>NZ_OBDO01000021.1:0-3568 GCF_900215145.1 Geodermatophilus sabuli | reverse complement strand
TGTGGTGGGGGTCCGGCGGGTGCGGAGTGGGCGGATGGCCGGTCGTACGTTGAGAACTGCACAGTGGACGCGAGCATCTTCAAATCGAATCTTCTCTGATGTAGCGGAGTTTCTTGTAGGTCCCCGGCGCGGGCGTTTCCTTCCTCGGGAGGAGATGGTCGGCGTGGGGGTTTTGTGTGGCCAAGTTGTTAAGGGCACACGGTGGATGCCTGGGCACCAGGAGCCGATGAAGGACGTAGGAGGCTGCGATAAGCCTCGGGGAGCTGCCAACCGAGCGTTGATCCGAGGATGTCCGAATGGGGGAACCCCGCACCAGTCATGTGGTGTGACCCGCGCCTGAACACATAGGGCGTGTGGAGGGAACGTGGGGAAGTGAAACATCTCAGTACCCACAGGAAGAGAAAACAACCGTGATTCCGTGAGTAGTGGCGAGCGAAAGCGGAGAAGGCTAAACCGATCGCATGTGATAGCCGGCAGGCGTTGTGTGGTCGGGGTCGTGGGACCGTTCTGCCATCTCTGCCGAGGTGGCGGGGAGTGATAAAGGACCGTGGTTAGTGGAAGGCCTCTGGAAGGGGTCGCCGTAGAGGGTGAGAGCCCCGTACACGAAAATCCGGTTCCTCCCGAACGTGTTCCCAAGTAGCACCGAGCCCGTGAAATTCGGTGTGAATCCGGCGGGACCACCCGCTAAGCCTGAATACTCCCTGGTGACCGATAGCGGACTAGTACCGTGAGGGAAAGGTGAAAAGTACCCCGGGAGGGGAGTGAAATAGTACCTGAAACCGTGTGCCTACAAGCCGTGAGAGCCTGCCGTTCCTTCGGGGCGGGGGTGATTGCGTGCCTTTTGAAGAATGAGCCTGCGAGTTAGCGGTACGTGGCGAGGTTAACCCGTGTGGGGTAGCCGTAGCGAAAGCGAGTCCGAACAGGGCGTTTTGAGTCGCGTGCTCTAGACCCGAAGCCGAGTGATCTACCCATGGCCAGGTTGAAGCGCGGGTAAGACCGCGTGGAGGACCGAACCCACCAGGGTTGAAAACCTGGGGGATGAGCTGTGGGTAGGGGTGAAAGGCCAATCAAACTCGGTGATAGCTGGTTCTCCCCGAAATGCATTTAGGTGCAGCGTCACGTGTTTCTTGCCGGAGGTAGAGCACTGGATGGCCGATGGGCCCCACAAGGTTACTGACGTCAACCAAACTCCGAATGCCGGTAAGTGAGAGCGTGGCAGTGAGACTGCGGGCGATAAGGTTCGTAGTCGAGAGGGAAACAGCCCAGATCATCGGCTAAGGCCCCTAAGCGTGTGCTAAGTGGAAAAGGATGTGGGATCGCAGAGACAACCAGGAGGTTGGCTTAGAAGCAGCCATCCTTGAAAGAGTGCGTAATAGCTCACTGGTCAAGTGGTTCCGCGCCGACAATGTAGCGGGGCTCAAGCACACCGCCGAAGCCGTGGCATTCACACGAAAGCCCGTCGGTTCTCTTCGGAGGGCCGGCCAGGTGTGTGGATGGGTAGGGGAGCGTCGCGTGGTGGGTGAAGCGGCGGAGGAATCCAGCCGTGGACGCCACGCGAGTGAGAATGCAGGCATGAGTAGCGAGAGGGGAGTGAGAACCTCCCCCGCCGGAAGACCAAGGGTTCCTGGGCCAGGCTAATCCGCCCAGGGTGAGTCGGGACCTAAGGCGAGGCCGACAGGCGTAGTCGATGGACAACGGGTTGATATTCCCGTACCCGCGAAGGAGCGCCCATGCCGAACCCAGCGATGCTAACCACCCGACGCCGGTGAGTTCCCTTGTGGAGCGAGCCGGCCGAGGCTGGGATCCGGACTGGTAGTAGGCAAGCGATGGGGTGACGCAGGAAGGTAGTCCTACCGGTGAGTGGTAGTACCGGTGCAAGGGTGTGGCCCGTCCGGCAGGTAAATCCGTCGGACATACAGGGTGAGGCCTGACGCATAGCCGAGTGAGGCGAATGGGATGATCCTATGCTGCCGAGAAAAGCCTCTAGCGAGTTCCGAGCGGCCCGTACCCCAAACCAACTCAGGTGGTCAGGTAGAGAATACCGAGGCGATCGAGCGAACTGTGGTTAAGGAACTCGGCAAAATGCCCCCGTAACTTCGGGAGAAGGGGGGCCCTCGTCCGTGAACCGTCTTGCACGGGGCAGCGGGAGGGGGCCGCAGAGACCAGTGAGAAGCGACTGTTTACTAAAAACACAGGTCCGTGCGAAGTCGTAAGACGATGTATACGGACTGACGCCTGCCCGGTGCTGGAACGTTAAGGGGACGGGTTAGCTCTTCGGGGCGAAGCTCAGAACTCAAGCGCCAGTAAACGGCGGTGGTAACTATAACCATCCTAAGGTAGCGAAATTCCTTGTCGGGTAAGTTCCGACCTGCACGAATGGCGTAACGACTTCTCAGCTGTCTCAACCACAGGCTCGGCGAAATTGCACTACGAGTAAAGATGCTCGTTACGCGCGGCAGGACGGAAAGACCCCGGGACCTTCACTATAGCTTGATATTGGTGTTCGGTTCGGCTTGTGTAGGATAGGTGGGAGACCGTGAAGCGGGCACGCCAGTGTTCGTGGAGTCGCCGTTGAAATACCACTCTGGTCGAATTGGATGTCTAACCTCGGTCCGTGATCCGGATCAGGAACAGTGTCAGGTGGGTAGTTTAACTGGGGCGGTTGCCTCCCAAAATGTAACGGAGGCGCCCAAAGGTTCCCTCAGCCTGGTTGGCAATCAGGTGTCGAGTGCAAGTGCACAAGGGAGCTTGACTGTGAGACCGACGGGTCGAGCAGGAGCGAAAGCTGGGACTAGTGACCCGGCACCGGCATGTGGAAGCGGTGTCGCTCAACGGATAAAAGGTACCCCGGGGATAACAGGCTGATCTTCCCCAAGAGTCCATATCGACGGGATGGTTTGGCACCTCGATGTCGGCTCGTCGCATCCTGGGGCTGGAGTAGGTCCCAAGGGTTGGGCTGTTCGCCCATTAAAGCGGTACGCGAGCTGGGTTTAGAACGTCGTGAGACAGTTCGGTCCCTATCCGCCGCGCGCGTAAGAGACTTGAGAAGAGCTGTCCCTAGTACGAGAGGACCGGGACGGACGAACCTCTGGTGTGCCAGTTGTACCGCCAGGTGCACTGCTGGTTGGCTACGTTCGGCAGGGATAACCGCTGAAAGCATCTAAGCGGGAAGCTCGCTTCAAGATGAGGTCTCTCACCGGAACAACCGGGTAAGGCCCCCGCCCAGACCAGCGGGTTGATAGGCCGGAAGTGGAAGCACCGCAAGGTGTGGAGCTGACCGGTACTAATAGGCCGAGGACTTGACCACACACCCACACGAATCCGCCGCTGCCCGCAGCGGATGTTCGGTGGAAGATGACAGGCACCATTTCACACGCGTCCACTGTGTAGTTCTGAACGCACGAACCGGTTGTTTTCGGCCGAGTTCGACATGTTCACAGCGTTACGGCGGCCATGGCGAGAGGGAAACGCCCGGTCTCATTCCGAACCCGGAAGCTAAGCCTCTCAGCGCCGATGGTACTGCCCCGGAGACGGGGTGGGAGAGTAGGACGCCGCCGGACAACCATTC
>NZ_OBDO01000004.1 GCF_900215145.1 Geodermatophilus sabuli | reverse complement strand
CAGCTGGCCCACTCCGCGCAGCTGGAGACGGTGGAGCGGCTGGTCCGGCGCGGGGTGTACACCGGTCCGCTGAACCTGACCTGGGTGGCCATCGGTGGCGGTTTCGACGGGCCGAATCCGTACACGATGCTGGAGTTCATCCGCCGGGTGCCGGACGGCGCGTCGCTGACGCTGGAGAGCATCATGCGCAACGTCCTGCCGGTCAACGCGATCGCGATGGCGCTGGGTTTGCACACCCGCTGCGGCAACGAGGACACCCTGTGGGGCCGGTTGGGTGAGAAGTGCACCTCGGCCGATGCCGTGCGTCAGTTGGTGCGCATCGCCGGCGAGCTCGGCCGCGAGGTGGCCACCGGCAAGGAGGCGCGCGAGATCTATCAGCTCGGCGAGTACTGGGGCAGCGCCGACGAGGCGCTGGCCAAGCTCGGCTACCCGCCCAACCGCCAGCCCGGCCAGCGGGGCTTCCTGCACCACGCCTGATCAACACCGTCTGATCAACACCGTTTGGTCAACACCGTTTGGTCAACACCGCCTGATCAGCACCGCCTGATCGACGGCCACCCGACCGCCCGACGTGGGGTGCGGGCCCTCCTCCGCTGAGCGCCCGCACCCCACGCCCATGTCGATGACGAGCACCCGGTTCGACGTCGACCCCTCGATCAGCCGCCCCCTGGGCGGCGTCGGGATCGCGCATCGACTCGTCGAACTGGAGCTTCGTCATGGCAGCACCGATCACCGAGAGGGTCGGCGACACGATCGTCGACCGGCCCTCCGCCTCTGCGGCCCCCCGGGCCCGGAGATTCTTTCCCTGGCTCGTTTTTGCTCTCACCTTCGCGCTGCTGTTGTCGGACTACATGTCGCGGCAGGTGCTGTCCGCCGTCTTCCCGTTCTTGAAGGTGGAATGGGCGCTGACCGACACCGAGCTCGGCGGGCTGACGAGCGTCGTCGCGCTGACCGTCGGCCTGCTGGCCGTTCCGCTGTCGCTGCTGGGTGACCGCTGGGGCCGGGTCAAGTCCATCGTGCTGATGGCCTCGATCTGGAGCCTGGCCACGGCCGGCTCGGCGATCGCGGCCAACTACGAGCAGCTGATGCTGGCCCGGGTCTTCATCGGTGTCGGTGAGGCCGCCTACGGCAGCGTCGGCCTGGCCGTCGTGCTCGCCGTCTTCCCGGTCTACCGCCGCGCCTCCCTGACCGGCGCCTTCCTGGCCGGCGGCTCGTTCGGCTCGGTGCTCGGCGTCGCCCTGGGTGGCGCGCTCGCCGTCCAGTTCGGCTGGCGCTGGTCGTTCGCCGCGATGGCCATCCTCGGCCTGGTCCTCGTCGTCGCCTACCGGGCGCTGATCAGCGACAAGAAGCTCGAGGCGCACCGCGTCGCCACCCTCACCGACGGCCAGCCGGTGACGGCCCCCGGCGGCCGGGCCAAGCTGCGCACGCTGTTCAGCACGCCGTCGGTCATCGCCGCCTACGTCGGCAGCGGCTTGCAGCTGTTCATCGCCGGCTCGCTGTTCGCCTGGCTGCCCAGCTACCTGGGCCGCGCCTACGGCCTGGCCCCGGACAAGGCCGCCGGGATCGCGGCGATCGCGATCCTGCTCATGGGCACCGGCATGATCGTCTGCGGCGCCGTCACCGACCGGCTGGCCCGGACGGTCGCCATCCGCAAGTGGACCACCGCCATCGTCTACACGACGGCATCGCTGGTCTTCCTCGGCGTCGGCTTCTCCCTGCCGCACGGCGGCGCGCAGCTGCTGCTGCTGGCGATCGGCGTCTTCTTCGCCGCCGGCACCGCCGGTCCGGCCGGCGCGATGGTCACCAACCTGACCCACGAGTCCATCCGGGCCACCGCGCTGGGCACCCTCACCCTGGCGAACAACCTGCTCGGACTCGCCGCCGGGTCGCTGATCACCGGCATCCTGGCCGACCGGTTCGGCCTGGCCGGCGCCATGCAGATCGTCCCCGTCGTGGCGGTGGGCGCCCTCATCGCGCTGCTGATCGGCCGCAAGTACTACCTGCGCAGCCTCGCCAAGGTCGACGCTCAGTCGGTCATCCGATGACCGCCGTCCTGCCTGTCGACGACGTGCGTGAGAACGACATCGACGAGCCTGTCGCGACCCCCGTCGCGGCACGCCGCCGGAAGGTGTGTACCGGGCTGCTCGCCGCCGGTCTCGGGCTCGGCGGGGCCATGCTGGCCCACCAGTTCGTGCCCGCGATCGGTGTGCTCACCTGGGCGGTCGCACTGGGCATGCTGGCCGGCAACACCCGGCTGCTGCCCGCCGGGGCGCGGCAGGCGCTGGGCGGGATCACCAAGCGGCTGCTGCGGGTCGGGATCGTGCTGCTGGGCTTCTCGGTCTCCTTCGGCGCGATCGCCGCGCTCGGCCTCGGCACCATCGCGCTGGTCGCGGCCACCCTGGTGATCACGCTGGTGGTCACCACCTGGCTGGGCAACCGGGCCCGGCTGGGCGCGGCCCGCAGCCTGATCCTGGGCACCGGCTTCGCCATCTGCGGCGCCTCGGCGATCGCGGCGATGGAGGACACCGCCGGCGCCGACGAGGAGGACGTCACCGTCGGCATCGCGATGGTCACCCTGTTCGGCACGCTGGCGATGGTCCTGCTGCCGCTGTTGGCCGGTCCGCTGGGCCTGACCGACCAGCAGTTCGGCATCTGGGCCGGGGCCAGCATCCAGGAGGTCGGCCAGGTCGTCGCCGCGGCCGGCGCGGGTGGGGCGAGCGTCGTCGCCATCGCCGTCGTCGTGAAGCTGACCCGCGTGCTCATGCTGGCCCCCGTGGTGGCCACCGTCAGCGTGCGGAAGCGGATGGCCGGTGCGCAGACCGGCGGCAAGCGGCCGCCGATCGTGCCGCTGTTCGTGCTCGGCTTCCTCGCCTGCGTCGCCTTCCGCAGCACCGGGATGGTCCCCGCGGGTGCGCTCGCGGCGATCTCGCAGGTGCAGGTCGCCGCCCTCGGCGCCGCACTGTTCGGGATGGGAGCCGCGGTGCAGATCGCGACGCTCTTCCGCCGCAGCGGCCCGGTCCTCATCGTGGCCACGCTGTCAACGCTGCTCGTCGCGGGTGTCTCGCTGGCCGGGGTCTTCCTGCTCGGGTGACACAGCCAGACCGCTCGCCTCGGGTGCACCTGACGCCGGATCCCCGACCTGGTCACAGGTCGGGGATCCGGCGGCTCCCGTCAGCGGTGTCCGCGGCGGCCTGTCGAGGTGCCCTCGTGGCTCTGACCTGGCGCTCTACGCCCCCGGACCCCGTGGAACCCCGCAGACACGCACCAGCCGCGGTGGTGGCGTCGGGGCGTGGTCGAGTTCGGTCAGGGGCGACACGCCACACACGCACACGGCTGGTGGGCTCCGGCCGATCGTTCGACCGGCGACACGACGGGCGTCATCCGCTGCAGATCGGCGGCTGCGCTGTCACCTGACCCGGCGCCCGATCCTCACGCCGACCGCGACCGCGCCGATCACGAGCAGAACGCCCAGGCCCTGCAGACCGGGCGAGTCATCAGCCTCTCCGAGCACGACACCGGCGACGCCGAGGGCGACGACGAGGAGGAGGGCGACGACAGCGAGAAAGGACTTCATCCGTGTTCCTCCGAGAGCCTGGACCCGCCGGCGATGACGCCCAGGTGGGCCGCCGACCGGCACGCCGAGGATGCGTCCGTAGACGGGGTGGTGGGGGAGGATCGCACACGCCGTCACGTCACACGGCGAGTCGGTCGGGCGACCGCTCCTCGTGTCGGGTCCGGGAACGGCGGGCTGGAGGAGGACGTCGATGCGCACCTCGTTCGTGGGCCGCGACCGGGAGTCCGCCGTGCTCGAGGACTGTCTCGCGTCGGCACTCGCCGGCCGGCCGAGCTTGGTGCTCTGCCGCGGGCAGCCCGGGATCGGGAAGACGCGGCTGGCGGAGGAGTTGTCCGCCGAGGCCGCTTCGGCGGGCGCCGTCGTCGTGTGGGGACGGGCGCCCGAGGCCGCCGGGGCCCCGCCGTACTGGCCGTGGCGGCAGGTCCTGCGCGCTGCGGGACAGCACGCTGACCTCCACGCTCTGGCCCGAGACCACCGGCTGACCGCGGAGCTGGCGCGGCTCGCGCCGGACCTGTTCCAGGGAGTTCAGGACGGGACGGTCGGCCCCGGCACGGCGGAGGACCGCTTCCGGCTCTTCGATGCGGTCGATCGGCTCCTGCGTCTGCTGTCGCAGGAGAGGCCCCTCGTGATCGTGCTCGACGACGCGCACTGGGCGGACGACTCGTCCCTGCTCCTCCTGCAGCACCTCGCGGACTCCATGTCCACCCAGCGACTTCTCCTCCTGGTGAGCTACCGCGACACCGAACCGCTCGGCGACGTCCTGCTGGTCGGGCTGGCCCGTACTCCTGCGACGCGGGTCCTGGAGATCGGCGGTCTCTCCCTCGCGCACGTCGGTGCGCAGCTGGCCTCGGTCCTCGGAGAGGAGGTGTCCGACAGGGACGTCGAGCAGGTGCACGCCCGCACCGGGGGCAACCCCTTCTACGTCACGGAGGTCGCCCGGGCGCTGGCGGACGGAACCGACGAGCTCGTCGTGCCGGCCGGTGTCCGGGATGCCATCCGCGCGCGGCTGAGGAGGCTGCGCCCCGAGACGGTCGAGCTCCTCCAGGCGGCGTCCGTCGTCGGACGCGAGTTCCCCTTGACGCTGGTCGCCGACATGCTGCGGGCGTCGGAACTCACCTGCCTCCCACTCATCGAGGAGGCCGCCGCCGCGGGCCTGGTCGCTGGTTCTCCACCGGGTGACCACCGCTTCGTGCACGACCTGGTGCGGGATGCGGTCGAGGCCGGCCTCGTCCCGGCCGAGCGGGTGAGGTTGCACCGCAGCGCCGCGGACGCCGTCGAACGGATGCACACCGGCCGGCTCGAACCACATCTGTCCGACCTCGCCCGTCATTGGGCTGCAGCGGCTGCCTCCGGGGAGCGGGAACGGGCCGCAGAGTGGATCACGCGTGCCGCAGAGGAGGCGATGCGTCGTCTCGCCTACGAGGAGGCCGCCCGGCTCTACCGTCTCGCCCTGACCGTCGGTGCCGTCGACATCGACGACGGTCGTCGTTGCCGGCTCCTACTGGGCGCCGCGGGTGCGCTGAAATCGGCGGGTGAGCTCTCGGGACGCCTGCCGGTCTGTCGCGATGCAGCGGCGCTGGCTCGTGTCCTGCGCCGCCCGGACCTGCTCGCCGAGGCGGCGCTGGCGATGGAGGGTGGTGAATCGAGCCTCGAGGCGGAGGTGCTGGTTCGAGCGTCCTGCGCAGAGGCCCTCACTGCGTTGCCTCCGTCGGCGACTGCCCTGAGGGCCAAGGTGGCCGCGAACCTCTCCACGGCGTGCATGTACCTCGGCGACCTCGAGGTGGCCGGCCGTGCGAGCGCGCACGCGCTGGCGATGGCCGACCGTTCCGCCGACCCGGCCTCCCTTGCTGCGGCCCTGCGGGCCCGCCAGCTGGTCGCGTCCGGACCCGAGGGGATGGAGGAGCGGGCGACGCTTGCCGACCGGATCTCCGCAGTCGGTCATGAGGGCCAGGACTCGACCCTGCGCATGTGGGGGCACCTGTGGCGGATCGACGTGGCCTTCGAGCGTGGGGATCTCGCCGCCGTGAGCCGGGAGCTGGAGCCGCTGGCGCGCTGCGTGGCCGACCAGCGCACCCCGGTGGCGCGCTGGCACCTGCTGCAGACACGCGCCGTCCTGGCGCAGGCTGTCGGCCGATTCGCCGATGCACGCCTGCTGGCCGACCGTGCGGTAGCGGCGCTGCCGCCGTCGGCGGCCGGTCGGGAGTCGGCGCAGATAAACCGGACGGCGTTGCTGTCCCTGGTCGGGCTGCACACCGGTGATGCGCCCGAACTCACCGGCCTGCTCGGCTACGGGCCCGGCGACGAGGACGGCGACGGGCTGGACTTCCCCATCGAGGGCGTCATCTTCTCGATCGCGGCGGCATTCTTCCTCGCCGACGCGGGGCTGCTGGGACAGGCGGCGACTCTGTACCGCCGTCTGGGCCCCCCGGCGAGCTGGCGGCCGACTCCCCATGCGACGACGTCGAGCTTCGCGCTGGGCATCGGCACGGCCATCGCGCTGGACGCCTCCGACGACGTGGCCGTGTTACGCGGGCGGCTCGCTCCTCTCCGCGGGCGGCACGTGGCCGACGGCGCCGGGGCGGTGGCCTACAACGGGCCGGTCGAGCTGTACCTGGGGTCGGCCGAAGCACATCTGGAGCTCCTCGACGAGGCCGTGGTGGATCTGGAGGCGGCGGCACAGGCCTGCGCGAGGAACGGGGCAGCCGGTTTCGCCGTCCAGTCCCGGTTCGAGCTGGCCACCGTCCTGACCCGCCGGGCTCGTCCGGGCGACCTGGCGCGGGCGCGAACCCTCAGCGTGGGGGTCGTCGAGCAGGCGTCGGCCCTCGGGATGGCTCCGTGGGTCGAACGGGGGCGACGACTCGTGGACCGGCTCGACGACGAGCGCGGGAACCCGCTCACGCCTCGCGAGCGTGAGGTCGCCGTCCTGGTGGGGGAGGGGCTCACCAACCGCCAGATCGCCGCCCGGCTGTATCTCTCCGAGCGCACCGCGCAGAACCACGTGCAGCACATCCTCACGAAGCTGGATCTGCCGAACCGCAGCCAGATCGCCGTGTGGGTGACCACTCGGACGTGAGTAGGCCGCCTGAGTAGTTCGGCGGACGACGCCGAGCCCCGCGCTTCCTACGGTCGATGCGTCGGTTCGGCATCGGAGGACCCGTGACCATCGCACTGTGGACCGTCCAGGGAATGCTGGCCGCCGTCTTCGGTGGCAGCGGCGTCGCGAAGGCGACCCGGGACCCGAAGCGCCTCGTCGACGACGGCATCACCTGGGTGGAGGACTTCTCCGCGAGTGCGGTGAAGGCGATCGGCGTCCTGGAGGTCCTGGCCGCCGTCGGGCTGATCCTCCCGGCGGCCACGGGGATCGCACCGGTCCTGACGCCGCTGGCGGCGGTCGGCATCGGGCTGTTGCCGGCCGGTGCCGCCGTCGTCCACTTCCGGCGGGGCGAGATCGCCTTCATCGGTGTCATCGCGGCCCTGTTCGTGGCCGCCGCATTCGTCGCGTGGGGCCGACTCGGGCCCTACGCGTTCTGATCCAACCCCAGGGAGAAGGAAGTCATGCGCACGATGCTGCGGTTCGAGTTCGGGCTCGCCGAGACCAACGAAGCGGTCCGGACAGGGACGGTCGACGCGATCAACGCACAGTTGATGGACAGCACCAAGCCGGAGGCTGCGTACTTCGGGACCGAGAACGGCCGGCGCACCGGCTACCTCGTGTTCGACATGGTCGACTCGGCGCAGATCCCGGTCATCGCGGAACCGCTCTTCCAGCGGATGGGCGCCACCGTCGAGTTCATCCCGGTGATGAACGCTGATGAGTTGCAGCGCGGCCTCGCCGCGGCAGCCGCCGGTTGACGCAGACGTCACCGTTCCCGAATGTGGTTTGCACCCCCGCGGTCGCCGACCGCGGGGGTGCTCTGCTGGATTCGAGAGGTGACACGGTGCATACGCCCCCGGTGGAACGCCAGCAGCGCCGCCCCTGGAACGGGATCCCGGGAGGAGGTGCGCCGCTGCGGCCTCGAGCGGGAAGCCGACCTACGCGCTCATCACCCCCGGCGAGAAGCCCAGGTCGCGGTGTCCCGCTCCGGCCGCATCAACGGTCAGGGGATCGCTGTACCGAGCAGCTCGGCGACCGACTTCTCCACCGCCGGAGTCCACTTCTGGATCGCGTACGACACGGGCCACATGTCCCCGTCGTCGAGGTGGGCGGGGTCCTGGAACTCCAGGGTCGAATAGCGTTGGCCGAACTTGCCAGAGTCCTTGAACGAGACGACGACCTTGCCGTCCTCGTTCGCGTAGGCCGGCATGCCGTACCACGTCTTGGGCGACAGGCCAGGGGCGGCAGCGGTCACCGTCACGTGCACGCGCTCGGCAAGGGCACGATCCCCCGCAGCCATCTTCGCGATGCTGTCGAGGACCGCCTGCAGCCCATCGGCCTTCTTGGCGCCACTCTTCCCTTCGGCGCGCAGCTCGGCGGCGCGGTGCTTCATCGCGGCTCGCTCCTCGACGCTGAAGCCGTTGGACTCGGTCGTGATGGTCTCTGCGGGCACTCGCGACACTTCCTCTCGCGGTTCGGGCCTCGACGTCACCGGGCCATGTGGACTCAAGCTAGAACCGACGACCCGCCGGAGCTTCTTGATTCCTGACGGATCGACACCATCCCCGAAGAGCCCCGGAGGGCGGGCCGGCGCCGATCACCGCGGTGAGTCGGGCCTCGATCAGCGCCTGACACAGCGTCTCGGTGGCGGTTCGGATGCGGTCGTCGACGTCGGCGGCTCTGAGTGCCTCGAGGAGCTCGAGCAGCGCAGACTGGTCCAGGGCCATCGCGTGGCCCTTCGCTGAGTGGACCTCGGCGGGAACACGCAGAACATCCACGCGGTGACCCCTCACGCGCCAGCACCCCGCCGACGAGCTCGGGACCTCCGACCAGCTGCACCACTCGGTGGGACGTCACCGAAGCCCTTCGCCGCGCGCTGCCCACCTCACGCCGATTGCGCGCAGGCAGCACCAGCGGCCGACGACCTCGTGCCGTTCGCGGTCATCGTCGGATGCGGCGGTCCGCCGGCGGCGACGACGTCATCCTGGTGGGCCGGTCCGCGCGTTCCTCGTGCCGTGGCGCCAGCGGCCGCAGCCGACCTGCACCACGACCCGCGACTGCGCCCGACCGACCACCACATGAGGGAGGCAGGGTCGACCTCGTCGCGATGGCGACGCCGAGTGCTCGACGACCTCCGACTCGATCGCACCCTTGCCGACGGCGCCAGGACGCGGCGCCGTGGAAACCGTCCACTCCTCGGCGGGCATGCCGGGGTGAGCGCATCGACCGCCATGCGGATGCGCCGGTACGGGAGTGCGTCCGCGCTCACCCCGTCCCCTTCGTGGGTCATCCCCACGGGGGACTGCGCCACACAGCGTGACCGTCGAGCATGTGTCTCTGCAGGTGGACCGCACCGGGAGGTGCTCCGACGGCGGACCACGCCACACTGCGTGACACCCGGTAGGAGAGATGACCTTGGTCGACGACCGAAGTGCGGTGCTGCTCGTCCGCGTCTGGCTCGAAGAGGCCGGCGCATTCCGGGCGAGGCTGACGACCCTGGGGGGCGCCACCGAGGAGTCGCCCACGGACGAGGTGACAGTTGCCGTGGCGTCATCTCCGCGTGATGTGCTCGATGCCGTCCGTGACTGGCTCGACGACGTCGTCGGTGACAGCACCGACCCGGTTGACAGCGGCGCGTGAGTCCCCACTCTTAGCGGAACGAGAACGCCCCTGAATTGTCCGACCGGGGGTGGAGGGGGGACGTCAGTGGAGGCTGGGTCGGCCCCGCGAGTGACGTTGCTGGATGGGTTCACCCTCCACCTGGGTGCCACCCACCGAGGAGCGGTGGACGGCGTCCTCCCTCGCGGGATCCAACGGCTGGTGGCCCACCTGTGCCTGTGTGGGAGATCCCCGCGCACGGCGGTGGCCGGTCGGCTGTGGCCCGACGTCCCCGAGGAGCACGCCCAGGGCAGTCTGCGCTCTGCCTTGTGGCGGCTGCAGAAAGCCGCCCCGGGACTGCTGGACGTGTCCGGCGACGCCCTGACCCTCGCGGCCGGCGTCCGGGTCGACGTCCGGGAACTGGAGGAGTGGGCCCGGAAGGTGTCAACGCCCGACGCGGGTGGCGCCGACTTGGAGATCACCTGCGCCGGGCTGCACGGGGAGCTGCTCCCGGGCTGGTGCGACGACTGGGTCCTCCTGGAACGGGAGCGGCTGCGCCAGCTGCGCATGCACGCTCTCGAGGTGCTGGCCGTCCGGCTCGCGACCGTCGGGCGTCACGGCGAGGCCCTGCAGGCCGCCTACACCGCGGTGGGGGAGGAGCCGCTCCGGGAGAGCGCCCACCGGGCCGTCGTCCGGGTTCATCTGGCCGAGGGCAACCTGGCGGAGGCCGTGCGGGCGTACGAGCAGTTCCGCACCAGGCTCCTCGACGAACTCGGGATCGTCCCCACCGAGCAGATGACCCGGCTGATCCGCGGTGTCCCGAGGCTTCGGTCCATGGCCGGCTGACGCACGAGACGTCGCCGACCTCGCGACCGCCTGCGGCGTCACCCCGAGCACGGGAGGTTCGCGATGGCGCTCTCCGACGGCAGGATCCACACCGCCGTCGTCCTGCAGGGCGGCGGGGCCCTCGGGGCGTACGAGTGCGGGGTCCTCACAGCCCTCTACGAGCAGCGGCACGGGTTCGAGCCACTCGCGGTTTCCGGCATCTCGATCGGAGCTGTGACGGCAGCGGTGCTCGGCGGCACCGACGGAGACCCCATCGCGGCTCTGGAGGGACTGTGGTGTGAGGAGTTCACGGTGTCCGCACCGTGGCCACTCGGCCGGCTCCTGCCTGCGGTCGAACGCTCGCTTGCTGCCGTGGCGAACCCCGGCATCTACCGGCCCAACCCGGCACTGTTCACGACGCCGTGGAAGGCGACGAGCATCTGCGACACGACCCCGCTCCGGCGGACCCTCGCCGAGATCCTCGACCTGCAGCGGCTCAACCGCGAGACACCCCAGGTGATCCTCGGGGCCCTCGACGTCGGCTCCGGGGAGATGGAGTACTTCGATCGCCATCGCCCCGGCGGTCTGACCGTCGACCACGTGGTCGCCAGCGGGAGCCTCCCCCCGGGGTTCCCCATGACCGAGATCGACGGTGCGAGCTACTGGGACGGCGGCCTGTTCGCCAACCTGCCGCTCCAGCCGGCGATCGTTGCGCTCGAAGGAGCCGCAGCCGGCGACCCCTCGGCGGTCAGGGAGTTGATCGTCGTCGAGCTGTTCCCGATGCGGGCGCCGATCCCGCGGACCCTGCCCGACGTGCTGGAACGGATGCCCCAGCTCCAGTTCAGCAGCCGGCTCACCCTCGACGAGGCCTTCTTCCAGCGGATCGATCGGTTGGCCGACCTCGTCGAGGAGGTCGACCGGCAGCTCCCCGACGACAGCGACCTCCGGAACGACCCGACGTACCGAGAGCTGCTCGCCCGCCGGAAGATCGATCACGTCAGCGTGGTGACCGCAGACCTCCCGAGGAGCTGTCCCACCCGTCGGATTTCTCCGGGACCACCATCCGGGCCCGCATCGAGGCCGGTTACGAGGACGCCATCCGGCAGGGGATCGGTCACCCTGGTGCACCGGGGTCTCCGTCCGGGCACCACCGGCCGGGACCAGGCCCGGACCGGCGGGTGAGGTCGTTCCCGGCGCGATCCGCCGCTGTCGCGCCGCTCCTCGCCCCGGGATCGGTCCCGGCTGTATCACGGGCGTCGGGGGCGGGCTCCAGAAGACGTGGACCTCTCGTCGCCTCCCGCGGCGGCGGGTCTCGTCACCGCGGCGGGCCGGGCGGCCGCTCATCAGGGTCCAACGTCCGTTGACGCCCTCCGTGCGTGTCGGAACGATTCCGTTTCGTCACCGCCCCGTTCCCGGGACCCGTTGACCGCCCCAGAAAAGGGCTCGAGAGGGATCTCCATGAACGCCTCGACCGCACGTGTCAGCTTGCTCGACGGCTTCCGGGTATCGGTCGACGACGTCGCCGCAGGAACGACCGTGGGCGGTCTGCCCCACGGACTCCAGCGGCTGATCGCCCACCTCAGCCTGTGCGGACGGCCGGCCCGCGGGGCGATCGCCGGCCAGCTGTGGCCCGACGTCCCGGAGGCGCACGCCCACGGCAGCCTCCGCTCCGCCCTGTGGCGCGTCCAGAGGGCGGTGCCGGGGCTGGTCGAGGTGTCCGGGAGTGCGGTGACGCTGGCCGCGGGTGTGCGCGTCGACGTCGGCGAGTTCGTCGACTGGGCCCACGCCGTGCTGGACCCAGCGATCCGGGTCGACCGCATCGCTGCGCCCGCGGCGGCGCTCGCGGGCGAGCTCCTGCCGGGGTGGTACGACGACTGGGTCCTGCTCGAGCGGGAACGGTTGCGCCAGCTGCGCATGCACGCGCTGGAGGTGCTGGCCGACAAGCTGGCCCTCGCCGGCCGCTACGGCGAGGCGGTGCAGGCCGCCTACGCCGCCGTCCGGGACGAGCCGCTGCGCGAGAGCGCCCACCGGGCGATCGTCCGGGTGCACCTCGCCGAGGGGAACGTCGCCGAGGCGATGCGCGCCTACCGGGTCTTCCGGGACACGCTGCTCCGCGAGCTCGGCGTCCCGCCGACCCGCCAGATGGAGGACCTGGTGTCCCGGGCGCAGCTGCGCCCGGGTGCCGGTGGCCTGGTCGCCGGGAGCGCCGCGCGGCTGCGTCCCCTGGCCGTTCCTCCGGCGGCCGTGGTGCCAGGCGCGTGACCCCGGCGGCGGCGCCCATCCTCGGACGGGCCGCCGCCGGGAGCCGATCGGTCGGAGGAAGGGCCGGGCTCGATGGAGCTCGTGCTGTCCGACCCCGGCGACACGAGCGAGGGCGCCGACGGCACCAGCGCACGGGTCCACACCGAGCACGACACGCTGGCCGCCCTGGACCCGGAGCTGGCGATGGACATCCTCCGGATGGACGACGGCTCGGCGTGACGGTCGCTTGACGATGCCGTGACGCGTCGTGTCCTACCGTCCGGCGGCAGCGCCCCGCGGGGCGATCCGGGACCCAGCCGAGGAGGGGCCGTGCCCAAGCGTCTGGTGCTGTGCTGCGACGGGACCTGGAACAGGGCGGACCAGGCCCGGAACGGCACCCTGTGCCCCACCAACGTCACCAAGGTCGCCCTGGGGGTCGCCGCCCACGACGAGGACGGCGTCGAGCAGCGGGTCTACTACCAGCAGGGCGTGGGCACCAAGCCGGGGGAACGTCTCCGGGGCGGCGCCTTCGGTGCGGGCCTGTCGCGCAACGTGCAGGAGGCCTACCGGTTCGTCGTGGAGCACTTCGAACCCGGCGACGAGCTGTTCTTCCTCGGCTTCAGCCGCGGCGCGTACACGGCCCGCAGCACGGTCGGCCTGGTGCGCAACTGCGGTGTCCTCCGGCGAGAGCACGCGGGCCGGCTCCGGGAGGCGTACGCCCTGTACCGGGCCCGGTCCGCACGTCCGCGTGACCTCGAGGCGCAGCTGTTCCGGCGCTCCTACAGCCACGAACCGCGCATCCGCTTCCTCGGGGTGTGGGACACGGTGGGCTCCCTGGGCATCCCGTCGGCCGGGCTCGGGCTGTCCAGGCTGGTCAACCGCCGCTGGGAGTTCCACGACACCCGGCTGAGCAGCACGGTCGACGACGCCTTCCAGGCACTCGCGATCGACGAGCGGCGCAAGCCGTTCACCCCGACGCTCTGGGACCACGGGCCGCTCGGCGGGGGCCGGCGGGTGGAGCAGGTCTGGTTCAGCGGCGACCACTGTGACGTCGGCGGGGGACACGCGGACTCGGCCCTGGCCGACCTGGCCCTGCTGTGGATGGTGGACCGCGCGCGCTCCTGTGGGCTCGCGTTCCGGGACGACGCCTACCGCCGGTCCGGCGACGGTGGACCGCGGACCTTCGACGGCCGGACCTTCCCGATCGACCCGGACCCGCTCGGCCGGCTGCACGACTCGCGACGGTGGCTGTTCCGCCTCCTGCGGCCCTCCGCCCGGTCCATCGGCGGGCACGAGGCCTCCGAGTCCGTCGCCGCGAGCGCGGTCAGGCGGCACCAGGACCGCGCGGCTGGGTACGCCCCCCGCGGGCTGGTCACCTATCTCGCGCAGGAGCCGCAGGTGACCGACGTCCCGACGCGGTTCGGTGCGCACCCCCGCGTGGCCGCCGGCGAGCGGTGACACCTCCGTGACGGGTGCGTGACGATGCCCGCTCACCCTGGAGCTGCCGCGACTCCAGGGAGGCCCCGTCATGACCATGGCCCTCGACCCGACCGTCCGCGACGGCGTGGTGGGGACACCCGGGAACGCGTCCGACCCCGCCACCCCGGCTCCCCGGGGCGGGACGTCCGACTCGTCCGGTCCCGATCTGCCCGCTGAGGACCCGGCGGCCGGCTCCGAGGGGACCACCGTCGGCTCCGCCAGGACCGGGACGGCGGTGAGTGGCCGCTACCAGGGCACGGTCGCCGAGTGGCAGGTCGAGCTGCGCGTCGACGTGGACGGTGACCGGCCGACGCACCGGCTGAGCGGCGACTTCTTCGCCACGACGGGCGCGACGACGAGCTACTTCGGCTCCTTCGTCGTGGACACGCCCGCGATCGCCGTCACCCCCGCCGAGGTCACCGTCCGAGGGCGCGGGCGGTTCACGTGGGACGCCACCGCCCGCCTGGTCTCCGTCCGCCTGCCCAAGGTCCCCGCCGGGTCCGCGCGGCCACCGGCGGTCCTGCGGTTCTCCACCGTCGCGGACAGCGGGGCGGACACCGCCGGGGCCCGGGCCATCGCCGGCGATGCCGCCGCCGACGGCCCGGGCGCCGACTTCCCCTGCACGTACGTCTCGCCCTGGTTCCGCACCGTCGTGTGGGAGCAGGACTCGGTCGCGGGAGCCGTGCCGCTCGTCTCCTACGACACCGGTGTGCTCCCGCGTCCGCCCGGTGTCCCGGCCCGCGAGCTCAGCGTGTCCGAGGCCTACGCCGACGCCGGGGTCCAGCTGCTGTCCTCGGGCATGGTCAACGTGCTGCCGATCTCGGACGCCGGGACGGACGCGTCCCCCCAGTGGAGCGACAGCGAGTTGCACAACGCGATGGTCAAGCACTTCAGCCTGTACGCGAACGCACCCCGTTGGCAGCTGTGGATGCTGGTCGCCACCGCCCACGAACAGGGCTACCGAGGGATCATGTTCGACTACGCTGACGCGTTCCAGCGTCAGGGCTGCGCGGTCTTCTACGACGCCGTCAAGGGGGACGACCCGGCGAGCCGGCGCGCGGCGCTGCGCACCTACGTGCACGAGCTCGGACACGCCTTCAATCTCCTGCACTCCTGGCAGAAGACCGTGACGGGGCCCAACGGGGGGCTCGGGGACTTGTCCTGGATGAACTACCCGTGGCGGTACCAGCCGCCACCCCCGGCCCCCGGCGGTGAGCCGGCGTACTGGGGCGCCTTTCCGTTCTCGTTCACGACGAACGAGGTCGTGCACCTGCGACACGGCTTCTACCGGGACGTCGTGATGAGCGCCCACCCGTTCGGCACGGGCGCCGCGGAGACCGAGATGGACCCCGAGGTCTTCGCCGAACCCGTGGTCGACCGGGCCGGCCTCGCGCTGGAGCTGCGAGCCAAGCCCGCATTCGCCTACGGCGAGCCGGTGGTGGTGGAGATCAAGCTCAGCGCGACCGACCTGCGGGGCACGGCCACGCACGGCTACCTGCACCCCAACGACGAGTTCGTCTCGGTCGCGGTCCGCCAGCCTTCCGGCCGGACGGTGCTCTTCCGGCCGCTGCTCCGCCACTGCGTCGACAACGACCGCCGGGTCCACCTGCACCCGCAACGACCGGCGGTCTACGACAGCGCCTACATCGGGTTCGGCCGGGACGGCCACCTGTTCGAGCAGCCCGGCCGGTACGTCCTCCGCGCCGTCTACCTCGGCGGCGACGGGTCCCGCGTCCTCTCAGCCCCCCTGGAGCTGCGCGTCCGCCGGCCGCTGACGGCCGAGGACGAGGAGATCGGCGACCTGCTGCTGGGCGAGGAGCAGGGCCAGGTACTGGCCCTGCTCGGGTCGAGCAGCGACCTGCTGCGGCAGGGCAACACCGCGATCGACACCGTGCTGGAGGAGCACGCCGCGCACCCGCTGGCCGTCTACGCCCGGCTGGTGAAGGGCGTCGACGCCCAGCGGGGCTTCAAGGACCTCGGCGCGGAGGGGGTCCTCCGTGTGCGGGATGCCGATCCGCAGCAGAGCATCCGGCTGCTGTCGGAGGTCGAGCAGGCGTCCGTCGGCGCGGGCGGGGTCGACAACATCACCCTCAACACCGCGATGCGGACCCTCGCCCTGGCCGAGGCGAAGGCCGGGAACCCCGACCGCGCCCGGGAGGTCACCGACCGCATGGTGGACGTGTTCGAGCAGAAGAACCTCAACGCGGCGGTGCTCCAGACCATCCGGCGGCAGGCCGAGGCGACGGCGGCCGCGGTCACGGCACTGACCGGCGATGACGGGCCGGCCCGGCCGGTGGAGACCGCGGGTGATCAGGACGGCGAGCCGGCACGCCGCGGGGCGAAGAAGTCCGCCCGCCGCTAGGTCCGGCGGAAGGGGTCAGGATGACCGGGTGACCGTCCCGGCCCCCACCGGCGCCGGGGTGGCGCTCGTGCTGCACGTCGGCGCGGGCCCGCACCACGTCGGTGTCCCCGTTCCCGTGGCGGTGCGGATCACCAACACCGGGGCGGCGCCGATCCGGATGCCGTGTGTCCTGGACGGGTCGGAGACCGCGACCCGGCTGCCGCACTACGGGCCCGCCGTCCTCTACGAGGGAGCCCAGGTGGCCGCCCCACCCGCGGCCGAGGACCCGCTCGTGGGACCGGTGCGACCCGAGGACCTCCGGTTGCTGCGACCGGGGGAGTGGTTCGACCCGACGGCGCGGTCGGACGGCGGGGGTCTGCCGCTGTCCACCTTCAGCACCTTCCGGCCCGACCGGCCCGGTGCCTACCGCTTCACGCTCCGGCTCGACACCACCGGCGGCACGGAGGCGTGGATGGGCCGCTTCGGCCAGGAGCCGTATCGGGAGCCGGTGCTGCCCCTGATCGCGGAGGTCCCGCAGGTCGCGCTCACCGCCGCGGTCGACGTCGTCGTCGAGCCCTGAGGCCGGGCGGCGCGGGGCTCTCGGTGCCGGAGTCCGGTGGCGGGTGACGGTGTCGTGACGACGCCGTGATGCGGCGCTCCCTACCCTCCCGTCATCCACCGCTGGCGGTCCACGGCACGACGACGAGGGTGAGATGCGCTTCGACGGAGTCGAGATCAAGGTGACGCTGGGCAGGGAGCAGACCGGGCCCGCCGTCCAGGAGCTCGGCTTGCCGCCGCAACAGCCGTGGCAGATCTGGTTCTGGGAGGACGTCACGCCGGGCAGCGGTCTCGGGACGCCGCTGCTCGACCTCGGCGTCATCCTGCGGGCCCGCGACAAGGCCGGCGACGACGACGCGACCATCAAGCTGCGGCCCTGCAGGCGCTCTCAGCTCACGGACCACTGGCTGGCCGCCGAGAAGGGGAAGACCGACGACGGCGACGAGTGGACGCTCGAGGTCGAGGCCGACTGGTCGGGCGACCGGAGACTCCTGGCGGTGTCGCACACCTGCGAGCGGCCAGGCGACCTGGTGCGGGAGGCCGGGAGCGGGGACCGGCCGGTCGAGGACCTCTTCGCGCGAGAACAGCTCGACTTCCTCCGGGACTGCGAGGGGACGGCGATCAACTTCGCCACCCTCACCGCGCTCTCGCCGGTGACCGCGACGCGGTGGAAGAGCGTCGCCGCGGCGCCGGCCCACCTCGGCGTCCGGGCCGAACGGTGGACGGTGGGCGACCTCGACTTCCTCGAGCTCTCGGTGGTCGCCGACCTGGCGGAGGCCCGCGAGAAGCAGGCCGCACTGACCGGCTTCGTGCGGTCCCTGTCCCTGCCGGACCAACCCGCCGCGCAGCCCGAGAGCAAGACCCGCCAGGTGCTCGAGCACCTCGTGGCACTCGCCGCCGAAACACGCTGACCACCGCGCCGCGGGAGGACCGATGACGAGCATCATCGCGAGGGTGACGTCCACGGGCGCCGAGGCCCCGCTCGCCAGGCTGCTCACCGCCCCGCTCGGGCTGGACGTCTGGGAGGTCACCCGGGAGCACGTGGTGCTGCAGGTCGAGGAGGCCCAGGCCGGCCGGCTCGAGTCGATGGGGTACGGCGTCGAGCAGCTGCAGGTGACCGAGGGCTACGTGTCCAGCTTCGCGACCGACGCGGCGGCGACCGGCTACCACACCGTGACGACCCTGGAGGCCGACCTGCGGCAGCTGGCCGAGCGGCACCCGGAGATCGCCGAGCTGCACGAGATCGGCCGCAGTGTCGAGGGCCGGCCGCTGTGGGCTCTGCGCGTCGGCGAGCGCCGGGGGAGCGATCGCAAGGTGGCCTTCCTCGGCTGCCACCACGCGCGGGAGTGGATCTCGGTGGAGGTGCCCTACCGGCTCGCCGAGCACCTGCTCGACCACTCCTCGGCCGACCCGGTGCAGCAGTGGCTGCAACAGGGGGAGGTCTGGGTGGCGCCGATGGTCAATCCGGACGGGCACGAGTACACGCGGACCGCTGACCGGCTCTGGCGCAAGAACCGGCGACGGAACCGGAACGGCACAGTGGGCGTCGACCCCAACCGCAACTACGGGTACATGTGGGGCACGCTCGACACCAGCACGGCCAGCCACGTCCCCGCGGACCAGACCTACGTCGGCCCCCGGGCCTTCTCCGAACCGGAGGCCCGCGCGGTGCGCGACCTGGTTGCCTCCCAGCGCTTCGGCGGCGTCCTCACCTACCACAGCTACTCGCAGCTGATCCTGTACCCGTGGGGCTACACGACCAGGCCGATCAAGGACGCGGCGGACCTGGGCGAGATGCGGGACCTGGCGGAGGAGATGGCACGGCTGGTCAAGGGGGTGGACGGGAAGACCTACACAGCGCAGCAGTCCTCGCAGCTGTACCCGACGGCGGGGGACACCACCGACTGGACCTACGGCGAGTACGACGTCCCGTCCTTCACCGTCGAGCTGCGGCCGGCCTCCGCGCTCGACGGCGGCTTCATCCTGCCGGCCGATCAGATCGAACCGTGCTGGCAGGAGAACCGTCCCGCAGCCCTCGAGTTCATCCGGCACGTCCTGGAGGCACCCGAGCCCTGACGCCGATGCACGGGCTCGGCGCCGCTCACCGGGCCACACTGGGGGCAGGCACCGCCGCACGGGCAGGAGGACCGCCGATGCCCGAGTCCGAGCAGACCTGGATCGCCCGCCTGGTCCCGCCCGAGGGGAGCAGTGTCGCGGAACTCCTCGCCCTGCCGCTGGGCCTCGACGTGTGGGAACGCTCCGCGGGATCGCTCGTCGTGGCCGCACCCGAGAGCAGCCTCGCCGAACTCGAGCGCCGCCGGCTGGCTCGCGTGGAACGCCTGGCACGACGGGAGCAGTACGCCGCGCGGCTGCGGACCCCGCCGGATCCGGAGCAGCCGGGCTCCCCGAGGCCGCCAGACGCGCCGGTCAGCTGATCGCTGCCTCTGCGCGGTCCGCCGGTGCCCGTGGGCCGGTGGCCGACGGTGGGGCTGTGCCCATCGCTGGGAGTGTGACCGGCGGTGGGGCTGTGGCCCCGTCCCGGCGGGGACGAGCCCCGCCGGGACGGAGGCGGCCTCGGCCACGGACCTCCGGCGCCCGGGGTGTCAGCAGGTCCCCGCCCTGATCGTGTCGAACAGGGACTTGGCCGCGTCACCGAAGTACGGCGAGTAGAGCTCCAGCGGGTGGGTGCTGCGCCGGTAGGAGTTCACGCCGTTCACGTAGTTGCCCGTGCCGAACTGCCACACCCACGGTCCTCCGCTGCACCCCCCGGTCAGGTCGTTGCCGGCACCGACTGGGTTGGGCGTCGCCCCGACACTTCCGTCGTAGGCGTAGGAGCTCGCGCAGATCTGCATGCGCCGGCCGTCGAAGGGCGCAGCCGCGGGATAGCCCATCGAGTGCCAGTGCTGCTCGCGCTTCCAGTTCCAGGCGAACCCGAGGAAGCCGACCCGCTCACTGATCGTGCGCCCGCCCTGCCGGTGCAGCACCGCGCCACCGATGTCCTCGCTCAGGCCCTTCGGGATGCCGTTGCGGTACCACTGCGTCCGGGTGACGAGGTAGTTCGCCGGCCACTGCCCGAAGGGGGCGTTGCCGTCCTTGTAGGCGGGCACGAAGATGACGTCCGTCGCCCAGCCCCCTGGTGAGTCGTTCCCCTGGTGCACGCAGTGGCCGGCCGTGATGATGGCGCAGCCGCCGATGGAGGAGGCTGAGCAGACGAAGCTGCTCCCGCCCTGCTTGAAGAACAGCTTGCCGACCGTGCGGTAGGGCCACAACGAGTAGTCCGCGAAGTTCTCGTACCGGGTGAAGGGCGGCGGGTAGGCGTACCCGAGCGTCTCGACGTCTGCCGCCTGGGCGTCCTGGCCGTCGCCGTCGCCGTCCGCTGGCCGGCCGCCGGAGCTCAGCCCTCCGGCGTCCTGGTCGGCGACTGCCGCGCTGTCACCGAGGGCGTCCTCGTCGATCTCGATGACGTCGCAGGGCTGCGCGGCCTCCATGGCCGCTGTCGTCCACACCTGCTCGGCCTCGGCCATGGTGGTCAGCTGCTGCGTGGGGGAGAAGATGTTGCCGCCGGTGTCCGTATCCGGTCGCACGTCCACCGGGTTCGGCGTCCCACTCGTTCCCTGACCGCCTTCAGTGGAACGACCGTTGCTCATCACGTCCTCCTGGGGTTGACCGCGTCGTGCTGGATGACCCGAACCACGCGAGGACCGCGATGAGCCGGGGGTTCACCCTCGGTCTCGGGGGCCCTCCTCGTCGGGTAGCTCGGGCAGGGGATAGGGCTGCGCCTCCTCCATCTCCTCCGGCGTCCATGTGCGGCCCTGGGACCGCTCGCCGTCGAAGTCGGACCTCACGTTGCCGTCCTGGGGAGCCCGCTCGTCCCGTTCGGGGAGATCCCTCCCGCTGTGCGTTCCCATGTCCCTCTCCTCCTCCGGACCAGGCCCGGTCCGCCCACCGCGGTGGCCCTCGTCCAGAGCGAGTGTGGAGGCTCGCGCCGCCGCGCGTCGAGGGAGGGTGCGGCGACTCCGGGACGGTCGGCAACGGTCGTCGTCGGAGCTCTCCGAGGCTCCGACGCGGAACCGCTGCACCGGTCGGTTCGCCCATACGTGGACGGTAGGGAGCGCACCGTCAATGCACCGTCACCGCTGCGTGTTCGATGCCGTTCCCGCGGTTCGACCCGCGGTGACGCGGCTGTGACGTCGTCCGAGGAGGCGGTACTGGCGGAGGGCGGAGGGCGATGACGGGTTCTGGGAGCTCGACGTCGCCTCGCTCGGACTGGCCGACGGCGATCACGAGTACGAGGTCGTCATCGACGGCGACCGGGACGGCACGGTCGCCGACCCCTACGCACGGGCGATCACCCGCCTCGGCGGCTACCGCGCCGTGCTCCACATCCGCGGCGGCGAGGTGTGGTCACCACCCTTCGACTGGAGTGACGAGCTCCCTGCGGCTGGCGTGGCAGCGCTACTTCATCCGGCGGGACGAGGAGCCGGGCCGCGGCGAGGACTACGGCGGCCAGGTGTTCCGGTACCGCGAGGCGGTGGATGGCCGCCACCGGGCCCGGCTGCTGCACGTCGACGTGGCCAGCCCGGAGGACATCGCGGTCGGCCTCACCGCGCCGTCAACCGCAGCACTCCTGCGAGCCGGCTGGCCGACGGCCGTGGGCGGCGGCGAGTCGATCGCGGGGTGCTCAGCGATGGACGGGCATCCACGCGAGGAAGGTCCGCCACTGATCCGTTGACGTCCCGGTGACGCACCGCCCCTAGCGTCGAGCGCCAGGTGGACCAGTCCGCCGACAGATGACCTGGCCGGCCCCACCCGCGATCGGGAGCAGCGTCGACCGCTGGTCCCAGGAGAGAAGACCTCGTGGACCCGTACGGCATCCGACTCCGTCAACCGTTGCCCAAGGACCTGCTCGGCTACAGGGTGGCCATCGCCGCGATCGGGACTGCGTTCGAGGCCTCCTACGGCTGGCGCCTCGTCCATGACGGGGACGAACTCGCCACGGGTTTCTTCCAGGCCGGCTCGATGGGCTTGCTGGAGTCGTTCGTCCACGAGGCCGAGGTCCACACCGACCACATCGGTCCGGCCGAGTTCCAGCTGTTCGGGGACGACCCCTCGGGGCAACGGCCGCCGGGCCTGGACACCCAGACGGTGCCCGTCATCGTCATCGCCGGGATGCGGGGCTACCTGGTACACCAGGTCGTCCGGGGGGACACCCTCCACGCGATCGCCCGTGAGTACGGCACCGATGTGCGCCGTCTCGTCGCGGCGAACGAGCTGCCGGATCCGGACAGGATCCTGGTGGGCCAGATCCTCCGCGTCCCTCAAGGGTCTGGTGAGTGAGGACGACGACGCTCGGCCGGTGATCCGGCAGCATCGCGAAGTCCCCCCTCGTGGTACAGGCCACGGACCCGGGCCGACTGTCCGCCGGCTCTGGGCGGTGTCCAGGTCAGGTGGGTGCGCTCTCCGCCTCGGCCGCCCTGCGGTCCCGGTGGACGGTCGGAGGGCGGGCCGCGGACGCTGTCGGCCGCCTGCTAGCGGTTCACGGGGCCTCGCCACCCGGTCACGCGGAGGGTGCCGGGGGAACTGCCGACGGCGCGGAGGTGCTCGGCGATGTCGCACCGTCGACGGACGAACCGGAGGGCTCCGCCGCCCACTGCCTTGACGGCGAACGGGCATCCGGGCCGGTCGTGGAGGACCCTGACCCCGGCCGACCCGGGCGCGTCCGTCCTCGGCGCCCGCAGCGTCTCCAGAGCCGAGCGGTGCGTCTGCTGGAACCGGCTGACGGCTCGCCGGAACGCGCTCTGTGCTGGGCTGTCCGCGCCGAGGTCCTCGGAGTAGGCAGGGGGGTCCGTCACCAGGAGGACGTCGTTCCAACCGTCGTCCAGGACCAGCGTGCCGCCGTTGAACAGCGACACACCCACGAGTTCGGGGCCGTTCTCGCCCCAGACCTCCTGCTGGACGATGAGCTCGTACGCGTAGTGCAGGTAGCGCTCGGTGACCGCCCCGGTCTCGACGCCGCTCCTGGCGGCGTCGGCGTCCCGGACCGCCGTGGTGAGCTGCGGCGTGAGCAGGCGGACCCCGGGGCCGGCCGGGATGCGCAGCGCATCGGCGTGCTGGGCGACGAGCGCGGCCCGGGCACCGACGCCCAGCGTGTCCCAGTCCTGGAAGTCCAGCCCGATCCCGGGCGAAGTGAACACCAGCGCCTCGTCCCACAGAGCGCGCCGCTCGAAGACCCGCTGGGCGATGTCCCGGGACAGCGCGTCGTTCGGGAAGAGCCGCTGGTCGGCCTCGTACACCATGCGAGCGAGCACCGGCATCGTGACGCCCGTGGGCGGCACGTAGGAGAGGGCACGGAGCGTCATCCGCCGCAGCCGCCGGGTCGCGGTGACCACCGCCTGCTTGAACGACTCGAGGTCCCGCCGTCCTCCGGGGTCGGGGCAGTCGGCCTCCAAGACGGCGGCGACCAGCTCGACGAGGATGTCGTAGACGGCCGCCGTCCACACCGTCGACCGGGCGTGCGGTTCCTTGTCGGCCTGGTCGTAGGGCGGGCCCTCCAGGGCCGATCGCAGGTAGGCCGACCCGCTGCCGCGCAGACCGATCCCGAACTCCTCGGCGAGGCCGCTGATGAGCGTCGGTCGACGCATGTCGCCACCGGACTCCGCGAAGATGCGCTCGACCACGGCCGGGTGCTCCAGGGCGGAGAACAGCGCCAGCAGGTCACCCAGGGACTCGTGCAGCGCCGCGGCGTCCAGTTCCGCGGAGTAGAGGAACAACGGGCGGAAGGAGTCGAAGACCGCGTGCCCCAGCTCGTGCGCCACGATGTCGTGGGAGAGGCACGTCCACACCGTGGCCGAACGGATGGGGGAGCGGAAGTAGCCGAAGTTCAGCGACGGTGACATCCCGTCGTAGTAGGCATTGGCCCCCTCGAAGGCGTGCGGTCGGATCACCAACGGACCTCCGTGGCGCCACTGGATCTCCCGCCCCAGCGCCTCCTCGAACGCCCGCAGGGTGTGGCCGGCGACGGCGAAGGCGTTCACCTGGTGGAACTGCGCGTTCTCGAGCAGGGGCCGCTCTGCCGGTGCCTTGTTGAACTCGTCGTACGTCAACGTCAGGCCGGGGTCGGACCAGTCCGCGGAGTCGAAGACCGGGTTGTCCAGGTGATCGACGTCGCGGACCACGAACTTGCTGGACCCCGTCCCGAGCAGGTAGTCCGTGTCGAGGGGGAACGGCCAGTCCTCGTGCAGGTGGTCGCCATCGGCATCCCGGATGGACGGGTCCTGCAACAGCATGGCCATCGGCCTGGTCACCTTGTGCTCGATCATCTCGATCCCATCCGCGGGCTGGACGTGGACGTACGGTGAGCTGCCGCTCCACACCCACCGTGCTCGCCGAGGCGTCACCTCCACGTCACTCCGGCGTCACCCCGCTTGCACGCTCGGATCGACGGCCCCGGTCCTGTCCTCGTCCTCGAGCAGTACCCGCACGACGCCGTCGAGGAAGGCCGGTGCGCGGAGGATCCCGATGTGTCCCGTCTGCGGGACCACGATGTCCTGGGTGCGCCCGTCGGGAGCCTGGGCCCGTGCCGAACCGGGCCGGACCACCAGGTCGTGGTCGGAGTAGAAGTTGACCCACCGGACCTCGCTGTGCCGGGTGCACTCGCCGAGGTCTCCGGGGCCGTGCCGACCACGCTGCAGGAACAGGGCCAGGCTGCCCCAGCCGGTCAGGACCAGTGGGAGGCCGCGGTGGGGCGTCGCCACCGTGACGGCCGTGCCGGTGTGAGATGCCAGTCCCAGCCGCTCCATGGCATGGCGGACGACGATGCCACCGAGGCTGTGCCCCACGACGTGGACGCGATCGGCTCCTGACCGCTGCATCGCGGTGGCGCAGCTGCGCGCCAGGATGCGCCCGACGGCTGGTACGTCCGAGATCGCCGGGTTGTAGGAGATGGCATCGACGTGGGCGAAACCCGCTGCCAGCAGCCGATGCTGCAGCGGGAACCACGCCGACGGATTGCCGCCGTATCCGTGGACCAGGACGACAGGTGAGCGGTGCCGACCTCGACGCTCTGCGTCCGGTACGAGCATCTGCATCAGGGCCCGGCTGCCCCGAGCCGAACAGCCCAGGGGATAGACCAGCGCCGCTCTGGCCAGCTCGACTGCCTCTCGCGCGATGCCGTGGTGGGCGAGGGCCAGTGCGGTCACACGCGGTTCTGCGGAGACGGCTCCTCCTCGACACCCGTGACGGCCCCCATCGGCCGTGTCGGCATGAAGAGCAGAGGGGACGACGCACTGATACCTCGTGACAGCCGGTGCCGTCGGCTCCCTGCTGCCGTTGACGACGCGAGGTCCGCGACGCCGGGGCGGCAGTAGATTGCCCAGATGCAGGATCCGTGCTCGGGGCTGGTGACTGCATCATGAGGCCGCAGCTCACCGCGCAGGAGGCGGCTGCGGTGCTGGGGTCCACGCGCTTCTTCGGCGGACTCGATCAGCCCTCGCTCCTCAGCCTGGCCTCGGCCTCCAGGCAACGGACGTACGGCCGGGGCCAGTACCTCTGGTATCAGGGCGATGCGGGCGACCAACTCGTCGTGGTCTGCAAGGGCATGGTCAAGGTCGTGCTCACCTCGGAGGGAGGTGAGGAGATCGTGCTCGTCACCCTCGGCAGGTACGACAGCGTCGGCGAGCTGGCCATCCTGGACGGTGCGCCGCGCTCGGCGTCGGTCGTCGCCGTCGAGGCGACGACGGTCCTGATGCTGCCGCGCGCGGCGGTGTTGGAGGTCATGGCGGCGCACCCGGCAGTCCTCGAGGCAGTCCTGTGCTCGCTCGGGCAGCTGGTCCGCCGGCTGACCGAGCAGACCGGGGACCTCGTGTTCCTCGACCTCGGCGGCCGCGTCGCGAAGGTGCTCGTCCAGCTGGCGCGGAGCCATGCCCAGGACGACCGGCACGTGGTGCTCGATGTCGGGCTGTCGCAGTCCGACATCGCCGCGATGGTCGGCGCCACTCGTCCCGCCGTCAACCGCGTCCTCCAGCTCCTCGCATCCCGGGGACTGATCTCGGTGAACGGGCGGGTGATCGTGCTCCGGGATCCCCCCGCGCTGCGCCGCCGCGCCGGCCTGTGACCGGAGGCATGCGTCAGCGCCGGCTCTCCTCCTCGCCGTGGGCCTCCTGAGCGGGCCGGCATCCGGTCGCCGTGCACCGCACGGGCGCAGGTGTCATCCGGATGACAGGCGGCATGTCGGCCGGCTGACAGCCCGGCGGGTCCTCGAGTTCTAGTGTCCGTCCTCCGGGCCGTGGATCGGCGCGGCGCGGACCCGTCCCGAGACGTCGTCCCGGCGGCAGGCAGCTGAGTCGACCGAACCACACCGTCCGCGCTCGACAGCGCGACACCCCTCCGGGAGGTCCGCCATGACCGCTCTCTGCACCAGCCTGGCCGTCGAGATGCAGCACGACTTCGTACGCGCTCAGGCGCAGCTCGGCGAAGCCCGCCTACAGCAGGCGGAGAAGGACACGCCGGCCACCCGCGCCGCCGTCACCCGATGGCTGACCCTGATCGACGCAGTCCTGGACATGTACCTCGACATGCGCGGCCCCGGAACCCGGCGCGGCTGGTCCTGAGCGCGGCCGCCCCGGTGCACAGGGTCTGTGTCGCCCCCGGGGGCGGTTATGACGGTTGGAAGACGCTGCTGCGCCCGGTGACGGTCCGGTGACGCCTTCACCCCTAGCGTTCACGCCCCTAGTGTGGGGTCCGGCGGATGCGAGCGGAGCAGGCTCGCGCTCGGCGTGACCCGCACGCCGTGTCGCCGCCTGCCCTCGGAGTCGCGATGAGCGCCAGGACGCCGCTCTCGACGCGGGACCGTGGCGCCCCCACGTTCGCAGCACGCGTGGACGCGATCCTGCGCGACGAGATCGCCGGCGGCGCCCTCGCGAACATCGCGGCCGCGAGCCGGCTACGGTCGCCGCAGCTCCGCGACCTCGTGGTGCCCGAGATGACGCGCCGGTTGGCGACGGAGGTGGGCGGACTCCTGGACACCGTGCTCGATCTCCTCGCACCGCTGCCACGGCCACCCGCCGCCTCCTCGCCGCCCCCTCCCGCCGAGCAGGACCGCGCCCCCGAGCCGAGGCGACAGGCCGTCGAGCACGTGCCCGTCCTGCGCGCGCCGTGTCCCGTTCCACCCGGCGGCACAGCCGAGATCCGTACCGGCCTGCAGAACGACGGCGCGACCCCTGTCGAGGTCGGCCTCCTCTGCAGTGATCTGGTGGCCGAGCCCGATGGCCGCATCCGTGCGGCCTGCCTACGGCTCCCGCCCGGCCGGGTACGGGTCCCACCCGGTGCCCTCGTCGACCTCGCGATCGGTCTCGAGGTGCCCGACGACGCGAGGCCTGGGCTGTACCACGGGCTGGTCCAGAGCACCCAGCCCGGCGGGTTACGAGCCCTGGTCGTGTTCCCGGTCGGCCTCGACGTGGATCAGGAGGCATCGATCGCCAGGTGACGCGGTGCAGGGAGGGGGAAGCATGCACTGCTCGAGGTGTTCCACGGAGAACCCGACGAACGCGAAGTTCTGTCTCGAGTGCGGGTCTCCGCTCAGGGAGACGGCAACGCCGTGCGTTCCGCTCATGCGCTCTGAGGAGCCGGAGCGGAGGCAGCTGACCTGTCTGTACTGCGACCTGGTGGGCTCGGTCGGACTGTCCGAACGTCTGGATCCCGAGGAGCTCCGCGAGACGCTGGCCGCCTACCGCCACGTCTGCGCAACCGTCGTCCGTCGCTTCGATGGCCACGTCCACGACTACGCGGGCGACGGCATGATGGTGTACTTCGGGTTCCCCTCGGCGCACGAGGACGACGCCCAGCGGGCGGTCCGCAGCGGACTCGGGATCATCGAGGCCGTCGGCCGGCTCAACGCCCGGATGGGCTCAGCGGGTGCCGTCGGTCTCCACGTCCGGATCGGCATCGACACGGGCCTGGTCGTGGCCGGTGGAGCCGCCGCCGACGACGGGACGACGTTGACGGGAGCGGTCGGCACCACACCGAACGTCGCCGCGCGCCTGCAGTCCCTCGCTGCGCCCGACTCCGTGGTGATCAGCGCCGCGGCGTACCGGTTGATCGCAGGCTTCTTCGACTGCCGCGAACTGGGCTTCCAGACCATCCGTGGCATCTCGAAACCGATGGCGATCCACCAGGTGCTGCACGAGAGCGCGGCACGAACCCGGCTCGACGTCGTCGCGCAGCGCGGGCTCCCGCCGATGCAGGGTCGTGACGGCGAGCTCCGCCGACTGACCGAGCGGTGGGCGCAGGCCCGGACCGGGCACGGTTCGGTCGCTCTCGTGGTGGGCGAGCCGGGCATCGGCAAGTCGCTCCTCATCCGGTCTCTGCAGAAGCACGTGGCCCAGTCACCGGACGCGTTCCTGGTCCCCCTGAGCTGCTCGCCCTACTTCACCCACACGGCCTTCCACCCGGTCGTCGAGTACCTGGAGCGCGTGCTGCAGTTCGCGCCGGAGGACAGGGTCGACCAGCGACTCGACAAGATCGACGGTCTGGCTGCGCAGTACGGTTTCGACCTCCCGAGCAGGGTGCCCCTGCTCGCCGATCTGCTGGGCGTGCCGTTCGAGGACCGGTATCCGCGACTCGACCTGCCGGCGGATCGGCAGCGGCAGCTGATGATCGACACGGTGATCGAGGCATGGCTCACGCGGGCGGGTCACCAACCCGTCCTCTTCGTCGTCGAGGACCTGCACTGGGTGGATCCCTCGACGCTCGACCTGCTGACGCAGTTCATCGACCGCGTGCCCGAGAGCCCGCAGCTGGTCGTGCTCAGCTCACGCCCGGAGTTCACACCCCCCTGGCCCGACGGCCCCGGACTCGACCGGCTGGACCTCGATCGCCTCGATCGCGAGGCCTCGGTGCGGATCGTGGAGGAGATCGCCGGCAGGCCCGTGCCCGGCCGGCTGCTGGGCCCCGTCCTGGAGAAGGCCGACGGAATTCCGCTCTACCTCGAGGAACTGACCAAGCTGGTGGTCGAGCAGGGGCTCGTCGGCCCGGGCAACGGGCTGTCCGACGTGGCCGGCCCGTGGCCGACCCTGGCCATCCCGGCCACGCTCGCGGACTCGTTGACGGCACGTCTGGACCGGCTCCCCGACGCCAAGAAGGTCGCGCAGCTCGGCGCGGCCATCGGTCGGCAGTTCCCCTACGAGCTGATCGCCGCGGTGGCGGAGACCGTCGCGGGTCTGGACTCCGAGGCGCTGCGGTACCACCTGGCGCAGCTGGTCGACGCGGGGCTGATCTTCGTCGAGTGCGACACGGGAGGCGAGACCTACGCGTTCAAGCACGCCCTCATCCGGGACGCCGCGTACGGGTCGCTGCTGCGGACGACCCGGCGCCACCACCACCGGCGGATCGCGCAGGTCCTGACCGACCGGTTCCCGGCCACTGCCGAGACGGCGCCTGAGCTGCTCGCGCACCACTACACCGAGGCCGGCATGGCCGCCGAGTCGCTGCCCTACTGGCTACGTGCCGGTGAGCGCTCGCTGCGGGCCTCTGCCAACCCCGAGGCGATCGCGCACCTCATGTGCGGGCTGCGTCTTCTCGCGGATCTCCCCGCGAGTCCGGAGCGAGCACAGCTGGAGCTGCAGTTCCGCTTGGCGCTCGGTCCCGCCTGCATGGCCATCCATGGCTACGCCGCCCCCGTGGTCGAGGCTTGCTACCAGCGCGCACGGGAGCTGTGCCGGGAACTCGGTGACACGCCGCGACTCGCGCCGGTCCTGCACGGCCTGTGGACCTATCACATCGTGCGAGCACAGCACGTCGCGGCGCTCGCACTCGGCGAGCAGGTCCTCGACCTCGGCGTCGCGACGGACGACGACGGCTTGCTGGTCCAGGGCAACATGGAGGTGGGCTGGTCGCTCTACTTCCTCGGTCGGCCCGAACAGGCTCGTGAGCACCTCGAGCGAGTGGTCGCACTGTACGACCACGAGCGCCACAGCTCCCACGCCTTCACGTACGGCGACAACCCGGCCACGTCGGCGCGGAGCTGTCTGGCACAGGCGCTCTGGCTGCTCGGCTACGTCGACCAGTCGCTGCGGTGTGCTGAGGCGAACGTGGCGACCGCCCGGTCGCTCGTCAAGCACCCCTACAGTCTCGCCTTCGGCCTCCAGGTGGCCGCATTCGTGCACATGTGGCTCGGCGACACCCGAGGAACACGCGCCCTGGTGGAGGAGGTCCTCGTGCTCTCGGAAGCGAACAACCTCGCGTTCATCGGCGCGATGGCATCCACTGTCGAAGGTTGGGTGCTGACCCAGGAGGGCGACCTCGAAGAAGGGATGGCCCGGATGCGCCGCGGGCTCGCCGCCCAGGTCGCGACCGGCGCCGAACTCGCCATGCCGCAGTGGTTGTTCCTGATTGCCGGGGCCTCCGAACGAGTGGGCGCCGCGCACGAGGGGCTGGCGCTGCTCGACGAAGCTGAAGCAATCCTCGACCGCACTCAGGAACGCTATTGGGAAGCCGAGATCCACCGTCTCCGCGGCCACCTCCTGCTGGCGGCTGCGGAGGTGGCTCCTCCGGAAGCGGTCCGGTCTGCGGAGGAGTGCTACCTGCGCGCCTTGGACATCGCGCGTCGACAGGGGGCTCGTTCCCACGAGTTGCGTGCGGCGGTCGCGCTGTCGAGGTTGTGGCAGGACAACCACCGCAGACGCGAAGCGCGCGAGCTCCTGGTGCCCGTCTACCAGTCCTTCACAGAGGGCTGGAGCTCGCCGGATCTGCGCGAGGCCGCCGCGCTGCTCGCGGACATCGACTCCGTGCGAGCCGTTGGCGCGACCTGACTCCACCGAGCGGAGGCGGACTGATGGACGACCGGAACAGTCAGGTCGGGTGGACCGAGGCGCAGTGGAACCGCGTTCGCGAGGAGGTGATCCGTGCATGGCAGAGCGTCCGGGTCGCCGGTTCGTTGCTCCCCGCCTACGGCGGTCTCCCACGCAGCACCCAAGTCGTGCCCAGCGAGATGTTCAACACCGACGGCAGCGTCGACGAACGGTCCACCTCACCCCTGCTCGAGATCGCGTTGCCGGTCACCTTGAGTCGCCAGCAGGTCCTGGAGGAGGACCTGTCCGGTGCGTTGCTCCAGTTCAGGCGCAGGGCCACCCAGGTCGGTCAACTCGAGGACTGGTACATCTTCAACGGCACCTATCCCGGCGACTCGCCGATGCAGCCTCCGGCTGCTCCACAAGGGGTACCCGCGCCCCTGCCCCATCGACGTCTCCCGTCCTATCAATTCCTGGACGACCTGGTCACGACGTACCGGATCTTGATCGGGGGGCCGAATCCGGTCGCGGATCACCGCACGATGATCCGAGGACTGATCCAGCGGGACCCCGGGTCGCTGGGCTTGATGCATGGGGCACAACAAGTACGAGACAAGGGCAGGCGCGTGATCTGGGCGAAGCGTGGGTCACTCGACAAGAACGGGCTGATGCGCGTGATCGTCCAAGCCATGAACGTGCTCGAGGAGCACGGCTATGTGGCTCCGTACGCGTGTGTGCTCGGTCGTCTTCCCTTCGAGGAGGCGCATGATCCGGTGGGAGAGTCGATCACCTATCCGCGCGACCGGATCGAACCGCTCATCGGTCGCGAACTCCTGCACGCGAGCGCCCTCGACGTCCTCCCTCGCACATCCCGACAGTACGACAGGAACTACGTCCAGCGATATCGCAGCCGAGGTGTGCTGCTCTCCCTGAACAGTTTCGCCGTCGATCTCGCGATCGCTGCGGAGGCAACGCCGGAGTTCAGGTACGTGGATGCGGAAGGCCGCTACATCTTCTCTGTCTTCGAGCGCTTCGCGGTCCGCATCAAGGACCCCAGAGCCATAGTCCCGCTGCTGTTCTACTAGTCGGAGCCGCACGAGCCCGCGGGTCCGGCCGTCAGTCGGCGCGATGTCGTCGTGATGTGGCGATCACCTCCAGGAGGGAGCCCCAGGCTTGATGCACTTCGCGCACGACAATCTCGAGATGTGGTACGGGACGCCCGATGCGCCTGCCCCGGACGGGACGACCGAGCAGCGCAGGGGTGTCTCGATCACGGTGGGGGTCCGCCCTGCGAATCCGTCCAACACGGTGAGTGTGCGCTACCGGGTCGACGGGCAGGGCGTCGTCACCGCCCCGGCGCGGCTCGAGGCCCACGACCTCCGGGGGAACACGCAGTACTTCCGCGCCACGTTTCCGGTGTTCTGGTCCGGTGAGACGGTCGAGTACCTGCCGGTGGTGTGGTGCGGGGGACGCCGCGCGCCGGATCCGGCAACGGCCAGCACCTTCCCGTCGTCGTTCCGGCTCAGCACGACCAGCGCATTCCCACCGGCGAGCAGGGCTCCCGAGACCGACGGTGCGGCGCGAGCCGTTTTCCCGGCCCGGCTCGAGCACCTGGTCCACGTCACAGTCCTGCTTGCCGGAGAGCCGGAGGTGATCGGGGAGACGCCGGCGGGCTTCCTCGTCAACTGGTACCCGGTGAGTGGCGCACTCGACGGGCCCGCCTTCCACGCCTCCGTCATCCCGGGCGGGGAACACCAGACGATCGTCCGCCCCGACGGCATCGGTGTCCTCAGTGCCAGCGTGTCGACGAGGACCCGCGACGGTGTCCTCATCGCCCTGCGCCACTCCGGCACGGTGGACTACGGAGAGGACTGGGCCAGACGACTGGGCTCGGGAGGCTGGCCCTCCGCGCTACCGGTGCGTACCCACATCCGCTTGTTGACCTCTGCTGTGGAGTACCAGTGGCTCAACCGCCTCCACTGCCTGAGTGTCGGCGAGGTGCGACCCCACGCGGATCTGTACAGCTACGACATGTACGCGGTGCGATGAGCGGCGGGAGCCGACGGTGACCAAGACGGTGATCGTGCTGGGAGGCGGCATCGGCGGGCTGAGCGCGGCCCACGAGCTGAGCGAGCGCGGCTTCTCCGTCCGTGTCTTCGAACTGCGGGACGTGCCCGGAGGCAAGGCCCGCAGCGTGGTCGTCCCCAGCACGGCGCCCCGCCAGAACGTCGGGAGCGTTCATCTCGGCCGGCTCGCGGCCCCGACCCGCCGGGACCTCCCGGGTGAGCATGGTTTTCGCTTCTTCCCGCGGTTCTACCAGCACGTCATCGACACGATGGAGCGGGTTCCGTACCGCGGCTCGCGATCGGTGGCCGACAACCTGGTGGACACCACCGGGACCATGTTCGTGCGCTTCGGCCGCCGCTCCCTCAAGTTGCCGACCACGACACCCAGGACCGTTTCCGAGATCTTCACGCTGGTCACCGACCTCCGGGCGTTGTTCGGGCCCGAGCTCGGGATCTCCCCAGAGGAGTTCGCCTTCTTCGGAGAGCGCATCTGGCAGATCATCACCAGCTGCCCGGAGCGCCGCATCGACGAGTACGAGAAGCGCGGCTGGTGGGAGTTCATCGACGCGGAGGAGCGATCGGACGCCTACCAGAAGTTCTTCGGAATCGGTTGTACCCGGTCGGTCGTCGCAGCTCAGGCAAGGCTGGCGAGCGCCAAGACGGTCGGCGACATGTTCGTGCAGTTGTTCTTCAACCTGGCCGAGCCGGGGATCAGCGCCGACCGCGTGCTCAATGGGCCGACCAATGACGTGTGGATAGACCCCTGGGTCAGCTACCTGCGCGGCCGTGGCGTCGACTACCGGTTGAACACCCGCGTCCGATCGATAGAGATGGACGGCGGCCACGTGGGCGGGGTGGTCCTCGAGAACGACCGTGCGATGAGCGAGGCACACGCGGACTACTACGTGTCTGCTCTCCCGGTCGAGGTCATGGCCGGTCTCCTCACCGACCGGATCGTGTGCGCCGACCCAGGGTTGGCCAACATCTTCACGCTGAGCGGGAACACGGACTGGATGAACGGCATCCAGTTCTACCTCGACGACGACGCGCCCATCGGGCCAGGGCACCAGATCTACATCGACTCCCCGTGGGCACTCACGTCCGTGTCCCAGGCGCAGTTCTGGCCCGACGTCGACCTCAGCCGGTTCGGTGAGGGCAACATCCGTGGCGTCATCTCGGTGGTCATCTCCGACTGGGACACGCCCGGACTGAACGGCAAGACGGCCCGGCAGTGCACCCGCCGCGAGATCAGGGACGAGGTGTGGGACCAGCTGAAGCGCAGCCTCAACGTGGAGGGCGCCGACGTGCTCGAGAACGAGAACCTCGTCCACTGGTTCCTGGACCTCGCCGTCGACCCGCTGCTCAAGACCAACGCAGAGCCGCTGTTCGTCAACCTGGCCGACACCTGGCGGCTCAGGCCGCAGGCGGTGACCGCCATCCCGAACCTCTTCCTGGCCGCCGACTACGTGCAGACCTCCACCGATCTGGCCACGATGGAGGGGGCCAACGAAGCGGCGCGGCGTGCGGTCAACGGGATCCTCGAGCACTCGAGCTCAGATGCACCGCGGTGCCGGCTCTGGGACCTGCACGAGCCGGAGCTGCTGGAGCCCTGGCGCGCCCACGATCGGGAGCGCTACCGACAGGGTCTGCCCTGGGACGACACCGGCGTCAGGCTCGGACTCTCCGCGCTGGCAGCGCTCCGACGCGGGGCCGGCGCGCTCGAGGCCTCGATCCTCGATGCGATCGGCTCTGCGATGCACGTCGAGGACCTGCTCTCGTACGTCAGGACGGGGGAGAGCCGGTCGGAGTTGCTGGCGCGGTTGACGGCCGAACCGGGAGCGCCCTCGGGCGAACTGCTGCGCGCCTTTGCCGAGGCGTCGCGCACGGCAGGTGGTCCGGCGGAATCCGTGATGGCCTCGGTGCTCGAGGCGTTCTCCTCCGCGGGGGCCGCCCTGCGGGGGCAGGAGCCTCCCGACTCGTCGACGGGCAACGTCCGTTTTGTCGAGCGCTGAGCATGACGGCCCGGCTGGGAACAGCGGCGGGCGTCGAGCGGCAGCTCGCCGAGTACCGTGACCTGACCTATCGCGCTCTGCGCAGGCAGTTGCCCACCCGCGAGCCGAGACGGTATCTGTACGACCTGATCACGGGTCAGCTCTCGCACGTCGGCAAGGGCCTGCGTCCAGCGTTGTGCATCGCCACCTGCCGAGCCTTCGGCGGCTCCATCGAGCGGGCTCTGCCGTCGGCGGTGTCGATCGAACTCCTGCACAACGCCTTCCTCGTCCACGACGACATCGAGGACGGAAGCCTCTACCGACGCAACGAGGCGACGCTGTACGTGGAGCAGGGCATCCCCATCGCCATCAACGTCGGTGACGCGATGAACGTCCTCAGCATCGGCTCGCTGATCGAGAACATCCCCATCCTCGGCGCCGACCTCTCCTACCGCGTCTTCCACGAAGCGCAACACCTGATCCTGCAGTCGGTCGAGGGCCAGGCACTGGAGCTCGGCTGGACGCGTGACAACGTCTTCGAGCTGACGGAGGACGACTACCTGCGGATGGTGCTCAAGAAGACGTGCTGGTACACGTCGATCCATCCCTGCCGGATCGGAGCCCTGATCGGGACGTCCGGCACCATCGACGCCGACCGGTTCAACCTGTTCGGTTTCCTGCTCGGTGCGGCGTTCCAGATCCAGGACGACATCCTCAACCTGGTCGGGGACGAGGACCAGTACGGCAAGGAGATCCTCGGCGACATCTGGGAGGGCAAGCGGACACTCATCCTCATCCACGCCCTCCGTCAGTGCACCGACGGAGAGCGGGATGAGCTCCGACGGGTCTTCTCCGTTCCGCGTGAGCAGCGCACGGAGCGCGACGTGCAGTGGGTCTTCCGCCTCTTCGAGCGTCACGCGAGCATCGAGTTCGCGCGTGCCGCCTTGCGTGAGATGGTCCAGGCCGCGCTGGAGGAGTTCGACGTCGCGTACCGCGATGCGCCGGCCGGGGCCGATCGTGACTTCATCCGTCAACTGATCCCGCTCCTGGGCGACCGGCAGGTCTAGCGACGGGGCCGTCCGGTCGGCGGCGGATCCGGAGGTCCCGCGCCAGACGATCAGGCGGCCGAGCGGCCCCCGGCGCTGACGGCAGTCGTGGCACCTGCCCGCGCAGGACGGCGATGCGGCGCCACGGCTGATGCGGATCCGGACGAAGCGCCCTGGCCGTTGCGCCGGGCTGTCGCGAGGACCAGGTGCCAGTCGGTGCAGTCCGGACAACGGGCCATCCAGACCGATCGGGCGTGTCGGAAGCAGGGCCGGGGAGCGAGCATGGTGGACCTCGGATGGTGACGGGGGTGGCCGGGTGGTCTGCTCGCCACGGGCGGGGAACGCAGTGGCGGCGAAGGGTTTGGACGGCGTGGCGACTGCTGGCCCCTCACAGGTCAGCAGGTCCCAGACTGCGAGCTGCGAGCTTCTGCTGGAGCTGGGCGAGCGCCCGGGCCCGGGTCGGACCGATGCTCCCGATCGGCACCGAGCACTTCGCCGCGACCTCGCTGTAGGAGTCCAGTTCGTCCCGGAACAAGGCGAGGAGGAGGGACCGTCGGCGGGGTGAGAGCTCGGCCACCGCCCCCCACAGGCCGCGCGCCGCGTCGCGGTCGGTCACGCTCGTCTCGAAGTCGGCCGCCGGGTCCTCATCCGGCACCTCCTCGACCCCGAGCACCAGATCCTGCCTGGAGGCCTTCCGCAGCACCGCCAGTGACTCGCGCGTGGCGGTGACCGCGAGCCAGCCCGCGAGTCGCTCCGGGTGGTGGATGGTGTGCATGTTCTGCAGCAGGCGCATCCAGGTCATCTGGGCGACGTCGAAGACGTCTGCCGACTGGAGGCGGAACGACCTCGCCACGGACTTGACGAGGCCGTCGTACTTCTCGACCAGCCGCCGCCAAGCCAGCTGGTCACCCTCGGCCGCCTGCTCCAGCAACGCCTCGTTGTCGCATTCCGTGGTGGCGTGCGCAGTGGTGAGGTACGCGTTCAGGGTCATTGCGGACAGTCCTGTTCTCGCGTGGCCGGCCGATGCGGTCGGATGCCCCTGGAACGGGAGGGGCGAGTAGGCAGTGGACTCGCAGCGAAGCCGTGCCGCCCCTGGTAGGAGGTGCTGCGGGGAATGGACTGCACTGGAACTCGCTGTGCACAGAAACTACGGCGCAGGACGCGGGCCGGGCTGCCAGCCGGCGGACACGCGCCCTGTCATCCCGATGACAGCTCTCGCCACGGACGGCCGTCGCGGGCTCACCACCGACGTGCGGGAGTCCACCCGGTGTCCACCGGGGACCTGTCTGCACCCGGACGCGCTCGGCGGCGCGAGCACCTCCGCCGCGGACCCCTCCAGCTGCCCCCGCACAGCGGCCGGCTCGCGCGAGTCATGCCTCCGTCGCAGCGAACGGACGAGCCAGAAGGAGCTGACGAAGCACTACTCGCCGGTCGCCCCCGTCGAGTGCGTCGGTGGTCGTCGAGAAGTCGGCGGGTGCTGTGCAGGGTCGGAGGTGGCCGGGACGAGGCTCGGCCGCGCGCCACAGTCAGGTGTTCCACCGCTCGTCCGACCACACCGACGGCTGCGCGAGCCGGAGGACACATCCTCCGCCGTCACCACGGTCCGCCACCGCCCCCACCGGTGGCCGTGCCGGAGACACGCGTGCCGGTCCGGGGCGTTGCACCAGCGCGACCGGCCGCCACCACGCCGTCCACGCCGTCCGATCCGGACGCAGGTGTCCGCGACCGGGGCTGCCCGTCCGCCACGCCGAGCGGATGCTCGCTGGTCCATCCACCCGGCAACCACAACCGAGAGCCGCCGTGCTGCAGTCGCAGGAGGAAGGCCGCCACGCCGCTGAGCCCCGTCCCGAAGTCGGCGACCACGTCGTTGCCCATCTCGTCGGGGACCACCATGCGTCCGGCTCGCAGGGCGTGGCGCACGCGCAGGCCGACGGCCAGTTCCCTCGCCCAGTTCCGGTACCGCTCGTCCCCGAGGACGTCGGCGAGATCGAGGAGGAACTCCCCGTCCCCGGCCAGCCCGTGGCACTGTGCCGTCCCGGCGTGCCAGCGCGAGCGACGGACGGCGACGGCGGCCTGCGCGCTCAGCTCGGCATACCTCGCGTCTCCGCCGTGCTGCCACACCCGCGCCAGGAAGGTGCCCACGCCCGAGGAGCCGCTGCACCAGGTCGTCTTCCGACGGCCACCCTCCGGACCAGCGGTCCAGTACGCAGCTCCGCGGTCCAGTTCCGCCGCCGCGGCGAGGGTCTCCGCGGCCGCGCCCGCGAGGTCCAGGTACGGGTCCGACCCGGTGGCCCGGCCGGCGGCGAGGAGGAACGTGCCCACGCCCGCGATGCCATGAGCGAAGCCGTAGTGGGCAACCCCGGCCATGCTGGATGCGAAGCCCTGCGGGATCGGCCACAGGACGTCGTCGCCCTGGCGTCGGGCCGCCGATACCAGCGAGTCGGCAGCCTGGCACGCTCGGGTCAGGAACTCGTGGTCACCCGTGCACTCCCAGAAGCGGAGTTGGGTCAGGCCGGCCCCGGCCACACCGTGGCAGACGTCCGGGTTGGGCCATCGGACCGGCACCCGCCGAGCGAGGTCCGCGGCGACCGACACGAGATCCCGGTCGCCGAGTGTCCGGCCGGCCTCCAGGAGCGCCCACGCCGTCCCGGACCGTCCGAAGTGGAGCCCCGGCAGCATCCGGGGCTCCCGGTGGACCCGGCGGCCGATCCAGCGTGCGGTGACGTCGACGGCCTCCCGGAGCCCCGGGTCCCGGCTGATCTCGTGGGCGAGCGTGAGCACCCGCAGGACTCCAGCGGCGCCGTGCTGCACGTTCAGCGGGTCGGTCGTGGTGCCGAAGGCAGCCGACGGCCACAGGCGCGTGGCGTGGTCGGGATCCATCGTGGCGACCAGGTGCCCCAGCGCGTCGTCGACCATCCGCCGGAGGTCGGCGTCGTCGATCCCACGGGGAACCGCGATGGGCGCAAGAGGGGAGCGATCGGCCAGTCCGGCTCGGACGGCCTCCAGCCCTGGCCGGCGGGCGGGGTCCTCGTGCAGGAGCGCGGCGATGACCGGGGCCAGCCGCCGCGCCGCTTCGTTGCCGCCCGCGACCTGGTGGAGCCAGCTCGCGATCCGCTCCCGGTGCGGACGGGGGTGCGGTTCGTCCGGCGGCAGCAGCGGGTCGGCGCCGGTGACGAGGTAGAACAGGGTCGCACCGAGGCCGAACAGGTCGGCCGCCGGCTCTGGCGCCGGGCCGATCGCCGGCAGGCCGGCCAGTTCGGGCGCCACGTACCCGGGCGTGTACGCGGCAGCGACGAGCTCCCCGGGCCGGGCCAGCAGTTCCAGGTCGATCAGGCGGAGCTCGCCGTCGGGCGTCACCATCACGTTGTTCGGGTCCAGGTCGCGGAGCACCAGTCCCTGGCCGTGCACCAGCGCCACCAGGTCGACCAGCGCACCCGCCATCCGGGCGACCGTGGCCGGCGAGTTCCCCCAGGTACCGCCGTCGTCGGGCGCGGTGTTGTCCGGGACCCACTCGCGCAGCGTGACGCCCGGCACCGCCTCCTGCGCGAGGAAGAGGTCGCCCTGCTGCTCGAACAGCTCGAGGAGGCGCGGGGTCAGACCTGACGGCCCGAAGAGCTCGAGCATCGCCGCCTCGTGGCGCCGGGCGTCGCGGGCGTCCCGCCCGGTGAGGTCCGCCCCGGCATGCGGACGCGCCTGCTTCAGCACGACCGTCTCCCCGGTGACCTCGTCCGTGGCCCGGTACACGCCCCCGGTGAACGCGTGGCGGATGACCTCCCGGACCAGGTACCTGCCGTTCAGCAACACCGGTTGGGTCGCTGCGCCCGCGCCGGCCGGAGGGATCGGCCGGAACGGGTCGGGCGGCGCCCAGGGCGGCGGGGTGAACCATGCCTTGCGCTGGTCCGGGACCAGGCTGCCGTCCGGAGCCATCAGCATCGCTTCGTAGGTGCCGTCGTTGCCGAGGAGGGGGACGCCGGTGAACGTGCCGAACCGGTAGTGCACGAGACTCCCTGGCCGGTACGGCCTGTCCGAGAGGATGCCCGGACCCGGCAGCCCCTCGATCACCCGGTGCAGCTCCGCGGCCAGAGCCCGGAGCGCATCACCGTGGAGGTCGGGGTAGGCGGTGAGGAACTTGCCTCCGCCGCCGCGGTCGCACCCGCGGGATCCGAGCTCCTGTACCAGGCGCAGGGTGGGGGCGAACTTGAACGGACAGCGGTGCCGGACGAGGACGTCGGCCGCCCTCGCCAGGACGACGGGAGCGGACAACGGCGTCGCCGACAGGTGCAGCTTCCACCCCTGCATCCCGGGGACCCCGCCCGGCGGCTCGACGTGGCACCAGGACCTCCCCGGCCGCACGCGCCAGTCCTCGGCCCCGCAGCGGTCGAGGACAGCCTGGAGGCCGTCGACGAGGAGCGTCTCCTCCACGGTGGCCTCAGACCCCTGCGGGCTCGGGGAACTCGGGTCGCTGCCCGATGCGGACCCGGTCCTCTTCGGACCCGAAGTGTTCATCCAGGCGTCGGGCCGCCGCCGCCCACTGGTCCATCGTCCGCACCGGCGTCAGGGTCTCGACCACGACGGGATCGCTCCACCGGGCCACGGCGCGTTCCCACAGCAGCGCGGGATCCTCGGTGAGGATGTTCCCCACGGTGCCTTCGTAGATGCACATCGCCCGCACCTGCCCGTCCGGCTCGATCGCGCACGCGCGGAAGACCTTCCCGGCCGCGACGAGGTCCGGGTGCATGCCCATCGCCCGGTTGTCCGACGTCATCAACTCCACAGAGGGCGGGGCGAGTGTCCGCAGGCGCGCCCTCAGCGCACGACTTCCCAGCGCGTCCGCCTGCTCGTCGGCGAGCAGTTCATGGCTGACGAACCCCGTGCGGCTCGCGAGCCCGCTGGGCACGACGGCGCTGAGGGACAGGAACTGCATCTCCGGGAAGCGGGGGGCGAGATCGGTGCAGAAGGCCTCCAGCTGCGGGAAGCTGCTGCGCACGATCGTCGCGTCGACACCGAACTCCAGCGGCGGGCCGCCGGCCAGCCGGCTCTCCCGGGCTGCGTCGTCCAACAGGCCCAGGGCCAGCATGGCCCGGTCGAAGGCCCCGGCCCGGCCGCGGATCCGGTCGTGCACCTCGGGGGTGGCACCGTCGACGCTCACGTGGACCCGGGGCCGCAGCCGCGTGATCTCGCGGAGCATCGAGGCCCCCCGGAGCGGCCATCCGCTGGTGTAGAGGTACACGTCGACACCGGCGCTGATGATCCGGTCCACGGCCTCGAAGACGCCCTTCACGACCAGCCCCTCACCGCCGGCCAGTCCGACGCCTTCCGGGCGGAGCGAGATGATCCGGTCGGCGACGCGCAGGATGTCCTCGTGGCTCAGCTGCCGGGATGGACGCCGCCCGGACTCGGAGTAGCAGTGCGTACACCGCAGTGGGCACGTGTAGGTGATGTCCCAGACGATGTGCGTGGGAGGTGCGATCGTCATGGCGCTTCTCTCCTGTTCGAGTTGCTCATCAGGCACGGGAGAGGTCCCAGTGCCCCACCAGGTCTGCGTAGAGGGCGGAGCTGCGCACCAGCTCGTCGTGACTTCCCAGGCACGCCGTGTCGCCGTCGAGCAGGAGCACCTGATCGGCGCGCACGGCGGAGCTGAGGCGGTGAGCGATGACGAGGAGGCTGCCCTGGCGCCGGGCGAAGGCCATTTCGGCGCGGGCCTCGGCCACCGGGTCGAGGCTCGAGGTGGCCTCGTCCAGGATGACCACCGGGGCCGGTGACAGGAACACCCGGGTCAGAGCGATGAGCTGCTTCTCGCCGGCCGAGAGCTCGACACCGCCGGCGCCGACCCGGGCGTCCAGCCCGCCGAGCCGCTCGAGGAGCGGCGTCAGGCCGATCTCGTCGGCAGCCTCGGTGACCGCCCGGTCGCCGGCCCGTGGCGCCAGGTAGGTGAGGTTCTCCCTCAGCGTGCCGGCGAAGACGTACGCCTCCTGCGGGATCAGGCCGAGCTGCCTGCGCAGATCGCCGCGACGGATGTCACAGATGTCCACGCCGCCGAGCCGGACCCTGCCCCCCTGGGGCGGCAGCAGGCCGACGATCAGGTTGGCGAGCGTCGACTTGCCGATGCCGCTGGGGCCCACCACCGCGAGGTGACCACCCTCGGGGAGCACGAGGTCGAGGTCACGGACCACCGGGGCTGCGTGTGCGCCGTAGGCGAACGTGAGCCCGCTGACCTCCAGGTCGTGACGCGCCGGAGCAGGCACCAGGTCCCGCTCGGGCTGCGGGTCGGTGAACCCCTCGCCGAGCCGCACGATGGTCACGGCCATCTCCAGACCCCAGGTCGCGACGGCCTCGACCAGCCTGCGCAGGGCGGGCTCGAGTCCGACCGTCAGGTACGTGATGGCGCCCACGAGGCCGCCGGCGGTGAGCTGGCCCTCGCGCAGCAGCCACGGGGCAGCGGCGAGCAGCACGAGGAGCGGCAGTTGGGCGCCGAGGAAGACGATCGCGGTCCGCAGGGCGGTCCTGCGGACCAGGCGGCGCTCGTTCCCCACGGCCGCGTCCGTGGCGGACCCGACCTCGTCCGCCGCACGGTCCACCGCCCCGCACGCGATCGCATCGCGAACGCCCTCGACCGTGGCACTCGCCCGACGCGCGACCTCCTCCTCGGCCAGCAGGACCGCTCGGTGGCGTTCGGCCAGGTCCGGCAGTTGCAGTGCGAACAGCGTGAGGGCGAGGGTCGCGCACGCCCCGGAGAGCAGGGCCGCCACCGGGGACAGCAGGGCCAGGCCGACGAGCGCGGCCACCACCGTGAAGACGATCTGCCGTACCACGCGCAGGGTCACGAAGAGGACCTCGCGGACGGCCTGGACCTGCTCGCCGAGCCGCGCGACGGCCGCGGTGTCGACCGTGCGGGTCTCGTCGGTGACGGCGCCCCGGACGACAGCCGTGAGAAAGGCGTCTCGCACCGGCTCGATGACCGCGGCGAGCCAGGGGAAGAGCTGCCGGGTGCCGGCCGCGCCGATCGCGGCGGTTCCCAGGAGCAGGGCCAGGTACCCGAGCCCCAGGCCGGCGTCGTCCGCGAGGAAGTGGTCCACCGCGCGCGACACCGCAAGGCCGGACACGAGTGCCGGCAGGGACTCCACGACCGACCAGAGCAGGATCCACGCCAGAGGGCGTGGCGAGCCGCGGAGCTGGCGGAACACCAGCGCGATGCCGGGCTGGTTCAGGCGCACAGCTCCTCCTCGTCGACCTGCGGTTCCCCTTCGCCGACCTGCGCCACCGACGCGAAGACCGCGCGGTAGGCGGGCTCGGCGGCCCAGAGCACGGAATGTGGCGCGACGGCCCGGATCCGACCGTCCTCCAGCCACGCGACGAGGTCCGCCCGGGCGGCGGTGGCCACCCGGTGGGCGGCCAGGAGGCGGGTACGGCCGGCCAACCCCTCGGTGAGGGCGGCAGCCAGCTTCGCCTCGGTGATCGTGTCGAGGCTGGACGTCGCGTCGTCCAGGACCAGGATGCGGCCCCCGTGCACCACCGCGCGGGCCAGGCCGAGCCGCTGCAGCTCCCCACCCGACAACGGTGCGCCGGTGAGAGGCGTGTCCACCCCCTGCGGGAGCCGCTGGACGAAGGCCTCGGCCTGGGCGACCGAAGCCGCTTGCCCGACGTCGGCCCCGGTGGTGCCGGGACAGCCGTACGTGAGCGCGTCCCGGACCGTTCTGCCGAGCAGCACGGGGCGGTCGAAGGCGTAGCCGACCCCGCAGCGCAGGGCCGCCCGGGAGAGCGAGTCGACGCGGACCCCGTCGATCAGGACCTCACCCTCGTCCGGGTCCAGGAGGCGTCCGGCCAGCAGGGACAGGGTCGTCTTACCGGCCCCCGAGCGACCCACCACGGCAACCGACGCGCCGGCCGGCACGTCGAGGTCGAGCCCGTCGAGGACCGTCCGGTCCTCGTGGCGCACCGTCACCCGGTGGAAGGAGAGCGCTCCCGGCCCGGGCGGCAGCACGTCGGCCGGCGTGCTCGTGGCGCAGCGGAACTGCGGTCGTTCGGCCAGCACCTCGATCACCCGACCCGCGTGGGCGCGGGCGCCGGCCAGGAACATCAGCGTGTCGACCTGCTGGACGAAGCCGAGCGCGATGGGGACGTACAGCGCGGCGGCGAGGAACTCACCCGGTGACAACCGGCCGGTGGTGACACCGAGGCCGGCGACGGCGAGGATGACGACCCGGACGCCGACGAGGGCGAAGGGCACCTGCCACGAGACCGCGCGGCGGGCCGCCCAGGTACGCAGTCCGGCCGACGACAGGTCCGGCATGGGGGAGAGGATCCGTTCCACCTCGCGGGGCCCGGTGCCGGCCGCGCGGATGGTCCTGCTGCCGGCGAGCGCGTCGGTGAGCCGGACGGCGATCGCTGCGAGGTGCCGGAGGTAGTCCTCGAAGCTCGAGGTCACCCGGTTCATCAGGTGGTGGAGCAGGAGGACGATCGGGAGCGCGCCCACCAGGAACGCCACCCCGAGCCGCCAGTCGACGATCCAGAGCGCGATCAGCGCGCCGAGGGACGCCGCCGTGGCCACGACGGCCTCGACGACCTCCGGTACTGCTCGGGCGCTCATGGAGGCGTTGTCGGTGAGCCGGGTGACGAGATCTCCGCTGGCATGACGCCGGGTCCCCGGAACGCCCAGTGCCAGGATGTGGGTGACCAGCCGGTGCCGCAGGGCCGCGAGGGTGCCGGTGCGCGCGGACACCCCGGCCACCTCGCCGTAGGCCTCCGCGAGGGCGCGCAGCAGGATCAGCGTGGCGAGGGTCGCGAGCTCGCGGCCGGTGCCCTGCCGGGCCAGGACCTGGTCGACGACCCGGGCAGCGACCACCGGGACCAGCAGCGAGACACCCAGGGTCACGACGGTGCAGACACTCTTGGCCGCCGCGTGTCCCGGGGCGAGTCGCACCAGGCCGACGAGCCCACGCCAACCGGGTGGGGTCTGTGCCGTGCGTCCCGCCGATGCGGTCCCGGTCATCCGTTCACCTCATCTCGGGGTGCGGCGCACCGTTCCCGCGTGGTGTGCGCGGGAACGGTGCGCCGCGAGCGACTACTCCGCCGTGTGGCAGGTGCAACGACAGGGGAACAGCCCCGGCGCGGGCTCCATCTCCTCGAGCATCTGCAGGGCCTCGACAGAGGTCTCCATCCGAATCACCTCCTCTCCTCATCTGGTTGGGCGGGTACGTCCCGTGCCCGGAGCACCGGGCGCGGGACAGCTCAGCGCGACTCGGCCAGCGGTAGGTACACCGGACGGCGGTCGATGCGGTCGCGGTCGTCGTCGGTGGCGAAGTGGCGGTCGAGCCGCCGGGTCGCCTCGGCCCACTCCCGCATCGTGCGTACGGGCGACAGGGTCTCGACCACGAAGGGATCGGCGAGCCTGGCCATCGACCGCTCCCAGAGGGTGAGGGGCGCCTCGGTGAGGAGGCTCCCGACGGTGCCCTCGTAGATCGCCATGGCCCGCACCCGGCCGTCCGGTTCCACCTGCATCGCCGGGAGCAGGCCCGCGGCGACACGGTCCGGGCGGTACTGCAGCAGGCGGTTGTCGGTAGCCGAGACCTGCATCGACGGCGGGAGGAGGGACTGCAGGCGGCCGACCGTCTCTGGGCTGACCAACCGGTCGGCCTGCTCGTCGTCGAGGAGCTCGTGGTCGACGAAGCCGGCCCGGCTGGCGAGCCCGATCGGCATCGCCGCGCCGAACGAGAGGAAGGCGAGCTCGGGGAAGCGCGGAGCGACGGTCGTGCAGAAGTCCTCGAGCTGGCCAAGGCTGCTCCGGACGATCGTCGCGTCGATCCCGGCGCACAGCGGCGTCTCCCCGCGGAGCCGTGCCCTGCGCGCCGCCTCGTCCAGCAGGCCCAGGGCGTTCATCGCCCGGTCGAAGGACCCGGCCCGGCCGCGGATCCGGTCGTGGACCTCCGCGGTCGCGCCGTCCAGGCTGACGCTGACCGTGGTGCAGAGCCGCAGGACGTCCTCCACGATCGCCGGGGTGACCCGCCAACCGCTCGTGTAGAGGTGCACCTGGACACCGGCCGCGGTGATCCGCTCGACGACCTCGCGCAGATGCGGCACGACGAGGGGTTCGCCCCCGGCCAGCACGATCCCGAGCGGGTCGAGCTGGAGCAGCGCATCCGTCACCTGCAGCAGGCCGGCGCGGTCCAGTTGCCGGGATGCGCGTCGGCCCGACTCGGAGTAGCAGTGCGCACACCGCAGGGGGCAGGCGTAGGTGATGTCCCAGACGATGTCCTTGGGACCGGCGACGGTGGCGGCCGGTCCGGTTGCCTTGGCGGTCATGGCCATCTCCTGTCCGGCGACTGAGCGGATCTGGTTCGTTGCAAGGTTCTGGCGGATGCACCCCCACCTGGCAGGGGGCCTGCCCCCGGCGACCCGGGAAGACCTCCCGGGTGTCCCGGGTACGTCCGGCGACGGCCGCCACCTCATGCGCTCAGCGCGCCCAGACCGGCGTCGCGGGCCCGCACGATCGCCTCGGCGCGGCCCCCCACCTGCAGCTTGTTGAAGATCGCCGAGACGTGGTTGCCGACGGTCTTGGGCGCGAGCTGCAGGCGGCGTGCGACCGCCGAGTTGGGCGCGCCCGCGGCGATGAGGTCGAGGACCTGGCGTTCCCGCGCCGTCAGTTGCGGGAAGGGCACCGAGGGCCTCCCGGCGGACCCGGACACGAGATCGGCGAGCCGGTCGGCGATCCGGGAGCCGAAGACGGCTCCTCCCGCGGCGACGCCGCGAACGGCGTGCAGGACGTCCTCCCGAGGGGCGCACTTGACGACGTATCCGCGCGCCCCGGCGCGGATGGCCGCGACGACGGACCGGTCGTCGTCCACCATCGTGAAGACCAGCACGCCCACGCCAGTCACCGACCGCGCGACGTCCCTGATGACGGCGAGGCTGTCGGGACACCCCCGTCGCATGTCCGTGACCAGGACGTCGGGGCGGTGCAGCAGCGTCTCCCGCACGGCGTCCCGCCCGGCGGCCGACTCGCCGACGACGGTCATCCCGTCGGCGTTCGCGATCAGGGCACGCAGGCCCGCCCGGACCACGGGGTGGTCGTCGGCCACCACCACACGCACCGGCGCGGGTTCCTCGCGCCGGATCGGGACGACCCTGCCCACCTGACCGACACCGGACGGCATCCCCGGTTCGTCATGCGTGTCCGGGTCCCCGGACCGCGACGGACGGTGGGCTGCCGCGGTCAGAGGTGGGCAGGCAGACTGGTCAGGCATCGATCCTCCCGAGCATCGGGTACACGTGGATCGAGTCCGGACCGACCGCTGCCTGATACACGGCGGTGTCCGCTCACCGGTCCCACGGGTCACCCTCGGGGGCCGCGCGGGGCCAGGGCACCGCGGCCCTGCCAGTCCGCCTGGGGCTCGGCCGGTTGCCGCGGCCAACGCCGGGACGGGCCGGCCTGCCTGCCTGCCTGCCAGAGCGAAGTGACGACAGCACGGGGCGGGACGGTGGGTGTGCCCCCGCCAGGTACGGATCGCGTATCAGCTGGAGGCGTGCGCTGCCTCTGACAGGACATGGTGACTCCGTTGCGCACCGCTCCCGGACGGTCCGGCACGAGCACGTGCGGCGTCTGGCAGCCGCACCCTGACGGCACTCGCCGCGCCGTCCGCGGGTGGGGCCGTGCGGCCCACGGGAGTGGCGGGCCACGGTGATCGAGGCCCCCGCCGGGACCGCCCGCATGACCGGCCGGTCAGTCGTGTTCTTGCACGCGCACCCTGACGACGAATCGATCTTCACCGCCGCCGCGATCCGGCGGTTGGCCGACCGTGGCGCGCGTGTCGTGCTGGTCACCGCGACTCGGGGCGAGGAGGGCACTCCGCTCACGCCCCTGAGGCCCGGTGAGACCCTCGTGTCCCGTCGCGTCCGCGAGCTGGAATCCGCCTGTGCCCTGCTCGGTGTCGCCCGGCTGGTGATCCTCGGACACCGCGACTCCGGGATGGCCGGAGCGCCCACCAACGGGCATCCCCGGGCATTCGCGCGCCAGGTGCTGTCGTCGGCGCGCGCACTGGTCGACCTGGTGGACGAGGAGCGAGCCGAGGCGCTGGTGCACTACGACGGCAGAGGCATCTACGGGCACCCGGACCACATCGCGGTCGCGCGGCTCGGCCGGTGGGTCGTGCACCGTATGCAGGTGACGGGTTACGAGGCCACGGTGAACCCGGAGCACCTGCTGGCCGGCCCCCGCCATCTCGTCGAAGGCAGCCGACCCCGCAGCGCCACTCGCCACCTGGGGTCCCGGCCAGCAGAGATCACCACGACCCTGCGCGCGAGCACTGCTGAACTGCTCACCAAACGTCGGGCGATGGCCGCACACGACAGCCAGGTGCCGCGCGAGGCCGTCACGGCCACTGAGTTCGGACGGGTCTACGAACACGAGTGGTTCGTCGGAAGCGGGCAGCACGGCATCTTGGACGAGGTCGCTGACGACCCGACCGGACGGAACTCCGGAGCCAGCCTGTCAGCGTGATCCTGGCAGGGCTGTCGACCGCGGCGGGGACGACGACGCCCCGCCACCGTGGTCTGGTCCCGACCCGGGCTCTCGGGTCGTGCTCACCCGCGATGACCTGCTGTGGTCCAAGACCGGTGAGGACGCCGAGGGCCAGATCACCCTGGGCCTGCTCGCGTGCTCTCCCACGAGTGCCGGCGTGCTGGTCGATGACAACGGGCGAGGCGGACAACGGGCGAGGCGCTCGGCCTGCGGCCGTCCCGAGCTGGAGCTCAGGACCTGCACCGGCCGGCGTCGCCCATGGGACGACGGCGGCAGCGGGGGCTGGATGTGCTTCAGCCGGTGTCCGAGGGGCGACACGGTACGTACGCACACGGCTTCGACCACGGATCACCGGGCGTGTCGATGAGGACCGCGCGTCACGGGCCGCCCCGCCGCCCGCGGCCCTCCGGTGCCCGGCTGTCCGGATCGCCGACGGGCGGCGGGAAGCGGCGCGGGGGATGCCTCGCGGTCCCGGCGAGCCCGGCGAAACGCCTGGCGTCCGGGAAGTCGTCCGGCGTGCCGGCAGAACGACGGATCCGCTGGGAGATGACGCGGGCGACGCTGGAGGGGAGCCAGCGCCGACCCGCGGGGGTACGGAAGCCCTCGGCATCCAGCTCGGCGGCGATCGTGTCGATGGACGCCCCGTCCCGGTGCAGCTCGAGCAGCCTCTCGACACCGTGCGCGCCGGCACCGTCGCGCTGACCGCGCCTCGTCCTCCTGGAACGGACGGCGGCCCCGCGCCCCGTGGCAAGCGGGCTCGTCCACGCGCGGCCGCTCAGCAGCGCCGTCGCGGGGACGGCCGGACCCCACAGCCAGCCCTGTGCGGTGACGCAGCCGAGCCCTCGGAGGAGCGCAGCCTGCTCTGCGGTCTCGACGCCCTCGGCCACGACGGCGACCCCCACGGCTCGGGCGAGGTCCACGATCCACGCGACGATCGCCAGCGCATCCCGCTGCTCCGTGATGTCGACGACGAAGGACCGGTCGATCTTCAGCGCGGAGATGGGGAGGTCCCGCAGGTGCGCCAGTGAGCTGTAACCGGTGCCGAAGTCGTCCATCGCCACCCGGAAGCCCTGCTCGCGGAGGAGGCGGAGCAGCCGTGCCGCGTACTCGGTGTCCTGCATGATCGCCGTCTCGGTGATCATGAGGACCAGCTGGCCGGCCGGCAGCCCGCATCTCTCGGTCCAGCCCAGCAGGTGGTCGAAGAGGAGGCTGTCGGCCAGGTCGGCGGCCGACAGGTTCACGGCGAGATGGGCGTCGGCGGGGACGACGCCCGCCGCGCGGAGCCGAGCCATGTCCCGGAGGGCACGCTGGATGACCCAGCGGTCCAGCTCGGGTGCCACACCGAGCAGCTCCGCCGCAGCGACGAAGCTGCTGGGCGGCACCGGACCGCGCTCGGGGTGCGTCCAGCGGGCCAGGGCCTCCATCCCGACGACCAACCCCGACCGCAGGTCCACGATGGGCTGGTACTCGAGGTGGAGCTGCTCAACCGCCAGCGCGGCCGGCAGGTCGGCCGCCAACGCGTACCGATCCGCTGCGTCGTCGCCCAGCGTCTGCTCGTACAGGTGCACCCGACCGCGGCCGGCGCTCTTCCCGGTGTGCACGGCGGTGTCCGCACGGCCCAGCAGGTCCGTCGCCGAGACTGCCGCCTCCGCGGGTGCCGAGGCGACGCCGATGGACGCCGTGACGTGCACGGCGGCACCGTCGATCCGGAAGGGCTCGGCCAGGATGTTCCGGAGGAAGCAGGCCAGCGCATGTGCCGAGTGGTCGCCGGTGTCCTCGCAGATGACCACGAACCCGTCGTCACCGAAGCGGGCGACGGTCTCCTCCTGGCCGGACACGGCCGCGCGCAACCGCGCGCCGATGGCGACCAGCAGCCGGTCACCGACGCCGTGCCCGCGGGAGGCGTTGACCATCCTGAAGTGGTCCAGGTCGACGAGCAGGACGGCGGTCGAGTGCTCGGCGCTGGTCAGCGCGTCGGTCAGCCGGTCGACGACCAGCGTGCGGGCGGGCACCTGCGTCGGGCTGTCCGGGCTCGTGGCGGATCGCAGCTCCGGCTCGGCCCCCCGGACGTCGGCGGAGCCCGGGACCTCCACCGTGGTGTGCTCCCGCGGGACGTCCTCCGCTCGCCCGCGTCGTGACCTGGCCACGTGACTTCTCCTGTGCTCTGGCGAACCGGCGCGCGGCTGCCCGCCGGCCGCCTCCCAGGCTCATCAGGCCGCGCGGCCGCGGCCAGATGCGCCCGCGCCACCCGCCTGGTGCGCATGCACTACGAGCCGGTCCACGGCCGGACGCCGATCAGCCGCTGTCGACCAGGCCTTCGCGGACGGCGATGGACAGCACCTCCAGCTTGGAGTGCGCGCCGAGCTTGGCCGAGAGGTTCGCCACGTGGTTCCGCACGGTGTGCACGCTGATCGTCAGGTGCTGGGCGATGTCGGCGTTGGACAGCCCTCTCGCCAGGAGGTCGAGGATCTCCCGTTCCCGCTCGGTCAGCTCCGTGCTGCGGGCGCCGCTCCGTCGCTGCAGGCGCGGCAGGAGGCGGGTGAGCAGCTTCGCGCTGACCACCGACTCGCCCTGGGCCGCCGCCCGCACGCCGGCGATCACGTCGTCCAGTCGCTGGGTCTTGGCGATGAAGCCGGCTGCGCCGGCCTCCATGGCGGCGACGAGGAGGCGGTCCGAAGCCGTGGCGGTCAGCACCACGATCCTCGCGGAGGGTCGGATGCGGTGCAGACCGGCGATCGCGCTGACCCCGTCGCCGTCGGGCAGCCGGTGGTCCAGCAGGACGACGTCCGGAGCGGCCGATGCGATCAGGTTCTGTGCATCGGTGACGGACGTCGCTTGTCCGACGACGAGCAGGTCCGGCTCGGACTGCAGGGCATGCGCCAGACTGGTCGCGAACATCTGGTGGTCGTCCACGACCAGGACCCGGACCGTGCTGGGCCCGGGCCCGTCTGGCGCGTCGGGCCGGCTCACGATCCGAGTCTGACACCGCACCGGCGGACCGACGAGGGGTGACGCCTGGTGCACCGGCACTAGTCGAGCAGTGCGCACGCATCACGACAACGGGAGGACCGTGCGCGAGTGTGCTGCTGTGCGGACCGGAGCTCGCGGCGAGATCACCGTCGTCGTCGCGGACGACGACCGCCTCGTCCTGCGTGCCCTCGCCGAGCTGCTGGAGGGGGAGCCGGACTTCCGCGTCGTCGCGCAGGCGGCCAACGGCGCCGCTGCCGTCGCGGCGGCTCGCGAGCACGGCGCGGCGCTCGTCGTGACCGACGTGCGGATGCCGGGAGGCGGTCCGGACCTGGTGCGGGAACTGGTCGCCCTGCCGCACCGGCCGGTCGTCGCGGCACTCTCAGCGCAGGCGGACACCACCACGTGGACCAGCATGCTGGCCGCCGGCGGGTCGGCCTACCTGCTCAAGGGAGCCGTCGCCGGTGACCTCCCCGGGCTGCTCCGCAGGTGCGTGTCGGGCCACCTCGTCGTGGCCGTGCCCGGTGCGCCCGACGTCGTCCGCCGACTGCTGGCCGGCTAGGGGATCACCCGTCGACGGCGCGGCGGACTCGCCGGCGCCGGCCACCGGCAGGGAGAACGCCACGGCGGTGCCGATGCCGCCCGGGCCGGGCGCCGACCGCCACCAGCCGCCCGAGGCGAGCGCGCGGTCGCGCATCGCCACCACGCCGGAGTGGCGGCGTCCCGAGGGGAGGGACGCCGTGGCGGCCGTCCCCCTCCCGTCGTCCACGACGTGCACTTCCACGCCACGAACGGTCGCGTCGACGGTGACGGTGACGGTGCGCGCCTCTGCGTGCTTGCGGGCGTTCACCAGCGCCTCACGGGCGATCCGGTACGCAGACACCCGCGCCCGTTGCGGGAGGGGGGCCCGCCCTCGTTCCTCGACCGTGCATGCGACCTGGGAGTCCTCGAAGACCTGCGCCGCCGCGTCGCGCAGGCCGTCGGTCAGCGTCGCGTCGAGGACCGGCGTCTCCAGCTCGAACAGCAGGTGCCGCAGCCGGTCGCTCGCCCCGTGGACGGCGTCCATCGCGGTCTCGACCTCGACCGCCTCCTCCGGTGCACGATCGCGCAGCCGGTTCCGGAGGGCGCCGAGGCGCAGGTCCACGGCCGCCAGCGCCTGGATGGAGTCGTCGTGGACGTCCGCGGCGATGCGGGCGCGCTCGTCGTCCTGGGCCTCGACGAGACGTTCGCTGAGCGCGCGCTGACGGAGCTCGGTGAGCACGCGCAGCTCCCGGAAGGTCAGGGCCGTGCGTCCCACCATGAGCACGCCGGCGACCAGCGCGACGACCGAGGCGAACGGCGTGATCCCGGCGTGGCTGCCGTGGAAGAGCATCCCCAGCACGGCGAGGCCGCAGACGCCGGGCAGGGCCAGGACGCTGACCCCCTCCAGGTCCACGGTCCGCGACTCCCGCCACCGCAGGGAGGCCAGCGCCGCGCCCGCCAGCAGCAGCCGGGCCAGGAGCCAGCCCAGGTCGACCGGCTCGCCGCCGACGTAGGCGCCCCTCGCCACGAGTTCCGCGTAGATCGTGTCGGTCACGAAGAAGGTCACGAACGAGGCGCAGAGGAGCCACCAGGACCAGCCCGCGCCGATGCGCAGCATGGCGAGCGCGGCGACCGCCAGGGCGAGGAGGAGCAGGTCCGCGATCGGATAGGCCGTGGTCAGCGTCGCGGTGCTGTCGCCGCCGAGGGGGACAGCCGCCCCGTCGACGTAGTTCTCGGCCAGCGCGGCGGCGGTCAGGCCGGCGATCAGCCCGTCCAGCGAGAGGCTGAACGGCATCCTGCGCGCCCGGGTGCGCAGCCGCAGGACCAGCCCGACGGCGAGCAGCGCGTAGAAGGCCAGCCATCCCGCGTCCGCCCACGACGGGCTCGGGATGGGGTCGAGGTGCTGGTAGTACGCGAAGTAGGCGGTGCTCCCGGCGAGGGCCGCGACGAGTCCCGCCGTCATGAACAGCCAGGCCGCGCGGTCTCGGCGGTCGACCAGGGTGCGGAGGGCGAGCACGAGGACGACGCCCACGTCGACGGCCGTGTTGAGCCACCAGTCGATACCTGGCCGGTATCCCGGCGTCGGGCGGACCCCGGGGACGAGCGTGACCGCGTAGACCGCACCCAGCCCCATCGTGACCCAGGAGGTGATCCGCAACAGCGAGGTGGCCGAGTGCGGCACGTTCGCCTCCGAGGTCGCCGCTGGTCGAACTGCCTGCCGGACGGGACGGCGGGCAGCCGGTGCTCGCGGGGCAGCGACCGAGCCTCTCACACGCCTGGTCGCACGGAGCCCCGCGGGCTGTGCCGGGGGGGAGCGACCGAGGCCGCCACGGGCAACTGCACGTGGACGTGTCCATCCTGAGCACTTGACCTGCAGGAACACCGCGGTGAGCTGTGTCCGAGGGGCGACTTGCTGCATGCGCACACGGTTTCCGCCAGGTCGGTGACGGTCACGTGCAGGCCGGCCCGGGGGAACTGGCCTCGGTGAGGGCCTTCGCGCACGACTCGTCCTGGGCTCGTACGTCATGGCGTGTCCGATGGAGTCGGGAGGAGCCGGAGTCCGCTCGCCAGCGCCCCGTACACGAGCGCCGGGCCGGTGTGCGGCAGTCGCTTTCCGGCGGCTGCCCGTGCCTGTCCGTGGCGGAAGGCCCACCGTTCGGCGATGAGGATCCCCCCGATCGACCCGGCGAGTCCGGCGGCAGCCAACCCGAAGACGACGGCCTTGCTGCTGGCGGGCAGCGACCTGAGGACCTCCGAGAGAGGGGCCGCGCCGTCGAGCTCCTGCCGCTCGCGTGCGGCAGCCCATGTCGCCCGCAGCTCCGGCACGGATGTTGCGACGGCGAGAGCCGTGAGCCCTGCCTTCACCCAGACGCGCGCCGTGCGCACGGGGATGACGTCGGGCGTGGCGTAGTACACGGCGGTCCCAACTCCGGTGACCACGGCTGCAACTGCTCGTGACGGCGTCGGCCCAGTGACCATGCAGCCAGTCTGTCGTGCGGGAGCGACCCGCGAGACGTGATCGGCGCCACTACGGGAGAACCCCCACAGGCCCAGTGGCCGTGGACCTCCAACTCGGTGTCCGAGGGGCGGATCGGTGTATCGCCCAACGCATTCGCTTGCGGGGGCGTCGAGCCGGGTCCACCAAGAGCCGGCGGGGCCGATGCCCTGCGGTGTGCGGCGACTGACCGCGCAGGATGTACACGTCCTCACGGCGGGGTGCTGCTCCGGGTGACGAACCCGCTGCGCGCGGGCCCGGCGCGATGTGACCTCGGTAGGAGCGCCGGACCGACGACCCTGGCCGGTGTGCCCACGCGGTCGGATGATGACCACTTCGGCTGCACCGCCGACCCGTCTCCGACGGGAGGGATGACGTGCGGGGCTATGGGCTCGTCACAGCTGCACTCGTGGGCGGCGCGTTGCTGCTGTTCGGAGTCGCCGAGTGGGCGGCGTTGCCGCTGTTGACAGACCCCGTGCCCGCGATGCGCGGTGCAGGAGTGGTCGCGGCGTTCCTCGGTCTGGGACTGCTCATCGCGGACGTGTTCCTACCGGTGCCGTCGAGCGTCGTGATGGTGGCGCATGGAGCGCTGTTCGGCCTCGTGCCCGGGGCTGCCCTCTCCCTGCTCGGGGGTGTCTCGGCGACGCTGCTCGCCTTCGCGCTGGGGCGTCGGGGACGGGGCATCGTGGAACGTGTGACAACGCCGTCCCAGCGATCCGCGGCCGATCGCCTGCTCACCCGCTGGGGTCCGTGGGTCGTGGTCTCCACCAGGGCGGTTCCCGTGCTGGCGGAGACGGTCGCCGTCGTCGCGGGCACGTCTTCGATGCGCTGGTCCGTCCTGATCTGCGCCGGGGCGGCCGGGACCGCCGTGCCGGCCCTGCTGTACGCAGCCGCGGGCGCCGGCGCCGACACGGCCATGAGCATGCTCCTGGCCGTGGGGGTTGCGCTGGCGTTCTCGGGGCTGCTGGCAATTGCCGGTGCTCGGCTCCGCCGATCGTCCCCGCTCCCGTAGCCCCACGTTGGGGTGAGCTGTCTGCGAGGCGGTGGCCGAGGGCCGCGCGGGGGAAGCCAGTTCCGTGGCGGGTCGACAGGCCCCTTGATGCGCCGCCGCCGACACTAGGCTGACGGTCGGCTCGCCGGTCACCCTCCTGCCAAGGCGCTGACATGATCGACACCCGCGAAGAACTCACCGTGGCGTTGCACGAGGCGGCTGAGCTCGAGCACGGCCTCATGATCCAGTACCTGTTCCCGGCCTTCTCGATGAAGAAGCGGCTGGACGAGGGGTTGAGCGCCCCGCAGCAACGATCCGCGCGCACCTGGCAGGCGACCATCCTCCGAGTCGCAGTCGAGGAGATGGGGCACCTCGGTACGGTCTGCAACCTGCTCGCATCCATCGGGGAGGGTCCCTACCTCGACCGCCCGAACTTCCCGCAGCGGTCGGGGTACTACCCGTTCCCCTTCGACCTGGTGCCCTTCTCCGACGAGGCCCTGTACCGGATGCTCGTCTTCGAACTGCCGCAAGGGGAGCCGCTGCCGCCTCCGCCCCGCATGCCGGCACCCGACCGGCTCACCATGGACTCGGTCGCGGCCCTCTCCGCAGCCCCTGATCCGCTGACGTACGACTACGTCGGTGAGCTGTACGGGGACATCGCCGATGGTCTCCGACGGATGGACGAGCAGGAGCTGTTCATCGGCCCCCGCTCCGCGCAGGTCGACAACAGCTGGTCGGTCGACCTCGACCTGCGCCAGGTCGTCGACCGGAGCTCGGCACTGGCCGCGATCGAGGACATCGTCGTGGACGGGGAGGGGTCGCCCACGGAGCGGAGCAGCTCGCACTACGGGCGCTTCGCACGGGTCCGGCAGGAGTACGAGGAGAGCGGATTCTTCGCCGCCGCGCGTCCTGTCGTCGTCAATCCACGGACGCGTGCCCAGCGTGACGCCCCGACGGGGGGAACTCTCCTCGTCGAGGAGCGCACTCGGCGGGCCGCGGAGCTGTTCAACGGCGCGTACGGCACGGTGCTCCTGATGCTGGAGCAGTTCTTCGGCTCGACGTCCGAGACGCCGGAGCAGCGGGCGGTCCTCCGCGCCGCGACCAGTCGGATGATGAGCGTGGCGATCCGACCACTCGCCGAGGTGCTCACCGAGTTGCCCGCAATCGGGCCGGGGAGCCCCGCGACCGCCGGCGCCCCGTTCGAGATCTACGACCGGGAGTCGGCGTCTCCCTTCGCGTCCGCGCGCTGGACGATCCTGCTCGAACGCCTCCAGGCGGTGATCGACGACGCTGTGTCGCTCGGTGCCGACATACCGAGGGTGGGGGCCGTCGGCGACACGATCAGGTACGTCCGTCGCAGTCTCGCCGAGGTGGCCGCATGATCGACCTCGTCTTCCAGGGCTGGTTCCAGTGCCGACTGGCGACCGATCCCGATCCGTACGACGAGCCTCGCGGCGTCTCTGGCTATGTGCACGCCTACGCCGGCGAGCCGGACCTCGACCGGGTCCTGCGGCTGCAGACTCCGCCCTTCGCCCGAGCCCACGGGCCTGCCGTCGGGGTGAACGTGGTCGAGGTCTGGCGAGACGGACACGAGGAGGACGACCACCCGCTGGAGGGTGCGCGGGTCGAGCTGCTCGATGAGCCGAAGTTCGAAGGCCGCAACGGCGTCATAGCCGACGACGGGTTCGAGCCCATCTGGCCCTTCGCGCTGCGGATCGAACAAGGCGCGTTCGCACTCGCCCGGCGCATCGTCCCCGCTGACCCCGAACACCCCTTCGACGGGCTCTTCGCCGGAGGCGTGGAGGAAGCACCCGCGGAGATCCGGGACGCGACCGGGATCGGCGACCTGGCGGCGGTGTGGACCGCCAGAGTCTCCCGGCTGCGGGAGGACGTCGAGACTGCGGCCGAGCCCCACCGCACAGCGATCCGAGAACGCCTCGAGTTCCTCGAGGGGAACCTCGCGGCTCCCGGGGGAGGCGCGTCCAGGTTCTTCGGCGCCCGGCTGAGGTACAGCTACGAGCTGGCCTCGACGCCCGTGGTGCAGGACCCGGACGGGTGGTTCGGCACGTCGATCGTCGCGGCCGGCCCCTGGCGGGTGGAGTTCTGGCTGGGCGGGTGGGACGCCGACGTGATGTGCGGTTTCACCCGGGGACAACTGCGGCTGCCGACCGCGGATGACGCCGCCGAACGGCGCAGTGGCGCCGGCGTACGAGTCACCGATCGGCGCCCCTGACCTGTTCGGGTGTCCGAGGGAGGGAGTCGCTACACGCACACGACTGTGGACTGGCTGACCAGACCGACACCAACCCGGCGTCGGCCCGGCATCGCCACGGTCAGCTGCTCAGGACCGTCAGGCGTGTGGACCGCGTCAGCGGCGGGCCCGGTGGGCCATCTCTGCCCAGAACGTCCGAAGGTCCTCCGGCAACGTGCCCTGCCAGGGAGCCGCACGTCGCCGGAGGTGGGTGCGGCCGAGCAGCGTCTGCTGTCGCCTGCAGAACGCCTCGCTCATCTCGGCCCGGTACGACTGGATCCCCTTCGGCGGGTAGGGGCAGAGCTCGAAGGGGCAGCCCCCCGCGCAGTTGGAGCCCGGCTGGATCGCGCTGGCATCCCCGGCCGAACGGTTGGGGTCGAGCGGTTCCCGTTCTCGCGCGAGACAGGGCGGCAGGTCCGGCCGGTTGGCACGCTCGAGCCGCGGCTCCCGTTCCACCGAACGCTGTCCCCGGTCGGCGAGGTTGATGAGCAGGAGCACGTCGGCGACCAGCTGCTGGGCTCGCGGGGCGAGTGAGCTCCACCCCGTCGACGGGGGGATCCAGAGGTTGTGCTTGCGGGGGGCGCCCGGGTGCTTGTTCCGGGAGCCGATCTTCGACGTGACGCCGAAGACGTCGATCCAGATGAACCGCTCGGGCTCTCGCGACTCCAGGGCGAGAACGGAGAGCTGTGCGGCTTCCCTGACGAACGGGTGCTTTCGGTCGACGTCGCTCCCGCGGTGTGCGTCCGCCGTCCGGTCTCTCTTGGTCCCGGCCGATTGGAGCCAGTGCTGCAGCCGCGTGCTGGGGTCGGGGCTCCATGCCGCCTTCCCCGACTCGCGCTGAGCGGCCCTGGGACGGTCGATGTCCACGACCCCGTCGTCCGGCAGTGACCACAAGGTGAGGGCGTGGAGAAGGGTCAGCTGACCGGCCCAGAACCCCGTCCGTTTGAGGAGCTCGGCAGCCTGCTCGACCAAGAACGAGCGTGCTCCCACGTCCGCGTACGGGTGTCGGCGTCTGCGGTTCGCCGCATAGGTGAAGCCCAGGGCCAGCGCGACCTCGACTGAGATGGGCAGGCGTGGCTCCCTGTCGCCAGGCGGGGTCGCGCCGACCCGTCTGACCCACTCGCGGAGATTCCTCTCGGCGTCGTCCCGTGCGCTCGAACCCGCGGAGCCCCCGGCCCCCACCGAACCGAACATCAGCGGAGCGAGCCAGGCGGACATGATCCGCGTACGCCACCACTGCTCAGGGTCCTCGATCTCGCTGTCGTCGTTCAGCGCCGCGTGGAAGTCGCCCTGGAGCTGGCGGAACGCCTCGTGCCCGCTGACCCCCAGCTCTTGGGCAACCGCGTGCCGCACGGCGTAGGACGCCGACTCGATGCAGCCGATCCGGAAGAGATCGTGGTACGCGGGCGTCACGGTTCCAGGGAGTTCCCGGCGAGCAGCCCTCCGGTCGATCTGGCGCGCGGCGTCCCCGAACCGGCGGACGAGGCCGATCTTCGCCTCCTCGAGGGTGCGCTGGTCCGAGGCGGTGAAGGCGTCCCACGCCTCGCACACCTTGGTCGCGATGCCCTGGTGCTGCGTACCGCCGATGGCACTGTCGATCTCCAGCGCTGCCGCGAACATGTCGAGCGCCTTGTTGTCCTTGCGCCTGGAGGCCCGCTTCGTGAGTGCCGACACCAGAGCTTGCAGGCGTTCGGGTGCCACGGCGTCGGCTCCGGAGATCGGGTTGTTCTCGCTGAGGCCGCCCGCACCCACGTCAGGCCCCGGCCGGCGCCTCGACATCAGGACGAGAGCGATCAGCAGTTCCCGTCCCGGTCGCTTGGGGGCCTGAAGGGCTACAGCTCTGAAGAGGTCGTCCCCGACCACCTCGTCGAGCAACAGCGAACCGAGGTACGCCTGCAGGATGCTGTGGTCGAACCGCACTTCCTTCCCGCGAGCCTCGAGCAGTCCGAGCCTGCTGGCCCAGGTGGCCGCGAGGCGGATCTGCACGGGGCGGATCCTCTGAGCTCCGAGGACGGCGGTGACACGGGCACGCAGCGCGTCGTCGACCAGGCGCTCGCCGGAATCGTCCTCGCCGTCCTCGCGACGGTCCCTCCTGCTGTCCCCACTCGAGCCGTCCGCTCCTGGGCCGTCCTCACCTTCGCCGTCCACTCTCTCGCGCTTCGGCTGCACGACGTCCGAGTACCGCACCTCCAACGAGTCGCGCTTCAGTCCCTCGATGGCCATGACCGCGGCGAAGGTGACCGTGACCAGGCGCTCGTCGCGGTTGAGCGGTACCTCGGGGAGGAGGTGGCCGTGGATCAATGCCCACAGCCACGTGTCGAGCAGGTTGAGACGCAGGGCGGACCGGTCCAGGTTCCGCGTGTTCACCCCCCGGGCCTTCACTCCGTCGGTCAGGTGGTGCAGCAACCCCCGGTCGTGCAGCTCACGCGTGATCCGCAGGTATATGGGCGATTCGGCGATGTCCGCCGTCTCCACGATCCAGTCCAGCCGCTGGCGGTCACCTGCAGTGTCACGCCGCTCCAGGTACGCGAGTGATTCCGACTTGCTCAGCGGTTCCAGCTCGAAGATCGCGGCATCCGCGCCGCGGAGCGTGTCGTGGGGGCGTGACGCGATGACGAGGGGCAACTCGTCCCGGCGTGCGCGACGGATGCCCACGCGGACCATGGCCTCGCGGTCGTCCCCGGACCCGTCATCGCTGAGCGCCTCTTCCATGCCGTCGGCCAGCACCACGATGCGGTCGTGCTTCCGGAGATGGCGCCACACCCTCTCGGCCTCCCCTTGGGAGAGAACAGAGTCCTCGATCTCGGACTTGAACTGCCTCCACGCCAGGTCTTGGAAGTCGAGGACGCCCTTGTCGGCGTCACGGAGGCGTACGGGTACCGGTACGGCTCCGCGAATCGCGAGGACGTGGGTCAACTGCACGATCACCGCTGTCTTGCCCGCTCCGACCCCGCCCAGGAGGATGTGTGGCCGGCGGTCGGCGCTGTTGCGGAGGTCGTCGATGATGACCTCGCAGATCTCGTCGCGGCCCACGATGTCACCGGGGATGCTCCCCGCGGTCGGCACGAGTTCGGACGGTTTCTTCACGGCCCTGGTCCGGTACGGCTGCGTCACCGCGCGCAGCCTGAGCAGGAGGAAGATCGCAGTAGCAGCGCCGACCGAGAGCCACGTCAGTACGAAGCCCGACAGGAGGCCGCAGGAGGTACCCACTCGGGGACAGGCCTCATCCGGGTTGAAGCCCCACGGGAAGTCGATCGGCCGCCGCAGCCACAGAGCCACGTACGCGGCTCGGAGGAGCCAGAACACGAGCAGCACCGCCGCGGTGATCGACAGGAACCACGTGGCCATGGCGCTCTTGCCGCTGCGCCATCTCGCCGGTTTCTGATCGGCGGCGCGCCGCGACGGTCGTATCCGGCGGGTCGTCCGGCGGCGACGTACAGGACCGACGATTCGGTTCCACCGTCGCTTCAGGCGCAGCGCGACGGGCCCCGGAGCGGCGCGCTCCCGCGGCGCCGGAGGCGTGCGACGGTCGTCCGGAGTCTGCCGTGTACTCATGGCTGGGGTCAGTCAATCCCTCGACCGTCACCGCAGCGTCAACGCGCATGCGTCCTGGCTGTCGCTCCGGCCGAGGTGACGGGGCGTTGACGCGAGGGTGACGAGTCGGCACCAGCATCGGTCGGCAACCAGTCGTCCAGTGTTCCGGTGACGGGGTCGCCGCCCGGACGCTGCGCATCTGAGGAGGCCGACGTGCCCAGGGCCCGCATCCTCCGACGTCTGTTCCGCCGTGGGCGGGGACGGCCCGAGCCGCCACGTGCCCGGCCCGTCGAGGACGAGCACCGCGACGGTGGTGGTCGAGCAGTCGTCGAGGAGGGGGGTCGGGACATGAAGCTGCCCATCATCTACGTCCGCGGCTTCGCCGGCGGGACGTCGGGGATCGACCGGGCGGTCGACGACCCGCTGTACGGCTTCAACGAGGGCTCGGTGCACGTCCGGGTGGGCAACAGACCGGACCCCATCTTCTACCAGTTCGAGAGCCCCCTGCTGCGGCTGATCGAGGACGACGGGTATCGGCTGATCGTCCAAGGCAGTCAGCGGGCCTACTTGACCGCGCAGCCGGACGGGAAGGTGCCACAGGCCAGCATCTGGGTGCACCGGTTCTACGACGTGGCCGCCTCCACCCTCGGCCGCAAGCCCGAGGAGTTCTCCATCGAGAGGGCCGCCGAGGACCTCTACGAGCTGATGGAGCTGGTCCGGCGGAAGACCGGCGCGCCGCTGGTGCACCTCGTCGCGCACTCGATGGGCGGTCTGGTCTGCCGTTCGATGATCCAGCGGGTCATCCCCGACCGGGGCGAACGCGCCGAGTGCCGCGTGGCGCGCCTGTACACCTACGGCACCCCGCACGGCGGCATCGAGTTCGCCGCCGGCGGAGGGCTGCTCGAAGGGATGCGTGACTTCTTCGACGTCAATGGTGCCGCCATCTTCGGGCCCGAGCGGATGTACCGGTACCTCACGCCTCGAGCGGCCCGCCGGTCCGAGGAGCCGCCCGAGGGCTGGAACCCAGCCGCGATGACGGAGGAGGAGTTCCCCCTCGAGCGCGTGTTCTGCCTGGTGGGGACCAACCCCGAGGACTATGACGTCGCCCGCGGGTTGTCGTCCAAGGTCGTGGGAGCGCGCAGCGACGGCCTGGTGCAGATCGACAACGCCTACGTCCCCGACGCCCGACGGGCCTTCGTGCACCGCAGTCACAGCGGGCGGTTCGGGATGGTCAACTCCGAGGAGGGCTATCAGAACCTGCGCCGATTCCTGTTCGGCGATCTGGAGGTGACCGCGGAGCTGTCCGGGTTGCGGGTCCGGGGCGCAGTGGACGACGCGATCGTGTGGCAGCTGGAGACGCAGCTGTCCATCCGCGGGCTGCCGATCCTCATGCACGAGCAGACCACGGCGCACCACTGTCCGGTCCAGGTCGAGTGGCGCCAGGACGAGGACAGCGCAGACACCCCGGTCCCGCTGCTCACCACGTTCCTGAGCAGCGCGGCACCCCGACCGGCCATACCCGGCTCAGACACCCCGGTGCCGAGGCTGCGCCATGCCCTGCGTCTCCGGCTCCTCTCCGTCCGGGAACGGGGCGGCGTCTTCGGCTTCTTCGACCACCTCGAGCAGTCGGCGGACTGGGAGGACACCCTGGTCGTCGACATCGACCCGAGCGATGGACCGGCGCCGCCGCGGGCCTGGGCCGCATGGAACTCGACCATCGCAGGCCCCATTCGCGACTGGACCCCGGGCGGCGATCCTCTGGCAGACCTCGAGGCCGCGCCCGGTCTGTGGAAGGGGCGCATCCCAGTACCCGACGCGGCCAAGCCGATCCTCGGCGAGAAGGCCGCCATCGCCCTCACCGTCACCGGCCGGACGTGAAGACCCGAAGCCGTCCCTGGCGACATGACGTGGGCTCTGCCGGCGGCGGGGTGTCAGCCGACCTGGTGACGGTCGGGTGTCGTCGTCCACAGACGTCCTCGCAGCACTCGCAGACGTCCGCGTTCCCGTCGCCGACGGCGTACCGGGGACGGTCGCCCTCGGGGGCGACCACCCGGACGCGCGCCGACGCGGCGGCTGCCCGGACGGACACGCCGCAGAGGACCCGAAGAGGTCATGCACCCCATGGTGATCTTCGACCACTGCGAGTAGCTTCTGGCAGCACTGTCGACGCAGGGCGATCGATCGCTCACTGGCCGAATCGTGCGCCGGCAGCAGGCAGGGAGATCAGCTGGATCAGTGAGTCGCCCGTACTCGATGACCCTGGGAGTCGGCATGATCCGCACCAGTCTTCTGCACGGCCGCGTCCGTGCCGCACTCGCGACCATCGTCACCGCAGCACTGAGCGTGGCCATGCTCGCGCCGTCGGCCCACGCCACGCCGTCGACGAGCCTTCCCGAAGTCGCCGCGCCTGAGGTGTCGTGGTCGGCATGCCGGGATGGCTTCGAATGTGCGGTGGTGCCGACCCCCCTGGACCACGGCGACCCGCAGGGCGTGCAGATCGGCATCTCGGTGATCCGGTTGCCCGCAGCAGACGCCAGCCGGCGCATGGGCTCCCTGCTGGTCAACCCGGGTGGCCCTGGCGGATCCGGGGTCGACGTCGTCCGCGCGATCGCGAAGATCCTGCCGCTGGAGTTGCGGGCCAGCTTCGACATCGTCGGGTTCGATCCCCGCGGGACCAACCGCAGCACGCCGCTGCGGTGCTTCGACACCCTGGATCAGGCGATCGCGACCCTGCCGCCGTTTGCGTATCCGGACCTCCCGGAGGAGGAAGACGTCCAGCGGGTGTCCGACGACGCACTCGCCGGCGCATGCGCCGGACACGGCGGCGCCATCCTCGACCACATGTCCACCGCCGACACGGCCCGGGACATGGACCTGCTGCGTGCGGCGCTCGGTGACCAGGGGCTGACCTACCTCGGCTTCTCGTACGGCTCGGTGCTCGGGCAGACCTACGCCAACCTGTTCCCCTCGCGGGTCCGCGCTCTCGTCATCGACGGTGTCCTCGACCCGGTCGCCTGGACCACCGGCCACGGCGAGGAGGCCGTGAGCACCCCGGTCGGCACCCGCATCGGCAGCGCCGATGGGTCCGAGCGCACCCTCGACGAGTTCTTCCGGCTGTGTGATGCGGCCGGTCCGGACTGCTCCCTGTCCGGGAACGCGAGCGGCCGGTATGCAGAGCTGGCTGAACGACTGCGCGGGCACCCGGCCGCCATCATCGATCCGGTCACCGGCGAGGCGTTCAGCGTGACCTACAACGACCTGATCGCCGTGACGGTGGGCGCGCTGTACGCCCCGGTCATCTGGCCTGACCTCGCCTTGCTCCTCACCGACCTGGAGCAGCAGGTCTCCCCGGTTGCGCTGGGGCAGCGCCTGGCCGTGATCCGCACCGAGCTCGGGCTGGACGCCGCGCTGCAGGAGCCGTACCCGAATGTCGTGGAGGCCTTCCCCGGCGTCACCTGTTCCGACAGCGTCAACCCGCGGGACTTCGCGGTCTGGCAGTCGGCCGCCGACAGCGCCGAGGTCCGGTACGGCCGTTTCGGCCGGTTGTGGAACTGGGCCGGGAGCGTCTGCCGGTCGTGGCCGAGCAGCGCCGGGCAGGACCGATTCATGGGTCCGTGGACGGCGTCCACGTCCGCGCCGGTGCTGGTCGTCGGGAACCACTTCGACCCGGCCACCCCTCACCAGGGTGCTGTGGCGGCGTCGCAGCTGCTGCCCGGTTCGCGACTGCTGTCCTACGCCGGGTGGGGGCACACCGCCTACTTCAGCGCCGGCAACTACTGCGTGGACAGTCACGTCACCCGGTACCTGGTGGCCGGTGAGCTGCCCGCGGCGGGCACCGTGTGCGAGCCGGAGGGCTCACCCTTCGGACCGACATCGGCGGAAACACTGGAGGACACCCGGGCGCGAACCGCCGTGAGCGCGGTGGCCGTCCCGGACTCCGTGCGCCGGGCGTTGCACGCCCGGTGACCTCGTGCCGCGTCCCGGTCCGGCAGGTGTCCAGAGCGGGCGGTGACCGGCTCGGCGTGCGCGCGGTCTCCCGGTGGTGCCCGGACCTCGTGTGTCGCCGTCCGTGCGCTCGGACGGCCACCGCGCTGCCTCTGTCGGGTTCCGAGGGGGACGCGCTACGTGCGCACCCGCCTCCTGGCCGCGCACGAGGGGTGCGGTGACGGCGGAGCCGGGTCGCGTCGGAGCGGTGTGTTCTCGCCGTGGGCGCCGGTCAGCCCTTGGCCCTCCGAGGGTGCATCAGCCGCTCCATCTCCGTGGCGGCCCGCTGCTTCTCCTTGCGTTCGCCGCGCTTGGCCTTGACGGCCTTGCCCGACTTCTTCGTGGAGTGGTTGTCATGGGGTGACTTGTCGACCATGGGACAGCTCCCTCAGCGACGGCCGGAACACCTCCTGCCTACAGCTCATCGCTCGGCCGCGCCAGGGAGTCCGCCGCGTCCACTCGCTCGGACGAGACTCCGGTCTGATGACCGTGATCCTGGTCCTGGTTCCCCGATCGCCCATCGCGACGCCGCCATCGCGGGGCTCTGCTCGGGCCGCCCGGTCCAGACCACAGCGGAATGGGCACGTGCGCGGCGAGTGCGCGGCCAGGACCGTCAGGTCGCAGACGGCCGACGGCGGCGCCGCGGGGCGGTGCCGAACTCTGCAGGACCGGCAGGGCACGTCACGCTCCCTCCCCACCCGACCGGGTGCAGCCAGCCGGCGGACTCTGCGGCTGCAGCGACGTGCACGTCACAGGAGGCCGCGCTGTCTCGTCTTCTCCATACCGGTGACGAGACGAGACGGGAGCTGGAGATGCGAGTGTTGGTGGCAGGTGGAAGCGGGGTCATCGGTCGCGTCGTGGTGTCCGCACTCGTCGCGCGGGGCCATCAGGTGAGCGCGACGACCACGGATCCCGCCAAGGTGGAACTGCTGGAGCGGCTCGGCGCCGACGGGCGTGTCATGAACGGGCTCGACCCGCTGTCGGTCGGGGAGGTGGTCGCGGCGGCCAAGCCGGACGTCATCGTCAACCAGATGACCGGTCTCTCAGGACGACACGCAGGCAAGGCCAACCCGCGGAGGCCCGACCGGTTCTTCGCGGCCACGAACCGGCTCCGCGCCGAGGGGATCGAACACCTGCTGGACGCCGCTCTGGCAGTCGGCGGCGCGCGGGTCGTGACCCAGAGCCACGGCAGCTTCAACGGTGCACGTGAGGGCGGGTGGGTCAAGACCGAGGACGACCCTCTCGAGGTGACCGAGGGGACCAAGGCGATCGCCCACCTGGAGCAGGTCGTCACCGGGGCCGGCGGGGTCGCCCTGCGCTATGGCGCCTTCTACGGAGCGGGGGCCAACGACGACCAGATCGGGTTGGTGCGCAGGCGGCTGCTCCCGATCGTGGGAGGGGGCACCGGGTACACCTCGTGGGTCCACGTGGACGACGCGGCCAGTGCAACGGTCCTGGCGGTGGAGCAGGACTGCACGGGCGTCTACAACATCGTCGATGACGAGCCGGCGCCGGTCTCGGAGTGGCTGCCCTTCCTCGCCGAGTGTGCGGGGGCCAAGCCTCCACTGCGGATCCCGGCGTGGCTCGCTCGCGTGGTGGCCGGCGACATGGCGGTCGGCATGATGACGGAGGGGCGGGGCTTCTCCAACGCCAAGGCGAAGCAGGAGCTGGGCTGGGTGTTGCGCCACCCCTCGTGGCGCCAGGGTTTCACGGAGGACCTGGCGTGACGGCGAAGGGGGATGTCGTGAGCCGCACCGAGGAGTTCGAGGAGCTCAAGCCCCTGCTCTTCTCCCTCTCCTACCGCCTGCTCGGCAGCGTGGCCGAGGCGGAGGACGCGGTTCAGGAGGCCTGGTTGCGCTACGAGGCCACTCCGACACGGCCCAGGTCACCCCGGGCCTTCCTCTCCGCGGTGGTCACCAGGATCTCGATCGACGTCCTCCGTTCGGCGCGCGTCCGGCGCGAGCAGTACGTGGGGGAGTGGTTGCCCGAGCCCTTGCTGACCGATCCGTACGAGGATCCGGCCCGGTCGGCGGAGCTGGCGGACTCCTTGTCCATGGCGGCTCTGCTGCTGCTCGAACGGCTGTCGCCGCTCGAGCGCGCGGTGTTCGTGCTGCGCGAGGTCTTCGCCTACGACTTCGCCGACGTGGCCGCTGCCGTGGGTCGATCGGAGGCGGCCTGCCGCCAGCTGCTGGTGAGGGCTCGGAACCACATCGACAGCGGACGGCCACGGTTCGAGGTGGACCGCCAGGCGCGGGACGTGCTGGCGGCCCGGTTCTTCGACGCGTTCCGCGACGGCGATGTCGAGGGGCTGAGGGAGGTGCTCGCCGCGGACGTCCAGCTGGTGGGCGACGCCGGAGGCAAGGCCCCCGCGCTGAGCCGCGCCGTGGTGGGCGTGGACAAGGTCGCGCGCCTGCTCGCGGCGATCTTCACCAGGCTCGCCCGCGTCGGCGCGACGCTCGAGCAGCGCGAGGTCAATGGTCAGCCCGGCGCGATCCTCCGGGACCGCGAGGGCAGGGTGGCCTTCACCTTCGCACTCGACGTGCTGGGCGGGCAGATCCAGACCGTCCGCTCGGTGGGCAACCCCGACAAGCTCCGGCACCTGGGTCCGGTGGCGGACGCCTGGGTCCTCCACCGGGAGGTCAAGGAGGCCCACGGTCACTGAGCGCCGGGGCGCGCGCTCGCGAACGGATGGGGGGAGTACCCGGCATGCGCGTGTTGCTGTCGACGTACGGGTCACGTGGGGACGTCGAACCGCTCGTGGCGCTCGCGGTGCAGGTGCAGGCGCTCGGCGCGGATGTGCGGATGTGCGCACCTCCGGACGAGGAGTTCACGGAGCTCCTGGCCCGCGAAGGCGTGCCGCTGGTGCCTTTCGACGAGCCGTGGCGCTCGTGGGAGCGGCCGCCGACCGCGGAGGAACGTCCGCAGCGCGTCGCTGACTTCATCGCCGCCCAGTACGACACGGTGGCCGAGGCGGCCGCGGGAAGCGACGTGATCCTGGCGACCGCCATGTCGCAGTTCGTCGGGCCGTCGGTGGCCGAGCAGCTGGGCATCGCCTACCGGTACGTCCTCTTCTGCCCCGACGTGCTCGATGGCCTGGACGGCCAGGACTTCGACGACCTGTTCGGGGAGCCGATCAACAGCCACCGGGCCTCGATCGGTCTGCCACCGGTCGGTGACGTCGGCGGGTTCCTGTTCACGTCCCGGCCCTTGCTCGCCGCCGACTCGGCACTGGCCCCGTGGCGCGGGCCGGAGCGTTTCGATGTCGTGCAGACCGGTGCCTGGATCCTGCCCGACGAACGGCCACTCCCGGCCGAGTCGCTGACGTTCCTGGACGCCGGCGAACCGCCGGTCTACCTGGGGTTCGGCAGCATGCGGACCGTGGGGGCGGACAGCGTGCGGGCGGCCGTCGAGGCGATCCGTGCGCAGGACCGCCGGGTGCTCGTGGGACGTGGTTGGGCCGGGCTGGCCCCGGTCGACGACCAGGACGACTGCCTCGTCATCGGGGAGGTCAACCAGCAGGAGCTGTTCGGCCGGGTGGCTGCCGTCGTGCACCACGGCGGCGCGGGTACGACGACCACCGCGGCCCGCGCCGGCGCGCCGCAGGTGGTGGTGCCCCAGGGAGGTGACCAGACCTACTGGGCTCACCGGGTCGCCGAACTCGGCATCGGCGCTGCTCACGACGGTCCGACGCCCACCGTCCGGTCCCTGTCGGCCGCGCTGAGGACGGTCCTGACCCCTGAGACCCGCGCGCGGGCGACCGCGGTGGCCGGTGATGTCGGAACCGACGGGGCGAGGGCGGCCGCGGAACTGCTGATCGCCGCGACGACGACGGCGGAGAACGAGCTCTCTGAGCCGTTCGGGAAGGGATGGATGCCATGCGGATAGCAGTGGCCGGCGCCACGGGCCTGGTCGGCGGAGCGACGGTCGGCGTCCTGGAGCACCGGGGCCACGCCGTGGTCCGTGTGTCGCGCTCGACCGGCGTGGACCTCCTGACCGGAACAGGCCTGGAGAAGGCACTGGACGGCGTCGATGCCGTGGTGGACGTGACCAACACGGCTGCGACCGACCCGGCCGAGGCCGAGCGATTCTTCGAGAGCGCCACCTGCAACCTGCTCGCGGCGGAGGAACGCGCCGGCGTGGGCCACCACGTGGTGCTCTCGATCGTGGGGCTCGACCGGATCCGTGGCAACGGCCACTACCACGGCAAGCGGCGCCAGGAGACCCTGGTACGAGGTGGACCCGTCCCGTGGACGATCCAGCGCGCCACCCAGTTCTTCGAGCTTCCCGCCATGGTCGTGGGCTGGACGAGGAGCCAGGGGGCCGCCACGATCCCGCCGCTGCTGGTCCAGCCAGTGGCCGTGCAGGACGTCGCCGTCGTCCTGGCCGAGCTGGTCACCGGCCCGCCCCGCGGCCGGGCTCCGGATCTCGCGGGGCCCGAGCCGCAGGACTTCGTCGACATGGCGCGGCGCATCCTCGCCGTCGAGCAGGACCGCCCCGCCTGGTGCCGAGCTGGCGCGATGGTCCTTTCGGCGTCGAGGCGGCCGGCGAGGTGCTCCTGCCGGGACTGTCCGCACGGTTGGGGACCACGACGTTCGATTCCTGGCTGGCCCGGTTGCCAGGCACGGTCGATGTCCGCGTCGACCTGCTCGACCCGGACCGATCGGATCACGTCCCTCACCCACGCACACGGGTCGGCCCATGACCGAGCTCCCGCGACCACGCGGACCCCCGAGATCACGGACACGACCGAGATCAGGCCGACCGTCGAACCACGGGGGCTCACCCCGCCCGGCCCCTTCGTGGTCGCCGTCGGGCTCCTCGTCGCCCTGCGGTGCGCCGGGTTCGCGGCGATCAGCGTCTGGTTCGAACTCACGGCCCCTGATCCGGCCTCGCCGGACATGGAGACGCCCCGGCGTCCTGAGCTGCGGGAACACCGGGGCGATCTTGTGTCCGAGGGGCGACACGCACACGCACACGGATACGCGCTCGACGTCACCGACTGATCGTGCGAGATCGATGCGTCCATATATGCTGCACTGGCTTGATATATATCCGGTGGGGGGAGTCCGGGATGACGAAGCGCTTGATCGACCTGGATGACGAGCTGCTGGCGCTGGCCCAACGCGAGCTGAACACCACTGGGGTGTCGGACACGGTCCGCGCCGCCTTGCGGCAGGCGGCGAACGCGGCCGCACGCGCCCGGCAGGTGGCCTGGCTGCGGGAGGGTGGGCTCGAGGCCATGGCGGATCCGGGCCAGCGCGCTGACGTATGGCGGTGATCGCCCGGTTCCTCATCGACACCAGCGCGGCGGCCCGGATGCGGCTGACCGCCGTGGCGGAGCGGTTGGAGCCACTGATCACCGGCGGCCTGGTGGCCACCTGCGCCACCCTGGATGCCGAGGCGCTCTACAGCGCGCGCAGCCCGGGTGAGTACGAGCAGGTGCGGGCCGACCGCCGCGAGGCGTACGAGTACCTGGCGACGGACGATGGTCACTGGCAGCGTGCACTCGACGCGCAGCGCGTCCTGGCTCGGACGGGGCGGCATCGAGCGGTCGGCGTCGCCGACCTGCTGACCGCGGTGCTGGCAGCCGAGCACGGGTCGACGGTCCTGCACTACGACAGCGACTTCGAGATCGCTGCCGAGGTCCTCGACTTCGAGCACCGATGGGTGCTGCCACGCGGAACCGCGTAGCGCCAGAGGCGATCGGTGTGCATCGAACTGGTGTCCGAGGGGGACACGCCACACACGCACACGGTTGGCGCCTGCCTGCGGAGCAGGCGCCTCGAGGTGTGTGAGCGCAACCGGAACCGCTGGGTCGTCGACGTCGGTGGCCGGCTCGCAGCGATCACCGTCGGCAGCGACGTGCCGTGACCACCCCCGAAGGCAGTGGTTCGCCGTATGCGGTGGACGGCAGCGGGACGTCCTCGGCAGCGGGCTACGGTCCGAGGTCGTGACCAACCCCGAGCGCGAGTTCGTGACCGCCTGCCACGACGACCTGCGCGCCGATCTCGACGCCTGGCTGCGGATCCCGTCGATCTCCGCCGATCCCGCGCACGCCCCCGACGTCGCCCGCAGCGCCGAGTGGCTGGCCGAGGCGCTGCGCCGGGTCGGCTTCCCCACGGTCGAGATCTGGCCGACGCCCGGCGCGCCCGCGGTCTACGCCGAGTGGCCGTCGGGCGATCCCGGGGCCCCGGTCGCGCTCGTGTACGGGCACCACGACGTGCAGCCGGTGGACCCGCTGGAGCTGTGGGTGCACCCGCCGTTCGAGCCGACGGTCGTCGAAGGACCGGACGGCCCGGAGCTGCACGCCCGCGGCGCGATCGACGACAAGGGCAACGTCGCCATGCACCTGCTCGGCATGCGCGCCCACCTGGCCGCGACCGGTCGGGACACCCCGGCCGTGACCGTGAAACTGCTCGTCGAGGGCGAGGAGGAGTCCGGGTCGCGGCACTTCGCCGCACTGCTGGCGGAGCGGCGGGCCCGGCTGGACTGCGACGTCGTCGTGGTCAGCGACACCGGGATGGCCGCACCCGACGTCCCCAGCGCCGTCGTCTCGATGCGCGGGCTGGCCGGCGCCGAGATCACCCTGCGCGGACCCGCCGTCGACCTGCACTCCGGCTCGTTCGGCGGCGCGGTGCCCAACCCGCTGCACGCCATGGCCGAGCTGCTGGCGAGCCTGCACGACGAGCAGGGCCGGGTCACGCTGCCCGGCTTCTACGACAAGGTCCGCCCGCTGTCCGACCGCGAACGCGACCTCATGGCCCGCGTGCCGTTCGACGAGCAGGCGTGGCTGGCCGGGCCGGCGGCGGGCTCCGCGGCGTACGGAGAAGCCGGGTTCAGCACCCTGGAACGGACCGGCGCCCGGCCCACCGCGGAGGTCAACGGCATGTGGGGCGGCTACCAGGGCCCGGGCCACAAGACGATCATCCCGGCCGAGGCGCACGCGAAGATCAGCTTCCGGCTGGTGGCCGACCAGGCACCTGCGGACATCGCCGACCAGGTCCGCGCCTGGGTCGACCAGCGGCTGCCGGAGGGGGTCACCGCCGAGGTGCTGATCGGGAAGGCCGGCGTCGCGCCGTGCGCCAGCGACCTCGACTCGCCCGGCATGGCCGCCCTGCGGCGGGCGATCGCCCAGGCCTGGGACGGCGATCCCGACGAGGTGCTCTACCTGCGCGAGGGCGGCAGCGGACCGGAGGCCGACCTGGTCGAGCAACTCGGCGCTCCGCTGCTGTTCCTGGGTGCGGGGCTGCCCACCGATCGGATCCACTCGCCCAACGAGCGGGTGCTGCTGCCCATGCTGCACCGCGGGGCCGAGGCGGCCGCGCACCTCTGGCGCGAACTCGCAGGGATCCCGGGCCGGACTTAGGATCCGTCCGCGTCCGCCCAGGTCACTGGAGCGACGCGGGAGGCCCCGCCACCGTTGGAGGAGCGTCGATGTCCGATCACCAGCACCTCATCGGGTTGCTGCTCGGGACCGAGGAGGACTGGCCGACCGCCTTCGAGGCGATCGTGCGCCGCCTCGGCACCGTGCACGACGGGACCGGCGCCGCTCACCAGTACGACGTCGAGCGGATCACGGTCGAGCCGTTCGACCTGTGCGCCAAGCCGCGCTACGACCTGGTCATCGACCGCCTGGCCTACTGGTACTACCACCCCCGTGAGTGGCTGAAGAAGGCCGCGCTCATGGACGACGTCTACCTGCTCAACAGCCCCTTCACCTTCCAGAGCATGGAGAAGCACGCGGCGTACTGCGCCATGCTGCGGCTGGGGCTGCGCGTACCGGACACGGTGCTGGTGCCGTACAAGAACCCGCCCGAGCATGCCAAGTACGCGTACACGGCGGAGAAGTACAACCGGCCGTTCGACCTGGCGGCGATCGCCGAACGCCTGGGTTATCCGCTGTTCATGAAGCCGTACGACGGGGGCGCGTGGGTGGGCGTCACGATGATCCGCAATCCCGAGGAGCTGCAGCGGGCGTACGACGCCTCCGGGCAGCGCCTGATGCACCTGCAGAAGGCGGTGGCCGGCTACGACGTCTTCGCGCGGAGCCTGTCCATCGGCGCCGAGACGATGGTCATGAACTTCGACCCCGACCAGCCGATGCACGGCCGGTACTCGGTCTCCCACGGCTTCCTGGACGCGGCCACCGGTGAGGAGACGGTCACCATCGGCAAGCTGGTGAACGCGTTCTTCCGCTGGGAGTTCAACTCCTGCGAGACCCTCATCCGCGACGGCGTGGTCTATCCGATCGACTATGCCAACGCCTGCCCCGACATCGCGCTGACCAGCCTGCACTACTACTTCCCGTGGGCCATCAAGGCGCTCATCCGGTGGTCGGTGTTCTGCACGGCCACCGGCCGCCGGCCGCGGCTGGACCTCGAGACCCGGCGGTTCTTCGACATCGCCGATCGGGCCGACCTGAGCTACGGGGAGAAGCTGCAGGCCTACCGCGGGCTGGCGAACGAGTACTTCCAGACGGAGGCCTACTCCGATTTCTGCGCCAGCCGGCTCCCGCACCTCGACGAGGTCATGCTCGACTGGGTGCGCGGTCCCGACTTCGACCGGCTCCTCGTCGACACGGTGCGGTCCACGTTCCCCCCGCACGAGCACGACCACTTCATCGCGCACTACCGGGGGCTGCTCGAGATGTGGAAGCGGGACGAGGAGAACCGCCTCAACCGGTAGGAGGACCCCTCTGCCCCCCACCGCTCGCAGGCTCGGGGCGGGCCCCTGCAGAGGGGCCGTTCCATGCCCTCAGGTGGGCCAGTCGGCGACCGGGACGTTGGCGTGCATGTGCTCGCTGTAGCGGCGCAGCATCTCCCGCAGCGCGTCACGGCGGTCCAGTGGCTGCTGCTGCTCGTCGATCCGGTGGAACGTCTCGGCCTGCCACTCCGCGCCGTTGCGGTAGGCGGTGCAGCGGCGCTCGATGGCGCCCAGCAGCCGGTCGCTGACCGCGGTGTCCACGCCCCACTCGGCCAGGCCCTGCTGGGCCATCGGCAGCAGCCGCCGCAGCACCAGCTCGGTGACCGGCACCGTGCCCAGGCCCGGCCAGTACAGCTGGGCGTGGATGCCGTGCCGGGCGCCCTCCGTGAAGTTGTCCTCCGCGGTGGCGAACGACATCTGCGACCACACCGGCCGGTCCTGGGTGGCCAGCGTGCGCAGCAGCCCGTAGTAGAAGGCGCCGTTGGCGAACACGTCGACGATGCTCGGCCCGGCGGGCAGCACCCGGTTCTCGATCCGCAGGTGCGGCTTGCCGTCGTGGATGTCGTACACCGGGCGGTTCCAGCGGTAGATGGTCCCGTTGTGCATCCGCAGCTCGCCGAGCCGGGGGACGTCGCCGCGGTCCAGCACGGCCACCGGGTCCTCCTCGTCGCAGACCGGCAGCAGGGCGGGGAAGTAGCGGACGTTCTCCTCGAAGTGGTCGAACACCGAGGTGATGAAGCGCTCGCCGAACCAGACCCGGGGCCGGACGCCCTGTTCCTTGAGCTCCTGCGGCCGGGTGTCGGTGGCCTGCTCGAACAGCGGGATCCGGGTCTCCCGCCACAGCTCCTTGCCGAACAGGAACGGCGAGTTCGCCCCCAACGCCACCTGGACGCCGGCGATGCACTGCGCCGCGTTCCAGTGCCCCGCGTAGTCCTGCGGACTGACCTGCAGGTGGAACTGGGTGCTGGTGCAGGCCGCCTCCGGGGCGATCGTGTCGGCATGGGTGTCCAGCCGTTCCGGACCGTCGATCGCGATGTGCAGGTCTTCGCCACGAGCCGCGAAGATCTGTTCGTTGATCAGCGCGTAGCGCGGGTGCGTGGTGATCGCCGCCCCGGTGACGTGCTGGGGCATCAGCGTCGGCAGGGTGCCCACCATCACGATGTGCGCGCCGATCCCTCGCGCGCGCTCCTCGGCCTCGTTCAGACTCGCGCGCAGCTCCTCCTCCAGGTCGGCGGCCGCCGCACCGGCCAGCGTGGTGGGGCGCACGTTGATCTCGATGTTGAACTGCCCCATCTCCGCCTGGAAGACCTCGTCCGCGATGGCGGCCAGGACCTCCTGATTGCGCATGGACGGGTCCTGTAGCTCGTCGACCAGGTTGAACTCGATCTCCGTGCCGGTGAGCGGCCGCTCGAAGTCGAACCTCGACTCGTTGAGCATCCGGCCGAACACGTCCAGGCAGCGCCGGAGCTTTTCCCGGTAGCGCTGACGGTCATCACGGGAGAAGGTGCGTGCCTCGACCTCTTGGCCCACGGTGATCGCCTCCAGTGACCGGGCCGGTGCGGTCAGGTTCGCACGGAACAGGCCGGTCGGCAGCCCAGCCGGGCTGCCGCCCCGCGACGTCCGTGCCAGGGTGGACGACGTGAAGGTGACCGACAGCTGGTACTCCGAGCGCCTGGAGCAGCCGATCGGTCTGGTCCGGTGGGGGCACTACGGCACCCCGGTGCTGGTCTTCCCGACGGCGGGCGGGGACGCCGAGGAGATCGAGCGCAACGGGGTGATCGGCGCCTGCTGGCCGATGATCGAGGCGGGGCGGATCAAGGTCTACTCGTGCGACAGCGTCGCCGGCCGGGCGATGGTGGCGAAGACCGGCTCGCCCGAGTACCGGATGTGGCTGTTCAACCAGTTCCACCACTGCGTCCGGCACGAGGTGGTCCCGGCGATCCGGACCGACCTGGGCGGGGCCGAGACGCCGATCGTGGCGGCGGGCGCCTCGATCGGGGCGTTCAACGCGCTCGCGGTGCTCTGCCGGTTCCCCGACGTGTTCGGCGCCGCCGTGGGCATGAGCGGCACCTACCGGATCCAGCGGTTCTTCGACGGCCAGTACTCGCAGGACCTGTTCCACGCCTCGCCGCTGGACTTCCTGCCCGGGATGGACGGCGAGCAGCTCGACGTGCTGCGCACCCGGTTCGCGATCCTCGCCTCCGGCCAGGGGGCGTGGGAGGACGTCGGCTCCTCGTGGGACGCCGGCGACGTGCTCGGCCGCAAGGGCGTGCCGAACCGGGTCGACGCGTGGGGCGAGGAGTGGCCGCACGAGTGGCCGACCTGGCGGCGGATGCTGCCGCAGTACCTCGACGAGCTCTGCTGACCGGTTTCAGCTCGCGAACATCTGGAAGTCGCCGGCGAACGCCTCGGTCATCTCGATGACCTGCTGCAGCTCGGGATGCCGGACGACGACCATGCCGTCGCCGGTGACCGTCGAGCGCCAGTCGCGGCGCGGCGCCCCGACCGGGAGCAGGTCGAGCAGCGCGACGTGCTCGCCGTACCGGCCCATCAGCGCGTCGAGGCCCTCCGAGTGGGTGATCCGGCCCTCGCCGCGGGCCCGCTTGAAGATCGCCCCCGCGTTGTACCTCCGCTCCAGCGGCTGCATGGACCCGTGGACGACGGCCTGCGCCCAGCCGGCGTAGGTGTCGCCGTCCGTGGCGAAGTTCATGACGTCGACCACGCGGGCGCCGGGCGGGCGGGCCCCGATCTCGCCGAACACGGCCTCGCCGTCTCCCTTGAGGTACCACTCCATGTGCGTGAAGCCCGAGCGGAACCCGAGCGCGGCCAGCACCGCCTCGCCCATCCGCCGACCGCCGGCCAGGTGCGGCACGGACAGGTCGCGCAACGAGATCGACACCGGGCTGATCCACTCGTGCATGCGCATCTGCAGCGGCCGGGGCCGGTACCAGAGCACGTGCTCGAACAGGATCTGCCCGCCGGCGCAGATGGTGTCGAAGGTGAACTCCTCGCCGTCGACGAACTCCTCGACGCTGACCTCGGGCACGTGCCGCAGCTGGGGGAGCACCGCGCCGAGTTCCTCGTCGGAGTCGACCCGGTAGGTGTCGGCCGAGCCGGCCCCGGCGATCGGCTTGACGATGAGCGGGTAGCCGACCTTCTCCGCGGCCGCCCAGACCTCGGCCACGGAGCGCGCGCTGACGTGCCACGGGGTGCGGATCCCCGCGGCGTCGAGCGTGCGTTTCATCGTCTCCTTGTCGCGGAACGGCAGCGTCTGCTCGACGGAGAGGCCGGGCAGTCCGAACGTCTCCCGGATCCGGGCCGCCAGGATCATGTAGGGCTCCCAGAGGCACTCCACCTGGTCGAGCGCGGCGTGCCGGGACAGCCCGCGCAGCCCGTCGAGCACCGCGCCCTCGTCGGCGAGGTTGACGTGCTCGTAGTGCGCGAGCGCCGAGCGGGCGGCCTCGGGCAGCGCGTGCGTCGGCTGGTCGCCGACCCCGATCACCCGGGCGCCGGTCCCGGCCAGCGCCCGGGTGAAGTACGCCATCTCGGCCGGGTAGCCGGGGGAGAGCATGACGACGTTCATTCCGACCTCCGGTGCTGGGGGATGGTCAGGCCTCGGCGAGCTCCACGCGGATGCCGTCGACGAGCCGGTGCAGCGCGTCCTCGACCACCGCGGTGTCGGGGTCGCGCACCATCGCGTACCCCTCGCCCAGGTAGTCGGTGGCGGCGGGCTGTCCCGGCTGCGGCAGCCGCGCCTCCACCACCAGGTGCCCGATCTGCTGCTGAACCGCCTCGATGCCGTGCACCGCGCGCACCCGCCCGTGCCCCATGCCGCGCAGGTAGGCGGTTCCGGACGCGAACCGGCGCTCGGGCGCGTCGAACCGGCCGAGGATCACCAGCTCGGCCCACGCGCGGTAGAGGTCGAAGTCGTGTGCGTATCCGTGCATCGAGGTCAACTGCGCCCCGGGCGGCCGGGCGGCCACCTCCGAGACGGCCACCGAGCCGTCGGGCCGGGCGAACCACTCCATGTGGGTGAGCGCGTCGGTGACTCCGAGCGCCTTGAGCGCTTCCGGCCCCCACCGGTGGATGCCCTCGTACCGCGGGCCGGTGATGTCGCGGGGCAGCAGGACCGTCCACTGGATCCACGGGTTGCGCAGGACCTCCAGCGGCGGCGGGCGGTAGTCCGCGATCGACGACCAGACCGTCGCCCCGCCGAGGGTGACGCTGTCGAAGGTGTGCTCCTCGCCGGTGAGGAACTCCTCGACCAGTGCGGGGGAGTCCTCGCCCAGCGGCACGGCGGCGAGCCAGCCCCGGAGCATGTCGCCGTCGTCCAGCCGGAACGTCGACTGCGCACCGGCGCCCGCCGGCGGCTTGGCGACCAGCGGGAAGCCGACCTGGTCGGCGAACGCCGTGGCCTGCCCGGCGCTGCGCACGAGCGCGTGCCGCGCGCACGGGATCCCAGCCGCCTGCAGCGTCTCCTTCATCCGCGACTTGTCGCGCACGTTGATCGCGGTCCGCACGTCCATGCCCTCGATGCCGAGCGACTCCCGGACCTGTGCGAGCGGTACCTGCAGCTGCTCCAGGGCACCGACCAGCCGCTCGACCCGGCCCAGCTGCCCCGAGAGACCGGACACCGCCCAGGCCAGCTGGCGCGGGTCGAGCGCGTCGTCGACCCGCCAGTGCGCCGCCAGCCGCTCGCGCAGGTCCGGGGGGATCCGGTCCACGGGCTCGCAGGTCACCAGGCCGATCCGGACACCCGGCAGCTCCGCGGCGACCCGGACGAATCGCGCCGTGGCTTCCAGCAGGTACGGCGCGACGAACGCGGCGACGACCATGAGCGGACGCTACGCCCGGAGGGGCCGACCTGGCAGTTCAGTGGGAGGGGGCGGGGTCCCCCCAGGGCACCGCCCCGAGCGTGCGAGGGGCGGGACGGGCACCGCCCCGAGCGTGCGAGGGGCGGGAAGGGCACCGCCCCGAGCGTGCGAGGGGCGGGACGGGCACGGCGCTCCTAGCATCCCCGGCATGAACGTGGTCTTCGTCGATCCGGCCTTTCCGCCGACGCAACGCCACTTCGTGCGCGCGCTGGCCGAGGTGGGGGCGTCGGTCTACGGCGTCGGCGACCGCCCGGGGGAGTGGCTGGACGACGAGCTGCGCTCGTGGATGGTGCACTACCACCACGTCCCGAACGTCACCGACGCCGGCGCGCTGACCGACGCCGTCCGGTGGATCCAGGACAAGGTCTGGGTCGACCGGCTCGAGGCCACCATCGAGTCGCACACCTTGGCCGCCGCGCAGGTGCGGGAGAACTGCAGCATCCCCGGGACGTCGGTGCGGACGGCGTGGCTGTGCCGGGACAAGCCGTCGATGAAGCAGGTGCTGCGGGACGCCGGCGTGCCGACGGCGGCGTCGACCGCGGCGTCCAACGCCGAGGAGGTGAGGTCCTTCGCGCGCGAGGTCGGCTACCCGCTGATCCTCAAGCCGCGGTCCGGCGCCGGCGCGCTCGACACCACACGGGTCGACGACGACGGCGGGCTGGACGCGGCGCTGGCGGTGTTCGGCGGCCAGCACGTGGACTCGATCGCCGTCGAGGAGTTCATCGAGGGGCACGAGGGCTTCTACGACACCCTCTCGGTCGACGGCGTCCCGGCGCTGGACTTCGTGTCGCACTACTTCCCGAACGTGCTCGAGGCGATGCGCACCCGCTGGATCTCGCCGCAGTTCGTGGCGACCAACCGGATCGACGCCGTGGCCGACTACCAGGAGCTGCGTGACCTGGGGCGACGGGTCAACGAGGCGCTCGGGATCGGCACCAGCGCCACGCACATGGAGTGGTTCTTCGGGCCGAAGGGGCTGAAGTTCAGCGAGATCGGCTGCCGGCCGCCCGGTGTGGGCGCCTGGGACCTCTACTCGGCCGCCAACGATCTCGACATCTACCGCCAGTGGGCCGACTCGATCGTCCACGGGCAGGTCTGGGGGCAGCCGTCGCGGCAGTACTCGGCCGGCATCGTGGCCCTGCGGCCGGAGCGGGACGGCACCATCTCCGGCTACTCGGGCGTCGACGACATCCAGGCCCGGCACGGGCAGTGGGTGCTGGACGCGCACCTGCCGCCGCCCGGGACGCCGACCCAGCCCGAGACCGCCGGCTACATGGCCAACGCGTACGTGCGCATGCGGCACCCCGACTTCGACACGCTGCGCGGGATGCTCGACGACGTCGGGCGCACCGTGCACGTCTACGCCCGCTGAAGCCCGTGACCCCTTCGATCACGCTGCTCGGCCCGCAGCGGCGGCCGACCCTGGATCGGGTGCTGTCCTCCCTGGGTGTCGGTGGCCCGGTGGCCGTCGTCAACGCCGGCTGGCAGGAGCGGGAGTCCGACGACGCCGAGATCCTCGCGCTGGCCGGTGGGGAGGCGACGAACCTGCGGTTGTTCGCCCGCTGGATGGACGTGCTGCGGGCCGACCCGGAGTACGCCGCGGCCGAGCGCGAACACCGGCTCGTGCTCGACGAGCTGCAGCAGCTCTACCTGATCCGGCTGGACCACGCCCTGCAGGCGGTGTCCGCGGTGGCCGCCCGGCCGGACGGGCACGCGAACACCCAGGCCATGGCGCTGGAGGACGCGCTCGCGGCGGTGCGGCTGCTCGACGCGACGCACGTGGCCCGGGTGCAGGAGCTGCACGGCGCCTTCTACGCGAGGTGGCGGCCGGAGGAGCGGGGTCCGATCGCCGGGCACCGCGAGGAGGTCCGCGGGCTCCTGGCGACGGCGGAGTGCCTCGTCGTCGCCGGTGGGCACGTCGGTGACCTGCTCCGCGTCCTCCACCTGTTCCACCTCTCGCCGCACCTGCCGCCGCGGCTGGTCGCGTGGTCGGCCGGGGCGATGGCGCTGGCGCCGCGGGTGGTGCTCTTCCACGACCGGGCGGCGCAGGGCGCCTCGTTGACCGAGGTCTTCGATGCGGGCCTCGGCGTCGTCCCCGGGGCGGTCGTGCTGCCGCACGCGCGGCGGCGGCTCCGGACCGACGACCTCCCCCGGATGTCGGTGCTCGCCCGCCGGTTCGCGCCGGCGTCCTGCCTGGTCCTGGACGACGGCGTCCGGCTCGACCTCGGCCCCGGCGGCGCCCTGCCACCGGATGTCCGGCTGGTCGGGGACGACGGGCGGATCACCGAGGGGGCGGCGGCATGACGGCGGCGCGGACGGGGAGCGGGCGCCTGGCCATCAACCGGCTCAAGTCGGCGAAGCCCCTCGACGCCGAGGCGGTCGACCGGTTCCTCGGCCGGCACGAGGTCCCGGTGGTCGAGGGGGACCAGTGCACCTTCCTGTGGCGCGGCGAGGCCGACGAGGCGTGGGTCTGCCAGCGGATCGTCGGGCTGCCCGACCGGATCCCGCTGCGCCGCCTGCGCGGCACCGACCTGTGGCAGCTGGTGCTCGAGCTGCCGGAGGGCTCGCGGGTCGAGTACCAGATCGAGATCCGGCGTGGCGACCACTACGAGCGCTTCAACGACCCGCTCAACGAGAAGCGGTCGCACAGCCCCATGGGCTCGTCGTCGGTCTGCTTCGCAGCGGGCTACGAGACGCCGGACTGGGTGCTTCCGGATCCCGAGGCGCGCCCCGGCGAGCTCAAGGAGCTCGTGCTGCGCAGCCGCGCGCTCGGTCGCGACGCGCACGTCACGGTGTACCTGCCGGCCCGGTTCCGGCCGACGGCGTCCTATCCGCTGCTGGTGGTGCACGACGGCGGGGACTTCCTGCAGTACGCCTCGATGAAGACCGTCCTGGACAACCTGATCCACCGGCTGGACGTCGCGGAGACCGTGGTCGCCTTCACCCACCCCGGCGAGCGCCTGGACGAGTACGCGAACTCCACGGCCCACTCCCGGTTCCTCACCCAGGAGCTGCTGCCGGAACTGGAGTCGTCGCTCCCTCTCGTCGGGCAGCGGGCGGGCCGGTGCCTCCTGGGCTCGTCGTTCGGCGGGGTCGCTGCGCTGTCGGCGGCCTACCGCTCACCGGACACGTACGGGTCGCTGGTGCTCATGTCGGGGTCGTTCGTGTTCACCGACATCGGCACCGACCACGGCGGCGGGCCGGCCTTCGACCCGGTGGTGAAGTTCGTGAACCGGTTCCGGGCCAAGCCGCGCTGCGTCGCCGACCGCGTGTTCATGTCGTGCGGCGTCTACGAGCAGCTGATCGTGCCGAACCGGTCGATGGTGCACGTGTTCGAGAACGCCGGCATGCAGGTCCGCTACACGGAGGCCCGGGATGGCCATTCGTGGGAGAACTGGCGGGACCGGCTGCGCGACGCGCTGTCCTGGGTGTACCCAGGGCCCCAGAAGCTCTACTACGAGTGAAGGGCACCGGTCCGAGGATCCGGAGCGGACTGCCAGCGCGTCCTGCGACGGTGGTGCGACGACGGGCACGGGCCCTCCCGGGGTTCGGCGCGCCACCGTGGTGGTGCGTTCAGGACCGTCCGCAGTGGTCGAGACGGCGATTGTCGACCACCATCTCGACCTCCATTGCACCCTGTCCGGGGCGGTTCGCCGTCGCTGCGCATGCGGCTTGCCTGCGCCTGTGGGCTCCGGCGAACGGCTGCGGACCCGCTGCCGTCGGCTGGGGGTCGGGGTGGCCTCGTCATGCAGACGCCCCGGGCTCCTGACCTGCAGGAGCACTGGGGCGCGAGAGTGTCCGAGGGGGGACACGGTGCTTCCGCACACGTCTGCGACCTCACGAACCGACCGCCCGGACGTCAGGGGAGGCGCCTACGGCGTGGGGCCGTAGGCGGCACGGCCCTGGACGGCGGACGTCCCGAGATCGCTGCCCGTCAGGGCCTGACCCTGCTCGACGGCACTGGTCCACGTCGCGGTGGTGGCGACGGCGGCGAAGTTCGAGTTCAGCAGTGCCATGAGCGTCTGATGGACCTGCTGGGCGGAGGCGCTGCCGGCGTCGTTCACGATGTTGATGGCGCCGGTGGCGTCCGAGAGGACCTCGACGGCGATGCCCAGGTCCTCGGCGGCGGCTGCGGTGCCGATGACGCAGTTGTTGGTCATGTACCCGACCAGCGTGACGCAGTCGACCTCGTTGGCCGCGAGCCAGGAGGCGACGTCGGTGCCGGAGAAGACGCTGGCGTTGCTCTTGGTCACCTGCTTGCACGCGTCCGTCGTCCGCTTCTCGACGTCCGGGTGCAGCGCCTGCCCGGTTGAACCGGCCGCGAAGACCGGCGCCCCGTCAGGCAGCTCGTGCCTGACGACGACGACCGGGAGCTCGTGCTCCGCCGCAACGTCCATGGCGGTGACGATGCGGGCCAGGGAGTCCTCACGCGGCGGGTACTGGATCTCCAGCGGTCCGTCGAAGTAGTCGTTCTGCACGTCGATGACGACGAGGGCGCGGCGGGGGGCGGACATGGCTCGTTCTCCCTGGTTGGGCGGCGGTGACGCCCTTCAGGTTGCCGCCTGCTCCCGGCGTACCGTGAGTGGCAGGCGAGACGATGAACGATGAGATCAGGACAAGCGTGGAGATCGCGGTGCATGCCTTCGACGGCATGACGATGTTCCACCTGGCCACACCTCTGCTGGTGTTCGGTGAGGTGTCGCGGCTCGGCCTGGCGCCCGGCTGGCGCACCCGCGTGTGGACGCAGGACGGGCGCGGCATCCGCACGGCTGAGGGCTTGCGCGTCGAGGACGTCGCGGGACCCGAGGTGGTGCCGGGCGCCGACATCCTGGTGCTGCCTTCCTGGCCCGCTGATCTCCCGCGCGCCGGCGACGAACTGGTGCACGTGGTCAGCCGTGCGCACGCCGGCGGGTCGACCGTCGTCGGTCTGTGTCTGGGCGCGTTCCCCGTCTCGGACAGCGCGCTCCTCGACGGCCGGGGCGCCGTCACGCACTGGGCGGCGGCACCGCTGCTGCAGCAGCGTCGGACCGCGGTGCAGGTCAACGCTTCTGCCCTCTACCTCGACCACGGCGACGTCCTCACGTCGGCCGGCACCGCCTCGGGCCTGGACGCCTGCCTGCACGTGGTCCGCACCCGCCTCGGAAGCGCTGCGGCCAACACGCTCGCCCGGCACCTGGTGGTGGCGCCGCATCGCGACGGGGACCAGGCGCAGTTCGTCCAGCGGCCCGTGCCCGAGCCGGGTGGAGTGGGCCCGATCGGCGCGACCATGGAATGGGCGCTGGCCAACCTCGACCGGGACCTGTCCGTCGAGCAGCTGGCCGGCCACGCCCGGATGAGCGGGCGCAACTTCACCCGCCGGTTCACCGAAGCGGTCGGGACCACCCCTGCCCGCTGGATCCTGACCCAGCGACTCGAGGAGGTCCGGCGGCTGTTGGAGACCACGACCTGGTCGATCGAGCGGACAGCACGCGCCTGCGGCTTCCGCAGTGCCGTGACCCTCCGTCAGAACTTCACCGCGGCCTACGCCACCACTCCGACGTCCTACCGGCAGCGGTTCCGCGTCCCAGACGGTGCGTGAGGTCGCCATGGAACCGCCCGGGTCTCTGACCTGCGAAGACACGGGGCCGGTGCGGTGTCCGAGGGGCGACACGCACACGCACACGCCTCGCGGGTGCCGTCTGACGGGCGTACCGCGCGCTGATCACACCGCTGTCGTCATCCCCGTCATCGGCAGCGTCGCGCACGTCAGCGTCGTCGCGGCGGGGCGGACCATCCGTTCTCATCAAGGTCCTGGCTCGGTACATCCAGGCGGTCGGCCAGGCCTCGCGCATCCGGACATCGAGCGGGCGCCGTTGTGCGAGGAGCCGTTCGTCCACCCGTCAGAACACCCGCAGCGCCGATGCGTACGGCGCGGTGGTCATCACCTCGGCACGGCGCCCCACGTCCATCGCCATCGACTCCGATGATGCCCCGACTCACCCAGCGCGGGTGGTTCGGCGGCTGCCACCTGCGCCTGCAATCGGACTCGGCCGGATGCTCGCACACAGGCAACCCCTGACGATGAAGGTGTTCGCCGGCGGAATGCCGCGGCAATGGAAGGACGATGATGACGTATTCGATTCTTGGTTGGGAGGAGACCAACGGAGACCTCGGCGTGGCTGTTCAATCCAGGTTCCCGGGGGTGGGCAGTCTCGTTCCGTACGGCGAGTCCGAAGTCGGCGTCGTCGCGACGCAAGGATTCGGGAACCCTCGACACGGTTCTGCCGGGTTGATGCTCCTGAAGTGTGGGGCCACGCCACAGCAGGCGGTCGACGTCCTGCTCAACGACGACGCTCAGGGTCACAAACGGCAGTTCGCTCTCGTCGACCGGCGCGGCCGCGTCGCTGCCTATACGGGAGCAGACCTGCACACCTGGGACGGCTGGGCGGGCAGCACCTCGGGGCGACACTGCGTGGCGCTCGGGAACGGGCTCGCGAGTAGCGACGTCGTCGACCGGATGGTCAGGACTTTCGAGGGCTCGCGCGCGTCTCTCGCAGAACGACTGATGGCAGCCCTCGAGTCGGGCCAACGAGCAGGCGGTGACATACGAGGCCAACAATCCGCTGCACTGCTGGTGTTGAGGCGCAACGGCGGTTATGGGTCATTGGACGATCGTCACGTCGTGATCTCCATCTACGACCACGAGGAGCCGATCGATGAGCTCGTGCGGTGCTACGCCCTGCACAGGCTCTCCTACTTCCCGAGCGAGCCGTCCGAGCTGGTGCCGATCGGTCCGGAACTCGCACTCGAGCTGAAGGGCTTCATGGCGGCCCTCGGCTTCTACGAGGGCGCGCTGGACGACACCTGGGACCTGGCCGCCCGGAGGCGGTGGGACCTCTTCCTGGGGAGCGAGAACTACGACAACCGGATCAACGACGGCGGGATGCTCGATCTCGAGGTACTCGCCGACCTACGTCGCAAGTACGGCCGGAGCGCGGTCTGACCACAGCCGTCACCTCAGGAGCCGGGTCACCCCGTTCGGGTGACGCTCCAGCCGCTCCGGCGTGGTGCATTGGCACCGGAGATCGATTCGCATCTGCGGGAGGGCGTGTACTGATGTGCAGATGGATGGCCTACTCGGGCGACCCGATCCTCGCCCACGACCTGCTGTTCCGGCCCGAGCACTCGATCATCGACCAGAGTCTGCACGCAAAGCTGGGCGGGTTCACGACGAACGGTGACGGCTTCGGCATCGGGTGGTACGGCAACGGCAACGGCGAGGGGGCGGCGCCGGTCGTGTACAAGAGCACCCATCCGGCCTGGAACGACGAGAACCTGCGCGAGGTCGCCACGCAGATCCGCACGCCGCTGCTGTTCGCCCACGTCCGCGCCTCGAGTGGGACCCCGGTGCAGCGCAGCAACTGCCACCCGTTCCGGTACGGGCGGTGGATGTGGATGCACAACGGGTCGCTCGCCGGGTTCCAGGAGATCAAGCACGATCTCCTGATGGCGGTGGACGCGTCGCTGTTCCCGGGAATCGAGGGATCCACCGACACCGAGACGCTGTTCTTCCTGGCCCTCACCTTCGGCCTGGCCGACGACCCACCCACAGCGGTCGCCCGCGCGGTCGGCTTCGTCGAGGACGTCGGCCGACGCCATGGCGTCGAGTACCCGGTCCACATGACCGTGGCAACCAGCGACGGCGAGTCGATCTGGGTCTTTCGTTACTCCAGCGAGAAGGCCACGAGTTCGCTCTACTACTCGACCGATGTCTCCCAGCTACGCCGGCTGTATCCGGAGCTGGAGGTCCTGGACCGCCTGGGAGCCGACGCGCGCTTCATCGTCTCGGAGCCCCTGGGGGAGCTCCCCGGCGCCTGGAACGAGGTACCCGAGGGGTCGTGGGCGTTCGTCCGGAGGGGCGAGCACGGCATCCAGCCGTTCCACCCGACGGTCCCTGCGTGAGCCGGCGGGGGCCGGAGCAGAACACCACGATGAGCGAGCTGCAGAACCTGCGCGCACGCGTCGCCGAGCTGATGCCGAAGGCGCTCGAGGAGCTGTCCGAGCTCGTCGCCATCCCGTCGGTCGCCGACCCCCAGTTGTTGCCGCCGCAGGAGTGCGTGCGCGCAGCGGAATGGGTGGCCGACCGGTTCGCCGACGTGGGCTTCGACGACGTCGGCCTCGTGGAGACCCCCGACGGCAGCAGCGCGGTCATCGGGTCGCGACCGTGCGGGTGACGGCGGACGTCGGGAGTTCCGGCCAGGCCTCTCGAGCGACGACGGATGGGCGCGCCTACCGAGCGACGACGGCTGCCATGCAGTCCGTCTACGGCAGGCCGGTCGTCGAACTGGGTCAGGGGGGCTCCATCCCGCTCTGCAGTGTTCTCGCAGCCACCCATCCCCGAGCGGAGATCACACTGATGGGGGTCGAGGAGCCGCTGTCGTCGATCCACCCGCCGGATGAGAGCGTGGATGCGAAGGAGATCGCCGACATGGCACTCACGGAGGCGTTGTTCCTGCAGGAGCACGCGGCGGCGCCCCGCTGAGCATGTGGTCGAGCCGATGGCCGGCCGGGTTGGTCATCGTCGCCCGCTATCCGCCGGGCGTCACCGCCGTCGGGCCGCACCACCCAGACCGCCGTCCGCACGCCACCGTCGGTGGCGACCTCGCACGCCAGCCAGCGGCTGTCGGCCGCGCACCGGCACAGCGATCACCGGATCGGGAGCAGGGCGAGGTGCCGCGCATCCGGCTGCGGGCCGACGAGGACGACGTCCGTCGTCACCGTTCTCCCGTCACCGCGGCTGGTCCTCCACCTTCTGCAGCCACATCTCGAGCACCGCCAGCTGCCACAGCGCGTTGGAGCCGAGCGTCGTGCGGGTGACGTTCGGCTCGCGCAGCATGCGCTCCACGGCGTCCGGACGGAACAGGCCGCGGCGCTTGGCTGCTGGATCGGTCAGCGCGTCCCGCACGCGCTCCAGGTATGGGCCGTCCAGCTGCCGGATCGCCGGCACCGGGAAGTAGCCCTTCGTGCGGTCGATGACCTCGTCGGGCACCACGCCGCGACTGGCCCGCTTGAGCACGCCCTTGCCGCCGTCTGCGAGTTTGAGTTCCGGAGGGATGCGCCCTGCGAACTCGACCAGCTCGTGGTCGAGGAACGGCACTCGCGCCTCCAGCGCCCACGCCATGGTCATGTTGTCCACCCGCTTCACCGGGTCGTCGACCAGCATGATGGTGGTGTCGTTGCGCAGCGCGGCGTCGACCGACGTCTCGGCGCCGGGCCGGCCGAACTGCTCGGTGATGAAAGCGGTGGGCGCGTCATCGGGGACCAGCCACTCCGGTTCGACGAGCTCGGCCATCGCCGGCCAGCGGCGGTCGAAGAAGACCTGCGAGTAGGCCTCGACGGCGTCCTCCCGCGGGACGCCGGCCAGGGGTGGGTACCAGTCATAGCCGCCGAGCACCTCGTCGGCGCCCTGGCCGGTCTGCACGACCTTCACGTGCGCGGAGACGTCCTCGCTGAGGAGGTAGAAGGCGACACAGTCGTGGCTGACCATGGGCTCGCTCATCGCCGCGACGGCAGCGTCGACCCCGGGCAGCAGCCGGGCACTGTCGATCTTGATGCGGTGGTGGTCGGTGCCGAATCGCTCGGCGACCAGCGTGGAGTACTCGAACTCGTCGCCGGACTCCCCGCCGGCGGAGTCGAACCCGATGCTGAAGGTCGAGAGCCCCGTCTGCCCCATCCCGGCCAGCAGCGCGACGATGAGACTGGAGTCGATGCCACCGGACAGCAGCACCCCGACCGGCACGTCGGAGACCATCCGGCGTTCGACGGCGATGCGCACCTTCTCCAGCAGCGCCTCCTCCCAGTCGCGCGCGGTCCAGTCACGGCGGCCCTCGTCGCGGGAGAAGTCGGGTCGCCAGTACTCGCGGTCGCGGGTCGTGCCGTCGGCCTCGATGGTGCGGACCGTCGCCGGCGGTAACTTGCGGACCCCGGACAGGATCGTCCGCGGCGCAGGGACGACGGAGTGGAAGGTCATGTACTGGGCCAGCGCCGTCCGGTCGATGGACGTGTCGACGCCGCCGCCGGCCACCAGCGCCTGCACGGTGGAGGCGAAGCGGATCCGGTCGGGGCGCGCATCGATGTAGAGCGGCTTGATGCCCAGCCGGTCGCGGGCAAGCACCAGCCGGCCGGTGCGGTGCTCGACGATGGCGAAGGCGAACATGCCGAGGAAGTGGTCGACGCAGTCGGTGCCCCACTCGGCGTAGGCCTTGAGCACGACCTCGGTGTCCGACGTGGAGAAGAAGCGGTGGTCGGCCCGGTCGAGTTCGGCGCGTAGTTGCCGGTAGTTGTAGATGATCCCGTTGAAGGCGATGGTGAGCCCGAGATGCGGGTCGACCATCGGCTGGGCGCCGCGCTCGGAGAGGTCGATGATCGACAGCCGCCGGTGACCGAGGCCAACCGGGCCGCGAGCCCACAGTCCCTCGCCGTCGGGCCCGCGGTGCTGCATGCAGGCGGTCATGCGGTCGAGGCACGCGACGTCAGCGCGCGCCCCGTCCAGCCGCAGCTCACCGGCCAGTCCGCACATGTGTCTGTCCTCCCTCCTCCGGGCCGAGCACGATCCAGGTGTCCTTGGCGCCACCGCCGCGCGAGCTGTTGACGACGAGCTCCCCAGGGGCGGCGACCCGCGTCAGCCCGAGGTCGGGGACCCGGCAGTCCTCGGGGTCGGTTCCGGTGAGGTACACGAACGCGCGCAGGTCGACGTGCCGCGGGTGGAGCCCGGTGCTGTCCAGCGATGGCGCGGAGGAGAGTGCGACGACTTCCTGGGCCACCCAGTCGGTGGGCCGTGCCGCGAGCTCCGCCCGGCGCGCGGCCACCTCCGACGCGCTCGCCGCCGGGCCGATGAGCACGCCCGCGCCGCCGTAGCCGTCGACCGGCTTCGTGACCAGTTCCCCGATGCGTTCGAGCACGGCGCGGCGTTCCGTCTCGTCCCCGGGACGATAGGTGGGGACCGACTGGAGCAGCGGGTGTTCGTCCAGGTAGTAGCCGATCAGCTCGGGCACCCAGCAGTACATCGCCTTGTCGTCGGCCACCCCGGTGCCCGGGGTGTTGGCGAGCACGACCGCGCCGGTCGCCGCCACCTCGAGGACCTCCGCACCGATCGGCCGGCCGGCGGAGTCCACCAGGTCGGCCAGCTCCTCGTCGAGCCGGAGGTAGAGGGAGCCGATCGGGCGGCCCCCGGCCCGGGGCACCACGTGGCCGCCGACGATGTCGAGATCGTCCGCGCCGACCAGCAGCAATCCGGCGCCCTCGGCCAGGCGACGGTGCTCGAACCAGGCTGAGCTGTCCGGCCCGCTGGACAGGAGCGCCCCGGAGGTTCCCGGCTCCGCGCGGGCGAGCAGGGTCGAGCGCAGGAGCGCGTACCCGGTGGCCGGGTCGGCCAGACCGGGGGGACGTGGCAGGTCGGGCATGACGTCGTCCACGAGCCGGCGCACGGCTATCGCGTACGCCGCGCCGCTCGGGTTCCGCACGTTGTCCTCGAGCACCCGCCAGTCGCCGTACTCGGTGCGGACGATGTCGAAGCCCATCACGGGGGCACGCACGGCGTCGGCGGGCAGCCCGGTCGCCTCCGGCCGCCACCCGGGACAGTCGAGGACGACATCGCGGGGGACGACGCCGTCGGCCAGCACCTTCTGCTCCCCGTACACGTCGCCCAGGAAGTGCTCGAGCGCCCGGGCCCGCTGGATGAGCCCGGCACGCAGCGCCTGCCACTCGTGCCTGGCGATCACCCGGGGCACGAGGTCCACGGCGAAGGGACGCTCTTCGCCGTCGACGCGGAACGTCATCTTCTGTCCTGCGAGCCAGGACGCGCGCACGCGCTCGCGCCGCAGGACCTCCTCCGGCGGCAGCGCGCCGACGACGTCCATGAGCTCGCGGTAGGCCACCCGCGGCACCGAGCCGGCACCGATCGCCTCGTCGCCTGCCCGAGAGCGGTAGCGGCGCAGGGCAGGGGGAGACATCACGGGTCCGCCGGCCGGACCGTGGGTCTCGTCCACGACGAGCCGCATGACGTCGTCGAGGTCCCCGCGCTCGGCGTACACGGCGCGCTGCCGGTCGGCGGAGTTCCCGCGGGCCAGCGCGGTCTCGGTCAGCTCGCTCACCGCGTCCCAGTCGCCGAGCTCCTCGAGCTGCGGACGTAGCCGATCGAGCAGGCCGCGTACGACCTCTGCGCCCGGACGCGGCCTCGGGTGCGGGGCGGCAGCGACGAGATCGCGCGAGAGCCCCGACCTGGCCGCCTGCCAGAGCGCGGCGCGGTGCAGCGGGGGAGGAACGGGCAGGTACGGCCGACCGGCCTCGATGTCGAGCTCGGCGGCGCGCAGCATCGCGCGGAACAGCCCTGCGATGAGGACGGCGTCGTCGACCAGGGGGCAGGCGTCACACACCCGCAGCTCGAGTGTCGGAGCGTGGGAGGAGGGCCGCACGTCGAAGTAGGCCATCTTGGCGTCGGCGATGACGCCGGAGCCGATGAGGTCGGCGAGCAGCTCGTCGTACTCGCGGGCCGAGGCGAGCGGGCCGGGGGATCCGGCGGTGGGCCAGCGCTGCCAGATGATCGAGCGGATGCTCGCGTAGCCGGTGTCCTGACCGTTCCAGAACGGGGAGCTCGCCGACAGCGCGAGGAGAACGGGCAGGTCGCGGGCGATCCGCTGGGCGATGTCGACGGCGAGGTCGCGGTCGGAGACGCCGACGTGGATCTGCGTCCCGCAGATCAGTTGCTCGTCGACCAGCAGCCGGTACTGCTCCTGCATGCGGCTGTAGCGCCCGGTCGTCGTGAGCTCGAAGTCGGCGAACGTCGACCGCGGCGAGGTGCCGACGGCGGCAACGCCGAGCCCCTCACGCCCGGCAACCGCAACCAGTTCCTTGCGCAGCCGGAGCAGCTCTTCGCGCAGCTCGGACAGTGTCGTGACGACCGCCGTGTTCGTTTCGACGGTCGTCCGCTGGATCTCCGCGGAGTAGGAAGCCGAGGGCAGCCGACTGAGCACCTGCGGGGCCTGGGCGGACAGTTCCCAACTGGCGAGGTCGATGAGGTGGAGTTCCTCCTCGGCGCCGAGCGTCAGCTCTGCGCTCATGGTCGGAAAAGTAGCCCGCCGGAGGCTCCAGCGGGAGGTTGCTGCCGTTCCCGTTTCGCCACATCGGCGCGAGGTCGCCGACACCATCCCGGTGGCGCGGGGCTGACCGTCGCCGCTCGGGCTTCGCAGATCGAGCCTTCGACGGGGATCGTCTCGACATGGGTTCGTGAGACCCATGAACGACAGGAACCCCACGGCTCGAGAGCCGTGGGGTTCCTACTCGGTGTCCGAGGGGGGACTTCGGCCCCCTGACGTGGGCAGTCGCCCACCAGCGGCCGTCCCGATGGGGGAGGGGCGCGGTGTTGGCGACGTCCTGGAGCGGCAGGGAGCTGCGCGGCACGCTATGTCGTGCCGATGCTCTCGCGTTGACCCACGCATGCCCGTCGGCAGGAGGAGGCCGGAACGTAGAGACCGTCGCGTTCCGCGCGGACGGCGGCGAGCGTCCTCGTCGGTGCCCCGAGCTTGACGAGGACGTGCTCGAGGTGGGCGGCCACGGTCCGCGGCGCCACGACGAGGGCACGAGCGATCTCCTGGTTGGAACACCCCTCGACGAGGAGGCCCAGCACCTCCAGTTCCCGCGGGGTCAGCCCGTGCAGGTGGGTTGCCGGTGACAGCAGGGCCACGGCGGTCAGCCCCGGCGGCGCGTCGTCGGGGGCCGCCAGGACGGTGACGCGCACGTGCCCGCCGGGTGCGTGCGCGCCGCCCACCGGCCAGAGGAAGGACGAGCAGACGTGCCCGTCGCCGATCCGCTCCCGAGCGGCGTCGAGGAGGGGGGAGGCGGGGACCAGCAGGGCATCCACGGGCATGCCCGGAAGCGTCTGGCAGCCGCCGTCCGAGCGGAGCACCACGCCCGCCCTGGCCCCCCGGACCAGATGCACGACGGTGACCAGCGACCGCATCGGGTCGATGCCATGGGCCAGCATCGGCGCAATCCGCCCGAGCCGGCGGCGCACGGCCGGGGACGGTGGCTGCCGGCTGCCGGACAACACTGCGAGATGGCCGACGTGCCGCCCTCCGCGTGCGAACAGGGCGACGCCCAGCCCCTCGTGGATACCGGACGGGATCAGGCACTCGGCCCAGGTCTGCAGCTCCTCGGCCGGGTAGGGCAGGTCCGACGGGCCCAGCGGCGGACGCTCCCGGTCGGTGCCGGTGACCTCGATGTCTCGCGCGACCTGCGGGCCAGACAGGAACTCCACGGTCCGGGCGTCCAGGTCGACGGTCACCAGGGAGTGGTAGCCGTGGCCCAGCGGGTCGGCGAACGCCAGGAATGCCCCGTCGAACGGGACCATCCGGCGGAGGACCTCGAGCAGAGCCTGCGCGCGCTCGGACGTGGTGCCGGCCCCGGCAGCGGTCTCGGCCAGCAGCAGTTCACCGGCCTGGTGCGAGTGCATGTCGGCCCCCTGGAACCAAGCGGTAGCGGGCCGCTTCCAGCCACGACCGCACCCGTTGTTCGACCGGTCGGAGGACGACGCCGTTCCTGTACTCATACCGCGGAACGCGGCGGCTCACCACGTGTGCCCTGACGTAGAACCACAGGCCTGTGAGTCCAGGCCTAACCCGTCGACCGCCCAGTCCCTGTCCGCGTCCCGGCGGTAGCCTGCCCTGTGGACCTGCGCCAGCTCAGGTACTTCCTCACCGTCGCCGAGGAACGGCGATTCTCCGCTGCCGCGCGCCGGTTGCACATCGCCGCTCCGTCCCTCTCCCAGCAGATCCGTGCGCTGGAGCGAGACCTGCGCGTCACGCTCTTCGACCGCACTCCACGCGGAGCCGAGCTGACGCCCTCGGGGCGCGTCCTGGCGGAGCGGGCGCGGGTGATCCTGGCTGATGTCGACCGGGCCCGCGAGGACGTGCGATCCGCCGGACCCTCGAGCCGGGAGCAGGTGACCCTGCGGGTCTGCACGATGGCCGACCGGGTCCTCGACGGCCCGCTGCGCACGGTGGGTCACGCCGTCCCGGGCGTCGAGGTCTTCGTGACGTCCAGCCCGGGGGACGACGCCGTGGAGGCGGTCCGGCAGGGGCGGGCGGATGCAGCGGTCGTCTGGAGCCGGCCCCAGGAGCACCGGGACCTCGAGGGTGTCGTCCTCGGATCGGTGCCGTTCGGGGTCGTCCTGCCACAGGCTCACCCGCTCGCCGACCGGGCGGAGATCCCGGTGACGGCGCTCGCCCGCGAACCCGTGGTGATGTTCCCGCGGTCCCCCTTCTCCGGCATCTGGCAGCGCTCCGTGGACCACCTGCTGCCGGGCGGAGCGCAGCTGGGGCAGGTGGTCGTCGAACCGGACCTCATCAACAGCCCCGAGGCGATGGTGCGGGCGGTCGCAGCGGGGTCCGGCGTCGCCCCGGGGATCCTCGGGGTCGCCGAGCGCATGGGCGTCGGCGGGATCGTCGTGCGGCCGCTCGATCCCGCCTTGTTCCTCGACCTGGAGGTCGTCTGGCGGCGACCGGCCCGCCCCGCCGTCCGCCGCCTCGTCGACTTCCTCGTCGAGGCGGTCGGCGACCCGGACGTGCTCGTCTCGGCTCCCCGTCGTCCCCCTGAGGAGGGGGCGATCAGGGCTTCAGGACCACCTTCTCGCAGCCGTCCGCCTTGTTCTTGAAGATGTCGTAGCCGTGCGGGGCCTCGGCCAGGGGCAGCCGGTGGGTGATCACCCGGGTCGGGTCGATCTCGCCCCGCTCGATCCTGTCCAGCAGCGGGCGCATGTACCGCTGCACGTGGCACTGCCCGGTGCGCAGGGTGAGTGACCGGTTCATCCAGGCGCCGGCCGGGAACTTGTCGACCAGCCCGCCGTAGACCCCGATGACCGAGACGATCCCCCCGCTGCGGCAGGACAGGATCGCCTGTCGCAGGGCGTGCGGCCGGTCGGACTCCGAGCGGACCGCCTGCTTGAGCCGGTCGTAGAGGTGCACGTGGGCGGTGCCGTGCGAGGCCTCCATGCCGACGGCGTCGATGCACTTGTCCGGTCCCCGCCCACCGGTCAGCTCCAGCAGGGCGGAGCGGACATCGGTGTCGGAGTAGTCGATCGTCCGGTAGCCCTGGGAGGCGGCCATCTCGAGGCGGTAGGAGACGTCGTCGATGGCGATCACCGTGTCCGCGCCGAGCATGCGGGCGCTGTCCATCGCGAACTGGCCCACGGGGCCGGCGCCCCAGACGGCGACGACGTCACCGTCCTGGATGTCGCACATCTCCGCGCCCATGTAGCCGGTGGGCAGGATGTCGGAGAGGAAGAGCACGTGCTCGTCGTCGAGGTCGCTCTCGATGCGGATCGGGCCGACGTCGGCGAACGGCACCCGGGCGTACTCGGCCTGCCCGCCGGCGAAGCCGCCGGTGAGGTGCGAGTAGCCGAAGATGCCGGCCACGGGGTGCCCGAACATCTTCTCGGCGACGCCGGCGTTGGGGTTGGTGTTCTCGCAGCAGGAGTACAGCTCGGCCCGGCAGGCGAGGCAGGCGCCGCAGGCGATCGGGAAGGGGACGACGACGCGGTCGCCGACCCGCAGCCTCGACCCGTCGACGCCGGGGCCGACCTCGACGACCTCACCCATGAACTCGTGGCCCAGCACGTCGCCCTTCTCCATCGTGGGCACGTAACCGTCGAGCAGGTGCAGGTCAGACCCGCAGATCGCCGTCGACGTGATCCTCACGACGGCGTCGCGGCCGTTGAGGATCGTCGGGTCGGGGACGTCCTGCACCTCGACCTTGTTCGGGCCGACCCAGCAGTTGGCCTTCACGCCATCACCTCCTTGCGGGCCCGGAGCTCCTGCAGCTCCTCCTCGCTCAACGGCCGGGCCGGGCGCTGCGGGAACTCCTTGCGCGCCCGCTTGCCCCAGGGGGCGCCCTCGGAGCGCACGACCTCACCGGTCTCCATCACCTGCTTGAAGCGCCGCAGGTCGTCGTCGAGCGCCTGGGAGGGGTCGTCGCCGAAGTACCTGGCAACCGCCTTGCCCAGCGCGCCGGCGGGCATGTCGTAGCGCAGCGTGACGAGCACCTCGGTGCCCCGCCCGCCCGGTGCGGGCACGAACAGCACCTCGCCGGAGGTGTCGACGTCGGCGCCCTCGACAGAGGCCCAGGCGATGCGCTCCGCGGCGACGTCGCCCGTGGTCACGGCGTCCCACTCGACGACGGTGTCGAACGGTGCGCTGGCCGCCCAGTGGCTGGAGCTGGGGCCGGTCACCCGCACGTCGTCCAGGTGCGCCATGAACGTGGCGAGGTTCTCCAGCCGGTGCCAGAAGTCGTAGACCTCCTGCGGCGGCTTGTTGACGGTCGTTGCCGAGGTCAGCTCCATGGGCGTGCTCCTGGGGGACGGTGGGCCGGCGCGTCCAGCCAAGCCCGGTGGCGGGGTGACCTCCATCGGCAGGATGACCGATCTGCGCCGGCCCGGGCTCGGGGCCGGAGGGACGCGGTCGCCACGGCATCCATCGGTGACCGTTCCGGCACCCGGCAGAGCGATCCCTCCTCGAGGCGGCGTGGGCCTCCGGTTCCGGATCGGCATGTCTGCCGATACCCGGGCCCCCGCTGCTCCGGGTGCAATCGGGGCTACGACCCGAGCTCGGATCGGGAAGAGCCCGGCCCTGACGAGGAGGCAGCGTGAAGGCAGTGGTCTACGAGGGGCCGCGGCAGGTCAGCGTCAAGGACGTACCGGACGCGCGGATCGAGCGGCCGACCGACGTCCTGGTGCGGATCACCTCGGCGAACATCTGCGGCTCGGATCTGCACATGTACGAGGGCCGGACCGACTTCGAGCCGGGCCGCTGGTTCGGGCACGAGAACCTGGGCCAGGTGGTCGAGGTCGGCGACGGGGTCGACAAGGTGCGGGTGGGGGAGTACGTCGTCCTGCCGTTCAACATCGCCTGCGGGCACTGCAAGAACTGCGAGCGCCAGCTCACGAACTACTGCCTGACCGCGCAGCCGGAGCCGAACATGGCCGGCGCCGCGTACGGCTTCGCCGACATGGGGCCGTACGGCGGGGGGCAGGCAGAGCTGCTGCGCGTGCCCTGGGGTGACTTCAACTGCCTGCGGCTGGGGGAGGACGCCGAGGAGCGCCAGACCGACTACGTGATGCTCGCCGACATCTTCCCGACCGGCTACCACGCCACCGAGATGGCCGGCGTCCAGCCCGGCGACCAGACGGTCATCTACGGCGCCGGCCCGGTCGGGCTGATGGCCGCCCTCTCGGCGACCATCCGCGGAGCGAGCAAGGTGATGGTCGTCGACCGGCAGCCCGACCGGCTCAAGCTGGCCGAGTCGATCGGCGCGATCGCCATCGACGACTCGAAGGTCGATCCCGTGCAGGCAGTCCTCGACGAGACGATGGGGCTGGGCGCGGACAACGGCTGCGAGTGCGTCGGCTACCAGGCGCACGAGCCCGACGGGCAGGAGCAGGCCGACCTGACGATGAACCGGCTGGTCGCCTCGGTGCGCTTCACCGGGAGGATCGGCAACGTCGGCGTCTTCGTGCCCCAGGACCCCGGGGCCAGCGACGAGCTGGCGAAGCAGGGCAAGCTCGCCTTCGACTACGGCATGTTCTGGTTCAAGGGCCAGCACATCGGCAGCGGCCAGGCACCGGTCAAGAAGTACAACCGGCAGCTGCGCGACCTCGTCGCCGCGGGCAAGGCCGAGCCGTCGTTCATCGTGAGCCACGAGCTGCCGCTGGACGAGGCACCCGAGGCATACGAGCACTTCGACAAGCGGGACGACGGCTGGACCAAGGTCGTCCTCCACCCGACGATGGCGGGGGCGGGTGCCTGACATGGCCGGAGTGCTGAAGGGACGGCGGGTCGCCATCCTCGCGGCCGACGGGGTGGAGCGGGTGGAGCTGGAGCGGCCACGGCAGGCGCTGGAGGACGCCGGCGCCCGCACCGTCGTCGTCTCCATCACCAGCGGCGAGATCCTGGCGCGCGACCACGACCTCGAGGACGCCGGCACGTTCGCGGTCGACCAGCTGGTCGGCTCCGTGTCGGTCGACGACTACGAGGCGCTGCTCCTGCCGGGTGGGACGGTGAACCCGGACAAGCTGCGGATGGAACCGGCCGCGGTGCAGTTCGTCCGGGACTTCGTCCAGTCGGGCAAGCCGGTCGCCTCGATCTGCCACGGACCCTGGAACTTCGTCGAGGCCGACGTCGCGCGCGGCCGCCGGCTGACCTCGTGGCCGAGCGTGCGCACCGACCTGCGCAACGCCGGGGCCGAGGTGGTCGACGAGCAGGTCGTCACCGACGGCAACATCACGACGAGCCGGTCGCCCGACGACCTGCCGGCCTTCTGCGAGCGCATCGTGCAGGAGTTCGCCCGGGCTCCGCAGCCGGCAGCCGCGGGAGGTGGGGCATGACCACGTCCATCGGGAACGTGGCGTCCCTCGCCGCACGCGCCGGCGGGAGCGTCGTCCGCCAGGTGCGGTCGGCCATCGACCCGTCCGCCGCCCGGCCGGCCGGCGCGGGCCAGCCGGCGTCCGGGTGGCTCGTGGTGACCGTGCTCCGCGAGCCGTCCGACGTCGACACCGCGCAGCTGCCCGTACCCCTGGCCGAGTTCGGCGACCGGATCGAGGTCCGCGTCCGCCCGGCCGCCGGCGGCAAGGGCACCGAGCTGGCGGCCCGGCTGCGCGACCGGCCGTCGTCGGGACCCGCCCCCAGCCGGCTGAGCGGCAGCGACCCGCAGGCCGACCTGCGGTCGGCGCTGCGCCAGGCCAAGCAGCTCATCGAGGTGGGTGAGGTGCTGGCGGTCGACCCCGCACCGCACGGCAAGCGGACGGCGACCCCCGGCGGCGCGCTCCTCGAGGCGTGGACCAGGGTGGCGCCCAAGGCAGGTGTGCGATGAAGGCGGTGACCTGGCGCGGGGTCAACGAGATCGGCGTCGAGGACGTCCCCGAGCCCACGATCCTCAACGACCACGACATCATCCTCGAGGTGGGGCTGAGTGCCACCTGCGGCTCGGACCTGCACCTGGTGGGCGGCTACATCCCTGCCATGCGCGCGGGGGACGTGCTCGGGCACGAGTTCATGGGCACGGTGGCCGAGGTCGGTCGCGGCGTGACGAAGCACCAGGTGGGGGACCGCGTGGTGGTGGTCTCCTTCACCAGCTGCGGGCAGTGTTGGTACTGCAAGCAGGGGCTGTGGTCGCTGTGCGACAACGGCAATCCCAACCCGGGGATCACCGAGGCGCTGTGGGGCCAGTCCATCGGCGGCTGCTACGGGTACTCCCACGCGATGGGCGGATGGGCGGGCAGCCACGCGCCCTACATCCGGGTTCCCTACGCCGACCAGGGGGCGTTCGCGATCCCCGACGGCGTCTCCGACGAGCGGGCGCTGTTCGCCTCCGACGCCGCACCGACCGGCTGGACGGGGGCGCACCAGGCCGAGGTACGGCCGGGCGACGTCGTCGCGGTCTGGGGTGCGGGGGGAGTGGGCCAGATGGCCGCCCGCGCGGCCATGCTGATGGGCGCCGAACGGGTCGTCGTGATCGACCGGTACGACAACCGGCTCCAGCAGGTCCGCACACACGTCGGGGCGGAGACCCTCGACTACGAGGAGGTCGACGTCCCCGCCGAGCTGCGCGAGATGACCGGTGGCCGGGGCCCCGACGTCTGCATCGAGGCGGTGGGCATGGAGGCGCACAGCCCGGGCCCGCAGTATCTCTACGACCAGGTCAAGCAGCAGATGCGGCTGCAGACCGACCGGCCCACAGCGGTGCGCGAGGCGATCTACGCCTGCCGCAAGGGCGGGACGGTGTTCACCCTCGGAGTCTTCGCCGGCCTCGTGGACAAGTTCCCCCTCGGCGCGGTGATGAACAAGGCGCTGACCCTGCGCGGCGCCCAGCAGCACGGGCACCGCTACATCCCGGAGATCCTCGACCGCATGAGCCGGGACGAGGTGCGGACCGAGCACCTCGCCACCCACGTGATGCCGCTCGACGACGGGCCGAAGGGCTACCGGATGTTCAAGGAGAAGGAGGACGGGTGCGTCCGCGCCGTGTTCCGTCCGGGTGGTTGAGGCGCCGACGGGCGGACCGCCCCAGGCCCCGGCGCCGAGCCGGACGGTGGGCCGGCTGTGGGCCCTCGTCGGCCCGTCGCGGGTCCGCCCGGTGAGCGTGGCACGCGGCAGGACGGCGGAGGAGGCGGGCCCGCGGCCGACGATCCTGTCGTGGCGCCGCCTGCTGATCTGCCTCGGCGGTGGCCTCCTCGCGGCCGGGCTGACCACGGTTGCCGGAGTCCCCGAGATCTCCGTGCTCGTCGGCTGGGCCGTCGCAGCCGGCGGCCTGATGCTCTGGGTGTGGCGGATCAGCTGGCCGCGCGACTCGGAGGGGACGAAACGGCTGGCCGAGGAGGAGGGGCGGACCCGCGTCACGGACACGGCCGTGCTCGGCGCGGCGGTGGTCAGTCTCGCTGCCGTCGTGGAGGCGCTCGTCCGGTCCGGCTCGGGGGACGCCGTCGGTGTCGCGACCGTGGTGCTCGGCGTCCTGGTGGTCATCCTGTCGTGGGCGCTGGTCAACACGGTCTTCGCGCTCAAGTACGCGCGCCTGTACTACTCCGGCGGGGACGGTGGCATCGAGTTCGGCCAGCAGGAACCACCGACCTACAGCGACTTCGCCTACGTCGCGTTCAGCGTCGGGATGAGCTTCGCGGTACCGGACACCTCGCTCCAGGCCACATCGATCCGCAAGGTCGGGCTGGGGCACGCTCTGCTGTCCTACCTGTTCGGCACCGTGGTGATCGCCGTGGCCGTCAACCTGGTGACCAACCTGGGGCAGTCTTCGTGAGGCGCGCCGTTGCCGTGGCCCATCGGTCGCGGACGCCAGAGGTCAGCAACATCAGCTGACCCTCCGGGGCGCAGATCCGGGCCGGCAGCTCAGGGTCGCCGTATTCACCGGAGCGTTGTCCGTGCCGGCCCGGTCGCGCATTCCTGGACGCCTACCGGCGGCAGTGCCGGGAGCGCCTCCGGGGCTGAGCCGCGGCACGGGCAGGGCGCTGGCCATCGCCCGCGCCGATCGGCCTCATCGACATCGCATGCCGTCGTCCGGTCGAACCCCCTCGTTCGGCGACCGATACTCCCGACGTCACCGCATGACGCGCCGGCCGCCACCTGCCGGCCACCCACGCGACCCCGGGAGGCCGTGATCGCCGCTCCGAGGCACGGCGTTCCCCAGGCGAACCGGCTCACCCGAATTGCGGAACACGGTCAACCGGGACTGTCGATCGGCCGATACGCCGATGTGATCCTCGACTCGGCTCCCTCGACGCTGCGCAGCAGCGTCTACGAGGCACTGTTCATCCACGGTCTCGACGGGGTGCTGATCACCTCGGCCGATGGGCGCACGCTCGGCGCGAACGCGCGGGCCTGCGAGCTGCTCGGCCGGACGGAGCTCGAGCTGATCGAGCTCGGCCGGGACGGGATCATCGACCGGCGTGACCGCCGGTGGAGGGAGGCGCTCGAGACCCGGGCCCGGGAGGGCGCGTTCCGAGGGGTGTTCCGGTTGCGCCGCAGTGACGGATCGACGTTCCCTGCCGAGATCACCACCGCCACCTTCCTCGACGGGGACTCGCCACGGGCGTACGTGTCCTTCCGGGACGTGAGCACCGCGGAGGCGGAGGCGGCGCGGGCGGAGGCGACCACGCGGACGGCGGCCGAGCTCATCGACAACCTCGAGTCGATCAGCGACATGTACATCGGCGTCGACGCCGACTGGCGGATGACGTACATCAACGCGCAGGCCGAGGCCCGGCTGGGCGTCGCTCGCGACGAGGTCGTGGGCGAGGACATCTGGGCCCGGTTCCCCGCCCTGCTCGGCACGGAGTTCGAGAGGACCTACCGCCAGGTCGCGTGCACGGGACGGACCGCCACCCTCGAGGCGCGCTACGACGAGGCGGATCTGTGGTGCGAGGCCCGCGTGTACCCCCTGCGTCGGGGCGGGATCGCCATCTACTTCCGGGACATCTCCGAGCGGCGGGCCATGGAGCGGGAGCGGGAACGCCTGCTGACCGCCGAGCGGGCGGCCCGCGCGGCAGCTGAACGGGCGCAGCGCGACCTGGCCCACCGGGCCACACACGACGAGCTGACCGGTCTGCTGAGCCGCGCCGGGATGTTGCAGGAGGTGGACCGGGTCCTCGCCGGACAGCCGGAGGCCCGCCTCACCGTCGCCTTCATCGACCTGGACCGGTTCAAGCTGGTCAACGACAGCCTGGGGCACGGCACCGGGGACCGTCTGCTGAGCGAGTTCGCACGACGTCTCGCCGCTCTGGCCGGTCCGGGCGATCCGGTGGCCCGCTTCGGTGGCGACGAGTTCGTGGTGGTCCTGGTGGACCGCTCCGCCGAGGAGGTCGGCCGGTTCGCCCAGGAGGTCATCGAGGCGAGCCGGGAGCCGGTCGAGGTGGGTGCGCGCCTCCTCGTCACCGTCAGCGTCGGCCTGGCCACGGCGACCGGCCCGGCCGATCTCGACATCCTGCTCCGGGAGGCCGACGCGGCGCTCTACCGCGCCAAGGACACCGGCCGGGAACGGGCTGTCTGGTTCGACGAGCAGATGCACGTGGAGTCGGTGCACCGCGTCGAGATCGAGAACGACCTGCGCCACGCCCTGGACCGCGACGAGCTGCTGGTGGAGTACCAGCCCGCCTTCGACCTCCGGGTCGAGCAGATCTGCCACGTGGAGGCGCTGGTCCGCTGGCGGCATCCCGCCCGTGGCCTCGTCGGCCCGCAGGAGTTCATCCCGGTCGCCGAGGAGACGGGGCTCATCCACCGCATCGGCGAGCTGGTCCTCGCCCGGGCGATCGAGCAGGCCGACCGGTGGGCGCACATCGCGGAACTCCGGGTGTGGGTCAACGTCTCCCCGCAGCAGCTGGTCGACCGTGAGTTCCCCGCCCGGCTCGCTGCCCAGCTGGACCGTGCCGGGCTGCCCGCGCATCGCCTCGGGATCGAGGTGACCGAGTCGGCGCTCGCCGGCTGCTCCTGGGCGGGGGAGGTGCTGGAGCGGATACACGACCTGGGGGTGGCGATCGCCATCGACGACTTCGGAACCGGCTACAGCTCGCTGGCCCGCCTGAGCGAGTTCCCGGTCGACGTCATCAAGGTGGACAAGTCCTTCGTCCACGACCTCGGGACAGCTCGAGGCGAGGCGTTGGTGGCCGGCATCGTGACGCTGGCGCGGGCCATCGAGGCGCACGTCATCGCGGAGGGGGTCGAGACCCTGCCGCAGCTGACCGCGCTCAGCGCCCTCGGGGTGGACTCCGCCAGCGGCTACCTGCTCGCCCGGCCGTCCGCGCCCGAGCACCTGCCCATGACCCTCCCCGCCGAGGCGTCCTTCCGCTGGCGGACCGGCCTGCACCCCACTGTGGCGCGGGCCCCCCGACACGGCGTCGTCGTCGCCGAGGTGGTGAGCGCGCCGGAGCTGCGCACGCGAGGAGCCCGCTACCCCGGGATGCCCGCGCCGGGCCGGACGCCGGTGTCCGGCGTGCCCCTGTCCAGGCGCACGGCGGTGGTGACGTCGGCTCCGGACCCGATGCCCTCGGCGTCGGGCGTGAGCGCGGCGGCGATGTCCTCCTCGTCCTCGTAGGCCCGGTGGACGGCGGCGGTCAGCAGCCGCTGCTGGCGGTCGAGCGGGGCCTGCCGGTCGGGCGGGGCGACGCACTTGAGATCATGAAGCGCCGCGCACAGCCGGCGGGTCACCTGCGGGGAGGCCGCGCCGGCCAGCCGGATCTCGTCGAAGGCGAGCCGCACGTAGCCGTCCCAGGACAGCGTGCGCTCGACCAGCCGCACCACGCCGTCCTCGTCCCGGTCCTCCCCTGGGGGGAGCGGGCGCACGGCGAGCTGGCGCAGCAGGTCATGCAACCGGTGCAGCGCCTGGAGGGTCGTCGTGGGGTCGTTGAACGGCTGAGCGATCGACCGCTCCGCGATGTCGACCAGTTTGCGCACCCCGTAGGGGGCGTCCTCCGTGTGCACGCGCTCGGGGCCCACGAGGACCAGCCGCGCGATCTCCTCGGCCTGGAGCAGCGCGACCGGCGCGGCGACATCCCCTCCCCGCCGGAGGCCGGGGTGCACCCGGAACAGTGGTGCCCCGCCCGACACGAAGTCGCCGACGACGGGCACCAGTTCGAGGACGCAGTCGGCGCGGCGCGCGGCGGCGATCAGCCCGGCGCGGTCGACTCGGACGACGCTGCCCGGCTCCCGCGAGGGGATCACGTCGGGGTCGGGGTCCGGGCCGGTCGCCGCTCGGGGCGCCGGGAAGGACGACGCGATGAGGTCACGGGTGCGGTCGCCGACGAGGTCGATCAGGCCAGTTGCCCGCATGGTCTGCCCGGAGTGGTGCACGAACAGGATCAGCGTCACCAGGCTGGCGAACATCAGTAGGTGGGCCAGCAGCACCGTCAGGCCGGGAACGGTGCCGGTGTCCGAACCGCGGATCTCCCGGAGGGTGAGTACGGCGACGACGAACGTCGCCCCGAACAGGCCGATCGCCAGTTGGCTGAACCGGTCGGAGAGCAGTGCGCCCACGATCCGCGGGGAGAACTGGCCCATCGCCAGCTGCACCGCCACCAGCGTCACGGTGAGCACCAGGCTGATCAGCGAGGCCATCGCGGTGGCGAAGACCGACAGGGTCGTCTGCGCGTCGCTGGGCGTTCCGGTCACGCTCTGCGGGACGAGGGTGTAGCCCGACCGGCGGTCGAGCCAGAGCGTGCCGAGGGCGATCAGCACGCCGGCCAGGACGCACAGCAGTGGGACCAGCCACAGGCTGGTCCGTACGGCGTGGACGAAGCGGGTGAGGCGCATCGTGCTTCCTCTGAGGCTCGGACCGGCAGGCCGGCCGGCCGGTGTGATCCCGAGCCGTGAGCGCCACCGTGATCGGTCGCCGGCGAGGGCCGGCCTTCCATCCGGACGTCGGGCTCAGACGAGCCCCTCGTTGCGGGGCTCGATGCTGGCCGAGGGGTCCACCCCCTCGTCGGCGTCAGGCTGGACGGGGCCTTCGCCGGGCTCGGAACCGGAGCCGGCGGCGGTGTTCCGGGAGGATCGCTCCGGATCGGTCACATCCGTGGTCGTCGGCGCCTGACCGATGCGCTTGGCGGCCTGGCCGGTCCCGGTCTCCTCCAGCTCTGACTCGCTCACGACTCCTCCATCCAGTTGGTTCCAAGTCGGTGATCACGAAGCGGGCTCCACGAGCGCCGGACGCTCACAGGACGGCTGTCGTCGTACTGCGCTGCTCCTCCTCGCGGTCCCTCCGGAGACCGGACGGGTCACACCCGCGCCTGGTACTCCCAACCTGCAGGATGCCGCCGGGGGAGGCCATCGGTAGACCTGCCGATGTGCGCGCCGTCCGGGTACCGGTGCGAGGCCCGGGTGTGCCGATGGAACTCAGCGGCCGAGGCCTCGGAAGTGCAGGTGCAGCGGCCCGGCCGTCACGACGAGGCCCGCCCCGATGGACGGGGTCCGCACGCTGAGCGCGGACCAACGTCGCGGCGTCAGCCGGAGCTCGACGGTGAGCGCGTCCGGGTCCGTGGATTCCAGTCGTTCAGCCGGCGTTGGCACCGGGTGGTCCGAGCTCGGTTGCGCGACCGGCAGAGGGGCAGCCTGACGTAGGTCGTCAAGCAGGTCGTCTTGGAGTGTCCGCGGGCGTCGAGACCCCGTCGCGGAGAATTTTGTCGTGCTCATGCGGGAACCCTTTCGGCTGCGGCGAGCACCTCATCGGCGAGCGCTAGATAGGCAGAACCCACCGGGCTGGTCGGGTGGGAGAGGACCACAGGTCGCTTGGACAGCGTGCTGGTCGGCACGCGGCGGGAGAGCGGGACTCGGGTCGTGAGCAGAGGTAGATCGGTCCCCTCCAGAGCGCCGGCGACCTCGCGGGCAGCGCGCCCTTGCTGATCCCATACGGCGCAGGCGACTCCGACGAGAACCGCAGAGGTGTTCTCGTAGGTCCGGTGCTGCTCGAGGAATGCCGCGACGCGGGCGACGCCGAGCGCCGAGCCAGGGTCGCTCGTGAAGACGGTGAGCACGGCGTCGGCGGCGCATACCGCAGCGAGGGTGAGGCCTCCAAGGTCGCCGCGGGTGTCCAACACGATGTGGTCGTAGTCGGTGAGAAGCGGTCGCAGCACGCGCCGGATGCTGGTGATCAGGCCTCCCGTGCTGGCCAGCCGGGCGGCCATGGTCTCCAGCTCCGGATGTGCCGGCAGCAGATCCAGCCCCGGTGAGACGTCGTGCCGGATCACGGCCCGGGCATCGGCGGCGGAGTCGTCCAGGAGAGCAGCCAAGCTGTCGTCGCCCCGCTTGGCGACGACGCCGAAGGCTCGTCCTAGGCTGTCCTGCGGATCGACGTCCACGGCGAGCACCCTGCCGTGCCGGGCCAGAGCCGCGGCAAGGTTCGCCGCGGTCGTCGTCTTGCCCACCCCGCCCTTGGAGGAGCACACCGCCAGACGCATGCGGGGACTGTGGCAATGTGCGGGCCCCGAGTGGTGGAGGCGGGCCGCGACGCCGGACCACCCTGCCCCACCCGGCGCACTGTGCCCATCGTCACCATGTGCGCCGTTCTACGGACTCCACCATCCGAGTTCGTGACGCCCAGACGCACCTGTAGGTGGAGTCGTGGACACAGCCAGACCAGGCAGGTTGGTGAGCGTGTCGTCGTCCCGGGCGACCCAGGCACGGCCGTCGTCGATGCGGGCGAGCGGGTGCTGGATGAGCTTCGGGTTGTCGGCCAGCATCCGGATCCACGCGGACGCCCAGTTCCGCTCACATGCGGAAGACCTTCTTCACGATGTGGCCGACGACGGGGCCCGCGGCGGCGGACCCGTCTCCCTCGACTGGCAGTGCGCCGAGCTCGCCGTGCACACCTGGGACCTCGCCACGGCCATCGGACGGACGACTGGTGACCTCGATGCCGAGGTGGCCCAGCGCGGCTCGGCCTCCATGCGCGCCGGTCTCACCGACGGCCACCGAGGCCCGGCGTTCGGGCCCGAGCAGCGGACGCCCGAGGGTGCCGACGCCTGTCAACGCACAGCTGCGTTCGCCGGCCGGTCGGTCTGACGCCTTCCGCGGATCGTCTGACGCTGCCGGAGGCAGAGGGGGCTCCGCCTCCGGGTGGCTGCCCGCCACACAGGGTCTGACCACCTGCTGGACGATGGGGCTCGCGGTTCCAGGTCAGGGGCGCCGCGAGAGCGGCCTACGCTTCGTCGGTGCGCCCTTCGCGTGCCCGCCAGGCGAGGCAGGGCAGCCCCGCCCCTGGGCCACGGGCGCTCATCTCGATCCTGGTGCTGGCCGCAGGCGTGGCCCAAGGCTTCGGGCGCTTCGGGTACGCACTCCTGCTGCCTGCCGTCAACGCCGACCTGGTGCACTCCTACGCCGTCGCGGGACTGCTCGGCACCCTGAACCTCACTGCGTACCTCGGGGGAACCTCACTCGTCATCCTCACCGCCGGGCGCCTGGCACCAGCTATGTCGGTGCGCCTGGGCCTGCTGCTCACCACAGCCGGGCTGTCGGTCCTCGCGCTGGCGCCGTCGGTACCGGTCCTGGTGGTGGGGATGGTCCTGGCCGGGTTCGGCGGGGCGATGATCTGGGTGCCGGCTCCGGGGATCGCCGGATCCGCCGTCCACGTCTCCCGGCGTGGTCTCGCGATCGGCCTGACCGGCAGCGGCGTGGGTCTAGGGGTGATTGCGAGCAGTGGTCTGACCGCCGTGGTGCACGCCGTCGCCGGCTCCGGCGCGTGGCGCCCGGTGTGGGCGATCGAGGCGGTGCTGTCCGCGCTCGTCGCGGTGGCGGCCGCTCGATGGCTGCGCCCGCAGGTCGTCTTGGTCTCCGGCCCGGTCCGCATCTCCGCGCTGCGCGCGGTCCCCAGCTGGATCGGCTCGACGCTGTCGTACGGCGGCTACGGCCTGGCGATCTCCATCTACATGACCTTCCTGGTCGCCGCGTACGAGGACGACGCCGGCTTCGGCTCCGGGCACGCCTCCGGGGTGTTCGCCCTCACCGGGGTGTTCATCATCGCTGGCGGGATCCTGCTCGGCCGCTGGTCGGACTCGGTCGGACGGCGGGCGGCGATGACGTGGGCCTACGTGGGCATGACCGTGGCGGTCCTGCTCGTCCCGGTCGGGGCCGAGCCGTGGGCGTCGTCCTCCGCCGTCCTGTTCGGGCTCGCGATGTCCGGGGCGCCGGCGGTTCTTGCCGCCCACCTGGCCGACTGGCTGGACGCACGCCGGTTCGCCGCGGCGTTCGGGGCGGTCACCCTCGTCTTCGGGCTGGCCCAGTTGATCGGCCCTCTGCTCGGCGGGTCGATCGCCGACCGCACCGGCAGCTTCTCGGCGGCGTTCCTGCTCGCCGCCGCGGCCGCGTTCGGGGCTGCCTGTGCCGCCGCGACGCTGCCGCGGCGCGGTTCCGTCGCCGTATCCCCCGTGCGGGCGCCTGAGGTGCCCTGACCCGTGACTCGGGGTGTCCTTCGCCCGCGGACACGAGTGGGTCATGACGGTCGCGTCCCGGGTCGCCGGCGCCGGGCTCCAGCGGCTCGCTCCCGGGCGGGCAAGCCAAGCCGAGCGCCCCACCCAGCACCGCCACCGTGACGCCCCGGTGATGTCTCCGCGGGCGATACAGGACGACCGCGTTCAGCGGCCGACGCCCAGCTGCAGCAGGTCCGTGCCGACGGTCAGCGTTCCGGAGTAGCCGCTCTGGGCGGCCGCCCAGCGCAGCGGGGAGGGGTCGTTGGGCACGAGATGGTTGAGCACCAGGTGCCTGACCCTGGCGGGCTCGGCCACGTCCCGGCCGACCTGCTCGATGGTCGTGTGGGACTCCAGCAGGTGCTCGCGCAACCCCTCACGCAAGTCCGGTGGCGTGCGGGCCACGATCTCGTCCACGAAGACGGGGTCGATGACCTCGTGTACGAGGTAGTCGGTGTTCCTGGCCAGGTCGATGAGGTTCTGGCTGACCGTGGTGTCCCCGGAGACGACGATCGACCCGTCGGGTGTGTCGAAGCGGAAGCCGAAGGACGGCGCGGTGGGGTGGTGGTCGACGAGGGTCGCGGTGATCCTCACCTCCCCGTCCTGCCACACCTCGATCGGGCGGGGCAGCCGCGGTGGCCGACCCTCGGGGTCGATCTCCCAGATCCCGCTCAGGTCGATGTCCTGCACGTCGAACAGTGCGTCCGGTGCCGTGCCGCTGCCGTCGCGGGCGCGGTCGTTGAAGTCCGAGGCGAAGGCCTGGCGCAGGTAGCCGGTCATGCCGGCGATCCCCGGCGTCGGATCGTCCGGGTTGACCAACTCCGGCTCGGGGAGGTTCGGGCGGAAGAGGCGCGGGAGGGTGTCTCGCCGGCCGGGGCCGCGCACCGCGATGCGGTCCCCGGCCGGGCGCCCGGTGCGGTTGGACGGTCCGGTCACGTACATCGCCGGCCAGTCGGTGATGTGGTCGCTGTGCAGGTGGGTGAAGAAGATGCCGCGGACGTTGGTCAGGGACGAGGGGGCGGTGGGCTGTGCGGCCAGGCCACTCTGGACCAGACGCCGATACGAGCCGAGCCCTGCGTCCACCAGGTACACGCGGTTCTCGTAGACCACGGCGGTGGAGATCCCGAACACGTCAGACCTCGTGTACGCGGGACCGCCCCCCACGCCCAGCAGGATCAGCCGGGTGCGGGTGGCCACGGGGTGGTTCCGGCCGCCTCCGCCCGAGTGTGCCCTCGCCGTCCCCGTGCCGGCCATCAGCATCCCGCCGGCCACGGCGGTCGCCCCCATGCCCTGCAGGAAGCGGCGGCGACTGCTCTCGGGGAGTTCTCCGGCCCGGCTCATGGCGCGGGAGATGACGTCACACACGGCTTCTCCGTTCGTCGCTTGGCGAGCGAGGGAGGCTCGAAGGGGCCGGCCACCTCTCAGCTGTGGCCCCTGGTGCACGTAGCGCACGAAGGTTACGCCGCCGTGCTGGCCCTCCAGTACCGGATCGGCGGAGCCGGCCAAGCAGATCTGGTGGTAGGGAGCACGACCGGTCGCGTGCCTTGAGACGGAGGCTGCTGCCCTCGCCAGGAATCGCCGGTCGACCGTGCCTGACCAGCGGTCGTGTCCGGCGGGCAGCTCGTCGGCACCGATGGAACGGGAGCTCCGTACGTCGCCGGGGTCAGGCGGCCGTGACTTACCGACCCGACCGGCCTCGGGGACGTCGCGGCCGTCGCCCCGGTCGCGTGGAGGCCTGGCGTCAGCGCATGTGGCTTCCCGCCTTGTCGGATCCCGGAGTGGTGTGGTCGCCGCGGCTGCCACGGCCTGCACGGTCTGCTGAACCGCACCGGTCGCCGCGCTGTTGGGCATCGGCCTGACTGGCGCGGCGGCCACGGCCCTCGCTCTCGCCTTCGCCCGGCGTGGTGTCGCGCATGGTCCCGGGGACCGCTGTCGAGCCAGGCGGGACGTGATGTCCGGCCGGACCGCGTTGCGTGACGCGTCGGAGTGACTGGGAGCGATACAGCGGCCGGTACAGCAACGCGGTTCGAACGGCCGCGGCCGCCGGCCCAGCACCGACGGCGGCCCCGTGCGGATCCGCCGTTCTCGGCCACAGGTGGCGGATACCGGGTGGGGGTATAAGCTCGATGTGCTGCCGGTGCTCCTCCAGGCCGTTCCGGAGAGAGCACGACACCAACCAGGAAGGGGTAGTGGATGCATTCGCACAACGAGGAGGCGAAGTTCATGGCCGACATCAAGGAGGCCGCGCCGGAGATGGTGTCGGCGTTCTTCGGCTTCGACAAGGCCGTGTTCACCAAGAACACCGGCAACCTGGATCTGGCCACCCGTGAGCTGATCGCGGTCGGCGTCGCGGTGACGACGCAGTGCCCCTTCTGCATCGAGGACCATGCCAAGCGCGCCGTGAAGGCCGGTGCATCCAAGGCCGATGTGGCCGAAGCGGTCATGGTCGCGGCTGCCCTGCGCGCCGGCGGCGGCGTCACGCACGGATGGAAGGCGATGAAGGGCATCTCCGAGGACGAGTAAGCCCACCAACACCGCGGATGAAGGACGCGCCTCTCTGATCGCTGCGCGTTCCGGCGGTGGTGTGACCACCATTGGGTCGCCCTGGGTCCCGTGTTCTTCCTGCTGGCGCGGACGTCCGAGGGCATCCGCACCGACACGACCGTCGAGACCCTGGCGAAGCTCAAGCTGGCCTTCGCCAAGGACGGCACGATCACCCCAGGGACGGCGTCGCAGATCTCCGACGGCGCCTGCGCGGTCGTGGTCATGAGCGCGGAGGAGGCCGACGAGCTGGGCCTCACGCCACTGGCGGAGATCGGCGCGCACGGCGTCGTCGCCGGCCCAGACGCCACGCTGCAGACCCAGGCGTCCCGGGCCATCCAGAAGGCCTGCGGGGTGAGGGCATTGCCCCCCAGGAACTGGACCTGATCGAGCTCAACGAGGCCTTCGCCGCCGTGGCCGTCGTCTCCACCCGCGAGCGCGGCATCGACCCGCAGCAGGTCAACCCCAACGGCGGCGCCATCGCCCTCGGCCACCCGATCGGGATGAGCGGCGCCCGGATCGTGCCCGACCTGGCCCTCGAGCTGCGCCGGCGCGGCGGCGGCGAGCGCAGCCGGCACGTCCCTGGGGGTCGGCGCCTCTTGTCCCGGTCGTCGTCCATCGGCCATGGGGTGAGCGCGCCTGCCGGCCGCTCGACGGCACCGTCAGGTCGGTCCCGGACAGCCCGGTAGCAGACGCAGGCCGTACTCGATCGCGATGCGTGCGGCGGCGGTGCGGCTCCGAACCCCGAGCTTCCCCAGCAGGTGCTCCACGTGGTGAGCGACGGTCCGTTCGCTGATCTCCAGCCGGCGGGCGATGGAGACGTTCAGCATCCCGTCGCTGACGAACGTCAAGATCTCCACTTCTCGAGCGGTCAGGCCGTACGAGGGAGGTGCCGGATGCTCGATCACCAGGCTGCCGCCTGGTACCGCGATCAGTTCGATCTGGAGACCCGCGGTCCCGCGCGGCATGTAGAACAGCGCCCGGCTGGTCGGCTGGCCGCGGGTGCGCCAGGCCATGACGCAGAGCACGACGTCGGACCGGTCATGGAGGAGCGCGGGAACAGCGCGTCCCGGGATGGGCACGATCCCGGCCCATGCCGTGACCACCGCCGCGCTGACCTCCGCGTCGACGTAGGACAGGACATCGCTCAGGCGCCGGGTGGCATCGGTGGTCACCGCCATGACCGAGACCACCGACCGCAGGGCCTGCAGGACGTCCAGGGTCGGTCGATCGGGATCGTCGCAGCTCAGGTGCAGATCGCCGGTGTAGCGCCCGTCGGTGGTCAACAGCCGCGCCGTCGCCCCTCCGGAGTAGCCGGCCGGCCGGAACACCCGGACGGCCGATGGGCTCTGCCCGTAGTCCCCGGGAACGTCTCGCCAGCCCAGCGCGCCGCCATCAGGACGCCGGACGAGTTGCTGGTATCCGACGTCGTCCTGCAGGAATGCAGGAGACCTGAGGAAGTCGAGCACCTCCAGCCGGTAGCCGGTCGAGGAGAGCACGGTGTGCTGGCCGGTGATCGGATTGAAGCTCATCACCGAGGCCGCCAGGACGGGCGTGTGATCACAGATCTGTTCGAGGAGGGCAGTAGCGGCCGACCGTGGTGAGGTGGACTCGATCACCGCGGAGGCGATGCGGAGTGCGAGGGGGAGCCTGGCGTCGTGCACTCGCAGCACCTCGGTGGTGGTGGAAGGACTGCCGGAGGGACAGTCTTCCCACCACCACTCGGCCTAGCAAGGACGCGGCGCGCTCACGTCAGGCACCTGGGGCCTCGCCTGCTCCCCGGCCGCGACATCGGGACCCGCCCCGCGCGACCTCGAGACAGGCCTCAAGCGTCCGACGGCAGGGGCTCCAGTGGCGTGGGGTCGAGAAAGCGGCGCAGGACGTTGCCGGTGATCCGTGAGATGTCGTTGTCGTAGCCGTTGTGCGCGAGGCTGCCCGACCAGGCGATGGATCCGGTGGAGAAGACCCCGCCCCCGTTCGCCGTCGTCATGTAGACGATGTCGGCGCGCACCTGGAAGTTGTCCGTTCCCCCCAGTCCGTCGAAGGGGAAGTAGATGTCCTCGGCCACCAGCGGGTAGTTGTCCGAGTGCCTGCCGGCGCTCGTGGCAAGCAGGAGGGCGTTCGGCGGAGTACCCAACGTGAGGTCGTACCGGTCGCACTCGTGACCGGCAGCGCCCCCGCCCACCAAGCCGTGGTCTCCGATGACGGTGGCCCCGGCGCAGCCCTCGACGATGAAAGCCCCGTGCGGGGAGGCGAAGTCGGCCAGGGTGTCGTAGGCGGAGGAGCGGTCCATGCCCTCGGTGGTGAAGCCGACACCGAAGAGCTTCTGCGGCGCTCGGCCGCGGTTGCGCCAGATCCCGCCGCGCTCCGGGGTGAAGGCCATGTGCAGTTCCCCCGGGCGGGCCTGCCATGCACGGCATCCCCCCTCACCCTTGCGGACCTCGACGAGGTGCGGCTTGTCCGGGTGGAAGCTGGTCACCCAGTAGAAGCCGTTGGCGCCCAGGTACATCCCGCGGCCGCCGGTGCCGAGATAGGTCTCCCACGCGTCGAGCATCCGTGCGGAGTAGTACTCCGGGTGTGTACCGGTGAGCACGACGGAGTACCGGGACAGCAGTTCCACGCCCTCGGCGTCGAGGTCCTCGTCGGTGGCCACGTCGAAGTCGAGGCCGACGCCGGTCAGCCAGTCGACCAGGTGCAGGTCGGCGGGGAACTGCCACAGGGAGCCGGTCGTGTGCCGGTGTCCCGGACGCATCGTCGTGATGGGCCGCAGCCGACTGGTGTGTGCCACGCCGCTGCCGTCGTTGTGGTGGTCGTACGTGGACAGGCCGTACTCGGGGTGTTCCAGGAGGTGCAGGTCCGCTGCTGCCATCACCGAGGTGTGCCCGAGGATCGACTGCGCGACGGGCACGTCGGGGACGATGTGGTCGTTCGCGTAGGCGAGGTAGCTGGCGGTGGGGAACAGCAGGAGGACCTTCTCGGTCGCCGTGCCGCGGGGCGGCAGCACCCAGAAGGGGATGTGGTCCACGGAGTCGCCCAGCCTCGTCCGCAAGGCGTAGACGCCGCTGTGCAGGTCGTCGGGGACCGTCAGGCGGACGTCGGTGGTCCAGCCGGCGTCCTCGAGCGCATCGTCGGTGAAGTGGATCGCCCCGTACTGCTCCGGGGCGTGCCGGTAGTTCTCCTCCTCCCCGCTCCAGTTCCACCCCGTCATGGCGCGGTAGGGGGCGTTGTGGCAGACGCCGTGCCAGCCGTTCGGCCCGATGTCCGAACAGCGGTCCGAGGGAACGCCGGCCGGGCCGATGTCTGCGCCGAAGTCGTAGCGGGCGAGGACGTCGATGGCGGGACGCTCGCCGCGAGCCAGTGCCTCACGCGCGGCGCCGTCGAGCGGACCGCCGAAGACGGCGGGCGAGTCGAGCTTGCCGTTCAGGTGTCCTCGGGTGACACCGCGCGCGGTGTCCCAACCGGCGGCGAGGACGGTCGGGACCTCGGGGCTGCCGGGTACGGGGGCACCGGTACCCGATGCGCCCGTCGGCGTCGCCAGGCCGATGGCCGGGCTCCACAGGCTGTTGGTCGCGGTGAGCGTCGGTACGGCGCCTACTTCTGTCGTGCCACCAGCCCAGCTGGCGGTGACGGAATACCAGATCCAGGGCAGCAGGGGGGCGTCAGCGGAGGTCTCGTGCACCACCGTCCCGTCCCCCAGCCGGAGGGTCAGCCTTCCGCCCACCAGCCCCAGCCACCAGCCGGTTCGAGTCGCCTCGTCCCATCGGGAGAGCAGCGTCTGGCCGTCCACCGCCGGGGTGGTTGGTTGCGCGTACACGTGAAGCGCTCCGGTTGCGCCGAGAGCGAGGCCTCCACCGTCCTGGACGAGGACAGCTGAGCCGGGGTGGATCTCCTGCTTTCGGCCCGGGTAGCGACCGTTGGCCGCTGTGTCGATCACCGTCTCGAGGAAGCCGGGACCGGCCGGGTTGGTGTCGCCGTTCCGCAGCCTCACGACCTCGGCCTGGAACTCCCCGGGCTCATCGCAGCTGATCTTGAACTCCACCGTCTCGCCGGGCGCGACCGAGAACCGGTCGGCGTAACCGGTGATCACAGGGCGCGGCACGTCGACCATCACGCAGCTCCCTCGACGGCCTTGCGCAAGTCGGCCACCCGCCGCAGGAAGACCGCGTGCATCGCCTCCTGCTCCGTGGCCCAGGGGCCGTCGTCGAGGACGGGCGGCGCCTCACCGTGCACCCCGGTCAGCGTGGCGATCCGGTACTCATGCCAGGGCCGCACGGCAACGATGACGTACTTGCCCGGCAGCGGGGCTCGGCGCATGTAACGCAGCACTCGCTGCAGCGCGTCGCTGTGCGGCCCGGCGGGGTTGGCCTCGTGCTCGGCGATGACCGCGTCGGTGACCAGGGCGGCCGTGCGCTTCCGAGCGCCCCTGTCGAACAGTTCATAGACCTCTGACTGCCTGTCTCGCATGGGTCCTCCTCGTGCGCTTGACAGAGGGAGCCAAGCGACGACCTGTGACCGCGGACAATGGGCAGATCCGCCCACTGGGCCAGGCCCGGCTCGACCGGACATGCGTCTGTCGCCGGGTGGAGGCGCGACGTCGCCCAGGTGCTGTGCACAGGGAGGGCAGGCCAACGTCATCCCGCCATGGCGAGCTAACCGAGCGCCGTGCTCGTCACCTGCACGAGTTGTACGACCGCCGAGGTCACGGCCGGCACCGCCGCGCTCGCCCCAGCCCGGGACGAACCCGGGCTGGGGTGAGGACCGCCGGTGTCACGAGTCGTGCGAGGAGCAGTGCGTAGACGTGGACTGGGGCACGCCAAGCGCCGGGTTGCGGTCGAAGAAGCCGACCGGCTTGAGGGTGAACCCGGTGTAGTCGGTGGGCATGACCGGCCAGTCCTCGGGCCGCGGGAAGTGGGTCAGCCCGAAGGTGTGCCACAGGACGACGTCGGTGTCCTCCAGCGGGGCGTCGTCGGCGACGAAGGTCGGCAGCCCGCCCTCGCCGGGGTGCTGGTTGACGAAGTCGCCGGCCGGATAGCGCTCGGCGGGGTCGTAGGCGGTGACCCACAGGCTCTTGGTGGAGAAGGTCGCCCGCTGGTGGATCGACGACTGGTCGTCGGCCAGCAGCACGGGGGAGTTCTGCGGGTGCAGCGCGTAGCCGACCGGCTGGCCGAGCCGGTTGGTCTTCGACGGGTTGACCACGTGCCAGACCCGTCCGACCGTGGCGTCCCCGAGCCGCTGTGCCTCGGACTCCCGCGTCAGCGGCGTCGACCGCTTCATGAACGCGTTGCCGTACGGATTGGCCTCACCCATGGGCATGCGGACGGCCTCCACCTCGTGCACGGTGTTGCCGGTGCCGTCGACGGCCATGTCCAGCCGCGCGGAGAACAGGTGCTGGTGGAACGGCGCACCCAGCCCCGGGGCGACCTCGGTGGCGTAGGGGTGGTCCTCGCCGCGGTAGGCAGAGGTGAACACGATGCCCGTCGCCTTGCTCTCCAGCTGGATGGTGCCGTCGGTGTAGAGGTACCAGTAGAAGCCGTAGTCGTAGTTGCCGACGGTGGTGAAGAAGCTGATCACCAGCCGGCGGGAGCGGCGGGTCTCGGCCATGCCGTTGAACAGGTCGGTGTGCTTCCAGCCGACGCCGTAGTCCTCCTCGTGGAGGCAGATGGCGTTGCGGATCACCCGCGGCGCGCCGTCCTCGTCAGCCAGGGTGCCGTCGAAGTAGTGGATCTCGCCGAGGCAGTCGCAGCCCAGCTCGAGAGGGTTGCTGTAGCGGGCGAAGAGGTACTCGCCGACGTCGAAGTAGTTCTGCCAGAACCGCACCGGGGAGGGGTCGGCGTAGGGCACGACCATCTCGGCGATCGAGGCGCGGTGCACCACCGAGCGGCCGTCGATGGACAGCTGGTGGAGGACCAGGCCCTCCCGGGCGTCGAAGCCGACCCGGAACTCCCACCCGGCCCAGCGGACGACGTCGTCGTCGACGGTGAAGCTGGGGCCCTCGGGCTGGGTGATCTCGATGGGCTTGAGGTCGCGCACCGGGTGCGGGTGGGTGGCCTGGTCGAGGTCGGCGCGCTCGGCGGGCACCGGCAGGTCGAAGTGGTCGTGCACCGCCGTGGTGACGCCGCGGGTGATGTCGACGTAGGCGACGACGCCGTCCACCGGGTGCGCCCACGGCAGGTCGGCCGGGTCGGCCTGGTGGAAGCCGAGCACCCGCACGACCCGGTCGCCGGTCTCGTCGGGGAAGTAGGAGCCGGCCGACAGCGGAACCGCACGCACGTTCGCGACGTCCAGGCCGCGCTTGGCCATGGCGGCGACCCAGCGCTCGTCGGCGGCGAGGATCGGCTCGATCGCCTCGAACTCGGCGTCGAGGATCGGGACCTGTCCGTCGGCGACCCCGTCGATCTCGTCGTCCCTGACCACCGCTGCACCGGTGATCGAGACGGTCAGGTCGCGGCCGTTGCCGGTGGCCCGGTCGAGCAGCAGCGCACGCACCCGCCGCTCGACCGGCTGACCGGGGGACCAGGCCAGGACGTCGCGCTTGTGCGGCTCCTCCAGGCCCATGTAGACGAACTTGCTGCTCTCCTTCACCAGGCCGGCGTCGCGCACGATCGTGCTCACGGCGGTGATCTCCTCGGCGGTGAGCCGGGACAGCGGGTGGCTGACGGTGGTGCTCGGTGCGGTGAGAGTCATCTCGTCCTCCGGTTCGTGCGGTGGGTGGGTCAGATCAGGGGAGCTTCGTCAGCGGGCGTGGCGCGGGTCAGGTTCTGCGCCGCCTGGGGGCGGGCCCGGGCCAGCAACCAGCCAGCGGCCAGCGCGACGGCCAGCAGCACACCGACGCCGACGCCGAGCGGGGTGGACCCGCCCATCAGCAGCGCCAGGTTCTTCACGAGCAGGACCAGGATGAGGGAGAGCCCGACCACCCCGAGGGCGGGCGCGATGACCGTCTGCCACGGACGCCGGTCGACGCCCGTGCGCCGGAAGAACACCAGCACCGCCAGGCAGGCGAGGGCCATGAGCAGGACGATGCCGACGCTCGCGATGCCGGCGAGCCAGGTGAAGATCTCCAGCACCGGGTCCAGCCCCGCGATCGCGCAGACCACCATCAGCACCGCGCCGACCACCGACGTCACCAGCGACGCCACGTGCGGTGAGGCGTGCCTGGGGTGGCTGCGTCCGCAGGCGACGTGCAGGACGCCGGTGTTGCCCAGCGAGAAGAAGTACCGAGCCAACACGTTGTGGAAGGACAGGATGGCGGCGAACAGGCTGGTGACGAAGAGCACGAGCATGATGTCCGCGGCCGCCGTCCCCACGAAGTCCGCGGCGGTCGTCACGACGATGCCGCCCGGGTCGGCGGCCGACTCCTCGACGATCCGGCTGTCGCCCCAGGCGCTGACGATCGCCCAGGCTGAGAGGGTGTAGAAGACGCCGATGATCAGCAGGGCGGCGTACGTGGCCCGGGGGATCGTGCGCTCGGGGTCGCGCGCCTCGTCCCGGAAGATCGCCGTCGCCTCGAAGCCGATGAAGCCGGCGATGGCGAACATCAGGCCGATGCCCGGGGCTCCGGAGAGGACGTCGCTCGGCGTCAGGAACGCCGTCGAGAGTCCTTCGGGTCCACCGCCCTGGCCGATCACGGCGGCGTCCAGGACCAGGACGATGGCGACCTCGGCGATCAGCAGGACGCCGAGCACCTTGCTCGACAGCTCGATGTGCCGGTAGCCGAGCACGCCGGTGACGACCAGCACGAGGAGGGTCCACACCCACCACGGCACCGTCGGCCCGCCGTACCCGGTGACCAGGTCGTCGATGAGGAACCCGATGTACCCGTACACCGCGCCCTGCACGGTGATGTAGCTGATCAGCGCGATCAGCGCGCTCCCCAGCCCCGCCCCGCGACCCAGGCCGGTGCCGACGTAGGAGTAGAAGGCGCCGGCGTTGGGGACGTGCCGGGTCATCGCGGTGAACCCCACCGCGAAGAACGCCAGCACGACGGCGGCCACGACGTACATCGCGGGGTATCCGGCGCCGTTGCCCGCGGCGATGCCGATCGGCACCGATCCCGCGATGACGGTCAGCGGTGCGGCTGCGGCGACCACCATGAAGACGATCGAGCCGGCACCCAACCGTCCCTCGAGCCGGTGTGACGGCGAGTGACCGCCGACGGGGGTGGCCGTCGGTGAGGAGGTCGGGGGCGGGTCAGAGATGGTGGCCAAGGTGACCTCCGGAGGAATGGCAGCTCGGGGCTGCCGAGGAGTCGGTCTTCGTCGGGTGCACCTGCTCGTCGGACAGGCGGGTGTCGAACACTCGGCTCTCCTCGAGTCGTGGACACGCCGTCGAGGCGCTGACCGGGTCGTGGACAGGTGTGATGCCGTTGGGCTGGTCGCGTGGAGCACGCAGAACCAGCGTCGGCATCCATGACGGCTCGCTCGGGTGCGCGACGGACTTCACGAGGTGTCTCCTTCGCTCCCCGGGGCACGAACTCGGCTGGTCGCTGGAGTCGTTCAGATGTCTTCCTGCTGCTGGGTGCCTCAGTCCACGGTGAGCCAGGCCCCGCCGACCGGGAAGCGTTGCGCGAAGACGCCAGGACCCCGGTCGGTGAACGGTTCCTCTCCATGGGGGATCGGAATGGGACGGGGCGCGTCTTCCGGAGCGTGACCCGCTGACAGATCGGTCATGGACGGAGCGACCTCTGCGAGATCCACCGTCGTGTCCATGAACGTGAACGGCGAGCTCTCGATCAAGGTGTAGCTCACCCGGGTGTTGAACACTCCTGCGCGAGCATCGAGCTGGAAGAACTCCTCGGCGCGGTAGGTGCCAATCAATTGGCCCCGGGTGAACGAGTCGCGATCCTCGAAGCTCCGAGACCCGTCGGGTGCGGGATCGAAGTAGATGCGAAGGCGTGTGCGTGCGGACGTCCGGGCGTACAGGTGTCCGACGAATTCGTCATCGCCCGTGTGGAAACTCTCCAGGCCGAAGCCGCTGCGCATCGCAACGAAATGGGCACTTCCAGGTCCTAGCCCGTGTTGCGCTGCGCAGTCTCTCTCGAACAGGGACACGTCGTCGCCGAAGATCGGACTGCCATGACTCATCATGCCGTAGATGACGAATCGGCCCTCGAAGCGGGCGCCGGTGACGTCATTGGGTGGATGCGCTTCAAGGAACCCGCGTCCGCCTATCTGCATGGCGAGTCGAGCATTGGGCGTGCTCACTGTGATCTCCGATCTCGCGGGGGGAGTGCCGGGTCGACGGCGGTGCTCTGACCTCGGACGAGGCGCTTGGTGATCAGCCGTAACGCCCCGTCGCCGAACGTGAGGATCTGTCAGCAAGTGCAGGAGGGAGTACCGATCCGCTGGTCGGATGACATCAGGCCTCAGTGGGCCACTTTGTGAATTCCCTGCCGCCACCGGTCGAGGCCGCGGACGGGATGACCGTGCGTGGAGATGATCAGTTCGGGTTCGAGTTCGGTGAGTCGCTTGCGCGAGGCCACGGCCTCGGCCGGGTTGTGGTGCAGCTTGGCGGGCAGGTGCAGCCACCGAGGACTCGTGGGGTCTGGGGAGAGGTTGATCGGCCCGTCACCGACGATCAAGGTCCGGTCGGCCGCCCGCCAGAAGGCGAGGAGGCCGGGGCTGTGCCCGGGCTGGGCGATGGCTTCGAAGCCGGCGACGGTGTCGCCCCGTTTGAGCCGCCGGTCGACGTGTCGGCGAGCGCGACCGAGTGGGGCGATCCAGTACTTGCCGCCGGCGCCCGCGTGCCAGGCGATGTCGCCGTGCTCGAAGTCGTCGGCCTCGATCTCGCTCATGGCCAGTGGAGCCCCGGTGTGTTCGCAGAGCCATGCGGTGGCTCCCACGTGGTCGCCGTGGGCGTGGGTGACGACATGCTCGGACACATCTCGCCCGCGCAGGAAGTGGGCCAGGCGTTTCCGCGACCAGGGAAAGCCGGCGTCGACGACGACGTCGCCCTCGGGCCCCTCGATCACCACCGTGTTGAAGACGCTGCGGGGGAACAGAGCGCCGACGTGGATCCCGTCGGCGACCTTGCGCAACTCAGGCGGCATGACCAGAGCGTGGCACGGGTCACAGCCAGCAGGTGGTACAGACTTTGTACCACCAAGGGAGGGGGCTGACTCAGGCGTCGGGGGAGTGGACTTCGGAGACGCGGCCGGCGAAGGCGCTGAGCGTGAACCAGCCAGGGAAATCGGCCAACAGTTTCGCGTCGCCGGTCAGCACGAGGTCGTTGGTGGCGAGGGCCTGTCGCCAGGTGCGATGTCCGTACCACAATTCGTGCCAGACTCTCGAGCTGGCGCGAGCATGGACATCCACGGCGAACATGGGATGCCGGATGCAGGCGGAGGAATCTTCACCACACAGGACCAGCCATCCCAGCACCGGTTGCGGTTGCTGGTCGAAGGTGACTTCCACGGTGACGCGACGGGCGGGCAGGTTCTCCCGGGCGAGTCCGGATTGCATGCGCCACAAGAGCAGATGCGGGTCGAGCTGATCATCGGTAGGTCTCGGAAAGCTCCAGCGAACGCTCCATGCCCCGAGTTCCATCACCAGGCCGCGGAGATCCGCGCCCTTGTCGGTGAGTTCGTAGCCCTGCCTGCCGGATCCGTCCGCGGCTGCGGTGACAACAAGTCCTGCCTGCTGCAACGTGTGCAAGCGGTGGCTCAGCAGGGTGCGTGACAGTCCTGGCAGACCGCGGTGGATGTCGTTGAACCCGCGAGCGCCAGCGAGCATCTCGCGCAGGATGAGTATGTTCCATCGCTCACAGACCACCGAGGCTGCCATGGAGACGGGGCAGTACTCGGCGACACCCACGCTGGCGATCGTATGCTGCGCGACGACCGGCGGGCTGGCCCGTGCGCGGCTCTACTGCATCGAATTCTGCCGCGTGCGGCGTCTGCCGTCTGCGACGGTCGACGCGCGTGATGTCCGGGTGGACGTCACCGGGTCGGAGGCCACCCAGAACTGTCGACGGCGCCCGTTGACGGACCCCTCGCGACCGACAAGCTGAAGAGGAGTGGTGGGTATCGGGTGCGTGAGGAAGCTGCGCACGCTCCTACGGTCGGTTGCTGTCAGCGCCGGTTCCCGCTGGCGGTTGTGAACTGTTCACCAGCCAGTCGACTCCGCCGTCGCGGACGGGTCTCGTCTGCGACGTCTGCCGGGTCGGCGGCGCGCTGGGTGCCCCGGGTGGCCACGGTCGCGGCGACGAGGATGGCGGCGGCCAGCAGCAGGCCGGCTCCGGTGAGGAAGCCGGTGGTGTAGCCCTGCGCCAGCGCCTCGCCGGCCCGGGCCACGGCGCCGGGATCGTCGACAGCCAGGCCCTGCTGCAGCACCTGGGCGGCACCGGGCCGCTGCTCGTCGGCTGCGGTGGTGGAGACGGTGGTCAGCACGGCCAGGCCGAGCGCGGCGCCGATCTGCTGGGCCGTGTTGACCAGCGCGGAGGCGACGCCGGCCCGGTCCTCGGCGACGCGGTGCACGGCGGTCAGGGTCAGTGGCACGAACGCCAGGCCGAGGCCGAACGAGGTGAGGAACAGCGCCGGCATGATGTGCGCGACGTAGGAGGAGTCCACGGTCAGCGTGGACAGCCAGAGCATGCCGCCCGCCGCGAGCAGCAAACCGGGCGCGGCCACGACCCGCGGTGTGAGGCGCTCGACCAGCTTGGAGCTGATGCCCGAGGCCAGGATGATGCCGGCGGCGAACGGCAGCGACGCCACCCCGGTCTCCAGGGCCCCGAACTGCAGCACCTGCTGCAGGAACAGCGCCAGCAGGTAGAACGAGCCCATCAGGCCGGCGCCGATGAACAGGATGGTGGCGTAGGAGCCGGCCCGGTTGCGGTCGGCGAACAGGCCCAGCGGCAGCAGCGGCTCGGCCGTGCGTGCCTGCAGCGCCAGGAACACGGTCAGCAGCAGCACGGCGGCGGCGAACGCGGCCAGGGTGAAGGGGTCGGTCCAGCCGTGCTCGCCGGCGCGGGTGATGCCGTAGACCAGGGCGACCATCGCGCCGGTGCCGGTCACCGCGCCCGGGGTGTCCAGCCGGCCGCGGCCGCGGCCGCCCTCGGCGAGGACGGCGGTGCCGGCGAGGACGGCCAGGCCGATGGGGATGTTGATGAAGAAGACCCAGCGCCAGTCGAGCAGGCCGGTGAGCGCCCCGCCGAGCAGCACGCCGGCGACGATGCCGACGGCGGACATGGCGCCGTAGGCGGCCATCGCGGAGTTGCGCGGCTTGCCCGTCGGGAAGGTGGTGGCGATCAGCGCGAGAGCGTTCGGGGCGGCCAGCGCCGCGCCGAGTCCCTGCAGGGCGCGGGCGGCGATCAGGAGGCCGGTGTTGGGCGCCAGGCCGCCGAGCAGCGACGCGGCCACGAAGACGGCCAGCCCGGTCCGCAGCACTCGCCGCCGGCCGAACAGGTCACCGAGCCGGCCACCGAACAGCAGCAGCGCCCCGAAGACGAGGACGTAGGCGTTGATCACCCACGGCAGGCTCGCCGCGGAGACGTCCAGGTCGGCCTGGATGCTCGGCAGGGCGATGTTGGCGATGCTGTCGTCGAGGACCAGCATCAGCTGGGCAGTGGCGATCACCAGCAGGGACAGGCCCAGCCGACGACCCGCGGAGGCCTGCGACTGGTCGGGCGAGGCGGCTGACATGCGAGAACTCCTGGTGCTTGTGATGACGATGGGCTAGTACCCCATCGGGGTACTGGGCACCAGTAAGTGATACCCCACGGGGGTACCTTGTGCAAGCGGCGGTGGTCGATGTCACTGGGAAATCTCGCCGGCCACACATGCCGTTTGGGACGCCGGATTCGGCCGCAGATACACCTCGCCGCAGGTCGGCCACCCGGTTCTTCAGCGCGGTCATGACCGGATCCAGGGGATCCGCTCGGCGATCACCGTCGACGGGATCGTCGAAACGCCCGCAGTAGCGCCCGGATCCGCGGCTCGACCTCATCGATGACCGACGCCCGCACGACACGCTGACACCTCGGCGGCTCGGCGCAGCGCGGGTTGGATGGCGGCCATGGCGCGGCCCGCGGGTGGTCGCAGCGGCTGTTGCCATCGCATGCAACCTCCAACAGCTGATTCGCGCGCTCTTCGCCGCGGCCGCCCATCCGCGCGCCTGCGCTACACGGGCGGCGACCCCGATGCGGCATGGCTTCGGGGTGCCTGCACGTCAGTGCGGGGGGCAAGCGACGGAGGCGCCGAGATGTCAGAGCTGGCCTACTGCGCCGACAGGGAGTGTCGCCCGGAGCAGACGAGGTGATCGAGGCCTACCGCGCCGCCGCCAACTGACATCAGGAGAGGCCGGACTCCTGATGCGTTCCTGTGGGCCGGGAGGGGCGGGTGACCGCGAGAGTCCGCGGCGAAGTCGAGCGGATGACACGCTCGAGCGCGTGGGGGCACTACAGCAACCGGTACAGCAACGCGGTCTGGACGGCGACGGATCTGACTGGATGGCGCGTATCGAAAGGCCAGGACAGGCGCCGGACGGCGTCGATCGACCAGATGCCGAAGGGGGCCTGGACACCCGGGGTGGTGAATCGCCCAGGCGGAGCACAGGCGGCGACAGGCACCGAAGCGAAGCCGATGCATCCGCGCCCACCGGCGGAGACGAAGACCGGCCATGAGCGTGATGACTACGGACGGCGCCCCGGACGTCCTCCTCGTGGAGTTCGAGTTGGCCCGCCTGGACCTGGCGGCCGCCACCGCGGCCCTGCGCCACAAGGACACGCCTACCGCGCGCGGGGAGGTCGCGAACTGCCGGGCGCGGATCGACAGGATCCTCGACTCCTGGAACGCCGGCGTCCGAGTCCCTCTGTGACTCGGCCGTCGTCATCTCCGACTCGGACGGCTCCACTGAGGACTCGTGGCGAGCCGTCGGCGCTCACGGCGGTCGCCAGATCGCGTCCGGGCGTCGGCCTCTCTGGCGTCGTCACCGGTCGCTGGTATCCGGATCGGCCACCTGTTGCCAACGCGGTGACGGGAGCCGCACGACGCTGCTGGAGGCGGCGCACGGCGGGGGACCGGCAACCCAGCCAGTGCCTCGTGGACTCCGCACACGCCTCGACTGGCGTGAATGGATTCACGGCTGACATGGGTCCGCCGCCGGCGCCGGACGATTCGCGCCGACCGCTCACCCGGGTCACCCTGCGCCGGTGAGGATCCTGGTCACTGGCGCGTCGGGGTTCGTGGGCAGCCGGCTGGTCGCCGCGCTCGACGGGGAAGGCCACGAGGTCCGCGCGATGACCCGACGCCCCGAGCGCTACGAGGGGGCCGGCCACCCGGTCGCCGGAGACGTCGGGGAGGAGGGATCGCTGCGGGAGGCACTCGAAGGCTGCGAGGTCGCCTACTACCTGGTGCACTCCCTCGACGACCCGGACTTCGAGCGCAAGGACGCCGAGGCGGCGCGCACCTTCGCCCGGGCCGCGGCCGCGGCCGGGGTCGACCGGATCATCTACCTCGGCGGCCTGGGCCAGGACAGTGACCAGCTGTCCCGGCACCTTCGCAGCCGCCGTGAGGTCGAGCGGCTCCTGGGCGGCACCGGCGTTCCGGTGACGGTGCTGCGCGCGGGCATCGTCGTCGGCCACGGCGGGGTGTCCTGGGAGCTCACCCGCCAGCTCGTGGCGCACCTGCCCGCCATGGTCACCCCCCGGTGGGTGAGCACGCGGACGCAGCCGATCGCGGTCGCCGACGTCGTCCGGTATCTGGTCGGGGTCCTCGACGCACCGGAGGCCGCCGGGCGGGTGTTCGAGGTGGGTGGCCCCGATGTGCTCACCTACCTGCAGATGATGATCCGGGTCGCCGAGATCCAGAACCGGCACCTGTTCGTCGTCCCCGTGCCGCTGCTCAGCCCGCAGCTGTCCTCGCGCTGGCTGGCCCTGGTCACCGACGTCGACGTGGCCACCGGCCGCTCGCTCATCGACTCCATGACCAACGAGGTGGTCGTCACCGACGACGCCATCCGCTCGGTAGTGCCCTTCGAGCCGATGGACTACGACGAGATGGTGATGACCGCGCTGGTCGAACGGGCACGAGAACGCCGACGGCAGGCGGGGGAGCGGCGCAGCGGATGGCTGAGCCGCGGAGCGCGGCGTTGACCGGGCTCGCTGCCGTGCGGGCCCGGGTCCGGCGGGTGGCCGGGCCACTGCTGCGGAGCGTGCCGCGGGACCACTGGGAGAGCGACGAGGCCTTCCGGCGCCGCCGGCGGGTCACCGGCGCCACCGCGGTCACCGGCGCCTCGCTGCTGGGGGTGTCGCTGTCGACGCCGCCGGGTTCACCCCGGTTCTACTGGCTGACCCTCGGGGTCGCCGGCACCTGGGTGGTCGGTGGGCTGGCATCCGGTCCGCTGCACCTGGGACGGATGTTCGGGCCCGGGGAGCAGCTGCGCCGCCCGGTGCTCACGCCGGTCGTCTCGGGGGTCGGCGCCTTCGGGGCCTTCTACGCCGCGGCGCTGGTCGCCCGCCGGATCCCGGTCCTGGAACGGGCGATCGGGTCGGTGCTCCGCTACGCCGACCAGGGGACGACGCCGCTGGTCCTCACCACCACGTTGGCCAACGGCGTCGCGGAAGAGGTGTTCTTCCGCGGCTCGGTCTACGCGGCGGCGGGCGCGACCCGGCCGGTGCTCGCCTCGACCGCGGTCTACGGGCTGGCCACCACCGCCACCCGCAACCCGGCGCTGGTGCTGGCGAGCGTTCCGATGGGTCTGCTCTTCGCGCAGCAGCGCCGGGTCACCGGGGGGATCCAGGCGCCCATGCTCACGCACCTGGTGTGGTCGGCCCTGATGCTCCGCTACCTGCCGCCACTGTTCGCCCGCCGACTCGCAGAGGAGCGGTCGTCGTCACCGCGGTGAGGGAGGACGCCGGCCGGTGACGGGCCCGTCAGGCGCGGCCGGTTCGATGACCGGCCGCGCCTGTCAGCGGCGTCGGCGGGCGAGGACGGTCGCCAGCACCACCGCTACGGCGCCCGCGGCGAGCGGCCGGCGGCCGCGGCCGACGGCGATCACCACCACGGCCGCGCGGGGCCGTACCCGCCGGGTGCCCAGCAGCAGTCCCCCGGCCGGCGAGTCGACGCCGGCACCGGCGACGGCCACCGGGCGCGTGGGGGACTCCAGGTGCGCCGTGAACCCGGAGGCGGCCAGGGCCTCGGCCAGCCCGCCCAGATCCCGGCGGCCGGGCGCCACCCCGCTCCGTGCGGTCGCCGCCTCTCGGACCCGCATCACGAAGGCGCCGACGTCCTCGGCGACGATCCGCACGTCCGCGCCGTCGGCGTGCACCTGCACGCCCGCCCCGTCCACCTCCAGCGACAGCTCACCGGACAGGTGCACCGGGCCGCGTGGGTCCGTCATCCCCGGCTGGCGTTCTCGGCGGTCGTGATGCGCAGGGTGCCGTTGAGCCGCCAGACGGCGCGGGGGGCATCCGGCCCGGTCTCGCGAGGCACCTCGACGACCATGTCGACGAACTCGTAGTTGATTGCGGCGCCCTTGCCGGTCAGGTAGGCCCACATCTCCTTGCCGAGGTCGGCGAAGCTGGTCTTCTCGTGGCTCTTGATGTCCCGCAAGCCGGTTGCGGCGTCGGTGCTGGTCATGCTCATGGTGCGATCTCCTTGCGCGTCATGGTGGCCGCCGGCGTTCCGACGATCTCTTCCGTGGGTTGCTGATGACCTCTCTTCCGGACGACCGGCGCCCAGGGATGCGGACAGTTGGTCGTTCCTTCCGCTGGTGCTTCGACAGCGGGCGCCACTGTCGCGCCGCGGACAGGGTGGACGGCATGGCTTGCTCCGCTCTTCACGCCGTGGCCGGGGCGAATGGGTGGGTGGGCGCCGCGGGTGGCGATGGGCGCTCCTCGAGCGGATGGAGCAGGAGCGCGCCGTCGTCCGCCGCGGCGGCAGCGCGCATGCCCCCGAGGATTCACCGAGCACGGACGTGGCCGACGACGGTGCCCCCCTGTCCGAGGGCAGCGGCGACTACCCCGACACCGGGAACGCCACCGACGCCGCGCCGGCGCAGGTCGGTGGGCTCACGACCGTTCTGGTCCGCCCGAGTGCTCGGGGCGATGAAGTCACGCCCGGTACGACTTCTACGCCTACAGCGTGCCGCTCCGGGTCGGGCGAGGAGTTGCTCACCGCAGCCCTGGCGTGGGACCAGGACGACACGCCGTCCCCCGAGCGGTCGGCGTCCGACACCAGCCAGGTCGGGCAGGACTGGCCCATGAACGATGACAGGGCGCCCACGACGTGGGCGCCCTGCCAGAGACGGGTGATCCCCGCCCACCCGGGGTGGTTCTGCGATCAGGGTGGTGTGCACAGCGGGCTGCGGCGGCACGGTGGTCGAGAAGCAGGAGGCCACCGTGGGATCGACGTACTGCCTGATCGTCACCGACCCGATGCCGTCGGGAGTCATCGGGATGGTGCGGGACCGATTCGACGGCGCCCGCGTCTCCGCCGTGCCGGCCGGAATGGTGATCGAGTGTTCGATTCCCGACCAGGCCGCGCTGAGGGCGCTCCTGAACCAGGTGTGGGACGTGGGCGGCGCGGTCGTCCTCGTCGCCGTGATGCCCAGCAGCGAGAGGAGTCGACATGGCCACGATCAGCGGTGATCCCGTTGCGACGTCCGCCGGCGCGGCGGTGCGGGGCCGCCCTTCGCGGGTGCGCCGACCGTACCCGGGGGGCCGGTCACCATGGGTGTGGCTGCTCCTAGGCACGCTGCTGCTGCCCTTTGCGAACCTCCAGACCCTGATCCCCCTCACGGCCTGGGTGGCGCCGGTGTTCCTCATGCGCTTCTCGCGCAGCCAACGGCCCCTGACCGGGCTCCTCGTGCTGACGGTGGCCATGTCGCTGGCACTACTGGCGGGGCTCCGGAACGGGTTCTTCCCCGTGGAGGACGGGGTCGGCTACTACCTCTTCGTCGCCATGCTCGGTCTGGGGGGTGCGCTGCCCTTCGCGGTCGACCGCCTCCTGGCCCCGAGGCTGACCGGCCTGCCGCGCACGCTCGTCTTCCCGGCCGCCGTGACGACCGCGGACTTCATCGGCACGATCAGCAGCGCCTACGGCGCCGCCGGCAGCACTGCGTACTCCCAGTACGCCGGCCTCCCACTTCTGCAATTGGCGTCCGTCACCGGAATCTGGGGTTTGACGTTCCTGGTCAGTTGGCTGGCGCCGGTCGTGAACGAGCTCTGGGAGCGTGGGCTGGAGGGCTCCCGGCACCGGTCCCCGTCCGTGGTCTTCGCCGCGACGCTCGCGGCGGCTCTGGTCTTCGGCGGCGCGCAATTGGCGTTCGCCACGCCGGCGGCCGACACGGTCCGCGTGGCCGCCCTCGCCCCCGACCGGCAGCTGTCCGACCTGGCCTACTCGGCCCCGCCACTGACCCCGGGTGATCCCGCCGAGCGTGCCGCAGTCCGGGACGAGTACTTCCGACCGGTGCTCGACGAGCTGTTCGAGCGCTCCGAGCGCGAGGCGGAGGCCGGCGCGGAGATCATCGCGTGGTCGGAGGCGGCGGCGCTCACGCTCGAGGAGGAGCAGTCCGCCGTCGTGGCACGCGCGGCCGACCTGGCCCGGGAGCACGGCGTCTACCTGCAGGTCTCGATGATGGTGCAGCTGGCCGACGCCGGGGACGGATCGGATGGCGCAGCGGTGAACGAGAACCACGCCGTCCTGATGGACCCGCGTGGCACGGTCGTGTGGGACTACCTGAAATCCAAGCCGGTCCCCGGCGACGGGCACGACCCCGGCCCGGGGATCGTGCCGACCGTCGACACGCCCTACGGCCGGCTCGCCACGATCATCTGCCAGGACGACTTCTTCCCCGGCCTGGTCCGCCAGGCAGGGCGGGCCGGGGTCGACATCTTGCTCGTGCCGTCCAGCGACTGGCGGAGCATCTCGGCGTGGCACGCCCAGCAGGCACCGTTCCGTGCCGTCGAGAACGGCGTGGCGCTGGTCCGCCCCACGCGGCAGGGGATCTCGTTGGCCACGGACGCGCAGGGCCGCCTGCTCGGTCACAAGGCCGACTACTTCACCGCTGCCGACCAGACCCTCGTGGTGTCCGTGCCGACGCAGGGCACGGGCACCTGGTACGCCCGCATGGGCGACACCGTCGCCTTCGCCAGCGCCGTCGGCCTGCTCGTCCTGACGAGGGCGGCCTGGAACTCGCGGAGCCGGCGCCGGGACGGTGGTGCGGCTCCCGCAGCGACCGGCTCAGACCAGGCCGAGCGCCCTGCCCCGCTCGACGGCGTCGCGACGCGATGAGGCGCCGAGCTTGCGGTACAGGCTCTTGGTGTAGCCCTTCACGGTGTTCACCGACAGGAACAGCGCGGCGCTGACCTCCCGCTGGGTGGCCGGGCCGGAGAACGCCTGCAGCACCGACAGCTCCCGGTCGGTGAGCTCCTCGTGGAGGCGGCCAAGGCGCCGTGCGGCCCGCACGGCGCCCCGGCCGAGTCGCGTCTCGACCGCCTGCAGCTCCGCCGCCGCTAGCCGGCGGATCGGTGCTGCGTCCGCAACCTCGCGGGCACGGGTGGCCGCCTCGCGGGCGGCCTGGCGGTCGCCGGCGGCGAGTTGCACCTCGGCCAGGCTGCTCAGCGCCCGCACCAGTTCGACGTCCCGCCCCCAGACCTCGGCGAGCTCGACCGCGCGGCGCAGGCGGCGGCGAGCGAAGACCAGGTCCCCATCGGATCGCGCGAGGCGGCCCTCCACCAGCCTGAGCCAGGCGACCGACGCAGCGGCGGCCTCGCCCCACGCGTGCTCCACGGCGTCGGCGGGAGCCGCCACCTCGGCACAGACCTCCCGCGCTGCCTCGGCGGCACCCACCTGAAGCAGGTTCAGGGCCAGCAGCCCCGCGGTCTGCAGCAGTGCGGGTGTCGGAAGCAGCGCGCGCGCGGGGTGCTGCCAGGCTTCGTTGAGAAGCGCGACCGCGTCCCCGTACCGTTCGGCGCGCATGTGCGCGCTCGCCAGCGCGGCGCGCGCGAGGACGTAACCGGGAAGCGCGGGATCGGTCTCGAGATGCACGGCGCGGCCGCCCTCGACGAGGTCGGCGGCGGACCGGTCGCCCTCCTCGTGTCCGTAGGCGGCGCGCATCGTCAGCAGGCAGGCGCGGGCGCTGAGCCATCCGTCGATGGACGGGGTCCGGTCCTCGACCAGGAGATCGGCGGCGTCGCACCAGTGGCGCGCGCGGTCGAACCGGCCGCTGAGCACCGCGGCGTACGCCAGCATCACGAACACCTCGGCGTCGGCCGCCCCTCCGCTCGAGACCGCTTCCTCACCGAGCTGCAGGTAGACGGCAGCGGCACCGGACTCGAAGAACCACGCCTGAGACGTCCTCAGCAGGTCCATCGCGCCGTCGACGTCCCCGGCGGCGATCAGCAGCCGGGCGGCCTCGTCCATCCGGTCCTCTGCCGCGTACCAGTCGGCGGCCCGCCCCAGCAGCGAGGGCACGGCGTCGGGATGGGTGGTCTCCAGCTCCCGTCGCAGCACATCACGAAGGAGGCTGTGGCACCGGTACCACCGTCGACCCGGATCGAGCGCCGCCACGAACAGGTTCACGTCCTCGACGTGCCGCAGGATCTCGGCCGACCCGCTGCGCCCGAGGACGGCGTCGCAGAGGGATCCGGACAGGCGGTCCAGGACCGACGTCCGGACGAGAAGGTCTCTCTCCACCGGCTCCAAGGCGTCCAGGACCTCGGTCGCGAGGTAGTCCAGGATGTGGCGGTCGTCGCCGCGAAGTCGGGAGACCGCGGCCTCGGGCTGGTCGGAGCCGCGGACGGACAGCGCGGCCAGCTGCAGCCCGACCGCCCAGCCCTCGGTGCGTTCCCAGAGCTGCGTCGACGAGGACGGTGGCAACCGGACTCCGCCGACGGCGGCGACCAGTGCGGTCGACTCCTCCAGGGTGAACCGCAGGTCGGCCGCCCGGAGCTCGGTCAGCTGGCCGCGAGCCCGCAGCCTGGCCAGTGGCAGTGCCGGGTCGGCTCGTGCGGCCATCACCACGCGCAGGGACTCTGGCAGGTACGTGACCAGGAACTCGAGCGCCTCCCAGACCCGGCGGTCGTGCAGGACGTGGACGTCGTCCAGGACCAGCACGTACCGGCCGCTGGTCGCGGCCAGGTCGTTGATCAGCAGCGGCAGTGCGACGGCGACCGGCTCCACCGCCGGTGCGGACAGCGCCGCGAGCGCTCTCTTGCCGACTTGGGGGTCGACTCCGCGGAGCGCCGTGAGCACGTAGGTCCAGAACCGGACCGGCTCGTCGTCCGACGCGTCGAGCGACACCCACGCGGTTCGCGGCCGTTGCTCGGGCTCCCTCGCCCAGAGGGCCAGCACCGTCGTCTTGCCCCAGCCGGCGGGAGCCACCACCACGCACAGTCGTGCGTCCTGGGCGGCGCGGAGCCGGTCATACAACCGCTGCCGGACCACTGCCCCGGGTCGGGCAGGTGGGACCACGTGCTTCACGGACAGCAGCGGGGAGCTCGGTGGTCCCATCACGACGGCCTCCTGAAACCGGCGTCGATGCTTCCAGAACCCGTGCGCACCGGAGGGGTCTCGATCGCGGTGCCGCGGGGCGACGTCGGATCGGGACTCGCCGGTACCAGCGAGGCGCCGTGCACGGCGGAGCTGTCCTGCGGTCCGGGGGAGAAGGTGGGATCGAAGCCATGGCGGAGGCCGCTCGGGAAGCTGGCGGGCGGCGGTGTCGCCGGATTCCTCGTCGGCACCAGCGCGGCAGCCGGGAAGCGCCTGGCTGCCGTCGCGGACCGATCGAGCCCCTCATCCCCGGGGCTTGGTGGCTACCTGCGCCGGCATGGATTCCGAGACGCTCTACAGCTCGGAGGCCAGCCGGAGCACGCGGAGGTGCGGGCCAACCACTCGATGTACATCAAACTGGTGTCCGAGGGGGGACTTGGGCACCGGAAAGTGGGAGCCGTCCCACCAGCGTCTCCCGTGGTGGGGGAGGAGCGCGGTGTGCGCGGCTTCGTGGACATGGTCGGAACGTAGCGCGGCTGTCGGACAAGATCGTTCCGTTAGGCCGTGGGGTCCTCTTCCACGACGAGGCGCGTGAGTTCGAGCAGTCGACTACTGGCTGGGTGCTGGCGGTGGGGTGCTGATCGCGGTCGTGTCGGCGGTGCCGGGGGTGGCGCTGGTGGTGGCGCGTAGGTGTTGCCAGGCGGTGTGGTCGGCGGTGAGGATGCCGTCGAGTTCGGCGTGCAGGGCGTCGACGGCGGCCGGGTCGGGGGGCCGGCTGTCGAGGCCGGCCTGGTAGTAGTCCAGGCGGCGGGTGAAGGCCTCGAGGTTGCGGACGGTCTCGGTGCGCAGGATCCACAGGCCGCGGTGGGCGAAGAAGGCCTCGGCGGCGGCGAGCACGGTGATGATCGCGCCGAGGGCGAGGGCGATGTCGGCGAGGCGGTCCTGGGCGGTGCCGGTGGCGCGCACACCGAGCAGCACGGTGATGGTCGCTGACAGGGTGACGGTGGCCATCTGCAGGGCGAAGGCCTTGCGCTTGTCCCGTTTGCGGCGCCGCCGGTAGGCGGCGAGCTGCCGGCCCAGTTCCTGGTGTAGCCAGGTCAGCCGGGCGGCGCTGTCCCCGGCGGGTGAGCCGGTGGCTCTGTCCTGTGGGGTGGTCCCTGTGAGGGCTGACGGCGGTGTGGTGTCCGGGACCGGTGTCGCCGATGGGCTGGGTCGGAGGTCATCGCCCTGGGTCCGTTCCGTCCGTGAGGGTGGTTTCTCGGGCATGGCGGCCTCGTACTCAGCCGGCCAGGGGCTGGGCACTGCCGACGGATGACGGCGGGAGGTGACCCCGAGGCGGCGGCGCGCCGTCAGCCTGGTGAACGGGGCTCACCGCATACCCCTCAAGGCCGTGATCTCGGCGATCTCCTCGTCAGTCGCCTGGTGGAAGTCCGGGTTGGCTCGTAGCGCGGCGGTAGCGCGACGCAGTTCAAGCGCCGGGTCGGACGCGGTCGCTGCCCGCGCCAGCGCACTCGCCCCCTCCGCGCCGTCCGTCCGACTGGCAGCCAGCCGCTCAGCCGCTTCCCGTGCTGCCTCCGCGGCCTCATGGGCACGGCCCTGCAGCAGCAAGGCCCATGCCAGGTTCACCCCGGCCAAGCCCTCCAGTCGGTCCTGGCCCAGCTGGTGCGAGGTCTTCTGGCAGTCGGTGAGCGCCGCCACCGCTTCATCCTGGCGCCTCAGCCGCAGGAGAGCCAAGCCCCGCACGTTCCGCAGGTACTCCACGTTGTCCGGCACTCCGCCGAGGCGGTAGTCCTCAAGGGCTGCGTCGGCGGTGCTCAGCGCTTCGTCGTACTCGCCAGCCAGGATGAGGGCAAGTGACCGAATGTCGGCTGCGAAGGCCCGGACTCCGGGAGGATCTCCCAGGGTCAACAAGCCCGTCACTTGAGCGGCGACGCGCAGCGCTTCGTCGACGCTGCGCAGGTAGCACAAGGACAGTCCGTACTGAAGGCCGGCGAGCAAGCGGATGTCCCGTGGGGCGGTGTCGTCGATGAAGACCGGCGCGAGGATCTCGGCTGCTTCGGCGGCGCGGCCCATGTGACGCAGGGCGCTTCCGCGCCAGGTTGGCCAGTCGGCCGAGTCCGGATCGAGCGCCGCGGCAGCGTGGAAGTCGACTTCTGCCTGCTCTTGGGATCCGCCGTACATCTCGGTGAACGCCCGGCAGATGCGGAAGGGCAGGGTGTCCGACAGGTGCCCTCCGCGACTGATGGCCTGATTCAGCACACCAAACGCTCCTCGGCGGGCCAGGAACTCGGCCACGCTGGCAAGCACCTCGAGTGCCTGTTGATGCTCACCGGCGGCCCAAAGGTGCTTGTACTCACGCACCGTGGGATCGGCGTCGGGGACGTGGTCCCAGGTCTGCCGGGGTGGCGCTTGCCCGCGGTACCAGTCAGCCAGCCTGCGGTGTAGCTCGGCCCGACGGTCGGCCGGCAGGCTCCGCTGCACGTGGTCGGTGTCCAGGGGGTGCAGACGGTAGATGTCCTCGGACTCATCCCTGACGAGCTCCTGGCGCCCCAAGAGGTCATCGAGAGCATCCTCGAACTCGTCCTCCTCAGTAACGCATGCGAGCTCGAGCACTTCGTCATGACCCAGCGGCCGAGCGGCCACCGCCATGACGTCAATGATCTCCTTCGACGTTCCTTCGAGCTGGTCGTAGGCGATGCACACCAGCTGGTCCAACACGTCAGCCGGTGCCTGGTCCATCCGCAGCAGCCTGTCGACGCCCCGGGCCCTCCTGCTGCGCAGGTACCCGCTGATGAGCTGCAAGCCCCGAGGCATGCCTCCGACCCGGCGGGCGAGGCCCGCAAGCGTGACGTCGTCCAGGGCGGCCAAGACCGAGGACCCCTGCTGATCGTCCAGCTGCCGCAGCATTGCCACCGCCTCGTCGTCAGGCAGGCCGTCGGTGACGGGCACCGGCTTCGGCAACTGCACGTCCAGATCCGGTGGAACGCCGAGCGGCAGCTGCGAGGTGGTAATGACGATCGGCGGGTGGGGCGTGGCTACGACAGCACACAGGAATGCCACCAAGTCCTCGGCAAGGAGCATGCCTGTCCCCTTGTCCTGCAGATCGTCAAGGTTGTCCAGCACGACGACGACGGTGCGCTCGCGCAGCGACTGGAAGAGGTCGGGCAAGACGGCCGTACCCACGCCGGCCCACCGAGCGAGGAGTCGCTCTTCCTCCGCGGACGGCAGCAGCCCCGCAAGGCAGTGCACTATGCGTCCGAGCCGCACCTCACCGACACCGGTCCGGGTGCTGAGGAACACCACGTCGTCGACCAGGTGCGCCGCATCCTGCTCCGCAGTCAGGACGCGGGTGACCACTCCGCTCTTGCCGACTCCTCGTCGTCCCACGACCTGGGTGATCGGTTCCCGCGACCGGATCCGGTGGACGAGCTTCTGCCGTACGGTCTCCCGGTCGTACCAGTGCTTGAGTGCGCCGGCCGGAGGCACCCCGACGACTCGCCGGTCCGCCGCCACGGGCTCCGAAGAGCCAGAGGTCGTTCCGGACGGGGCCGCGTCATCGGCGCTATCCCGCTCCTCGCCGGATCCCGCACCCGTGCCGGAAGCGACCTGCGCGGAATCCGCCCCGGCGCGGCCCGATAGGCGGGCGGGGTCGAGGGCGCGCAGCAGGGCGGTGGCGAAGCTGGCGGCGTGGGCGGCGGCGCGGGGCTGCCAGCCGGCGGCATCGAGTTCGGCCTTGTCGGGACTGGTGGTGTCGCTGATGCCGCGGATGACCAGCGCGGGCAGGCTGTCGTTGAGGTGGGCGGCCTGGGCCAGGCCGACGCCCTCCATCTCGATGGCGACCGCGTCGTTGTGGTGCAGGCGCAGATGTGCGTACAGCGGGCTATCGCGGGAGGTGAGCACCACTTCACCGGCCGCGATCGGCTTTAGGTGTACCGCTGGTGGGGCTCCGTCGACCCGTCGGAGCTCCGGCGGCATCCACTTCTTCTTCCCCGCCACCCGGCGGGCCCTCTGCACCATACGGAACGGCGCGGGCCAGGTCTGGGGCCGGGCGAGGAAGTCCTCGGCGGCCTTGCCGCCGGCATAGGCGTCGACCCGGGTGGCGACCACTACGTCACCAACCAGGATGTCGTCCTTCAATGCCCCGGCGACCCCCACGAAGAGCACCAGATCCGGGCTGAAGAAGTTCATGGCCCGCTCGGCCAGCACCCCGGCCCCGACGTTGCCCTCGCCAAGCTCCCCGACCGCCACCGTCCACTGCGAGCCGGGCAGACGGCCTTCCTCGAACAGCGCCCCGCCGGGCAGCTCGCGCTCCTCCAGGTCGGTCAGCGTGGCCTCGACCGCCTCGAACTCGGCGGGCAGCGCACACAGGACCACCGCCCGCCCGCCGCCAGTTGCATCGCCTTTCGGCCGACTCCCGGTCACGGCTTCCCCCCCGCTTGCACCTGAGTAAAGGGAGCGTAGAACCAGTCATCCTGATACAGGGCCCTGTCTTCTCACGACGAGGCGCGTGAGTTCGAGCAGTCGACTACTGGCTGGGTGCTGGCGGTGGGGTGCTGATCGCGGTCGTGTCGGCGGTGCCGGGGGTGGCGCTGGTGGTGGCGCGTAGGTGCTGCCAGGCGGTGTGGTCGGCGGTGAGGATGCCGTCGAGTTCGGCGTGCAGGGCGTCGACGGTGGCGGGGTCGTGGGGCTTGCCGTCGAGGCCGGCCTGGTAGTAGTCCAGGCGGCGGGTGAAGGCCTCGAGGTTGGCCCGAGCACCTCGACCGCCTCGGCAGCCCGGCCCATGTAGCGCAGCGCGGTCCCGCGCCACGCCGGCCACTCGGCCGAGCCCGGATCGACCGCCGCTGCGGCACGGAAGTCGGCCTCTGCCTGCTCCAGCGAGCCGCCGTACATCTCGACGAAGCCGCGGCAGACGAGAAAGGGCAGGGTCTCCGACAGGTGTCCGCTGCGGGCGACGGCCTCGGTGAGCACACCGAACGCCCCTCGGCGGGTGAGCTTGTCGAGCCGCTCCTTGAGGTAGTGGTCGGTGGTGCTGCCGCCGTCGTGGGCCAGGTGCAGCTTGGCGGCCTGCTGATCGGCTGCCTTGTGCACGATCCGCCCGCTCGTGTGCCTGACATCGTGGCAGCGGAGCTCGATGCGCTCGGTCCAGGGCAGGTTGCGGCGGATGCGGGCGAACAGGCTCTCGACGCTTGCGGGTGATGGGGTGGACCTCCCGCGAGACGAAGTTGCCGTCGGCGTCGAAGGTGTCGACCGGCCGGGCGTAGAAGACCGGAGAGGTGTCGGTCAGCGCCGGGATGCCGTGCCGGCGCTCCTCGGGCGTCGCGTCCGGCGGGGCGGCCACCCGCGGCCCGCGGGTGAGCGCGTGGGTGAGGAGGTCGGCCATGTGCGTGGGCGTGGTGGGCCGGTAGCGCCACGTCTGCTTCTTCTGGTCCCAGTAGCTGATGCGGCAGCCCTCGACGTCCAGCCCGCCGCAGGCGGTGGCCAGCAGCGCGCCGCGCCGCACGGCCTGGATGAGCAGGTGGCGGAGGATGAGTCCGTCCAGCGTGGGGTCCTGTCCGGTGCTGACGGCGACCCCGTAGACCTCGAGGAACTCCTCCTCCGTCAGCGACCGGGCCCCGGCCTCCTGGCGTGGGGGCAGCTTGAGCTTCGTGGCGGGGTTGGCCTTGACCTTGTCGTCATCGCCGAGCCAGGTGAACATCCAGCGGCTGGCCTGCAGGAACTGCTCGCGGGCGCCGCGTCCGTCGCTGTGCAGTAGCGGGCGGCCCTGCTGCGCGTGCTTGACGTTGCGCGCGACGGTGCGCTTGAGGCCGCGCCGCTGGGCCCACCAGGCGGCGTCGGCCAGCGTGCTTCGGGCGACCTTCTTGACCGACATGTCCGGCACGCCGGTGTAGCGCTCGGCGCAGTCGGTGTGCAGCTCGTCGTCGGGCATGCGACAGCAGTCGGCGTGGCCGTCGTCGCCGCCCGGGCACGGGCAGGGGCCGATCGCGCACGCTGGGCACGGGCAGGGGCACATGCCCAGCAGTCCGTCGACGAGCAGCTGCAGATAGGGCGCCCAGGTCTTCTCGCTGCGCGGCAGGTCCTGGCGCATCGCCGTCACGGCGTCGGCCACGGCCAGCTGGACCGTGTAGGCGTTCTTCGGCGTCGCGAGCGGCGGGAGCATGGCCTCGACGTCGACGGGGTCGAAGCCCTCCGCGATCAGGCTGGCGCGCATCGCCTCGCGGGTGGCGGCGGCCGCGTCGACGCTCTTGGTCTTCTTAGCGCGCTTCGCGGCCCGCTTGGCCTCCCGGTCGGCCTCCCGGTCAGCCTCGCGCCGGCTGGCGCGGTTGTCGGTCGGCTCGCCGTCGTGCCGGTCGCCGTCGTGGGCGGTGGGGATGGTGGTCATCGGAGGTCTCCGTGGGTTGCGGCGGCACCTCTTGTGCCGCGGGCACCTGGGAAGGTGCCGGTCAGCCGACGCTGCGCAGTCGCCCGCCAGAGGTGCTCGGGGCGCCGGCATCCGCGCCAGTCACCGGCGCGGTGACGTCGGTCGCGGGGACAGCCGTGGCATCGGTGGCGGCCGGGACGGCGGTGGGACGGCGCAGGCCGTCGAGCAGGCCGGCGAGGCCGGCGTCGAGGCGGCTGGCTGCGGTCAGAATGAGGGTGCGCCGGTCGGGATCTACGACGGCGAGGACGTCGGCGCCATCAGGGATGCCGGCCTCCCGGCGCACGCCGGCGGTGACGGTGAGTCGGCCGCGAGCGTCCAGCGGGAGTGCGTTGGTGGCGTAGCTGGGACGCGGCTGGTCGGGGCTACCGGGCAGGTACACGGTGACCAGCGCGCCGTCGCGCTCGGCGGGGAGCTTGGTGGCGGCGTCGGCGTCGATCGGCAGTTGCAGCCCGCCCTTGGCGTCCAGGGTGCGCGTGACGCTCGTGCTGCGGGCGGCGGCCATGTCGGCGGGCAGCGCCCAGATGCCGGACAGGTCCACCTGGGCACGGCCGCCGCCCTGGCCGGCACCGGAGGTGACCGCGGCCAGGGTGAGCGCGTCGGCAGGTGCACGTTTGCCGGCACCACCCAGCAGCCCCCCGAGGCCGGTCCACGAGGAGGGCACACCGATCAGAGTGGGGGAGGCCTGCCGTCCGGCGACGGGCAAGCTGTTCGTGCCGCCGCCGGCGTCGGGGCGGGAGACGGCGTGGGCCGCGGAGCGTGGAGAGGACTCGGTGGCGCGGCGGCGGGCGGCCAGATGGGCCGGAGGAGCGGGGTTCGGCATGGACCGACCGGTCCGGGCGGGCCCGGCTTGGGCACTAGCGGCCAGCAGCCGCTGGGCGGCGGCGGTGTCCGCGGTGTGGTCGGCCGGGGAGACGGAGCGTCCGACGGGGGTGCCGGGCGGGCTGGTTGCCGTACCCGAGGTGGCCGGGACCGTGTCGATGCGTCGATCAGGAAGGGCCTGCTGCATGCCTGGGAGGTGGGTAGATTTCCCACTTCAAAGTGTCCGAGGGGGGACTTGGGCACCGCGAAGTGGGAGCCGTCCCACCGGGCGTCTCCACCGTCGTGGAGAGGCCAGGTGTGCGCGGCTTCTCTGTCATAGTCGGAACGTAGCGCGCCCCTCGGACAAGATCACGGATCGGCGCCCCGCGGGGTCCTCTCGCACGACGAGGCGTGAGAGCGGTAGGTCCCCCGGCGGTTCGCCTCACCGACAGTATCGAGAAGCTCACCGTCGAGATCGCCGCCACCGGCCAGGCCGTGGGCCCGGTCGTGGGCGCGGAGACGAACACCGAGCTGCGCCAGCTCTGGGCAGGCTTCGATGACGCGCGGCGGCGGGCCGTCTACGACCAGGGCATCGAGCGCATCGTCGTACTTCCGCCCAAGCCGGGCGTCGCCCGCCTCGACAGCGACCGACTGCAGGTCCGGGTCCGGTTCTGACTCTCGCCGCCAACAGAGGCTCGGGGCCGGTGGGACAGCCCATCGGCCTCGAGCTGCTACGGAGGGCGTCACATGGCGCACCACCCTCACGAGCAAGCGACCGACCAGGAGCCGGCTGCATGAGGCGAGCCCTGGATCTCCTGCGTGACGAGATCCAGGGCTCGTGGTGTCGCTCATCGGGCGCGGCAGCCCCTGGGGTGCGGCGGCTACGCGGTCCGGAGCCGCTGTGCCCGCGGTGCAGTGCCCCGTGCAACGGACACGACTAGATCGTCGGCGGGGCGGGCTAGGGGACCTCGGTCAGGGCGCCGGCGAGCATCTCCAACCAGTCGGCGAGCGGGCCGGCGATCGCGGCCGGCAGGCGCACCCCGGCTTCGGCGTGTCCGCGGTGTCCGCCATCGGTCATGTTCGCGGATCCCAGGTAGGCGTCGTCACGGTCGGCGATCACCGCCTTGAGGTGCACTCCGAGGCCAGGCCCTTCCCATGAGCGGACGAGCAGCCGCCCGGGGCGGCTCTGGGTCACCCGCCGCAGGGCGCCGACCGCAGCGATGTTCGCCGGCGACGGCTCGGGGCTCCTGCCGGTGAGCGCCCGTGTGATGACGCAGACCGTGCCGCCGTCGGTGAGGACTCGGCCGGCGTGCGGCACCAGCCGCTCGAGGGCGACACCGGTGAGGTACGGCGCGGCCACCAGCAGCCGGCCCTCGGCGCCGGCGGCGACCTCGGCGAGGACTGCGGAGGTGCGCCGTGCGTGGACAGCCGGGTGGTCGGCGAGGAAGCGGGCGTAGGCGCCGGTGAGGAACTCGGGCACCGTGAGCACCAGCGACGGCTGCCCTGTGCGCTGAGAGGCGACGAGAACCTCCAGCGCCCCGGCGATCGCCGCCAGCTCCAGCGGGGTAGCGGTGGCGGTCACTCCGGCGTACTCCAGTGCGCCGGGCAGTAGTCGGCGGTCGGCGCCTGCTTCGACGAGAACGCCGGCGATGGCTGCGGCCCCATCGGCGGTGGCGGCCCGCACCGCGGCCACGGCCCCAGCCGAGTCGCAGGTGCGGGTCACCAGGTCCGCCAGCGGGGTCACGGTTTCCAGAAGGCTCGCCACACCGGCTCCGCCGACGACGTGGATGACCCACCGGCACCCGTACCGGTGCCTGCGGGTACCGGGGCGCCGGCCGGCGGTGACAGCGTCCCGAACAGCTTGTTGCGGTCGAGCTCGGTGTTGAACCGCTCGCAGGCGACCTCGCTGGTGTGCAGACAGGCCGCGCACGCGCCACCGAACGACCGGCGGCACGGCGGGTCGAACACGCACCGCGGGTCGCTGTCGAGCTCCTCGAGGGCGTCGGCGAGGTCGTAGCGGAAGACGTGTTCGATGCCGCCGAGGGTGAACTCGCTGCGGGTGTTGGCGTAGATGAGGAACGCCGCCGCCGACGGGAACAGGTACTCGGCCAGGGAGTCGATGTGCAGCCCGCACCGGGTCGCAAGCGACTTCATGAACCGGTGCGCCATGGAGTGCACGAGCCCGAGCACCGCGCCAGTGACCGGGTGGTCGGGCGGGTTGAACACGTCGGTGACCGGCGGGCACGCCTGCAGAAGCCACCGGTAGGCAGCGGCGGAGTCGGTAATGCCGGGGTCGGGCACGTCACCGGGCAGCGAGTCCACGAGCCACGAGATGACCGCCAGCGGGTCGATGCGGACCAGCAGGCCCTCAGTGGTCGCGCGGCGCCCGTACATGGGGAAGCGGTCGGAGCGCTCGTTGGGGAAGAAGTTGAACCGCGTGGGCACGTTGCCGCGGCGGGTCACCTGCTGGTGGGTGGCCGACATGCGGCTGTACCCGGCGACGATGTGCGCGACCGGCAGCTCCCGCAGCAGCCGCACCTCGGTCAGCGAGTACTGGTCGAGCAGCTGGGCGTAGCGGTGATAGACCGGCGTCAGGCTCGGCGAGGGCGGGTTGGCAGTGAGGTGCTCCAGCGTCAGCGGCTCGGCTTCACTCGCCCGGGCCAGGGCCAGCGCCTCGTCGCCGATGGCCTCCAGGGTGTCGGCGTCCAGCCCGAGGGCGTCGACGTCGGCGCGCCACCCGCCGCTGGAGGCAGCCTTTGCGCGGGCCGCCTCGAGCAGCTGGTCGAACAGCGGCGTGCCCTCCTCGATGCCGAGGGAGGCGGCCATCGCCCGCGCCGCCGCCTCGGGGTCCTCTCCAGCGGTGCCAGCCGCCTGAGCGAGCGTGGTCAGCCCCGGGCCGACGGCGCCGATGAGCTGCCCGACGGCGGCGGCGTGGATGTCGGCGCCGGCCAGGGCCCCGTAGGAGGCCCGGTCCGGCGGGTTGAGCACCGTCAGGTGCTGGGCGTAGTGCACGGAGTTTTGCGGGATGCGGGTGACCGACACCCGCCCGGCGCGGCACTCGCTGCAGAACCGCAGGACGCCGCCGTCGGGCCGGGTCCGGCACTGCGAGCACGCCCAGAACCACTGCCCGACCTTGAGCTGGTGGGTGTTGTGCAGCTGCATCGGCGCGCGGCAGCCACGGGGGCACCGCGGCGGGGCGAGGTCGCGCAGCAGGCCGCAGTTGTGCACCTCGGCGAACTGGAACTGCGGCATCGGGCCGTGCCCAGCCGGGCAGGTCGGCGGGCGCTGCTCGGGGCGGACGGTGGCGAACGCGTTGCATTTGCGGCACAGGAACGCGTTGGGGAACCGGTCGGCGACGAGGTCTTCGACCTTGACCAGCTGGTACTGCTGCCGGTCGATGACCTCCAGTTCGGGGCCAGGGCTGGTCGGGGTGGCCCGCTGGGCGGAGAAGGGGCGCACCAGGCGGCGTAGCTGCGCGGCGACGTACTCCTCGGGCACGTCGAGCGGGGTGGGGTTGCGCGGGGTACGCCCGAGCACCGACACCTTGTGCGGGCCCCACTGGAACGGCTGCCGGGGCATGTTCCGCCACAGCGCCTGCATCCCGGAGCGGCTGATCTCCTCGGTGGTCATGGCGGTCCTCACAGGTTCCCGGTGATGGTGATGGGCTCTTCGATGTCGCGCAGCGACCGCGGCACGCCGGGGCGCAGCTGGTCGGCGGTGCGGGTGCGGCCGCCGCCGGTGGCGACCGGCAGCCGGACGAGGGTGTTGGAGACGAACTCGGCGACCTCGGCGTGGTGCATCTGGTGGTAGGGGTTGGCCGCCTCCAGGCCGAGGCCGGCCGACAGCTCGGTGATCAGCTGGGCGTCGGTGAGGAATCCGGCGGCGAGGGCGTCGCGAACCTGGCCGGCGTCGCCCAGGGAGTAGCGGCCGCGGCCGGAGGTCATCCACGCGGGGTCGTGGATCTGCAGCAGCCGGGCCATCAACGCACCGGGCAGCGCGCGGCGCAGCACCGGCAGCGACTCGCGGTTGACTGGCACCTTGGTGAGCAACCGGTCGAGGTAGTCGACCCACTTGGCGTACCAGCGGAACACCGAGGAATCCCGGTCGCGGGAGGGGTTGAACACGTGCACGACCAGGCCGGGGTGAGTGCGCCCGACGCGGGCGGTGGCCTGGATGACCTCCGCCGCCTGGGTGGGGGTGCCCATGAGGACCATGACGCCCAGCCGTGGGGAGTCGAACCCGTGCCCGATGGCCTTGGTGGCGACGATGAGGCGAGTGCGCCGCTCGGCGTCGGCCGGCGGCTTGTTCAACCGGTCGACGGCGGCGCGGATGTCGACGGCGTCGGCGTCGCCGGAGATGACCGCCCGCTGCTCGGTGGTGGTCGCGACGTCGGCGACCCGGTCGTCGCTGGCGTAGGCGGCCATGTCCTCGTTGCGCAGGCAGTAGGCCAGCAGCACCTCGTAGTCGTGGCGGACGGCGCGGGTGACGACGTCGACCACCGGCACTCCGTCGCGGGCCTGTCCGATCGCGTCGAGACCGGCGGCGGTCGCGGCCGCGGCGGGGTCGGCGAGCGCGGTGGTGAGCCAGTCGCGGTGCACTCGGGTGACGTCGGCTGAGGCGGTGACCATGGTGGTGCCTCGTGGGCGGACGCCGAGGTGCCGCCGCAGCGGCTCGTCGGGGTCGACGGCGGAGAAGAAGTTCGCCGCGGCCGAGGGGCCAGGCTCGGGGAACCGGCGGGCGGTGCGGCGGTAGAGGTGCTGCACCTGCGTCTGGTAGCCCTCGATCGTGGCGGTGGCGGCCAGGATGTGCAGCGGGGTGTTGCCGAGGTCGGCGCCGATCTGCTGAACCAGGGTCTCGTACATGCCGTCGAGCGCGCCGAGGCTCTCGTCGAGCAGGTGCAGCTCGTCGGTGATCTCGCACCGCAGGTGCCCGAAGCCCTCGCCGACCGGCAGCCGCGGCTCGTTGCAGCGGTACACCCCGCAGCGGGCCGGGTCGACGGTCCAGCCGTGCTCCGCGCAGCGGCCCAGCGCACGGCCGAAAAGGATCTTGAACTTGTCGCTGTGCGCGACCTGGGCGAGCTTGTCGACGGTCCCCACCAACACCGACGGCGCCTGCCGGTAGATGTCGTCGTCGACGACCCACAGCGGCAGCTGACCACCCAGCGAGCAGCTGCGGTTGGCGCACAGGTGCTGCATCGTCCAACTGGGCCCGTCGAACCGGACGACCAGGCGGGGGCCGGCTCCGGCCGGGTCGCAGACGGGGCAGTGCTCAAGCACCCGGCAGCGCTCGGCCTCGGCCGGGTCGAAGGGGTCCACCCCGCGCGCCCAGGCGACGTCGGCCGGCCAGTACTTGTTCGGGGTGGTGCCGCTGCCGACGAAGAAGCCGATGCCGAACGGGTCGCCGGCGCGCAGGTCGGCCTGGTCCAAGCGGACGAGCTCGGCGGCGAACACCGCTGCGGCGAACCGCTCGGTTTGCTGTGCCGACAAGAGCCGCAGCGGGAACCGCGCCCACACCGTCACCCCACGCAGGTCGCCGCGCATCCGGGCGTAGAAGAGGTGGACGAGCGCGACGCCGTTGTAGGCCTCGGACTTCCCACCGCCCGGCGGCACGGTGAGGATCTGCACGGCCAGGTCGGCCGTCGGGTCGGCGACGGCGGGTAGGCAGCCGAGGATCCACGCGATCTGGAACGGAAACCACGCCTTGAAGTTCTTCGCCGCGGCCACCCGCTCCATGGCGGTGTTCATCAGCACGAACGCGCGGCGCAGCATCGGGTCGCCGCGCAGCGCGTCCAGGCCGGCGCGCAGCCACGCGACCTCGGCGTGCGCGGCGTCGGCTTCGGTGTCGGCGGCGGCCCGCTGCTCGGGCGTCCAGGCGCCGGCTGCGTGGCGCCGGTCGAGGGCGGCGGTCGACCAGTGCTCGGTCACCCACTGCTCGTGCGCCTCGACGAGCGCCCCGGCGGCGGCGACCGGGTCGGAGATGAACGCGGTGAACGACGTGTCGACGGCGTCGGTCGGGTGCGATCGTCCGGTGGTGTTGACGGCCCCGTACACGGTGCGGAGGCGGGTCTGCCCGCCCGGCAGAGGGTCGACCTCGACGGGGCAGGCCTGCCCGAACGCCTCGACGGTGCGGTCGTAGCGGTGGGAACGGGCGACCTGCTCAAGGGTGTAGACGTCGACCGGCGCGTCGGTGGTGGCGGCCAGCTGCACCTCGTACAGGCGGCTGTCGAGGTGGTCGCGGTCCAGCGGGGTGCTGCCGGTGAGGTCGGCGAACTGGGCGTCGTCGGCCGGGGAGGTGTTGATGACGGTGACCAGCAGCTCGCGGCCGTGCTGGGTCACCGTGGCGTCGACTTCGATCGCGGCGGCGAACTGCGGTGCGGTGACGTCGGCGGCCGGCAGCAAGTTCGCGCCGGCGTAGGAGGCCCAGGAGGTGTCGTCGACGAAGTCGGCGTCTACAGGCAGCAGCGCGCGCGGGGTGCCGGTCCGCTTGGCCCGGTACAGATCTCGGCCGCCGGCGGCGCGGGCCGCGGCGGCGACAGCGTCAGTGACCGCCGTGGTGATCTCGGCGGCGGCGAACCGCCGGCTGGTGTCGTCAGCGGCAACGGTGATCGGCACGGTCAGCGGGCCGACGAGCACCTTCGTCCACACCCGGGCCAGGTGCCGGCCCTGCGCCGACCCGCTGGTGGAGCGACTGTCGTCGTCACCGGCGTGGACGAACTCGCGCTGCTCGGCGGCGGTCGGGTGCAGCGCCACGTAGACGGCGAACGACAACTGCACGTCGAGGTGGACGGGGCCAGTGCCGTGCACGGGGAAGGAGAACCCCTGTGCGGCGGGTACCAGGCGAGGGCTGAACCCGCGAGCGGCGTCGACGGTCAGCTGCGGCTCGCTGGCCAGCTGGCCGAGCCAGTGCCGCTCCTGCGGGGTGTCGGTCAGCACGGTCGCGGCGGGGATGTGCTCGCCGGCGGCCTGGGCAAGGATCTGCTGCTGCAGGTGGCGCAGCAGTGCGTCGCGGATCTGCGCCTGCGTGGGCGCGGGCGTGCCTGCGGGCACGCTCAGTAGAGCCGACATGGGCGGCTTCCCTTCAGCGGTGTGTGTGGTCGCCCGTAGGCGAAGGGGACGGGTCCAGACCTCGAGGTCCTCGCCCGCCCTGTGGGTGGTTACGGTGTGTAGTTGTGTCGGGCAGCTTGACCGGACCGGCTGCAGCTGTCAACAGGATCTGCGTGAGGATGCGTCCACCCGGGTGTTCGCGGCGCCATGACCGGCCTGGTCAGCGGTCGCCGCGGGGTGCCACCGGTGGTGCGGAGGCATGCACCGCGGTGCGGGTGTCGGCGTCGAGCAGCACTCCGAGCAGGGCTGCCGGAACGGCGATCAGCTTCGAGCCGACGTCGTCGACCTCGTGCACGGTCACGGCCTCGAGCAGGTCGCCGGCGTGGATCCGCAGCTGCGCGTCGACGAGGGTCTCCGCGGCGTGCACGTGCGCGCCGGTGATCTGCGCGGTGAGGCGCCGCCCGACCTGCTGGTGGATGCTCCGCAGGTGTAGTAGCGCGGCGCCGACCGCGGCTCCGTTGCGGCGGAGCTCGGCGTCGCCGACGGCAGCAGCGAACCGGGAGACGTCCTCGGCGCGCAGCGGCACTGCGTCATGCCGTAGCCACGAACCGATGGTCGTCTCCGCCGTCACGCCGGTCGGGTCGGGGCCGGCCTGCATCCGGGCGAGGATCTCCCGCTGCGTGAGTCCGCAGCCGCGGGCGACGTCGACCCGCTGGCGCCACACGTCCCGCATCACCGTCAGCAGGTGGTACTGCATGTCGACCCCGGCTAGCGCGGCGATGACGGTGTCGAACAGGTCCCGCCGGGTGGTGGCGTCGACCAGCGCCACCCAGTCGCCGTGCACCAGCGCCTTGGCCGCGACCTTGCGGACCTCGTCACCGGCGCGGCGGTACACCGGGTCGTTGGGCGCCAGCAGCAGCCCCTGCCCGTCGGTGAACGTCACCAGCAGCGCCGGCACCTGCGCTGCCTCCCCGTCCTCGCCGTCGCGAGCCGGGGGAGGAGCGTCGCCGTCGTCGTCGGGCCGGCCACGGCGCTCGGCAGCGAGCACCGCCTGCACGGCGGCGGAGAACGGCTCCCACGGCGAGGACCCGCCATCGGGTGGCGGGGGGAGGACCGCGCCGTCCCGGCGGATGGTCACCGGCTCCGCAGCACCCGGACCGTCGGCTTGCAGCCTCAGCAGCGGGGCGGTGACCGCCACTGTCTCGCGGCGCAGCTCAGCCAGCGCCCGAAGCGTCTGCGTTGCCTGCCGAGCGGCGCGCTCGGCCTCCCAGTCACCGGCGCCCAGCACCGTCACCTCGGCGGCGGCCGGCGCAGCGACGAGGCTGGCGTACGCGCGGGGGACCGGCCCGGTCAGCAGCATCGAGTCGACCGGCAGCCCCGGCACCCGGCCTAACAGCAGGTCGCGGATCCCGACGATGCGCGCGCGTGCCTGCCAGCCGAACGGCGTCCCGGTCGACTCCTGCAGCGCGGCGGTGAGCGCCTCCACGGCCGCCCGGTTCCGGGTGACCAGCAGACCGTGTTGCCCGCCGTCCACGACGCCGGCCAGCCACTGCGACACCAGCGGCAGCTTGGGGGCGCTGCCGGAGGTCCGTAGCAGGCCGGCGAAGGCGCCGGCCACCGACGTCCAGGGTGCGGCGCCACCGGTCTGCGCCGCGGCCGCAGCCACCGCGCGAGCATGGTCGGGTGCGTCGGCCAGCCGGGTGGAGTACGGCCCGCGGGGCACGTGCCGGTCGTAGCCGGCGGCGTCGACTGGCAGCAGCGCGAACGTCGCGAACGTGCCCCACGCCCACCGCAGCGCTACCGCGGCGGCGGGTCCACGGCCGGCGGGCAACGCGCTGAGCGCCACCCACGCCGCATGCAGCGCCCCGTCGAGGTCGGTGTCGGTTGCCGGCGCCCACACCTGCCGGGTGGCGGCGCCGGCGGCCCGGAGCAATCTGGACGGCGCGGCGACCGCGGGGTCTTCCTCCCTCAAAGCACCGGACGGCGGGGCGGGCGAATCTCCGGCGAGCCGGGCCAGCGTCGCCGGGTCGAACGCCCACACCGCACCGCCGGCGGCCCGGACGGCGTCTAGGGCGGCGTCGAACGGGTTGTCAGTGATGTAGATGACCGCGCGGCGGGTCCGCAGCAGCGCGGCGAGATCCCCGCCAGCGCCGCCGGTCCCGTCGACGACCAGCGCCCCGCCGAACGGCGGCACCCGCTCGAGGTCGCCGGTGAGCACCAGCCGCCCACCACCGGCCGCGGGGAACGGGTCGCCGATCGGGACGACGGCTCCGTCGGCGTCCAGGCGCGCCCGGGGAAGAATCGAGGAGAGGGCGGCGTCGCGGACGTGCAGTTGGTCGTAGCGGGTCCGCTGCGACAGCCGGGACGACACCACGGTCGCCGACACCGCCACGCTCCAGCTGCGGGTGATCTCCGCGGTGACCGCGGCCGCGCCGAGCATGATCGGGATGTCGGCCGCCGGCAGCGGCACCACTAGCGCGAGCGGCAACCCGCCGGCGGCGGCCGCGTCGACGGCGGAGAGCAGCTCGCCGTCGAACGGTGTCGGGGACAGCCGGCGCACGCTGGCGCCGGGCACCCGCAGCCGCAGGTCGCCGCGGCGGACTACCTGCGACAACCCGGCCGCGGCCTCCCCTGCCGGACCGGTCACGCCGGGGACCAGCCGCCGGCGGGCACGGTGGCCTGCCCGCGCAGCGCGAGACGCTCGGCGAACGTCGCCTGCCCGCGGGCCTCGCCGTGCACCAGCATCACCGCACCGGCGCCGACCTCCTGGGTGATGGTCGCCAGCTCATCGGCGCTGGCGTGCGCACCGAGCTTGTAGCTGCTCACCTGCGCCTGCACCGGCACGCTGGTCGGCGTCCCGTCAGGCGCGAGAAGCTCAAACTCCCCGCCGCCGTTCTCTGCCAGCGCAAGCAACCGCGCGCCGGGCGAGTCCTCGTCCTGGTAGCCGACGACCATCAGCCCCGACGTCGGGTCGGGCAGGATCGCCTTCGCCCAGCTGACCGCCGGCCCGGCGGTGAGCATGCCCGACGTCGCGATGACCACCCCGCTCTTGAGACTCGCGATCGCGTCGCGGGTGCCGCGTGGCGGCACTGCCCGCACCCGGGAGCCGAAGATCTTCATCGCGGCACCGTCGGGGCCGGCGTACTGCTCGTAGACCGCCGACACGTCCCGCGCCAACCCGTCGATGAGCACGTCGACGTCTGGCAGCGCCTCGGCGAGGGTGAGCGCGACCTCCTGCGCCCGGCCGAGCGCGAACGCCGGCACCAGCACCCGCCCGCCAGCGCCGGTGATCGTCGCGACCGTCCGCACGAGGTCGGTGGCCGCGACATGACGTGGAGGCAGCCGCCCGGAGCCGGCGTACGTCGACTCAAGCAGCAGCAGGTTCGCGCCCTTGGCCGCGTCGGGGACGTCGATGCCACCGACGGTCCGCTGCCCGGGCCGGGACACGTCGCCGGACACCACGACCCGCTGCCCGCCGGCGTGCACGACGACGCCCGCGGCGCCGACGATGTGTCCGGCGGGGAACAGCTCGATCTCCAGCTCTCCGAGCCGTCGCCGTCGGCCGAACGGGGCCGTCTGCAACCGGGAGAGGGTGTGGCGGACGTCGTCGCGGCCGTAGGGCGGCAGCGGGCCGATGTCCCCGTCGTCGGAGCGCCGGCGGGCCATCACCTTCGCCGAGTCGAACCACATCGTGGCCAGCAGTGAGGCGGTGGCTTCGGTGGCGATCACCGGCACGTCCGGCTGCTGGGTGAGAATGGTCGGCACCCAGCCGGCGTGGTCGTTATGCGCGTGTGTGATGACGATGCCGTCCAGCCGCGCGGCGAGCGCCTCGGCGATCCGCGGCGGACCGGCGGGAGTGGCGCCGGGCCGGGTGCCTGCGTCGACGAGGATGCGGGAACCGCCGGCGGTGACCAGCACACAGGAGCCGCCGATCTCCGCACCCCCGCCGAGCACGTCGACGCACAGGTCGCGCTCGGACAGTTGCACCGTCGGGCGGGGCGGGTCGGCAAACGCGGCCAACAGCGCCGGCAGCCAGGTCGCAGCGGTGGGCGCCAGGTCGGCCGGCAGGCCGGCTGAGCGGACGGCGGCGGCGAGCCGGTCGACGTCGAGCGCCGGGCCGGTCGGCCCGCGGCCGGGGTCGACGCGGGTGGGCTCGCCGGGGCCGACACCGCGGGAGTCGCGCAGCGCGCTGCTGGTACCGGGTGTGAGTGCGGCCGCGAGCGCCGCTGCCGCCTGCACCGGGTCGGCGGCCGCGGCGCGGGCCGCGGCCAGTTGTGCCTCGGCGGCCTCGGCGCGAGCGATGGTCGCTGACACCTCGTCGGTGATCTCGGCAACGTCGTCGCGCAGCGCCGCCGCCTCGGCGAGAGCCTGGTCGCGCTGCGCGCGGGCGGCGTCGCGGGCCGCGCGCACCTCGGCCAGCCGCTGCACCTGCCGCTGCTCGTCCCGTTCGGCGGCCGGCGTACGGGCGGCGCGGGCGGCACCCCGCGCGGCCCGCCGTGCTGCGCGGCGGTGGTCGTCGAGCAGCGCCCGCACCCCGGCCGCGGCGCGCGCGGCTTCATCGTCACTGCGGGCGGTCAGCCCGGCGCTGAGCTCCGCGCCGTCGATGACGTCGTCGCCTGCGGTGTCGGGGGCCGCCGGGGGGGAGCGGCGGGCGACGGCTGCGCGCAGCCCGGCGGACCGCTCGAGCAGCATCAGCGTCTGGTGGACGCCCTGCGGGTCGGCGACGACCTCGTCGGGGTGCACCGGCTGCTTGGCGCGCTCGGCGACCACCGTGGCGGCGGCGTGCAGCACGGCGCGGACCCCGTCGGGCAGTGCTGCGACGGCGGCCACCGCACCGTCCGGTGGGCTCACGCGGCGCTCCCGGTGGTGCGGTGCGAGCCGTCGGGGCCGGGCAGGTGCGCGGCGAGCACTGGCTCCGGCCGCAGCCGGCCGGTGGCGGTGACGGTCAGGCAGCCCAGCGCGGTGAGCGCGGCGATGACGTCGGTCAGCGAGTCGAAGCGCTCGGCCTGGGCGAGGGCGGCCAGGTCGACGCGGTCGTCGAGCTCGAGAAGCTCGGCGAGCACCTCGGGAGTCTCGCCGTCCGGGCCGCACAGGTCGACCGCAGAGCGGAAGGCCTCGGTCAGCGCCGGGGTGTTGGGCCCGAGGCCGGCGCCGACGGCCAGCCGGTGGCCGCCCACGCGGTTCAGCCACGCGTCCAGGTCGGCGAGAACCTTGGCGCTGCCGGTCGCCGGCCCGGCCGCGGCGGCCAACTGGGCGGCCTGGGCGACGACCCGCGGCCATCCGCCGGTGGCGGCCATGAGCAGCGCCCGGGAGTCCTCGTCGCGGAACGGCAGTCCGTCCTCGTCGCACCACATCCGCAGCCCGGGCTCGTCGAGCCGGTCGAGGTCGATGCGGGCGGCCAAGGACGCCCACGCCGCGGCGTTGGTCGGGGCGGTGACGATCGCGACCGTCACGTCCCGCGCGGCGTCGGCGACGGCGACCTCGGCCGCCGACAGCAGCTCGCAGAGCTTCTGGATCGTCAGGTTCTGCCCGTCGACGAGCAGTAGCGCGCTGCTGGCGCCGACCCGGGTAACCGCGCCGCGGATGCCGTCGGGGCTGGCGGTGCGCACCCGGGTGACCGCGCCGACGCGGTGGGCCTCCTCGTCCCACGCGGCCTCCACCGCTGACAGCACCGCGTCGCCGCCGAGGGCGGGCGAGCCAGTCACGGTGAGCACCTGCCGGCGGGCGTCGAACAGCCGCCCGAGCTGCCCCTCGGTCAGCGGGGATCGACTGCCCTCCCCGACGCGGCGTCGGAACGACCCGGCGTCGGACACCGAGGGCACGACCATCCGCTCAGAGGCGGTGTAGAGGGTCTCCAGCACCTCCTCCTCGGTGCCCAGCAGCCGCAGCACCGTCGGCGTCCGCAGCCGGTACCGGCCGCCGCCGCCGGCGAGCACGCCGAGGTCGACGCACTCGGTGACCAGGCCGCGGAAGTCGTCGGCGCCGACGGCGCTGAACCCCTCCGGCCAGTGCTGCCGGGCCATGTCGGACAACTCGACGAGGTTGAGGCTGCGGTCGACGCCGTGCTCGTGCGCGGCCGCGGCCACGCAGTAGGCGATAACGAGGTACCGATGATCGAGGTTGAGCGTCAGCACGTACTTCTCGCGGAAGGCGGCCTTCAGCTCGGCGTTGGCGAACACGTCGTCGACGTCGTCATCGGTGATGACCTGCGGTGGCCCGTCGGCGGGGACCGGCTGGGCGGTCAGCTGCGCGACCAACTGCTGACCGAACAGCTGCAGCAGCGCCGGCATGTTGTTGGCCATCGCCAGGATCCGCGCCGGAAGGGCCCGGTTGTCGTCGAATGTGAACCCGAGCGCGGCCAGCGGCTCGGTGATCAGGTCGTGGGCGTGCTGCGGGCGCAGCGGTCCCACGCTGATCGGCCGGCCGAGGTGCGACAGCGGCTGGTTGGGCAGTGACTCGAACCGGGCGGTGCGGTGCAGACCGGCGAACACGACCTTCGCGCGCCGGTTGGAGTCCCACATGAGCCGCCGGCAGGTGTCGACGTGCTTGAACAGGGCGCCGGCGGCGTCGGCGTCGAGGAACGCGTCGGCCTCATCGAGAAGGATGAGCAGCGCGCGCCTCGGGTCGGCCTCTAGCCATCGCAGCACCGCTGCGTACACGACCTCGGCCAGGTCGACCTCGAGGCCGGTCGGCGGGACGTTGTCCACGATGCCCAGTCGGGCCAGGTGCGGCCACAGCACACCCCACAGCCGCTCGGGCCGCCCGTCGCCGCCGACGGTGAAGACGCTGATGAGGACCGCGTGCCGACCCTCGGTCTCCTCGAAGCGGCGCTTGGCGACGCGCAGCAGCGCCGACTTGCCCAGCTGCCGACCGCCGGAGACGAACGACGGCCCGTTGAGGTCGACGACGGCGGCGAGCTCGTCGGTGCGCCCGTAGAACATCTCCCGCGGAGTGTCGCCGGGGGTGTCGCGGTAGGGGCTGGCGGCCGTGAACGGCAGCGCGGTGGCCTCGAACGTCGCCCGCCGCGGCTCGTTTTGACACACCAGGTATGCCAGCGCGGCGGCGTCAAGCAGCATCAGCGGCGGGTTCGGCCGCCCGCGGGCGGCGTCGGCGATCGCCCGCCGGTCGGACGGGCTGAGCGCTCCGGCCAGCCACAACGTCAGCACGGTGTGGTCGGGCGTCTCAGAGCTCATCCACTCGATGAGCGTCGCCGGGGTCGGGGCCTGCTTGACCAGCAGTACGCGCAGCGTGCCGCCGTCGGGGCTCATCGCCGACCCCAGCGCCGGGGTGAGCGCCGGGCCAAGGCCGGTGACCCCGGACAGCCGCATCCACTGGCGCCCGCCGTGCCGGGCGGTGGTCGGCTCGGCCTTCGCCTCGGCGAACTCCAGCCCGGCCTGGGCCAGCACCGCCTGCAAGGCGGTGGGCACGTCCACCTTCGGGGCGGCCTTGCTGCGGCCGGTCAACGCCATCCACGAGCCCAACGCCTTGCGGCCGGCGTCGCGGCGGGCTTCCGATAGTGCCGCCAGGTTCAAGCCGACGGTCTGCGTCTCGGCACCGTCGCCGACGTCGCGGCCGCTGAGGGCGGCGTGCAGCTCGGCGAGCAGCGCCGGTCGGTCCACGGCCAGCTGCGGGATGGCGGGGAAGAAGCGGGCCAGGTGGTCGACGCGGTCGCTCATGGCGGGAAGGTGACCACCGGCCAGGATGGTCTCGAGGTACTCCTCGGCGCTGGCAACCTGTCCGCCGCGGGCGAGGTCGGCGAGAAAGTCGCCGTTCTCAGCCACGGCGGCGTTGTCCCGGGCCCGCTCGTCGATCCGGTCGAGGGTCGCGGCGATCCGCCGCTGCCCGTGCGCGTCCAGCTCGGCCGACACCTCGACGACCGCGGCCCGGATGCGGCCGAAGTCGCGTCGGGTCGGGTCGGCCAGCGCCTCGGCGCGGGCGGCGAGCGCCGCCCAGGGCTGGTCGTCGAGCGTGCCGGCCAGCCGCCGGGTGTCGATGAGGGTGGCCAGCGCGGCAACCTCGTCGACGACGGTGCCGGCCTGCGCCGTGATGTCCGCGCTGCGCCGTCGGTCGAGGGCGGCCGCGGTCGTGGGGTCGCCGGCGCGTAGCCCGGCGATGAGTGCGGCGGTCAGGTCGTGGTCGCCGTGCTCGGCGCGGATGGCGTACATGGTGGCGGTGTCGACCGGGTCGGCGCCGGCCAGCGCGAGCAGCGCCGGAAGGTGCTCGGCGGACAGGCCACCGTCGGGCAGCAGGGTGTCGGGCGCCAGCGGCAGCTCGGTGGCCAGCAACTCGGCGTGCGCGGCGAACGCGGCCGGCGGCTCGGGGCCGTCGGGGACGCCGCCGTCGCAGATGGCGAAGGCCTCGGCGATCAGCTCCCGTGCTGCCTCCACGGCGGCAGCGGCGATCGGCTCCTCCCGCTTCTGCACCGCGGCGAGCTCGACGAGCGCGTCCTCGCGCACCGCTCCGACGCGATGCCGCAGCTTGGTGAGCGGGCCAGCCTGCCAGGCGCCGGCGGCGATCGCCGCCTGCCGCTCGGTGACCCGCTCCGCCAGGGCGGTCCAGCGGGCAGCGAGCTCGACCGCTTCCTCCCAGCGGGCCACCAGCGAGCTGCGGGAGCCAGCAACGATCCGGTTGGAGTTGTTGCGCCGCTGCGCGGCGAAGGTCGTGTCGATGGCCTTGTTCGCCTTGCCGCGGAGCTTCACGACGGCGTCACGGACGGCGGCGACAGTGGACGGGTCGTTGGCCGCGACCTGCGTGAGTAGCGCGCCGAGGTCGCCGTCGGGGTTCATCCACGCCTGGTAAACGCCGTTGGCGGGGATGTACTTGATGACGCGGCGGGCCGCGCCGGAGACCAGCTCGGCGGCCGCCGCGGCAGCGTCAGCAGCGGCGGTCTCGGCTGCGGCCAGCGTGCCGACCACGTCGGCGGTCTCGGCGAGGACGACGATGCCGGTGCGGCTGGCGTCGGCGAACGCGGTCAACGCCTCGGTGAGCGCGGGACGCTCGCTGACGCAGGGCAGCAGGTCCATCAGCACGCTGGCCGGGCCCGCGGACGGGGCCAGCAGCGCCACGCGGGCGGCAGCGGCCAGCGCGAGGAGCTGCCCGCCGCGGTCCTCACCGAGCGCGTCGCGGCTCACCTGCGTCGCGGTTTCGGCGAACGCGGACGCCAGGTGCCCAGTAGGGGACGTCAGCTGGGTGGCGTAGGCGGTGAGGCGGCGGGCGGCCACCGGGGCCTGCGGAGCGCCGGAGGACTCCAGCAGGTCGGCGGCCAGGCCGAACCGCTCGGCGGGTAGCAGCGCGGCCGCGACGGACAACAACTCCGCGGGCTCCACCTCGCCGTCGCTGTCCGCGGCCGCCGCCGGCACAGGAGCGCTCAGAAGCGGGGTGGGCGGAACTGGGGGCGTAGTGGCTCGGCGGCGGGGTCCGCTGACGGCGGCCAGAGCCGCGCCGGCCCCGGCGTCCAGCAGAGCGTCGAGGTCTTCGAGGTCGTCGGGCTCGTCGAGGTCTTTCGTGTCGCGGGGGTTCAAGGCGTAGGAGGCAAGGCCCTCCTCGGCCGGCAGGGTCGACGCTGCAGCAGGCTCGGCCGACGCCTCGGCGGTGTGGCCGGGTACGTCGTCGTCGTCGTCGATGTCCGCGCCTTCGCTGTCGTCGGCTCCGGTGGCGTTGGGCTCGGCGGCGAGGGCGCTGTGGTCGCTGTCGGGCACGTCGCAGCTGGATGCCGTGGGCGCGATGTTGACTTCGTGGTCGGCCGCGAAGTCATGGCCCGGGGTCTGAACGGCCGCGTCGTCGGTGGTTGCGGTGGACGAGTCGCGAGCAGGCCCTCCCTTCGTGCCCGGCTCGAGTCCGGTCGCTGCGGGAGCGGCGGTCTCCTCCGGGAGATGTACCGCGCCGACCGCGGCCGCGGTGATGACCGCGCCAGCATTGGGCCAGGCGGCATTCGCGCCACTCTGGGCAGCGGCCAGCTCGGCGAAGTCCATGTGCTCACCGCGCCGGGCGGCGGCCGTCAGCTCCAGCAGCCGCCACAGGCCGCGTAGGTCGTCCCGGGCGATGCTGCTGTCGGCGAGAGCGTCGGCGGCGGCCACTCGAACGTCGTCGAGCGCATCGTCGAGCGCGGGCGGGCCCTGCAGCATGGTGAGACGTCGGAGCCACACGTCCTCGGACGCGTTGGCCTCACGCTCCTCGAGGGCGGTGAGTGCCTGGTCCACGCCGTCGCGGGTCGGGAGGACGCCGGTGCCGACGGCGCGCTGCAGCTTGTTGACGACGGCCTGACCGAAGGCGGCGAAGTTCAGCACCTGCAGGACAGCGGGTGGCGACGGAATGTCACCGGCCTGCAGTGCATGCAGCACGCGCCCGGCTACCGCGGTGACGTCGGACCACTCGGCGAGCAGGTCCGCGGCGCGCTCCATGATCGCCGCATGCTCGCCGGCGGCCGTCGTCGGTGCGTTCACCCGCCGCTCCGCCGCCGCCAAGGTGCGCTGGACGTCGTCCTCGGAGATCGCACCCGCGAAGAGGGGACCGGTATCGCCAGTGGGCTGTTCGCCTTCGGGCTCGCCGGCCTTCTCTTCGTCGCCGAGCAGGTCATCGAGGAGGTCGGCGAGCTCCTCGGCGGTGATGTCGCTCTTGGGCACGCCGAGTCGGGCCAGACGCTCCGCGGGCAGCAGCTCCGCCAGCGTGGAGGTGGGGATGGCGGGCAGCTGCGGATGCTCGGGGAGAAGCGCGGCGTGCGCTTCCCGCGCCGCGTCGTAGTCGGCGGCGAGGAGGGCCAGCGCGATCGCCGAGGCGGCGGTGTCGGCGTTGATTGCCGCGGTCAGTCCTGCGGCGAGCAGCGCGGGGCTGAACGTCCGAACGGCGACGGCGAGGGTGTCGGAGACCGCCGGTCGCGCCGCGAACGCGTCCAGGGCCGCGCGGTCGTCGCTGCCGAGCATTGCCGACCACTGCTCGGGTGAGGCCCCACCGTCGAGGGCGGAGATGACCGGGGAGATGACGTCGCGCAACAGCTCCGTGCGCGCGCCCGGTTCACCGCCCCGCAGACGGGCGAGCAGCTGCGCGGCCATGCCCCGGTTGATGGTCGCGGCCTTGCGCAGCCCGAGGGCGCTGAGCACGAAATGCTGGTGGTGCGGAGGCATCGTCTTGAGCGCCCGCAGGAGATCATCGGCGGTGACCGCGCCGATGGCTGTGGCCGTAAGGTTCTCGATGTCGCACACGGCGGCGATCTCGCGGCCCGACGGCCACTCCTCCGGCTTGGCCGGCAGTGGAGTGTGCTCGTGCACGTGCCCCGGAGCGCGGCCGCGGACGGGACGACGGCGTCGGTTCTGAGCCAACTAGGAGCCTCCTGGAGCGGTGCCGGGCGAGCGGAGCCGTTCGACCGTAGCCGCTGGCGGTGACAGAACCGCAGCGCTCAGCTACCGAAACGCGGAGGACCGCGGCGCCCATGCACACCGAGAGCTACGGCGTCCTCATCGGTGATGACGCCGTGGTGGTCGGCGGCGAACTGCCGCAGTGCATCGACGCTCATGCCGCGGACCGTAGGCGGCGCCTCGGACAAGTGTGTCGAACATGCGTGCGAAGACGCGCCGATGACAGGGGGCTTCCGGCCCTAGCGTCGACGCGGTGTGGGCGCCGACGCCGGACGAGCAGCTCGGCTCCGAGCTGGAGGCCGCGCTGGCCCGACCCCGCACAGGTCACGTGCGACCGCCGGGACCAGTCGCCCTCACGACCGGGGACGAGCGCAAGGTGGTCGGCTGGCTGTGGGGCCGCATGCAGCTGGAGGACGGCACCTGGCTGGGGTTGGCCACCCTATGGACCGGTGAGTCGTTCTTCTCCGGCGCAGAGCTCGGCTGGTGGCCCGCCAGCGCCTTGCGACTGCTCGACTGACCGATCCACGGGGGCGAACCCCCCCATCGCCATGCGGCTACGGTCCCGCCCTGGATGCCGAGCAGCCGAGCCGCGGCCTGGCCGAGCTACGCGACGTCGGCGCCGACCGCAGGCGGGCTCGCCGGCGCATGGCCGACCTGACCGCGATGCACGGCCGGGGATCCGCCGAGCAGATGGCGGCCTGGGCCGCGTACCGCGTGCTGAACGACCGCTGGTCAGCGCTCATCCGCCAGGCCGCCGGGGCAGGGCACACTTTGGCGGACGTCGCCCGCGCGGCCGGCTGCGCCCGACCGTCGCTGTACAGGCATCTGCGCAGCTGACCTGGGCACCGGGGCGCTTCTGTCCCCAAGTGCCCAGCTTGGCCTGTTGGTCGTTGCGATTAGGTCAGCGCGCTGGCTCGCCGCGCATGCCGTCCGGCCAGCTGGAGAAGCTCTGGTAGTACCGCTCCGCCTCGGGCTTGGCCGCGTACTCCAGCGGATGTTCGGGGCGCGCTAGCGCCCCGTCTGAGTGATCGATCGGAGTGCACCGACCCAGCGGATCTTGTCCGTGCCGCATGGTTCACTCCGGCAACTCCCCCCAGACGGCCGGGGTGAACGGTGACCCGCGAGAAGGGGGGTGGTGATGTTCGAGCCGAGTCGGTCAGCTCCGCCCGGCACGACCAGCGAGAGCCGTGCGGTCTTCGACACCGCCTTCGGTGATCGGGTCCGTGCCCTGCTGCGCGGCCGACCGTTGGCCGGTGACGCCGGCCGGCAGACGTGGGCCGAACAGCGGTACGACCTGCCAACTTTGGCGCTGGCTGCCGTCGACGCGATCATCGCGCGGCAGGGGTTCGACGACGAGCTCACCTATGACGAGGCTGTCGACGTCCTCACACGGCTGGCCGCGGCCTCGCACCCGCATCGGCCCGCAACCGAGCACGACGAGGTCGCCGAACACGTCCTGGACACCCTGCTGAACCGTCGAGAGCGGGAGGCGCCGTTCCGATACCGAGTGTCGGACTACGCGCTCGAGGCCGACCAGATCACCCACCGGGCCCTGACCCTGGAGTTCCGGCTGGTCACGGAACACGAAGACCGCAGCCGCGACACCGTCGTCCTGCGGGCGACCACCGACGCGATCAACGCTCTGGTCGGCGGCCTGGAGTTCGACGTCGAGGACGAGCAGGCCGCCAACGACCTGATCTTCTCCCGGCAGCTGGAACGCGGCGCGTTCGGGCAGGCCGAACGCGCCGCCGAGCGCAACCGCGGCCTGTCGGTCCGGTACGCCGAGGAAGTCCGCGCTCTGCTCACCGACACCGTTCGCGACATCAGGTCGGTCGCCGACCGGTGGTCGGAGGAGGTGCCGGAACTGCTGACCCGCAACCGGGACCACATCGCCGAGCGGCTGACCGCCGAGCAGAAGCTGCTCGACCACATCCGTACCGCCCTGGACACCGCCGAGGACGCCCCCGTCGCCGCGACCGCGGCCCGAATCGCGGCCCTGCTCGACGAGTGCCGCCGCCGGCACACCGAGCTGCATGGCCGGATCGTTATCGCCCGTAACGTCTTCCTCGAAGAACAGACTCGGCAGTCCTTCCGGCCGCTCGGCCGGATTGGCAACCCCGACGTCAGCGCCACGTTCACCGAGCTGCTGGCCCTCCCGCGCAAGCTCGCCCAAGACCCCGCGGAGGCTTTCGCCGAGCTGACCGCCGGCCCCCGGCCGCCACGCCTGATCCGCCTGGGGGACCTGCTGGAGGACCTGCTGGCACCCCGTCGGGAACGCCCACCGGACCCGCCTCCGCCGGACCTCGAGGAGATCGGTGAGGACGAGCCACCGGCCGTCGCGCCCGCAGTGATCGCGGCGGCCGCAGCGGTCGTCGACGCCACCGGCCTGCCGGCGCGCCTGAGCACCCTGCTGACCGCCGCGCGGACCGCCACCATGCCCGACGGCGTGACGGCCGCCGACGTCGAGCGGTTCCTCGTGCTCGCCGTCTTGTGGACCTATGCCCCCGAGGCGGTCACCGACACCGCGGCCGCCGTCGACGCCGCAGCCGCTGTGCTCGGCCCGGTCGCCGTCGTCGACACCGACGGTGCCCCGCTGCACGTAGACGGCTGGGCCGGCGACGACCTTCTTGTCGCCGGCACCGAGGCCGACCTCTACCGCCTTGCTCAGCAGACCCCGGCGCAGCAAAGCCCGCCCCCCGCGCCGGCAGAACCCGACCAGGAGCGCCCGTGACCGTCACCTCGACCGATCTGCGCGAGGTCGGCATGCTGATCACCTGCGCCCTGCGCCCGAAGCTCAACCCGGCCGCGGACACCATGTACCGGCAACTGCTGGGCCGCTACCGCACCGAGCAGGAGTTCCGCACCGCCACCGGGTACGTCCTCGACGGCATGGACCTCGTCGTGCTCTCCGACGCCGCTGACCTCGGGCTGATCCTCGGCCCACGCCGCGACTCACTGTTCGCCGCCCGCCTCGCCGACGTGCCCAACACCGCCGGCGTCGAGCAACGACTGCTGGTCGGCCTGATCACCGCCGGCGTGGCCGCCTACGCCTACCCCACCCCGGCCGACTTCGACGACGACCGCGTCCGGTACGTCCGCGTCGCGGACCTGGAACGCTTCCTGCGCGAAACCTGCGAAAATCTCAAACGGACCGCCGACGCGCCGTTGGATGACGAGGGGCTGGAAGAGGCGTGGCGCGCCTACGAGCGGATGCCCGCCGTCCGCCGCGCCGAAAAGGGCCGCACCACCGGGCGGCTCACCCCGGCCTGCACCACCTACTGGGTCACCAACGTGCTGCAGTGGCTGACCGACCAGGGCCTGGCCCGCCTTACCGAACGCCACGGCCCGGAGACGTTCCAGCTGCTGGAGCGCTTCCGCGTGCAGGTCCGCGAGCTCAGCGGCCACGAGGCGTACAAGCTGCTTGCCGAGGCGCGCACGCACGACAGTGGCTTGGACGCCACCGTGCCACCGGAGCCGCCGATCAGCCTCGAGGACGTGGTCGACCTGGGCGGCGCCGGGCCAGATGAAGCCGGGCACCAGGAGGCTGAGCAGCATGACATCCAGCAAGACGACGGGGTGAGCCAGTGAGCTACCAGCTGAGCAGGGTCCGTCTGGCCAACGTCGGTGACCGGGCCGCACGCTTCCACGACGTCACCCTGGATCTGGCTGCCCCCGCTGCAGCCGGAGGCGACCCGCTGGACTCGATCCTCTGGCTGCGCAACGGCGGCGGCAAGAGCAGCCTGCTCAGCCTGTTCTTCGCCCTCGTCCTCCCACTGCGCCGAGACTTCCTGGGTGCGACCGTCAAGCGGTACCTGGAGGACTACGTCTCCGACGGCGACACCAGCCACACCGTCGCCGAGTGGTCCGACGGCCGCGGGGACGCCCTGTTCGACGACGGCCAGCGGCTGGTCACCGGCGCGGTGTACGAATGGGAGGACCGGCGCAAGCCGGCCGATCCCGACCGCAACCGGGACAAGCTGAAGGTCACCTACTACGCGTTTACCGCCACGCCAGGCGTCCTCACCCTCGACACGCTCCCGCTGACCGAAGCCGACGGCCGGCCGACCGACCGCGCCGGCTACGTGCGGCGGCTGCGCAACCTGGCCGCCGAGTACCCGCAGCAGCTGCAGTTGGTGACCACCGAGGGGCGCAGCCAGTGGATGACCGCGCTGACCGAGCGGCACCTGGACCCCCAGCTGTTCCGGTACCAAAAGAAGATGAACCACTCCGAGGGCGGCGTCGCGGAGCTGTTCACCTTCGACACCCCGGGCAAGTTCATCGACCTGCTCATCGATCTCACCGTCGACCCCGGCGAACCCGACCTCGTCGCGAAGAACCTGCGCGACGTCGCCGACATCCTCGCCGCCAAGCCCCGCCACCAGCTCGGAGCGCAGTTCTGCGAGACGCTCGCCGGCAAGCTCGACGCGCTCGCCGCCGAGCACACGGCCGCCACCGACGCCCGGGACGCCGCCCGGGACGCCGCCGAGAACGCCCACACAGTCGCCGCCTCGCTCGCCGCAGCCGCCAACCTGCACACCGCCACCCAGCAGCGGCTCAACGGCTCGGTGCCCGGACTGCTAGAAGCGTCCCGCGAAGCCGACCGCGAGCGCACCCGCCTCGGCGCGATCAGCAACGAACTGCTGCTGCGCGCCGAGGGGTTTCGGCACATCGCCGCAACCGCAGAGCTGGAGAAGCGGACCGCGCTCGCCCGCGGCGCCGCGCGCACCGTCGCCGCATGGGAGGCCGTCGGCCCGCTGGCCGAGCAGTCCGAGGCCATCGAGCAGGCCGCTGAACTGCGCCGTCAGCTCGAGGCCGAGGAGGAGGCTAACGCCCCCAAGCGGGACCGCCGCGACGAGGCCGCGCTGGCGCTGCGCACCCGCTACCGCAGCCTGCAGGCCACCGAAGCCGGCCAGGACGCCGAAACCACCGCCGAAGCGACCGCGGCTGCGGCCGAGGGCAGACGACTGCGCGCCGAGCAGCGCAGCACCGACAGCAGGCGGGCCACCGCCGCCGCCCGCCGGGACACCGTCGAGCAGCAGATCACCGCGGTGACCACAGCCCTCACCGGCGCGGTCGCCGCCGGAGACCTCCCCAGCACGGACACCGACCCGTCGGAGCACGTCGCCGCGGTAACCGCCAAGCGGGAGTCGGCGACGACCCGTCTGTCGGACGTGCGGGCAGCCCGCGCGACCCGTATCGACGAGCGCAGCGTGCTGGCCGAGCAGCGCCGCGCCGCCACCGGCCGCCGCAGCGCCTGGGACAGCGAACGGGCCGCGCTCGCGACCGAACACGGTAAGCTGGCCAACCGCGCCGCGACGCTCGCCGCCAACGACCGGCTGCACGAGCTGCTGCAGCTCGACGCCGACATTCCCGTCGACCTGTGGGCCGATCCGGTCCGACTGCAGGCCACGCTGACCCGGGCGGCCACGGACGCCGACGCGGCCGTCATCGCCGCCGGCGTCGACGCCGCCGAGGACATCCGGGCCCTCGACGCGCTGGCCACCACCGGCTTCCTGCCCACCACCCGCGATGCCCAGCGGGTTACCGACGCGCTCACCGCCGCCGGGATCACCGCCCGCCCCGGCTGGGACCTGCTCCGGCAAGTCCTCGACGACGGCAGCCGCACCGCCGCGCTGCGGACCCCTGCGCTGGCGGCGCTGGCCGCCGGCGTTGTCGTCACCGGCGACGATCTCGGCCCGGCCCGGCAGGTGCTCACCGACCCGGCCCTGACCACCGTCGCCCACGTGCCCGTCGCGACCGCCGCGCAGCTGGAAGCCGCCGTCCACGCGGCACCGGCGGGCTGGGCGGTGGCCGCACCGACTGCGGCCCTGTTTGACGCCGGGGCCGCCGACACCGACCGCGCCGACCGGGAGCGGCGCGGCAGCAGCCGTGAGCAAGCGATCCTGGCCTGGACCGCGCAGGCCCGCGCCGACCGGGAACTCGCCGCCGAGCTGCAGAAGCTGCTCACCGACTGCCCGGCCGGTCACCTGGACGCGCTGGCCACCGAACTGCGCGAAGCAGAGCAGGCTGTCGACCGCCTCGACGGCGAGCTGGCTGACCTCGCCGCGCAGGCCACCGCCCTCGACGACGACGACCGGGCCGACGCCGCCACCGAGATGCAGCTGAGCACCCTGCTCACCGACCTCGGCGGCCGGCTGGCGCGGCTGACCGGACTCGCCGCGCAGGTCGCCACCCTGCCAGGGCTGCGCGCCGAGCTCGACGAACTCATCGCGACCGTCACCGACCTCACCGGTCATGCCGAGCAGCTGGGAGCAGAGGCCACCGAGCAGGAGCAGCTGCACACCGCCGCGACCGAGCGCGCCGCGTCCGCGCGGGCCACCGCGGTCCGCTACGGCGAGGACGCCGCCGCGATCACCCTGCTCGGGGGGACGCCCGCCGCCGAGCGCGCCGGCGCCGGTGAGGTGACTGACGACATCTCGGTGCCGCTGTCCACGCTGCAGAGCCGGTTCGCGACCGCCGACAGCGATTGGGCACAGGTCACGGCGAACTCCGTCCTCGCCGACCGGTTGGCGCGGCAGATCGCCCGCGAGGCCGAAGCGGCCCGCCAGCTCGCCGGCGTGCCCACTGACGTCCTCGACCTGGCGGGGGAGCTGCTGACTCGACCCGAGGGGCAGGACGTCCGTCGCCGCGCGGACGCTCTCACCGCCGCCCGCGAGACGGCGTCGACGGCGTCGGAGGAGGTCGGGCGCGCCGACGCGGAGGTCAAGGCCGCCGAGGCGGCGGTGCGGGACGCCGCGGCCGTCCGCGAGCGTGAGCGTCGCGCCGCTGAACTGGAGCGGGAACCGGTCGACGCCGCCGACGCCCGCGAGCAGGCCGCTCGGTACGCCGCAGCTGCCACGGAGGCATCCACGCGCACGACCACGCTGGCTCGGGAGGCTGAGGACGCCCGCGCGAAGGCGCTGGAGGCGAGCTCCTTCGCCGGCGTGTTCGGCCAGCAGGTGCAGCGGCTGCGCGATGCCGCCGGCCCGGCGCCGCTGGACGCGCCAGAAGCGGCCGACAGCACGCCGCTGATCGTCGGCCCGTACCTCGGCAGCACCGACGACGCTGAGGCTCTGGTCCAGGCCACCCTCGGCGAGCTCAACGGCGCGAAGGCCGCGGCGGAGACCGCCCGCGGCAAGGTCAGCCGCGCGGCGCACGCTGTCCGCGACGCCGCGGCGAAGTTCACCGGCATCGAGGACCCACTCAAGGAGCGCTTCCTCTCGGACGACCCCGAGCAGCTGGCCGAGTTCGCCGCCGTCCGCGCCCAGAACCTGCGGGACCGCCGGCAGGTGCTGCTGGGCCTGCTCGCCGACATCGGCAAGGACCAGGCTCTGGTGGTCACCCAGGTGGCGGCCCTTGTCACCGACGTGTTCACCACCCTCGCCGGCGCGCAGCGGCACTCCAAGCTGCCCGGCTCGCTCGGGGAGTGGTCGGACCAGCAGTTCCTCACCATCCGCTTCACCAAGCCCGGCAGCGACGACGACCTGCGGGCCCGCATCAGCGCGGTCATCGAGCAGATCGTCGCCGAGGGCTCCAAGCCCGAGGGGCTGTCGCTGCTCAAGCGCTGCGTCCACGAGGCCGTCGCCCCGCGCGGGTTCACCGTCACCGTGCTCAAGCCGAACAGCTCGCTGACCGTGGAACCGCTGGACATCACCATGCTGGGGAAGTACTCCGGCGGGGAGAAGCTCACCGTCTGCGTCGCCCTGTACTGCACCCTCGCCAGGCTGCGCGCGGTCAACCGAGGCCAGGGGCACGTCGGCGGAACGCTGGTGCTCGACAACCCGCTCGGCACCGCCAGCCACGTGGAGCTCCTGCGGCTGCAGCGCGACGTCGCGGCCGCTCACGGTGTCCAACTGGTGTTCACCACCGGCGTGGAGGACTTCGGGGCGGTCGGGCAGTTCCCTAACGTGCTGCGGCTGCGCAACAGCCCTGGCACGCTGCGCCACCGCCGGTACGTCACCGTCGCCGCCCGCGGCGGCTCCGCGGTCGACCCTGACGGTGACGAGCCGGGCATCACCGGCGTGCGCGTCACCCGCACCGGAGCACCTGTGTGAACACCGACGCGCTTCCCAGCCCGGCGCTGAGCCCGCTGGCGGCCCATCTGTCCGCCGTCGTCGTCGCGCACCGCCGGCAGACCGTCGACCTGGACGTGTTGTACCGGGCAGCCGTCGACTTCGACCGGTCGCTGGCCACCTCGGTCACCGGCCGGCAGGAGCTGCTGGACGCGCTTATCGAGCTCGACAGGGGCGACATCGCCGCCTTGCCCCGCGGCCGCGAGCACTTCGACCGCCGCAGCACCCCACCGCTGCCGCAGTGGGTGCGGCGCCCGTCCGCGGGCCGCCGCACGGCACCGGAGGGCCGGACCCGGGTCTGGCCCAGCGCGCTGCAGCCGGCGGCGGCGATGGCCCGCCGGCCCGATGAGTTCACCGTCCTCGACGTCGTCGCCGAGTTCCTCCGCCGCGGCGGCGCGGACCGGATCAGCGTCCCGGTCCGGGAGCGGAGCCTGGAGCTGTTTGGTGACGAGAAGCGGCTGGACACGCTGCTGGCCAGCCGCCTGTTCACCTCACACGCGCTGACCCTGGAACTGCTTCGCTGCCACCCCGTGCCGATGCCCTTCGCCGCCCAGTGGGTGCCCGGCGCCCCGACCGGTGAGGTGACGCTGCTGGTCGCGGAGAACCACCACACGTATGCGTCCCTGCTGGAGGCCACCCGCGCACACGCCGCAGCCGGCGGCTCAGCCCGGTGGGTGGGCTACGGCGGCGGGCAGCAGTTCTGCTCGTCGGTCGCCTCGGTGCCGCTGCTGGTGCCGGTACCAACCCGCATCCAGTACTTCGGCGACCTGGACCTGCGAGGCCTGGAAATCCCGACGATGGCGTCAGCAACCGCGACCGCCGCCGGCCTGCCTCCGGTGCAGCCGGTGATGCGGCTGTACACCGCGCTGCTCGCCCACGGGCGGAAGGCGCCGGCCATCGCCGTCGCAGAGTCTGCCGCCGGCGCGGCCGCGGCGTGGCTGGGACCGCTGGCCGGTGACGCGGCCGCCGTGCTCACCGGTGGGCACCGGCTCGCCCAGGAGGCAGTCGGGCTGGAGCTGCTGTTGGAGCATCCGGAGTGGCTGCTCGATCAGCCCGAACTTGGCTCTGCCTGACGGCTTGCCCTGCCTGGCTCGCGGATCAGCGGTCGGTCGGCAGCGTCACGGACGCCGAGGTCGCTGAGGATCTGCGCCCCCACGCCGTAGTTGCGAAAGTCGACGGGAAGTCCCAGGGCGGTGTTGGCGACGGTGTCCAGCCCCTGTTCCTGTAGCGCGTAGGCGCGGATCTTGTGGGCGAGGCCGATGCCGCACCCCTCGTGCCCGCGCAGGTAGACGACCGCGCCGCAGCCTTCGGCTGCCACCGCCGCGAGAGCCTGCTCGAGTTGGCTCCCACAGTCACACCTCAAGGACCCCAGGATGTCCCCGGTCAGGGTCAGGCCGGCCTTGACCGCGGCCAGCGTGCTGAGGCCGATCTCGTTGAGCTTCATGTGTCCTCCGCTCGGATTGGTTGACGAGTGGGAACGGTGCGCAGTCGTCGTGGATGCGCAATGAGCTGGTCGGCGGTCAGCCGCGTGGGGGACGGCCAGTTGTCGGTCCCTGCCTGCGTCGAGGAAGCCGGACGGCCGCGGGCCACAGGCAGCTGCAGACCTTGGCACGACTGAGCACCCGGACGTCGGGTCGTAAGGCCTGGCTGTGCCCCCTGAGCCGCACGGCCTCGCATCCTGCGCGGGATGCGAGGCCGTGCTGGTCAACTGTTGGCGGCTCGGACTGAGGGGGGAGCGGCGCGCCGGCGCGGAACTCAGCAGAGGGTCGAGTGGATCGCGGCCACGACGCCGAGGAGGTCGTTCAGGGTGCCGGGGAACGTCTCCTGGACCCGGTCGGCGATCCTGCGTTCGGCGGTACCGACGCCGAGGCGGGCGTCAAGGTAGCCCTGCATCCGTGCACGCGAGTGCTCTCTCGTGACGAGCAGCGCCACCGGCAGGAGCGCCACGTCCACGTTGGGGTGCGTGAGGGCGGTGATGGTCACGTGCGACCAGGCCTGGTCGCGGTGGTGTTCCGCGATCGCGGCGATGGTCTGTGCGGTTGCGCGGGGGTCGCGGATCACCATCCAGGCGATCGACGGGCCTCGTTCGGCCAGCGCGGTGAGTGCGGACACGGGGGTGAGGTTCCCTGCGGCGAGCCGCTCCGCCTCCCACAGGTGGACCTGCGCAGCCAGTTGCGCGGCCGTGGCGTCGTCCAGGTCGGCGATGCGCCTGACGATGCCGTCGCAGAACCGGCTGCCGGTGATCTGCTTGAGCTGGTCGAGGGTGAGGGTCTGGTCGCACTCGAGTGCCTGCCGGACCATCCGCACGGAGTTGTCGGACAGTGGGTCGGCGTCGGTCCAGCCGCCCTGCTCGGCGAGGGTGAACGCGGCGCCGCGGCGGCCGATTTCCTGGGCGATCAGCGGCGCGTCGGCTCCCGACCGGAGCGCGGTGAACTGCAGGACCTCGGTCGACAGCGCGGCGAGGCGGCCGGCGACGTCCCCGTTGGGCGTCCAGGGGAACGCTTCGCGGAGACTGCCCCGGACGACGTCGGGGGGTAGGAGCGCGGTGCGGTGCAGGAGGTCGTCGGTCGGGTTGTCGCGGAGCCGCGCGACTCGCTGCTTGCGGCTCATCCGGGCCAGCTCGCCGCACGGCCGGCAGAGCGGTCCGGTCGCCTCGCGGTAGCGGCTGGGGCCGACCGGGTCGCTGCAGCGGTGGCAGCGTGCGGTGGCGGCCCGGGCGGTGTCTGCGGAGCTCGCCGGGGGCTGGACGGTCGTGTCGCTGAGGGCGCCCCCTGCCCGTGACTGGGGCGGGGCGAAGGGGGTGTGATGGTCCTGCGATGGGCTGTTGTGCTCGGTCATGGACGGCACTCGTGCCGAGACGTCGGGGGTGCGCAATCGGCTCCGGGGTTGCTGTCGCCGGTGTGCGCTCGCGGTCGGCGGCGCACGGCCGCGCCAGAGCGTGTCTACCAACCTGGCGTACCGGGGGACCGCTAGGAGCTGAGGCGGTAGCCGAACCCGTAGGACCGTCGGAGACGGTGCTGGAGACGGCGAGGGAGGTGATTACCGACGCTGGGTTCGTGCGGACGGTGCGCGGTGCGATCGTCGGCGCTGGTCAGACGGGGCCTGCCTGCACTGGCGGCAGCGCCGTTGCGCCGACTACCTCGACCTGCTGACGCGTGTCGGTGAGTGTCGATGAGTTCTTGCACGGGATTGGCACGGGGTCTTGCTGATGCCACCTCTTGCGGCCGTGCCAACCCTGCGCCGGCGTCATGGTTTGCGTCGGGCCACGTCTCGCGCGCGCCAGAACTTGCCCGCGTCAATCTCGTCAGCGCTGCAGTCGGGGCGCTCCACCTGCGGCTCCTGCGGCACGACTCGACCGACGGCCGGTTCACCCTGCGTCACCGTCGGCGGCGTAGACCGCCGTCCACCCGGACGGCAGCTGGCGGCCGACTGTCCGAGGTCGTCGGGCGAGGGGCGCGTAGGCGGCTCAGCTCGAGGTGGGCTGCCCATGCGCGTCGCGCGCCCGCTTCAACTCGAGATCCAGCTGTCCGAGCTGCCCAGCGAGCATGGTCGCCACCTGAGCCGACCGCCCCGGGTGGCCGACGGCGAGGAGGAGGTCCGCACTCGCGCCAGCGACGAGGTCGGCACGACGACGCGGGATGTCGAGCACCTCGATGCGGAACAGTTCCGCGGCGTCGGCGGGGGTGGCGCACATGCGCACGAGCGGTGAGTCGAGGGCTCGCTCGTAGTTGCGGTGCCCGATGCCGACGTACATCGGCACGCTGCGGTTGGCCAGCGCCAGCTGCAGGGCGTCGAACACCTGGTCGAGTTGCTCGCGCTCCCCGCCGCCGTAGTCGACGACGATGGCAGCGGGCGCGCTGAGACACAGGGCGTCCACGGCGCGCACCATCGTCGCCGTGAGGGCGGGATCGCCGCGACGCACGGTGACCGTCTGCAGGCTGACGCCCGGCAGCTGTTCTAGCTTGCCCAGGACGTCGCGCGGAGCCGCCGAGCCGCCCGGGGTGATGACCCCGACGACGATGTCGTGCTCCTCCGACTGACGTGCCCGCGGCAGGCGCGCGAGCGCGGTCGCCGTGCTCAGGTCGGCGGCCACCGGCGCGTAGTTGTTCACGTAGACGCCGTCGACCGCCTGACCGGTCCGCCGGAGTTGCTTGGCTCGGGCGTGCAGGGCGTTGTCGACTGACTGCATCCGGCCTTCCAGTGCGACGCGCTCTTCCTCACTGATGTCCGGGGCGATGATCACGTCGTACCGTCCGCAAGACGCTGAGCCAGCCAACCCGAGGCGGCCCCGGTTGAGGGCATCGCGCATCGCGATCATGTCGTCCACACCGCTGGCGCCCACTCCTGACGCGGCGATCGCCTCGTAGAGCGCTGCGCTGAGCTCAGCGTGTCGGGCCCGGGCCGGGTGCTGCGACGCCCGCTGGATCCCCACCCGCAGAGTGCTGCGGTGCTGGTCACCCGGCCGAAGGCCGACATGACGGGCCAGTGCGGCCTCGATGGCCGACTGCGCGTCTTGCAGGACGTCCTTGTCGGCTTCGCTGGCGGGAGTCACCAGGAGGCGGGTGACGTCGCCGGAGCCCGGGACGAAGGCGCTGTGCGCCCGCATTCAGGCATCAGCGGCTGCGGTGGAACCCTCCGCGACCAGTCCGACCCAGACGGCGAGGATCGCGAGGTTGGTGGAGCTAAAGGTGTCGGGCGTCGCCGCGGGAAGAGGATCGGCGTCAGCCGTGGTCATGGCCGCACTCTGCCAAGCGTGCGCCGACGCGCTGGACGGCCCCGGCGGCCGAGAACCCCGCCGGTCAACGACACCGCCGAGACGCACACCTCCAGGCCGAGCATCGAGTCCCTCTGGGCCGACGCCCCGGACAGCTCGGGCTCAAGGTGGACCTGCGCGATCTCATCCAAGCCGGGCTCGCCCACTACTGAGGCACGACCTCGAGCAGCGGACGCGGACCACACCGCCCGGCGCCCGCCGTCACCGACCGCGGACGACACCGGGCCCGTCGCGACCTCCGACCACGGACCGGCCGGCGCGTCGGCGTGGGGCGGCGTCCGCGCCCAGCGCCTCCCGCAGACTGCCGTCATGCTCGCCGCCGGACCCGGCGCCATCCACCACGGAGGACCCCTGTGACGCTGCCGTCCGACGCTCCCGGCATGTTCGGCTACCTGGTGACCCGACTAGCCGCACATCCGGAGAACGTGGCCACCGACGCCCTGCACTACGTGCTGAGCACCTCGCCGATAGTCGGTCGCGCACTCGAGGACCATCTGCGCCGCGTCGTCGACCTGCCGGTCGGCCTGCACTACGACGTCCAGGCCGCCGCCGACGACGGATCCATCCCCGACCTGGCCGGCGTCGCCGAGGACGGCAGCACCCCGCTCCTGCTTGAGGCCAAGTTCTACGCCGGTCTCACCGCGAACCAGCCGGTCGGCTACCTGCGGCGGCTGCCGGCGGCGCGGCCGGCGCTCCTGCTGTTCGTCGTCCCGGCCGCGCGCCTGGAACTGCTGTGGACCGAGGTAACCGCCCGCGCCGGGCTCACCGATCCCACCGCCCCGGCGGGGGACTTCCGGCAGGTGGCCGTCAACGACCGGCACACGCTCGCCATGACGAGCTGGCGGGCCCTGCTCGCGGTGCTGGCCGAGGCGGCGGTCGCGTCCGGTGACCAGGCCGCGGCCGCGAACCTCGCCCAGCTGCGCGGGCTGTGCGAGCGCATGGACGACCAGGCGTTCCACCCGATCGCTCCTGAAGAGCTCAGCGGGTCGGTCGCCGTACGCCTGCAGCAGTACCTCGGTCTGATCAACAAGGCGGTCGACCGGCTTATCGACGCCGAGGTGGCCACCACCGGCTCCAACGACTTTAGGCGCGGAGGCCTGCGGGCCGGCGTTCAGTGGTGGGGCCGGTACTTCGGCGTCTCCGGCACCTCCTGTCTGCTGCGGATCTCCGCAGGTCCGTGGGCGCGAGACCGGGCGACGCCGCTGTGGCTCCAGATCGGCTACAACAGCAGCCCGCCCCCGGCGGCCATCCACGCCGCCCTCAAGCCGCTGCAGGCCGAGCGCAACCGGGTGTTCCGCCGCCATACCTGCGTGGACGTCGCCATCGACCTCCTCCCCGGCGCCGAGGAAGACGCTGTCCTCGACCACATCACCCGGCAGATCGAGCGCGTCGCCGCCTGCCTGCCCGGCCTCGGCACACCCGGCGTCGACGCCGCACCGGCGGCCGAGGACGACGACCTTCCCGGTGACGACCTCACGCCCGACGACGGTGCTGGCACCCCGGCATGAGCTGCCCGCCGTCGCCGGCGACGCCTGCCGCGCCGGAGATGGCGACCGGGCACCATGACCCGGTGACGCAGCGGTGGCTCGAGCGGATACGGGACATCCGCACGTGGGTTCGGGAAGGGCAGCGCGCGCCGCATAAGCCGCTACTGCTGCTGTGGATGCTCGGCCGCGTCCAGGCCGGACGTACCGGCCCGGTGACCTTCGCCGAGCTGGAGGAACCGGTCCGGGGGCTGCTGCGCGACTTCGGCCCACCGCGGGCCAGCTACCACCCGGAGTTCCCGTTCCACCACCTGACCAGCGACGGGCTGTGGATCATCACCGACGCCGCCGGCGCCGACGCTCGTGTGCTGGATACCTCGGTGACCAGGCTGCGCGCCGCCGGCGCGATGGGCCGGCTGGAGCCGGCGTTCGAGGAGGCGCTGGTCGCCGACCCCGACCTGCTCGTCACCGTGGCGCACACCCTGCTGGACGCGAACTTCCCCGCGTCGCTGCATGACGACCTCGCCGCCCGCACCGGGCTGACACTCGAGTCCGACGCGCCGATCCCGAGCGCGGGCAGCGGTCGCGCCCGGGCACGCCGCGATCCGGCCTTCCGCAGCGCGGTGCTGGTGGCCTACGAGTACCGCTGCGCCATGTGCGGCTTCGACGGGTGGCTCGCCGGGGAGGCCGTGGGCCTGGAGGCCGCACACGTGCGCTGGTGGAACATCGGCGGCCCGAACACCGTCGACAACGGGCTGGCGCTGTGCGCTCTCCACCACCGGCTGCTCGACCGGGGCGTGCTGGGCCTCGGCGACGACGGCACGGTCATGGTGTCCCAGCACTTCGTCGGGCGGACCACGTCAGCACAGACCCAGGTCCTCCACCTGGCGGGTGCGCCGCTGCTGCCGCCGCAGACGGGCACGGCTCCGGTGGCCCCACACCACCGTGGATGGCACACGACCCAGGTGTTCCGCGGGCCGGCGCGCGCGGCCGCCTGAGCCGCGCCTCACGACAGGGTCAGGACCGCCTCGCTGGCCGTCTCGTCCGGCGTCGCGTCGGCGCGGGTGCCGGCCGCTCCTCTGGGGCGGGATCGTGCCGCGAACCGGGAGCGCAGGTCAGCCAGGCGGGCGTCCGCCTGCGCAGCTGCGAGGGGCCGGCCGCGGCGTCGGTAGGCGATGGCTGCTCGGCGGTCAGCAGGTCCGGGCGGAACTCGGCGACGCGGTCGAGGACGGCAGCGGTGACGACGTCGATCGCGTCGTCCTCCCCGACGACGACGTCAGCGGCGGCCAGCGGGCACAGCGCCGCCTCCCGGACCCGGATGACCGTGTACCCGGCCTCGGTCAGCAGGGCGGTCTTCTCGCGGTCCCGCTGCTCCTTGTCCTCTCCGGCGTGCCAGTACTCGCCGTCGTACTCCACGACCAGACGGCGCTCCCGGTCGAGGATGTCCGCCTCCAGCGCCCGCCGCCCGGGCAGTTCGACGCGGCGGTCCTCGACGTCCAGACCGGGGAACACAGCGGCGAGCTCCGCGGCGAGCCGGACCTCCCGGATGGACACCGCGACCACCGTGCACCACGGGCACCCCCGGCCCCTGACCCGGTTGACCCCGCTGGCCTCCCACCGGTGGTCGGGTGCGACGGAGCAGGCCCACCACAGCTTCCTGTTCGTGCCGGCGACCACCTGGTCGGGCGTGATGCCACCGTTGGCCGCCACATCGAACTGCGCGGCGAGCTCCGGGTGGTTCATCAGGCTGTTGGTCACCGACGCCTGCAAACCCCGGCACGCCGGGCACCCCGACTTCAGACCGTGGAGTGCACCCCCATCGCCGCATCGACCAGGTGCCGCGGTGAAGTCCGGTCAAGCTGCGGGCTGACGACGCCTGGCAAGTCGGCACGCGGTCGCGGGTCTGTGGCGGCCAGGTGACGCTGGCCGGGTGAGACTGCGTCGCGGTGGTGCCAGCGAGGCGACGGCTGGCGCGAGCGCGTGGCCTACACCGCCGCCGGCACAAACGGGCCGGTGCGCGTGGTTGCCCGCGCGAGGGACGCACCTTCGGCCGGGCCGGCCGGATCCGCCGGCGGAACAACTGGTTGACCGACCGAGCCCTGTGCCTGAAAGTGTGACGACGCAGCGCCACGGGGGGCCTCACTATGCGTATTCGTGCCCATGCCAGTTGACGGCACCGTTAGCGAAGGGCTCCGCCGTCCGCTCTTCACACGGCTGTCGGCGATCCTCTGCGCCGTCGGGGTGCTCACCGCGTGCGGCCAGGGGTCGTCGCCCACGGGAACCGCCGATGTTCCCGCCGCCGAAGCCTTCAGCGCCGAAACGTCACCGGCACCGGAGTTGCCGTTGGGCTGGTCCCTGCTCGACGTGATGAGGCAGGTGCCCGATCCGTTCCCCAACGAGGAGGTCGAAGACGTCGACTGCCCCACGCGGGACTGGTGCCTGGTACTCACCGATCGGCGCACGTTCGAGTTCGCCGACGGAAGGTTGGCAGAGCCTGCGTTGATCGCCGCCGACGCAGGGAACGTTCCCACGCTCACGGAGCGGGTCTCCTGCTCCTCCCCGAGCTTCTGCATCCTCAACGCCGGTGGCAGTTTCCGCACGTACGACGGTGAATCGTGGACACTGCGCGTCCCGGCCGGCACCTTCTTCGGCGAGTGCCCGCGGGACGACTACTGCTTCGCGGTCGATTCCGACGCGAGAACTCTCCGCACCTTCGACGCTGGGCAGATCCAGCAACAGGCGCTGGCCGACCTGGTGCCCGAGTCGTACCCCGGTGGGGGTGCGTCGGGGGCAGGACCGGAGTGCGCGGCGGGGGAGGACTTCTGCGTCGCCTACCTCGGATCGGTGTCCTCCAACCACACGATCCTGGCCTGGACGGCGTCGGGCTGGTCGGTTCTTCAAAATCTGCCATCGGGGACCTATGCGGAACCCGACTTCGGCTGCGGACCGGGACCGACCTGCATGCTCCTCGCGCCCGGCAAGGCGTTCCTCTCCGCCGACGGTGGCGAGTTCGTCCCGATTGAGTCGCCGTCCTCGCCTGCGGTTGACGCGTACACGCTGTCGTGCGGTGGTCCGCGGCTGTGCCTGGCCGTCGGCGTGCGCCACGATCTGTGGATCTGGAACGGGCGATCGTGGACGACCGAGCCGGCACCGGACTACATCGGCACATCGACCCGTATCCACTGCCTGAACGAGGAACTGTGCCTGGCCGTCGTGCCGGACAACGACACCCACATTGCCGCCTACCGGCGAGGAGCGCCAGCAGACCCGCAGCCGGCGCCGTCCGCGCCGTCCGCGGGCCAGGTCACCATCTCCCTCGACGGCTTCGGACCGTTCGACTGGGGCAGCTCACAGGCTGACGCCGAGGAGGCGCTGGGCGCGGGCTTCCTCACGCAGGATCTGGGGTTGGGCTGTGCGCAGGGGCAGCTGCCGGGATTCGATGACGTCGTCTTCGCCATCGAAGACGGCGTGGTGACCGGGGCCACGGTCTTCGCCGCAGACGTGGAGTCCGACACCGGCATCACCGTCGGTGACCCGGTTGAGGAGGTCACCACGCAGTACCCGGATGCGGTGGCCGAACCGGACCCCAGTGACGCGCTGAGCACGCGGTACCGGGTCGTCGACGATGGCCGGAGCGCCCAGTTCCTCAGCTCCGACGGAACGGTGGTGGAAGGGATGGCTTTCGGCCTGGAGAGCGCGGTCGGCGAGGCGCCGTGCGTCTGATCAACCACAGGCAGCATCGGCCGCCGACAGCGGCGCTGCTGCTGACCTGACCTTGCCTCACCGTCCCGGCGAGGCGCACAAGACAACGGGGAGTCCGATGAAGGCAGCTCGGTGGACGGTCCTGGTCACCGTGGTGACACTCTTCGCCGCTGGGTGCACCGACGCGGCCGATCCGACGTCCGCGACGTCTCCGTCGGAGGGGGTACGCATCGACGCGGCTCAGGCAACCGACGTCCCGGTCAGCGACAAGTGGTCGGTACAGGTCCCTCCGGGCGCTGCTCCCGACGGCGCCACGATGAGCGCGGAGCTGCGCGATCCGGCCGCCGTCGCGCCCGCCGTCCTGGACGTCGCCGGGGTGCAGTTGCTCGAGGCGGCCGACGTGACCTTGAGCTCGGGGCAGCCGAAGCAGCCGCTGGTCCTCACCTACCAACTGGACCAGCCGCTGCCGGAGAACTCCGTGCTGTATGTGGTCCACGCCGACGGGACGTCCGAGGACGTGCTCGCCGCCGCCGACGGCGCCACGGCGACCGTGCCCAGCGAGGTCCTCGTCGCCGACATGTCACCGGACCGGCGGACCGGCACGGTCACCGTCGACCATCTGAGCCTGTTCCAGTGGTTCGCCGGCGCGTCCACCAACCTCATCGGCCGGTTCACTGGGCAGCGCGCCGACCCACCGAACTGTCCTGGCCCCTACCCGCCGTGGATGACTCAGCTGCCGGTTTTCCTCGACGAGCAGAACGCGCCCATGCGGGTGTGCGTCGAGCGGGACGGCAAGGACCCGGACACCGCCGTGGTGAAGATAGCCAACAACCGCGGCGGGTACATGCGGATCACCTCGCCGGTCACTCCGTCCTGGGCGTGGCAGTCGATGTTCGGGGCGGACATCCAGACCTGGCAGTTCGACCTGGCGGCCGCCGCACTGAGCGGCTTTGGGGTTCCGGCCAACGAGTTGTCCCGCAGTTGGCTGCTTCCACCTGGCGCTCAGGTCCACATCGGCTTTAGTCGGCAAGCCGTCGCCGACCAGAACCCACTGACGATCCGCGGGCGCCTGCCGCTCCTCGGCGCGGTCGGCGGAGCGGTCCATCACGCCATCAACGCCGCCGCCGACCCGAGCAGTCAACTGCTGATGCTCGGCATGTACGGCGTGTGTGCGCAGAGCGCCAGCGCAGCCGCGGCCGACAACTTCGACGCCGCGGGCCTGGCGCAGGCCTCGGCGCAGTACATCGGCTGCGTCCTCGATGATCCCGATCACGTGGTGCGCTACCTGAAAGGCAAGATCTCCGCCGACACATGGCGGTCGATGGAGCGGGCCGTGGGCCAGGCAATGGCCGGTGCGGTGCAGAAGCTCGGCTGGCTCCTAGGGGTCGGGCAGCTGGCGTTCGTCGCCCTCGACCTGGGAGCCACCTTCGCTCTGAACGCCACTCCGGGTGCGTGGACGATCACGCTGTACCCGCCGCTGCCGCGCGCCGGCGGATCGGGTGGCGGTGTCCGCGCCGCCGACCTGGCCGGCGCGCAGGTCCCGAGCTTGTGTGGGCACCCCGCCGGACAGCTAGTCGACGGGAAGCTGCCGATCGACAACCCGTCGGCGGGGTTCGTGTCCCTGGTGCTAGAGCCGAGCGGCATGGTGCCTGGGCCGCTGCTGGGCGACGTGACCGGTGACGGGCTCCGCGACGCGGTCGTCGTGGCCGAGTGCAGCACCGGCGGGGTGTCGTGGCCGATGCACCTGCTGCTGTACGGGCCCGGCCCCAAGCTCCTCAGCGCCGTCGACCTGGGCCCAGAGACATCGCTGGAGCACGCCGACGTGACCGGCCTGCAGGCCGAGGGAACCGATGTGGTCGTCACCTGGAACGGCTACGAAGGTGCTGGCGGAGATCCGCTGATTTTCTCCGGTCGACTGCACTACGAGGACGGTCAGCTGCAACTACTCGACGCCGGCGCGATCGACTGATGTGACTGCCGCGACGGTGATCGCCCCGGCTCGGACGTCCAAGGCTGGGACGGCGGCCCAGGTATGAGCACACGACTGCCAGATCCATCGACACCGGACTACTGCGGTGGGTGCCCTCGCGGCGGTCAGGTGCGCCCTCGCCGCCGCCCCGGGCCTGTCCGCCGTACGGCTCGGGGTCGTGACCCCACCTCCGACGCGTACGGCCACGTACACGTAGCCGGCCTGCTGTCAGGACGGTGGTCGCGAGCGGCGCTGCGCGGCGTCGCCTGGCACAGCGTCGACGCACTGACCATCACCGAGACAAGCGTGGACAACCTCCGCGTGCGCCTGCACCGCAGCGTCGAACTGAGCCCGCTCGACCCCGCGCAGAGTCCCGAGGTCCAGCACGTTCTGCAGAAGCTGGCCCTCACTCCCTGACGCGTACGTCACCGGTCGCGTTCAGCCAGTGTCGGCTGGACGACCTCGCCGAGCCGACGCACTCATCACACGGCAGTCCGGCGCTGTCGGGATGGCGACGTCATCGTGCTCAGCGTCATGCTCGTCAGCAGCGCCGTCGGCGCCGGGGCTACCCGCGGCACGACGGCATTGCCACAGCGCATGTAGCCGATCAGGGTTTCCCGGACCGTCAGGCACCTCCGATCTTGTCACCTCGGTACGTGGGACAAGGGGACCGGCCTCCGCGGGGCCATCTGCCCTGAGCTCCTGCTTCAGCGTGGTCGTTCTCGTTGTACCGGACCTCGGCGAGCCCGGGTGCAACGTGATGCTGGCGCTGCCCGGCAATCGCACCGAGCCCTCGTCGATGCGCTGACCGGCGACGGTCTCAGCCGACCACACGCCTCGACCGGCACCAGCGTGCGGTGGGCGAAACGCGTAACCGCATACCAGGCGGTCTTCTCGTTCGGAAGGCGCACGCACCACCGGCGAACGCCTCGATCCGATTGGCTGAGACGGCGGAGCCCCGACGGTGACTGGCCGTCGGGGCTTCGCTCTCCTCATGCCTTGGCAGGGTCCGTCGCGCCGGCCTGTCCCGTCACTCGTGCGCGGTGAACAGGCTGCGCTTGACAGCGGCGAGCCAGGTCGTCTCCAGCAGCCGCCGCGACTCGTCCGAGCCTCCGTCCAGCCCGGTCACGCGAGTTGCGTCGGCTCGCGCGGCCTGGTGGACGAGGCGGGCGCTGAGGTGGCGGATGCTGCTCGCGGTCACCGACGGGCCGACGCTGCCGGCCTCACGGCGGACTCGAACGAACAGCGAGGTGAGCGTCCGCGCGGTCAGCGGCCGCACCTGTCGGGAGACGAAGTACCCCTCGGCGTCGAACGTGTCGATCGGGCGCCGGTAGAACACCGGGTCGTCAGCGGAGATTTCCGGCACACCGGCGCGTCGGAGGTCCTCGCCCGCGTCCGTCGGTGCCGCCACACGCGGACCACGCTGCAGGGCGTGGGCTCCGAGCCCAGCGACGTGCTCCGGCGTCGACGGCACGGTGCGCAGCGTCCCGCGGCGCGCGTTCAGCGGGTGATCGTGCCGGTCGTGTTGTCGAGGTTCCCGTACGGGAGGTCGACCAGGTCGCCGGGACGGTCCGCCTCGATGAGCAGGTGCTGCAGGAATCAGCCCGTCCAGGGCGGGGTCCGTGCTGGTAGTGACGGCGATCTCGTACGTGCTGAGGAAGTCCTCGAGGTCGATGACGGGCGGCTCGGCGTACCGCCGAGCGGGGAGGGGACGCGGGTCGCCGGCGTACCGGCGTCGGCTGGGGTCCGGGGCGGTCGTGGGGTCGTCGTGGCGGGGGTCGACGGTCATGGCCGGCTCTTTTCGGGTGCGGCCGGAGGTCCGGCGTGTCGGTGGGACGCCAGCGACCGTGCGGGCCGCGCCGCGGTGCGCAGTCACCTCGCGTGGATTCCGGCCGGACTGTCCCGGGTCCAGGCAGAGACACCCGGCGTTGAAGTCATCTGGCGACGGACGCTGCGTGTCCGACTGGGGACACTCCTCCGTCGACCGCGGGTTGCGGTGCGGCGCCGCCGGCGCGGTCGCGGCCCGGGACTCCTGTCGGAGGGGGGGGTCCCCGGGCGGTGTCCTACGTCTGCAGCCGGCGGGCCAGCTCGCGGGCGGCGGCGCGGGCCCGGTCCACCGGAGCGGTCCCGGCCTCGGCGGCTGGAGGCGCGGTGAGCGCGGAAGCTGTTTGCGGTCTGGGCAGGCCGGTGGTGAGGCGGACGGTGAACTCGGCGCGGGTGCGGAACGTCTCAAGCGTGTCGCAGCCCTGCCGGGCCGCCCACAGGCCCGCCCCCGCCGGTGGGGAGCCGGTGCCGGGCGCGAGGAAGCCGGCCAGCGGATCGTCGAAGCCCTGCCCGCAGTCGGTGACGGTGGCGGCCAGCCGCATCGGGGTCGTCCACAGCCGGACGGCGATCGGTGGGGCGCCGTGCCGGAAGGCGTTGCCGAGGACCTCGGTGACCGCGGCGGCGAACCGAGCCTGCAGCTGTCCGTGCCCGTCCGCGCCGTTCAGCGCGGCCCGCAGCCGCCCACGCAGCTCCGGCAGCCGAGCGGGATCGGTCAGACCGGCCAGGACCAGCGTCGGAGGGCTGTCCTCGGCCCGGTCCGCGGAGACGGTGGAGGTCCGGCGCAGCACGCTCGCGGGCTCGACGTAGCGGTCGTTGGGCACGGGGCCGCCGGGGGTCAGCAGCGCGGGATGGGTCTCCTCGATCCCGTCCCGCATCCCGGCGGAGAGCTGGCGGCGGTCATAGGCGCACACGCTCGACAGCGGCATCCGGTCCATCACGGCGTTGAAGACCGCCTCATAGCGGTGCCACTCGTCCCACTGCCACGGGCGCCGGTCGACGGGCACGACGGCGCAGACAAGCCGGATCCGCGAGGCACCGGCGGCGACCTGGCGATGCACCATCCGGCGGTACGTGGCCAGCGCCTGCGCAGAGCCGACGTAGATCTCCTCGCGAGGCAGCACCAGGACGCGGTCGTCGCCATCGAGTGCCCGGACCAGCAGCGCGTTCTCGCCCTCCCGGCAGGCCAGGACCGCCGCGTCCCCGGCGGCCAGCCCGGCGGCGAGGAACGGCACGGCCGAGGCGGCCAGCTCCTCGGTCGAGTCGTAGAGCAGCGCGGCGTGCAGCAGGTCCGGTCCGGTGCCGGTGATCGGCGTCATGGCCGACCTGCCATCAGGTGCATGCCGGGCAGTTCGTCGACCTCCATCAGCTGCAAGATGAGCTCGACCGGCGGCTGGGGGGCGATGAGCAGGACGTAGCCACCGGCCGCCCGGAAGGCCCGGGTCGCGTCGTCCAGCCGCCAGCAGCCGCCGGCATCCAGATGGGCCGCATCGGCCAGATCCAGCCACAGCACACGCGACGCCCTACGGCTCGCCACCGCCAGCACCGCCCTGAAGACGTCGGTGTTGCTGCCGTCGATCTCGCCGTGCAGCGCCAGCCCGTCCAGGTCCCGGGTGGTCGCAAAGACCGTCTCGCGCACGCCGGACCGGTGGACGGCGACGACGTCCTGCAGCTCCGCCCCGGTGGTGCTCGCCTGCGGGTACTGGCACAGCGTGCGCACCGGCCGCGTGCAGACCAGCTCGTCCATCTGCCGCTCGACGACCTGGTGGGCCGCCGGGGACAGCACGGTCAGCCAGGCGCGTTCCTCGGCCGACACGCGCACACCAGGGAATCCCTCGGCCAGCGCACGCTCCGCGACGGCGGTGTGTCCCTCGGCTGCGTAGAAGTCCTCCGCCGGCAGCACCGCGAGCCGCCGGTCGCGGACGGCCGCGGCCCCGTCGACCCCCCGGGCCTCCAGCATGGCCACCAGCGAACCTGCGGGGAGACGCGGCAACTCAGTGCAGATGACCTTCTCGCCCGCGGCGAGACCGCGGGACACCCAGGCGGTCAGACCGTCCAGTCGTTCATCCTCGGTCCGGTGCAGCTGCAGCACGTGCTCGCCGCGCTCGGGGCCGGAGAACTCCTCGACAGAGCCCACGGGGAAACGCTACGCGCCGCGCCCGCGCCCAGCACCCCGGCCGGACCACCCCGCATGCGTCGGAGCGGCCGACTCGCTGATCGCCTGAGATGGGCGGGGCTATGAATGGGTCAACCAGGCGGCCACCGGCCGGCCGCGTCGGGCCGGGCCGCGAAGGGCCTGCACCTGTTCCTTGCTCGGATGGCACTCGCTCGGGCAGTCGAGCTCCACCGGCCGGCCGTTCACCCAGCCCACGGCGGCGACCCGTCGGCAGATCGGGCAGTTCGCCCAGGTGACGCGCTCCGATGGGTCCATCGCCTGGCCCCACGCGGTAGAGGCGGCCCGGCACACGCTCGCTCACACATCCGAGGGACCGGGCTTCGGTCGGTCGCGGCCGACGCCGATGCCGCGGGCATGGCCGACCAGCAGCTGTGGACTGACCCGTGGACGCCGACCTGTGACCCGTCCGAGCTGCCGGGCTCGGCGGCGGCCTACCCGCACACGATGGACCTGCGGACCGCCCTCACCCTCTCCGACGCCGCGTGGATGTCCACCGACAACGCCCTCGCCGCCGCCGAGGCGGTGCTGCTGGAGGCGTGGCAGCAGGCCTTCGAGGAAGCGTCGGCCGCCGCCGGCAAGCGCGGTGTGAAGGCGCTGAGGGAGAAGGCCAACAGCCTCATGCCGCGGCACGCCATCGTCGGCCGCCGCCGGCAGTTCCGCGGAACCTCGCCGGACTGCCGCGACGAGTGGCGCGAGGGCATGGAGCTGACTCCCGCCGGCTACCGCGCCCTGGAGGCCATGTGGCGCTCCGCCCGCACGAGCGGCGCCAAGATCGACGAGACGGCGATGCGCGCAGTGGCTGCGGCAGTGGCGGCCCCACCGGCCTGACACCTGTTCGGCCTTAGAGCTGGCGCCTGGGGCACGTCTGGTGCGTAGTCGCGACCGAGAGTGCGGGCCGCAGCGGCCGTGACCCCTCTCTGGTCACGCCGGCGTGGAGGCCCGTCGGGGCGGGTGCTCCTCGAGCCAGCGCCGCTCCACCGTCATGCCGGGAGGCATCACCCCGTACTGCATGATCGACTGCGGTGGCTCGTGGGTGTCACCGGCCCACGGCCGCGGTAGGCGCGGCCCGCGCGAGCCGGGCCCCATCTCGATGATGTACGGCACGTGGTCGGGGTGCCAGAACACGTGCTGGTCGGCGGCGCCCCACAGCATGTCCCCGAGGGCAAGGCCGAGTCCGGGGTGGAACTTGACCCGGTGGTCTGCCAGCGTCCCCGGGTCGGGCTGGGAGCCGGGCGTGGGCATGATGAGGAAACGGTGCGGGTCCAGGGGCACCAGCACGTCCCAGTAGGCCACCGAAAGCAGCTGGTTGTCCTGGTCCTGGCCGTTCATCACCACGACGGGGACGTCTGAGGTCGGCAGGCACGCGTCGCTGAACCCGATGCCCCACGGCTTGCTGCCGACGATAGCCGCCAGCGGGGCGAGGTGCTCGGTGATGAACGCCAGATGGCGGTTGTTCTGGGCGAACTTGTGCAGCGGGCCGAGTGCCGGGTCCAGCGCCTCGGGCAGGCCGCTTTCCGCGGCCTGGTCGGCGAGGTGGTCGAGCCGGTGGCGCTGGCGGGTGGTGCGAAGGATCTGCGCGGCGACCCACCACGACAGCCGGACCCGCGTGTCCAGCGTGGGCGGCCACCGCTCCGGCAGCGCCCACGCGGTGTCGAGCACCTCGCTGAACGCCGGTGCCGCGGCCTTCTCGATGGAGGTCATCACCTCCTCCATCGTGTGGTGCGGCACGCCCTCGGGGTCGATGCCCCAATGGAAGCCGTTGACGGCAGCCACGTTGCGCACGCTGGTGGGGAACGAGGCGTCGAGGTTCTCGGCCGGCGCAGCGACGATCTGGTGGGCCTTGCCACGGTTCTTCCGGGCGAACCGGCGGAGGTAGAACTGCGGCACCGTGTGGTCGTTCGTGCTCACCGGCCGGTTGCTCCCCGGTGACCTGGACCGCCGGGGCGGCTTCGACGAACGCCCGCGGCGTCCATCAGCCGCGGCAGCACGCGGCGGCCTGTGCGCAGCTCCGCGCCGATGAGGTGCACCGACCAGCCCTCCTCGACGTACCGCTGCCGCAGGTACTCATCCACCGTGATGAAGCCCAGGGCACGGACGCGCGCCAACCGCTGCTCGGCGAGGCGGTCGGTCCGTCGCTGACCGTGCTCGAGGCCGGCTCGCAAGTCGGCGTTCCCGGTGTAGCGGCGCCGGCCCTCCTCGGCTCGGGCGGACCGCAGCCCCGGCGCGGCCAGCGACCGGCGCGAAGGCAGCCCGTAGCGACGCCGGTAGGACTGCCCGTCCATCCCATGGCGGCGCAGGTGCGCGGGCGAGATGTGGGTGAGCAGGTCCCCGCAGGCGTGGCAGACCATCCGCCGCCCACCATCGGCGACGACGAGCACGCCCGGAGGGGCGAAGACCGGCGAGCCGTCGGGCAGGCGCGCGACGGGCACGTGGCTGGGCTCCCGTGTGCTCACACGCGCAGGCTGGCACGAAGGACTGACAGTCAGGCCCAGGTCGTGTCCCGTCTCCGACCGCAGACCTCAGTCCTCGACGTCGTCCGCATCTCCCTCGATGTAGCCCTTGCCGTCGCAGTTGGGGCATTCGGCCGAGATGACGAGTCCCTCGTCTTCGCTCTCCAGGTCTGGGATGTGTACCCCGCCATCACCCCCGCAGTCACCGCACTCGAAGTAGTACTCGTCGGGGCTGTCGCCCGGCCCTTCGAAGTTGACGCGCTTCATCCGTCCTCGTTCCCTCAAGCACTCGGCGTTTCGGCGGCACCCGGCCACAGGCGGGGCCCGGCTGCGCTTCGGGACGCGCACCCACGCCGAAGGGCAGGTCCTCCTCCTCGCCGACGGGGGCCGCGGCGCGTTGCCTGGCCGGGCACGCTGCACTCTGCCAGGGCCGGCGGCGCCCGGTCCGCTGCGTCCACAGACTCTGACTCCGGCCCCTCGCCGGCTACACGTTCAGCCGGACGGCGCTGTAGTCACTGGAGGGGTTGCTGAAGTCGGTGGCGTCAGCGAAGGCGAAGCCGACGATGTCGGCGTCGGCCGGGACCATGTAGACGTAGGTCATGTCGGCTTCGAAGCCCGGCTGCAGCTGGTCATTGCACTCCGGGTTGCCGCGCAGCTTGTAGAGGCTGTCGATGGTGTCGAACTGACGGTCACGGCTGTCGATGAGTGCGTTGGCGATGGGGTAGCTGCACGTCAGGTCCATGCTGACCTGGGCGTTGTTGACGATGTGCGTCTGAACGACGACGAACTTGCCGCCGGGGTCGGGATTGGTCGGCGTGTACTCCTCGAACCCGGAACCTGGGGCGTAGGAGGTCTCGTTCAGCTCGATGACGTCCACCACCTGGGCGCCGGTGACGGTCAGGGTGACGCCCTGGTTGGTGACGGGCTCCCCGACCACCCCGACTCCGGGGTCCTCGGACGAGCTTGTGGGCGCGGCGGACGTGGACGCCGGGGCGTCGCTGTCGTCCTCGGCCCTGGCCGCGTCCCGCTCGGCGTCACGCAGATCGGCCTCGAGCGCCTGATATTCATCGCTCTCCGTGGGGTCGCTCAGCGCCGCCATCACGCCCGCGCCGATGCCGCCGCCGACAAGAAGGCTCACGACCGCAGCGGCGGCCACCGCCGTCCACCGGCGCGAGCGCGGAGCGGGACCGAGTGCCGGCTGCTCCAGCGTGGGCTGCGGTTCGGCGGCCTTCGGTGGCGCGGCGTTGGGCTCGACAGGCTCGGTCATCGTCTTCTCCCCGTGATGTCGCTGCGTCAGCAGGCGGTGCGGTCGGTGCCGTGGTCAGTCATCGGCTTCGTAGGTGTCTCGCAACACTCGAAGTCGCATCAGCAGGTCCCAGCGCGGCCAGTTGGTCCCGTGCTCGAACGCGGCGATGCGGGCGCGGCTCACTCCTGCGTGGCGCGCGACCGTGGAGGCCGGAACCTTCATGCGCCGCCGCCAGCGCAGGTGCACCGCGACCTCCTCGGCCAGCTCATGCACGGCTTCCTCGGCCAGCATCGCCGCCCGATCGGCGGCCTCGCGCTGCTCGACGGGTACGTCCCGCCCCAGGCGGTTCGCCACCGCACGGACGAACGGGCCTTCCGGCCAGGTGCCGTGCGGGGCCACGAAGTCCAGCGGCGTCAGCCCGTCGAACGGGTCCTGCCGCACCGGGCGGTCAGGCCGGCGTCGACGAGGCGTCTCGGCCACGGCCGCACCGTAGGTGACCGGCGACCGGGGAGGCGAGAACGTCGAGCCAGGTGTGTCGGACGACTGCCAGGTGTATCTGGCAGTGCACTACGAATCGTGCGGCGTCGGCACGGTCCGCCCATGACAGCAGTTCTGGGTAGCCGATTGTCATATGCATCTGGCATCGTTCGGACGAACACACGTTCGAACACGGAGACGAAGATGCAGGCCACGAGGGCAGTGGGGGTGCCTACCGGCAGGCTGGAGCTGCCTGCGGTGACCCGACTGCGCGCACCGTCGCGTCGTCCGCAGGTGGACACGACCCCGTCCCGGGCGACGCGAGCGTGGCTGGGCTTGGCCGCCGACCTCGTCGCGCACACCGCCGGCCAGGGCGTCGTCCTGTCGCGCCGGACGCTGCCCGCCGCCCTGGAGGACGCGGTCCAGGCACTCGCCCGGCCGTCGTTCGGGGAAGGCCTTCAGTCTGCCGTCGGGGCTTCGGTGGGTCAGGGCCCGAGGTCCCGCATGGGGCCGCTGCGGTCGCCAGGCGGGGAGAACGGGTCCCGCTTGAGCTGCGCCAGCTGGTCCATGCGCGCCTTTGGTGCAGCTCGCTGGTCGAGCCGCCGTCGTGGTCAGCTGCAGCTTGGTGGCGGCCGACGAACAGACATTCGTCAAGGACCGGTTGGAGGAGACGCTCACCGACGGGGTGTTCTCGGCCCTCCGCTGCCTGCCGCGCGAGGTACTGCTGCGCAGGTTGTCGCGAGTGCTGCCCGCGCGCTGGCACGACCGGAGGGCGGCATGGAACTGCCGTCCCCTCCGCGTAGCTGAGGGGACGGCAGTTGGACTTCGGTGGGTAGGCGTCCGGGTCGGTGTTCTAGGGGGCAGGACCGGCTGTGTCCGGGCGACTGGGACGGTCCTGCATGCTGGCGCCGTTCCCGTCCAGCCCTGATGTCTGAGAATCCCGGCTCGGTCGGCGGGCGGAGCCGCGCCTGCTGGGGCTCCCGGGAACGGGTCCGGCCGGGTGCCACGGCAGGTCGACGACCCACGTCATCTGCTGTCTGGCGTTGATGCCGGACGTCTATCGGCTAGCTGATGCTGTGGAAGGGCCCGTACTGCTCGGCGATGGCGTCATCTCGCCGCCAGTACTCCGCCATCTCGGCCTGGTGGGCCGCTCGCTCGTCGGCGTCCAGGTCGTCGACGAAGTCGCCGCTCTCACCGGCGAGGTGCTGTCGGTCGCGGTGGATGCGCAGGCCGGCGTACTCGGCCCGGATCATGCGCCGCATGTAGTCGGTGGGGCGCCGGAAGATGCCGGTGCTGATGCTGATGATGGGCTCGGTCTGCAGCTCGACGTAGAGCCAGTGGTCGGGCGCGACCTCGCAGGTGAAGAAGAAGATGGTCTCTGCGTCGTCGCAGAGCATCGTTCCGTCCTTGTGGTCTCGGGTCAGGCCGGCCTTGACCGCGGCCAGCGTGCTGAGGTCCATCTCGTTGAGCTTCATGTGTCCTCCGCTCGGGTGTGGGTTGGCGAGTGGGGACGGTGCGCGGCTGTCCGCCTTGCGCAATGGGCCGCGTGGCGGTCACCCGCTCGGGGCCTGTGCTCATCGTTGCTTCAGCCGACTGCCCTAGCTCCGGTTCCCGGAACGGTCCTCGTTTGTCGGCGAACGCCGGGGACACGAGGAGGAGCGATGTGGGTTGTGGTCAGGCAGGACGACTGGGTCGGTGGGGAAGACGTGCTCGGCGTCGTGGGTCCCTTCCGCACGGAGGCGGCGGCCCGCGCGCGGCTGGAGGACATGAAGGGCCGTCTGCCGGGACCGCCTTACCCGAGGGAGCGGCTGTGGCTGATGCCGGTCGAGCTGCCCCTGGTTGCCGGGGGGAGCGCTTCGGCGCTGGTGCGGCCGACGCCGACGTCGATCTCCGAGTCGGCATGAGGGAGTTGACGGCTCGGGTCGGCTGACGTCCTGTCGCCCGCTGTCGCTGTTCCGTCCGGACTGCGTCGGGGCTTGGCCGCGCTGTTCCCCGGCCGGCCGTCCCAACGCGGGGTCGCCGGTTGACCGGTCCTGAACGGGAGGCGCGTGTAGGGCGTTCGCCCTACACGCGCCTCCCGCCGTCGCGGGCGCGGGAGGCCGTTGAGGGGAGGCGGAAAACCGGGTTTGTGGCCGACGCGGCGCCGGGCGGGTCGTCGGCAGGCTTCTGGATGTCAAAGCGATGCCACCGCAACCCCTGGAGTTCTGCCATGACCTGCCCGTCTGCCGCGTACCTCGCCATCCCGCTGGGAAGTCCCGTCTCCGCCGCTGATCGTGCCAGCGAGGGGACCGGCGACGAGTTCTCGTCCGCGACCGCGCCCAACTGCGCGGGCGACGGCCGGGAGCTCGCGGACTTCGACCTTCCGGCAGTGCTCGACGACCTGAACCTGTTCGACGTCGGTGCCGCACTGGCAGAGCTGGAGGCGGTCCGTGGGCCGTACACCTGCGCCGCCCGCCGGGCGGGGGTGCTGCTCGCCGCCGACTTCTCCGACGAGGTCACCGCCGTGCTGTGCGCCCGCCGGACCGCGCTCGAGTCCCAGGTCCAGGAGCTCCCACTCGGTGCGGCGTCTCCCGCAGGGGGCGGCCGGCAGGCGGAGCGGGAGGTGGAGGCGCTGAACGATCTGGCTGTCCGGGTGAACGCCTGGCGGGTCGACGACATGGTGCGCCGGTTCGCGCCGCCGATGTCGCCGGAGGATCTGGAGGATGTGCGGGCGGCTGCCGCGGAGGGGCTGGCGCGGGCGGTCATGACCTTCGACGCGGCGCGCGGCCGGTTCGGGCAGTGGGCGTTCAAGCCGATGCGCGGCGCGGTGCTGAACGCGGTCCGCGCACTGCAGTTCCCGACGATGAGCTGGAAGGAGTTCCTGAACCGTCCGGCGGTTCTGGCTGCTCGCGAGGCCTTGACCGGCGCCGGGCAGCAGGAGCCGGCCTTCGCGGACGTCGCGGCGAAGTGCGTCGCTGACGTGACGCCGGGCCAGGTCGAGCGGGTGCTGCGGCCGGCGCAGGTGCAGAGCCTGGAGACGTTCGTCGGCGAGGGTGGCCGCGGTGCCGAGGACGTGCTGGTCGACGAGGAGATGTCCGTGGAGGACGAGGTCGCCGACGCGCTGCACCGCTCCTCGGTGTTCGACCCGTGGCTGGCCGAGCTGGATGCGCGGGCACACTTCGTCGTCGTCCGCCGGTTCGGGCTCGACGGGGAGCCGGAGCAGTGCCTGGCCAGCATCGGCCGGCAGCTGAAGCTGTCGAGGGAGGTCGTCCGGCAGATCGAGGGAAAGGCGCTCAACCGGCTGTTCATTCGCACGCACGGCGCTCGGGCCGCGCGCCGGACCTCGCGCTGATCATCGCCACTGTGGGCCCGCACCGGCTGGTGCGGGCCCACAGTCGTCCCTGCGCCCTCGTCCCTCTGGCGCCTTGTGGCGGAGGCTGCGGCGCGGCCCCTGCATGTTGGGTCGGGCCACCCGCATGCATCCGGCCGATGTCGTCGGCCTGATCAGTTGTTCGGTGGGCAGGCGCTGAGGGCGGGTGGCCCGGCCGGCACCGGTCTGCCGGTGCCGGTGGGCTCGGGGGTGGTTACGGGTGGCCGCTGGCGGCGGTGGCCGGCGGGTGTGGCGCCGTGGCGGCGCCTGACGGGGGAGTGGGGGTGGCCTGTATGGCGGCAGCGATGGCAGCTCGGCTGATGGGCGTGAAGGTCGTGGTGGGGCTGCAGTACGGGCACCTGCACCAGGTGGTGGTGGCGGGGGTGGGGATGGGCAGGCGGCCCCGGGGCTTGGCCGCGCGCTGGGTGGCGTAGTCCGCGAGGGCCTGCGCGGGGGTGATGACGCCGGCCGGGTAGAACACCGCGAGCCCGTCGTGCTTGAGGTTGTTCACGCGGATGTTGCCGGGATCGTCGGTCTCCCGCTGGATGAGGTCGCGGCGGGTGACGTAGTCCTGCTGGAGGGCCCTCTGCCGGGCGCCGGCGGCGGCGAGCATGGCGACGACTTGATAGCTGTCGATGGCGCGGCCGCCGAGGCGGTGGATGAGCGCGGCGGCGTGATCCCGGGCGTTCTTCAGCCGCCAGGCGGCGGCGTTGTGGCGGCTGTCGTGGCCGTACACGCTGATGGCGTCAGCGATCTGGCGGGCGAGGGCGTCGGCGAGGGCGCGTTCGGCCCGGGTGAGGCGGCTGGTGGCGTCGACGGCGCTGGTGCGGCTGTTGAGGGCGCGGACCCGCATGGTGCGGTAGCGCAGGGTGGTCGCCTCGAGGTGCAAGAGGAAGTCCAGGTCGTACGGGCGGGGCCGGGTGAGGGTGCTGAGGGCAGCGGGGCGCATCTGGGGGATCCGCTGGCGGAGCGAGGTGAGGACCCGCTGGCCGCTGATTTGCTCGCTGATTCCGGTGTAGTCGGTGATCAGGTTGTGGATGCCGGTGCCGACGAAGTTGTACAGCAGCGTGTTCCTGACGGCGGCCAGCCGCATGGCGGTGCTGGCCGGGGCGGCGGCGATCGTCAGCTCGCAGCCGTCGAGCAGGCTGATGCGGACGGGCTGGACGGGGATGCCGTGGAGCAGCTGCACCGGCCCTAGGGGACGCACGACGGGGCGGGCGGGTGAGGACACGGGTGAGGACATGCACACCTCCGGTGGGGCGACCAAGATCGACTGCGGCATCGTCTGTTGCGCCTCGGACACGGATCGGTGTGGCGGATCGGAGGCGGGGATCGCGGATCGGTGAGGTGTGCGGTGGGTGCGGGGGAGAGGTGGTGCTGGGGCGGTCGGCGCGGGGCTGTCCTTCCGTTGCCCTGCGTGGAGGTGCGTGCCGCTTGGCTGTGCCTACTGGTGTGCCGCTCCGCGTCGGCGTCGGCGGACGCGGTGATTGAGCCGTAGTCCTCCGTTGACTGACGTCCAGGGAATGGCGACGACGGGTGTAGGACGTTGCGCCGCGGCCCCCGACGCGGGGGACTCCCGCCTTCCCTGGGCGCGTTGACTTCACCGACTTGTCGGGCGGGGGTCGGCGGACGCCAGGTACGAGCGCCGCGCCGTACGGTGTCGCATGCCGTCGGAGGGCCGCTGCCGGGAGTGCAACGCGTGGCTGGACTCCCGGCCACGGGGCCGGATGAAGCTGTACTGCGGCTCCACCTGCCGCTCGAACGCGAGCAAGCGCCGCAAGCGGGAGGACATGGAGCGGGAGCGCAGGCGGCAACGTGCGATGGAGTCCGGTTCTGACTCGGAGCCGGCCGGGGAGGATCGTGTGTCGCCGGGGATCTCACTGGCCGATCTGCTGGCCCCCTTCGCGGATCCGGACCTCACGCAGGCTGGCCGGCTGCTGCACGTGCCACCGCACGTTGCTGCGACCGCGCTTGGGCGCCTTCCTGCAGATCTGTGCAGCGCTCGGCTGGGCGCCGCTCCGCCCATGTCGTGGCTGGTTGCGCTGGCAACTGACGTTGACGGCCTGTTGACCGGGGCGGTGGTGTTCGGACGGGAGTACGTCCGCTTCGACGGGGTTCAGGTCGGTAGGGCCGCCGCACGGGAGCTGGCCGCGCGGATCGGCGCCGCGTTCCCGGCTGCTGATGATCAGCCGGGCGCGCTTGAGTCGGCTGTCGCGGAGGCGTGGTCTTCGTGGACCGCCCGGGAGCCGGTGTGGACGGGCGTGGGCACCGACCTGCTCGCCGGGCCGCTACCGGCCGACGCCGAGGTCGCCGGGCTCTGGTTCGACTGATCCGCGCGCACCGACGTTGTGGACACCCCTCATCCGGGGCGCACGGCTGGCACTCGCCGACCGCGGAGGGACGTGGATTCCGGTTGGAGCGTCTCGCCTCCAGGGGGACGCTCGGTGGGGGAGCCGTCCGCTGACGGTCACCCCGTGTCCGCCGAAGAGCTCTTCCCCGCCCGCCGTCGCTTGAGCGGCCTTGGCGGCCGTCTTCCGGCCGTAAGAGCGGGGCAACGTCACCCGCCGCCCCTTGCAACTGCCGCTGCGGCGGCATTCGCCGTCGCGATGCACGGCCGGTGACCCGACAGCCGCGCTGACCGGTCGGTCTTACCTGCTGGCGACCGCGCCGCTGGGGAGGCCGCCCGCGAGTGGCCCGCCGGGGCCGCCGGCCCCTCGCCGGCGCCGTCGTGGTGGTGCCACTGTCGCCCGCCCGAGGCGGACCGCCCGAGGACCCCGGGGCGTCGGGTGCGTGTTCCTGAAGCGCCCACGGTCGTCGTTGGCAAGACCCGTGCACCGGCCGGCTGGCTGCGGACGGTCGCCGGGCATGAACGAGGAGAAGCACCGCCCAGCGCCGGATGGGGCTGCCGAGGCCGAGATTCTGGAACTGCTGGCCAACCTGGGTGACCAGCGCGCCACCGACGAGCGCCGGGGCGGTGCGGCGTGGGCCGAGTTCGGTGACTGGTGCTGGGCCATGGATCTGCCGCCCGACCAGGACTCGGTGGATCTGTACGCCGCCGACCGGCACCCCCCGCTGACGGTCCGGCAGCTGCAGCGCCTTCGGGATCTGGCTGCCGGGAGCGGGCGGTGACCAAGCGGCCCGGCTGGCGGCCGGCGCACGTCTATGTGCCGGAGCGGGCCGACCTGGTGGCTTTGAGCGAGCGGTTGACGCAGTACATGGCCGGCCCCAGGCTGGCCCCCTCCAGCGTCAAGAGCTATGAGTGGTGCCTGCGGGCTGTCGAGGCCTGGTGCCGGCGTCGGGGCCTGCCGTCGTTTCCGATGCCGCCGCAGGTGTTGGGGGCGTGGCTCGCCGCTGCCCTGCATGGCACCGCGCGGACCGGGGCCGTCGGAGAGCCGGCGGCCGAGGACGACGGCGCGGGCGCACCCGAACCGCTGTCGATGAGCACCGTGGATCAGACGTGGGCCGCGATCGTCTGGCAGCACCGATCGCGTCGCGCGGCCAGTCCGACCGATGACCCGTGGGCGCAGACCGTGCGCCGCGGCCTGCGTCGGGCGCTGGCCGGCCACCGGGTCCGGAAAGCGCCACCGCTGTCACCCGACGACGTCCGCGCCCTGGTGGCGGTCGAACCGTCGTGGACGCCGACCGGCCTGGCGGAGCGGGCGCTGCTGCTCTCCGCCGTCTGCTGGGATGTGCCGCTGTCGCAGCTGGCGGTGGTCCCGCCGACGGCGCTGGAGCTCATCTCGCCCACGCGGGCCAGCTTCACCTGTGCCGGCCGCACCTTCACCGTCGACTGCGCCGGTGACGCCGGATGCGGCGTCGACTGCCTGTTCTGCGCGCTGTGGGCCTGCGCCGACCTGATCCCGGCTGGTGCTCCATACCTCTTCGGGGTCCAGCCCGCCGACGAGCCCGCGGGCGCGGGGTACCGGGTACGGACGGCCGCGGAGCCCCTAGCCCAGCAGACCTGGGCGCGCAGGGTGGCGGAGACCCGGGCCCGCAGCGGCCGCGGCTGCTGGCCGATCGGGATCTGCGACGGCAAGATCATCGTCCGCGAGCCTGTAGCCGCCGACGCCGCACTGCTCGCCGGTCTGCGCCGTGGCCTGGCATTGAGCACCTCGACCGACGGGCTGATGCTGCTGCAGCAGCGCGCCGGGCTGCTGCTGTCCTGGCACCGCGGGCTGCGCAGCGACGACCTGCGTCGCCGCCGGCGCGGCGCCCTGCAACGGAACGAGAAGGGCTATCGGCTGACGATCGAGTCGGCGAAGGGCACCCACGCCGCCGTGGTCCTCGGTGTCCGGCCGGCGCAGGATCCGCGGCTGGACGCCGTCGCCGCACTCGACGACTGGTTGGCGGTCCTCGACGCGGCCGCGGCGGGCACGGTCGCCGCCGATGAACTGCCGCTGGTGGTCCGCTGTCCGCGGGGGGCGAACCTCACCTTCGAGGCGGTGACCTACAACTGGATGTGGCGGCACTTCGCCGCGCTGCAGGCGCGCGCCGGGCTGTCCGGGTTCACCCTGCACTCGACCCGCACCGGGTTCGCGGTCACCGCGGCCGACGGCAAGGCCACGGCCGATCAGCTGCGCCGGGTGATGCGGCAGAAGAAGGTCAACACCGCGGTCGGCTACGTGCTGAGTCGGGCAGCCGCCTCGCGTCCGGCGCCGCTAGCGCTGGCCCGGGCGGCAGCTGCAGCAGGTGCGGCATGAGCGCCGCGTCCCGGCGGCCGGCCGGCGATGCGCGGGCCGAGGAGGCCGTCCGCGACGAGCTGTCCGCCGCCGGCGACCTGGCCGAGGGCACCAAAGAGAACTACCGGGGCTGGGCGGCACGGTTTGCCGCCTGGTGCGAGCTCAACGGGCTGGTCGCGTTCCCGGCCGACGACGAGACCGCGCAGCTGTTCCTGCACGCGCACTATCCGCGCTGGCGCTACTCCTACGCCAAGGCGTTTCCGGCCGCACTGCGGGCCGAGCACCGGCGACAGAGCCTTTCCGTGCCGGTGCTGGAGGGGTGCACCGAGTACCTGCGGCGGTTGAGCCGGGACGCGGCCACCGCACCGGAGCAGGAGAAGGTGGCGGCGCTGCGGGTGCAGGAGGCCGACACCATCGGCAGGGCGCTGGCGACGCTGCAGCCGCAGGACCCCCGGGTGATCCGCGTCCGCGCAGTGGTGGTCGTCTCCGCCCTGCTCGGGCTGCCGCTGCTCGACCTGCCGGCCCGCGCGTTCGACGCTCCAGACCTCCTGTGGGCCGAGCGGCTGCCGGCCGCGGCGATGCCGGTCAGCGACAGCGAGGTGCGGCTCTCGCCGCCGGGCGGCGAGGCAGTCATCGTCGACGCCCAGCGGCACCCGGTGGAGTACGCGGTGCTGCGGGCGGCGCTCGCCCAGGCCGCCGACCCGGCCCACCCGCTGGCCGGGCCCCCGGGGGAGTCGCGGCGCCTGACGTCGCAGGCGGCGGCTCGGGCAGGGCTGCTCCAGCAGGGCGCGGGGCTGCTGGCCGCGTTGTCGCCGTCCGACCTGCACTTCCTGCTGGCGAACGTGGACGAGCACTACCAGCGGCGGGTGCGCGACTGGGCCTACGTGCTGGCCGGGGTGTTCACCGCCTGCCGCCACGACGAGCTGTCCCGCTTCATGCTCGACCGGGTAGACGAGACCGCGCACGGCTACGGCGTGTGGGTCGACCGGGTCAAGAACCACCCGGAGGGACACGACTACGAAGTGCAGCATGTGGAGGATCCGCTGACCTGCACGCATCCGCTGTGCCCGGCCTGTGCGCTGCGCACCCACCGTCACGTGGTGCGCCGGGCGCACGGGCGGACCACTGGGCCGGTGTTCGCTACCCGCTACGGCGGGCAGTGGCGGGTCATGACCCGGCAGAACGGGCGCCGGGTCGTCAAGGGCCTGTGGGAGCGCGCCGGCCTGCCCGGTGAGGCGCGGGTGGCCACTCGGGCGCTGCGGGCGGGCGGCATCACCAGCGCCAGCGAGGGCGGCTGGGAGGTGTGGCAGATCGCCGAGGAGCTGTCGTTCCACCAGGACGTCAATGTCTGTGAGGTGTACGTGCGCCGGCTGGATCCGTTCTCGCACGAGTTCTTCCTGCCGGTCTGACCCGATACTCGCCGCAGCGTCGGTGGCGCCTCGGCCGCGGGCCGTCTTCGGACGGCCCGCGGCCGAGCCCGATCAGGTGGCCAAAGCCAGGCCGGCGGCCTCGACGAGCTTCTTCGCGATGTTGTTGTGCTGACGGTCGTACTCGCGCTGATACCGCTTGAGGGTGTTCATGTCACGGTGGCGGGTCTGCTCGGCGATCTCCGCGATGCCCAGGCCCTGCCGCAGGCCCTCGGTCACGAAACCGACCCTGCAGGAGTGCCCGCCGAACGGGTTGCGCCACTGGCGGCGCGTCTCCGGGTCGGTCGGGGGCTTGACCAAACCGGCGGCGAGGCAGCGGCGCTGCACCATCTCGTTGAAGCCGTGGTCGTTCAGCGGCCGCAGCCGGCCGGCGCGGTCGCGGCGGGCGCGACCGTACCGGTCGACGGAGACGAACACCGGCTCGTCGGGGAAGCGCGTGACCGGGTCGGCGCCGGTCAGCTCGGTGACGTGCGCTCGCCAGGCGTTCAGCGCCGTCACCGGGCACATCAGAGGATCGGCGACCGGAGGCAGCCACAGCTCATCGCCTTCGCCCTCCTGGTCAGTCTTCGACGTGACCAGAAACACCCGGACCTGACCGCCGATCCATGCCAGCTGGCCCCAGGTCAGCGTGGTCAGCTCGGAGCGCCGCAGCGCGGCGAAGAAGCAGGTCAGCAGGGCCGCGGCGTCGCGCAGGGAGGCGGTGGACCCGCCGGCCTTGTCCGGCCGTAGGGCCGGGCGCAGCGCGGCGTCTAGCCGCCCGGGCGGGGCGGTGAGGTCCAGGCCGGCCGGTAGCCGTCGCTCCACCAGCTGGTAGACCGTGGTGCGCGCGATCGGCTCACCGTCGGCGTGCACGGCGATCTCCTTCAGGTGCGGCGCAGCCGCCCGCAGGTTCCGCAGCGCGGTGACCAGACAGAGCGTCTCGTCGCGGTGCGCGGTGACGGTCACGGCGCGGACAGGGCCGCCGCGGCGCTCCGGCTGCAAGGTGATCGTCACCCGCATCGGCTCCAGCACGATGTCCGTCCACCGCAGCCGGGCCAGCTGCCCGCCGGTGGCGCGGGTGCGGGCGCGCAGCAGCAGCAGGGCGTGCTCGCGGCGCTGCTCGAAGCGCCCCGCGTGCACCACGGTCAGTACGCGCCGCAGCCGCGGCAGGTCCAGCGCCGCCTTCGCGTACCGCGGCCGGACGGAAAAGGTGCGCCGGATGCCGCGCAGCACCCGGCGCAGCTCCGGGTCGTCGCCGGGCTTGGGCCGGCCGAGCAGCTCGAAGGCCTTGTCGATCGCGGCCAGCCGGGTGGACACCGACACCGCGGCGACGGCGGGGACGAGCTTGCCGTCGGCGGTGCGCCGCGGCTGGCCGTTCTCGCCGAACGCGACGGCGTAGCCGCTCAGGTGCAGCCCCACCTGGTGCGCGCTGGCCTGCAGCGGGTCGATGCCGCGGGCCCGGCACCAGTCGGTGAAGCCGTGCACGTGGGAGGTGTAGCTGGCCCGGGTGGTCGCGGCCAGCGCGTTGCCGGCCAGCTCCTCGGCGACGGCGAGCTCGTGCAACAGCTGGGCCGACGTCGTCTCATCGACCGCCACCAGCGCAGCCCCCGGCGGGCGGGGCCCGCGGGCAAACAGGCGGGCGACCGCGTCGCGGTCGCCGAGGTCGTTGGTGCCAGCTGGCGCCGGCCATTCGGCGGCGCGGCCGCTGGGCTCGTCGTCGGCGAGCACGGCGACCAGCCGCGGATCCACGCGGCCGGTGCGGGCGGAGGAGGGCATGGGTCGTCCTGTCCGTCGGGAGCGGTACGGATGGGACGGTGACGCTGAGCGCCCGGATTGCATTCAAGCCCTGAGCTGGGCAAACGCCACTGCAGTGTCATCTCGGCCTCCGTGAAGGGAGGTTCACGACGGCCGACGTGACACATGGCCGGGGGCCGCGCCGTCGTGCTTACGGCGGCTCCTAGCTTCTGCCGAGGGCAGCTGGAGCGGGGTGATCGGGCAGTGTGACTGGGCCTCCCCTGATCGGGCCAAGTTCGTCGATCTTTGGTGGTCGGCACGCCGTCGCGGGCGGTGGCGTCCGGCTCGGGGGAGGCGGCCGTAGGGTCGGGCGCAGATCAGCAACGGGGGAGTGATGAGCGGCCCGACGGCACCCCTTGAGGGATTCAGTGAGGCAGTGGTGTTCACGGCCGCGGCGACTGCCGGGGCCCCGGCGGAGCCGGGGGTGCACGTCGTCGCGGACGCCGACGGAGTGCCGGTCTACGTGGGGGAATCGGAGAACCTGCAGCGGAGGCTGCGCCAGCATCTGCAGGGCAACCGACAGTCCTCCGTGCTTCGCGAGCAGGTTGGCGAGGAGCTGGACCGGCTCGGGCAGGAGGCGACGGCTGAGGAGATCACCGATTGGCTGGGCCGGTGCAAGGTGTCCTGGCGACGGTCGGACGGTCGGCGGGAGCTGAAGGCGCAGCTGGTCGCGGCGTTGAAGCCGCGGTTCAATCGGGTGACCGAGCAGCCGCGATCGGGCATCTGGTGGGTCAACCAAGGCCAGTCGTTCGATGAGGAGCGCGACGTCGGCATCGTGTTCGCGGGCAGCGACGGGCCGCAGGTCGCCCATCACCTGAACCTGGGCCGGATGCGGCCCGGTGACGTGGTGCTGCACTACCGCAAGGGTGCCGTCGTCGCGATCGGGGAGACGGTCACCGAGGCGGTGCATGCAACGCGGCCGTACGGCCCGGTCAAGGAGCGGGACGAGGGCTGGTTGACCCGCGTCGAATACTTCCCCCTCACCTCACCGGTGCCGTTGGCGGAGCTGCCGGAGCGGAACGGGGATGAAGGGCCGTTCAACTCCGCCGGCGGGGTGAAGCAGGGCTACCTGTTCGCGCTGGATCCCGAGTTCGCGGCGGCGGTGCAGGAGCGGTTCCTCGACCGGTGGCCGGCCGGCTCGCCGTGGGCGGCAGGCGAGCGGCGGTTCTGGCTGTTCCAAGCGAATCCCAAGCAGTGGAGTCTGGTCGAGCATCTCCCGGCGATGCAGCCGGGGCAGGTGACCGACTGGACGGTGACCCGGCACCGGACGGAGATGAATCCCGGCGACGCCGTCGTGCTGTGGCAGGGCGGGCCGGACGCCGGGGTATACGCGCTCGGCCGCCTGGTCGGCCGCCCGGACTTGCGGCAGACCCCGGAGTTCCGACCGGAGACGGTCGGCGGGCAGGAGCACCGCGTCAAGTTGCTCGTGGAGCGGCACGTGTTGCCACCGATCACCCGCGCGGAGGCGCAGGCGCACCCGGTGTTGTCCGCGATGGATGTGCTGCACCGGCCGTGGGCCGGGACCAACCTGGTCGTGACGTCCGAGCAGTGGTGGGCGATCCGAGCCCTCGCGCCGCTGGAGGCAGGCGGCACGCCGGTGCGCTGGGATCCGCTGGTGCACTGGGCGGCGCGCTTCGCCGAGTCGGTGGATCTGGAGGCGGAGGAGCGGGCGTACAAGCTGGAGATCGCCGTGCGGCTGCGCGCCGCTGCCGATGCCGTGCAGGGCGGCGATCCGGAGTGGCCGCGGCTGCTGCGCCGCGCATTCGGGCCGCCGAACAACCTGACCGCGTGGCGGATGCACGCGGCGTTCCTCACGTGGGTGGACGAGAACACCGATACCGCCCGCGAGCTGTTGCTCGGCCTGTGGGATCCCCATCGGGACGTCGAGACAGCCGTGGACGCTTTCTGCGCGCAGCTGCCTTCCACCGTCTCCGGCGCCGGCACCCAGACCAACCTGGCGTCGTTCCTGCTCGCCGCTCGTGACGTTACCGGCCTCCCGGTCTTCCGGGTCACCCCCTTCACCACCGCCTACCAGCTGACCGGTTGGCCACACGAGCGCGACGCCGGGCCGGGCGATCGGTACGCCGAGGCGCTGGCGTTCCTCGACGCTTTCGCCGCGGAATGCGGCCGACGCGGCGTGGCCGGGCTGCGGGACCGCCTGGACGCGCAGGGGCTGCTGTGGCAGGTGCTGGCCGGCCAGCCGCCGACGGGCTGGGACACCGCGAAAGTCGAGGCCTATCAGCGCTTCCTGAAGGGACAGAACGTGGACGAGCTGGGCGAGCTGGTCGAGCAGTTCCGCACCGAAACCGGCTACCCCGCCGGTCGCGCCCGGCGCGACGGTGAGCGCGCCGAGCTCGCCGCCGCACTGACCCCCGAGGGGCTCGCCGACCCGGACCTGCCGCTGCTGCGCCGCCTGGCCGGGCCGGCGTACGGCTCACCGGGACCGCAGCCGGGCTTCAACCGGCTGCTGCAAACCGAGGAGGACCTGGCCCGGGTCACCGGCAGCCTCCAGTTCCTGCTGTACGGCCCCGGGGATGTCGTCGCCCGGCTCGAGGACTGCCTCGCCGGGGATCGGAAGCTGCCCGGCGTCGGCGAGGCGATGCTGGTCAAGGCGCTCGCGGTCACCGACGCGCAGCGGTGGATTCCCTGCTACCCGACCCGCGGCAAGGTCGGCAAGCGCACGATCCTCGACCTGCTCGGCGCGGAGGTTCCCGGCGGGCTCAGCGCCGGCGCGGCCGCGGCCGCCACCAACGACGCCATCCGGGATTTGCTGGAACCACACCTGCCGGGCGATCCGTGGGGCATGCAGGAGTTCACCTGGTGGCTGCTGCACCGCGAGCACGTCCCAGAGGAACCGCTGGCGGCGCTCGCCGACGAGCTGTACCTCAGCGAGGACTTCCTGGCCCGCATCGTGGGACTGCTGGCCGACAAGGGCCAGGTGGTCTTCTACGGCCCGCCGGGCACGGGCAAGACCTTTGTCGCCCGCAAGCTCGCCGGGCACATTGCCCGCGGCGGCGGCACGGTGGAGAAGGTCCAGTTCCACCCGTCCTACGCCTACGAGGACTTCATCGAGGGCTACCGGCCGAAGCTGGTCGACGGGCAGGTCACCTACGAGGTCGTCGACGGCCCGCTGAAGCGGATCGCGGCCACCGCGCAGCGGCGGCCAGATGTGACCCACGTGCTACTGATCGACGAGCTCAACCGGGCCAACGTCTCGAAGGTGCTCGGCGAGCTGCTGTTCCTGCTGGAGTACCGCGACGAGGAGATCCGGCTGCAGTACTCCGACACTCCATTTGCCCTGCCGACGAACCTGCAGATCATCGCCACGATGAATAGCGCCGACCGGTCGATCGCGCTGGTCGACTCGGCGTTGCGGCGCCGCTTTCACTTCGTACCCTTCTTCCCGGACACTGCGCCGATCGACAGCCTGCTGCGGCGCTGGCTCGCCGACCGGAAACCGGAGCTCGCCTGGGTGGCCGATGTCGTCGATCGCGCCAACGCGCTGCTCGACGACCGGCACGTGGCAATCGGCCCTAGCCACTTCCTCAAAGACCACCTGGACGCGGATCTGGTGCAGCGCGCCTGGGAGTTCTCTGTCCTGCCCTATCTGGAGGAGCACTTCTTCGCCGATCCCGACCAGCTGCGCCAGTTCGAGCTGGCACGGCTGCGCGGGCGCACCGCTGCATTGGACACCGGCGGCGAGGAGGGGGAGAGCGTCGAGGTGGACGAGGCGTCCTGATGCGGCCTCCGCTCGTGCTCACCGAGTACATCCCGAGCGATCCGGTCGCCCTGTCGGTGGCCGAGCGGGACGCGCTGCGCGGACTCGTGCCTGGCTTGACCATCGAGCCGATCCCGGGAAGCACCGACACATACACGCTCACCGGCGGCTCCTCGGTCGGAGTGGTGCGCGTCGGTGAGCTGACCGTGGAGCTGCGACCGAAGATCGGGATCGCGCCGGTGCTGTTCCTGCTGTCCTACGCCCTGGACGCGAAGGCGTGGCGGGAGCCACCTGCCGAGCTGGTCCGTGATGCCAACTTGGCCGAGGCCATCGTGCCGCTGTTCGTTCGGGCCGCGCAGGCGGCGCTGCGGCCGGGTCTTTTACACGGCTATCGGCCCCAGGACGACACCTTGGTGACCGTCCGGGGCCGTGTGCGCATGGCCGAGCAGATGCGGGCCCGCACCGGCCTGCCGATGCCGGTGGAGGTGCGCTATGACGAGTTCACCCCCGACATCCTTGAGAATCGGCTGCTGCGGACCGCCGTCGACGTGCTGGGCCGGCTGCGGCTACGCCATCGGGCGCCACGGATCGCCCTGGCCCGGCTGCGTCAGCAGTTCAACGGCATCGGTGGCCTGGTGGTTGACCGCAGAGACGTGCCCGAGCCGACGTGGACCCGGCTCAATGAGCGCTACCGGCCTGCCGTGGCGCTTGCGCGGCTGATCCTCTCCGGCGCAGGGCTTGAGGGGCGGGCCGGCGGCCAGGACGCAAGCGCGCTCGTCGTCGACATGAACACCGTTTTCGAGCGGTTCATCCGGGTTGCGCTGCGCGAGGCGCTGCAGCTCGACGCGAAGGCCTTCCCGGCGGCCGGCTGTGGGCACCGTATTCATCTGGACGTCGGCCGCAGCATCCCGCTCGAGCCGGACCTGTCGTGGTGGATCGCCGGCCGGTGCGTATTCGCCGGGGACTGCAAGTACAAGCGGACTACTGGCACCGTCCCAAATGCCGACGTGTATCAAATGCTCGCGTATCTCACGGCGCTGCGGCTGCCCGAGGGGCTGCTTATCTACGCCGCCGGTGAGAACGCGCCGCCCGATCTGCGGATTGAGCACGTGGACAAGCGCATCCATGTCCGGATCATCGACGTGGCGCAACCTCCGGCCGTGGTAATCGCGAACGTACGAACGCTCTCGGCGCTGGTCCACGGCATGGCGCATTCCCGGCCTTCGTCGGTGAGCCCAGGTGCCTGAGCGAGGCTGCCGCCTTTCGCGCTGGCGCGGTGCCGCTCCGACCTGCGGACGGGCTTAGCTACAGCGTCGACGAAGATGTGGCGCTCGGTGCCGGTTGATCGTCGCTGCTAATCACCGCCCACTCAGGGACACCACGACTGCACACCAGTCGCCGCGCGTGCTCGTCGCTCCGCCGCAGCGAGCCCCGGCCGCGGTCTGCGGCTCAGGTGGTCGGAACGAACGCGGCGAGCTCGCCGGCCCGGGCGGCGCAGTCGTCCAGGTAGCCGGCGAACGAGTCCCGGCCGAGGTTGTTGACCCGGCCGACGAAGGCCGTCCAGGCCAGCCAGCTGAGTAGGCACTCCAACAGCGGATCGGCGTGCAGGCCGTCGAAGGAGGAGAACCCGGCCAGGTACAGCCAGCCGCGCACCACACCGGGCCGGACCAGGCCGAGGGTGCCCGTGTGGTCCGGCGTCATCGGTAGGGCCCAGCCGAGCGAAAGACCCACCGCGATCGGGTTCTGCGGGGACCATCCCTCGGGGCGGCCACGGTCGAGCCCGGATGGTAGCCGGGGCACGACGATGTCGTGAGCGAGGTCGTTCATCATCGACAGGTACTGCGGCACGAGCTCCTGGGCCACCCGGTGATCCCACAGGGTCACCGCGGCGTTGGTGGCGGCGACGACCTTCCGGTCCTGCAGCAGGTGGACCGGAGGTAGGCGCACCTCCCCGGGGCCGGTCACCTCCAGCGGAACCGTCACGTCCTTGCTGCCGCCGAACCAGCCCACCGGTCACCCCATTTCCGCGCCGCTCCTGCGGCGACCGGCGGGACGGTACGGCCCGGATGCAGCCCGGATCGAGCAACATGGACCGGCGGTCACCTGCTCGGGGAGGTCGTTCACCTCTTCGACGTGCCGGCCGCGGCATCAGCCGCTCGCCGCCACGCCCGCTTGCGGTATGGGCAGGGAGCCTTGAGGGACCGCAGTCCAACCCCAAGCAGACTGCGGCGCTCCGTTCCCGTACCGCGGTCCTCCCCGCAGTCAGTGGCGGCCGAGGGTCGGTTCGGGCCGCTCCGATGTGACCTGGGCGACCGTGCCGTCTCTCCTGTCTCACGGGATCAGCCCGGTTAGCACTCCTCGGCGCCGACCTCGGCGCCGAAGCACCCAGCGCCCCCGCCGCCGTCCCCACGACCTGGCTGGCGGTCCCCACGCTCGCCGAGTCCCAACACCGGGCGCCGGCTGGCCGGGACCTCCTTCCACCAGCAGCTGCTCGCCGGCGCCGCGCGGCAGCTACGGGCAGCGTCCCCGATCGTCGACGTGGTGACCCTCCAGCTGGCGGTGCTCGAGCACGGGGAGTATGCCGGCGCCATCGGGGTGTACCTGGCCGGGCACCGCGCCGGGTCGATCCCGGCCGATCAGCTCGAGGCCTACCGGCCCGTCGTCGCCGAGCTCACCGCACAGGGCCATCCGGCCACCTGCCGGGCCGCTTTCGTCGGCGGTGGCGCCATGCGCGACGGCGACGGGGTCCTGAACTTCGGCCTCGGCATGCTGCAGCCCAACCGCCCCGAGATCGCCGGCCCGGACGCGCCGTTCCTGCCACCGCACGTCGGGATGCGGGTGAGCGTCGACGAGCAGCTGGCCGCGGAGCTCGACGCGGGATCCCCAGCCCGGCGAAGAGGTTCGTGCAGCGCCGCGCCGGCGTGCTCACCCCGACGGGACGCTGTCGATCGGCGGTGCCGAGGTCGGACGGCTCGAGGATGCGCGCGGCGTCGCCAGCTCCTGCAGGTGGCGCAGGGCGCCGGGATACCTGCTGACCTGCTCCGTGCGGCTGGTCCGCGAGCCGGAGCGGCCGCGGGGCGTCGCAGTCGACCTTCCGATGAGCTGAGCGTTCTGACCACTGCCGGCGCCATTCCCTGAACGGCGCCGCGGCGGCTCGGGTCAGCGGACGACGGCGGTCGCTGCGTCCCACAACTCGCCGGCGGTGCCCGCCCAGCGGTGCCGCCAGCCGACGTAGCGGCCGCCGGGGCTGTGCTCCCCGTACTCGATGCACGCCGGGACAAAGCCGGCCGCGGCCACCAGCGCGCGCGCCAGCTCCGGCCGACCCGCGACGGCCGCCGTCAGTGGGCCGTAGTCGTTGCGCAGGGGCCATCCGGCGGCGAGGTCGGCGAGCACCCAGCCCAGGGCCTCCCCGTGGCCGCCGGGCCGATGCACCTCGTCCTCGGCGACAGCGGCGAGGAACTGGGCGCGTCTGCAGATCGGCGCCTCCAGCGACCTGCCCGGCATGAGGTCCTTCCTACTCCCGGGGCGGGCGGGGCACCGCACCGCGATCCGCACGACCCCGCTCCGATGCTGACGGTGAGCACGTCCTGTCAGTGCGTACGCATACCGTCCCTCGCAGGTGCCAAGAGCAAAGGGGAGTGGAGATGTTCGAGCGCGACGTGGACTACCCGGCGGCCGTGTCCAGCTACGACGACGACGGTGTCACCGCCGCCATCGACTGGTGCGTCCAGCACATGGCCGAGGGCGACACGTTGACCGTGTGGACCAGCCAGAAGTCCAACCTGCGCAACTGCGCACAGCTCGAGCAGCTCGTCGCTCGGAACCGCGACGTCGAGCACGTCACCGGCCGTGGTGGCGCCATCCTGCGCGGAACCGGGCCCGTGCTGATGGCGTGGGCGCACATGGACGACATCGGCGAGCTCGTCCGCAGCGGCGGCCGCCGCATCCGGGCCCTGTGCGTCATCACCTGGAGCGAGGAGGCCATCAGGCCGTGGGTGACCGCCGTCCGACCCACGCTTCTCGGTGATGGCTCGGCATGGCAGGACCTGACGCCCGATCTCGACCCGGTCGTCGTCGAGGCGCTCATCGGCCTCACAGCGTCGATCAACCACAACAACACCATCTCGGCCGGCTACGAGAAGGACATGGTCGTCGGCGCGCTGCTCGCCCTGCACGACGCCGGCATCCCGATGGATGGAGCGGCGATGCAGGGCTGGGCCCTGGCCCACGGGTGGTCCGGCAAGAACCCCGAGCGTCTGGCCGAGTACGTGCGCAACATCAACATCGGCAAGCGCCCGCGCAGCCGCCACGTACTGCGCACGGACTACGTCGACCGCCTTCGCCGTCGGGCCGCCGACGCGTCCTAGCCGATCGTCGTTGAGCTCCGGGAAGGCCACCGTCGAGGACCTCGAGGCCTACGAGTCCGACCGCTCGGCCGGGTCCTGGGAGCGCGACCCCGACATCGACTGACGCACCGGCCGACGGCGGGCAAACCCGTAGCCGCATACCAGGAGGTCTTGTAGTCACGGACAGCACGAAGCCCCCGACGGCCGATGGTCGTCGGGGGCTTCGTGTCCTGCTCAGCAGTCCGTGCCGCCGGGGTGATCTCCGGCCGGGTGCTCCGGCAGGTCGCCGAAGAGGTGGCTCTTGAGCCGGCCGAGCCGCTGGCGCGCCGCCTCGGCGTCGAGCACGGTGCGCGGGGCGCTGCGGGGGCCGAACCAGTGCACGGCCTCGCCGCCGCCGGCGGACCAGATGAGTCGGATGCTCAGCGCGCGGACCACCGACGCGGTCAGCGCCGGCCCGCCGTTCTGGCGGATGCGTACCACCAGGGAGGTCAGCCGCCTGCCGGTCATCGGGCGCACCTGCCGGTCGACGAGGTAGCCGTCGGCGTCGAAGGTGTCGACCGGGCGCCGGTAGAAGACCGGGTCGTCGCCGCTGAGCGCCGGGATGCCGGCGCGGCGCACCTCCTCGGGGGCGTCCGGCGGGGCCGGCGTGCGCGGTCCGCGCTCGGCCACGTGCGCGGCGAGGGCGGCCACGTGCTCCGGCGTCGACGGGCGCCTGTGGGACCGGAAGGGTCGGCTGTCCCACACGGTGATGATCGCGTCGATCGGGTCGAGGTCGCCGTACCGCAGGGAGAGCAGCTCGGCGGGCCGGGCGGCCTCGATGAGCAGGTGCTGCAGCAGCAGCCCGTCCAGCGCCGGGTCGTCGCCGGTGGAGACGGCGAGGGCGTAGGCGGCGTGGAACTCCTCGAGCGTGAGGTGGCCGATGCGCGCGGAGCCCCGCGCGAACCGGCCGGGGACGGACCCACCCTCGGGGAGCGGGTCGGGGGAGGGGGCGTCGGGGTGGGGGGTGACGGTCACAGCCGTCTCCTTCCTGTTCGCCGGCGGGGCCGGCATCAGTGGGACCCCGGCGACCGTGCGCGGCTGCGCGGGTTGCGCAGTCATCCCGTGGAGAGCCCCCGCCTGCCAGGTCGCTGCGCTCCGGGCGTGATGCGGGCAGCGGCCTGGCCTGTTCCGATCACCGCGTGATCCGGGAATGCCGCAGGCCCACCGGGCAACCCGGTGGGCCTGCGGAAGGGGTGGCGGGCTACGGCTGGTCGCCGTCCCGCCGGGGCTCGAAGAGCTGCTCCTTGAGCTTGGCGAGCTCGTCGAGCCGGTCCTTGAGGTAGTGGTCGGTGGTGGTGCCGCCGTCGTGGGCGAGGTGGAGCTTGGCCATCTGCTGGTCGGCGGCCTTGTAGATCAGCCGGCCGCTGGTGTGGCGGATGTCGTGGCAGCGCAGCTCGACGTTCTCCGTCCAGGGGAGGTTGCGGCGGATGCGGGCGAACAGCAGCTCGATGCGCTTGCGGGTGATCGGCCGGACCTCACGGGAGACGAAGTAGCCGTTCTCGTCGAAGGTGTCGACCGGCTGGGCGTAGAAGACCGGCGAGGTGGCGGTCAGCGCGGGGATGCCGTGCCGCCGCTCCTCCTCGCTCGCGTCCGGGGGCGCGGCCACGCGCGGACCCCGGACGATGGCGTGCGTGACCAGGTCGGCCAGGTGGGTGCGGGTGGTGGGGCGCCACCGCCAGGTCTTCTTCTTCTGGTCCCAGTAGCGGATCGCGCAGTTGGCGACGTCGAGCCCCTCGCAGGTGCTGTCCAGCAGCGCGCCGCGGCGCACGCCCTGGATGAGCAGGTGGCGCAGGATCAGCCCGTCCAGGGTGGGGTCCTGGCCGGTGCTGACCGCGACGCCATAGACCTCACCGAACTCCTCCGGGGTCAGCGAGCGGGCCGTGGCCTCCTGCCGTGGGGGCAGCTTGACGTCCAGGGCCGGGTTGCCGTCGATCTTCTTCTTCCGGTCCAGCCAGGTGAACATCCAGCGGCTGGCCTGGATGAGCTGCTCGCGGGCGCCGCGGCCGTCGCTGTGCAGCAGGTTGCGGCCCTTCGCCTCGCGCTTGGCGTTGCGGGCGACGGTGCGCTTGAGGCCGTGCCGCTCGGCCCACCAGGCCGCCTCGGCGACCTCGCTGAAGGTGACCTCGGCGACCGGCAGGTCCGCGATGCCGGTGTAGCGCGCGGCGCAGTCGGTGTGACGGTTGCCCTCGGGCATGGCGCAGGTGTCGTGGTGGCCGGCGGCGTCGCCGGGGCACGGGCACGGGCCGGCGGCGCAGGCGGTGCAGGGGCACGGGCACATCGCGGGGAACCCGTCGACGTAGACCTGCAGGTACGGCTCCCAGGTCTTGACGCTGCGCGGCAGGTCCCGGCGCATCTCCTCTACGGCGTCGGTGACGCCCTGGCGCATCCGGTACACCGACACCGGCGGCGCCGGGGGGAACGCTGCGTCGATGTCGGCGGTGTTCCAGCCCTGTGCGAGAAGCGCGGCGCGCATCGCCTCGCGCTTGGCGTCGTCGACGAGGGACGGGACGGGGTTCACGATCGGTTCTCCGTTCGGTCGGCGGCACCGGTCGTGCCGCGGGACGCAGGCGACGGTGCGGGTCAGCCGACGCTGCGCAGTCGCCGGTCGGGGTTGGGCTCGTCGCTCGGCGCACCTGCGGCGATGGGGAGCCCGACCGGCACTGTGTCGGTGGAGCCGGTGTCGGCGCGGTCGGAGGCGGGGGAGGGGCTGCGCAGCCCGTCGAGGGCGTCGGCCAGCGCGGCGGTGAGGCGGCTGGCGGCGGTGACGGTCACCGTCTGCCGCTCGAGGTCGATCTGGGCGTAGACGTCGGCGCCGTCGGGAATGCCGGCCGCGCGCCGCACGCCGGTGGTCAGCGTGAGCCGCCCGCGGGCATCCAGCGGCAGGGGCGCGACGGCGAAGTTGGGCCGCGGGCCCTCGGCGGCGCCGGGCAGGAAGACGGTGAGCACCGCACCGTCGCGCTCAGCGGGCACCCGCGCCGCGCCGGCGGCCTCCAGCGGCAGCATCAGGCGACCCTTGCCGTCCAGGGCGCGCAGCACGGTGTTGCTGCGCGCCGCCGCCATCGCTGCGTCCAGCATCCAGATGCCGGAGAGGTCCACCGTCGAGCCGGACCCGGCCGCGGCGGTGACGGCGGTGAGGGTGAGCGCGTCGGCGGGCACCCGCTCGCCGGCGTCGGCGAGAAGCGCCCCGATCCCGGCGAAGGAGGCGGGCAGCCCGGCCGGTGCCGGGGAGGTCGACGCGGACGAGGTCCGGGCCGGCGCGGCCGGCGCGGAAGCAGTCGGGACGGGCGGCGGCGCCGCGGCCCGGCGGCGCACGGCCGCAGGCTTCGGGGGAGCAGCGTTGGGCATTGCCCGGACCGTCCGTACCGCCGCCGGCTCGGCAGTCGCTCCCAGCACGCGGCGCAGCGCTGCCTCGTCGGAGACGGCCGCAGACGCGGTGGGAGGGATGGTTGCCGAACCGGGGTCGGCTGGGACCGTGTCGGTCGTGGACACAGAACGTGGGTCTGGCCCGATGAGGTGGGAAGAATCCCACTTCTGAGTGTCCGAGGGGGGACTTGAACCCCCACGCCCGATAAAGGGCACTAGCACCTCAAGCTAGCGCGTCTGCCATTCCGCCACCCGGACGAGTGCGAGTCAGAGACTACCGGACGTCCGGACGTCGATCACGCACCCCCTCCCCGCGTCGAGGTGGTCAGGCGGAGGCGACGGCGACGCGTCCCCGGCCGGCCCGCTTGGCCTCGTACAGCGCCCGGTCCGCGGCCGAGTAGAGGGCGGCCAGGTCGTCGGAGCCCTGCGGCAGGTGGGCCACACCCAGGCTGATGGAGACTGTCAGCAGGGTGCCGTCGGGCAGGAGGAGCGGGGTGGCCCGGACGGCGTCCCCGAGCTGCTCGGCGCGGCGGGTGGCCGCGGGGGCGTCGCAGCCGGGCAGCAGGACCGCCAGCTCGTCACCGCCCAGCCGGGCGAGCACCGCGTCGTCGGCCCGCACCTGCTCGCGCAGGATCCGCGCCAGGTGCACCAGCGCCGAGTCACCGACCGGGTGGCCGTGCGAGTCGTTGATGGTCTTGAAGGAGTCCACGTCGATGAGTACCAGCGCCGTTCCGGCCGGCGCCCACCCGGTCACGGTCCCGGCCAGCGCCTCGTCGAACACCCGCCGGTTGACCAGGCCGGTGAGGGCGTCGACCCGGGCCTGCTCCTGCAGGGCGGCCACCAGCTGCTCCTGCTTCTCGTGGCCACGCACCAGCATCACCGCCATGACGACCAGGACGGCGCCGAAGAAGAGCAGGTTGGTCGTGGCCGTCTCGGCCGGTAGGAGGATGTAGAGGGACAGCGCGTCGGCGGCCACGGCGATGGTGGTGACGAGGACCACCGCGCCGCGGCGTAGGTGCGAGGCCGCCCAGAGGACCGGGAAGGCGAGGAAGGACTGACCGGTGATGCTCGCATCACCGGTCATCGAGTTCAGCGTGGTCGCCAGCAGGACCCCACCCAGGGCCAGGCCGACGCAGAACCCGACCCGGTCCAGCGTCTCCGCGGACACGAACCGGCAGACCGCAGCCGCACCGAGCAGGACGAGCACGCCCGCCCACGACGCGACGGCCACGACGGCCCGTGGCGCCTCGACGGCGGTCAGCCCGGCCAGTGCCGCGGCGCACACGGCGAGGATGAGCACGGCGCTGCGTGCGGCCGTGCGGGGCTCACGAGCCCGCAGGGCACTCGGCATCCTCACACCGAGCTGATCGGCTCCACGCCGTCCGCGGTGGAGGCCGTCCCACTCATCCGGGGGACGCGCCGTGCCGGTGGCACGATCTGCGGCATGCCCGAGCCGACGCCCGCCCCCCTCGCCCGCGCCCAGGCCGAGGTCGCCGAACTGCTCAGCGACCTCATCCGCATCGACACGACCAACACCGGCGACACCGCCACCGGCAAGGGTGAGCGGCAGGCCGCCGAGTGGGTCGCCGGCAAGCTCGACGAGGTCGGCATCGGCAGCGTCGTCCACGAGTCCGAGCGGGGCAGGGCGAGCCTGGTCGCCCGCATCCCGGGGCAGGACCGCGAGCGGCCCGCGCTGCTGGTGCACGGCCACCTGGACGTCGTCCCCGCCGATCCGGCCGAGTGGAGCGTCCACCCGTTCTCCGGCGAGGAGCGCGACGGCTACGTCTGGGGTCGCGGCGCGGTCGACATGAAGGACATGGACGCGATGGTCCTGGCGCTGGTCCGCGACTGGGCGCGTACCGGTGTCCGGCCCCCGCGCGACATCGTGCTGGCCTACGTCGCCGACGAGGAGGCCGGCGGCCGGCTCGGCGCGCGCTTCCTCGTCGAGGAGCACCCCGACCTGTTCGAGGGCTGCACCGAGGCGATCAGCGAGGTCGGCGGCTTCTCCATCACCGTCCGCGACGACCTGCGCCTCTACCTCGTGCAGACCGCCGAGAAGGGCCTGGCCTGGATGCGGCTGACCGCCGGCGGCAAGCCCGGCCACGGCTCGTTCGTCCACGACGACAACGCCGTCACCCGGCTGTGCTCGGCCGTGGCCCGGCTCGGTTCGCACCGGCTGCCCACCGTCCTCACCCCGCCGATGCGCCAGTTCCTCGCCGCCGTCGAGGACGCCTACGGCATCGAGATCGACCCCGACGAGCCCGAGGAGGCACTCGCCCGGCTCGGCAGCATCAGCCGCATGATCGGCGCGGCGCTGCGCAACACGGTGAACCCCACGATGCTCGACGCCGGCTACAAGGCCAACGTCATCCCCGGCACCGCCAGCGCCACCGTCGACGGCCGCTTCCTGTACGGCCAGGAGGAGGAGTTCGAGCGGCAGCTGGCCGGGCTGCTCGGCGAGGGCGTGCAGCGCGAGTGGCTCGTCCACGACCAGGCCGTGGAGACGACGTTCGACGGCCCGCTGGTCGACCAGATGGTCGCCGCGCTCGAGGCCGAGGACGACGGCGCGCGGCCGGTGCCGTTCACCATGAGCGGCGGCACCGATGCCAAGAGCTTCGAGCGGCTGGGCATGCGCTGCTTCGGGTTCTCCCCGCTGCGGCTGCCCCCGGACCTCGACTTCGCCTCGCTGTTCCACGGCATCGACGAGCGGGTGCCGGTGGAGTCGCTGCGCTTCGGCATCCGCGTGCTCGACCGCTTCCTGCGCGCGGCCTGAGACGCCCGTGGTGTGATGCGACGGTGACGCACACCACTCCAGGCCCTGGCTCCGTCGCGCTAATCACCGGGGGGACCGGCGGCTTCGGCCGGGCGCTGGCCGCCCGGCTGCGCGAGGGCGGGGTCACCGTCGTCCTCGCCGACCTGGACAGCGAGCGGAACCGCTCGGTCGCCGCCGACCTGGGCTGCGGCTTCGCCGTCCTCGACGTCACCGACCGGGCGGCCAACCGCGCCGTCGTCGAGCAGGTCGAGGCCGAGCACGGCCGGCTCGACGCGGTGTTCCTCAACGCCGGCATCGCCGGCTTCGACTCCGACGAGCTGCTCGACGTCGACGGCTTCCTGCGGGTGCTCGACGTCGACCTGCTCGGCGTGGTCTACGGCACCGCGGCGGCCCTGCCGGCGCTGCAGCGGGCCGGCGGCGGCGCGATCGTCGTGACGGCGTCGCTGGCCGGGCTCTCGCCGATGGCCACCGACCCCGGCTACAGCGTCGCGAAGGGCGGCGCGGTGGCGTTCGTCCGCTCGATGGCGCCGCGGCTGGCCGCCGAGGGCATCACCGTCACCGCGGTCTGCCCCGGCTTCGCCGACACCGCGATCATCGACCCCATCCGCGCGGAGTTCCAGAAGGCCGGCTTCCCGGTGCTCACCGCCGGGGAGGTCGCCGACGCGATGCTCGCGGCCTGGGCCTCGGGCGAGCCGGGCGCGGCCTACATCGTGCAGCCCGGCATCGGCGCCGTCCCCTACCGGTTCAAGGGCGTGCCCAGCGCGAGGACGGCGACCGGCGAGACCGCCGTCGTCCCTGAGGCGCTGCGGCCGCCGTCGATGCGCTGACCGCTACCGGGCCGGGCCGGTCGGCCCGGTGCAGGCGAACAGGAAGGCCGGCGGCACGTTCCACGGGGAGACCCGGCGCCGCACGGAGGCGAACCGCCGGCGCAGCTCGCCCTGCATCAGCGGCGAGTACTGGATCACCAGGGTGACGCCTTGCGGGGCCGTCGCCTTCGGCAGCACGTCGAGGATCCGGCGCCGCAGCCCTGGCTCCAGCGAGGTGTAGGGCAGCGCGGACACCACGACGTCGGCGAGCGACCCGTCCAGGTGCGCGTCGAGGAACTCGGCGGAGTCGCAGACCACGGTCAGCCGCGGGTCCTGGTACCGCTCGCCGAGCAGCTTGGCCAGCTGCGGGTCGATCTCCAGGGCCACCAAACGGGCGTCCGGGCCCAGCCGGGCGAGGATCTCGCCGGTCTGCGAGCCCGTCCCGGCGCCGAGCTCCACGACCAGCCCGGCCGCGGGCAGGTCGGCGAGGTCGAGCATGTCGCGCACCGCCCAGCGCGACGTCGGCAGGATGGCCCCCACCTGGCGGGGGTTGGTCACGAAGGCCCGCAGGAAGCGCAGCCGATCGGTGAGCTGGGAGATCATGGACGTCCTTCCCGGCCGCCATGGGGAGCGACGACCGCCGGCCCGCACCCTGTCACGGCCGCGCCGCCGGGGCGAGCCGGGCCGGGGCCGTGACACCGGTCACCCGCGCGTCTGGCAGGGTCGGCGGCATGCGTGCATGGCGGGTCCGCGAACTCGGAGATCCCTCGACGGTGCTGCGGCTGGAGGACGTCGAGCAGCCCACCCCCGGCGACGGCCAGGTGCTCGTGCGGGTGCGGGCGGCAGCGCTGAACTTCCCCGACATCCTCATGGTGCAGGGGAAGTACCAGGAGCGGCCGCCGTTGCCGTTCACCCCCGGCGTCGAGCTGTGCGGGGAGGTCGTCGGGACCGGCCAGCGGGTGATCGGCGGCCCCTCCGGCGGACCGGGTGCGTTCGCCGAGTACGCGCTGATGGACGCCGACAACGCCTGGCCGGTGCCGGACGGGATGCCCGACGAGAAGGCCGCGGCCCTCTACCTCACCTACCAGACCGGGCACGTCGGCCTGCACCGCCGGGCGCACCTGCAGCCGGGGGAGTGGCTGCTGGTGCACGCCGGCGCCGGGGGCGTCGGGTCGGCCGCCATCCAGCTCGGCAAGGCGGCGGGCGCGCGGGTCATCGCCACCGCCGGCGGGGCCCGCAAGACGCAGGTGTGCCGGGACCTGGGCGCCGACCACGTCGTGGACTACACCAGCGAGGACTTCGTCGCCGTCGTCAAGGAGGTCACCGGTGGGCACGGGGCCGACGTCGTCTACGACCCAGTCGGTGGCGACGTCTTCGACCGCTCCCGCAAGTGCATCGCCTTCGAAGGCCGGCTGGTCGTGGTCGGCTTCACCAGCGGCCGGATCCCCGAGGCCCCCGCCAACCACGCGCTGGTCAAGAACTACAGCGTCGTCGGCCTGCACTGGGGGCTCTACCGCACCAAGGAGCCCGCGCTGATCGCCAGCACCCACGAGGCGCTGACGGCGCTGGTCACCAGCGGGCAGGTCGACCCGATGGTGGGCGACGTGCTGCCGCTGGACCAGGCCCCCCAGGCGCTGGCGCGGCTGGCCGACCGCGGCACCGTGGGCAAGGTCGTGCTCGTCCCCTGATCGGGGCGCAGGGCTCAGATGTGTGGTTTGGGCAGGTAGGACAACCGCGCCCGCCGGCGCAGGATGGCCTTCCGCGTGCCGTCGGCGTGCAGCTGGAGCCGGGCGAGTTCCCAGCCACCGACGTCCGACTGCAGGCTCAGCATGGTCGCCGCTGCGGACCGGGACGTACCCGGCGGGATCCGCAGCGGCGCGAACTCGTAATCCCCGGCAACCGCCTCCATCCGCCCGATTGTGCCTGTCCGCCGCCTGCCGGTCACGTGCTCGCGGTCACCCGTCCTGCCGGTCACCCGGCCGGGCGGCAGGATGGCACCGAGCCCGACCGCATGACGAGAGGGAGGACGACGTGACCGACCCCGGCACCGACGCGACCGACGCCGACCGCGCCGAGCAGCAGGACCTGGTCGATCCGCCCGAGGTGTCCCTCGCCGCCGACGCCGCGCCGCCGGCGGGAGACGTGCCCGAGGCCGATGCCCTCGACCAGCAGCTCGTGGCCCGGCCGCGGGGCACCGGTGCGCCCGCGCGGCCGGTGGGCGACCGCGAGGCCGACGCCGCCGACGTCCTCGAGCAGGAGGCCGACGTCCCCGTGGAGGAGGACCCCGACCTCACCTGAGCCCGGCGACCGGGCCGGGGTGCACCCCGGCCCGGTCGGCGGTCGCTCAGCGCCCGCCGGTCAGCAGCGACCCGAGGACGTCGGTGCGGACGGCGGTCGGAGCCTCGACCGGGGCCGGGGCGGGGGCGACGAACGGCACCTCCTGGCGGCACACGGTGCCCTCGGCGGGCAGCGTCCCCTCGAGGAGGTAGACGTCGGCCGCGGCGGTGATGCAGCCGGAGTTGCGCAGGTAGGCGGTGTGGTTGTCGCCCTCCATCGTCAGCAGCCGCGCGTTGCCGAGCTGGGCGGTCAGCCGCTGCGCCCACGGGTACGGCGTCGCCGGGTCGTAGGTGGTGCCGATGACCAGCACCGGCGGGGACGACGCCGGGACGGTGAACGGACCGGCGAAGGCGTCCTCGTCGGAGACCGGCCACAGCCCGTAGTTGATCTCGGCGTACCCGCTGTTGGACCAGAAGTGCGGGAACGACGCCCACGACTCCGCGCCGCGGTCGAGGTAGACCTCGAGGTCGCCCCGGGGGTAGCGCTGCTCCGAGGCGCCGATGGTGAAGTACCGGTCGAGGCCGGGGGAGTAGCTGCCGTCGTCCCGGCGGCCGTACCAGCCGTCCACGATCGCCCGGACGGCCGAGCCGTCCCCAGCCGCCGCCTGCGCCAGCGCGGCCGCGAGCGTGCCCCACCGCCGCTTGGCGTAGAGCTGCCCGAGGGTCGCCGTCAGGATGTCGTCGCCGGTGACCGCCCGCGGGTCGGCGGGGTACCCGTCGGCGGGGATCGGCGCCTCGTTCGCCGCGGCGACGAGCTGGTCGAAGGCCAGGTACGGGTCGGCGCCGCCGAAGCCCGAGCACGCGACCTGGTCCACCGCGCACGCCTCGGCGAACCGGGCCAGCGACTGCTCGAACCCGGCCGTCTGCTCGGCGATGTGGCTCAGCGGGTCGTGCACGTACTCCTCGGCGTCGATCGCGCCGTCGAGCACCATCGTCCGGTACCGGTCGGGGAACAGGGTCGCGTAGGTGGCGCCGAGGAACGTGCCGTAGGAGAAGCCGAGGTAGCTCAGCTGCTCGTCCCCGACGGCGGCGCGCAGCAGGTCCATGTCCCGGGCGACGTTCGCCGTCGACACGTGCTCGAGGACCGGCCCGTTGGCCAGGCAGGCGTCCACGTAGCCCTGCGCCTTGGCCACGTAGGCGTCCACGTCGATGTCCAGGGGTGTGGGTGCCGGGATGGAGTAGATGCCCTCGGTCTCCTGGTTGACGCCGCAGTCGATGGCCGGCGAGCTCTGCCCGACGCCGCGCGGGTCGAACCCGATGACGTCGAAGCGCCCGCTCAGCCCGGGGAGGAACGCCGCGCCGGCGGCCTGCAGCACGTCGACCGTCGTCCCGCCGGGGCCGCCGAAGTTGAGGAACAGCGACCCGACCCGCGCGGCCTGGTCGGGAGCCGGCACCCGGGCGAGGGCGATCTGCACCTGTGCGCCGGCCGGGTCGTCGTGGTCGAGGGGCAGCGTCGCGGTGGCGCACTGGACACCGGCCGCCGTCCCGGCCTCGGTGGTGCCGCAGTCGGTCCACGTCAGGGTGGGCACCACCGGCTCGGCGGCCGGCGTCCCCGCGGCCGGGGCCCGCGCGCCGGCGACGGCGCTGCCGGTGCCCAGCGTGAGGACGGCGACGACGCCGATGACGGTGGTGCGACGGCAGGTGGTCACGAGCACGGCAGCCCCCTGGTCGGACCCGGTGCCGCGGGCCGGCGCCCGGGGTGCAGCCCATGGGACACCCGCCTGGGAGGGCGGGGCAACGGGCCGCCGGGGAGTCGCGCCGTCTCGATCTGAGACGCCCTGGTCGGGGCGGTGTCGCGTCCGGCCGGACCTTCCGCCGACCGTCCGACTATGGTTAGGCTGCCCTAAGTGCCGTGTCGCAGATCTCGAGGGAGCGCCCCATGACGACCAGTCCCGGCCGGACCCCCGCGCCGCCTGCCGTGCTGGCCGACCCGGCCGAACGGGCCCGCACCGTCGCCTCCCGCGAGGCGGCCGCCCTGTGCGTTCGCGGCCTCGCGCCCAGCCGGCCGCTCGCCCACGCGACGACCCGCGACGGGCAGGTGCTGGTGCTCGTGCCGAGCGGGGGAGAGGTGGCCACCGCCCTCGCCGCCGAGCCCGACCTCACCACCGTGCTGATGGTCAGCGACCGGGCGCCGGTCCCGCTGCGCGACTCGCTGCGCGCCCAGCTGTGGCTCTCCGGCTGGCTCACCCCCGTGCACCCCGCCGACCAGCGGGTCGCCGCGGTGGCCTTCGCCGACGTCCGCCCGGTGGGGCACCTGCTCGACGTCGGGCGCGGCACCACCCTGCTGCGGCTGGACCTCGCCGAGGTGGTGCTGCGCGAGGGCACCTCCTGCGCCGAGATCGGTCCCCCCGAGTACGCCGCCGCCCGCCCCGATCCGCTGGCCGGCGTCGAGGCGGGGATGCTGCGCCACCTCGACCGCGACCACCCCGAGGTGCTGCACCTGCTGCGCAGCCGCATCCCCGCCGGGGAGCTCGGCCCGCGCGACGTCGTCCGGCCCCTGGGGATCGACCGGTTCGGCTACCGGCTGCGCATCGAGCGGCTCACCAGCTCCCGCGACCTGCGGATCCCGTTCCCCCGGCCGCTCACCTGCCCCGGGCAGCTGCACGCCGCCACCCGGCAGCTGCTCGGCGCCGCCCGCGCCGCCCTCGCCCGCCGCGACTGAGAGAGGACCCCGTGCCCCCACCGTTCGCAGGCTCGCGGCGGGATCCTGCACGGGGCCACCGGGCGCGGAGGGCCTCGGGCCCGTCGGCCTCAGCCGGCGTTCTCGGCGAGCAGCTGGGCGAGGCGGGTGCGGCGGGGCCGCACGTCGACCTGGCGCACCGCCCGGGCCAGCGCCGCGCCGCTGGCGTGCACGATCGACAGGTGCCGCTGGGCGCGGGTGAGCGCGGTGTAGACCAGCGGCCGCGACAGCATCCCGCCGGCCTCGGGCGGCAGGACGACGACGACGCCCGGCCACTCCGAACCCTGCGCGCGGTGCACGGTGATCGCCCAGCCGTGCCGCAGGTCGCTCATCGCGGAGCCGCTCACCGTGACCGGCCCGGAGGCGAAGTCGACGTCCAGGGTGCCGTCCCCGGTGCCGGTGACCACGCCGACCTCGCCGTTGGCGAACCCGATCGGCTCGAGGTCGAGGTGGTTCGCGGTGGCCACCACACGGTCGCCGACGTCGAACCCCCACACCGTGCCGTCGCCCGGGTTGAGCACCGCCTTGAGCGCCTTGTTCAGCTCGATCGTGCCGGCCGGCCCGCGGTGCACCGGGGTGACGACCTGCACCGTCGCCGGGTCGATCCGCAGCGCCCGCGGGATCGAGTCGGTCACCAGCTGCACCACCCGCTTGGCCGCCTCGGCGCTGCCGGCCGCCGGGACGACGACCACCTCGCGGTCGGGGGAGTCCACCGGCGGCAGCTCCCCGCCCCGGACGGCGTTGGCCAGCCGCGCGATCGCGCCCCCCTCGGCCTGCCGGTAGAGGGTGGTCAGCTCCACGACGGGGACGACGCCGGAGTCGATGAGGTCGCCCAGCACGTGGCCGGGGCCGATCGAGGGCAGCTGCGCCGGGTCGCCGACCAGCAGCAGGTGGGTGCCGTCCGGACAGGCCTCCAGCAGCGCCGCGGTCAGCTCGACGTCGAGCATCGAGGCCTCGTCCACCACGACGACGTCGGCGTCCAGCGGCCACTCCTCGTTGCGGGCGAAGCCGCCGGAGGTGCCCTGGGCGCCCAGCAGCCGGTGCACCGTGACCGCCGGGTGGTCCGTCAGCTCCTCCAGCCGCTTGGCCGCCCGACCGGTGGGAGCGGCGAGCGCGACCTCGCTGCCCTTGGACCGCAGCAGGGAGACCACCGCCGCGACCGTGCGGCTCTTGCCGGTACCGGGCCCGCCGGTCAGCAGGGACACCCCGGCGCCGAGCACCTGCGCCACGGCCTGCTTCTGCGCCTCGTCCAGCCCCTTGGCCACCGACCGGACGGCGGCCGGGTCGGCGATCCGCTCGGCGGTGGCGGCCAGGCGCGCCACGTTCTCCGCCACCGCCTCCTCGGCCATGCCGTAGCGGGCCAGCGAGAGCAGCCGCAGCGCCGGGTCCGGCTCGGGCAGCTCGTCGAGATCGGCCTCGTCATCCACCTCCGGTCCCGGCGGCTCGTGCTCGAGCACGTCCCCGGACTCGACCGCCGCGACGATCGCCGCCGCCGGGTCGGTGATCTGCTCGGCCCGCAGCGCGGCCACGACCAGGTCCGCCGGCAGCACGGTGTGCCCGTCGCGGGTCGCCGTCCGCAGGGTCATCGCCACCACCGCGCGGCCGCGCCGGGTGTCCTGCCGGTCGGCGCCGGGGAGGACGGCGATCGCCAGCCGGTCGGCGTCGGCGAGGGTGACCCCGGGCAGCGTGAGCAGCGCCCACGGGTCGTCCCGCAGCCGCCGGGCGGCGTCGTTGCCCAGGGTGTCGGCGGCGGTCGCGGCCAGCTTCGCCTCGAGGCCGGCGCCCACCAGCAGCGCCACGACGTCGTAGGTCGGCGCCGCCGCGAGGAAGCCGGAGAACAGCCGCTCGGCGCGCTGCCGGCCCACCCGGGGCAGCTTCAGCAGCCGGTCGGCGGTGACCTCGTCGGGGGAGGTGATGCCCGCGGCGGGCAGCTCCGCGGCGGTTCGCCTGCCCAGACCCGGCCACAGCCCCGCGGCGCAGAACGCGGTGAAGACGGGGTCGTTCATCGCCGCTCGGGATATCCGAAGTAGGGCGCGGAGACGTCCTCCAGCGCGGTGCGGATCGCGGCCGGCAGCCGCACCGTGTCGGCGTCCAGCGAGGCCTGCAGCTGCTGCGCGGTGCGCGCGCCGACGACCGGCGCGGTGACCCCGGGGCGGTCCCGCACCCAGGCCAGGGCGACGGCCAGCGGGCTGGTGCCCAGCCCCTCGGCGGCGGTGATCACCGCCTCGACGATCCGGTCGGACGTCGCGCTGCGCAGCCCGTCGATGAACCCCTGCCACTGCGGGGAGGCGCCGCGGGACTCCGACGGCGTGCTGTGCCGGTACTTGCCGGTGAGCAGCCCCCGGCCCAGCGGCGACCAGGCGAGCACGCCGAGCCCCAGCGCCTCGGCGGCCGGCACGACCTCCCGCTCCACCCCGCGCTGCAGCAGTGAGTACTCCACCTGGGTGCTCACCACCGGCACCCGGCCCGGCCAGGCCCGCTGCCAGGTCGCCGCCTGGGCGGTCTGCCAGCCGGTGAAGTTGCTGACCCCGACGTAGCGGGCCCGGCCGGAGGTGACGGCGGTGTCGCAGGCGGCGAGGGTCTCCTCGACGGGCGTCGTGTCGTCCCAGGCGTGCAGCTGCCACAGGTCCACGTGGTCCAGACCCAGCCGGTCCAGGGAGGCGTCGAGGGCGGCCAGCAGGTGCCCGCGCGACGCGCCGCGACCCATCGGCCCGGGGGCGGTGCGCCCGACGGCCTTGGTGGCGACCAGCACGTCGGCGCGGGGGACGACGTCGGCCAGCAGCCGCCCGAGGGTGCGCTCGCTGTCCCCGTCGCAGTAGACGTCGGCGGTGTCGACCAGGGTGCCGCCGGCGTCGACGAACGCCGTCAGCTGCATGGCGGCCTCGTCCTCGTCGGTGTCCCGACCCCAGGTCATGGTGCCCAGCGCCAGGCGGGAGACGACCAGGCCGCTGCGCCCCAGCGCGCGTTGTTCCACGGGGGGCCAACCTACCGGCGACCCCCCGCCCGGGCCGGGGAGCGGCGGTTCCCGGGGCGGCGCGCCGGGAACGGGCCCGCGCCCGCCTAGGGTGGCCTCCCGTGCTCTGCAGATCCGCCCCGCCCCGCCGCCGCACGCCCACACCCCGTCGGGGGCTGAGCACCCGATGAGCTGGGTCGAAGCGATCGTCCTCGGGCTGGTGCAGGGCCTCACCGAGTTCCTGCCGATCTCCTCCAGCGCGCACCTGCGGGTGGTGGGCGAGGTCTTCGGCTGGGGTGACCCCGGCGCGGCGTTCACCGCCATCACCCAGATCGGCACCGAGGCCGCGGTCCTGCTCTACTTCCGCCGCGACATCGGCCGGATCATCGCCGCCTGGGTGCGCTCGCTGGGGAACCGCTCGCGGTACAGCGACCCCGACGCGCGCATGGGCTGGCTGATCATCGTGGGCACCGTGCCGATCGTCGTCCTCGGTCTGCTGTTCCAGGACGACATCGAGACCACCTTCCGCAGTCTCTGGATCGTGGCCACCGCGCTGATCCTGTTCTCGCTGATCCTGTTCTGGGCCGACCGCGTGGGCTCGAAGAAGCGGGAGCTGACCCAGCTCACCGTCGGGCACGGCATCGCCTTCGGCTTCGCCCAGGCGATGGCGCTCATCCCCGGCGTCTCGCGGTCGGGCGGCACGATCACCATGGGCCTGTTCCTCGGCTACTCGCGGGCGGCCGCGGCGCGCTACTCGTTCCTGCTCGCCGTCCCCGCCGTCCTGGGGTCGGGGTTCTTCCAGGCCTACGAGGCGCTCACCGGCGACGTCGCCGGTGAGACGGTGGCGTGGGGTCCGACGGTCCTCGCCACGGTGCTCGCCTTCGGCGTGGGCCTGACCGTGATCGCCTGGCTGCTGCGCTACCTCGACCGTGGCAGCTTCACGCCGTTCGTCGTCTACCGCGTGCTGCTGGGCGGGCTGCTGCTCGTCCTGCTCGGCACCGGGGTGCTCACCGCCGGCTGAGGGACGGCGATCCGCCCACTCGCCCCCCGCTGCGGCCCGCCGTCGACGCGGGAGAGGGGAGCCCTCGACGCGGGAGGGATGGCGCCGTCGACGCGCGAGCGGCGGAGCGAGGCCCCTTACGCTCGGCGGCCGTGACCACCGTTCTCCTCCTGCGGCACGGCCGCTCGACGGCCAACACCGGCGGCGTCCTCGCCGGCTGGACCCCGGGCGTGCAGCTCGACGAGACCGGGCAGGCGCAGGTCGCGGCGGTGGGGGAGCGGCTGGCGCCGGTGCCCCTGGCCGCGGTGGTCAGCAGCCCGCTGGAGCGCTGCCGGCAGACCGCCGCCGCCGTCCTGGACGGGCGCGACCTGCAGCTGCAGACCGACGACCGCCTCGGGGAGGCCCGCTACGGCGACTGGACGGGCCGGCCGCTCAAGGAGCTGGTCAAGGAACCGATGTGGAAGGTCGTGCAGCAGCATCCCTCCGCGGCGGTCTTCCCCGGCCCGGAGGGGGAGGGGCTCGCCGAGACCCAGGCCCGCGCGGTCGCCGCCGTCCGCGCCTGGAACGCCACGCTGGGGCCGGACGCCGTCTGGCTGGCCTGCAGCCACGGCGACGTCATCAAGGCGGTCCTCGCCGACGCGCTGGGGCTGCACCTGGACCAGTTCCAGCGGATCGTCGTCGACCCGGCGTCGATCTCGGTGGTCACCTACACCGAGACCCGGCCGTTCGTGGTGCGCATGAACGACACCGGCGGGGACGTCGCCGCGCTCCTCCCGCCGAAGAAGAAGGGCCGGCGCCGGAAGCAGGCCGACTCCGACGCCGTCGTCGGCGGCGGGGCCGGTGCGACCGTGTGACCTCGGTGTCTCCCGCTCGCCCGCGACGCCCGCCCGCGTAACCTGATGCCCGTGCCGCGCCAGGTCCATCTCTTCGACCGCCCCTCCCGGTTCGTCGCGGGGACGGTCGGGCAGCCCGGGGACCGCACCTTCTACCTGCAGGCCTCCGACGCCGCCGGCCGGGTGGTCAGCGTGGCGCTGGAGAAGACCCAGGTCCAGGTGCTCGCCGACCGCATGAACGAGCTGCTCGACGAGGTCGCCGCCCGGCCGGGCACCGTCGTCCCGCCCGACGCGGAGGTCGACGACCTCGATCCGCTGACCGCGCCGGTCGACGAGGAGTTCCGCGTCGCCGCCATGGGCCTGGCCTGGGACGGCGAGGCGCAGGCCGTCGTCGTGGAGGCCGTGGCCGCCGGCGAGGAGCCGGTCGACGAGGACGCGATCCTGTCCGACAGCGAGGAGGGGCCCGACGCGTTGCGGGTCACCATCACCCCCGCGGCCGCCCGGGCGTTCGTCGTCCGCGCCCGCCGGGTGATCGCCGCCGGCCGCCCGTCCTGCCCGCTGTGCTCGCTGCCCCTGGACCCCAGCGGGCACGTGTGCCCGCGGCAGAACGGCTACCGCCGCTGAGCACCGGCCGCCCGCCCCGATGACCGAGCGCCCCGCCGACCCGGCGTCGGACCTGCGCGCGCCGGCCGGGGACGACGAGGCGCGGACCCTGCTGCTCGAGGGCGAGATCGACCTCGAGGGCCGGATGCTCGACGCCAGCAACGTCACCCTGGTCGGGACGATCCGCACCGGCGAGCTCGAGGCCGAGTGCGTGTACAAGCCGATCGCCGGTGAGCGCCCGCTCTGGGACTTCCCGGACGGCACCCTCGCCGGCCGCGAGGTCGCCGCGGCCCTGGTCTCCGAGGCCACCGGCTGGCGGGTCGTGCCGCCCACGGTCCTGCGCGACGGCCCGTTCGGGCCCGGCATGGTCCAGCTGTGGATCGACGGCGACGTCGACGTCGACCTCGCCGCGTTCGTCCGCTCCGACCACCCGGGGCTGCGCCGCATGGCGGTGTTCGACGCCGTCGTCAACAACGCCGACCGCAAGGGCGGGCACATCATCCCGACGCCCGAGGGGCACGTGTACGGCGTCGACCACGGCATCTGCTTCTCCGTGGACCCGAAGCTGCGCACCCTGCTGTGGCGCTGGGCCGGGCAGCCCCTGCCCGACGAGGCCGTCGAGGTCCTGGAGAGGCTGACCGGCGACCTGCTCGGCGACCTCGGGGAGCAGCTGCACGAGCACCTCACCCGCCGCGAGGTGCGCCGCACCCAGCAGCGGGTGGCCGAGCTGCTGCGCACCGGGCGGCACCCGCTGCCCAGCGGCGAATGGCCCGCCCTGCCCTGGCCGCCGTTCTGACAGGCTGGCCGGCGTGCCGCACCGCAGTCGTCTGGCCGTCCTGCTGATCGACCTGCCGCCCGAGCTGCACGACGGCGGGCGGGACTTCTGGTCCGCAGCGACCGGCCACCCCGTGGAGCCCGATCCGATCGACGGCCACTGGTCCTCCCTCGGCTCCTTCGCCGACGGCTTCCACCTCGAGGTGCAGCGGACCGGTGCGGGGACGCTGCCGCGTTGGCACGTCGACATCGAGACCGACGACGTCCCCGCCGAGGTCGCCCGGCTGGAGGCGCTGGGCGCCCGGCGGTTCGCCGACATGGGCGGGTTCTGGCAGATGAAGGACCCGTCCGGGCTGGTGTTCTGCGTGGTGGGCGTGCAGACCGGCGAGGAGTTCGAGCGGTACGCCACCACCTGGCCCTGAGCCGCTACTCCAGCCGCACCAGGCCGATCATCGCCGCGGCCTGCAGCCCGTCGCCGTCCACGGTGAGCACCTCCAGCGGCACCCGTCGCCACACCGCCAGCAGCAGGTCGCCGGCGGTACCGGTCAGCGCCGCGATCGGGAAGGGCCGCGAGCCGGGGAAGAGGGTGCGCTCGGCGTCGGCGTCCACCGCGTGGAACACCACCGGGTGCGCGGCCTCCGGGGGCCCGTCGGGGAAGACCCCCGGCACCATCACCTCCAGCCACTCGTCGAGCCCGTCGAGGCCGACGGCCGCCGGGATGGGACGCACGTCGCCGAGCACCTGCTCGACGTCGGCGGTGTGCACCACCGCCTCCGCCGTCTGGCGGCGCAGCACGAACGCGACGTCCTGGCGCGGCGCCCACGTCCACACCCGTTCGGCCGGGTCCGCGCCGGCCAGCACGGTCTCCAGCTCCGCGGACTGCGCCAGCCCGAAGCCGAGCAGCTCGTCGTCCGGACGCCGCACCGGCTCGACGTACGTGCCGGGGTCGGCGGCGCGGGTGCGCACCACCCACGCCCAGAAGTGCTGCACCCCGGCCAGGTGCCAGACGAGGTCGGCCAGCGTCCAGCCGGGACAGCCGGGCACCCGCGCCCGCCAGCCGTGCGCCAGCACCGCCTCGGCGGCGGCGTCGGCGAAGCGCGCGTTCGTCCTCTGCAGGACCGGCAGGTACTCGTCGAGCTCCACGGTGGCTCCTCCGGCACGGGGCGTCGTCCACCGACAGGATGAGGGGCGGCGAGTGCGCCCGGTAGCCGCATCTAGGCTCGGGGCGTGCTCGCCTGGCCTGCTCCGCTCCTGCCGACCCTCCCGGGCACCGGTCCCGTGCTCAAGCTGCACGACACCGCGCGCGGCGAGGTGGTCGCCACCAACCCCGACGGCACCGCCCGCATGTACGTCTGCGGGATCACCCCGTACGACGCCACGCACCTCGGCCACGCCGCCACCTACCTGGCCTTCGACCTGGTCAACCGGGTGTGGCGGGACGCCGGGCACGCGGTCCACTACGTGCAGAACGTCACCGACATCGACGACCCCCTGCTCGAGCGCGCCGAGCGCGACGGCGAGGACTGGGTCGTGCTCGCCATGCGGGAGACGGCGCTGTTCCGGGAGGACATGACCGCCCTGCGGGTGCTGCCGCCCGAGGACTACATCGGGGCGGTGGAGTCGATCCCGCGGATCGTCGCCCACATCGAGGACCTGCTCGACGAGGGGCTGGCCTACGTCCTCGACGACGGCACCGGCGACGTCTACCACGACGTGTCCCAGGCGCCCGGCTTCGGCGGGGAGTCCGGCTACGACGAGGCGACGATGCTGCGGTTCTTCGCCGAGCGCGGCGGAGACCCGGACCGGGCGGGCAAGCGCAACCGCCTGGACCCCATGCTGTGGCGGGGGCAACGCCCCGGGGAACCGTCCTGGGCGGGCCCGCGCGGGGTCGCCGGCCGGCCGGGCTGGCACATCGAGTGCGCCACCATCGCGCTGGAGACGATCGGCATGGGCTTCGACGTCCAGGGCGGCGGCAGCGACCTGGTGTTCCCGCACCACGAGTTCTCCGCGGTCCACGCCGAGGCGCTCACCGCCACTGCGACAGGGGTGAAGGGGCCCTTCGCCCGGGCCTACGTGCACGCGGCGATGATCGGCCTGGACGGCGAGAAGATGAGCAAGAGCCGCGGCAACCTGGTGTTCGTCTCCAAGCTGCGCGGTGAGGGGGTCGACCCGATGGCCATCCGCCTCGCGCTGCTGTCCGGGCACTACCGCACCGACCGGTTCTGGACCCCGGACCTCCTCGACGCCGCCTTCGCCCGGCTGGCCACCTGGCGGCGCGCGGTCGCCCTGCCGGCCGGCGCCCCGGCGGCCCCGGTGCTGCAGGGCCTGCGGGAGCGGCTGTCCGACGACCTCGACAGCCCCGGGGCGATCGCGCTCGTCGACGCCTGGGCGGCGGCGACGCTCGCCGCCGGGCCGGACGACGTGCTCGAGGACGGCGCCCCCACAGTGGTGTGCGACGCCGTCGACGCCCTGCTCGGTGTGGCGCTGGACTCGTGCGCCCCGGTGACGGCGCTCGACGGGAGCACGGGGACGACGGCGGCCGGCAGCTGATGGAGGACTTCCGGCTGGTCGACCGGGCCGCCCGGGAGCGCGAGGAGGAGGCCCTCGCACCGGCGGCCACCCGCTCGACCGCGACCCGCGGGCGGGCGGTCGCCGAGCCGGAGGACGCACTGCGGACCGCCTTCGAGCGCGACCGGGACCGCATCCTGCACGCCAAGGCCTTCCGCCGGCTCAAGCACAAGACGCAGGTCTTCCTCAACCCCGACGGCGACCACTTCGTCACCCGGCTGACCCACACGCTGCAGGTCACCCAGGTCGCCCGGTCCCTGGCCCGCGCCCTCGGGCTCAACGAGACCCTCGCCGAGGCGATCGCGCTGGGCCACGACCTCGGCCACTCGCCGTTCGGGCACATCGGCGAGGACGCGCTGGAGCCCTACGTCCCGGGCGGCTGGCACCACGCCGCGCAGGGCGTGCGGATCGTGGAGGTGCTGGAGCGACTCAACCTCACCTGGGAGGTCCGCGACGGCATCCGCGCGCACAGCTGGAAGATCGACCCGCCGCCGGCCACCCGGGAGGCGGAGTGCGTCCGGTACGCCGACCGCATCGGCTACCTCTCCCACGACGCGCTGGACGCCGTCCGTGCCGGTGTGCTGCAGGAGGGCGATCTGCCCGCCCGGGCCCGCGCGGTCTTCGGCGCCCCGGGCAGCGAGATGGTCGGCGCCATGGTCGACGCCGTCATCGAGGGCAGCCTCGCCGCGGGCGGCGCCGTCGTGATGGCCCCGGAGCCGCTCGAGGCGATGCACGAGCTGCGCACGTTCATGTTCCAGCGGGTCTACGCCTCGGAGACCGCCGCCGGGCAGAAGCACCTGGCGATCGGCGTGACCCGCCGGCTGGTCGACCACCACCTGGCCCACCCGGAGCTGATCCCGGCGTCCTACCGGGACACCGAGGCCGATCCGGTGACCCAGGTCGTCGACTACGTGTCGGGGATGACCGACCGGTTCGCCCTGGCCACCCACGACCGGCTCTTCGGCGCTGACGCGACGTCGGCGATGCGTCCCCTGCTACGCCAGGTCTGAGGCGCGCGGCGGTCCGCCGGCGGGGCACACTGGTCGACGATCGACCGTTATCCCCAACATCCCGGCGCCAACAAAGCGCCCGGCGCGGTACGCCCGGACGGGCATCAGCACCGAAGGCACCCGAAGAACCGGCAGTCGGGGGAGCGCCCCGGCGGCGCAGCGGAAGGACCACGTCGCCCCCCACCACTCGCACGCTCGTGGCGGGATCCTGCGACGCGGCCGACGTCAGCTCGTGCCGCCCCGGCGGCGCAGCGGAAGGACCACGTCGCCCCCCACCACTCGCACGCTCGTGGCGGGATCCTGCGACGCGGCCGACGTCAGCTCGTGCCGCCCCGGCGGCGCAGATACCTCTCGAACTCCCGCGCGATCGAGTCACCGTTGGCGTTGGAGAGGTCGACCTCCGTGGCACGCTCCTCGAGCGAGCGCACGTACTCGACCACCTCGGCGTCCTCGTTGGCCATCTCGTCGACGGTCTTCACCCAGTCCTCGGCCTGCGCGGGCAGGACGCCGAGCGGCACGGGGATCTCCAGAACCTCCTCCACGCGCTGCAGCAGCGCGACGGTGGCCCGCGGCGACGGCGGCTGGGAGACGTAGTGGGGGACGGCCGCCCAGAAGCTGATCGCCGGCAGCCCGGCCTGCACGCAGGCGTCCTGGAAGACACCGAGGATGCCGGTGGGCCCCTCGTAGCGGGAGGTGTCCAGGCCGTAGCGCTCCGCGGACTCGTTGTCGTAGGCCGAGCCAGTGACCGGGGTGGGGCGGGTGTGCGGCGTGTCGGCGAGCAGGGCACCCAGGCCGATGACGGCGCGGGCGTCGAGCTCGTGGCACAGCTCGATGAGCTCCTCGCAGAAGCCCCGCCAGCGCATGTTCGGCTCGATGCCGCGGATCAGGACGACGTCGCGCTCGGCGCCCGGCGGGCGGGCCATCGAGATCCGCGTCGTCGGCCACTCGATGCGGCGGCTCACGCCGCCGACGAGCGACACGGTGGGCCGGTTGACCTGGAAGTCGTAGTAGTCCTCGGGGTCCAGCGCGGCGAGCGGGGTGGCGTCCCAGATGAGCTCGAGGTGCTCCAGCGCCCCGGTGGCGGCGTCCCCGGCGTCGTTCCAGCCCTCGAAGGCGACGACCACCATCGGGTCGGTCAGCCGGGGCAGGTCCTCAGGGGTGGACTTCGGGTCGATCACCCCTGGAAGCCTACGTCGGTCCGGGCAGCGGCCCCGGTCCCCGCGCGCCCCGGGGGGCCCGCGTCGCCCGACCGGGCGAGGGGGACGACCGAGCGAGTGCCTGGGGATGGGACGATGGGGCCCGCAGTTCGCGGACGACGAGGCGCCGCAGCCCGTCGGAGTTGCCAGAGCCCTGGCGCCGGACGCTCTCGTGACCGTGCCCGAACCCCTCCCGAGGACACCCCGTGCCCGAGTTCCCCGCACTCCGTCCCGATGCCACCGCCGAGCTCACCGCCCTGCTCCAGCGCCGGGTCCTCGTGCTCGACGGCGCCATGGGCACCGCTATCCAGCGTCAGCGACCCGACGAGGCCGGCTACCGGGGGCAGCGGTTCGCCGACTGGCCGGTCGACGTGCAGGGCAACAACGACCTGCTGAGCATCACCGCCCCGGAGATCGTCGCCGGCATCCACCGCGAGTACCTCGAGGCCGGCGCGGACCTCATCGAGACCAACACGTTCAACGCCACGGCGATCTCCCTGGCCGACTACCGCATGGAGGAGCTCGCCTACGAGCTCAACGTCGCCGCCGCCCGGCTCGCCCGCCACGAGTGCGACGTCATGACCGCGCGGACGCCGGACCGGCCGCGCTACGTCGCCGGCGCCATCGGCCCCACCAGCCGCACCGCCTCCATCTCGCCCGACGTCAACGACCCCGGCGCCCGCAACGTCACCTTCGACGAGCTGGCCGAGGCCTACCTGACCCAGGCCGACGGGCTGGTCGACGGCGGCGTCGACGTCCTGCTCATCGAGACGGTCTTCGACACCCTGAACGCCAAGGCGGCGGTCTTCGCGCTGGAGACGCTGTTCGAGCAGCGCGGGCGCCGGTGGCCGGTGATGGTCTCCGGGACCATCACCGACGCCTCCGGGCGGACCCTCTCCGGCCAGGTCACCGAGGCCTTCTGGCACTCCGTGCGGCACGTGCGGCCGCTGCTGGTCGGGCTCAACTGCGCGCTGGGCGCCGCGGAGATGCGGCCCTACGTCGCCGAGCTGGCCCGGATCGCCGACACCTACGTCTCCTGCCACCCCAACGCCGGCCTGCCCAACGCCTTCGGCGAGTACGACGAGTCGCCGGAGGAGACCGCTGCGGTGCTCGGCGAGTTCGCCGCCAGCGGCCTGGTGAACCTCGCGGGCGGCTGCTGCGGCACCACCCCGGAACACGTCGCGGCGGTGGCCGCGGCCGTGGCGGGGGTGGCTCCCCGGACGCCGCCGACGCCTCGCCCGGCGCTGCGGCTGTCGGGCCTGGAGCCGCTCACCGTCGACGAGGACTCGCTGTTCGTCAACGTCGGGGAGCGGACCAACATCACCGGCTCTGCCCGCTTCCGCACCCTCATCCGGGACGGCGACTACCCGGCCGCCCTCGCCGTGGCCCGCCAGCAGGTCGAGGCCGGCGCGCAGGTCATCGACGTCAACATGGACGAGGGGATGATCGACGGCGTCGCGGCCATGGACCGCTTCCTCAAGCTGGTCGCGACCGAGCCCGACATCTGCCGCGTGCCGGTGATGGTCGACTCCTCCAAGTGGGAGGTCATCGAGGCCGGCCTCAAGTGCGTCCAGGGCAAGTCGATCGTCAACTCCATCTCGCTGAAGTCCGGCGAGGAGGAGTTCCTGCGGCAGGCGCGGCTGTGCCGCAAGCACGGGGCGGCCGTCGTCGTCATGGCCTTCGACGAGCAGGGCCAGGCCGACAACCTGGAGCGCCGCACGCAGATCTGCCGGCGCGCCTACGACATCCTCACCGCGCAGGTCGGCTTCCCGGCCGAGGACGTCATCTTCGACCCCAACGTCTTCGCCGTCGCCACGGGCATCGAGGAGCACGCGGCCTACGGCCTGGACTTCATCGAGGCCACCCGCTGGATCAAGGCGAACCTCCCCGGCGCGCTGGTCTCCGGCGGGGTGTCCAACGTGTCGTTCTCCTTCCGCGGCAACAACCGTGTCCGGGAGGCCATCCACGCGGTCTTCCTGTTCCACGCCGTCGCCGCCGGCATGGACATGGGCATCGTCAACGCCGGCGCCCTCGAGGTCTACGACGAGGTCCCGGCGGTGCTGCGGGAGCGCATCGAGGACGTCGTCCTCAACCGGCGGCCGGACGCCACCGAGCGCCTCCTGGAGATCGCCGGCGACTACGCCGTCGACGGCGCGGCCAAGGAGGCCGCCACCGAGGAGTGGCGGACGCTGCCGGTCGGCGAGCGGATCACCCACGCGCTGGTGAAGGGGATCGACGAGTTCGTCGAGGCCGACACCGAGGAGCTGCGCGCCGAGATCAGCGCCCGCGGCGGCCGGCCGATCGAGGTCATCGAGGGGCCGCTCATGGCCGGCATGAACGTCGTCGGCGACCTCTTCGGCGCCGGGAAGATGTTCCTGCCGCAGGTGGTCAAGTCCGCCCGGGTGATGAAGAAGGCCGTCGCCTACCTCATCCCCTTCATCGAGGCCGAGAAGCGCCCCGGCGACGCCGAGCGCAGCAACGGCAAGGTCGTGATGGCCACGGTCAAGGGCGACGTCCACGACATCGGCAAGAACATCGTCGGCGTCGTCCTGCAGTGCAACAACTACGACGTCGTCGACCTCGGCGTCATGGTCCCCGCCCAGACGGTGCTCGACACCGCCAAGCAGGAGGGCGCCGACGTCATCGGCCTGTCCGGGCTGATCACCCCGTCGCTGGACGAGATGGTCATCCTCGCCACCGAGATGGAGCGGCAGGGCTTCGAGATCCCGCTGCTGGTCGGCGGGGCCACCACCTCGCGGGCGCACACGGCGGTCAAGGTCGACCCCGCCTACCACGGCCCGGTGATCTGGGTGAAGGACGCCTCCCGGTCGGTGCCCGTGGTCGCGGCGCTGCTGTCGGACGAGCAACGCCCGGCGCTGCTGGCCGGCGTCGAGGACGAGTACGCCGCGCTCCGCGAGCGGCACGCCGCCCGTCAGGACACCCGCACGCTGCTGCCGCTGGCGGCCGCGCGCGCCGCCGCGCCGCCGCTGGACTGGACCGGCTACACCCCGCCGCGACCCCGCATGCTGCTGCAGCAGGCCCGCGACGTGTGCACCGCGCCGGACTGCGAGCACTGGCACGGTGCGGCGACCCAGTTCGTCCGGACCTTCCCCAACCAGCCGCTGGACGAGCTGCGCCGGTACATCGACTGGCAGCCGTTCTTCTCCGCCTGGGAGATGCGCGGCCGGTTCCCCGACATCCTGCACAACCCGGCGACCGGCGAGACCGCCCGGCGGCTGTTCGAGGACGCCCAGGCGATGCTGGACCGGATCGTGGGGGAGCGGTGGCTGCGGGCGGCCGGCGTCGTCGGCCTGTTCCCCGCCAACCGGGTGGACGGCGAGGACATCGAGGTCTACACCGACGAGTCCCGCACCGCCGTCCGCGCGACCCTGCACCAGCTCCGCCAGCAGACCGAGGGCCGCGACGGCGCCCCCCGCAAGTCCCTGGCCGACTTCGTGGCGCCCCGGGAGAGCGGGCTGGCCGACTACGTCGGCGCCTTCGCCGTCACCGCGGGGCTGGGCGTGGCCGAGCGCGTCGCGGCGTTCAAGGCGGCCAACGACGACTACAGCGCGATCCTGCTGGAGTCGCTGGCCGACCGGCTCGCCGAGGCCTTCGCCGAGCGGCTGCACGAGCGGGTCCGCACCCAGCTGTGGGGCTACGCCCCCGACGAGCACCTGGACAACGGCGCGCTGATCGCCGAGCGCTACCGCGGCATCCGCCCCGCTCCGGGCTACCCGGCCTGCCCCGAGCACACCGAGAAGCGCACCATCTGGCAGCTGCTGGACGTCGAGGCGGCCACCGGCATCCAGCTCACCGACAGCATGGCCATGTGGCCGGGGGCGGCGGTCAGCGGGCTGTACTTCTCCCACCCGCAGTCGCGGTACTTCGTCCTGGGGCGCCTGGGCCGCGACCAGGTCGAGGACTACGCGCGCCGCAAGGGCTGGACCCTCGCCGAGGCCGAGCGGTGGCTGTCGCCCAACCTCGGCTACCGCACCGACGACGAGTGAGCGCCCCGGACGTCGCCGATCTCACGCCCCGCGGGGGACCGGTCGCCGCGGCCGCGCGCCTACCGTGGACGTGATGGAGACGCTGGACGACGACGCCCGGACCCGGACGACGGCGGGGACCGCCCTGCAGGCGGTGCTGTTCGACATGGACGGCACCCTCGTGGAGACCGAGCAGTACTGGGGCGAGGCGATGTTCGCCCTGGCCCGGGAGCTCGGCGGCCGGATGTCCGACCGGGCCCGGCAGCGGACGGTCGGCACGAGCATGCCGGTGGCGATGGACATCCTCTACACCGACCTCGGCGTGGTGCGCAGCGAGGCGCAGTCCCGAGCCGACGCCCGGTGGATCGAGGACCGGGTGGCCGGCCTGCTGGGTGGGGACATCCACTGGCGGCCCGGGGCGCGCGAGCTCATCGCCGAGCTCCGGCACGCCGCCGTCCCGACCGCGCTGGTGACCACCACCCCGCGCCGGCTGGCCGACGTCGTGCTGGCCGCGATCGGTGCCGCGTTCCCCGACGTGCCGCCGTTCGACGTCACCGTCTGCGGCGACGAGGTGCCCGCCCGCAAGCCCGACCCGGCGCCCTACCGGCAGGCGATGGCCGCGCTCGGCGTGCCGCCCGAGGGCTGCGTCGTGCTGGAGGACTCCGTCGCCGGGGTGACCGCCGGTCTGGCCGCGGGCGCCGCGGTGCTCGGCGTGCCCTCCCTGCAGCCGCTGGAGCCCGCGGAGGGGCTGGTGCTGCGGGAGACGCTGGCCGGCGTCGGGCTCGCCGACCTCGATGCCGTGCTGGCCGCCCGCGCCGTGGACATCCTCGCCTAGTCCGCCAGCGGCACCTCCTGGCCGCGGGACACCACGAGCAGCGGCCGCCGCAGGCAGCTCACGTCGACCGCCGGGTCGCCGTCCACCACCAGCAGGTCGGCGTCCAGACCGGCCCGGAGCCGGCCGGTGCGGTCCTGCAGGCCGCAGGCGCGCGCCGCGACGGCGGTGGCCGCCGCCAGCGCCTCGGCGACCGGGACGCCGCAGCCGGCCAGGTCGGCCACCGCCATCGGGACCACCCCATGCCGCTTGGAAGGTGAGATCCCGGCGTCGGTACCGGCCAGGAGGGTCACGCCGGCCTCTCGCAGCCGGGTCACGTTCTCCAGCTGCGCCTCGAACGTGCCGCCGGTGGCGTCCATCCGCGCCTGGACGTGCGGCGGCGGGTCGATGCCGGGAGCCCGCCCGAGCGTCGGGCACACGACGACGCCCGCCGCGGCGAGGCCGGCCGCGACCTCCGGCGGCGTCCGCACGCCGCTCGCGGTCAGGCAGCTGCAGTGCTCGATGCCGTCGACCCCGGCCGCGAGGCACTGCTCCACGGCCGTCAGCGCGTGGGCGTGCGCGGTCACCGGCAGCCCGTGCCGGTGCGCCTCGTCGACCACGGCCCTGACCTCGTCGAGGCCGAACTGGCAGGCGGTGAGGTCGGTGCCGGGCGTCATCAGCCCGCCGCTGGCCATCACCTTGACGACGCCGGCACCTCGCTCGGCGCGCTCGCGGACCGCCCGGCGCAGCTCGCGGACGCCGGCCGCCTCACCGCCCATGGACCAGCAGTGCCCGCCGGACGAGGTGATCGGCGGGCCGGCGGCGACGACGGTCGGCCCGCCGTCGTTGCTCCGGGCGCGCTCGAGGACCGCCCAGCGGTGGTCACCGAGGTCCCGGACGGCGGTGACCCCGGCACGCAGGTGCTGCTGCGCGGCTGCGGTGATGACCGCGTCCAGGGCGGCTGCGGACAGCTCGGGGACCTGCTCCAGCGCGCGCGGCCCGCTGTCCGCGCAGAGGTGGACGTGCGAGTCGATCAGCCCGGGCAGCAGCGTGCCACCCGCGAGCTCGGTGACGGCGCACCCGTCCGGGGCAGCGGCGGTGGCCTGTTCCACGGCCACGATCGCCCGCCCCTCGACGAGGACGAGCGCACCACCGGGGAGGAACCGCTCGCCGTCGAAGGCACGGGCCGTTCGGTATCCGCGCATCGGTGCTCCCCTCGGCCACGGCCGGCCCGCTCCTCCCGTCCCGAGCCCGCGGAGGACGGGGTGTTCTGTCAGTCGTGCTCCACGATCGGCAGCTGGGTGTGCCAGCCGGCGGCGGCCGCCGCCTCGGCCGGGAACGGCGGGGGAGTGCCGCCGAAGGACGGGCACAGCGCCTGGTGGTCGCACCAGTCGCACAGCCGGGTGCGGTTGGGGCGGAAGTCGCCGGTGGCCACCGCCCGCTCGATCGCCGCCCAGATCGCCCGCAGCGTCCGCTCGAACCGCACCAGCTCGCCCTCGTCGGGCGCGTAGGTCAGGGCGTCGCCGTTGCCGAGGTACAGCAGCTTCAGCTGGCTGGCCACCACGCCGCGGGTGCGCCACAGCACCAGCGCGTAGAACTTCATCTGGAACAGGGCCTTGCCCTCGAACGCCTCGCGCGGCATCGAGCCCGTCTTGTAGTCGACCACCCGCAGCGCCCCGTTCGGCGCGACGTCCAGCCGGTCGACGTAGCCGCGCAGCAGCAGCCCGTCGGGCAGCGTGACCTCGACCAGCTCCTCGCGCCCCTGCGGCTCGATGCGCGACGGGTCCTCCAGCGAGAAGTAGGTCTCCACCAGCCGGCCCGCCGAGGCCAGCCACCCCTCCAGCGACCGCGCGGCCGGCTCCTCGTCCGCGGCGCGGCCCTCGGCGAACAGCTCCGCGACCTCCGGGTCGGCCCGCAACTCCTCCCACGCCGGCGCGACCAGCTCCTGCGCCGACCGCACCGTGCGCTCGCGGGCCGGCAGGTCGTAGAGCTTCTCCAGCACCGCGTGCACCAGCGTGCCGCGCACGGCCGCCAGGCTCTTGCGCTCCGGCAGCCGGTCGATGGTGCGGAACCGGTACAGCAGGGGACAGGTCTTGAAGTCCGCCGCCCGGCTCGGCGACAGCGAGGGCCGCCGCGGGGTCGGCTGCTCGGCGGGCGCGCCCGGGGCAGAGGCAGCCGCGTCGGCGGGCTGCCCGGCCTGCACCATGTCCCCGAGCGCCGAGTCCTGCGCGCCGCCCCCGAGCGCCGAGTCCTGCGCGCCGTCCCCGAGCGCCGAGTCCTGCGCGCCGTCCCCGAGCGCCGAGTCCTGCGCGCCGTCCCCGAGCGCCGAGTCCTGCGCCATCGCCGTCATACCCTCGAGGCTAGGTCGGCCCACCGACAGTTCCGAGCGCGCGCGCCGAGAGGCGCGCCACGCACTCCGTACGCTGGCCGCCCGTGGACGACGAGCAGCAGACCCCCGTGGCGGACGAGCAGCAGGCCCCCGAGACCGCCGACGAGCCCGGGACGGCCGACGAGTCCGGGACCCCCGAGCAGCCCGGCACCGCGCCGCGGACGCCGGTCCCCGGAGCGTTCGTCGCCGGTGACCGCGTGCAGCTCACCGACCCCAAGGGCCGGCTGCACACCGTCGTCCTCGAGCCGGGGAAGCTGTTCCACACCCACCGCGGGGCCATCGCCCACGACGACCTGATCGGCGCCCCGGAGGGCTCGGTGGTCCACTCCACCGCCAACACCGGGTACCTGGCGCTGCGCCCGCTGCTCGCCGACTTCGTGCTCTCCATGCCCCGCGGGGCGCAGGTGATCTACCCCAAGGACGCCGCCCAGATCGTCGGCTTCGGCGACGTCGGGCCGGGGATGCGGGTGCTGGAGGCCGGCGCCGGCTCCGGCGCGCTGACCTGCTCCCTGCTGCGCGCGGTGGGGGAGGGGGGCACCGTCACCAGCTACGAGCGGCGCGAGGACTTCGCCGACGTGGCCCGCGCCAACGTCGGCGCCTTCTTCGGGGAGGTCCCGGCGAACTGGTCGCTGCGCCTGGGCGACCTCGCCGAGCACCCGCCGGCGGAGACCGTGGACCGGGTGGTGCTCGACATGCTGGAGCCGTGGGCGGTGCTGCCCACGGTGGCCGCCGCCCTGCGCCCCGGCGGGGTGCTCGTCGGCTACGTCGCCACCGTCACCCAGCTGTCCACCTACGTGGAGGCGCTGCGCGCCCAGGGCGGGTGGACCGAGCCGTACTCGTGGGAGTCGCTGGTGCGCCCCTGGCACGCGGTCGGGCTGGCCGTGCGCCCCGAGCACCGGATGGTCGCCCACACCGCGTTCCTGGTGACCGCCCGGCGCCTCGCCGAGGGGGTCGTCGCCCCCACCCGGCAGCGGCGGGCGCAGAAGCACTGACGCCGCGCCCGGACACCTGCGACGATCGCAACGCAGTCGTAGCCGGGCCGTGACCCAGTGTCCCGCGAGCCCCCGGCGGGCTGTCGCTGGGCGTGTATAGATTTGCCTCCTGGCTCTCCCGATGTGTGCGGAGGTGCGCGATGGGCCTGGGTCCCGACGAGTTCCGAGCGCGACGTGAGCGTGACGTGGCGGCACTGCTCACCCAGATCTCCTACCTGGAGGAGGAGATCGGTCTCCTGCGCCGCAAGGTGGCCGAGAGCCCCCGCCAGGTGCGGGCGCTCGAGGAGCGCATCGCCGAGGCGGAGGGGCGCGCGGCGTTCCTCTCCGAGCGCAACGACAAGCTCACCAGCACGCTGCGCGACGCACGCGAACAGCTGGTCACGCTCAAGGAGGAGGTCGACCGGCTCGGGCAGCCCCCGTCCGGCTACGGCGTCTTCCTGACCGGCCACGACGACGGCACGGTCGACGTCTTCACCGGTGGTCGCAAGCTGCGCGTCTCGGTCTCCCCGTCGGTGGAGGTCGAGACGCTGCAGCACGGCCAGGAGGTCATGCTCAACGAGGCGATGAACGTCGTCGAGGCGTGCGGCTTCGAGCGCGCCGGCGACGTCGTCATGCTCAAGGAGCTGCTGGAGCCGATCGACGGGGTCACGCCGCGGGCCCTGGTCATCGGGCACACCGACGAGGAGCGGGTGGTCTACCTGGCCGACTCCCTCGCCGACCAGCCGCTGCGCAGCGGCGACTCGCTGCTGCTGGAGACCCGCTCGGGGTACGTCTACGAGCGGATCCCCAAGAGCGAGGTCGAGGAGCTCATCCTCGAAGAGGTCCCCGACATCGACTACGCCGACATCGGCGGCCTGTCGCGGCAGATCGAGCAGATCCGGGACGCCGTCGAGCTGCCGTTCCTCCACGCCGACCTGTTCCGCGAGTTCGAGCTGCGCCCGCCCAAGGGCATCCTGCTCTACGGCCCGCCCGGCTGCGGGAAGACGCTCATCGCCAAGGCGGTGGCCAACTCGCTGGCCAGGAAGGTCGCCGAGGTCCAGGGCGAGGGCTCCCGTGCGGCGAAGTCCTACTTCCTGAACATCAAGGGCCCGGAGCTGCTCAACAAGTACGTCGGGGAGACCGAGCGGCACATCCGGCTGGTGTTCCAGCGGGCCCGCGAGAAGGCCAGCGAGGGCACGCCGGTCATCGTCTTCTTCGACGAGATGGACTCGATCTTCCGCACCCGCGGGTCGGGGGTCTCCTCCGACGTGGAGTCCACGATCGTGCCCCAGCTGCTCAGCGAGATCGACGGGGTGGAGGGGCTGGAGAACGTCATCGTCATCGGCGCCTCCAACCGCGAGGACATGATCGACCCGGCGATCCTGCGGCCCGGCCGGCTGGACGTGAAGATCAAGATCGAGCGGCCGGACGCGGAGGCCGCCCGCGACATCTTCAGCAAGTACCTCACCACCTCGCTGCCGCTGTCCCCCGACGACCTCGCCGAGCACGGCGGCAGCCGCGAGGCCACGATCGCCGCGATGATCCAGCGCACCGTCGAGCGCATGTACACCGAGAGCGAGGAGAACCGCTTCCTCGAGGTCACCTACGCCAACGGTGACAAGGAGGTCCTCTACTTCAAGGACTTCAACTCCGGGGCGATGCTGCAGAACATCGTCGACCGCGCCAAGAAGATGGCGATCAAGGAGCGGCTGGAGACCGGCACCGGCGGGCTGCGGGTCGGCCACCTCATGCAGGCCTGCGTCGACGAGTTCAAGGAGAACGAGGACCTGCCCAACACCACCAACCCCGACGACTGGGCGCGGATCTCGGGCAAGAAGGGCGAGCGGATCGTCTACATCCGCACGCTCATCAGCGGCAAGGGCAGCGAGTCCGGCCGCGCCATCGACACCGCGACCAACACCGGCCAGTACCTGTAGGCGCCGAGGCCGGCTCACCCGGCCCGGTCCCCGCTGACCGCGGGGGCCGGGCCGTCGGCGTCCCCGGCCGGCGGGACGTGCCGGGCGCGCGCGGGCCGTGCCGGACGGTGTCGGTGCGGCGGCCTAGGGTTGGGACATGAGCGTGCGGCGGGTCATGGGCACCGAGGTCGAGTACGGCATCTCGGTGCCCGGGCAGCCGACGGCGAACCCGACCACCCTGTCCAGCCAGGTGGTCAACGCCTGGGCGGTGGCCGAGGCGCCGGCCCCGCGCCGGCCCCGGTGGGACTTCGAGGAGGAGTCCCCGCTGCGCGACGCCCGGGGCTTCGACCTGTCACCGGCCCAGGCGCTGGACCACAACGACCTCGACGACGACTCCGGGATGGCCAACGTCATCCTCACCAACGGGGCGCGGCTGTACGTCGACCACGCCCACCCCGAGTACTCGACGCCGGAGGTCACCAACCCGCGTGACGTCGTCCTCTGGGACAAGGCGGGGGAGCAGGTGATGGCCGAGGCGGCGCGCCGGGCCGCGCGGGTGCCCGGCACCGTGCCGATCCAGCTGTACAAGAACAACACCGACGGCAAGGGCGCCTCCTACGGGTCCCACGAGAACTACCTCATGGACCGCCGGACGCCCTTCCTGGAGATCATCCGCGGCCTGATCCCGTTCTTCGTGACCCGGCAGGTCTTCGCCGGCTCCGGGCGGGTGGGCATCGGCACCGAGAGCCGCACCCGCGGCTTCCAGCTGTCCCAGCGCGCCGACTTCTTCGAGGTCGAGGTGGGCCTGGAGACGACGCTCAAGCGGCCGATCATCAACACCCGCGACGAGCCGCACGCCGACGCCGACAAGTACCGCCGGCTGCACGTGATCATCGGCGACGCCAACCTCGCCGAGCTGTCCACCTACCTCAAGGTCGGGACGACGTCGCTCGTGCTGGCCATGATCGAGGCGCGCACCCTCACCCAGGACCTCAGCATCGACGAGCCGGTGGACGCCCTGCAGGCGGTCAGCCACGACCCGACGCTGTCGCACAAGATCCGGCTGCGCGACGGGCGCCGGATGACGGCGCTGGAGGTCCAGGAGGCGTACCTGGAGATGGCGCAGCGGCACGTCGACCGCACGGGGAACGGCGACGAGCAGACCGCCGACGTGCTGCGCCGGTGGGCCGAGGTGCTGCAGGACCTCCGGATCGACCCGATGCGCTGCGCCGACCGGCTGGACTGGCCGGCCAAGCTGCGCCTGCTGGAGGGCTACCGGTCGCGCGACGGCCTGGAGTGGGGGGACTCCCGGCTGCGCCTGGTCGACCTGCAGTACTCCGACGTCCGGCCGGACAAGGGCCTCTACCACCGGCTGGTGGCGCGGGGGGCGATCGAGCGGCTGCTCACCGACGAGGACGTCGCCCGGGCGGTGGTGCACCCGCCGACCGACACCCGCGCGTTCTTCCGGGGCGAGTGCCTGCGGCGCTACCCGGCGCAGGTGGCCGCGGCGTCGTGGGACTCGGTGGTGTTCGACCTGGGCCGGGAGAACCTGGTGCGGATCCCCACCATGGAGCCGCTGCGCGGCACCCGCGAGCACGTCGGCCGGCTCTTCGAGTCGACGTCCTCGGCGCAGGAGCTGGTCGACACGATCACCGGCGGCTGATCGGCGGGGTCCACAGGCGCGGGGCGGTCCCCGGGCCCGCTCGCCGACACCCGTTCGTCACCCGCCACGGGTAGTTTTCGTCTCAGGCACCAGCCACGACACGACCTGGAGGCAGCCATGGCCACGAGGGACACCGGCGGACAGCAGAAGGCCACCCGCACCCGGGAGGAGGCCGAGGAGGTCGAGGCCTCCGTCGACACCGAGGTCGCCGAGCGCCACAAGGAGATGACCGAGGACGTCGACTCCATCCTCGACGAGATCGACGAGGTACTCGAGGAGAACGCCGAGGAATTCGTGCGCTCATATGTGCAAAAAGGGGGCCAGTGACCATTCGCCGCTACGTATTCGTAGTGCATTCCGGGAATGGTTGCAGGCAAGTTCTGCCCCGATTGCCGTGAGACTCGTCCGGTCGAGTCCTTCACGAGGGACAAGAGCCGTCGTGAAGGACTCGCCGCCTACTGTCGCGACCATGCGCGTCAGCGTCTGAGGGAGTCGAAGGTGCGACGGGTCGGGCTCCCGACTCGTCGCCACCCCGGGGACCGCGAGGTGCCGGATGGCTTCAAGTGGTGCCCAGACTGCGCTGTGGTCAAGCCCGTGACTGACTTTCCCAGGTCTCGTGCGAGTCCGAGTGGGACGTACACGTACTGCAAGCCCTGCCACAACGTGCGAGGCAGGGAGTCCAAGGCCAAAGTCGGCGGATCGCGCACTTACCACCTCAAGCGGCGGTACGGGATCAGTGCCGAGGACGCCGACGCGATGCTCGAGGCCCAGGGCGGGTTGTGTGCCATCTGCCGCTCTGCCCCGGCCTTGCACGTCGACCACGACCACGGGACCGGCGCCGTTCGCGCGCTGCTGTGCTTCAACTGCAACGGCGGCCTGGGTCAGTTCCGGGACGACCCGTTCCTGCTCCGGATGGCCGCCTTCTACGTCGAAGGACATCGACAGCGCCAGGCCATGGGGCTGCTCGAGGAGTCGGCCGGCAACGGCCCGGGTGAGGCCAGCCGGCCGGGGAGCCCGCCGGTAGGGTCGCAGCGACGCCCTGGACGACCGCGCACCCCGCGGTCGACGGGGCGTCACACGAGCGGGGAGCGCCGCCAGGGTGCGGCGGGAGAGGCGGATACGTGAGGGAGCTCGCGAGCTCACCCAGGAACGCAGCAACGCCGGGCACGCGGGCGCCGAGCAGGAGCGGGGCGAGCGCGTGAACGGGTCGTCACCCGGCCGGAACGGGTTCACGGCCGCCTACCTGGACCGGGTGGGTTCCTCGTTCACCGACTTCCTCGCGGTCACCGCGCCGGACCTGCTGCCCGGGCGCCGGCCGATCCCGCAGCTGCCGGTCGGGGACATCACGCCGCACGGCACCACGATCGTCGCGGTGACCTACGACGGCGGCGTCCTCATGGGCGGCGACCGGCGCGCCACCATGGGCAACCTGATCTCCAGCCGGGACATCGAGAAGGTCTACCCGGCCGACGCCTGGTCGGTCATCGGCATCGCCGGCGCCGCGGGCATCGCCATCGAGATGGTGAAGCTCTACCAGGTGGAGCTGGAGCACTACGAGAAGATCGAGGGCCTCACGCTCTCCCTCGACGGCAAGGCCAACCGCCTGGCCCAGATGATCCGCGGCAACCTCGGCGCGGCGCTGCAGGGGCTCGCGGTCGTCCCGCTGTTCGCCGGCTACGACCTCGACGCCGCCCCCGGCACCAGCCCGGGCCGCATCTTCAGCTATGACGTCACGGGCGGGAACTACGAGGAGCGGGGGTACTCCGCAGTCGGCTCCGGCTCCCTGTTCGCCCGCAACTCGCTGAAGAAGACCTGGCGGCCGGGCCTGGGCGGGGACGCCGCCACCCGCACCATCGTCGAGGCGCTCTACGACGCCGCCGACGACGACTCCGCGACCGGCGGGCCGGACCCGGTGCGCCGGCTGTACCCGATCGTCTACCGGGTGGACGCCGAGGGCACCGTGCGGCTCCCCGACGACGAGGTCTCCGCCATCGCGAAGCGCATCACCGACGAGCGGTCCGCCGCGGACGGGCAGGGCTGATCCCATGACCATGCCGTACTACGCCTCGCCCGAGCAGCTGATGCGCGACCGCTCGGAGTACGCCCGCAAGGGCATCTCCCGCGGCCGCAGCGTCGCCGTCGTCACCTACGCCGACGGCGTGCTGTTCATCGCCGAGAACCCCAGCTCCACGCTGCACAAGGTCGGCGAGCTCTACGACCGCATCGGCTTCGCCGCCGTCGGCCGCTACAGCGAGTTCGAGAGCCTCCGGGTCGCCGGGGTGCGGCTGGCCGACGTCCGCGGCTACTCCTACAACCGCCGTGACGTCACCGGCCGGGTGATCGCCAACGCCTACGCGCAGACCCTCGGCGAGATCTTCACCATGCAGACCAAGCCCTACGAGGTCGAGCTGTGCGTCGCCGAGGTCGGCGACACCCCCGAGTCCGACCAGCTGTTCCGGCTCACCTTCGACGGCTCGGTCGTCGACGAGCCCGACTTCGTCGTCATGGGCGGCCAGGCGGAGGCGGTCAGCACCCACCTGCGCGAGCACTTCCTCCCCGGCCTGCCCCTCGCCGAGGCGCTCCAGGTGGGGGTGCGGGCGCTGTCGGCGGTCAGCCCGGCCACCACCAGCGGCAACGGCGGGCCGAGCCTGCTGTCCGCCGAGCAGCTGGAGGTCGCCGTCCTCGACCGGCGCCGGCCCAAGCGGGCGTTCCGGCGCGTGGTGGGCGCCGCCCTGCACACCCTGCTGGACCGGGGCGACGCCGCCGCCGCCGAGACCGTCGAGGAGCCGCACACCGCCTCCCACGCCCCCAGCACGCCGCAGCCCGGCGCGCCGGCCGGGCTCGGCGACCCGGCGGCCCCCGACACCGGCGGCACCGCCGGCAGCGGGGGACAGGCCCCGACGAACTGACGCTCACCGGCCGGGTCGACGAGGCCGGTGGGCGCGGGGCACGCCGGATCGTCGCCCCGGGCACCGTGGAGGTCGGCACCGGGCGGTCGCGTGCCGCGTCGGGCTCCGCCGAGCAGCGCGCCGGTCACAGTGACCACCCGGGACCGCCGCGGCCGCCGCCGACCTCCTGCGCCGGCCGGACGACCGGCTGCAGGAGCCGTGCGTCGCGGGCGGGCCAGTGTCGGTGTCGGCGCCTAGGCTCGGTTCGTGGAACGACGGATCTTCGGGATCGAGACCGAGTACGGCGTCACGTGCACCTTCAAGGGGCAGCGCCGGCTGTCCCCGGACGAGGTGGCCCGCTACCTGTTCCGCCGCGTGGTGTCGTGGGGGCGTAGCTCCAACGTGTTCCTGCGCAACGGCTCCCGCCTCTACCTCGACGTGGGCAGCCACCCCGAGTACGCCACCGCCGAGTGCGACGACCTCACCGAGCTCGTCGTCCACGACAAGGCCGGCGAGCGGATCCTGGAGGGGCTGCTGGTCGACGCTGAGCAGCGGCTGGCCGAGGAGGGCGTCACCGGCGACATCTACCTGTTCAAGAACAACACCGACTCCGCCGGCAACAGCTACGGCTGCCACGAGAACTACCTGGTCGGCCGGCACGGGGAGTTCAGCCGGCTGGCCGACGTCCTGATCCCGTTCCTCGTCAGCCGGCAGATCGTCGTCGGCGCCGGCAAGGTGCTGCAGACCCCCCGCGGGGCGATCTACTGCGTCAGCCAGCGCGCCGAGCACATCTGGGAGGGCGTCTCCTCCGCCACCACCCGGTCCCGGCCGATCATCAACACCCGCGACGAGCCGCACGCCGACGCCGAGCGCTACCGGCGGCTGCACGTCATCGTCGGCGACTCGAACATGAACGAGACGACGACGCTGCTCAAGGTCGCCATCACCGACCTCGTGCTGCGGATGATCGAGGCCGGCGTCCCGATCCGGGACATGGCGCTGGAGAACCCGATCCGCGCCATCCGCGAGATCAGCCACGACATGACCGGACGCCGCAAGGTCCGGCTGGCCAACGGCCGGGAGATGTCGGCGCTGGAGATCCAGGCGGAGTACCACAGCCGCGCCGCGGAGTTCGTCGACCGGGAGGGCTTCGGGCCGGTGCACCGGCAGATGCTGGAGTTGTGGGGCCGGGTGCTCAAGGCCGTGGACTCCGGCGACCTGTCGCTGATCGACCGCGAGATCGACTGGGCGACGAAGTACACGATGATCGAGCGCTACCGGGCCAAGCGGGACCTCCCGCTGTCCCACCCGCGGATCGCGCAGATGGACCTCGCCTACCACGACATCAGCCGCAGGCGCGGCCTGTACTACCTGCTGGAGCGCAACAACTCCGTCGACCGGGTCGCCCACGAGCCGCGGGTGTTCGAGGCCAAGAACGTGCCCCCGCAGACCACCCGCGCCCGGCTGCGCGGGGAGTTCATCCGCAAGGCGCAGGAGAAGCGCCGCGACTTCACCGTCGACTGGGTGCACCTGAAGCTCAACGACCAGGCGCAGCGCACCGTGCTGTGCAAGGACCCGTTCAAGGCCGTCGACGAGCGGGTCGACAAGCTCATCGCCTCGATGTGAGGTCGACGAGTGGGGGCCGCAGGCCCCCGCGAGGTGGCCTCGGTAGCCGCCCGGCGAGGGTCGCGCTGCGGAGTGGGGGCCGGAGGTTCCCCGACGCGGTGCGACGGCGGGGCTCACGGCAGGCCGGGGACGGCTCCTGGCCGCGGTGCGGTCCGGTGGGACCGCGATGTCACAGCGGCACCCGCAGCGCGGCGTACCGGCCGGCGGCGGCCGCGGCGAGGAAGTACGCCCGCTCCTCGGGATAGCCCCGGCCCATCGTCGACAGCGGCACGGGGGACAGGCCCAGCGCCTCCTCCAGCCCGTCGACGTCCATCCAGACCACCGGGTTGCGCTCGGGCTGGCCGGCGAGGTCCTCCTCCACCTGGCCGCCGAGCTCGGATCCGAGGCCGCGCGGCGCCACGAGCGTCACCCCGGCCAGCGCCACCCGGCCGAAGGCGGTCAGGGAGTGGTGGGAGACGCCCCGGTGGCGCGGCCGCGGGTCGGCGTCGGAGATCCGCAGTGCGCCGATCGGCTGCCCGCCGAGCACGGACACGGCGTTGCAGGCCTCGCCGGCGGCCACCCCGGAGAAGCCCCACGACGTCCCGGTGCCGAGGTTGCCCGGCCCCTGCGTGACGATCGTGACGTCGGCGCCCAGCACGTGCCGGGCGGCCAGCAGGCCGGTGTGCAGCGTGACGGCCTCGACGTCCCCGCCGAACGCCTGCCCGACGGTGACGACGCCGGCCAGGGACGGGGCCAGCGCCGACAGCGTCCGGGAGAAGCCGGCCACCAGGGCGCCGCCGTCGGTCATCACGTACGCCACGCGCAGGTCGGGGTCGGTGCCCAGCACCCCGATCAGCGCCGCCGGCAGCGCCGAGTGCAGGTCCGCGACCACGACGGGCATGCCGCCGAGGTCCTCGGCGTCGGCGATGGTCCCGTGGTGCTCGGTGTCCTGCTCGTCGACGCCCTGCACGGTCACCTGCAGCGGCGTGTACCGGGCCTTGACCAGGTGGCCGGGCCCGGTCGGGTCCGGGGGCAGCCGATCGGGGACGGCGACGACCAGCGCGTACCCGCCGGTGCCCAGGCGCTGCGCCCACGCCGTGGTGTTGAGCAGCACCGTGTCGCCGACCTCGGGCACGCCCACGAGCGACGGGTGGGCCAGCGCGCGCACCTCGCCGTCCTCCGGCACCTCCGCGGTGAGCTCCTGCGCGTCCCGCCACGAGCGGCCCAGAGCCGTCACCGTGCCCCGCCGCCAGCGGATCCGTTGCTGCGTCGTCCCGTGTTCCCCCACGCGGGCAGGCTAGCCAGGCCGGGTGTGCAGTGCTGGCCGCCCACCCCACCACCCTCGGCCGACGTGACTAGCCTGGGCGCGTGGCGGCGAAGCGGGCGGAACGGCTGGTGAACCTGGTCATCGCCCTGCTCGGCACCCGGCAGTACGTGACCGCGGCGCGGATCCGGGCCACGGTGCCCGGCTACGAGCCCGACGACGGCACCGCCCGCGCCGACGAGGCGTTCAAGCGGATGTTCGAGCGGGACAAGGCCGACCTGCGCGAGATGGGCGTGCCGCTGGAGACCGGGCGGACCAGCGTCTTCGACACCGAGGACGGCTACCGGATCGCCCGGGCCGACTACGAGCTGCCCGAGATCACGCTGACCGGCGAGGAGGCCGCCGCGGTCGGCCTGGCGCTGCGGCTGTGGGAGTCCGCCCAGCTGGCCGGCGCCGCGCAGAGCGCCCTGGTGAAGCTCAAGGCCGCCGGCGTGGACGTCGACACCGGCCGGTCCATCCCGCTGCGGCCCCGCCTGGACTCCGACGAGCCGGCCTTCGAGCCGTGCTACGCCGCGGCCCGCGACCGGCGGGCGATCGAGTTCGACTACCGCCGTCCCGACGAGGACGCGCCGGCCCGCCGGCACGTCCAGCCGTGGGGCGTGGTGGCCTGGCACGGCCGCTGGTACCTGGGCGGGCTGGACCTCGACCGCCAGGCGCCCCGGGTGTTCCGGCTCTCCCGCGTGGTGGGCACCCCCAAGGCGGTCGGCCCCGCGGGCGCGTTCGAGCCGCCGGAGGGCGTGGACCTGGCCGCCATGGTCGCCGGTCAGTCCGCCGGCGAGGAGCGCCTGGTGGTGGTCCGCGCACGGCCGGGCACCGCGGTCGGGCTGCGCCGGCACGCCGTCCCACTGGGACCGGCCGAGGACGGCGACGACCTGCTGCAGGTGCGCACCACCGAGCCGCTGCGCCTGGCCGACGAGCTGGCCGCCTACGGCCCGGACGTCGTGGTCGAGGCGCCGGCCGAGGTGCGCGACGCCGTGATCGAGCGGCTGACCCGGCTGGCGGGCATGACGTGACCGGGCCGGCGAGGTCACGGAGGGGCGGAGCACCGTCGGGCGCAGGGCTGACGAGCGCCAGCGAGGAGGACCTGTGACCGCGCCCACGACCACCGAGCGGATGAGCCGGCTGCTCGCGCTGGTGCCCTACCTGACCGCCCGTCCCGAGGGCGTGCCGCTGCCCGAGGTGGCCCGCGACTTCGGCGTCCCCGAGCGGCAGCTGCGCCGCGACTTCGAGCTGCTGTGGATGTGCGGCCTGCCGGGGTACGGGCCCGGCGACCTCATCGACCTGGCGTTCGAGGGCGACCGGGTGCGGGTCACCTTCACCGCCGGCATGGTGCGGCCGCTGCGGCTGACCACCGACGAGGCGGTCGCCCTGGTCGTCGCGCTGCGCACGCTGCTGGAGCTGCCCGGCCTGGCCGAGCGGGAGGCGGTCAGCCGCGCGCTGGCCAAGGTCTCGGCGGTCGCGGGGCACGCCGGGGAGCGGGTCACCCCGGTGGCGTTGTCGGTGGACGCGCGGGAGCAGGCGCTGGCCGTCGTCCGGGAGGGGCTGGAGCGCAGGCGGGCGCTGCACCTGCACTACTACGTGCCCACCCGCGACGAGCGCACCGAGCGCACCGTCGACCCCATCCGGCTGCTGCTCGTTGACGGCAGGTGGTACCTGGAGGCCTGGTGCCGCCGGGCCGAGGGTCTGCGGCTGTTCCGCCTGGACCGGGTCGACGACGTCGCCGTCCTCGACGAGCCGGCCGCGCCGCCGGCCGGCGTCCACCTGCGTGACGTCGACGCCGGCCTCTACCAGCCCGGCCCGGGCGCCTCGGTCGTGCGGCTGCGGCTGGCCCGCACCGCCCGCTGGGTGGCCGAGTACTACCCGGTGGAGGAGGTCCGCGAGGTCGAGGACCCGCCCGGCGGGCTCGCCGTCGCCGTCCGCACCGCCGACGTGGCCTGGGCGCGGCGGCTGGTCGCCTCCCTCGGCGGAGCGGCGACGGTCGAGGAACCGGCCGAGCTGGCCGCGGCCGTCGCCGCCGACGCCCGCGCGGCGCTGCAGCGCTACGGGGCCGGGGCGACGCCGGCCGGGGACTAGGGTCGGTCCCGTGCTGCTGCTGGTCGTCTGGATCGCCGTCGTCGTCCTCGCCGTCGTGGTCCTGGGGGCGCTCGGCTACGGCCTGTTCGGTGCGGCGAACCGGCTGCGCCGGGAGCTCGAGGCGCTCGAGCGCGAGGTGCGCCCGGTGCTCACCGAGGTCCAGGCCACCGCCGCGCGGGCCGCGGACACCCGGCCCTCACCCTGAACTCACCCGACGACCCCCCGGTTGCGGGGGAGGCACGGCGGGCTCCGGCACGTAGCATCGGAGTCGCCACCGCACCCCTGGAGGACCGTCATGGCCGGACTCGGCCCGCTGGAGATCGGCCTGATCATCCTGGCCATCCTGCTGCTCTTCGGCTACAAGAAGCTGCCTGACGCCTCGCGGTCGCTCGGCCGCTCGCTGCGCATCTTCAAGGGCGAGATGAAGGGCATGAAGGACGACGACGTCCGCACCAAGGACGCCGCCAAGACCACCCCCGTCCGCGGTGAGGTCCTCCCGCCGGCCGACGCCGAACGCGCCGCGCTGGAGGCCGAGGCCCGGGCCGCGGAGGCGCGGGCCGCCGAGCTGCGGGCGCGCGCCGCCCAGCAGTCCGGCCCGGCCGACAGCACCCGCTGACCCCCTCCCGCACCGGCACCACCATGAGCGACGACGGTCTCCGACGGCCCCGGATGCGGCGACGCCGTCCACCGCGCGACGCCGCGGCGACGATGACGCTGATCGCGCACCTCACCGAGCTGCGCAACCGCGTCGCCAAGGCGCTGCTGGCGCTCGTCCTGGCCGCGGGGTTCGCCTTCTGGTGGTACGCGCACGGCCTCGGCGACTTCATCCGGGCGCCCTACTGCGGCCTGCCCGGTGAGCTGCGCTACGGCGACGCCGACGGCGCCTGCGGCCTGCTGATCACCGACGTGTTCGGCGGCGTGTTCATCCGGCTGAAGGTGAGCCTGCTGGTCGGGGCGGTGCTGTCGGCCCCGTTCTGGCTCTACCAGCTGTGGGCCTTCATCACCCCGGGGCTCAAGCGCAACGAGAAGCGTTACGGGGTCGGCTTCGTCGCCGTGTCGACGATCCTGTTCGCCCTCGGCGCGGTGCTGGCCTACATCTCCCTGTCGGCCGGCCTGGAGCTGCTGCTGAGCCTCGCCGGGGACGGCGTGGTGGTCGCCCTCACCGCGCAGGACTACATCGGCTTCGTGCTCTCGCTGCTGGTGGCCTTCGGGGTGAGCTTCGAGGTGCCGCTGCTGGCCATCGCGCTCAACCTGGTCGGCGTCCTCAGCTACGAGGTGCTGCGCAAGAGCCGCCGGTGGATCTTCTTCCTCACCGTGGTCTTCGCCGCGTTCGTCACCCCCACCCAGGACCCGTTCACGATGCTCCTGATGGCCGGGCCGATGATCGTGCTGTTCGAGCTGGCCATCCAGATCGCCCGGGTCGTCGACCGGCGCCGGGCCAAGCGGGCGGCCACGGAGCACTTCCACGACCTGTCCGACGACGAGGCATCCCCGCTGGACGCCACGCCCTCGGACCTCGACCCCGGCCCGGTCGATGACCTCCGCCGCGAGGACGACGCGCCGGTCGACGGCCCCGCGGTCCGCTCCTCCCGCTGAGAGAGGGTCCCCTGCCCCCCACCCCTCGCAGGCCCGCGTCAGGCCCCTGCAGGGGGGCCGGCCCGGAGGTCGCCGTCCTGGTGAGCCCGGCCGCGGGCCGCGGCCGGGCCCGCGCGGCCGCCACCGCCGTGCTGGCGGCGCTGCACACCGCCGGTCTCGCGCCACGGGTGCTGCCGGCCACCACTCGCGCCGACGCCGAGCGGCAGGCCGCCGAGGCGGTCGCCGCCGGCGCCGCGGCGGTCGTCGCCGTCGGCGGGGACGGCGCCGCGCACGCCGGGCTGCAGGCCGTCGCGGGCACCGGCACGCCGCTGGCGGTCGTCCCGGCCGGCACCGGCAACGACCTGGCGCTGGCCCTCGGCGCGCCCGGCGACCCGGTCGCCGCGGCGCGCGCCGCCGCCGAGGACCTGCGCGCCGGGGCGGTGCGCACGCTGGACGCCGGGCGCACCGGCTCGCGCTGGTGGGCCACCGTGCTGTGCTGCGGCTACGACTCCGCCGTCACCGCCCGCGCCAACCGGCTGCGCTGGCCGCGCGGCCCTCGCCGCTACGACGTCGCCATCCTCGCCGAGCTGGCGCGGCTGCGGCCCCGCGAGGTGACGCTCGTGCTCGACGGCGTGCCCCGCACCCTGCCGGTGACGCTGGTCGCCGTCGGCAACACCGCCTGGTACGGCGGCGGCCTGCGGATCTGCCCGGACGCCGACCCCACCGACGGGTTCCTCGACGTCACCGTCGTCGGGCCGGTGTCGCGGCGGGAGCTGGTGCGGACCCGGCCGCGGCTGACCGCCGGCACGCACGTGGACCACCCCTCGGTCAGCGTGCACCGGGCCGCGCGGGTGGAGCTGGCGGGGGAGGGGCTGGTCACCTACGCCGACGGCGAGCCGGTCGCACCGCTGCCGGCCACGAGCGTCTGCGTGCCCGGTGCGCTGTGCGTGGTGGGCACCGGCCGCTGAGCCACGACCAACCACGGCCAGCCACGACCCACTGTGCCCATCGTCCGGCGTCCTGGCGTGGCGCCGGTGGCGAGCCGGGACCGGCCACGACGAACGGGGCCGATCGTCGTTCCGTTCAATTGCCCCCTTCCCGTTATCCCCAACATACACGACCCCAGGATCGGACGCGCCGTGCGGGGGAGAGACGCCTAACGTGGAGGCATGTCCAGCCCCGCTGAGCGGTACGCGGCTGCCCGGCGGCGCAGTGCCCACCCCACGCTGGCCGACTTCACCGCCGAGCTGTCCTTCTCCCTCGACCCGTTCCAGGTGGAGGCGTGCGAGGCCCTGGAGGAGGGCGCAGGCGTGCTCGTCTGCGCCCCCACCGGCGCGGGCAAGACCGTCGTCGGCGAGTTCGCCGTCCACAAGGCGCTGGCCGAGGGCCGCAAGGCGTTCTACACGACGCCGATCAAGGCGCTGTCCAACCAGAAGTACGCCGACCTGGTGGAGCGCTACGGGGAGGCGGAGGTCGGGCTGCTGACCGGCGACAACGCCATCAACGGCGACGCGCCCGTGGTGGTGATGACCACCGAGGTGCTGCGCAACATGCTCTACGCGGAGTCCCCGGCGATCGACGGCCTGGGCTACGTCGTCATGGACGAGGTGCACTACCTGGCCGATCGGTTCCGCGGCGCGGTGTGGGAAGAGGTGATCATCCACCTCCCGCAGTCGGTGACCCTGGTGTCGCTGTCGGCGACGGTGAGCAACGCCGAGGAGTTCGCCGACTGGCTGGTCACCGTGCGCGGCCACACCAGGGTCGTGGTCAGCGAGGTCCGCCCCATCCCGCTGTGGCAGCACATGCTGGTCGGCAACCGGGTGTTCGACCTGTTCTCGCTGCGCCCGGCCGCGCACGCCGCCGAGCAGGGGGAGACGCCGCGGGACCTGTCCACCCGAGACCGTGGCGCCAGCGTCGTCGACCCGGAGCTGGTCCGGTACGTACGGGAGTACGAGCGCCGGATCGACACCTGGGGCGGCGGCAACGGCGGCTCGCGGCGGGACCGCGACTGGCACAAGCCGCGCTACCGGCCCCCGGCGCGGCCGGACGTCATCGAGCGGCTGGACCGTGCCGGCCTGCTGCCGGCCATCACCTTCGTGTTCAGCCGCAACGGCTGCGACGCCGCCGTCGACCAGTGCCTGCGCGCCGGGCTGCGGCTCACCGACGAGCACGAACGCGCCGAGATCGCGCAGGTCATCGACGAGCGCACCGGCTCGCTGCCGGAGGAGGACCTGCACGTCCTCGGCTTCTGGGAGTGGCGGGAGGGCCTCATGGCCGGGCTCGCCGCGCACCACGCCGGCCTGGTCCCCGCGTTCAAGGAGACGGTCGAGGAGTGCTTCGTCCGCGGCCTGGTCAAGGCCGTCTTCGCCACCGAGACCCTCGCGCTGGGCATCAACATGCCCGCCCGCACCGTCGTCCTCGAGCGGCTGGTCAAGTGGAACGGCGAGGCGCACGTCGACGTCACGCCGGGGGAGTACACCCAGCTCACCGGCCGGGCCGGCCGCCGCGGCATCGACGTCGAGGGGCACGCCGTCGTGGTGTGGGCGCCGGGCATGGACCCCTCGGTGGTCGCCGGGCTGGCCAGCACCCGCACCTATCCGCTGCGCTCGTCGTTCCGGCCCAGCTACAACATGGCGGTCAACCTGGTCGGCTCCTTCGGCCGGGCGCGGGCCCGGGAGCTGCTGGCCTCCTCCTTCGCCCAGTTCCAGGCCGACCGGTCGGTGGTGGGGCTGGCCCGCGCCGCCGCGCGACACGAGAAGGACGCCGAGCGCTGGGCCGCCGAGATGCACTCCGACTCCGGCGACGTCGGCGGGTACGCCGCGCTGCGGCAGCAGATCGCCGACCGGGAGAAGGAGCTGTCCCGGGACTCGCAGGCCAAGCGCCACACGGAGGCCGCCGAGGCGCTCGCCGCGCTGCGGCCCGGCGACGTCATCCGGGTCCCCTCCGGCCGGCGGCAGGGGCTGGCCGTCGTCCTGGACCCCGGGGTCACCGACCTCTCCGAGCCCCGGCCGCTCGTGCTCACCGAGGACAAGTGGGCCGGCCGGCTCGGCACGGTCGACTTCCCGACGCCGGTGACCTCGCTGGCCCGGGTGCGGGTGCCCAAGAACTTCAACCACCGCAGCCCGCACGCCCGCCGGGACCTCGCCGCCACCCTCCGCAACGCCCGGGTCCAGCACGACCTCGGTGCCCGGCGGGTCCGGCAGCGCTCGGCCGCCGCCGACGACCCGGTGCTGCACGACCTGCGCCGGGCGCTGCGGGCGCACCCCGTGCACTCGCTGCCCGACCGCGAGGAGCGGGTGCGGGCCGCGGAGCGCTGGCTGCGCGCGGTGCGGGAGGCCGAGGCCACGCACCGCCGGATGGCCGAGCGCACGGGCTCGCTCACCCGGCAGTTCGACCGCACCTGCGACGTCCTCGAGGAGCTCGGTTACCTCGTTCCCGAGGTGGCCCCGCTGGTGCCGGCGGACACCGAGGCCGTGCCGGCGGTCGACGACGTCCCCGTGGTCACCGACGCCGGGCGCCGGCTGGCCCGCATCTGGTCCGAGGCCGACCTGCTGGTCGCCGAGTGCCTGCGCTCCGGCGTCTGGCGCGGCCTGACCCCGCCCGAGCTGGCCGCCGTGGTCTCCACGGTGGTGTTCGAGGCCCGCCGGGACAACCCCAGCCAGCCCGCCGTCCCCTCCGGGAAGGTGGCCGCCGCGATCGCCGAGATGCGGCGGGTGCGGGCCCGGCTGCAGGACGTCGAGCTCGACCACGGCGTGCCGGCCACCCGCGACCTCGACCTCGGCTTCGCGTGGGCGGCCTACCGCTGGGCCGACGGGCAGAGCCTCGACCGGGTGCTGGCCGGCGCCGAGCAGGCCGGCACGGAGCTGTCCGGAGGCGACTTCGTGCGCTGGGCGCGCCAGCTCATCGACCTGCTCGACCAGCTGGCCAAGAGCGCCGAGGACCCGGTCGCCGCGACCGCCCGCAAGGCCGTGGACCGGGTGCGGCGCGGGGTGGTCGCGGTCGCCGTGGGGGGCTGAGAGAGGACCCCGCCGTCCCCACCGCTCGCAGGCTCGCGGGGGCCCCTGTGGCGGGGCCGCCGTCCGGGGGGCTCCCGTGGGGCACAATCTCCCCGCTCCGGGACGCGCGGTCCCGGGCCTCCAGATCCGCGACCGGGAGCGACGATGACCAACCCACCCCAGGGCGGCGGTCCGCCGGGGCAGTACGGGCAGCCGGGGCCGTACGGCCAGCCCGGGGGCCAGCCGCCGCCGCAGCCCGGTGGGCACGGCCAGGCGCCGCAGCAGCCGGGTCCCTACGGTCCGCCGGGCGGGTACGGGCAGCCCGGTCCGTACGGCCCAGCCGGGTACGCCCAGCCGGGGCCGTACGGCCAGCCGCCGTACGGCGCACCCGGGTACGGCCAACCGCAGTACGGCCAGCCCGCCTACGGGCAACCGCAGTACGCACAGCCCCAGTACGGACAGCTCCCCTACGGGCAGCCGGGGGACCACGGCCCGTCGCCGCTGCAGCCCCGCAAGGCCCGCACCGGCCTCGTCGTCGGGCTGGTCGCGCTGGCCATCGTGGTGATCGCGCTGGCGGTCGTCCTGCCGCTGACCCTCGGGTCACAGGTGCTCGACCGCGGCGCGGTGGAGGACGACGTCGCCGAGCAGTTCGAGCAGGCCCACGGGGTGGGGCTCGACCTGAGCTGCGACGACGAGATGACCGTCGAGGAGGGCGCCACCTACGACTGCAGCGGCACCACCTCCGACGGCGAGGAGGTCACCGTCCGCATCGCCATCACCGACGAGGACTCCGCCGCCTACACCTGGGACGAGGTCTGAGCGACGCCCCCAGCCGGACCCGGCAGGAGGACCTCGCTCAGGCGGTCGCGTCGGCCGGCCAGCCCAGGGCGGCACCCAGCCGCCTGACCGAGGACTCGATGCCGTGCGCGGCGGCGAGCGCGGCCAGCGCGTCGGGGTCGGCCGGACGGCGGGGCAGCTCGTCGGCGACCGGCGGCAGGTCGATGTCGCGGGCGACGGCGACCACCACCGGGGCGGCGTCGAGGTAGTCCGCCCCGGCGTGCAGCTTCTTGAGCACGGCGGCGGTCAGCGGCGCCTTCGGGACGACGGTGCGCGCCGCCGCGGCCCGGATGCCGGCCAGGTCGCCGAACTCGGTGATCAGCGCCGCCGCGGTCTTGGCGCCGACGCCGGCCACGCCGGGCAGCCCGTCACTGGGGTCGCCGCGCAGGACCGCGAAGTCGGCGTAGGCCCGCCCGGGGATGCCGTACTTGGCGGTGACCGCCGCCTCGTCGACCAGCTCCAGGTCGGTGATGCCGCGGGCGGTGTAGAGGACCCGCACCCCCCGCGCGTCGTCCACCAGCTGGAACAGGTCCCGGTCACCGGTGACGACGTCCACCGGGCCCTCGGCGCGCTCGGCGAGGGTGCCGATGACGTCGTCGGCCTCGTACCCGGGGGCGCCCACCCGGGCGATGCCGGCCGCCGCCAACACCTCCACCAGCACCGGCACCTGGGGACCGAGCTCGTCGGGCACCTCCTCGCCCCCCTCGGGGGCGACCCGGTGCGCCTTGTACGAGGGCAGCGCCCGGACCCGGAAGGCGGGCCGCCAGTCGTCGTCCCAGCAGGCGACCAGCCGCTCGGGGCCGTGCGTGGTGACCAGCCGGGCGGTCATGTCGAGGAAGCCGCGGACGGCGTTCACCGGGCGCCCGTCGGGCGAGGTCACGCTGGTCGGCACCCCGTAGAAGGCCCGGAAGTAGAGGCTGGCCGCGTCCAGCAGCATCGTCGTCACAGCCCGCGACGGTAACGGGCAGGAGCGGTTCCGGTGCGCGTCGCTAGTCTGCGGTTCGTGTCGACCTCTTCCCCGTCCGGGCCGCTGGTGACCGTCGAGCGCGTGCACACCGCGCGCGCGGTGGCCGCCGAGCTCGGCATCGACCTGCTCGTGCTCACCCCGGGCTCCGACCTGCGCTACCTGTGCGGCTACGACGCCCATGCGATGGAGCGGCTCACCGCCCTCGCGGTGCCCCGGCGGGGGGAGCCGTTCCTCGTCGTCCCCCGGCTGGAGGCCCCCATGGTCGACGCCAGCCCCGCCGGCGGCCTGGACCTGGAGGTGCTGGCCTGGGACGAGACCGACGACCCGTTCGCGCTGCTGGCCGCCACGGCCACCGCCCGCCTCGGGACGGCGCCCACCCGGGTCGCCGTGGGCGCGCGCACGTGGGCCGAACACGCCCTCGGCGTGCAACGGGCGCTGACCGGGTCGGCGCTGGAGCTGGCCGCGCCGGTCGTCGACCGGCTGCGGATGGTCAAGACGCCCGCCGAGGTGGCCGAGCTCGCCGCCGCCGGCGCCGCGATCGACCGGGTGCACGCCCGGATGGGGGAGTGGCTGCGCGTCGGGCGCACCGAGGCCCAGGTGGGCGCCGACATCGCCGCGGCGATCCTCGCCGAGGGGCACGTCGGCGTGGACTTCACCATCGTCGGCTCCGGGCCCAACGGCGCCAGCCCGCACCACGAGCTCTCCGACCGGGTCGTCGAGGCCGGCGACCTGGTCGTGGTCGACATCGGCGGGGAGACGGCGACCGGCTACCGCTCGGACTGCACCCGCACGTACGCGGTGGGCCGCGAGCCGGGCGCCGACGTCCGCGAGTGGTACGCCGTCCTCCAGGAGGCGCAGGCGGCCGCGACCGCCGCGGTCCGGCCCGGGGTCACCGCCGAGCAGGTCGACGCCGCGGCCCGCGACGTGATCACCGCCGCGGGTTGGGGGGAGCAGTTCATCCACCGCACCGGACACGGCATCGGCCTGGACACCCACGAGGCGCCCTACATCGTGGCCGGCAACGCGCTCCCGCTGACACCGGGTATGGCCTTCTCGGTGGAGCCGGGCATCTACCTGGCGGGCCGCTGCGGCGCCCGCATCGAGGACATCGTCGTCTGCACGGACGACGGCGTGGTCAGTGTGAACGAGGGTCCCCGTGAGCTCGTCGTCCTCGCCGGCTGAGGCCGGCGGCGGGACGCCGCCGACGTCCTCCGCGGATGTCGACCGGGCGCTGCTGGCCGCGCTGGCCCGCGACGGCCGGGCGAGCTACACCGAGCTCGCGGAGCGGGTCGGGCTGTCGGTGTCGGCGGTGCACCAGCGGGTGCGGCGGCTGGAGCAGCGCGGCCTGATCACCGGCTACCACGCGAAGGTGGACGCCAGGTCGCTCGGGCTGGGGCTCACCGCGTTCGTGTCGATCACGCCGATCGACGTCGCTCAGCCCGACGACGCGCCGTCCCGGCTGGCGCACCTGACCGAGATCGAGGCGTGCCACTCGGTGGCTGGGGTGGAGAGCTACATCCTCAAGGTGCGGGTCGCCTCCCCGGACGCCCTCGAGGCGCTGCTGCAGAAGATCCGTGCGGCGGCCAACGTCACCACCCGGACGACGGTGGTGCTCTCGACCTTCTACGAGGACCGCCCGCCGCTGTAGACCGGAGGACGACATGGACCCTCTCGACCGGCTGTACGCCTCCTTCGCCCGCCGCGACGTCGAGGCGCTGACCGCGGCCATGACCGAGGACGTGGACTGGCCCAACGGCTGGGAGGGCGGCCGGCTCGTCGGCCGTGCGGCGGTGGCCGACTACTGGCGCCGCCAGTGGGCGCAGATCTCGCCGTCCGTGCGCCCGGTGCGGACCACGACGCTGCCCGACGGCCGGGTCGCCGTCGACGTCCAGCTGGTGGTGCGCAGTCCCGACGGCGCCGTGCTCTCCCGGTCCGCCGTCCGGCACGTCTACACCTTCCGCGGTGAGCTGGTGGCGCGGATGGACGTCGAGGACGCCGGCGCCCCGCTCTAGCCCCCGGGGGACGGTCGGCCGCTTCGTCACCACCCACCTGGCCGCCCCCGGTGCGGCGGAGGCTGCTGCGCACCCGGGCCGTCCCGGTCCGCGCCGACCCGCCCTGACGCGTCGCCTGGACACGGCTTCGAACGTGTGTTCGGATGACGGGCATGCGATGGGACGCGCAGCGGATCGACGCCGCAGAGCCGGCGACGCTGCCCGGGATGCCGACCATGCGCGGGCTGCTGCGCAGCGTGCAGGTGCCTGAGTTCCCGGGGCTGACCTTGCACGAGGTACGCAGCAAGAGCGCGCTCAACGAGGTCCCGGGGCCCTCACCCATGCCGTTCCGCTGGACGATCAACCCCTACCGGGGCTGCAGTCATGCGTGCGTGTACTGCGTAGCCGGCGACACGCAGGTGCTGATGGCCGACGGTGGTCAGAAGCCGATCGCCGAACTGCGTGTCGGCGACCGGATCATCGGCACCGAGAAGGGGGACACGTACCGGCGCTACGTGTGACCACCGATGTGTTGGCCCACTGGTCGACGGTGAAGCCGGCGCACCGCGTGCGCCTGGCGGATGGCACGGAACTCGTCGCCAGCGGTGGTCACCGGTTCCTCAGCGCTCGCGGGTGGAAGCACGTCACCGGCGCGATGACCGGCAGGGACCGGCGTCCGTACCTGACGACCGACGACGAGCTGCTCGGCTTGGGACGGTCCGCCGAGGCGCAGGTCGCCTGGCCCACCGCCCCGACGTCCTCATGGCAGCGCGGTCTCCTGGCAGGCATCGTCGATGCCGAAGGGAGCCGCAGCAGGCATGTCCTGCGCATCAGCAACGCGGACGACGAGATGTCGTCGTGGACGCAGGGAGCGTTCGACGACCTGGGTCTCGACGCGGTGCCGGAGGAGCGGGACCTGGCGAACGGAGTGCGGAACGTGCGCCTCCGCGGCGGCTTGCGCGAGCACCTGCGGTTCATCCACCTGGTCGACCCCGCGATCCGGCGCACGTGCACGGTCGAAGGCACGGCTGTGAACAGCGACGCGGATCTCCGCGTCGTTGCGATCGAGGACCTCGGCCTCGAGATGCCCATGTACGACATCACGACGGGCACCGGCGACTTCGTCGCCAACGGCGTGATCAGCCACAACTGTTTTGCTCGCGGCACGCACGAGTGGCTGGAGCTGGACACCGGACGGGACTTCGACTCGCAGGTCGTGGTCAAGACCAACGTCGTCGACGTGCTGCACCGCGAGCTGGGTCGGCCGTCCTGGCGGCGGGAGCACGTCGCGCTGGGCACCAACACCGACCCCTACCAGCGGGCCGAGGGCCGCTACCGGCTGATGCCCGGGGTGATCTCGGCGCTGGCCGGCGCCGGTACGCCGTTCTCGATCCTGACGAAAGGCACCCTGCTGCGGCGGGACCTCCCGTTGCTGGCCGCCGCGTCCCGGGACGTGCCGATCGGGCTCGGGGTGTCCATGGCGATCCTCGACGGCGAGCTGCACGAGTCCCTGGAGCCCGGGGTGCCGAGCCCGCGGGCCCGGCTGGAGCTGGTGCGGGCCATCACCGACGCCGGGCTGTCCTGCGGGGTGTTCCTGGCCCCGGTCCTGCCCGGCCTGACCGACCGGCTCGCCGATCTGCACGCGACCATCGCGGCGATCGCCGAGGCCGGCTCCGGCGGCGTCACCGTCGTCCCGCTGCACCTGCGGCCGGGTGCCCGCGAGTGGTTCTCGGCCTGGCTGGCCCGCGAGCACCCGCAGCTGGTGCCGCGCTACCAGCAGCTCTACCGCCGCGGCGCCTCGGTGGCGCCGGAGTACCGCCGCTGGCTGGCCGCGCGGGTGGCGCCCCTGCTGGCCGAGCACGGCCTGGACCGGCGGGCCGGGGGATCGGCGCGCGGCACGATGGCGGCGGGCGCGACGCCCACCGGCATCCCCGGGGACGACGACGCGGACTTCCCGGTCGGGAGTCTCCCGGCCGTCCCCCGCGCCGCGACGGCGGCCGCGGCGCGGGCCCGGACCGCTCGTGCCGCGGCGCCGGAGCAGCTGACGCTGCTGTGACCCGGCCGGCCGTCAGCCGGCCAGCCCCGCCGATCGCGCCGACCGCGCGACGGTGCGCAGCGCCCGCACCGCGCCGCGGGCGCTGACCGGGCGGGCCCCGGCGGCCAGCGCGAGCCGGCGGTAGGAGTCGTAGGACAGTGTCAGATAGGCCACCGCCAGCGCCTCGGCCTGCTCCCGGCGGGACGGCGGAGCGGTCAGCCGCAGGTGATGGGCGGTGCGCACGGCGTGCTTGGCGAACGTCACCTGCAGCGCCTGCGTGGACAGCTGCCCGCCGACGGCCGAGGCCAGCCCGGGGCCGCGGCGCAGGGCCGGCAGTACCCACGGGCTGTCGGCGAGGGCGGGGAAGCGGGCGCGCCGCGCCTCCCAGGCGTGCCAGGCGGTGAGCGCACCGGGAACCGACCACTCACCGTCGTCGGTGCGGACGATGAGCCGGCGGGCCGTCGCGTGCACCTGGTCCCGGCGCAGCGCCCGGAACTGCCCCACGGTGGCCGGCCAATTCAGCGCCAGCGCGCACCACGCCACCGTGCGCAGGTGCTCGGGGTCCTCGCTGCGGACCTGGGTCAGCGGGCGCAGCTCGAGCGCCGGCGGATCCGGCTCGGGGGTGCGCACCGACGGCAGCGCCACACCGCCGTAGCGGGCGACCTTGCTGTAGAGCGCCACGGTCGCCGGCTTCCAGCCTCGGGCCGCGGCGATCGGGTCCAGCCCGTCCTCGGCGAGGGAGTCGGGGCTCAGCCCGAGCTCGAGCGCGGCCTCCATCAGGCGGCGCCACTGCGCCTCGTACCCCTCGGGCGGCCGCAGCCGCCGCCAGGAGCGCTCCGCCGGAGGAGTCGGCATCGACGGCAGCGGTGGCTGCCACCCACCTGTCATGGGATCAGTCTACCGTTATCCCCAACAAAAAAGCGACAGTTTCCCGTCGTCACCTGCCGCCGAGGAACGGACGGCGCCTCCGGCGCCGAAGCAATGATCACCGAGGCCTGCGCGGCGGCAGCAGTGGGGGGAGGAGCACCGCAGGGTGCTCCTCCCCCCATCAAGACACTTGGGCATAACGGATGAGTGTCCGGCGTCTCGCATCTCCGGCGCGCGCGGTCGCCGCCCATTGGTGATCATGAGCGGGTGCGCACCGTGGGCGTGGAGGAAGAGCTGTTGGTCGTCGACCCCGACGGCCGTCCGGTCCCGCGCGGGCCGGCCGCCCTGGAGGTCGCCGCCCGCCGCGGTGAGGGCGAGACCGTCCCCGAGCACGACCGTGCCGACCGGGAGCGCACCGATGATGCCGTACCCGGGGGCGAGGACGACGGCGACCCGCGGGGGCAGCTGGTGCCCGAGCTCAAGGCGCAGCAACTGGAGTTCGCCACCCGCGTGTGCGCCGACCTCGACGACGTCCTCACCGATCTGCAGCACTGGCGCGGGCGGGCCGATGCCGCCGCCCGCGCCGTCGGGGCGCGCGTCGCCGCGCTGGCCAGCTCACCGGTCGACGTCGAGCCGGTCACCACCCCGGGGGCCCGCTACACCGAGATGACCGAGACCTTCGGCCTGACCGCCCTCGAGCAGCTCACCTGCGGCTGCCACGTGCACGTCGCGGTGGCCGACGACGACGAGGGGGTCGCCGTCCTCAACCGGGTGCGCACGTGGCTGCCGGTCCTCACCGCGCTGACCGCCAACTCGCCGTTCTGGCTGGGCCGCGACAGCGGCCACGCCAGCTTCCGCTCCCAGGCCTGGAACCGCTGGCCCTCCAGCGGCCCCAACGAGCTGTTCGCCGACGCGGCGGCCTACCACCGGCTCATCGCCCAGATGGTCGCCACCGAGACGATCGTCGACACCGGGATGGTCTACTTCGACGCCCGTCTGTCCGAGCGCTGGCCCACCGTCGAGGTCCGCATCGCCGACGTCGCCCTGCGCGCCGAGGACGCCGTCACCCTCGCCGGGCTGGTACGCGGCCTGGTCGAGACCGCCGCGGGCGAGTGGCGGGACGGCGTGCCCGCGCCCGCCGTCCGCAGCGAGGTGATCCGCGTCGCCGCCTGGCGGGCCGGCCGCTCCGGCCTCACCGGCGACCTGGTGCACCCGGGCACCGGCCGCCCCGCCCCGGCCGCCGCCGTCGTGGGCGCGCTGCTGGACCACGTCCGGCCCGCGCTGGCCGCCGCCGGGGACGAGCAGCGGGTCGCCGACGGCGTCGCCGCCGTCCTCGACCGGGGCACCGGGGCGGACTTCCAGCGCCGGATCCACGAGGAGACCGGCGATCTCGCCGCGGTCGTGCGGGCCGCCGTCGAGGTCACCCACCGGTGACCGCCGTGCCGCAGACGCCGTCCGGGCGGGGCGGCTATCGTCCGCCCATGTACACCGCGAGCTGGCGCGACGTCGTCCGGAAGGACCTCTTCGGACCCCGCCCCGACCCGCGAGACCGCCCCTACCGGGCGGTCATCCGGCTGGCCCTCATCGTGTTCCGGCTGCTCCGCTTCCGCTTCGACGTCCGCGGCGCCGAGCACGTCCCGGCGCACGGCGGGGCGATCATCTGCAGCAACCACGTCAGCTACCTGGACTTCACCTTCCTCGGGCTGGCCGCGCTCCCGCAGCGGCGGCTGGTGCGGTTCATGGCCAAGGCCTCGGTGTTCTCCCACCGGTTCTCCGGCCCGTTCATGCGGGTCATGCAGCACATCCCGGTCGACCGCCGCGCCGGCACCGCCGCCTTCGAGGCCGCCGTCCGCGCGCTCGAGGACGGGCACGTCGTCGGTGTCTTCCCCGAGGCGACGATCAGCAGCAGCTTCCAGGTCAAGGAGCTCAAGGCCGGTGCCGCCCGGATGGCCATCGACGCCGGCGTGCCGGTCATCCCCGCGGCGGTGTGGGGTGGCCAGCGGGTGGCCACCAAGGGCCACCCGGTCGACCTCAGGCGCGGCGTCGCGATCACCGTGCTCCTGGGCGAGCCGCTGATGCCCGAGCCGGGGGAGAAGACCCAGCAGCTGCTGCGGCGGATCCGCGCGGCGATGGAGGCCCTGGTCGACGAGGCGCAGCGCAGCTATCCACAGCAGCCGGCCGGCCCCGAGGACCGCTGGTGGCTGCCCGCCCACCTCGGCGGCACCGCGCCCACCCTGGAGGAGGCCCTGCAGCTCGACCACCACGACGTCCGTGGCACCACCCACACGCTGCCGCGCCCCCACCCGGTGGTCCGCGTCAAGAAGCTCCTCGCTCGCCGCCGGGCCCGCTGAGCGCGGGGGGACCCCGACGGCCCCGGCACGGGGTCCCCTCAGTCGACGAACCCTCGGTCGCCTTCCGCGCGCCGGTCCGCTCCTCGCTCGCTGGCGCTCGCTGCGATGCTCCCGCCGCCGTCAGTCGACGACCACGGGCGCCATCAGCCGGAACGCCTCCAGCTCGACGTCGTACCACCGGCGCATCCGGCCCAGCGGCGCCATGCCCAGCCGGCGGCACACCGCCAGGGACGGCGCGTTCCCGGGCCGCACGACGGCGTAGACCTCCGGCAGCCCCGCGGCGAAGGCCCGGTCGATGACCACCCGGGCGGCCTCGGTCGCGTACCCGTGGCCCCAGCTGTCCGGGTGCAGGTGCCAGCCCACCTCCACCTCCCCGACGCCACCGGGCAGCGGCTTGAGCAGCAGGGTGCCGGCGACGACGCCGGTGCCGGCCACCTCGACCGCCCAGACGCCGGACCGCCCGTCGGCCGTGGAGACCGCCGCCCAGCGCGCCACCAGCTCCACCGGTGTCACCGACGGGCAGCCGCCCAGCCAGCGGGTGACCTCGTCGCGGCCGTAGAGGTCCAGCAGGCGGGCGAGGTCGTCGCGGCGGGTGCTCCAGGGCCGCAGCCGCAGCCGCGCGGTGCGCAGCTCCCCGGCGCCGGCCGTCATCTGCCCTGCCTACCCCGGAGCGCTCCCGGCGGCCACCCGGGTGGGATCAGGTCACCTGATCATCGGATGTCCTGGCTCACCGCAGACCGTGAGGGAGGACACCGCACGATCAGGTCACCTGATCATCGCGGCCTCACTCCGCCCGCGAGGCGACCCGCGAGGCCGCCGCGGCGAGGTCGGCGGCTGCGCTCCACCCTCCTGCCGCGACCCCCCGCGCCCGCCACCACGCCTGGCCGCTCTCGGGGAGGGACGGGATCGGGTCGTAGTAGGTGTAGCGGCGGTCGAGGGCGTCCTCGTCGTCGCGCTCGATCCCGGTGCGGTAGTTCTTCGTCCAGTAGCTGATGCCGTGCTCGCGGTCGTACTCGGCGACCTGGTGCACCCAGCGCTTCCCGACGTAGGGGACGTCGCAGACGATCCGCGGTGTCGCGAACCCGGGCAGGTAGCCCATGAGGTCGTGCTGCAGCGTCTGGGCCTGGGCCAGCGACACCCGCCAGTGCTCGGCGTTGGGCACCATGTCGCACATGTAGAAGTAGTAGGGCGTGATGCCGGCGCCGTCGAGCAGCGCGAAGCACAGGTCCAGCAGCTGGGGCGCGGTCGCGTTGACGCCGCGCAGCAGCACGCCCTGGTTGCGCACGTCGCGGACGCCGGCCGCCAGCATCGCCTGCGCGGCCTCGGCCACCAGCGGGGTCACCTGCTGTGCGGCGTTGACGTGGGTGTGCACGGCGAGGGAGACGCCGCGCGCCCGGGCCGTCGTCGCCAGGCGGCCCATGCCCGCGACCACGTCGTCCTGCAGCCAGTGCTGGGGCAGGCCCATGAGCGCCTTGGACGCCAGCCGGATGTCGCGCACCGACTCGATCTCCAGGAGCCCGGACACGAACGCCTCGAGGCTGCGGAACGGCAGGTTGGCGACGTCCCCGCCGGAGACGACGACGTCCCGCACCCCGGGGGTGGCCCGCAGGTACTCCAGCATCGCCGCCTGCCGGTCGACCGGCTTGAGCTCGAACCGGAGCTTGGCGACGGCGGGGGTGGAGTTGCCGACCAGGTCCATCCGGGTGCAGTGACCGCAGTACTGGGGGCAGGTGGACAGCAGCTCGGCCAGCACCTTGGTGGGGTAGCGGTGGGTGAGCCCCTCGACGGCCCACATCTCGTGCTCGTGCAGGGAGTCGCGGGCGGCGTAGGGATGGCTCGCCGCCTCGCCGGGCAGCCGGTCCGACGCCACGGGGAGCATGTAGCGGCGGACCGGGTCGGCGAGCATCGCGGCCGTGGTCGGGACGGCGTCCGGGACCATCGTGTTGAGCATCTGCGGCGGCAGCAGCAGCGACATCGTGGCGCGGCCGGCCTGGTCGGCCGCCGCGTCGGCGTAGAAGGCCTCGTCGAGCAGGTCCCCGTAGACGCCGCGCAACTGCCGGACGTTCTTCACGCAGTGCGCGCGCTGCCACTGCGCGGAGCTCCACTGCTCCGGTGTCACGTCGGCGAAGCCGGGCAGCCGCCGCCAGTCCGGCTCGACCAGGGTCCGGGCGGTGTACTCGTAGGGCTGTTCCAGCACGGTCGCCTCCTCGCTCTTCGCGTCAAACGGTGACCATACGGGAGGATGTCCGGTCAGATGGCCTCAAGACGATAGGTTCTCCGGTGATGACGGCGGAAACGGCAGAGATGAGCGCGGCGGCCCGGGCGCTGGGCGGTCACCGGGTGCTCGACCCGCCCGGCGTGCTCCCGCAGGCGGCGCGCCGGCTCGACGCGACCCCGGCGATCGGCCCGGACGAGGTGCGCCTGTCGGTACAGCGACTGAACCTCGACGCCGCGTCCTTCCGGCAGCTGTCGGAGTCCTGCGGGGGGGACGGCGACGCGGTGCGGGCGGCGGTCCTCGGGATCGTCGCCGAGCGCGGGAAGATGCAGAACCCGGTCACCGGGTCCGGCGGCATGCTCATCGGGGTCGTCGACGCGGTCGGCCCGCGGTCACCGCTGGGGCTCGCCGTCGGCCAGCGGGTGGCGACCCTGGTGTCGCTGACGCTCACGCCGCTGGCGATCACCGACGGCCTCGCCCGGTGGGAGGGGCGCAGCGAGCAGGTGCCGGCCGAGGGGACGGCGGTGCTGTTCGCGCGCTCGATCGCCGCCGTGCTGCCCGACGACCTGCCCGACGCGGTCTCCCTCGCCGTCCTCGACGTGTGCGGCGCGCCGGCGGCCACCGCGCGGGTGGTGCGGCGGGCGGCGGCGCACTCGGTCGTCGTCCTGGGGGCGGCGGGGAAGTCCGGCTGCCTGAGCCTCGCCGCGGCGCGGGCGGCTGGCGCCACCGAGCTCACCGGCCTGGTGCGTGACCGGCGCGAGGCCGCGGCGCTGTCCGCGGCCGGGCTGGCCGACCGGGTCGTCGCCGCCGACGCCACGGACCCGCTGGCCGTCGCCGCGGCCGTCGGCACCCCGGCGGAGGTCACCGTCGTCTGCGTCGACGCGCCCGGCGCGGAGCACGGCGCGGTGCTCGCGACGGCCGACGGCGGCACCGTGGTCTTCTTCTCCATGGCGACGTCGTTCGCGCAGGCGGCGCTCGGAGCGGAGGGGATGGCGGCGGACGTGACCATGCTGATCGGGAACGGCTACACGCCGGGGCACGCGGCCCTGGCCCTGGACCTGTACCGGTCCATCCCAGGAGTGCGGTCGCTCATCGACCCGCGGGTGCACGCATGAGCGTGCTCGTCGCCGACGTCACCGTGGGCGACCGGCCCGGCCGGGCGCTGCGCGTGGAGGACGGCCGCATCGCCTGGCTGGGCGACGCCGCCGAGGCCGCCCCGGCCGACCGGCTGGTCGCGGGGGAGGGGGCGCTGCTCACCCCGGCCTTCGTCGACGCCCACGTGCACGCCACCGCAACCGGTCTCGCGCTGACCGGACTCGACCTCCACTCGAGCTTCAGCCTCGCCGAGGCTGTGGCGTCCGTCGCTGCGCACGTCGGGGGCAACGGTGCCGGCATCGTGCTCGGCACCGGCTGGGACGAGACGGGCTGGCCGGAGGGACGCGGGCTGACCCGCCACGACCTGGACGCCGTCGTCGGCGACCGGCCGGCCTACCTGGCCCGGGTCGACGTCCACTCCGCCACCGTGTCCACCGCGCTGCTGGACCGGGTACCGGACATCACCGCGCTGCCCGGCTTCGCTGCCGACGGCCGGCTGCGGCTCGACGCCCACCACGCCGTCCGGCAGGCCGCCTACGGCGCCGTGGACGCGCCGCAGCGACGCACCGCGCAGCGGGCCACCCGGGCGGCCGCCGCCGCCCTGGGCATCGGCAGCCTGCACGAGATGGCCGGCCCGGAGGTCTCCGGCGTGGACGACCTCACCGCGCTGCTCGCCCTGGCCGCCGAGGAGCCCGGCCCACTCGTGCTCGGCTACTGGGGGGAGCTGGCCGAGCGCGGGGGGCTGGACGTCGTGCGTGAGCTGGGCCTGGCCGGCGCCGGGGGCGACCTGTTCTGCGACGGCGCCTTCGGCTCGCACACCGCGGCGCTGAGCGCGCCGTACACCGACCGGCCCGACACCGCCGGCAGCCTGCGCTTCACGACGGCGTCCCTGGTCGACCACGTGCGCGCCTGCACCGTGGCCGGCGTGCAGGCCGGCTTCCACTGCATCGGGGACGCCGCCGTGGAGCAGGTGCTCACCGCGGTGGGCGCCGTCGCCGAGGAGCTGGGCCGCGCCGCGGTGCGGGCCTGCCGGCACCGGCTGGAGCACGTGGAGATGGCCGGCCCGGCGGCGGTGGACCGGCTAGCCGACTGGGGGATGGTGGCGAGCGTCCAGCCCGGCTTCGACGCGGCTTGGGGCGGCCGTGCGGGCATGTACGCCGAGCGTCTGGGCGTGGCGCGGGCGCTGGCCTGCAACCCCTTCGCCGACCTCTCCGACGGCGGGGTCGCGCTCGCCCTCGGCAGCGACGCCCCGGTCACGCCGATGGACCCCTGGGGCGGGGTGCACGCCGCCGTCGACCACCGCACCCCGGGCTCGGGGCTGCGGCCGTTCGACGCGTTCGACGCGGCCACCCACGGCGGCTGGCACGCCGCGCGCGCCGAGCACCCGCAGGGCCCGCTGGCCGTCGGGGCCCCGGCGCACCTGGCCCTGTGGGCGACGCCGTCGACGCTGTCGGGTGTCCTGGCCGGCCGGGAGCGGCCCGAGTGCCGGCTGCTGCTGGTGGCCGGCGAACCGGTCGAGGTCTCGAGATGAGGGCGGAGACGGCCGTGTCCGCCGTGGAGGAGGTCGCGTGAACGCCCTGGAGCTGGACCCGGTGCTGGTGGCGCGGGCCCGGGAGCTCGCCGTGCGCGCGGCGCAGCCCGTCGTCGACCTGGCCCGGGCGCACACCACCGTCTCGGTCGAGCGGGCGGTGCTGCGGCTGGCGGGGCTCACCGGCACCGATCCGGTCACCGGGGGCGAGGGCACCGTCACCGACCGCGTGCCGTGGGTGAATCGGGTGGTGGACGCCGTCCGCGAGCAGGTGGGCCTGGAGGCCGGCGTCGCGCTGCCGGTCTGGCACGCGCTCGCCGCGGGCGGAGCCGCGGACCTGCAGGCGCTGGCCGAGCAGGTGGGCGCCGGCACGGCGCGGTTCAGCGTCCCCACCGGCGCCGCCGCCGAGCGGGCCCGCGACGCCGCCCGGGACGCCGTCGCTGCTGGGCTGGCTCGCGTCGACGCCAACCACCGCCGCCGCGAGGAGCTGGTGGCCACCCTCGGCGACCCGCCCCGGCGGCCCTGGATCTACCTGATCGTGGCCACCGGCGACATCCACGAGGACATCCCGCAGGCCCAGGCCGCCGCCCGCGCCGGTGCCGACGTCATCGCCGTCATCCGCTCCACCGGCCAGTCGCTGCTGGACTACGTGCCCGAGGGCGCCACCCGCACCGGCTACGCCGGCACGTACGCCACCCAGGAGAACTTCCGGCTCATGCGGGCGGCCCTGGACGACGTCGGCGCGGAGCTGGGCCGCTACGTGCGGCTGACCAACTACGCCAGCGGCCTGTGCATGCCGGAGATCGCCGTCCTGGCCGGGCTGGAGCGGCTGGACATGATGCTCAACGACGCCATGTACGGGATCCTCTTCCGCGACATCAACCCGCAGCGCACCTTCGTCGACCAGCGGTTCAGCCGGATGGTGCACGCCCGCGCCGGGATCATCATCAACACCGGCGAGGACAACTACCTCACCACCGCCGACGCCGTCGACGAGGCGCACACGGTCACCGTCAGCCAGCTGCTCAACGAGACGCTGGCGAAGGAGGCCGGGCTGCAGGACTGGCAGCTGGGGCTCGGCCACGCCTTCGAGATCGACCCCGACCGGCGGGAGTCCTTCCGGCTGGAGCTCGCCCACGCCCTGCTGGCGCGGGCGCTGTTCCCGGACGCGCCGCTGAAGTGGATGCCGCCGACCAAGCACATGACCGGCGACGTCTTCCGCGGCTACCTGCTGGACGGCTTCTTCAACCTCGCCGGGGCGCTCACCGGGCAGGGGATCCTGCTGGTCGGGATGATGACCGAGGCCGTCGTCACCCCGTGGCTGTCGGACCGGGACCTCGCGCTGCGCAACGTCCGGTACGTGCTGGACGCCGCCGGCGGCCTGGTCGAGGACTTCGCCCCGCCGCGGGGCGGCTTCATCGACCGGCGCGCGCACACCGTGCTGGGCGAGGCGGTACAGCTGCTGGAACGGATCGCCGACCACCCCGAGGGGCTGATCCAGGCCGTCGCCGACGGCACCTTCGGCATCACCCGGCGCCCGCCGGACCGCGGCAAGGGCCTCGACGGCGTCGTCCGGCTCGCGCCGGAGGCCTACAACCCGGCGCTGGAGCTGATGGAGCGGGAGGCCGCCCGTGCCTGAGCCCACCGAGCCCCGCGCCCCGGGGACCGTCGACAGCGTCGTGCGCCCGTACGGCGACACGACCGGCGACGGCATGGTGCAGCTGTCGTTCACCCTGCCCGTCGCCCCCGGCCCGCGGGCGGACGGCGCGGCGCTGCAGCTGGCCCGGAAGATGGGCCTGGACCCGGCGATGGTGGTGCACAGCCACGGCATCGGCGGCGGGGGTGGGACGGCGGGCGACGGCGCTGCGTTCACCTTCTTCGTCGTCTACGGCAGCGTGCGGCACCTGGTCGACCTCGACGCGGTGCAGGTGGAGGAGCGGGCCTACCCGCTCCTGACCCCGGCGGAGGTGGACGCGGCCATCCGGGCCGGGCTGCGCCGCTCGCTGGTCGTGCTGGGCGCCTGCATCGGCACCGACGCGCACACCGTCGGCATCGACGCGATCCTCAACCTCAAGGGCTTCGCGGGGGAGAAGGGCCTGGAGTACTACCGGGAGATGCAGGTGACCAACCTCGGGGCGCAGGTCAGCGTGCCGGAGCTGGTCGCCCGGGCGCGGGCCGAGCGGGCCGATGCCGTCCTCGTCTCGCAGGTGGTCACGCAGAAGGACGCCCACCTGCGCAACACCCGGGAGCTCGCCGCCGCCTTCCGCGAGGCGATGGGGGAGTCCCGCCCCCTGCTGGTCGTCGGCGGGCCCCGCTTCGACCCCGCGCTGGCCGCCGACCTCGGCGTCGACAAGGTCTTCGGCCGGGGGACGACGCCCGGCGAGGTCGCCAGCTACCTCGTGTCCGCCCTCGTCCCCGGAGCACCCTCATGAGCGATCCGCACCTCGGGCTCACCGTCACCCACCGCCGGTACGTGCCGTACGCCCACGCCCACTACGGCGGCGCGCTGGTCGACGGCGCCTACACCCTGGGGCTGTTCGGGGACGTCGCCACCGAGGTCGCCATCGTCATGGACGGCGACGAGGGCCTGCTGGCCGGGTACACCGACGTCCGCTTCCTCGGGCCGGTGCGCGCCGGCGACGTCCTGGAGGCCACCGCCGAGGTGGTGCGGATCGGCCGGCGCAGCCGCGAGCTGCGCTGCACGGCCCGGGTGGTGGCGCGGGCCGAGCCGGAGCGGAGCCCGTCCGCGGCGCGGGTGCTGCGGCCGCCGCTGGTCGTGGTCGAGGCCGTTGCCACGCTCGTCGTCCCCGGTTCAGCCGTCACGCCGTAACGAACGCATCACGCTTCGTCACTGGCCGTCCGGGCCACGGACCGCGCCGCCGCGCTTCCTACAGTGACTGCAGTTCCACTCCGGGCGCACCGGCGTGTGCTCTTCCGGACCAGTCGCGCAGTCCCCCGGCCGCGGACGGCGACCGCGCCGCGCGGCCGCCGGACCGCGCCGGGATGGGATGCTGGGGCCGACCGCGGCGACGGCGCCGGTGGTCCCAGGCCCCGTCCGACCGGCGCGGGGCGGTTCACGCGCGGAAGCGCCGGGCGCACGGGAGGCGACGGTGGGCGCAGTCGTCCCGGACACGCTGGAGCGCGCGCCCGACGCACCCCACCCGGCGCCCCGGGTCGCCCGCGGGCTGCGGTTGCCCTGGCGCACCCTGCTCGCCGCCGCCGGCGGCCTGCTGCTCCTGCTGGCGTTCCCCGGCTCCGGCGTGTGGGCCCTGGCCCCGCTCGGGCCGGCCGCGCTCGCGCTGGCCGTCCGCGGGCAGCGGGCCCGCGGCGGCGCCTGGCTGGGCCTGGTCTTCGGCCTCGCCTTCTTCGTGCCGCTGCTGTCGTGGAGCGGCATCTACGTCGGCGCGTTCCCCTGGCTGGCGCTGGCGGGGTGGGAGGCGCTGCACCTCGCGCTGCTCGGCGCCGCGGCCGCCGCCACCTCCCGACTGCCGCTGTGGCCCCTGTGGGGCGCCGCCCTCTGGGTGGCCGACGAGGCGCTGCGCGGCCGGTTCGTGCTCGGCGGCTTCCCCTGGGGCCGGCTCGGGCTGAGCCAGACCGAGGGGCCGTTCCTCTCCCTGGCCGCCTTCGGCGGTGTGCCACTGGTCAGCTTCGCCGTCGCGCTGACCGGCACCCTGCTGGCCGCGGCGCTGGTCGCCCTGCGGGGCGGGCGGGGTCCGGCCCTGCGCGCCGCCGCCCTCGCCGCGGCCGGCGCCGTCGCGGTGCCGGTGCTCGGCTGGCTGGCCTGGCTGCCGCTGCCCGGACCGTCGCTGACCGAGGGCGGGCCGACGGCCACCGTCGCCGTCATCCAGGGCGACGTGCCCCAGCCCGGCCTGGACTTCAACGAGCGGCGGCGGGCCGTCCTGGACAACCACGTGGCCCGCACCTTCGAGCTGGCCGAGGCGGTGACCGCCGGCGCGCAGCCGCGGCCGGACGCCGTCATCTGGCCGGAGAACAGTTCCGACATCGACCCCTACCTCAACGAGGACGCCGCCCGGCAGATCGGCCGCGCCGCCGCGGCGATCGGCGCGCCGATCCTGGTCGGCGCCGTCGTGGACGGCCCGGGCCGCTTCATCAGCAACACCGGCATCGTCTGGGACCCCGAGGACGGGCCGGGCGACACCTACGTCAAGCGCCATCCGGTGCCCTTGGCCGAGTACGTGCCCGCCCGCGACTTCTTCCGGTTCTTCAGCGACAAGGTGGACCTGGTCCGCCGCGACTTCGTGCACGGCACCGAGGTCGGCGTCCTGGCGATGGGCGGCGCGCGGGTCGGCGACGTGATCTGCTTCGAGGTCGTCTACGACGGCCTGGTGCGCGACGTCGTCGAGGCCGGCGCCGGGATGATCGTCGTCCAGACCAACAACGCCACCTTCGGCTACACCGACGAGAGCGAGCAGCAGCTGGCCGCCAGCCGGCTGCGGGCGGTGGAGTTCGGCCGCACCGTCGTCGTCGCGGCGACCAGCGGCATCTCCGCGATCGTCGCCCCCGACGGGTCGCTGGCCGCCCGCTCGGAGCTGTTCGAGCCGGCCGTCTTCGTCGAGGACGTCGCCCAACGCGACTCCACGACGCTCGCCGAACGGCTCGGTGCCGCCCCGGAGTGGACCCTCACCGCCCTCGGCGCCGGCGCGGTGCTCGCCGTCGCCGTCCCGGCCCTCGCCCGGCGCCGGACCCGCCGGAGCGCTGCATGACCGGGGTGCTCGTCGTCGTCCCCACCTACGACGAGGTGGACAACCTCGAACCCATCCTGGAGCGGCTGCACGCCAGCGTCCCCGACGCGCACGCGCTCGTGGTGGACGACGGCTCGCCCGACGGCACCGGCGAGCTGGCGGACCGGCTGGCCGCCCGCGACCCCCGGGTGCACGTGCTGCGCCGGACGGCGAAGACCGGCCTCGGCCCCGCCTACGTCGCCGGCTTCCGCTGGGGTCGGGCCCGCGGCTACGACGTGCTGGTCGAGATGGACGCCGACGGCTCGCACCACCCCGAGCAGCTGCCCGGCCTGCTCGGCGCGCTCGACGGCGCCGACCTGGTGCTCGGATCCCGGTACGTGCCCGGCGGCCGGGTGGAGGACTGGCCGGCGCACCGGCTGCTGCTGTCCCGCGCCGGCAACCTCTGGACCCGCTGGGCGCTGCGCCTGCCGCTCGCCGACGCCACCGGCGGTTACCGGGTGGCGCGCGGCGCGCTGGTGGACCGGCTGCCGTTCGACGACGTCGCCAGTCAGGGCTACTGCTTCCAGGTCGACTGGGCCTGGCGGGCCGTGCGCGCCGGGGCCCGCGTGGTCGAGATCCCGATCACCTTCACCGAACGGACGTTCGGCAGGAGCAAGATGAGCGGCTCGATCGTTGGAGAGGCATTGGTACGGGTCACCTGGTGGGGCCTGCAGGACCGGCTGGCCGACTGGCTGCCGGGCCGGGTCCGCCGCCCCGTACCGGAACGGGTCCGCGGTGGCGGGCGGTCGAGCACGGTCCGGTAGGCGGGCCGGGACCGCCGGCCCGGGCGGGTCGAGGAGTGCCGTGGGTCGCCGCGTGCGGATCGGAGCCGGGCTGCTGGCGCTGGCCGAGATCGTCGTCTTCGTGCTGGTCGCCGGGTGGATCGGCGTCGGCTGGACGCTGCTGGCCACCCTGGCCACCAGCGCCCTGGGCTGGGTCCTGCTGGCCCGCCAGGGCACCCGGGCACTCACCGAGCTGCGCGACCGGGCCCGGGAACGCCGGGCGCCGGGCCGGGCCCTGGGCGATGCCGGGCTGATCGGCCTCGGCGGGCTGCTCATGGTGCTGCCGGGCTTCCTCGGCGACGTCGTCGGCCTGCTGTGCCTGCTGCCGCCGACCCGCTTCCTGGTGCGCGGGCTGCTGGCGCGGGTGCTGGCCGGCCGGCTGCCGGCCGAGCTGCGCGGCCCCGTGCACGTGCGCAGCCGCCGCGCCGAGGGTGTGCCGCCCGCCGGGCCGCCCCGTCCCGGCGCCCCGCTGGTCATCGAGGGGGAGGTCGTCCGGGACGAGCCCGCGCGGGACGACGCCGCCGGCCGCTGACCGCGGCGCTCCCGCAGCACCCGGGAGAGCCGAAACTCCATCGGCCCGGGACGCCGAACGGCCCCGGTGGGACATCCCACCGGGGCCGTTCGGTACGTGCGGGTGCTGCTCCTAGCTGGCGCGGGTCCGCCGGCCGCGGAGCACCTCCAGGCGCTCGGCCAGGACCTCCTCGAGGTCCTCCACCGAGCGGCGCTCCAGGAGCATGTCCCAGTGCGTCCGCGGCGGCTTCACCTTCTTGGGCGCCGGCTCGGCGCCGCCGACCAACTTGGCCGCGGAGCCGTCGAACTTGCACTCCCAGGTGTCGGGGAGCTCGGCGTCGTCAGCGAAGGGCACGGAGAACAGGTGACCCGAAGGGCACCGGTACTCCGCGTACTGGCGCTCGATCGGCGCGGTGTTCCGCTCGGTCTCGTAGCTCACGCTGCCCAGTCGGCTGCCCCGCAGGGAACGCTCGCCCATGGCACACCGTCCTCTCGTGCTGAAGGTGTCGGTCGGTACTACGTCGTCGCAGGCGGGGGGGTACCCACCGGACGGCGTGGTCGAAAGAGACAACGACGGATTTCGCGGAGAGATTCCGCAGAGTCGGTTCACCATCATCGCATGGAGTGGTATAGGGCTGCGCACCCACCCCCCGACGGGTGAGGTCAGGGCAGGGCGAGCTGCCCGGGCCCGACCACGGCGGGCCCGAGCTGGCCCAGCACGTGGTGACGCCGGCAGAGCACCTGGTAGTGCACCCCGGGGTCCGGGCCGGCCGCGGGGGAGGGCTCGTCCGGGGCGGGGGTGGGCGCGGTGTCGGCGACGACGACGGTCTCGCCCTCGCGCACCATCGCGCCGTCCACCACCCGGGCGTTGAGCAGCCCGGGCAGGCCGCACCAGCAGAGCACCTCGACCTGGATCCGCTGCACGTCGTCGGCCACCTCCAGCAGCCGCTGGGTGCCGGGGAACAACCGGGCGCGGAAGTCGGTGGTCAGGCCGAAGGCGTAGACGTCGACGTGCGAGTCGTCGACGAGCTCGGCGAGCTGGTCGACCTGCGCGGCGATGAGGAACTGCGCCTCGTCGACGATGAGGTAGTCCACCCGGTGGCCCTCGGCCCAGTGCGCGCGGACCAGCAGCCGCAGGTCGGTCGCCGGCCCGACCTCGGTGGCCTCGCGGGACAGGCCCACCCGGGAGCTGATCAGCGGCCGCGACGACCGGTCACCCTGGGTGAGCAGCAGCCCGCGGCGGCCCTGCCGGCTGTGGTTGTGGTCCACCTGCAGGGCGAGGGTCGACTTGCCGCAGTCCATCGGCCCGTGGAAGAAGCGCAGGTGCGCCGGGGCCGGGTGCCGCCGGCGGTCCCCGGCCACCGGCACCGCGGTCACCCGTCGCTCGGCGTCCGGATCGGCGTCGGGCAGGGGGCTCACAGGCGCTCCGGGGGGGTGTTGCCGGCCGCGAGGACCGCGCGGCGGATCGGGAGGGCGGCCAGCGCCACGAAGCCGGCCACGAAGAACACGACCAGGCTGACGATCGCGTACCGGTAGGACCCGGTCAGCTGGTAGGTCAGCCCGAACGCCAGCGGTCCCAGCCAGCTGGTGCCGCGGTCGCTGATCTCGTAGAAGCCGTAGTACTCGGCCTCCTTGCCCGCCGGGATCAGCTGGCTGAACAGCGACCGGGACAGCGCCTGCGTGCCGCCCTGCACCAGCCCGATCACCGCGGCCAGGGCGTAGAACTGCGCGACCGCCCCCTCCTGGAGGGAGTAGGCGGCCAGGAGCACGCCGATCCAGGCCACGAGGCTGCCCAGGACGACCCGCTTGGCGCCGTACCGGCCGGCCAGCCGGCCCAGCCCGAGCGCCCCGGCGATCGCCACCACCTGCACCATGAGGATCGCGCCGGTGAGCACCGACTGGTCCAGGCCGAGCTCCTCGGTGGCGTAGGTGGCCGACAGCGCGATGACGGTCTGGACGCCGTCGTTGAACAGCAGGTAGGCGCCGAGGAACCACAGGGTCAGCGGGAACGCCCGCATCTCGCGCAGGGTGGTCGCCAGCTGCCGGAAGCCGCTGCGCGCGCGGGCCGCGCCGGTGTCCCGCACCGGCCGGTTCCGCAGCCGGGACACCGTGAACACGGTGAAGCCGCCCCACCACAGCCCGGCGGTCGCCAGGCAGATGCGGACCGCCTCGCCGGTGGTCAGGCCCAGCGACGGCGCGCCCAGCACCAGCCCCAGGTGGACGGCGAGCAGCAGGGCCCCGCCGACGTAGCCGAAGGCCCAGCCGCGGCTGGAGACGGCGTCCCGCTCGTCGGGCCCGGCGAGGTCCGGCAGCCAGGAGTAGTAGACGACCGTGGCCGCGCCGAAGCAGATGTTGGCCACGACGAACAGCGCCGCGCCCAGCAGGTAGCGGCCGTCGGCGACGAAGTACATGCAGGTGGTGGCGAGCGCACCCAGGACGGCGAAGGCGGCGAGCATCTCCCGCTTACGGCCGGTCCGGTCGGCGACCGCCCCGGTCAGCGGCAGCACGAGCACCTGCAGCACGACCGACAGCGACAGCACGTAGGAGAACCAGCTGCCGGGCGGGATGGACAGGCCCAGGACGTCCAGCCGGCCGTCGGGGCCCGCGGCCTCCTCGGCGACCGACGTCAGGTACGGCCCCAGGAAGACGGTGGTGACGCTGGTGTTGAACACCGACATCGCCCAGTCGTAGGAGTACCAGCCGAACCGCTCCCGGCGCAGGGCCGGGCCGGTGGCGGGGGCGGTCGGGGAGGCGGCCGTCGTCACGGGCGCAGGGTGTCAGCCGGGCCCGTGACGGTCCAGCACCGGCCGGTCACGGGATGTCGCCTCACGGGATGTCGTCCGGCACCACGCCGCCCGGGAACGCCGCCGTGGCCGTCGTCGGCCGGGTCGGGTCGACGTAGGCGGGCCGGTCGGCGGGTTCCCCGGCCCGCAACGGCGCCAGGCCCCGGGTGATGGCCGCGGCGATCCGCGCGCGGGCCCGGTTGGCGTCGCCCACCCGGCCCGGCTGCAGGTCCTCGAAGAACACCGGTGGGCCGATGTGCACCTTGAGCGCCGGCTGCCGCCAGAAGGCCCGCAGCAGCGTGCGCAGCTTGCCCCAGTCGTTGGCGTACTGGAGGACCTCGTGCGCGCCCCACTGGCTCACCGGGATGACCGGGACGTCGGCGGCCAGCGCCATGCGGGCCAGCCCGGTCCGGCCGCGCTCGGGCCAGCCGTCGGGGGAGAGGCCCACCCGGCCCTCGGGATAGGCGACGACGTGCCCGCCGTGCGCCAGCGCCACCCGGGTCACCGTCAGCGCGTGCGCGGCGACGTCGGTGCCGCGGTCGACGCGGATGCCGCCGGACCGCTCCAGCAGGGGACCGGCGACCGGCGAGCGCATGATCCCGCCGGTCGCCATGAACCGCGGCGTCACCCCGGCCTTGTGCAGCGCCACCGCCACGACGAACGTGTCGAAGTCCCCGATGTGGTTGACCGCCAGCAGCAGCGGCCCCTGCAGCCACTCCTCCCGGATCGAGCCGGTGACCTGCACGCGGCCGAACACGCTGGGCAGCCACGAGAGCCGGCGCAGCGCGAACCGCCAGAACCACCACGGCGGGGACGCCGCGATCGCCAGCTCGCGAGCGAACCACTCCGGGTCGTCCGGGCCCACCAGGTGCGCGACGTCCGCCGGCAGCGGCGGGGGCTGCGGCCGCCACGCGCGCACGCGCTCGCCCAGGCCCCTCACCGCGGCGACCACTGGCCGCGCTTCTCCAGCAGCTCCCGCACCATCGCCGGGCGGTCGGTCATCACGCCGTCCACGCCCAGGTCGAGCATCGCCGCCGCCTCCGCCTCGGTGTCGACCGTCCACACGTGCACCTGCAGGCCGCGGGCGTGCGCGGCGGCCAGGAACCGCTCGTCGACCAGTGCCCGCCCCCCGAGCTGCAGCGGCACCTGGGCGCAGCCGGCCTGGATGCGCACCAGGCCCGCGGCGCGGGGGGAGTAGGACGACAGCCGCAGCGCGGCCACCCCGCGCGGGCCCAGCGAGGTGCACACCGACGGGCCGAACAGCCGGCGAGCCGCGGCGATGCGCGCGTCGGAGAACGAGCCCAGGCAGATCCGGTCCTCGACGCGCAGCCGCCGCACGGTCCGGACCAGCGGCGCCAGCACCCCGGCGGCCTTGATGTCGAGGTTGAACCGGACGTCGGGCCACGCGCCGAGCAGCTCCTCCAGCCGCAGGATCGGCTCCCGTCCGCCGATGCGGGCCGCGGACACCTCCGACCACGGCAGCTGGTCGACCCGGCCGGTGCGGTCGGTGACGCGGTCGAGGAGGGCGTCGTGGAAGACGATCGGCACGCCGTCGGCGGTGACCCGGACGTCGGTCTCCAGGTAGCGGTAGCCCAGCGCCACGCAGGCCTCGAAGGCCGGCAGGGAGTTCTCCAGGTGCTCGATCGCGCCACCGCGGTGGGCCATGGCGATGGGGGTCGGCCCGTCGAGGAACGCGTACCGGGCGGGGACCACCCCGACACGCTAACGCCGCGCCGTGCGGCGCCGGTCAGGGCCTCGCTCCACCGGCCCCGCCCGCCCCGTCCACCCGACCGGCGACCGCGGCGGCCATCCGCTCGACGATCCGCTCCAGCACCGGCCGCGGGGTGGCCAGGTTGAGCCGGACGTGTCCCGCCCCGGGCGCTCCGCACTCGGGGCCGTCCACGAGCGCGACCCCGGCGCGCTCGAGGAAGAACGCGCCGGGCGACCCGGGCAGGCCCAGGGCGCGGCAGTCCAGCCAGGCCAGGTAGGTGCCCTGCGGCGGGCTCCACCGCACCCGCGGCAGGTGCTCGGCCAGCAGGTGCCCCAGCCGCCGCCGGTTGCCGTCGAGGTAGGCCAGGACGTCGTCCAGCCACGGCCGCCCCTCGGTGTAGGCGGCCGTGGCGGCGAGGACGCCGAGGGTCGAGGCCCCGTGCACGGGGAGGAAGCCGACCCGCGCCCAATGCTCGGCGTCGGCCTCGTCGGACAGCAGCAGCTGGGCGGCCTTGAGGCCGGGCAGGTTCCACGCCTTGGACGCCGACGTCGCGGTGACGGTGTGCCGGGCGGTGACGGGGGAGAGCCCCGCGTAGGGGCGGTGGGCCGCCTCCGGGTACACCAGGGGCGCGTGGATCTCGTCGGCGAACACGCGGACGCCGGCGCGCTCGACGACGTCGGCCAGGGCCAGCTGCTCCTCGACGTCGAAGACCCGCCCCAGCGGGTTGTGCGGGTTGGTGTGCACCAGCAGCGCCCCGCCGGCGGCGAAGGCGCGAGCGATGCCGTCGAGGTCGTAGGTGGCCCGGCCGTCCCGCTCCACCATGGGCACCTCGATCAGCTCGCGGCCGAGCAGCCCGGGCACGGTCAGGAACGGCATGTACGCCGGCGTGGGCAGGACGACGGCGCTCCCGGGCGGGGTGAAGTACTCGATCGCGGCCTGCAGCCCGGCGACGACGTCGGACAGCGGCGTGATCCACTCCGGCGGCGGCGCCCAGCCGTAGCGGTCGCGGTACCAGCCCGCGCAGGCCCGGGCCATCGCCGACGCCGCCTCCGCGGTCAGGTAGCCCAGGGCGCCCCGGTCGACGGCCTCGTGCAGCACCCGACTGACCTCCGGCGCGGTGCCGAAGTCCATCTCCGCGACGAACGCCCCGATCGCGGTCCCGTAGCGGGTCCACTTCAACCCGCCCGCGGCGCGCAGCGCCTCTTCGGTCAGGGCGTCGAACCCCGCCGCCGGTTCCTGGGGCACCGCGCTCCTCCCTCAGCGCCCGCGTCCGCGTGTCGGGCGTGTCCCTCGGTGCTGTCAGTGGTGCCGTCTACCGTGCGGACCGTGGCCAAGCAGCACACCACCCAGGTGACCGACGAGGAGGCGACGACCGGCACCGGGCTCCCCAGCCCCCGGCAGGGGAGCGGAGCCGAGCGCCGCTGCGGGTGGTGCCGCCGGGTGCTCCCGCAGCAGGGTTCGGTCGGGCGACCGCGGCAGTACTGCGGGCAGGCGTGCCGCCAGCGGGCCTACGAGCAGCGGTCGGCGACGGCCAAGGCCGGCCTGTCCGGTGACGTCGTCCTGGTCACCCGCGCGGAGCTGGACGGCCTGCAGGACCGGCTGTACCAGCTGCGCTGCGCCCTCGAGGACGTCCAGACGCTGCTGACCGAGCGCCCCACCAAGGCCGAGCTGGAGCGGTCCCTGGCCGATCTCGTGCGCTCCACCGGCCGGCTCGACCGGCTCTGGGTCTCCGAGCGCGCCGCCGGCTGATCCCGCGTCAGCCGTCGTCCTCCTCGTTGCCCTCGCCCTGCTCGACGCCGTCCTCCGGGTCGGTGAGGTCGGGCACGTTGTCCTGCGACTGGTCGGACTCCTCGTTGGTGTTCTCGTCGGGCTGGTCCCCGCTGTCGGTGGTGCCGTCGTTCTGATCCTGCCCGGCGGCCTCACAGGCGGTCATCGTCGCGCCGCCACCGAAGAGCGCCAGGGCGGTCATCAGTGCGGCGATCGGGCGTCGGAGTTGCATGTCTCCGACCCTATGCAGCACCCGCACGGCGCGCCCGTCGAACGTCCGACCCAGCCCTGTTTCCGTCACAGTGACGGAATGGTGGGTGGATGGATCGGGTCCGGGGAAGGGGTGGGCACGAGCACTCGGGGACGCTGCCCGGGGTGTCGATCCGACCGGGTCATGATCATCAAGGGTCCAGGTGGAGGTCGGGTGCCGGTCATGGCCGACGCGGTCGGACGGCGGACGGCGGACGGCGGACGGGTGGACGGTCACGGGCCCGGTCGACACGACGGAACAGACCGGACGCCCGACGAACCGAGCCGGAGCAGGCCGTCTGGGGCCCACTCAGCCTGCCTGCGATAAACCGCCGATAATGTACATTATGTCAACTAGCGAGGATCAGGAGCGCCGGTTGCCGCTGTCGCGCCACCCTCCCCGACCGGCTACGCCAGCGTCAGGACGTCGTAGTCGGCGAAGCGCCGGTCCGCGGTGACCAGCACCAGCCGGCGCCGGCGGGCCTGGGCGATGAGCATCCGGTCGAAGGGGTCGTCGTGGTGACGTGGGAGCGCGCCGGCGGCCAGCCCGTCCTCGACGGTGACCGGCAGCGGGTCGAAGCCGTGATGCGCCAGTTCCGCGACCAGGTCCTCCGGCGCCGTGAGCTTGCCAAGGGCAGCCTTGATCGACATCTCCCACGCCGACGCGGCGGACACCGCCACCGCCGCGCCCGGATCCGCGATCGCCTCCCGCATCGTCGGGGTCAGCCGATCGTCCTCACCGAGCCACCACAGCAGGACGTGCGTGTCGAGCAGCAGCGTCACGAGCCGCTCTCGCCCCGGAAGGCGGCCAGCACGCTCTCCGGTGTCTCGTCGAAGTCGTCGGCGATGAAGACCCGCCCTCGCCAGGTGCCGGGGACCCGGGGTTCGCGGCGCACCGCGACGGGGACGAGGCGGGCCACCGGCTTGCCCGCCCGGGCGATGACGACCTCCTCCCCCTGCTCGACCGCCTCGAGCAGGCGGGACAGGTGTGTCTTCGCCTCGTGGACGTTCACCGTCTGCGCCATCCCCCCAGGCTAGGACCAAGTCGGACTAAGTCAACCAGCCCAGCCCTCCTTTCGTCACAGTGACGATGAGAAGCGGAGCCCGGCACCGTCGGCCCTCCAACACCGACTGGACCAGGAGGCCCATCCCATGCCGAGCACGATCCGCCCGATCATCGTCACCGCCGACCTCGACCGGCTCCTCACGTTCTACACCGGCCTGCTGGGCGCCACGGAGGTGATGCGCTTCCCCGAGGAGGGGCCGGTCTTCTACGTCGGCCTGCAGCTCGGCGACTCCGAGCTCGGCCTGTCGGCCGACACCTCGGTCGTCCCCGGCGAGCCCGGCCGCATGCTGCTCAGCGTCGAGGTGGACGACGTCGACGCCCGTCTGGCCCGGGTCGAGGCGCTGGGCGGCCGGGCACCGAGCCCGGCCAACGACATGCCCTGGGGTCAGCGGGTCGCCCACATCACCGACCCCGACGGCAACGTGGTCAACCTGACCCGCACCCTCTGACCGGCCCGTCCAGCGCGAAGGGGGACGACGCCGGCAGCACCGGGGCGTCGTCACCGGTGCCTCGTCCGCCCCTCAGCGGGCGGAGACGGCGACGCGGACGCCGAGTGCGACGAGCACGGTGCCGGTGACCGCCTCCAGCCGCCGCCGGATCCGCGGCCGGCGGAACCACGCCCCCGCGCGGGCCACCGCCGCGGCCAGGCCCAGGTAGAGCCCGGTCTCCAGGGTGATCTGCAGCAGCCCGAGCAGCGCGGTCGTGGCGAACACCGGCCCGTCGGCCGGCACGAACTGCGGGTAGAACGCCAGCATGAAGACGGCGGCCTTGGGGTTGGCCAGCTGGACGAGCAGCCCCTCGCCGAACGCCGCCCACCACCGGCGCCGGCCCAGCGCAGCCGCGGGCGGGACGGGCGCGTCGGGCGTCCGGCGGTCCCGCCACGCCGTCCGCCACGCCCTGATGCCGAGGACCAGCAGCACCGCCGCGCCCACGACCCGCAGCACGAGGTAGGCGACCTCGGAGGCGGCGACCAGGACCGCGAAGCCGGCACCGGCGAACAGCGCCCAGGCGTAGAGGCCCAGTTCCAGGCCGAGCACGGTGGGCACCGCGCCGCCGAGACCGCGCAGGGCCGCCCGGCGGAGGATGAGCGCCATCGCCGGCCCCGGTGAGGCCGAGATCAGCACGACGGCCAGCACGAACGCCGGCAGCGACCCCAGCAGGTCCATGCCGGCGATGGTCTCAGCCGCCGGGCCGGGCGGGCGACCGGTTTGCGCTGCGGGCGATGACGGCCGCCACGCCGTCGAGGTAGCAGCCGAGGGCGAAGCGGAAGCCGGTGTCGAGCTCGCTCCCCAGCTCCCCGGCGTCCCCGGGCGGGGCGGCGTCGAACACCCCGGCGGTGACGGCGCGGGCCAGGGCCGGGAAGCGGTCGGGGTCCAGCAGGGAGCCGAGGGTCGCGCCGTACCCGCGGCCGGCGCCCTCGGGGTCCGCCGCGTACCCGCGCTCGAGGTCGACGGTGAACCGGGCCTGTCCGTGCACCATCGGCAGCAGCCCCATGAGGACGGCGATCCGCTGCCCGTCGTCCAGCGGGGTGTCCTCCAGGGCGGCCAGCCCCCGGTCGAGCCAGGCGAGGTTGCCCGGCCCCATGGGGGGGCCGTCGAAGGCGACGTCGCGGAACCACGGGTGCCGGCGCAGGACGGCGAGCACCCCCAGCGCCCAGGCGGTCAGCCGCTGCCGCCAGTCCCCTTCGCCCAGGCCGGCCGGCGGCTCGCCGCGGCCGTCGCCGAGTCGGCGACCCTCACGGGCCGCTGCATCCGGCTGTCCCGCCGCGACGTCGAGGCGCTGGTCATGGCGGTCGTGCTGCCGCTGCTGATGATGGCGCTGTTCGTCTACGTCTTCGGCGGCGCGCTCGCCGGCCGGGCGGCCTACGTGACCTACGTCGTCCCGGGCATCGTGCTGCTCTGCGTGGGCTTCGGCGCGGCGTCGACGGCGCCCGCGGTCGCGGCCGACATGACCAGCGGCATGGTGGACCGGCTCCGGTCGATGCCGATCGCCGGCTCCGCGCTGCTGACCGGGCACGTGGTGGCCAGCGTCGCCCGCAACGCGGTGGCCACGGCGGTCGTCCTCGCCGGTGCACTCGCCATGGGGTTCCGCCCGGACGCCGGCCCGGTGGAGTGGCTGGCCGCGCTCGGCCTGCTGCTGCTCTACGTGCTGGCACTGTCCTGGCTGGCCGCCGGCCTGGGCGCGATCGCCTCCAGCGTGCAGTCGGCCAACGCGCTGACCTTCGCCATGCTGTTCCTCCCCTACCTGAGCAGCGCCTTCGTGCCGACCGAGACGCTGCCCGGCGTCCTCCGGGCCGTCGCGGAGCACCAGCCCATCACGCCGGTCATCGAGGCGGTCCGCGGGCTGCTCACCGGGACGCCGGTCGGCTCGGCCGGTCCACTCGCCCTCGCCTGGTGCACGGGACTGCTCGGGGGATCCGTGCTCCTCGCCGTGTTCTTGCCCCGTCGCCGTCTTGCCGAGTGAGTGTTGGGGATAACGGATCAACCGCTCCGGCGGGTCACGGGGTGCTCCCAGGCCGGTGCGGTTGACTTCCGCCCGTGGACGTCGTCGAGGGGTTCTGGGCGCGGGTGACCACCCCGCTGCCCGACCTCCCTGCGCCGGTGCTGCTCGCTGCCCTGATCGCGGCCGCGGTCGTCGTCGGCACCCCCGCGCTGTGGCGACCGGCGCGGAACGTGGTGACGATCGCGCACGAGGGCGCGCACGGGGTGGCCGCCCTGGTGACCGGGCGGCGGCTGGCCGGCATCCGGCTGCACTCCGACACCTCGGGGCTGACCGTCTCCGCGGGCCGGCCGACCGGGCCCGGTATGGTGCTGACCTGCGCCGCGGGTTACGTGGGTCCGGGCCTGTTCGGCCTGGGCGCCGCCGCGCTGCTGGCGGCCGGGTACGCCGTCGGGCTGCTGTGGGCGCTGCTCGGCCTGCTCGCGCTGCTGCTGGTGCAGATCCGCAACTGGTTCGGCCTGTGGTCGGTGCTGGCGACCGCCGCGGTGGTGGCCGCCGTGACCACGTGGCTGCCACCGGACGGCCAGGCCGCCTTCGCCGCCGCGGGCACCTGGTTCCTGCTGCTGGCCGCCCCGAGGACGGTGGTCGAGCTCCAGCGCGCCCGCCGGCGCCGGGTCGCACCGGACTCCGACGCCGACCAGTTGGCCCGCCTCACCCGCCTGCCCGCGCTGCTGTGGGTGGGGCTGTTCCTGCTCGTCGACGTCGGCGCGCTGCTGCTCGGCACCTGGTGGCTGCTCGGGACCGGCTGGACGGGCTGAGCCGGCCTCACGCCTTCCCGCGCCGCCGGGGGGCGGCGCCGGCCGGCTGGCACACCGGCTCCACCTGCGGCGCCGGCGGGATCTCCGCCACCACCTCGTGCTCGGACACGGTGATCCGCCGACCGTGGTGGTGGACGTCGAGCGGCTCGCCCTCCGACAGCCGGTAGGTCGCCTCGGTCGGCGTCACGGCGACCAGCAGGCACCGGCCCTGGTAGTTCAGCCGGAACCGCAGGCGGCTGATCCGCTCGGGCAGCCGGGGCGCGAACTGCAGCCGGCCGTCGTGGTCGCGCATCCCGCCGAACCCGGCCACCGCCACCGTCCAGCCCCCCGCCAGGGAGGCGATGTGCAGCCCGTGCCCGGAGTTGCCGTGCAGGTTGTGCAGGTCGGTGAGCGTCGCCTCGCCCCAGTAGTCGTAGGCCAGCTCCAGGTGACCGGTCTCCGCGGCGACCACCGCCTGCTGGGTGGCCGACAACGAGGAGTCCCGCACCGTGCGCGCCTCGTAGTAGGCGAAGTCGGCAGCCTTCTCCTCGGCGGTGAAGGCGTCCCCCCGCAGGTGCAGGGCCATCACCAGGTCGGCCTGCTTGACCACCTGCTTGCGGTAGATGTCGAAGTACGGGTAGTGCATCAGCAGCGGGTAGTGGTCGGCCGGGGTGCCCTCGAAGTCCCACTCCTGGTGGTGGGTGAACGCCTCGGACTGCATGTGCACGCCCAACCGGTTGTCCCACGGCACCCGCATCAGCCGCGCGGCCCGCAGCCAGTGGGCCACCTCCTCCTCGGTCACCTCCAGCCGGCCGGCGACGTCGGGCTGGCGCTCGGCCGCCGCGGCGGCCTCCCGCAGGTTCCGCTGCGCCATGAGGTTCGTGTAGACGTTGTTGTCCACGACCGCCGTGTACTCGTCGGGGCCGGTCACCCCGTCGATCCGGAAGCCGTCCTCGGCGTCGAAGTGCCCCAGGGACGCCCACAGCCGCGCCGTCTCGATGAGCAGCTCGGCCCCGTGGTCGCGGTCGAACTCCTCGTCGAGGGTGGCGTTGTGGTACCGGACGACGGCGTCGGCGATGTCGGCGTTGATGTGGAACGCCGCCGTCCCGGCCGGCCAGTACCCCGACGTCTCCTCTCCGCGGATGGTGCGCCACGGGAAGGCCGCGCCGCGCAGCCCGAGCACCCCGGCGCGCTCCCGGGCCAGCTCCAGCGTGGAGTGCCGCCAGCGCAGCGCGTCGCGCGCGGCCTCGGGGGCGATGTAGGTCAGTGCGGGCAGGACGTAGGTCTCGGTGTCCCAGAAGGTGTGCCCGTCGTAGCCCGGGCCGGTGAGCCCCTTGGCGGGGATCGGCTGGCGCTCGGCCCGCAGGCCGGCCTGCAGCAGGTGGAAGACGCCGACCCGCACCGCCTGCTGCATCTCCTCGTCTCCCTCGACCTCGACGTCCGCGTGCAGCCAGTGGGCGTCGAGGACCTCGCGCTGCTCCCGCAGCAGGCGCTCGAAGCCGGCCAGCTTGGCCGTCGCCAGCGCACCCTCGACCTGGTCGCGCAGGGCTGCCGCCGACCGACGGGAGGACCACCCGTAGGCCAGGTACTTCACCATCCGCACGGACGAGCCCTGCGGCAGCCGGGCGGCGAGGGTGAACCGGGCGAGGTCGTCGGTCGCCTCGACGTCCTCGGTGGAGGTGTCGGGCACCTCGACGACGTGGTCCATGCCGGCGGCCATGCGCAGCCGGCTGCGCTTGGTGCGGTGGACCAGCACCGCGCGCTGGCCGCGGGCCACGGCCAGCTCGCTGACCAGTGGGCGGGCCAGGGCCGCGGCGGCGCGCGGGTCGTCGCCCTCCGAGCCGCTCTCGACCGGCTCGTTGGCCAGCAGGTCCGACTGCAGGGCGACGTAGAGGTCGCCGTGGCCGTCGGTGCACTCCACCGCGTACTCGATGGCGGCGATCGACCGCCGGCGCAGCGAGACCAGCCGGGTGCTGGTGACCGTCACGGTGCGGCCGTTGGGCGAGCGCCACTCGGTGGTGCGGCGCAGCACGCCGCGGCGCAGGTCGAGGGTGCGGCGGTGGGAGACGATCTCGCCGTAGTCGAGGTCCAGCGGGGTGTCGCCGACCAGCAGCCGGATCAGCTTGCCGTCGGTGACGTTGACGACCGTCTGGCCCTGCTCCGGGAAGCCGTACCCGGCCTCGGCGTAGGGCAGCGGCCGCTCCTCGAAGAAGCCGTTGAGGTAGGTGCCCGGGACGACGACCGGCTCGCCCTCCTCGAACGACCCGCGCATCCCGATGTGCCCGTTGGCCAGCGCGAACACCGACTCGTTCACGGCCAGTGAGGCGTGGTCGAGACCGATCTCGGTGAGCGACCACGGCTCGACCGGGAAGGTGGGGCGTCCCTCCGTCACGTCTCCTCCTCGCTGGCGGTCGTCGGCGTCGGAACCGGTCGTGCGGTGCCCCCGGGCGACCTCGCGGGCTCGGTCATCCCCGGGCCGCCATCAGCTGCTCGAGGTCGGTCACGACGACGTCGGCGCCGGCGGCCGCGAGCGCGTCGGCCTGCCCGACCCGGTCGACCCCGACGACGAAGCCGAACTCGCCCGCCCGGCCGGCGGCCACCCCGGCCAGCGCGTCCTCGAACACCGCGGCCTCGGCGGGGTCGACGCCCAGCGCGCGGGCGCCGGCGAGGAAGGTGTCGGGCGCCGGCTTCCCGCGCAGCCGCCGCTCGGCCGCGACGACGCCGTCCACCCGGGTGTCGACGAGGTCGGCGAAGCCTCCGGCGGCCACCACCTGTGCCCCGTTGGCCGAGGCGGTGACGACCGCGGTGGCCAGCCCGGCGTCCTTGACCGCCTGCAGGTAGCGCACGGACCCGGGGTACACCTCGACGCCGTGCTCGGCCAGCTCGGCGAGCACGAGCTCGTTCTTGCGCAGGCCCACGCCGTGCACGGTCGCGGCGTCGGCGGGGTCGCCCCCCTCGCCCTCGGGCAGGGTGATGCCACGGCTGGCGAGGAAGTCACGCACCCCGTCCAGCCGCGGCTTGCCGTCGACGAAGCGGTTGTAGTCGTCCTGGCCGAACTCCGCGGCGGTGGGGTCCCGTCGCCGGAGGAACTCGTCGAAGGTGCGCTTCCAGGCGGCGAAGTGGACCGTGGCCGTCCGGGTCAGGACGCCGTCGAGGTCGAACAGGCAGGCGCGGATGGAGCCGGGGAGTCCGAGCACGGTGCGACGCTACCGGCGCCGGACGACACCCGCCGGGCCGGGAAACCCGCTGTTCACCGACGCGCGGCCGGGTGCGCCGGTGCCTAGGGTCGGGGACCGGAGGCACTCCCCCACCCCGGGGGGCCGTCCCCGTCCACCCGAGCCGAGGAGCAGACCCCATGGCCGAGCGCCCGACGCCGCCGAACCCCTTCGAGTTCCTGCCGCAGGTGCCCAGCTTCGAGCTGACCAGCACCGACTGCGCCGACGGCCGCCCGCTGGGGCGGCCGCACGTCAGCGGGGTCATGGGCGCGGGCGGGGAGGACCGCTCGCCGCAGCTGTCCTGGTCCGGCTTCCCCGAGGGCACCCGCAGCTTCGCCGTCACGGTGTTCGACCCCGACGCCCCCACCCAGAGCGGCTTCTGGCACTGGGCGGTGGCCAACATCCCGGCCACGGTCACCGAGCTGCCCGGCGGCGCGGGTGACCAGGGCGGGGGCGGGCTGCCGCAGGGCGCGGTGCAGCTGCGCAACGACGCCGGGTTCGCCGGGTACGTGGGCGCCGCTCCCCCGGCCGGGCACGGCCCGCACAGGTACCTGATCACGGTGCACGCGGTGGACACCGACGCCCTCGACGTCACCCCGGACACCACGCCGGCCGTGCTGGGGTTCAACCTGTTCGGCCACACCCTGGCGCGCGCGACGCTGGTCACCACCTACGAGCAGGACTGACCCGATCGGGGGCCCCTCCTCGACGCAGCGCGAACCGACGGGTGCCCTCGGCCACGGACACGCGTCCGGTGATTGAACCTTGAAGCTCCCCGCCGGAACGTGGGCACCATGGGGTCATGGCGACTGCCGCGACGTACCGGCTCCGCCCGCGGACCGCGGGCGTGCTGCCGGTCGTCGCGCTGCTCCTGCTGCTCGCCGTAGGGGCCGGCGCCGCTCCCGCGGCGGCCGGCGGGCTCCCGGCCGCCCAGGTCGTGCCCGCCGTCACCGCCGCCTACGGACCGACCGGCACCCTCGCCGTCGTCCTCGCCTGGCAGGAGGTCCCGGCCGAGGGGCTCTCCCTGCGTGCCGCCGAGGCCCGCAGCGCCCGCGTGTCCGCGGCCACGGCGGGCAACGACCTGGCCACGCGGCCCTTCCCGACCGCCTCGCTGGTCAAGCTGTTCCTCGCCGAGCAGCTCCTGCACCTGGCCCGCACCGGCGCGGTGGTCCTCTCCCCCGACGACCTGCGGCGCATGGCCGACATGGTCCGTCGGTCCTCCGACGCGACGGCCTCCGACCTGTGGGTGCGCTTCGACGGCAACCGGCTGGTGCGCGACGTCGCCGCCCGCTACGGCCTGTCCGGCACCGCTCCCCCGCGCGCGTCGGGCGAGTGGGGCGAGACGACGACGACCGCCGAGGACCTCGCCCGCTTCCTGGCCCGGCTGCCCGTGGTGGCCGACCCGGACGACGCGGCGACGCTGACCGGCTGGATGGGCGCGGTGATGCCGGTGGCCGCCGACGGCTTCGACCAGCGCTTCGGCGTCCTCGGAGCCGCACCGGGCGCCCCGGCGGTCAAGCAGGGCTGGATGTGCTGCCTGGCCGGGAAGCGCCACCTGCACTCGGTCGGCCTGATCGGGACCCAGGTCGTGGTGCTGCTCAGCGAGGTGCCGACCGCGGTGGGCTGGCAGGCCGCGCGGGCGGCGCTCAGTGCCGCCGCCGCGGCGGTGCCGGTGACGTCCGGGCCCTGAGGGGCGACCGCCGGCCGGCCTCAGCCCGGCCGGCCCCGTTCCGCCGCCGCGGCACCGGTGCCGGTTCCGGGCAGCCCCGTGTCGGACTGCTCGGTGTCGGGGAGCTCGGTGTCGGGCAGCTCGGTGTCGCACAGCTCGGTGTCGGCGAGGTCGCCGTCCGGCAGGTCGGCCACGCCGACGGTGGCCAGCCAGGCGAAGCCGATGCGCTCGTACACGCGGGCGACGTCGTCGTCCCCGGCGACGAGGAAGACCAGCTCGGCGGTCTCGCGGGCGTGCGCGGCCAGCGCGGAGGCGAGCCCGGCGCCCAGGCCGCGCCCCCGCAGCCGCGGCAGCGTGGCGACGCCGGTGATCTCGCTGACCTCGGTGCCGTCGACGTCGACCGGATGGTGCGCGCCGACCGCGACCGGCTCGCCACGCTCCACCGCCACCATCATCACGGTGCGCCCGGTGGCGATCCGCTCCCGCAGGACCGCGCTCCGCGAGGACTCCGGTACCGCCTCGACCGCGGCGTCACCGACGTCGGCCCGCGGCCCGGGGTGGGCGAAGGCGATCGAGACCAGCTGCTGGTAACGGGGCAGCTCAGGGTCGTCGGCGCCCACCAGGTACAGCCGCACCCCGTACGGGAGCAGCAGGTCGACCGGGTCGGCGGCGACCAGCAACGGCGACTCGTCCACGGCCAGGCCGGCCGCGCGCACGGCCGCGGCGGCCGACGGCGCGGACTCGCACACCCACTCCAGCGCCACCGGCAGGCCGGCGCGCTGCTGCACGGCGACGGCGGCGCGGACGTCGTCCGTCGTGACCCGCTCGCCCGGCCGCGGCCGGGCCGGGTAGGGCCAGTCGGGGCTGCCGACCGGGACGTCGAGCGCGCCGGCGGTCTCGATGCGGGCGTCGGGCAGCGGCGCGGCGGCGAAGTACCGCTCGATGCACTCGAGCAGCCCGGGCGACGTGGGCACACCGGCACCCTAGACGGGGGCGGCTCCCGCACCGGCCGTCCCGGCTCCGGGGACCCCCGGCCGGGTGAGGGGAGCCCGGTGACCGGCACGATGGTGGCGTGACGGCAGGCACACGACCTCAGGTCTCGCCCTACGCGGTCTTCGACCGCGACTCGTGGCGGGCGCTCGCCGCAGGCGCGACGCTGCCGCTGGACGAGGGACAGCTGCGGGCGCTGGCCTCCCTCGGCGACCGGATCGACCTCGACGAGGTCTCGACGGTCTACCTGTCCCTGGCCCGGCTGCTCGACCTGCACGTGGAGGCCAGCCGGCGGCTGTGGGCGGCCCGCAGCGAGTTCCTCGGCGACGCCACGGCCAAGGTGCCCTACGTCATCGCCGTCGCCGGCAGCGTCGCCGTCGGCAAGAGCACCACCGCCCGGCTGCTGCAGACCCTGCTGGCGGCCGGCCCCAGCGCACCCCGGGTGGACCTGGTGACCACCGACGGGTTCCTGCTGCCCAACGCGGAACTGGAGGCGCGGGGGCTGCTGGGCCGCAAGGGCTTCCCGGAGAGCTACGACCGGCGGGGGCTGCTGCGGTTCCTCGCCGCGGTGAAGTCCGGCCGCGGCGCCGTCAGCGCCCCGCTGTACGACCACCAGGCCTACGACATCGTCCCCGGGGCCGCGCAGGTCGTGGACGGTCCGGACATCCTCGTCATCGAGGGCCTCAACGTGCTCCAGGCCGGGCGGCGGGCCGACGGCAGCACCGCGGAGGTCTTCCTGTCGGACTACTTCGACTACTCGGTCTACGTCGACGCGGCGGAGACCGACATCCAGGGCTGGTACGTCGAGCGCTTCCTGGCCCTGCGGCGGACGGCGTTCCAGGACAGCTCGGCCTACTTCCACCGGTTCGCCGGCCTGACCGACGCGCAGGCCCGGGACACCGCGCTCGGCATCTGGGCCGCGGTCAACGGCCCCAACCTGCGCAGCAACATCGTGCCCACCCGCTCGCGAGCCCGCCTGGTGCTGCAGAAGGCCGCCGACCACAAGGTCCGCCGCGTCCTGCTCCGCAAGATCTGACCGCCGCCGGGTCGTGGCCCGCCCGGGCCGGTGCACGCCGGCCATGGCGAGTCCTGACGACCCCATGGGGTGAGGTCGTGAGGTTCGTCACCTGACAGCGGACGCTGTCGCGCCCACACTCGGGAGCATCTGGTCACCGGACCAACACACTCAGTGAACCCGGCTCCCCGCCGGGCCGATCGGAGAGATCCCGATGTGCGCCCACGTATCCCCCTGCCCCGACGCCTCCAGCGACCAGCGTGACCTCGCCGCGGTGGTGAGCAGCCACCCCGAGCAGGGCTGGAACCTGCTCTGCAACGGCGTCGTCCTGTTCGACGACGACGGCGAGCTGCTGCCCGACGGGCGCGCCGTCGCCGACCACCGCGCCTGGCGGGTCCCCCAGCTCGCCTCCCGCTGAGCGGGCGCCGAGGAGGAGGGCTCCCCGCGTCGGCCCCTCCTCCTCGGTGGCGGTCCTGCGGGCGCGGGTCAACCCGCGCTGTGTTGGGGATAACGGTCGTACGAACGGCCGAGGACGGCCCCTGGAGGCGCTCGTTCCGGCGGCCCCAGTCCCCCGGCCCCGGTCCCCCGGCGGAGCCGCCGGTCGTGCCGTCAGGCCTGGGCGCCGGCGGGGACCGCGTCCGCGGCGGTGCCCAGGTCGTCCGGCGAGCCCTCGGCCCGCTCCGGCACCCGAGCCGTGACGCCCGGGGCCGGCTGCGGCTCCTCGAACGCCTCCGGCGGCGGGCACGAGCACACCAGGTTGCGGTCGCCGTACGCCTGGTCGATGCGGCGCACCGGCGCGAGGTAGCCACGCCCGCGCAACGCCGGGACCGGGAAGACGGCGACCTCCCGCGGATACGGGCGGTCCCACTCCCCCGCGAGCATCGCCAGCGTGTGCGGGGCGTTGCGCAGCGGGTTGTCGGCGCGGTCGTACTCGCCGTCGGCGACCTTGCCGATCTCGGCGCGGATGGCGACCATCGCGTCGACGAACCGGTCCAGCTCGCCCTGGTCCTCGCTCTCGGTCGGCTCGACCATCAGCGTCCCGGCCACCGGGAAGCTCATCGTCGGGGCGTGGAACCCGAAGTCGACCAGCCGCTTGGCGATGTCGTCGTTGGTGATCCCGGTCGCCTTGGTGAGCGGCCGGATGTCGAGGATGCACTCGTGGGCGACCAGCCCGTCCGCACCCGTGTACAGCACCGGGTAGTGCTCCCGCAGGCGCGCGGCCAGGTAGTTGGCCCCGAGGATGGCGTGCTCGGTGGCCCGGGTCAGCCCGTCGGGGCCCATCAGCCGCAGGTACGCCCACGAGATGGGCAGGATGCCCGCCGACCCCCACGGCGCCGCCGACACCGCCGGCCCCCGCGCCCCCGTGTCGACCAGCGGGTGGCCCGGCAGGAACGGCACCAGGTGCTCCCGGACGCCGATCGGCCCGACCCCCGGCCCGCCGCCCCCGTGCGGGATGCAGAAGGTCTTGTGCAGGTTCAGGTGGCTGACGTCGGAGCCGAACCGGCCCGGGCGGGCCAGGCCCACCATCGCGTTGAGGTTGGCGCCGTCGACGTAGACCTGGCCGCCGGCGTCGTGGACGGCCGCGCAGATGTCCTGGATCTCGGTCTCGAACACCCCGTGCGTCGACGGGTAGGTGATCATGATCGCGGCCAGCCGCTCGGCGTGCTGGTCGACCTTGGCCCGCAGGTCGCCGACGTCGACGTTGCCGGCCTCGTCGCAGGCGACCACCACGACCCGCATGCCGGCCATCACCGCGCTCGCGGCGTTCGTCCCGTGGGCCGAGGACGGGATTAGGCACACGTCGCGGTGGGCCTCGCCCCGGGAGTGGTGGTACCCGCGGATCGCCAGCAGCCCGGCGAACTCCCCTTGCGACCCGGCGTTGGGCTGCACGCTCACCGCGGCGTAGCCGGTGATCTCGGCCAGTGCCGAGCACAGCTCGTCGATCAGCTGCCGGTACCCGCGGGCCTGCTCGGCAGGGGCGAAGGGGTGCAGCTGGGCGAACTCCGGCCAGGTGATCGCGGCCATCTCCACCGCGGAGTTGAGCTTCATCGTGCACGAGCCCAGCGGGATCATCGTGCGGTCCAGCGCGAGGTCCTTGTCCGCCAGGGACCGCAGGTAGCGCAGCAGCTCGGTCTCCGAGCGGTGCGCGGTGAACACCGGGTGGGTGAGGAACGCGGTGCGGCGGCGCAGCTCGGACGGGAGGGCGTCCGCGCCGTCGTCGTCCGGCGCCGTGTCGTCGGCCGGGACGCCGAACGCCTCGGCGACCGCGCGCAGGACCGCCAGGGTCGTCGTCTCGTCGCAGGCGATGCCGACGGTGTCGGCGTCGGCCAGCCGCAGGTTGATCCGCCGCTGCGCGGCGGCGGCCACCACCTCGGCGGCGCGGCCGGGCACCCGGGCGAGCACGGTGTCGAAGAACCGGTCGTGGACGACGTCCACCCCGCCGCCGCGCAGCCACGCCGCCAGGGTCTGGGCGCTGCGGTGCACGCGGGCGGCGATCGCGGTGAGGCCCTCCGCGCCGTGGTACACCGCGTAGGTGCCGGCCATGACGGCCAGCAGCACCTGGGCGGTGCAGATGTTGCTGGTCGCCTTCTCCCGGCGGATGTGCTGCTCGCGGGTCTGCAGCGCCAGCCGGTAGGCGCGGTCGCCGTCGGCGTCCACCGACACCCCGACCAGCCGCCCGGGTAGCTGCCGGGCCAGCCCCTCCCGTACCGACAGGTAGCCGGCGTGCGGACCGCCGTAGCCCATCGGGACGCCGAACCGCTGGCTGCTGCCACAGGCGACGTCGGCACCCCACTCCCCCGGCGCCTCGAGCAGGGTCAGTGCGAGCAGGTCTGCGGCGACGACGACCGCCGCGCCGGCCTCGTGCGCGGCGGCGGCCAGCGCCCGGTGGTCGCGGACCGCTCCGCTGGCACCCGGGTAGGACAGCAGGACACCGAACGCGCCGGCCTCGGGCAGGTCCGCCGGCCACCCGGCGGACAGGTCGGTGACGTGCAGGGTGATGCCCAGCGGCTCGGCGCGGGTCCGCAGCACGGCGAGCGTCTGCGGCAGTGTGTCCTCGTCGACGACGAACACCGCGTCCGCCGTCGCCCGTCCGGCCCGGCGCACCAGCGTCATGGCCTCGGCGGCGGCGGTGGCCTCGTCGAGCATGGAGGCGCCGGCGACCGGCAGCCCGGTGAGGTCGGCGACCATCGTCTGGAAGTTGATCAGCGCCTCGAGACGGCCCTGGCTGATCTCCGGCTGGTACGGCGTGTAGGCGGTGTACCAGGCGGGGTTCTCCAGGATGGTCCGCTGGATGACCGCCGGGGTCACCGTGCCCGAGTAGCCGAGCCCGATCATCGAGGTGAAGACCTCGTTGGCCGCGGCGCGCTCCCGCAGCAGCCGCAGCACCGCCGCCTCGTCGGCCGCGGGCGGCAGGTCCAGCGGCGCCCGGTCGCGGACGACCTCCGGCACGGCGGCGTCGATCAGCGACTGCAACGTCGGGTGGCCGACGGCGGCGAGCATGGCCTCGGTCTCAGCGGGCCGCGGGCCGATGTGCCGGGCCGCGAAGGACCCCGATGGATCCAGCGCGGAGAGTGCGGGGAGGCTGCCGTCACGGGGGCTGGGGGCACGGTCCGCCATTGCCGCGACGCTACCAGCGCCCCGCCACACCCCTGTTGATCATGGGGTCGTCGTCAGCGACACGGACGGACACGCCGGAGGGTCCCCGACCGGGACACGGGGATGTGCTCAACGGAGCAGGGGACGCCACCTGGCCGCGGTGGACCGGTCGCGGGGCCCGGAGGGTCCCCGACCGGGACACGGGGGTGTGCTCAACGGAGCAGGGGACGGCACCTGGCCGCGGTGCGGTCCGGAGGACCGCGATGTCATCGCATCAGACAGCGGCGCGGCGGCGGCGGCGCATCGACAGCTCGTCGTCGGTCGGGTGCACGGTGCCGCCGTCGATGCGCTCGGCCGGCAGTTCGGCGAGCTCACCGGAGAGCTCGCGCAGGGCGCCGGAGACGGCGATCCCGAAGACGCCCTGCCCACCGGCGAGCAGGTCGACGACCTCCTCGGCGGAGGTGCACTCGTACACCGTGGCGCCGTCGGAGAAGAGCGTGACGTTGGCGAGGTCCTTGATGCCGCGGTTGCGCAGGTGGTCCACGGCCCGGCGGATGTTCTGCAGCGAGACCCCGGTGTCCAGCAGCCGCTTGACGACCTTGAGCACGAGGATGTCGCGGAAGGAGTACAGCCGCTGTGTGCCCGAGCCGGTGGCGCTGCGCACCGAGGGGGCGACGAGGCCGGTACGGGCCCAGTAGTCCAGCTGGCGGTAGGTGATGCCGGCAGCGGCACACGCCGTCGGGCCGCGGTACCCGACCAGGTCGCTGTCGACCTCGTCGTAGGACGGCGCCCCCACAGCGGCGTCGCTGAAGAGCTGACCCTGGGAGCCGTTGCTCTGGTCGCTCACGTCAGCGTCCTCCTCTGCGTCCCGCAGCGTTCGCCGCGGCGACCCCGGCGGGCGCACCGTCGTCCGTGTCACTGCACGTCCCAGGTGTCACACCGGTGTTGTTCGCCGACCGTAAGCCGGGCCCAGGGGTCGGTCAACTGAGGCGGGCGGCGTGTCGCCGCACTCATCCTTCAGGGGTATCGGCAGGTGGTGCACCGGACTTGAGCCGTTCCGGTACCGGTGTGACTGCAGTGACTGAAGGGACCGACGAGGCGACGGGCGGACGTCAGGGGGTGCCGCCGGAGCCGGAACCGGCGCCGAAGTCCTCCGGGGAGATCTGGTCGAGGAACTCGCGGAACTTCTCGACCTCGTCCTCCTGCTCGTCGGGGATCTCGATCCCGACCTCGTCGAGCAGCTCCTCGGCGCCGTAGATCGGCGCACCGGTCCGGACGGCGAGGGCGACGGCGTCCGACGGGCGGGCGCTGACCACCCGGTCGTTGCCGAAGACCAGCTCGGCGATGTAGATGCCGTCACGCATCTCGGTGATGTTGACCGCCTCGAGCGTGGCGCCGAGCGCGCGGACCACCTCGCGCAGCAGGTCGTGGGTCATCGGCCGCGCCGGCCGCACCCCCTGCTGCTCGAAGGCGATCGCGGCGGCCTCGACCGCGCCGATCCAGATCGGCAGGTACCGCTCCCCCTGCGTCTCCTTCAGCAGCAGGATCGGCTGGTTCCCGGGCAGCTCGACCCGGACCCCGACGACTCTGAGTTCCTGCACGGGAGGGCTCCCTCAGCTGCGGGCCCGCTAGGGGCGGTGGATCGGTCTGGCGGCTGGTGGACGGGTCGTGCGCCGGGCCCGGGGCAGGGGCCCGACGGCGACCACGGTACGCCGCCGTCAGGGACGCAGGAGGTCCCGGAGGCGTGCCTCGAGCAACGCGCCGTGCAGCTGTGCCGACAGCGCCACCAGCTCCTGCAGCTTCTCGGTGGCGCGGGTCCGGGCCTCCTCCGACCGCGCCCGCAGCACGGGCGCGACCAGCTGCTCGACCAGCCCGGCCTCCCGCTCGGCGCCGTTCTGGTAGACGCGCAGATGCCGCGGCTCGATCCCGTGGCGGGCGAGCCCGGCGGCCGCCCGGGCGATCGGCAGGTCGGCCGCCGGGTGCCGCCCCTCGGCGTCGGGCGCCAGCAGGCCGAACTGCACGCAGTCGGCCAACTGCCCGGGCGCCAGGCCGGCCGCCCGCGCGAACTGCTCGGGCGGCAGGCTGCCGGCGTCCGGCTCCGGGGCCGCTCCCCCCGCCGGCGCCGGCGCCGACCCGGGCAGTGGCTCGCCCCGGTCCAGCGCGTCCAGGTGCTCCTTGATGACCTTCAACGGGAGGTAGTGGTCGCGCTGGGCGGCCAGCACGTACCGCAGCCGGGCGACGTCGGCCGAGGAGAACTTCCGGTAGCCCGACGGCGTGCGCTGCGGGTGGACGAGGTCCTCGGACTCCAGGTAGCGGATCTTGCTGATCGTCACGTCGGGGAAGTCGTCGCGCAGGACGTTCAGCACCTCGCCGATGGTCAGGCGGGGGGCGTGCTGGTCGTCGGCGTCCCCGAACGCGCTCGCGCGCGAGGCCACCGCGGTCACGCTGCCGTCGGCACCGGCGACGACTCCCCGGAGCGGTGCTTCCGGGGGTTCACGCGCGAGGAGCGGGCTCGCCCGTGCGCGGACCGGTGAGGTACACGAGCCGGAACTTGCCGATCTGCACCTCGTCGCCTCCGGCCAGCGAGGCCACGTCCACCGGCTCGCGGTTGACGTAGGTGCCGTTGAGGCTGCCGACGTCGTGCACGGAGAAGCCGCCGCCCTCGCGGTGGAACTCCACGTGCCGCCGGCTGACCGTCACGTCGTCGAGGAAGATGTCGCTGTCGGGGTGGCGGCCCGCCGTCGTCACGTCCTGGTCGAGCAGGAAGCGGCTCCCGGCGTTGGGGCCGCGCTTGACGACGAGCAGCGCCGAGCCCGCGGGCAGCGACTCCACCGCACCGGCGTGGGCGTCGGTCTCGGTGACCTCGGGGGTCTCCGCGGAGTCCTCGCCACCCACCTTGGGGATGACGCTGGTGGACTCGCCGATCCGCTCCTGGGACAGCGCCGCGCCGCACTGCGCGCAGAAGCGACTGCCCTCGGGGTTGTTGTGGCCACAACGAGTGCAGTGCACGTCTGTCTCCTCCGGTGCAGGGGTGGCACCGCCGCGGGCCAGGTCGATTGGCCGCGGGCGGCCGGCGGACGACGGGCCGGACAGCCCGCCGCGGGTCGACCGCCGTGTGGGTCACGGCGGGCCGTGGGTCATGGAACCAGCGGCTGACCCGAGGGTCAACCGGACGTTCAGGGTGGGCCCGCGGTGCCTACGAGCGGTGCCGCGGGGTCCGCCCGAGGTGAGCATAGTGATCGCCGTCGAGGCTCCCGCCGGGGTCGGGCCGGGCTCACCGGCTGACCCCGCGCGCCGGTCCGCTCCCCGCTCGCCGGCGCTCGCCGCGATGCCCGGCGCCGGCGTCAGCCGGCGTCGACGAGGGCCTGGTAGGCGGCGGCGTCCAGCAGGTCCTCGGTGGGGTCCCCGGCATCGGCGGGGATGCCGATCTCCACCAGCCAGCCGGCGCCGTACGGGTCGGCGTTGATGGTCTCGGGCGCGTCGGTGAGGGCCTCGTTGACCGCGGTCACCACCCCGGTCACCGGCGAGTAGACGTCCGACACCGACTTGGTCGACTCCACCTCACCGATCGGGTTGCCCGGGGCGACCTCCGCGCCGACCTCCGGCAGCTGCACGAAGACGATGTCGCCGAGCGCGTCCTGCGCGTGGTCGGTGATGCCCACCCGGACGACGGCCGCCTCGCCCCCGCCCTGCAGCTGGGCCCACTCGTGCTGGTCGGTGTAGCGGCGGTCGTCGGGTGTGGCCATGCGGCGTCGTCTCCAGTCGCGGATCGGGGAAGGACGGGGCGTCAGTCGTCGCCGTCGTCCGGCGCAGCGTATTCAGGCGTGTCCAGCGGTCGCAACGCGTCGACGACGACCCGGTCGGACTGCACGATCTCCACGCTGCCGCCCTGGCGGCCGACCCGGTCGACGACCCCGCCGGGGATGTTCATCGCCGTCTGCAGGTCCTGCGGGGAGCCGATGACCACGATCTCGTAGGGGCTGCTCACCTCCCGGCCGTCGACCCGCAGCCGCCCGGGTTCGCCGGTGACGGCGGTGGAGACGCCGATCCGGACGCCGTCGATCTGCATCGTCTCCGCGCCGGCGCCGCGCAGCTCCTGGACGGCGTCGAGGAGGTCGGCGACGCGGACCTCCCCCTCCGGGTCGCGGATGGTCATGACCAGGCCCGGGCCCTGGGCGGCGACGGTGCCGTTGAGGATGCCCAGCGCCTCCGCGCGGTCGCGGGCCTCCTGCAGGGCCGCCTCGGACCGGCTGTCGGTGTTGGTCAGCTCCCGCAGGGCGGCCCGCTGGTCGGCGATCTGGGCGCGCAGCCGGTCCTCGCTGTCGTTGAGCTCGTCGAGGATGCGCACGAGGTCCTCCTCGCGGGCGCCGGCGAGGTCCTCGTCGGTGCCGGTGTTGCGGACCTGGACGGCGAAGGCGAACCCGAGCAGCAGCGTCAGCACCGTGATGAGCAGCGCGGCCAGGGGGTCGCGCCGCCGGCGGCGGGCGGGCGCGGCCGCCCCCGCCGGGGCGTCCGCGGCGGGGGCCGCCGGGTCCCGCGGAGCGGGCTCCTCGGGGTGCTCGTCGGCCGGCGGCGCCCCCGGCACCGGCTCTGCCGGCGGCCCGGCGACCGCCGCACCGGGGTACGCCGCCCCACCGGCGGGCCGCGGCGTGTCGGGGCCAGGCGTGTCGGGGCCAGGCGTGTCGGGGCCGGGCGCGTCTTCGGGGTCGGGACCGGCCGGCGGCCGCACCGCGTCGTCGCGCGGCGGCTCGGGGCCGTCCGCCGGGTCCGCTCCGCGGCCGGGTCCCCGCCGCTGGTCGGCGCTCATGCCCGGAACAGGTGCCGCCGGATGGCCGCGGCGTTGCCGAAGATGCGGATGCCCAGCACGACCACGACGGCGGTGGACAGCTGCGCGCCGACGCCGAGCTGGTCGCCGAGGAACACGATCAGCGCGGCCACCACGACGTTGGAGACGAAGGAGATGACGAACACCTTCGCGTCGAAGATGCCGTCGAAGCGGGCGCGGACGCCGCCGAAGACGGCGTCCAGCGCGGCGACGACGGCGATCGGCAGGTAGGGCTGCAGCCACAGCGGGACGGTCGGGTCGAAGACGAGGCCGAGGACCACGCCGACCGCGAGACCGAGGACGGGGATCACGGCTCAGCCCCCCGGCGAGGGGTCGGCCGCGGGAGCGGCGGGCTCCTCGGACACCGGGACGGCGGATCGGAGCTCCATGGAACTCCCGGCGGGCAGGGACAGCTCGTCCTCCTGGGCGAAGTCGAAACGCAGTCCGAAGGACGCGGAGTAGTTGGCGAGCGCGACGACCTGGGGGTTGGCCAGGAACCGTGTCCGGAGGGTGTCCGGGTTCCCGATGGCGCTGACCAGGTAGGGGTTGGCGACCGGCCGGAAGTCGACCAGCACGGCCTCGCCGGCGAACCGGATGGCGGTGGTGGGCCCGAGTCGGCGGCCGTTGATGCTGACCGCCTCGGCGCCGGCCGCCCACAGGGCGTTGACCACCACCTGCAGGTCGCCGTCCATCACCTGGCCGCGGGGGTCCTCCTCGTCGCCCCCGCCGACCGGGTCGGAGTCGGCGTCGGGCTCGGCGTCGGCCAGGGTGACCAGCAGCCCCGGGCCGGTGACCGGCTCGAGGGCACCGGCCACCTCGGCTGCGTCGAGTTCGTCGAGGGCCCGCTGGCCGACCGCGGTGGCGGCCAGCGCGTCGGCCCGGGCGGCGCTCACGTCCAGGCGCAGCTGCCGGAGCTCGGCCCCCAGGGCGTCGGTGAGGTCGGACTCCTCGCCGATGTCAGCGACCAGCGCCTCGCGCACCTCCTCGCGGCCCTGCGCGCCGGCGGCGGCGGCGTCGTAGGTCACCGCGGCCAGCACCCCGGTGACGGCCATGACCAGCGCGACCGCGCCCTGCCCCCAGCGCCGGCGGGCCGATGCGCGCTCCTCCCCTGCCGCGGCGCGCGCCTCGCGGGCGTCGGCCGCCTGCCGGTAGGCGGGGTCGAGGGTCTCGGCCAGCACCTGGTCCAGCAGTGAGGCGCCCAGCGAGCGCGGCCCCCCGCCGCGCTGCAGGGTGGACGTCACGGGGCGGCTCCGGCGCGCTCGGCGCGCACGATGCCCACCACCTGGATGACGTAGAAGACACCGGCGAGGACGTAGAGCACCCCGCCCCAGATCGTCAGCGCCCAGGCCAGCGGCTGGGCCACCGCGGCGACCGGGCCGCCGCCGCCGGCGAGCAGGAGCAGGGGGAAGGCGTACAGCAGGATGAACGTGGCCGCCTTGCCCAGGTAGTGCACCTGCAGCGGCGGGTACCCGTACCGGCGCAGCACCAGCAGCATGACCCCGAGCACCAGCTCGCGGCCCAGCAGCACGGCCACCACCCACAGCGGGACGACGTCGCGCAGGACGAACGCGACGAGGGTGGCGACGATGTAGAGGCGGTCGGCGGCCGGGTCGAGCAGCGCGCCGAGCCTGCTCGACTGCCCCATGGCGCGGGCGATCTTGCCGTCGGCCCAGTCGGTGAACCCCGACACCGCCAGGACGACCACCGCCCAGCCGTCGGCCTCGGGGCCCAGCAGCAGCCACAGGAACAGCGGCACGCCGAGCAGCCGCAGCACCGACAGGGCGTTGGGGACCGTCCAGACGCGGTCGGGCAGCTCGTTGCGGTCGGAGACGACCGGCTGGTCGGGCGGCTGCCCTCCGGCGGGCGGGGCCGGGGCAGCCGCCGACGGACCGTTGGACGACGTCACGAAACCTCCAGCCCGCTGCACACCATCCCCGAGGCTAGTGTCCCGCGCCGACACTCCCCCGGGCGGCGCACCGGGAGGCCCGTGACCCGGGCCCTCAGCGCCCCCCGGAGCGTCCGGGCGGTGCGGGGGGCGGGCAGCCCCCCTGCGGGGGCCCACCGCGGGGTCCTCCCACGGTGGGCGGCAGGGGGCCCTCTCTCACGCGGGCACGGCGGTCAGCGACGCCGGCGCCGGCTCGTACCCCAGCGGCCGGCGGGTGAAGCTGCCGGTGCCGTGGGAGACCGAGCGCAGCGCCCCGGCGTAGGTGAGCAGCTCCATCTCGGGCACCTCCGCGCGCACCGTCGTCCGGTCGCGGTCGGGGTCGGCGTCGCTGCCGGTGACCCGCGCGCGCCGTGCCGACAGGTCGCTCATCACCGCGCCGACGTACTCGGCCGGGACCGCGACCTCGACCTCGCACCACGGCTCCAGCACGCGGGTGCCGGCTGCGGCGACCGCCTCCCGCAGGGCGAGCGCACCGGCGGACTGGAACGCGGCGTCGGAGGAGTCGACCGAGTGGGCCTTGCCGTCGACGAGCGTGACGTGCACGTCGACGATCGGGCGGTCACCGGAGACCCCCCGCTCGGCCTGGGCGCGGATGCCCTTCTCGACGCTGCCGTGGAACTGGCTGGGCACCGTGCCGCCGACGATCCGCTGCTGGAAGACGATGCCGGACCCCGGGGGTCCCGGCTCGGCCTCGACGACCACGATCGCGTACTGCCCGTGCCCGCCGGACTGCTTGACGTGCCGGCCGGTCACCCGGGCCGGGCCGGCCAGGGTCTCGACCATGGGCACCCGCACCGGCACCGTCGTCACCGAGACGCCGTGGCGGACGCGCAGCCGCTCCAGCAGCACCTCGGCGTGGGCCTCGCCGACGCACCACAGCAGCAGCTGGCCGGTGTCCGGGCGGCGCTCCAGCCGCACCGTGGGGTCCTCGGCGACCAGCCGGGTCAGCGCGGTGGCCAGCCGGTCCTCGTCGGAGCGGGAGGCCGCCTCCAGCGCCACCGGCAGCTGCGGGGTCGGGAGGTCCCACGGCGGGACCAGGCGCGGGTCGTCCGGCGCGGAGAGGGTGTCACCGGTCTCGGCGGAGGTGAGGCGGGCGACCGCGCAGACGTCGCCGGCCGGGCAGGCGGCCACCGGCCGCAGCGAGGACCCCAGCGGCGAGGACACCCCGCCGATGCGCTCGTCGACGTCGTGGTCGGGGTGCCCGCGGTCGGCCATGCCGTGCCCGGAGACGTGGACGGCGGCGTCCGGGCGCAGGGTGCCGGAGAAGACCCGCACCAGCGAGACCCGGCCCAGGTACGGGTCGGTGGTCGTCTTGACCACCTCGGCGACCAGCGGGCCGTCGGGGTCGCAGGTCAGCGCCGGCGCCGGGGAACCGTCGGGCCGGGTGGCCGGCGGGCAGCCGTGCTCCATGGGGCACGGGAAGCCGTTGACGAGGAGGTGGAGCAGCGCGTCGATGCCGATGCCCGACAGCGGCGCTGCACAGAGCACGGGGTGGAAGTGGCCGCGGGCGACCGCGGTCTCCAGGTCGCTCATCAGGTCGGCCTGGACCAGTTCGTCACCGGCGAGGTAGCGCTCCATCAGCGCCTCGTCCTCGCTCTCGCCGATGATGCCCTCGATCAGCTCGCTGCGGAGCCGGTCGGCGTCGGGGGCCTGAGCGCCGGGCTGGAGCAGCGAGACCAGCCCCGTGACGGCGCCGTCCGGGCCGCGCTCGACGAGGTGGACGGGGTAGACGCCCTCGCCCAGCACGGTCTGGCACAGCCGGACGGTCTCCTCGACGTCGGCCCGGGCGCGGTCCAGCTGGGTGATGACCACCGCGCGCGGCATGCCCACCGCCGCGCACTCCTCCCACAGCTGCACGGTGCCGGCATCGACGCCGCCCACCGCGGAGACGACGAAGAGCGCGGCGTCGGCCGCGCGCAGCCCCGCACGCAGCTCGCCGACGAAGTCCGGCGAGCCGGGGGTGTCGAGCAGGGTGATGCGGTGGTCGGCGTGCTCGACGGTGGCCACGCCGAGGGAGACCGACCGCTGCTGGCGGACCTCCACCTCCTCGTTGTCCAGGCAGGTGGTGCCGTCCTCGACCCGGCCGGCCCGGGGCAGCGCGCCGGTGGCGACGAGCAGCGCCTCGGCGAGGGTGGTCTTGCCTGCTCCGGCGTGGCCGACGAGGGCCACGTTGCGCACTTTGCTGGCCGGTCGGGGGGCCGGCGCGGTCCCGGTGTCCTTCGCCACCGGTCAGCCGTTCGCCGGCTCGGGGACGACGGCGCACGACCCCGCTGCCGGGTGGAAGACCCCGGTGTGCCCGTCGGGGTCCCACTGGACGACGTAGGGCGGTCCGCCGCCCTGGCCGCGTACCTCGACCACCCTGCCGGTGCGTTCCGGCTCTCCCTGGTGGGTGGAGTGGACGACGATCTTGTCCCCGACTCGTGCTTCCACGGCGGCCTCCCGGCGTGTCCCGGTCTGTGGTGTGGGTCACAGCCTGCCCGCAGGGCGGAGGGCGATCAAGGGCCCCCCGCCACGGAGGCGGGCCGGACTCAGCCGGTGGGCGGCACCACGCGGTCCAGCCAGCCGAGCAGGTCGGCCACGACCTCGTCCCGGTTGGTCTCGTTGAAGACCTCGTGGCGGGCGCCCTCGTAGACCCGCAGCGTCACGTCGGTCAGGCCGGCGTCGCCCAGCCGCTGCACGAGCCCGTGCACGAGGGCGAGCGCGCCGTTGACCGGGTCCTGGTCGCCGACCGCGACGTACACCGGCAGGTCGGCGCGCACGCCGCCCACCCGCCGCGGGTCGGCCAGCTGCCGCGCCGAGACGAACATCTGCCGGCCGTCCTCCCGGGACAGGCCGAAGCCGCACCGCGGGTCGGCCACGTAGGCATCGACCTGGGCCTCGTCCCGCGACAGCCAGTCGTAGTCGGTGCGGGCCGGCTCGAACGCCGCGTTGAACGCCGACAGGTCCAGCGGCTGGTCGAGGTCCAGCGCCGGCTCCAGCAGGTCGAGGGCCGCCGTCCCGGTGAGGACCAGGCCGGCGAGCTCGTCGCCGTGGTCGAGCACGTACTGCTGCGCGGCGAAGGAGCCCATGCTGTGGCCGAGCAGGACCAGCGGCAGCCCCGGCAGGTCGGCGCGGACGCGGTCGGAGACCCGGCCGATGTCGCGGACCAGTTCGTCCCAGCCGCCCGGGCCCAGCTCGCCCCACCGGCCGTCGCGCGCCGTGGCGCCGTGCCCTCGGTGGTCCTGCCCGACGACGACGAAGCCGGCCGCGGTGAGCTGCGCGGCCAGCGGCCCGTAGCGCAGCAGGTGCTCCCCCATCCCGTGGGTGAGCTGCACGACGCCCCGGGGCGGGCCGGCGGGGTCCCAGCGGTAGGCGGTGACGGGGACGTCGTGGGCCGAGGGGATCTCCAGTTCCTGGGGTGGCATGGGCGGAGGCTACGGCGGGACGGCGGCTCCGTCCCGCCGGGAACGGCCCCTCCCCCGCCGGACCCGGCGGAGCGGCGCCACCCGTGGGGGGCGCCGCTCCGCGTCGGTTCCGCGGGTCAGTCGGCGGAGCCGCCCTCGGGCCGCGGGCCGCCGCCGCGGTGCCCCAGGTCGGTGCTGTCCACCCGCTCGCTGATCCGCTCGGCCAGGCCGGCCAGCCGCTCGTCGGCCTGCTCCTGGGTGAGCCGGCCGTCGGTGACCGCGTCGGCGATGCGCTGCTCGGCGGCGTCGGTGAGGGCGGTGACGAGGTCGACACCCTGGTCCTCGGCGACCGTGGCGAGGGTGGCGCCGTCGGCCGCCAGCGCGGCGCGCAGCTCGTCCTCGGTCATCCGCAGGGTCGCAGCGGCCGCGGACAGGTCCAGCCGCCCGCCGCCGTGACCGCCGTGGCCGCCGATGCCGGCCTCGCTGAGCGTGCCGGCCACCTCGTCGGCCTGCTCCTCGGTGATCGAGCCGTCGGAGACCAGGCCGGACAGCGCGCCCCGGATCCGGTCCACCACGGACGACGTCGCCGTCCCGGTGCCGTCGGTGCGGCCAGCGCGGGCACGGCCACGGCCAGGCCGGACAGGGCCAGGACGCCGGCCGTGGTGGTGATGATGACGAGCTTCCTGCGCACGGGGATCCCCTCGGTCGGGGGCCGGTCTCCCCGGCCGTCGACCCAACGTCGGAGGCGCCCCTGTGCCGGGCCTGTGACCGGGCCGGGTCGTCGCTGTGGGACCGCGGACGGCGCAGCGGCGCCGGACCACGGCTCGTCAGCGGACGCGCTGCTCCTCGGCGTCAGTTGACGCGCTGCTCCTCGGCGTCAGTTGACGCGCTGCTCCTCGGCGTCAGCGGACGCGCTGCTCCTCGGCGTCGACGGCGGCGGTGTGCCCGGCGATGAGCTCGGTGAGCGGCCCGACCACCGCCGCCGGCAGCGCGTGGCCCATCCCGGGGACGGTCGCCAGCGTGGCCGAGCCGATGAGGCCGGCCAGGTGCGGGGCGTGCGGCGGCGGGTTGATCGGGTCCTCCGGCGCCTCGACCACCAGCGTGGGCACCCGGACGGCGGCCAGCTCCGGTCCCCTGTCGAGGCCCGACTGGTCGGCGAGCGCGTGGGCGACCGGGCCGCGCGGTGTGCCGCTGTGCGCGATCACCCGCTGCTCCAGGGCGCGGAACTCGGCCGGGTCGAACGGCACGCCGTGGCCGTTCAGCAGCCGCCAGTGCTCCACCCGCCAGTCGAGTTCGGCCTCGACGTCGCGCTCCTCCCCCATCGTCTGCCAGTAGGCGAGCAGCTCCGGGGCCGGGCCGGGCAGGTCGCTGTCCCCGGCCAGGCCGGTGCCGAGCGCCGACGTGCAGAGGACGGTGGCGCTGCGCAGCCGGTCGGGGGCGTTGATGAGCAGCAGCTGCACGAGGATGCCGCCCATCGACATGCCGACGGCGTGCGCCCGGTCGATGCCCAGCGCGTCGAGCATCCGGACGGCGTCGGAGGCGAGGTCCCGGACCGCGTACGGGTGCTCGTCGAAGGCCCACGTGGAGCGGCCGGTGTCGCGGTGGTCGTAGCGCACCACCCGGTGCTGCCGGGCCAGCCCGTCGACCAGCGCCTCGGGCCAGACCAGGCCGCTGGCGTTGGCGCCCATGACCAGCAGCAGCGGCGTCCTGGCCGGGTCGCCGCGCTCCTCGACCCACAGCTCGACGCCCTCGTCGACGGGCACCCGGCGCTCCACGGGGCCACCCTCGTCCCCGGGTGGGCGCCCCGTCGACCGGTTTGCGGCGCCGGGGCCATGCTGGGTCCATGACCAGCAGCGACCACGTGGCCGGCCGGGAGCAGGAGACCGCGCGGGCACACGCTGTCCCCCGCGCCGATGCCGACGGCCCGCCGCCGTGGGTGGCGGTCTGCGGCACGCCGGTCGCCGTCGTGCAGGGCAGCTGGAGCGGGCGGCGCGGCGTGGGCTCCGACGACGTGTGCCCGCGGTGCCGGGAGCAGGCGCCGGCCTGAGCCGGCGCCGGCCTGAGCCGGCGCCGGCCGCCGGCTCAGTCCTCGACGCGGAAACCGATCTTCAGCCGCACCTGGAAGTGGGCGACGTCGCCGTCGACGACGTGGCCGCGGATCTCCTGGGTCTCGAACCACTCGATGTTCCGCACGGTCCCGGACGCCTTCCGGATGGCCGTGCGGATCGCGTCGTCGACGCTGGTCGTGCTGCTGCCGACGATCTCGCTGAGGCGGTACACGTGCTGGGTCACGGGGGTCTCCTCCGCTCCGGTCCGGGTGGGTACCCGGGCGACGCCGGTCATCATGGCCGGGCCGGCCGTGCCCGCGCGCCTCGTGACGGGCCGCACCGCGTCGCCGGAGCGAGACCGTCCACACTGGACCGGGTGGAGCACACCCCGACGAACCCCGGCGCCGTCCTGGTACACGGCCTGTGGCACGGCGCGTGGTGCTGGGACGCCGTCCGCGCCGCGCTCGCCGAGCGCGGCGTCGACAGCGTCGCCGTCGACCTGCCGCTGACCGACCTGACCGCCGACACCCGCGCGACCCTCGACGCCCTGGAGTCCTTCGGCCGGCCGGCGGTGCTCGTCGGGCACTCGTACGGTGGCGCGGTCATCACCGGCGCCGGGGCGCACCCGCTCGTACGGGAGCTGGTGTACCTCGCGGCCTTCCAGCTGGACGACGGCGAGTCGGTGAGCCGCACCCGCGCCGGGGAGGGACTGCCGGACACGGGGCTGGGCGAGGCGATGCGGGTGTCCGGCGACGAGGTGCGCCTGGACCCCGGGCTCGGGTCGCGGCTGCTGTACAGCGACGCACCGGCCGACGTCGCCGCGGCGGCCGGTGCCCGGTTGCGCCCGGTGTCCCGCACGGTGTTCCGCGGCGTCCCGGAGACGATCGCCTGGCGGACGGTGCCGTCGACCTACGTCGTGTGCACGGCCGACGAGGTGGTCCACCCCGAGCGGCAGCGGGCGATGGCGGCCCGGGCCACCCGCACCCTGGAGTGGTCGTCGGGGCACAGCCCGGCCGCCACCCGGCCCGAGGAGGTCGCGGCCCTCGTCGCCGAGCGCGTCGCCGCCGCCGGCCGGGCGGGGTAGGCCGGCGCCCACGTCCGCGGCGGCGCGAGGGCGGCGCGGGCAGGGGCTGCGGCGCGCGTGCGCAGGACCACGCCCGGCACTCGCGCCGTGTGCGGAGCCGGTGCCGTCGGCTGGGCTACCGTCGGAGGGGACGCCCCGGGCGTCTCCGGGTGCGGCGAGCCGAGGGGAGACACGTGGTGCCAGAGGGCGGCCCGCCCAGCGGCTACGTCCACGACGCGCTGTTCCACGACTCCCCCGCGGAACTGGTCTCCGTCGCCGTGCCGTTCCTGCTCGACGGGCTGGCCGCCGGGGACGCCGCCGTGGTCGCCACCGGTGGGGACACGGCCGCGCTCCTGCGCGAGGCGGTCGGCGACGACCCCCGCGTCCACATGCTCCCCCGGTCCGATGTCTACCGCGCCCGCACCCCGGCCGCGATCACGACCTTCCGCGAGCTGGCGGAGAAGCGGGTCACCGAGGGGTTCCGGCGGGTGCGGGTCGTCGGCGAGGCCGACTTCGGTCCGACGCCGCGGACCTGGGTGGAGTGGCAGCGCTACGAGGCGGTCATCAACGACGCGCTCGCGGCCTGGCCGCTGTGGGGGCTGTGCGTGTTCGACACCCAGCGGCTCCCGGACGAGGTCGTCGAGGCCGGCCGGCGGACCCATCCCCACGTCGTGTCGGCCGGCGGGCGCCGGGTCAACCGCGCGTTCACCGAGCCGGGGGCCTACCTTCGGTCCCTCCCCGTGCCCCGCGAGCCGCTGGAGGACGCGCCCCCGCGCCTGGCCGCGACCGGTGTCGCGGACTTCATCGGGCTGCGCCACGCGGTGGCCGCCGTCCTCGCCGGCCTCGACGGGGACCGCGACGCCACCGAGGACTTCCTGCTGGCCGTCGACGAGATGACGTCCAACGCCGTCCGCCACGGCCGGCCGCCCGTGGACCTGCGCCTGTGGGCGTCGGCCGACCGCGTCGTCTGCCGCATCACCGACCGCGGCGACGGGCTCACCGACCCGTTCGCCGGGTACGGGCCGGCCCACGGGGCGGACCTCTCCCGCGGCGGCATGGGGCTGTGGCTGGCCCGGCAGCTGTGCGACCACGTGGACATCACCAGCGACGACGACGGCGTCACGGTCCGCCTGACCTCCCGCCTGCGCTGAGCCCATCCCGCTACCCGCCCGCTGCCGCCCTCCGGACGAGGTCGGCCACGGCGGGGGCGGCGGCCCGGCGGCCCGCGGCGAGGAACGACTCCTGGATGACCGCGTCCAGGCGGGAGCGCGCCATCATGTCGTTGCCCATGACCTGCTGCTCCCGCGCGCCGGGGGCGAAGACCACGGTCGCGACCCCCTCCGCCCGCAACGCCCGCAGCTCCCGGTCCAGCAGGCGGGTGGCGTGCCGGCGGGCGGCGGCGTAGAAGTCGGGGCGCCATCCGGCGGAGCCGCTCATCGGCGAGATCACGATGACCAGGTCGAGGCCGCGGCCCCGGAGGACCGCCGCGTTCGTCGGCGAGTGCACGCCGCCGTCGACGTAGGCGTGCCCGTCGATCTCGACCGGGGCGAAGTACCCGGGCACCGCGCACGAGGCCGCGACGGCCAGGTGGATGGGCGCCGGCGGCGTCCCGGGGCGGCCGAACACGACGCGGCGGCCGTCGCGCCGGCGGACCGCGCAGATCCACAGCGGACGCTCCGGCCAGCCCGGCTGCTCGACCTCCCGCAGGGCGGCCAGCTGCTCCACGACGTCGTGCCGCCCCGGGGCCAGCAGGGCCATCGCGGCAGCCAGCGGCCGGAACTGCCAGGGACGGGTCAGCGCTCGCTGCACCATGTGCCGTCCCGGCAGCCGCGCGGGGCGACGCAACAGGCTCAGCGGCCGGAAGGGGGCCAGGTCGGGAACGGGGGTCGCGGCGACCCGACGCATCACGTCCCCCTCGCCGGACAGCGGGGCCTTGACCGTCCAGGCGGCGAGGTCCTCCGCGGAGACACCGAGCCGCAGCAGCGTGCCGGTGATCGCCCCCGCCGAGGTCCCCACGACCACCTCGGCGGTGCGCGCGTCGAAGCCGAGGTCGTGCTCCAGCACCGCCAGGACGCCCGAGTGGTACGCCTGCCCCACGACGCCGCCGCCGCCCAGGACGAGACCGACCCGCGTCATACGCCGAGCCTGGCACGGCATACCGCCGCCCGCGCCGGGTAGTGCCGATCTCCCGAGGCTGGGCACGAACCGGGTCCAGCCCGCCTGGAGACGGGACCCTGCGCATGAGCGGCAACGCCACACACCGGTTCGCCAACACGGCCGTGCTGAGCGTGGAGACGGCCGACGCCACCCGGGTGGTGACCTCCGGGTGGTTCGACGAGGCCCTGTCCGACACCTACCGGCGGGTGGGGCTGCGCCCCGGGCTGCTGGAACGGCTCGCCGGGGTGCGCGAGCGCCGCTGGTGGGCCGACGGGGTCACCTTCGTCGACGGGGCGGCCACGGCCGGTGCGAAGGCGATCAGCGAGAGCGGGGTGGACCCCGCCGGGATCGGGCTGATGGTCAACACGTCGGTGAGCCGCCGGTACCTCGAGCCCTCCACCGCGGTCGCGGTGCACCATGCGCTCGGGCTGCCGCGCTCGTGCCAGAACTTCGACGTGACCAACGCCTGTCTCGGCTTCGTCAACGGCATGGAGCTGGCCGCGGCCATGATCGACTCCGGGCGGATCGACTACGCGCTCGTCGTGAACGGCGAGGACTCCCGGCCCGTGCAGGAACGCACCATCGACCGCCTGTCCCGCGCGGACACCGCCTCCGGGGACGTCCTGTCCCAGTTCGCCACGCTGACGCTGGGCTCCGGCGCGGCGGCCATGGTGCTCGGCCGGGCCGACCGGCACCCGGAGGGACACCGGCTGGTCGCCTCGGTGAGCCGGGCAGGCACCGAGCACCACGAGCTGTGCGTCGGCGACAACGACCTCATGCGGACCGACCTCAAGGGCCTCCTGGACGCGGGGCTGGCGCTGTCCCTGGACATGTGGGCCGACGCCGCCGAGCAGTTCGACTGGCACCGGGGCCTGGACCGCTACGTCATGCACCAGGTGTCCCGGGTGCACACCCAGGCCATGTGCGACCACTTCGCCATCGACCCCGGTCGAGTCCCCCGCACCTTCCCGACCCGGGGCAACCTCGGGCCGGCGTCGGTCCCGTACACCCTGGCCGGTGAGGTGGGCTCCCTGTCCGACGGGGACCGCGTCCTGCTCATGGGGATCGGCTCGGGCCTCAACGTCTGCTGCCTCGAGCTCGCCTGGTGACGGTGCCGATCGGGGCGCCCGGGCTCGACCCGGCCTGGTCCCGGTTCCTCACCGTCCCCGACGCCGGTGGCACCGGACACCGCTGGCACGTGCTGGACAACGGCGTCCGGGATCCGAGGGGCACGCTGCTGTGCGTCCACGGCAACCCCACCTGGTCCTACCTGTGGCGCCGGCTGCTGCGGTCCGGGCCGCCGGGCTGGCGGGTGGTCGCCCCCGACCAGCTGGGCATGGGCTGGTCCGAGCGGCTGACCGGGCCGCGGTCGCTGCAGCAGCGGGTGGCCGACCTGGGCGACCTCACCGCGGCGCTGGGCGTCACCGGCCCGGTCGTCACGGTGGGCCACGACTGGGGCGGCGTGATCTCGCTGGGCTGGGCCCTGGAGCACCGGGCGGACCTCTGCGGCGTCGTCCTCACCAACACCGCGGTCGCGATGCCCGCCGGCGACCGCGGCCCGGCGCTCATCCGGGCCGCGCACCTGCCGGGGGTGCGCGCGGCCGTCACCGTCGGCACCCCGGTGTTCGTCCGGGCCGCGTCGTCGCTGTCCCGGCCGCCGCTGCCCGCCGCCGTCCGCGATGCGCTGGCCGCCCCGTACCGCTCGGCCGCGCGGCGGACGTCGGTCGGTGACTTCGTCGCCGACATCCCGTTCGCCCCCGGCCACCCCTCCCGGCCCGTCCAGGAGGCCATCGCCGAGGGGATCCGCGGCCTGGACGTGCCGGCGCTGCTGCTGTGGGGGCCGCGCGACCCGGTCTTCGGCGAGCGCTACCTGGTCGACCTCCGGAGCCGGCTGCCGCGCGCCCAGCTGCACCGCTACGAGGGCGCGTCCCACCTGCTCCCGGAGGACGCCCCGCAGTACGCCGAGGCCGTCACCCGGTGGGTGGCGGACCTGACCGCGGGTCCGGGCCCGGCCGCCCCGCCGCGGACGACCGCAGCCGGCGGCACCGCCGGCCGGCGCCTGTGGTCGGCACTGGCCGACCGGTCCGGCGACGACTCCCCCGCGGTCGTCGCGCCGGGCGGGAGCACGGTGAGCTGGGCGCAGCTGGCCCGGCGCGTCGAGCAGCTGGCCGCGGGCCTGGCCGCGGCCGGCGTGCGTCCCGGCGCCCGCGTCGCGCTGCTCGTGGAGCCCTCGCCGGACCTGACCGCGGCCGTCTACGCCGTGTGGCGGGCCGGGGCGGTGATCGTCGTGGCCGACAAGGGACTCGGCTTCCCGGGGATGCGCCGGGCCCTGCGCGGGGCCGCGGTCGACCACGTGATCGGCAGCGCCGCCGGGCTGGTGGCCGCCCGCCTGATGGGCCTGGCCGGCACCCGGGTCGCCGCCGGCCGGATCGGCTCCGCCGCGCGGCGCGCCCTGGGGGCGAGGCACACGCTCGGCGAGCTGGAGGTCCTCGGCCGCGCGGCCCCGGTGCCGGCCGCCCCACCGGAGGACGCCGACTGCGCCGTCCTGTTCACCTCCGGAGCCACCGGACCCGCCAAGGGGGTCGTGTACACGTCGGCGCAGGCCCAGGCGCAGGTGGAGCTGGTCCGCTCCACGTACGGGCTGACCGCCGCCGACCGGCTGGTGGCCGCGTTCGCGCCGTTCGCGCTGCTCGGCCCGGCGCTGGGCATCGGCTCCGCCGTCCCCGACGTCGACGTGACCGCGCCGGGCACGCTGACCGCGGCCGCGCTGGCCGACGCCGCGGCCGCCGTCGACGCCACGGTCGTGTTCGCCTCCCCCGCCGCGCTGCGCCGGGTCGCCGCGACGGCCGGGGCGCTCACGGCCGGGCAGCGGCGCGCCCTGGGCGCGGTCCGGCTGCTCGTGTCCGCCGGGGCGCCCGTGCCGGCACCGGTGCTGTGGTCCCTGCGGCCGGTCCTCCCCGCGGCCGAGGCGCACACCCCGTACGGGATGACCGAGGCGCTGCCGGTCACCGACGTCTCCCTCGCCGGGATCGAGGCCGCCGGGACCGGCGACGGCGTGTGCGTCGGCCGGCCCCTGACCGGGGTCGAGGTCCAGGTGAGCCCGCTGTCGGCCGGCGCCGTCGCCGACGGGCCGCTCACCGGGCGCCCCGGCGTCAGCGGTGAGGTGTGCGTCCGCGCCGCGCACGTCAAGGACCGGTACGACGCCCTCTGGGCCACCGAGCGCGCCGCGTCGGACCCGCCCGGGTGGCACCGCACCGGCGACGTCGGGTACCTGGACGCCGAGGGGCGGCTGTGGATCGAGGGACGCCTCGCGCACGTGGTCACCACCGCCGCGGGCCCGGTGACCCCGGTCGGGATCGAGCAGCGGGTCGAGGAGCTCGACGGGGTCGCGGCCGCCGCGGCGGTCGGCGTCGGCCCGGCCGGGGCGCAGGTGCTCGTCGTGGTCGTCGTCCCGGCGGGAGCCGGGCGGCGCCCGGGCCTGCGGGGGCGGCCGGCGCTCGCGGGCACCGGCCTGGCCGACGCCGTCCGGGACGTCGCCCGGGTGGACGTCGCCGCGGTGCTGGTCGCCGCCGCCCTGCCGGTCGACATCCGGCACCAGTCGAAGGTCGACCGGCGCGCGGTCGCCGAGCAGGCCGCGCGCGTCCTCGCCGGCGCGCGGACGCGGCGCCGGGCCCGCCCGGGCCGGCCATGAGGGTGCTGGTCACCGGCGCCAGCGGCCTGCTCGGGCGGGCCGCGGCCCGGCGACTGATCGACCGGGGTGACGAGGTCACCGTGCTGCAGCGCCGTTCCGCGGGGCTGCCCTGCCGCGAGGTCCGCGGCGACGTCGCCGACCCGGCGGTGGCGGCCCGGGCCCTCCGCGGTCAGGACGCCGTCCTCCACCTGGCCGCGAAGGTCGACGTCACCGGCCGGTGGGCCGACTACGCCTCGGCCAACGTCGACGGCACCCGGGCCCTCCTCGCCGGCTGTCGAACCGCCGGGGTGGGCCGCTTCGTGTACGTCTCCTCCCCCTCGGTCGCGCACGCGGGCGCGGCGCTCGCCGGGGTCGGGGCCGAACCGGCCGACCCCGCCCGCACCCGCGGGCACTACTCCCGCTCCAAGGCGATCGCCGAGCGGGAGGCGCTGGCCGCCGACGCGCCGTCCCTCGCCGTGCTGGCCGTCCGCCCGCACCTGGTGTGGGGCCCGGGCGACACCCAGCTGGTCGCCCGCGTCGTCGCGCGGGCCCGTGCGGGGAGGCTGCCGGTCATCGGCTCGGGCGCCGCGCTCATCGACACCACCTACGTCGACAACGCCGCGGGCGCGCTCGTGGCCGGGGTGGACGCTTGCGGACCGGTGCACGGCGAGGCGCTGGTCGTCTCCAACGGGGAACCGCGCCCGGTCGGGGAGGTCCTGGCCCGGCTGTGCCGGGCGGCGGGCGTCCCCGGCCCGCGCGGTCGCGTCCCGTTCCCCGCCGCCTGGCTGGCCGGTGCGCTCGCGGAGGGGGCGTGGTCGGTCACCCGGCGACGGTCCACGCCGCCGCTGACCCGGTTCCTCGCCGAGCAGCTGGCGACCGCCCACTGGTTCGACCAGCGGCGGACCCGCGCCGCCCTGGGGTGGCGGCCGGAGGTGGGCCTGGACGAGGGCTTCTCCCGCCTGGCCGCCTGGTACGGCTCGGCGCCGGTCGGGGACGGCCGTCCCGGCTGACCGTGGACTCGGCGGCGGGAGCGGGGCCCGGAGCCGTCCGCGGCCGGAGGACGTCCCCCGGGTGCTAGCGTCGGCCCCCGGGACACCGCCTCGGTCCCGGGGCGCGTGATCCCCGGGACGAGGCCGCCATGACGACCACCGGCCGGACGGCGCTGAGCAGCGCGGTCCCGATGGCCCCGCTGAGGAGGACCGCGTTCCTGGCGGGCGCGCTCTACCTCACCACCTTCGCAGCCTCGATCCCGGCGGTCTTCCTCCTGGACCCCGTGCTGAGCGACCCCGGTTACGTCCTCGGCCCCGGCGCCGACACCCAGGTCCTCATCGGCGGCCTCCTCGACGTCGTCAACGCCCTGGCCTGCATCGGCACTGCGGTCGTGCTGTTCCCCGTGGTGAGACGGCACAACGAGACCCTGGCGCTCGGCTTCGTCACCTCCCGCCTGCTCGAGGCCGCGATCATCTGCACCGGCGTCGTGAGCCTCTTCGCCGTCGTGACCCTGCGGCAGGACGTCGCCGGCGCTCCCGGGGTGGACGACGACGCCCTGGTCCCCGTCGGGGCCGCGCTCGTCGCGGTCCGCGACTGGACGTTCCTGCTCGGGCCCGGCGTCATGGCGACGGTCAACGCGCTGCTGCTGGGCACCCTCGTGTACCGGTCGGGCCTGGTGCCCCGCGCGATCCCGCTCCTGGGCCTCGTCGGAGCCCCGCTGCTCCTCTCCGCCCAGCTCGGGATCCTGTTCGGCGTCAACGACGAGGTCTCCCTGTGGTCCGCGATCGCGCTCGCCCCGATCTTCGTCTGGGAGCTGTCCCTCGGTCTCTGGCTGGTCCTCAAGGGCTTCACACCCTGCCCCATCACCCAGCCCCCTCCCGGGACGAGGGCCCTCGGATGACTGCGGCGACCGTGCCCACCGGCCTGTGCCGGGCGACCGGCGGCCTCTTCCTCGGCGGAGCGCTGACGTTCGCCGCGGCGGCGACGGCGCTCTCGTCGACCTTCGACTGGCCCGACGTCCTCCGGGAACCGGTCGAGGTGGTGCTACCCGCCTTCGTCGCCGGGGGCACGGGCCTGGTGTGGACGTGGTTCGCCACCGCCTGGACCTACGCCGTCCTGGCGGTGCCGATGCTGCTGCTGCCCGCCGCGCTCGGCCGGCGCGAGGACCCGGTGCTGCGGGCGGCCACCGCCGTGGGCGCGACGTCGGTGGTCCTGTCCGTGATCGGCTTCCTGCGCTGGGTGTTCGTCGTGCCGCCGCTGGCCGGCTCCTACGTCACCGGCGACGCCGCCACCCGGGCGGCGGTGGACGCCGCGTGGACCGCGCAGCACCAGTTCGGGGGCGCGCTGCTCGGTGAGCACCTGGGCCAGCTGCTGGGCATCGCCTGGTCGGTCGCCCTCAGCGTGGTCATCCTGCGGACCCGGGTGCTGCCCCGCTGGCTGGGGGTCACCGGGCTCGTGGTCAGCGCGGTCTACCTGACCAACCAGGGCGACGTCCTCGCCACCGCGGTCCCCGGGCTCCCCGTCTGGGACCTCGGCGGACTGCTCGGCAGCGTCGGCTGGGGCCTGTGGGTCGCCGCGCTGGGCGCCGTCCTCCTGCGGCCGGTCCGCCCGGACCGCGCCGCTCGCGGGCGCGACCCCGCCGACTCCGCGACCGTCCCCACACCCCGCCCGTCGGCGCCGGACGTCGTCCCGACCGACCTGCCGTGACCTGCGCGCCGCGCCTGCGGGTGCGGGCGGCTCCCGACCGGCGACGACCGGGCGGCCGCTGCTGAGGGCCCGTGCCACGAAGGAGGTGTCGGTGAGGGCGGGGACCCGCTCACGGGCGTAGGCCTCGACGACCGGGAGCGGGGCCGGATCGGCGTGCCACCGGCCGACGTCCCGCAGGCCGCGCCGGAAGCCGTGGTGGAGCTCGTCCCCGAGGTGACCGGCGGGAGCTCCCGGACCCGGGCGTCGCCGGCGGCGTCCGGCGCCACCAGCGGCCCGCCGAGCTCGGCGGTGACCGTGCAACGGGTCGGGGACTGCGGCATCGAGCCGCCCGACGCACGGCTTCTCGCGGCGCGGCGAGCAGGGAGCCTGGTTCGGCGGCGCGCACCGCGCCCCGGTCCCGGCCCGTGCGGGCCACGCCACCTCGCCCGGTGGAACAGCCCCCGCCCCGACGGCGCTGGTGCTGCCGTGATCGACACCGGACTGCAGCTGTCGGTGCTGGACCGGTCCCGCACCCGCGCCGGCGAACCCGACGCCGCGGCACTGCACGGCTCCCTCGCGCGGGCGTCCGACGCCGAACGGCTGGGGTTCGACGGCTTCTGGGTCGCCGAGCACCACGGCGTCCCGGGCGTGGCCGGCGCGGCGCCGGCGGTGCTGCTGGCCGCGGTCGCCGGCCGGACGACGACCATCCGGCTCGGCTCGGCCGGCGTGATGCTGCCGCACCACCAGCCGCTGGTGGTCGCCGAGCAGTTCGCCACGCTGTCGACCCTCGCGCCGGGCCGGATCGACCTGGGGCTCGGCCGCTCCCCCGGCTTCACCCCACCGGTGCGCCGGGCGCTGCGGGAGACCGACCGGGACTTCCCGGCCGACCTCGGCGAACTGCGGGCGTTCCTGACCGGGACGGCGGAGATCACCCTCCACCCGCAACCGGCCGGCCCGGTGCCGCTGCACGTGCTGGCCACGGGCCGCGGCCTGCAGGTCGCGGCCGGGCTGGGCCTGCCGGTGATCGTCGGCGGCCCGCTGCTCGGCGTGGCCGGCGACCCGGAGCCCGGGCTGGAGGCCCTGGCCCGCTACCGGCGCACCTTCCGGCCCTCCGCGCAGCAGCCGCGGCCACGGGTGGCGATCAGCCTCGACGTGCTGGTCGCCGACACCGCCGCGGAGGCCGCCGACCTGCTGCTGCCCGAGGCGTGGGCGATGGCCCAGGCCCGCACCACCGGGGTGTTCCCGCCGCTGGAGCCGGTGGCCGCCGTCCGGGCCGCCGCCCGCACCCCACGCCAGCAGCAGTACCTCGAGCAGACCGCCGCGGCGGCGATCGCCGGCACCGCCGCGCAGGTGGAGAGCCGCCTCGCCGAGCTGCTCGACCGCACCGGCGCCGCCGAGCTGGTCGCCGCCGGCAGCACCTCCGACCGGGCCGCCCTCGCCGCCTCCGACGCGGCGCTGGCCGCGCTGTTCGGCCGCGCGGCGTGACGCGGCTCGACAGCGGGCGCCGCTGCCGGCACGCGGCTCAGGCGGGCTCGGGCACGCCCCCGGGGTCGCCGCCGGGATCCTCGGGCGTCGGCTCGATCGGCGGCGGCGGCAGCGGCTCCGGCGCGTCGGGCAGCAGCTCCGCCGGGTCGTCCGGCACCGGCACGTCCGGGTCGATCTGCGGATCCGGCCCCGGCAGTGGTTCGACCATCCGTCGAGTCAACCAGCGGGCCGCCCCGCTCGCAGGATCGCGCGCCACCCCGCGCTCGGCGCCGCCCCCGGGTGCCGGACCGGCACCCGGGGACGACGCAGGCTCCCGGACCGGACGGCCGGAGGCCCGGGGACTCAGTCGACCGGTGCGATCAGCGCCTCCAGGTCCTCGACCGGCTCGTCGATGAACCCGAAGTCGATCATGGCCTCCTGGGTCACCTCGGCCCGGTCCGTGCTCGGTGCCCGGTCCTCGAGCCACGCCGGCAGCGTCATGCGCCCGGCCAGCTCGGGCGTGAGCTGGGTGTACGTCGGCAGGATGTCGATGACCTGCTGCGGATCGGACTCGGCCAGCTCCGCCCCGCGCTCCAGCGCCCGGGCGAACGCCGCCGTGACCTCGGGGTTCTCCGCGGAGTACTGCGACGTGGTCATGAAACCGATGACGGGCATCTCGGCCAGCCGCTCGCTGCAGGTGGAGGGTTCGGCGATCACCCGCGCCCCCTGGTCCTCGGCGAGGGTGGTGAACGGCTCGCCGATGAAGGCGGCGGCCACGTTGCCCTGCTGGACGGCCGCCGGCATGTCGGGGAAGGGGATCTCGACGAGCTCGTAGTCACCCTCCTGCAGGCCGTTGGCGGCCATGCACTCCCGGACCTGCAGCTCCACCAGACCGGCCAGGGTGTTCACCGCGACCCGCTGGCCCCGCAGGTCGGCGGGGCTCTGGTACGGGGCGCTCCCCGCCACCATGATCCCGTTGACGCCCTCCTTGGGGCCGGTCATCTCCCAGACCATCTGCGCGGGCAGGCCCTGGCTGGCCGCCTGGAGCACCGTGGTCCAGTTCGAGCTGCTGAACTGCAGGTCGCCCGCGACCATCGCGGGGAGTGCGGCCGAGCCGCCCGCGACCATCTGGGTCTCGACCTGGAGCCCCTCCTCCTCGAAGTAGCCCTCCTGGATGGCGAGGAAGAGCGGGGCGTTGTCCGGGATCGGGAGGGTGCCGACCAGGATCGACACCGGGTCCTCCTGGCTCAGCTGCGTGCTGTCGGTGGCGGCCGGCTCGTCGCCTCCACAGGCGACGAGCAGGCAGGCGGCCATGGCGATGGGGACGCCATGCAGGACGGAACGACTCGTTGCCACGTGCTCTCCTCCGGATCGGGACCAGACATGTCGTGCGCCCTGGGGGTGTCGCCGCGGTCCTCACGCCGTCCCGGGGCTCTCGGGACGGCCGGGGACTGACTACCACGAACCCGGGGTGGCCCGTCCGACCTCGACGACCCCGCCGTCCGTGTCCTGACCTGCCGGTCCACGACGGCCGGCACCGGCCCGACGGTGTCGCCCCGCAGCGGTCGAGCAGGAGCCGCAGGACGGCGATCAGCGCGACCGGGTGGCCGATCCCGACGTGGTCCCCGCGTCGGGCACCACCGTGGTGGAGACGTCCCCGTCGAGCCGGGCGGCGGCGGGCCGGTCCGCTCCCGGGGTCACCGGCCGCCCGGCGGGAGCTGCGCGGCCGCCTCGAGGAAGACCCCGCGCAGCCAGGTCGTGAAGCCGACGTCGACCAGCCACGGGTTCCACACCATGTCGATGCCGAGGCCGGGCATGGGGAACGGGAACTCCTCGATGCGCAGCCCGAGCAACGGCTGGAGCGCCGTCGTCACCCGGTGGCGGTGCACCGCCACCGCCCCGGAGCCGGCGACCAGGTGCGGGATGAGCAGGTAGTCGGTGACCCGGTCGCGCACCCGGTAGGGGATCCCCCGCTCGTCGAGCACCGCGTAGGGCACGGGGAACCGCGGGACCCCGTCGAACACCACGTGCGGCAGCGTCGTCAGCAGGTCGAGGGCACTGGCGTCCTCGGGGGTAGCGGGGCCGGTGATGACGACCCACCGGTCGTCGTAGAGGCGCTCCCGCGGGTACCGGGAGGCGAAGGACAGGAGCAGGACGTCGACGCCCTCGTCGGTGAAGAGCGACTCGGAGACCGTCCGCTCGGCCAGCAGCCGGAGGGTGACGTGCGGCGCCCGCTCACCGAGCAGGCGCGCCACCGCGTCCCCGATCACCAGCGCCGTGCTGGTGGTCATGCCGACGGTGATCACGCGGCTGTCGGCGGCGGGGTCGAACGCCGGGAAGTCCACGACCCGCGCGGTCTGGCGCAGTGCCCGCCGCAACGGGGCGATGAGTTCCGCGGCGCGCGGGGTCAGCGTCATCGTGTTGCCCTGGCGCACGATCAGCTCGTCGCCGAGCAGCCGGCGCAGCCGGCGGAGCGCGTGGCTCATCGCCGGCTGCGTCAGGCCGACCCGCGCCGCCGCCCGGGTCACCGACCGGTCCTCGAGGACGGCCAGGAGCGGGACGAGCAGGTTGAGGTCGACCGACGCCAGCCGCGACAGCTCGGCGTCCGTCGCGGCCGGGTCCGCGTCGGTCATCGCGTCCCTCCCTCGTCCGCAGGGCACGCTAGACCGCGGGAGGCGCCCCCCGGCGATCCGGTGCGCGGCCGCGGGGCCACGACGACCGCGGCGCCGCCCCGGGACCTCCGGGGCGGCGGCGCTGTCGTCGGTGCGCGTCAGGCGGGGTCGACCTCCACCACCGGCAGTGCGTACAGGCTGCGGATCTCGTTGTGCGGCCGCCGCTCCGGCTGCCCGATGGTGAACCGGCGGACCCGCCGGGCCAGGGCGTCGAGCACGGCGTGGGCCTCCAGCCGGGCCAGGGCCTGTCCCGCGCAGCCGTGCACCCCGTACCCGAAGGAGAGGTGGTCGAGGGGGTTGCGCCGGGCCAGGAACGTGTCCGGGTCCTCGTAGCGGCGGGAGTCCCGGTTGCCGGAGCCGAAGAGGACGGCGACCTGCGCGCCGGCGGGGACGAGCGTCCCCTCGATCTCGACGTCCTCGGTGACCAGCCGGCCCATCGCGTGGATCGGCGCCTCGTACCGGAGGGCCTCGGCGAACGTGGACGCCAGGAGCGACCGGTCGGCACGCAGCAGGTCGAACTGGTCGGGGTTCGCCGCCAGCTGCGCGATCGCGTTCCCGATCCCGGCGATCGTCGTGTCCAGGCCGGCCGCGACGTACTGGTGGATGATCATGCCGGCGCTCTCGGGCGGGATCTCGCCGCGCTCGGCGGCGTCGAAGATCGCCCGCCCCATGCTGCCCTCGGCCAGCTCCTCGGCCTGGGCGTTGTGCGCCCACTGGAAGAGCTGACCGGCGACCGGGAAGTTCTCCACCGTGCGCGGGTTCATCGGGCCGAGCACGTTCTGCGCCGCGGCGCCCCAGCGGAGCATGTTGTCCCGGACCTCCCCCTGCACCCCGATGAGGTCCGCGACGACGGCCAGGGGCAGCGCGCTGGCCAGGTCGGTGACGGCGTCGAACGAGCCGCGTTCGACCAGCTCGGCGACCATGGCGTCGGCCTTGGCGTCGATGTCCTCCTGGAGCCCGCGCACGGCGCGGGGCATGAGCCGCTCGCTGAGGACGCTGCGCAGCCGCTGGTGGTCCGGTGGGTCGGTGGCCAGGCTGGTGCCGGCGAGCGCCTGGTTCATCTGGTCGTTGAAGGCGACGCTCCGGGAGGAGAAGACCGCCCAGTTGCCCAGCGCCTCGCGGATCGTGCTGTGGCGCGTCAGCGCCCAGATCCCGGCCTTCTCCAGGTGGACCACCGGCGCCTGCTCACGCAGCTCGGCGAAGTACGGGTAGGGGTCCAGCAGGACCTCGTCGGCGAACAGGTCCAGGTCGGACGAGACCGGGGTGGCCACGGTCATCGGTGCACCTCACGTGGGGTCGGGAGCGGCGCGGGCGGCGGTGGGCGCCCCTGCGCGGCTCGGGTGGATGACGGCGGATCGGCGTCCGACGGCGGCTGGCAGACCCCGCCGGCGCCGCGCACCGCCGCCTCCCGCATCGAAGGGGACGGCGCGCGGGAGCGGAACTGAAGACCGTGCATGGGGGTCATGCACGGGCCCCATGACCGGGTCAGGGCCGGTGGCCGGACCGGTCCGCGGCGTCGGTCAGCAGGCCGCTCCAGCTCTCGGCGAGCACCGCCACGCGCCGGTCGTGGTCGGCGTCCCAGCGCCCGGGCCCGGCGAGGACACAGCGGGAGCTCATGGCCGAGCACGGTGGACCACCGAGTAGCCACCGGGCCAGGATTCCGTACAAGACGAACCTTTACTTGACACTGTGTACAGGGAAATGACATGGTGCACATCGTCCTCGTGACCGCTGCCACAGGCGCCGGCACGACGCCCCCTCCTCCAGCCGACCGGCGACCGGTCGTGTCTGGACTCTCGAAGGAGAGAGCCATGGCAACGAACCCCGAGGCCGTCGTGCCTCCGTCCTCGGCGGGGGCGCGGCCCACCCGCGTCGTCGGGACCCTGGTCGCCGCCTGCCTCGCCGTCATGGTGGCGCAGGTCGCGAACGCGCTGCCCGCCTCGCTCAACGGCCTGTTCCAGGCCGACCTGGGGACCACCGGCTCCCAGCTCACCTGGATCACCGCCGCGTTCATGATCGCGGTCGTCGTCTTCGAACTCACCTTCGGCGTGCTGGGTGACCTGTTCGGACGCCGCAGGCTGCAGGTGTACGGCGCCGCCCTGCTGGTCGTCGGCTCGCTGGTCAGCGCGTTCGCCCCGGCGGTCGAGGTGCTGTGGGTCGGTGCCGCGCTCAACGGCCTCGGCGCCGGCGCGATGTTCCCCGCGTCGCTGGCGCTCATCGCCGCCGTCACCCACACGCCCGACGCCCGGGCCCGCGGGATCGCCCTGTGGGTCGGCTTCCTCTCCGCCGGTGCCGCGGTGTCCCCGCTGCTCGGCGGGATGTTCGCCGACATCGGTTCGTGGCGCGGCTCCTTCGCCGTCGTCGCCGTCCTGGGCGTGGTCACCGCGGTGCTCTCACTGGCCCTCGCGGTCGAGTCGAAGGCCGACGAGGGCCGCAGCCTGGACGTCGGTGGTCAGGTCACCTTCGCCGTCGGCCTGATCGCGGTCCTCTACGGCGCCGTCCAGGGCCCGGAGGACGGCTGGACCGAGCCGCACATCGTCGGCGCGTTCGTCCTCGGCGCGGTGTTCCTGGCCGCCTTCCTCGTCATCGAGTCCCGGACCCGCTCGCCGCTGCTGCACCTGGGACTGTTCCGCAACCGGTCGTTCGCGATCGCCTCGATCGTGGCCGTGGTCGGCATGCTCGGCTTCCTCGGCCTGCTGTTCTCGCACAGCATGTGGCTGGGCCCGGTCCAGCACCAGACCCCCATGCGGGTCGCGCTGCCGTTCCTGCTCCTGCAGGGCCCGGCGTTCGTGCTCATCCCCGTGGTCGGGCGGCTGCTGCAGCGGATCGCGGCGCGCTGGCTGCTCACCGCCGGCTTCTTCCTCATGGCGATCGGTGGCCTGCTGGTCTCGCGGCTCGACGTCACCAGCACGAGCCTCACCCCGCTCATCGTGCCCGACCTGCTCATCGGCATCGGCTTCGCGCTGACGGTCAGCTCCTTCACCGCCGTCGCGATCAACACCGTGCCGCTGCACCTCGCCGGCATGGCCAGCGCGACGACCAACCTGCTGCGCGACCTCGGCTTCGCCCTCGGCCCGATCGTCGTCGGCGCCGTCGCCCTCAGCACGGCCGGCGAGCAGCTCGGCGCGGCCCTCGCCACCGCCGACCTCGCGCCCGACCAGGCCGCCGCCGCCACCGCGGTGTTCCAGGCCGGTGGCCCGCTCGCGGTCAACAGCCTGCCCCCGGAGGCCCCGGGCGGCGCGGCCCAGCAACTGGCCATGACCGCCCTCGGCGACGGGTTCTCCACGGCCTTCGTCGTCTGCTCGATCGCGGCGCTCGCGGCCGGTCTGCTGACGCTGTTCGGCCTGTCCAGCCGCACGCAGGACGGGCAGCCGACGAGCGAGTCGCTGCACGACCCCCTGCACCCCGAGCTCCCCGGCGAGACCGGCGTCACCGGCACCGTGCCGGCGTCCCGGGCCGAGCGACCGCTGGCCACCGACGGCGTCTGAGAGAGGACGACCACAGCCATGACCACTGCCACGAGCCGGACGGTCAACACCGTCCTCGGCCCCGTCCCCGCCGACGACCTGGGCGTCGTCGCGATCCACGAGGCCCTGCTCTCCGTGGTCCCGGGGGCCGAGCACGCGTACGACATCTCCATGGACCGGGCCGAGATCTTCGAGGTCCTGGCCGGGAAGCTGGCCGCCTTCCGCGCCGCCGGTGGCCGGACCGTCGTCGACAGCACCGGCATGTTCCACGGCCGCGACGTGAAGCTGTACGAGGCCCTGTCGCGCTCGACCGGCGTGCACGTCGTCGCCTCGACCGGCCTGGGCCCCGAGGAGGACCTCGGCGGCTACTTCCTCACCCCCCAGACCGACCCGCCCACGCCGTGGCCGGCCGAGAAGTTCGCCGACCTCTTCGGCCGGGAGGTCACCGAGGGCATGGTGGTCCCCCGCGTGGAGCGGCGCCGAGCCGCCGGCCTGGTGGCCACCTGCGCCACGCGCGGCGGCCCGACACCCACCGACGAGAGCCTGTTCCGGGGCGCGGCCCGCGCGGCAGTGGCCACCGGCGTCCCGGTGTCGATCCGCTACGGGGCCGATCCGCTGGCCGAGCTGCAGCTCCTCCTGGACGAGGGGCTGCCCGCCGACCGCGTCGTCGTCGGGAACCTCGACCGGACCGAGGCCGTCGCGGCCGGCTGGCCCGCCGCCGTGGCCGAGCGCGGCGCCTACGTCGCCATCGACCACGTCGGCCGGAACGACTCCGACCACCACATCCGGGACGCCGAGCGCGCCGACCTGGTCGCCCAACTCGTCGCCGCCGGCCACGCCCACCGCGTGCTGCTGTCGGGCAACGCGATCGGCGTGGCGAAGGGCCACCCCGACTACGAGCTGCCCTACGCGCACGTGCTCACCGCGTTCGCGCCGCTGCTCACCTCGCACGGCGTCGCCGACGAGGACGTCCAGCAGATCCTGGTCGCCAACCCGCGCGACCTCCTCGCGGTCCGCTGAGCCGGATACCAGGAGAGAGGCAGAACATGTCCCGCGTCAACACGGTCCTGGGCCCGATCGCGGCCGAGGAGCTCGGCCTCGTCGCCGTCCACGAGCACATCGGCTACGGCATGCCCGGCTCGGAGCTCGACACCCAGTGGTGGAAGACCCCCGAGCAGCGCTACGAGGAGACCGTCCCGAAGCTGCGCCGGTTCGCCGAGTACAGCCGGGAGTACGGCGGTTGCACGTTCGTCGACGCCACCGGGATCTGCAACGGCCGCGACGTCGACTACTACAAGTCGCTCTCGGCGAAGACCGGCGTCCACATCGTCGCGGCCACCGGTTTCGTCGGCGGCGACACCGCGCTGCGCTTCTTCGCCGACGCCACCGTCGACTACCTCATGCGCCAGTTCGTGCACGAGATCACCGTCGGCATCGGCGACACCGGGAGCAGGGCCGGGATCATCAAGGTCGGCGTGAGCCGCGGCTTCCGGATGAGGGAACTCGACCTGCGCATCTACCGCGCAGCGGCGCGCGCCGCGCTCCTCACCGGGGTGCCGATCTTCACCCACCTGGCGGTGGACGTGGAGCCGGCGCTGGCGGTCTTCGCCGAGGAGGGGCTGCCGCTGGACCGCGTGCTGTTCGGGCACGCCGACGACGGCGTCAGCCAGGGCAGGGTGAACGAGACGGCGATCCTCGGCGGGGGCGGCCGGATCGGCTTCGACACCTTCGGCTACGACCTCGAGCTGCCGGACCCCCCGTTCTGGGGCCGCCACCGCCGCGAGCGGCTCGAGCACTTCCTCCGCCTGATCGGCGAAGGCCACGTCGACCAGGTGCTCGCCTCCGCCGACGCCAACTGCAGCCCGCTGGGCTGGCCCGGCGTCGAGGGGCACACCGTCAACTACATCTACGAGCAGCTCATCCCCGACCTGAGGGCGGAGGGCATCGACGACGCCATGATCCACCGGATCTTCGTCGAGAACCCCGCCGACTTCCTGACCCTCACCACGAACTGAGAGAGAACGACCATGGACATCACGAACCTGGAGATCGCCGTCGTGGGTGCGGGGTACGGGGGCGCCACCGTCGCCAAGGGGCTCAGCCTGCAGGGCGCCGACGTCACCGTGTACGAGCAGGCCCCCGCGATCGGCGAGGTCGGTGCCGGCATCGGCCTGCGCCCGTCGACCATGGACCTCTTCCGCCGGTGGGGGATCTTCGACGCGATCGCCGCGGTGAGCTCGCCGAGCGACTACTTCGAGATCCTCACCGCCACCGGCGACCCGATCGCGAAGGACTCGTGGCCGGGAATGGACGACTACGAGGTGAAGACCCACACCCATCTCATCCACCGCGGCGACTTCATCGACGCTCTCACCGGTGTGCTGCCCGAGGGCATGATCCGTCTCGGCCACAAGCTGGAGAGCCTCGAGGACCGCGGGGCGAGCACCGTCCTCCGGTTCACCAACGGCGAGACCGTCGAGGCCGACCTGGTCATCGGCGCCGACGGCATCAAGTCGACGGTCCGCCAGCAGCTGTTCGGCGACCACGAGCCGGTGTTCGCCGGTGAGCACGCCTACCGCGTGGTGATCCCGACCAGCGCCGCCCACGGGACGGTCGTCGACGACAACCTGCGCATGTACATCGGCCGCGGCACGAAGGTCTACCTGCTGCCGCTGCGCCACCGCGACGGGCTGTCCTTCGACATCACCGCCCTGGACCCGGACGGCACCTGGGCGCCGACGGTCACCGGGGAGGACCTCCTGGCGACCGTTGAGGGCTTCGACGAGCGCATCGTCGCCATCGCCCGCGACCTCGACATGGCGGCGGTCAACGTCCGCGCCGTCTACGACATCGACCCGGTCGACACCTGGCACACCGACTCGGCGACCCTGCTGGGCGACTCGGCCCACGCGATGCTGCACCACCAGGGCCAGGGCGCGAACTCCGCGATCATGGATGCCGGCGCCCTGGTCGACGCCCTGCTGGCGGCCGACTCGGTCCCGGCGGCGCTCGCCGCCTTCCAGGCCGAGCGCAAGCCCGTCACCGACGAGCTGCAGGCCATCTCCCGCCACGGCTGGACCGATGACGAGCTCGAGGACGTCTTCCCCGGCCAGAAGCCCGCGGCGCAGGCGACCCGATGACCCTGCACCCCCAGGTGGCCGCGGCGCTGGCCTCGATGCCCGCTCCCCCGCCGGGCCCCCTCGACCCGGTCGCCATGCGCGCCGCCGAGGAGGCGCAGGTGCCGCCGGTCGCCGAACGGCTGCCGCTGCACGCGGTCGAGGACCGCACCGTGACCACGCCGGCCGGCGACGTCCCGGTGCGGGTCTACACGCCGGCCGAGTCCGACGCGTACGGACTGCTCGTGTACTTCCACGGCGGCGCGTTCTTCCTGGGCAGCCTGGAGACCCACGACCACATCGCGCGGTCCCTGGCGACGGCCACCGGGCTCAGGGTGGTCTCCGTCGGGTACCGGCGGGCGCCCGAGGCGGCGTTCCCCGCCGGGCTGCAGGACTGCTACGGCGTGGTCCGCTGGGCCGCCGAGCACGGCGAGGAGCTGGCCTGGGACGGCCGGACCCTCGCCGTCGCCGGGGACAGCTCCGGCGGCACCTTCGTCGCCGCCGTCGCCGCGATGGCCGCCGACGACGGGTTCGACCGCATCACCCACCAGGTGCTCTTCTACCCCTCCCTGGACCTGGACCTCGACGTCGACCGCTACGCCTCCCTGCGGGAGAACGCCGAGGGGTACGGGCTGGAGACGGCCGGGCTGAAGCCGTTCAACGCCTTCTACCTCGACAGCGGAGCCGACCCCGCCGACCCCCTCGTCTCCCCGATCAAGCGGGCCGACCTCGCCGACCTCCCGCCGGCCCTGGTCGTCACCGCCGAGCACGACCCGCTGCGGGACGAGGGCGAGCTCTACGGCCGGCGGCTGCAGGAGGCCGGGGTGGACGCCACGGTGAGCCGCTACGCCGGCGCCAACCACGGGTTCGTCGTCAACTTCTCCTGGATCCCGGAGTTCTCCCGGGTGTTCCAGGAGACCGCCGACTTCCTGAAGCGGAGCTGATCGCCGTGGCCGCGATCCACCCGCTGGTCTCGCCGTGGGGCCGGTTCGGGCTCTACAGCTTCTTCCTCGACGCACCGGAGCCGGCCATCGTCGACACCGGCGTCGCCTCCTCCCCCGCCGAGGGCATGGCCCCCGCGCTGGAAGCCCTCGGCCGCCGCATCGAGGACGTCCGCTGGATCCTGCTGACCCACGGCCACATCGACCACGTCGGCGGCGCGCACGCCCTGTGGGAGCTCACCGGCCGGCGCGCGCAGGTCGTGATCGCCGCGGCCGACGCGCCGCTGCTGCGCTCCCGCCGCGCGCACGTGCAGAACTACCTGGACGTGCGGGCGCGCTACCTGCACGACCCGGAGGCCGAGGCCAGGCAGACGGCGATGGCCGCCGGCGCGATCTCCGGCGAGATGGAGCCGACGGTGCTCGTCCGCGGCGGCGAGACGCTGTCCCTGGGCGGCGACGTCACCGTCTCGGTGCACGCGATCCCCGGCCACACGGCCGGGTCGGTCGCGTACGTCGTCGACGGCCAGGACGACGTGTTCGTCGGCGACGCCGTGCAGGTGCACGGGGCGGCCAACGGCTTCCCGGGGTTCGAGGACCCGCGTGCGTACCGCGCCGGCCTGGAGCACCTGCGCGACGTCGTCCGCCCGCGGCACCTGTACCTCGGGCACCCGTACCGCACGGCCGAGGGCGTCCCCTACGGCGTCGAGCTGGACCGCGAGCAGGCACAGCAGGCGCTGCAGGGCAGCCTGGACATCGAGGCCCGCGTCTCCGCGGCCGCCGCCCGGTACCTGGCCGACGGGCTGCGGGAGACCGACTCACCCCACTCCCCCTTCGCCCCCGTCGCCGAGGAGCTCGGCTACACCGGCGATCCCACGCTCGAGCCGTCGCCCTTCTTCACGACGCTGCACGGCTACCGCGAGCTGTACGAGAACGAGGAGTTGCGTGCACATGGCTGACATCCGGCAGGTCCAGGCCGGCACCCAGACGATCAGCGTCCGCAAGGACCTGCGCGTCCCGATGCGCGACGGCGTCACGCTGGCCGCCGACGTCTACTCCGGCGTCGGGGACGAGCCGCGCCCGGCGCTGGTCGCACTCAGCCCGTACGGCAAGGAGCTGCAGGCCCTGGCGCTGACCATGCCGCCCCAGCGCCGGCCCAGCCCCATGTGGGACGGCTGCATCGAGGCCGGCGACATCGCCCGCGTGGTCGCCGAGGACTACGCCCACGTCATCGGCGACCTCCGCGGCTCCGGGGCGTCGGAGGGCGAGCACGTCGGCAACTACAACGCCGGCGGCGTGTCCCTCGGCCAGGACGCCTACGACCTCATCGAATGGGTCGCCGAGCAGCCGTGGTGCGACGGCAACGTCGGCATGATCGGCATCTCCTACTTCGGGTCCATGCAGGTGCTGGCCGCGGCCGAGCGCCCGCCGCACCTCAAGGCGATCTTCGTCAGCGGTGGGCACTTCGACTTCTACGAGACCACCTATCACGGCGGCGTGATGTGGTTCATGCCGCGCGCCGCCCGGGAGGGCCGCGGCGGTGACTCCGGCTGGGCCTTCACCGACCGGATCACCTCGCGGATGCTCGAGACGTACTCCCCCGAGGAGGTCGCCAAGCGCGTCGCCGAGCGCCTGCAGGACCCCGACGTCGCCGCCTGGCCCAACCTCGTGCACCTGCTGCACTACCCCGAGCACCACGAGGCCTGGTTCGACATCGTGCTCAACGAGCTCGACGGCGACTGGTACGAGGAGCGCAACCCGATCAACCTGGCCCAGGACATCGACATCCCGGTCTACCTGCAGATCGACCAGGGCCGCGGCTGGACCGTGGACGGGCACATCGAGCTGTTCGAGACGCTGAAGGGCCCGAAGAAGCTGGTCATCGGCTCCTACCCGCCCATGCAGTCGCGCCCCTGGGTCGAGGAGCACGACGAGATGTTCCGCTGGTACGAGTACTGGCTCAAGGGCGTCGACAACGGGATCATGGACAAGCCCGCCGTGAACGTCTTCGTCGAGGGCTCCCGCGAGGTCGTCACCGCCGCGCAGTGGCCGCCGAGGGACGTCGAGTACCGGCCGCTGTACCTGCGTCCCCGCGGCAGGCTCTCCGGCGGGCCGGAGCTGATGGGCCCGGAGCACGCCGCGCCGGACGGCTGGTACCAGGCGCCGCTGACGGTGACCGACGAGGTGCAGATCCTCAGCTGGAGCACCGCGCCGTTCGAGGAACCCACCGAGCTGATCGGCGCCGGCGCGGCGCACCTGTTCATCGAGATCGACCAGCCGGACACCAACGTCATCGTGCGGCTGTGGGACGTCGCGCCGAACGGCCGGCGCCAGCTCATCACCACCGGCTACCTCAAGGCCTCGCACCGCGAGCTGGACGAGGAGCGGACGACCGAGGGCAATCCCTACCACCCGCACACCCGCGCCGTGCCGGTGGAGCCGGGAGCGATCGAGGAGTACGTCGTCCGTCTCTACCCGTTCGCGGCCACGTTCCTGCCCGGTCACCGGCTGGTGACCGAGCTGTCCAACGACGAGCCCCTGGCTGACGAGCACAACTCGCTGCTGCCGCCGGACGCCTTCCACCTGCCCGTCGGCCGGCCGGTCACCCACAAGGTCTACCGCGACGCCCGCCACCCGTCGCGGCTCGTGCTGCCGTTCACGACGCGGGTGGCAGCCGCGCGGTAGCGGGACCACCGGCCGGAGCGGACGGGTCGTCCCCGTCCGCTCCGGCCGGTGGTCCCGGTCTCAGGCGGCCTGGAAGGACCGCCGGGAGAGGCCGACGCCGTAGCCGTCCAGCGTCGTCAGCACCGGCGCGGTGGGGTCGGTGGCCGCGCCGAGGGCGACGAACAGCGGGGTGAAGTGCTCCACGGTCGGGTGGGCGTAGGGCATCCCCGGCGCGGCGGTGCGGAACCGGGCCAGCTCGTCGACGTCGCCGCGCGCCAGGGCGTCGGCGGCCCAGGCGTCGAAGTCCGCCGACCAGCCGGGCACCCGGTTCTCCCGCCACATCTCCCGGGTGAGGAACGGCAGGCCGTGGGTCATGTGGCCCGAACCGATGACCAGCGCGCCCTGCTCGCGCAGCGGCCGCAGCCGCTCGCCGAGCGCCAGCAGCGTCCCGGGGTCCTCGGTGGGCAGGCTCACCTGCAGCACCGGGACGTCGGCGGCCGGGTACATGATCTTCAGCGGCACCCAGGCGCCGTGGTCCAGCCCGCGCCGGGCGTGCTGGTGCACCTGCTCGGTGTCCGGCATCAGCCCGACCACCTGGCCGGCCAGCTCGCCGGCGTCGGGGGTGTCGTAGCGGAAGGTGTGGTACAGCGGGTCGAAGCCGCCGAAGTCGTAGACCAGCTCGCTCGGGTGGGCGGCGCTCACCGACAGCGGCGCGGATTCCCAGTGCGCCGAGACGACCAGGATCGCCGTCGGCTTGGGCAGCGACCGGGCCCAGCCGTGCAGCGGGTCGAGCCACTCGGGGTCGGCGAACGGCAGCGGCCCGCCACCGTGGGACAGGTACAGGCTGGGCAGCGGCCCGTCCTCCGGCGTCCAGGCCAGGTGCGGCCGCTCGGCCTCGAGGGCGGCGACGCGCTGCAGGTGCGCGGCGAACGGGTGCGCGGCCGGGATGCGGGCGTCGGCGACGGCGGTCGCGGTGGGCGGCGTGGTGGGGGCTGGCGTGGTCATGCGGACTCCTCGGAGGTCGTGGCGGAACGGGTCCCCGGGTCAGGCGCGCACGGGCTGGGCGGTCCGACGGCGGCCGGCGAGCAGGTGGTCGACGCTGTAGCGCCCGCCGCCGAGGACGGCCAGCAGCAGGGCGGCCGCGCCGAGCACGAGGACGAGTTCGTAACCGCCCTGGTCGACGAAGAGGCCGGCGCCGGCGTGGACGAACGCGAACGCGCCGATCATGTCGAGAACCAGCAGCAGGCCGGCGACGGGGACGGCGACGCCGAGGACGAGGGCGGCGCCCCCGACGAGCTCGACGAGGGCGGCGGACCACGCCGCGGCCGAGGCGGCGGGCACGCCGGCCTGGTCGAGGAACGCGGCGGTGCCGTCGATGCCGTTGGTGACCAGCTTCTGCCAGCCGTGGGCGACGAAGACGAGGCCGACGGCGACACGGGTCACGAGGACGGCGAGGTCACGGGCGGGAGCGGGGAGGGTCATGGCGGGTCCTGTCTCGGGGAGGGCGGATCGGGGGCGGGATCGTGACGGGGCGGCGGCGGGGGTCAGGCGGCGACGGCGAACCCGCCGGTCCAGGCGATCTCCTCGGCGGCGGCCAGGCTGATCTGGAGGAAGCCGAGGGCCTCCATCTCGCGGGCGCGGCCAAGCGAGCCGGCGTCGATGGCGCGCAGGCCGCCGGCGGTGACGATCCCGGCCAGCAGCGACTTCGCGTCGGCGTCGTCGCCGGCGATCAGCACGGTCGTGGGCAGCGCGCCGACGGTGCCGGAGGACAGGGTGGCGGCGAAGGTGGTGTTGAACGCCTTGACGACCCGGGACCCGGGCAGCGCCGTGGCGATCTCCGCGGCGGCGGAGCCGTCGGCCGGGACGACCAGGGAGTCGAAGGTCTCGACGTCCACCGGGTTGGTGATGTCGACGACGATCTTGCCGGCCAGCTCGGCACCGCGCTGGGCGACGAGGTCGGCGACGGCGCCGTAGGGGACGGCGAGGACGACGACCTCGCCGGTGACCGGCGTGCCGACGTCGGCTCGGCCGAGCAGCTCGACGGTGTTGCCGCCCCTGCTGACGGCGGCGGCGATGGCCTGGCCCATGGTGCCGGTGCCGATGATGCTCACGTGTGCCATGTCGGTGCTCCTGCCGTGGATGATTGGTTGTAGCGACAACTTCTGCTCCGTACAGCAGAGTTGTCGCTACAACAATTCCCGACGAGGATGTGACCGTGGACACTCCCTGGCTCGACCGGCGTCAGCTGCGTGCGTGGATCCGGTTGCGGGCGGTGCTCGAGCTGCTCCCGGGCGCCCTCGACACCCAGCTGCGCCGGGACGCCGATGTGACGGAGTTCGACTACTACGCGCTGGCGATGCTCTCCGAGGCCCCCGGCCGCACGTTGCGGATGACTGAGCTGGCGCGGCAGACCAACGCCACGCTGCCCCGGCTCTCGCACGTGGTGAGCCGCCTGGAGGCCCGGGGCCTGGTGGAGCGCTTCCCCTGTCCCGACGACCGCCGGGCGACCAACGCCCGGCTCACGGATGCGGGACGGGCCAAGGTGCAGGAGGCGGCGCCCGGCCACGTCGCCACCGTCCGGCACCACGTCATCGACGCGCTCAGCGACGAGCAGATCGACCAGCTCGCCCGGATCGGCGACGCCATCCTGGCCCGGCTCGACCCGACGGGCTCGATGGCCGCGACCTACACCCGCTACGACGGTGCGCCCGGCGCCGAGGCGCCTCGCTGACCGGCCTGCCGCGGTGACCGCGGGCGCGCCGACGTCCGCTCGCCGGCCTGACGCGTGCTCAGGCACCGCCGTCCCGCAGGCCCAGGCGGGTGCGGCTCACCTAGGGTGCCAGCCGTGAGCCTCCGCGAAGCCCAGAAGCGCCTGACCCGTGAGCTGCTGCTCAGGGAGGGGCTGGGCCTGTTCGAGTCGAAGGGCTACGCGGCCACGACCATCGACGACATCGCCGCCGCGGCCGGCACCACGCGGCAGACCTTCTACCTGCACTTCGCGTCGAAGGCCACCTTGATGAAGGAGCTCATCACGGCCGTCGACCAGCTGCTCATCGCCGAGGACGACCCCCGGCTGGCGGCCGTCGTGGCGTCCGGCGACCGGGAGCAGATCCACGCCTGGCTCGGCACCAAGATCGACCAGTGGCCGGCCATCAAGCCGTACATCATCGCCGCACACGAGGCGGCGGCCCAGGACGCCGAGATCCGCGAGGCGATCGACGTCTGGTTCGAGAGCGCGATCAGCGACATCCACCGGGGCCTCGACGCGGCGGGCCGGTTCACGTCGTCGTCGCGCCGGGTCCGCGGCACACTCGCCTTCGGCCAGCTGGAGTTCGCCTCGCGTCGCTGGATGCGCCACGGGTGGGACGTCGACCGCGACGAGACCCACGCGGTCCTGACCGAGTCCTGGTCCGCCCTGCTCGTCGACTGACCCGCGCACCCGGCGTCCCCCGCTGCGCGCCCGGGGTGGTCCCCCGCGCCGCGGACGCCGTCGGCCGCGACGACCGCGCGGCCACGTCGGGCACGATGACGGCATGCCGACCACCGCTGCGCCCGAGACGGCAATTCTGCGATGACCGCTGCGGCCGCCCCGGCGCCGCGTCGCGTCGTCGTGGGGGTGGACGGTTCGGAGTCCTCCGCCCGGGCGGCCGTGTTCGCCGCGGAGGAGGCCCGTCGCCACGGGCTGCCGCTGCTGGTGGTGCACGTGACGCCGTGGCGGGCGGGGGGCGACGCGGTCCCGGTGACCTCCGCCGAGGCGCAGGCGCAGTTCCGGGCCAGCGCCGTCCGGCTGGTGGAGGCCGCGGCCGACCACGTCCGTCAGTGGACCGGCATGGCCGAGGTCTCCGTGTCGGTCGTGGACGACCACCCGGTGGACGGGCTGCTCGCGCTGTCCGCCGAGGCGGCCCTGCTGGTCATCGGTGAGCGCGGGGCCGGGGGGCTGTCCGGGGTGCTGCTCGGGTCCACGGCCGCGGCGGTGGTCCAGCACGCCCGGTGCCCGGTGATCGCCCTCCCCGACGACTGGCAGGGCAGCGGGAACGGGCAGGGGCCGGTGGTCGTCGGTGTCGACGGCCGGCCCGGGGTGGACGAGGTCCTCGCCGTCGCCGTCGCCGGGGCGACCAGCCGCGGCACCGACCTGGTGGTCCTGCACGCCTGGCACGACGCCGCCCTCGAGGTGGCGCTGGGCCGATACGGGGGACTCGTCGACTGGGACGCCGTGGTGGCGGAGCGGCGGCGGCACCTCGCCGCGCTCGTCGCTCCCTGGCGCACGCGGGCCGCCGGCATCGAGATCCGGGAGGTCGTCGTGCGGGAGCGACCGGCCGCCGCGCTGCGGAACGCCGCCGTCGGGGCCCAGCTGCTCGTGGTGGGGCACCGCCCCCGCGGCGTGGTCGCTCGGCTGGGGTCGACGACGCTCGGCGTCCTGCACCGTGCGGCCTGCCCGGTCGCCGTCGTGCCACTGCGCCCGGACAGCTGACGGGGCCGGTCGCGTCGAGGGCGTCGACCCGCCCGGCGCCCGCTCCCGACCGCCGGGGACCGCAGCGCGGGACGACGTCGACCGCGAGCGGAGCCGACCGCCGTGCGCCGCATCCCGGCGGCGCGCGGTGGGTCGGCCGACGGCGGGCAGCTACTCGCGGGCCAGCCACACCTCGGCGCTACCCTGCGGCGTCGTCCGGTGCTGCACCGGATCGGCCCGCTGGTAGACGCCGAACCACCGCGGGCCGTCGTAGACGAGCAGCGACGAGGCCAGCTGCTCGGCGGGCACGTCGTCGACCTCGCGATGGCGAGGCCCACCCCAGTGCAGGATCAGCGGCACGCGGCGACCGTAACCCACCCGCGGAACGAGACATCCCCCGTCACGGCGTGGACGGGCGCCCCGCCGGGGCGACGGGGCGGTCAGCGGAGCTGAGGAGCCGGCCGGCCGCACGGCCTCCTCGTGCAGGCCGGCGTCGACCTGCACCTCGGAACTCCCGCCCAGCCGGCCATGGAGGAGCTCGTGCGGGGTGACACCGACCCGGCCCTGGGCCGCTGGCTCGCCGTCGAGGGGTTCGTGTCGCTGGCCCCGCACGAGAGCGCGCGTGCTCCCACGCCGCGCCCTTGAGCCGATCGGGCAACTGGAGTAGAGATCGGGCCCACCGCTGCCCCGGGAGGCCGCCGTGAACCGCAGGCACCGTCTGCTCCGTTCCGCGATCGCTGCTGCGGCCGCCGCCGCGGCCGGCCTGATCACCAGGTCGATGGTGAAGGCCGTCAGCGCTCCCGAGGACCGGACGAGGTAGGCGTTCCCCGCCACGCGCCGGGTCACCGGCCGGACGGTCAGCCGCGTCGCGTCGGACCTCCTCGACTCCCGTGGTCGCCGGGCGCCGGCTCATCGGGCCCGTCCAGGGCACCGGGCCGCCGGCGGCGGACGTGCGGCCGCCGGCTCTCGCGCCAGTACATGAACGCGAAGAGCACGATCACAGCTGCCACGACGACCACGAACACCAGGGTCAGGCTCACTTCTCATCTCCACCTTCCCATCGAGCGACCGTGGCGGGACGGTAGGAGTGACCGGGACGACCCGGTGCCGGCCGGGGGACGCTTTACCTGCTTCTTGCCAGATCCACAGGTGGCTGCCAGGTTGCCGCGCCCCGGCCTGCCGGTCGCGCCGGGTGCGACGCCGTTCGTGGATGCGGTGACAGGGCCCCCGGTCCCTGCATCCTGGCGGCTGCCGGCTGCCGGCTCCCGCGTCCCCTGCGGCGCCGGCGCGGAGGCGGTGTTCGTGCGCACTCGGATCATCGCCCTGGCCGTGCTGGCCTCCGTCGTGGCCACGGTCCTGTTCGCCGTGCCGCTGGGCATCGCGGTGTTCCGGCACCTGGTCGGGCAGGAGCGCGGGCACCTGCTGCGGGTGGCCAACGACGTCGCGATCACCGTGGCCGACGACGTGGAGGCCGGCGCCGACGACGACCTCCTGTTCGCGGCCGCGCCGGTCACGCACGGCGAGGACATCATCGGCGCCGTCCTCGTGTCCGAGTCCCGCGCGGACGTGTACGGCGAGCTGGTCCTCACGCAGGCGTCCCCGCCGGTGTCCACCCTGCTCCTGCCCGCGGCCACCGAGCCGCGGGACGAGCGGGCCGACGCCGGCACACGGGCCTCGATCAGCAACCGGTGAGGGGACGGCCGGCGAGCTGCCCCGGCTACGGGCCGGCCGGGCCGCCGTCGACCCGCTCGCGACTGCGCGGCGAGGTCTCCCGGACGAAGTCCCTGATGAGCTCCGCGAGGAGGGCCGGCTGGTCGCGCATGACCCAGGTCCGGCTCCCCGGGACGGGGGCCAGGCGCGCCTGCGGGAGGAGCGCCGTCAGTCGATGGGCGTGCTCGTACGGGAACAGCCGGTCGTCGGTGGGCCAGGCGAGCAGGGTCGGGCGGTCGAAGTGCGACAGCTCGGCGGCGACGTCGTCGAGCAGCCGGCGGTCGCGGAAACCGCACAGCACCTTCCGCGCGTCCCGGCGCACCCCGGCGTCACTCCGGTAGGCGTCCAGCCAGTCGTCGATGAGGTCGTGCGGCAGCTCCCCTGTCGTGAGCCAGCCGTAGGCGGAGGGCAGCCGACGGAGGGCGCGCACCCGCATGCCGGCCATCAGCGGCCGGACGGCGTGGAGCCGTGCCGCCAGGATGAGCCCGGTGAACGGCGACGGCGGGAAGTTGCCCGACGTCTCGCAGCCGGTCAGCACCAGGCGGGCCAGCCGTTCGGGATGGCGTGCGGCCACGACCTGGGCCGTTGCCCCACCCGTGTCGTTCCCGACCAGCGTGACCTCGGTCAGGTCCAGGGCCTGGAGCAGGTCACTGACCAGCCGGGCCTGGCCGGGGAACGTCAGGTCGGCGTCCGGTGCCATCGCCGCGCGGTGTGCCCCGAGGGGCAGGTCCGGAGCGATGCAGGTGAACTCGCCGCTCAGCTCGTCGACCAGCGGCTGCCAGAGCCGGTGGTCCTGACCGAACCCGTGGAGGAACACCACCGGCCGCCCCCGGCCCGTCCGCGCGTACTCCAGCGTGCCCTGCGGCAGGTCGACTCGCACAGCTCCCCCTCCGCGGCCCGACGACCTCCTGCCGGGACCCGCCGGGGACGGGCGCCCGTCGCCGAGCACCCTCCTCCCCCACGGGCCGCCTCGGGAGGGGCCGCACCCCGGTGACCGGCAGCACGGCGCGCCGCAGCTGTGCCTGCCGGACCCGTCACTCCCGGGGACCAGCACCACCGGGTCCCGTCAGGCCGCCGCCCGGAGCACGCGGCGCACGATCCGCGGGTGCAGCAGGGACGACGACGGCCGCTCGAGGTTGATGACCCGCCCGAACGCGCGGACGATCTCCTCGTCGTGGTGCAGGCCGCGCTCGAGCCGGGCGAGGTAGCGGTTGGTGAGCGCGGTGCCGATCGGCTTGCGGCCCTCCGTCGCCGGGAACCGGAAGTCGCCGCCGACCGCGACGGTCCACGGGATGTCGATGGAGCGGGCCGCCCGCCGGAAGAACCGCGTGGCCAGCTGCTCCAGCCCCGTCTCGCCCAGCGCGCGGCGCAGATCGGTGGCCTGCATGGCGGCCGAGGAAATCCCCTGGCCGTAGGTGGGGTTGTAGCTGGCGATGGCGTCGCCCATCACGATCAGTCGCTCCGGGAACCGGGGCAGGCGCTCGTACCGGTGCCGCACGCCGGCCGGGAACCGGTGGGTGACGATCGGCGAGACCGGCTCCAGTCCCCGGATCGCGTCGTGGATGTCGCTCGCGGCGAACGTCCTCGCGAACTCGAGGAACCCCGCGTCGTCCGAGGGAGGCAGGTTGCCGAGGCGCCCGGTGAGCGTCACCATCCAGCGGTCCCCCTCGACCGGCACCACCATCCCCTGGCGCCCGTCCGGGGCCGCGTGCTGGATGCCGATGGCCGCCCGGTCCCAGTCGATGGACTCCCTGGCGTAGAAGCGCGACGAGTACCCGATGCCCACCCTCACCTCGTCGCGGGGCACCGGCCCGTACCCGGCCTGCTCCAGCCACGACGCGACGGCCGATCCCCTGCCGCGGGCGTCCACGACGAGATCGGCGTCGAGCCGGGTGGTCCCGCCACCGGCTCCGTCGGTCACCTCCACCCCGACCACCCGGTCGCCGGACGGGCTCGCGACCAGCTCGCGGACCGTGCACCCGGAGCGCACGGAGACGGTGCCGATCGAGCTGACCCGGCGGCGCACACACCACTCGAACAGGGGGCGGGTCGCCCAGAGCATCCGGTAGGGCGAGCTCGTCCGCCGGACGTAGCCACCGCCCAGGTGCCAGACCAGGCTGCGACCGGGGTCGAAGCCGACGCCCCCGGCGGCGAGCACCTCGTCGGTGAAGCCGGGGAAGAGCTCCTCGAGGCGGGCCCGGCCGGCTTCCTGCAGGAAGTGGATGTGGCGCCCCTGCGGCACCGCCTTGCGCGGCACGGGCCCCGTCGGCAGCTCGTCCCGGTCGAGCACCGTCACCGCCGAGAAGTGCTCGGACACGACCCGGGCGGCCAGGAGACCGGTCATACTCCCGCCGACCACGACGGCGTGGCCGCCGAGACGGCCGGACCCGGCCGTGGGAGCCGTACGGAGCGGGACGGCCAGGCCGACGTCGACAGGTGCGTTCATCGTTCACGACTCCAGGAGGCGAGCGGGGACGGGTGGGGTGCTGCTAGACGACGTTGGTCAGCCGCAGGAGGCGGGCGACCGCCCCCGGCCGGATCCGCCCGGGGAAGGCGATGTACTCGGGTGCGACGGTCACCGGCTGCCACTTGCGCTTCCAGGCGACCGCGCCGGCCGTCGGGTAGAGCCGCTCCCCGTGCTCGGCCAGCAGGCGGAGCAGCAGCGCCCCGACCCGGCTGTGCGGCGGCTCCGCCGGGGAGCTGGGCAGGCCGAGCTCGGCGAAGGGCGTGAAGCCCAGGTGGAAGTACGGGGCCCCCTCCCCCTGCAGGCGCCTCATGACCGCCCACACCTGCAGGTCCCCGACGTCGGGCGCGCCGGGCAGGAGGCGGTTGAGGTCGTAGAGCCAGCCCGGCTGCCGGCCGAAGGCGGGAACGCACTGGGAGTAGCCGAGCACGCAGCCGTCGACGTCCACGACGAACAGCCGGCGCTGGTCACCGGGAGGACCCGACCGGCTCCCCACCATGAAGCGCAACGGCTTCGCGGACTTGCCCGACGGACCCAGCCACCGGTCGTCGACGGCGTCGAGCTGTCGGCGCAGCCGGTCGCTCCAGGGCAGGTCGACGCCCACCTCCAGCACCCGCCCGCCCGCCCGCTCGCCACGCCGCACGCCCTGACGCACCTTGCGCATGGCCGGGCCCTCGAGCGTCGCGGCCGCCAGGTCCACGGCGTACGTCGCGCCCATCTGGTCCAGGACGAAGCCCCGGTGCGCGAACAGGTCCAGGCAGCGCTCCGGCACCTGCACCGCGACCACCCGCTGGCCGGCCCGGGCGGAGTCCCGGAGGAAGCGGTCGAGCAGCCGCGGCTCGGCCGCCGCGTCGCAGACGGGGCCGCCGAAGACGAAGCGGTGGCGGCCGGCGCGGCGGTAGGCGACGAACCCGGGCACCTCGTCGTCGACGAAGAACTCGTTGCCCGGTGCCAGGGCGAGGAACCCCGAGGGGTGGTCCCCGAAACGCCGGAGGTGGTCGAGAGCAGCCGGGGGGGTCGGCGCGGCGGTCCGCTGCGGCACCGGTCAGCCCACCGGTGCGCCGGCCGGGCACGGTGCCTCCACCGCGACCCGCCGAGCCTCGCTCGCGCGCTCTGCCCGGGCACCGCGCCCGCCGGGCCACCAGTTGGCGCGCCCCATGAGCACCATGAGCGCCGGCAGCAGGGTGCTGCGGATGACCATGGCGTCCACCAGGACCGCGACCGCGAGCCCGATGCCGAACATCTTGATGATCGACACCGACGACGTCGCGACGGCCACGAAGACGATGGCCATGAGCACCGCGGCCGTGGTGATCACCCCCGCAGACCCCTGCAGACCCCGGGCGACCGCCTCCCGCGTCTCCCAGCCCGCCTCGTGCTCCTCCTTGATCCGCGAGATGACGAACACCTCGTAGTCGATGGAGAGGCCGAAGGCCACGCAGAACATGAGGATCGGCGTCGTCGCCTCGAGGACACCCGTCGCGGTGAACCCCAGGAGGCCGGACAGGTTGCCCTCCTGGAACAGCCACACCATGAGGCCGAACACGGCCGTGAGGCTGAGGGTGTTGAGGACGACGGCCTTCACGGGGATGAGGACCGACCGGAACGTGCAGGTGAGGACGACGAGGTTGACCAGGACCACCAGGACGATCGCGAGGACCATGCGGTCGGCGATGGCGGCCTTGGCGTCCACGACGCTGGCGGAGTCCCCGCCGACCAGGACGGGGAACGGCGGGTCGACGGACCGGATCCGCTCCACCACCTGCTCCGCCCGGCTCCCGAGGGGCTCCACGTCGAGCGCGGCGGAGAACCACGTCCCCTCCTCCGCGGCGAACCGCTCGGAGAGGGCGGTGGGCGCGGCCACGACCTCACCGGCCGCGTAGGAACCCGTCAGCGCGTCCACGCGGGCGACGTCGGGCACCAGGGACACCCGCCGCGCGAAGTCGTCGATCTCGCTCCGGGCCGAGGCGGGGTCGCCGGCCCCGGGCGCGACGATCGCGATCGGCTGGGCCTCCTGGCTCGAGAAGTCCTCCCGCAGGGTGTCGTTGAGCGCCCGCGCGCTGTTGCCCGCCGGCAGCGCCCGGTCGTCGGCCGCGCCCGGCACCAGCTGCAGGAAGGGCAGGAGCAGCACCGCCAGCAGGGCGGTGATCACGACGGCGACCAGTCCCGGCCGCCGCATGACCCGGTGGGAGAAGCGGTACCACCAGTCCGGGGCCGCCGCGTGCTCCGGGGTCCGGCGCAGGCTCAGCCGGTTGACCCGGGGGCCGAGCAGCGAGAGGAGGGCGGGGATGACGAGCAGCGCACCGAGCACCGCGCCGGTGACGACGGTGATGCCGGCGAGGCCGAAGGACCGCAGGAACATGTGGGGGAACAGCAGCAGTGCGGTCAGGCTGCCGATGAGCGTCGCCGCGCTGACGGCGATCGTCTTGCCGCCGGTCTGCATCGTGCGGACAAGCGCGGCCGCGGTGCTCGGCTGGCGGGGCAGTTCCTCACGGAACCGCCGGACGAGGAAGAGGCTGTAGTCGATCGCCAGGCCGAAGCCGAGTGCCGTGGTGAGGTTGAGGGCGAAGATGTGGATGTCGGTGACCTGGGCCAGCACCTTGAGCGACACGTAGGCCACGAGCACGGCCAGGATGCCGACGAGGACCGGTATGCCGGCGGCGACCACCGAGCCGAAGACGACGACCAGCGCCAGCAGCGTCAGCGGGACGACCACGCGCTCGGCGGTCCGCAGGTCGCCGTCGATGGTCTGGGTCAGCTCGTGGGACACGATCAGCGGGCCCCCGACCTGGACCTGCAGCGGGCCGCTCGCGCCCTCGAGGTCCTCCTCCAGGGCCAGCGCCCGCTCGATGGCCGTGTCCTGCTCACCGGTGACGCGGGCGATGACCAGCGCCTGGTCCCCGTCCCGCGAGGCCAGGGAGGGGGCGTTCGCCGTCCAGTACGAGTAGACGTCCGCGACCGCGTCCTCGGCCGCGATCCTGCGCGTGAGCGCCACGCCGGCCGCGGTGACGTCGGGATCGCCCACCTGGCCGCCGTCCGCGGTGACGAGGACGACGAGGTTCGGCGGCTGGATGCCGAACTGCGCCGCCGCCTGCTCCAGCGCCTCGGCCGACTCCCCGATGGCCGGGACCGAGGTCCCGCCACGGAGATGGGTGGCCACGTCCCGCCCGGCGACTCCGCCGAGCAGGACGAAGCCCGCCGCGACGAGCAGGATGACCACGCGGAACCGGACGACGACCTGCGTGAACCGTGTCACGTGTCCTCCTCGCGTCGGGGGTCGTGCATCGCACCGCTCCTTCTCGTGTGGGAGCCGCCGGCGCCCCCGCGTGATACGCGGCCGGGCAGCGGCGACCGGGTCGCCTCGGTGCCGGGACGTGGTCCGCGGGAGGCGCCGGCGGGGTGGGGTCGCGGTCGTCGCCTCACAGGGACAGCGGTGCGCCGGCGAGGTGGCGGGCCAGCGGCCCGACGGCGGCCGCCCGGGACGGCGGGTGGTAGGCCAGGGCCCGGGTCGCGGCCAGCATGTAGGCGATCTCGGGCGACTCGATGAACGCCATGCCCCCGGCGACCGCCGTGGCCGCCATGACGACCCGCTCGATCGCCCGCTCGGTGGCGAACCGGACGTAGAGGGCGCGGGCCAGCAGGACCTGGTGGTCCTCGCAGGTCGGCGCCACGGTGGCCACGTGCTCGAGCGCAGCGGCCGCCGTCTCCAGTTCGATCGCCAGCCCGGCCCGGTCGTCGTCGGAACCGCGTCCACCGGCGATCACCCGCCCGGCCAGGTTGGCCGCCGCACCCAGGTAGGACGCCGAGACCAGCGTCTCGAACCAGACGAAGCCCCGGGCCTGCACCGGGTCCATCGCGACGCCGTCCTGCGGGTGGAAGACGCAGGCGTCCGGCACGAACACCCGGTCCAGGCTCACCTGGTCGCTCTCCGCGCCGGCCAGCGCGGTGCTCCGCCAGAACGGCGACCGCTCGATGCCCGCCGAGTCGGCCGGGATGAGCACGACCGCCATCCGGTCGGTGTCCCCCCGCGGGTCGCGCACCGCGACGCTGGCGCTCATCAGGTCCATCGACCACGTCAGGCTGCACGGCTTCTTGACGCCGGTGACGAGGATGCCGCCGTCGACGGGGACACCGCGCATCGTGGGGCTCAGGATGTGCTGGCCCGGTCGCCCCTCGGCGAAGCCCGAGCTGAGCAACCAGTTGCGCTCGGCGATCGCGGCCAGCACCGCCCACTCGAAGCCGCTGCCCATCGCGGTGAGCTCGACCAGCGAGGCGACGGAGAAGTGGTGCATCGTCGTCGCCACGGCCAGCGACGGCGACCGGCTGCCGAGCGCCCGCTGGACCCGGACGGCGTCGACCATCGACGCACCCTTGCCCCCGTACTCGGCGGGCACGAGCAGGGCGGGGCCGTTCCGCTCGCGGAACAGCTCCAGGGCGCCCGAGCGGGGTCGCTCCAGGTCCAGCAGCGGGACGGCGGCCAGGGCGTCGTCCAGTCCGGGCAGGTGCCGCTCGAGGGTGCCGCGGTCGGCCGCCAGCAGGTTCACGCCGCGCTCCCCGACAGGACGCCGACCTCGGTGTCCACCACGTCGACGGCGCCGACCAGGCCGGTCACGATCGACACCGTGTTGTCGACGAGTGCGCGCACCGCGATCGGCTCGAGCGCGTCGGCCAGACTGGGGATCCCCAGGTCCAGGCGCGCGGTGAAGACGACGTCCGATCCGCCGGTGACGTCGGCGCACCGCCAGGAGCCGTCGAAGACGGGGATGTCACCCTCGGTCTGGGCGAAGGTGATGGTGTGCGCGGCCCGGTCGAACCGGTCCTGCTCCGTCCAGCGCAGGATGCCCGCCCGGAAGGTGACCTCCCAGGAGGACACCGAGGTGACGTCGTCGACCTCGGTGACGGTGACGCTGCGGACGGCGGGGCTGAGCTCGGGATAGCGGGCGAAGTCGGTCAGGGTCCGGTACACGTCGGCGGCCGGACGCGCCGGTACGTGCATCCGGAGCAGGACTGTGCGCATGGGTCTCCTCGGGGTGGGGCGGGGGACGAGCGGTCAGGCGGCGGACGGGACGGTCGCCCCGACCCGCCGGGCGGCGGTGTCCAGGGCACGGGCGAGCCAGTCGAGGTCGGCGGTGTCGAGCACCGCCGGCGGGGTCAGGCGCAGGACGTTGCTGGAGTTGAGCGAGTAGGAGGGGATGACCCGCTCGTCGAGCAGCCGGAGGAGGAACTCGGTGGCCACGTCGGAGGACCGGAACTCGATCCCGATGAGCAGGCCCTCGCCGCGCACCTCGGTGACCAGGTGCGGGCAGTGCCGGCTCAGCGCCTCGTCGGCGAGGTCGCGGACCTGCGGTCCCAGCCGGCGGGCGCGCTCCAGCAGCCCCTCCGACTCGATGACGCGGATGGTCGCGGTGACCGCGGTGGCGGCGAGCGGGCTGCCGGCGAACGTGGAGGAGTGCAGGAGCGGGTCGGCGTTCAGGGGGGCGAACACCCGTTCCGTGGCCACGACGCCCCCGACCGGCACCACACCGCCCCCGAGCACCTTGCCGGCGAGCAGCACGTCGGGGGTGACGCCGGCCAGGTCGGCTCCCCACCAGGAGCCCAGTCGGCCCATCCCGGACTGGATCTCGTCCAGGACCAGCACGGCGCCGACCTCGTCGCAGGCGGCCCGGACCGCGCGCAGGTAGCCCTCCGGCGGGACGCGGACGCCGCCCTCGGCCTGCACCGGCTCGAGCAGGACGGCGCAGTCGCCGGTGAGCCGCGCACGGAGCGCCTCGACGTCGCCGAAGGGCACGAAGGCGACGTCGGAGAGCAGCGGCTCGAACGGCCGCCGGTACTGCGGCCGCCCGGTGACCGACAGGGCCCCCAGGGTCTTGCCGTGGAAACCGCCGTGCATGGCGACCACCGAGCGCTTGCCCGCCAGGCGGGCGAGCTTGAGGCCGACCTCGGTGGCCTCGGCCCCGGAGTTGGTCAGGAAGACGTACTCCAGGCCGGGCGGGGTGATCGCGGCCAGGGCCTCGGCGGCCTCGGCCAGCTCGGGGTTGAGGAACAGCCGCGTGGCGAGGGGGTTGCGGACGAGCTGGGCGCGCACCGCCTCGACCACCCGCGGGTGGCAGTGGCCGAGCAGGAACACCCCGAAGCCGCCGCAGTCGAGGTAGGTGTGCCCGTCGCCGCCGTGGACGTGGCTGCCGGCCGCGCCGACCTCGACCGGCGTGGCGGTGAGCCGCGCCAGGCGGGCCAGCGAGGTGTTGACGTGCCGGCTGTACCGGTCGAGGACGCGGTCGCGGTCGGTGTCGGCGGGCACCTCAGGCCACCTGCGCCGTCTCGCGACCGGCGTGGCCCGTGACGGCCGCCCAGTACCGGACGCCGGCGCGCAGCGACTCGCGCTGGTCGGGCAACGGGCGCATGCCGAGCGCCTCCAGCTCGGTCAGACTGCTGGGTTTGGTCTCCCCCGACTGCAGGTAGGCCGCGAAGAAGTCGAGCATCCGGACGACGGTGCGGCGGACGGTGCCGGGCAGCGCGTCGAGGAAGACGGGGCCGATCAGCCGGTCGAACAGCTCCGGGGCCACGAAGCGCGGCACGTCGACCGTGCGGCCCAGGTCGCGGGCGGTGTCCACGACTACCTCGACCGCCTCGTCGAGCCGCAGCGACCGGGGTCCGGCGGTGATCCAGTACTCCCCGCGGTCGATCCGCCGCTCGACGACGCAGGCGATCGCATCGGCCACCAGGTCGGCCGGCACGAAGTCGATCGGCCAGCTCGCGTCGAAGGGGATCAGCGGGACGATCCCGGTGACGATCCCCGCAGCGACCCGGTGCAGGCCCTGGAACTGGGCGATCTCGCCGGTCCGGGAGTCCCCGATGACCACGGAGGGACGCAGGACGACGTGCGGCACGCCGCTGGCCCGCAGGGTCTCCTCCGCGGCCGCCTTGGACTCGGCGTAGCCGAGCGCGGCCCGGCCGCGGTCGCCCTCCACGGCGGTGTGCACGAAGGCCGTGCTCACGTGGTAGAGCACGGCGCCCGCCCGGGCCGCGAAGGCGGCCACGTGCTCCGTGCCGGCGACGTTGGTCGCGTGCAGCGAGCCGTCCGTGCGGTTGAAGTCGGTGACCGCGGCGCAGTGGACGACCGCGTCGACCGTCGCGGCGAGCCGGTCGTGGGTCCGCCGGTCCAGGCCCAGCATCGGCTCGGCGACGTCGCCGCGCACCGAGCGGGTGCCCGGACCGGTCACCGGGGTGCGGTGCACCAGGGCGACGACCTCGACGTCGCGCAGCCGTTCCAGCAGCGCGCGGCCCACCACCCCGGAGGCCCCGGTCAGCAGGACGGTGCGGCGCCGGGCGGGCGGGTGGGAGTGGTGCGGTACGAGGTGCTCCACGGTCACGGGGCTCTCCTGGGTGGTGGGGGGTGCTCCGGCGGGCGGTGCGGCGACGGAGCCGGTGACGGGGTCTCGGGAGACGGGAGCCGCGGCGGGCCGTCCTGATACCGGGGCGACCCGGTGCGCGCTCAGGCCGCCTCGAGGACGGCGCCGGTGCGCTCGCTGGACAGGAGCTCGCGGGTCACGCCGGCCACCAGCCGCGGGTCGCGGCAGATCGTCAGGTGACCCCGGGCCGGGACCTCGATGTTGGTGACCTGCGGGCCCGGCCCGTCCAGGCGGGCGGTGGACGGCCGGACGAGCCGGTCCCCGCCGGAGTAGAAGGCCACCCAGCGGGTCCGGGCCCCGGCGCGGTGGACCGGGGTCAGGAGGGGTGACCGTGGGTGCATCAGCCGGGCGCAGCCGCCCGGTGCCAGCCGGGCGACGGCGAGCCCGCCGTGGGGCGTGGCGATGGTGACCACCGTGCTGACCGGGACCGGGAAGGACGTGCACTGGACGGCGTGGCGGATCAGCAGGCCGCCGAGGCTGTGGCCCACCAGGTGGACGCCGGCGGCTCCGGTCCACGCCACCGCGGCCGCCGCCTGCTCGGCGATCTGCCGCGCGAGGTGCGGTACGTCGCTGGAGAACGAGTTGTAGGACAGCCGCACCACGCAGCCGAAGCCCGCGCCGCGCAGGCCCCGCGCCACGGGGTCCCACACGTCGTCCGTGGCGGCGTAGCCGTGCACCAGCACCACGGGGTGGTGGTGGGTGCGGAGCCACGGCTCCGGCCGCCCGGGGGACCCGAGGGCGCGTGCGGTCACGGGCAGCCGGAGGGCGGCCGACCCCAGGGCGAGCAGGTCGTGGCCGAGAGCCCGGGCCGACGCCAGCGGCCGGGCCCGCCGGGGGCGGTCCCACCTGCCACCGTCCGGGGCCCGGTCACCGGAGCCGTCGCAGAAGCCGTCACCCGGGCCGCCGCCGGGGCCGCCACCGGGGCCGCCACCCGGGCCCTCGTCGGGGTCGACCCCCGGCGAGCGGCGCTCCGCCGTCCGGAGCGGTCCCGGCGGGCCCGCCCGGGTACAGGAGCAGGTCGAGGGCATGCACCACCTCCTGACACGTCGCTGAGCGGGGTGTGGCCGCCCGCCGAGGGCGGGTGGTCACCGGGTGACCGGGTGCTGGTGGCGGGTCAGCAGCCGGGGCGGCAGGAGCGCCGGCCGATGGCGTCCTCGAACACGGCGTAGACGTCGGCCCCGTCCTCGGCCACGTACGTCGAGCCGCCGGTCGCCCGGCTGATCGCCGCCAGTGCCTCCGTGTCGCTCCCCGCACCGAGGCCGATGGTGATCACCGGGACCGGTGCGGCCGGGTCGGACTCCTGGTCGAGGGCCGCCAGCAGGCCGGGGAGCCCGATCCCACCCTCGTCGTCGTCGCGCCCGTCGGTCAGGAGCACGACCGAGTTGACCCGCGCCGGGTCCCAGTCCTGGCGGACCCGGCGGACCGCGGCCAGCACCGTGTCGTAGAGCCCGGTGTCCCCGTCGGGGAGCGGCCGCACGCCGGCGATCGCGCGGCCGAGGAGCTCGCGCCCGAGCCGGCCGTCGTCCCGGGGACCGAGCGGGCCGATGGGCACGACCTCCTGGTGGTCGTGGCCGGGCGTCAGCTCGCGGGAGAACACCCACAGGCCGATCCGGGCGTCGTCCGGGTAGAGGGCGGTCGCGCGGGCCGCGGCCTCCGTGGTGACGTCCATCCGCGTCGCGCCGCCCGCGCCGGGGACCTGCTCGGCCATCGATCCGGAGACGTCGACCACGGCGAGCATCCGCGTGCCCGAGGTGATCACCGTGGTGACGCGGAGCGCCTCGAGGAGCTGCGCCGCGGGGATGGGCGCCGGGGGCACCGCGACGTCGACGCCCAGTTCCCGACCCGTGTCCGGCCGCCCGATGCCGCGCGCGTCCCGGAAGCCCAGCGCGGCCACCGCCTCCTGCGCGCCGTGGCCCTGCAGGGCGTCGAGCAGCCGCCCGGCGGCCCGGGCGGCCGCGGCGTCGTCCGCCAGCACCGCGAAGGGGTAGTCCAGGCTCCCACCGGTCGGCGGGTGGACGGCCACGACCCGGTCCGCTCCGGCCCGGCGGTTGTGCGCGAGGACGGCCTGCTCGCTCACCGCCGACGCCGCTCCGGTCCCCGTGGCGGCGAGCAGCTCCTCGCGGGTGGCCAGCGGGACCTGGACCGCGTGGCGCAGCGCCTGGGCCAGCGCCGCGCGGCCGGCCGGCTCCTCGGCGGTCGCCGACAGCAGACCGGCCAGGGCCATGGCCGTGGCCGCGTCGGTCGCGGGCTCCCGCAGCGCCAGCCGGGCCGGCCCCTCCCCCACCAGCTCCTCGGGGGACGGGGGATGCTCCGGCCAGCCCGATGCCCGCGCCCGCTCGGAGCCGACGGCGAGCACCGCGGGGGACGTGGCGACGGAGGGGGACTCCGGAGGGAGGTCGACCCCGGCTGCGCGGACGCGGTCGAGCCACAGCGAGGCGTCCGGGATCCACACGTCGGGGGCGTCGGCGGGCGCCGCCGTCACGGCGCGGGCGACGTCGGCCGGGTCGGCGGCCGCGACCTCCGTCCGCAGGCACGGGCCCCCGGGCTCCTCCCCCGCGACGCCGGCGGCGGCGTCCTCCACCACGGAGGCGAGCTCGGGGGCGACGGCCACCCGGAGGACGCGGGGCGCGGTGCAGGCCGCCCCGCTCCCGTCCCCCGCCATGACCACGGCGCCGCCGCCCAGCACACCGGCGAGGGTCAGCGCCCCGACGAGGACCGCGGAGCGCCTGCGGCGGCGGAGCCAGGGAAGCGCCGGCCAGGGATCGACGTAGTCGACGTGCATGATGCGGTGACCTCCGCTGCGTGCGCCGGGGCGGCCGGTGCCGGCCGCCTGGTCCCGAGAGCGGGCGGGGGGGGCGGCTGATACCGCCGGCCCCTGGTCGTCCGGTGCACACGGACGGTGGACGGGGACGGGGACGGGCCACGGGCCGGCCGGTCCCGGTATCAGCGGCGGCGCGCAGCGCTCTCCTGGCCGGGGCGGGCGATCGCCCGCCCGCAGCGCCGCCCGGCAACGGAGCGGCCGGAGAGGAGCACGCACATGCCCGTCGTGGAGCACGACGTCGTCATCCCGTCGCCACCGGACGCCGTCTTCGAGTACCTGGCCGATCCGGGGAACCCCCCGCGCTGGGACTCCTCGATCGTCTCCGTCGAGCAGGTGGGACCCGGCCCCGTCACGGTCGGCACCCGCTGGCGCGGGACCAGCAAGGTCATGGGCCGGCGCTTCGAGTGGACGACCGAGGTGACCGAGGCGGAACGCCCGACTCGGCTGGCCAGCCGCTCCGTGGAGGGCGCGCTCGCCTTCTCGGTGTCCTACGACCTGCGGGCCGAGGCCGGCGGTACCCACCTGCGCTACCGGCTGGAGGCCGAGTCTGGTCTGGGTGGGGCCTTCGGGCGCCTCGCCGATCCCGTGGTGCAGCGCGCCCAGTCGCGCGCCGTCCGCGCCGGCCTGCGGCGCCTGGCCGAGCAGCTGGACCGGAGCACCGCGACCTGAGCCGCGGCGCGCAGCCGCCCCCGGAGGTGCCGTGGTGCACCTCCGGGGGCGGTCCCCGTGTCAGGCCGCCTCCTCGCCGTCCACCTCGAGGCGGTGCGTGCTGCCGTGCGGCGTGCCGGTGGGGTCGCTGTAGGTGACGCCGGCGTGCCCGGGGCCGATCCGGATCACCAGGACGGTGGCCGGGTCGGTGGCCGGGTCGTAGCCCAGCTGGCCGCACAGCACGGTGACGACGTTCGTGTCCATGGCCTCTCCTGGGATGGGGAGCAGAGGGGACCCGGTCCGGTCGGTTCCCGCCGGCCCGCCCGGCGCCGCGTCAGGCGGCCGGGTCCAGCGGGTCGCCGTGGAGCGGGGCCACCGCGGCCGGGACGACGTCGGTGACGGGCACGTGCTCCTCCAGCGCGCGCTGCTGCTCGGACAGCCACGCCTGCATGCCCTGCAGGCAGCGCCGCTCGATCGTGCCGAGGCGTTCGATCTCGGCCCGGAGCCGCTGGGCCTCGACGACGAGGGCGCCCACGTCGCGCTGGCGCCGCAGGTGCAGCTCGGCCTCGAGGCGACCGCTCTCCCGCCGTGCCGCCGCGAGGACCTCCTCCGCCTCCGCCTGGGCGCTGGCCCGTCGCTCCTCGGCCTCCGCGGCGGCGTCCGCCATCACCTGCTCGGCCATCTGCTCCGCCCGGGCGAGGGTGCGCAGGGCGCGGGCCGCCGTGCTGTCCTCGCCCTCGGCGCGGGGTCCGCCCGCTGTGGACGCCGGCGCGGGCTCGGCGGTGGCCTGCGCGGTGTCGCGGTCGGCGAGCAGCTCGGCGAGGTCGACCTGGAGACGTTCGAGGAACGCGTCCACGGCCTGCACGTCGTAGCCCCGCATGACGAGGCGGAACTTCTGGTCACGGATGTGGGCTGGGTCCAGCGGCACGTCTGCTCCCTTGTCGTCGTGGTCGTCGCTGTCCTCCCGTCGGTCCACCAGGTGGGTCCGACGGGACGACGCCCGGGATCGCGGCCCGCACGTGTGCCGGGCGACGCGGCGTCAGCAGTCAGAGCCCCGGCCGGCACCCCGTGATACCGCTCCGTCGCCCGCGGCCGCCGGGTCCGGGCGACCCCGCTGCGCCGGTCCGGCCGATACCGTCCGGCTCCGTGGACGCGGGAGGCGGCTCATGACCGCCCGCAGGCAGGAACCCGCCGCGGACGTCACGTTCCTGGGCGTGTCGACCCTGCTGTTCGACGACGGCGAGACCGCCGTTCTCACCGACGGCTTCTTCAGCCGCCCGAACGTGCTGCAGACCCTCCTCGGGCACGTCCGCCCGGATCCGGGGCGCATCTCAGCGGCGCTGGCGCGGGCCGGCATCGACCGGCTGGCGGCGGTCATCGTCCTGCACTCCCACTACGACCACGCGCTCGACGCGGCCACGGTGGCGACGACGACCGGAGCGGACCTGCTGGGCTCGACGTCCACCCGGAACATCGCGATCGGGGCGCGGTTCCCGCTGGACCGCTTCTCCCTCGTGGTGATCGGCCGGCCCGTCCGGTACGGGCGGTTCACGTTCACCGCGCTGCGCGCGCGGCACAGCCGGCACGACATCGCGCCCGGCAGGATCGACGAGCCGCTGACCACGCCCGCCCGGATGACCAGGTTCCGGACCGGCGAGTGCTACTCCCTCCACGTCGCCCATGACGACGGGGCCGTCCTGGTCCACGCCAGCGCCAACGCCGTCCCCGGCGCACTCACCGGCCACCGTGCCACGACCGTCTACCTGGGCATCGGGACCCTCGGCAAGCAGGAGGACGCGTTCCGGGACTCCTACTGGCGCGAGACCGTCACGGCCGTGCACGCCCGGCACGTCGTGCCCATCCACTGGGACGACTTCACCCGCTCCCTGGACCGGCCCCTGCGTCCACTCCCCCGGCCCCTCGACGACGTCCCGGCCGCCCTGGCGTGGCTGCGGCGCCGGGCCCGGGCCGAGGACGTCTCCCTGACGATGCCGGTGCTGTGGGAACCCGCTCCGCTCGGCTGAGCCACCGTGTCCGGGGCCGCCCGCGTCCGGGTGCCGGTCCCCTCGGGACCCCGCCCGCGGGCCGTCACGACCGGGCGGGCGCCGCCTACCGGGAGTCGAGGTAGGCGTCGAGGACCCGGTCGATCGAGGTCCAGCACTCCCGCACGGCTCCCCGGTTGCCCGGGGAGTCCTTCCTGCGCTGGCGCGAGCGGGCCTCCGCCAGGTCGCTGCAGGCCTGCGCGAAGTCGGAGCGGAGCTGGACGGGGAACATCTCGGTGGTGGTCATCGCGGCTCCCGGACACCTGGACGGACGGCGGAGGGAATCCCCCCGAACCCGAGAGCGTCCGGACCCGGTGATTGATACGCCGACGACCGGTCATGCTCGGTGACGTCGGGATGACGGTCCGTCACCCGCTGCCGTCGGGGGGCGGCGAGGCCGATCGAGGGTCCCGCCCCGGCCGTACGATCCCCCGGTGCTCCACGGCCGCACCGCCGAGCTCGGGCGCATCGCGCAGGTGCTCGAGGCCGCCCGGCTGTCGCACGGAGGGGTGTTGCAGGTCTCCGGCGAGGCCGGGATCGGCAAGAGCGCGCTCCTGGACGCCGCGGAGGCCAGCAGCGACGGCATGCTGGTCCTGCGGACCCGCGGGGTCGAGGTCGACTCGCAGCTCCCGTTCGCGGGCCTGTTCGACCTGTTCCGGCCGGTGTTCCCGCTGATCGACGAGCTGCCGTCGGTGCAGCGCTCGGCGTTGCAGGGAGCGGTGGGCCTGGGGCCTCCGGTGTCCGCAGACCGCTTCGCCATCGCCACCGGCACGCTCGCCCTGCTGTCCGCGGCGGCAGAGCAGCAGCCCGTCCTGGCCATCGTGGACGACGCGCAGTGGCTGGACGTGCCGTCCCGGGACGCGCTCGTCTTCTCCGCCCGGCGCCTGCAACGGGACCCGATCGCGTTCCTGTGGGCGGTCCGGGACGACCCCGACCAGAGCTGCGACTGGGGCTTCCCCGAGGTGCGCCCGAGACCGCTCGACGATGCTGCCGCCGGGCAGCTGCTCGCCGCCCGGCTGGCGCAGCCGGTGCACGCCACCGCCCGGCGTCAGCTGGTGGCCGCGACGGGGGGCAACCCGCTCGCGCTGATCGAGCTCACCCGGGACCTGACCGAGGCCCAGTTGACCGGCCAGGAACCGTTCCCACCCGCCCTGCCGCTGGGTGTCTCCGCGGTCCAGGTGCTGCGCCGCAGGGTGCAGGCCCTCGACGACGACGCCACCACGGTCCTGTCCCTGCTGACGCTCGACTCGACCGGGGACGGGGCGGTCATCCGGCGGGCCGCGGCGCTGCAGCGCGCCGACTACCGCACGGCGATCGAGGAGCTGGAGCGGGAGTCCCTGATCCGCGTGGAGTTCGCCCGCCCGCTGCTGACCCACCCGCTGGTCCGCGGGGCGGTGGAGGTCGCCGTCGACCCCGCCCGGCGGCGGGCGGCGCACCGCGCCCTCGCCGAGGCGCTGGCCGGCCGGCCGGATTCGACGGCGCGCGCCTGGCACCTGGCCGCCGCGGCGACCGAACCGGACGAGGAGGTGGCGGCCGCCATGGTGGGGGCCGCGCGCCACGCGCAGGCGCGCAGCGCCTACGGCAGCGCCGCGAGCGCGTTCGAACGGGCCGCGGGCGTGACGCCCGAGCACCCGATACGCGCCACCCGGCTGCTCATGGCCGCCACCGCCGCCCGCCTCGCGGGCAGCGCCACGGAGGCCCGGCGGCTGCTGGCCCTGGCGTCGGAGTGCGCCGACACCCCGGAGGCCTCCGCGCGGGTGGACTGCGAGCGGGCCCGCATCGAGCTCTACCACGGCGATGTCGGCTACGCCCAGCAGCTGATGATGAGCGCCGCGGCGGCGCTGCGGCGCACCGATCCCCACGTCGCGGCCGGCATCGTCAGCCAGGCCGCGTTCGCCGCCCTCTTCACCGGCGACCTCGGTCACGCCGTCGACCTCGCCCGATCTGCGCAGCAGCTCGAGGACCCCGAGCGCCGCGACCCCGTCGTCGGCCTGACGCTGGGCCTGTCCCTGCTGCACCACGGGGACGTCGCCCGCTCCTTCGAGACCCTGCTCGCCGCCGCCGAGCTCGCCGAGCGCCGGCAGGCGGAACTCGATCCGGACTACGTGGTCTTCGCCGCCCTCGCGCTCACCTGGGTCGGGGAGACCACCCGGGCCAGGGCGCTGCTCGCCGGCCAGCTGGCGGGTGCCCGGGAGGAGGCCGCCTTCGGCGCCCTCTGCTCGGCGCTGTACGGGGCGGCGTACCTGGAGGCCCGCACCGGCCACCTGATCCGGGGCTACGCGCTGGCGACCGAGGGCGTCTCGGTCGCGGAGGCGACCGGCAACAACTTCTGGCGCTACCTGTCGCTGTGCTGCCTGGCCTACGTCGAGGCCGCCCAGGTGCGCGAGCAGGAGTGCCGGGAGCACGCCCACCAGGCGCTGGAGATCGCCCGCCGGTACGGATTCGGCTACCCGGCCCCGGCGCTCGACGCCCTGGGCCTGCTCGAGCTGGCGCTGGGGAACGCCGACGAGGCCGTGGAGCACCTGCGGTCGTCGAACATCCGGGGCGGCACCGACCAGCCCACCTTCGCCCGGCTGTCCGGCCCGGACCTGGTGGAGGCCTACGTGCGTGCCGGTCACCGGCTGCCGCCGGCGCTGCAGGCAGAGGTGCAGGCGGTCAGCGGCGCCGAGCGGTTCCCCGGTGCGGCGGCGGTGGCCTGGCGCTGCCGGGGCCTGCTCGCGACCGACGAGGAGTTCGACGCCTGCTTCACCGCGGCGCTGCGGCTGCACCAGCGACTGGACAACCCGTTCGCGCTGGCCCGCACGGAGCTGTCCTACGGGGAGCGGCTGCGCCGGGCGGGCCGGCGACAGGACGCCCGCCGCCACCTGCGCACGGCGGTGGAGCTGCTCACCGAGCTGGGCGCCGGTCACTGGGTGTCGCGGGGGGACGCCGAGCTGCGGGCCGCCGGCGTCGCCGGCGAGGAGCCGTCCCGGGAGGGTTTGGCCGCCCTGACCCCGCAGGAGTTGCAGGTCGCCCTCACGGTCGCGCAGGGCACGACCAACCGGGAGGCCGGCGCGATCCTCTACGTCAGCCCGAAGACCGTCGAGTTCCACCTCAGTCAGGTGTACCGCAAGCTCGGCGTGCGCTCCCGGGCGGAGCTGGCCGCCCGGGTCGCCCGTCTCGAGGGCGCGGCGCCCCGGTCCGCCGTGCCGCCCGGCCCTCTCGCCACGCGGGGCTCCCGGTCGCCCGGCTGACGCCGCTGGCGCACCTCGCCCCGGCGTCAGCCGCTCCCGTCCTCGGCGTCAGCCGCACATGTCCAGGCCCATGTCGGTCAGCGTGGCGCGCAACCGGCGCAGTCCCCGCTGGCGGGTGGGCCCCATGCTGCCCACCGGCATGCCGAGCCGCCGGCCGATCACCGCGTACTCCGGCGCCTCGGGGTCGCTGAGCGCCTCGAGCAGGTCGTGCTGGCGCGGCGGCAGCAGCCGCATGGCCCGGCGGACCAGTTGCTGGTCCTCCCCCCGCACCAGCAGGTCCTCGGCGGTCGGGCTGTCGTCGACGGTGTTCTCCAGCTGGCCGGACTCGTCGGGCCCGCACAGCCGTTCCCGGCGGCGCCCGCGGATGATGCGCAGGCACTCCCGGCGGACCACGGTGGTCAGCCACGCCCTGACGGCCTCCCAGTCCCGGATGCCGTCGCCCTGCTCCAGGAGCCGCAGCCACGCCGTCTGGACGACGTCGTGGGCCTCCTCCCCGAGGCGGTAGGACGACGCGACACGCAGGAGGTACCGCTGGTGCTCCGCGACGAGGGCCTCCCACCCGGCCGGGTCGGACACGCGGGTCGCCGCCGGCCGGCACTGCGTGTCCTCCTCGTCCCAGGTGGTGGTGGCGGCGGTGGTGGACGTCGCGGAAGTGGTCGACTGGAGCATCGCTCGCGGTCCTCTCCTCGGTGGTGAGGAGACGGTCGCGGTACGGGGGCAGGCCGGGCTTCCGGCAAGTCCCCAGGACGCCCCCCGGTTCTCCGGCCGTGCCCCACCGGGGGGTCCCCAGGACCCCCCGGAGCCGGAGCCGTCGACCGGGACCACCCGGGAGCGCGCGGTCGGTGGTTCACTGACCGCCGGCGTCCCGTCCGCGGCGCACGACGCCGCCGCCGGGGAGACGGCTGGGGGGACCATGGCGGAGACCGAGTTCGTCGAGAACGTGGTGGTCGGGAGCGGTTTCGGGGGCTCGGTCGCGACGTACCGGCTGGCGGCCGCGGGGCGGCCCGTGCTGCTGCTCGAACGGGGGAAGGCCTACGGGCCCGGTGACTTCCCCCGGGAGCCCTGGGACGTCGGCGCCAACTTCTGGGACCCGAGCGCCGGTCGCCTGGGGTTGTTCGACCTCTGGTCGTTCCGCCGGACCGACGCCCTCGTGGCCGCCGGGCTCGGCGGCGGATCGCTCATCTACGCCAACGTGCTCATCCGCAAGCCGGCGGAGTGGTTCGTCGAGCACCGCCGTGGGGGGCGCGGCCACCACCCGTGGCCGATCAGCCGGGCGGACCTCGACCCGCACTACGACGAGGTCGAGCGCATGCTCGGCGCGCAGCCGTTCCCGAGGCACGCGCCCGGCTTCGAGGGCGTCCTGAAGACGGCGGCCATGGAGCGGGCCGCGCGCTCGCTGGGCCCAGACCACAGTTTCCACCTGCCGGACCTGGCGGTGAGCTTCCGGCCCGCGCCCGGGGCCGCGCCCGCCGTCGGCGCCCCGCTCGCCGACACCCCCTACGCCAACTACCACGGGCGGCCGCGCAGCACCTGCGTGCTCTGCGGGCAGTGCGACATCGGCTGCAACTCCGGCAGCAAGAACACGCTGGACCACACCTACCTGTCGGCCGCCGTGGACGGCGCGTTCCCGCTGGTCGCCACCCCCGCCGAGGTGCGGACCCTCTGCGAGGTGCGCAGCGTCGCACCGGACGGCGACGGCTACGTCGTCCGGTACGTCGAGCACCCACCCGCGCACCACGACGGCACGCCGCACGACACCAGGTCGCTCCCGCAGCGGACCGTTCGCTGCCGCCGCCTCGTCCTGGCCGCCGGCACGCTCGGCACCACGCACCTGCTGCTGCGCATGCGCCGCGACGGCGAGCTGCCCGCGCTCAGCGGCGCGCTGGGCAGCCGCTTCTCCGGCAACGGGGACCACCTGACCGTCCTCAAGCGGGCGCGGGAGGACGACGGCCGCCCCCTGCCGCTGCACGCGTCGAGGGGCCCGGTCATCACCAGCGCCGTCCGGCGACCGGACGGGTACATCGAGGACTGCGGCTACCCGATGCTGCTGAACTGGGTCTACCAGGCGCGGCACGGGCTGTTCTGGCGGGCCGGCGCGTTCGCCGCGCAGCGGATCTGGGCCCTCCTCACCCGGGATCCCAACAGCCGGGTGGGGGCCAGCCTCGGGATGGTCCTGGGGAAGGGTGTCGAGGCCGCGACCAGCATGCCGCTGCTGGGCATCGGCCGGGACGTCGCCGACGGGCGGATGACGCTCACCCCCGGTGGCTACCTCGCTATCCGGACGACGAGGAGCTCGCGGGCCTATGTCGCCGGGGTGAGCGCGGACATGCGCACCCTGGCCGGCGGGGTGAACGCCGCGGGCTTCGCCGACAGTGTCTGGGACAAGCTCGGCCGGTCGGTGACCGTCCACCCGCTCGGCGGTGCCCCGATGGGGCGTTCCCGGCAGGAGGGGGTCTGCGACCACTTCGGGGAGGTGTTCGGGTACGACAACCTCTTCGTCGCCGACGGCGCGGTGATGCCGGGGGCCGTGGGGAGCAACCCGTCGCTGACCATCGCCGCCTTCAGCGACCGCATGTGCACCGCCGTCCTGGAGGGCAGGACCCGCGCTCCGCTGCGCGGCACCCGGCGGCGGCCGGGGACCCCGGCCGCCCCGGGAGGTCGGGCCGGCGGGTGGCCCACCCCCTGACCCAGCCAGCACACGGAGGAGGACGTCGATGCCGGCGGAGATCCGACTCGCGCTGACCCTGCCCGGCGCCGTCTCCCTCGGCGCGTTCGAGGCCGGGGCAGTCGCCGCCCTCGGGGTCGCGCTCCGGGCGCACGAGGAGCGGCCGGGTGGGCCCGCCGTCCGGCTCGACGTCATCGGCGCCACGTCGGCGGGTGCCCTGACCGGGCTGCTGCTCGCCCGGACCCTCCTGGAGGGCGGTGACCCGCTGGCTCCGCAGGAACGGTCCTGGATGAGTGACGCGTCGTTGCGCACGCTGCTCGCCCGGGGGTGGACCGCTCCGCTGACCTACCGGGTGGTGCGTCGCCGCGCCGGCGCACTGCTCACGCCTCCTCCGGGCGCGCGTCCACTCGGGTCGGGCAGGTCGGTGCGTCTCACCGTGTCGCTGACGAACCTCCGCGGGCTCGCCTACCGGCTGCCGGGGGTCACCACGCTCGGGCCCCCGGTCGTCACCCACCTGGACGGGATCGACCTGCACCTGGTCGCCGGCGTCGACACGGCGAGCCTGCTCGAGCCCCGTGGCAGCTCGATGGTCGACGTCGTCCTCGCGGCCGCGGCCCACCAGCTGGGCTTCGCGCCGGAGCTGCTCAGCCGCGCTGCCGAACGCTCGCGGTACGAGGAGGACGGCGTCGTCAACTTCCCGGACTCGGACCGGTTCTGGTACTCCGACGCGGGCCTGCTCGACCGGGAACCGCTGGGCCGGACCCTGCGGCTGGCCCGCCGGGTCGACCAGGAGGAGGGAGGGGACTTCCAGCGCGTCCACGTGCTCGTCCGGCCGCAGCCGCAGCGCGCCGGGACCGGGGACGCCTGGGCGGACCCGACGGTCCCCCCGCGCTGGTCGCAGGTGCTCGCGCGGTCCCTGGCGATCCAGCACGACCAGTCGATCTTCGACGACCTGTCCGGGGTGGCGGAGACCAACGACCGGCTGACCGCCGTGGACATCCTGCTGACCGCGCTGCTCCCCGCCGTCGCCGGGGCTCCGGCGGCCGGGCAGGAGGAGCTGCGGGCGGCTCTCGCGGGGGTGGTCGGCGGGAGTCCGGAGGTGGCCGACGGCTCGATCGAGGTGCTGCTGCGCCGGGCGTTGTCCGCCGCCGCCCACGTGACGGGGAAGAAGCGCATCGGCGTGGAGACCATCGCCCCGCCCGAACCGGACGTCGCGTCGCCCCAGCGGAACGGCGACCCCCGAGCCGCGGGCGCCCTCGCGGGCGCCGGCCTCTTCCGCTTCGCCGGCTTCCTCGACGCCCGCCTGCGGCGCCACGACTTCGCCGTCGGCTACGACTGCGCGCTGCAGTGGCTGGCCTCCGACGGCCTCGTCCGGCACGGGCTCACCGCCGCGCAGTCGGACGTGATGGTGGCCGAGGTGACGCGGCGCCGGCCGGAGCGCGCACCCCTCCCCCGCCGCACGCTGTCGCTGCGGGCCCGCTGGCAGGCGGCCCGCCTGCTCGCGCGCCTGGGGCGGGTCGCGGTGCACGACGCCGTCGTCGGACACCGCGACGCCGGTCGGTCCGCCCGTTCCCGGGTGGCGGCCACCGGCCGACGTGGGCGCGCCGGCCGGACCGGACCCCTGGGGGATCCCGGCTGACCCCGTCCTCGGCTCCCGGCGCGCCGTCGCCGGTATCAGGCCGCCTGCCCGCGGCTCTGCTGGGTGCGATCCCGCAGCGGAGCCGCTCCGGGACCGGCCCGCTCACCCCGTCGACCGAGGACCCGTCATGGTCATCGCCTCCCGCTGCCACCGGCACGCCCGCTGGCTCGCCGCCTGTCCCGACTGCACGTCCTGGCACCTGGCGACCCAGCTCGCCGCGCGTTCCGTCCAGGCACCAGCGGCTCTCCGGGCGCAGTCCGCCGACCACCGCCGCGCCGCCTGACCGGCGTCGTCCCGGTCCAGGGCCGCCGACGGATCAGGGGTCGGCCAGCCACGCCAGCACGCGGCCCCGCGACCAGCAGCGGCCGATGGCCTCGGCGCGCAGCGCCGACCGGCCGACCACCGCCAGACCGATGATGCTGTGGCCGGAGGCGCGGCGGTCGCCGAGTGTCGGTACCGCCGGCGCGACGCCGACCCCCTCCGCCGACACCCACGCCACCGTCCGGCCGGCCGCCGCCTCGTCCAGGCGGTGCAGGAAGCGCAGGCGGCTCTCGAGCGGGAGCCGCGACAGCGCCCACGCCGTGGTGACGACGGGCAGGCCCTCCGCGGGCACCCGGGCGACGGCGTCGGGCAGCACCTCGACGGCGTGCCCGCGCAGCAACAGCGGCGGGGCGCTCGCCGCCACCGCGATCGCCGCGGCGAGTTCCGCGGCCCGCTCCGGGTCGTCCGGCGGCAGGCAGGCACGCAGCCACCGGGCGTCGTCCGCGTCGGTCACGTCGAGCGGATCCGGCTCGACGCCGACCCGGGCGACGACCTCGGGCACCGCCCGGGTCGGGACGGGCCGGTTCCCCACGACCGACGACGACAGCTGCACGGGGGACGACGGGTCGCCCAGCGACTGCCCGTCCCCGTACGTGATGCCGACCCGATCGACGTGGAGGTCCAGCCCGGCCGAGCAGCCCACGCCGATCAGCCCGACCGCATCCGCGCCCACCCGGCGCGCCGCCTCGGCGATGGCCGGGTACAGCACGGCGCAGCGTCCGGTCTCGAGGGTCCGCGGCCGCCGGCGCGCGGCGATGGCCACGACCGAGTCCGTCAGCCGCAGCAGCGTGTCGATCGCCGCGCCCGCGGCGGCGTCGCCGTCGGCAGCGGCCCAGGCCGCGGCCAGCGCTGGGGCGCGCCCGGCGAGGGCGAGATCGTGCAGCGCGGCGAGGACCACCGCGGGGTGCCGCGTGCGCGCCGGCGCCGCCGCGAGGGCGCGCAGCACCTCGTCGGACTCGCTCAGGGCGACGGCGACGCGCTGGTACAGCGGCGACGCCCCGGCGGCGGCGTCCTCGCCGAAGTGTCGGTACACCTGGGCGAGCGTGCGGCCTCCGGCCATGGGAACGACGACCCCCGACTCCTCCACCCGGTACACGAGTGCCGAACAGATCATCGACCGTCCCGCCGGTTCCCGCCGCTCGTCGACGGACGGTGTGCGCTCCCGCGTGACGGGGCGTCGCTGGAGCGGGCTCGACCGGACCTCGGCCGAGGTCGCCGGCCGGTGGCTACTCAGGGCGGGCCGCTGGTCGTACGTTGGTCCCGCCGTCGCAGACCGCCCTCCCCCGGGCCGCGCGACGTGCTCGACACGAGGTGAGGGGCACGGATGGCGAACAACCAGCCCGACCCGGGCGAGTTCCTCGAGATCGCGCAGCGGATGCTGCGCCAGCTGTTCGGCGACCCGCAGGGCGACGACGAGCCGTGGGCGGAGGCGACCCGCCGTCCGTCCGAGCGCTCCACGACCCCGGGGGGCGGCCGCGAGCTCAGCGCCGAACGTCAGCGGGAGAACCTCACGTTCGCGCTCGCCACCCGCGCCGTCGAGGCGCTGGAGGACCTGGCGCTCAACGTCGCGGCGATCCGACAGCGCCTGGAGCGCACGGACCAGCGCGGCTCTCGACCGCAGCCCGACGGCGAGGGCGAGGCCGGGACGGAGCAGACGCCACCGGGCCCCGACCCCGGGGACCACCCGACCTGACCCGGGGCCTCGGCCGAGGAGCAGAACCCCTTCCTCGCGCGGTACTCCCCCGAGCGGCGACCCGCTCGGCGGTGGGCCCCGGGCCGCCGCGTCACGGGCCCGTTCCACCCGGCCCGAGCCGACCAGGGGCTTGCACCGGGCGTCGGCGGTGCGCGAGACTGCCGACGCCATTTACTGAACGTTCGGTCGGGAAATCGACGCCCGTCCACGCCACTCCGGCGCCGTCCCGCACCACGTCCGAGGAGCGACGATGTCCCACGGGTCCACCGAGGTCCTCCCGGTCACCGGTTCCCTCACGCCGCGGGGTCGCCACGGACGCCTCCCGGCCGCCGGCCGCCCCGGTGGTCACGGCGTCGCGGTGCTCGTGGAGTCGGTGTGACCGCCGTCCCCGCCTGGGTGGGCGTCATCGGTGGTGGGCGGATGGGCGCCGGCATCGCCCAGGTGTTCCTCGCCGCCGGTGCGCACGTCGCCGTCGTGGAGGCCGGCGGGGAGGCCGCGGAGGCGGCCCGGGGGCGCCTGTCCGACGGGCTGGAGGAGACCGCCCGCCGGGGCAAGCTCGCCGGCGACGTCGCCGGCGTCCTCGCCCGGCTGACCCTGCTCGACTCCGCCGCCGAGCTCGACGCCGCCACCGAGCTGGTGGTGGAGGCGGTCCCCGAGCGGGCCGACCTCAAGGCCGACGTCCTGCGCGCCGCCGAGTCCGCCGTCGGACCAGGCGCCGTCCTGGCCACCAACACCAGCTCCCTGTCGGTGACCGAGCTCGCCGCGGCACTGGAGCGCCCGACGCGCTTCCTGGGCCTGCACTTCTTCAACCCGGTGCCGGCGTCGAAGCTGGTGGAGGTGGTCGTCGCCGCCGAGACCGACCCGGCCCTCGTCGGGACGGCGAGCGGCTGGGTGCGGGCGCTGGGCAAGACCGACGTCGTGGTGAAGGACTCCCCCGGCTTCGCCTCCTCTCGGCTGGGCGTGCTGCTGGGCCTGGAGGCCATCCGGATGCTCGAGGAGGGGGTGGCCGACGCCGAGGCCATCGACACCGCGATGGAGCTGGGTTACCGCCACCCGATGGGTCCGCTGCGCTCGACCGACCTGGTCGGCCTCGACGTCCGGCTGGCCATCGCCGAGTACCTGCACCGCACCCTCGGCGAGCGGTTCGCCCCGCCCCAGCTGCTGCGCGACAAGGTCGCGGCCGGCGAACTCGGTCGCAAGACCGGCAAGGGCTTCCACACCTACCCCTGACCCCTGATCTCCTGACCCCCTGACCCCAGGAGCCGACATGGCCTCAACGGCGCTGGACACCGCCGTCCTCGTCGACCCGGCGACCTACGAGAACGGGCCGCCGTTCGAGCTGCTGCGCCGGCTGCGGGCCGAGGCCCCGGTGACCTGGGTCGACGAGCCCGCCCTGCACGGCCAGCCGGCCGGCCCGGGGTTCTGGCTGGTGCTGCGGCACGCCGACGTCGAGCGGGTGCTCCGCGACCCGGCGACCTTCTCCTCCTGGCTGGGCGCCACCCAGGTCCGCGACGCCGCGGACCTCCCCTGGGTGCGCCGGATGATGCTCAACATGGACCCGCCGGACCACTCCCGGCTCCGGCGGCTGCTCACCCGGTCGTTCACCCCGCGGGCCGTCGCCGCGCTGACCGCCTCGATCGAGGCGACGGCGGCGCGGCTGGTCGACCGGATGGTGGACGGCGCGGCCGAGGGCCGGTGCGACGTCGCCAAGGACGTCGCCGCGGACCTCCCGCTGCTCACGCTCGCCGACGTCCTCGGGGTGCCGGCCGAGGACCGCTGGCTGATGTTCGACTGGTCGAACCGCGTCATCGGCTGGCAGGACCCCGACTACGCCACGTCGGCGGCCTTCGACGGCAGCGGCGCGACGCGGATGGCCCGCGAGGCCGTCGCGCTGCGCCCGGCGCCCGGCCCGGACGGGCGGATGCCCGACCCGCGGACCCGCGCCGGCATGCCCGACCTCTACGGGTACGCCCGGCTGCTGGCCGAGGAGAAACGCCGCTCCCCCGGCACCGACGTCATGTCGATCCTGCTGGCCCAGGTCGACGAGGCCGATGGCTCGGTCACCGACGCCGAGTTCGAGAACATGTTCTGGCTGTTCGCCGTCGCCGGTAACGAGACCCTGCGCAACGGGCTGCCGGGTGGCCTCATCGCGTTGCTGCAGCACCCCGAGGCGCTCGCCGCGCTGCGCGCCGACCCGTCCCTGCTGCCGAGCGCGGTCGACGAGATGCTGCGCTGGTGGACGCCGGTGATGGTGTTCCGCCGGACCGCGACCACCGACGTCGACCTCGCCGGCGTACGCATCCGGGCCGGGGACAAGGTGGTCGTCTCCTTCACGTCCGCCAACCGGGACGAGACCGTCTTCGCCGATCCCGACGCCTTCGACGTCCGCCGCTCCCCCAACCCGCACCTGTCCTTCGGGCACGGGCCGCACTTCTGCCTCGGCGGCCAGCTGGCCCGCGTGCAGATGCGGGCCCTGTTCGGCGAGCTGCTGCGCCGCACGCGCACGCTCGAGCTCGACGGGCCGCCGGCGCTGCTGCGGTCGAACTTCCAGCGTGGGGTCAAGCGCCTGCCGATCCGCTGGACCGCCGCGTAGCGGAGTGTGGGAGGCGAGGAGTCCTCACCGCCCACGCTCCGCTGCGGTTCAGGCCTTCGGGGGCCAGGTCTTGGCGACCATGGTGAGGACGTCGTAGGTCGCCACCGGCCTGCCCGCGGTGTTGACGACGACGGCGTCCCAGCGGACCTCGCCGTGGTCGGCGCCGCCGCGCGGGGTGATCTGCTTGGCGGTGAGCGTCACCGTCAGCTCCTCCCCCGGCTTGACCGGCGTGAGGAACCGCAGGTCGTCCACCCCGTAGTTGGCCAGCACCGGGCCCGGGGCCGGGTCGACGAACAACCCCGCCGCCCAGGAGACGATCAGGTAGCCGTGCGCCACCCGGCCGCCGAACAGCGGGTTGGCCGCCGCGGCCGCCTCGTCCGTGTGGGCGTAGAAGGTGTCGCCGGTGAACTCGGCGAAGTGCTCGATGTCCTCGAGCGTGACCGGGCGCGGGCCGGCCGTGATCGAGTCGCCGATGCGCAGCTCGGCCAGCGACTTGCGGAACGGGTGCACGCCGTCGTCGTTCCGCCGCGCGCCGGTCACCCAGCGGTTGCCGACCGCGGTCAGCATGTCCGGCGAGGCCTGGACGGCGGTGCGCTGCATGTGGTGCAGCACGCCGCGGATCCCGCCGAGCTCCTCGCCACCGCCGGCGCGGCCGGGGCCGCCGTGGACGAGCACCGGCAGCGGGGAGCCGTGACCGGTGTTCTCCCGCGCGTCGTCCCGGTCGAGGACCAGGATGCGGCCGTGGGCGTGCGCGGCGCCCAGCACGAACTCCCGCGCGAACTGCTCGTCGTGGGTCACGACCGAGCCGACCAGGCTGCCCTGGCCGCGCGCGGCCAGCTCCACGGCCTGCGCCACGCCGTCGTAGGGCAGGACGGTGCTGACCGGCCCGAAGGCCTCGACGTCGTGCGGCTCGGCGGCGGCCAGGTCGTCGCAGCGCAGCAGCATCGGGGGCAGGAACGCGCCGCGGTCGCGGTCGGCGCCGACGACCTCGAAGTGCTCCGGGTCGCCCGCGACCAGCTCGGCGACGCCGCGCAGCGCCTTCAGCGACCGGAGCACCTCCTCGCGCTGGCCGCGGCTGGCCAACGGGCCCATCCGGACCCCCTCGGCGCCGGGTGCACCGACGACGACCGCCGCCAGCCGTTCCCGGGTCGCCTCGACGACGTCGTCCACGAGCTCGCGCGGCACGAGGGCCCGGCGGATCGCGGTGCACTTCTGGCCGGCCTTGACCGTCATCTCGGTGACCAACTGCTCGACGAACAGCTCGAACTCGGGGGTGTCCGGGCCGGCGTCGGGTCCGAGCACGGAGCAGTTGAGCGAGTCGGCCTCGGCGTTGAACCGCACCGAGTTGGCCACCACCGCGGGGGAACTGCGCAGCTTGCGGGCGGTGGCGGCCGAACCGGTGAAGGACACCAGGTCCTGACCGGCCAGCCCGTCGAGGAGGCCGGTCGCGCTGCCGGCGAGCAGCTGGACCGACCCCTCCGGCAGCAGGCCGCTGTCGATGACCGTCCGGACGACCGCCGCGGTGAGGTAGGCGGTCTGGCTGGCCGGCTTGACGACGGTCGGCACACCGGCGAGGAAGGCCGGGGCGAGCTTCTCCAGGAACCCCCACACGGGGAAGTTGAAGGCGTTGACCTGCACGGCCACCCCGCGCAGCGGCGTGTAGAGGTGCTGGCCGGCGAAGGTGCCGCCCTTGCCCAGCGGCTCGACCGCGCCGTCGAGGACGACGGTGTCGTCGGGCAGCTCGCGGCGCGCCTTGGACGCGTAGGACAGGACGGTCCCGAAGCCGCCGTCGACGTCCACCGCGCTGTCGCGGTCGGTGGCGCCGGTGCGGCGGGAGAGCGCGTAGAACGCGTCCTTGTCGGCCATCAGCCGCAGGGCCAGCTGCTTGAGCAGGCCGGCCCGCTGGTGGAAGGTCAGCTCGCGCAGCGCGGGGCCGCCGACGGTGCGGGCGTGGTCGAGCATGGCGGCCACGTCCAGGCCGGTGCTGCTGACCCGGGCGACCGTCTCGCCGGTGACGGCGTCGGCGATGGGCGTCCCGTCGTCGGGTGCGGCGTACCACCGGCCGGCGACGTAGCTCTCGAGGAGGGGTGCGGACGGGGTCATGTCGTTCTCCTTCGGGGCCCGGGACACGGGTCCGACAGGGGCGGGGGTCAGGACCGGGCGCGCAGGCCCTGGAAGGTCGTGGCGACCAGCGCGTCGGCGAGGTCGTCGGCGGAGAGACCACCGTCCGGGCGGTACCACTCGGTCAGCGAGTTGACGGAGCCGAACAGCAGCCGGCCGGCCACGGCCGGGTCGACGTCGGGGCGGACGTCGCCCTCGTCCTCGGCCGCGCGCACCAGGTCGGTGACGATCTGGTCGAACTCCCGGCGCCGCTGCAGCGCCGCCTCCTCCACCGGGGAGTTGCCCCGCACGCGCAGCAGGAGGGTGACGAACGGCAGCTCCGCGGTGAGCACCCGGACCGAGCCGCGGACGACGTGCTCCAGCCGGTCGATGGCCGGACCGGTCGTCGCCCCGGGCTCCTGCGTGACGGCGAACAGCGCATCCAGGGCCCGGTCGAGCGCGAGCCGCAGCAGCTCGACCTTGCTCGACACGTGGTGGTAGATCGCCGACTTGGTGACGCCGAGCCGGCTGGCGAGCTCGTCCATGCTCGTGGCGTCGTAGCCGCGCTCGTTGAACACCGCGACCGCGACGTCCAGCAGCGAGTCCAGCGAGTGACCCGGTCTCCCCCGCCGCCCGGTGGTCGTCCCGGCGGCCGTCATGCGCGTTCACGCAGGTCGTAGAGGCGCTTGAGCTTGCCCACCGACCGGGCGAGGGTCTCGGGGTCGACGACCACGACCTCGATGCTCGTGCCGACCGTGTCCTTCACGCCCTCGGCCACCTCGGCGGCGGCGGCGCTCCGGCGCTCCGGCGGGCAGTCCGGGCGCGCCTCGATCCGGCAGATCAGGTGGTCCATCCGGCCGCGCGTGGTCAGCTCCAGGGCGAAGTGCGGCGAGAGCCCCGGCGTGCGCAGCACGATCTCCTCGATCTGGGTCGGGAAGAGGTTCACCCCGCGCAGGATGATCATGTCGTCCGTGCGGCCGGTGACCTTCTCCATGCGGCGCATGGCCGGGCGCGCGGTACCGGGCAGCAGGCGGGTGAGGTCGCGGGTGCGGTACCGGATGATCGGCATGGCCTCCTTGGTCAACGAGGTGAACACCAGCTCGCCGACCTCGCCCTCGGGCAGCACCTCGCCGGTGAGCGGGTCGATGACCTCCGGGTAGAAGAAGTCCTCCCAGATGTGCAGGCCGTCCTTGGTCTCCACGCACTCCTGGGCGACGCCCGGGCCGATCACCTCGGACAGCCCGTAGATGTCGACGGCGTGGATGTCGAGGCGCTCCTCCATCTCCTGGCGCATCTGCTCGGTCCACGGCTCGGCCCCGAAGATGCCGATCTCCAGAGAGCTCGCCCGCGGGTCCAGGCCCTGCTTCTCGAACTCGTCGATCACGGTGAGCATGTACGACGGCGTCACCATGATGACCCGGGGCCGGAAGTCGGTGATCAGCTGCACCTGGCGCGGGGTCATCCCGCCGGAGACCGGGATGACGGTGCAGCCCAGCTTCTCGGCGCCGTAGTGGGCACCCAGCCCGCCGGTGAACAGGCCGTAGCCGTACGCGTTGTGCAGCTTGTCGCCGGCGCGCGCGCCGGCGGCGCGGATGGAACGGGCCATGGCGGTGGCCCAGGTGTCGATGTCCTTCTCGGTGTAGCCGACGACGGTGGGCCGGCCGGTGGTGCCGGAGGAGGCGTGCACGCGGCGCACCTGCTCCTGGGGGACGGCGAACATCCCGAAGGGGTAGTTGTCGCGCAGGTCGGCCTTGCTGGTGGTGGGGAACCGCGCCAGGTCGGCGAGCTCCGTGCAGTCCTCGGGGTGCACGCCGGCGGCGTCGAAGGCCCGCCGGTAGTGGGGCACGTTCTCGTAGGCGTGCCGCAGGCTCCACCGGAGACGCTCGAGCTGCAGGGCCCGCAGCTCGTCGACGGACATGCGCTCCGCCGGGTCGAGGACGGCCGGGTCGGGGACCGCCCCCAGGCGCCTCGCGGTCTCGCTGGTCGCAGCCGTCATGGCCGGTGCCTCCCTGGTCGCAGCCTCGTCGCCGGGACGGTCGGTGAGCGCGCGCCCCACTCGAATACCGACCAGATGGTCAGGTAATGAACTCCCCCCGCGGTCCACTGTCAAGCCCCCTCCGGGGCGCCGGTCGACGAGGCTTGTGCGGGCCACGCCCGTCGTGCACACTGATTACCGACCAAGCGGTCAGTTAATGACCTCCCGCCGTCGCGAACGAGGGAACGAGATGTCAGCGCCCACCCTGGAACGACCCGGGGGCGACAGCCCCGTCGACACCGCCGCGCTGCAGGAGCACTTCGACGCCACGATCGCCGCCGAGCACCGGATCGAGCCGCGGGACTGGATGCCGGAGGGCTACCGCAAGACGCTGATCCGGCAGATCGCGCAGCACGCACACTCGGAGATCATCGGCATGCAGCCCGAGGGCGACTGGCTGCTGGCCGCCCCGAGCCTGCGGCGCAAGGCGATCCTGCTGGCCAAGGTGCAGGACGAGGCCGGCCACGGCATGTACCTGTACTCCGCCGCGGAGACCCTCGGCGCCGACCGGGCCGACCTCACCGACAAGCTCATCGAGCGCAAGCAGAAGTACAGCTCGATCTTCAACTACCCGACGCTCACCTACGCCGACGTCGGCGTCATCGGCTGGCTGGTCGACGGCGCGGCGATCTGCAACCAGGTGCCGCTGTGCCGCTCCTCCTACGGCCCCTACGCGCGGGCGATGATCCGCATCTGCAAGGAGGAGTCCTTCCACCAGCGGCAGGGCTACGAGCTGCTGATGACGATGATGCGCGGCACCGCCGAGCAGCGGGCGATGGTGCAGGACGCCGTCGACCGGTGGTGGTGGCCGTCGCTGATGATGTTCGGCCCGCCGGACGACGACAGCCCCAACTCCGCGCAGTCGATGGCGTGGGGCATCAAGCGGCACAGCAACGACGAGCTGCGCCAGCGGTACGTCGACATGAGCGTCCCGCAGGCGGAGTTCCTCGGCGTGACCCTGCCCGACCCGGAGCTGCGGGTGGACCCGGAGACCGGCCACCACCGCTTCGGCACCATCGACTGGGAGGAGTTCAAGCGGGTCATCAGCGGCCAGGGGCCGGCCAACGACGAGCGCATCGCCCGCCGCCGGGCCGCCCGCGACGACAACGCCTGGGTCATCGAGGCGGCCACGGCGTACGCCCGGAAGCACGGTGGCGGGCGAGCCACCGCCGAGCTCGCCCCGGAGTCCGCCGCGTGAGCAGCACCGACGTCACCAGCGAGGGCGGCCACGGCGCCGTCCCCACCGGCCCCGAGGTGCCGGTCGAGACCAAGCCGGCCGCCAGCCGGCGGGACTGGCCGCTGTACGAGGTGTTCGTGCGCGGCAAGCGCGGCATCAACCACGTGCACGTCGGCTCGCTGCACGCCCCGGACGACGAGATGGCCGTCCACGCGGCGCGCGACCTGTACACCCGGCGCAACGAGGGCGTGAGCGTCTGGGTGGTCAAGGCTGCCCACATCACCGCGTCCAGCCCCGACGAGAAGGACCCGATGTTCGCCCCGAGCGGCGACAAGGTCTACCGGCACCCGACGTTCTACGAGATCCCCGAGGACGTCCCCCACATGTGAGCGGACCCCCTCCCCCACCCCCTCGTACCTCGGGGTGGGCCTGGGAGGGGGCCATCTCCATCCGGCACTCAGGCTCCATCCGGCACTCGAGCAAGGAGCGTTCCGACGTGGCGCACGAAGAGACCGTCTACGACGCGCTCGGCAACGCCCAGGACGACCACGGGCACTGGGCGTTCGGCACCGGCTTCGACGAGCCGCTGGCCGGCGTCGACACCACCGTCCCCGAGGGCATCGGCCCCGCCGACCTGGGCGCGTACTGCCTGATGCTCGGCGACGACGCCCTCGTGCTGGCCCAGCGGCTGACCCAGTGGATCACCGCCGCGCCGGAGCTCGAGGAGGAGGTGGCGATCGCCAACGTCGCCCTCGACCTGCTCGGCCAGGCCCGGCTGCTGCTGGCCCGCGCCGGGTCGGTGGGCGTCCTCGGCCGCTCGCGGGAGAAGGCGACCGACAGCATCCCCGACGAGGACGCCCTGGCCTACTTCCGCGACCCCGACGAGTTCCGCAGCACCGGCCTGGTCGAGGCGCCCAACGGCGACTTCGCCCGGACGATGGTCCGGCTGCTCGCCGCCGCCACCGTGCGGCTGGCGGTCTTCGCCCGGCTGCGGGAGTCCCGGGACCCGGTGCTCGCGGCGATCGCGGCGAAGGGGGTCAACGAGCTGGCCTACCACCGCGACCACGCCGCCCGCTGGGTGCTGCGCCTCGGCGACGGCACCGACGAGTCGCACCGCCGCGCCCAGGCCGGTGCCGACGCCGTCTGGCCGCTGCTGGACGACCTCTTCACCGCCACCGACGTCGAGGCGCGCCTGACCGCGGCCGGCGTCGCGGTCGATCCCGCCGAGGTCCGCGAGGAGGTCGTCTCCGTGCTCACGGAGGTCCTGGAGCGGGCGACGCTGAGGGTGCCCGAGTGGCCGGCCGATGCGGCGCCCCGGGGCCGCACCGGTGAGCACACGGCGGAGCTCCCCGAACTGCTCGCCACCCTGCAGGGCCTGGCCCGCCAGCACCCGGCGGCCACCTGGTGACCGCGATGACCGTCACGACCGACCCCCGGGCCGTGGCCGAGACGGTGACCGACCCCGAGCTGCCGATGCTGACCCTCGCCGACCTCGGCGTGCTCCGCGACGTGCGGGTCGAGGACGGCACGGTCGTCGTCGAGATCACGCCGACCTACTCCGGGTGCCCGGCGATGGGCACCATGCGGGCCGACCTCCTGCACGCCCTGCACCGGGCGGGTTTCGCCGACGTCGACGTGCGCACCGTGCTCGCCCCCGCGTGGAGCACCGACTGGATCAGCGAGGGGGGCCGTCGCAAGCTGGCCGCCGGCGGCATCGCGCCGCCCGGGACGGCGCCCGTCCGCACGGCGGGCCCCGTGCCGCTGCAGCTGGGGCCGACCCGCCGCACCGCGGCCTGCCCGGTGTGCGGCTCGCCGGACACCGAGGAGCTGAGCGAGTTCAGCGCCACCGCCTGCAAGGCCCTGCGCCGCTGCACGAGCTGCCGCGAGCCCTTCGAGCACGTGAAGGAGATCTGATGACGGCGAGCACGCGCCGCAGGCCGCAGTTCCACCCGCTCAAGGTCGCGCACGTCGAGCAGCTCACCGACGACGCCGTCGCGGTGACCTTCGACGTCCCCGAGGAGCTGGCCGAGGACTACGCCTTCAAGCCCGGCCAGGCCCTCACCCTGCGCCGGGTGGACGGCGAGCGCGACGAGCGCCGCTCCTACTCGATCTGCGCGCCGGTGGGCGCGGCGCCGCGGGTCGGCGTGCGGGAGGTGCCCGGCGGGTTCTTCTCCTCCTACCTCGTGCACTCGGTGCGGCCCGGTGACGAGATCGAGGTGCTGCCGCCGTCGGGCACGTTCACCGCGGACCTGTCGGTGCCGGCCGACCACGTCTTCGTCGTCGCCGGCTCCGGGATCACCCCGGCCCTCTCGCTGGCCGCCAGCGTGCTGCGCGACGGGGAGTCCACCGTCACCGTCTTCTACGGCAACCGGCGCACCAACACGGTCATGTTCGCCGACGAGCTCGCCGACCTGAAGGACCGCTACGGCACCCGGCTGCAGCTGGTGCACGTGCTGTCCCGCGAGCCCCGGGACGCCGAGGTGACCAGCGGCCGGCTCGACGGCGCGCGGCTGCGCACGCTGGTCGACAACCTGGTGGACGCCGAGCACGTCGACCACTGGTGGCTGTGCGGCCCGCACGGGATGGTGGGCGACGCCCGTGCCCTGCTGACCGAGCTCGGCGTCCCGGCCGAGAAGGTGCACCAGGAGCTGTTCTACGTCGACGACGTCCCCCCGGAGCCGGTCCGCGGCGACGAGGAGACCGTCACCGGGCCGAGCAGCCAGGTGACCGTCGTCCTCGACGGGCGGACCACCACCCTGGCTCTCCCCCGGGACGTGCCGGTCCTCGACTCGGCCCAGAAGGTGCGCGGCGACCTGCCCTTCGCCTGCAAGGGCGGGGTCTGCGGCACCTGCCGGGCCCGGGTCACCGCCGGCGAGGTGCAGATGCGGCGGAACTACGCCCTCGAGCCCGAGGAGGTCGAGGCGGGGTACGTGCTGACCTGCCAGACGCTGCCGCTCTCGGAGACCGTCACCGTGGACTTCGACGCGTGAGCGGCGAGCCGGTGCTGCGGGTCGGCGTCGACCGGGGCGTGGCCACGCTGACCCTCGACTCCCCCGCCAACCGCAACGCGCTGTCCCGGGCGATGCGGGCCCAGCTGCGGTCGGCGCTCACCGACGCGCTGGCCGACGACGCGGTGCGGGTGGTGGTCCTGGACCACACCGGCCGGGTCTTCTGCTCGGGCATGGATCTCACCGAGGCCGCCGGCGGGGCCGCGGAGGACCAGGGGGTCAACGAGTTCCCGGCGCTGCTGGAGATGGTCTGGAACTCGCCCAAGCCCGTGGTGGCCACGGTCCGCGGCCCCGCCCGGGCCGGTGGTGTCGGCCTGCTGGCGGCGTGCGACGTGGTGGTGGCGGGGACGTCGGCGACCTTCGCCTTCACCGAGGTGCGCATCGGTGTCGTGCCGGCCGTCATCTCCGCCGTCTGCCTGCCGCGCATGGTGCCGAACGCGGCCCACCGGCTGATGCTGACCGGCGAGGTGTTCGACGCCCGTACGGCCCTGCCGACCGGCCTGGTGGACCTGGTCGTCCCCGACGACGAGGTGGACGCCTGCGTGGCCGCGCAGGTGGCGGCCCTCGTCCAGGGCGCGCCGCGGGCCCTCGCCGAGACCAAGCGCCTGCTGCGCGTCCGCTCGGGGTCCCTGGCCGAGCGGTTCCCCGACCTGCTGGCGCTGTCGGCGCGGTTCTTCGCCGGCGAGGAGGGGCAGGAGGGCATCGCGGCGTTCCGGGAGAAGCGGCCCGCCCGCTGGGTGCCCGCGTGAACCCGGTCCCCGTGGGCGCCACCGCCCTGCTGGACGTCGTCGTGACCCCGGAGATGACCGTCCGGTTCGACGAGCTCGGCCCGGTGCACCCGGTGTACGCGACCTACACGATGGCCAAGCACTTCGAGGAAGCCGGTCGCAAGCTGCTGCTGCGCCACCTCGAGCCGGGTGAGGCCGGGATCGGACGCTCGGTGTCGGTCGAGCACCTCGGTCCGAGCTGGGTCGGTGACACCCTCCGCGTCACGGCCCGCTGCGTGGAGGTGCGGGGCAACCGGCTCACCTGCGCGTGCACCGCCGTCGACGCCGACGGACGGGAACTCGGCCGCGGCACCACGGTCCAGGCGGTCCTCTCCGAGCAGGACCTGGAGGCGCGCATCGGAGCGCCGGCCCGCGACCGCACCGGCGCGCACCGGACGCGCCCGGGGAGGGCCGGCAGCCGGGCGTAGGCGGCGGCCCTGCACGGCGCACCCGTCGCCCGGCGCCTCGTGTCGTCACGGAGCCGCGCGCCGGAACCCGCCCGGTCTCCCGTACGCGGGTGCAGGCTGTGACCCTCTGTGTCGCACTCCGGGAGGAGCAGCCATGCCACCCCTGATCGACCTGGACAGCGCCGCAACATCCGCCCCGCGGATGCGCGCGTCGGACTCCGACCGGCTGGCCACCGTCGAGCGCCTGCAGGACGCGGTGGCCCGCGGCCTGCTCACGCCGGACGAGGGCAGCGAGCGGATGGCCGACGCCTTCGCCGCGGTCCACCTGACCGACCTCGACCCGCTGACCGAGGACCTCCCGCCGGCGCCGCCCGCGCGCACGGCGCCGGGCTGGCGGTCACTCGGGGCGCTCGCGGTCGAGCAGGTGCGGGCCTCCCTGACCACCGCAACCACCGGCCGGTTGCGGGCGGCGCGGGTGGCGGTCGTGCTCGGCGTCGCCGCCCTCTTCCTCTTCCTCATCGGCACCCTGAGCGGGGCGGCGCTGTCCGACAGCGGCGGCGGTGGCGGTGGCGGCGACGGCTGGCACGAGCACTGGGACGAGGACCACTGGGACGACGACTGGGACGACGACTGAGCTGCTCCGGGGTCCTTCGTCCGGAACCTCGTGGGCTGCCGGACGGGTCAGGCGGCACGGACCTCCAGCGGCAGCCTGCTGACCGCCACCATCGTCCACGGGTTGCGGTGCTCGACCGGCTCGCCCCCGGCCACCTCGATGTCGCGGTAGCGCTCCAGCAGCAGCCGCAGCGCGACCCTCGCCTCCAGCCGGGCGAGCGGCGCACCGAGGCAGAAGTGGATGCCGTGCCCGAAGGTCAGGTGCGGGTTGGGCCGGCGGTGGATGTCGAACCGGTGGGGCTCGGGGAACACCCGCTCGTCCCGGTTCGCCGCGGTCAGCCAGGGCAGCACGACCTGCCCGGCCGGGATGCGGACGCCGGCCACCTCCGTCTCGGCCGTGGTGATCCGGCCCAGGCGCGGGAACGGCGTGCGCACCCGGAGCACCTCCTCGATCGCCGCGGGGAGCAGCGTCGGGTCGGCCCGCACCTCCGTGACGGCGTCCGGGTTGTCCTGGAAGCTGACCACGCTGTTGCCGAGCGTCGCGGTGGTCGTGATGTGGCCGGCGATCAGCAGCAGCCCGACGAAGCCGATGATCTCCTCGTCCGCCAGCCGGTTCCCGTCCACCTCGGCCTGGACCAGCTTGCTCGTCAGGTCGTGGCCGGGAGTCGCCCGCCGCGACCTGATGTGGTCGAGGAAGTAGGCGTTCATCTCGCGCATGGTGGGGGCGACGGCGGCCATCGCCTGGTCGCTGGCCTCGCGCACCGTCCTGTCGGGATCGACGTCCTGACCGAGCAGCGCGTCGGCCCACGTGCGGAACAGGCCCCGGTCGGAGACCGGGATGCCGAGCAGCTCGGCGATGACGATCACCGGCAGCGGGTAGGCCAGCGCGTCGATCAGGTCGAACCGCTCACCGGTCTGGTCCAGGAGCTCGTCGGTGAGCTCCGCGATGCGGGGTTCGAGGTCGGCCACGACCCTCGGCGTGAACGCCTGGCTGACCAGCGTCCGCAGCTTGCGGTGCTGCGGCGGGTCCATCCGGACGATGTTGCCGCGCTGGAAGAGCGCGAGATCGTCCTGCTCGGGCTGCAGCGCCGTGAGGTCGGAGGAGAACGCGGTCGGATCGGACAGGACCTCCACCGCCTCCGGGTGGCCGAGCACCTGCCAGCACTGCTGCGTGTCGTCGAAGTGCACCTGCCCGTGCGCGCGGCCGGCCTCCAGCCAGGCGAGGAACTCATCGAACGTCGGACGGGTGGTCGTCATGCGTGCTCACTCCCTCGAGTTGGGCGTCCCGCTCCCCACTCCGCCGGGAACGTGATCGGGGCCGGCGGTACGACTCGCGCGTGCCCCGGCGTGTCGGGCGGGGACGACGCGGGCGGTCCCCCCTCGTCACGGGGATCGAGGCGCGCTGTGGGCATCGGCGGACTCCTCGTCCACCGTAGAGACGACCGGCACCGCCCGGAACCCGTCCGCGTGCTGGACGATCGGCCCAGAACGCCGACGCCGCCACCGGCTCCACCCGGGCCGGCCGGTCGCCGCGGGGCCTCGGCCCCGCACTCCAGGAAGGAGACGCCGTTGTCCGTTCCGGCACGGAGAGGTTGGACGACCGCGAGCCGCCGCGTGGCGGGCCTCGCGCTGGGGTGCACCGCCACCCTGGTCCTCGCTGCCTGTGGCTCCGAGGACAGCGGGGGCGGCGACGCGTCCGGCGGCGGCGGGGCGACGCCGGTGACCGTCGGCTACTTCCCGCTGGTGCACACGGCGACCGCCGTCGAGGCCGAGGAGACCGGCCTGTTCGAGGACGCCGGGCTCGACGTCACGCTGGAGCAGACCTCCGGTGGCGCCCAGGCCATCCCGTCCCTGGTCGCCGGCGAGTACGACATCACCTACGGCAACTACACCTCGGCCCTGCTCGCCGCTCAGCAGGGCCTGCCGATCCGTGTCATCGCCGGCAACGACGTCGGCGCCGACGACCACGCGATCATGGTGGCGCCGGACTCCCCCTACCAGTCGGCCGCCGACCTCACCGGCGCCCGCATCGCGGTCAACAACCTGCAGAACATCGGCACCGTCGCCATCAACGCGGTCCTCGAGGACGCCGGCGTGGACATCTCCACCATCCAGTTCGTCGAGCTCCCGCTGCCGGACATGGCCGCCGCCCTCGACGCCGGCGACGTCGACGCCATCTGGCAGGTGGAGCCGTTCCAGGCCTCGGCCAAGGCGTCCGGCGCCCGCGTGTTGTTCCCCCTGTTCAGCGGGCCGGTCGAGGACATGCCGGTCGCGGGCTGGCTGACCACCGAGCAGTACGCCCAGGAGAACCCCGAGGTCGTCGAGTCCTTCCGCGAGGCCATGGCGCAGTCGATGGAGCAACTGACCGGCAACCGGGAGCGCCTGGTGGAGCTCGTGCCCACCTACACCCAGGTGCCGGCCGAGACGGTCGAGCAGGTCGCCCTCCCGGCGTGGGACGCCGACGTCGACGTCGACCAGTTGCAGGAGATGAGCGACCTGATGCTCGAGTACGGGATCATCAGCGAGGAGTTCGACGTCGAGACGATGATCGTCGACTGATCCGACGGCGCGTGCGTCGTCGGCGACCCCTCAGGAGTGACCCCGCCCCCTTCTGGAAGGGGTGCCCACCCACGTGGGGTCCGGCAGGGCGTTGAGGGAAATATCGTAACACGATAGGGTTACGGCGACAGGGCCGCAGGACGGGACGACGGCGCACCTCGCGCACCGAACACACAGCAGCTCCGGTGCCGGCCACGCCGGGCAGTCGAGATCCACACCGACCGACCGAGAGCGTGATCGACGAATGGTGTCTCAGCGCACCGTGGGACGGCAGGCCTCTCCCCCACCGGCCGAGGACGGCGACGTCCGCCACCGGGATGCCCACCGGACGGGCGACCATCCCCTGGCCGACGAGCATGCCGTGCTGATGCAGGAGGTGCGCCACCGCGAACGAGCCGTCCGCGCCGCGCTCGGTGCCGGCCGGTGGCCGGATCGCGAGATCGGGGCGCTCGTCTCCTACCTCCGCTACGAGGTGCTGGACCAGGCCGCCAACGAGGAGCGCCTCCTCTTCCCGCTCACATCGGAGGGGCTTGCGGGGAAGCAGGTACACGGGCTGGTCGAGGACCACGTGCGGCTGCGCGATCTGACCGACCACCTGGTCGCCGCTGATGCACCCCGCGACCTGGGGGCACTCGTGGAGCTGCTCGACGACGTCGAGGAGCTCCTCGATCGACACATGCGCACGGAGCAGGCGCTCCTCGCCACGACGACGACCGACGGGGTGGAGGCCCACCGCCGTCCGTTCCGGTGCCACCTCTGGTTCCCGCTGACGGAGGGGCCGGAGCTCGACCTGGACGTCCTGCCACCGGAGTACGCCCACCGGGCCGCGCTCGAGCGGTTCTCCCGGTTGCGGCCGGGCGAGTGCCTGCGCGTACGGAGCGGCCGCGAACTGGGGACCCTGTGGAGCGCGCTGGCCTGTGGACGGCCCGGGGAGTTCGGATGGGCCTACCTCCGGGAGGGTCCCGACCAGTGGCGCGCGGAGGTGACCCGTCGGGTCCCGGGGTGACGCTCCCGAGCCGGCACCACGACACCCGGTGGAGCCGCCGACCGTCGGTGGGTAAGAGCTCGCCCGCCGAACCGCACCAACCAGGCATGGCACCGCGACTCACGATCCGCCTCGACCGGTCCCCTGCGCGAGAGGCGGGGAGCCGGCGATGACGACGGCCTTCGTGCTGTCCGGCGGGGGCAGCCTCGGTGCGGTCCAGGTGGGCATGCTGCAGGCCCTGGCTGAACGGGCCATCGCGCCGGACCTGCTCCTGGGCACGTCCGCCGGTGCGCTCAACGCCGTCTTCGTCGCGGCGCACGGAACGCGTCCCCCCGCGCTCGACCGGCTGGCCGCCATCTGGACGGCCCTGCGACGGGACGACGTCTTCCCGGTCCGGGCCCCGCAGGTGGTGCTCGCCCTCGCGGGAGCTCGCGACGCGTTGTGCAGCGACCACGGGCTCGAACGCCTGGTGCGCCGCCACATCGGCTTCGCCCGTCTGGAGGACGCACCCATCCCGGTGCACCTCGTGGCCACCGACCTGCTGTCGGGCGAGGAGGTGCTGCTCTCCGACGGCGACGCCGTCAGCGCGGTCCTGGCCAGCAGCGCCGTCCCGGCCGTACTGCCCCCGGTGCGGCGCAACGGCCAGACGCTCGTCGACGGCGGACTGGCCGACAACGCGGCCATCTCCCAGGCGCTCGTCCTCGGCGCCGACCGGGTCTACGTGCTGCCGACCGGGTACGCCTGCGCCCTCCCGTTCCCACCGACCCGGCCGCTCGCGGTCGCCGTCCAGGCCCTGAGCCTGCTCGTCCAGCAGCGGCTCATCGCCGACGTCGCGCGGTACGCCGACCAGGTCGACCTGGTCGTACTGCCCCCGCTGTGCCCGCTGCGGATCTCGGCGATCGACTTCCGGCACGCCGCCGAGCTGTGCCGGCGGGCCCGCACCGCGGCTGCCGCGTGGCTGGACAGCGACGCGCCAGGCCGTCCCGATCCGGAACGGGTCCTGGGCCTGCACGGACACCCGTCCCCTCCCACGGGGGACGCACACCGGACGGACCTGCCGGCCTGAGCCGTCCGGTCGGCCCGGACGCCCAAGCGGCCCGTCAGCCGGGTGGCTCAGTCGGGCAGCAGCCGTTGCAGTGCCGGGGCGGGGTCGATGCCCGCCTCTGCGGCCGCGAGGAGCAGCAGCGTGGTGGCTTCCTCGGAGCAGGCCGGGCAACCGGACAGGTGCCCGGGCATGGCCCCGAGTTCACCGCGCATCGGCCGTGCACCCCCGGTGAGCAGTCCCTCGACGTACCGGTCGACCAAGCGGAAACAGTCGTCGCAGGACAGCCACGGCCCCGGATCTGCCGTCAGCCGCCGCACTGCGTCGGCCGGCAACGGTCGGTCGACCCCGGTCATCGGGCTCCTCCTCTCGAGCGGGTGGGCGGCACCGGATAGCCCTGGCCGGCGAGGTCCGCACGCAGGCGGCCGCGAGCGTCGTGCAGGGTCTTGTAGAGGGCGTTGCGGTTGCTGCCGAGCCTGTCCGCGAGCACGTCGATCGGCACCTCGTCCACGATCAGGGCCAGGGCGATGCGCCGCTGGTGCGGGGTGAGCACCCGATCGATGGCGTTCCGGACGGCGGCGGCGAACTCGGCCCCCTCCGCGTACTGGTCGGGCGAGGGCCGCGGCTCGACCAGGGGCGGCGCGGCCTCGAGCGATACCTCACGGTGCGACCAGGCGTGGCGTCGCAACTCGACCGCCGCCTGCAGGATGGCGAACTTGTAGGCCCAGGTCGTGAAGCGGCTGCGCCCCTCGAACGTGGAGAGCTTGCTGAGCACGGCGACCATCGCCTCGTCGGCGGCCAGGTTGATGACGTCATCGACCTGCGCCGCACCCACCGCCGCGCGCATCGCCGACATCCGGCTGACCTGGAGACGCGCCGCGCGCAGCAGCAGGTCGTGCAGCCGCCGCAGCGCGTCATCCCGCACCGGACCCGTGGCGGTCAGTTCCGCGATCCAGTCCTCGCCGGGCGCAGCTGCCCCGCCGGCCTGGCGACAGACCGGTCCGTCCTGGCTGACCTCGGTCACGGCTCGTCGCTCGCCTCGTCGATGGGGGCGAGGATACGGGCGGCGAGCTCCGGCGGGCAGCCCCGGTCGACGAGCCCCAGCAGGGCGTGCAGGTCGACGCCCGGGGTGGCGGCGAGCTGCGCGGCGAGAGGAGGCGGGAACCCGGCATCCAGGAGCCGGCGCAGCCGCCACGCTCCGACGTCGGAGGTCGGCACACGTGCCGGTGCCGCGGCGTGCATCTCCGGGGGGAGGACGTGGCGAGTCATGTCTCTTGGCGTCGGGTCATGCCACGTCTCTTACCCGTGCCCGACCGCCTGGTCAGCGGCTGGACGCGGACCGGGTCCGGACGAGCGGGAGTTCGCCGGTGAGGACCAGCCGAGGAGGGCGGCAGCCCGCAACGGCCCCGTCCGGCTCCGGCGTGGACCGGTGTGCCAAAACGGGACACCTGAGCCGAGGACGAGGCAACCTAGTGTCGCGCATCACACTGGCGCTGGAGGCGCAGCGAGCCGCCGGGCAGCCGAGCCGACGTACAGCGCTGCAGCACCGGACAGGGAGTGAATGAGATGACCGTTCCGCGACCCGCCGCCGAGCAGGACCCGCTGAAGGACCTGTACACCGACTGGTCCCAGATCCTCGCCACGACGCCCGATCTGACCACGCGGCTGTTCCGCAGCATCTTCGACGAGTGGCACCAGCCCACCAAGGAGCCTGAGGACGTGACCTACGCCGAGGACACGGTCGGTGGCGTGCCCGGCATCTGGTGTCGCCCTCTGGGTGCCGACTCCTCGAAGGTCCTCCTCTACACCCATGGTGGTGGCTTCGCCGTCGGCTCGGCCTCGAGCCATCGCAAGCTCGCCGCCCACGTCGCGAAGGCCCTGGGCGTCGTCGCCTTCGTCCTGGACTACCGCCGGGCGCCGGAGCACCCGCACCCCGCCGCCCTCGAGGACGCCGTGTCGGCCTTCCTCGCACTCACCGGGCAGGGCATCGCGCCGGCGGACATCACCACGATCGGCGACTCGGCCGGCGGCAACCTGGCCGTGGCGACGGCCTTGGCCCTGAGGGAGCGGGACCAGCCGCTTCCCGGCAGCGTGATCGTGTTCTCGCCGTGGCTCGACATGGAGAACGCGGGCGAGACCCTGGCGACGAACGAGGCCACGGACGCGCTGGTCACCGTCCCCCTGCTCGAGGGCATGATCGCCGGCTGCCTCGGCGATCGGACGAGCCCCACCGCTCCGCTCGCCAACCCCCTCTACGCGGACTTCATCGGCTTCCCGCGTCTCTACATCAACGCCGGTGGTGACGAGTCGCTGCTCGACAACGCCACCCGCCTCGCCGAGCGCGCCGAGGCCGCCGGAGTGGACGTGACCCTCTCCGTCGTCGACGGCCAGCAGCACGTCTTCCCGTTCAACGCCGGGCGGACCGCAGCCGCCGACAACGAGATCGCCCGCATCGCCAAGTGGTACGGCGCCTGAGCGCGACCCGGCCGGATCGATCAACGGAGGAACCAATGACCACCTCGAGCAGTCCGGACGTCGCGACGGGCGGCGCCTCGCACCCGGACCACGACGCCATCGTCATCGGAGCCGGCTTCGGCGGCATCTACATGCTGCACAAGCTCCGCAACGAACTCGGCCTCTCCGTGAAGGCCCTCGAGAAGGGCGGCGGGGTGGGCGGCACCTGGTACTTCAACCGGTACCCCGGCGCCAAGTCCGACACCGAGGGCTTCGTCTACCGCTACTCCTTCGACAGGGACCTGCTGAAGGAGTGGGACTGGACCACCCGTTACCTCGACCAACCGGACATCCTCGACTACCTCAACCACGTCGTAGACCGCTTCGACCTCCGCCGAGACATCGAGCTCGACACCGAAGTGATCAGGGCCGTCTTCGACGAGGACAGCAGCCTGTGGACGGTGACCACCGCCGACGGCAGGGAGTTCACCAGCCGCTACGTCGTCAACGCGCTGGGGCTCCTCGCGAGGACGAACATCCCGGACATCCCGGGGCGGGACAGCTTCGCCGGCACCCTCGTGCACACCAATGCCTGGCCGCACGACCTCGACATCACCGGCAAGCGGGTCGGCGTGATCGGCACCGGCTCGACCGGCACGCAGTTCATCGTCGCCGCGGCGAGGACGGCCGGCCACCTCACCGTCTTCCAGCGCTCGCCGCAGTACTGCGTGCCGTCGGGGAACGGCCCGGTAGACCAGGCAGAGGTCGACGAGACCAAGCAGGACTTCGATGCGATCTGGGACCAGGTCCGCAACTCGGTGGTCGGCTTCGGCTTCCAGGAGAGCGGCGTCGAGGCGATGAGCGTTCCTGAGGAGGAGCGTCGCCGGGTGTTCCAGGAGAACTGGGACAAGGGCAACGGCTTCCGGTTCATGTTCGGCACGTTCTGCGACATCGCCACCGACCCCGCGGCGAACGCGGCCGCTGCGGAGTTCATCCGGTCCAAGATCGTCGAGATCGTCGAGGACCCGGAGACCGCTCGGAAGCTGACCCCGACCGACCTGTACGCCAAGCGCCCGCTGTGCAACGAGGGCTACTACGAGACCTACAACCGGGACAACGTCACCCTGGTCTCGATCAAGGACAACCCGATCCAGGAGATCACTCCCTCCGGGGTGCGCACGGCCGACGGGGTCGAGCACCAGCTCGACGTCCTGGTCCTCGCCACCGGGTTCGACGCGGTCGACGGCAACTACCGGGCGATGGACCTGCGCGGGCGCGGCGGACGGCACATCAACGCGCACTGGACCGACGGCCCGACCAGCTACCTGGGCGTGTCGAAGTCCGGCTTCCCGAACATGTTCATGATCCTCGGCCCGAATGGCCCCTTCACCAACCTGCCGCCGAGCATCGAGGCACAGGTGGACTGGATCGGCGGGCTCATCGAGCACACCGAGCGCTCGGGCGCCTCCACAGTGGAGCCCACCCAGGAGGCCGAGGACCAGTGGACCGAGCTCTGCCGGACCATTGCGGACATGACGCTCTTCCCGAAGGTGGAGTCGTGGATCTTCGGGGCGAACATCCCGGGCAAGAAGAACGCGGTCATGTTCTACATGGCCGGGATCGGTGCCTACCGGCAGAAGCTCGGAGAGGTTGCCGAGAACGGCTACGAGGGCTTCGAGTTCAGCAAGCAGGCCACGACGGCGGGCGTCTGACCGGAGCCGTCGCCTGCCCGGCCTCCCTGGGCGTTCGCGTGCTCTCAGCCGCGGCCGAGGTAGGGCATGCCGGTGGCCAGCACCGTCGTGAAGGGCACGCTGACGTCGAGTGGCAGCCGCGCGATGTGCACCACCGTGGCGGCGACGTGTGCGGGGTCGAAGGTGGCCTCCGGCCGGACCGAGCCGTCGGCCTGACGGGCGCCGGTGGCGATGCCCGCGGTCATGTCGGTGGCCGCGTTCCCGATGTCGACCTGCCCCACCGCGATCCCGTGCGCGCGGCCGTCGAGGGCGACGGCCCGGGTCAGCCCGGTGACCGCGTGCTTGGTGGCGGTGTAGGCGACGCTGCCCGGCCGCGGCACGTGCGCCGAGATGGAGCCGTTGTTGATGATCCGCCCGCCGGGTGGGTCCTGCGCCTTCATCAGCCGGACGGCGGCGCGGGTGCACAGGAACACCCCGGTGAGGTTGACCTCGACGGTGGCCCGCCAGTCGTCGACGGCGATCTCGTCGACCTCCCCGGACGGGCCGAACGTGCCGGCGTTGTTGACCAGCAGGTCCAGCCGGCCCCAGGCGTCGCGCACCGCGGCGAAGGCCTCGTCGACCTGCCGCTCGTCGGTGACGTCGGTGGGCAGCACGAGGGTGGTGCCGCCGGCGGCCGCCGTCCCCTCCAGCGCGGCGCGGGTGCGGCCGAGCAGCGCGACCGACCACCCGTCGTCGACCAGGGCCCGGGCGATGGCGCGGCCGAGCCCGGAGCCCGCGCCGCTGACCACGGCGGTGCGGGACGGCTCGGTCACGCGAGGAGCCTGCCACGGACGCGCGGCCGGCGCGGCCGTGCCAGTCTGGGCGGGTGCCGGTCCCGTGGGTGCACGCCTTCGTCGACGTGCCGGCCGACGGAGTCGACGTCGCCCGGGCGTTCTGGTCGGCGGTGACCGGCTGGCCGGCCGGCGAGCCGTGGCCCGGCCACCCCGAGGTCGTCTCGCTCGTCCCGCCGTCCGGGGCGCCCTACCTTGCACGTGCAGCGGATCGGCGGGCCGCCACGGGTGCACCTGGACCGACCGCGGCGCCGACTGACGCGGTCACTGCGCCCATCGCACGGCCGCGGCGCGGGGGCGTGCGCCACACCGGACCCGGCCGGCTACGCCAGTTGCTGTTCGATCCAGCCGCTGACCGCCAACAGGTCGAGCTCTCCCCCGGTCCGGCCCACTGCCTGCAGCCCGAGAGGGAGACCGGCACTGCTCCGCAGCCCGGGAACCGTGACGACCGGCGCACCGATGGCCTGCCACGGCCGGCTCAAGATCGGATCTCCGGTGCCGCCCAGCCCTTCCGGCGCAGGACCGGGCGCAGCCGGCCCGAGGATGACGTCGTAGTCCTCCAGCAGGTGGGCGACGAACGCTGCCGCGTCGGCGACGGTGCGCCGAGCGGTCTCGTACGCCTCCCCGGACGTGGCGGCTCCGGTACGCAGCAGGCGGGCCAGCGGCTCGCTGAGCCGATCGGCGGCCGCCAGTTCCTCGGCCCGCTCCCGCGCCGCCTCGTAGGCCATGACGACGGGATGCGCGGCGGCCGCGCCGGCGACGATCTCCTCGGCGCGGGGGTCGAGGTCGTCCACGCTCGCGCCGGCACCGGCAAGCCGCGCGCGGGCGGTTCCCACGGCCTCCGCCATCTCCGCCTCCACGACGCCCAGCGGATCGGCCGACCACAGCAGCACCCGCGGCGGACGGACCTCACCGACCCCCGCGTCACCGGCCCCGGTGAGGGCGGACCACGCGAGCGCCAGGTCGGACACACGCGCCGCGTACACGCCGTGGCTGTCCAGGCTGGGGCTGAGGCCCACGACTCCGTCGACGGGGAAGCTCCCGCGGCTCATCACCATCGCCGCCACGCCGCAGTACGACGCCGGCCGGGTCACCGAGCCCGCCGTCTGCGAGCCGATCGCGAGCGGGACCTGCCCCGCCGCGACTGCCGCGGCAGAACCGCTCGACGACCCGCCGGGAGTGTGGCCGGGGGCGACCGGGTTACGGGTGGGTCCGGGCGCGAAGAAGGCGAACTCGGTGGTCACCGTCTTGCCCAGCGGCACGGCCCCTGCAGAGCGCCACGCGCGCACGATGGCGGCGTCGTCAGCGGCGGCCCCCCGGTCGGCCCGGAGGGACGACCCGCACCGGGTGGCCAGACCCGCCACGTCGATGATGTCCTTGACGCCGAGAGGGACACCACGCAGCCGGCCGGACGACCCGGTCGTGTCCGGGCACGGATCGAGGGCCACCCAGGCGTGCAGCGCCGACTCGGTCTGCGCGATCCGGGCTCGGGCCCGCGCCACCGTGTCGCCCGGCGTCGTCCGGCCGGAGACCAGCTCCGCGACCAGGTCACGCAGGGACCAGGGCTGCCACAGCGTCATGCGTCGGCCCACGCCGCGTCCGCGACCCAGTAGTCCATCCCGCTGGGGCTCACGGCGTGTCGCCACTCCGACGTGCGCCGCAGGGACGGCTCCACACGCCTCGTGACCTCATCCGCGGCGTCCGGCCCGTCGTCCGGCACCAGCCAGTGCACCCAGTTCAGCTCCTGCCCGTCGGCGTCGTGGACGAACAGGTCCACGTGCCGCCAGCCCCAGCCGTGCGTGTCGTTGTAACAGGTCAGGGTCATCCGCTGTCCGTCGGCAGCCATGGCCACCACTCCCCTCCGATCGCTCAGTACAGCTCGATGACCAGCCGGTCGGTGAGCGCACGGGACACGCAGAGCGCCATCTCCTTGCCGGCGGCCTTGTCCGCGGCGGAGAGACAGTTGTCCCGGTGGTCCGGCGTGCCCTGCAGGACGCCGGAGACGCAGGAGCCGCAGATGCCCTCCTCGCAGGACTTGAAGACCTCGATGCCGTTCTCCTCGAGGACGGAGAGGATCGACCTGTCCGCGGGGACCTCGAAGCTCTCCCCCGTGTCGAGCTCGACGGTGAACGGCTCGTCCCCGCGGGTGTCCACCTCCACGGGTACGAAGTGCTCGACGTGCACGTGTTCCTCGCCGACGACCGGGGCCAGTGCCGTCGTCACCTGCGCCATGAAGGGCGCCGGCCCGCAGGTGTAGACGTGGCCGTCCGAGGTCAGCGCGGCACCGAGCCCCTGGAGGACCGCCGGCAGGTCGGCCGGCGCCACCCCGAAGTGCCAGTGCACGCGGTCGGGGAACTCCACCCGGTTCTCGAGCAGGTCCACGAACGCGGCCTCATCCCGAGAGCGGGCGAAGTAGTGGAGCTCGAACTCGGCGCCCCAGCTGTAGAGCTCGTAGGCCATGGACAGCAGCGGGGTGATGCCGATCCCGCCGGCAACCAGCACGTGCCGGTCCCCGTCCTCGGCCAGCTGGAGCAGGTTCCTCGGCTTGCTCAGCTTCAGGTGGTCACCGACGGTGAGCTGGTGCAGCGCCACCGAGCCGCCCCGCGACTCCGGCTCGCGCTTGACCGCGATCAGCAGCGAGGAGGGGTCCCCGGGCGGGCTGCACAGCGAGTACTGCCGGACGATGCCCGTCGGTCCGGTGACGTCGACATGGGCACCTGCCTTGTACACACCTGGGGTGAACGAGTTCCCGTCGAGCCGGACCAGCCGCAGCGTCCGGATCGAGGGCGTCTCCTCGGTGATCTCGGCGACCCGGACGACGACGCTCACAGCAGGAACCCCGCGGCTGGAGGAGCGCCCTCGCTGTCGACGAGCCGGACCACCTTGCGGGTGATGCGGTCACCGTCGGCGCCCTCGGCCGACAGACGGATCCGGTGCTCGACCTCGCCGGCCCACAGGTCGTGCCGGCCTCGCTTGTAGGCGACGAGGACCTGGGCGGAGCGGACGACCACCTGGTCGTCGCTCACCGAGGCGGGCACGAAGCGGGACACCGTCCGAACGGTTCGTGCCGCGTCCACCGCGGCGATGGCGTAGCCCTCGATCATCCGGGTCACCCGCATGCCACGCATGCGGGCGTCGTCGTAGATCATGTTGAGGGTGTTGTCGAAGTCCTCGGTGTCGGGGTCGATCGGCACGATGTAGTGCCCGTCCTCGGCGTAGAGGTCGTTCCAGGCCACGTACTCCTTGCGGTCGAGCAGTTCGGCCTCGCGCCAGATCAGCTCGACGGCTCGGATCACCCGCGGGTCGGTCAGCGGGACACGGGTGTCTGCCAGGACCTCAGTCATCGCTCATCATCGCCTTCCACATCGCGTAGGCACCACGCATCCCGGTTTCGTCAGTGACGTGGGACGTGGGCCATCCCTCAGGGCTGTCCTTCTCGCGGGCCAGGCCGCGGTTGACCATGATCGGCATCTCCGGAGCGCCCTGGGCGCCGCGCTGGACCCGGTCCCAGCCCTCGGCATCGTCGGGAGTCCCGAAGCCGAACGGGCCCTGGAAGTGCTCGTGCACCCGCAGCCTCGCCCGGTTCACCGGATCGACGACCTCCGGCGGCCCGTCGGGGCCGATGGCGATGTGCTCGATCCAGGTCTCGTCGACCGACACCGGCCGCAACACGCGGAAGAAGGCGGCCGACATCGACACGTTCGGGAACAGGTTGAGGTTGAAGCCGGTGCCGTGCATGGCCCGGACCAGCCGGCGCACCGCCGCGTCGTCCAGGCCGGCCGACTTCAGCTGGGCGACCAGATCGTCGAATCGTGCCTGCAGCGGCTCGGTGCCGTCGTCGGCGTCCAGGTCGGAGTGCTCGGGCACCATCTGCATCACGCTGTGCCCGTTGCCGAGTGCGTGCGTGGTGCACTCGGGGTCCGTCATGAACGACATCATGTCGGCGGTCTCCTCGTCGACGGAGGCCATCCAGGAGCGGTGCACGATCGGGAAGTGGTAGCCGTCGGTGGTGTTCTCGAGCTGGACCTTCCAGTTGCCCTTGAACTTGAACTGGTGCTTGCCGAGGACCTTGATCGGGTAGCCGCCGCCCTGCTTCATGAAGCGGTCGATCCACAACTTGACGTCACCGAGGAAGTCCTCGAGCGGCTCGATGTCCTCGTTGAACGTCGCGAAGACCATGCCGCCGTAGGACGCGGTGCGCAGCTTCCTCAGGGACATCCCGCTCTTGTCCATGACGCCCTCGTAGCCCTCCGGGTACGGGATCCCGCGGAGCTGACCGTCCAGGCTGTAGGACCAGGCGTGGTAAGGACAGGTGAAGCCGTTGGCCTCGCCCTTCGGCTTCTCGCACACGCTCGCCCCGCGGTGCCGGCACCGGTTGAGCAGGGTGTTGATCACGCCCTTGCGGTTCCGGACCACGATGACCGGCTGGCGGCCGACGTGGGTCATCTTGAAGCTGCCGGCCTTCGGCACCTCGCTCTCGTGGGCCACCCAGACCCACGTCCGCTCGAAGATCTTCGTCATCTCCTGCTCGAAGATCTCCGGGTCGGTGTAGAGACGACCGGCCACCCGGTCTCCCAGGACGAGATCGGCCGGCGCGTCGGCCACGATGTGCTGCGCTTCGATGGTCATGGTTCCCCTCAGGTCAGGAGTGCGGTTGCTGGGAGGTGCGGCGCTCGGTCAGCGCATGAAGACGCCGCCGTTGATGTCGACGGTTGCGCCGGTGATGTAGCCGGCCGCCTCGGTGCACAGGAAGCCGACGAGGGCGGCGACCTCGTCGGCGCGGCCCAGGCGGCCGACGGGGATCGTGGCCAGCGACCGCTCCAGCTGGCCCGGGTCCATCGCGTCCATGACCGGCGTCCGGACTGCGGCCGGCGCCACGGCGTTGACCGTCACCCCGGCGGCCGCCAGCTCCTTCGCGAAGATCTTGGTGAGCACGAGGATCCCGGCCTTCGAGGCGGCATAGTGGGCTCCGGCCACGAGGCCGCCCTGCTGTCCGGCCAGCGACGCCATGTTGACCACCCGCCCCCAGCCTCGATCCCGCATCGCCGGAGCGAGCTCCCGCGTGGCGATCAGCACGCTGCGCAGGTTGGTGGCCAGGACGTCGTCCCACTCGTCGAGGTCGATGTCCCAGACGGGGCGGGGCACCGTCCGGCCGGCGTTGTTGACCAGGATCTCGGGGACCCCGAGGGAGCTGCGAACCTGGTCGAAGGCGTCCCGCAGGGCGGCCGGGTCCCGGACGTCGACCGCGACGCCGACGGCGGACTCCCCGGCGGGGTCCAGCGCCTTGGCGGCCGCCGTCGCCGCCTCGCCGTCGAGGTCGAGCAGCGCGACCCGGTGGCCACCGGCGTGCAGGTCGGTGGCGATCGCCGCGCCCAGGCCCCGTCCGGCACCGGTGACGACGGCGACGCGGGAGGTGTCGGTCACGGCGTCCTCACTCGTTGCCGAAGAACAGCGGCCGACCCAGCCGGGCCTGGACGGTGAAGTAGTTCCAGAGCTGCACGTCACCGACGGGGTGGTCACGGACGATCGTGCAGATCTGCGTCGCCGTGGCGTAGTCGGGGACATCGGCCAGGATGTAGGCGGTCCACGGGAACGTGGTGGAGGGTCCGACCATCACCTCGTCGTCGTCCATCGTCCCGAGGACGGTGATGCCGAATCGCTCGGAGAGCGACGCGAAGGCGCGGCGCGACTCCTCGACGACGGCCTTGCGCTCGTCGGCGCCGGCGGCGAAGAACGCTTCCCGGACACCGATGCAGAACAGGGTGCGGATGCTGGTCCGGTCACCCTCGCGGTAGTTGCTCACTGTCGTCTCCTGGTTCCATCAGTCGCCCGGATGCCGCCGGGGAAGGCGGTCCTGCGCCCCCGTCGGCAGGGGCACGGCCCTGGGGCCCGCAGAGCGAGACCGGAGTCCGGGGATCGACCCCGGCCCGAGCCACGCCCCCGCGGAGGTCCTCGTCCCGCCCGGGATCACCCGACCGGCCGTGGCGGTTCGAGTGTTCGGGCTCACAGCCCTACCTGCCAAACAGCAAATCCCGGTACGTTGCATCGGCTTGTGCGATACGAGGGAGGTCGTCCCATGACCCCGCGTCCGCGGTTCACCCTCGCCCAGCTGCAGTACTTCGTGTCCGCGGCCGAGGCCGGCAACATCTCGGCTGCGGCTGCGCGCCTGCACACGTCGCAATCGGGCATGTCCACCGCCATCCAGCGGCTGGAGCGCGACCTCGGGTGCGCCCTGTTCATCCGGCATCACGCCCGGGGCATCACGCTCACCGCCAGTGGCCGCCAGCTGCTCGACAAGGCCCGGGACCTGCTGCGCGAGGCCGGAGAGCTCCAGGAGCTGGGCCAGGACCTCCAGTCGGGCACGACCGGCCGGCTGACCGCCGGGTTCTTCGTGACCCTTGCGCCCGTCTACGTCCCGCGCATCCTGCCCCGGCTCCGCGCGGCGCACCCCGGGCTGACCGTCGAGGTGCTCGAGGCCGACGGCGTCACGCTGCACCAGGCGCTGCGCACCGGTGCGTGCGACATCGCCCTCACCTACGGGCTCGACATCGCCGACGACATGACCTTCGAGACCGTGGCGCGGGCCCGGCCCTACGCCCTGCTGTCCGAGCACCACCCCGTGGCCGGTCGCTCGACAGCCACGCTGGGCGAGCTGGCCCAGACCCCCATGGTGTTGCTGGACCTGCCGGAGCCGGCCCACGTCATGCTCGGCATGTTCGAGCGCGCCGGCGTCACCCCGCCCGAGATCATCCGGACCACGAGCCTGGAGACCATGCGCGGGCTCGTGGCCGCCGGTGACGGTTTCGCGATCGTCAACCAGCGTCTCCGTCCGCAGGGCCCGTTCGGCGCCGAGGTGCACACGGTCGAGATCGCCGAGGCGGAGGAGGTCGCGCTCGGCTTGCTGCGCCCGGCCGGACTGCCCCCGAACCGGAGGATGCACGTCTTCGCCGTGGAGTGCCGCGCCGCCGTGGCCGCCATCACCGCGGGTGCGTCACCGGAGACCGCACCCGCCACCCGCCCCTGACGTCCGGGCGACCGGTCGCGGCCGCCCGGACGTCGTCCCTGCTGCCACCCGGTGTGCCCGCGTCGGGCTGCCTGCATGCCGCAACGCGATGCAGAAGATCCAAACAAGCCGTTTGAGCCCGGCCACAGTGACGCCCAACACTCATCGCCACACGCGGACCACGCCAGGCTCCGCGACAGCCGCACAGCTGGCGCAGGTCTGACCGCCGGCGTCGTGCTCGCTGACACCAACGGTCGCGGCGGCGGCCGGCCACCGGTCTCGCCGGCTCAGGCCCGCCGCGCCGCCCGTTCCTTCCAGTGTTGTTGAGGAGGCCCTGATGGCCGAGATCACCGAGGAGCAGCGCCAGTTCCGCGCTGCCATGGCCCACCTGTCGGCCGCGGTCAACGTGGTCACCACCGACGGACCAGGGGGCCGAGCCGGCATCACGGTGAGCGCCGTCTGCTCGGTGACCGACCACCCGCCGACCGTCCTGGTGTGCGTGAACCAGTCGAGCTACACCCACGACGTCTTCAAGCGCAACGGCCGGATCTGCGTCAACGTCCTCGGCGCCGAGCACGAGGAGCTGGCCGTCCACTTCGCGGGAGCCACCCGGATCCCCATGGAGGAGCGCTTCGGCTGGGAGATCTGGGACCACGACTCCGACGACGTGCCGGTCCTCAGGGACGCGCTCGTCGCCCTCGTCGGCCGCATCACCAGCCACACGGTTCGAGGCTCGCACTCGGTCATGTTCGTCGAGATCGAACGCACGATCGTGCGGGAGGACCGCGGCGGCCTCGTGTACTTCAAGCGCCAGTTCCACCGGCTCGGTGAGCCCACCGTCACCACCGTCTGATGACGCCCCCCGAGATCCGTACCGACCCGACTCCAGAGATCGAGGACGACCCCATGTCGCAAGCCACCTTCCTCTCGCCCGTGCCGAGCGAGCTCACCACCACCACCACCCTGGACGACGTGCTGGCCGAGATCGTCGAGCGCCGGGGCGAGTTCCGGACGCAGGGATACGTGTCCCAGGACGTGATCACCAAGCTCAAGCAGGTCGGCATCTACCGTGCCTCGACGCCGCGCCGCTTCGGTGGCGACGCGCTCCCTCCCGCCGAGTTCCTGCGTCTGGTCGAGCGGATCTCCGCGGCGGACGGCTCCACCGGATGGGTGGCCAGCTTCGGCTCGGCGCTGGTCTACCTCGCCGCGCTCCCGCTCGAGACCCAGGCGGAGCTGTACGCAGACGGTCCCGACGTGACGTTCGCCGGCGGGTTGTTCCCCGTGCAGCCGGCGGCGGAGACCACGGCCGGGTTCCTGGTCAACGGCCGGTGGAAGTTCGCCAGCGGCTGCATGGGCGCCGACGTCCTCGGCGTCGGCATCCCAGGGGACGCCTCGACCGAGGGCAAGCCCCGGACGGTGCTGCTGCGACCCGACCAGGTGGAGATCGTCCAGGACTGGAACGTCGTGGGGATGGCGGGCACCGGCAGCTTCGACCTGGTCGTCCGAGACGTCGAGGTGCCGCGGGAGTGGACGTTCATCCGCGGCGGCACCCCGACGGTGGACGAGCCGCTCTACCGCTACCCCACGCTGGCCTACGCCGCCCAGGTGCTCGCCGTGGTGAACCTCGGCATCGCCCGCGCCGCGCTGGACTACGCCGAGGAGGTCGGGGGCGGCGGAACGGGTGTCACCGGCGCTCCCAAGCTCGCCGACCGCGCCTACTACCGCATCGAGATCGCCAAGGCCGAGGCCCGCCTGCGCGCAGCGCGTGCCTTCTTCTTCGAGGCGGCGGAGGAGGCCTACGCCACGGTGCTGGCCGGTGACCCCGTGAGCGACGCGCAGAACGCGCTCCTCCGGCTGTCGTCGACCCACGCGGTGCAGGCCGGCTCCGAGGTGGTCCGCGAGGTCTTCGACCTCTCCGGCACCAACGCCATCTACAACGACCACCCGCTGCAGCCGCTGGTCCGCGACGCCATGGTGCCCACGCAGCACGCCTTCCTGAGCCCGGCCATGTACGACGCGGCGGGGGCGGTGCTCATGGGCCTGCCCCCCACCATCCCCGCGTTCCGCTGAGCCACGAAGCCACCCGGACCGGAGGCCATCGATGACCAGCGTGGACGACACGATCGAGCAGCTCACGCGCGAGGTACGGCAACTCCGGGCCGAGGCGGAGGCCCGTCGGCTGCTGGGCCGCTACATGTCCCTGTGCGACTCGCCGCTGCCCGAGCCCGGCCTGTCCGACGAGGAGCGGGCCCGTGCGATCGGCGCACTCTTCACCGAGGACGGCGTCTGGGAGGGCGTCGGTGGCACGCACGGAGCCCAGTTCGGCCGCCACGTCGGCCCGGAGGCGATCACCGCCCACATGGCCGGCTTCTACGCCGCGAGGAACCCGCGGCAGGTCTTCAACACCCACTACCTGTGCTCCGAGCAGCTGTGGGCCACGCCGGAAGGGGCCGAAGGCCACTGGGTGCAGTTCCAGCCGTGGATCTACGACGACGGTCACTCCCTGATCCGGTCGAGTCGCCTGCACGTCCGGTTCCGACCCACGGGCGCCGGCTGGCGGATCTCGCACTACCGCACGGAGAACCTCTTCATCGGCGATCTGCCCGACCGCTGGTGGACGACGCACCTGGAGCGATCGCAGCTGAGGGCGCGGGCCGAGAGCGCTGTCGAGGCCCGATGACGCCCTCGCACCGGAGCACCCGGTGCACCGGCAGCCCGCCTGAGGCCGGTGTCGCCCGGTCGAGCCGATCCCGACCGCACCGACCGACCCGTCAACCGGCCGCGCCGGTTGCCCCAACCACCTGTCCACGCCCCAACGCAGCCAGGGAGCACCCATGACCACCCATCACACACCCGTGAGGTCCAGGACGCTGGGGGACGCGGTCGCGTCCTCCAGGATGAACCGCAAGGCCTGGGTCATCACCGGGATGCTGGTGCTGTTCCAGATCATCGCGTTCGCCGACAAGGCGGTACTCGGCCTCGTCGCCACGGACGCCATGGGCGAACTGGGCATCACACCGGTCCAGTTCGGCTTCATCGGGAGCGCCTTCTTCTTCCTCTACGCGATCGTCTCCTTCGCCACCGGGTTCATCGCGACCAAGGTGTCCGTGAAGTGGATCCTCCTCGTGATGGGCCTGACGTGGGCCGTGATGCAGTTCCCGATGCTCCTGGGCGGCGGTGCGGCGGTGCTGCTCGTGACCCGGATCGTCCTGGGGGGCGCCGAGGGCCCGGCGACCGCCATGTCGCTGTCATCGGCACACGGGTGGTTCCGCCCCCAGGACCGCGCTCTCCCCAGCAACCTCATCGCCGCAGGCTCCACGCTCGGACCGGTGATCGCCGCCCCGCTGCTCGTGTGGGTCATCGTCGCCTGGGGCTGGCGCTGGGCGTTCGGGGTGCTCGGCGTCGTCGGCCTGATCTGGCTCCTCGCCTGGCTGGTCATCGGTTCGGACGGGCCGTTCGCCAGCCGGCGGGCCGCCCGTCAGGACCGGAACCCCACCGATGAGCCCATCGAGCCGGTCATCGAGGCGGTCGACAGCGTCGGCCTGGAGGAGCCGACAACCGATCAGGCAGACCTGGAGGAGAAGCGGCACAGCTTCGACGCCCAGCACCCGGTGCCCCTGCGCGCCATCCTGCTCAGTGCCTCGTTCGTCGTCGCCGTCCTCGCCGGCCTGAGCAACTTCTGGACGCAGGGCTTCCTCACGACGTGGTTCCCGAAGTACCTGAGCAGCGTCATCGGGCTCTCGCCCGCGGGAGTTGGCTGGGCGACCACCTTCCCGTGGGTGTTCGGCGCCGTCCTGCTGCTCGGACTGGGCTTCCTCGGTCGGACCCTGATGCGCGGCGGCCGCTCGGTACGGGCGTCGATCGTCATGCCCTTCTCGGTGTCCCTCGTCATCGCCGGGCTGTGCTTCCTGCTGGTGCCCATGGTCGGTGGTCCGGCGGCGGTCGTCCTCCTCACCATCGGCGCCGGCTGCAGCGTGATCTACCCGATGGCGCCCAGTGCCATGGCCTACGCGGTGACCCCGAAGCAGCGGCCGCTGGTGATGGCCGCCCTGGGCGGTCTGGCCTCCATCGGGGCGATCATCTCCCCCACCGCCGTGGGGTTGTTCATGGACCGGGCCGGCTACCGGGCGACGCCGCAGGGGCAGCCGGAGACGGCCGAGATGGCTGCGAACATGGCCAGCGGGGTGGACAACGCCTTCCTGTTGGCCGGCGCGATCCTGCTCGTCTGCGGTGTCCTCTCGGCGCTGTTCTTCCGCCCGGACGCCACCGGCCGACGGCTGCAGCGCCGCCACGCGGTCGCGCAGACGCAGGTCCGGTAACCGCGTCCGGGCTTGATGGCGGGGCAGGACGGCCGGATCCGGTCGCCCTGCCCCGCCGCTCCGCACAGACCACCCGACGGACGGCAGCCTGATCGTCTCGCGCGTGGCAACCGACGTCAGGGGTTCCTCACCCGGGGCGTCGGTGCGGCGCAGCAGCGCCCCGGGCATCGCTACGGTCGCTCTCGCGCGACGGGCAGGAGGAACCGCCGATGATCACGGACGAGACGCTCATCCGGATCGGCCAGGCGGTGCAGCTGAGCCACCAGGGCGAGCGAGAGGCCGCTCGGGTGCTGTTCGCGGAGATCTGGGACGAGATCGGCGGCGAGCACGGGGATCCCCTGCACGTCTGCACGCTCGCGCACGCGATGGCCGACGTCCAGGACGACGTCCACCAGGAGCTGGTCTGGGACCAGCGAGCTCTGGCGGCGGCCGACCAGCTGACCGATGCAGGACTGGCGCAGGCCGGGGTGACGCTCCCGGTGGCCGGCCTCTACCCCTCGTTGCACCTGAACCTGAGCGAGTGCCACCGCAGACTGGGTGATCTCGACCGCGCCCGCGAGCACCTCCAGCAGGCGCAGGCCACGATCGGCGCACTCGGCGACGACGGGTACGCCCAGTTGATCAGGGCAGGTCTGCGGCAGGTGGCCGACCGGCTGCGGTGAGCCCGTACCCACCGGAGGGGTGCACGTCGTCCCGCCCGGGCACTGCAGCACCGGACGCCATGGCCGGGCGGGCTCCGGGAGCTGCGCCCCCGACGAGGACGACGGAGGAACCGGGACGATGACGTCGCTGGCAGACCACTCCCTGATCACCCCCGAGCTGCGGGACGAGCTGCACGAGCTGTACCGCCACCTGCACGCCAACCCGGAGCTGTCGATGCAGGAGCACCGGACCGCCGCACTGATCACCGAGCACATGGAGCGGCTGGGCTGCGACACGTCCCCCTGTGGCGGCACGGGCGTGGTCGCGGTGCTGCGCAACGGAGACGGACCGGTCGTCGCCTTCCGCGCCGACACCGACGCCCTGCCCGTCGCGGAGGACACCGGGCTCGACTACGCGAGCACCGCACGCGGCCGGCTTCCCGACGGCACGGAGGTGCCGGTGATGCACGCCTGCGGCCACGACCTGCACATCACCAGCGCCATCGGTGCCGCCTCGGTGCTGGCCGCCGCCCGGGACAGGTGGTCGGGGACCGTGGTGTTCCTGTTCCAGCCCGGGGAGGAGACCAGCGAGGGGGCCGCGGCGATGGTCGCCGACGGGTTGTGGACCCGCGCACCCCACCCCGAGGTGGTCCTCGGCCAGCACGTCTACCCCTTCCGGGCCGGCGAGGTCCGGACGGCCAGCGGGCCGGCGATGGCGATGGCCGACAGTTGGAGGGTGACCGTCCACGGACGCGGCGGACACGGCTCACAGCCGCAGGACACCATCGACCCCGTCGTGCTCGCGGCGCACATGGTCGTGCGCATCCAGAGCATCGTGTCCCGCGAGGTGCCTCCGCTGCAGCCCGCCGTGGTGACGATCGGGAGCTTCCACGCCGGGCTCAAGGAGAACATCATCCCGGCGACCGCGGTCTTCACGGTCAACGTGCGCAGCCTCGACGATGCCGTCCGGGACCGCGTGCTCGACGCGCTCCGCCGGGTGATCGCCGCCGAGGCGCAGGCCTCCGGCGCGCCCGAGCCGGAGGTCGAGGAGCTCTCCACGTTCCCGCTGCTCCGCAACGACCCCGCGGCGACCGAGCGGGTCACCGGCGCCCTCACGCGGGTGCTCGGCGCCGACCGCGTCCGCGACACGGAACCGCTGCTCGGCAGCGAGGACTTCGGCCACCTGCCGGGGGCGATCGGTGTGCCAGGCGTCTACTGGTTCTTCGGCGGCATGCCCGACGAGGTCGTCGACGGCGACGCCCCGGTGCCGACGAACCACTCACCGTTCTTCGCCCCCGTGGTCGAGCCGACGCTGACCACTGGCGTCACGGCGGCGTACACGGCGATCATCGCCCACCTCGGCATGCCCGCCACGGTGGAGTGACCGCGGATCCCGTCACCCCGAGCGCGACCGGGTCCGGCGCGGCGGCCCTCACGTCGCCACGACGACGTACTCGGTACCGTCCCGCTCCGCTGTGGCGGGTCAGCGCACTCCGGCCCACAGGGCACGCTCCCGGGCGTAGGGGTCCTCGACCACCGAGGGGCGGATGTCGAGACGCATGGTGGCCCGGCGGTCGGGGCCGTACCGCGGCCACCCAGGATCCCCGCAGGTCGCGAAGGCGACCCAGGCGCCGTGCACGGTGTCGGCGAGCTGCTGCGGAGGATCACTTCCCAGCGCCCCGCCCATCATCTGCTCGGTCCCCCGGTCCAGGGTGTCGAAGACGAAGGGCAGCTCCAGGGCGTGGCAGGCGCCCAGGCGACCACCGAAGGCCGGGGACGGCCAGGCGAACTCGTACATGAAGGTGGCCCCCGGGCAGGGGGCGTGCGCGTCGGCCAGCCGGACGGCGGGGATGCGCACCCACCAGTCGGTCTGGACCGCCGCCAGCAGGTCCCCGGGGCCGGCGTCCGGGTGCGCGCCGCGATAGGCACGCAGCGCGGTCTCCACCGGGAGGCCGTAGGCGGCCAGGCACTGAAGGCCGTACGCCTCCACGGAACCGCTCAGCACCTCGTCGGTGACCCGGTCGATGAGGCCGCTGAAGACGGGGAACATCCGCCAGTCGTCGGAGTTCGTGCCGATCAGGACGTCGACGTCGCGCCCTGCCCCGGCGGCGATCCGGTCCATCGGTGCAGCCGGGACGACGTCGCCGTCGACCACCGGGTGGAACGGCATCGTGCTGGTCGCGACCTCCCGCCCCCACCGGGCAGGGTCCGGGTTGCTCGTGACCTCGGCGTCCAGCTGGCCCTGCGCGGCGAGCAGGCGGTCGACCGGGACCTGCCCGACGGCGTCGCGGGTCGCCGGGACGCCGAGCACCTCGGCGAGGCGACGGCCGATCCGTGCGGCCTCGGCGGCAGGGACGACGTGGTGGGCCGCCCCGCTCTGCAGGACGGCGCGCCGGAAGAGCCCCTCGGCCCGGGGCATGGACAGCAGTGTGCCGATGCTCATCGCCCCGGCGGACTCGCCGAACACGGTGACCCGATCGGGATCCCCGCCGAAGGCAGCGATGCCGTCCCGGACCCAGGTGAGGGCGGCGACCTGGTCGAGCAGCCCGAGGTCAGCTCCGTCGTCCCCCTCCCCGAGGTACAGGAAGCCGTCGGCACCGGTGCGGTAGTTGATGGTCACGCACACCACGCCGTCGCGGGCGAACCGGCTGCCGTCGTAGCTCCCGCCGGAGGAGTACTGGAAGGCACCGCCGGGGATCCAGACCATGACCGGCATCCCGCCGGCGCCGGCGTCGGGCGTCCAGACGTTGAGGTTCAGGCAGTCGTCCCCCGGCAGGGCCGGGTCGTAGACGAACCCCGTGGGGTCGTGGGAGCCGAAGTCCGGCTGTGGCGGCTCCGGTCCCAGGACGGTCGCGTCGCGGACGCCGTCCCACGGCTCGACCGGCTGAGGCGGTCGCAGCCGCCGCTCACCGGAGGGCGGCGCGGCATACGGGATGCCCAGGAACGTGCTCACACCGCCGACGGTGCGGCCACGGACCCGGCCGCTCCGGACCCCCACGATCGTGTCCATGGGTCCCTCCTCGGACTGCCGCCCTCATCCCGGCTGGCCGCCGAACCGCGCCGGATGACGAGAGAGTGCCTGGACCCACGGTGCTGCTGTCGACGCCGGAGAACGAGGGGCGCCCGGCCCGTGCGACCGGGGCGGACGTCCCGGACCCGGACCCAGGCCCGACGACACGGACGGCGGGGTCAGCCGGCTCCCACCCGACCCCGCCGCCCCCTCTGGGCATGCCGCGAAGTCGACGGGGACGACGTCGAGGTGAGCTGGTGGGAGCGGATCGACTCGGCAGCGACCGTCGCCCGAGAGGACGGGGACGTTCGTCCTGGCAGAGGTGACCGCCGCCTCCAGCCACCGACCGGCCGTGACACCGAGGCTGGGGACGCACCACCGAACGAGGAGTCCCCATGCCCAGCCCCACCCCACCTCGTCCCACAGGGATCCCCAGCTCTCACGGCGAGGAGCCCCAGCCGAGCACCGTGACCCGGGCCCTGGAAGCCGCGGCCGATGCGGCTGTGCTCGCCCCGTCGGTCCACAACACCCAGCCATGGCGCATCGTCCTGCACGCGGACTCCCTGGAGCTGCGGGCCGACCGCTCCCGTCAGCTGACCACCGTGGACCCGCTGGGCCGGGAGCTCGTCCAGAGCGTCGGAGCCGCGCTGCTCAACGTCCGGGTCGCGCTCGCGGCGGCCGGTCGTGCCGTGGAGGTGGCGCGACTGCCCCGTCCGGAGGACCCCGACCTGCTGGCCGTCGTACGTGTGGCCCGGGGAGCCCCGGACGCCGTTCTGGCTGCGCTCGCTCCCGCCATCACGAGGCGACGGACCAACCGGCGGCGCTTCGACGACACCCGTCCGTCCGACGACCTCCTCCGCGCCCTGACGGGAAGTGCCGCCGCCGAGGACACCGAGCTCGTCCCGCTCGTGCAGGCCGAGCACCTGCAGCTGCTCATCCGGCTGACGCAGCGGGCCGATCAGCTGCAGAACGCCGACGCCGCGTACCGGGCCGAGCTCCGCCACTGGACGAACCGGCCGTCCCCCGACGGTGACGGGATCCCGCCAGCCGCCGTCCCCCACGTCGACGGCCGGCAGCACGACGACCTGCCGCTCCGGGACTTCGACACCACCGGCTCCGGGGGGCTCCCGGCGGAGACGAGATCCGGCACCGAACAGTCGCTCGTGCTCCTGACCACCCGGGAGGACGGTCCCCACGCCTGGCTCCGCTCGGGCGAGGCACTCGAACGCCTCCTGCTCGAGCTGACGGCTCTGGGCTGGGCCGCCAGCCCCATGACCCAGACCATCGAGGTGCTGCAGACCCGCACCCAACTCCGGTCGGCGCTGGCTTGGGACGCCCATCCCCAGTTCCTGCTGCGCATCGGGCACGCGGTCGCCACGACACGGACGCCGCGCCGCCCGCGGCACACGGTCGTCGAGAACAGCGTCCGGCCAGCTGAGCCATCGACAGAAGTCCGACGGCCGACTCCTTCCGGCTGGCCGGTCAGTCCGCCGCCGGGCCCATCCGGCCGACGCCCCGTCCCCGACGGGCGGGGAGGGACGTCATGGGTGTGACCGCGGCTCTCCGGCCGATCGTCGTCGGGATCGACGGCTCCCCCGCCTCCCGGACCGCCGCCACCGCCGCTGCGCGCCCTACCCGGCACCTACGCCGCGGGGGTCTACAACCGGCTGGTCGACGAGGTCGACGGTCACCGGGTCGCGGACCGGCGACGGGGACTGGCTCGACCTCTCGGCAGTCCGGGTGAGGCCCTCACGGCCATGCGGTTCCGGGTGCGCTACCGCGGCCACCGCGAGGTCGAGGCGACGATCGCCCACGACTCCCTGACGATCGGCAGCTCCGGGCAGACGGCGACCCAGTTGCCACTCCGGGTGCGCGACGCCGAGTACCGGTTCGACCCGGGCGGTGTCCTGGAGGTGCCGCTGCACCACATCCGCAGCTGACCGGGAGGGACCTCCGCCGGTCGGACTACATGAGTCCACCGGCCCGCAGGTTGACCGCGAGGAGGACGGCGGTCAGCGCGGCACCGCCGACGGTGGCGACCGCCAGGAGGACCCGGCGCAGACTCCACCGTTGCACTCCGACCCGTGGCCACGGCGGCAGCAGGGACCGGAACTCCTCCAGCGGGTCCCCGTCGGCCTCGGCCAGCCGGCGGGCCAGCTGGCGCGGGATGGTCAGTGAACTCGTCGCGGCGAAGGCCTCGGCCAGCTCCTCGGGCTCGAAGAACCCCAGTGCCCGGTCCGTGACCCGCCGGGGACCGGCCACGAGGGCCAGCGTCAGCAGCATGTTGGCCAGGTCCGCCGCCTGCCGCCAGCGCGACGGGCGGAGCTCGCCGAAGGAGACGTCGACGAGGAGGACGCGGTGGTCCTGCGCCAGTACGTTGGACGGCTTGACGTCGCGGTGTGCCGCGCCGGCCGCCCACAGCCGGCGGACCTGCCGCAGCGCATCGTCGATCATCTCGTCGTCCATGGCGGAGTCGAGGATCTCGACGGCGTCGGGGACGAGCTCGGTCACCAGCAGGTACTCCCGGCCGGGCAGCACCTCGACGACGCCGACCGGCTCGGGCACGCGGACGCCGCCGTCCCGCAGCAGCCGGAGCATGTAGTCCTCGTGCGCCACCAGACGCCGGACCGACGCGAAGGGCGCCTCGTCCTCCAGCCGGCCGTACCGGAGCACCCGCGCCCACTTGTACCAGCGGTCCGAACGCAGGTGGGTGGTCGCGTAGAGCTTGCCGAACAGGTGCTCCGGGGGCCCGTGCGCCAGCCGCAACCGGCACGGGGTGGACCCCGCGGACCCGTCGAGCCGGTAGGGGTGGATCTCCGCCACCTCGATGCCCAGCTGGTCCCGGACGGCGGTGCGGACCCGCTCGGTGCGCGCCGCGTCGAACCGCAGGTGCGCCTTGACCTCCCGGTGGTAGCCCACCGGGAAGGCCGCCTCCGGGGCGAGCAGGTGGAAGGCCAGCCCCGCGGCGCTGCTCCCGAGGACGGCGCTGACGACCGCGGTGCTCGCCGTGTCCAGCCCCAGCGCCACCCGGCCGACGGCGAGCGTCCCGACCCCCACGACGACGACCGCCCACCCCCAGCGACGCGGGGGGCCCGAGGGCGTCAGCGCGAACAGGCTCCCGGTGGCGACGGTGGCCAGGACCACGACCGGCCAGGCCGGCAGGCTCAGGTCCGCGGGCGAACCGGTCACCCCCTCCCGCACCACACGGACCAGCCGCGCGTCCCCGGAGGCGAGGATCGCCGTCGTGGCGGTGAGCCAGATGCTGACGACGTAGACCAGCAGGTGCCGCCAGCGCGCGGTCCACACCAGCAGCAGCACGGTCGGCACCCACAGCACGCGGTACCCCAGTGCCGACCCCAGCCGGCCGAGCGCCACGGCCCATTCCGGGGGTGTCCCGGCGGGCGCGAGCACCTCGCGGACGTCCCGGTCGAGCTCGGGCACCAGCCCACCGGGGCGCCCCGCCCAGGCGACGACCAGGCCGACGGAGAGAACCAGGGCGGCGGTGCAGAGCCACACGCCCCGGGGGGCCTGCCACCGGGTGTGGCGGTCGCGGCCCGACGGCCGACGCCGCTCGTCGCCGTCCGGCCGACGCCGCTCGTCGCCGTCCGGCCACGGCGGCCGCCCGGCGCCCGGCGGCCGCACCCGCGCAGGGCCGGGACGGCGGTCGCGCTCCGTCGCCGGGAGCTCTTCGCCCACCGCTCCGTCGCTGGTCACGGCGTCATGGTCTCCCGGCGCACGACCACGGCACAGGCCCGGCGGCACGGCGGACCGGGTCCAAGGTCCTGTCCCCCGGACCTCTGGCCCGCCGCCACCGGGGCATGCGGCCCTGCGTCGCAGGGCGGGGTGCGGCCACCGTGGGAGGACACGGACGGCCCGACCGAGGGGGATCCATGACGACGACTCGCACCCGCACGGCCGACCCTGCCTGGCCACGCACCCGTGGACGGACCGCCGCCGGGCTGCTGCTGGTCACCGCTGGCGTGGGGGTGCTGCTGGCGATCATCACCGCCGAGGCGCTCTACCCCGCGGACTACCGCAGCAGCGTCAACACCGTCAGCGACCTCGCCGCCATGCGGCCGGACGACATCGTCCGCCAGCCCTCCGCGGCCATCTTCAACGTCACGATGATCGTGGCCGGCCTCGCGATCGGCGCTGCGGCCGGGTTGCTCGCCCGGGCCGGCGCGCGACTGTCCGCCGTGCTCCCGCTCGGCGGCCTGGCCCTCGGCATGGTGGGGGTCGGGGTGTTCCCCGGCAACACCGTCATGGCCGTCCACCAGCTGGTGTCCCTGCTGGCGTTCCTCAGCGGCGGCCTCGCGGCGGTCCTGGCCGCCCGTCTGGTGGCCCGTCCCCTGCGGCCGGTCCTCGTCCTGCTGGGCGCAGTGGCGCTGGCCTTCCTCCTGGGCTACCAGCTGCTGGGTGGCCTGCCGGTGTTCGAGTCGCTCGGTGAGGGGGGCGTCGAGCGCTGGATCGTCTACCCCGTCGCCCTGTCCCTGGTGGTCCTGGGCAGCGCGCTGGCGGGTGCGCGGTCGGACCCGGCAGGGGCCACGGCCCGGTGACGATCGTGCGCCTCGTGTTCGTCCCCCTCACGGCGCCGCTGCCGGCCGGCGCATCGGGGAGCTGACCAGCGCGTCCAGCTGCTCCTGCAGCGCGGTGGTGAGAACCGGCAGGTCGGGCACGTGCTCGGCGTCGGCGATCACGGTGACGGTGAGGGTGCCGGCGTAGGAGAGCGCGTCAAAGGAGACGGTGACGTTGCCGGCCTCCCCCGCCGCCACGGGCACGATCACCTCGACGGGCCGGCCGGCGACGGCCAGCGGCCGGTCCGGCCCCCGCAGGTTGCTCACGAGCGTGTGGAAGCGGCGCTGGTGCCGGAGGTAGAGCCGGTAGCCGCCTGCCGCGGCCAGCACCCGGAACACCGGGCCCAACAGGGCGATCACGGGCGGTCCGGTCGCCGTGTCGCGTGCCGCGCGGATGGTGCCGGCGAACCGGGCGAGCCGGGCGACCGGGTCGCCCGCCACCGGGACCGTCACCACGAGCGGCGTGGTCGCGTTGCCCAGATCGGCCGGCCCGGCCGAGCGCCGCGCGCTGACGACGACGGTCACGGACACGGGGTCCACCGTCTCGCCGCGGCCGGCCAGCAACGCTCCGAGGGCCCCGGCCACGGCGACGAGCAGGGCGTCGTTGACCGTGCCGCCGGCCCGGTGGGCGGCCAGCCGCAGCGGCTCGAGCGGGACCCGCACCGCCGCGGCCCGGCGGTGCGGCCCCGTCGGCGCCAGCAGTGAGCAGGGGGTGGCCCGCGGTGCGCGCAGGCCGCGGGCGGCCCGGACGGCGTCCCTGAGGTGGGCGGCACCGGCTCGCCAGTGCGCCACCGCGCGGGCGCGCGTCCGCCACGCGTCCGCGGCCAGCACGTGCCAGGCGGGGCGGGGCCGCAGCGGCGACGGGTCGCACGGAGGCCCGCCGTCCACGAGCGAGGCGAGCACCGCCAGGCCACCGATGCCGTCAGCGAGCACGTGCGAGAGCACGACGACCACGCCCGTCCGGCCGCCCGGCAGATCGGGGACGACGAGGGCCGACCAGGTCGGGCGGTCGGCCGGCAGCGGCTCGGCGACCAGCGCGGTGGCGAGGTCGAGCAGCGCCTGCTCGTCACCTGGCGGCGGGCCGGCCGCCTGGCGGACGTGGGCAGGAGCGGTGGAGCGCGGATCGTCGACCCACACCGGGCGGCCGGCTCCCGGCGGCGCGCGCAGGAGCCGCTGCCGCAGCCGCGGCACCCCGCCCAGCCGCTCGGCCACCACGCGAGCGAGGTCGTCGCCTCCCACGCCGGGCGCCTCGCGGCGGGGCCCGAGCACCAGTACCGCGGCGACCTGCATGGGCAGGGCGCCCCCGGTGCTGATGGCGCGCATGGCGAGGTCGGCCGGGCCGGCGCGTGCGATGGGTCCGGGCGGATGCGGCTCGGTCACGGCGTCCTCCCTCCGCTGTCCGGCTCCACGGATCCGTCGGTCGTCGCCGTGTCCGCCGCGCCCCACCGCCTGCGGAAGCCAGCCTCGCTCCCTGCGCGCGAGCCGGCGCAGGGACCGAGGTCACGGCCGGCCAGGACTCCGGCCCCGAGCACCCGCAGCCGCGGTGCGCGAGGGTGGTCGCGCACGGACACGACGGGAGAGGCAGCCATGACACAGCGCCAGCGGAGACCACCGCGCCGGTGGGCGGACCTCAGCGGCCGACAGCGCGCCGTCCTGCTGACGCTGGGGTCCGTCCAGCTGTCGCTGGCGGTGACCGCCTGGACCGACCTCGCCCGGCGCCGGCCGGCCGAGGTGAACGGCCGCAAGGCCGTGTGGGCGGCGGTCATCGCGGTCAACTGGATCGGCCCGGCGGCGTACTTCCGCTGGGGCCGCCGGCGCTGACCCCGCCGGGACACCGACCGCCCCCGCTCGCGGCCCCGGGGTCGCCGTCTGCGCCGTCCCGGCGGTCCCTGGCGCCGAGGCGGCACGCTGACACGGCGACGTCCGCCACTCCGTGATGGAGCCGTCCGTCCCTCCCCGCCCCCGTCCCCGGCGGGCAGCGTGGGGACATGACGAAGAGCGTGCGGGTCCTGGTCGGGTACGCGACCGCGGCCGGCTCCACCCAGGGCATCGCCGAACGGATCGCCGCCGGGCTGGCCGACGTCGCCGACGTCGCCGTCCGGCCCCTCGGGCCTGATGTGGACCCGGCCGGGTTCGACGCGTTCGTGATCGGCAGCGCGGTCCACGACCAGGCGTGGCTGCCGGCCGCGTTGGACTTCCTCCGCCGCGGGCGGACCACCGTCGGCGACCGGCCGCTGTGGTGCTTCAGCGTCGCCGGTGCGGCACCCCGCGGGCCGATCAGCCGGGCCGTCGTCGGGATGGAGGTCCAGAGGATCGAGGCGGCGTTCCCCTCCGGGCTGAGTCCCCGAGGGCACCTGGTGTTCGCCGGGATCGTCGCCATGGCCGGCCTCCCCCTGTGGGGCAGGGTCTTCTGGCGCGCGATCGGCGGCCGACCCGGTGACCACCGGGACTGGCCGGCGATCGACCGCTGGGCCGGCGAGATCGCCGCGGCACTGGGCGAGTCGCGCCGCGACCGGACCGGGTCGCCGGCCGCCCGGTGAGCCCCGGCCGGGCGGCACCGCGCGGGTGGGGCCACGAACACGACGACGCTGGAGGAGGAAGGACGTGTCCACACGGCAGATCGGGTCCCTCCGCCGGGCGGTGCGGTGGTTCACCCTGGGCGCCGGGCCCCTGAAGCGTGGCTCGGACCGCGTCGAGCTCCTCTGGCGGGTCGTCCTGCTGGCCGTCGTCCTGCTGGCGCTGCCCACCGCGCTGACGGTGGGCACGGTCATCCACACCGACCTGCGCGCGGAGGCCGCCGAACAGGCCGCCACCACCACCCACACCTCCGCGGTCCTCCTGGACGACGTCCCCAGTCCGCTCGCTGGGCAGCACGGCGCCCTCCTGGCGCCGGCGCGCTGGACCGGCGACGACGGCCTGCCGCACGAGGGGCGGGTGCAGGTGTCCGCAGGCGCGCGGGCCGGGGACGAGGTCCCCGTCTGGCTGGACGCCTCCGGCGCACCCACCCGAGCACCGCTGGAGCCTGCTGCCGCCGCCCGGATCGCCGTGGCGTCGGGCTTCGGTGTCCTCCTCGTGACCGGAGCGGCGGTGGCCGCCACACACCTGGTCGTCCTCGGACTCCTGGCGCGCCACAGGGACCGTCGGTGGACCCGCGGCTGGGCGGACGTCGAGCCCGTGTGGGCCCGCCGCGTCCCATGACCCCGGACGGTGGTCCCCGGCCGACGGCCCGGCCACGCGTCGACCGTCACCGGCCGACGAGGCGCCCGGGCGGGGCCGGAGGTCCCGCGGCATCCGGCCTTCCGGCCGGTTCAGATGGTCGGGACGCGCGGGCAGAGTCGGGAACGCTCCGCCCACCCGAGGAGGCTGACATGCAGCAGACCAAGAGCTGGACCGTCGAGATCGCCATCGGGGAGCACGACGGTCGCACGCGCGCCGTGGCCCACCTGCGGACCAAGGACTCCGACACCCTCGTCGGCGTCGGCTTCGCCCGTCTCCACCCCACGGACCCCGACGTGCCCGAGATCGGCGACGAGATCGCGGTCGCACGGGCGTTGTCGGACCTGAGCCACCGGCTGCTGCAGGCCGCGACCGGCGACCTCGAGCAGGTCATCGGCGAGCCGGCGCACCTGGTGATGTGACGGCACGCGATCCCTCGAACGGACCGCATCCGCGCAGTGGGGTCCAGGCGCACGTCGCGACGGCGGTGCACGCTGGTGCTCCGGCAGGCCCCACCGGAGCACCCGTGGAGCGGCGTGTGGTCCGTCCGCGTGCGACCCGACGGTGAACGTCGGTGCCGGCTGTTGGCGCGCACCCGCAGCGAGAGGCCCTCGCGGGTGGGTGTCCGCATCGCCACCCGCGTGGGAGCCGGTCCCGCTGGTCATGACCCGCCGGATGCTGCGCGGCAGCGAGCAGCGCGCCACGGCGCACGGGCGAGGTCGTGAGCGGGCGGTCCCCCCGGCACGTCTTCCGGCGCGGTGCGCAGGACCTGTGTCACTCGCCGCCGGCCGCCGACGCGCGGACCGTCGGAGCCACCACGGTCCACGACCTCGGGAGGACGTCATGCGATCCCCACGACGGCTCTGCGTACTCCTGGTGACCGGTGTCCTGGTCGGCGTCCTGGCACCCGCGTCGGCGGCTGCCGCTCCCACCGCGGCACCGGCACAGCCGACGACCCCGACTCTCGTCGGCATCCGGGCGGCGCACCACCCCACGTTCGACCGGATCGTCTTCGACTTCCGCGGGGGTCTGCCGACCGCCGAGGTCGCCTACGTGTCCGAGCTGATCGGCGACGGGTCGGGACTGCCGGTGCCGATCGCGGGTCGGGCGATCCTGCAGGCGCGCTTCGAGCCGGCCGACGCCCACGACGACTCCGGGACCCCGACCGCACCGGACCGGGTGGCCTTCGCGTTGCCCAACATCATGACGACGGTGCGGTCCGGCGACTTCGAGGCCGTCACCACGTACGGCATCGGACTGGCCCGCCGGGAAGCCGTCACGGTGTCCACCCTGACCGACCCCGACCGCGTGGTGATCGACGTCGGTGCGGCCTTCCGGACGGTGCAGCACGAGGTGTTCTTCTTCGACGAGGACCGTTTCGTCGCCAACCAGCCGCCCTTCTACGTCGCCGTCTCCCGGCCGGTGCTGCCGCAGACGCCGGCGACCGGCGTCCTGGACCGGCTCTTCGCCGGCCCCACGACTGCGGAGCAGGCGGCGGGGCTGACCCTGCTGTCGTCGGGCGCGACCGGGTTCACCGGCCTGGGCATCCGGGACCAGGTGGCACGTGTGCAGCTCACCGGGGGATGCAGCAGCGGCGGCTCCACGGAGACCATCGCCGGGGAGATCTTCCCGACCCTCAAGCAGTTCGACAGCGTCGACGTCGTCAAGATCCTCGACCCGGAGGGCCGCACCGGGACACCGGACGGCCTCAGCGACTCCATCCCGGAGTGCCTGGAGCCGTGACGGTCCAGGTGGGCGCAGCCGACGAGGCGGCACCGGGCACCGGCCGGGCTCAGTCGTAGTCGTCGTAGAAGCCCCGGCCGCTCTTGCGCCCCAGGCGGCCCTGCTCGAGGTACTCCCGCACGAGCCGCCGCGGCCCGTCGGGGATCCCCTCGCGCACCGCGGCGTAGTGCTCCTCGATGGCCAGGACCACGTCCAGTCCCACGACGTCCATCAACCGGAACGGGGGCGTCCCCGGCCGGGTGAACAGCTGCCACATCCGGTCGACGTCCTCGGGTGCGGCCACGCCCTCCTCCACCACCATGAGGCACTCGCGTTTGATGGCCGCCCAGATCCGGTTGAAGATGAACCCGTCGCTCTCCCGGCGCACTCGGAACGGCACGAGCCCGTACCGGGGCAGGCGCTCCATCAACGCGTCGACCACCGCCGGGTCGGTCCGGCCACAGGACATGAGCTCCACGGCGTTGTGCTCCGGCGGTGACTGGAAGTGCGCGTTGAGCACCCGCTCCGGGCGCGCGACCCGGTCGACCACCTGGCTGGTCGGGATGGACGAGGAGTTGCTGGCGAGGACCGCGTCGGGCTCGGCCAGCCGGTCCAGCCGGCCGAAGACGTCGGTCTTCACGTCCACCCGCTCGGGGACGGCCTCGACCACCAGCCACGCTCCGGCCACGGCGTCCCGGAGTTCGTCGGCCGATGACACCGTGCCGCGCCCCTGGTTGGTCAGGCCGAGGGCCCGGTGGAACTCCTCGAGCGAGGCCAGGGCGTAGCGGCGCGCGACCTCCCGCTGCTCGGCGTCGAGATCGGTGAGCCGCACGTCCGTGCCGCCCGCGGCCAGGACGGCCGCGATACGGCGACCCAGGGCACCGCCCCCGACGACGGCCACCGGCCGCCGATCGGCGTCCTCGGGGAACACGTAGCCCATCGCGGACCTCCTCGGGAGCGGGCGGGTCCCCAGCGTCGCAGTGTCTCGAGTGCGGCGCTCCCCCGCCCGGCCGGCAGTCGCTGGCCACCCGGAGGAGGGGCCGCCACGATGCTCCGTGTGCTCAGCATCGACCTCGGTGTCATCCGGGTCTTCCTGCACGTCCTCGCGGCGACCGTGTGGGTGGGCGGGCAGCTGACCCTCGCCGCGCTGGTCCCGGTCCTGCGCCACGCCGGGCCGGACGCCGCCCGCAACGCCGCCCGGGCCTTCAACCGGGTGGCCTGGCCCGCCTTCGCCCTGCTCGTCGCGACCGGGATCTGGAACGTCCTCGCGATCGGGGATGCTGGGCCGGAGTACCGCACCACCCTGACCGTCAAGCTGGTCCTCGTCCTGGTCTCCGGGGTGACGGCATTCCTGCACGCCCGCGCCGGGAGCCGGGGCGGACTGGTCGTGTTCGGTGCGCTGACCGGGCTGAGCGCTCTGGGCGCCTTGTTCGTCGGCGTCCTCCTGGCCGGCTGATCCACCGGGCGCTGGCACGACGGACCGCACTCAGACGATGCGCAGCTCGATGTGCACCTCCTCGGGAGCGGCGTGGGTCATGGCGACGATCAGATCGAGAGCCATCTCCTCGAGGTCCTCGACGCGGTCGGCCTGGGTGGTGCCGACACCCGGCACGTCGATCACCCAGTGGTCACCCTCGCTGACCGCGGTCGCGGTGTAGTCGGCCATCCGTCCTCCCAGTTCAGGCCCCAGCAGGCCGCTGGGGTGACACGTCAGGAGACTCCAGGGCCGGCGTTCCTCGACGATCCGGTGGGCCGTGTCCAGACGCTGGTGCCTCCTAGCCGATGATCAGGTACAGGCCATAGCAGACGATGAACCCGGCAGCGAGCAGGCAGAGCGCGGCGACGCCCGTGCCGGCGGCGGGGCGCCTACCGGAAGTGCCACTGTCACCGGGCCCGACCCGCCCTCCCGAGCGGCCGGACAGCCCCACGAGCGCGAACGCAACCAGCAGGACGACGATCACGGTCGCCGCGGCCGCCACAACCGCGATCGCGGCGAACGTGGGCCAGTCGATGTGCACGAGCGGCCTCCTCTCCCGCGGTCAGACCGCCATGCCGAGGGGCACGTCGGTGGTCGCCGTCCGCGGCGGGTCGTTGACGTTGGCTGCGGTGACCGCGTTGCGACGCGACGCCGTGTACATCCCCGAGGCCAGGGCGGTCCCGATCACCGCCACGATCACCACGCCCACCGTGCCGGTCGCCGCCAGCCACGACGCCGCGGCGCCCATCAGCGCTGCCGACGGCAGCGTGAAGCACCAGGCCAGGACGATCCGTCCGGCGATCCCCCAGTGCACGGACGCCAGCCGGCGACCGGCACCCGCTCCGAGGATGGAACCCGTGCAGACCTGCGTCGTGGACAGCGGCAGCCCCAGATGGCTGGAGGCAAGGATGACGGTGGTGCTGGTGGTCTCGGCGGTGAACCCCTGGATCAGCGTGATGTCACTGACGCGCCTGCCGAGGGTCCGGATGATCCGCCAGCCACCCATGTAGGTACCCAGCCCGATCGCCAGGCCGGCGGTCAGGACGACCCAGAACGGCGGTGGCGAGCCAGGGGCCAGCATCCCCGCCGTGATCAGGGTCAACGTGATCACGCCCATGGTCTTCTGCGCGTCGTTGGTGCCGTGGGCCAGGGCGACCATGGACGCCGAGACCCGCTGGCCGATCGTGATCCCACGGCGGACGACGTCGGGTGCCGCCCGCGCGGTGACCCGGTAGGCCAGGTAGGTCGCGAGGACCGCGATCAGCGCAGCGACCACGGGGGCCAGCAGGGCGGGCAGGATGATCTTGTTGAGCACCGCGTCGAAGTTGATCGCCCCGCCCCCGCCCGCCACCCAGGTCGCGCCGATCAGGCCGCCGAAGAGCGCGTGTGACGAACTCGACGGCATGCCGAGCAACCAGGTCAACAGGTTCCACAGGACGGCTCCGACCAGACCGGCGAAGATCACCACCGGGTCGATGAGCGTCTCGTCGACCAGTCCGCCCGAGATCGTCTTCGCCACCTCGACCGACAGGAACGCCCCGATCAGGTTCAGACAGGCGGCGGTCGCCACGGCGGTCCTGGGCGTGAACGCGCCCGTCGCGATCGACGTGGCCATGGCGTTCGCCGTGTCGTGGAAACCATTCGTGAAGTCGAAGACCAGGGCGGTCACCACCACCACGACGACGATCAACGACACGTCCACAGGCCGCCCCCTTCGATCCGCCGACCACGAGGCTGTGGGTCGATGCCGGGCTCGTCCGTGGGATGCGGAGCGTCATCGGCGCCCGGGAGGGACGGGCCCGCCCCGACCGGGCCGGGGAGGAGGACGGCGTCCACCATCACGTGCTCCTTCCGGGAACGGCCCGGTGCCAACGGCCCGCCGTGCTGCGCGGGTGAGGTCAGTGGCGCGAGAGCAGGGTGGAGCCATCAGGTCGGAGGCGCATCACCCCGGCAAGACGAGGGAGCATCCTCGCCGGCGGCCCCGCCGGTGGCCGGTCCGTCCGGCTGCTTCAGCACGTTGCCCCGGCCGGGGCCCTGCGGTCGTGGGCAGTGCGCTCACCGTGCTGGGACGAGGCGCCGGTCAGCGGAGGATCGGCGGTTCCCCCACCGCGATGGCCTGAGCCACCCAGAGCCGCACGGGGGGCTCCATGGCCAGCCCCTCGAGGGCCGCCACCGGCACCCACGCGGCGTCGCTGGTCTCGTGCTGGTCGCCGTGAGGCACGCCGCACAGCCACCGGGCCCGGAAGAGCACCGCGAACTGCTGGCGCACCTCGCCGTCCACCGAGCGCACCACGTGCCCGGGATCGCTGAACAGACCGGCGAACTCGGTGACCTCCACACGCACACCGGCTTCCTCGGCGGTCTCCCGGACGGCGGCCTCCACGGCGGTCTCGCCGACGTCGACGCGACCGCCCGGCAGCTCCCAGGCGCCACTGTCGCGTCGGCGGACGAGGAGCAGCGTCCCGTGATGCCAGCGCACCGCGACGAAGACCGAGGGGACGACCAGGCTCGCGCCCGGCGCCAGGGAGTCGTGGAAGTACACCTGCCGCGTCGCTGCTGTGCGGTCGATCGTCGTCATGGCCGTGCCTGTTCGGGTGGTCCGGGAGGTGCACCGCCGACGGTGCCGCGCGCCGGCGCCCCGGGACATCCCTCGATGAGGGTGAGCCGGGGACGCCCTCGCGGTCGCGCTCGCCGGGCCGGCCAGCCATTCGTCCAACGTGGACGAGGCGGCGGACACAGGGGTGCGCTAGTCAGGATCATGACCGTCAACGAGGCTCCTGCCGCCCGGCTGTCCGTGCGGCAGGCGGCGTTCATCGGAGTCGGCGCGATGGTCGGCGCCGGGATCTTCGCGTTGCTCGGGGCTGCCGGGGAGGTCGCGGGCGCCGCGGTCTGGCTCTCCTTCCTCATCGCCGGCGCGGTCGCCGTGCTGCAGGGGTACTCGTTCGCCAAGTTCGGGGCCCGGTACCCGTCGGCCGGCGGGCTGCTGGAGTACGTCGTCCGGGGGTTCGGCAACGGGCACGTCACCGGCATCGTGGCCTGGCTGCTGCTGGCCGCCAACGCGATCATCACCGCGATGGTCGCCGTGTCGTTCGGCAGCTATGCCTCCGCTGCGTTCGCCGACGGAGGGGCCGGCTGGACCAAGGCCTTCGCCGTCCTGGTGGTGCTGCTGATGACCGCGCTCAACATCCTGGGTTCCCAGGCGGTGGCACGGGCGCAGACGATCGTGGTCGTCGTGGTGGTGGGCATCCTCACCGTCTTCGCCGTCGCGACCCTGTCGAACCTCGACCCGTCGCTGCTGGCGTTCTCCGGCTACCCCTCCCTGCGCGCGGTCGTGTCCAGCGTGGCGCTCACCTTCTTCGCCTTCCTCGGCTTCGGTGTCATCACGTTCACGGCGAAGGACCTGGCGGACCCGGCTCGCCAGCTGCCGCGCGCGGTGTACCTGGCGCTCGGCATCGCGACGGTCGTCTACGTCGCTGTCGCAGTGGGCGTGTTCGGCACGCTGACCGTCGACGAGGTGGTCGACTCCGGGGGGACGGCGCTGGCGGTGGCCGCACAACCCGTCCTCGGCGACGCCGGCTACTGGCTCATGAGCGTGACGGCGCTGTTCGCGACCGCGGGCGCGACCAACTCGGGGCTGTACCCGGCGGCAGGGTTGTGCGAGCACATGGCCTCGACCGGCCAGTTCCCGCCGGCGCTGGGTCGCCGGATCCGGAACCGCGCGCCCGCGGGCATCCTGCTGACCGCAGCGGTGGCCATCGCCCTGTCCGTGGGCTTCGCGCTCACCGCGATCGCGTCGATCGGCAGCGCGGTCGCCCTGATCGTGTTCGCGCTGGTGTCGACGGGTCACCTCCGCGTCCGGGGGGAGACGGGGGCCAAAACCTGGCTGCTCGTGCTCGCCGTCGGGTCCGCCGTCATCGTGCTCGTGACCTTCGCGTTCACCACGCTCGTCGAGGAGCCGGCGACCGCGGTGACCCTGGTCGCCATCCTGCTGGTGAGCGTGGCGCTGGACCTCGTCTGGAAGCGCCGCCGGCCCGAGCGCCCCGCGCCGGCGCCGGACGCCCCCGACGGGCCGGTGCACGCACCGGAGGGGCCCCGGCCGGTGACTCCGTGACGCGCCATCGGGCAGCGGGCGCCGAGCCGTTCACCACGAGTGGATGAGGACACGAGCGCCGGTCCCACCCACGATGACCCGATGGTGAGCGAGCGCGCGAACCCGCCTTCTCCTCCGGCAGCGAAGAGGAGCCGCCTGCTCGCCCTCCTGCTGGCGATGGCGATGTTCGTGCTCGTCGTCGACACGTCCTTGATGAACGTCTCGATCTCGGCGGTCGTCCAGGACCTCGACACCACCGTCTCCGGCGTGCAGTCCGCGATCGCGCTCGAGGCGCTGGTGTCCGCCGCGTTCATCCTGATCGGCGGCAAGGTGGGCGACCTCTTCGGCCGCAAGCGGTGCTACGTGCTCGGGCTGCTCGGCTACGCCGTGGGCGCCGTGGCCATGACGCTCGCCCAGAGCCTGACCGCGATCATCGTGTTCTGGGCGGTGATCGGTGGACTGGGTGCGTCGCTGCTGCTCCCCGCCATGCAGTCGCTCATCCACGGCAACTTCGACGGCGCGGCGCGGACGAAGGTCTACGCACTGGTCGGGGCCGCCGCGGCCATCGCCGCGGCAGTCGGCCCGCTCCTGGGCGGTGTCATCACCACCTTCCTGTCCTGGCGGGTCGGGTTCCTCCTCGAGGCCGTGATCATCGCCGTCGTGCTGTCGGGCATCCGGCTCGTCCGCGACGTGCCCTACACCGGTCCGCGGCACGTCGACGTCGTCGGGGCCGTCCTGTCCGTCCTCGGCATGGGCGGCATCGTGCTGAGCATCCTGGTCTGGCAGGAGGGCGGAGAGTCCGTCGGCGCCCTCATGGCCATCGGTGTGGTGGCGATGGGCGCGCTGATCTGGTGGTTGCGGCGCCGCAAGCGCCTCGGGCGACCGACCCTGCTGGACCCGGAACTGTTCACGTCCCCGTACTTCCGGCTGGGGGTCTCCCAGCAGCTCCTCCAGCAGATCGCCCTGGGCGGCACCATGATCGTGCTGCCCATCTACCTGCAGATGGTGCTGGAGTACAACGCGCTGCAGGCCGGCCTGTCCATCGCCCCGCTGTCGCTGAGCATGTTCGGGATCGCCCTGCTCGCCGGCCAGCGGGCGGGGCGGCGGCGCCCGTCCACCGTCGTCCGGTGGGGGTTCGCGCTCTTCACGGCCGGGCTGGTGATCCTGCTGCCGCTCGTACCCCGCGCGGACTCCGGCTGGTACCTCCTGGTGCCGCTCCTGATCGCCGGATCCGGGCTGGGGCTGCTGGTCTCCCAGCTGAACAACTACACGCTGAGCCCGGTCTCCGACGAACGCGTCAGCGAGGCCGCCGGCGTGAACTCCGCCGCGGGGTCGTTCGGGCTGTCCTTCGGCCTGGCCTTCGCCGGCGCCATCATGCTCGCCGCGCTCGCCACCACGTTCACCACCCGCGCCGAGAACAGCGACGTCCTGTCGGCCGACCAGCAGCAACAGGTGGCCGAGGTGCTGGACCAGGACGCGCAACTGATGAGCAACTCCGGGCTCGAGGAACTGCTCGCGGACCAGCCGGCGCCCATCCGCGAGGAGATCGTCCGCATCAACACCGAGACGCGACCCCTGGCCCTCCAGATCGCGCTGGTCATCCCGATCCTCGCGGGGCTCCTGGGCCTGGCCAACTCCTTCCGCATGGCAGGGCTGCCCGACCCCACCCCGTCGAGCTCGACCGAGGGCCTTGCCCTGGGCTGACGGCACCCGGCCTGGCCACGGTCCCGCCGATGCCGACGGCCACCGCCCGACACCGGCTGCTCAGCCGAGGACCAGCACCCCCGCCAGCGCGATCCCCGTCACGAGCAGCGTGGAGAGCGTCGACACCAGGAGGACGCGGCCGCTGCCGCGGAACAGCGAGCGGATCTGCACCGCCGCGCCCATGCCGAAGAGTGCCGCGCCGAGCGCCGCGACCTGCACCTGCGAGATGGTGGTGAGCGCCCCCGTGGGGATCACGCCGGTGCTCCGCAGGGCGACGCAGGCCAGGAACCCCAGCACGAACAGCGGCACGATCGGCGGCCGCTTGGCAGCCGTGCGCTGACCGGACCCGGCCAGCCGTCGCCGGACGCTGACCGTCGCGACGACGGGAGCCAACAGCAGCACCCTGGTCAGCTTGACGACGACGGCGACGGCCACGACGGCGGCACCTCCGGCGCCTGCGGCCGCGACCACCTGACCGACCTCGTGGATGCTGGCCCCGGCCCAGATGCCGAACTGCACGTCGCTGAGGCCCAGCGGTTGGGCCAGCAGCGGCAGCAGCACCATCGCCACCGTGCCGAAGAGGGTGACCATCGCGATCCCGACCGCGACGTCCTCCTCGTCGGCCCCGGCGGTCTCCTCCATCGCGGCGATGGCCGAGGCCCCGCAGATGGCGAACCCGGTGCCGATCAGCAGACTGCGGGCCGCACCGAGCCTCATCCGGTTCCCGAGCCACGTCGTCACGACGAGCGTGACCACCAGGGTGCCCGCGACGAGTGCAACCGTTCCGACGCCCAGCGCCATGACCGAGCCGAACGACACCGCGAACCCCAGCAGGACGATGCCGATCCGCAGCAGCCGCTTGGTCACCGCCGCCAGGGCCTGCCCGGCTCCCCCGGGCAGCAGGCCGGTGTTGCCGGCCACCATGCCCAGAGCGACGGCCCAGGTGAGGACGCCGATCGCGGGCAGCAGCTGGTGGGCGAGGAGTGCGCCACCGAGTCCGAGGGCGGCGGCGACCAGGCCCGGCCAGCGCCGGGCGGTCTCCTCCTCGGCGGCCGGCGCGCCGAGGACGACGCCGTCGTCCTCGGCGCGCACGGCGCCGTCGCCCCGGACGGTGGTCATACCGACGCGAGCTGCGGCGAGGTCGGGCGGAACGCGTCCCATCGCACCTGCTCGGCCCCCTCGCCCAGCTCCGCGATGAGCGACGTGGCCCCGGGCCAGTCGCCGAACCCGGAGGCGGGGTTGAGGTGACCGACGGCCCCGAGCGAGTGGATCCGGCTGCCCCAGGCACTGGCCAGGGCCCGCACCCGCACCGGGTTGCCCAGCGGGTCGTCGGTGCTGACCGCGAGGATGCTGGGGAACGGCAGCGGCCGCCGCGGGATCGGCAGCCAGCCGTGGTCGCGGAGCTGCGAGACCGACGGGTACTCGGGCGGCAGCGGGGTGGCGAAGGCCGGCGGGGTCGCGAGCAACGCTCCGACGACCTTCGCCCCCGTGTACGACGCCGCCCAGTGCACCGTGGCGAGGACGCCGGCGCTGTGGGCCACCAGGACCACAGGGCCGTCCACGTCCGCGACGATCCACTCGAGCAAGCGGATCCGGGCACGCAGGCTGGGCTCCGAGCGGCCGAGCGGCGGAACGGTCCGGGCGCCCGGCAGCGAGGCGGCGAGCCGCGTCTGCCAGTGGTCCTCGACGTGGCCCCTGAGGCCCGGGACCACGACGACGGTCGCGGCGCTCATCGGGTGCCCGCCGCGTTGACCTTGGCGAGGCTGCGCGCGTAGTACTTGCGGCCGATCAGCAGCGCGATCAGAGCGCCCACCGCCACGATGGGGACGATCTTCATCGCGCCGACGAGGCCGAACTCGTCGGCCAGGATGCCGGTGATCAGCGACCCGGCGGCGAGGCCGAGCAGGTTGTTCGCCAGGCTGAGGGTGCCCAGCGCGGTCGCCCGGATGGACTCGTGGGTCAGGTTGGCGACCATCGCACCCGCCGGGCCCGCCGTGCCGGCGGCGAAGAAGACGCCGATGGCCAGCAGCAGCAGCTGGGCGCCGCCGTGCGGCAGGGAGAAGCCGACGCCGAGGAACACCAGCGATGCCGTGGTGTAGACGATGGCCGTCGTCCACTTGCGGATCGCGACCGTCCGGGCCAGCCGGTCGGTGACCGCACCGCAGACGATCATGCCGGTGCCCATGAAGAGGATCGCGATGGCGGCGACGCCGGCGGCCTTGTCCGGGGCCAGGCCGTAGGCGCGGTTGAGGTAGCTGGGCAGCCAGGCGAACAACGATCCGGCGATGAACAGCTGCAGGCCGCTGCCGACGTAGGCGGCGATGACCGACGGCGTGCTGAACAGCGTGCGCAGCTTGGCGCGGCCACCGGGTGCAACCACCGACTCGCCCTCGGCGACGTCATCGACGCGGTGGGCGTCCAGCTTCTTGTCGGTGATGAACAGGCGGTAGAGCACGACCAGGACCAGGCCGACGAGGGCCATCGCGGCGAACGACCAGCGCCAGCCGAACTGGACCGCCAGAGCGCCACCCAGGGCGACGCCGAGCACCGAGCCGAACGAGCCGCCGGCCAGGAAGGCGCCGGTGAGCGAGGCGCGGCGGTACACCGGGAAGACCGCCAGGACGACGGCCAGGCCCACGCTGCCGTAGGCCGCCTCACCGACCCCGATGAAGACCCGGGCCAGCATCAGCTGCTCGTAGTTGGCCGCGATCGCCGAGCCCAGCGTGGCCAGGCTCCAGATCGAGGCCATCAGGACGATGGACCTGACCCGGCCCCAGCGGTCGCCGAGCAGCGACAGGGGTACCGCCAGAACGGCGACGGTCAGCGAGACGACGCTGACGAGCCCGCCGAGCTGCGTGTCGGTCAGTGCCCATTCCAGCTTGAGGAAGGGGAAGACGGAGGACAGCACCTGCCGGGACATGTAGTCCGACAACAGCAGTGCGAAGGTGAGGGCGAAGACGACCCACGGGAAGAGCCTGCGGGCCCTCTTCGAGGGAGCAGGGTGGACGACGGTGTCGTCCACCCTGCTCTCGGTGACCAGCGATGCCATGACGACGCTCCTGTGCGACGGTTCGAGATCGACATCGGTGCCGTCCGGTGACGGGACCGGGGGGGTCGACCTCGAACGCGCGTCGTTCGATGTCGACATGGTGGCGCAGGCGCGGGCCCGGTGTGACCGGGCCCGCACCTGCGGACCGGGGGGATGTGCGGGGAGAGCGGGGAGTGCGCCGATCAGGCGGTGCTGATCAGGCGGTGTTGACCAAACGGTGTTGATCAAACGGTGTTGATCAGGCGTGGTGCAGGAAGCCCCGCTGGCCGGGCTGGCGGTTGGGCGGGTAGCCGAGCTTGGCCAGCGCCTCGTCGGCGCTGCCCCAGTACTCGTCGAGCCGGTAGATCTCGCGGGCTTCCTTGCCGGTGGCCACCTCGCGGCCGAGCTCGCCGGCGATCCGCACGAGCTGGCGGACGGCGTCGGCCGACGTGCACTTCTCGCCGAGCTTGCCCCAGAGGGTGTCCTCGTTGCCGCAGCGCGGGTGCAGGCCCAGGGCGATCGCCATCGTGTTGACCGGCAGGACGTTGCGCATGATGCTCTCCAGCGTCAGCGACGCGCCGTCCGGCACCCGGCGGATGAACTCCAGCATGGTGTACGGATTCGGCCCGTCGAAGCCCCCGCCGATGGCCACCCAGGTCAGGTTCAGCGGACCGGTGTACACCCCGCGCCGGACCAGCCGTTCCACCGTCTCCAGCTGCGCGGAGTGGGCCAGCTG
>NZ_OBDO01000020.1 GCF_900215145.1 Geodermatophilus sabuli | reverse complement strand
CACCGCCAGGACCAGCAGCAGCGGCGCGATGGCCACCAGCGCCAGCCCCGAGACGAGCACGTCCACCAGCCGCTTCACCCGCCAGGCCGGGCTGCGGTAGGTCGCCCGGCGCAGCCGCACCAGCGGCAGCCCCCAGGCGGTGTCCATGTCCCCGGCCACGTGGTGCAGCTCGAACAGCCGCGGGACGACGAACAGCTCGCACCGGTACCGGTCACACGCCCGGATGACGTGCACCATCTCCGACTCCTTCATCGTGGAGAAGGCCACCACCACGTTGCCGACCTGCCCCGCCTCCAGGAACCGGGTCAGGGACTGCGGGCCGCCCAGCAGGGGGAGCGGCAGGTCGTCGTCCCGGTGCGGCGGGTCGGCGTCCAGGAAGCCGATCGGGTGCAGCCCGTACTCCGGGTGACTGGTCAGGATGTCGGCCACCTGGTGGCCGACCCGGCCCGCGCCGACCACGAGAGCCCGGTGCGCCACCAGCCCGCGCGAGCGCAGGCGGCGCACCACCGCGTAGCCGATCGCCCGGAGGGCGACGGCGGCGACCAGGGTCGTCACGGCGCCCCACAGGAACTGCCAGTCGATGAGGTAGTCCGCCCAGATCGCCCGCGACCAGGCGATCTGTCCGAGCACGGCGAGGGCCGCGGCGACGAGCCAGCGCCCGGCCAACGCCGGCAGGTCGTCGAGAACCGACAGCGACAGCCGCGAACGGTGCAGCCCGCCCAGCCAGAACAGCAGCACGAGGACGGCGCCGAACGCGAGCGTCTTCCGAGCCGGCGAGTCCACGTCCAGCTGGCGGCTCACGACCTCCATGCCGAGGACCCCGATGCCGACGGCGAGCGTGTCCAGGAGCACCAGGAACGGTCGGACGCCGAACTGGGCCAGGCGCGTCCACCCCGGGGAGACAGCCGCGTCCGGCGTCGGCAGGTCCACGTGTTCGATGCGGAGCGGCCTGTCCGGCTGGTGTCCGGGCGGGGCCGAGCTGCGGGTGTCACGGACCGATCGGTCGTGGGGACCCGACCGGGGGCCGGGACCGGGCAGCGGACGCGGGACTGCTGGGCGTTCCACCGCGCCGTTGTGGTGAGGAGTGCTTCGCGGCGGGACGACGACGTGCGAGCGAGTGAGGTTCCTCAACGGAAGTCCTTGTGGATGTGCGCACCGGGGGCGCGCGGGTGCGAACTGCGGCGAGAGGGAGGCATGCCCTCTCAGGGAGGCGACGGCCGCTGGCCGTGCCCGTGCGTGCTGCGGAGTGACCGGGCGTCCCCGCACGGGACGCTGGGGAGGCAGGAGGCCCGGTCAGTCGGGCCGCGCCCCCGGGTCGTCGGCTCCGCCGACGACGGACCCCGCCGCACCCGGGCCGAAACGGACGGAGGCGCGCGCCAGCGACGCGGTGCGGGCGGACTCGAGCACCGCGTGCTGCAGCCCGCCGTCGGACGCGTGCCCACCGGATCCGGAGACAGACCCCGAGGACCCGCCGGCTGACGGCCCGGCAGGGCCGGCCGGGGCAGGGGGGGTGGACGGTGTGGCCGGCGGGGGCGGCGGAACGGGCGCGAGGGGCGGTTCCACCGGCTCCGCGAGGACCGCGACGGCGACGGGTGCGCCGGATCCGAGATCGGCACCCGCGCGGTCGAGGAGCCGCCCCTCGGCCCACGTCACGCGCGTGCCGGCGGACCACTGGGCCGCCGGGGGGGCGCCGGTGGTCGGGTCAGGAGTGCCGCAGGTCCCGAGGGGCGCCATCACCACGGTGGGGGCGGGCGCAGTCGGCTCCTGCCCCGCCGCGGGCTCGTCAGGGGACAGGGCAGGAGTGGTCGCCGACGTCGCGGTGACCGGGGGAGTGGAGTCCGGGGACGGGGAGTCCGGGGGAGTGGAGTCCGTGGGAGTGGAGTCCGGGTCGGGGGCCGACTCAGCGGGCACTGGCCGGGGAGACCCGTCCACGGGAGCGGGCGGCGTGGTGCCGGCGGTGGGCCTGTCGCCGCTGGGTGGTGTCTCGGCGAGTGGGGTGCACTCCATCGGGTCGGAGCCCGCCGTGCCCGACGTCGTGTCGGCGGTGGGCTGCGTCGCCCCGTCGGTGCTGCTCTCGGTGACGACGGCCGTGCCGGCGGTGGCGACGTCTCCGGCCGGCACGGGGCAGCTCGTCGCCGGAGGAGTCGTGCCACCCGTGGCAGGACCGCTCGGCAGGGGGGCACCCGTGGCGCCGTCGCCCCCCGTCGGTGTCCCGTTGTCGGCCGAGGTACCGCCGGTGGACGGCGTCCCGGTGGGCGGCGACGTGCCACCCGAGCTGGTGCCACCGGAGGTGGGACCGGTCGGCGGCGTGGTGCCACCGGAGGTGGTACCGGTCGGCAGTGTGGTGCCACCGGAGGAGGTGCCGGTCGGCGGCGTGGTGCCACCGGAGCTGGTGCCGCCCGAGGCGGTGCCACCGGACGAGGCGGTGCCACCGGAGGTGGTGCCGGTCGGCGGCGTCGCGCCACCGGAGGCCGTGTCCTCGGCCGGGGTGTCCACGGCGGCGGGAGGCGGAGGAGGGGGCGGCGCGTCCTGCGCCACGACCGGGGTGGTCACCGGCGACGTGCTCGGGGGCGGCGTGGTCTGTGGTGGGGTGGCCGGCGCCTCGGCGGCCGGCGGCACCTCGGTGGCCGGCACTTCGGCGGCCGGCGGCACCTCGGTGGCCGGCACTTCGGCGGCCGGCGGCACCTCGGTGGCCGGCACCTCGGCGGCCGGCGGCACCTCGGCGGCCGGCGGCACCTCGGCGGCCGGCGGTGCGTCGGACGGCTCTGCCGCGGTGATCGGCGCCGGTGGTGTGTCCGTCGCTGCGACCGACGAGGCCGGCGTGCTGGCCGGTTCCTCCGCGACCGACGAGACCGGCGTGCTGGCCGGTTCCTCCGCGACCGTCGGCTCCTCGGCGTGCGCGGTACCGCTCGTGACGAGGAGCAAGGTCCAGGCCGCGGCGGCGAGCACGAGCACCTGGCACACGCGCGCGACCCAGCCCGGTCCGCGACGGTCCGGTCGGTCGACGGTGTGGTGGCATACCGCGGAGCCGGTCGGCTGGGGCACCGTCGTGGTGCCGGCCGATCGGGCGGCGGCGCCACCGATCAACACCGGGTCTCCTACGGCCGTCGTGGTTGCAGGGCTCTTGTGTCCCCGGAACACCTTCCGGGCGGGAGGTGATCCAGGGCAACCCCGAAACTGCCTGCTGTCACGCCGCTCGGCGCCTCCTCACGCTCCGTGAGTGGAGCCGGACGATGCAGTACGAACCGGGCGGTGCCAGCTGCTCTCGCCACCGGTCAGGAGCCGCTGGGTGACTGGTGCCCGCTCACCCGCGGGGGTGATGTGCGTGCCCGCGTCCGGGCGGTGCCGGCCTCCGGGCCCCTCCGCCTGGATAGCCTGCGGCGGTGACATGGCTGGTGACCGGTGGAGCCGGGTACATAGGTGCGCACATCGTCTCCGCGATGCGGGAGACCGGCGAGGAGGTCGTCGTCCTCGACGATCTGTCCTCCGGGGACCGGCAGCGCATCCCGGGCGTGCCGTTCGTGACCGGGAGCGTGCTCGACGCCGATCTCGTGGCCCGGACGGTGGCCGACCACGGCGTCCACGGCGTCGTCCACGTCGCGGCCAAGAAGCAGGTGGAGGAGTCCGTTCGGCGGCCGTTGTACTACTACCGCGAGAACGTCGAGGGTCTGCGGACGCTGCTGGAGGCGGCCACTGGAGCCGGAGTGGGCTCGCTCATCTTCTCGTCGAGCGCCGCCGTCTACGGGGCTCCGGACGTCGACGTGGTCCACGAGGACACCGACTGCCGGCCGGTGAACCCGTACGGCACGACCAAGCTCGTCGGCGAACGCATGGTCGAGGAGGTCGCGACCGCCACTGGCCTGCGGTACGTCAACCTCCGCTACTTCAACGTCGCCGGGTCGGTCGACCCCGCGCTGACCGACCGGGGCGTGTCCAACCTGGTGCCGATGGTGTTCCAGCAGCTGGAGCACAAGCGCCCCCCGCGGATCTTCGGCGACGACTACGCCACCCCCGACGGCACCTGCATCCGGGACTTCATCCACGTCGGGGACGTCGCCTCCGCCCACGTCGCCGCGGCGCGGGCGCTGGACGAGGGAGGCGTCGACGCCCTCACCGCGAACATCGGCCGGGGCGAGGGGGTGTCGGTGCGCGAGATGGTCGCCACCATCCGCGAGGTCACCGGGACGGCGGACAGCGAGTGGGCCGAGCCGACCATCGAGCCGCGCCGTACGGGTGATCCTGCCCGCGTCGTGGCCTCGGCCGACGCCATCCGCGCCGCCCTGGGCTGGCGGGCCCGCTACGGGGTGAGGGACATGGTGGAGTCGGCGTGGGCCGGGTGGACCTCCCGGTAGCGCGGGAGCGTGCCACGGCCGGATGACCGGCTCCCGCACGCGCTCACGAGCGTGAGGCAGCCGGGGAGGACAGCCGGTCGAGCAGGGCGGCCCAGCGTCGGGCGGCGGCGGCCGCACTGAACTCCTCGCGGACGACCGAACGCGCGCGCAACCCGACCTCGTGGCACCGGGCGGGATCCGCAGCCAGTTCCCGGACCAGGGCGGCGAGCTGCACGCCGTCCTCGGCCCGCAGCGCGACGCCGTCGGGCAGGCCCAGGCCCTCGAAGGCGCCCGGAGTCCCGGCAACCGGCAGGCCGTGCGCCATCCCGTCCAGCACCTTGAGCTTCACGCCGCCACCAGCGACGAGCGGGGCGACCAGGAGCCGGCGACCGAGCGCCTCGTGCAGGTCGTCGACGTAGCCGTGCAGCACGATGCCAGGGACGTCGAGCTCGGCGCGGACGTCGTCGGGGCAGTGGCCCACCACGTGCAGCACGTGCAAGGGGTCGCCCGGGTCCAGGTGGGGGAGCACCTCGTCGCGGTAGAAGCGCAGCGCCTGCAGGTTGGGCAGGTAGTCCAGGCCGCCGAGGAAGACCAGCCCGTCGCGCGGCTCCACGGGCTCTGCGGGGACGGGGACGGCCGGCGGCAGCCACTCGACGTGCCGACCGGTCCGCCGTGCCAAGAGGTCGGCCTCGGTGCGTGACACCAGGCTCACCGCGGCTGCGGAGGCGCTCACCTCCACCTCCCGGGCGGCGATCCGGCGCGCTTCCCACCCGAGCAGACGGACCGCGCCCCGGGCGGCGAGCCCTCGCAACGGGCCGGGGACACGGGCGGCCGCGAAGCCGAGCACGGCACCTGGATCGCTGCGCGCCGTCGTCCGCAGCCGCTCGTAGCGGACGCTGAGCAGATCGTCGAGGTCGACGACGACCGGCGCGCGGACGTCGACCACTGCCGTGGACAACCGCAGCGAGTCGAGGACGACGACGTCCGCGGCCACGTCCTCGACCAGCTCGGTCACCCGGCGGCGCACCGTGCCGTCCACGAACAACGACTCGTTGAGCGACTTCTCCCCGAAGGTGAGCGCGCGCAGAGCCGAGAGCGCGACGGACGGCAGCCGGGGCGAGCGGACGTGCTCGGTGCGGAACCGCCGGGTCCAGCGGCTGTCCTGTGGAGGACGGGGGGAGACGACGGCCACGGTGACCTCGTGCCCCAGGGCGGCGAGCGCCTCCGCGTGGGTCCGCAGCACCACGATCCGCCCGGTGGCCCGCTGTCCGATGTCCCGCGTCGTCACGAACAGGACGCGCAGGGCCCGGTGCCGGTCCTCGGTCACCGGCGCGTGCCCGTCTCCGACGACAGCCGGGCGACCAGCGCGTCGGCCACTGCCCGGGTGCCGGAGGCACCGGGCGCGCCGGGTGGCAGCAGGTCGTACGTGCGCACCCGGCCCTCCTGCAGGAGATCGATGACGGCTGCGTCGACCCGGTCCGCCGCGGCCGACTCGTCCAGGTGGCGCAGCAGGAGCGACCCGCAGCGGATCATCCCCAACGGGTCGGCCCGGTCGGAGCCCGCGTGGCGGGGCGCGGAGCCGTGGGCCGCCTCGAACACGGCCACACCGGGCCCGTGGTTCACCCCAGGGGCCAGGCCGACGCCCCCGGACATGGCTGCGACCAGGTCCGACAGGATGTCGCCGTACTGGTTGGTGGTGACGACGACGTCGACCTCCTCCGGCCGTCGGACGAGCTGGGCAGTGAGGTTGTCCACGAGGATGTCGTCGATCTCCAGGTCGGTGTTCTCCGCCGCCAGTTGCCGGCCGATCTCGAGGAACAGGCCGTCGGTCGCCCGCATGACCGTGGCCTTGTGCGCGACCGTCACGTGGCGACGCCCCTGCTCCCGGGCCCAGGCGACCGCGAACTCGAGCGTGCGGCGCACCGCTGCCTCGGTCGCCGGTTTCAAGGACACGGCCGCGTCGTCGGACAGCGGCGCCCCGTGTCGACGGGCCGCCTCGACGACCGCCCGGGCGCCGGGGCTGCCCGCGGCGAACTCGATGCCTGCGTAGAGGTCCTCGGTGGTCTCGCGGATCACCACGACGTCCAGGGCAGGGAAGAGGGTCGGCACACCCGGCAGCGACCGGGCCGGGCGGACCTGCGCGAAGACGTCGAGCGCCCGACGCAGCCCGGTGTTCGGGGAGGGGAACCCACCGGTCCGGCTCGTGCTCACCGGCCCCTTGAGCGCAGCGCCGGTGCGCTGGACCGATCCGATGGTCTCCTCGGGCAGCGCCGACGCGGCCCCGGCGTCCAGCGCGGGGTGTCCCAGCTGCTGCACGTCCCAGTCCACCTGGACACCGGTGGCCGCGATGACGCGGCACGCAGCATCGACGACCTCCGGTCCGATGCCGTCTCCCGGGATCAAGGTCACGTCGTGAGGCACCGGTGGAGGCTACTGGAGCCCGATCGGGTGATCGGGCCGGCCAACGCACCTGAGACCCGATTGGGTGATCGGGCCGGGCGGACCCGGCGGGATACCCTGATCCGGCCCGATCGAGGGGCGGCGCGCTCCGCGCGCCGCGGTCGGCGACACCCCGGAGGAACGATGCAGACTGGTAGTGCGCGCCCGCAGTCGGCCGAGATGACGCCGGGGCCCGGCTACCGGTTCCGGCGCAACGCGCGCCGCCCGTCGCCGGAGGTCGTGCACCGGTTCGGCGCCTTCGGTGCGGCCGACGTGTCGGACATGATGAACCGGCTCTACACGATGAACCCGTCGATCAAGCCGGTCACGCCGCGCGAGCTGCGTCTCCTGGGGCCCGCCTGCACCGTCAAGGTCTTCCCCGGGGACAACCTCATGGTGCACAAGAGCCTGGACCTGGCGAACCCGGGCGACGTGCTGGTCATCGACGCGAGCAGTTCGATGATGACCGCCGTCATCGGGGACCTGGTCTCCACCAAGGCGCGGCACCGCGGCATCGCCGGTGTCGTCGTCGACGGCCTGGTCCGGGACCTCGACGGCATCCTCGCGCTCGGCGACTTCCCGGTGTTCGCCCGCGGCACGACGCCCCTGGGGCCGCTGCACCGCGGGCCCGGGGAGGTGAACTACCCGGTCAGCGTCGGCGGCATCGTGGTGAACCCCGGGGACGTGATCGTCGGCGACGCCGACGGTGTGGTGGTGGTCCCGCAGGAGAGTGCGGACTCGATGCTGCAGCGGCTGGACACGCGCGCCGCCGGGGCGGCCGAGTACCAGAGCGCCGTGGCCCGCGGGGAGTTCTCCAACGCGTGGGTCGACTCGATGCTCGCCGCCAGCGGCCTGGAGTCGGAGCCGGATCTTGACTGAGGCCGGCCGGCCCCCCGCCGTCATCCTCGGCGGGAGCTTCAACTCGCTGTCGGTCGCCCGCGCCCTCGGTCGTCAGGGGATCCCCGTCCACGCGCTCGGCGACGGCGCCGGCGGCTCCCTCGTGAGCCACTCCCGGTACCTGAGGAGCTACCTCGACGTCGCGTCGTCGGCCACCGCGGCCGATGAGTGGATGGCGTGGCTGCGGACCGGACCGCGCGGCGCCGTCCTGCTGCCCTGCAGCGACGGCGCGCTGGAGTTCATCGCCCGGCACCGGGCGGAACTCGTCGAGATGGGGTACTGCCCGGCGGCCTCCGCCGACGAGGTGACCCTCGCGATGCTCGACAAGGAGCGCACCTACGAGCTCGCCCGCGCCGTCGGCGTGCCGGCACCACGGACCGCCGCCGTCAGCACGGTGGATGAGGTGCGCAAGGCCGGGGCCGCGATGGACTTCCCGTGTGCCCTGAAGCCGCGCCACTCGCACCTCTTCGCCCGGGCGTTCGGCAGCAAGGCGCTCATCGTGGACGACGCCGAGGAGCTCGAGGCTGCCTTCCGGGCGACGAACGAGCACGGACTGGAGATGATCGTCACCGAGATCATCCCGGGGGACGACAGCCGGTACTGCTCCTACTACAGCTATCTCGACGACGACGGCACGCCGCTGTTCCACTTCACCAAGCGCAAGCCGCGGCAGAACCCCCCTGGTTTCGGCCTCGGGACCTTCCACGTGACCGACTGGGTCCCTGACGCGGCTGAGCTCGGGCTGCGCTTCTTCACGGGCGTCGGCCTGCGCGGCGTGGGCAACGTGGAGTTCAAGCGGGACAGCAGGGACGGCCAACTCAAGATCATCGAGTGCAACCCGCGGTTCACCGCTGCGGACAAGCTCGTGCAGCGCGCGGGCATCGACATGGCCACCATCTCCTACCGTCGCGCCCTCGGGCTGCCGGTGACGGCGCCGACGACCTTCCGCCGCGGGGTCACCCAGTGGCACCCGGTCGAGGACTGGCACGCCTTCCGCGCATACCGGGCGCTCGGTCAGCTCAGCACCGTGTCGTGGCTGAGGTCCCTGGCCCGGCCCACGGGGCTGCCGATGTTCGACCCGCGGGACCCCCGCCCCAGCTCCGTCTACGCGGTGGCGTTCGCCCAGCGGGGGCTGCGGTTCACGCGGCGTCGCCTGGCGTCGCTGATCGCGGGCCGCCGGTCTCGCTGACCCACCGGCGGGGACTGCGCGCACCGGCGCGCTCCTGCAGCAGGGTCTCGAGGACGTACTCGGCGACCGGTTGCACGCCGGCGGGATTGCTGACCTGGTAGTGGTACGACAGCCCGGGCGTGCTGTTGACCTCGATCAACCCGGCGCCCGGCCACGAGATGCCGCGATCAGGGCGCGGCGTGGTGATCTCCACGCTGGCCAGGCGCAGCCCCAGGGCCCGCACGGCGGCTACTGCGTCGGCGGCGAGGGCGGGCGTGGGCTCCTCGGCCTCGCACTCGGCGGAGGAGCCCGCGTTGACCGCGCGGGCGACGGTGACCCGCTCACCCGCGGCGGGCACCGAGCCGGGCGACAGGCCCTGCCGGCGCAGCGTCAGGCAGGCGTCCAGGTCCAGACCGAGCAGGAAGAGCCCTTCGTGCCCACCGGCGGCCAGTCGTCGCCCGTTCTCGGCGAGGATCAGGTCGGTCACCGATGACGCGCCGTCCCCGAGGACCGTCGGGGGCCGCCGGCAGACTGCGCCCACCACCGTGCCGTCCAGCACCAGCATCCGGTGCTCGGTCCCCTGCAGTTGCCGCTCGATCACCAGCTCCGGGCAGTGCCGGACCGCGCTCAGCGCGGCGCGCACGAACTCCTCGACGGTCCGGACGTCGCAGGTGACACCTGCCCCGGCACCGGTGCCGTACGCCGGCTTGACCACGCAGGCCCCATGGGTGCGCAGGAAGGCGATGGCGGGGGCCGTGTCCGCGAGCGTGAAGGCGAGGGTGTCGGTGACCGGGAGCCCCGCGAGCGCCAGGTGGGCGGCGGACGCCGCGCGGTCCCCGGCGAGTTCGAGGACGACCGGGGTGTCGAGCTCCACGAGGTTCTCGCGGACCAGGGTGGCGGCCGACCCCCGGGAGATCTCGAGGAAGCCGGACGCGGACTCGTGCACCACGGCTCCGACCTGTGCCGCCGCCGACTCCCAGATCTCGCGGTAGACCCCGGTCCGGACGGCCTCCAGCGTGCCTTCCTCCTGCGCGAGCTGGCGGTGGACGCGCCGCAGGTCGTGCGGGCTCGCCAGTCCCCGGACGGCGGCCAGCGGGCTGAGCAGCCTCGCCGGGCGTCCGCCCCGGCCGACCAGGCGGAGGATCCGGACCGCGGTCGAGGCCTTCATGCGTTGCTCTTCGGGCGGCGCATCGAGGCCGCCAGGGCGGACAGTTCGCGCAGCACCGGGCGGCAGAACAGCAGCAGCATCGCGCCGGCCCCCAGTATGCCGGCCGGGATGGCGAGGGCGAGGGTCTCGGCCTCCGGCTCCATGGACAAGACGATCGGGAGCGCGGCCGCCCCGGCGCCGATGGCCGCCACGGTGCCCGGCATCATCGCCCGCAGGCTCCGGGAGGCGGGCAGGCTCAGCAGCCGGTTGGCGACCGTGAGCCGGACGGCTGCGAACACGACGCTCATCCCGAACAGTGTCGCGGCCATCGCCGTCAGCCCGAAGGGGGCGGCGAGCAACAACCCGGTGACCTTGACCACCACCATGGGGGCAACGATCTTGATGAGCAGACCCGGCCGGCCGACCGCCGGGAAGACGTCACCCGAGGCGTAGCCGATCGAGGACGCCGCCATCGACAGGGCCACGAAGAACATCGGCCCGGCGGCGTCCTCCCACTCCCAGCCGAGGAGGGCGACGGTGAGGGGCATCGAGACGACTGCCACGCCCACGCCCGCGGGAAATGCGAACAGGGTGATCAGTTGCAGCGCACGGGTGGCGACCGTCCCCAGCTCGCTGGCGTCGTCGGACCGGGCGCGCGAGTAGATCGAGAACGCCACGCTGGAGAAGATCCAGAAGACGTTGGCGAGCACGATCTCCGGCACCCGGTAGGCCAGCGTGTAGATGCCCAGGTCGTAGGGGCCCAGCTTCGCACCCACGATGTAGTAGTCGGCGTTCTCGAGCACAGCGCCGAGGATCTTGAGGGTCAGCACGGCTGTCCCGAAGCCCAGCAGGGTGCGGGCCACCGCGGTGTCCAGGCGGAAGGTGGGGAAGAAGCGTGTCGCCCACCAGGTGAGGACGACGCCGAGGCCTTCGCTGGCCAGGATGCCCACGACCAGTGCCCAAGGACCGGCTCCGGCGACCGCGAGCGGTACGGACACCGCCCCCCGGGCCACGGCGCGGGAGACCTCGACCAGCGCCCGTCTGCGGAAGGCGAGGTCCCGCCGGAGGACCGCGTCGGGCACCTGCACCAGCCCCCGCAGCAGGAAGTAGAGGAACAGGACGCGCAGCAGGTTGGTGTCATCGACGTCGAAGACCTCCGCCACGGCCGGCGCGGCGAGCACGCCGGCGAGCGTGCACACGGCTGCGATGCCCAGGTTGAGGGTGAACGCGGTCTGCACGCGCGGGGTGATCCCGCGCTCCTGCTCGTAGACGAGGGCCGATCCCACGCCGAGGTCGAGTGCCACCTCCAGGAAGGCGACGATCGCCAGGCCGACCGAGACGACGCCGAAGTCCTCCGGGACGAGGAGTCGCGCCATGACGAGGGTCACCACGAAGACGAGCAGCTTGCTCGCCGTGAACGACACGGCTGACCAGAAGAAGCTCGACCCCGCCGTCCGGGCATCCACCCGCGGCCCGGCCGAGCCGTCGGCCTCGGGAGCCGCGACAGGCGTGTCCCCGGTGGAGGTCGGCTCCGGGGCAGCGTCGCGTGTTCGTCCGCTCATGGCTCTCGCAGTTCCTCGTCCGGTGCTCGTGTCGTGTCCCGCCGCGGACGGCGACGTCCCGCATCCGGCTCGTCCTCGTTGTACCAGAGCAGGGCCGGTCTCCCGCCCGGGCCGAGCCACTCCGTCCCCCCACCGCGGGGAGCCGGCGATCGATGTTCACCCGGGTGGGCGACCTCCACCGCGAAGTGCCCGAGATCACTTCCGAGTGTCACAACCGTGCTGCTGACGGCTGCGTGGGCACCGGGGGTTCGGGCGCTGATACACACAGTGAGGGCGCGGCGCTGACCCATTGTGAGATGTCCTGCTCGAAAGGGTGACCCGCGCAGTGGACGCTCTCAGCGGTTGGCTGCAGTGATTACTGTCCGAAGCGAAGGGCTCCCGCAGGACGACGTGCGAGCGGACTCACTGCTCGCCGGGCCGGACGGCGGACGAGTCGGACGGGGTGGAGCAGCGCGGTGGCGCGGACCGGTGTCCGCCGGCTCCGGCGCCCGATGGGACACATGGACGAGGAGGGGGTCATCCTGAGCGGCAACGAGCAGCTGGCCGTCCGGCTGGACGATGCCGAGGCCGCCCCGGCGCCACCGGTGCCGGACCCTGTTCTGCAGCAGGAGAGCCCTGACTCCGTCCTCGCCCCGGCCGGTGGTGCTCCCGGATGGCTGACGCGGTGGGGGATCGGGCCGGTTCTGGCTGCCGCGGACCTCCTCGCGGTCGCGATCGGCGTCCTCGGGTTCGAGGCCATCGGGCGGGCGATCGGCGTCGACTCCCCGGCGCGGAAGATCGCCGCCTTCGGCATCGTGCTGCTCGCTCTCGTCTGGCTGGCCGGGCTCTACCGGTCCCGGCTGTCCCTCTCCGTGCTCGATGACCTCCCCGCGCTGGCCGGCCGCTGGCTGGCGGCGGTCGGGCTGGCCGTGCTCGGGCAGATCGCGTGGTCGCGAGCCGTCTGGCAGGACTACGTCATCGACTGGCAGTTCCTCTGGGGCGCGCTGGCTGCGGGCGTGGCGATGGTGGTCCTGCGAGCCGTCGGGTACGCGGTGGTGCGCCGGCTGCGCGCCCGGAGGGTGGTCGCCCACCGGGCGCTCGTCCTCGGTGCCGGCCGGATCGGGCACCAGGTCGCCGACATCCTGACCAGCCACCCCGAGTACGGCCTCGAGCCCGTCGGCTTCGTCGACTCCGACCCGATCCTGCACGGGGGCGGCACGCTCCCGGTCCTGGGCAGCCCCCGGGCGCTGACCTCGCTGCTCGCCCAGCATCAGGTCGGCGCAGTGGTGGTGGCCTTCTCCTCCATCAAGGAGTCGGACATGGTCGGGGTGATCCGAGCGTGTGACCGGTACCGGTGCGAGCTGTTCGTCGTCCCTCGGCTGTTCGAGCTCCAGCACGTGCACGACGAGATGGACAACGCCTGGGGGCTGCCGCTGGTGCGGCTGCGCCGGGCGACCTACCGCAGCCGGTCCTGGCGGGTGAAGCGGCTCATCGACGTCGCGGTGTCGGCCACCGCCCTGCTGCTGCTGGCCCCGGTCATGCTGCTGTTGGCCGCT
>NZ_OBDO01000018.1 GCF_900215145.1 Geodermatophilus sabuli | reverse complement strand
CGACCACCACGCTGCTGCCCGAGGCCGGACACCAAAGTGCCCGGTCCGCTCACGCCCGCCCGCACGAGACCCTTGACCTCAAGGGCGAAAGCTAGGGGACCAGCAGCAGCTTGCCGTGGGTGTGCCCGGCCATGCCCGCGCGGTGGGCGGCCGCGACGTCCTCCAGCGGGTACGTGCCGGCGACGACGACCTCGAGCCGGCCGTCCCCGGCGAGCGCGGCCAGCTCGGTCCGCGCGGCGTCGCGCAGCTCGGTGCCGGGGTCGGCGCCCGGCCCCCCGCCGAGCAGCTGCAGCCCCTCGGCCGCCCCGCGGGCGAACGCAGCGATGGTGGCGATCCGCCCCCGGTCGGGCACCAGGTCCAGCGAGACGTCGACGGCCTCGTCCGTACCGACGGTGTCCACGGCCGCGGTCACGCCGTCCGGCGCCAGCTCGCGGACCCGGTCGGCCAGCCCCGGGCCGTAGCGGACCGGCTCGGCACCGAGCCGGCGGACGAGGTCGGCGCTGTCCGCACCCACCGTGCCGATGACGCGGGCTCCGCGCAGGGCCGCCAGCTGGATCGCCATGAGCCCGACCCCGCCGGCGGCACCGTGCACGAGCACGGTGTCGCCCGCGCCGACGCCGGTCGCGGTCAGCGCGTGCACCGCGGTCGCCCCGGCCAGCATCAGGCCGGCGGCCTGCGCCCAGCCCAGCGACGGCGGTTTGGGGACCAGCGCCGGGGCGGGCGCGACCAGCTCGGCCGCGTACGCACCGCTGAGCCGGAACCCGATGACCTCGTCCCCCACCGAGACCGGGCCGGCCGGGCCCACGGCGTCCGGCCCGACGGCCGTGACCACCCCGGCCGCCTCGAAGCCGGGGCGCAGGGGCAGCCGGGCCGGGTCGGTGCCGTACGCGCCGCCGTAGGACTTCCAGTCGGCGGGGTTCACGCCGGCGGCACGGACCTCGACCCGGGCCTCCCCCGGGCCGGGCTCACCCACCGGCTCGTCGACGACAGACAGCACCTCGGGCCCGCCGTAGCGGGGAGCCAGGACGACGCGGGTCATGCCCGCGCCAACCCGGCCGGGAGCCCCGCTGTTCCGGGCCCGGGCTCACTCGCTGGCGGCCGCCGCGGTGTCGCCCTCGCCCTGCTGCCGGCCGGGCGGCCCGATCCACACCGTCTTGGCGTTGGCGAACTCGTACATGCCCACCTCGGTCAGCTCCCGGCCGTAGCCGCTCTGCTTGACCCCGCCGAAGGGCAGCTCGGGATAGCTGGTCACCATCCCGTTGACGAACGCCATCCCGGACTGGACGTCGCGGATGAACCGCAGGCGCTCGCCCTGGTCCTCGCTCCACAGGTTGGCGCCCAACCCGTAGACGTGGTCGTTGGCGATCCGGATCGCCTCGTCGAGGTCGGCGACCGTGTACAGCGCCGCGACGGGGCCGAACACCTCCTCGGAGTGCATCGCCATCTCGGGGGTGACGCCGCTGACGAGGGTGGGCTCGTAGAACCAGCCGGGCCGGTCCACGCGCCTGCCGCCGACGACGACGGTCGCGCCCTTGTCGACGGCGTCCTGCACGTACCGCTCGACGTCCTCCCGCCCGTCCTCGGTGGCCAGCGGGCCCACCTTCGTGCCGTCGTCCATCGGGTCGCCCACCGTCAGGGCCGCCATCTTCTCGGCGAACAGGCGGGTGAACTCCTCGGCGACGTCGGTGTGGACGAAGAAGCGCTTGGCCGCGATGCAGCTCTGCCCGTTGTTCTGGCAGCGCGCGGTCACCGCCACCTCGGCCGCCTTGTCCAGGTCCGCCGAGGGCATGACGATGAAGGGGTCGCTGCCGCCGAGCTCGAGCACCGTCTTCTTGAGCGCGTCCCCGGCGACCGCGGCCACCGACTGGCCGGCCGGCCCGCTGCCGGTGAGCGTGGCGGCGACCACCCGGTCGTCCCGGATGACCCGCTCGACGGTCCCCGAGCCGATCAGCAGCGTCTGGAAGACGTCGGCCGGGAAGCCGGCCTTGCGGAACAGCTCCTCCATGTACAGCGCGGTCTGCGGCACGTTGCTGGCGTGCTTGAGCAGCCCGACGTTGCCGGCCATGAGCGCGGGGGCGGCGAAGCGCATGGCCTGCCAGAGCGGGAAGTTCCACGGCATGATCGCCAGCACCACGCCCAGCGGCTGGTGGACGACGTAGGCCTCGATGGCCCCCACCGCCTCGGCGTCGGTGGGCTTCGGCTGCAGGAAATCCTCGCCGTGCTCGGCGTAGTAGCGCAGAGCCTTGACGCACTTGCCGGCCTCCGCCTTCGCCGAGGCCAGCGTCTTGCCCATCTCGGTGGTCATGAGCTCGGCGACGGCGTCGGTGTCGCCCTCGAGCACGTCGGCCGCGGCCCGCAGCCAGCCGGCGCGCTGCCGCGGGGTGGTCAGCCGGTACTCGGCGAAGGCGGCCGCCGCGCGGGCGAGCTTGTCCTCCAGCGCCGCCTCGGACAGCGGCTCGTAGGTCTTGAGCGTCTCGCCGGTGGCCGGGTTGATGGTGGCGATCGCCATGGGGTCCTCCCGTCAGGTCCTGCGGATGCGGGCGTCTCCGGGGCTCAGGTCTTGCTCTTGCCCTGGGCGCTCGAGTGCTCGTGCCGGTCGTCGCCGTGCTCGACGTGGCGCATCTGCTTGGAGGCTCCCGTGGTCGCACCAGCCTCGCTGGGCGACATCCCCTCCTTCTTCGCCTGGCGGGCGGCCGCCTGCTGCTCTTCCTGGTTGGGCTTCTTCGACATGCCGGTCCCGTTCCCCGCCGGGGTCGGGCGCACACCCCACGAGCACGTCCAGGGTCCTCCGCGCCATGAGTCCGGCTTCGAACGCGGTGACGGCCCGGCGCCAGGCGCGGGCGGCGAGGTCCGCCCGGCGGGCAGGGGCGGCCAGCAGCGCCCCCAGCGCCTCGGCCAGTGCCTCCGGCTGCCCCGAGGGGACGACCACCGCGTCCTCCCCCACCGCCGCAGCGACGTCCCCGGCGTCGGTCGCGCCACGCACGGCAGTCCCTCGGCCATCGCCTCGAGCAGCGCCAGCGGCAACGCCTCGTGCCGCGAGGACAGGCAGAACACGTCCAGGCCGGCGAGGAAGCTCCGCACGTCGGCGGCGTTGGAGGTGCGCCGGCAGCACACGTTCGACGCGCACGCCGACCGGCTCGTCGAGCTGTTCCGCTCCCTGGTCTAGGACTGCGGTCCCGCCGCGGGTTCCCCGGGGTCCGGCTGCGGCTGCTCGTCCAGCAGCCGCCGGCGGCCGGGGAGACGGGGCAGCCGCCGGGCGGGCAGGCCGTCGAGGCGGAGCAGGTGCCCGTTGCCGAGTGGCCGCGGGAGCCGATCGACCACCCGGGCCGGGAGGTGCACGTGCGGGAGGTGCGGGAGGTGGGGGTGCGGCACCTGCGGTCGGCGCAGTCGTGGACGGGGCATCCGGTGGCCGTTCTGCGGAGCCCTCGGTGCGATCAGCGCGGCCACCCGAGCGCGGCGGGAGGCCTGCTCCCGTTCCCGGATCGCGGCCTGGGCCGCCCGGTGGTCGGCCTCCCAGCGGGCGGTGTTGGTGCGCGCCAGCACGACGACGAGCCCGGTGAACAGCGCGAAACCGACGACGCTGACGAACGCCCAGCCCATGACGGCCCCTCCTCTGAGGCCGCCGCGCAGCCCGGTCCCCCGGCGTCCGCGGCGATGGCAGGGACGATCCCCTGCCGGGACTCGCGGAACAAGTCCGTCCGTCACGACACGTGGGCGACACGCCCGTAGAGGGCGACGAGGGCGGCCACGTGCGCCACCGGGTCGTGGCGCTCGCGTGCCCGGGCCCACGCCGCGCGGCCCATCGCCGCGGCCTCGTCCGGTCGCCGGACCAGCGGGTGAGGGCCCCCGCCATCCCGACGGGGTCGCCGGGCGGGACGAGCAGCCCGGTGCGACCGCGAAGGGCACCACCTCGTGCCCCGCGGCGCGCAGCAGGTCCGCGGTGAGCACCAGCACGGTCTCCGCGCCGCCGGGCCCTTCGGTCCAGTGGTTGCCGACCAGCAGGATCCGCACCGGCTCGTCAGCCGCAGTCGAAGCGCAGCACCGCCTGCAGCGGCGGGCTCGGCAGCCGGCGCCCGGCCAGGTCGGCCAGGAAGGCGGGGCCCTCCTCGAAGGGCAGGACGTCGGTGACCAGGTGGGTCCGGACGTCGTCCCCCCGCTCGCGCAGGAGGTCGAGGGTGACGTCGGCAAGCGCGCGGCGCGGCCAGGCGTCGGCCATGCCGCGGGGCACCCGGCCGATCTGCGCGCAGACGACGGACAGGCCGTTGTGGTGGAACTCCTCCCCGAGCCGTACCGCCTCGGCACCGGCCTGGTAGAAGCCGAGGTCGACGACCGTCCCCTGCGGCCGCAGCGCCTTGAGCGCCGTGGCCAGCGCTGCGTCGTGCCCGCGGCACTGCAGGACGACGTCCGCGCCGACGTCCCCCGGACCGTGCCGCCAGCGCTCCTTGACCGCCCGCCACGCAGCGCTGTCGGCGTCGTCGAGCGTGGCCAGCCCCAGGGCCTCGGCGACGGCACGGCGCTGCGGGGACGGCTCGGCGACCACCACGTCGGCCGTGCCGTGCCGGACGGCGAGCAGCGCGGACAGCAGGCCGATGATCCCTGCGCCCGTGACCAGGACGTGCCGGTCGCGGACGCCGGCGTCCACATCGGCTCCGGGGCCGGCCACGCCCGCCGCCGCGTGCAGCAGGCCGTTGACGCAGATCGGGCCCATCTGGGCGAGGTAGACCCCCAGCACCGGGTCGAGGTCGTCGGGAACCGGGATCACCGGCATCCGCTCCGGGTCGGCGCACCGCCCGGTGCGGTGCCCGTAGGCCATGGCCACCCGCGTCCCCTCGGGCAGGTCCGGCCTCCGGGTCTCGGTGACCCGGCCGACCTCCATGTAGCCCAGGCTGCGGACGGGGTAGCCCGCAGGCGGACCGCTGTCGTCGAACGACCGCAGGTCCGGATCCCAGTGCAGGAGGTGGTGCGGATCGGTGCCTCGGACCAGCGCGACCTCGGTGCCGGCGCTGATGCCGCTCCACTCGGTGCTCACCCACGCCTGTCCCGGGCCGGGTTCCGGCTCGACGTCGTCGAGGATCTCCGGCTGCCCGGGCGTCACCACGCCGATGGACCGGATCGGCCGCTTCCCCACCCCGGCCACCCTCAGCTCTCGACCCGGACCGGCGCGCCACCGCGCGCGGCCGTGTCCGCGGCGCAGGCCAGGGCGTGCGTGCGTAGCGCCTCGGCGTAGGGCACCCGCACCCGCTCGGCCCGGCCGCACAGCACGTCGACGAACTCGCGGTCCTCGGCCGCGATCGGGTCCGCGTCGGTGCGGTGCACCTCCTCGCCGTCGGCGGTGACCACCCGCAGCCGGTGGTCGTCGAGGCTGCGCTCGGACAGCTCCACCACCCGGCCGTCGGCGACCACCTGTAGGCCCACCGCGTGCCGCCAGCCCAGCACCCGGGTCGAGCAGACGCTGCCCACCGCTCCGGACGCGAAGGTCAGGACCGCGGCCGCGGCCGTGGCGACCTCCCCCTCGACGGGAGCCGGCCGCTCGGCGGCGCAGACCGACACGACCTCACCCGCGAGCAGGCGGGCCAGGTCGAACACGTGCGTGGTCTGCTCGACCACCTGCCCCCCGGACCCGTCGCGCCGCACCCACCACGGCGGGCGGGGTGTGGCGTCCAGCCACGTCCCGGTGACCAGCCGGACGTCGCCGGCCGGCAGCAGCGCGGCCGCCCGCTGGACGACGTCCAGGTGCCGCCAGTGGTAGCCGACCGCGGTAGTCAGCCCGGCCCCCGCCACCTGCCGGGCCACCTCCCGGGCGGTGTCCACGTCCAGGGCCAGCGGCTTCTCCACGAAGAACGGCAGGCGCCGGGCGACCGCCGCCGCCTCCAGCGGCCCGTGCGCGAAGGGCGGCACGCACAGCCAGACGGCGTCGAGCTCCTCCAGCTGCAGCAGCGCCGCCCCGTCGTCGAGGCACCGGGCACCGACCCGCGCGGCGGCCACCTCGGCGCGCTCCCGCACGGGGTCGGCGACGGCGACGACCTCGACGTCGTCGAACCGCGACAGCGCCGCCAGGTGCCGGCCGGCGATGAAGCCGGTGCCGACCACCCCGACCCGCAGCCGGCTCACCGGCGGGCTCCGCGCAGGGCGGCCTCGTAGACCGCCGCGGTCTCGGCGGCCATCCGTTCCCGGGTGAACCCGGCCAGGTAGCGGCACCGTCCGGCAGCGCCCTGCCGGCGGCGCAGACACGGGTCGGCGAGCAGCCGTTCCAGCGCGGCGCCGAGCGCCGCCGGGTCGCCCGGCCGCACCAGCGCGCCGGTGACCCCGTCGACCACGACCTCCTCGGTGCCGATCACGCGGGTGCCCACGACCGGCAGCCCGGCCTCCATCGCCTCCAGTGCCACCAGGGGCATCCCCTCGTGCCGCGACGGCAGGACGAAGACGTCGGCGGCGTCGAGCAGCTGCCGGGCGTCGGACCGGTGGCCGGGGAACCGGACGGCGCCGGCCACGCCCAGCGCGGCCGCCCGCTTCTCCAGCGCCTGTCGCAGCGGCCCGTCACCGACCAGGACGACGGCGAGGTCCGGATGGCGGGCCAGCAGCCCGGGCACCGTGTCGACCAGGTGCCACTGGCCCTTCATGTGGGTCAGCCGGCCGAGCGTCATGACGACCGGCTGCCGCCGCTCCAGGCCGAGGGCGGCACGGGCGGCGTCGCGGCCGATCCGGCCGCGCAGCGGGGCGACGCCGTTGGGCACGGTGGTGAACCGCTCCGGCGGCACGCCGATGCGGTGGTAGGTGCGGCGCAGTCCCTCGGAGACCGCGATCAGGCGGTCGACCTGCTCGATCGCGTGGTGGTAGGCCCGCCGCTTGCGCGGGTGGGCGACCAGGTAGGGCAGGTGCTGCGTCTGCAGAACAGCCGGACACCCGGCACCGCGGGCCAGGCGGACGCCGTCCCAGTCCTCGGAGCCGGTGCCGACGTGGCAGTGGAAGACGTCGGCGGGGTGCCGGCGGAGGAACCCCGTGACCACCCCGGCGAAGTGCGGGTGACGCGGCGAGGGCAGCTCGACGGTGCGGGCGCCCAGCTCCGCGGCCCGGTCGAGCAGCCGCCGCCCGCCGGTCGTCGGCCGCATCATCAGCGCCACGTCCGCCGTCGCGGCGTACTCGGCTAGCAGGTCGACCATGTGCGCGCCCATCCCGGACGGGTCGGTCGAGGGCGTGTAGAGGCAGATGGACCGTCGTCCGGACATCGTCGCCCCCCACGCTGCTCGAGGATCCGCCGGCGGCTGCCAGGGGCGAGGACGGTATCGCCCGGAGCGGTCCCGGAACAGTTGGCGGACACCGGAGCCGACGGCCGGGCGTGTCGCCGGGGCCCGGGGTAGGACAGGGGCCGGTGCCCGAAGCGGACGCCGTCCCCGGCGTCCCGCACCGAGACCTGAGGAGTCGCCGTGAGCGTTGCGGGACGGATGCTCGACACGTACCCAGGGGACCTCGGTGGGGTCGACCGCTCGGCGCTGCTCGCCTGCATCGAGGCGTGCGTCGAGTGCGCGCAGGCCTGCACCGCCTGCGCCGACGCCTGCCTCAGCGAGGAGATGGTCGCCGACCTCAGGAAGTGCATCCGCAGCGACCTCGACTGCGCCGACGTCTGCGACACGACCGGGCGGGTGCTCTCCCGGCACACCGGCTACGACGCGAACCTCACCCGCGCGGTGCTCGAGGCCTGCGCCACGGCCTGCAAGGCGTGCGGCGACGAGTGCGCGAGCCACGCCGAGATGCACGAGCACTGCCGGGTCTGCGCCGAGGCCTGCCGGCGGTGCGAGCAGGCCTGCCGCGACCTGATCTCCTCGCTCGGCTGAGTCCCGGCGTGCCCATCCGCGGATCCGCACGGGGCAGATCCGCGGATGGGCACGGGTACGCCGTCACACCGGCATGCGCAGGATGGGCTTGACGACGGCGCCGCTGTAGGAGGCCTCCACGGCGTCCTCGATGCGGTCGAGCGGGAAGTACTCGACCAGCCGGTCGAACGGGAAGCGGCCCTGGGCGTGGAGGTCCATGAGCGCGGCGATGAGCGCCTGGCCGTGCCCGCTGCCGCCGAGCGTGCCGCGGATCGTCTTGCCCCACAGGGTGGTCAGGTGGTCGGCGCTGAACTCCGCTCCCGCCGGGGCCCCGCCGATCAGCAGCGCCGTCCCGAGCATGCCGACCGAGTCGATCGCCTGGCGCAGGACCGGGATGGCCCCGGTGCAGTCCAGCGCGGCGTCGGCCGGGCCGCCGCAGATCTCCGTGACCGCCTGCACCGCGTCGGTGTCGGTGGCGTCGACGACGTGGGTGGCGCCGAGGTCGGTGGCCAGCCGCAGCCGCGAGGCGTGCCGGTCGACGGCGATGATCGTCGTCGCGGCGGAGCTCCGGGCGGCCATGACCGCGGCCAGGCCGACGGTGCCCGCGCCGTAGACGACGATCGAGCTGCCCGGCTCCGGGCGCAGGGTGTTGAACACCGCGCCGGCGCCGGTGGCCAGCCCGCAGGCCAGCGGGCCCATGAGCTCCACCGGCAGCCCGTCGGGGATCGGCACCAGCGAGGACGCCGTGGTCATCGAGTACGTGGCGAACGACGACTGGCCGAAGAAGTGGCTGGCGAGCGGACCGCCGTCGCGGGTGCGCAGCGCCGAGGCGCCGTCCAGCCGGGTGCCGCCGCCGACCAGTTCACCGGTGCGCAGGCAGTAGCGCGGCTGCCCGGCGAGGCAGTTGCGGCAGGCCCCGCAGTACGGCCAGCCGAGGACCACGTCCTGGCCCTCGCGGACGCCGGTGACGCCCTCGCCCACGGCGACGACCGTGCCGGCGCCCTCGTGGCCGAGCACGCCCGGCAGCGGGAAGGGCAGGTCGCCGTCGCGGGCGATGCCGTCGGTGTGGCAGAAGCCGGTGGCCGCCACCTTGACCAGCACGTCGCCGGGACCGGGCTCGTCGATCTCGACGTCCCGGACGACGAAGGGGCCGTGCAGTTCCTCGACGACGGCTGCGGTGATCTCCACGGAGGTGTCCTCTCGACGGGTGGGCGGTGCACAGGCGGTGGGTCGGGGTCAGCGGGCCACGTCGCCGGCGGACGCGGACGCCCCCGGCCACCCGCCGCCGGCGGACTGGGTGAGCACCCGGGAGATGCCGCGCGCGGCGGCCCGGACGCCGGGGGTGAGCGCGCGCACCGCGGCCGGGGAGTCACCACGCACGACGACCGACAGCGCCGCCACGACGCCGTCCGGACCGGCGATCGGCGCGGCCACCGAGACGGCGTCCATGGTGACCTGCCGGTCGCTGATCGCCAGGCCGCTGCGCCGGACCTCGGCGAGCACCCGGCGCAGCTGGCGGGGGTCGGTGATGGTGTGCGGGGTGTAGCGCCTCAGCGGGGCGGCGAGCACCCGCTCCTGGACGTCGAGCGGCGCGTGCGCGAGCAGTACCAGGCCCACCCCGGTCGGCGGCAGCGCGAACCGCCCGCCGACCTGGGTGAGCACCATGACCGCGTCGCGGGCGGCGAAGCGCTCGACGAACAGCACCTCGACGTCGTCGCGCACGGCCAGCTGCACGTTCTGGTGGGTGACCTCGTAGAGGTCCTCCATGAACGGCAGCGCCGCCTCCCGCAGCGCGAGGCCGCGGGGGGCCAGCGCGCCCAGCTCGAACAGCCGCAGCCCGATCCGGAAGCGGCCGTCGGGGTCCCGCTCCAGGCCGCCCCACCGGCGCAGCTCGGCCACCAGCCGGTGCGCGGTGGACAGCGGCACCCCGACGACGCGGGCGATCTCGGAGAGGGTGAGCGCCGGCCGCTCGCGGGTGAAGGCGTCGAGGACGCCGAGCAGTTTGCCTCCCGACGTCCGCGCCGGGGCCACGGGGATCGTGGCCCCGGCGCCGGGGTCGGACATCCGGACCGGGGTCAGAGCTCGAGCACCAGCTTGGGGCAGGCCGCCCGGGACACGCAGATGAACATCGTGTCGTTCGCCTCCTGCTCCGCCGGGGTCAGCAGCGAGTCGCGGTGGTCGACCTCGCCCTCCAGCACCGGCGTCTCGCAGGTGCCGCACGTCCCCTCCTGGCAGGAGGAGAGCACCGGGACGCCGGCCTCCTCGACGACCTCGAGGATCGACTTGTCCGGGGGCACGGTCAGGGTCATGCCGCTGGTCGCCAGCTCGACCTCGAAGGCACCCTGCAGCAGCGGCTCGCCGAACTCCTTGGGGCTGAACCGCTCCACGTGCAGGGCGCCGTCGGGCCAGGTGACGCACTGCTTCTCGACCGCCTGCAGCAGCGGCTCGGGCCCGCAGCAGTAGACGACGGTGTCCGGCCGGGGCGCGCCGAGGATCGCCTCCAGGTCGATGAGCCCCACCTCGTCCTGCGGATGCAGGGTGACCCGGGTGCCGGTCAGCTCCTCCATCGACTCGAGGAAGGCCATCGACCGGCGGCTGCGGCCGCCGTAGTGCAGCTCCCACTCCGCGCCGGCGGCCTCGGCCGCGGCCATCATCGGCAGGATCGGGGTGATCCCGATGCCGCCGGCGATGAAGACGTAGTGCGGCGAGGAGACGAGCGGGAAGTTGTTGCGAGGCCCGCGGACATCGATCTCGACGCCCGCGGTCAGCTCGTCGTGCACGTACGCCGAGCCGCCGCGCCCCTCGGGCTCACGCAGCACCCCGATCCGCCAGGCCGACCGGTCGTTCGGGTCGCCGCACAGCGAGTACTGCCGGGTGAGGCCGTTGGGCAGCTCGAGATCGAGGTGGGCACCGGGGGCCCAGGCGGGCAGGTCGGCACCGGAGGGGTCGCGCAGCTCGAGGACGACGACGCCCTCGGCCCCCTCGGTCCGGGACGCGACCTGCAGCTTCAGGTCCACCTCGTCGTGCGTGGTGTGCACGGTGTCACTCCGTTCGATGTAGGCAGGCGACGTCCCCGGCCCGCCGAGGCGGCGGACCGGGGACGGCACGGCTCAGACCAGGACCGGGGTCCGTGTCCGGATGATGGACGGATCGCTCACCCGGTGCGCCGGCGGGGGTGGGAGCACGTCGGGCGACGGGGTCACCGTGGGCCCGCCGGCGGGGTGGTCGGGATGGGCGAGCAGCCACTCCCACATCTCGATCGGGTCCTCCCCCTCGGCCTCGGCCCCACAGTGGCACAGGCCGCGCAGCCGGTCGGAACCAGGCAGCCAGTTGATGCGCAACACCTTCTCACCGGCGAGGACCTCGCGCGGCGGGGGCAGGGTCATGCCGTTTCCTCCGGTGCCGTTGCTCCCGTTGGCCGAGCTCACGGCGCGGTCGCCGCCGCCGGCTGCTCGACGGTTGTGCCGGCGCCCTCGGCGGCCATCGCGGCGATGAGCCGGCGGGCGGCCAGACCCCCGGTGTCGATGTTGATCGACAGCTCCTGGTAGCCGTCGGGCTCGCCGGTGAGGACCTGCTCGAGCACGTCGAGGGCGGTGACGTCCTGCAGCACGACGGTGCGGTTGTTCTCCCGCAGGAAGTCCGACACCGACTCGTCGTCGAGCGCGAAGTCGCGCGCGACGGCCCAGAAGTCGTGGGTGGAGTTCTCGGTCTCCGGCGTGATCGCGTACACGACCTCGACGTGGAAGGCGTCCGGGTCGGTGCCGTCCTCGTTGGGCAGCACGCCGACCGGGGCGATCCGGCTGTGCAGCTTGTAGAGGCACGGCGGCGTGTACTCGATGTCCTGCCAGCGGGTGATGCGGCCCTGGATGCCGGTGCTCGTGGAGTAGAAGGGCGGGCACTCGGCGTCGGCCATGTGGCGGCTGACGTAGACGATGCCGGCGTCCTCGTCGACCTCGGTGGTGATGGGCGTCTCGGCGACCTCGGGGGTGCCGATGTACCCGCCGTGCAGATAGGTCTCGTGGGAGAGGTCCATGAGGTTGTCGATCAGCAGGCTGGCGCGGGCCTTGAGGGGCTCCATGCCGCTGACGACGGTCCAGCCCTCCTGGTCCAGCCACGGCGCCCGCGGGATCCGGGTGCTCTCGGCCTCGTCCGGATCGCCGATGAACACCCACACGAAGGAGTCCTGCTCGACGACGGGGTAGGACTTCAGCCGCGCGGTGCGCGGGACGCGCTTCTGCCCGGGGACGGCCACGCAGACGCCGTCGGCGCCGTAGGTGAAGCCGTGGTACCCGCAGACGACGGTGTCGCCGTTGAGGTGGCTGGGCTTCTCCGACAGCGGGAACCGGCGGTGCACGCAGCGGTCGCTCATCGCCGTGACCTGACCGGCCTCGGTCCGCCAGAACAGGATCGACTCCCCGCAGATGGTGCGGCTGAACAGCTCGCGACCGATCTCACGGCCGTACGCGGCCACATACCACTGGTTCTGGACGATCGACGTCATGCATGCCTCCAGGCTCGGGCTCCACAGCTCATACCCACGGTGACCGCCATCACCCGCCCCTGGTACCCGACTTCCACATCGTGGAAGCCCGGTCAGCCGACCGTCCGGGGCCGGCCGGCCACGGCGACCGCGACGGCGTAGGCCCCGGCGCCGCCCAGCAGCAGGGCCAGCGGCGCGCCCCACCCGCCGCTGGCGGAGTAGAACGCACCCACCACGAGCGGCCCGGCCGCGCCGACCGCGTAGCCGACCAGCTGCGCCATCCCCGACAGCCGGCGCGCCGAGGCGTCGTCCCGCGCGCGCAGGACGACGAGCGTGAAGGCCAGGGAGATCCCGGCGCCCTGCGCCAGCCCGCCCACCACCGCCCACAGCGCCCAGGCCTGCGGCGCCACCAGCAGGCCGGCGAACAGCACCGCCCACACCGCGGCGACGGCGAGGCCCAGGCCGCTCTGCCCGGCCCCGGGACGCCGGCGGGCCAGGACCGCCGGCACGACCAGCGTGCCGGGGATGCCGAGCACCTGGAACAGCGTGGCGGCCAGGGCGGCCGACGCGAGACTGGCGCCGACCTCGTCGACCAGCAGGGTCGGCAACCACGTGGTCACCGCGTAGTAGAGGACCGACTGGAGGGCCAGGACGGTGGTCACCGCCCAGGCGATCGCCGAGCGCCAGACCACGCCGCCCGCCGTCGGCACGGCGGCCGCCGTCGTGGCGTGGGCGGTCCGGGGGGCGCGGGTCGCCGCCCACCACACGGCCGCGGCGACCAGCGCGAGCAGCGCCCAGGACGCCAGCGCCCACCGCCAGCCGATGAGCACCGCGACGGGCGCGGTGAGGGCCGCGGTCAGGGCGGCCCCGGCGGCGAGGGCGCCGGTGTAGAGGCCGGTGACGGTGCCGGCCCGCTCGGCGAAGTCACGCTTGGTGACCGCCGGGAGCAGCACGTTGCCCGCGGTCATGCCCGCGCCGACGAGGAACGTCCCGGCCAGCAGCACCGGGGCGCCGTCCAGGACGCGCAGCGCGGTGCCCGCGGCGATGGCGAGCAGGCCGGCGAGCACCGCCCGTTCGGGGCCCATCCGGCGGCCGAGCCAGGCCGCCGGGGGCGCCAGGACGGCGAAGCAGAGCACCGGCAGCGTGGTGATCAGCCCGGCCACCGTCGGCGTGAGGCCGAGCTCGGCGCGGATGTCCGGCAGCACCGGGGAGACCGCGGCGATCGCGCCGCGCAGGTTCAGCCCGGCGAGCAGGACGGCGAGCAGCAGCAGGCCCGCCCGGGGCACCGGGCGGGCCTGCTGGCTGGTCGGGGTGGTCACCCCAGAGACCTACCCCACGGTGCGACGACCGGCTGCGCCGGGTCCGCGGGGAACGTGCTCACTCCTCCGGGAGCAGCCCGTCGATGTCCGGGTCGTTGTCGAGCAGGCCGGCGTCGACCATGAGCTCGCCCATCTGCTCGATCTGCTCGCGGCGCAGGTCGGTGCCGAACTCCTCGATGCGGACGTTCGCCATGGACCCGGCCGGGGTCTGCAGGAACTCCTCGGCCTCGGTGCGGACGGCGTCGGGGTTCGCGTCGGCCCACTCGAGGGTCTCCTCGAGGGCCGCGGTGAAGTCCTCGACCAGCTGCGGGTCGGACTCGACCAGCTGGCCGGAGGTGAAGAACAGCTGGGTCGGGTGGCCGGGCACCGACTCCTGGCTGGAGTAGCTGGCCACCGGGTGGCCGGCCGCGATCAGCTGGGACAGGAAGGGCTCGGGCACCCAGACGGCGTCGACGTTGCCGGCCTCCAGTGCCGCGGGCATGTCGGGGAAGCCCAGCTCGACGTACTGGATGCCCGACGGGTCGCCGCCGTCCTGGCGCACGGCCTCGTCGATGGTCAGCTGCCCCATGCCGTTGAGGGTGTTGACCGCGATCCGCTTGCCGGCCAGGCCGGCGGCGGAGGTGATCCCGGAGTCCTTGTCGGCGACGACGCCGTTGACGTCCTCGCCCTCGGCGTGGGTGGAGGTCCAGTGACCGACGACCCGGACGTCGAGGCCCTGGTCGCGGGCCTGCAGCAGCGAGACCGGGTTGCTGGTGGCGAACTGCATCTCCCCGGACGCGACCGCGGGCAGGAGCGCGGCACCGCCCTGGCCGGTCTCGATGGTGACCTCGATGCCGCGGTCCTCGAAGAAGCCCTGCTCGATGCCGCCCTGCAGCGCGCCGGTCACCGCCACCGGGAGGAGGCCCGCGGTCACCTGGCGCAGCTCACCGCTGCCGCCACCCGAGCCGCCGGAGGCGGCCTCGTCGTCGCCTCCCCCACACGCGGCGAGGACCAGCGTCGACGCGGCCAGCAGGGGCACCCACTTGCGGAGCATGCGTTCTCCCAGACTCAGAAATTTCGGTGACAACCTCAACGGTTGACGTTCGGGATGATGCACGTCACAGGGCTCTGGGACAAGTCCCCACCCCGATCAGCCGCGCAACACCGGCTGGCCGGCCCGCACCAGCCGCCCGAGCAGCCCCCGCAGCTGCTCGCGCTCGTCGTCGCTGAGCTCCTCCAGCTGTGCCGCGTGCGCCGCGGCCGCAGCCCGCTGGGCCGACGCCCGGGCCGCGTGCCCGGCCTCGGTGGCGCACACCAGCTTGGTGCGCCGGTCGGTCACCGAGGGGCGTCGCTCGACCAGACCGGCAGCGGCCAGCTCATCGACGAGGAGCACCACCTGGCTCGGGTCCAGGCCGAGCGCCTCGGCCAGGTCGCGCTGGGACATGCCGTCCCCCGAGTCACAGGCGAGCAGCAGCGCCGAGTAGGAACGCACCCGCAGCCCGTGGTCGGCGAGCGCGGCGTTGGTGGCGCGGACGAGCAGACCGCTGGCGCGGGAGAGCAGGTACCCGACGTCGTCGGTGAGCACGGTGCCATCCATGAGGACCTCCATCGTTGACGTCCTCCACGATAGCGGCCTAGCGTCGTGCGCCACACCCTCCTCTCGCCTCTGGAGCCAGCCGTGGACGTCTCTTCCCTGGTCGCCATCGACGTGCACGTGCACGTCGAGCAGGACCTGCACGGGCACCTGTCGATGGACGACGAACTGCTCGAGGCAGCGGCCGCGTACTTCAAGGGCGAGCCGCACCACCCCACCGTGCCGGAGATCGCCGAGCACTACCGCGCCCAGCAGATGGCCGCGGTGGTCTTCACCGTCGACAGCGAGCTGGCCACCGGCCACCCGACGCTGTCCAACGAAGAGATCGCCGAGGCCGCGGCGGCGCACCCCGACGTCCTCATCCCGTTCGGCTCGATCAACCCGGCCCGCGGGCGGTCCGGCGTCCGGCTCGCCCGCACGCTGGTGACCGAGCACGGGGTGCGCGGGTTCAAGTTCCACCCGTCGATCCAGGCCTTCGAGCCCAACGACCGGCGCGTCTACCCGCTCTACGAGGAGCTGCAGTCACTGGGGGTGCCGGCGCTGTTCCACACCGGCCAGACCGGCATCGGCTCGGGTCTGCCGGGTGGGCGCGGGATCAAGCTGCGCTACTCCGACCCGATGCTGCTCGACGACGTCGCCGCCGACTTCCCGGGCCTCACGATCATCATGGCCCACCCCTCGGTGCCCTGGCAGGACGCCGCGATCTCCGTCGCCCAGCACAAGGCCAACGTCTACATCGACCTGTCGGGCTGGTCGCCCAAGTACTTCCCGCCGCAGCTGGTCCGCGCGGCCAACACCCTGCTGAAGAGGAAGGTGCTGTTCGGCTCGGACTACCCGCTGATCAGCCCCGAGCGCTGGATCCGCGACTTCGAGGCGCTGGAGATCCGCGACGAGGTCCGCCCGCTGGTCATGAAGGAGAACGCGATCCGCGCCCTGGGGTTGCGGTGAGGAACGCCGGGCTCGGGTCCTGGCCGGAGCGTCGGCTGCGGATCTCCCCCGACCGCGACGCGATCTGGTTCGAGGGGACGACGACCACCCACGCCGGGTTCGCCGACCGCGTGCGCCGCACCGCCGCCGCCCTGGCCGGCCTCGGCGTGCGCGCCGGGGACCGCGTCGCCTGGACCGGGAGCAACCACCCCTCGGCACTGGAGACGCTCTACGCCTGCGGGCAGCTGGGCGCGATCTGGGTGCCGGTCAACGCCCGGCTCACCGCGCCCGAGGCGCAGTACGTGCTGGAGCACTCCGGGGCGTCGGCGGTGGTCCACGGCCGCGACTCCGGCGAGCTGGCCGACGCCCTGCGCGACCGGCTGCCCGGCGTCCGGGCGTGGGTCGCCGCCGAGCCCCCGGCCGCCGGCGGCTCGGACTCGCTGCCCTACGAGCAGCTGCTGGCCGCCGCCGAACCCCGGTTCCGCGACGAGCCGGTCACGCTCGAGGACCCCTGCCTGGTCATGTACACCTCCGGCACCACCGGCCGGCCCAAGGGCGCCGTGCTCACCCACGGCAACATGACGTGGAACGCGACCAACCAGCTGCTGGGCATGGACCTCGCCGCCGACGAGCGCACGCTGGCCCTGGCGCCGCTGTTCCACATCGGCGGGCTCAACGGCACGGTCAACCCGACCCTGCTGCGCGGCGGGTGCGCGGTCATCGTGCGCCGCTTCGACCCGGCCGGGACGCTGCAGGTGATCGAGGAGCAGCGGGTCACCTCCTTCTTCGCCGTCCCCACCATGCTCGACGCGATGAGCCGCGAACCGGGGTTCGCCACCCGCGACCTGTCCGCGCTGCGCACCATCGGTGCCGCGGGCGCCGCGGTGCCGGTCCCCACGCTGCGCACCTGGCTGGACCGCGGCGTGACCATGCAGCAGTGCTACGGCATGACCGAGGCCTCGCCCGGCTGCACCGTGCTGGACCCGGCCGACGCCGAGCGCAAGGTCGGCTCCGCCGGCAAGCCCCTGTTCTTCACCGACCTGCGCGTGGTCCGCCCCGACGGCACCGACGCCGACGCCGACGAGGTCGGCGAGGTCGCCGTCTCCGGCCCCAACGTCATGGCCGGCTACTGGAACGACCCGGAGCAGACCGCCGCCGTGCTGCGCGACGGCTGGTACCACACCGGCGACGCCGGGTCGCTGGACGCCGAGGGGTACCTCACCATCCACGACCGCTACAAGGACATGATCATCTCGGGCGGGGAGAACGTCTACCCGGCCGAGATCGAGTCCGCGCTGCTCGAACTGCCCGGGGTGGTCGAGGCCGCCGTCATCGGCGTCCCCGACCAGCGCTGGGGCGAGGTCGGCCTGGCCGTCGTCGTCCCCGCACCCGGCGCCCCCGAGGACCCCGAAGCCATCCGCACCGCGCTGCGGGAACGACTGGCCGGCTTCAAGGTCCCCCGGCACGTGGAGTTCGTCGACGAGCTGCCCAAGACCGCCACCGGCAAGATCCGCAAGCCGGACCTGCGCGACCGGTTCAGCGCGGCACCGCCGGGCTGACCGGCGCGGCCTGCGCACACCCGCGGCCGGACTGCCCCACGTGCTCGCGGGCGTGCGCCAGCGCGGCCGGCAGGTCGGCGAAGACGTGGCCGCGGGCGGCGACCGCGGCCAGGGCACCGACCGCGGTGAGCAGCCGGGCGTGCTCGGCCGAGGCCCCCTTGACCAGCACGGTGACGCCGCGCTCCTCGAGCTCGGCGACGACCTCCCCCAGCGTGCGGGCACCGGTGGCGTCGAGGTGGTCCACCCCGGACAGCCGCAGGACGACGACCGCCACCCCCGGTGAGGCGGTGAGCGCGGCGAGGAAGTGCGCGGCCGCAGCGAAGAAGACCGGCCCGTCGAGGCGGTACACCAGCACGGACCGGGCCAGCAGCGCGCGCTCCTCGTCGTCGTCGACCCCGTCGGCGCCGACCGGCTCCGGCACGGCCCGGGCGGTGCCGGCGACCTGCACCAACGCCCAGACGGCGGCGACGACGAGGCCGAGCGCGACCGCGGCGATCAGGTCGAGCGCGATGGTGGCGCCCGCGGTCAGGGTGAAGACCACCGCGTCGCCGCGGGTCGAGCGCAGCACCGCCCGCACGGTGTGCCGTTCCACCATCCGGTAGGCGGTCACCAGCAGGACGCCGGCGAGGGCGACCAGCGGGATGCGCTCGACCAGCGGCGCGGCGACGAGCACGACGGCGGCCAGGACCAGCGCGTGGGCGAGCGCGGCGACCCGGGTGCTCGCCCCGGCGCGGACGTTGACCGCGGTGCGCGCGATCGCCCCGGTGGCCGGCATCCCGCCGAACAGGCCCGAGGCCACGTTGGCCACGCCCTGGCCGAACAGCTCGCGGTCGGCGTCGTGCCGCGGCCCGTCGGTCATCCCGTCGGCGACCCGGGCCGACAGCAGGCTCTCCAGGGCGGCCAGGAAGGCGACCGCCGCGGCCGGACCGAGCAGCGCGGGCAGGTCGCCGAGGTCGGGCAGCGCGGGCGCGGGCAGCCCGTCCGGCAGGGCGCCGATCACCGCGACCCCGGCCCCGGTGAGCTCCGCGACCACGGTGACCACGGTGACGGCGATCAGTGCGGCCGGCACGGCCCGGTGCAGGCGCGGCAGGAGGGCGGTGGCGGCGACGGCGAGCGCGAGCAGGCCCAGCACCGCCCAGTCCGGGTCCCGGAGGAACCGCCCGGCCGCGACCACCGCGGCGCCGGCGGCGTTCTCGACCTCGGGCCGGTCCACGCCGAGGGCGGAGGGCACCTGCTGGGCGGCGATGACCACGGCGATACCGAGGGTGAAGCCCTCCACCAGCGGCCACGGGACGTAGGCCAGCAGCCGGCCCAGCCGTAGCAGGGCCGCGAGCACGACCAGGACGCCGGCGAGGACGGCCACCGGGTAGACGACGTCCGGCCCGTGCGCGGCGACCAGCGGCACGAGCACGACGGTCATCGCGCCGGTCGGCCCCGACACCTGCACCCGGGAGCCACCGAGGAGCGCGGCCCCGGCCCCGGCGACCACGGCGGTGACCAGGCCGACCTGCGCACCGACCCCGGTGGCCACCGCGAACCCCAGCGCCAGGGGCAGCGCCACGACGGCGACGGTGACCCCGGCGGCGAGGTCCCGGGGCCAGGAGCGACGCAGCCCGCGGTAGTCCTCGGCGCGCGGCAGCAGGGCCGCCACGCGGCCGGTCACGCCCGGTCCCGGGTGGCGTCGGCGAGGGCGACGGCGTCGTCGGCGCCGTCCAGCTCGGCCAGCAGCGCCTGGTCGCTGCGCAGCCGGGTGGTCAGCATCCGGCGGGCGACGGCCAGCAGCTCGGCGGTCTGCGGGTCGGAGAGCGCGCAGACGACGTTGCTGCGCACCCGGCGGCTGTCGACCACCCCGGCCCGGCGGAGCACCGCCACCTGCTGGGACAGGTGCGACAGCTCCAGCCCGGTGGCCTCGGCGAGCTCGCCGACCGTGTGCTCCCGCTCGGCGAGCAGCTCCAGCACACGGACCCGTGCGGGGTGCCCCAGCGCCTTGAACAGGTCGGCCTTGGCCTCCGCGAGCGGACGTCCCGGGGTGAACGGCATGGAAACACGTTACGACTTGACGAAGCCATCAAGTCACCTACCTGCTGAGGGATGGGTCACATCACGGCAGGCGGTAGACGGAGTCCGGGACGTCGGTGACGAACATGTGACCGGGCGCGTGGGTGATCGCGAACGGCGGCCGGGACGCCATGAGCGCCGCCTGCGGGGTCACACCGCACGCCCAGAACACCGGGACGTCCCCGGCGTGCGCCTCGACCGGGTCGCCGAAGTCGGGCCGGGCGAGGTCGGCGATGCCGAGACCCTCCGGCGGCCCGACGTGCACCGGCGCTCCGTGCACCTGCGGCATCCGCGCGGTGACCTGGACCGCGGTGGTGACCAGCTCGCCGGGCACCGGCCGCATCGTGACGACCAGCGGCCCGGACAGCCGCCCGGCGGACCGGCACGCGCGGTCGGTCCGGAACATCGACACGTTGCGGCCCTGCTCGATGTTGCGCACGGGCACCCCCGCGTCGAGCAGCGCGGTCTCGAAGCTGAAGCTGCAGCCGATGAGGAACGCGACCAGGTCGCCGGACCACAGGTCGGTGACGTCGGTCGGCTCGTCGGTCAGCTCGCCGTCCCGCCAGACCCGGTAGCGCGGCAGGTCGGTGCGCAGGTCTGCGTCGGGGGCGAGGACGGTGCGGGGCGACCCGGCGTCGGTGACGTCGAGCAGCGGGACCGGCTGCGGGTTGCGCTGGGCGAACAGCAGGAAGTCGTAGGCCCACTCGCGCGGCAGGACGACCAGGTTGGCCTGCGTGTAGCCCGGCGCCAGACCGGACGTGGGGACGGCGGCCCCGTCCCGGCAGGCGGCCCGGACGTCGGCGGGAGCGGCTTCGGTGAGCATCTGCGCCATGCCGCCCATGGTGCGCGCGGCCACGGCCACCCGCTTCGCGTTGCCGCCGTCCCGGCTCGGCTCTAGCGTCCCGGGCAGCCGTCCCCGTGGGAGCGCCCATGTCGCACAGCCCGGAGACCCCACCGTCCACCGGTCCCGCCCCGCCCGCCGGCCGCATGACGGCCAGCACCCGGTCCACCCTGCTCGGGGCCATGTTCCTCATGGCCACCTCGGCCATCGGGCCGGGCTTCATCACCCAGACGACGGCGTTCACCGTGCAACTGGGCGCGGCGTTCGCGTTCGCCATCGCCGTCTCGATCGTCATCGACATCGCATTGCAGCTGAACGTCTGGCGGGTGATCGGCGTCAGCGGCCGGCGCGCCCAGGAGCTGGGCAACCTGGTGCTGCCGGGGCTCGGCTGGGTGATGGCCGCGCTGCTGCTCGTCGGTGGGCTGGTGTTCAACATCGGCAACGTCAGCGGCGCGGGCCTGGGCACCGACGCCATGTTCGGGCTGGACCCGAAGATCGGCGGCGCCCTGTCGGCCCTGGTGGCGATCGGCGTCTTCGTGAGCAAACGGGCGGGAGTGGCCGTCGACCGCATCGTCGTCGTCCTCGGCCTGCTGATGATCGTGCTGACCACCTGGATCGCGGTCACGTCGGGCCCGCCGGTGGGGACGGCGCTGCGCAACGTCGTCCTCCCCGACGAGGTCGACTTCCTGGCCATCACCACGCTGGTGGGCGGCACGATCGGCGGCTACATCGTCTACGCCGGCGCCCACCGGCTGCTGGACTCCGGCGTGACCGGGCCCGCTCACGTCCGCGACATCACCCGCGGCTCGATCACCGGCATCGTGATCACCGGGATCATGCGGGTGGTCCTGTTCCTGGCCATCCTCGGCGTGGTCGCCGGCGGCGCGGACCTCGGCACCGAGAACCAGGCGGCCAACGCCTTCGGCCAGGCCGCCGGCGAGTTCGGGCTGCGGGCCTTCGGCGTGGTGCTGTGGGCGGCCTCGATCACCAGCATCATCGGTGCCTCCTACACGTCGGTCTCCTTCGTCACGTCCCGCACCCGCACCAGCGACCGAACCCGGACGCTCCTGGTGGTCGCCTTCATCGCCGTCACCACGCTGGCCTTCGTCCTGATCGGGGCCGCGCCCACGACGCTGCTGGTCTTCGCCGGGGCGTTCAACGGGCTGCTCCTGCCGATCGGCATCGCCGTCGTGCTGTGGGTGGCGACCCGGCGCGGCGACCTGCTGGGCGCGTACCGCTACCCGAGGTGGCTGCTGGTCATCGGCTGGCTGGCCTGGCTGCTCACCCTCTACCTGGCGGTGAACTCGGTGCGCCCGGTCATCGATCTGTTCGCGTGAGGAGGACGGCCCGGTGGACCTGAACTCGGACCTCGGCGAGGGCTTCGGCCAGTGGGAACTCGGGGACGACGAGGCGCTGCTGGGGGTGGTCACCAGCGCGAACGTCGCCTGCGGGTACCACGCCGGCGACGCGTCGATCATGCGCCGGGTGTGCGAGCAGGCCGCCGCCTCCGGGGTGGCCATCGGCGCCCAGGTCGCCTACAACGACCTCGCCGGCTTCGGCCGCCGCTTCATCGACGCCCATCCCGACGAGCTCACCGCCGACGTCGTCTACCAGATCGGCGCCCTGGAGGCCTTCGCCCGCCTGGCCGGTTCCCGGGTCCGCTACGTCAAGCCGCACGGCGCGCTCTACAACGCGATCGTCGCCCACGAGGAGCAGGCGGCCGCGGTGGTGCGCGCGGTCGTCGAGTACGACCGCACGCTGCCGGTCATGGGCCTGCCCGGGTCGGCGTGGCTGCGGCTGGCCGAGGACGCCGGGCTGACCGTCGTCCGCGAGGCGTTCGCCGACCGCGCCTACACCCCGGAGGGCACGCTGGTCTCCCGCCGCCTGGACGGCGCGGTGCTGCACGACCCGGACGAGATCGCCGCCCGCTGCGTCGCCATGGCCCGCGGGGAGCCGATCCGCGACGTCGAGGGCAACCCGCTCGAGGTGCGGCCCGACTCGATCTGCGTACACGGGGACACCCGCGGCGCGGTGGCGATCGCCCGGCGGGTGCGGGACGCGCTCACCGGGGCCGGCGTCGAGCTCGCGCCGTTCGCGCCCTGATGCGGGTCCTGCCGAGCGGCTCCAGCGCGCTGCTGGTCGAGGTGGACGACCTGGACGAGGTCCTCGGCCTCTACGCCGCGCTCACCGAGGAACCGATCGACGGCGTGGTGGACGTCGTCCCCGCGGCGCGCACCGTGCTGCTCGTCGTCGACCGGGCGCGGACCACCCTCGGCGCCGTCGCGCAGGCGGTGCGGGAGACCCGGCCGCGACCGGATCGGGCCGGGCACGGCGACCGGGTCGAGCTGCCCGTGGTCTACGACGGCGCCGACCTCGCCGACGTCGCCGACCACCTCGGCGTCGAGCCGGAGGAGGTGGTGCGCCGGCACACCGGGACCGAGTGGACGGTGGCCTTCTGCGGCTTCGCCCCCGGGTTCGGCTACTGCACGCCCGACGGCGAGCCGTGGCACGTGCCGCGCCGGGAGTCGCCCCGCACCAGGGTGCCGGCCGGGGCGGTGGCGCTGGCCGGCGAGTTCGCCGGCGTCTACCCGCGGGAGTCCCCCGGCGGCTGGCAGCTGATCGGCCGCACCGACGTCGCGGTGTTCGACCTGGCGCGGGAACCGGCGGCGTTGCTGCGGCCTGGGGTGCGCGTGCGGTTCGTGGAGGCGGGATGAATCGCTGCCTCACCGTGCTGTCGACCGGGCCGCTCACCACGGTGCAGGACGCCGGCCGTCCCGGTCAGGGCGCCCTGGGCATCGGGCGCTCCGGAGCCTGCGACCGCGCCGCGGCGGCCCTGGCCAACCGGCTCGTCGGCAACGACCCGGACGCCGCGGTGCTCGAGGCGACCCTCGGCGGGCTGGCGCTGCGGGCCGGCGCCGACCTGCTCGTCGCCACCACCGGCGCCCGCTGCCCCGGCTCCCCCGCACACAACGCGCCCCACCGGCTCGCCGCCGGCGCGGAACTGCGGCTCGGCCTGCCCGCGACGGGGCTGCGCACCTACCTCGCCGTCCGCGGCGGCATCGCCGTCGAGCCGGTGCTCGGCAGCCGCGCCACCGACCTGCTCTCCGGGCTGGGCCCGCCCGCCCTCTCGGCCGGCGACGTCCTCCCCGTCGGCGAGGCGACCGGACCGCTGCCCGGCGTCGACCTGGCCCCCGTCCCCGACCCGGCCGGCGGCGAGGTGACCGTGCGGCTGCTGCCCGGCCCGCGGGCGGACTGGTTCGCCGAGGACGCCGCCGCGGTGCTCACCGGCACCGGCTGGACGGTCACCGGCGAGAGCAACCGGATCGGCCTGCGCCTGGACGGCCCGCCGCTGGAGCGGGTGCGCACCGGCGAGCTGGCCAGCGAGGGCATGGTCCGCGGCGCGCTGCAGGTGCCGCCGTCCGGCCTGCCGGTGCTCTTCCTCGCCGACGCACCGGTCACCGGTGGCTACCCGGTCATCGGCTACGTCGACGACGCCGACGTCGACCGTTGCGGCCAGCTGTGCCCCGGCCAGACGGTCCGCTTCCGCGGCGCGGGCTGACCGCTCCCCCGTGCCACACTGCGGCCGTGGGGCGCGTGAAGACCGGGGAGTCGGTGCTCTCGCGGGCGGTCCGCATCTTCGACGCCTTCTCCCCCGAGGAGACCGCGCTGCAGGTGTCGGAGATCGCCCGCCGCACCGACCTGCACGTCGCCACCGCGTCCCGGCTGATCGCCGAACTGGTCTCCCACGGCCTGCTGGAGCGCGGCCCCGACCGCGAGGTGCGGGTCGGCGTGCGGATGTGGGAGCTGGCCTCGCGCGCGTCGCCCACCCTCTCCCTGCGGGACGCCGCGATGCCCTACCTGGAGGACCTGCACGCCGTCGTCGGCCACCACGCGCAGCTCGGCGTCCGGGACGGCGACGACGTCCTGTTCATCGAGCGGCTGTCGGCGCGCGACGCCGTCGTCAACTACTCCCGCATCGCCGGCCGACTGCCGCTGCACATCTCCTCCTCCGGCCTGGTCCTGCTCGCCTACAGCCCGCCGGAGCTGCAGGAGCGGTTCCTGGGCCGGCCGCTGGAGCCGCACACGGCCGACACGATCACCACGCCCGGACGGCTGCGGGCGACGCTGGCCGACGTCCGCCGGCAGGGCTTCGTGATCACCCCGGGCCACGTGCACCCGGACGCCGCGGGGGTCGCCGTGCCCGTGCGCAACGGCCTCCAGGCGGTGGTCGCCGCCCTGTCGGTCATCGTGCCCAACGACGGCCGCGCCGCCGCGCAGGTGCCGGCGCTGCTGGCCGCGGCGCGCGGGGTCACCAGGTCGCTGTCGGCGGGGCCGCCGGCCCAGGCGGCGCGCTGAACCCTCTCACTCTTCGAGAGGGCAGTGGGCGGGCTGTGATCGGGATCGCAGGATCCGCGTCACGTCCGCGGGCAGCCGTTGCCCGCGGAGCACCGAAGGGAGCCCCTCCTTGACCGCTGCGCCCGCATCCTCCGGACGCCGTCCCTCCCGCCGCCTCGCCGGCCTCGCGCTCGGCTGTGCCGCCTCCCTGGCGCTGGCCGCCTGCGGTTCCGACGACGCGGGCGGCGGCACCGCCTCCGGCGGCGGGGAGGGCCCGGCGCAGCTGACCGTCGGCTACTTCCCGCTGGTGCACACCGCCATCGCCGTCCACGCCGACGAGGCCGGCCTGTTCGACGAGCAGGACCTGGACGTCACGCTGGAGCAGACCTCCGGCGGCGCCCAGGCGATCCCGTCGCTGATCGCCGGCGAGTACGACATCACCTACGGCAACTACACCTCCGCGCTGCTCGCCGCCCAGCAGGGCCTGCCGGTGCGGATCATCGCGGGCAACGACGTCGGCGCCGAGGACCACGCGATCATGGTCGCCCCCGACTCCCCCTACCAGGCCCCGGCCGACCTGGCCGGCGCGCGGATCGCGGTGAACAACCTGCAGAACATCGGCACGGTCGCGGTCAACGCGATCCTCGAGGACGCCGGCGTGGACGTCTCCACCATCCAGTTCCTCGAGCTGCCCTACCCCGACATGGCCGCCGCCCTCGACGCCGGCGACGTCGACGCCATCTGGCAGGTCGAGCCGTTCCAGGCCTCCGCGAAGGCCTCCGGCGCCCGCGTGCTGTTCCCGCTGTTCAGCGGCCCGGTCGACGACATGCCGGTCGCCGGCTGGCTGACCACCGAGCAGTACGCCCAGGAGAACCCCGAGGTGATCGAGTCCTTCCGGGCGGCGATGGCAGCGTCCATGGCGGAGCTGCAGGGCAACCGCGAGGAGCTGGTCCGGCTCGTGCCGACCTACAGCCAGGTGCCGGCGGAGACCGTCGAGCAGGTCCAGCTGCCGGAGTGGGACGCCGAGGTCGATCGCCAGCAGCTGCAGAAGATGAGCGACCTGATGCTCGAGTACGGGATCATCAGCGAGGAGTTCGACGTCGAGACGATGATCGCCGGGTGACGGCCACGGGAGCATCGCAGCGAGCGCCAGCGAGCGAGGAGCGGACCGGGGCGCGGAACCCGGCCGGAGTCATCGCCGGGTGACGGCCCCGGGAGCATCGCAGCGAGCGCCAGCGAGTGAGGAGCGGACCGGGCGCGGAACCCGGCCGGAGTCATCGCCGGGTGAGTACGGCGGATGAGGGTGATGCCATCGGGCTTACTCACGTCCTCAGCGGATCGCTGTCACCGCGCCGAGCGCAGCGCCGGGGGGACCGATCCACTTCACTGGCTGCGGCTGCAGGCCCACCTCGCGGAGCTGACCGAGCAGCACGTCGACGGCGGGCAGCTCCATGCGGCCCTCCTGCGCCCGCAGCAGCAGGTCCAAGTGCCGGCTGAACAGCTGCGGCCCGGCCACGGTGGTGACGACCACGAGGGCGCCGCCGGGTGCGAGCAGGTGGGCGACCGCGCGCAGCAGCTCCACCCGCTCGTCGACCGGCACGTAGTAGATGACGTTGGCGAGCAGGGCCAGGTCGATGCGGTCGGTGAGGGCGCCCGGGCGACCGGCGGCGAGCGCCTTCTGGATGTCGACAGCCTCGACGCTGGCCCGGTCGGCCAGGCCGCGCTCGCTCAGCGTGCGCCGGGCCAGTGCCGCGGTGTCGGGGTCGACGTCCACGCCGATGCCGGTGACGTCCGGAGCGGCCTCGAGCATCGCCGCCAGGTGCAGGCCGGCGCCGCACCCGATGTCGAGCACCCGGCGCGGCCGGCGCTCGGTGACCGTGCGGACGAGCAGGTCGCGGATCAGCGGGTAGATCGCGGCGGAGAGCCGGGCGATCACCTCGCCCTGCTCTGCGGTGTCGCGCCGCCCCGGGCCACCTCGCAGCAGCGCCGGCAGATCCCGGTAGAGCTCGGTGTGGTAGCCGCCGAAGCCCTCGTACGACGCGCGCACCACGTCGTCGCCGACGACAGCGCGGCCGAACCGGGTGAGCCGCCACGAGCCCTCTCCGGTGATCACCCCCGCAGCAGCGAGCACGCGGAGGTAGGCGACCAGCAGATCTTGCTCGACCGCACCCAGGCGCCCGGCCAGCTGCTCGGTGCTGGCCGGGCCCTCGTCGAGCGCGTCGAGCAGGCCCAGGTCGAGCGCAGCGGCGATCAACTGCAGCCGAACCCCGGTCAGCCCCTCCCGCGCGGCGCGCAGCCGCGCGTGGAGATTCCCGCTGCGCAGCACCTCGGCCAGCACTCTCGGGTTGGGCATCCTCGCCATCGGGCCCCTCCTCGGCTCAGAGGGCGCGACGGTAGTGCGCCTCGACCGCCGAGACGCCCGCCACCTCATCGGTCTTCTCCGCCCCGTCGGGCGACCGGCCTGCCCGCTCGTCGAAGCGCCGCCCGCGCGTTGTCGCGGAGCACCCAGATCAGATGGCCCGATCCATCACCCTCATGAGCCGTACTCATCGCCGGGTGAGTTCGGCAGCAAGGTGACTGCTGGGTGGGAAAGTCCATTCCCGAGGTCATCAGCGTTGATTCTCAGATCGGCGTCTCCGGACCAGCATGCCCGCCGACTGCCCCTGCGCCGTATGTCGGAAGGGACGCGGTTCACGAGGCTCATCCCGTGGAGGTCCTGTCTGCGGGTGCGGGCCGGTAGCGCAGGAGCACCGCACCCGACGGAAATGTCGTAGTGGCGATGAGCTCCAGCCGGACGGCGCCGAGATCGTCGAAGATCCGGGGCCCGGTTGCCCAGAGGTAGGGGCTCACCGTGAACCAGAGCTCGTCGACGAGGTCCTGGGCCATGAGGTTGCGGGCCAGTTCGCCGGCACCGGTGACGATCAGGTTGCCGGGGTGTTTGTCCTTGAGGTCGTTCACGCTGTCGGCCAGGTCGCCTTCGAGCAGGATGGCATTCCAGATCAGCGGCCCGCTCAGTGTCCGGGACGCGACGTACTTGGTCATGCTGTTCATCCGATGCGCGTATGCCTCGTACCCAGGGATGTCTGCCATCTGCGGCCACACCGTGGCCAGGCCTTCATAGGTCTTGCGCCCGATCACCATCGCGTCGGCTGCCTGCCACTTCTCGAGCGAGGCCTGCTGGCTGTCGGGGTCCAGGACGAGCCACCCGTCGGGTTCGGGTACCGGCGCTTCGAAGGCGCCGTTGACGGTGATGGCGTTGTTGATGATCAGTCGTCCCAAGAGAAGCCCCCCGGTCGATTCGGTAGCGATCAGTAGTCGTCGTTCTACTGACAGCCCACACGAGGGAAACTCATCGCACTCTGCAGCCGTCCTCGAGCCGGGTGTCGAACCGACCCGGGGCGGGATGCTCTCACCAACTCGCTGCCGAACTCATCGCCGGGTGAGGACCCTTGAACGACTGCGGCCCCGAAGGGAGGTCCCTCCGGGGCCGCAGTCGTGTGCGGCTCAAGCCGGCGCGACGCGGACCGGCACGCTGGCCCAGCCCTTGAGGGTGTTGTTCAGCTTCGGTACCGGGTCACCGGCCGGCTCGATGGCGCGGGCCCGCTCGGCGAGCGCGGAGAGCACCAGCTCGGTCTCCAGGCGGGCCACCGGCTGCCCGACGCACTGGTGGATCCCCATGCCGAAGGCCACGTGGCCCGCGGCGCGGCGGCCGATGTCCAGGGTGTCGGCGTCCTCGCCCCACTGGCGCGGGTCGCGGTTGGCCGAGCCGAGGAACAGCAGCAGCTTGGTGCCCTCGGGGATCGTCGTCCCGGCGACCTCCACCTCGCGGGAGGTGGTGCGGAAGAAGGTCTGCACCGGCGACTCCCAGCGCAGCGCCTCGTCGAAGGCGAACTTCGCCTTGGCCGGGGTCCGGTGCAGCAGCTCCCACTGGTCGGGGTGGCGGGACAGCCCGTAGACGGTGTTGGCGATGCCGTAGACGGTGGTGTCCACCCCGGCGGTCAGCAGCGAGCGGACGAGCATGGGCGCCTGCTCGGCGGTGATCTCGCCGCGGTCGGCGGCCTCCCAGATCAGGGCGCCGAAGCCGCCCGGCGTGAGGTTCTCCCGCTGGCACTGCTCCCAGATCCAGGCCTGGACGGGTGCGGCGGTGGCCAGCGCCTGCCGGCGCAGCTCGTTGTCGGGGCCGAAGGCGTTGAACGCCAGCCCGCCGTAGGGCAGCAGGTTCTCCCGACCCTCCTCACGCAGCCCGACGGCGTCGGGGAAGACCCGCAGCGGGTACACCTCGGCGAGGTCGGTGACCGCGTCGAAGGTGCCCTGCGCGACCAGGCGGTCGGCGATCTCGGCGGCCGGCGCGGCGAACCGCTCGCGCAGCGCCCGCAAGCCGCGCGGGGAGATGACGCCGTTCATCGCCGTCCGGACGACGGTGTGGTCCGGCGGGTCGGCCTCCAACAGCAGGCTCGGCGGCCGCCACGGCTTCTCCTTGGCGAAGTCGGCCAGGCCCGCGCCGCGGCTGGAGACGAACGTCTCCCAGTCGATCAAGGACGCCTTCACGTGCTCGAACCGGCCCATCGCGTAGATGCCGTAGCGCTCGAGGAACACCACCGGGCCGGCGTCGCGCAGCCTGCGGTGGAAGTCGTAGGGGTCGGTCAGCACCTCGGTGCCGAACGGGTCGTCGCCCAGCACGGGGACGTCGGTGGTGGGCGGGCTGTCGACGGTCACGGTGGCACTCCGGGTTCGAGCTCGAGGGACGCGGCCACGCACAGCGTGACCGTCGTCACCGGCCCGGACGCAACGCCCTCTCGGTCAATGAGAGAGCAGGGGTCCAGGACGGGACCGGCCCCCGTCCCCTCGCGTGGCGAGGGGACGGGTGCCGGGTGGCTCGGCGCGCCGGGTCAGTTCTGGCCGATGACCGCCGGGGCGTGCGGGTCGACCGCGCCGGGGGTCTCCTCCTTCGGCCGGTGGATCTGCTCGAAGACGCGGGCACGCAGCTCGGCGAACCGCGGTGAGGACCGGGTGTGCAACTGGTTGCGCTCGTCGGGCAGGTCGATGGCGACGTCGTCGCGGATGACCGTGGGCGAGCTGGACAGCACGATCACCCGCTGCCCCAGGTAGACCGACTCGTCGATGTCGTGCGTGACGAAGAGGGTGGTCACCTGGAAGCGGTGCCACAGGTCCCGGACGAGGTCCTCGAGGTCCGCGCGGGTCTGCGCGTCGACGGCGGCGAACGGCTCGTCCATGAGCAGCACCTGCGGCTCGTAGGCGATCGCGCGGGCGATGGCGACGCGCTGCTGCATGCCGCCGGACAACTGCCACGGGTAGGCGCTGTGCACGTCGGCCAGGCCGACCGCCGCGATCGACTCGTCGACGAGCTCCTTGCGGCGGGCGGCCGCGACCTTCTTCTGCTTGAGCGGCAGCTCGACGTTGTCCCGGACACTCATCCAGGGGAACAGGCTGCGCCCGTACTCCTGGAAGACGATCGCCATCCCCGGCGGCGGGCCGTCGACCTTCTTGCCGTTGAGGAGGACCTCGCCCTCGGTCGGGTCCAGCAGCCCGGACATGATCTTGAGCAGGGTCGTCTTGCCGGAGCCGGACGGTCCCACGAGGCAGGCGAACTCGCCCTCCTGCAGCGTGAAGGTCAGGTTGCGCACGGCCTCGACGGTGCGCGACTTGCCCTCGTACACCTTCTTGACGCCGTTCACCTCGAGCATCGTGTTGCGCCTTCCGATCGGGGGTTCAGGGACGGGGTCTGCACGGCCGTCATCCCGCGCGCTGGGCGCGGCGCAGGCCGTGGTACCAGGCCAGCCAGCGGTTCTCGACGAGGCGGAACAGGAGGGACAGCAGGAAGCCGAGCAGGCCGAGCATGATCATGCCCGCCCACATCTCCGGGATGGCGAAGCTGCGCTGCGCCTGGACGATCGCGAAGCCCAGGCCGTCACTGGCGGCGAACAGCTCGCTGATGACCATCAGGATGATCGCGACCGACAGGCCCTGCCGCAGCCCGGCGGCCATCTGCGGGCTGGCCGAGGGCAGGATCAGGTAGCGCAGCCGGGCCGCGCCGCTGATCCGGTACGTGCGGGCGGTGTCGGACAGCACGCTGTCGACGGCGCGGACGCCCTCGGCGGTGTTGAGCAGGATCGGCCACATGCAACCGAAGGCGATCACCACGATCTTCATGGTGTTCTCGATGCCGAAGATCAGCATGAGGATCGGCACGATGACCGGCGGCGGGATGGCGCGGAAGAACTCGAGGACCGGCTCGAGCAGGTCGCGAAGCCGCTTGTAGGTCCCGATCAGGACGCCGAGGGTGATGCCCACGACGGCAGCAATGGCATAGCCGGCGGCCAGCCGCATCAGGCTGGGCAGGACGTCGTCGGCCAGTCGCGGGCCGAACCACTCCGCCACCAGGCTGTCGAGGATCAGCGACAGCGGCGGGAAGTAGAAGTTGGTGCTGTTCGCCGACGTCACCCACCACAGGGCGAACAGCACGAGGGGCAGGCCGAGGGCGAAGCCGAAGCGCCGTAGGAATGCCATCAGAGGGCCACCTCTGCTCGCTGGGACGGGTGCCAGCTGAGGGTCCGTCGTTCGATGTACCGGAAGACGAGGTTCACGATCACGCCGAGGATGCCGGAGACGACCACGAGGGCGTAGGTCGCCTCGATCGCGCCGCTGCTCTGCGCGACGGCCAGCCGGTTGCCCAGGCCGGGGTTGCCGATGACCAGCTCCGAGGTGACCGCCAGGATGAGCGCGACCGCAGCCGACAGCCGCAGGCCGGTCATGATGTAGGGCAGCGCGGTCGGCCAGGTGACGTACCGGATGCGGGCCCAGAAGTCGAAGCGGTAGGCGCGGGCGGTGTCCTGCGCGACCGGGTCGACGTCCTGGACGCCGTAGAGCACCTGGATGAGCACCGGCCAGAACGAGGCGTAGATGACCAGCAGGAGCTTGCTCTCGATCGCGGTGCCGAACAGCAGCACCGCCAGCGGGATCAGCGCCACCGACGGGATCGGCCGGAGGAACTCGATGGTCGAGGCGGTCAGCTCGCGCAGGAAGTGCGAGCTGCCGATGACGATGCCCAGCACCACACCGGCGACCGCGGCGATCAGCAGGCCCAGCGCCCAGCCGTAGATGGTGTCGAGCAGCGCTGCCCAGAAGTCCGGCTGACCCAGCTGGTCGATCAGCGCCGCCCCGATCTCCGACGACGTCGGGAAGAACTGGCTCGGCAGGATCTCCAGCCGCGGCAGGATCTCGAACAGCAGCACGAGGGCCAGCAGGCCGATCGTGCCCAGCACCAACGGCGAGCTGCCGAGGGCGCGGCGCGGCGGGGTCTTGGGCGCGACGCCGGCGTCCGGGTTGGCGGCGGCCGGCTCGTAGACGGTGACGGGGGACTCGGTCACGGCAGGAGGCCCTCCAGGTCCGGGGTGTGATCGCAGTGTGCGCCCTCGCGGGCTCCGCGGCCTCCGGCGGCACCGCCGTGGCGGTCGAGCCCGCCGCACGCGGCGAGGAGCAACGGGGGGCCCGCCGCGAGGGCGGTGACCGGTTGGCGCATGGGGGCTCCACGATGAGTCGGGCGGTGGCTGGTGTTCGCAGCGCGAACCGATGTTCTTCTCGTGAACGGAAACAGGTGACCCCACTCACCGTCAAGCGGCACACTGTGGCCGTGACCACGCCGTGATCGCCGGTAACCCACCGCTTGCCGAACGGCTGTTCACTCTGCGCACAATGTCACAGTCGCGACCCGCGTCACAGCATCGGGAGGAACTGCGTTGGAGATCGCTGATGAGCAGGCCACCCTGCCGGCGCGCGACAGTACCTTCGTGCAGTCGCTCGACCGGGGACTGGCCGTCATCCGGGCCTTCGACGCCGAGCACCCGCGCCTGAACCTGTCCGACGTCGCCCGGGCGACCGGCCTCACGCGCGCCGCGGCCCGCCGCTTCCTGCTCACGCTGGTACAGCTTGGCTACGTGCGCGTGGACGGCCGGGAGTTCTCCCTCCGCCCCCGCGTCCTGGAGCTCGGCTACTCCTACCTGTCGGGCCTGACGCTGCCGGAGGTGGCCGAGCCGCACCTGGAGACCCTGGTGTCCCGGGTGCACGAGTCGTCGTCGGTGTCGGTGCTGGACGGCGACGAGATCGTCTACGTGGCCCGGGTCCCGACCAAGCGGATCATGACCGTGCTGATCGCCGTCGGCACCCGTTTCCCGGCGCACGCCACCTCGATGGGCCGGGTGCTGCTCGCCGGGCTGCCGCATGCGGAGCTCGCCGCCTACCTCCAGCGTGCGGTGTTCACCCCCTTCACCGAGCACACCGTCACCGACCCGGTCGAGCTGCGCGCCGCGGTCGAGCGCGCCCGGCGGCAGGGCTACGCCCTGGTCGACCAGGAACTGGAGCACGGGCTGCGGTCGGCCGCGGCGCCGATCCACGATGCCGACGGCGAGGTCGTGGCCGCCCTGAACGTCTCCGTCCACGCCAGCCGGACGTCGCTGGCACAGCTGGAGCACGAGCTGGTCCCGGAGCTGCTGGAGACCGCGGGGAACATCGAGCTGGACCTCAAGCGCACCCGGCGTCCGGGGTCGTGACCCCGCGCGCACCCGACCGCCCCCGCCGCCGGGGGGCACGGCTCGCCCCCGCCGCCGTCCTCGTCCTCGTCGCGCTGTGCCTGCGGGCGCCGTTCGCCGCCGTGGGCCCACTGCTCGGCGAGCTCAGCGACGAGCTGACCGTCTCCACCTCCGCGCTGGCGGTCCTCACCTCACTGCCCCTCGTCTGCTTCGGCCTGCTCTCCCCCGCGGTCCCGGCCATCGCCGCACGGCTCGGCGTCCACCGCGCCGTCCTCGCCGGGTCCGTCGCGCTCGCCGTCGGAGTCGTGCTGCGCCTGGCCGGCACCTGGGGCCTGTTCGCCGGCACGGTCCTGCTCAGCGGCGGGATCGCGGTGGTCAACGTGCTGCTGCCCGCCGCCGTCCGCGCGGAGTACGGGCCGCGCAGCGCACCGGTCCTGGGGGCGACGACGGCCTCGATGGCCCTGTCGGCCAGCCTCGGCGCGGGCCTCGCCCAGCCGCTGGCGACCCTCAGCGGCGGCGCCGTCACGGGCCTGGCGCTGTGGCTCGTCCTCGTGCTCGCCGCCACTGCCGGCATGGCCGTGCTCGCCGCCCGCCGGCGGCAGCCGGCCGATCCACCGGGCGCCCGGCTCTCCGTCGTCGCCGTCCTGCGCGACCGGGTGGCGATCGCCGTGACGGTGTTCTTCGGCCTCCAGTCACTGGCCTTCTACGCGATGCTCACCTGGCTGGCCGACGTCCTCGAGGACGACGCCGGCGTCTCGCCCGTGGGTGCCGGGGCGCTGGTCGCCGCAGCCGCGGTGCTCGGGGCCCCCTGCGCGCTCGTCGTCCCCCCGCTGGCGGCCCGGCGGGCCAGCCAGGTCCCGTGGGTCGTCGGCAGCAGCATCCCGACCGCGATCGGGATCGCCGGCCTGCTGCTCGCGCCCGGCGCGGCACCCGTGGTCTGGACGGTGCTCTACGGCCTCGGCACGGGGCTGTGCTTCCCGCTGGCGATGACGCTGATCCTGGTGCGCACCCGCGACGTCGCCCAGACCGGGCGACTGTCGGCGGCCGCGCAGAGCGCCGGGTACCTGCTGGCCGCGACCGGCCCGCTGGCCGTCGGGCTGCTGCACGACGCGACCGGCGGGTGGCGCCCCGGCCTGACCCTGCTGCTCGTCCTGCTTGGCGTCCAGATCGCCGCCGGCGTCTACGCCGGCCGGCCGCGCCTGGTCACCGAGAGAACCCGGGTGGAGAGCGAGCAGCCCTCCACCGCACGCCCCTGACCCGAGGACGGACGAGGAGAGCACGCATGGACAAGGTGGTGGACAGTGCTGCCGCGGCGGTGGCCGACGTGCCCGATGGCGCGGTGCTGGGGGTGGGCGGGTTCGGGTTGTGTGGCGTG
>NZ_OBDO01000024.1 GCF_900215145.1 Geodermatophilus sabuli | reverse complement strand
GCATGGACAAGGTGGTGGACAGTGCTGCCGCGGCGGTGGCCGACGTGCCCGATGGCGCGGTGCTGGGGGTGGGCGGGTTCGGGTTGTGTGGCGTGCCCTACGGGCTGCTGGAGGCCCTGCTGGCCCGGGGCACCACGGAGCTGACCACGATCAGCAACAACTGCGGCGTCGACGACGAGGCGCTGGGCATCCTGCTGTACGCCGGGCGGATCACCAAGACGATCTCCTCGTTCGTGGGCGGCTCCCAGGAGGTCGCCCGCCGCTACCTGTCCGGGCGGCTGGAGGTGGAGCTGACCCCGCAGGGCTCGCTGGCCGAGCGGCTGCGCGCCGGCGGCGTGGGCATTCCGGCGTTCTACACCCCCACCGGGGTGGGCACCATGGTCGCCGACGGCGGCATCCCGGTCCGCTACCACGCCGACGGCACCGTGGCGCAGACCTCTCCGCCCAAGGAGATCCGCGAGTTCGGCGGCCAGCAGTACGTGCTGGAGACCGCGCTGCGCGCCGACTTCGGGCTGGTCCGGGCCGCGGTCGGGGACCGGCACGGCAACCTGGTGTTCCACGAGTCCGCGGCCAACTTCAATCCGCTGGTCGGCATGGCCGCCGGGATCACCATCGCCGAGGTGGAGCGGATCGTGGAGCCGGGACAGATCACCCCCGAGCAGGTGCACCTGCCCGGGGTGTTCGTCGACCGGGTGGTGCTCGCCGCCCCCGACGACAAGAAGATCGAGAAGCTCACCACCCGCCCCCGCCCGGCCCCGGCCCCGGCGCCGGCCGCGGCCGGTGACGAGGCCGCCGAGGAAGGCAACTGACCATGGCCCTGACCCGCGACCAGCTCGCCGCCCGCGTCGCCCGCGAACTGGAGGACGGCTCCTACGTCAACCTCGGCATCGGCATGCCCACCCTGGTGCCCAACTTCATCCCCGACGGCGTGCACGTGGTGCTGCACTCGGAGAACGGCATCCTGGGCGTGGGCCCCTATCCGGTCGAGGGCGAGGAGGACCCGGACCTGATCAACGCCGGCAAGGAGACCGTCACCATCCTGCCCGGCGCGTCCTTCTTCGACTCCGCGCTGTCCTTCGGCATGATCCGCGGCGCCCACCTCGACGTCGCCGTGCTCGGCGCCATGCAGGTCAACCCCCGCGGCGACCTGGCCAACTGGCTCATCCCCGGCAAGATGGTCAACGGCATGGGCGGCGCGATGGACCTCGTCCACGGCGCCCGCACGGTGATCATCATGATGGACCACACCGCCCGCGACGGCTCCCCCAAACTCGTGCAGGAGTGCACCCTGCCGCTGACCGGGCGGGCGTGTGTGAACCGGGTCATCACCGACCTCGCCGTCATCGACGTCACCGCCGACGGCTTCACCCTGCGCGAGACCGCCCCCGGCGT
>NZ_OBDO01000017.1 GCF_900215145.1 Geodermatophilus sabuli | reverse complement strand
GTGGTCGTGGGTGCTGTGGTCGTGGGTGCTGTGGTCGTGGGTGCTGTGGTCGTGGGTGCTGTCGCGGTGGGTCCTCGGCGTGCGGTCGCCGGCGGCGAGGGCGGGCAGGTTGGCGTGCACCCGGCGCAGCAGCTCCAGCAGCTGCGCGACCTCGGCGTCGTCCAGGCCGGCGAGCAGCAGGCGCTCGCGCTGCAGGGCGACCGGGACCACCCGCTTGTGCAGGTCGACGCCGGCGTCGGTCAGGTAGAGCCGCCGGAAGCCGGGGGTGGTCTCGACGCCGACCAGGCCGCGGTCGACCAGCGTCCGCACGCTGCGGCTGACCACGGACTTGTCCACCCCCAGCTCGTTGCTGACCGTCTGCGCGGTGCAGCCGGGCTCCAGCGCCAGGTGCGAGAGGACCCGCCAGTCGTTGACTCCGATGCCGAACTCGCGCAGGTAGACCTGGGAGGTGGACGAGGAGACCACGTTGGCGATGACCGCGAGGTGGTACGGGGCGTACTGCTCGCGGTCGATGCGCTGTGGGATCGGCCGGCGACGCAGGCGCACCCGTCGGTCGTCTCCGGGCTCGCGCATCGGGCCTGCTCTCGGGAGGGGTGTGGGGTCCGCGGGTGCGGCCCACGGTGGCCTGCGTCACCGTCGCTGTCAAGACCCGAGTTGCAAGTGCAACAGTCCGACGGGCGCCCCGGGCTCATATTTCCGGGCGTATTGCCCCCTTGACGGTCGCGACGGGGCCCAGCAGGGTTGCGCTCGCAACGCCGGCCATCGGCCCGGCGACGAGGGGAGGCGGGTGCGGGGATGGACGCAACGGGAGCCGGCGCGACAGGGGTGATCGCTCCCGGGCGGGTCGCGGTCGTGACCGGCGCGGCCAGCGGCATCGGGCTCGGCCTGACCCGGCGGTTCGCCGCCGAGGGCATGCGCGTGGTCATGGCCGACGTCGAGGCGCCGGTACTCGAGGCCGCCGCCGCGGACCTGGCTCGCACCGGCGCGCAGGTACTGCCGGTGCGCACCGACGTCGCCGACGCCGCCTCGGTGGCGGCCCTGCGGGACGCCGCACTCGCCGAGTTCGGTGCCGTGCACCTGCTCTGCAACAACGCCGGTGTCGGCGGGTCGCAGGACCCGCTGTGGGAGGTGCCCCTCGGCGACCTCGAGTGGGTGTTCGGCGTCAACCTGTGGGGCGTCGTGCACGGGGTCCGCGCGTTCCTGCCGGTGCTGCAGGAGCAGGACGCCGCACACATCGTCACCACCAGCTCGGTCTTCGGCCTGTTCGCCGGCTCCCTCGGCGCGTACGGGGCCTCCAAGCACGCGGCTGTGGCGCTCACCGAGTCGCTGCACTTCCAGCTGCGCGAGGCCGGGTCGCACGTCGGCGTCACGCTGCTGTGCCCGAGCGCCGTGCGCACCAACTTCGACACCTCCTCGCGCAACCGGCCGGCGTCGGCGGGCCCGGCGGCGGACACCGGCGCGGTCACCCGCGCGGCCCGCGCCGAGCTGCACGCGCGGTCCGCCCCGCCCCGCGAACCGGACGAGGTGGCCGAACTGGTGGTGGACGCGGTCCGCACCGGCCGCTTCTACGTGCTCACCAACGCAGCACGGGACGGCGCCATCCGCGGCCGCGCCGAGGAGGTCATCGCCGGAGGGCCCCCCACTCCGCCGCTGTCCTGGTGACCCGGCGTCAGCCCCGGTAGCGCTTGACCAGCACCGGGACGACCTCCGCACCGGCGGTGCCCGCGGCGGCCCAGCCCAGCACGACCAGCCACGACACCGGGTCCAGCGGGGTGCAGCCGAAGAACCGGCTGACGCCGGGGGTGGAGACCAGTCCGACCAGCACCGCCAGCGAGCCCGCGGCGGTGGCCAGCACCAGCGGGCTGCGCCGTCCGGCCCAGGCGGTCTGACCGAGCTGCGTGGTGATCAGCGCGGCCAGCCCCATGGTCCCGGCACGGCCGCGAGGACCGGTCAGCCGCCCCGCGGCCCACGCGCCGGTGGCCCCGGCGGCGGTTGCCGCGCCCCGCACCAACACCATCCGCCGCACGCCGGTCGAGAAGCCGCGCTGCGGCCCCGCGCGCAGCACCGCCTCCAGCGGGTGCCCGGCCAGCGGCCCGTCGGACTGCTCGAGGACGGCCGCCCGCGGGGCGGCGACGGCGACCGCCAGCGCCGGGAACATGTCGGTGAGCAGGTTGACCAGCAGCAGCTGGCGGGTGCGCAGCGGTGCCCGGCCGCCGAACGCGGTGCCCAGCACGGTGAAGGCGACCTCGCCGGCGTTCCCGCCCACGAGGATCGACACGGCGTCGCGCACCCGCAGCCACATGGCCCGCCCCTCGCCGATGGCGTCGACGAGCCGGGTCAGGTCCAGGTCGGTGAGGACGAGGTCCGCGGCGGCGCGGGCGGCCGGGGACTCCGCGCCCGAGACGCCGACCCCGACGTCGGCCAGCCGGATCGCGGCGGCGTCGTTCACGCCGTCGCCGGTCATGGCGAGCGTGGCCCCTGCCCGGCGGAGCGCGCCGACCAGCGACACCTTCTGCTCCGGGGACAGCCGGGCGAAGACGGTGCCCTCGCGCACCATGCGGGCCCGCTCGGCGTCCGAGGCACGGGCCAGCTGGGCGCCGGTGACGACGCGGTCCGCATCGGGGACACCGGCCTGCGCCGCGATCGCCCCCGCGGTCTCCGGGTGGTCACCGGTCGCGAGCACCACGCGGACCCCCGCGGCCCACAACTGCTCGATCGCGGCCACCGACGACGCGCGCAGGGTGTCGGCCAGGCCGACCAGCCCGCGCAGCCGCAGGTCCCGCGCGGCCGCCTCGAGGTCCTCGGGCGCGCCGTCGACCGCCCGGTCGGCGACGGCGAGCACCCGCAGGCCGTCGGCGGCGAGCTCCTGCACCGCCTGCCGGAGGTCCGGCGTCCCAGCGCAGCGGGCGGCGACCACCTCGGGCGCGCCCTTGACCACCAGCCGCCCGTCGCGCACCCCCACCGACAACCCGCGCTCGGCGGCGAACGGCAGGCACGCCTCGCACTCCCCCTCGGTGTCCAGCCCACGCTCGGCCGCCGCGTCGACCACCGCGCGATCGGTCTCGTGCGCCCGTGCGTCGCCGTTGGCCACGCCCGCCGCGGCCAGCCGCAGCACGTCGTCCTCACCGGCGCCGTCGTCCAGCGACAGCAGCCGGGCGACCCGCAGCCGGTTCTCCGTGAGCGTGCCGGTCTTGTCGAAGCAGACGGTGTCGACCCGGCCGAGGGCCTCCAGCACCCGGGCGCTGCGGACGACGGCACCCCGGCGGGACAGCCGGCGGGCGGCGGCCTGCTGCGCCACCGTGGCGACCAGCGGCAGGCCCTCGGGGACGGCGGCGACCGCGATGGCGACGCCCGCGGCGACGGCCTCCCGCAGCGGGCGCCGCCACAGCACCCCGAGCGCGGTGACCGCGGCACCGCCGGCGAGGGTCAGCGGCAGCACCGCGCCGGTGAGCTCGGCGAGCCGGGCCTGCACGCCGGCCGGGGGTGCCGCGCCTCCGGCGGCGCGGGCGGCGCGCCCGGCCTGCGTGGCCGACCCGACGGCGACGACGACCGCGCGGCCGCTGCCGGCCACCACCGTGGTGCCGTCGAAGAGCATGCAGGTGCGGTCGGTCACCTCCGCGCCGGGCGTGGCCGGCACCGACTTGGCCACGGGCACCGACTCCCCGGTCAGGTTGGACTCGTCCACCTCGAGGTCGGCGGCCTCCAGCAGTCGGGCGTCGGCGGCCACGACGTCCCCGGCGCCGACGCGGACGACGTCGCCGACCCGCAGCGCCCCGCCGGGAACGTCCTCGCTGCCGTCGTCGGTCTCCCGGTGCACGGTGACGTCCTGCTCGAGCAGCAGCGACTCCAGCGCGGACTCCGCACGCAGCCGCTGCAACCCGCTCACCAGGGCGTTCATCACGGTGACGCCGCCGACCAGCAGCGCGTCGGTGTTCTCCCCGAGCACGGCGGTCGCGGCCGCCCCGGTGGCGAGGACCGGGGTGAGCGGGTCGGCCAGCTCCGCGGCGACGGTGCGCACGAAGCGGGCGGGCAGCCGGACGACGGGCAGCTCCCCCACGACGCGGGCGGCGACCGCGAGGCGGCCCGGTGGTGCGTCGTCCGGCCGGGGCAGCTCGGCCACGCGGGCCAGCACGTCGTCGGGGTCGAGGGCGTGCCAGGGGGTGTGCACCGTCGGCGGCGGCTCGGGACGGCGCGCGACCCGGACGGCGCTCCACGCGCCGTCGACCAGGGCGGCGGTGCTGGCCGACTTGCCAGGGGTGGTGGCCTTGGCCTGCCCGTACCGCGCGCTGCCGACGGCGGCGAGCAGGCCGCCGAGCACGTTGCCGGTGACCGCGGTGGTCACCGCCCGGCGGCTCAGCGCGCGGGCCGGGACGGTCGCGTCCACGAGCGCACAGGCGTCGACCAGGCCGGGCCGGGTGACGAGGTCAGCGCCCCACGCGGGGGCACGGCCGGGGAGGACGGGGGCGACGGCGACGTCGGCGGCCATGAGCGCGGGACCGTCGGTGGCCGACACGAGCAGCACCGCGCGCCCGTCGGACTGCAGCCGGCGCACCGTCTCCACCAGCGGTTCGTCGGCGGGGGCGACCTCGTCGGCCGCGCCGGCCAGGTCGCGGGTGCCGACGTGGGTGGGGAGGACCAGCCGGTGGCCGGCCCCGGCGGCGGCCGACAGCAGCGCCTCCGCGTGCGGGTCGGGCTCCGGCGCCAGGGTCACGACGCCCACCCGGCGGCGACCCCGGACCAGGCTGCGCACCTCCCCGCCCTCGGCGCCGGGAGCGCGGCGCGGCGGTCCGAGCCGCAGCCCGCCGTCCCCGTTCCCGCGGGCGGCCAGGAGCCGGACCGCGGCGGTCCACACGGCGGCGTCGTCCCACCCGTCCGCGGTCGCCCTCGCCTCGATGACGACCGGCGGGCCGGTGCACAGCGTCGCGCCGTCGACGACGACGGTGTCGACCCGGTCCAGTCGGCGGTAGGCGCCGCCGTTCATGGGGAGCACCCCGCGCCGGCACATCAGCAGGTCGAGGGTGGCGGCGAAGGACTCCCGGCCCAGCCCGGCGGCCTTCGGGTTCTGCGACTTGAGCATGTCCGCCGCGCGGCCGGGCCGGCCGGTGAGCGGGAGCACCGACAGGGTGGCGGCGAGCGCGACCTGCTCCACGCGGGCGCGGTAGGTCTCCACCGGACCGGCCGGCAACGGGGTCGGGCGCGGTCCGGGGGGCGTCAGCGACTCGTCGTCGTCCTCCGGCTCGGGGCCGCACAGCTCCGGCTCGCGGCGCCGCCAGACCTGCCGCCGGGCCCGCATCTCCACGGCCTGCTGCACCGCGGCGGCCGCGTTGAGCGCGGGGATCGTGGGACTCTGCGTCAGCGCGTGCAGGAGAGCGCTGGTGCCGTTGAAGAGCAGGTCGGTGCCGATGACGCCGATGCGGGCCTCGAGCCCGGAGCGGATCCACCGCTGGCTGTCGAGCAGTCCGATGGCCAGCGTGGCGTGCCGGGACAGCGCCGGCACGGGCAGGGCCTTGCCGAGGTAGGCGACACCGACCGCCGCGGTGTCGACCGCGGCGGCGACCACGGCGGCCAGCAGCGGCTCGAGGTCGGCGGGGTGCTCGACCGACTGCGGGAAGACCTGCCGGCCGCCGCGGGCCTGCTCGATGGCGGTGACGGCCCCGACGACGTCCTCCACCCGCACCCGCCGGTCGTCGACGGCCACCAGCACCCGGCCGACGACGTCGTTGACCGTGGCCCACTGGACGCCCTCCAGCCGTTCCAGCTGGCGGCGCAGGGCCCGCCGGACCTCCGGCCGGTCCTCGGCCGCGGGGGCGGCGACCTCGACCTGGACGTGGCCGTGATCGGCCCACACGCGGCGGGTGTGCCGCTTGGCCGGCGGCTCGACCATGCCCCTCGCGACGTCGACCAGGGAGTGCAGGTGCCCGTCGGGGATCGGGTCGGCGCCGGTCAGCAGCGTTCCGACCGCCCGGGTGCCGGTGACCGCCGCGGCCCGGGCCAGGTGCAGCGACCCGTCGGCGACCGCCGCCCCGGCGCCCGCGGCGGCCCGGGCGACCCGGGCGGTCGCGCGCGCCGGCTCGGTCAGCAGGCCGGCAGTGGCCACCGCCGGGACGGCGGCCAGCACCGCGCCAGCAGCGGCGAGACGGGCGGCCGTGTCCGCCGCGCCACGTAGTGCCCGGATCCGGCGGAGCAGCGCCATCGGCATCCCTCGAACGGTGGTCCCGGAACGGTACGCCCGCGGAACCGGATCGGCCCGTTCGCGAGGGTGCCGCGGGACGTGTGACCCACGTTACGTTCTGGTCAGACCCGGAGACCCAGGAGGACCCATGGACAGGTTGCGTTTCGGCACGTTCCTCGCCCCGTTCCACCCCGCCGGCGAGAACCCCACCCTGGCCCTGCAGCGGGACCTGGAGCTGGTCGAGCACCTGGACCGGCTGGGCTACGACGAGGCGTGGATCGGTGAGCACCACTCGGCCGGCACCGAGATCATCGCCTCCCCGGAGATCTTCATCGCCGCGGCCGCCGAGCGGACCCGCCACATCAAGCTCGGCACCGGCGTCACCTCGATCGCCTACCACAACCCGCTGTGGGTGGCCGAGCGCATGGTGCTGTTGGACCACCTCACCCGCGGCCGGGCGATGCTCGGCTGCGGCCCCGGCTCGCTGCCGACGGACTCGATGATGCTGGGCCTCAACCCCACCGACACCCGCGAGCTGATGGAGGTCGACCTCGACATCATCATGCGGCTGCTCCGCGGCGAGACGGTCACGGAGAAGACCCGCACCCACGAGCTGGTGAACGCGCGGCTGCACCTGCGGCCCTACACCCAGCCGTGCTTCGACATCGCCGTCGCCGCGGTGGCCTCCCCGACCGGGCCGCGGCTGGCCGGCCGGCACGGGGTCGGTCTGCTGTCCATCGGCGCCACCCTCACCCAGGAGGGCTTCGACGCGCTGGCCCACCACTGGAACGTCGTCCAGGAACGGGCGGCGCACTTCGGCCAGACGGTGTCCCGCCGGGACTGGCGACTGGTCGGGCTCATGCACATCGCCGAGACCCGCGAGCAGGCCTACGCCGAGGTCCAGTACGGCATCGAGACGTGGTTCCGCTACTTCCAGAAGACCGCCGCGTTCCCGCAGATGGCCGTCTCGGGCGGCGACGCCAAGGAGATGATCGACTTCATCAACGAGGCGGGCATCGGGGCGATCGGCACCGTCGAGGACGCCCGCGCCCAGGTGCAGCGGCTGTGGGACCAGTCCGGTGGCTTCGGCTGCATGCTGCTGCTCGGCCACGAGTGGGCCAACCCGCAGGCGACGAAGCGCTCGTGGGAGCTGATCGCCCAGCACGTCATGCCGCACTTCCAGGGCGGGGAGATCAGCCACGCCCAGCAGACGCTGGACTGGAAGGCGTTCGCCAGCGGCAAGCGCGAGGACTACGCGGCCCAGCAGATGCAGGCGGTCGCGACGATGACCGAGCGCTACGAGAAGGAGAAGGCCGGGGGCTGAACCGTCGGCCCGTCGGCCGCCGCCCCGTCCACCCGGGGCGGCGGCCGACGGGGCTCAACCCGGCGCGGGGTCGGGGTCGTCGTCGTCGGCCACGAGCTCGTAGCGGTGCCCGTAGGTCTCCACGACGGCCTGGACCGCCGCCACGACCGGGATGGAGACCAGGGCGCCCATCGGGCCGAACAGGGCGGCGCCGACGACCACCGAGCCGAAGGCGACCGCGGGGTGGATCGCCACCGTGCGGGCGGTGATCCGCGGGGCGAGCAGGTAGTTCTCCACCTGCTGGTAGACCACGCCGAAGAGCACCACCCAGAGGGCGTCCACCGGTTGCCCGGACAGCGCGATGAGCGCCGGGACCCCGATCGCCAGGTACGTGCCGATGGTCGGGATGAACTGCGAGATGACACCGGTCCACAGCGCCAGGGGCAGCCAGTACGGGACGCCCAGCAGCAGGAGGAACAGGCCGGTGACGACGGCGCTGACCGCCGCCAGCACCAGGCGCGAGACGACGAAGCCGCCGGTCTTCTCCACGGCGATGGCCCAGACGGTGGCGACGACGCGCTGCTGCCGGGGCGGGAAGCGCCGGGCGACGGAGGCGCGCAGCGACGGGCCCTCCGCGGACATGTAGAAGGCGAACAACAGGAACGTCAGCAACTGGAAGAGCAGCCCGACCAGGGTGGTGACGAGGCCGACGACGCCCGGGGTGAGGTCGGCGACGATCTGCTGGATCCGGGCCGACGACAGCTGCAGCGACGAGACGACGTCGGTGGGGTCGAGGGTGGTGTCGAACGTCCGGTTGACCCAGGTGACGACCTCCCGGGCGACGTCGGGGAGCGCGGTGAACAACGAGGTGAGCTGCTCGACCAGCAGGCTCCCGAAGGCGGCGACGAAGCCGGCCAGCGCGGCGACGAGGGCGGACAGCACCAGGCCGGTGGCCGCGCCGCGCCGGAGGCCGAGGCGCTCGAGCCGCTCCACCAGCGGTTCGACGCTGACCGAGAACAGCCAGGCGAGGAAGACCAGCCCCAGGAAGCCGCGGAGGTTGCTGAACGCCCACGACACGACCTGGTAGCCGGCCACCGCGACCAGGACGACGAGCACGCCGCGGCGCAGCCACGCCGGCTCCCGCCCGCCGTCGACCCGCCGGGGTCGCGCGCGCGGGTCGCCGTCCACGCGGCGCAAGCTAGCGCCCTCCGGCCAGGATGGGGACCATGACGAGCCGGGACGACGACGTGCAGGCGGTGCTCGCGGCGGAGGACCGCCGCTACCGGGCGATGCTGGACGGCGACCTCGCCGCGCTGGACGAGCTGCTCGCACCCGGGGCCAGCTACGCGCACTCCAGCGGGGTCCGGGACACCAAGGACGAGTACCTCGCCAAGCTGCGGTCCCGCTACTACGTCTACCGGCGCGCCGAGCACCCGGTCGAGCGGGTGGAGGTCACCGGCGACGCCGCGATCGTCGTGGGGCGGATGACCGCCGACGTCGACGTCGACGGCGTGCCGAAGACCATCGACAACCTCGCGCTGGCCGTGTGGACCCGGGCCGGGGGCCGGTGGCAGCTGCTGGCCTACGCCCCCACGTCGCTGCCGCGCTGAGTTCCCCGCCCCCGCCGCCGCGGCCACCGCAGCTGCCCGGCCCCGGCAGCCGCGGTGCGGCCTCAACCGACGCGGAAGAAGTCGAACACCACCGCTGCCGGACGCCGCACGCCGGAGCCGACGAAGACGTGCGAGGTGAGCGTCGCCAGCCGCGGCGCCGTCGTCTCGAACCGCGGGGTGGAGCGGAAGTAGATCCGGGACGGGTCGACGGGCAGGTCCTGACGGAGGCGGGCGATGTCCTCGGCCGAGCCGGTGCGCAGGCCGATGTTCTCGACGTAGACCCGCTCGCCCTCGTCGGTCTCGATGACGTAGCGGGCCTCGGCGACCGTCTGGGTCTCGGTGCGGATCAGCTGGAAGTCCGCGCCGCCCGGCAGCACCCGCCCGGTGCACAGCGGGCCGGACACCGTCCCGCCGGTGATCGGGATGACCCGCCGCTGCCCGGCCGGGGTCGGCCCGATCTCGGTCGGCGGGCCGACGGTGACCTCGAGGTGCAGCACGTGGTCCAGCGGCGGCGGCGTGACGGTCATCCCGTCACCCTGCCAGTGTCGCGTTCCTCCAGGTCCGTCTCGCCGCCGAGCACCCATCCGCACAGCCGGTGGACCCGCAGGAGTACGCGTCGGCCGATGACTTCGGTGCAGCCGAGGCGTCACCACTCCCAGGAGCTGTGCACAGCGAGAGGAGAAGACCGTGTCTCGCTCGACGTCCCTACCGCCCGTGGTGTCCGACGAGGAGTGGCGCGCCGCCCGCGTCGAACTCCTGGCCCGTGAGAAGGAGTTCACCCGCCAGCGGGATGCGGTGAGCGCCGCCCGGCGACAGCTGCCGATGCGAGAGGTGACGGCGGACTACCGGTTCACCGGCCCGGACGGCGAGGTCTCGCTGATCGACGTCTTCGAGGGCCGCCGGCAGCTCGTCGTCTACCACTTCATGTTCCAGCCGGAGTGGGAGGCCGGCTGTCCCTCGTGCTCCTTCGTCGTCGACAGCACGGGGCACCTGGCGCACCTGCACGCCCGCGACACCACGCTCGCGCTCGTCTCCCGGGCGCCCTACGCCCAGCTCGCCGCCTACCGCGCGCGGATGGGCTGGACGGTGCCGTGGTACTCGTCGGCAGGGACGTCGTTCAACTACGACTTCCACGTCACCGTGGACCCATCCGTCGCACCGGTCGAGTACAACTTCCGCGACGAGCAGCAGCTCCTGGAGACCGAGGGCGAGGCGTGGCGGGACTGGGCCGGTGACCTGCCCGGCGCCAGCACGTTCCTGCGCGACGGGGACCGGGTGTTCCACACGTACTCGACCTACGCCCGCGGTCTGGACGCCATGGTCAGCACCTACAACTGGCTGGACCTGACGGTGCTCGGCCGCCAGGAGGACTGGGAGGAGCCGCCCGGGCGCTCCGACGGGCCTCTGATGCACTGGTTGCGCCGCCACGACGAGTACGGCGGTCGGCCCGGGGAGTCCACGCGCGACGCCGAGGCCATCGCGACCTCGTGACCGTGCCCGGCGCCCCACCGAGCACCGCCGGGGCAGCCGGACCGGAGTCAGGGGCGACGCAGGTGCTCGACCACGGCGTCCACGACGGCGCGCATCCCGGCGGCGTCGGGGTGGTACGGCGCGAGGTACCGGGTCACGGCCGGGCCACCCGCTCGGCGCGCGCCGTGGCCGCCCGCGCCACCATCCGATCCAGCTCGTCGGCCGGGACGGAGGCCCCCATGTCGGCGACGAAGCGGCGCATCGGCATCGACCCGACCATCCGGAGCATCCCGAGCCCCTCGGCGGTCGTGGGCGGCGGCAGGTCCGGCAGCCACCCGGCGAACCCCTCCAGCAGGTCCGGGCCGACGACCGGATGGCCGAGCCAGTCCTCGACCGACGAGTCGAGCGTCAGCGCGGGCAGCAGGTCGTCACCGACCAGGGTCACCGTCGCCGAGGCGACGACGTCCACGGCGCTGGCCCCGATCTGCACCGTGTACGAACCGGGCGGCACGACCCAGCCGCCCTCGCGGACGTCCCAGTACGCGAAGGCCCGCCGGTCCAGGTCGACGGTCACCGTGCGCCGCTCGCCGGGCTCCAGGACCACCGGGGTGAACGCGCGGAGCTCACGCGCCGGACGGCGGACCGGCCCGGCCGACGTCGCCACGTACACCTGCACCACGTGCTTGCCGGCGCGGTCGCCGGTGTTGGCCACGGTCACCGACAGCCGGGCGGTGTCCTCACCGGTGGCCACGACCTGCAGGTCCGACGTCGTGAACGTCGTGTAGCTCAGGCCGTGCCCGAAGGCGTACCGCACCGGGCGGTCGAGGGTGGTGAACCCGCGGTAGCCCATCAGCACGCCCTCCCCGTAGCGGACGTGCCCCTGCTCCCCGGGGAAGTCCACCGAGCTGGGGACGTCGCCCAGCCGCAGCGGGATCGTCTCGGCGAGGTGACCCGACGGGTTGGCGACCCCGTACAGCAGGTCGGCGAGGGCACCGCCGCCGGCCTGACCGAGCAGGAAGCCCTCCAGGACGGCGTCGACCTCGTCGTGCCACCCCTCCAGCGAGACCATCCCGCCGTTCGAGAGCACCACGACCGTGCGCGGCGCAACCGCGGCGACGGCGCGGATGAGCTCCACCTGGACGGCGGGCAGGTCCAGCGTCTCCCGGTCGGAGCCCTCGGACTCCTCGGCCTCCCCCTGCCCGGCGAAGACCACCGCCACCTGGGCCGACCGCGCCAGCGCGACCGCCTCCTCCCGCAGCGCGGCGGCGTCCCCCGCCCCGTCGAGGGGGAACCCGGGGGTGAACGGCACGTCGGCCGCGGCCAGCGCCCGCACCGCGTCGAGCGCCGACTCGACCCGGGTGGCGTGGACGTTGGAGCTGCCGCCGCCCTGGAAGCGCGGCGTCCGGGCGAACTCGCCGACGACGACGACCCGCGCGTCGCGCAGCAGGGGCAGCGTGCCGCGCTCGTTGCGCAGCAGGACGGCGCACTGCGCGGCCAGCTCGCGGGCCAGCGCGTGGTGCGCGTCGACGTCGAACCCGCCTGCCACACCGGACGACCCGGCCGCCGCGCCGACGAACCTGGCCAGTCCCGCGACCCGGGCGGCGCTGACGTCGACGAACGCCTCGTCCAGCTCCCCGGCACGGACGGCCGCCACCACGCGGCGGTCACCGACGCCGCGGTTCCCGGGCATCTGCAGGTCCAGCCCGGCAGCGAGGGCGGCGACGCGGTCGTCGACGGCACCCCAGTCGGAGACGACGACCCCGTCGAAGCCCCACTCGTCGCGGAGCACCTCGGTGAGCAGCCAGCGGTGCTGCGAGGCGTAGACGCCGTTGACCTTGTTGTAGGCGCACATGACCGTGGCCGGCCGCGCCTCGGTGACGACCCGCTCGAAGGCCGGCAGGTAGACCTCGCGGAGGGTGCGCTCGTCGACGTCGGCGCTGACCCGCATCCGGTCGGTCTCCTGGTTGTTGGCCGCGAAGTGCTTCACCGACGCGCCGACCCCCTCGGCCTGCTGACCCCGCACGTGGGCCGCGCCGAGCACCCCGGCCAGCAGCGGGTCCTCCGCGTAGTACTCGAAGTTGCGCCCGCACAGCGGGGACCGCTTCATGTTCACGCCCGGCCCGAGGACGACGTGCACCCCCAGCGCCCGGGCCTCCCGGCCGATCGCCGTCCCGATGCGCTCGGCGACCGACGGATCCCAGCTGCTCCCCACCGCCACCGCCGGCGGGAAGCAGGTGGCCGGGACGTTGCGGTGGATGCCGATCGTGTCGAAGGGGCCCTCCTGCCGGCGGACGCCGTGCGGCCCGTCGGTGAGCACCACCGCCGGCAGCCCGGCCTCGTCCAGCGCCGTCGTCGTCCAGAAGTCCTGCCCGGACAGCAGGGAGGCGCGCTGCTCGAGGGAGAGCCCGGCGGGGAGGGGGTGGGTGTCCGTCACGCCCGCGAGCATGCCCACGGGACGCGAGTCGCGCGCGGGGGCAGCCGACCCGCGGCACGGTTCCCCGGCCGGTGGTTCGGCGGTGCTCAGCCGACGGGTTCCGCGACGCGCTCCCCGGTGCTGCGCCGCGCTTCCGCCGGGGACGGGACGGCGACCGCGGCGTCCCGCCGGGCCGTCCACCAGCCGTGGCCGCCGGCCAGGACGACGCTCAGCAGCAACCCCACGTAGGCCCACACCCACGGGTCGCCGGTGCTGACCGACTCCCGGTACCGGAGGAGCACCAGCAGCTGCAGGCCCCCGAAGACGGCGTAGGCGAGCGACGGCCCGACCAGGCGCGCCAGGTCGCCCTCCCGGATCACCAGCGCGGCGGCGACCCCGAAGGCGATCAGCCAGGCGCCGACCACCTGGGCACTGAGGGGCATCAGATCCCACGGCCAGAAGCGGGTGATGGCGTCCGCGTGGTGGTGCACCGCGACGCCGCCCAGGTAGAGCAGCACACCCGCCGCCGTCAGCACCGCACCCTGGACACCGACCAGCACGGCCAGCCAGCCCGGCATCGGCCGGCGCGCGCCCGGCGCCGGACGACGGCGCCACCCCTGCCGGCCCACGACGGCGAAGCAGGCGAAGGGGACCACCAGGTAGACGACCAGCCACAACCAGGCGGCTCCGCGCGCCGTCGGGACGCCGTCGGTCAGCTGCAGCTTGTGCGTGTGCAGCATGGTCGCGCCGAGGGTCAGCGTGGTGAAGACGCCGACGGTGAGGACGGGGATGCGCACCCGGCTCCACACCCGCTGCCGCAGGGCCACCAGGGAGAGCACCGCCCCCGCCGCGTAGGCCGCGCCGATGAAGGCCGCGGTGACCTCGGCGTGGATGTGCCACGCGAAGGCCTCCCGCGTCTGCCCGGGGCGCAGCAGCAGCTGGCCGACGGCGAGCAGGGTGAGGCACACGAAGGCGCGCAGCAGCAGCCGGGTCCCCGGCCGGATCCCCTCATCCGGCTCGTGCGGGCCGGCCGCCGCCTGCTGAGACGACCGAACGCGGTCGACTGCGGAGTTCATGGACCGAGGGTGCGGCCACGGGGCCCGCCGGCGCATGACCGGATCTGACCATCTTGGGGCGGCCGGGGGGCGTGGTCCGCCCTGACCACCGGCCGCCGGCGGCGCCGTCGGGCAGGATGCCGCTCGATGGCAGACGAGTCCGTCCCGCGCCTCCACCGTCCCGAACGGACGTGCTCCTGGTGACCGACGCCCCTCCCCCTCCGTCCCGCGCCCGTGGGCACCGGCCCCCGCAGGGCGACCCGGTCGTCGACCGGGCGCTGTCCCTGCTGGCCGCGTTCGACGCCGGGCACCGCTCGCTGACCCTCGGCGAGCTGAGCCGGCGCAGCGGCATCCCGACCAGTTCCACGCTGCGCCTGGCCGGCCGGCTGCTCGCCTGGGGCGCGCTCGAGCGCGGGGAGGACGGTCGCTTCACCGTCGGGCTGCGGCTGTGGGAGGTGGCCTCCCTCGCGCCGCGAGGGCAGGGGCTCAAGCAGGTGGCGCTGCCGTTCATGGGCGACCTGGCGGAGGTCACCCGCCAGCACGTGCTGCTCGCCGTCCGGGACGGCTTCGACGGCCTGCTGGTCGAGCGGCTGTCGGCCCACCAGTCGATGGAGGTGCTCTACCGCGTCGGGGGGCGGCTGCCGCTGCACTCGACCGGCGTGGGCCTGGTGCTGCTGGCGTTCGCGGAGCCGGAGTTCCAGGAGGAGGTGCTCGCCCAGCCGCTGGTGCACCAGCCCGAGAACGTCCCGCTGTCCCCGGCCGCCCTCCGCCGGACGCTCGCGGGGATCCGCCGGGAGGGGATGGCCACGATCGACCGCCGGACGCCGCAGCCCCTGGTCAGCGTGGCCGCACCGGTCTTCGGTGCCGACGACCGGGTCGCCGCGGCGCTCTCCGTCGTGGTGCCCCAGGAGAACGCCGAGCCGCGACTGCTCGGCCCCGCGGTGCGCACGGCGGCACGCTCGATCTCCCGTGGTCTCGGTGCACGGCGATCCATCGGCCAGCCGGCCGGGCCGTCCGCTCCGTGACCCGCGCGCCGGCGCACCCCTGGCGCAGTCAGCTGCCGACCCGGGTCATGGCGGAGACCCCGTGGCGCTCGGCGACCAGCCGCTTGACGCCGGCCGGGAAGTCGGCCGACGCGGCGCGCTCCACGGCCGCGAGGCGCACCTGGGCGGCGCCGTCGCCGGCGAGGGCCGCGATGCACTCCTCGGGGACGACGTTGGCCACCGCGAGCAGCGCGCCGGCCGCGCCGGTCGTCCCGCACAGGCTCAGCAGGGCGGGCGAGCCGGTGTACAGGTCGCCGTCGAACACCTCGACCTCGTGCAGCAGCCGGCCGGCGTCCCCCGAGGAGTCCTTGAGCCCGGACACCGGCAGCTCGGGCAGCAGGTGCACGGGGATGCCGGGGCCCGACGCCGCCGGGAAGTGGTAGGCCAGCAGCGGCCCCGCGGCGGCCGCGGCGACCCGGTCGTAGTACCGCCGCGGGTCGGCGACCCCCGACGGGGAGAGCGCCAGCACCGCGTCGGCGCCCGCGCCGAACGCGCGCTCGGTGAGCTCGGCGGCCTGGCGCCCGGTGGGTGCCCCGGTGCCGGCGAGCACCGGCACCCCGGCGGGCACCGCCGCGCGGACCGCGCCCACCAGCAGGTCACGTTCCTCGGCGGCCAGCGTGGCCGCCTCCCCCGTGGTCCCCGCCACGAGGACGGCGCGCACGCCCCGATCGACCAGCCGGGCGGCGAGCTCGGCGGTGGACGGCGCGTCGAGGGCGCCGTCGGGACGGAAGAGCGTCACCAGGGCGACACCGACGCCGGAGAAGAGAGCGGGCATGGTCCCATCCTGCCCCCGATGCGCGGCCAGGATCGTTGCCGCTCAATGGCACGGTCCTTCGGCGCGGGAACCGGCGCCACGCATCCTCGGGAGGTCACCGCCGAACCGACCCGGGAGTCCGCATGAGCTTCGAGTACCTGATCGACCCCGCCGAGGGCCCGCAGTGGAAGGGCGTGCTCCCGGGCAGGCCCCAGCCCTACGTGCTCGAGCGCGGCGAGGGCGAGCACTCGATGCTCTTCACCGACCTGTTCACCGTGCTGCTGTCCGGCGACGAGACCGAGGGGCAGTTCGGCGTCGTCGTCAGCGAGTCCCCCGCCGGCGACGTGATCCCCACGCACTCGCACAACCGGACCCACGAGACCTTCTACGTCATCGAGGGCAGGGTGCGGCTGTTCTTCCAGGACACCGAGGGGCAGAAGCAGTCGCGGCTGCTCACCCCGGGCGACTTCGGGTTCGTGCCGGCCGGCTTCGCCCACGCGTACCAGATCGTCGAGGACGCCCGGATGATGGGCACGCTCAGCGGCGGGTTCGAGCGGTTCTTCCAGCACATGGGTGCCGAGACCGACCACGCGACCGCGCAGCAGCCGCCGTTCGTCCCCGCCGTCCCGCGCATGCAGGCCGCGGCCCAGCGCCACGACATGCAGTTCCTGCCCGACCACCGGTGGGACGACGCGCACGGCGCCTGAGCCGTCCCGAGGTACAGGGAGCTCAGCCCACGTCGCCGCCCCTGAGCCGAGGGCAGAGCTCCCGGAGCTCCACTCCCCGCCGGGTCGGTCGGTCCCCGCCGCCCGGCCCGTCGTCGAGGAGATCCGTGCCCACTCCCGCCCTGCCGCTGCCGCCGCCCGCGCACGCCGCTCCGCTGCCGCCGCCCCGGCCGGGTCCCGGCGGCACCCGCGTGCTGCTCGGCCTCCCGTACGCCGCCGTCCCCGGCGTGCGTCCCCTGGAGCTGGACCTGTACCTGCCGGCCGGGGACGGCCCGGCGCCGGTCGCCGTCTTCCTGCACGGCGGCGGCTGGCGCCTGGGCAGCCGCCGTTCCGCGGGCCCGGCCTACCCGGGCAGCAGCGCGTTCGAGGCGGTGGCGCAGGCCGGGATCGCCGTCGCCAGCATCGACTACCGGCTCTCCGGCGAGGCGGCCTGGCCCGCCCAGCTGCACGACGCCAAGGCCGCCGTCCGCTGGCTGCGCGCCCGCGCCGGCGAGCTCGGCGTCGACGCCGCCCGCACCGCCGCCTGGGGCGAGTCGGCCGGCGGTCACCTCGCCGCGCTGCTCGGCCTGACGGGTGACGACCCGTCGCTCGAGGGGGACGTCGGGGTGACCGGGCCGTCGAGCGCGGTCATCGCCGTCGCCGCCTGGTACGCGCCCAGCGACATCGCCACGGTGGCGGCCGACACCGGCGCCGACCCGGCCGACCCGGACACCCGCGAGGCGCAGCTGCTGGGCGCCCCGGTCGCCACGGTGCCCGACCGCGCCGCGCAGGCCAGCCCGCTCACCCACGTCTCCCCCGCCGCGCCGCCGGCCCTGCTCCTGCACGGGGTGGCCGACCGGTTCGTCCCGTGCGTGCAGAGCGAGCGGCTGGCCGCGGCGCTGACCGCCGCCGGGGCGGAGGCCACCCTGCACACCTACGCGGACGCCAACCACATGTGGCTCGGCGCCCCGGGGGCCGCGGCGGACGCGCTCACCCGGACCACCGCCTTCCTCCGGGCGCGCCTGGCCGCGTGAGCCGGCCCGATCCCGGGAGTTCCCGCCGGTTCTCTGCCATTGAGCGGCAAGGCCCTCGGACGGCGTGACGGGGGTCACCCACGCTGGAGGAGGCCGACCGAGCCCCGGGACACCGCCCGCACCGGGCCGCCGCCCGCCCTGATCCCGGCCCCACCAGATCCGGAGACCCGCATGGACCATCCCGCCCCCGCGCGCCCCGCCTCGCGCGCCGCGCTCCTCGTCCCAGTGTTGTGCTGGCTCGCGCTGATCGCCGACGGTTACGACCTGTTCTCCTACGGCGCGACCGTCCCCGGACTGCTCGCCGAGCCGTCCTGGGGCGTGACGCCGGGCAGCGCCGGCGCGGTCGCCAGCCTGGCCCTGGTCGGCGTGCTGTGCGGCTCCCTGGTCGCCGGCACCCTCACCGACCTGCTCGGCCGGCGCCGGCTGTTCGTGACGTCGATCGCGGTCTTCTCCCTGGCCATGCTCGCCTGCGCGCTGGCCCCGTCGTTCGGCACCTTCGCCGTCTGCCGGTTCGTCGCCGGCCTGGGCATCGGCGGCCTGCTGCCGACCGCCGTGGCGCTGACCAGCGAGTTCGCCGCGCCGGGACGGCGCTCGCGGATCCTCGGCGCGGTCCTCACCGGGCCGCCGCTGGGCGGCCTGCTGGCCTCCGGTGTCGCGGTCGCCACCGTGGCCGACGGCGGGTTCCGCTGGGTCTACGGGCTGGGCGTGCTGCCCCTCCTCCTCGTGCCCGTCGCGCTGTGGCTGCTCCCCGAGTCCCCGGCGTTCCTGCGCGCCCGCGGGCGGACCGAGGAGGCCGACCGCATCGCCGCGCGGTTCGGGCTGCCCGCCCCGGCCGCTGTCGGAACGGTGGGCCGCCACTCCCCCGTCGGCGCCCTGTTCGCCGGCGGCCGCGGTCCGGTGACCGTCGGCATCTGGCTGGTCAACGTGTGCAGCCTGCTCACCGTCTTCGGCGTCAGCACCTGGCTGCCGCAGATCATGCGCACCGCCGGCTACGGCGTCAGTTCCGCGATCGGGTTCCTCCTGCTCTACAGCGCCGGTGCCGTGGTGGGCACCCTGATCGCCGCCACGCTGGCCGAGCGGATCGGCGCCAAGGCGATGGTGCTCACCGGTTTCGCCGCCGCGGCGGCGGCCCTGCTCGCCATCGCGACCACGCCGCCCACCGGTCTGGCGATGGCACTGGTCGCCCTCGCCGGCTTCGGGGGTCTCGGCACCCAGAACATGCTCAACGACCACGTGTCCGGCTACTACCCCGCGGCCGCCCGCGCGACGGGGCTGGGCTGGGCGCTGGGCATCGGCCGGCTCGGGGCGATCGCCGGCCCCACCTACGGCGCCGCCTTCGTGGGTGCCGGGAGCGCCGTGGCGGCCGGCTGCCTGGCGTTCGCGGGCCCGGCCCTCCTGGGCGCCCTGGTCATGGCCCCGCTCCCCCGCCGCGACCGCGCCACCACCCCCGGCAGCGCGCCGCAGGCCACGCCGACCCCCGCACAGCTGGAAGGTGCCGCATGACCGCCCCGCAGACCCCGCGCGACCCGGCAACCGTCGAGCACGTGCCCGTCGTCGTGGTCGGCGGCGGCCCCGCCGGCCTCGCCGCCGCGCTCGAACTCGACGCCCACGGCGTCCCCAGCCTCGTCGTCGAGCCCCGCGTCACGGTCGACCCGCTCCGTCCCCGGGCGAAGACGACCAACGCCCGCACCATGACCCACCTGCGGCGGTGGGGGCTGGCCGACCGGCTGCGGGCCGCCGCCCCCCTGCCCGTGGACTGGGCCCAGGACGTCGTCTTCTGCTCCACCCTGCTCGGCCACGAGGTGCGCCGCTTCGAGCACGCCTTCCAGCTCTACGGCGAGCCCCAGGAGTGGTCCCCCGAGGTGGGCCAGCAGGTGCCCCAGCCGGTGATCGAGGAGGTCCTGCGCGAGGCGGTGACCGGCTCGGCGCACGCCCGGCTGGAGACCGGTTCGCGGGTCACCGGCATCCGGCAGGACGACGACGGGGCCGACGTCACCGTCGCCACCGCGGACGGCCGCACCCGCACGGTCCGCGCCGACCTCGTGCTCGGCGCGGACGGCGGCGGGAGCGTGGTGCGCGGCGCGGTCGGCGCCGCCTACGAGGGCTCCTCCGGGGAGAAGCCGAACCTCAGCATCCTGTTCCGCGCGCCCGGCCTGGCCGGGCGGGTGCCCCACGACGGCGCCGTCCACTCCTGGGTGATGGCCCCCGGCGCCGCCGGCATCGTCGGCCGGCTCGACCTCGACGACACCTGGTGGGCGATCGTCCAGGGCGTCGACGTCCGCACCGCCGGCGACGTCGACCCGGTGGCGCTGGTGCAGGCCCTCGTCGGCGAGCCGGTCGACGTCGAGGTGATCGCCACCGACCCCTGGGTGGCCCGGATGCTGCTGGCCGACTCCTACGGGACCGGCCGCGTCCTGCTCGTCGGCGACGCCGCGCACCTCAACCCGCCGTGGGGCGGGCACGGCTTCAACACCTGCGTCGGCGACGCCGTCAACGCCGGGTGGAAGGCCGCCGCCGTCCTGCAGGGCTGGGGCGGGCCCGGCCTGCTCGCCAGTTACGAGGCCGAGCGCCGGCCGGTCGCCGCGCGCACCATCGCCGACGCCGGCGCCAACGACCGCGCCCTGGCGCACCACTTCGCCGATCCGCTGCTGGGCGAGGACGGCCCGGAGGCCGAGGTCCTGCGCAAGCAGACCGCGGAGGCACTGCAGGTCAAGGAGAGCGAGTTCCACTCGCTCGGCCTGGTCCTGGGGTACCAGTACGCCGGGTCACCGATCGTCTCCGACGACGGCAGCGACCGGCCGGCCGACGACCCCGTGCACTACACGCCGTCGGCCCGTCCCGGCTGCCTGCTGCCGCACCGCTGGCTGACGGCGGACCGCTCCGTCTACGACCTCCTGGGCCGCGGCTTCACCCTGCTGGTCCTCGGGGACGCCGACGCGGCGCCGGTCCAGCAGGCGGCCGCCGACCGCGGCATCCCGCTGTCGGTGGTCCGCCTGGGGGACGACGACGTCCCGGCGGGGAGCGCCCCGCTGGAGGGGTCCTGGGGGGCCCCGCTGCTCCTGGTGCGCCCGGACCAGCACGTCGCCTGGCGCGGCGGGGACCCGTGCGCCGCGGGCGCCGCCCTGGTGCGAGCCTGCGGGTGGCCCGAGGACGCGCACCGAGCACCGACCCGAACGAGAGGACTGCACGCATGAGGATCGTGGGCATCCGCCGCACCGGCGGCGACGTCGAGGTGGCGTCGCTGTCCGACGACGGCACCGAGGTCACCGTGGTGGCCCCGCTCGAGGGCTTCTGGGCCGACCCCGCCGGTCACCTGGCCGCGGAGCCGGCCGGCCCGACGCTGCCCGCCGCCGAGGTGGAGCGGGTGCCGCCGGTCCTGCCCGGCGCGCGGGTGGTCTGCATCGGGCTGAACTACCTCAAGCACGTGGCCGAGGGCAGCTTCCGCGACCAGGAGCTCCCGCCGCACCCCACCCTGTTCGCCCGCTGGACGCAGTCCCTGACCGTGGACGGCGCCGAGGTGCCGGTGCCGTCCAACGAGGACGGCCTGGACTGGGAGGGCGAGGTGGTGGCCTACGTCGGCGCGACGCTGGTCGACGCCACCCCGGACGAGGCGCTGGCCGCCGTCGTCGGCTACTCCACCTTCAACGACCTCACCTCGCGGCGGGCGCAGAAGCTCACCAGCCAGTGGATCCTCGGCAAGAACGGCGACCGGTCCGGCCCGCTCGGTCCGATGGTCCCCGCCGCCGAGGTCGGCGACCTGCGCGACGGCCTGCGGGTACGGACCCGGGTCAACGGCGAGGTGGTCCAGGACGGGCGGACCGACGAGATGGTCTACACCGTCGGCGACACGCTGTCGCTGATCTCGCACACGTTCACGCTGCGGCCGGGCGACCTGCTGGCCACCGGCACGCCGTCCGGTGTCGGCTACGCCCGGACGCCCCCGTGGCTGCTGCAGCCCGGCGACGTCGTCGAGGTCGAGGTCGAGCGCCTCGGCGTCCTGCGCAACCCGGTGGTGGGAAACGACATCCGCCGCAAGGAGGTCTGAGCGTGGCCGGCGAGTTCCGCCAGTACCTGTTCCCGCACGAGCACCCGCGCCTGGCCGGGGTCCGGGGCATGGACCCCTACGCCTACCGCGAGCACGCCCGGACGCCGGGCACCTTCACCGGCGGCCTGGTGGAGGGCTGGACGCCGCTGTACCGCAGCGAGTTCCGGGGCGTCACCGAGGACGGCGTCCTGCGGGAGGGCCTGTACCCGCTGGAGCCGGCCCGCCCGGGCGAGGAGGCGCCGGTCCCCGCGATGGTCGCCGCGGCGCATGACCTCCTGGCGGCCCTGGACGACGAGGGCCGGGAGCGGATCTCCTTCGCCGTCGACGCCGTCGAGTGGCAGACCTGGGCCAACCCGGAGTTCATGCAGTTCGACACCGGCCTGCGCCTGGAGTTCCAGCGCCCGGAGGTCCGGGAGAAGGCGCTCGGGCTCGTGCGGGCCTCCCTCTCCCCGGAGGGGGCCGCCGCCGTGCACGCGATGATGCTGGTCAACGGCTTCCTGGGCGAGGTCGTCGACCTGCCGACCGTGCTCGGCGAGTGGAGCTACAACATCGCCCTCTACGGCACCCCGGACCTGCGCGCCCCCTGGGGCTGGCAGCTCTACGGCCACCACTGCGCGGTCAACTGCCTGGTGGTCGAGGGCCGCATGGTGGTCTCGCCGGTCTTCCTGGGCGCCGAGCCCGACGAGATCGACGAGGGCCCGCACGCCGGGATCTCCGGCCTGTTCGCCGACCGCATCGACGCCGGCCTGGCCGTCATGGCGGAGCTCACCGAGCGGCAGCGTGCGCAGGCCACCGTCTACGCCCAGATGGTCGACCCGGCCATGCCGCCCGGCCGCGTGCACCCCGGCGACGAACGGCACCTGGCCGGCGCGTTCCAGGACAACCGGGTGATCCCGTTCGAGGGGGTCCGGCTGGCCGACCTGGGCGCCACGGCCCGGCAACGGGTCCTCGACGTCGTCGCCACCTTCGTGGGCCTGCTGCCCGAGGGCCCGCGCGCCGCCCGCCTGCGCGAGGTCGAGGAGCACCTGGACGGGACGTGGTTCGCCTGGATCGGCGGGCACGAGCCGGGCGACGTCTTCTACTACCGGGTGCAGTCCCCCGTCCTGATCGCCGAGCTGGACCACCACTGCGGGGTCTTCCTCGACTACGACACCCCCAAGACCTTCCACATCCACACCGTGCTGCGCACGCCGCACGGCAACGACTACGGCCGCGCCTGGGTGCGGCAGTGGCGGGAACGCGACGCCTGACGGACCCGAGCCGGCGGGCCGGGGCGGTGCTCGCCGGCCCGGCTCCCCGCCCGCCTGCGGGCGGGGGCCGCCTGCCCGCCTGACCGTCACCGGTCGCCCCGCACACCGTTCGAAAGCCGGTCGCCTCCATTCGGAGGCAGTCCGCTTTCGTCCGGCTCCGACTCCTTGACGCTGGCTTTCGCGCGGCCCTACGTTCGCCCGCGCACGCCTTCGGTGTGGCGACCGTCACACCCCGGTGGAGTCCGCGAGGGGGGTGGTCCCCGTGCCGTCACTCGACGAGCACGCGCGGTCGCAGGTCATCCTCTCCGAGCTCGGGGCGACCGGCCGCGTGGAGGTCAACGACCTCGCCCAGCGGCTCGAGGTCTCCACCGTCACCATCCGCAAGGACCTCGACGCACTGGAGCAGCGGGCCGTGCTGCGCCGGGTCCGGGGTGGCGCGGTCGCCGCCCCCGTCGTCGACGAGGGCTCCTTCGAGACCCGGCTGCAGGTGCGCCGGGCGGAGAAGACCGCCATCGCCCGCGCCGTCGCGCCGCTGGTCGGCGACGGTGACGTCATCGCCCTGGACTCCTCCACCAGCTGCCACTTCCTGGCGCGGGAGCTGCTGGACCGCCGGTCCCTGGTCGTGATCACCAACAGCATGCCGACCGCCACGCTGTTCTCGGAGCGATCGGAGGCCACCGTCCTGGTGCCCGGGGGCATCGTGCGGCGGTCCGCGCGGTCGGTCGTGGGCCTGCTCGGCGACGTCCTGGCCGGTCGCGGGCGCATCGGCAAGGGCTTCATCGGAGCCCACTCCGTCTCGGCCGAGCGCGGCCTGCTGGACATGACCCTGGAGGAGGCGCAGGCCAAGCAGTACCTCGCCGCCCACTGCGCCCAGCTCTTCGGGCTGGTCGACTCCAGCAAGTTCGGCAACTTCTCCCTGCACACCGCGACCCCGGTCTCGCAGATCACCGCCCTCTACACCGACAGCGCCGCCGACCCCGCCGTCGTGGCCGAGCTGGAGCAGGCCGGCACCCGCGTGCACCGGGTCGACGTCGCCGAGGAGCACCGGTGAGCGCCGTCGCGACCGTGGCCGCGGTCGACCTCGGCGCGGAGAGCGGCCGGGTCGTGCGGGCCGACTTCGACGGCGAGCGCCTCGCCGTCCGGGAGGTCAGCCGCTTCCCGCACACGCCCTTCGTCGTCGACGGCATCCTGCGCTGGGACCTCGACCTCCTCACCCGGGCGATCACCGACGGGCTGGGCACGCTCGCCGCCGAGGGATCGCCCGTCGCCTCCGTGGGGGTCGACGCGTGGGGCGTGGACTACGGGCTCCTGGCCGCCGACGGGACCCTGGTGGACCTCCCGACGTGCTACCGCGACCCGCGTCAGCTCGCGGCGATGGACGAGGCGCTGGCCATGGTCGGCCGTGAGCGGTTGTACCGGGCCACCGGCGTCCAGCTCAACGAGATCAACACCGTGTTCGCGCTGATGTCGGACGCGCGGACGACGACCCGGCTGGACCGGGCGGCCACCCTGCTGATGCTGCCCGACGTCGTCCACTCCCTCCTCGCCGGTTCGCGGGTCACCGAGGCCACCGCCGCGTCCACCTCCGGGCTCTACGACGTCGCCGCCGGGCGCTGGGTGACCGAGCTCGCCGACGACCTCGGCATCCCGACCCGCCTGCTGCCCGAGGTCGTGCCCCCGGGCACCGACCTCGGGCCGCTCCTCGGCCCGCTCGGCGACGGCCCGCTGGCCGGCACCCGGGTGATCGCGCCGGCCGGGCACGACACCGCCAGCGCCGTGGTCGCGACCCCGTTCCCCGAGCCGGGTGCGCTGTTCATCTCCTCCGGCACCTGGTCGCTGGTGGGTGTCGAGCTGCCCCGGCCGGTCGTGACCCCGGCCTCGCTGGCGGCCAACCTCACCAACGAGGGCGGGTACGCCGGCACCACCCGCCTGCTGCGCAACGTGATGGGGCTGTGGCTGCTGCAGGAGTGCCGCCGCGCCTGGGCCGCGCAGGGGCGGGAGTTCAGCTACGCCGAGCTGACCGAGCTCGCCGGCCGGGAGCCGGCGCTGCGCTGCCTGGTCAACCCCAACGCCCGCGACTTCCTCGCCCGCGGCGACATGCCGGCCCGGGTGCAGGAGTACTGCCGGCGCACCGGGCAGCCCGTCCCCGAGAGCCCGGGGGCGATCGCGCGGTGCGTCGTGGACTCCCTGGCCGTCTCCTACCGGGTGACCGCCGAGGACATCGCCGCGGTCACCGGCACCGCGCCCACCGCGGTTTGCGTGACCGGCGGCGGCGCCCGCAGCGCGCTGCTCGCCCAGGCCACCGCCGACGCGACCGGGCTGCCCGTGCACTGCGGCCCGGTCGAGGCGACCTCCCTGGGCAACGCCGCCGCCCAGCTGGTGGCCCTCGGCGAGCTGGGCGGCGTCACGGACACCCGCGCGGTCGTCGCCCGGACCGCCGACCTCCACACGTGCTCCCCGCGCCCGGATGCGCGCTGGGAGCAGGCCGCAGCGCTGCTGCGGGAGAGAACTCAGGACGACGACCGCCAGCGGGGGCTCATCCCGACCTGATGAGCCGACGACCTGGGACCGCCGGCTCGCCGAGCTGGACGGCACCACGGGGCAACCACACCCCCACTCCGATGAGGTGACCGATGAGGATGACGACGAAGACGAGTGCGGCTGCCGTCCTGGGCCTGGCCGCGACCCTGACGCTGGCCGCCTGCGGCGAGGGCAGCGGTGGATCCGCCTCTGACGGCGGAGGCGGCGGCGGGGGCGGCGGCTCCGAGGGCGGCGGCGGGGTCACGGTGGCCTTCGTCCCGAAGCTGCAGGGCATCCCGTACTTCGAGGCGATGAACACCGGCGGACAGGCGGCCTGCGAGGAGCTGGGCTGCGAGTGGCTCTACCAGGGTCCGGTCGAGGCCGACCCGGCCGCGCAGGCCGACATCGTCCGCTCCTACATCCAGCAGGGCGTGGACGCGCTCATCGTGGCGCCCAACGACCCCGACTCCATGGCCCCGCTGCTGCAGCAGGCCGCCGACGCCGGCATCGCGGTGGCCACCTCCGACACCGACGCGCCGAACTCGGTGCGCGAGGTGTTCGTCAGCCAGGCCTCGACCGAGGGCATCGGGCAGGCGCTCACCGACGCGCTCCTGGAGGCCATGGGCGGCTCCGGGCGGTACGCCATCGTCTCCTGCGGCCAGACGGCGGAGAACCTCAACGCCTGGATCGAGGTGCAGGAGGCCTACACCGCCGAGCAGTACCCGGACGCCGAGATCGTCGACATCGTCTACGCCGGTGAGGACCAGGCGGCGGCCACCCAGATGGCGACCGACCTCATGAACGCCCACCCGGACCTCACCGGGCTGGTCGGCGAGTGCACCTCGTCGGCGCCGGGCGTGGCCCAGGCCGTCCGGGACGCCGGGAAGATCGGCCAGGTCTTCACCGTCGGCCTGGGGACGCCGCAGTCGATGCTGCCCTACCTCGAGGACGGCTCGTCGAGCGCCAGCATCCTCTGGGACGTCGAGAACCTCGGCTACCTGACCGCGTGGACCGGCGTCCAGCTGGCCAACGGCGAGGAGCTGCAGGCGACGAACGACGTGAGCCCGGACATGCCCGAGGTGACGTTCGACGAGAGCACCAAGGTGCTGCTGCTCGGACCGCCGCTGCGCATCACCAAGGACAACGCCGGCCAGTTCGACTACTGATCCGCCCGGGGAGGGCCGGCGCCCGCCGGCCCTCCCCGGCCTCCCGGCCGCAGCGAGGAGACGATGAGCGAGACCCGAACGACCGAGCCGGCGCCCTCCCCACCGCCCGACCCCGGCGCCGAGCGGCTGTCCGTGACAGGCGTGTCCAAGCGGTACGGGGCCGTGCGGGCGATCCGCAACGCGGACATGACCGTGCGGGCGGGCAGCGTGCACGCCCTGGTCGGCGAGAACGGCGCCGGCAAGTCCACCCTGATCAAGATCCTCTCGGGGGCGGCGACCGCCGACACCGGCCGGATCACCTTCGAGGGACGACCGGTGAACATCTCCAGCACCGCGGACGCCATCGCCCTGGGCATCGCGACCGTCTACCAGGAACCGCAGCTGTTCCCCGACCTCACCGTCGCCGAGAACGTCTTCACCGGCCGGGAGATCACCCGCCGCGGCCGGGTGGACTGGGCGGCGCAGAACGCCCGCGTGGTGGAGCTGCTGGAGCTGATCGGGCTGCCCGCCCGCTACGCCACCGTCCCGGTCAGCGAGCTGTCCATCGCCGAGCAGCAGCAGGTGTCCATCGCCAAGGCGCTGGTCGGCAACGCGAAGGTGCTGATCCTCGACGAGCCCTCGGCGATCCTGACCGACGCCGAGATCGAGGTGCTCTTCGGCGTCGTCCGTCGGCTGGCCTCCACCGGCGTCGCGATCATCTACATCTCCCACCGGCTCGACGAGCTGTTCGTCATCGCCGACGAGGTCACCGTCATGCGCGACGGCCAGACCCTGGGCACCTGGCCCATCGAGGAGCTCTCGGTCCGGCGGGTCGTCGAGCTGATGGTCGGCGGGATCCTCGAGGACACCCCGCCCGAGCACACCGTCCCCGACGCCCCGCCGCGCCTGGTCCTGGAGGGCCTGTCCTGCGAGGGCGAGTACTCCGACGTCGACGTCGCCGTCCGCCCGGGCGAGATCGTCACCCTCTACGGCCTGATCGGCTCGGGGGCCGCGGAGATCGCCGAGACCGTGTACGGCATGCGCCGGGCCACCTCCGGCCGGATCCTGCTCGACGGCAAGCCGATCGCCCCGCACTCCCCCCGCGCGGCCAAGAGGCTCGGGATCGCCCTGCTGCCGGCCAACCGGAAGCTGCAGGGCCTGTTCAGCTTCCAGTCCATCGCCTTCAACATCTCCGCCGGGCACCTGCCGATGCTGTCCAAGCTCGGCACCTGGATGGACCGGCGGCGCGAGCGGCAGGTGGCGCGGGACTTCATCGCGCGGCTGTCGGTCAAGACGCCGCACGAGCGGCAGCCGGTGTCGGCCATGTCCGGCGGCAACGCGCAGAAGGTCGTCCTCGCCCGCCAGCTGGTGGAGCGGCCGAAGGTGCTGGTGCTCGCCGAGCCCACCCAGGGCGTCGACGTCGGCGCCAAGGAGGAGATCCACCGGATCGTCCGCTCCCTCGCCGAGGAGGGCACCGCCGTCCTCATCGTCACCTCGGACCTGCCCGAGGCCATCCGCATCTCCGACCGGCTGCAGGTCGTCCGGGCCGGGACCACGACGGTCGAGTTCGGCCCCGGGGCGAGCCAGGCCGACGTCCTGGCCGCCGCCGCCGGCGCGGTCGACCAGGAGGAGGCGGCATGAGCTCGTCCACCCTCACGCCCCCCGGCGGCGCCCCGGCCGGGCAGCAGGCCCACACCGCGAAGGAGCGGGGCCGGGTCCTACCGTTCCCGATCACCGGTCAGGAGATCGTGCTGATCGTGGTCATCGTCGCCCTCTGGGTGGCGCTGGCCCTGGCCACCCCGGCCTTCCTGACCGAGGGCTCGATCGTGCCGCTGTTCGTGGCCATGGCGCCGGTCGCGCTCATCGGCATCGGGATGACGGTCATCATCATCACCGGCGGCATCGACGTCTCGGTGGCCGGCATCGTCATGGTCTGCGCGGTCGTCGTGGCCAAGGCGATGGTCGACTCGGGGGCCTCCCTGCCGGTCGCCGTCGCGCTCTCGGTCGTGATCGGCGGCCTGCTGGGGCTGGTCAACGGCGTGCTCATCGCCTACGGGCGGGTGCACGCGATCATCATCACCTTCGGCACCGCGAACCTGTTCAAGTTCCTCGGACTGCAGCTGTTCGGCGGCACCACGGTCGACAACATCCCCGGCACGCTGGCCTTCTTCGGCCGGGGCGAGGCCGGCCGCACCCTCGGCGTCCCGCACAGCTTCCTGGTCATGCTGCTCATCGCGGCGGCGGCCTGGTACTACCTGCGGCACACCCCCGGCGGGCGGCACCTGTACGCGATCGGCGGGGACGCCGACGCCGCCCGGCTGGCCGGGGTGAAGGTGCAGCGGCGGGTGATGTCGGCCTACGTCCTCACCGGGCTGCTCACCGGGCTGGCCGCCTGCTTCGTCATCGCCCGCGGCACCTCCACGCTGGCGCCGAACGTGGGCGCCGGCATGGAGCTGGCCGCGATCGCCGCGGTGGTCATCGGCGGCACCTCGATCATGGGCGGCCGCGGCTCGGTGCTGGGCACCGTCCTCGGGGCCCTGCTCGTGCAGACGGTCACCTCCGGGGTGACGCAGCTGGGCTGGCGCTCGCAGCTGTCCAGCCTGTTCATCGGCATCTTCATCCTGATCGCCGTCGGGGCCGACCTGCTCCGGCAGCGGGCGAGGAGGACGACGTGAGCACCACGGTCTCCCCCGAGGCCCCGGCGCCGGCCCCGCGCCCGGACGACGAGAACGGCGCCCGGCAGTCCCGCGCCCGGCAGCTGCCCGAGCTGCTGCTCCGGGCGCTGCTCACCCAGCGGATCGTGCTGCTGCTGGTCCTGCTCGTCGCCGTCGTCGTCACGTTCCTGACCCTGTCGGCACGCAACTACCTGACCGCGCCGTACGACGCGTCCTACCTGTCGGCGACGCTGATCAGCGCCGTCCCGCTGGTCATGCTCGGGCTGGCCGAGCTGCTGGTGATCACCTCCGGCCGCGGCGGGATCGACCTGTCGGTCGGCGCCATCGTGTCCCTGACCAGCATGGTGTTCGGCTTCGCCTACGGGGAGTGGGGCTGGCCGCTGTGGGGGTCGATCGTGCTGGCCGCGGCGTTCGGCGGCCTGTGCGGCGCGCTCAACGGGTTCCTGATCGCCTACATCGGCTACCCGGCGCTGATCACCACGCTGGCGACCTACTACGCGTTCTCCTCGATCGCGATCGTCATCAACGACCAGCAGCCGATCAGCACCGACCCGATCCAGGCCTTCTTCTCCGCCGCCCGCTCGGTTCCGATCGGCGGGGGCGAGGACCCGCTGCAGGTGCCGCTGGGCATCCTCACCTTCCTGCTGCCGACCGCCGTGGTCATCTGGCTGCTGCTCAACCGCACCACGTACGGACGGCGGCTCTACGCCATCGGCACCAACGACGTGGCCGCGGAGTGGACCGGCATCGACGTGCGGCGCACCCGGTTCACCGCCTACTTCACCGCCGGGGTGATCTCCGGGCTGGTCGCGGTCGTGACCGTGGCACAGTTCGCCTCCGCGCGGCCCGACGCCGGGGTCGCGGGCAGCGGCATGGCGCTGCCGGCCATCACCATCGCCGTCCTCGGCGGCGTGGCGATCACCGGCGGCATCGGCCGGGTGGCCGGCGTCGTCCTCGCGACGCTGCTGATCGTCTGGCTCAACGCCGGCATCCTGCTGGCCGTGCCGGGCAACGCCGGCTCCCAGTGGCAGCTGGCCGCCCTGGGGATCGTGCTGGTCTTCGCCGCGCTGCTCAACGGCTACGCCAGCCGCAGGTACGGGAGAACCGGGTGACCGCCGTCTGGGACCCGGGGCTGGTGAGCGCGGAGCTCGTCGCGCTCACCCGCTCCCTGGGCGAGCGTTCCCGGGACCTCGTCGTCCTCGCGGAGGGCAACACCTCCCAGCTGCTGCCCGACGGGCGGGTGGTGGTCAAGGCCTCGGGGTCGAACATGCGCACGGCCACCGCGGAGGACTTCGTCGTCGTCGACGTCGACCCGCTCGTGGAGCTGATGGCCGGGCCCACCGCGACGCAGGCCGACCTCACCGCGGCGCTCGACGCCGGCGAGCACGGCGGCCGGCGCCGGCGGGCCTCCATCGAGACGCTCGTGCACGTGGCCGCGCGGGCCTTCGCGCCGACCGCGTACGTCGGCCACACCCACCCGACCGACGTCGTGGGGCTGCTGGCCAGCGTGCACGCCGCCACCGCCTGGGAGCGGCACGTCTACTCCGACGAGGCGGTGGTGATCGGCCGCCCGCTGTTCGTGCCGTACGCGACCCCGGGCATCGACCTGGGCCGGGTCTACCTGGAGGCACTGCGCCGGCACGTGGACATCCACGGCGAGCTGCCCACACTCGTCCTGCTCGGCAACCACGGCATCGTCGTCAACGCGCCGAGCCCCGCCGGCATCGAGGCCGCGTCGGAGATGGCGGTCAAGGGCGCGCGGGTGCGGGTGGCCGCCTACGCCGCCGGCGGCGTGGCGCCCCTGGACACCGCCAAGGTCGAGGAGTTCTTCGCCCGGGAGGACGTCATCGAGCGCCGCGCCCGGCTGGGCGGCACCGGGGCATGACGCTGCCGGTGGAGCTCCGCGCGGTCTTCCTCGACGTCGGCGGACCGGTCTACGACGACGCGAACTTCCTCGCCGCCGTGGTCACCGCGCTCGACGAGCTGCGCGCCGAGCAGGGCCGCGGTCCGGTCGACCGCGCGGCGGTGCAGCGGGTCTACGACGGCGTCCGGGCCCGCCAGGGCGGCTCGCTGCGCACCGCGCTGGCCACCGAGCTGCTCGGCGACGCCGGGCTGCGCGGGCGGCTGCACGAGCGCACCCGGCGGCACTGGACGCACCCGCCCGGGACCCTGTACCCCGACGTGCTGCCGCTGCTGCGGGCGTTGTCCGGTCGGGTCCGCATCGGCGTGCTGGCCAACCAGGAGGCGACCGTCGTCGACGCGCTGACCCGCGACGGCGTCGCCCCGTTCGTCGACGTCTGGGGCGTCTCGGCGCTGGTCGGGCACGAGAAGCCGAGCCCGGAGCTGTTCACCTGGTGCCTGCAGCGGGCCGGGTGCGGTCCCGCGCAGGCGGTGCACGTGGGCAACCGGCTCGACACCGACGTCCGGCCGGCCGCCGCGCTGGGCCTGGGGACGGTGTGGGTGCTGCGCGGGGAGGCCCCGGACGAGCCGACGCCGGAGCAGCTCGCCGAGCCGGACCTCGCCGTGCCGGACCTCACCGGGCTGGCCGGGGCGCTGCTGCCGCGCACCGCGCCGCGAGCCGGGCGCCCGTGACCGGGGACGGCCTGGTGCTCGGCGTCGACGTCGCGACCGCCGCCGTGCGGGTGCTGGCCGTCGCCGTCGGCACCGGGGACGTCGTCGCGACCGCACAGGCCCCGCTGCCGGCGCCCGCGTCGCCGCGCCCCGGGGAGCAGGAGCAGCCGCCGGTCCACGCCGACGTCGTGCGCGCGGCCGTCCGAGCGGTGACCGCCGACCTCGGCCCGCGCGCGGCCGCGGTCGGCGCGCTGGCGGTGACGGCCACCTCGGGCAGCGTCGTCCCCACCGGCCCCGACGGGACGCCCGTGGGCGCCGCGCTGCTGTACGCCGACCGGCGGGGCGCGGCGGCCGCCGAGCGGGTCGCGGCGGCGACGGGCCGCCCGGTCGGCGCGGCGTCCACCCTGCTGCGGCTGGCCTGGCTGGCCGCGCAGGACGCGGGCGGCGGGGGCGCCGGGGGGCGGCGGTACCTGCACGTCCCCGACGTGGTGGTCGCGGACCTGACCGGGCGGCTGGTCACCGACACCTCGCACGCGCTGAAGGCCGGGATCGACCCGGTCGCCGCTCGCTGGCCGGCGGCCCAGCTGGCCGCCGCGGGCGTGCCGGTCGCCGCGCTGCCGGAGCTGGTGCACCCCGGCACGGTGGTCGGCGAGGTGCGCCCGGCGGTCGCCGCGGACCTCGGCCTGCCCCCGGGCGTGCGGGTGGTGGCCGGCATGACGGACGGCTGCACGGCGCAGCTGGCCGCAGGGGCGGTCGCGCCGGGACGGACCGCCGGGGTGCTGGGCACGACGCTGGTGCTCAAAGGGGTGGCCGACGCCGAGGTCACCGGGTTCGGCGGAGCCGTCTACTCCCACCTCGCCCCCGACGGCCGGTGGTGGCCCGGCGGCGCCTCGAACGCCGGCGCCGGCGTCCTCACCGGGGACGGCGGGCCGCCGGACCTCGCCGCCGCGGACGCCGACGCCGCCCGGCTCGGCCCCTCGCCGTGGACCGTCTACCCGCTGCCCGGCACCGGCGAGCGCTTCCCGTTCGCCCGGCCGGACGCGACCGGCTTCCTGGTGGGCGGGGGCTCGCCGTCCCCGGCGGAGCTGCACCGCGCCCGGCTGGACGGCGTCGCCCTCGTCGAGCGGCTCGGCCTGGAGCGGCTGGCCGCCCTCGGGATCGCCTCCGCCGACCACCGGGTCGTGGGCGGCGGCACCCGATCGGCGGTGTGGACGACGATCCGGGCCAGCGCCCTGAACCGTCCGGTGAGCCGCCCCGCGGAGCCGTCGAGCGCGTTCGGCGCCGCTGTCCTGGCCGCCGCCGCGGTGACCGGCACCCCGCCGGTGGACGCCGCGGACGCGATGGTGCGTCGCGCCGCGGTGGTCGACCCCGACCCCGCCCAGGTCGGCCCCCTCGAGGAGGGCTACCGGCGGCTGGCCGGCGAGTTGCGCCGGCGCGGCTGGCTCGACGACGAGACCTGACCCGTCCCACCCACGACAGGAGAGCCCCATGCCGATCACCCACGGCGTCCACGCGCTGGTCTGGACCGGGGGCTGGAGCCCCGACGAGGCCCGCCGGGCCGTCTCGGCCACCGCCGAGGCCGGCTACGACCTGATCGAGATCGCGCCGATCGACCCCACCGGCTTCGACGCCGGCATGACCGCCCGCCTGCTGCAGGAGCACGGCCTGCAGGTCAGCGCCTCGCTCGGGCTCAGCGCCGACACCGACGTCTCGAGCGAGGACCCGGAGGTGGTGGCCCGCGGCCGGGAGCGGCTCGGCCAGGCGCTGCGCGTGCTCCGGGACAGCGGGGGGACGACGCTGTGCGGCGTCCTCTACTCCAAGCTCGGCAAGTACTCGGGCCCGGCGACCGAGCGCGGCCGGGCCAACTCGCAGGAGGCGATCGCCTGGCTCGCCGACGAGGCGGCGGCCTCGGGCATCACGCTGGCCCTGGAGTTCTGCAACCGCTACGAGACCAACGTCATCAACACGACGCAGGAGACACTGGACTTCATCGCCGCCGTCGACCGGCCCAACGTCATGGCGCACCTCGACACGTACCACATGAACATCGAGGAGCACTCGTTCCGCGAGGCGGTGCGGGCGGCAGCCGCCGCCGGGCGGCTGGGCTACGTGCACGTCGGCGAGTCCCACCGCGGGGCGCTGGGCACCGGGTCGATCCCGTGGACGGAGTTCTTCGGCGCCCTCACCGAGGTCGGCTACGAGGGCATCGTGACCTTCGAGTCGTTCTCCTCCGAGGTCGTGCACCGCACGCTCAGCAACGACCTGGCGATCTGGCGGAATCTCTGGACCGACAACGACGCGCTGGCCCGCGACGCGCTCGCCTTCGTCAAGGAGGGCCTGGCCGCGGCGGGCGGGCGCGCCTGACCGGAGCGGATCCACCCGACGTCCTCCGCCGCCCTGCCGGCTGCAGGTCCGGCCTCACGCGCCGCCGGCGCCGCGGACGGCCAGGGAGACGGCGAGGGCGGTCATGACGACGGCGATGCCTCCGTCGAGGACCCGCCACGCCGCGGGGCGGGCGAACACCGGGCGGAGCAGCCGGGCGCCGTAGCCGAGGCCGACGAACCAGAGCAGGCTGCCGAGACCGGCACCGGCGGCGAACTGCCACCGGTGCTCGCCGTACGTCGAGGCCATCGAGCCGAGCAGCACCACCGTGTCCAGGTACACGTGCGGGTTCAGCCAGGTCAGGGCCAGGCAGGTGCCGACGGTGACCGCCAGACCGGCGCGGGCTCCGGCGGCGTCCGGCAGCAGCGCGGCGGGACGCAGCGCGCGTCGCGCGGCCAGCACGCCGTAGCCGAGCAGGAACGCCGCCCCGGCGAGGCACACCACCGGGATCAGCCACGGCACCCGCGACAGCGCCGCGCCGGCCCCCAGCACCCCGGCGCCGATCAGCGCGAGGTCGGAGAGGGCGCACACCGCCACGACCGCGGCCACGTGCTCCAGGCGCAGCCCCTGCCGCAGGACGAAGGCGTTCTGGGCGCCGATGGCGACGATCAGCCCCAGCCCCAGCGCGAGCCCGGAGGCGACGGCGAGCAGCGCAGGAGGAGTCAGCACGCCGACGACGGTAAGGAGCGGACCGACGGCCGGTCCAGCTCAGGATTCTTCAGCATCATTAGCATCGCTGTTCATGGACCTCGACCTGGCCCAGCTGCGGGCACTGGACGCGACCGTCCGCGCAGGCACGCTGGAGGCCGCCGCCCGGGCGCTGCACGTCACGCCGTCGGCGATCAGCCAGCGATTGCGCGCGCTGGAGACGGCGACCGGCCGGATCCTGCTGGTGCGCACCAAGCCGGTGCAGGTCACCGAGTCCGGGCAGGCGGTGCTGCGCCTGGCCCGGCAGGTGCAGCTGCTCACCGCCGACGTCACCCGGGAGCTCGACGACGAGGCGCCCGAGGCGGTGCCGACGCTGGCGATCGCGGTCAACGCCGACTCGATGGCGACCTGGGTGCTGCCCGCGCTGACGCCGCTGTCCGGCGACGCCTGCTTCGACCTGCACCGGGCGGACCAGCACCACACCAGCGCGCTGCTGCGCACCGGCACGGTCATGGCGGCCGTGACCGCGGACGCCGAGCCGGTGCCCGGCTGCACCTCCACCCGCCTGGGCGGCATGCACTACCGGCCGATGGCCGCACCCGGATTCGCTCACCGCTGGTTCCCCGCCGGCGCCACCGCCGAGGCCCTCGCCCGGGCCCCGGTCGTCGTCTTCGACCGCGACGACGACCTGCAGCACCGCTACCTGTCCGCCCGGGCCGGCGCCGACGTCCACCCCCCGGTGCACCACGTGCCGGCCTCGGCGGACTTCGTCGCCGCCGTCACGCTCGGCCTGGGCTGGGGCATGGTCCCGGACCAGCAGGCGCGGGGCGTGACAGCGGACCTGGTCGAGCTCGACCCGGCCGGCGCGGTGGACGTCGTCCTGTACTGGCAGCAGTGGCGGCTGCGCTCCCCCACCCTGGACCGCGTCCGCGCCGCCGTGCTGGCCGCCGCTGCCCGCGAACTGGACCAGGCTCCCCCGCGGTAGCGCCCGGCTCAGTGCCGGCGGTCGAGCCGGGCCTCGGCGGCGTCCCACGCCCGCCCCGAGCCGGACGGCGTGTAGGTGTGCAGCTCCGACGTCTCCCGCAGCAGCGCCCGCAGCCCGGGCAACCCCCCGTCCAGCACCCCGGCCGCGCGGGCCTGGACCAGCGCGTTGCCCAGCGCAGCCGCCTCGACCGGGCCGGCGACGACCGGCAGCCCGCAGGCATCCGCGGTCAGCTGGCACAGCAGGGCGTTGCGCGCTCCCCCGCCGACGAGGTGGACGACCTCGACGTCGCGGCCGGCGAGCTGCACGGCCCGCCGGACGCTGCGGCGGTAGGCCAGCGCCAGGCTGTCGAGGATGCAGCGCACGGTCTCCGCCTGGTCCTTCGGCGGCGTCTGGCCGGTCTCCGCGCAGACCGCCGCGATGCGGGCCGGCATGTCACCGGGCGGGAGGAACCGGGGGTCGTCGGGGTCGACGAGCGCGGTGAACGCCGGCACCCGCGCGGCGGCGGCCAGCACCTCCGGCAGCTCGGCCGGGAGACCGTGCGCGGCCCACGTCCGCAGCGACTCCTGCAGCAGCCACAGCCCCATGACGTTACGCAGGTAGCGGACCGTCCCGTCGACGCCGAGCTCGTTGGTGAACCCCGCGGCGCGGCTGGCGTCGCTGAGCACCGGCCGGTCCAGCTCGACGCCGACCAGGGACCAGGTGCCGCAGGAGACGTAGGCGAACCGGTCGGAGGTCGCCGGCACCCCGACGACGGCGGAGGCGGTGTCGTGCGACCCGACCGCCGTGACCGGCACCGGCCCGGTCAGCCCGGTCTCGGCCAGCACGTCGGCGGTCAGCTCGCCCACCCGGTCCCCCGGCCACCGCAGCGGCGGGAACAGGCCCCGGTCGAAGCCGAGCCGGTCGATCAGCTCGCCGGCCCACTCGCGGCTCGTGGCGTCGAGCAGGCCGGTGGTGGAGGCGTTGGTGACCTCCGCCCCGACGCTGCCGGTGAGCCAGTACGCGAGCAGGTCGGGCACGAGCAGCGCCGTCCGGGCCGCCGCCAGCTGCGCGGTGCCCCGCGCCGCCGCGAGCTGGAAGACGGTGTTGAACGGCAGGTGCTGCAGCCCGGTGGTCCGGTACAGCTGCTCGGGCGGGACGACGGCGTGCACGGCCGGGACCGCGGTGGCGTGCCGGGCGTCCCGGTAGTGCAGGGGGTTGCCCAGCAGCGCACCGTCGGCGTCCAGCAGGCCGACGTCCACCGCCCAGCTGTCGATGCCGACGCCGGCCAGCCGCCCGGCCGCCCGGCCGGCGGCGCGCAGCCCGTCGAGCACGCCGGCGTACAGGCCCAGCACGTCCCAGTGCAGCGTGCCTCCGGTGCGCACCGGCCGGTTGGGGAACCGGTACGCCTCGGTCAGCTCGAGCCGACCGGGGCCGACCCGCGCGGCGATCACCCGGCCGCTCGATGCCCCCAGGTCCACGGCCGCGAAGGTCGAGCTCACCGCAGTGCCCATGGCTCGACTCCGGGCTCGTTCCGCTCCTCGCTCACTGGCGCTCGCCGCGATGCTCGCTCGCCCGTCGTCATCGCAGGAAGGCGGCGGCCACGCCGGAGTCGACCGGCACGTGCAGGCCCGTCGTGCGGGTCAGGTCGCCGCCGGTGAGCGCGAAGACGGCGTCGGCGACGTGGTCGGGCAGCACCTCGCGCTTGAGCAGGGTCCGCTGGGCGTAGAACTCGCCGAGGTCCTCCTCCTTCACGCCGTAGACGGCGGCCCGCGACGCGCCCCAGCCGCCGGCGAAGATGCCCGACCCGCGGACGACGCCGTCGGGGTTGATGCCGTTGACCCGGATCTGGTGCGGGCCGAGCTCGGCGGCCAGCAGCCGGACCTGGTGCGCCTGGTCGGCCTTGGTGGCGCCGTAGGCGATGTTGTTCGGCCCGGCGAACAGCGAGTTCTTGGACGAGATGTAGACGACGTCGCCGCCCATCCCCTGCTCGACCATGATGCGGGCCGCCTCGCGCGAGACGAGGAAGCTGCCCTTGGCCATGACGTCGTGCTGGAGGTCCCAGTCCTGCTCGGTGGTCTCCAGCAGCGGTTTGGAGATCGACAGGCCGGCGTTGTTCACGACCAGGTCGACCCCGCCGAAGGCGAGCACCGCCGTGCGGAACGCCTCGGCCACCGCCTCGCCGTCGGACACGTCGGCGGCCACGCCGACGGCCACGTCGGTGGAGCCGAGCTCCGCGGCGGCGTCGGTGGCCTTCTGCAGGTCGAGGTCGGCGACGACGACGCAGGCGCCCTCGCGGGCCAGCCGGTGGGCGATCGCCTTGCCGATGCCCGACGCCGCACCGGTCACCAGCGCGACGCGGGTGGCCAGTGGCTGGGGCTCCGGCATCCGCCGGAGCTTCGCCTCCTCCAGCGCCCAGTACTCGATGCGGAACTTCTCGGCCTCGTCGATCGGCGCGTAGGTGGAGACCGCCTCGGCACCGCGCATCACGTTGATCGCGTTGACGTAGAACTCACCGGCGACCCGGGCGGTCTGCTTGTCCTTGCCGAAGCTGAACATGCCCACCCCCGGTACCAGCACGATCGCCGGGTCGGCGCCGCGCATCGGCGGGGAGTCCGGGGTGGCGTGCCGGGAGTAGTAGGCGGCGTACTCGGCGCGGTACTCCTCGTGCAGCTCCCGCAGCCGCGCGACGACGTCCTGCACCGGCGCGGTCCCCGGCAGGTCGACCACCAGCGGGCGCACCTTGGTGCGCAGGAAGTGGTCCGGGCAGGAGGTGCCCAGCGCGGCCAGCCGCGGGTGCTCGGTCCCGGCGAGGAACTCCAGCACGACGTCGGCGTCGGTGAAGTGACCGACCTGCGGCTTGTCCGTCGACGCCAGGCCCCGGATGACCGGCGCGAGGGCGGCGGCACGGTGCCGGCGCTCGGTCTCCGGCAGCGCCTCGTATCCGGGCAGGGCGGGGCCGAAGGGCTCGGGCTTGCCGCGCTCGGCGAGGAACCGCTCCGCCGTCCGGATGATCTCCAGGCTGTTGGCCTCGCACTGCTCGCCGGTCTCGCCCCAGGCGGTGATCCCGTGCCCGCCGAGGATGCAGCCGATCGCCTGCGGGTCGGCCTCCGCGATGGCGGCGATGTCCAGGCCGAGCTGGAAGCCGGGACGGCGCCACGGCACCCAGACGACTCGGTCGCCGAAGCACTCGCGGGTCAGGGCCTCCCCGTCGGCCGCGGTGGCCAGGGCGATGCCGGAGTCGGGGTGCAGGTGGTCGACGTGGGCGCTGCGGACCAGCCCGTGCATCGCGGTGTCGATCGAGGGCGCGGCACCCCCCCGGCCGTGCAGGCAGTAGTCGAAGGCGGCGACCATCTCGTCCTCGCGCTCGACGCCGGGGTAGACGTCGACCAGCGAGCGCAGCCGGTCCAGCCGGAGGACGGCGAGGCCGGCCTCCCGCAGCGTGCCGAGGTCGCCGCCGGAGCCCTTGACCCACAGCAGCTCGACCGGCTGCCCGGTGACCGGGTCGGTCTCGCTGCCCTTGGCCGAGGTGTTGCCGCCGGCGTAGTTGGTGTTGCGCGGGTCGGCGCCCAGCCGGTTGCTGCGCGCGATCAGGTCATTGACCACGGGGTTCGTCATGGCTTGGTTCCTTCCGGGAGGGTCGGAAGGGCCAAAATGGCCATTTTGGCCCTCCTGGGGAAGTCTTCAGGCGCCCCAGCCGGCCTGCCGGCCGCCGACGCGTTCGCGGGCGATGCGCTCCTGGTACCCCGACCGCGCGTAGGCCGCGTACGGGTCGGCGTCCAGACCCCGGCCCTCGCGCAGCTCGGCCAGCAGCGGGCGGACGTCGGTGCCGTAGGCGTCCATCAGGACGGCGTTGGCGCCCAGCACGTCCCCGGCGGTCTGAGCCTCCCGCAGCGCGTCGCGGTCGACCAGCAGCGCCTTGGCGGTGGCCTCCTGCACGTTCATGACCGAGCGGATCTGGCCGGGGATCTTCGGCTCGATGTTGTGGCACTGGTCGAGCATGAAGTTCACGCCGGCGTCGAGCAGGGCGCCGTTCTGCACGATCTCGTTCATGATCCGGAACAGCTGGAACGGGTCGGCCGAGCCGACGATGAGGTCGTCGTCGGCGTAGTTGCGCGAGTTGAAGTCGAACGCGCCCAGCCGCCCGGCGCGCAGCAGCTGCATGACGATGAACTCGATGTTGGTGCCCGGCGCGTGGTGGCCGGTGTCGAGCACGACCTGCGCCTGCTCGCCGAGGGCCAGGCAGTGCAGCAGCGAGGTGCCCCAGTCGGGGATGTCGGTCGCGTAGAAGTACGGCTCGAAGAACTTGTACTCCACCAGCAGCCGCATGCCCGGGTCGAGCAGCGCGTAGATCTCCTGCAGCGACTCGGCCAGCCGGTCCTGCCGGGCGCGCAGGTCGTCCTGGCCGGCGTAGTTGGTGCCGTCGGGCAACCACAGCTTGAGGTCGGTGGACCCGGTGGCCCGCATGACGTCGACGCACTCGGCGTGGTGCGCGATCGCCTTGCGGCGGACGGCGGCGTCCGGGTGGGTCAGGGAGCCCAGCCGGTAGTCGTCGTCCTGGAACAGGTTGGAGTTGATCGCGCCGAGCCGCAGCCCCAGGTCGGCGGCGTGCTTGGCGAGCGTGCCGTAGTCCTCGACCCGGTCCCACGGGATGTGCAGCGACACCCGGGGCGCGACGCCGGTGTGCGCGTGCACCTGGGCGGCGTCCTCGAGCTTCTCGAAGGGGTCGCGCGCCACCCCCGGCTGCCCGAACACCTTGAACCGCGTGCCCGAGTTGCCGAACGCCCACGAGGGCAGCTCGATGGTCTGCTGGGCCAGGGCCTCGAGGGCCCCGGCACGGAGGTCGGTCACGGTCGGTCTCCGATCTGTACGCAGGTGGACTCGCCGGCCGCGGCGAGCTGGGTGTCTACGTCGGACACGCAGTCGAGCGTGGTCTCGCCCGGGCCGGCGCCGGTCGCGGAGAACGGCGCCGCCTCCGCCTCCCAGCGCGCGCTCATGCCGGTGGCCTCGCCGGCCGCCTGCGCCGCGGCGAGGTCGTCGGTCAGCACGTCCGGCCGGACGGCGGGATGCCGCTCGGAGTACTCGGCCAGCCGATCGGGGCGGAGCCGGAAGGTGGGACAGGCAGGTGGCACGAGACCTCCCGGAGTGGATGAAACGTTTCATCCGGGTGTGGCGCTCACCATAGGGCGTGGGGTAGGAATGCGTCAAGGACGGGTCCTGGCTGCTCCGCAGCCGGCGGGACGGACGCGTACCGCGCGTCGACCAGCGCCCGTCCGCCGCGCCCGAGGAGGACCGCTGACCGCCAGCATCCGGGACGTCGCCGGGCGGGCGGGTGTGTCGGTGGGCACGGTCAGCAACGTCCTCAACCGGCCGGAGCTGGTCAGCTCCGCCACCCGCACGCGGGTGCTCGACGCGATCGCCGAGCTCGGCTTCGTGCGCAACGAGTCGGCCCGCCAGCTGCGTGCCGGCTCCAGCCGCACGGTCGGGCTGGTGGTCCTCGACATCGCCAACCCGTTCTTCACCGACGTCGCCCGCGGGGTGGAGGACGTCGTCAACGCCGCCGGGCTGGCACTCATCCTGTGCAACTCCGACGACCGCCCGGAGAAGGAATCCGCGTATCTCGCCGTGCTCGCCGAGCAGCGGGTGCAGGGCGTCCTCATCACGCCCACCGCCGAGCTCGGCCCCGGCCTGGACGCGCTGCGCGCCCGTGGTGTGCCGGTGGTGCTGGTCGACCGGCGGGCCCCGGACGCCGACCAGTGCGCGGTCGCGACCGACGACGTCCTGGGTGGCCGCGTGGCCGCCGAGCACCTGCTGGCCGAGGGGCACCGCCGGCTGGCCTTCGTCGGTGGCGTGTCGGGGCTGCCGCAGATCCAGGAGCGGCGCGCCGGCGTCGAGGCGGTGGTCCGGGCGGCCCCGGACGCCGAGCTGACGGTGCTGTCCCCGGCGGAGCTCACCGTCGCCGGCGGGCGCGAGGCGGCCGCGCAGGTCCTCGGGGTCCCGGCGGCGCGGCGTCCCACGGCCGCGATCTGCGCGAACGACCTGATCGCGCTCGGCGTGCTTCAGGAGATGGTGCGCTGCGGCGTCCGGGTGCCCGGCGAGTTCGCCATCGTGGGCTACGACGACATCGACTTCGCCGCGGCCGCCGCCGTCCCGCTGACGTCGGTGCGCAAGCCGCGTCAGGAGATCGGCCGGCGGGCCGCGGAGCTGCTGCTCGACGAGAGCCGGGCGGGCCACCACCACCAGCAGCCGCTGTTCGAGCCGGTCCTGGTCGTCCGCGAGTCGAGCAGGACCAGCCGCCCGGGTGGCGGGGACGGGGAGGACAGATGAGGGTCGCGCTCTTCGCGACGTGCCTGGTCGACACGATGGTGCCGCAGGTCGCGCACGCGACGGCGACGCTGCTGCAGCGGCTGGGCCACGAGGTCGTCGTCCCGCCGGGGCAGGCCTGCTGCGGGCAGATGCACGTCAACACCGGCTACCGGCGCGAGGCGGTGCCGGTCGTGGCCAACCACGTGCGGGCCTTCGCCGGTGCGGAGGCGGTCGTGGCGCCGTCCGGCTCCTGCGTGGCGTCGATCCACCACCAGCAGGCCATGGTGCTGCGGCGGGCCGGGGAGCACGGGCTGGCCTCCGACGCCGAGGCCCTGGCCGGGCGCACGTACGAGCTGTCGCAGTTCCTGGTCGACGTCCTCGGCGTCACCGACGTCGGCGCCTACTACCCGCACCGGGTCACCTACCACCCGACCTGCCACTCGCTGCGCCTGCTGCGGGTCGGTGACCGCCCACTGCGGCTGCTGCGCGCCGTCCGCGGGCTGGAGCTCGTGGAGCTGCCCGGTGCCGACCAGTGCTGCGGCTTCGGCGGCACGTTCGCGGTCAAGAACGCCGACACCTCGACCGCGATGCTCACCGACAAGATGGCCAACGTGCTGTCCACGCACGCCGAGGTGTGCACCGCCGGGGACGCGTCCTGCCTGATGCACATCGGCGGCGGCCTCTCCCGGCTGCGCTCGGGCACCCGCACCGTGCACCTGGCCGAGATCCTCGCCTCGACGGAGCAGGCCGTGACCCCGCACCAGGCCACCCGCCCGGCGGTGCCGGCATGACCGCCACGTCCCGCCCACCGACGTTCCTCGGCCTCCCGACGGCGCAACGACCCAGCCTCCCCACGGCTCCCCGGGGAGTGGGCCACCTGCGCGGCGACCGGTCGTTCCCCGACGCCGCCCGTGACGCGCTGCGCGACGGTCAGCTGCGGGCCAACCTCGGGCACGCGACGTCGACCATCCGCGCCAAGCGGGCCGCCGTCGTCGGCGAGGTGCCCGACTGGGAGGAGCTGCGGCAGGCCGGCAAGGCGCTCAAGCAGGCGACGATGGCGCGCCTCGACGAGCTGCTGGTCCAGCTGGAGGAGCAGGTCACCGCGCGCGGCGGCACCGTGCACTGGGCCCGGGACGCCACCGAGGCCAACGAGATCGTCACCCGGCTGGTCCGGGCGACCGGCGCCGACGAGGTCGTCAAGGTCAAGTCGATGGCCACCCAGGAGATCGGCCTCAACGAGGCGCTGGAGGCGGCCGGCATCGCCGCGCACGAGACCGACCTGGCGGAGCTCATCGTCCAGCTCGGGGAGGACGAGCCGAGTCACATCCTGGTGCCGGCGATCCACAAGAACCGGGCCGAGATCCGGGAGATCTTCCTGCGCACCATGCCGCAGTTCGCCGAGCCCGGCGCCGCCGCCGAGCTCACCGACGAGCCGCGGCGGCTGGCCATGGCGGCCCGCGCGCACCTGCGGGAGCGGTTCCTGCGGGCGCGGGTGGCGGTCAGCGGGGCGAACTTCGCCGTCGCGGAGACCGGGACGCTCGCCGTGGTGGAGTCCGAGGGGAACGGGCGGATGTGCCTCACCCTCCCGCAGACGCTGATCACGGTGATGGGCATCGAGAAGCTGGTGCCGACCTGGCAGGACCTCGAGGTGTTCCTGCAGCTGCTCCCCCGCTCCTCCACGGGCGAGCGGATGAACCCCTACACCTCGCTGTGGACGGGGGTCACGCCCGGCGACGGCCCGCAGGAGTTCCACCTCGTGCTGCTGGACAACGGGCGGACGGCGGTGCTCGCCGACGAGGTGGGCCGCGAGGCGCTGCACTGCATCCGCTGCTCGGCGTGCCTCAACGTCTGCCCGGTCTACGAGCGCGCCGGCGGGCACGCCTACGGGTCGGTGTACCCCGGACCGATCGGCGCGGTCCTCTCCCCACAACTGACCGGGGTGGAGGACAACGCATCGCTGCCGTACGCCTCGTCGCTGTGCGGCGCCTGCTACGACGCCTGCCCGGTCGCCATCGACATCCCGTCGATCCTGGTGCACCTGCGCGCCGAGCACGTCGAGGCGCAGCAGCGGACGACGCCCGAGGCGGCGGCGTTCCGCGCACTGTCCCGGGCGATGTCCTCCCCGTGGCTGTGGCGGCTGGCCCAGCGGGCCGCGGGCCTCGGCCGGTTCCTCTCCCGGGGAGGCCCCACGCTGCCGGTGGCGCTCCCGCCCCCGGCGTCGGCGTGGACCCGCAGCCGCGACCTGCCCACGCCGCCCCGCGAGACGTTCACGCAGGCCTGGGCGCGGGAGCACGGACGATGACCGGCGCCCGCGACGAGGTGCTCGGCCGGATCCGGACGGCGCTCGGGCCGGACCGCCGTCCGGCGCCGGAGGTGCACCGGCACTACCGGAGGTCCGACGGGCGGCCGGTCGCCGAGCTGCTCGACGTCCTCACCGACCGGCTCGAGGACTACGCGGCCACCGTCCTGCGCTGCTCCCCCGAGGCGGTCGGCGCGACGGTCGCCGCGGCCCTGGACGCCGGGCTCGGCGTCGGCTGGGCGCCGGCCGGCGTGGTCGTCGCGCCCGGGCTGCCCGCCGCCTGGCGTCCCGACGGCGTCAGCGAGGACGACGGCCGCCCGGCGGTCGGCCTCACCGCGTTCGCCGCCACGGTGACGGGGGTGGCCGTCGCGGTCGCCGAGACCGGGACGCTGGTCCTCGACGGCGGGGCGCGGTCGGGGCGGCGGGCGCTGTCGCTGCTGCCCGACTGCCTGGTCTGCGTGGTGGAGACCGGTCAGGTGGTGGGCGGCGTGCCGGAGGCACTGGCCCGGCTGGACGCCACCGCGCCCCTGACCATGGTGAGCGGCCCGTCGGCGACCAGCGACATCGAGCTGTCCCGGGTCGAGGGTGTGCACGGCCCCCGCACGCTGGTCGTCGTGCTGATGGGGTGAGGCCGCCGGCCGGTCAGCGCGCCGGGGCGCCAGGGGTCCACGCGGTGGCCCCGCCCACCACCGCCCGGATGCGCCGGGGCAGGTCGTCGAGGCCGTCGCTCTTGAGCAGGTAGCCCACGGCACCGAGGCGCTGCGCACGGGAGAACGTGACCAGGCTGAAGCAGCGTGCGTGCACGAGGACGCGCACCCGCGGGAGCTGCTCGTGCAGCTCGCACGACGCCTGCAGCGGGTCCATCCCCGGCAACTCCGGATCGACCAGCACCACGTCCGGGCGGACCCGGAGCCCCTCGTGGAGCAGCTCGTCGCCGGACTCGCACTCGGCGACGACCGCCATGTCACCGGCCTCGGCGATGAGGGGCACCAGCACGTGGCGCAGCACGGGATGGTCGTCGGCGAGCAGGATCCGGATCATCGGTGCCTCGCCCGCGGGTCCGGCCGGCCTCGGGTCCGGGATCGGTGTCGTGGTCACACCAGTGCAGACGCCTCGGCCCCCCGTCCATGACGGGCCGCCGCCCCCGCCGCGGGACATCGCCCGAGGGTTGTGTCCGCCACCACACTCCCCGTACCGTCGATGTCGCTGAGCGAACGTCGAGTTCTCTTATCGGACACCATCGCAGCCCGGGAGACCCTCATGGCAGCCAAGCCCTTCGCCTCCTCCGCCGACCTCGGCGTCAAGGAGCAGACCCTCGAGGTGCTCGCCGACGGCGTGTACGCGCTGACCGCGGAGGGCGACCCGAACCTGGGCGCCATCGAGGGCGAGGACTTCCTCGTCTGCTTCGAGGCGCTGGCCACCCCGGTCGCCGCCCGCCGCTGGCTGGCCAAGCTGCGCGAGCACACCGACAAGCCGGTCCGGTACCTGGTGCTCAGCCACTACCACGCCGTCCGCGTGCTGGGCGCCAGCGCCTTCGACGCCGAGGTGATCGTCAGCTCCGAGCAGACCAGGCACCTCATCGAGGAGCGCGGCCAGCAGGACTGGGAGAGCGAGTACGGGCGGATGCCGCGGCTGTTCGAGGAGCCGGAGTCCATCCCCGGGCTCACCTGGCCGACGATGACCTTCCGCGACAAGCTGACCATCGAGCTGGGCGGGGACCGCGGCGAGCTGGTCCTGGAGTTCCTCGGCCGCGGCCACACCGAGGGCGACATCGTCGCCTGGCTGCCCAAACAGGAGATCGTCTTCGCCGGCGACCTCGTCGAGTCGCAGGCGGCCCTCTACACCGGCGACGCGTTCCACTTCGACTGGGCCGCCGGCACGCTCGACCGGATCAAGGCCCTGCGCGCCAGCCAGCTGGTCGGCGGCCGCGGCAGGATCGCCCGCGGCCGCGACGAGGTGGACGCCGCGATCGAGCAGACCCGCGACTTCCTGCTCACCATGCAGCGCACCGTCGGCGACGTGCACCGCTCCGGCGGCACCCTCAAGCAGGCTTTCGAGGCCACGCACGCCGCGCTGGCTCCGGAGTACGGTTCGTGGCCGATCTTCGAGCACTGCCTGCCCTTCGACGTCCAGCGGCTCTGGGACGAGCTCTCCGGCATCGAGCGCCCTGTCATCTGGACCGCCGAGCGTGACCGCCAGGTCTGGGACGAGCTGCAGGGATGAGCGTCTCCGGGACCACACCCGTGCTGGTTCTGGGCGCCGGCCCGGTCGGCCAGACCACCGCGCTGCTGCTGGCCCGCTGGGGCCTGCCCGTGGTCATCCTCGACGGCCGCCCCGAACGGGACGCGGTCGGCAGCAAGGCGATCTGCCAGCAGCGCGACGTCCTCGACGTCTGGGACGCCGTCGGCGTCGGCGCCGAGGTCGCCCGCCGCGGCGTCACCTGGACGACGGCGCGCACCTTCCACCGCGACCGCGAGCTGTTCAGCTTCCGGTTCGCCGACCGGGGCCGCTCGCCGTTCCCGCCGTTCGTGAACATCTCGCAGTGCGAGACCGAGCGGCTGCTGGACGCCGCGATCGCCGCTCAGCCGCTGATCGAGGTCCGCTGGGGCTCCCGGGTCACCGGCCTGGCCCAGGACGAGGCAGGCGTCACCGTGACCTGCGCGACCGGGGACGGCGACGTCGAGGTGCAGGGGTGCTATGCGGTGGCCTGTTCCGGGCCGCGCTGCGACGACCTGCGGTCGGCCCTGGGGCTGCGCTTCGAGGGCGAGACCTTCGACGACCACTTCCTCATCTGCGACATCCGCACCGACCTGCCCGGGTGGGAGACCGAGCGCCGGTTCTACTTCGACCCCGAGTGGAACCCGGGCCGACAGGTGCTCATCCACCCCTGCCCGGACTCCACCTTCCGCATCGACTGGCAGGTACCGCCGGAGTTCGACCTCGCCGCCGAGGAGGCCTCGGGCGGGCTGGACCGCCGGATCCGCCAGGTCATCGGCGACCGGCCCTACGAGGTCGTGTGGAAGTCGGTCTACCGCTTCCACTCCCGGGTCGTCGACCGCATGCGGGTCGGGAAGGTGCTCGTCGCCGGTGACGCCGCGCACCTGGTGTCCCCCTTCGGCGCCCGCGGGCTGAACTCCGGGGTGCTCGACGCCGAGAACGCGGCCTGGAAGATCGCCTTCGTCCGGCGCGGGTGGGCGCCGGAGTCGCTGCTGGACAGCTACCACGACGAGCGGCACGCCGCTGCCCTGGAGAACATCGAGGTCACCGGGGCCACCATGCGGTTCCTGGTGCCGGGCACCGAGGCCGAGGCCCGGCACCGTCGCGACGTCCTCGAGCGGGCGGTGACCGATCCGGCCGCGCGGGCGCAGGTCGACTCCGGCCGGCTGGCCGAACCGTTCTGGTACGTCGACTCGCCGCTGACCACCCGCGACGAGCGCCGTCCGTTCCCGGGCCGGCCCGCCCGCGGCGACGTCCCCGTCCCCGCGCCCGGCGTCCTGGTGCCCGACTGCCCGGTCAGCGTGCCCGGCCGTCCGGACGTCGTCCGGCTGCGCCAGCTGGCTCGGGAGGGGGTCACCGTGCTGGTCGGGGACGATGCGGAGCTCCCCGTGCTCCCGGCTCTCGGCGACCTGCCCGTGGCGGTGCACCGCATCCGCGACCTCGACCCCGGGCCGGTGCTGCGGGAGGCGCTCGGCACCCGCACGGACGAGCTCTGGGTGCTGCGCCCTGACGCGCACGTCGCCGCCGTCCTGACCCGCGCCGCCGACGTCGCCCCGGCGGTGGCCCGGCTGCTCACCCGCGCGATCCCCAGCCCCGTCCCCGCCTGACCGACCCAGGGGCAGAAATGGCCATTTCTGCCCCTCCCCGCAGGAGGCATTCCCATGGCGTTCTACCGGCAGGTGGGCAGCGTCCCGCCGAAGCGGCACACCCAGCACCGCCGCCCCGACGGCGGTCTCTACTACGAGGAGCTGGTCGGTGAGGAGGGCTTCTCGTCGGACTCCTCGCTGCTGTACCACCGCGGCGTGCCGTCGGCGATCGTCGACGCCCGCCCGTGGCAGCTGCCCGACCAGTCGCTCACCCCGAACGCGCCGCTGGTGCCCCGTCACCTGAAGCTGCACGACCTGTTCCCCGGCGAGGAGCACAAGGCCGTCGACCCGGTCACCGGGCGGCGGCTGGTGCTCGGCAACGCCGACGTCCGCATCTCCTACGCGGTGTCCAGCCTGCCCAGCCCCTACTACCGCAACGCGACCGGGGACGAGTGCGTCTACGTCGAGCGCGGCGCGGCCACCGTCGAGACGGTGTTCGGCGTCCTGGAGGTGGCGCAGGGCGACTACGTCGTCATCCCGCGGACCACCACGCACCGGTGGATCCCCACCGGGAGCGAGCCGCTGCGCACCTACGCCATCGAGGCCAACTCCCACATCGCCCCGCCCAAGCGCTACCTGAGCAGGTACGGGCAGTTCCTCGAGCACGCGCCCTACTGCGAGCGGGACCTGCGCGGCCCCACCGAGCCGCTGGTGGTGGAAGGCACCGACAGCGACAGCGACACAGAGGTGTACGTCAAGCACCGCGGCAGCGGGCCCGGCGGGCTGGCCGGCACCGTCCACGTCGTGCCCGAGCACCCCTTCGACGTGGTCGGCTGGGACGGGCACCTGTACCCGTACGCGTTCAACATCCGCGACTTCGAGCCGATCACCGGCCGGGTGCACCAGCCCCCGCCGGTGCACCAAGTCTTCGAGGGCACCAACTTCGTGATCTGCAACTTCGTGCCGCGCAAGGTCGACTACCACCCGCTGGCGGTGCCGGTGCCCTACTACCACTCCAACGTCGACTCCGACGAGATCATGTTCTACGTCGACGGCGACTACGAGGCGCGCAAGGGCTCGGGCATCGGCAAGGGCTCGATCTCCGTGCACCCCGGCGGGCACTCCCACGGCCCGCAGCCCGGCGCCGTCGAACGGTCCCTCGGGGTGGAGTACTTCGACGAGACCGCCGTCATGGTCGACACCTTCCGTCCGCTGGACCTCGGCGAGGCCGGCGTCGCCGCCGACGACGGGCAGTACGCCTGGTCCTGGTCGGGCCGGGGACCGGCCCGGTGAGAGACCGCCGGTGAGCGCGGGCCCGGCGCCGCAGTCGCAGACCCTCGACCGCGGCCTGCGCATCCTCGAGCACCTCGCCGCGGTGGGGACGCCGCAGCCGGTCATGGAGATCGCCCAGGGCGTCGGCCTGCACCGGTCGATCACCTACCGGCTCCTGCGCACGCTGGAGGACCACCAGCTCGTCGAGCGCGACCGGGCCGGTCACTTCTCGCTCGGCCTGGGTCTGGTCGCGCTCTCCCGCGGCGTCCGCGCAGGCCTGCAGGCCGCGGCCCTCCCCCGTCTCGACGACCTGGTCGCCGAGCTGGGGATGACGGCGTTCCTGGTCGTCCGGGCCGGCGACGACGCGGTGACCGTGACCAGCGTCGAGCCGCACGACACGACCGCGCACGTCGTCTACCGCCCCGGCACCCGTCACCCCGTCGGCCGCGGAGCGCCCGGCCTGGCGCTGCTCGTCCCCGAGCCGCCGTCCCCCGGCGACCGGCCGGAGCTGCGAGCGGCGCGGGAGACCGGCTGGGCGACGTCCCACGGCGAGGTCATCCCCGGCATGCGGTCCGTCGCCGCGCCGGTCCCCGGCCCCGACGGGGGCGCCCGCGCCGCGATTGCCGTGGTCTACGTCGACGACACCGCCGACGTCGAGCGCATCGGCCGGGCCGTGACCGCCGCCGCCGCGAGGGTGGCCGCCGCCCTCCGCTGACTCACGGGTGGGCGTGGCCGTGGCGCTCCGCGTCGTCGCGCTCGGCCTCCGCGGCGGCCTCGGCGGCGTCCCGTGCCCGGCTGCGGCGCAGGTCGACGACGGCCAGGGCCAGCGCGCCGAGCACCCCGGCCACCGCGACCCCGAGCCCCGCGGCCGCCGCCGTCGGGAAGTCCTCCCCCGTGGCGGCGAGCACGACGTAGAACAGCCCCGGCAGGGCCGCGCTGCCGATCGCGGCGCCGAAACGCTGCGCGGTCTGCAGCCCGCCACCGGCCGCGCCGGCCATCCGTACCGGCACGTCGCGCAGGGTCATCGTGACGTTGGGCGAGATGACGCAGCCGCCGCCGATCCCGCCCACGAGCAGGGCCGGCCCGACCGCCCAGCCGACCGCCGACGCCGGGACGACGAGCAGCAGGACCGCCACGGTGCCCAGGCCGGCCAGCACCAGGACCAGCCCCACGACGGTGATCGCCCGGCCGAAGCGCTCGACCAGCCGCCCGGCCACCACCGCGGAGACCGCCGCCCCGACCGCGAACGGGGTCACCGCCAGCCCCGACTGCAGCGGGGTGTAGCCCAGGCCGTTCTGGAACAGCAGGGCGAGGACGATCCAGATGCCGCTGAACCCGACGAAGTACAGGGTCGCCAGCGCGGCGCCGATCCCGTAGCCGCGCGTCTGCGTCACCAGCCGGGGGTCGAACACCGGCTGACCGCCGCGGCCGACCACGCGCCGCTCCCAGGCGACGAACGCCGTCAGCACCAGCACGCCGACGGGGAACAGCCACCACAGCCGGGCCAGCCCGCCGGACTCCGCCTGCACCAGCGGCAGCAGGACGGCCAGCGCGCCGATCCCGAGCAGCAGCACCCCGCCGACGTCGATGCTGCCCCGCTGCCCGGTGCCGCCCCGGGGCAGCAGCCGCCAGGCGAGGGCGATCGCGACCACGCCGATCGGGACGTTGACGTAGAAGATCCACCGCCACCCGCCGGAGCCGTCGGCCAGCGCCAGGATCAGCCCGCCGACGATCGGCCCCACCGCGGTGGAGACGCCGACCGTGGCCCCGAACAACCCGAAGGCCCGCCCCCGCTCACCGCCGCGGAACAGCTGCTGGATCAGCCCGGAGTTCTGCGGGGCCAGGCAGCCGGCGGCCAGCCCCTGCGCCAGCCGGGCCGCGATCAGCAGCTCCACCGAGGGCGCCGCGCCGGCCGCGGCGCTGCAGGCCACGAACAGGGCCAGCCCGATCAGGAACATCCGGCGCCGGCCCAGCGCGTCCCCCAGCCGTCCCGCGGGCACCAGCATCAGCGCGAAGGTCAGCGCGTAACCGGAGACCACCCACTGCACCGTGGCCGGTGACGCGCCGAGATCCCGCTGCAGCGACGGCAGGGCCACCGACACGATGCTGACGTCGAGCAGGCTCATGAAGCCGGCGACGAGGGTCACCCACAGGGCCCGCCACCGCCGCGGGTCCGGTTCGTAGCCGCTCTCGCCCGAGGGCGCCGGGCTGTCCGGGTCGGCGGACGTCGTGCGGACGGCGGGCTGGGACACGCGGGCGCCTCCGGGGAGCTCAGGGAGGCGGCCGGGTGCCCGCCCGCGGACCATTCTCCGCCGCGGGTGGCGACCGCGCGGACGGGGGCCTCAGCCCCGCGGGCCCTCGGACAGGGGCAGCAGCACCTGGAACCGGGTGTCGCCCGGGCGGGACTGCACGCGCAGGTCCCCGCCGTGCCGGTTGACCACGATCCGCCAGGAGACGTCGAGGCCTAGGCCGGTGCCCTGACCGACCGGCTTGGTGGTGAAGAAGGGCTCGAACACCCGCCGGCGCAGCTCGGCCGGGATGCCCGGCCCGGTGTCGGCCACCTCCACCAGTGCGCAGTCGCCGTCCCGGGCGGTGCGCAGGGTGAGCGTGCCCTCCCCCGCCATGGCGTCCAGCGCGTTGTGGATGAGGTTGGTCCACACCTGGTTGAGCTCCCCGGCGTAGGCCGGCACCTTGGGCAGGGAGCGGTCGTAGTCCTTCACCACGGTGATCCCCGGCCGGATCTTGGCGCCGAGGACGACGAGGGTGGCGTCCAGCCCGTCGTGCAGGTCGGTGGGCTGGTGCGGGGCCCGGTCCAGCTGGGAGTACTGCCGCGCGGCGTCCACCAGACCGGAGATGCGGGCGGTGCTCTCGCCGATCTCGGACAGCAGCGTCTCGGTCTCCACCGTGTAGGCCAGCCAGCGCAGGGCCGCCTCCAGGGCGCCGGGCTCGACGGCGTCGACGACGCACTCGAGGTCCTCGGGCCCCAGACCCGCCGGGACGAACACGGCGGCGAGCTCCCAGGCGCCGCCGATGCCGTGCTCGTCGAACCAGTCGCCCAGCTCGTCCTCCCGGTCGGAGCGCTCCAGCGCGGTGAGCTCCCCCGCGACGCCGATCCGGGCGACGAGGTCCTCCTGCAGCCCGGTGAGGGAGCGCAGGACCGACCCGTCGATCTTCCCGGCGGCGAGCAGGGCCAGCTTGTGCCGCATGCCCGCGAACCGCTCCCGCAGCGCGGCGGCCGCCCGGGACGCCGCGGCGGCGGGGTTGTTGAGCTCGTGGGTGAGGCCCGCGGTGAGCTTGCCCAGGGCCAGCAGCCGCTCCCGCTGGCTGACCAGCTCGGCGATGTCGCGCTGCCCGAAGAACAGCCCCTCCAGCAGGTGCACCGCCATCGGGTACCAGCGCCGGAAGACCGCCTCGAACTCCGCGGCCGGCAGCGCCAGGAAGCGGCAGTCGGTCACCGCCCGCACCGTGCCCGGGTAGACCTGGGGGATGCGGTCGCCGATGTAAAACTGCACGGCGCCGGAGTAGACGCCGCGCTGCGACGTCCGCACGGTCTCGACCTCGCTGCCCCCGACGAGCCGCACCATGCTCATCGTCCCGTCGAGCAGGACGAAGAAGCACTCGGCCGGCTCGCCCTCCGTCGAGACGGTGGTCCCGGCCGGGGAGACGACGACGTCGGCGTTGTCGGCCACCCACTGCAGCTGCGCGCCGTCGAGGTCGGCGAAGAGGAACAGCCCGCGGAGCTCGGCCGGCGTCACCCGGCTCGCGGCCGTGGTCATCGGCTCTCCAGGTACCGGTGCACGAGCGTGACGGCCATGGCACCCTCTCCGACCGCGGAGGCGACCCGTTTCACCGACTCCGACCGGACGTCGCCGGCCACGAAGACGCCGGGCAGGCTGGCCTCCAGGAAGTACGGGTCGCGGTCCAGCGTCCACCCCGGCGGCCGGCAGCCGTCGCGCAGCAGCGCCGGCCCGGTGGGGATGAACCCGCGCTCGTCCCGCAGGACGGCGCCGTCGAGCCAGGCCGTCCGCGGCGCGCCCCCGATGAAGACGAACAGGTGGCTGGCCGGCAGGGTCGACCGCTCCCCGCTGCGGGCGTCCTCGACGGTGATCGCCTCCAGGTGCCCGTCGCCGTGCGCGGCGGCCACGGTGGTGCAGGTGCGCACGCTGATCGACGGGATGCCGGCGACCTGCTCGATGAGGTACGACGACATCGACGCCTCCAGCGACGCGCCGCGCACCAGCAGGCACACCGAACGCGCGTACCGGGAGAAGAAGACCGCCGCCTGGCCGGCGGAGTTGGCGCCGCCGACGATGAAGACGTCCCGGTCGGCGCACTCGGCGGCCTCGGTCATGGCCGACCCGTAGAACACCCCGCGCCCGGTCAGGTCGTCGACCCCGGCCACGCCGAGGCTGCGGTAGGAGACCCCGGTGGCCAGGACCACCGCGTGCGCGCCGATGCGGCGGCCGTCGTCGAGGTGCAGCACCCGTTTGGGCCCGTGCTCCTCCAGGCCCACCACGTCGCGGGCGAGCAGCAGCTCCGCGCCGAACCTCACCGCCTGCCGGCGGGCGCGGTCGGCGAGCTGCCCTCCGGAGACGCCGTCGGGGAAGCCGAGGTAGTTCTCGATCCGGCTGCTCTGCCCGGCCTGGCCCCCGGTGGCCTGCCGCTCGACGAGCACGGTGCGCAACCCCTCCGAGGCGCCGTACACCGCCGCACCCAGCCCCGCCGGTCCGCCGCCGACGACCACGAGGTCGTAGAAGTCCGCCTGCGGCTCCACGCCCAACCCGGCCACGGCGGCGAGCTCGGCCTCGCTCGGGTGGCGCAGCACCTGCGCGTCCGACGTCACCACCACCGGGACGTCGTCCGGGCCGGCGCCCGCGGCGGCGAGGATCCGCTGCCCCTCCGGCTCGTCGACGCTGTACCAGCGGTAGGGGACGGCGTTGCGGGCGAGGAAGTCCCGGGCCTGGAAGGACGGCGCCGACCAGCGGTGACCGACCAGCTTGACGCCCTCGAACCCGCCGTCCGCGCTCGCCCGCCAGGCCTCGATCATGGCGTCGACGACCGGGTAGAGCTTCTCCTCGGGCGGGTCCCACGGCTTGAGCAGGTAGGAGTCGACGTCGACGACGTTGATCGCGGCGATGGCGGCGTCGGTGTCGGCGTAGGCGGTGAGCAGGGCCCGGCGCGCGTGCGGGAAGAGGTCCATCGCCTGCTCGAGGAACTCGATGCCGTTCATCTCCGGCATCCGGTAGTCGGCGAGCAGGACCGCGACCGGGTCCCCGCGCAGCTTGAGCTCGCGCAGCGCCGACAGGCCCTCGTCGGCCGAGGCGGCGCGCAGGACCCGGAACTCCTCCCCGTAGCGCCGGCGCAGGTCGCGGGCGACGGCGCGGGAGACCCCGGGGTCGTCGTCCACGCTGAGCAGGACCGGTTTGCCCACGACGGCCTCCTGACCGGCCCTGCCGGATGCGGGGATGGGGGTGCGGCGGCGTCGCCGACGTGCGGGACCCCGGCGGCGCGAGCGCGACCACGCTAGCGTCCGGGACCGCCGCGGCAACACCCTCGCCGGCCCGTGGAGGGGCACGCGGCGCGAGCCTGCCGCCCGGCGCGTCGCCGCGACACGCGGAGACCCCGAGGGCGGCCGTCCCGTTCCACCTGCTGCGGCGGCCCGGGTCGTCCTACCCTCGCGGCGTCGGGCGACTCCTCGCCGCCCGTGCCGTCGGAGGAACCGGTGACCGAGTCGCAGCCGCACCCCGACCGTCCCCGCGCGCGGGCACCGCGCGCGGAGGCCCCGCTCCCCCCGGCCGTCGACGACCGGCGCGAGCCGGCCGTCCCGGCCCGGCCGGACGGCACCGGGGACGTCGAGCCGACGATCCTCGGGTTCCCCCTCGAGTCCCCGGAGGACGAGGGGACCGGCCGGCTGCCGGAGAGACCCGTCGCCGACGCTCCCCCCGACACCGGCGAGGGCGGGGCCGCGGCCGGCGGGGAACAGCAGTCCGTGGCGCTGGCGGAGCGGCTTCCGGAGGAACCCGCCTCCCCCGGGCGGCTGGTGGTCCTGCGGCGTCCCGAGCCGGTCGGCGCCGTCGCCCTGCTGCTCGCCGGCCTGGCCGCGAACGCGTGCCTCTGGCTGCCCTGGGGGCAGGGCCTGGACACCACCGGCCTCGCGCTGGCCTGGCGAGGGGTCGACGCCCTGGCGTCCGGTTCCGGGGAGCTGAGCCGCAGCGGACTGTGGCAGCCGCTCGCGGTGGTGCTGGGCGGCGCGGTGCTGTTCTTCCTCGGGCTGCTGCTGTTCCGTCGCGCCCGCACGCACCGGGTCGTCGGGGTGCTGGCGCTGCTCGTGTCGGTCGCCCCGGCCACCGGTGTCCTCGTGCTGCTGGCCGACGCCGGCTGGGACCCGGCCCGGCTGGCCGTCGGCACGTGGTGCGCCGTCGCCGTCCCGGTGCTGGGCCTGCTCGGCGCGCTGAAGGCCATGCTGACCGCCCCGCGCGTGACCATCCGGCCGCGGTGACCGGGAGCGGGGACGTCCCGCGGGCGCGGGACGGCTTCCGGGGAGGGCCCGCCGTCCCTACCGTGGGCCGCCCGCCCACCCACGACCGGAGGGGTCCGCCATGAGCGCTCCCACAGCCATCGACCCGTCGGTGCCGCCCAGCGGGACCGGGTGCGTGGAGTGCGACGCCACCGGGGGCTGGTGGTTCCACCTCCGCCGGTGCGCCCAGTGCGGCCACGTCGGCTGCTGCGACTCCTCACCGTCCCGGCACGCGCGCGAGCACGCCGCCACGTCCGGGCACCCCGTCGTCCGCAGCTTCGAGCCCGGCGAGGCCTGGTTCTGGGACTTCTCCCGCGAGCGGGCGGTCCCCGGCCCGGACCTCGCCCCGCCGCTGGCCCACCCGGCCGACCAGCCCGCACCGGGCCCTCGCGGCCGCGTGCCCGCCGACTGGCGGGCCCACCTGCACTGATCGCCGCGCGTCACTCGCTCTCCACCCGGGGTGCCGAGTGGCGCAGCGGTGTCGCACGTCGGTCGGGCCCGCCGAACTCCCGCCGGGCTCTTGACAAGCCACTGTGACGGCCAGCACCATCTAGCGGACCGGTTCTGCAACCGGTTGCAGCAACACTCCAGCCGGATCCCGGTCCCCTGCCGCTCCCCCCGCAGGCCCGCCGGCGCACCCGTCACCGACGTCCCAGCCTCGAGGAGGACCCGTGCACGACGTCTCGGTTGAGCCCGGCGCCCACGAACCGCACGGCCGCAGGACCCCGAAGAAGGCCGCGATCAGCGCGTGGATCGGCAGCGCGCTGGAGTACTACGACTTCTTCATCTACGGGACGGCCGCGGCGCTGGTCTTCCCACAGATCTTCTTCCCCGAGGGCGACCCGGCCGCCGCCACGATCGCCTCGCTGGCCACCTTCGGCGTCGCCTACGTGGCCCGCCCCGTCGGCTCGTTCATCCTCGGCCACGTTGGCGACACGCTCGGCCGCAAGAACGTCCTGCTGATCACCCTCTTCGGCATGGGCATCGCGACGTTCCTAATCGGCGTGCTGCCCACCTACGGCCAGATCGGCTATGCCGCGCCGATCCTGCTGCTGGTCCTGCGCGTCTGCCAGGGCCTGGCCGTCGCCGGTGAGCAGTCCAGCGCCAGTTCCATGTCGCTGGAGCACGCCCCGCCCCACCGGCGGGCGTTCTTCACCAGCTTCACCCTGGCCGGCACCCAGTTCGGCCTCATCCTGGCCACCGCCGTCTTCATCCCGATCGCGGCGCTGCCCACCGACGCGCTGCTCTCGTGGGGCTGGCGGATCCCGTTCCTGCTCAGCGCCGTGGTCATGCTGGTCGCCTGGTGGATCCGGCGGACGCTGCACGAGACCCCGGCGTTCGAGGAGGAGCAGGAGAAGCAGGCCGTTCCGAAGACGCCGCTCAAGGTGCTGTTCAAGCACTACACGCCCGACGTCCTCAAGGTCATGATCGCCGCCCTGGTCTCGACCATCAGCACGATCCTGTCGATCTACAGCCTGACCTACGGCGTGAACACGATCGGCCTGCCCCGGACCAGCCTGCTGTGGATGCTGATCCTGTCCAACATCGTCGCGCTCGGCGCGATCCCGCTGTGGGGCATGATCGGTGACCGGATCGGTCGCAAGCCGGTCTTCGCCATCGGGGCGCTCGGCCCGGCGGTGCTGATCTGGCCGTTCATCTGGTCGGTCAGCCAGGCCAACCTGCCGCTGGTGTTCCTCTTCGGCATCACCCTCGGCGGCATCGCCTACAGCGCCTACGGCGGCGTCGGGTACGCGCTGTGGAGCGAGCAGTTCGACACCAAGGTGCGCATGTCCGGTGTCGCCGTCGGCACCCAGTTCGGCTTCGCTCTCGGGGGGTTCGCCCCGACGATCGCCGCCGCGCTGGCCGGCCCGGACCTGGAGAACTGGGTCCCCGTCGCGGTCTTCGGCTGCGCCGCGGCGGTCGTCGCCACGATCTCCGTGCTGACCATGCGGGAGACCCACCGGGTGCCGATGCACGAACTGGGCAGGACCTCGGCCCGGGAGACCCCGGGAGTCGCCACCACCGCCTGATCCCCACCCCGCGGAGCGGGCGTCCCCGGTGCACCCGGGGGCGCCCGCTCCGTCGTCCACGGCCGCACACGCGAACGCTCCGCCACCCCCTCCGGGGCGGCGGACCGTCGACTCCCGGGTCAGCGCGGGGCGGGTCCGGTGGACGCGCGGACGATGAGCTCCGTGGCCAGGCTCTCCCGGGCCGCGTGCCCATCGCCGGGCGCCGGGTCGGCGAGCATACGGACGGCGACCGCCCCGGCCCGGCCGACCGGAACGCGCACCGAGGTCAGCGCCGGCCGGGTGAGCCCGGCGATCCAGGTGTCGTCCACGCCGACCACGCTGATCTCCTCGGGGACGCGCACGCCGCGCTCGGTGAGCCGGTTGACCACCCCGAGGGCGATCTGGTCGTTGTAGGCCAGCACCGCGGTGACGTCCTCGGCCAGCACCAGGTCCGCCGCCCGGACGCCCGGCTCGTACCGGGGCTGGAAGTGGCCGAGGTCGACGACCTCCAGGCCACCGCGGGCTGCGGCGTCGTGCAGCGCACCGTGCCGTTCGGGGGTCACGTAGGACTCCTCCGGCCCGCCGAGGTAGGCCAGCCGCCGGTGCCCCAGCGCGAGCAGGTGCTCGACGGCCTGGCCGATGCCCCGGTCGCTGGGGGTCGCGACCGCGGGGACGCCGTCCAGCACGCGGCTGACCGTGACCACCGGGGTCAGCGCGGCGACGGCCCGGATGTCCTCCTCGGGCAGCCGGGAGGAGGCGAGCACCAGCCCGTCCACCTGGCGGGCCATGGCGAGGGCGACCTCGAGCTCCTGGCGCACGTGCTCGTCGGAGTCGGCGACGAACAGCGACCGCTCCCGCCGCCGCGCCTCCCGCTGCACCTCCTTGATGAGCGGGGTGAAGAACGGGTTGGCGATGTCGGGGACGATCACGCCGAGGTTGCCGGTGCGACCCATGGCCAGGCTGCGGGCGACGGGGTTGGGCTGGTAGCCGAGTTCGGCCGCGGCGGCGAACACCCGCCGGCGGGCCTCCTCCGCGACCACCTCGGGGCGGGCGAAGGCCCGCGACACCGTCGAGGGCGAGACCCCCGCACGGGCCGCGACCGTCCGGATGTTCGTCACGCCTGCTCCCGTCCGCCGCCGGCGCCGGGCGGCGCCGCGACACCGATCATGCCGTGGCGCGGTGCAGCAACCGGTGCAGGTCGCGGCACATGAGGTCCGCGGCGGCCTCCGCGGCCGGGGAGACCGAGCCGTAGCTGAAGAACCCGTGGTTCAACGTCGGGAACTCCCGCAGGACGACCGCGACACCGGCGGCGCGCAGTGCAGCGGCGTACTCGACTGTGTCGGCGTACAGGAAGTCGTGGGCGCCGATGCCGATGACGGTCGGCGGCAGGGCGGCCAGGGTCGGGGCGAGGACGGGCGAGACCCGCGGATCACCGGCCAACCCGTCGGCATCCGGTCCCAGGTACTGCAGGCGGACGTCGGCGCTGGCCTCCCCACGCAGGTCTGTGCCCGGGTATATGAGGAACAGCGCAGCCACCGGGGTGCCCCGGTCGACGAGCTCCTGGGTGAGCACCGCGGCCAGGTTGCCGCCGGCGCTGTCGCCGGCGATCACGAGGCGAGCGGGGTCCCCGCCGAACTCGTCGATGTGCTCGAGCACCCACGCGGCGGCGGCGCGGCAGTCGTCCAGGCCGGCCGGGTACGGGTCCTCGGGCGCGAGCCGGTAGTCCACCTGGACGACGACGGCCCCGGCGGTCGCCGCCAGGCGCGCCGCGCTGCCCTGGTGGGAGGCGAGGTCGCCGATCACCCACCCGCCGCCGTGGACGTAGAGCACCGTGACGTCGGTCGGCTGCTCCGGCCGCTGTACGCGGATGCGGACGTCGCCGGCCGGCCCCGGGAGGACGCCGTCGGTCACCGACGCCACGGGGAAGGGCCGCGGCGGGTAGAAGTCGCGCCGCATGACCACCCCGCGCTCGCGGGCGACCGGGGCCGGGGCGTCCAGCAGCGGCCACATGCCGGTGGCGGCCATCCGCTCCTCCAGGTCGGCGGTGTGCGGGTCCAGCGGCCGCGGGTCGCCGAGCCGGCGCCCGGCGAGCACCCGGCACAGGAAGGCGATCGAGCGGTCGGTGACCTCGGGGACGACCGTCGCGCCGACGAACACGTGGTCCCCGGCGGTCTCCAGGTACTCGGTGTCGACACGGGCCTCGACCAGCGCCTCGGCCAGCAGGCGGCTCTGCTCGACCGGGACCAGCTGGTCGTCCTCGCCGTGCGCGACGAACACCGCCGGGCCGTCGGGACGGACGTACCGGACGGGCGAGAGCTCGTCGCGGGACCAGGTGGTGTCGCGCAGCAGGATCGCGAACGGATCCCCCTCCCCCAGCTCCTCCGACTCGGCGTCCACCGGCGAGGACATCGCGGCGAAGTCGGACGGGCCGTACCAGTCGACGACGGCCTGCACCTCGGCGGAGACGTCGGTCGCCTCACCGACCGGCGGCTCGGCCTCCAGGCGGCGGCACAACCCGGCCAGGAGGGACAGGTGCGCGCCGGCCGACTCGCCCCAGAGCGCGACGCGGGAGCCGTCGAGGCCGAACACGTCGGCCTGGGCGCGCAGCCACCGGACGGCGGCCTGCACGTCGAGCACCCCGGCCGGGAACGGCGCCTCGGCGGCCAGCCGGTAGTCCACCAGTGCGACGGCGAAGCCCGCGGCCACGATCCGCTCGACCACGCGGTTCTGGTGCAGGTGAGGCGCCCGGCGCCGGCGCGAGCCGTGCACCCAGCCGCCGCCGTGCACCCACACGACCACCGGGGCGCCCTCGGCCGGCCGCTCCTCGGGGACCCACAGGTCCAGCATCAGCGGCCGGTAGCCCGGCTCGACGGCGTAGACGAGGGCCTCCCAGCGCAGCTCGCCGTCGCCGCCGCGCACGGGCGGCGCGAACGGGAAGGCGGCCGTGCCGTCGGAGAGCGGACCCGGCTCGGGTCGGGCGACGTCGAGCAGGTCGGCGGGCTCGGGCACGGGGACTCCTGGAGGCTGTTGCGGGGCCCTGGGGTGGGGCACCGGCGCGGGTACGGCCGGCGGACGGGAAGCCGACTATGCAACCGGTGTCATCCGACTGTCAACGCGCTCGCGCCCACGCAGGACTTCGGTGGAGCACGTCCGTTGACACCGGTTGCAGAGTGTTTCAGACTGGCACGGGGATGGTGCACCGGGTCACACCCGTCCAGCGCTGTCCCTCCGAGCTCGAACGCCGGGAGGCACCCCCTGACCGAGAACGCGCTCCCCGTCCCCGCCGACCGTCCCGGCGTCCTCGTCGGACTGGTCGGCACCGGCATCGGCCCCTCGCTGACCCCGCCGATGCACGAGCGGGAGGCCGACGAGCTCGGTCTCCGGTACCTCTACCGGCGCCTGGACCTCGACGTCATGGGGCAGCCGGCCACCGCCGTCGGGGACGTCCTCGCCGCGGCCCGGCTGGTCGGCTACGACGGTCTCAACGTCACCCACCCGTGCAAGCAGCTGGTCCTGCCACACCTGGACGAGCTCTCCCCCGACGCCGAGGCGCTGGGCGCGGTCAACACCGTCGTCTTCCGGGACGGCCGGGCGGTCGGGCACAACACCGACTGGTCGGGCTTCGCCCGGGCCTTCGACCGTGGCCTGCCCGACGCCGCGCTCGACCGGGTCGTGCTGCTCGGGGCGGGCGGCGCCGGCGCAGCGGTGGCGCACGCGCTGCTGACCCTGGGCACCCGCCGGCTCACCATCGTCGACGTCGACGCCGCGCGGGCCGGCGAGCTCGCCGGCGCCCTGGGCGACCGCTTCGGCGCCGACCGCGCCACCGGCGCCGCCCCGGCGACCCTCGACGCGACGCTCCGCGAGGCCGACGGACTCGTCCACGCCACCCCCACCGGGATGGCCGCGCACCCCGGCCTGCCGGTCGACGCCGCGCTGCTGCGCCCGGACCTGTGGGTCGCCGACATCGTCTACCGCCCCCTGGAGACCGAGCTGGTCCGCACCGCCCGCCGCCTCGGCTGCCGCGTGCTCGACGGCGGCGGCATGGCGGTCTTCCAGGCCGTCGACGCCTTCCGGCTGTTCACCGGGGTGGAGCCGGACGCCGAGCGCATGCTGGCCCACTTCACCGAGCTGGTCGCCGGACCGGGTCCCGATGTCCGCATCAGCTGACGGCGGGCCCCGCCCTCCGCGCCGCTCGGAGCGGGGCCGGCGGGCGATCGCCACGGTCTGCCTGTCAGGCACCCTCGAGGACAAGCTCACCGCGGCGGCGGCCGCCGGCTTCGACGGCGTCGAGGTCTTCGAGCCCGACCTGGTCGCCGCCCCCTGGTCGCCGGCCGAGCTCGCCACCCGCTGCGCCGACCTCGGCCTGTCGATCGACCTGTACCAGCCCTTCCGCGACCTGGACTCCACCGACCCGGCGCGCTTCGCCCGCAACCTGCGCCGCGCCGAGCGCAAGTTCGACGTCATGGCCGCCCTCGGCGTCGACACCGTGCTGGTCTGCTCGTCGGTGGCCCCCGACGCGGTCGACGACACCGACCGGCTCGCCGAGCAGCTGGCCACCGCGGCCGCCCGCGCCGGCGAGCGCGGTCTGCGCATCGCGTACGAGGCGCTGGCCTGGGGCACCCACGTCTCCACATGGGAGCGGTCCTGGGACGCCGTCCGCCGCGCGGACTCCCCCGCGCTCGGGCTGTGCCTGGACAGCTTCCACGTCCTCTCCCGCGGCGGGGACCCGGCCGGTTTCGCGCAGGTGCCCGGCGACAAGCTGTTCTTCCTGCAGCTGGCCGACGCGCCCGCCCTGCGCATGGACGTCCTGCAGTGGAGTCGCCACCACCGGCTCTTCCCCGGCCAGGGCGCCTTCGACCTGCCGGGCTTCCTGGACGCGGTGCTGGCCGCCGGCTACACCGGCCCGCTGTCCCTCGAGGTCTTCAACGACGTCTACCGGCAGTCCGACCCCTCCCGGACGGCGGTCGACGCGATGCGCTCGCTGCAGTGGCTGGAGGAGGCGCTGGCGCTGCGCCGTCCCGCGATCGGTCTCCCCGCCCCCCTGCCCACGGCCCCGTCCGCGCCGGCGCTGTCCGGCTGGTCGTTCACCGAGCTGGAGGTCGACGGCGTCTCCGGTCCGCGGGTCGCCGGGGTGCTCGGCGCGCTGGGATTCACCCACACCGGCCAGCACCGCTCCAAGCCCGTGCAGCTGTGGGAGCAGGGCCGGGCGCGGGTCCTGGTCAACGCCTCGGTCGTGCGGCCCGGCGCCACGGGCGTCGCCGCCGTCGCGGCCCTGGGCCTGGAGAGCGCCGACCCGGGCCGCTCGGCGGCACGGGCCGAGGCCATGAGCGCCCCGGTGCTCCCCCGGACCCGAGGCGCGGCCGAAGCCGAGCTGTCGGCGGTGGCCGCCCCGGACGGCACGCAGGTCTTCTTCACCCGGACCGTCCCCGACGGCTGGCCGGCCGACTTCCTGCCGACCGGCACGACCGCCGACACGGGCAGGGGGATCACGCGGGTGGACCACGTGGGGCTGGCCCAGCCCTTCGACGCCTTCGACGAGGCCGGCCTGTTCTACCGGGCGGTGCTGGGCCTGGAGCCGCAGGAGGTCACCGAGCTGGCCGCGCCCTTCGGCCTGGTGCGCACCCGGGCGGTGACCGGGGCGGATCGCGCGGTGCGGCTGGCCCTGAGCGCCTCGACCCTGCGACGCGGTGGCTGGGCCCCCGGCGTCCCCGAGCCGCAGTACGTCGCCTTCGCCACCGACGACATCGTCACCACGGCGCGGGCGCTGCGGGCGGCCGGCGCTCCCCTGCTGCCCGTGCCGGCCAACTACGCCGACGACCTCGACGCCCGCCTCGACCTCGGCCCGGAGCTGCTCGCCGCGATCCGGGAGCACGGGCTGCTGTACGAGGAGGACGCGTCCGGGAGCTACCTGCACCTGGTCACCGAGGTGCTCGGCGACCGGGTGTTCTTCGAGGTGGTGCAGCGACTGGACGGCTACGACGGCTACGGCTCCACCGACGCGCCCGTCCGGATGGCCGCCCACCGCCGGCTGCGGCAGGCCGCCCTCCTCCCCGCGGGCGGCTGAGTCGCCGGACCGGGCGGCGCAGCCGTGCAGGTCAACTGCGCAGGTGCTGGTGCAGGAAGCGCAGGATGCGCGCCCAGGCGTCCTCCGCGGACGGGTGGTGGTAGCTCAGACCGGCCACCCGCTCGAGGACGGCGAACGGCCCGATGTTGTGCCGGTTCATGAACGAGTGACCGGCGTCGGGGTACTCGTGCACGTCGTGCGGCACGCCGTGCCGGGTGAGGACCCCCTCCAGCCGCTCGGCGGCCCCGCGCAGCCCCCGGTCGCGGCGCCCGTAGCTGGCCACCACGGGGCAGGCGCCGGCCAGCACCTGCTCGGCGCCCCTGGGCAGCAGTCCGTAGTTCGGGGCGGCGACGTCGAAGCCGCGGGTCGCGGCCAGCAGCGCGAAGCCACCGCCCATGCAGAAGCCGACGACCCCGATGCGGCCGGTGCAGTCCGGACGCTCCGCCAGCCACCGGCGGGTGGCCTCCAGGTCGCCGAGCGCAGGGCCGTCCTGCCGGAGGAGGTCACCGAAGGTGCGCTTGAGGCAGCGCAGCCCGCCGGCGGTGAACAGGTCCGGGGCGACGGCGAGGTATCCCGCGGCGGCGAGCCGGTCGGCGTGCGCGCGGACGTCGTCGGTCAGGCCGAACGCCTCGTGGACGACCACGACGCCGGGCCACGGCCCCTCTCCCACCGGCGGGACCCCCAGGTGCGCGCGCAGCTCGGGGGCGCTCTGCGCGCCGGGGATCGTCGTCTGGGGCACGTGCGTCTCCCTGCGCCGTCCGGACCAGGGAGCGCACGCTACCGACGTTGGCGCGGCGGGGACAGGCGCATCCGGGTCGGGAGGTCCGGATACCCTCCCCCGGGGCGAGCGGCGGCGCGATCGTCGGGTCTCCCATCGCGACCTCGGAGGCCGATGATGAGCGCCTCCCCGACGGACCCTGACCCCACCTTCTACCGCAGCGCGGCCGAGGCGATCGCCGCGCCGGGGCCGACCCCGACGACGTGCCGCCGCTCGAGCCCTTCTCCGCGGTGACCCCGCTGGTCACCGACAGGTCGGCTCCGTCCACCTCGGCGACATCATCCGGCGGACCGCGCACCCCGCGCCCCGGGCGCGCCCCTGGCCGGCGGCCCGGCCGCACCAGGAGCGCCTGCAGAGCGGCGACGCGTCCTCCGACTCCTACTGCTGGCGCTGATGGCGAGGACGTCGTCGGCACCATCGGGTGCGGTCCGACCCTGCGCACTGGCCGACGCCTGACTGTCCGGCCGTGATCTCAGTACGGCGGTGGTGTGGTGGTCGCGGTCAGGCCGGTGGGGGTGGTGACGGTGAGGGTGCCGTCGGGGGCGAGGGTGTGTCGCCAGGCCGGTGCCTGGTGTCTGCCGCGGTGGTCGGGGGTGCAGTAGCCGGTGAGGTTGGTGGCGCTGGTGGGTCCGGCGGGCCAGGGCCGGGAGTGGTCCAGTTCGCCGCCGCGGGGGATGCGGCGGCGGCAGCCGGGGAAGCGGCAGCGGCGGTCGCGGGCGCGGACGAAGCGGTCCAGGGCGGCGCCGGGGCGGTGGCCGTCGGTGGGCCCGGGTGCGCTCAGGCCGGGGCGGCCGGTCAGGTCGTGGGGGCAGGTCTGGGGCCGGCGGCGGCAGGCGGGAGCGCCGCAGTGCGCAGCGCGCCGCAGCCCGGGCAGGTCGGTGAGCGCCACGAGGGCGCCGGTGAGCGCGTCTGTGAGCGCGAGGCGGGGCCGGTCGGCCAGCCCACCACCGCCGGTCGTGGCCAGCAGCCGGGCGAGTTCGGCGCGCTGGGCGTCGGCGGCGGCCGCCAGCGCGGCCAGCGCGTCGGGAGCGGCGGCCACCCGCCCGGCCGGGCTGGCCGCCCAGGCGGCCTCATCGGCGGCGTCGGCGGTGCGGGCGGTGCGCACCAGCCGCCGGGCATGACCGAGGGCCTGCTGGGCGGCGTGGATCGCGGCGCCGGCGTCGTCGAC
>NZ_OBDO01000016.1 GCF_900215145.1 Geodermatophilus sabuli | reverse complement strand
CGACCACCACGCTGCTGCCCGAGGCCGGACACCAAAGTGCCCGGTCCGCTCACGCCCGCCCGCACGAGACCCTTGACCTCAAGGGCGAAAGCTAGTCGGCCAGCTCGACGATGACGGGCGCGTGGTCACTCGCGCCCTTGCCCTTGCGTTCCTGTCGGTCTATCAGGGCATTCGTCACTCGGGCGGCCAGCGCGGGGGAACCGAGGACGAAGTCGATCCGCATGCCCTCGCGGCGGGCGAAGCGCAGCTGGGTGTAGTCCCAGTAGGTGTAGACGCCGGGGCCCGGGGTGTACGGGCGGACGACGTCGGCGTACCCGGCATCGACGACGGCCTGGAACGCGGCCCGCTCCGGCTGGGAGACGTGCGTGGAGTGGGCGAAGACCCGCACGTCCCACACGTCGTCGTCCTGCGGGGCGATGTTCCAGTCACCGACCAGGGCCACCTGCGCCGCGGCGTCCTCGGCCAGCCAGCCGGCCGCCGTCGCCCGCAGGGCCTCCAGCCAGCGCAGCTTGTACTCGTAGTGCGGGTCGGTGAGCGTGCGGCCGTTGGGCACGTAGAGGCTCCACACCCGCACCCCGCCACAGGTGGCGCCGAGCGCGCGGGCTTCGGCGGCCGGGTCCTCCCCCCAGCCGGGCTGGCCGGGGAACCCGACCTCGACGTCGTCGATGCCGACCCGGGACAGCAGCGCCACGCCGTTCCACTGCGAGTAGCCGACGTGCGCGACCTGGTAGCCGAGGTCGGTGAAACGGGACTCGGGGAACTGGTCGTCGCGGCACTTGGTCTCCTGCAGGGCCAGGACGTCGACGTCCGAGCGCTGCAGCCAGGCGACCACCCGGTCGGCTCGGCTGCGGATGGAGTTCACGTTCCAGGTGGCCAGGCGCACGGACCCGACCCTAGGTGGGTTCCCCGACGGTCCGGTCGACCGCCAGGGTGTCCCCATGGACGTCGACACCCGACTGCGCGAGCTCGGCATCGAGCTGCCCGCCCCCACGGCCCCCGCCGGCAACTACCTGCCCGCCGTCCGGGCGGGGGGCCTGCTCCACCTGTCCGGCACCGGACCGGTGCGTCCCGACGGCAGCATGGTCACCGGCAAGGTCGGGGACGGCGGCCTGGGCCTCGAGGAGGCCCGCGAGGCAGCCCGTCTCACGGGCCTGCAGCTGCTCTCCACATTGAAGGCCGAACTCGGCGAGCTCGACCGGGTGCGGCAGGTCGTGAAGCTCTTCGGCATGGTCAACTGCGCGCCCGGCTTCAACCGGACGCCCGCCGTCATCGACGGCTGCTCGGACCTGCTGGTCGAGGTGCTCGGCGACCGTGGGCGCGGGGCGCGCTCCGCCGTCGGCATGGCGGAACTGCCCTTCGACATCGCCGTCGAGATCGAGGCCGTCGTCCTCGTGGACTAGACGCAGGGTGCACCGGGCGCGGAGCGGACCGTGGGCGGGACGCCGACGGTCCACTCCATCAGCCCTTCCGCGCCGCCTCGCGAGCCCGCATCCGCTCCCGGCTCTCCACGAACCGGGTGGCCTGGGCGTCGAGGCCCGCGAGGAACTCGGCGAGCTCCTCACGGGCCTTCTCACCGGCCGGGCCGAGGTCGGTGCGCTCGAACACCTTCCAGGCGCGTAGCACCGGGCTGACCACGTCGTCGTGGTGCAGCCGCAGGTCGTAGATGCCTGCCTTGGCGATGATCATCGAGTTCTTCCGGAAGCCGGTCATCGTGGCGCCGGGCATCTCGAAGCCGACGACCTCCTTGGTCACCGCCTGCATGGCCAGGTCGGGGTCGATGTCGAACGCCGCGGCCATGAGGTTCCGGTAGAAGACCATGTGCAGGTTCTCGTCGGTGGCGATGCGGGCCAGCAGCCTGTCGGCGATCGGGTCACTGGTGGCCCGGCCGGTGTTGCGGTGCGAGACGCGGGTGGCCAGCTCCTGGAACGAGACGTAGGCCAGCGCCTCCAGCGGCGTCTTGTCGCCGGAGTCGTAGCCGAGGGTCATGTAGTCCATCCGGGCCCGCTCGAGCGCGACCGGGTCCACGCCGCGGGTGACGACGAGGTAGTCGCGCAGCGCGACCCCGTGCCGGTTCTCCTCCGCCGTCCAGCGGCCGACCCACTGACCCCAGGCGCCGTCCCGGCCGAACCGGGTGGCGATCTCCCGGTGGTAGCTGGGCAGGTTGTCCTCGGTGAGCAGGTTCACGAACATGGCGGCCTTGGCCGACTCGTCGAGCCGGGACTGCTCGGGCGACCAGTCCTCGCCGCCGAGGAAGGCGAAGTTCCGCCCCTCGTCCCAGGGGACGTAGTCGTGCGGGTGCCACTCCTTGGCGACGGCGATGTGGCGGTCGAGGTTCTGGGCGACCACCGGCTCCAGCTCGTGCAGCACCGCCGCGTGCGGGGACGTCTGGGACATGGTGACCTCCGGACGATTCGACCTACAGTTCCGTAACCTACGCTGTCGTAACCACGCGTCGGCCCCTTCGCTGGGTTCCCCGTCGAGACGCGGGCCACGCATCCCGAGCCCCCGATCGGGTGTCCGGGCAGGTGGGGCCGTGTGGACGAGCGGTACAGGTGGCTCCGGAGTGGGACCATGGCCGGATGACCTGGTTCTGCCGCGCGGGGGCGTGCACATGAGCGAGTGGGACCAGACGCGTCCCATCGGCCCGTCGCGGCCGCTCCCGCCACCTCCGGACGGACCGGTCCGCACGCGCCGGCGGGAGGAGCGCCGCTTCCGCTCCGCGCTGGGCTGGACGGTGCTGGGTGCCGTCGTGCCGGGGACGGCGTTCCTCGCCGCCGGCCGGCGGGTGCTCGGCGCGGTCACGCTGCTGCTGTTCCTGACGCTCGTCGGGGGCGGGGTCTGGCTGGCCACGGCCGGCCGGCGCACCGCCGTCCAGATCGCCGTCGACTCCGCCTGGCTGGGGTGGGTGCTCGGTGGCGTCGTCGCGGTGGCGCTGCTGTGGGTCGTCGTCGTCGTCGCCGGCTACCGGATGCTGCTCCCGCGGCCGACCTCGGGGCCGCGGCACGTGCTCGGCGTCGTGGTGGTCCTGGCGCTGGTCGCCGCCATCACCTACCCCGCCTACACCGCCGTCCAGGTGGCGGCGGCGCACCGCGGCCTGCTCGACGAGCTCTTCGCCGACCGCGAGTCGGCGACGGTCGTGGACACCCCCGACCCGTTCGGGGACGAGGAGCGGGTCGACGTGCTGCTGCTCGGCGGCGACGGAGGGGAGGGGCGCGAGGGCGTGCGCACCGACACCGTCATCGTGGCCAGCATCGCGACCGACACCGGCCAGACGACGCTGTTCAGCCTGCCCCGCAATCTGCAGGACCTCCCCTTCCCGGCCGACAGCCCGCTCGCCGAGGCCTATCCCGACGGCTTCGAGGGCAGCACCGAGAGCGAGGGCCTGCTCAACGCCGTCTACCGCAACGGCCCGGCGGCGTTCCCGGACATCCTGGGTCGCACCGACGACCCGGGCGCGGACTTCCTCAAGCTGGGGGTCGGTGAGGCGCTCGGCCTGGACATCGACTACTTCGTCCTGGTCAACCTCGACGGTTTCAGCCGGCTGGTCGACGCGCTGGGCGGCATCACGGTCAACGTCAACTACTACGTGCCGATCAACGGCGACCCGGGCACCGGCGAACTGCCCGACGACTACATCGATCCCGGGCCCGCCCAGCACATGGACGGCGAGCGGGCGCTGCAGTTCTCCCGCGGGCGCTTCGGCCTCACCGACTACGACCGGATGGCCCGGCAGCGCTGCACGATCTCGGCGATCATCGACGCCGCCGACCCGGTCACCCTGCTGCAGCGCTACCAGGACCTCGCGGCCACCACCCAGGACATCGTCAGCACCGACATCCCGCGGTCGGCCCTCGACGACTTCGTGGACCTGGGCTGGCTGGTCAAGGACACCGAGGTGCGCAGCGTCGTCTTCGACACCAGCGTCATCGACCCGGCCTACCCCGACTACGACCTGATGCGCGGGATCGTGTCCGACGCCCTGGCTCCGCCGCCACCGGCGGACGACGCCCCCGACGGCACGCCGGCGCCGACCGACGGCGCCCCGGACGCCACGCCACCGCCGCCGGGGACCCCCGAGGGCGACGCGCAGGCCGTCACCGACGTCGGGGACGCCTGCGCCTACGACCCCGTCCAGGCCGCCGAGGCGGTCGCGGCCGGCGAACCACCGAACAAGGCGGACTGAGGGGAGGCCCGCCCTCCCCCCACGCCTCGCACGCTCGGCGCGGCCACTGGAGGGCGGCCGCTCCAGCGCGTCACCGGGCTCGCGGCGGGGCTCTGCAGGGGGCCACTCACCCCGTGGCGAGGTCGCGGCGGCGGAAGCCGGCCAGGCCCGTGGCGAGCAGGCCGAGGGCGACCGCCGCGAGGACGATCGACGGGCCGGCGGCCCACGGCTCTCCCGGCCCGGCCGGGGTCCACGCCAGCGGGGACAGGTCGTCGACCCACGACGGCCAGTCCAGCGACTCGGCGAACAGGGTGACCACGACCACGTAGGCCACCCAGCCCCAGGCCGTGGCGCTCGCGGCCCGTGGCAGCACGCCGACGAGCACGGTGGCGACGGCGGCGAACACCCAGACGTCGGGCAGGTGGGCCAGGGTCGCCGCGAGCACCCGCCCGGTCAGCGCGGGATCCCCGGTGGCCGCCGCGGCGGACAGCCCCATCACCGTGCCGGCGGCGACCAGCACGGCGGTCGACCCCAGCAGCGCCACCGCCGCGTGACTGCCCAGCCAGGCGGGGCGGCTGGTGGCCGTGGCGAGCACCGGCTCGGCCCGCCCCGCGGACTCCTCGGTGCGGGCGCGCAGGGCGGCGGAGACGGCGTAGGCCCCGGTGGTGAGCACGACCATGCCGAGGGTGACCCCGAGGTAGGCATCCACCAGCCCCGCCGTGGACAGGGCGGGCAGGAAGGTCTCCGCCGCGGGGTTGTCTCCCAGCAGCGTCTGCACCGAGCCGGCGATCGACCCGTAGACCGCCCCGAGCGCGACCAGTCCGCCGGCCCAGCCGAGGAGGGCTCCCCGGTGCAGCCGTCCGGCCAGGCCCCAGGGGGACCCGAGGAGCCGGGACGCGGAGGCGGCGCCGGGGCGCGGGCTCATCACGCCGGCGCCGAGGTCCCGCCGGTCGAGGAGGGCGCGGGCACCGGCCAGGAGGACGCCGGTGCCGGCCAGGCCCAGTAGGAGCGGCCACCAGCGGTCGTCGGAGTAGGGGTGCGTGGCCTGGGCCCAGCCGATGGGGGACAGCCACGACACGCCGTCGCCCTCGATGTCGCCCACGGCGCGCACCGCGAACGCGACGCCGAAGACGGCGAGCACGATGCCGTAGGCGGCCCGGGCCGAGCCGCTCACCTGGGCGGCCACGGCGCTGACGGCGGCGAAGACCAGACCGGCGGTCCCGACCGAGGCGCCGAGCAGGAACGAGCCCCCGGCCGGCAGTCCGGTGGCCACCCCCGCCGCACCGATGGCGACGGCGATGGCGGCACAGCCCAGCGCGGCCAGGCCGACGCCGGCCAGCAGCGGCGCGTGCCGGCCGACCCGGGCAGCCCGGACCAGCTCGGTGCGCCCGGCTTCCTCGTCGGCGCGGGTGTGCCGGATCGTGGTGGACATGGCCATGAGCGCGGCCACGAGGACCAGCGTGAACGAGATCTCGAACGCCACCGCTCCGGCCACCGTGTCGAGCCCGACCGGTGGGCCGGCCAGCGCGATGGTGGCCGCGTTGCTGCCCACCGAGGCGCGGTAGGCGGCCAGGGCCTCGGGAGTGTCGTAGAACGCCTGGCTCCCCAGCGACTGCTGGGCCGTCAGCCCGGCGCCGACCGCCACCCAGACGGCGAGCCGGACGCGGTCCCGGCGCAGGGCGAACCGCACCAGCGTGCCCGTCCCGGCCAGGGCGGGCGCCCTCACGACCGCACCGCCTCGGGCAGCTGTTCCTCGGCGAGCTCCTCGCCGTAGTGGCGCAGGAAGAGCTCCTCCAGGGTCGGCGGAGCGCTGGTGAGGGCCCGGATGCCGAAGCCGCTCAGGTGCCGTACGGCGGCGTCCAGGGCCTCGGCGTCGACGTCGAACCGGACGCGGCCGTCGCCGCCGGCCAGGTCGTGCACCCCGGGCAGGGCGTCCAGGCCGGTGACCGGCCGGGCCGTCTCCGCGGTGATGGACGTGCGGGTGAGGTGGCGCAGCTCGGCCAAGCTGCCGCTCTGCACCGTCCGGCCGTGCCGGATGATGCTCACCCGGTCACACAGCGCCTCGGCCTCGGCGAGGATGTGGCTGGACAGCAGCACGGTGCGCCCCTCGGCTCGGAGACCTCGGACCTCGTCCCGGAACACCGCCTCCATCAGCGGGTCCAGCCCCGACGTCGGCTCGTCGAGGACGAACAGCTCGGCGTCGGAGGCCAGCGCGGCCACCAGGGCGACCTTCTGCCGGTTGCCCTTGGAGTAGGTGCGGGCCTTCTTCCGCGGGTCGAGGTCGAAGCGCTCGAGCAGCTCGATACGGCGGGCCGGGTCGAGCCCGCCCTGCAGGCGCCCCAGCAGGTCGATGGCCTCCCCGCCGGTGATGCCCGGCCAGAGCGTCACGTCGCCGGGGACGTACGCCAGCCGGCGGTGCAGGGCGACGGCGTCGGCCCACGGGTCGCCGCCGAGGAGCCGCACCCGGCCGGTGTCCGCCCGCAGCAACCCCAGGAGCACCCGGATCGTCGTGGACTTGCCCGAGCCGTTGGGGCCCAGGAAACCGTGTACCTCGCCGGTGGTCACCTCGAGGTCGAGGCCGTCGAGGGCGCGCGTGGCGCCGAACGTCTTGACCAGGCCGGTGACGGAGATCGCGGACGTCATACCCCGCAACGTACGCATCTTTCACGAACTTGTGAACAGTGTTGACATCGCTACGCATCGGCTACGGTGAGGGCTCGGGAGGACACGGGAGGCGTGCGTGACAGCGGGTGCGGACGACGAGCGGATCGCGCTGCTGCGGTTCGTGGAGCGCTTCGCGCTCACGCTGCGGGAGGCCGGCCTCGCGCCCATGCCGGCGCGGGTGCTGGCCTACGCCCTGGCCGACGACGCCGACCGCTACACCGCCGGCGACCTCGCGCGCGGCCTCGGCGTCAGCCCTGCGGCCATCAGCGGGGCGGTGCGCTACCTGGTCCAGGTGGGGTTCTTCGTCCGCGAGCGGGAGCCGGGCACCCGCAGTGACCTCTACGTCCTCGACGACGAGGACCTGTGGTCCCGCTTCGTGTCGGCCGAGATGACGAGCTTGGATCGCTTCGTCCAGGAGATCGACAGGGGCATCGCGGCGCTCGGCGTGGACCGTCCCGGCGGGCGCCGGCTGGCCGAGACCCGCGACTTCATGGCCTTCCTGCGGGCCGAGATGGCCGACGTCATCGCGCGGTGGCCGGCCGAGCGGAACCGGCTCGCGGCCGGCCGGACCGAGGCCGCCCCGGCTGGCTGAACCGTCCGGCTGAGCCGTCCGGCGCCCGCGATCCGCGGTCTGGGAGGCTCGCCGGGCCAGGGTCGGACGACGGCGGGAGGCAGCGGGCGATGGCGCAGGGTTCAGGTGGGGACCGCCGGGAACGGCTGGTCGCGCTGCTCGCGGCCGGGATCGCCGCCGTCCTCCTGGTGTCGTCGGTGACCTGGTTCGCCAGCGACCAGGCCGGCGTCGGCGTCGCGCAGCTGTTCCTCGGCGCCGTCCTCGCCGGGGTGGCCGCCTTCCTGTACCGGCGGGCCACCCGCGGCTGACCGCCGGACGCGACGTTGCAGGTCAGTGTGGTGACCATCACGCTGGACGGGAACTGTCGGACGACCGAGCGGAGGTCTGGCGTGAAGCTGGACAAGCAGGAGCTGCTGCGGGTGCTGCGCACCGAGGGCGACAACGACACGGCGGAGAAGGTCCAGGCGCAGCTGCCCGACGAGATCGACACCGACCGGGACGGCGATGCCCTCGACGCCGTGGGGCTGGACCGCACCCAGCTCATGGCCAAGCTCGCCGGCGGTGGCTTCGGCTCGAGCCTGAGCCCCTGACGCCCGGGTGCCGCTCGCATCAGGTGCGCCACGCACCGCGGGCGGCCGCGGCCCGCGCGTACTCCTCGAAGCCGGTCGGCGCCCGCCCGGTCACCCGGCGGACGACGTCGCCCGGCTCGTCGTGGCCGCGGGCCCGCAACGCCGCGAAGGCTGCCAGCTCGCCCTCGACCTCGGTGGGGTCGCGGCCCAGGGCGAGGTGGGCGGCGCGGTACTCATCGGGGTCGCCGGCGAACCGCACCGGGCGGCCGCTCGCGGCAGCGATGGCCGCCGCCGCCTCGGCGAAGGTCAGCGCGTCCGGCCCCTGCACCTCGTAGGTGCGCCCGGCGTGCCCGTCGGCGGTCAACGCCACCGCGGCCACCGCGGCGATGTCCGCGGCGTCGACGAACGCCTGCCGCAGGTCGCCCAGGGGCAGGGCGAGCTCGCCGGCGAGGACGGCGTCGCGGAACACGCCCTCGTCGAAGTCCTGGTCGAACCAGCTGGGCCGCAGCACGGTCCACTCCGCCCCGCACTCCCGCACCACGCGCTCGGCGTCCAGCAGACGGGCGTCGCCCATCTCCTCGACCGCGCCGCTGGACAGCAGCACGACCCGGAGCACCCCGCTGTCCACCGCGAGGGTCACCAGGCGCGGGTCGACCGGGACGCCGTCCGGTGCCATGAGGTACAGCCCGCGTATCCCGGCGAGGGCGGGCTCCCAGGTCTCCGGCGCCGACCAGTCGAACCGGGTGCCCGAGCTCCGGGACGCCGCGCGGACCTCCGTCCCGGCCTCCCGCAGCGCGTGCACCACCCGCCGGCCGGTGATGCCGGTGGCGCCGAGGACGAGCACCGGACCGGTCATCGGGCGCGCAGCCCCGCGCCCAGCTCCACCGCGTGGTCGAGGAAGGTGCCGACGACGGCGGGGTCGACGTCCGCGGGGTCGGTGAAGGCCAGCGTGCGCACCTGCTTGCCGCTGCCCAGCAGCCGCTGCTCGGGGTCGGGCAGCCGCGCGCCGTGCTCGAAGACCAGTTGCACGCCCTCCCCCGTCGGGAAGAGCGCGCAGACGAACCCGGCGGCCGGGTCGCGGTAGTTGATCGAGTGCCAGCCGCGCCGCACCCGTTCCTCCAGCTGCGGGTGGGCGTCGAGCAGCACCGCGCGGAGCCGGTGCGCGGTGGCGGCCACCGTGTCGGGGTGCTCGGCGAGCAGGTCGTCGGCGTCGTCGTCCCAGGGCACGGGCGCAGCCTGGCACCGGGCACCGACAGGACCGGCCGGAGTCGCCCGGGTGCGGGTACCGCACCCGGGCAACTCCTCGTCAGCCGGTGTACGGGCGTTCCCGGGCCAGCTCCTCGCGGGCGACCGAGCGCAGGTGGACGGCGTCGGGGCCGTCGGCGATGCGCAGCGTGCGGGCCGCGGCGTAGAAGCGGGCCAGCACGGTGTCGTCACTGACGCCGGCGCCACCGTGGACCTGGATCGCGCGGTCGATGACCTCGCAGGCGACCCGCGGCGCGACCACCTTGATGCCGGCGATCTCGGTGCGGGCCCCCTTCGCCCCGAACCGGTCGATGAGGTCGGCGGTCTTGAGCACCAGCAGCCGGGCCTGGTCGATCTCCAGCCGGGACAGCGCGATCAGCTCCCGGATCGTGCCCTGCTCGGCCAGCGGCCGGCCGAAGGCCACCCGGGCCCTCGACCGCTCGACCATGAGCGCCAGCGCCCGCTCTGCCATCCCGAGCGCACGCATGCAGTGGTGGATGCGGCCGGGACCCAGCCGGGCCTGGGCGATCATGAAGCCGTCGCCCTCGCCCGCGAGCACGTTCGACGCCGGCACGCGGACGTCGGTGAACACCAGTTCGGAGTGCCCGTGCTGGTCCTGGTACCCGAAGACCGGCAGGTGGCGGACGATCTCCAGCCCGGGGTTGTCCCGCGGCACCAGGATCATCGACTGCTGCCGGTGCGCGGCGCCCTCGGGATCGGTCTTGCCCATGACGATGAAGACCTGGCAGCGCTCGTCGGCGGCGCCGCTGGTCCACCACTTGCGGCCGTTGACGACGTACTCGTCGCCGTCCCGCACGATCGACGTCTGGATGTTGCGGGCGTCGGACGACGCGACGTCCGGCTCGGTCATCGCGAAGCCCGACCGGATCTCGCCGGCCAGCAGCGGCTCGAGCCAGCGCTGCTTCTGCTCGGGGGTCCCGAACAGCATCAGCGTCTCCATGTTGCCGGTGTCCGGGGCGCCGCAGTTGGTGGCCTCGGGGGCCAGCGTCGGGCTCCAGCCCATGATCTCGGCGACGGAGGCGTACTCGAGGTTGGTCAGCTCGCCGAGCTCGGGGGAGAAGAGGTTCCACAGGCCGCGCCGGCGGGCCTCGGCCTTGAGCTCCTCGAGCACCGGCGGGTGCGTGTGGTCGTCGTGGCCGCGAGCGGCGCGCCACTGGTCGTAGACGGGTTCGGCGGGGAACACGTGCTCCCGCATGAAGTCCCACATCCGGCCGCAGACGTCCTCGGCTCGGGCGGAGAGGGCGAAGTCCATGCCCGCAACGTAGAGGGCGGCCGTCCGTGCGCGGCTCCGGGGCGCGCGGTCAGGCCGGCCCGTCGGGCGGGAGCCGAGTGGCGCACCGCAGCACCACGACGGGGCTGGCCAGGACCAGCAGGATGCCGATCACCCCGATCGCCTGCAGGCCGACGACCAGCGGAGCCGCGACGCTGACGACGACGGCGGCCACCAGCAGCAGGAGGAACCCGGCACCCGGTGGACCGCGGTGGCGGGCGCACGACGGCTGGGCGCCGGCGGTGAGCAGGGCGGCCAGGCGCGGGTCCTCGCGCGTCAGGTCCTCACCCAGCGCGCGGAGGACGGGGTCGTCGTCCATGGGAACTCCCGAACGGACAGTGGTGCGCCGTCCAGTGCGCGACGGGTCCGCGCGGTGGTCCAGTGGCCCAGGTCATCGTCGGACCAGGGACCTTGGGCGGTGCGTCCGCCGTCCGCGCCGCTCCCGCCCGGTCGGCGGCTCCGGACGCGCCGGAGGCCGGGCCCCTGGGGGACCCGGCCTCCGGGTGGACTGCCGAACTGTTCAGACGCGGTGCGAGCGGCGGTCCACGGCGGTCCGCACCGGGCCGAGGGCGATGACCAGGCCCACGGCCGCGGTCACCAGGTGCAGGATGTTGTCGGCCCAGTTGAGGTTGAGGAAGTCCCACTCCTTGCCGACGGCGAACAGGCCGTAGAGGAACGCGGCGCCGTAGCCCACCGCGAGCAGCCAGCCGTACGTCCGGGCGCCGCTGAGGGTGCGGCTCAGGACCAGGCCGGCCACACCGATCACGATGTGCACGACGTTGTGCATCGGGTTGAGCATGAACCCGAGCAGGGTCTCGTCGACGTGGTGCGGGGTCCCGGCCTCGTTGCCGAAGAAGTTGTCGAAGCCGGTGATGAAGAAACCGATGATGCCGATGAGCAGGTAGATGGCCCCGAAGGCCAGCGCCAGCATCTGGGGCCAGGTCATGGCCCCCCGGCCGGCGCCGGTGTTGTCGGATGCTGCGGACATGGTGGTCCTCCCAGGGAGATCCGGCGGACCGCCCTGTGCTGGACGGTCCGGATCCGGAATACCCCCTGGTCGGGAGCGGGTAACGACCCGGGTCCGCTCGTTGCCGAACCGTCACCTGCGGCGGTGACCCGTCCCCCGCGCGCCGGGGTGACGGGCCGCCGCCGGTGGTCAGCGCCGGGTGGGCTTCGGCCGCCGGACGACGAACGGGCCGATCGCCAGCAGGTCCACCGGGGCCGAGCCGAAGCACTCCAGGGCGTCCCGCGGGTCGTCGACCATGGGCCGCCCGGCGGTGTTCAGACTGGTGTTGACCACGACCGGCAGGCCGGTGCGCCGTTCGAACGCCGAGATCATGCGGTGCACCAGCGGCTCGGTGTCGGGGTCGATCGTCTGGATCCGCGCCGTCCCGTCGACGTGGGTGACGGTGGGGATGCGCTCCCGCCACTCCGGGGCGACGTCGTGGACGAAGAGCATGTACGGCGAGGGGATCGGCCCGCGGCTGAAGATCTCCGGGGCCTTCTCCAGCAACACCATCGGCGCGACCGGGCGGAACTGCTCGCGGCCCTTGACGTCGTTCATCCGCTCCAGGTTCGCCTCGAAGCCGGGGTGCGCGAGCAGCGAGCGGTGGCCCAGCGCGCGCGGGCCGTACTCGCTGCGGCCCTGGAACCAGGCGACGATCCCGTTGTCGGCCAGGACCTCGGCGACCGCCTCGGCGACGTCGTCCGGCCGCTCGTAGTCGATCGCGGCGGTCTGCAGCCACCGCTCGATCTCCTCGTCGCTCCACCCGCGGCCGAGCGCGGCACCCGGCATCGGCTGGGTCTCCTCGCCGAGTTCGCGGGCCACGTGCAGTGCGCTGCCCAGCGCCGTCCCGGCGTCGCCGGCGGCCGGCTGCACCCACACCTGTTCGAACGGGCTCTCGGCCAGGATGCGGGTGTTGGCCACGCAGTTGAGCGCGGTGCCACCGGCCAGGGTGAGGACCGTGTCGCCGGTCTGCTCGTGCACCCAGCGGGCGAGGTCGACCAGCACCTCCTCCAGCCGCTGCTGGACGCTGGCGGCCAGGTCGGCGTGGTCCTCGGTCCACTGGTCGCCCTTGCCGAGCCGGGGCGCGAACTCCGAGAAGTCGATCGCCTCGGTGCGGAAGCCGCCGTCGTCGGTGGCGCGGATCAGCTCGGAGAGCTCGCCGACGAACCGCGGCTTGCCGTAGCTGGCCATCGCCATCACCTTGAACTCGTCGGAGCTGCGCAGGAAGCCCAGGTGGTCGGTGAGCTCCTCGTACATGAGGCCGAGGGAGTGCGGCAGCGCCTGGCCGGCGAGCACCTCCAGGTGCCCGTCGACGTACCGGCCGGCCAGGTGGCTGTGCGCCTCGCCGCGGCCGTCGAGCACGAGCACGGAGTTGTCCCGCTGCGGCGCGGCGAGCCCGGCCGAGGCCGCGTGGGCGACGTGGTGCTTGACGAAGCGGACCTTCGCCGGGTCGAGGCCGGGCAGTGCGTGGGCCAGGAAGTCCGGGGCCATCTCGGCGTACTTCTTGCGCATGACGTCGCCGTCGTCGAACAGCCCGGACTCCTCCGGCGTCCCCATCAGGGCGGGGTCGAAGGAGTAGGCGACGGCGTCGAGCTCCTCGGGGCGGATGCCGGCCTCGGCCAGGCACCAGGCCGCGGACAGCTCGGGCAGCTCCCACGCGCTCCACGGCAGCGGGCGCTTGCCGTGCTTGCGCCGGCTGAAGCGCTCCTCCTCGGCCGCGGCCACGACCCTGCCGTCGATGACCAGGGCCGCCGCCGGGTCGTGGTAGATGGCGTTGATGCCGAGGACCTTCACCCGTGTACTCCTCTCGCCGGGCCGCTCCACCCGGTCTCCGTTGTGATCATCGAGCCGGTGACCCCGGCTCGCAGGTCGAGCGGCCCGACGTCGTCCGTTCGTGGTCGGTCTCCGGGGACCGGCGTCCCGCCGGCGTTTCCCGTGGAACCGCCGGCGCTCTCGTTCAGTCGCGCCGGGTCAGCAGGCCGTGGTCGACGACGGCGGCCAGCGCGAGGGTCTTGTAGCCGACCTCCTCGAACAGGACGACCACCCGGTCGTCCTCCACCCGCATGACGACGCCCGGCCCCCACTCGGCGTGCTGTACCGGCGCCTGGGTGGGGAACGGGGTGTCCGCGTCGTCGGTGCCCGGCTGCTCCTGGGACAGCCCGGCCGAGCAGTTGTCGCAGTTGCCGCAGGGCTGCTCCAGCTGCTCACCGAAGTAACCGAGCAGGAACTGCCGCCGGCACGCGGTGGTCTCGGCGTAGCCGCGCATCATCTCCACGCGGCTCTGGTCGACCCGCTCGTGGTGCTCCGCGAGCTCGCGGGCGGCCGCCGCGGCGTCGCCGGGGCTGGGTGCGCCCTCCGCCGGGTGCGCGGCGCCCTCGTCGTCGAGGACGACGGCGGCCACCTGCTCGAGCAGGTTGAGGTCGCGGGCCAGCGGGGTGGCGCCTCGGCCGGTCTCCTCGCGCAGCTGCTTGACGTCGACGCCGTCGTCCAGCCCCACCGCCTCCGCGGCCCCCACGAGGCCCGCCACCTGCTGCAGCTCCTCCTCGGCCGGGACGCCGGCGGCGAAGAACCTGCGCAGGCCGAGGTCCTCCTGCCGGTACACCAGCACGGCCACGGCGGGTTCGCCGTCGCGCCCGGCGCGGCCGATCTCCTGGTAGTAGCTGTCGATCGAGTCGGCCGGCTCGGCGTGGACGACGAAGCGGGTGTCGGGCTTGTCGATGCCCATGCCGAACGCGGTCGTGGCGACGACGACGTCCAGCTCGTCCGCCATGAACGCCCGCTGGGCGTCCTCGCGGTCGGACTTCCTCAGCCCCGCGTGGTAGGCGCGGGCACGCAGGCCGCGCCCGGACAGCTCGGCGGCCAGTTCCTCGGTGCCCTTGCGGGTGGCGCTGTAGACGATGCCCGGGACGTGCCCCTCGCCGACCTCCGCGAGCACCCGGTCGAGCACGGCCTGCTGCTTGCCGTGGGCGTCGGCGTGCTGCTCGACCTCCAGCCGGATCTCCGGCCGGTCGAACCCGGCGACGACGACGCGGGCGTCGCGCATCTCCAGGCGCTCCACGATCTCGGCGCGCACCGGCGGGGCGGCGGTCGCGGTGAGCGCGAGCACCGTCGGGTGACCGAGCTGCTCGACGACCGCACCCAGCCGCAGGTAGTCGGGGCGGAAGTCGTGTCCCCAGGCCGACACGCAGTGCGCCTCGTCGACGACGAACAGCGCGGGCCGGGCCGTGGCGATCGCCTCCACCACCTCGGGCTTGGCCAGCTGCTCGGGCGCGAGGAACAGGTAGCGGACCGTTCCGTCCGCCAGGCCCTCGAGGGCGGCCCGCTGGTCACCGGCGCCGAGCGCCGAGTTCAGCTGGGCGGCCTGCCCGTCGAGGCCGTCGAGCTCGTCGAGCCGGCCGACCTGGTCCCGCTGGAGGGCGATCAGCGGGGAGACGACGAGCACCGGCCCGTCGGTCAGTTGCCCGGCGACCTGGTAGACGGCCGACTTGCCCGCCCCGGACGGCAGCACCGCGAGGGTGTCCTGCCCCGAGACGACGGACGTCATCGCCTCCTCCTGGCCGGGCCGGAAGTCCTCGAAGCCGAGCAGGTCCCGGGCGACCTCGCGGATACGGCGGGTGCGGACGGAGGCGGTCGCCCCGGCGGGGTTGGTGTCTTCGGTGCGGGGCACCGGCACCCTCTCCCCGCGCCGCGAGGTCGGCAAACGGCTCCCGGCTGCGGTCCTGGCCGGTTCCCGCGACAACGTGGGGTGCGGCCCCGTGCGACGGGTGGGGAGGGGTCATCGCACGGAGGCCCGCCTCGGGCCGACGTCGGCCCGGTCGGCCGCTGTGGACGACCGGACACCGTCCACAGGCCCGCAGCTGCCGAGCGGGGAGCCCCGGAACGCCGCAGGTGCGGGTTAGGGTGCGACGTGGCCGCCTCCTACCGCATCGCCGAGGCCGCCGAGCTGCTCGGCGTCAGCGACGACACGGTGCGCCGCTGGGTCGACGGTGGTCGCCTCCCCGCCTCCCGGGAGGGCGGCGGCCCGGCGCACATCCGGGGCGCGGACCTCGCCCGCGTTGCCGCGCAGCTGCGGGAGGCGCCCGAGCCCGGCGCCACGCGGCACTCCTCGGCCCGCAACCGGCTGACCGGCATCGTCACGCGCGTCGTCCGGGACCGGGTGATGGCGCAGGTCGAGATCCAGGCCGGCCCGTTCCGGGTGGTCTCCCTGATGTCGCGCGAGGCGGCCGACGAGCTCGGCCTGGACGTCGGCGTGCGGGCGGTCGCCACGGTCAAGGCCACCCAGGTCAGCGTCGACGTCTCCTGACTCCGCGCCTCCGGAGGGCACTGGTCCGGAACACCGCATGTGCGGGGCGCTCTCCGCTAGAGTTCCGCAGATGCGGAGAACATCCCTCCTCCTGACCGCCGCGCTGGTCCTGGCCGGCTGCGGGGGGACGGCGAACGGCGGGTCGAACCAGGGCGCGGGTGCCGGCGGCACGCTCACCGTCTTCGCCGCCGCCTCGCTCACCGACGTGTTCGACTCCCTCGGCGGCCGCTTCCGGCAGGAGCACCCCGGGGTCGACCTGCGGATCAGCTACGGCGGGAGCTCGAGCCTGGCCGCCGCGATCGTGCAGGGGGCGCCGGTGGACGTCTTCGCCTCGGCCAACGCGGCGCAGATGGACGTCGTGGCCGGGGAGGGCCTCGCCGGGGAGCCGGCGGTCTTCGCGGCCAACGTCCTGGAGATCGCCGTCCCCCCGGGCAACCCGGCCGGGATCACCGGCCTGGCCGACTTCGCCCGGGAGGAGCTCACGCTGGCCGTGTGCGCGCCGGAGGTCCCCTGCGGCGCCGCCGCCGAGGAGGTGTTCGCGGCGGCCGGCGTGGCCGCCCGGCCCGACACGCAGGAGGAGGACGTGCGGTCGGCGTTGTTGAAGGCCGAGCTGGGCGAGGTCGACGCGGCCCTCGTGTACGCCTCCGACGTCGACTCCCGCGGCACCCTCGTCGAGGGCATCGCCTTCCCCGAGGCGGAGCGGGCGGTGAACGACTACCCGATCTGCACGCTCGCCGACGCACCCAACCCCGGGGCGGCGCAGGCGTTCGTCGACCTCGTGCTCTCCGAGGAGGGGCAGCGGGTGCTGGCCGACGCCGGCTTCCGGACGCCGTGAGCGCCGTCCGCGCCGCGCGGCGGTCGCGGGGGACCGGTGTCCCGCTGCCGCTGATGGTGCCCGCGGCGATCGCGGCCGCCTTCCTCATCCTGCCCCTCGCCGGGCTGCTGGTCCGGGCACCGTGGGGCGACCTCCCCGCCCAGCTCGCCGAGCCCGCGGTGGGGGAGGCCCTTCGTCTCTCGCTGGTCTCGGCGACGCTGGCCACCGCCGTCTCGCTGCTCCTCGGCGTGCCGCTCGCCTGGGTGCTGGCCCGCTCGCAGGCCCGCGGTCGCTCGGTGCTGCGGGCGCTGGTCACCGTGCCGCTCGTGCTGCCGCCGGTGGTGGGCGGGGTGGCGCTGTTCCTCGTCCTGGGCCGGCAGGGGATCGTCGGGCGCTGGCTGGACGAGACCTTCGGAGTCACCATCCCGTTCACCACGACCGCCGTGGTCCTCGCGCAGACGTTCGTCGCGATGCCGTTCCTCGTGGTGAGCGTCGAGGGCGCGCTGCGGGCGGCCGACGCCCGCTTCGAGGACGCCGCCGCCACCCTCGGCGCCGACCGCTGGATGACGTTCCGGCGGGTCACCCTCCCGCTCGTCGCCCCGGGGATCGTCGCCGGCGGGGTGCTGTGCTGGGCCCGGGCGCTCGGCGAGTTCGGCGCGACGATCACCTTCGCCGGCAACTTCCCCGGGACGACGCAGACGATGCCGCTCGCCGTGTACCTGGCGCTGCAGCGCGACCCCGATGCGGCGATCGTGCTGTCGCTGGTGCTGCTGACCGTCTCGCTGGCCACGCTCCTGCTGCTCCGCGACCGCTGGCTGTCCCGGTCGGGAGCCGCGGCGTGAGTCGCGTAGTGGTCGGGTGGGCTCCTCGTGACCGCCGGCTGTCCCGGGCGGTCGCGTGACGCTCACCGCCGACGTCCGGGTGGCCCGTGGTCCGCTCGCCGTCGACCTCGCCGTCGAGGTGGCCGACGGCGAGGTGCTCGCCGTCCTCGGCCCCAACGGCGCCGGCAAGTCCACGCTGCTGCGGGTGCTCGCCGGGCTGCTGCCGCCCGACGGGGGCCGGGTCGTGGTCGACGGCGACCGGGTCTGGGACGACGTCGCCGCCGGCGTGCACCTGCCCGCCCACGCGCGCCGGCTGGGGATGGTCTTCCAGGACCACCTGCTGTTCCCGCACCTGTCCGCCGTCGACAACGTCGCCTTCGGCCTGCGGACCCGCAGGGTGCCGAAGGCGGCCGCGCGGGCCGCCGCCGGGGACTGGCTGGCGCGGGTCGGACTCGAGGGCCTCGGCAACCGCCGGCCCGGCCAGCTCTCGGGCGGGCAGGCGCAGCGGGCGGCGCTGGCCCGGGCGCTGGTCGGCGACCCCGCCGTCCTCCTGCTGGACGAACCGCTGTCGGCGCTGGATGCCCGCACCCGGCTGACCGTGCGCGCCGAGCTGCGCCGGCACCTGGCGGAGTTCGGCGGCAGCACCGTCCTGGTGACCCACGACCCGGTGGACGCGATGGCGCTGGCCGACCGGGTCGTCGTCGTGGAGCAGGGGCGCGTGGTGCAGGCCGGGACGCCGGCCGACGTCAGCCGACACCCCCGGACCGACTACGTGGCCCGCCTGGTCGGTCTGGCGCTGCTGCCCGGCACCGGCGCGGGCGGCACGGTGCGGCTCGACGGCGGCGGCACCGTCGCGGTGGCCGAGGAGACCGCGGGGCCGGTGTTCGTCGCCGTCCGCCCGGAGTCGGTGGCGCTCTACCTGAGCGCCCCGCACGGCAGCCCGCGCAACGTCTGGCCGGCCCGCCTGGTGTCGGCGACGCCGCACGGCGCGACGGTGCGCTGCGAGCTGGACGGCGAGGTGCCGCTGGTCGCCGACGTCACCGCCACGGCCTTCGCCGAGCTGGGCCTGGCCCCCGGCTCGGCGGTGTGGGCGACGGTGAAGGCCTCCGAGGTCGCCGTCTACGCCCGCTGAGAGGGTGGGCCCATGAGCGGAGTCGCCGGACTGGTCCTCGCCGCGGGCGGAGGCCGCCGCTACGGCATGCCCAAGGCGCTGGTGGAGTACGAGGGCAGCCTCCTGGTCGAGCGGGCGGTCCGGACGGCGCGCGCGGTCTGCGACCCGGTGCTCGTCGTCCTCGGCGCCCGGGCGGTCGACGTCTGGCGCACCGCCGACCTCGACGGGGCCACCGTGCTGGCCAACCGCGACTGGGAGACCGGCATGGCCTCCTCCCTGCGCACCGGGCTGGAGGGGCTGCGCGGCTGGCCGGGACGGATCGACGCCGCGCTGGTCCTGCTCGTAGACATGCCGGGGATGACACCGGCCGCGCTGGAGCGCCTGGCCTCCCACGCCGCCCCGGACGCGCTCGCCGTCGCCACCTACGACGGGGGCCGCGGGCACCCGGTGCTCATCGGGCGCGAGCACTGGGCCGGCGTCGCCGACTCCGCGACCGGCGACGAGGGCGCCCGCCGCTACCTGGCCGCGCACGAGGTCAGCGAGGTCGACTGCACCGGCCTGGCGGATCCGACCGACCTCGACGTGCCCCCGGGCGGGGTACCGTCAGCGCCGTGATCGCCCGAGTCGTCGACGCCCCGCTGTCGGTCGCCGAGCACGAGGACGCCGTCGCCGACAAGGCCGCCGGTGCGGTCGTCTCCTTCGCCGGCGTGGTCCGTGACCACGACGGCGGCCGGTCGGTGACCGAGCTGGAGTACGTGGGGCACCCGACCGCGGAGGAGCTGCTGGCGCAGATCGCCGAGGAGTTCGCTGCCCGCCCCGAGGTGCACGCCGTGGCGGTGTCGCACCGGGTCGGCATGCTGGGCATCGGCGACGTCGCCCTGGCGTGCGCGGTCAGTGCCTCCCACCGCGGCGAGGCGTTCACCGCCTGCGCCGACCTCGTCGACGAGGTGAAGAAGCGGCTGCCGATCTGGAAGCGGCAGGTCTTCACCGACGGCGAGGAGGAGTGGGTGGCCTGCCCCTGAGGGTGTCCCCGCTGCAGGGTCCTGTCGCGAGCCTGCGAGCGGTGGGCTCCCTCAGTCGTCGACCAGGACCACCTCGTACTCGTCCGCGGTCGGCGGGACGCCGGTGTCGAACTTGGCGTTCACCACGGCCAGCTCGCCGTCGTACCGGATCGCGGTCGCCGGGCTCTGGAAGCGCTGGGAGGTGATCTCCTCCCGCACCTCCCCCGACGTCAGGTCCCGGCTCAGCTCGACCTCGACCACCAGGTTTTCCGGGTTGCGCACCACCCACAGCCGGCGGTCGTCCAGCACCAGGCCGTCGGCGTTCGGCACGCTCACCCCGTCGACCAGCGCGCTGGCGCCGGTCTCCGGGTCGACGGTGTACAGCTGGCCGTTCCCCGAGTGCGCCACGACGAGCGTCCGGCCGGAACCGGTGGCGACGATCCCGTTCAGGTTGAACTCCCCGCTGGTGTCGGCGGCTGGGCCGCTCAGCGCGAGGGTGCTCGCCTGGCCGGGCTCCCCGTCCTCGAGCGGCACCAGGTAGAGCTGCGCCTGCAGGCTGTCGGTGAACCAGGCGCCGTCGCAGGTGACGGTGACGTCGTTGACGAACGACTGTCCCGGCGCGCTGAGCTGGTACGTCGCCACCGTCTCGCCGGACCGGGTGTCGTACACGTACGCCTGGCCCGTGGCGCCCCCGGCGACGAAGAGCAGCCGGCGCTCTGAATCGGTGTCCATGCCGACGGCGATCCGCCCGTCCGGGGCGTCGATGAAGAGCTCAGCCGTCCGCTCGCGCAGGTCCCCGCGGAAGACGTCGCCGCGGAACAGGTCGCCGGCGTAGAAGGTGGCGCCGTCGCCCCGCGCGATGCCCTCGGCGGAGCTGGCCCCGGGCAGGACGATGACGTCGTCGTCCGCGGGCGCTGCGGCGGCCGGGCCGCCGGTTCCCAGGAGGAGTCCGAGGACGGCGCCCAGGAGCACCGTCGTGCGTGCCGGCGAGAGGGACCTGGGCATCCGTGCCTCCTGGTCGGACCGCGGTGGGCGCGGGCGTCCCACGATGACACCGTGCCGCCGTCGCGGAAAGAGGCGGAGGCGGTTCGCCCGCCGAGCGGTCCGGTCAGTTGTCGGTGGGGCGGAGGTCCGGGCCCGGCGGCGGGTCATCCGGGGTCAGGCCGGCGGCCATGAGCGTGCTCAGCATCCGGGCGACCATCTCCACCAGCGGCAGGTCACGGTTCGCGCTGCGCGGACGGGCGCGGAACCCCACCGCGCACACGGTGCCGAACAGGTCCCCGTCGGCGGTGACCAGCGGGACGCCGAGGTAGGCCGCCACCCGGTCGACCGGGCCCATGGAACGGGCGGCGTACTCGGGGACGGCGGCGGTCACGGTGGCCGCCCGCGGTGCCTCGCCGGCGACCATGAGGCGACAGAAGCTCTCCTCCCACGGGAGGGAGGCCCCCGGCGGCAGTGCCGTGGCCGGGTAGGCGTGCAGGACCACCTGACGGTCGTCGATGACGCGGGTCACCGTCCACACGTCCCAGCCCAGGTGGTGGTGCAGGAACTCGAGAACGCCACAGGCGGCGGCGCCGAAGTCGCGCCAGGGCACCACGTCTGCGATTCCTGGCTCTGGAACCATGTCGTCCGGTATTCCCCCCTGCGCACCGGCTACGCACGGTCGCGCGCCGTGACGGCCACGGTCAGTGTCGTGCAGGCACCCCGCCGTCGTCCGGCGGGGGGCGGCGGTCGGTGGTGCCGCCGAGCTCGGCCTCCTCCTCGGCCTCGCCCTCCAGGCGTCGGGCCTCGCCGGCCGCCTTGGCCGCGGCGTCGCCGTGCGACTCCCCGTAGACCTCCTCGGCGCGGCCGATGAGCTCGTCGGCCTTCGCCCTGGCCCTGCCCCAGATGCTCATACGCCCATTGTCCGGCGTCGTGACCAGCGGCGCAGTGCCTTCGCGCGCGGCATCACCGGTGCACCGAGTCGCGGATCTCGCCGACCAGCTCCTCGAGGATGTCCTCCAACGCGACGACGCCCAGGACCACGCCGTCCTCCGTCACCGCGGCGAACTGGGCACCGTCGGCCTGCATCGTCTGCAGCGTCGCGCGCAGGTCGCCGGTGCCCGGGATGCGTGGGAGCGGCCGGGTGATGTCACAGACCCGCACGTCCGGTTCCCCGTCGGCGACGAGCACGTCCTTGACGTGCACGTAGCCGGTGAACTCGCCGCCGCGGGCCACCGGGAAGCGGGAGAACCCGGTGCGGGCGGCGGCGCGCTCGACCGCCAGGGCGCCGTCGTCCGGTCGCACGGTGGTGAGCTGCTCGCGGGGGATCAGCACCGAGCGGATGTCGCGGTCCTCCAGCGTGAGCGCGCCGGTGAGCAGGTCGTGCTCCTGCTGGTCGAGCAGCCCGCCGGCGCGGGACTGGTCGAGCAGCCCGGCGACCTCGTCCCGGGTGAAGGAGCTGGTCACCTCGTTCTTGGGCGGGACGCGCAGCAGCCGCAGGACGCCGTTGGCCAGCGCGTTGAGCACGACGATCACCGGCTTGAGCACCGTGACCACCGCCGACAGCGGCGGGGCCAGCGCCAGCGCGGCGCGGTCCGGGCCGGCCAGCGCGAGGTTCTTCGGCACCATCTCGCCGATCACCACGTGCAGCGCCACCACGACGGCGAGGGCGAGGACGAAGGAGATCGGGTGGACCAGCGCCCCCGGCACGCTGAGCGCCTCGAACACCGGTTCCAGCAGGTGGGCCACCGCCGGCTCCCCGATGGCGCCCAGGCCCAGCGAGCAGACGGTGATGCCCAGCTGCGCCCCGGCCATCATGAGCGACACCCGCTCCATCGCCGCGAGCGTCGTGCGGGCGCGACGGGACCCCGCCTCGGCCAGCGGCTCGATGGACGAGCGGCGGGCCGAGATCAGCGCGAACTCCGCGCCCACGAAGAAGGCGTTCGCCAGCAGCAGGACGGCGGCCACCACCAGCCCGACCCAGTCACCCATCGGTGGCCTCCCGGTCCTCACCGGTGAGGGCCCCGACCAGCGCCCGGTCCACGCGGGTGCCGTCCAGGCTCTCCACCTGGACCCACACGCCGCCGGGGTGGCCCTCGGCCTCGCCGGCCAGCTCGGTCGGCAGTTGCCGGAGCGCCGTCACCCGGTCCCCCGGCTCGGGGATGCGGCCCAGCCGGTGGAGCACGAGCCCGCCGATCGTCTCGTAGTGCCGGTCGGCGGGGACGGCCAGCCCGGTCCGCGCGCTCACCTCGTCGGGGCGCAGCAGGCCGGACACCGACCAGGTGCCGTCGCCGCGGTCGACCACGTCCTGCTCCTCGTCCTCGTCGTGCTCGTCGGACACCGCCCCGACCAGCTCCTCGACGAGGTCCTCCACGGTCACCAGGCCGTCCGTGCCGCCGTACTCGTCGACGACGACGGCCATCTGCAACCCGCCTCGCCGCAGGTCGACCAGGAGCTCGTCCAGCTGCCGGGACGTCGGGACGAACCGGGGCGGCACCATGACCCGCTCGACCGGGACGCGGCCGCGCTCGTCGCGCGCGACGGCGAGGGCGTGTTTCACGTGGACCATCCCGACGACGTCGTCGGCGCCGGCCCCGGACACCACCGGGAACCGCGAGTGCCCGGACTCCCGGGCGGTGGTGAGGACGTCGGCGACCGGGGCGTCCACCGCGACGGTGGTCATCCGGATCCGCGGGGTCGCGACGTCGCTGGCCCGCAGCTCACCGAACGCCAGCCCCCGCTCGAGCAGGGTCGCCGTCCCGGCCGGGAGGGTGCCGACGGTGCGCGAGCGGCGGACCAGGGAGGTCAGCTCCTCCGGGGAGCGGGCCGAGGCCAGCTCCTCCTGCGGCTCGACGCCGAACAACCGGCGCAGGATGCCGTTGGCCCAGCCGTTGAGCACCCGGATGACCAGCGCGGTGGACCGGGTGAAGCCGCGCTGGAAGCCGGAGACCCGCTTGGCCACGCCCAGCGGGGCGGAGATCGCCAGGTTCTTGGGCACCAGCTCGCCGAAGACCATCGTCAGCGCGGTCGCCAGCACCAGGGCGAGCGTGATCGACACCGAACGCGCGGCGCCGCCGGAGAGTCCGAGGGAGGCCAGGGGGCCCTCCAGCAGGGCGGCGATGGAGGGCTCGGCGACGAAGCCGATGGCCAGGTTGGTGACCGTGATGCCGAGCTGGGCGCCGGACAGCTGGGTCGAGAGCGTCTGCATCGCGCTCAGGACGCCGGCGGCCCGGGGGCGACCGGCGTCGACCTCCCGCTCGACCGTGGCGCGGTCGACGGTGACCAGGGCGAACTCGAAGGCGACGAAGCCGGCGCAGGCGAGGACCAGGAGGACACCGACGCCGACGAGCAACCACTCGGTCATCGGGTGGGGTCTGGTTCGGGGGACGGGGGATGGTGAGGCAGCGCCGTCACTGCTGGGGGATCAACCTCCGGCGAACGGGGGCAGCACGTCGACGACCGCCCCGGGCTCCAGCACCAACGCGCGGTTCCGCGTCTGCGTTCCGTCGACGAGGAAACTGCAGGCGGTGAGCACCCGCTCCAACCGCTCGCCGTGCGCGTCGACGATCTGCGCCACCAGCTCGTCCAGGGTGGCGGCGGTGCGTGTCTCGGTGTCCACGCCCGCAGCCGCACGGGCGCCGGCGAAGTACCGGACGGTGACCTGCGCGGTGCTCATGGTTCGCCTCCGCGCTCGCTCCGCTCCTCGCTCGCGGAGCTCGCTGCGATGCTCACTCGCTGTCGGCTCACGGCTCTCAGCCGCCGATGGCCGACATCGGCCGGGTGGGCTGCAGGAAGCTCGGGTCGTCGATGCCGTGTCCGGGCAGCTTGGCCAGGGTGGCGATCCGCCAGCGGTCGGCCAGCTCGGCGTCGGTGGCACCGTCGCGCATGGGCCCGCGCAGGTCGGACTCCTCGCGGGCGAACAGGCAGTTGCGGATCTGCCCGTCGGCGGTGAGGCGGGTCCGGTCGCAGGTGCCGCAGAACGAGCGGGTGACCGAGGCGATGACGCCGACGGTCGCGGGGCCGCCGTCGACCAGCCAGCGCTCGGCCGGGGCGGAGCCGCGCTCCTCGGTGTCCGGGCTCAGGGTGTGCGCCGTCGACAACCGCTCGAGGATGTCCTCGGCGGTGACCATCCGGCCGCGGGTCCAGGCGTGGTGGGCGTCCAGGGGCATCTGCTCGATGAACCGCAGCTGGTAGCCCTGGTCGAGGCAGTAGTCCAGCAGAGGGACGGCGTCGACGTCGTTGATGCCGTGCAGCAGGACGGCGTTGACCTTGACCGGGGTCAGGCCGGCGTCGCGGGCGGCGGCCAGGCCGGTGAGGACGTCGTCGAGCCGGTCGCGGTGGGTCAGCTGCTTGAACCGGTCGCGGTCGAGGGTGTCGAGGCTGACGTTGATCCGGTCCAGGCCGGCCTCGGCCAGGGCGGGGGCGATCCGGACAAGGCCGATGGCGTTGGTGGTGAGGCTGACCTCGGGGCGGGGGTGGAGCGCGGTCGCGGCGGCGACGATGCCGGGCAGGCCGGGGCGCAGCAGCGGCTCGCCGCCGGTGAAGCGCACCTCGCGGATGCCGAGCTGTTCCACGCCGATGCGGACCAGCCGGGCGATCTCCTCGTCGGTGAGCACCTCGACCTTGGGCAGCCAGTCCAGGCCCTCGGGCGGCATGCAGTAGGTGCAGCGCAGGTTGCAGCGGTCGGTCAGGGACACCCGCAGGTCGGTGGCCACCCGGCCGTGCCGGTCGACCAGGCCGCCGGACCCGGGCACCGGGTCGGGACGGCGCAGCACCGGGTCGGGCAGCGGGCTCGTCGAGGTCACCCCCCGAATGTAGTGGCGGATGCCGACACCGTGCCGTCCCCCGGACGCCGGACGCGGGACGGCCGGTGCTCCGGTGGTCGCCGTCGGGGTGTGCGCCGGTCGGCCGGCCCGGGGCCGGCGACACGCGGCCGTCGCGTCCCCCGGGAAAACGGGGGCGCGGTGTCGGGAGGCGTTGCTACGGTCGCCAGGCCACCCGAGAGACCGGCGGGCAGCCCCGCACTCGCTTGTGGCCAGGAAGCGCGAGAGTCCCGTGTCGCCCCGCACCGTGTTCAGCCCCTACGTCCGTCTGTTCGCCGTCCCCGGGTCGGTGGCGTTCTCCTTCGCCGGCTGGGTGGCCCGCCTGCCCATCCCGATGCTCGGCCTGGGAGCGGTCCTCCTGGTGTCCGGCGAGACCGGCAGCTACGCCCTCGCCGGCGCGGTCTCCGGCACGCTGGCCCTCAGCTTCTCCGTCGCCAGCCCGCAGTGGGCCCGGATGATGGACCGCCGCGGCCAGGGGACCGTCCTGCGCTGGGCGATGACGGTCTACCTGCTCTCCGGGATCGCGTTCGTCACGGCCGTCACCGCCGGGGCGCCGCACTGGTCGTGGTTCGTCCTGGCGGCCGCGTGCGGTGCCGCCGGGCCGAACATCGGCTCGCTGGTGCGCGCCCGCTGGGTGGCGGCGCTGGAGGACGCCGGCCCCCGGCAGACCGCCTTCGCGCTGGAGGCCGTGGTCGACGAGGTCGTCTTCGTCGTCGGCCCGCCTCTGGTCACCCTGCTCGCCACGCTGGTCGCGCCGCCGGTCGGCTTCCTCACCGGCATCGTGCTCGGCTCGCTCGGCGGCTTCTGGTTGGCCGCCCAGCGCGGCACCGAGCCGCCGCTGCACGAGCCCGACCCCGCGGCGCCGGCCCGCCGCTGGGCGGCTCTCAACGCCACCGTGCTCGTGGTCGCGGCCGCCTACGTGGCCGTCGGCGTGGTCTTCGGTGCCCTGGACGTCGTGGTGGTGGGGTTCGCCGACGCCGAGGGCGCCCCGGCCCTGGCCGGGCTCGCCCTGGCGGTCTTCGCCGGAGGCAGCCTCGTCGCCGGCCTGCTGTACGGCGTCGTCCGCCTGCCCGGCACGTTGACCAGCCGGTTCCTCGCCACGGCGGTGGCCTTCGGGCTGGCCGCGCAGCTGCTGTGGGGCGTGGGCTCCCTGGTGGTGCTGGTGGGGGTCGGGTTCCTCGCCGGGCTGACGATCGCGCCGGTCCTCGTCTCGGGGACCTCGCTGGTGGAGTCGCGCGTGCCCCGGGGGTCGCTGACCGAGGCGCTGTCGTGGACCACCACCGGGCTCACCCTCGGCGTCACCGCGGGCGCCGCGCTGGCCGGGGCGGCGGTCGACGCCTGGGGGGCGCAGACCGCCTTCGCCGTCCCGGCCCTGGCCGCCGCCCTGGCGGTGGTGCTGGCCCTGGCCGGGGCGCCGGTCCTGCGCCGTCCCGCCGCCGACCTCCCACCTGGTGGAAGTGCCCGGGTTGAGCGCGAGGCGGCCGGGTAGCGACCCCGCCGGCAGGTCGCGCGCCACCCGGTTGCGCGCGGCGCCCCATCCGTCGAGAGGAGCACCTGTGGCCAGCGTGCCCACGATCCGGCTCACCAACGGTGTCGAGATCCCGCAGCTCGGGTTCGGCGTCTACCAGGTCCCGCCCGAGGACACCGCCGACGCCGTCGCCTCGGCACTCGAGGTCGGCTACCGGCACATCGACACCGCCGAGATGTACCGCAACGAGAAGGGCGTCGGGGAGGGCATCCGGCGGTCCGGCGTCGACCGCGGCGACGTCTTCATCACCAGCAAGCTGAACAACGGCCTCCACCGCCGCGACGACGCGCTGCGCGCCTTCGACCAGACCCTGGCCGACCTCGGCACCGACCACCTGGACCTGTTCCTCGTCCACTGGCCGCTGCCCGGCATCGACGTCGACTACGTCGAGACGTGGAAGGCGATGGAGGAGATCTACGCCGGCGGCCGGTGCCGCGCGATCGGCGTCTCCAACTTCCAGGCCCACCACCTGCGCCGGCTGTTCGCCGAGACCGAGGTGCGCCCGGCGGTCAACCAGATCGAGGTGCACCCCTACCTCGCCCAGGACGACCTGCGCGCGTTCAACGCCGACCACGAGATCGTGACCGAGGTGTGGTCGCCGATCGCGCAGGGCAAGGTGCTGGACGACCCGGTGATCACCACGATCGCCGAGCAGCTCGACCGCACGCCGGCCCAGGTGGTGCTGCGCTGGCACGTCCAGCGAGGGGACGTCGTCTTCCCGAAGTCGGTGACCCGCTCGCGGGTCGAGGAGAACTTCGCCCTGTTCGACTTCGAGCTCGACGAGTCGGCCATGGCCGCGATCACCGGCCTCGACCGCGGCGAGCGCACCGGCCCGGACCCGGACACGTTCAACTACATCCCGCAGTGACGCGGACGGAGTGGATCCCTCGGGGTGACCCCCGAGGGATCCACTCCGTCACCCGGCGGGCTGGCGCAGGGCCGCCCGCACGATGGCCAGCACCGTCTCGGCGTCCACCCCCGCCGCGCGAGCCTGGGCGGCGAGGTCGGTCGCGGCCCGCCGCAGTTCCTCCTCCACCGGGGCCGGGGCGGGCGAACGGCTGGTGACCACCGTGCCCGTGCGCCGGCGACTGGCCACCAGGCCGGCGGCCTCCAGCTCGGCGTAGGCCCGCCCCACCGTGCCGACGGCCACGCCCAGGTCGGCGGCGAGGGCGCGCATCGTGGGCAGCCGGTCGCCGGGGCGCAGCAGCCCCGCGTGCACGTAGCCGGCGACCTGGCTGCGGATCTGCTCGTACGGCGGAGTCGCCGCCGTGACGTCGACCGTGATGTCCAGGGCCACGGCGGTCAGGCCGACACGGGCTGGTCCGCCGGGATGCCGGGCGCCCGGACGCAGGCCACCACCACCCCGGCCAGCAGGGAGGCCAGTCCGAGGAAGGCGGCCACCGCACCGGTGACGGCGACGGGCCCGGCGCCCTGGTGGGAGGCGGCGCTCCACACCGCCTGCCCACCGACGGCGGTCAGTCCCCCGACAGTGACCAGTGACGCCGCGACGGCACCGCGCAGCACCCGGTGGGCCGACGCGCGGCGCAGGGCCCTCTCGGCTCGCTCGTCGTCGGTGGCCACCGCCGGGCGGGTGGCCACGATCCACAACGCCGCAGCCGTCGTGAGGGCCAGCAGCAGGAGGCCCCATGCCGCCGGCTGCCCGTAGAAGGCGCCGGGGAACGGGCTCGCCGTCGCCGTCGCGCCCGCCGTGTCGCCGTACGCGTACGAGAACCGGCGCCCGCTGCCGTCGGCCAGCGCGGCCCCACTGGCCAGCAGGACCGTCGCGGCGAGCGCCGCGGCCGCGGCCAGCCGGACCAGCCAGCGCGGAGCGGCGTCCAGCACCCCTCTGCGCACCAGCCGGGCCCGGCGCACCTGCCCCCGGGGGCGCGGCCAGGTGAGCTCGGCGACGGTCAGGACGCCGGTGTGCACGACGCCGAAGGCGACCGGCACGAGGAGCGCGGTGACGCCCAGCCCGCCGGGCGACGAGTTGCCCAGCCCGGCCTGCCCGACGTACAGCGCGGCGGCCGCCCCCAGCAGGACGGCCGCGACCGCCCCGCAGGCGCCGTGCGTGCGGGCGGCGGCCACGGTGGCCTCCCGGCTGGGCGGGGAGCGCCACGAGACCGCGGCGCCGACCGCGACCGTGCCGGCGAGGACGAGCAGCACGACGAGGGGCAGCAGGGCCACGCATCCTCCACTGGATCATTGAGTCAAGGGATTGACACAATGACCGCGATGGCCGACCGGCGCAAGACCTGCGCGCCCGGGCTCAGTCGGTGGTGACGAAGTCGATGAGCTCCTCGACCCGGCCGATCAGCGCCGGTTCCAGGTCGGTCCAGGTGCGCACCCGGGCGAGGATCCGCTGCGCCCACACGTAGCCGGTGTCGTCCTCCCAGCCCAGGCGCCTGCAGACGCCCTCCTTCCACGGCTCGCCCTTGGGCACCGTGGGCCAGGCTCCGATGCCGACCACCTGCGGCTTGACCGCCTGCCAGATGTCGATGAAGGGGTGCCCGACGACCAGCGCGTGCGCCCCGGTGACCTGGCCGGCGATCCGCGACTCCTTGGAGCCGGTCACCAGGTGGTCGACGAGCACGCCCAGGCGGCGCCCGGAGGAGGGCCGGAACTCGCGCACGATCGCCGGCAGGTCGTCGACGCCGTGCAGCGGCTCGACGACGACGCCCTCGATCCGCAGGTCGTGGCCCCAGACCTTCTCCACCAGCTCGGCGTCGTGCTTGCCCTCGACGTAGATGCGGCCCTCGCGGGCCACCCGGGCGCGCGCGCCGACGACGTAGGTCGAGCCGGAGGCGCTGCGCTGCGGGCCCGACGGGGCGTTCTGCTTGGGGCGCACGAGCACGACCGGCCGGCCGTCGACCCAGAAGCCCGGGCCCAGCGGGTAGGCCCGCACCTTCCCGAAGCGGTCCTCGAGGTGGACGGCGTCCTTCTCGCACCGCACGACGGCACCGACGAACCCGCTGCTCGGGTCCTCGACGACGACGTCCTCGAGCGCCTCCACCTGGGGCGGCGGCTTCTTCACGGTGCGCGGGTGGACCAGGTCGTCGTACGGCGAGCGGGGAGGCACGCCGTCCAGGATGAGCAGCCCCACCCCCGAGGACGGCGGCGACGCGCCGGGGCCGGTGTCGACATGACACGCCCGGAGGCAAGGCGATCGCGGAGCGTGACCGGATTGGCCAGGCTCTCGTCGGGGATCGGTTGCGCGTCACCTTCTTGGGCCTGACCAGCACAGACGCACCGGAGACGGCGCGACGACCGTCGTCCGGCGGTGGTCGTTCCGGTCGGCCCCGGGCGTGTCGGCGGACGGGTCCTGTTTCGGCTGCCGGGTGGGGGTCACCCACCGGGGTGACCGTTGCACCCCGTGCTCAGAGAGGAGCCGCGACGACGATGATCGGTACCGAAACCATCAGCCGTGTGATCGGCAAGGACGTCTACGACCAGAGTGGCCAGAAGATCGGGTCGGCCTCGGAGGTCTACCTCGACGACGAGACCGGCCAGCCCGAGTGGGTGACCGTGCGCACCGGCCTGTTCGGCACCAAGGAGTCCTTCGTCCCCCTCCGCAACGCCGACCTGACCGACGACGGCCTGCGGGTACCGGTCAGCAAGGACGCCGTCAAGGACGCCCCGAAGATCGACACCGACGGGCACCTGTCGCCGCAGGAGGAGCAGGAGCTCTACCGGTACTACGACCTCGGTACGACCTCCGGCACGACCGGCCGGACGGACACCACCGTCGGCCACGCGGACCGTGCGGGGACGACCGCCGGGACCACCACGGGCACCGAGTCGACCACCGGCATGGCGGCCGCCGGGATGACCGACCGTGACAGGACCGACCGGGCCGGCACCGCCGGCGTCGACACCCGCGGTGCTGTGGGCCGCGACACCTCGGGCCCCACGACGGACAACGCGATGACGCGCTCGGAGGAGCAGCTGAACGTGGGCACCCGGACCGAGGAGGTCGGCCGCGCCCGGCTGCGCAAGTACGTCGTCACCGAGAACGCGACCGAGACCGTGCCGGTCTCCCGCGAGGAGGTGCGCGTCGAGCGCGAGCCGATCACCGACGCCAACATCGGCAACGCCCTCGACGGCCCCGCGATCTCCGAGGAGGAGCACGAGGTCACGCTGCGCGCCGAGCGTCCGGTCGTGGAGAAGGAGGCCGTCCCCGTCGAGCGCGTGCGCCTGGACACCGAGACGGTCACCGACACCGAGACCGTCAACGCCGACCTGCGTAAGGAGCAGATCGAGGTCGACGGCGACACCGAGCGCGGCACGGGCCGCGACCGGCGCGTCTGAGATCCCTGCCCGGCCGTGGGCCGGGCCCAGCACGGCGGTGGCCGGCCGAGACGAGTTCTCCGGCCGGCCACCTGCCGTCAGGGGGTGGGGCGCCGCCACAGAGCAGGTGCCGCACCACAGGTGGGATGCTCGGAGCGTGAGCGAGCTTGCGAGCGGACGCGGTGACCACGGCAGTGCCACGACGAGCCCCGACGGGGCCGCCGCGTGAGTGAGACCGCGCTGGAGCCGGTGTCCGACCCGCGCGGCGGGTTCGCCGGCCCCGACGACCTGGCCGAGGCCCTCCGGGGCACCGGGTACCTGCCCGACGAGGGGCTGGCCACCGCCGCGTACCTGGCGCTGGCGATGCACCGGCCGCTGTTCCTCGAGGGCGAGGCCGGCGTGGGTAAGACCGCCCTCGCCCAGGCGCTGGCCCAGGTGACCGGCCGCCCGCTCTACCGCCTGCAGTGCTACGAGGGGCTCGAGGCCAGCCAGGCGCTCTACGACTGGGACTTCGGCCGGCAGCTGCTGCACCTGCGGGCCGCGGAGGCGGCGCACGCCACAGGGGACACGGAGACGCTCGAGGCCTCCCTCTACGACCGCCGCTTCCTCCTGGCCCGCCCGCTGCTGCAGGCACTGGAGGACTCCCCGAGCGTGCTGCTGGTCGACGAGGTCGACCGCGCCGACGACGAGTTCGAGGCCTTCCTGCTGGAGGTGCTGTCGGACTTCACCATCTCGATCCCGGAGCTCGGCACGATCCGCGCGGCCACCCCGCCGCTGGTGATCCTGACCTCCAACCGCACCCGCGAGGTGCACGACGCCCTCAAGCGGCGCTGCCTGTACCACTGGCTGCAGCACCCGGACTACGACCGCGAGGTCGCGATCCTGCGCAGCCGGCTGCCGGAGGTCACCGAGCAGCTGGCCCGCGAGGTGGCCCGGGCGACGGCGACGCTGCGCACCCTCGACCTGCTCAAGCCGCCCGGCGTCGCCGAGGCCATGGACTGGGCGACCGCGCTGCACACCCTGGGCGCCCGCGCCCTCGACCCCGACACCGCCGCCCGCACGCTGGGCGCAGTCCTCAAGTACCGGGAGGACGCCGACCGCGTGCACGCGCTCGCCCGGGGGGCGCTCTTCGGTGGCGGCTGAGACAGGACCCCGTCTTCCCCACGCCTCGTCGGAGGACCCCCTGCCCCCCACCCGCTCGCACGCTCGCGGTCGGACCCTGCAGGGGACCGGGACCGGGACCGGGACCGGGACCGGGACCGGGACCGGGACCGGGACCGGGGACGGGGCCGTCCGGACCCGGCCACCCCGGGACGTCGTCGACACGGTCCTGGGCTTCGCGCGGACCCTCCGGCACGCCGGGGTGACCGCCTCCCCGGACCGGGTGGAGGCGATGCTCGCCGCCGTCGGCGCGCTCGACGTCCTCGACGCCACCGACGTGTACTGGGCCGGCCGGCTGACCCTGTGCGGCAGCCCGGACGACCTCGACCGCTACGACGCCGCGTTCGCGGCGTACTTCGGTGGCGAGGCGCCGCGGCCGAGCCGCTCGGCCGCGCAGCCCGACCGGCAGTTGGCCACGACCGCGCCGCTGGAGCCCGGCACCGGGGAGAGCGACGACGGCGAGCAGCCGCCCGAGCTGGCCGGGACGGCGAGCGGGGACGAGGTGCTGCGCCACCGCGACGTCGCCGAGATGAGCCTCGCGGAGCGGGACCACCTGCGCCGGCTGTTCGCGCTGCTGGTGCCGGCCGCCCCGATGCGCGCGTCGCGGCGGCGCCGGCCCAGCGCGCACGGCGCCGTGCACGCCTCGCGCACCGTGCGCCACGCCCTGCACGACGGCGGGGAGGTGACCCGGTTGCTGCACCGGCGGGCGCGCCCCCGCCCGCGCCGCGTCGTCCTGCTGATCGACGTCTCGGGGTCGATGAGCCCCTACGCCGACGCGCTGCTGCGATTCGCGCACGCGGCGGTCCGGGCGCACCCGGCCGCCACGGAGGTGTTCACCATCGGCACCCGGCTGACCCGCGTGACCCGGGAGCTGCGGATGCGCGACCCCGACAAGGCGCTGGCGGCCAGCGGCCACGCCATCCCCGACTGGTCCGGCGGCACCCGCCTGGGCGACGTGCTCAAGGCGTTCCTCGACCGCTGGGGGCAGCGCGGCACGGCCCGCGGTGCGGTCATCGTCGTCTGCAGCGACGGCTGGGAGCGCGGCGGCACCGAGGTGCTGGCCGAGCAGATGGCGCGGCTGCACCGGCTGGCCCACGCGGTCGTCTGGGTGAACCCGCACAAGGGCCGGGAGGGCTACGAGCCGCTCACCGGCGGCATGCAGGCGGCCCTGCCGTCGGTCGACCACTTCGTCGCCGGGCACAGCATGGCTGCGTTCGAGGAGCTCGCGGGAGTGATCTCGCGTGCGTGAGACGTTGAGCGGAGTGCCACGGTGCAGGTTTGCTGCACTCCCGGACTCCGCTCGGAGGAGAGGCAGCGATGCGTGACGTGCTCGAGGACCTGGTCGGCTGGTGGCAGGCGGGGGAGACCGTCGGGATGGGCACGGTGGTCGCCACCTGGCGCTCCGCCCCGCGGCCGGCGGGCGCGTCGATGTTGGTCGGCCCCGACGGCACCGCCGTGGGCAGCGTCTCCGGCGGCTGCGTCGAGGGTGCGGTCTACGAGGAGGCCAAGGACGTCGTCGAGTCCGGCGTCCCGACCCTGGAGCGGTACGGCGTCAGTGACGACGACGCCTTCGCCGTGGGCCTGACCTGCGGCGGCATCCTCGACGTCTTCGTGGAGCGCGTCTCCCGCGAGTCGTTCCCCGAGCTGGGGGAGGTCGCCGAGTCCGTCGCCGCGCACGAGCCGGTCGCCGTCGTCACCTGTGTCGCCGGCCCGGAGGACCGGGTCGGCAAGCGGCTGGTCATCTGGCCCGACCGCGCCTCCGGGACCCTCGGCCTGCAGCGCCTGGACGATGCCGTCGCCGCCGACGCCCGCGGCATGCTCGCCGCCGGCCGCACCGGGATGCTGCACGTCGGCCACGACGGCGAGCGCCGCGGAGACGACCTGTCGCTGTTCGTCAACTCCTTCGCCCCGGCCGCCCGGATGATCGTCTTCGGCGCGATCGACTTCGCCGCCGCCGTCGCCCGGGTGGGGGCGTTCCTCGGCTACCGGGTCACCGTCTGCGACGCCCGCCCGGTGTTCGCGACGCCCAAGCGCTTCCCCGATGCCCACGAGGTGGTCGTGGAGTGGCCGCACCGCTACCTGCAGGCCGAGGTGGACGCCGGCCGCATCGACGAGCGCACCGTGCTGTGCGTGCTCACCCACGACCCGAAGTTCGACGTCCCGCTGCTGGAGGTCGCGCTGCGCATCCCGGTGGCCTACGTCGGCGCGATGGGTTCCCGGCGGACGCACACCGAACGGCTCGAGCGGCTGGCCGAGGCGGGCCTGTCCAAGGAGGAGCTGGCCACCCTGTCCTCCCCGATCGGACTCGACCTCGGCGCCCGCACCCCGGAGGAGACGGCGATCTCCATCGCGGCGGAGATCATCGCCGGGCGGTGGGGCGGCTCCGGCGAGCGGCTGACCGGCATCGACGGCCCGATCCACCGGACCGCCGACCGCTGAGGCCCGGGAGGGGCAGAAATGGCCATTTCCGCCCCTCCCGGCCTGCCCCGGTGGTGATCACGATCAACGGGAGGGCCTCCCGGTCATAGCGGATGAGGTATACCGTTTCTGGTATGCCACCGTCGTCACGTCGCAGCCGGTTCCCGGGCCTGGACGGTCCGGCCGACCGCCGGCGGCAGCTGATCGAGGATCTGGTCCGGCTCCGCCAGGAGAGCGAGCTGAGCCAGACCGACGTCGCCGCACGCATGGGGACGTCGCAGTCGGCCGTCGCCCGGCTGGAGAGCGGTGGGCTCGACGCGCGGCTGTCCACGCTCGAGCGCTACGCGGCGGCGCTCGGCCGCACCGTCGACTGGCAGGTCCGACCGTCCGGGCCGTCCACCCGTCCCACCGCCCCGAGCGAGGAGTCCCGATGAGCCGACCCATGGGCACCTGGCCACCCGTTCCGCCCGGTCCCCCCGACCCGCCGTTCCCCCCGCGGCCGCCGGACTGGCCGCGGACCCCGTGGAGCCCGGAACCCCGCCCGCCGGCCCCGGCCCCGGCCCCGTCGTCGGCGTCCGCCACGGTCGTCGTCGACACGACGGACTGGCTCGCCGAGCGGCTGCTCCAGCAGCGCGTGGTCGTCCTCTCCGGACACCTGGACGCCGAGGTGGCCAACCGCACGGTCGCGGAGCTGGCCCTGCTCGACGCCAGCGGGGACGAACCGGTCCGGCTGCAGCTCTCCGGGGTGGGCGCCGACCTCGACGCCGCGCTCACCCTGGTGGACGCGCTCGACCTCATGGGCGTCCCCGTGCACGCCACCCTGCTGGGCACGCTCACCGGCCCGGCCGTCGCGGTCCTCGCCGTGGCCGACCGGCGGGTCGCCGGCGCGCATGCCACCGTGCACCTCTGCGAGCCGCGGGCACCCCGCGGGCTCCCGGGCCGCGAGGTGGAGGCCTGGGCGGCGGAGCACGCCCGGCAGCTGCACCGGCTGCACGAGCGGCTGGCCGAGGCGTGCCGCCGTCCGGTCGAGCAGGTCGCCGCCGACCTGCGGGCCGGAACCCTGCTCGACGTCCCCGAGGCCCGCGCCTACGGGCTGCTCGACGCCGCCGAGCCGGCCCGCTGACCGCCCTGCCGTACCGGTACGACGTCGAGGTCGTCGGGCTGCTCGCCTCCCCGGTGCACCGCTACGACGGCCGGCCCGGCGGTGCCGTCCCCCCGGTGGACGACGACCGGCGGGCGGAGATCGAGGTGCGCACCGGCTACGGCGTGGTGGGTGACCGCTACGCCGGCCGCCCGGCCCACCGCGACGCCCAGCTCACCGTGCTCGCCGTCGAGGGCCTGGAGGCGCTGGCCGCCGAGCTCGGGGTGCCGCCGTTCGACCCGCTGCTGACCCGGCGCACCGTCGTCCTGCGCGGCGCGCAGGTGGAGGCGCTGCGCGGGCAGCAGTTCGCCCTCGACAGCGGCACCGGCGCGGTGCGGCTGCGCGGCGGCCGGCCGGCGAACCCGTGCGCGTGGATGGACGTCGTCCTCGCACCTGGGGCGCACCGCGGGCTGCGGGGGCGGGGCGGGGTGCGCTGCGCCGCGCTGTCCGACGGCGTGCTGCGGCTCGGGCCCGCCGTCCTCACCTCCGCCGTCCCGCTGGACCCCGCCCGGGCGGGCGACGCCGTGACGCTGGCCCCGCGACCGCGCTGAGCGAAGTCGAGGGTCAGCCCAGGACCGTGCGCACCGCCTCCGGCGCCTGGGTGGGCCGGTGCAGCGGGGCCACCCGGCCGTCGCCCGTGGCGGCGAGCGCGGCGCAGTTGGCCACCGACTCCGGCTCGTCGGACAGCGAGAGCACGTGCAGGTGCGCGCCGGCACGGGCGAGCGCCGCCGCGGCGGGCAGCGGGTCGGGGCTGTCGGTCGGCATGCCGTCGGACAGCAGCAGCACGTCGCGGGCGGCCGCGCGGGACCGGGCCAGCTGGACCGCGGCGGTGCGCAGCCCCAGGTCGAGGTCGGTCGTCCCGCCGCCGTCGAGGTCGAACAGCCGGTCGATGACGACGTCGGTGCGCGGGTCGGTCGACAGCGGCCGCAGCACCACCGCCTGCGACCAGAACGCCACCACGGCCAGCTCGTCTCCCGGCCGCATCCGCTGGGCCAGCGCCGAGGCGGTGAGGACGGCGACCGACAGCTCGTCGCCGGCCACCGACCCGGAGGCGTCGACGAGCAGCACGCAGGCCCGGCCGGTCGAGCGCCAGCCGCGGGTGTGCAGGTGCTCGGCCCGCCAGTGCGGCTCCGCGCCGCGGGCGGCCAGGGTGGCGTCGAGGTCGATGTCGCTGCCGGTGTCGTCGCGGCGGGTCACCACGCGGCGGGTGCCGGAGCGGTCGGGGACGCCGGCCCGCGGGGTGCCCACCGGCAGCCGGCAGGCCAGCGCCCGCGCGGCCGCCCGCAGCCCGGGGTCGAAGGCCCGGCCCATGGCGGTGAGCAGCCGGTTGGCGGCGTCGGGGTCGCGCGCGGTGAGGTCGGCCATCGCCTCCTCGTCCAGCTCACCGAGCTGCGGGGAGACCTGCTGGAAGTCCGGGTGCGCCCGGGCGAGCTCGTCGCGGCCGGCCTTGCGGGCGGCGTGCTGCTTGAGCATCTGCTCGACGTCATCGGCGTCCTCCACCGGCGCGGGCTGCGGCGGGCGGCGGCCGGGCGGGTCCTGGAGGCCGCCCGGACCGGGCGGGGGCGGCGGAGGCGGCGGTGGCTCGGCCTCGTCGGCGGGGGCGCCCGACTCCTCGGGCGTCAGGCTTTTCCCAGCTCCTCACCCGCCCGGTGCCAGATGTCGGCGACGACGTCCTCCACGGGGCGGGCCGTGCCGTCGGCGAGGGTGACCTTGCCGGTGAGGGCGGCCAGCGCGGCGTCGACGCCGGTGCTCTCATCGATCGGGTCGTCGGAGGTGGCCGTCTGCCCGCGGACGGTCGCCAGCTCCAGCGCGATGAGCACGGTGTCGATGGCGCCGCGCACCGAGGAGCCGATCCGCAGCTCGGGGTGGTCGCGGGTGATCCGGACGGTCCGCACCGCCTGGGCGACGAGCGCCTCGGGGCCGCCGGTGGCCGTCGCGACGACGGACAGCTCGGCCTCCTCGTCCTGGTAGCCCATGGCGACCCGGCAGGAGCGGTCGTAGAGCGCGGGGGTGACCCGGGCGGTGCCGACGGCGTCGAACGGGTTCATCGCCGCGACCAGCCGGAACGTGGGACGGGCGCTCACCCGGCCGAACCGCGGCACGTGCATCTCGCGCTCGGACAGGACGCCGAGGAGGACGTTCATCGTCTCCTCGGGCACCCGGTTGAACTCCTCGACGTAGAGGATCGCGCCGTCGGTCATCGCCCGGGTGAGCGGGCCGGGCACGAAGTTCTCGGCGCGGTAGTCCTCGGTGAGCACCCGTGAGGCGTCGTGGTGGCCGACCAGCCGGGTGGGGGTGAGCTCGGCGTTGCCCTCCACCAGCACCAGGGGCACGCCCGCGCCGTCGGCCAGGGAGCGCAGCAGCGTCGTCTTGCCGGTGCCGGGCGGGCCCTCCAGGAGGACGTTGCGGCCGGCCGACAGGGCGGCGGCCACGACCTCGGCCTCGCGGATGCGGGCGACGACCCGCTCACGGGCGACCCGGACCATGCCGGTGACGTCGAGCCGCCGGGCGGTGGTGGTGCTCACGGTTCTCCTTCGGGTGGGGGACGCGCGACCGGGGCGCCCCCGCAGAGAGGGGGACGCCCCGGCCCCGGTGACGTGCTGGAACGGCCACCCTTCAGGGACCCGCGCCGAGCCTGCGAGGCGCGGGGGGAAGGGTGGTCCTTCCTCAGTCGTAGATGATGACGCCGCGGATGTTCTTGCCGGCCTTCATGTCCTCGTAGCCCTGGTTGACGTCGTCGAGCTTGTAGCGGTTGGTGATCAGCTCGTCGAGCTTGATCTGGCCCTCCTGGTAGAGCCGCAGCATCTTGAGCATGTCGGCGCTGGGGTTCTGGTCGCCGAACAGCGCGCCGCGGATCTCCTTGGTGAACAGCGCGAGCATGCTGGGGTTGATCGGGATCCCCACGTCGGTGAGGTCTCCGAGACCGGTGATGACGACCCGCCCGCCCTTGCCGAGCGCCTCGACACCCTGGGCGACGTGCTCGCCCTTCAGGATGCCGACGGTGATCAGCACCTTGTCCGCGCCCTGGCCGTTGGTGACGCTGCGGCCGAACTCGGCGGCCTCCTCGATGCTCTCGAAGGCGTGGGTGGCGCCGAGCTCCATCGCCTTCTCGCGCTTGAAGGCGACCGGGTCGACGGCGATGACGTGGCTCGCCCCGGCGTTCGAGGCGCCCTGCACCGCGTTGATGCCGATGCCGCCGATCCCCATGACGATGACCGTGTCGCCGGCCTTGACCTCGCCGGCCTGGACCGCCGTGCCCCAGCCGGTGCCGACGCCGCAGCCGACGAGGCAGGCGACGTCCAGCGGGATGTCGTCGGGGATCTTCACCGTCGAGCGGACGTCGACCGTGGTCACCTCGGCGAAGGTGCCCAGGCCGCACATCTGGCCGACCGGCGTGCCATCGGAGGTCTGGAAGCGGAAGCTCTCCGCGTCGTCCCACCGCGAGCCGACGAGCAGGTTGGCGCCGGAGTCGCAGATGTACTGCTGACCGTTGGCGCAGTAGCGACAGCGGCCGCAGCCGGGCAGGAACGAGAAGACGACGTGGTCGCCCTCCTTGAAGCCCGGGGTGCCGGGGCCGACCGCCGTGACGACGCCGGCGCCCTCGTGGCCGCCGAGGAACGGGTAGTGGCCGACCGTCATGTCGCCGGTGGCGATGTGGTCGTCCGAGTGGCACAGACCGGACGCCGCCAACTTGACCTGGAGTTCGCCCTGGCGCGGGTCGTCCGCGACCAGGTCGGTGACCTCCCACTTGCCGGGAGCTGAGCGCAGGATCGCGCCGCGGGTGTTCACGGGCACAGTGACCTCCTCGTCGCCCTCGCCGTCGAGGGCTGCTTGCATGCAGGGTGCATGACCGTGACCGGCACGTTATGACGTGCCTCACACCAGGGGAAGCGATGTGCAACATTGCCGCTACCCCGGCTTCCGCTCACTGGGAGACTGGAGCCGTGTCAGGGGCGCCGGTGGTCGTCGTCGGCGCCGGGCCGGTGGGGCTCACCGCGGCCCTGCTGATGGCCCGCCGCGGGCTGTCCGTGCTGGTCCTCGAGCGGCAGCCGGCTCCCTACGCCCGGCCGCGCGCGGTGCACCTGGACGACGAGGCGTTGCGGGCGCTGGCCGACGCCGGGGTCGCCGAGGCGTTCCTGCGGGCGAGCCGGCCGATGAGCGGGCTGCGGCTGCTGGACGGCCGGTTGCGCACCCTCGCCGAGTTCCGCCGCTCGCCGTCCGCCGGCGCGCACGGCTGGCCGCAGGGGTCGATGTTCCACCAGCCCGACCTGGAGGCGGCGCTGCTGGCCGCCGTGGCGGCGGCGCCGGGCATCGGCCTGCGGACCGGCGTCGAGGTGGTGGGGCTGGCCCGAGACGGCGGGGTCACCGTGCGGCCGTCGGGCGGCGGCGAGCCGTCGGACCTGCCCGCGGCCGCGGTGCTCGGCTGCGACGGCGCGAACAGCACGGTGCGCGGGCTCATCGGGGCCGCCATGACCGACCTCGGGCGCCCCGACCGCTGGCTGGTCGCCGACCTCCGCTCGGCCGCGCCGCTGCCGGTCTGGAACGGGGTGCACCAGGTCTGCGACCCGCACCGGCCCGCGACGTTCATGCCGGTCGCCGGGGACCGCTACCGCTGGGAGTTCCGGCTGCGGCCGGGGGAGAGCCGCGAGGCGCTGGCCGAGGCGCTCCCGGCGCTGCTGGCCCCCGCCGGTGCGGACGGCGCGGAGGTGGTGCGCGTCGCGGAGTACGTGTACCGGGCGCAGGTCGCCGACCGCTGGCGGGCGGGCCGGGTGCTGCTGGCCGGGGACGCCGCCCACCTCACCCCGCCGTTCATCGGCCAGGGGCTGGGGCTCGGGCTGCGCGACGTCCACCAGCTGGCCTGGAAGCTGGCCGCGGTGCTCACCGGCGCGGCCGACGACCGCCTGCTCGACACCCACCAGGCCGAGCGCGCACCGCACGCCCGGGCGCTGGTGCGCCTGGCGCTCCTGGTCGGCCGGCTCATGACCGGCGGCGGCGTCGGCGGGGCGGTGCTGCGGCGGGCGCTGCTGGCCGCCGTCGGCCGGGTCCCGGCGGTCGCGGCGTTCGCCACCGACAGCCGGACGCCGCCGCTGCGCCCGGGCCCGCTCGTGGTGCGCCGCGGCCGGGCCGGACGGCGGCTGGCCGGCACCCTGCTGCCCCGCGCCCCGGTGGCGGCCGGCGGGCGGCGGTGCCCGGTGGACGACGTGCTCGGCCACGGGGCGGCGCGGCTGCGGCTGCTCGCGCCGGGGCGGGTGGCGGTGCGGCCGGCGGGCGGTGCGGAGGTCGCGGTGGCCGATGTCGACGGCGTCCTCACCGCCTGGCTGCGCGGTGCGCGGGCGACCACCGTCGTCGTCCGGCCCGACCGGATCGTCGCGTCGGCCCGCTGACGACCGCCCCGACGACGGCCGGTGGCAGGGGGCGGCGGTGGTCTGGGCATGCTGTCGCGGTGAGCTACGACGTCGAGGCCGTCCGTGCCTGCTTCCCCGCCCTGCGTGCCGGCGCCGCGCACTTCGACGGGCCGGGCGGCTCGCAGGTCCCCGAGTCGGTCGCCGCGGCGGTCGCGGCCACCCTGACCGCGCCGATCGCCAACCGCGGCCGGGTGACGCAGGCCGAGCGGAACGCCGACGACGTCGTCCTCGCGGCGCGCCGGGCGGTGGCCGACCTGGTCGCCGGCGACCCCGGCGGGGTCGTCTTCGGCCGCAGCGCCACCCAGCTGACCTACGACCTCTCCCGCGTGCTGTCGGCCGGGTGGGGCCCGGGCGACGAGGTGGTGGTGACCCGGCTGGACCACGACGCCAACGTCCGGCCGTGGGTGCAGGCCGCCGCAGCCCGCGGGGCGACGGTCCGCTGGGCCGGGTTCGACCCGGCCACCGGTGAGCTCGCGCCCGAGGCCGTCGCCGCCGTCCTCTCCGAGCGCACCCGGCTGGTCGCGGTCACCGGGGCGTCCAACCTCATCGGCACCCGGCCCGACCTCGCCACGATCACCGCGCAGGCCCACGACGCCGGAGCGCTCACGTACGTCGACGGCGTGCACCTCACCGCGCACGCCGCGGTCGACGTCGCCGCGCTCGGTGCCGACCTCTACGCCTGCTCGCCCTACAAGTTCCTCGGCCCGCACTGCGGCTGCGTCGTCGCCGCACCCGCGTTGCTGGAGACGTTGCGACCGGACAAGCTGCTGCCCTCCACCGACGCCGTCCCGGAGCGGTTCGAGCTGGGCACGCTGCCCTACGAGCTGCTCGCCGGCACCACCGCGGCGGTGGACTTCCTGGCCGGCCTCGGCGGTCCGGAGGGGGACCGGCGGGCGCGGCTCGAGGTCGGGATGGCCGCGGTGGAGGAGCACGAGGACCGGCTGCGGGAGCGCATCGAGGACGGCGTCCGCGCCCTGCCCGGTGTCACGGTGTGGTCGCGGGCGCGGCGGCGCACGCCCACCCTGCTGATGACCTTCGAGGGGCGGGACGCCGCCGACGGGTACCGTTTCCTCGCCGAGCGCGGGGTCAACGCCCCCGCGGGCTCGTTCTACGCCATCGAGGCGTCCCGGTGGCTGGGGCTCGGCGACGCCGGGGGCCTGCGGGTGGGGCTGGCGCCCTACAACGACGACGCGGACGTCGACCGCCTGCTGGCCGGCCTGGGGGAGTGGCTCGCCGCCTGAGCGGACCCGTGGTCCCGCTGCCACGACCTCACGCACGAGGGCCATGACATGACGACCCGGTTCTGGGTGGGGGCCACCCCCGGTGACGGGCAGCTCGGCTGCTCGTCACCGACGGGGCGTCAGGCGGTGCGCAGGGTGGGGAAGCCGGCGGCGAGCTGGTCGAAGGCGGCGTGCAGGTCGTCGCCGAGGGACGTCGTCCCGCCGGCCAGCCACACCTCGAACGCCGTCGTCGCCGCCGCCCGCGTGGTGGTGGCCACCAGGCGCGGGAGCAGCGCGTCGGGCCGCTCCCCGCTGCGCCGGGCGACGTACTCGGCGACCACCCGGTCGACGTCGGCGTACCGCACCTGCGAGTGCGCCTGCAGCGCCGGCTCGCCCAGGATGAGCGCCATCCGCTGGCGCAGCATCGGCAGGTCGGCCGCCGAGTAGTCGTTGACCTCGACGTAGGCCGCGCAGATGGAGGCGAGGACCGGCTGGTCTGGCCGCGCCGCCCCGAGCAGCTGCTCGAGCCGCTCCACGTGGGAGGCGAAGTCGCCCCACACCGCGTCGGCCTTGGTGGCGAAGTAGCGGAAGAACGTGCGGCGGCTGATGCCGGCGGCGTCGGCGATCTCGTCGGTGGTGACCTGCTCGAACCCGGTGCGGGCGAACAGCTCGAGGGCGGCCTGCTCGATCCGGGCACGGGTGTCCGCGCGCGCGTCGGGCAGCAGGGTGGTCACGGGTACATCTTGGGCCACGGGAGCGACCGTCCGGGCGGTCTGCGCGCCGCGTCCCCCGGACGGGGCCTCCGGGGTGCGTGCCGGCCGGTTGCACGGCGCTGACCTGCGCGGCGTGTCCGCCCCCCGGTGTTGCCGGTGGCACTGGGTGTCACTAACGTCCACCCCACGTTGGTAATCCCGATCACAGGAGGCGCCATGCCCGAGACCACCGACACCCAGGCCACCGAGGCCCCGGCTGCCGAGGAGACCCTGGTCGAGGAGTCGCTCGTCGAGGAGGTCTCCATCGACGGCATGTGCGGGGTGTACTGATCGACGCCCCCGTCGCGGCGCCGGCTGAGCCGATGAGCGACGCCGGCGCCGCTCCACCTCCGGGCTCCGGCGCTCCCGGGCCCGCCTTCGACCCGTCGCTGCCCTGGCGGCGGGCCCGCTCGGTGGCGCTCCGCCCCGAGCCGTTCGGTGCGCTGGTCTACCACTTCGGCAACCGGAAGCTGTCGTTCCTGAAGTCGAAGACGCTGGTCACCGTCGTCGAGACGCTGGCCGAGCACCCCAGCGCCCTGGCCACCCTCGTCGCGTGCGGGGTCCCCGAGGCCCAGCGGGCCGCCTACGTCAAGGCGCTGGCCGACCTCGCACGTTCGCAGATGATCGAACTCCGGGAGAGTTCCACATGAGCACCCGACGACGTTGCTCCGCTCCGCTCCACGACGCCGCGGGGGACCCGCGGTGACGGCCGTCCTGCCGCCCCGCACGCCCGCGCCCGAGCGCCCCGTCGGCGGGCGCCTGATCGACCAGTTCGAGTACGGGCTGGACGCGCCGATCTGCCTGACGTGGGAACTCACCTACGCCTGCAACCTGGCGTGCGCGCACTGCCTGTCCTCCTCGGGACGGCGGGACCCGCGCGAGCTGTCCACCGCCGAGGCCGAGGCGGTCATCGACGAGCTGCAGCGCATGCAGGTCTTCTACGTCAACGTCGGCGGCGGCGAGCCCACGGTCCGCCCGGACTTCTGGCACCTGCTCGACTACGCCATCGGCCACGACGTCGGCGTCAAGTTCTCCACCAACGGCGTGAAGCTGGACAAGACCCGCGCCGCGCAGCTGGCCCGCACCGACTACGTCGACGTGCAGATCTCCCTCGACGGCGCGACCGCCGAGGTCAACGACCGGGTCCGCGGCACCGGCTCGTACGCCACCGCCATCCGGGCCCTGGAGAACCTGGCCGAGGCCGGGATGAAGGACTTCAAGGTCTCCGTCGTCGTCACCCGCGAGAACGCCGGGCAGCTCGACGCGTTCAAGGCGCTGACCGACTCCTTCGGCGCCCAGCTGCGGATCACCCGGCTGCGCCCGTCCGGCCGGGGCGCCGACGTCTGGGACGAGCTGCACCCGACCCAGCAGCAGCAGAAGGACCTCTACTCCTGGCTGCTGACCAACGGCGACAACGTCCTGACCGGTGACTCCTTCTTCCACCTGTCGGCGTTCGGCGAGGCCCTGCCCGGGCTGAACCTGTGCGGCGCGGGCCGGGTCGTCTGCCTGATCGACCCGGTGGGTGACGTCTACGCCTGCCCGTTCGCCATCCACGAGAACTTCCTCGCCGGCAACGTCCGCGACGAGGGCGGCTTCCAGCGGGTGTGGCAGCAGTCGGAGCTCTTCGCCGAGCTGCGCAGCCCGCAGACCGGCGGCGCCTGCACCAAGTGCGCCCACTTCGACGCCTGCCGGGGCGGCTGCATGGCGGCCAAGTTCTTCACCGGCCTGCCGCTGGACGGCCCGGACCCGGAGTGCGTGCAGGGCTACGGCGAGAGCGCCCTGGCCGCCCGCGACCTCGACCTGGTCACGCCGAAGAGCCACATCGACCACTCGCACAAGGGGCCGGTCCGCGGCCAGCCCACGCTGCTGGGCATGCCCAGCATCCCGGCGAAGATCTGCGACGAGTCCCCCCTGGCCGGGCTCGACCTGCGCTGAGGCTGCTCGAGCCGCTGGTCCTGGCGGGCCGGACGGCGCCCTCCCGGGTGCTGTTCGGCCCGCACGAGACCAACCTCGGCCACGGCCGGTCGCTGTCGGAGCGGCACGTCGCCTACTACGCCCGCCGCGCCGTGGGCGGCTGCGGGATCGTGGTCACCGAGACCGCGTCGGTGCACGAGTCGGACCACCCCTACGAGCGCGCGCCGCTGGCCGCCGACTGTGGCCCGGGCTGGGCCGACGTCGTCGCCGCGTGCCGGCCCTCCGGTGCGCTCGTGCTCGCCTCGCTGGGGCACACCGGGGCGCAGGGGACCAGCGCGCACACCCGGGCGGCGCTGTGGGGGCCGTCGGCGGTGCCGGACGTCGTCACCCGCGAGGTGCCCGCGGAGATGGCGCCGGCCGAGATCGCCGCGCTCGTCGCCGGGTTCCGGGCCGCGACCCGCACCGCGGTGGCCGCCGACCTCGACGGGGTGGAGGTCGACGCCGGCCCACGGGCGCTGCTGCGCCAGTTCGCCTCCGGCCTCACCAACACCCGCACCGACGTCCACGGCACCGACCGGCTGCGGCTGCTGCGCGAGGTGCTGGCCGCCGTCCGCGCGGACCTGGGGTCCGGCCGGGTGCTGGCGCTGCGGCTGTCCTGCGACGAGCAGGCACCGTGGGCCGGGATCACCCCGGCGTCCGCGGTCACCGCCGTGGCCGAGCTGGCCCCGCTGGTGGACCTGCTGGTCGTGGTCCGCGGCAGCGGCCTGGCCGCCTCGGCGTACCGGCCCGACGGGCACACCGCGCCCGGCTCCAACCGCGAGCTCACCGCGGCGGTACGGGCGGCGGCCGGCGGGACGCCGGTGGTGCTGCAGGGCTCGGTGGTGGACGTCGCCGCCGCGGAGGCCGCCCTCGCCGGAGGTGTCGCCGACGCGGCGGAGATGACCCGCGCCCAGATCGCCGACGCCGACCTGGTGGCCAGGACCCGGGCCGGCGTCCCGGTGCGCCCGTGCACGCTGTGCAACCAGGCCTGCCAGGTGCTCGACGTCCGCAACCCGCCGGTCAGCTGCGTGGCCGACCCCCGCAGCGGCCACGAGACCGGGGAGCCGGCGGGCGTCCCCGCCGGCGCCGGGCGGCGGGTGACCGTCGTCGGCGGGGGCCCGGCCGGGCTGGAGGCCGCCCGCGTGCTGGCCGGGGCGGGTGCCGACGTCCGGCTCGTCGAGCGCTCCGGCCGGCTCGGGGGCGGGCTGCGGCTGGTCGCCGCGCTGCCCGGGCGCGCGCGCTTCGCCGACCTCGCCGACTGGCTGGAGGGGGAGGTGCGGCGGCTCGGGGTGCGTGTCGAGCTGGGTGTCACGGCGGACGACGGCGACGTCGTCGCCACCGGGGCCCGGCCCCGCCCGCCGGGGTTCGACGTCGCCGACGACGCGTGGCTGCTCCTGGCCGCGGACGTGCTGGCCGGCACCGACCCACCGCCGGGGCCCGTGGTCGTGCACGATCCCGCCGGCGGGCCGGCCGGCACGGGGGTGGCGGAGCTGCTCGCCGCGGCCGGTCGCGAGGTCACCGTGGTCACGCCGGACGAGGTCGTCGGCGTGCGGCTGGCCGGTGACCTCGCGCCGGCCAACACGCGCCTGCTGCGCGCTGGGGTCCGGCGCGAGACCGGGTGCGTCCTCCGCGCCGCCGGTGGCGGCGTCGCGGTGCTCGCCGACCGCTGGACCGGCGCCGAGCGCCGGGTGCCCTGCGCGGTCGTGGTGGACGCCGCACCGCCGCTGCCCGGGACGGCGCCGGACGCGACGGTCCCCGCCGGGGACGTCGTCGCGCCGCGCACCGTGCTCGAGGCCGTGCTCGAGGGCCGGCGCGCGGCGCGGGCGGTGCTGGAGGGGTGGCCGGGGGAGCGGCGGCCGGAGGAGCCGCGGCCGCCGGTGGCCTAGAGGTCGACCTTGTGGCTCTCGCCGGCCTCCATGCGCTCCCCGGTGGCCTTGGCCTTCACGAAGCTGAAGGCGGTCGCCAGGCGGCCACCCGGGGTGTCCCAGTACTCCGCCGAGTCGGCGTCGACCTTGATCAGCACGGCGGAGGGGTCCTCGGGACCCTGCGGCAGCCAGGCCTCGACCCCGCTGTTCCACAGCTCCTTCTTCTTCGCCACGTCGTCCACGACCGAGGCGTGCCCGGTGAGCGACACCCAGGTGCCTCCGGACCCCACGCCGACGTTGACCTGCGGGGAGGTGGCGATGTGGGTCAGCCAGTCGCTGCCGCGCTCGGCGAAGAACCACAGGTCGCCGTCGAACTCGACCTCCTGCAGCGTCATGGGGCGGCTGGTCAGTTTCCCCTCGGGGGCGACGGTGGTGAGGAAGGCGAACCGCTCCCCCTTGATCAGCTCGGCGACCTTGCGGGTGTCCTCGGTGGTCATGGCGTCCTCTCGTCGGGCGGGAACGGGTGTCCCTCCCTCCCTGCCCCGCCGGGGGCGCGCCGACACCGGACGTCGCGGACGCCGTCGGTCCGGAACCGCGGCGGCGGGCCGTCAGACGGCGTCGACGTAGCGCCAGGCGCCGTCCTCGCGGACGAACCGGCTCACCTCGTGCCGGCTGCCGGTGTCCCCGTCGTGCCGGTACCAGGCGCGGAACTCCACCGTCGCCTCCCGCGCCAGCAGCCCACCGCCGGTGACGCCGATCACGTCCAGGCCGGTCCAGCGCACCGACGGGTCCAGCTCCAGCGACGCCGGCCGGGTGGCCGGGTGCCAGGTGGCCAGCAGGTAGGCCGCGTCCCCGACGGCGAACGCGCTGTACCGCGACCGCATCAGCTGCTCGGCGGTGCCCGCGGCCGTCGTCCCGTCGTGCAGCCGGCCGCAGCACTCGGCGTACGGCAGCCCGGTTCCGCAGGGGCAGCGTCGAGGAGCCATGGGCCGAGTCTCCCCGGCCGCCTACTCTTCGGCGGGCGCGGGCGCGGGAGACCGGACGAGGAGGTGCGGGTGGGCTTCGAGCGGCTGGTGGCCCCGCTGCGCGTGGGGCCGGTGACCCTCCCCAACCGGGTCGTCTTCCCTGCCCATCTCACCAACTACGCCGTCGACGGACTGCCCACCGAGCGGCACGCCGCCTACTACGGCGCGCGGGCGGCCGGAGGAGCCGGGCTGGTCGTGGTCGAGGAGTCGTCGACGGACCCCGCCGACCGGCCCTACGAGAAGCTCCTCCGCGGGTACGACCCCGCGGTCGTGCCCGGCTACCGCCGGGTCACCGACGCCGTCCACGCGCACGGGGCGCTGGTGTTCGCCCAGCTCAACCACAACGGCGGCCAGTCCGACGGCCGGCACACCCGGGCGCCGGTCAGCGCGCCGTCGGCGGTGCCCGACCCGCTGTTCCGCGAGGTCCCGCGCGAGGTGTCCACCGCGGAGATCGCGCGGCTGGTCGCCGGCTACGCCGACGTCGCCGCCCGCTGCGTCCTCGGCGGCTTCGACGGCGTCGAGGTCCAGGCCTCGCAGTCCTCCCTCGCCCGCCAGTTCCTCTCCCGCGCCACCAACCGGCGGACTGACGGCTACGGCGGCGAGCTGGCGGGCCGTGCCCGCTTCCTCGTGGAGGTGCTCACCGCGGTCCGGGAGGCGATCGGGCCCGGCCGCGCGCTCGGCGTCCGCCTCGCCGGCGACGAGGCCGTGGACGGCGGGACGACGCTCGCCGAGGCCGCCGCCACCGCCGGGTTGCTGGGCGGCCGCGGCCTCGTCGACTACGTGAGCACCACGGTCGGCGTCGCGACGGCGACCCTGGAGCGCGTCATCCCGCCGATGACCACCCCGCCCGGCTACGCGCGTCCCGTCTCCGCCGCGATCCGCGCCGCCGCCGGGGTGCCGGTCATCGGCGTCGGCCGGTTCCTCACGCCGGAGCAGGCCGAGCGGGCGCTGGCCGACGGCGACTGCGACCTGGTCGGCGTCGCCCGCGGGCAGATCGCCGACCCGGAGTTCGCGGCCAAGGCGTTCGGCGGGCGGGCCGGTGAGATCCGCACCTGCCTGGGCTGCAACCAGGAGTGCGTGGGCCGGGTGGGCCTCAACCGACCCCTGGGCTGCGTGACCAACCCGCGCGCCGGCCGCGAGGCGCCGCTGCCGACCCCGGTCCGGCGGCGGCGGGTGCTCGTCGTCGGCGGCGGCCCGGCCGGGCTCCGTGCGGCCGCCACCGCCGCGCAGCGGGGCCACGCGGTGACCCTCCTGGAGCGGGCGGCCGCGACGGGCGGCGCGGTCGTGCTCGCGGCGTCCGCCCCCGGCCGGCACGGGCTGCGGCCCCTGGTGGACGACCTGGCGGCCGAGTGCGCGCGGGCGGGGGTGGAGGTCCGCACGGGGGTCCGCGCCACGGCGGAGCTGGTCCGAGCCGAGGCGCCCGACGCCGTCGTGCTCGCCACCGGTGCCCGCCCCGCCCGTCCGGCGTGGGCGGGTCCGGGCGAGCGGGTGGTCGACGTCCGGGACGTGCTGGCCGGCCGGGTCGCCCCGACCGGCGACGTCCTCGTCGTCGACGACCTGGGTGCCTCCGCGGCGCCGTCGGTCGCCGAGTTGCTGGCCGGCCGCGGCTGCACCGTCGAGGTGACGACGGCGGCGATGGTCGTCGGGCAGGACCTCGGGCTGACACTGGACGCGCCCCGCTGGCGGCGGCGCGCGACCGAGCTCGGCATCCGGCAGAGCACCGACCGCGTGGTCGAGGGCGTCGAGGGGCGGGTCGTCCGGCTGCTGCACCACCCGACCGGCACGCGGGAGGAGCGCACCGTCGACTGGGTCGTCGCGGCCACGCCCGCCCGGGCCGACGACGAACTGTGGCGCGCCCTGGCCGACAGCGGCCTGGAGGTGCACCGGGTCGGGGACTGCCTGGCGCCGCGGCGGGCCTCGGCGGCCACCCTGGACGGCGAGCGGGTGGGCGCGGCGCTGTGATCGCCGGGGTCAGGCGTCCGGCGCGTAGCGGGCCCGCAGCCCCTCGATGATCAGGTCCAGGCCGAACTCGAACGTCGTCTCGTGCGGCTGGCCGAGCACCTCGGTGATCGCGGCGAGCAGCACGGGCTGGTCGGCGAGGACCTCCGCCCGCCGCGCGTTGGCGTCCTCGTCGTCGGCTCCGGGAAGCGGGGTGGTGCGGCTGCGCTCGGCCTCCGCCTGCCACTCGGTCGCGCTGCCGATCACGTACGAGCCGATCGCGAACAGCACGTGCTGGGCCCCACCCGGCGTGAGCCCCGCCTCGACCAGGACGCCCAGGGACCGCTCGATCCGCGCCAGGCTCTCCCGCCCGGGCCGGTTGCCGGCCAGCACGCGGGGCGCGTCGCGCGTGCCGACGAGCGCGGCGAACATCGCCCGGGCGTCCTCCCGCAGCCACTCCCACCACGGCTGGCCGGGCGCCGGTGCTGCGTGGTCGACGCCGGCCCGGCGGAACAGTTCCTCGGCCATGAGGTCCATGAGCTGGCGCTTGTTGTCGACGTGCCAGTACAGGGTCGGGCCGGAGACGCCCAGCCGGGCGGCGATCCGCCGGAAGGACACCGCCTCCAGGCCGCCGTCGGCGAGCAACGCCAGCGCCGCGTCGACCACCGCCTCGCGGGTCACCGGCGCCCGCTCCGTCGCCGCCTCGGGATTCACGCTTGACACTCTAACGCCGTTAGAGAACTGTTCCCGCCGTGTCTGACGCCGTGAACGGGCCCGCCATCGAGGTGACCGGGCTGACCAAGCGCTACAAGACCGGCGACACCGTGGTCGAGGCGGTCAAGGGCATCGACCTGCGGGTGGAGACGGGGCAGACCTACGGCTTCCTCGGCCCGAACGGTGCAGGCAAGTCCACGACCATCGAGATGCTGTGCACCATCCGGAACCCCACCTCCGGCACCGCCCGGGTCGCCGGCTACGACGTCGTCCGCGAGCGGGACCAGGTGCGCCGGCGCATCGGCCTGGTGTTCCAGCAGCAGACGCTGGACCTGCAGCTCACCGCCGAGCAGAACCTCCGCTTCCACGCCGAGCTCTACGGGCTGTCCCGGGCCGACGCCGACCGGCGGATCGACGAGGTGCTGGAGATGGTCGCGCTGGCCGACCGTCGCTCGGACACCGTCCAGAAGTTCTCCGGCGGCATGAAGCGCCGCCTGGAGATCGCCCGCGGCCTGGTGCACGCCCCGCAGGTGCTCTTCCTCGACGAGCCCACCATCGGCCTGGACCCGCAGACCCGCGCCGCGATCTGGGCCTACCTGCACGACCTGCGGCGGACGACGGAGATCACCGTCTTCGTCACCACGCACTACATGGACGAGGCCGAGCACTGCGACCGGATCGCGATCATGGACAACGGCGAGGTCGTCGTGGAGGACACCCCGGAGGCGCTGAAGTCCAGCATCGGCACCGACCGGATCGCCCTGCGCACCGACGACGACGAGTTGGCCATCGCCCGGATCCGGGAGCGGCTGGGTGTCGAGGCCGGCGTCCACGAGGGGCAGGTGACCCTCGCCGTCGCCGAGGGCGCCCAGGTCGTGCCCCGGCTGTTCACCGAGCTCGGCGTCGGCATCCGCTCGGTGACCGTGACCCGGCCCAGCCTGGACGACGTCTTCCTCACCTACACCGGCCGCACCATCCGCGACTCCGAGGGCGCCGGCCCGGCGGGGTCCCCGTTCGCCGGGAGGCGATGAGACATGACGACCCGCGAGACCGCCGTCACGGCGACCCCCGCCCCCGCGCCGCTGGGCGAGGTGCGCAGCGACCTGGCCCACGAACTGCGGGCGACCTGGGTCGTCATGCGTCGCGAACTGACCCGGCTGCGCCAGGACCGCGCCCGGATGCTGACCATGCTGCTGCAGCCGGTCCTGTTCATCTTCGTGATGGGCACCGGGCTGGCCAGCATCGTCGACACCGGGGGCGACGTCAGCTTCCAGACCTTCCTGTTCCCCGGCGTCCTGGCGACGTCGGTGCTGTTCACCGCGGCGTTCGCCGGCATCTCGCTGGTCTGGGACCGGGAGTTCGGCTTCCTGCGCGAGATGATGGTCGCGCCGATCTCCCGCAGCGCGATCATCTGGGGCAAGTGCCTGGGCGGGGCCGTCGTCGCCACCGCGCAGAGCCTGGTCCTGCTGGCCCTGGTCGGCACCGTCGGCATCCCCTACTCCCCGACCCTGCTGCTCGCGCTGGTGGGGTGCCTGTTCCTCGGGTCGCTGCTGCTGACCGCGCTCGGCGTGCTGCTGTCCACCCGGATCAAGACCATCCAAACGGCGATGCCGGTCAGCCAGCTGCTGATCATGCCGATGATGTTCCTGTCGGGGGCGCTGTTCCCCGTCTCCGGGCTGCCGGACTGGCTCGCCGTCCTGACCCGCCTCAACCCGCTGACCTACGTCGTCCAGCCGATGCGGCACCTCACGCTGTCGCACCTGTCGCTGACCGCCGAGGAGCAGCAGCGGCTGCTGCCGGTGCTCACCTGGTGGGGCTGGGAGGTGCCGGTGGGTGTCCAGCTGCTCACCGTCGCCGTCATCACCCTGGGACTGGTCACGCTGGCGGCGCGGGTGTTCAGGACGACGGAGTGAGCGGACCCCGCCCGGGCCGCCCATAGGGTGGGGCCGGTGACGTCCCTCGCCGGTGCCGTGTGGCCCGAGCTCCCCGAGCGTCCACTGCTGCTCGTGCCGCTCGGCGCGGTCGAGCAGCACGGCCACCACCTCCCGCTGGCCACCGACACCACGGTGGCCTGCACGGTGGCCGAGGCCGCGGCCGGCGACCTGGACGGCGCACTGCTCGCCCCTGCCCTCGCGTACGGCGCCAGCGGCGAGCACGAGGGCTTCCCCGGGACGATCTCCATCGGCACCGAGGCGCTCACCGGCCTGCTCGTGGAGTACGGCCGCTCGGCCTGCCGGTGGGCCGGCCGCCTGGTGCTGGTCAACGGTCACGGGGGCAACCTCGACGCGCTGCGGACCGCCGGGCGGCAGCTGCGCTCCGAGGGGCGGGACGTCGCCTGGTTCCCGTGCGGCGTCCCCGGGGCCGACGCGCACGCCGGGCGCACCGAGACCTCACTGGTGTTGCACGTGGAACCAGCGCTGGTCCGCGCCGGCCGGGCCGTCGCGGGGGACACGACCCCCATCGCCGAGCTGTTGCCGCGGCTGCGGGCCGAGGGGGTGCGCGGGGTGAGCCCGACCGGGGTGCTCGGCGACCCGGCGGGGGCCTCGGCCGCGGAGGGCGCGCAGCTGCTGGCGACCATGGCCGCCCGGCTCGCCGCCGCCGTCCGGACCTGGGACGTCGACCCCGCGGGGCGGCTGCGCGGTTAGTCGGAGAACGGGGTGTGCGGCCGCTCCTGGCGCTGCCCGTCGACCACGACGTCGACCTTCTCGTCGAAGAAGGCCACCATCCCGGCGATCGGGAGCACGTCACGGGTGGGGAAGTCGTAGGACCACGCCAGGTCGGGGTGGACGGTGCCACCGACCTCGACCGACCAGTACGCGCTGGTGTGGCCCTTGTACGGGCACTGCGTCCGGGTCGTGCTGGGCACGAGGTGGGTGGAGTCGACCGCCGAGCGGGGGAAGTAGGTGCGCGGGGGCAGCCCGGTCTCGAAGACCATGACCGGTGCGCCGGACTCGGCGAGCACGACGCCGTCGAGCTCGACGCGCACGTGGCGGGTGGAGCGCACCGCGTCGACCCGCGCGTAGGGGTTGCGGGGGTGCACGAAGACCTCCTCGTCCTCCTCGAACCATGCGTCCAGCGCCGACCACTCGAAGCGCACGGTGTCCCGGAGCTGTTCCGGGGCGTCGGCACCGTGGAGTGCGGCCGCGCCGGGCCGGTGCACGTCGCCCACGACCAGCGCCGCGTGCCGGGCCGTTCCGCGCGGGGTCTGCTCCGACGTGCCCTCGTCGAGCAGCAGCGAGGTGTCGACGTCGGCCAGCGGGACGTAGTACTGGGGGTAGGGCGGCCACTCCCACACGTACCGGGCGCGCACGGTGTCCAGGACCGTCCGGCCGGCGAGGACGGCACGGACGCGCCGCGGCGCGGGCGCGACGGAGCCGGCGGGGACGAGCGACTGCGGGTACTCGGGCACGAGGCCTCCTCGGCGGGTGTCCTCCGGGCGGTCGTTAGTGTCGAGAGCATGGCAGCGCCCGAGGGATGGCTGGTCGTCGTCGACTACCAGGAGGTCTTCCGCGACACCACCTCACCGTGGACCACGCCCCGGTTCGACGAGATCCGGCCGCGCATCCGGACGCTGGTGGAGGCCTTCGGCGAGCGCGTGGTCTTCACCCGGTTCGTGGTGCCCGAGAAGCCGGTCGGGGCGTGGGTGGACTACTACGAGGAGTACTCCTACTTCACCGAGGCGCACGCCATCCCGCTGTTCCAGCTGTCCGAGGACCCGGGCGAGCACCCCGTCGTCGACGCCCCGACCTTCGGCAAGTGGGTGCCCGACGTCGCCGAGCTGGTCGGCGAGGGGCCGGTCACCGTCGCCGGCGTCGCCACCGACTGCTGCGTGCTGTCCACCGTGCTGCCCGCGGCCGACGCCGGCGTCCCGGTGCGGGTGGTCTCCGACGCGTGCGCCGGCGCCAGCGACGAGGCCCACGACGACACCATGCGGATCCTCGGTTGCTACGCGCCCCTGGTCGAGGTGACCACGACCGCCGAGGTCCTCGCGGAGGGATGACGCCCGCCATCCCGGCGCCGCCCCCCGACCGGCTCCCCGACGGCTTCGCCGTCCGGCTCGACCCGCGAACCCGCCGGCGGGACGGCGGGACGGCGCTGCTCGGCGGCTCCCCGCTGCGGCTGCTCCGCCTGCTGCCGAGGGCCCGGGACCTGCTCCGCGGCGACCGGATCGTCGTCGGGGACGCGGCCACCGCGGCGCTGGCCGCCCGGCTGCTCGACGCCGGCCTCGCCCACCCGGACCTCCCCGGGGACGGGGCGGTCGACCTCACCGTCGTCGTCCCCGTCAAGGACCGGCCGGCCGAGGTCGACCGGCTGCTGGCCGCGCTGCGGGCCGACCCGGCCACCGCTGCGGCGCCGGTCGTCGTGGTGGACGACGGCTCCGCCGACGCGGCCGGGCTCGCGTCGGTCGCGGCGCGCCACGGTGCGCGGGTGCTCCGGCACGAGGCCAGCCGGGGCCCGGCGGCCGCCCGCAACGCCGGGCTGGACTCGGCCGCCACCGACCTGGTCGCCTTCCTGGACTCCGACTGCGTGCCGCGCCCCGGGTGGGCCGCGGTGCTCGCCCGGCACGCGGCCGACCCGCGGCTGGCCCTGGTCGCCCCGCGCATCACCGCCCTCCGGCCGGGGAACGCCCGGCCGTCCCCGGCCCCGGGTGGGTGGGTGGACCGCTACGAGGCGGCGGTCAGCGCACTGGACATGGGGCCGCACCCCGCGCCGGTGGCCGCCGGGACGGCGGTCTCCTACGTGCCCAGCGCCGCGCTGCTGGCCCGCCGCGCGGCCCTCGGCCCGGGCTTCGACGAGACCATGCGGGTGGCCGAGGACGTCGACCTCGTCTGGCGGCTGGCCGCGGCCGGCTGGCGGGTGCGCTACGAGCCCGCGGCCGAGGTCGCCCACGAGCACCCGTCGGCGACCGGGGAGTGGCTGCGCCGCCGCGCCTTCTACGGCACCGGGGCGGCGCTGCTGGCCGCCCGGCACGGCGCCGCGGTCGCCCCCGTCGTCGTCTCGCCCTGGTCGGCGCTGGCCTGGGGGCTGGCCCTGACCGGCCGGCGGCCCGCGGTCGCCGCCGCCGGTGCGGCGCTCGCCGTCGCCACCGGCCGGCTGGCCCGGCGCCTCGCCCGGCCCGGGGAGCGCCCGCCGCTCGGCCTGGCCGCCGCCCTCGTGCTGCGGGGCAGCGCCGCGGCCGGACGCACCCTCGCCCGCAGCGCGACCCGCCACCACTGGCCGCTCGCGCTGGCCGCGGCGGTGGTCTCCCGGCGCGCCCGCCGGACGGTGCTCGCGGCCGCTGCCGTCGACGCCGTCCTCGCCTGGTGGCCGCACCGGCGGGAGGTGGGCCCGCTCCGGTTCGCCGCCGCCCGCCGGCTCGAGGACCTCGCCTACGGCACCGGGCTGTGGGCCGGCGCCCTGCGCGCCCGCGACCCCCGCGCCCTCCTGCCCGCCACCCCGCCGCCGCTGGGGCCGGCCCGCCGTCCCGCCGCCCGCTGAGCGCCCTGCCTGGTGGAAACGTGCAGGAAGGGCCACGATGGGCGAGCGATGAGCCCGAGGACCCGGACGACGCCGTGACCACCGTCAACCCATGGCTCGCGTTGCCCGACGGCCGCCCCGACCCCGCCCACACCCACCGGCTCCGGGCCGCCCACGAGGCCCTGGTCACCCGCGGGCGCCCGCCGGCCGGGCAGCAGGTGCGCGCGGTCGTCTGGGAGTCCTGGCGCCGCAGCCTCGGCAGCGGGGTGGACCCCGACGGGAGCGCGCCCCCGGTGGACCTGCTCGACGACGACCTGCTCGCCTACCGCGCCGCGCACCCGCTCGCCCCGGTGCTGCCGGTGATCCGCCGGCTGCTGGTGGAGGACGCCGAGGCCGACCAGATGATCGTCGCGGTCACCGACGCCGCCGGCCGGATGCTGTGGGTCGAGGGCGACCGCCGGCTGCGGTCCCGGGCGGAGGGCGTGAACTTCGTCGAGGGCGCGCGGTGGTCGGAGGAGGTCGCCGGCACCAACGCCCCCGGCACCGCCCTGGCCCTCGACCACGCCGTCCAGATCCACGGCAGCGAGCACTACCGCCGTCCGGTGCAGAACTGGAGCTGCTCGGCGGCACCGGTGCACGACCCGGTGACCGGCTTGCTGCTCGGCGCCATCGACGTCACCGGCGGCGACCACGTGGCCAGCCCGCACGTGCTCACCCTGGTCCGCGCGACCGTGGCGGCGGTCGAGTCGGAGCTGCGCTGGCTGCACCGCGAGCAGCTCGCCCGGCGCCCCACCCCGCCGGCTCCGCGCCCGGCGGCCCCGCGGCTGGACGTCCTCGGCCGGGAGCGTGCCCGGCTCCGGCTGCCCTCCGGCCCGGTCGAGCTGTCGCTGCGCCACTCCGAGCTCCTGCTGCTGCTCGCCGAGGCCGCCGTCGCCGGTCGCGGGCGCACCGCCGAGCAGCTGGCCGCCGAGTACCACGGCGGGGACGCCGCCCCGGTGACCGTCCGGGCGGAGCTGTCCCGCCTGCGCCGGCTGGTCGGCGCCGACCTGGTCGGCTCGCGTCCCTACCGGCTGATCGCGCCCCTGGAGACCGACCTGGACCAGGTGCGGCGGCTGCTCGGTCGCGGCGCCGTCGGGGCCGCGCTGGAGCGCTATCCCGGTGCGGTGCTGCCGCGCTCGACCGCCCCCGGCGTCGTGACCGCCCGCGAGCGGGTCGCCGCCCTCGTCCGGCAGGCGGTCCTGGCCAGCCGCCGCCCGGAGCTGCTGCTGCGCTACAGCCGGCTGCCCGAGGCCCAGGACGACGTCGCGGTGTGGCAGACCTGCCTGGAGTGGCTGCCGCCCGGAGCCCCGCACCGGCCGGCGGTCGCCGCCCACCTGCACCGGCTCCGCCGGGCGCCCCGCGCGCCGCTGCGCCTGCACTGAAGAAGGACCCCCTGCCCCCTCCGCTCGCAGGCTCGCGGCGGGACCCTGCAGGGGGGCCGACGGAGATGCCTCCCCGCGGAGGCGCCCGTTACAGCGCATCGGCGAACAGCGGGACGGCGTTGTCCAGCGCGTACTCGATGCCCAGCGGGGTGCCGCTGGAGAAGGCGCTGACGAGGTCCTGGTCCTCCAGGACGAGGGCGTGGCCCTGCTGGACCGACGGCAGCGTCCCCCAGACGGGGTTGGCGGTGATCGCGCTGACCTCCACGAAGATCGGGAAGACGACGGTCAGCGGCGCGTCGAGCAGCGAGACCTCCTCGTCGCTCACGGGGACGAAGAAGTTGGTCCCGGACAGCTCCTGGATGGCCGGCTTGTTGACGAAGCCCAGCTGCTCCATGAAGTCCACCCGCGAGTCGCCGCGGACGTAGGCGCCGAAGCCCTCCGACGTGTAGGCGGCCACGGCGACCTCGGTGCCCTCGAACTCGGGGTGGTCCGCGGCGGCGTCGGCGAACCGCTGTTCGACGTCGTCCTCGAGCTGGGCCGCCTCGTCCTCCTTGCCCAGCGCCTGACCGACCAGCTCCAGCTGCTGCTGCCAGGTGGTCTGGTACGGGCCGACCCCCTCGGGCTGGCTGATCGTCGGCGCGATCTGGCTGAGCAGGTCGTAGCGGTCCTGGGTGGCGGCCGAGCGGGTGTCGAGGATGAGGTCGGGCTCCAGCGCGGCGATCGCCTCGAGGCTCGGCTCGAGGGTGTCGATCAGCTCCGGCGCCTCGTCGTAGAGGCCCTCCGCCCACGGCCCGACGCCCTCACCGCCGAAGCCCAGCCAGTCGCTGGCGCCGACCGGCTGGACGCCGAGCGCCAGCGCCGTCTCGGCGTCCGACCAGCCCAGCGCGACGACGCGGGCCGGCTCCTCCTCGACGGTGACCTCGCCGAACGCCGTCGGCACGGTCACCGGGAACGCGCCGGACGACCCACCGGAGGACGTCGCGGCGTCGGCGCCGTCGTCGGCCGGGTCGGAGCCGCAGCTGGTGGCCAGGACGGCGACGGCGAGCAGCGCGGCGCCACGTAGGACGGGACGGGAACGCATCGGGACTCCTCGGGGACGAGCGGTAGGGCAGGCTCACCTAACACCGGCGTCGTCGCGGCCAGGCCACGGGGGTCGCCGCCGCGACCTGCAACGGCGCTGCAACGTTGCCCGCGGGTGCGGCTCCGGACGACACGCCTGCCCGACGTGCGCAGATGCGGGTCAGCACGATCTTCTCGACCGCATCCACGGAGCGGGGTACCCCATCCGCGCAGGTAAGCGTGGCCTAAGTCACTCCCGCGTTGCCAGACTCCGCCTCAGGTGGCTCTGCCACACGAACCCCTGCAACGAAGCGGAGGATCCGTGACACAGATCAACGTGCGGGTCGACGGGGTGTCCAACACCGACGACGTCGAACCGCGGACCCTGCTCGTCCACTACCTGCGCGAACAACTCGGCAAGGTGGGCACCGTCGTCGGCTGCGACACCAGCAACTGCGGTGCCTGCACCGTGCACCTCGACGGTGCGGCCGTGAAGTCGTGCACCGTCCTCGCCGTCCAGGCCGACGGCGGGGAGGTCACCACCATCGAGGGGATCGCCCAGGAGGGCGTCCTGCACCCGGTGCAGAAGGCCTTCCACGAGATGCACGGCCTCCAGTGCGGCTACTGCACCCCGGGGATGATCATGGCCTCGATCGACCTGCTCAAGGAGAACCCGAACCCCAGCGAGACCGAGGTCCGCGAGGGCATCGAGGGCAACCTCTGCCGCTGCACCGGCTACCAGAACATCGTCCGCGCGGTCCAGCAGGCCGCCGGTGAGATGGCCGGCTCCGCGCCGGCCGCCGAGACGACGGGAGCGCAGTCGTGACCGAGCTCGCGAGGTCAGGAGAGGGCACGGCACGGTCCGGCATCGCGCCGACGAGCGCCGGCGAGGAGGCGCGATGACGGTCACCGAGGACGCCGCCGACCTGGCCCCCGCCAAGGAGGTCGGCAAGGCCCGCCGGCGCAAGGAGGACGCCCGGCTGATCACCGGCCGGACGACGTGGACCGACAACATGGTCCTCCCGGGGATGCTGCACATCGCCGTCGTCCGCAGCCCGGTCGCGCACGCCAAGATCACCAACGTCGACGTCTCGGCCGCGAAGCAGGCCCCCGGCATCATCGCCGTCTACACCGGCGCGGACTTCGCCGAGGAGCAGGGCTCCATCCCCTGCGCCTGGCCGGTGACCCCCGACATGGTGAACCCCGGCCACCCCTCGATCGCGGTCGAGGAGGTCAACCACGTCGGTGAGGCCGTCGCCGTCATCGTCGCCCGCAGCCGCACCGCCGCGGCGGACGCGCTCGAGCTGGTCGACGTCGACTACGACCTGCTGCCCCCGGTGCTGGACATGGAGGAGGCGGTCAAGGGCGAGGCGGACCTCTGCCACGACCACATCGAGTCCAACACCGCCTACCACTTCGTCTTCGACGCGGGCGAGGCCGGCACCGGCGCCGACACCGAGCAGGCGTTCGCCGACGCCGACGTCGTGGTCAGCCGCCGCTTCGTCAACCAGCGGCTGATCCCGGCGTTCATGGAGCCGCGCTCGGTCGTCGTCCAGCCGCAGGGCGACAACTTCACGATGTGGTCGGCCACCCAGATCCCGCACGTGCTGCGGGTGATGCTGGCGATGGTCACCGGCATCCCGGAGCACAAGCTCCGCGTCATCGCCCCCGACGTCGGTGGCGGGTTCGGCGGCAAGCTGCAGGTGAACCCGGAGGAGGTCATCGCACTCCTGGTGGCCCGGAGACTGGGCAAGCCGGTCAAGTGGACCGAGACCCGCAGCGAGTCGCTGATGACCGCCCACCACGGCCGCGACCAGATCCAGTACATCGACGTCGCCGCCGACCGTGAGGGCAACGTCAAGGCCCTGCGGGTGCGGCTGCTGGCCGACATGGGCGCCTACCTGCGGCTGATCACCCCGGGTGTGCCGGCGCTGGGCGCCTTCATGTTCCCGGCGATCTACAAGTTCCCCGCCTACCGGTTCGAGTGCGACGGCATCTTCACCAACAAGGTGCCCACCGACGCCTACCGCGGCGCCGGCCGCCCGGAGGCGACGTTCGCCATCGAGCGGATCATGGATGAGCTCGCCGTCGAGCTGGGCATGGACCCGCTGGAGCTGCGCCGCAGGAACTGGATCCAGGCCCAGGAGTTCCCGTTCACCACCGTCGCGGGGCTGGAGTACGACAGCGGCGACTACGACGCCGCCACCCAGCAGGCGTTGGAGCTCATCGGCTACGACGAGCTGCGGGCCGAGCAGCGCCGCCGCCGCGAGTCGAACGACCCGGTCCAGCTGGGCATCGGGTTCTCCACCTTCACCGAGATGTGCGGCCTGGCGCCGTCCCGGGTGCTCGGCTCGCTGTCCTACGGGGCCGGCGGCTGGGAGGCGGCGTCCATCCGGATGCTGCCCACCGGCAAGGTCGAGGTGGTCACCGGCTCCACGCCGCACGGCCAGGGGCACGAGACGGCGTGGAGCCAGCTGGTCGCCGACCAGCTGGGCGTGCCGTTCGAGGACGTCGAGGTGCTGCACGGCGACACCGCGGTGTCGCCCCGCGGCATGGACACCTACGGCTCCCGGTCGCTGGTGGTCGGCGGGACGGCGGTGGTCAAGGCCGCGGAGAAGGTGGTCGCGAAGGCCCGCAAGGTCGCCGCGCACCTGCTCGAGGCCAGCGAGGACGACCTGGAGTTCGCCGACGGGAAGTTCTCGGTGCGCGGCACGCCCGGCACGAGCATGGGCATCCAGGAGATCGCCCTGGCGGTCTTCGCGGCGCACAACTACCCGGAGGACGTCGAGCCCTCGATCGACGCCGACGCCACCTTCGACCCGGTGAACTTCTCCTTCCCCCACGGCACGCACATCTGCGCCATGGAGGTCGACACCGAGACCGGCATGGTGAAGATCCGCAAGTACGCCTGCGTGGACGACGTCGGCACGATCGTGAACCCGCTCATCGTCGAGGGCCAGATCCACGGCGGGCTGGCCCAGGGCATCGCGCAGGCACTGTACGAGGAGGCCGTCTACGACGCCGACGGCAACCTCACCACCGGCACGTTCGTCGACTACCTCGTCCCGTCGGCGGCCGACCTGCCGCACTTCGACACCGGCAACACGGTGCACGCGGCACCGGGCAACCCCATCGGCGCCAAGGGGGTCGGCGAGGCCGGCTGCATCGCCAGCACCCCGGCGGTGGTCAACGCCGCGCTCGACGCCGTCCGCCACCTCGGGGTCAGCGACATCCGCATGCCGCTGACCCCGGAACGGGTCTGGCGGGCTCTCCACGAGGGTGGGGACGGCGGCGCCCGTGCGACCGCCGGCACCAACGCCTACGGCGGGGCGCAGACCGAGACCACCGCCGGCGTCTCCACCCCGCAGTCCTCTCTCGGAGGTGACCGGTGATCGCGCCGAGGCGACAGGGGAGACCAGCCATGACCAGCTTCGACGAAGGAGAAGCGCCGTGATCCCCGCCCCGTTCGCGTACGCCCGGCCGACGACCGTCGACGAGGCCCTGCAGGCCATCGCCGACGGCGGCGAGGACGTGAAGATCATGGCCGGCGGCCAGTCGCTGATCCCCGTCATGCGGCTGCGCCTGGCCGCGCCGGAGACCGTCGTCGACCTGTCGAAGGTCGCCGAGCTGCGCGGCGTCCGGGACGACGGCGACGCGATCGTCATCGGCGCCATGACCACGCACCACGACGTCCTGGTCGATCCCCTGATCGCCCAGCACGCGCCGCTGATCGCCGAGGCGACCGAGACGGTGGCCGACCGGCAGGTGCGGGCCCGGGGCACCTTCGGTGGGGCGCTGGCCCACGCCGACCCGGCCGGTGACCTGCCGGCGGTGGCCCTGGCCCTCGACGCCGAGTTCGTGATCGCCGGGCCCGGTGGCGCCCGGCGGACGGTGCCGGCGGCGGACTTCTTCGTCGACTACCTCACCACCGCGCTGGAGGAGGGGGAGCTGCTCGTCGAGATCCGCGTCCCCAAGCTGGCCGGCGAGTGGGGCATGCACTACGAGAAGTTCAACCGGGTGGCGCAGGCGTGGTCGATCGTCGCGGTGGCGGCGGCCGTCCGGCGGGAGGACGGGCAGATCGCGGAGGCCCGGATCGGGCTGACCAACATGGGCCCGACGCCACTGCGGGCGCGCGCGGCCGAGGCCGCGCTGGCCGGGGCGGCGGCCAGCGCGGACGCCATCGCGGCGGCCGCGCAGTCCGCCGCGGAGGGCACCAGCCCGAGCAGCGACCTCAACGGCCAGGCCGACTACCGCCGGCACCTTGCGCAGGTGCTGACTCGTCGTGCGGTGACCGCCGCCGCCGGGTTGTAGCGTCGGTCACCAGCCCCTCGGTACCGCCCAGTCCACTCGGCCGGCCCGCCCCCTCGGGGCGGACCGGCCGAGCCACGTAGACCCAGGAGGTCGCACCGTGCAGTTGGAGAACTCGTTCACCGTCCCCGTGCCCATCGACGAGGCCTGGCGGGTGCTGCTGGACATCGAACGGATCGCGCCGTGCATGCCCGGCGCCGCGCTCGACTCGGTGACCGGCGACGACTTCACCGGCCGGGTGAAGGTCAAGCTCGGCCCGATCAACCTCACCTACCAGGGCAAGGCGTCCTTCATCGAGAAGGACGAGGCCGCGCACAAGGCGGTCATCGACGGTCGAGGCAAGGACCAGCGCGGCAACGGCACCGCGTCCGCGCTCATCACCGCCCAGTTGAAGGCCGAGGGGGACACCACGCGGGTCGACGTCCTCACCGACCTCAACATCACCGGCCGGCCCGCCCAGTTCGGCCGCGGCGTCATGACCGACGTCGGCAACAAGCTGCTCGGCCAGTTCGCCGACAAGCTGGCCGCCCAGCTCGGCGCCGGTGACGAGGGGCTGGTGCCCGCCGGCGCCGCTGCCGCGACGACCCCGCCCGCGCCGGGTGCTGCGGCGACCGCCGCGGGCGCGGTCGAGGAGATCGCGGCGTCGGCGGAGACGTCGGGCGCGCCCGCTCCGGTGAAGAAGGCCGCGGCCGCGACCCGGCAGTCCGCCGCGGCCAGCGCGGACGGCGCGTCGGTGACCACCCCGGCCGGTCCTGCGGCGACGCCCGCCTCCACCCCGGCGGAGCCGGCCACCGCGGCACCGGGCGCGGCGGCCCCGACCACCGCCGGCACGACCACCACGCCGGCCGGGCCGGCCGCGACCCAGGCCAGCACGCCGGCCCGCTCGGCCGCCGCGGAGCCGGAGCCGATCGACCTGCTCGAGGTCGCCGGCGGTGCGGCGATGGCCCGCTACGCGGCGCCGCTCGCCGGCGTCGCCGCGGCGCTGCTCGTGGTGGCGCTCATCGTGCGCCGGCGTCGCCGCCGCTGAGCTCGTCGGGTGGGGTCGCCGGGCAGGTCAGCCGGCGACCCCACCCAGCCCGTCCACGGCCGCGGCGGCCACGACGTCCGGGTTCGCGGTGAGCGCGTGGTCCCCGGGGACGCCGTAGAGCGACGCGCCCGACTGGCCCGACAGCACCGCGGCCAGTTCGTCCGGGCGGCCGAACGCGTCCCGTTCGCCCTGCACCACCACCAGCGGCACGCCGACGGCGGCGAGCTCGTCCGCCCGGCTCTTCTCCGGCTTCCCCGGCGGGTGCAGCGGGAACGCCAGGCACAGCACCGCCGCGGCCTCGTGCTCCGCCGCCGTCCGGCACGCCACGCGCGCGCCCGCGCTGCGGCCGCCGAGCACCAGCGGGCCGGTCAGCCGGCCGTCGTCGCGCAGCGCGTCCAGGACGGCGGTCCAGGCGACGTCCAGCCGTGCCGGGGCCGGCGCGATCCGCTTCCCCGCGACCCGCCACGGCTGCTCCACGCGCAGCACCCGCCAGCCGGCGGCCGCTGCGGAGGTGGTGACGGCCAGCAGGTCGGCGGACTCGATGCCACCGCCGGCGCCGTGCCCCAGCACCAGGGTGCCGACGGTGCCGTCGGCCGGTTCGGTGGCGGTGACCCGGGCCGGGCCGAGCGGGGTGTCCAACTCGGTCATGCGGGGAGGGCGAGCAGCGCGTCCACCGCACCGGCCAGGTCACCGGCGACGAGCGCGGCCGGGTCGTAGACGCCGGGGTAGGCGCGCTCGGTCCGCGGGAACCAGGCCCCGCCCAGGCCGGCCCGCAGCGCCCCGTGCACGTCCCACCCGTGGGCGGCGACCAGCGCCATCCGCTCGGGGGCGACGTCGCAGACCCCGGCCGCCCACAGGTAGACCTCCCGGGCGGGCTTCCAGGCCCGGATCACCTCGCTGGACATCGACCGCTCGACCAGCGGCGCGATCCCGCCACGCTCGACGCCGGCCTCGGCGACACCGGGGGAGCCGTGGGTGAGGGTCACCACCCGGACGCCGGCGGCGGTGAGGCGCCGCAGCGCGGGCTCGACGTCGGGGTGCGGCGCCAGCTCGAGGAAGGCCTCGGCCACCCGGCCGCGGTCGGCGGCCGAGAGGTCGCTGACCTGGGTCAGGGCGGCGTCGAAGGCGTCCCGGAACCGGCACCAGGTGCCGGCGGCCGCGCTCGCGAACCCGGTGAGCAGGGTGCGGGTGAAGACGGTGCCGAGCAGGTCGGCCGGCTCGCCGAGCTCCACGAGCGAGGCCCGCACGGGCGCGAGGTCGAGCAGGGTCTCGTTCACGTCGAAGGCGATGACCTCCGGACGGCGCAGCCCGCTCACACCTGCCGCCGGTCGGCGTCGTCGTCCGCGGCCCGGTCGGCCGTGGTGCGGCCGGTCGCCGTGCGGGCGCGCCGGTGCCGCCGGACGTCCTGGAACCGCTTGTAGACCAGCCAGCCCAGCCCCAGGACGACGACGGCGACCACCGCGTAGTCCAGGTACCTGAGGTTGTCCCGGACGAAGTCGCCGGCCGCGACGCCGAGCCCGATGAGCAGGCTGTTCCAGATCAGGCTGCCGCCGGCGGTGAAGAGCAGGAACTGCCCGAAGGGCATCCGGACGACGCCGGCGGGCACCGAGATGAAGCTGCGCACGATCGGCACCATGCGGCCGAAGAAGACCGCCGACCGCCCGTGCCGCTCGAACCAGGCGAAGGTCTTGTCGACGTCGGCCGTCTCCACCAGCGGCAGCCGGTCGAGGAAGGCGTGCGAGCGACGCGGGCCCAGTGCCCGGCCGACGTAGTAGAAGAAGATCGCGCCGAGGACCGACCCGATGGTGGCGCACAGGACGACCGGGACGACCGACATCCGGCCCTCGTTGATCAGCACCCCCGCCGCGCCCAGGACGGCCTCGCTGGGGATGGGCGGGACGACGGTCTCGGCGAGGATCGACAACCCCACGCCGATCGGCCCGAGCTTCTCCACGAGATCGAGCAGGAAGCCGGTGATCCCGCCCTCGTCGGATGCGGCGGCGGCGAGGAACGACATGCGGTCCACGGTAACGGCGCGGTCACGGGGGAGCCGCCGGTGGCAGGGTAGCTTCGCCACTCATGCGCCAGCGCTTCACCGCTCGGGCCGTCGTCGTGGGGGACCGGGCCGGGACGGTGGTCCCCGACGCCGTGGTCGACGTCGTCGACGGCTCGATCTCGTGGGTCGGCCCGGCGGCGGACGCCCCGCCGGCCGGGGACGCCGAGGTGGTCGCCGTTCCCGGGGTGCTGGTGCCCGGGCTGGTCAACACCCACTCGCACGCGCCGATGGTGCTCTTCCGCGGGCAGGCCGAGGGGCTGCCGCTGGAGCGCTGGCTGCGTGAGGTGATCTGGCCGCGGGAGGCCCGGCTGACCGCCGACGACGTCGAGGCCGCCATGACCGCGGCCTCGGCGGAGATGCTGCGCGGCGGGGTGACCACCAGCGTGGAGATGTACTTCTCGCCCGAGCGGATCGCCGCCGCGGTCGGCCGGACCGGCGCGCGGGCCGTCGTCGCCACCCCGCTGCTGCCGCTGCCCGGGATGCCGCCGCTGGCCGAGCAGCTCGCCGACGCCGTCGCGCTGGCCGCCGGCGGACCGGGGGACGGCACCGTCGAGTACGGCCTCGGGCCGCACGCCGCCTACACGATCCCGCTGCCGGTGCTGCGCGACGCCGCAGCCGCCGCCCGCCAGCACGGGCTGCTGCTGCACCTGCACGTGGCCGAGACGGTCGTGGAGGACGCCGACCTGCTGGCCACCCACGGGCTGTCGACGCCGGCGCTGCTGGCCGCCCACGACGTCCTCGGCGGCCGGGTGCTGGCCGCGCACTGCGTGCACCTCGACGACGGCGACCTGGAGCTGTGGCGCGAGTACGACGTCGCCGTCGCGCACTGCCCGGCCAGCAATGCCAAGCTCGCCAGCGGCATCGCGCCGGTGCGGGCCATGCTCGACCGCGGCATCCGGGTCGGGCTGGGCACCGACGGACCGGCGTCCAACGACGGGCTGGACCTGCTGGCCGACGTCCGGCTGGCCGCGCAGCTGGCCCGGCTGTCGACCGGCTCGGCCACCGCGCTGACCGCGGCCGAGGCGTTCTGGCTGGCCACCGGCGCCGCCGCCGACGCGATCGGCCGCCCCGACCTCGGGCAGCTGGCCGCCGGCCGTCGGGCCGACCTGGTGCACGTCGACACCCGGGACCTGCTGTTCGAGCCGGTCGGCGACGTGGAGGACGTGCTCACCCACCTGGTGTGGTCCGGCGCCTCCCGGCTGGTGCGCGACACCTGGGTGGGCGGGCGGCAGGTGGTGCGCGACGGCGTCTGCACCACGGTGGACGCCGAGGCGCTGCGGGCCGAGGTCGCCGAGCGCGCCGCGAAGCTGGCCCGCCGCTGAGCGGCGCCGTCGACCCCGGGCTCAGCCGCGCAGGGCGTCGTCGGTCCAGACGTACAGGTGCTCCCCCAGCCGGACGGTGACCCACCCCTCGCACAGCTGCCGCTCCGATCCCAGGTCCGGCCACGAACCGCCGCCGTCCCACGGCATGCCGGGCACGTCCAGCGGGGTGCAGGCCGCCGGCAGGCCGACACCGGCGTCCAGGGCCATGTCCGCGCGGACGCTCCCGCCGTCGTCCCCCGAGGCGTCCCCGGGCCGGACGACCACCACGTCGTGCCCCACCGCACGGGTCCACCCGGGGACGAGGTCGACCGGCGCCCGGTCGGCGTCGGCGTAGGCGGTGGTGTCGGTGTGGCCCTGGAGCTCGGCCAGCACCGCGCCGGGTCCGTCGACGCCGTCCGGCATCGCGACGACGACGCCGGCGACCGCCGTCGCCGCCACCGCGACCGCCCCTCCGACCGCGCCGAGGACCGCCTTCCCCGCCCTGCTGACCACCGTGGACCTCCCTCTCGCCGGCCACCGGTCGGTGGCCGGACGAGCGTCGGGCACGCGGGTGTCAGCGGGCGTCCGCCGGCGGGATGATCTCCGCCGGTCGGCACCTCGTCCTCCGGGTGGAGGCGGGGGGTCAGTCGAGCACGGCGATCGCCTCGACCTCGACGAGCAGGTCCGGCTCGCCCAGGGCGGTCACCCCCAGCAGGGTCACCGGCTTGACGACGTCGACGCCGAGCGACTCGGCGACCCGGGCGGCGCCGGCGCCGAGGTCGGCCAGCTTCTCCGGCGCCCAGTCGACGACGTAGACGGTGAGCTTCGCGATGTCGTCGAAGCTGCCCCCGACCGCGGCCAGCGCGGTCGCGACGTTCCGGTAGGCCTGCTCCACCTGGGCGGCGAGGTCGCCGGTGCCGACCGGCTCCCCGTCGGCGGTGCGCGCCACCTGGCCGGAGAGGTGGACCGTCCGTGACCCCGAGGCCACGGCCATCTGGCGGTACATGACCGGCGTGGGCAGCCCCGGCGGGTCGATCAGTTCGATGCTCATCCCGTCCTCCTCCATCGATGCATGACGCTGCTATGTATAGCGCCGCTATGGCACGATGGTCAAGTGCCACGGACTCCTTCGCCCGCCCTGCGGGCCCAGCTCGTCGAGCGGGCCGCGGAGATGCTGGCCCGCCGCGAGCCGGTGACGCTGCGCGCGCTGGTCGAGGGCACGGGCGCGTCGACGATGGCCGTCTACACGCACTTCGGCGGGATGCCGGGCCTGTGGCGGGCGGTGCGCCAGGAGGGCTTCACCCGGCTGGCCGCCCGGCTCTCGACCGTCCCGGCCGGGTCCGACCCGGTCCAGGACCTCGCCGCCCTCGGGGCGGCGTACGTGGCCAACGCCCTCGCGGGCCCGGCCCTCTACCGCGCCATGTTCGACGCCGCGGCCGACCTCGAGGACCCGGGCGCCGCGGAGGCGCCGTTCCGGACGCTGGTGGCCAGCGCCGCGCGGGCCAGGGACGGCGGGCGGTTCGCCGGGGAGAGCGACCCGGAGGCCGTCGCGACGCGGATCTGGGCGGCCGGACACGGGCTGGCCATGCTGGTGCTCACCGGTGCGCTCCCCGTCGAGGCCCTGGACGCGCACGCCCCCGCGATGGTCACCGCGCTGTGCGTCGCCGCCGGCGACCGCGAGGAGCGGGCCGCCCGCTCGGTGCGGGCCGGCTGGGCGGCCGCGCGGCCGCTGGGCGCGTGACCACCGACCGCTACGGGCGCAGCGAGATGGTCTCCCCGCGGACGACGGTGCGGATCTCCCCGGGCGCTCGGCGCTCGGCGACCTCGCGGACGAAGTCGCCGAGCGGGGACTTGAAGCGGTCGTAGTCGTCGAAGTGGACCGGCACGGTGACCGGCGGCTCCAGCAGCTCCACGAGGTCCGCGCCCTGCCGGCCGTCCATCGTCACCGTGACGCCGAGGGCCCGGGTGCCGCCCAGGTGCGGGATGAGCACGTCGAGCGGGCCGCAGCGCTGCAGCACCTCACTGAGCCAGGGTCGGAAGATCGTGTCGCCGCTGATGTAGCCGCGCCAGCTCACCTCCCCGCCGCGGACCAGCTCCAGCACGCTGCCCATCACCGGCGGCAGCACCTTCGCCATCGGCCCCGGCCCGTGGACGCCGGGCACCGACGTGATCCGCAGCGTCTCGCCGTCCCGGGTGAGCTCGTGCCGCTGCCAGGGGCGCAGGTCGAGGGTCGAACGGAAGCCGCGGCGGCCCAGCGCGGCGGCCGCCGACGGCGTCGTCACCACCGGCGTGTCCTTGTCGAGGGTGCGGGTGGCGATGCGGTCCCAGTGGTCGGCGTGCAGGTGGGACAGCAGGATCGAGTCGAGCACCGGGAGCTGGGTGGGCAGCAGGGCGGGTTCGGTGAGCCGCTTGGTCCACAGCCCCTTGCCGAGGTAGGCGCGCTGGCCCCGGTGCAGGAAGTTGGGGTCGGTCAGCAGGGTGAACCCGCCGATCCGCAGCAGCGTGGTGGCGTTCCCGCCGAAGGTGAGGGTGACGTCGTCGGACGGCGCGCGCGAGGCCATGCCCCGCGACTACCCGGGCCCCTCCGCCCCCACGCCGACCGCCGGTTTCCGCGGGAACCGCCGCCCCCTCCCGACGGTTTCCGCGGAAACCGGCGCAGGGGCGGTGTCAGGCGCGGCTGGTAGACAAGGCCGGTGGCCGGTTCCCGCGACGTGGACGCGTCCTTCCTCGACCTCCCGCTCTCCGCGCTGACCGACGCGGCGCTCACCCGCGCGCTCGACCTGGGCTGCGAGCACGCCGACCTGCGGGTCGAGCGGATCCGCACGCAGACCATCAGCCTGCGCGACGCCCGGCTGGAGGCCCTGGCCGATGGTGAGGACCTCGGGCTGGCCGTGCGGGTGGTCCACGAGGGCACCTGGGGGTTCGCCGCGGGCGTCGTCCTGACCGCCGCCGAGGCGGTGCGGCTGGCCGAGGAGGCCGTCGCGGTCGCGAAGGTGTCCGCCGCGGTGAACAGCGACCGCGTCGAGCTCGCCCCCGAGCCGGTGTACGGCGATGCCGTCTGGGTCTCCGACTACGACGTCGACCCCTTCACCGTGCCCGACGCGGAGAAGACCGGCCTCCTCACCGAGTTCTCCGAGCAGCTGCTGGCCGCCGACGGCGTCGAGCACGTGCAGACCGGCTGCACGGCGGTGAAGGAGCAGAAGTACTACGCCGACACCGCCGGCACCCGCACCCGCCAGCAGCGCGTCCGCATCCACCCCGACCTCACCGCGCTCACCGTCGACCGCGGCACCGGCGCGTTCGAGAGCATGCGCACCCTCGCGCCGCCGGCCGGCCGGGGCTGGGAGTACCTGACCGGCACGGGGTGGGACTGGCGCGGTGAGCTGGCCCGGATCCCCGAGCTGCTCCGCGAGAAGACCAAGGCCCCCTCGGTGGACGCCGGCCGCTACGACCTCGTCGTCGACCCGTCGAATCTGTGGCTGACCATCCACGAGTCCATCGGCCACGCCACCGAGCTGGACCGGGCGCTGGGCTACGAGGCGGCCTACGCCGGCACGTCGTTCGCGACCGTCGACAAGCTGGGGACCCTCCGCTACGGCTCGCCGATCATGAACGTGACCGGGGACCGCACCGCCGAGCACGGGTTGTCCACCATCGGCTGGGACGACGAGGGCGTGGCCGGCCAGCAGTGGGACATCGTCCGCGACGGTGTCCTCGTCGGCTATCAGGTCGACCGCAACACGGCCCGTCTCGGGCGGATGCCGCGCTCCAACGGCTGCTCCTTCGCCGACTCGCCGCGGCACGTGCCGGTGCAGCGGATGGCCAACGTCTCGCTGCAGTCGGCACCCGACGGCCCCTCCACCGACGAGGTCATCGCCGGGGTCGAGCGCGGCATCTACGTCGTCGGCGACAAGAGCTGGTCGATCGACATGCAGCGCTACAACTTCCAGTTCACCGGCCAGCGGTTCTACCGGATCGAGAACGGCCGGCTCGCCGGCCAGCTGCGCGATGTCGCCTACCAGGCGACGACGACGGACTTCTGGGGCTCGATGGCCGTCGTGGGCGGGCCGCAGACCCACGTCCTCGGCGGCGCCTTCAACTGCGGCAAGGGGCAGCCCGGTCAGGCCGCCCCGGTCAGCCACGGCTGCCCGGTGGCGCTGTTCGAGAACGTCACCATCCTCAACACGGTGCAGGAGGCCGGGCGATGAGCGGTGCGAGCGCCAGCGAGCGGGCTGTGAGCATCGCAGCGAGCGCCGGCGAGCGAGGAGTGGAGCGATGAGCGGTGCGAGCGCCAGCGAGCGGGCTGTGAGCATCGCAGCGAGCGCCGGCGAGCGAGGAGCGGAGCGATGAGCGGTGCGAGCGCCAGCGAGCGGGCTGTGAGCATCGCAGCGAGCGCCAGCGAGCGAGGAGCGGAGCGATGAGTCAGTGGACGCCGCAGGACGTCGTCGAGAAGGCGCTGGCCGCCTCGACGGCCGACGGGCAGGTCGCCTTCGTCGTGGAGAGCTCCGAGGCCAACCTGCGCTGGGCGTCCAACAGCCTGACCACCAACGGGGCGATGCGCTCCCGGCAGGTCGTCGTCGTCTCCTTCGTCGACGGCGGCGCCGGCATGGCCGCGGGCACGGTGGCGCGCACGGGCCAGCCGGACATCGACGAGCTGGTGGCGGCCAGCGAGCAGGCCGCCCGCGACGCTGGCCCCGCCGAGGACGCGATGCCGCTGGTGTCGGAGACCCCGCCGGGCTCCGGCGACTGGGACGCCGACCCCGCGCAGACCTCGATCGACGTGTTCGCCGACTTCGCGCCGGCGCTCGGGCAGGCCTTCGGGGAGGCGCGCGGCCGCGACGAGCTGCTCTTCGGCTACGCCGAGCACGCGATGTCGACCACGTACCTGGGGACGTCGACCGGCCTGCGGCTGCGGCACGACCAGCCGACCGGCCGGGTGGAGCTCAACGGCAAGAGCGCCGACATGGGCCGCTCGGTGTGGGCCGGCACCGGCACCCGCGACTTCGCCGACGTCTCGGTGGAGGCGCTGGCCGGCGAGGTGGCCCGCAAGCTGGAGTGGTCGCGGCGCCGGGTGGAGCTGCCGGCCGGCCGCTACGAGACGCTGCTGCCGCCGTCCGCGGTCAGCGACCTGATGATCTACGCCTACTGGACGATGGAGGCCCGGGACGCCGACGAGGGCCGCAACGTCTACGCCCGGCCCGGTGGCGGCAACCGCGTCGGCGAGCGGCTGGCCGCACTCCCGCTGACCCTGCGCAGCGACCCGTTCGAGCCGGGGCTGGAGGCGTGCCCGTTCCAGGTGGTCAGCGGGTCGTCGGGGTCGGCTTCGGTCTTCGACAACGGGATGGCGACGCCGGCGGTCGACTGGATCTCCGGTGGCGTCCTCACCAACCTGATCCGGCCGCGGGCCTGGGCCCTGAGGACGACGGCGCCGGCGACGGCCGCCGTCGACAACCTGGTCCTGGAGGTGCCGGGGGCGACCGCGAGCCAGGAGGAGATGGTGGCCGCCACGGAGCGCGGGCTGCTGCTGACCACCCTCTGGTACATCCGCGAGGTCGATCCGCAGACGCTGCTGCTCACCGGGCTCACCCGGGACGGCGTCTTCCTCGTCGAGGGCGGGGAGGTGACCGGCGCGGTGAACAACTTCCGCTTCAACGAGTCGCCGATCGACCTGCTGGCCCGCATCACCGAGGCCGGCCGGACGCAGCGGACGCTGCCGCGGGAGTGGAACGACTGGTTCACGCGGGCGGCGATGCCGCCGGTGCGGGTGCCGGACTTCAACATGAGCAGCGTGTCGCCCGCCAGTTGACCGGTCGACGGGCCTCCGGCGTGGCGGCGCCAGGGCAACCACGGTCAGTGGTCGTGTGACAACCGTTCCGTCACAGTGTTGGCGGATCGTGACCGTGACGTTCTGCAAACGCTCCAATACCGTGAGTCCTGTCGGGTGGGCCGCACGGACCGCAACACCGCCAGGTACCTCCCCGCACAACTGACGAGACGTGGCTCGGGCGCTTTCACCGTCCGGCCGCAGGCAGGTCCCGTGGAACTCCGGGGCCGGTGAGGGGAGTCCCATGGCCAGAGGTCAGAAGCCGTCGGTGTTCCAGGTCGGTCAGGTCTGGGACGACGGCGACACCGTCGTCGTCTCGGGCTGGGGCCTGGGGCTGTGTGCCGCCGCCTGCGCCTGCCACCGCCACCCCTCCGCCGGTCACCTCTCGATCGCCGAGGACCACGCCGCGGGCCTGCTCGGCCTCGAGTGCTACCGCGACGGCGGCTGCGACTGCTGCGAGCCGTGGACCGCCGCCGAGCTCAGCGCCGTGCTCAACGACCTGCAGATGGTCACCAGCCTCGACGCGCAGGAGCCCCTCGCCGGCTGAGCCGGCACCCCCGTCGTCCCGTGGGCCGGCGCGGGTAGGGCCGGCCCGAGCCGGGTAGGGCCGCACCCATGCTGGGACGAGCTGCCCTCCGCGGTGCCCTGGCCGGGCTGGCCGGCACCGCCGCCATGACGCTCGGCGAGAAGGTCGAGCAGTCGTTCACGCACCGGCCGGACTCCTACGTCCCCGGGCGCACCCTGACCGCCCTGGCGACCCGGCGGCGGCTGCCGGGCACCGAACGTCCGCCGGTGCGCAACCACGTCATGCACTGGGGGACCGGCGCCGCCGTCGGCGCCCTCCGCGGGATCTGGTCGGCCAGCGGGCTGCGCGGCTGGCGGGCCTCGGCCTGGCACACCTCCGTGCGACTGGCCACCGACCAGACGCTGGAGAACGCCACCGGTGTCGGGGCGCCGCCGTGGACCTGGTCGCGCCGCGACCGCGTCGTCGACCTCGGCGGCAAGGCCCTCTACTCGTTCGTCACCGGCGCCGTCGCCGACCGGCTGGTCCCCCTCGCGCCCGACCGCAACCGCTCCGGGGCCGCGCCGCCCCGTCGGCGGTAGCCGCCGGCCCATCCCCCTCGTCGCAGTCCCGCACCGGCAGCCCACTGCCCGCACGGCGTGCCCGTCCCGCTGACCCCTCCTGCTGACAGTTCCGGCCTCGCGGCGGGACGCGGGGGCCTGCTGGGGTCCGTGTGACGGATGAGCCGCGCCTCCTGCCCCACAGCCCGCGCGCCACCCCTCACCAGCCGGCACCGTCTCCCTACCGTGCGTACAGACGCGCGTGGAACACCGCCCACTTTCCGGGGGCGGGGCGCGCGGCGAGAGGGGGCCGGCGATGCGGCGCAACCGGACGACGAGGGCACGCTGGTCCGGAGCCACCCTCGCCCTGGGCGCCGCCGCGGCCGTCGTCCTGGCCCCGGCCACCGCCGGCGCCGCGCCCACGTCGGCCGCGGACGCCCAGCGCCTGGTGACCGAGACCGCCCAGCAGCTCACCGACCTCGACGAGCAGGTGCACCAGGCGCGCCTCCTCGTCGCCGAGCAGCAGCAGGTGGCCGCCGCGGCCGCGCAGACCGCCGCCCAGGCGCACGCCGCGGTCGCCCAGTACGAGCCGCGCCTGCGGGCCTTCGCGCAGAGCGGCTGGACCAGCCACTCCCAATCCCGCGTCGCCGCCTTCCTGACCAGTGACTCGGCGGCCGACGTCGTCCAGCAGATGACGACGCTGGACCTGATCGCCAGCCACACCGCGGGGCTGCTCACCGAGGTCGCGGCCGCCCACTCCGCCGCCGAGGAGGCGCAGGCGCAGGCCGACGCCGCCTCGGCACAGGCGACCGCCGCCCTCACCGAGCTGGAGCGCCAGCAGGCCGACGTGCAGGCGCGCGTGGACGCCTACGAGGCCGACTTCGAGCGCCTCTCGGCCGCGGAGCAGGCCGCCGTCACGGCGCGCCTGGCCGGGCCCGCGCTCGCGGCGCCGTCCACCTCGGCGGTGATCGCCGCCGCCCCCAGCGAGGCCGTCGCGTCGATCCTCCAGGCGGCGCTGGCCCAGGTGGGCAAGCCCTACGTGTGGGGCTCGTCGGGTCCGGCCGGGTTCGACTGCTCGGGCCTGACCAGCTTCGCCTACCAGACGGCCGGGGTCTCGCTGCCGCACTCCAGCCGCGCGCAGTCCCGCATGGGCCAGGAGGTCCCGCGGGCCCAGCTACAGCCCGGCGACATCGTGTACTTCTACTCCCCGGTCAGCCACGTCGGCATCTACATCGGCGACGGCAAGATGGTGCACGCCCGCACCTTCGGCCAGCCGGTGGCCGTCACCAGCGTCGACCAGCGCGGCTACGCCGGAGCCCGCCGCATCCTCTGACGGGCCCGTGCGCGGGAGCGCACGGCGCCGCAGCGCCGTACTGTCGACGGGACTCCAGCAGCTGCTCGTACCCGGGGGATGAGAGCCGTGGCAGCCGCCCTGACGGTCGATTGGGAGCAGGTCGCTGACGAGTGGCGGGTGCGCAAGAACGACACCCTGCGGGGGGCGCTGCTCCTGTACCTGTCCCCGGCCGATCTCGACCTCCTGGAGGAGATGCTCCGGATATCCGCATCCGGGGCCGTCAACGAGGACGAGGCGCGCCGACGCATGGGCCACCTCTTCACCGTCGTCGCGGAGCAACCGCACGGCGCACTGCTCCTCACGCTCTACACCTACAGCCTCTGCCTCGAGACCTGGGAGCTGAGTACCGGATACGCGCGCATCACCGTCGTCCTCGACGCGCTTGCGGAGGAGGCCCCGGTCGTCTCCGGGTCCGAGGCCGGGGACGCGTTGCTGCGCGCGGCGGTCGCCCTCGCCGAGGCGCAGGAACCGAGCATGGCGACGGAGAACGCGTTCAACTGCTCGTGCCCGGTCACCGCCCAGCAGGAGGGCGCAGCCGTCCTCGATCGGGTGCGGCCGGTCCTCGACGTCCTGGGCCGGCGCGAGCCGGGTGACCCCGAGCTCAGGCCGGTCGCCGACCTCCTCACCCAGGACGCCAGGGTGCTGGCCGCCTACTTCGACTGTGTGCAGAGGGCTGCCGCCGTCGTCGAGGCGTGGATCGGCGGCGCGGATGACATCGACGAACGCTTGTCGCAGGCCGAGGAGGCCATCCGGTACGCCGAGCAGGGAGTCCTGCGGAACGACGTGTACGGCACGGAGGCGAGATCGCACCGCCTCGCGCTCGAGGCCCTGCACCGACAACTCGGCCGGCGCCGCATCCACGTCGAGGACGCGACCGTGACCTACTGCTATCCGTTCAGCCTCCCGCGGATGAGCCCGGGCCTGGCTGTGGAACTGGCCGGATCGCTGGGTGGACGATCGTTCGGCGGCGTCCAGGTCGAGCAGGTGGACGACCTCAAGCTGACCGATGTCTGGCGGAGCAACGACGAGCGCGGCCGGTCGCATGGTGGCGTCCGCCTGGTCCTCGCGCCTCTTCGAGTCACCACACTCGCCGGCCAGGTCGTGCAGTACGACGTGGAGATGAGGATCAGCAGGCTCGGCAACCACTACCTCCGCATGGAGACGCGCCTGCTGGACGCCGACATCCACGTGGTCAACCAGACGCTCCGCCGCGCGTCGATGCTCATGGGAGAGGAGCACATCGACAGTGCGGGCCTCCGTTGGACGAAGTGCGGCGACTATGCCGACCGGGTCATCCGCGAGTGCGCCGTCGCTCTCACCGCTCTGGCGGACGGACGGGGCTCAGACGAGGGTCCGACAGCTCAGTACGGTGCGCAGCTCGTCGTCGACGTCGAACGGTTCTTCACGGTCCTGTTGTCTGCCAGGAGCATCGTCCTGGTCGCACCCGACGGGGGGCGGGTCCGGGCCACCGGCAGCGACCTCCCGGACGCCACGGGGTACTCGCTGCTGAGCTCGCCGTTGCGTCCCGCCGCCGTCGCACTCGAGGAATGGGTGATGTACGACTTCAAGGAACCCGAGAACCTCTTCGCGGGCATCGGGTTCTGCGAGGACCTCGGCATACGTACCTCCAACACGACCGTGCTCTACATGCCCAACGCCCCCAGCTGGGTGCACCTCGGATACGAGGAGATGGCCGAGTTCGTCGCCGCACTCCCCCCGCTCTTCGCGGGCCTGGAGTCCCGGCTCGTCGACCTCTCGGAGCGACTCGACAAGGAGGTCCCCGACCTGAGACAGCGCCTCCACCAGTTGCCGGGCCCGGACCTGACTCCGCTCTATGAGCGCCAGTTCGAGGTGCACCACCTCGAGGCGGAGTCCGAACGCTTGGTGGCGCTGCTGAAGTCGCCTCGGCTGTGCCAGTCGAGCAGCCATCGGCAGTTCCTCGACGCGGTCATGGACCGAGCCGTGGTGCGGGGGATGGAGTCGGACCTCCACCGTCAGCTCGCGGTCCTCAGCCATCAGCACGACCGGCTGACGCGGGTGGTCGACGCCGTCGTGTCGAGTCGGCGACGAGAGGAGCAGCATAGTAGGGAGGAGCGAGAACGCCAGGACGCGCTGGACCGCCAGAGGGAGGAGGAGGCCCGGAGGGTGCAACAGGGCCGACTCAACGTCCTGCTGGCCTTCGTGGGTGTGACCGCCCTAGCAGAGCTGTTCGGCTGGCTGGACAACTCCTTCGGAGTCCGGACGAGGTGGGGGTGGGCTCCGTGGGCGGAGCTCGCGGTCATCGGACTGGGGATCGTCCTCATCGTGGTCCTCAGCCGCGCGTCATGGCAGCGGTCCCACCCGGGAAAGGCGGAACATGCGTCCGACCGTCCTGCATGACCTGCGCGCTCACCCGGACCCGGACGTCCTCGGCGACTTCTACAGCAGCGTTCTCGTCCCGTCCTTCTCTCCCGAAGAGCTCAGTCCCGAGTCCGATCTGTCCCACGGGCTCGCGCGGCTCGATGGTGTCCAGCTCCACGCTCTCGTCGCGGTGGACACACAGACCGGTCGGGCGATCGGCGGCGTCGTGGCCACGTTGTTCGCTCGCTCGCAGGTGCTCCTCGTCGCCTATCTCGCCGTTCGACCGGATCTGCGGCAGGGGGGCCTCGGCAGGCACCTCGTGGATCAGGCGCGACTGCGATGGGCAGGGCTCGAGGCGAAGCTGATCCTGGCCGAGGTGCACGACCCGCGGTACCACGCGAGCACCGACCCCTGGGCGTGGAGCCGGGTGCAGCTGTACGACGAGATGGGGGCTCGTGCGCTCGCCCTGCCGTTCGTCCAGCCCGAGGTGCGACGCGGTGCTGGCCGTGCGCGCCACTTCCTGCTCCTGGTCTTCCACGCCGAGCCGTCCGTGGTCACAGACGTGGGCGCCGGGAGCAGCGTCACGGCGTCGGTGCTCGAGGACTTCGTGCTCGACTACTACGCCGACGCCGAGGGCCCGTCGAGGGCCGACGACGGGGACCTGGCGTGGCTCGTCGGTCGCCTGCGGGCGGGGACGGCTGTCCCGCTGCTCCCGCTCAGCCGACTCGACGAGGTACCGCGCGACCCTCGCTCCGGCTGACCGCAGAGCCGTCCCGGGGCGCGGCCGATGTCGGCCGACCCGGCATCGGCCCGGTCCGTTCCGGTCCCAGGAGCGGAAGCCGGGAGGGGCGCGTGGCCGCCTTGCCAGGGCGCACGGCACCGATCAGTGGAGGCGGCGGCCCTCGGCGAGCAGTTGCACCAGCGCCGCGACCCGCCGCGCCCGGGTGGCCGGCGTCGCCGCCGTGGTGACCCGGTGGAGGACGGCGTAGCGGTTGCGGCCGTCCAGCGACTCGAACTGCCGCTGCGCCGCCGGCTCGGCCGCCAGGGCGGCGGCGAGGTCGTCGGGCACGGTGGCCGTCGCCGGGCCGGCGTAGGCCCGCTCCCAGCGCCCGTCGGCCTGCGCCGCCTGGACCGCGGCCAGCCCGGCCGGGCGCATCCGCCCGGCGGCGATCAGGGCCTCGACCGCCGCGACGTTCTTCTGCGACCAGATGCTCCGCGGCCGGCGCGGGGTGATCCGCTGCAGGTGGAACCGGTCGTCGAGCCGCTGCGCCTTGCCGTCGATCCAGCCGAAGCACAGCAGCAGCTCCACGAGCTCGTCCCGGGTCACCGACGGCACCCCGGCGCCCTTCTTCGCGAGCTGTACGTAGAGCCCAGGTGCCGTGGCGTGCTCGGCCTCCAGCCACGCCTCCAGCTCGGCCCGGTCGCGGAAGGCCCGCACCGGCAGGTCGGTCGGCAGCGTCACGGGCGGGATCGTCGCTCCCGGATGCCCCCGGCGTCCAGCCCGCCCGGACCGGTTCCGTAGCGTTCCCCGGTCGGACCCGACCGGAGGAGGACCAGGGTGAGCGGTGAGGTTCCTGCCACGGTGCAGGGCATCTACGACGAGGTGCTGCGGCGCAACCGCGGCGAGACCGAGTTCCACCAGGCGGTCCGCGAGGTGCTGGAGTCCCTCGCGGTCGTCCTGGACCGGCACAGCGAGTACGCCGAGATGAAGACCGTGCAGCGGATCTGCGAGCCCGAGCGGCAGATCATCTTCCGCGTGCCGTGGCAGGACGACCGCGGCGAGGTGCACATCAACCGTGGCTTCCGCGTGGAGTTCAACTCCGCGCTCGGCCCGTACAAGGGCGGCCTGCGCTTCCACCCCTCGGTGGACCTGGGCATCGTGAAGTTCCTCGGCTTCGAGCAGGTCTTCAAGAACGCGCTCACCGGCATGCCGATCGGCGGCGGGAAGGGCGGTTCCGACTTCGACCCCAAGGGCCGGTCGGACGCCGAGGTCATGCGGTTCTGCCAGTCGTTCATGACCGAGCTCTACCGGCACCTGGGCGAGTACACCGACGTCCCCGCCGGGGACATCGGCGTCGGTGCCCGGGAGATCGGCTACCTGTTCGGCCAGTACAAGCGGATCACCAACCGCTACGAGTCCGGGGTCATCACCGGCAAGGGCCTGGGCTGGGGCGGTGCGCTGGTCCGCACCGAGGCCACCGGCTACGGCGCGGCCTTCTTCGCCCAGGCGATGATGGAGACGGCCGGGGAGTCCTTCGACGGCAAGCGCGTCACCATCAGCGGTTCGGGCAACGTCGCCGTCTACGGCATCGAGAAGGTGCACCAGCTCGGCGGGACCGTCGTCGCCTGCTCGGACTCCACCGGCTACGTCGTCGACGACAAGGGCATCGACCTCGACGTCCTCAAGCAGGTCAAGGAGGTCGAGCGCGGGCGGATCGCCGACTACGCCGAACGGGTGGCGGGCGCCTCCTTCGTGGACGCCGGCAGCATCTGGGACGTCCCCTGCGAGGTCGCCGTCCCCAGCGCGACGCAGAACGAGCTGGACGGCGACGCCGCCGCCGTCCTGGCCCGCAACGGCTGCCGGTACGTCGTCGAGGGCGCCAACATGCCCGCGACCCCCGAGGCGGTGCGGGTCTTCCGCGACTCCGGCGTCGCCTTCGCGCCCGGCAAGGCCGCCAACGCCGGCGGGGTGGCCACCTCGGCGCTGGAGATGCAGCAGAACGCCTCCCGCGACCGCTGGACCTTCGAGCACACCGAGGCCCGGCTGGAGGAGATCATGCGCGACATCCACACCCGCTGCCACGCCACCGCTGAGGAGTACGGGTCCCCCGGGGACCTCGTCCTGGGTGCCAACGTCGCCGGCTTCCTGCAGGTGGCCGAGGCGGTGCACGCCCACGGGCTCGTCTGAGAGAGGACCCCGTGCCCCCCACCACTCGCAGGCTCGCGGCGGGCCCCTGCAAGGGGCCGTGGCGGACGTGACCGAGCCGCCGCGGGCCGCGCAGGTGTATGTGGCAGGCCTGGAACCCCGCACCGGGGGCCGGCTGGTGCGCAGCGCGCGGCTGTTCGCCGCGTTCGTGTCGGAGCTGGCGTGGGGGCTGCTGCCGTCGCCGTCGGTGAGCGACGTCGTCGTCCGCCGGCGGGACGACGGCGGCGAGGTGCTGCGCGTCGAGGCGGGCGACCCGACCGTGCCCGGGGACATGCTGCGCTTCGTCCAGGGGCAGCTGGAGCGGCTGGACCCCGACGCCTTCCTCGCGGAGTGGTCGGCGCCGGGGCGGCCGAACCCCTAGCTGATAGCCGTTGACCCCGTTTCCGCGGGAACGTCCTGACGACGTTTCCGCAGTGGACGGGAGGTTGTCGTGGGCTTGCTGCAGGAGGCGCTT
>NZ_OBDO01000015.1 GCF_900215145.1 Geodermatophilus sabuli | reverse complement strand
CGCACGGTCGGCGGTGGCCCACCAGCCACCGCCCGGCGAGGCCGGCGGTGGCTGGGCGCGGTTGTCCGGGGGGTCGGGATCGACCAGCGATTCGAGCTCGAGGTCCAGCTGCGCATCGCGGTCTGCCGGGTCGGCGGCGGGCCGGCCATCGGGTTCGGACGGGGCAAGAGGCCAGGTGTCCGGGGCGCGCTCGGGCTCGTCGGCGAGCTCCCCGGCGAGCACCCGGCGTTCCATCTCGGCCCACCAGCGCACCAGCTCGCCCTGCTCGGCGTGCCAGAGCTCCAGTTCCTCCCGGTCAGCCCGGTCAGCCCGGTCAGGCCGGTCAGGCCGGTCAGGCCGGTCAGGCCGGTCAGGCCGGTCAGGCCGGTGCAACGGTCGATCGTCCGGGGCGGCCGCCGCCTCCGCGCTCTCGCCGACCGTGTTCCGCGCCGGGTTCGTCGCGGTCGCGACGCTCTCCTCAGCCGGGGCGGTCGCCGCGCCGGCGGCCGCGGGCTGCTGGACGGCGAGGCCCCGCAGCAACTGGCGGACCATCTCCGCCGGCACCACGTGCCCGTCGACCTCACCGGGGGCGTCGTCGCCGAGCAGCGTGCCCACCGAGGCCACCACGGTCAGCAGCACCTGCACCGGCGGCAGGTCGGTATCGCCGGGACGCAGCACCAGGTCGAGCAGGCAGTCGACCATCTGCTGCCCGCGCGTCCGCTCCTCGCCGGGACCGGTGTCGACGGCGTCGGCGCAGGCGGCCAGCGCCCGGTACAGGGCCTGCGCCTCGGGCATCGTGCACACCACGGTGAGTGCGGCCATGCCCTCGGCGCGCTCCGGGCGCAGGCTGATGTCACGCTGCCGCAGTGCCCGCGCGAGGTTGCGGGCGGCGTCGCGGGCGTTGTGCTGCGCGACCACCCGGCGCACCCGGTTTCCCAGCTGCGCCGGGGTGGTGACCCGGTGGCGCGCGCCGACCCAGTCGACCACCTCCTCTTGGATGCGGTTCCGCACTGCCTCATCCGCGATCGGCGCGACGTGTTCGAGGAGGCACCAGAGGTGCCCCGTGTGGAGCACCCCCGCCTCCAGTGCGGCGAGCACGCGCGGCAGTCGGTGCACGAGGAGGAGCGAGCGCTCCAGTTCGGCCTCGGCCTTCTGCGCGCTGAGGTCGAGCGCGATCGCCAGCTCCTGGGTGGCCCACTCACTCACCAGGCGCAGCACCTCCGGCCGCGCGGCCCACCTCTCGGCCGACATCGCGCCGCACTCACCCTGCTGCCGGTCGCTCGACGCGGGGCGGGTGCTGGCGAACTCCGCGATGGCCCGCGCCCGCAGCGCGGTCTGACGGGTGATCTCCCGATCGGCGGCCTGCACCGCACCCAGCGGACCGGTCGCCCAGCCCACCGACGGAGCTGGGGCACCGGCTCCGGCCGGGCGCGTCGAGGCGCCCAGGGACTCCCCGAGCTCGATGCCGTCCACGCGTTCGATCATACGTTCGAACGCTGCGTCCGGAGCAAAAGATGGCGGAGGAAAAGAGCAGCTCAGGCCGCAGGCGACGCCCCTCCTGCGGATGCTCGTCCACCGCCGGCTGCACCAGACCGCGTTGGTGCCCGGGAGCGGCTGACCTACGGGAATGAGGTGGAGCGAGGCCGTGACCGACAGTGAGCAGATATTCCACCCCCGGCCAGGTCGTCCCGCGCAGCGGCGTCTACCGCTGCAGCAGCGAGGACGGGCACGTCTTCGAGTCCACCGACGTCAAGGGCCACCGCTTCCCGCCGCTGCCACGCGACTGCCCGGCGAGGGGTGGATGCCCGTCCACCGCCGACCACCCCTGAGGCCGGGCGACACCCCGCCCGGCCGCGGTCAGCCGGTGAAGGCGCCGGTCTCGGCCAGCCGGGACGGCGTCACGGTCTTCAGCTTCGCGACCGCCTGCGCCAGCGGCACCAGCTCGATCTCGGTGCCGCGCAGCGCGACCATCTGCCCGTGCCGGCCCTCGTGCGCGGCGATGGTCGCGTGCAGCCCGAAGCGGGTGGCGAGCACCCGGTCGAACGACGTCGGGGTGCCGCCACGCTGCACGTGACCGAGCACGGTGGTGCGCACCTCCTTGCCGGTGCGCCGCTCCAGCTCGTCACCCAGCTGCTGGGCCACGCCGGTGAAGCGCCGGTGGCCGTACTCGTCGACGCCGCCGTCGCGGACCAGCATCGTGCCCGGGAGCGGCCGGGCCCCTTCGGCGACCACGCCGATCACGTGGGTGTCGCCGCGCCCGAACCGGTCCTCGACGATCTTGGCGACCTCGGCGACGTCGAAGGGCTCCTCGGGGACGAGGGTGACGTGCGCTCCCGACGCCAGGCCGGCGTGGAGCGCGATCCAGCCGGCGTGCCGGCCCATCACCTCGACCAACAGCACCCGCTGGTGGGACTCGGCTGTGGTGTGCAGCCGGTCGATGAGGTCGGTGGCGATGCTGACCGCGGTGTCGAAACCGAACGTGAGGTCGGTACCGTCGATGTCGTTGTCGATGGTCTTGGGGACCCCGACCACCGGGACGCCGGCCTGCGAGAGCAGGTGTGCGGCGGTCAGCGTGCCCTCGCCACCGATCGGGATGAGCACGTCCACGCCGTGGGCGGCGAGCACCGCCTTCATCTGCGCCAGCCCCGCGTGCAACTTCTCCGGTGCCACCCGGGCCGAGCCGAGGGTCGTCCCGCCGCGGGTGAGCAGGCCGTCGACGGCGGCGACGTCCAGCGGCGTCGTCCGGTCCTCGAGCAGGCCCCGCCAGCCGTCGCGGAAGCCGACCACCTCGCTGCCGTAGTGGGTGGCCGCGCTGCGGACGACGGAGCGGATGACGGCGTTGAGGCCGGGGCAGTCGCCCCCGCCGGTCAGGATCCCGATGCGCACCGGCTGGCTCCTCGTGTCATGGGCCGGGTCGTCGTGGACCATACGTCATGACGACATGACGACGGCGCGACGCGCAGGCGGACGGTCCACCCTCCCCGCCATCAGAGGAGCCGGACCACCTCGGTGATACCCACGGCGTGCCGGCGGGCCAGCGCCCGGTAGATCTCGGGGTTGCCGCTCACCCAGCCGCGGGCGCCGTCGGAGAGCGGGCCGCGCACGCGGGCCGGAGCGCCGAGCACCATCACCTCCTCGGGCACCTCCATCCCGGGCGGGACCAGGCTGTGCGCCCCCACCAGGGCGCGGGCGCCGATGCGGGCACCGTCCTGCACCGTGGCGCCGTTGCCGATCAGCGCCTCCGCGCCGATGACCGCGCCGTGCACCACGCACATGTGCCCGACCGTGGCACCGGGGCCGACCTCGGTCTCCGGGTCGGCGCCGCCGTGCAGCACCGAGTTGTCCTGCACGTTGGCGCCCGCCCGGACGACGATGCGGCCGAAGTCGGCGCGCAGCACGACGCCGTACCAGATCGACGCCCCGGCCTCGACGACGACGTCCCCGACCAGCGTCGCGGTCGGCGCCACCCACGCCTCGGGGTGCACCTGCGGGGACCGGCCTTCGAAGGAGAACAGCGGCACGGACGCCGAGGGTAGGGGCGGGGCCGCCGCCCCGCCGGGGACACCCCGGATGAGCTCCCCTCACGGCGTCCCGGGGAAGATCAGCCCGTTGCTGCGGGCCCGGTCGACCGCCTCCCGCCGCGAGTTGACGCCGAGCTTGCTGTAGATCGCCCGGACGTGGGTCTTCACCGTGCTGTGCGAGACGGTCAGGTCGGTGGCGATCTCACCGAACGAGCGCTGCGAGGGCAGCAGGCGCAGCACCGCCCGCTCCCGGTCGGTCAGCCCGATCGGACGGTCGTCGACGCCCAGCCCGTACCGGGCGCCGAGCGCCTGCCGCGCGAACCGCTCCCGGGCGCCGAAACTCCCCAGCAGGCGGGTCAGCAGTTCGACGACCTCGCGCGGGCCGAGGGCCAGCGGCCGCAGCACGCCCATCGACTCGCTCAGCACGAGCGCACGGTCGAGCGCGGCACGGGCGTGCTCGCGGCGGCCGGCCAGCACGGCGAGGCGGCAGTCCAGCACGCCGGCGTCGACCAGCGCCCAGCGCAGCTGGACGGGCAGCGACCCGTCCAGGACGGGCCGGACGGCGTCCGCGGCGGGCCCGAGCCGGCCCATCGCGCTCAGCCGGTGCGCCCGCATCAGGGCCACGTCCCCGCAGTCACCGAGGGTCCGCTCGGCCCAGCCCAGGACCGTGCGGGCGAGCTCGTGCCGGCCCCACACGGTCGCCGCCCGGTGCCCGAGCACGGCGAGGAGCGCGCCCGTGGTCGCCATCCGGGGGTGGCCGGCCTCCGCCGCGTGCGCGGAACGCAGCTCGGCCAGCCCCTCCGCGACGCGTCCGAGATCCACCAGCGCGGCGCCGCGCAGGCCCCGGACCGTCGGGAGGACCGCGTCGGGCCCCCGCTCCGGCGCGTGGTCGCCGAACGCGTGCGCGGGGCCCAGCAGTTCCAGACAGGCGGCGGGCTGCGCCCTCAGCAGCGCCCCGTAGGCGCGCAGGATGGACGACAGCGCGGCGCCGGCCGTGGCCGTCCAGTCCGCGCCCCCCGCGACGTCGTCGGCTCCTCGGCGAGCTCGGCCATCCGCCGGTAGTCACCGTCCGCCGCCTCCACCGCGCCCAGCACCGTCAGTCCCCGAGCGGCGAGGTAGGGCTGCCCCAGCTGACGGGCCCGCTGGACCGCGGCCGCCCCGACGACCCGTGCCTCGCCTCGCCGGTCGACGGCCAGGAGGGCCAGCGCCCGCTCCAGCTCTCCCATCACGACCGGTCCGCGGCCCTCCTCGGCCCCCCCGCCGAGGACCTCGGTCGCCTCGACCATCTCGGCGGGATCGCCGGTCAGGCTGACCCGCCGGGCCCGTACGAGGGTGCGCAGCTCGACCAGTTCGGGCGCGGGTCGGGCCGGCCACACCGCATCGGCGCGCTGCAGGTGGGCGTCCGCCGGGCCGAGCGCGCCGGACTCGATGTCGACGAGCGCCGCGACCAGGGCGAGCCAGGCGTCCTGGGCGACGACCCGGTCCCCGAGCCAGTCCAGCGTGTCGCGGACCGTCCCGTGCTCGCCCTCCGCGACGAGCGGCACGGCGCTGCGTCGCAGGAGCAGGGCCACGCGGTCGGGTGTCCCGGCCCGGCGCGCGTGCGCCAGGGCCGGCACCGGGCGGCCCCCGTCGGCGTACCAGTCGGCGGCGCGGGCGTGCAGGTCCGAGACCAGGTCGGGACGTCGCCGCGTGAGGTCGGCGAGCAGGTGCGACCGCAGCAGCGGGTGCAGCCGGTACCAGATCCGCCCCGGTCCCGAGCTGAGGACCAGGGAGGTGTCGTGCTCGAGGGCGTCGAGCACCTCCCCGGCGTCCAGTCGGCCCGACACCGCCGTCGCCAGCGGCGCCGACACGGGGTCGCACACGCTGACCGCGTGCAGGAGGTCGAGCACCGCGGCCGGCAGCCGCGCCAGGATCTCCCCCACCAGGTAGTCGGACAGGGCGCGGCTGTTGCCGACGAGGTCGGAGAGGAACCGGTCGGGGTCCTCGGCCTCCCGCAGGGACACGGCCGCCAGCCGCAGTCCCGCGGCCCACCCCGCCGTCTGCTCGACGACGAGCCGCACGTCGTCCGGGCGGGCGACGACGTCCGCCGCGGCCAGGAGCGCGCTCGCCTCCGGCACCGAGAACCGGAGTGCCTCCGCCCGGACCTCGCAGAGCTCGCCGACCATGCGCATCCGCGCGAGCGGGAGCGGGGGGTCGCTGCGCGAGGCCAGGACCAGGTGCAGGCCCGGCGGCCGGTCCCGGACGAGGCAGGCCAGCCCGTGCACCGGTCCGGGGGTCGTGACCTCGTGGACGTCGTCCAGCACGAGGCGGACCGGGCCGGGCAGGAGGTCCAGCGCGTCGACGACCGCGGCCAGGAACGTCGGGTCCGCACTCGGTCCGGCCGGGACGGCGAGCCGGCGCAGGGTGCTGTCGGCGGGGACGACCGCGCAGGTGGCGAGGGCGGCCAGCACACCCGACCAGAAGCGGTGGTCGTCGTCGTCGGCGTCCAGGGACACCCAGGCGGTCAGCTCGGGACGCCGGGCGGCCCACTCGGCCAGCAGCAGCGTCTTGCCGTACCCGGCGGGTGCGCTCACCAGGGTGACCTGCCCCGGGGTGGCGGCCTCCAGCGCCGCGATCAACCGCGGTCGGTGGACGTGGCGCTGGGGCAGCCGGGGCACGGCGGTCTTCACCCGGGGCACGCCCGGGCGCCGGGTGCCCCGGGGAGCCGAGCCCGCTGCTGGACCGGGAACCGCCATGACACCCGCACGGTACGACCGCCGACGAGGCCGCGACAGGGCCCAACGGTGACCCACGGGGACTCCCCGTCCGGTGGTCTCACGGCGACGCCGGACCGGTTCCGCGGCACCTCCTCCGGCGCGGAGGCTGACGACGGTCCGCCCGCCGCGGAGGCACGCCCCCTCCTCGCCGGGTCGCCCGGGACCGCCCGCCGGCCCGCCTAGGACCGCAGGAGCCGGGCCTTCTGCGCCGCGAACTCCTCGTCGGTGAGCAGCCCGGACTGGCGGAGCTCGCCGAGCTTGGTCAGCTGGCTGTGCAGGTGGTCGACGCCGGAGGCCGCGCCGGTGTCCGCGGCCTTGGGCTGCTGCTGCACCGGGGGCCGCTGCGCCCCGGCCTGCTGCGCCGCGGCCTGCTGCCTCGCGGTCACCCGGCCGGCCACCGAGGACGCGGTGCCGGCCACCACCGCCGTGCGCGCCATGGTCCCGAGCAACCCCGGTCCGCCGCGGCCGCGTCCCAGCCGACCCCTCATGGCCGTGCCTCCTCGGTCCCCGGCGCCTCCGCCGGCCGCGTCGCCGCGGCCGCCAGCGCGCGGTCGACGTCCTCCCGGGGCACGCGGTCGTGGCCGACCACGGTGCCGTGCACCTGCCGGACGGCGTCGCCGAAGGCGGCGGCCCAGCGGTTCTCCCAGAGCAGCACCAGCGTGGTGGTGGCCGGCTCCAGCGTGGCCGCGATGCGCACCAGGTCCTCGTCGCTGAGCAGCTCGAGGACGTCGCCGTCGACGGCGCCGAACGCGGCCCCGTCCTCGTCCTCCAGCTCCCCGCCGGTGACCGTCCCATCGGCGTCCTTGTGGAGGACGGCGGCGTCGAGCACCCGGACGGTGCCGGAGTCGACCAGTCCGGCGAGCGCCGGGGCGATCGCGGCGTCCAGCGTCGGGCCGGGGAAGGCGAGGGAAATCCACTCGACCGGCCCCGCGATCGGGCTGACTGGGGTCATGAGTGCCTCTTCCTGGTGCTCAGATCGAGATGACCCCCGACCCGACCACCATGGCGGCCAGGGCCAGCACGGACATGGACCGTGCCGACGGGGCGGCGGGCTCGGTCGACGTCGTCCCGGCGGCCCCACCCGAGGCGGTCTGCGGCTCGTCCATCGCCGCGGTCCTCCTCTCCTGGGGCGTCGCGGAACCCGCGTCGACGCTGAGGAACCGCACGCTCGCCCGCCGGCCCGCCGCGTGCCTCGTCTGCGGGGGATGAGCTCTCGGTACGGGCCGCGCGGTCCGCCCACCCGCGGGTCTCCGCCCGGGCCGGCACACGGGGAGGGACCCCACCCCGGCCGGACGAGGCGCTGCGGTCCCCGACCCGGGACGCTGGTGGCGGGGAGACCGGAGGGAGACGCCACCGTGTCGTCGCACTACGAGTTCCGGGTGGCGGGCCGCCTGTCCGACCGGACCCGCGGCGCGTTCCCGGACATGGTCCTGGTCGACGCCCCACCGGAGACGATCATCTACGGCGAGGTCGTCGACGAGGCCCACCTCTACGGCGTCCTGGCCGTCATCCAGGACCTCGGCCTGCACGTCGTGTCCCTGCACGAGGTGCCGCCGTGAGTCCCCCGTGCCGGAGGCGGCCCGGCGGCCGCACGGTCACCCGCCGAGGCCCGCGAGGACGTCGACGACCAGCCGGGTGGCGCCGCTGGCCAGGATGGTGACGGCGATGGCGGTCAGCAGGATGCCCGACAACCGGTCCAGGAACGACGCCGTCGAGGCCGACGCCCGCCGGTGCACGTGCGCGGCGGCGTACAGCGTGATCGCGGTGACCGCGGCGTAGGCCAGCCCGGCCACGGACAGGCCGAGGACGTCTCCGGTGGAGTCGGCCTGTGCGCGGAAGGCGACGAAGAAGGCGAACGTGGTGCCGCCCACGGTCAGCGGGAAGGTGACCGGCACGAACATGTACTCCCGCCAGGCACCGCTCGGGGGGCCGTGGTCGACGGTGGCCCCCGGTGCACCGGTGGCCCCCGGCGTGTCCGGGCCGGCGCCCGCGACGCCCACCGCGATCTCGGCCTCGACCTCGGCCGGCGCCGGGTGCTCGGCGGTGCCGCGCATCAGCGCCACCCCCTCGTAGAGCAGGGCGATGCCACCGACGGTCGTCAGGGCCGCGGTGCTCAGCCCGAGGATCTCGAGGAGGGGTTCACCGACCCAGATGGCGACCAGGGAGAAGACCGCGACGTTGAGGAACAGGCCCACCGCCAGCCGCCGCTGGTCGGCCGGCCCGAGCCGGCCGACGACGGGGAAGTAGGACGGCAGCGCGGCGATCGGGCTGTAGAGGGCGAACAGCGCGAGGAAGAGCAGCAGCGGTTGCTCGAGGAGGTCCATCGCCGGTGCCTCAGAAGTCGACGGGGTCGCGGATGATCGGGCAGGTCATGCAGTGGCCACCGCCGCGGCCGCGGCCGAGCTCGGCGCCGACGATGGTGATGACCTCGACGCCGGCCTTGCGCAGCAGGGCGTTGGTGGTGGTGTTGCGGTCGTAGGCGAACACCACCCCGGGCGCGGCGGCGACGACGTTGTTGCCGCTGTCCCACTGCTGCCGCTCGCTCTCGTAGGCGTCCCCGCCGGTGGGCAGCACCCGCAGCTCGGGCAGGCCGAGGGCGTCGGCGACGACCGCGGGGAAGGAGGCCTTCTCCTCGGTCACCTCGACCGGCTCCTTGTCCCCGGGCCGCAGGGAGAAGGTGTGGATGCCGTCGACGATGTCGGCGAAGGCGGTGGCCAGGTCCCGGTCGGCCAGGGTGAACACGGTGTCCAGGTGCATCGCCGCGCGCAGCTTGGGCATGCCGGCGACGACCACCCGGTCGGCCGCCTGCTCGGCGAAGAGGGCGGCGGCGAACTGGGTGATCGCCTGCCGCGAGGTCCGCTCGCTCATGCCGACGGCGACCGCGCCGTTGCCGATCGGCATGACGTCACCGCCCTCGAGGGTGGCCAGGCCCCAGTCCCGCTCGGGGTCTCCCCACCAGATCCGGGCGCCGGAGAAGTCCGGGTGGAACGTGTAGACGGCCTTGTACAGCAGCGTCTCGTCGTGCCGCGCGGGCCAGTACAGCGGGTTGAGGGTCACCCCGCCGTAGAGCCAGCAGGTGGTGTCCCGGGTGTAGAGGGTGTTGGGCAGCGGCGGCATCAGGTACTCCCGCACCCCCGTGGACTCCCGGGCCAGGGCCAGGTAGTCGGGCCGGAAGTCGGCGGGCAGGTCCGCCGTGGAGAGTCCGCCGATCAGGAACTCGGCCAGCGCGCGCGGCGGCAGGCTCTCGAGGAACGCGCGGGTGTCCTCGACCAGGCCCAGGCCGACCTCGTTGGCCACGATCTTGCGGTCCAGCAGCCACGCCGTCGCCCCGGGCACCTCCAGGGTCTCGGCCAGGACGTTGTGCAACTCGAGGACCTCGACGCCGCGCTCGCGCATCTTCGCCATGAAGTCGAAGTGGTCGCGGCGGGCGTTCTGCACCCACAGCACGTCGTCGAAGAGCAGGTCGTCGCAGTTGGTCGGGGTCAGCCGCTGGTGGGCCAACCCGGGTGCGCACACCAGCACCTTGCGCAGCACGCCGACCTCGGAATGCACTCCGTAGGCGGCAGCCGGCGACACGGACGCCGCCGCCGACGTTGCAGTTCCGGTCATGGCCCGCACGCTCCTCGATCGCGACCAGGCCCGTCGCCGGCCCGGCGGGGACGGGCGCGGCTGCGGTGCCACCGCAGCGCTCCAGCAGGCTCTGCCCATCGCCGGCCGGTCACCTCGTCTGGCGCGGATGAGACCTGGCCCAGGAGACGGAGCCGGCGACCGTCACCGGCACCAACAGGCGCCGGGCCGCACCCGGCCCCGCGTCCGGGTGGCGTCGTCCCGGGCCCGGCCGACGCCGCACCGCCCGGGACCCCGCGGTCCTGGGCGGAGCCCTCATCCCCGCCGAACGAGGCGCCGCACACGACGGGAGGGCACGATGCCCGGGTGGGCGCACCCTGCGCCGGGAAGGGAGCCCCGATGCCCACCCTCGGCGTGTGGCGGTCCGACACCCCGGCCGGCGCGCGCACCGGCCGGGTCCAGGAGGCGTTCGCCGGGGAACAGGCCGAGCTGCTGTCCACCCACCCGTCCACGGAGCAGGAGACCCGCCTGCCCGAGGCGTTCGCCGACTAGGCGCACGCACCCGGACGGCGCCCCCGATGACCGGACCCCCCACCGCGACGGTCGACCCCGCGGTGCAGCACCCCGGGCCGCGGCCGGCGGCGACGGACCGGGCCCCCCGGCGCGGGCCGGGCCTGTCGCTCCCCGGCTGCTGGGGAGCGGTGCTGCTGGCGTGCGTGTCGCTCACGCCCTCGCTGCTCCCGCGGGACGGCGTCGCCCAGGGCGTGGTCAGCGGCATCAGCGCCGCGATGGGCTACGGGTTCGGCGTCCTCGCCGCCGCCGTCTGGCGGGCGTTCGCCGGCCGCGGCCCCCGGCCCCCGCGGCGGTGGGCGTGGCGGGCGTTCCTCGCCACGGGGACGGTGCTGGTCGTCGTGTCCTTCGTCCTCGGCCGGCGGTGGCAGGGCGACCTGCGCGCGCTGATGGGGGCGCCGGCGGAGCCGCTGGGGCGGGCGCTGCTCGCGCCGGTGGTCGCGGTGCTGGTCCTCGCCGTGCTGCTCGCGGTGGCCCGGCTGGTGCGCGCCGCCGCGCGGGGGATCGCCCGGCTCGCGTCCCGCTGGGTCGGCCCCTCCGCGGCCCGGGCCCTCGGGGGGCTGGGCGTGGCGGCGGTGGCGGTCCTGCTGGTCAGCGGGGTCGCGGTCGACGGGCTGCTGGCCGCCGCGGACCGGACCTTCGCCCTGGAGGACGAGGAGACGGCCGAGGGCGTCGAGCGACCGGACAGCGCGCTGCGCTCGGGCGGCCCGGGATCGCTGATCGGCTGGGAGACGCTGGGCCGGGAGGGACGGACGTTCGTCGCCGGCGGCCCGTCGGCGGCGGAGATCGAGGCGTTCACCGGCACGGCCGCGGACGAGCCGGTGCGCGTCTACGCCGGCATGACGACCGCCGACGACGTCGAGGCGCGGGCGCAGCTCGCCGTCGACGACCTCTCGCGTGCCGGCGGCTTCGAGCGGGCGCGGCTGCTCGTCGCGACGACCACCGGCCGCGGGTGGCTGGACGCCGGCTCGCTGTCCGCGTTCGAGTACATCGCGGGCGGCGACTCGGCGGTCGTCGCGATGCAGTACTCCTACGTCCCGTCCGGGCTGTCCTACCTCGTGGACCAGAACCGGGCGCGGGCCGCCGGGCGGGGCCTCTTCGACGCCGTGTACGAGCAGTGGACCGCGCTGCCGCCGGACGCGCGGCCGGAGCTGTACGTCCTCGGCGAGAGCCTCGGCTCGTTCGGCGCCGAGGCGGCCTTCAGCGGTGAGCACGACCTGCGCAACCGCGTGACCGGGGCGCTGTTCGTCGGCCCGCCGAACTTCAACGCCCTGCACACCGAGTTCCGCGAGGACCGCGACCCCGGCAGCCGTGAGGTCGAGCCGGTGTACCGCGGCGGCCGCACGGTGCGGTTCGCCAACGACGTGGGCGCCGGCCCTCCCCCGGCCGACGCCCCCTGGACCGGGACCCGCGTGCTGGTCCTGCAGCACCCCTCGGACCCGGTGACGTGGTGGAGCCCGTCGCTGCTGCTCCGCCGTCCGGACTGGCTGGCCGAGCCGCCGGGGCGCGACGTCCTGCAGGAGATGAGGTGGCTCCCCCTGGTGACGTTCTGGCAGGTGACCCTGGACATGCCGTTCTCCCTCGACGTCCCCGAGGGCCACGGGCACCGCTACACCCGCGAGTCGGTGGACGCGTGGGCGCTGCTGCTGCGCCCGCCGAACTGGACGGCGGAGCAGGCCGAGCGGCTGCGGACGCTGATCCGGCGCTGAGGTCGGACCAGCCCCGGCGGTCGCGGGCGGTCCGACCGTGGGCACGGGCGTTGCGATCCGATGACGGTCCGTTGCACCCGCCACCGGGGCGGGACAGCGGCGACCGCCCGGCTGCATCGTCGAGGCGTGGCAGCCGTCTGGATCCAGTCCGTGCACAACCTCCACTGCCCGACCTGTGGCAGCCGGCTCGTCGAGCAGGCGGGGCGCTACGCCGTCCCCCACCGGCCCGGGCCGGTGTACGTCGGCGAGGTCGGCACGCTCACCTGCCGCTCGGGCCACGCGCTGCCGGACCGCGTCGAGCTGTACGCCTACCGGGACCGGCGCGGACTGCCGCCCCAGACCCCCGTGCGGGAGGTGGCGCCCCCACGCTGAGGGGCGCGGTCAGGCCCCGGCGGGCTCCTCGAGGACGAACATCGGCGTGAGGCCGGTGAGCTCCAGGACCTGCCGGAACCGCGGGCCGGCGTGCCGGACGACGGCCGGGCGCCCCTGGGCGGCGGCGTGCTGCGCCCACCGCACCAGCATCGCCAGGGCCGAGGAGTCGATGTAGGCCAGCGCGGCCACGTGGACGGCGACCACGGTCCGCTCGTCCAGGCCGCCGTCCCGCATGCGGTGCACCAGCAGCGCGTCGACGTCCCCGCGCAGGTGCAGGACCGGCCCTCCGGCCTCGTGCACCACCTCGAACGAGCCCATCGGCTCGTGCCCGCCCCCGTGCAGGTCACCCACGCGCCCACTGTGACCTGGCTCGCACCACGGGACAAGCGGGGCGCGCCGCCCCGTCCTCCCGACGGGTGGCCCGCCGGGCACGTGCGAGCATCGGTCCCCGTGCGTCGATCGTTGAGACCCCGCCAGCCCGGGGGGCTACCCCGCGAGGTCGGGGTGCTGTCGGTCGTGGCCTTCGTGGTCGCGCTCGGGTTCGGGATCGTGGCCCCGGCCATCCCGCTGTTCGCCCGGTCCTTCGGCGTCGGCACCACCGCGGTCGGCCTGGCGGTCAGCGCGTTCGCCTTCTTCCGGTTCGTCTCCGCCTTCGGCGGCGGCTCGCTGGTCGAGCGGCTCGGCGAGCGCGTCGTCCTCACCCTCGGGCTGGTCACCGTCGCGGTCACCACGGGCGCGGCCGGCCTGGCCGGCAACTTCCCGCTGTTCCTCGGGCTGCGCGCGGCCGGCGGCGTCGGCAGCGCCATGTTCACCGTGGCCGCCCTCTCCCTGCTGCTGCGGGTGTCCCCGCCCTCGCACCGGGGCCGGGCGGCGGCGACGTACCAGGGCGGGTTCATCCTCGGTGGCATCGCCGGCCCCGCGGCGGGCGGCCTGCTCGCCGAGCTGTCGCCGCGGCTGCCGTTCCTGCTCTACGCCGGGTTCCTGCTGGTCGCCGGTGGGGTGAGCCTGCTGTTCCTCCGGTCCCCGGCGGCGCCCGGGCTCGCCGCCGCGCCGGCCGCCGCCCCCGAACCGGACGCCGGCCCGCTGCCGCTGCGGGCGGCGTTCCGGTCACGGGTCTACCTCGCCGCGCTGGTGGTCAACCTGGGCGTGGGCTGGATGCTCTTCGGCGTCCGCAACTCGCTGGTCCCCCTGTACGTCACCGAAGAGCTCGGCCGGACGGTGACCTGGGCCGGGCTCGGCCTGCTGGCCGGCTCCCTGGCCCAGGCCGTGGGCCTGCTGCGGTCGGGCCGGCTCGCCGACGCCTGGGGACGGCGGCCCTCGCTCGTGCTGGGGACGGCGCTGGCCACCGGCGCCACGGCCGTGCTCGTGCTGCCGCCGGCGACCTGGGCGTTCCTGCTCTCGATGTCGGTGTTCGGGCTGGCCGCCTCCCTGCTGTCCAGCGTGCCGGCCGCGCTCGTCGGGGACATCAGCCCGGCCCGTGGCGGCCGTGTGGTCGCGGTGTTCCAGATGTCGGCCGACCTCGGCGGGATCGTCGGGCCGCTGGCCGCGGGCTGGCTCACCGACGCCGCCGGTTTCCAGGTCGCGTTCGGCGTCACCACGGCGGTGCTGGGCCTCGGGCTGGTCGCCGCCCTCGCCCTGCCGCGGTCGGCCGGAGCGCGTCCCGCGCCGTCCGGCGTCGCTCAGTCCCCGGCCGGCACGGCGCGGTAGCCCGGCGCCCGCCCGGCCGGCCGGGGCGTCCCGGACGCGAGCAACGGCAGCACCCGGCGCGGCACCAGCTCCGAGAGGGCGACCACGCTGGTGGAGCGGACCACCGACGGTGAGCGGCCCAGCCGGACCAGCGTCTCCTGCAGCGCGCCGTGGGACTGCGCGGCCAGCCGGACCAGCACGTCCCCGGCGCCGGTGGTCACGTGCGCCTCCAGCACGCCGGGGATGGCCCGCAGGTCGGCGGCGACCTCGTCCAGGGCGCCCTGGGCGATCTCCAGGGTGACGAACGCCTGGACGCCGAACCCCGCGGCGGCCGGGTCGACGTCTGGGCCGTAGCCGGTGACGACGCCGGTCTCCTCCAGCCGGCGCAGCCGGGCCTGCACCGTGGCCCGGGCGACCCCGAGCCGGCGGGACAGCTCCAGGACGCCGGCGCGCGGCTGCTCGGTCAGCGCGGTGAGCACCGCCAGGTCGAGCGCGTCGAGCTGCTGCGTCACCGCTCCTCCTCCCAGAGCTGATCAGTCTGACCAGCTCGCATCGGGCCGAGCCCGCCATCCTGGTCGGATCGGCCACCCCGTGACGGTCATCTTGCCCATCCCCGTCGTCCGGAGGTGTGCTGGACGCATCGCGGAGGAGACCGGACCACACGGGAGGGCGACATGACCGCCACCGAGCCCCAGGGGACCCTCGAGCAGGTCCTCACCGACGACGAGCGCCTGGCCGAGCTCAGCGCCGAGCAGCTGCGGCAGCTGGTCGGCCTGGTCGAGCACGATCCCGCCACCGACCCGTTCCCGGTCAGCGGCTGGGACGCCCTGGTCTGGATCTGCGGCAACGCCACCCAGACCGCGCACTTCTTCCAGTCCGCCTTCGGCATGGAGCTGGTGGCCTACTCCGGCCCGGAGACCGGCAACCGCGACTCCCGCGCCTACGTCCTGCGCTCCGGCGCGGCCCGGTTCGTGGTGACCGGCGCGTGGTCCCCCGACAGCCCGCTGGCCGACCACCACCGCCGGCACGGTGACGGCATCGCCGACATCGCCCTGACCGTCCCCGACGTCGACCGGTGCGTCACGCACGCCGCCGCGCAGGGCGCGACCGTCCTCGAGGCGCCGCACGACGTGTCCGACGAGCACGGCACCGTCCGGCTGGCCGCGATCGCCACCTACGGCGACACCCGGCACACGCTGGTCGACCGCTCCCGCTACACAGGGCCCTACCTGCCCGGGTACGTGGCGCGGACGTCGAGCCACCAGCGGCGCCCCGGTGCGCCGAGGCGGCTGTTCCAGGCGATCGACCACGTCGTCGGCAACGTCGAGCTCGGCGCCATGGACCGCTGGGTGGAGTTCTACCGCCGGGTCATGGGCTTCACCGACATGGCCGAGTTCATCGGCGAGGACATCGCGACGGACTACTCGGCGCTGATGAGCAAGGTCGTCGCCAACGGCAACCACCGGGTGAAGTTCCCGCTGAACGAGCCGGCCGCTGGGAGGAAGCGCTCGCAGATCGACGAGTACCTGGAGTTCTACGGCGGGCCGGGCGCCCAGCACGTCGCGTTGGCCACCGGCGACATCCTCGCGACCGTCGACGCGATGGTCGCCGAGGGCGTGGAGTTCCTCCCGACGCCGGACTCCTACTACGAGGACCCGGAACTGCGGGCCCGCATCGGCACGGTGCGCGTCCCGGTCGAGGAGCTGCAGCGCCGCGGCATCCTGGTCGACCGCGACGAGGACGGCTACCTCCTGCAGGTCTTCACCCGGCCGACCGGCGACCGGCCCACGGTCTTCTTCGAGCTCATCGAGCGGCACGGCTCCCTCGGCTTCGGCAAGGGCAACTTCAAGGCGCTGTTCGAGGCGATCGAGCGTGAGCAGGAGCGGCGCGGCAATCTCTGAGCCGATCCCGGGCGGCGTCGTCACGCTGGGTGAGCCCCGCCCGGGGTGTCCAGCCGTCCGGCCCACCGAGTTTGTCGGGCCCGGGGCACCGACCTAGCGTGTCGGCGTCCGGACGGGTCGTTCCGTCACCCCCTGGTGACACCGGCCGGACGCCGCCGAACCCTGCGCCGGCTCGTCTCGCCGGCACCAGGGACCGGGGACCCACCGCAGTACTGGGGTGAATCCTGCTCCCGAGCAGGTAGGGCGCCTTCCCGCCCGAACCCGTCAGCTAACTCGGTAGGCGGCTGTGGAAGAGAGGACAGACCCGCCCACCATGGCGACGTCGCACGCCCCTGCCCGCGCGCTGCCCCGCATCCTGGTCGGCCTCGTCGCCGCCGGCGGGCTCACGCTCACCAGCCTCCCCGCCGCCTCCGCCGCGCCGGAGGACCCGGCCACCTCGCAGGAGGCCGCCGCGCTCGTCGCCGCCAAGGCGCGCGACCTCGAGGTCGTCACCGAGGAGTTCAACGAGGCCCGCGAGCGGCTGCGGGCCAGCCAGGACGCCGCGACCGCGGCGGGAGAGGAACTGGCCGCCGCCGAGGTCGCGCTGGGCACCGCCCGCGAGCGGGTCCGCGCGGTCGCCCGCGGCGCGTTCACCGGGGACCAGCTCGGCACGCTGTCGGCGATGCTCACCAGCGACTCCCCCGGCGAGCTGCTGGACCGGGTCGGCACGCTGCAGACCATCGCCGACCACAACAACGGTGTCCTCGGTGGGGCCACGCAGGCCGCCGGCGCCGCCGACGCCGCCCGGGTCTCGGCCGAGCAGGCGGCCGCCGACGCACAGGCCCTGGTCGACCAGGTGTCGGCGCGGCAGGCCGACCTGGACCGGCAGGTCGCTCGGTTCCAGGCCGAGTACGACCGGCTGGTCGCCGCGGAGGAGCGGGCCGCCCGCGAGGCCGCCGAGCGGCAGGCCGCCGAGGAGGCCGCCCGCGCCGCCGCTGCCGCTGCCGCTGCGGCCGCCGCCGCACCCGCGCCCGCCGCGGAGCCGGCCCCCGCCCCGGCCCCCGCCGCCCGGAGCGGCGCACGGTCGGCCGCCGCTCCTCCGCCCCCGCCGGTCGCGCCCGTCGCCGGCGGCAGCGCCGCCGCGCAGACCGCCGTCCAGACCGCGCTCGCCCAGCGCGGCGACCCCTACGCGTGGGCCGCGGCCGGCCCCAACGCCTTCGACTGCTCCGGACTGGTGCAGTACGCCTACGCCGCGGCCGGGATCAGCGTGCCGCACTCCAGCCGCATGCAGTCGACGTTGGGCACCCCCGTCTCCCGGTCCGCCCTGCAGCCCGGTGACCTGCTGTTCTTCTACAGCCCCGTCAGCCACGTCGGCATCTACGTCGGCGACGGGCAGATGGTGCACGCCTCCACCTACGGCCAGCCGGTGAAGGTGGCGCCGATCGACGCGATGGGCAGCTACACCAGCGCCCGCCGCATCACCGGCTGACCCGCCCCTCCCCTCTGGAGGGCAGAAATGGCCATTTCTGCCCGCCAGAGGGGGAGCGTCAGTGGCCGCGGAACGCCTCCTCGAGCCACCACGACGGCGCGTCGGCGGCCACCTTCGCGTCGATGAACAGCGGCGCCGTCCGGCTGCCCCGCACCCAGTCGGCCACCGCCGCGAGGTCCTCGACGCCGCGCACGGTGACCCCCACGAACCCGTGGCCGCGGGCGATCGCCGCCAGGTCGGTGTCGGGGAAGCGCACCGTGTCCAGCGGATGCCCCTCCGGGCCGAAGTGGTGCACCTCGGCGCCGTACGCGGCGTCGTCGTAGACCACGACGACCATCGGCAGGCCCAGCCGGACCACCGTCTCCAGCTCCGCGGCCCCCATGAGCGCGCCGCCGTCGCCGAGCGCGGCCACCGGCAGCCTGCCCGGCTGGGCCAGCGCCGCGCCGATCGCCGTCGCCAGCCCCAGCCCGACGGACTGGAACGCCTGGGTGAAGCAGAAGCCGTACTCGTCGGGGACGTCGAGGAACATGCTCGGGTAGCCCATGAAGTTCCCCGAGTCGACGGCGACGACGCGCTCGGCCGGCAGCAGGTCGTCCAGCGCGATGGTCAGCGTCCGGGGGTCGATCCGGCCGGCGCCCCCGGCAGGGCTGAACGGCACGTCACGCCACCGCACCCGCTCGGCGATCGACCGGCGCACCTCCGGGGTCCGGTAGCCGGCCACGGCCCGCTCCCCGAGGTCGGCGGCCGCCGCCTCCGCCGTCCGCCGGACGTCGCCGACCACGCCGAAGGTGAGGTCGCGGTGCACGCCGAGGGCCGACGGGTCGTCGTCGACCTGGACGACGACGGCGTGCCGGCCTATCAGCCGGCCGTGCCGCATGGTCCACATGTTCAGCGCGCACCCCCAGCCGACGACCAGGTCGGCGCCGGTGACCAGCTCGGCGGCCAGGGGTGAGGCGAAGCCGCCGGAGACGTCCAGCGACCACGGGTTCCCGGCGAACAGCCCCTTGGCGACGGCGGAGGTGGCCAGCAGCGCGCCGCACCGCTCGGCGAGCGCCTCCAGCGCCGCGCGGCAGCCCGGGCCGCGAGCTCCGCGGCCCGCGACGAACACCGGCCGGCGGGCGTGCCGCAGCGCGTGCGCCAGCCGCTCGACGTGCTCGGCGGTGACCACCGGCCCGGGCGGCGCCGGCACCGGCGGTGGGCCCGCCGGCACCGGCAGCTCCTGCACCTGCACGTCCAGCGGCAGGTTGAGCAGCACGGTCCGCCGGCCGTGGACGGCGGTGCCGACCGCGGCCGCCACCTGGTCGAGCGCATCGCCGGCCGAGGTGATCCGCATGGGCACCGCGCCGACCGCGGCGGCCAGGGCGGCCTGGTCGACGGCGAAGTTCGACGTCGGCGAGGACGCCTCCGCGGCCAGGACCAGCAGCGGCGTGCGGCTCTTGGCCGCCTCGGTGACGCCGGTCAGGGCGTTGGTCAGGCCGCAGCCCTGGTGCACGCTCAACGCCGCCGGACGGCTGCTCATCCGGGCGTGGGCGTCGGCCATGGTCGCCGCGCCGCCCTCGTGGCGGGCGGCGACGAACCGGGCGCCGGCGGCCACCATGGCGTTGGTGACGGCGAAGTTGCCGGAGCCGACGACCCCGAACACGGTGTCCACCCCGCAGCCGACCAGGGCGGCGCCGACGGCCTCGGCGACGGTGGTCCGCGAGCTCATCCGCGGTCGACGAGGGCCAGCACCCGCGCCGGCGACCCGGAGCCGGAGACGATCGGCAGCGGAGCGGGCACCAGCACCGCGCCGGTGGGCGGCAGCTGCGCCAGGTTCTGCAGCTGGGTGAGGCCGTACTTGCCGCTGCCCATGAGCGCCGCGTGGCAGGGGAAGGGCGGGTCGAAGGAGTGCGCCGCCCCCGCGTCGGTGCCGACCGTCTCGACGCCCAGGCCGATCACCGGGGCCTCCTCGGCCAGCCAGCGCGCGCAGTCCGGGGAGATGCCGGGGGTGTGCGCGCCGGCGTCGTCGGCGTTGAGGAACTGCTCCTGGGAGGCGCTGCGCGCGTCCCAGCCGGTGCGGTAGAGCAGCCACCCGCCCTCGGGCAGCGGGCCGTGCTCGGCCTCCCAGGCGCGCACGTGCTCGACCTCGAGCAGGAAGTCCGGGTCGGCGGCGGCCCGGTCGGAGAAGTCCAGGACGGCGGCCGGGGCGATCAGCCGCTGCGGTGGCACCGAGGCGACGTCCTCGCCGTCCCGCCCGGTCACCCAGTGGTTGGGGGCGTCGAAGTGCGTGCCGGTGTGCTCGCCGGTGCGGAAGTTGTTCCAGTACCAGGCCGGGCCCCGGTCGTCGTAGCGACTGAGCTCCTCGAGCTCGAAGCGCGCGGTCTGGGCGAACGGCTCGGGGAGCTGGATGACCGGCGTCTCGGCCGACAGGGGTGCGGTGAGGTCCACGACCTCGATGCGGCCCCCGGTCAGAGCGGCGGCGAACCCGGACAGGGCAGACATGGACGTCCCTTCGACGGGAGGACGGTGGTGGGCGGACAGCCAACCACGAGCGCGTCCCGCCGGCGCCGACCCGCGGCGCCCGGGGGCCTCCCCCTCCCCGGGTCCCGACGGCCGCCTCCGCACCGTGTGCCGGCGCCCCTCGGCGGGCCGTCCTGCCCGGCCGGAGCGGGTCGGGAAGGATGTGGAGGTGCACGTGGAGACCTTGTTGCTGCTGGTCCTGGGCGCGGTCGCGGCCATCGTCGCGGTCCGCTGGATCGCCGACCGCTCCGGGCTGCCGGCCGCGGCGCTGCTGACGTTGACCGGCATCGCCTACGCCTACCTGCCCGGCCCGAACATCGAGCTGGACCCGGAGCTGGTGCTCACGCTGGTGCTGCCACCGCTGCTCTACAGCGCCGCCCTGGACAGCTCGCTGATGGCCATCCGGCGCAACCTGCGCACGGTGGTCAGCCTGTCGGTGCTGCTCGTGACGGTCACCGCGCTGGCGATCGGGATCGGGTTCGAGCTGTTCGTCGCCGGGGCGACGCTCGCCGCGGGCATCGCGCTGGGCGCCGCCGTGGCCCCGCCGGACCCGGTCGCCGCGCTCGCCGTCGGCCGCAAGGTCGGGCTGCCGCCGCGGATCATCACGCTCATCCAGGGCGAGGGCCTGCTCAACGACGCCACGGCGCTCACCATCCTGTCCGTGGCGATCGCCGCCGCCCAGGGCGACGGGTTCTCCACGCCGGCCGCCGTCGGCCAGTTCCTCGTCGTCGCGGCCGGTGGCGTGGCGGTCGGTGTCTTCATCGCCTACGCCGTCCGCCCGCTGCGCCGGCTGCGCCGCGACCCGCTGTCGTCCAACGCCGTCTCGCTGGCGACGCCGTTCGTGGCCTACCTGCTGGCCGAGTCCGTGCACGTCTCCGGGGTGCTGGCCGTGGTCGTCGCGGGGCTGATCATCGGGCACCACAACCCCAGCTGGGCGTCGGGAGCCAGCCGGCTGCAGACCGACGCCGTCTGGCGGCTGGTCGACTTCCTCCTCGAGGGCATCGTCTTCCTGCTCATCGGCCAGCAGCTGCCCGCGGTGATCAGCGGCCTCGGCGAGTACACGACCGACACGATCCTGACCGCGTCGGCGATCACCGTCGGGGTGGTGCTGCTGCTGCGCCCGCTGTGGCTGTGGCTCACCGAGCACCTGCCGCAGTCGCTGCACACCCGGCTGGGCGGCGTGGACGTGGCCGGCGACGACGACGCCGACCCCACCACCACCGGGCCGACCCGGCTCTCCGGGCGGGAGATCGTCGTCCTGAGCTGGGCCGGCACCCGGGGCGTCATCAGCCTGGCGGCGATCTTCACGCTGCCGCTGACCACCGACGCCGGGGCCCCCTTCCCCGACCGCAACCTGCTGCTGTTCTGCGCCTTCCTCGCCGTGCTGGTCACCCTCGTCGGACAGGGGCTCACCTTCGCGCCGCTGGTCCGCGCGCTCGGGCTGCGGGCCGACGAGGCCGACCAGGCCCGGATGCGCAACGAGGCGCGGACCGCCTCGGTGGAGGCCGGCCTGGTCCGGCTCGACGAGCTGCAGGCCGAGCAGCACGACGACGTCGACGACGACGCGATCGAGGCGATCCGGGACCAGCTGCAGTCCCGCCTGGAGCGCTACCGGCGCCGGCTGGACATGCTGGCCGGCGCCGAGGGCGGCGAGCTGCCGATGTCACCGCAGTACGAGGCGGCGCTGCGGGTGCGCCGGGCCGTCCTCACCCGCCAGCGCGAGGAGCTGCTGCACTGGCGGGACATCGGCCGGCTGCCCGACGAGGGTCTGCGCCGCCTCGAGCGGGAGCTCGACCACGAGGAGGGCCGGCTGCCGGCCCGCCGCTGAGGCGCCCCGGGGGCGGCTCACACGAACGGGCGCAGCCCCTCGACCAGCGGGGTGCTCGGGCGTCCGGCGAGCTCGGCCAGGTCGCCGGACGTCGTGCCGAGCGCGCCGGCGCGGATGCCGCCCTCCAGCGCCACCACGAACCCGGCGGTGCCCTCGTCGAGGCCGGCGGCCACCAGCGCGGCACGGTGCTCCTCCGGGGAGCGCCGCTGGTAGGTGACCTCCCGGCCGAGCAGCTCACCGATGGCGGCGGCGAGCTCGTCGAAGGTCCACGCGGTGTCGCCGGACAGCTCGTACACCGCGCCCTCGTGGCCGTCGGTGGCCAGAGCGCCGGCGATGGCGGCGGCGTAGTCGGCGCGGGTGGCGCTGGCCACCCGGCCGTCCCCGACGCTCGCCGCGACGACGCCGGTCTCCCGCGCCTGCTGCAGCTGCGGCACGTAGTTCTCGGTGTACCAGCCGTTGCGCAGCAGCGTCGCCGGCAAGCCGCTGTCCCGGATCATCCGCTCGGTGGCCTGGTGGTCCGGGGCGAGCGGCAGCGGGGTGTCGTCCGCGCCCAGGATGCTGGTGTACGCGATCCGGCCCACCCCCGCCCGCACCGCGGCGTCGACCACGGTCTGGTGCTGTGCGACGCGCGCACCGGGCCGGCTGCCCGAGACGAGCAGCACGGTGTCGCCCGCCAAGAAGGCGGCGTCCAGGGTGGCCGGCTCGTCGTAGTCGATCCGGACGGTGCGCACCCCGCGTTCGCCGAGGTCGGCGATCCGCTCCAGCGCCCGCCCGCCGGCGACGACGTCCCCCGGGGCCACGCCCCGGGCCAGCAGTTCCTCCACGACCAGCCGGCCAAGCTGGCCGGTGGCTCCGGTGACGACGATCGACATGCGGGGTCCTCCGATGAGGGCGGGGATGGCGCGGGCGCGCCATTGCACGCGCCGAACCCGACGGGCGGCAGCCCTGTTCCCGCCGGGCGGGAGACCACCCGACCGCGTGCGGGCGCCGGTCACCAGGCGCGGCGCCGGCTCCGGGTCAGGCCGCCCCGGCGGCGAGCACGGTGACGGCGGGTCCCGTGGCCGCGCCGGTCAGGTCCCGCCACAGGTCGCGGGCCAGGGCGTCGTTCTGGCGGAAGAACGGCGCGTTGGTGTGCGGCCGGGCGAAGGCGGCCACCTGCGCGCCGGCCGTCCAGTAGCCGACCGCGCGGATCGTCGGGTGCGACGCCCCGGACGCGGTGCGGAGCCGGAGGCCGGCGTCGACGTCCAGCCGCCCGGTGCCGCGGACCCCACCGGCGACGCCGCGGTCGGCCAGCACCCGCTCGCGCCCCTCGCCGCGGGAGAGCAGGCCGGTGACCACGGGGTCCGGGGTGGCGGTGACGTCCGGCGTCGGCACCCGGGCCTCGACCAGGGCACGGGCCTCGGTCACCCCGGGGCAGCTGGCCGAGCGGGCGCGGAAGACCCCGGCGTCCGCGTCCAGGACCACCTCGACGTCGGCGCCGAGGAACCGGAGCACCCCGGCCTCCGACAGCGCGAGCAGCTCCTCCAGGCGCGGGCCCGGCGGCCCGCTGGCGAGGTAGCTGAACAGGTTCATCCACCAGCCGGCCAGTTCCTCGGACTCGGCGCGGGCCGTGAGCCGCCGTGCCGTGGCCAGCGCGGCGATCGTGCCGTGGCACTGCAGCAGCGCGGTGAAGACGGCGGCGTCGGTGCTGAACCGCGGGTCGGCGGACCGCTCGAGGTCGGCCCGGACGTGCCGGCGCACCGCGTCCTGCAGCGCCTCCGGGTCGGCGAACCACCGGCCGGCCAGCGGGCGGTCCAGCGCGGCGAGGTCGAACCGGTCGACCGGGTCGGGCACCGCCCGGGCGACCAGGGCCCGCTCGGCACGGGAGGTCGTCGCCGCGGCGTAGGCCTCGGCGAACTCCGGCCACGGCACGGCGGTGCGCTCGGGGAACGCCCGGAACAGCTCGGTGTAGTGCGCCCAGGCCAGCTCCCGCTCGATCAGCGGCGCGAGGTCGGACCGCAGGTCCAGCCGCCGCGACGCGCCGAAGTCCTCGTCGATGGCGGCGAGGGTGAAGAAGCGCAGCGGCACCGGCGGGCCGCCCCACGGGTAGCCGAGCTTCGACCGGTACGGAACGCCGCGGCGCGAGCCCACGTGCAGCACCGGCTCGCGGCCGGAGGGCCGGTAGCGCAGCCGGCCGTCGTCGTCGCGGGCGAACCGCCCGCCGCGGCCGCTGGTCAGCAGCACCGCGAGGTCGACGAACGCCAGGCCCGCCCCGCGCACGAGGACGTCCTGCCCCGGCGCGAGCGCGGAGAGGTCCAGGTCGGCGGTGTAGCCGGTGGGCACGTAGGTGAGGCCGGAGCGGGCCGCGACCTCCGCGGTGGCCCGCTCGGCCGCCGTCGGCCGCGCGTCCAGGTGCCCCTGGGCCAGCACGACGGCGTCGGCGGCCAGCTCCGTCCCGTCGGCCAGCCGGACCCGGGTCCCGGCCGGGCCGTCGGCGACGTCGAGCACCCGGGTGGCGTGCAGGGAGACGTCGACCTGCGGCGCGGCCGCGGCCACCACCGTGTCGAGCACCCAGCCCAGGTAGGCGTTGACCAGCGGCCGGGACGGGAAGGACGCCGGGCCGAGCCGCCGCGCCTCCCGCCCGATCGGGTCCCCGTCCGGACGGGAGCGGGCGACGTCGCACACCCACTGCCACAGCGTGGTGCCCTCCCCCACCGGGCCGTCGACCACGACGGAGGGGTCGGGCAGCACGGTGACGTCGCCGACGAGCGAGTTGGCCCACAGCAGGTCCGGCTGGGCGGCGCGCCAGACGCGGCCGCCGCCCGGTGGGTACGGGTCGACGAGGTGGACGTGCAGCCGCCGGCCGTCGGCGAGCTCGGGGGCCGAGGCGACCAGGCGCTCGAGGACGCCGATCGCGGTGGGACCGGCGCCGACGACGACGAGCGTGCGGGTGCGGCGGAGATCGGGGCGGGACATGCGGGTGCGCTCCAGTACGGGGGGTCGGACGGGCCGGGTCAGGCCCCCGGACACAGGGCGCTGCAGGTGCGGAGCAGGTCGACGTGCCGTCGCTGCGCCAGCTCCGATCGGGTCACGTCCCCTCCCCCGCCCTCGTCGTCGTGCGAACCGCCGCTGCAATGTCTACCAAACCGATCGGGATTGACGGATATGACACTGCGTGCCTATCGTCCCGGCCAGGTCCTGAGTGCCAGCACCAAGCCCCGGCTCGCTGGCCGGCAACCCTCCGCTGCGACGGGGTGCCCCGGGTGACGACCAGGCCGACGCACCCCGCGTCGGCAAGTCCGCAGCCCTCCCGGGCTCTGAACGAGGAGCACGCCCCCGTGAGCACCGCGAGCACGCCGAGCGTCCGCGACCTCTCGGCCGACCTGGTCGGTCGGCCGACGGTCGACCTCCTGCGTACCGACAGCGCGCTCTGTCGCTGACGCATTCCCCCTGACCGGTCCCGCCGGTCCGCGCGGCCCTGCTCGCGCCTGCCCACCGCGATCCGCGGTGCCGTCGGCGTGCCCGCGCCCCTCCCCACCCCCTGCGTCCTCTGGAGCACCCGCATGTCCCGCACCGCCCGCCGCTGCACCGGCGGCACCGCCACCGTGCTGGTGGCCCGGTGACGACCTCACCCGGCCTGGAGGTGGTGCCCGTCCACCCGCACGACACGCTGGCCGCGCCGCTGTTCGCCGAGCTCACCGTCGAGTACGACACCCGCTACGGCGACCTGTTCGGCGGGGCCGCCGAGGAGATGGCGCGCTTCCCGGCCGAGGAGTTCCTGCCCCCGACGGCGAGCTGATCCTGCTGCTGGAGGACGGCGCACCCGTCGCCGGCGGCGCCTACCGCCGGCACGCCGATCCGGGCACCGCCGAGGTGAAGCGGATGTGGACCTCCGCGGCGCACCGCCGCCGTGGCCTGGCCCGCCGCGTGCTCGCCGAGCTGGAGACGCGCGCCGCGGCCGGTGGCTACACGCGGATGTACCTGACCACCGGTCCACGCCAGCCCGAGGCCAAGGCGCTCTACCTGGCCGCCGGCTGGACGCCCCTGTTCGACCCCGCCGTCCCCCGCCCCACCGACCTGGCGACGCTGCGCACCCTGCCCCCGGGACAGCTCGGCTACGCCTTCGAGAAGCCCCTGGGAGACCCCCGATGACCACCGTCGTCCCCCGCCCGACCGCGGGGACCGCCGCTCCCCCGCCGACCGGGACGCCCTACGACCAGCTGCGGGTGGTGCCCGCCCGCAACCCCGGCCGCTGGGTGGCCACCGCCGTCGTCGCCGTCCTGCTGGCGATGGTGGTCAACTCACTGGTCACGAACCCGCGGTGGGAGTGGGACGTCGTCGCGGCCTACCTCACCGAGGAGTCGATCGTCCGCGGCGTGTGGACGACGATCCAGCTCACCCTGATCACCGCGGTGCTCGGTTTCGCGCTCGGCACGGTGCTGGCGCTCATGCGGCTGTCCCGCTCGCCGCTGCTGCAGGCGGTCAGCTGGGGCTACACCTGGGTGTTCCGCTCGGTGCCGCTGATCCTGCAGCTGCTGCTCTGGTACAACCTCGCCTACCTGTACCAGTCGCTGGACTTCGGGCTCCCGTTCGGTCCGTCCTTCGCCAGCGTCGACACGCTGTCGCTGATCGACAAGTTCGGCGCGGCGGTGCTGGGCCTGGGCCTGCACCAGGCGGCCTACTCCGCCGAGATCGTGCGCGCCGGGATCCTCTCGGTCGACCAGGGCCAGCTGGAGGCGGCCGCCTCCCTCGGCATCCCGCGGCGCCGGCAGAGCACCCGCATCGTGCTGCCGCAGGCCATGCGCGCGATCGTGCCGACGGCGGTCAACGAGATCATCGGCCTGTTCAAGGGCACCTCGATCGTCTACGTCCTGGCCCTCGGCGAGCTCTTCTACACCGTCAGCGTGATCTACGGGCGCACCCAGCGGGTGCTCCCGATGCTCGTCGTGGCCGCGGTCTGGTACGTCGTCCTGACCACCGTGGTCACCGTCATCCAGTACCACGTCGAGCGGTACTACGCCCGCGGCGCCGTCCGCACGCTGCCGCCGACACCGCTGCAGCGGCTGCGCGCCAACCTGACCGCCGGCCTGGCCCGGGTCAGCACCGTCCGCAACGCTGACCGGGAGGGGACCCGATGACCGCCACCACCACCCGCCCCGGCCGCGTCGAGGTGCACGGCGTGCACAAGTCGTTCGGCACGCTGGAGGTCCTGCAGGGCATCGACCTGGTCGTCGAGCCCGGCAGCGTCACCGTCGTCCTCGGCCCCTCCGGCTCCGGCAAGTCGACGCTGCTGCGCAGCATCAACCACCTGGAGAAGGTCGACCGGGGCTTCATCGCCCTCGACGGCGAGCTGGTCGGCTACCGCCGTCGGTCACACCGCGGCGGGGACCGGCTGCACGAGCTCCAGGAGAAGGACCTGCTGCGCCAGCGCACCCGGTTCGGCTTCGTGTTCCAGAACTTCAACCTCTTCCCGCACCTCACCGCCCTGGAGAACGTGGTGGAGGCGCCGGTCTCCGCGCAGGGCCGGCGGCGCGGCGAGGTCGAGGCCGAGGCCCGCGAGCTCCTGGCCCGCGTCGGGCTGGCCGACAAGGCCGCAGTCCACCCGCGGCAGCTGTCCGGCGGGCAGCAGCAGCGCGTGGCGATCGCCCGCGCGCTGGCCATGCGGCCGGCGGTGCTGCTGTTCGACGAGCCGACCTCCGCGCTGGACCCGGAACTGGTCGGCGAGGTGCTCGGCGTCATCGAGGACCTCGCCCGCACGGGGACCACGATGATCGTGGTCACCCACGAGATCGGCTTCGCCCGCAAGGCCGCCGACCAGGTCGTGTTCATGGACGCCGGCCGCATCGTCGAGACCGGCCCGCCCGAGCAGGTCCTCGACGCCCCGCGGCACGAACGGACCCGCGCCTTCCTCGCCAAGGTCCTCTGAAGGACCGCTCCCCCCGCGAACCCCCGGACGGCGCACTCCCGTGCCGCCCGTCGATGGCACGCGCCCGCGTGCCCCCGGAAGAGAGAGAACCCCGTGACCGCCCGTACCCGACGAGCCCGCCTCGTCCCCGTCCTGGCCGCCGTCTCCGTGCTGGCGCTGGGGGCGTGCAGCAGCACCGCCGAGATCGAGGAGCAGGCCCGCAGCGAGCAGGGCACCGCGCTGGCCGTGGACACCGGCCCCGACCAGGACCGCATCCACACGACGCCGAGCCGGAAGGCCATCGACCTGCTGCCCGACGGCGCCTTCCCCGACGGCGTGCTGCGGGTGTCCATCACCCAGGGCGCGGTGCCGCTGGGCTTCTACGCCGACGACAACGAGACCGTGATCGGCAGCGAGACCGACATCGCCACGCTGGTCGCCGACGCCCTGGACCTCGAGCTGGAACTGGTCGTCAACGACTGGTCCAACTGGCCACTGGCCACGCAGTCCGGCGAGGTCGACGCCACCATCTCCAACGTCACGGTGACCGAGGAGCGCAAGCAACTGTTCGACTTCTCCTCCTACCGGGTCGACCAGCTGGGCTGGCTGGTCGCCGCTGACAGCGACCTGCGGATCGACGGGGCCGCCGACATCGCCGGCCGCACCGTGGCCGTGGGCTCGGGGACCAACCAGGAGCAGGTCCTGCTGGCCTGGGACGAGGAGAACCGCGCCAACGGCCTGGAACCGGTCCGGATCGACTACTACGAGGCCTACAACGACGCCGTCCTGGCGCTGCAGTCCGGCCGCATCGACACCTACTTCGGCCCAACGCCACCGCCGCCTACAGCGCCGCCGTGGCACCGGAGGACTTCGCGATCGCCGGCACCGTCAACGGCGGGTGGCCGGACACGGCCGAGATCGCCGTCGCCACCGCCAAGGGCAACGGCCTGGCCGAGGCGTTCACCGCGGCCATCAACTCCGCCATCGAGGACGGCACCTACCAGCAGGTGCTCGAACGCTGGGGCCTGCAGGCCGAGGCGATCGACCGCGCCGAGACCAACCCGCCCGGCCTGGGCGCCTGAACCCCGCACTCCCGAGGAGTAGACCGATGACCCGCACCCGATCCCGTTCCCGCGCCGCCCGTCCGGCGGCCGCCCTCCCCCTCCGCACCGCCCTGGTGCTGTCCACGGTGGTGTTCCTGTCCGCCTGCACCAGCTCCGCCGAGATCGAGTCCGGCCAGCGCGCCGACGTCGCGGCCGAGGCCGCCGCGGCCGGCGAGACCGCGACACCGCTGGTGGTCGACACCAGCTCCGAGCAGGCCGACCGGGTCCGCACCGACGAGGACCCCGACGCCGCGGGCCTGGTCCCGGCGACGATCGCCGAGGACGGGGTGCTGCGGGTCGGCGTCGTCGGCTCCGGCGAGCCGCCGCTGGGCTTCCTGGCCGACGACAACGCCACCGTCGTCGGCAGCGAGGTGGACATCGCCTCCCTGGTCGCCGACTCCGTGGGCCTGGAGCTCGAGGTGGTCAACGTCGCCTGGGAGCAGTGGCCGCTGGCGCTGCAGAGCGGCGACCTCGAGGCGGTGTTCAGCAACGTCGGCGTCAACGCCGCCCGGCTGGAGCTGTTCGACTTCGCGACCTACCGCGAGGGGGTCATGGCCTTCACCGCCGCGACCGGCAGCGACCTGTCGATCGAGGGGCCGGAGGACGTCGCCGGCCTCACCGTCGCGGTGGGGTCCGGCACCAACCAGGAGCGGATCCTGCTGGACTGGAACGCCCAGAACGAGGCCGCCGGCCTCGAGCCGGCCACGTTGGAGTACTACGCCAACGTCGCCGACACCATGCTGGCGCTGCAGTCCGGCCGCATCGACACCTACCTGGGCCCCAACCCCAACGCCGTGTACCAGGCCTCGGTCGGCGAGGTGGACATCGTCGGCACGGTCAACGCCGGGTGGCCCAACACCACCTACGTCGCCGCGACCACGCTCAAGGGCACCGGCCTGGTCGACGCCGTCCAGGCCGCCCTGCAGCACGTGTTCGACGACGGCACCTACGAGCGGACCCTGCAGCGGTGGGGCCTGGGCGACGAGGCCGTCGACGCGCCGGAGGTCAACCCGGAGGTGGCGTCCTGACGCCGGCCGACGCCTGACACGACGAGGGCCCCTCCCGATCCCGGGAGGGGCCCTCGTCCGTCGGTGGCGGTGGCGCCGAGACCGGACCGGCGCACTGCGGGTGTTCCTCGTGCTCTGCGGGTCCTGCAGCACCGGCAGAGCACGAGGAAGATCGGCAACGGGTCAGGCGTCGGGCACGCCCACCGGCGGCAGCCCGAGGTGGTCGCGGAGGGTGGTGCCCTCGTAGTCGGCGCGGAACACACCGCGCTCCTGCAGCAGCGGGACGACGGTGTCGACGAACGGGTCCAGCCCGCCCGGCGTGATGTGCGGGACGAGGATGAAGCCGTCACTGGCGTCGGACTGCACCAGGTCGTCGATCGACGCCGCGACCGTGCCCGGGCTGCCGACGAACGTCTGCCGGCTCTGCACCTCGATCATCAGCTCCCGGATCGAGTAGCCCTTCTCCGCGGCGAGCTCGCGCCACTGCCGTGCGGTGGCCACCGGGTCCCGGTACATGCGCACCTGCGCCCGGCCCTGCGCGACGTGCCCCTCCCCCACCACCGGGTCGACCTCGGGCAGCGGCCCGTCGGGGTCGTAGCCGGACAGGTCGCGGTTCCACACCTGCTCGAGGAACCGCAGGGCCGTCTGCCCGGAGACCTGCTGGCGCCGCACCTCGTGCGCCAGCTCCGCGGCCTGGGCGTCGGTGTCGCCGATGACGAACGTCGCCGCGGGGAGGACGAGCAGCGAGTCGCGGGAGCGGCCGTACCTCGCCAGCCGGCCCTTGACGTCGGCGTAGAACGCCTGCCCGGCGTCCTTGGTGCTGTGCCGGCTGAAGATCGCGTCCGCGCTGGCCGCGGCGAACTCCCGGCCCTCCTCGGAGTCCCCGGCCTGGAAGACCACCGGGTGCCCCTGCGGGCTGCGGGGCACGTCGAACCGCCCCGCGATGTCGAAGTGCGCGTCGCGGTGCCGGAAACTGCCGGCCTGCGGGTCACGCAGGAACACCCCGCTGTCCTTGTCCGCGACGATCTCGTCGCCCCGCCACGAGCCGGTCAGCTCCAGCACGGTCTCCAGGAACGTCCGGGCCCGCTCGTAGCGCTGGTCCTGCGCCAGGAACCCGCCGCGCCGGAAGTTCTCGCCGGTGAACGCGTCCCAGGAGGTGACGACGTTCCAGGCCGCCCGCCCACCGGAGAGGTGGTCGAGCGTGGCGAACTGGCGGGCCACCTCGTAGGGCTCGTTGAACGTCGAGTTGATCGTGCCGGTCAGGCCGAGGCGGTCGGTGACGGCGGCGAGCGCGGCCAGCACGGTGAACGTGTCGGGCCGGCCGACGACGTCGAGGTCGTAGATCTCGCCGTTCTGCTCGCGCAGCCGCAGCCCCTCGGCGAGGAACAGGAAGTCGAACTTCCCGCGCTCGGCCGCCTGCGCGAACCGGGCGAAGGAGGAGAACTCGATGTGGCTGCCGGCGGCCGGGTCGCTCCACACGGTGGTGTTGTTGACCCCGGGGAAGTGCGCCGCCAGGTGGATCTGCTTGGTCATCCGGTCTCCTTCAGACGGCGGCGTAGCGGTTGGCGGGGCGGGGCAGGCCGAGGTGGCCGCGCAGCGTCGTCGCCTCGTAGGCGGTGCGGAACCGGCCGCGGCGCTGCAGCTCGGGCACCAGCCCGCGGGTGACCTGGACCAGGTCGTGCGGCAGCGTCGCTGGGCGCAGCCGGAAGCCGGTGAGCCCCGCGCCGTGCCACTCCTCCAGCAGGTCGGCCAGCTGGGCGGGCGAGCCCGCGAACACCCACGCGTCGCTGACGTGCTCGGCACCGGCGAGGTCGTCCAGCCGGCGGCGGCGCGCGACCGCTGCCGCGGGGTCGTCGTCGAGGTGGACCACCAGGTCGCCGAGGACGTGCACCGTCTCCGCCGCCCGGCCCGCCGCGGCCTGGGCGGCGCGGATCTCGGCGACGATCGCGGTGGCGTCGGCGGCGTCGCGCGGCGTCACGAACCCGACGTCGGCGCTGCGCCCCACCAACTGGTAGGGGACCGCCTGGTGGGCCAGCGCGGTGACCACCGGCTGCCCCTGCGGCGGCCGCGGCGTGATCGACGGTCCGCGGACGGAGAACCACCGGCCGGCGAAGTCGACCGGGTGCAGCTTGGCCCGGTCGACGAACCGGCCGGTCGCGGCGTCACGGATCTCCGCGTCGTCCTCCCAGCTGTCCCAGAGCCCGCGGACGACCTCGACCCAGTCGGCGGCCTCGTCGAACAGCTCCCGCAGGCCCGCCTGCACGGCGGGGTCGCGCGGGTCGATGCTGCCCAGCGCCGGGAGGGTGCGACGGCCGAAGTGCGCCGCCTCGGCGGGGCTGCTGCCCACCTTGACCCGGACGCCGGCCCGGCCGGTGCTCACGTGGTCGAGGGTGGCGATCGCCTTCGACAGGTGGAACGGCTCGGTGTGCGTGACCACCGCGGTCGGGACCAGCCCGATGCCCTCGGTCACTGGCGCGACGCGGGCGGCCACCTGCACGGCGTCCAGCCGGCCGCGGACCTGGTCGGTCCGGTCGTCGGGGCCGTACCGGTCGGTGGACTGCAGCGACAGTCCGTCCTCGAGGGTGACGAGGTCGAGCAGGCCGCGCTGCGCCTCCTGGACCAGGTCGACCCAGTAGCCGGGCGTGAACAGCTCCCCGGGACGGGCGTCGGGCTCCCGCCAGGCGGCGGGATGCCAGCCGGCGCCGTCCAGGGCGACCGCGAGGTGCAGGTGCGGCGCCGGCCCGCTCACGCCGGACCGCCGGTGCGCTCGAGCGGGGTCCGCTCGCCGGCCTCGACCGCGATCGGCAGCCGGTTCTCCGCCGGGGGCAGCGGGCAGGTCGCGAGGTCGGTGTAGGCGCACGGCAGGTTGGTGGCCCGGTTGAAGTCGAGCACGACCCTGCCGTCGGCGTCCGGCGGGTCCAGCGCCAGGGACCGGTTGGCGGCGTACGTGGTGACGCCGGAGGTCGCGTCGGTGAAGAGGAGGAACAGGCTGCCCGGCGCGTGCCCGGGGAAGGCGGTGAGCCGCAGGTCCGCCCCGGCGAGGGTGAACTCGACCGCCCCGGGAGCGTCGTAGACGTGCTCGAGGCCGGGGACGGCCGCCCCGACCGTCGTCGGCCGCGGCTCGTCGAACGGCACGTACCGGCCCTCGGCCACCCACCGGGGGTCCGGCGGGAAGGTGGGCGTCCCGGCGTACCGGACCCGCAGCGGGTTGCCGGGGTGCCGGGGCCGCACGATGTCGTGCCCGCCCCGCCGGGCCACCTCGACAACGGCGTCGCCGGCGGTCGCGGTGACCCCGCCTCGCTCGGGGATGACGCCGAACACGTGCTCCCCGCGCACCGGCACGCCGTCGACCACCAGGTCCTCCCCCGCGTCGAGAGTGACCACGACCCCGCGGGGGCCGGTGGACCACACCCCGGGGGCGTCGGGGAGGCGCTGCGGCTCGGCGGTCAGCCAGTGCAGGCCGGTGACGGCGAGGAAGCCGTGCGGGTCGGCGCGGGCGGCCTCGTGCCGCCGGTGCCAGTCGACCCAGTCGCGGGCGAACGTGTCGGAGGGGGTGGCGACGGTGGTCATGGTCAGTGCACCTCGGAGAGTCGGCCGGTGGCGACGTCGAACACGAAGCCGCGGACGCTGTCCTTGATCGGGATGAACGGGCTGTCGAGGATCCGCTGCCGCTGGGCGCGGACGTCGTCCTCCAGCTCGGGGAAGGCCTCGGAGTGCCAGTGCGGGCGGATGCCGCAGTCCTGCTCGATCGAGGCGCGGAAGTCCTCGTCGGTGAAGGTGAGCATCCCGCAGTCGGTGTGGTGGACCAGCACGATCTCCCGGGTACCCAGCAACCGCTGGCTGATCGTGAGCGAGCGGATCTCGTCGTCGGTGACGACGCCACCGGCGTTGCGGATGACGTGCGCCTCACCCTCGGCGAGGCCGAGGGCGCGGTAGACGTCGAGGCGGGCGTCCATGCAGGCCACCACGGCGACGTGCCGCGACGGCGGCAGCGGGAGCGGGCCGGAGAAGGTCTCGGCGTAGCGGGTGTTGGCGGCGAGCAGTTCGTCGGTGACGGACATAGGGGTCTCCTCCTACTGGGGATTCTGTGCGGTGCCGGACGACCGGGACCGGAAGTCGCCCCGGCCGGTGTCGCCCTTCCAGTCGGCGAAGGACTCGCCGGTCAGCTCCTCGAGCAGCGCGACGTCCTCCAGCAGCGGCCCGAGCACCTCGCGCCGGACCTCGACCGGCATCTGCGGGCGCGGCGCCCGCCCGGCGTGCAGCGCGGCGACCAGCGGCCGGCTCGCCTGCCGCCACACCTGCGGCGGGGCGTAGGCGCCGAGCGCCGCCCCGGCCCGCGCGACCCGGGCGAGGGCCCGGTACCGCGGGGTGTCGGCGACGTGGGGCTTGACGTTCTCCGGGGCGACCGTGTGCGCGACGCCGGGCTCAACGCCGAGGAAGCTGCTGACCCGGTCCAGCGTCTCGCGCGGGGTGTCGACCAGCTGGCGGTACCGCAGCAGGAACACCTGCTCGCGCGGAACGTGCCGGTACAGGTCGCGCAGCTGCTCGCCGTAGCGGCCCAGGCCCCGGTAGTGCCAGAACGGCGCCCAGCCGGCCGCGATCCGCTCCGGCTCCCGCCGGACGGCGGCGAGGAAGTCCGGCTCGGGCTCCAGCCCGTCGGCCCGCAGGTGCACCCAGTTGGACCAGGCGCGGTCCACCGGGTCCCGCACGACCACGACCACCTTCACGTCCGGGACGTCGGCGGCCAGCCGGGCCTGGGCGGCCCGGTCGTACAGGTAGAACGGCGTGCTCTCCCCGCGGACGGCGTCCGGCGGGGCGGCGGCGAACAGGGCGAGGTACTCCTCCCGCCGCCAGATCCACTCCCCGGCGCTGTGGGCGTCCCCGGGGCCGCGCTGCCCGCTGCGCGGCGGGGGCCGGCCGTCGGTCAGGTAGTACTTCGGCTCCTTGACCGGGGAGAGGTACAGCCCCGGGTGCGTGGCCAGCGCGGCGTGCAGGGCCGTCGTCCCGGCCTTGGGTGCGCCGGCGATGACGAACTGCGGCAGTCGGCCGCTCATGCGGACTCCCTCCTGGGTCGGTGTGCACACTGGGCGGCGTCCCCGTCGCTCGAGACCGGAGCCGCCGCGTGCCGTCCCGCCCCGCCCCGACCTCCGTTCCGCGTCCGCCGGAGCCCGCCCGGTTCTGGGCCGACGCCGAGGTGGTGGTGGCCCCGGAGGACCCCCGCCCCGGGTCGTGGGCCGGTGGGCCGTCGGCGCAGCTGGTCCACGGCACCTGGTGGCTGGCCTACCGGCTGCGCCGGCCGGTCGGCGAGGGCCGGGGCTTCGCCAACGTGATCGCCCGGTCCGACGACGGGGTGCGGTTCACGCCGGTCGGAGGGGTGGGCAAGGACGCCTTCGGGGCCGAGTCGCTCGAGCGCCCGGCGCTGGTGCACACGCCCGACGGCCGCTGGCGGCTGTACGTCAGCTGCGCGACGCCGGGGACGAGGCACTGGCGGGTCGACCTGCTGGAGGCCGCGACGGTCGAGGGCCTGCTGACGGCGACCCCGCGCACCGTGCTGCCGGGCAGCGACACCGCGGCGGTCAAGGACCCGGTGATCCGGCACGACGGGCGGCGGTGGCACCTGTGGGCCAGCGTGCACCCGCTCGACGACCCGGACGCCACCGACCGCATGACCACCGAGCACGCCACCAGTGACGACGGCGTCGACTGGACCTGGCAGGGCACCGCCCTGACCGGCACGCCCGGCACCTGGGACGCGCGCGGCGTCCGGTTCGCCGCCGTCGTCCTGGACGGCGACCGCAGCTGGGCCCTCTACGACGGCCGGGCCACGGCCGCGGAGAACTGGGAGGAACGGACCGGCCTTGCGATGGGGAACGGCGACGGCCGGTTCCGCGCCGCTCCCGGCGGGCCGCTGCTGCAGAGCCCGCACACCCCCGGCGGGCTGCGCTACGCGGACGCGGTCGCACTGCCCGGCGGCGGTACCCGCTGGTTCTACGAGGCGACCCGCGCCGACGGCGCCCACGAGCTGCGCACGGTCGTCCTGCCCGGCTGACCCGGTCACCGCGCCGCCCCGCCGCAGCCCGCGCCGCGGGCGACCGCGCCCAGGTCGGCACCGGCCAGCCCGGCCGGGGGCCGCGGGTCGTCGGCCGGCTGCCACCGGCCGTCGCGCACGGTGTAGGAGGTGGCCGGCCCGCCGGCCAGGAAGGCGGCGAGACCGTCCAGCAGCCGGTCGACGTCGGCCGCCGTGGTGGCCACGCCGACGCTCGCGCGCAGCGCGCCCTCGGGCACGCCGAGCCGGGCGAGCAGCGGATGGGCGCAGAACCGGCCGTCCCGGACGCCGACCCCGTGCTCGGCCGAGAGGACGGCGGCGACCAGGCCCGGGTCGGCACCCTCGACGGTGAACGACACGACGCCGGTCGGCGTGGTCGAGTCCGGCCAGATCCGCAGCCGCCGCACGCCGGGCAGCGCGTCGAGGCCGACCTCCAGCCGGGCTCGCAGCGCGGACTCGTGCGCCGCCAGCGCCTCCGCGGGCAGCGCGGCGAGCGCGTCGCAGGCCGCGGCCAGCGCCACCGCGCCCAGCACGTTCGGTGAGCCGCCCTCGTGCCGGTGCGGCGCCGCGGCCCACCGCGTCTCCTCGACGGTGACCTCGTGCACCGCGCCGCCGCCGGCCAGGTGCGCGGGCGCGGCGTCCAGCCAGTCGCGGCGGCCGACCAGCGCCCCGGTGCCGTAGGGCGCGTAGAGCTTGTGCCCGGACAGGGCGATGTAGTCCGCGCCGGAGGCGGCCAGGGAGAAGCGGCGGTGCGGCACCAGCTGGGCGCCGTCCACGACGACCCGGGCGCCGGCGGCATGCGCCAGCTCGACGACGTCGGCCGGAGGCAGTGCCTCGCCGGTGACGTTGGAGGCCCCGGTGACCGCCACCAGGGCGTACCGGTCCGCGGCGAGCGCCGCGGCCAGCGCCCGCAGCGTCGCGGTGACCGTCCCCCCGGTGGAGAGCACCGTCGTGCCGCCGCGGCGCTGCCAGGGCAGCAGGTCGGCGTGGTGCTCGCAGTCGAGCACCAGCACGCGCTCCCCGTCGGGGACGCACGCGGCGAGCAGGTTCAGCGAGTCGGTGGTGTTCCGGGTGAGCACGCAGACGTCGTCGGCGCGCGCGCCGACGAAGCGGGCGACGGTGTCGCGGGCCGACTCGTAGAGCGCCGTGGACACCTGCGAGAGGTAGTCGGCGCCGCGGTGCACGCTGGCGTACAGCGGCAGTGCCTCGGCCACCCGGTCGGCGACGGCGACCAGCGCCGGGGTGCTGGCCGCGGTGTCCAGGTTGACGTAGCGGGCCGTCCCGGAGGGCACCAGCGGCACCTCGGTGGCGGCGCCGACGACCGGCAGCAGCGGTCGCTCCGGGGCGTGGACGACGGGACGGGACAGGACAGCGCCGGTCACGCAGGCTCCTCGGTTCAGGGACCCGCAGTACGGGGCCCGCGCTTGCGGGCGCCGGTCGGCACCCGCCCGGTCGTCACCCGGGGCACCCCATCGCGGAGGAAGGGTTGCCGGCCAGCGAGCCGGGGCTTGTCGCTGGCGCTCTTGACCTGCCGGGAGCGTGACACGGCGCCCGCATTCCCGTCAAACCCGACCGAGATGGTAGAGATATCTCCGTGCCCGCCCTGTCGACCGCCCCCGCAGCCGCCCCGCGGCTGGTCCGGCGGGTCCACGTCGACCTGGGCCGGGTCTGGTCGGCCACCTGTCCCTGACGGCGCCCTCCCGAGCTCTCCCCACCCTCCCGGGCCGCTCCGTGCGCGCGGCCGCCCCGCCACCTGAGGAGCCACCATGCCGATCGAGTTCCTGGGCATCGCCGCCACCAACGACGGCTCCGAGACCACCCCCCGTTCCGGCGCCAGCTTCGACAGGGAGTTCACGCTGCGCCTGGGCCGCGCCCACGAGGACTGGGGGTGGGACCGGGTGCTGTTCGCCTACGGGTCCGGCTCCCCCGAGCCCTCCGCCGCCGCGGCGTACCTGCTGTCGCGCACCGAGCGGCTGCAGGTGCTGCTCGCCCACCGGCCCAACGTCAGCTACCCGACCTTCGCCGCGAAGACCTTCGCCACGCTGGACCAGATCGGCGACGGCCGGCTCACCGTGCACTTCATCACCGGTGGCACCGACGCCGAGCAGCAGCGCGAGGGCGACTACCTGACCAAGGAACAGCGCTACGGCCGCACCCGCGAGTACATCCAGATCGTCAAGAAGGCCTGGACCTCGCACGAGCCCTTCGACTGGGACGGCGAGCACTACCGGTTCGCCGACTTCGTGAGCGACACCTTCCCGGTGCAGCAGCCCCGCCCCGACGTCTCCTTCGGGGGCTCGTCGGAGGCCGCCTACGCAGCCGGCGGAGCCGAGGCCGACGTCTTCGCGCTGTGGGGGGAGCCCCTGGCCGAGACCGCGGCGCAGATCGAGCGCGTGCACGCGGCGGCCCGCGCGGCCGGGCGGACGACGATGCCACGCATCCAGGTCGCCTTCCGGCCGATCATCGCCCCCACCGAGGAACTGGCCTGGGAGAAGGCGCACCGCACCGTCGACCGGATCGCCGCCCGCACCGCCGGCGGACGGCAGCCGATCTCGCGCCGGCACCCGCTGACCGGCCCCGAGAACACCGGCTCGCAGCGGCTGCTGGAGATCGCCGCCCGCGGCGAGCGGTTCGACCGGGCGCTGTGGACGCCGACGGCCGCGGCCACCGGCGGCGCCGGCAACTCCAACGCGCTCGTCGGCACGCCGGAGACCGTGGCCCAGGCGCTGCTGGACTACGTCGACCTCGGCGTCGACATCATCTCCATGCGCGGCTACGACCTGCTCGGCGACACCATCGACGTCGGCCGGTACGTGCTCCCGCTGGTCCGCGAGGAGGTCGCGAAGCGGGACGCGGCCGCGGCATGACCACCGTCGCCGTCGTCGGCAACCCCAAGCCCCGCTCCCGCACCCGCGCCGCCGCCGAGCTGGTCGCGGAGCGCCTGACCGGCGCCCCGCCCGACGTCGTCGTCGACGTCATCGACCTGGGTGCCGGGCTGCTCGGCTGGGGTGATCCCGCCGTGGCCGAGGCGGTCGCCGCGGTGCGGGACGCCGAGGTCGCCGTCGTCGCCAGCCCCACCTACAAGGCCACCTACACCGGCCTGCTCAAGCTGTTCCTCGACCAGATCGGCACCGGCGACCTCGCCGGCGTCGTCGCCGTGCCGCTGATGCTGGGCGGCGGGCCGACCCACGCGCTGGCGCCGGAGCTGCTGCTCAAGCCGGTGCTGGTCGAGCTCGGCGCCACCGCGCCGACCCGCGGGCTGTACCTGCTGGACAAGACGTGGGACGACCCCGCGCCGCTGGACGCCTGGCTGGCCGCCGCACGGCCGCAGGTGGACGCCGCCCGGACCGCCCGGCGCGGCTGACGTGCCGCACACCCGGTCCGGGTTGACCCGCCGCGTCGCCGTGGACCTGCTGCGCGTGTCCAGCGCGCGATGTCGCCGGCGCTGACCCCCGCGCCCACCCCGGAACTCCCCCCGAAGGACCCGTCATGACCCGTTCCCTGCTGTCCCCTGCCCGCCGCGCGACGGCCGGCGACCCGACCCGCCGCCGAACCGGGGCCGCTGCGCTCGCCGCGGCCCTCGCCGCCGCCGAGCCCCGCTGGTCGGCCCTGGTGGAGTACCGGCCCGAGAGCCGGTGGACGCACCTGCTCGACCCCGCGCTGGCCGCCGACGCCCTCGACCTGGCCCTGCACCCCGAGCTGGCCGACGCCCAGGTGTGGCTGCTGTCCTGGCTGCCCGGCCAGGGCACCGGCCTGCACGACCACGGCGGCTCCGCGGGCGCCTTCGCCGTCGTCCGCGGCGCCCTGGACGAGGAGGTGGGGGCGCTGCCGGACGCCACCCGGCTCACGGCCGGCCGGGTGCGCCCGTTCGGCGCGCACCACGTGCACCGGGTGTCCAACACCGGCACCGGGGCGGCGGTCAGCGTGCACGTCTACACCCCACGGCTGACCGTCATGAACACCTACCGGGTCGACCGGGGCGGCCTGATCCGCACCGGTACGGAGCGGGCCGGCGTCGACTGGTGAGCGCCCGCTGAGACGACGAACGGGCCGTGCTCCCCCGGGCAGGGGGAACACGGCCCGTCGGCGGCCCCGTCCAGAGGCTCGCGCCGAGCTTGCGAGGCGGGAGGGGGACGGGGTCCTTCGGGGGGTCCGTTCTCAGGCCGGCTGCGGCACCCGGTTGTCGAACAGCGCGATCGCGGCCGCGGTGTTCGACGCCGGCACGAAGTAGTGCGAGTGCACCTTGGTCACCTCGTCGTTCAGGGCGCCGCGCATGATCAGCCACATGATCATCTCGATGCCCTCGGAGCCGGCCTCGCGGATGTAGTCCTCGCGGGAGAGTGTCGTCAGCTTCGCCGGGTCCTTCTCGATGGCCTCGAGGAACATGTGGTCGAACTCGGGGTTGATGTACCCCGCGCGCGCCCCGGCCAGCTGGTGGGACATGCCCCCGGTGCCGAGGATCGCGACCTTGACGTCCTTCGGGTAGCTGGCGATCGCCCGCCCGAGGGCCTGGCCCAGCGCGTAGCACCGGGCCGCCGTGGGCTGCGGGTACTGGATGACGTTGACCAGGAACGGGATCACCGGGCAGGGCCACGACTCGCCCGGGTCCGGCGTCCAGACCGACAGCGGCACGGTGAACCCGTGGTCGACGTCCAGCTCCTGGAAGACGGTCAGGTCGAAGCCGTCGTCCACCAGGCTCTCGAGCAGGTGCAGCGACAGGTCCGGGTCACCGACGACGTCGGGCACCGGACGCTTGCCGAAGCCCTCGTCGGCCACCTCGTACCGCTCGGCGGTGCCGATACCGAAGGTCGGGATGACGTCGAGGTCGATGCCGTTGGCGTGGTCGTTGTAGACCACGATCGCCACGTCGGGCCGGTGCTCGGCCAGCCACGCCCGCGCCGGGGCGTAGCCGTCGAACAGGCCCTTCCAGTTCGGGTCCTCGGTCTTGCCGCGGTCCATCGCCGCCCCGATCGACGGGACGTGCGAGGTCGCCAGGCCCCAGATCACCTCAGCCATTGCGCCGTCCTCCCGCCCTCATCGCCGCCACGAACTCCTCCTCGGTCATGCCGCTGAAGACACCACCCAGGTACTGCATCGACCGGCCGTCCATCATCGCCAGCTTGTAGACGTAGAAGATGCTGCCGCCCAGGTCGATCATCGCCTGCCAGTCCCGGTCGAGGACGGCCTGCTTCTGCTCCGGCGAGAGCCGGAACTCGTCGCAGTAGGCCGCCTCGTCGGCGAGGAACCGCTCCCGGTTCTCCGCCGAGCGCAGGCTCATGAACAACTTGTTCATCCGCAGCCCGCGCCGGCTGGTCTGACCGTCGAAGACCGGCGTCCCCGGCAGGTCGAACCTGCTGGGGGTGTCAGTGCTCATCAGAGGTCCTCCCGTTGTCCGCACCGGCGCCCTCCGGCGACCGGTGCTCGTGGTCGTCCAGCCACTCCCACAGCAGCCGCGGGTACGGGCTCTCCCGGGTGAGGCCGCACCAGCAGGTGCCGAGCATCTCACCGTCGTACTGGCGGAAGGTGATGCGCAGCTGCCGCCCGGTGGACGTGGTCATCAGCGCTCCTGGGGGTGCTGGGCCAGCGCCTCGACGTGCACGTCGAGCCACGGCGACATGGGCAGGGACACCAGCGCGTCGTGCAGGGCGGCCGGGTCGGGCGCCTCGAACAGCCCGATCCACCCGGTGCGGCCGGGCACCCGCCACAGTCGCTTGAGGATGCCCGCCTCCCGCAGCTCCATGGCGCGGGCCCGCTCACCGGAGCGCAGCTCCTCCCGCCGCTCGGCCGGGGTCTCCGGGGGCAGGCGGTTCTCGGCGCGGACGAGGAACTCCACGGTGGTCTCCTGGATCTGTCGGGGGTGGTCGGGACGGCTCAGCGGGCGAGCTCGAGCAGGGCGTCGGCCAGCGCCTTGGGGGCGGTGACCATCGCCTCGTGACCGGTGTCCAGTTCGTGCACCGGCCAACCCCGCTCCCGGGCCCGCTCGGCCTGGGCCTGGAACACGCGCATCCAGGTCACGCACTCGACGAACGCGGCCGGCACCGCGTCGACGGCGCCGGTGAGGTCGAGCCGGTCGAGGTAGGTCTTCCACGGGTGCGGGGTGAGCTTCGGTGTCAGCCAGTCGACGTCGGCCTGCTCGGTCACGCCGAGCACCGAGAGCTTGCGGACCGGCACCAGCCAGCCGAAGCCCTGCTCGGCCGCGGACTCCGCCCAGTGGTGCTCGACCTGCTCGGGCAGCAGGTCGCGGGCGGCCTCGCCGTCAGAGCCGACGAAGGCGTCCAGGTACACGCGCCTGGCGATCGCGTCGGGCCGCCGGTCGGCGACCGCGGTGACGACCTGGCCGGCGTAGCTGTGCCCGACCAGGACCACGTCGCGCAGGGCGAAGGTGTCGATCAGCCGGACGACGTCCTCGACGTGGGTGTCCAGCCCCACCAGCGGGGAGAGCAGGTGGGCGCGCTCGGACAGCCCGGTCAGCGTCGGCGCGTGGACCTCGTGACCGGCCGCGCGCAGCAGCGGGGCCACGCGGTCCCAGCACCAGCCCCCGTGCCAGGCCCCGTGGACCAGGACGAAGGTCGTCACGCCTGGCCCGCCGGCTGCGGGGCGGCGGGCGCGGCGGCCGCGGGACGGGCCGGGCGCGCCGGGCGGGCCGGGGCCTCGCCGCGGGCGGCGGCCTCGGCCTTGGCCATCTTCTCCAGCAGGCGGCGGCCGCGGATGCCGGCGACGTCGGAGCGGATCGAGGACTCGATCATCCCCGGGTCGGTGGCGACCATCTTCTCCTGGATCTCCAGCGCGTCGACGTCCTCCTTCATGACGGCGAGCTGCTGCTTGAGCTGGAAGTCCGACAGCTCCTGGTCGTCGATCTTGTAGTCCCGGCCCAGGGCGAAGAAGTCGTGCGTGGTGGTGTCGGTCTCCGGCGTCATGCCGTAGATGACCTTCATGTGGAAGCCCTCGGGCTCCTCGGTGCCGGTCGGGGCGATCCGGATGTTGAGGATGAAGATCCCCGGCGCGTAGAAGTCGCCGTCCTGCCAGCGGTCGATGTTCGTGGTCACGCCCATCGAGGACCGGTAGAACGGCGGGGCCTCGATGTCGATCATGTGCCGGACGAAGGACACCTTGTTGCCCTCGCCGATCACGTCGATCGGGGTGGCGGCGACCGCGGCGTTGCCGATCGAGGACGGGTGCAGGAACGTCTCGTGGGTCAGGTCGAGCAGGTTCTCCACGAGCAGGACCTGGCGGCCCTTCAGCCCGACCGACCCGTGCACGTGGGTCCAGTTCGGGTCCTCGAGCCAGGAGACGTCCGGGATGTCGTCGGGGTCCGCCTTGTCCGCGTCACCGGGCCAGATCCAGACGATGCCGTAGCGCTCGACGACCGGGAAGCGGTGCACGGTCGCGCCCTTGGGCATGTCCGGCTGCTCGGCGACGCCGACGCAGGTGCCGGAGCCGTCGATCTTGTAGCCGTGGTAGTTGCAGGTGATGACGTCGCCGTCGAGCTGGCCCAGCGACAGCGGGTAGCGGCGGTGCGGGCAGCGGTCCTCGATCGCGTTCACGCTGCCGTCGGACAGCCGGTAGAAGCACACCGGGCGGCCGCAGATCCAGCGCTGCATCAGCGTGCGGCTGACCTCGTCGGACCAGGCGCCGATGTACCAGCCGTTCATGACGATGGGGTTGGCTGCCATCGCGGTCTCCTTGACTCGAGAGGGTGGGTCGGGGGGTTCAGGCGGGATCGGGCGACTCGTCGACGTAGGTGACGCCGAGCCGCTCCAGGGTGGGGCGCATGTCGTAGACGTCCAGGCCCAGCACCCCGGCCTGGAACCGCTCGCGCTTGGCCTGCTCGTTCTGCTCGCGCGTGACCGAGGCCTCGGCGACGGCGGGGGCGTCCTCGAGCGGCACGATGAGCACGCCGTCGTCGTCGGCGACCACGACGTCGCCGGGCCGGCAGTACGCGCCGGCGATGACGACGGGCACGTTGACCGAGCCGGGGCTGGCCTTGACCGTGCCCTGCGCCGACACCGCCCGCGACCAGGCCGGGAAGCCCATCGCGGTCAGGTCGGCGACGTCACGGACGCCGGCGTCCATGACCAGGCCCTGCACGCCGCGCGTGGCCAGCTGGGTGGCGAACAGCTCGCCGAACATGCCGTCGGTGGACGGCGAGGTGGTGGTGACGACGAGGACGTCGCCGGGGCCGCACTGCTCGATGCAGGCGTGGATCATCAGGTTGTCGCCGGGCTGGCTGAGCACCGTGACCGCCCGGCCGGCGATCCGCGCGCCCGGGTAGATGGGCCGCAGCACCGGGTGGGTCAGGCCGCGGCGGCCCATCGCCTCGTGCGCGGTGGCCACGCCCGCCTTCGCGAGCACGGCGACGGCGTCGGCGTCGGGGCGCCGGGTGGTGCGGACGATGACGTGCCGGCTCACCACCGCTGGTACCCCACCGTCGGGAAGGCGCGCTGGGAGGCCGCGGCCGGCGGCACGGAGCGGGACGTGGAGCTTCGGGTCATCAGGCCTTCTCCAGGTGCGGCGCGGGACGGGACGGTCGGCGGTCGAACCCCGGGGCGGGCACCCCGACGGCGCGACCCTGGGGGTGACCGCACACACATCGACGGTAAGGATCGCCGGTCCGCGGCGGATCGGCCCGATGACAGCTTCGGTCCGACCGACTGAGCGTGCTGCGGCTACGTCATGTGTCCTACGCCTCGTCTCGCGGCGCGTCGACGGCATCCGCGCAGGTCACGCCGGTGGCGAGATGAGCCCCTCGCGGATCGCCAGCAGCGCGGCCTGGGTGCGGCTGGACAGCTGCAGCTTGCTCAGCACGTTGCTCACGTGGGTGCGGGCGGTGCGCTCGCTGATGACCAGCCGGTCGGCGATGTCGCGGTTGGAGTGTCCCTGGGCGACCAGCGCGAGGATCTCCCGTTCCCGGCTGGTGAGCGAGGTGAGCCCGGCCTGCGGGGCGGCCATGCGGCGGGCCAGCTGCCGGGCGACGGCGGAGTCCAGGTGCACCTCGCCGGCGGCGGCCGCGGTGATCGCCGTCGCCACCTCCGCGGGGTCGGCGTCCTTGAGCACGTAGCCCGCGGCCCCGGCGGCGAGGGCGGCGTGCACCCGCTCCACCTCGCCGAAACTGGTCAGGATGACGACCTTGACGCCGGGGTGGGCGCGGGCGATCGCCGCGGTGGCGGCCACGCCGTCCATGCGCGGCATCTGCAGGTCCATGAGGACGACGTCGGGCAGGGGCTCGCCGGTGGTCTGCCACTGGTGCAGCAGCTCCACCGCCTGCTGGCCGTCGGCCGCCTCGCCGAGGACGCGCAGCGTGGGCACGCTGGCCACGTAGGCCTGCACCCCGCGGCGGACGATCGCGTGGTCGTCGACCAGCAGGACGCCGATCACCCCGGTGTCCGGTCCACCGCTCATCGCGCCGCCCCCACCCGGCTGCCCGGCACCGGCAGCGTGACCCGGACGCGCCAGCCGCCGAGGGGGCGCGGCCCGGCCGACAGCGACCCGCCCCAGCGCTCGGCGCGCTCCCGCATCGACACCAGGCCCAGGCTGGTGCGCGGGCGGTTGCCGGTCTGCGGCGGGGCCGGCGCGGCGTCGGGGGTGCCACCGCAGCCGTTGTCGGTCACCTCGACGACGAGCGCGCCGCCCTCGGCCGACGCGCCGACGCGGATCTCGGCCTCGGTGGCGCGGGCGTGCTTGACCACGTTGTGCAGTGCCTCCTGGACGATGCGGTAGAGGTCCTCCTGGACGTCGACGCCCACGTCGACCTCCAGCCCGTCCGGGGCGTCCACCTCGACCGCCAGCCCGGTGCGCGCCTCGACGCCGGCCGCGTGCGCGCGGACCGCCTCCACCAGGCCGTTCTCCGCGAGGTCCAGCGGTCGCAGCTCGAAGACCAGGCCGCGCAGGTCGGCCAGGGCGCTGGCCGACAGCTCGGCGAGCTCCTCGGCCGCGCTGCGCACCGTGGCCCGGTCGACCGCCGCCGTGTCGAGGTGGGCGCGCAGCGCCTCGGCCTGCATGCGCATGGAGAACACCTGCTGGACCACCGAGTCGTGCAGGTCCCGCGCCAGCCTGCGGCGCTCGTCGCTCTGCGCGCGGGAGCGGGTCTGGGCGAGCAGCGCCGCGGTCTCGATGGCCACCGCGGCGGAGTCGGCCATCGCCTCGAGGAACGCCAGGGAGCTGGGTCCCGGGTCCTCCCCCGGCGAGTAGTAGGCGTTGATGATGCCCAGCGCCCGCCCGCGCACCACCAGCGGCATCGAGACGAAGCTGTCCCAGTCCGGGACGTCCATGATCTCGTGCAGCGGCGCCCACAGCGGATCGGCCATGATCTGCGGCTTGCGGTGCAGGCTGACGACCGGCTGCCGGTTCTCGAGCGCCTCCATGAACAGCACGCGAGCGCCCAGTCGCCGGCAGGCGGCGTGCTTCTCGGCGAAGTCGACGGCGTCCCCGAAACCGGCCATGCCCAGCAGCTGGAGGTCGTCGCGGGGATCGTCGAGGGCGAGGATCTGGACGGCGGCGATCGAGGCGGTCATCGCGATCTCGCGGGCGACGGCGTCCAGGGTGGCCCGCAGGGAGTAGGCGTCGGCCACGCTGGCCGCCGCCCGGGTGATCGCGGTCAGCCGCTCCTGCTGGCGCACGGTGTCGGTGACGTCGCTGAACCACACCGCCCAGCGGCCGGGGCCCACCGGCAGCACCCGGTACTCCAGCTCCCGGCGGCTGCCGCCGGGCACCGGCCAGCTCGCCGTCCGCAGGTCCGGCGCGTCCGGGTCGCCGGCGGTGGGGTCGAAGGGCGTCGCCGTCCCGACCAGCTCGGTCGCGGGGCGGCCCAGGATGTGCGCGGCGGCGGCGTTGAGCCCGAGCAGCCGGCCGGCGTCGTCGACCAGCGTCAGCCCGTCGGCGGAGACCTCCACGAGCGCGCGGAGCACCGGGTCCTCCCCCGAGCCCACCGGCCACACCGCGCCGGCCGGGGCCGCCACCTCGCTGCGCACCACTGCCTCGTCCCGCCCTCGGCCACCGGCCCCCTGCCGGGGGTGGCCCTCCCGCACGCTACCCCCGGCGGCCGGCGGTCCGAACCCGCTTCCCCAGACGGGGGAACCGGGACGACGACGGCGCGCCGCCCGGACGAGGGGTCCCGGGCGGCGCGCCGTCGGAGCGGGTGCGCTGCGGCTCAGCCGGCGGTCGCGGCCGCCGTCCCGAGCCGGTCGGCGTCGGCCTGCTGCGCCTTGGGCAGGGGCCGGATGCCGAGCACGGCCAGCAGGCTGACCAGCGACAGGGCCGCCACGTAGATCGCGATCGGCGTCGACGACTCGTAGGAGCCGTACAGGGCGGTGGCCACGATGGGGGTGACGGCGCCGCCGATCATGCCGCCGAGCTGGTAGGCGATGGAGATCCCGCTGTAGCGGGTCTTCACCTCGAAGATCTCGGTGAACAGGCCACCCTGGGCGCCGGCCATGATGCCCTGCACGACCGCGGCGACGACGAAGGCGAACAGCGCCGCGCCGGCGCTGCCGGTGTTGACCAGCGCGAACATCGGCAGCGGCCAGAGGACCGCGGTGAGCGCGCCGATCGCGAAGACCCGCTTGGAGCCGAAGCGGTCCGACAGCAGCGCGGCCACCACGATCGTGCCGATCCACACCGCCGTCGAGGCGAGGATCAGCCACAGCAGCGTGGTGCGGTCGAAGCCGACGACGGTCGTGCCGTAGGTGAGCATGTAGACGATCACCGTGTAGCCGACCGCCGGCGGGGCGATCGAGGCCAGGCTGCCCAGGACCAGCGTGCGCGGCTGCCGCTTGACCAGCTCGGCCACCGGGACCTTGACGACCTGCTTCTTCTCCTTGACCTCCTGGAACTCCGGGGCGTCCTGGAGCTTGCTGCGCACGAAGAACCCGACGACCACCAGCGCGATGCTGATGAGGAACGGGATCCGCCAGCCCCACGCGAGGAAGTCCTCGTCGGACAGCCCCGACACGGCGAGGAAGGCCAGGTTGGAGGTCAGCACGCCGACCGGGACGCCGAACTGGGCGAAGCTGCCGTAGACCGCGCGCCGGCGGGGGCTGGCGTGCTCGGTGGCGATCAGCACCGCGCCACCCCACTCGCCGCCGACACCGAAGCCCTGGATCAGGCGCAGCGCGACCAGCAGCAGCGGGGCGCCGACGCCGATCGCGGCGTACGTGGGCAGCACACCGATGAGGAAGGTCGAGCCACCGGTGAGCAGCAGGGTGAGCACGAGCATCGACTTGCGGCCGATCCGGTCACCGAAGTGGCCGATGACGGCGGCGCCGAGCGGGCGGGCGATGAAGCCGACGGCGAAGGTCGCGAACGCCGCGATGGTGCCGGCCGTGGGGTCGAACTCGGGGTAGAAGACGCTCCCGAACACCAGCGCGGCGGCGGTGCCGAAGATGTAGTAGTCGTACCACTCGATCGACGTGCCGATGAAGCTCGCCGCGAAGATGCCCTTCTTCGACGGGCCGGCCGTGACGGGCGCGGGGGTGGTGGGGGATGCCACGGGGGGAGTTCTCCTCTGGACGCCGCTGGGCAGGGTGGTGGTACCGCAGGTGACCGCGGTTACACGCTCCAGAAGATGGAAACCCGTCTTGACAGCGAAGTCGTGAGGCGCTCGACCCGCTTCCCGGACGTCGCCCCGGCGACGCCGACTACGTCATCCGTCCCACCCGCTCCGCTGACCAGGGTCGACGCCCCCGGAGGGGCAGGGCCGGCCGCCCCGCCCCTCCGGGGGATCAGCCGAGCCGGCGGGTCTCGGCGGTGATCGGGACCTCGAGCAGGCGCGGCCCCTCCGTCTTGCCGACGGCGGCGAGCTCCTCGGTCAGCTCCTCGGCGGAGCCGACCGCGCGGGCGGGCACGCCGTAGCCCTGCGCGATGGTCACCGCGTCCAGGCCGGGGAGCTCCAGCCCGGGGACCCCCGACACGCCCAGCTGCCCCACGAACGAGGTGAGCGCCCCGTAGACGCCGTTGCGCAGGACGACGAAGGTCACCGGCAGCTGGTGCTGCACCGCCGTCCAGACCGCCTGGACGCCGTACTGGAACGCGCCGTCGCCGAGGACGGCGACCACCGGGCGAGCGGGGTCGGCCAGCGCGGCACCCACCGCCGCGGGCACGCCGAAGCCCAGGCCGCCGGCGGCCGGGAAGAGCAGCCCGCGCGGGCCGGCGAGGTCCAGGTGCGACCAGAACTGCGCCGTGTTCGCGGTCGACTCGTTGACGAACCGGGTGTGCGCGGGCACCGACCGGGCGAGCAGGCCCAGCACGGCGTCCGCGGTGAACGGCGCCGCACCCGGCTCGGCCGCGACCGCCCGCTCCGGCGCGGGCCGCTCCGGCCGCGGCGGCAGGTCGGCCAGCGCGGTCAGCAGCTGGCCGGCCACGGTGGCGACGTCGGCGACGACCGCGTCGCCGAACGCGGCGCGGGCGGCCGTGCCCGGGTCGCTGCCGACGGCGACCAGCTCGGCACCCTCGGGCAGCCAGGGGCCGGGCACGTAGACGTGGTACCGGAAGACCGGCGCGCCGAGCACGAGGACCAGGTCGGCACCGTCCAGGTGGCCGGCGACGCCGGCGATGCTCGGCGGCAGCAGGCCCTGCCACAGTGGGTGGCGGGTCGGAAAGGGGCACCGCGGCGCCGAGGGGGCCGTCCACACGGGCGCCTGCAGCCGCTCCGCCAGCGCCACCACCCGGGGGAAGGTGCGCTCGTCGTCGACCTCGGGGCCCACGACCAGCACCGGGTTGCGGGCGCCGGCCAGCCGGCCGGCCAGCTCCGCCAGCAGCTCCTCGTCCAGGCCGCCGGCCCGGCGCACCCGGCGGCCGGCCAGGTGGGCGACCTCGTCGGGGTCCACCGGCTGGGCCCAGTCGTCGAGCGGGAGGGAGACGAAGACCGGACCGGTCGGCGGCAGCGTGGCCAGGTGGAAGGCCTCCGACAGCGCCCGCGGGACGTCCTGGGCGCGGGCCGGCTCGAACGACCACTTGACCTGCGGCTCGGGCACGCGGGTCATGCCCGGCTCGCCGAGCATCGAGCCCAGGCCCACCATCGGGCGGGCCTGCTGGCCGGCGGTCACCACCAGCGGCGTCCCGCAGGCCCTGGCGTTGGCCAGGTTGCCCATGGCGTTGCCCAGGCCGGCGGCGGAGTGCAGGTTCACCAGCGCCGGGCGGCCGGTGACCTGGGCGTACCCGTCGGCCATGGCGAGCACCGCGCCCTCGTGCAGGCCCAGCACGTAGCGGAAGTCGTCGGGGAACCCGTCGAGGAAGGGCAGCTCGTTGGACCCCGGGTTGCCGAACACGGTGGTCAGGCCCCAGGTCCGGAGCAGGTCGTAGGTGGTCTCGCGCACGGTGGGCACGTCGTCCTCCTGGAGGCGGTGGTCGCAGGCCGGTGCCCGCGCAGGCTAGACCCCGCCCCGCGCCGGCTTCCGCCTACGTCGGATGTCGCGGGCGGCCCCTCCGGATCCGCCGGACCCGGTCCGGTCGGATGGCCGGGGCACCTCGGGACCTCCGGGCCTACCGTGACGGCGGGCACACGCCCGCGGGCCGCCCCCGGGCGGCCCCTGTCCCGACCCTGAGGAAGCAGACCGAATGGTGTCCCTGGACCAGCTGCCGGAGATCCGCACCGAGCTGTTCATCGCCGGTGAGACCCGCAGCACCGACGACCACCTGCAGGTGGTCGACCCGGCCGACGGCCGGTCGGTCGTCGGCTACGCCGCGGCCGCCAGCGCCAAGCAGGCGGAGGAGGCCGTCGCCGCCGCCGACCGCGCCTTCCCCACCTGGGCCGCCCGCAGCCCGCAGGAGCGCGCCGAGCTGATCACCGCGGCCCTGGCGCCGCTGGAGGCCGACCGGCACGCGACGGCCGAGATCCTCACCCGCGAGAACGGCAAGATCCGCATGGAGTCGTTCATCGACTCCATCGTGTTCGCCCACCGCTTCGGCCTGGCCGCCCAGCTCGCCGACCAGGTCGAGCAGACGACCACCCTGCCCGCGCCGCCGTACCGGACGACGATCGGCTACCTGCCGCTGGGCGTGGTCACGGTCATCGTGCCGTTCAACTGGCCGCTGGCGATCCTCGCCGCCTCGCTCCCCTACGCGCTGCTCGCCGGCAACACCGTCGTGGTGAAGCCGCCGCCCAGCACCCCGCTGGCCACCACCCGCACCGTGCAGCAGGTCGCCGAGCTGCTGCCGCCGGGCGTGCTGAACGTCGTCACCGGCGCCGACGCCGAGATCGGCGCGGCCCTCGTCTCCGACGACCGGGTCAAGCACGTCTGCTTCACCGGCAGCCCCGGTGGCGGCAAGCGGATCATGTCGATGGCCGCCCAGTCGCTGACCCGCGTGGCGCTGGAGCTCGGCGGCAACGACCCCGCGCTGGTCCTCGCCGACGCCGACCTCTCCGGTGACGCGATGCAGCGGCTGTACACGGGCACGTTCGACTCGACCGGCCAGATCTGCATGGCCACCAAGCGGCTGTACGTGCACCGCTCCCGCTACGACGAGGTCGTCGAGGGCCTCTCGGGCCTGCTCGCCGCCCAGCGGCTCGGCCACGGTCTCGACGAGAACGTGACCATGGGCCCGCTGCACCAGGCCCGGCAGAAGGAGTACGTGCAGGAGCTGCTCGCGCAGGCCCGCGAGTCCGGCGCCGAGGTCCGCGAGTTCGGCGAGGCGGCCGAGGGCGCCGACATCTCCGTCGGCAACTTCCTGCGGCCCTCGCTGGTGCTGGACCCGGCCGACGACGCCCGCGTCGTCGTCGAGGAGCAGTTCGGCCCGACCCTGCCGGTCCTGCCCTTCGACGACGAGGACGACGCCGTGGCGCGGGCCAACGACACCTGGTCGGGGCTGTGCTCGTCGGTGTGGACCGCCGACCTGGACCGCGCCGCAGCGGTCGCGGCGCGGCTGCGCACCGGCTACACCTTCGTCAACGCCCACGGTGCCGCCCACCTCGACGAGCGGGCGCCGTTCGGCGGGTTCAACCACAGCGGCATGGGCCGGGAGATGGGCATCGAGGGGCTCCGGGAGTTCATGGACACCCACTCGGTGGGCTTCCCCGCCTGACGCAGGACCCGACCGGGGCGGGAGGGCGGGCACACCGTCCTCCCGCCTCCGGGAAGCACCAGTTGACCGTCCCGCCGGCAGCCGCGAGCGTGCCGGCGTCCACTCGACGACGAGGAGAGCGACCACATGGCGAACAACCGCGGCGTGACCTACCAGGGTCCGGGCAAGGTGGAGATCACCGACCTGGACTACCCCGAGCTCGTGCTCAAGGACGGCCCGGGCGTGCACCCGGACAACGTGGGCCGCCAGGTACCCCACGGCGCCATCCTCAAGGTGCTCACCACCAACATCTGCGGCAGCGACCAGCACATGGTCCGCGGCCGCACCACCGCCCCGCACGGGCTGGTCCTCGGCCACGAGATCCTCGGCGAGGTCGTCGAGACCGGCCCGGGCGTGGAGTTCATCACGACCGGGGACGTCTGCTCGGTACCGTTCAACATCTCCTGCGGCCGCTGCCGCAACTGCAAGGAGGGCAAGACCGGCATCTGCCTGAACGTCAACCCCGACCGCCCCGGCTCGGCGTACGGCTACGTCGACATGGGCGGCTGGCAGGGCGGCCAGGCCGAGTACGTGATGGTCCCCTACGCGGACTGGAACCTGCTCCGCTTCCCCGACCGCGACCAGGCCATCGAGAAGGTCCTCGACCTGACCATGCTGTCGGACATCTTCCCGACCGGGTACCACGGCGCCTACACCGCCGGCGTCACCACCGGCTCCACCGTCTACGTCGCCGGCGCCGGCCCCGTCGGCCTGGCCGCCGCGGTCTCCGCGCAGCTGCTCGGCGCCGCGGTCGTCATCGTCGGTGACCTCAACGAGGACCGGCTGGCCGCCGCCCGCGCCTTCGGCTGCGAGACCGTCGACGTCTCCAAGGGCGACCCGAAGGACCAGATCGAGCAGATCCTCGGCGTCCCCGAGGTCGACTGCGGCGTGGACGCGGTCGGCTTCGAGGCCCGCGGCCACGGCTCCGGCGCTCAGAAGGAGGCGCCGGCGACGGTGCTCAACTCCCTCATGGAGGTCACCGCGGCCGGTGGCGCGCTGGGCATCCCCGGCCTCTACGTGACCGGCGACCCGGGCGGCATCGACGAGGCGGCCAAGGTGGGCGCGCTGTCGATCTCGCTGGGCACCGGCTGGGCCAAGTCGCTGTCGTTCACCACCGGCCAGTGCCCGGTGATGCGCTACAACCGGCAGCTGATGATGGCGATCCTGCACGACAAGGTGCAGATCGCGAAGGCGGTCAACGCCACCGTCATCGGCCTCGACGACGCCCCGCGCGGCTACGCCGAGTTCGACTCCGGCGTCGCCAAGAAGTACGTCATCGACCCGCACAACGTCACCGGCAAGGCCGCCGCCTGACCGGCGCCTCCCCCGTGACACCCGCCGGCGACCCGGTCCCCCCGACCGGGTCGCCGGCGCCGGCGCGTCCGGGGCCGACCGGGCGGGCCCCGTCGCGGGTCCTGGTCCCCGTCCTGGTCCTCGTCGCCACCGTGGTGGCGGTGACCAGCAGCGTCGGGGCGCCCCTCATCCCGGCCGTCGCCGACCTGTACGACGTGCCGCTGCACGTGGCCCAGTGGTCGCTGACGATGCCGCTGCTGGTCGGCGCGGTCGCCACGCCGGTCCTCGGCCGGCTCGGCGACGGGTCGCACCGCCGGGCCGTCGCGCTCACCGCCCTGACCCTGGTCGTGCTCGGCGGTGTCCTCACCGCGCTGCCGCTGACGCTGGGCTGGTTCCTGGCCGGGCGCGGGCTGCAGGGCTTCGGCCTGGGCCTGATGCCGCTGCTGATCGCCACGGCCCGCGAGGCGCTGCCGCCGGACCGCTCGCGCCGCACCATCGCCGCCCTGTCGATCACCGTCGTCTCCGGTGTGGGGCTCGGCTACCCGATCGCCGGGGCGATCACCACCTACGCCGGGGCGACGGCCGCGTTCTGGACGGCGACGGCAGTCTGCGCCGGTGCGCTCGCCGCCGCCGCCCTCGTGCTGCCGCCGGCGTCGGCCGCCCCGCCGCGCCGGTTCGACCTGCCCGGCGCGCTGCTGCTCGGCGCGGGCCTGGCCGGTGCGCTGGTGACCCTCAGCGAGGGTGAGGGCTGGGGCTGGACGTCGGGCCGGGTGCTGCTGCTGGGCTCCGCCGCGCTCGTCCTGCTGGCCGCCTGGGCCGCCCTGGCGCTGCGGACCCGCGCCCCGCTGATCGACCTGCGGCTGGCCCGCGGGCGCCTTCCCGCGTCCGGGCACGCCTCCGTGCTGCTGGTCAGCCTGGCCAACTACCTGATGCTCGGCTCGGTGCCGATCCTCGCCCAGACGCCCGCGGACAGCGGCTACGGCTTCGGCGCCTCCGGGCTGGTCGCCGGGCTGCTGCTGCTGCCGTTCTCCCTGGCCGGCATGCTCGCCGGCCCGCTGTCCCGCCGGCTGGGCGAGCGCGTGCGCCCCCGGGTGGTGCTGGTGGTCGGCGCGCTGCTGATGGCCGCCGCCCAGGGCCTGTTCGCCGCGTACCGCAGCGAGCTGTGGGTGCTGCTCGTCGTCACCGCGGTCGCCGGGCTGGGGGTGAGCACCGTGTTCGCCGCGGCCGCGGGGCTGGTCGTGTCCGCCGTCCCGCCCCGGGAGACCGGCAGCGCCATGGCGCTGAACCAGGTGCTGCGCTACGCGGGGTTCGCGGTCGGCAGCGCCTCGACCGCGACGGTCCTGGCGGTCGCGACGCCGGCCGGCGGGGAGCTGCCGGCCGGCGTCGCGTACACGGTCATCGGTGTCATCGGCAGCGCCACCTGTGTGCTCGCGGCGCTGGTCGTGTGGTTCCTCGCCGGCCGGTCGCCGGCTCAGCCGCCGAGCGTGGCGCCGCGGGCGAGCGGGGACACCGTCCGCGCGTAGACGTCCAGCCAGCCGCAGCCACGCGGGGCCGGCAGCGGCGGCAGCTCGGCGCGGCGCCGCTCCAGCTCCTCGGCGGGCACCTCGAGGTCGAGGATGCGCGCGTCGACGTCCACCGAGATCGAGTCGCCGTCGCGGACCAGGCCGAGCGGCCCGCCCACGGCGCCCTCGGGGCTGACCTCGGCGACGACCAGGCCCTTGTTGACCAGCCCGGACATCTGCCCGTCGGTCACCACGACCACGGAGTCGCCGAGGCCGGCGCCGTCGAGGGCGAACACGAACGCCGACGTCAGCGCCATGCCCGGGGAGCCGCGCAGGCCCAGCCCGCTGAGGACGACGACGTCGCCGGGGCGCACCTCGCCGCCGCGGATGCCGGCCAGGCCCTCCTCGCGGGAGGTGTAGACCCTCGCCGGCCCGCAGAACCGTTGCACCCCGTCGTCGGCCACGGTGCGCTTGACGACCGCGCCCTCCGGGGCCAGCGAGCCGCGGACGACGGTGATGCCGGGGTGTGTGGCGAGGGGGTCGTCGACCGGGTGGATGACGTCGGCGTCGGCCACCGTCGCGCCGCCGAGGACCTCGCCCATCGTGCGGCCGTCGACCGTGGGCTGGTCGAGGTCGAGCAGGGGGCGGAGCTGGTGCAGCAGCGCCTGCGCTCCCCCGGCGGCCTCGAACTCGTCGATGCGCCGGTCGCCGTTGGGCTTGACCGCGCTGAGCAGCGGCACCCGCGGCGCCAGCTCCTCGAACAGCGCCATGACGTCGACGTCGCAGCCGGCCTCGACGGCGACCGCCTGCAGGTGCTTGACGCAGTTGACCGAGCCGCTGATGGCCAGCACCGCGGTGACCGCGTTGCGGAACGCGCCGGGGGTCAGGATCTGGCGGGGCCGGAGGTCCTCGCGGACCAGCTCCACGATGCGCCGCCCGGCCCGCTCGGCGTCGGCGAACATCTTGTCGCTCAGCGCCAGCACCGGCGTGCTGCCGGGCATCGCCATGCCGAGGGCCTCGGTGGCGATGTGCATCGAGTTGGCCGTCCCCATGCCGGCGCAGACGCCGGGACCGCTGACGGCGACCGAGGCCATCTCGGCCAGCTCCTCGACGGTCATCGCGCCGGTGGCGACGTGGCCGGCGTAGAGGAAGACGTCCTCGAAGTCGACGTGCTCGCCGCGGTAGACGCCGGAGGGCTGGTAGCCGCAGCCGACGACGATCGTCGGGATGTCCAGCCGGCCGGCGGCCATGAGCTGCCCGGGGGTGGTCTTGTCGCAGGAGGCGAGGGTGACCATGCCGTCGAGCTGGGCGCCCTCCACGGCGACCTCGATGTCGCTGGCGATGAGGTCCCGGCTGGGCAGGATGTACCGGCCCTGCGCGCCGGCGCTGGTGATCGCGTCGCTGGGCGCGGCGGTCCGCACCTCGAACGGCACGCCGCCGGCCGCCCGGATCGCCGCCATCAGCGGCGGCACGACGTCGTCGAGGTGACTGAAGCAGCTGGCCAGCTTCGACGAGCTGTTGACGATCGCGATCTTGGGCTTGTCCATGTCCTCGTCGGACAGGCCCAGCGCGGTCCACTGCGCCCGGCGCATCGCCCACGGCGTCCCGCCGGCCGGGAAGTTGCTGCGCAGCCCGGTCATCACACCTCCCCGCGGCCGAGGAAGACGCCGCCGAGCTCCAGGCGGCGCTGCAGCTCCGGCACCGGCACGTCGCGGACGGCGAGGTCGCCGGCGATCGCCAGGTCCGCGGCCGTGCCGACCGCCTCCCCCATCGCGAAGCACGGCCCGGTGACCCGCGCCGAGGACTGCCCGCCCTGGGTCATCGAGGCGCACCGGCCGGCGACGAAGAGGTTGTCCACGCGCTGCGGCACGACCATCCGGTAGGGCAACTGGTTGTACCCGCGGGGGTCCTCCCCGCGCTGCCAGCGGAACTCCACGGTGCCCGCGACGTGCGCCTCGACCGGCCAGCCGTTGACGCCGATCGTGTCGTCGAAGTCGGCGCAGTCGAGGACGTCGTCCTCGGTGAGCCGGTACTCCCCGAACACCCGGCGGGTCTCGCGGATCCCGATCTGCGGGGCGATGTCGACGATGTAGGAGTCCCCGAACCCCGGCGTCCGGTGCTTGATGAAGTCGAACGCCTCGAACGCCTGGCGGCGGCCCTGCAGCTCGCCGTGGGTGAGCTGCTCGACGTCGGTGCCGTCCACGGCGGTGCCGTCGGGGTTGGACAGCTGGGTGAGGTTGGCCCGCCACTCCAGCGGGTTGCGCTGCGGCCGGACGATCGGCTTCTTGCGGGGGAAGCGGTGGGTGCCGGCCGCCTCGGCCTCGTTCATCAGCCGCTCCACGGTGCGCCACGGCGCGTCCCCGGCGGCGGCGACGTCGACGGCGTTGATGCGGAACATCAACGACGGGTAGAGCAGGTGCGGCGCCTTCTCGAACGGCACCCCGGCCCACGCGGCGACGTCGGCGTCCCCGGAGGCGTCGACGAACACCCGCCCGCGGACCGCGGCCCGCCCGGACTTGGTCTCGATGAGGACGGCGTCGATCGTCGAGTCATCGGCCATGACCACGCCGACGGCGGTCGCGTGGAACAGCAGCGTCGTCCCGGAGTCGACGACCAGCTCGTCGGCGGCCAGCTTGTAGCTGGAGATGTCGAAGGCCTGGGCGAGGATGCCGTCGTTGATGGTCAGGTGCGGGGTGTTGAGCCCGTCGAGCTTGGTGAGCCGCTCGAGCAGCTCGTCGGCCAGGCCGTGGATGACCTGCCGGTGCTCGCCGTGCACCTTGGCGTGCAGGCCGCAGAAGGTGGACAGCCCGCCCATGGTCCCGGCGCCGCCGAGGAAGCCGTAGCGCTCCAGCAGGATGGTGGAGCGTCCGGCGCGGGCCGCGGCGGCCGCGGCCGTGAGTCCGGCGGGGCCCCCGCCGATGACGACGACGTCGAACTCGCCGTGGACCGGCGTCTCGCGCGCCGGCTCGTGCACGGTGGTCATGGAGTGCCTTCCTGGGCGGTGGGGGTCTGCTCCGCGGACGGTGCGTCCGGGGGGTCCTGGACGAGGGCGACCGCGGGGGGCCCGCCGCGCGGGCCGAAGGTCTCCGCGACCGCGGAGACGCCGGCGTTGTGCGCCCCGGCGACCACGACGAGCAGCGCCTCCGGGGAGTTGAGCACCGGGACGACGTCGTCCGGGGCGCCGTCGGCCGAGCCGGGCACCGCGTCGGGGTGGCCGGCGGGCAGCCGCCAGCGGGTCTCCTGGGACACGGCGTCCTTGCCGACCTCGGCCAGCCGGGCGCGGGTGTTGACCGCGTGCTCGAAGACGAACTGCCGGACGTCGGCCTTGCTCCAGCCGGCGGCGGCGAACAGGTGCGCGTGCTCCGGGCCGAGGACCAGGCAGCCACTGATCGTCTCGTGCACCAGGGCGCCGGTGCGGGCCAGCGTGCCGGCCAGGTCGCGGCCGAGCTGCTCGGGGTCGGTGGTGTGCCGGGCCTCGACGTGGATCACCGAGCGCACCAGCATCGAGGTCACCGTGCTCGTCCCGGCGGGGAAACCGTGGTCGACGGGGAAGGGCGCCCAGGGGCTGTCCTCCTCGTTCTCGGCGATGCAGCAGGTGTACTTCGCCGGGGTGCCCTGCGTGGCCTGGTCGAGCTCGTGCGGGTGCAGGCCGAAGACGTTGATGGCGGTGAGGCGGACGGCCCGGCCGATCGTGGCGTTGGCCCGGAACCCTGAGCCGAAGACGTTGCCGCGGCTGTTGAGCCCGATCCGCTCGCGCACCGGCCCGTTGACCAGCAGCAGCGGGGCGGTGCCGGTGGTGCTCTGCCAGATCCCCTTGCCGGCGTAGCCCTCGGCGGTCAGGGCGTCCCACGCGGCGAGCACCACCGGGAAGTACTCCGGCAGGCAGCCGGCCATGGCCGCGTTGATGGCGGCCGACCGCACGGTGCAGGAGCGGTCCAGGTGCGGCATCCGGAAGACGACGTCCCCGGGGGCGCGGGAGGTCTGCGCCAGGAACCCGGCGAGCACGGACTCGGTGACCGGCATGACCGGCAGCCCGTCGGTCCAGCGCTGTGCTGCGTAGAACTCCTGGACGCCGCGCAGTGCCGCGGCATCGATCCGGGGCAGCTCCCCCGGGGGCGCCTGGCGGGTGTCCAGCTGGGTCACGGTTCCCCTTCCGGCCGGGCGCCCAGGGTGTGCGGGATCCGCACGAGCGCTCTCACTCCGCACACACGGTACCGGTGGCGCGCCCACGGTCAAGGTGTGCCGGCGACCTCGCCCGGCGGTTGACAGCCGTGTGACGGGGGTCATAGCGTCCCGTGCGGTAACAGCACGAGTGGTCGCATACCGCACACATCGACCGTCATCCCGGCCGCCGCCGTCCTCTGGTCCCCCGCACCGGCTTCGACACCGCCGTCACATCTCCCGAGGAGAGCCCGATGACCCGCTCCGCCCTCCGCCCCAGCCCGCACCGCCGCCCGCGGTGGCAGGTGGCGCTCGCCGCCGCGAGCGCGGCGACCCTGCTGGCCGCCTGCGGCGGCGGGGACGACGAGGCGTCCGGCAGCGGGGGCGGGGGCGGGGGCGGGGGGAACGGCGAGCTCCAGGAGGTCACCTTCCTCAACATCCTCCCGCTGGAGAGCCTCACCTTCACCCCCGAGCTGGTCGCCTCCTCGTGCGGCTACTTCGAGGAGCAGGGCCTCGACGTCACCTTCGAGACCACGCAGGGCTCCTCGCAGGCCATCCAGACCGTCCTGGCCGGCGGCGCACTGATCACCCGCGTCGGCGACATGGAGACGATGCTGGCCATCGGCGAGCGGGACGCGCCCCTGGTCAACGTCGGCCAGGTCAACAAGACCGGCACGATCCGGTTCGTCTCCGCGGAGTCCGATCCGCTGGAGTCCCCCGAGGACATCGAGGGCCGGGTCATGGGCACGCCCTCGGAGGGCGGCACCAGCGAGATCATCCTCAAGCTGGTGGCGGCCACCGCCGGGATTCCCCAGGAGGAGGTGCAGACCCAGGTGGTCGGCCTCGCCCCCGGCGTCTTCGACCTGGTCACCTCCGGCCGGATCGGCGGCTACGTCGTCTCCCTCGACACCGCGGTCGCCCTCGAGCAGCAGCAGCCGGAGGCGGTCGTCTACGCGCCGTCGGACGACGTGCAGAGCGGCGGGCAGGTGTACGTCACCAGCCAGGAGCAGGCCGACGACCCCGCGGCCCAGGAGCAGCTGCGCTCGTACCTGGCGGCGATCAAGGCGTCGATCCAGTTCGTCGCCGAGGACGAGGCCAACGGCTTCGCCGAGACCATCGAGTGCCTCTCCGACTACGCCATCCCGACGTTGGAGGACCCCGAGGTCGGCAAGGCCGCGCTCACCCAGTACGTCGAGTCCTGGACCTCGGCCGGCGACGACCAGATCGTCCGGACCGTGCCCGAGCAGTGGGAAACGGTCTACGAGGAGATGTACAGCTCCGGGTTCGTGCCCGACGACCTGGACCCCACCGAGTGGTACACGAACGACTTCGCCCCCGGCTCCTGACCAGCCCCGTGACGGCATCCCCCGCCGGATCCAGGGAGGACGGCATGACCATCTCCGTACCCGCACAGTCCGCGGCCTCATCACCGGCCGGGGGCACCACCGCCCAACTGGAGGTCTCCGGGGTCGACAAGGTCTACCAGGCCCGACGCGGCGAGGTGCACGCGCTGAGCCACGTGGACCTCACCATCGGCCGCGGCGAGTTCATCTCCCTGGTCGGCCGCTCCGGCTGCGGCAAGACGACGCTGCTGCGGATCCTCGCCGGTCTGCTGCCGCCGAGCTCGGGCACGGTGACCGCCGACGGGGAGAGCATCTGGCGGGGCGGCAAGCGCAACGACCAGGCCTTCGAGCACTTCGGCCTGGTCTTCCAGGACGCCAACCTGTTCCCCTGGTACACCGTCGCGGACAACATCGCGCTGCCGCTCAAGCTGCGCGGGGTCGGCAAGAAGGCGCGGCGGGCCCGAGCCGCTGAGCTGTGCGAGCTGGTCGGGCTGCCCGGGTTCGAGAACGCCTACCCGCGGGAGCTCTCCGGCGGCATGCGCCAGCGCGCGGCCATCGCCCGGGCGCTCAGCTACGACCCGACGATCCTGCTCATGGACGAGCCCTTCGGGGCGCTGGACGCCCTGACCCGCGACAAGATGAACCTCGAGCTGCAGTCCATCCACGCCCAGGCCGGCGCGACCGTCGTCTTCGTGACCCACTCGATCAACGAGGCCGTGTTCCTGGCCGACCGGGTCGTGCTGCTCACTCCGCGGCCCGGCCGCATCCGTTCCATCACCCCCGTCCCGCTGGCGCGACCGCGCTCGCTGGAGACCGAGACCAGTGCCGAGTTCCAGGAGATCGTCCGGGTACTCCGCCACGAACTGGACGAAGGATGACCGACCTCGTGAAGTCCGCCGAGACCACCGCCGCGACCGCCGGCCCCCGGCCGGCGGCCAAGGACCCGGACGCGCCGGTGAACGACCGCGACAGCCTGATGAAGTGGCTGCCGTTCATCTCCACCCCCGTCCTGCTCGTCGTCCTCATCGGCGGCTGGCAGTTCGCCGTCTCGGTGATCGGGGTGTCGGAGTTCATCCTCCCGGCACCGTTGGACGTCTGGGACTCGCTGATCACCCTGCTGTCCGGCGGCGACGTCTGGCGCGACATCTGGATCACCCTCTACGAGGTGCTGCTCGGCTTCGTCATCGCCCTGGTCGCGGGCACCGCCGTCGGCGCCGTCCTCGGCCGGGTCGTGTGGCTCGAGCGGGCAGTGCAGCCGGCGCTGGTGGCGCTGCAGGTGGTCCCGAAGGTCGCGTTCATCCCGATCTTCGTCATCTGGTTCGGCTTCGGGACGACGTCGAAGGTCATCATGGCCGCGATCCTGGCGTTCTTCCCGATCATGCTGAACGTGATGCTCGGCGTCCGGTCGGTCGACCGCGGGCACCGCGACGTGATGCGCGGGTTGGGTGCCAGCCGCTGGGCGACGTTCCGGAACCTCGAGTTCCCCAGCACGCTGCCCTACATCTTCGCCGGGGCCGAGGTCGGCATCGTGTTCGCGGTGATCGGCGCGATCGTCGGCGAGTACCTCGGCGGCAGCGAGGGCCTGGGCCACCTGGTGGTGCGCAGCCTGAACGCGCTCGACGCCCCGCAGCTGTTCGCCGTGATCGTGCTGCTGGCGCTGATGGGCTCGCTGCTGTACGCGGCGGTCACCCTCACCAAGCGGCTGATGATCCCGTGGCACGACTCGGTGGCGGGCGTCAGCCCGTGAGTCCGTTGCGCAGCAACCTGCAGGAGGGCAGCTCCCGCTGGGCGGTGCGGCGGGCCCAGTGGCGGGCGCTGGGCATCCCCGACGAGGACATGACCAAGCCCAAGATCGCGATCGTCAACTCCTCGTCGGACCTCGCGATCTGCTTCAGCCACCTCGACGGGCTCGTCGGCCCGCTCAAGGAGGCGATCCGGGCCGCGGGCGGGCTGCCGTTCGAGGTCCGGACGGCGGCGCCGAGCGACTTCATCACCTCGGCCGGCCGGGACGGGCGCTACATCCTGCCCAGCCGCGACCTGATCGTGAACGACGTCGAGGTGGCCGTCGAGGGCGCCCAGCTCGACGGCATGGTCACCCTCGCCTCCTGTGACAAGACCGCCCCGGCGCACCTCATGGCCGCCGGGCGGCTGGACATCCCGACGATCGTGGTCGGCTGCGGCTACCAGCCCTCCGGGAACTACCGCGGGGAGCACGTCGACATCGAGGAGGTCTTCCTGGCCGCGGGCTCCGTCGCCGCCGGCCGGATGACCTTCGAGCACCTGTGCGGGATGAGCGACAACGCCATCCGCGGCCCGGGCGTCTGCGCCGGGCTCGGGACGGCGAACACGATGCACATGGCCTGCGAGGCCCTGGGCATGTCGCTGTCGGGCACCACGCCGGTGCTGGCGAACAGCCCGGCGATGTGGGAGGGCGTCCGACGGGCCGGCGAGCGCATCGTCGCGCTGGTCACCGAGGGGCTGCGGCCCCGTCAGGTGATGACGCCGGCCGCCTTCCGCAACGCGGTGACGGTGATGCTGGCGATCAGCGCCTCGGTCAACTCCATCAAGCACCTGCAGGCGGTGGCGCACGAGGCCGCGGTCGACGTCGACGTGCCCGGGTTGTTCGCCGGGCTCGCCGACCGGGTGCCGCTGCTGTGCGCCGTCCGCCCCAACGGCCCGGCGTTCATCGAGGACCTCGAGCGGGCCGGCGGCACTCGGGCGGTGCTGGCGCAACTGCGGGACCTGCTCGACCTCGACGTCCCCACGGTCGACGGCGGCCCCCTCGGCGAGGTGCTGGCCGGCGCGGCGGTGGCCGACGAGGAGGTCGTGCGCCCCGCGGACCGGCCCTTCGGCACCCGGCCGACGATCGTCGTCGTCCGGGGGTCCCTGGCCCCCGGTGGCGCGGTGGTGAAGCGGCCGGTCGACGACCGCGGCAACCGCCGGTTCGAGGGGACGGCGCTGTGCTACTCCTCCCGCGACGAGGCGCTGGCCGGCCTGCAGCGCGGCGAGGTCTCCCCCGGCACGGTCCTCGTCGTCCGCGGCCTGGGCGTCGTCGGCGGCCCCGGCATGGCGCTGGGCTCGGCGGTCGTCTTCGCCCTCGAGGGCGCCGGCCTCGGCGACCGCGTCGCGGTGGTCACCGACGGGCAGATGTCCGGCCTGGTCAACGTGGGCACCGTCGTCGGGGAGGTGACGCCGGAGGCCGCCCTGGGCGGCCCGCTGGCCCTCGTCGAGGACGGCGACCGCATCGTCATCGACGTCGACCGGCGCACCGTCGACCTCGACGTCCCCGACGACGTGCTCGCCGCCCGCCGGGAGCGCCTCAGCGCCCCCGATCCGGGCCCCGACCACGGGTGGCTGTCGGCCTACCGCCGGCTGGTCTCCCCCGTCCCGGCGGGCGCGGTGCTCACCCCGCCGTCCCCCGGCCGCACCCGCGAGGAGACCCCCCGATGAGCTGGGTCGAGGAGCCGGGACGGCGCACCGCCGTCCTCGGGGAGTACGACGTCGTCGTCCTCGGCGGCGGGCCGGCCGGGGTGATGGCCGCGGCCGCGGCCGCCCGCGCCGGCCGCTCGACGATCCTGGTGGAGCGCAACGGCTACACCGGCGGCGCCGGCAGCGCGGGCGGGCTGTCCACCTTCTGCGGGCTGCACGCGCGCGTGCACGGTGAGGACCGGCAGGTCGTCCACGGGCTGGCCGACGAGCTGCTCGAGCGGATGGCCGCGCTCGACGGGCTCAACGCGCCGCACCTGAGCTTCGCCAACCGCATCCTGGCCCAGGCCTACGACATCAGCGCCTACAAGATCGCCCTCGACGACCTGCTGGTCGAGTCCGGGGTGACGCTGCTGTTCCACGCGCTGGCCGTCGGCGTCGTCATGGCCGACGAGAGCACCGTCGACGCGCTGCTGGTGGAGTCCAAGTCCGGCCGCGGCGCGATCCGCGGCCGGGTGTTCGTCGACGGCTCCGGGGACGGCGACCTCGCCGCGTGGGCCGGGGCGCCGTACGAGAAGACCGACCCGGCGCACGGGATGCTCTACCCGTCGCTGATGTTCCGCATCAACGGCGTCGACTCCGATGCCGCGCACGCCACCTACGACCGGCTGCCCGACCTCATGGACGAGGCCGAGCTGGGCGGCCGGTTCGCCTTCCCGCGCAAGCGGCCGATCGTTCGCCCGCAGCGCAACCCGCTGGAGTGGCGGGCCAACATCACCCAGCTGCGCAACCCCGACGGCAGCGCGATCGACGGCACCGACGTCTGGCAGCTGACCCGCGGCGAGCTGCAGGGCCGCCGGCAGGTGCGCGACGTCTTCCCGTTCTACCAGCGGGAGGTGCCCGGCTTCGAGGCCGCCTACGTCGTCGACATCGCCCCGGACATCGGCATCCGCGAGACCCGCCGGACCGTGGGGGCCTACCAGCTCAGCGAGGACGACGTCCTCGACTGCGCGGACTTCCCCGACGCCATCGGCGTCAACGGGTGGCCGGTGGAGGCGCACGTGGCCGGCGACGTCGAGATCCGCTGGCAGCGGCAGCCGCGCGGCTACAACCAGCTGCCGTTCCGCATGATCGTCCCGCAGGTGCTCACCAACACCTACGTCGTCGGCCGGTGCGCATCGATGACCCACGAGGACCAGTCCAGCGCCCGGGTCTCCGGGCCCTGCTTCGCCATGGGCCAGGCCGCCGGCACCGCCGCGGACCTGGCGCTCTCCGCCGGGGTCGCCGTCGGCGCGGTCGACGCCGGCAAGCTGCAGGCCCGGCTGGAGGAGGCCGGCGCCTGGCTCGGGAGGGAGACCTGATGCGGCTCACCGACGACGAGCGGGCCATGCTCGACGGCGCCGAGGGCGAGGCGGTCGCCGCCGCCATGGACCTGCTGGTCCGCTACGGCGAGGTGCTGGGCGCCGAGCGGCTGGTCGACACCGACAACGTGTGCGGGGCCAACCTCTTCGGCTCCCGGCACAGCCTGGTGTGCGGCTCCCCCACCCCGGACGCCGCCTTCTCCGAGCACAGCCTGGACGCGCCGACCGTGCTCACCATCCCGCCGGTGAAGGCGCAGAGCTACCAGCTCATCGGACCGATGGACACCGAGCACTGGCAGGTGCAGGGGCTGCCGCAGGCCGAGCACGACGAGATCATGGCCAGCGAGCGGTACAACGCCGAGCACGGCATCCACCTGCTCAACACCTGCACGCCCTACCAGGTGGGCAACGTGCCGCTCAAGGGCGAGCACTGCGCGTGGATGGAGAGCTCGGCGGTCGTCTACGTCAACTCCGTGCTCGGCGCGCGGACCAACGTCGAGGGCCGGGAGAGCACCGGCGCGGCCATGCTCACCGGCAAGATCCCCTACTGGGGCCTGCACCTGGACGGGAACCGGCACGGCACCCACCTGGTCGAGGTGGGCGTCCCCGTGACCAGCAACCGGGACTGGGGCCTGTTGGGCTACTGGATCGGCGAGCAGGTGCCCGAGGAGGCCATCCCGGTCGTCGACGGCATCACCGCCACCCCGGACCTCGTCCGGCTCAAGCACTTCGGCGCCGCGGCGGCGTCCTCCGGCGGCGTGGAGATGTACCACGTGCCCGGGATCACCGCCGAGGCCCGCACGGTGGAGGAGGCGCTGGCCGGGCGGGCCCCGCAGGTGCGGCTGCGCTACGGGGCGGCCGAGCGCCAGGAGGCCTACGAGCACCTCAACGCCACCGCGACCGACACCGACGTCGACCTGGTCATGATCGGCTGCCCGCACGCGACGCTGGGCCAGATCCGCGACGTCGTCCGGCTGCTGGAGGGCCGCCGGGTGCACGACGGCACCGAGCTGTGGGTGTTCACCCCGCGCGCGCTGCGGCACGTGGCCGAGCAGAACGGCTACGCGCAGGCCCTGGCCGACGCCGGCGCGCTGCTGATGAGCGACACCTGCCCGGCGATCGGGCAGTTCCTGCCGAACGGCACCCGGGTCGTCGCCACGGACTCGGCCAAGCAGGTGCACTACCTGCCGGCGATCATGGGCGTGCAGGGGTTGTTCGGCACGCTCGCCGAGTGCGTGGACGCCGCGGTGACCGGCACCTGGCGCGGGGACGCCCCGTGACCGGGACCCGCCGGGAGCAGGTCGTCCTGACCGGGCGCGGGCTGGTCGGCGGCGTCGCCGAGGGCGAGGCGCTGGTCACCCGCGAGGCGATCTCCGGCTGGGGCGGGGTGGAGCCCCGCCGCGGCCGGGTGATCGAGTCCCGCCACGAGCTCGTCGGGCAGTCCTTCGCCGGCAAGGTGCTGGTCTTCCGCGGCGCCAAGGGCTCCTCGGGGTGGTCGGGCATGTTCCACATGTCCCGGCTGATGGGCTCCGCGCCGGCCGCGATGGTGTTCACGACGATGAACACCAAGATCGCGCTCGGCGTCGTCGTGACGCACGTGCCGGCGGTGACCGACCTGGACGGCGACCCGTTCGAGGTCATCCGCACCGGCGACTGGGTGCGGGTGGACGCCGACCGTGGTCAGGTCATCGTCACCCCTCCGGGCAGGTAGCGTTCCCCGGGCCTGTCCCGGGGCGAGTGCAGGGGCGAGGATCGATGGTGCAGACGGACGCCGCGGCGCAGGGCCGCGACCGCGCGGAGGAGCTGGACCCCTGAGCGAACCCGACGACGTGCCCGCCGACGGCACCGGCGAGGCCGGAGCCGGGCCGGAGGGCCCCCGGCCGCGCGGCGACTACTTCGTGCAGTCGCTGGAGCGCGGGCTCGCCGTCATCAAGGCGTTCACGGCCGAGGAGCCGGAGCTGACGCTCAGCGACATCGCGCGGCGCACCGGCATGACCCGCGCCGCCGCCCGCCGTTTCGTCCTCACCCTGCTCGACCTCGGCTACGTCGGCACCGTCGACCGCCGGTTCCACCTGCGCCCCAGCGTGCTGGAGCTGGGCTACCCCTACCTGTCGACGCTGTCGTTCCCGCAGGTGGCGACGCCGCACCTGACCGCCCTGTCGGCGCGGCTCAACGAGACCACCAGCCTCGCCGTCCTCGACGGCTCCGACATCGTCTACGTGGCGCGGGTCGGCGCGCGGCGGGTGTGGTCCAGCGGGCTCACCGTCGGCACCCGGCTGGCGGCCTACCTGACCACCCACGGCCGGGTGCAGCTGGCCGCGCTCCCCGACGACGAGCTGGACGCCTACCTGGCCGGTGCCGAGCTGGAGTCCCGCACGTCGGCGACGGTCACCGATCCGGAGCAGCTGCGGAGGGTGCTGATGGAGACCCGGGCCTCCGGGTACTCGCTGGTCGACCAGGAGCTCGAGGAGGGCATGGTCTCCCTCGCCGTCCCGGTGCGCGACGGCTCGGGCCGGGTGGTGGCCTCGGTGAACGTCGGCACCCAGTCCCGCCGGCACTCGGCCGAGGAGCTGGTGGCCATCGCCCTCGACCCGCTGCGCGAGACCGCCCGGCAGATCGAGCGGGACATCGCCCTGATGGGCCCGCGGATCGCCCCGCCCGGTCAGTTCTGACCCGGCGCCTGCGGCGCGGACCCGGGGAACTCCCGGCGGGCCAGGTCGGCCGCCCAGCGGCGGTCGACCTTGCCCGACACCGTCCGCTCGATCCCCGGCACCACCCGCACCTCGCGGGGCCGCTTGTACCCGGCCAGCCGCTCGCCGACGGCCGCGGGCAGCGCCGCGGGGTCCAGCTCCACGCCGGCCTCGGGGACCACCAGCGCGGCCACCCGGCTCCCCCACCGCTCGTCCGGCACCCCGACGACGACGGCCTCCGCCACGCCGGGGCAGTCGACCAGGGCCTGCTCGACCTCCTCGGCGAACACCTTCTCGCCGCCGGTGTTGATCACCCCGGACCCGCGGCCGAGCAGGGTGAGCGTCCCGTCCGCCTCCAGGGTGGCGGCGTCGCCCGGCACGGCGTAGCGGACGCCGTCGACGGTGCGGAACACCGCCTCGGTGGCGGCCGGGGCGTCGAGGTACCCCAGCGGCAGGTTGCCCGTGCACGCCAGCACCCCGGCCTCCCCCGACCCGGGGACGACGTCGCTTCCGTCGGGGGCGATGACCCGCGCGCCGGGCGCGAGGGTGAACCGCGAGTTGGCGGTGTCCGGGTCCGGCCCGGAGATGGACATGGCGAACGGGCCGCCCTCGGTGGCGGCGATCGAGTCCTGCAGGGTCATCCGCCCGTGCCGGAGCATCCGCCGCTTGGTCTCCGTCCCCCACCGCACCCCGGAGCTGAAGACCCGGCGCAGCGCGCCGAGGTCGTAGGCCCGGCCCTCGGCCGCCGCCCGCTCCAGCTCGGCCGCCAGCGGGACGGCGAAGGCGTCGCCCACGATCGCCAGCTCGTTCACCCGGTGCTCCTGGACCGCCGTCCAGAGCGCCGCCGGGTCGAGGGAGCGCTGCGGCAGGGTGACCACCCGCCCGCCGCGCAGCAGGTTGCCCAGACTGGAGAAGAAGCCGGTGCCGTGCATGAGCGGCGAGGCCGGCAGGAACACCGGCGCGCTGCCGTCGCGCACCGCGGCCACGGCGTCGGCGACCACGCCGTCGAGGTCGGGGGGCACCGGGCGCCCGGCCCGCCCGTAGGCGGAGGCGACCACCCCGAAGACGCCCGCGCTGTCCCAGACCACGGCCTTGGGCAGCCCGGTGGTGCCGCCGGTGAGCAGCAGCACCTGGTCGTCGGGCGAGCGCTCGCACCGCGGCGCCGGCGGCCCGGCGACCGCCTCCTCGTAACGGCGGGAGTGGCCGTCCCCGCCCTCCTCGGCGGAGCCGACGATCGTGACGGCCCGCAGCCGGGGCAGGCGCGGCGCGACCGCGGCGACCCGGCCGGCGAGGGTCGCGTCGGTGACCAGCCCGCGGGCGTCGACCATGGCCAGCACCTGCTCGAGCTCGCCCTCCAGGTAGCGGTAGTTGACGTTGACCGGCACCGCCCGCAGCTTGAGGACGGCGAGCACCGTCTCCAGGTACTCCGGCGAGTTGTACAGCCCGATGCCGACCCGGTCGCCCACGCCGACCCCGTTCGCGGCGAGCCAGCCGGCCAGCCGCGCGGCGCGGTCGTCCAGCTGCGCCCAGGTGACCGCGCGGTCGCCGTGCACCAGGGCGGTCCGCCCGGAGTCGACGCCGACGACCGCGTCGGCGACCGCCTCGATCAGGGTGGCGAGGTCCGAGGCGATGCGGGGCTGCCGACCGGCCGGGACGCCACTGCCCACCGAGCTCACGCCGCGACCCGGGTGACGGCCGGACGGTTCCCGCGCGGGCCGAAGGTCTCGACCACCGCCGAGACCCCGGAGTTCGACGCCCCCGCGACCACGACGAGGACGGCGTCGGGCGAGGTCATCGTGTGGATGCCGTCGCGCGCCGGGTCCGGGCCGGGGTCCAGGACGGCGTCGGGGTGGTCGCGGGCCACCCGCCAGTGGCTCTTCGCCGACACCGCGCCCTTCCCGGCCCGGTCGAGGGCCTCCCGCGGGAGGAACGACTGCTCGTACAGGTACCGCGACACGTCCCGCTTGGCCCACCCGGCGTCGGCGAGCAGGTGCGCGTGCTCGGGGCACAGCACCACGCAGGCGCTCACCGTCTGGTGCAGCAGGGCGCCGGTGCGGGCGAGCGACCCGGCCACGTCGTCGAGCAGCTGCTCGGGCACGCGGGTGTGCCGCGCCTCGATGTGCAGCGTCGAGCGCATCGTCATCGCCGTCACCGCGCTGTCCTCAGGAGCGAGGCCGTGGTCGACGTGCAGCGGCTGCCACGGGGACTCCTCCTCGTTCTCCCCGATGCAGGCGGTGTACTTCGCCGGCGTCCCCTGGGTGGCCTGGTCCAGCTCGTGCGGGCGCAGCCCGAGGGCGTTCATCGCGGTCAGCCGGACGGCCCGACCGATGGTGGCGTTGGCCCGGAAGCCGGGCCCGAACAGGTTCCCCTGGCTGTTGACCCCCAGCTCACCCCGGACCGGGCCGTTGACCAGCAGCAGCGAGGCGGTGCCGGTGGTGCTCTGCCAGATCCCTTTGCGCGGGTAGCCCTCCTCGCGCAGCGAGTCCCACGCCGCGACGACGACCGGGAAGTACTCCGGCAGGCAGCCGGCCATCACCGCGTTGACCGCCGCCAGCCGGACGGTGACCGCCCGGTTGAGCTGCGGCATCTCCAGCAGCACCTCGTCCGGGTCGCGGTCGACACGGGCCAGCAGCGCCTCGGCCGCCGCCCGGTCGCAGGGGACGACGGGCAGGCCGTCGGTCCACCCCTCCGCGTAGCAGTGCTCGATCGCCCGCTGCGTGGGGTTCACGCGGCTCCTCCCGTCACTCCTCGACCCCGAGGATCTCCAGGACGCGGGGCAGCATCTCCTCGACCCGCTGCCGGATGCCCTCGGCGGAGAGGCTGGCCACCGGGTGCGGGACGGACACGTACTGGAAGCCCGGGAACCCGTAGGTCCGGGCCATCGCCTCCGCGGTGATGCGGAAGGCGTCGGTGCAGATGGAGACGGCGGGCACGCCCGCGCGCTCCAGCAGGATCCCGTCGGCCAGACTGGCCGCGCTGCAGGAGCCCTAGTCACCGATCGCCGTGATGGCGAAGTCGCACTCCTCGAAGATCCGCTGGGTCTGGGTGGGCTCCACCGGCGTCCCGAAGTACGGCTTGGTGAACATCAGGACGTCCTTGACGCCGTACCGCTGCTTGAGCACCGAGCCGACCTCGGTGAGCAGCGCGGCGCCGTTGGGCTTGCCGTTGTCGAGCAGCCCGAGCGTGCGCCCGCGGAGGGTCGTGACCCGCGGGGCCAGCGAGGTGTCCGCGGTGGCGTCCGTGGCGCCGGTCGGGTCCAGGATGGACTCCAGCTCCATGGCTCCTCCTCGTCGAGTGGGCGGAGCCGGGCACGACCACGCCGTGTGCGGCATCCGTACACCGGTTCCCTTGCCGCACACGACCCTAGCCAGAGTCGGCGACCCCGGTCAACGGCACCGCCCCGTAACGTGCCGTCCGGCCCGACCACCGTGCCCGGCCCACCGCCGTCCGGTCCGCGAGGAGTACCCCATGCCCGCCGTCGACACCGCCCCGGCGTGGTTCACCCGCGCGGTGGCCGCCGCCCCCGAGCACCGGGACGTCGACGTCGACGGCGCCCGGGTGCACTACCGAGCGTGGGGCACCCCGGGCCGGCCGGGCCTGGTGCTGGTGCACGGCGGCGCGGCGCACTCGGGCTGGTGGGACCACATCGCCCCGCTCCTCGACACCCACCGCGTGGTCGCCCCCGACCTCAGCGGGCACGGCGACAGCGGCCGCCGGGAGGGCTACGGCATGGCGCAGTGGGCGCGGGAGGTGCTCGCCGTCGCCGCCGCCGAGGAGCTGTCCCGGCCGGTGGTGGTAGGTCACAGCATGGGCGGCTGGGTGGCGCTGACGACCGGCGTCGAGCACGGGGACGCCGTCGCCGGTGTCGCGGTCATCGACTCCCCGCTGGACCGGCAGCCACCCGAGGAGCAGACCCTGCGCGAGCAGCCGCGGGTGCACAAGGTGCACCCCGACCCGGACGCCGCGGTCGCCCGCTTCCGCACCCTGCCGGCCCAGGAGGTCTACCTGCCCTACGTCCGCGAGCACGTCGCCCGCGGCTCGCTGCGCGCGGTCGAGGGCGGCTGGACCTGGAAGTTCGACCCCGGCTTCTTCGGCAGCCGCCCGCTGGTGCGCCAGCTGCTGCCCCGGCTGGCCGCGCCCGCGGCGCTGTTCCGCTGCCAGCACGGCCTGGTGACGCCGGACATGGCGGCCGAGATGGGGGCCCTGGTCCCCGGCGGGCTGCCCGTCGTCGACCTGCCCGAGGCCGGGCACCACCCGATGCTCGACCAGCCGCTGGCCCTGCTGGCCGGCGTCCGCACGCTGCTCGCCGTCTGGCCGCCCGCCCGCCCCGCGTAGCGCGCCGGACGGGCATCGCGCAGCGCCGGACGGGCATCGCGCGCAGCGCGCCGGACGGGCGCCGCGCACAGCGCGCCGGACGGGCGCCGCGCGTAGCGTGGGCCTCATGCCGGGGTCGGGGCGCATCCACCATCCGGGGCTGGCCCGCAGGGTCGTCGACGCCGATGCCGCCGCGGCCCACATCCGGCACGGCGACACCGTGGGCATGAGCGGGTTCACCGGCGCCGGCTACCCCAAGGTCGTCCCGCAGGCGCTGGCCCGCCGGATCTCCGACACGCACGCCGCCGGGCACCCGTTCCGCGTGAACGTGTGGACCGGCGCCTCCACCGCGCCCGAGCTGGACGGCGCACTGGCCGCCGCCGACGGCGTGGAGCTGCGGCTGCCCTACCAGTCCGACCCGGTGAGCCGGGAGAAGATCAACGCCGGGCTCATGGAGTACATCGACGTCCACCTGTCGCACGTGGCGCAGATGGCGTGGATGGGCTTCCTCGGCCCGCTCGACGTCGCGGTGATCGAGGTCAGCGGCATCACCGCCGACGGCGACCTGATCCCGTCGTCGTCGATCGGGAACAACAAGACCTGGCTGGACCAGGCCGACCGCGTCGTCCTGGAGGTGAACTCCTGGCAGAGCGCGGCGCTGGACGGGATGCACGACGTCTACTACGGCACCGCACTGCCGCCGGACCGCAAGCCCATCCAGCTGACCCGGCCCCACGACCGGATCGGCGTCCCGTACCTGCGCTGTCCCGAGGAGAAGATCGTCGCGATCGTCGAGACCGACGCTCCCGACCGCAACAGCCCCTTCAAGGCGCCGGACGCCGACTCGCAGGCCATCGCCGGGCACATCGTGGAGTTCCTGGAGCAGGAGGTGTCCCGCGGCCGGCTGCCCCGCCCGCTGCTGCCGCTGCAGTCCGGGGTCGGCAACGTCGCCAACGCGGTCCTCGCCGGGCTCGCGAACTCCTCGTTCGAGGGGCTGACCGCCTACACCGAGGTGATCCAGGACGGCATGCTCGAGCTGCTGTGCTCGGGCCGGATGGTGTCGGCGTCGGCGACGGCTTTCTCCCTGAGCCCTGAGGGGACGGCGCGGTTCGACGCCGAGGCCGCGGTGCTGCGCGAGCGGATCCTGCTGCGGCCGCAGGAGATCAGCAACCACCCGGAGATCGTCCGGCGGCTCGGCGTGCTGGCGATGAACGGGCTGATCGAGGCCGACATCTACGGCAACGTCAACTCCACGCACGTCATGGGCAGCCGGATCCAGAACGGCATCGGCGGCTCCGGTGACTTCGCCCGCAACGCCTACACCTCCTTCTTCCTCACGCCGTCGACGGCCAAGGGCGGCGCGATCTCGACGATCGTGCCGATGGTCAGCCACGTCGACCACACCGAGCACGACGTCTCGGTGATCGTCACCGAGCAGGGCCTGGCCGACCTGCGCGGGTTGGCGCCGCGCAAGCGGGCCGAACTGGTCATCGAGCGGTGCGCGCACCCGGACTACCGGCCCGCGCTGCGTGACTACTACCAGCGGGCGCTGCGTGACTCCCCCGGCCGGCACACCCCGCACCTGCTGGCCGAGGCGCTGAGCTGGCACACCCGCTACCTGGCCGACGGGACGATGCGGTCGCAGTGAGCGCCGGCGGGTGAGTCGATGGTTGGCGGGCCAATCGTTGGTGCGCTACGGCCCTATGCTGGACGGGTGACGACACGCCAGATGCCTCAGCCTCCGGAGGACGTGCTCGCCCTGGATCGACAGGTGTGCTTCGCCCTGTCCGTGGCCGCCCGCAACGTGGTCGCCGTCTACCGCCCGGTGCTCGAGCCGCTGGGCCTGACCCACCCGCAGTACCTGGTGATGCTGGCGCTGTGGCAGCACGGGTCCCTGTCGGTCAAGGCACTGTCCGGCCTGCTGCAACTGGACCCCGGCACGCTCTCACCCCTGCTGAAGCGACTGGAGGCCGCCGGCCTGCTGCGCCGGGAGCGGGACCCGAAGGACCAGCGCAACCTCGCGCTCGCGTTGACCGACAAGGGCACGGCGCTGCGCGAACAGGCGGAGAAGATCCCCGCTGGCATCGTCGAGCGCCTGGGCATGCCGGTCGAGCAGTTGATGAGCCTGCACGAGGTGCTCACCCAGGTGATCGCCGCCTCGCAGCAGGCCCTGGCCCACCCCGCCGAGGGGGACGAGGCCGGAGCGGACGCCACCGTCGCCTGAATCCGGCCGGCCGACCCGAGCGGCTGTTAGCCTGCTAACAATTGGTACGCCAATTCTTGGTGTCCCAGCAATCTGGGGCATGATGGGGACGTGAGCGTCGTCGAGCAGGAGCACACAGCCGTCATGGCAGACCCCGCCGGGCCCGACCCGACCGAGCCGATCGTCCGGCCAGCCCCGCACCGCTGGTTGTGGTACGCCTTCGGCGGCAGCCTGCCCAAACGGCACCGCGGCTGGGTGCTGTACGACACCACGACCGGTACGTGGTGGCTGCGCCACCTGGCCCGCACGGTGGTCCAGCTCGCCGTGCCGATCCTCCTGATCATGACGCTGCTGCCGGCCTCGTGGGGGCTGCGCGCCGCATGCGCGGGCGGCGGGCTGGCCCTCGCGCTGTTCTACTCCCTGGCCTACATGCCCGAGAGCGTCGAGAACCGGGTGGTGAAGGTCGGCTACCCGGCCGGCACCGCCACCGTGCACCGGGAGCGCGCCGGCCACCTGCGGGAGCAGCGGGAGAGCGAACGCCGCCGGGCCGCCGCCGCGGCCAGGCGCGCCGCTCGCTACCGGGACCGGCACGGGCGCTGACCCGTCAGTCCGTCGACCAGCCGTCGCCGGGGACCGTGCGCAGGCAGGCGACCGGCACCGGCAGGCCCGCCGTCCGCAGCCGGGCGGTCAGCGCGGCGACCCCGCGGCCGGCGACCGCCTCGTCGGCCCAGACCTCGATGCCGACCAGCGCGTCGCACTCCCAGCCCAGCCGGCGGGTGAGACAGCCGTCCCCTGCCCAACTGCCCGGCCGCAGCAGCTCCCGCAGCCGCCGCTCCTCCTCGGGTGTGGCGCAGGCCCAGAGCAGGCGCGCGACGACGACCGGCATGCGTTCCCCCTCGCACCGACGGTGCGCAGCACGCTACGGATCCGGAACCACGCCGTCCCGGGCCCGAGGTCCCGATCCGCTAGGCGACGCGGACGGCGGAGACGTCGAACTCGATCTGGATGCGGTCGCTGACCAGTACGCCGCCGGTGTCCAGGGGCGTGTTCCAGGTCAGGCCCCAGTCGCTGCGCTTGATCGCCACCGCGCCCTCGAAGCCCACCCGGGTCTGCCCGAACGGGTCCTTCGCCGAACCGGTGAGGGTGAAGTCCACCGAGACCGGGCGGGTGGTGCCGCGGATGGTGAGGTCGCCGGACACCGTGTAGACGTCGGCCTCGACCTGCTCCACGTCGGTGGAGACGAAGACGATCTCCGGGTACGTCTCGACGTCGAGGAAGTCCGGCGAGCGCAGGTGGGCGTCGCGGTCGGGCTGGCCGGTGTCGATGCTCGCCGTCCGGATGCGCAGGGTCACCCTGCTGGCCGGCGGGTGGGCCGTGTCCAGGTGGGCGGTGCCGGCGAACTCGGTGAAGGAGCCGCGGACCGTGGTGACCATCGCGTGGCGGGCGCGGATGCCGATGCGGGTGTGCGCGGCGTCGATCTCGTAGTCGCCGCTGACGTCGACGAGCGCGCTGGTCGCCGCGTCGAAGTCGGTGGGGTCCGCGTCAGGTGCCCGGTGTCTGCCCATGGCCGACGTCTCCCTTCCCCCGGTACATCCGCTCCATCCTGACCGATGCCCGCCGGGCGGACGAACCGGGGTCGGCTCAGCGGGGGTCCAGCCCCGCGTAGACCCGCCGCGCGTTCTCCCCCAGCACCAGCGGGACGACGTCCTCGGGCAGCCCCAGCGAGGCGACCGCGCGGGCGTTCGCCGCCTGTCCGGGGACCCCGGGCCAGTCGGTGCCGTAGATCCACTTGCGGGCCAGTCGGGCGAGGTCGAACCGGGCGTAGTACTCCGGGAGCCGCTTGGGCGGCAGGCCGGACAGCTCGATCCACACGTTGGGCCGGGAGACGGCGAGGAACGCCGCGGCGTCGTACCACCAGCCGCGGCCGCCGTGGGCGAGGACGACCTGCAGGTCGGGGAAGTCCCGGAGGACGGCGTCGAGCAGCTGCGGGTCGGCGTAGGCGTTGGTCGAGCCGGGGAAGCTGCTGGTGCCGCAGTGCACGACCAGGGGCACACCGCGCTCGACGAGGACGGCGTAGGCCGGGTACATCGCGGCGTCGTCGGCGCGGAACCCGCCGTGCACCGGGTGGATCTTCAGCGCCGCCGCGCCGTGGTCGAGCTGACGCGTGAGCTCACGGGCGATCGGGAAGTGCAGGTGCGGGTTGACGTTGGCCACCGGGCGGAACCGCCGCGGGTCGTGCTCGACGATGGGCAGCAGGTCGTCGAAGAGCTGGTAGCCGGTCGCCCTGGGGCTGTACTCGCAGAACAGCAGCGCGACGTCGACGCCGTCCTCGGCGAAGATCCGGTCCAGCACCGCGGGGTCGGGGCTGCCGTCGGGGCGCCACACCTCCTCGAGGATGCCGGGGGGGCCGAACTGCCGTGCCCAGTCGATCCAGGCCGGCGCCAGGGTGGACAGGTGCGGGACGTGGACGTGCGCGTCCACGAGGAGGTGTCCGTCGAGCACGTCAGCGATCCTGCCCGCCCGCCCGCACGATCACCCGTGGGGACGGCGGCTCGGCGGTGAGCAGGGCGACCAGGTCGGCCCGGCGGTCACGGACGGCGGCCTGGTTGACGTAGCCCTTGTCGGTGATCTCGCCGGCGTCCAGCTGGGCCGGCTCGCCGAGCACGAGCAACCGCTCGACCGTCTGGGACGAGCCGCCGCCCTGCGCGGCCAGCCGCTCCATCGTCGCGACCAGCTCGGCGCGCAGGCCGTCGTCCGGCACGCCGTCGGCGTCCACCCGAGCGGCGTGCTCGGGGTGCAGCCACACCATCGCACTCACGAACCCGGCGTCCTGACCGCAGATCACCGCGTCGGTGACCAGCCCGTGCGAGGCGGACAGCAGCTGGGGGCGCAGCGTGCCGACGCTGACGAAGGTGCCGGTCATCAGCTTGAAGTCCTCGGCGATCCGGCCCCGGAAGACCAGGCCGGCCGCCGGGTCGTCGGGATCGGCGAGGGCCACGGCGTCACCGGTGCGGAAGAAGCCGTCCTCGTCGAACGCGGCGGCGGTGAGGTCGGGACGGCGGTGGTAGCCCGGCGTCACGTTCGCGCCGCGCACCCGGACCTCCGTCTTGGCCCCCACGGGCACCAGGGCCAGCTCCACCCCCGGCAGCGGCACGCCCAGGACGTCGCTGCGGGTGATCGGGTAGTGCGCGCTGGTCGCGGCCGGGGCGGTCTCGGTCAGGCCCCAGGAGGTGGTCATCTCCATGGCGGAGCCGTGGGCGGCGGCCAGCTCGTTGATCCGGTCCCACAGCTGCTGGGGCAGCGCCGCCGCGGCGAAGAACCCGAGCCGCAGGCGGGACAGGAAGGCCCGCGCGGCCGCCTCGTCCCGCTCCAGGTGTGGCAGCAGGACGGCGTATCCCGCGGGCACGTTCAGGTACACCGTCGGGCGGGCGTCGGACAGGTTGCGCACGGTCCGCTCGACCAGTCCGGGAACCGGCCGGCCGTCGTCGATCCAGAGCGTGCCGCCGTTGGACAGCACCAGGTTCGAGTCGTGGTTCCCGCCGAAGGTGTGGCTCCACGGCAACCAGTCGAGCAGGACGGGCGGCTCGTCCTCCAGGAACGGCCAGACCTGGCGCATCTGCTGCTGGTTGGCCGACAGCATGCCGTGGGTGTTGAGGACCCCCTTGGGGGCGCCGGTCGACCCGGACGTGAAGAGGATCTTGGCGACGTCTCCCCGGCGCAGCGCGGAGCACCGGCGGTCCACCTCGGGGCTCGGCGAGGCACCGAACTCCGCGACGGGCAGCGAGCCGGGCAGATCGCCGTCCCGGCTGAGCACCGGCCGGCCGCCGGCCACGGCGGCGACCGCTCGGGCGAAGGAGGCGTCCTCGGCGACGACGAGCCCCGGGTCGACCAGGTCGGCCATCGCCCGCAGCTTGGCGTGGTCGGCGCTCTGCAGCGAGTACGCGACGCTGGTCGGGACGACGGGCGCGCCCACCGTCATGGCGGCCAGCGCGACGAGCAGGTGCAGCCGGCTGTTGCCGGACAGGACCATGACCGGCCGGTCGGCCAGCCCGCGGTCGAGCAGCCCCTGCGCCAGCCGGTCGGCCTGCTCTCGCACCTCGCCCCACGTCAGACGCGCCCACTCGCCGTCGGGGCCACGCTCGGCGACGAGCAGCCGGTCGGGGTGGGCCTCGCTGTGCGCCCGGAAGTCGTGGACGACGCTCACCGCGTGCTCGCCGAGCGGTTCGGTCGACCGCAGCAACAGCCGCCCGTCGGGCAGCTGCTCGGAGTGGATGCGCGGAGGGCTGAAGGTGTCGGGCATCGGGGGCCACCTCGGGACGTCGTCAGCCGGGTCGGGCGGTGCCCGGATGTTCGACGCCCCGACGCCCGGCGTCAAGGCACGTGTAGCTCGTCCCACGGGCGGGGCGTCACCGGAAGCGGCGGAAGTCCGGCGGCCGCTTCTCGGCGAAGGCCCGGGCGCCCTCCATGCCCTCCTCGCTGACCGCGAACAGGGACAGCCCGTCGAAGGCCAGGTGCGAGACGCCGCTCAGGTGGTCGGTGTCGGCGTTGAACGAGTGCTTGAGGAAGCGCAGCGCCGTCGGCGAGTAGGAGCCCATCTTCCGGGCCCACTCGCGAGCGGTCTCCAGCAGCCGCTCGCGTGGCACCACCTCGTTGACCAGTCCCCAGCGCTCGGCCGTCGCCGCGTCGTAGCGGTCGAGGAGGAACCAGATCTGGCGGGCCCGCTTCTCCCCGACGACCCGCGCGAGGTAGGCCGAGCCGAAGCCGGCGTCGAAGGAGCCGACGCGCGGTCCGGCCTGGGCGAAGGTCGCCTCCTCGCAGGCGACGGTGAGGTCGCACAGCACGTGCAGGACGTGGCCGCCGCCGATGGCGATGCCGTTGACCGCGGCGATCACCGGCTTGGGGACGTCGCGGATGATCCGGTGCAGCCGCTCGATCTCGAACGTCCCCCACTCGGTCTCGCCGTAGCCGCCGGTCTCGGCGCGCTCCTTGACGTCGCCGCCGGTGCAGAAGGCGCGCTCCCCGGTCGCGGTGAGGATGACCGCGGCGACGCGCGGGTCGGCCCAGGCGTGCTTGAACGCCGCGATCAGCTCGTCGACGGTGCGCCCGCGGAAGCTGTTCATCCGCTCCGGGCGGTCGATGGTGACGACGGCGTGGTTGTCCTCCTCGACCTCGTAGCGGACGTCGGTGAACTCCTCGGGCCGCATGCCCACCACCCCTCCGTGGTCCCCGGCGCCGGCGGTCGCGGGAGCCGGTATGTCGTCATGTTGACGGTCGTCACGATCGGCTGGCAAGCTCGCCGGCGTGGTCGCCCGCCGCTGCCTGGTGACCGGCGCGGGGCGGGGCATCGGCGCCGCCGTCGCCCGCCGGCTGGCCGCCCAGGGTCATGCCGTCGCGCTCACCGCGCGCAGCGCCGGGGAGCTCGACGCGGTCGCCGCCGGCCTGCCCGGGCCCGCCCTCGTCGTCCCCGCCGACCTCACCGACCCGATCGCCGCGGACGCCGTCGTCGGCGCCGTCGAGCGTGCATGGGGCGGGCCGGTGGAGGTGCTGGTGCTCAACGCGGGCGCCGGCACCTCGGCCCCGCTGGCGCGGACCACCGACGAGGACTGGGCACGGATGCTCGACCTCAACCTCACCGCCCCCTTCCGGCTGTTGCGACGCGCGCTGCCCGGGATGGTCGAGGGCGGGTGGGGGCGCGTGGTGGCGGTCGCGTCGACGGCGGCCAAGCGCGGAGACCCCTACGTCGCGGCCTACACCGCCAGCAAGCACGGACTGCTCGGACTGGTCCGGTCGGCGGCCGCCGAGGTCGCCGGCTCCGGCGTCACGGTGAACGCCGTGTGCCCCGGCTACGTCGACACCCCGATGACCGCGGCGACGGTGGCCACGATCAGCACCGCGACCGGGCGCACCCCGGAGCAGGCGCGCGAGACGCTGGCCCGCCGCCAGCCGATCGGCCGGCTCGTCGATCCGGACGAGGTGGCCGACGCGGTGCTGCTCTGCGTGGGCAGCGCGGCGATCACCGGGCAGGGGATCAACGTCGACGGAGGGACGGTGCAGTCGTGAGTCACCTCGAGCGGGTGGACCCGCCGGAACTGGCCCGGGCCTCGGGCTTCAGCCACGCGGTGGTGGCGCAGCCCGGGCGGACGGTGTTCCTCGCCGGGCAGACCGCCATGGACGCCGAGGGCCGGATCGTCGGAGGCGACGTCGTCGCCCAGTTCGAGCAGGCCCTGGGCAACCTGCTGACCGCACTGCGGACGGCCGGCGGGGAGCCGGCGCACCTGGCCTCGCTGACGGTGTACGCGGTCGACCTGGCCGACTACCGCGCCCGCGCCCGCGACGTCGGCGCGGTGTGGCGGCGGCTCGTCGGCAGCGACTACCCCGCGATGGCGGGCATCGGCGTGGCCCGGCTGTGGGACGACGAGGCGCTGGTGGAGGTCCAGGGCACCGCCGTCCTGCCGGACTGAAGCTCCTGCGACCTGCTCCGGGGGCGACCGCGGTGCGGTTGCGAGTCGCTGACCTGGCACGACGCGTCCGCTGCCCTTGCCCCTACGACGTGTTCGAACGTATGATCGAGACATGTCGACGGGAGTGGCGAGCGAGGCCGATGCGCCCACCGCCGCCCCGTCCCCGCCGGTGGTGGGCTGGGCGACCGGTCCGCTCGGTGCGGTGCAAACCGCCGATCGGGAGATCGCCCGGCAGACCGCTGTGCGGGCCCGGGCGGTGGCGGCGTTCGCCGCGTCCCGGCCGGCGTCGGCGGACCGGGCGCAGGGTCAGCCGGGGGCGATGAGCGCCGACCGGTGGGCCGCCCGCCCCGAGGTGCTGCGCGGGGTCAGCGAGTGGGCCACGCCGGAGCTGGCGCTGGCGCTGAACCTGACCGCGCAGGCCGCCGAGGCGCTGCTGGAGCGGTCGCTGAGCTTGGTGCACCGGCTGCCGGGCACGCTGGCCGCGCTGGAGGCCGGGGTGCTGCACGCCGGGCACCTGTGGCATCTGCTGGACAAGGTCGCGCCGATCACCGACGACGCACTCCGCGCGGCGGTGGAGGCCGAATTGCTGGCCTGGATGGGCCGCCGGGCGACGGTGACCACCCCGGCGCAGCTGGGCGACAAGGCCCGCCGGGTGCTGGCGCGGCGCGACGCCCGGGAAGCGGCGCGACGGCTGGCGCGAGCGCTGCGCGAGCGAGGCGTGTACCTGCGCCCGGAGCGTGCCGAGGGCATGGCCGCGCTCACCGTGATCTGCACGATGCCCGAGGCACAGGCGCTTCACCGAGCACTGGCCGCCTGCGCCGAGGCCCTCACCGACGATCCCGGCGATGCGCGCACCCGCGGACAGAAGATGGTCGACTGCCTGCTGGACCTCGTCCTCCGCCCCGGCGAGAACGATCTGCCCCCGGTCCAGGTGCTGCTGACCGTGGTCGCCTCGGTCGCCACCCTGCTCGGCGGCGACGCCCCGGGGGAGGTCGACGGCCAGGTGGTGCCGGCCGAGATGATCCGCCAGCTCCTGCAGAGGCTGGCCGGCACCGCACCCGCCGCCCACCACACCGGCACCGCGACCGGCGCAGCCGGCGCCGAGAAAGGCCCCGAGGCCGGCTGCGACCTGCCGTGGCAGGCCATCGAGCAGTACGAGCTCGAACGCTGGTGGGCCGAGGTCGAGCAGCGGGTGCTCGCTGACGCGCTCGACGGCGAACCCGATCGAGCCCCTACCCCGCCACCGACTGCCGACGACTCGGCCACCCTCGCAGGGCCGGCCGGCCCCGAGGCGCCGGTCGACAGCGAAGGGACAGCCGGCGCCGCTCCCCCGCTGGCCCCGGACACCGGGGCACCGCCGGGTGACACCGGCTGGTGGGCCACCGCCGACCGTGCC
>NZ_OBDO01000019.1 GCF_900215145.1 Geodermatophilus sabuli | reverse complement strand
GGCGCCGCGGGACAGGACCGCGACGGTCTCGCCCTCGTGCACCGCCGACAGCCGCAGCTGCTCCAGACAGATCGAGTTGAACAGGTTCTGGTCCATGGTTCTCTCCTGACTCAGGCGGGGGACAGGGGTGCGGCGTGCGCGGCCAGGTACGGGCGGACGGCGTCGAGGAAGCCGGGGAGGGCGTCCCACGGCACCATGTGGCCGGCGCCGGGGACGGTGACGATCTCGATGTCGGGGCGGGCCCGGCGCAGGTCGGCGACGGCGGTCAGCGGGACCACGGGACTGTCGCCGCCGCGGATCAGGACCACCGGGGCGGTCAGCTGCGCCCAGTACTCGAAGAAGTCCTCGGTCTCGAACCCCTCGTGCGTCTCCAGCACGGCGGTCTCGTCGCAGGAGGCGAGCACCTCGGCCCGCAGCTGCAGCTCCCGCTCCGGCCACGCCGGGTAGAAGCGGCGGACGGCCGCGGCGTCGGTGCCGCGCCGTGCCTCGTGCAGCTGCTCGAGGAACGCCTCCCGCGAGGTCGGGTACGGGCCACGACCGGGACCCGACGTCGGCGGGTCCACCAGCACGAGCAGACCGTGGTCGGCCGGTGCGTGCAGGACGGCCCAGGCGGCGGCGATCCGGGCGCCCATCGAGTGCCCGACGACGACCGGCGTCCGCAGCTCCAAGGCCTCGACCAGCCCGGCGACGTCGGCCGCGTAGTCGGCCAGCCGGTGGCGGCCGGCCGGTGCGCGGTCGCTCTCCCCCCGACCGCGGACGTCGGGCACGGTGACCCGGAAGCCCCAGTCGGCGAGGAGCACCGCGAGGAAGTCGGCGGTCGCGGCGGGGCTGGTGATGCCCGGCAGCACCAGCAGGTCCCGGGCACCGGGTTCCCCGTACCGCAGCACGTGGTGCCGCAGCCCGTTGGCCTCGACGTACGCGGACTCGCCGCGGATCTCGACGGTGGTCACGAGTCCCCCTCCGGAGGCAGCTGGTCGACCGCCCACTCCAGCAGCGGGCCGGCGAGCTCCGCGGCCGCGGGCAGCCGCACCCGGTCGGCCATGTAGCTCAGCTTCTCGACCGCCTTGGCGCGGGAGCAGGCTCCGGACAGCACCCAGTCGCGGGTCAGCCCGGCGAGGGTCTCCAGGAACGACAGCGAGTCACCGGCCTGGACGTCGTCGGCGCCGCGCAGCCCGCCGACCTCGTGCAGGCCGATGAGCCGGCGCACCTCCCGCAGCTCGACCTGGGCGGCGGCCGGGCCGATGCTGCCCAGCCACACGCCCACCGCCTCCGCCGAGCGCAGCGAGTGCGGGTACAGGTAGAAGGGGTCGTCCCACACCTGGGTGGCGTGGTCGAGCCGCGGCCCGCCGGGGAACATCCGCTCGATGTCGTGGGTCATGGCCGCCAGGCGCATCTCCACCGTCGCCGCCGGGTTGAGGTGCACCAGCCAGTCGCGCGCCCGCATCAGGTGCTCGGCCTGGTCGTAGGGGCGCACCCACTCGGCGGCCAGTGCCTCGACCTCGGTGTCCACCGGCACCTCGGGGGCGGTCCAGGGCGTCGCGGCGGTCCCCGGGGAAGGCACCGTGGCCGTCACCGCCGCCCCCGCCGCCGGGTGCGCCGCAGCGACACGACGCCCAGCACCACCGACACCGCGGACAGCGCCGCGGCCACCTTCGACCAGGGGTCCCCGGCCGGCGCCCGCTCGGTGACGGGGGGCAGCGTCCGCAGCGCCGGTCGGGCGGCCTCCGCGGCCCCCGTCGCCGGCGTCGTCGCGGTCGGCTGCCCGGCGGTCCCGCCCAGTGCGGCCTCGAGGTTGCGGGCGAACTGGGCGGTCACCTTGCCGGCCTGCTTGGCCACCACCTTCTGGCCCACGCTGCCGAGCGCCCCGGCGAGCGCGACCTCGCCCTCGACCATGACGACGGTGGCGTTCCCGACCGGCTCCAGCTGGACCGACACGGTGGCGCGCACGTTGCCCATCGCGCCGCGGACGCTCTTGCCGGTCGCGGTGAAGCCGATGAGCTTCTCCGGCACCCGCTCGACGATGGCCACCTTCGCGGCGAACGTCGCCGTCATCGGGCCCACGCTCTGGGTCAGCCGGACGTCGATGTCGTCGGGGGTGACGACGGTGAGCTCCTCGACGCCGGGCACGCACCCGGCCACGGCCTCGGGCCGTTCGAAGAACTCCCACACCGAGGCGACCGGCTGGGCGACCTCGAACTCCTCACGCAGCTTCATCGGATCCTCTCCTCCGCACGCAGCGGGGTGTCTCCCCGCGCACGGGGGCGCGGGGGTGGGGTCGGGCGGCGGACCGCCCGGGGGTCAGGACGCGGCGCCGGTGCGCAGCTCGGTGAGCACCCGCCGCACGTACGCCGGCACGAGGTGCCGGCGGTACTCGGCGGAGGCCCGGACGTCGGACGGCGGGTCGACCACCTCGAGCACCGCGGCGGCGGCGTCGTCGACGGCGGCGTCGTCCAGCGTGGAGCCCTCCACGGCCGCCGCGGCGGTCGGCGCGAGGACCGGGGTGTCCGCGACGCCGCCGAGCGCGACCCGCACGTCCCGCCACCGGCCGTCGGGGTCCCGGTCCCCCGTGGCCACGACGCTGACGACGGCGAAGTCGTTGTGCTTGCGGCACAGCTCGGCGAACGCGGCGTGCCGCGGCGACCGCGGGAACTCCACCTCGGTCACCAGCTCGTTCAGCTCGAGCGCCGTGGCGTAGGAACCGACGTACAGCTCCGACACGGGGATCCGGCGGGTGCCGCGCGGCCCGGTGGCGGTCACCACGGCCCCGAGCACCAGGGCCGCGAGCGGGAGCTCCCCGGTCGGGTCGCCCTGCACGAGGGCGCCCCCGACGGTGCCGCGGTTGCGGACCTGGCGGTCGCCGATGTGCCGCACGATCCGGGTGAGCAGCGGCAGCCGCTCGGCGACCAGCTCCGAGCGCTCCAGGGTCGCGTAGCGCACCAGCGCCCCGAGGACGGTCCGCTCGCCGTCGACCCGCACGTCGTCCAGGTCGTCGACCTCGTTGATGTCGATCAGCGCGGCGGGTCGCCACAGCCGCATGTTGAGCATGGGCACCAGGCTCTGGCCGCCGGCCAGCACCCGCGCGGTGCCGTCGTACTCCCCCAACCGGGCCACGGCCTCGGCAACCGTGGTGGGCCGGTGGTAGGCGAAGGCAGCGGCCTTCACGAGGTCCGCCCCCTCCCCTGGGCGACGCCGACACCGGCGAAGCGGGCGAGCACGTGGTTGACGGCGGACTTCTTCTCCGTCACCAGCGGCGCGGCGGCACGGGCGCTCCACACCGTCTCCGGTCGGACCTGCAGCACGTGCACGTCGCCGGCCTCACTCACCGCCCACTCGATGTCCTGCGGGGCGCCGCGGTGCTGCTCGATCCGCTTGGCCAGCTTGGCCAGCGCGTCGATCTGCACGTCGTCGAGGCAGGCGACGTCACAACGCTCGACCGGGACCGGCACCAGCCCGACCGCGGCGGTGGCCGGGTCGACGCTGTACTGCTCCTCCTGCCGGACCACGTCCCGGCGGACCACCTCGAAGGTGACCTTGTCGACGACGTAGCGGCTGGGGGTGATCCCGCCGCTGACCACGCCCTCACCCAGGCCCCAGCAGCCCTCGACGACGACCTTGGAGCGGTCCCCGCTGACCGGGTCGAGGGTGAACATGACCCCCGCGGCGCGGGCCTCGACCATCTGCTGGACGCCCACGCAGATGCCGTGGTCGGCCAGGACGGCGTCCGGGTCGGAGTCGGGCCGGTAGGTCAGCACGGCGGCACCGAACATGCCGGCCCAGCAGCGGCGGACGTGCCGGAGCAGGTCCTCGGCGCCCCGGATCCACAGGAAGGTGTCGTACTGCCCGGCGAAGCTGGCGCCGGCGAGGTCCTCGGACTCGCCGCTGGAGCGCACGGCCACGGGCAGATCGGCCTGGCCGGTGCGCCGCTCCAGCTCGGCGTACCCGACGCGGATCGCCGCCTCCAGGTCCGCCGGCAGCGCAGCGGCCTCGATGACGGCGCTGAACTCGGCGCTGATGGCCTGCACCCGGGCGAGGTCCGCGCCACGAGCGGCGGCCCGGACCTCCCGGGCCCGCTCGGCCAGACCCGCGGACTCCAGGAAGTGCCGGTAGGCGCTGGTGGTGATGCCGAAGCCCGGCGGGACGGCGAACCCCGCGGCGGTCATCTCGGCGAGGCTGCCGAACTTGCCGCCGAGCTGGCGGTTGCCGTTGGCCGCGGGGTCGTCGATCCAGAGGACGTACGGGGCGGGGGTCGTGGTGCTCATGCGGATGCGTCCTCCAGGACCCGGACGACACCGGTGTCGCCGTCGACCTCGATCAGCTGGCCGGTGCGGATGGTGGTGGTGGCGAAGCCGGTGCCGACGACTGCCGGCAGGCCGTACTCGCGGCAGACGATGGCGGTGTGGGCCATGATCCCGCCGACGTCGGAGACCGCGGCCGACAGGCGGGAGAAGACCGGCGCCCAGCTCGGGGCGGTGATCCGGCAGACGAGGATGTCGCCGTCCTCGACCTCGTGCAGCTGCTCGGGGTCGATGATCACGCGGGCCCGGCCGGTGACCCGGCCGGCGGAGGCGGCGACCCCACGCAGCTCGTTCGGGTCCTGGTCCTCGGTCCCGAGCCACTCCTGGACCGACTCCTGGGTGATGCCCCAGAGCATCACGGTCAGCGGCTCGGTGATGAACTCCGGCGGCACGCCCAGCGCCGGCAGCGGCGGGTTGGCCTTGAGGACCTCACGGATGCGCTTGCGGCGCTCGACCTCCGGACGCCAGTAGGTGACGCCGCGGGCCTCCGTGCCGGTCGCCCAGCCGATGTTGAGGTCGTAGAGGGCCGAGTAGACCTCGTTGCGGTGCAGGTAGAAGAGGTCCTCGCGGTCGTCGAGGAAGCCGTGGGCGACGAAGACGTCGCCGAGCTCGCGCACCTTCGACCAGAACAGCGAGTGGTGCCAGTGCTCCACGTAGAAGTTGTGGTTCTCGACGAACGGGAAGACCTGCCGGGCCAGCTCGACGAGCCCGTCGAAGGACTCCCGGTCCTCCTCGGTGGGCAGGTAGTCGCGGTACTCCGCGGTCACCCGGACCCGCTCGGCCATGATCTCGTCGAGCGGGCGCCGGATCTCCTCCCCGGCCAGCAGTGCCTGCACGTAGCCGCGCAGCGCGCTGAAGGGCAGCCGCAGGTCGTCGATCCACGCCCGGTCGCTGTGGGTGTACCCGGCGCCGGTGGAGAACCAGAACCACGGGTCCTTGGCCTCCTCGAAGGCCGCGGTCCACTGCGCGCCGTTCGGGTGCGCGGAGATCGCCGCCAGCGTCGCGTCGGGGTCCTCGTTGCCCAGGACGAGGTCCGCGAGCCCCAGCTCGACGGCGAGGCGCGCGAGTCCGCGCACCTCGTCGTCCGGGCGGAACAGCAGGATGTCGATGCCCGAGACCATGCTCGCGATGGTCTGGTCGGTGATCCCCGGGAAGGCAGCCTGGCAGAACTCCCGGAAGGTCAGGTAGGCGCCGTACCCGAGGTTGAGCATCTCGAAGTGGTACGAGCCCATCTCGAACAGGTTGTTGATCAGCTCGCCGTACGTGGTGAGCAGCTCGTAGGTGGAGTAGGTGCCCCGGTGCTCCAGGACGCTCTCCACGGGCTCCATCTCCGGCAGCGGCGCGAACCGGATCGCCTTGAGGCGCTCGATGCAGTCGGTGGCCTTGGCGACCCACTGCTCGTAGATCTCGTCCCAGTTCTCGTAGTAGTGCCCGGCCCGGACGGCGAACTCCTCCGCCCGCTGGGCGACCGCCTCCGGGTCGGTGACGGCGTTGGGGCTGATGTAGAGGTAGCCGTTGATGATCCGGTGGTCGATGCCCCCGGCCGGCGGCACCGGCCACACCCGGGTCGACATCTGGCTGGCCGCGACCCACCAGTTCTCGGTCATGATCGTGTCGAACGGGTAGAGCGGCTCGGGGTTGTGCATCCCGTCGAAGAACCAGAACTTGCCGTCCTCGAACTCCCGGCGCTCGTCGCTGAGGAGGGCGTAGTAGGGGTACATGCTCTCCCACCCCTCGGCGCCGTCCGGGGTCTGCACCGCGAACGGGCTGGCGAAGCGCTTGCCGGGGACCGCCTGCGCCGGGGCGTCGGCCGCCGGGGCCGGCCGGGGCTCGGACACGGAGTCGGTCGAGGGGCTGGAACTGGTGAGCGTCATGCGGGCGCCTCCGCCTGGGAGAGGGTCGTGGACAGGTGCTCCGGCTCCCGGGGGGCCGGCCGCGGTGCCGTGCGCGGGGCCGGAGCCGGTGTCGCCGGCAGGGCCCCGAGATAGGTGAGGACGTCGTCGAGCCCGACGACGTCGCCGTACTTCTCCTGGATGTCGAACAGGCTCGCGTCGTGCGGGCCGGCTGCCCGGTCGGCCACGCACTCGCGCGGCACGAGCACCGGGTAGCCGCTCTGGACGGCGTCGACGACGGTGGCCCGGACGCAGCCACTGGTGGTGGCGCCGGTGACGACGACCGTGTCGGCGCCCAGCGAGGCGAGGTGGGCGCTCAGGGCGGTGCCGAAGAAGGCCGAGGCGCCGGTCTTGACGACCAGGTGCTCGTCGGGCCGCCGGGCCAGCCGGTCGTCGACCTCCACCAGGCGACTGCCCACCTCGAGCGCGGCCATGCCGGTGGCCTTCTGCAGCCACACGAGTGAGGCCGCCTGCGCCGGGTCGTAGGCGATGGTGGTGAAGACGACCGGGACGCCGAACGCGCGGGCGGCATCCAGCAGGCGTGCGGTGGCCGCCACCGGGGCGCTCGCGTCCGCCGCCGTCGGGTACTGCGGGTCGGTGAAGCCGTAGGTGAAGTCGACGACCACCACGGCCGGCCGCGTCCCGCGACGCACCGACCGGCCGAAACCGGCCCGGTCGTACACGCGGGCGGTGGCACTCGGTTCCACGGGGAACTCCTCTCCAGGTCTCCTCGGGGCGGGGGTGGCCCGGTGTGGCCCGGAACACGTTGTTGGCATACGTGTATACCAGCCACAGCCGAGATCACAACCCCCCGGACAGCACTGCCGCCGTCCACCCTGGCCCATGGGGAGGCCCGGCGGAAGCCTCGACGGCAGACGCAACGGGCGCGAAACCGGCCGTAACGCCCCGGCTACGAGCTGCGGAGATCAGCGAGAGAGCCGCGCGAGCTGGGCCTTGTCGGCGGTGGCATACCGGTATACGTTCCCGCCCCAACCGCTCCCCGTGCACCGGTCCACGGGGATCCGGACCGCATGGCTCCGCCGGCTCGGTGCCGTTCCGGGCGGGTCCGCACCTCCCTCGACGCCGTCGTCCGCGCTGCCCTGCGCGAGACGACTCCTCCCCCTGCACAGGAGACGACATGGAACAGTTCCCCGAACAGGCATCCACGAACTGGATCATGGCCACGTTCATCTACACGCTCGGCGCGGTCGCCGTGCTGCTGGTGGTCGCCGGCCTGGTCTTCATCGACAAGGGCCTCGTGCGCCGCCGCAACGTCCTCGACACCACGATCCAGAAGATCGGCGCCGCCATGGTGGGCGGTCTGGGCACCCTCCTCATCGGCTACCCGATCTGGCAGTGGCAGTTCAACCAGGCCTTCGGCGTCCCCCAGCCGTTCTGGCAGGCGGTGCAGGACTGGTGGCTGGGCGGGGCGTTCACCACCACCGCATCGCGCCACATCGACCCGGCCGCGCTGCCCGAGGCAGACGTCCTGCAGATCTTCCTGGTCTTCTTCGTGACGTTCACGATGGCGACGATGGCGCTGATCCACACCGGCGTCGTCGAGCGCATCAAGCCGTTGCCGCTGTACGTGATGTCCTTCGTCGTCGGCGCCGTGCTGTCCCCGCTGGTGGGGTACCTGTGCTGGGGCTCGCTGTCGCCGCTGACCCTGCGGGGCACGCACGACTTCGACGGGATCTTCCCGCTGTACATCACCGCGGGGACCTTCGTGCTCGTGCTGGCCTGGCGGGTGGGCCCGCGGCTCGGGGCCTTCCGCCCGCACCCCAGCGGCGCCCGGCCGGCCTCGCACAACGCCGCGTTCGTCGGTGTCGGCGTGCTGCTGATCCTCTTCGCCCTGCCGTTCATCACGATCGGGAGCGGCTACATCGTCCCCGACGTCGGCTTCTTCGGGATCTCCTTCACCGAGAGCGGCCTCGGCATCGTCATCGTCAACCTGTTCGCGTCCATTCTCGGCGGCGCGGTGGTCGGCCTGGTCCTCGCCCACCTGCGGCGGGAGCCGTCCTGGGCGCTGCTGGGGCCCATCGCCGGCGTCGTCATGGGCGGCACGCTGTTCGACATCGGGACGGCCTGGGCCTGCCTGCTGGTCGGCGGGCTCGGCCCGCTGGTCGCTCTCGGCACGGCTGCACTGCTGCGCAAGGCCCAGATCGACGACCCGAAGGTCGTCCCGCTCGCCCTCGGCCCGGGCATCCTGGGCGCCCTGCTGACCGGGTTCATCGAGTGGGGGACCCCCACGGGCGGCTACATCGGCCTCGAGGGCCAGTACGCCGTGGGCGTCGGTGAGATCACGCCCTGGTGGCAGCTGGCCGGGGTCGTGGCCACGATGCTCGTCGCCGGCGTCCCGGCCCTGCTGATGTGCTTGTTCTTCGAGCGCTTCGGTGGGCTGCGGGTCGACGAGGAGGCTGAGCTGACCGGCCTGGACGCGGCGCAGTGGGGGGTCTCGAACTTCGCCGACGACCTCGACCCGGCCGCCGCCCCGGCGTCCTCCGTCATCCCGCCGTCCCGGCAGGCGCCCGAGGGCACCCCGACCGGCGGCGGGCTGCCGGTCTGACCCGACACGGAGGCGCTCCCGACGGGTCCGGGAGCGCCTCCGTCCGGGGGACGGCGCGGACGCACAGGAGCGGGCGCGCCGTCCGCGGGCCGTATCCTCGCCGGGCAGGTTGGACGAGGGGCCCGGACGCCGGGCCACCGAGGACGGAGCGCAGGATGCAGCCTCTGGGACGTGGTCTGGTCCCGATGTCCCAGCGCACCAGCGAGGGCGTGGCCCGCATCCTGCGCACCGAGATTTTCTCCGGGCAGCTCAAGCCCGGGGAGCCGCTGCCGGAACGGCTGATCGCCGAGCAACTCGGGGTGAGCCGGACGCCGGTCCGGGAGGCGCTGTTCACGCTGCAGAGCGAGGGCCTGGTCGAGCTCACCCCCAACCGCGGCGCCTCGGTGCGCACCGTCACCGCTCACGACATCGTGCAGATCTACTCACTCCGCGGGGTGCTGGAGTCCTACGCCGCGCGTGAGGCAGCCCGGACCCGCACCCGTCAGGACCTCGACGCGCTCGAGGACGCGCACGCGAAGCTGGAGCGGATCACCGCCTCCGGGGGCACCGCACCCGAGCAGGCCCTCGCCGACCTCGCCTTCCACACGCTGATCAGCGAGGCGACCGGCAGCCGGTTGCTGCACACGATCATGGGGCAGGTCCTGGCCTTCACCGTCAGCTACCGCTCGAACTACTCCTACCCCACCGCGCGGACCGCCGCGGCGATCGCCGAGCACCGCGCCATCCTCGACGCCCTGCGGGACGGCGACGCTGACGGCGCCGAGCGCCTGATGCGGGAGCACATCGCCTCGTCCAGCCGTTTCGCGCTGGAGCAGTTCCACGACCCCGAGCACGTTCCCGGGCTCGGCACGACCGACTGACGCCCCCCGGCGTCAGTCGGTCACTCCACGGCCTCGATGTCGAACTGCGCCGTGCGGTTCTCGACCGAGGTGACGGTGATCCGCAGGGCGATCTGCTCGTCGGTGTCCGGGTCCGTCGCGGTGCACTCGGTCGTCGCGTCCACCTCGGCCTCCAGGTCACCCGGGCAGGAGACCTCCGGGGCGACGCCGAACTCCGCCTCGATCGCGGTCGCCACCTGGCCCTCCAGCTCCCCCTGCTCGATCGCGGAACTGCACGCCGTCAGCCCGACGAGCAGGGCGGGAACGGCGAGGAGCTGGGCCGGACGACGGCCGGGTCGCGACACGGTTCGCTCCTCGGGGACGCTGCGAGGGCAGACCAGCTGACCCTAGTCCGGGATGCGAACGGCCTCCGGACGCGCCGCGTGCCCGCCCTCACCGGAGCGGCCGGAAGAACTCCCGGACGTCGGCCACGAGCAGGTCGGGCTGCTCCATCGCGGCGAAGTGCCCACCCCGGTCGTGTTCGTGCCACAGCCGGAGGTCGGGGAACTGCTGCTGCACCCACTCCCGGGGTGGCTGGAAGATCTCGTGCGGGAACAGGGAGACCCCGGCGGGCACGGGGACCGACGGCGTCCGGCCGGACGGCGCCTGCGCCATCTCCCAGTACATCCGCGCCGAGGACGTCGCCGACGCGGTGAACCAGTAGGTCGAGACGTGGTCGAGGACCCGGTCGGCGCCCAGCACCGCCACCGGGTCGTCGTCGCAGTCCGACCACGCGGCGAACTTCTCGAGGATCCACGCGCACTGCCCGGCCGGGGAGTCGGTGAGCCCGTACCCGAGGGTCTGCGGGCGGGTGCGCTGCTGCTGGTTGTAGGCGGCACCCTCGGCGCGGAACGCGCGCTCGCGGTCCAGGGCCCGCTGCTCGCGCTCGGTGAACTCCGTGCGGCCGGCCGGGGGCCCGGTGACCACCATGTTCAGGTGGACGCCCACGACCCGCTCGGGGTGCCGCGCACCCAGATTGGCCGAGACGAACGAGCCGATGTCCCCGCCCTGGGCACCGAAGCGCTCGTAGCCCAGCCTCGTCATCAGCGCGGCCCACGCGTCGGCGGTGCGCTCCAGCCCCCATCCGCGCGAGGACGGCTTGCCGCTCCAGCCGAAGCCGGGCAGTGAGGGGACGACGACGTCGAAGGCGTCCGCCGGGTCGCCGCCGTACGCCGCGGGGTCGGTGAGCGGCCCGAGGACGTCGAGGAACTCGGCGACCGACCCCGGCCAGCCGTGGGTGAGGACCAGCGGCAACGCGTCCCGGCGCGGCGACCGGACGTGCAGCACGTGCACCGGCAAGCCGTCGATCTCGGTGACGACCTGCGGGACGGCGTTGAACCGCGCCTGCCGCGCCCGCCAGTCGTACTCCTCGGCCCAGTACCCGCAGAGGTCCCGCAGGTAGCCGAGGGGCACGCCCTGCGACCAGTCGTCGACGGTGGCGGGCTCCGGCCACCGGGTGTCCCGGAGGCGGCGGCGCAGGTCCTCGACCGCCTGGTCGGGCACATCCACGGTGAAGGGCCTGGTGACGGCGTCGTCCACCCCGTCACCGTAACGGGGCTTGCGCGTCGGAGACCAGGGGTTCTATCGTTCATTACATGAGTAATGAACCAACGGACCGACAGGGCCCGTCGCGGGACCTGTCGTGAACGAGGACGGCGGCCCGATCTTCCGGCAGGTCGCCGAGCAGATCGAGAACGCGATCGTCGACGGCTCCCTCCCCGAGGAGAGCCAGGCGCCCTCCTCCAACGAGCTGGCCGCCTTCCACCGCATCAACCCCGCCACCGCCGCCAAGGGACTCAACCAGCTGGTGGCGGACGGGGTCCTCTACAAGAGACGAGGAGTGGGGATGTTCGTCGCCCCGGGCGCCCGCGAGCAGTTGCTGAAGCGGCGCCGCAGCGAGTTCGCCGACCAGTACGTCCGCCCCCTCATGACCGAGGCGCAGAAGCTGGGGATCTCCAGCCGGGAGCTCACGGCCATGATCGACCGCTGGGGAGGGGCCCGATGACCGCCGCGGCCACCGTCACCGACGTCACCATGCACTTCCGCGAGCACACCGCCTTGGACGGCGTCACCACCGCCTTCGAGCAGGACGCGATCACCGGCCTGCTGGGCCGCAACGGCGCCGGCAAGACCACGCTGATGCAGCTGCTGACCGGGCACCGCGTGCCCACGCGAGGTCGCGTCGAGGTCTTCGGGGCCGCGCCGTACGAGAACGACGCCGTGCTGAGCCGGATCTGCTTCATCAAGGAGGGCCAGCGCTACCCCGACCACTTCCGGGTGCGTGACGCGCTGGACTCGGCGGCGCTGCTGTTCCCCGGGTGGGACGCCGACCTCGCCGCCGCCCTCGTCGCGGACTTCGACCTCCCGGCCCGCCGGCCGGTCAAGAAGCTCTCTCGCGGCATGAACTCGGCCGTCGGCATCGTCATCGGCCTGGCCTCCCGCGCCCCGCTGACCCTGTTCGACGAGCCCTACCTCGGGCTGGACGCCGTGGCCCGTCAGCTGTTCTACGACCGGCTGCTGGCCGACTACGCGGAGAACCCCCGCACGATCGTCCTGTCCACCCACCTCATCGAGGAGATCAGCTCCCTGCTCGAGCGGGTGCTGCTGATCGACCGGGGTCGTGTCCTGCTCGACGCCGACGCCGAGTCCCTGCGGGGCAGCGCCCTGACCGTCGCCGGGCCGCGGGACCGCGTCGCGGCCTTCGCCGCGGCCCACGAGCTGCTGCACACCGAGACGCTCGGCGGGTCCAGCCGGGCCGTCGTCCGGCTCCGCCCCGGCACGGACGCGGACGACGTGCGCGCGGCCGGCCTGTCCTCCGAGCCGACCAACCTCCAGCAGCTGGTCATCGCCATGAGCCTGCAGACGGCCCAGGCCCGCCCGACCGCCCTGTCCGACCTCGAGGAGGTCTCCCGGTGAACCGCGTCCTGGCCGCCACCCGCCTCAACGCCGCACACGGCCTCGTCATCTTCGGCGTGCCCTGGCTGGTCGTGGGCATCAGCTTCGCCATCAACTGGGCCATCTGGCAGCTCGCCGACATCCCCGAGCAGACCGGCACGGACGGCTTCACCGGTGGTGTGCTCGCCCTCTACATCACGGTGATGATCGTCTTCGTCCAGACGGTCACCCAGCTCCTGCCCTTCGCCATGGGGGTCAGCCTCAGCCGGCGCACGTTCTTCCTCGGAACAGCGCTCATGGGCGTGCTGCAGGCGCTCGGGTACGGCATCGCCCTCGCGATCCTGACCCGCATCGAGAATGCCACGAACGGGTGGGGCGCCGGCCTCGACTACTGGGCGCCGGGCCCGATGGAGGTCGACAACGTCGCCCTGCAGGTCCTGGTCTCCGGCGCACCCATGCTGGCCTTCATCATCGCCGGCATCGGCATGGGCGTGGTGCAGAAGCGTTGGGGTCCCAGCGGGGTCTGGGGACTCATCATCGGCTCGTTGGTGGTCTTCGGTGGCCTCGCCGTCCTGGTGACGTGGCTGCGCGCCTGGGGGGACGTCGGCTCCTGGCTGACCGACCAGTCGGTGGCCACGCTGGCCGTCGGTCTGCCGCTTGCCCTGGCCGCGGTCCTCGCCGTGCTGGCCTTCGTCGGCCTGCGACGGACGGTGCCCTGACCACGCGACCCCTGCTCTCCATCACCCCCTTCGTCACGTGACGGAGGGGGTGATGTACACCCAGCCGGCCGCACCACCCACCGTCGGCCCGCTGGCGGACGGCGGCGCGGCGGGGTGCTGCCAGGGGCGCCATTCCCCCAGATGCCGGCAGGGCCCCAGCACGGATCCTGGGGCCCTGTCGGGAATGGTTGTCCGGCGGCGTCCTACTCTCCCACCCCGTCTCCGGGGCAGTACCATCGGCGCTGAGAGGCTTAGCTTCCGGGTTCGGAATGAGACC
>NZ_OBDO01000014.1 GCF_900215145.1 Geodermatophilus sabuli | reverse complement strand
GTCGACGACGCCGGCGCCGCGATCCACGCCGCCCAGCAGGCCCTCGGTCATGCCCGGCGGCTGGTGCGCACCGCCCGCACCGCCGACGCCGCCGATGAGGCCGCCTGGGCGGCCAGCCCGGCCGGGCGGGTGGCCGCCGCTCCCGACGCGCTGGCCGCGCTGGCGGCCGCCGCCGACGCCCAGCGCGCCGAACTCGCCCGGCTGCTGGCCACGACCGGCGGTGGTGGGCTGGCCGACCGGCCCCGCCTCGCGCTCACAGACGCGCTCACCGGCGCCCTCGTGGCGCTCACCGACCTGCCCGGGCTGCGGCGCGCCGCGCACTGCGGCGCTCCCGCCTGCCGCCGCCGGCCCCAGACCTGCCCCCACGACCTGACCGGCCGCCCCGGCCTGAGCGCACCCGGGCCCACCGACGGCCACCGCCCCGGCGCCGCCCTGGACCGCTTCGTCCGCGCCCGCGACCGCCGCTGCCGCTTCCCCGGCTGCCGCCGCCGCATCCCCCGCGGCGGCGAACTGGACCACTCCCGGCCCTGGCCCGCCGGACCCACCAGCGCCACCAACCTCACCGGCTACTGCACCCCCGACCACCGCGGCAGACACCAGGCACCGGCCTGGCGACACACCCTCGCCCCCGACGGCACCCTCACCGTCACCACCCCCACCGGCCTGACCGCGACCACCACACCACCGCCCTACTGAGCCGCGACACGCCAGGCAGTGCTCGCCCTGAGCGGCCCACTACGGGACAGTTCCGAGGCGGCCAGAGCCCAACAAAGGCCTGACATGACGACGAGGTCTGCACGAGCGCCGCGTACCGGGTCGAGCGTCAGCCCGCACGCAGCGGCGTGGGGTGGTGCCTGTTCGCCGCGTAGTCGCCAGACAGACGCCCTCACCGACAACGCACGCGTGCCCGTGGCTCCACTCGCGGGGGGCGTACTGTGCCGTCCTTCGAGAGACCCGGCGAGGAGGTCGCCATGCCAGTCGTTCTCGTCCACGAAGGCCCAACTCTCACCCAGGAGCGGTACGAGGAGACCGTCCGCCGACTCACCGGTGGCCGAGGTCCTCTGGAGAAGCCGGCTGACTGGCCGGTCGAGGGCCTCCTCGTCCACACCGCGGGGCAAGGCCCCAACGGGTTCCGCGTCGTCGATGTCTGGGAGTCAGAGGAAGCCGCCCGGCGCTTCGGCGAGAAGCTCCTGCCCGTGCTGCAGGACGTCGGCATCACCGAGCAGCCAAACCTGTATCCCGCTCACACATTCGTCTCCGCCTGACGCCCGTCTCAGCGTGACGCCGTCGCCGCACCCTTCGCGCCAGGGGTGGTCCTCGAGCTCCGCGCGGGCCTGGCGTGCGCTGAGAGGCGGGTCACTTCTCGCAGTTCGCTCGACTTCTCGTGGCCGGCCGCCCCGAGGCCGGCCGCTCGATGAAGTGCCGTCGAGAGGGGCCACCTGGTACGCGTCGGCGCTCACGATGGCGACGAGAACACCGGCGTGGCTCGCGGATACCGGCCAGTCTGGGTCCGGCAGGACCGAGGCGGTTGGCGCTCACTGGCGTGTGTCCTTGAGCGGCCCACTAAGAGACACCTGCCGGGCGGCAGTCAGGCGAAGTCAACGACTGATCGCAGGCTCGCTCGGAAGGCCTGGATTGCCGGGTGTCCGGCGGCGCCGCGGCGCACCCCGGTGAACAGGCGTCTGGTGGGTCGTCCAGGCAAGTGGACCAGTTCGAGGTCGGCGTCACGGTCGGTCCAGAGCAGGTCCGGGAGCATGGCGATCGCGTGACCGGTCTCGACCAGGTGGACGTGGAGCAGGTAGTCCGGGCTGTCGAACCGGACGTCGGGTTCGAAGCCGACGCCGCGGCACAGCGCGCGCGCCCACCGGCCCGGTGGCGAGTCGGCCGGGTCGAGTACCCACGGTGCGTCGGCCAGGTCGCCGAGTGTGGTGCCCGCGTCGCTCCACCTGCCGCATTTGGGGAGGGCCAGCCGGATCTCATCGAGCAGCAGGTCCTCCTCGTCCACTCCTGACACCGCCACCCCGGGCTCTCCCGCGTACTCCTCGCCGAGGACGACGTCGAAGTCGTGGGTCAGCAGTCCGGCGAAGGCCTGTTCGGGCTGTCGCTGGGTCATCTCGACCCGCAGTCCGGGGTGCTGGTCGGCGAGACGGGTCAGCGCGGAGGGGATGAGGGTGAGCAGCACGCTCTGGAAGGAGGCGACGCGCAGGGTGCCCCCTACCTCGGTGAGCGACGCGGTCAGCTCTGCTTCGGCCAGTTCGAGCCGCTCGAGGACGGCATCGGTGTGCCGGACGAGGATGCGAGCTTGCTCGGTCAGTCGGACGCCGCGTCCGACCCGCTCCAGTAGTTGCACGCCGGTCTCGTTCTCCAGCTGGGATAGCTGCTGGGAGATCGCTGAGGGGCTGTAGGACAGCGCCCGGGCGACCTCGGCCAAAGTGCCGCGCCGCTGCAGTTCCCGGAGCAGGCGCAATCGGTGGACGTCGAGCATGCCGTCGCCCTTCCAATCAGTAAGCAGCGCTGACCGATGTAGTTCGGAATCATTCGCTGGACCAGAGGGTATGTGTCGTCGACGCTGAGCGTGTGCCCAATGTCGCCCCCATCTCGTCCTCGTGATCTCCCGCGACGCCGGCAACGGCCCGGCCGTCCTGATGGTGCTGGGCTCCTGCATCTCCTTGCAGGTGGGCGCCGCGAGTGCCGCGCAGCTGTTCCCCACGATGGGCAGCGCCGGGGTCACTCTGCTGCGGCTGCTCGTGGCCGCGGCCGTGTTGTTGATCGCAACTCGTCCGCACCTCCGCCGGTGGACCTGGCGGCAGTGGATGGCTGTGGTCGCGTTCGGGCTCTGTCTGGCCGGGATGAATGCCTCCTTCTACGCCGCCATCGCACGCATCCCCCTAGGCGCCGCCGTCACCATCGAGTTCCTCGGCCCGCTGGTGCTCGCCGCTGTGCTCTCCCGGCGGATGCGCGACCTGGGGTGGGTGCTGCTTGCCGCGGCCGGCGTCGTCCTGCTCGGACTGGCCGCTCACGCAGGTGCAGGTTCCGGCCTGGATCGGATTGGCGTTGCCTTCGCGCTGCTGGCCGGGGTGTTCTGGGCCGGATACATCCTCACCAGCGCCCGGGTAGGCGCCGCCGTACCCGGACAGGGCGGTCTTGCGGTCGCCCTCGCCGTGGGCTCCCTCGCCCTCGTTCCCGTCGGAGCCGCGGGTGCGGCGGCCGCGATCGGCCGGCCTGACCTGCTCCTGCTGGGGGCCGTCACCGGCCTGCTCGCCTCGGTGGTGCCCTACACGCTGGAGTTGTCCGCTCTGCGGCGGCTGACGCCCAGCGTCTTCGGCGTCCTGCTCAGCCTCGAGCCGGCCATCGCTGCGCTCGCAGGCTGGCTACTCCTGGATCAGCCGCTCGGGGCACGCGAGGCTGCGGCTGTGGCGCTGGTCGTGCTCGCCAGCATCGGCTCCACGACCTTCGCGCAGCGGCCGGCCGGCAGCGATCCACCGGCACCGCCAACCGACGTCGGTCAGGCTCCCCCAGCGGTGGAGAAGCAAGTGCCGCAGCTGTCGTGAGCAAGCGTCCCTGAAGCCGCCCTTGCGGTCAGCCGGGCCTGCTGTCTCAGAGCGGCCCACTTTGGGACACCCGGGGCTGTGCCTGTGCCGTAGCCCGCGCCTGTGCAGTAGGCCACCTCAGGAGCGGGGAGCCCGTCCCTTCCGGAGCGTCTCATGAAGCCCAGAGGTGGCCGACTCACCCGGGCCAGCCGCCGGCACGAGCAGCCACAGCAGCGGGTACACGAGGATGCCGGCGCCCATCACCGCTAGAGCGACGAACCCGACACGCCATAGCAAGGGATCTGTGTCGGTGTACTCGGCCAACCCGCCGCACACGCCGCCCAAGACCTTGTTGGTGGAGCTGCGGACGAGCCGACGGTGCGGAAATCCAGCTGCGGGTACAGGCGCTGCCGGCTGCCAGGACGGCTGATCCGGTCGAGGAGGCTCGCCGGGAGACGGGACGGCGGAGGCCGAGGGATCCGGGAACGGGCTCGCTGTCATGGCATGAAGCCTTTCTCGCGCCTGCGCCGGTGGACACGGAACAAGGTCCCCTTCAACCCTGGCCATCTGGCTGGGGCGGTCACCCCCTCACAGCGGGCACCCCCAGGGAGGCCCATCGCTCGCCAGCAGACGGCGGCTCGCAGAGGGCGGCCAGACGTGCGCCAACGTCTGGGGTGTCCCTGGGGTCGTCTCCAGGGTGAGCCGGCGGCGGTGTCCCCAAGCGGCCCATTCAGGGACACTTCGTTGCGCCGCCTGCCAACCCTTGACGATCGACGTTCGTTCGTCCAGGCTTACCGTTCGTGGACGCTTACCGACCTGATGTGGCGTGGACCGCGCTGGGGGACCCCTCGCGGCGCGCCATCGTCGAGTGCCTGGCCGAGCGGCCTCGAGCGGTCGGCGAGCTGGCCGACGCGCTGCCGATCAGCCGGCCGGCGGTGTCCCAGCACCTGAAGGTGCTCAGGGACGCAGGACTCGTCGCCGAGCGCGTCGCCGGCACCCGGCGGATCTATCGGCTCAATCCGGCTGGCGTCGCTGCGATGCGCGACCAGCTCGACACGTACTGGAACCGGGCGCTGGCCGGTTACCAGGACACCGTCGGGTCCCCCGACGACAGCGAGGAACAACACGTCGTCGACCCAGGACAGGAGAGGTCATGACCCAGGCAGCCACCGCCGCTGTGCGCAAGCAGATCGTCGTCGAGGCGCCCCAAGAGCGGGCGTTCACTGTGTTCACCCAGAACTTCGGGGACTTCAAGCCGCGTGAGCACAACATCATGCAGTCGCCGATCGCCATGACGGTGTTCGAGCCGCAGGTCGGCGGGCACATCGTCGACATCGCCGAGGACGGCAGCGAGTGCCGCTGGGCACGGGTGCTGGCCTACGAGCCGTACGAGCGGGTCGTGTTCAGCTGGGACATCGGCCCGGACTGGCAGATCGTGACCGACCCGGACAACGCCAGCGAGGTCGAGGTGCGGTTCATCGCTGAGAGCCCACGGCGCACCCGCGTCGAGCTGGAGCACCGCAACATCGACCGGCACGGCCCCGGCTGGGAGGCCGTCCGCGACGGCATCGCCACCGATCAGGGATGGCCGCTCTACCTGGACCGCTACGCCGCCCTGATCAACGAGGGAAGCTGACGTGCCCCCGATCCTCGCCACCGCCGAGGTGGACCGCCCGGCCGAGGAAGTCTTCGCCTATGCCACCGATCCCGCGCGCTTCCCCGAGTGGCAGGCGGGCGTGGTCAGCGGTCACATGGACGGCGAAGGGACCCGGGTGGGCGCGCGGTGCATTTCGGTCCGCCGCATCGGCGGTGCCGAACGGGCGTCCACGTCTGAACTGGTGCACGTCGACCCGCCGCGCACGTGGAGTGTGCGGGGCATCGACGGGCCAATCCGTGCCGCGGTCGACGTCACTGTCGAACCCATCAGCGCCAAGCGGTCCCGCGTGTCTATCGGGGTCGACTTCATCGGCCACGGCATCGGGAAGCTGCTCGTGCCGCTCGTAGTCCGTCGCGAGGCGCTCAAGGAGATGCCGGCCAACCTCGCCCGGCTCAAGGATCGCCTCGAGCAGCACACCAGCTGATTCGGCCACTAGCCGCTCGCTTGAGAGGCCGGTGCTCCGGATGTGGAGCTGGCATCGTCGACCTGCTCGCCCCGGCCGGCTGTGGGCCGGGACGGGTCGTGCTCGGTGAGCCACTTTCGATGCGCCTCGGTCCACACGCCCGCCGATATGTCCCTGAAGCCGCCCTCTGTCCCAGAGCGGCCCACTGTGGGTCACGTCGTTCGAGCTTGGGCGCGATCACGGCTCTGGCGCAGGCCACAGACCAAGCGAACTGGGCGTCGGTGACTCCGATGAGAGCAAGACCAGCGCGCTGCGATCCCTGGTCGGCTGCGCGGTGAAAAGGACTTGCGGGGCGTGGACTTGGTCAGACACAGCCAACAGCACACGCCGTCTACCCACGGTGATTCGCGCGGTCGCGGATGGGATCGCGAGTCCGTGCAGGGGCGTGGGACTCGGCGGTAGACGGCGGGGGTCGCTCCCAAGCCTGGGGCGCTAAAGCGAAAGGGCCGGTCTGCCGATCAGGAGACGTGGGACGACTTGAGGAGCGGTGGCGGCGTCGGCTTGAAGTCCATGGGCACACACGGGAGCCGAGACGCCAAGGTGAGAGTCGCACGGTCAGGTTTCAGGAGGCGGCCAGGCTGTGCCATCCGTCCGGAAAGGTGTGGGCGCTCATCCACCCGGCCGAATACGCACCCTTGCTTTCGCCCACCACGGCACGCGGCTTCAAGGTTCCGGGGACCCCGGACGGCGTCGGAGAACAGCAGTGCTTCATCGACCTGGACGGTAACGCCAGCATCATCGAGGTGACCCACTTCGACCTGGAACGCCGCGCGACGACGCGGGTCGTGTCACCTCCGCCCCCCGTGCCGACACGGACGGGGTTTGAGGTCCAACCCGTCGAGGCTGGCTGCATCGTCACGCTCACCTGTGAGGTCGACCTTCCGATAGGGCAGGTTCTTCGGCCCGACGGTGAGACGGAGTGGCGGCACGTCCGGCGGGTTCTGGACGATGAGGCAGGAAGCCAGTTGTTCCGCGAAGACCTGAGCATTCAGCCAAGTCATCGCGCTGACAGGTGGGCTCGGTAGGCGCCCTGTCCCTGAGCGGCCCACTCAGGGACACCGGGCCACTTGTGCTTGGCAAGGCGTACACCCGATGGAGCCAAGATCCGCTGCCCCGACAGGCAACTGTTCGCCATCACCACGGCAGTAAGAGCAGCGGCAGTTAGCGGCACGAGGGCCCTGACCAGTTCTCGGACGACACGGCGTCGTCTCTTGCTGCGCCGAGTTGTTCTCGGCAAGGAGCGTCCCGGTTCACAGTGGCCCAACGCGGGCATACAGAAGTGCGCCTGACCCCGTCCCCAACTTCCCCGAGCTCGTCCCCAGACCACCACATCGAGGGGTTCACCATGACCTTGCGGCGTAGTATTTCCATCATTTTCGCGGGCCTGGCGGTCTTCGCCGGCTCTGCAACTGTCAGCGCACAGCCGGCGTCAGCGTCAACTGGTCACACTGAGTGTCGCGAGGTAGGCGTTATGGAGTACGAGGGCGTCGACTACCCCGTCCTTGAGTGCGTATACAAAGGCGGAGGAGGTTCTCAGCCTGTTGATATCAACGCGGGTACGGAGGCCCTCGGGGGAGGACCGACGGAGCGCGAAGCCGGAGGTCGTGCGCCAAGGCCGCCGGAATGCGCATGGGGCGAAGAGCGGAAGGCAGACGGGAACTGTGCGCCGAAGCAGATCAGCGAACAGGACCAGATAAAATGCGAGGAGCGAGGCCGAAGAGCTAATGCTGTGTGCCTACTGCAAGCAGCCGCGGTTTGCGGCGTGCTGTCGGGGCCGGACGCTCTCGCGTGTATTGCGATAGTTCCAGCGGTAGGAGAGCCGCTGTGCGAGCAGCGGGAGAGAGTAGTTGCCGCAGAATGCAAGTATGGGCCAATGCCTCCGCTACTTTCTATTGTGGACCCGTGAGTCTCAGCGCACGCGAACTAACAGCTCCGCCTCCAGTTCGGTGACTTTGTGAGACTCTCGGGACGCGTCGGGATGCCAGGCCCGAAGGCAGCAGATCGTCCGGTTGCACTTCGGGGGATACCCGCGCGGCGGATCCCGCGAGCGGCCGGGCCAGGTCGACGGTCGACTGGGGTGTCTCTGAGGCCGCCTTCAGGGCGGGCGCTTCGGACGCGGGACCAGCGCGGCCGCAACGGGGCAGTGGGCTCCGGCGATCCGGCCGCACAGTCCTGCAGAGCGAGCGGTCAGCTGTCGAGGAGGCGGCGAGCGTGATCGGCGGCGGGTCCGGCCAGGCGAGCGGCCAGCTCGGCGAACAGGTCGGCGGCGCGAGCGCCGTTCCAGTCCCCCGGCAACAGCTCCAGCGGGAGCCCCGGGTCGGCGTAGGGCAGCCCGCGCCAGTCGGTGACCAGCCGGACGTGGTCGGCGAACGCCCCCGCCGGGTCGACCGGCTGGTCCGGCCGGGCGCGCTCCAGGGCTGGGGCGTGCCGGTCGAGGAAGCCCGCGTAGCGCTCGTGCAGCGCGTCGAGGTCCCACCAGCGGGCGACCGCCACCCGGGCCTGCTCCCGCGGCACCCGCGCCTGCGAGAACAGCTCCACGTAGCCGGCCAGCCCGCGCCGACGCAGCACCTCCCGGACGTCGTCGCCCAGGTGCCCGGGCGCGATCCAGACCCCCGGCGCCACGGTCCCGAAGCCGAGCCGGGTCAGCTCCGAGCGCAGCCGGTGGCGGTGCTCGCGCTCGGACTCCGGCACGGAGAAGACGACGAGCAGCCAGCCGTCGGACTCGCGGGCCCGGCGCCGGCCGAAGATCCGCGCGTCCCCCTCGGCGAGCACCTCCAGCGCCTCGCCGGTGAGCGCGTACCCGGCCACGTCCCCGTCGCGCCGGGCGTCCAGCAGCCCCCGACGCTTGAGCCGGGAGATCGACGAGCGGACGGCGGGTTCCTCGACACCCAGGTCGGCCATCAGGCGGACGACCGCGGCGACCGACAGCCAGCCCCCGCGGGCGCGGGCGTACAGGCCGTAGAGGCTGACGATCAGCTGGCGGGGCTGGAGGACCACCAGGCCCGCCGCCTCCTCGACGGCGGTCACGGGTCCACGATAACCGGCGCCGAACCGCGCATGTCGGCCCGTTGACTCCCGTCAGGACAGCGCCATACTGGCGGCAGGGTGCGGCCCGGCCGGACCCGGCGACCGCAGGGAGGTCCGTCCCGTGACGCTGAGCGCCCCGCCCCTGTCTCCCTCCACGCACGTCGACTCCTTCTGCCGCGACCACCTGCCCCCACCGGGGTCGTGGCCGGTCCTCGAGCTGGGGGACCTGTCCTACGGCGAGCGGCTGAACTGCGCGACCGAGCTGCTCGACGGCACGATCGCGCGGTACGGCACCGACCGGCCCTGCGTGCGGGCGCCCGGCGGCCCGGCCTGGACCTACGGACAGCTGCGGGAACGGGCCGGCCGGATCGCCGGCGTCCTCGCCGACGAGCTGGGCGTCGTCCCCGGGAACCGGGTGCTGCTGCGCGGCTTCAACAGCCCGCACCTCGTCGCCTGCTGGCTGGCGGTCCTCAAGGCGGGCGGGGTCGTGGTGACGACGATGCCGGCGCTGCGCGCCGGGGAACTGGCCACCGTCGCGCAGATGTGCCGGCCGACCGTCGCGCTGTGCGACAGCCGGCTCACCGACGACCTGACCGCCGCCGCCGTCCCGGGGATGACGGTGGTGACCTACGGGGACGGCGGCCCCGGGGACCTGCTCGCCCGGGCCGCGGCCCACCCGGCCGACTTCTCCGACGTCCTCACGGCCGCCGACGACGTGGCCCTGCTGGCGTTCACCTCGGGCACCACCGGCAAGCCCAAGGCGACGATGCACTTCCACCGGGACGTGCTCGCCATCGCCGACACCTTCTCCGCCCACGTGGTGCGGCCCGAGCCCGACGACGTCTTCGCCGGCAGCCCCCCGCTCGCCTTCACCTACGGTCTCGGCGGGCTGGTGGTCTTCCCGCTGCGGGCCGGCGCCAGCGTGCTGCTGCTCGAGCACCCCTCCCCCGACCTGCTCGCCGACGCCGTCGGTGAGCACGGGGTGACGGTGCTGTTCACCGCGCCCACGGCCTACAAGGCGATCGTGGCCGGGGGGAACGGGCGCCGGCTGGCGGGCCTGCGCCGCGCGGTCTCGGCCGGGGAGCCGCTGCCGGCCGCGGTGTGGCACGGCGTGCACGAGGCGAGCGGGGTGCGGGTCATCGACGGCATCGGCTCCACCGAGATGTTGCACGTCTTCATCTCCTCGGCCGACGACGACATCCGGCCCGGCTGCACCGGCCGCGCCGTCCCCGGCTACACCGCCGTCGTCCTGGACGACGGCGGCAACCCGGTGCCCGACGGCACCGAGGGCCACCTCGCCGTCCGGGGCCCCACCGGCTGCCGCTACCTGGACGGCGACCGGCAGGAGGGCTACGTCCGGCACGGCTGGAACCACACCGGCGACACCTACGTCCGCGACGCCGACGGCTACTTCACGTACCGGGCGCGCACCGACGACATGATCATCTCGGCCGGGTACAACATCGCCGGGCCGGAGGTGGAACAGGCGCTGCTGACCCACCCGGCCGTCGTCGAGTGCGCGGTCGTCGGCGCCCCGGACCCCGACCGCGGCACGATCGTCAAGGCGTTCGTGGTGCTCGACCCCCACCACGCCGGCCAGGTCTCCGGCGAGGAGCTGCAGGAGCACTGCCGGCAGCTGATCGCCCGGTACAAGTGCCCCCGCGCCGTCGAGTTCCGCACCGAGCTGCCCCGCACCAGCACGGGCAAGCTGCAGCGGTACCGGCTGCGGTGAGCGGCATGCGCATCGCGGTCACCGGCGGCGGGCCGGGCGGGCTGTACTTCTCGGCCCTCGTCAAGCAGCTCGATCCGGCGCACGAGGTCACCGTGTGGGAGCGCAACGCGCCCGACGACACCTTCGGCTTCGGCGTCGTCTTCTCCGACGAGACCCTCGGCGGCATCGAGCACGCGGACCCCGTCGTGTTCCGGGAGATGGAGCGGCACTTCGCCCGGTGGGACGACATCGACGTCCACCACCGCGGCCGGGTGACCACCTCCGGCGGGCACGGGTTCGCCGCGATGAGCCGCAAGGAGCTGCTGGGCATCCTGCAGCGGCGCTGCGCCGACCTCGGCGTGCCGGTGCACTTCCGCACCGAGGCCCCCGACCCCGAACAGCTGCGCGCCGGGCACGACCTCGTCGTCGCGTCCGACGGCGCCCGGTCGGCGGTCCGCACCCGCTACGCCGACGTCTTCCGGCCGACCTTCGACACCCGGCGCTGCCGGTACATGTGGCTGGGCACCGACCTGGTGTTCGAGGCGTTCGAGTTCTACGTGGAGGAGACGCCGTACGGCGTCATGCAGATCCACGGCTACCCCTACGACCGCACCGGCAGCACGTTCATCGTGGAGATGCACGAGGACGTGTGGCAGCGCGCGTTCGCCGACGTCGCCGCACTGGACCTCCCGCCCGGCGAGAGCGACACCAAGTCGATCGCGCTGGTCGAGCACCTGTTCGCACGTGTGCTCGGCGGCCACCGGGTGTTCGCCAACAACTCCAAGTGGCTGAACTTCCTGTCGCTGCGCAACGAGACCTGGCGGCACGGGAACCTGGTGCTGCTCGGGGACGCCGCGCACACCGCGCACTTCTCGATCGGTTCGGGCACCAAGCTGGCGATGGAGGACGCGCTCGCGCTGGCCGCCTGCCTGCACGAGCAGCCCGACGTCGACGCCGCGCTCACCGCCTACGAGGCCGAGCGCCGGCCGGTGGTGCTCTCCACCCAGCGCGCCGCGCAGGCCAGCCTGGAGTGGTTCGAGGACATCGGCCGCTACGTGCACCAGGACCCCGAGCAGTTCGCCTTCAACATCATCACCCGCAGCCGGCGGGTCACCCACGACAACCTGCGGCTGCGCGACCCGGAGTTCGTCGCCGGCGTCGACGCCTGGTTCGCCCGCACGCAGCCGGTCCCGGTCGAGCCGCGGCCGCCGATGTTCCACGCGTTCCGGCTCGGCTCCCTGGAGCTGGCCAACCGCATCGTCGTCTCGGCGATGGACATGTACTCCGCCGTCGACGGCCTGCCCACCGACTTCCACCTCGTGCATCTGGGCAGCAAGGCGCTCGGCGGGGCCGGTCTGGTGATGACCGAGATGGTCTGCGTCTCCCCCGAGGGCCGGATCACCCCGGGCTGCACCGGCTTCTACACACCGGAGCAGGAGGCGGCGTGGTCGCGGGTCGTCGACTTCGTGCACTCGGCGACCGACGCGCGGATCGGCGTCCAGCTGGGGCACTCCGGTCGCAAGGGCTCCACGAAGCTCATGTGGGAGGGCATCGACGAGCCGCTACCGGAGGGCAACTGGGAGGTGGTCGGCCCGTCGGCCGTCCCCTACTCGCCGGCCAACGCCGTGCCGCGGGAGCTGACCGACGCCGACCTCGCCACCATCCGCGAGCAGTTCGTCGCCAGCGCCCGCGCCGCGGCCCGCGCCGGCTTCGACGTCCTGGAGCTGCACTGCGCGCACGGCTACCTGCTGTCGTCGTTCATCTCCCCGCTGGCCAACCACCGCACCGACCGCTACGGGGGCCCGCTGGCCAACCGGCTGCGCTACCCGCTGGAGGTGTTCGACGCCGTGCGCGCCGCGTGGCCGGCCGAGCGTCCGATGACGGTGCGCATCTCGGCCACCGACTGGTGCGAGGGCGGCACCGACGTCGAGGACGCCGTCGCCGTCGCACGGGCCTTCGCCGAGCACGGCGCCGACGGCATCGACGTCTCCACCGGCCAGGTCGTCAAGGAGGAGCGGCCGGCCTTCGGCCGCAGCTACCAGACGCCCTACGCCGACCGGATCCGCAACGAGGTCGGCCGCGAGTACGGGGTGGCGGTGATCGCGGTCGGGGCGATCTCCAGCTGGGACGACGTCAACTCGATCCTGCTGGCCGGCCGCGCGGACCTCTGCGCGCTGGGCCGGCCGCACCTGTACGACCCGCAGTGGACGCTGCACGCCGCCGCCGAGCAGGGCTACGCCGGCCCGGGTGCCCGGTGGCCGGCACCGTTCCGCGCGGGCAGCCGGCGGCCGCAGACCGGGCGCAGCGACGGGCCGCGGCCGCGGCTGGAGCTGATCCGTGAGGGGACGACGGGCACCCGGCACGCCCGCTGGCGCCCCTCGGCGTGAGGCGGTGCCGGCCGCCGTGCCCCCGCCGCCGCAGGGAACGGCCGTCGTCGCGACGGATCGGCCGGGATGACAGCCCGGCGCGACAGCCGACACGATGGGGCCCCGGTCACCGGCGACCGGGGACGGACCGAGGGGAGCGGCCATGACCGACCGACCAGGGATCCCGGCGCGCGAGCTGTCCGACGAGGAGCTGGAACGCCAGGGCGTGCACGCCCACGCGATGCGGCACTGGGTCTTCCTGCACGGGACGGCCGAGCAGTTCCGCACCCACACCGAGCGCATGCTCGAACTGGAGCAGGAGTACCTGCGCCGACACCCGCAGCGCACGTGGCAGGGCTCCGGTGGGGACACGGCGGCACCGTCCCGCGACGACCGCATCCGCGACCTCGTGCAGACCTTCTCCCGGGCGATCACCGCGCTGCTGGACGAGGAGCCCTCGGCGGCCGCGCCGTCCCGCGACCGGACCGACCCGGAGCAGGCGCAGGCGGCGCTGCTGCGCCGGTTCGCCGATGCGCCGGGTGGCCGGATGCACAAGCTGGAGGCCCACCAGATCGCCCGGCAGCTGGCGCCCGACAGCCACCTGGTGGCCCGGCTCTACCGCCAGGACCCCCCGCTGCTCCAGGCCGAGCGGGACATGCGGGTGCTCACCGACGCCGGCCGGGAGTGGCTGGACCGCCACCCCGTCCCCGCGTGAGGGAGGACCCCCTGCCCCACCACTCGCAGGCTCGCGGCGGGACCCTGCAGGAGGGCCGCGAGCCCGGCCCCGTCCTCAGCGGTCGGCGGTGAGCTGCACCCAGGCCTGCTGCGCGCGCGGCGCCCACGTGGCGTGCCGCTCCCGGAAGACCTCCGCCGCGCGACTGCCGCTCCAGCGGGGCGGCAGCAGCTCGCGGGGCAGCCCGGGGTCCAGCAGCGGGAAGCGGCGCCACTCCTGCACGAGCCGGACCTGGGCGACCAGCGCCTGGCGGTCGGTGCGCGGGCGCCGCCGGCCGACCAGCTCGAGGAAGTCCTCGTAGCCGCGCTCGATGCCGTCGAGGTCCCAGGCGGTGCGGGCCAGCGAGCGCTCGTTCCCGACGACCCCGGCCGTGGCGACGAACGACCAGCTGCCGGCGAGCAGCCCCAGCTCGTCGAGCACCCGGCGCGCCTCCTGCTCGCGGTCCACCCGCGGGGTGACCCACGTGCCGGCGTCCAGCGAGCCGAGCCCGGCCCAGCCCAGCTGGGTGCGCAGCCGCTGGCGCACCGCCCGGTTGTTCTCCGGGACGCCGACCGACAGCACCAGCCAGCGGCCGTCCCACGCGCGGTCGTCGGCGGCGAAGCCGTAGATGCGCTCGGTGCCCTCCCGCAGCAGCCGGGTGCCGGCGGCCGTCAGCGACCAGCGGGTCTCCCGCCCGATCCGGCTGGCCTCGATCCACCCGCTGTCGGCGGTCCGCATGATGGCCTGGCGGGCCGCCTTCTCCGCGACGTCGAGGTCGGCGAGCAGCTCCAGGAGACTCGCGGTCCACACCGGCCGGCCGCTGGGCAGCACGAACTCCCCCAGCACCGTGAGCAGCAGGCTGCGTGCGCTGGCCGCCCCCAGCTCCTGACGACGGGTGACGAACGGTCCGTCCACGACCTCCACGCCCCTCATCGTGACACCCCGTGCCGCCCTGACCCGCGTTGCGCGCCGACGGCGACACCGCAGGTCACGGAACGACACCATCTCCGCCGGAGCGCTGGTGTGACCCTTGACACAGGTTCATCGTGCGCTACATGGTCTCGGAGCATCAGACGTGCGGGTGTAGCACGTCGTGACCCCCGGAGTGTGCCCGTGCTGCATCACCTGTCCGGTCGACGACTGCTCGGCGGCCTCGGCGCCGGTGTCCTCACCCTGGCCATGACCGCGTGCGGAGGCGGCAGCCTCGGCGGGGAGGAGGAGGGCGGTGGAGCCGGTGGCGGCGAGGGCGGTGGCACCGTCCGCGTCGGCCTGGTCATCCCGCAGGCCGGGGTCTACACCCCGCTGGGCGAGGACATGCAGCAGGGCTGGGACCTGTGGCTGGAGCAGAACGGCGGGGAGATGGGCGGCTTCACCGTCGAGACGGTGACCGCCGACGAGGGCGAGGGCCCCGACACCGGCGTCCCGGCCGTGCAGCGGCTGCTCACCGAGGGCGACGTCGACGCGATGGTCGGCATCGTCAACTCCGCCACCGCCCTCGGCGTCGCCGAGCAGGTGACGGAGGCCCAGGTGCCGCTGATCGTGGCCAACGCCGGCGCGGAGGCCATCACGAAGGACGCCGCGAGCCCCTACGTGTGGCGCTCGTCGTTCACCAACGCCCAGATCGCCGCAGCCATGGGCGAGCACCTCGCCGCGGAGGGCATCGGCCCGGTGTACGTGATGGCCCCGGACTACGCGGCCGGCCAGGAGGTCGTCGCCGGGTTCACCGCGGCGTACACCGCCGGCGGCGGCACGATCGCCGGCCAGGCGCTGACGCCGTTCGGCACCACCCAGGACTTCCAGCCGTTCCTCTCCGGCATCCAGGGCTCCGGCGCCGCCGCCACGTTCGTCTTCTACGCCGGTGGTGAGGCGGTCAGCTTCGTCCAGCAGTACGCGGACTTCGGCCTCAAGGACACCACCCCGCTGTACGGCTCCGGCTTCCTCACCGAGGGCAGCGTGCTCGACGCGCAGGGCGCGGCGGCGGTCGGCGTCCGGACGACGCTGCACTACTCGACCGAGATCGACAACGCGGCCAACACGGAGTTCGTACAGGCCTACCAGGAGGCCTACGGCGAGCTGCCGACGACCTACGCCGTGCAGGCCTACGACGCCGCCAACGTCCTGGCCCGCGCGCTGGAGGAGGCCGGCGGCACCGGCGGCGAGGCGCTCAGCGAGGCCCTCGGCGGCCTCGGCGAGATCGACGACAGCCCCCGCGGCCCGTGGAGCTTCACGAACCAGACCCCGGAGCAGGCGGTCTACCTGCGTGAGGTGGCCGACGAGAACGGCACCCTCGTGAACTCCGTCGTCGAGGACCTCGGCGTCTTCCCCCAGCCCTGACCCCGCCCGGCGCCGGGCCGCGAGGACCACCCCGCGGCCCGGCGCCTGCGAGAGGAGCAGTTCCCATGCTCGGCTGGTTCGACGCGAACCTCGTCAGCATCCTCAACGGCTTCGCGATCGGTGCGCTGCTGTTCGTCCTGGCCGTGGGGCTGTCCATCGTCTTCGGGATGATGGACGTGCTGAACCTGGCCCACGGCGCGTTCTTCCTCGTCGGCTCCTACCTGGCGGTCAGTTTCGTCGCCGGCGACTCCTGGGGCGGGTTCCTCACCGCGCTCGGCGTCGCCGCCGTCGTGGGCCTCCTGGCCGGCGCCGTCCTGTCGGGGATGACCGAGCCGCTGGCCCGGCGGCCGATCCTGGACCAGGCGCTGCTCACCCTGGGCATCTCGCTGGTCGTGGCCGAGGTGCTGTCGATCGTCTACGGCAACGACGTCCGCTCGGTCTCCCCGCCGCCCGGCCTCGACGGCAGCGTGGACGTCGCGGGCAGCGCCTACCCCACCTACCGGCTGATGCTCATCGGCGTCGGGCTGGTCCTGGCGCTGGTCGTCTGGCTGGTCGTGGAGCGGACCTCGGTGGGTGCACTGGTCCGGGCCAGCGTCGCCGACCGGGAGATGGTCTCGGCGATGGGCATCGACAACCGCAAGGTGAAGGTCGCCGTCCTGGGCATCGGCTCGATGCTGGCCACCGTGGCCGGCGTGCTCGCCGCCCCGGTGTACGGCGCGCGGCCGGGCCTGGACGAGACGATCCTGCTGCTGGCCCTGGTGGTCGTCGTCATCGGCGGCCTGGGGTCCATCCGCGGCGCGCTGATCGGAGCGCTGGTGATCGGCCAGGTCGAGTCGCTGGGCCGCGCGCTGCTGCCCGACCTCGCCTCGTTCATCCTCTTCGGCACCCTCGCCCTGGTGCTCATCGTCCGACCCCGTGGACTCTTCGCCGGGAAGGTGGCCCACTCATGAGTGTGGAGAGCCCTCCCGTCGTGAGCACCGCGGACGGCGCCCCGGACACGACCGCCACGCCGTGGCGCCGCAACCGGCGGCTCACCGTCGTGCTGGGCCTGGTCCTGCTGGCGGTGCTGGCCGTCGTCCCCCTGTTCGTCGACCCGTTCGGCACGAACACCGTCTCCCGGATGCTCGTCTTCGCGTTGTTCGCGATGAGCCTGGACCTGCTGGTCGGCCTGACCGGGCTGCCCTCGCTGGGGCACGCCGCCTGGTTCGGCATCGGCGCCTACACCGCGGGGCTGGTCGCGATCCACTGGAGCGCCGAGGGCCTGGTCACCGTGCTGGCCGCGGCGGTCGCCGGCGCGGTCGCGGCGGCGGCCACGGGGTGGCTGGCGGTGCGCAGCGGCGGGGTCTTCTTCCTGATGCTCACCCTCGCCATCGGCGAGCTGGTGCACCAGCTCGCGCAGTCGCTGTCGTCGGTCACCGGCGGCTCCAACGGGCTGTTCGGCATCCCCTCGATCCGGATCGCCGGCACCCCGTTGACGCTGGCCGGCTACGTGTACTGGTTCGTCCTCGCGGTCGTGCTGCTCGGAGCCCTCGCCCTGTGGCTGGTCGCCTCGTCGCCCTTCGGTGGCGTCCTGCGTGGCATCCGCGACAACGAGGCCCGCATGCGCTCACTCGGGTACTCGCCGTTCCGCTACAAGTACGCCGCCTTCGCCATCGCCGGCGGGTTCGCCGGCCTGGCCGGCGGGTTGTTCGCCGGCCTGGTGCGGATCGTGAACCCGAGCGACACCGGCTTCACCACCAGCGCGCTCCTGCTGCTGGCGGTCGTCCTCGGCGGCGCGGGCACGTTGTGGGGGCCGGCGCTCGGGGCCGCGCTCGTCGTCCTCGTCCGCGACACCTTCGGGCCGACGCTCGACGGGCACGGCCCGCTGCTGCTCGGCCTGGTGTTCATCGCCGCGGTGTACGTGCTGCCCCGCGGGTTCGCGGGTCTCGCGGGGCTCCGGCGCCGGCGCACGCCGAGGAGCCCGGCATGACCGCACCGCTGCTGTCCCTGTCCGGGGTGAGCCGCTCCTTCGGCGCCCTGACGGCCGTGGACGACGTCACCCTCGACGTCCCTCCCGGCGCCCGGCACGCCCTCATCGGCCCCAACGGCGCGGGCAAGAGCACCCTGTTCAAGCTGGTCACCGGGTCGATGCGGGTCTCCGCAGGCACCGTCGCCCTCGCCGGGGACGACGTCACGCGGCTGCCGGAGCCCCAGCGCGCGCGGCGCGGCATCAGCCAGACGCTGCAGCACTCGAGCCTGTTCCTCGGCCAGACGGTGGAGCAGAACGTGCTGCTCGCCGCCCAGCGGCAGTACCGGAGCCGGCACTCGCTGGTCCCCCGCCGGCAGGCCGCCGCCCGGGCACGGGCGCGGGAACTGCTCACCGACGTCGGGCTCGCCGCGCGCGCGGGCACCCCCGTCGCCGCGCTCTCCCACGGCGAGCGCCGTCAGCTGGAGGTGGCGGTCGCGCTGGCCTGCGAGCCGCGGCTGCTGCTGCTCGACGAGCCCGCCGCCGGGATGTCGCCGGCGGAGAGCGCCCGGCTGGTGGCGCTGCTCCAGGCGCTGCCGGAGTCGGTGACGGTGGTGATCGTCGAGCACGACCTCGACGTCGTCTTCGCCCTCGCCACCTCGGTGACGGTGCTGCACCTGGGCCGGGTGCTGCTGACCGGCTCCCCCGACGAGGTGCGGGCCAGCGCGGCGGTGCAGGAGGCCTACCTCGGCACCGGGCGCGGCGCCCTGTTCCTGGACGGCACCGGTCCGGCACACCTGGAGGTGAGCTGAGTGCTCGAGGTCCGCGGGCTGCGGTCCGGTTACAAGCGCAGCACCGTCCTGCAGGGGGTGGACCTCGACGTCCCCGACGGCCGCGTGGTCGGCTTGCTGGGCCGCAACGGCGTCGGCAAGACCACGCTGATCCACACCCTCATGGGCCTGGTGACGCCGTCGGCGGGGTCGGTCCACCTCGACGGCGCCGACCTCACCGGCCGACGTCCCGACGTCGTGGCGCGGGCCGGGGTCGCCCTGGTGCCGCAGGGCCGGCGGGTGTGGGCGCCGCTGACCGTCACCGAGCACCTCGCCCTCGCCGCCCGCCGCGGCCGGGGGCGCGGCCCGTGGGACGTCCCGCGGGTGATCGCGCTGCTGCCCCGGCTTGGCGAACGCCTCCGGCACACCGCCGGGCAGCTCTCCGGCGGGGAGCAGCAGATGCTGGCCATCGCGCGGGCCCTGCTCACCAACCCCCGGCTGGTGCTCATGGACGAACCCTCCGACGGGCTGGCCCCCGCCGTCGTCGACCTGATCGGCGAGGCGGTCGCCGGCATGAAGGCCGAAGGCGTGACCCTGGTGGTCGTCGAGCAGGACCTCCACCTGGCGTTCGCCGTCGCCGACGAGATCGCCGTCATGGACAAGGGCCGGGTGGTGCACCGCTCCCCCACGCTGGAGTTCCGCAGTGACAGCTCGGTCGCCGCCGCGCTGCTCGGCGTGGCCTGACCCTAGCGCTACATCCGTCCGCCCACTTGCGTGCCATCGTGTAGCACGTCAGGATGAGTGGTGGGCGTCACACGCGCGGCGCCGGCAACTCCCTGGAGGTCCCGTGACAACCCTCGAAGACCGCTCGGCCGCGACGGAGGGCCCCGGCCCGGTCGCCGAGCCGGCCGCGACTCCCGAGGTCTCCTTCGACACGTCCCCGGAGGCCTACCGGCACTGGACGCTGTCGGTCGACGGCGAGGTCGCCACGCTGACCCTCGACGTCGCCGAGGACGGCGGCATCGTCCCCGGCTACGAGCTGAAGATGAACAGCTACGACCTCGGCGTCGACATCGAGCTGCACGACGCGGTCCAGCGGATCCGCTTCGAGCACCCCGAGGTCAAGGCGGTGGTCGTCACCAGCGCCAAGGAGCGGATGTTCTGCGCGGGCGCCAACATCAAGATGCTGGCCGCCTCCCCGCACAGCTGGAAGGTGAACTTCTGCAAGTTCACCAACGAGACCCGCAACGGCTTCGAGGACGCCAGCGCCCACTCCGGCCTGCCCTTCCTCGCCGCGGTGAACGGCACCGCGGCCGGCGGCGGCTACGAGCTCGCGCTGGCCTGCGACCAGATCGTGCTGGTCGACGACAACTCCTCCGCCGTCTCGCTGCCCGAGGTCCCGCTGCTGGGCGTCCTCCCGGGCACCGGCGGGCTGACCCGCGTGGTCGACAAGCGCGGCGTCCGCCGCGACCTCGCCGACGTCTTCTCCACCACCGCCGAAGGCATCCGCGGCGAACGCGCGGTGCAGTGGCGCCTGGTCGACGCCAGCGTCAAGGCCCGCGACTTCCCCCAGGAGGTCGCCCGCCGGGCCGCCGAGCTCGCGGCCCGCTCGACCCGGCCCGGCGCCGGCGCAGGCGGCGTCGCGCTGACCCCGCTGCGTCGCGAGACCGACGGCGACACCACCCGCTACGAGCACGTGCGCGTGGTCCTCGACCGGAACTCTGGCACCGCGACGATCACCGTGCTCGGCCCGGCCGCCGTCCCCGGCACCGTCGAGGAGTTGCAGGAACAGGGGGACGCCGCCTGGCTGCTGGCCGCCACCCGAGAGCTCGACGACGCCGTCCTGCGGCTGCGCACCAACGAGCTGGCGATCGGCACCTGGCTGCTGCGGACGGAGGGGGACGTCGCCACCACCGCCGCCTACGACGAGTTCCTCCTGGCCAACCGCGGACACTGGCTGGTCAACGAGACGATCGGCTTCTACCGCCGGACGGTGAAGCGGCTGGACACCACCAGCCGCAGCCTCTTCGCGCTCATCGAGCCGGGCAGCTGCTTCGTCGGCGCCCTGGCCGAGATCGCCTTCGCCGCCGACCGGCAGTTCATGCTCGAGGGCATCTGGGAGGACGCGGCCGAGGAGGGCCGTGAGGCCCTGCCGCCCGCGGTGATCCGGCTGGACGAGTTCAACACCGGCCTGCTGCCGATGAGCAACGACCTCACCCGGCTGCAGGTCCGCTTCCTCGGCAGCGCCGCGGAACTGGCCGCCGCCGAGGCCGCCGTGGGCCGCGACCTGCTCGCCGCCGACGCCGCCGAGCTGGGCCTGGTCACCAGCACCCCGGACGACATCGACTGGGAGGACGAGATCCGCCTGGTCGTCGAGGAGCGGGCCAGCTTCTCCCCCGACGCCCTCACCGGCATGGAGGCCAACCTCCGCTTCGCCGGCCGCGAGACGCCGGAGACGAAGGTGTTCGGCCGGCTCACCGCCTGGCAGAACTGGATCTTCCAGCGGCCCAACGCCGCTGGGCCGGAAGGAGCGCTGCGCCGGTACGGCACCGGCAAGCGGGCCGACTACGACAGGAAGCGGGTCTGAGCATGACCACCACCGAGAGCACGCCGCAGAGCGGCACGGTCACCGGTGACGCCCCCCGGCCCACCGGTCCGCTGTCGAAGATCGACTACAGCGAGCGCATCCCGAACAACGTCAACCTGGCCGGCGACCGCAAGCTGCAGCGGGCCCTGGAGAGCTGGCAGCCGAAGTTCCTCGACTGGTGGAAGAACCTGGGCCCCTCCATCCCCACCCACGACGTCTACCTGCGCACCGCCATCGCGGTCGGCCGGGACGGCTGGGCGCACTTCGACCGGGTGCCGATGGAGGAGTACCGCTGGGGCATCTTCCTCGCCGAGCGCGACCCCGACCGCACGGTGGCCTTCGGCCACCACAAGGGCGAGCCGGCCTGGCAGGAGGTGCCCGGCGAGTACCGCTCGGACCTGCGCCGCCTGATCGTCATCCAGGGCGACACCGAGCCGGCGTCGGTGGAGCAGCAGCGGCACCTGGGCATGACGGCGCCGTCCCTGTACGACATGCGCAACCTCTTCCAGGTCAACGTGGAGGAGGGCCGCCACCTGTGGGCGATGGTCTACCTGCTGCAGGCCTACTTCGGGAAGGACGGCCGTGAGGAGGCCGAGGAGCTGCTCAAGCGCAACTCCGGCGACTACGACTCCCCGCGCATCCTCGGCGCGTTCAACGAGGAGACGACCGACTGGCTGTCGTTCTTCATGTTCACCTACTTCACCGACCGGGACGGCAAGTACCAGCTCGGCACGCTGAAGGAGAGCGGTTTCGACCCGCTCGCGCGCACCTGCGAGTTCATGCTCAAGGAGGAGGCGCACCACATGTTCGTCGGGACGACGGGCGTGCAGCGCACCGTCCAGCGGACCGCGCAGCTGATGAAGGAGCACGGCACCGACGACATCTGGGAGTACGGCGGGATCCCGCTGTCGGTGATCCAGAAGTACCTGAACTTCCAGTACTCGGTGTCGATGGACCTCTTCGGCTCGGAGGTGTCCTCCAACGCGGCGTCCTACTACACCGCCGGCCTCAAGGGCCGCTGGATGGAGACCCGCCGCAAGGACGACCACCTGCTCACCGACTACACGATGGAGGTGCCCGGCATCGAGAGCGGGCGCATGACCACCCGGACCGTCCCGATGCTCAACGCGCTCAACCTCGACCTGCGCAACGAGTACTCCGCCGACTGCGAGAACGGCGTCAAGCGCTGGAACCAGGAACTGGAGGAGGCGGGCCTGGAGCAGCGGCTGTTCCTCCCCCACCAGGGGTTCAACCGCAAGGTCGGTGCCTTCGCCGGGCACCACGTCACGCCCACCGGCGAGATCGTCGACGAGGCCACCTGGGAGCGGTCGGTCGGCGAGTACCTGCCGACCGCGGAGGACCGGGCGCGGGTCGCCGAGCTGATGGTGCCGCACCACGAGCCGGGCGAGTTCGCCGGCTGGATCTCCCCGCCGTCGGTCGGCATCAACTCGCTGCCGGTCGAGTACGACTACGTCCGATTCTGAGCAGCCCGAGCGGAGTCGCTGGAGCACGTCACCGCCCTCCAGCGACTCCGCTCCGGCAGAAGGGCTGAGCAGCGTGGCCACCCTCGACACCGTTCCCGTCGCACCGTCCCTCCCCCCGCCGCCCGGCGCCGAGCCGTTCAACGCCGCGGAGTGGCTGGTCACCCGGCACGCCCGCACCGACCCGGGGCGGCGCGCGATCACCGCGATCGACCTCGACGGCGGCGTGCGCACCCTCACCTACGGCGAGCTCGACGACGCGGTCACCCGCTTCGCCGCCGCGCTGATCGCCTCCGGCGTCCGCCCCGAGGAGCGGCTGCTGCTGTGCATGGGCGACACCCCGGAACTGCTGACCGCCTTCCTGGCCGGCCTGCGCATCGGCGCGGTGCCCGTCCCGGTCAGCACGATGCTCAAGCCCAAGGACATCGCCCTGCTGGCCACCGACAGCCGCGCCCGGCTGGTCGCGCTGAGCTCCGAGTTCGCCGCGCTGGCACCGGCGGTCGGCGGGCTGCGCGACCTCGCCGACGTCGTGCTGCTCGCCGGCCCGGACGAGCCCCTGCCCGAGGTGGTCGGCGCCCGGGTGCGCGGCTGGGACGCGTTCGTCGCCGCCGGTGCCGACGCCCTCGACCAGGCCGCCACGCCCTACCCCACCGTGGCCGACTCCCCTGCCTTCTGGCTCTACACCTCCGGCACGACCGGCACGCCCAAGGGCGCGATGCACCGGCACGGGTCGCTCCGGGACACCGCCGAGACCTACGCCCGCGACGTGCTGGCCATCGGCCCGGACGACGTCACGTTCTCGGTGGCCAAGTTCTTCTTCGCCTACGGCCTGGGCAACACGATGACCTTCCCGTTCTCGGTGGGGGCCAGCACGGTGCTCGACCGCGCCCGGCCCAGCCCGGCGAGCACGCTGCGGGTGCTGCAGGAGCACCGGCCGACGCTCTTCTTCGGCGGCCCCACCTACTACGCCGCCCTGCTCGCCGCGGGCCTGCCGGCCGACGCCTTCGCGGGCGTGCGCGCCAGCGTCTCGGCCGGCGAGGCGTTCCCCGCCGCGCTGTTCGAGCGGTTCACCGGCACCTTCGGCGTCGAGATGCTCGACGGCATCGGCTCCACCGAGATGCTGCACATCTTCATCAGCGGCCGGCCCGGGCGGACCCGCGCCGGCTCCACCGGGGAGATCGTCGCCGGCTACGAGGCCAGGATCGTCGACGACGACGGCGCACCGGTCCCCGACGGCACCCCCGGCCACCTGTACGTGCGCGGCGACTCCGCGGCCACCGGCTACTGGCAGCGGACCGAGGTGACCCGGCGCGTCTTCCAGGGCCCCTGGGTGCGCACCGGCGACACCTACGTCCGCAGCGCCGACGGTTACTACACCTCGCTGGGCCGCACCGACGACATCATCAAGGCCGGCGGCATCTGGGTCTCCCCCACCGAGGTCGAGGAGCGGCTGCGCCAGCACCCGGCGGTCAACCAGGTCGTCGTCGTGTCGCTGCCCGACGCCGACGGCCTGGACAAGCCGGTCGCCTGCGTCGTCCTGCTCCCCGGCGACCCGACGACGGAGGACGACCTCGTCACCTTCTGTCGCGAGGGGCTGGCCGCGTTCAAGCGCCCGCGCCACGTCCTGGTCTTCGACGAACTGCCGACGACGGCCACCGGCAAGCTGCAGCGCTTCCGCATCCGCGAGCTGGCCCTCGACCGGCTCAGCGGCGCCGCCCGCTCCGACAACCTGGCCGCCGCGACCCCCGGAGAACCCGCATGACCGCGACCGACCTCGCCCCGCCGCACACCGGGGCGGGCGACGGCCGCCGGGTCGACGTCGACCTGCTCGTGGTCGGGGCCGGCCCGGCCGGCCTGTACGCCGCGTACTACGCCGGGTTCCGCGGCCTGCGGACGGCGCTCGTCGACAGCCTGCCCGAGCCGGGCGGGCAGGTGACGGCGCTCTACCCGGAGAAGCTGATCTACGACGTCGCGGGCTTCCCCGGCATCAAGGGCCGCGACCTCGTCGGCGGGCTGGTCGAGCAGGCCGCCCGCTTCGACCCGGTGTACGTCCTCGGCGAGCGCGCCGAGACGCTGACCGACGAGGCCGGGCACCGCCCGCGGGCCGGCGCCCGGCTGGTGGTCACCACCGACAAGGGCACCCGCATCACCTGCGGCGCCGTGGTCGTCACCGGCGGGATCGGCACCTTCACCCCGCGCCCGCTGCCCGGTGGCGCCGAGTGGGAGGGCCGCGGCCTCACCTACGTGGTCAAGGAGATCGCCGCGCACGCCGGCCAGGACGTCGTCATCGTCGGCGGCGGGGACTCCGCGGTGGACTGGGCGCTGGCCCTGGAGGACGTCGCCGCCTCGGTCACCCTCGTGCACCGCCGCAGGCACTTCCGCGCCCACGCCGCCAGCGTCGCGGACATGGAGCGCGGGCGGACCGTGATCGTCACCGACGCCCAGGTCCAGTCCCTGGCCGGGGGCCTCGTCGATGGGGAGGAGGTCCTGCACACGGTGCACGTGCGCGCCAAGGACGGCACCGTCACCCCGTACCCGGCACAGGCGGTCATCGCCGCGCTGGGCTTCACCGCCGACATCGGCCCGCTGGAGACCTGGGGCCTGGACATCGTCGACCGCAAGATCATGGTGGACACCGCCATGCGCACCTCGGTGCCCGGCGTCTACTCCGCCGGGGACATCACCGAGTACGCGGGCAAGGTGCGGTTGATCGCCGTCGGTTTCGGGGAGGCAGCGACCGCGGTCAACAACGCCGCGACCTACCTCGACCCCGACCAGCCCCTCTTCCCCGGCCACAGCAGCGACGACCCCGCCGGGATCGGCGCGACCGCCCACGCCTGAGCCCGGCCCCACCTCCGAGGAGACCTCCCGTGCCCTACGTCATCGGCGCCGAGTGCATCGACACCACGGACATGTCCTGCGTCGAGGAGTGCCCGGTGGACTGCATCTACGAGGGGGACCGCAAGCTCTACATCAACCCCAAGGAGTGCATCGACTGCGGCGCCTGCGAGCCGGTGTGTCCGGTGGAGGCGATCGCCCAGGACCGCCGGGTGAGCGACGAGAACGAGCCGCACATCGACGACAACCGGCGGTTCTTCGTCGAGGTGCTGCCCGGCCGCGACGCCCCGCTGGGCAGCCCCGGCGGCGCCTCCAAGGTCGGCCGGATCGGCGTGGACACCGAGCTCGTCGCCGGGAACTCCTGACCGTGCGCGTCGTCCTCGCCCTCAGCAGCGACCAGACCGCCGTCGCCGCCGAGGCCCGCGCCGCCGAGGCCGCCGGCTACGACGGGATCGCCTGCGGGGAGCACCTGTTCTTCCACAGTCCCCACCCGAACGGTTTCGTCGCGCTGGCTGCGGCCGCGGGGGCCACGAGCACCATCCGGCTGCTCAGCGCGCTGACCGTCGTCCCGCTCTACCCGGCCGCCCTGGCCGCGAAGCTGGCCACCACGCTGGACCGGGTCAGCGGCGGCCGCTTCGACCTGGGCGTCGGCGTCGGCGGCGAGCACCCGCCCGAGTTCGTCGCCGCCGGCGTCGACGTCGCCGAGCGCGGCGCCCGCGCCGACGAGGCGCTGGAGCTGTTCCGGGCGCTGTGGGCGGGCGGCCCGGTCGACTTCGCCGGCCGGTTCACGACCGTGCCGGGTCTGGCCCTCGACCCCGGTCCCGTGCAGCCGGGTGGGCCACCGATCTGGCTGGGCGGGCGCCGGCCGGCCGCGATCCGCCGCGCCGGCCGCTTCGCCGACGTCTGGATGCCGTACATGTACACGCCCGAGCAGCTGGCCCGCAGCCTCGGCGAGGTGCGGCAGGCCGCCGAGGCCGCCGGCCGGGACCCGGCGACGGTGCGCGGCGCCGTGTTCTGCTGGGGCGGGGTGGACGAGGACGCCGCCCGCTCGCGGCGACAGGTGGTGGAGACCGTCAGCGCGGTCTACCAGCAGGACTTCGACCCGCTGGCCGACCGCTACCTGCTGCACGGCGACCCGGACCGGGTCGCCGCCCGGGTCCGCGAGTACGCCGACGCCGGGGCCGGGACGCTGGTCTTCTCCCCCGTCGGGCAGGACGCCGAGCGCCGAGCGCTGGTCGACCTGTTCACCTCCGCCGTCCTGCCCGCCGTCCGGCCGGCGCCGCGCGACTGACGCCGCCGGACCGCGCACACCGCGGCGCGGTCCGGCGGAGCGGAGGAGGATGGGCGGATGGACAGCGACGGCCCCGGCCAGCAGGCGGCGATCCGGGCGGAACAGGCGGGCCGGCGCACCCGCGAGCTCGCCGACCGGCTGGCCCGGCTGGCCGAGGAGCACGGCTCGGCCGGCGACGCCCGGCTCGCGCAGCAGCGTGCCGCGGAGGCGGTCGAGAACGCGCGCCGCGCGCACGAGCGCGCCGCCGCCGGCCACGAGCGGGCCGCCCACAGCCACGAGGCGGCCGCCGAGGCGCACGAGCAGGCCTCCCGGCGCGGCAGCGGCGACCCCGAGGAGCACCGCCGCCGGGCCGGCGCGCACCGGCGGGAGGCGGCGGCCGACCGCGAGCACGCCGCGGCCGACCGGCAGCACGCCGCCGAGGACGGCGCCCGCCGGGCCGACGAGGCGCCCTCGCGATGAGCGGACCCGACGGGCTCGGCGCAGGCGAGGCCCTGGACACCCTCGCCGAGCTGCAGGTGGCGCACGAGGAGCTGAGGGTCGCCGAGGAGGAGGTCCGCGTCCAGCAGGAGCAGATCCAGCAACTCCTGAACCGGTACGAGGCCGAGCGCCGCTGGCGCGGCCACCTGTCGGCGGTCGTGCCGGTGGGGCTGTGCATCACCGACGGCGACGGGAAGGTGCTCGACGCCAACCCGGCCCTCGCCCAGCAGCTGCACGTGCCCCTGTCGCGACTGCGCGGCAAGCCCTTCAGCGTCTTCCTGTCCCCCGCGGACGTGCGCTCGTACCGCTCGGCGCTGCGTGCGCTCGGTTCGGGTCAGGCCCGCGAGCACCACTCGCACGTCCTCGTGCGGGGCCGGGGGCCCGACGAGAGCCCGGTCTCGTTGTTCGGGTTCCCCGAGCTCCACGGCGAGCCGGGGGGCGACACCCGGATCCAGTGGGTCCTCATCCCGGCCGGAACGCCGGACGGTGATGCCGACGCGGGGAGCCGGTCCGTCGAGGCGGAGAGCCTCGGTCTGGCCACGGCGCTGGCCGAGCTCTCGTCGCTGCCGCTGGCCGAGGGCCACCGCCAGGAGCTGATGGGCCGCATGGCCGTCCTGGTGCGCAGCGCGGTGCCGGCGGCGGGAGCGGTCAGCATCAGCCTCGGCTCGCCCCTCGCACCCCAGGTGCTGGGCAGCGACTCGACGGCGGCCCAGACCTTCGACGGCCGGCAGATGCAGGCCGGCGAGGGCCCGTGCTGGAACGCCTACTCCTCCGGCGAGGCGGTGGTCACCGGCGACGTCGACGCCGACCCGCGGTGGCCCGTCCTCGCGCGCACGGCCGCCGACGGCACCGTCCGGAGCGTGCTGGCCATCCCCCTCCCGGAGGACGGCGTGCCCGCCGGCGTCCTCAACGTCTACTCGGCCGACCGCAACGCCTTCGACGCGACCGGTCTGCGGATCGCCGAGCTGGTGGCCGCCGCGGTGAGCGGGGTCCTGCAGACCGTGGCCGAACGCGAGTCCCTGCGCACGCTCGCGGCCAACCTCGAGAAGGCGCTGACCTCCCGCGCGGTCATCGACCAGGCCAAGGGCGTGCTCATGGCCCGCCTGGGGGTGGGCGCCGACGACGCGTTCGCCCGCCTGGTCACCTTGAGCAACCGGCTCAACGTGAAGCTCCGCGACCTCGCGCAGCTGGTCGTCGAGGGCCACGCGGACGAGGTGATCGCCGCCGGCCGGTGACCGGCCGGGGTCAGGGGTCGGTGGGGTCCATGAGGACGACGGCCCCGGCGGGACCGGCCGGCCCCTGGGTGAAGGCGGTGACCGTGACCCGCACGCGCACCGGGCGTCCCCGCCGGTTCACCGCGTCCAGCTCGACGACGTCGTGCCCCTCACCGCCACCACCGACCTGCCGCCGCAGCAGCGGGTGCAGCGGCCCCGCGGGCAGCCCGATGTCCAGGCTGAGCAGGTAGCGGCCCTGCACCTCGTCCTCGCGCAGGCCCCACAGGTCCTCCGCCGCGGAGTTCCACACCAGGACGCGCAGGTCCGGGTCCACGACGACGACGCCCGCCCGGAAACTGCCCAGCACCCCGCTCATGAACCGGTTGAGGCCGGCGACCTCGTCGGTGCTGACCCGCAGCTCCTCGTTGGTGGAGTGGAGCTCGTCGTTCATCGACTGGAGCTCCTCGTTCATCGTCTCCAGTTCCTCGTTCGTCGACTGGAGCTCCTCGTTGGTGGTCTCCAGCTCCTCCACCGTCGACTGGAGCTCTTCGTTGGTGGTCTCCAGCTCCTCGTTGGCCGACTGGAGCTCCTCGTAGGCGGTCTCCAGCTGGTGGTTGGCGAACTCCAGCTCCTGCTGCAGCCGCCGGTAGCGGGTGACGTCGTCGAACACCACCGTGGTGCCCAGCAGACCGCCGTCCTCGCGGAACACCGGCACCACCTGGACGTCGAAGACGGCCGGCTCCTGCCCCGGCCGCGGGCGCTCCACGCCCCGCAGCCACAGCGGGCGGCGGGTCGCCACCGCCTCGGCGATCGAGGTCCGCAGCTCCACCGGGCGGTAGGAGATCTCCAGGTCCTGGAACGGCCGGCCGACGTCGCGCAGGTCGAGGCCGAACACCCGCTCGGCCTCGTGGTTGACCATGGCGAGGCGTCCGTCGACGTCGACGGCGAGCTGGGCGGAGGGCCCGGAGAGGAACGCCTCGGCGCGCAGCCGCGAGATGTCCGCGCCCGCGCCGTCCTGGGCCACCGCGAACACCGCGGACGCCGTCCGCCGCTCGCGCACCGGACCGCTGTTCCGCCTGTGGAAGAACCGTCGGCCGAGGTCGATCGGCGTGAACAGCTGCGTGTGGGACAGCAGCATCTCGGCCTTGCCGAGGAACAGCACCCCGTGGGGGTTGAGCGCGTAGTGCAGCCGGCCGAGGATGCGCTGCTGGGTCTCGGCGGTGAAGTACATGAGCGTGTTGCGGCACAGCAGCAGGTCGACGTGGGAGATCGGCGCGTCCTGCACCAGGTCGTTGCGGCCGAAGATCAGCGAGCGGCGCAGGTCCTTGCGGAACGCGAAGCGCCCGGCCTCGGTCGTGAAGTACTCCTGCACCTGCTCGGGCGTCAGCCCGGACAGCTCCCGCTCGCTGAACGCGCCCTGGCGGGCGTGTGCCAGGGCCTCCTCGTCGACGTCCGTGGCGTAGATCTTGACCCGTCGGCGGAACTCGTCGACCCCGAGCGCGTCGGCGAGCAGGATCGCCACGCTGTAGGCCTCCTGCCCGGAGGCACACCCGGCGCTCCACACCCGGATGCCGGGGCCGGACGTGCTCAGCAGCTGGGGCAGCAGGACCTCACGCAGGTGGTCCCACGACGGGCGGTCGCGGAAGAAACTCGTGACGTTGATGAGGATCGTGTTGAACAGCGGCGTGAACTCGTCGGGGTGCACCTCCAGGTGGTCCTGGTAGTCGCCGACCCGCTCGATGCCGACCTCGGCCATGCGGCGTTGGACCCGCCGGACGAGACTGGGCCGCTTGTAGCCGGTGAAGTCGAAGCCGCGGCGCTCCCGCAGGTAGACCAGCAGCGCCTCGAACTCGGGGTCCCGGCCCTCCGCGGCGTCGCCGGTGGCCGGCTCCTCGGTGGCGAGACCGTCGCCACCGGCCCGCCCGTCGTCCTCGACAGCGGGAGGGGCGTCCGTGGTCCGGGGGTCCACGGGCTCAGGCCTGGCCGGACTCGTCGGGGAGGCCCTCCGCGCTCAGCTCCCCGCGCTGCAGCAGCTTCCGGAGGACGGCGGCGGCGTCCATGGCCTCGTCGTGACGACGGCGGAACGTCGCGGCACTGTGCGGGTGCCCCCGGTCCGCGGCGCGGTTGCTCATCTGGCTGCTGAGCGCCGCCTTCTCCTCCAGGCTCCGCAAGGCCATCCAGAGCGCGCCCTCCAGGGCCTGCGACTGCTCCTCCGCCAGCGCCTGGGGCGACCAGGCGTGGCCGACCCGGCAGCGGTAGCGCTCCAAGCCGCCCTCGGTGATCGTGAAGAGCGCGCCGTGGCAGCTCGGGCAGCCGAAGCCGGAGGGCTCACCCGGCCGATCGTCCTGGTCGTACGCGGTGCCGTTCAGTTCGGCCATGGCCGTCTCCGTGTCCATGAGGTCGCTCGGGGGTGGCGCCGCGGCCGTGTCGACCTCCTCGGCGAGCAGCCGTTCGAGGAGCGCCCCCATCTCGGCCACTGGGACGGCGTGCTCGGCGCCCCCGACCTCCAACGCGTGCTGCGGCATGCTCCGGTACATCGCCTCGTCCGGCCGCTGGACGACGCCGACGCCGCCGCGCGCGCGGATGCCGACGATCCCCGCGGTGCCGTCGTCCAGCGCCCCGGACAGCACGACGCCGACCACGCGGGGGCCCGCAGCTCGGGCGGCGGAGCGGAACAGGACGTCGACCGCCGGCCGGTGCCCGTTCTCGCGCGGCCCCCGACTCAGCATCAGCCGGCCGTCGACGACCATGAGGTGCCGGTCGGGCACGGCCACGGCCACGGTGCCCGGCTCGAGCGGCTGACCGTCGCGAGCCGGGCGGACCGGCAGCGAGGACACCCGCGCGAGGATCTCGGGCAGGGCACTGCGGGCGCTCGCCGGGATGTGCAGCACGACGAGCACGGCGGCCGGGAGGTCCGTCGGCAGGCCGCGCAGCAGCGCCTGCAGCGCCTCCACCCCGCCGGCCGAGGCGCCGACCACCACCAGGTCACGCCGAGTCGCCACCGAGCCCGCCCATCCCGTCACGGAGGCCGCCTCGGTCCGGCGGCGCAGGAGGTCGTGACCCCTGAACGGTAGCCCCGCCACCCGGCGGACACGCTCCCCGGCGCTCCGCTGCGTACGTGCGCTGTTACGGCACCGATGGGGGTCGGAGCCCCGGCCCCGCGCACGCCCGTGCGCGTTCCCGGCGAGCTCGACCGCGCCGGCGCCCACCACCTCCTCGACGCCCTGGCCGCGCTCGCCCTCACCGGCCACCCCGAGTCCCGGACCCGGCCGGCGCCCGGCCGCGCGCTGCGCGGCGCGGCTCGCCCGTCGGGGTGGTCGACGCTGGAACGAGGGCCGCGGGCGGGCCCGATCCGGGATGATGACGTGGGCGGTGGCCGGGCGATCGGCTGCCCGCGAGCCGCCTCCGTCCCGGACCGGGTCGGTCGGGCCGGTGCGATCCGCCGGCGGCAGGAACGGGGTGGGCCGATGGCCGGACGCGGCACGGGACCGGACTTCGTCGAGGCGCTCGCCCGCGGTCTCGACGTCATCGCCGCCTTCGGCGCCGACCGCCCCACCATGTCCCTCACCGAGGTCGCCGCCGCCGCCGGGCTGGCGCGACCCACCGCCCGCCGCCTGCTGCTGACGCTGGAGGAGCTGGGGCTGGTCCGCTCCGCCGGCGGCGTCTTCCACCTCACCCCCCGCGTGCTCGGGCTCGGCACGGCCTACGTCAGTGCCCTGGGGCTGTGGGACATCGCGCGCCCGCACCTGGAGTCGCTGGTCGCGCAGACCGGCGAGTCCTCGTCCATGGCGCAGCTCGACGGCTCCGACATCGTCTACGTCGCCCGGGTGGCGGTGCCCCGGATCATCACGCTGCGGGTGGAGATCGGCACCCGCTTCCCCGCCGTCCGCACCTCGCAGGGCAAGGTGCTGCTGGCCGCCCTCTCCACCGATGAGCTGGAGGCCGCCCTCGCGCAGCCCAGCCGTGCCGGCCTGCCGCCGGCACCGCAGCCGGACGCCGACCAGCTGCGTGACGAGCTGGTCAAGGTCCGGGCGCGGGGCTGGGCACTGGCCGACGAGGAGCTCGCCCCGGGCATCCGTTCCGTCGCGGTGCCGGTGCGCGACGGCAACGGCACGGTCCGCGCCGCCATGAACGTCACCGTGCACGCGGCCGAGACCTCGACCGAGGTGCTCGTGCAGGAGCACCTGCCCCGGCTGCTGCACACCGCCGCGGACATCAGCGTCGAGTGGGCGCTGTGGCAGTCCCGGCCGCACGTGGAGGTGCCGCGGCCCGCGGCCGGGAGCGCCGTCTCCGCCTGAATCGGCCGGCCGGCGCCGCGGTCAGGGCAGCTCGAGCGCGGCGTGGGTGCCGAACACCCGGCCGTGGTAGGTCAACGGCTGCCCCTCGGACGTCCCCGCGGCGACCACCGTGCCCAGCGCCACCACGTGGTCGCCCCCGTCGACCAGGGTGGCCACCTCGCAGGCCAGCCAGCCGGGCGCGCCCGGCAGCCGGGGCAGGTCGTGGTCGATCTCCCACCGGACACCGGAGAACTTGCCCGTGCCGCCCTTGCGCGCGAACGCCATCGCCAGGTGCGACTGGTGCGCGCCGAGCACGTTCACCCCGAACCGCCCGGACTCCCGGACGACGGCCAGCAGGTCCGACCCCCGGTCGAGGCTCACCAGCACCATGGGCGGGGTCATCGACAGCGAGGCGAAGGCGCTGACCGTCGTCCCGTGCGGCAGGCCGCCGGTGGTGCTGGTGATCACCGAGACCGGCGTCGGCACACCCGCCATCACCTCGCGGAACCGGGCCTGCAGCTCGGGATCGACGGGTGCGGCCTCGACGGGCGCGACCTCGACCGACGCGGGGTCCGGCTGGGCGGGGTGGGTCATCGGTGGGTCCTCCCGAGGTCGTCGGCGTCCGTGTCGGGGCCATGCTGGATCGGCTCGATCATGCCCGGGCCACCGGTCCGCCGTTGCGGCCGGCTCGCGCCCGGTGCCGCCGCGTCAGGTGCGGCGCAGGTAGCGGGAGATGGCCACGGCCGCGACGAGCGCGCCGCCGTAGAAGAGCTGCTGGGCGTAGTCCTGCGCGCCGAGCAGCTGCAGGCCGGCGGTGCCGGTGGCGAGGAACAGCACGGCCACCCCCGTGCCGAGGGCGTTGAACCGGCCCGGCTGGATGGTGGTGGCCCCGAGGAACACCGCCGCGTAGGCCGGGAGCAGGAAGGTCTCCACCGAGGTGGGGCCCGCCGAGCCGGTGGTGCCGACGTAGAGGATCCCGGCCAGCGACGCGATGACGCCGGCGAGGGTGAACGCACCGAACCGGATGCGGTCGGCGTTGATCCCGCTGAGGACGGCCACCTCGCGGGACTGGCCGACGAACAGGTTGCGCACGCCCAGCGGGGTGTAGTTCATGGCGTACCAGATGACGAGCATGACCAGCAGGCAGTAGTAGAACTGCACCGGCACCTGGCCGATCTGGCGCAGGTAGGTCCACATCGACAGGTCCCGGTCGACGCCGACGATCGTCGTGGAGTTGGCGATCCAGAAGACCAGGCCGCCGAAGAGGGTGCCGGTGCCGAGGGTCATGATGAACGGCTCGGTCTTGAACCTGACCACGAACAGCCCGTTGAACGCCCCGCACAGCGCGCCCACCGCGACCGCCGCCAGGCAGGCCAGCGGCAGCGAGACGCCGTGCCGGACGTTGAGCACCGCGACGATGATCGCCGACAGGCCGCCGATGCTGCCCAGCGACAGGTCGAGGTCGCCGGAGCGGGTGGGCAGCAGCGCGGCCAGCGCCAGCATGAAGAGGATCGACTGCGATCCCAGGATGTTGGCGATGTTCCCCATGGAGAGGAACGTGTCCGGGGCCAGCGCGGCGAAGACGACGAAGAGCACCAGCCACGCGATGGGCAGCGCGGCCTTCTCCCCCCACCGGCCGCGGGTCGAGCCGCGGCCCTGCGCGACGCTCGGTGCCGGCTGGGGGTCCTTCGCCTCGAGGGTGTCCGTCGCGCTCATCGTGCCACCTGTTCAACGGTCGGGAGGATCGTGGACTCACTGGTGCTGGCCCCGTAGACGCCGGCGGTGATCGCCTCCGGGGTGATGTCCCGGAGCGGGATCTCGGCGCCGGCCACCCCGCCGCTGACCACGACGACGCGGTCGCAGACGGTGGCCAGCTCGTCGAAGTCGCTGGAGACCCAGACCACCGACATGCCGTCCTCGGTGGCCCGCCGGACGACCCGGTAGATCTCGGCGCGGGCGGCGATGTCGACGCCCTGCGTCGGCTCGTGCAGCAGCAGGACCCGCGGCCCGATCTCCAGCCACTTGCCGACGACGACCTTCTGCGCGTTGCCGCCGCTGAGCGTGCCGACCGGCAGGTCGGTACGGCGCGGGCGGACGTCGAGCGTCTCGGCACGCGCATCGGCGGCGCCGCGCAGCCGGCGGTTGCGCAACCACCCCCGGACTGCGAAGCGCCGCACCACCAGCAGCATCATGTTCTCCGCGACGGACACGGCCGGGGCGATGGCGTCGCGGCGCCGGTCGGCCGGGATGAGCGCCAGACCCATGCCGACCGCCGTGGCCGGCTGCTGCCTGGCCACCGGCACCGTCGTCCCGTCGAGGGTCAGCTCGCCGCCGGTGGCCTGCTTCGCGCCGAAGAGCAGGTAGGGCACCTCCTCGGCGCCGGAGCCGAGCAGCCCGGCCAGGCCGACGACCTCACCCGGCGCGACGTGCAGGTCCAGGCCGCGGACCTGCCCGCCACGCAGCCCGGTGACGTGCAGCCCGGCGCCCGGGGAGCGGTCGAAGACCCGCGGCGGCGCGGTGGCCGGTCGGCCGTCGCCGTGCACGTTCCCGTGGCCGAACGCGTCCAGCTTGGCGATCGCGGGGCCCACGATCAGCTCGACGATCTCGGCGTCGGTCACGTCGCTCATCCGGGCGGTGGCGGCCAGCTTGCCGTCCCGGAGCACGGTGACGCGGTCGGCGATCTCCCGGACGGCGGGCAGGTCGTGGGAGATGAACACGACGCTGGCGCCCGAGGCGACGATCGTGCGGATCAGGTCGAAGAGGAACTGCACCTCCTCCTCGGGGAGGAAGACCGTCGGCTCGTCCAGCACGAGCACCGAGGAGGTGGCGCCGGTGCGTTCCCGGTACTGCTTGAGCTCCTCGGCGGCGCGGGCGATGGCCACCAGCGCCTGCTCGACCGGTGGCAGGTGGTTGATGACGGCGAGGGGGTCGACGTCCACGCCGTAACTGCGCAGCATGGCGCGGGCCTTGCGGGCCTCGGATCGCCACTGGATGCGCAGCCGCGAGCCGCTGCGCTCGGCCACCCCGCCCAGCAGGTTCTCCAGGACCGTCAGCGGCCGGGCCAGGCCGAGGTCCTGGTGGACGAAGCTCAGGCCCAGGTCGCGCGAGGCGCCGGCCTCCAGCGGGAGGGACACCTCTCGGCCGTCGACCAGCATGCGGGCGCCGGGCTCGGGGTCGTAGACGCCGGCCACGACCTTGACCAGGGTGGACTTGCCGCAGCCGTTCTCTCCCAGCAGGGCGAGGACCTCGCCGCGCTCCACGGTCATGGAGACGCCCTGCAACGCCTTGGTCGCACCGAAGGTCTTGGAGACGGAGTGGAGCTCGAGGGCGGTGGTCGTCATCCGTGGCTTCCCTGGGGCCGGAGCGCGGTTGCGCCGCTGGGGGTCGGGACGGGCGGGCGTGGGGAGGCCCCGGGCGGCGTGCCCGGGGCCTCCCGTCCGCTCAGACGGCGGGCGCGTCCAGCCAGAGGCTGCGGTAGCCCTCGACGTAGGCGTCCCCGAAGCCGTCGTTCGGTCCGTTGACCTCCTCGGCGTTCTCCGGCGTCCACAGGCGGTACGGCGAGAACGCCTCGTCGGACGGGATCGGCTGCTGGCCGGCGAGAACGCGGAACAGCTGGTCAGCGCCGGTGTAGGCCATCCAGTCGAAGTTCGGGCCCATGTCCGTGCCCATCGGGTTCTCCGGGTCGGTCATCAGCGCGACGAACGTGCGGTCGGCGCCGAAGGCGTAGGTCTTCGCGTCGACGTTGGACGACTGGATGGCCGGCAGGACGAACGGCGTCTGGGCGTCGAACACGGTGAAGACCGCGCGGATGTCGGGGTTGGCCACCAGCGCCGAGGAGACGGCGCTGGTGAGCTCGGTGGCGTAGTCGGGGATGGGGATGTTGATCGACTCGACGCCGCAGTCGTCTCCGCACAGCTCGGCGAACTGGTCCTTGACCGTCTGCTCCATGCCGATCGAGGGCGGGTTCTCGTTCGAGGTGATGACCAGCGCGTCGATCGGCCGGCCCTCGGACTCGACGAGGGCCTGCGCCACGCCGAGCTCCATGGACCGGTTGAACTGGCCGTTGGTCTGCCCGGCGATGAGGTCCGACGGCGGTTCCGAGACGTCGGACAGGTGCATGTCGACCACCTGGATGCCGGCCGCCTTCGCCGCCTCCATCTGCGGGGCCAGCGCGGCGGGGTCGATGCCGCAGACCAGCGCCACACCGTCGTAGCCCTGGTTGATCGCCAGGTTCATGCCCTGCACCCACGCCTGCGGGCCGCCGTCGTTCTGGAAGTACGTGCTGTCGGTCATGCCCACGCTCTTGGCGATGTCGACGACGGTGCGGGCCATCCGGTCGCAGCCCTCGAGCTGGCTGCTGACCGGCATGGAGAGGATCTTCTTGCCCGCCAAGGGGGCGACCGAGAACGCCTCGCCCTGCGGCTCGAACTCCGGCACGGCCATCGCCTCCTCGACGTCGGCGCGCAGCTGGTCGAGGGTCTCGTCGGACACCACGGCCTCGGCGCCGCTGTCGGCGGCGCCCTCGTTGCTGCTCGTGGGGGCGCACGCCACGGTGGTCAGGACCAGGGCCGCCGCGGCGACCGGCAGGGCCAGCCGCCGGGAGCGCGGCGAGCGGATCACGCGATGAGCCATGGAGTGGTCCTCTTCTCGGGGTCGCACAGCTGCGGGGATCGCCGTACACGGGCCGCCGGGCAGCCGCGGGGAGCGGGCCGGGCGTCGTGGTGGTGGCGGAACAGTGACAGCGGCCACATTCCTTGTCAACCGTCTGGCGGTCAGTTGTCCGTTGCGCCCCCTGCCGCGCGCCGGTCAACTCCCCTCCGCGGTCCGGGGCCCAGATGGCCACCGCAGCCCGTGGCGACGTTGACACCGCGACGTGTCATGCGTCACGGTGCTGGCCCGGGCGGACGATTGTCCGTTCACGTCTCGAGGCAGGAGTTCCCGTGACCGTTCCCGCAGCTGTCCCGACGCCGACGAGGGTGCCGATGGGCTCCGGGGAGATCAGCCTGTTCCGCAAGGGCTCGGGCCGCCCGGTCCTCTTCCTGCACGCCGCCGGCGGTGCGGGCAACTGGGAGCCGTTCCACGAGCGGATGTCGGAGGCGGTGGACCTCATCGCCCCCGACCACCCCGGGTTCGGCCTGAGCGACGAGCTGCCCGAGGTCGCCACCATGGCCGACCTCGTGCAGCACTACCTGCGACTGCTGGACGTCCTGGGCGTCGACCGCTTCGACCTCGTCGGAGCGTCCTTCGGCGGCTGGACCGCCGCGGAGCTGGCCAGCACGATCCCCGACCGCGTCGAGCACCTGGTGCTGATGGCGCCGGCCGGCCTCTCGGTGCCCGAGGCGCCGCCGGCCGACCTGTTCTCCATGGCCCCGCCGGACCTCGTGCGCGCGCTGTTCTACGACGACGCCCTCGTCGAGGCCGCGCTCTCCGCCCCGCCGACGCCGGAGCAGATCGCGCAGACGGAGAAGGACATGGCCGCCTTCGCCCGCTTCGCCCGGGACCCGTACCTGCACGACCCCGAGCTCCCGGCGCGGCTGCCGCGGATAAGCTGCCCCGCCCTGGTGATCGCCGCGGAGATCGACGTGATCGTCCCCCGGGCGCACAGCGAGGCCTACGCGAAGGCGATCCCCGGCGCCGAGCTGCGCGACCTGCCGCGCACCCGGCACGGCCTGCACCACGAGCGGCCGGACGAGGTCGCGGCCGAGGTGCTGGGCTTCCTCGCCGGTTCGGACGCCACCGCCCGATGAGGGCCGCGGTCACGGAGGGCCCGGGCACCATCCGGCTGGTCGAACGGCCGGAGCCGGGCCCTCCGCGGCCGGGGCAGACCCTGCTGCGGGTGGAGGCCGTCGGCATCTGCGGCTCCGACCTGCACCTCTACCACGCCGATCTGGGCCCGTCCCACGACGGTTTGCTCCCTCGCGTCCAGGGCCACGAGTTCTCCGCCGTCGTGGCCGTCGCCGACCCCGCCGGCGGACCGGCCGTGGGCGAGCGGGTGGCGGTCTGGCCGGTCCTGCCCTGCGGGGAGTGCCGGCCCTGCCGGGACGGCCGGGTCAACGTCTGCAGCCGGCTGCAGCTGCTCGGGGTCCACCGGGACGGCGCGCTGCAGGAGCACCTCCTGGTCGACACCGGCGCGCTGGTGGTGACCACCGGGCTGACCGCGGAGCAGACCGCGCTCGTCGAGCCGGTGTCGATCGCCGTGCACGCCGTGGCCCGCGGGCGGGTGGCCGACGGGGAGTCCGTCGTCGTCCTGGGCGGCGGGCCGATCGGCGTCGCCTGCGCGCTGGCCGCCCGCGACCGCGGCGCCGCCGTGCTCGTCACCGACCCTGTTCCCGCCCGCCGGGAGTTGCTGGCCGCGATCGGCTTCGCCACCGCTGCCCCGGACTCCCCCGCCCTCGCCGCCGCCGTGGCCGACCTCGCCGGGCCCGAGGGGCCGCACGTCGTCGTCGACACCACCGGCGCCCCCGCCGTCTTCGGCACCGCCCTGGAGCTGGCCGGGCACGGCGGCCGGGTCGTCGTCGTCGGGATGACCGCCGCCTCGGCGCCCACCAGCCCCGGCCCGCTGCCCATCAAGGAGCTCGACGTCCTGGGCGTCAGCTGCTGCACCTACGCGGAGTTCGCCGCCGCCGCGGACCTCGTGCGCCGCAACACCGCCACCGTCGACGCGCTGGTGAGCCACCGGGTGCCCCTGGCCACGGCGGCCGTGGCGCTGGACCTGCTCGAGGAACGCACCAGCCTGGCGTTCAAGGTGCTCGTCGACCTGCGCGACCCCACCCGCTCCGACCCCCGAGGGGACGACCCCGCATGAGCTCCCCCGCGCCCGACCCGCGCCCCCTGCCTGACCGGCTCCGGTTGGACGGCAGGCACGCCCTGGTGACCGGCGCGGCCAGCGGGTTGGGCCTGGCGATCGCCGAGGGCCTGCTGCAGAGCGGTGCGGCGGTGACGATGCTCGACGTCGACGGCGCGGAGCTGACGCGCAGCGCGGCGGCCCTGACCACCGCCGGCGGGACGGTCGGCACCCGCGTCTGCGACGTCTCCGACGCCGCGCAGGTGGAGGCCGCCGTGGCCGAGGCCGCCCGCGAGCACGGCGGGCTTGACGCGGTGTTCGCCAACGCCGGCATCGCCGGCGGGCCGTCGGTGCAGAGCCCCGAGGGCCGGCTCTACGACCTGGACTGGACGACCTTCGACGGCGCCCTCGCGGTCAACCTGGTGGGCACGCTGGCCACCGTCCGCGCCGCGGCCCGGGTGATGCGCCCGGCCGGCCGTGGGTCCGTCGTCGTCACCGTGTCGACGGCGGGGCTGCGGGCCGATGCCATGGTCGGCTACGGCTACAGCGCCTCCAAGGGCGCGCTGGCCAACCTGGTGCGCCAGGCCGCGGTGGACCTCGCCCCCGACGGCATCCGGGTCAACGGCATCGCCCCCGGCCCGTTCCACACCAACATCGGCGGCCGCGGGCCCAAGGACCCGGCGATCGACCAGGCGTGGGCCGACACGGTGCTGCTGAAGCGGATGGGCGACCCGCGCGAGGTGCAGGGCCTGGCGGTCCTGCTCGCCTCCGACGCGTCGTCGTTCATGACCGGCGCCGTGTACCCGGTGGACGGCGGCACGCTCGCCGGCGTCTTCTGACGCCCCCCTGACGACGGAGGGCCGGATCGGGAGATCCCGGTCCGGCCCTCCGTCGTCGGTTCGGCTCAGCCCTTGGGCACGAGGTTCATGTAGAGCCAGGTGTGGTCCGGGGCCAGCCCGGCGAGGAACTTGCCGCAGCCCTCGAGCACGTGCGGAGCCGACGTGACGTGCTGGGTGCCGGCGTGCATGTCGCGGAAGTACTGCTGCATCGCGCCGGTGCGCAGCGCCGAGGTGCCCGCCGCCTTGTAGACCTCGACGCTGATGGCCTCCGCGGTCCAGGTCGCGTTGTAGAGCGCCAGCCGCAGCCGGGTGCGCTGGTCGGAGTCGAGCTCGCCGCCGTTCTCCAGCGTCGCGGTCGCCTCCCGCCACACCTCGTACACGAACGCACGGGCGGCGTGGTACCTCGCCTCGAGCTCGCCGTAGATGGCGTGGAACCGGGTGCTCTCGGCCATGGACCCGGCCCGGCCGGCCTTGCCCCGCACCTGCTCGGAGAGGTCGTCGAGCATCCGGCGCGCGACGCCCAGCGCCCACCCCGAGTGGCCGATGAGGGCGAAGTGCATGATGCCGAGCTTGAAGATCCAGCCGCCGCGGCGGCCCTCCTCGACCGGGCCGAGGTGCGTGAAGGTCTCGGGCACGAAGACGTCGCGGATCTTGTAGTCGATGCTGCCGGTGGCCTTGAGACCCATGACGTCCCAGGTCTCGATCAGCTCGGCCTTCTCGACCGGGAGGACGAAGATCCGCGGCTCGCCGGTCTCCTCGATGATGCCGAGCGTGTGGATCCACTGCGAGTGCTTGATGCCGGAGGCGAAGCTCCAGTCGCCGCTGAGCCGGAAGCCGTCACCGTCGGTCTTCGCGGTGCCCGGGCGGGTGCCCTGGCCGGCCACGACGGGCAGGCGCTCGCCGGAGAACATCTCCTTGACGGCCGCGTCCTGCAGGTAGGCCCCGCCGGTGCCGATGGCCAGCGAGGCGGCCATGTGCACCCACGCCGTCGACGGGTCGGCCGCTGCCAGCGTCTGGACGATCTCCAGCGAGGAGAGCGGGTCGCACTCGGCGCCGCCCAGCTCGCGGGGGGTCCACATGCCGTACAGGCGGGCCTCGTGCAGGGCGTCGTCGACCGCGTCGACGAGCCGCCCGGCTGCCTCGTTGGCGGCCGCGCTCTCCCGGACCAGTGGCTGCAGCGCTCGGGCGGCAGCGACCAGGTCGGCCGGCTCCACGCCGCCCGAGGAGGCGAGGGCCTGGTCGGGTGCGGTCGTCGTCATGGTGGCTCCTGTTCTGCTGAGCGAGGCTCGTGCGGGTCGGGTGGAGCAGGACGTCGGTGGCCTCGCGAGGCGGGCCACTGCGCAGGGGCCGTCCGTTCCGGGCCGGCAGTGAACCGGGGGCCCAGCTGCCGGTGTCCGTCTGACGGACAACCATCCGCAGCAAGTCTCCGGCGCGTCGCGCCGGTGTGTCAAGAGACACATGTCGCGGACCGGGGGCCGGATCGGGACCCCGGTCCGCGAACTTGACACGCCTCGCGGCCGACAGCACCGTACGACCGGTCGGCACACGGACGCGGGGTGGGAGACGGTGCAGCGATGACGGTCGGACCGGCGGCTCCGGTCGTGTCCCTCGCCTACGGCCGGGGCACCGTCGACGTCCCCCTCCACGACGGCGCCCTCGTGGTCACGCCGCACGACGACCCGGCGCTCCCCGACCCCGCCGCCGCGCTGCGGGCGGCCCTCCGCGCTCCCCTCGGGACTCCGCCGCTGGCGGCGATGGTCCGCGACGGCATGACGATCGCCGTCTCGGTGTGCGACGGCACCCGGGCCCAGCCGCGCGAGCAGATGCTGACCGCCCTGCTGGAGGAGATCGACGGCGCCGTGCGTGGCTGCGAGGTCGTCGTCCTGGTGGCCACCGGCACGCACCGCGGCAACACCCCCGAGGAGCTGCGCGCCATGCTCGGCGAAGAGGTGATGAGCCGGTGCGAGCTCGTCAACCACGATGCCCGCGACCGCTCCTCGCTCACCTCGCTGGGCACGGTCGGCGACGGCGTGCCCCTGGAGCTCAACTCGCGGTGGCTGGCCGCCGACCTGCGGATCACCACCGGCTTCGTCGAGCCGCACTTCTTCGCCGGCTTCAGCGGCGGCCCGAAGATGGTCGCGCCCGGCCTGGCGGGCCTGGACACCGTGATGGTGCTGCACGACGCCGCCCGCATCGGCAGCCCGAAGGCGACCTGGGGCGTGGTCGAGGACAACCCGGTGCACCGGGACATCCGGGCTTGCGCCGCGGCCGCTCCGCCCGACCTCGCCCTCGACGTGCTGCTGGACCGGGCGAAGCGGATCACCCACGTGGTGTGCGGTGAGCTGTTCACCATGCACGTCCGCGCCTGCGAGCTCGCCCGCGCGGCCGCGATGCGCGCCGTCCCGCACCCGATGGACGTCGTCGTGACGACGAACTCCGGCTTCCCGCTGGACCAGAACCTCTACCAGGCGGTGAAGGGCATGGCCGCCGCCGAGCGGGTCGTGCGCCCCGGCGGGACGGTGGTCGTGGCGGCCGAGTGCGCCGACGGGCTGCCCGCGCACGGCTCCTTCGCCGAGGTGCTCGCGGCGGCACCGGACCCGGCCGGCCTCCTGGACCTCATCAACTCCCCGGGGTTCAGCGTCCCCGACCAGTGGCAGGTGCAGGTGCTGGCCCGCATCCTCGCCACGGCCGAGGTCCAGCTGTACTGCTCCGGGCTGCCGCCCGAGGAGGTGCGGGCCGCGCACCTGGTGCCGGCGACCGACCTGGCCGGGGCGATCGACGACGCCGTCGGCCGGCACGGGCCCGGCGCCCGGGTCTGTTACCTCCCCGAGGGGCCGCAGACGATCCCCTACCTGGCCGGCTGACCGGGTAGACACCGGAGATGACCGGGCCGCGGATCGTGCTCGCCCCCGACAAGTTCAAGGGCTCGCTGAGCGCAGCGGAGGTGGCCGCCGCACTGGCCCGGGGCCTGCGGCGCGCCCTGCCCGACGCCGAGCTGGTCCAGACACCGATCGCCGACGGCGGCGAGGGCACCGTGGACCTGGTGCTCGCGCACGGCTTCACGCCGCGCACCTGCGAGGTGCCCGGCCCGCTCGGGCAGCCTGTGGCGGCCCGCTACGCCGTGCGTGGGGACACCGCGGTGGCCGAGATGTCGGCGGCCGCCGGCCTGGGACTGCTTCCGCCGCCCGGACCCACCGAGCGGACCGCCCTGCACGCCACCACCCTCGGCGTGGGCCGGCTGGTCGCGGACGCGCTCGACGCCGGGGCGCGGCGGGTCGTGCTCGGCGTCGGCGGCAGCGCCACGACCGACGGCGGCGCCGGAGCGCTGGTCGGCCTGGGGGCCCGGGTGTTGACCGCGGACGGCGCCGAGGTCCCACCCGGCGGCGCCGTCCTGGCCACCGCGGACCGGCTCGACCTGTCCGGGTTGGACCCGCGGCTGGCCGGGACCGAACTGGTGGTCGCCTGCGACGTCGACAACCCGCTGACCGGACCCGAGGGCGCCGCGGCGGTCTACGGCCCCCAGAAGGGCGCCACCCCCGACGCCGTGGCCACCCTCGACGCCGCTCTCGCTCGCTGGGCGGACGTCGTCGCCGCCGCGACCGGGGCCGACCGGCGCGGGGAGCCCGGCGCCGGCGCCGCGGGCGGCATCGCCTTCGGCCTGTCCAGCGTGCTGGGTGCCCGGCTCACCCCCGGCGTGCGACTGCTGCTGGACCTCACCGGGTTCGCCGACACCGTGCGCGGCGCGGCGCTGGTGGTGGTCGGCGAGGGCTCCCTGGACGCCCAGAGCCTGCGCGGCAAGGGGCCGATCGGGCTGGCCGCGCTGGCCCACGAGGTCGGGACGCCGGTGGTGGCGGCGGTGGGGCGGAGCCTGATCAGCCCGGAGGAGGCGCGGGCCGCCGGGCTGGGCGCCACCCACCCACTCACCGACCTCGAGCCGGACCCGGAGCGTTGCATGACCGAGGCCGCCGCCCTGCTGGAGACCGTGGGCCGGCGCATCGGCGAGGACCTGCGCGCACGGCACTGAGCCCCCTGCCGGCGGCAGGGGGCTCGGTGCGGGGCCTCAGGCCTCCGCTGCGGTGCGGTCGACGGTGACGTCGACCCGGCCGAAGGCGCGGATGAGGTTGTTCAGCGCGCGCTCGGTGCCCTGCAGGTGGAAGCGGGCGACCCGCGGCGCCAGGGCGCGCAGCAGGGACTCGGTCTCCATGCGGGCCAGGCCCGCGCCGGCGCAGCCGTGCTCGCCCATGCCGAACCCGAGCTGGTGGACGGCGTTGGCGCGGGTGACGTCGAACTCGTCGGGCCGGTCGAACCTGCGCTCGTCCCGGTTGGCCGAGGCGTAGATGACCAGCACGCGGGAGCCCTCGGGGACCTCCACGTCCCCGATCCGGGTGTCCTTGCTGGTGAGCCGGCCGAAGGAGCGGATCGGCGACTCGATCCGGACGACCTCGTTGACGGCGTTGGGGATCAGGCCGGGGTCGTTGCGGATGAGGTCCCACTGGTCGGGGTTCTGGGCGAACAGCCAGACCGCGCTGCCCACCGCGCTGATCGTGGTGTCCAGCGACGGGGCGAGGTAGTCGAGCATGAGCATCATCGCCTGCTCGGTGGAGATGTCCCCGCTGTCGACGGCCTGCAGCACGCCGGCGCCGAGGCTGCCGGGCGACACGTTGCGGGTGCGGACGATCTCGGCGCCGTAGGCGGCCATCTCGCCGCACTGCGGCAGCGCCCGCTCGGTGCGGGCGTTCATCGGCCCGAAGGAGTCGAAGTTGGCGCCGGCCCAGCGCAGCAGGTGCTCGCGGCCCTCCTGCGGCCAGCCGATGAAGTCGGGGACGATCGACAGCGGCAGCGCCCGGGCGAGGTCGGCGACCGCGTCGAAGGAGCCCTTCTCCACCAGGGTGGCGACGAGCTCCTCAGCCTTCTCGGTGACGGTGTCCTTCATCGGGCGCAGCGCGCGCGGGGTCAGCCGGTGGGCTACCACCTGGCGCAGGTGCGCGTGCAGCTCGCCGTCACTGGCGAGCGTGCAGCCGAGGATCGCCTGGTTGGCCGGCTCGTTGAGCGCGATGCCGTTGGCCGAGCGGAAGGTGTCGCCGTCCATGAGGACGGCCTTGGCCTCGTCGTACCGTGCCACGGCGTACGCGGCGTGCTGCGACAGCCACACCGCGGGCCCGAGCTCGCGCAGGGCCCGGTAGTCCTCGTACGGCTCGAGCAGCGCCTCGTCCGTGAAGATGTCCCCGTCGTAGGTGGGGGCCGAGGTCGGGGCGGTCGTGGTCATGTCCGGGGAGGTCCTTCCAACGCGCGAGGCCGCACGACTGCGGTAGTGGACAGTTGTCCGCGTCGCGGACAGCGCGACGATGCCCGAGCTCCGCGCGGTGTGTCAAGGGCCACAACCGCACGGCGGGAGGGCGGGCCGGGCGTCAGTCCGCCGGCGTACCGGGGACCAGGACGACGCGCCCGCAGCCGCCCTCGGCGGTCAGCGCCCAGCCACGCTCCACCTCGGCCAGGGGCAGGACGAGGTGGTCGAGGGACAGCGCCCCTCGCTCGGCGTGCCCGAGGACGTCGGTCAGCGCCGCGGCCCGCTGTTCCGGGGTCAGCGCGTTGTTGGTGTAGCCGAGCACCTCGGCGCTGCGGCTGCGCAGCACCGCGGAGGAGAACCGCGCCTCGTCACCGGAGGCCCCGCCGATGTTGACCAGCCGGCCGAACGGGGCGAGCACGCGGGCGGCCGCCGTCGCCGCCGTCCCGAACACCGGGTCGACGACGACGTCGGCCGCGCCGTCGGTGGCCGCGCCCAGCCGGGCGGCGAGGTCGTCGGCGTCGGCCGACGTCGGCACCACCTCGTCGGCGCCGGCGCGGCGGGCCCGCTCCGCCGACTCCCCCGGCCGACACACGCCGACCACCCGGGCGGCGCCGAGCAGCTTCGCCGCACCGACGGCGACCTGGCCGACCGCGCCGCCAGCGCCGAGCACGACGACCCGCTCCCCGGCCCGGAACCGCCCGCGCCAGGTCAGCGCCATCCACGCGGCGACGGCGGAGAGCCCGAGGGCCGCGGCGAGCACGTCGGGCACGTCGGCAGTCACCGGGACGACGTCGGCATCCGGCACCGCGCACAACTCGCCGAGGCTGCCGTCACCGGGCGCCATCCCGGCCGACGTGGCGAACCAGACGCGGCTGCCGGGCGGGTGCGCCCCCGACTGCTCGACGACGCCCACGCCCTGCACCCCGGGCACGTACGGCGTCGCCGGACGGCCGAAGTAGGAGGTGCCCGAGGCGCAGAGCAGGTCCAGCGGCACGACCGGCGCCGCGGTCACCCGCACGAGGGTGCGACCCGCGGCGGGCTCGGGCGCCGGGTGGGTGCCGAGCCGGGGCGGCGCGCCGAGGGTGGTCAGGACGGCGGCCCGCACGGCGGTGCTCCCTCAGGTGGAGATGTCCGGGTACGGCATGGAGATGTGTTCCATCGCCTTGCCGTAGGCCTTCTGGTACTCCAGCGGGCCGTGGTCGCGCTCGAACATCGCGATGAACAGCGTCAGGGTGAGGAAGGGGTGCGCACCCATCTGGAAGAGGGTGACGTGGTCGTGCTCCCGCAGCGCCTTCCGCTCGTCCTCGGTGAACGACAGCCACGTCGTCTTCTCGGCGTCGATGACGTTGAGGATCCTGTTGGCCATCTCGGCCTCCCACCACTCCACCGTGCCGGCCGGGTCCTCCCGGTAGCGCTCGACCAGCTCCGGGTCGCGGTCCACGGTGTAGAGGAACTTGTCGAGCAGGTACTTGCTCACGCGTGGGTCTCCGTTCTCGCCGTCCGCGGCCTCAGGCCGGTGCCCCGTTGGGGTACCAGGTGAAGTAGGCCTCCATCGTGTGGAACAGGTCGAGGGTGTCGACGTGGTCGGCCTTCCGGCCCTCGCCGGCGACGCCCATCATCAGCATGAAGTCCATGAAGCCGTGGGTGGCGTTCCCCGGGCTGTGCAGGCTGTCCAGGCTCACCTCGGCCAGGCAGCCCTCGATGTCACCGCTGGCGATCCACTCGACGGCCTTGCGGTCGAACTCGGGGTCGGGGCCGTGCTCGCCGAACTGGCGGGGGCCGCCGAGCTCCAGCGACAGGTGACCGGTGCCGATTATCGCGACCCGCTTGCCGCTCTCCCAGGACTCGACCATCTCGCGGATCGCCCGGCCCAGCTGCACGAACCGCTTCGGTTGCGGCAGCGGCGGGGCGAAGATGTTGGTGTAGATCGGCACGATCGGCAGGTCCGCCTGCGGCCGCAGCGTGATGATCGGGCACGTGATGCTGTGGTCGATCCGCAGCTCGTTGCTGAACGCCAGGTCGAAGTCGCGGTCCAGGCCGTCGCGGAGGATGTGCGCGGCGAGTTCCTCCTCGCCCTTCAGCGTCATCCGCGGGAGCCCGAACTCGCGCTCCTCGTTGTACCAGTTGGCGTCGAAGAAGGGCGCCTTGCCGACGAGGAACTGGGGCATGTTGTCCAGCCACAGCTGGTGGAAGTGGTCACTGCCGACCATCACCAGCACGTCGGGCTCGGCCCGGGTGAGCGTCTCCCGGAAGCGCTCGATCTTGGCGACCCACTCGTCAGCGAACGGCGGCCGGTCCGCGCCGGTCGACGTGCTCGCCCGGTAGTAGAAGGGGTGGTGCGTGGACGCGATGACCGCGGCGACTTCAGCCATGCCGACCTCCGTTGGCGTCGATGTCTGGGGTGTACGGGTCGGGTGCGACGGACCGGTTGTTGAGGTCCACCGACAGGAAGATCTCGTTGCCGACAGGGTGCCGCAGTTCCTCGGCCAGCTGACCGATGAGACCCGCGGTGCGCGCCAGCAGGGCGAACCCGCGCAGCAGCTCCAGCGGCAGCCCGAGGTCGGCCAGCGCCGCCCCGCACACGCCGGCGCCGTTGAGCGGCAGCGTCTTCCCCAGCACCTGGGGGTGCACCCGGCCGATCGCCGCGAACAGCGACAGGTGGGGGCCGTACAGCCCCTCCTCCGCCGCGATCTCGAACAGCCGCGGGGTGCGCGGGTCGCCCTGCTTGTGCACGTGGTGGCCCAGCCCCGGCACGAAGCGTCGGGCCGCCCGCTGGGCCTGCACGGTCTCCAGCGCGAGGGCGTCCCATCCGGCGTCGTCGCTGGGCAGGTCGCCGTCCACGCCCGTGAGGACGTCGTGCAGGAAGCGGCCGCAGTCCTCGGTGACCCCCAGGAACCGGGAGCCGCCGCCGAGCAGGCCGGCCGCGAGCGCCCCCTGCACGGAGTCCGGGGCGGAGAGGTAGGTCAGCCGGGTGACGATCGCGGTCGGCGTGAAGCCGTGGTCGGCCAGCGCCGCCAGCACCGCCTCGAAGACCCGGGTCTCGCCCCTCGACGGACGCCGCTGGGTGGCCAGCCAGAAGGCCAGCTCCCCGAAGCCGACCTCGCCCATCACGTCGCGGGCGAGGTCGGAGCCCAGCAGCGTGATGCTCTCCAGGCTGGAGGCGCCGAGCGCGGTGTCGTACCGGGGCCGGCCGTCGTCGCTCACGCCGTGCCCTCCACCTCGTCGGGGCTCCCGGCCACCGGTGCGGACAGCCAGGCGCGGATCTCCGCGCCGTGCTCGTCGAGGCCCGGCGGGGGCAGTCGGTAGTCGGCGGGGGTGTCGGAGAAGGTGATCGGGTTGCGCACCGACGGGACGGCGGCCGCGCCCTCCCCAACGGTCACGACCGGGTCGAGCCCGACCTCCTCGGCGAAGGCCACGCCCTGGTCGACGGTGTTGATCGGCCCGCACGGCACGCCGGCGGCGATGATGTCGCGGAACCACTCCTGCTTGGTCCGGGTGCGCAGCCGCTCCACCAGCAGCGGCCGCAGCTGGTCGCGGTTGGCGGTGCGGTCCTCGTTGCGCAGGAAGCGGGGGTCGTCGGCCAGCTCGGGCACGCCCAGCACCCCGACCAGCTTGCGGAACTGGCCGCTGTTGCCGGCGGTGATGATCAGGTCGCCGTCGGAGCACGGCAGCGGCTCGTAGGGGAACAGGCTGGGGTGGCTGTTGCCCATGCGGAACGGCACGACGCCGCCGGCGACGTACGCGCTGGAGTGGTTGACCAGGCCCGACAGCGCCGACGCCAGCAGGTTGACCTCGACGTGCTGGCCCCGCCCGCTCGCGTGCCGGGCGTTGAGCGCACTGAGCACGCCGATGGTCGCGTGCAGCCCCGCCATCACGTCGAAGACGGAGATGCCGGCGCGGAAGGGCTCGCCCTCGGGGTCGCCGGTGAGGCTCATGAGGCCGGAGATGGCCTGCACGATGAGGTCGTAGCCGGGCAGCGACCGGCCCTGCGGGCCGCTGCCGAAGCCGCTGATCGAGGCGTAGACGACGCCGGGGTTGCCCTCGGCGACGGTCTCGTAGTCCAGACCGAAGCGGGCCAGCCCGCCGGGCTTGAAGTTCTCGATGACCACGTCGGCCCGGCGGGCCAGCTCGCGGGCGGCGGCGGCGTCGTCGGGGTCCTTGAGGTCCAGCGCGATCGAGCGTTTGTTGCGGTTGACGCCCAGGTAGTAGGTGGAGACGCCGTCGCGGACCGGCGGGGCCCAGCTGCGGGTGTCGTCACCGGCGGGGCTCTCCACCTTGACCACCTCGGCGCCGAGATCGGCGAGGAGCATGGTGGCGTAGGGCCCGGCGAGCACCCGGGAGAAGTCGGCGACCAGCAGGCCCGAGAGCGGCCCGCCACCCGGCGTCGCGCCCGGTGGGAGCGCGTGTGCGGTCATCGGCCAAGCCCCTCTCATCGCCCAGCGACCGGCATGCGGACGCTGGTCCGCACACCGCGTCCCGAGTCTTGGCGTTGCCCTCGTCACTGTCAAGCGATGGCCGGTGTTGCGAGACGGGGCGGCCATGGCGTGCAGCTGTCTTGACAGTCTCCCCGAGGCGGCGCGAGGGTGACTCGATTCGACGTCCTGACCGGTATACGGACGCAGGTCCGCACTCGGTTGCCAGTCTCGAGGAGGAGACGATGACCAGTTCCGACGGCCCGGTCCCGGTGGCCGGACGCCCCGTGGTGCTGCGTGGCGGCACCGTGCTCACCATGGACGACGCCTGCACGGTGCTCGCCGACGCCGACGTCCTGGTCGTCGACGACCGGATCGCCGCCGTGGGCCCGCGCCTGGAGGTGCCCGAGGGCACCCAGGAGATCGACGCGTCCGGCGGCGTCGTCATGCCCGGGATGATCGACACGCACCGGCACATGTGGCAGACGGCGATGCGCGGCTACGGCGCGGACTGGACGCTGACCCAGTACTTCGTCTGGTACTACCTCGAGCACGGCAAGAAGTTCCGACCCGAGGACATCGCGGCCGGCAACCGGCTGGCCGCCATCGAGTCCCTGGACGCCGGCGTCACCACCACCGTCGACTGGTCGCACAACCTGCACTCCGTCGACCACGCCGAGGCCGCCCTCGACGCCCTGCGGTCGGTGCCCGGCCGGTTCGTCCTCGCCTACGGCAACATCCAGGCCGGCCCCTGGGAGTGGACCGCCGACCCCGCCGTCCGGTCGTTCCTCGAGCGGCTGCGCGACGCCCGCGACGACATGATGGGCGTGCAGATCGCCTTCGACGTCACCGGCGACCCGGCGTTCCCGGAGAAGGCGGCCTTCGAGGTGGCCCGGGACCTCGGCCTCCCGGTGACCACGCACGCCGGTGTCTGGGGTGCCACGAGCGACACCGGCATCCAGCAGATGTACGACAACGGGTTCATGACGCCGGAGACCACCTACGTCCACGCGTCCACGCTGACCCGGGACTCCTACCAGCGGATCGCCGCGACCGGCGGGTCGATCTCGGTGGCGACGGAGTCGGAGTGCAGCGCCGGGCAGGGGCACGCCCCCACCGAGCAGGTGCTGCAGTACGGCATCCCGGTGTCGCTGTCGATGGACACCAGCGTGTGGTGGAGCGGCGACATGTTCTCCGCCATGCGGGCGACGCTCAACGCCGACCGCATGTCCGAGCACCTGACCGCGCACCTCAAGGGGGAGACGATCACCCACCTGCGCCTGCGCGCGCAGCAGGTCGTCGAGTGGACCACCCGGGGCGGCGCGCACACGATCGGCCGCGACTCCGACCTCGGCAGCCTCGAGCCGGGCAAGAAGGCCGACCTCGTCCTCGTCAAGAACGACGACTCCCCGGTGTCCTTCCCGCTGCTCAACCCGCTCGGGCACGTCGTGTTCCAGGCGCAGCGCTCCGACGTGCACACCGTCGTGGTCGACGGCCGCGTGGTGAAGTACGCCGGCAAGCTGGTCGGGATCGACCTGGCCCCGGTGCGCCGCGAGATCGAGAACACCATCGACTTCCTGCGCGCGGAGATCGGCGAGGAGGCGTGGCAGGCCGGGATGTTCCCCGACAAGCCGGAGGCCGAGGCGGACATCCTCGACAACCCGTACCAGTACAGCGACTTCAAGGACGAGTCCAAGCGGGCCGGCGGCGAGGACCGCGTCCTCGGACGCTGAGCTCCGGGCGCCGCGGGGAGGGCCGTCCGCCCTCCCCGCGGCGCCGTCGACCGACGGAGGGGGAGACACCATGGCGGGACGCGGGACCGGACCGGACTTCGTCGAGGCGCTGGCACGCGGGCTGGACGTGCTGGCCTGCTTCGACGCCGACCACCGGAGCATGACGCTGTCGGAGGTCGCCGCGGCCGCGCGGCTGGCCCGGCCGACGGCGCGCCGGCTGCTGCTCACGCTGGAGGAGCTCGGCTTCGTCCGGTCGGTCGGCCACGCCTTCCAGCTCACGCCGAAGGTGCTCACCCTCGGCATGGCCTACGTGGGGGCGCTCGGGCTGTGGGAGATCGCCCGGCCGCACCTGGAGGCCCTGGTCGCGCAGACCGGCGAGTCGTCGTCCATGACGCAGCTGGACGGCTCCGACGTCGTCTACGTCGCCCGGGTGTCGGTGCCCAAGCTCATCACCCTGCGCGTGGAGATCGGCACGCGGTTCCCGGCGGTGCAGACGTCGCAGGGGAAGGTGCTGCTGGCCGCCCTCTCCCCCGACGAGCTCGAGGTGACGCTGGCCCAGCCCAGCCGCGCCGGGCTGCCCGCCTACATCGGCCGCAGCCCCGAGCAGCTGCGCGACGAGCTGGTCGGCGTCCGGGCCCGGGGCTGGGCGCTGGCCGACGAGGAGCTCGCACCCGGGGTCCGCTCGGTCGCCGTCCCGGTCCGTGACGCGTCGGGCGCGGTCCGGGCGGCCATGAACGTGACCGTGCACGCGGCGGAGACCTCCACCGAGCACCTGCTCGGCGAGCACCTGCCCAAGCTGCTGCGCACCGCGGGGGACGTCAGCGCGGAGTGGGCGGTCTGGCAGTCCCGCCCGCACCTCGACCTCCACCGGGCGACCGACGGCGGCACCGCGAGCGCCTGACCCCCCGCGCGGGCGGCAGCGGGAGTCCCTACGGTCGAGGTGGAGCCCCCCGCCGGTCCGACAGGAGATGCCATGTCGCACAACGAGCTGCCCCCGCCCTCCGCCCGCGCCCGCGAGCTCTACGACCGGATGGTCGTGTTCATGCGCGAGGAGGTGCTGCCGGCCGAGGCGGAGTACCACGCCGCCCGGCGGGAGGCGGGCCCCGACGGACACGAGGTGCCGGCGGTGGTCGAGAGGCTCAAGGAGAAGGCGCGCGAGCGGGAGCTGTGGAACCTGTTCCTGCCCGCGGAGTCGGGGCTGACCCAGCTGGAGTACGCGCCGATCGCCGAGCTGTCGGGGTGGAGCCTGGACCTCGCGCCCGAGGCGATCAACTGCGCCGCCCCCGACACCGGGAACATGGAGCTGCTGCACCTGCTCGGCACCGAGGAGCAGAAGAAGCAGTGGCTGGAGCCCCTGCTGCAGGGGGAGATCCGCTCGGCGTTCGCCATGACCGAGCCCGACGTGGCCAGCAGCGACGCGACGAACATCGGCACCCGCATCACCCGGGACGGCGACGAGTACGTCATCAACGGGCGCAAGTGGTGGACCAGCGGCGCGATGGACCCGCGCTGCGCGCTGTTCATCCTCATGGGGAAGACCGACCCCTCGGCGCCGACGCACCGGCAGCAGTCGATGGTCATCGTCCCCCGGGAGACGCCCGGCGTGACCGTCGTCCGGGACTACCCGGTCCTGGGCCACCACGACCAGCACGGCCACGCCCAGGTGCGCTTCGACGACGTCCGGGTGCCGGTGACGAACGTGGTCGGCGAGGAGGGTGGCGGGTTCGCCGCCGCCCAGGCCCGGCTGGGCCCCGGCCGGATCCACCACTGCATGAGGGCCCTCGGCGCGGCGGAGCGGGCGCTGGCCCTGCTGAGCGCGCGGGCGCAGGAGCGGACGGCGTTCGGCGGGCCGCTGGCCGACCAGGGCGTCGTGCAGCAGTCGATCGCGGAGTCCCGGCTGGAGATCGAGCAGGCCCGGCTGCTGTGCCACCGCGCCTGCCAGGTGATCGACACCGAGGGCAACAAGGCGGCCAAGGACCTCGTGGCGATGGCGAAGGTGGCCGTGCCCCGGGCGGCCACCCGCGTCATCGACCGCGCCATCCAGGTGCACGGCGGCGCCGGCATGACGGACGTGACGCCGCTGGCGGCCATGTACGCCTGGCACCGGGCGATGCGGCTGTTCGACGGCCCGGACGAGGTGCACCTGAGGTCGATCGCCCGCACCGAGCTCAAGCGCGAGCCGCTGCTGCCCCCGGGCCGGGTGGTCGTCGACTGACGGAGGCCCCCGCCCCGAGCCGGCTCGGGGCGGGGCCGGGACGGGCCTCTACGATCCGGCCTCGTGGACCAGCAGGCGATGACCGGGATCGTGCGGCGGTACTGGGACGGGTTGTGGAACCGGCGGGAGCTCGGCGTCATCGACGAGCTGATCGGCGAGCCCTACGTCCGGCACTCCTCCACCGGCACCCGCTCGTTGACCCGCGCGGAGTTCAAGCGCGAGGTCGCGAACTCCTGGCAACTGCTGCACGACCCGGCGACGACCGTCGACGACCAGGTCACCGCCGAGGACCGGGTGTGGACCCGCGCGACGACCACGGGGGTGAACCTCGACACCGGGGACACCTCGGTGGTCACCTGGCTCGTGGTGCACCGGGTGGCCGACGGCCGGATCGTGGAGTCCTGGAGCGCGACGCTGCCGGGCGTCGACTGGCGCTGACCGCGGCGGTCAGCCGAGGTCGCGCAGCCGCTGGGCGCGGCCCACGCGGCGCCGGCTCACGAGCACGAAGAGCAGCACGAACAGCAGGACGCCGACGCCCATCCCGGTGAGGGTCCAGCGCAGCCCGATGACGTCGGCGAGCAGGCCCAGCGGCAGCGCCGCGATGCCGAAGGCGCCGAAGCTGAGCATGATCAGCGACTGCACGCGGCCGTGGTACTCCATGTCCGACAGCGCGATCAGCTGCGACTGGTTGGTCGTCTGGAACGCCAGCATCGACCCGCCGACCACCAGCAGGACGACGAGCGCGACGCCGGCGTTCGGCGACACCGCCAGGCCGCAGATGGCCAGGCCGAACAGAGCACCGGACACGACGAACACCCGGTTCTCCCGTGCCCGCGACGATCGCCGCCCGAGCAGCAGACCCGCGGTGACGCCACCGACGGCCGACGTCGCCGACAGCACGCCGTAGCCGACCGAGCCGAGCCCGAACAGGTCGCTGGAGATCGTCGGCATGAACGCCAGGTACGGCATCCCGCACATGGTGACGCCGATGCCGCACCAGGTCAGCGCGGACAGCTCGGGGTGCCGGCGGACGTAGCGGACGCCGTCGGCCAGCTCGCCGAACGGGGAGCGGTCCGACGGCTCCCCGCGGCGACGGCCCGGCGGCAGCGCGCCGGTGAGCAGCAGCCCGACGGTCGCGAGCCCGGCGCTGGCGAGGAAGACCGCCTCGGTGCCCCAGGCGACCGTCCCGACCACGACGCCGGCCAGGGCCGGGCCGACGACCCGGTTCACCTCGGCGTTGACCAGCAGCAACGACACCGCCTGCGGCACCGACCCGCGCGGCACCAACTCGGAGAGGAACGCCATCCGGGCGGGGTTGAACAGCGCGAAGCCGACGGCCTGGAGCACGCCGGCGCCGAGCAGCATCCAGTACTGGATGACGTCGAAGACCACCGCCAGGCCGATCCATGCGCTGGAGGTGGCCAGCACGAGCACCGACACCTGCAGCACCAGGCGTTTGGGCAGCCGGTCGGCGGCCACCCCGCCCCACGGTGTGGCGATCAGCAGCGCGATGCCGAAGGACAGCAGCACCCCGCCGAGGGCCGCGTTGGAGCCGGTGAGCTCGAAGGCGAGCCAGCTCCGCGCGATCGCCTGCCCCATGACACCGAGGAAGACCGCCGCGGCGTTCAGGTACAACACGAGGAAGCCGCCGATGCGCAGGATCGCCAGCGCGCCCATGGGTCGCGTGGCCGCCGGCTCCGCGGCGGCGATCCCGGTGTCCGGCGTGGTCTCCGCGCTCATGGCTCCCTCGTCCCGGCAGACCGTCGGCCTGCACCCTGCCGGTCTACCACCGCGGTGGTCCCCGGTCCGACACCGTTTCCGGCACGGGGACGACGTCCTCGCACCGTCCCGGTCAGCGGCCCCGCCAGACCGGCGCCCGCTTCTCCGCGAAGGCGGTGGCGCCCTCGCGGGCGTCCTCGCTGCCGAACACCGGCGCAAGCACCTCGGCCTGCCGGGCCCAGCCCTCCTCGGTCGTCCAGTCGGCGCTGCCCCGGGCGATCTGCTTGGTCGCGGCCAGCGCCAGCGGGCCGTTGGCGGCGATGGTCGCGGCCAGCTGCAGGGCGCCGTCCAGCGCGCCGCCGGCCGGGGTCAGCCGGTTGACCAGCCCCACCTCGGCCGCGCGCGGGGCGGCCAGCGGGTCGCCGGTCAGCAGCATCTCCATCGCCACGTTCGGCGGCACCCGCCGCGACAGCAGCAGTGCGCCGCCGCCGGCGGCGACGAGGGCCCGCTTGACCTCCGGGACGCCGAAGCGGGCGTCCTCCGCGGCGACGATGAGGTCGCAGGCCAGCACCAGCTCGAACCCGCCGGCCAGCGCCCACCCCTCGACGGCGGCGAGGAAGGGCTTGCGCGGCGGGGTCTGGGTGATGCCGCACAGGCCGCGGCCCTCGATCGCCGGGGTCTCCCCCCGGAGGAAGGCCTTGAGGTCCATCCCGGCGGAGAAGGTGCCGCCGGCGCCGGTGAGGACGCCGACCCGCAGCTCGTCGGAGGCGTCGAGCTCGTCGACGGCGGCGGCCACGGCCTCGGCCACCGCCCGGGTGAGCGCGTTCTTCGCCTCCGGCCGGTTGATCGTGATGACCTGGATGCCGTCGCGCCGATCGACCAGTACCTCGTCCGCCACCGGACCTCCTCGGGAGTCGTCTGCGTGTCGCCGACCTCGGGGGCCGGGTCAGTCGGCCTGGACGACGGCGCCGGAGTCCAGCAGCCGGTCCACCTCGTCGCCCGGGATCCCCCACGCCTGCAGCGCCGTCCGGGTGTCCCGCCCCGGGGGGCGGGGGGCGCCGCGCACCGCGGCGGGCGTGCGGGAGAAGCGGGGCGCCGGGGCCGGCTGGGGGTGACCGTCCACGTCGGCGAAGGTGCCGCGGGCGGCCAGGTGCGGGTGCGCCGGGGCCTCGGTCAGGCCCAGCACCGGGGTGACGCAGGCGTCGGTGCCCTCGAAGGTCGCCGTCCACTCGTCGCGGGTGCGGGTGGCGAACACCCCGGCGATCACCTGCCGCTGCTCGGGCCAGCGGGCGACGTCGAACTGGCCGCCGGGCAGGTCCCCGGTGAGGCCGAGGCCGGCGAGGAACTGCGCGTAGAACTGCGGCTCGATCGCCCCCACGGCGACGTGCCGGCCGTCGGCGCAGGCGTAGGTGTCGTAGAACGGGGCGCCGCCGTCGAGCAGGTTCACCGCGCGGCGGTCCTGCCACATCCCGGCGGCGAGCATCCCGTAGACCATCGTGACCAGGGAGCTGGCCCCGTCGACCATGGCCGCGTCCACGACCTGACCCTGCCCGCTGGTGCCCCGCTCCAGCAGCGCCGCGAGGACCCCGACGAGCAGGAACATCGACCCGCCGCCGAAGTCGGCGCCGATGTTGAGCGGGGCGATCGGCTTGTCCGCCGTCCCGATGGCGTGCAGGGCGCCGGTCAGCCCGAGGTAGTTGATGTCGTGCCCCGCGCGGGCGGCCAGGGGGCCCTCCTGGCCCCAGCCGGTCATCCGCGCGTACACCAGCCGGGGGTTGCGGGCCAGGCAGTCGTCGGGGCCCAGGCCCAGCCGCTCGATGACGCCGGGCCGCAGGGCCTCCACCAGCACGTCGGCGGACTCCACCAGCCGGAGGACGACGTCGCGGCCGTCGGGGCTCTTCAGGTCGACGGCCACCGACGGGCGGCTGCGGTGCAGCGCCTCCCTGGCCGGCGGCACCAGCTGCGTGCCGCCGCCGGGGCGGTCGACCCGGACGACGTCGGCCCCGAGTTCGGCCAGCAGCATGCAGGCGTACGGGGCGGGACCCAGCCCGGCCAGCTCGACGACGCGGATGCCGGCGAGGGGGCCGGAGGGCGGCTGCACGCCGATCACGCTAGCAACCTGTGACCACGGTCACCGGGACGCGCGGGAGGTCCCGGTGCCCTACGTTCGGGCCCGTGAGCGGACAGGGGCGCGAGCGCTGGTTCGAGGACTACGTGCCGGGGACGACCACCGAGCACGGCCCCCTGCGGGTGGCGGAGGCCGACGTCGTGGACTTCGGTCGGCGCTTCGACCCGCAGCCCTTCCACGTCGACCCCGGGGCGGCGGCCGCGGGCCCGTTCGGCGGGCTGATCGCCAGCGGCTGGCACACCTGCGCGCTGATGATGCGGCTGTTCGCCGACGAGTACCTCTCCCCCGTCTCCAGCCTCGGCTCCCCCGGCATCGACGAGCTGCGCTGGACCGCCCCGGTGCGGCCCGGCGACGAGCTCACCCTGCGCACGACGGTCGAGGAGGCACGCCTGTCGCGCTCCAAGCCCGACCGGGGTTTGCTGCGCACCCGCATCGAGCTGCTCAACCAGGACGGGGTCGTCGCACTGAGCATGGTGGCGATGAACCTGGTCCGCGCCCGCCCCGCCTGAGGTCACGTCCCGATCGCCCCGATCGCCTCGAGCAGCCGGGCCCGGGCGGGGGCCAGCGACGGGCCGTACCAGGTGAGGTCGCGGCCGGAGACCAGCGCGGTGCGGGTGCCGGGGAAGGCCTCGGGCCCGTCGTCCGCGGTGAACTCGTAGGGCTCGTCGGGGAGGACGACGACGTCCGGCCCGGCCGCGGCGATCGCCTCGACCGCCACCGCCGGGTAGCGGTCGTCGGATCCGGCGAACACGTTGACGAGCCCGAGGCGGGCCACGACGTCGCCGGTGAAGGTGCGGGCGCCCACGACCATCCACGGGTCCCGCCACACGGGGACCGCGACGCGCAGCCCCCTCCCCGGTGCCGGCTCGGCCCAGACGTCGGCCGCCGCGGTCAGCCACCCCGGCTCGCCGACGTCGAGCACCTCGTCGAAGAGCCGCCGCATCGAGGCCAGGGCCTGGTCGACCGACTCGATGACGGTCACCCACACCGGGACACCCGCCGCGCGCAGCCGGTCGACGTCCAGGCGCCGGTTCTCCTCCTGGTTGGCGACCACGAGGTCCGGCGCCAGCGCCTCGATCGCGGCGCGGTCGGGGTTCTTGGTGCCCCGCACCCGGGGCACGTCGAGGCCGGCCGGGTGGGTGCACCAGTCGGTGGCGCCCACCAGCCGCTCGGGCACGGTGACCGCCAGCGCCTCGGTGAGCGAGGGCACCAGCGAGACCACCCGCCGCGGCGCCCGCGGCAGGTCGACCGCCGTCCCGAGGTCATCAGCCGGCACGGTCGCCAGTGGCAGAAATGGCCATTTCTGCCCTCACACGTTGCGGCGGTACTGGCCGCCGACCTCGAAGAAGGCGTCGGAGATCTGGCCGAGCGAGCAGACCCGGACGGCGTCCATCAGCGCGGCGAAGACGTTGCCGCCCTCCATCGCCGCCTGCTGCAGCCGGGCGAGCGCGGCCGGCGCCGCGTCGGCGTGGCGGGCATGGAAATCAGCGAGTCTGCTCAGTTGGGACTGCTTCTCCGTCTCGGTGGCGCGGGCCAGCTCGACCGTCCGCGGCTCGTCGTCCTGCTCGGGGGCGAGGAAGGTGTTGACGCCGACGATCGGCAGGCTGCCGTCGTGCTTGCGGTGCTCGTAGAGCATCGACTCGTCCTGGATCCGGCCGCGCTGGTACCCGGTCTCCATGGCGCCCAGCACGCCGCCGCGCTCGGCGATCCGCTCGAACTCCAGCAACACCGCCTCCTCCACGAGGTCGGTGAGCTCCTCGATGACGAACGACCCCTGCAGCGGGTTCTCGTTGCCGGCGAGGCCCCACTCCTTGTCGATGATCATCTGGATGGCCAGGGCCCGGCGCACCGAGGCGGCGCTGGGCGTGGTCACCGCCTCGTCGTAGGCGTTGGTGTGCAGGCTGTTGGCGTTGTCGTAGATGGCGCACAGCGCCTGCAGCGTGGTGCGGATGTCGTTGAAGTCCATCTCCTGCGCGTGCAGCGACCGCCCCGACGTCTGCACGTGGTACTTGAGCTGCTGCGACCGGGTGTTCGCGCCGTACTTCTCGCGCATGGCCACCGCCCAGATCCGGCGGGCCACCCGGCCGATCACCGAGTACTCGGCGTCCATGCCGTTGGAGAAGAAGAAGGACAGGTTCGGCGCGAAGTCGTCGATGTCCATGCCGCGGGCCAGGTAGGACTCCACGTAGGTGAAGCCGTTGGCGAGGGTGAACGCCAGCTGGCTGATCGGGTTCGCCCCGGCCTCGGCGATGTGGTAGCCGGAGATCGACACCGAGTAGAAGTTGCGGACGGCGTGGTCGATGAACCACTGCTGGATGTCGGCCATGCAGCGCAGCGCGAACTCGGTGGAGAAGATGCAGGTGTTCTGCCCCTGGTCCTCCTTGAGGATGTCCGCCTGCACCGTGCCGCGGACGTTGGCAAGCACCCAGGCGCGGATCTCCTCGGCCTCCGCCGCGTCGGGCCCGCGGCCCTCCTCCGCGCGGAAGCCCTCCAGCCGCTGGTCGATCGCGGTGTTGAGGAACATCGCCAGGATCGTCGGTGCGGGCCCGTTGATCGTCATCGACACCGAGGTGGTCGGGCTGCACAGGTCGAAGCCGCGGTAGAGCTCGCGCATGTCGTCGAGCGTGGCGATGGAGACCCCGGAGGTGCCGACCTTGCCGTAGACGTCCGGCCGCGGGTCCGGGTCGCGCCCGTAGAGGGTGACGGAGTCGAACGCCGTCGACAGCCGGGTCGCCTCGTTGCCGGCGCTCAGGAGCTTGAAGCGGCGGTTGGTGCGGAACGCGTCGCCCTCGCCGGCGAACATCCGGGCCGGCGCCTCCCCGGCCCGCTTGAAGGGGAACACCCCGGCGGTGAACGGGTAGAAGCCGGGCAGGTTCTCCCGGCGCAGGAAGCGGAGCAGCTCCGCCTCGTCCCGCGTGCGGGGCAGGGACACCCGGCGCACCTTCGTCCCCGACAGCGTCTCCCGGGTCAGCGGCGTGGAGATCTCCTTGCCGCGGACGGTGTAGACGAACTCGTCGCCGGAGTAGTCCTCGACCCGCGCCGGCCACTCGTCCAGCAGCGTGCGCACCTCGGGCAGCAGCTCGCGGTCGGCGGCCTCGAGCAGCTCCCGCACCCGCCCGGCGGTGTCGTCGACCCCGTCACCACTGCCCAGCAGCTCGGCGGTGGTGCGCAGCGCGGCGCGGCGGCCGACGACGGCGGCCTGCGCCTCGGTGGTGCGGTGGTGCTCCCGGACGGCGTCGGCGATCTCGGCCAGGTACCGCGACCGCTGGGCCGGGACGACGCTGGTCAGTCCGGAGGAGGCCCGGACGTCGACCCGCGGGAGGACGCCGGCGCCGGCGGGCAGTCCCTTGCCGGTCAGGAGCCCGAGCAGGTGCTGGTAGAGCGCGGTCACGCCGTCGTCGTTGAACCGGGCGGCACTGGTGCCGAAGACCGGCATCTCCTCCCACGGAGACCCGAACGCCTCGCGGTTGCGCACCATCTGGCGGGCGACGTCGCGACGCGCGTCCTCGGCTCCCCGCCGCTCGTACTTGTTGATCGCCACGACGTCGGCGAAGTCGAGCATGTCGATCTTCTCCAGCTGCGAGGCGGCGCCGAACTCCGGCGTCATCACGTAGAGCGCCACGTCGGAGAACGGCACGATGCCGGCATCGCCCTGCCCGATGCCCGGCGTCTCGACCAGGACCAGGTCGAAGCCGGCCGCCTTGACCGCGCACAGCACGTCGTCCAGGTGCTCCGGGGTCTCCGCCCCCGCGTGCCGGGTGGCCAGCGAGCGGAAGAAGGTGTGCGACCCGTCGCCGGTCTCGAGGGCGTTCATCCGGATCCGGTCGCCCAGCAGCGCGCCGCCGCCGCGGCGACGGGTCGGGTCGATCGCCAGGACGGCGACCCGCAGCTTGTCCTCCTGGTCCAGCCGCAGCCGGCGCAGCAGCTCGTCGGTCAGCGACGACTTGCCCGAGCCGCCGGTGCCGGTGATCCCCAGCACCGGCACGGTGCGCGCCGCGGCCACCTCGCGCAGCCGGGCGGCCAGCTCCGGGTCGCGGCCGGCCTCCAGCACGGTGATCGCCCGCGCGAGGGCCGCCGGGTCGCCGGTGAGCACGGCGTCGACGTCGGGGCCCTGCGCGGTCAGGTCGACGTCGCAGGCGCGGATCAGCTCGTTGATCATCCCGGGCAGCCCGAGGCGCTGGCCGTCCTCCGGGGAGAAGATCGTGACCCCGCGCTCGCGCAGCAGCGCGATCTCCTCGGGCACGATCACGCCCCCGCCGCCGCCGAAGACCTGCACGTGCCCGGCGCCGGCCTGGGCCAGCCGCTCGACCAGGTAGGTGAAGTACTCGACGTGCCCGCCCTGGTAGGAGGAGATCGCCACGCCCTGGGCGTCCTCCTCCAGGGCGGCGCGGACGACCGCGTCGACGCTGCGGTCGTGCCCGAGGTGCACCACCTCCGCGCCCTGCGTCTGCAGCAGCCGCCGCATGACGTTGATCGCCGCATCGTGCCCGTCGAACAGGCTGGCCGCGGTCACGAAGCGGACCGGGTGGACGGGGACGTGCAGGTCGGACGACGAGGCAGGCATGCCACTCCCTGGTCTCCGGCCCGTGGGAACCCCGAGCCGAATTAGTTGGACGTCCTAGTATCTCCCGGCTGGGCGGTGCTGTCCACGCTCAGATCCGGTGCCGGGCGATCCACTGGGCGGCGATGACGGTCCGCTGGATCTCGTTGGTCCCCTCCCCGATGATCATCAGCGGCGCGTCGCGGAAGTACCGCTCGACGTCGAACTCGCGGCTGTAGCCGTAACCGCCGTGCACCCGCATCGCGTCCAGCGCGACCTGCATCGCCGCCTCGGAGGCGAACAGCTTGGCCATGCCGGCCTCCATGTCCGCCCGCTCGCCGGTGTCCAGCCGCTCCGCGGCGTGCGCGGTGAGCAGCCGGGCGGCGGCGACGCGGGTGGCCATGTCGGCGAGCAGGTTCCCGACCGACTGGTGCTGCCAGATCGGCTTGCCGAAGGACTCGCGCTCCTGGGCGTAGCGGGTGGCCGCGGCGAGCGCGGCCGCCGCCACGCCGACCGCGCGGGCGGCGACCTGGACCCGGCCCACCTCCAGGCCGCGCATCATCTGCGCCCAGCCCCGGCCGGGCTCGCCCCCCAGGACGGCGCCGGCCGGCACCCGCATCCGGTCGAACACCAGCTCGCACGCCTCCACCCCCCGGTAGCCGAGCTTCGGGATCTTCGGTCCGATCGTCAGCCCCTCGCCGGGCTCGACGAGGAGCACGCTCATGCCGGTGTGCGGCGGGGTCGCGGTGCGGTCGGTCCGGCACAGCAGGCCGATCAGGCCCGAGTGCTGGGCGTTGGAGATCCACGTCTTGCTGCCGGTGACCTCGTAGGCGTCGCCGACCCGGTCGGCGTGCGTGCGCATGGCCTGCAGGTCGCTGCCGCCGGAGGGCTCGGTGAGCGCCATGGTGGCGCGCAGCGAGCCGTCGGCCATCCGGGGCAGGTGGGCGCGCTGCTGCTCCGGCGTACCGGCGGTGCGGAGGAGGGAGGAGATGACCGAGTGCCCGCCGATGGCGCCGGCCAGGCTCATCCAGCCGCGGGCCAGCTCCTCGGTGACCCGCGCGAAGCAGGCCGCGCTCACGTCGCTGCCGCCGTGCTCCTCGGGCACCAGGAGCCCGAAGAAGCCCAGGGCCTTCATCTCGTCGATGAGGTCGGCGGGGTAGCGGTCCTCGGCCTCGAACTCCGCGACCCGCGGGCGCACCCGCTCGTCGACGAACGCGGCGGTGAGTGCGACCATCTCGCGCTCGTGGTCGGGCAGGCTGCTCATGGGCCCAGGCTGCCTCAGGACGGCGGTGCCCGTGGCCTCAGGACGGCGGTGCCCGTGGCCTCAGGACGGCGGTGCCCGTGGCCTCAGGACGGCGGTATCCGTGGCCTCAGGACGGCGGTGCGGGCGGCCCGGCGTCCGCCGCGTCCGCGAGGGGACGCTGGCACCAGGCGACGTCGTGCCAGGCGCCGTGCTTCCAGCCGACCCGGCGGTAGGTGCCGACCGGCTCGAAGCCCAGCGCCCGGTGCAGCCCGGTGCTGGCGTCGTTGGGCAGCGCGATGCCGGCGAAGGCCATCCGGTAGCCGCGGGCGGCCAGCCGGTCGAACAGCGCGGTGTACAGCGCCCGGCCGGCGCCGCGACGGCGGCGTCCCCGCTCGGTGTAGACGCTGACCGACACCGACCAGCGGTAGGCGGCCCGGGCCATGAACGGCCCACCGTAGGCGTAGCCGACGACCCGCCCGGCGTCCTCGAGCACCACCCAGGCGTGCGTGGCGAGGGCCGCGGTGATCCGCCCGGCCATCTCCGCGGCCGACGGCGGCTCCGTCTCGAAGGAGATCGTGGTGTCGCGGACGTAGGGCGCGTAGACCTCCGCGCAGGCCGCGGCGTCGTCCGGGGTCGCGTCCCTGACCAGCCAGTCCGTGCACACCCCACCATCCAACCGCCCGAGAGCCGCCGCGCGACGGTCGCGGCCCTGGTGCCGGCCGGTGGGCTCCCCGGTCACCGAGCGACGCCCCGTCCGCCCCGCGGACGCCGGGGCAGCCGGCCGCCCCGGACCGGGAACTCGCCGCGCGCTGAGCCAGGCTCGGCGCAGGCTCGGCCCGGCCGTAGCGTTAGCGGCATGAGTCACGCGCACCCCGAGCTCCGCACACCCCCGCCGCTCCCCGCCGGCGGCCTGCGGGTGGTCGCCCTCGGTGGCCTCGGGGAGATCGGCCGCAACATGACGGTCTTCGAGTTCGCCGGGAAGCTGCTCGTCGTCGACTGCGGGGTCCTGTTCCCCGAGGAGCACCAGCCGGGGGTCGACGTGATCCTCCCGGACTTCACCTCGATCCGGGACCGGCTCGACGACGTCGAGGCGATCGTGCTCACCCACGGGCACGAGGACCACATCGGCGGCGTCCCCTATCTGCTGCGGGAGCGGCCCGACATCCCGCTGATCGGCTCCAAGCTCACGCTGGCGTTCATCGAGGCCAAGCTCAAGGAGCACCGGATCCGGCCGGTGACCCGCCAGGTGAGCGAGGGCGACGAGATGGGGTTCGGCCCCTTCGACTGCGAGTTCGTCGCCGTCAACCACTCCATCCCGGACGCGCTGGCCGTCGCGATCCGCACCCCCGCCGGGATGGTGCTGCACACCGGCGACTTCAAGATGGACCAGTTCCCGCTCGACCGGCGGATCACCGACCTGCGTGCGTTCGCCCGGCTCGGCGAGGAGGGCGTCGACCTCTTCCTCACCGACTCCACCAACGCCGAGGTGCCCGGGTTCACCACCTCCGAGGGGGAGCTGGTGCCGGCGATCGAGACGGTGTTCCGCACCGCGCCGAAGCGGGTCATCGTCTCCAGCTTCGCCAGCCACGTGCACCGCATCCAGCAGATCCTCGACGTCGCCGCGGCACACGGGCGCAAGGCCGCGTTCGTCGGCCGCTCGATGGTGCGCAACATGACCATCGCCCGCGAGCTGGGCTACCTCACCGTGCCGCCGGGCCTGCTCGTGGACATGAAGGAGCTGGAGAAGCTCCCCGCCGACCGGGTGTGCCTGATCTGCACCGGCTCCCAGGGCGAGCCGATGGCCGCGCTGTCGCGCATGGCCAACCGCGACCACGTCATCCGGATCACCGACGGCGACACCGTGTTGCTGGCCAGCTCGCTCATCCCGGGCAACGAGAACGCCGTCTACCGGGTGATCAACGAGCTGACCCGCTGGGGCGCCAACGTCGTCCACAAGGGCAACGCGAAGGTGCACGTCTCCGGCCACGCCAGCGCCGGGGAGCTCGCCTACTGCTACAACGTCGTCCGGCCGCGCAACGTCATGCCGGTGCACGGCGAGTGGCGGCACCTCAAGGCCAACGCCGACATCGCGGTCCGCACCGGCGTGCACCCGCGCGGCGTGGTCATCGCCGAGGACGGCGTGGTGGTCGACCTGCTCGACGGCAAGGTGCGGATCACCGGCAAGGTGCCCGCAGGCAACGTCTACGTCGACGGCACGACCGTCGGCGAGGCCACCGAGGCCCACCTGCGCGACCGCCGCACGCTCGCCCAGGAGGGCGTCATCACCGTGGTGGCCATCGTCGACGCCGACACCGGCGCGCTGGCCGAGGAACCGGACTTCCTCGCCCGCGGCTTCGTCCACGACGAGGCGACGTTCGAGACGGCGATCCCCGTGATCGAGAAGGCGCTGGCGAAGGCGGCCGAGGAGGGCGTCGGCGGTGCGCTGCAGCTGGAGCAGCTGATCGCCCGCGCGGTCGGCTCGTGGGCCAACAAGACCTACCGGCGCAGCCCGATGATCATCCCGATCGTCGTCGACGCCTGAGCCGGGCGTGCCGGCGGACGGTCCCGCGCCCGCCTGGCGGCTGCGGGTCGCCGTCCTCGGGCTGCTGCTGACCGCCGCCGTCGTCCTGGCGCTGACGGTGGACCGGCCCGGCGTCCCGGCCCTGCGCGCCTGGCTGCACGAGGCGGGGCCCGGGGGCTGGTGCGCCGTCGTGCTGGCGGTGGCGCTGGCGCTGTGCACCCCGGTGCCGCGCACGGCGCTGTCGGTGCTGCTCGGGGCGGCGGCCGGCTTCCCGGCCGGGCTCGCCGTGGCTGTGGCGGCCGGGCTGCTCGGCGGGCTGGCCGGTTTCGCGCTGAGCCGGCGACTCGGCCGCGACGCCGTGGCCCGGCTGACCGGGAGGTGGCTGGCGCGGGCGGACCGGCTGCTGCGGGACCGGGGCTTCCTCGCGGTGCTCACGGCCCGGGTCAGCCCAGTGCCGTTCTGGGTGGTCAGCTACGCGGCGGGGCTGTCCAGCGTGCGCTGGCTGCCGCACGCCCTGGGGACGGCGGTCGGCGTGGTCCCCGGCTCGGTGCTGCACGTGGGCATCGGCGCCTCGGTGCTGGGCTGGCTGTAGCCGCTCAGGTGAGGTGCCGGGCGAGGAAGCCCTCGACGTCGGTGGGCAGCCGCGGGTGGTGGGCGCGCCGGTCGAGACCCGGTGAGCATGCGGATCGGCACGCGGACACCGGCCAGCGCCCCCGGGGTGCGGAACCACGGGGTGGCCGGGGCGAGCAGGACCAGGGCCCGCACCCGCTCGTCGGCGTCCACCGGTACCGGCGCCGGACGGCCGTCGGGCGTCTCGTGCGGGAACGCCGTCGGGCGTCCGTCCGCAGGCGACGGCGAGGGCGGTGTAGCCGCCGAGGGAGTGACCGACGACCGCCTGACCCGCAGGACCGACCACAGCCCGCCCGGGACGACGTCGGGGCGGGCTGTGCCCGTTCCGCTCCCGCATGCCATGCTCGGGTTCCTGTGACCGGCGTCACGTGCTGGCGCCGTAGCCGTGGAGCCCGACCGAGGAGTGACATGCCGCAGCAGGCAGTCCGGACCGGCGTCCGCCTGAACTACGAGACCACCGGGGACGGCGACCCGGTCCTGCTGGTGATGGGGACCTCCGGGTCGATCGGGCTGTGGGGCGAGGTCGTCCCCCGCCTGGCCGAGCGGTTCCGGGTGATCGCCTTCGACAACCGCGGCCTCGGCGGTAGCGACCGCGGCGAGGGTGCGATCACCGCGGCGTCCATGGCCGACGACGCCTCCGCCCTCCTGGAGGCGCTCGAGGTGCCGAGGGCCCACGTGCTCGGGTGGTCACTCGGCTCCGCGGTGGCCCAGGAGATGGCGCTGGCCACCCCGCAGCAGGTGGCGACGGCGGTCCTGTACGCGACGTGGGGACGCTGCGACGGGTTCCAGCGGTCGGTGTTCACCGCGCTGCGCCACCCCTACGAGAAGCGGGACATGGAGGCCGCGCTGGGGGCCGCCGGCCTCGCCTTCTCCCCGCAGATCCTGGACCGGCCGGACTTCCTGCAGCTCCTGGAGCCGATGCTGCCCGCCTTCCCGCAGGACGACGCGCAGATGGCCGTGACCACCGAGCAGTGGGACGCCGACCTGGCGCACGACACGCTGGACCGGCTGGGTGACATCACCGCCCCGACGCTGGTCGTCGTCGGCGAGCAGGACCTGCTGACCCCGCAGTGGCAGGCCAAGGCGGTGGCCGACCGGATCCCCGGGGCCCGCTACGAGCTGGTCACCGGCCCGGGCTCCAGCCACGGCATGCACATCGAGCGCCCCGAGGACCTGCTGCGCATCGTCACCGACTTCCTGACCGAGCACCCGATCCGGCGCTGAACGCGCACCGACGACGAGGGGGATCCATGGACACCGAGGTGTACGAGGTCGCCATCCTGGGAGCCGGCCTGGCCGGGCTCGGGATGGGCATGAGGCTGAAGATGGCCGGCGAGGAGTCCTTCGTCATCCTGGAGAAGGAGGACCGCGTCGGGGGGACCTGGCGCGACAACAGCTACCCGGGCGCCAGCTGCGACGTCCAGTCGCACCTGTACTGGTTCTCCTTCGACGAGCAGCCGGACTGGAGCCGCGTCTTCGCGATGCAGCCGGAGATCCAGGCCAACATCGAACGGCTCGTCGCGCGGCAGGGCCTCAACCACCACATCCGCCTGAACGCCGAGATCACCGAGGCGGTGTGGAGCGAGGACGCCGCGCTGTGGGTCATCACCACCCTGTCCGGTGAGCAGATCCGGGCGCGGGCGTTCGTGGCGGCGTGGGGACAGCTGAACCGGCCGAGCTTCAAGGGCATCGAGGGCCGCGAGCACTTCGACGGCGACTCCTGGCACTCCGCGCGGTGGCGGCACGACGTCGACCTGCGGGGCAAGCGGGTCGCGAGCATCGGCAACGGCGCCAGCGCCGTCCAGTTCATCCCCGAGGTCGCCGAGGTGGCCGGGCACCTGACGGTGTTCCAGCGGACGCCGAACTACTGCGTCCCCCGCCTGGACCGGCCGTACACCGAGGAGGAACGGCGGATGTTCCTCGACGACCCGGCCACGCTGCGGGAGAGCCGTGACGGCTTCTACTGGGAGCACGAGGGCTGGATCGGGGCGATGAAGCTGCAGGACAACCCGGTCGCCCAGGAGTTCACCCGGATCGCCCGGGAGCACCTGGAGTCGCAGGTGCCCGACCCCGAGCTGCGCGAGAAGCTGTGGCCGAAGTACCCGATCGGCTGCAAGCGCCTGCTGATCGCCGACACGTTCTACCCGGCGCTCATGCGCGACAACGTCGACCTCGTGACCGAGCGGATCGAGCGGATCGAGCCGCAGGGCGTCCGCACCGACGACGGCCGGCTGCACGAGATGGACGTCATCGTCTACGCCACCGGCTTCGAGACGCTCTCCTTCCTCGGCCACGTCGACATCGTCGGCCGATCCCCGAAGAGCTGGCCGCCGCGTCGCGGCGACGGCGTCTCGCTGCGCGACGCCTGGCGCGAGGGCCCGGAGGCCTACCTCGGGATGACGGTGTCGGGCTTCCCGAACATGTTCATCCTCTACGGGCCCAACACCAACCTCGGCCACAACTCGATCATCGCGATGCTCGAGTGCCAGTTCGACTACGTCGTGAAGGCGCTGGAGGCCAGCAAGGCCGAGCGCGCCGCGCTCGACCTGCGGCCGGAGGTCCTCGAGCACTTCAACGCCGAGCTGCAGGACGAGCTGCGCGGCACGTCCTTCGCCGGGGCCTGCAACAGCTGGTACAAGACGCCCGACGGACGCATCACGAACAACTGGTCGGGCAGCGTCGAGGACTACCGCAAGCGCACCGCCGAGCTGGACCTCGACGCCTACGAGCTGGTGCCCGCCGGCGGCTGAGGAACGGTCACCCCGCCGCCGCCGGGACGGCGGGCGCCCGGTGGCGGGCGAGCCCGGCCGGGTCGTCGGTGCACACCAGGTGGACACCGAGACCGGCCAGCTCGTCCGCCTCGGCCGGGTCGTCGATCACGCCGACGCCGACCAGGAGGCCGAGCGCGCGGATGCGGGCCACGACCCCGCGGTCGTGGCGGACGTGGGCGGGTGCCAGGTGGACGTCGGTCAGGCCGCGCTCGCGGGCCTGACGGGCGGCCCGATCGGGGTCGAGTGCCGGCGCGACGATGAGCGCGCTCGAGACGGTGCCGCACCCGGACAGCGACGCGGCCGTGGCCAGGTCGAACGACGTCGTCGTGACGCGGTCGGCGCGGGGCAGCCGGCGCCGGCGGTCGATCAGCAGGGCGGCGAGCAGGCTCGCCGTCCGCCAGGCCTCCGGCCCACCGGCCTCGGGCTTCACCTCGGTGAGGACGTGCGCACCGGACACCGCGGCCAGGTCGAGCACCGCGCCGAGGGTCGGGACGACGGTGCCGCCGGGCAGCTCGAGGTCCAGGAGCTGGGCCGACGAGGTGTGCGCGACCACGGGGCCGGTGCCGGCGCCGGTGCCGAGCACCCGCCCGAGGTCCCGGTCGTGGGAGAGGACGAGGACGCCGTCCGAGGTGCTCCGGACGTCGACCTCGACCCCGTCGGCACCGGCCTCCAGGGCGGTGCGGACGGCGGCGAGGGTGTTCTCGGGGGAACGGGAGCAGGTGGGCGTGCCGCGATGGCCGATGACGCGCATGCCCGCACGCTGTCGGGGTGGAGCGGCGAGCCCGTGACGCCGACACGAGGCGCAGGTGTCCGCCGCGTGAAGCCCGCCGGTTGCCGTCGCGCCCCGACCGACGCGCATCCGGCCGGCCGTCCACGGGGGACAGTCGGCCGGATGCGACGCGGGGGCGACGGGTCAGTGCGCGGCGGTCACCGGCTCCGAGGTGCCGACCGGCCGCGCCAGCCGGACGCCCAGAGCGGCCACGACCGCCACCGCGCCCAGGACCATCAGCGCCGAGTCCAGGCCGCTGATCGCGTCGCTGAGACCCAGGACCAGCAGCGGGCAGATGAACTGGCCGATGAACATGGCCGACGTCCAGAAGCCCGTGCCGCGGCCGCGCTGCTCGAAGCTCAGCGACCCGAGTGCCCAGCTGAGCATCGCGGGCAGGAGCAGCCCGTTGCCGAAGCCGGTGACCACGGCGCACACCACCACCATCGGCAGCGAGCCGGCGAGGCCCAGCCCGATCAGGCCCACCCCCGACAGCGCGAAGGCCGCCGGCACGGTGACCGCCGGGCCGAGGCGGGCGATCCGGGCGAACAGGAACCCGCCGGCCGCCGTGCCGAGGGAGCCGATCGCGCTGACCGCGCCGATGGTCCCGGTGGACTCGACCCCGATGCCGTCGAGCACGAAGGACAGCTCGACGATGAGCACGTAGAACACCAGCCCGCCGAGGAGGCTCACGCCCACGGGCGCCAGCAGCGGTCGCCAGGGCAGCGGCGCCAGCTTCGCCGTTCGCGCGGCGGCCTGCGGAGCCGGCTGCCACACGTACTTCACGGCGAGCGCGGCCAGCGGCAGGCTGACCGCGTACAGCCAGAACGGCGTCCGCCAGTCCTGCGCCCCCAGCGCGCCGCCCAGGCCGAAGAAGACGGTCGCCGCGACCGTCGTGAAGACGACCTGCAGACCGAAGTACCGCTCCCGCTGTGAGCCGTGGAAGTAGTCGGCCAGCAGCGTGGTGCAGCAGGTCATGATCGCCGCCTCGGTCAGCCCGACGAGGACCCGGCTGGCGACGATCAGCTGCAGGCTGTCCAGCCACAGCGGCGCGGTGCCGGCGAACGCGTAGACCACCAGCGCGCTGACCAGCAGCCGCTTGCGGCCGACCCGGTCGACGATCCGGCCGGCCACCATCGCGGTCAGACCGATGACCAGGGCCGGGGCGGTCAGCACGATCGGCGTCAGCGCCTCCACGCCGGGCGTGCCGGCGAAGGCGTCCTGGATGCGAGGGAGGACCGGCGCGAGGAGCACCGATCCGAGCACCGCCAGGCAGCTGGAGAGCAGCAGGACGAGAGCCTGCGGCCGCCCGGCCGGGCGGCCGGTGGCGGGGTCGACGGCGACCTCGCCGGCCAACGGCTCCTCGACGACCTGCGCAGGGGTCGTGACCTGTTCCGACACGGGCACTCCTCGATCGGGCGCCGGTCCCGTGACCGGCATCACTGGGCGAGGAGTGTGCGGACGGCGGCACCCATCAGGGAACTGCTGATCGCTGATGCCCGGCATCAGTCACGGTGATGACGCCCGGGATCAGCCCACCGGAGCGGTCGCCTGGTGCGCCGCCCGCAGCACGAGGTCGCGGAAGAACTGGTGCTCCGGGTCCCGGTCGTAGACCGGGTGCCACCACATCGCCTCCAGCAGGGGACCCACCTCGACCGGCGGCGGCAGGGCCCGGACGCCGACGTCCAGCGGCAGCAGCTGGACCAGCCGCTCCTGCAGCAGGGCGATCCGTCCGCTGCCGGCGACCAGGCCCGGCACGGTCAGGAAGCTCTCGGTGACCACCTGGACCCGCGGCTCGATGCCGAGCATCCGCATCTGCCGCGCGGCCGGGGTGGACGCCGTCGGCCCGTGGTAGGTCGCCACCCAGGGCATCGACCCCAGCTGCTCGACGGTGAGCGACTCCCCCACGTCGGTGTTGTCGGCCGAGACCACGAGCACCCACCGGTCGCGGTAGAGGTCGGCGTGGGGCAGGTCCGTGAGGAAGCCGCGCGGCAGCAGCATCAGGTCGGTGTTGAGCAGCGTCTGCTGGGCCTGGTCGACCGCGTCCGGGGTGTTGTGCGCCAGCCGCAGCCGCGCTCCCGGCGCCTCCTCCTCCAGCAACTGGGTCAGCGCGTCCCCGAAGACGGCGCAGCCGTAGTCGCTGACCAGCAGCGAGAACTCGCGGGTCGACTGGCCGGGGTCGAACTCCGGCTGCGCGCTGAACACCCGCTCCACGCCGTCCAGCGCCACCCGCACCCGAGGCTTCAGCTGCGCGGCCAGCGGCGTCAACCGGTAGGAGTTGCCGACACGGGAGAGCAGCTCGTCGCCGAAGTGTCGCCGCAGCCGGGCCAGGGACGCCGACAGCGCCGGCTGGCTCAGCCCCAGTTGCTGCGCCGCCCGCGTGACGCTGCGCTGGTCGAGCAGCGCGTCCAGCGACACCAGCAGGTTGAGGTCCAGGCTGCCCAGGTTCACGACTGCGCAGCCTATAGACGACGCTGATGCCCGGCATCACTCTTTCGGTCTTCCCTGATACCTCGGCGCCCCCGACCGTAGGGACGTGACCCGCGCCACCGACATCCCCCCACTGGACCGCACCGACCCCGAGTCCGCCATCGCCGCCGCGGCGAAGCGCTGCTCCAACTGGGGCCGCTGGGGTGCCGACGACGTGCTGGGCACCCTGAACTTCCTCGACGAGGCCAAGCGCGTCGAGGGCGCCCGGCTGGTCCGGCGGGGCGCGAGCTTCTCCCTGGCCCAGTCCTTCGACATGGACGGCCCGCAGAAGGGCTGGCGCCGGCGGACCAACCCGGTGCACACCATGACCGACACCGGCGTGGACGCCGAGCGCGGCACCCAGGGCTTCCCGCACGGCATCGGCGGCGCCGACGACGTCATCTTCATGCCGCTGCAGGCCTCCACCCAGTGGGACGGCCTCGGCCACATCTTCGACCACGGGATGGCGTACAACGGCCGCCGCGCGGGTGACGTCGTCACCAGTGACGGCGACTCGGTCACCGGCATCGAGACCACCGCGGCGCTGTTCGCCGGCCGCGGCGTCCTGCTCGACGTCGGCCGGGCGATCGGCACCGACGGCGAGCTGCCCGACGGCTTCGCGATCACCGCCGAGCACCTCGAGGCGACGATCGCCGCCCAGGGCGGGTCCGCCCGCGTCGGCCGCGGTGACCTGCTCTGTGTCCGCACCGGTCGGCTCACCCGCGCCCGTCGCGACATCGCCGAGGGCCGTGGCTGGGGCGACTACGCCGGCGGCGCCGCCCCCGGCCTGTCCTTCACCACCGCCGACTGGCTGCACGGCACCGAGATCGCCGGCATCGCGACCGACACCTGGGGCTTCGAGGTGCGGCCCAACGAGTTCGACGTCGCCTTCCAGCCGCTGCACCAGGTCGCCATCCCGAACATCGGCCTGTTCATCGGCGAGATGTGGGACCTCGACGCGCTCGCGGCCGACTGCGCCACCGACGGCCAGTGGGACTTCTTCCTCACCGCCGCCCCCCTGCCCGTGACCGGCGCCGTCGGCGCCCCCGTCAACCCGATCGCCGTCAAGTGAGGGAGCCGACCGTGCCCGCCGTGAACTCGGTCCTCGTGGTCGGAGCCGGCCTGGCCGGCACCGCCACCGCCATCCGCCTCGCCGAGGCCGGCGTCGCCGTCGACCTGGTCGAGATCAGGCCCGAGGCCACCGCGCTCGGCTCCGGCATCACCCTGCAGGGCAACGCGCTGCGCGAGCTGCGCACGCTCGGCGTCTGGGAGCAGGTGCGCTCGGCCGGCTACGCCTTCGACGTCACCGGCATCCGCGCCCCGGACCCGGCCGGCACCGTCGTCGCCGAGATCCCCGACGCGAAGACCGGCGGCCCCGACCTGCCCGCCGCGATGGGGATGCCCCGGCCGGAGCTCGCCCGGATCCTCGTCGACCGCGCCGTCGAGGTCGGCGTCAAGGTCCGCCTCGGCACCACGCACACCGAGCTCCGGCAGGACGACGACGGCGTCGACGTGACGTTCGCCGACGGCGGGACCGGCCGCTACGACCTCGTCGTCGGCGCCGACGGCGTCCGCTCCTGGACCCGCCGGGCGCTGGGCATCGACCTGGAGACGAAGGCGGTCGGCATGGGCATCTGGCGCGCCTTCGGCCCCCGGCCGGCGAGCGTCACCCGCACCGACCTCTACTACGGCGGACCCTCGTTCATCGCCGGCTACTGCCCCACCGGGCAGGACAGCCTCTACGCCTACATCGTGGAGCCGGCCCAGGACCGTTCCACGCTGACCCCCGAGCAGCAGCTGGCCACCATGAGGGAGCTGTCGCAGGCCTACCACGGCCCGTGGGACGAGATCCGCGCGACGCTGACCGACCCGGGCCGGGTGAACTACACCTGGTTCGAGACGCACGTGCTGCCGGCGCCGTGGAACCGCGGCCGGGTCGTGCTCATCGGTGACGCCGCGCACACCTGCCCGCCCACCATCGCCCAGGGCGGCGCGCAGGCCCTCGAGGACGCCTACGCGCTCACCGACCTGCTGCTCACCCGCGACGCGGTCGACGCCGACCTGTGGGACGCCTTCACCGCCCGCCGCTTCGAGCGCGCGAGCACCGTCGTCGAGGCCTCCAACCAGGTCGCCCAGTGGCAGCTCGACCACATCCAGGGCGACATCCCCGCGGTGATGCGCAGCATCGCCCAGCTGACCAGCCAACCCGCCTGAGAGAGGACCCTCCTGCTCCCCAGCGCTCGCACGCTCGCGCCGGGCCCCTGCAGGAGGGCCGTCCTGATCGGAAGAAAGCGATACCACCATGACCCAGCGCCTGATCACGCACCTGCGGCACGTCGACCTCGCCGTGCCCGACCTCGCCGTGCAGCGCGAGTTCTTCACCAGCACCTGGGGCCTGAAGGAGGAGCACACCGACTCCGGGCTCACCTTCCTCGCCGCCGAGGGCAGCCCGGAGCAGTACGTCGTCCGGCTGCGCGAGGCGACCGACAAGCGGATCGACCTGATCTCCTTCGGGGCGGGGGACGCCGCCGACGTCGACACCCTCGCCGGCCGGCTGGCGTCCGAAGGCGTTCGGCTGGTCACCGAGCCGGGCACCCTGCAGACGCCCGGCGGCGGTTACGGCTTCCGGTTCTTCGACAACGAGGGCCGCACCGTCGAGATCAGCTCGGACGTCGCCGTGCGGCAGCACCGCCCGATCGAGGAGGGCGAGTCCGTCCCGGTCCGCCTCTCGCACGTCGTCGTCAACTCCGCCGACCCCGAGGCGACCGTCGCCTTCTACGACCGGCACCTGGGCTTCTCCCTGTCGGACACGCTCATGCACCCGCGGATGGGCTCGATGATGTGGTTCCTGCGCACCAACCCCTGGCACCACTCGATGGCCATCGCCCGCGGCCCGCACCCCTCGCTGCACCACGCCAGCTTCGAGCTGCGCGGCGTCGACGAGTACATGCGCGGCACCGGCCGGCTGCTGCGCGCCGGCGTGGAGAAGATCTGGGGCCCGGGCCGCCACCTGGCCGGCAACAACACCTTCAGCTACTTCCTCGACCCGCACGGCAACACCGTGGAGTACACGACGGAGCTGGACGTCCTCGACGAGGACACCTGGCACCCGCACGTCTACGACTTCAGCAACCCCGAGGTCTCCGACCAGTGGGGCACCGCCAACGCCATGAACGAGTTCGTCGCGGCGAAGTCGTTCAACGACCCGGACAAGGGCCTGTTCGTGGCCCCGCCGGTCTGATGCGGTTCGCCACCTGGGAGGCCGACGGCCAGGTCCGGTCCGGCGTCGTGTCCACACGCCACGACGGCACCGCCGGGCTGCACGAGCTCCCCGCGCGGACGACGGTGCTCGACCTCGTCCGCGCGGGGCTCCCCGCGGCCCTGGAGGCCGGGACGGCGGCGCTGGCCGGCCCGGCCGTGCCGGTCGGGTCGGTGCGCCTGCTGCCGCCGCTCGCCGCGCCGACCGTGCGGGACTTCGTCGCGTTCGAGGAGCACGTCGAGGGGATGGTGGCGCCCAGCGGCGAGCCGGTCGCGCCGGAGTGGTACCAGGCGCCGACGTTCTACTTCACCAACCCCTACGCGCTCATCGGGGCGTTCGACGACGTCGCCGTCCCGCCCGGATCCCGGCGCTTCGACTTCGAGCTCGAGGTGGCCGTCGTCGTCGGCTCCGTCGACGGCGTTGCCGGCGCCTCGCTGACCCCGGCGGCGGCGCGCGAGCACGTGTTCGGGTACACCGTCCTCAACGACTGGTCGGCCCGCGACCTGCAGTTCCGGGAGATGGCGGTCAAGCTCGGCCCGGCCAAGGGCAAGGACTCGGCCACCACGCTGGGCCCCTGGCTGGTGACCGCCGACGAGCTCGAGCCGTACCGCGACGACGAGGGCTTCCTCGCCCTGGACATGCGGGTGTCGGTCAACGGGGTCGAGGTCGGCCAGGACCTGCTGTCCAACATGGGCTGGCCGTTCGAGGAGCTCATCGCCTACGCCTCCCGCGGCACCGAGGTCCGGGCCGGTGACGTGCTCGGCTCCGGCACCTGCGGCAACGGCGGCTGCCTGGCCGAGCTGTGGGGCCGCCGCGGCGAGCAGACCCCGCCCCCGCTGCGGCCCGGCGACGTCGTCGAGATGACCGTCGAGGGCATCGGCACCATCCGCAACCGCGTCGTCGAGGGCCTCGAGCTGCCGCCGGTCCGCCCCGCCCGGCCGCGCCCGCGGACCCGCAAGCGCACCGCCTGATCGAGAGGACCACCGTGTTCGAGTACTTCCCCACCGGCCCCTACACCTGGAACCTCAGCGTCGTCGCGACGCTGAACTCCGGCGGGCTGATCGACGAGGTCGACCGCGCCTGCCGGCCGATCAAGGACGCCGCCAACGCCGGGGAGGACGCCGGCACCCCGGACTTCCTCCGCGCGTGGACGGCGCTGACCGACCAGCTCGTCGGCCAGGCCGAGGAGGCCGAGAAGCGTGGCCACACCCGCACCGCCGGGCAGCTGTGGTTCCGCGCCAGCAACTACCTGGCCCAGGCCGAGCGGATGCTCGCGCACTCCGACCCGAACCGGGTCCCGACGTACCGGCGGATGCTGGAGCTGGCGCAGCGGGCCTTCGAGACGCACAGCCCGCGGGTCTCCCGCGTGGAGATCCCGTACGAGGGGACGACGCTGCCGGCCTACTTCAGCGCCGCGCCGGCCACCGACGACGGCCCCGCACCGGTGATGGTGCTGGTCAACGGGCTGGACTCCACCAAGGAGCACATGTACGCCTCCAACCACTGGGAGGAGCTGGCCGCCCGCGGCATCTCCTGTCTCATGCTCGACCAGCCCGGCACCGGCGAGGCGTTGCGGCTGCAGGGGCTGACGGCCCGGATCGACGCCGAGGTCTGGGCCGGCGCGGCGGTGGACTGGCTGGAGCAGCGCCCCGATGTCGACGCCGCGCGCATCGGCGTCGTCGGCTGGTCGCTGGGCGGCTACTACGCGCCGCGCGCGGCGGCGTTCGAGAAGCGCTTCGCCCTGTGCGTGGCCTGGGGCGCCAACCACGACTGGGGCGCGGTGCAGCGCCGCCGGCTCGAGCGCGAGGGCGAGCGGCCGGTGCCCCACTACTGGGAGCACGTGCTGTGGGTCTGGGGCCACACCGACCTGCAGCAGTTCATCGAGTTCGCCGACGACGTCCACCTCGAGGGCGTGGTGGAGCGGATCACCGTGCCGTTCCTCATCGCGCACGGCGCCAACGACCGGCAGATCCCCCTGGAGATGGCGCACCGCTCCTTCGACCAGGCGGTGAACTCCCCCAAGCGCGAGCTGCGGGTGTTCACGCCGGAGGAGGGCGCGACGGAGCACATCGGGCTGGACCACCTGCCCCACGTGAGCACCTTCGTCGCCGACTGGGTCGCGGACACCTTCGCCGAGCTCGGGCGGGCCTGACCGGGCGCCCGTGCCCGGGCCGGGTGGCCGGCCCGGGCGCGGGTGGCGACGGACACGGCGGCAGGACCCCCACGTGCCGTAACGTCGTGGGGAGGGGCGGACCCCGGGAACGCGCGCGGCCTGCCCGGCCTCCGGTCCGGGAACGGCAGCCCCGCCCCGCCCGCGTCCCCAGGAGCACCCCCGTGAGCACGTCCCCCATGACCACCGTCGGTGGACGGCTCGAGGCCGACCGCATCGTCGGTGAAACCGCCCGACGACGGACGTTCGCGGTGATCAGTCACCCCGACGCCGGGAAGTCGACGCTCACCGAGGCCCTGGCCCTGCACGCCCGGGTGATCGGTCAGGCCGGCGCGGTGCACGGCAAGGCCGGGCGCCGCGGCACCGTGTCGGACTGGATGGACATGGAGCGGGACCGCGGCATCTCCATCACCTCCGCGGCCCTGCAGTTCGCCTACCGCGACTGCGTGGTGAACCTGCTGGACACCCCCGGCCACGCGGACTTCTCCGAGGACACCTACCGGGTGCTGACCGCGGTCGACGCCGCCGTCATGCTCATCGACGGCGCCAAGGGTCTCGAGGCCCAGACGATGAAGCTGTTCGCCGTCTGCAGGCACCGGGGCATCCCGGTGGTCACCGTGGTCAACAAGTGGGACCGCCCCGGCAAGGCCGCCCTCGAGCTCATGGACGAGGTCGCCGAGCGCACCGGGCTCACGCCGACGCCGCTGACCTGGCCGGTCGGCCTCGCCGGGGACTTCCGGGGGGTGCTCGACCGGCGCGACGGGAGCTACCGGCGCTTCACCCGCACCGCCGGTGGCGCCACCGTCGCCCCCGAGGAGGTGCTGTCCCCCGCCGCGGCCGCCGCCCGCGAGGGCGAGGCGTGGTCCGTCGCCCACGAGGAGGCCGACCTGCTCGCCGCCACGGCCGGCGAGCACGACCAGGAGCTGTTCCTCTCGGGCGTCACCACCCCCGTGCTGTTCGCCTCGGCCGTCTCCAACTTCGGCGTCGGCCAGCTGCTGGACACCCTGGTCGACCTCGCCCCCGCGCCCACCGCCCGGCCCGACGAGGCGGGCGAGCCGCACCCGGTGGACGCCCCGTTCAGCGCGTTCGTGTTCAAGGTGCAGGCCGGGATGGACACCGGGCACCGCGACCGGCTGGCCTACATCCGGGTCTGCTCGGGCGTCTTCGAGCGCGGCATGGTCGTCACCAACGCCCGCACCGGCCGGCCGTTCGCCACCAAGTACGCCCAGCAGGTCTTCGGCCGTGACCGGGAGACCATCGAGACCGCCTACCCCGGGGACGTCGTCGGCCTGGTCAACGCCGCGGCGCTCGGCGTCGGCGACACCCTGTACGCCGACCGCCCGGTCACGTACCCGCCGGTGACGACCTTCGCGCCCGAGCACTTCGCGGTCGCCCGCGTCGCCGACACCAGCCGGTACAAGCAGTTCCGCAAGGGCGTCGAGACGCTGGCCGGCGAGGGCGTCGTCCAGGTGCTGACCTCCGAGCGCCGCGGCGACGGCGCCCCCGTCTTCGCCGTCGTCGGGCCCATGCAGTTCGAGGTGGCCGCGCACCGGATGGAACACGAGTTCGGCGCCCGGATCGCCCTGGAGCCGCTGCCCTACCGCCTGGCCCGGGTCACCGACGCGGCGTCGGCCGGCGAGCTGTCCGCCGCCAGCGGCGCCGAGGTGCTGCAGCGCCCCGACGGTGAGCTGCTGGCGCTGTTCAGCGACAAGTGGTCGCTGCGGGTGCTCGCCCAGAACAAGCCACACCTCACCCTGGTGCCGATGGTGGCCGCCGAACTCGGCTGACCGTGGGAGGGGCAGAAATGGCCATTTCTGCCCCTCCCGGTCACACCGCCCGGCCGCGCAGCCTCCGGTAATGTTCCACCAGCGCGGTCGTCGACGGGTCCTGGTCGACCCGCGGCGCCTCGGCCGACGTCAGCGCGGGCTCCAGCTCGCGGGCCATCACCTTGCCCAGCTCCACACCCCACTGGTCGAACGAGTCGATCTGCCAGATGACGCCCTGGGTCATGACCGTGTGCTCGTACAGGGCGACCAGCTGACCCAGGGTGGACGGCGTAAGCTTCGGCGCCAGGATCGTCGTCGACGGCCGGTTGCCGGGCATCACCTTGTGCGGCACCAGCTCCGCCGGCGTCCCGTCGGCGGCGACCTCCTCCGCCGTCCGCCCGAAGGCGAGCACCGCCGACTGGGCGAACATGTTGGCCATCAGCAGGTCGTGCATCTCGCCGATGTCGTGGTTGGGCTCGCCGAAGCCGATGAAGTCCGCCGGCACCAGCGTCGTCCCCTGGTGCAGCAGCTGGTGGAAGGCGTGCTGGCCGTTGGTGCCCGGCTCACCCCAGTAGACCTCGCCGGTCGCCGTCGTCGCCGGCTGCCCGTCCCAGCGGACGGACTTGCCGTTGCTCTCCATCGTCAGCTGCTGCAGGTACGCCGGCAGCCGCGACAGGTACTGGCTGTAGGGCAGGACGGCGTGGGTCTGGGCGCCGAAGAAGTCCGTGTACCAGACGTTGAGCAGCCCCTGGAGCACCGGCAGGTTGGCGGCGAACGGCGCCGTCCGGAAGTGCTCGTCGATCGTGTGGAAGCCGGCCAGCATCTCGTCGTAGGCGTCCGGCCCGATCGCGACCATGAGGGACAGGCCGATCGCCGAGGTGAAGGAGTACCGGCCGCCGACCCAGTCCCAGAACTCGAACATGTTCTCCGGGTCGATGCCGAACTCCCGCACCGCGTCGGTGTTCGTGGAGACGGCGACGAAGTGCTTGGCGACCGCGGACTCCTCCCCGCCCAGGCCGTCGAGCAGCCACTGCCGGGCGACCCGCGCGTTGGTCAGCGTCTCCAGCGTCGTGAACGTCTTGGACGAGACGACGAACAGCGTCTGCGCCGGATCCAGGCCGAGGGTGGCCTCGGCGAAGTCGGTCGGGTCGACGTTGGAGACGAACCGTGCGGTGACCCCCCGGTCGGTGGAGTCGCGCAGCGCCGTGTACGCCATCGCCGGACCGAGGTCGGAGCCGCCGATGCCGATGTTGACCACCGCCCGGATCGGCTGCCCGGTGTGCCCGCGCCACTCCCCCGACCGCACCCGGCCCGCGAAGGACCGCATCCGCGCCAGCACCCCGTGCACGTCGCCGGTCACGTCCTGCCCGTCCACGGTGAGCGCGGCGCCGGCCGGCGCACGCAGCGCGACGTGCAGGACGGCGCGGTCCTCGGTGGGGTTGACGTGCTCCCCGCGGAACATCGCGTCGATCCGCTCGCGCAGCCCGGCCCGCTCGGCGAGCGCGACCAGCAGCCGCACCGTCTCGTCGGTGACCCGGTGCTTGGACCAGTCCAGGTGCAGGTCCCCGGCGTCGGCGGTCAGCCGCCGGCCGCGGTCGGGGTCCTCGGCGAACAGATCGCGCAGGTGCCGGCCGGCCAGCGTGCGGTGGTGGTCGGCGAGGGCGGCCCACTCCGGTGTCGCCGTGATGTCCAGGGTGGTGTCCGTGCCTGCGGTGTCCATGCTGCCCTCCGGGCGGTCGGGGTCTCCCCAGCCTGGTGGGCGGGGCGCCACCTGCACAAACCCAGGGACGCCGGGGCGGGTGTCATCCCGGCCCGCGGCCGGGGACGGCGGCGCCTCGGGAGCGGCGCGGTCGCTGCTGAACGGCGCCCACGAGGTCGACGGCGAGGTCGCGGAGCTTGCGGTTGGTCCGCTGCGACTCGGTGGCCAGCCGCCGGAACGCGTCCTCCGCGGAGCAGTGGTGCCGGGCCATGAGCACGCCCTTCGCCTGCTCGATGACCGCCCGCGACTCCATCGCCAGGCGCAACGTCCGGGCGGTCTCCGCCGCGGCGGCGTGCTCGCCGGCGCGGGCCACCGTGCCGGCGGCGACCGCGGCGAAGGCCCGCGCCAGCTCCACCGCCACGGCGTCGAACGGGCCGCCGCCGGTGCGGAAGACGCTGAGGGAGCCGACCGGCCGCCCGTCGAGGGCCAGACCGATCGACAGCACGCTGCTGACCCCGTGTCGCCGGGCGCAGGAGGCGAACTCCGCGAGTACCGCCTCGTGTCCGGTGTCCGGGATCAGCACCGGCTCGCCGTCCGCCGGCGGCAGGGGAACCGGACCGGTGGCCTGCAACCGCCGGTCCAGGTCGGCCGCCAGCGGGGCGGTGACCCCCCGCGCGACCTCGCCCGGGGCCCGGAGCACGGCCACCGCCGCCTCGGCGGGGCCGGGCAGCACCGCCGTCGCGAGCTCCGCGATGCGGGCGAGGCTGTCGGTGAGCGGCTGGGCCGGGATGCGCATGCGGGACAGTTCGGCGAACGCCGCCCCGGGGTCGCGCGGCGTCGCGGGCCTCCGGTCGTGCAGCACCATGGGAAGACCTCGATCTGCTCGAGCCGTCGTCCCGCGCGCCTGGGGACGACGGCGCACACCGTGCCTCCTCCGGCGCCCGCGCGACAGTCCTTCCCGCGCGGCGCCGCGGGATCGGCGCCCGACGGAGGGAGGAGCGAGATGAAGCCCGAGGAGTTCCTGACCGACAGCCCGCTGGGCCGGGCGGTGTACGAGCGGGTGCGCGCGGTCCTCGCAGCGGTCGGCGGTGCCGACGTCCGGGTGACCGTCAGCCAGATCGGTTTCCGCCGCCGGCGCGGGTTCGCATGGCTCTGGCTGCCCGGCCGCTACCTCGCGCACCCCGCCGCCGACGTCGTCCTGTCCATCGCGCTGGACCGGGAGGAGCCGTCCCCGCGGTGGAAGGAGGTGGCGCACCCCTCGCGCCGGCACTGGGTGCACCACCTCGAACTGCGGGACGCCGCCGAGGTGGACGACGAGGTCACCGGCTGGCTGCGGGAGGCCGCGGCGCTGGCCGGCTGAGCCGGGCGGCCCGGCTCAGCGCGGCTCCTCCGGGAGCCGGCCGACCGGCTGGTCGGTGGACGGGGCGCTGCGCGGTGCCGGCGGGACCACCGGGGGCCCGGGCGGCGGGATCGGCGGGGCGGGCACGCCGCCGGCCGGACCGGGCGACGCCACGGCGCGGTGTACCGCCAGGCCCACGAGCAGCGCTCCGGCCACGAGGAGGACGGCGCCGGTGAGGAGCAGGGCACCCCACAGCCACGGCAGAGCCGGCGCGGTGACACCGGCCCGCGCGCCGACGTCCACGCCGGCGCTGCCGTCGGCCCGCATGACCACCACGGTCCAGTCGCCGTCGGCCGGCGTCCAGTCGACCGTCTGCGTGCCCGCGCCCTCCGCCTGCGCGACCCAGATGTCCAGGTCGCCGGGCGCGCCCGTCGGCGCGCTGCCCGGGACGTCCCGGCCCCCGGTCAGGCGCCCGTCCGGGCTGGTCTCCTGGACCTGCCGGTGTCCCACGCCGGCCAGGTACCGGCCGGCGTCGGCCGCGCGGGCCACCCCGAGGAAGACCGCCACGTCCGGGTCGGCCGGGGTGACCTGCAGGCGGGCGTCGCCGAGCACGTCGTCGACGAGCCACTCGTCCCCGGCGACGTCCAGGGTGATCGAGCCGGTGACCAACGCGTACCGCGAGGTGCTGAGCAGACCGGTCGGCGTCGACAGGTAGCCGTCCTCGCGCTGGGTGGTGTCGGCCCACGCCAGGCTCGCGCCGCCCACGAGCAGGCCCGTGGAGGTGAACAGCAGCAGCGCGCCGACCACGACGGCGACCACCCGACCGGCACTCCAGCCCGCCGGCGGCACCGGTGCCGCGGTCGGGCCCTGCGGCCGGGGCCCGCCGGGGCCGACGGGACGGGTGCCCGGGTCGGCACCGCCCATGTCCAGCCGGAACGGCGGGTAGCGGTCGGTCATGAGGGCCACGTAGGCGGCGACGCGCAGCACCCAGCGGTCCAACCCGAGCACGAAGTCGTAGACCGGCTGCGGGTAGCGGCCGGTGAACAGCAGCACGATCCCGGCGACCAGGACCAGCAGGCCGATGAGGCCGCCGGCGGCCCAGCCGGAGTCCTCCGGGCCGTCGCCCCCGGCCAGCCAGATGCCGCCCCCGACGAACAGCGACAGGAGCAGCAGGTGCGGCAGCGCCAGCAGCCAGGACTTGACCAGCACCAGGCCGCGGGAGAGCCGCTCCGGGTATGGCACGTCCAGCCGCGCGGGGTAGTCGGGCACGTCGGCGAGGGTGAACGGCGGGTAGCGGTCGGTGCCGAGCGCCCCGTAGCCGTAGTAGTGGACCCGCCACGACCACCGCAGCACGCCCACGGTGAAGGCGAACAGCGGCCGCGGGTAACGGCCGGTGACCAGGATCGCGAACCACGCCACGACGGTCAGCACGACGAAGGCGACCCACAGGAACGCCAGGACGACGACGTGCGGGATGAGCAGGAACCACTTGACCAGCCACAGCCAGCGCGACAGCGGCCGGTCCATCGCCGCCTCGACCCGCACGGGGTAGGGGGCGTGCTCCTCGGTCACGGCAGGGACCTCCGCTCCCCCGCTCGGGCCGGGCGGGACGCGTGGGCCGTCGGCGGGCGGCCCCAGCGTCGACCGACACCCGCTGACCGGACACCGCCCTCCGTCGTCGTCCCGACGGTGTCGGAGGTCCCTGCCCGGCGCCCCGCCGGCACCCCTCCCGCGTCCGGGAGCGGCCGGGCATCCTGGCAGGCGGCGGTCGAGGACACCGCGGTCGAGGGAGGGATCGGCATGGCACGACGCCGGTGGGAGGACCTTGGGCCCGCGGCAGCGCGCCGCGATCGGGTTGGTGGGCGTCGTCCAGGTGTCGCTGGCGCTGCCTACCTGCGCGGGGGCCGGCGGCGGTCCCCGGCCGGCGCGGGGTGAGCACCGGGCCATGACCTCCCGCGTCCTGCCTGCCGGTGAGGCGGCGGTCGAGCCGCCGCGCACCGGCCGGCGGCCGGTGCAGCGCCATCCCGTCGACCTGGTGCGCGTCGTCCTCGGTCTCGCCGTGCTGGGCCTGGGCCTCCTCGTCGCCCAGCGCGGCCGGCTGCCGGTGTTCGAGCAGAACCTCTTCCAGATCGTGAACGACCTGCCCCCGGAGGCCTTCCCGGTCGTCTGGGCGGTCATGCAGCTGGGCAACGTCGCGGCGGTCCCGGTGGTCGCCGCCGTCGCGGCGCTGACCGGCCGGGTGCGGATGGCGCGGGACATGCTGGTCTCCGGGGTGCTGGCCTACCTCGCCGCCGACCTGGTGAAGAGCGTGGTGCAGCGGGAGCGGCCGGGCGGTTTCCCCCTGGACGCGCACTTCCCCGAGGGGCCGGTCGAGGGCCTCGGCTTCGTCTCCGGCCACTCGGCGGTGGCCGCCGCGCTGGCCACCGCCGTCGTGCCGTACCTGTCGCGGCGGGCCCGGCGCACGGCCTGGGCGCTGGCCTGGGCCGTCGCCCTGGCCCGCGTCTACGTCGGCGCCCACCTGCCCCTGGACATCGCCGGCGGGCTCGGCGTCGGCTGGGCGATCGGCTCGCTGGTGCACTGGGCCTTCGGCGTCCCGCGGCTGGAGGTGCCGCCCGACCGCGTGGCGCGGTGGCTGGCGCACTACGGCCTGCCGGCGCGCGACGTGCGGCCGGCCGCCGTCCAGGCGCGGAGCTCGATCCCGTTCGAGGCCGTCGACGAGCAGGGCCGCCGGCTGTACGTGAAGTGGCTGGAACCCGACCGCCGGGAACGGGACTGGCTGTACCGGCTGTGGCGGCTGCTGGCCGTCCGGGACGTGAAGGACGCCGACGCCGTCGCCCCCCTCGGTCAGCAGGCCGAGCACGAGGCCGTCACGGCGATGATCGCCCGGGAGCGCGGGGTGCACGTGCCCCGGGTCCTGCTCGCCCGCGGCAAGGACCGCGGCGCGATCGTCGTGCAGGAGTACGTCGTCGGCCGCGGGCTCGACGAGCTGCCGGTGGAGGAGCTGACGCCGGAGCTGCTGACCGAGGTGTGGCGGCAGGTCGCGCTGCTGCGCGGAGCCCGGGTGGCCCACCACGACCTCGTGGCCGCCAGCCTCCTGGTCGACCCCGACGGCCGGCCGTGGGTGGTCGACTTCGGCAACGCCCTCACCGGCGCCTCGGACGACGCGATGGACGCGGACGTCGCCGAGCTGCTGGCCTCCCTGGCCCTGCGCACCGACCCCGGCCCGGTGGTCGACGGCGCGATCACCGCGCTCGGGCCGGACGTCGTGGCCGCGGCGCTGCCCCAGCTGACGCCGATGAGCCTGACCTCGGTGACCCGGAGCGCGCTGCGGGCCGACCGCGCCCGGCTGGAGGCGCTGCGCCGCGTGATCCGCGGTCGCCTGGGCCTGCCCGACCCCGACCGGCCCGAGTTCGGCCCACCCGGGCTCGCGGCCCGCCTCGCCGTGGCGGCCGGCGCGGGGCTGGTCCTCGTGGGCGTGCCGCTGCTGGCCGGGGCGACGGAGTTCTTCGACGTCGTGGAGGACGGCGGCTGGCGCTGGCTGGGCGCGGCGGTCGCGCTGGCCGTGCTCGCCCGGGCGGCGAACGCGGCGGCGGCGCTGATGACCGTCGAACGGCGGCTGGCGCTCGGCCGTACCTACGCCGCCTCGCTGGTCGCGGAGTCCGCCTCGCTGCTGCACGGCGGCGAGGGCTGGCGCCGGTCGGCGGCCCGGTTCCTCGAGCGGGCCGGCGTGCTGCCCGAAGACGCCCGCCGGTCGATCGGCCGCTACCGCGTCGGCGCGGTCGTCGCCGCGGTCGTCGTCGCCGGCGGCATGCTCGTGATGGCGGCGGTGGAGGGCCGGCTGGGCGACTGGGACGCCCCCGAGGCCCTCGTGCCGGCCGTCGCACTCGGTCTCGGCGCGTGGGCGCTGGTGCTCACCGGCCAGTGGTTGGCCGGCCGGCACGACACCGCCCCGGGGTCGCGGCGGCCGCCGTCGCTGCTGAGCACGCTCGCCCGGGTGCCGGCGGGTGACCCCTGGCGGTGGGGGGCCCAGTTCTGCTGGTCCACCGCCGGGGTGGTGCTGGAGGCGGGGGCGCTGGCCGCCGCGATGCACGCGGCGGGGGGCTCGGTGCGGCTGCTGGCCACCGCCACCGTCTACGCCGCTCTGCACCTGCTGTGGTCGGTGCTGCCGGCAACCGGGGCGCCCGGCGCCGCGGAGGTCAGCCTGCTGCTGGCGCTGACGGCGCTCGGGGCGCCGCTGGCCAGCGCCTGCGCCGCCGCTCTCGTGTTCCGGGTGCTGACCTGGTGGCTGCCGGCGCTGCTGGGCTGGTTGCTGACCGCGCGCCTCGAGCACCGCTTCGGCGCGTGAGCGGGACGCCCCGGGACCGCCGCCGGCGCAGCGCGCTGCGGCGGGCGCTCACCGGCCGGGCGGCGCGCACGACGCTGACCGTCGTGGTGATCGTGGCGATCTTCGCCGGTGCGCTGCCGCAGATCAGCGACTACGCCGCGGCCTGGGACCTCGTCCGCCGGGTCGACGGGGCGGAGATCGCGCTCGTCGCCGCGGTCGCGCTGGTCAACCTGTTCTCCTACGCCCCGCTGTGGATGGCGGCCCTGCCCGGGCTCGGCCTCGGCCGGGCGGTGATGAGCGACCAGGCCTCCACCGCCGTCTCCAACACCGTGCCGGTCGGCTTCGCCTTCGGCGTCGGCACCAACGTCGCGATGTACCACTCGTTCGGATTCCCGGCCGCCGACATCACGCGGGCCGTGGCCCTGACCGGCGTGTGGAACAACCTGGTCAAGCTGGCGATGCCCGCCCTCGCGCTGGCCGGGCTGGGGCTGGTGGGAGACGTCGACGTGAGGCTGGGGCTGACCGCGCTGCTCGGCAGCGCCCTGCTCCTCGCCGGGGCCGCCGCGTTGGTCGTGCTGGTGACCCACGACCGGGCCGCGGCGACGCTGGCGGCCGCGGCCGAACGGCTGGCCGGCCGGGTGGCGCGGCTGGTCCGGCGCCGCCCGCCGTCGGGCTGGGTCGGGCGGACCGAGCGCTTCCGCGCCGACTCCCGCGACCTCGTGCGCGCGCGGTGGCCGCAGCTCACGGCTGCCGCCGTCGCCAGCCACGCCACGCTCTTCCTCCTGCTCCTCACCTGCCTGCGCACCGTCGGGGGCACCGCCGCCGACGTCCCGTGGCTCGTGGTCCTGGCGGTGTTCTCGGTGACCCGGCTGGTCACGATCGTGCCGATCACGCCGGGCGCGCTCGGGGTGGCCGAGCTGAGCTACGTGGCCGGGCTCACCGCCGCCGGGGTGACCGCCCCGGCCGCCGCCGGCGCGGTGCTGCTGTTCCGGTTCCTCACCTGGTTCCTACCCGTCCCGGTGGGTGCGGTCACCTGGCTGCTCTGGCGCCGGGGCGTCGGCCGGGTCCCGGACAGCGCGCCGCAGGAGGCCCGGCGGTGACCCTGCGGACCGCCCGGCGTGCCGGACCGGACCGCCCTGCTCAGGCCGGCGCGGGGTCCTCGGACCCCCGGACCCGGAGCGGGCAGCGCGCGTGTACCCGGCGAGCCGTCCACCCCCACGACCACCCGGCGGTCCCCCGGACCCGGTCCGGTTCCGTACACCCGCGTCCCCGCTCTCCTCAGCCCCCGGTCGGTGGCACGTTCCACGACAGGGAGGCCGGGTCCACCCGGACCCGCCCGTAGACGTGGTCGCCCTCGGGCAGGTGCCAGACGGCGGTCCCGCCCGCCGGCAGCGCCCGACCGCCGACGGTGAGCCAGCCCTCCACCGGGGTGGACCACCGCGCCCGCACCAGCCCGCCGGGGAGCGCCGCGTACCGGTCCTCGGTGCTGAGCCCGGTCAACCGACCGTCGGCGGCCACCGTGAGCCGCGCGGTCACCGTCCTCCCGCCGGAGTCGAACGCGAGGTCGAAGCAGCCGTCGTCCACCGCGGACCAGGTGGTGGCGGGCACCAGCAGCATCGACGGTGCCGTCATCGCCGCCTCGGCCACCCACGTCGCCAGTTCGCTGACGTCGAACTCCGGCCCGGAGCCGTCGGCGACCGGCACCACGCCGAGCAGCGTCCCCCGCATCCGGCCGACGCCGTCGGCGTAGCTGTCCACGCCGTGCATCGGCAGCACGCCGAAGAGGTCCACCCGCATGGTGTAGACGCGGGCCACGGCGGGGCCGGAGTCGTACTGCCAGGCCTCGAACGGCATCCACGCCTGGCCGGGACGCAGCCGGAACCGGCCCGTCGTGCGCATCCGGAACGACCAGTCCCGCGGCCGGCCGACGACGCCGGACCACCGCAGCCAGCGCTGCGCCGGCGCGGGCAGGCCAGCCAGGTCGTCGTCGGTGACCGGACGCGGGTCGCCACCGGTGGGCAGGTCCAGACGCGTCAGCCGGTCGGCGAGCCGGCGGGCCATGCCGCGGCCGAGCACCGCGGATCTCAGGTCCACGCGGCTCCTCCCGACGGCTGGGACAGGTCAGCGTCCACCCTGGCCGACGCGCCCGCCGGTGTCAGCGGGCCGAGCGTCCCGCCCGGTCAGGACGTTCGTCGCGCCGTCCGGCCGCCCGGGGGCTCTTGGCGGCGCCGACGTCCCGCCCTAGCGTCGGGCGGGGACACCCACATCGAGGAGGGCGCGTGCAGGCTCGAGACGTCATGACCCGCGAGGTCGTCACCGTCGGCCCGGACACCTCGGCGAAGTACGCGGCCGAGGTGCTCGCCGATCGCGGGTTCGCCGCACTGCCGGTGGTCGACGACGGGGACCGGCTGCTCGGCATCGTCGCCGAGGCCGACGTCCTCCGCGACCGGCTGCCCCCGGACCCGCGCCTGCACCTGCGCCGCGAGGAGGACAGCGACGTCCCTCCCCCGCCGGCCCTCGTCCGCGGCGTGATGACCGAACACGTGCGCACCGTCGACCCCACCGCGGACGTCGCCGACGTGGCCCGCCTGTTCGTCGACGCCCGGCTGCGCAGCGTGCCGGTGGTGGACCGGGGCCGGCTGGTCGGCATCGTCAGCCGGCGCGACCTCCTGCGCACCCTCATCCGGTCCGACGACGAGCTGCGCGCCGACCTGCTGCGGCTGGTCGAGGGCTACACCGGGGACCTCGACTGCTGGGACGTGTCCGTGAGCGAGGGCATCGCGACCGTGCGGCGCACCGGTGGCACCCCCGGGGGGTCGGCGGAGACGGAGGCGGGCGCGCTGCGGGCGCTGGCCCGGACGGTCAGCGGCATCATCGGCGTGCGGGTGGTCCCCGCGGCCGGCTCCGAGGGGAGCGTGGCGTGACCGCCGCCGGGGTGCCCCCGGTCGTCGCCGGCGTCGACGGCTCGGCGGGCGCCGCCCGAGCCGTGGCGTTCGCGGTCGAGGAGGCGCGGCTGCGCGAGGCCCCGCTGCTGCTCGTGAGCGCCCTGTCCTGGCCGACGACGGACTTCCCCGTCCCGCCGCTCAGCGACGTCGACGTGCCCGGCGTGCTGCAGACCAACGCCGAGACGGTGCTGCGCGCCGCGGCCGAGGGGGCCGAGGCGGCACTCGGCGCCGGCCGGGTGCGCTGGCAGGTGGACGAGCGCGACCCGGTCGATGCGCTGCGGGCGGCCGGCACCGGGGCGCAGCTGGTCGTGGTCGGCGCCCGCGGCGCGGGCGGCGTGGCCGGTCTGCTCCTCGGGTCCACCGCCACCGCCCTGGCGCTGGACGCCCCCTGCCCGGTGGTGGTGCTGCCCGACGACACCGCCGCGCTGGTCACCGGGCGCCGGTCGGTCGTGGCCGGGGTGGAGGGCCGCCCCGGCGACGAGGCGGTGCTGGCCTTCGCCTTCGCCGAGGCCGCCGCCCGCGGCACCGACCTCGTGGCCGTGCACGCCTGGCGGGACGTCGCCCTCGAACCGTCGCTGCAGTCACTCGGCCCGCTGGTGGACTGGGTGGGGGTCGCCGCCGACGAGCAGCGGCTGCTCGCCGAGGCGCTGGCCGGGTGGCGGGACCGGCATCCGGACGTCGAGGTCCGGGAGGTCGTCGTCCGCGAGCGCACCGCGGCCGCCGTGGTCGCTGCCGGCCTGACCGCGCACCTGGTCGTCGTCGGCCACCGGCGCCGGCGGCTGGCCCGGCTGGGGTCCACGACCCACGCCGTCCTGCACCGGGCGGGCTGCCCGGTCGCCGTCGTCCCCCTGACCGGCGGCGCCCGGTGACCGCCGCCGGGTCCCGGGTGCTCGTCGTGGTGGCCAGCCGGCACGGAGCCACCCAGGAGATCGCCGCCGCGCTGGCCCGCGACCTCCCCGAGACGCCGGCCGGCAAGGCGGCCGGGGTGACCGCCGTCCTCGCGCCGGTGGAGTCCCGGCCCGACCCCGCGCCGTTCGACGCCGTCCTCCTGGGCAGCGCCGTCTACGCCGGACGCTGGCTGGAACCGGCGCGGGAGTACGCGGCGGCGCACACCGCTGCGCTGCGCGAGCGCCCGGTGTGGCTGTTCTCCAGCGGCCCCATCGGGTCTCCCCCGTTCCCGCCGGACGAGGCGCACGACGTCGCCCCGACCAGCGCCCTGCTGGGTGCCCGCGGCCACCAGGTGTTCCCCGGGCGGCTGGACCTGTCGCTGCTCAGCTTCGGCGAGCGGGCGATGGCCACGGCCATGCGCGCCCCCGTCGGCGACTCGCGCGACTGGGACCTGGTGCGCCGGTGGGCGGAGGAGGTCGCGGCGGACCTGACCGGGCGCCCCGGCTGACCCCCGATCCGGCCCGGGAACCGGGCGCGGGACGACCGGCGGCCCGGCTCGGGACGTAGGACCCTCTGCCCGGCGGCCGCGCCCACGCAGAGTCGGACCAGGCCCCTCGAACGACCGGCGGGGCCCTCCTCCGCCCGTCCGCGCCGCGCGCGTCAGGAGGCCCCTGTGTCGCTCCCCGCCCCTGACCACGTGGTCGAGGACCTCGACGACCCCGCCTGCCGGTCCCTGCTGCGCAGCGCCCGCATCGGCCGGCTGGGCTACACCCGCAACGCCCTCCCGGCGATCGCGCCGGTGCCCTTCCGCGTGCACGGAGACCGGGTGGTGATCCCGTCGTGGTCGGGCAGCTCCCTGGTGCCCGGCACCAGCGGGGCGGTCGTCGCCTTCCAGGTCGACTCGCTGGACCCGGAGACCTGCACCGGGTGGACGGTGACGGTCGTCGGGCCCTCCCGGTCGGTCACCGACCCCGGGGAGGTCGCGGTGCTGGACGCGCTGCCCTGGCCGGCCCCGGTGGCCTGGCCGGACCGCTGCTACATCAGCGTCGTCATCGGCCTGCTGGCCGGGTGGCGTGCCGGGCCCCGGCGGGACGTGCCCGTCGCAGAGCCGGTCGGCGACGGTCCGCCCCGCCTCGCCGACCGCTCCCGCTGAGCGGCGGTGCAGCGCCTTCCCCTGTCCTACCGGTCGTGGCAGTCTCGGATCTCCCGACGAGATGGGCTGACCATGCCATCAGAGCCAGGGACGGACGCCGTGCCGGCGGTCCGGCCCTCACCGCTGGCCGGCATGCTGCTGACCGAGCTGCTCGACGAGGTGCAGGAGCGGCTCGCGGCGGTGGCTCGGAGCCAGGAGCGGGTCCAGCACCTGCTCGACGCCTTCCTCAGCGTCTCCACCGACCTGGACCTCGAGTCCACCCTGCGGCGCATCGTCCAGGCCGCCGTCGACCTGGTCGACGCCCGCTACGGAGCCCTCGGGGTGCTGGCGTCGGGCGGGGGCCTCGCCGCGTTCGTGCACGTGGGCATCGACGACGACCAGGCGGCCCGGATGGGCTCCCTCCCCGAAGGCAAGGGCGTGCTCGGGCAGCTCATCACCGAACCCCATCCCCTCCGCATCCCCGACCTGAGCCGGCACGCGGCGTCGGTCGGCTTCCCGCCGCACCACCCCGAGATGCACTCCTTCCTCGGGGTGCCCGTGCTGGTCCGCGGCGAGGTCTTCGGCAACCTCTACCTGACCGAGAAGCGCCACGGTGAGTTCACCGCCGAGGACGAGGCGATGCTGACCGCCCTCGCCGCCGCGGCCGGCATCGCCATCGACAACGCCCGGCTGTACGAGGAGGGCGAGACTCGCCGGCAGTGGACGACCGCGGTCTCCGACGTCCGCGCCTGCCTGCTCAGCACCGGCTCGGCCGAGGACGCGCTCGCGCTGGTCACCGAGCGGGTGGCCGAGCTGACCGCGGCCGACGCCGCCTGGCTGCTCGTGGGTCCCGACGCCGGGGACGGCTGCTACGTGGTCCGCGCGCAGTGCGGCGCGCAGCTGGAGCCGGCCATCGGCGCCCGGCTGGCTCCCGGCTCCAACCCGGTGCTCGACGCGGCGGCCCGCACCGACGCCGTCGTCAGCCTCGACAGCAGCGGGCTGGCGTGGGAGGGGCCGCACCCCCACGTCGCCTGGGGCCCGTGCACCGGCGTCCGGCTGCACGGGAGCACGGCCGAGGGCGCCGTCCTGATCGCCGCCCGGCGGGCCGGCCGGGCCCGGTTCCCGGCCGCCCTCGAGCCGCTCATGCACACCTTCGCCGACCAGACCGCCGTCGCCCTCGACATGGCCGCCCGCCAGCGGCTGGCCCGCCAGCTCGACGTCTACGCCGACCGCGACCGCATCGCGCAGGACCTGCACGACCACGTCATCCAGCGTGTGTTCGCCGCCGGCCTGAGCCTGCAGTCGGCCCTCCCCCGGGTGCCCGACCCCGAGACCCAGCGGCGGCTGCGGCAGGTGGTGCACCAGCTGGACGAGACCGTCCGGGACATCCGGACGACGATCTTCGACCTGCACACCACCAGCGACGGCGACCGGCCGGCGAGCCTGCGCCGGCGGGTCCTCGACATCGTCACCGAGACCGCGGGCCGGCGACTGCACCCCACCGTGCGCATGTCCGGCGTCGTGGACAGCCTGGTGACCGGCGAGCTCGCCGCCGACCTGGAGGCGGTCACCCGGGAGGCGGTGAGCAACGCGGCGCGGCACTCCGGCGCCGACCACGTCACCGTCACCCTCGACGTGGCCGACGAGGTCGTGCTGGAGGTCGTCGACGACGGCCGCGGCATCGACCCCCGGGCCGCCCGCAGCGGGCTGCGCAACCTGGAGGACCGTGCGCGGCGCCGCGCCGGCGGGCTCACCGTCGAGCCGCTGCCCGAGGGCGGCACCCGGCTGCGCTGGTGGGCCCCGCTGCGCTGACCGGCCGGTCAGGCGGGGCGGGACGCGCTCCCCGTCCCGCGCAGCTCGGTCGCGAGGACGGCGGCCTGCGTGCGGCGCTCCAGCCCCAGCTTGGCCAGCAGGTGCGACACGTAGTTCTTCACCGTCTTCTCGGCCAGGAACATGCGCTCGCCGATCTGCCGGTTGGTCAGCCCCTCCCCGATCAGCTCGAGGACGGTGCGCTCCTGGTCGCTGAGCTTGGCCAGCGGACCGCCCGGGTCGGCCACCCGGCGCAGCCGCTCCAGCACCGCCGTGGTGGCGACGGGGTCCAGCAGCGAGCCACCGGCGGCCACGGCCCGGATGCCGGACACCAGGTCCTGCCCCAGGATCTGCTTGAGCAGGTAGCCGGAGGCCCCGGCCATGATCGCCTCGAACAGCGCCTCGTCGTCGCTGTAGCTGGTCAGCATGACCACCTTGAGCTCGGGCATCCTCGACCGCAGCTCCCGGCAGACCGAGACACCGTCCCCGTCGGGGAGCCGGACGTCGAGGACGGCGACATCCGGCCGTAGCGCGGGGACGCGGGCCAGCGCCTCGGCGACGTTCTTCGCCTCCCCGACGACGGTGATGCCGGGGTCGCTCTCCAGGACGTCGGCCACCCCGCGCCGGACCACCTCGTGGTCGTCGAGGAGGAAGACCCGGATCGCGTGCTCCTGCCGCCCGTCGTCCACCCGCGCACCGTCCGTTCCGCCCCGGCCCCCGTCGGGCCGCTCGCGTCAGGCTAGGACGCCGATCCGCCTCCGTACGCAGAGTCGAAGGTCCCCGCGTGACCAGCCGCTCCCATGATCGACCCGCCGGCGGCGTCGAACCCGCCGGCGCCTACCGGTTGACCAGCGACTCCAGGGTGACCGCAGCGAGCAGCCGTGCCCACCACGGACGGCGGGCGAGCGGCGGCACCGGACGCCGTCGACGCCAGCCACGCTCCGCGGGGCGCACCGCCATCACGCCGCCCTTCATGCTCACCCAGCCACCGGGCCCCATGGACACCCGCGCCTTCGCCGCGCTGGGCCGGGCCGCCAGCTGACGCGCCGCGAGCACACCGCCCACCACGAGCTCGGCCGTGGTCAGCAGCCGCGTGACGTCCACGGCCGGCCGCCAGCGCACCCGGCCGTCCCGGACGACGAACGCACCCAAGGGCCGGACACCGGCCATCTCCGCGTCGAACGCCGGCTCAGCGGACGGCCCGGTGGATCGGCTGTCGCGGCGGGTGGCGGTGTGGGCGCGCGTCGCGGTCGCGGTGATGACGGTGACGCCGTCGCGCTCGTAGGGCGGCCCGAACCCGACCACCTCGCCGCGGCGCGGCGCGGGCTCGAACGGGTCAGCAGGGCGCAGTCGGTCCACGGTCGGCCTCCGGTCGGCTCGGCGACGGGCCGGTCCAGCCTGGCACGGGGCCGCCGGTCGATCCAGCCCGCCGCGGAGCCGCGGACGGTCCTCAGCCGAGGGCGAGCACGCGGATCAGCAGCCGAGCGGCGTCCCCGCCGTCGGCGACGGCGACGTCCAGGGCGCCCGGGACGTCGAGGTCGTCGAGCAGCCGGTCGGTGACCGCGCGAGCGGCCGCGGCGGACGACGACGGCCGGCCCGCGGCGGAGAACAGCGCGTCCAGCCGCGCCTGCGCACCGTCCAGCAGCTCCGGCCGGTACTCCCACGGCTGCGCCCAGGGCCGGTCGAGCACCAGCAGGCGCAGCGCCGGCCCGGTGGCCACCTTCAGCAGATCGGCGACCAGGGTGAGGTTGCCGGTGGACTTGGCCATCTTGGCGCCGTCCTGCGACACCGCGCCCACGTGCACCTGGGCCCGCGCGAACGGCCCGACGCCGGAGGCGGCCTCGGCCATGGCCGTCTGGTGCGCGTGGTGCGGGAAGGCGAGGTCCGCCCCGCCCACGAGGACGTCGACGCCGTGGCCGAGGGTCGCCGTCGCCATGGCCGCGCACTCGGCGTGCCAGCCGGGCCGTCCCCAGCCCCAAGGGCTGGGCCAGGCGGGGTCGCGGTCCCCGGAGGGCCGCCACACCGGCACGTCCAGCGGGTCCTCGCGCAGCGGGTCGTCGGGGGTGTCGCCGAACTCGGCGGCGAGCTCGCGGGCGCGGGCGGCGTCCAGCCCGGCACGGGCGGCGACGTCCCCGGCGCGGAAGTGGACGGCGCCCTCCCGGACGTAGGCGCGGTCGGCGCGCAGCAGCGCCGCGGCCAGCTGCTGTACGTGCTGGATGTGGTGGCGGGCGCGCGGCACGTGCGTCGGCGGCCGGACGCCGAGGGCCCGCATGTCCTGCTCGAAGGCGAACTCCTGGCTCAGGGCGAACTCGTCGTAGTGCCGGCCGCGGGCGTCGGCCGCGCGGGTCAGCACGTCGTCGACGTCGGTGACGTTGCGGCTGCTGACGACGTCGGCGCCGGCCATCCGCAGCACCGCGCCGAGCACGTCGGCCCACACGAACGTCGCCGCGTGCCCGAGGTGCGTCACGTCGTAGGGGGTGATGCCGCAGACGTAGACGCGCGCCGGGCTGGTCACCGGCAGCGGCCGCCCGGCCAGGCGCAGGTCACCGGTGCGGACGTCGACCGGCTCGTCGATCCGGCCGGCCACGCCGACGACGCCGGAGGAGCTCAGGGGAGGCAGTGCCATGCCGCCCATCCTGCCCGGCCCCGGCAGCGACGGAACTGGCTGGTGGGGACCCGTGACCGTTGTGCGACGGTTCTGACCATGGTCGCCGTCCTCTCCATCCAGTCGCACGTCGCCTACGGGCACGTGGGCAACGCCGCCGCCGTGTTCCCGCTGCAGCGCCTGGGCGTCGAGGTGTGGCCGGTCCACACCGTCCAGTTCTCCAACCACACCGGCTACGGCGAGTGGCGCGGCCGGGTGTTCGACGGCCCGTCGATCGAGGAGGTCGTGCAGGGCATCGCCGAGCGCGGGGTCCTCGGCGGCTGCGACGCGGTGCTCTCGGGCTACCTGGGCTCGGCCGACATCGGCCACGCGGTCGTGCAGGCCGTGCAGCGGGTGCGCGCGGCCAACCCGGCGGCGGTCTACTGCTGCGACCCGGTCATCGGCGACGTCGGCCGCGGGGTGTTCGTCCGCCCCGGCATCCCGGAGTTCATGCGCGAGGTCGCCGTCCCCGCGGCCGACATCGTCACCCCGAACCACTACGAGCTGCACGCGCTGTCGGAGCGGACCACCCGCACGCTCGCCGAGGTCACCGACGCGGTGGCCGCCGTCCAGGCGCTCGGTCCGCGGGTGGTGCTGACGACGTCGCTGGACACCGCCGACACCCCGCCGGACTGCGTCGACCTGCTCGCCTCCGAGGGCGGCCGGCACTTCCGCGTGCGCACCCCGCGGCTCGACGTCGCGGTCAACGGCGCCGGTGACGCCATCGCGGCCCTGTTCCTCGCACACTGGCTCGAGAGCCGGGACGCCGGACTGGCGCTGGGCCGGGCCGCGGCAGCGGTGTACGGGCTGCTCAAGCGCACCGAGGACGCCGGGGCGCGGGAGATCCTGGTGGTCGCCGCGCAGGAGGAGTTCGTGGCACCCTCCCGCACGTTCGACGTCGACGAGGTCTGAAGAAGGACCCTGTCCTCCTCACGCCTCGCACGCTCGGCGCGAGCCTCGGGACGGGGCCGGAGGGAGCCGCTGTGGAGGCACCGCTCGCCCCGTGGCCGCCGGGTGCCCGGTCCACCAGCGTGGAACTCGCCGGGGACCGCGTCCACGTCCTCGACCTCGGTGGCCCGGCCGGCGCCCCTCCGCTGCTGTGCGTCCACGGCCTGGGCTCCTCCACCCTGGGGTTCGGGCTGCTCGGGCCGCTGCTGGCCGCCGAGCGCCGGGTGCTCGCCGTCGACCTGCTCGGGCACGGCCGCTCGGCGGCCGGCACCGCGGCGGGCAACCGGCGGCTCATCGGCCGGATCGTCGAGCGGGTGGTCGGCGAGCCGGTGGTGCTCGTGGCCCAGTCGATGGGCGGCGTCCTGGCGTTGCTGCACGCCGCCGAGGCGCCGGAGACGGTGGACCGGCTCGTGCTGATCGGCCCGCCGGTCCCCCGACCGACCCGCCTGCCGCTGGACCCGCTGTTGGCCGCCCGGCGCGCGTTCCTCCGGTTGCCACCGGTCGAGCGGGCCGTCGCCACCCGCCTGCGTCGCATGACGCCGGAGGAGGTGGTCGCCCAGCAGGTGCGCCAGGCCACGCCCCACGTCGACCGCCTGCCGGCCGAGGTGGTGCCGATCGTGGTGGCCGAGACCCGGGAGCGGGCCGCCCGGCCGGACGCCGCCGCCGCGCAGGCCGCGCAGTGGCGGTCGATCACCGACACGATGGCGTTGCTCATGCGCCCCCGGCGGTTCCGCGCGACGGTCGCCCGGGTCCTCGCGCCCACCCTGTACCTCCAGGGCGAGGACGACCCGTTGGCGCCGGTCGCCGCCGCCCGGGCCCTGGCGGCCACCCGGCCGGACTGGCAGCTGGAGGTGCTGCCGGGGATCGGGCACCTGCCGCACCTGGAGGACGCGCCGGGCACCGCCGACCGTGTCCTCCGGTGGCTGGCCGCGCCCGGCGGCCGACAGGCGGGCGACGCCGGCCGGACCTAGCGTGGCCCGGTGCACCTGTTCCGGACCAAGCCGGTGGAAGCGCTGGGGGACGACGGGGACGCGACGGCGGCGGACGTCGGGCGGTTGCGCCGCCACCTGAGCGCCCGCCACCTGGTCGGCTTCGGCATCGGGGTGGTGATCGGCACCGGCATCTTCACGCTCACCGGCGTGGAGGCCCGGGACACCGCGGGGCCGGCCGTGGTGCTCTCCTTCGCCCTGGCCGGGCTGGTCGCGCTGCTGGCCGCCCTCTGCTACGCCGAGCTCGCCGCCTCGGCGCCGACCGCGGGCAGCGCCTACTCCTACGCCTACGCGACCGCCGGTGAGGTGGTCGCCTGGGTGATCGGCTGGGACCTGTTCCTCGAGTTCGCGCTGGGCGCCGCGGTGGTGGCGCGCGGGTGGTCGGGCTACGTCGGCAACCTGCTGGACCTGCCACCGTCCCTGTTCGGCGAGGAGTCCACGGTCAACGTCGGAGCCGCGCTGATCGTCGTCCTGCTGACCGTCGTCGCCGTCCTCGGCATCCGCGAGTCGGCGCGGGTGACCGGCGCGCTCGTCGTCGTGAAGGTCGCCGTCTGCGTCTTCGTCGTCGTCGCCGGCGCCTGGTTCGTCCGGGGCGCCAACCTGACCCCGTTCGTCCCGGCGAGCCGTCCGGCCGAGGAGAACGGTGGGCTGGCCCAGCCCGTCGTCTCGGCGGTCTTCGGCCTGGACCCCGTCGCCTTCGGCATCGGCGGCGTGCTGACCGCCGCGGCGGTGGTGTTCTTCGCCTACACCGGCTTCGAGGCGGTGGCGAACCTGTCGGAGGAGACCCGCCGCCCCGGCCGCGACCTGCCGCTGGGCCTGCTCGGCACCCTGGCGCTGTCCACCGCGCTCTACATCGGCGTCTCGCTGGTCGTGGTCGGGATGGTGCGCTACGACCGGCTCGACCGCGGTGCCCCGATCGCCGACGCCTTCGACCAGGTGGGCGTGGGCTGGGCGTCGGCACTGATCTCGCTGGCCGCGGTCGCGGGCCTGACCTCGGTGATCCTGGTCGACCTCATCACCGTCAGCCGGATCGGGTTCGCGATGGGCCGCGACGGGCTGCTGCCGCCGGCCGTGGCCAAGGTCAGCCCCCGTACCGGGGTGCCGGTCCGGATCACGCTAGCCTTCGCCGCCCTCGTCCTCGTGCTGGCGACGTTCGTGCCGCTGGGCACGCTGGCCGAGCTGGTCAGCATCGGCACGCTGTTCGCGTTCCTGTTGGTGTCGGTCGCGGTGATCGTGCTGCGCCGCACCCGGCCGGAGCTGCACCGCCCGTTCCGGGTGCCGTTCTCACCGGTGCTGCCCGGGCTGGCCGCCGCCGCCTGCCTCTACCTGATGCTCAACCTCAGCATCGAGACCTGGTTGCGCTTCCTCCTCTGGCTGGTCCTGGGCCTGTTGCTCTACGCCGGGTACGGCTACCGCAACTCGCGGGTGGGTGCGCGGGCCGCGGGGGCCGGCGTGGTGCGCGAGCGGGTGCAGGACCCCCGCGGCAGCTGATAGCCGTTGACCCCGTTTCCGCGGGAACGTCCTGACGACGTTTCCGCAGTGGACGGGAGGTTGTCGTGGGCTTGCTGCAGGAGGCGCT
>NZ_OBDO01000011.1 GCF_900215145.1 Geodermatophilus sabuli | reverse complement strand
TCCACCGCCTGCTGCACGTGCTGGTCCATCGTCAGCGGAATGTCCTCCGGGAAGTCGGCGGGCTCCCACTCCGGCCCGTAGGGAGCCGCGGTGATCACCAGCTTCTCCTGGTTCTCCGGGAACAGGGAATCGTCGAGGAAGTACATGCGCGTGTCTCCGTTTCGAAGGTGGATCAGAGAGCGGGGAAGTCGCCGTTTCCCGCGGTGCCGAAGTCCTTGGAGTGCTTCGGGAGATCTGCACGGGCCTCGGGTCGCCGTATTCGCGCCCGGTCCGTGTTGCAACGATTGTGGAGGCTCGGAAGCGGCAAGGCTGTACTGTTTCGGACAGATGACTTGACCGTCTCGGACATCCCCTGAACGCAGGTCACGGACGAGCGGCGAGGCGGCCCCTCGGACCGGGCCGATCGCCCGTGCCGGGCCGCGAACGACCCGGGGGGGACCCGTGGGGCGCGGCCCGCTGCTCCCTACGCTGGGTCCTCCACGCCTGACCGGAGGGGACTCTCATGCCCGTCGTCTCGCGCTTGTCGATGACGCCCGTCAAGGGCACCGCCCTCCACCACCCGACCAGCCTGGCGGTCACCCGGAACGGGGTCGAGGACAACCGGCGGTTCCACCTCGTCGATGCCCGGCACCGGCTGGTCAACGGCAAGCAGCACGGCCCGCTGGTCCGGCTCACCGCGCACTACGACGGCTCGCGGCGACACCTGTCCCTGCAGATCCCCGGCCGCGAACCGGTGCAGGGGACGACCACCGAGCCGGGCGAGCCGGTGGTCACCGACTTCTACGGGCGCGAGGTGCCCGGTCACCTGGTGTCGGGCCCGTGGTCGGCGGCCCTCACCGAGTTCGTCGGCGAGCCCGTCCACCTGGTCGCCACCGACAGCCCCGGCGACGCCGTCGACGTGCACCCGGTCACGCTGATCTCCTCGGCCACCATCGAGCACCTGCGCAGCGTCACCCCCGAGGGCGAACGGCTGGACCAGCGGCGCTTCCGGATGCTCGTCGAGCTGGACGGGTGCGGCGTGCACGAGGAGGACACCTGGGCGGGCCGGCGGCTCCGGGTGGGCGGAGCGACGGTCCGGGTGGTCGGCCCCGTCCCCCGCTGCGTGGTCACCAACGAGAACCCCGACAGCGGCGAGGTGGACGTCAACACCCTCAAGGCCATCACCCGATACCGCGGCGAACCGGCCACGGACCTCACCACCCCGGTCGCCCACCTCCCGGACAACGGCGCGGTCCTGTTCGGCATGTACGCCACCGTCGAGGAACCGGGGTCGATCGGGGTCGGTGACCACGTCGAGGTGATCGCGGCCGGGGCGACTGCCGGCTCCTGACCGACCACTCGACACGAGACCGACTGCTGCCGCGGCTGGGCGTCGGCTCAGCCGGTGGGCGCCTCCTCCGGCCGCCGGATGGGATCGTTCGATGCCGTCCGGAGGCGGCGCCGGTTCCCGGCCGACACCCGAGACGACATGCGCCGGCGTGGTCCCCTCGCCGGCCGACCACCTCGGGCCCGTTTGTTGACTCGATCAAGGCAAGCTGTGAGGATCCCGCCGTGGAGGACGCCGCAGACCTCGAGCGTGCACTGCGCGCGGCGGGTCTGCGGGTCACCCGGCCGCGCCTCGCGGTGCTGGATGCCGTCCACGCGCAACCGCACCTCGACACCAAGGCGCTGATCAACGCGGCGCGTGTGCGCCTCGGTGCGGTCTCGCACCAGGCGGTGTACGACGTGTTGCACGCGCTCGAGGGCGCCGGCCTCGTGCGGCGCATCCAGCCGGAGGGCTCCGACGCCCGCTACGAGGCCCGCGTCGGCGACAACCACCACCACCTGGTCTGCCGCGACTGCGGGGCCATAGCCGACGTCGACTGCACGACCGGTGACGCCCCCTGCCTGACCCCCTCCGCCGACGCAGGCTTCGTCATCGACGAGGCTGAGGTCCTGTTCTGGGGACGCTGCCCGTCCTGCGCAGCCATCCCTCCTCCCGCCCCCTCCGCCCGCACCGCACAGAGAGGCACGCCGTGAACGACGAGATCGACAAGAACCAGAGCGAGAGCACCAGCGAGAGCGAGAACCCGGCGATCCCCGCGCCGACCCAGGTCACCAACCGGCGGCCGCAGAGCAACCGGGACTGGTGGCCCAACCAGGTCGACCTGTCGGTGCTGAACAAGCCCTCGAGGGACTCCGACCCGCTCGGTGAGGACTTCGACTACAAGGCCGAGTTCGCGAAGCTGGACGTCGAGGCGGTCAAGCGCGACGTCGTCGAGGTCATGCGCACCTCGCAGGACTGGTGGCCCGCCGACTGGGGCCACTACGGCCCGCTGTTCATCCGCATGTCGTGGCACGCGGCCGGCACCTACCGCATCGCCGACGGCCGGGGCGGCGGCGGCCAGGGCGCCCAGCGGTTCGCCCCTCTCAACAGCTGGCCGGACAACGCCAGCCTCGACAAGGCCCGCCGCCTGCTGCTGCCGGTCAAGCAGAAGTACGGCCGCAAGCTCTCCTGGGCCGACCTGCTCATCCTCGCCGGCAACGTCGCGCACGACGACATGGGCCTGCCGACCTTCGGCTTCGCCTTCGGCCGCGAGGACACCTGGCAGCCCGAGGAGGTCTTCTGGGGTCCGGAGGACACCTGGCTGGGCGACGAGCGGTACGCCGACGAGGCCCCGCTGGAGCTCGAGGGTGCGCTGTCCAACGTGACCATGGGGCTCATCTACGTCAATCCGGAGGGCCCGAAGGGCCAGCCGGACCCGATGGGCTCGGCCCACGACATCAAGGTGACCTTCCGCCGGATGGGCATGACCGACGAGGAGACCGTCGCCCTGATCGCCGGCGGTCACACCTTCGGCAAGGCGCACGGCGCGGGCGACCCGTCCCTGCTGGGTCCGGAGCCCGAGGGTTGCCCGGTGCACAGCATCGGCCTCGGCTGGCAGAACCCGAACGGCACCGGCAAGGGCGCCGACGCGATCACCAGCGGTCTCGAGGGTGCCTGGACCCCGACGCCCACGACGTGGGACAACTCCTACTGGGAGACCCTCTTCACCTGGGACTGGGAGCTGGTCGAGAGTCCGGCCGGCGCCAAGCAGTGGCAGCCGAAGAACCCCGAGGCCCAGGAACTCGTGCCCGACGCGCACATCGAGGGCAAGAAGAACCCGCCGATGATGTCCACCGCCGACATGGCCCTCAGGGTGGACCCCGAGCTCCGCGCGTACGCGGAGCGGTTCCGCGACGACCCGGAGTACTTCAAGGACCAGTACGCCCGCGCCTGGTTCAAGCTGCTGCACCGCGACATGGGCCCGAAGAGCCGCTACCTGGGCCCGGACGTGCCGAGCGAGGACCTCATCTGGCAGGACCCGGTCCCCCCGGTCGACCACCAGCTCGTGGGCGAGTCGGAGGTCGCCGACCTCAAGCAGCGGCTGCTCGCCTCGGGTCTGACCGTCTCGCAACTGGTGCACACGGCGTGGTCCGCCGCCGCGTCCTACCGCGGCACGGACAAGCGCGGTGGCGCCAACGGCGCCCGGCTGCGCCTGGAACCGCAGATCGGCTGGGCGGTCAACGAGGGCGTCCGGGACGTGCTGCCGGTGCTCGAGCGGGTGAAGGGCGAGTTCGAGCAGCAGACCGGCAAGAAGGTCTCGCTCGCCGACCTGATCGTGCTCGGCGGCAGCGCGGCGGTGGAGAAGGCCGCCGCGGACGCCGGCGTGCCGATCACGGTGCCGTTCCACCCGGGCCGCACCGACGCCTCGCAGGAGCAGACCGACGTCGAGAACTTCGGCTGGCTCGAGCCGCAGGCCGACGGCTTCCGCAACTGGATCGCGCCGGGGAGCAAGCTCGAGCCGGAGACGCTCCTGGTCGACCGGGCGTACATGCTCGAGCTGACCGCGAAGGAGATGACGGTCCTCGTCGGCGGGTTGCGGATGCTCGGCGCCAACACCGGCGGGGTGCGGCACGGCGTGTTCACCGACCGGACGGGGGTCCTGTCGCAGGACTTCTTCCGCAACCTGCTCGACCTCGGCATCACCTGGTCGACCTCGGTCGACACCGAGGGCGTGTACGAGGGCCGGGACGCCGGTGGGAACGTCGTCCGCACGGCCACCGCCGCCGACCTGGTCTTCGGCTCGAACTCGATCCTGCGCGGCATCGTCGAGGTCTACTCGGCCGACGACGCCAAGGAGAAGTTCGTGCAGGACTTCGTCACGGCCTGGGTGAAGGTCATGGAGCTCGACCGCTACGACCTGCGCTAGACACCACCCGTCCCGACGCCCCGGCCCGCATCCCGCGGGCCGGGGCGTCCCGCGTCCAGCGGGGCCCAGGGGCGCGGGTGTCCCCGCGTCTCCGAGCCTGGACTCCTCGCCCGACCGCCCCTGTACCGGTTCGGCGGGCCGACGGCCGACGTGGACGAGCCGCGACGGACTCCTTCGAGGGGCCGGTTCTGCGTAACGTCTCGGGTGTGACCTACACCACTCGGTCGGTGGGTGAGCAACTCCCGCCGGGCAGCATCCTGGGCACGCGCGTGCGGCGGACCGAGGACCTGGGGTTCCTCACCCGGGGAGCGGTCTACACCGAGGACCTGGTCGACGAGCGGCTGACCGGTGCGCTGCACGCGACCTTCGTACGGTCGCCGATGGCGCACGCCCGGATCGTGTCGATCGACACCTCCGCGGCCACCGCAGTCCCCGGTGTCGTCGCCGTCCTCACCGCCGACGACGTCGCGGGCACCCCCCCGCAACGCCCGACCATGCCGATGTACCCCCAGGCGATGGCGCAGCCACTGCTGGCCGCCGGCGTCGTCCGGTTCGTCGGCGAGCCGGTCGCCGTCGTGCTCACCGAGGACCGGTACGCCGGGGAGGACGCCACCGCGCTGGTCACGGTCGACTACGAGCCGCTGCCCGGGCTCGTCGACCCGAAGGAGTCCGCCGCCGGGCAGGTCCTGCTGTTCCCCGACGCCGGCAGCAACGTCGCCTTCGAGAGCGACGGCGCACCCGACCCCGACCTGTTCGCCGGCTGCGAGGTCGTCGTCAGCCGGGAGATCGTCAATCAGCGCGTCGCGGTGGCTCCCCTGGAGGTGCGCGCGGCCGCGGCGGTCTGGGACGACCGCGGCCGGCTGACCCTCTGGCTGCCCAACCAGGGCGCCCAGTGGAGCAGGCGCTCGGTGGCCGGGATGCTGGGCCTGGACGACGGCGCGGTGCGGATCGTCACCCCGGACGTGGGCGGGGCGTTCGGGGCGAAGTTCGGTGCCGACCCCGAACACGCGGTCGTGGCCCTCGCCGCCCGCCACGCGGGCCGGCCCGTGACCTGGGTGGAGACCCGCTCGGAGAACATGGTCGCGATGGCCCACGGCCGGGCCCAGGTGCAGACCGTGACCATCGGCGGGGACCGGGCCGGACGGATCCGCGCCTACCGGCTGGCAGTCCTGCAGGACGCCGGGGCTTATCCCAAGTTCGGCGCGTTGCTGCCGTCCCTCACCGCGCTCATGGCACCAGGCGTCTACGACATCCCGGAGGTGGAGGCCTCCTTCCGCAGCGTGGTCACGACCACGACACCGGTGGGCGCCTACCGCGGCGCCGGACGTCCGGAGGCGACCGCGGCGATCGAGCGGGCCGTCGACCTGTTCGCCGCCGAGCTGGGCCTGGATCCGGCCGACGTCCGAAGGCGCAACCTGATCCCGCCGTTCAGCGAGCCCTACACGAGCAAGGGCGGTGCGGTCTACGACTCCGGGAACTACCCGGCCGCGTTGGAGAAGGCGCTGGAGGCGGCGGACTACCCGGGGTTACGGGCGGAGCAGGCGGCGCGCCGCGAGCGTGGCGACGTCCGTCAGCTCGGCCTCGGGCTCTCGGCCTACGTGGAGATCACCGGCGCCGGGATCGAGCCGGGTCCACCGCACGAGAACGCGACCGTGCAGGTGCACCCCGACGGCACCGCGACGATCCTGACCGGCACCTCCCCGCACGGTCAGGGGCATGCGACGACGTGGGCGATGCTGGCGAGCGAGGAGCTCGGCATCCCGCTCCAGGACATCGTGGTCCGCTGGGGTGACACCGACCTGGTCCCGGAAGGCGGGGGCACCGCCGGGTCGCGCAGCCTGCAACTGGGCGGCGCGGCGGTGCGCCAGTCGGTGCTGGAACTCATCGAGCTGGCCAAGGCCCGCGCCGCCGAGGACCTCGAGGTCGACCCCGCCGACCTCGCGGTCGACCGGGCAGCGGCGGGGCTGCGCGTGACCGGCGTCCCGGGGACGGCGGTGTCCTTCGCCTCCCTGGCCGAGCGCGAGCCACTGCTGGTGCGCAGCGTGTTCACCGCCCCCGGCCCCACCTACCCCTTCGGTGCACACGTCGCGGTGGTCGAGGTCGACGTCGAGTCGGGGAAGGCCGAGCTGGTCCGGCTGGTCGCCGTGGACGACGCTGGAGTGATCGTCAACCCCTTGCTCGCGGAGGGGCAACGCCACGGCGGGCTGGCCCAGGGGGCGGCGCAGGCCCTGCTGGAAGAGGTCTGCTACGACACGGACGGCAACCCCCTGACCAGCACGTTCGCTGACTACCCGATCGTCTCGGCGACCGAGGTGCCGAGCTTCGAGCTGGTCGACGCCCAGACCCCGACCAGCTACAACCCACTCGGCGCCAAGGGACTCGGTGAGGCCGGCACGATCGGCGCCACGCCGGCGGTACAGAACGCGGTCATCGACGCCGTCGCCCACCTGGGGGTGCGGCACATCGACATGCCCACCACGCCGATGCGCGTCTGGCGGGCGATCCGCCAGGCCCAGGCGACCGGTGATCGTCCATCACGGTCCTGAATGGAGGACGCCGCGCCGCGCGCACCGCCGCAGCGCCAGGGTGGCGCTCGACGGGTCGAGCCGACGGCGGGGCCGGCCTCAGGCGTCCAGCGATCTCGAGGGCTCCCTCGTCGCCGACGGGAAGCAGCCGGTGAGGGGGGACGGAGCGAGACCGCTCCGCCGCAGGTCCATCACGTCGTGGCACCTGAGCTGCGGAGTTGACGGCGGCGCTCGTCGTTGTCCTCCAGCCCCCACCAATCGACGATGCGCCCGTCCCGGACCGTGAACCAACAGACCTCTCGCACGTCGCGGAAAGCACGGCCGGTCGCGGGTCGACCCATCCACGGTCCCGTCTGGGTGCCCGAACAACGGAAGGAGCCGACGACCGTGTCCCCCTCCCCCACCAGAGCGACGGTCTGCATGTGCACGTCCGCAAAGGCCTCCCGGAACGGAGCCACCCACGCCCGCGCCGCCGCGGCGATCTCGGAGGCGAAGGACCGGTCGATGGCACCCAGGTCTCCCCGGTTGATGACCTCGGCGACCATCCGGGCCACCAGACGCTTGTTCTCGCCGACGCTCAACACCGCCTCCCCTGTGGCGATCGGTTGATGTCGGCAGGAGCCGCGAGGGGCGCGCCCCTCGCCGCTGCGGACAGCATCTCCGCGATCCGGCCAGGTCCACCCGACGCCGAGGTCGGGCCGCTTCGACCGGCGTTCACGCCTGCTCCCGCCCGGCGGCCGTCGACGCCGCGCCGTGCCGCGTCCGCTCCACCAGGTGCGCGCGCAGGAAGTCGATCTCGTCGGCCACCACCTGCTGGCGCACGGGATCGCGGTAGAGGTCGAAGTGGGTCCCCGGGTAGCGGCGCAGCTCGCCCCGTGGCGCCCGCTGCGCTATCAGCCGCGTCGTCTCCTCGGGCGTCTCGCGGTCGTTGTCGGCGATGCACACGAGCACCGGCATCCCCAGCCGGTGCGCCACGTCGCCGGGCCGGTAACGCAGCATGCCGAACAGGCCGCGCGGAGCCACCTCGTTGCGCCACAGTGAGGTCGCGCCCTCACCGGAGAGCAGAGCGATGTGCTCCTGTGCTCGCGCGGTGGTGGTCACCGCCACCTCACCCGGTGCGCCCACCATCGGTGTGTAGCGGGGCGAGAGGCCCACCCGGCCGCGCGCCGCATCCACGGTCATCGCCCACAAGAGCCGGACCGCGTCGCGCGTCGAACGGCCCTCCACCCGACGCGGGAAGCCGTTGAACGGCATCTGGGCGACCACCGCCGCGATGCGTGGGTCGTCCGCGGCGATACGGACGACGTGCCCACCTCCGAGCGAGGAACCCCACAGCGCAACCCGCTCGGGGTCCACGCCGTCCAGGCCCCGGGCGAAGCGGACCGCCGCCTGCCAGTCCTGCAGTTGTCCGGACACGTCGACCAGCTGGCGCGGCACGCCGTCGCTCTCCCCGAAGCTGCGGTAGTCGAACGTCAGAGCCGGGAGGCCGACGGCCGCGAATCGTCCCGCGAGCTCGAACAGCCGGTCCTGCGTCCCGCTGAAACCGTGCCCCATGACCACACACGGCAGCATCCCGCCGACATCGGCGGGGCGGTGCAGATACCCCGCGAGCCGCACGCCGCCCGACTCGAAGGACACCCGCGTCCGCTGGCTCTCTGCACTCGTCATGACGGTCCTCCCCGGGGCATCCACCCCGTCGGCGGAGCGACCCCTCGTTCGATGCGGACCAGCCACCCCGGACGGGGAGGCCGGTGGATGTGGAGTCACCACGGGTCGAACGACACCGGGCCCGACGCTGACTGGACCCGCCGGCAGCGGTGCAGGTCGACCCGATGGTGCTCCACGTCGACAACGGCTCGATCATCACCGGGCCGGGCCTCGACCCTCGTGGGGGACGTCGACCGCGCCGCCTGATCCGGGCTACCGGGCCGGCGGACACGGCAGGCTCATCTCCCCGCGGGAGTACTCGCCTGACCGGTCGGGCTCGGCCGGCCCTCGGGCGATCCGGCCGCGTTCGGGGGGAGCAGCCGCCGGGCCAGCCACACCAGGCCGTCGGTGATCCGCTGCCCACTGATGCCCTGGGCACGCTGGTGCGCGTACACCTCGGGCCCGAGCGGCGCCAGCAGCGGGTCCACGAGGGCGTCCGGATCAGGGACGGTCGCTGCGACCAGGAGTGACCGCACGTGCGCTCGCCAGAACCCGTAGGCCCCGGTGCCGAACCGGGCGTTGCCCGTCTCCGCCCCGAGGGCGAGGTGCAGGTGTTGGTCGAGCAGGCTCGTCATGGCCACGTAGAAGGCCGCGAGCCGGTCTGCCGGGTCGGCCCCGGGACCGAGCGGCGGAACGCCGCGGATGAGCTCGTGCTGCAGTCGCCGTTCGTGCTCGTCCAGCAGTGCCAGGGCGACCGAAGCGACGTCGGGGAAGCGCCGGTAGAGGGTCGCTCGCCCGACACCGGCCAGCCGGGCGATCTGGCCCATCGTCACCGATCTCGGGTCGCAGGTGGCGAACAGTTCCTCGGCCGCGGCCAGGACACGGCGACGGTTGCGCGCCGCATCCGCGCGCTCCCGCGGGGATGCGGCGCCGGCCGTCAGCGGATCGAGCGGCTCGGGTGAGGAGCCTTCCCCCGCCTCGTACGGCGGTGCGGGCGCGGACACGGCGGCACTTTAGCGGAATATCCGGACGCCATGTCCGCTTGGAGCCTTCGTCGTAACCGGACACCATGTCCGGGTCCGAGGCTCTTGGAGGGGTCATGCCTCTCGTCTTCCTGGCTTCCGCGCTCCTGATCGGCTGCCTGCTCGCGGTGCAGGCCTCGGTGAACCAGCGGCTGAGCAGGGCGGTCGGGACGCCGTTCGGTGCCGCGACGCTGCAACTGCTCATCGCAGGCGTGGTACTCGGGCTCGTCGCGCTGGCCACCGGCGCCGTCGCGGCGATGGGTCGGGTCCCGGAGGTGTCGCACTGGTGGCTGTTGCTCGGCGGGGTGGCGAGCCCGCTGTACATCACCGCGGGGATCCTGCTGTTCCCCCGGCTGGGCGCACTGGTCGCGGGCGCCCTGTTCGTCACCGGCCAGGTCTTCGCCTCCCTGGGACTCGACCTGCTCGGCCTGCTGTGGGTGCCTCGCCGGCCCTTCGGCCCGGGGATCCTGCTCGGCGCGTTGGCGGTGGTGGCCGGAGTCACCGTGATGATCACGGGAAGCGTCAGTGGCAGGCTCACCCGGGTCGCCGTCCCGGTGCACTCCGCGGCCGCCCTGGCCAGCGGAGGCACGCGCGTCGACGCTCCGGCGTCCCCCGTTCGGCAAGCGCTCGGGACGCCGACCGCGTCGCGGCTCGCCTGGACGCTGCTGGGCCTGGCTGCCGGGGCGGTACTCCCCGTCCAGGGCGCCATCAACAGCCGGCTCGAGGGTGAGATCGGGGCGCCGCTCGCGGTCGCGACCATCAGCTTCGTCGTTGCGACCGCCACGATCCTCGTCGTCCTCGGCACCCTCCTCACCCTCCGTCGCACGCCCAGACCGCAGCTCCGACCGCTGCGCACCATGCCCTGGTGGGGCTGGCTGGGCGGCCTCTGCGCGGCCGTCTACGTGACCGTCACCTTCCTGCTGATCCCGGTCATCGGAGCCGCGGTGACGGTGGCCCTGACGGTGACGGGCCAGCAGGTCGCATCCGCCGTGATCGATCACCGCGGGGTGCTGGCCATGCCACGCCGGCGGCTCACCGCCGCGCGCGCCGGCGGCCTGCTCCTGCTCGTCGCAGGCTCGGTGCTCGTGCACTGGAGCTGACCGGGCGACCTCGACCGCCAGCAGCGCACCTGCGGATCCGGCGCGGGACTGCGCCAACGCGCCGACGGTGGCCGCCGCCCACAGCGCCCGGGTGGCTCGATCGGCCACGCCGTGGCCGATCGACGCGCTGCGCGCCCCCTGCCGCGGGACGGACGCCACGACGAGGCCGATCAGGTCGCCGTCCGGAACCGTCGTCCCGACGCGTGCAGGCACCCCGCAGCCAGCAGGGCGGCTGAGCACAGGACGACCAAGGACCAGCGGAGCCCGGCCACGGCGTCGGTGGACGTCCAGGTCGCCGCCACCAGGGCCGGGCCGAGACCGAATCCCACCGCACGGGCCGCGCCGGAGGCTCCCCCGGTCGAGCCGAGCAGCGGGCGGGGAGCAGCCGTCATGAGCATCGCCTGGTTCGGGCCGACGAAGAGGGACGTGCCGGCTCCCACCACGGCCAGCCGCCAGCTCAGGTCCGGAACACCCCAGGTGGGGTCCAGCGGAAGCAGGACCACCAATCCGGTCGCGGCCAGGACGGCACCGGCCCTCGCCACGCGGTCGGCACCGAATCGGTCCGCCAGCACGCCGGCCACGGGGGCGAGGACCAGCATGGCGAGGGACAGGGCGCTCAGGGCCAGCCCGGACTCGACCGCCGTCGAACCGGCCCGCCCGGCGAGGGCGAGGGGAACGGCATATATCAGGCCGCTCGTGACGACGGAGACGAGGGCCAGCGCGACCAGTCCCCCGGTCACCGATCGCACCGTCAACAGCTGCAGCACCGGCGCGCTGCTCGGCAGGCGCGCCCAGACGAGCAGCAGCGGAACGGCGAGGAGGGCCGTCGCCGCCCAGGCGACGTCGGCCCGGGACGCCAGGGAGAGGCCGGCCAGGATCGCGAGTACGGCGCCGCCCAGCAGGGCCACCTGCGCCACCAGCCTCCGGTCCGGTCCGCTGACCGGCTGCCCCGAGGGGAGGCTGCGGAGGGCGATGACGGCGACGGTCATGGCGACGGGCAGGTTGATGAGGAACAGCGCCCGCCAGCCCAGCGCCTCGGCCAGCCAGCCACCCACCGCCGGGCCGGTCAGCGCACCCAGGGGCCCCAGCACGGAGACCACGCCCATGGCGCGGCCCCGGCGCTGCGGCGCGACCGCCACCGCGGCGAGCACCGGGGTGAGGGCGGTCAGCACTGCCGCTGCCGCACCCTGGACGACTCGCGCGGCCAGCAGCACCTCGATCGACGGCGCCAGTGCACAGCCGATGCCGGCCGTCGCGAAAGCCCCGACGGCGGCCAGGAGCGCCGGCCGATGACCGACGCCGTCGAGCCAGCGACCGGCCGGCAGGACGACGGCAGCCATGGCCAGCGAGTAGCCGAGAACCACCCAGGGCAGGAGCCCTGGTGTCACCGCCAACGACGTTCCGAGGTCCGGCAGCGCGACGACGACGACGTAGCTGTCCAGCATGGCCATGAACACCGCCAGACCCGCCGCGACCACGAGGGACCAGTGATCCCGGTCCGGCGAGCCGTGCGCGCTCCCCGACGGGTGTTGAGGGCGGCTCGCCGGAGGGGTTACGACCGGCGCAGCTGATCCGGGCCCGCGCCGGAGCCGATCAGACACCGGAGGTCACCGGGACGGACACCGCCCGGAGCGCCCACTGCACCAGCCGCCCACCCTGGTGGCGGGCCACACGGAGGGTGAGGTCGTCGGGGTGGCGGTGGCTGCCGGACACCCAGGTGGAGCCGTACGGGTTGCCCGTCTCGAACACCTCCGGGCTGCTGTACCCGAGGGGCACGATGACCGAGCCCCAGTGCGAGAAGACCGCGTCGAGCGACAGCAGCGTGGTCTCGTGCCCGCCGTGCGCGGTCGCGGCGCCGGTGAAGGTGGTGACGACCTTGTCGGTGAGCGCGCCCTGCTGCCACAGCGGGCCGGTGGTGTCGAGGAACTGCTTGAGCTGGGCGGCGACCATCCCGTAGCGGGTGGGCGAGCCGAAGGCCAGCCCGTGTGCCCACCCCAGGTCGGCCAGCTCGGCCTCCGGGACGTGCCGGGTGGCGGCGACGTGCCGGCGCCAGGCCGGGTTGCGGTCGATCGCCTCGTCCGGTGCCAGCTCGCGGACCCGCCGGAGGCGGACGTCGGCTCCGGCGTCGGCGGCTCCCTCTGCCACGGCTTCGGCCAGCCGGTGCGTGTGGCCGGTGGCCGAGTAGTAGACGACCGCGATGTTGACGTTCACAGCTGCCTCCTCTTGCGGTGTTCGGAGGGTCCCGGGCGGGGACCGCTCCACGGGTTGCCGGCGACCGGGCTCGTCGGGTACGGCTCAGCACCGGGCGCCGAGATGAGCTCGACGGCTGCCGTCCAGCCCCCAGGACGTGACCCCGGTCGGGACCAGGCGGATGACGGCCACTCCATCGGGTACGTCGCCCGCCGTGAGGGCCGGTCCGGGCCCCTGGACGAGAACCCGGGCGCGCCAGGGCGGTGGCACGTCGACGACGAACGCCGCCTCGCGTGACGTCCGTGTGGACATGGTCCCCTCCGGGTGCTGGACCGGTCGACGGCTCCACTGTGCGCCGAGGTCCTTGACCCAGTCAAGTGTTGACCGGACCTAGTAATGTCGGACCGTGGCGCGAGCGGACAGGACGACGTCGGCCGGTGAGGCGCGGGACACCGCCGCGTTGCTCATGCACGTGACCGAGCAGACCCTGCACAACTTCGAGGCGGCCGCCGCGGGGTTCGACCTCACCGTGGCCCAGGCGCGGGCACTCCTCGCGCTGGAGGGTGCCGCTCCCATGCGCTCACTGGCCGAGCACCTGCGCTGCGACGCGTCCTACGTCACCGGTATCGCCGACCGCTTGGAGCAGCGCGGCCTGGTGTCCCGCGCGGCTCAGGCAGGGGACCGCCGCGTCAAGCTGCTCCAGCTGACGCCCGACGGCAGGCGGCTCCGGAGCGAGCTGCAAGCCAGGATGCTCGAGACCTCACCGGTGATGGTGGCGCTCGAGGCGGGCGAACGGGCGCTGCTGCGCACCCTGTTGGCCAAGGCCGCCGGCGCCGCCTCGACGCCGCCGTCGGAGGGCTGAAGGGGCTCCCGGACCGGGCGGGGCGCCACCCCCGTACGGCCGGCCGGCCGGCGCCGAGCGCCACCTCCCCGAGTTCCCCACCGCCGTCCTGTCCGGCTGGGATGTCGCCAGATGGCCGGTGGGTCCCGCTCCGTCGGCGGCAGGATCTCGGTCTGGCAGGACCTTTGCGGAGAGGGGCAGATCTGCCACTTCCCGGCGGTGGCGGCCGTGCACACGATCGTCTCCGAGGGACCACGCCGCTGGCCTCTCCTCACCGGAGCCGGCCGCTCCGCACGTCGCGGGAGGACCCCATGATCCGACGATCGGCACTCGCGTCGGGCAGTCCGCAGGAACCCCCGCCCGGGAACGCGCCGGACGCCGACATCGGCCGGTTCGACGGTTCCCGGCGCACGCGGTCGGTGGTGACCGCGGGGTTCGGCGGACACGACGTGCTGAGGATCGTCGAGGAGCCCGCGGCCCCACCCGGGCCGCACGAGGTGCGGATCCGCGTCTCCGGAGCAACGGTCAACCCGATCGACCTCTCCACCCGCTCCGGCCGTCTCGCCGAGGCCGGACTCATGGTGCCCACCGACCGGACCGGCCTCGGGTGGGACGTCGCCGGGCACGTCGACGCCGTCGGTCGGCAGGTGCGCAGCTTCTCCAGAGGCGATGCCGTCGTCGGGCTGCGGGACCTGCTGTTCGCCGCCGGCACCCATGCCGACTCCGTGCTGCTGGACGAGTCGGTCCTGGCCTCGGCGCCCCGTACCTGGTCGCTGGTGGAGGCAGCGACCCTGCCGCTGAACGGGCTCACCGCCGCGGGGGCGCTGGCCGCCAGCGGTGCCCGTGCAGGAGACGTCGTCCTGGTCACCGGTGCCGCCGGCGGCGTGGGCGGATTCGCGCTGGAACTGGCCCGGCACCAGGGTGTACGGACCGTCGCGGTGGGCCGGCCGGACGACGCCGAGCTGCTCGAGCGGCTCGGCGCCTGGCGGGTGCTGACCAGCAGCGAGAACGTGGGCCCGGTCGTGCGCCGGCTGGTGCGCGGTGGGGTGGACGCCGTCATCGACGCCGCCGTCCTCGGGGTCGCCGCGCACGACGCGCTGCGCAGCCGTGGCACGTTCGTGGCGCTGGTGCGGCCGTTCGCGCCGCCACCCATCCGCGCGACGAGGGTCATCGTGCACGAGGTCGCCGCGGACGGGCGGGCACTGGCCGAACTCGTCCGCCTCGCCGACGCCGGCGTCCTCACCCCCCGGGTCTCCGAGGTCGTCCCGCTCGAGCACGCCGCCCGTGCCCACGCCCTCCTCGAGCAGGGCGGCCTGCGCGGCCGGGTCGTCCTCACACCCTGACCCGTCCCGACTGAGCAAGGAGGACACGTCATGGAGGTCACCGTTCTCGGCGCCACCGGCACCGCCGGGCGCTCTGCCCTGCCGGCCCTCTCGGCGGCCGGCCACGCGGTGCGCGCACACGCCAGGACCGACGCGGGCGCCGAGATGGTCACGGCCCTCGGCGCGACCGCCGTCCGCGGCGACACCGAGGCCCTCGAGGCGCTGCGCGACCTGATCACCGGGTCCGATGCCGTGATCGACCTGCGCGTGGCCATCCCACCCGCCTCCCGCGCACCCCTGCCGTGGGCGTGGCGCGAGTACTCCCGGCTGCGCGGCATCGGGGCGGGCACGCTGGTCGAGGCGGCACTGGCCGCCCGGGTGCCGCGGCTGGTCCACGACACGGTCACGATGGTGTACGCCGATGGCGGGAACGGGCTCCTCGACGAGGACAGCCGAGTGCTGGCACCCGGCGCGCTGCAGGCCAACCTGCTCGCCGAGCGGCACCTGGCCCGCTTCACCGCCTCGGGAGGCGCGGGCGTGGCACTGCGCTTCGGCGCCTTCTACGGTCCGCACGACGAGTTCAGCCGCGACCTGATCGGCGCGGCCCGCCGCGGTCGCGGCATGGTCGTCGGCGCTCCGGATGCGTGGACCAGTGCCGTCCACACCGACGACGTCGGCCCGGCTCTGCTCGTGGCGCTCACGGCGCCGGCCGGGGTCTACAACGCCGTGGACGACGAACCGCTGCGCCGGCGCGACGTGCTCGCCGTCCTGGCCGAGGCGGCCGGCATCTCGAGGGTGCGCCCGCTGCCGTCATGGACCGTTCGCGCCGCCGTTGCCCCGGTGCGCGCGCTCGCCCGCTCGCAGCGGGTCAGCGCCGCCAGGTTCCGGGCGCTGGGGTGGCAGCCCACGGTGCCGAGCCGGCGGGAGGGTTGGCCACGCGCCTTCCGCGAGGCGGAGGAGCGCACCGCGGCCGGCGGCCGGTGACCCGCCGTGCACGCCGGCGCGGTCGTGGGCCCGGCCGGCGACCAGCGGTGCGGTGGGGTACGTGAGCGATGACGAGGGCGCCGTCCGTCGCGCGGTTCCTGAGCCTGTTGCTCACCCTGTCGCTGCCCTTCTACCTCGCCGGCTGGCTGGCCGGTGCCCGCGCCGTCGGGACGGGACTCCCGCTGCCGGTGAGTGCGGCGGTGTTCATCTGCCCGGCAGTCGCCGCGGTCGTGCTCACGCGCTCCGAACGAGGCCCAGGCGCGGGACGGAGCCTGCTGGCGCGGGCCGTGGAGCTGCCTCCGGCCGGGCGACGACGGTGGCTGCTCCCGGCGGCGCTGGTCGTACCGGGGGCCACTGTCGCGTCGTACCTCGTTCAGCAGGTGATGGAACGCGACCTCCCCAGCGGGCAGGTCTCCCTGGCGCTGGTGGCCGGTCTCCTCGCCGTCTTCCTCGTCACGGCGGCGGCGGAGGAGATCGGTTGGACGGCCTACCTGCTCCCAGCCGTGCGGAGGAGGCGGCCCGCGGCGCACGCCGCCGTCCTGATCGGCGTCGCGTGCGCGCTCTGGCACGCGCTCCCGTACGTCCAGGCAGGCCACCGCATGGGTTGGATCGTCGCGCAGTGCGTGGTCACCGTGGCTCTGCGGGTCCTGACCGTCTGGGTCCACGAGCGCTCGGAGCGAGCGCTGGGGAGCGCGGTGTTGCTGCACGCCTCGGGAAACGCCTCGGTCTGGGCCTTTCCTCGCCTGGGCTCGCACTACGACCCGGCCGTGCTCGTGCCGTTCCTCCTCGTGCTCGCCGGCTGCGCCGCCCGGCGGTTGCGGGTTCCCGAGAGCACGCCGGCGGCGGGCGGCGGAGGTCGAGTGAGCGGGGCGAAGACGACCTCCGGTTCCCGGCGTGCTGCGGACTCCTCGGCAGGGCGACCCGCCGGCGCGCACCACGTGGTCGCCGCCCTCGTCGGCGCGCCGACCTCGCACCCCCCAGATCCCACACCCCCGATCAGGAGGCCCGCCATGTCCGTCGACCTGGAGGACACGACTCCCCGCGACGCCGGGATCCCCGACGTCGCCCGACAGGTGCGGCAGCTGCGCGACAGGCAGGAGGTCGTCGACGCCCTCTACCGCTTCGGCGCAGGCCAGGACCTGCGGGACCGGGAGCTGTTCCTGTCCGCCTTCGCTCCCGACGCCGTCCTCGACTTCACCCAGCCCGCGGGCCGGTTCGGGGCCGCCGTCCCGGTCATGCACGGCCGGACGGCGATCGAGGCGATCCTGACCACCCTCGAGCCGCTGGCCACGACGCACACCGTGACCAACCCGCGGGTCGGCCTCGACGGCGACCGCGCGCGACTGTGGGCACTCGTCGAGGCCCAGCACGTCCTCCGCGCGCAGCCGCACCGGCACCTCCTGCTCAAGAACACCTACGACGTCGACCTCGTGCGCCGGGACGGCGTGTGGGTCATCACGGCCATGACGATCCGGACCGTCTGGTCCGACGGGGAAGGCTCAGTGCTGTTCGGGGAACCGACGTGATCCGGTCGACGAACGGGCTGCCCGACGCGTGCGGCACGGGCATCGGAGGAGCGGTCGACATCCACCGGGACCGGTCGGGATCGTCGACGCCAACTCGGCGGAGAAGGGACACACCGTGACGAAGGCGTACTGGATCAACACCTTCCGGTCGATCAGCGACCCGGACAAGCTGGCCGCCTACGTCGACCTCGCCGGTCCGGCGATGCTCGCCGGCGGCGGACGGTTCCTCGCCCGAGGCGCCCCGGCCGCGGCGTTCGAGTCGGGCGTGCTCGAGCGGACGACCGTGATCGAGTTCGACACCGTCGACCAGGCCGTCGCGGCGTACCGCAGTGCGGCATACCAGAGGGCCCTCGCGGCGCTCGGCGACGGCGCCGAGCGGGACATCCGGATCATCGAATCGATCCCCTGACCTCGCTGCAGCGGCCGAAGCGGCGGAAGCGACCGGGGCGTCGGCGTCGGCTACGCGAGTGAGGGCGGCTCTCCACCCGGGACCAACGGCACTGTGCGGTCTCGGCGACCAGCACCAGTGTGGGCCACCCCCGCAACGGTTCGGCTGTCCCCTCTCTCCTGAGCCCCCGCGGGCCTCCCGACAGGGGTACGCCGTGCAACTGATGAGTCGTGAGCGGCGGACGTCGCTCGTCGTCGCGGTGGTCGCGCTGACCGCTGCCGTGAACGTGCCGGTCGCCATCGCCTCCGCCGACGATCTCGATCCGCGGATCACCGCGGTGATGGACAAGCCTGCGTACGAGCACGCGCAGTGGGGCCTGCTCCAGATCGATCCGTCCGACGGTCGGGTCGGCCTGTCACAGTTCCCGGATCAGTCGTTCCTCCCCGGGTCGGTGACCAAGCTGTTCAGCGTCTCGGCCACGTGGGGCACGCTGGGCGCAGACCATCGGTTCGAGACGCCGGTCCACGCCGTGGGCAGGCAGGACGGCTCGACGTTGGACGGCAACCTGGTGCTCGTCGCCCAGGGTGACCTGACGATGGGCGGCCGGACCAAGCCGGACGGCACGGTCGACTACACCGACACCGACCACACGTACGCGAACGACCTCCCCGGGGCGACGCTGACGCCGGAGGACCCCCTCGCAGGGCTGGACTCCATCGCCGAGCAGGTGCGCGCCGCGGGGATCACCCGGGTCGCCGGCGACGTGCTCATCGACGACCGGGCCTTCTCCGCGGTCGGCGAACTCGACCCCACGCCCACTCCCCTGATCATCAACGACAACCTGATCGACCTGCTGACCACACCCACCGCCCCGGGCCAGGCGGCCGACTTCTCGTGGCGGCCACAGGTCAGCACGTTCCAGGTCACCTCCGACGTCCGTACGGTCGCGGCGGACGACGCGACCGACATCCAGGTGACGACCTCCCCCGACGGTCACCAGATCTCGGTCAGCGGCACCATCGCCGCCGGCTCGCAGCCGCAACTCCGGGTCGCACAGGTCGACGACGCGTCCGCGTTCGGCCGGACCGCGCTCATCGAGGCCCTCGCCCGCGCCGGCGTCACCGTCGACGCCCCCGCGGGCGGTCCCAACCCGGTGGACCAGGCGCCCCCCTCGTACACCGCCGACCGGACCGTGGCGTCCTACGTCTCCCCCGTCTTCTCCGAGTACGCGGAGCTGATCCTGAAGGTCAGCCACAACCTCGGCGCCAACCTGACCCTCTGCCTGATGGCCGTGCACGCCGGGTCGCCCGACTGCATGGACGGGTTCCCGGTGGAGAAGACCTTCCTCCAGGGAGCAGGAGTGGACACCGACGCGGTCAGCTTCTCCGACGGCCGCGGCGGCACCCCGGACGACCGCGTGACCCCCCGAGCGGTCACGCAGATCCTCGAGTACTGGCTGGGCACCGAGGACGCGGACCGGTTCCGCACCTCGTTGCCCATCCTGGGGGTGGACGGCTCGCTGGGCGGGTTCTGCCCCTCCTGCCCTGCGCACGGTCGCGTGTTCGCGAAGACGGGGACGGTCGCCGGTCCCGACGACCTGAACGAGCGTCTCCAGATCGGCGCCATGACCCTCGGTGGCTACCTCGAGGTGGGCGACGGCCGCTACGAGGTGTTCTACGTGGGCGTGACCGGCGCGACGGCGACGACCATCGAGGAGCTCGTCGCCGTCCTCGGGGACGTCGCGGACATCTCCGCCGTCATGCAGGAGAACGCTGCCGCATCGGCGCCGCCCGAGTGACCCTCCCCGGGACGCGCCGGGCACGCACCGACGAGGTCGGCCAGAGCAGAGCGGGCACGCCGCCTCCGCTCACGGCCGTAGCCGTGTGCGTGTCCAGCGAGTCGCCCCTCGGACACCGCGGCTCGACGGCCGTGGGCGTCCCGTCGCCATGGGGCAGATCCGCACGTTGCCGTCCGCAGCGACCGTCCCGCGGCCCGGTTCGGCAGGACGTCGGAGGTGTCCGGCGCGACCGGGCGAACAGGTCTAGGCGGACCGGCGGTCACGGTGTCCCATGGCCCCATGCGCCGCGAGTGCGTGGTCGTGGGGACCGGCCCGGTCAGGCCGGGGGATGTGGTGCGCGTCGCTCGCGACGGGTGCGGGGTCCGGCTGTCCGCCGACGCCGTCGCGGAGATCGCCCGTAGCCGCTCCGTCGTCGACGCCCTGTCCAGGGACGACCGGCCGCACTACGGCGTGTCCACCGGTTTCGGGGCACTGGCCACCCTGCACATCCCGGTCGAACAGCGCGCCAGGTTGCAGCGCAGCCTCATCCGGTCCCACGCCGCCGGGTCCGGGCCCGAGGTCGAACGCGAGGTCGTCCGGGCCCTCATGCTGCTGCGGCTGTCCACACTCGCGACCGGCCGCACCGGCGTCCGGCCGCAGACGGCTCAGGCCTACGCGGCCATGCTCGATGCCGGTCTCACGCCGGTCGTGCACGAGTACGGCTCGCTCGGCTGCTCCGGCGACCTGGCCCCGCTGTCCTCGGTCGCGCTCGCCCTCACGGGAGAAGGCCGGGTCCGAGACGGCGCCGGTGTGCTCCGCCCGGCCGCGGACGCCCTTCGGGCGCACGGGATCGAGCCCGTGGAGCTGGCCGAGAAGGAGGGGCTGGCGCTGGTGAACGGGACCGACGGCATGCTCGGCATGCTGGTGCTGGCCCTCGTCGACCTGCGCCGCCTGCTGACGACGGCCGACGTCGCCGCGGCCATGAGCGTCGAAGCCCTGCTCGGCACCGACGCCGTGTTCGCCGCGGACCTCCAGGCCCTGCGTCCGCACCCGGGGCAGGCTGCCTCGGCCGCCAACCTGCGCATGCTGCTGAGCGGCAGCGGTGTGATGGCCAGCCATCGCGGGCCCGGGTGCACCCGCGTGCAGGACGCCTACTCGCTGCGCTGCGCACCGCAGGTGCACGGCGCGGCGCGTGACACCGTCGCCCACGCCGCAGTGGTTGCCGACCGTGAGCTGGCCGCGGCCATCGACAACCCGGTGGTCACCCTCGACGACCGCGTGGAGTCCAACGGCAACTTCCACGGCGCCCCGGTCGGGTACGTCCTGGACTTCCTCGCGATCGCGGTGGCCGACGTCGCGGGCATGAGCGAGCGACGCACCGACCGGTTCCTCGACCCGGCCCGCAGCAACGGCTTGCCGCCGTTCCTGGCCGACGCTCCCGGGGTCGACTCCGGGCACATGATCGCCCAGTACACGGCGGCCGGGATCGTCAGCGAGCTCAAGCGGCTGGCCGTGCCCGCCAGCGTCGACACCATCCCCTCCTCGGCGATGCAGGAGGACCACGTCTCGATGGGCTGGGCCGCCGCTCGCAAGCTGCGGCGCGCGGTCGACGGCCTCACCCGTGTCCTCGCCGTCGAGATCCTGACCGCGGCCCGAGCCCTCGACCTCAGGGCCCCGCTGCAACCGGCCCGGGCCACCGCCGCGGTGCGCGACGCCGTCCGCGCCGCCGGCGTCGGCGGCCCCGGGCCGGACCGGCACCTGGCCCCGGAGATCGAGGCCGTCGTCGGCCTGGTGGCTGACGGAGCGCTGCTCCGGGCCACCCGCCTCCCCCTGAGCTGATCCCGCCGAGACGAGGAGCCACCCATGGACGGAGCACGACCCGTACGGGCCCCGCGGGGCACCACTCGCACGGCCCGGAGCTGGCAGACCGAGGCGCCGCTCCGGATGCTGCAGAACAACCTGGACCCAGATGTCGCCGAGCGGCCCGACGACCTGGTCGTCTACGGCGGCACCGGCCGCGCCGCCCGCGACTGGCGCAGCTTCGACGCCATGGTCCGCACGCTCACGACCCTCGCCGACGACGAGACCATGCTCGTGCAGTCCGGTCGGCCGGTCGGCGTGCTGCGCACGCACGAGTGGGCGCCCCGGGTGCTGATCGCCAACTCCAACCTGGTGGGCGACTGGGCCACCTGGCCGGAGTTCCGGCGCCTCGAGCACCTGGGCCTGACCATGTACGGCCAGATGACGGCGGGGTCCTGGATCTACATCGGGACGCAGGGGATCCTCCAGGGCACCTACGAGACCTTCGCGGCCGTGGCGGCGAAGCTCGCCGGCAGGCATGACGGGCAGGGGCAGAGCGGCGGCACGCTCGCCGGCACCCTGACGCTGACCGGCGGCTGCGGCGGCATGGGCGGCGCCCAGCCCCTCGCGGTGACCCTCAACGGCGGTGTCTGCCTGGTGGTCGACGTCGACGGGGGCCGGCTGCGCCGCCGGGTCGGGCACCGCTACCTCGACGAGGTGGCCGAGGACCTCGACGACGCGGTGGCGCGCTGCCTGGCCGCCAGACGGGACCGGCGGGCACTGTCGGTCGGGCTGGTCGGCAACGCGGCCACGGTGTTCCCCGAGCTGCTGCGCCGGGGCGTGGAGATCGACGTCGTCACCGACCAGACCTCGGCACACGACCCGCTCAGCTACCTGCCGGAGGGCGTCGACCTCGACGACTGGCACGACTACGCCGAGACCAAGCCCGAGGAGTTCACCGACCGGGCCCGCGCGTCGATGGCCAGGCACGTCGAGGCGATGGTCGGGTTCCTCGACGCCGGGGCCGAGGTCTTCGACTACGGGAACTCCATCCGGGACGAGGCCCGCCAGGGCGGTTACGAGCGGGCGTTCGCGTTCCCCGGTTTCGTGCCCGCCTACATCCGGCCGCTGTTCTGCGCGGGCAAGGGCCCCTTCCGCTGGGCCGCCCTCTCCGGGGACCCGGCGGACATCGCCGCGACCGACCGCGCCGTCCTCGACCTGTTCCCGGACGACGACCACCTGCAGCGCTGGATCCGGGCGGCCCGGGACCGGGTCGCCTTCCAGGGCCTGCCCGCCCGCATCTGCTGGCTCGGGTACGGGGAACGCGACGTCGCCGGGCTCCGCTTCAACGAGATGGTCGCGTCCGGCGAGATCACCGCACCGATCGTCATCGGCCGCGACCACCTCGACTCCGGGTCCGTCGCCTCCCCCTACCGGGAGACGGAGGCCATGGCGGACGGATCGGACGCCATCGCCGACTGGCCGCTGCTCAACGCACTGGTCAACACCGCGTCCGGGGCGACCTGGGTGTCCGTGCACCACGGCGGCGGCGTCGGGATGGGCCGGTCGCTGCACGCCGGCCAGGTCAGCGTCGCCGACGGCACGGGCCTGGCCGCCCGGAAACTGGAGCGGGTGCTGCGCAACGACCCCGGCACGGGCGTGCTCCGCCACGTCGACGCCGGCTACGACCTGGCCGCCCAGGTCGCGGAGGAACGCGGCCTGCGGGTCCCGATGGCGGAGCGCTGAGCCGGTGACCACGTTCGACGCGATGTGGTCGGACCTGAGACCGGTCGGCCGGCACCCGGCGACGGGCGGCTACCGCCGGTACGCGTGGACGCGCACCGACGCCGCGCTGCGCGAGTGGTTCCGCGGCGAGGCCCGGCAGCGCGGGCTGGACGTCGTGCCCGACCGGGCCGGCAACACCTGGGCGTGGACGGCGGATCCCGACGCCGCCGCGGACGCCGGCCGGCCGGGCCTGGCGATGGGCAGCCACCTGGACTCGGTCCCCGACGGCGGCGCCTTCGACGGCCCGCTGGGCGTGGTGTCGGCGTTCGCCGCACTGGACCTGGTCCGGGCGCGGGGCCGCTCGCCACGGCGACCGCTCGGCATCGTCTGCTTCGGCGACGAGGAGGGCGCCCGCTTCGGCGTCGCGTGCGCCGGGTCGCGGCTGCTCACCGGCGCGCTCGACCCCGACCGGGCGCGAGGGCTGACCGACGACCAGGGCACCACGCTGGCCGAGGCGATGACCGCGGCGGGAACCGACCCGCGGCCCCTCGGCCGCGACGACGAGGCGCTGCGCCGTGTCGGCACGTTCCTGGAGCTGCACGTCGAGCAGGGCCGCGCGCTCGCCGACGTGCCCGGCGACCGGGGCGCGGTCGGGGTGGCCGAGGGCATCTGGCCGCACGGCCGGTGGCGGCTGGACCTCCGCGGCCGGGCCGACCACGCGGGGACCACCCGGCTGGCCGACCGGCAGGACCCGACGCTGCCGCTGGCCGCCGCCATCCAGGCGGCGCGCACGGCCGCCCAGCGCCACGGTGCCCTCGCGACCGTGGGCAGGCTCCGGGCCCGGCCCAACGCCGTCAACGCGATCCCCGCGGAGATCACCGCCTGGCTCGATGCCCGCGGTCCCGCCGCAGCCGACGTGCACGCCGTCGTCGCCTGCGTCGCCGAGGCGGCCGGCAGCACTCCCGTCGAGGAGTCGTGGACGCCGGCCACGCCGTTCGACCCCACCCTGCGCGACCGGCTCGCCGCTGTCCTCGCCGGCCCCGACGGCCGCCCGGCGCCGGTCCTGTCCACGGGAGCCGGTCACGACGCCGGGATCCTGTCCGCAGCCGGCGTCCCCACCGCGATGCTCTTCGTCCGCAACCCGACCGGGGTGTCCCACTCCCCCGCCGAGCACGCCGACCCGGCGGACTGCCGGGCCGGCGTCGCCGCGCTCGCCCGCGCCGTGGAGCACCTGGCGTGCTGACCGGCTTCTGGTGCGAGCACGCCGACCTCGGTACCGGCCCCGTGCCCGGCGTGCGGGTGGTCGTGGACGGCGGCCGGATCCGCACCGTCGAGCGGGCTGCGACGCCGCCCGCCACGGACCACCGGTTGCCGGGCGTCGTGCTGCCCGGCTTCGCGAACGCGCACTCGCACGCCTTCCACCGGGCACTGCGCGGGCGCACCCACGACCGGGCCGGCACGTTCTGGACCTGGCGGGAGCGGATGTACCGCGTCGCCGCGCGGCTCGACCCCGACAGCCACCTCGCCCTGGCCCGGGCCGCGTACGCCGAGATGGCGCTCGCGGGGGTCACCTGCGTCGGCGAGTTCCACTACCTGCACCACCCGCCCGGCGGCGGTCGGTACACCGATCCCAACGCCATGGCCGAGGGGCTCATCCAGGCTGCCGCCGACGCCGGCATGCGGCTGACCCTGCTCGACGCCTGCTACCTCACCGGCGGGCTCGACGGGGCCGGGCACCTGCCCCTCGACGACGTCCAGGTCCGGTTCTCCGACGGGGACGCCGAGGCCTGGGCGGCACGGACCGGGCTGCTCCCGGAGCGGGACGGGGTCCGGGTCGGGGTCGCGGTGCACTCCGTGCGGGCCGTGCCGGCGGCGCAGCTGCCCACCGTCGCGCACGCCGCCGGTGAGCGCCCTCTGCACGTGCACCTCTCCGAGCAGCCTGCGGAGAACGCGGCCTGCCTGGCCCACTACGGCACCACGCCCACCGGGCTGCTGCACGAACGGGGGGTCCTCGGTCCGTCGACCACCGCCGTGCACGCCATCCACCTCACCCCGGACGACGTCGCGACCCTCGGCAGCACGGGAACGGGGGTCTGCGCCTGCCCGAGCACCGAGGCCGACCTCGCCGACGGCATCGCCCCCCTCCTGCGGCTCCGGGACGCCGGCTCGCCGCTCAGCCTCGGCAGCGATCAGCACGTCGTCACCGATCTGCTCGCCGAGGCCCGGCTGCTCGAGGACCACGAGCGGCTGCGCACCGGCGAACGTGGCCGCTTCTCCCCGGCCGGGCTCCTCGCCGCGCTCACCGTCGACGGGCACCGCGCCCTCGGCTGGCCCGACGCCGGTCGGATCGCCCCGGACCAGCGGGCCGACCTGGTCGCCGTCCGGCTGGACAGCCCGCGGACCGCCGGCTGCGCACCGGACCAGCTGCCGATGGTGGCGGCGGCCGCGGACGTGCACACCGTGGTGGTCGACGGCCGGGTCGTCGTCACCGAGGGCCGGCACGTGCTGGGCGACGTGGGCCGCCTGCTCGCCGCGGCCATCGACCCGCTGTGGGACGACGCATGAAACCAACTCCACGAAACCGCTCCGCCGGCGCTCCACGTCTCCGCGGGGGCCCCGGTGTGAGCACGCTGGTCACCGGCATCGCCGAACTGGTCACCAACGACCCTTCCCACGGGAGGGGCCCGCTGGGCCTGGTCGCCGACGCGGCCCTCGTCGTGGAGGACGGCGCCGTCGCCTGGAGCGGACCGCGACGCCGCGCACCGGCCGCCGATGCGTCGATCGACGTCGGCGGCCGGGCGGTGATCCCGGGCTTCGTCGACAGCCACACCCATCTGGTCTTCGCCGGTGACCGGGCCGCGGAGTTCGAGGCCCGGATGTCCGGCGCGCACTACGACGGCGGGGGCATCTCGGCCACCGTCGCGGCGACACGCTCCGCCTCCGACGACGTCCTGCGCAGCCGGCTCCGCGATCTGGTGGCGGAGATGCGCGGCCAGGGCACGACGACCGTGGAGGTCAAGAGCGGCTACGGGCTGACCGTCGAGGACGAGGCGCGGTGCCTCCGGCTGGCCGCGGAGGTCACGCCGGACACCACGTTCCTGGGCGCGCACGTGGTGCCGGTGGAGTACGCCGGCCGCCGCGAGGACTACGTCGCCCTGGTCACCGGTCCGATGCTCGAGTCGTGCGCCCCGTTCGCCCGGTGGATCGACGTCTTCTGCGAGCCCGCCTCGGCGCACGCCTTCGACGGCGAGGAGGCGCGCGCCGTGCTGGAGGCCGGGCTCGCCCGGGGCCTGCAGGCGCGGGTGCACGCCAACCAGCTCTCGGCGGGCCCCGGTGTGCGCCTGGCGGTGGAGCTCGGCGCGGCCAGCGTCGACCACTGCACCCACCTGACCGACGCCGACGTCGACGCGCTCGCCGGTGGCACCACGGTCGCCACCCTGCTGCCGGGCGCCGAGTTCTCCACCCGCTCGCCGTACCCGGACGCCCGGCGGCTGCTGTCGGCGGGGGTCACGGTGGCCCTGGCCACCGACTGCAACCCCGGCAGCAGTTTCACGTCGTCGATGCCGTTCTGCATCGCGCTCGCCGTCCGCGAGATGGGGATGACCCCCGTGGAGGCGCTGTGGGCGGCGACCGCCGGCGGCGCGGCGGCGCTGCGGCGTCCGGACGTCGGGCACCTCGGTCCCGGCGGGCGGGCCGATCTCGCCGTCCTCGATGCGCCGTCCTACCGGTACCTGGCCTACCGCCCCGGCGTGCCCATCGCCCGAGCACTCGCACCGGAGGACAGTGGTCCGCGGACCCGGTCATGACGGTGACGATCCTCCTTCCCGAGTTGCCGATCGGCATGGCTGCGACGGAGCTGGATGCGCCTCGTGGTCCCCCCTCGAGGGCGGCGCGGACCGCGCCCTCAGCGCCGGTTGCTCAGGACGGGCGAGCGGGAGCCGGATGAGCGCGGCTCGGGCACGGTCGCTGTGACGCCGGCTCCCTCGTCGAGACGGAGCACGTCCCCGCCGTAGAGGTCCTCCACCCAGTTGGTCTGGTACAGGGTGTCCAGGTACCGCTCGCCGAGGTCGGGGGCGATGGTCACTGCGGTGAGGTCCTGCGCGTCGTTGCGCGTCAACCAGCTCGTCGCGGCGCTCACCACCGTGCCGGTGGAGCCACCGAACAGGAAGCCGCGCCGAGCCATCCGGTGGCAGGCACGGACGGTCTGCGCCTCCTCGACCAGCACGACCTCGTCGATGTAGGACTCGTCGAGCACGTCCGGCCGCTCGGCGCTGCCCAGGCCCGGGATCATCCGCCGGCTCGGCGGTCCGCCGAACGTCACCGAACCGACGGAGTCGACGGCCACGATCCGCACCGGCCGGTGCCACTCCCGGAAGAAGCGCGCGCAGCCCATCAGGGTCCCGGTGGTGCCGGCACCCACGAAGAGCACGTCCAGCTCCGGGAAGGACCGTGCGATCTCCTGCGCCGTCCGGCGGTGGTGAGAGCCCCAGTTGTTCGGGTTCTCGTACTGGTTGAGCCACACGTACCGGCGGTCGGAGGCGCACATCGCCCGGACGTAGTCCTTCCGCGCGCCGAGGAAGCCGGTGACCGGGTCCGGCTCGGTGATGGTGTGCACCTGGGCGCCGAGCGCCTCCATCAGCCGCCGGGTCGACAGGTTGCACCGCGGGTCGGTGATGCAGAGGAACTCGTAGCCCCTGCTCGCCGCGATCATGCTCAGCGCGACGCCCAGGTTGCCCGACGAGGACTCGATCAGCACCGATCCCGGCGTCAGGACGCCGGCGCGCTCGGCGGCCTCGACCATCTCGGTCGCGGCCTTCATCTTGATCGAGCCGGCGAAGTTGAAGCCCTCGCACTTGAGGAAGAGCGAGCACCCGAAGACGGAGCGCAGGTCGACGTACAGATCCTCTTCGTTGAATTCCTGCGGCACGGAGATGATGGGCACGTCGGTCCCCTGTCTGCATGGACGCCGGAATGCGGCGCGATGTGTGTCCGGTGGAGGAACTGCATTCCCGGGCACAGGAAGAGTGCGGGGCACCGCGTTGGCGAGCGATGGGGTTCTTCCCAGAACTGGCGGCCTCTTCCCCCGTATCGAGGTAGGGAGAACCCCCTCGGCAAGCCCCACCCGTCCGACCGTGCGGGCGCTGGAGCCGGCCGACGTCGCCGTCGGCGTCCCGCCGGGGACTCGGCGTCCAGCCGGCACGGGTGAGATCCCTGGGGGTTGTCCCCCGTCTCACAACGGGGGTTCTCGCCGGTGATACGGGAGTTGACTCCCTGTCGTCCCCGTCCGCGCCCGCCGATCCTGGTCTCACGACATCGACGATCACGGAGCCTCCGATGAACACCTACGACCCCTCGGACTACATCCGCTACGTCGACATGTCCGGACCGGCGGATGCCCGCTCCGCTCCTGCGGACAGGGAGACCGCGTGCGCTCCACTGCCTCCCGGATACGCCAACCAGTCGCCGCGGACCCGGCTGCAGCGCCGCCCGGCACACGCCCGGGGAAGCCGGGCGGGAGTCGCTCTCCGCACCGCGTGAGCGTGCCGCTCAGGTGCGCCGATTCCTCATCGTGTGAAGGTGACGGGTACTCCCCCCGTAGGGACGAGGTCGCCGACCACGACCCTGCACGCCGGTTCGACCGCTGGAGGGCCACCCCCGGGACCGGACGATCCTGGCCGGGCGGCGGGGCTCTCCCACTCCAGGATCCATCTCACCTCGGGGCTTGCGGCAAGCCCCCGGTCGTGCCGCAGAGTGCCGGCCGGAGCACTGATCGAGGGAGACGGGGTCGTGGATTCCGACGTGATCGTCATCGGTGGTGGTCCCACCGGCGTGATGCTGGCCGGCGAGTTGCGGCTGCACGGCGTGCGGGTGCTCGTGCTGGAGAAGGAGGCGGAGCCGACCCGGGTCGTCCGCGCTCTCGGCTTGCACGCACGCAGCATCGAGGTGCTGGACCAGCGGGGTCTGCTGGACCGGTTCCTCCCGCTCGGCACGCGGTACCCGCTCGGTGGCTTCTTCGCCGGGATCGACAAACCCGCACCGGAGCGCTTGGACACCGCCCATCCGTACGTCCTCGGCATCCCGCAACCCACGACCGAGCGGCTGCTCCTCGAGCACGCCACCGAGCTGGGCGTCGAGATCCGGCGCGGCTGTGAACTGGTCGGGCTGAGCCAGGACGACCACGGGGTGACCGCCGACCTGGCCGACGGCACGCAGCTGCGCTCGCGGCACCTCGTCGGCTGCGACGGCGGCCGCAGCACGGTGCGCGGACTCCTCGGCATCGGCTTCCCCGGCGAGCCGGCCAGCCGCGAGTGGCTGTCGGGCGAGGTGGAGGTCACTGCGCCGCCGGAGGAGGTGGCTGCCGTGGTGACCGAGGTCCGTACGACCCAGAGGGGGTTCGGTGTCGGCCCTTCCGGAGAGGGCCTGTACCGCGTCGTCGTGCCCGCCGAGGGGGTGGCCGAGGACCGCTCGGTCCCGCCGACCCTCGAGGAGGTCAGGCAGCGCCTGCGGGTGGTCGCGGGCACTGACTTCGGCGTGCACTCGCCGCGCTGGCTCTCCCGCTTCGGGGACGCCACCCGGCAGGCCGAGCGGTACCGGGACGGTCGCGTGCTGCTGGCCGGCGATGCGGCGCACGTCCACCCGCCGACCGGCGGCCAGGGCCTGAACCTCGGCCTCCAGGACGCGTTCAACCTGGGCTGGAAACTCGCCGCCGACGTCAACGGCTGGGCCCCGGAGGGGCTCCTGGACAGCTACCACACCGAACGGCACCCGGTGGCCGCCGACGTGCTGACCACCACCCGGGCGCAGGCCGAGCTGCTGTCCACCGAGCCGGGGCCCCAGGCGGTGCGCCGGCTGGTCTCGGACCTGATGGACTTCGACGAGGTCAACCGGTTCCTGATCGAGAAGATCACCGCGATCGGCGTCCGTTACGACTTCGGCGAGGGACATCGGCTGCTCGGCCGGCGCCTGCGCGACGTGGGATTGCAGCGCGGGCGCCTCTACGCGCTGATGCACGCGGGGCGCGGGCTCCTGCTGGACCAGACCGGCCGGCTCTCGGTCGCCGGCTGGGCCGACCGGGTCGACCACGTGATCGACGTCAGCGAGGAGCTGGCCGTGCCTGCGGCGCTGCTCCGGCCGGACGGTCACGTGGCGTGGGTCGGTGACGACCAGCAGGACCTGCTCGGCAACCTGCCCACGTGGTTCGGCGCCGCGGCCGGTTGAGCACCCTCCGGGAGGTGCCCGGTGGTACACGGCCTGGAGTCGTCGAACGACGCCGCTCCATCGCCGACCGTGCCAGGATCGACGGCGGCACACGAGGCCGTTGGGGAGGTCGAGATGGCCCACGTCCGTCCGCACGCCCCCGCCCCGACAGTGCTGGCCACCGTCGACGGCCAGACCTACGGCTCCTTGCGCACCCGGAGCACTCCCCGCGCGGAGCGGTATGCCATCGGCCGCAGCCTGCGGCAGCAGGTGCCGCGATCGTCGCTGTCGCGGTGGAGCCCCTCGGCCGACCGGCGCGACGTCCTGGACCTGCTCGAGGAATCGCACGATGGCCGGATCAGCTGGCTCGTGCCGGTGCGGATCGGGCGGATGACCGCCTCGCCGTACGGGTTCCTGCGCGGCGCCGCCGTGGTGATGGCCGAGGACTTCGCCAGGCTGCCGGCCACCGGCATCACCCCGATCATCTGTGGCGACGCGCACGTGGGCAACATCGGCTTCTACGGCTCTCCCGAGCGGGAGCTCGTGCTCGATCTCAACGACTTCGACGAGGCCCACCCGGGTGCTTGGGAGTGGGACCTGCGCCGCCTCGTGGCGAGCGTCTGGGTCGCCGGACGGCAGAACTCCATGAGCGAGGACTCCTGTGCCGACGCCGTGATCTCCTGCGTGGCCTCGTACCGCAGCCACCTCTGGGAGCTGTCGGACCAACCGCTGCTCCGGCGCTCGTTCCAGCGCCTGGATCTCGACCGGCTCCAGACGGCGGCTTCCGACGAGGCACTGCGTCAGGAGTTGGACCGGGCCGCGAAGAAGGCACGTTCCCGGACGGGCGACCGGGCGCTTCCCCGCTTCACCGAGCAGCACGAGGGACGCCGGCGCATCGTCGAGGAGCCACCGCTGATCACCAGGGTGGGCGCCGCCGAGGCGGACGAGCTGGCCGCGGCCCTGGACGGCTACCTGGCGACGCTCGCCCCGCACTGGCGCCGGATCCTCGGCGGCTACACCATCGTCGACATCGCCCACAAGGTGGTCGGCGTGGGCAGCGTGGGGCTCCGGGCGTACGTCGTCCTGTGCGAGGGATCCGACCCGGAGGACGTGCTGTTCCTCCAGCTCAAGCAGGCGCGCCGTTCCGTCGTCGCCCCCTTCGTCCACGGCGACTCCGCATGGCACGCGCACCAGGGCGAGCGGGTGGTGGAGTACCAGCAGGCACTGCAGACCGTGAGCGACCCCCTGCTCGGCTGGGCGACCGTGGGAGGCCGGCAGTACTACGTGCGCCAGTTCCGCAACATGAAGGGCAGCGTCCAACTGGACGCGATCGACCCCTCCGCTCTCGCCGACTACGCGGGGATCTGCGGGCGGCTGCTGGCCAAGGGCCACGCGCGCACCAGCGGCGCCTCGATGATCGCCGGCTACCTGGGCAGGTCCGACAGGGTGGAAAGTGCCCTGTGTGAGTTCGCCCGCGTGTACGCCGACCAGACCGAGCAGGACCACCAGCGCCTCGTCGATGCCGTGGCGCGCGGCACCGTTCCCTGCGACGAGGGGGTGTGAGCCCGCCGGCTCCCGGGACCTCTCGAGAGTGCCGGTGGCTCACGTCGCGGGGACCGTCAGGGCACGACCTGTCGGCCCTTGCCGATGACGACGATCCCGTTGTCCGACACCGTGTACAACTCGCGGTCGCGGTCGGTGTCCACACCGACCCTCGCGCCCTCGGGGACGACGACGTCCTTGTCGAGGATGGCGTTGCGCACCACCGCGTTCCGCCCGACCTGCACACCCTGCATGAGGACCGAGGAGTCGACCTGCGCCCAGGAGTGCACGTGCGCTCCCGGGGACAGCACCGACCGGTTCACGGTGGAGCCCGACACGACCGACCCCGGCGACAGCAGGGACTCCGTCGCCATCCCGACGCGGCCGGCCGAGCCGTGCACCGACCGGGCCGGTGGCCACGGGTCCTGGCTGGTCAGGATCGGCCACTCCGGGTTGTACAGGCTGAACTCCGGATCGACCGAGATCAGGTCCATGTGGGCGTCGTAGAAGCTGTCCAGGGTGCCGACGTCGCGCCAGTACCCCCGTTCGGTCTCCCGCTGGCCCGCCACGTCGTTGTCCCGGAAGTCGTACACGCCTGCTTCGCCGCGCTCCACGAGCATCGGCACGATGCTCCCGCCCATGTCGTGCTTGCTGTCCGGGTCCTCCGCGTCGCGGGTCAGGGCGTCGACGAGCACGCTGGTGGTGAACACGTAGTTGCCCATCGAGGCGAACACCTCGTGGGGGGCGTCCGGCAGGCCACGGGCGTCCGTCGGCTTCTCCCGGAACGCCGAGATCCTCCGGCCGCCCTCGTCGACCTCGATCACCCCGAACTGGTCTGCCATCGACAGCGGCTGGCGGATGGCGGCCACGGTCACGCCGGCGCCGGACTCGACGTGCCGGGCGACCATCTGCCGCGGGTCCATCCGGTAGATGTTGTCCGCGCCGAAGACGACGACGTGCGCCGGCCGCTCATCACTGATCAGGTTCATGCTCTGGTGGATCGCGTCCGCCGACCCGGCGAACCAGCGGGGGCCCAGCCGCTGCTGCGCCGGCACCGGGGCGACGTAGTTGCCCAGCAGCGTGGACAACCGCCAGGTCTTGCTGATGTGCCGGTCCAGGGAGTGGCTCTTGTACTGGGTCAGCACCACGAGCTTGAGGTAGCCGCCGTTGACCAGGTTGGACAGGACGAAGTCGATCATGCGGTACATGCCACCGAAGGGGACCGCCGGCTTGGCCCGGTCCGCAGTCAACGGCATCAGCCGCTTGCCCTCGCCACCGGCCAGCACCATCGCGAGCACGTCAGTCGCCACAGACGCGGAACGTAGACCTCATCCGGGTCGGCAACCAGGGTCGTCGTCGGCTTGCGGCTCTAGGGTCGGCGTGTGACCCAGGACACACCGGCTGACGCCGCGTTCCCGACCACCGGCAGCGGCCTCCGCGTCGACCTGCTGACCCGCGAGTACCCGCCGGAGGTGTACGGCGGGGCGGGCGTGCACGTGGAGTACCTGGCTCGTGAGCTGCGCCCACTCGTCGACGTGCGCGTCCACTGCTTCGGGGGGCCGCGGAACGAGGCAGGCGTCACGGCCCATGCCGAACCGGCCGGGCTCGAGGGCGCCAACCCGGCACTGCGCACCTTCGGCGTCGACCTGGAGATGGCGGCGGGCTGCGCGGGCACCGACGTCGTGCACAGCCACACCTGGTACGCGAACCTGGCCGGTCACGTGGCCAAGCTCCTGCACGGAGTCCCACACGTCGTGTCCACCCACAGCCTGGAGCCGCTCCGACCCTGGAAGGCCGAGCAGCTCGGCGGTGGCTACGCGCTGTCCTCCTGGGCGGAGCGGACGGCCCTGGAGGCTGCCGACGCCGTGATCGCGGTGTCGGCCGGGATGCGCCGCGACGTCCTCGCCGCCTACCCGGCGGTCGACCCGGACCGGGTCACGGTGGTGCACAACGGCATCGACACGACGGAGTACGCACCGGACGAGGGAACCGACGTCCTGGCCCGCCTGGACATCGACCCGGACCGACCCAGCGTGGTGTTCGTCGGCCGGATCACCCGCCAGAAGGGGCTGCCCTACCTGCTGCGGGCCGCGCGCGACCTGCCGGCGGACGCGCAGCTGATCCTGCTCGCCGGCGCGCCCGACACCCCGGAGATCAGCGCCGAGGTGACGGCCCTGGTCGAGGAGCTGCGCGCGGTGCGGAGCGGTGTCGTGTGGGTCGCGGACATGTTGCCCAAGCCCGAGGTCATCCAGGTCCTCAGCCACACCACCGTCTTCGTCTGCCCGTCGATCTACGAGCCGATGGGCATCGTGAACCTCGAGGCCATGGCCTGCCGGGCCGCCGTCGTCGCCACGGCGACCGGTGGCATCCCCGAGGTCGTGGCCGACGGCGAGACGGGCCTGCTCGTGCCGATCGAGCAGGTGCCGGACGGCAGCGGCACGCCCCTGGACCCCGCCAAGTTCACCGGCGACCTCGCCGCGGCGATCACCCAGCTGCTCGAGGACCCGTCCCGCGCGGCGGCGATGGGCGATGCCGGGCGCCGGCGCGCGGTCGACCACTTCTCGTGGGCGACGATCGCCGAGCGCACGGTGGAGGTGTACCGGTCCGTCGGAGCCGGTTGACGCACCGATCGGCTCGAGGACCGCCCGCCGGCGGTGGTCAGCGCGGGATGGACTGCCCCGTCGACGGCCGGGCAGCGCGGGCGGTCTCCACCTCCGCCCAGGTCGGCGGATCGGCACCCGGACGCGAGCAGGTGATCGACGCGATGAGGCTGGCCTCGTCCAGCACGCTGATCAAGCTCGACTCGTCGATCCTCGCGAGGGCGTCCCGGCGGACACCACCGAGCAGGTCCGCACGCCCCAGCCCGTCCAGGAGTCCCGAGGTGAAGGAGTCACCCGCGCCCACGGTGTCGACGAGGTCGATCCGGGTCGCGGGGCGATCCAGCTCCAGGTGCGCGGTGACCGCGAAGACGCCTTCACCGCCGCGGGTCACGATGACGAGCGGGGCGCCCAGCGCCAGCCAGTCCCTGGCCACGTCCTCGTCCCGGCGGTCGGGGTAGAGCCAGCGCAGGTCCTCGTCGCTGACCTTGACCACGTCCGACAGGGACACGAGGTGCTCGATCGCGGGCCTGGCTCCCTCCGGCTCACCCAGGAGGGCGGGGCGCACGTTGGGGTCGTAGGAGATGGTCACCCTCCCCCGCTCACGCTCCCGTTCCAGGAGGTTCGTCACTCGGGCCGCACCGGGCGCCAGAGCGGTCGCCAACGAACCGGTGTGGACGCACCGGGTCTCGACCGGGAGGGGGGCCAGGTCACCGATGTCCCACTCGATGCGGAAGTCGTAGGAGGCGACTCCCGCGGCCAGGCTGGCCACGGCCAGGCTCGTCTTGGCGCCGGCATCGGGCCCGGCGTCGACCCGGACGCCACTCGCCTTGAGGTGGGCGGAGACCATCTCCCCGAAGGAGTCCCGCCCGAGGCGCGTCATCAGGGCGACCCGGTCCCCGAGTCGGGCGAGCCCGAGCGCGACGTTGGCCGGACTCCCGCCCGGGTGCGCGACGAGCGTTCGACTGCCCCGTTGCCCCACGAGATCGACCAGTGCTTCCCCGACCACGACGAACATCCGCCTGCTCCCATCGACGAGAACGGTGTACCGGTACCCGAGGCCGGCGGGCCGGGACGGCCCACCCGGTCAGTGCGCGGCGCCCTCGGACACCAGGGGACCGCCGTGCCGCGAGGACCGCAGGTCGAACAGCGCGTAGGCGGCGACGATCGCGAGGCACACCGCCGGGACGACGAAGCCGATGTTCGTGTCCGCCCCGTCCATGATGAGTCCCTGGACCGGGGGGAGGAGCGCTCCGCCGAGGATGGCCATGACCAGGCCCGCGGCGCCGAACTTGGTGTCCGGGCCCAGGCCCTGCAGGGCCACCCCGTAGATCGTCGGGAACATCAGCGACAGGGAGAGGGAGATCCCCACGACGGCGAGCAGGCCGAGCATGTTGGGAGAGACCACGGCCACCAGGGAGAGCACGACGCCGAGCGCCGCCATGGCGAAGAGCAGCTTCGTCGGCCGGATGATCCCCAGCAGGTACGTCATCACGAAGCGCGCGATCAGGAAGAGGACCAGGCTGGCCTGCAGGTACAACCCCGCGATGTCCTCGGAGACACCCACCACGTCCATGGCGTACTGGATGGTGAACGACCACGCGCACACCTGCGCACCGACGTTCAGGAACTGTGCGATCACCCCGAAGCGGTAGTGCTGGTTGCGCCAGAGGCGGCTCGTCGCCCCGCCCGAGGACTCCTCCAGTCCGAAGTGGGCGTGCTCGTCGGGCGTGTTGATCTTCTTCAGTGCGATGAGCACCCAGATGAGCAGCAGCGCGAGGGCGATCCCGAGGTAGGGGCCGAGCACCAGGGACAGGTCCTGTTCCTGAGCTGCCTCGAGCTCCTGCGCCGTCATGGACTCCTTCTCGGCGTCCTTCGTGATGCGGGGCAGGATGAGGACGGCCCCCAGCAGGACGCCGATGTTCGCGCCGACGGGGTTGAACGCCTGCGCCAGGTTCAGCCGCTGCGTGGCGCTGATCTCGGGGCCCATCGCGATCACGAAGGGATTGGCCGAGGTCTCCAGGATGGAGAGCCCGGCCGCGAGCACGAACAACGCGATGAGGAAGAACCCGTAGGCCAAGAGCTGGCTCGCGGGGATGAAGAGGAGCCCGCCGACGGTGGCCAGCCCCAGGCCGGTGAGGACACCGGTCTTGTACCCGAACCGCCGGTTGATCAGGGCCGCGGGGATGGCCAGTGCGAAGTACGCCCCGTAGTACGCGAACTGGACCAGCGCCGACTGGAAGTTCGACATCGTGAAGATCTGCCGGAACACGCCGACGAGCACGTCCGTGAGGTTCGCCGCCGATCCCCAGGCTGCGAAGCAGGCGATGAGCAGGATGAACGGGCCCTTGAGCCCCGGGTAGACCAGCGCCGCCTTCGCCGGTCCTCCGACGTTCGGTGACTGCTGGGTCGCGGACGGTCGGGCCATGGGATCCACCCCTCGCCGACGCGGGAAAGAGGATCTCTGTGACCTCGATCACAGCCCGCTCCGCGAGAGTAGCCGCCACCCCGAGCACATTCCACCCGGACCCGCGCTGCCTGGAGCCGGGAAGCCGCTACTTCTCGTCCATCAGGCGCAGGTCCGACGGTTCGCGGAGCAGGCCCTCGAGGATGCGGTTCCCCTCGGTGTTGTAGGGCTGCTGCATGTGCTCGTCCCAGGCAGCCCGGGAGCGGAACATCTCCAGCATCACCCAGTTGTCCGGATCGTCCTGCGGCTGCACGAGGTGCATGAAGACGCAGCCGGGCTCGGTGAGGGTCTGCCGGCGCATGGACTGCAACTGCTCCTCGGCCTCGGCCCGCCGGTCCGCACGCGGCTTGATGGTGACGACGAGGAAGAGCGCGCGGTCCGGTTCGGTCATGGCCGCGTTCCTACACCCGCGTGGAGCCCTCCGGCGGAGTGCGGGACGTCGTCGGGACCGGCGCCGCCCCGACCGTTGCCCGGCCCGGCTCCGCGTCCGTTCTCACGGCTCCGGATGAGCGGTACGGTTCCGCCGTCGATCCCCTGCTGCCCGACGCCCGGAGCACCAGGTGGGCGAAGCGGCCATCCGCCTCTCCTGCCGCCGCCCCGGGTCGGGACCACAGCGGTGACGGCCCCGCGACGTCACCGCGTCGCCTCGGTTCGCGCACGTCCAACGGTTCGTCCGGAGGAGACCATGCACCGCTACCTCGTCGTGGCGAACCAGTCGCTCGACAGCGACGAGCTCATGGAGCTCGTCCGTGAGCGCGTGGCCAGTGGCCCGGCCGAGTTCTGGCTCGTCGTGCCGGCGACGCCGGTGAAGGACCTCGCGTCGAACGCCATGCCGATCCCGATGCCCGTCATGGGTGGGATCCCGACGTTGCCCGCCCCACCGGAGGAGGCGCGGAGGATGGCGCAGGCCAAGCTCGACGCCGCCGTGCGGAGGCTGACCGCTGCGGGGGTACGTGCCGACGGCACGGTGGGTGACCCCGACCCCGTGCGGGCGGTCGAGAACGCCATGGCCACCCGCGAGTTCGACGAGATCATCGTCTCCACGCTCCCCGCGCGGGTGTCCCGCTGGCTGCACCACGACCTGCCCGGTCGCCTGGAGCACCAGTTCCACCTGCCGGTCACCCACGTGCCCACCAGGGACGTCTAGCCCGGCGGACCCCCGTCCGGCGAACCGGGCGGATCAGGCTCCGGGGCGCGCCTCGGGCTCACGCCCGGCGGTGAAGGCCGGGTGCTGCGCGGCCAGTTCGCTGGCCCGTCCGAGCCCGGTGAGCGGACTCCAGGGCAGGAACGCATCGAGGTTCCGGCGGGCGACCTCGACGAGGTGAGTGGTCAAACGAGTCATCGTGCTGGCACCTCTTCTCCATGTGATCGATCAGTGACATCAAGGCTAGCCACGAGTGCACGAGCACTGTTCCGGTCGTCGGCGTGAGGTCGCTTACGCTCGGAGGCACGCCGGCGTCGGGCGTCCGGGCCCGTCCACGCCGGACGACTCCCCGGGTTGGACTGCGCGCCCCCGCACGGCACCGCAGCGATGCAGCAAGCTGAGAGACCTCACCCGGGCACGGGCTCGCGTCGACGACACGGTTGCTGGCAGCGTCCGGGTGCCGGCCCGCCCAGCAGGACGGAGACATCCATGTGGGCACAGACGCTCCGCGGTCCCTTCCGTTTCGAGCAGGTCGAGGTCGCGGCGCCGGACCCCGCTGCCCTGGCACCCGGGCACGTGCTGCTGGCCACCCGCGCCGGCGCCATCTGCGGCAGCGACCTGCCCAACTTCCGCGGTGGGGTGTGGCCGCACCCGGCCGCCGAAGACGGCTGGGGCGCCACGCGGGCGCCGGGCTTCCCGATGCACGAGATCCTCGGGTCGGTGGTCGCCAGCCGGCATCCCGCCCACTCCCCCGGCGACCTCGTCGTGGGCTGGGCGTCGATGTTCGACGGCATCGCCGAACTCGTGGTCACCGACGGCGAGGGGCTGGCGCGCTACGACACCGGCCTGCCGGCCACCACCGCGGTCATGCTCCAGCCGCTGGCCTGCGTGCTCTACGCCGTCGAGCAGCTCGGCGACGTCTCGGGGCGGACGGTCGGCGTGATCGGTCAGGGCCCGATCGGGCTGCTGTTCAGCCACGTCCTCAAGGTCCGCGGCGCGGCCCGGGTGACCGGCGTGGACCCGGTCGACCGCACCGACGTCGCGTCCGCCTTCGGTGTCGACGAGGTCGTCACCGCCCGCGCCGAGCGGTGGGCCGGCTCGCTGTCCGACGCCGACCGGCCGTCGGTGGTCGTGGAGGCGGTGGGCCACCAGATCTCGACGCTGCAGCCGGCGCTGGACGCCGTGGCACCCGGCGGTCAGGTCTTCTACTTCGGCGTCCCGGACGACCCGGTCTACCCGCTGGACATGATGACCATGCTGCGCAAGAACCTGACCCTGCGCTCGGGCATCACCCTGGAGCGGCGCCGCGTGCTGGCCGACGCCGGCACCCACCTGGCGGCACACCCCGTCCTGCAGGAGTGCTACGTCAGCCACGTCCATCCGGTCGCCGACGTCCAGTCGGCCTTCAGCGCCGCCAACGCGCCCCGGCCGGGGCAGGTGAAGATCGCCGTCGACATGACGTGACCGCGGTCTCCCGACCGCCCCGGCCCGGCCCAGGACGACCGGTCGTCACCGACTCCTACGGACGCGAGGTGCGCGGCCACCTGGACGGCCGATCCGTCCACCGGTGCACGGGAGTTCCGGAAGCGCAGTCGACACCGTTCCCCCCCGGCTCGATGTCCGGCATCCTCACGAAGTCCGAGGGCCGGGGTCCCCGACCTCGCCGGACGACGACCGTGAGGACCGAGCGGTGAGACAGGACCAGCGCGCCCCGTTCCTCGCGGGGCTGCAGCGGGCGCGGGAAGCCGCCTACCCCGCGGGCGAGTACGTCGGCCAGGAGAGCTTCATGCGGGCCGCCGAGATCCTGCACCTGGCCCGCCGCGCAGGGATCGGCCCCGGCGTCTCGGTGCTCGACCTGTGCTGCGGGGTGGCCGGTCCGGGCCGGCTGATCGCGGCGGAGCTGGGCTGTCACTACCTGGGGCTGGACTCCTCCGCGAGCGCCGTGGAGATCGCTCGCGGCCTGGCCGGGGACCTGCCGTGCGGCTTCGAGCGGGCGGAGGTCCCGCCGCTGCCGGACGGTCGCTTCGACGTCGTGCTCCTCCTGGAGACGATGCTGGCCTTCCCCGACAAGGGAGCCCTCCTGGCCGACGTGGCCTCCGTGCTCGAGCCGGGAGGCCGCTTCGCCTTCACCCTCGAGGAGGGCCCGCCGCTCACGCCGGACGAGCGCGTCCCAATGCCCGACGCCGACACCGTCTGGCTCATCGAGCTCGCGGAGATGGCCGTCCTGCTGCGCGAGGCCGGGTTGACGGTGACCTGGCAGGAGGAGTGGAGCGCCGTCCACCACGCGACGGCGACGTCCCTGCTGCGGGAGTTCCGGGCCGGGACGAGCGACATCGCCCGGCAGATCGGGCCGCCGGCCCTGACCGAGTTGATCGCAGCCCACGAGCTGTGGAGCGACTGGCTGGGCCGCGGACGGGTGCGGAAGTTCGCGCTGGTGGCGGAGAAGCGATGACCCCAGAAGCGGTGACCCCAGAAGCGATGACCTACGCCTACACCCGCTACCTGGCGGCGAAGAAGAGCGTCGACGACCGGGCCCTGAACCGTCACGTGCTGTCCGAACTGTGCCGCCTCGTGCCGCCGGGCAGGCCCCGGGTCCTGGAGGTCGGCGCCGGGCTGGGGACGATGGTGGCCCGGCTGTTCGAGTGGCAGGTCGTCACCGCCGGGGAGTACACCCTGCTGGACGTCGATCGCCGGCTGCTGTGGGACTCCCGCGCGTGGCTCTGCGAGTGGGCGGACGCCCGGGGCCTGCCGGCCCGACCCCTGCCGGACGGCGTGCGTCTGGGAGACCTGCGGGTGCGGCTCGTCGAGGCCGAGCTCGGGAGCTACCTGGAGGCCGGTTCCGGGACACCGGTCGACCTGGTGATCGCCAACGCCTTCCTGGACCTCGTGGACGTGCCGGCCGTCCTGCCCGGACTGCTGCGGCTGCTGGCCCCGGGCGGCGCGTACTGGTTCACGGTCAACTTCGACGGCGAGAGCATCTTCCAGCCCGACCATCCCCACGACGACGACGTCATGGGCGCCTACCACCGCAGCATGGACCGCCGCGTCCGTCACGGCCGATCCGCCGGGGAGAGCCGCACGGGCCGCCACCTGTTCGGCCACCTGCGTGCCGCCGGCGTGCCCCCTCTGTCGGCGGGTTCGTCCGACTGGGTCGTGCTGGCCGGCCCGGACGGCGCCTACCCCGACGACGAGGCGTACTTCCTCGAGACCATCCTCCGGACGGTCCAGGACGAACTGGACGGCCCGGCGGCACCGGCCGGCCTCGCCGACTGGCTCGCCGTCCGGCGCCGGCAGCTCGCCGACGGGGAGCTGGTCTACCTGGCCCACCAGCTGGACGTCGCAGGCAGATCCCCCGGGTGGCAGACCGATGGGCCGGCACGATCTCCCGCGTGGGGTGAACCGTTGCGCCTGCACGGCCGTGATCCACGATGACGACAGCGGATCGTTCCGGCGGTGCCGTGCGCTGGGTGCGGCTGGAGACGGTCCTCGGCGGGCTCGCGACGCCCACCCTGCTCGGCGTCCTCTCCCTGACCGCGGGCCTCGGCGCGGCCGGATGGGGCGTCGGGTTGGCGTCCGGCTGGGCGGCGACCGCGCTGCTGGCCGCCGGCCGGATCCGCAGCGGGCGGTCGATCCTCCCGGCGGACTGGGTCACGCTGACCCGGGCGCTGTTGAGCGCCGGGGTCGCGGGACTCGTCGCCGACTCCGTCCACCGGCCGCTGCCGGTTCCCGCGCTGGTCGTCCTCTCCTGCGTCGCGCTCGCGCTCGACGGCGTGGACGGGCAGGTGGCGCGCCGCACCGGGACCGTGACGCCCTTCGGGGCCCGCTTCGACGGTGAGGTCGACGCCTTCCTCATCCTGGCGTTGAGCGTCGCGGTGTCCTGGGACCACGGCGGCTGGGTGCTGGCCATCGGCGCCGCCCGCTACGTGCTGCTGGTCACGGGCTGGGTGGTCCCGTGGCTGGCCGCACCCCTGCCACCCCGGTACTGGGGCAAGGTCGTCGCGGCCGTCCAGGGCATCGTCCTCACCGCCGCGGTCTCGGGGGTGCTGCCGCGCCCGGTCGACACGATCGCGGTGGGCGTCGCGCTGGTGCTGCTGGCCGAGTCGTTCGGGCGCAGCGTCATCTGGCTGTACCGGACCGGCGCCGGTCCGCGCACCCGCCGGACACTCCGGTTCGCCACCGCGCTGGTCGCGGTCGCGGTCGTCTGGGCCGTCCTCGTCGCGCCGCCCCGCCTCGACCAGCTCACCCCGGCCGCGTTCGCCCGCATCCCGCTGGAGGGGCTGGCGCTGGTCGCCATCGGACTGGTGCTGCCGCCCCGGCCGAGACGGGTCGTGGCGACGGCGGCGGGCGTCGCGCTCGGCCTGCTCACCGTCGTCAAGGGCCTCGACGCCGCCTTCACCGCGCAGCTCAACCGGCCGTTCAACCCGGTCCTCGACTGGAGCTCGTTCGGGCCGGCGATCGGGGTGGTGCGCGACTCGGTCGGGACGACCGCGACCGCCGTCGCCGTCGTCCTCGCCGTCCTCGCCGTCGCGCTGCTGATCGCCGTCGTCGTCGGGTCGACCATCCGGCTGAGCAGCGGCACCGCCCGGCACCGGCGCCGCGCGGCCCGCGGGGTCGCCGTCCTGGGCCTGCTGTGGGCGGTGTGCGCCGCGCTGTCGCTGCAGCTGGCCCCGGCAGGCCCCGTCGCCTCGGCCAGCACCGCCGGACTGGCTCTCGAGCACGGACGCGACGTCGGGGCCGCCGTGCGGGACCAGCAGCGCTTCGAGGCGGCCACCCGGGCTGCCGACCCGTCCGCCGGCCTCTCCACGTCCGACCTGCTCGCCGGCCTGCGCGGCAAGGACGTCGTCGTCGCCTTCGTCGAGAGCTACGGACAGGTGGCCGTCCAGGGCTCTCCGATCGCGCCCGGCGTCACCGCCGTCCTGCGCGACGGGACCGCCCGGCTGGCCCGGGCCGGGGTCGAGGCGCGCAGCGCCTTCCTCGACTCCCCCACCTTCGGTGGGCAGAGCTGGCTGGCCCACGCGACCCTCCACTCGGGCCTGTGGATCGACAGCCAGTCGCGCTACGACCAGCTCATGGCCAGCGACCGGTTCACGCTCAGCAGCGCCTTCGGCCAGTCGGGCTGGCGCACCGTCAGCGTCAACCCCGCAAACGACCGGCCGTGGCCGGAGGGCGCGTCCTTCTACCACTACGACCAGATCTACGGCCGGAACGACCTCGGCTACCAGGGCCCGGGGTTCAGCTGGGTCACCATGCCCGACCAGTACACCCTGGCCGCCTTCCAGCGGCTCGAGCTCACCCCGGGGCACCCCCCCGTGATGGCCGAGATCGACCTCATCTCCTCGCACCAGCCGTGGACCCCGCTGCCGACCATGGTGCCCTGGGACCAGGTCGGCGACGGCGCCGTCTTCGACCCCATGCCCGCGCGGGGGCTGTCGGCGGACGAGGCCTGGCGCGATCCCGACACCGTCCGCCGGCTGTACGGGCAGTCCATCGAGTACTCCCTGCAGGCGCTCATCGAGTGGGTGGTCACCCTGCACGACGACGACCTCGTCCTCGTCCTGCTCGGCGACCACCAGCCGCTCACGGTGGTCACCGGTCCCGACGCAACCCACCAGGTCCCCATCTCCGTCGTGGCCTCCGACCCCGCCGTGCTCGACCGCCTCGCCGACTGGGACTGGCAGGCCGGGCTGCTGCCGAGCCCCGCCGCGCCGGTGTGGCCCATGGACGCCTTCCGGGACCGGTTCCTCGATGCGTTCACCGACGGCGTCGAGCCGCAGGCGCTCCGGGTACCGCGGTGAACGCCGTGCCCGACGTAGCCCGTGCCTTCTGGCTGCGGGAGGCCGGAGCCGGGGAGATCCGGCCGGTGCGGCTCCCGGAGCCGGGTCCGCTCGACGTCGTCGTCCGGGCGCTGTACTCGGGGATCAGCCGGGGAACCGAGACCCTCGTCTTCCGCGGCGAGGTGCCCGAGAGCCAGCGCGAGGTCATGCGCGCTCCGTTCCAGGCCGGGGACTTCCCGGGTCCGGTCGAGTACGGCTACCTCAGCGTCGGGGTCGTCGAGCGCGGACCCGCCGACCTCCTCGGACGGACCGTCTTCTGCCTGTACCCGCACCAGACGGCCTACGTCGTGCCCGCGCACGCCGTCATCCCCGTCCCGGACGACGTCCCGGCCCGGCGCGCCGTCCTCGCCGGCACGGTCGAGACCGCGGTCAACGCGCTGTGGGACGCCCCTCCACTGCTCGGTGACCGGGTCACCGTCGTCGGCGCCGGGATGGTGGGGTGCTGCGTCGCGCGGCTGCTGGCGCGGTTCCCGTGCACCGACGTCGAACTGGTCGACGTCGACGCGGGCCGGGCGGAGGTGGCCGCTCGGCTCGGCGTGCCCTTCGTCGCGCCGGCGGACGCCTCGGGCGACCGCGATCTCGTGGTGCACGCCAGCGTGACCGCCGCGGGCCTGCAGCTGTCGCTGGGCCTGCTCCGGGCCGAGGGCACCGTGCTCGAGCTGAGCTGGTACGGCGACCGGGAGGTGACGCTGGCGCTCGGCGGCGCCTTCCACTCCCGCCGGCTGGACCTGCGTGCCAGCCAGGTCGGCACCGTGGCGCCGGCGCGCCGGGGCTCGCGGACCCACCGGGACCGGCTGGCGCTGGCCCTCGACGTGCTGCGCGACCCGGCCTTCGACGCGCTGCTCAGCGGGTCGTCGTCGTTCGACGACCTGCCCGAGGTCATGGCGCAGCTCGCCGACGGCCGCCTGCCGGCCCTGTGCCACACGATCGCCTACGACGAGGAGGCAGCCCGTGTTCAACGTGACGGTCCGTGACCACATGATGATCGCGCACAGCTTCACCGGCGCGGTGTTCGGCCCGGCCCAGCAACTGCACGGCGCGACCTACGTCGTCGACGCCACGTTCCGCCGGGCCGAGCTGGACGACGACGGGGTGGTCGTCGACATCGGCGCCGCCGCCGGCCTGCTGCACGAGGTGCTCGGCGCGCTGACCTACCGCAACCTCGACGACGACCCCGACCTCGCCGGCACGAACACCACGACCGAGGTCCTGGCGCGCGTGATCGCCGACCGGCTGGCGCTGCGGATCCGCGACGGCGCGCTGGGTCCCGGCGGGGACCGTCTGGAGGCCCTGGCGGTCACCCTCCACGAGTCGCACATCGCCTGGGCGAGCTACGACCTCCCCCTGTGAGCGGACAGGAACGTGAGCATCGCAGTGAGGGACGAGCGAGGAGCGGAGCGCCCCGCGGAAGTGAAACCGGGCAGCACCGTGAGCGCCGTCCACGTCGTCGTCCCGGCGGGGATCCACGACCCCGCGCGGATCAGTGGCGGCAACCGCTACGACCGCGAGGTCTGCGCCGACCTGCGCGACGCCGGGTGGAGCGTGACCGAGGTCGCCGCAGGAGGCTCCTGGCCACGACCCGACGCCATCGCGCAGGCCGCGCTGGCGCGATCGCTCGACGCCCTCCCGGACGACGCACTGGTCCTCGCCGACGGGCTGGTCGCCTCCGCGGCCGGTGCGGTGCTCGTACCACGCTCGGAGCGGCTGCGGCTCGTGGTCCTGGTGCACATGGTCTTCGGTGGCATGGACCTCGGGGGCAGGGACCTCGACGGCGTGGCCGTCGAGGAGCGCGACGAGTCCGCGGTGCTCGCCGCCGCGCGGGCCGTCGTCACGACCAGCGCCTGGACCCGTCGGCGGCTGCTCGAGCGGTACCAGCTGCCGGTGGACCGCGTGCACGTCGCCCGCCCGGGCACCGAGCCGGCGCCCGTGAGCCCTCGGACGGCCGGCGGCGGACGGCTGGTGTGCGTCGGGACGCTGTCGCGGCTCAAGGGCCAGGACCTGCTGCTGGAGGCCCTGGGGCGCCTGGTGGGCCTGCCCTGGCGCTGCGCCATGGTGGGCCCGCTCGACAGGGACCCGGGCTTCGTCGCGTCGCTGGCGCGCGGGGCCACGGCCACCGGCATCGCCGATCGCGTCCGGATGCCCGGGACCCGCACCGGGGCGGCGCTGCGACGCGAGTACGAGGACGCCGACCTGCTGGTCCTCCCGTCCCGGGCGGAGACCTTCGGCATGGTGGTCCCCGAGGCGCTGGCCGCCGGGGTGCCCGTGCTGGCGACCGAGGTGGGCGGCGTCCGGGAGGCCCTGGGCCGCACCGCCGCAGGCAGGCCCGGCCTCCTCGTGCCCCCGGAGGACCCCGCCGCGCTCGCCGGCGCCCTCGCGCGGTGGCTCACCGACGCCGGGCTGCGCAGCCGTCTGCGGCGCGCGGCGCTGCGCCGGAGGGAGACCCTGCCGGACTGGCGGCGGACCGGCGAGCGCATCCGCAGCGTCCTGTCCGCGGTCCGGCTCGAACCGGGTCCGCCGCAGATCCGGGGTGTCCCGTGACACGGACGGTGACCGATCACGGACGACGACGCGCGTGGGCAGTGGCCCGTGTCCTGGGCGGGCTCCTGATCCTCGCCGTCCTGGTCTGGCGGTTGGGCGCGGACCCCTTCGTGGACGGCCTGCGCGGACTCGGCCCCGGCACGCTGCTCACCGCGGTCGCCATCGGCGCCGGGACCACGGTCTGCTCTGCCTGGCGCTGGCGCGTCATCGCCGCGGCGCTCGGCGTCGGCCTGCCGCTGCCCGGTGCGACCGCCGCCTACTACCGCTCGCAGTTCCTCAACAGCACGCTGCCCGGCGGCGTGCTCGGAGACGTCCACCGGGGGCTGCGGCACGGCATCGACGCCGGCGACCTCGGCCGCGGGCTGCGCGCCGTCGTCTGGGAGCGCGTCGCGGGCCAGGCGGTCCAGGCAGCGGTCGCGATCGCGGTGCTGCTGGCTCTCCCCTCGCCGGTGCCCGCGGCGGTACCCGTGGTCGTCGCGGTCAGCGCGGTGGCCGGGGGCATCCTCCTGGTCACGGGCCGCAGTGTGGTGCGGCGTGGTCCGTCCCGGCCGGCCGGGACCCTCCGCCCGGCCGCGGCCGAGGCCCGGGGCGCGCTGCTGCGGCCGGCGACCCTGCGACCGGTCCTGCTCGCGTCCCTCCTCGTGGTCGGCGGGCACCTGGGCATGTTCCTGCTCGCCTCCCGCGCCGCCGGTGTGCACGGCGCGCCGCTGCAACTGCTGCCACTGGCGCTGGTCGTCCTGCTGGCCGCCGCGATCCCGCTCAACGTCGGCGGCTGGGGCCCCCGCGAGGGCGCGGCCGCGTGGGTCTTCGCGACCACCGAGTGGGGGGCGGCTGCGGGGGCGTCGGTCGCCACCGCCTTCGGCGTGCTGACCCTGGTGTCGGTGCTCCCCGGCGCCGTCGTCCTCCTCGCGGCCCGGCGGCAGCCACGGCCGCGGGGTCCCCGGCCCCCAGTTCCCCGATGGGCAGCGGTGGCCGACTGCCTGCAGAGCGCGACCCGAGAGGACGGTGCGGCACATGGCTGATCGGCCCTACACCCTGCTCAGCTGCGGCATGTCGATCGACGGCTACCTGGACAGCACGGAGGCCACCCGGCTGCAGCTGTCCAACGCCGCCGACTTCGACCGGGTCGACGCGGAGCGGGCCCGCTGCGACGCGATCGTCGTCGGTGCCGCCACCGTCCGGAACGACAACCCGCGCCTGCTGGTCCGCTCCGCGGACCGGCGCGCCGAACGACTGTTGCGTGGGTTCCCCGCATCACCCACCAAGGTCACGCTCACCCGGCGGGGGGACCTGGCCGCAACGGCCGCCTTCTTCACCACGGGCGACTCCGACAAGATCGTCTTCTGCCCCAGCCGTGCCGTGGACGACGTCCGGGCCCGGCTGGGTGCGGTCGCGACCGTCGTCGACACCGGCCCGGCGCGAGACGTCGACGTGGGCGAGGTCCTCGAGCACCTCTCGGCCCGGGGGGTCAACCGCGTGATGGTGGAGGGCGGCGGGAACGTCCTCACCCAGTTCCTCTGCGCGGGCCTCGTGGACGAACTGCACCTCGTGGTGGCGCCGCTGTTCGTGGGCGATTCCCGCGCGCCCCGGCTCGTCGGCGATGGGCGATTCCCCTGGAACGCCCACCACAGGGCGACCCTGGCCGCAGTCCGGCAGATCGGCGACGTGGTGCTGCTCCGGTACGCACTGTCCGAGCGGTTCTGCGCCGAAGACCCCGCCGGCGAGGACTGATGGCACCCCATCTGGCCGACGCGGCGATCCGCACCCAGGTGCGGATCCCGTTGCGCTTCCCCGACGGTTACGCCACCACGGCCCTCGTCACCAGCTTCCGCGGACTCGTCGACGGCCGGGAGCACCTCGCGTTCGCACTCGGCACCTCGACGGCCGTCCCGCTGGTCCGCCCGCACAGCGAGTGCCTGACCGGAGACGTCTTCGGCAGCCAGCGCTGCGACTGCGGACCACAGCTCCGGGAGGCGGCCGAGCGGATCACCGTGGCCGGCGGCTACCTGCTCTACCTGCGCCAGGAGGGCCGCGGCATCGGTCTCTACGACAAGCTCGACGCCTACGCGCTGCAGGACACCGGCCTCGACACCTACGAGGCCAACCTCGCCCTCGGCCACGCCCCCGACGAGCGCGACTACACGGTCGCGGCCCAGATGTTGCGCGCGCTCGGCGTGTCCTCGCTGGCCCTCCTGAGCAACAACCCGGACAAGGCAGCCCAGCTCGAGCGACTGGGCGTGACCGTGGCGGCCCGGATCTCCACGGGCGTGCACGCCTCCGAGGCGAACGCCGGCTACCTCGCCACGAAGGCCCGCAACGGTCATCACGGCCTGGGCACGATCCACCCGTCCGGCGCAGCCGGACGGGTGGACCGGGCCGAGGCCGGCTGAAGACGGCGCGATCGCCCCGGGCCGACCCGAGGACGGTGACCGACCGCCCGGCCCGCGGGAGACCTGCCCGTCCCCGCCGGTCAACGGGCACCGGACGGTTCCGGTGGCTGCTCCGGCGACGTGCCCGGACGCCCCCGGCCGGCACGGCGGGAGCAGCGGTCAGCGGCGGGCGAGGACGGCCATCGCCGTCGCGCAGCTCCACCCGACTGCGACGATCGGGGTCTCGAGCGGGTCGACCCCGCCCGGGCGGACCCGGACGCGGTTCCACCGCTCGCTCGGATAGCCCAGCACCAGACCCGTACCCAGCCACCGCAGCACCCAGCGCGCCCGGACGTCTGGCCCGCGGAGCAGCCGGGCGATGGCCCAGACCTGTGGCCCGAGCAGGTACGGAGGCGTGCTGTAGGCCGTACCGAACCAGAGCCAGTCCCGGACCATGTGCTCAGGGCTCCCCGCCATGAACGGGACGTCGAAGGTGCGACGCCGCCGCAGGGCGACGACGTGGCCGGCCACCTGAGCGGCCAGTTGGGTCGAGGCGACCGCCACGAGCGTCCACCGGTGCGCCATGTCGCCGCACCGTAGTCCCTGCGGGTCAGGGACCCGCGGCGTCGCCACCCGGGCCCGCCGGCTCGACCGTCGGGCCGGGCGCCGCCGGCGCGTCGGTTCCGCGCGCGGTCTGCGCCGGCTGCTCCGCGGCCGAGGTGGTGGTGATCCAGTCGTCGATCGTCTCCCACCACTGGTAGAGCCAGTCGGTCAGCCGCGTCTCGTCCCGCGGCACGTCCGCGGCCGGGATGAACCACCAGCGCAGGTGCAGCGTCTTGTCCATGGGCAGGCTCCGCCACAGGTCCCGCACCGTGCTCAGGTGCTCCAGCCCGGTGTGCGCGACGAGGACGACGTCGGCGTGCGGAGCTGCGCGCAGCGCCGCGACGACCCCGCCCGGACGCGGGGGCAGCAGGTTCCGCATCGCCTCGGCCCGGCGGACGGCCGCCAGCAACCCCCGGTCCTGCAGTCGCTGGATGGCCCGGGTCCGGCGCCGCGCGGTGAAGTTCGCGCCCTCCGGGAAGATCAGCAGCGCGTCCTCCTCGCCCAGGTCGCGGGCCAGGTCGGCGATAGCCTGCTCGGAGCCGGTCCCCCCGGTGGGATCGGCCGGGACGAAGTGGTTGGGCAGCCGGTTGAGGTAGACGTCGATCAACGGGTCCAGCTGCAGCAGGTCCTTGAGCACGATCCGCGGCCGGCGCAGGTGGTCGCGGTTCATCAGGGTGTGCACGAGCAGGAAGGAGTCGCCCGGACCGGCGTGCCGGGACAGCACGACCATGGCGTTCGTCGAGCCGGGCACCCCGTCGTCCAGCGGCGACCAGGACGCGCCGTCGGTGACCAGCCGCAGCGCGAACAGCCGCTGTGCCACCCGCATGAGGACGTCGAGCAGCAGGCGCAACACGGTGTAGTGGGCCGCCCGGAACGCCGGGGCCCGCAACCGGCGACCGAGTCCGCTGAGCCCCCAGAGCACCGCCGCAGCCGCCAGCCCCGCCACCTCCAGCACCAGGTACACCAGCCCGAAGCCCAGCAGCCGCAGCGCGCGCCAGCGTCCCGGCAGCAACAGCGAGGCGAGCACGGCCACCACCACGAGCACGGGGAGGAGGACGACGGCCGCCACCAGCGCGCCGATGAGCAGTGGACCGGCGACCCGGCGGACCCGGCGTGGGGGCAGCACCTCAGGCCACCCCGTCCCGGGACACGCCGCTGCGTTCCAGGTAGCCGCGGGCCGCGGCGTGTGCCCGCTCGATGCGGGCGGGCACACCCGAGAAGTCGCGGTAGCGCAGGTTGCCGGCCCCGGGCGGGGTGGGGTCACCCGCCGGCAGGACGTGCACCGTGACACCCGGCGGCAGTGCCGCCAGGTCCGCCGCGAACCGGTGCCGGCGGGCGATCTCGAAGGCGACCGTCGCGACCTCCCACGGCCGGGTCGGTGGGCGTAGCGGATGGTCGATCCGCCCGACGTGGAGCACGTAGACGGTGTCGGCTCCGAGGGCGATCGCCCGGCCCACCGGGATGCTGTTCACCAGGCCCCCGTCGAGGTAGTGCTCCCCCTCGAGCTCGACCGGCGGCAGCAGCCCGGGGACGGCGCAGGAGGCGAGCACCGCATCGACCAGGGCACCGCCGGTGAACCAGCGCTCGGCGGCCCGCTCGATGCTGGCCGCGACGCACTGGAACGGGATCTGCAGTTCGGCGAAGGTCTGCACCGGCAGGTGGGCCAGGAGCAGGTCCCGCAACGGCTCGCGCGGGTGCAGGTGGGTGCGGGTCCGCACCAGGGTGCCCACCCGGGCCAGCACGGATCCGGCGAAGATCCGCTGGGAGGTCAGCTCCTCCCACACCCCGCGCAGGCGGTCCACGGCGCACGGCGCCGGGTCGGCGGCGACGAACGCGCCGTTGATCGCCCCCACCGACGTCCCCACGACCAGGTCGGGCCGGACGCCGTGGTCGAACAGCGCCTGCAGCATCCCGACCTCGGCCGCGCCGAACACTCCCCCGCCACCGAGGACGAACGCCGTGCCGCCCCGCCCGGCAGGCACCCCTGGCGAGGCCATGGTCGCATCGTGCCACCCCCGGCACGACGGGACACGACCTCCTGCGGGTCAGGGGCCCGGGGCGTTCGACCGTCCGGGCTCCCGAGGCCCTCGTGACGCCCGGGGGGTGCTCCGCGCCCCCGCTCGGGCACGGATCAGGGCGCCCGCTCGTCCGGCGGAGACGGCGAGCCCCGCCAGGGCGGTGGCCACGAGCAGGACGACGACGTCGGGAGCGGCCAGAGTGAGCTGCCAGACGGTGAAGGACCGGCCGATGGCCGCGCGGAGGACCCCGGGGAGGAGGAGCAGCAGCACCGCCGGGATGAGCGTGGGCACCAGCCGGATGGCCGTTCCCCACCCCGACCTGGCCCGGCGGCGCGCCGCCCAGCGCGACGCCCGCAGCAGTCCTCGCGTCCCCGCGACGAGGACGGCGAGAGTCGCTGCGGCGAGGAGCCCGGCGGTCAGGCGGGTGTCCCGGACCGCGCTCGGCTCCGAACCGGTGAGCAGGGCCGCCACACCGTCGGCGACCCCTGCGGTGTCGGCCGGCGCGCTGTTGCCGTTGTAGAGCAGCGCGAACGCGTCGCCGGTGTCCGGCAGGAGCACCTGCTGGGCGGAGGAGGTCGAGAGCACCCCGGTGTGCTCCAGCCGTGCCGGGCCGTTCCCCGACCGGTGCGTCACCTGCCAGCCCATGGCGTAGCTCCCCCCGCCGGCGGGCGGGCGGTGGGTGAGGTCGAGCAGGTCCGGTCGGAGCAGGAGTTCCCCGCTCGACGTCCGGCCGCTGGTCTGGAACGCCAACCAGCGCGCCATGTCCGCGGCCGTCGTGACCACGCCGCCCGATCCGGCCAGCAGTCCGTCGAGCTCGTCCCGGGGCAGCGCCCGGCCGTAGAGCAGCACGTGCCCGCGAGCGAGCCCGTCCAGCCGTGCGCCGTCGGCTGCCGTGGTCACCGAGACGGTCCGGTCCATGCCGAGCGGCCCGAACACCTGCTCACGGAGGTGCCCGCCCAGGGGCATCCCGGTGACGACCTCGACCAGCCGGCCCAGCACCTGGTAGTTCAGGTCGGAGTAGCGGAATCGGGCACCCGGCTCGTCGACCAGGTGCGCGGCACGCAGGTCGGCGACGCGGGTGGCGAGGTCCTCGGCATCGTCGTCGGCGACCTGGGGGAAGCTCGCGTCGGCCAGCCCGCTCGTCTGGTTGAGCAGGTGCCGGACGGTCACGCGCGCCGCGGCGCCGGCGTCGCTCGTGGTGAACCCGGGCAGTTGGGCCTGGACGGGCGCGTCGAGGCGGACCCGCCCGGCCTGCACCAGCTGGAGCACCGCGACCGCGGTGAAGGCCTTGCTCAACGACCCGACGAAGAAGCGGGTGTGCGGCGTGACGGTGCTCCCGCGGCCGTCCCGTCCGACGCCACCGACGAAGACGGTCCGGTCCCCCCGGACGACGGCCGCCGCCACGCCCGGCAACCGCGTGTCCCGCAGCGCGGACTCCAGGTACGCGGTCAGCCGCGCGGCATCGGGCGGCCCCGGCCTCGCAGCAGCAGCGGGGAGGACCCCCGACGTCACCACGACCGCGGCGAGCGCCGCACCCAGGAGCAGCCTGCCGAGCCGGGCGGGCGCCGGGGGTGTCCGCACCACCGGTGTCGTCACGGCGCGACCACCAGGCCGGCGGCGAGTCGGGTCTCAGGCCAGGGCGGGCACCAGGTACCTCGGGTCGTCCGCCGTCCCGCGGAGCGGGTCGGCGAAGCCGATGGCACGGAGGCCCCGGCCCTGGAGGGCTCGGATCACCCCCGTGGAGCCGGCGGCGTCGGCCCAGACGCCGTGGACGAGGAGGATCGTCGGCTCGGTCCGGTCAGGGTGCACGCCCATCAGCTCGGCTCCTCGCCTGCGAGCGGGATCGGAGGGCCGCAAGGGTTCTCCGGCCCACCGTGCCCCGCCAGGGTCGTCCGCCCCGTTCATCGCCCGGCCGGACGGGATCCCGCGGGAACCGGCGCGTCACCGCGGTCCGGCGCCCGCCGTCTGCGCAGCGGCACGTCCACACCCGGCGCACCGACCTCGGGGCGGCCCAGGGGCTACCCCCCGCTGCCGGAGGGACGACAGGATCGTCCCGGCGGTCATCCGGCACGACCGCCGGACGTCGACGGCGAACCCGGACGAGGACGACGCATGACGGTGACCGAGCAGGAGAAGGCCGCGATCTGGACCCCCGACCAGCGACTGCGCGTCTTCGTGAGCTCCACGCTGGCCGAGCTCGCCGAGGAGCGGGCGGTGGTGGCCCGGGCCATCTCGGCGCTGCGGCTCACGCCGGTGCTGTTCGAGCTCGGCGCTCGACCGCACCCGCCTCGTGAGCTGTACCGGGCCTACCTGGCGCAGTCGGACGTCTTCATCGGTCTGTACTGGCAGCGGTACGGCTGGATCGGGCCCGACATGGACGTCTCGGGTCTCGAGGACGAGTTCCGGCTGTCCTCCTCGATCCCCCGGCTGCTGTACGTCAAGGGGCCGGCGCCCGAGCGGGAACCACGGCTGACGGCCATGATCGCCGAGCTCCAGTCGGAGGGCACCGACTCCTACCGTCCGTTCCGCACCCCGCGGGAACTCGCGCGGCTGGTCCGCGACGACCTCGCCCTGCTCCTCAGCGAGCGGTTCACGGCCGCCGCCCCCGCCGCCGCGCGGTCCTCCCCGTCGCGGACCGGGGACCGGCCGGGCTCACGGTCCCTGCCGGTGACGTCGACGTCGTTGATCGGACGGGAGCAGGACATCGTCGACGTCGCCACGTTGCTCCGGTCACCCGAGGCGCGGTTGGTCACCTTGACCGGTCCCGGTGGCGTCGGCAAGACGCGGCTGGCGATCGCCGTGGCGCACGAGCTGGACGACCGCTACCCGCGCGGAGCGGTGTTCGTCCCGTTGGCGTCGGTCGTCGACCCGGCGCTGGTGCTCCCTCGCATCGCCGCCGCCGTCGGCGCCGCCACCGACGGAGCGCGGCAGCCCCTGGACGCCGTGGCCGAGCACCTCGCGGAGGCGCCGACGTTGCTCGTGCTGGACAACCTCGAGCAGGTCGTCGGCGTCGCCCCCGACCTCGACCACCTCCTGGCGAGGTGCGCCGGGCTGACGATCCTCGTGACGAGCCGCACCGCTCTGCGGCTCCGCGCCGAACGGGAGTACCCGGTCGGCGCGCTCACGGTGCCGGCCCTCCCCGATCGGCCGGACACGGACCGGCTGGCCGCGCTGCCCGCAGTGCGGCTCTTCGTCGATCGGGCCCAGGCGGTCCGCCACGACTTCGCCCTGACCCCGGACAACGCGATGGCCGTCGCGGAGATCTGCCGGCGCCTCGACGGTCTGCCGCTGGCCATCGAGCTCGCGGCGGCGCGCAGCCGGCTGCTGGCCCCGGGGGCACTGCTCGCCCGGCTCGGCAGCCGCCTCGACGCCCTGGGACCCGGACCCGTCGACCTCCCCGAGCGCCAGCGCACCCTGCGCGCGACCGTCGAGTGGAGCGTCGGACTGCTGGCGGACCCCGAGCAGTCGATGCTGGCCACCCTGTCGGTCTTCGTCGGGGGCTGGACCGTCGAGGCGGCCACGCACGTCTGCGGCCTCCCCGAGGACCAGACGCTCGACCTGCTCGACGCCCTCGCCCGGCACAGCCTCGTTCCCATCGCCGTGACCGACGCCGGACCGCGGTTCGGCATGCTCGAAGCGGTACGGGAGTTGGCCGCCGAACGCCTGTCCGCCCGGGGGGACCTGGCCGACGTGCAACGGCGCCACGCCGGGTACTTCGGCGGGCTCGTGGAGAACGCCGACTGGCCCGCCCAGCGTCAGGGCGAGTGGGCCGAGCGGTTGCGCACCGAGGAGGAGAACCTCCGGGTCGCGATCCGGTGGTTCCTCACGCACGACATCGCGCCGCTACCGCACCTGTTCCGCATCCTGTGGCTGTTCTGGCAGATGCGCGGTCGCATGCCGGAGGCCCGGGCCTGGATCGGCGAGCTCCGGTCGCGAGCCGACGCACTCGACGACCGGGCCCGCGCCGAGCTGCTGTTCACCTCCGCCGTCACGGCCGTCGAGGTCGGGGACGACGACAGCGCGCTCGCCGCCGTCGACGGGCTCCGCCGACTCCAGGGCCGCATCGACGACCCCTACCTCGAGAGCGCCGCCCAGCTGGCCCTCTCGTGGATCCTGCCCCTCGTCGACGACGTCGACGGTGCGCTCCGGACGGCATCGACGGCGCTCGACGGCTTCCGCCGTCAGCACGAGCCGTTCCAGGCGTTCGCCGCCCTGACGGTCGGGATGGCCGAGATGGCGCTCGGCCGGGACGAGGCCGCCCGGGCGCACCTGACCGAGGTCGACGAGCTCGGCGGCCAGTTCGACAACGACTGGCTCAGGTCGACGGCACGGACCCAGCTCGCCGCGCTCGCGGTGGGGTCCGGTCGCCTGGACGAGGCACGTGACCTGCTGGTGCGGTCCGTCGACGCGCGTGAGGACACCGAGGTGAGCACGCTCAGCCTCACCTTCGCACTCGTCGCCGCCGCCCGGCTCGCGCTGGCCCGGGCAGACGCGCGGCGGGCGGCGACCGCCCTGGGCGCGGCCGACGGGCTGCGACGACAGGCGGGCCTGCGGGCGTGGCCGTCGACGAGGCGGAGCGAGGCCGAGCTGATCAGCCGCGTGCGGCAGGCGAGCGCTGCCGAGGACTACGCCGAGGCCTTCTCCGCGGGCGGCGAGCTCGGTCACCGCGAGGCGGTCGCCCTCGTCCGCGGTGGTCAGGGCTGAGGACCCCCGCCATCGGGGCACGGCCCCCGGAGACGCGCGTCCGCGGCCCCTGACCTCCGGGCGCCCACCGCGACGGCTCGCCCGGGCTCGCCGCAGAGCGCTACCGGCGGCGCACGCCGACGGCGCCGACGGCGCCGCGGAGGCCGACGCAGCCCACGCAGCCGACGCACCCCACGCAGTCGACGCACGCGATGCAGGCGACGCACGCGGTGCAGCCGACGTCGGCGAGGCCGGTGAGGATGCCAGCACTGCCGACGACGCCGGCGCTCAGCGCGACACCGGCGCTGCCGATCACCCCGGCGCCGGCGGCGACGCCCGCGCTCCCCAGGACGCCGGCGCTCGCAACGGTGGCGGCGCTGCCGACGACGCCGGCGCTCGCGACGGTGCCGGCGCTGCCGACGACGCCGGCCGACGCGGCGGTGCCGGCGCTGCCGACCACGGCCGCGCTGCGCGCGGTGGCCGCGCTGCCGACGACGGCGGTGCTGCCGGCGGTCTCGACGCTGCCGTCCGGTGCCGCTCCCGCTGGTGGGCCGGCCCTGCCCCGGCGAGTGACGCGCTCTCGCGACATCGAGGTGCCTCCTGAGTCGTCGGAACCGTCATGGACCCGTGCACGCGGGCGCGTCCGTTCCCGGCCGACGCGAGCGCTGGACGCGCGCCAGCCACTCGGCGAGGAGGCCGCGCAGGAGCTCCGGCTGCTCGTGGGGCAGGGCGTGTCCCGCGCCGTCGACCACGGCCAGCGAGGCGTGCGGATGGTCGTCGAGGAGCCCGACGGCGGCGGCGTACCCGACCGTCGAGTCCAGTCGCCCCGCCACGAGCACCGTCGGACCCGCGTAGGCCGGCCCGGAACCGGGGGTGAGCTCCCACCGTTCCCCGATCCGCTCGAGCGCCGCCCGGTCGACGAGCGCCGCGGCCGGGGCGACGAAGCGCTCGTACCGCGCCAGCATCTCCGGGGTCTGGACCACGAAGTAGCTCCGGAAGACGTCGTCCCCGATGGCACCCGATCCGTCGGCGACCCGGTGCTCCGGGACGTCGCGCAGTCCGGGCAGCAGCGGGCAGACGAGCGCCAGGCCGGCGACCTGCGCCCGGCGCCGCGCGGCCATCGCCCGCGCGAAGTACGCACCTGCCGAGTGACCGATGAGCAGGAACGACCTCCTGCCGGTGACCTCATCGGCGAAGTCGAGCAGCGTGCCGAGGACGTCGTCGGCGCTGCGCAGCGTCTCGGGAGCGGGCGTCCGGCCCATCCCCGGGAGGTCGGGGTAGATCCGCCGCAGCCCGGGAACGGCGTCGAGGGCCGGCTCGAAGCAGGCCTCGGCCTCGCGGTGGTCGACGCCCGCGCCGTGGAGCACCAGCACGGGCAGGCCGGTCCCGTGCTCCACGTGGTGGACCACCACCTGGCCGGCTCGGGTCCCCATCCCGTCAGCCAACCGCGCCGGGGGCCGCGGGACAACGGCGAGCCCGATCCTCCCTGGGCGACACGCGGACCGGCGCGCCGTCCCCGAACCGATGGTGGCGCTGAGCCTGGACCAGGTCACGGCGCAGCCCCCAGACTGTCCCGGCAGCCGGCGGTCAGGAGGCACGGGTGGATCTCGGTATCGATCTCGGCACCGCCAACACCGTGGTGAGCGATGTCCACCGCGGCATCGTCTTCGACGAACCCACCATGATGCTGCTGCGCAGCGGAGGGGCCCGCCGGGAGAAGGTCCTCGCCGTCGGCAGCGAGGCGGCCGACCTCCTCGGCCGTGCCCCGTCCCGCTTCGTCCCCGTCCGGCCGCTGCACGACGGTGTCGTCACGGACCTGGAGACGGCCCGGTTGTACCTGCGCCTGGTCCTGCAGCGGGCGGGGCGGCGGGTGTGGTCCCCCGTCCGGGCCGTCATCGGGGTGCCCGTCGGTTCGACGGCGCTGGAGAACCGCGCGCTCCTCGAGGCCGCCCAGGAGGCGGGCATCCGTCCGGTGACGGCTCTCGACGAGTCGATCGCGGGCGCGGTCGGCTGCGGCATCGACCCGCTGGAGCGGCGGGTGCACATGGTCGTCGACGTCGGGGGTGGTACCGCGGAGGCGGTGGCGTTCTGCTTCGGCGGCGTCCTGGCCCACCGGACCAGCAAGCTCGGCGGCGACGAGATGACGCTGGCCGTCTCCCGCCACCTCCGCGAGCAGCACCAGCTGCACGTCGGCGAGCTCGAGGCGGAGGACCTCAAGATCCGCTCCGGGACGGACCTCAACGGCTCGCTCGTGGTGCAGGGCCGCGACGGCGCCACCGGCCGGCCGCGGCTGGCGACCGTGCAGGCGGCCGAGGTCGCCGACGCCGTGCGGCCGATCACCGACGAGATCATCCGGACCCTCGCCGCGGCCCTGGACGACCTCCCCCCGCAGGCGATCGCCGACGTGCTGTCGGAGGGCGTGCTGGTCTTCGGCGGGTCCTCCCTGGTCCCCGGCTTCGCCCAGGAGCTGGAACGGAGCCTCGGCCTGCCGGTCAAGCTGGCGGAGGACCCGCTGACCTGCGTGGCCGAGGGCGCCGCGCGGGCGCTGCGCAACCGCCCGCTGCTCGCCGCCTACGGCCGGAGCTGACCTCAGGGCGGCGGCACGGTCCGGAGCTGACCTCAGGGCGCCGGCACGGTCCGGAGCTGACCCTCAGGGCGCCTGCACGGGGCCGGTGCCGACCACGTCGGCCCGGTGCTCGAGGTAGTGGCGCAGGGTGTCGGCCACCACGTTCCGCGCGGTGTTGCCGCCCGTGCCCGGCCCCTGCACGAGCGCGGTCACCACGATCTCGGGGGCGTCCATCGGGGCCGCGGCCGACATCCAGTTGTCGTACTCGTCGTCCCGGAGGCCGCCGTCCTGAGCGGTGCCGGTCTTCGCGCCAGCCGGCGCCGGGAGGTCGGCCAGCCGTGTGGCGGTACCGCGGGTCACCGCCTCGCGCATCCCCTCGCGGACCGGTCCCAGCTCGGCGGCGAACGGCACCGGCGTCGCGGCCGGCGCGGGGAGGGCGGTGTAGGTGCCGGCGTCGGTCCCGACCGCCAGGGCCAGCCGCGGGGTGACCAGTTCCCCGGTGGCGACGGCGGCGGTCCACCGGGCGTTCTGCAGCGGCGTCACCTGGATCTCGCCCTGCCCGATACCGAGGATGACGGTGGACCCGCCGTACCACGCGCCGCCCCGCTCCCGGACGGACTCCGGTGTGCCGAGGTATCCGGCGGACTCGGCCGGGAGGTCGATGCCGGTGCGCTCCCCCACCCCGAGCGACCGGGCGGTCTCGGCGATCGCGTCGACGCCGAGCGCGAGGGCGAGCTTGTAGAAGTAGACGTCGTTGGAGATCGCGATCGACTCCACCAGGTCCATCGGTCCCATCGGCTTCCAGTTGCCGAACGTGTGACCGCCGTAGGTGAAGCTGGCCCCGGTGGGGATGGCCCGGTGGGGCGCGAACGCGGCATGGGCCTGGTTGGCCGCGGCGACGACGAGCTTGAACGTCGACCCGGGCGGCGCGACGGCCTGGGTCACGTGCTCGAGCATCGGCGAGCCCGGCGCGTCGGCCAGGGCCTGCAGGGCCCCGGTGTCGACGGGTGGTCCGTAGACGTTGTTGTCGAACGACGGGGTGCTGGCCATGGCGAGGACCTGCCCCGTCCTCGGGTCCATCGCGACGGCGGCGCCGATCTTGCCCTGCGGCCGCGGCTGCGCGCGCAGGGCCGCGGCCAGGCCGCTGTCCAGGAGCCGCTGCAGGCCCAGGTCGATCGACAGCCGCAGCTCGGCACCGGGGACGGGGGCCTGCCGTTCCCCGAGCGCCGCCGGCACGCCCGTCGGGTCGACGTAGACGCACTGCTGCCCGTTGATGCCGCGCAGCACCGCGTCGTACTGCTGCTCGAGCCCGGCCCGGCCGACGAACTCCCCCCGCGGCAGGTCCGGCCAGCGTTTCTCGTCCTCCGGCGTGGCCACCCCCGCGAAGCCGAGGACCGGCCCGAGCAGGGCGCCCTGGGGATAGGAGCGGCGGGGCTCGGGGACGACGAGCACGGCGGCGATCCCGGCCGCGGTGATCGCGTCGCCGACGTCGCGGGGCACCTCGGCCACGGGCAGCGACAGAGTGGTCGGCTCCGTCGTCGCGATCTGGGCGTGCAGCTCCTCCCGCGGCCGGGCGAGGAGGTCGGCGAGGCGGTCGACGTCCGCGGGCCGGGTGCGCAGCAGGGCGGGCACCACGAGCACCCGGTCCACACCGCGGCCGACGTCCGCGGCGTTCACGGCGAGCGGCTCGCCGTGCCGGTCGGTGATCGCGCCGCGCTCGGCGGGGAGCCGGATGCAGCGCGTCATCTGCTCCTGCCCGACGACCTGGAGGGCCTCGCCCTGGGTGCGCTGCAGGTTCCACCCGTAGAGCCCGAACGAGATGAGCAGGACCGAGAGGGCGAGCGCGGCCAGCCGGACCAGCCGCGGTCGCGGGTGGTAGCGGTTGGGCACCCACAGCCGCCTCCGGGCGCCGTCCCGCCGGACGGCGAGGACGACGCCGATCGCGGCCAGGTGGACGACCAGCGCCGTCCCGCCGTAGCTGAGCAGGGGGAACGGGACGCCGGCCAGCGGCAGCAGCCCGAGGTTGGCCCCGACCGAGACGACGGTCTCCACGCCCATGAGGACCGCCAGCCCGCCGCCCACGAGCGCGCCGTGGGGGGTGCGGGAGGTCCGGCTGGCCAGCGCGAGCCGCCAGACGAGGACGATCGCGGCCAGGACCGCGCCGGCGCCGGCGACCAGCCCCCACTGCCCGACCAGGCTGGCCAGGGCCAGGTCGGTGTCCCGCTCGGGCAGGTACTGCGCACGCAGGCCGCGGAGGGGGTCGTCGGTACGCCCGAACAGCCCTCCGGAGCCCACTGCGATGTGCGCCTGTCGCAGCGCCCACCCCGAGCCGGTCGGGGACTCGTGCGCGCCGACCAGGAAGGTCCCGAGGCGCTCGACCTGGTAGGGCCGCAGCAGGCTGATCAGCAGCGGCGCCGCGACCGCCGCCGCGGCGACCAGCGGCAGCAGGAACCGGGCCGGGACGCGCCCGATGACCAGCATGGCCCCGGACAGGACGACGAGCAGGGTCGTGGTGCTGAGGTCCGGCTGGAGCAGCGTGAGCCCGATGGGTACGACGGCGAGCAGCACGGCCAGCGTGACCCGCTGCCACGGCGGCCGGCCGGAGCCGAGGACGGCGGCGAGGACCAGGATCAGCCCGAGCTTGGCCAGCTCGGAGGGCTGGAAGGTGAGGGAGCCGATCGCGATCCACCGGGTGGCGCCGTTCGCGGACAGGCCGACCGTGAGGACGCCGACGAGGAGGACGACGGCCGCACCGTAGGCCAGCCAGCCCAGGACGCCGAGGTAGCGCACGCGGACCCGCCAGAACCCCGCGAGGGCGACCACCCCGCCGAGGGCGATCACGGCCTGCCGGGCAGCGAGCTCGGTGGCACCGACGAGGTACAGGTTCGCCAGCCCCAGCCCGACCAGCGCCAGCGCGGCCACGACGGCGAGCAGGTCGAACGCGCCGCTGCGGAGGGCCCGGCGCTGCTCCCGGGTCCGCGGTCGACCCCTCCGCACGTCCGTGAGCGGCCCGGCCGGTCCTGAGATCGGCATGGCGTCCTCCCTCCGGTGGGGTCAGCCGGCCTGGCCGGCGGACGGGCACGAGCCGAGGGAGACCGGCGGCGAGGCCGCGATCGCCGGGGAGTCGGTGACGGCGACCACCGCCACGCCGTCCAGGGCCGGGAGCGCGACGGTGCCGACGACCGCCGCCCGCTCTCCCGCGGGCGGCACGGTCACGGTGCCGCCCGGTGCGGTCTCCGCCGCGCCCGTGCAGCGGTCCACGATCCGGTACGACCAGGTCACGACCTGCGGCTCGGCTCCGGGGACGAGCCGCACCAGCAGCCGCAGGGTGCAGGGCGTGCCCGGCGCACACGGGGTGAGGAGGCGCAGGTCGACGCCGGTCACCGCCCCGTTCGCGGCGGGGGCGGGGGGCACGACCGGCAGGCCGTCGGGCTCCGGCGTGGTGGACGGTTCCGCCCCGCTCCGCCCGGCGTCCAGCAGCAGGCCGATGTCCTTGGCGATGTCGTCGCGCAGGAGACCCACCTCCAGCGCGACGACCCCGGCCAGGACCAGTACCGAGAGCAACCACGCGCCGATCCGCCGCACGGCGACCCTGGGACCCCCGGGAGTGGCGCGCCCGGACGGGGCGGCGCGCGCCCGGGTGGAGGGTGGGGTCCCGCTCGGTCCGGGTCCGTACGTCGACCCCGCCGTCCGACCGGCCGCCCTGGCCAGCGCGCCGAGCTCGGCGCGGACGGTGCCGCGGTCGATCGACGCGGCCGCCGCTCGCAGCACCTCCGCCGCGGCAGCGACGCCAGCGACCGGCAGCTCCGCCACCGCCCGGTCGAGCTCGTCCAGCAACCGCTCGGCGGCCGGATCCGGACGGCGGGCGCCCTGCCGGGCGGCCCGCGCGACGTCCGCGAGCACCGCCTCGGCGGTGGCCCGGGCCGTCCCGACCGTCGCCGGTGCCCCGGCGGGTCCGCCGTCCGCGGTGGAGCCGGCCACCACCTGCCCGTCGGCCGTGACGACCAACGGGCCGATCCCGACGCGGTCCTCGCCGGGGCCCTCGGCGTCCGGTTCCGCCAGCGCCGCCGCCCGTGCCAGCACGCCGACGCCGATCTCGACGGCCTGCGGTGGAGTGAGCCGGGCCAGGCCGATCAGGCGGGCCAGCGCCACGCCGCCCGAGGCGTCCGGCGGACCGGCCGGCGCCGGCTCGGCCTGGTCCGGGCGGCCGGGATCGGGACCCGGTTCACGGCGCGCGGTCACCAGGTCCGTCACCGACCGCCACCCCCGCCCAACAGCCTCTGACTGGGCCTTCCCCCGTGCACGTCTGGCCAGATGCTGGCCCGCGCCGGCCCGGATGTCACGGGGTTCCCGCGCGGCTCCCGGTCGTCGGATGACCGCCGCGCGGGGCGCCGTGTGCGAGGGTTCACGCGTGGAGGTCTGGTTCAACCCGTCGTGCTCCAAGTGCCGCACCGCGCGGGACCGCCTCGACGAGGCGGGCGTGGAGTACACGCTCCGCCGCTACCTCGACGACCCGCCGAGCGAGGCGGAGCTGCGGGCCGCGCTGTCCGCGCTCGGCCTCGAGCCGTGGGACGTCACCAGGATGTCCGAACCGCTCGCCCGCGAGCTCGGGCTGAGGGGCATGACCAGGGACGCTGACGCGTGGATCCGGGTGCTGGCCGAGCACCCGCGGCTCATCCAGCGTCCGCTGGTCCTCACCGACGACGGCCGGGCGTGGGTGGCCCGGGACGACGAGACCCTCACCGAGGTGGTCGCGACCACGCGGCGTCCGGCCGGGGAACCGTGACCCACCGGTCCTGACCGCGCGGCGCGCCCCTCACCCGAACGTGATGACGCCGTTCTGCGGCTCATCCCGGTGGACGGCGACATCGACGCGCTCCGCGAGCGCCTGGTCCGGGCGATGGCCGCCGAGCACGTCCCCGGTCCGCGGGTCCTCGACATGCTGCTGGCCGTCACCGAGGTCGTCGCCAACGCCGACCAGCACGGCGGCGGCGTGGCGGCGGACCGACGATCTCCAGCCGGCTCAGCGGTACCGGGGGAACGTCGTCAGGCGGACGGTCTCGGGGAGCGCCTCGAGCGCGGTCAGCAGGGCTGGGGGCAGGCCGCCGTTGACGTCGGTGACGACGTAGCCGAGTTCTCCGCGGGTGGCCAGGACCTGGCCGTCGACGTTGAGGCCGTGCTCGCCGACCAGCGCGTCGACGCGCGCGAGGACGCCCGGCACGTTGCGGTGCAGCAGCGCGAAGCGGGCCGCCGAGGACCCGTGCAGCGCCACCGCGGGCAGGTTCACACTCAGCGTCGTCGTCCCGGTGCGGGCGTAGTCGGCCAGCTTGCCGGCGACGAACCGCCCGATGTCGTACTGGGCCTCCTGGGTGGACCCGCCGACGTGTGGGGTCAGGATGACGTTGGGCAGCCCGCGCAGCACCGAGTCGAACGGGTCGCCCTGCTCCCGCGGCTCGTCGGGGAACACGTCGACCGCCGCGCCGGCGATGTGGCCGCTGAGGACGTGCTCGCGCAGCGCCTCGTGGTCGACGACGAACCCACGGGAGAGGTTGAGGAACAGGCTGCGCGGCCGCATCCGAGCGAACTGCTGCGCGCCGAACAGCCCCGCGTTGCCGGCCCGCCCGTCGACGTGCAGCGTGACCGTCTCCGCCCGCTCCAGGAGCTCGTCCAGGCTGCCGCAGGCCTGCGCGTTGCCCAGGGCGAGCTTGTCCTCGAGGTCGTAGAACAGCACCCGCATGCCCAGGGCCTCGGCCAGCACCGACAGCTGGCTGCCGATGTTGCCGTAGCCGACGATGCCCAGCGTCCGCCCGCGGATCTCGTGGCTCCCGGTCGCCGACTTGTCCCAGATCCCGGCGTGCAGCGCGCGGTCCCGGTCGTTCAGCCGCCGCGCCAGGCTGATGATCTCCGCGATCGCCAGCTCCACCACGCTGCGGGTGTTGGAGTACGGCGCGTTGAACACCGCCACCCCGGCCGCGGCCGCCGCGCCCAGGTCGATCTGGTTGGTGCCGATGCAGAAGGCCCCCACCGCCGCCAGCCCCGGATGCCGCTCCAGCGCGGAGGCGCTCACCTGCGTCTTCGACCGGATGCCCAGCAGGTGGACGCCGTCCAGCGCGGCGATCAGGTCGGCCTCGTCCAGCGCTCCCCGCACCGACTCCACCTCGTACCCGGCCGCGGACAGCGTCTCCACAGCCACCGGGTCGATGTTCTCCAGCAACAGAGCTCTGGGCATGTCCGACCCGTCCCCTCGAGAAGCGCGTTCCCGCCGATCCTCGCAGTCAGGGCAGGAGCGCCGTCGGTCAGGCCGCGCCTGGCTGCGGCACGGCCGACAGTGCGTCGGTCAGCAGCGTGACCAGTGCCTCGAGCTGTACGTCCGCCGACGAGGAGACCTCCTCGTCGGACCCGTCGAGCGCACGGGCGGCGAGTCCCGCCTTGCTGTCGATGAGCTCGGCGATCCGGGCGTCGATGGTCTGCGCGGCGATGATGCGCCACGCGGTGACCGGCTCGGTCTGCCCGATGCGGTGGCTGCGGTCGATGGCCTGGGTCTGCTCCGCGTCGGTCCAGGACAGCTCGGCGAGCACGATGTTGGAGGCGACCTGCAGGTTCAGGCCCACGCCGGCGGCGGTCAGCGAGCAGACCGCGACCGCGACGTCCGGGTCGCTCGTGAAGGCGTCGATGTTCCGCTGCCGCGACGCGGGCGTCTGGTCGCCGCGGATCGAGGAGAACCGGACGCCCTGGCGGGTGAAGGTCTGCTCGGCGGCGTCCATCACGTCGACGTGCTTGGCGAAGAAGACGACCTTGCCGGCGCTGCGCGCCAGCTGCGCCGCGTAGTCCGCGGCGAGCCCGGCCTTCGCCTGGCCGATGCGCCGCATCATGCTGAACACGTTCTCGCCGGCCTGCGCGGTGGTGGCGTCCTTGAGCTCCCACCGGGCCACCCGGCGCACCAGGTCGTGGTCGATGCCCTCGACGACGGTCGCGGACTCCCGGGCCGCGAGCGCGGTCTCGTACCGCGCCACCATCCGGCGGGCGAGCTCCCGCTCGGCCGCCCGGATCGACCGGCCGGCGGGCCCGTCGAGCTCGACCGGGAGGTCGGCGATGCGGCGGGCGGGGATGTCGGCGGCGACGTCGACCTTGCGCCGGCGGACGATCCCGAGGTCGATCACGCAGCGCCGGGCGGCGGCGTAGAAGCCGGGGTCGGCGGGCGTCAGACCGGTGTCCTCGAGCGCGTCCATGAGCTCGCCGCGCGGTCCGGTCTCGTCGATCCAGCCGAGGAACTGCCAGATGGCCCGGAAGTCGTCGATGTCGTTGATCAGCGGCGTGCCGGTGAGGGCCATCAGCAGCGGCCGCGGAACCCGGGCCCGGACCCGCTCGGACAGCTCCAGCACGTGCTGCGACCGCTGCGAGGTCTTGTTCTTGATGAAGTGGGCCTCGTCGACGACCATCCCGCGGAAGCCGAAGTCGCCGAGCCAGCCGACGTGGCGGTCGAGCACCTCGTAGTTGACGACGACGATGTCGGCGAAGCCGTCGATCGTGTCCCCGTTGCCCTGGACCACGGTGGCCGCGCGGTGCGGCGTCCAGCGGCCGGCCTCGCGGGCCCAGTTGGTCTTGACGACGTTCGGCACGACCACGAGCAGCGGGTAGGCGTCCGCCGCCTCGGCGGCGAGCAACGACTGGGCCGTCTTGCCCAGGCCCGGCTCGTCGGCGAGCAGGAAGGTGCGGTGGCCGGCCGCGGCCGCGGCGACCAGCTGGGCCTGGTGCGGCATCAACTCCGACCCCGCCGGGGTGAAGCGGCTGGTCGGGAAGGGCAGGTCCATGCACGCCGGGGCTCCGCTGCCGGCGCGCTCGAAGGAGCTGAGCAGTGGCGCCATCAGCTCCCAGCCGGCCAGGCGACGCGGGCGGGGCGCGCGCTGTGGAGCGGCGGAGAAGTCGGGGGCCAGGAACGGGTTGGCCAGCTGCCGGGAGATCACCGACTGCGGCACGACGCGGCGCTCCAGGGTGGCCGGCGCGGCCGGGCTCTCCGCCGGCGGGACCTCCTCGGGGGCCGGCTCGACACCGACCGACTTCAGGATGTCCCGCTTGAGCGCGCGGGCCGCGTCGGAGGCGACGGCGTCCTCGGCGAGCAGCGCCAGCAGGCCGGCGTCCCGCACGGCGGTCGTCGCGAGGATGGTCGCGATGCCGTCCAGCCGCTTGAGCTGCTCGGCCCGGTGACCGTCGCTGCCGTTCGTCGCGGCCTGGACGCGGGCCCGCTCGTCCCGCAGCAGCAGGGCGACGGCCTGGAACTTGGTGCGCACGGCAGGCGTCACGCGGCCGCGCTGGGCGGCCGCCTCGACCTCACGGACGGCCCGGGCGAGCACCGAGACGACGTCGTCGCGGGTGCGGGCCCGTCGCTGGCTCCGCGGGGCGCTACGGCGAGCGCCTGCCTGGCGCTGGCCTGGTCGAGCCACAGACTCCTCCTCTGCAATGCCGGCCACAGTGGCCGCGACAGCACGGCCACGGTGGCCGCGGCAACATGCCGCACACACCCGCGGACGGGGCGAGGAACGCCCCGAGCGGGAGGACCTGGTCCTCCGGACGCCCAGCCGGCCGGTGGATCTCCGAGGATCGACGCCGCGGGGCCCCCGCAGCCTCTCAGAAGCGAACCGCAGCTGCCGGGTACGGGTCGGTGGACACGGACCAGGACGCCGACGCCGGACGATCGATCCCGGTCGCCTCGTTGGCACTCCGTCCCTGTCAACGCGTGCGGGGCGGCAGGATTCCCGGCCGCCGGCACCGCGCTGTCCTCCTCCGCCGCCGGACCGACGGCGAGCACTCGTGGCGGACCGATGAGTCCGGCGCCGCCATGCAGTCCTCACCGGTGTCCGTGCCACCCGTTCCGGAGGTCCCGATGTCCGACGCCGTGTCCCGTGCGGCCCTGTGGGCGGCCGCCCATGCCGAGCGCGCCGCCCTGGCCGAGGACCTCGCGGGTCTCGAGGACGCCCAGTGGGGGCAGCAGTCGCTGTGCGGACGGTGGATGGTCGAAGAGGTCGTCGCCCACCTCACGGCGGCGGCGAGCACCGGCAGGTGGCGCTGGATCGCCAGCGTCCTCGGCGCCCGGTTCGACTTCGACCGGCACAACGAGCGCCGGCTGGCCGAGCACCGGGGGAGCTCGCCCGCGGAGACCCTCGACCGCTTCCGGCGGACGCTCACGAGCACCACGGCGGCGTCCGGTCACACCGCTGCCTGGCTGGGCGAGGTGGTCGTGCACGCCCAGGACATCCGCCGTCCCCTCGGGCTCGCGCGCACACCGGACGTGGCCGCCGCCACCGCGGTGGCCTCCTTCTACGCCCGCCGTGACTTCACCGTGCCGAGCCGCAGCGCGATCGCGGGCCTGCGGCTGGAGGCAACCGACAGGCCCTTCGGAACCGGGACCGGCCCGCTCGTCAGCGGCCCGACGGTGGCGCTGGTCATGGCCATGGCCGGGCGGCGGGAGTACTGCGACGACCTCAGCGGTCCCGGCGTCCCGACGATCCGCTCCCGATGCGCCCGCCCGGACGACGGGACCCGGCCCCGGGCCACGGAACGCAGCCCGGGCCGCGCAGCCCGCTGACGCTCGCGCTGCCGGTGCGGCGCACGGCGGACCGTCACGGCCGGAACGAGAGACCCCGCCGATTGTGACCGGCCTCACTCCTGGGTAGTTTCGGCGCTCCACGACCGACCGCACCGGTCAGTTCCGGCGCGGCACAAGATGGGCCAGGTGCGCGATGTCCGGACGATCGGTCACTGCACCCGCCGGGCGCGAGCGGACGACCTCCGAGGAACGCAAGGTCCTCGCCGCCACGCTCGCCGGCACCACCATCGAGTGGTACGACTTCTTCATCTATGCCCAGGCCGCGGGCCTGGTGCTGGCGCCCCTCTTCCTCGCGCCGGTCAGCGAGGACTCCCCCGGGCTGGCCACGATCCTCTCGCTGGCCACCATCGGGATCAGCTTCCTCTTCCGGCCGCTGGGCGCGATCGTCGCCGGGCGCTTCGGCGACCGGCTGGGCCGCAAGCGGATGCTGGTCTTCACCCTGGTGCTGATGGGTGCCTCCACGGCCCTGATCGGCCTGCTGCCCACCTATGACGCGATCGGCGTCGCCGCACCGGCGCTGCTGATCCTGCTCCGCGTCCTGCAGGGCTTCTCGGCCGGCGGCGAGTGGGGCGGCGCGGCGCTGATGTCGGTCGAGCACGCGCCGGTCCACCGCCGCGGCCTCTTCGGCGCCTATCCGCAGATCGGCGTCCCGATCGGGATGATCCTCGCGACCGGCGTGCTGTGGGTCCTGAGCACGGTGACCACCCCGGAGCAGTTCGAGTCCTGGGGCTGGCGGATCCCGTTCCTGTTCTCCGTCGTCCTGATCGTGATCGGCTACCTGATCCGCCGAGCCGTCGAGGAGAGCCCCGTCTTCGAGGAGATGCGGCTGCGCAGGAAGGAGTCCTCGGCACCGCTGCGCGACCTCTTCCGGACCAACACCAGGGAGGTGGTCCTCGCCGCGCTGATCTTCATCGCGAACAACGCCGCGGGCTACCTGCTCATCGCCTTCTTCATCGCCTACGCGAGCGGGGCCCTGGGGATGCCCCGGGAGTCGGTGCTGCTGGCGACCACGCTGGCCTCGTTCGGCTGGCTGGCCTTCACCATGTACGGCGGCGCGTTGTCGGACCGGATCGGCCGGGTGCGCACCTTCCAGATCGGCTACGCGCTGGTGTTCGTCTGGATGATCCCGCTGTTCCTGCTCATCGACACCCGCAACATCTGGCTGTACGGGCTCGCGTTGTTCCTGCTCACCGTCGGGTTGGGCCTGTCCTACGGGCCGATGTCGGCCATGTACGCGGAGATGTTCCCCGTCGCCGTCCGGTACTCCGGCGTCTCCATCGGCTACGCCCTGGGCGCGATCCTCGGCGGCGCCTTCGCCCCCCTCATCGCCGAGGTCCTCCTGCAGTCGACCGGGTGGTCGGGGTCGATCGGCATCTACATCATGGTGCTGTGCGTCATCTCCTTCGCGGCGGTGACGGCCGCCGGCGAGACGAGGGGCAACAACCTGCGGGTGCCCGAGGCGCACGAGCAGTACCTGCGGGAGCACCCGGACGAGTCACGCCGGCTCGGGCCCTGACCGTGACGGCCTGCCGCCGCGGCCGAGGCCGAGGTGATGCGCCATGACGTCGCCCAGAGCGACGACGTCCACGGCGACCGTGCTGATCGTGCCCCCCTCGGCGGTGTACCCGGCGGCCTCCTCGCCGCTGTAGGCGTGCACGCCCACGGGCACCCCGGCGGCGCCGGCACGGGCGAGGATCGAGGACAGGACGCTGCGGAGCTCGGCCCGCCGGTCGGCGCCGGTCAGCCCGAGGGACAGCGCGAGGTCGCCGGGACCGACGTACAACCCGTCCACCCCGTCCACGACGAGGAGCGCGTCGAGGTCCTCGAGCGCGCTCGCGGTCTCCACCATCACGATCACCAGCGGCTCGTCGGCCCCGCCGGAGAGCCGTCCGATCGACCGCCCACCGGCCGGGGCGTACCGGGTGGCGGCGACCACCTCCCGGGCATGGACCGCGTCGCGCACGTTGGGCACGAGAACGCCGCGGGCGCCCAGGTCCAACGGGCGGCCCACGTCGGCGAACGACGGGCTGCGGGTGCGGACGAGCGGCACCGAACCGGCAGCGGTGATCGCCGCCGTGACCGCCGGCAGCCCCGCCTCGGCCGTGGCGCCGTGCTGCAGGTCGACGACGACGAAGTCGGCGCCGGTCCGCGCCAGGACCTCGCCGGTCACCGCTCCCGGCAGCATGTTCCACAGGCCGTGGCACGGCTGTCCCGCGGACCACCGCCGTCGCAGGTCGACCTCGCTCATCGCCATCCCAGGACACGTCCTCTCCGAGGGCTCCCGGGAATGCGGCGTGGTCGGACACCGACCCTGGACCTCGCCACGCGATCCTGCCGCATCGACGGAGTCCGCGAGGGCGCCGGACGGCCGGGCGGCCCCCGGCCGGGGCTGTTCCGATGAGTTCGCACCGACCTCCGTCACGACCCGTGGCCCGACAGCCGCGGCACGAAGACCTTCGGCCTTTCGAGCTCGTGGCCGTGGCCATGGCCATCAAGATCGTCCTCATCCTGCAGTTGCGCTGGGAGACCTGGCTGCGCTTCGGCATCTGGCTGCTCATCGGGCTCGTCCTCTACGCCATCCACCGCCGCAAGCACTCGCTGCTGAACCCCGACAGCCCTCTCCACCAGCGGCAGCCGACCCGTTCCGCCGGGGAGGCGCCACCACCACGGACGGCGGGTGAGCGCCGGAGCCGCCCCGGGTCACGCCACCCCGCGCGCGGCCGTGGGCTCGTCGGGACCCGGCTCGGCGAGGACCCAGGCCGTGCGGCCGTGCAGGGGCGGCGTCTTGGTGCCGTCGGTGAACCAGACCACGACTCCCCCGTGGGCCCGGCAGCGCGAGCGCACGACCCGCACCTCGCTCCCCCGCCTGGTCCGGGTCGGGCGGACGAGCGGGAGCCCGAAGTCCGTGCCGACGACGCTGGTGGTCAGGACCGGTTCCCCGGCGGGCAGGTGGGACGTGGCGACGGTGGTCACCGGGACCTCCTGGACTTCGGTGGTGGACTCACTCGAACGCACGTTCGATTGTGCATGGTGCGTCCGACGACTCCGGGCCTGCCGGGTGGTCAGTCCGGGCGGGTCACGTTCTTCGTCACCCGGATGGCCTGCGGGCTGCGGGTCCTCCGGGTCGGCACGACCTCGCCCAGCTCCGTCAGGCGCTCGACCGCGGCGTCCTTGTCCACCTGCGTGCGCAGGCCGCCACCGGACCACTCGCAGTAGAGGTCGTCTGCCGGCCCGGACCGGCCTCTCAGCCGCTCCCGCGCGAACTCCTTCTGACGCCTGGCCTCGTTCTCCGCGGCCCGCCAGGTGTCGTAGTCGTGGACGGCGTCGACGTAGTCCTCGTCGGTGACGGTCAGGCGGGACTGGCGGGAGACCTCACCCTCGGTCTCCGGGTCCACGGGCGGGCCCCAGCACAGGTCCAGGAAGGGGCACCAGTCGCACATGCTGTCCACGCCCGGGCCGAACCCGTCGCGGGGGACGGCGTCGACCCCCTCGTCCTCCACGGTGGCGTAGACGTCGGTGAGCCACAGGATCGCCTCGGCGGTCAGCGCCGGGTCGTGGTCGGCCTCGATGACGACGTCCTCGCCGGAGTCGCGGGACAGGTAGCGGATGCGCAGGCCGTCGACCTCCTGCCCGGTGCCGGCCGGGAGCCGCCGGTCGTGGACCTGCCCGGTGCGCAGCAGCCAGGCGTAGACGGCGACCTGGAACCAGTGCTTGGTCGGCACGCCACGCGTGAGCACCCGCTCGAACCCGAACCGGGACGTGGTCTTGAGGTCCTCCACGACCGGGGCGTGCCACCAGTCGCAGCGGCCCTTGACCTGCTCGCCCCTCAGCCCGACCTCGGTCAGCCCGCCGTACTGGCGGCGCAGGACGCGCAGCACGCCGCGGTGCAGCTCGGTGCCGAGGAAGGCCTGCAGCCCGGTGTGGGTGTTGGTCGGCCGGCGCCGGGCGACCCGGTAGGCCGCCCGGCGCCGGCACTCGCCCAGCTCGGAGGCGCCGATCATCCGCTGGCGGGCGCGGGCCCGCCGACCGTCGAGGTCACGGACCGCGGCGGCCAGGCTCGGAGCGGCCCGTCGCTCGGCCGCGCTGGGGCGGGCGGGCAGGACCGTGGCCCCCGTGGGCCGGGCCGGTAGGACCGCTGTCACGCGACGATCTCCTGCTGCCCGGCGAGGCCGGCCCGCTGGACGGCGATCGCCTCGCGGACGAGAGCGGTCAGCCGCCTGGTCGCCACGTGCTCGACCGGCCGGCCGAACCGGGCACCGATCTGCTCCGCGGTCACGCCCAGGCTCTCCAGGCTGGCGAGCACGCCCCGGCGGGCTGCGGTGAGCCGGCGCTCGCGCGGGTCGTCCGGGGTCGGCGAGGCCTCCAGCAGCGGGTTCGCCGGCGCGACCATCCCACCGGTGGCGGCGGACGGGGCTGCCGCAGCGGGGGCCGACGGGGCCGGCGCCCCACCGGTGGCCGACGCGGCGGCCGCTGGCTCCACCGCGGCGTCGGACGCCCGCCCGGCCGCCGGCCGGCGACGACCGGCGGGGTGGGCCTGCATCGACGCCTCGACGAACTCCTCGTGGCGGGCCCGGATCAGCTCGGCGACGCTGAACGACCCGCTGGGGGTCGGCACGTCCGCCTGGAGCAGTGCGCCGTGGTCGGCCTCCGTCCAGATCTCGCGCAGCTCGTCGTCGTCCGCGGCGTCGCCGATGCGGGCGACCAGGTCGGCGACGTCAGGCTCTGGCCGTCCGCCGGGCCGGGGGGCGGGACGGGTGTCCGGCCGGCCGGCCGGGACCTCCTCGGTCCGCTCGTGGTCGAGCAGCCCGCCGCCGTGGAAGGAGACGAGGTCGCGGACGTGCGCCGTCCCCGGGTCGCACTTCAGGGCGTCGAAGACCAGCCACTCCAGCAGCCGGCCGGTCGCCGCCGGGTCGGTGACCTCCTTGGCCGGGTCGGTGTTGGGCTTGATCCCGACGTGCACGCTGCGCGCGCCGACGATCAGCGGCCGCCGCCCGCGGCGCAGCCGCACCCACACGCTGGCCGCGTACGGGAACTCCCGGTGGGTCTGCACCGACCAGGTCTTCTGCCCCTCGATCGGGCGGCCGTTGGCGTCGACCTCGGTGACCTCCTTGCCGCGGGCGGTCACCACGACGATGCCCGGGAAGGTGAGCAGCTCGGTCTGCAGCTTGCGCCAGCGGGCGCCGGCGTCGTTCCACAGGTTCTGGCTGATGGTGATCTCGGCGTTGGGGTCGCGCTTGAGCAGCTCGCGGTTGCGGGCCGACTTCGCCGCCCGGTCGCTGGCCCAGTCCTTCAGGCCGTCCCAGATGGCCGAGCCGGTGTCGATGCCGAGCACGAGCGGCGGCTCGCCGGCGTCGGCCGCGCGACGCGCCTGGGCCTTCACCGCCTGGACGGCGGTCAGCACCTGGGCGTAGGAGCCGTCGTGCTCGATGATCTGGTAGTTCGCGCCGGGGATGGCGCCGTACTCGTCGCCGGCGCCCTCGTTGAGGTCGATCCAGTACAGCGCGCCGATCTTGTCACTGGCGCTGAACTGGGCCAGCGACCAGCTCTTTCCCGCCTTCTCGTCGCCCTCGAGGAGGATGCACGGCCACGGGACGCGACCGGTGGGCTTGCGGGTCTTGAGGCCGGAGAGGGCCATGGGGGACTCCTTGTCGACACGGGGAAGATGTCGCCTCGGAACCTAGGAACGGGTGCTGACACATCCGGCGGCCTCTGCGCAAGCACCTGGAGGCGTCACGGCAGAAATCGCAGGTCGCGGCGCCGACCGGCGTGTCGGCCGTTCGCTGTCGGCGTAATCGCACGCCACCACCGACGGCAGGGCGGGCGCTGCCCCCGGATCACCGGGCGCTGCACCGGTTCGGCCCAGGCCCACCGTTGCAGCCGCCCGTCGCCACCCGGACCTGGTCCGCAACGTGCCTGGTCAGGCGCGAGAACTGTCAGATCCCGCCCGTACGTTCTGCGCATGGAGCGGATCGGGGCCGGCAGTCGGTGGAGGGGCTGCTGCTCGACTGGGCCCACACCCAGCCGCTGCCCGACCGCGGGCTGCCCGTCGCCCTGCTGTCCCGGGAGCAGAAGGCCGCCGAGTTGCAGCGGGTGCAGGTCCGACGGGCCATGGACGCCGCCTACGAGGCCGAACTCGTCATGGCCCTGGCCGATGACACCCCGGACCCCCTCGACCCCGCGCCGGGCTCCCCGGCGCGCGGAAGGGCTCCTGGGCCCCGGATCCGGAGCTGCCCGGGGTGTCGGAGTTCTTCCCCGCCGAGTTGGCGGTGGTGCGGAACTGTGGACGTGGCACCGCCTCCCACCTGGCGCAACGCGCGTGGGTCCACCGCGAGCACCTGCCCGCCACGTGGTCGGCGATGGCCGCCGGCGGCCTCGACGAGCCGCGGGCCAAGGTGCTCGCCGACGTGCTGGCCCACACCTCACCCCGGGTCGCCCGCCAGATCGAGGCCCGGCTGCTGCCCGAGGCCACGCAGTTGTCCACCGGGCGGTTGCGCCGCCGGGCGCTGGCGCTGCTCCTGGAGCTGGACGCCGACGCCGTGGACGCGTGCCGTGGCCACCACCGGCTGAAGACCCTGGCCCGCGGGTGGCGTTTCGTGATGGACGACGACGGCACGCTCCACGTCACCAATCCGTCGGGGATCACCCGCACCACCCGCCCACCCGGCCTGCGACCACCCGGCCTCCGACATCCCGTGCCCGAGCCACCGACGACCGAGTCGTCACCCCACGGCGACGACCCGCCACCGTTCTGACCTGAAGACGGAGTGGAGTTGTCGGCTCGTCGACATGTCGACGAGACCCCACGCGTCTCCATGCACGCCGCCAGGCCCAGATGCGTCCTGGCATCGACACCGCGGGAGCACGGCAGCCCGGAGCCAAGGGCCGCTGTCCGCTCCGTCTGGGCCCGCAAGGCCGGCCGCTGGACGCCGCACCGCGCGGCCCCGCGGTCCAGGCAACGGGGACACGATCGGCGGATCGTGCGTGTCACCACCCACGTCCCTTGAGGCAGCCCATGGGACAGCTGACAGTCGACAGGAGTGGCACCGGGCGGGCCGCACTTGCGTTCGTCGGGCACCGCAGGTGTGAACCGTCGACCCACAGGTGGTGATTCTCATCACCCAGGGTGGCTACTGACCGCGCGGGCGGTGCTCCAGATTTGTGGCAGGCCGTTGCCGGGGCGTCCGGGACAGGCCAGATCGTGGAGCATCCGGTTCAGGAAGGTCCGACATGACGACCACCGCCGACCCGACCATCACCGCCCAGCCTGGCGTAGCCGCAGGGCAGCCGCGAGCGGAGACGGGGTCTTCGCGGCAGTCGCCTCCCGTCGAGGAGTCGACAATGGAACGCCCGATTGTCTCCGCCGTGATCCACCTGCTCGGCGCCTGCGCCCTGCTGGGGCTTGCTGGCATCATCGGGCTCATCGCCCTGAGGGCCGAAGCCAGCAACCTCGCCGCGCTGACCGCACTCGTCGGTCCGGCGATCGGCGGGCTGGCGAGCATTCTGGCCACCACTCGGACGAGTTCACCGGCCGCAGGCCGCAGGGACGCTGCGGGCAGTTGACGCATCGGCCGTCCGGTGGTGCCGCAGGACGGAGCCCACGAGAAAGAGCGCCGTGCTCTCTCAGCTCGCCTTTCAACCCCGAGGCACCCGGGAGTTGCACTGGCGTGATCCGGGGCTGACACGAGCGCGGCCACCGATGGGTCCTTCGGAGTCGCGACGCTTCGAAGCAACGGCGGTGGCCGCGATGGACAGTGTGTGTCCGACCGATGGTCCTGACCAGAGCCTGGCTGTTTGCGGGGCTGCGGAGCTTCCGTGACGAGGCGTTCGGCTGTCTGGGGAGGCGCGGAGACGCGCAGTTGGAGCTCGTCGACGCTCTGTTGACGGCCGAGTCGATGCCCTCGCTGCCGCATCTGAGCCTGTTGCCGGTCCATCAGCGGGCCGGGGCAGCGCGAGCTGACCTTCGACGAGGCCTTGAGGACACGCGGGTCGTGCCCAGCCAGTCGCGCCCCGATCAGACGGCGGCCGGCACGGGCGGCGCGAGATCGGGCGCGCGCCGTCCGCCGCGGAGGCGGTGCGCGAGGGCGGTGTGGCGGCGGCCGGAGCCGTCGGCCCGCACGGCCTGGGCGAGCGCCCGCGGCGAGCCGACGAGGACGACGAGCTGCTTGGCGCGGGTGACGGCGGTGTAGAGCAGGTTGCGCTGCAGCATCATCCACGCGCTGGTGGTCAGCGGGACGACGACGCAGGGGTACTCGCTGCCCTGGGAGCGGTGGACGGTGACGGCGTAGGCGTGCACCAGCTCGTCGAGCTCGCCGAAGTCGTAGCCGATGGTCTCGCCCTCGTCCGTGACCACGGTCAGGGTCTGCTCCACGCCGTCGACGGCGGTCACGACGCCCTGGGTGCCGTTGAACACCCCGTTCGCGCCCTTGTCGTAGTCGTTGCGGATCTGGCTGACCTTGTCCCCGACGCGGAACACCCGCCCGCCGAAACGCTTCTCGGCGCGGTCGGGCCGGGCCGGGGTGAGCGCCTCCTGCAGCAGCTCGTTCAGCGCGGCGGCGCCGGCCGGCCCGCGGTGCACCGGGGTCAGGACCTGGACGTCGCGGCGGGGGTCGAGGCCGAACCGGGCCGGGATCCGGCGCACCACGACGTCCACGGTCAGCCGGGCGGCCTCCTCGGCGTCGTCGGTGCTGAACAGGAAGAAGTCGTCGAGACCGCGGACCTGCGGGGGGCGGCCGGCGTTGATCCGGTGCGCGTTGGTCACCACCCCCGACCGGCTGGCCTGCCGGAAGACCTGCGTCAGGCGCACGTGCGGGATCGGGCTGCCGTCGGCGAGCAGGTCCCGCAGCACCTGCCCGGCGCCGACCGAGGGCAGCTGGTCGACGTCACCGACCAGCAGCAGGTGCGCGCCCGGCGGAACGGCGCGCACCAGCTTGTTGGCCAGCAGCAGGTCCAGCATGGAGGACTCGTCGACCACGACCAGGTCGGCCTGCAGAGGTCGCTCCTTGTCGAAGGCGGCGTCGCCGCCCGGCCGCAGCTCCAGGAGCCGGTGCACGGTGACCGCCTCGACCCCGGTCAGCTCGGTCAGCCGCTTCGCGGCCCGGCCGGTGGGGGCGGCCAGCACGATGCGGGCGCCCGTGGCCGCCGCGAGGGTGACGATCGAGCGGACCGTGAAGCTCTTGCCGCAGCCGGGACCACCGGTGAGGACGGCGACCTTCTCGGTCAACGCCAGGCGCACCGCCTCGCGTTGACCGCCGGCCAGCTGCACGCCGGTCCGCCGGTGCAACCAGGTCAGCGCGGCGTCCCAGTCCACGCCGGCGAAGGAGGGCACCCGGTCGGTGTCGGCCGCCGCCAGCCTGCGCAGCGCCGCGGCCAGGGAGACCTCCGCCCGGTGGAAGGGGACGAGGTAGAACGCCACCGTCGGCGGCTCCCCGTCCGCGCCGGGGAGCTCGTCGCGGATGACGCCCTGCTCGGCGACCAGCAGGGCCAGGCAGTGACCCACCAGGTCGGCCGGCACCTGCAGGATCTCGACCGCCCGGGCGACCAGCTCGCTCTCGGGCAGGAAGCAGTGCCCCTGCCCCGTGGCCTCGGAGAGCACGAACTGCAGCCCCGCCTCCACCCGCTGCGTGCTGTCGTGCGGGATGCCCACGGCGGCCGCGATCGTGTCGGCGGTCCGGAAGCCGATGCCCCACACCTCCGCGGCCAGCCGGTAGGGCTCGTGGCGCACCACACCGATCGAGGCGTCGCCGTACTGCCGGTAGATGCGCACGGCCAGCGAGGTGGACACACCGACCCCCTGCAGGAAGACCATCACCTCCTTGATGGCCCGCTGCTCCTCCCAGGCGGCGGTGATCAGCCGGGTCCGCTTCGGGCCGAGGTTCGGCACCTCGGCCAGCCGCCCCGGCTCCTCCTCGATCACCCGCAGCGCGTCGGCGCCGAAGTGGTCCACGATCCGCTCGGCCAGCCGCGGGCCGATCCCCTTGACCAACCCCGAGCCCAGGTAGCGGCGGATGCCCTGCACGGTGGCCGGCAGCACGGTGGTGTAGTCCTCGACCTGGAACTGGCGACCGTACTGCGGGTGCGCTCCCCACCGTCCGCGCAGCCGCAGCGTCTCCCCCGGGTGGGCGCCCAGCAGCGAGCCCACGACGGTGACCAGGTCACCGCCGCGCCCGGTGTCCACCCGGGCGACGGTGTAGCCGGTCCGGCTGTCGGCGTACGTGATCCGTTCCAGCGTCGCCTCCAGGACCGCGCCCACGCGCGCCTCGCCCACTGCCGTCACCTCGCCCCCGGACCGTCCACTCCCGGATGGTCACACGCCCCAGGGACAGCTCCGCCGTCGTCGTCCGGACGACGGGGACCGTGCGGGCGGCCCGTGGCCGCCGCCACGGAACTGTCAGCAGGTCTCCCTAGCCTCCAGACGCTCACCTGAGCGATGCACCGACGACACGGAGGACCGGATCATGGCCGGCGAGACAGTCATCACCGTCATCGGCAACCTGACCAGCGACCCCGAGCTGCGCTGGACGCCCTCGGGCGCGGCGGTCGCCAACTTCACCATCGCGTCCACCCCACGCACCCTGGACCGCCAGACCCAGGAGTGGAAGGACGGCGATGCGCTCTTCCTGCGCTGCAGCGTGTGGCGGCAGGCGGCGGAGAACGTCGCGGAGTCGCTGACCCGCGGCTCGCGGGTGATGGCGCAGGGCCGCCTCAAGCAGCGCTCCTACGAGACCAAGGAGGGCGAGAACCGCACCGTGGTCGAACTCGAGGTCGACGAGATCGGCCCGTCACTCCGGTACGCGACGGCGACGGTCGCCAAGACCACCCGCTCGGGGGACGGTCCCGGCGGGCACGCCGGCGGCGGGTTCGGTGGTGCCGGGATGAACGGGGGCGGGACCAGTGGGGGCGGGACCGGCGGCGACGGCCGCGCCGGGGCCGGGCGCGAGAACTCGACCGATCCGTGGGCGGCGCCGGTCGGCGGTGGCAGCGAGGAGCCGCCGTTCTGAGCCCCCGCCGCCTGTCGGAGGGCCACCGTCGGTGGCCCTCCGACACGCGGACCGCGCCGCCCCGGGCGTCCGGGTCAGGCCACGGACGCCAGCTCCAGCTGCGGCTGCACCTCGCTGACGAACAGGTCCAGGGAGCGCCGCGCCTCGGCGAGCGTCATGTCCCCGGTGGGCAGCATCAGGACGACCCGGTCGACCATCCCGGACGCCAGGAAGCCGGTGAACCGCTCGGTGATCTGCGCCGGCGTCCCGGCGCCCAGACCGATCGACATCTCCAGGCCCGCGAGGATCGCCTGGAGTGGCGCCATCACGGCGTCCCGCTCGTCGTCGGTGATCACCACGTGGTCGAACCGGTGGGCCGACACCGTCCGCCGGGCCAGGCCGTCGGCGCCCCGGCGGGCCACCGCCACGGCGTCCTCCTCCCGTTCCGCCACCGCCAGCAGCATCGAGCAGGCGACCTGCGGCTTCGAGTCGGGACCGTCCAGGCGGATGCGCTCCCCGCGGTGGGCCTCCCAGCTCGTCACGTACGTCTCGTACGACGCCGGGTCGATGGGGCCCGGCCACATCAGGCTCATGCCGTACCGGCCGGCGGTCTCCGGGTTGCCCGGGTACCAGAACGGGATGTGGTCCTGGAACGGCCTGGTCGACATCGGCATCGTCGGGAAGTCGTGGTAGCGGCTGTGCTCGCTGGAGATCTCCCCGGTGCGTAGCGCGTCGGCGATGATCCCCAGCGTGTCGACGAAGCGCTCCCTGGCGTCGCGGTGACTGCTGCCGTGCCACGCGTGCTCGGCCGGCACCGCACCGCGGCCGACCCCGTACTCCAGCCGGCCCTCGGTGAGCTGGTCGACGACGCACATGTCCTCGATCAGCGAGACCGGGTGGTGCATGGGCAGCAGCTTGACCATCGGGCCCATCCGGATGTCCGTGGTGACCTGTGAGGCCGCCGCCACGACGAGGTCCTGGTTCGGCGCCAGTGACAGGTCCGTCCCGTGGTGCTCGGCGAAGTGCACGCTGGCGAACCCGGCCTGGTCGGCCGTCCGGACGAGCTCGAGCCGGTCGCGGAGCAGCCGGTGCGTGGGCGTGCCCGGGATGCCCTCGATGTGGTCGAACAGCCCGAAGGTCGGGATCGCCATGTGCCCTGCCTCACTCCTCGGTGGTCGGTCCGGGGAGTGTGCCACCCGGGTGAGCCGACGCGCCTCAGGTGCGCGGTTCGCGACCGGCCGGCTGCCGCGGCTCGTCGAGCAGGGGGGTCGGGGCACGGAGCGGCACGGAGACCGGTGCCGCGGCCGTGACCGGCAGCGGGGCGCCGTCCACGACGACGGTCACCGGCCCCTCGCCGCGCAGCAGCGTGACCGTGGTGCCCTCGCGCGTCGTCTCGACGCGGAGCAACCGGCCGCGCCAGGTGAGGTGGTACGCGGTGCGGGTGAGCGAGGAGGGCAGCAGGGGCGCGATCTCGAGGTCCTCGTGGTCCTCCCGCATGCCGCCGAGGCCCGCGACCAGCGCCAGCCACGCCCCTCCGATCGAGGCCAGGTGCAGGCCCTTGGCGGTGTCGCCCTGCACGTCCCGCAGGTCGACGAGGGCGCACTCCCGCAGGTAGCGCAGGGCGAGGTCGGGGTGCTGCGCCTGGGCGCACACGACCGCCTGGACGGCGGCGGAGAGGGAGGAGTCCCGGACGGTGCGCGCCTCGTAGTAGTCCAGGTCGCGCGCCACCTCCTCGTCGGTGAAGTCGTCGCGGCACCACCACAGGGCCTGGACGAGGTCGGCCTGCTTGAGCACCTGCCGCCGGTAGAACTTCGCGTAGTGCTGGTGCTCCTGGACCGGGTAGTCCTCGCGCTTGTCCTCGAACCGCCACTCCCGGTAGGTCGTGAAGTTCTCGTTCATCGGGTGCACGCGCAGCCCCTCGTCCCACGGGACGTGGACGGCATCGGCCGCGGACCGCCAGGCAGCGGTCTCGGTGTGGTCCACGCCCAGCTCCCGGGCGCGCGCCTGGTGCCGCCGGCAGGCGTCGGCGGCCCACCGGAGGTTGCGCCGGGCCATGAGGTTGGTGAAGACGTTGTCGTCGACCACGCCGGTGTACTCGTCCGGTCCCGTCATGCCGAACAGGTGCCAACCCCCGGCCGCGTCCTCGTGGCCCATGGACATCCACAGCCGCGCCGTCTCGACGAGCACCTCCAGGCCCCCGACGGAGTCGAGGTCCTCGCCCGTGGCGTTCTGGTGGAGCCGGAAGGCGCGCGAGATGTCGGCGTTGACGTGCATCGCTGCCGTGCTCGCGGGCCAGTACGCGGACAGCTCGGGCCCGCTGATCGTCCGCCACGGGAAGGCCGCGCCCGCCAGCCCCAGTGTCCCGGCCCGCTCCCGGGCGTGGTCCAGCGTCGACGAGCGCCACCGCAGCAGCCGGGCCGCCGCGTCCGGGCGCAGCAGGGTCAGGGCGGGCAGGACGAAGCCCTCGACGTCCCAGAAGGTGTGGCCGCTGTACCCCATGCCGGTCAGCCCCTTGGCGCCGACGGGGGCGTCGGAGATGCAGGCGGCGGCGCAGAACAGCTGGAAGACGGCGTAGCGCAGCGCCTGCTGGAGCTCGGGGTCGCCGTCGACCTGCACGTCCGCCGTCGCCCACAGCTCGTCGAGCACGGCACGCTGACGGGCGAGCAGCCCCTCCCACCCGAGGTCGCGCGCCGACCCCACGGCGGCCGAGGCCTCACCGACGACGGAGTCGACGACGGCGTCGTAGGACCAGCTGTAGCCGACGGCCTTGACGACCGTGAGGCCCTGGCCGGGGAGCAGGTCGGCGGCGACCGTGGTGATGACGTGGTGCTCGTCGGCGTGCGTGCTCACCCGCCCGCCGTCGATCTCGTGGTCCACCGCGGCGGCGATCGTGATGCCCGAGCGGTGCGTCCGTGACCCGAGGGCCCCGCCGGTCGCCGTGCTGACGTGGACGAGCGGTTCGAAGGCGTGGTCCAGGGCCGGTGCGACCCGCGGGTCGTCGTTGTCCACGCCCGTGGGCGTCACCTCCCCGGCGGCCACCTCCGACCGCACGACGACGTGCGCGGGACCGTCGAGGGCGCGAACCTCGTACCGCACCGCGCAGACCGACCGCTCCGCCAGGGAGACGATCCGCCGCGAGGTCACCTCCATGGTCGTGCCCGACAACGCCGTCCAGCGCACCCGGCGGTCCAGCGTGCCGGCGCGCAGGTCCAGCGTGCGCTCGTGGACCTGCGGGCGGACCTCGCGCACGTCGAGCGGGACGCCGTCGACGAGGACGCGCACCGGCGTGCCGTCGGTGACGGTGAGCAGCCCCTGCCCCACCTCGGGGTGCCCGTAGCCGCCCTCGGGATAGGACAGCGGGTGCGTCTCGTAGACCCCGGACAGGTAGGCGCCCCGCATGCCGAAGGGCTCGACCTCGTCGAGCGTCCCCCGGATCCCGAGGTAGCCGTTGGCGAGGCTGAAGACCGACTCGGTGACGCCGAGCGTCTCGAGGTCCACGTGCGGCTCGCGGACCAGCCACGGGGCGGTGTCGAGTCTCGGGGTGGTCACGTGCGGCCCTTCCGTCGTCGCAGGAACGGTCCGGGCGCCCGCGGGGCCCACTCCCCTGTCCTACCTGTCCTACCGGTCGGCACGCCGCGGCGCGATCCGGCGGCACGGCCCCGCCGCGGAGGAGCACGGCAGGATGCGGGCATGTGCACGGTGGTGGTGCGTCGGTCCGCCGACCGGCCGGTGCAGGTCCTCGCCGTCCGCGACGAGGTGACCACCCGCGACTTCGACGACCCCGGCCGCTGGTGGCCGCGCTTCCCCGACGTCGTCGGCGGGCGTGACCACGCCGCCGGGGGCACCTGGTGCGCGACCCGGATCGACACCGGCGTCACCGCCCTCGTGCTCAACCGGTACCACGAGCGACCGGCCGCGCCGGGGGCTCCGAGCCGCGGGGAGCTGCCGCTGCTGGGTGCCGTCCACGGCGCCGACTGGGTCTCCCACGTCCGGCTCGACGGGATGGCGGGCTTCCTGCTCGTCCTGGCGGCTCCGGACCGGCTGACCACCTGGGAGTTCGACGGCGACCGGCTCACCCGCACCGAGTGCGCCGACGGCACGTACGTGATCACCTCCGGCGGCCCCGAGGACCGCAAGGCCGAGCGCTGGCGGGCGACCTTCGCCGGGACGGACTTCCCCGACGGCTGGCGCGGGCTGGTGCAGGACGGGCCCCCAGCCGACGACCCCTCCGCGCTGGCCGTCCGGCACGAGCGCGACGGTCAGGTGTACGGCACCGTGTTCGCCGAGATCGTCGACGCCCGGCCCGGACGGCTGCGCCTCGAGTACAGCCGCCGCCCCTGGACCGGCGCCCCCTGGGACACCGCCGCGTTCGACGGGCCATGACCGCGACGCTGCCCTTCGAGGACCACTTCGACGCCCCGGTCCTCGACACCACCGTCTGGGTCCCCCACTACCTGCCGCAGTGGAGTTCCCGGGCCGCCACCGCCGCGGTGTACGACGTCGGGGACTCCTGCCTGCGCCTGCGGGTGCCGGAGCACCACCCCCTCTGGTGCCCCGACGACCACCCGCCGCTGCGGGTCTCGGGTATCCAGTCCGGGGTCTTCTCGGGTCCCGTGGGCAGCACCGTCGGCCAGCAGCCGGTGCGCCCGGGCGCCGTCGTCCGCGAGGAGCAGCCGGCGCACTGGGGGTGGACGCCCCGGTACGGCCGCCTGGAGATGCGCGCACGGGCGACGCTCACCCCGCGGTCCATGGCCGCGTGGTGGCTGGTCGGCCTGGAGGACCGGCCCGAGCGCTGCGCCGAACTCTGCGTCATGGAGGTCTTCGGCGACGCCCTGGACGCGACCCCGAGCGCCGCCGTGGGGATGGGCACGCACCCGTTCCGCGACCCGCGGGCGGTCGAGGACTTCGCCGCGCCCCGGCTGGACCTGGACGTCGCGGAGTTCCACACCTACGCCGTCGACTGGCGGCCCGACCGGGCGGTGTTCCTCGTCGACGACGAGCCCGTCCGCACCGTTGCGACCACGCCGGACTACCCGGTGCAGTCGATGCTCGCCGTCTTCGACTTCCCCGAGAAGGCCGTCCGCGGGGAGCCCTACGTCGAGCCCGAGCTCGTCGTCGACCGCATCGGCGGGACCCCGGTCAGCTGACCACCCACCTCCTCAGGCCGGGGCCGGGGCGGCGCCCAGCTGCACCAGCAGGCCCAGGAAGTCGGCGGCGGTCCAGCGCTCGGCCACCTGGTCGCTGCGGAACCGCATGATCGTGATGACCTCGAGCAGGTAGGGCCGGCCCGTGGCGGGGACGCCCATGAAGTCGCCGTGGTGCTCACCGGACACGGTGAAGCGGCCGCTGTACAGGTCGCCGTCGACGAGGTGCTCGTGGATGCGCAGCTCCGGGTTGGGGCGCCCCGGTGCACCCAGCGCCGACCAGAACTGCTGGTAGAAGCCGGCCACGCACGGCTTGTCCATCGGATCCGGCTGGACGCCGTGGAACCGCAGGTCCTCGGCGTACAGCCGGAGGTAGCCGGGCAGGTCCCCGGCGTTCCACGACAGCCGCGCCCGTTCCACCCGCTCGGCGAGAGTGGTCATGGCTCCTCCTGCACGGTACGACCGGCACTGCACGGCATGACCGGCACTGCGCAGTGCGACCCGACGCCGCACAAGACCACCCGGCGCTGCGCGAGGTGACCTGTCGGCCCCGCCGAGGACCCTCGCAGCCGGGCCCGGCGCCCCCCAGGGCCCTTCGTCCTCCGCCGGGATCTGCTCCTCCCGCGCCGGGTGCGGGACGCTGCTGTCACGGATCGGCCTCGGCCGGTGTCTTGATGCCGCGACCAGCACACGAGGAGGAGACATGACCAGCACCCCGCGGATCCCCCCGGCCGAGATCACCGGCGTCTACGGCGCCGTGCTCAAGGCGGCCAGCCGGAAGATGCTCGGCGACGTGCCCGAGGCCCTCGGCATCATGTGGCACAACCGGCCGGTGCTCCGGTTCAGCTTCGGGCTGGGCCAGAAGGCCGGGCGGTGGCACGCGTGCGACGAGGACCTGAAGTCCTACGCCCACATGGCGGTGGCCGCGCTGATCGGCTGCTCGTTCTGCCTGGACCTGGGGTACTTCCAGGCGCACAACAAGGGGCTCGACGAGGCCAAGGCCCGGGAGGTGCCGCGGTGGCGGGAGTCCGACGTCTTCACCCCCCTGGAGCGTGACGTCCTGGAGTACGCCGAGGCGATGTCGCAGACGCCGCCCTCGGTGACCGACGAGCTCTCCGCCCGGCTGCTCGAGCAGCTCGGGGCGCCGGCGCTGGTCGAGCTCACCGCCTGGATCGCGCTGGCCAACCAGTACGCGCGCACCAACGTCGCGCTCGGCATCGAGGCCCAGGGGCTGGCGGCGTCGTGCGGCCTGGCGCCCCTCGCGCAGCCGAGTGCGGTCACCGCCCCGGCGCAGCCGACCGGGGTCGCGTCGCGGGCATGACCGACGACCCGTTCCTCGCCCACCGCAGCCTGCTGTTCACGGTCGCCTACGAGATGCTCGGCACCGCCGCCGACGCCGAGGACGTCGTGCAGGAGACCTGGCTGCGGTGGGCGGCCCTCGGAGCCGGTGCCCGTGCCGAGGTCCGCGACCCGCGGGCCTACCTGGTGCAGATCGTCACCCGGCAGGCGCTCAACCGGCTGCGCACGCTGGCGCGGCGACGCGAGGAGTACGTCGGCGAGTGGCTCCCCGAGCCGCTGCTGACCAGCCCCGACGTGGCCGAGGACGTCGAGCTCGCCGAGAGCGTCTCCTTCGCGATGCTGACCGTGCTGGAGACCCTGGGCCCCACCGAGCGGGCGGTGTTCGTGCTGCGCGAGGTGTTCCAGTCGCCCTACGACGAGATCGCGCAGGCGGTCGGCAAGACGCCGGCGGCGGTGCGGCAGATCGCCTCCCGCGCGAGCCGGCACATCGCCGCGCGGCGGCCGCGGGTGCGGGTGAGCCGGGCCGAGCAGGAGGCCGTCGTGGCGCGGTTCCTGGCCGCGGTCCGCGGTGGCGACCTGCAGGGGCTCCTCGACGTGCTCGCCCCGGACGTCGTCGTGGTCCCTGACGGCGGCGGCGTGGTCGCCGCGGCCCGGCGGCCCATCCACGGAGCCGACCGGGTGGCGGCGCTGCTGAGCGGCCTGGCCCGGCTGGCCGGCGAGCTGACGGCGACGCCGGTGTGGCTCAACGGCGGCCCGGCGGCGCGCCTCGACCTCGACGGCCGGCTGGACACGGTGGTGAGCCTGGTCGTCGAGGACGGCCGGATCACCCACGTCTACGCGGTCCGCAACCCGCACAAGCTGACCCGGGTCGACGAGGAGGCCGAGCTCAGCCGGTGACCGTGCGCGCCGACCGGACGGTTCCCGCCGACCGGGGCCCGCCGCCACCGCGCCCGGCGGCGCAGTGGCTGACACCATCGCGGCATGAGCCACGGCCACGCCGTCCAGCGAGAACTCCGCGAACCGGCCCGCGCGTTGCGCCGCGCGATCCCCGAGGTCTACGACGGCTACCGCCAGATGCACGCCGCCGCGTACGCCGCGGGTGCGCTGGACGAGAAGACCAAGGAGCTGATCGCCCTCGCCATCGCGGTCAGCAAGGAGTGCGACGGGTGCATCGCGTCGCACGCCCGGGGGGCGGTCCGCACCGGCGCGACCGAGGCGGAGGTCGCCGAGGCCCTCGGCGTCACCATCGCGATGAACGGCGGTCCGGGCACCGTGTACGGCCCGCGCGCGTTCGCGGCCTTCCGGGAGTTCGCCGAGGAGACCGACCCCCAGCAGGGCTGACCGGCGGTTCGCCGGGCGGGGCGAGGTCACCGGACTGGAAGCTGCCACGGCCGGAGGGACGGCCCACCCGGCAGCCGGGCCTCAGACCCCCATGTCGGCGGGCCGCTCGCTGCGCCGTCTGGACGGCGACAGCACCCCCGCCGCGACGAGGGACGAGCAGACGCCCGCGACGGTCGCGACGACGGCGGCGAGCCCCACGAGCTCCGTCGCGAGCGGCAGCAGCAGGACGACGGCAGCGGCCCCGAGGAGCAGGGGTGGGGAGATGACCGGCCCGCGCACGATCGGCGCGTGCACCGCCCAGAGGAGGACGAGAAACACGCTCACCGGGAGGGCGACGGCGTAGCCGACGCCGGTCGCGGACACCTCCAGGGAGTGGCCGGTGCCCTCCACGGCCACCTCCAGCCCGGCGCCCACGGCCGCGAGTGCGACGAAGATGCCGTAGTGGCCGTAGCCCCACAGGAACGACCGGTCGCGCCGGTGGGCGAGGCCCTCTCCCGACGGCTCCAGGAAGTAGAGCCACCAGAGGGCGAAGAGCAGGACCAGCCCCCCGAGGGCGACGGTGACGAACGACCCGGTCACGCCCGCCCCGGCCGCGGATGCCGCCTGCACCCCGGTCGACGCGGCCAGCACGCTCTCCCCGAGCAGGATGATCACGAAGAGTCCATAGCGTTCGGCGATGTGGTGCGGGTGCCAGCTGGTGGGCCGGGTCCGCTCCGCCCAGCGCGGTACCGCCAGCTCGCCGACGACGAGGACGAGGAACACCGGCAGCAGGGCCGGCTCCGGCAGCACACCGGTCTCCGCGAGCACGAGGCGGGCGAACCAGCCCACCTGGAGGACGGAGATCCCGAGGGCGTAGCGGACGGCGGTGCGCCGGCTCGCGGCGTCCTCCAGCCCCGCCCGGAGCCACTGCGCCACCAGGCCGATCCGCATGACCAGGTAGCCGAGGGTGATGGCGCGGTAGTCGTTCTCCTCGAACGCGGACGGCACACCCGCCGCGAGCACGAGGACGCCCGCCATCTGGACCATCGTCAGGACCCGGTAGGGGACGTCGTCGGTGTCGAAGGACGAGGCGAACCAGGTGGCGTTCATCCACGCCCACCAGATCGCGAAGAAGACCTGGAGGAAGGGCATCAGGTCGTCCAGGGCGTGCCCGGTCGCGATGCCATGGGCCAATTGCGCGGTGATGCTCGCGACGGCCACGACGAACGTCAGGTCGAACAGCAGCTCCAGCGGGCTGGACACCCGGTGCGGCTCGTCGGGTGACCGTTCCCGCATCCGGATGCGCAGCCGCCCCGAGTGGTCCGCGATCCCGGTCACCCGGCCAGGCTAGGAGTCCGGGGCCCGGCGGGCGAGGTTCGACCCGACACCGGCGGGCCCCTCGCCCGCTCCGCTCGGGCGCCGTGCCCAGCGCCTAGCCTCGACGCGTGGCGTTCACCGTGGCCGACGCGCACCTGCTCGCACTGGCGGCGCACGAGGGTCAGGTGGACCGCCAGGGCCGCGACTACTACCTCGCCCACCTGCGGCCGATCGCCGAGGCGCTGCGCCCGTACGGGGAGTACGCCGAGATGGCCGGCCTGCTGCACGACATCGTCGAGGACACCCGCGACGCCCCCGACCCGGCCCGCCGCTACGACCTGGACCGGCTGCGCGCACTCGGCGTCCCGGAGGTGGTCGTCGAGGCCGTCGACGCGGTCACCCGGCGCCCCGGTGAGCCCTACATCGCCGGCCTGATCCGCCGCTCCGCCGCGCACCCGCTCGGCCGGCTGGTGAAGCTGGCCGACAACCGGCACAACCTGGCCGCCAACGCCGAGCTGGCCCGGACCGACCCCGACAAGGCGCGCAGCCTGCGCGAGGGCCGCTACCGCCCGGCCCGCCGGATCCTGCTCGCCGCCGAGGCCGCGGACCCGGTCCACGGCCGCCGCGTCCTGGCCTGACCGCGCCGGACGGTCCGGGCCTCATCCGACGAGGGGCCGGAGGTTCTCCGTCCACACGTCCCAACCCACCCGGCCGATGAGCGCGGTGACCACCACGAGGAAGGCGACGCGGATGAAGCCGCTGCCCCGCGTGGTCGCCGTCCGCGAGCCCAGGTACCCGCCGAGCATGTTGGCCGCGCCCAGCAGGAGACCCAGGCCCCAGAAGACCGAGCCGTGCGGCACGAAGAACAGCAGGGCACCGAGGTTGGTGGCGACGTTGACGATCTTGGCCTTGGCGCTGGCCGCGAGGAAGTCGTAGCCGAGCAGCGACACCATGGCGAACACCAGGAAGGACCCCGTCCCGGGGCCGAGGATGCCGTCGTAGAAGCCGATCACGGCGCCGACGACCGCGGCCACGCCGTGGTGCCGGCGGCCGGTGTGCCGCAGTGCGGTCACCTCTCCCAACGACGGCCGCAGCAGCGTGAACAGCGCGATCGCGACGAGGGCGACGACGATGACCGGCTTGAACACGCTGGCCGGCAGCAGCGCGGCGACCGAGGCCCCGGCGAAGCTGCTGACCAGCGCCACCGCGGCCATGGGCAGCGCCGTGCGCAGGTCGGGGTGGACGCGCCGCTGGTAGGTGACGGCGCTGGTCGTGGTGCCGAAGATCGACGACAGCTTGTTCGTCCCCAGCGCCTGCACCGGGGTGATCCCGGGGACCAGCAGCAGGGCGGGCAGCTGCAGCAGGCCGCCGCCGCCCACGACCGCGTCGATCCAGCCGGCCGCCAGCGCGGCGACCAGCACCAGCACCAGCACGGTGGGGGTGATCCCGTCGGGCAGGAGTTCGGTCGGCACGAGCAGCCAGTCTCCCCGGCCGGCCGCGCCACGGGTGGCACCACCCCGCGAGCCGCCCCCGCCAGGAGGACACCTCCGGCTACCGGGGGGTGGGGAACGACCGGTCGCCGAAGAGGACGCGCCGCGCCGCGGCCTGTCCGAACGGCGTGCGCAGCAGGGGGAACGCCGCCGCCGCCATCGCGGGCGTGCGCACCTGGGCCAAGCCGTGGCGCAGCGCCAGCCGTCCCCGGAAGCGGGCCCGCAGGGCGCCGCCGTCGTACCGGGCCAGGGCGCCGGGCCGACCGGTGCGCAGGGCGTCGTCGAGGACGTCGGCGGCGTGCTCCGACAGCCGCAGGCACGGATCGAGACCGCCGGCGGTCAGCGGTGAGACCGCGCCCGCCGCATCGCCCACGAGCAGCCCGTCGGGGCCGCCGATCCGGCGCAGCAGACCGCCGACGGGGATCGGCCCACCGCGCCGCTCGACGTCGAGGGGGCGGTCGACGCCGGGCAGTCCGGGCGCCGAGACGGCGAACCGCTCCAGGGCCCCGCGCAGTCCCTCGGGGAAGCGGTGGGCGTAGCCGGCCACCCCGACGTGGGCGTGCCGCCCGTCGTTGACCACCCACGCCAGGTAGCCGGGAGCCAGCGAGGGGTCGAGCACGCAGTGGAACGCCGGGGGCTCCACGCCGCCGGGGACCGCGAAGACCTCCTCGGCCCCGACCAGCAGGGCGCGGTTGCGGTCCAGGCCGAGGTCGCGGGCCACCCGCGAGCGGGCTCCGTCGGCGCCGACGACGAACCGCGCCCGCACCCGGGCCGGTCCGTCCGCCCCCGTCACGACGAAGGCGTCGTCCCGCCGGCCGGCGTAGCGGGTGCCCAGCGCGATCCGCACGCCGGCGTCGGCCGCGGTGCGGGCGGCGGCGAGGTAGAGCGGCGCCATGTCGCCCACCCGGAACTCGTCGCGCGCGCTGTCCAGGGTCACCGGGCGGCCCCGCCCCGGGGGGTGGAGCACCACGCGCCGGATCGGCGGCCCGAGGCAGTCGGGCGGGAGTGGGAAGTCGTCCAGCGTCTTGCGGACGAAGATGCCGGTGGTGCGGATCGCGCCGGTGAAACCGGGGCGCCGCTCGACCAGCAGCACCTCGTGGCCGCGCCGGGCGAGCAGCGTGGCGGTGTGCAGCCCGGCCAGCCCGGCGCCGACGACCAGCACGTCGACGGTCGCCGGGACATCGCGGGCGGTCACTCCTCGACCCACTCGAGCAGGTCACCGGGCTGGCACTGCAGCACCCGGCACATGGCGTCCAGGGTGCTGAAGCGGACCGCCTTGGCCCGGCCGTTCTTGAGCACCGCCACGTTGGCCGGGGTGAGCCCGACGCGCTCGGCGAACTCGCCGACGCTCATCTTGCGCCTGGCGAGCTCGACGTCGATGCGCACGACGATGGGCATCAGATGACCGCGTCCATGTCGGTCCGCAGCGTCGTGGCCTGCCGCAGCAGGGCGCGCATCACCACCATGAGCAGCCCCACCACGGCGCCGGCCACGACCACCAGCAGCAGCGCCGCCGACAGACCGGGCGGCCCCCCGCCGAGGACCGACCAGCCGAACCCGCCGAGCAGCAGCACCCAGGCGGCGGCGAGCGCGCCCACGATCGTGTTCACCCAGCCCATGGACGCCGCGCTGAAGATCCGGTCGTCCTCGACCAGGGTGAGCAGCCGCCAGGTGCAGGCGATCACGACCTGGACGCACAGCAGCGCCGGCACCGCGAGGGCCAGGACCGGCCACCGGAGCGACGCCAGCTCCGGCGACTCCTCGGCGATCTGCCGTAGCAGCACGGGGAGGACGGCGACCTGCGCCGCGAGGAGGGCGCCGAACGCCAACACGAGCAGGACCCGCAGCAACCCGACCACCCGGGAGGTTCTCGTCACCCATCGAGTCTCGATGGGGATCCATCGGATGTCGATATGTCAGACGTGCCGAACCGCCGGTCTCCCCGTCGTCAGGTCCCGCCGTGCTCCCCTCGGCGTCCGCCGGTCCGGCTCGCGCTCGCAGGGGGCGGGGACGAGCCGGTCCGACGTCGGGCGGCTCACCGGACGGTCGGCCGGAACCCGTCCTCGACCACCGCGTCGGCGACGCCGCGGCCGATCTCGCGGGAGTCGTCCATCGCGTCGCGGAAGTGGAACCCCAGCCAGATCCGCGCGTCCGTGACCTCGTCCAGCCAGGTCTCCTCGTCGTCGTAGGTCCGGGTGGTGTTCGTGACGTTGCTGCGGATCTCCATGTCCACCTGCCCGCGGCCGTACAGCTCCTCGAGGGTCTCGGCGACGGCAGAGCTGACGCAGCCGTGGCCACTGGGGTTGTCCGGGTACGGCGGGGCGGGCCGCAGCGAGGTCCACGCCGGGTCTGCCGTCGTCGCGGGGTTGCCGTCCCGGTCCGCCTGCTGGATCCCGGTGACCGGGCGCCAGAAGGGGGTGTCGTACTTGACCCGCCAGCAGGTGATCAGCGCGTCGGCCCCGGCGGTGTTGACGGCGGCGAACATCCGCACGGTGTCCGCGATGTCCATCTGCTGCCGGACGGCTCGCTCCCGCATGGCGTCCTGGTACTGCCGCACGGGGTTGTCGCTCCAGAACAGAGCGAGGTCGGTCTGCTCCGCGGAGCGGCTCGCGCTCGTCGCTGAGCCCATCGCCGCCACCTCGGCGAGGTCCGCGGCGTACTCGTCGCTCTCCAGCGGGTCGGGCCCGTCGGTGGCGAACTCCTCCGGGGAGTCGACGAACAGCGGCTCGGTGAAGCCCAGCCACGGGGCCTGCATCTCGCCGGTGCCGGTCGGCACCCACATCCCGGCCGGCGGCTCCTCGGGCCGGTGCAGGGTGATCGGGGCGTCCCGCCCGTCGTCGGCGCGAGCCGCGACGAGGGCGGCCGCGGCGTCGGCCCCCACCTGCTGGCCGTTCCGCCGCACCTCGTCGTCCGGGACGCCGCCGAGCCAGGCGTCGTAGTCCGCGTCCAGGGCGGCCCGGGACGCCGGGAACCAGTGGACGAGCACGTCGTGGGCCGCGGTCGCCGCGGCCACGTCCGACGCGCCCCCGCCGTCCTCGGCGGTGACGACGGCGTCGTACACGGCCGTCGACACCATGCCGAGGTAGAGCTGGGCCACCGGTGGAGGCTTCTCCCCCTCGACGCCGATGGTGCGCCAGGCGATCGCGTTCCAGCTGAGCACGACCCCGGGGTCACCTGGCGGCTCGGCCGGGGGGTGCGCGGCCGCCGCGGTCGGTGTCACCGTGAGCACCAGCAGCGCGGCGGCCGCGGCACCCTGACGCCGTGCGGTGCGGGCCCTGGTCATGGAGTGCCTCCGCGGTCCCGCTGCCCGCCACCCCTGGTCCCCCGTCTCGGGACCGGTGGCGGCGCCGGGAGCAGAGGAGGAACGCTAGTCCCGGGTGCGGGCCGCGGACAGGGCCCGGCGCGCGCCGTCGGCGAGCGGGGTGTCGCGACGCTCCGACGGTCAGCCCTCGACCGGCCCGCAGGCGATGCGGCCGCCGGCGTCGCCGGTGTTGCGCGTCATCTCGTCGGGGCCGTCGGGGGCGTACCGCTCGGGGACGTTCGCGTAGTTGTCCCGCCCCGCGTGCACCATGACCGCGCTGCCGTCGTCGTCGGTGAGGTCCGCCCGGGTCAGGGCGTCGGTGACGACCGCGAGCGACCCGGCACCCGTCTGGTCGACGAACAGCACGGGGAGGTCGCCGGCGTGCTCGCCGTGGTCGGCCGTCCCGGCACCGAGGTGTCCTCCGGCGGAGAGGAAGTCCCCGGTCATGGACGGGTCGGCCGGGTTGGTGCTGTCCGGCTCGCAGAGGCCGACGGCGTGCACGTGGAACCCGTGGAACCCCGCCGGGAGCCCGTCCACCTCGACCTTCACCTGCAGGCCGCCCTCGACCTCGCGGAAGACGGCGGTCCCGACCTCCCCACCCTCGGGGTCGACCAGGCGCGCGGTGAGCTCCTCCTCCCCCTCGGCCGGGTCGGCCGCTCCCGCGCCGCCCCCAACGTCCGGCGCGGCCGCTGCCCCGTCGTCGGCCGCGCACCCCCCGACGAGCAGGAGCGGGACGACGCAGGGACAGGCGAACGCGAGAGCGACCGTGCGGCGCATGGGGATCCTCCTGACGGGCGGTCGACGGCCGGACGACCGCGACCGGGACGGGTGCGGGTCCCGGCGCCGCCGACGGATCGGCCCAGCCCCCCGCGCCGGGACGCAGCCAGCGTCCTCCGGGGGACGCCGCGGAGGAACCCGGTCCGCTCCCGCCGCCGGGCCGCGCCGGGCCCCGGGCCGCGGCCGGTGGCGTTCCGCGCTCCCGGAGCCGAGGCCCTTTCCCCGGACCCGGGTCCGTGGTGCACTGCGTCCCTCCGTCGGCCCGGCGGCGTCGACAGTGAGCTGGGGGCAGCGATGTCTGTGGAGCAGGACGTGACCGGAGCGATCGGGGCGGCACCCGCCCGGAGCGAGGTCGCAGGCGACAGAACCGACGGCGGCACGGGCACACCGGGCCGCACCGCGCCGTGACGACCACCGCGCCCCGCGGCACCGGGGCGGTCACCCCCGGCAACGGCAACGGTGGCCACCCGCCCCGCCGCGCGACCATCGCCGCGCGGACGCTGCGCACCGACCGCTGGTGGCTGCAGCCCCTGCTGACCGTCGTGGCGCTGGTGGCGTTCATCGTCTACTCGACGGTCCGCGCCTTCCAGAACGCGTACTACTTCTCCGAGCCCTACATCTCGCCGTTCTACTCGCCGTGCATCACGACGGCGTGCGAGGGCGACACGTTCCCGGAGTGGTTCACCGGGCCGGCGTGGATCTCCCCGGCGATCTACATCCTGGTCGTGCCGCTGGGTTTCCGCCTCACCTGCTACTACTACCGGAAGGCCTACTACCGGTCGTTCTGGCTCTCCCCGCCGGCCTGCGCGGTCGCCGAGCCCCACCGGCGCTACACCGGCGAGACCCGGTTCCCGCTCATCGCGCAGAACGTGCACCGGTACTTCTTCTACCTCGGGCTGCTGTTCAACGTCGTCCTCACCTACGACGCCGTGCTCGCCTTCCGCGACGAGACCGGCGCCTGGGGGCACATGGGGCTGGGCACGCTGGTGCTGCTGGCGAACGCGGCGCTGCTGTGGCTGTACTCGCTGTCGTGCCACTCCTGCCGGCACATCGTCGGCGGCCGGCTCAACTCCTTCTCCCGGCACCCGCTGCGCTACCGGTTCTGGACCGTCGTCTCCCGGCTCAACACCCGGCACATGCAGTTCGCCTGGATCTCCCTGGCCGGCGTCGCCTTCGCCGATCTCTACGTCCTCCTCCTGGCGACCGGCACGATCTCCGACCTTCGCTTCTTCTGATGCAGGAGTTCTTCTGATGGAGCTCGAGCGGCACGAGTACGACGTCGTCGTCGTCGGCGCGGGGGGTGCGGGGCTGCGGGCCGCGATCGCCGCCCACGAGGCCGGGGCGCGCACGGCGGTCGTCTGCAAGTCCCTGCTCGGCAAGGCGCACACGGTGATGGCCGAGGGCGGCATCGCCGCGGCGATGGCCAACGCCTACCCCGAGGACAACTGGCGGGTGCACTTCCGGGACACCATGCGCGGCGGGAAGATGCTCAACCACTGGCGGATGGCGCAGCTGCACGCCCAGGAGGCTCCCGACCGCGTCCGGGAGCTGGAGGACTGGGGCGCCCTGTTCGACCGCACCCCCGACGGGCTGATCAGCCAGCGCGACTTCGGCGGCCACCGGTACGCCCGCCTCGCCCACGTCGGCGACCGCACCGGCCTGGAGCTGATCCGCACCCTGCAGCAGCGCACCGTGGCCCTCGGCATCGACGTCTACATGGAGTGCACGGTCACCCGGCTGCTCACCGGTCGAGGTGCTGGGGCGGCTGACGACGCAGCCGACGGCGTCGGCGTCACCGGCGCCTTCGGCTACTGGCGGGAGTCGGGGCGGTTCGTCGCCTGGCAGGCGCCGTCGGTGGTGCTGGCCACCGGCGGCATCGGCAAGTCCTACAAGGTCACCTCGAACTCGTGGGAGTACACCGGCGACGGGCACTCCCTGGCGCTGCAGGCCGGCGCCACGCTGGTGAACATGGAGTTCGTCCAGTTCCACCCCACCGGGATGGTCTGGCCCCCGTCGGTGCGCGGGATCCTGGTCACCGAGAGCGTGCGCGGCGACGGCGGCGTCCTCAAGAACTCCGCGGGCAACCGCTTCATGTTCGACTACATCCCCGACTTCTTCCGCAAGGAGACGGCGGAGACCGAGGACGAGGCCGACCGCTGGTACGACGACAAGAAGAACAACCGGCGCCCACCCGAGCTGCTGCCCCGCGACGAGGTCGCCCGCGCCATCAACAGCGAGGTGAAGGCCGGGCGCGGGACCCCGCACGGCGGGGTGTTCCTCGACATCGCCTCGCGCCGCCCGGCCGACTACATCCGCAAGCGGCTGCCCTCGATGTACCACCAGTTCAAGGAGCTCGCCGAGGTCGACATCACGGCCGAGGCGATGGAGGTCGGGCCGACCTGCCACTACGTGATGGGCGGGGTGGAGGTCGACCCCGACGACGAGGCGGCCCGCGTCCCGGGCCTGTTCGCCGCCGGCGAGGTCGCCGGCGGCATGCACGGGTCCAACCGGCTGGGCGGCAACTCCCTGTCGGACCTGCTGGTGTTCGGACGGCGCGCCGGGCTGGCCGCCGCGGAGCACGCCCGCGGGCGGGTCGACCGGGCGCCGCTGCCCGACGAGGCGCTGGCCGACGCCGCGCGGGCGGCGCTGGCGCCGTTCGAGCGGGAGGGTGGCGAGAACCCGTACACGGTGCAGCAGGACCTGCAGCAGACGATGCACGACCTGGTCGGCATCATCCGCACCGCACCGGAGATGGAGCAGGCGCTGGAGCGCATCGCGGCGCTCAAGGAGCGGGTGGCGAACCTGTCGGTCGAGGGGCACCGCCAGTACAACCCCGGCTGGCACCTGGCCCTGGACCTGCCGCACATGCTCCGCGTCAGCGAGTGCATCGCCCGCGCGGCGCTGGAGCGGCAGGAGAGCCGCGGCGGGCACACCCGCGACGACCACCCCACCCCTGACGCGGAGTGGGCCCGGACCAACCTCGTCTGCTCCCTCGCCCCGGACGGCTCCGTGGCGCTCACCCGGCAACCGCTCCCGCAGATGCCGCCGGAGCTGGCCGAGATCTTCGAGGAGTCGGCGTGAGCCAGCGTGCGAGCTCCGTCATGAGTACAGCCACATGCATGCAGGCGACCAGCGCCAGCGAGGAGACGGCATGAGCTACGACGCCACCTTCCGGGTCTGGCGGGGCGACGCCGCGGGCGGAGACCTGCAGACCTTCACCGTGCCGGTCAACGAGGGCGAGGTGGTCCTCGACGTCGTCCACCGGCTGCAGGCCACCCAGGCCGGCGACCTCGCCGTCCGGTGGAACTGCAAGGCCGGCAAGTGCGGGTCCTGCAGCGCGGAGGTCAACGGGCGGCCGCGGCTGATGTGCATGACCCGGATGAGCACCTTCGGCGAGGACGAGACGGTGACGATCACCCCGTTGCGCACCTTCCCCGTCGTCCGGGACCTGGTCACCGACGTGTCCTTCAACTACGACAAGGCCGCGCAGATCCCGCCGTTCACCCCCCGGGCCCGGGACGCGGACGGCAACCACCGGATGCAGCAGGTCGACGTCGAGCGGCCGCAGGAGTTCCGCAAGTGCATCGAGTGCTGGCTGTGCCAGGACACCTGCCACGTCATCCGCGACCACGAGGACAACAAGCGGGCCTTCGCCGGCCCGCGCTTCCTCATCCGCCTGGCCGAGCTGGACATGCACCCGCTCGACGTCGTCGACCGCAAGCACGCGGCACAGGACGAGTTCGGGCTCGGCTACTGCAACATCACCAAGTGCTGCAGCGAGGTGTGCCCGGAGGGCATCCACCTCACCGACAACGGCATCATCCCGCTCAAGGAACGCGTCGTGGACCGCCGGTACGACCCGCTGACCTGGCTGGGGTCGAAGATCGGCCGGCGCCCGCGCCGGTGACCCCCGGCCGCGGCGCTCAGAGCCCGAGGGAGCCGGACGCGGGGTCGGCCCACCGGCCGGAGGCGTCGTAGGAGCGGACCACCAGGGACCTCCACCGGCCGGTCCGGCTGATCTCCTTCTCCGACACCCCCTGCGCGTATGCCGTGGTGGCGAACCCGCGGCGCAGCGAGTGCGGTGACAGCCCCTCGGGGGAGACGCCGGCGCGCTCGGCGGCGCGGGTCAGGACCAGGTCGACGCTGCGGGTGGTGAGCGCGGCCGTCCCGAGCCGCGGGGCGCGCCCCTTGCCGACCGACCGGAACAGCGGGCCCGACGTGATCCCCTGCCCGGCCAGCGCGGCCAGCCACGCGCGGGCGGCGCGGACCGGGCAGGTCACCTCGCGCACGCCCTCGGCCAGCGCGAGCGTCTCCCCCGCGCCGTCCTGGTCGGTCTTGGAGAAGCGCACCAGGACGTCGAGGCCGCCGTGCCCGGCCGGGGTGAGGTCCTCGATCCGCAGCCAGCACAGGTCCGAGGCGCGCAGGCCCAGCGCGTAGCCGATCAGGATCAGGCAGCGGTCACGCGTGCCGGCGAGGGTCTCCGGGAGGTCCTCGACCAGCGCCCGGACGGTCGCGGTGTCCACCGCCCGGGCCCGCCGCGGCCGGTGGCCGGCGCGGGCGGCGGTGCGGCGGATCCCGGCCAGGGTCCGCCGGACGCCCGCGCTGTCGCCCGGGGCGGGGTGCCCCGCGGTGCGGTGCGCGTCGTTGAGCGCCGACAGGCGCCGGGCCACGTACCGCGGGCTGTGCCCGTCGTCGGCCATCGACGCCAGCCAGGCGGCGACGGCCAGCGGGTCCGCGGGCAGCGTCGCCGGCAGGGCGCGGCCGGCGCACCAGGCCGCCCAGGCGGCCACGTCGCGCGCGTAGGTGCGGCGGGTGCTCTCGGCCTGGGCCGCGGCGACGTACGAGCCGATCGAGGTGAGGTCGCCGGACCGGAGCGTGCCGTCGCCGGCCGGCGCCGGGACGACGGTGCCCTCCGCCGCGGCGGTGGCCTCCGGGTCGGTGTCCGCGGCCTGGTCCGGGTGCATCCCGGGAGTCTCCCGCGGGACGCCGGGGCGCGCGAGCTGCACTTCGTAGAAGTGGTGTTTCTCGGAAGTGGTCCTGCCCTCCAGAAGATGGATGGGATCACCGGATCGCCCATCCGACTATCGTCCGTACATGGACACCCCCGCCGCCTCGGCAACCCCGGAGCCGTGCGCCTTCCCCGGCTGCGCGGCACCGCGCCGTCCCCGGACGCCCGGACGCAGCGGCCCGTCCCCCAAGTTCTGCACCGACCCCGGTCACAACCCGGAGTCCGCCCGGCAGGAGCGGGCCCGGGTGAGCGGCCAGCGGTCGGCCCGGCTCGGTGCGGCCACCGCGGCGTTGACCGACGACCTCCCTCCGGAGGGCCGGGTCCGGCACCTGGTGGCCCGGTGGGCCACGGCGACCCGGGAGGCCGCCGTCGCGGCGGAGACGCAGGCCGCCCTGCTCGCCGCCGCCGCCGACGCCCTGGCCGAGTACCGGGACGAGGAGACCGTGGAGGCCCGGATCGCCCAGGCCCGGTCCGACGTCGACGCCGCCCACGCCGCGCGGCTGCGCGCCGAGGAGCGGGCCCTCCGGGCCGAGCAGGCCGGCGCGGAGGCGCGGGCGGCGCGCCAGGCGGCCGAGCGCGACGTGGAGGCCGCCCGGACGGCCGCCGACCGGGCGGTCACCGAGGCCCGCGCCGACGCCGCGCACCGGATCGGGCTGGCCGAGGAGGCGCGCTCCGCCGCCGAGTCCGGCCGCGAGCAGGCGGAGGGTCAGCGGGACCGGGCCGAGGCCGAGCGGACCTCCGCCGAGGCGCGGGGCGCCGACGCCGACCTGCGCCGGCGGGCGGCCGAGCAGGACGCCGAGCGGGCGCGGCGTGCGGAGGAGCGGGCCCGCGCGGAGGCCGCCCGCGAGCACGACGCGCTCGTCGAGGCCCGGGCGAGGTGGAGCGTCACCGAGCGCACCCTCGCCGAGACGGTGCGGACGAGGACGGAGCAGCGCGACGAGGCCCTCGCCGCGCGGGACGAGGCGCTCGCCGCCGCGGCGGGCGCCCGGGCGCAGGCGCGCGAGGCCGACCGGGACCGGGACCGGGCCCGGGACGCCGAGCGGGACGCGCGGGCCTCCGCGCGCGAGGCCGGTGACCTGGCCGCGGCCGCCGAGCAGGCCCGCCAGGAGGCCCGCACCGACGCGGCCCGGTCGGCTCAGCGCGCCGAGGACGCCACCGCCCGCGCGACCGCGGCCGAGGCGACGGCACGCTCGGCCAGCGAGCGGGTCGGCGCGCTGACCGCCGAGGTCGAGGCCCTCCGCGCGCGGCTGCGCCCCTGACCGGACGGGGCGGCCGGCGGGACCGCTCTCAGCGTCCGGCGGTCAGGCGGTCGGCGTCGATCCGCCGCCGCGCGACGTAGTAGAGCGTGGCCCCTGGCGGCACCGGCCGGTCCCACGGCGGGCTCACCACCAACTCGTCGTCGGAACGGACGGCCAGCACGGTGGCCCCGAACTCGCGGCCGAAGCGGCTCTGCACCTCACCGAAGGCGACCGGCGGCCAGCCGGCCGGGACCCGCACGGAGTAGGTGTTGCCGGAGCCGCCCTCGGTCATCAGCTCGTTGTAGATCTCGGTGATGCCCGGGTCGTTGGCCTCCTCGGTCAGCAGGAAGGGCATGTGCCACTGCACCACCTGCACGTCCGGGTTGACGTAGCGGAGGTTCTCCCGGCGCCGGAGGTCGCGCACCGCGACCACCAGGTGGACCCGCGGGTTGGCGTGGTCCACGGCCACCGCGACGGCGAGGGCCTCGTTGTCGTCCCGGGCGTCGACGACGGCGGTCCGGGCCCGTCCGATCCCGGCCCGGTGCAGCACGTCGGCGTCGGCGAGGTCGCCGCGGACGAAGTGCACCGCGTCCTGATGGGGCATCGGGTTCTCCGCGACCTCGTCCCAGGCGCACAGGGCCACCTGCTGCCGGCCCTCCGCGGTCAACTCCGCCACGATCCGCTCGGTCCGCCCCGGGAGGTAGCCGAGGAGGACCACGTGGTCGTCCAGGTCCAGGGTCACCCCTCCTCTGAGCCGCCTGCCCCGCACCGACTGCAGCGCCTCGGCCAGCTGGGTGAACAGCAACGTCAGCGTGACGATGCCACCCACGATGACGTACAGGCCGACCGCCCGGCCGCCGGCCGAGACGGGGAAGAGGTCGCCGTAGCCCACGGTGGCCGCCGTGACGACGAAGTACCACCAGTAGTTCCCCGGCGCGACGATCTCGCTGCCCCGCGGCTCGACGAGGGCCATGGCCAGCCAGCTGGTCAGGAACACCCCGACCGCCACGGTCAGTGGCAACCGCCACCCGCGCAGCCGCAGCCGCAGCAGCCGCGCCAGGCGACCGATGAAGAACAGCACACGCCCTCCCGAGGATCATGGCGGCACCGCAAGCTACCGCTCGCGCGCGCCGGCTCCGGCGACCCGGGCGGTCCGGTGCTGGTCAGGCACCCGTTCGGCCCCCGGGCCGGGTTGTCGGGATACGGTCGGCCAGGCCTCGACCCCTCCGCAGGAAGGCGGCCCCATGACCGAGGTGCTGCTCGTCCTCCTGGCGCTCCTGGCCGTGCTGGCCGTCGTCATCCTGGTGCTGCGCCGGCGGAACCTGGCGCGGCGGCCCACCCCGCGCCGGGTGGACCCGCTGGCCGACGAGCCGGACGTCTACGACCCCCACGCGATCGGCGTCGGCGACGTCATCACCTACGCCGGGATCGACCACGTGGTGCGCGGCACCATCGTGCTCGAGGAGGGCGGCACGACCTGGCGCGAGCACCTGCTCGACGGCTCCACCGGACGGCGCTGGCTCACCGTGGAGGACGACGAGGGCGAGCTCGAGATGACGCTGTGGATGCGCCGGGAGGGCACCGGGCTCACCCCGGACGGGGACGTCGTCCTCGACGACCGGGTCCACCACCAGCTCGAGCGGGGCCGCGCCTCCTACACCGCGGAGGGCACCACCGGCACTCCCGCCAGCGGGACGGTCGACTACGCGGACTACGCGACCCGGGACCGCACCGGCCTCATCGCCTTCGAGCGCTGGGCGCCGACCCAGTCCTGGGAGGTCTCGACCGGGCGCGCGGTGACCCGCGGCGAGCTGACCGTCTACCACCGGACCCCCGAGGCATGACGCTGCTCTCCTTCGATGTGCCGCCGCGCGACGTCACCGCCGGCGCCCTCGGTCTGCTGCTGCACGCCCCCGCACCGGCGGCGCTGGCCGAGGTCCGGCTGCGGGCCACGCACGGGGGGACGCTCCGCCTCGGGGTGCTGGGCGCCTCGCACGTGGTCACCGCGACCGTCCCCGGGCACGAGCTCACCGAGCAGGTGTCCTGCGACGCGCTGCCGGCCGGGGGCACGGCGCTCCCCCGGCACCTGCGCTCCGGCGGCTTCGAGATCAGGTCGTCGGTGTCCGCGGTGTCCCGCGCCGAGCTCGACGCCACCGCCGGCGACCTGCGGGCGCGCGCCGCGGAGGACCCCGCCTGGCTGTGCGGGCGGTTCCCCGGCTCCGACAGCGCCCTCACCGCCCTGACCGGCGCGGCCCTCGCCGAGGGCGGCTGGGCGTGGCAGACCTGGCACCTGTACCCGGCCGGGGCCACCGGCGAGATCGTCACGACCCGCAGCCGGTGGACGCCGTGACCGCGCGCCGGTGGACCGCCGTCCTCGTGGCCGCGGTCCTGCTGCTGGCCGCGTGCGGCAGCGGCAACCAGGTCCGGGACTTCCTCCGCGACACCTACTCCCTGCAGACCTCCACCGGGGACACCGCCGTCTACAGCTCGTCGGACCCCGTCGGCACCACCACGACGGCGATCGTCGACGCGGTGCCGCCCGCCGAGCGCGCGGCCGACGGCGGCAACGAGTACCTGCGCTACGACGACGACATCGTCATCGTGAGCCCGGCCGGGAGCGGCAGCACCGTGCAGGTCGAGGACGTCGACGGCCGCTACAGTCGCGGCGCCTTCGTCTTCCTCGGCCCCGGGTTCCGGCCCGGCTCCCCCGCCGGAGGCGGCGCCGGGAGCGGCCCGGGCGACGGCAAGTGACGTCATCGCCACCCTCTCCCCCGATCCCCGTCCCCAGGAGTGACACGTGAGCGCGACAACCCATGCGCTGCAGTTCGGCTCGGTCGACGGCGGCCTGCTCGCCCAGGGCGTGGTGGCGACCCTGCTGTTCTTCATCGTCGGGCTCGCCGTGCTGACCGTGGGCTTCCTCGCCCTGGACCTGCTCACCCCCGGGAACCTGCGCACCCAGGTCTACGTCGACCACAACCCGAACGCCGCCATCCTGCTCGCGGGCAACCACCTGGCGCTGGCGATCATCGTGGTGACGGCGATCATGACCAGCGCCGACCGCCTCGCCCAGGGCCTGGTCGACTCGGCGGTCTACGGGCTGCTCGGCGTCGTGCTGCAGGCGCTGGCGCTGCGGCTGCTCGACGTCGTCGTGCCGGGCCACCTGCGCGACGTCGTCAACACGCCCCACATGACCGGCACCGCGTGGGCGGTGGCCAGCAGCCTGGTGGCGATCGGCGCGGTGAACGCCGCCGCGCTGTCCTGATCCGGTGACCGCATCGACGGCCGGGGCCCGGGCCGCCACGGGCACCCCTCTCCCGCTGCGCGCCCGCCCGCTGCTGCTGGCCGCCGTCGCGGTGTGCGCGGCCTGCGGCCTGGTCTACGAACTGGTCCTGCTGACGCTGTCGGCGAGCCTCGTCGGTGGCGGGATCAGGCAGACGTCGCTGATCGTCGCCGGCTTCGTCGCGGCGTTGGGTGCCGGGGCGCTGCTGGTCAAGCCGTTCCTCGGGCACGCGGCCGCCACCTTCGTCGCCGTGGAGATCGTTCTCGGCGTCGCGGGCGGCCTCAGTGCCGTCACGCTCTACGTCACCTTCTCCTTCTACGGGACCAGCACCGCGGTCCTGCTCGTCGCCACGGGGGTGCTGGGCGTCCTGGTGGGCGCCGAGGTGCCGCTGCTCATGACCCTGCTGCAGTCGGGCCGCACCGGCATCGACGCGGAGGGCACGGGCAAGCTGCTGGCCGACCTCAACGCGGCGGACTACGCCGGGGCCCTGCTCGGCGGGCTGGTCTGGCCGTTCGTCCTGCTGCCGCTCGCCGGGCAGATCCGCGGCGCGGCCCTCACCGGCGTGGTCAACCTCGTGGCCGCGGCCGTCGTCGCCGGGTTCCTCCTGCGGCGGCAGCTCAGCGCGCGGTCCCGCCGGGCGGCCACCGCGGCGCTGCTCGCGGCGGCCGCCGTGCTGGGGGTGCTGCTCGTGCGGGCGCAGGACGTCGAGGTGACGGCACGCCAGCGGCTCTACTCCGACCCGATCGTCGCCGCCGTGCGCTCGGACCACCAGGAGATCGTGGTGACCGAGCGGGCCGGCGACCTCCGGCTGTTCCTCGACGGCGACCTGCAGTTCGCCAGCACCGACGAGCACCGCTACACCGAGGCCCTGGTCCACCCCGCGCTGGCCCGCGACCCGGCGCGGGTGCTCATCCTGGGCGGCGGCGACGGGCTGGCCGCGCGGGAGGTGCTCCGCCACCCGTCGGTCCGGCAGGTCGTGCAGGTGGAGCTCGACCCGGCCGTCGTCGAGCTGGCGCGCACCCGGCTGGCCGGCCTCAACGACCGCGCCCTGGACGACCCGCGGGTCGACGTCGTCGTCGACGACGCGTTCCGCTGGCTCCGCCGGCCCACCGGGCGGGACTTCGACGCCGTCGTCGTCGACATGCCCGACCCGGACACGCCCGTCCTCGGCCGGCTGTACTCGACGGAGTTCTACGGGCTCCTGTCCGGCGTGCTGGCACCCGGCGGGCTGGTGACGGTGCAGGCCGGCAGCCCCTACTCCACGCCGACCGCCTACTGGCGCACGGTCAGCACGCTGGAGTCCGCCGGGCTGCGCGCGACGCCGTACCACGTGCACGTGCCGAGCTTCGGCGACTGGGGCTTCGCGCTGGCGCGGGCCGGCGACGCGGCGCCCGACCTGGGCCTGTCGCCGCAGGCCCCCTCGTTGCGGTTCCTCGACCCGGCGGTGCTGCGGGCCTCCGGGGTGTTCTCCGCCGACCGCGGCCCCCAGGCGCTCCCGCCCTCGACCCTGGACCAGCCGCGGATCGTCGAGGACATGCGGCACGGGTACGCGGGATAGCGGTGCCGCCGGGCCCTCGAGGCGTGCGTCCGGCCCGTCCCGGGGGCGCCGGCGCTCAGCCCTGGAGCTCTCCGTCGACGGCCGAGACCAGGCCGCGCGTGCCGTCCACGGTGAGCTGCTGGCCGGTCGCGATCCGGCCGGTGGCATCCGGTACGCCGACCACCGCCGGGATGCCGTACTCGCGGGCGACCACCGCGCCGTGGGAGTTCGCCCCGCCCATCTCCATGACCAGCGCACCGGCGGTGAGGAAGAGCGGGGTCCAGCCGGGGTCGGTGGACGGCGCGACGAGGACCTCGCCCGGGACGAGGTGCGCACCCACGGGGTCGAGCACGACGCGCGCCGGGCCGGTGGCGGTCCCGGCGGATGCCGGGGTGCCCACGAGGGCACCGTCCGCCGCCGGCGGGGTCCCTGCGCGCGCCTCCGGCTCGGTGCCGTCGCTGAGCAGCACGCGGGGCACGTGCCGACGCCTCATCTCCCGGTCGTAGCCCGCGCGCCGGCCGGCGACGACGTCCCGCACGTCGCGGCCGTCGAGGGCGGCCGCGACCTCGCGCGGGTCGAGGAAAGACACGTCCGCCGCGTCCGCGAGGCGGCCCGCGGCGGCCAGCTCCGCCCCGATCGCCAGGAGCTCGCGCCTGGCCTGGGCGAGGACCTGCACGATGAGGTACTTGGGCAGCTCGCGGATCCCCGCGAGCTGCCGGGCCCGGTCCAGGGCGAAGCCCACGGCCCTCCCCCGCAGCCGGCCACGCCGCAGGGCCCGCTCCGTCAGCGTCGACACCATGGCCCGGGCCTCCGCGGCGCCGCGGTCGAACACCCGGTCCGGAGCCCGGTCCGGGTCGTCGAGCCGCAGGTAGTTGCCGAGGACGCCGATCACGTGGGCGGGGTCCTCGGCCCAGCGGGGCAGGCCGACGTCGATCTCGGCGACGGCGCGGTGGCCGTAGCGGTCGAGGAAGTCCCGCAGCCGGTCCTGCAGGACGCGGGGCAGCGTCCCGGTCCGGTAGCGCTCGGCCAGCTCCGCGGCCGACGCCGATCGCACCGCCGCCGCGGCGGCCTCGTCGGCCCGGACCGCGGTCGCCACGCTCCACAGCGCGAGGTCCATCTCCGTCGTCACGTTGTGCGGGAGACCGCGCAGGACGGTCGCCAGGTCCCCGGGCCGGGCGTCGGCCCCGAGCAGCCGCCCGGCCAGCCACAGCATGGCGAACCCGGTGGCCGCGGGCGGCGCCACCCGCGGGACGATCCGGACCGCGGCCTCGCCGAGGAGCCCGACGACGAACTCCAGACGTCGGGCCGGAGTCGCGGACGCGGGCGGCACCGGACGGGCCCGCAGCCCCGCGCCGAGACGGTCGAGGCGACGCCGTGCCGCTGCCGGCCGGGCCACCGCCTGCACCACCTGGAGCGGGATCCCGGAGCGTGCCGCCACCTCCGCGAGCCGCCGGACGACCGGCGCCCACGACGGGTGCACGACGGAGAGCCGGGGATCGCCGAACAGCCCGCGCAGCACCGTGGCCGAGCGGGCCTCCATGACGTCGAGCACCCGGGGGACCACCGCCCGTCCGGCGGAGCTGCGCAGGATCGGTGTGACGTCGAAGAACAGCCGCCCGGCGGCCTCCCGGATCGCGGGTGGCCCGGCCACCGGGTCCGCCGGCGGGCGGCCGTAGAGGCGGGCGATGGAGGAGCCGATCAGCCGGATCGCGGACACCCCCAGGGGGGTCAGGGGACGGGTCAGCCCCTGCGCCAGGCTGAAGCAGAAGAAGACGCGGATCCCGTCCCCCGCCGGGTCGCCGTCCAGGAGCGGGAACAGGGTGGTGACCGGCCGGGCCTGCGTGAGCCAGAGGGCGCCGGCCCCGTCGATGGCCCACTCGGTGTCCTGCGGCTGCCCGTAGTGCTGCTGCACGCGGGCGCCGAGCCGGACCAGCGCGCGGAGCTGGTCGTCGGACAGGCAGGCGACCTCGGATGCCGGCTGGGGGACGGTCTCCGTCCCGCCGCCCGCGCGGGCCCGGACGACGAGGCGCTTGTCCCCCAGACGTCGCTCCAGCACGGCGCCGGTCCGGCTGTCGAGGACGAAGTGGTCGGGGTTGACCGCGCCGCTGACGACGGCCTCGCCGAGGCCGGGGCTGGCGTCGACAACGGTCTCCCCGCGCCGTCCGGTCACCGGGTTGACCGTGAACAGCACGCCCGCAACCGCGGAGTCCACCATCCGCTGCACCACGACGGCGAGGCGCGTGGTCGCGTGGTCGATCCCGTTGCGGACCCGGTAGACGACGGCCCGGTCGGTCCAGAGGGACGCCCAGCACCGGTGGACCGCGTCGAGGACGGCATCCGCGCCCACCACCCCCAGGAAGGTGTCCTGCTGGCCGGCGGCGCTGGCGAAGGGCAGGTCCTCGGCCGTCGCCGAGGAGCGGACGGCGACCACCGTCGACCCGCCGAGCTCCCGGTAGGCCGCGGTCACCGCCTGCGCCACGTGTGCGGGCACCGGGGTGGACACGATCCGGTCCCGCGCTCGCCGGGCCAGCTCAGCGGACCGGACCAGGTCGTCCGCCGCGGTGTCGGCCAACGCGTCGATGACGTCGGTGAGGTCCGCCGCGGCGGCCAGGTCGCGGTACGCGTCGGTGGTCACGCAGAAGCCGTCCGGCACCGGCAGGCCCGCGCCGATCAGCTCGCCCAGGTTCGCGGCCTTGCCCCCGACGCGCTCGCCGGCGCCGGCGTCGACGTCCCGGAGCCCGACGACGAGCGGGGGCGTGTCCTCTCCTCGACCGCCCACCTGCGACGTCGTCCCCACGACCATCTCCCGCCGTCGTCACCGGCGCAGCGGTCCGGACGCTACTCCGGACCCGCACCCGGCGACCGCCGATCGCCCCTCACGCCCGGCGGACCGGAGCCGCTCCCACGGGGGTTGTGCCGTCGGCGGACCCGGGGGGAACCTCGCACGATGGAACACGGCCGGTCGGGTGCCGCACGGACCGCGGGCACGGTGGTGGAGCTCGACGCGGCCTTCTTCGCCGATCCGTACGCCCTGTACGCGCGGCTCCGCGCCGAGGACCCGGTCGCGCGGGGGCGGACCCCGGTGGGCCTCCCGGTCTGGCTGGTCACCCGCTACGACGATGCGCGGGCAGCGCTCAACGACCCCCGGCTGGCGAAGGACGCGGCCGGGTTCGCCCGGGTGCTGGAACGGCACCCGCTGCCCGCCGAGCGCCGGACCGTGTTCGCCCAGGAACTCAGCCGGCACATGCTCAGCTCCGACCCGCCCGACCACACCCGGCTGCGCAAGCTGGTGAGCCGGGCCTTCACGATGCGCGCCATCGCCGGCATGCGGCCGCGGATCGAGGCGATCGCCACCGAGCTCGCCGACCGCATGGCCGCCGGTCCCCCCGAGGTCGACCTGCTCGACGCCTTCGCCTTCCCGCTGCCCATGAGCGTGATCTGCGACCTGCTGGGGGTGCCCGACGCCGAGCGCGGGACGTTCCGGAGGTGGTCCAACACGCTCCTGTCGTCCGACGGCGACGCTGCCGCACGCACGGCCGCGGGGGCGGCGATGGCGCAGTACCTCACCGCCCTGGTCGCCGAGAAGCGGGCCAGACCGGCGGACGACATGCTGTCCGCGATCGTGGCCGCCTCGGCCGACGCCGACCAGCTCTCGGCCGACGAGACGGTGGCCATGGCGTTCCTGCTGTTGGTGGCCGGCCACGAGACGACGGTCAACCTCATCGGCAACGGCGTGCTGGCACTCCTCCGTCGTCCCGACCGGCTCGCGGAGCTGCGTGCCGACCCGGAGCTCGTCCCCCGGGCCGTGGAGGAGTTCCTGCGGTTCGACGGCCCGGTCAACCTGGCCACGTTCCGCCACACCACCGAGGACGTCGAGATCGGCGGCGTCCCCATCCCGGCCGGCGAGGTGGTGCTGGTCGCCCTGGCCTCCGCCGACCACGACCCGGACCACTACCCCTCCGCCGAGGACCTGGACCTGCACCGCGACGCCTCAGGTCACCTGGCGTTCGGTTTCGGGCTCCACCACTGCCTCGGCGCCCCGCTGGCGCGGCTGGAGGGTGAGGTGGCGTTCCGGACGCTGCTCGCCCGCTTCCCCGACCTGGCGCTGGCGGTCGAGCCGGACCAGTTGAGCTGGCGGGCCAGCATCCTGATGCGCGGGCTGACCCGGCTGCCGGTGCGGCTACGGGACACCGCCGGCCCCGGCCCGGGGTGAGCGGGCGGCTGCCCGTGGCCCCGGGATCACGGGCAGCGCCTCACGCGTCGGCGACCCAGCTGCCGTGGAAGCCGAGCGGCACCCGCGCCGGCAGGTGGACGCGGGCGACCGGCGGGGCGGTGAAGTCCTGCGCGGCGAGGACCACCAGATCCGCGGCGCCCCGGTCCGCGTCGTGCGCGAAGGCCAGGACGTAGCCGTCGTCCTCGGCCGCCTCCGGTGCCGCCGGGGCGAAGACGGCCTCCCCCACGGTGGCGTCCCGCGGGAAGCGGTGCGCCTCGACCCGGCCGGTGCCCAGGTCGTGCTTGAGCAGGGCGTCGGCGAACGCGTCGTCGGCGAAGGTGCCGTCCATCCCGACGGTGGCCCGGCCGACCTCGCCGGTCACCGCGCTGTAGCCGTAGCGGTGCGGCCGCGAGACGACCCGCTCGTCGACGCGCGGGAACTCCTGCCCGCGGTCGTCGAGGCGGTCCTGGCGCACGGTGCCGGCGACCGGGTCGACGGTCCACCGGTCCAGGGTCAGCGGCCCCGTCCCGGACAGGTTCGGCAGGTCGAAGGAGCCCGCGTAGCGGCACAGGTCGACCACGACCCGGTCGCCGTCGTCGTAGGCGTTGAGCGTGTGGAACACCCAGCACGGCTCCACCTCGAACCAGCGCACCTCGCGGGTCGTCCCGGCCCGGGGCAGCAGGCCCACGCGCGGCCGGTGCCCGGGGTTCCACCCGTAGGGCAGCGAGGAGCCGGCGGCCGCGGCGTCCATGCTGAAGGTGACCGGCAGGTCGAGGAGGACGACGTAGCGCTCGGTGAGGGCGAAGTCGTGCATCATCGGCCCGTCGGGCACCGGCACGTCGGTGGTGCCGGTGACCTCCCCGCCCGGCCCGACGACGACGTGCTGCACGTGGTCCCACGCCCAGAAGTAGGCGACCGCGTGCAGCTCCCCGGTCCGCCGGTCGAGCTTGGTGTGCGCCGCGTAGCCACCGGGCAGCGTGCCGCCGAAGTCGCACGGGCCGACGGTGTCGAGGTCGTCGGTGAGCTCGTAGGGCAGCGCGCCGGCCTCGACGGTCGCCAGCGTGCGCCCGGCGTGGGCGATGACGTGGGTGTTGGCGGCGAAGTCCATGTCGGCGTGCACGGGTCCGCCCGGCCACGGCTCGCCGAGTGCCCCGGCCACCTGCCGGGAGCGGACCCACCGGTTGCGGTACCACTCGGCCCGGCCGTCGCGCAGGCGGACGCCGTGCACCATGCCGGGCCCGAGGAACCAGTGCCGGACCGGCTCGTCCAGGCCCAGCGGGTTGGGCCCGTTGCGCAGGTACCGCCCGTTCAGCTCGGCCGGGAGGCGGCCGGACACCGGCAGGTCGAACGCCGTGACCTCCTCGGTGACCGGCGCGAAGGGCCCCTGGACGAACCGGCTGGGGTCGAGCATCGGGTGGTCGAGCATCGGAGTCCCCTCGGGGGAGCGTCGGCGTGCGCCGCCGTGTGGTTGCCCTGCACCCGGGAGTCTGGCCCTCTCCGCCGTACCACCGGAAGGGCCCGGCCGGAAGGCCCGGCCCCGGGGACGGCCGACGACGTGCGCCGGGGCCGCCGACGTGGTGACCTGGTCGGGCAGCGCGCCGGCCGCCCCGACGGCGGCGCCACCGGCGGACCGGGAGGGTGCGTGGGACGGGTCCAGCTCCTGGCGACGGGCGGCACCATCGCCAGCCGGCGCAGCGCCGACGGGCTCACGGCCACGACGACGGCGGCCGAGCTGCTCGCCGCGGCCGGCCGTCCTCCCGGTGTCGAGGTCGGCGTCGCGGACCTGACCACGGTCGCCAGCTTCGCGCTGTCCTCCGCCGACCTGCGGGGGCTGGTGGCCGAGGTGCGCCGGCACCTGGCCGACGACGTGGACGGCGTGGTCGTCACGCACGGCACCGACACGATGGAGGAGTCCGCCTACCTCGCCGACCTGGTGCACGACGACCCGCGTGCGGTGGTCTTCACCGGCGCCCAGCGGCCGTTCGACTCCCCCGCGCCGGACGGGCCGGCGAACCTCTCGGCCGCGCTGCGGGTGGCCGCCTCCCCGCTGTCCCGGGAGCTGGGCGTGCTGCTGTGCTTCGACGGGCTGGTCTTCGCCGGCCGCGGGGTGCGCAAGGTGGAGACGCTCCGCACCGCCGCCTTCGCCGCGCCGGGCCGCGGGCCGCTGCTGCAGGTGGGCGACGAGTCCGTCGTCCCGCTGGCCCGCCCGGTCCGGCACCGGCCGCTGCCGCTCGACCTGGACCGGGAGCTGCCGCGCGTCGACGTCATCCCCTGCTACCTGGGCGCGGACGCGGCCCTGCTGCGCGCCGCCGTCGACGCCGGCGCGGCGGGGGTCGTGCTGGAGGCCCTCGGTGCGGGCAACGCCCCTCCCGCCATCGCCGAGGAGGCCGGCCGGCTGGTGGCCCGCGGCGTCCCGGTGCTCGTGTGTTCCCGGGTGCCGTCCGGACCGGTCGCCCCGCTCTACGCCGGCGGGGGCGCCGGCCTGGCCCGGGCCGGGGCGCGGTTCGCCGGCGACCTGAGCCCCTGGCAGGGCCGGCTGCTGCTCGCCGCCGCCCTCTCCCTCGACCCGCGCGATCCGTTCCGGGTGCTGGCCGACCGGCTGCCCGGCTGACCCACGTCGGGGAGTCGTCCGGCCCCCGGGGAGGAGCTGACAGGGATGAGCAAGGAGATCTTGGTGGCGTTCGGCGTCGACATCGACGCGGTGGCCGGCTGGCTGGGGTCCTACGGCGGGCAGGACTCCCCCGACGACATCTCCCGGGGCCTGTTCGCCGGGGAGGTGGGGGTGCCCCGCGTCCAGGAGCTGTTCCGGCGCCACGGGCTGACGCAGACCTTCTTCTGGCCCGGTCACTCGATCGAGACCTTCCCGGAGCAGTTCGACGCCTGCGTCGCCGCCGGGCACGAGATCGGGCTGCACGGCTACAGCCACGAGAACCCGATCGCCATGAGCCGGGAGCAGGAGGAGGCGGTGCTCGACCACTGCATCGACCTGATCGAGCAGCGCAGCGGCCGCCGTCCCACCGGCTACGTCGCACCGTGGTGGGAGTTCAGCACGGTGACCAACGAGCTGCTGCTCGAACGCGGGGTCACCTACGACCACTCGCTGATGCACCGGGACTTCGAGCCGTACTACGTCCGGGTCGGCGACAGCTGGACGAACATCGACTACTCCAAGCCGGCGCGGGAGTGGATGCGGCCCCTCGTCCGCGGCGAGGAGACCGACCTCGTGGAGATCCCGGCGAACTGGTACCTCGACGACCTGCCGCCGATGATGTTCGTCAAGACCAGCCCCAACAGCCACGGGTTCGTCAGCCCCCGGGACATCGAGCAGTCCTGGCGGGACCAGTTCGACTGGGTGTACCGCGAGCAGGACCACGCCGTGTTCACGATGACCGTCCACCCCGACGTGTCCGGGCGCCCGCAGGTGCTCCTGGCCCTGGAGCGGCTCATCGAGCACATCAACGGCCACGAGGGCGTCACGTGGGCGACCTTCGACCAGATCGCCCAGGACTTCCTGCGCCGCTGTCCGCGCCGGCGTCCGGAGGCGTGAGCCGGCCGCCGGAACCCGGTTGCCCGGGGCGGTAGGACGGGGACGTGCGCATCGCGGAGACCGGCCCGGACGACGAGCGGTTCACTGCCTGGTGCCGGGTCTGGGCGGCGAGCCAGCGCGCGGACCGGCCCGGTGACCCGCCGCGGCCGGCGAGCGACCACGTCGCCCTGGCGCGCCGGCTCCTGGCACCGGGCGGCTCGCTGCGGGGCACCCACCGGGCCCTCCTCCTCGGGGACGCCGTGGTGGGTGCGCTGCGGCTGCTGCTGCCGGTGCGGGACAACCCGACCGTCGCGCACGTCGACCTGGCCATCCACCCCGGGCACCGCCGTCGGGGGATCGGCGGTCTGCTGCTGGCCGAGGCGGTGCGGCTGGCCGGGGCCGCCGGCCGCACCGAGGTGGTCACCGAGGTGGACGAGCCCGGTCCGCAGGTGGCCGGCCGCGGCTTCGCGCTGCGCCACGGATGGCGCTGCGACCTGGCGGAGAGCCGCCGCGACCTGCTGCTGCCACCCGACGAGGCGCGGCTGTGCGCGCTCGAGGAGCAGGCGCGCGCCGCCGGCCGTGGCTACGAGGTGGTCACCTGGCGGGACCGGACGCCGGACGCGCTGCTCGACGACCGGGCGCTGCTGGAGCGCCGGATGACCACCGACGCCCCGCACGGGGACCTCCCGGTCCAGGAGGAGCACTGGGACGCCGCGCGGGTGCGCGAGTACGAGGACGCGCACCTCGCCCGGGGACGGACGGTGCTCTCCGCCGGGGCCGTGACCGGGAGCCGGCTGGTCGCCTTCACCGACCTGCAGGTGCCCCTGGAGCACCCGGCACTGGCCCAGCAGGGCGGCACGCTGGTCCTGCGCGAGCACCGTGGCCGCCGGCTCGGCGCCCTGGTCAAGGCCGCGGTGCTGCGCGAGGTGGCCGCGACGCTGCCGGCGGTCCGCCGCATCACCACCTACAACGCGGAGTCCAACCGGGCGATGGTCGCGGTCAACGAGGCGCTGGGCTTCCGGCGCGCCGGGCGGCTGTCCACCTGGTCCCGGCGGATCTGACCCCGCAAACGGTGGGACGGCGGCCCGCAGCCGGGGAAGGAAGGGGGTGTGCCGACGACCCGACGCCGCCTTCCCCGAGCCCTGCTGCTGACCGAGCCGCCCCGGGCCGGTATCGACCTCGCCGCCCTGCTGGCGACCTGGCCGCTGCTGGCGACGGCCCGGCGCGGGGACGGGCACCCGGTGCTCGTGCTCCCGGGACTCCTGACCGGCGACCCGTCCACGGTGCTGCTCCGCGGGGTCCTCCGCGCGCTGGGGCACCACGTGTCCGGCTGGAGCCTGGGCACGAACCGGGGTCCCACGGGACGCGTCGTGCGGGACCTGCGCGCCCGGCTGGACCGGTTGCACCGCGAGTCCGGCAGGCGGGTGAGCCTCGTCGGCTGGAGCCTCGGCGGGTTGTACGCCCAGGAGCTCGCCCGGGCCAGGCCGGGGAGCGTGCGCAGACTGGTCACCCTCGGCACGCCCGTCCTCCGGCACCCGCCGTGGGTCCGCACACTGTCCCAGCTGGTCGACCAGGGGACGCGGCTCGCCCCGGGCACCGGCGGCTTCGCGCGCCCCTGGGCCGAGGCGGGCTCGCTGCGGGTACCCGCCACCTCGGTGCTCACCCGGTCCGACGGGATCGTCGACTGGACCGCGTGCCGCTACCCGCCCGGCCGGCACCGCGAGAACGTCGAGGTGCGCGGCAGCCACCTCGGCCTGGCCCACAACCCCGCCGTGCTGTGGCTGCTCGCCGACCGGCTGGGCGCGCCGGAGGGCAGCTGGCGGCCCTTCTCCCCGCCGCCGGCCCTGCGCCCGTTCTTCCCACGGCGTCGCTGACCCGCTCCGCGCGGACGGTGGGCTCCGTGATCGGGAACCCGGACGCTCGGGTGGACCGGGCGGACCGGGGAGACCGGGGAGACCGGGGAGACCGGGGAGACCGGTAGCGTCCGACGGATGCCGGAGGCCACGCTCCAGCGCGACCCCACGCGGCGGCACCTCGACGCCCTCACCTTCGGGCTGTTCACGGTGGCCCTGGGCACCAACATCCCCACGCCACTGCTGCTGGTCTACCGGCGCACCCTGGGCCTGTCCGACGCCGACCTCACCGCCGTCTTCGGCTGCTACGCCGTCGGGCTGATCGCGGCGCTCACGGTGTCCGGGGCGGCGTCGGACCGGTTCGGCCGGCGCGCCCTCGTCCTGCCGTTCGCGGTCGTCGCCGGCCTCGTCTCCCTGCTGTTCCTCCCCGCCGTCGACCACCTCCCCCTGCTCTACACCGGCCGGCTGCTGCAGGGCGTCGTGTCCGGGGTCGTGTTCTCCGTCGCCAACGCCTGGCTGCAGGAGCTGGCCGGCCCGGAGGGCCAGCAGTCGGCGGCCACCCGCGGCGCGGTCTCGACGTCCCTCGGCTTCGCCGTCGCCCCGGCCATGAGCGGGGTGCTCGCCCAGTACGGGCCGGCGCCGACGACGCTGCCGTACCTCGTGCACGTCGCCGTCCTGACCGTGGGCATCGGCGCGCTGGTCACCGTCCCGGAGACCGTGCGCGCCCGGCGTCCGGGCCGGCTGATGACGCTCGGCCTGCCGCCGGAGGCGCGCCGGCCGTTCCGGGCGGTGCTGGCCCCCACCGCGGTGGGCGTGTTCGCGTTCCCGGCCATCGCGGCCACGCTGCTGCCGCTGCTCGTGGTGCGGGACGGGGTCGGCGTCGCCTACGCCGGCCTGATCGGCGGGCTCGCGCTGGCCGCGAGCGCCGTCGCCGCCCGCGTCGGACGCCGGGCCGAGCGCGGCGCCGCACCGCTCGGGATGGCGCTCGGCGCGCTCGGCCACGGCCTCGGGGTGGCCGCGGTCGTGGCCGGGTCCGAGGCGCTGTTGCTGCCCGCGGCGGTGCTGCTGGGCGCCGGCGGCGGACTGTGCCTCACCGCCGGGCTGACCCTGACCGCCCGGCTGGCGCCGCCGCACACCCGGGGCGCGATGAACAGCGCCTTCTACGCCTTCGCCTACACCGGGTTCGGCACCCCGCTGCTGCTGGCCTGGCTGGGCTCCACCCTCGGCACCGTGCCGGCGATGGCCGCGTTCGTGGCGGTGCCGGTGGCGCTCGCCGTCTGGCTGTGGCAGGAGCTGCGGGGCCCCCGGTCCGGCTCCTGACCGCGGCGTCCGGCGGCTTGACGAATGACGGTAGCGATGTATCGTTACCGTCATTCGATAGTCCAGGAGGACCCATGCTGCACCCCATGCGAGGCCGTGACGGCCAGCACCCCGGCCGGCGCCACCACCACTCCGGCGAGCGCCACCACCACCCCCACCACGGGCGGCCGGGCCCGTCCGGCGGCCCCCCGCCCCACCGCCGGGGCGGCCGCGGTCGCGTTCCGCGCGGCGACGTCCGCGCGGCCGTGCTGCTCCTCCTCGCCGAGGAGCCGATGCACGGCTACCAGCTCATGCAGTCGATCGCCGAGCGCAGCGGCGGCCGGTGGACGCCCAGCCCCGGCGCGATCTACCCGACGATCAGCCAGCTGGAGGACGAGGGGCTGGTGACCGTCACGGCCGACGCCGGACGCAAGCTGGCCACCCTCACCGAGGCCGGCCGCGAGCACGTGGCGTCCCGGCGCGGCACGTGGCCGGACCCGTTCGCCGGTCCGGCCGGAACCGCGCCGGGGACCGACCTCCGGGGGCCGCTCGAGCAGCTGCAGGCGGCCGCGCGCCAGGTGGCGCGCACCGGCTCCGAGGCCCAGCGGGCCGCCGCGGCGACGATCCTGGGCGAGGCACGCCGCTCGCTCTACCTGCTGCTCGCCGAGGGGCCCGACCAGCCCGGCACCCCGCCCGCCGGCGGCGACTGACCCGGCTGCCGCTCGCGGGCGGCCCGGCTCAGCTCACTCCGGCGCCAGGACGCGATCGGCGACGTACTCGCCGATCGCCAGCGCCGAGGTGGCCGCCGGGGACGGCGCGTTGCGCACGGTGACGACCGAGCCGAGCCGGTTGACGCGGAAGTCGTCGACCAGGGTGCCGTCACGGTCGACGGCCTGGGCACGGACGCCGGCCGGGGCCCGCCGGACGTCGGCGCCGGTCAGCGCGGGGACGAACTCGCGGGCCGCCGCCAGGAAGACCCGGCGGGACAGCGAACCCCGGAACTCCCCGAGCCCCGTCCGCCAGTGCCGCCGCGCCAGCGGCCGCATCCCCGGCCAGCTCAGGGTCTGGAGGACGTCCGCCGGCCGGACGTCGCGCCGGCGGTACCCCTCGCGCGCCAGCGCCAGCACGGCGTTCGGCCCGATGTCCACGCCCCCGTCGACCCGGCGGGTGAAGTGGACGCCGAGGAACGGGTACCGCGGGTCGGGCACCGGGTAGACCAGCCCGCGCACGAGGGAGCTGCGTTCCGGCACCAGCCGGAAGTACTCGCCACGGAAGGGCACGATCGCCGGGCCCTCCTCGTCCCCGGCGAGCCGGGACACCCGGTCGGCCTGCAGACCCGCGCACACGACGAGCCGGTCCACGGCGAGCGCCTCCTCGCCGGAGGTGACGACCACTCCCCCGCCGACCTGCCGCCGCACCCCGGTGACCTCGAAGCCCAGCCGGATCTCGTGGCCCGCCTGCCGCAGGTCGTCGGCCACCGCCCGGGCGACGGCCCGGAAGTCCACGATCGCGGTGTGCGGCGAGTGCAGCGCCGCCTCCCCGACCACCTCGGGCTCGACCTCCCGCAGCTGCGCCCCGGACAGCCGGCGCAGGCCGGGCACCCCGTTCTGCGTGGCCCGGCGCTCGATCTCCCGGAGCGCCGGGAGCTCGCCGGCGTCGCGGGCGACGACGAGCTTGCCGCACTCGTCGTAGACCAGGCCGTGGTCGGCGCAGAACTCCCGGAGCAGCCGCCGTCCCCGTGTGCACAGCTCGGCCTTCAGCGAGCCCGGCGCGTAGTAGAGGCCGGCGTGGACCACGCCGCTGTTGTGCCCGGTCTGGTGGACGGCGACGTCGCGCTCCTTGTCCAGCACGGTGATGTGCGCGTCGGGCCGCAGCCGGGCGAGCCGGCGGGCGACCGCGAGGCCGACGATGCCGGCGCCCACCACCCCGATGCGGACGGGTCCGGTCGAGCTCATGGGGCACCTCCGGCCGGGTGGTCCGTGGCTGCGACCCCGTGCGGGCCCGCTGCCGAGACATGACACCAGGCGCCCGGCCGGGCGCCAGCCACGCGGTCCCGGGAGATCCGGGCCGGGGTCGCCCGAGGGCGACGGCCCCGTGCTCCCCCGGGCGCCGTCGCGGACCCGGCCGGTCGATCCGTCGGCGGCTCGCCGTACGTCGTGGGGCGACCCCGGATCGCGCCCCCGGCCGGCAGACCGGCGAGGTGGCCCGGACCCATCCTCGCTGGACGACGGCGGCCCGGCCGGGCGCCGGGGCCGGGACCAGCGAGAGGACCACCCGCGATGAACCGCACGACGCTCACCACCGTCTCCCTCGTCGTCCTCGTGTGGGCGGCGATGCTCTCCTTCGGCGGCGTCGCCGCCGAGACCGTGATGCTGTACCCGAACGTGTTCGGCGACCCCCCGGCGTCCCTGGAGCGAGCCCGCGAGTTCCTGGTCGCCGGCGGCCCGAGTGACTACTTCCCGCCATTGGGCGCCTCCGTCGTGCTGGCCGGCCTGGTCACGACGGTGCTGACGTGGCGTGAGCCGCGGCTGCGGTGGTGGGTCGCCGGCGCCGCGGCGGTGTACGTCACCTGCGAGTTCCTGTTCTCGGTGCTGTTCTTCTGGCCGCGCAACGAGATCATGTTCGTCGACCCGGTCGGCACCCACAGCCCGGAGGTCCTCCGCCGGGTGGCCGGGGAGTTCGTCGCCGGCCACCGGGTGCGTCTCGCGGGCGGCGCCGCAACCGCCGTCCTGGTGTTCACGGCGCTCCTGCGCTGGGTGCGGGCCGACGGCGGCCGGGGGTCCGCGACCACCGGGAGCCGGTCCCAGGCCCCCGGCACCACGAGGCCGGTCTCGTAGGCCAGCACCACCAGGCGGGCGCGGTCCCGGGCGTCGAGCGTGGTCAGCAGCCGGGAGACGTGGGTCCGCGCGGTCGCCGGGGAGAGCACGAGCTCCCCGGCGATCTCCTCGTTGGACAGGCCGCGACTCACGAAGGCGAGCACCTGCCCGGCGTGACGTCCTCGAGCAGGAAGCCGGCCGCGCCGGCCCCGTGGCCGGCCTCCGGCTCGCCGGACACCAGGGAACGGCCGACACAATCCACCAATCGGACGAGGTGGTTTCGTTCGGTTTGTGCCTGTGCCACCCGATGGGGGGATCCGTAACGTCACGGACAGCAGCCAGTTCGTACCGGTCCGTCACGCCGGTGCGCCGCCGACCCACCTCCAGGAGCTTCCCGTGCCGTCCTCCGCCCGCCCCTCCCTGACCCTGCTCCCCGACTGGTCCGCCGGCCTGGAGCCGTCGTTGCCGGAGTGGCCCGTGTCCGGCCCCGCCGACGAGGCGTGGCGGCTGGACGCCCTGTGCGCTGAGACCGACCCCGAGGCGTTCTTCCCGGAGAAGGGCGGCTCGACCCGCGAGGCCAAGCGCGTGTGCACCGGGTGCGCGGTCCGCGCCGAGTGCCTGGAGTTCGCGCTGGCCAACGACGAGCGCTTCGGCATCTGGGGCGGCCTGTCCGAGCGGGAGCGCCGCCGGCTGCGCCTTCAGCGCCGCGACCAGCTCAGCGCCTGACCCGTCCCGACCGCCGGTCGCGCCGTCCCGACTGCCGGTCGCGCCGTCCCGTCGGGGCCGCCGGTCAGGCGCGCCTCCCCAGGCGGGCGAGCACGCGCGTGACCCGGTCCGCGCCCGGGGCGGCCGGCACCGCCGGGCGGCAGATGCCGTCCCCGTACAGGGCCTCGCCGAAGCTGTCCGCCCCCCGCTCGATCCAGTCGAGCTCGGCGTCGGTCAGGCCGGCGTCCGCGCCGACCGACCGGGCGACGTCCCAGCGGTGCACCACCATGTCCCAGACGTAGAACTGCTCGAACGTCGCGCCGACGGTCGTGGGGCCGAAGAAGCCGTCGTAGGCGGCGGTGACGACCCCGCCGTCGGAGATCGCCGCCAGCACCCGCTTCGCGTGGTCCCGCCACCCCGCGGCGGGATCTGCGGCCACGTCGGGCGCCGGGCCCAGGTCGACGCCGCGTCCGGTGAGGAACTCACGCTGGGTGTCGACCAGGTGGGCGACGACGTCGCGGGCCGTCCAGCCGGTGCAGGGTGACGGGTTCGCCCACCCGTCGTCGGGCACCGCGTCGAGGACGTCGGACAGGGGCCGGTGGGCCGACTCGTACAGAGCCGCGGTGTCGGTCATGGCCGCAGCATGCGGGCGTGCGGCACCCTGCGTCTTGATGAAACCCGACAGCGAGCAGGCCGACGGTCGGCCGACCCGGCTGGACGTGATCGAGCGGGCCCACCTCAGGGACCCCGGCGACGCGTCGCACGTCATGTACCGCTACGCGGCGCCAGCCGAGTGCGCCGGCCTCCTCCAGCGCTTCTGGCTGCCCGTCTGGTCGGTCCCGCCGGGCCGGGAGGCGCCGCAGCGGGTCCTGCAGTACCCCGGCTCCCTGCTCGTCGTCGCGACCGGGTACGCCCGCTTCTACGGCGTGGTCTCCGGCCTGTCGACGACCACGCTGAGCGGCGAGGGGTGGGCGGTCGGCATGATGCTCGCCCCGGCCGCGGGAGCCCTGCTCACCGGTGCCCCGATGGCCCGCTACACCGACCGCTCTGCCGACGTCGCCGACGTGCTGGGCGCCGACGGCGAGCGGCTGGTCACGCGGGTGCGGGCCGCCATGTCCGGCGACCCCCACTCGGCCGAGGCGCACGGGCGCGCCGTCTCGGCCTGCACGGAGGCGCTCCTGCCGTTCCTGCCCGTCGACGCCGAGGGCGACCTGGTCAACCGGGTCGTCGCGTTCGTGGAGTCCCGGACCGACGTCATCAGGGTCGCCCAGGTCTGCGCCGAGTTCGACCTGTCCGAGCGCGGCCTGCAGCGGCTGTGCCACCGGCGGCTGGGCCTGACGCCGAAGTGGCTGATCCAGCGCCGCCGGCTCCAGGAGGCGGCCGAGCGGCTGCGGACCCGAGGGACGACGCTCGGGGAGGCCGCGGCCGCCCTGGGGTACGCCGACCAGTCCCACTTCACCCGCGACTTCTCCCGGGTGACCGCCATGACGCCGGGTGAGTTCGCGGCCCGCTACGCCGTCTGATCCCCCGGCGACCGGTCGGCGGGCACACGCCGGTCGGCCGTCGTTCAATGGGCCGGGTGGAGACGTCGACGCGCCATCCGCGGCTGGACGGGCACCGGGAGGGCAGCGGAGCGCCACTACTGCTCCTGCCGGGCCTGGGCAGCACGCGCGCGGAGTTCCAGGCGGTGCTGCCAGAACTCGCCCGGCGCTACGACGTGCTGGCCCTCGACCTACCCGGCCAGGGCCGCTCCCCCGCCCTGCGCACCGCGCCGGACGTCGCGGCCCTGACCGACGCCGTGGAGCAGGAGCTCGACGCCCGGGGGGTCGGCGTCCCCCACCTCCTCGGCGTCTCCCTCGGCGGGCGGATCTGCCTCGAGCTGGCCCAGCGCCAGCGGGCCCGGTCGGTGGTCGCCATCGCACCGACCGGACCGCTCACGCCGCCCGAGCGGGCCTGGCAGGTCGCGCTGCTGGTGTCCGCGCGTCTCGGCTTCCGGGCCCTGGCCCCTGTCGCGGGGCCGCTGCTGCGCCCGGCCGTGCCGCGCACCGCCGCGCTGGCCCTCCTGCGTGCGCGGGGATGGCGGACGCCGCCCGCCGAGGCGGTGGCCCTCGTGCGCGGGTTCGCGGAGGCGGAGGACTTCTGGCGGCTGGTCCGCCACGCCGTGGTGCCCGAGGCGACGATCGACTACCGCGCGGTCGGGTGCCCGGTCCTCATCGCCCAGGGCAGCCACGACGTCCTGACCCTCAGCCAAGCCGCGCTCCTGGCCTTCCTCGTGCCCGGGGCCCGGTTCCGCGTGCTCCCGTTCGCCGGCCACAGCGGCGTCGCCGACGTCCCGGAGCGGGTGGTCCGCCTCGTCGACGAGGCCGCCGCCTCGCAGTGACGTCGACGAGACCACCGCCCGCGGTGACCCGGTAGGACGGTCCCTGCCCCCGCCGCGGACGGGCCACGGCCCCGGCGCGGGGGTTTCACGGCCACGCCGGGGCCGGTCGCACGATGGGTGCCCCGTGGGGCACGACCCAAACGCGCGGCACACGCTGGCGGGCGAGGCGCACCCGGAGAACGCCCCAGGGCCCCGCCCGCCGACAGGATGCGACGGGGACGCCGTCGCCGCAACAGATGTCCAGGACGTCTGCATGCTCACGGCGCGATGGTCAGCCCGGCGATCCGGTCGCCGCGCAGCGTGAACGCGTAGTGCAGGTCCACCACCCCGCCGGGGAAGTCACCCTCCAGGTGGTGGGTGACGATCCAGTGCTCGTCGTCGACCCGTGCCGCGCCGGTCAGCTCGGTCGTGTACGTGTACTCGGCCGCCGACCGGCTCATCCAGTCGGCGATCTCCGCCTTCCCGCGGTGGGGACGCGCCTCGTCGACGACGACCGCGTCGTCGGTGTACGCCGGCAGGGCGGCGTCGACGTCGTGGGCGGCGTGCGCGGCGAGGAAGTCGCGGACGACGGCCGGCAGCCGGCCCGGGTCGATGCGGGTGGGTGTGCTCACGGGTGCTCTCCTCCTCAGGGGACGGCGGGCGCCGCCGCCGACCCGACCCTGCGGGCTCCCCCTGCGGGAGGGTCAAGACGCGTCGAACTGGTCCCTCCCCCCGGGCGAGGGTGCACAGTCCCGGGCGTGCCCCCGCTGCTGTCCATCGGCGAGTTCTCCCAGGTGACCCACCTCAGCGTGCGGACGCTGCGCCGCTACCACGAGGCCGGGCTGCTCGAGCCGGCCCGCGTCGACCCGGCCAGCGGCTACCGCTCCTACGGCCCGGAGCAGATCCCCACGGCGCAGGTCATCCACCGCCTGCGCGAGCTCGACGTGCCGCTGGCCGAGGTCGGGCGCATCCTCGCCTCCCCCAGCACCGAGGACCGGGCGCGGTTGGTCGCGGGCCACCTGCAGCGGCTGGAGGACCAGCTGCAGCGCACCCGGTCGGCGGTCGCGTCCCTGCGGCGCCTGCTGCACCCGGAGCCGGCCCCGTTGCCGGTCGAGCTGCGCCGGGTGCCTGCCACCCTGGTCGCCGCCGTCGAGGGCACGGTGGGCTCCGACGACGTCCTCGACTGGTACTCCGCCGCCATGGCGCAGCTGGACGCCGCGGTACCCGCCCCGGCCGGCCCGCCCGGTGGCCTCTACGACAACGCCCTGTTCACCGACGGCCACGGGCAGGCGGTGGTGTACCTGCCGGTCTCCCACGCACCGCCGGCCACCGGACGGGTGCGGGCCCGGACGCTGCCGGCCGCGGAGCTCGCCGTCACCGTGCACCCCGGTGAGCACGACACCATCGACGTCACCTACGGCCGGCTCGGGTCCTGGGTGGTCCGGTCCGCGCTGGCGGTGGCCGGCCCGGTGCGGGAGACCTACCTCGTGGGTCCGCGAGACACCCCCGACCCGGCGCGGTGGCGCACCGAGATCGGGTGGCCGGTCTTCCGCGTCGCGCCCGGCTGACGCAGACTCGCCGTCGTCGCGTCCCCGAGGCAGGCGGAAGGCGATCGGCGTGACCACCACCTTCGTCCTCGTGCACGGCGCGTTCTGCAACTCCGCGGTCTGGTCGCCGACCGCGCGCGAGCTCACCCTGCGCGGGCACCGCGCGGTCGCCGTCGACCTGCCCGGGCACGGCCTGGCCGCCACCATCCCCGACGGGTACCTGGGCGCGCAGGACCTCGCCGTGCTGGCCTCCTCCCCCAGCGGGATGGCCGGCATCAGCACGGCCGACGACGTGGCCGCCGTCTCCGCGGTCGTGCGGCGGGCCCGCGAGCACGGCCCGGTCGTCCTGGTCGGCGCCAGCCGCGGCGGCCTGACGCTGACCGCCGTCGGCAACGTGCTCAGCGGGTCGATCGACCGGCTGGTCTACGTCTCGGCGTGGTGCCCGGTGGGGGCCACGGTCGCCGAGTACTCCGCCGGCCCGGAGAACGCGGCCAGCCTGCTCGGCGCGGCCGGTGCCCTCGCCGTGGGGGACCCCGCCGAGATCGGCGCGATCCGGCTCAACTGGCGGACCGCGGACCCCGCCCACCTCGACCTGCTGCAGGAGGCGCTGCTGGCCGACGGCACCCGGCGGGAGCTGCTGGCCTACCTGCACACCCAGGAGCCGGACGAGGCGCTGGTCGTCGACGAGGTCGCGACCCGCGCGGACCCGGCGACGTGGGGCACGATCCCCCGCACCTACGTCCGGCTCACCGACGACCGCGCCCTGCCCCTCGCGCTGCAGGACCGCTTCATCGCCGAGGCCGACGCGCTGCTGCCGGACCGGCCCTTCGCGGTGCACTCCCTGGCGGGCAGCCACCTGCGGTTCCAGCTGCACCCCGCGGAGCTCGTCGGCGTCCTCGACCGCCTCGCCCCGGACCGGGCCACGTAGCGGTCCCGGTCGCCCGCGGGAACGGAGCCGAGGGGCCGGGCCTCAGCCCCGGTAGTTCACGTGGACGTGGTCCATGTGGTTGGCCGTCGGGCTGCCCCGGTTCGCCATCGGCTTCCAGGAACCGTTCGGTGAGCTGAGCATCCGCTGCTTCCAGATGACGTACTCGACGCCGAGCTCGTCCCAGTGCGCGATGTGGTAGGCGGCGATCGCATCGCCGAGCGACGAGCTGCACATGTAGTCCAGGGCCAGGCCGGACGGGTGGCCGTGCGGGTCGGCGGCGCTGGCGCGGGTGCCGCCGATGGTGATGCCGGCGGCGCCGGGCACGTTGCTGACCACCACGTTGGCGGCCGCCTGCGCCGCGGGCTTGGTGGGCCCCGCGCTGTTGCTGATGCGCGCGACGGTGGACGCGGCGACGCCGGCCGCGACGGCGGCGGACCGGGGAGCGGCCGCCGGCGCCGGCTGCTCGGACTGTTCCGCGGCCGCGGCCTCGGCGGCCTTCGCGGCGTCGGCCGCCCGCGCGACCTCGGCGGCCTTCGCGGCCTCGGCGGCCTTCGCGGCCTCGGCGGCCTTCGCGGCCTCGGCAGCCTTCGCGGCCTCCTCGGCGGCGCGGACGGCGGCCTCCGCCTCGGCCCGCTGCCGGTCGATCTCGGCCTGGTCGGCGGCGGCCTGGGCCTGCTGCGCCGCGGTCTGCTCGGCCTCGCGGGTGCTGCGGCTGGCCGTCAGCTGCTCCAGCGGCTGCAGGTCCGGCGTCGCCGCGGCGGTGGGCACCGAGCCGGCGGTGAGCCCGAGCTCCTGGGCGACGCTGACCGACTCCGACACCCCGGCCTCGGCCTGCGCGCCCGGGTCGGACCCGAACACGACGTTGACCATCAGGGCGCCGGCCGTGGCCACACCCAGGTACAGGCCGGGACGGCGGACGGCCGACGGCGGGCGGCGGCGGGAGCGGGGGGCCTGGGCGCGGCGGTCGGCGGCGCGGCCGGACGTGGTGGTGCGGGGGTCCATGGGGGATGTGCTCCGAGGTGTGCGGGCACAGCTGCGCCGGGGCGGCGGGCTGCGGGGGGAGGGCGGGCAGCGACGGCTGCGGGCGTCCGGGAGCCGGCGCGGGTCACCAGGGAGGATCGGCGGTCGGCCGGTCGAGCGAGGGTGCTCGGGTGGTGGGCCCGCGGGCGGCGTCCATCAGGGACGGCCGCGTGCGATCAGCTGCGCGGGCGCACCGGGTTCCGGCGGTACCGGTTCGGGCGGGGTCGTGCTGCAGGGCAAGGGCGCGCCATCCGGCCGCTCTCCGTTCTTCCGATGGCCGCCTACCGAGTTAGCTGACGGGTTCGGGCGGGAAGCAGCCCTACCCGCTCCCGGACAGGCGTCCAGGAGCGGGATTCACCCCAGTACTGCGGTGGGTCCCCGGCTCGCCCCGGAGGGCGACTCGGCGGCGTCCGTTCGGCCTCCCCGGGCGGGGACGTGACGATCGACCGGACCCGCCCACGGTAGCCGTCGTTATGCAGTTGTGACAATCGTGAGCCGTCGATTCGTCGGGTGATGCGCGTCGCGCACCGTCCGTTCCGCGCCGCCAGGGTGTAGGGGTCCTCAGCGGCCGTCGACGACGGGGTACGTGGGGCGCCCTGTCCGTGCCCACGTGACGACGTTCTCCGCCGCCTTCCGGCGCAGCTCCGCCTCGGCCTCCGCGGAGTACCACGCGACGTGCGGCGTGAGCAGGGCGCGCGGGTGGTCCAGCAGGGGGTGCCCCGTCGGCGGCGGCTCCTCGGGGAGCACGTCGAGGGCGACGCCGGCCAGCCGCCCGTCCGCCAGCGCCGCCAGCACGGCGTCGAGGTCCACCAGGCCCCCGCGCGAGGTGTTGACCAGGTACGACGCCGGGGGGAGCCGCGCCAGCAGGTCGGCCCCGACGAGGCCCCGCGTCCGCGGGGTCAGCGGCAGGTGCAGCGTGACGGCGTTGCTCCGGGCGGCGAGCTCCTCCAGCCCGACCCGTTCGACGCCGGGCGGCCAGGCCTCCTCCGGCAGGTGCGGGTCGTAGCCCACGCAGCCGCCGAACCACGGCGCCGCCCGCTCCATCGTCATCCGCCCGATGCGGCCGAGGCCCACCACACCCAGGGTGAGCCGGCCGGGGCGCTGTAGCACCCCACCGGCCCGGTGGTCCCACCGCCCCGCGTGCACCTGCCGGTCGTGCTCGGGGAGGTTGCGGAGCAGGGCCAGCAGCATCGCGACGGCGTGCAGGGAGACCTCGGAGGTGCCGTAGTCGGGGACGTTGCAGACCCACACGCCCCGGGCGCGGGCGGCGTCGAGGTCCACGACGTCGACCCCGACGCCGTAGCGGCTGACCAGCCGCAGCCGCGGCAGCGCCGCCAGCACCTCGGCGGTGACCGGGGCGTACTGCACGAGGACGGCGTCGACGTCCCGGGCCGCCGCGATGACGTCCTCCGGTGTCCGGCACTGCGCGGTGCGCAGCTCGTGGCCGGCGGCGGTGAGGACGTCGGCCTCGATGTCGAGCTCCCCGTAGTCGGCGTCGGTGACGAGCACCCGCATGCCGCCCCCGCCTCAGCCGACCGGGACCGCCACGGCGCGCTCGGTCGCGGCCGCGGCGTCGAACGAGTCCGGGACCGGGACCAGCGGCGGGCGCACGGTCCCCATCGGGTGCCCGTGCCGGCGCTGGGCGACGCGCTTGAGCACGCCGGGAGCGGCGTGCTCCTTGGTCATCGCCCGCACCCGCTGCAGGTGGGCGGACAGTGCCGCCGCCTCCGCCGACCGGCCGCCGCGGACGTGCCCGTAGAGCGCGACGACCTGCTCGGGGACGATGTTGGCCAGCGCGGAGATCGCGCCCTGGGCGGTCGGCAGCCGGGCCGGCAGGTCGTCCTCGGTGCCGACGAGCACCCCCTTCCCCGCCGCGGAGACGGTCGCGGCGTAGCCGGCCTCCCCGCCGGAGTCCTTGACCCCCCACACCGGCAGGCTGGTCACGAGGTCGGCGGGGACGGGCACCGCGTACTTGGGGACGTGGTAGACGACGACCGGGTGCCGGGTGGCGGCCAGGACGCGCTCGTAGAACGGTCGCAGCCCCTCGGCCGACACCGGCTTGAAGAAGTAGGGCGGCAGCACCATGACCGCCCGCACGGGCAGGTCCTCCAGCTCGGCCAGCAGGTCCAGGGTGTCCGGCAGATTGCCCTCGGCGACCGTCGGGACGACGTACAGCCCGCCGGGGTCGGCCAGGAGCGCCCGGAGCACGGTCCGCTTCTCGCTCGCCGACACCGAGGGGCCCTCCCCGTTGGTCCCGAACGGGATGACGCCGGTGACCCCCTGGCCGGCCAGCCACCGGACGTGGGCGAGGTAGGCGTCGACGTCGATGCTGTACCGCGCGTCGTCGCGGAAGGGCGTCACGTTGGCGACGTAGACGCCCTCGAGGAGCATGGCGGGGTCGCCGGCGGTCATCCTCGTCACCTCCCCAGGTCGACGGTCCGGTCCAGGAACGCGCTCAGCTCCCGGCGGCTGGGCAGGCCCTCGTAGTCGCCGAGGTCCTGCACGCAGAAGGCGCCCATGGCGTTGGCCGTCCGCATGCGCTCGGTGGCGTCGAGTCCCCACAGGCTCGCGGCGAGGTAGCCGGCGGCGAACGCGTCCCCCGCCCCGATCGGGTCGAGCTGGCGCGCCGGGAACCCCGGGGAGGTCAGCCGCTCGCCGCCCACCGATGCCGCGCAGCCGCGGGCGCCGAGCTTGAGCACCACCTCGTCGGGGCCGGCGGCGGCGAGGCGCTCCAGGCAGGTCTCGTCGTCCTCCCCCCACAGGGCGCGGGCCTCCTCGTCGCCCACGAGCAGGACGTCGACGTGCGGCAGGAGCGCCTCGGTGGCGGCGCGGGCGGCCGCCGGCTCCCACAGCCGGCTGCGGTAGTTGACGTCGTAGCTCACCCGGACGCCGGCCTCCCGGGCCGTCCGCGCCGCCCACGGCAGGAACTCGGCGGACTCGGGCGACAGCGCCCCGGTGATCCCGGTGAGGTGCAGGAAGGCCGCGCCCTCGAGGACCGCCGGGTCGAAGGCACCCGGCGCCAGGGTCGAGGCAGCCGACCCGCGGCGGTAGTAGTACACCCGCAGCGCGCCGGCGACCTCCTCGCGCAGGTAGAGCCCGGTGGGCCGGTCCGGCACCCGCCGCACGGCGCTGGTGTCCACCCCCTCGGCGCGCACCCGGTGCAGCACCAGCTCGCCGAGCTCGTCCTCCCCCAGCGCGCTCACCCAGGCCGCCGGGACGCCGAGCCGGGACAGGCCGATCGCCACGTTGCTCTCCGCGCCGCCGATCGACAGCGTCACCGCGCCGGCGTGGCGGAGCCGGCCGGGGGCGGTGGGGACGACCAGCACCATCGTCTCCCCCGCGGTGACCACCCGCGGGACGGCGCCCACCGGTTCACCCACCGAAGAGCGTCCGCAGCTGCTCGTTGAAGGTCAGCACGGAGAGGAACCCGAAGAGCAGGAAGGCCCAGACGAGGGCGACGATCCGGACGGCGCCGGGTCGGATCTCCCGCGGCAGCGTCCGCCGGTTCACCAGGAGCAGCAGCGCCGAGTACATGAACATCATCAGCCCGCCGGTGACGGCGGAGATGACCAGCAGGATCAGCGGCTGCGACAGCCCGGACAGCAGCACGATGATGCCGATCGCGACCAGGCCCCACACCAGCGCGAAGTAGATCTTGCTCTCGTTGGCGTTGCGGAGGTACGCGGTCTTGAGGACGTCGGCCCCCAGCCGGCTGGTGTAGTCCACGATGCCCAGCGCGGCGGCGAACAGCGAGAACGCGCCGATGATCCAGAAGAACGTGCCGAACCAGCCGCCGACGGTGTCGTTGAGGACGTTCCCCTCGGCCTCGAGGAAGGAGATGTCGCTGGCCAGGCCCTCCTGGCCGAACACCGTGGCGTAGGCCAGCAGCGAGGTGAACAGGATCGTCAGGAAACTGATCAGCACGAACGTGGTCAGCTGCTCGGTGTTGGCGAACTTCCACCAGCGCCGCCACCGGCCCAGGTTCTCCGGCGTCGGCTCGAACACGAAGCCGGTCGACGGTGCGGCCTCCGGGTGGCCGGTGATCGGGCTGACGATCCGCGGGACGTAGGCGCCCATGCCGAATCGCTTGTCGCGGATCCAGTTGCTCTGGCAGAGGTTCTGCCCGCCACCGGCTCCCGCGAAGGCCAGCGCGCCCAGCAGCAGCGCGAACCCGAGCTCCTCGGCCGGCACCCCGGCCTCGGTGACGATCTGCGGCACGTCCGCCCAGGTCGATGCACCGATCACGGCGACGGAGGCGACGACGATGAGCAGCAGGACGGCGGCGACCTTGACCATCTGGATCTTCTCGAGGGCCTGGTACACCACCGGCGCCATGGTCAGGATGATGCCGATCAGCAGGAGGAAGCCGATCGCGATGGGCACCACGCTGCCGCCGACGAGGTAGGTGACCAGCGTCGCCGAGCTCGTCGCCCACCCCGGCCAGATGTTGGCGAAGTAGGCCATGATCGCGAACACCAGGCCCCAGTGCCGCCAGTACCGGCTGAAGCCGGTGAGTGCGGTCTCCCCGGTGGCGAGCGTGTAGCGCTCGATCTCCATGTTGAGGAAGTACTGGGTGGCCAGGCCCACGAAGGCCGCCCAGACGAAGACCAGGCCGACCTGCGAGGCGATGTAGGGGTAGAGGATGAACTCACCGCTGGCCATGCCCACGCCGGCGGCGATGATCCCCGGGCCGATGACGTGCCGGAAACTGGCCGGCGGCTCCGGCATGTCCCGCACCGACGGTGCGGCCAGGTACTTGGTCGGGAACAGGTCCACCACCGAGGACGGTCGTCCTCCCGGACGGGTCGTGACCATCGCGCCCCCTGTGTGAGCAGCGTCACTTCCTGGTGGGTCCAATCCTGCACGTCGGCGGCTCGCCGGCAACCCGGGACGGGCGACCGCGGTCAGACCGAGACGTTCGGGTAGTCCCCGGTGCCGTGCGGCGTGAACGCGACGTGCCGCTCGCACAGGTCCGCGCTGCACCGCGCGCCGAGCAGCTGCATGGACCGCAGGTACTCCTCGGCGAGGATCTCGTAGGCACGGGCCACGCCCCGCTGGCCACCGGCCATGAGCCCGTACAGGTAGGCCCGGCCGATCAGCACGGCGTCCGCCCCCAGCGCGCGGGCCGCCACGACGTCCTGCCCGTGCAGGACCCCGCCGTCGATGAGGACCGTGGCCGACTGGCCCACCGCCGCGCGGATCGCCGGCAGCACGTCCAGCGTCGCGGCGGAGCGGTCCAGCTGGCGGCCGCCGTGGTTGGAGACCACCACGCCGTCGGCGCCGTGCTCCACGGCCTCCCGCGCCGACGCGGGCGTCGTCACGCCCTTCACCAGGAGGGAACCCCGCCACCGATCACGCAACCAGTCCAGTGCGGAGACGTCCAGGCACGGGTCGAACATCATGCTGGCGACCTCGCCGGGGGTCGGGTTGCCGGGGACACCGGTCAGCGAGGCGAAGGTCATCCCGCCGGTGGTCAGCTTGTCGAACCACCAGCGCGGGAACCGGGACATGTTCAGCACGGTCCGGGCGGTGAGGGTCGGCGGGATGGTGAGGCCGTTGACGACGTCCCGGTAGCGCATCCCGGAGACGGTCGTGTCGACGGTGAGCAGCAGCGTCGAGTACCCGGCCGCCGCCGCCCGCTCCAGCAGGCCGGCGTTGAGCTCCCGGTCGGCCGTGAAGAACAGCTGGAACCACAGGTCGGCGTCCGGCGCGGCGGCCCGCACGTCCTCGATGGAGGTGGAGCCCACCGTCGACAGGGCGTAGGGGACGCCCACGTGCCCGGCCACGGAGGCGACGGCGGCCTCCCCCTGGTGGTGCATCATCCGCGTGTAGCCGGTGGGCGCGAAGGCCAGCGGCATCGCGATGCGCCGGCCGAGCAGCTCCACGCCCGGGTCGGGGTCGGCGACCGAGCGCAGGGCGTCCGGGGAGAAGGTGACCCGCCGGTAGGCCGCGACGTTGCGGGCCGCGGTGATCTCCTCCTCCGCGGCGCCGTCGACGTAGTCGAACACCGCGCGGGGCGTGGTGCGCCGGGCCGCGGCGCGCAGGTCGCGGATCGTCAGAGCCCGTTCCAGGCGCCGCGCGGTGCGCCCCAGTGGCGGCCGGCGGAACTGCACGACCTCCCGCAGCTCCGACCACCTCGGCGCCTGCCGGGCCGTCGGGACGGGTGGCAGCGCCCGCTCGTCGGTCATGGTCCTCGCTCCCGGGTGTGCGCCAGTGCCGAGCGGCCAGGGACGTGGTGCCGTCCAGGGTCGCAGGGTCCCCGTTGGTCCGCTCGCCGTCCACCGCGCCGTCGTCGCCGCTGGCGCCCGGTGCCCGCCGGGACCACGATCCTGCGGAAACGGCCCGGGCGGTCGGGTGCGGGCCGGTCACGGCGGGAGGAGACCCCGGTGGACGACGGAACGCCGGCACGGCGGCTGCGCAGCCAGGCCTGGTTCGACGACCCGCACGACCCCGGGATGACGGCGCTCTACGTCGAGCGCTACCTGAACTGGGCGCTCACCCGCGAGGAGCTCCAGTCCGGCCGGCCGGTCATCGGCATCGCGCAGACCGGTTCGGACCTCGCCCCGTGCAACCGGCACCACCTGCAGCTGGCCGGGCGCGTGCGCGAGGGCATCCGGGACGCCGGCGGGGTGGCGCTGGAGTTCCCGGTGCACCCCATCCAGGAGACCGCGCGACGGCCCACCGCGGCGCTGGACCGCAACCTGGCCTACCTCGGCCTGGTCGAGGTGCTGCACGGCTACCCGCTGGACGGCGTCGTGCTGACCACCGGCTGCGACAAGACGACGCCGGCCTGCCTGATGGCCGCGGCCACGGTGGACCTCCCGGCGATCGTGCTGTCCGGGGGCCCGATGCTCGACGGCTGGTACGACGGCGTGCGGACCGGGTCGGGGACCATCGTCTGGAAGGCGCGCGAGCTGCTCGCCGCCGGGCAGATCGACGAGGCGGGGTTCGTCGACCTGGTCGCCTCCGCGGCCCCCTCCCCCGGGCACTGCAACACCATGGGGACGGCGTCGACGATGAACGCCGTCGCCGAGGCCCTCGGCATGAGCCTGCCCGGCTGCGCCGCCATCCCCGCCCCGCACCGGGACCGCGCCCGCATGGCCTACCTGACCGGCCGGCGGGTCGTGGAGATGGTGCACGAGGACCTCCGGCCGTCCGACGTCCTCACCCGCGAGGCGTTCGAGAACGCCGTGGTGGTCACCTCCGCCATCGGCGGCTCGACCAACGCCCCCATCCACGTCAACGCGATCGCCCGGCACGTCGGCGTCCCCCTGGACGTGGCCGACTGGCAGGAGCTGGGGCTCGCGGTCCCGCTGATCGTCGACCTGCAGCCGGCCGGCCGGTTCCTCGGCGAGGAGTTCCACCGCGCCGGCGGCGTGCCCGCCGTCGTCCACGAGCTGATGGGCCACGGCCTGGTCCACGAGGACGCCCGGACGGTCAACGGCCGCACGATCGGGGAGAACTGCCGGGACACCCCGGCGACCGACCGCGAGGTCATCCGCACCTTCGACACCGCCCTGCTGCCCGACGCCGGCTTCCTCGTGCTGCGCGGCAACCTGTTCGACAGCGCGATCATGAAGACCAGCGTGATCTCCCCGGAGTTCCGCGACCGCTACCTGTCCGACCCGGAGCAGCCCGGCGTGATGGAGGGTCGCGCCGTCGTCTTCGACGGACCGGAGGACTACCACGCCCGCATCGACGACCCCGCCCTGGAGATCGACGAGACGTGCCTGCTGGTCATCCGCGGGGTCGGCCCACTGGGCTACCCGGGCGCGGCCGAGGTCGTCAACATGCAGCCGCCGGCGGCCCTGATCCGGGCGGGCGTCCACGCGCTGCCGTGCATCGGGGACGGCCGCCAGTCGGGGACGTCGGGCTCCCCGTCGATCCTCAACGCCTCTCCCGAGGCGGCCGACGGCGGCGGGCTCGCGCTGCTGCGGACCGGCGACGTCGTCCGGATCGACCTCGGGGCCGGCCGGGCCGACGTCCTGCTCCCCGACGAGGAGCTGGCCGAGCGGCGGCGCGCGCTGGAGGAGGCCGGCGGCTACCCCGTGCCGGCCTCGCAGACGCCGTGGCAGGAGATCCAGCGCTCGATGGTCACCCAGCTGGACGAGGGGATGGTGCTGCGTCCCGCGGTGGGCTACCGGCGGGTGGCGCACACCGCGGGCATCCCGCGCGACAACCACTGAGCCGCGACCACTGAGCCGCGACCACCACCGGGCAGGGGGTCAGTCCTCGGGGCGCCGCACCAGGGCCACCGCCTCCGCGGTGAGCCGGCGGACCGCCTCGACGTCGCCGGCCGCGATCCGCTCGCGCGGGACCATCCAGGACCCGCCGACCGCGACGACGGCGTCGACGGCCAGGTAATCGGCCACGGTGGCCGGCCCGACCCCGCCGGTCGGGATGAAGCGGACACCGCCGAACGGTGCGGCCAGCGCACGGATCGCCGGCGCCCCGCCCGACGTCCCGGCGGGGAAGAACTTCACCGCGGTGAGGCCCAGCTCCAGGGCGGCCTGCACCTCGGTCGCCGTCACCGCGCCGGGCAGGGCCAGGACGCCGTGCTCGGCGCACCGCTCGACGACGGCGCGGCTGAGGCCGGGCGAGACGACGTAGCGGGCGCCCGCGGCGACGGCCTCGTCGACCTGCGCCGGGGTCAGCACGGTGCCGGCGCCGAGGAGGACGTCCCCCCGGTCGGCCATCGCCCGGATCGCGTCGCCGGCGGCCGGCGTGCGGAAGGTGACCTCGGCGACCGGGAGCCCCCCGGCCACCAGCGCGCCGGCCAGGGGCGCGGCGTCGGCCGCGTCGTCGAGCACCACGACCGGGACCAGCCGGAGCCGGCCCAGGGCGTCGAGCACCTCCCCCGGCGAACGCGCGGTCACCGCTGCACCACGTTGGTCAGCGCCCCGCCGGCCAGCAGCGCCGTGAGGTTGTGCGTGATGAGCGCGTCGGCCCCCACCGGCCGCCCGCCGGCGGCGTGCGGGGTGAGCAGCAGGTTCGGCGCGTCCCACAGCGGCGAGTCCGCCGGCAGCGGCTCGACGGCGGTGACGTCGAGCGCGGCCCCGGCGATGCGTCCCTCGCGCAGCGCCGCGACCAGCGCCGTCTCGTCGACGGTGGAGCCCCGCCCGACGTTGACGACGAGGGCGTGCGGCGGCAGCGCGGCGAGGCGGCGGCCGTCCAGCGCCTGCGCGGTGGCGGGCGTCGACGGCAGGACCATGACCAGGACGTCCGTGCGCCCCAGCTCGGTCGCCAGCCGGTCCTCGGCCACGACGGGGAAGCCGGCCCGCTCCCCGCCGCTGCGGGCGACCCCGCGGACCTCCGCCCCGAGCTGGCGGAGCACCGGGGCCAGCGTCTGCCCGATGCTGCCGAACCCCCAGACGAGCACGCGGGCGCCCAGCAGCGTGGTGACCGCGTCCTCGGGGTGCAGCGGCTGGAGGCCGCCGAGTTCCCCGGCCCACCGGTGCTCGGCCTGCGCGCGCAGCGCGGCCGGCAGCCGGCGGAGCAGCGCGAGGACCAGCCCGAGGGCGTGCTCGGTGACCGGCCGGTCGTGCAGCCCCACGCCGGCGGTGACGACGACGCCCTCGGGGAACCCCGCGGCCAGGACGGCGTCCGGCCCGGCGGCCAGGGTCTGCACCCAGCGCAGCCGCGGCATCCGGCCGGCGACGGCGGCGAGGTCGGCGCCGGAGTTGCCCCAGACCACCAGCGCCTCGGCGTCCCGGTGCTCCTCGGGGACCGGGGCCGAGGCGGCGTAGGTCACCGCGGAGACGCCCTCGGGGAGGTCCGGCGCGAGCGGGAGGGAGTCGGGGAGCAGCAGCTTCACCGGGCCCTCCTGCTCAGCGCCGGAGTGCCCGCACCAGCGAGCGGGCGCCGAGGACCGCCCCGCCGGCCGCGGCCACCCACGGCCCGGCGACCAGTACCGGGTCCAGGACGTGGTGCCGGGCGTCGCTGCGGCCGCGCCGCGAGCGCAGCCCGCCGGAGGTGACCTCGCTGCGCACGCCGGTCTCGGTTCCCGGGCTGTCCGGCCGCAGCGTGGCGAACGAGCGCAGGTGGCTCCCCCACGCGTCCACCCGGTCCCCGACGATCAGCAGCAGCCAGTGCGCCAGGCGGCCCTCGCTGTACCGCCGGTAGGCGAGCTTGCGGATCGCCCCGGACAGCCCCCTCGGCGGCTGCGCGGTGCCGAAGACCGGGGTGAGGAAGGCGTGCTCGACGGAGCGCTCCCGCGGCCACGTCTCGGGTTGCCGTTCGGGGAAGTCCCAGTGCGCGCCGGTGGTGTCCGGCGCGTACCGGAGCTTGGGGTGCGACGGCCGGTCGGCCGGGTCCAGGTCGGCCCCCCAGCCCGGGATCCGGGCGCGCAGCTGCTCGGTCGTCTCCCGGGGTGGGCGCTTGTCCCGGACGTAGGCGCTCGGGATGTCGGGGGTGGTCATCGTCGCTCCTCCTCAGGCCGCATCGGGCAGGACCAGCGGCTTGATGCAGCCGTCGAGCTTGGCCGAGAACACGTGGTAGGCCTCGGCGATGTGCTCCAGCGGGAACCGGTGGGTGACCATCGCCCGCGGCGTGAGGTGGCCGTTGCGCACGTGCTCGAACATGCGGGGCCACTGGCGCTTCACCGGCGTCTGGTTCATCCGGAGGGTCAGCCCCTTGTTGAGCGCGTCACCGAACTTCACCGCGCTGGGGATCGGGCCGTAGGCGCCGACGACGGAGACGGTGCCGCCCTTGCGCACCCCGTCGATCGCCCAGTTCAGCGCCACCGGTGAGCCGCCCTGCAGCTTGAGCTTGGTCCCGGTCACGTGCTGCAGCAGGTTGCCGTCGGCCTCCGCGCCGACGGCCTCGATGACGACGTCGGCACCGAGGAAGTCGGTCTGCTTCTTCAGCTCGACCACGATGTCGTCGTACTCGTCGTAGTCCAGCGTCTCGGCGTAGGCCATGGTGCGGGCCTTCTCCAGCCGCTCCTGGAGGTGGTCGACGACGATGACCCGGCCGGCGCCCATCAGCCACGACGACTGGGCGGCGATCAGGCCGACCGGCCCGGCACCGAGGACGACCACGGTGTCGCCCTGCGCGATCTCGCCGAGCTGGGCGCCGAAGTAGCCGGTCGCGGCGGCGTCGGTCAGCAGGACCGCGTCCTCGTCGTGCATCCAGTCCGGGATCTTCACCGGGCCGACGTCGGCGAACGGCACGCGGACGTACTGCGACTGGCCGCCGTCGTAGCCGCCGGTGGTGTGCGAGTAGCCGTAGATGCCACCGACGGCCGTGGCGTTCGGGTTGACGTTGTGGCAGTTGGAGTACAGGCCCCGCGCGCAGAACCAGCACGAGCCGCAGAAGATGTTGAACGGCACCATCACCCGGTCGCCGACCTGCAGGTGCTGCACGGAGGAGCCGACCTGCTCCACGACGCCGATGAACTCGTGGCCGAACGTGTGCCCGATCCGGGTGTCCGGCATGAGGCCGTGGTAGAGGTGCAGGTCCGAGCCGCAGATCGCGGCGAGCGTCACGCGGACGATCGCGTCGTTCGGGTGCTCGATGGCCGGGACGTCCTTCTCCTCCACCCGGATCTTGTAGGGCCCCCGGTACACCATCGCCCGCATCGCAGCTCCCTCGCACATCCGTCCCGGTGGCCGCCCACCGGCCGGTCGCGGAGTGCCCAGGAAGCGCGCGGACGAACCAGGCAGTCCAGGTCGGTGTGCGGACCGGTCACGGTTCCCCGACCCGGACCGCAGCGCCGGTGCGGGCGGCCTCCGCGACGGCGCAGGCCAGGTGGTGCGTGCGCAGTGCCTCGGCGACGTCGACCAGCCCGGGCGCCCGGGGCCGGCCGGAGAGCACGTCGACGAAGGCGCGGTCGACGGCACGGCGGGCGTCGACGGTGGGGATGACCTCCTCCACCCCCTCCGCGGTACCCACCCGCAGCGAGGTCTCGGTGAGGGCGACCGACACGCCGGCGGCCGCCACGTCGAGGCCAGCCGCGGTCGGGAGGGGGAGGACGCACGAGGTGCTCGCGGTCCCCACGGCGCCGGACCGGAACCGGAGCACCGCGGCGGTCGCGTCCGGCACGTCGCGGGCCTCCCTCGTGGAGGGTGCCGCCGCACCGACCACCTCCGTGACCTCGCCGGCGAGCACGCGGACGAGGTCGAGCACGTGGGTCGCCTGCTCGACGACCTGCCCGCCGGAGCGGTCCTCGCGGCGCCACCAGGCCGCCGGGGGCGTCGTCCCCCACCAGCGGACGTCGACCAGGCGGACCCGGTCGCCGCCCAGCACCTGCCGGGCCCGCTCCACGGTGTCCAGGTGCCGCCAGTGGTAGCCGGTCGCGGTCGGCAGCCCGGCCGCGGCGACGGCGTCGGCGACCCGGCGCGCCACGGGCAGGTCGGCGGCCAGCGGCTTCTCGACGAAGAACGGCACGCCCGCGCGCACCGCGGCCAGCTCCGGGTCGCCGTGCGCGAAGGGCGGCACGCACAACCAGACGGCGTCGACCCCGGCCCGGAGCAGCCGGTCCAGGTCCGCGACGGCCGGCACGCCGAGCTCCGCGGCCAGCGCCCCGGCCGCCGCCGGCACGGGGTCGCAGACACCGACCAGCTCGACGTCGTCGAAGGCGGCGAGCGTGCGGGCGTGCCGGGCACCGACCGCGCCGGCACCCACGAGCCCTACCCGAACGGTCATCGCGCCCCCTCCCCGTCGGACCCGCGCAGCGTCCGGGTCCGTGCACCGGCGCGTCAACCGGTTCCGTCGGGGCCGTCTACTCCGCACACTGACGGCCGCGCCGGACGACCGGCAGGAACGGGTGCGCCCGTACCGCAGAAGGGGGATCTCGGATGAGGGCGGACGTCGCCACGTGGCTGGCCCGACGGACCTACCGGGCCGCGCAGTTCTCGGCCCCGCACCTGCTGGAGGCCAAGAGACGGTCCGGGACGACGACCAGCGTGGTCCTGCCCGCGCTGGACGAGGAGCGGACCGTCGGCGCCATCGTCGAGGTGATCCGGCGGGCCTTCGTCGAGGACGTCCCCCTCGTCGACGAGCTGGTCGTCGTCGACAGCGGCTCCAGCGACCGGACGGCGTCTGTGGCCGAGGCCGCCGGGGCGCGGGTGGTGCACGTCGACGACGTCCTGCCCGGGCACGGTCACGTCTCCGGCAAGGGCGAAGCCCTGTGGAAGTCCCTGTTCGTCACCAGCGGCGACGTGCTGGTGTTCCTCGACTCCGACGTGCAGGACTTCGACCCCTGCTTCGTCGTCGGGCTGCTGGGGCCCCTCCTGGCCGATCCGACGGTCGGCTACGTCAAGGGCCTCTACGACCGGCCGCTGGCCACCGCCGAGGGGATCGTCCCCTCAGGGGGTGGGCGCGTCACCGAGCTCACCGCCCGCCCGCTGCTCGGCGCCCTCTGGCCGCACCTGGCGGGGTTCGTCCAACCGCTGTCCGGGGAGTACGCCGGCCGCCGGCGACTCCTGGAGCGGGTCCCGTTCGCCTCCCACTACGGCGTGGAGTTCGGCCTGCTCGTGGACCTCGCCGAGCTCGCGGGGATCGACGCCCTCGCCCAGGTCGACCTCGGCGTCCGCCGGCACCGGCACCAGAGCGACGCCGCCCTGGGCCGGATGGCCGGCCAGATCCTGCAGACCGCCCTGGCCCGCTGCCCGTCGTTGCAGGTGCCGGGCGACCAGCTGGTCCAGTTCGTGCGCTCCGGGGGGTCGGTGGAGCCGGTCGCCTGGGAGGTCGGGATCCGCGAGCGCCCACCCATGGACCGCCTGCCGGAGTACCGGGCCCGCCGTGGCATGCCGGCACCAGGGCGCCTGCGGTGAAGGTCCTCATGGACGCCGGGCCGTGGCTGGCGGTGCCGCCGCGCGGGTACGGCGGCCTGGAGAACGTCGTCGCCACCCTGACCACCGAGCTCCGCCGCCGGGGGCACACCGTCGTGCTCGCCACCGTCGCCGAGAGCCGGCAGCCGGCGGACGGTCTGGTCTCCGCCTTCGCCACCGGGCAGTTCACCCGGCTGGCCGCCCCGTATCCCGACGTGACGGGGCTGGCGCACGCGCACGAGCAGGCCGTGGTGACCGAGATCCACCGGCACGCCGCGGCCGGGGCGCCGTTCGACCTGGTGCACACCCACCTGGAGGTGGTCGGGCCGGCGGTGCTGGCGGCGATGGGCGACGCGGCGCCGCCGGTGCTGCACACGCTGCACTGGGACCTGCGGCGCAACGCCGAGTTCTACGCCGCCTTCGACGGCCGCGGCCGGGTCTTCTTCGCCGGCGTCTCGGACACGCAGGTCGCCCGGGGGCCCGCCGCGCTCCGCCGCCAGACGCTCGGCGCGGTGCCGCTGTCGGTCCCCCTCCCGGAGCAGGACCCGGTGCCGCGCGCCGACCGCACGGACGCGGTGCTGGTGCTGTCGCGGCTGTGCGAGGCGAAGGGCACCGACCTCGCTGTCCGGGCCTGCCGTGAGGCGGGCGTGCCACTGGTCCTCGCCGGCCCGGTGGGCGGGCAGCCGGACCGCGCTGCCCTCGAGGCGGCCCTGGCCGACCCGGGCAGCCCGGCGCGGACCCACCCGGACGTCCGGTGGTTCCGCGAGCACGTCGAGCCTGAACTGGGCGAGCACGCCCGCTGGATCGGGTCGGTGTCCGGGGCGGAGAAGGACGACCTGTTGCGCCGGTCTCGGGCCGTGCTGTTCCCCGTCCGCTGGGACGAGCCCGGCGGGACCGCTGTGTGCGAGGCACTGGCCGCCGGGACCCCGGTCGTCGCCATGGCACGGGGCTGCCTGCCCGCCCTCGTCGACGACGGCGTCACGGGGTTCCTGGCGGGCGACGCGGCGCAGTTCACCGCGGCCCTGCACCGCATCCACGAGGTGGACCCGCGGGTGTGCGCCGCCACGGCCCGGCGACGCTTCTCCCCCGCCGTCATGGCCGACGGGTACGAGCGGCTCTACGCCGAGGTCCTCCGCCGGACCGGGCGTCCCCACCGGTCCGCGGCCCCCGCGGCCCGCTCCGGCTGACGGGCCGGTCAGCCGGGGAGTCGGGCCCACCGGAGTGACCCCGTCCGCCCACATCGTCACCGTCAGCCCGCGTCGGCCCAGGAACGGACGACGGCGACGTCCAGGGGGAAGTCGACGGGGAAGTCGCCGAACAGCAGCCGGCCGGCCGTCGACGCGGCGCGGCGCACCTCGTCGGCGACGTCCGCGGCCAGGTGCTCCGGGGTGTGGACGACGACCTCGTCGTGCAGGAAGAAGGCCAGGTGCGGCCGGCTGTCCCCCGGACCGCCGCCCAGGCGCCACAGCCGGTTGCGGAGGTCGGCCAGCCAGCACAGGGTCCACTCCGCGCCGGTGCCCTGGACGACGAAGTTGCGGGTGAACCGGCCCCAGGCGCGGCGGGCCCGCTCCCGCTCCTCGCGCGAGCCGCTCCGGTCCGGCGCCTCGCCCAGGTCGACCGGGCGCTCCGCCCAGGCGCCGGTGGGCGGCGGGGACCCGCGGCCGAGCAGGGTGTGCACCACCTCGCCGCGTTCACCGGCGCGGGCAGCCTCCTCCACCAGCCCGATGGCGCGCGGGTAGCGACGCGCCAGCCGGGGCAGCATGCGGCCGCTCTCGCCGCGGGTGCCGCCGTACATCGCCCCGAGCATCCCCACCTTCGCCTCGGCGCGGGTCGCCACCGCGCCGCCGGCCACCATGCCCTGGTACAGGTCGGCGGAGCGGGCCGCCTCGGCCATCGCCACGTCCCCGCTCATCCCCGCGAGCACGCGCGGCTCCAGCTGGGCGACGTCGGCGACCACGAGCCGCCAGCCGTCGTCCGCGACCGCCGCCGGGCGCACCTGGGTGGGCACCGACAGCGCTCCCCCACCGTTGGACGCCCACCGTCCGGTCACCACCCCGCCGGGCAGGAACCACGACCGGAACCGGCCGTCGCGCACCCAGCTGTCCAGCCAGCTCCAGCCGTTGGCGGTCAGCAGCCGGGACAGCTTCTTGTACTCCAGCAGCGGCGGGACGGCGGGGTGGTCGATCGGCTCCAGCGTCCACGACCGGGTGTCGTCCACCGGCAGCCCCGCCGTCTGCAGCGCACGGAGCACCGCGCCCGGTGAGTCGGGGTTCAGGTCGGGAGCCGCGAGCGCCACGCGGATCTCCCCCGCCAGCCGCTCGAGCACCGCCGGCCGCTGACCGGGCGCCGGCCGGGGCCCGAGCAGCTCGGTGAGGATGCGTTCGTGCACGTCGGCCCGCCACGGCAGGCCGGCGGCGGTCATCTCGGCGGCCACCAGCGCGCCGGAGGACTCGGCGGCGAGCAGCAGCCCCAGGCGCCCGCGGTGCGCCGACGCGGCGAGGGCCGCCTGCTGGCGCTCGTGCTCGGCGACCGGGTCCAGCCGGTCGGCGGGGTCCTCGAGGGGGAACAGCGCGGCGTCGGGAGCCGTCACCGGCTGCAGCGCGTCCCAGCCCGCGGTCTGGTCGTCGGCGAGCAGCGCCTGGTCGACGAACGGCGACCGGCGCAGGACGGCGTGGCTGAGCCGCAGGTCCGTGCAGCGCTCCACGCGGACGCCGGCCGTCAGCAGGTCCGGGTACCAGCGGGTCGTGTCGTCCCACACCCAGCGGACCGGCGCGCGCTCCCGGTCCCGGACGAACCGGGCCAGCTCCGCGGTGGGCAGCCGGGTCGCGGCGGTCGTCGTCCCGTCGTCGGCCAGCTCCCGCGCCTCGACGGCGGACCCGCCGCGCCGCAGGAGGACGACGCGGTGCACCCGCCCAGTGTCGCCGCCGGGACCACCGCCGACCGCGCCCGTGGACCGCGATGACGGCGGCGCACCCCGGCTGACGTGCTCAGGGCGTCCCCCGGGCCGACCGGCGCGCGGCACCCCGGCCCGACCCCGCCCGGGAGTGCGTCAGCCGGGCTGTCCGCCGACCAGCCGGCGCAGGCAGCGGACCGGCCACCCGGCCATCCGCAGCGGCACGCCCGCGGCGGCGCGGACCACGCGCGCCCCGAGGCGGAGCAGGTCGGCGTACTCCGCCGGCCGCGGCCCGGTGGCCGGTCGAGCCGCGGCGCGGGGGCCTGACGGCGCCGCGGCCGGCTCCCCCGGCCGCGTCGCGGCCCGGTCAGCGGGGTGCGGTGTCGCCGGCACGATGAGGTCGACCGCGGTGCGTCGCCGCGGGTCCCGCAGCGACGCGAACGACGGGATCGCCGGCGCGGCCGGCGACTCCTCCTCGGCGGCCGCGGCGTCCGGTTCCGGGACGACGCGCCGGATCGCGGCCACCGTGCCGGGGCCGAGGCCGGGGACGGCGGCCAGCTCCGCGCGGGTGAGGCCCGCCAGCTCCGCGGCGCTGGTCACGCCGGCGCGGGTCAGCGCGGTCACCGCCCGCCCGGGCAGGCCGAGCTCCTCGAGGGAGCCCGCGGGCGCGTCGCCCGGCGACCTGGTCGGCATGGCCCGACCCTAGCCGCGTCCTCCGGCGGGCGTCGGCCGGTTCCCGGCCGCGGACGGGCCCCGGCCGGTGGGCCGGCGGGCCAGGGCCACCACGGCCAGGACGGCGGGGACGACGGGGGCGGCCAGCAGGAGCAGGGCACCGGGCCGGCGGCTCCCCGCCGCGGCCACCTCCCCGGCCAGCGCCGGGGCGAGGAGACCGGCGCACCCCCACGCGGTGAACACCCGGCCGTACACCGTGGCGAACGCGCGGGCGCCGACCCGGTCCGCCGTCGCCGCGGGCACCAGCGCGGAGACGGCGCCGTACGCGAGGCCGACCGCGGCGAAGGCCGGCAGCACGGCGGCCGCTCCCGAGGACACGGCGAGTGCTCCCAGGGCCGTCGTGGTGACGGCCAGGGCGGTGACCAGCGCGGGCAGCCGCCCGACGGCGTCGGACCACCACCCGGCCGCGAGGCGGCCGGCCAGGTTGCCGGCGGCCAGCAGCGAGACCGCCGCTCCGGCGGCCTCGGCGTCCAGGCCCCGCGCGGCCGCCAGCGGGGCGGCGGTGGCGAACAGCACCAGGCCGGGCGCGGCACCGCCGGCGAACAGCACCCACAGGGCGACCAGCGCCCCGCGCTCCACCGGCTCCCGCGCGCGGTCCGCACCCGCACCGGCTGCCCGGTCCGCGGGGGCCAGGGCGGCCGCCGCGACCAGCAGTCCGGTCGCGGTGACGGCCAGGACGGCCAGCGCCGTCCGCCACCCGGCGACCGCCAGCGCGGGCGGGGCCGCGAACCCGAGCAGCACCGGCCCGGCCGCGTACGCCCCGACCACCAGGCCGCTGGCGGCGCCGCGGCGGCGTTCGGGCACCCGGGCGGCCAGCGCGACGGAGACGCCGTAGGCCACGCCGTTGGCGGCGCCGAACAGCAGCCCGACGCCCAGCCACGGCAGCTCCGGCCGCTGTGCCGTGGCGGTCAGCCCCAGCCCGGCCCCGGCCAGGACGGCGGCCGCGCCGAGCAGCCACCGTGGCCCGAAGCGCGCCATCCCGCGGCCGACGCCGAGCAGCACGGCGGTGAAGACCACGAGCGCGGCGGCGAACACCGCGGAGCCGCTGCCCGGTGGCGCCCCGACGTCGGCCGTCACGTCCGGCGCGACCAGGCTCCAGGCGAACAGCGTCCCCACCGCGAGGTTCGCGAGCACGCCGGAGGCGACCGGCCGCAGGGACGGCGAGCGGTCCGGGGAGCCCGCGTCGGGGCCGGGTGCCCGGCTCACCGCTCCCGCGCGGCGGCGCGGCCGGCTCCCCCGCCGCGGCAGCGCGGTGGAGCGGGCGGGCCGGGGTGCGCCCGGCCCGCCCGCTCCGTGCTCACCCCCCGGTCAGGAGGTGACGGCCACCTGGCCACGGTCCTCCCGCTGCGGCCCCCGGCCACCGGGCCGGATGTCGACGTCGAAGATCTCGGTCGGCAGGAACAGCGAGCAGCACGCGTTGGGGATGTCCACGACGCCTCCGATGCGGCCCTCGATGGGCGAGGTGCCCAGGATGAGGTACGCCTGCTCCCCGGTGTAGCCCCACTTCTCGAGGTACCGGATCGCGTTGAGGCAGGCGTTGCGGTAGGCCAGCGTGGCGTCCATGTAGTGGTTGGTGTCGTCGCGGTGGTCGACCGAGACGCCGATGAACGTCAGGAACTCCGAGTACCGCGGCTCCACCCGGCCCGGCATGAAGATCGGGTTGGTGGTGACCCCGTAGGTCTCCATGCCGCCCTTGATGAGGTCGACGTGGAAGTCGATGAACCCACCCATCTCGATGGCGCCGCAGAAGTTGATCTCACCGTCGCCCTGGCTGAAGTGCAGGTCGCCCCCGGAGAGCAGGCCCCCGTCGACGTAGACCGGGTAGAAGACCCGGCTGCCGCGGGTGAAGTTCTTGATGTCGTGGTTGCCGCCGTTCTCGCGGGCGGGGACGGTCCGGGCGCCGTCCTGGCCGATCGAGGTGAGCAGGTCGCCGGTGGCGGTGCCGGCCAGGATGTTCTCCGGCAGCGGCGGCAGCCCCAGCGGCGGCACCCGGTCGGGGTCGGTGGCGATCAGCGCCCGCTCCCGCGCGTTCCAGCGGGAGAGCAGCTCCGCCGACGGCGCGGTGCCGAACAGCCCGGGGTGCGTGATGCCGGTGTACTTGACGCCGGGCACGTGGCGCGAGCTGCACTGCTGGCCCTCGAAGTCCCAGATGGCCTTGTAGGCGTCCGGGAAGTAGTCGGTCAGGAAGCCGCCGCCGTTGACCTTGGCGAAGATGCCGGAGTAGCCCCAGCCCTCCCCGCAGTTCGGTCCCTGGGTCTGTGGGACCGGCCCGAGGTCGAGGATGTCCACGACCAGGAGGTCACCGGGCTCGGCGCCCTCCACCGCGATCGGGCCGGAGAGCATGTGGGCGTGCGACAGGTCGACGTCGCGGACGTCGTTGGCGGAGTCGTTGTTGCCGATCTGTCCGTCGGTCCACTCCTTGCACTCCACCCGGATGTTCTGCCCGGGCCGGACGGTCACCGCCGGCGGGATGTCCGGGTGCCAGCGGTTGTGGCCGGGGACCGCCTGGTCCCGCATGGACTTGCTCTGGTCGACGCTGAACACGACATCGGGCATGGCGACTACCTCTCAGTGGACGCCCGGCGCGGTACCGGACGGAACGGGGGCGGGGGCGGTCAGCGAACGGCTCAGCGGGGCGCTGACGCCGAGCAGGAGTAGGCCGAGGGCCGCGACGACGAGCGCCTGGGCCCAGGAGTCGTCCCACCAGCCGGCGAGGATCAGGAAGGCCGGGACGAAGGCGGTGAGCAGGCCCTCACCGGCGGCCAGGACGCCGATGGCGGGCGCGAGATGGTCCCGGTGCAGGGCCATCAGCAGGAAGAAGGCGGTCCAGAGCACCGCCCAGAGCAGCCAGATGACGCCGAAGACCCGGTCGCCGACCTCGACCCACGAGTGGACGGCGAAGCCCACCGCCGCCACGGCCACCACCAGGGAGAACCAGCCGAGGCCCTCGTTCGGCCAGCCCGTGATGCCGTTGATGCCGACCCACAGGTAGGTGAAGCCGAAGAAGTACAGCCCCGCGGCCAGCGCGATGCGCGCCGGGTCACCGGCGGCGAAGACGATCAGGTAGGTCGGTGCCACGACCTGCAGGGCGCCGACGAAGAGGTTCAGCGGCGCCGCGCCGCGCGGGCTCACGTGACCCAGCAGCATGACGCCGTTGACGACGAGGACGGCGCCGACGTAGAGCAGTCCGACCGTGCCCATGGGTCACCAGCGGGGCAGGGAGGGGTGGGGACCCGCGGGGCGGCGGGCCGCGTTGACCGGGGCCGGCCCGGTCACGGGGCTCCACCGGCGGCTGCGCGGGCGTGGCGCGCCGTTGGGGATCGAGCGCACCACCTGGGGGGTCTCGGCGCTGGCGTCGGCGGCGTCGATCGCGCGATGCGTCCCGGTGGGCACCGTCGCGAGCGCCGGCGCGGTGTACACGCGGGCGGCGTCCGCGCCGCAGGCGGGGCACGGACTGGTGGGCCGCAGCGCGGCCATGGGCTGGACCACCTCGAAGACCGAGCAGTCGGGACACCGGAACAGGTACGTCGCCATGGGGCTCTCCCTTCCTGTCACGTGGAACATATTCACATGAAAGGAAGTGTCAAGCCCTCCGCACCCGGCGGCGCGTGTGCGCCGGTCAGAGGGTGGCGAGGACGTCGAAGTCGTACCCGTCGGCGACGGCGAGGTGGACACGCTGCTGCAGGTGGTTGCCGGCGAAGGACACCGGACCGCGCGGGCCGTCGTAGCCGAGCCCGTCGGCGGCCCCCAGCACGTCGGGGACCCGCAGGCTGCCGGCCCGCTCGGCCAGCGCCGCGAGCGTCATCAGCCCCTCGTAGCAGGACTCCGCGGCGTTGTTCAGCGGAGGCGCGTCGGGGCCGTGCTGGTCGACGTAGGCCCGGGTCAGGTCCAGCGCCGACGACGTCGCCAGCGAGCGGAAGTAGGCGGCACAGACGAAGAGGTTCCGGGTGGCCTCCGCCCCGCTGGCCAGGAGCATGTTCTCCTCCATCAGCGGACTGAAGCGGACCAGCCGCTCCTGCAGACCGGCCCGGGCGAAGGCCCGGTTGAACCCGACCGCGTCCTGCCCCACCAGGTAGAGCAGCACCCCCTGCGCGTCGCTGTCCCGGATGCGGTCGACGACGGCGCCGTACTGCTCGGTCCCCAGCGGCACGTACGCCGTCCCGGTGAGCTCCAGCCCCAGCTCGCGGGCGAACACCCGGGTGACGTCGACGGAGGCGCGCGGCCAGACGTAGTCGTCCCCCACGACGAACCACCGCCGCAGCCCGCAGACGTCGCGCAGCCACCGCAGCGCCGGCGCGATCTGGCGCGCCGGCGTCTCGCCGGAGCAGAAGACGCCCGGTCGCCGTTCCCCGCCCTCGTAGAGCGAGGTGTAGACGTAGGGGATCCGCCCGGCGGTCACCGGGGCCACCGCGTGGCGCACCGCCGAGATGTGCCAGCCGGTCACCGCGTCGATGCGCCCGGCGGCGATCAGCCGGCCGACCTCGGCACCGACCCGCTCCGGGCGCGCCCCGCCGTCGACGACCTCGACGGTCACCTGGCGGCCCAGGACCCCGGTGCCGTTGATCGCCGCCAGCGCCGTCGCCGCCACGGCCTCGCACGACGGCCCGAAGATGCCCGCCGGCCCCTGCAGGGGGACGATCAGGCCGATGCGGGCGACGTCTGCCGTCGATCGCATCGATTCCCCCTTCGGCGTGAACCGTGCGGCGAAGGAACGCAGCATCCCGGGGGTCTGCGAGAATCGAGGGCCCCGAGTGGAGGCCCACTATGCTGACCTCACCCGGCCAAGGGAAGAGCGTGCGCGGCCGAGGAGAGACGAGCATGGGGCCAGACGGTCCGGGGAGCCCCGCGTCCCACGTCGACCTGCTGCGGCGGGCCGCCTCCGGCCTGACGTCCCGCCTCGAGGAGATCCTCGGCGCCGACGACCTGACCCTGGACCAGTGGCGCGTGCTCAGGACCCTCACCGAGCAGGGGCCGCTGTCCATGAGCGACCTGAGCGCGCTCACGCACGTCACCGGTCCGACGCTCACCCGGATCGTCGACCGGCTGGTGGAGCGCGCGCTCCTCTACCGCAACGTCGACGCCGCCGACCGCCGCCGCGTCCTCGTGCACGCCGCCGAGCGGGGGTCCGCGCTGTGCCGGTCACTGGCGCCCCGCGTCGCCGACGCCGAGCGCGACGGGCTGGCCCCGCTGTCGGACGCCGAGGCGCGCACCCTGCGCCGGCTGCTGGAGCGCCTGGCCACCGGCTGAGCGGCGGCGCGCGCAGGCCTCCCGGCCGGACCGCCGGCGTGCTTGGCTGCCGGCACGGCCTGCGAGGAGTCCCGATGCCCGTGCAGCTGAACCACACCATCGTCGCGGCCTCCGACAAGGAGGAGTCGGCGCGCTTCCTCGCCGACGTCCTCGGCCTCCCACCGCCCACGCCGTTCGGCCCGTTCGCCGTCGTGACCCTCGCCAACGGCGTCTCGCTGGACTTCATGGACGAGGCGGAGGTCTCCCCGCGGCACTACGCGTTCCTGGTCACCGAGGAGGAGTTCGACGCGATCCTCGGCCGGGTCCGCGCCCGCGGCCTGGACCACTGGGCCGACCCGTTCCGCAGCCGCCCCGGCGAGGTCAACACCAACGACGGCGGTCGGGGCGTCTACTGGCCCGACCCCGACGGTCACCTGCTGGAGGTCATCACCCGCCCCTACGGCGGCTGAGCGCCGCGACAGCGCGCCGGGCACCCCTTCGCGAGGCGCGCGACGCGACGCGTCCGGTCCGCGGGCGCCCGCGGCCGGCCGCGGACCGGCCTCTGCGCGGCCGTGAGTCGGCTCACCGAGCCGGTACGGGCCGCCCTGCACGACCAGCACTTCTCCCCTCGCCCGCGGGTCACCGTGACCGCCGTCACGGCGACATTGCACATGACAGAACGTAGCGTTTCGGCTGCGTTCAGCTCGTGAACGTGGCGCCGGTCCGCCAAACCCTGCCCACCGGCTGCCCTCCAGACCCTCAGGGCAGGGGTGGGGGACCCACCGTTCCCGGCGCGTTCCGCGCGCCTCGGGGTGAAGCCGCGCACCGCGGCCGGGCACCGATCGCCCGAACCCGACAGCTCACCTCGCCGGCGGTGATCGGAGATCACACACCACCATGGCAAAGCACCGCGCACCCCGTTACGTCCGCACCAAGAAGGCCCTCGCGGGCGTACCCGTCGCAGCCGGCGCCACCGTCGTCGGCCTCGGCGTCCTCAGCTCCCCGGCCAGCGCCGCCACCACCCACGACTGGACCGGCGCCGCCCAGTCGGCCGTGGCGGTGGCCCCGGCCACCCCCGCCGTGGCACCGCTCCCCGTGGTCGCACCCGAGCCCGTCGCGACCCCGCTGCCTCCCATCGCCCCGGCCCCGACCGCCGCCGCGGAGATCACCAACAGCGCGGGGGCCGTGCAGCCCCGGGCGCAGGCGGCCGCCGACGCCGTCGTCGCGGCCGTGCCCGGCGCCGCCGGCATCACCATCGGCGGCACCCGCGCCAGCGCCGCCGACCCGCACGGCCACCCGTCCGGCCTGGCGCTGGACTACATGGTCGGCACCGACGCCGCCCTCGGCGACGCGATCGTCGCCCATCACCTGGCCCACTGGGACGAGCTCGGCGTCGAGTACGTGATCTGGCAGCAGCGGATCCTCACCTCGCCGACCGGCGTCTGGAAGGCGATGGCCGACCGCGGCAGCCCGACGGCCAACCACATGGACCACCCGCACGTGAACTACCGGGCGTGACCGGGGACCGCACCCCGCACGGCCGTGCGGACGCGGCCTGACGACCGGACCCGCACCGTGGTCCCCGGCGGCCCCGCACCCGACACCGGGTGCGGGGCCGCCGGCCGTCCCGGCCGCGGTCGTCGTCGGCACACTGGTGCGGTGCCTCCTGCGCCGCCCGACAGCGCCACCGCCCGCGGCGTCGTCCGCCTGCTCAACACCGCCGGCGGGCGGGTGCTGTGCCTGGCCGGCGACGTCGACGCCGCCGCGGTCGAGTCCTTCCTGCGGCGCTACGGCCGCGAGCCCGCCCGGGTCGAGGCGATCGACGCCGGCTCGGTGACCGGCCTGTCGGCGCCCGCGGTGGAACTGCTGCTGGACCACCTCGACGCCGCGGAGCGCGCCGGCCGGCCGGTGACGGTGCGCCGCTCCCCGCTGGTGGACCGGGTGCTCGCCACGGCACTGCCGGGCCGACGCCGACCGCCCGCGCCCCCCGGTAGCGTCCCGCCGTGACCGCGGGGACCAACTGGGCCGGCAACCACACCTACCGGGCGCGGCGGCTGCACCGGCCGACGACCCTCGAGCAGGTGCAGGAGATCGTCGCCGCCGCCCCGCGCATCCGCGTGCTGGGCTCCCGGCACTCGTTCACCGGCATCGCCGACTCCGCGGAGCTCCTCTCGCTGGAGGCCGTCTCGGCCGCGGCGTCCCCGCTCGCCGGCATCGACGTCGACCTCGACGGCGGCACGGTGACCCTGGGCGGGGGCGTCCGGTACGGCGAGCTGGCCGAGGTCCTGCGCGACGCCGGGGCCGCCCTGCACAACACCGCCTCGCTCCCCCACATCTCCGTCGCGGGCGCCGTCGCGACGGCCACCCACGGCTCCGGCGTGACCAACGGCAACCTGGCCACCGCCGTCGCGGCGCTGGAGGTGGTCACCTCCGACGGGGAGGTGGTCCGGATGGCCCGCGGGGACGCGGACTTCGACGGGATGGTCGTGGGCCTGGGTGCCCTCGGCGCGGTCACCCGCCTCACGCTCGACGTCGAGCCGGCGTTCGAGGTGGCACAGCGGGTGTTCGAGGGACTGTCCTGGGACGCCCTGTCCGAGCACTTCGACGAGGTCGTCGGCTGCGGCTACAGCGTCAGTCTCTTCACGCTCTGGGGCGAGGACGTGGAGATGATCTGGGTGAAGTCCCGGACCGACCGGGACGGCGCACCGGACGGCGACCTCTTCGGCGCCGTCCCCGCGGTCGTCGACCGGAACCCCGTGGTCGGCCTGGACCCGACGCCGTGCACGCCGCAGCTGGGCCGGCCGGGGCCGTGGTCGGACCGGTTGCCGCACTTCCGGATGGGCTTCACCCCGAGCGTCGGGGACGAGCTCCAGTCGGAGTACCTGCTCCACTCCTCCCGCGCCGTCGAGGCGATCACCGCTGTCCGCGCGATCGCGGCGCGGATCCGGCCGCTGCTGCTGACCTGCGAGATCCGCACCGTCGCGGCCGACCGGCTGTGGCTGAGCACCGCGTACGGCCACGACTGCGTCGCCCTGCACTTCACCTGGCGACGGGATCCGGCGGGGGTCCTCGACGTCCTGACCGACCTGGAGGCGGCGCTGGACCCGTTCGGGGCGCGCCCGCACTGGGGGAAGGTGTTCCGGTCCGGCGCCACCAGGATCGCCCCGCTGTACGAGCGGCACGCGGACTTCGTCGACCTGGTGCAGCGGCTCGACCCCCGCGGCGCCTTCCGCAACGACTGGCTGGAGGAGAGGGTGCTCGGTCGCTGAGCCGGCGGCAGCACGCCGGCCGGCCCGAGCCGGAGGCCCACCAGCTCCTCCAGCGTCACCGAGACCCGCCGGGAGCGGGCCTCGGTGACCTCGGGACCTGGCGACCTTGGGCCCTGGCGGGGGTCCCGGGGCGCGCCGACCCTCGGCGGCGCACGGGGACCGGCACACGGCGAGCACGGAGCCCCCGCATGACCCTGACCGCACCCGCGACGTCGCCCCGGCCGTCGACCTGGCGCACCCGCGGCGCCTACTGGTGGATCGCGCTCAGCGCGCTCGCGATCGCCGTGTTCGCACCGCTGCCGTACCTGCTCAACCCGCTGGGCGAACTCGACGGCCTGGAGGTGGCGGCCACCTACGCCGACCGCTCCCCGCTGGTCCAGCTGGCCCTCTACCTGCACGTGGGGGCCGGCGGGCTCGCCCTGCTGCTCTCGCCGCTGCAGTTCGCGACGCGGCTGCGGGCCCGGGCTCCGCAGGTGCACCGGGTCCTCGGGCGGGTCACGGTCGCGGCGATCGCGGTCGCCGGCGTCGCCGGGCTCGTCCTCGCGCCGCACAACCTCGCCGGCCCGGTCGGGACCGCCGGCTTCGGCCTGCTGGCGGTCCTGTGGCTGGGCTGCGCCGCCACGGCCTTCCGGGCCATCCGGCGCCGGGACGTCGTCACCCACCGACGCTGGATGGTGCGGACCTTCGCCCTGACCTATGCCGCGGTCACCCTCCGGCTGTGGCTGCTCGTGCTGATCAGCGGTCAGACCGCCGTGGCCGGCGTGGACGCCGCGGTCGCGTTCGACCGCGCCTACCTGCTGGTGCCCTTCCTCTCCTGGGTGCCCAACCTGCTGGTCGCGGAGTGGTACCTCGCCGGCCGCCGGTCCCGTCGTGCCGCCCCCGGCGAGACGCCGGCAGCGCTCCGTTAGGTTTGCCGGTCAGCAGGCCCCCACCGCGCCCGATCGGGTGGTGCGGTGGCGGGAGTTCCGGGTGAGGGAGAAGGTGGGTCGTGGCCGCCATTGACGCCGTGCTGGACGACGCAGGACTGAAGAACGCCCGCGTGCGCGAGTTCGTGCACCGGTACGCCGAGCTGACCGGAGCCGAGCGGATCGAGGTGGTCAACGCCTCCGACGACGCCCGCCTGATCCAGGAGGCGCTGGACGCCGGCGAGCTCCTGCCCGCGGGCGAGGGACGCTACTACTCGCGCAGCCACCCCAAGGACACCGCCCGCTCCGAGGAGCGCACGGTCGTCGCCACGAACAACCCCGCCGACAAGGGCGTCTACAACAACTGGCGCCCCGCGCAGGAGATGCGCCCGCTGCTCGAGGAGCGGATGCGGGGCAAGTCGGCGGGCAAGACGATGTACGTCGTCCCCTACCTGATGGCCCCGCCCGGCTCGCCGCTGGAGCCCTACGCCGCCGGCGTCGAGCTCACCGACACGCGCACGGTCGTGCTGCACATGATCCGCATGGCGCGCGTCGGGGTCGACCACATCAACGACCTCGCCGACCAGGACAGCTTCGTCCGCGCCGTGCACGTCACCGGCGACCTGGAGAACCTCGGCCACGGGACCGAGGACGACCAGCGGTACTTCGTCACCGTCGCCGACGAGCGGACGATCCTGCACTACGGCTCCTCCTACGGCGGCAACGCGTTGCTGGGCAAGATCGCCCACGGCCTGCGGCAGGCGGCCTACGACGGCTGGGCGTCGGGTGAGTTCCTCGCCGAGCAGTTCATGCTGCTGGGGATCACCGACAAGCAGACCGGTCGCACCTACCACATCTGCGGTGGCTTCCCGAGCGCCTCGGGCAAGACGAACCTGGCGATGATGCTGGCGCCCGACGCCCTCGGGGACCGCTACCACGTCTCCTTCTACGGCGACGACATCGCGTGGCTGCGGGTGGACCCCGAGGACGGCCGGGTCTACGGGATCAACCCCGAGTTCGGCGCGTTCGGGGTCGCCAAGGACACCAACGAGGTGACCAACCCGACCGCCGTCGACGCCATCGCCGAGGGCACCGGCACGATCTTCACCAACGTCGCCTACAACGAGGACACCGGCGAGGTCTGGTGGGAGGGCAAGACCCCCCGGCCGCCGGCCGACCCCACCGGGTGGCGGGACTGGGCCGGGCAGCTGATCTCCGAGCGTCCGGCGGACGCCAAGGACGCCCCGTGGGCGCACCCGAACAGCCGGTTCACCACCACGCTGGCCAACGTGCCGAACATCGCGGAGGACTACGAGAACCCCAAGGGCGTCCCGATCGACGGGATCATCTTCGGTGGGCGCACCCGGGACCGCGAGCCGCTGATCCGGGCCATCACCGACCTCGCCGAGGGCGTCTACGACGGGCTCACCCTGGGCGCGGAGGCCACCTTCGCCGCGGAGGGCACCGAGGGCGTCCTGCGCTACGACCCCATGTCGATGCGCCCGTTCATGTCCTACCCCGAGGGTCGGTACGCCGCGCACTGGCTCAAGGTGATCGGCGCCGCGACGAACCAGCCGATCTTCGCCCACGTCAACTGGTTCCAGCGGGGCGAGGACGGCCGGTTCCTGTGGCCGGGCTACCGCGACAACCTGCGCCCCCTGCTGTGGCTCATGCGCCTCCGGGACGGCGAGGTCACCGGTAGGCAGACCCCGGTCGGGGTCGTGCCCACCGAGGACGAGCTCGAGCTCGAGGGCGTCGACATCACCCCCGAGGACCTCGAGACGATCCTCAGCATCGACACCGTGCGGTGGCGGCAGGAGATGGCGTACCGCGAGGAGCACCTGTCGGCGTTCCAGGGGCTGCCGGAGGAGATCTGGGAGGCCCACCGCCGCGTCGCGGCGGCCCTCGACGAACAGGACTGACGCCCCACCCCGAGACGAGAACACCGACGCCCCGCCCGGTTCCCCGGCGGGGCGTCGGTGTCGTCGGGGCGGGGGTCGGCCGGCGTCGATCTGCGTGGCGGCCCCTCAGCGGGTGCGGTTCTCCAGGGCGGCGTTGAGCCGCGGGTACACCCGGCGGACGTTGCCCTCGAACACCTTCTCGCGGTCCTCGGGTGTCAGGTCCAGCGCCTCGACGTAGCGCCGGGTGTCGTCGAAGTAGTTGCCGGTCCGGGGGTCGATCCCCCGGACCGCGCCGACCATCTCGGAGCCGAAGAGGATGTTGTCGACGTCGATCACCTCGAACAGGAGGTCGATCCCCGGCTGGTGGTACACGCAGGTGTCGAAGAAGACGTTCCTCATCACCGCCTCCTCGACGGCCGGCCGGCCGAGCATGTCGGCGAGCCCCCGGAAGCGGCCCCAGTGGTAGGGCACCGCGCCACCACCGTGCGGGATGACGAAGCGGAGGTCCGGGAGGTCCCGGAACAGGTCCGCCTGCACGAACTGCATGAACGCCGTGGTGTCGGCGTTGAGGTAGTGCGACCCGGTGGCGTGGAAGTTCTCGTTGGTCACCGCGGAGACGTGCACCATGGCCGGCACGTCCAGCTCGACCATCGCCTCGTAGAACGGGTACCAGCTGCGGTCGGTCAGCGGTGCCGCCGTCCAGTTGCCACCGCTGGGGTCGGGGTTGAGGTTGCACCCCACGAAACCGAGCTCCTCCACGCAGCGCCGCAGTTCGGCGACGGAGTGCTCGATCGGGACGCCGGGCGACTGTGGGAGCTGGCCGACCCCGATGAACCTGTCCGGGTACAGCTCCACCACCCGGGCGACGAGGTCGTTGTTCACCTGCGCCCAGCGGGTGCTCATCGCCTGGTCGCCGACGTGGTGGCCCATCGCCGAGGCGCGCGGCGAGAACACGGTCAGGTCGATGCCGCGCTCGTCCATCAGCCGCAGCTGGCTGCCCTCGATCGTCTCGCGGATCTCGTCGTCGGAGATCTGCGGGTAGGGCGGCGGCTCCTCGTCCGCGCCGAACGCCGCCGTCTGCTCCTCGCGCCAGGCGGTGTGCGGTGCCGGTGCGGTGGTGTAGTGGCCGTGGCAGTCGATGATCATGCGCTGTCCCCTCGTGCGGTCGTCTGTGGTCTGTTCGTCGGCGGCGCGTCGGTCAGGTGTCCTGGCGGTCCCGCAACTCCACGAGCAGGTCGCGGGCGGCGGCCGAGATCCGCGCCGGCACACCCAGCTCGATGAGCTGGTCGGTGGCGGCGGTCATCTCGTCGGCGCGACGCCGGGCGTGCCGGTGGGTACCGTCGACCAGCCGGTCGATGGCCCGCTCGTCGAAGCCGGCCAGCTCGCCGCTGATGTCGTCCCGCAGCCAGTCGGCACAGCCGGCGGCCTCGGCCGCCGTGAGCGCCTCGACCACGGCGGCGGCCAGGCCCTTGTAGAAGACGCTGCGCAGCAGCTTGCGGGAGATCGCCTCCCCGGCCGGGCCGGGCTGGATCGCGACCTGGATCCCGAACCCGGCGAGGATCTCGGCGTAGCGAGCCGCGCCCTCGCCGGAGACCAGCATCGGCGCCCGGAGCCCCTTGCCGGGCACCGGCGACATGAGCGCCACGTCCGCGACCGGCACGTCACGGCCGGCCAGCTGCTCCACCAGCGCCGCCTTCACGCCGGGGGGCGCGGTGTTCAGGTCGGCCCACACGGTGCCGGGACGCAGCGCCGGCAGCGCGTTGACCAGGGCCGGGACGGCGTCCTGCGAGCTGTTCACGCTGAGCACCAGATCCGCGTCGGCGACCGTCTCGGCCTCGCTGCCGCGGGGCTGCACGCCGTCGACCACGATGCCCTTCGGGTCGTAGCCGCGGACGTCGGCACCGGCCGCGACGAGGTCGCGGCCGATCTCCGACCCCGCCTCGCCCAGCCCGAGGACGGCGATGCGGACGGTCACGCGAGACCCCCCTCGGCACGCAGGCAGGCGATCCCGTCGAACAGCGTGCGGGCGGTCCGCACCACGCCGGACCGGACCACGCGGGGCTGGTCACTGACGGTGGTCTCGTCCACGCCCAGCTGCAGGCACAGGTGGTGGACGTCGGCCCCGGGGTGCTCCGACGGGCCCTCGTGGACGGTGGCGACGCCGTAGGCGCCCAGCGTCCGGGCCTCGCCGGCGTCCGCCCGCGACGGGTCGGTGACGACGACGGTCCTCATGCCGGCACCATCGCACGCTCGACGCGGCCGGCCACGAGGGCACCGGCCACCGGCTGCCGCCGGGTGGGGGGACGGGGGGCGGACACGGACTCCTCCTCGCGGGGTGGTGGGTCAGGCGACAGGATGTTCGGCGAGAGCGGCGACGACGCTCGCGACGTGGCTGCACGCCGCCGCCCCGGCCGCCCGCGGGTCCCGGGCCACGATGGCCTCGACGATCCGGCGGAGTTCGGCGAGCGACTGCTGCCCGACCCTTGCCCGCCTTCCTCCTGGAGGACACGCGAGGGGTCGGTGGCATCCCGGCCGGGTAGTGCCACGGGGCATCGCACCCACAGGGAGGAGCACCACATGGACGTCGGAGGACTCGGCGACAAGGCGAAGCAGGCCCTCGACAGCGAGAAGGGCGAGAAGGGCAGCGACGCCGCCCTGGACAAGGCCGAGCAGGTCGCCGACGACAGGACCGGCGGCAAGTTCGACCAGCAGTCGGACAAGGTCGGCAACATGGCCGACCAGCGGATCGGGCAGCAGGAGGCCTGAGGCCGGTACCCGAGCGGCGGGCGGCCCCGGACGGACACCCGTCCGGGGCCGCCCGCCGTTGCCGTGTCCACTCCGGCCACCGCCTTTGTGGGCTGGCGACCATTGACCCCCACCTCCGATGCATCCTATTTTGTGGTTCCGATCACACCCCTTCGGGTGAACTCCGAGCCCGGGTGGGACGAGCCCTACTGACGTCGAGGTGACGCGGATGGCGCTGGACGAGACGACGGCCTTCCTCACCGGGTTCTGCGACCACCACGCGCCCGACCCGGACTCCCGACCGCAGGTGGACGCCCTCCCGCTGCGGGCCGCCGACCTCTCCGGCCTGCCGCCCGGCGCGGCGGTCGCCATCGACCACGTCCCCGCCGCGATCGCCGCGCGGTCCGCCCCGCAGCCCGCCTGAACCCCCTCCCCCACCCCTGAACGGCGCCGGCTCCCGGCCGGCGTCCCCGCACACCCCTGTCCCGCACCGGCTCCGCCCAGGAGGACCCATGTCCGCACCAGCAGCCGACCCCCAGGCCGCGACCCCGCCCGTCCCGTCCACCGTCGACGCCGTCATCGTCGGCGCCGGCTTCTCCGGCATGTACCTGCTGCACAAGCTGCGCGGCATGGGGCTGACCGCGGTGGTGTTCGAGGCCGGCACCGACGTGGGCGGCACGTGGTACTGGAACCGCTACCCGGGCGCGCGGGTCGACGTCGAGAGCCTGGCGTACTCCTACTCCTTCGACCCGGACCTGGAGCAGACCTTCGAGTGGGAGGAGCGCTACCCGACCCAGCCGGAGATCCTCCGGTACGCCCAGCACGTCGCCGACCGGTTCGACCTGCGCAGGGACATCGTCTTCCGCACCCGGGTGGTCGGGGCGCACTTCGACGAGGACGGCGGCACCTGGGAGGTCCGCACCGAGCACGGGGACGCGGTGCACGCCCAGTACCTGGTGATGGCCACCGGGTGCCTGTCGGCGTCCAAGCACCCGGAGATCCCGGGCCTGGAGACGTTCAAGGGCGCCAGCTACCACACCGCGCACTGGCCGCACGAGGGCGTGGACTTCACCGGGCTGAGCGTCGGCGTCATCGGCACCGGCTCCTCGGGCGTGCAGTCGATCCCGGTCATCGCCGCCCAGGCCTCCGACGTGACGGTCTTCCAGCGCACCCCGGCGTACTCCCTGCCCGCCCGCAACCGCAAGCTGCGCCCCGACGAGGTCGCGGAGATGAGGGAGCACTACCGGGACTACCGGCAGGCGCAGAAGGAGTCCGGGTTCGGCGTCCCGGTCCCACCGGCCACCAAGTCGGCCCTGGAGGTCTCCCCGGAGGAGCGCGAGGCCCGGTTCGAGGAGGCCTGGGAGAGCGGCAGCCTGGTCAACCTGCTGACCACCTACACCGACCTGGCGCTCTCCCAGGAGGCCAACGACCTCGCCAAGGCGTTCGTCCACCGCAAGATCAAGGAGATCGTCGAGGACCCCCAGACGGCCGCGGACCTGTGCCCGGAGTACCCCGTGGGCACCAAGCGCCCCTGCCTGGACACGCACTACTACGAGACCTACAACCGCCCGAACGTGCACCTGGTCAACCTGCAGCGCGAGCCCCTGGTGGAGATCACCGAGAAGGGCATCCGGACGGCGGCCGAGGAGTACGTGTTCGACGCGATCGTCTACGCCACCGGCTTCGACGCCATGACCGGGTCCCTCACCAACGTCGACATCCGCGGCCGGGGCGGGGCCTCGCTCAAGGAGACGTGGAGCGCCGGGCCGCGGACCTACCTGGGCATCGGCTCGGCGGGCTTCCCCAACCTCTTCATGATCACCGGGCCGGGCAGCCCGTCGGTGCTGTCGAACATGATCGTGTCCATCGAGCAGCACGTGGACTGGGTGTGCGACGCCATCGCCCACCTGCGCGACCAGGGCCTGCGCACCATCGAGGCCAGCCAGGAGGCGCAGGACGCGTGGGTCGACCACGTCAACCTCATCGCGTCCTACACCCTCTACCCCAAGGCCAACTCCTGGTACATGGGCGCCAACGTCCCCGGCAAGCCGCGGGTCTTCATGCCGTACGCCGGAGGTGTCGGGGAGTACCGCAAGAAGTGCGACGAGGTGGCCGCCAAGGGCTACGAGGGCTTCCTCCTCGACGCGTGACCACCACCCACCGGCACACCCGGGCCGCGGACGGCGCCGTCCGCGGCCCGGGCCCGGCGCGCCTGCCGTCAGGCGTCCCCGGCCTCCCCGGGCCACAGGGAGCGCTCCACCGCCGCGCGGAACTCCACGTAGATCCGCCGGTAGCGGGCCACGGCGCCGGCGCGATCGCCGCGCTCGAGCAGCTCGAGCACCTCGCCGTAGCCCTCGACCCACGGCCGCCAGGAGTCGCTGTGGGACTCCATGGCCAGCATGCGCAGCACCCGCACCACCACCAGGTCCAGCATCGACTGGAGCTCCCGGTTGCCGTTCGCCATCACGACGATCGTGCTGAAGTCCGCGCCCGCCGCCGAGGCCGTGGTGACGTCGCCGCGGGCGAGCGCGCCGGTGTACTCCGTGTAGCGCGTGCGCAGCCGGGCCAGGTGCTCGTCGGTCAGGTTGTCCACGCCCCCGGCGAACCCCGCGCAGGCGAGCAGCTCCATGACGTCGACGAGCTCGAGCGCCGACTTCTGCGTGAGCCCGGCGACCTTCCGGGTGCGGTTGGGTGCGACGTCGACCAGCCCCTCGGCGGCCAGCTGCGTGATGGCCTCGCGCACCGGGGTGATGCTCACGCCCAGCCGCGCCGCGAGCTCGGCGTCCTTCAGGACGGTGCCCGCCGGCAGCTGGCCGGCGGTGATCTCCTGCCGCAGCCGCCGGACGACTGCCTCCCGCCGCGTGAGCGGGACCTCGAACGACGTCACCGGACCCCCTCTCCCGGTCATCCTGCCAGCCGGGCGCCGCACCTGCCCGGCTCCGCCCCCCAGTCCCCGGCCGCACCCTCGCCGGTCCCGCACACACCCGAGCACCCGACCCGATGGAGGACCCATGTCCCGCCGTGACCTGATCGACCCCGAGTGCCGCGTCCCGCTCGACGGGTTGCTGGAGGCCCTGCCCGGGGGCTTCAACTCGATCCCCGACATCGTGGCCCGGCGCGCGACGGTGCAGCAGATCCTCGCCTCCATGGAGGTACCGGAGAACCCGAACGTCACCAAGGAGGACCGGGTCGTCCCCGGACCCGAGGGCGAGCCGGACATCTCCGTGCGCATCTACCGCCCGGCCGGCGCGACCGGCACGCTGCCGGGCATCTACTACATCCACGGTGGCGGGATGGTCCTCGGCGACGTGGCCGGGGAGGACATCCCCGCGACGATGCTGTGCGAGCAGGTCGGCGCCGTGGTCGTCTCCGTGGAGTACCGCCTGGCCCCCGAGCACCCCCACCCCGCCCCGGTGGAGGACTGCTACGCCGGGCTGCGCTGGATGGCGGCCAACACCGCCGACCTCGGGGTGGACGCCGACCGGATCGCCGTCTACGGGGCCAGCGCGGGCGGCGGCCTGACCATCGCCACCGCGCTGTTGGCCCGGGACCGGGGCGGCCCCGCCCTCCGGTTCATGATGCCGATCTACCCGATGATCGACGACCGCAACGAGACCGTGTCCAGCCAGGAGATCACCGACATCGGCATCTGGGACCGCGCCGGCAACATCGAGGCGTGGGCCTGGTACCTCGGCGGCAAGCCGGCCGACGAGTACGCCGCGCCGGCCCGGGCCGTGGACGTCTCGGGGCTGCCGCCGGCCTTCATCGACGTCGGCACCGTGGACCTGTTCCGTGACGAGGACATCGCCTTCGCCCAGCGGCTGATGGCGGCCGGCGTGCCGTGCGAGCTGCACGTGCACCCCGGCAGCTACCACGCGGCGGAGACCTTCGCGCCGGACGCGGCCCTGTCCCGGCGGATCTGGGGCATCCGCATCGACGCCCTGCGGCGCGCCCTCACCTGATCGCGGTACCAGGGGGCGCCGGCACCGCGCGGTGCCGGCGCCCCCTGCCACGATCCCCCCGTGCTGCTCGCCGACGTCGTCGCCGCCTCCGCCGCCGTCGCGGCCACCCGGTCCCGCACGGCCAAGGCCGCGGCGATCGCCGACCTGCTGCGGCGCGCCGCAGCCGACGAGGTGCCGCCGGTCACCGCGTGGCTGGCCGGCGAGCCGCTGCAGCGCCGGCTCGGCGTCGGCTGGCGCACGCTCGCGCGGCTGACCGGCGACCCCGCCGGTGAGCCCTCGCTGACCGTCCCGGCCGTGGACGCCTCGCTCGACGAGATCGCCACGACCGCCGGCACCGGCTCCACCGCACGGCGCGAGACGCTGCTCGGCGCGCTGCTGTCGGCGGCCACCGCCGACGAGCAGCGGTTCCTCGTCCGCCTGCTCACCGGCGAGCTGCGCCAGGGCGCCCTGGAGGGCGTCGTCCTCGACGCGGTGGCCGCGGCGGCCGGCGTCCCGGCAGCGAGCGCGCGCCGGGCCGCCATGCTCTCCGGAAGCCTGCCGGAGACCGCGGCGACCGCGCTGGCCGGCGGTCAGGCGGCCCTGGACGCCGTGCGGCTGCGGGTCGGCCGCCCGCTGCGGCCCATGCTGGCCAGCCCCGGGTCCTCGTTGGACGCGGCGCTGGACGACCTCGGCACCGACGTCACCGTCGAGTTCAAGCTGGACGGCGCCCGCATCCAGGTGCACCGGGACGGCGACGACGTCCGGGTCTGGACCCGCACCCTGCGCGAGGTGACCGACGGCATGCCCGAGCTGGTCGAGCGCGTCCGTGCCCTGCCCTGCTCGGCCGCCGTGCTCGACGGCGAGACCCTCGCCCTGGACGACGACGGGCGCCCGCGGGCCTTCCAGGAGACGATGAGCCGCTTCGGCAGCCAGCTCCCCGACGGCGGGTCCTCCGACGCAGGCGTGCTGCTCAGCCCGTTCTTCTTCGACCTGCTGCACCTGGACGGCCGCGACCTGCTCGACGAGCCGCTCGCGGTCCGCCTCGACGCGCTCGCGCAGCTCCTGGCCGGCGACGAGCACGCGGAGCTGCGGATGCCCGGCGTCCGCTCCCCCGACGCCGACCAGGCCGCCGGGGTGCTCGACGCGGCGTTGTCGGCCGGGCACGAGGGCGTCGTCGTCAAGGCCCTCGACGCGCCCTACGCCGCGGGCCGGCGCGGCCGGGCCTGGCAGAAGGTCAAGCCGGTGCACACCCTCGACCTCGTCGTGCTCGGCGCGGAGTGGGGGTACGGCCGCCGGTCGGGGAAGTTGTCCAACATCCACCTGGGCGCCCGCGACCCCGACGGCGGGGAGCCGGTGATGGTCGGCAAGACCTTCAAGGGCATGACCGACGAACTGCTGGACTGGCAGACCGCCACCTTCCCCGGCCTGGCCCGCGAGCAGGCGGAGTGGGGCGTGCTGCTGCGCCCGGAGCTGGTCGTCGAGATCGCCCTGGACGGCGCCCAGCGCAGCCCCCGTTACCCCGGGGGCGTCGCGCTGCGCTTCGCCCGCGTGCTGCGCTACCGCCCGGACAAGACGCCGGCCGAGGCCGACACCGTCGACGCCGTGCGCGCCCTGCTCACCGGGGCCTGAGAGGCCCGGGCGGAGGTGGCCGGCGCGGCGGCCGACTGCGCGTAGCGTCAGCGGCAACGCCAGTTCGGCGCCCAGCCCCTCCGCTGCCGGAGGGAGATCGGCGGTCCCCGATGGGGCCCACCAGGACGACCACGCCCTCCGCCGCGACCACGACGTCCGGTCGGCCGTGACCACCATCCGCGTCACCCGCGTCGACCGGACGGCCCCGGCCGCACCCGCCCCGCCCGTGACCGCCGGCGCGCCGCTGCGCCTGGCGCTGCTGGACGGGCCCGGCGACCACACGACACTCGACGGCGGGTGGTGGCCCCGCTCCCGCAGCCTCGCCGACGAGCTGCCCGGGCTGCTCACGGACCTGCAGCGCCGCGGCATCCGGGTCAGCCGCGTCACCTTCAACCCGCAGAGCTGGGACGCCGCGCCCCGGCGGCTCACGGTCGGTGGGCGCACGGTCCGGCTGGGCTGGTTCCGCGGCCTCGACCCGCACCTGGTGAACCTCAGCGGCGGCGACGACGGGCGCGACCGTCTCGACCTCCTCGTCGTTCCGCCGGACACGGCGGACGCCGTCGCCGCGCGTGCCCTGTCCGCCGCCTCCGCCCCGGGCAACCACGGCGGCCCGACCGCCGTCCTCGACGGCGTCGAGGAGGGCCGCCCCGGCACGTGAGCCGCCGGCTGTCGGGACCGTCTCGGGGGCGACCCCGGGGGCGTACGGTTCGGGCACGGAGCCGCTCAGGCTCCCGGTGAGGGAGCTCCCATGGCCGACAAGTCCCCGCGACACTCGATGTCGAAGAAGTCCGGCAAGTCGCTCAAGGAGAAGCGCGTCGAACGCAAGGCCAAGGCCGACACCACGACGCAGATGGAGCGGCTGACACAGGACAAGAAGCACTGAGCCTCCCCGGCGCGGGGCGGCTGCAGCTCGCCGGGCCGTCGCCGGCGGTGACCACCCGCCGGCGCGGACCAGGGCTACCCTGGTGACCACGGGAGCGGATCAGCCGCTCTGTGGGAGCCCCGGACCCGGCGACCTCACCTCCCGAGGAGCCGGCCGTGCTCGAACCCGTCACCGACCCTCCCGCCGAGCCGCCCGACCCTGACGGCGTGCGGCCCCGCCGTGGTGCTCCGGCTGCCGCGAGTCCGCCGTCGCGCGGGAGGACGTTGCGCCACGAGTGGCGGGTGCCCTCCACGGCGCTGTCCCTGCGCGCCGTGCGGCGCGACCTGCGCGGCTGCCTGGAGAGCACCTGGTTGCCGGCCGATGACGTCGAGGACCTCGTCCTCGCGACCAGCGAGGCCGTCAGCAACGTGCTGGAACACGCCCAGCACCCGACCGAGCCGTTCTTCGACGTCGTGCTCTCGGTGGTCCCGGACCAGGTGACGATCACCGTGCGCGACTCGGGCCAGTGGCGCGACGAGCCCAGCGGGACCCACCGGGGACGCGGCCTGGCCATGATGGACACCCTGGCCGAGACGACCATCCTCACCGAGGCCCGCGGGACGACCGTGACCCTGCGCCACCGTGCGGGTCGGCGAGCGGCGGTGGCCAGCGGCTGAGCCGGGGACACACCCGGAACGGGGCGGCGCGCACCTGGCGCGCCCGCCGGGCACCGTGAGACCTCGGGACCAGGCACCCGGTCGGAGGGAGACGTGGCGTCGAGACGAGTGACCCGGATCCTGGCCGCCGTCGTCGCGGGCGCCGCCGGTGGGGAGGCGCTGCCCGAGGTCTTGGTGCGCGCCTGCGTCCGGTCGCTGCCGGTCACCGGCGCGGGGATGGCGCTCATGTCGCCTGCGGGCCCCGCCGGGACGGTGACGGCCACCGACGCGGCCGCGCAGCAGCTAGAGGAGCTCCAGTTCACCCTCGGGGAGGGCCCGTGCATCGACGCCTCCCGGACCGGACGCCCCGTCCTCCAGCCCGACCTCGCCCGCACGGCCCCCCAGCGGTGGCCGGCGTTCGCCGACGGCGCGGCACGCGCCGGGCTGCGCGCCGTCTTCGCCTTCCCCCTGCGCGTGGGCGGCATCCAGCTGGGCGTGCTCGACCTGCACCGGGACGTCCCCGGCGTCCTGTCGTCGCGGGAGTTCGCCGACGCGCTGGCCTTCGCCGACGCGGCGACGGTGCTGCTGCTGCACGCGCAGGCGCTGCAGGCCGGCGCCCGGCTCCCCCCGGACCTCACCGCGGCGGTCGAGGACCGGGCCGAGGTGCACCAGGCGACCGGGGTCGTCTCCGTCCAGGCCGGGGTCGGCCTCGCCGTCGCCCTGGTCATGCTGCGGGCCCGGGCCTACGCCGACCACCGGCCCATCGCCGAGCTGGCCCGGGACGTGCTGCGCGGGCGGGTCCACCTCGGTCAGGACGACGGCGCGTGACCCCGGGCGGTACGGGGCAGACTCTCCGAACGCGGTCGGTCCCGGGCAGGGTCCTGGGCAGAGGGGGGCGGGAGGTGTCGATGAGCGGGGACCAGCGCCTGGTGGAGGTCTTCGTCGAGCTGGCCGACACGCTGGTCGACGACTTCGACGTCGTCGACCTGCTGCAGGTGCTCACCGAACGCTGCGTGGAACTGGTCGACACCGATGCCGCCGGTCTCATGCTCGACGACCAGCGCGGCACGCTCCAGGTGGTCGCCAGCACCTCCGAGTCGGCCCGGCTGCTGGAGCTGTTCGAGCTGCAGAGGGACGAGGGGCCCTGCCTGGAGTGCTTCCGCACCGGCCAGGTGATCGCCAACATCGACCTGACCGAGGCCGGGAGCCGCTGGCCGCGGTTCGCCGAGGCCGCCCGGGGCGTCGGGTTCGCCGTCTCGCACGCCGTTCCGCTCCGGCTGCGCCAGCAGGTGATCGGCGCGCTCAACCTGTTCACGGTCGAGCAGCGGCGGCTCAGCGACGAGCACCTCGCCGTCGCCCGGGGGCTCGCCGACATCGCCACCATCGGGCTGCTGCACGAGCGTGCGATCCGCGACCAGGTCGTGCTCTCCGAGCAGCTGCAGGCCGCCCTGCACAGCCGGATCCTCATCGAGCAGGCCAAGGGGGTCCTGTCGGCGCGCGCCGCGACCAGCGTCGACGAGGCCTTCCGGCTCATGCGCACCCACGCCCGCCGGACCGGCAGGCCGCTGACCGCGGTCGCCGACGCCGTCGTCGCCGGCACGCTCGGGGCCGGCGAGCTGTCCGACGGCCGGCCCGCCCCGTCCCGACAGCGACGGTGACGCGGCCGCCGCGCACCCCGTGGGCGGGCGGCGACCGGCGCGCTCGCCCCACCGGATCGACCTCGCCGCCGTAGGCTGGGCACGACGCCCGCGCGAGCGGGCACTGCCCCGGACCCGGCAGCCGCGCGTCCGACTGCCCGGGGAACGAGGCACGGGATGACTCCACGGCCACGGCACGGCCTGCACGTGGTCCCGGACGCCGCAGCGTCGGCCGAGCCCGGGACGATCCCGCTCCGGCCCGGCCCGCTCAGCCTCCGTCAGGAGTCCCTGGTGCTGGGGATCGGCGGCCGGCTCGACGCCGACACGGCCGGCCGCCTGCGCATGTTCCTGTCGATGTTCACCGTCGTCGGCGGTCCGCGGGAGCTGGTCCTCGACCTGTCCGGGGTGCGCGCCGTCGACGAGGACGGGATGGCCCCGATCCACGAGGCCGACGAGGCGATGGCCCTGCGCGAGGCGGTCCTGCGGCTGGTCGCCCCGTCACCGGCCGTCACCCACCACCTGGCCGACCCGCGCTGTGCGCGGACCCTCCGCTGCGGTCCACCGCCCGGCGCTCCGTGGCCGGGGCCCTACGACGGGCGACCGGACGCGGCGGTGGACCCCGACCACCCGCCCCGGGACGAGGCCTGACGTGACGGCCCCCCCCGCCGCTCGCCGCTCGGGGGGCTCGACCACGAGGTGGAGCACCACCTGTTCCCGAGCAGGCCGGTTGGCCGCCGGACGGCATCCCGGGCCGCGCGACGTCCTAGTGGGTGGCGCTCGACTGCAACGCCGCTCCGCCGAGCTCGTGCAGCGCCGACACCGAGAGCACGCGGCTGACCGGGTACAGCTCCACATCGGCGTCCTCGGTCAGCACGTCCACCACGGTGAGCCAGCCCGGCGGGCCGAACCGGACGACCCGCGACGGCAGCTCGACCCGGCCGGCCGGGTCGTCGGCGTCCTGGAGGACGACCCGGCCCTCGTAGAGGTGCCGGTCGTTGACGGTCGTGATGTCCATGGCCACAGCGTCCTCGGCACGCCGCACCGCCGCCCCTCCGCCCGGCCCGCCCTCCCGTGCGGGCGGGCTGCAGTCGACGGCGCTGCAGGTGGGCGGTGCGCTGGGCACCGCCGTGCTCATCAGGGCCTGGACCGTCGTGCGCCGGGGCGAGGCCCTCGTGCTGGTGCCCGCGGCGCACTGACCGACCGTGGCCCGGCCGTACATTGGGCGGCATGACGCAACGACCGGCCGCGGGGAGGTCACCGGCGGTCCGGCCGAGCGCGAGAGCGGGGACGAAGGCGGGGGCGACCACGGGGGCGAAGCCGCGCGGCAGGGCCCCCTCGGGGCTGCGCGCCGCGCAGAAGGAGATGACCCGCCGGCTGCTGCTCTCGACCGCCCTCGAGCTGTTCCGGACCCAGGGCTACGCCGCGACGACGGTCGACGACATCGCGGCCGCCGCGGGCACCACCCGGGTGACCTTCTACGCCTACTTCCCGTCCCGCAGCGACCTGATGCGGGCGCTGATCGACGAGCTCAACGAGATCCTCGACCGGATCAACTCACCGGCGCACGGCTCCACCGCGAAGACGCTGGTGGCCGCCGTCGCCGAGGGGACCCGGGAGTCCCTGCGCGGGTGGCTGACCGGGGTCGCGGCGCAGTGGGACACCATCCGGCCGTACACGAACGCCGCGAATGAGGCGGCGACGGTCGATCCCGAGCTGCGGGGCCTGGTCGACCAGTGGATCGACGAGGTCGTCGCCGACATCGAGGACGGCCTGGAGCAGGCCGGCCGGTTCGACCCGGCGACCCGGCACGCGCGGGGCGTCCTCGCCTTCGCCCAACTGGACTTCGTGGCCCGGCACTGGGCCGAGGGGCGCCCGGCCGACGAGCTCGACCGGATGATCGACGTCCTGGCCGACAGCTGGTCCCACCTGGTGTCCGAGCCCGGCTGACCGCGCTCCCTGGCACACCGCCGGGTGCAGGGGCACGCGTCGGTCCCGGCCGCCCCGCGCGCCGGGACGATCCGGACCGGCGGGCCGCCGCAACCGGGGTAGCGTTCCCCCTGAGCGAAGGGGAACCCCATCACCACGAACCACGGCCGTTGCGCCGAAGCCCACCTCGGGTGCCCGTGCCGGGGCGACGAGACCATCCACGAGGAGCGGTCCCGGGAGATCACCGACGCCCGGGCGCGGTCGGGCGAGGTGGTGGAGTGCCCCGAGTGCGGCACCCCGACGACCCCCCTGGCCATCGTCACGTGGGGCAACTGCCGCGCCTGCCGGACGGCCCACACCCGCGTCACCGACCCGCTGCGCTGGTGACCGCCGGCGGCGTCGGGCCACCCCCGGACGGGGCAGGTGTGACCGGCTCCGCAGCGGAACCGGCCCGCAGGCCGTATGGTGGGCGGCGGTCGCTGTTGCGCCTCTGCCTCGTTCTCGAACGTCCGCAGGAGTCTCTGCCTGACGTTCCTCTCGGTCCTTCCGGTCGGTGCGGCGATCCCGGTCCGGCACACGTCGGTCCGGACACCTCCAGCACGGAACGAGATGTGACATGGCTCAGGGCACTGTGAAGTGGTTCAACGCGGAGAAGGGCTTCGGGTTCATCGCCCAGGACGGCGGCGGCGCCGACGTCTTCTGCCACTACTCCGCCATCGCCAGCGACGGCTACCGCTCGCTGGACGAGGGCCAGAAGGTCGAGTTCGACGTCACGCAGGGCCAGAAGGGCCCGCAGGCGGAGAACGTCCGCCCCGTCTGATCGCCGCATGACGAAGGGCCCCGGCGCGCTGCGCCGGGGCCCTTCGTCGTGTCCGGGTCGCGCTCACCAGCTGCCGCCGCCACCGCCCCCGGCTCCGCCGCCCACCGACACGCCCCCGCCGCTCCCGCCGGTGGCCGGGGGTGTGAGCACCGGGTTGCTCGGGGAGGAGAACGCCACCAGCGCCGGCCACACCGGGACCCCGCCGTAGCGGGCCGAGGGCGTGTACCAGTCCGGTGTGGCGTCCAGGCCGGCCGCGGTCAGCCGCCGCGACCACTCGTCGGCGACACCGAGCGCCACGGCGTACGGCAGGTGGCGGACCGCCACGTCGGTGCGCGCGGCCCCCGCGAGATCGGGGACCCGCACCGACTCCGCCGGCTCGCGCGGTCCGGCCGTCGCCAGGTGGTCGCGGAAGGCCGCCGCCGCGCGGCGCAGCTCCTCGCCGGCCGCTGTGCGCTGCGGCATCCGCCCGGCGGTCCCGAGGACGACGAGGCCGGCGAGGACGAGCCCGGTGCCGGCGAGCGCCCAGGTCGAGGTGAGCGCCAGGACGACGGTGGCGACGACGCCGGCGACCAGAGCGGCCGCACCGAGGGCGTACCAGCGCCGCCGGACGGCCGCGGGGTCGGCGACGAACCAGCCCAGCTCGACGACGTCGCGGTACAGGGCCGCGCGCACCCGCGTCTCCAGTGCCCCGAACCGGGGCTGGAGGTCCGACAGCGCCGTCTCCTCGCCGTCGGCGAACAGGCCCTCGAGCAGTTCCCGCTCGTACCCGCGCAGGCCCCGGGCGTCGCCGGGGGTGCGGACCAGCCGCCAGTCCGCCGGCGGGTCACCGGTCTCGCGCCCGGCGTCGGCGTCGTCGACCTCCTCGATCCGCAGGTGGCCGCGGACGGCGAGGTCGAGCAGGGTGGCCGTCACCTCGTGCCGCTGCGCGTGGCCGTCCAGGACGGTGCCCAGCTGCCCGGGGCGGGCGTCCCGCGGCGGCGTCAGCTGGGGGGCCGCCGGGCCCGGGTCCCGCGCCGGCCGGCCGCGCCGCGCCCGCGCGAGGACGGGGAGGACGACGGCGAGCAGCGCCGCGAGCCCGACCCCCACGGTGGCCGGGGTGGCGCGGAAGGCCTGCGCCGGGCTGAAGGTGTCCTCGTACCGGGGCGCGGCGCCGGGGAGGGTGCCGACCGGGAACGTCGCCGCGACCGTCACGCCCTCACCCGCGTCGAGACCGGACGCGGTGGCGCGCAGCTCGCCGCCCGGCCCGACCTCGGCCGCGCAGCGGGTCCGCTCCCCCTCGCCGCCGACCGCGCACGAGGCGGTGACCGGCTCCACCGGACCGGACAGGACGACCTCGACGTCGTCGATCGGCACCTCCCAGCCGGTGCCGACGGCGTTCCAGGCGACCCGGTCGCCGTCGGCGCCGCGGTCGGCCACCGCGGCCACCCGGTAGGCCAGGACGTAGGTGTGCCGGCCGGTGACCTCGGTGTCCTCGTCGCCGACCCGGATGCTCAGCGCGCCGCCCTCGTCGGTCACCTCGGTGTCCACCGGCGCCCCCGTGGGGCTCTCGACGGCCAGGTCGGTGACGGGGTACACGCGGTCGCGGTTCTGCGCGAAGGGGGCGCGGTCGGGCAGCAGCCGGACGATGCCGTGCCGCTCCTCCCCGGCGAAGTCGTAGTCGATGGTCTCCTCGACGGCCAGTGACCCGTCGGCGGCGACCTGCACGCGCACGTCGTAGGAGCGGATCCCCTCCGCCGCCTCCTCGCCGCTGCACCCGGCGAGGGCCAGCACCGCCCCCGGCAGCAGCAGGCCGAGGACCCGCGCGGGCCGCCGCCCTCGGGACGACGTCGGAACCGCCATGTGCTCTGCCTCCGGTCGTGGTCGGGACCCGCCGGCGCGGACCGGCGACCTCGCACCCGATCCTGGCAGCCTCCCCTCGGCGCCCGGCCGCACCGTCCGCCGCGACCCGCCGGGCCGGCCGCGCACGCGCACGCGATCACGCGGCCGCGGGTGGTGCCGGAGCCGCGACCGGAGCAGGCTGCCCGCGTCCACCGGCGACGCCAGGAGGCCCGCATGTTCCCGTACGGCAGCCCCGACGACCTCGACGGCGAGAACGACTCCGGCGTCCTGGACCCGGAGGACAGCCTCGACGCCCGCGGCTCGGACCCCCTCGACGAGGGCTGGTCGCCGGCCGAGCGTCCCTGGGCGGTGGACGACTGGGGTACCACCGGCGACGAGGAGGAGCGCGGGGAGAGCCTGGACGGCCGCCTCGCCCGTGAGGTGCCCGAACCCCGGGACGCCGACGGCGACGGGCTCGGGGACGCCTCCGACACCGACGGGGAGCTGCTCGACGAGGAGGTCGGGGACGCCCGCGCCGGCCGGCTCGCGGAGGACGACGACGGCACGGGGGCCGACACGGAGGCGGAGCTGACCGCCTGGGACCGCGGCATCGACGGTGGCGCCGCCTCGGCGGAGGAGGCGGCGGTCCACCTCGTGAGCGACCGCGCGACCGACGACGGGTAGCCGGTCGCCGAGCCGCCGACGGCGTGGCCGGCGCCCGCCCGGGGCGGTCAGCGCAGCCGCTGCGGGATCCCCGCGGTCAGCAGCCAGACCCGGTCGGCGGTCGCGGCGACCCGGGCGTTGAGGGCGCCGAGCTCGTCGCGGAAGCGCCGTCCGGCCCCCGTCGCGGGCACGACCCCGCTGCCGACCTCGTTGCTGACCGCGGTCACCCGGCGCGGCGTGGTGGCCCAGGCGCCCACGAGCGCGTCCACGGCCGCGGCCAGCCGGGCGTCGGCGTCCGGCGCGCCGGACCACAGGCCGCAGGCGTCCATGGTGCCGGCCAGCCAGGTGGTGAGGCAGTCCACCAGCACCGGCGTGCCCGGGCGGGAGAGCACTCCGGCCAGGTCGAGGGTCTCGACGGTGCGCCAGGCCGGCGGGCGACGGGCGCGGTGCCGCGCGACCCGGTCGGCCCACTCGGGGTCGGCGGCGTCGGGCACCGGCCCGCAGGCCACGTACTCGACGTCCCGCACGCGGTGCAGCCGGCCCTCGGCGAACGTCGACTTCCCCGACCGTGCGCCGCCGAGCACGAGCACCCGTCGCGGCCGGCCGATCACGCGGGCGCGTCGGGAGGCGGTGGGGTGGGCGGTGCGGCAGTCGGCATCCGGCGTCCAGACGTCGGGGGTGGGAGTCGGGACAACCTACGGCCCGCGTCGACGTCAACCCACGGTTGACGAAACGAAGCGCGTCAACCTACGGTTGACGACATGACGCAATCTCCAGCCTCCGGCACCGTCCGTCTCGACGACCTCATCGCGGCGGTCACCCGCGCCCACGAGACGCCCCTGGACCAGCTCTCCGGCGCGGTCCTGCTCGGCGAGCACCTCGGCGAGGTGGCCGACCACCTCATCGGGCACTTCGTCGACCAGGCCCGCCGGGCCGGCGCCTCCTGGTCCGACATCGGCGGCAGCATGGGGGTGTCCAAGCAGGCGGCCCAGAAGCGCTTCGTGCCGAGGCCGGCCGACGCGCCACTGGACCCGAGCCAGGGGTTCAGCCGGTTCACCGAGGAGGCCCGGGCCGTCGTCGTGGGCGCCCAGGAGCAGGCGCGGCAGGCCCGCAGCGCGACGATCGGCGTGACCCACCTGGTGCTCGCCCTGGTCGCCGACGCCGACAGCGAGGCGGCCCGCGCGGTGGTGGCGGCGGGGGCGTCGCTCGACGCCGTCCGGCGGACCGCCACCGCGTCGCTGCCGCCGGCCGCCGACGACGTCCCCCAGCTGATCCCGTTCGACGCGCACGCGCGGCGGACCCTCGAGCTCACCTTCCGGGAGGCGCTGCGCCGGGGCGACGACGCCATCGGCGGCGGGCACGTGCTGCTGGCGGTGCTGGAGGCCGAGGACAGCACCGGGGTGCTCGCCGCGCTGGGCGTCACCAAGGCCGCCGTCGAGGCGCACCTCACCGGGCGCTGACCCACAGCGCGAGCACCGCGGCAGGACCGCCCACCCCGCATCGCAGCGCCCCGACGCCCCTGCGATCGGGTTCCGCGCGCCAGGATGACCCGGGCGGCACCCAGGGGCCGCCGCCGTCCGGGGTGACGCCGGACCGGCGAACCACTGTCCGAGGAGGTCGGAACGGTGACGTCGAACCGGGAGATCGTGACCGACGCCTTCGCGGCGTGGTCACGCGGCGAGGGGTACGTGGCCGGCATCTTCGCCGACGAGATGACCTGGGAGATCGTCGGTCGGTCGTCGGTGGCGGGGACGTACGCGAGCGCGCAGCAGTTCAGCGACGAGGTGCTGCACCCCTTCGGAGCGCGGTTCCGGCCGGACGCACCGTTCCGGCCGGTCACCGTCCGCGCCGTCCACGCCGACGGGGACACCGTCGTCGTCGTGTGGGACGGCGAGGGCACCACCACGGCGGGGACCACCTACCGCAACACCTACGCCTGGTTCATGACCCTGCGCGACGGCAAGGTCGTCGACGGCACGGCGTTCTTCGACAGCATCGCGTTCGACGAGCTCTGGCGGAACGTGCCCCCGGACGGCCCCGGCGCGACGTAGCCCCGCACCGGCCGGCGGTCCCGGCCCGGCCACCGCCTCGGCCCCGGACGCCCTCGGGGATGATCACGGCCACGCCGTCCCGAGGAGTTCCCGCATGCCCGCACCGTCGGTCCCGCTGCAGAAGCTGGGCTTCCTGACCATCGGCTCGTTCGACGGCGCCGACCCCGGCCCGGGGCACGAGACGACGCTGCGGGTGATCGAGCTCGGCGAGCGGCTCGGCTTCGACAGCGCGTGGGTGCGCAACCGGCATCTGCAGTACGGCATCTCCTCGCCGGTCGCGGTCCTGGCCGCCGCCACGCAGCGCACCCGGCGCATCGAGCTCGGCACCGCGGTGATCCCGCTGGGATGGGAGAACCCGCTGCGGCTGGCCGAGGACCTCGCCACGGTCGACGTCCTCTCCGGCGGCCGGCTCAACCCGGGGGTGAGCGTGGGCCCGCCGATGCACTGGGACGACGTCAAGGGAGCGCTCTACCCGGACACCGCCGACGTCGAGGACTTCTCCTACGAGCGGGTGTCCCGGCTGCTGCGGTTGGTCCGCGGCGAGCCGGCCAGCACCTTCGCCGGGCGGGAGGGCGTCGTCGAGGAGTGGTCGGACCGGGTGCAGCCGCACTCCCCCGGCCTGGGCCGGCGGCTCTGGTACGGCGGCGGCAGCCTGCGCTCGGCGCAGTGGGCCGGCGAGCAGGGCGTGAACTTCCTGACGTCCAGCGTGGTCAAGGCCGAGGCCGGGTCGACGGACTTCGCCGGGATCCAGCGCTCGCACGTCCGGGCGTTCCGGGCCGCCCACCCCGACGGCGACGCGGCGCGGGTCTCCCAGGGGCTGGTGGTGATCCCGACCGACAGCGCCACGGCCGACCAGCGCGACCGGTACGCCGCCTACGTCGCGGCCCGCACCCCGCGGACGACCAGCCCGCAGGGGCCCGCGCGGCTGCTGTTCGCCCGCGACCTGGTCGGCACGTCGGAGCAGATCGCCGAGCAGCTGTACGCGCACGCCGGCTTCCAGGAGGTCACCGAGGTGGTCTTCGCGCTGCCCTTCAGCTTCACCGACGCCGACTACGAGCAGATCCTCACCGACGTCGCGACGCGGCTGGGCCCCGCACTGGGCTGGCGTCCCACGACCTGATGCCCGGCCACGGCAGGTCAGCCGGCACACCCGCACCGCGAGGGCGCGCGGGAGGAGTTCCGGAACCCACCGAGGACGCAACCGCCGACCCGTGACGGCGGCACCGGGGTCCCGGTTGACTGCCCGCGACCGAGCCAGCGGGCGCGCGTCGGTCGCGCCCCGTCACGGAGGGGTCGGTGTCCCCATGACGCCTCGTCGCACCACCGTCGTCGGCGGGCTGGTGGCCCTGCTGCTCGGCGCCGCCCCGGCCGTGGCGAACGCCCAGCCGGAGGCGCCCCCCGAGGCCACGCCGGTGCCGGTCCCCACACTGGTCTGGGCGCCCTGCGGCACCACCCCCGAGGGCACCGCGGCCGGGGTCGAGTGCGCCCGGGCGCCGCTCCCCCTGGACCACGACGACCCCGGCGGGGAGCAGGTCGGCGTCTTCGTCGCGCGGGTGCCGGCCACCGACCAGGCCAACCGCATCGGGTCGCTGTTCGTCAACTTCGGCGGTCCGGGCGGCCCGGCCGCGGAGTACTTCCAGGCCCTGGGCGCCGGGCTCTTCGGCCTGCTCAACCAGCGCTTCGACATCGTCGGGTTCGACCCCCGCGGCGTCGGCCAGAGCACCCCCGCCGTCGACTGCGACGCCCCACCGGAGCCGTTCCCCACAGCCGAGAGCCCCTGGGAGCTCGACGTCGACGCGCTGGTCGCCGTCAGCCAGCGCTACGTGGACGCCTGCCGCGAGAACAACGGGGCGGTCCTCGAGCACGTGTCGACGGCGAACGTCGCCCGGGACATGGACCTCCTGCGCGCCGCCCTCGGCGAGGAGCAGCTGAGCTACCTGGGCTTCTCCTACGGCACCTTCCTCGGCGCCACCTACGCCAGCCTCTTCCCCGACCGGTACCGGGCCCTCGTCCTGGACGGCGCCGTCGACCCCGAGCTGTACGCCACCGACCCTGTGCCGTTCAGGAGCGTGCAGCTCGCCGGTTTCGAGGACGCCCTGGACCGCTTCCTCGACGCCTGTGCGGCCGACCAGGCGGCCTGCTCGGGCTTCGGCGGGAGCGATCCGCAGGCCGCCTTCGACGCGCTCCTGGCGACCGCGGTCGCCAGCCCGCTCCCCGCCCCCGGCTTCCCCGAGGACCCGACCCCGGTCACCGCGGACGAGATCCGCGCGGTGACGTTCGGGCTGCTCTACGCCAAGCAGGTCTGGGGCCTGCTCGCCATGGCGCTGGCCGCCGCCGAGGACGGCGACGGCTCGCTCGTCCGGGCCCTGTCCGCCCTGCTCTTCCCGCCGGACGACCCCACCAGCGACGCCTTCTCCGCCATCCAGGCCGTCGACATGCGCTGGCCCGCCGACCTCGATCCCTACCTGCGGGCCAGCGCGGAGCAGTGGGCCGAGTACCCCCACTTCTGGAGCATCGTCGGCGCGCACGGAGTCGTCTACCAGGCGCTCTGGCCGGCGGACGACGCGGACGCCTTCGCCGGCCCGTTCACCACCGATGCCTCGGCACCGCCGGTCCTGGTCATCGGCACCACGCACGACCCGGCGACGCCGTACTCCGGGGCGTCCGCGCTGGCCGGCCAGCTCGGCAACGCCCGGCTGCTGACCATGGACGGCGACGGCCACACCGCCTACGGCGGCAACTCCTCCTGCGTCGACAGCGCCACCGACAGCTACCTGGTCTCCGGGGTGCTGCCGGCCGAGGGCACGGTCTGCCCGCAGGAGGTCCCCTTCACCGCCCCCTCGCCGGCACCGGTCTCCGTGGTCACCGCCACCACCCTCCCGCTGTCGGTCACCACGGCGACCGGCGTGCTCGCCGGCGGACGCTGAGGCAGCGGCACCGCCGGTCACCGGCGGTGCCGCTACCCGGCGCCCCCCTCGACGAGGACGTCGCGGACGACGCCGGCGCTGCCGCCGCCGCGTCGCTGCGGCTCGGCCGCGGCGAGCAGCAGCCCGCCGGGCAGGAACTCGACGCCGGTCGCGGCGCCGATCTCGGCCACCTCCGCGAAGGCGTGACCCCGAGCGGTGAGGTCGGCCCCGTACGCCTCGAGGAAGGCCGGTTCGGCGTCCGTCGTGGCGCCGTTGCGCGAGCTGGCCCGAGGTGCGGCGATCGCCTCACCCAGGTCGGCGTTGCGGTCGAGCCGGCCCACCAGGGTCTGCAGCACGGTGGTGATGATCGTGGCACCGCCCGGGGAGCCGAGGGCGAGCACCGGGGCACCGTCGTCCAGCACGATCGTCGGCGCCATGCTGCTGCGCGGCCGTTTGCCCGGGCCGGGCAGGTTGGGCTCCGGCTGCGCCGGGTCCGCCGCGGCGAAGGTGAAGTCGGTCAGCTCGTTGTTGAGGATGAACCCGCGGCCGGGGACGGTGATCCCGCTACCGCCGGTCTGCTCGATCGTCAGCGTGTAGCTGGCGATGTTGCCCTCGGCGTCGGCGACCGTCAGGTGCGTGGTCGACGGTCCCTCGCTGCCCCCACCGACCGTCGCCCCCACCGGCGCGGGGCAGGGGTCGTAGGCGCCGTCCGGCGTCCCGGCGGGCACCGGCCGGGCGGCCGCCCGGGCCGGGTCGACGGCGCAGGCCCGCTCCGCGGCGAAGCCGTCGGACAGCAGCTCGGCCAGCGGCACCTCGGTCGTCGCCGGGTCGCCCACGTAGGCGTTGCGGTCGGCGAAGGCCACCGCCGACGCCTCCAGGTACACGTGCAGGGCGTCGACGTCGGACAGGGAGCCCAGCGGGAACCGCTCGAGGACGTTGAGCGCCTCACCGACCGTCGAGCCACCGCTGGACGGCGGCGCCATCCCGTAGACCTCCAGGCCGCGGTAGTCGATCCGCGTCGGCTCGCGCAGCGGCGCGTCGTAGGCGGCGAGGTCGGCCGCGGCGAGCAGGCCGCCCCGCACCGCGGCAGCACCGGGGGCCTCCGGCGGGTCCTGGGCGGTGCGGACGACGTCGTCGGCCAACTGCCCGGTGGCGAAGGCCCCGGCCCCCTCGGCGGCGAGGACCTCGTAGGTGCGCACGAGGTCCGGGTTGCGGAAGACCGAGCCCACCTCCGGCAGCGCGCCGCCGGGGAGCCACAGCTGCGCGGAGGCGTCGAACCGGCGGAACTTCTCCTCGTTCTCCGCGGTCTGCTGCCGGAACGTCTCGTCGACGACGAACCCGTCCTCGGCCAGCCGGGTCGGGCCCTCGAGCACCTCGGCCAGCGACCGGGTGCCGAACTCCGCCAGCGCGCGTTCCCACGTCAGCGGCGTCCCGGGCACGCCGACCGACAGGCCGCTCTGCACCGCCTCCTGGAACGGGAGCGGGGCGCCTGCCTCGTCGAGGAACGCGTCCGGGCCCATCGCCTGCGGCGCGGTCTCGCGGCCGTCGATGGAGGAGACCGTCCCCGTCGCGGCGTCGTGGTACACGAAGAAGCCGCCACCGCCGACGCCGGCCGAGTACGGCTCGCTGACCCCCAGCGCGGCGGCCGCGGCGACCGCGGCGTCCGCGGCGTTGCCCCCCGCAGCCAGGACCTCGAGGCCGATCCGCGTGGCGTCGGGGTCCACGGTGGCGACCGCGCCGCCGGTGCCGATCGCCACCGGCTGTTTGCCGGGGTCCGGGCCGGCGGCGGCGGCCGGCGGGGCGGTGGCCACGCCGGCGGCCAGCGCGGCGAGGGCGACCAGGGTGGGGGCACGGCGGGGCATGGCGACTCCCGGGGAGGCTTCGACAACGCCGTCCCATCGCACACCCGCCGCGGCGCCCCCGCCAGCCGGGACGACGCCCCAGGTCACCCGCGCAGCACGGCGTACACCTCGGCGGCGTGGTCGAAGACGAAGAAGTGGCCCCCGCCGGGAACCCAGTGCACCGTGCTCCGGGGCAGCATCGCGCCGAGCACGCGGGCCAGCGCGGCCGGCACCTCCCAATCCTGGGTGCCGTGCCAGACGTGCACGTGCTGGCTCACCGTCGACAGTGGGAAGCCCCACGGACGCAGCAGCAGCGCGCGGTCCTCGGCGACCGCGCCGGGGCCGTGGCGCATGCCCTCGGTGAACGTCGCGACCAGGAGCCGCCGGACGACCGGGCGCCGGATCACCCGGCGGTCGGCCGGGGCCAGCCGCGCTTCCAGGTACCGCGGGATGAGCCCCGGACGCCGCGCGGCGGGGATGAACAGGGGCTTGAGCAGTGCGGCCACCGGCGACGAGCGCCGCGCTGCCGACCGCAGCTGGTGTGGCACCCAGTCGTGCCACGGCCACGGGACGTCGGGCGGCGGCGCCCCGCCGAGCACGCCGACCGCCCGCACCCGGTCCCCGAAGGCGGCCGCGCAGGCCAGCGCGTACGCCGCGCCGCCGGAGAGGCTGAGGACGGCGAACTGCCCCACCCCCAGCGTGTCCAGCAGCTGGCGGACGTCGTCGGGCCAGTCGGTCACCCGCCGGCCGGGCTGCGGGTCGGAGCCGCCGAAGCCGGGCCGGTCGGGGACCACGAAGCGCACCCCCCAGCGGCGGTAGTCGGCCGGGTCCGCCACGTGCCGTTCCAGCCGCGAGCTCGGCGAGCCGTGGCAGCCGAGCACCACCCGGCCGTCCGGGTCGCCGTACTCCGCGTAGGCCAGCGCCCGGCCGTCCGGGAGCCGGATGCTGCCCTCACGGGGTCCCGCGTCGCCGTCCACGTCGCTGCGGTACCCGCCTCCCGCCGGACGACCCTCCCGACCGGTGCCCGCGTGCGCCCGGCCCGTCGTGCCGCTCAGTCCACGGGGCCGGGGCCCGGGGCGACCGGCACGTCCAGCGCCACCTCCCCGGCCGTCTCGAACGTGAAGGTGACCCGCACGGTGTCGGTGGGCGCGATCGGCTCGGTCACGCCCTCCAGCTGCATCCGCACGGTGTCGGTGACGGCCTCCACCTGGCCCCCGGCCGGCAGCTCGATGCCCGCGGGACTGACCTGTCCGGACGCGTCGAGCAGCTGGACCGACCGCGCGGCCGGCGTGGTGACGCCGACGAGCCGGTCGGCCTCCTCGGCGTCGTTGGTGAGCACCCCGCGCAGCGGCACGGCGGCACCTGCCGCGACGGTGTCCTCGGCGTCGAGGAAGACGTCGTCCAGGGCGACCCGGCCGACCGTGCCGTCGACCCCAGCGACGTCGGGGGTCTCCTGCGCCGTCTCGGCGTCGTTGCCGGCAGCGCACCCCGCCAGCATCAGGATCCCGGCGGCGAGCAGCACCACCCAGCGGCCGCAACGGGGAGGGCGGGGCGGTCCAGGGTGTCGCACGGGGCGTCTCCCTCCGTCGTGTCTGGCGTTCCGCGCGGACGCTCCTCCTCCCCCGCCGTCGACACCAGAGGCCGCGGCCCCGCGGGGAGGGACCCCTGGTCCCCGTCCGGTCCGGGCTGCACCATCGCAGGACGGGCCGGGAGAGGGCGGTGGCGGGTGGACGTCGAGCTGGAGCTCCTCCCGGTGCTGGCCGGCCGGCGCACCGTCGTCGCGTGGATGCTGGGCGCCTTCCTGGTGACCTTCCTGGCCACGCGGTTCGTCACGCGGGCCATCCGCACCGGCCGCGGCCCGTTCCGGGACGCCAGCATCGGCGGGGTGCACCTGCACCACGAGGTCTACGGCATCTTCCTGCTGCTGGGCACCGGCACGGTGCTGCTGACCTATCGGCCGGGCGGCGCCTGGCTCGACGTCGTGGCCGTCCTGTTCGGGGTGGGGGCGGCGCTCACCCTCGACGAGTTCGCGCTGTGGCTGCACCTGGAGGACGTGTACTGGTCGCGCGAGGGCCGCAGCTCGATCGACGCGGTCCTCATCGCGCTGGTCGTCGGCGGGCTGCTGCTGGTGGGGGCCAACCCGTTCGACGCCGACCGGCACGCGGGCGAGCTGCCGCTGGCGGTCACGGTGGTGCTGGACCTCGCGTGCGCGCTGGTGGCGATCCTGAAAGGCCGCGCGGTGCTCGGCGTGGTCGGCGTCTTCGTGCCGGTGGTGGCGCTGGTCGCCGCCGTGCGGCTGGCCCGCCCGGCCTCGTACTGGGCCCGCCGGCGGTACCTCCCGGGGTCGGCGCGGCGGCGGAGGTCGGAGGCCCGGTTCCCCCCGGGCCGGCGGACCCGCTGGGACGCGCTGGTCGACCTGTTCGCCGACGTGCCCCACGCAGCGCGCCCGGCGACGGTGGTCGGCGCGCCGCACGCGGAGCGATGACCGGCCGAGGTCGGCGCAGCGAGCCCGCACCGTCCCGGGAGGTCGATCACGATGGACGCCTACGACGCCGAGGCCTGGTCGGACTTCGCGGTGGCCACGGTGGGCGCCTGTGCCGCGCTGGCCGGCCTGATCTTCGTGGCCGTCTCCATCAACCTGGCCCGCATCCTCGAGTTCCCGGACCTCCCCGGACGGGCGGCACGCAGCCTCGGCCTCCTCATGGCACTCCTGGTGACCTGCGTGCTGGTCCTGGCCCCCGGTCAACCCGTCGCCGTGCTCGGCCTGGAGCACGGCGCGACCGGTGTCCTCCTGGCCGGCAGCGCGCTGCCGCCCCTGCGCGGGGGCCGCGCTGACCCGACCGCCCCGGCGTACCGGGTGCTGGTCCACGCGGCGATCGTGCTCGTACCGGCCGCCGCCCTCGTCGCCTGCGGGGCGACCCTGCTCGCCGGTGCCGGGGGCGGGTTGTACTGGCTGGCAGCGGCCGTCGTCTCCGGGCTGGGCGGGGCGACCGCCAACGCGTGGGTGCTGCTGGTGGAGATCCACCGGTGAGCGGCCGGTCGGGGTGTCACGCACCCGCACGCGCCCCTCGCACCACGTCCCGACCTGCGGCGCCGGTGCGCGCAGGGGTGTCCCGCGCGCGCCGACCCCGGCATCGTCGTCCCACGGTTCCCGGCGGAGAGGCGGCAGGGCCGATGCGACCCTTCTCCCAGGACGGCGACGTCGACGTCGCGACCCGGGACGTGCTGACTGGCGTGTACCACCGGGCCGCGGACGTCGCCGGGGTGCTCACCACCACCGGGCGGAACCACGACGGCCGGGCGCGGTCCTCGGTCGACGAGCGGGTCCCCGCGTGAGTGCGGAGGCCGGCCGGGCCCGCGCGTCCCCCGCCGTGCCGACCGCGCGGGGGCTCGACCGCCTCATCACGTTCATCGACGCGGTCGTGGCGATCGCCATCACGCTGCTCGTCCTGCCGCTGGTCGACGTCCTAGCCGACGTGGCGCCCGAGGACGACCTCGCCGAGGTCCTGGCCGCCGACGCCGGCCAGTTCGGCGCCTTCCTGCTCAGCTTCGCCGTCATCGCCCGGCTCTGGCTGGTGCACCACCGGCTCGTCGAGCAGGTCGGCGCCTACGACCGGGCCTTCGTCGCGGTGAACCTGGTCTGGCTGCTCACGATCGTCCTGCTGCCCTTCGCCACCCAGGCCGTGGCCGTGTACGGCGCGGACCGGCTGGCCGTCGCCGTCTACATCGGCACGATGGCCGCCAGCTCGGCGTGCCTGACGGCGCTGAGCGTGCTGATCTGGCGCCGGGGGTGGCTGCGCCGGTCAGGGACGCGCCCGGCGCCGCCCGTGCCGGGCCTGGTCACGACGGCGACCATCGTCGTGGCCCTCGTCCTGGGGGTGCTCGTCCCGGCGGTCAACTACCTCGGGCTCTTCCTGCTGCTGGTCACCGGTCCCCTCGAGCGGCGCCTGCTCCGCCGGTCGGCCGGGACGCCGGGCTGAGGACCCGGCGGGGGCCGGCGCCGGCCGGCCGAAGGCGACGGCCAGCGCGGGGAACACCAGCACGGTCAGCACACCGGCACCCACCAGCGCCGCCGCGTTCTCCCGCAGCATCGTGCCGTTGCGCACCCCGATCTCGGCGAGCGCGACGAGCACGGGCAGGGCGGTCGCCGTCACCAGCGCGGTCTGGCTCCGCTGCCGCCAGGTCAGCACGCCGCGGTAGACCAGCAGCGCGGGCGCGCCGCGCACGGCGAGCATCAACGCGAGGAACAGCGCGACCCGCAGCGGTGCCTCCGCGATCGAGTGCAGGTCCAGGCTCATCCCCGAGTACACGAAGAACACCGGGATGAAGAACCCGTAGCCGACGGCGTCGAGCTTGGACTCCAGCACGGGCGACGCCCCGGCCGCCCACCGCCGCAGGACGACGCCGGCGAGGAAGGCCCCCAGGACGGCGTCGAGGTGGAACTCGTCGGTGACGGCGATCAGCGTGATCAGCAGCAGGATCGTCGCGCGCAGCGTGATCTGGGCGGTCTCGTGCTGCCCGAGCAGGACCACCGTGGCCAGCCGCCCGCCGTCGCGCACCGCCCGCCGGGCCAGGGCCAGCAGCACCGCGAGCACCGCCACCGCCCCCAGCGAGGCCAGCGCCGTGAACCGGTTCTGGGCGCCCAGGAGCAGCGCGATCGCCAGCACCGGGAACAGCTCCCCCACGCCGCCGGCAGCCAGCAGGTACCGCCCCAGCCGCCCGGAGAGCAGCCCGTTCTCGCGCAGCACGGGCAGCAGCGTGCCCAGCGCGGTGGTGGTCAGGCCCAGCGCCACCGGCACGAACGCCTGGACCAGGCCGGCCGTGGCCAGCAGCGCCACCACGCCGAGGGCCAGGACGACCGAGACGGTCCAGGCGACGACGGCCCGGCGTCCGGCGTCCTCCCGGAACAGCCGCAGGTCCACCTCGTATCCGGCGAGCAGGAACACGAAGCCGAGGCCGACGTCGGCGAGTACCTGGACCCCGGACGGCGAGCTGAGGCCCAGGACCTCCGGGCCGATCAGGATGCCGCCGGCCAGCAGGAGCACGACCTGCGGCACGGGCAGGCGGGGCAGCAGCCCCACCACCAGCGGGGCCAGCAGCGCCACGGCCAGGACGGGCACGAGCGCGTCGACCACGAGGACGCCGTCCACCCGGTTCTCCCGTCGTCCGGCCGCTGCTGCCGGGGGATTCTGCTCGCTAGATGCTCACCGCGACCGTCGCGGCGAGCTCCCGGCAGGCCTCCAGGTCCGCCGGTCCGGGCGTGCCGGTCAGGCTGAGGGGTGCGGCGACCTGCTTCCAGCGCAACGCCCCGGTGATGCGGGCGATGCTGGTGAGCGCGCCGGCGGTGTCGTCGTTGCCGTGCACGTACACCCCGTACGGCAGGCCGACGGTGGCGTCCAGGCAGGGGTAGTACACGGTGTCGAAGAAGTGCTTGAGGGCGCCGGACATGTACCCGATGTTGGCGGGGGTGCCCAGCACGACGCCGTCGGCGGCGAGCACGTCGGCGGGCCCGGCCGACAGCGCGGGGCGCACCGTCAGCTCGACGCCGTCCACCAGCGCGACGCCCTCCCGCACCGCCTCGAGCACCGCCTGCAGGGACGGCGACGGGGTGTGGTGGACGACGAGCAGGCGCGGCACCCCCGGATCATCCCCCGGCGGGCCGGCCGGTCACCGCGACCGGAAGTCGTGCGCCTCGTCGTAGGAGTGGTCACCGGCGTCCTCGTCCGGGCCGGCCGGCGGCGGCGGCGGCCCAGGGTGCGGCTGCGCCGGCGGCCCCGGTGACGCCGTCGCGTCCTCGTGCGCCAGGTCGTAGCCGTAGTCGCCGGTCCGGTCCGTGCGGTCCTGGGTCATCGCGGCCTCCTCGTGCTGGACGGCGTCGCCATGCTCGTCCCGAGCCTGCGCCGGGACAAGCCGTCAGGTCCCGATCTCGGTGCGGACGGCGTACAGCTCGGGGAAGAAGGTGAGGTCCAGCGCCCGCCGCAGGAAACCCACGCCCGAGGAGCCGCCCGTGCCGGTCTTGCCGCCGATCGTGCGCTGCACCGTGCGCAGGTGGCGGAAGCGCCAGAACTGCAGGTTGTCCTCGATGTCGACGAGGCTCTCGCACGCCTCGTAGACGTCCCACGGCGCGTCGGGGTCCTCGTAGACCGCGCGGAACACCGGCACCAGCCCCGGCTGGAACTCCCACGGCTCGCGGACGTCGCGGGTCAGGACCTCCGACGGGACGGCGAAGCCCCGGCGGGCCAGCATCCGCAGGAACTCGTCGTAGAGGGTCGGCTCCGCCAGCAGGCCGTCGAGCACGGCGCGGGCGTCGGGGTCGCCGTCGAAGACCGCGAGCACGGCGGCGTTCTTGTTGCCCAGGATGAACTCGACGGCGCGGTACTGGGCGGACTGGAATCCCGAGGCGGAGCCGAGGACGCCGCGGAACTGGGCGTACTCGCGCGGGGTCAGGGTGGCCAGCACCGACCACTGCTCGGTGAGCGTCCGCTCGATGCTCTTGACCCGGGCCAGGCACTTCAGCGCCGGCGCGGGCTCGTCGTCGGCCAGGTGTCGCCGGGCGGCCCGCAGCTCGTGGAGGACCAGCTTGAACCACAGCTCGCTGGTCTGGTGCTGGACGATGAACAGCAACTCGTCGTGGTGCTCGGGTTCGCTGCGCGGGTGCTGGGCGCTGAGCAGCCGGTCCAGGTCGAGGTAGCCGGCGTACGTCGAGCCCCGGGTCAGCCCGGTGCGGATGGAGCTCTCCATGGGGCGGACCGAGCGGTCCCGGCCCTCCTCCGGCGGTGCCATCAGGCCAACCTAGCGCCGGACGACCCTGCGGTGAGCCAGAGGAGTCCGGGGCACGGGTCGAGCGCGGTCCTGTGGTCGGCTCCGCACCCTCGCCGGCTCAGCGGAGCCGGTGGGCGGCGGCCGCGGCCAGGATCCCCAGCGAGTTGGCCGCGAGGTGGAGGAGCGCGGGGGCGAGCAGGCTGCCGCTGTGCCGCCGGAGCTGCGCGAACAGGAGGCCCGCGGCCGCCGTGCTCAGGCAGGCCAGGAGCACCGCCGCCACCCGCTCCCGGGGCCTGGTCGCCAGGCCGTTGACCGCGAGGGCGTCGAGCGTGGGCCGGACGTGCCAGATGCCGAAGAGGGCGGCGGAGGCGCCGGCCGCCCGGCGCGGGGACACCAGCCGGGCGAGGACGGCCGGCAGCGCTCCCCGGAACGCGACCTCCTCCCACAGCACGGTGCCGAGCGGGACCCGGACCAGCACCTGACCGGCGATCCCCCGGCCGTCGAGACCGGCCACCCGGGCGTCGGCCAGCAACGGCCGGGCGCCGGGCACGGCCAGCGCGACCGCGTAGCCGGAGGCGACGACGGCGGCGCACACCCCGCCCTCCCGTGCCCCCGCCGCGAGCCGGCGCCGGTCGAGGCCGAGGTCCGCCCAGGCGAGACCGGCGGCCCGAGCGGCCGCCAGCAGCACAGCGGTGGCGGCTCCGTTCGCTGCCACGTACGCCCCCGGCCGCGCGGGGAACCGGGGGACGACGACGATGTTCCAGGCTCCGAGGACGACCACCAGCGTGGCGCCGAGGGCCATCGCGCTCCGGTGGTCGGGGGCACCAGCATGCACGGGTGCTGTCTTCCCCCGGACCCCGTCGGCTCACCCTGGCGGTGCTGTCGGGCACGTGCGTCTCCACGGTCGCGATCGCCGGTGAGCTCTCCCCGGTCGCGCTGGCGGCCGTCGTCGGGGCCGGCCTCGTCGTGTCCGGGGTGACCCTGGCCCGGCGGGCCGGCGAGGCGGCGCCGCCGGTCGGCCGGCGGGGCCTGCCCTGGCTGGGGTGGCTGGCGGCGGCCGTCGCGTGGGAGACGGCGACGCTGGCCCACGGCGGCCTGCCGGCGCTCAGCGACCTCGCCGACCCGGTGCTGGCGCACCCGCTCGCGCGGGCCGCCGCGACGGCGTGCTGGCTGGCGGCCGGTGCCTGGATCGCCACCCGTCCGCGCTCTCCGCGGCGGCCGGGGTGAGCGGCACGGCGGGAAGCGTCGTCGGCTTCGCCCTCCTCCTGCTCACCGCCCTCGCGCTGCAGGTCGCCGCCCGGCGAGGGAGTTGCGGGGTGACCGTCGCCCGGGCGGTCGGCGCCGCCATGCGGACGACACCCGGCCGGGCGGCGGTCCTGGTCGTCTGGCTGTGGCTCGGGGTGCACTTCCTGGCCCGCTGACGCCCCGGTCGGCGACCCGCCCAGCCGCCCGGACGGGCCGCCGGTCAGGGCACGTCGATGGTGACCACGGCCGGCTGCCCGTCGGCTCCGGCGAGTCCGCCGGTGCGCGCACTGACCACCCGGGAGACGCAGCACTGCAGCCGGTCGCCGGCCTGGTGCTGGGCGTCGCTGAGGAAGACGTCGCGGTGGTCGATGACGCCCTCGACGTCGACCACCTTGACCTGGCAGAGGCCGCACTCGCCGCGGCGGCAGTCGAACATCAGGTCAGCGCCGCAGGCCTCCAGCGCCTCCAGCATCGACACGTCGTGCGGGACGACGGTCTCCAGCCCGAGCCGCGGGATGCGCACCGTGAACGCCTCGGGGGCGAACCGGCCGCTGCTGCCGAAGGTCTCGAACCGCAGGTCCGCCGGGCGCCGTCCGGCCGCGGCCCAGGCCGCCTTGATCGCGTCGAGCATCGGGGTCGGGCCGCAGACGTAGAGCTCGCCGCCGTCGGGCACGCCGGCCACGAGCCCGGCGACGTCCAGGCCGGTCCCCTCGTCGTCGACGCGCAGCTCCAGACGGTCGCCGTGCTCGGCGACCAGCTCGTCGGCGAAGGCCATCAGGCCCCGGGAACGTGCGCCGTAGACGAACTGGTAGTCCGCGCCGCGGGCCTTGAGCGCCCTGCCCATCGCGACCAGCGCGGTGATCCCGATGCCGCCGGCGGCCAGCACGTAGGCGGGCTTGCCGTAGTTGAGCGGGAAGTTCTGCAGCGGCTGGGTGATCGACACCTCCTGGCCGCGGCGCAGCGCGTGCATGTACGCCGAGCCGCCCCGGCTCTGCCGGGCCAGTTGCACGCCCAGGACGATCTCGGTGCCGTAGGCGCCCATCCCGACGACGGAGTACGAGCGGACGTCGGCCCGGCCGTTGACGTAGACGCCGATGTCGATGTGGCTGCCCGGAGCGGCCGGCGCCTCCAGGTGCTCGGGTTCGAGCACCACCTGGCGGACGTGCTCGGCGACCTCGCAGACGTCGAGCACCCGGGCCCGGCGCCACTTCTTGGCGCTGGTGGCCGCCATCGCCGGCGCCTACAGCCCGCGGCCCATGAGGCCCACGGTCGGCTGCTGCCGGTGCCCGGCGATGCCGCCGGCGACCTCGGCCGCCATCCCGGTGCCCTCCTCGTGCACGGCGGCGTTGGCCGCGCCGGTGACCGCGCCCATCGCCACCGCGGCGTCGCCGGAGGCCTCGTCGGGCGGCTCGGAGTCGGACCCCCGCTCGGCGTCGATCATGCGTTGCACGATGCGGCGGGTCCACATGCTGCCGGCGTCGATGTTGAGGTTGTAGAAGTCGTAGTCGGGGTTGGCCTCGATGCCGCGCTGCTGCGCCTCGAGCATCACCTCGTCCTCGAAGAAGACGCCGGAGACGCCCTCGCGCAGCCGGGTGGTGATGACCTGCTTGTCCAGGCACCAGTCGCGGGCGAAGGCCCACAGGTAGAAGCAGGTGCGGTCGGTCTCCGGGGTCATGGTGTTGATGACGGTGCCGGTCACCCCCTGGCTGCGGTCGCCGTCGGGGGCGCCGGTGCCGGCCTTGGCGACCCCGACGTCGATGGCCACCGTGGACGGCGCGGTGAAGTGGATGATCTGCCACCTGTCGACCGGGCCCTCGTAGTCGGGGAAGCGGTCCTGCAGGTTGCGCTTCCAGAACGGCGGGGGGTCGATCCCGAGCATCCACTTGGTCACCGTCACCGTGTGCGCGTCGTGGGTGACCTCGAAGTCGGACTCCGACAGCGCGTCGTGGCCGATGCTCGACCCGTGCACGAACTGCTCGTGCGTGAGGTCCATGAGGTTGTCGACGATCAGCTGGTAGCTGCAGTTGACGTGGATCGTCTTGCCGTCGCCGGCCCAGTCGGGGTGGTCGTTCATGTGCAGGTCGGGGACGAGGTCGGGGTCGGCCAGCGCCGGGTCACCGGGCCACACCCACACGTAGCGGTGCCGTTCGACCACCGGGTAGGAGTGCACGGTCGCGCTCGGGTTGATCGTCTCCTGCGCCGGCATGAAGGTGGCACGGCCGTCGGCGTCGTAGCAGATGCCGTGGTAGCCGCACATGACCTCGTCGTCGCCGCGCAGCTTCCCCATGGACAGCGGCGCCAGCCGGTGCCAGCAGGCGTCGGCCAGGGCGACCGCGCGGCCGCCGGCGGTGCGGTAGAAGACGATCGGCCGGTTGGCGATGGTCTTGGGCAGCAGGTTGCGGCCCACCTCGTGGTCCCACGCCGCGGCGTACCAGGCGTTGGACGGGAAGCTGCGGAAGGCGGCGTGGGCGGGTGCCGCACCGGGCCGGGCGGGCTGTGACACGGGTTCCTCCAGGAGCTCAGGCCGGTATCGGGTCCTCGTGGTGGGCCGGGGCCTCCCTCACGAACGCGTAGAGGAAGAAGGAGACGATCATGATCCCGGCGGCGACGTAGACGCCGGTGGCCCAGCTGCCGGTGGCGTCGCGCAGGATCCCGCTGACCACCGGGCTGAGCACGGCGCCGATCTCCGAGACCAGGTTGAGCATCCCGAAGGCCGCGCCCCGCTCCCCGGCCGGCACCAGGTCGCCGGTCATGCCCTGCACGATGGGCTGCAGCGCGTTGAAGAAGACGCCGGAGGAGAACAGCAGCACGCCCAGCAGGAGCAGGGACGGCTCCCGCCCACCGGAGATGCTCCAGCCGAAGACCAGCACCAGGACGGAGTAGACCCCGGTGCACACCAGCGCCAGCGGCTTGCGTCCGCGGCCGGTGCGGATGGCGCGGTCGGCCAGCCAGCCGCCCACCGGGAAGCCGAGGATCCCGGCCCCGGCGTTGAACGCCGCGGTCAGGGCCGCCGCGATCAGGCTGCTCTCCGCCGCCTCCCGGACGATCTGCACCGACCAGAAGCTGAAGAACCACAGGTTCCACAGGATGGCGATGTAGGCCACGTAGATCAGCCACATGTTGCGGTTGAGCAGCGCCGCCCCGCGACCGGACCGCTGGACGCCGCGGACGATCACCGCGATGTAGACCAGCGCGATGACCGAGGCGATCGTCGCGGTCAGCCACTCCGGCCACTCGAGGGTGTCGGCGAGCAGGAACAGCGCCACGATGACGACGAAGGTGGGCGCCGAGAACGCGGCCAGCTGCACGAACGGCGCGCCCAGCCGCATCGGCCCGCCGAGCCGCGCGCGGAAGAACACGAACGCGATGGTGACGACGACGAACGTCGCGGCGGCGAAGACGAAGAACGGGACCCGCCAGGCGCCGTCCCCCATGCCCAGCGCGCCACCCCAGTCGATGAGGACGGGGGTGAGGACGATGCCCAGGGTGAGGCCGATCGACAGGCCGGTGATGACCACGCCCAGACCGAGGGTCCGCTTGGCCACCGGCGTGTGGTTGATGATCAGCGTGCGGTCGTTGGAGTAGAAGACGCCCTCACCCAGGCCGGTGAGCACCCGGGCCGCGACGAAGGCGACCAGACCGGTCATCAGGCCGGACACGACGGTGAGCACGGCGGCGGCCAGCAGCGAGACGATGATCATCTCGCGGTGCCCGAACCGGTCCCCCAGCCGCCCGCCCGGGTACTGGGTGAGCATGTAGCCGAGGAAGAACATCGAGCCGACCAGACCGCCGACGGTCGCCGGGTTGCTGGCGTCGCCGATGAACCCGGACTCCGTCTCGATCATCCAGGCGATGACCGGCCCGGTGACGGTGCGGTCGGCGTAACTCACCACCCAGCCGAGGAGCAGAACCGCCCACAGCGCCCGGTAGGGCGCCACGGGATGGCCGTCGCGGTGGTCCTCCAACAGCAGTTCGTTGTCGGCGGTGTCGCCCTCGGGCGTGCCCCCTGCCACGGTCGCCCCCTCCCGGTCCGAGCTCGGTTGCGCCGCGGGTCACCCGAAGGCGACGCCGACGTCGTCCGAGGGCTTCGGCAGCTCGCCGGGCTCCGGTTCGGCCGCCGACGCGGCCGGCTGCTCCCCCGCCGTGGGCGCCGCCGCCGTCTGCACGGCCACGACCGCTGGGTCGAGCCGCATGATCGCGTAGCCGGCCACGGCGCCGGCGCCGAACCCGGGCGCGAAGAGGCGGGCCGGCTCGGTGAGGACGCCGTCGCGCACCGCGTCGTGGATGGCCAGCGGGATGCTCGCCGAGGAGGTGTTGCCGACCGTCTCGATGTTGAAGTAGAGCTGGTCGGCGGTCAGCCCGGCGCGCTCGGCCAGCTGGATCACCATCGTCTTGTTGGCCTGGTGCGGCACGATCAGGTCGACGCTCTCCATCAGCGAGCCGGCCCGGCCGTCCGGGTCGGGCAGCTCCGACAGCTCCTCGATCATCTGTGCCAGGTAGCGGCCGGCCAGCGCCTTCACCTGCGGCCCGAACACGGTGATGTTGTTGTCGAACTCGGGGTTGGGCCACAGGATCGAGTTCACCTCGCTGGCCGGCCCGCTGGCGTAGGTCTTCATGACCAGCAGGTCGGGGTCGGCGCCCTCGGGCGCCGGGCCGACGACCATCCCGGCCGCGCCGTCGCCGAAGATCATCCGCGACGTGCGGACGTTGCCGATCTTGTCGGAGAACTTCTCGACGCAGACGATGAGCACCGGCCGCTCGACCTCCTGCAGCAGCCGGGTGGCGTCGGCCAGGCCGTACGGCATGCCGGCGCAGGCGGCGATGAGGTCGTAGGCGGCGGCCACCTGGTACATGCCGAGCTGGCCGCACAGGTAGGTGGCCAGCGAGGGGATCAGCCGGGAGCTGGTGCAGGTGCACACCAGCACCGCGCCGATCTCCTCCGGTCCGCGGCCGGACTTGGCCAGGGCGGCCTCGGCGGCCTGCAGCGCCAGCTCCTCGACGGTCACCGAGCTGTACCGGCGCTGCTCGATCCCGGTCTTCTGGCTGATCTCCGCGGCGCTCATGGGCGACCAGTTGTAGGCGGTGTTGCGGATCAGGTCGTCGTTGCTGCACACCTGGTCGCCGTGCACCGCGGCCAGCGCCTCCAGCCGCGGCATCACCCGGAAGTCGCGGCGCACGTCGACCTCCCGGTAGGGCCGCGCCGGCTGCCGGGACTCCCGCGGCTGCGGCGCCGGCCGGCTCGTGGCGCCGTCCTCCAGCCGGCGGAGGAAGTCGCGGACCGCCTTGTCGCGGGGGGTGAAGACGACGACGAAGTCGTCGTCGGACAGCTGGCCGGCCTCGGCCAGCTCCACCTGCGTGCGGTCCCACGGGTACTGGTTGTGCAGCACCATGGCCCAGCGGTGCAGTGCCTCGAGCTCGGGCACCTCCTCGTCGCAGTCGAGGATGTCCCGGTAGTCGTAGACCGGGTAGTCGGGGTCGTAGGAGGGCAGCCGGAAGGTGAGGCCGCCGGGCTTGTCCAGGAACTCCGCCACGGTGGGCTTGATGGCCGGCAGCGTCGTGGCGTGGTGCTTGCGGTTGCCGAAGACGTCGAACAGGACGCCGAACACCCGGTCCTCGACCTCGGCGTCCCACTGCGCCGGCAGCGCCGCGTAGGCCTCGCGGACGGCGGCGACCTTCGTCTCCCCCTCCTCCCACGGCTCGACGACCGGCAGGAAGACGTCCGGCCGGTTGCGCGGGACGTCGGCCCAGCGGGTGGGCCGCTTCTCGTACATGGTGATGGAGAACCGGTTGGCCCAGAACAGGTTGAGCGCGAGGTCGCGCATGAGGGCGTAGCGCGTGGCGTAGCCGCCGGTGCGGACCTTGTCGAGGATGTCGGTCCCGCTGGGGGCCTTGGTCTCGAAGTCCCGCTGGATGACGCTGTCGAGCTGTTCCAGCGTCTCCACCGTCGAGAAGTCCAGCTCGGGGACGATGTTGGACGGGAACACCATGCGGCCGTGCCGGTTCAGGACGAACGCGTTCATGCCTGGTCCTCTCGGGGGCTACGGGGACGGCGGGGAGCCGGCGCGCGCCATCCCCCGCTCCACCGCGTCGATGAGGCGGGGGCGGAGCTCGGCGGCGGGGATGATCGCGTGCACGGAGCCCATCTGCTGGGCGCGCTCGATGTTGTGGATGGCCTCGAACTCGGCGGCGACCTCACCGAGTTTCTCGGAGCGGACGGCGGTGCGCACGGTGGCCAGCTCGACCCGCAGGTGCGCCGCCTCGACGCCGTCGGCGGCGGCGATGTCGGCCTCCAGCTCCCGCACGCGGGGGTCCTTGGCGGTGCGCTGGTCGACGTCCCGGGTGAAGACGACGGCGGCGGCCGGCGCCCCGCCGAGGACCGACGCGTAGGAGCCCTCGACGGCGAGGACCTCCATGTTGTCGTTGAGGACGCCGGAGAAGACGACGAACGCGCCCCCGTGGTAGCGGGAGACCACGCAGAAGACGATCGGGCCGTCGAAGTTGGTGATGGCCCGGCCGATCTCGGCGCCGTACTCGAGCTGGATGTTGCGCAGCGACTCCGGGGAGCCGTCGAAGCCGGACAGGTTGGCCAGCACGACGAGCGGACGGTTGCCGCTGGTGGCGTTGATCGCGCGGGCGGTCTTCTTCGACGAGCGCGGGAACAGCGTGCCCGCCGTCCACTGGTCGGGCCCGTCGGCCGGGTGGCTGCCCCGCCGCATGATCGGGCGCGACTCGATGCCCAGCAGGGTCACCGGGTACCCGCCGAGGTGCGCGTCGTAGACGACGGACGTGTCGGCGTCGGCCATGCCGGCCCAGCGCTCCAGCGTCGGGTGGTCGGCATCGGCCACGGCGCGCATGACCGTGCGGATGTCGAAGGCCTTCTTGCGGTCGGGGTTGGTCTCCGCCGAGAAGATGTCGCCGACCCGCGTGAAGTCGCTGTCGGGGTGGGTGTGCGGGAAGTCGCGCACGTCCCGGCCGCGCGGGTCGCTGGTCCGGGCGGACCGGGGCCAGCGCTCCCCCGGCGCCCGGTAGGTGTGCTCGTAGTGCTGGGTGAGCAGCTGGCAGGCGGCGGTGAGGTTGGGGGCCCAGTACTGCGCCTGCCCGTTGGGGCCCATGACCCGGTCGTAGCCACCGATACCGAAGTTGTCCTCGGCCGAGACCCCGCCGGAGTAGTCGAGGGAGTGCTTGCCGGTGAGCACCATCGCGCTGTCCGGCGTCATGACCAGGATGCCCTTGGTGTGCATGAGCATCGTGGCCTCGGCGTTCCAGTAGGGCTGGGCGCCGACGTTGATGCCGGTGACGACGACGTTGATCTCGCCGCCGGCCTGGGTGAACTCGATGATCCGGCGCAGCGCCCGGGAGACCCAGTCCATGTTCTCGGTGCCGCTGTCCATCGAGATCCGCGCGCCGGAGGAGAGCGCGAACCACTCCAGCGGCAGGCCGCGCTCCTCGGCGAGGTCCAGGGCGGCGACGACTCGGGCGCACTCGGGCTCGGAGACGGTGCCCAGCTGCTTGGTCGGGTCGCCGAACAGGGCCACCCTCGTCATGCCCTCGGGATAGCGCGGCGTGGGCGTGCTGACCACGCCGACGACCAGCCCGGCCTTGTTCCGGCCGGGCGGCCGCTGGACCGGCACCAGCCGGCCGCGGTCGTCCAGGTCGTGCTCGACGAAGCTGCCGTCCGGGCCGGCCAGATAGGGGGCCAGCTCGTACGGGTAGGGGGCGCCGCGGGCCCGCGAGCTCAGCACCTTCTCGGTGTACTCGTCGAGCGGGCGCATGGGCTCGGTCGGGCGGTCGGTCACCTCCATGCGCACCCCGGTGCCCGGCCGGGCGGAGAAGCGCAGCGCCACGTCGCGGGGCGGGCGGCCCTGCTCCTCCTGCAGCCGGGCCAGCAGCACGATCTGGTCCAGCCCGGCGCCGATCGTCAGCGGCGCCGCGGTGCCGGCGAAGGCCGCCACCTGGGACAGCGGCACCTCGATCGACGGCCAGGCGTAGAGGTAGACCCGGTTGTGCTGCAGGGGCCGCCGGGACCGGCGCAGGGACTGCGCCCGCCGCAGGCTGTCCAGGCACGAGGCCAGCTGCCGCTCGATCGTCGGGAAGCCGACGACCTCGCCGGCGTCGTCCCGGACGGGGGTCAGGTCGCGGACCTCGGCCATCGCGATGAACCGCTCGTCGTTCGGGTTCTCCTTCCCCGTGATGTGGAACAGGTAGGTGTCCTCGGCCGAGGGCGCCCGCTCCCCGTCGAAGTGCTTCAACCGCCACAGGTTGAGCCGTTGCGCGGTGAGCGGGTGCAGGCCGCGGACGATCCGCTCCTCGGCCAGTCCATCGCGGTCGGGCGTCGGCCGGAAGGTGATCGGCTCCACGTCGCCGTCGGGGGTGCAGACGCTCACCGTCACCCGGCGGCCGGCGCGCAGCGCCGCGACTCCGGCCAGCTGCTCCCGCAGCCGCTCGGCCACCTCGTCGCCGTCGGCGGGCCGGTCGGGCCAGGACAGGTAGAGGTCGAGGACCAGCCCGGCGGGGTCGGCGACGCCGGCCAGCACCGGCGCCAGCGAGGCCAGCGCCGCGGGCAGGCCGCCGGCCTCCACCATGAGCGCGACCAGGTGCAGCCGGGAGCCGGCCAGCTCGTAGTCGGCGGTGACGCAGGACCGGCCGTCGAGCAGGGTGGTGCGCAGGTCCTGGAGGGCTCGGCTGCGGTAGTAGCGCCGGGTCAGCACCTCCAGGACCGGGTCGGGGACGGTCGTCTCCCGCTCGAACCGCTGCGCCAGCAGGGTGATCAGCGGCTCGGGGCTGGCGACCAGGGCCTCCATGCGGTCCACGCCCGCACTCGGGTCGCCCCGTTCCGCGGCCTCGTCGAGCGCGGCCAGCAGCCGGCGGGCCTCCTCCAGCACCTCCTGGCGGGCCTGCAGGACGACCGGCTCCTCGAAGTGCCGGTACCGGACGGCCCGGGCGAGGTCGCCCACCGAGGGGTACCGCAGCTGGGTCGCGACGACGAGCCGGTCGAGCACCTCGCCCACCTTCGACCGCACCGGGTCGGCGGGCAGCTCGGCAGCGGTGAGCCAGCGGTCGAGCAGGGCCAGGACGGCGGGCAGCTGGTCGGCGACGCGCTGCTGGGAGAGGAAGACCCGGTACACCGCCTCCTGCAGCGCCGGACCCGGCTCGAGCTCCTCGACGCCGTAGTGCCGCAGCGCCCGGGCCAGGCGGTCCCGGAAGCTGTCCGGCAGGCCCTCCCGCTCGACGTCCAGGGAGTGCAGGTAGGCGTGGAAGTACTCGCGCGGGCTGTGGACCTGCTGGTCGGCCTCCTCCTCCTCCTCGCTGGCCGGGCGGTTGCGGGAGAGTTCCGCGAGGTCGGCGACGGTGGTGAGGACGGCGAGCTCGCGCTGCACCAGGTCGGGGTCGTCGACGGGCAGCTCGCCCCGGACGCGCCCGTAGTCGGCGATCAGCTGACGGGCGTGGTGGGCGGCGACGTCGTAGCCGGTGATGAGCGCCTGCATGCCCGACAGCAGCGCCGTGGCGCGGTCGCGGGCGTCGGCTGTGGAGCCGGCGACGGCGCCGTCCGGCAGCTCGACCCGCTCGCCGGTGGCCTCGGCGGCCTCGCCGCCCGCGCGGTCCAGGCTCAGCAGCGCGGCGCCTGCGTCGACCTGGACGTTGACCGTCGCGAGCACCTCGCGGACGCGCCCGGCGAACGGCGCGCGCACCGCCGTCTCCATCTTCATGCTCTCGAGGACGACGATCGTCTGCCCCGCCTCGACCTCCTGCCCCGGCTGGGCGCGGACGTCGACGACCACGGCCGGCGCCGGGGCCCGCACCGTGCCGCCGGCGTCCCGGCCCACGCGGTGGGCGACGCCGTCGACCTCGACCAGGTGCGAGCCGGGTGCGGTCACCGCGACGATGGCGTACCGGCGGTCGCCCACGGCCAGCCGGCTCTCCAGGGCGCTGAGCCGGTCGAGCTCCACGTCGACCGACCGGCCGTCGAGTCCCACCCGGTAGCGGTCGGGGCCGGTGCGGGCGACGGTCAACCGGTACACCTGACCGCGGTGACCGAGGTCCATGGGGCGGCCGACGCCGTGCGGCGCCCGCGGCCGCCCGCCGCGGGCGGAGGCGAGGAACGCGGCCCGCTCCCCGGACTCCTCGGCGTCGGCGACGTCGATGGCCACCTGCACCAGGGCGACCCACGCCGAGGTCACCTCCGGGATCGCGACCGCGGTGTCCGCGCGGTCCAGCCAGCCGGTGTCGGCCGTGCCGGCGACCACCTCGGGCCGGTCGAGCAGGTCCAGCAGGAACGACTTCGTGGTGGTGCCGCCGCGCAGGACGACGGTGGTCTCCCGCAGGGCGCACCGCAGCCGGGCCAGCGCCTCGGGGCGGTCGCGGCCCCAGGCGATGACCTTGGCGACCATGGAGTCGTAGGCGGGCGGGATGACGTCGCCGACGCTCATCCCGGTGTCCACCCGCACGCCCGGCCCGGTGGGCAGCCGCATGAGCTCGACCCGGCCGGGCGCGGGGGCGAAGCCGGCCTCGGCGTCCTCGGCGTTCAGCCGCGCCTCGATGGCGTGCCCGGACTCGGCGGGCGGGTCGCCCTCGAGGCGGCCGCCGGCGGCGACGTGCAACTGCAGCTTGACGATGTCCAGGCCGGTGACCTCCTCGGTCACCGGGTGCTCGACCTGCAGCCGGGTGTTCACCTCCAGGAAGGTGAACAGCCGCTCGTCGGGCTGGTACAGGAACTCCACGGTGCCGGCGCCGACGTAGCCGGCCGCCTTGACCAGCGCGATCGCCGAGCCGCGCAGGGCGGCGTCCTGCTCCTGGCTCAGGGCCGGGGAGCGGGACTCCTCCAGGACCTTCTGGTTCCGGCGCTGCACCGAGCAGTCGCGGACGCCGGGGGCCCACACCGCGCCGTGCTGGTCGGCGATGACCTGGACCTCGACGTGGCGGCCGCCCTCGACCAGCCGCTCCATGAAGACGACCGGGTCGCCGAAGGTGCGCTGCGCCTCGGCCTGCGTGCGGGTCAGCGCCTCCTCGAGCTCGGCCTCGCTGCGGACCACGCGGATCCCGCGCCCCCCGCCGCCGCTGCGGGCCTTGACGATCAGCGGGTAGCCGATGGTCGCGGCGTGCCGGCGGCCGTCGTCGAGGGTCTCGACCGGCCCGCGGCTCCACGGGGCCACGGGGACGCCGGCCTCCTCGGCGAGCACCTTGGCCTCGATCTTGGCCCCGAGCAGGCGCATCGACTCCGGCGTCGGTCCGATGAAGGTGACGCCGAGCGATCCGCACAGCTCGGCGAAGGCGGGGTCCTCCGCGACGAAGCCCCAGCCGACCCACGCGGCGTCGGCGCCGCTGGTGCGCAGCGCCCGGGCCAGCTCGTCGTGGTCGAGGTAGGGGTTGCCGGCGCCGGTCTCCCGGAGCAGGACGGCCTCGTCGGCGGCCCGGACGAACGTGGCCCGCCGCTCCGCCTCGGTGTGCAGGGCGATGACGCGGGTGTGCGTCCCGTGCTCGGCGTCGAGCTCCCGGACTGCACGGATGAGCCGCATGGCGGGCTCGCCCCGATTGACGACGGCGATGCGGCTGAACACCCGTGCACCCCTCCCGGTTCGGATCGGACGGTCCGTTCGCCCCACGTCGACGGGGCCCGCGGTGACTACATGTCCAGACCGCCGTTGACGCCCCAGACCTGTCCGGTGATGTAGGCGGAGGCGTCGGCGGCGAGGAAGTGCACGACCCGGCCGATCTCCTCGGGGCGGCCGAGCCGGCCGAGCGGGATCTTCGCCTTGAGGCCCTCCAGGACCTTCTCCGGCACGGTCTCGAGCATCTCGGTGGCGATGTAGCCGGGGGTGACGGCGTTGACGGTGACGCCGATGCCGTCGGTGAGGCCCTTGCGCTGCATCTGCATGGCCGCCTCGCGGGCGAGGGTCTTGGTCAGCCCGAACAGGCCGGACTTCGCCGCGGCGTAGTTGACCTGGCCGATGCCGCCGGTCTCGCCGATGACCGAGGAGATCATCACGATCCGTCCGCTGCCGCGTTCGAGCATGTGCGTGAGCGCTGCCTGGGACAGGTAGAAGGCGCCGGACAGGTTGACGTCGATGACCCGGCGCCAGTCGTCCTCGGTCATCTTCAGCGCCGTCCGGTCGGCGGTGATGCCGGCGTTGTTGACCAGGATGTCGAGCCGGCCGTGCTGCTCGATGACCTCCCCGATGGTGCGCCGGCAGTCCTCGGCGGAGCCGATGTCGCCGCGGTGCACCGTGGTGCGGGTGTCCGGGTGGGCCGAGGTCAGGTCCTGGCAGAACTGCTCCGCGGCCTGCGTGTTGCCGCTGTAGCCGGCAGCGATGTCGGCGCCCTGCGAGGCGAGGCTGCGGCAGATCGCCGCACCGATGCCGCGGGTGCCGCCGGTCACGAAGGCGACCTTGCCGAGGAGCTTGTCGCCGGCACGGGTGGGTCGGGCCTGGGTCTCTGTCACGGAGTCCTCCTCGGCTGAGGGGTGTCACCCCCCCGTCGGTTCCCAGGTCGGAGGCGGCCGCGACTGCAGGCCGCTGGCTCCGGCGTCGGTACGACGGCAGCCTCCCGCTCCCGCCGGACCCCGTCAAACCGAGATCGTGATGTGCGTCACCGCCGACCGGGGGTGCGTCGCCGGACAGCGCGCAACCGCCTCCGTCCGGTCACGTGTCCGTGCGCCACGGCTGCTCGCCGACCCGCGCCGGTGCACTGCGCGAGCTCGCCGACCGCTATGCCCGCTCCCCGATGCCCGCCGCGACGGCGACGAGCTCGTCGAGGACCCGGCGGACGACGAGCCGTTCGGCGTGGTCGCGGCGCAGCAGCGCGTCCACGCGGCGGCCGGCCCGGACGCCGGCCAGCGGCAGCAGCCGGACGCCGGGGTGGCCGCCACAGCTGTAGCGCGGCAGCAGCGAGATCCCGTGGCCGGCGGCGACGAGCGCCTCGACGACGGTGAAGTCGTTGATCCGGTGGGTGATGCGCGGGGCGGTGCCGGAGCGCGCGGCCACCGCGTCGAGGACGGTGGCGACGGGGAAGCCCTCGCGGACGGTGATCCAGTCCTGGCCCACCAGGTCCTCGGGCCGCACGCCGCCGCCGCCGGCGAGGGGGTGGTCGGCGGCGACCGCGACGTCGAGCGGCTCGCGCAGCAGGGGCACCACGCGCAGCCCGCCTCCGACCCACTGCGGGCCGCGGTCGGGCCGGTGGGCGATCACGATGTCGACGCGGTCGGTGAGGGCCGCGAAGTCGGCGAGGGCGACGTCCTCGTCGGAGCACTCCAGCGTGATGCCGCCGACCCGCGCGACCCGGGTGAGCAGGTCGGGCAGGAGGAGGCGGGCGCCGCTCTGGAACGCCGAGACCCGCACCGTGCCCCGCGGGCTGTCGAGGAAGACGCCGCAGGCGGCGCGCGCCCGCTCGACGGCGACCGCCACCTCACCGGCCGCGTCGGCGAGGGCCGCTCCCGCTGGGGTGAGCTGGACCCCCCGCCCGACCCGCTCGGTGAGCGGGACGCCCATCTCGCGGGTCAGCGCGGCCAGCTGCTGCGAGACGGCCGACGGGGTGAGGTGCAGGACCGCCGCGGCGGCGGTGACGCCGCCCTGGGTGTGCACCGCGCGCAGCATCTCCAGCGACCGGAGCTCCATAAAGCAACGCTACAACGATGGATGCCGATTACTCGATGGTGCTGAAGTGTTCGTGGCAGGCACCCTGGGGTCATGCCGCTGCGCGACCGCCTGCTCGCCCTCGCCGTCGCCGTCATCTGGGGGCTGAACTTCCCGGCGATCCACCTGTCGCTGGAGCAGTTCCCGCCGTTCTTCCTCGTCGTGCTGCGGTTCGCGCTGATCGCCGTCCCGACGCTGCTGCTGGTGCCGCGCCCCGCGGTGCCGTGGCGGTGGGTCCTGGGGTACGGCGCCGGCTTCGGCGTCCTGCAGTTCCTGTTCCTCTACCTGGCGATGGACACCGGGATGCCCACCGGGCTGGCCTCGCTGGTACTGCAGTCGTCGGCGCCGTTCACCGTCGTGCTCGCCGGGTTCCTGCTGCGCGAGCGGTTGACCGCCCGGCAGGTGGCCGGCGTGGGGCTGGCGGTGGCGGGACTGGGCGGCATCGCGGTGCACCGGGCGGACCTCGGCGGGGGCGCCACGCTGCTGCCGGTCGTGCTGACGTTGTGCGGGGGGCTCGGCTGGGCGCTGGGCAACCTGTGCAACCGGCAGGCGCGCACGGTCGAGCCGTTCCGGTTGATGCTGTGGATGACGGTGGTGCCGCCGCTGCCGATGCTCGCCGCTTCACTGCTCGTGGAGGGGCCCTCGGCGATCGGGACGTCGCTGACCACGCTGGGGACGACGACGGGGGCCTTCGCGCTGGCCGGGCTGGCGTTCACGGTGGTGGTCGCGACCGTGGTGGGTTCGGGGATCTGGACGTGGCTGATGAGCCGGCACCCGTCGAGCACGGTGGCACCGTTCTCGATGCTCGTCCCGGTGGTCGGCATCGGGACGTCCTGGCTGGCGTTCGGCGAGCCCCTGTACGCGGTCGAGCTGGCCTGCGGGGTCGTCGTGGTCGCCGGTGTCCTGCTGGGCAGCAGCGGTGGCCGGGCCGCGGAGCGCCCCGTCGACGGCCGGCTCTCCGGCCCGGCCGCGCGCCCGTCCGGTCGAGAGGACGACGTCACCGTCACCGAACCGCTCGCCGTCGGCCGGCGGTCCGAGGAGAGAACAGCGGCCTACCGACGTCGCTCGGGGTCGTTGACCGAGCCTGCGTCGACCGTGCCCTCTCCCCCGGCGGCCGGCGGGCCGCCGTCCTGAGGCTGGCCGTCGGGGTCCTCGACCTCGCCTGGCGACGACGCGCGACCGTCCTCCTCCCCCTCGAACGAGACGTCCACCCGCTGGTGACGCACCGCCCGCTGCGCGTGGGCCGCCCCGGCGAACACCCGCTCGTCGCCCTCGGTGAGGTCGTCGTGGTCGATGAAGGGTGTGAGCAGGGCACGCGGGTGCAGGCGGTCGACCCGGACGACGTTGACCTCCGCACACAGCACGAGGGCGAAGGCCGCCACGTAGATGAAGGCGATCAGCCCCAGGACGAGGGCGAACACCGCGTCGACGGCGCTGGCGTTGGCCACCACTCGCGCGACGTACACCCCGCCGAAGGACTGGAGCAGCTGCCACAGCACCGCGGCGGCCAGGGCACCGGGCAGCACCTGCCGGACGGTGAGCCGGCGGGCGGTGGTGATCCGGAAGCCGAGCACGAACACCCCCGCGTTCACGAGCACCGACGCGACCGTGACCAGGACGTGCACCGCCCCGCTGAACCCGCCGCCGTACGCGGCCGCGCCGCTGCCGAGCGCCGAGAGCACCGTGGACGCCAGCACCAGTACCCCGAGGGTGCACAGCAGCAGCAGGCTGCGGCCGCGTGAGGTGAACGGGTCGGGGCGGCGGTGCCGCGGCACCGCCCAGACGGTGTTCATCGTGTGCTGCATCGCCTGCCCGAGCCCGAGCGCGCCGTACAGCGCGACCAGCCCGCCGACGACCACCCCGGTGAAGCCGCCGCCCAGCGCCTCGGGCGTGCCCAGCTGCGGGCCGATGACGGGGAACTCGGCGAGCGCGGAGTCCAGCAGCCGCTGCTGCAGCTCCGGGTCACCGGCCAGCACCAGCCCCAGCACGGTGGCCAGCAGGAGCAGCACCGGGAACAGCGCGAGGAAGCCGTAGTAGGTGATGAGCGCGGCGAGGAAGTGCCCGTCGTCGTCGAAGAACTTGTAGAGCACGGCGATGGGGAACCCCGCGCCGGGGTGCCGCCGCTGGAACCGGTCCACCCGCTCGGTGATCGTCATCGCGCACCCCTGTCGGCTCGGGTGCCTCCACCTCTACCCCGTCCGGCGCACGGCCGCGCGCGGACGGCGTCCCCGGTAGGAAGGGGCCATGGTCGACGTCTTCCCCGCCCTCGCCGAGCTCGCCGCCGAGGAGCAGGAGCTGCAGTTCGCCGGCTTCACCAACGACGACGCCTGGGACCTCGGCGCCGCGCTGGTGGCGACGGCCCGTGGACAGGGCGCCCCGGTCGCGGTCGCCGTCGTCCGCAACGGCCACCGGCTGTTCTCCGCCGCGCTGACCGGCGCGACGCCTGACAACGACGCGTGGATCGAGCGCAAGACGCGGGTGGTGCACCGCTTCGGGCACAGCAGCCTCTACGTGCGGCAGGCCTCGATCGAACGGGGGACGACGTTCGAGGACGAGTTCGGTCTGGACCCCGACCGGTACGCCGCCCACGGCGGGGCCTTCCCCGTTCTCGTGCGGTCGGTGGGGCCCATCGGCGCGGTCGTCGTCTCCGGACTCCCCCAGCTCGACGACCACCGCATGGTGGTCGCCGCGATCCGCGCGCACCTGGCGCGCTGACGGAGGGGCCACCCGCGGCTCCGGCGGTCACGGGCGGGCGGCGCCCCCTGACCGCGCGGCGCCCCCTGACCGCGCGGCGCCCTCGAGCCGGGCGGCGGCCTCCGGGACCCCGGCCCCGGTCACGTCCGACAGCCCGGCCGGCCGGCCGGTGGCCAGCAGCAGCAACGCCCCCGTCGGTCCGTGCACCTCCCGCGGCCCGTCGCCGGCCGACCAGTCCGCGTCCGTGGCGACGAAGCGCAGCGCGCGGAAGCGGCGGTCGGCCCGGCCGTAGAAGGCGCTGGACCACACGTGGCGCAGAGCCGGCAGCACCCGGTCGGCCGGCATCGCCCGCGGCCGGCCCAGCGGACGGGCGACGTCCTGACCGTGGACGAGGACGTCGACCAGCGGGTCCAGCCGCCCGTTGAGCGCGAACCGGGAGTCCCGCCCCGCCGTCGCGCGCAGCTGCGCCACCAGCTCGGCCGGGCCGAACCGGGCGGCGTGCTCGCGGGCCAGGTCGGCGTTGACCCGCTCGAAGTCGCCGCGCGCCCGCGCCACGCGGACCAGCGTGGGCCACGTCCGCTCCACCGGGGCCAGGGTCAGGTGCGCGACGACGTCGTGCACCGTCCACCCCGGGCACAACGACGGCGTCGCCCACTCCTCATCGGTCACGGTGTCCAGGAGGTCGGCGAGGGAGAGACGTTCGGCCCGGACGTCGTCCAGGTGGGCGACACGGGGACGGCGGCGGCGTGCGGGGAGGGCGGGAGCTCGGGTCACACGAGGTGGACGGCCGGTCGCCGACGGACTCATCGGTGGACCTCCGGCGACCGCCCGGTCAGCGGCTGCGGTAGAGCCGGGTGGTGACCGGCAGGAAGACCGCGGCGAGCGCGGCGGCGACGGCCAGCGAGACGAGGATCGCGACGCCGTCGGGCTGCCCGGCCATCAACGACCGCGACGCCGTCGCCAGCACCGAGATCGGGTTGGCCTCGACGAACGCCTCCAGCGGCCCGGGCAGGGTGCGCGGGTCGACGAAGACGTTGGAGAGGAAGGTCAGCGGGAAGATGCCCATGAACCCAGCGTTCATGACCGCGTTCGGCGACCGCATCAGCAGCCCGAGCACCGAGAACACCCACGAGAGCCCGAACGAGAAGACGACGACCAGCGCGAGCGCGGCCACGGCGCCCAGCGGGCCGCCCTCAGGGCGGTAGCCGAGGGCGATGCCGACCACGATGATCACCGTGCCGGCGACGACGTAACGGACGCTGTCACCGAGCAGCGAGCCCAGCAGCGGCGCCGGCCGCCAGATCGGCAGCGAACGGAAGCGGTCGACCACGCCCTTGGTGAGGTCGGTGTTGAGCGAGACGCCGGAGTAGACGGTCGTGAACAGCACCGACATCACCAGCAGGCCGGGGAGCGTGTAGTCCAGGTAGGCGCTGGTCGAGCCGGCGATGGCGCCGCCGAACAGGTACGTGAACATCAGCAGGAACATCACCGGGGTGACGGTCACGTCGAGCAGTTGCTCGGGCACGTGCTTGACCTTCAGCATCCCGCGCCAGCCGAACGTCAGCGCGGTCGACAGCGGCCCCGGCCGCGGCGGCCTGGCGGTGGCGGCGATGGCCCGGCGGACGGCGGCGGTGTCGGCGGCACCGGCGGCGGGGTCGGTGGTGGTGGTCATGAGGGCTGCTCCTGCAGAGCGGGCTCGTCCGCGGCCAGGTGGCCGGTGAGCGCCAGGAACACCTCGTCCAGGCTGGGCTGGTCGAGCGAGAAGTCGGCGAGGCCGATGCCCGCGCGGGCGAGCTCGGCGAGGCCCACGGCGGCGCGTCCGGCGTCCGCGCAGGCCGCGGTCAGCACCGTCGGGTCCGCCGCCGGCGTCACCGCGCCGACGGCGCGGTCGAACAAGCCGGCGGCCTCGGCACGCCGGCCGGGGTCGAGCAGCCGCACGTGCAGCCGCCCGCTGCCGACCGAGGCCTTGAGCTGCCCCGGGGTGCCCTCGGCGATGACCCGGCCGCGGTCGATGACCGCGATCCCGTCGGCGAGCTGGTCGGCCTCCTCGAGGTACTGGGTGCAGAGCAGGATCGTCGTCCCCTCGGCCACCAGGGCCCGGGCGATCTCCCACACCTGGTTGCGCGACCGCGGGTCCAGGCCCGTCGTCGGCTCGTCGAGGAACACCAGCTGCGGCGTGACGACGATGCTCGCCGCGATGTCGAGCCGGCGGCGCATCCCGCCGGAGTAGTGCTTGACCAGCCGGGTCGCCGCCTCGGCGATCCCGAACGCCTCGAGCAGCTCGTCGGCCCGGGCACGGGCCGCGGCCCGACGGTGGCCGAGCAGCCGGCCGATCAGCACGAGGTTCTCCCGGCCGGTGAGCTCCTCGTCGACGGAGGCAAGCTGGCCGGTGAGGCTGACCAGCCCGCGGACCGCGTCGGCCTCGGTGGTCACGTCGTGGCCGAGGACGCGGGCGCTGCCGGCGTCGGGCCGGATGAGGGTGGCCAGCATGCGGATCGTCGTCGTCTTGCCGGCCCCGTTGGGGCCGAGCACGCCGTAGATCGAACCGGCCGGCACCACCAGGTCCACGCCGGCCACCGCCTGCGTCTCCCCGAAGGACTTCGTCAGGCCGGTCGCCTCGATGGCGAGTGCAGTCCGTGTGCTCATCGCGCTCCCTCGTCCGGGGGTGTCTCCGCAGCGTCTCTCGTCCTACTGACGGGATCGGCGCCGCGGAGTCATCGGCCCGGTCCCGCCGGGCGGGGGCCAGCGTCGGGGTTCGAGTGCGCTCGAGGTCAAGCGCCGGCCGCGGGCCGGCTCACCGCCAGCGGTACTCGAGTTCCGGACGGCCGGCGCCCCCGTACCGCGGCGCCCGGTCGACCAGGCCGGTGTCGGCGAGGTACTCCAGGTAGCGGCGCGCGGTGATCCGCGAGGCGCCGATCAGCTCCCCGGTCTCGGCCGCCGAGAGCCCCTCGGCGGCGCGGACGGCGGCCACGACGGCGTCCAGCGTCTCCCGGCCCATCCCCTTGGGCAGCGGCGCCGGCCGGTCGGGCCGCGCCGCGCCGAGCACCCGGTCGACCTCGTCCTGGCCGGCGGCGTCGCCCGAGGCGGACAGGCGGGCGCGGTACTCGGCGTAGGCGGTCAGCCGGTCGCGTAGCGCGGGGTAGGTGAACGGCTTGAGCAGGTAGCCGACGACGCCGTGCGCCGCCGCGGCCCGCACCGTGGCCAGCTCGCGGGCCGAGGTGACCGCGAGGACGTCGACCGGCGCGCCGGCCGCCCGGATCCGCCGGCACAGCTCGATGCCGTGCGTGTCCGGGAGGTTCATGTCCAGCAGCACGAGGTCGACCGGCACCCGCGCCAGCGCGTCGAGGGCGGTCGCCCCGGTACCGGCCACGGCCACGGTGTCGAAGCCCGGCGTCCGGTCCACGTAGGCGCGGTGCGCCTCGGCGGCGACCGGCTCGTCCTCGACGACGAGCACGCGGATGGCGGCGGCCGTCACGACGCCGCCTCCGCGGGCACCCGCGCGGGCAGCGGCAGCGACACCACGAACTGTGCGCCGGAGCCGGGGCGCACCGTCACCGTGCCGCCGTGCCGGCGCACCGCCTGGGCGACCAGCGCCAGCCCGAGCCCGCGGCCGAGTCCCGCCGGCGCCCCGCCGGCGTCCTTGGTCGACCAGCCGCGCTCGAAGACGTGCCCCAGGGCGTCGTCGGGTACCCCGGGCCCGGTGTCCTCGACCCGGATCTCCAGCCGGCCGCCGGTCACCTCGGCAGCCAGCTGCACCTCTCGCGGCGGGTCCCCGGCCAGCGCGGCGTCGATGGCGTTGTCCAGCAGGTTGCCCACGATCGTGACCAGGTCGCCGCCGGGCAGGCCGGTCTCCCCCACCGCCGTCGCCGGGTCGATCTCCAGCAGCACACCGCGCTCGTGCGCGGTCGCCGCCTTGCCCAGCACCAACGCGGCCAGCACCGGCTCGCCGACCGCCCCGACCACGCGGTCGGTGAGCCGCTGCGCCGACGCCAGCTCAGCGGTGGCGAAGTCGACCGCGTCCTGGGTGCGGCCGAGCTCGACGAGGGAGACGGTGGTGTGCAGCCGGTTGGCGGCCTCGTGCGCCTGGGCCCGCAACGACTCGGCGAACGCCCGCACGCTGTCCAGCTCGCCGGTGAGCGCCTGCAGGTCGGTGTGGTCCCGCAGGGTGACCACGGTGCCGGCCGAGGCGTCGCCGGCCCGCGGCGGCGCCTGGTTGACCACCAGCACCCGGGTGCCGGTCACGTGCACCTCGTCGACGGCCGTGCGCTGCCCGGTGAGCAGCGCGGTCAGCTCCCGAGGCAACCCGAGCTCGGTGACGTGCCGGCCGGCGGGGTCGCCCTCGAGGCCCAGCAGCCGCCGCGCCTCGTCGTTGACCAGCTGCACCCGCCGCTCGCCGTCCACCAGGAGCAGGCCCTCCCGGACGGCGTGCAACACCGCGTGGTGGTACTCGACCATCCGCGCGAGCTGCGCCGGGGACAGCCCGTGGGTCTGCCGCTGCAGCCGCCGGCTCAGCGCCCAGCTGCCCAGCGCGCCGACGGCGAGCGTCACCAGTGCCGTCCCCGCGATCCCGGGGACGGCACTGGTGAGGTCCTGCCCGATCGCGGCGACGGTGATCCCGGCCGACACCAGCGCGACGACGTCGCCGTCGGCGTCCACCACCGGCGAGGTGGCCCGCACGGACGGGCCGAGCGTGCCGGTGTAGGTCTCGGTGAAGGTCTCCCCCGCCAGCGCCGGGGCGATCGTGCCCCGGAAGGAGCGGCCGATCTGGGCGCGGTCGGGGTGGGTGAACCGCGTGCGGTCCGGCGCGAGCACGGTGATGAACGAGGTGCCGGTGTCGGCGCGGACCTGCTCGACGTAGGGCTGCAGCACCGCCGTCGGGTCCGGGCCGGTGACCGCCTCGAGCACCAGCGGGGAGTCGCCGAGGCTCTCCACGATCGCCGTCGTCTCCTGCTCGGCGGCCTGCTGCACGGCCTGGCGGGCGTCGAGGTAGGCGACGGCCGTCGCGGTGAGGACGACGACGGCGACGACCAGCGCCTGGAGCAGCAGCAGCCGCCGGGCCAGGCTCGTGTCCCGGCGGTGCGACAGGAAGGCGGGCACGCGCACGCGCCGAGTGTGCCGCCTGCCCACGCCGCGACCACCGCTCGTTGCTGCGGCCGTGAACGCAATGAACACATGGGTGACCGCCGTCACCACGCACAGGAGTGTGACTGGCATCGCCTCCGCCGAGGCACAGCCCCCCGGGCCGGCGAGCACACCCCCAGACGACAGGAGCAGCCATGGCGACAGGCACCGGACACGACACACCTCCGCCCACCCGGCGGAAGGACCGCACGCACTGGCTGTACCTCGCCGTCATCGGCGCGGTCGTGGCCGGCATCGCGGTCGGCTTCCTCTTCCCCGGCTTCGCGACCGAGCTCAAGTGGCTCGGCACCGCGTTCGTCGGCCTGATCAAGATGCTGATCGCGCCGGTCATCTTCTGCACGATCGTGCTGGGCATCGGCGCCATCCGGCAGGCGGCCAAGGTCGGCCGGATCGGCGGCCTGGCGCTGGGCTACTTCATCTTCATGTCGACCGTCGCGCTGGCGATCGGCCTGGTGGTCGGCAACCTGATCCACCCCGGTGACGGTCTGGCGCTGTCGGACGAGCTGCGTGGCCAGGGGTCGGCGCTGGCCAGCACGGCCGAGGGGGGCGGCGGCACCATCGACTTCCTGCTCGGGCTCATCCCGACCACGCTGCTGTCGGCCCTGACCGAGGGGTCGGTGCTGCAGGCGCTGCTGGTCGCGCTGCTGGTCGGCTTCGCGATCCAGGCCATGGGCCGCTCCGGCGAGCCGATCCTGCGCGCCGTCGGGCACCTGCAGAAGCTGGTGTTCCGCATCCTGGCGATGATCATGTGGCTGGCCCCGATCGGCGCCTTCGGGGCGATCGCCGCGGTCGTCGGCGAGACCGGCATCGACGCGCTGACGAGCCTGGCGGTGATCATGATCGCCTTCTACGTGACCTGCGCGATCTTCGTCTTCGTCGTCCTCGGGACGATCCTGCGCCTCGTCGCCCACGTCAACGTCTTCTCGCTGCTGAAGTACCTCGGCCGGGAGTTCCTGCTCATCGTCTCGACGTCCTCGTCGGAGACGGCGCTGCCCCGCCTGATCGCCAAGATGGAGCACGCCGGTGTGAGCCAGCCGGTCGCCGGCATCGTCGTCCCGACGGGGTACTCGTTCAACCTCGACGGCACCGCGATCTACCTGACGATGGCCTCCCTGTTCATCGCCTCGGCACTGGGCGACCCGCTGTCGGTCGGCGAGCAGCTCGGCCTGCTGGTCTTCATGATCATCGCCTCGAAGGGTGCGGCGGGCGTCACCGGCGCCGGCCTGGCCACCCTCGCCGGTGGGCTCTCGGCGCACCGTCCCGACCTGCTCGACGGCGTCGGCCTGATCGTCGGCATCGACCGGTTCATGTCCGAGGCCCGCGCGGTGACCAACTTCGCCGGCAACGCGGTCGCCACCGTCCTGGTCGCCACCTGGACCAAGGAGCTCGACCGCGAGCAGCTGTCGGCGGCGCTGTCCGGGGAGAGCCCCTTCGACGAGGACACCATGATCGACGACCACGGCGACCTGCCGGAGTCCGGGAGCGACGCCGGACCGGGGCAGCGGGATGCCGGGGCCGAGCAGCGCGAGGTCGCGGCGGCCTCGGTGCGCTGACCGACCCGCACGCAGCACGGCAGAGCGCCCGGACCCCCGAGGGTCCGGGCGCTCGGTCGTGCTGCGGTCCCGCCGGCGCGGTCGTCGAGTGGGCCTGGCGCGGACGTGGACACGAGGGTCTGCGGCACCGCACGAGCCGGCCCGCGCCCGGCCGGGTTCAGCGGCCGAGGACGCTGCTCAGCGCCGACGACAACCAGTCCCGTGCCTCCCCGGCCGACGACGGCGCCGCGAGGTGGCGGGCCGCGACGTAGAGGTCCGGCCGCACCAGCAGGGCCCCGCCGTCCTCGATCTCCCGCAGCTCCGCCCAGGTGCCGTACGGGTCCTCGACCGGCTCGCCGGGGCCGATCGACACCGGCGTGATCGTCAGCCCGAGCTCGGCACCGAGGTCGGCGGCCGCGGCCAGCCAGTCGGCACCGCCGATGCCGGTGACGACGGCGAACCGGCCGCGTCCCACCAGGTCCAGCGTCGAGGTGCGCCGTCCGCCGACGGTGACCCAGGTGTGCGGGATCTTCGCGCCCGGCCAGGTGGTGGCCTGTGCGTAGAGCTCCGGGTCGCGGCGGAACTCCGGCATCGGCGTCCCGTCGGGGACGACCGCCGAGGAGGCGTACCGGTGGTTGTGCTCGACGCCGTGGGCGTCGAACTCGTAGGCCTTGTAGGCGATCGCCTCCCGCAGCGCCGTGCGGATCTTCTCGCCCTCCGGCCCGGGTGACCTCCACAGCGCCAGTTGGCGCTGGAGCGCGGCGGCCTCGGTGTGTTCCAGGTCGAGGGCACTGAGGATCTTCCCGGTGTCGGCGATGCTCTGGTTGGCCCGCTCCACGATCTGCCGGGCGACCGGTGCGCGCTCGGCGTCGTAGCTGTCGAGCAGCGACGGCGCCGCGGTGCCGGCGACGACGTGCGCGATCTTCCAGGCCAGGTTGTAGCTGTCCTGGATCGAGGTGTTCGACCCCAGGCCGTTGGTCGGCGGGTGCCGGTGGATCGCGTCACCGGCGCAGAACACCCGGCCCTTGGCGATCGTGGTCGCGAAGTGGTGGTTGACCGTCCACGGCGAGCGCGACTTCACCCGCATCTCGAAGTCGTCCGTGCCGACCAGCGCGACCGCCAGCTCCCGGACCACCTCGTCGCTGAGGTCCGGCGGGCCGCCGGCGACCTCGTAGCCCCACATGAGCATCCACTCGTGCCAGGGCTTGATCATGCGGAGCACGCCGAGGCCGACGCCCTCCTTCTCCGCGCCGGGCTGCAGCATCCAGTACAGGACCGACGGCCGGTGGGCCACCAGGTGGGACAGGTCGGCCTCGAACACGATGCTCAGCGCGCCGGCCACCGCCCCGGGACCCTCGTAGGGCAGGTCGAGGTCGGCGGCGACCGCGCTGCGGGCACCGTCGGCACCGATCAGGTACCGCGACCGGATCGTGTACTCGGCACCGGAGAGCCGGTCGCGCACCGTCGTGGTCACGCCGTCGTCGTCCTGGACGTGGGACACGTACTCGGTGTCGAAGCGGATCCGCGCGCCGCGCTCCTGGGCGGCCTGGACGAGGATCGGCTCGGTGATGGTCTGCGGGGCGTCGAGCATCGTGCAGGGGCTGGCCAGCTCGTAGTCGGCGTGGCGGACGGTGTCGGTGCCCCACGACGGGATCCGGCCCAGCTCCTCACCGGCCAGGCTGGTGCAGAACGTCGTGTTGCCCATGTACTGCCACGGCGTCGCCTCGCGCATGAGGCGTTCCTCGACGCCCATGTCGCGCATCGTCTCCATCGTGCGCTGGTTGGTGATGTGCGCCCGCGGGGTGTCCGACAGCCGGCCGTACTTCGTGACCAGCAGCGTGGACGTGCCGTAGGTGGCCAGGAACAGGGCCGCCGAGGCGCCGGCCGGCCCGGACCCGACCACGAGGACGTCGACCGCGACGGCCGCTCCTCCGGTGGTGGGGACCGACGTCGCGGATGAGCTCATGAACGTCCTCTTCTCGCAGTGGATCACTTCGGACACGTGTCCGCAGCGCGGCCACCGATTCCAGTCGCTGCCCGGGCCGTGTGTCAACCGCCACACCGGCTGCTCGCATCCGGGGTCCCCAGGCCGGTGTGTGTGACCTGGGCCATACTCGCCGGGTCGCAGCCCACGTCGCTGGCGCCGGCGGGCGTGCCCGCTGCAGCCGGCGCCGGCCGCACCTCGGTCCACCGCCGCCCCGGAGGAGATCCGCCTGTGAACAAGATGCGCTTCGGCCTGTTCATGCCGCCGTTCAACAGCCCGCCCACGCAGAACGCGACGACCTCGCTGCAGCGCGACGTCGAGACCATCCAGCTGCTGGACCGCCTGGGCTTCGACGAGGCGTGGATCGGGGAGCACCACTCGGCCGCCACGGAGATCATCGCCGACCCGCTGACCTTCATCGCCCACGTCGGCGCTCTCACCCGCGACATCAAGCTGGGCACCGGCGTCGTCTCGATCCCGTACCACAACCCGCTGTGGGTGGCCGACCGCGCGATCCTCGTCGACCACCTGCTGCGCGGCCGGTTCATGCTCGGCGTCGGCCCGGGGTCGCTGCCCACCGACGCGGCGATGATCGGCCTCGAGCCGGCCCAGCTGCGCCCGGCCCTCCACGAGGACCTCGACGTGCTGCTCCGGCTGCTGCTGAGCGACGAGCCGGTGACGGTGACGACCGACCGGTACCGCCTGGTCGACGCCCGCTGCCAGCTGGCCCCCTACCAGGACCCCTGCTTCGAGGTCGCGGTCGCCGCCACCGCCTCCCCCACCGGGCCCACCCTGGCCGGCAAGTACGGGCTGGGCATGCTCTCGGTCGGCGCGACCACCAAGGAGGGCTTCGACGTCCTCGGCCACCACTGGAACGTGCTGGAGGCCGAGGCGGCCGCGGCCGGTCGGCGCACCGATCGGTCGCGCTGGCGCCTGATGGGGCCGATGCACATCGCCGAGACGCGGGAGCAGGCCGTGGAGGACATCCGCTACGGCTTCGACGCGTTCGTCGACTACACCCAGAAGACCCTCGCCCTGCCGCCGGTCCGCATCCCCGGCGACACCTTCGACGAGCGGCTGGCGTGGCTCGACGAGAGCGGCTGGGGAGTCGTCGGCACGCCGGACGACGCGATCGCGCAGATCCAGCGGCTGGTCGACCAGTCCGACGGCGGTTTCGGCTGCTACATCCTGCTCCAGCACGACTGGGCGAACTGGCAGGCGACCCAGCGCAGCTTCGAGCTGTTCGCCCGGCACGTCATCCCCGCGTTCCAGCCGTCCCAGCGGCGGCTGCTCGCCGCGGAGTCCTGGGCCCGCGGCAAGCACGCCGAGCTGGACGCGAAGAACGGTGCCGCGATCCAGGCGGCGTCCGACCGGTACGCGCAGGAGAAGGCGGCCACCGGCCAGGCCTGACCCGCACGGGGGTGCCGCCGGGCCGCCCCGGCGGCACCCCTCCCCCCGACCCACCGAGGAGCACCCGTGAAGGCAGTCCGGTTCCACGCCCGCGAGGACGTCCGTGTCGAGGACGTCGAGCAGCCCACACCCGGCCCCGGCCAGGCCAAGCTGCGCAACGGCTACGCCGGCATCTGCGGCTCGGACCTGCACGTCTACTACACGCCGGAGAGCTCGGGGCTGGACTACACGACGCCCCACCCGATCACCGGATCGATGCCCCCGCAGGTCCTCGGCCACGAGTTCTCCGGCACCGTCGTGGAGCTCGGCGAGGGCGTGGACGGCGTCTCCGTCGGCGACCGGGTCGCGGTCTGGCCGGTCTACCACTGCGGGACCTGCGCGGCCTGCCGCGTCGGCATGGTCAACACCTGCCGCAGCTTCGGGTTCCACGGCCTGACCAGTGACGGCGGCGGCATGGCCGAGTACACGACGGTCCCGGCGACCATGCTGCACCGGCTGCCCGAGGGGGTGGACCTGCGCATGGGCGCCCTCGTGGAGCCCATGGCGGTGGCCTGGCACGCCGTCGACACCAGCGGCATCCGGCCCGGCCAGACCGCGCTGGTCGCCGGCGCGGGACCGATCGGCATCGGTCTGTGGTTCGCGCTGCGCGCCCGGGGCGTCGAGACCGTGGTCGTCTCCGAGCCGAGCGCGAGCCGCCGCGCGGCCGTGGCGGGCCTCGGCGCGCCACTCGTCGTCGACCCGACGACCGGGGACCTCGCCGCCGCCGTCGCGGAGGCCACCGGCGGGGACGGGATCGACGTCGCGTTCGACGCCGCCGGCGCCGGGGCGGCGGTCGTGCAGGCGATCGGGCTGCTCGCCCCGGCCGGGCGGCTGGTCGTCGTCGCCCTGCACGAGAAGGGGTTCGAGTTCAACCCGACGATGCTGGTGTTCGGCGAGACCTCCATGACCGGCGTCCTGGCCTACCTGCCCCGCGACTTCGACGCGGTCATCGCCGCGATGGCCGAGGGCCGCTACGACACCACCGGGTGGGTGGAGGAGGTGGGCGTCGACGACGTGGTCGCCGCCTTCGGGCGGCTGCGCAGCGGCTCGGGGATGAAGATCCTGGTCCGGGTCTGACGGACGGGCACGCCGGGCCCGGGTCACAGCAGGCGGACGTCGGCCTCCACGGCGTCGAAGGCCTTGCGCGCCGCGATCAGCACCGGGTCCCAGACCGGCGAGAACGGCGGGGCGTAGGACAGGTCCAGGGAGAGCACCTCGTCGACGCCCATCTCGTTCCAGATGCAGATCGCCAGGGCGTCGATGCGCTTGGCCGACTCCTCGCGTCCCACGATCTGGGCGCCCAGCAGCCGACCGCTGCGCCGTTCGGCGAGCATCTTGACCCGGATCGGCCGCGCACCTGGGAAGTAGCCGGCCTTCGTGGTGGAGTCGACGACGGCGGTGACGAAGGAGTACCCCGCCGCCTCCGCCTCGGCCTCCGACAGGCCGGTGCGGGCCGCCTCGATGTCGCAGATCTTCGTGATCGCGGTGCCGATGACGCCGGGGAAGGTGGCGTACCCGCCGCCGATGTTGATGCCGGCCACCCGGCCCTGCTTGTTGGCGTGGGTGCCCAGGGCGACCACGATCCGCTGGCCGGAGAGCCGGTGCCGGGACTCCACGCAGTCCCCCGCCGCCCACACGCCCTCGACATCGGTGCGCATGCGCGCGTCGACGGCGACCCCACCGGAGACGCCGAGCGGGATGCCGGCCCCCCTGGCCAGCCGCACGTCGGGACGCACCCCGAGACCCAGCACGACGAGGTCGGCGGGCAGCTCGCGGCCGCTCGCGGTGACCACGGCGCGGGCCCGGCCGTCGGCGCCGGTCCCGATCGCGGCGACCGGGTCGGAGAGCACGAGCTCGATCCCCTCCCGGCGCACCGCCTCGGCGATGAACTCGCCGACGTCCGGGTCGAAGGTGCCGATCGGGGTGGGCGAGCGGTCGACCACGGTGACGTCCAGACCGCGCACCCGGCAGGCCTCGGCGATCTCCAGCCCGATGTAGCCGCCCCCGACCACCACCACCCGGCGCACGTCGCCCCCGTCGAGGGCCGCCCGCAGTGCCACCCCGTCGTCCAGCACCTGGACACCGTGCACCCCGGGGGCGTCGATGCCGGGGACGGGCGGGCGCATCGGGACGCTGCCGGTCGCGTAGACCAGCTCGTCGAAGTGCTCGACGCCGCTGCCGCCGTCCTCCAGGTCGTGCCAGTGGACGGCCCGGCGGTCCAGGTCGATCCCGACGACCTCCGTGCGCATCCGGACGTCGATGCCCGCGGCCCGGTGCTGCTCCGGCGTCCGGGCGATCAGCGCCGCCTCGGACCGCACCGCCCCGCTGATCCAGTACGGGATGCCGCACGCCGAGTACGACGTCGCCCGGCCCCGCTCGAACATGACGACGTCGAGGTCCGGCCGCCGCTTGCGCGCCTGCGACGCGGCGCTGCCCCCGGCGGCGTCCCCACCCACCACGACCACCCGCTTGCCCACGACCGGGACGCTAGGGGGTGCTGCGCCCTCCCGCCGGACGACCTCGTCCGGGGCGGGGCTACTGGCCGTCGGCTGGGTAGGGCACCCTGGAGGTGGCCGTCGGGACCGACCCGTCGCGCCGGAGAGTGCAGGAGCAGGTACATGCCGCAGGGCACGGTGAAGTGGTTCAACGCCGACAAGGGGTTCGGGTTCATCGAACCCGACGACGGCAGCCCGGACGTCTTCGTCCACTTCTCGGCGATCGCCGACACCGGGGGCTACCGCAGCCTCGACGAGGGTCAGCGGGTCGAGTTCGAGACCACCCAGGGGCAGCGGGGCCCGCAGGCCGAGGGGGTCCGGCCCGTCGGCGGGGCACCCGCCGGCCGCGACCGGGGCAGGGACGACGACCGGGGCAGGGACGGCGGCCGTGACCGCGGCCGCGCACCGTCCCGGGGCGGGGGCCGCAGCAGCGGCACCGTGTCGTGGTTCAACGCCGAGAAGGGCTTCGGCTTCATCACCCCCGACGACGGCAGCGCCGACGTCTTCGTGCACTTCTCCGCCATCGCCGACACCGGCGGCTACCGCAGCCTCGACGAGGGCCAGCGCGTCGACTTCGAGACCACCCAGGGCCAGCGCGGTCCGCAGGCCGAGGACGTCCGCCCCGAGGGTGGCTCCGGGGGCGCGCCCCGCGGACGGGACTCCGGCCACCGGGACAGCGGCTACCGCGACGCGGGCTCGCGCGACTCCGGCTACCGCGACTCCGGCCCGCGCGGCGGGGGCGGTTCCCGCGGCTCCGGCGGAGGCTCCGGCTCCGGCGGGGGCCACGGTCGCGGCACGGTGAAGTGGTTCAATGCCGAGAAGGGGTTCGGCTTCATCGAGCCCGATGACGGCGGCCCCGACGTCTTCGTGCACTTCTCGGCGATCGCCGACCAGGGCGGCTACCGCAGCCTGGACGAGGGCCAGCGGGTCGAGTACGACGCCAGCCCCGGCCAGCGCGGCCCCCAGGCGGACTCCGTCCAGGGCATCTGACCGGCACGCCCGGCGCGGCGGTCAGCCGCGCCGGGCGTCGGCCTGCCCCGCGGGGCGTGGTGCACGTCAAGGTGCTGTCCTCCTGGGACGAGCTGGCGGGGCGTCTGCTCAGGAGGTGACGGCGCCGGGTGCTGCCGGCTCGGCCGCATCGTGCCGGGGCGCGCGCTGGAACAGGACGTAGAGGTAGACGAGCGCCGGGAGCAGGACCACCGAGCCGCCGAGCAGCGCCACCAGCATGGCGACGAGGGTGGACCGCCCGCCGGCGGCCTCCTCGATCGTCAGCTCGGGGACCAGCACGTACGGGTACTGGGCCACGGCCCAACCCACGAGGATCGCGGTGACCGCCAGTGCCGACGCCGCCCGGGCCGGCACGTACCTCCGGGCGGCGAGCAGGCCGAGCGCTGCCACGCCCGCGACCACCGACAGCGCGACCACGGGCAGCGCCCGGCCGGTCAGCCCGTCGAACAACTGGCGCGCGTCGGCCCGCAGGACGAACAACCCGGCGATGCCCACCGCACCGGTCACCGCCGCGGTGGCCAACCCCCGGAGCCGGAACTGCCCGGCCAGGTCGTCGGTGCCCTCGCGCCGCGCGTCCGCGCAGAGGAACACCGCGGCGAGGTAGGCGCAGACGAGGACGGCCAGCACCCCGCCGAGGACCGACGTGGGGTTGACCCAGCTGGTGACGACGTCGCCGGCCGCGATGCCCGGCGGCACCCGCCCGGAGGCCACCCCGCCGACGACCGCGCCGAGGAAGTACGGCGTGACCAGCGAGGACAGCGCGAAGCAGGCGCCCAGGGAGCGGCGCATGCCCAGGGTGGTGACGCTCTTGCGGAACGCGAACGCCGCCCCCCGGGCGATCATCCCGAAGGCCGCGAGGGTCAGCGGGATGTAGAGCGTGGTCACCACGGCTGCGAACGCCCCGGGGAACGCCGTCCACAGGACGACGAGCACGAAGATCAGCCAGACGTGGTTGGCCTCCCAGATCGGGGCGATCGACCGCTCGATCAGCCCCCGCTGCGGGCCACCGCGCCGGGTGCCACCGGCCAGCAGGTCCCAGATGCCGGCCCCGAAGTCCGCGCCGCCGAAGACCCCGTAGGCGATGAGGCCCAGGAACATGACGCTCAGCACCACCTCGGCCAGCGTCATCGCAGCGCCACCTCACCGGCGTCCCGGTCCGGCGGCGGGGCATCGCGCTCCTGCGGAGCCGGGGTGGTCGAGCTGTGGGCGAGCCGGCGCAGCACGACGACGGTGAGCACGGTCAGCAGCACGTAGACGACGACCACGGCGTAGAAGCCGAGGTACAGGCCCGGCGCGGGGCTGACCGCGTCCGCGGTCCGCAGGATGCCGTAGACGGTCCACGGTTGGCGTCCCACCTCGGTGGTGATCCAGCCGGCCTCCATGGCGACCACGGCGGCCACCCCCGAGACCGCCACCGCCCGCAGGAACCACGGCGTCCCAGGGATCCGCCGGCGCCGCCACCAGACCCAGCCGAGCCAGCCGGCGAGCAGGAGCAGCGCCGTACCGAGACCGACCATCGCGTTGTAGGCGAGGTGGACGACGTTGACCGGGGGCCGCTCGTCGGCGGGGACCTCCTCCAGCCCCTGGACCACGCCGTCGGGATCGTGGTGGATGAGCAGCGACAGCCCGTTGGGGATCTCCAGTGCGTAGCGCAGCTCGTCGTCGACGTAGACGCCGCCCAGCGAGAGCGACGCGCCGGCCGTCGTCTCGTACTGCGCCTCCATCGCGGCGAGCTTGACCGGCTGGTTGTCGGCGACGGTGTTGGCGATCCAGTCGCCGACACCGATCTGCACCGGTGTCAGCGCGGCGGCGAGCGCCAGCGGCAGGAGCAGCCCGGCCCGGTGCCGGTGGTCCCGCCGGCCGCGGAGCATGCCGACGGCGTAGACGGAGGCGATCGTGAAGCCGGTGACCATGTAGGCCGCCAGCAGCATGTGCACCACCTGCGGCCAGGTGGAGGGCCCGAACATCGCCGCCCACGGCTGCGCGTCGACGACCCGGGCCTCCTCGTCGAGCCCGAAACCGGTGGGGTTGTTCATCCAGGCGTTGGCGGCGACGACGAAGAAGGCCCCGGCCATGCCGGAGATGATCATGGGAACAGCGCTGAGCATGTGGGCGCGGGGTGACAACCGGTCCCAGCCGAACAGGTAGACGCCCACGAAGATCGCCTCGATGAAGAAGGCGAAGCCCTCGAGCACGAAGGGGAAGCCGTAGACCTCGCCGAAGCGGTCCATGAGGCCCGGCCAGAGGATGCCCATCTCGAACGACAGCAGGGTCCCCGACACCGCGCCGGCGGCGAAGAGGACGCCCATCGCCTTGGCCCAGGTGTGCGCCAGACCCGCCAGCGCGGCGTCCCCCCGCCGGTGGCCGAGCCACTCCGCCACGACGGTGATCAGTGGGAAGGCGACGCCGAAGCAGGCGAAGACGATGTGCCAGCCCAGCGACAAGGCCATCTGCATGCGGGCGGGGTAGAGGTTCTCGGCCGCATCGGCCAGGAGTACCGAGGGGTCCACGACACGGCTCCGCTCGCGACGCCCCACGTGCGTGGGTGGGACCTGGGTACCCGAGGACGCGGGCTCCGCACCTCGGACACGGGACGGCGCTCCGCACCTCGGACACGGGACGGCACGCGGGGCCCCGCGGGTCTAGCGTCGGGTGATGACGATGCCTCCGCCGCCGGGGCCCCAGCCGCCCTCGCCGTCACCCTCACCGACGGACCCGGTCTCCCCGCCCGGACCGGCGCCGATCCCGCACCCCGGGCCCACCGACCCGACGGCGCCCCCGCCGGAGCAGCCGCCGCCGGTCTGATCCCCGGCGGCGCGCGGCCCGCCGCCGGCGCGCAACCGGTTCTCTGCCGCCGTGGCGGTCGCTGGCGTGGGCCGGTGCTCGGACGCCGGATGCAGTTGTCCCTGCTGCGCGGTCAGCGGGTCTGCAACCGCCGCTTCAGCGAGGCCACCGCGTGGCGGCGGCGGGCGTGCAGCCCCGTCGGCGGCCGGCCGCGGCCCACCGCCGCGGTGTCGGCTCCCGCCGGCTCCCGAGCAGCGGGTGGCGCGTGCTCGGGCAGCACGCCGATCCCGATCAGGCGCGCGGGCAGGCCCTGCAGGACCGGGTGGCGGGCCAGCAGCCGCACCAGCGGCGGTGTGCCCACCGGCCGGTCGCCGGCCAGCACCCGCAGGAGGAAGCGGGTCTGGATCTGCCGCTGCACGAACTGGGTCACGACGGTGGGCAGCATCCGCCGGCGGCGGACCCGCGCCAGGTCGCGCGCGGTCGGCGCGCCGCGGCGCAGGGGTCCGGCGAGCAGGCGGGCCGCCGCGGCGGCGTCCTGGACGGCGAGGTTGATGCCGACCCCGCCGATCGGGGACATCGCGTGCGCGGCGTCCCCGATCAGCAGCAGCCCGGGACGGTGCCAGCGCCGCAGCCGGTCCACCCGCACGGTGAGCACCCGGACGTCGTCCCAGCCGCGCAGCGAGCCCACGGCGGCGGGCAGCGCCGGCAACAGCCCGGCCAGGTCGGTGCGGAAGGCCTCGAACCCGGCCGCCTGCAGGGCCGCGTAGCCGCCCTTGGGCACCAGGTACGCCGACTGCCAGTAGTCCCCGCGGTCGAGCAGGATGAGCAGCCGGCCCCGGGTGACCCGGCCCGCGCCGCCGAACGGCGACCCGCCGTCCCCGGCCGGCTTCGGCAGCCGGAACCACAGCACGTCCATGGGCGCGCCGAACTCGCGCAGCCGGAGGCCGGCCGCCTCGCGCACCCGGGAGGTGCGGCCGTCGGCGGCCACGGTGAGCGCCGCCCGGACCTCGGACTCCGTGCCGTCGGGGGTGCGGTAGCGGACGCCGCACACGGCACCGTCCTCGCTCAGGAGGCCGGTCACCTCGGCATCCATGCGCAGGGAAAACGTCGGCTGCTCGCGCGCGCGGTCGGCGAGGAAGTCCAGCAGGTCCCACTGGGGCACCAGGGCGAGGAAGGGGAACCGGCCCCGGAGCCGGCCGAAGTCGGCGAGCACGAACGTGCCGTCGTCCGTGGTGACCCCGATCCGGGTCACCTCCTGGTGCGGCAGCGCGAGGAACTCGTCCGCCAGGCCGAGCTCGTCGAGCAGGCGCAGCGTCGAGGGGTGCACGGTGTCCCCGCGGAAGTCCCGCAGGAAGTCGCTGTGCTTCTCCAGGACCAGGACCTCGACCCCCTGCCGCGCCAGCAGCAGCCCGAGCACCATCCCCGCCGGGCCGCCCCCGGCGATGCAGCAGGTCACCGACTCGACGGTCATCCCGAGTCCCCTCTCAGCCGCGACTCCTGGCAGGGTCGCGCCACTCCCCCGTCCGGGCAAGAGGCGCCGGTCGGGCAGGTGACGGGAGGGCGCGTGGACGACGGCACGGGAACGCACAGGGGCTGGCGCGAGGGGGTGCGGGAGGGCGCACCCTACGGCGCGGCGGCGTTCGTGCTCGCGGTGTCCTTCGGCGTGGTCGCCACCGACGTCGGCATGCCCGTCGCGGCGGCGGTCGTCATGTCGACGCTGGTCTACTCCGGTTCCGGCCAGTTCGCGGCGCTGGGCATCGTCGCCACTGCGGCAGCGTGGGGGCTGCGGTCGGCGCGGCGGCGCTGGTCAGCTCGCGCTTCCTCCCCATGGGCTTCGCCCTCGGACCGTCGCTGCGCGGGAACCGGCTGCGACGGGCACTGGAGGGGCAGGCGACCGTCGACGCCTCGTGGGCGATGGCCGCCCGCGGCGACGGCCGCTACGACCGCGAGTACCTGTTCGGCCACTCCGGCATCCAGTACGTGCTCTGGGTCCTGGGCACGGTCGTCGGGGTCTTCGTCCCGGCGCTGGACACCCGCGCGCTCGGCCTCGACGCCGTCTTCCCCGCGTTCTTCCTCGCCATCCTCGTCGCCGAGGTCCGCGACCGGCTGCGCCTGGGGGTCGCCGTGGCCGGCGCGGCCGCCGCGCTGGCACTCGTGCCGGTCGCCCCGCCCGGCCTGCCGGTGCTCGTGGCCGGCGCCGCCGCTCTCATCGGCCTGCGGGTGCCCCGGTGAGCGCGGCCACCTGGTGGGTGCTGGTCGCCCTCTGCGTGGTCACCACCGCGCTCACCCGCGGCGTCGGCCCTGCCGCGACCGCGGATCGGGAACTGCCCCCGGCGGCAGTCCGCGTCGTCGTCCTGCTGTCCTCGGCCCTGCTCGCCGCGCTCGTCGTCACCTCGGCGCTCGCCGACGGCACCGACCTGCGCATCGGCGCCGACACCGCCGGAGTCGCGGTGGCCGGGCTGCTGCTGTGGCGTCGGGCCCACGTCCTGGTCGCCGTCGTGGCGGCGGCCGCGGTCACCGCCGGCCTCCGCGCCCTCGGCGTCGGCTGAGGACGGCACGAGCTCTCAGCGGCCGGGTGGCAGGACCAGCCGCGTGCCCTCGGCGCGGGTGAAGCTCGCGGCGTCGTCGGGGTCGCCCTCGCCGGTCCACCGAGCCACCCCGGGGTAGGCGTAGACCGGCCGGGTCTGCAGCACCGCGCCGTCCTCCGCCGTCCGGACGGCGGGGATCTCCTCCGGCGGCGTCCCGTGCTCGACCCAGGCGACGAGGGCCTCGAACTGGCCGGTCGGCTGGGGGCCGGCGCCGCCGCCGCAGTGCCCGACGCCGGGGGCGAGGAACAGCCGCAGGAACTCGTCGGCGCGCTCGGCGCCCATCCGCGCCCGGACCCGCTCGTAGTAGTCGACGGTGCCCTGGAACGGGATGCCGAAGTCCGCCGCCCCGTGCCACAGCAGGGCCCGGCCACCGCGGTCGGCGAACGCCGAGAGGTCGGGGTCGTCGGCCGCGAGCACGGCGGAGTACATCTCCACCGACCGGTCGAAGTAGGCCTCGAACGCCTCCCGGGTGAGGGTCCGCCAGTCCCAGGCCGGGTCCTGCTCGAGGAACAGGCCGATCCACCACAGGTCGAAGGCGAACGGCTGGCCGACGAGCTCACCGTCGACGACGGCGGTGTCGTGCAGGCCGGCGAACGGGGCGCCGGGTGCGAGGCCGTACCAGAGGAAGCTCCCGTCCCGGCGCCGGGGGCCCTGCCCGATCAGACCGATGACCTCGACCTCGGCGGCGGTCAGCGCGCCGTCCGGGCTCGGCAGCCCGACCAGGGCCGACAGGTCGACGTCGGCGGCGAGCGGGTCGCCGATGACGCGGTCCCGGACTCCGTCGCCGACGGTGTCGTGCGCCGCGACGATCGCGGCCAGCGCCGCCTCGAACTTGGCCGCCGAGACGAAGGTGCCCGACTCCAGCATCACCAGCTGGCCCCAGATCTGGCCGACCTGCATGCGCGGCCAGTTGATCGCCGGCGCGCCGGACAGGACGCCGTCGTAGTCGGCCGGGTACCGCTGGACCGCCATCAGCCCCTGCCGCCCGCCGGTCGAGCAGCCGGTGAAGTAGGAGTACGCCGGCGGCTGCCCGTAGTACGCGGTGACGACGGCCTTGGCCGCGACGGTCATGTCGTGGATGCCGACGTGGCCGAAGTCCCGGATCGCCTGCCAGTCCAGCCGGCCGCGGGCGTCGAGGGCGAAGGAGGCGGTGGCGCCGGGGTGCCCGGCGTCGGTCGCGGCGCAGGCGTACCCGGCCCGCAGCGGGTCGAGCAGGAACTCCGGGGAGCCGCCGAGGAAGCCCCCGCCCCCGACGCCCTGGAACCGGCCGTTCCAGCTGGTGGTCGGCAGGTGCACCCAGGCGGTGACCCGGTCGCCGGCCGGGGGGTGGGTGAGGGTGAGCTGCACGCGGCAGGACGCGGGCGTCGTCGCGTCCCCCGGGTCCTCGACCACCGAGTCGACGGTCGTGTGCGGCAGCGACAGCGAGGCGAGACGGCGAGGGTCCCCCGGAACCGGCATGCCGCGAGCCTGGCAGCGCCGGGGACCGGGGGCACCCGGCCTTCCGTCCGCGGGAACGATCAGCCGGCGGGCACCCGGGGCACGGCCCGGACCTCGCGGGCACCGGCCAGCTCGTGCCCGGCCGCGCAGACCAGGGCCAGGTGCACCGGCTCGCCGCAGTCGCGGTGCCGCAGCTCCAGCGGGGCCTCGCCGTCCTCGGCGAGGTAGCGGTCCCCCCACTCCATCAGCGCGACCAGGGCGGGGTGCAGGTCGATGCCCTTCTGCGTCAGCCGGTACTCGTGGCGCTGCCGCTCCCCCTCCGCCTGGTACGGCACGCGCTGCAGCACGCCCTGGGCCACGAGAGTGGCCAGCCGGTCGCTGAGCACCGCCCTCGGCGCGCCGAGCACCCGCTGGAAGTCGGCGAACCGGCGCACGCCGAGGAACGCCTCCCGCAGCACCAGCAGGCTCCACTTCTCCCCGACGACGGCCAGCGTGCCGGCGACCGAGCACCGGGACCGGTCCCAGACGGCTTCGCTCACGGCGCCAGGATAGCCCGCTGGGTTCACTTGACGAACCCCCTTCGGGTGGGGCAAAGTTCGTTCTCTGAACCCAGGAGGACGGCATGGAGATCCCCCTTCCCACCCGGCCGGTGCGGGCCGACGACGGGCCCCGGTTCTGCCGGCTGTGGAGCCGGCTGTCCCGCGAGACGGTCTACCGCCGCTTCCACGCCCCCCTGCACCGGCCGCCGTCCGACGCCCTGCCCCACCTGGTGGGGGTCGACCACGACCTGCGCGAGGCGCTGGTCGCCGTCGTCGGCGACGAGGTCGTCGGCGTCGCCCGGTACGACCGCCCCGCCACGGCCCCGGGCACCGCCGAGGTCGCCGTCGTGGTCGAGGACGCGTGGCAGGGGGCCGGCGTCGGCCGGCAGCTCCTGCGCGACCTGCTGGACCTGGCCGGACGGCGCGGCGTCACCACCGTCACCGCGGACGTCCAGGCCGACAACGACCGCGTCGTCGGACTGGTCCGGCGGCTCCTCCCCGGCGCCACCCTCACCCCCGCCGACGGCGTGTACGCCGTGACCGCTCCCCTCCCCCGCGTGCCGGCACTCGCCGGCACCTGACCAGAGGAACCCACCATGTCGCATCTGCGCACCCGCCTCGCCGAGCGCCGCCGGATCCGGACCCGGCTCCGCGAGGAGCGCGCCTTCGCCCAGTCGCTGGCCGCCGCACCGACGCTGGAGTCCGCGCACGAGCTGCGCTCGCTGGCCACCCGCCGCTGAGCGGGCTCAGCCCGGTCGCAGCCGCGCGTAGATGCGGGCGAGGTCGGGCAGCTGGTGGTGGGCGTTGAGCCCGCTCGGGTTCGGCACCACCCAGGTCTCCGCTCCCCCGAGGCGTTCCTCCTGCCGGCCGGCCACCGCCCGCGGGCGGCCGAACGCCTGCCGCCAGGCGGTGATGCCCAGGACGGCGAGCACCCGCGGCCGGTGCCGGACCACCAGCTCGGCGAGCGCCGCCGCACCGTCCCGCAGCTCCTCTGGCGTCAGCTCGGCCGCCGTCCGGGTGGGCCGGTCGACCAGGTTGGTCACCCCGAGCCCGTGGCGCAGCAGCTCGCGGTCCTCCTCGGAGGTCAGCAGCCGGGGCGTCAGCCCGGCCCGGTGCAGCGCCGGCCAGAAGCGGTTGCCGGGCCGGGCGAAGTGGTGCCCGCGCGCGGCCGACGTCAGCGACGGGTTGATGCCGCAGAACAGGACGTCGAGGTCGTCGGCCACCACGTCCGGCAGCGGTTTCCCCGGCACCCGGCGGAGCGTAGTTCCCGCCGGGTGCCGGGCGCGTCGTGCGCGCGCCGCGGCTACTCGGCGAAGGCGTCGCTGCCGATGCGGACGACCTCGCCGGGGTGGTCGAGCATGAGGAACGCCGCGATGCTCCAGGCCGCGCCGTACAGCTCGCCGTCGGAGACGACCAGCCCGGTCGGCATGGTCACCTGCGCGGTGCTGCGGTCCTCGCCGTCGATGCGGACCACCTCGCCCACGGTGGCCGGGTCGAAGTCGGGGGCCGGCGGGCCCTCGCCCACGGGAGCGCCCTCGAGCAGGTCGGACACGTAGACGGTCCCGTCGTCGTCGACGGCCACGCCGGTCGCGGAGGTGAGGTCCTCGATGACGTCGACCACCTCGCCCCGGCGGTCCAGCACGTACACCCGGGCAGCCCCCGCCACCTCGGCGCCGAGGGTGCTGACGTAGAGGCGCCCCTCCGGCCCCTCGGCCACTCCCGTCGGGACGGAGTCGCAGCCGGTCGTGCCGGGGTTGTTCGGGGCGCCCTCGCAGCCCGGGACGTCGTCGACGACCGGCGGGACGAAGAAGGTGCTGACCTCGCCCGATTCCCGGTCCACGGACAGGACGGCGTTGGCCCCGGCGTCGGCCACCAGCACCCGGCCCCGCTGCGCGAGCACGGCGAACGGGTTGGACAGCGCATCCACGGGCGCGCCGTCGACGAACTGCGTCTGGCCGTCGGGGTTGTTGGCCAGCTCGTACGCGAGCAGGTCGATGGTCTCGACGACGATGCCCTCGGCGTCGGTCACGACCAGCCCGGGGCCGCCCTGCCCGACGGCCGGCGGCTCGGGCGGTGGTGCGGCGCCCGGCTCCGGCTCCGCGGTGCCGACGGCGACGTAGAGCTGCCCGCCCCGGTGGTCCACGCCCTGCACGAACTGCAGGCCCGAGACCAGCGTCGTCACCTCCCCGGTCGCCGGGTCGACCGACGCGACCTCGCCGGAGTCGGACTCGGCGACCAGCAGCCGGTCGTCCTCGTACGCGCTGACCTGGCGGGGCCCGGACAGCCCGGTCGCCACGGTCTCGATCCCCCCGTGGTCCTCCTGGGCCCCCGCGACGCCGGCCGGGGCGGCCAGCAGCGCGACGGCGGCGGCGCCGACGACGGTCCTCCGACAGGTCCTCATGGGACTCCCCTCACCCTCGTGGGTGGACGGGACGGTAGGGCCGGGCGCGGGCCGGGCGGAACCGCGCGGTCCAGGCATCCGTGGCGGAGGGCGCGAGCCGTCGCCGGTGGTAGTCGCGCCGGTCGGCGCCGTCCGCGGTACTCGGCCGCGGCGGCCCGTCTCAGAGTGAGACGATCGGGCGCCGTCCCGTCCGTAGCGTGCTCCCGGGGACGACGCGCACCACGTCCCGACGACGCCCAGCAGATCGCCCCGGCCCTGTGCGGGCCGGCCACCGGGAGGCAGACGCAGTGCTCAGCATCGGGATCAACCTCGGCTTCGGGAAGCTCGACCCGGAGCTCACCGACCAGGAGATGTACGCCGGGGAGGTCGACCTCGCCGTCCTGGCGGAGACGCTCGGCTACGACAGCGTCTGGGTCGTCGAGCACCACTTCGAGGACTACTCGCTGTGCCCGGACAACCTGCTGCTGCTGGCCAACGTCGCCGGGCGCACCGAGTCGATCCGGCTGGGCACCGGCGCGGTGATCGTGCCGTGGAACGACCCGCTGCGGGTGGCCGAGAAGGCCCTCATGCTCGACACGCTCTCCGGCGGACGGCTGCTGCTGGGGCTGGGCCGGGGCCTGTCCCGCAAGGAGTACGTGCCCTTCCGCGTCCCGCTGGACGAGACCCGCGACCGCTTCGACGAGGCCGCCCCGATGATCTTCGAGGCGCTGGAGACCGGCGTCATCGAGGGCGACGGCCCGTTCTACCCGCAGCCGCGGGCCGAGCTGCGCCCCCGCCCCCGCGCCACCTTCCGCGGCCGCCGCTACGTCGTGGCCGGCTCCCCGGACTCGCTGGTGATGGCGGCGCGGCTGGAGGCGCAGATGATGTCGTTCATCGTCCGGCCGGTGCCCGCCCTGATGCCGAACTTCACCCGCTACCGCGAGCTGTTCGAGGCCGAGCACGGCCGGGTGGCGCCGCCCATCTCGCTGAACGTCAACATGTACTGCCACGAGGACGACGAACTCGCCCGCGAGCGCCACTTCCGGTACGTGAACCGCTTCTTCATGTCCAACGTCGACCACTACGAGATGGCCGGCACCCACTTCGCGACCACCAAGGGCCACGAGCGGTACGCCGAGAGCGCGGCCTACTTCCGCGAGATCGGGCTGGAGAAGGCCGCGGACGACTACGCGGCGACCGCGCTGTGGGGCAGCCCGGAACGCATCCTCGGCCAGATCGAGGCGATCCGCGACGTCCTCGGCGACTACGAGCTCGTCGTCGCGCCGTGCTTCGGCGGGATGCCGTACGACCAGGCCCGGGCCAGCCTGGAGCTCTTCGCCCGCGAGGTGATGCCGAAGGCACGCGGCCTCCGGGTCGTGCCCGAGACGGCCTGAGCGATGACCGCGTCCCCCTCCGCCGGCGGTCTGCGGGTGCCGAGGACCGCCGCGGAGTGGGACGCCGTCCGCGCGGCGAAGGCCGAGGTCCTGACCCGCGACCCGTTCGCGATCACCCCCGACGACGCCCCGGGGGTCCGCCCCGAGGTGGTGCGGTCGTGGCGCCGGTCCCTGCTCGCCGGCGTCGACCCCGCGGCCACCCGCTTCCCCGTGGACGACGGGTTCGCCCCCGGCACCCGGCTGGCGGCGGTGGCCCAGCCGATCCTCGACCGGCTGGCCGACCAGATCTCCGACCTGGGCTCGTGGGGCTTCCTCACCGACCGCGCCTGCCGGCTGCTCACCACCGTCGTCGGGGAGCTGCCGCCGCCGGGCCGCTTCCAGGAGATGGACCTGCGCCCGGGCACCGTCTTCGCCGAGGACGTCATCGGCACCAACGGCCTGGGCTGCGCGCACGAGGAGCAGCGGCCGTTCCTCATCTCCGGCACGGAGCACTTCCGGACCGACAGCGAGGTGCTCACCACGACCGGCGTGATCATCCGCGACCCGTTCACCCGGCGGCACGTGGGCACGCTGGGCGTGCACTGCCGCCGGGAGTACGCCTCGACCGCGGTGCTGCCGCTGGTCGTGGAGATCGGCCGCTCGATCGAGGCCCAGCTGCTGGCCAGCCGCAGCGACGGCGAGCGGGAGTTCCTCGACGCCTACCTGCGCGTCTCCCGGGGCGCCCGCGGCGCCGTCGTCGGGGTGACCTCGCGGCTGTGCGTGGTGAGCACGCAGGCCCGCGAGCTGGTGCACGAGGCCGACGAGCCGTTGCTGCGCCGCCTCGCCGAGGAGTCCGGCCCGGGGAGCGGAACGGTCCGGCGCCGGATGAGCAGCGGGACGACGGTCGAGGTCTCGGTGCTGCCGGTGGCGCAGCCGCGCGGGGAGTACGCCGCCGTCCTGGTGCTGGAGCCGGTCGACCGGCCGGTCGGGGCCGGCGACGGCGTCCCGGGCGAGCCGGCGCCGGGCGACGTCGCCGCCCGGCTGGCGCGGGCTCTCGCCGACGGACTCCCGGTGCTGCTCACCGGGGAGCGCGGCACCGGCAAGCGGCACATCGCGCGGGCGGCGCTCCGGGCCGGCGGCGCGGAGGCGCTGGGGACGGCGGACGGTGCGGCGATCGAGCTCGACGGGGCCCTGGCCGCACTGGACCCGGACGCCTGGTTGCGCGCCCTGGTCGCCGCCCTGGACGGCGGGCGGCCGGCGCTGCTGGCCCACGTCCCCGACCTGCCGGCCGAGCTCGTACCCACCGTCGCCGACCTGGTCGCCGGCGCGCGCACCCCCGTCGTCGGCACCGCGCCCGAGGACCGCGGTGGCGAAGGCGGTCCGGTGCGGCTGCGCGAGGCGTTCCCCGTCGTCCTCCCCGTGCCCCCGCTGCGGGACCGGCGTGCGGAGTTCCCCGGCCTGTGCCGCGCCCTCCTGGCCGCGCTGGGCGACCGGGACGGCCGGCCGGCCACGCTGGCGCCGCGGGCCGAGGCGGCCCTGCTCGCCGGCGACTGGCCGGGCAACGTACGCCAGCTGCTGCAGGTGCTCGCCACCGCCCGGGTGCGCGCGGCCGGCCCGGAGATCGGCCTCGAGGACCTGCCCGCCCACCACCGCCGGGCGCCCGCGGGACGCCCGCTCGGCGAGCTGGAGCGCCTGGAACGCCAGGCCCTGGCCGTGGCCCTCCGCGAGACCGGGGGTGACCGCAGCGCCGTCGCCGCCCGGCTCGGGATCTCGCGGGCCACCGTCTACCGCAAGCTCAAGCGCTACCAGCTGCACTGACCCCCAGCTGCACTGACCCCGAGGAAGGGACGACGCGTGACCCGTACCGTGGAGTTCGCCGGCACCACCGCCGTGGTGACTGGAGGCGCCTCCGGCATCGGCCGGGGTCTGGCCCGGGCGTTGCTCGGCGCCGGCTGCCGGGTCGTGATCGCCGACGTCGACGAGGCCGCGCTGGCCACCACGGCGCGCGAGCTCGGGGTGCTCGGCGTCCGGACCGACGTGACCGACCCCGACAGCGTCGCCGCCCTGGCCGACCGGGCCGTCGCCGAGTACGGCGAGGTGCACGTGGTCTGCAACAACGCCGGGGTCGGGCCGTTCGGGCCGGTGTCCCGGCTGGGCCTCGACGACTGGCGGTGGGTGCTCGACGTCAACCTCCACGGGGTGGTGCACGGCATCTCGGCGTTCCTGCCGGTGCTGGAGCGCAACCCCGACTGGGGACACATCGTGAACACCTCGTCGATGTCGGTCCTGGTGACCCCGCCGAACGTCGCGCCCTACGTCGCGAGCAAGGCCGCCGTCCTGGCGATGAGCGAGGTCCTGGCCGCGGAGCTGGCCGAGGCGGGGTCCCGGGTCGGGGTCACCGTCCTGCTGCCGGGGGCGGTGCACAGCAACATCAAGGCGAGCCTGCGTTCCCGGCCGGCGACCAGCGGCAGCGGGCTGTACGACGTCGACCTCGCCGAGACCGGCCGGCTGCGGTTCATCGAGCCCGACGAGGTGGGCGCGATGGTCGTCGACGCCGTGCGGGACGACGAGCTCTACGTCCTCACCCACGGCGAGTTCCGGGATCAGGCCGCCGCCCGGGCCGCCCGGGTGCAGGCCGCCTTCCCCGCGGCGCCGGCACCGGCGGGGAGCTGACCGGCCCGCCAGACTGGGCGCGTGCGGGACGACGACGAGGCGGCGTTCGACCGGTTCGTCGCCGCGGAGCGGCCGGGGCTGCTGGCCGACGCGCTGCGGCTGACCGGCGACGCCGGTCGCGCCGAGGAGGCCGTCCAGGTCGCGCTGACCCGGGTCCGGCGGCGCTGGGGACGCGGCGACCCCGCCGCCACCGCCGCGGCGGCTCTCGCCGACGCCGCCGGACGCGGTCAGGTGCTGGAGGCCCTCGACGCGCCGCCGCCCGCCCCGGCCGGCTGGCGGCTGGACGCCGCCGCGGCGGGAGCCGACGTCCGCCGCAGGACCCGGCGCGCCCGCCGTCTGCGTGCCGGTGCCGGCGTCGCGGTCCTGGCCGCGGCCGCGCTGGCGGTGCCGCAGCTCCTCGACGACCCCGTCCCGCCCGCGGCGCCCGTGCCCGACGAGGTGCCCGTGCTCGCCGAGGTGCCCGTGCTCGCCGGTCCGACCCGCGGGTCCCTGGCCGGGGATCACGCCTTCGTCGAGGCCGTCCGGCGGGCCGGCTGGGGTCTGGTGGCCGCCGCGCCGGTCGAGGAGCGCACAGTGGTGCTCGCGACCGACACCCCCGCCGGCCGGGTGGTGCTGGTGACCGGCACCGTGGACGAGGACGTGCGCGGCGTGTGGCTGACCGGTCCGGTCGGCGCCGAACCCGCGGATCTGCAGCTGCACGTCCCCCGGCACCTGGGCCCGTTCCGGCCGGCGTCGCTCCTGCTCGGCGGCCCGGGGACCGCCAGCCTGGTGGTCGTCGCGGGGCCGGACGACGAGGTCGAGGTCTCCCCGCGGCTGCAGGTCGGCCCGCGCGGGACGGTCGCCCGCGTCTACGAGCCGGTGCCCGGCGACGACGGGGTGGCGGTGACCGAGGTGGCGACGACGAGCGGCGGCACCGGGGCCAGCATCCGGATCCGCCGCGGCGGGCAGGTCGTGTACCGCACCGCGGCGGCGCTGGACCTGACCCTGCGCGGGCCCACCCCGGACGCACCGCCGTTGCCGCCGCTGCGGCCGGCCGAGGTCCCCCCGGCGCCCCGGGCGGTCGCCGCGGCGCTCACCGAGGTCGCCGTGCCGCTCGGCGTGGAATCCGCGGAGCTGCTGCCGGAGTTGCTGTGGTCGGGCCGGCTCCCGCTGGAGGGGGTGCCGGGCTCGGTGGCCGTCGTGGTCGCCCGCAGCCCCGGCGGCGGGCTGGTCGTGACGACGTGGGCCGCGCAGGTGGGCCCCGCCGGCGCCGGGCGGGTGGTGCCGTGCGGGGTGCAGACCCCGCCGGGCACCGCGCCGGTCGCGGAGCTGGTGATCGCCCGGGTCTGCGACTTCTCCTCCCCGGAGACCGAGCCGTCCGACGCCGGCCGCTGGCTGGTGGTGTCCGCTCCCCCGGACGCCGCGGGCGCCGCCGTCCTCGACGACCGCGGCACGGTGCTGGCCACGCCGGCCCTGGCCGGCGGCAGCGCCGTCGTCCCGCTGCCGGAGGGAGCCGACACGGTGCGCACCCTCGACGCCGGGGGACGGGCGGTCGCGGAGGTGCCGGTCGCCGCCGCGCCCGTCGCACCGTTCGGCGACTACGGCGGCGGCCCCGTGCGCTGATCGGCGAGCCGGCGCGGGACCGGCACGGTCTGCAGGTCGGCGGCGACCACCAGCTCACCGCCGAAGACGGCGGCGGCCTCCGCCCGGAACCGCTCCGGGTCGCGGTAGCGCTGGGAGAAGTGGGTGAGCACCAGCGTCCGGACGCCGCACTCCGCGGCCACGGTCGCCGCCTGCCGCGCGGTGAGGTGGCCGTACTCGAGGGCCAGCACGGCGTCCTCGTCGAGGAAGGTGGACTCGGCGACGAGCAGGTCCACGCCGTCGGCAAGGGCCCGGACGGCGTCGCACGACCGGGTGTCCATGACGAATGCGAAGCGCTGGCCCGGCCGCGGCGCGCTGACGTCGGCCAGCCGCACGGTCCGCCCGCCGGCGTCGATCACGCCCTCGCGCTGCAGCCGCCCGACGTCGGGACCGGCCACGCCGGCGGCGGCCAGCGCGTCGGGCAGCATGCGCCGGCCGTCGGGCTCGACCAGCCGGTAGCCGAAGGCCTCCACCGGGTGGTCGAGCCGGCGCGCCTCCAGGGTCCAGGACGGCCCCGCCGCCACCGGCCCGTCGGCGCGCACCGGCTCCTCGCGCAGATCCAGGACGTCGTGGAAGACCGACGCGGCCCGCAGCCGGGCGAAGTACTCCGCCCCGGACGCCGGGTAGTGCGCCGGCACCGGGTGCGGCACGCGGTCCAGGCTCATCCGCTGCACCACCCCCGGCAGGCCGAGGCAGTGGTCGCCGTGGAAGTGCGTCAGGCAGATCCGGGTGATCGCGCTGCTGGGGACACCGGCCAACAGCAGCTGCCGTTGCGTGCCCTCCCCGGGGTCGAACAGCAGCCCCTCGCCGTCCCAGCGCAGCAGGTAGCCGTTGTGGTTGCGCTCCCGGGTGGGCGCCTGGCTCGCGGTGCCGAGGACCACCAGCTCGCGGGCCGTCACGGCGGCGACGCTAGCGCCGCCGCGGTGACGCCGCCGCTCAGCTGTCGTGCAGGACGACCCCGCGGACGATCTTGCCCTCGTCGAGGTCCTGGTAGCCCTGGTTGATCTCGTCGAGGGTGTAGCGGCGGGTGATCAGCTCCTCCAGCTTCAGCCGGCCCTTCCGGTACAGGTCGAGCAGCCGCGGGATGTCGTAGAGCGGGTTGCTCATGCCGAAGATGTGGCCCTGGATGTTGCGCTGGTAGCCGACCACCATGCCGTTGGCCCGCAGCCGGATCTGCTCGTCGTCCTGCCGGCCGACGGAGGTGACCGTCACCTGCCCGCCCTTGCCGACGATCGCCGCCGCAGCGTTGACGACGTCGGAGGTGAGCACGCCGACGGTGCAGATGGCGTGGTCGGCCAGCTGACCGCGGGTCATGTCGACGACGGCCTGCTGCGCCTCGCCGGCGTCGGCGAACACGTGGGTGGCACCGAACTCCAGCGCCTTCTCCCGCTTGAAGGCCACCGGGTCGACGACGACGAGGTTCTTCGCCCCGGCGTAGGCCGCGCCCTGGACGGCGTTCATGCCCACCCCGCCGGCGCCGAAGACGACCACGGTGTCCCCGGCCCGCACCTTGGCCACGTTGACCGAGGAGCCCCACCCGGTGGGCACGCCGCAGCCGACCAGCGCGGCGACCTCGAAGGGGATGTCCTCCTCGATCCGCACGCAGGAGGCCTGGTCGACCACGGCGCGCTGGCTGAAGGTGCCGAGCATGCAGAACCCGCCGAGGTCCTCGCCGGCGTCGTCGTGGAAGCGGAAGCCGCCGTCGCCGAGCTTGCCGGTGGCCATCTCCGCACCCCGGTCGCACAGGTTCTGCCGGCCGGTCGAGCAGTACCGGCAGACGCCGCAGGCGGGGATGAAGGAGCAGACGACGTGATCGCCGACGGCCACGCGGGTCACCCGGCTGCCGACCGCCTCCACGATCCCGGCGCCCTCGTGGCCGCCCACCATCGGCAGCCGGGCCACGCTGTCGCCGGTGCGCAGGTGTTCGTCGGAGTGGCACATGCCGGAGGCGACGAAGCGGATGCGCACCTCGTCGTCCTGCGGCTCGTCCAGTTCCAGCTCGGTGACCACCCAGGGCTTGCCGGTCTCCCGGATGACGGCGGCGCGTGTCCTCATGCTCGTGACTCCTGGTGGTCGTGGGTGCTGTGGTCGTGGGTGCTGTGGTCGTGGGTGCTGTGGTCGTGGGTGCTGTGGTCGTGGGTGCTGTGGTCGTGGGTGCTGTGGTCGTGGGTGCTGTGGTCGTGGGTGCTGTGGTCGTGGGTGCTGTGGT
>NZ_OBDO01000001.1 GCF_900215145.1 Geodermatophilus sabuli | reverse complement strand
CCACACACAAACCGTGTGCAGCGCCGGGGGTATAAAACTTGGCACTGACTTTCGGCACGCTGTTGAGTTCTCAAGGAACGGACGCACAAGAACTCGTCCCTCGCGGGCTTCGTCCTCGGCTTGTTGTCTCGCTCTGGCGCCCGGGCCCGGCCTCGCGGTCGTTCCCGGCGCAGAGAGAAAGTTACGTGGGCCGTGAGGCCGTGTCAAACCGGAGGGCGGTGACGCCGGACACCCCTCGGCAACGGCGGCGTCACACGCCGTTCACATACCAGGTCAGGCGCCCCGTCGCACGCCGGCGACCGCCCTCTTGCCCCGGCGCAGGACCAGCCAGCCACCAGGGAGCCAGGCGTCGTCGGCAGGGACGGCCTCGGCGTCGGTCACCCGCTCGTTGTTCAGGTACGCGCCGCCCTCCTTCACCGTCCGCCGCGCCTCCGAGAGGCTGCCGACGAGGCCGGTGAGCTGCAGCAGCTGGGCGACGCTGGGCGTCTCGCCGTCCACGGTGACGCTGCCGGCCTCCCGCAACGCCGCCCCGAGCGTGTCGGCGCCGAGGGCGGAGAGGTCGTCCCGGCCGAACAGCGCCCGGCCGGCGGCCTCGGCCTGCCGGAGCTCCTCGGAACCGTGGACGAGCCGGGTCAGCTCCTCGGCGAGGGCGCGCTGCGCCGCCCGCGCCGCCGGCCGCTCGAGGCTCTCGGCGACCAGCGCCTCGATCTCCTCGGCGGGGCGCTCGGAGAACAGCGGCAGCCAGGTCCGTGCGTCGGCGTCGTCGGCGTTGAGCCAGAACTGGAAGAACGCGTAGGGCGAGGTGAGCGACGGGTCGAGCCAGACGGTGCCGCCCTCGCTCTTGCCGAACTTGGTGCCGTCGGACTTCGTCACCAGCGGGGTGGACAAGGCGTGCACCGTCGCGCCCTCCGTCCTTCGGACCAGGTCGATGCCGGCGGTCAGGTTGCCCCACTGGTCGGACCCACCGCTCTGCAGGGTGCAGCCGTGCCGCAGGAACAGCTCGCGGAAGTCGTTGGCCTGCAGGATCTGGTAGCTGAACTCGGTGTAGCTGATCCCGGCCTCGGAGTTGAGCCGGGCGGAGACCGCCTCCTTGGCCAGCATCCGGCCGACCCGGAAGTGCTTGCCGATCTCGCGCAGGAAGTCGATCGCGGTCAGCGGGGCCGTCCAGTCGAGGTTGTCGACGTAGACCGGCGCCCGGAGGCCGTCGCGCTGGGCCGGGACGTCGAGGAACGGCGCCACCTGGGTGCGGATGCTGTCGACCCACCCGGCGACGGTCCCGCGGTCGTTGAGCTGGCGCTCGGCGGTCGGCCGCGGGTCGCCGATCAGCCCCGTGGCCCCGCCGACCAGGACGATCGGCTGGTGCCCGGCTCGCTGCAAGGCGCGCAGCACCATGAACTGCAGCAGGTGGCCGACGTGCAGGCTCGGCGCGGTGGGGTCGAAGCCGCAGTAGTAGGTGACCGGTCCGGAGGCGAGGTGCGCCCGCAGGGCGTCCTCGTCGGTGCTCTGGGCGATGAGGCCGCGGCGGTGCAGCTCGGAGATCACGTCGGTCACGGGCCCATCCTCGCTGGCGCTCGCCGATCCCGTGCCCGGGGGTGCGGTGCCGTCGCGTGACCTCGCGAGCTCGGTCCCGTCACCGGTCTCGCTGCCCTCCCCCGGCGCGGTCCCCGTGGGTGCCGACCGGCTCACGGCGCGCCGTCCGGGTCGACGGTCCGGCGGCGCCGCTGCCCACCCGGGCGGAACACGCTCACCGAGCCGGCCCCGGTCTCCCAGAACCGCCACGGCAGCTCGGCGGCGACGCTGATCCCGACCCGCGGTCCGGTCGACACCGCCGCGGGCGGATTCCCCCGGTGCAGCCGGACCGGGCTGTCCGGCGACAGCAGGTCGGCGGCCTTGTCCGCCGGTCCGATCGCCAGGGCCTGGGTGAGCCGGGCCGGCCCGCGGGCGAGGTCGCGCGCCGTCCGCGCGGCCGGACGGCGGACCCGGGCCAGCTCCTCCCCCACGACGACGTCCCCCGCGCGCAGCAGCACCGCCGACCCCTCCCCCTCGCGGCCGACGACGACGTTCGCGCACCAGTGCACGCCGTAGCTGAAGTACACGTAGAGCGCTCCGGGCGGGCCGAACATGATCGCCGCCCGCGGCGTCGGGCCACGGTGCGAGTGGGCCGCCGGGTCGCTGCCGTCGCCGGCGTAGGCCTCGACCTCGGTGAGCCGCAGGGCCACCTGCCCCTCGGGACGGTCGCTGACCAGCCAGCACCCGAGCAGCGTGGGGGCCACGACGTCGGGCGGCCCGAGCAGCTCCTCGGGGGTGAGGAGCTGCCCCGGGGACGACGAGGTCAGAGCGCGGCCGCCACGGGTGAGGACGTCGCCCAGTCGGCGTGCTGCCGGGCGAGGTCGGCCAGCCCGGTCAGCTGCTCGGCGACCCGCTCCGGCGCCGTCCCGCCGCGGGCGCTGCGCGCCGCCAGCGCACCGCGCACGGTGAGCACCGAGCGCACGCCCGGGGTCAGCCGCTCGTCGATGCCGGCCAGCTGGTCGTCGTCGAGCTCGTCGAGCTCGATGCCGGCCTCCTCGCAGAAGGAGACCATCGCGCCGCTGATCTCGTGCGCCGACCGGAACGGCACCCCCTGGCGGACCAGCCACTCGGCGACGTCGGTGGCCAGCGCGAACCCCTGCGGCGCGGCGGCCTCCAGGATCTCGGGGCGCAGCGTCAGCGTCGCCATCATCCCGGTGACCGCCGGCAGGAGGAGGAGCAACTGCTCCATGGAGTCGAAGACCGGTTCCTTGTCCTCCTGCAGGTCCCGGTCGTAGGCCAGCGGGAGGCCCTTGAGCATGGTCAGCAGCCCGGTGAGGTTGCCGACGAACCGGCCGGACTTGCCCCGCGCCAGCTCGGCGATGTCGGGGTTCTTCTTCTGCGGCATGATCGACGACCCGGTCGCCCAGGAGTCGTCGAGCCGGGCCCAGCCGAACTCCGTCGACGTCCAGAGCACGACCTCCTCCCCCAGCCGCGACAGGTGCACCCCGATCAGCGCCGCGGCGAAGCAGAACTCCGCGGCGAAGTCGCGGTCGCTGACGCCGTCCACCGAGTTGTCCGATGCGCGGTCGAAGCCGAGCTCGGCGGCGACGGCGTCGGGGTCCAGCGGCAGGGAGGAACCGGCCAGCGCGCCGGAGCCGTAGGGGCTGACGGCGGTGCGCCGGTCCCAGTCCCGCAGCCGGTCCACGTCGCGGGCGAAGGCGTGCACGTGGGCGAGCAGCTGATGGGCGATGAGCACCGGCTGGGCGTGCTGCAGGTGCGTCATGCCCGGCGCGGCGACGTCCTGGTACCGCTGCGCCAGGCCCAGCAGCGCGTACTCCAGCGAGGACAGCTCCCCGACGAGCGCGCGGACGTGGTGGCGCAGGTAGAGCCGCAGGTCGGTCGCGATCTGGTCGTTGCGGCTGCGGCCGGCCCGGAGCTTGCCCCCGAGGGCGCCGAGCTTCTCCGACAGCCCGCGCTCGAGCGCCTCGTGCACGTCCTCGTCGGACTCCACCGGGACGAACGTGCCGGCGGCCACCTCGGCGGACAGCTCGGACAGCGCCCCGAGCATCCGGGTGAGCTCGTCGTCGGTGAGCAGGCCGGCGCGGTGCAGCACCCGGGCGTGGGCGCGGGACCCGGCCAGGTCGAACGGGGCCAGCTCCCAGTCGAACTGCGTGGACTTCGACAGCGCGGCCAGCGCCGGGGAGGGGCCGCCGCCGAAGCGGCCGCCCCAGAGACGGGTGTCCGACGGTGCGGAGGTCACGATCAGCTCTCTTCCAGGTCTGACGTCAGTTCGGGGTAGACCGCCGGCGTGCGGGCGGCGAGCGCCCGCAGCCGGTCGGCCAGCGCCGGTCCGCCGTCGGGTGCGCGGGACACGACCAGGAGAGTGTCGTCTCCCGCGATGGTGCCGAGGACGTCGGGCAGGCCGACCTTGTCCAGGGCGGAGGCCAGGAACTGCGCGGCGCCGGGGGGCGTGCGCAGGACGGCGAGGTTGGCGCTGCCCTCCGCACTGGTCAGCAGGTCGGCCAGCAACCGGGTCAGCCGGGCCGGCGCGGCCTGCGCGGGGCGCAGCGGGGCGTTCTCCGGCGGCAGCACGTAGGACGCCGGGGCGCCGTCCGAGCCGCGCATCTTGACCGCGCCGAGCTCCTCGAGGTCCCGCGACAGCGTCGCCTGGGTGACCTCGATACCGGACCCGGCCAGCAGCGCGGCGAGCTGGGTCTGGGAGGTGACCGGCTGGGCGTCGATCAGCTCGCGGATCCGGGCCTGCCGCGCGGACCGGGTCAGCGTGCCGGTCACCCCGATCGCTCCAGGAGCCACACCAGGAGCGCCTTCTGCGCGTGCAGCCGGTTCTCCGCCTCGTCCCAGACCGCGCTCTGCGGGCCGTCGATCACGTCGGCGGCGATCTCCTTGCCGCGGTAGGCCGGCAGGCAGTGCAGGACGACGGCGTCGTCGGCGGCCCGGGCCAGCGCGGCGTCGTCCACCGCGTACGGCAGGAACGGCGCGGTGCGCGCCTCGTACTCGCCCTCCTGCCCCATCGACACCCAGGTGTCGGTGACCAGGACGTCGGCGCCGTCGGCGGCGGCCGCGGCGTCGGCGGTCCAGAGCACCGACCCCCCGGTTCCCGCCGCGATCTCCTCCGCCCGCTCGAGCACCGCCTTGTCCGGCTGGTACCCCGACGGCGAGCCGATCCGCACGTGCATGCCCGCGGTCGCCCCCCCGAGCAGGTACGAGTGCGCCATGTTGTTCGCGCCGTCGCCGAGGTAGGTCAAGGTCAGACCCGACAACCGACCCTGCCGTTCGGGATGCCGCTCGGCCACCGTCTGCAGGTCGGCGAGGATCTGGCACGGGTGGAACTCGTCGGTGAGCGCGTTGACCACCGGCACCCGGCTGACCGAGGCCATCGCCTCGATCCGGTCCTGGCCGAAGGTGCGCCAGACGATCGCGGCGGCCTGGCGGTCCAGCACGCGGGTGGTGTCCTCGATCGGCTCACCGCGGCCCAGCTGGCTGGAGCCGGCGTCGACCACCAGCGGGTATCCGCCGAGCTCGGCGACACCGACGCTGAAGGACACCCGCGTGCGGGTGGAGGGCTTGTCGAACAGCACGGCCACCGCCCGGGGCACCCCGTTGGGAGCGGCGAGCGGCGTGGGCGCCTGCGCGGTGTGCCGGGTGCGCTTGAGCTCGGCGGCCAGGGCGAGGACCTCGGCCTGCTCGGCGGGGCTGAGGTCGTCGTCCCGGAGCAGGTGGCGGGTCACTGGCCGGCCTCCCGGAGGGCGGTGTCGAGGGCGGCCGGGAGGGCCGCGACGAGGGCGTCGACCTGCGCGTCGGTCAGCACCAGGGACGGCGCCAGCCGCAGCACGTCCGGGGCGACGGCGTTGGTGAGGAACCCGGCCTCGCGCAGCGCCGCCTCCAGGGAGGCCGCGACCGGGGCGGTGAGGACGACGCCGAGCAGCGCGCCCTTCCCCCGCACCCCGCTGACCCCGGCGTGCCCGAGGCCCTCGATGCCGGCGGTGAACCGGTGCTCGAGCTCCTTGGCCCGCTCGAGCAACCCCTCGTCGCGGATCGTGTCGAGGACGGCGAGCGCGGCCGCCACGGCGATCGGGTTGCCGCCGAAGGTGGACCCGTGCGAGCCGGCGGTCATCAGGTCGGCGGCGGCGCCGAAGGCGAGCGTCGCGCCGAGGGGCAGCCCGCCGCCGAGCGCTTTGGCCAGCGTGATGACGTCGGGCTGCAGGCCGTCGGCCTGGGAGGCGAACCAGTGCCCGGTGCGGCCGGTGCCGGTCTGCACCTCGTCGACGGCGAACAGCGCTCCGGCGTCCTGCGCCGTCCGCGCGGCCGCGGCCAGGTAGCCGGCGGGCGCGGGCAGCACGCCGCCCTCTCCCAGCATCGGCTCGAGCAGCACCATCGCCGTCCGCTCCGACACGGTGCCGGCCAGCGCCTCGGGATCGCCGTAGGGCACGTAGCGCACCCCGCCGGGCAGCGGGGCGAAGGCCGCGGCCTTCGACGGCTGCCCGGTGAGCGCCAGCGCGCCCATGGTCCGGCCGTGGAACGCGCCCTCGGCGGTGACGACCTCCGGCCGCCCGGTGAGCCGGCTGATCTTGAAGGCCGCCTCGTTGGCCTCGGCGCCGGAGTTGCAGAAGAACACCCGCCCGGGCCGCCCGGCCAGCTCCAGCAGCCGCTCGGCCAGGAGGACGCCGGGCTCGTGCATCGCCAGGTTGGAGACGTGCCCGAGGGTCTGCGCCTGCCGGGTGATCGCCTCGGTCACCCGCGGGTGCGCGTGGCCGAGGATCGTCGTGGCGATGCCGCCGAGCAGGTCGGTGTACTCCCGGCCGTCGACGTCCCAGACGGTCGCCCCGGCGCCGCGCGCCAGCGCCACCGGCGGCGTCTTGTAGTTGCCCATCATCACGGCCGACCAGCGGGTGGCCAGCTCCTCTGTGTGGGTCATGCCGGCTCCCTCCCGGACTCGGCCGGGACCACCATGGTCCCGGTCCCTTCTGTCGTGAACATCTCCAGCAGCAGGGCGTGCGGCGACCGGCCGTCGACGACGGTCGCGCGCTTCACCCCGCCGTTGACCGCCCGCAGGCAGGCGGTCATCTTCGGCACCATCCCGGCGTCCAGGGTCGGCAGGATCTCGGCGAGCTCGGCGGCGTCGATCTGCTGCACCAGCGAGTCGCGGTCGGGCCAGTCGGCGTAGAGCCCCTCGACGTCGGTGAGGACGACGAGCTTGACCGCGTCCAGCGCCACCGCGAGGGCGGCCGCGGCGGTGTCGGCGTTGACGTTGTGCACCACCCCGTCGGCGTCGGGCGCGACCGTGGCGACCACGGGGATGTGGCCGGACGCCAGCAGCGCGCGGACCGGCGTGGGGTCGACGGCGACCACGTCACCGACCAGGCCGACGTCGACGGGGCGGCCGTCGACGAGGGCGTGCGTGCGGGCGGCGGTGAACAGCCCGCCGTCCTCCCCGGACAGGCCGACGGCGAGCGGGCCGTGCTGGTTGACCAGGCCGACCACCTCGGGGGTGACCTGGCCGGTGAGCACCATGCGGACGACGTCGATCGTCTCCGCCGTCGTGACCCGCAGGCCGCCGCGGAACTCGCTGTCGATGCCGAGGCGGCCCAGCATCTCGGTGATCTGCGGGCCGCCGCCGTGGACCACGACCGGGTGGATGCCGCAGGTGCGCAGGAAGACCATGTCCTCGGCGAAGGCCCGGCGGCACTCCTCGTCGACCATGGCGTGCCCGCCGTACTTCACGACGACGACGTTGCCGTGGAACTCCTTGAGCCACGGCAGCGCGCCGGTGAGGACGGCGACCTTGAGCCGGTCGCCCTCGGGGTCGTCGGTGCGCATGACCCGGCGGGTGCCGACCTTCGGCGGCTTCATCTCGTCGACGCGGACGTCGGGCGGGGAAGGGTCCTGGGCATTCGGGTCGTGGGTGGTGGTCACGTGGGATTCGGGCTCGCTCATGTGGAGTACGCCGAGTTCTCGTGGACGTAGGCGATGGACAGGTCGTTGGTCCAGATCGTCGCCTGCTCGGTGCCCGCGTTCAGGTCGACGTCGATGGTGATCTCCCGGCCGGTGAGGTCGACGCCCTCCCGCGGGTCGCCGATCGCGCCGCCCCGGCAGACGGTGACGCCGTTGATGGTGACGTCCACCCGGTCGGCCTCGAAGGCCGCGTCGGTGGTGCCGATCGCGGCGAGCACCCGGCCCCAGTTGGGGTCGTTGCCGAACAGCGCCGTCTTGAGCAGGTTGTTGCGGGCGCAGGCCCGGCCGGCGGTCAGCGCGTCCTCGACGCTGGCGGCGTTGCGGACGGTGATCGCGATGTCCTTGGTCGACCCCTCGGCGTCGGCGAGCAGCTGCATGGCCAGGTCGGTGGCCGCGGCGGTGAGCGCCTCGGTGACGTCCTCCGCACTCGGGGTGACGCCGCTGGCGCCGGAGGCCATGACCAGCACGGTGTCGTTGGTGGACAGGCAGCCGTCGGAGTCGACCCGCTCGAAGCTGACGCTGGTGGCCTGCTTGAGCGCCGTCTGCAGGACGTCGGCCGGGACGACCGCGTCGGTGGTGAGGACGACGAGCATCGTGGCCAGGCTCGGGGCGAGCATGCCGGCGCCCTTGGCCATGCCTCCGACGGTCCAGCCGTCGCGGTGCTGCACTGTCGTCTTGGGCACGCTGTCGGTGGTCATGATCGCCAGCGCGGCGTCCTGGCCGCCGTCCTCGGACAGCGCCTTCGCCGCGGCGGTGACCCCGGCGGTGAGCTGCTCCATCGGCAGCCGGACGCCGATCAGGCCGGTGGAGGCGACGGCGACGTCGATCGCGCCGATGCCCAGCTCGCCCGCGACGTGCTCGGCGGTGGCGTGGGTGTCCTGGAAGCCCCCGGCTCCGGTGCAGGCGTTGGCCCCGCCGGAGTTGAGGACGACCGCCCTCACCCGGCCGGTCGCGAGCACCTGCCGGCTCCACTGCACCGGCGCGGCCGGGAAACGGTTGGTGGTGAAGACCGCGGCGGCGGCGTCGTCCGGGCCGTCGTTGACGACCAGGGCGACGTCGTTGGCGCCGGTGCTCTTGAGACCGGCCGCGACACCGGCGGCCCGGAAGCCCCTCGGGACGCTGACGGTCACGGCGCGACCCCCACCACGGGGAGACCGGTGGTCTCGGGGAGGCCCAGGGCGAGGTTGGCGCACTGGATCGCCGCTCCGCCGGTGCCCTTGGTCAGGTTGTCGACCGCGGCGACGACGACCAGCCGGCCGGCATCGGGGTCGACGGCGAGCTGCAGCGCGACGGTGTTGGCGCCGAGCACCTGCGCCGTCGTCGGCCACTGCCCCTCGGGGAGCAGGTGGACGAACGGCTCGTCGCCGTAGGCCTTCTCGTAGGCGGCCCGCGCGGCGGCGGCGTCGGTGCCGGCTGTCAGGGGCGCCGAGCAGGTGGCGAGGATGCCCCGGCTCATCGGCACCAGCGTCGGGGTGAAGCTGACGGTGACCTCCCGGCCGGCCGCCTGCGCCAGGTTCTGCACCATCTCCGGCGTGTGCCGGTGGACCCCGCCCACGCCGTACGCGCTCACCGAGCCCATGACCTCGCTGCCCAGCAGGTGCGGCTTGGCGGACTTGCCCGCCCCGGAGGTGCCGCTCGCGGCGACCACCACGACGTCGGGCTCGACCAGGCCGGCGGCCAGCGCGGGCGCTAGGGCCAGGGTGACCGACGTCGGGTAGCAGCCCGGGACGGCGATCCGCCGCGCGCCGGCCAGTTGCTCGCGCTGCCCCGGGAGCTCGGGCAGGCCGTAGGGCCAGGAGCCGGCGTGCTCGCCGCCGTACCACCGCGCCCACGCCGCGGGGTCGTTCAGCCGGTGGTCGGCCCCGCAGTCGACGACGAGGGTGTCGTCGGACAGCTGGGCGGCGATCGCGGCCGACTCCCCGTGCGGCAGGGCCAGCACCACGACGTCGTACCCGCTCAGCGCGGCGGCGTCGCTGGGCTGCACCTCCAGGTCGGCGTACGGGAGCAGGTGCGGCTGCAGCTCACCCAGGCGTCGCCCGGCACTGGAATTGGCGTGCACCCCGGCCAACCGCAGGTTCGGGTGCCCGGCCAGCAGCCGGCACACCTCTCCCCCTGCGTACCCGGTGGCGCCGGTGACCCCGACCGTCCACGTCTGCCCTGTACTCACGATGCATGACCATACACGGCCATGCATGACCGTTCATCCGAGTATCAGGGCCGCCGCCGCTGCCGTCGGTTTCCCCGGAACCGACAGCCCGTGCCCCGGCGGTCGGGGTCAGGCCAGCGGGTCGGTCTCGCCGTACGGGTGCAGGCGCAGCTGCCGGGCGTCGCCGTCCGGCAGCAGCCCACGGACGGCGTCCAGGTCGTCACCGCCCACCCGCAGGAACCGGCCGGACCACGCGTCCAGCTCCCCGGCGGCGATGGCCGCGATGAACGCGACGACGTCGGCGGGTTCGGTCCAGTCGGTACGGCCGCGGTGCATCGGCATGCCTGCGGTCATCTCGGTGCGCACGACGCCAGGAGCGACGTCGAAGGCCCGCACGTCGGTGCCCTCCAGGGCGCCCGCCAGGGCCTCGGTCAGGCGCATCAACCCGGTCTTGGCCACCGAGTAGGCGGAGTACTCCGGGCGGGCCCGCAGGCTCATGCCGCTGGCCAGGTTCACCACCCGGCCGCGGTTGCGCAGCACCATCCACGGGACGACGGTGCGGCACAGCAGGAACCCGCCGCGGACGTGGCTGGACACGACGTCCCACCACTGGTCGGGGTCGGCCTCCCAGAGCGGCTCCTCGGCGGCGTCGACCAGGCCGGCGTTGTTGACCAGCAGGTCGACCGGGCCCAGCTCCTCCCGGACCCGCGCGACGGCGTCGTCCACGGCCGCCCGGTCGGTGACGTCGGCGGCGACGGCCAGCGTGCGCGCCCCCGTGGCGGCGGCCACCTCGGCCATCGAGGCGGCCAGCCGCTCACCGTTGCGGGCCAGCCCGGCCACCGCGGCACCGCGCTCGGCCAGCCCCTGCACCAGGTGCCGGCCGATGCCGGTCGAGGCGCCGGTGACCAGGGCGACGGAGCCGGCCAGCGGCGTGGCCCCGCCCCGGGCCCCGCCCCGAGCTTGCGAAGGGCGGGGAGGACGGGGTCCTTCTTCAGCCACGGAGCTCGGCCCCGGTCCGCTCGGCGGCCGTGGCGACCGCCGCGTCGCGCACCACGGTCGCCTCCTCGCTGGTGAGCGTGCGGTCCGGCGCCCGCAGGGTCAGCGCGTAGGCCAGCGACCGGGAGCCGGCCGGCACCGGCGGGCCGCTGTAGACGTCGAACAGCCGCAGCGACTCCAGCAGCTCCCCGGCGCCGTCGCGCACGGCGGCGTCCACCTCGGCCGCAGGCACCTCGTCGCGGACGACGAGCGCCAGGTCGAGCAGGACCGGCGGGAACGCCGACACGGCCGGGCCGACCGGCACCGGGGCGGCCGGCAGCGCGTCCACGTCGAGCTCCATGACCGAGGTGCGCGCCGGCAGGTCCAGCGCCGCGCACACCCGCGGGTGCAGCGCGCCGGCGTGACCGACGACCCGGCCGTCCACGCTCAGCTCCGCGCAGCGGCCCGGGTGCCAGGGCGCCCGCTCGCCGGCCCGGACGGTCAGCTCCACGCCCGTGGCGGCGGCGACCCGGCGGGCGGCCTGCACCGCATCGGCCCAGACCGCCGGCCGGCCCGGGCCCCACCAGCCACGCGGCTCGCGGTTGCCGGCCAGCGCCACGGCGACGTGCCACGGCTGCACCGGCACGGCCCCGAGCAGGGCGGCCAGCGTCTCGTCGTCCGGCCGCCGGTCCACGCCGGGCAGCGGCGCCGGACGGCGCTCCCCACCCGGGAAGACCGCGCCGTGCTCGAACAGCGCCACGTCCCGCTGGCCGCGGGAGAGGTTGCGGTGGAGGGTGGCCAGCAGGCCGGGCAGCAGCGTGGTGCGCAGCGCCGGCTCCTCCTCCGACAGCGGGTTGCGGACCAGCACCACCTCGCGGCGGGGGTCGTCGGCGGCCAGCATGAGGGCGTCCAGGCCGGCCGTCCCGACGAACGGGTAGGACGGCGCCTCCACGTACCCGGCCTCGGCGAGGGTGCGGCCGATCACCCGGCGGCGGCGCTGGGTCTCGGTCAGCCCCCGCCCGGGCGGGGCGGTGGGCAGCACCGAGGGGACGTCGTCGTAGCCGGCCAGCCGGACGACCTCCTCGACCAGGTCGGCGGGGTCGGTGAGGTCGGGCCGCCAGGACGGCGGGGTGACCGTGAGCGGCGCGCCCTCGCCGTCGACCGCGCAGCCGACCTGCGCCAGCAGCTCGACGACCTGCGCCGGCGGGTAGGGCACGCCGGCGACGCGGCCGGGCCGGTCGGCGTCCAGCGGGATGGTCGGTCGCGGGCCACGGGTGTCGACGTCGACCGGGGTGCCGACGACGCGGGCGCCGCCGTGCTCGGCCAGCAGCGCGGCCGCCCGGGCCAGCGCGACCATCGTCATCTCCGGGTCCACGCCGCGCTCGAAGCGCTTGGCCGCCTCGCTGGGCAGCCGGTGACGCCGGGCGGTGCGGGCCACCCCGGTCGGCTCCCAGTGAGCCGCCTCGAGCAGCACGTTGGTGGTGCCGTCGCCGATCTCGGTCGACGCCCCGCCCATCACCGCGGCCAGCCCGATCGGACCGGTGTCGTCGGTGATCAGCAGGTCGTCGGCGTCCAGCGCGCGGTCGGCGCCGTCGAGGGTGGTCAGCCGCTCCCCCGCCCGCGCCCGGCGGACGACGATCGGACCGGTGACCGCGTCCCGGTCGAAGGCGTGCATCGGCTGGCCGAGCTCGAGCATCACGTAGTTGGTGACGTCGACGGCCAGCGAGATGCTGCGGACGCCGGACTGCGCCAGCCGCCGGCGGATCTCCCACGGCGTCGGCGCGGTCGGGTCCAGGCCCTCCAGCGCGATCATCGAGAAGCGGTCGCAGCGGTCGGCGTCGGCGACGGTGACCTGCCAGGCCGGCTCCCCGGACCACGCGGGCGGGGTGAGCGCGCCCGGGTCGCGCCAGTCGACGCCCAGGCCGGTGCCCATCTCGCGGGCGATGCCGCGCATGGACAGGCAGTACCCCCGGTCGGGGGTGACGGCCAGTTCGATGACGACGTCGTCCAGGCCGACGACGGGCCGGGCCGGTGTGCCGGGCTCGGGGGCGTCGTCGCCGAGCACGAGGATCCCGGCGTGGTCCTCGCCGATGCCGAGCTCGCGGACGGAGCAGATCATCCCGTCGGAGACCCGGTCGTAGGTCTTCCGCGAGGCGATCTCGAACCCGCCGGGCAGCACCGCGCCCGGCAGCGCCACGACGACGGCATCGCCCACGGCGAAGTTGCGGGCGCCGCAGACGATGCCCCTCGGCTCGCCCTCGCCCGCGTCCACCTGGCAGAAGCGGATCGGCTTCTTGAAGCCGGTCAGCTCCTCGATCTCCAGCACCCGGCCGACGACCAGCGGGCCGGTGACCTCCTCGGGCCGGTGGACGGCCTCCACCTCCAGGCCGAGGCGCACGAAGGCGTTGTCGAGCTCCTCGACGGCGATGCCCCCGGGGAGGTCGACGTGCTCGGCCAGCCACCCGATGGGGACCCTCACTGCTCCACTCCAAACGCGCTGGTGAACCGGACGTCGCCCTCGACGATGTCGCGCATGTCGCCGACACCCGAGCGGAACTGCAGGGCCCGCTCGATGCCCAGGCCGAAGGCGAAGCCGCTGTACTCCTCGGGGTCGACACCACAGGCGACGAGCACCCGCGGGTTGACCATCCCGCAGCCGCCCCACTCCACCCAGCGCGGGCCGTCGCGGTGCTCGGGGAACCAGACGTCGACCTCCGCCGACGGCTCGGTGAACGGGAAGTACGACGGCCGCCAGCGGGTGACCGCCTCGGCGCCGAAGAGGATCCGCGCCACGTGGTCCAGCGTGCCGCGCAGGTGCGCCATGGACAGCCCGCGGTCGACCGCCAGCCCCTCGACCTGGTGGAAGACGGGGGTGTGCGTCGCGTCGAGCTCGTCGGTCCGGTAGACCCGGCCGGGCGCGACCACGTAGATCGGCGGCGTGCGGGACAGCATGGTGCGGGCCTGCACCGGGCTGGTGTGCGTGCGCAGGACCAACCCGGAGTCCTCGGGCGCGACGAAGAAGGTGTCCATCATCGTGCGGGCCGGGTGGTCGCGGCCGATGTTCAGCGCGTCGAAGTTCAGCCACTCGGCCTCGAGCTCCGGGCCGTCGGCGACCTCGTAGCCCATGCCGACGAAGACGTCGGCGATCCGCTCGGTCAGGGTGGTCAGCGGGTGCCGGGCGCCGCGGGGGGTGCGGTCCCAGGGCAGGGTGACGTCGACCCGCTCCTCGGCCAGCACCCGGGCGTCGCGCTCGGCCTCCAGCTCCGCCCGGCGGGCCTCGTAGGCCCCGGTCACCGCAACGCGGGCGGCGTTGACCCGCTTGCCGGCGTCGGACCGGGCGGCCGGCGGCAGCGCGCCGAGCTCGCGGCGGGCCAGCAGCACCGGCGCGCGGTCGCCCAGGTGCGCGGGACGGACGGCGGCCAGCGCCTCCAGGTCCCCGGCCGCGGCGAACGCCTTCTGGGCCTCGGTGACCGCGTCGTCGAGGGCCTCGGCGGAGAGGGCGGCGACCTGCTTGGGGTCGTAGGGGTCGTTGGCGCCAGACACGGGAGGCCATTCTGCCCGCCACGCGCTCCCGGCCGCCGCCGGGTTCCGGCGCCCACCGCCGAGATCGGCGATCTCGGCGGCATCGCCCCCAGGGAGCGCCGAGATCGGCGATCTCGCCGGGAACGCGCCAACGACCGGAACGGAGCTGCCGACCGCGGCCCGCGGAGGTTGCCGGCGTCTCCCCGGTGCTACCAACGCCCGCAGGGTGCCCGCGGGACGCACCCGGTTCGGAGGGCGGGCGTGGCGGTGCTGCTGGCGCTGGGCAGCGCGGTGGTCTACGGGATGGCCGACTTCTGCGGCGGGCTGGCCACCCGGCGGGCGACCGCGTTCGCCGTCGTCGCGCTCTCCCAGACGGTGGGGCTGTTCGTGCTGGTGCTCCTGCTCCCGTGGCTGAGCGGGGCGCCGGCGGGCGCGGACCTGCTCTGGGGCGCGGCGGCCGGCGTGGCCGGGGCGGCGGGTCTGGTCCTCTTCTACCGCGCGCTGGCCGGGGGCGTGATGAGCGTCGTCGCGCCGGTGACGGCGGTGTCGGCGGCCGCCGTCCCGGTCGTCGTCGGGATCGGCCTCGGCGAGCGGCTGGCCTGGTGGGCCGTCGTGGGCATCGGCCTGGCGCTGGTCGCCGTCGTCCTCGTGGCCGCCGAGGACGGGCTGTCCTCGCTCCGCTCGGCCCGCGCGGCCGGCCTGCTGCCGGCGCTGGCCGCCGGCACCGGGTTCGGCGTGTTCTTCGTGCTCCTGGACCGGACCCGCGAGGCGGCCGGGCTCAGCCCGCTGGTCGGCGCCCGCGTGGTGTCGGTGTCCCTGGTCGTCGTGCTGGCGCTGACGGCCGGTCGCTCGCTGCGGGTGCCGCGCGCCACGCTGCCGGTCGTGCTGCTGGCCGGGGTCGCGGACATGGCGGCCAACGCGCTGTTCCTGCTGGCCACCCAGCAGGGGCAGCTGGCGATCACCGGCGTGCTGGCCTCGCTGTACCCGGTGAGCACCGTCGTCCTGGCCCAGGTGGTGCTGCACGAGCGGCTGGCCGGCACGCAGGTGGCCGGCCTGGCCACGTCCGGCGCCGCCGTCGTGCTCATCTCGCTGCCTGGCTGACCTCCCCCGATGGGGGGGCGCACGGCGGATCGGCTCAGGCCCGACCCGGTCGCCGCCGATGCTGTCGACGTGACCCTGTCCTCCCCTCCGACCGCCGTCGACGAGGTGCTGCGCGGCCGCGGCATCCGCAGCGTCTTCCAGCCGATCGTCGAGCTCGACAGCGGCCGGGTGGTCGCCTACGAGGCGCTGGCCCGCGGGCCGGAGGGGCCGCTGGAGCAACCCGACGACCTCTTCGCTGCCGCCCGCGCCGCCGGCCGGCTGGCCGAGCTGGACGCCGCCTGCCGGACCGCGGCGCTGCAGGGCGCGCTCGAGCAGGGCCTCACCGCCCCGCTGACGCTGTTCGTCAACGTCGAGCCCGAGGTGCTCGACCGCGCGCCGATGGAGGAGTTGCTCGCGATCGCCTCGGCCGCGCCCGGCGACCTGCGGGTGGTCCTGGAGATCACCGAGCGGGCGCTGGCCACCCGGCCGGCGGAGCTGCTGCGCACCGTCGAGCGGGTACGCGCCGTGGGCTGGGGCGTGGCGGTGGACGACGTCGGCGCGGAGCCGCTGTCGCTGGCGTTCATGCCGCTGCTGCGCCCGGACGTCGTCAAGCTGGACCTCCGGCTGGTCCAGCAGCGACCCGGCCCGGCGATCGCCGAGATCATGAACGCGGTGAACGCGCACGCCGAGCGCACCGGCGCGCTGGTGCTCGCCGAGGGCATCGAGGACGCCGCCCACCTGCGCACGGCCCGGGCGCTGGGGGCGACGCTCGGCCAGGGCTGGCTGTTCGGCCGCCCCGGCCCCGGCCCGGTCGCGGGCGCGGCCACCGGGGCCCTGGCGCTGCCCTCCCAGCGACCGGACACCCTCACCCGGGACGCCGCAGTATCACCCTTCGCGTGCCTGCCGGCGGCCGTTCCCCTGAGGGAGGCCCCGAAGGCACTGCTGATCGAGCTGTCCAAGCAGCTGGAGCGCGAGGCGCTGCGACTGGGGCCGGCATCGGTCGTCGCTGCGACGTTCCAGGAGGCGCGGCACCTCACGCCGGCGACCGCGCTGCGCTACCGGGACCTGGTCGAGCGGACCGGCTTCGTGTGCGCGCTGGGCGTGGACCTGCCGGTGGAGCCCCTGCCCGGCCTGCGCGGCGCGGCGCTCGACCCGGCCGACCCGGTCCGCGGCGAGTGGGACGTCGCCGTCCTGGGCCCGCACTTCGCCGCCGCGCTGCTGGCCCGCGACCTCGGGGACGACGGTCCCGACGACGAGCGGCGGTTCGCCTACGCCCTCACTTACGACCGCGACACCGTCGTCCGGGCGACCGCGGCGCTGCTGGCCCGGGTGGCACCCCGCAGCGGCCCGCTGCCCGCTCCGGCGGCCCCTGCTCCCGCGCCCGCCGTCCCGGCGGCTCCCGCTGTCGCGCCCGCCGTCCCGGCGGCTCCGCCGGCCGGTGAGGCGCTGCTGCGCCACGCGCTGGCCGCCACGCCCACCGGGGTGGTGATCGTCGACGTCCAGCAGCCCGACCAGCCGCTGGTGTACGTCAACCCGGCGTTCGAGCGGCTGGCCGGCCTGCCCCGCGAGCGGCTGCTGGGCCGCAACTGCCGGTTCCTGCAGGGCCCGGACACCGACCCGGCCGCGGTCGCCACTGTCCGCCGGGCGGTGGAGGCGGGCGAGGAGGTCCGCGTGACGCTGCTCAACCACCGCGGCCCCGAGCGCACCCCGTGGTGGAACGAGCTGCACCTGGCCCCGGTGCACGGGCCCGACGGCGCGGTGGCGCGCTACATCGGGGTGCAGGTCGACGTCACCACGCGGGTGGAGACCGAACGGGCGCTGGCCCGGGAGCGCGACCGCGCCTCGGGGCTCCGGGCCCGCATCGAGGAGCTGGCCGGCACCGACGCGGTGACCGGGCTGCCCGACCGGCGGCGCGTGACCGAGGAGGTGGAGACGGCGCTCTGGAGCGCCCGGGCGGGCGACGACGCGCTCGCCCTGCTGCTCATCGACGTCGACGGGGTCATCGCGGCCAACGGCCTGTACGGCCACGACGCCGGCGACGACCTGCTGTGCGCGGTCGCCGACCGGGTGCGGGGCGTGCTGCGCCGCCGCGACCTGGTGGGGCGGCTCGGTGGCCACGAGCTGGTCGTGGCGCTGCGCGAGCTGGACCCGCGCTCCGCCGGCGCGGAGGCGCGCCGGATCGCCGCCGAACTGCTGCAGGCCGTGTGGAGCCCGGTGCGCCTGACCGACGCGGAGCTGCCGGCCGGGGTGCGGGTGGGCGTGAGCGTCTTCCCGGACGACGGCACGGACTTCGCGGAGCTGCTCCAGGCCGCCGCCCTGCGCCGGTTCGAGCGGCCCGCCGCGGCGAAGCGCTGAGTGCGGCCCCGTCCTTCCCGTGTGAAAGGACGCGGAGGACGGGTTCCTCCTACTGGGCGAGCTGGGTGGTGTAGAGGCAGATCGCCGCGGCGGCGGCCAGGTTCAGGCTCTCGGCCCGCCCACGCATCGGGATGCGCACCCGGGCGTCGGCCAGGGCGGCCAGCTCCGCGGGCACACCGCGCGCCTCGTTGCCGAACAGCCACACCACCGGCCCGGCGAGGCGGTCGGCGAGCTCGGGCAGGGCCGCCTCCCCTCCGCCGTCGGCAGCGAGGACGGTGGCGCCGACGGCCTGCAGCCGGGGCAGCAGCTCCGGCAGCGGGGCCCCGCGGACGACGTCGACGTGGAAGACGCTCCCCGCGCTGGACCGCACCGCCTTGCCGCCGTACGGGTCGGCCGAGCCCGCGCCGAAGACCACCGCGCCGGCGCCGCAGGCGTCCGCGGTGCGCAGCACCGTGCCGGCGTTGCCTGGGTCGGCGAGCTCGGCCAGGACGACGGTCAGCCGCGGCGGCGCGGCGACGAGGGCGTCGGCCGGCACGTCCCGCAGCGCGCAGACGGCGACCAGCCCCTGGGGGGTCACCGTCTCCGACAGCGAGGCGGCGGCCTTCTCCGTCACCGGCCGCACCGGCACCGTCGTCGCGGCGAGCAGGTCCGCCGACGCCGCGGCCGCGGCCGCCGTGACGAACACCTCGCGCACCCCGGCCGGGTCGGCCAGCGCCTCCGCGACCGCCTGGCGCCCCTCGGCGAGGAACAGGCCGGCGGCGTCGCGGCCGGCCCGCCGGGTGAGCTTGCGCGCGGCCACGATCCGCGCCGAGCGCTCGGTCAGCGGTTCGGTCACCGTTGCGTCGTCCTCTCCTCTCGCCGAGATCGGCGATCTCGGCGGCATCAGCGCCTGACCGCGTCCAGATCACCGATCTCGTCGTCCGGTACCGGCCACCGACACGGCGACGCCGCCGGCGCCGGCCCGCGAGGGCCGGTCACCGACGGCGTCGGACGTGCTGCGCCTGGCTCAGGCGGCGGCGGTGCCGGTCGCGTCGCCCGCCGGGGCGGCGGCGACCGCGGCGCGCGCGGTCTCCACCAGGGCGGCGAAGGCGGCCGGCTCGTTGACGGCCAGCTCGGCCAGGACACGACGGTCCAGCTCGATGCCGGCCAGCTTCAGGCCCTGCATGAACCGGTTGTAGGTCATGTCGTTCTGGCGGGCCGCGGCGTTGATGCGGGTGATCCACAGCTTGCGGAAGTCACCCTTGCGCACCTTGCGGTCGCGGTAGTTGTAGGTGGCCGAGTGGAGGATCTGCTCCTTGGCCTTGCGGTAGAGCCGGGACCGCTGGCCCCGGTAGCCGCTGGCGGCCTCGAGGGTCGTCCGGCGCTTCTTCTGGGCGTTGACCGCCCGCTTCACGCGTGCCACGTGAGTGCTCCTGTCTTCTCGTTACGGAGGGCGCTCAGCGGCCCAGCAGCTTCTTCATCCGGGGCGAGTCGGCCGGGGAGAGGACACCGATGCCGCTCACCCGCCGCTTGCGCCCGGACGACTTCACCTCGAACTTGTGCTGGTTGTTCGTGTGCTCGCGCACGAGCTTCCCGGAGCCCGTCACGCGCACGCGCTTCGCCGTGCCCTTGTGGGTCTTCTGCTTCGGCATGTCCTCGGTCCTCGTTCGTGGTTGTCGGCGCCGCGCGGCAGCACGGAGCTGCCGCGACGGCGCCGGCCGTCTCGGTGGTGCGGTCCTGCGGTGCGCCGCTCAGGCCGGAGGGGCCTGCTCCTCGGCGGCGTGCTTCTCCGCCTTCGCGTGGCGTCGCGAGGCGTCGGTGGCCGCCTGGTTCCGGTGCGGGGCGATCACCATGACCATGTTCCGGCCGTCCTGCTTCGGGTTGGACTCGACGACGCCCAGCTCGGCGACGTCGGCGGCCAGCCGCTGCAGCAGCCGGTAGCCCATCTCGGGCCGGGACTGCTCGCGGCCGCGGAACATGACGGTGATCTTGACCTTGTCGCCGCCCTTGAGGAAGCGCTCGACGTGGCCCTTCTTGGTCTCGTAGTCGTGCGGGTCGATCTTGAGGCGCAGCCGCATCTCCTTGATGACGGTGAGCGCCTGGTTCCGCCGGGCCTCGCGGGCCTTCTGGGCGGACTCGTACTTGAACTTCCCGTAGTCCATGAGCTTGGCGACGGGCGGCCGGGCCATGGGCGCGACCTCGACGAGATCGAGCTCGGAGTCCTGGGCCAGGCGCAGCGCCTCGCCGATCGACACGATGCCGACCTGCTCGCCCTCCGGACCGACGAGGCGGACCTCGGGGACGCGGATACGGTCGTTGATGCGGGGCTCGGTGATGGCCTCTCCTCTGCTGTTGCACGGGAGGAGTCGCACCCGGCCGGATGCCGGAGAAGACGAAGGCCCCGCGAGCGGCTGCTCACGGGGCCCACTCTCCGGGGTGCACGAGCCGTCGGCTCGCGCGCGCCGCGGCCGATCGGCCGGTGGCCGGTCTGCCGCGATCCGGGGACCTGGGCGCCTCGACGGCGCCAGGTGGGAGCGGGCTCCTCTTGGTCAGCGGCCCGGGGCGGGGCCGCTGGGTGGTTCGCGCGCCTCGGTGTAGCGGGGAGGCTCGCCCATGCTACAGCGTCGGAGCGGGCGTGGGGATTCCCGGGTCAGCCCCGCGGCGTCTGCGGCCGTTCCCGGGGGTCGTGCAGCAGGGGTGGGGGCGCCGGCTCCGCGGCCCGCGCGGCGGCCAGCAGGGCCCGCAGGCCCTCGACAGCCTCGGCCGCCCGCTCGCCGTCGGCGGCCTGCAGCGCGAGGACGGCGAACTCGTCGTCGTTGCGCAGCAGCAGGGTGGCCCACTTGAACCTCTCGTCGAACCGGACCGCCTGCACCGCCGTCCACGGCAGGTGCCGCTGGCCGAACAGGTTGCGCACCCGGATGCCGTCGGCGTCGGCGTCCACCCGGGGGCGCCCGAGGGCGAGGACCCCGGCGGCGAGCACCAACCCCAGCAGGACCACCGCGACCTGGTCGGCCGTCGTGTAGGTGACGACGCCGGTGGTGTCGTCCTGCAGCGTCAACCCGACGTAGGTCAGGACGGCGGCCACCACGACGGCGACGACGGCACACAGCAGGCGCCAGCGGCGGGGCACGGCGGAGACGGGAGTCGGGAGCACGCACCGATCCTCCCAGGCGCGGCTGGCAGGGTCCCCGCTCGTGGACCGCGCCGCCCTCGCCGCGCGGGTGCGCGCCGCGTCCCCACGGCTCGGGCGCACCCGGCTGGTCTGCGTCGACGGCCCGGCCGGGTCGGGCAAGACGACGCTCGCCGGCGGCCTGGCCGCCGAACTGGGCGCTCCCGTGGTGCACATGGACGACCTCTACGCCGGCTGGACCCTGACCGGCGCCTTCGCCCGCCTGGCCGCCGGGGTGCTGCGCCCGCTCGCCGAGGGCCGCGCCGGCGCCTTCCACCGCTACGACTGGACGGCCGGCCGGTTCGCGGCGGAGCCGACGGGCGTGCCGGCCGGGCCCGTGCTGGTGGTCGAGGGGTGTGGCAGCACCCCGCGGGCGGTCGACCCCTGGACGACGCTGCGGATCTGGGTGGAGGCTCCGCGGGAGGTGCGGCTGGCCCGCGGCCTGGCCCGGGACGGCGCCGCGTACGAATCGCAGTGGCGGCGCTGGCAGGTCACCGAGGCCGCGACGTTCGCCGCCGAGCGCACCCGGGAGCGGGCCGACGTCCGGATGGACGGCAGCGCCGGACCGGGTCCGGACGGTTAGGCTGACGAGGCGCTGTCACCCGTCCAACCACGGCGGAGTACGCGGCCACCTCCGGATGGGGTGCCTTGCACCAGGACCGTGCACGGGAACTGCCCTTGGCCGACGAGCTCTCGGCCGTCTTCGCCCGCATGTCGGGGCTGCTGCTGTCCGAGGAGACGGTCGCGACCGCGCTCGGGCTGGTCAGCGCGCTCGCGCTCGACACGGTCCCGGGGGCAGTGGGTGCCGGGGTCTCGGTCATCGACGAGCGCGGCCGCCGCAGCTCGGGCTCAACCGACGCCCGGGTGGAGCGGGCCGATGCGCTGCAGTACGAACTGGACGAGGGGCCCTGCCTCGCTGCGACGGCCGGCCGGCAGGTGGTGCGGATCGACGACCTCGCCGTCGACCGCCGCTGGCCCCGGTGGGCCGACGCCGTCGCGGCACTGGGGGTGCGCGCCGTGCTGAGCGCCCCGATGGTCGGCGGGGACCTCGCCCTCGGCGCCGTCAAGGTCTACGCGGACCGCCCCGGGGTCTTCGACGCGCAGAGCGAGCGGCGGCTGTCGATGTTCGGCGCACAGGCGGCGATCCTCGTCGCGAACGTACAGACCCACGAGCGCGCCCTCCGGCTCAGCGAGGGGCTGCGGCAGGCGATCGGCTCCCGCGACGTGGTGAGCACGGCGAAGGGAGTGCTCATGGCGCGGCACCGGGTGACCGAGGAGACCGCCTTCAGCATGCTGGTGGGTCGCTGCGGTGAGGGGGCGGGGACAATGCCGGAGGTCGCCCGCGCGGTGGTCGACTCCGCCGTCCGCCGGCGGCGCTGATGGACGCCCCCCAGCCCACCTCGCCCGAGGAGGAACAGGACCGCGCGCTGCGGGCGGCGTACCAGGTGGCCGACCTGACCCTCGAGCAGCTCTGGACCCGGTACTTCGCCCTCGGCGGCACCGCCGACCTGATGGAGCTCGACGCCCACATCCAGGGGCTGCTGCGCCTGCCGGCGGGCCAGCGCAGCGTCCTCGCGCACGCCCTCAACGAGCGACTCGACGAGTTGTTCACCCAGCGGCGGGTCCCCTACAGCTCGCCCGTGCGCCGGCGCCCACCGGTCAGCGGTCCGTTCGCGGCGCTGCTGCACCTGGTGGAGGCCGCCCGTGCCGCGCCGCCGGACCGGCTGTCCGGCCTCGTCGTGGCGGCGGGGCACGCCATGGGGGTGGAGGTCGCCGTGCACGTGGCCGACCACGAGCAACGCCGGCTGTGCCCGCTCGTGCCGCCGGGCACGCCCACCGGGGAGTCCCTGTGGATCGACGGGACCCTGCCCGGACGGGTCTTCCAGACGGTGCGCCCCCTCCCCTCCGAGGCGAACGGGTTGCCCCGGCTGTGGCTGCCGGTCGTCGACGGAGCCGACCGGATCGGGGTCCTCGAGGTCCGCGTGACCGCCGCCGAGGACCTGTACGACCCGGCGCTGCGCCAGGAGTGCCGGTGGCTGGCCTCCATCGTCGGGCACCTCGTGGCGGGCATGGGGCAGTACGGCGACGCCCTCGAGCGGGCCCGGCGCAGCCGCCCTCGGGCGCCGTCGGCGGAGCTGCTGTGGCAGCAACTGCCCCCGCTGACCGCGGCCAGTGACGCCTTCGTGCTCGCCGGCCTGCTGGAACCGGCCTACGAGGTGGGCGGGGACGCCTTCGACTACTCGCTGTCCGAGAACACCGTCTCGCTGGCGGTCCTCGACGCGATGGGCCACGGCCTCCCGGCCGGCCTGCTGGCCAGCGCGGCACTGGCCGCCTACCGCAGCGCCCGACGGGACGGCCGGGGTGTCTTCGAGCAGGCCCGGGCCATCGACGAGGTGATCGCCGCGACGTTCCGGGACAGTGCGTTCTCCACCGGGGTGCTGGCGGAGCTGGACGTGGGCTCGGGACGGCTGCGCTACGTCAACGCCGGTCACCCCCCGCCCCTGCTGCTGCGCGGGGGGAAGGTCGTCAAGCACCTGTCCGGCGGCCGCCGGGTCCCCTTCGGGCTCGGGACGGGCGTGCTCACCGTCGCCGAGGAGTTCCTGCAGCCGGGTGACTGGCTGGCGCTGTACACCGACGGCGTCACCGAGGCACGGGACGCCGCCGGCGCGTGGTTCGGCGAGGAGCGGCTCGAGGACTTCCTCGTCCGGGAGATGGCCGCCGACCACCCTCCGCCGGAGACCGCCCGGCGCCTGGTGCGCGCCGTCCTCGACCACCAGGACGGGTTGCTGCAGGACGACGCCAGCGTCCTGCTGGCCTCCTGGGTGCGCGCACCGGACTGAACCGGCCCGCGCGCCGTCGTCCCGGGGGCGTCACGTGCCCGCAACACGGACGACGCACCATGGGGAGGTGACGGACATCCTGACCGTGCCCGAGGCCACCGGCGAGCCGTTGCCGCTGGCCGGCTACACCGTCGCGGTCACCGCCGCCCGCCGCCGCGAGGAGCTCGGCGTGCTGCTGGCCCGCCGTGGCGCCCGCGTCGTCTACGCCCCGGCGATCCGGATCGTCCCGCTGGCCGACGACGCCGAGCTGGTCGCCGCCACCCGCCGGGTGCTGGAGCGGCCGGTCGACCTCGTCGTCGCCACGACCGGGGTGGGGTTCCGGGGCTGGCTGGAGGCAGCCGACGCCTGGGACCTGCCGCTGGTGGACCACCTGCGAGGCGCCCGCGTGCTGGCCCGCGGCCCGAAGGCCCGCGGCGCCATCCGCGGCGGTGGGCTGGTGGACGCCTGGTCACCGGCGTCGGAGTCGTCGGCGGAGGTGCTGGAGCACCTGCTGTCGGGCGCGGAGGGGCCGCTGGCCGGCCGCCGGGTCGCCGTCCAGCTGCACGGCGACCCGCTGCCGGACTTCGTCGAGGCGCTGCGGGCCACCGGCGCGGAGGTGCTGCCCGTGCCGGTGTACCGCTGGGTGCTGCCCGAGGACGTCGCCCCGGTGCGCCGGCTGGTCGGCACGGTCGTGGCCCGCGGCGTGGACGCGGTGACGTTCACCAGCGCCCCGGCCGCGGCCAGCCTGCTGACGGTCGCCGACGAGCTCGGGCAGCGCCAGGAGCTGGTGTCCGCGTTCACCGGCGGGGTCCTCGCCGTGGCGGTGGGCCCGGTGACCGCGGCGCCGCTGGACGCGGCGGGCATCCCCTCGGCACAGCCGGAGCGCTCGCGGCTGGGCGCGCTGGCCCGCGAGGTGGTGGCCCGGCTGCCCGAGCGGGACCCGCTGCTGCGGGTGGGTGGGCACGACCTGCAGGTACGCGGGCACGCGGCGGTGGTCGACGGCCGGGTGGTGGAGCTGGCGCCCGGGCCGATGGCGGTGCTGCGGGCGCTGGCCGCGCGGCCGGGCGCCGTGCTGTCCCGCCCGGAGCTGGTGCAGGGCCTGGCCGGTGGCGGGGACGGCCACGCGGTCGAGATGGCGGTGACCCGGCTGCGGGCCGCGCTGGGTGCCCCGCTGGTGGAGACCGTCGTGAAGCGCGGTTACCGGCTTCGGGTCTGACGCCTCCCCCGATGATCATGGGGGCGAGGGGACTTGCGGTCGATCAGGGGCCCGACGGCGGGCCGGGGCTCAGACGCCGGCCATGGGGGCGCGGGGCCGCAGGTAGACCGCCCAGGTCACGACCAGGCAGGCGACGTAGAAGGCGATGAACACCAGGTACGCCGAGTCGCCGGTGCCCGTGGTGAGGAACGACTGCCGGAAGGCGAGGTTCACCAGCACCCCGCCGAACGCGCCGACCGCGCCGGCGATGCCGATGAGCGCACCGGACATCCGCAGCGCGCGCCGGTCCGCGGCCGCGGGGTCGCCGCCCGCGGCCAGCTGCTGCCGGGCCTGGGTGCGGAAGATCGCCGGGATCATCTTGTAGGTCGAGCCGTTGCCGACCCCGCTGAGCACGAACAGCGCCACGAAGCCGACGACGAACAGCGGCAGGGAGCCCAGCCGGCTCGCCGTCCACACGGTCGCGGCGCCGGCGGCCATCGCCCCGAAGGTCCAGAACGTGATGCGCGCGCCGCCGAAGCGGTCGGCCAGCGAGCCGCCGAGCGGGCGGATCGCCGAGCCGAGCAGCGGCCCCAGCCAGGTCAGCGACGCCGCGGCCAGCGGGGTGCCGAAGGAGCCGGTGAACTGGTTCTGCAGCACCTGGCCGAAGGCGAACCCGAAGCCGATGAACGAGCCGAAGGTGCCGATGTAGAGGAACGACATGATCCAGGTGTGCCGCTCGCGGGTCGCCTCGCGCATGGCCCGCGGCTGGTTGCGCGCCGTCGTCAGGTTGTCCATGACCAGCGCCGCACCGACCGCGGCGGCGACGATCAGCGGGATGTAGACCAGCAAGACCAGCCGGGGGTGCTGCACCCCGGCCGTCGCCAGCACGAGCAGGCCGACGAGCTGGACCACCGGGACGCCGAGGTTGCCGCCGCCGGCGTTGAGGCCCAGCGCCCAGCCCTTGAGCCGGTCGGGGTAGAAGGCGTTGATGTTCGCCATCGAGCTGGCGAAGTTGCCCCCGCCGACGCCGGCCAGGCAGCTCACGACCAGCAGCGTCGAGTACGAGACGCCGGGTTCGAGGACGACGGCGGTGGCGATCGTCGGCACCAGCAGCAGCGAGGCGCTGACGATCGTCCAGTTCCGCCCGCCGAACGTGGCGACGGCGAAGGTGTAGGGCAACCGCACGAACGCCCCCAGCGCCGTCGGCAGCGTGGTGAGCAGGAACTTGCCGGCCGGGTCGATCCCGTAGACGCCCTCCGGCAGGAAGAGGACCAGCACCGACCACAGGCTCCAGATCGAGAAACCCACGTGCTCGGAGAAGACGGAGAGGAACAGGTTGCGGCGGGCGACCCCCCGGCCGGTGGACTCCCAGAAGGCGGGGTCCTCGGGGCGCCAGTCGTCGATCCACTGCCCGGATCGGCGGGGTGGCGCGGTGACCGGCGTCGGCGGGGCGGCCGGCGGCGTCGTGGACGGGGCTGCGGAGGCGGGGGCGGCCATGGCACGGAACGCTGACGGCCCGGCGTTCCCCGTCCGTTGCCGCGGCGATGAACCCGTGTTCCGTTGTGCTCACCGTCGCTGACCCGCTGTGGTGAGGCCGGGCGTCCACCGGGTGCACGGGCGGCCCCGGACCGGCGAGGATCACCGGTGTGACCGCCACCGAGGACTCCCCCGCCACCGGCCGCGCGCTGCTCGAGGCCGGCGCGGTGGTCGCCGGCTCGATGAGCCGGGCCGCCGCCGCGGTGGTGTTCCCCGGGGCCGGACCGGCCCCGGCCGTGCGCCTGGACGACCGGCTGGCCGGCTGCCTGCGGACGGCGGCCGAGGAGGCCACCGCCCTGCCGCTGCTCCGCGAGCGGGCGCGGGCCGGCGCCGTCCTGGCCTTCGCGGTGGAGCACGCCGCGTCCCTGTCCCGCGCCGGCCGCCCGGTCCGGGACGACGACTTCTTCACGCCCCGCGCCGGGCGCCGCTCCGCCGCCGACGAGGTCACCGAGGCCGTCGTCGCCGCCGCCCGCGTCTCCGTCGAGGAGCGGCGGGTGCGGCACCTGGGCTACCTGCTGGCCGAGGTGGCCGCCTCCCCCGACCTCGACGCCGCACTGGTCGACCGCGCGCTGCGGGGAGCCGCCGGGCTCTCCTGGCGGCAGCTGGCCGTGCTGGCCGGGGTCGGCCGACGGGACCGCGCGCCGCTGCCGATGACCCCGCTGCCCGACGACCCGAGGGCCTGGACCGCGTGGGCCGCCCGCGAGGACCTCACCGACCTGCAGCGCGCCGGCCTGCTCGACCCGCCGCCGGCCCAGCCCCGCCCCGGTGGCGCGGCCCTCCCCCGCCTGCGTCCGGCCGACCTGAGACTGACCCGGCGCGGCGTGCTGGTGCACCGGCTGCTGGCGCTGGGCTTCGTCCGGGACGACGACGTCGCCGCCGTGCTGGCCGAGCTGGCGCCGCCCGCCTGAGCCGAGGTCAGTCCGGTAGCCGGGCGTAGGCACGCACCGGGAAGGTGCCGAGTCCGGAGAAGCGCGGCGGGGCCGCGGTGAAGCGGGCGCCGGTGTCCGGTACGAGGTCCAGGCCCGTGAGGTGCTCGACGATCGGGATGCCGGCCGCCAGCAGCAGGGTGTGCACCGGCCGCTCGCCGCGCTCGACGATCTCGTCGATGTTCACCGCGTCGATGCCGACCAGCGCGGCGCCCTCCGCGGCCAGCCACCGCGCGCCGTCGCCGGTGAGGAAGGGCGCGTCCACGCCGTAGGCCGGCGTCCCGAAGGCGACGTCGCCGCCCGTGTGCAGCAGCACGGCGCACCCGGCGACGGCGTGCCCGCTCAGGTCCTCGACACCGACCGCCCGGCGGCCGGAGCCGGCGGTGTGGACGACGATGGCCGGCAGGTCGGCCAGCTCCTCCAGCGGGAGGCCGGCGAGGTCGGGGCCGTCGGCGTGGCGGTGGAACGGGCTGTCGAGGTACGTGCCGGTGTTGCCCAGCATGCGCACCCAGTCGATGACGAACTCGGTGCCCGGCGCGTACACCTCCCGTGACGTCTCACGGGTCAGGTACGGCGTGACCTCCGGCGCGGGAAGACCGGGATAGGTCACCATCCCGGCGGTGATCACGTGACTGAGTTCCACGAACCGCGCCATGCGGCCAGCCTGCCGCACGCCCCCGGAGCGCGGGTGTGGATCTGCGTCCATGTCGACCGCGTGGAGAGAGCAGGAGCCCGCTGAGGAGGTGCGGACGGGTGCACGCCCGCCTCCGCCCCCGCCGCGGGTGCCCGGACGCACGGGCCCGTTGTCCGCCCCCGCGAGCGCTGCCAGCATGGTCGCCGTGCCCGGCTCCCCAGCCGACGGTCTGGCCCGGCTGGCCGACGGCTACCTGGTCACCCAGCTGCTGCACGTCGCGATCGCCCTGGGCGTCCCCGAGGCGCTGACCGGCGGGCCCCGCGGCGCCGACGACCTCGCGGGCGAGCTGGGAGCCGTGCCGGGCCCCCTGCGCCGGGTGCTGCGGGGACTGGCTGCCGAGGAGGTGCTCGACGAGCTGCCCGACGGCCGGTTCGCCCTCACGGCGACGGGCGAGCTGCTGCTGGCCGGGACGCCCGGCTCGTTGCGCGGCGCGGTGACGGCGCGCGCGGAGCTGTACTACCGGGCCGCGGCAGGCCTGCTCGACGCGGTCCGCACGGGCGACACCCCCTTCGACGTCGTCCACGGCCGGCCGTTCTTCGACCACCTCGCCGCGGCGCCGGAGCGGCTCGCGGCCTTCCGGGCGTCGATGGCCGGCCGCTCCGCCCGCGAGGCGGGGGCGGTGGTCGCCGCCTACGACCTGACCGGCTTCGCCTCCGTGGTCGACGTCGGCGGCGGCAGCGGCACCCTGCTGCGCGCGGTCCTCGAGCGGGTGCCGTCGGCGGACGTGGTCCTGTTCGACCAGCCGGACGTCGTCGCCGGCTCGGACCTGCCCACGGTCGGCGGCGACTTCTTCACCGGGGTGCCCGGCGGCGCGGACGCCTACCTGCTGTCCCGGGTCCTGCACGACTGGGACGACGGCGACGCGCTGCGGGTGCTGCGGAGCTGCCGGGCGGCGATGCGGCCGGACTCCGTCCTGCTCGTGGTGGAGGCGGTGCTCCCCCGGCGCGCCGTCGAGGACCCGGCGGTGGTGCGGATGGACCTGCACATGCTCGTCCTCCTGCACGGCCGGGAGCGCACCGCCGCCGAGTACGCCGCGCTGCTGGAGGAGGCCGGACTGCGCCTCACCGCCGACGTCCCCACCGCCGCGGGTGTCCACGTGCTGGAGGCGCGGCCCCAGGGGTGACGCGCGGCCGCCCTCGCCGCGGGCCGGCCCCGGGCTACCGCACTCCTGACCGGCGCCGCGCCACGAGGACGGTGTCCGGCGCCGCGTTGCCCGTCCGCGCGACCGCCGCCGCGTCGCGGTCCCGCGTCTCCGGAACGACGTCCCGCCACTGCGCGGGGTCGAGGACCGCCGCGACGTCCTCCGCGGTGTACAGCAGGTCGGGGTCGTGCCCGTGGGGACCCTGGTGCCCGTGCTCGACGTGCTCGTGACCCTGGTGGTGGTCGCCGGCACCCTCACCGAGCAGGTGACCGACGACGAGCAGGGTCCCGCCCGGCGCGACCGCCCCGCCGAGCCGGGCGAACAGCGCCGGGCGGTCGGCTCCGCGCGAGTGCAGGTAGTGCGCCGCGACGAGGTCGAAGCCGCCCTCCGCCGGCGTCCACACGTCCAGGTCGGCGTGCACCCACGTGATGCGGTCGTCGAGCCCGCGGGCACGGGCGTGTGCGGCTGCGCGGTCCAGCGCGACGGCGGAGAAGTCCACCGCGGTGACGCGCCAGCCCCGCTCCGCGAGCCACAGGGCGTCGGCGCCCTCACCGCACCCGGCGTCCAGCGCCGTGCCGGGCGGCAGGACGCTCCCCTCGACGACGAGCTGCCGGTTCGGGCGGCCGCTCCACACCGCCGGCGCCGACCGGTACAGCTCGTCGTACGAACTGCGATCGACCGCGCTCATGCCGCCACGCCCCGCTGGGCGGCGACGGCGCGGCGGGCGTCCTCGGCCACGAGGTCGGCGTTGATCATGGCGCCGGCCCGCATCCCGGCGGCGGCGGAGACCACCACCTGCGCGCTGAGATCGGAGACGTTGCCCGCCACCCACACGCCCGGCACGGAGGTCGCTCCGGTCGGGTCGGCCGGCACGGCGCTGCCGACGACGGAGCCGCCCATCTCCTGGTCCACCGCCGAGACCCCCAGCGACTCCAGCACGCCGGCCCGTGCGGTGAAGCGCGGCGCCACGACGAGAGCCGCGCGCGGCACGACCTCGCCGGTGACGAGCCGGACGCCGGTGAGCCGGTCGCCGGTCACCTCGACCCCGGTCACCTCCCCGTCGACCATCCGGACGCCCAGGGCCGCCAACTGCTCGGCCTGCTCGGGTGCGAGCCCGGGCCCGGTGTGCCGGAAGAAGACGACGTCCTGGCTGAGCTGCCGGAACAGCAGCGCCTGGTGCACCGCATTCGGGCCGGTGGCGAGGATGCCGACCGCCTGGTCGCGCACCTCCCAGCCGTGGCAGAACGGGCAGTGCAGCACGTCGCGCCCCCACCGCTCCGCCAGCCCGGGCAGGTCGGGCAGCTCGTCGACGAGGCCGGTCGTGACCAGCAGCCGGCGTGCCGACACCTCGCGATCGCCGTCGAGCGACACGCGGACCGTCCCGTCGTCCTCCCGCCGCGCGGCGGTGACCACGCCGTGGACGACCTCCCCTCCGTAGCCGACCAGTTCGGCCCGTCCGTCGGCGAGCAGGTCCGCGGGACGGGCGCCCTCCCGGCCCAGGTAGTTGTGCACGCCGGATGCCGGCGCGTTCCGCGGCTGTCCGGCGTCGACCACGAGGACCGTGCGCCGCGACCGCGCCAGGGCCACGGCCCCGCTCAGCCCCGCGGCGCCACCACCGATGACCACGACGTCGTATTCGCTCATGCGGCAACCGTCCACCCGTCCACACCGGATCGACAAGTATGGTTGCTGGTATGGCAAAGACGGACGAGCCCGCGGTCGATGCCGTCCTGGAGTCGGTCGGTCCGCGGCTGCGCGCGCTGCGGACCGACCGCGACCTGACGCTGGCGGCGGTGTCCGCCACCACCGGGATCTCGGTCAGCACGCTGTCCCGGTTGGAGTCGGGGCAGCGCCGGCCGACGCTGGAACTGCTGCTCCCCCTGGCCCGGGCCTACCAGGTGGCGCTCGACGACCTGGTGGACACCCCGCCCACGGGCGACCCGCGCGTGCACCAGAGCCCGTTCGAGCACGAGGGCGTGACGATGGTGCCGCTGACCCGCCAGAGCGGGGGGCTGCAGGCCTACAAGCAGACGTTCCCCCCGCGCTCGCGGACCGGCGACATGGAGCAGAAGACGCACGAGGGCTACGAGTGGCTCTACGTGCTCTCCGGCCGCCTGCGGCTGCTGCTCGGCGCGCGCGACTTCGTGCTCTCCACCGGCGAGGTGGTCGAGTTCGACACCCGGGTGCCGCACGCCTTCGGCAACCCGTTCCCGGAACCGGCCGAGGTGCTCACGCTGTTCGGTCCGCAGGGCGAGCGCATGCACGTCCGCGCCCGACCCCGGTCGTGACCGGCCCTCAGCCGGACCGGGCGTAGGCCGCGGGCGTCGTGGCCAGCATCCGCCGGAAGTGCCGGGTCAGGTGGGCCTGGTCGTAGAAGCCGGCGGCGGTGGCCACCTCGGCCACGCGCATGCCGTCGAGCAGCAGCCGGCGGGCGAGGTCGACCCGACGCCCGGTGAGGTAGCGGTGCGGCGGCAGGCCGTGCCGGCGGGCGAAGGCCCGCACCAGGTGGGTGGGGTGGACGCCGAGCTCCGCCGCGACCGAGGAGAGGTCCACCCCGTCGGGCAGCCGGGCGTCGATCAGCTCGCGCAGCCGGTCGGCGACCCGGTCGTCGCGCACGGAGCCGGGCGGGACGACGTCGCGGTCCAGGTGCCGGCGCAGCCGCTCGACCACGAACGCCAGCCGGCTGGCGGCCTCCAGCTCCTCGGGGTGCGGCCGCAGCGCGGCGTGCAGCCGGGAGACCCGATCGCGCAGCTCCCGGTCGTCGATGGTCGGGGCGTCGACGGCCCGCCCCACCCGTCCGGGGCCGAGCGTGCCGGGCTCCAGGTACAGCACCCGCTTGCGGAACCCCGCCGGCGTCTCCGCCCGCCCGTCGTGCGGCACGCCCGGCGGCAGCAGCGTCACCGCCGCGCGGGAGGCGCCGTGCGGCCGGCGGTCCAGGTCGTAGCGGACCGCGCCCTCGTCGACGAGCAGCAGCGTCCAGGCCTCGTGCGTGTGCGGCGGGTAGGCGTGGTCGGGGAACCGCGCGTGCAGCACCTCGGTCAGCCCGGGCACGGGCGGCCGCCAGGCCACCACCTCGGCTGCACCGGCCACGGGGGCAGCGTAGGCGGCCAGGAACGTACAAGACCCCGGACGGCGGCCTCCCCGATGCTGTCGGCATGGACGTGCGCGAGCTGGAGGACGAGGTGGCGGTCGCCGGGGAGACGGGGCCGCCGTGGACCACGAAGATCGCCGTCGTCGTCCGCGCGGGGCTGCTGCCGTGGCAGGAGCTCAACGTGACGGCGTTCCTGGCCGGCGCGATCGCCGGGGCGGTGCCCGAGCTGCTCGGCTCCCCCTACCGGGACGCCGACGGCACCGCCTACCTGCCCATGTTCCGCCAGCCCGTGGTGGTGCTGACCGCCGACGGCGAGCTGCTGCGGCGGGCGCGGGAGCGGGCGCTGGAACGCGGCCTGCCGGTGTCGCTGTTCACCGCGGACCTGTTCGCGACCGGCGGCGACGCGGAGAACCGTGCCGCGGTGCAGGCGGTCCCCGGCGCCGACCTCGACCTCGTGGGGCTGGCCGTGCACGGGCCGCGGACCGCCGTCGACAAGGTGGTGAAGGGGGCCCGCATGCACCCGTGAGCGGGGCCCACCCCGCCGCCTCCCCTCACACCTCGACGACGAGGTCGCCGTCGACGTCGCGGACCGGGTACAGCCGGACCGGCGCCGTCCCGGAGGTCGAGGCGCCGTCGGACCACCGGTAGGCGTACAGGTGCAGCGGGCAGACCAGCACGTCGACGTCGGTCTGCCCGTCGGCCAGCGGCCCGCCGGCGTGCGGGCAGGCCGCCTGGGTCGCGTGCAGCGACCCGTCGCGCAGCCGGAACACGGCGACCTGCACGCCCCCGGCGACGAACGCCCGCCCCTCCCCCGGCGGCACCTCCTCGACGCGGCCCACGGTGTAGGCGGTGCTCGTCCGCAGTTCGGTGAGGCTCATCGGACCGGCACCTCCGGCAGCGGGATCAGCGGGAGGGACGGGCGGAACTGGCCCGGGGTGGACGGCTCGCCGCCGTCCTGCCCCCACGGGTCGGTGTAGGCGTCGACCGACCGCTGCATGTTCGCGTCCAGCTCGGCGACGAGGCCCTCGCTGTCCTCGAGCAGCACCTGCTTGATCTTCTCCAGCCCGATGCGGGGCACGAAGTCGTAGGTGCGCTCGAGCCAGTTGGCGTTCTCCCGGTAGTACTGCATGAACCGGCCGGCGAGGGTCACCACCGCCTCCGGGGAGTCGACGGTCGCCAGCAGGTCGCCCTTGCGGACGGTGGCCCCGGCGGCGCCGCCGACGTGGACCTCCCACTTCCCGTTGCCGACCGCCACGACGCCGACGTCCTTGACGTAGGCCTCGGCGCAGTTGCGGGGGCAGCCGACGACGGCGAGCTTCATCTTGGCCGGGCTCTCGATGCCCTGGAACCGGCTCTCCAGGTCGATGCCGAGCTGGGTGGAGTCGCCGAGGCCGAACCGGCAGAAGTCGCTGCCCACGCAGGTCTTCACGGTCCGCATGCTCTTGCCGTAGGCGTACCCCGACGGCATGCCGAGGTCGGACCACATGGCCGGCAGGTCCTCCTTGCGGACACCGAGCAGGTCGATCCGCTGGCCGCCGGTCACCTTGACCATCGGCACCTCGTACTTCTCGGCGACGTCGGCGATCCGGCGCAGCTGGGCCGGGGTGGTGACCCCGCCCTTCATCTGCGGGACGACGGAGAACGTGCCGTCGCGCTGGATGTTGGCGTGCACGCGGTCGTTGATGAACTCGCCGTCCTTCTCGGGGACGAAGTCGACGCCCCAGAGCATCTTGAGCAGCGAGGTCAGGCCCATCTTCGACTTCGCGTCCTCCTTGCCCGCCGGGGCGAGGGCGGCGAAGACGGCCGAGACGCTGCGCAGGTCCTGCTCCCGGATGGCCGCGATGAGCTCGGGCTTGGCCATCGGGATGCCCGGGACGTACCAGGACGCCGACGGGTCCTCGGTGAGGTCGCCGTCGGCGGCCCACTCCACGATCTGCTTGACCAGCGACTTGCAGGAGCCGCAGCCCTTGCCCGCGCGGGTGCGGTCCATGACCCCGCCGAGCGCGGTGCACCCGTCGGCGACGACGGCGCAGATCGCGCCCTTCGTGACGCCGTTGCAGTTGCACACCTGCGAGTCGCCGGGCATCTCGGCGACGCCGACCTCCTCGGCGCCGTCGGAGAGGTCGACCAGCAGCCGGATCCGCTCCTCCGGGAGCGGGGCGCCGCGGTCGAAGGCCTGGGTGAGGAACGCGACCTTGCGGGTGTCCCCGAGCAGCGTGGCGCCGACCAGCGTGTCGTCGCGGATGACCACCGACAGGTGCACGCCGCGCTTGGGCTCGGAGATCACCAGGAACTCGTCGTCGTCCCGCTCCGGGGTGTTGATGCCCATGACCGCGACGTCGACGCCGGCGACCTTGAGCTTCGTCGCCGTCCGGCTGCCGTGGTACTCGGCGTCGGGGTCGGTGCCGGTGAGGACGTCGGCCAGCACCTTCGCGTGCTCCCAGGCCGGCGCCACGAGGCCGTAGACCTCGCCGCGGTGCTGGGCGCACTCGCCGATCGCGTACACGTCCGGGTCGTCGGTGCGCAGCTGGTCGTCGACGACGATGCCGCGCTCCACCTCCAGGCCGGAGCGGACGCCGAGGTCGGTGCTCGGCCGGACGCCGGCGGCCACGACGAGCAGGTCGGCGTCGATCCGCCGTCCGTCGGCGAGCCCCACGCCCTCGACGTGGCCGGTGCCGAAGACCTCGGTGGCGAAGACGTCGAGGTGGACGGTGATGCCGAGCGACTCCACGCTCTTCTTGAGGATGGCGCCGGCCTCTGCGTCGAGCTGCACGTTCATCAGGTGGGGCATGGCGTGCACCAGGTCGACCTGCAGCCCGTGGCCCTGCAGGGCGCGGGCGGCCTCCAGTCCCAGCAGGCCGCCGCCCATGACCACGGCCTTCTCGCACCGGCCGACGGCGTCGAGCATCGCGCGGGTCTCGTCGATGGTGCGGAACCCGTAGACGCCGGGCAGCAGTTCGCCGTCCGCGGCCCGCACGCCCGTCATCGGCGGGATGAACGAGTAGCTGCCGGTGGCCAGCACGAGGTGGTCGTAGGCGGTCACCGAGCCGTCGGCGGCGTGCACGACCTTGGCCGCGGTGTCGATCCGCTCCACCCGGACGCCGGCGCGCAGGGTGACCCCGTTGTCGGCGTACCAGTCGTGGCTGTTGAGGACGATGTCGTCCTCGTGCGACTCCCCGGCCAGCACCGGCGAGAGCATGATCCGGTTGTAGTTGCCGTGCGGCTCCTCCCCGAGGACGGTGATCCGGAACTGCTCGCCCCCGCCGCGCTCGAGCACCTCCTCGACGAACCGGGCGCCGGCCATGCCGTTGCCCACGACGACCAGCGAGGCGCGTTCGTCGAACTCGTCGACGTCCAGCCGGAACGAGGTCGGGTGGAAGGGGGAAGGCGGCATGACACGTCCTCCGAGGACTCTGCTCACCGCCACGCCCGGGCCCATCAGACCTCCACCAGCCCGAGGTCGACGACCAGCTCACCGGTGACACCGGCGGGCGCGGCGGCGTGCAGCTCCACGAGGGTGCCGCCGGGCAGGTCCTCGACCACGCGCAGCGGCACGTGCACGTCGCCCTTGGCGCCGATCGGGAACCAGCGCATCGGGACGCCGTCGCGCAGCAGCAGCGCGTAGACCAGGGAGTCGGTGGAGTTGCCCCCGCGGAAGTACAGCGCCTGCGCGCTGGCGCCGTTGGGCACGGTGTAGCGCAGCGCGGGGTCGACCGGACCCGGCTTGTCCAGGCCCTCCCCGGTGATCGCGTAGACGCCTTGCAGGAAGCGTGGGGTGCTCTTCACGCGGGGGGTCCTCCTCCGGGACGGGGGCCGTGGTGTGGGTGCTGTGGCGGGCTCGTGCGGGCGGGGCGCCGGCTGGGTGGCGGCGTCGGGGGCGGGCAGCCGCTCGACCGGGCCGGCGACCCGGGTGACGGCGACCGCGCAGACCTTGAAGGCGGGCATCCGGCTGGTCGGGTCGAGGGCATCGGCGTCGGTGAGCGCGTTGGCCGCCGAGGCGCCGCCCCAGTGGAAGGGCGCGAAGACGACGTCGGGCCGGATGTCCTCGGTCAGGTGTGCCGAGAAGCGGGCGCGGCCGCGGCGGGTGGCCAGCTCCACGACGTCGTCCGGGCCGATGCCGTGCCGGCGGGCGAGGTCCGGGTGCAGCTCGGCACGCGGCAGCGGCGCGAGGAGCTGCAGGCTGCGTGCGCGGCGGGTCTGGGTGCCCGACTGGTACTGGGCCAGCACGCGGCCGGTGGTGAGCACGTACGGGTACTCGGCGTCGGGCTGCTCGTGGGCCTCGACGTGCTCCACCCGCAGGAACCGGGCGCGGCCGTCGGGGGTCGCGAACCGCTCACCGAACAGCCGTGGCGTGCCGGGGTGCGGCCGTCCGCCGTCCGCCGGGGCCGGGCAGGGCCAGAAGACGCCCTGCTCCTCGTCGATGCGCCGGTAGCTGATGCCGGAGTAGTCGGCCGATCCCCCGGCGCTGGCCCGGCGCAGCTCCTCGAAGACGGTCTCCGGGTCGTCGCTGAACAGGTGCCCGGCGCCGAGGCGGGCGGCCAGCTCGGCGAGCAGGTGCAGGTCGTCGCGGACGCCGGCGGGCGGGTCGAGAGCGCGCCGGCGGCGGATGACCCGGCCCTCGACGTTGGTCATCGTCCCGTCCTCCTCGGCCCACATGGCGCTGGGCAGGACGACGTCGGCGAGCTCGGCGGTCTCGGAGAGGAAGAAGTCGCTGACCGCGAGGAAGTCCAGGTCCCCCAGCCGGCTGACGACCCGGCGGGCGTCGGGCGCGGAGACCGCCACGTTGGAGGCCAGCACCAGCAGCGTGCGGACGCCGCCGTCGGTGCCGAGGCCGTCGAGCAGCTCGAAGGCGCTGCGGCCCGGACCCGGGATCGAGTCGGGCTCCACCCTCCAGACGGCGGCGACGTGCGCGCGGGCCGCGGGGTCGGTGATGCTGCGGTACCCGGGCAGTTGGTCGGCCTTCTGCCCGTGCTCCCGGCCGCCCTGCCCGTTGCCCTGGCCGGTGACCGTCGCCCAGCCGCTGCCCTCCCGGCCGGGCAGCCCGAGGGCCAGCGCCAGGTTGATCCACGCCTGGGCGGTGTCGGTGCCGCTGCGGTGCTGCTCGGCCCCGCGGGCGGTGAGGACGATCGCCCGCTCGGCCCGCGCCAGGGCGAAGACGGTGCGCCGCTGGTCGGCCACCGGGACGCCGGTGAGCCGCTCGACGCGGTCCGGCCAGTACGCCGCGACGCCGGCCTCCACCTCGTCGAAGCCCGTCGTCCGCGCCGCGACGTACTCCTCGTCCACGAGCCCCTCGGCGAGGGCGATGTGCAACAGCCCGTTGGCCAGCGCCAGGTCGGTGCCGGGCAGCGGCTGCAGGTGCAGGGCGGCGGAGCGGGCGGTCGCCGTCCGCCGGGGATCGACGACGACGTGCTGCGCGCCGCGGACCCGGCCCGCGTCGAGGTACTGCATCGCCGGCGGCATCGTGTCGGCCGGGTTGGCGCCGACGAGGACGACGACGTCGGCGGCGGCGATGTCGCTCAGCGGGAACGGCATGCCGCGGTCGAGGCCGAAGGCGCGGTTGGCCGCGCTCGCCGCCGAGGACATGCAGAACCTGCCGTTGTAGTCGATCCGTGAGGTGCGCAGCGCGACCCGGGCGAACTTGCCGAACTGGTAGGCCTGCTCGTTGGTCAGTCCGCCGCCACCGAAGCAGCCGACCGCGTCGCGGCCGTACCGGGCTTGCGTGCGCTCGATCGCCGCGACCAACCGGTCCAGGGCGTCGTCCCACGTGGACTCGACCAGCGGGCTGGTGCGGTCACCGGGGACGGCGCGCACCAGCGGGCGGGTGAGCCGTTCCGGGTGGTCGAGCAGCTCGGTCGCCGACCAGCCCTTGGAGCACAGCCCGCCCCGGTTGGTGGGGAAGTCGGCCGGCTGCAGGGTGGCCGGGCGGTCACCGGCGGTCATGGTGATGCCGCACTGCAGGGAGCAGTACGGGCAGTGGGTGGCGGTGGTGCGGGTGCGCGGGCCGACCCCGGCCAGGGCTCCGGGGAGGGCGGTGGCGGTCACGGCACGAGACTCGTCGACGCCGGTTTCCCGACCGCGGCACCGGCGTCAAGCCTGGGTTCCGGAGGCCTCACACGCCCCGGTGACGAGGTGTGCGGCCTGGCCAACAACCTGTGACGTGCGTTACAAAGCCTCGTGTCGCGGCCAGTCCGGGCCGCGGCACCCGACATCGCAGTCAGGAGAGGCCATGCCGCTGGACCCGCAAGCCCAAGCCCTGCTCGCCGCCATGGAGGCGCAGGGCGCCCCAGACATGTCACAGCTGTCGGTGTCGCAGGCGCGGGACATGGCCAACTCCTTCCGCGAGATGCAGGGCGACCTCGTGCAGGTGGCCTCGGTCGGCGACCGCACCGTCCCCGGGCCCGACGGGTCCCTGCCCGTCCGCATCTACACGCCGCACGGCTCGCCGCGCGGTGCGATCGTCTACTTCCACGGCGGCGGCTGGGTGATCGGCAACATCGAGGTGGTCGACGCCCCCTGCCGGGCGCTGGCCGACGCCACCGGCTGCGTGGTCGTCTCCGCGCAGTACCGGCTGGCGCCGGAGTCGGCGTACCCGGCGGCGGCCGAGGACTGCTACGCGGTGACGTCGTGGGTCGCCGAGCACCTGGGCGAGCTGGGCACGGAGCCGGCTGGGATCGTCGTGGCCGGGGACAGCGCCGGCGGCAACCTGGCCGCCGTCGTCGCCCTGATGGCGCGGGACCGCGGTGGCCCCGAGATCGCGCTCCAGGCGCTGATCTACCCCGCCACCGACCTGCAGTCCATGGACACGGAGTCCTACCGCGACAACGGCGAGGGCTACCTGCTCACCGCCGCGTCGATGCGCTGGTTCCGCGACCACTACATCCCGGACGAGAGCCGGCGCGGCGAGCCCTACGCCTCCCCCGCCCGCGCCGGGGACCTCTCCGGCCTGCCGCCGGCGTTCATCGCCACGATGGAGTTCGACCCGCTGCGCGACGACGGCGAGCGGTACGGCGAGTTGCTGCAGAAGGCCGGCGGCCAGGCCACCGTCAAGCGCTACGACGGGCAGATCCACGGCCTGTTCTGGCTGTGCGCCATGTGCGACCGGTACGGCGTCCTGGTCGAGGACCTCGCCCGCGAGATCAAGGCGGCGCTGGGCTGACCCGCCCCGGGAGGCCGGCGCGCACCGCGTCGGCCTCCCGGCCCGCGGGGTGGTGGGATGGCCGGGTGAGCGATCCCGCGGCCTCCGTCCACCTCGGCACCCCGTCGGTCCGCCCCGCCGAGCAGCGCGACGTCCCCCGGATCGCCGCGACGCTCACCGTCGCGCTGGCCGACTCCCGGTGGACCCGCTGGGCGCTGCCGGAGGACGGCCGCATGCAGCGGCTGACCCGGCTGCACGAACTCGACGCCGGGCACCGCGCGGTGGCCACCGGGACCGGCTGGGTCACCGAGGACGTCACCGCGGTCGCCACCTGGGCGGCCCCGCCCGGCGCCCCCGGCACGGCTCCGCTGCCGGCCGACGTCTCGGCCGCCCTGGCCCGCGAGCTGCCGTACCTGGCCGGCCCGCACGCCGCCCGCGTCGCGCGCACCCGCGAGCTGGTCGATGCCGCCCGCCCGGCGCAGCCGCAATGGTGGCTGGCCCACCTCGGCACCCGGCCCAGCAGCCGGCGGCGCGGCATGGCCACCGCCCTCCTCCGGCCGGTGCTGGACCGCTGCGACGCCGACGGCGTGCTCGCCGCGGCCGCCGTCCACACCTGGGCCGCCGCCCGGTTCCTCCGCGCCTCCGGCTTCGAGGTCGACCGGGCCATGCACACCGCCGACGACGAGCTGCCGCTCTGGCTGCTGGTGCGCACACCCGTTCCCGCCTGAGTGTCGATCCGGCGCGACTCCGTTCGTACAGGGGGTGAGCGGCCGGCGAGGGACCGGCCGCCGACCCGAGGAGGACGACGATGGCGCAGTACCTGCTCACGATCTACCAGCCCGACGGCGAGGCGCCGCCGCCGGAGTTCCTGGAGCCGATCATGCGCGACCTGGACACGGTCAACCGCGAGATGCGGGAGGCGGGCGCGTGGGTCTTCGCCGGCGGCCTGCACCCGCCGGAGACCGCGACGGTGCTCCGGGCCGAGGGCGAGGACGTGCTGCTGACCGACGGCCCGTACGTGGAGGCCAAGGAGCACGTCGGCGGGTTCACCGTCGTCGAGGCGCCGGACCTCGACGCCGCGCTCGAGTGGGGCCGCAAGCTCGCCCGGGCGATCACCCTGCCGATCGAGGTGCGGCCGCTGCAGGGCGGCCCGAGCTGCTGACCCGGTCGTGACCGACCCGTCCACCGCGCAGGTCGAGCGGGTGTTCCGCGAGTCCCACGGCCGCGCGGTCGCCGTCCTGACCCGCCTCCTCGGCGACATCGACGCCGCCGAGGAGGCGGTGCAGGACGCCTTCACCACCGCCGTCGCGCGCTGGCCGGCCGAGGGCGTGCCACCCAGCCCGGCCGGCTGGATCGTCACCACCGCCCGCAACCGGGCGATCGACCGGCTCCGGCGCGAGTCCACCCGGGACGACCGGCACCGCGCCGCGGCTCTCCTGCACGACCCCGGCCCGCCACCCGAGGAGGGCGCCGTGCGCGACGACCGGCTGCGCATGCTTTTCACCTGCTGCCACCCCGCCCTGGCCCCCGCCGCGCGGGTGGCGCTGACGCTGCGGCTGGTCGGCGGGCTCACCACGGCGGAGATCGCCCGTGCCTTCCTCGTGCCCGAGGCGACGATGGCCCAGCGGCTGGTGCGGGCCAAGCGGAAGATCCGGGACGCGCGGATCCCCTACCGGGTGCCGGCCGCGGCCGACCTGCCCGAGCGGCTGCGCGGCGTCCTGGCGGTGATCGCGCTGATCGCCACCGAGGGGCACACCGCGACCTCCGGGGACTCCCTGGCGCGGGCCGACCTGTCCGCGGAGGCCATCCGGCTGGCCCGGGAGCTCACCGAGCTGGTGCCCGACGAGCCCGAGGCGCTCGGCCTGCTGGCGCTGGTGCTGCTCGTCGAGTCCCGGCGTGCGGCGCGGACCGGCCCGGACGGCGGCCTGGTGCCGCTGCCCGAGCAGGACCGCCGGCTCTGGGACGCCGCGATGGTCGCCGAGGGCCAGGCGCTGGTGCGGCGCTGCCTGCGGCGGAACGCGCCCGGCCCGTACCAGGTGCAGGCGGCGATCCAGGCGGTGCACAGCGACGCCCCCACGGCCGCGGACACCGACTGGCGGCAGGTGCTGGCCCTGTACGACCAACTGCTGGCGATGACCCCCTCGCCCGTCGTGGCGCTCAACCGCGCCGTGGCGGTGGCCGAGGTGCTGGGGCCGGCGGCGGCACTGGCCGAGGTCGACGCCCTGCACCTGCCGCACTCGCACCTGCTGCCCGCCGTGCGCGCCGACCTGCTCCGGCGGCTGGGGCGGACGGTGGAGGCCGACGCCGCCTACGCCGCGGCCGTCGCGCTGGCCGGCAACGCCGCCGAGCGGGCGTTCCTCGAGCGGCGGCGAGCGGAGCTGGGAGGAACGGGTTCCTAGTCGAACCGGCGGCGCTGCTTCTTGAGCTCCCCGCGCTGCTTCTTGGCCTGGATGCGCCGCTCCTGGGAGCCCCGGGTGGGCTTGGTGCGCCGCCGGGCCGGCGGTGGCGGGGCGAGCGCGGCGCGCAGCACCGCGGCCATCCGCTCGCGGGCGGCCTGCCGGTTGCGCAGCTGCTGGCGGTGCTCGCTGGCGACCACGGTCACGACGCCGTCCACCAGCCGGTCGCCCAGCCGCGCGGTGAGCCGCTGCCGCTGGGTCTCGCTCAGCCCGGCCAGCTCCAGCGGGGCCACCGAGAGCTCCACCCGCGAGTCCGCGGTGTTGACCCCCTGCCCGCCGGGACCCGACGACCGCGAGAACCGCCAGCCCAGCGCGCCCGCGGGGACGACGAGGGAGCCGGTGACCGGGAGGTCACCGGAGGCGTCGTCGGCGGCCGGCACGGGGTCAGTCTGGCCGATCCGGCGCGCGGCGGAGGGCACCGCCCCGGCGACCACCTCCGGGACTGACGATCAGGCGGCCGGCACCGGGTCCGCGCCGCCGGACACGCCGGGGCGGCACCGCAGCAGCCGGCGCAGCGTGAGCCACGACCCGCGGCCGGCGCCGTGCTGCTCCAGCGCCTCGACGGCGTAGGTCGAGCAGGTCGGCTCGAACCGGCACGACGGCGGCCGCTTCGGGCTGATCTCCCGCTGGTAGACGCGGACGGCGGCGACCAGGCGGTCCCGGAGCGCCGTGCCGCGCCGTCCGGTGCCGGCCGCGTGCACGTGCCGCACGGTCGTCGGCACGAGGAACAGCCCGTCGATGCCGCAGCCGATGGCGTTGGCCAGGCAGCAGCCGGTGTTGAGGAACAGCAGGTCGCGCAGGCAGGAGTCGTGGCCGCCGCGGTACCCGCGGCCGTAGCCGCGCCCGTACCCGGGGCCGTAGCCGGGCGGCGGGCCGGAACCGCGCCGCCCGTACGCGGGGCCGTAGCCGCGCCCGTACCCGGGGCCGTAGCCCGAGCCCATGCCGCGGTACCCGCGCTGCGGGCGCCGTCGCGGGCCCCGGCCGCTGCTCCAGATGAAGACCATGGTCCCCCAGTACCGCGGGAGGATCGGCACCATGCCCGGACAGTCCCTGCGCGCGGCGCTGGCCGCCGGCCCGGTGGTGCTCGACGGCGGGCTGGCCACCCGACTGGAGGCGCAGGGGCACGACCTGTCCTCGGGCCTGTGGTCGGCCCGGCTGCTGCGTGACGACCCCGGCGCGGTGGTCGCCGCGCACGCCGCCTTCGCCGCGGCCGGTGCCCAGGTGGCGACGACGGCCAGCTACCAGGCCTCGGTCGAGGGGTTCGCCGCGGCCGGGGTGCCGGCCGCCGAGGCGCGGGCGCTCATCACCCGGTCTGTGGAGCTGGCCCGCCGGGGCGCGCCCGAGGCGTGGATCGCCGGGTCGGTCGGCCCGTACGGAGCGGTCCTGGCCGACGGGTCGGAGTACACCGGCGCCTACGGCGACGCGCTGACCGTTGCCGGGCTGCGGGCGTTCCACCGGCCGCGGATGGAGCTGCTGGCCGGGGCCGGCGCCGACGTCCTGGCCTGTGAGACGGTGCCCGCGGCCGTGGAGGCCGAGGCGCTGGTCGCGGAGGCCGACGCCCTGGGGGTGCCGGTGTGGCTGTCGCTCACCACGGTGGTCGACGGCGACGGCGTCGTCCGCACCCGCCGGGGCGAGCGGGCCGAGTCGGTGTTCGCCCTCGCCGCGGGCGTGGCCGCCGTGGTCGCGGTCGGCGTCAACTGCACCGCGCCGTCCGCCGTCGGGCCGTCCCTGGCCGCCGCGGCCGCCGCCGGCAAGCCCCTGGTCGCCTATCCGAACAGCGGCGAGGGCTGGGACGCCGTCGGCCGCCGCTGGACCGGCGCCGCCGGCGTCCCCAGCGGCGACGTGGCGGCCTGGGTGGACGCCGGCGCCCGGCTGGTCGGCGGCTGCTGCCGGGTGTCCACCGACCAGATCCGCGCGATCGCCCGAGCCCTGGACAGCGCAGGTGCGTGGCCTACTTGAAGGCGTCCTTCACCTTCTCGCCGGCCTGCTTGAGGTTGCTCGCGGTCTGCTCCCTCCTGCCCTCGGCCTCGAGGCCGGGGTCGTCAGCGGCACGGCCCGCGGCCTCCTTGGCCTTGCCGGCGGTCTCGTCGATCTTGTTCCTGATCTTGTCCTCGGCACTCATGCCCCGGTGGTACCCGACGGCCACGGCCGCCATGCCGGGTGAGCGGCCGACCCCGGAACGCCAGGTCAGAGGATCGTAAAAGCGCGGCAAGAGTTCGGCCAAGATCGTCGATGACGCCCGCGGAGTGCCTACCGTTCACCGGCATGGAGACCGCCGTCATCCCCGGCCGGGTCCAGCCGACGCCGGTCCAGCCGCGCCGGCCGAACCGGGCCCCCCGGATCATCGGCCTCGACGTGGCCCGCGCTCTCGCGGTGTTCGGCATGCTCGGCGCCCACGTCGGGGCGGTCGCGCCCGACGTGGCAACCGAGCCGGCCACGTGGCTCGGGATCGTCAACGGCCGGTCCTCCATCCTGTTCGCGATCCTCGCCGGCGTGTCGATGGCGCTGCTGTCCGGGCGCACCGTCCCCCTGACCGGCGGAGAGCTGGCGCGCGCCCGGACGCGCCTGCTCGTCCGGGCGGCCTGGGTGTTCGCGATCGGCGGCGCGCTCGAGGCGCTCGGCACGGACATCGACGTCATCCTCGGCGTGTACGCCGTCCTGTTCGTCCTCGCCCTGCCGTTCCTGCGGTGGCCGCCTCGGCGGCTGCTCGTCATGGCGGGCGTGCTGGCGGTGCTGACGCCGCCGGTCGACCTCCTGCTCGCCCAGTACCTGGACACCACCGGCGCCTCGGAAGCGCCGTTCGTCTCCCTGGCCGTGACCGGCGCCTACCCGGCGCTGATCTGGTGGACGTTCATCCTGGTCGGGCTCGCCGTGGGGCGCTGCGACCTCGGCTCCGGGCAGGTCCGGGCCCGGCTGGCCACCGCGGGCGCGGGCCTGGCCGTCCTCGGCTACAGCGGGGGCTGGCTGACCGGACCGTGGGCGCTCGCGGATCCGGACGCCTACTCCGAGCGTCCCGACGGGTGGGATCCGGCCTGGTTGGCCGGCGCCAGGCCGCACAGCGGCACGACGTTCGAGATCACCGGCTCGGTCGGTGTCGCGCTGGTCGTCATCGTGGTGTGCCTGGTCGTCGCCGACCGGCTGCCCACGGCGACCTCCCCCGTGGCGTCGGTCGGGTCGATGGCGCTCACGGTGTACAGCGCCCAGATCGTCGCGATCTGGGCCACGGGCACCGAGGAGTACGTCGACAACCGGACGTGGGTGGCCTACCTGGCGGTCACCGTCGTCCTCGCCACGACGTGGCGCCTGCTCCTCGGCCGGGGGCCGCTGGAGCGGCTCCTGACGTGGAGTTCCGTGCGTGTCGCGCCGTGAGCGGTCGGGCCTCCCCACGCGGTGACCAGGTGACCTGACCGTGTCGGGTCCTCCCTCACCGCAGACCGTGAGGGAGGACCCGCCGGGATCAGGTCGCCCGGTCGTCGACGGACGGCGGGGTCACAGGATGGGCTTGCCGCCGGTGACCGCCACCCGGGCGCCGGAGACGTACGAGGCCTCGTCGCTGGCCAGCATCACGTAGACCGGCGCGAGCTCGGCGGGCTGGCCGGGGCGGCCGATCGGCACCTGCTGGCCGAAGCTCTCCACCTTCTCCTCGTCCATGGTGGCCGGGATCAGCGGCGTCCAGATCGGCCCGGGCGCGACGCTGTTGGCCCGGATGCCCTTCTCCGCGTACATCTGCGCCAGCGACGCGGTGAAGTTGGCGATGCCGGCCTTGGTCATGGCATAGGCGATCAGGTGGGGGCTGGGCTCGTCGGAGTTGACCGACGACGAGTTGATGATCGACGCGCCCGGCTGCATGTGCGGGATGGCGTCCTTGCACAGGGTGAACATCGCCGACAGGTTGAGCGCGACGGTGTGGTCCCACTCGTCGTCGGAGATCTCCTCCAGCGTCGGGTGGCTCATCTGGAACGCGGCGTTGTTGACCAGGACGTCGATCCGCCCGAACGACTCGATCGCCTTGGGGATGATCGTCTTGGCGTGCGCCCGGTCGGCGAGGTCACCGGGCACCAGCACGCACCTCCGGCCGGCCTCCTCGACGTACTTCTTGGTGTCCTCGGCGTCCTCGTGCTCGTCCAGGTAGGAGATGAGGACGTCGGCGCCCTCGCGGGCGAAGGCGATGGCGACGGCACGGCCGATGCCGCTGTCGCCGCCGGTGATGACCGCGGCCTTCCCGGTCAGACGGCCGGAGCCGCGGTAACTCTCCTCCCCGTGGTCGGGCTTGGGGTCCATCTCCCCCAGCGTGCCGGGGACGTCCTGCTGCTGGGCGGGCTGGGACTCGGGTCGGGGCGATGACACGTGGCCGTCCTCCTGGTTCGTGGGCGCTGCCGCCCCCGCGTACCCCCGTCCTCCGCTCCCGGAACCCGCGCGGTGGACGGTTGACGCCCGCCGTGTGGATACGCTTGTATCCGAACGCTCCCGACGGGTCCGCGCGTTCCGAGGAGGACCAGTGGCCACCAGCTACCGCGCCTCGGGCTTCACCGGCCCCCACGCCCGCGCCCGCTTCCTCACCGCCTACGACCGCACGCTGGACCGGCTGTGGCCGGTGCCGGTGAGGGCCGAGGACCTGACGACCTCCCTGGGCACCGTGCGCGTCTACCGCGCCGGGCCGGCGGGCGACGACCCGGTGGTGCTGCTCGCGGGCGCGGGTGGCAACGCGCTGTCCTGGTACCGGCACGTGGGCCCGCTGGCCGGCCGGCGGCCGGTGCTCGTGGTCGACCCCCTCGGCGAGCCGGGCCGCTCGGAGGGGACCGGCCCGATCCCCGACGGGGACGCCGTCGGCCGCTGGCTGCTCGAGGTGCTCGCCGCGTGCGGTGCCCGCCGCGCCCACCTGGTCGGGTCGTCGTTCGGTGGCTGGACCGCGCTGGTCGCCCAGCGCCAGGACGCGGAGCGCCGCATCGCCGCCCTGACCCTGGTCGACCCCGCCGGTCTGGCCCCGCTGGACCGGCGGTTCCTCCGCTGGGTGCTCCTCGGCGGCCTCGCGGCGCTGCTGCCGGCTGCGCTGCGCCGCCGGGCGGCCCGCCGCCTCGTCAACGGCACGCTGCTCGAGAGCGAACTGCTGGCCCTGGGCGTGGCCGGCCGCGGCTTCCGGCGCCGGCTGCCGACCCCGCCGGTGCTGACCGACGCCGAGCTCGCCGCCGTCGAGGTGCCCACCTCCGTGCTGCTGGGCGCCCGCAGCGCGTTGCACGACTCCGCCGCCGTCGCCGAGCGGATCGCCCGGGCGGCACCGCACTGGCGAGTGGAGGTCGTGCCCGACGCCGGCCACGCCCTGCAGCTGGAGGCGGCGGGCCTGGTCGTGGCGCGGGTGCTCGGCGAGCCCGCGGCCGAGGCCGAGGCCGGGTGAGGCGGTGCCGAGACGGGCGGACCACGAGCAGCGCCGCGCGGAGCTGACCGCCGCTCTGCTGCGGATCGCGAGCACCCGGGGGCTGCAGGCGGTGACCATGCGCGAGGTCGCTCACGAGGCAGGGGCCTCGCTCCGCGTCGTCCAGTACTACTTCGCCGACAAGGCGACCCTGCTGACCGCGGGCCTCGCCGAGCTGGCCGGCCGGCTGGACCGCCGGGTGCGCGGACGCGCCGCCGCCGGCACCGGGCTGACCGTGCGGGAGGCCTTCGAGGTCGTGCTCGGCAGCATCCTGCCGACCGACGACGACAGCCGGGCCGACGCACTGGCGTGGGCGGCGTACTACGCGGTTGCCCTGACCGATCCGGCGCTGGGCGCCGGCGGTCGCAACCACCCCGACGCGCTCGAGGCGTACCTGACCGCGCGACTGGAACGTGCGCAGGGCGAGGGGGACGCGCCGCGAGAGCTGGACGCCCGCACCGAGGTGGTGCTGCTGCTGGCGCTGGCCAACGGGCTCACGGCCAGCGTGCTGGGGCGCCAGCGGGGCGCCGGTGACGCCCTCCACGTGCTCCGACACCAGCTGGACCGCGTGCTGGGGCCTCCCGCGTCCTGACCCCTCGCCGACACCGGAACCGGACCGCCTGCCCGGGGAGGACCATGCCGCGGGAAGGGAAGGCGCGTCGGGCACGCTGTCCCCCACGATGACCATGCCGACCACCACGAGGACCGCCCTTCCCCTCCTCGACGACCCCAGCGACCTCGCCGCCCTCCGCGCGCGCGGCGCCGACCCCGACGAGCTGTTCACCTCCTTCGCCGCGTGGGCCGAGGGGAACGGCACCGTGCTGTACCCGGCGCAGGAGGAGGCGCTGATCGAGCTGGTCAGCGGCGCCAACGTCGTCCTGGCGACGCCGACCGGCTCGGGCAAGTCGCTGGTGGCCACCGGCGCCCAGTACGCGGCGCTGGCCGCCGGCCGGCGCAGCTGGTACACCGCGCCGATCAAGGCCCTGGTCAGCGAGAAGTTCTTCGCGCTGTGCGGCGTCTTCGGCGCGGAGAACGTCGGCATGCTCACCGGCGACGCGGCGGTCAACCGGGACGCGCCGATCATCGCCTGCACCGCCGAGGTGCTGGCCAACATCGCGCTGCGTGAGGGGTCGGACGCCGACGTCGGCCTGGTGGTCATGGACGAGTTCCACTTCTACGGCGACCCCGACCGCGGCTGGGCCTGGCAGGTGCCGCTGCTGGAGTTGCCGAGGGCGCAGTTCCTCCTGATGAGCGCCACCCTCGGCGACACGACCTGGCTGCGCGAGGACCTCACCCGCCGCACCGGCCGGCCGACGGCGTTGGTAGCCAACGCCGAGCGCCCGGTCCCCCTGCACCACTACTACGCGACGACGCCGATGCACGAGACGATCCAGGAGCTGCTGGACACCCGGCAGGCGCCGGTCTACGTCGTCCACTTCACGCAGGCCTCGGCGCTGGAGCGGGCGCAGGCCCTGATGAGCGTCAACGTGTGCAGCAAGGAGGAGAAGGCCGCGATCGCGGACATGATCGGCGGCTTCCGGTTCACCTCCTCCTTCGGGACGACGCTGTCGCGGCTGGTCCGTCACGGCATCGGCGTCCACCACGCGGGGATGCTGCCCAAGTACCGGCGGCTGGTGGAGCAGCTGGCCCAGGCCGGCCTGCTCAAGGTCATCTGCGGCACCGACACCCTCGGCGTGGGCATCAACGTGCCGATCCGCACCGTCGTGTTCTCCGCGCTGTCGAAGTACGACGGCACCCGCACCCGGCTGCTCAACGCCCGCGAGTTCCACCAGATCGCCGGGCGGGCCGGGCGCGCCGGGTACGACACCGCCGGCACCGTCGTCGTCCAGGCGCCGGAGCACGAGGTGGAGAACCTCAAGCAGTTCGCCAAGGTCGCCGACGACCCCAAGAAGCGCCGCAAGCTGGTCCGCCGCAAGGCGCCCGAGGGCATGGTGCCGTGGTCGGAGGCGACCATGAACCGGCTGGTGGCCGCCGATCCCGAGCCGCTGACGAGCAACATGCGGGTGTCGACGGCGATGGTGCTCGACGTCGTCGACCGCCCCGGCGACCCGTTCGTCGCCATGCGGCGGCTGCTGACGGAGAACCACGAGCCGCGCAAGCGACAGCTGCGGCACATCCGCGAGGCGATCGGCATCGCCCGCTCGCTGCTGCAGGCCGGCGTGCTGGAGCGGCTGCCGGAGCCCGAGCCCGACGGCCGGCGCTACGACCTGACCGTCGACCTGCCGCCGGACTTCGCGCTCAACCAGCCGCTGTCGACCTTCGCGCTGGCCGCCATCGAGCTGCTCGACCCGGACAGCGACACGTACGCCCTGGACGTCGTCAGCGTCATCGAGGCCACCCTCGACGACCCACGGCAGGTCCTCGCCGCGCAGCTGAACAAGGCCAAGGGCGAGGCCGTCGCCCAGATGAAGGCCGAGGGCATCGAGTACGACGAGCGGATGGAGCTGCTGGAGGCGGTCACCCACCCGAAGCCGCTGGAGGAGCTGCTCGGGCACGCCTTCGAGGTCTACGTGCGCAGCAACCCCTGGGCCGCCGACGCGCACCTGTCGCCGAAGGCCGTCGTCCGGGAGATGTGGGAGCGGGCGTTCACCTTCCGGGAGTTCGTCACCACCTACGGGCTGACCCGGTCCGAGGGCGCGGTGCTGCGGTACCTGTCGGATGCGTTCAAGGCGCTGCGGTCCGGCGTCCCGGCGGCGGCGCGCACCGAGGAGGTCACCGACCTCGTCGAGTGGCTGGGCGAGCTGGTCCGGCAGGTGGACTCCTCGCTGCTGGACGAGTGGGAGCAGCTGACCTCGCCGGACCAGCCGCTGGACGAGCCGGTCGCCGTCCCCGCCCGCCCGCGCCCGCTCACCGGCAACGAGCGGGCGTTCACCGCGATGGTCCGCAACGCGCTGTTCCGCCGGGTGGAGCTGTGGGCCCGCCGCCGCTGGTACGACCTCGGCGAGCTCGACCGCGGCTCCGGGTGGCACGCCGACCGCTGGGGCGAGGTGGTGCAGGCCTACTTCGCCGAGCACGCGGAGGTGAACACCGGCGCCGACGCCCGCGGGCCGGCGCTGATCATCTGGGACAGGAGCGAGCCCGGGGTGTGGCGGGTGCGCCAGATCGTGGACGACCCCGCCGGCGACCACGACTGGGGTCTCGACGTCGAGGTGGACCTCGACGCCTCCGACGAGGAGGGCGCCGTGGTGCTGCGCCTGGTGTCTGCCGGCCGCACGGACTGAGGGCGCGGTGTCGGCTCGCGCCCGGCCGCACGCGCAGGACCGCACCTGCGGCGCCCCGACTGCCAGGATGACGACGTGGCGAGCCGGGTCCTCCTCGTCGAGGACGACTCGACGATCGGCGAGGTGCTGACGTCGAGTCTGCGCAGCCACGGCCACGAGGTCCTCTGGGAGCGGACCGGCGCGGCCGGGCTGGCCCGCGCCGTCGGCACGCCGGTCGACCTCGTCCTGCTGGACCTCGGCCTGCCGGACCTCGACGGCGTCGAGGTCTGCCGGCGGCTCCGCGAGGCCCGCCCGTCCTGCGTGTTGATCATCCTGACCGCGCGGTCGGCCGAGATGGACGTCGTGGTCGGGCTGGAGGCGGGCGCGGACGACTACCTGGTCAAGCCGGTCCGGCTGGCCGAGCTGCACGCGCGCCTGCGCGCCCACCTGCGCCGCAACGAGGCCGGCTCGAGCGCCCTCCCGGTCCGGGCGATCGGCGACCTCGTCGTCGACGTGCCCCGTCGCCGGGTCACCGTCGCCGGGCGGGAACTGCACCTGCGTCCCAAGGAGTTCGACCTCCTGGCGCGGCTGGCCGCGGAGCCCGAGGTCGCGCACAGCCGCGAGTCACTGATGTCCGAGGTGTGGGACGAGCACTGGTTCGGCTCGACCAAGACGCTCGACGTCCACGTCGCCGCGCTGCGCCGGAAGATGAGCGAGAGCGCCGCGTCGGCCCGGGTGCCGGAGATCGTCACGGTCCGGGGGCACGGGTACCGGCTGGAGCTCCTGTCGCCGGAGGCCGGGGGGCTCCCGCACTAGCCGCCGTCGCCGGCGCGGACGAGCGGTCCGGGCACGGCCTCGGCGCTCACCCGCGGCAGCAGCAGGGTGAACACCGGTGGCGAGGACCGGGACAGGTGCAGCCGCCCCTGCTCGGACTCGGCGAGGCGCCGCGCCAGCGCCAGCCCGATGCCGTGCCCGTCGCGCTGGTCGGCCCGCCGGGCGAAGAGCAGGCTCCCCGGCTGGTCCACGCCCGGACCCTCGTCGGAGACGTCGATCGCGACGGCGCCGGAGGCCTCGCGGACCGTGACCGCCACCGTTCCCGCGCCGTGCGTCGCGGCGTTGTCCACGAGCACGGCGAGCACCTGGCGGACCGCCGCTGTGGACGCGCGCGGGACCGGCACCCCCGGCCCGACGGTCACGTCGAGGGCGCGGTGCTGGAGGGCCAGGCGGGCGCGCCACTCCGGGGAGAGCTCGTCCAGCAGTGCGCGGAGGTCCACCGGCCCGGCCTCGGCGCCGCGATCGGCCCGGGCCAGGGCCAGGATCTCGTCGATGGTGGCCTCGAGGCGGTCGGCGTCCACGAGACTGGCGGCCATGGCCGGGCGGGGGTCCTGACCGGGCTGCTCGAGGGCGGCCTCCAGCCGCAGCCGGAGACCGGCCAGCGGCGTGCGCAGCTGGTGGGAGGCGTCGGCTGAGAACGCGCGTTCCCGCGCGAGCAGGCCGTCCAGGCGAGCGGCGGTGGAGTTCAGCGCGGCGCCGACCGCGTCGATCTCCCTGATCCCGCCCTCCCGGGTGCGGACGCTGAAGTCGCCGTCCCCCAGCCGGCGCGCGCCGGCCGCCAGGTCCTCCAGGGGGTGCGCCAGCCGCCGCGCCTGCCGGCGCCCGACCAGCCAGGCGGCGGTCACCGCGAGGGCCGCGAGCGCGGCCATCCCTCCCCAGGCGGGCAGCACCTTCGGCAGGACGTCGGTCCGTGGAGCCGTGGCGCGCACCGCGCCGATCACCTCGTCGCCGTAGGTGACCGGCACGACGACGACGAACCGGCCGTCCTCGGTCCAGGTCCCGGCCCGCTCCGCGAGGGCCTGCGTGACCTCCAGCTCCGTGGCGTCCGACCGGGCACCTCCCAGCCAGTCGCCGTTCTCGTCGTACACCGCCGCCGCGGTGGAGCCCTCGTGGTAGACGTCCTCGAGCCACTCCCCCTCGTCGACGTCGTAGGTCACCGAGATCGCCACCGTGCGGGCGAACTGCTCGAGGTCGTCGCGCTCGGTCTGCACGGAGTACTGGAGCACCGCCACCGCCAGCGGCACCCCGAAGAGCCCGATCGCCAGGACGGCGGCCCACACCGCCAGGCCGATGATCCGAGTGCGCACCAGCGCCTCCGTTCCGCACCTGCCGCGGTGCCCGCGCGGACCCCGCCGGCCCGCGGGTCAGTTCAGGCTGGACACGGCTCCGCTCGGTACGGCGAGGCCGCCCGCGTCCGCGCCGGCCCGTCCCGGCCAGGGCACCAGTGCGAGCTCCCGTTCGCCGTCGAGCCGGGACGGGGCAGGGACGACGACGAACGTCGCCGACCTGGCCAGCGTGTCCGACGGACCCCGGACGGCGTGCGGCGACGACCCCAGGCCCCGGATCGCGAGAGCGTCGTCCCCCACCTCGGCGCACAGAGCCACCTCCAGCCGGAGCAGGAGGTGGTCGAGACGGCCGCCGGGGTCGGGCTGCTGCCCGGGGACGTGCGCCCGGGCCACCAGCACCTCGCACCCGGCGGACGCGGACGGCTCGTCGCTGCGCAGCCACCTCAGGACGAGGAAGGCGCACCCGCTCGCGCCGGTCTGCGGGTCGCGGCCGGACTCGACGCGGTCGGCGTGGTTCACCAGGAGCCTGCGCAACACGGCGTCCTGGACAATCCGGTTGAACACCACGACACGGAGGTCCATCGTCATCACCCTGGCGTTCTCTCGGTCTGGCCCGACGTCCACTGCTGCACGCTCGTCTCGACGCTAGACAAGGTGTGGCAAGCGGGACCCCAGCGCAGTGCAAGAACTGGGTAAAACCCCCGGGCCGCGCCGAGGAGACGGAGGTCTCCCCACCCCGTCGCCCGGGGGAGCCGCAGCCGTGGCAACCTCGCAGTGATGGCGGCATGACGGCGTGGGAGATGGTGGCGGTGTCCGCCGCAGGCTTCGCGGCGGGTGGCATCAACGCCGTGGTCGGGTCCGGGACCCTCGTCACCTTCCCGGTGCTGCTCGCCGTCGGCCTGCCGCCGGTGACGGCCACGATCAGCAACTCCCTGGGGCTGGTCCCCGGCAACCTGACCGGCTCCATCGGCTACCGCCGGGAGTTGCGCGGCCAGCGGCGGCTGCTCCTGCGGCTGCTGCCGGCGTCGGTGCTCGGGGCGCTGACCGGGGCGTTCCTGCTGCTGCACCTGCCGGCGTCGGCGTTCGAGGCGATCGTGCCGGCGCTGGTCGGGCTCGCGGTGCTGCTGGTGGCCACCCAGCCGCTGCTGCAGCGGTGGGTGGCCCGCCGCCGGGAGGTCGGCGACGACGCCGACCCCGCGCCGGGTCGCGGGCGGATGGTCGCGCTGTTCGCCGGCGCGTACGCCACCGGCACCTACGGCGGCTACTTCGCCGCCAGTCAGGGCGTGCTGCAGATCGGCATCTTCGGCCTGCTGCTGCACGAGTCGCTGCACCGGCTCAACGCGCTGAAGAACGTGCTGACCCTCGGCGTGAACACCGTCGCCGCCGCGACCTACGTCGTCGTCGCGACCGACCGGGTGCACTGGACCGCCGCCGCCCTGGTGGCCGGGGGTGCGCTCGTGGGCGGATACGCGGGGTCCAGCGTCGGCCGCCGACTGCCCGCGGTCGTGCTGCGCACGGTCATCGTCGCGCTGGGCCTGGTCGCCATCGCGGTCCTCCTGACGCGGTGAACGTCGTGGAGTTCGTGCTCCTGGTCCTGGCCGGCGTCGCCGCGGGGCTCACCGGCAGCATCGCCGGCCTGGCCTCGCTGGTGAGCTACCCGGCGCTCCTGGCCACCGGGCTCCCGCCGGTGACGGCGAACATCACCAACACCGTGGCGCTGGTGCTCAACAGCGTCGGGTCGGTGAGCGCCTCGCGACCGGAGTTGCGCGGGCAGGGCCGCCGCCTCCTCCGGCTGTCGGCCGGGGCGGTGCTCGGCGGGGCGGCCGGCGCGGCCCTGCTGCTGCTCACCCCGTCCTCGGCCTTCGAGCGGATCGTCCCGTGGCTGATCGCCGGCGCTTCGATCGCCCTGGCGCTGCAACGCTCGCCGGGGGTGCTGGCCGTCGAGGGGGCGAAGCACCACCCCGAGCACCGGGACCCGTGGTGGCTGCCGCTGGGGACGTTCGCGGTCGCCGTCTACGGCGGCTACTTCGGAGCCGCGGCCGGCGTCATGATGCTGGCGATGTACCTGCTCACCACCGGCGAGGGTCTGCCGCGGGGGAACGCCTTGAAGAACGTGGTGCTCGGGATGGCCAACGCGGTGGCGGCGATCGGCTTCCTGTTCCTGGCACCGGTCGCGTGGTCGGCCGCGCTGCCGTTGGCGCTGGGGCTGTTCGTCGGCGGCCGGCTGGGCCCGCGGGTGGTGCGGCGCGCCCCGCAGACCGTGCTGCGCCGGCTGATCGCGCTCGCCGGCCTCGGCCTGGCGATCCACCTGGCGGTGCAGGCCTACGGCTGAGCCCGGGCGTCCGCGGTGGACGCCCGGGCCCTGACCGCCCGGGCCGTCCGGGCCGGCTCGGCCGCGGCGGCCCGGCTCAGCCGCGGCTGACGTAGGCGGCGAGGAACAGGACGAAGGCGCTGGCCAGCATGAGCAGCCGCGCCGGGGTCAGGCCGTTGAGCAGGCCCGCGGTCGTCTCGACCCAGGCCGGGCGGACCGCCGCCTCCCGCGCACCGCGGCGCACCAGGCGAACCTCGTCGGCCAGCAGCGCCGCAGCGGCGCCGAGCATCCCGAGCCCGACGGTGAGGAACACCAGCGCGAGCTGCTCGTGGAACGCGTCCGCCGACCCCCTCAGCAGCAGGACGACGAGGACGCCGGCCAGCAGCCCCAGCAGCGCGGCGGCCGCCGGCGCCCACGGCCCCATCCGGGTCATCGGGTCGGGACGGCGGGCCCCCACCCGCGGCCGGCCGGTGACCGGCGCCGTGGGCTGGTGGCCCTCGGCGCCGGGAGCCGGTGGCGTCCCCGGCACCTCGGCGGTCGGGGGCGGGCCCGGTGGGCCGGCCGGGCCGCCGGTCGGGCCGGAGCCGGGACCCGCGGAACCGGCCCCGGCGGCAACCGGGGTGGTCGACGGTGCGGACAGGGACGGGGTTTCGGGCGGTTCGGACATCGCGGTCCACGCTAGGCGCGCCGACCGGCCCGTCCAGGGAGGCCGGGCGGGTGTCGACCTGTCGACTCGTCGACCTGCAGGGACCTCCGGGCCCTCTGTGCTAACCCGAAGGTCGTATGGAGACCTGTCCCTCTCACCGAGGACGCTCGTCCACGTCGCCGACCCGACAGGTAGCAGTACCCCGGTCTCGCCGTGTCGACACACACCAGTGCCAAGAGGACGGCCACCGATGACGACCGCGACAGCGCAGCCGCTCCCGGCGCACCCCGGGACCTGCTCCTCCTCGCGGCCGACGGAGCCCGTCCGTACCCGTGCGCACCAACGGCCCCCACCTCACCCTCCGAGGCCCTCCGGCCCCCTGCCGCGACGACGCGCCCCCGGGTGCCCGGGAGTCCGACGCAGAGAGAGCAGAAGTCGTCCGGCCACCGGTGTATCAGCGGCCCGGCCGCGGTCCTCCGTAGGGACGAGTGGTCGGATCGCGACCGGGCGCAGGACCCGGGAGGGATCCGGGCCACCGTCACCTCGACCTTCGGGACCCGCTCCGGCGGATCCAGCTCAACGACGAGTTCGTCCCCGAGAGGCGCCGCGCGAGCCAGCAGCGGAGCGCCCACACCCGACGAGGAGCCCAGCGTGCCCGTCATCTCCGCCCCCCACGAGTTCCACCAGGACGACCTCTACATCGACCTCCGGTCGGTTCTCGGGCAGTCGCTCTTCCTCAAGTGCGAGGGCTTCAACTTCGCCGGATCGATCAAGATCAAGGCCGCGGTCGAGATGGTCGAGGCCGCCGAACGCGACGGCACGCTGCGGCCCGACTCGATCCTGATCGAGTCCTCGTCCGGGAACCTCGGCGTCGCGCTCGCCATGATCGCGGCGAGCAAGGGCCTCCGGTTCCTGTGCGTGACCGACTCGCGCTGCAACCTGTCGACGCGGCGGTTGATGGAGGCGCTGGGCAGCCAGGTGCACATCATCACCGAGCCCGACCCGGTCGGCGGGTTCCTCGGTGCGCGGATCGACTACGTGCGCGCGATGTGCGCCTCCGACAGCCGATTCGTGTGGCTGAACCAGTACCAGAACCCCGGCAACTGGCGAGCGCACCACCAGCGGACGGCCCCGGCCATCGCCCGCAGCTTCCCCGACCTGGACGTGCTCTTCGTCGGCGCCGGCACCACCGGGACGCTGATGGGCTGCGCGCGGTTCTTCCACGAGTGGCACCGGCCCGTGCGCATCGTCGCCGTGGACGCCGTCGGCTCGGTGACCTTCGGGGGTCCACCGGCGCAGCGGGTGATCCCCGGCCTGGGTAGCGGTGTCCGTCCCGCGCTGCTGGACGAGGCCTACATCGACGAGGTCGTGCTGGTCGAGGAGGCCGACACGATCCGCACCTGCCACCGGCTGGCCCGCCGCGGGTTCCTGATGGGCGGCTCGACGGGCACGGTCGTCAGCGGGGCGATCAGCTGGCTGGCCCGGCAGCCCCGGCGGGACCTCACGGCCGTGACCATCGCCCCGGACCTCGGCGAGCGCTACCTCGACACCGTCTACCAGACGAACTGGCTCGAGGACCTCTTCGGCAAGGACGTGCTCGACTCCGTCGGAGCCGAACCCCCCGCCCCGGACCGGCTCCCCCACCGGGCGGACACCACCACCGCGACGATGACCGCCCGTCGCCCCTCGACCGTGCCCACCCTTCCCGTCCCGCGGACGGGGAGCTGACGTGCTCAGAGAGACAGCCGACCTGATGACCGCCGGATCCACCCCCTCCCCCCTCCACCCGGGTCCCGTGCCCACCCCCACCGAGCAGGAGTTCGCCCGCGTGCTGGCGCAGGTCCTGCAGGTGGACTCGGTGCCGGCCGACGGCCACTTCTTCGAGGACCTGGGCGCCGACTCCATGCTCATGGCCCGGTTCTGCGCCCGCGTCCGCAAGCACCCCGACCTGCCGTCGGTGTCGATGAAGGAGGTCTACGAGCACCCCACGATCCGCGACCTGGCGACCGCCCTCGCGCCGGCGCCGCCGCCGGCGCCGGCGACCGCCGGGCCGGTCGAGAGCGGGCTGGCCGAGGTGCTGTCCGCCGTCGTGGACCGCCCGGTGACGCCGGACAGCCACTTCTTCGAGGACCTGGGCGCCGACTCCATGCTCATGGCCCGGTTCTGCGCCCGCGTCCGCAAGCACCCCGACCTGCCGTCGGTGTCGATGAAGGAGGTCTACGAGCACCCCACGATCCGCGGCCTGGCGACCGCCCTCGCGCCGGCGCCGGCCGCCGCCGTGGCGCCGGCCCCGGCCCCGGTGCCCGCCCCGATCCCGATCCCGGAGCCGGCGAACGGGGCGCCGCCGGCCGGCGCCCTCCGGTACGCCCTCGTCGGACTGCTGCAGTTGCTGGCCTTCCTGGCGTACAGCGGCGTCGTCGCGGTCGTGGCCTCCACCGGCTTCGACTGGATCTCCGACGGACACGACCTCGTCTCGGAGTACCTGCGGGCGGTCGTGTTCGGGGGCCTGACGCTCCTGGGCATCATCGTCACCCCGATCGTCGCGAAGTGGGTGCTGATCGGCCGGTGGACACCGCGGGAGATCCCCGTGTGGAGCCTGGCGTACGTCCGGTTCTGGGTGGTCAAGACGCTGGTCCGCGTCAACCCGCTGGTGCTGCTGTTCGGCGGGTCCCCGATCCACGTGCTCTACCTGCGGGCCCTGGGCGCGCGGATCGGTCGCGGTGTCACGATCCTGGCCAAGCAGGTGCCGGTCGCCACCGACCTGCTGACGATCGGCGACCACACGGTGGTCCGCCGCGAGTCCGCGCTGCCCGGCTACCGGGCGCACGCCGGCCACATCCAGATCGGCCCGGTCACCATCGGCCGGGACGTCCTGGTCGGTGAGGCGACCGTCCTGGACATCGACACCTCGATCGGCGACGGCGCCCAGCTGGGGCTGCGGTCCACGCTGCAGCGCGGCCAGGCCGTGCCCGCCGGCGAGCACTGGCACGGCAACCCGGCCCGGCGGACCGACGTCGACTACCGGGTGGTCCCCCCGGCAACGTGCGGCACCCGCCGGCGGGTCGTCTACTCGCTGTGGCAGGTGCTGACCGTCTGCCTGGTGACCCTGCCGCTGGGGATCGGCGGGATCGCCATGCTGCTCCTCGCGTGGCCGGAGATCGGCGCGCTCCTGGACGCCGGACCGCTGGCGTTCACGGACCCGTCGTTCTACCTGCACGCCGCGGAGGTCTCCGCGGTGCTGTCCCTGGGCTCGGTGCTCGTCGGCCTGCTGCTCGCGACGACGCTCCCCCGCGTGCTCAACCTCGCCATCGACCCGGACCGGGTCTACCCGCTGTACGGCTTCCACTACGCGCTGCACCGCGGGATCACCCGGCTGACCAACCGCAAGGCCCTGACCGGCCTGTTCGGCGACAGTTCCTACATCGTCCACTACCTGCAGTGGATCGGGTACGACCTGTCCGAGGTCGAGCAGACGGGGTCGAACTTCGGCACGAACGTGACCCACGAGAGCCCGTACCACGTCACGGTCGGGACCGGCACGATGGTCGCGGACGGGCTGACCGTCGCCAACGCCGACTACTCGGCCACCTCCTTCCGCGTCTCCCGGGCGACGATCGGGCCGCGCAGCTTCCTCGGCAACGGGATCATCTACCCGCCGCAGTCGCGGATGGGCGAGAACTGCCTGCTCGCCACCAAGGTGCAGCTCCCCGTCGAGGGACCGGTCCGCAACGACGTCGGGCTGCTCGGGTCGCCGGCCTTCGAGATCCCGCGGTCGGTGGAGCGCGACGGGACGTTCGACCACTACAAGGGCGAGCAGGAACTGCCCGGCCGGCTGGCCGCCAAGAACGGCTACAACCTGCGGACCATCGCGCTGGTCCTGCTGGTCCGGTGGGCCAGCTACCTCGGGTTCACGCTGCTCGGGCTCGCCGCCGCCGACCTCCACCACAGCCTGGGCGCGGGATCGGTCTTCGCCGCGGAACTCGGGGCGGTCCTGTTCACCATCGGCTTCGGCGTCTTCGTCGAGCGGGCCAACCTGCGGTTCGGCCGGCTGCGCCCGCAGTTCTGCTCGATCTACGAGCCGTACTTCTGGTGGCACGAGCGCTACTGGAAGCTGCTGTGGAACCCCGCCCTGTTCAACGGCACGCCGATGAAGGGCCTGATGTGGCGGCTGGTGGGCGTGCGCGTCGGTCGCCGGCTGTTCGACGACGGGGCCGACATCCCGGAGCGGACGCTGGTCACCATCGGCGACGACTGCACGCTCAACGCCGCGACCTGGCTGCAGGCGCACTCGCAGGAGGACGGCGCCTTCAAGTCCGACACCATCACGCTCGGCAACGGGGTCACCGTGGGTCTGGCGGCCTGGACGCACTACGGCGTGGTGCTGGGCGACGGCGCGGTCCTCGCCGCCGACTCCTTCCTGATGAAGGGCGAGGAGATCCCGGCCGGCGAGCACTGGGGCGGCAACCCGGCGCAGGAGCTCCCCGAGGTGCCGGCGGCCCTGCCCGCGGCCACGCCCCGCCCCCTCCCCGCGGCCGCCCTGCCGCCGCCGCGGACCGAACCGATCCTCCAGGCCTCGTCCGGCCGCGCCAGCGCCCGCCCTCTGACCCCGACGCCCCGATGAGAAGGGAACTCCTCCCCATGACCGTTCCGGCTCCCGAGACCGGCCAGCAGTTCTGGCGCGGGGTGCTCCTCGCCGGCGGGTCGACCACGGTCCCCCGGTGGACGCTCGACCCCCGGCCCGGCACCGCCCGGCACGAGACGCTGCTGCCGGGCAGCCTGGTCACGGCCCTGCGCCGGCTGGCCGCCGACCTGGAGGTGCCGGTGCGGTCGGTGCTGCTGGCCGCCCACGCCCGGGTGCTCGCCGCCCTCTCCGGGGAGACCGACGTCGTCACCGGCTACCTGGCCGGGGGTGGCAGCGGCCCGCTGCCCTGCCGGCTGTCGACCGACGCCGGGTCGTGGCGGGAGCTGGTGCGGCACGCCGCCGCCGTCGAGGCCGGGCTGCAGGCGCACCGGGACGTCGCGCTGGACGAGCTGCGCAGCGAGCTCGGCGTGCCCGGCCCGACGTCCGAGGTGGTCGTCGGCCCCGCCGGTGACCAGGACCTCCCCGGCGACGCCGTCCTCGGGGTGGGCTTCCCCGGCGACGGTGCCCGCCTGGCCCTGCGGTACCGCAAGGACGTCCTGGACGCCGGTGCCGCCGCCCGGATCTGCGGCTACCACCGCACGGCCCTGAGCCAGGTCGTCGCCGACCCCGACGCCGACCCCCTGCGGCAGAGCCTGCTGGCCCCTGCCGAGCTGCGCCACCAGCTCGACGGGATGGCCGGACGCTCCCGGGACCTGCCCGACCGCCGGGCGCACGAGCTGTTCGAGGAGCAGGCCGGACACCGGCCGGACGCCGTCGCCGCCGTCCACGGCGACCGGCAGCTGACCTACGGCGAGCTGAACTCCCGCGCCAACCGGCTGGCCCGTGCGCTGCGTGCCCGCGGCCTGCTGTCCGAGGACGTGGTCGCCGTGGTCACCGAGCGGGACCTCGACTGGCTGACCGCCGTCCTCGCGGTCTTCAAGGCCGGCGGCGTCTACCTGCCGATCGAGCCGCACTTCCCGGCCGACCGCATCGCCACCACGATCGCCCGTGCCGGGTGCCGGCTGGTGCTCACCGAGCCGGGCAGCACCGCCTCGCTGGACGCGGCGCTCACCGGGCTGCCGGGCGTGGCCGCCCTCGACATCCGTGCCGCGGTCGCCGAGGGCCACTCCGACCGGGACCTCGGCCTGGCGATCGCCCCGGACCAGCTGGCCTACATCTACTTCACCTCCGGCTCCACCGGGGAGCCCAAGGGCGCGATGTGCGAGCACGCCGGCATGCTCAACCACCTCTTCGCCAAGATCGACGACCTGGGCATCGGCGAGGGGCAGGTCGTCGCCCAGGTCGCGCCGCAGTGCTTCGACATCTCGCTGTGGCAGCTGGTCTCCGCGCTGCTGGTGGGCGGGCGCACCCTGCTCGTCCCGCAGGACGTCGTCCTCGACGCCCAGCGCTTCGTCGACCTGCTCGTCGACGGGCGGGTCGCGGTCGTGCAGGTCGTGCCGTCCTACCTCGAGGTGGTGCTCTCCTACCTGGAGGTGCACCCGCGGGAGCTGCCCGACCTGCGGTGCGTGTCGGTGACCGGTGAGGCGCTGAAGAAGGAGCTCACCCAGCGGTGGTTCGCCGCGGAGCCCGGCATCGCGCTGGTCAACGCCTACGGGCTGACCGAGACCTCCGACGACACCAACCACGAGGTCATGCACGGCGTCCCGGACGGCGACCGGGTGCCGCTGGGCGGTCCGGTGGCCAACGTGGAGGTCCGCGTCGTCGACGAGCAGCTGGCCCCCGTGCCGCTGGGCGCGCCCGGGGAGATCGTCTTCTCCGGTGTCTGCGTCGGCCGCGGGTACGTCAACGACCCCGACCGGACCCGGCTGGCCTTCGTGCCCGACCCCTACCGGCCCGGCCGGCGGCTGTACCGCAGCGGTGACCACGGCTTCTGGCGGCCCGACGGCAAGCTGGAGTTCCTCGGCCGCCGGGACAGCCAGGTCAAGATCTCCGGCTTCCGCATCGAGATCGGCGAGATCGAGAACACCCTGCTGCGCATCCCCGGCGTCCGGGACGGCGCCGTGGTGGTGGCGGAGGCCGCCGACCGGAGCCGGCACCTGGTGGCCTTCTACACCGGGGACCGGGCGGTCGAGGCCGACGTGCTGCGCACCCGGCTGGCCGCGTCGCTCCCGGCCTACATGGTCCCGCGGGCCTTCCACTGGCGGGCGCGGCTGCCGCTGACCGCCAACAGCAAGATCGACAAGAAGGCGCTGACGGCGCTCGCCCGGGAACTCGACGTCGTGGAGACCAGCGCGGACGCCCCGAGCACCCCGACCGAGCAGCGGGTGGCCGCCGCCTGGGCCGCGGTGCTCGGCATCCCGCAGGACCAGATCGCCCGCCGGGACTCCTTCTTCGACCGGGGCGGCACCTCCCTGTCGGCCGTGAAGCTGGCGATCGCCCTGGACCGTGCGGTGTCCCTGACCGACCTCATCGACCACCCGGTTCTCGCCGACCTCGCCGAGCTGGTCGCGCGCCGGGCGCAGGAGCGCGACGTGGCGCCGGCGGTGCCCGGACCGCGCGGTGCGCCGGCGGCCACCCCCGCTCCGGCGGGGACCCGGTGACCCGGTGACCCCCATCAGCAGCCACGAGAGGAGCACCACGATGTCGTCCTCCCCGGCGTCCACGCTCGACGTCGAACAGCACCCCCACCGGCCACCGATCCTGCGGGTCGAGGCCACCGGCGACGCCCTGTCCTGGGCGGCCGAGCACCGGGAGGCCCTGCGGTCAGCGGTCGTCGAGCACGGTTCGGTGCTGGTCCGCGGGCTCGGGCTGCGCGACGCGGCCGAGGTGGCGGCCGTCTTCGGGCGGCTGTCCGACGGCCTGATGCCCGAGCGGGAGGCCTTCGCCGAGCGGCAGGTCCACTCCGACGGGGTGTACTCCTCGACCAAGTGGCCGGCGAACCAGCCCATGTGCATGCACCACGAGCTGAGCTACCGGCTCGAGGTCCCCGGCCTGATGCTCTTCGCCTGCCTCACCGCGCCCACGGCCGGCGGCGCGACCGCGGTGGCCGACGCGACGGCCGTGCTCGACGCGCTGCCCGCCGGCCTGGTCGCCCGGTTCGAGCGGGAGGGCTGGCTGCTCGCCCGCAGCTACAACGACGAGATCGGGGCCACCGTCGCCGAGTCCTTCGGCACCGACGACCGCGACGCCGTCGAGAGCTACTGCCGGGCCAACGCCATCGAGTTCGAGTGGCAGCCCGACGGTGGGCTGCGCACCCGGCAGCGTCGCCACGCCGTCGTGCGGCACCCGGTCACGGGCCGGCGGTGCTGGTTCAACCAGGTCGCGTTCCTCAACGAGTGGACGATGGCGCCCGAGGTGCACGAGTTCCTGGTGGACGTCTACGGCGAGGACGGGCTGCCGTTCAACTCCCGCTTCGGCAACGGCGACCCGATCGGCGAGGACGTCGTGCACCTGCTCAACGAGGTCTACGAGGCCTGCACCGCGCGGGAGCCGTGGCAGGCCGGCGACCTGATGCTCGTCGACAACATCCGCACCGCCCACAGCAGGGAGGCCTACGAGGGCCCCCGTGAGGTGCTCGTGGGAATGGCCGACCCGGTGCGTCTGACCGACCCGGCCCGGGAGGGGACCGCCTGATGACCGACGTCCGTGCCACCGCGGCGCAGTCCCCGCCGCGCACCGTGCCACCGTTCGCGGTGATCCCCGGCGCCCGGGTGCAGTCCGCGCTCCAGGGCCGGGAGAAGCAGATCGTGGAACTCGTCGAGGCCACCTACCGGCTGCACGGCGCCGGGGACTCGGTGAACCCGCCGTCCTACTTCCTCCGCTTCCCCGACCGTCCCACCGCCCGGATCATCGCGCTGCCCGCCTCCATCGGCGGGCAGGTGCGGGTGGACGGACTCAAGTGGATCTCCAGCTTCCCCGACAACGTCGCGTCCGGCGTCCCCCGGGCCTCGGCCGTGCTGATCCTCAACGACCACGACACCGGCTACCCGTTCGCCTGCCTGGAGGCCTCGGTCATCAGCGCGACCCGGACGGCCGCGTCGGCCGCGGCGGCGGCGGACTGGCTCACCCGCGGCCGGCCGCGCCCGGCCCGCGTCGGCTTCTTCGGGGCGGGCCTGATCGCCCGCTACATCCACACGTTCCTGTCGGGGACGGGCTGGTCGTTCGACGAGACGGGCGTCTTCGACCTGTCCGCCGACAGCCGCACCGGCTTCCGCGGCTACCTGGAGCGGTCCGGCGGCGCCGGCAAGGTCACCCTGTACGACGACCCCGAACAGCTGATCCGCGCCAGTGACCTGGTCGTCTTCGCCACCGTCGCCGGACAGCCGCACGTCACCGACCCGTCCTGGTTCGACCACCACCCGGTGGTGCTGCACGTGTCGCTGCGCGACCTCGCGCCGGAGGTCCTGCTGGACGCGGTCAACGTCGTCGACGACGTCGAGCACTGCCTGAAGGCCGACACCTCGCCGCACCTGGTCGAGCAGCTCACGGGCAACCGGGACTTCCTGAGCGGCACGCTGGACGACGTCATGTCCGGGCGGGTCCCCGTGCCGGCGGACCGCACGGTCGTCTTCTCCCCCTTCGGTCTCGGGGTCCTCGATCTCGCGGTCGGCAAGTTGGTCTACGACGAGGTCGCCCGCGCCGGGGACCTGCACGTCGTCGACGACTTCTTCTCGGAGCTCCGCCGGTACGGATGACATCGGCCCCGGAGCGGGGACCTGACCGGCCCGGTCGAGGGGTCCGTCAGTGACCGCCGGTGCCCGCACGCCCCCTCCCGGGGCGTGCGGCGCCCGGGACGGGGTCCTCGACAGCTCCGACGACGGCCCGCCAGTGGAGGAGGACCAGAGATGACGGGCATGGACGCGCGGCACCTCGCCGAGCTCACCGCCGGTTGCCCGGGGGGCCGCATCCCCCCGCTGGTCCCCGGTGTCGGCCAGGTGTGGTGGGCGCGGCTGGACGACGCCCGGCCGTCGCACGACGCCCTGCTGAGCCCGGCGGACCTCGAGCGGCGAGCACGGTTCACCCAGCCGGTCGACCGGCAGCGGTGCACAGTGGCCGCGGCCGTCGTCCGGGTCGTCCTCGGCGCGCACACGGGGCGGCACCCGGCCTCGCTGGAGATCGACCGCAGCTGCCCGCGCTGCGGTGGGCAGGACGGCAAACCCCGCCTCTTGGCGGCGCCGGACCTGCACTTCTCCGTCTCCCACTCCGGCCGCTGGGTGACCGTCGCGGTGGTCCAGGAGCGCGCCGTCGGCGTCGACGTCGAGCAGCTCGGCCGGGTGGACGCCGCCGAGCTGGCCTGGGTCGCCGACTGGATCCTCGCCCCGGAGGAGCGGGCCGAACTGGCGTGGCTGCCGGCCGCGCGCCGCGCCGACGCGTTCACCACCTACTGGACCCGCAAGGAGGCCGTGGTCAAGGCCACCGGGGCGGGCATCGGGGTCCCCCTGCACCGGCTCGTCGTCTCACCGCCGTCGTCGCCGGCCCGCGTGCTGCGGTGGGACGGCGTCCGCGAGCAGCTGACGCTGCACGAGCTGCGCCCACCCCGGGGGTTCGCCGGTGCGCTGGCCGTCGTGGGCGACGCGCCGATCGAGCTCCACGAGTGGGACGCCGGCCCGGTCCTCCAGGAGCTCTAGACCAGGCGGCGGCTGCCCGGGGCGACCACCCGCAGCCAGCGGTACCCGTAGCCGTCGAGGGCGAGCTCGACCCCGCCGTCGTCGTCGATCGGCTCCGCACCGGCCTCCAGCAGGTCGACCAGCCGGTGCTCGGGCCCGCAGTCGGCGAGGGTCAGCGGCACCTTGCGGGGTTCCGGGCCGAGATTGTGGACGGCGACCAGCGTCCCGTCGTCCCAGCTGCACAGATGGGCCAGCACCTCCGGGTGCGGCTGCTCCAGCACCGCGTAGGAGCCCCAGCCGAGCTCCGGGGACTCCCGGTAGCGGCGGATGAGCAGCTTCATGAACGACAGCAGCGAGTCGGGGTCGTGCCGCTGGTCGGCGACGTTGACGAACTCGGGGGCGAACCCGCCGTCCACCACGGGGCCGGGTAGCTGGTCGGGGTCGGCGGTGGAGAACCCACCGTTGGGGCCGGAGGTCCACTGCATCGGCGTCCGGACGGCGAGGCGGCCCTCGGCGTCGAGGTCCTCCCCCATCCCGATCTCCTCGCCGTAGAACAGCACCGGGGTGCCCGGCAGGGAGAACAGCAGGCTGTAGACCATGCGGACCCGTCGCGGGTCGCCGTCCAGCATCGGTGGCAGCCGGCGGCGCAGGCCGCGGCCGTAGACCTGCATGCGCTCCTCGGGACCGAAGGCGGCGAAGACCTCCTGGCGCTCGTCGTCGGAGAGCTTGTCGAGGGTGAGCTCGTCGTGGTTGCGGACGAAGGTGGCCCACTGGCTGTCGGGGTTCACGGCCGGGCGCTCGGTGAGGGCCCGGCGGAGCGGGGCGGCGTCCTCGCGGGCCAGCGACAGGTACATCGCCTGCATGCCGACGAAGTCGAAGAGCATGGTCAGCTCGTCGCCGTCCGCGCCGCCGAAGAACTCGACCTGCTGCTCGTGCGGGAGGTTCACCTCCCCCAGCAGGATCCCGTCGCCGGTGCGGCGGCCGAGGAACGAGCGCAGGTCGCGCAGGTACTCGTGCGGGTCGGGCAGCTCCCCGGCGTCGTCCGGCTCCACCTCGAGGAAGAACGGGACGGCGTCGACGCGGAAGCCGGACAGGCCCAGCTGCAGCCAGAAGCCCATGATCTTGGCGACCTCGTCCCGCACCCGCGGGTCGGCCACGTTGAGGTCGGGCTGCTCCTTGTAGAAGCGGTGCTGGTACCACTCCCCGGTCGGCTTGTTGAACGTCCAGAGACTGTTCTCCTGGTCGGGGAACACCACCTGCTCGGAGGTGTCCGGTGGCTCGTCGTCGCGCCAGACGTAGAAGCCGTGGAAGGGGTCGTCCCTGCTCTGCCGGGCGCGCTGGAACCACGGGTGCTGGACGGACGTGTGGTTGACGACGAGGTCGACGATCACCCGCAGGCCGCGGTCGTTCGCCGTCCGGACGACCTCGACCAGGTCACCGTGGGTGCCCAGGCGCGGGTCCACGCCGTAGAAGTCGGTGATGTCGTAGCCGTCGTCGCGCTCGGCGGTCGGGTAGAAGGGCATCAGCCACAGGCAGGTGACGCCGAGGTCGGCGAGGTGGTCGATCCGCTGCGCGAGTCCGGCGAAGTCGCCGCACCCGTCGCCGTTCCAGTCCAGGTAGGTCTCGACGTCGAGGCAGTAGACGACCGCGGTCTTCCACCAGAGGTCGCTCGTGTCGGTGATGCGCATGGCGGCGTCCTCTCCTCGGGGGCGTGCCCGTCGTCCCTACCGCACTTCGGTGCCCGGGGCGACCCGCGCGCTCGGTTCGCCGGCTCGTCGAACAGCTGGAAGAGCAGGTGGTCCTGCCAGCGCCCGGCGATGCGCAGGTGGGAGCGGTTCAGGCGATGCCGGCCGGGTGCGGCTCCTGCTCCGGGCGGCGCGGGCCGGCCGGGCCCTGCGGGTCGATCGCGACGGCGGGCCCGGGCGCCGTGACGTCGAGCCGCGGCAGCACCTTCTCCCCGAAGGCGTCGAGGAAGGCGATCTGGTCGCCGCCGACCTGGTGCAGGTAGACGTCGTCGAAGCCGAGCTCGACGTACTCGGCGATCCAGGCGGCGTGCTGGCCGAGGTCGGCGGAGACCCGGACGGCGTCGGTGACCCCCTCCGGCGTCACGTGGGCACTGGCCTGCTCGAAGGCCGCAGGGCTGTCGAGGTCCCAGCACAGCGGCGGGGGGAAGACGTTGCTGCGCCACTGGTCGTGCGCCAGCGCGAGGGCCCGGTCGGGATCGGAGTCCCAGGAGACGTGCACCTGCAGGATCAGCTTGCCCTGGCCGCCGGCGTCCCGGTACGCGGCGATCATGTCGCGCAGCTTGTCGTGCGGCTGGTTGATGGTGACCAGGCCGTCGGCCCAGTCGGCGCCGCGGCGGGCGGTCTCGACGCTGACCGCGGGGGCGATGAGGGCCGGCTGCTGGTCCGGGAGGGTGTAGACGCGGGCGCGGTCGACGGTGACCAGCCCCTCGTGGCTGACCTCCTCACCGGCCAGCAGGGCGCGGATGACGTCGACGCACTCGCGCAGCCGGGCGTCGCGCAGCTCCTTGCGCGGCCACTTGTCGCCGGTGACGTGCTCGTTCATCGCCTCGCCGCTGCCCAGCGCAACCCAGAACCGGCCGGGGAACATCGCGCCGAGGGTGGCGACCGCCTGGGCGACGATCACCGGGTGGTAGCGCTGACCCGGGGCGTTCACGGCGCCGAAGGGCAGCCCCGTGGTGGCCATGGCCGCGCCCAGCCACGACCAGGCGAACCCGGAGTGCCCCTGCCGCGGGTTCCACGGGGTCAGGTGGTCGGAGCACATCGCGGCGGTGAAGCCCACCTGTTCAGCGTGCTGGACGGCCTCCAGCAGCGCCGCGGGGTGGACCTGCTCGTGCGAGTTGTGGAAGCCGATCACCGTCATGCGCCCTCCCCTACCCCGCCCGACCCGGCATCGGAACCCCGGTCGTGTGCCGCGGTGTGCTCCGGGCCTGTCCCGGGCGGCCGCCCGCGCACGCACGACTCCCGTTCAGGCGCCGACCTGGGACGAGCGAGGGCCGTGCCGACATCGATCCCTACTCCCGGCAGCCGGAGTCCTCCGGCCGAGGTCAGAAAGGTGGTGGGTCGTCGTCCGGGTCCGGTGGCGGTGGTGGTGGTCCGGTGAGCACGCGGGGTCCGGTGAGTCGCAGGCCCGGTGGTCGGAGGCCGGGCGGTCGGCTGGTGCGGGTGACGCCGCTGGGTGTGGTGACGGTCAGGGTGCCGTCGGGGGTCAGGGTGTGCCGCCAGCGGGGGGCGAAGGTCTTCAACCGGTGGTGACGCCGGCACAGGCAGCACAGGTTCTCGCACGCCGTCGCCCCGCCGCAGGAGCGGGCGACGGCGTGGTCCAGATCGGACCAGCCGGCCCTGGTGGCGCAGCCGGGGTGCCGGCAGGTGCGGTCCCGGGCCTGCACCCACCGGCGCTGGGCGGCGGTGGGGCTGTAGGCGCCGGTCGCCGGCGGGCGGTCCAGCACCGCGCACCGGCAACCGGTGTGCCCGTGGGTGGGGCAGCCGCGGCGCACCAGGCGCTGCAGCTCACGGCGGGTGGTGGTGGCCAGCAGCGCCCCGTCGGGATCGGTGATCGCCAGGGTGAGGCTGCCGCCGGGCGGGGCCTGCAGCCCGCCCGGGCACAAGGCGTCCAGCTGGGTGAGCAGCTCGCGCAGATGCGCGGCGGTGATCGGGGTGCCGTCGACCGCCCCGGTCGGTTCGGCCACCGCCTGCGGCCGGGCGAACACCGAAGGCAGGCCGGCGCCCTGGTCCAGGAAGCGGTCCGGGGTGAGCGCGTTCAGGGGGGCGGTGACGGTCAGGTGCGCGGTCACCGACTCCCGCTCGGTGTCCCAGGGGTCGAGGAGGAGGTCGCCCAGCGCGCCGACCCGCAGCATCCCCAGCGGCCGCTCATCCCCGGCGCTCCTGGCGGCGCGGGCGGCGGCGTCGACGACGTGCCGGCACGCGGCGGCCAGCTCGGCCGGCATCGTGGCCACCAGCTCACTCATGCCGTCCCCGACCGGGCGCAGCCGCACGTCCGCACCGCGCTGGGCATCCCGGCGGCGGCGTTCGGAGGCCGCGGCATCGCGGGCGGCCAGCTCCCGGCGCACCGCCTCCCGCACCCCCCGCACGGACAATCCTGAAGCGTGCGGCAGGACCGCGTCCTCCACTGCGCCGATGACCGCCGGATCCGTGCCGCGGGCGGGCTGGCCCAGTTCGGCGGTGATCGCCCGCGCCCGCGGCCAGTCCAACCGCCCCTCCGCGAGTGCGGCGAACGTCGCCGGCAGCGACTCGATCAGCGTGGTCGAGCGCTCGGTGACCGTCGTCGCCTCGGTTCGGGAACAGTTCAGCACCAGCGCCAGCTCATCGGCGAAGAACTCGCTCACCGCGCCCGCCGGCTCGTCGGCATCGGCGGCGGCGCCGGGCCGCGCGGGGCGGCGGTCCCACGTGTCCGGGCGCAGCGCGGCGAACTCGGTCACCACCTGCGCCCGCAGTCCGGCCAGCATCGCCTCCGCAGCGGTGATCTGCCCCAGCACCGCCACCACATCCGCCTCGGTACGCCGCGGCGGCAACATCTCGACCAGCGTCGCCGCCACCGGCCACGGCTCAGGATCGGCCAGCTCCCATGCCGTGGGCGGCGCGACATCGACGGGGAGCACCGACACCCCGACCGCGAACCGCCCCACCACCGACATGCCCCCAACCTAGGCCGGAGGTACGACACTTCCGGGCTGCTGACCAGCACCGACGCGGCGAGGACCACGACACGAGACGCCCGTCGTCCCGGACGAGAGGCCCCGCCGGGTCTCCCCACCCGGCCACCACGTTGATCATGGGGTCGATGCCGGCGACACGGCAGGACACGCCGCCACCAGCCGCTCCAAGCCCATGATCAACAGCGCCAGCCCACAGCCGCCCACAGCACGAGGGTCGGCGGTGCTCAGGCGGGGGCGCTGGTCCCCGGCTCGTCGGCGGTCGGCGTCGTCGCTCCGCCCAGCAGCAGCGGCTCGGCGTCGGTGCGCTCCAGCGGCGTGGCGAACAGGTAGCCCTGCGCCAGGCCGACCTGCCCGTCGCGCAGGTGCGTCCGCTGCTGCTCCTGCTCGATCCCCTCGGCGACGATCTCCAGGTCCAGCGTGTGGCCCAGGCTGATCAGTCCGCGCAGGATCGCCGGCATCGCCTCGGCGTCGTCGATCGTGCTGACGAACGACCGGTCGATCTTGAGGATGTCGACGGCACGCGGCTGCCGCCGACCGCCAGGTGCGCGGCGACGAACTCGGCGGCGAGCACCAGCCCGAGCAGCACGTCCCGGGCCCAGTCGGCGAGCGGTGCTGCCGTGCGGTCGTCCACGGTGGGGCCTTCCCCTCGGGGCTGCGTCACCTGACCACATCGGCCGCGCGGCGCCGTCCCCGGAGACGGCGCCGCGCGAGTCCACCCGCAGGCGTGAGCCGGTCAGCCCGCCCGCAGCGCGGCGATCCACCACTCGACCGCCGGCACCGACGGCTCGAACGGCGGCCACCCGTTGAGGACGCCGAGCAGCTGCCAGTAGCGCTCGACCCGGGCGTCGGTGAACGTGGCCAGCCGGTCGGCCAGCTCCGACCGCCGTCCGGACCCGACCTCACCCAGCCACTCCGCCACCAGCGCCTCGGCCGCCGGCGTCCCCGCGGTGACCCCGTCGGCGAGCGCCCGCCGGCCGAGGGTGACCATCCGCCCGGCGTCGGCGCCCAGCGTGTCCGGCTCCTCCGGGGTCGCCCCGGCACCGGCCACGGCCATCTCCCGCACGCGGTCGGCGAAGGACGGGTCGGCCACCAGGTGGGCCAGCTCCAGCCAGGCGCCGACCTGCTCCGTCGTCGGCTCCTCCGGCAGCTCGGCGGGCAGCGACCGCATGCCGGCGGCGATGCCCGCGCCCGGGGCGTCGTCGGGCAGGCCGGCGAACGCCCGCGCCACGAACTCGTCGATCATCTGCTGCCGCTCGCGGGCGGACAGCGCTGCCAGGTCGTGCACGATCCTCATCTCCTCCGTCGTCGTCCCGGCCGTGGCCACGAAGCGCAGCAGGGTGCGGCGCAGGCGCAGCAGCCGGATCTCGGCGTCCAGGGCGCGCACGTGCTCGGCGGCGACCTCGGCCACCGTGCGCCGCCGCGCCAGCAACTCGCGGATCGCGGGCAGGCCCAGCCCGAGCTCGCGCAAGGTGCGCACCAGGTCCAGCCGGGCCACCGCCGCGGCGTCGTAGAGCCGGTACCCGCCCGCCGACCGGGCCGGCGGGTCGACCAGCCCCTCGTCGGACCAGAACCGCACCGTCCGGACCGGCACCCCCAGCCGGCCCGCCAGCTGCCCGATCGTCAGCGCCCCGTCGTCCACGACCCGACCCTGCACCCTCCAGCGGCTGGAGGGTCAAGAGCGAGACCGGCACCACTCCCGCCTTGCACTGCGCACGGGGCGGTCACTGGGGAGTATCGAGGGGTGACGCGCACCCCGACCACCGACGAGTGGGGCATCGACGCCAGCTGGCTCGACGCCTCCGACGAGGAACACCCCGTCGCCGAGACGACCATCGAGCGGTTGCGGGAGGTGATCGGCACGCCCCCGGCCGACCTCGAGGACCGCGCTCCGATCGTGGCCCGGCCCGGGGACGCGCTGGAGGTCGACGAGGCCGAGGTGACCTGCGAGGACGGCTCGGTCCGGCACGTGGACGGCGAGCTGACCGAGGACTTCCCGCTCGGCTACCACTGGCTGCAGGCCCCTGGCGGCCCCCGCCGGCGCCTGGTCGTCTCGCCCGGGCGCTGCTGGCTGCCCGAGGAGCGCACCTGGGGCTGGGCGGTCCAGCTCTACGCCACCCGCAGCCGCGGGAGCTGGGGCATCGGCGACCTCGCCGACCTGCGCGCCGTCCGGGAGATGGCTGCGGGACAGGGGGCGGGCTTCGTGCTCATCAACCCGCTGCACGCCGTCGCGCCGACGCCGGGCCAGGAGGCCAGTCCCTACCTGCCGGCCACCCGGCGCTTCCGCAACCCGGTCTACCTGCGTGTCGCGGAGGTGCGCGGCGCGGGCACCGTCGACCTCGAGGAGGACGCCGGCCGCGCGCTCAACGAGGGCGGCCTGATCGACCGCGACGCGATCTGGGCCCGCAAGCGGGCGGTGCTGCGCCGGGTGTTCGACGCCACCGGCCGCGACGACCCCGCGTTCCCCGACTGGTGGTGGCACCAGGGCCAGCCGCTGCAGGACTGGGCCACCTGGTGCGCCCTCGCCGACGAGCACGGCCCCGACTGGCACGCCTGGCCCGAGGAGCTGCGGGACCCGCGCAGCGGCGCCGTCGGCTCCTTCGTGGCGGAGCACGAGCGCGACATCGCCTTCCACGCCTGGCTGCAGTGGGCGCTGCACCTGCAACTGTCGGCCGCGACCGAGGGCATGACCGTCATCCAGGACCTCCCGATCGGCGTCGCCGGTGGCGGCGCCGACGCCTGGACCTGGCAGGACGTGCTGGCCTCCGGCGCGAGCGTCGGGGCACCCCCGGACGCCTTCAACTCCCAGGGCCAGGACTGGGGCTCGCCCCCGCTCATCCCGTGGCGGCTGCGGGCGGTGGACTACGAGCCGTTCATCCAGTCGATCCGCGCCACGATAGCCGGCGCCGGCGGCCTGCGCATCGACCACGTCATGGGCCTGTTCCGGCTGTGGTGGGTGCCCGGCGACGCCGGCCCCGCCGACGGCGCGTACGTGCGCTACCCCGCCGAGGACCTGCTCGACATCGTCGCCCTGGAGAGCCACCGCGCCCAGGCCGTCGTCGTCGGCGAGGACCTCGGCACCGTGGAGGACGGCGTCCGCGAGGCGCTGGCCGAGCACGGGATCCTCAGCTACCGGCTGCTGTGGTTCGAGGAGGACGAGCCCGCCACGTGGCCGGCCGAGGCGATGGCGGCGATCACCACCCACGACCTGCCGACCGTCGCCGGGCTGTGGAGCGGCGCGGACCTCGAGGAGCAGCGGGAGCACGGCACCGGCACCGACGAGGAGCTCGAGCGCGGCCGCGCCGCCCTGCTGGAGCGGCTGCCCGGCGTCCGGAGGAACGCCCGGCCCGAGACGGCGGTCGAGCGGGCCCACCAGCTGCTGGCGCAGGCGCCGTCGCTGCTGCTGTCGGCGACCCTGGACGACGCCGTGGCCGAGCAGCGCCGACCCAACATGCCAGGAACCACCGACCGGCCCAACTGGTCGCTGCCGCTGCCGGTGACCGTGGAGGACCTGCCGGCGCACCCGCTGGTCACGGCCGTGGCCGAGACCCTGGCGACGGCGGTCACGCCGGGCGGCTGACCGGTGCGTCGATCGAACACGCGTTCGATCGGCGTGCCAGACTCACTCCATGGCCGGCGGCATGCACCCAGGACGCTCGGGCCGCCGCTCGCTCGGGGAGCGGGCAGCGGAGTCGGGGGTGGGTGCCGCCGCCCCGGCGGCGCCCGGACCGCCCCGCCCGGCGGCCGCCCCCGCCGGTCGCCGGGCCGACGGCCGGGGCCGGCACTGCTGGGTGCACGACCCACCGGGAGCGCCGGGCGTGTGGCCGGGGCTGCTGGTCGAGTGGCAGCAGGGTGACGGCGGGTGGCTCGGCCGCGTCACCTACGCGCTGGCCGGCCCGCACGGGCCGGTGCTGGTCGAGGCCTGGGTGCCGGCGGCGCTGCTCGAGCAGCGCTGATCACGGTTGGCGCGGCGGCGGGCTGGCTATGGGTTCCGGGACGGACATCCCCGACGAAGCGGAGCACCCCGATGAGCGAGCCCGACCGCCCCACCCTCGACGACGTCATCGAGCCGACCGAGTCCGCCCCGCGCGACCGCGCCCAGCACGGTGGCGGCTACGACCGCCCCAACGACGACGCCCTCCAGCACCGCACCGAGCAGGAGCGGCAGCTGGTCGACTCCGACGACGCCGACCCCGCCGGCGCCGAGCAGCACTCCGCGACGGACTGATCTGTGCACCCTGCGGTCCTCCGGACCGCACCGCGGCCTGGTGCCGTCCCCGGCTGCCGCTGAGCCGCTGCCCGTGTCCCCGGCGGTGAGGCGCCTCGCGCCGGGCGACGTCGCCTGCTGGGTGCTCAAGTCCACGCGCCCGTCGGAGGCCCTCGAGCCGGGGTGGCCGGCCGGTGCGGCACGAGACCTCACCCGCTGCGTGCGCCGCTCCTACCGCCTGGACCTGGTGCGGCCCGGGCAGCCCTGCCTGCTGTGGGTCAGCGGGCGCACCGCTCCGGGCGTGCACGCGGTCGGCGAGGTCACCGGCGAGCCCGAGGACCGCGCCGACGGCCCGGTCGTCGCCGTCCGGCTCACCCGGCTGGCCGAGCCGGTGCCCCGGGCCGAGCTGCTCGCCGATCCCGCCTTCCTCACCGCCGAGGTGCTGCGCATGCCCGCCGGCAGCAACCCCTCCTGGCTGTCGGAGGCGGCGTTCGCCGCCGTCCTCGCCCGGCTGGCGGACCGGGGCTGACCGGCCTGGGACCATGGCCTCCGTGACTCCCACCCGGTACCGCTGGGGCGCGCTCGCCTGGTTGCTGACCCTGCAGTTCTTCGTCGTCGAGACGGTCGTGCAGCTGCAGGCCGGCGGCTACTCCCGCGCCGATGCCCTGATCAGCGAACTCGGCGCCGGGACCTCGCCCGGGCACCTGCTGATGAACGCCTCGTTCGTCGTCCAGGGCCTGCTCATCGCCACCGGGAACCTGCTCCTGCGCCCGGCGCTGGCCGGCACCGCCGGCAGGGTCGCACCGGCGCTGCTCGCCGCGGCGGGCATCGGGGTGCTGGTGGTCGGGGTGTTCCCGATGGACGGGCAGCAGGCCGTGCACGAGGCCGGCGCCGGGCTGTACCTGGTCGGCGGCGGGCTCGGGCTCATCGCACTCGCCTACGCCGTGCGACGGCGCTCCGAGGCGCTGGGCACGGCACTGGCGCTGCTGGGTCTCGTCGGCACGGCGATGACCGTCTTCTTCGTCGCGGGCATCACCAGCTACCTCGGCGAGGGCGGCACCGAGCGAGCCGCCGCCTACGTCGTGCCGATCGGGCTGGCGATCGCCGGCGCCGGCCTCTGGCGGCTGCGCGACCGGCCCATCTCCGGCGACCGGCCCACCCGCCGCGAGCTGCGGGAGCAGGCGCGGACCGCACGGGCCGAGCAGGCCCGCGAGCGGGACGCCGCGCTCGAGGCCGCGGCGCGGGCCGACCGCCCCCGGTCCGCGGCCGGCCCCGCCGGCCCGACACCCGCCCGGCCCGCCGAGCCCGCCGACGACGACTTCGACCCCGACGACCCCTGGGCCAGCACCGACCGCCGCGGGTGAACCGGGCCGGTCAGCCCGCCGTCGAGTAGCGCAGCACCTCGGCGACCGGACGCCGGCCCGAGTGCGGCGCACCCTCCGTCGACGGGTAGCCCATGCGCAGCAGCATCTGCGGGTGGCCCACCAGCGACAGCCGGGTCCGCATCCGGGCGCGGGTGGCCGGCCAGTCCAGGGCCTGGGTGAGCGGCGAGGCGGCCAGCCCGTGGGTGGTCGCCTCCAGCAGCAGCCGGCCCAGCGCCCGGCCGGCGAGCAGCCACGCCGTCCGGTCGTCGTTGTCCGTGCCGAGCAGGACGACCGTGGGCCGCTCGACCGCAGGCGGCGGTGCGGTGGCGTCGCCCTCGGGCAGGAACGCGGAGTGTCCGCCCCGGCTGCCGACGACGAAGTCGCGGATCAGCCAGTTCGACGGCCGGGTGGCGGGGTCCTCGCTCGGGACCGCCTCGACCGGGACGCCGTCCACCGCCGCCGGGTCGGTGCGCAGCCAGCGCTGCAGCTCGGCCACGTACCCGGGGTCGCTGCGCTCGATCTCCTCGGCCCGGGAGATGAGGAAGACGGTCGCGACCTCCTCCTCCGACTCGTTGATCGGCTTGAGCCACACCCCCAGCCGGCCGGCGTCGGCCTGCACCCGGTCGACGAGCTCGTCCGGCACGGCGCGGGGCTGGAAGGGCGCCCGCTCGGTGTGCCGTCGGCCGATCGCCTCGGCCAGGGCACGGTCCTCCGCCGTCACCTCGCGCGCGGGCCCGGCGTGCACGGTCGCCAGGTGGTCGGGGTCGGCGGGGTCGGGCAGCAGGTCAACGGTCGGCTCGACACCGGAGGCCCGCAGCGCCACCGCGGCGAACTCGGCCGCGACCCCACAGCTGATCACCTGCTGCCGGCCGGTCGGGTCGAGGACCGGCAACGCGCGCTCGCGGTCCAGGTGCAGCTCCAGCCGATCGGGCGTCGCGGTGAACCACCAGGGCTGCGTGTTGTGGATCGACGGCGCCCGGATGGCGGCACGCACCACCGCGGCCCAGTCCTGCTCGTCCATCTGCGCTCCTCCGGCCGGGTCCGGCACCCCGCGGCGGGGCCCGCGTCCTGCCTACCCCATGGGCCGCTCCCGCTGCACGTGGCGTGCACGACCCCCGCGTCGCCCCCGAAGATGGGGCCATGACGGATGCGTCCCTCGAGGAGATCCCGACCGACGAGTGCTACCGGCTGCTGGCCACGCAGGAGATCGGCCGGCTGGGCGTGAACGCCGAGCACCACCCGTTGATCTTCCCGGTGAACTTCGCCCTCGACGGGACGACGATCGTCATCCGCACCCGCGCCGGCACCAAGCTCGCCGCCGCCGAACACGCCAACGTCACCTTCGAGGTGGACGAGATCGACCGGCGGACCCGCAGTGGCTGGAGCGTGCTGGTCCGCGGCCAGGCCGAGGAGGTCGGCGGCGAGCACCGCGCCGACCTGGTCGCCCGCACCCACGCCACCGGCGTCGAGCCCTGGGCGCCCGGCGACGCCGGCCACTGGCTGCGGCTGATCCCGCACGACGTCACCGGGCGGCGCATCGTCCCCGGGGAGCTGCCCCCGGCCGTGGACCCCCGGGCCTACCTGTGACACCTCGGCCCACGATCGGCACCGCGTCGGGGAGAATGCGGCCATGAGCGCCCCTGACTCCGCCGGACGGCCCCTGCGCGTGATCGTCGGCTACGACGGCTCGCCGAGCGCGGTGAACGCGATCGAGGCGGCGGCCACCCTCGTGCCGTCGGCCACCGCGTCGGTCCTGCACCTGTGGGAGCCGCCCTTCACCTCACCGGAGCTGCGGCAGCGGCTGGCCGGCCGCGCCTCCGGGCTGCAGCAGCTCGGCGAGCTGCTGGAGACCGAGGGCCGGGCCGAGGCCGAGCGCCTGGCCGGCAACGGTGTCAAGCTGGCCCGCGCGGCCGGCTGGGAGGCCGAGCCCATGGTCAAGCGCGCCTTCGGTGGCGACGGCTACCAGTTCGCCCGGACGGCGGAGGAGATGGACGCCGACCTCGTCGTCGTCGGCACCCGCGGCCTCGGCGGCGTGCGGGCCGCGCTGGGCAGCGTGTCGGAGCTCGTGGTCCACGTCAGCCCCGTCCCCGTCCTGGTGGTGCCCTACCCGCTGACCACCTCCGAGTGGGCCGCGGCCACCTCGGGGCCGGTCCTGGTCGGCACCGACGGCTCGGCCGGCGCGGCCCGGGCGATCGACTCCGCCGCCGCGCTCTTCCCGAGCCGCCGGCAGCTGCTGGTCGCCGTCGCCGAGCCGGGTCCCGGCCCCGGCCCGACCGCCCCGGACGGCGCCGAGCTGCTCACCGTGCCCTGCTCGGGCCGCCCCGGCAGCGCCCGGGCCACCGCCTCGACGCTGGCCGAGACCGCCGCGAACCGCGGCGCCGCGGTCGTCGTCGTCGGCAGCCGCGGCCGGTCGGCCAGCCGCGAGCTCCTCGTGGGCAGCGTCCCGCGGGCCCTCCTGCACTGCGCCCACCGCCCGGTGCTCGTCGTCCCCCGCTCCCCCGTCGGCACCGCCTGACCGCTCGGACTCCCGGCGCGCCCGGCCACCACCGGGCGCGCCGGTCACTCACGCCCCCTTGCCCGCCCCGTATTGGGGGTCGTAGGACCCCCTCGCCACGGCTTCGTGTCGACACCCCCTGACGACGACCGTCTCGGTACGGCTCCGATCGCCCGATCGGGGGAACGCTCGACAGCGGAGAAGCCATGAGTGCACGAGACAGGACCACCCGGGGTGGTCGCCGTCGCGGGGGTGGGGCTGTGGCCCCCTCCGCGTCACGATCGCCGGTCGTCACCACCGGCCGGAGGCGGGCCCTCGGCCTGTTCTCCGCCGCCACGGTCGCGGTCGGGTCGGTCGTCCTGACCAGTGGGGTCGCGCAGGCGGCGCTGCCGCAACTGCCCAACAACATCGTCGTCTTCCCCAACCGGGACTTCATGACGGTCGAGGGTTTCGAGGGCCTGCCCGCCGGCAGCACCGCGACGGTCAAGGTGTTCCGCGGGACGACGGTGGTCGGCCAGACCACGGCCCCCGTCGCCTACCCCGAGGACGGCGTCGCCTTCGAGATCAACCACCCGGGTGGGGCCTGCTGGGGCGAGGGCGCCCCGGCCGGGCTCGACGTGACGCCCGACATCACCGGCGGCGACCGGGTCGAGCTGACCATCAACGGCCAGGTCTTCGACATGCCGGTGGCCGACATCGAGGTGGCGACCGAGACGCGTGACGGGGCCACCGTGACCGTGGTCAGCAACGTCCCGGCCGCCATCCCGATGGACCGGCTCGAGGCGCGGATCATCCAGCCCGACCTCAAGGACACCGCGGTCGGCCGCCGCGACGCCCGCGCCGTCGCGGACGGCACCGGCGACGACGGCTACACGTCCACGCTGGTCCGCTCCGTCACCGATCCGGACCAGGTCGTCGCCACCTACACGTTCCTGGACGAGGCCACCGCCCGGACCGCCCTGGCCGGCACCTCCCGGATCATGTCCTGGGCGGCCGCCGACGGTGACGAGCGCTCCGGGATCACGATCGCCGAGCACGAGGAGGTCGGCGGCCCCGGCCTGGGTGGCTGCCCTGCCGGGCCCGGCGACGCCGCCCAGCCCGGCCCGGGCCAGGCCGGTGTCGTCCGAGCCGCGAGCGGCCAGTCCATGACGGTCAACTGGGCCGCCGCGCCCGACGTGGCCGGCAGCGCGACCCCGGTCAACGGCTACCAGGTGACGCTGACCGACACGAGCGGCAACATCATCGGCAAGAAGGTGGGCGTCGACGTCCTCCGCGCCGACTTCACCGGCCTCACCGCGACCATGGAGTACCTCGTGGAGGTCCGGGCCGCCTCGGGTACCGGGGCGGACACGGTGCTGAGCAAGCCGTTCGCGGCGCCGTCCGGCGCGCCGGACCAGAACCCGGAGACCGGGGACGTCACGAACCCGACCGTGACCCTGGCGCGGAACGCGGAGACCGGTGCGATCACGGTCACCGCGGACGAGACCGTGGACGTCTACTACACCCTGGACGGCAGCGACGTCGTCGACATCGACATGCCGGCGGTCAACGCGATCCACCTCGCCGCGGGCCAGACCATCCCGGTCACCGTGTCCGGCACCCTGGTGAGGGTCGCGGCCTTCGACGCCGCCGGCAACATCGGCACCGCCGAGGGCACGTTCGAGCCCGGCTCCTCCGGCCCGGCCCCGACGCTCCCCGGCGCGCCGGGCAACGTCCGGACCACCGCCGGCCAGGGCAGCCTGACGGTGGAGTGGGACGCCCCCGCGCCGACCGACGCCCCCGCCATCAGCCGGTACGAGGTCACCGCGACCCCGGCCACCGGGACGGCGGTGTCGGCAGTGGTCGTCGCCCCGGCCACGTCGGCCACGCTGACCGGCCTGACCGCCGGGACGGCGTACACCGTCTCGGTCGTGGCCGTGAACGGCCAGGGCAGCAGCCCGGCCGGCACCACCACGGGGACGCCGAACGCCGTGACGAACGACCAGATCACGATCACCGGCGGGCGCTACCGCGCCGGTGACCGGCTCGAGGTCACGGGCACCGGCACCCTCGGTGGGGCCGTGATCTCGATCCGGACCGGCAGCGAGACCGGCCCCGTCATCGGGACCGCGATCGTGGCGAACCCGGCCGTCGGGGCCACCACCGGCCAGTGGAACCACGCGGTCCGCAACGCCGTCCCCACCGTCCCGGGTTCCCAGGTCTGGGCGACCTCGGACAAGGGGGGCAAGGCCGGGCCGTTCGTCCTCCGCCGGTGACGCCGGAGCCCCGGGTCCGGCTGCACACCGGCTGAGCCCGCCGCACCACCACAACCGAACAGGGCGGGGGCCCGTCACCGGACAGGTGGCGGGCCCCCGGCCGGTTCCGCGACCCGCGACGCGGCGCCGACGACGGGGAGGACAGCGGGTCACCGGAACCCTGCTCCCTCGCATTGGGGGGTGCCACTCCCCCCTGCCGCGTCTGCCTGCTCCGTTCCCGCTCCGTGAGAGTCGACGCACAGGGTCGTCACCACCCACGGTGACGACGCCGCCGTTCGACAACGGAGAGTCGCATGACACGAGAACGACCGATCACCGGTCGTCGCGGGGGCGGGGCCACGAGGGGCACCAACGTCGCGACGCGGAGCCGGAGTGCACGCCGCGCCCTCGGCAGGCGCGGCGTCGTCGCGGTGACCGCCCTGGGCATCGTGGCGACCGGCGCCACCATGGCCGGCGCGGACATCGTCACGCCGAACCCGAGGACGCTGCAGGCGGTGGGCCCGACCAGCGGGGTGCACGGCTTCCCCGTCTGGTACGAGGACCACGAGGGCACGCGCCTGGAGCTGTGCCTCGACGTGGCCGACCCCTACTGCGACCCGGCCTTCCTCACCGCGGAGGGGCTCGACCCCGACCAGCCGCTGCGCATCGGGGCGGACGCGGCCGACAGCAACTTCCCGACCGAGTCGTTCTACCACCAGGGGAACAACAGCTTCGAGCTGCCCAACGGCGCCTCGGTCGACTTCGTCGCGGCCCTGGAGGCGACGTTCGCCAACGAGGCGGTGCAGGACGGCGACCAGGTCGTCTTCGGCCGGCTCCGCATCCGGATCGAGGACGGCGTGCCGGGCGCCACCTACACGGTGACCCACCCGTACGGCGTCGACACGGTGACGGCCGACGACCGCGGCCGCGCCCGCTTCGTCGAGGACATCACGCCGGCGCCGGACAACTTCGGGCTGGCGCTGGGGTCCCGCATCGCCCCGTTCCTGCACGACGCCGCCGGCTTCCACGAGGTCAACGGCGTCCAGTACGTCGGCAACCCGGCCGTGGAGACCCAGGTCACCGGGTCGCCGCACGGCACCAACCACGTGGAGGTGTCCGGTCCCGGCCTGACCACCCCGTTCCGCGACGACACCTTCGCCCTGCTGGGCAAGGTGGCGGTCAACCAGGGCATCGAGCCGCTCGGCGTCTACGCGGTCGACAACGCCTCCGGCCAGGACTACCTCGACGTCCACGCCAAGGCGGGCAGGACCTCGACCGTCGAGGTGGCCGGCGACGGCGTGGACGCCACCACCCTGACCGGTGACGGGGCGGGCAACTTCTTCGCGCGCATCCCCGTCGACGCCTTCCCCGACAGCGTCACGGTGACCAACGCCAGTGACGTGCCGGCGGAGGACAAGGACGTCCCGGTGACCGACCGGATCCAGGTCACCAGCGCCGTGTTCGACGACGGGACGCTCACCGTCGAGGCGACGTCCAGCGACAGCGACGCCGAGCTCTCCGTGGAGGGCTTCGGTGCGATGAGCAACGGCGCCCTCACCGCCGCCGGCCTCCGCATGCCGCCGCACTCGGTCACCGTCGTGTCGTCCGAGGACGGCTCGACCACGGCCCCGGTCATGGTCACCGGCTCCGACGCCGGAGAGGCCGTCCCGCAGGCGGGCAACATCGCCGGGCTCCCGGCGACCGCGGCGATGAACCAGACGATCACCCTGGACGCCTCCTCCTCGACCAACGTGACGTCGTTCGCGTGGTCGGCCTCGGCCGGCACCATCGTGGCCGACGCCACCAACCCGGCGCTGGCCACGTTCACCACCCCCGGCACGCCGGGGACGGTGACGATCACCCTCACCACGCAGGGCCCGGAGGGTGAGCAGGTCTTCACCCGCACGGTCGAGGTCCAGGGGGAGTCGGTCCCGACCACGGTCGCGGTGACGGCGGACAACCCGACGCCGCAGGTCGGCGACGCCGTGGTGCTGACCGCGACCGGGGAGAACGCGGCGTCCTACACCTGGGAGCAGACCTCCACCCCGGCGGTCCAGGTGTCGGGCACCACGGGGGCCACGGTGTCGTTCACCGCTCCGGCCCACCCGGTCACCTTCCAGGTCACCGCGGCCGGCCCCGGCACCCCGGCCACCGCGTCGATCACGGTGACGCCCACCGTGGACACCACCGCGATCACCGCCGGTGAGCTGCGGACCGGTACGCGGGAGTGGCGGGTCTCCGGCACCTCGACGGTGACCACCGCCAACACGGTGACGGTCTACCTGGCCACCACCACCGGGACGAAGGGCGCGATGGTCGGTACGGCCACGGTCGACGCCACGGGTGCCTGGACCCTCCGCATCGCCAACGGCGTCAGCCCCACCACCGGGTTCACGCGGCTGGTCGCGGAGACCACGAGGGGCGGCGTGTCCGCGCCCTTCGCCTTCACCTCCCGGAGGTGACCAGCAGCGGCCGGCACCGGGACCTCCGGCCCGGTGCCGGCCGCCCCTGACGAGGGCCCCACCGCCGTTCCGCGGCAGTGGGGCCCTCGCGCCGTGCACCGGTTCAGCCGGACAGGTGCTCGCCGTAGGTGCGACGCCCGCGCGCACCGCCCGAGGGCACCGCCGCGCCGTCCCGGAACGCCGACGACAACCGACCGGGCACGGGCGTGGCGACGACGTGGGCCCCCGGTTCCCGGGCGGCCGCCCACGCCCGCGCGAGCTCGGCCGCGGTCAGCTCCTCGGGCCCGCCGAACTCGACGACGTCCCCCGCCGGCGCGCCGAGGGCCACCTCCACGGTGTGGGCGGCGGCCTCACCGACGTCCACCGGCTGCGTCCGCCAGCCCATCGGCACCGGCAGCACCGGCCCGCGGCGGGCGGTGCCGAGGAGCTCGTCGACGAAGTCGTGGAACTGGGTGATGCGCAGCAGTGTCACTGGCAGTCCCGAGGCCAGCAGCACCTGCTCGGTGGCGAACTTCGCGTGGTAGTAGCCGTACGGGATGCGGTCGACCCCCACGATCGACACGTAGACCAGGTGGCGCAGCCGCTCGCGGTCGACGGCCTGCACCAGCCGCCGGGTGCCGGCGACGTCGGTCTGCCAGTAGTCACCGCGCGCGTCGCTGGCCGCGTGCACCACGACCTCCGCGCCGGCCAGTGCCATCGGCAGGTCACGGCCGGTGGCGAGGTCCCCGCGGACCCCGCCCGGGCCGGTGCCCCGCCGCGACATCTGGCGCACGTGGTGCCCGGCGCCCTGCAGCTGGTCGACCACCCGGCTGCCGAGGCGTCCGGTTCCTCCGGTCACGAGAACGTCCATGCGGTGCAGTCTGGCGGGGTCGCCCCCGCCCGGGCATCGCACGGCGCGCCCGGGACGGGCGATCTCACATACGAGATAGCGTCCCGTCCCGTGACGGCCACCGACACCATCCCGCCCGACTCCCCCGCCCCGGAGCCCCACGGCCGCCCCGCGGACACCGTCATGCACCGCATCGGCCTGCTCGTCCGCGACGCGCGGCGGCACCGCGGCCTCACCCAGGCCGAGCTCGCCGAGCGCCTGGGCACCAGCCAGAGCGCGATCGCCCGTATCGAGCAGGGCGGCCAGAACCTCACCCTCGACCTGCTCGGCCGGCTGTCGGAGGCCCTGGACAGCGAGCTGTTCAGCGTCGGCCCGGCCGGCCCCACCCACCTGCGGGTGACCGGCGGCACCCCGCTGCGCGGCAGCGTCGCGGTGAAGTCCTCGAAGAACGCGGCGGTGGCGCTGCTGTGCGCGGCGCTGCTCAACCGCGGCCGGACGACGCTGCGCAACGTGGCCCGCATCGTGGAGGTCGAGCGCATCCTCGACGTGCTGCGCTCCATCGGCGTCTCGGCGACCTGGGACGCCTCCGGCCGGGACCTCACCCTCGTCACCCCCGACGAGCTGGACCTCGCCGGCATCGACGCCGACGCCGCCCGTCGGACCCGCAGCGTCATCATGTTCCTCGGCCCGCTGCTGCACCGGGCGTCGCGGTTCGAGCTGCCCTACGCCGGTGGGTGCGACCTCGGTACCCGGACGGTGCAGCCGCACATGATCGCGCTGCGCCCCTTCGGCCTGGAGGTCGAGGCCCACGCCGGGTGGTACTCCGCCACGGTCGGCGCCACGCGCAGCGCCGACCGGACGATCGTGCTGACCGAGCGCGGGGACACCGTCACCGAGAACGCCCTGCTGGCCGCGGCGCGCGCCGACGGGACGACCACCATCCGCAACGCCAGCTCCAACTACATGGTCCAGGACCTCTGCCTGTACCTGCAGCTGCTCGGCGTCGGCATCGAGGGCCTGGGCACGACCACGCTGACCGTGCACGGGCAGCCGGTGCTCGACGCGGACGTGGACTACACGATCAGCGAGGACCCGGTCGAGGCCATGAGCCTGCTCACCGCGGGCATCGTCACGGGTTCCGAGCTCACCGTCACCCGGACGCCGATCGAGTTCCTGGAGGTCGAGCTCGCCGTCCTCGCCGAGATGGGGCTGCGGTACTCCCTCTCGCCGGAGTACCGCGCCGACAACGGGCACACCCGGCTGGCCGACGTCACGATCCGCCCGTCGGAGCTGCGGGCGCCGATCGACAAGGTCCACCCGATGCCGTTCCCCGGCCTCAACATCGACAACCTGCCGTTCTTCGCCGTCATCGCCGCCGCGGCGTCCGGGTCGACCCTGATCCACGACTGGGTCTACGACAACCGGGCGATCCACCTGTCCGACCTCACCCGGCTGGGTGCCGACGTCCGGCTGCTCGACCCGCACCGGGTGCTGGTGGCCGGGCCGACCCGGTGGTCCAGCGCCGAGGTGGTCTGCCCGCCGGCGCTGCGCCCGGCGGTCTGCATCCTGCTGGCGATGCTCGCGGCCCGGGGGACGTCGGTGCTGCGCAACGTCGACATCATCGCCCGCGGCTACGAGCACCTGTACGAGCGCCTGGTCGAGATGGGCGCCCGCATCGAGGTCTTCCACGACTAGAAGGACCCCCTGCCCCCCACCCCTCGCAGGCTCGCGGCGGGCCCCTGCAGGAGGCCGTCGCCCAGCCTCTCGGCTCGGGAGGTCCGGTCGCTTCAGCGTTCCTGGTCGGTGGGGCGCACCAGCACCTCGTTGACGGCGACGTGCGGCGGCTGGCCGACCACGTAGAGGACGGCACGGGCGATGTCGTCGGCGTGCAGCGTCCGCATGCTCTCGGCCATCTGCCGGGACTGCTCACGCGCCTCGGGCTGGGTGATGTGGTTGGACAGCTCGGTCGCCACCGCCCCCGGCTCCACCAGCGACACCCGCACGCCCCGCGCGGTGACCTCCTGGCGCAGTGACTCGCTGAAGGCGTTCACCGCCCACTTGCTGGCGTTGTAGACCCCGGCGCCCTTCCGGGCGGTCCGCCCGGCGACGCTGGAGATGGTCACGATGTCGCCGGAGCCCTGCTCGAGCATGCCGTCGACCACGGCGTGGGTCATGTAGAGCACGCCCATCACGTTGGTCTGCACCATGCGCCGCCAGTCCTCGGGGTCGGCGCCGACGATCGTGCCCAGCAGCATCACGCCCGCGTTGTTCACCAGGACGTCGAGGCCGCCGAGCTCCTCGCGGGTGCGGCGGACGGCGTCGGCGCAGGCCTGCTCGTCGGTGACGTCGAGGTCCAGCTCCAGCACCCGGGCGCCGTCGTCGCGGAGCTTCGCGGCCAGGGCCTCGAGGCGGTCGCGTCGGCGGGCGCCGATGGCGACGGCGGCGCCGGCCCCGGCCAGGGCGACGGCGGTGGCCTCCCCGATGCCGGACGACGCCCCCGTGACGAGGGCGACCCTGCCGGCGAGCGGACGGGCGGGCTCGGTCATGCGTGCTCCTCTCCCGGGGCCACCGGGCGCGGCCCCGGCACCAGCCTGGTCGATCGGTGCGGTCGCGGCGCGGGCAGGGTCAGGACAGGGTGACGCCGAAGCCGCGCACGGCCAGCCGCAGCAGGACCGGCCCCGGCCGCAGCAGGTCGTCGACCCGCGCCGCGGCGGCCGACTCCAGGTCGGCGACCCGCCGGGCGTAGGCCGCCGGCCCCTCCCGCCGCGCCGCGTCGAGCTGCCCCGCGTTGGCCCACACCTTGCGCCGGGACTCGCGCAGCAACACCTGGCTGGCGGTGCGGTTGGCCGGTGAGAGCAGCCGGTCCAGGCAGGTGCGCCGGCCTCCGTCGCGGTGCAGCTGGGCGTCCTCCACGGCGACGCGCGCGGCCAGCACCCGGTCGATGCGCTCGTGGTCGCGCCGGCGCAGCTCCCGCAGGCCGGGGTCGTCGAAGCCGGCCGGCGGGATGACCCGCACGAGCGACTGCGGCAGGTCGTAGTTGATGTGCGCGTTCATGCCGAGCAGCACGTGCGCCTCGGGCGGCAGCCCCGGCCGCGCCCCGAAGGCCAGCCGCCACGGTCGCGGCGGGGCGGCCGGGTCCCGCCGGTGGGCGGCCAGCGCGTCGAGGTAGAGGCCGGCGAAGTCGACGTCCCACTCCTCCACCCAGGCGGGGTCCTCGAACTCGCCTCCGCGGATCGCGGCGGCGACCGCGACGGTGGTGCGCAGGTAGACGCCGAGGAAGAAGCGCAGCGGGTCGTGGGCGGCCTGCAGGGGCGCCAGCAGCCCCTCCATGCGGGACACCAGCGCGTGGATGCCCGAACCCACGAGCGCCCTCCTCCTCGCGTCAGACGAGCGCGTCGAACCCGTCGTCGGGGGCGGCGGTCATCGCGGCGTCCACCGGCGGCCGGTGCGGCTGGTCGAGCCCCCGCATCCGGGCGGCGTGCAGGGCCAGCAGCAGGTTCAGCCGCAGCGTGGGGTCGGTGGTGAAGGGCCCCAGCAGCCGCTCGAGCTTGCCGATCCGGTAACGCATCGTGTTGTAGTGGAAGTGCAGCCGGCGGGCGGACTCCGCGACGTTGAGGTTGGTCTCCAGCAGGACCCGCAACGTCTCCCGCAGGTCGGCGGAGTCCGGGTCCCCGGCATCGGCCAGGGTGCCGAGCACCTCGTCGACGTAGTTGCGCAGCTCGGTGCTGTCGGGGATCAGCGACAGCAGGCGGAACACGCCGAGCTGGTCGAAGTGCGTCACCGCCTGCGTGCCGTGGATCTCCTGCCCCACCCCGAGCGCCCGCTGCGCCTGCTGGTGCGCCTCGCCGAGCGCGGACAGCGACCCGGCCGGGCGGCCGATGCCGGTGCCGAGCACGCGGCCCACCCGGCGGACGCGGGCGTTGACCCGGGAGGTCACCGCCGACACCAGCGCGCTGACCTCCTCCGGCGTCCGCCCGTCGAGGGGCAGCACGGTCACGATCTCGGTCGACAGCCCCGCGACCGCCGCCCCGGACACCTCGCTCTCCAGGGCCGACCGCCAGCCGTCGGCCAGCCGGTCGAGGACGTCGAGCGCCCGGGTGGGGTCGGCGTGCGGGTCCGCGGCGGTCTCCGTGGCGGTCACCAGGACGACGACCGGGCCGTCCAGCCGCCAGCCGAAGGAGCGGGTCTGGGCCAGGGCCCGCTCGGTGTGCCGCAGCGAACCCGCGACCAGCCGCCGCACGAGATCGCCCTGGAAGCGCAGCTCGACCGAGTGCACCGCCTGCTGGCGGATCACCGACAGCGCCGAGATCACCGCCGCCCGCTCCAGCACACCGCCGGCCCCGACCATCATCGGGCCGGTCCGGTGGACGGCGACCAGCCAGCCGTGCCGCTGCTCGCCGGCCATGATCGGGGCGACCGCGTACTCCCCCACCCCGCCGGGCAGCTCGTGGTGGCCGGGGACGAGCAGGATGCCGTCGGCCGGTGAGAGGTCGGCGTCGGCCAGCACCTCGGCGGGGGTCACCACGGTCTGGTCGGCGCGGACGCCGGACACCCGGCGGGACGGTGCCATCGTGGCCAGCTCGTCCTCTGCCTCGGCGTCCAGCAGCCACAGCCAGTCGCTGATCTCGGCGACGTCCTCGGCCGGACCGGCGGTGGTGACGATCTCGCGGTCGGGACCCAGGCCCAGGACCGCGGCGCCGTCCAGGAACACCGCCAGCTGGTCGGTCACCTCGGCCAGCCCGCCACCGCTGAGGGCCACGTCGATGAACTGGTCGTGCATCCGGTAGGACAGGGCGAGCTCCTCGCCCTGCTTGCCGACGACCGCCCCGAGCACCTCGGAGACGATCTCGTCCATCCGTGCCGCGGCCGGCACGGCCAGCACGGGCAGGGACCGCCGGTCGGCCTCGGCCAGCACCTCGTCGGGGACCGGCGAGGGCCCCTCGGCCCGGCGGAAGGCCAGCGCCGCGGTGCCCATGGAGTCCAGCCGCTCCACCAGGGCCCGGCAGTTGGCGGCGTCGGCCGGCGGCAGCCGCGCGCCGAGGACGACGACGACGTCCGGCCCGGCGACGGCGAGGGGATCGGTGGGGTCGTCGACCACCATGTGCCGCACCACCCGGCCGAGCCCGGCGGCCCCGGCGACCACCTCGGTCCCCGCCAGCCCGGGCAGGTTCAGCGCCTCCTGGAGGGTCAGCCCCATGCGCTCCTGCCAGGTGGTCCGCTCCGCGCGGTTGTCGCTCACCGATGCCTCCGCTGCCAACATGCGACGACGCAGGGAAGCTGCACCATCACCCTGGGTGGGGACGGTGAGCGATGCATCACCCTGGGTCACGACACCTGCCTTCCACATCGCTCATGCACACGGCCATACCACGGCACCCTGTCAGGAGTGCCTGGACCAACGTCCCCATTCTTGGCGACTTCCGCCATACAGGGGCATGCGACGCGCCGCTTAGGTTCGAGACCCGGAACCACTCCGCCCGCTGGATGGTAAGCCGTCACCGCTCTCACGGTGCCGCCGAGTCCCTCCGGTGAGGAGGGCGGGGCCGGGCGGGGGGCCTCGAGCCGACGGTGCCTCCCGTTGTCTCCAGGTGAAGAGGCCACCATGCGCACGATCAACGAGACAGCCGGCCCGGGCGGGACCCATCCCGTGACCCCGACGTCCCCGCGGGGCCGGGCAGCTCAGGCCGGAGTGCCCACCATCCCCCTCCCGCGGGACTCCGCCCAGGCCGCGGCCCGCACAGCACCGCCGTCCCGGGCCGCCACCGCGGTGCCCGCCTCGGCCAGCACCGGGGTCGCCGACCTGCTGCGGGGGCCGGTGCGCCCGGCCCGCGTGCTCCTCAGCGTCCCTGCCGCCGTCTACCTGCACGTGTCGACCGACCGTGGTGGCGAGGTCGTCGGTGTGCTCACCAGCGACGCGGCCCGCCTCCCGCTGGGCTGCGTGCTCTTCCGCCCGAGCAACGGCCGCCCGCTGGTGGGCGTGCCCCAGGACGCGCCGGCGGAGGTGGGGGGCGGGCGGATCGTCGTCGGCGACCTCACCGTCAGCGCCGCCGCCTGGTGGGACCCCCGGCCCCGGCTGCCCAGCCCGCGGCCCGCCCTGCTCCCGGAGGGTGTCCGCCAGCTGCGCAACGCCCTCTACGGCGAGGGTGTACCGCACAGCGCGTTCACCCTGCCGGGCCTGCCGGCCGGGCCCGGCGGCCCGCTGGCCGCCCTGCGCGGTGCGGTGCGCCGGGCGGACCTCGACGCCGCCCTGCGCACCGCCGTCCGGCTCGTCGGCCTCGGCCCGGGGCTCACCCCGGCCGGGGACGACGTGATGGCCGGGACCATGGCCGGGCTGGTGCTGCTGGGTCACCCGGCGGCCGAGCGCTTCGCCGCCGGCGTCTACGCCCTCGCCGCCGGGCGCACCACCGAGCTGTCCCGGGCCCTGCTGCGGCACGCCGCGGCCGGGCGGGTCAGCGGCGAGTACGCGGCGGTGCTGCACGGTCTGGTCGGCGAGCGGCCGCTGGGCCCGGCCATCGCCGGCCTGCTGGCCACCGGCTCCACCAGCGGCCGGGCCATGGCGCTGGGCCTGTGCACCGCGATCGACCTCGTCGACCGGACCACCCGCCCGCGCTGAAAGAGGACCCCTCGAAGGACCCCGCTGCCCCCCACCACTCGCAGGCTCGCGGTGGGCCCCTGCACCAGGGCCGTCTGCCCCCTCGCCAGCTCGGGGCGGTGCCCTGAACGGGGCCACCTGGTGCAACGGGCGGGAGCCCCCTCCCCCATCGGGAGGGGGCTCCCGCGCGTCCGGGGGCCGGCCGGCTCAGCCGGGGAGCTCCTCGAATGCCTGCGCCGCGGGGACCAGCGGCACCAGGGAGTCCCACTGCGCAATCCGGCACCCGTCGGTCCGGGACACCCGCAGGTCGACCGGCTCCCCGGCCCAGCGGCCGGTGACGTGGGCGGTCTGCGGGCCGCCGTACTGCTCGGTGCACACGGCGTCGTCGGGGATCGGCGCGAAGGGGTCGGGCAGCTGCTGCAGGTGATCACAGGCCGCCTGGGCGTCGGGGTGGTCACCCGCGGCGACGTCCCCGCAGACGAGCGTCCAGCGCTCGACCGCGGCGCCCTCACCGGGATCGACCTCCACCACCAGCTCGTCGTCCGCCCCGCCGGTGCCGGGACCCGGGGAGGCGCCGTCCGCGGCCGGGTCACCGTCCGACGGCGAGGCGCACGAGACCAGGAGCAGCAGCAGGAGCACGGCGAGCACGCGCATGCCCAAGGGACGAACGGGGGCGCCGGACCGTGCCCGGCGGCTCAGATCCGGCAGGCGTGGATGCTGGTGACCAGGATCGCCCGGGCGCCGAGCTCCCACAGCTCGTCCATCACCCGGTTGGTGTCGGACTGCGCGACCATCGCCCGCACCGCCGACCAGCCCTCGGTCTGCAGCGGGCTGACGGTCGGCCCCTCCAGGCCCGGGGTGAGCGCGGTGGCCTTCTCCAGCAGCTCGTTCGGGCAGTCGTAGTCGAGCATCACGTACTGCCGGGCGACCAGGACCCCGCGCAGCCGGCGCCGCAGCTGGGCAACGGCCGGGATCTCCTCGGCGCCGGCCCGGCGCACCAGGATCGCCTCGCTGGTCAGCACCGGCTCGCCGATGATGTGCAGCCCCGCGGCCCGCAGGGTCGTCCCGGTCTCGACGACGTCGCAGACCGCGTCGGCGACACCCAGCCGGCAGGCGGTCTCCACCGCGCCGTCGAGCTTCACCACACCGGCGTGGATGCCCTTCTCCTGCAGGTACCGCTTGAGGAGCACGGGGTAGGCGGTGGCGATCCGCTTGCCGGCCAGCTGCTCGACGGTCTCGATGTCCGACTCGACCGGGGTGGCGAAGCGGAACGACGAGCGGCCGAATCCCAGCGGCATCACCTCGACCGCCGCGGCGCCCTCGCCGTCGGCCGGCGCGGTCTCCAGCAGCATGTCGCGGCCGGTGATGCCGACGTCCAGCGTGCCGGCGGCCACGTAGACGGCGATGTCACGGGGGCGCAGGTAGAAGAACTCGGTGTCGCTGTCGGGGTCGTAGACGGCGAGGTCCTTGGTGCTGCGCCGCTGCCGGTACCCGCTCTCGGCCAGCATCGCGGCCGCAGGGTCGCTCAGGACGCCCTTGTTGGGCACGGCGATGCGCAGCACGGGGAGAACTCCTCTTCGAACGGGTGGGTGGTCGGCCCTCCTGCGGCTCCCCGGCGCCAGCCTGCGAGCGGGGGCAGGAGGTCCTCCTTCAGAGGTGAGCGTAGACGTCGTCCAGGCTCAGCCCCCGGGCCAGCATGAGCACCTGCACCCGGTAGAGCAGCTGGCTGATCTCCTCCGCCGTCCGCTCCTCGCCCTCGTGCTCGGCGGCCATCCAGGACTCCGCGGCCTCCTCCACGACCTTCTTGCCCGCCGCGTGCACGCCGTCGCGGACCGCGGTGACCGTCCCGGAGGTCGGGTCCCCGGCGGCCACCTTGGCGGCGAGCTCGGTGAACAGCGAGTCGAAGGTCTTCACGCGCGACTCCCGTCGGCCGGTCGGATGGTGAAGCCGGTCGGCCGCGACGGGCCGCGCAGCTGACGCAGGGTGAGCGCGGTGGACAGCGCGGCGATCGTCGCCTCCCACCCCTTGTCCTCCGCGGACCCGGGCAGTCCGGCGCGGTCGCGTGCCTGCTCCTCGGTGTCGCAGGTCAGGACGCCGTTGCCGACCGGCGTGCCCGCGTCGAGGGCCACCCGCGTGAGGCCGGCGGTGACCGCGTCGCAGACGTACTCGAAGTGCGGGGTGCCGCCACGGATGACCACGCCGAGGGCGACCACGGCGTCGTGCTGCTCGGTCAGCGCCTGCGCGACCACCGGGAGCTCGACGGCTCCCGGTGCCCGGACGACGGTGGGCGACGGGATGCCCGAGGCGACCGCCGCGGCCACCGCGCGGTCCAGCAGGGAACCGGTGATCTCCACGTGCCAGGTGGTGGCGACGATGCCCAGGGTCAGCCCCGCGGCGTCGACCGCACCGACCTGCGGCGCTCCGTGCCCGCTCACGACATCTGCTCGTTCTGCCGCAGGGGCACGTCGGTGCCCGGGACCGTGGGGACGTCCTCGGGACCGGACTCGGTCTCCGGCTCGATGATGTCCAGCAGGTGGCCCATCCGGTCGCGCTTGGTGCGCAGGTAGGCCAGGTTCTCCGCGGTCACGTGGCTGGGCAGTGGCACCCGGCCGGTGATCTTCAGACCGTAGCCCTCCAGCCCGGCCCGCTTGGCCGGGTTGTTGGTCAGCAGCCGCATCGTGTGCACACCGAGGTCGACCAGGATCTGCGCGCCGGTGCCGTAGTCGCGGGCGTCGGCGGGCAGGCCGAGGTCGAGGTTGGCGTCCACGGTGTCCACCCCGGCGTCCTGCAGCTGGTAGGCCTGCAGCTTGTGCAGCAGGCCGATGCCCCGGCCCTCGTGTCCGCGGATGTAGAGGACCACCCCGCGCCCCTCCTGCGCGACGGCGGCCAGCGCGGCCTGCAGCTGGGGGCCGCAGTCACAGCGCAGCGACCCGAACACGTCGCCGGTCAGGCACTCGGAGTGCACGCGGACCAGCACGTCGGTGCCGTCGGAGATGTCGCCGTAGACGAACGCGACGTGCTCGCGCTCGTCGTAGGAACTGCGGTAGCCCACCGCGGTGAACACCCCCGGCGCCAGGGGCACGGTCGCCTCGGCCACCCGCTCGACCAGCTTGTCGAACCGCTTCCGGTAGGCGATCAGGTCCGCGATCGTGACCAGGCAGAGGTCGTGCTCGTCGGCGAAGACCCGCAGCTCCTCCCCCCGCGCCATGCCGATCGGGTCCTTCTCGCTCACCAGCTCGCACAGGGTCCCCGACGGGCGCAGCCCGGCCAGCACCGCCAGGTCCACCGCCGCCTCGGTGTGCCCGGGCCGGCGCAGCACCCCGCCGTCGCGGGCCCGCAGCGGCACGATGTGCCCCGGCCGGGCCAGGTCCGCCGAACTCGTCTGCTCCGCTGCCAGCAACCGGATGGTGTGCGCCCGGTCGGTCGCCGAGATCCCGGTCGTCACCCCCTCGCGGGCGTCGACGGTGACCGTGTAGGCGGTGCCGCGACGGTCCTGGTTCACCCGGAACATCGGCGGCAGGTCCAGCCGGTCGGCGTCCTCCTCGGTGACCGCCACGCAGATGTAGCCCGAGGTGTACCGGACCATGAAGGCCACCAGCTCCGGCGTCGCCAGTTCCGAGGCGAAGATCAGGTCGCCCTCGTTCTCGCGGTCCTCGTCGTCCATCACCACGACCGGGCGGCCGCGCTTGATGGCGGCGATGGCGTCCTCGATCGTGTCGAGTCGCGTCGACGTGCTCGTCACGCATCCTCCTCGCTGGCGATGGTCGGCCACGTGCCGACGCATGCTGTGCTCGCGCGTGCGCTCACGAGCGTGCTCCCAACAGCCGTTCCACGTACTTGGCGATCACGTCGACCTCCAGGTTGACCGGGCTCCCCGGGGGTACCGCGCCCAGCGTGGTCTCGCGGAGGGTGGTGGGGATCAGGCTGACCTCGAACCACGGCTCGGGGTCGTCGACGGCGCTGACGGCACTCACGGTCAGGGAGACGCCGTCGACCGCGATGGAGCCCTTCTCCACGACGTACCGGGCCAGCTCGGGGGGCAGCGCGATCCGCACGACCTCCCAGTGCTCGCCGGGGGTGCGGGCGCGGACGGTGCCGACGCCGTCGACGTGGCCCTGCACCAGGTGGCCGCCCAGCCGGGTGTGCGGCGTGACGGCGCGCTCGAGGTTGACCGGGTCCCCGTCGGCCAGGGCGCCCAGGCTGCTGCGCCGCAGGGTCTCGGCCATCACGTCGGTGGCCCAGACGTCGCCGTCCACCGCCGTCACGGTCAGGCAGACCCCCTTGACGGAGATGGAGTCGCCCAGCGCCACGCCCTCCAGCGCCTTCCGCGCGCGGATGCGCAACCGGGCGGCCGTCACCTCCCCGCCCTCTTCCAGGTCCTCCCGGTCGAGCAGGGTGCCGACTTCCTCGACGATCCCGGTGAACACGATCAACTCCCTCCGGTCGCGGCCGGGCTCTCCGCAGACCGACTGCCACCAGTGTGCCGGTATGCACGCAAGCGGATGCCGACATCCCCGCCCAGGCGGGTGACGTCGACGACCGACAGGGTCAGCGCGTCCCCGATCGAGGTGATTCCCAGGTCGCCGACGAGCGATGCCCCGCCCCCCAGCAGCTTCGGCGCCAGGTGCACCACCGCCTCGTCGACCAGCCCCGCCCGCAGGAACGCCGCGGCCAGCGTGGGGCCGCCCTCCAGCAGCACCCGCCGCACATCGCGGGCGAACAGCTCGGCCAGCAGCTCGCGGGGGCCGGCCGCGGCGCTGACCAGGGTGGGGGCGGCGTCGTCGAGCACCCGGGCGTCGGAGGGCAGCCGGCCGCGGCGGTCGAGCACCACCCGCAGCGGCTGCCGGCCGGCGGGGACGCCGTCGGCGTCGCGGACGGTGAGCTGGGGGTCGTCGGTCAGCGCGGTGCCCGAGCCGACGAGGACGGCGTCGCACGTGGCGCGCAGCCGGTGGACGGCGGCGCGCGCCTCGCGGCCGGTGACCCAGCGACTGCTGCCGTCGGCCGCCGCGACACGCCCGTCGAGGGTGCCGGCGACCTTCCACACCACCTGCGGCCGCTGCTCGCGGACGCCGGTCAGCCAGGCACCCAGGGCGCCGTCCTCGGCCTCGGCCTGCTCGACGCCGAGCACCACCTCGACGCCGGCGGCCCGCAGCCGCGCCGCGCCGCCGCCGGCCGGCGAGGTGGGCTCGGGGACGGCGACGACGACCCGCGAGACCCCGGCCGCCAGCAGCGCGTCGGCGCACGGACCGGTGCGGCCGGTGTGCGCGCACGGCTCGAGGGTGACGACGACGGTGCCGCCGCGGGCGCGGTCGCCGGCCTCCGCCAGGGCGCGCACCTCCGCGTGCGGGCCGCCGGGCGGGGCGGTCGCGCCCTCCCCCACCGGCGTCCCGTCGGCGGCGAGGACGACGGCACCGACGGCGGGGTTGGGGCTGGTGGAGCCGAGCACGCCGGCGCCGAGCCGGCGGGCGCGCGCCATGGCGTGCCGCTCGGCCGCCGTCGGCACGGGGTCGGTCCCCGGCGCTGCGGCCCGATCCCCGGCCGGGCAGGGGCTCACCCGACGAGCGCCGCGGCGGCCTGCGCGCGCAGGCCGGCGATGGCGCGGGAGGGGTCCTCGGCGCCGTAGACGGCCGAGCCGGCCACGAAGACGTCCGCGCCCGCAGCGGCGGCGGCCTCGATGGTGTCGGCGTTGATGCCACCGTCGACCTCGACCAGCACCGTCAGGTGCCCGGTGTCGACGAGCTCGCGGGCCCGGCGGACCTTGGGCAGCACCTCGGCCATGAACTCCTGCCCACCGAAGCCGGGCTCGACGGTCATGACCAGGAGCGTGTCGAAGTCGGGCAGGACGTCGAGGTGGTCCTCGAGCGGGGTGCCCGGCTTGAGTGCCAGGCCGGCGAGGGCGCCGGCGGCGCGGATGTCACGGGCGACGGCGCGCGGGTCGGTGCAGGCCTCGGCGTGCACGGTGACGTTGCGGGCGCCGGCCTCGGCGTAGTCCGGCGCCCAGCGCTCGGGGGCCTCGATCATGAGGTGGCAGTCCAGCGGCACCGGGCTGACCGCCTGCACCGCCTGCATGACCGGGAGGCCGAAGGTCAGGTTCGGCACGAAGTGCGCGTCCATGACGTCGAAGTGCAGCCAGTCGGCGTCCGCGACCCGTCGTGCCTCCTCGGCCAGCCGGGCGAAGTCCGCCGACAGCAGGCTGGGCGCGATCATCGGGGTCCGGGGCACGTCTGCCGAGTCTAGGGGGCCCTGCCGGGGTGCCCGCCGCCCGCTTCCGCCGGGCGGGCGGCGGCGTCAGGAGGTGCGGCGGAGCAGGGCCATGAACATCGCGTCGGTGCCGTGCCGGTGGGGCCACAGCTGCCCGTACCGCCCGCGAGCGACGCCGGGGACCTCCGGGAACAGCGGGGCGACCGGCAGCACCTCGACGTCGTCGCGGGCGGCCGCGGCCTCCACCACCCCGACGGTCTCCGCGGTGTGCGGGGAGCAGGTCACGTAGGCCACCACTCCCCCGGGCCGCACCGAGGCCAGCGCGCCGTCCAGCAGCGCCGTCTGCAGCTCCACCAGCGGCGGGACGTCCGCCGGGGTGCGGCGCCAGCGGACCTCCGGGCGGCGGCGCAGCGCCCCCAGGCCGGTGCACGGGGCGTCGAGCAGGACGCGGTCGAAGGAGCCCGGCGCCCAGGGCGGCTGCCGACCGTCCGCCACGACGACCTCGGTGCCGGCCGCGTCGCCCAGGGCCGCGCGCACCAGCTCGGCGCGGTGCGGGGAGCGGTCGGCGGCGGTGAGCCGGACGCCCTCGGGGCGGACCGCCGCGAGCAGCCCCGCCTTGCCGCCCGGCCCGGCGCACATGTCCAGCCAGGCGGCGTCGAGACCGTCGAGGGGCGCGCGGGTGAGCAGCAGCGCGGCCAGCTGGCTGCCCTCGTCCTGCACGGCGGCGGTCCCCTCGCGCACGGCGGGCACCTTCCCCGGGTCGCCGCCGGCCAGCCGGACCGCGTACGGGGACCAGGGGCCCGGCGTGCCACCGGACTCCTCGGCCAGCCGGTCGCGGGCCAGCCGCCGGGCCACCAGGTGCACCTCGGGCGCGGCGTCGTCGGCCAGCAGCGCGGCCTCCAGCTCCGGAGCGCCGGAGGGGTCGCCGGCGTCCAGCGCCTCCCGCCAGGCCGCCACGATCCAGCCGGGGTGGTCGGTGGCGAGGGCCAGCCGCCGGTCGCCGTCGGCGCCGTCGGCGTCGCCGGCGAGCCGGTCCAGCCAGGCGACGCGGTCCCCGCCGGCGGCGACCTTGCGCAGCACCGCGTTGACGAGGCCGGAGGCGCCGGTGCCGACGATCGCCCGGGTGAGGTCGACGGTGGTGTCGACCGCCGCGTGCGCCGGCACGCGCAGGTCGAGCAGCTGGTAGGCGCCGAGGCGGAGCAGGTCGAGCACCCGCGGGTCCAGCTCGGCCAGCGGCCGGGAGACCAGCCCGGTCAGCACCTCGTCGAGGGTGCCCTGGGCACGCAGCGCCCCGTAGGCGAGCTGGGTGGTGAACGCCGCGTCGCGCTGGTCCAGCTGCCGCTCGCGCAGCAGCTGGGGCAGCAGCAGGTTGGCGTACGCCGCGCGGGAGGAGACGGCGTCCAGGACGTCGTAGGCGGTGAGCCGGGCACCGTCCAGTTGCGGGCGTGGTCGCCGGCCGGCGCGGTGCCCCTGCCGGGGCCGGCCCGGGCGGCGGGGCGGGGGCGTCACGGCTCCCCGACCCTCTCCCCGGCTGCCGGGCGGGCGCCCCGGGCCCAGTCGGTCGCGGGCAGCACGCGCTTGCCGGCCGGCTGCACGTCCCCGAGACGGACCGCGCCGCGGCCGGTGCCGACCAGCACCCCGGTCGGCCCCACGGACAGCTCACCGGCCGCCAGGCCCAGGGACGTCGGCAGCGGCTCGACGGGGCCCAGGCGCAGCCGGTCCCCGCGCCAGGTGGTCCACGCGCCGGGGGCGGGGGTCACCCCACGGACCCGCCGGTCGACGACGTGCGCGGGCAGCGCCCAGTCGACGCGCGCGTCGGCCGGCTCGATGCGGGGCGCGAGGCTGACGCCCTCGGCCGGCTGCGGCTCCGGGACGAGGCTGCCGTCCGCGATGCCGTCCAGGGTGGCCAGCAGCAGCCGGGCCCCGCTGCGGGCCAGCCGGTCCAGCAGGTCGCCGGCGGTGTCCCGTGGCCCGATCGGCTCGGTGACCACGCCGTAGACGGGACCGGTGTCCATCCCGGCCTCCAGCCGGAAGGTGGACGCGCCGGTCACCTCGTCACCGGCCATGACCGCGTGCTGCACCGGCGCGGCGCCGCGCCAGGCCGGCAGCAGCGAGAAGTGCAGGTTGACCCAGCCGTGCCGGGGCAGGTCGAGGGCCGCCTGCGGCAGCAGTGCGCCGTAGGCGACGACCGGCGCGCAGTCGACGGCGAGGTCGGCCAGCTGCGCGAGGAACTCCGGCTCGCGCGGCGAGCGCGGCTGCAGCACCGGCACGCCGGCGGCGTCGGCGCGCTCGGCGACCGGTGAGCGGCCCACCCGGCGGCCGCGGCCGGAGCGGGCGTCGGGCCGGGTCAGGACGGCGGCCACCTCGTGCCCGGAGTCCAGCAGCAGGTCCAGGGAGGGGACGGCGACCTCCGGCGTCCCGGCGAACAGGAGCCTCAGTGGGGGCTCACCTCCACGCGCGGGACCCAGGCACCCATGCCGGCCCACTCCGCCTCGGCGATCGCGGCGAGCGCGGCCTCCCTGGCGCCCGGCTCCAGGCGGTCGACGAACAGCACGCCGTCGAGGTGGTCGACCTCGTGCTGCACCGCGCGGGCCAGCAGATGCGAGCCCTCCACCCGGACCGGTTCCCCGTGCACGTCGAACCCGGTCGCGGCGACGTAGAGGTGCCGGCGACAGTCGTAGGCGAAGCCGGGGATGGACAGGCACCCCTCGGGGCCCTCCTGCGTCTCCTCCCCCACCGGGACGACCTGTGGGTTGACCAGGTGGCCGACCTCGCCGTCGACGTGCCAGGTGAAGACCCGTGCGCCGACCCCGATCTGCGGCGCGGCCAGGCCGGCACCCCCGGCGGACAGCATCGTGTCGGTGAGGTCGTCGACGAGCCGGCGCAGCTCCGCGTCGAAGTCGACGACGGGGGCCGCAGGGGCGCGCAGCACCGGGTCGCCGTACAGGCGGATGGGGGTGACGCTCACCGGTCGATCCTAGGTGGCGCACCGCGCGACCCCCAGCCCGTCATGGCCACGGCGGGTGCGGCGGCGTGCCCGGCGCCGGGTCGTGCGGCCAGCGACCCGACCGCCCGGATCGGCCACGGTCGGTCGCCCTCCGGAGGCGGCGCGAAGAAACTGGACGATGGAGGCCCGGAACCGCCCTATGCTCCTGAGAGTGATCTGGGTCACGCCGAGGGGACGGCGTCGGCAGCCGGGTACTCGACCGATCTCCGTGCCGAGGGTGGTCGCGCACGTCACGATCGCCGGCGTGGTCCTGATCCTCGCGTTCGCCGTCGTCAGCGGCGTCCTCGCCCGCGACGTCGGCGACTCGCTGAGCGCCCGGGCCTTCGAGCGGCTGGCGTCGGTGACCGCGGCCGGCCTGGCCCCCGCCGTGGACACCGACCCCACGCGCCCGCCCACCGCGACAGGGGACCTGGGCCGGCAGGTCGCCGGCGTCCTCGACGCCGGCCCGGTGGCCGCGGTGTCGGTCCGCGACGCCTCCGGCCGGGTGCTGTGGTCCGTTCGCGCCGAGATGATCGGCCGGGTGACGCCGCTGCCGGCCGACGCCCGCCGGGCCCTGGACACCGGTTCCGTCGTGACGGTCGGCCACCCGGGCACGGCCGTGCACGTCGCCCACGCCGGCATCCGCGACGTGCACGGGACCCCGGTGCTGCTCGACCTCGCCGGGAACCGGGACGACGTCCGCCCCTTCGCGCGCCAGGCGTGGCTCGCCCTCGCGCCCGCGGCGCTGATCGCGCTGCTGCTGCTCGTCCTGGTCCAGCTGCCGCTCACCTGGCGGCTGGCCGCCCGCGTGCGCCGTCGGCAGGACGACGACCAGGCGCTCCTGCGGACCGTCCTGGCCGCGCCGGACGCCGAGCGGCGGCGGCTCGCCGGGGAGCTCCACGACTCCGTGCTCCCCGTCCTGTCCGGGGTGGCGATGGAACTCGACGCCGCCCGGCTGCGGGCCGGGCCGGGTGCGGAGTCGGAGGCGCGGCTGCCCCCCATGGCGGCGACCGCGGTGCGGCAGGCCATCGACGAGCTGCGCGCGCTGGTGTCCCACCCCGGCGCGGCGCCGGAACCGCTGCCCGACCTCGCCGACCGCCTGCGCAGCCTGGCCGCGGAACAGCAGGACGCGGGACTGCAGGTGTCGGTGCGGACGTCGGGGATCTCCGGGCTGCCCGACACGGTGACCGGCCTGCTGTACCGCGCCGCCCGGGAGGCGCTGCGCAACGCCGCCACCCACAGCCAGGCCACCTCCGCGGAGGTGACCGTGTCCCGGGACGGGCGGACGGTCACCCTCGTCGTGGACGACGACGGTTGCGGCTTCGACGCCCAGCGGCTGGCCGAGCGCCGCCGCGAGGGGCACGTGGGGCTGGACACCCTGGGCGACGTCGTCGTCCACGCCGGGGGGACCCTGACGGCGAACAGCTCCCCCGGACAGGGCACCCGACTGGTCGTCACCGTGCCGGTCGACGTCCCCGTCGGGGCCCAGCCGTGATCCGCGTCCTGGTCGTCGACGACCACGCCGTCGTCCGGGAGGGACTGCGCAGCCTGCTCAGCGCCTCCGGTGACCTGGAGTGCATCGGCACCGCGGGGGACGGCGACGGCGCGATGGAGCTCATCCGCCGCCTCACGCCGGACCTCGTCATGCTCGACCTCGCGATGCCCGGCCAGGACGGGATCAGCGTCATCCGCAGATTGCGGTCCAACGGCGATGCCGTGCGCGTGCTGGTGCTCAGCTCCTACGCCGAACGGCCGCTGGTGCTGGAGGCGCTGGACGCCGGGGCCGACGGCTACCTGCTCAAGCACACCGCGGCCGAGGCCATCCTCGACGCCGTCCGGGTCGTCGCCGCCGGCGGCTCCACGATCGACCCGCAGGTCGCCCCGGCGGTGCTCGCCGCCCTGCGTGACCGGGGTCAGGGCGACTCGCTCACCGAGCGCGAGCGCGAGGTCCTGGAGCTGCTCCGGCAGGGACACTCGAACAAGGTCATCGCCCGCCGGCTGCGCATCACGGAGGGGACCGTGAAGACGCACGTCACCCACATCCTCCACCGGGTCGGGGCCGCCGACCGCACGCAGGCCGCCCTGTGGGCCGAGCGACACCTCCGCCGGTCGCGCTCCGACGATGGGAACCATTGATGTCCGGCGCCCACCGGGGCGGCGGGCCCACCACACTGGCCGAGCTCCCGGACCGGCGCCACCGCCCGGTGGTGCTCAGCCGCACGGCCGAGGCGGGTCAGCCGCGCCGGCGCTGGCCGGGGATCGCGCGGACCACCGCCGGCGCCGCCGTCGTCGCCGCAGCCCTCCTGCTCGTGGTCCTGGTCGGGAGCTGGGCGGGCCTGTCCCTGGTCGGCCCGCCGCCACCGGCCGACCAGAGGCCTCCGATCGCGGCCGGTCCGGACATCGAGCCGCCCGTGCCGTCCCCGGCTCCGGTGCCGCCGCCTCCCGAGCCCGCGCCGCCCCGCCGGTCGGTGCCCTCACCTCCGCCGTCCGACGTCGCCCGCGACACCCCACCCGGGCCCACCGGGCCGATCCGGCCCATGGCGCAGCAGGTACCGGCGCACGCCGCACCGGTCGGCGCGCGCGACGCCACGGTGGGCACCGGCACCGGCACCGGCACCGTTCCGGCCGCCGCCCCGCCACCGGCTCCCGCTCCGGCTCCGGCCGCGACGGCCCCCGCCCCTCCCGCACCGTCCGCGCCGCCTCCGGCCACCCCGCCTCCGGTCGCGCCCAGCCCTCCCCCGGCCGCGGCCCCGGCGGTCCCGCCGCCACCGGCCGACCCGCCACCGCCGGCCGAACCCGGACCACCGCCGGCCGACCCAGGGCCACCGCCGGCCGAACCCGGACCACCGCCGGCCGAACCCGGACCACCGCCGGCCGAACCCGGACCACCGCCGGCCGAACCAGGGCCACCGCCGGCGGACCCACGGCCGACGCCGGGTACCGACCAGCCCGGCGACCGGGACCGGTACCCGGACCCCGACGGCGGGCGTACCGATGACGGGGGCCACGGGCACGGCTCCGACGGCGTTGACCGGCACGGGTCCGACGGGGACGGCCCGCCGGACGGCGACCGCGGTGTCCGGCACGGCTCCGACGCAGACGACCGGCCGGACGGCGACCGCGGTGTCCGGCACGGCTCCGACGGGGACGGCCCGCCGGACGGCGACCGCGGTGTCCGGCACGGCTCCGACGGGGACGGCCCGCCGGACGGCGACCGCGGAGCCCGGCACGGCTCCGACGGGGACGACCCGCCGGACGGCGACCGCGGAGCCCGGCACGACGACGGCGGACCGGACCGCCACTGGTGCCGGATGGACGAGGGCCACCACGATGCCGACCGGCCCCACGACTCCGGCCGGCGCAACGGGGACTGCACCCCGCCCGGGGAGGCCGGCCACGGCACCCACCGGGAGGTCCGGGGCTGAGGCGGGCGGCTCAGACCAGCTCGAGCGGGTCCAGCTGCACCCGCACGTGCTCGGCGACCTTCTTCGCGCTGCGCACGCCCTGCACCTCCGCGAGGGCGTGTGCCAGTGCCACCCCTTCGCCGCGCGGCACTCGGACCAGGTAACGCTCCCGCTCACCGTCCTGACCGGGCCGGGGCGGCTCGGGGACCGGGCCGAGCAGGTCCGCGTCCGCCGGCAGCCGCGCGGCGGCCAGGAACTCCGCCAGGGCTGCCGGGCTGCCCGCGAGCGCGGCCATCCGGGTGGCCGGCGGGAAACCCAGCGCCCGGCGGTCGGCCAGCTCTCGCGCAGCGAGCCAGGCGGGGTCCCAGCGCACCAGCGCCTGGACGACGGCGTGGGCGGCGTCCGCCGCGACGACGACCTGCCCGCCCGCCGCGGCCGGGCGCACCAGGGCGGCGGCGTTCATCCACCGCCGCAGGGTCTCCTCACCCGCCCGCAGGTCGGGGCGGCCCAGCAGCGCCCAGGAGTCCAGCAGCAAGGCGGCCCCGTAGCCGCCCTCGGCGACCGGCTCCGCGCCCGGGGTGGCCACCACCAGGGCCGCCCCGCCGGGCACCGAGGCCAGCACGGACCCGCGGCCGGACACCCGCACGGCCGCACCGGGGAAGGCGCGGCCGAGCTCCTCGGCGGTCCGGGCGGCGCCGACGACGGAGGCGCGCAGCTTCGTGCCGTGGCAGTACGGGCAGTGGAAGGTCGCCGCCGGGCGGGCGCACCACCGGCAGGCCGGGACCCGCGAGCCACCCGGGCCGGGCGCCGGCGAGATGCCCAGCGGTCCGGAGCACGCCCCGCAGCGGGCCGGCGCGCGGCAGCGGTCGCAGGCCAGCCCGGGTGCGTACCCGGCGCGCGGGACCTGGACCAGCACCGGCGCGCCGTCGGCGAGGGCCTGCCGGGCCACCCGGTGGGCCAGGCTGGGCAGCCGGGCGGTGCGGGCGGCAGGGTCGCGCGCCAGCTCGGCGTCGGCCCCGAGGGCCTGCACGCGCGGGGCCGCCGCCCGCAGGGTGGGGCGGTCCGCGACGAGCTCGTGGGCCCACCCGCTCTCGACGAGCAGCTGCGCCTCCGCGGTGCGCGCGGTGGCGGCGACGACGGCGGCGCACGAGGCGAGGTGCGCCCGGTGCACGAGCACGTCGCGGGCGTGGGCGTAGGGAGCGCGGGGTTCGGCGTGCAGGTCGTCGCCGTCGTCCCAGACGGCGACGAGGGCGAGGTCGGCCACCGGGGCGAGGACGGCCGCGCGGGTGCCCAGCACGACCTTGGCGCTGCCCCGCGCGGCCTCGAGGAAGCGGCGGTACCGCGCGTCCGGAGCGGCGTCGGCACGCAGGACCACGAAGGAGCCCGCCGGTAGCCGCTGCTCGGCGGCGGCGGCGAGCCGGTCGAGGTCCCGGCCGTCGGGGACGACCACGAGTGCGCCACGGCCGCCGGACAGTGCGGCCTGGCACAGCTCGACCAGCCGGGCCGGCCAGTCCTCGCCGGGCAGGGCCGTCCAGACCGCCCGGGCCGGCCGGGCCTCGGCGACCGCCGTGAGCAGCGCGGGGCCGGTCGGGTACCGCGCGAACCCCGCCGGGTCGGGCGCGGGCGGTGCCGGTGGTGGATCGGCGGGTGGGCGCTTCTCGGCCGCGGCGCGGCGAGGTGGGATCGCCAGGCGCAGGACGTCGGTGACGGTGCCGCCCCAGCGCTCGGCCACCGAGCGGACCAGCGCCAGCACCTCGGGGGTGAGCACCGGCTCCGGGGAGACCAGCTTGGCCAGCGGCGTCAGCTTGCCGCCGTGCTCGCTGGTCTCGCCGAGCTCGACGACGAACCCGTCGACGAGCTGGCCGGCGAAGCGCACGCGGACGCGGCAGCCGGCCCGCACGTCGGCGGCCATCGTGTCGGGGACGGCGTAGTCGAAGGGCCGGTCGAGGTGTGCCAGGGGCACGTCGACGACCACCCGGGCCACCCGCGGGAGGCGGGGGCCCGGGTCGTCGGCCGACGGTGCGGCGGAGGTCAGTGCCGTCAAGCCCCGGCGGCCGAGCGGAGCGCCTCGACGCGGTCGACCCGCTCCCACGGCAGGTCGACGTCGGTGCGGCCGAAGTGGCCGTAGGCGGCCGTCGGCCCGTAGATCGGGCGCAGCAGGTCCAGGTCCCGGACGATCGCGCCCGGGCGCAGGTCGAACACCGAGCCGATCGCCTTCTCCAGCACGTCGTCGGCGACCGTGCCGGTGCCGAAGGTCTCGACGAACAGGCCGACGGGGTGGGCGGCGCCGATCGCGTAGGCGACCTGGACCTCGCAGCGCCGGGCCAGCCCGGCGGCGACCACGTTCTTGGCCACCCAGCGCATCGCGTAGGCGCCGGAGCGGTCCACCTTCGACGGGTCCTTGCCGGAGAAGGCGCCGCCGCCGTGGCGGGCCATGCCGCCGTAGGTGTCGACGATGATCTTCCGGCCGGTCAGCCCGGCGTCACCCATCGGGCCGCCGATGACGAACTTGCCGGTCGGGTTGACCAGCAGGCGGTAGCCGCTGGTCGGCAGACCCAGGGCGGCGAGCTCGGGCTCGACCACCAGCTCCTGGACGTCGGGGGTGAGCAGCTGCTCGATGGAGATGTCCTCGGCGTGCTGGGAGGAGACGACCACCGTGTCGACGCCGACTGGGCGGTCGTCCTCGTAGACGACGGTGACCTGCGTCTTGCCGTCGGGCCGCAGGTAGGGCACCGAGCCGTCCTTCCGGACGGCCGACAGCCGCCGGGACAGCCGGTGGGCCAGCGCGATCGGCAGGGGCATCAGCTCGGGGGTCTCGTCGGTGGCGTAGCCGAACATCAGCCCCTGGTCGCCGGCGCCCTGGCGCTCGATCTCGTCGTCCGAGGTGCCTGCGGTGCGGGCCTCGTACCCGGTGTCGACGCCCTGGGCGATGTCGGGGGACTGCGACCCGATCGAGACGCTGACGCCGCAGGAGGCGCCGTCGAAGCCCTTGCGGGAGGAGTCGTAGCCGATGCCGAGGATGGTGCGCCGCACGATCTCGGCGATCTCGACGTAGCCGGCCGTGGTGACCTCGCCGGCGATGTGCACCTGGCCGGTGGTGATGAGCGTCTCGACGGCGACCCGGCTGCGCGGGTCCTGCGTGAGCATGGCGTCGAGGATGGCGTCGCTGATCTGGTCGGCGATCTTGTCCGGGTGGCCCTCGGTCACCGACTCGGACGTGAAGAGACGGCGTGGCACTCGGGGCTCCTTGGGTCGGGGAACGGTTCTGCGTGTGACGGTGTCGGCGGGCGGCAGGTGCGTCGGGTGCACGTTACCGGCGCGCGGCGACAGCGGGGCGCCCCCCACAGCCTCGGTTCAGGACAGCCGGGCGGTGACCGCGGTCCAGATCCCGGCGGCGACGGCATCCTTGCTGCCCTCGGGCAGCTCGGTGGCGGTGCCGTCGGCGCCGAGGACCACCGCGGCGTTGTCGGGCCGGCCGAAGACCCGCCCGCCGGACACGTCGTTGACGACGAGCAGGTCGCAGCCCTTGCGGGCGAGCTTGGCCCGCGCGTGGGTGAGGACGTCGCCGGCGTCGTCCCCGGTCTCGGCGGCGAAGCCCACGACCAGCTGCCCGGGCGGGCGCTTGGTGACCAGCTCGGCCAGCACGTCGGGGTTGCGCACCAGCGGCACCGCACTGGGCTCGGCGGCGCTGTCCTTCTTCAGCTTGGCGACGGCGACCTCGGCCGGCCGGAAGTCGGCGACCGCGGCGGACATGACGACGACGTCGGCACCACCCGCCTCCGCGAGCATCGCGGCGCGCAGCTCCTCGGCGGTGCCGACGGGGACGACGCGGGTGCCGAAGGGCGCGGGCAGGTCGACGTTGGCCGCCACGAGTGTGACGTCGGCGCCGCGAGCGGCGGCCACCCGGGCCAGCGCCCAGCCCTGCCGCCCCGAGGAGCGGTTGCCGAGGTACCGCACCGGGTCCAGGGGCTCGCGGGTGCCGCCGGCGCTGATGACCACCCGGCGCCCGGACAGGTCCGGGGCGAGCGCGGCGGCGCCGTCGGCGAGCACCACCGAGACGAGGGCGGCGATGTCGCCCGGCTCGGGCAGCCGGCCGGGGCCGGAGTCGGGGCCGGTCAGGCGGCCCACGGCCGGGGGCAGGACGATCGCGCCGCGGCGGCGCAGGGTGGCCACGTTGTCCTGGGTGGCCGGGTGCAGCCACATCTCGGTGTGCATGGCCGGGGCGAACACCACCGGGCAGTGCGCGGTGAGCAGGGTGGCGGCCAGCAGGTCGTCGGCGCGCCCGGCGGCGGCCCGGGCGAGCAGGTCCGCGGTGGCGGGGGCGACGACGACCAGGTCGGCGGTCTGCCCGATGCGCACGTGGGCCACCTCGTCCACGTCGGACCACACGTCGGTGGTGACGGGGTGCCCCGACAGCGCCTCGAAGGTCGCTGCGCCCACGAAGCGCAGGGCGGCCGGTGTCGGGACGACCCGGACGTCGTGCCCCGCCTCGGTGAACGCGCGCAGCAGCAGCGCGGCCTTGTAGGCAGCGACGCCACCGCTGACGCCCAGCACGATGCGGCTCATGGGGTCATCCTCCACACACGACGACGCACCCGGCAGCGGATGCCAGGTGCGTCGTCATTCAGTCAGGGGCCGGAAGCCCCCTTCCGGGTCCCGCCCCGAGCGTGCGAGGGGTGGGGAGAAGGGGTCCTCGTTCAGTTCTCGCCGGCGGTGTGGGTCAGCAGGCCCTCGTTGATCTCGCGCAGGGCGATGGAGAGCGGCTTCTCCTGCGGGGCGGTGTCGACCAGCGGGCCGACGTACTCCAGCAGGCCCTCGGAGAGCTGGCTGTAGTAGGCGTTGATCTGCCGCGCGCGCTTGGCGGCGAAGATCACCAGGCCGTACTTGCTGCTGGTGCGCTCGAGCAGCTCGTCGATCGGCGGGTTGGTGATGCCCTCGGGGGCAGGTGCGACTCCGGACACGGGCGGGCGTGCTCCTCAGATCGTTCGGTGGGAGTGGCGGACGGCGGCCACGGGGGCCGGGAGAGCATCCGCTACTCGTGGGCGCCGCTGCTCCGGACGTGGCCGGGCGACGGCGCAGTCAGCAAGCCTACCAACTCGTCCGCGGCCCTGGCCACGTCGTCGTTGACCACGACCACGTCGAACTCCCCGGAGGAGTCCAGTTCGGCCTGCGCGATGGCCAGCCGCCGCTCCTGGACCGCGGGCGGTTCGGAGCCGCGGCCGGCCAGCCGGCTGACCAGTTCCGACCACGACGGCGGGGCCAGGAAGACCAGCTGGGCGTCGGCGTCCCGGGCGCGGACCTGCCGGGCGCCCTGCAGCTCGATCTCCAGCAACGCCGGCGCCCCGGTGGCGAGTCGTTCCCGCACCGGGGCGACCGGCGTGCCGTACCGGTTGCCGGCGTACTCGGCCCACTCGAGGAGCCCGTCCTCGGCGATGAGCCGGTCGAACTCGGCGTCGTCGACGAAGTGGTAGTGCACACCGTCGATCTCCCCCGGGCGCGGCGCGCGGGTGGTCGCCGAGACCGACACCCACACCGCGGGGTACCGGCGCCGGACCTCGGCGACGACCGTGCCCTTACCGACCCCGGAGGGGCCGGAGAGCACGGTCAGCCGCGCCGGGGGGCGCTGGGGTGGTGCACTCGCCACGCGTCGTCCTCGACCTCCGGGTGCCTGGTCGTGCGGGTCAGCCCTCGGCGGAGACCTGGTCGGCGGCGACCTGCTCGCCACCGAACTCGCTCTCCAGGGCCCTGCGCTGGTTGGCACCCAGACCGCGCACCCGGCGGGTCGGGGAGATCTCGAGCCGCTCCATGATCTTGGCAGCCCGCGCCTTGCCGACGCCGGGCAGGGACTCCAGGACCGCGGAGACGCGCATCTTGCCGATGACCTCGTCGGTCTCGCCCTGGCGGAGGACGTCGCCCACGGTGGCGCCCTTGCTCTTGAGGCGCTCGCGGAGCTCGGCACGGGTCTTGCGGGCCGCGGCGGCCTTCTCCAGTGCGGCGGCGCGCTGTTCGGGGGTCAGGTCAGGAAGGGGCATGATGCGACCCAATCGTGTCGGCGCCGGCAGTCATCTCGACCGGCGGGCTCGGGCTGTGTCGGGGGCAGAGCTCACTGCTGAGCCTGCTGGCCAACCTAGTTCCCGGTATATGCGCAGGTCACGCCCGGATGAGCCGCCGGATTCGACCGTTCGGTGACTTTCCGCTCACCGAGCGTGCGCCATGGTGGTCACCGTCTGTCATCCGTGCAGGTCGACAGGGGCTGCGACGCCGGCCGGCCGCGGCGGGGATGCGGACGAATCCGTCCCGACACACCGATGACGACACGCCGACACGTGCCGGAAACCCCTGGTCCACGGGCCGCGACACGGGTCGGGACACCGGGCGCGGCATCGGTCTCAGCCCTCCGCCCGGCGCCGGCCAGGGCGCGACCCGCCTCATGCGGCCGCCAGCTCGGTGGCCCATCGCTCGGCCGCGGCACGGAGGGCCATGGGGTCGGGGCCGGCGGCGAGCACGTCGCGCGAGACGGTTGGGACGACCGCGGTGCCGGCGCCGAACAGCCGGCGCAGGTCGGCGACCGAGCCGCCCTGGGCGCCCAGCCCCGGGGCGAGCACCGGACCACCGAGGCCGTCGAGGTCGACGTCCAGCTCGTGGAGGGTGGCGCCGACGACCACCCCGAACGAGCCGGTCGTGGGGCCCCAGCGACCCGCGAGGTCGCGGGCGGCGGCGACGTCGGGCAGCGGGTCGCCGACGACCCAGCCGGGGGTGTTCCAGCCGCGCACGGTGTCGACGACGACCTGGGCGACCGACCGCTGACGGACCCCGTCGGACACCACGGCGTGCTGCAGCGTGCCCGCGTCGGGGTTGGAGGTGCGGGCCAGCACGAACAGGCCGCCGCCGTGCTGCCGCGCGGTGTCGACGGCCGGCTGCAGGGAGCCGGGCCCGAGGAAGGGGCTGACCGTCATGGCGTCGGAGTGCAGCGGGTGCCCGGGCCGGAGGTGGTCGGCGTAGGCGTCCATCGTGGAGCCGATGTCGCCGCGCTTGGCGTCGAGCAGCACCAGGGCCCCGGCGGCGCGCGCCCGCGCCACGGCGTCCTCCAGCACGGCCAGGCCCCGCGAGCCGTGCCGTTCGTAGAACGCCAGCTGCGGCTTGAGGACGGCGACGGTGCCGGCCAGCGCGTCGACGACCGCGTCGGTGAACCGGGCCAGGCCCTCGGGGCTGTCCGGGAGTCCCCAGCGCTCGAGCAGCGGCACGTGCGGGTCGATGCCCACGCACAGCGGGCCGCGGGCGGCGACGGCGTCGGCGAGCCGCCGGCCGAACGGCTCGGTCACGAGCTCTCCTCGCCGGCGCTCGTCGAACTCGTGCCCGGCGGTGCTGTGCTCATGCGTGACCTCGCGAGCTCGGTGCTGTGCTCATGCGTGACCTCGCGAGCTCGGTGCTGTGCTCATGCGTGACCTCGCGAGCTCGGTCACGAGCTCTCCTCGCTGGCGCTCGTCGAACTCGTGCCCGGCGGTGCTGTGCTCATGCGTGACCTCGCGAGCTCGGTCACGGGGCCGCCACCCCGCGCGGCAGGGTCTGCCCCAGCGCGGCGATGCAGTCCCGGGCCAGGTACGGGTCGGCGAACGCGCCCGACGCCGACTGCACCGCATCGGCGCCGGCGGCGAACAGCGCCTCGAACGACGCCGGGTCGGTGACCCCGCCCATCGCGAGGACGTCGAACCGGGAGCTCCCGGCATCCCGGAGCGCGACCAGTCGGCGGGTGAAGTCCAGCGCGGGGTCGCGGACGGCGATGCCGGACAGGCCAGCCAGCTCCCGGCCGGGGAAGGTCGCCGCGCCGTCGCTGCGGCGCACCCGGCTCTGCAGGGTGTTGATGCCCGCGACGCCGTCGACCAGGGACGCGATCCGGGGCACCAGCGCGGTCAGGCGCGGCTCGTCGAGCCAGGAGAGCTTGGCGACCAGGCCGGTGCGGTCGTCCAGCGCCCGCCGCACCCGCTCGACGACGGCGACCGTGGCATCGGCGTCCAGGCACAGCGGCGGCCGCACGCCGGACGCCGTCCGGTCCAGCGTGTTGGGGCAGGACAGGTTGAGCTCGACGACGGGCGCGCCGGCCTCCTCCGCCATCCGCGCGACCCGGGCGAAGTCGTCGGCGAGGGCCGTCAGCCCCGCGCCGTCGGCGTCCTCCCCCATGACGCTGACCAGCAGCAGCTGGTCGTCCGCCACCGCGGCCAGGGACCGCTCGAGGTCGGGCTGCCACTCCTCGGGCGCCAGCGACGGGACGCCGAAGGAGTTCACCGTGCTGACGTCCGGGGAGCCCGGCTCGACCCAGTCCCACGGGTCCGCGGTCACCTCCGCCGCCGCGCCCGGGCGCAGGCTCGCCCTCTCCCGACGGGCGAAGGCCCAGTTCGGCTGCGGGTTGGGCTCGGCGGCGCGGCTGCGCACGGTCTTGTAGGTCAGGACGCTGTAGCCGTTGCCCGCGAAGTGGCGCACCCAGTGCTCGCCGCCGTTCAGCACGCAGGCGGGCACGCCGATCGGGAAGCCCACCGAGCGCCCCAGCACGCGCCACCGCCGCCCCCCGGCGACCGGCCGCCGTGGCAGCCGCGGACCGAGCGGGCGGGCGAGGTTGTCCCGGTAGGAGCCCAGGACGTCGTACGCCGGCGTCCGGAGCCCGTGCGCCGCGAGCACCTCCGCGCCTCCGGCGAAGAACAGCACCCGGGCCAGCAGGGGCAGGTCGTCGTCCCCGGCCCCGCCGGACGCGAGCCGGGCCGCGAGCCCGCGGGCCGCCGTCGCCAGCGCGTCCAGCTCCGGCTGCGGCGGCCGCGCGAAGCGGGTGACCCCGGCCAGGAACGCCTCCGGCAGCCCGTCGAGCAGCCCGCGGGCCACGAGGTCGTCGCGCACCCGGCGCACGGCCTCCGCCGGGGCGACCGCGGTCACGAGCGCGGCGCCGCGGCGGCGGCGAGGGCGGCGTGCACCTCCTGGAGGCTCCGGACGCCGACGCCCCCCTGGCGCAGCGCCTCGATGCCCTGCACCGCGGCCGCCAGCCCCTGCACCGTGGTGATCGACGGGATGCCGGCGGCCACGGCGGCGGTGCGGATCTCGTAGCCGTCGAGCCGGGGCCCGCTGTTGCCGGGGGCGCCGAACGGCGTGTTGACCACGATGTCGACGTCCCCGGCGATGATCCGCTCCACGACGTTGCCGGGGCCCTCGCTGAACTTCCCGACCACCTCGCAGGCCACCCCGTTGCGGCGCAGCACCTGGGCCGTGCCGACCGTGGCCAGCACCCGGAAGCCGAGATCGGCCAGCCGCTTGACCGGGAAGATCGCCGAGCGCTTGTCCCGGTTGGCCAGGGAGACGAACACCGTGCCCTCGAGCGGCAGCGAGCCGTAGGCGGCGGCCTGCGACTTGGCGAACGCCGTCCCGAAGTCGGTGTCGAGGCCCATGACCTCACCGGTGGACTTCATCTCCGGGCCGAGCACGGTGTCGACGTTCTGCCCCTCGACGGTGCGGAACCGGTGGAACGGGAGCACCGCCTCCTTGACCGCGATCGGCACGTCCTCGGGCAGGTCCGCGCCGTCCCCGGTGGCCGGCAGCACGCCGGCGGTGCGCAGGCCGGCGACCGTCTCGCCGACGGCGATGCGGGCGGCGGCCTTGGCCAGCTGGACGGCGGTGGCCTTGGAGACGAACGGCACCGTGCGGCTGGCCCGCGGGTTGGCCTCCAGCACGTAGAGGATGTCGTCCTTGACCGCGTACTGGACGTTGATCAGGCCGCGGACGCCGATGCGGGCGGCCAGCTGCTCGGTCGCCGCCCGGATCCGCACCAGGTCGGCCGACCCCAGCGTGATCGGCGGCAGCGCACACGCGGAGTCGCCGGAGTGGATGCCGGCCTCCTCGATGTGCTCCATGACGCCGCCGAGGTAGAGCTCGGTGCCGTCGTAGAGCGCGTCGACGTCGACCTCCACGGCGTCCTCGAGGAACCGGTCGACCAGCACCGGGTGCTCGGGGCTGACGTCGGTGGCCTTGGCGATGTACGCCTCGAGGGTGGCGTCGTCGTAGACGATCTCCATCCCGCGGCCGCCGAGCACGTAGGAGGGCCGGACCAGCACCGGGTAGCCGATGCCCGCGGCGATCTCGCGTGCCTCGGTGAAGGTGGTGGCGGTGCCGTGCTTGGGGGCCAGCAGCCCGGTGTCGGCCAGCACCCGGGAGAACGCCCCGCGGTCCTCGGCGGCGTCGATCGACTCCGGCGAGGTGCCCAGCACCGGCACGCCGGCGTCCTTGAGCCGCTGCGCCAGGCCCAGGGGCGTCTGCCCGCCGAGGGTGCAGATGACCCCGGCGACCGGCCCGGCCGCGCGCTCGGCCTCGACCACCTCGAGGACGTCCTCGAACGTCAGCGGCTCGAAGTACAGCCGGTCGGCGGTGTCGTAGTCGGTGGAGACGGTCTCCGGGTTGCAGTTGACCATCACCGCCTCGTAGCCGGCGTCCTGCAGCGCCATGACCGCGTGCACGCAGGAGTAGTCGAACTCGATGCCCTGGCCGATCCGGTTGGGCCCGGAACCGAGGATCAGCACCGCCGGCTTCTCCCGCGGCTCGACCTCGGTCTCCTCGTCGTAGGAGGAGTAGTGGTAGGGCGTGCGGGCGGCGAACTCCGCCGCGCACGTGTCCACGGTCTTGTAGACCGGCCGGATGCCCAGCCGCCACCGCAGCAGCCGGACGCCGTCCTCCCCGGCCAGCTCGGGCCGCAGTTCCGCGACCTGCCGGTCGGACAGCCCGTACCGCTTGGCCCGGCGGAGCAGTTCCGGCGTCAGCGACGGCGCGTCCCGGACCTCGGTGCCGATCTCGTGCACCAGGGCGATCTGGTCGACGAACCACGGGTCGAAGCCGCTGGCCGCAGCGACCTGCTCGACGGTGGCACCCGCGGCCAGCGCCCGCTCGGCGAGGTACAGCCGCCCGTCGACCGGGGTGCGCAGCGCCTCCAGCAGCTCCTCGGCGGTGGACCCGTCCTCTCCGCCGGTCCAGAACCCGGCCACCTTCGTCTCGGTGGACCGCATCGCCTTGCCCAGCGCCTCGGGGAAGTTGCGGCCCAGCGCCATGACCTCGCCGACGCTCTTCATCGTCGTGGTCAGCCGCGGGTCGGCACCGGGGAACTTCTCGAAGGCGAAGCGCGGGATCTTCACCACGACGTAGTCCAGCGCCGGCTCGAAGGACGCCGGGGTGACGCCGGTGATGTCGTTGGTGATCTCGTCGAGGGTGTAGCCGATGGCCAGCTTGGCGGCGATCTTCGCGATCGGGAAGCCGGTGGCCTTGGACGCCAGCGCACTCGACCGGGAGACGCGCGGGTTCATCTCGATGACGACCAGCCGGCCGGTCTCCGGGTGGACGGCGAACTGGATGTTGCAACCGCCGGTGTCCACGCCGACCTCGCGCAGCACCGCGATGCCGACGTCACGCATCCGCTGGTACTCGCGGTCGGTGAGGGTCATCGCCGGGGCGACGGTCACCGAGTCGCCGGTGTGCACGCCCATCGCGTCGATGTTCTCGATGGAGCAGATGACGACCACGTTGTCGCTGCGGTCGCGCATCAGCTCCAGCTCGTACTCCTTCCAGCCCAGCACCGACTCCTCGATGAGGACGGTGTGCACCGGGGAGTCGGCCAGGCCGTGCCCGGCCATGCGCCGCAGCATCTCCTCGTCGGTGGCGATGCCCGACCCGAGCCCGCCCATGGTGAACGACGGCCGGATGACGACCGGGTAGCCGACCTCCTCGGCGGTCGCGATCGCCTCTTCCACCGAGGCGCACACCGTGGAGCGCGGGGCGTCGGCGCCGATCGACCGGACGATGTCCTTGAACATCTGCCGGTCCTCGCCGCGGTTGATCGCGTCGACGTCGGCGCCGATGAGCGCGACGCCGTACTCCTCGAGCACGCCGTTCTCGTACAGGCCGATCGCGATGTTCAGCGCGGTCTGCCCACCGAGGGTGGCCAGCAGCGCGTCGGGGCGCTCCTTGGCGATCACCTTCTCGACGAACTCCGGGGTGAGCGGCTCGACGTAGGTGGCGTCGGCGACCTCGGGGTCGGTCATGATCGTCGCCGGGTTGCTGTTGACCAGGCTGACGCGCAGCCCCTCGGCCTTGAGCACCCGGCAGGCCTGGGTGCCGGAGTAGTCGAACTCCGACGCCTGGCCGATGATGATCGGCCCGGAGCCGATCACCATCACGTGCTGCAGATCGGTCCGCTTGGGCATCAGGCGCTCTTCTCCCCGGTCGTGGCCCCGACGACCGGCGGTGGGCTGACGGCGTCCCCGGTCTCGCGGGCGGTCTCCATCAGGTCGACGAACCGGCCGAACAGCGGGGCGGCGTCGTGCGGGCCGGCCGCCGCCTCCGGGTGGAACTGGACGCTGAAGGCCGGCACGTCCAGGCAGCGCAGCCCCTCGACGACGTCGTCGTTGAGGCCGACGTGGCTCACCTCGACCCGCCCGTAGGGGGTGTCGGTCGGCCGGTCCAGCGGGGCGTCGACGGCGAAGCCGTGGTTGTGGCTGGTCACCCGCACCGTGCCGCTGACCCGGTCGAGCACCGGCTGGTTGATCCCGCGGTGGCCGAAGCGCAGCTTGTAGGTGCCCAGGCCCAGGGCCCGGCCGAGGATCTGGTTGCCGAAGCAGATGCCGAACAGCGGCCGGCGGGCGTCCAGGACGCCGCGGACCGCCGCGACGGCGTAGTCGGCCGCCGCCGGGTCGCCCGGGCCGTTGGACAGGAAGACGCCGTCCGGCCCGGCGGCCAGCAGGTCCGCGGCGGTCGCCGTGGCCGGCAGGACGCGGGTCTCGACGCCGAGCTCGGCCAGGTGCCGCGGGGTGGCGGTCTTGATGCCGAGGTCGAGGGCGGCGATGGTGAACCGCCGCTCCCCCACCGCCGGGACGACGTAGGGGTCGTTCGCGGTGACCGAGGGGGCGAGGTCCGCCCCGCTCATGCTCTCCGACGCCCGCACGCGGGCCAGCAGCTCCTGCGCCGGCAGGCCCTCGCTGCTGATGCCCGCGCGCATCGCGCCGCGCTCGCGCAGGTGGCGGGTCAGGGCGCGGGTGTCGATGTCGCTGATGCCGACGACGCCCTGCGCGACCAGCTCGTCGTCCAGGCTCCCGGTCGCCCGCCAGTTGGCCGGTCGGCGGGCGGGGTCGCGGACGACGAAGCCGGCGACCCACATCCGGCGGCTCTCGTCGTCCTCGTCGTTCACGCCGGTGTTGCCGATGTGCGGAGCGGTCATGACGACGATCTGGCGGGCGTAGCTGGGGTCGGTCAGGGTCTCCTGGTAGCCGGTCATCCCGGTGGCGAACACCGCCTCACCCAGCGTCGTCCCCACCGCGCCGTAGGCCTGGCCCCGGAACGTGCGCCCGTCCTCGAGCACGAGGAGCGCTTCCCTCACTTGGTTGCCTTCCCGTCCAGAACGGTCGCGGCCCCCCGCAGGAACGTCGCGACCACCCGGCCGGGCAGTTCCCGGCCGGCATAGGGGCTGTTGCGGCTGCGGCTGGCCAGCGCGGCGGGGTCGACGACCGACCGGGCGGCGGGGTCCAGCAGCAGCAGGTTGGCCGGCTCGCCGGGGGCCAGCGGGCGGCCGTGCCCGTCCAGCCGGCCGATCGCGGCCGGACGGACGGACATGCGGTCGGCGACGCCGCGCCAGTCGAGCCGGCCGGTCTCGACCATCGTGGCGACGACGACCGACAGCGCCTGCTCCAGCCCGAGCATGCCGGGCCGGGCGCTGGCCCACTCGGTCTCCTTGTCCTCCACGGCGTGCGGCGCGTGGTCGGTGGCGACCGCGTCGATCGTGCCGTCGGCCAGCCCGGCCCGCAGCGCCTCGACGTCGGCGTCGGTGCGCAGCGGCGGGTTGACCTTGAACACCGGGTCGTAACCCTCCGCGCAGGCGTCGGTGAGCAGCAGGTGGTGCGGGGTGACCTCGGCGGTCACCTGCACGCCACGGGACTTCGCCCAGCGCAGCAGCTCCACCGAGCCCGCCGTCGAGACGTGGCAGACGTGCAGCCGGGCGCCGACGTGGCCGGCCAGCAGCACGTCGCGGGCGATGATCGCCTCCTCCGCGGCGGCCGGCCAGCCGGTCAGGCCGAGCCGCGCGGAGCGGTCGCCCTCGTGCATCTGCGCGCCGGCGGTCAGCCGCGGCTCCTCGGCGTGCTGGGCGACGACACCGCCCAGCGCCTTGACGTACTCCAGCGCCCGCCGCATGAGCGCGGGGTCGGCGACGCAGTGCCCGTCGTCGGAGAACACCCGCACGCGGGCGGCGGAGTCGGCCATCGCGCCGAGCTCGGCCAGCCGCTCGCCGGCGAGCCCGACGGTCACCGCCCCCACCGGGACGACGTCGACCAGGCCGGCCTCCTGGCCCAGCCGCCACACCTGCTCCACGACGCCGGCGGTGTCGGCGACCGGGTCGGTGTTGGCCATGGCGTGCACCGCGGTGTACCCGCCGAGCGCGGCGGCGCGGCTGCCGGTCTCGACGGTCTCGGCGTCCTCGCGGCCGGGCTCGCGCAGGTGGGTGTGCAGGTCCACCAGCCCGGGCAGCGCGACCAGGCCGGCGGCCTGGACCACCTCGGCGCCGGTCGCGGTGAGGTCCTCGCCGACGGCGGCGATCCGGCCGTCCCGGACGAGGATGTCGGCGGCGTCCTCGCCGTAGGGGCGGGCGCCCTTGATCAGCAGGTTCACGAGGGCGCGCCTCCCAGCAGCAGGTACAGGACGGCCATGCGCACGGAGACGCCGTTGCCGACCTGCTCGACGATCGTGGAGCGGGGCGAGTCGGCCACCTCGGCGGCGATCTCCATCCCGCGGTTCATCGGGCCCGGGTGCATGACGATCGCGTCGTCGCCCAGGACCCCCATGCGGCGGCCGTCCAGTCCGTAGCGGCGGCTGTACTCGCGGGCGCTGGGGAAGAACGAGGCGTTCATCCGCTCGGCCTGGACCCGCAGCATCATCACCACGTCGGCCTTGGGCAGGACGGCGTCGAGGTCGTAGGACACCTCCGCCGGCCAGCTGCCCACGCCCACCGGCAGCAGCGTCGGCGGGGCGACCAGGGTGACCTCCGCGCCGAGGGTGTGCAGCAACCGGACGTTGGAGCGGGCCACCCGGCTGTGCAGGACGTCGCCGACGACCGCCACCCGCACCCCCTCGAGCCGGCCCAGCCGGCGCCGGATCGTGTAGGCGTCCAGCAGCGCCTGGGTGGGGTGCTCGTGGGTGCCGTCGCCGGCGTTGACCACGCTGCCGCGCACCCAGTTGGCCAGCCGGTGCGGCGCCCCGGAGGCCGAGTGCCGGACGACGATCGCGTCGGAACCCATCGCCTCCAGGGTCAGCGCGGTGTCCTTGAGGCTCTCGCCCTTGGAGACGCTGCTGCCCTTGGCCGAGAAGTTGATGACGTCGGCGGACAGCCGCTTGGCGGCGAGCTCGAAGGAGATCCGGGTGCGGGTGGAGTCCTCGTAGAAGAGGTTGACCACCGTACGGCCGCGCAGGGTCGGCAGCTTCTTCACCTCGCGGCCGGCGAGTGCCTGGTCGATCTGCGCCGCGGTGTCGAGCACCAGGGTCGCGTCGGCCCGGTCCAGGTCGGCGGCCTCCAGCAGGTGTCGCTTCACGCTCGGTCCCCCTGTCCGGCTCCGTGGTCGGCGAGCAGGACCTCGTCGGCGCCGTCCACCTCGGTGAGGTGCACCTTCACCGACTGGCTGCGGGAGGTCGGCACGTTCTTGCCGACGTAGTCGGCGCGGATCGGCAGCTCCCGGTGGCCGCGGTCGACCAGCACGGCCAGCCGCACCGCGCGGGGCCGGCCCACGTCGCGCAGGGCGTCGAGGGCCGCGCGTACCGACCGGCCGGAGAACAGGACGTCGTCGACGAGCACGACCACGCTGTCGTCGATGCCCGCCTCCGGCAGCGTCGTCGGTTCCAGGGCCCGGACGCCGCGGCGGCGCAGGTCGTCGCGGTAGAGCGTGATGTCGACGGTGCCCACGTCGACCGGCGTGCCGGAGAAGGCCTCGATGCGGGCGGCCAGGCGGCGGGCCAGCGGGGCGCCGCGGGTGGGGATGCCGATCAGGACGAGGTCGGCGAGACCGCCGGTCTGGTCCCCCTCGCGGGTGCTCTCCGCCCGCTCGATCAGCTGGTGGGCCATCCGGTCGACCACGCGGGTGACGTCGGCGGCGGTGAGGAGGGTGGTGGTGCCGGGGGCGCTCGAGGCGCCCAGGGCAGGTTCGGACGAACGGGCCAAGATGGCCTCCTTCCCCGCCTCACTGGACGGGTCGTTAAAGGAGTGGTCGGACCGGGAGCGACGGTACTGCACGCCCCGATGTGACCCGCACCGCGGCCGGAGGGTCCACCATGTGGGGCCGTGCTACCCGGATGAGTGTCCTGGTGTCGCCGATCCGGCTCGACCAGTACGCTCCGTGACGACAGAACGCCCACGACGACGGACAGTGAGCAGGAAGCGATGAGCACCGACTACTCACGGGCCCTCGGTGCCCGGCTCCGCGCCATCCGCAACCAGCAGGGTCTCAGCCTCCAGGGAGTGGAGGACAAGTCGCACGGCAGGTGGAAGGCCGTCGTCGTCGGCTCCTACGAGCGAGGCGACCGCGCGGTGACCGTGCAGCGGCTCTCCGAGCTCGCGGTCTTCTACGGCGTGCCGGTCTCCGAGCTGCTGCCGGACCCGCGCCCGAGCTCCGCGGTCACCTCGACCACGAAGATCGTGCTGAACCTCGAGTCGTTGGGCTCGCTGCCCGCGGACGAGGCCGGCCCGCTGGCGCGCTACGCCTCGACCATCCAGGCCCAGCGGCACGACTACAACGGCAAGGTCCTCTCCATCCGCGCCGAGGACCTCAAGTCGCTGGCGATCATCTACGACATGAGCCCCGACGAACTGACCTCGCGGCTCATCGAGTGGGGCGTGCTCTCCCCCGGCATGGAGAGCGTCGTCGGCTTCGGCGGCGACGAGGACGACGACGAGGAAGAGATGAACCCCAACTGGGAGCGGCGCCGCACCCCGCGCTGAGAGCGGACCGCCAGAAGGACCCCGTCGCCCCCCGCCGCTCGCGGACTCGCGGCGGGACCCTGCGACGGCGCCACCGGACCGCTCGCACGCTCGCGGTGGGCCTCGGGACGGGGCCGAGTACGCGAGAGGCCCCTGACCACACCGGTCAGGGGCTCTCGCGTCTCCCGGGACCCAGGGAACCGTCAGCAGGGGGTCCTAGCGTCGGTGGCCTCGCACCGACCACCCGAGGAGCCCCGCATGGACCTGCCCGCACCGGCCGCCGTCGTCCCCGACGGGGAGTTGGCACTCGCCGCCCGCCGCCGGGAGGTGCTGCGCCGGGTCCAGCGCCGGGAGTCGGCCGCCCGGCTGTCCGCGATGCTCGCCGCGGCCGCCACCCCGGTCTGACCGCAGGTCAGCTGGTGGGCACCTCGGCGTCGAGGATCGCGCCCAGGACGCCGTTGACGTAGGCGGGCGAGTCGTCCGTGGACAGCGCCCGGGCCAGCTCCACCGCCTCGTCGATCACCACGGCGTCGGGGACGTCGTCGGCCCACAGCAGCTCGAACACCGACATCCGGAGGATGGCGCGGTCGACGTCGGGCAGCCGGTCGATCGACCAGCCCTTGGCGTGCCGGTCGATGAGCTCGTCGATCCGGGCGGCGTGCTCCACCGCCCCCTCCACCAGCCGGACGGCGTGGTCGGGTACTGGCGGGTGCGCGTCGGCCACCCGCTCACGCAGCAGCGCGAGCGGGTCCGAGCCGCGGAGGTCGGCCTCGTAGAGGACGTCCACGGCGCGCTTGCGTGCCTTGGACCGGGCAGCCATGGCCGGGCGAGGCGTCAGTTGGCGCGGCCGAGGTACCGGCCGTCGCGGGTGTCGACCTTGAGCTTGTCGCCGGTGTTGACGAACAGCGGGACCTGGATCTGCGCGCCGGTCTCCAGCGTGGCCGGCTTGGTGCCGCCGGTGGACCGGTCCCCCTGCAGACCCGGGTCGGTGTGCTGGACCACCAGCTCCAGCGTCACCGGGAGCTCGACGTAGAGCGGGCTGCCCTCGTGCACCGCGACGACGACCTCGGTGTTCTCCAGCAGGTAGTCCGCACCGCCGCCGACGGTCTCGGCCGGCACGTGGATCTGGTCGTAGGTGTCGCCGTCCATGAAGACGTAGTCGGTGCCGTCCTTGTACAGGTACGTCATCGACCGCTTGTCGACGGTGGCGGTGTCGACCTTGGTACCGGCGTTGAAGGTCTTGTCGACGACCTTGCCCGAGAGCACGTTCTTCAGCGTGGTGCGGACGAACGCGCCGCCCTTGCCCGGCTTGACGTGCTGGAACTCGGTGACGGTCCAGAGCTGGCCGTCGAGGTTGAGGACCATGCCGTTCTTGAGGTCGTTGGTGGTAGCCATCTAGAGGACCAGCAGTTCCTTGCTCGTGAGGGTCAACAACTCGGGCGTGTCATCCGTGACGACCAGCGTGTCCTCGATCCGGACACCGCCGTGGCCGGGCAGGTAGATCCCCGGCTCCACGGTGACGGCCATGCCGGCGGCCAGCGTACCCGCGCCCAGCTGCCCGATGCCCGGTGCCTCGTGGATCTCCAGCCCCACCCCGTGCCCCAGGCCGTGGGTGAAGTGCTCGCCGTGCCCGGCCGCGACGATGACGTCACGGGCGGCCGAGTCGACGGCGACCACGTCGGCGCCGACGGCCAGCGCCGCCCGCCCGGCCGCCTGCGCCGCGGCGACCAGCTCGTACACCTCGCGCTGCCAGTCGGCCGGGTGGCCGAGGACCAGCGTGCGGGTCATGTCGGAGTGGTAGCCGTCGACGGTCGCGCCGAAGTCCAGCTTGAGGAAGTCGCCGGCCCGCAGCTCCGTGTTGTCGGGCCGGTGGTGCGGGATGGCGGAGTTGGCGCCGGTGGCCACGATCGTCTCGAACGACGGCGCCTCGGCACCCAGCACCAGCATCCGGGCGTCCAGCTCGCGCCCGACCTGCAGCTCGGTGCGGCCCGGTCGCAGGGCGCCCTCCGCCGCCAGCTCGGCCAGCGCGGAGTCGGCCACGGCACAGGCCCGGCGCAGCGCGTCGATCTCGTCGTCGTCCTTGACCGCCCGCTGCGCCTCCACCGCGCGGCGCACGCTGGTCAGCTCCGGCACCGTGCCGCCCGCCGCGGCGTCGGACAGCACCGACTCCAGGGCGCGCAGCCCGTCGACGGTGAGGTGGTGGCTCTCGTACCCGATCCGCCGCGCGCCCGGCCCACCCGACCGCGGGCGGACCGCCTGGCGGGCCAGGGCGGACACGGTGGCCCGGTCGACCAGCAGCTCGACGTCGGGGACCTGGGTGCCGGCCTGGGTGGTGTAGCGGCCGTCGGTGCCGAACACGTCGGCGCGGTCGGTGCGCAGCAGCAGCGCGCCGTTGGAGCCGGTGAAGCCGGTCAGGTACCGGACGTTGAGCAGGTCGGTGACCAGGACGGCGTCCAGTCCGCGCTCGGCTGCCGTCGCCCGCAGCCGCTCCCGCCGCTGGTCGTGCCTCACCGGTGGTCCCGGGCCGCCAGCCAGCGCAGGGCCAGCAGGTAGCCGTCCACGCCCAGCCCGGCGATCACGCCCTCGGCGACGCGAGAGACGTAGGAGAAGTGCCGGAACTCCTCGCGCCGGTGGATGTTGGTGAGGTGCACCTCGAGCACCGGCGCGGTCGTCGCGGCCAGCGCGTCGTGGAGGACCACCGAGGTGTGCGACCAGCCGCCGGGGTTGATGACGATCGGGTGGCCGGCGTCGGTCGCCTCGTACACCCAGCGCAGCAGCTGGCCCTCGTCGTCGGTCTGCCGCACCTGTACCTGGAGACCGAGCTGGGCGGCGGCGGACTCGATGAGTTCGACCAGCTCGGCGTACGTCGTCCTCCCGTACTTGTCCGGCTCGCGCAGCCCCAGCCGGCCGAGGTTGGCGCCGTTGAGCACCTGGATCGTCACGCGGTCTCCTCGCTCGCTGTCGGGGTGGGGCGGGCCGACACCGCGGCCCACGCGGCGTCGAGCCACGCCTGGTCGGGGTCGGTGAGGATGCGCGGGTTGCCGAGCCCGTCGAGGACGACGAACCGCAGCGACGCGCCGCGGGCCTTCTTGTCCACCCGCATGACCGACTGCAGCCGCGCCCAGTCCCCGTCGTAGCGGGTGGGCAGCCCCATGGCCGCCACCAGCTCGCGGTGCCGGGCGACCTCGGCCCGGGAGAGCAGCCCCGCCCGGCCGGCCAGCTCGGCGGCGAAGACCAGGCCGACGGCGACCGCCTCGCCGTGCCGCCAGCCGAAGTCCTCCACCCGCTCGATGGCGTGGGCGAGGGTGTGGCCGTAGTTGAGGAACTCGCGCACGCCCGTGTCGAGGAGGTCCTCCCCCACCGCGTCGGCCTTGACCCGGACCGCCCGCTCGATGAGCTCTGCGGTGTCGCGCCGTCCGGTCGGGTCGGCGTCGAGCAGGTCGAGGATGGCGCCGTCGGCGATGAAGCCACACTTGACGACCTCGGCGAGGCCGGAGCGGAACTCCGCCTCGGGGAGTCCGGGGAGGACGTCGGTGTCGGCGAGGACGGCGGCCGGCGGGTGGAACGCGCCGACCAGGTTCTTGCCCGCGCCGGTGTTGATGCCGGTCTTGCCGCCGACCGCGGCGTCGACCATGCCGAGCAGGCTGGTGGGCAGGTGGACCACGCGCACGCCGCGGACCCAGGTGGCGGCGAGGAAGCCGGCCAGGTCGGTGACCGCTCCGCCGCCGACGCCGACGACGGCGTCGGAGCGCGTCAGACCCAGCCGGCCGAACTCCTCCCAGGCCCCCGCGGCGACCTCGGCGGTCTTGGCGGCCTCCCCGTCGGGGACGACGACGGCCTCCGCGGCGACCCCGGCGGTCTGCAGGGTCTCCACCGCGGCACCGGCCAGCGCCGCCAGCGGCGGGGCGTGCACGACGGCGGCCCGCGGCGTCCCCGCGAGCACCACGCCGAGCTCGGCCTGCGCGCCCGGGCCGATCACCACGTCGTAGGGCCGCTCGCCGCGGACGGTCACCCGCCCCCGGGCCACGGGCTCGTTCCCGCGGGCCGCTCCGCTCCTCGCTCGTTCCTCGCTGTCGGGCTCCCGCCCCTGTCCGCTCACGGGGTGGCCCGGGACCGCAGGGCGGCCGCCACGTCGGCGACCACGTCGCCGGGCTCGCGGCCGCCGGTGGGCACGGTCAGCGTGGCCACCTCGCCGTAGAGCGGCGCGCGGGCCAGCAGCAGGTTGCGCAGGGTGGCTCGTGGGTTCATGCCGAGCACGGGCCGCTCCCGGCCCAGTCCGACGCGCCGGGCGGCCGAGGCCAGGTCGACGTCGAGCCAGACGACGGTGCCCCCGGCGCGGCCGTAGCCGACCAGCAGCGCGCGGCTGGCGGCGCTGAGCACCGCGCCGCCGCCGAGGGCCAGCACCCCCTCGTGCGCACCGAGCGCGCGGGCCACCGCCTGCTCCTCCAGCGCGCGGAAGAAGGGCTCCCCGCGCTCGACGAACAGGTCGGCGACGGTCTGGCCGGTGACGTCCTCGATGTCGGCGTCGGTGTCCCGGAAGGGGACGCCGAGCAGCTCGGCCACGGCCGTACCGACCGTCGTCTTGCCCGACGACGGCGGGCCGACGAGGACGAGCAGCGGACGCCGACCCGGCTCCGGAGCGGTCACCGGATCTTCAGGTTCTCGAGGTAGGCCTGCGCATTGCGGCGGGTCTCCGGCACCGAGTCGCCACCGAACTTCTCCAGGGCGGCGTCGGCGAGCACCAGGGCGACCATCGCCTCCATGACGACGGCGCCGCGGGGCACCGCGCACGCGTCGCTGCGCTGGTTGATGGCGACCGCCGGTTCCCCGGTGGCGACGTCGACGGTGGCCAGCGCCCGCGGGACGGTCGAGATCGGCTTCATCGCCGCACGGACCCGCAGCACCTCGCCGTTGGTCATGCCGCCCTCGATGCCGCCGGCGCGGTCGGTGGTGCGCTGCACGCGGTGTTGCCCGTCCACGGAGTCGGCCATCACCATCTCGTCGTGGGCGACCGAGCCCCGGCGGCGGGCGGTCTCCAGGCCGTCGCCGACCTCGACGGCCTTGACCGACTGCACGCCCATGAGCGCGCCGGCCAGCCGGGAGTCCAGGCGGCGGTCCCAGTGCACGTGGCTGCCCAGGCCCGGCGGTAGGCCGTGGACGACGACCTCGATGACCCCGCCGAGGGTGTCGCCGTTCTTCCGGGCGTCGTCGACCTCGGCGACCATGAGCTCGCTGGTCGCCGGGTCGGCACAGCGCACCGGGTCCTCGTCGATGCGCGGGTTGTCCTGCGGGCCGGGCACGATCCCGTCGGGGACGACGACCGGCCCGATGCCGACCACGTGGCTGACCACCTCGACGTCGAGGGCCTGGCGCAGGAACGCGCGCGCGACGGCACCGAGCGCGACCCGGGCCGCGGTCTCCCGGGCGCTGGCGCGCTCCAGGACCGGGCGGGCGTCGTCGAATCCGTACTTCTGCATGCCGGCGAGGTCGGCGTGCCCGGGGCGCGGCCGGGTGAGCGGCGCGTTGCGCGCCTGACTGGCGAGCACCTCCGGGTCGACGGGGTCGGCGGACATGACCGTCGTCCACTTCGGCCACTCGGTGTTGCCGACCTGGACGGCGATCGGGCCGCCCTGGGTGACCCCGTGCCGGACCCCGCCGGTCAGGGTGACGACGTCCTGCTCGAAGGACATCCGGGCGCCGCGGCCGTGGCCGAGCCGGCGACGGGCCAGGTCGAGGTCGAGGTCGGCGGTCTGGACCCGCACGCCGGCGGGCAGGCCCTCGAGGATGGCGGTGAGCTGCTGGCCGTGCGACTCACCGGCGGTCAGCCAGCGCAACATGCCCCGGATTGTAGGAGGGCCACCCTTCCTCCCTTCCCGCGCAGGCTCGGGCGGGCCCCTGGAGGTGGCCGTTCCCGTCCGTCACCCCGTGCCGGCGAGCGCGAGCGCGACGGCGGCACCCAGCAGCAACGGCGGCCCGAACGGCAGGGCGGTGCGCCACCCGGCCCGGCCGGTGGCGAGCAGCACCAGGGACAGCGCGGCCCCGGCGAGCAGGCCGAGGAACACCCCGGCCAGCAGCGCGCCCCAGCTCACCCAGCCGAGCACCAGCCCGAGCAGGCCCAGCAGCTTCACGTCGCCGTAGCCGAGTCCCTGCGGGGAGACCAGCGCGCCCAGCGCGGCCAGCCCGAACGCGGCGGCGCCGGCCAGCGCGGCCCGCACCAGCGCCAGCCACGTGCCGAGGACGGCGGCGTCCACCACGAGGGCCGCGGCGATCACGGCCGCGGCCGGGGCGGTGACCCGGTCGGGCAGCCGGTGGACGGCGAGGTCGACGGCGGCGAGCACCACCCCGGCCGCGGCCGCCCACGCGAACGCGCCGGTGGCCGGCCGCAGGCCACCCAGGGCCAGCGCACCGGCGAGCGCGACGGCGAGCGCGACGGTGGTGACGGCGGTGCGCGTCCGGGAGGCGACCGCGGCGTCGTCCCGCCGGGCCAGCCGGACCGAGACGCGCGCCAGCCACGGCCCGAGCAGCGCGGCAGCCAGAACGGCGACGCCGGCCACGACAGCCGGTGGGAGCGCTGCGGGCACCGGTGTCAGCGGGCGTACAGCGCCGCGCGCATGGCCTCGATCGGCGCGGGCCGGCCGGTCATCAGCTCCACCTGCACGGTGGCCTGCCAGAACAGCACGTCCAGGCCGCCGACGACGGTGCCGCCGGCGGCGGTTACCGCGGTGGCCAGCGGCGTCGGCCACGGGTCGTAGAGCACGTCCAGGACGGTCTGCTGGGCCTGCCAGGGCAGTGCGGCGACGTCGGGCTGCCCGCCGACCGGGACGGTGCTCACCACGACGCCCGCGTCGACCACGGCCGCGCGCAGCGAGACCACCGTCGTCGGCACGGCGAGGGTGTCCAGCACGCGCAGCAGGTCCCCTGCCCGCGCGGGGTCCCGGACGACGACGTCGACGTGCCGGGCACCGAGCGAGGCCAGCGCGACCGCGGCGGCGGCCGCGGTGCCGCCCGCGCCGAGGATCGCCGCCCGGTCCACCTCGGCGACGCCGGCCAGCTGCAGCGCCATCCCGACGCCGGTGACATCGGTGTTCTCGGCCCGCCAGCCGGCCTCGGTGCGGACCAGGGTGTTGGCCGCGCGCAGCAGGGCCGGCAGCGGCTCGACGACGTCGGCGACCTCGACCGCGGCCTGCTTGCACGGCATGGTCACCGAGAAGCCGCGCCACTCCTCCCCGAGGCCGGCCAGCAGCACCGGCAGGTCCTCGGCGCCGATGTCGAGGGCGTCGTAGGTCCAGTCGGTCAGCCCGAGCGCGGCGTAGGCCGCCCGGTGCAGCAGCGGGGACAGCGAGTGCCCCACCGGACGACCGAGGACGGCCGCCCGCTGCCCGCCGACCGTCGTCCCCGCGTCGGACCCGTCAGCCACCGCAGCCGAGGCCGGCCGCGGCGCACCGCTCCCGCGCCGCCATGAACTCCGTGTAGTCGGCGGTGAAGAAGTGCCGCCCGTCCTCGGACTCCAGCACGTAGTACAGGAGGTCACCGGTGGTCGGTGCCAGCGCCGCCTCCAGGCTGGCCTCGCCGGGTGAGCTGACCGGCGTGGGCGGCAGCCCGGCGCGCGTGCGCGTGTTGTACGGGCTGTCGGTCTGCAGGTCGGTCACGGTGAGGTCGTTGCCGTTCTTGCCCAGGCCGTAGGCCAGCGTGGCGTCGACGCCGAGCGGGATGCCCTGGCCGAGGCGGTTGTAGACCACCTGGGCCACGTCGGGCCGCTCCTCGTCCAGCCGGGTCTCCGACTGCACCATGGAGGCGACGGTCACGACGTCGGACACCGACCACCCCGCCGCGGCGGCTCGCTGCTCCAGTTGGATCGCCGACGCGGTCTCGGTGAAGCGGGAGACCATGGCCCGGAGCATGGTGACCGGGGTGTCGTCGGGCTGGAAGTCGTAGGTGGCCGGGAAGAGGAAGCCCTCGAGCTGGCCGTTGGCGTAGGCCGGCAGGCCGAGTGCGGCAGTGTCGGCGGCCGCGGCCTCCAGCTCCTCGACCGGCTTCTGGGTGCCCTCGGAGAGCCGCTGCAGGATCTGCTGCACGGTGAAGCCCTCGGGGATGGTGACCCGGGCGAACAGCCGGGTGGCCGGGTCGAGCAGCCGGTCCAGCGCGGCCTGGCCGCTCATCTCCTGGCGCATCGCGTACACGCCGGGCTGGATGCCGGTGGCCGCGGGCTGCACCTCGGCGGCGTCGACGAACGGCTCGACGGAGGCGATGACGCCCTCGGAGACCAGCGTGCGGGCGATGTCGCTGAGGGTGTCGCCGACGGCGATCCGGACCTGCACCTCGCCGCTGCCCTGGCCGACGTAGTCCTCGCTGGGCGGGTTGACCAGGTTGATCAGCGCCTTGCCGCCGACCACGATGCCGGCGACCAGGCCGGCGAGGACGACGAGGGACACGATGACGGCCAGCGGGCTGCGCCGGCGCCGGGACCGCCCGGTGGGTGGCTCGGTGCCGTCGTCGTCGGCGCGGTGCCGCGAGCGGTGGGCGTCCTCGTCGGAGGTGCCGAGCACCTCCAGGCCACCGGTGGCGTCGGTGTCGTCCCAGGCGTAGGCGTCGTCGGCGGCCGGCTCACCGGGGACGCCGGGCTGGCTGCCCACGGGCTGGGCCACGGTCTGGTCGTCGTCGGGGTGGGCGTCGCTGCGCCGCTGCAGGCGCGACCAGGTGCCCGCGGGCCGCGGCGGCAGGCCGGGCAACGGGGCCGACGGGTGCGTGCCGCCCTCGGAGCCGCCGGGCGGCGGGGTGGGCAGGCCGCCGGCCTCGGCGCGTGGCGCCAGGGGTCCGGTGCTGCGGCCGTCGTCGGCCCGGCCCCCGTGCGCACCCGCGTACGGGGCGGACGGGCCGGCCGTCGTCGACCGGAGCCCGGCGTCCACCCGGTACCGGCCGGCGGCCGCGGGGCCCTGCTCGGCCGCCCGGTTCGGCATCGAGGCCAGCCAGGCGGTCGCCGGGACACCGCTGGGGAAGTCGGACGCGTGCCGACCCCGTCGCGAGGACGGGGTCGGGTCGGTCACGCCGCCTCCTCGCTGACGCTCGTCGGGCACGTGACCGGTGGTGCTGTGCCCCTGCGTGAACTCGTGAGCTCGGTCATGAGCGCTCCCGCTGAGCGTCCAGGTAGGCCTGGAGGATGACCACGGCGGCGGCCTGGTCGATCACCGGGCGCTGCTGCCGACTGTCCAGACCGTTCGCCCGGAGGGAACTGGCTGCGGTCACGGTGGAGAGCCTTTCGTCGACGAGGTGCACGGGCACGGGCCCGATGCGCCCGGCGAGGGCCCGAGAGTAGGCCCGGGCCTCCTTCGCCGACGCCCCCGACGCACCCGAGAGGTGCCTCGGCTCCCCCACGATCACCTCTGTCACCTCGTGTTCCACCACGAGGGCCGCGATGTGGTCCAGGTCCGACTCGTCGCGCGCCCGACGCACCGTCTCCAGCGGGCTGGCCAGGGTGCCGGTCGGGTCGGAGATCGCCACACCGACGCGCACCGAGCCGACGTCGATGCCCAGCCGGCGGCCCTGCCGAGGGCGCCGGGGTGGGATCGGCAGCCCACCGGGCAGGCCGCCGGAGAGGTCGATCTGGCTCGTCTCGTGCCGCACCGGCGGGAAGCCGGCCGACAGGTCGATCTGCTCGGTGCGGTGCTGCACCGGCGGGGGCGGCGTCGCGGGCCGCTGCCGGGTGGGCGGCGGCACCGCGGGGCGACGCACCCGCCGCTCCCCCACCGGACCGGTCTCGTCGGGGCGCTGTCCAGGCACCTCGGTCACCTCCCTGCGGCGGTCGCGACCGCCTGTTCGCCGGCCCGGAGGGCCGCGGGGATCCCGGCGGGGTCGGTCCCGCCGCCCTGGGCCATGTCTGTCTTGCCGCCGCCCCGGCCACCGACCGGGGCCGCCGCCGCGCGCAGCACGTCGTTCGCCGACAGCCCGCGCTCCTGTGCGGCCGGGTTGAGGGCCGCCACGAGAGCCACCTTGCCCCCCGACTCCGACGCCAGCAACACCACGGCCGGCCGGTCGCCGGGCAGCCGGCCACGGACGTCGAGGGCCAGCGTGCGCAGGTCCGCACCGCCCAGTCCGGCCGGAGCGCCGGTGACCACCGCGATCCCGGCGACGTCCCTCGCCCCGGCGGCCAGCTCCCCGGCCGCGGCGAGCGTCTGCTGGGCGCGCAGCTCGGCGAGCTCCTTGTCGACGTCGCGCAGGCGGGCCAGCATGCCGCTGACCCGCTCGGTCAGGCCGTCGGTGGGCGTCTTCAGCAGATCGGCGAGCTGGCGGACGAGGTCGCGCTCGCGGGCGAGGTAGCGGAACCCGTCCAGGCCGACCACCGCCTCCACGCGCCGCGACCCCGAGCCGACCGACGACTCGCCGGTCAGCACGAGCGGGCCGATCTGGGCGCTGCCCCGCACGTGGGTGCCGCCGCAGAGCTCCCGCGACCACGGGCCGCCGATCTCCACGACCCGGACCTGCTCGCCGTAGGTCTCCCCGAACAGGGCCAGGGCGCCGATGGCGCGGGCCTCGGGGAGCGTCATGTAGCTGGCGCGGACCGCGTGGTCGGCGCGCACGGCGGCGTTGGCGACGTCCTCGATGTCGTGCCGCTGCGTCGTGGACAGCGCGCCCTGCCAGGCGAAGTCCAGCCGCAGGTACCCGGGACGGTTGTAGGACCCGGACTGCAGCGCCTGCGGGCCGAGCACCTGGCGCAGCGCGGCGTGCACCACGTGGGTGCCGGAGTGCGCCTGGCAGGCCGACAGCCGCCATTCGCGGTCGACCTCGGCCACGAGCTCGGCGCCCTCCCGCAGCTCGCCCTCCAGCACGCGCACCTGGTGGGCGACCAGGCCCTTGACCGGCCGCTGCACGTCGAGGACCTCGGCGCGGCCGCCGTCCCAGGTCAGGCTGCCTGCGTCGGCGACCTGACCGCCGGACTCGGCGTAGAAGGGCGTGCGGTCCAGGACGACGCGGGTGATCTCACCCGGGCCCGCCGGGGCGCTCTCCCCGGCCTCCTCGTCGGTGAGCTCGGAGACCACCCCGAGCACCCGGGACTCGGTGCGCAGGGTGTCGTAGGCGCGCCAGTCGGTGGGGCCGTGGTCGGCCAGCAGCCGGCGGTAGGCCAGGACGTCGACCGAGCCGGTCTTCTTGGCGCGGGCGTCGGCGCGGGCCCGGTCGCGCTGCTGCTGCATGAGCGCGCGGAAGCCCTCCTCGTCGACGGCGACCCCCTGCTCGGCGGCCATCTCGAGGGTGACGTCGATCGGGAAGCCGTAGGTGTCGTGCAGGGAGAACGCCTGCTCCCCCGACAGCGTCGGCGCGCCGGCCTGCTTGGCGGTGGCGACGGCAGTGTCGAACAGGGTCGTCCCGGCGGTGAGGGTGCGCCGGAACGCCTCCTCCTCCGCGTAGGCGACCGACGAGATGCGGGCGAAGTCGGTCTCCAGCTCCGGGTAGCTGGCCTTCATCGCCTCCCGGGAGACGGGCAGCAGCTCGGGCAGGGTCGACTCGTCGACGCCGAGCAGCTTCATCGAGCGGACGGCGCGGCGCAGCAGGCGACGCAGGATGTAGCCGCGGCCCTCGTTGCCGGGGGTGACGCCGTCGCCGATGAGCATCAGGCCGCTGCGCACGTGGTCGGCCACGACCCGCAGCCGGACGTCGGCCTCGTGATCGGCGCCGTAGCGCACCCCGGCGATCTCGGCGGCCCGGTGCAGCACCGGGGCGACCTCGTCGATCTCGTAGAGGTTGTCGACGCCCTGCAGCAGGTAGGCCACCCGCTCCAGGCCCATGCCGGTGTCGATGTTCTTGCTCGGCAGCTCGCCGACGATCCGGAACTCCTCCTTGCTCCGGACGTCGGTGAGCTCGTACTGCATGAAGACGAGGTTCCAGATCTCCAGGAACCGGTCACCGGCCGTGTCGACCAGCGGGCCGCCGTCGGGACCGAACTGCGGGCCCCGGTCGAAGTAGATCTCGCTGCACGGGCCGCCCGGGCCGGGCTGGCCGGTGTGCCAGTAGTTGTCCTTCTTGCCCAGCCGCTGGATCCGCTCGATCGGCAGGCCCGCGATCCGGTGCCACGCCTCGGCGGCCTCGTCGTCGTCCAGGTAGACGGTGACCCAGATCCGGTCGGGGTCGAAGCCGAGCCCGCCGTCGTCCACCGGGCCGGTGACCAGGTCCCAGGCGTGCTGGATCGCCCCCTCCTTGAAGTAGTCGCCGAAGGAGAAGTTGCCGTTCATCTGGAAGAACGTGCCGTGGCGGGTGGTCTTGCCCACCTCCTCGATGTCGAGGGTGCGCACGCACTTCTGCACGCTGGTCGCCCGCGGGTAGGGCGCGGGCTCGCGGCCGGTCAGGTAGGGGATGAACGGCACCATGCCGGCGACGGTGAACAGCAGCGACGGGTCGGGGGAGACCAGCGAGGCGCTGGGCACGACGGTGTGGCCGCGGGAGGCGAAGTGCTCCAGGAAGCGGCGGCGGATCTCGGCGGTCTGCATGGTCCTACTCGGGGGTCTGGAGGAGGGCGGAGCGGCGTCCTCCCGCGGGTGGCGAGGTGGTCAGCGGTCGGCGGCGTGCGCGCCCCGGCGGGGCAGCTGCACCTGCTCCCCGGTGGGGAGCGGGGCGTCCAGGCCGGTGCCGGCGCGCAGCTCCTGCTCCCGCTCGGCCGCGGCCGCCCGCACGTCGGCGCCGAACTCCCCGATCGCGTCGGCCAGCTCGCGCAGCCCCTCCACGAGAGCGCCGGCGATGCCCTGCGGCGTCATCTTCTCCGCGGCCCGGGACAGCTTGCGGACGACGAGGGCGCCGATGGTGACGCCCATCGCGAGCCAGAACAGCCGGCGCATCAGGCGGCCCGCCGGGCGGCACGGCGAGCGCGGCGCTCGGCCTTGTCACGGGCGGCGGCGTCGGCGAGGGCCTGCCCCTCCCGCTTCTTCTTCGCGGCACTGCGGACGCCGTAGCTGAAGGCGGCCACCTTGATCAGCGGACTGCCCAGCGTGGCGGCGACGACGCTGCTCAGCGCGGCGACGTTGCTGGAGACGTTGGCCGCGTTGCCGGTGATGTCGTCGACCCGCTCGAGGTTGCTGTTGACGTGCGCGACCGTGGTCGAGGCCTGGCTGAGGATCGGGGCGCTCTGCTCCCGGGCCTGGCGGATCGTCAGCGTCGCCTCGTCCAGCGTGCGACCCACCTTGAGGATCGGGACGGCGAGCAGCACCACCAGCAGCACCAGGGCGCCGGCTGCGATCAGTCCGGCCCACTCTCCTGCGGACACGCGGGGTCTCCTGTTCCTCGGCGAGGAGGTCCTCGTCGTCTTCGGGCGCACCCGTCGGACACGCACCGGCGGGCGTCAGCCCGGCGTGGTCACAGTAGTCGCGGGCCCCGGCGCCCGTCCGTGCCCCGCCGGGACGCTCAGCGGCCGCGCCGGAGGATCGCCCGCAGCTTGACCAGCCGCGCGGCGATCGGGCCCTCGGCGCCGCGGCTGGTCGGGCGGTAGTAGTCACGGCCCACGAGCGCGTCGGGGGGGTACTGCTGCGGGACGATGCCGTCCGGCGCGTCGTGCGGGTAGCGGTAGGCCGAGCCGTGCCCCAGCTTCTTCGCGCCGGCGTAGTGGGCGTCGCGCAGCCCCGGGGGCACCGGCCCGGCCAGCCCGGCCCGCACGTCGGCCGTCGACTCGCTGATGGCCACGGCGAGGGCGTTGGACTTCGGCGCGGTGGCCAGGTGGGCGACGGCCTGCGCCAGGGGGAAGTGGCCCTCCGGCATGCCGATGAAGGCCACGGCGTCGGCGGCGGCGACGGCGGTGAGCAGCGCCGTCGGGTCGGCCATGCCGATGTCCTCGCTGGCGGAGATGACCAGCCGGCGGGCGATGAAGCGCGGGTCCTCCCCCGCCTCGACCATCCGGGCCAGGTAGTGCATCGCGGCGTCGACGTCGCTGCCCCGGATGGACTTGATCAGCGCGCTGGCGACGTCGTAGTGCTGGTCGCCCTGCCGGTCGTAACGCACCGCGGCCTGCGCGACGGCCGTCTCCAGGGTGGGGAGGTCGAGCGCCTCGCTGCCGGCAGCCACGGCCGCGCCGGCGCCGGACTCCAGCGCGGTCAGCGCCTTGCGGGCGTCGCCGCCGGCGACCCGGAGCAGGTGCTCCTCGGCCTCCTCGGCGAGGGTGACGGCGCCGTCGAGGCCGCGGTCGCTGGTGAGCGCGCGCCGCAGCACGGTGCGGACGTCGTCGTCGGACAGCGGCTGCAGGGCGAGGACCAGGGAGCGGGACAGCAGCGGGCTCACCACGGAGAAGAACGGGTTCTCGGTGGTGGCGGCGATCAGGCTGACGATCCGGTCCTCGACGGCGGACAGCAGGCTGTCCTGCTGGGTCTTGGAGAAGCGGTGGACCTCGTCGATGAACAACACGGTGCGCCGGCCGGCGTAGGTCAGCTCGCGCTTGGCGCCCGCGATGACCGCGCGGACCTCCTTGACCCCGGCGTCCAGCGCCGACAGCTGCACGAACTGCCGCTTGGTGGCCAGGGAGATGACGTGCGCCAGCGTCGTCTTGCCGGTGCCCGGCGGGCCGTAGAGGACCAGCGACATCGGCTCGTCGGCCTCGACCAGCCGGCGCAGCGGGGAGCGCGGGCCGAGCAGGTGCTGCTGGCCGACGACCTCGTCCAGCGACCGCGGCCGCATGCGCACCGCCAGCGGGGCGCCCGGGTCGACCGCCGCCGCCCCCTCCACCTCCGGGTCGTCGAACAGCGAACTCACGGCGTCCTCGGTCCGCTCCCGCGGGGCGCTCCGCTCCTCTGTCGCCGGGTCACGGCTCGCCTCCGCGGTCGCTCCGCTCCTCGCTCGCAGAGCTCGCTGCGATGCTCACGTCCTGTCGGCTCGTGCGCTCCCGGCGATGCTCACGCCCCTGTCCGCTCACGCTTGCGAACGCTACCCGCGGGGCACGACACCCCCGTGCAGCAGCGACGCATCGGAGACGTGACCGTCAGCGCCATCGGGCTCGGGGCCATGCCCCTGTCCAGCAAGGAGGACCGGCCGTCCCACGACGACGCCGTCGCCACCGTCCACGCCGCGCTCGACGCCGGGGTGACCCTCATCGACACCGCCGACGCCTACGCGCACGACGAGGCGGAGTTCGGGCACAACGAGTCGCTCGTGGCCGCCGCGCTGAGGTCCTACGGGGGCGACACGTCGTCGGTGCTGGTCGCGACCAAGGGCGGCCACACCCGCCGCGGCAGCGACTGGGAGCTCGACGGGACGCCGGCGTACCTGCGGAAGGCCTGCGAGGCGTCCCTGCGGCGGCTCGGCGTCGACGCGATCGGCCTCTACCAGTTCCACCGGCCGGACCCGGCGACGCCGTGGGAGGAGTCGATGGGCGCGCTGCGGGCCCTCGCCGACGACGGCCTGGTGCGGATGGTGGGCATCTCCAACGCCGACGTCGCGCAGATCGACGTCGCGCGCTCCATCGTCGGGCCGGCGCTGGTCAGCGTGCAGAACCAGTTCTCCCCCGGCTGGCGGTACTCCGCCGACGAGCTCGCCCACTGCGCCGACCACGGGTTGGCCTTCCTGCCGTGGAGTCCCTTCGGCGGGGTGTCGGCGGCCGGCTCCCTGGACGCGACCGCGCCGGCGTTCGCCGAGGTCGCGCAGGAGCTGGACGTCTCGGTGTACCGGGTGACCGTGGCGTGGCACCTCGCGCAGTCCGACGCCGTTGTCCCCATCCCCGGGGCGTCCCGGCCGGCGTCCATCGTCGACTCCGCGGCCGCGGCCGACCTGCAGCTCACCCCTGAACAGCTCACCCGGTTGAACGGCTGACCGTGCGCCCCGTTGATCATCGCCAGGTGGCTGCCCCGACCGGCGTGTCCGGCGACCAGCTGACGATGATCAACCGAGGGCGGGGCGGGTCCACAGGCGGAACGGCCCTCCACAGATCCTGCGGGGCCGCCCCGGTCCAGGGGTGCGGCGGCCAGCGTGCGGACGGTGACCCTCCCTCCCACGTGGACCACGGCGGCCGCCCGTGCCGCAGGCATCTCCCGCGCCACCCTCCGCAGCACCCGCTTCGTCCGGCTGTCGCACGACCTCTACGTACAGCTGGACGACGCGGTCCACCAGCACGAGCGGCTGCGGCTGCTCGCCGATGCGCTGCCGCCGGACGCCGCGTTCAGCCACGCCACGGCGGCGGAGGTCCTCGACGCCCCGGTCGACCCCGCGCCCTTGCCGCACGTCGCCCTGACCCCTCGTCGGGTCCTCCCGCAACGCGCCGACCTCGTGGTCCACACCCGCCGGCTGGCCGACGACGACGTCACGGTGCACCGGGGTCTGCGGGTGACCTCCGGCGCCCAGGCCTTCCTCGACCTGGCCGGCGAGCTGTGGCCCTGGGACCTCGTGGCGGTCGGCGACGCGTTGCTCCGGGCCGGACACGTCTCCACTGATCGGCTCGATGAGCGGCTCGCCCGTGCACACCGGGTCCGCGGCGTGGTGCGGGCGCGGGAGTGCGCTCCCCTCCTGTCCTCCCTGGCCATGTCGCGTCCGGAGAGCCTCATGCGCTACTGGCTGGTCCGCAGCGACCTGCCCGACCCGCAGCCCCAGGTGCCCGTCCGTGACCGGTGGGGTCGGGTCGTCGCACACGGCGACCTCGGCTACGAGCACTGGAAGGTGTTGCTGGAGTACGAGGGGCGACAGCACGCGGATCGGGAGCAGTTCGGCCGGGACGTCGACCGGTACTCCCTCATGGCCGCCGACGGATGGCTGGTGCTCCGGTTCGCCGCCGGGCACGTCGGGGGTCCACGACTCGTGGTCGACCGCACGCGCCGGGCGCTGACGAGCCGCGGCTGGCATCCCGCCGCGAGTTGATCACCGGCGGCTGGTCGTACGACACGCCGGACCGGGCCACCACCCGCCGATGATCAACTGCAGCAGCGCAGCGACCGACCCCTCAGCGGCCGAGGACCTCGCGCAGGGCCGCCAGCACCAGGGTGACGGTGTCCGGGCGGGCGTTGTGGCCCATGAGGCCGATCCGCCACACCGACGCCGCGTACGCACCGACGCCGCCGCCGATCTCCAGGTCGTAGCGCTCGAGCAGCTCCTTGCGCACCGCGGCGGAGTCCACGCCGTCGGGCACGCGGACCGTGGTCAGCTCGGGCAGCCGGTACCCCTCGGCGGCGAAGAGCTCCAGGCCCATCTCCTGCAGACCCTCGTGCAGCAGCCGGCCGGCCTCGGCGTGCCGGGCGTGGACGGCGTCCAGCCCCTCCTCCAGGACGCGGCCGAGCCCCGCGTGCAGCGACACGACCATCCCGGTCGGCGCCGTGTGGTGGTAGGTGCGGCCACCGGAGCCGGCGGCCTCGCCCGCGTACCCACCCAGCATGCCGAGGTCGAGGTACCAGCTGCGCGGCTTCTCGATGCGCCGCGCCCAGGCCCGATCGTTGATCGTGAACGGCGCCAGCCCGGGGGCCACGCCGAGGCACTTCTGCGAGCCGGAGTAGGCGAGGTCGACCCCCCACTCGTCCAGCTGCACCGGGATGCCGCCGAGCGAGGTGACGCAGTCGGCCAGCAGCAGCGCGTCGCCCTTGCCGGCGGCCAGCGGCGCGAGGTCCGAGCGGACGCCGGTGGAGGTCTCCGCGTGGACGGCGGCGATCAGCTTCGGCGACGGGTGCGCGGCCAGCACCCGGTCGACGTCGACCGGCTGGCCCCACTCGTGCTCCACCCGTACGACCTCGGCGCCGCAGCGCGAGGCGACGTCGACCATCCGCTCGCCGAACAACCCGTTCACCGCCACCACGACGACGTCGCCGGGGCCCACGGTGTTGACGAAGGCGGCCTCCATGCCGGCCGAGCCGGTCGCAGAGAGCGGGAGGGTCCGCCGGTTGGCCGTCCCGAAGACCTGGCGCAGCCGGTCGGAGGTCTCGTCGAGGATGCCCAGGAAGACCGGGTCGAGGTGGCCCAGCAGCGGCTGGGCCAGGGCGACCGTCGCCTCCGGATAGGGGTTGGAGGGTCCGGGACCGAGCAGGGTGCGGGCACGCAACGGCATGCCCGCAACCTACCGGCGGCCCGTGACCGGCGTTATGGCCGGATGGTCACGTCGGTCGACGCGGGCCCCGGTGCGCCCGGCTCCGCGGGCAGCGGCGGCTCCTCCGGCTCCACGTCGATGCCGGCCTCCTTGCGCTGGGCCTCGGTGATCGGCGTCGGCGCGCCGGTGAGCGGGTCGAAGCCGGCTCCGGTCTTGGGGAAGGCGATGACCTCGCGGATCGACTCGACGCCGGCCAGCAGCGCGGTCAGCCGGTCCCAGCCGAGGGCGGCTCCGGCGTGCGGCGGCGGGCCGTAGGCGAACGCCTCGAGGAAGAACCCGAACCGCTCGCGGGCCTCCTCGCGGGACATGCCGAGGGTCTCGAACACCCGCTCCTGCAGCTCGGCGTCGTGGATACGCACCGAACCGCTGGCCAGTTCGTTGCCGTTCACCACCAGGTCGTAGGCGTCGGAGAGGGCGGCCCCCTTGTCCTCGGCGAACCGCTCCCGCCACTCGGGGGTGGGCGAGGTGAAGGGGTGGTGCATGAACGTCCACTCGCCGTCCTCGGTCTCCTCGAACATCGGGAAGTCGACGACGAACAGGAACGACCAGGTGCCCGGCTCGATCAGCTCCAGCCGGCGGGCGATCTCGTTGCGGGCCGCGCCGAGCAGCTCCTGCGAGGAACGACGCTGGCCCGCGGCGAAGAAGACGCAGTCCCCGGACTTCGCGCCGACCGCGGCCACGAGGCCCTCGCGCTCGGCCTCGGAGATGTTCTTGGCCACCGGGCCACCGAGCGTGCCGTCCTCGGCGATGGTCACGTAGGCCAGCCCGCGTGCGCCGCGGGACTTCGCCCAGTCCTGCCAGGCGTCGAACGCCCGCCGCGGCTGCGACCCGCCGCCGGGCATGACCACCGCGCCGACGTAGGGCGCCTGGAAGACGCGGAACGGGGTGTCGGCGAAGTACGACGTCAGCTCGGTGAGCTCGACACCGAACCGGAGGTCGGGCTTGTCGGAGCCGAACCGGTCCATCGCCTCGCGGTAGCTCATCCGCGGGATCTCGCCGACCTCGTGGGAGGCCAGCTGCCGCCACAGTGCCCGGACGACGTCCTCGACGACGGCCAGGACGTCGTCGCGCTCGACGAAGCTCATCTCGAAGTCGAGCTGGGTGAACTCCGGCTGGCGGTCGGCGCGGAAGTCCTCGTCCCGGAAGCAGCGCGCGATCTGGTAGTAGCGCTCCAGGCCGCCGATCATCAGCAGCTGCTTGAACAGCTGCGGCGACTGCGGCAGCGCGTACCACTTGCCCGGCTGCAGCCGGACGGGGACGACGAAGTCACGCGCGCCCTCGGGCGTGGAGCGGGTGAGGTTGGGCGTCTCGACCTCGACGAAGCCGTGCTGGGCCATCACCCCGCGGGCGACCCGGTTGATCTCGCTGCGCAGCCGCAGCGTCTGCGCCGGACCCTGCCGCCGCAGGTCCAGGTAGCGGTACCGGTAGCGGACGTCGTCGGACGCCGCCTGGTCGGTCTCGATCGGGAACGGCAGCGGGTCCGCGGTCGACAGCACCCGCAGCTCGGCGGCGGCCACCTCGATCTCGCCGGTGGGCAGCTCCGGGTTCTCGTTGCCCTCCGGCCGGCGGCGCACCTCACCGGTGACCAGGACGCAGAACTCGTTGCGGAGGGCGTGCGCCTCCTCCTCGCGGACGACGACCTGCACGTAGCCGGAGGCGTCCCGCAGGTCGACGAAGACGACCCCGCCGTGGTCGCGGCGGCGGGCGACCCAGCCGGCGAGGGTGACGGTGGAGCCGGCGTCGGACGCGCGCAGCGTGCCGGCGTCGTGGGTGCGGAGCACTGGGAGAGCCTTTCGGGGAGGGGTGACTACCAGCGGTCGTGCACGTGGGCGCGGATGCGCTCGTCGTACACGCGCTCGAGATCGGCCAGCTGGGCATCGGTCAGGGGGGCGAGCGAGGCGGCGGCGACGTTGCCGCGGACCTGCTCGACGGTGCGCGCACCGGGGATGACGGTGGTGACGCCGGGCTGGTCGATCACCCAGCGCAGCGCGAACGCCGCCGTCGGGGCGTCGCCGGCGATCTCGGCGACCTCCCGGGCAGCGGCGACGCCGACCTCGAAGGGCACGCCGGAGAACGTCTCGCCGACGTCGAAGGCCTCGCCGTTGCGGTTGAAGTTCCGGTGGTCGTCGGCCGGGAACGTCGTCGACTCGTCGTACTTGCCGGTCAGCAGGCCGCTGGCCAGGGGCACGCGGGCGAGGACGCCGACGCCGGCCTTCGCTGCCGCGGGCAGCAGCTCCTCCAGCGGCTTGCGCCGGAAGACGTTGAGGATCACCTGGACGGTGGCGACGCCGGGGTGCTCCAGGGCGGTCAGCCCCTCCGCGACGGTCTCCACCGAGACGCCGTAGGCGGCGATCGCCTGCTCCTCGACCAGGGCGTCGAGGGTGTCGTAGACCCGCTGGTCGGAGTACACCGCCGGCGGCGGGCAGTGCAGCTGGACCAGGTCGAGGGTCTCGACGCCGAGGGTGCGGCGGGAGCGGTCGATCCAGGCCCGCAGGTTCGCGGGCGTGTACTGGGCGGCCTCGAAGGGGTCGGCGCGGCGGCCGGCCTTGGTGGCGACGAACGGGCGGTCCGACCGGGCGGCGAGCGCCCTCCGGATCCGCTCCTCCGAGCGTCCGTCGCCGTAGACGTCGGCGGTGTCCAGCAGCGTCACGCCGGCGTCGAGCGCGGCGTCGAGGACGTCGGCTGCGGCGTCGTCGTCGACGTCCCCCCAGTCCCCGCCCAGCTGCCACGTGCCGAGTCCGACGACGCTGACGTCGGCGCCCGTCCGGCCCAGCGGCCGCTGCTCCATCGAACTCACACCCTGCCCTTCGTTCGGCTCCGCACTCGCTCCGCTCCTCGCTCGCCGGCGCTCGCTGCGATGCTCACTCGCGCGTCTCTCGCACGTCCACCGTCGCACGCTTCAGCGCATCGAACAGGTCGGCCACCGGGACGGCGGCCTGCTCGCCGGTGCGCAGGTCCTTGAGCTGGCCGACGCCCTCGGCGAGGTCCCGGTCACCGATGACGACCGCGTGCGAGGCGCCCGACCGGTCGGCGGCCTTCATGGCGCCCTTGAGACCGCGGTCGCCGTAGACGGTGTCCGCCGAGATCCCGGCCTCCCGCAGCTGCCCCACCAGGCGCACCGCCAGCCGCTTGGCCTCGGCGCCCAGCGGGACGACGAACGCCTGGACCCCCGCGGTGGCACCGATGTCCAGGCCCTCGGCCTGCACCGCCAGCAGCGTCCGGTCCACGCCGACCGCGTAGCCGATGCCCGACACGTCCGGGCCGCCGAGCGCCGCCGACAGCCCGTCGTAGCGACCCCCGCCACCGATCGCCGACTGCGCGCCCAGGCCGTTGTGCACGAACTCGAAGGTCGTCTTCGTGTAGTAGTCCAGCCCGCGCACCAGCTTCGGGGCCTCGGTCCAGGTGACGCCCAGGTCGGTCAGGTGCTGGCGGACGGCGTCGTAGTGGGCCCGGGTCGAGTCCGAGAGGTGGTCGGCCATCAGCGGGGCGTCGTCGAGCTGCGCCTGCACCTCGGGCCGCTTGTCGTCGAGCACCCGCAGCGGGTTGATCTCCGCCCGCCGCCGGGTCTCCTCGTCCAGGTCGAGCGTGTCCAGGTAGCTCACCAGCAGCTCGCGGTACTGCGGCCGGCAGGTGGCGTCGCCCAGCGAGGTGAGTAGCAGCTCGAAGTCGGTCAGCCCCAGGTCGCGGAAGCCCTGCACCCCCAGCGCCACCACCTCGGCGTCCAGCGCCGGGTCGTCGAGGCCGAGGGCCTCCATGTCCACCTGCGTGAAGTGCCGGTAGCGGCCGGCCTGCGGGCGCTCGTAGCGGAACGCCGAGCCGACGGTCCACAGCTTGACCGGCAGCGCACCGGTGTGCAGCCGGTGCTCGATGAACGCCCGCATGAGCCCGGCGGTGAGCTCCGGGCGCAGGGTCAGCGAGCGGCCCCCGCGGTCCTCGAAGGTGTACATCTCCTTCGTCACGACGTCGGTGGACTCCCCCACCCCGCGGGAGAACACGGCGGTCTCCTCGAACACCGGCGTCTCGACGTAGCCGTACCCGGCCCGCCGCAGCGGTGCGGTCAGGGTGTCCCGCACGGCGAGGAAGCGCGCCGACTCCGGCGGCAGGGTGTCGAACGTCCCCTTCGGCGCGGTCAGCCCGCTCACGCTGCCCTCCGTCCGGCTCCGGACCCGATCCGCTCCCCGGTCGCCGGTGCTCCCACGCCCGTCGCCGTCACAGCCCGCGCCCCTTCGGGGCCGGGCCGGCACCCACAGCCGCCTCGGCGAGGTAGGGGTTGGTCGCCCGCTCCCGGCCGATCGTCGTCGCCGGGCCGTGACCGGGCAGCACCACCGTCTCGTCGTCGAGCGGCAGGACGACGTCGCGCAGGGAGCCCAGCATCGCCTCCCACGACCCGCCGGGCAGGTCCACCCGGCCCACCGAGCCGGCGAAGAGGACGTCGCCGGCCAGCAGGCCCGGGACCTCGCCGAGGTCGAGGGAGAACACCACCGACCCCTGGGTGTGCCCGGGGGCGTGCCGGACGGTCAGCTCCACCCCGGCCAGGGACAGGACGGCGCCGTCGTCCAGCGGCAGCACGTCGGAGGGGTCCGGCAGCCGCACGCCGCTGATCAGCGGGGCCAGCTGCGGCCCGTGCCAGGCCACCGGGTCGGCGAGCATGCCGGAGTCCTGCGGGTGCAGGTAGGCGGGGATGTCGTAGCCGTCGCAGACCGGCAGCACCGAGAAGGTGTGGTCGAGGTGGCCGTGGGTGAGGACGACAGCCACCGGCTTGAGGCCGTCGTCGGCCAGCATGCGGGCCAGCGGCTCGACGGCGTCCATCCCGGGGTCGACGACCACGCACTCCTGCCGGGGGCCGGTGGCGACCGCGTAGCAGTTGGTGCCGAACGCGCCGGCGGGGAACGAGCGGATGAGCACCCGTGCAGGTTACGCGGGGGGCCCGCGCCGCTCCGCGGCTTCCCGTTGACGGGGATCGCTCAGGTCCGCCACCTAGACTCGCCCACCGACCAGCGGTGCGTGGGCGCGCGCCGGGCCGTGCCCCCGCGCCCCGCCGCAGCAGCCGTCCCTCCGAGGAGTCCGACCCGTGCCGAGCAACAAGCAGCGGCGGCAGGCCGCCCAGCGGCGTCTGCAGCGCCAACTCGAGCGTCGCGCCGAGCTGGCCCGCAAGCGCCGTCGCAACCTGCTGATCGGGGCCACCACGGTCGCCGTGCTCCTGGTGATCGGCGCCGTCTGGCTGATCACCGGCACCGGCGGCGACGACACCGACGACACCGCCGCCGACCCGACGGCGTCGGCGCCCACGAGCAGCTCCGCGGCCGCCACGACCAACGCCGACGGCACCGTGAACTGCACCTACGCCCCCGACGAGTCGGGCAACCCGAACCTCGTCGACGTCGGCACCCCGCCCACCCCCGAGGCGACGCCGACCCAGGGCACCGGCACCCTGCTGATGAGCACCTCGCAGGGCGACGTCACCCTCACGCTGGACCGGGCGAAGGCCCCGTGCGCCGCGGCGAGCTTCACCCACCTGGCGCAGCAGCAGTTCTTCGACGGCAGCCCGTGCCACCGCATGGTCAACGGCGAGGCCTTCGGCGTCCTGCAGTGCGGTGACCCCACCGGCACCGGCCAGGGCGGCCCGACCTACAAGTTCGCCGAGGAGGTCACGCCGGAGACGACCTACCCGCGCGGCGCCATCGCCATGGCCAACAGCGGCGCCCCGGGCTCGACCGGCAGCCAGTTCTTCCTCGTCTTCACCGACTCGCAGCTGTCCCCCGACTACACCGTCGTCGGCACCGTCGACGAGGCCGGCCTGGCCGTCCTCGACCAGATCGCGGCCGCCGGCAACGACGGGTCGATGGAGCCCAACCCCGGCGGTGGCGCCCCGAACGTCCCGGTGACCATCGAGTCGATGACCGTGGTCGCGTGACCGCTCGGCTGCGCGTCGCCGGTGCGCTCGCGGGGGCGCTGCTCGCCCTCGCCGCGTGCTCGGGCGACGACCCGGGCGCGGCGTCCTCCGCCGGGTCCGGCTCCGGCGGCGCCTCCGGCGGGGACTCGACGGCTTCGGGGACGACGACCTGCGAGTGGGAAGCCGGCTCGACGGCCAACCCCTACCTCATCGAGGTCGACACCCCGCCCGAGGAGGTCCCCACCGAGGGCACCACCGACCTGCTCATGACGACCAACCTCGGCGAGCTGACCCTCACCCTCGACCAGGAGGCCACGCCGTGCGCGGCGGCCAGCCTGGCGCACCTGACCGAGGCGGGGTTCTTCGACGACTCCCCCTGCCACCGGGAGGTCGACAGCCCGGGCCTGCAGGTGCTGCAGTGCGGCGACCCGACCGGCACCGGCGCCGGCGGCCCGACCTACACCTCCCCCACGGAGGTCACCGGTGAGGAGACCTACCCGCGCGGCACCGTCGCGATGGCCAACAGCGGGCAGGGTGTCGACGGCAGCCAGTTCTTCCTCGTCTGGGGTGACAGCCAGCTCCCGCCGGACTACACCGTCGTCGGCACCGTGGACGACGCCGGCCTGGCGGTGCTCGACGTCGTCGCGGCCAACGGCAACGACGGCTCGATGGACCCCAGCCCGGGCGGTGGCGCCCCGAGCGTGCCGGTCACCATCGAGTCGATGACCGTGGCGTGAGGGCGCGCCGCGGGCCGGAACCCGGAGCGCCCTGCGAGAACCCGGCCTCCCCGGCCGAGACCGCCCCCGCCTGAGCGGCGTCCCCCCACCGCCGCGCGCCCTCCCGCACCGCCCACGGCGAGGTGGACGCGCCACGATCGGGTCACCTGATCGTGGCCGCTCTCAGGCGGTGACGCGCTCGACGTCGAAGACGCCGTCCACGTTGCGCACCGTCTGCAGGACCGCGCCCAGGTGCGCCGGGTCGGCCAGCTCGAAGGTGAAGCGGCTGACCGCCACCCGGTCGCGGCTGGTCTGCACCGACGCCGAGAGGATGTTGACCCGCTCGTCGGCCAGCGCCTTGGTCACGTCCGACAGCAGCCGGTGCCGGTCCAGCGCCTCCACCTGGATGGCCACCAGGAAGACCGACCCCGGCTGGCTGGCCCACTCGACCTCGACCAGACGTTCAGGCTTGCGCTTGAGGTCCTCGGCGTTGGTGCAGTCGGTGCGGTGCACGCTCACGCCGCCACCGCGGGTGACGAACCCGAGGACGTCGTCCCCCGGCACCGGGGTGCAACACTTGGCGAGCTTGGCCCAGACGTCGGTCATGCCGTGGACGACGATGCCGGGGTCCCCGCCGGCCGGGCGCCGGTGCACCGGACGCCGGGTCGGGATGGCCGTCTCGGCGATGTCCTCGACCGCGCCCTCGGTGCCGCCCAGGGCGGCGATCAGCTTCTCGACCACCGACGCGGCCGAGAGCTGGTTCTCCCCCACCGCGGCGTACAGGGCGGTGACGTCGGCGTAGCGGAGGTCCTTGGCCAGGGTGGACAGCGCCTCGCCGCCGAGCAGCCGTTGCAGCGGGAGCCCCGCCTTGCGCATCGCCCGGGTCAGCGCCTCCTTGCCGGCCTCGACGGCGTCCTCGCGGCGCTCCTTGGTGAACCACTGCCGGATCTTGGTCCGCGCCCGCGACGAGCCGACGAAGGACAGCCAGTCCTTCGACGGGCCGGCCATCGGCGACTTGGACGTGAAGATCTCGACGACGTCGCCGTTGGTGAGCTTGCTGTCCAGCGACACCAGGGCGCCGTTGACGCGGGCACCGATGCAGCGGTGGCCGACCTCGGTGTGCACCGCGTACGCGAAGTCCACCGGGGTCGACTCCCCGGGCAGGCTGACCACGTCACCCTTGGGCGTGAAGACGAAGACCTCCTGCGGACCGAGGTCGTAGCGCAGCGTCTCCAGGAACTCGCCGGGCTCCTGCGCCTCGCGCTGCCAGTCCAGCAGCTGGCGCAGCCACAGCATGTCGTCGGGCGAGCCGGCCTTGCTGGCGCCGAACTCACCGGGCATCGGCCGGCCGCCGGCCCGCGCCTTCTCCTTGTACTTCCAGTGCGCGGCGATGCCGTACTCGGCGGTGCGGTGCATGTCGTGGGTGCGGATCTGCAGCTCCACCGGCTTGCCCTGCGGGCCGATGACCGTCGTGTGCAGCGACTGGTACATGTTGAACTTCGGCATCGCGATGAAGTCCTTGAACCGGCCCGGTACCGGCTGCCAGTGCGCGTGCATGATGCCCAGCGCGGCGTAGCAGTCGCGGACCGAGTCGACCAGGATCCGGATGCCGACGAGGTCCCAGATGTCGGCGAAGTCGCGGCCGCGGACGATCATCTTCTGGTAGATCGAGTAGTAGTGCTTGGGCCGGCCGGTGACGACCGCCTCGATGTTCGCCGCCTTGAGCTGCTCGGTCACCGCGGAGGTGACCTCGGCCAGGTAGGTGTCGCGAGACGGCGCGCGCTCGGCCACCAGCCGCACGATCTCGTCGTAGCGCTTGGGGTACAGGGTGGCGAACGCGAGGTCCTCGAGCTCCCACTTGATGGTGTTCATGCCCAGCCGGTGCGCCAGCGGGGCGAGGATCTCCAGCGTCTCGCGCGCCTTCTTCTCCTGCTTCTCCGGCGGGAGGAAACGCAGCGTGCGCATGTTGTGCAGCCGGTCGGCCAGCTTGATGACCAGCACCCGCGGGTCGCGGGCCATCGCGACGATCATCTTGCGGATCGTCTCGGCCTGGGCGGCGTCCCCCAGCTTGACGCGGTCGATCTTGGTGACGCCGTCGACCAGGTGCGCCACCTCCGGGCCGAACGCCTCGGTGATGGACTCCACGGTCTGGCCGGTGTCCTCCACGGTGTCGTGCAGCAGCGCGGCGACCAGCGTGGTGGTGTCCATGCCGAGTCCGGCCAGGACGGTCGCGACCGCCAGCGGGTGGGTGATGTAGGGGTCACCGCTCTTGCGCTTCTGCGTCGCGTGCGCGCTCTCGGCGACGTCGTACGCGCGCTGCAGCAGGGCGAGGTCGGCCTTGGGGTGGCTCTGCCGGTGCAGGGCGGCGAGCGGCTCGAGGACGGGCCGAACCACGCCGCTGCGCTGCCCGGCCACGATCCGGCGGGCCAGCCGGTCGCGGACCCGCCGCTTCGGTACGCCCGGCGGGTCGTTCTCCCCCGGCGGCTCGGACCCGACGTCGTCGGGACGGCGGACGGCCGGGCGGCTGGGCAGCGGCGGGCGCTTCTCCGCGCCGGGCGCCGTCGTGTCCGGCGGAGGCGGTGTCCCCGTGCCGGCGGGGAGCGCCGGGGCGTCAGCCCGTGGAGCAGCCACGTTGGTGGCGGCGTCGGGGCCCATGGCGACTCCTGCAGGCCGTAGGAGGAACGACCCTCACCATGCTAGCCGGACGGCGTGTCGCCGTGATCCCGACCGGTGGGCGCCTCCCCCTCAGGTGGTCCAGAGGGCGTGGACCGCGTGCGGTGCCAGCCGCTGCCGCCCGCCGAGCGCGGCCAGCTCCACGACCACCGAGACGGCGGTGACCACCCCACCGAGCTGCTCGACGAGGGCGACGGCCGCCTCGAGGGTGCCGCCGGTCGCCAGCACGTCGTCGACGACCAGGACCCGTTGACCGGGGCGGACGGAGTCGGCGTGCAGCTCCAGCGTCGCCGTCCCGTACTCCAGCGCGTAGTCCGCCGCGATGCGCTCCCGGGGCAGCTTGCCGGCCTTCCGGACCGGCACCACCCCCACGCCGGCGTCCAGGGCGACGGCGGCGGCCAGCAGGAAACCGCGGGCCTCCACCCCGACGACGACGTCGAAGCCCTGCCCGCCGTCCGCCGCACCCAGCGCCGCGGCCCGGGGGTCGGCCAGCTGGGGCGCGGCCAGGGCATCGACCACCCGGCGGAACACGGGACCGTCGGCGAACACCGGCGTCAGGTCGCGGAAGACCACGCCCGGCTCCGGGTGGTCGGGCACGTCGACGGTCAGGCCGGCGATCAGCTCGTCGAGGGCCACCGCGCCGGCCGTGTCGACCGGCTCCGCGGTCACCGGCGCTTCCTCCCGCCGGACGGGCGGCCCGGCCGCTGCGGCCGGGCACCGGGCCGGGGCGCGGCCGTTCCGCCGGTCCGCGGCTCGGGGCGCACCGACGCCGGCGACTCGACCACCACGTCGGCCGGGGCCGGCCCGAGGTCGTCCTCGCGCTCGGCGAGGGCCACCCCGCCGGTGCGGCGGGCCGCGGCGCCGGTGCGCCGGGCGCTGGCCACGGGCGCCGCACCCGCCGCCGGGCGGGCGCTGCCCTCGCGGACCTGCGACGACCGGCGGGCCTCCACCCGCTTGCGCAGCGCCTGGACCTCCGGCTCCCGGGCCTTGAGGTCGGCCACGATGGGCGTCGCCAGGAAGATCGACGAGTAGGTGCCGGCGGCCAGGCCGACGAAGAGCACCAGCGCGAGGTCCTTGAGCGTCCCGACCCCGAGCAGACCCGCGCCGACGAACAGCAGGCCGGCGACCGGCAGCAGCGCGATCACCGAGGTGTTGATCGACCGCATGAGGGTCTGGTTGACCGCGAGGTTGGCCGCCTCACCCCACGTCATCCGCGCGCTGCGGACGACGTCCTTGGTGTTCTCGTCCACCTTGTCGAACACGACGACGGTGTCGTAGAGGGAGAACCCCAGGATGGTCAGGAAGCCGATCACCGTCGACGGGGTGACCTCGAAGCCGATCAGCGCGTAGACGCCCGCGGTCACCACGATGTCGTGGACCAGGGCTGCCATGGCCCCGATCGCCATCTTCAGCTGGAACCGCACGGCGAGGAACAGCGTGACGGCCACGAGGAAGACCACCAGGGCGAACACGGCCTGGTCGGTGATGTCCCTGCCCCACTCGGCGCTGACCGACTCCGGGCTCACCTGGCCCGGTTCGATCCCGGCGGCGTCGGCGACCGCCTCCACGACGGCCCGCTCCCCGTCGTTGTCCAGCGCCCCGGTACGCAGCAGCACCGTGTTGCCACCGACCACCTGGGCGCTGGCGACGTCGGCGCCGGCGTCCTCGGCGGCCTCGCGGACCTCACTCAGCTGCTGCTCGGTGCCGGGCAGCCGGAAGCTGTTGCCCCCGGCGAAGTCGATGCCGAAGTTGAAGCCCCGGAAGACCATCGCCAGCAGGCACAGCAGGAACACGACGGCGGTGACCTTGTAGATCAGCCGGCTGCGGCCGACGACGTCGAGGCCGGCCTCACCGTTGTAGAGCCGGTGCGCCAGGGACGCCCGCCGCGCGGGACGGCGGGTGCCGCGCTCGCCCTCGTGGGGCAGGCCGGCGTCGTCGAGGGCGGAGTCGTCGGCGGCCGCGGCGGCGTCGGTCGCCACGCGGGAGGTGTCCTGCGCCTCGTCGGCGTCGGTGCCCACCGGCAGCTCGTCGTCCCCCGGACGGTGGTCGGGGCCGGTCATGAGTCGCTCCTGTCCTGCGCGGTGCTGCCCGCCCCGCTGGTGGCGCCCACCAGCTGCCGGTCGCGGGCGGGTCGCCGGCCGGCGGGCCGCCCGGGACGGTCGAGGCTGCTGCCGAGGCCGGAGAAGCGGCTGCTGCCGAAGCTCTTGAAGCGGGCCAGCACCGCCATCAGCGGATGGGTGAAGAGGAAGACGACGACGAGGTCGAGCACCGTGGACATGCCCAGGGTGAACGCGAAGCCCTTCACGTCGCCGATCGCCAGGACGTAGAGGATCGCCGCGGCCAGGAAGCTGACCGCGTCGGCCGACAGGATGGTCCGCCGCGCCCGCACCCAGGCGCGGGGCACCGCGGACCGCAGGGTGCGGCCCTCCCGGATCTCGTCCTTGAGGCGTTCGAAGTAGACGACGAACGAGTCCGCCGTGATGCCGATCGACACGATGAACCCGGCGATGCCCGCGAGGCTCAGCGTGAAGCCGATCTGCCGGCCCAGCAGGACCAGCACGCCATACACGACCACCGCGGACAGGATCAGGCTGGCGATCATGACCAGGCCCAGCAGCCGGTAGTAGGCCAGCGCGTACACGAAGACCAGTGCGATGCCGATCGCCCCGGCGATGAGGCCGGCCCGCAGCTGCTCGGCACCCAGTTCGGTGGAGATGGACTGCGCGGTGGCCTGGGTGAACGTGAGCGGCAGCGCGCCGTAGCGCAGCTGGTTGGCCAGCTGCTCGGCGCCGGCCTGGTCGAACTGACCGGTGATCGTCGTCTGGCCGTTGATGGCGCCCTGGATCGTCGGGGCGGAGACCACCCGGCCGTCGAGGGTGAAGGCGACGTTCTTGCCGACGTTGGCCGCGGTGTAGGTCGCCCAGGTCTCCTGGCCGGTCGAGTTGAAGTCGAGCAGGACGACCCACTCGCCGGTGGTCGACTGGGTGCCCGCGCTGGCGTCGACGATGTCGGTGCCCTCGAGGATGGCCGGGCCCAGGAGGTACTTGGTGGTGCCGTCCTCCGAGCAGGCGGCGACGAAGTCCTCGGACCGGTCGACGGCGCCGGAGCCCTCCGTCTCACAGGTGAGTGTCGCGTACTGCGCCTGGGCCTGCTCCTGCGTGACGGGGGGCGCGTTGGGGTCGAGCGCGGGGTCCTCGACGGCGTCGCCCGGGGCGGCGTCGGTCGGCTGCGCATCGGTCGGCGCCGCGGCGTCGGTCGGCGCGGCCGCGTCGGTGGGCTCGGCGGCGTCGGTCGGCACCGCCGTGTCCGTGGGCTCGGCGGCGTCGGCGTCCTCGGCGGGGACCACCGCCTCCGGGCCGGCCAGGACCGGGCGGAAGCGCAGCTGGGCGGTCTGCCCCAGCTCGCGGGCCTGGTCACCGTCGTCACCGGGGACGGAGATGACGATGTTCGCGTCGCCCTCGGTCACGACCTCGGCCTCGGAGACACCGAGGCCGTTGACGCGCTGCTCGACGATCTGGCGGGCCAGCTCGAGGTCCTCGGGGTCCGGCGCCTGGCCGTCCGGGGTGCGGGCGGTCAGCGTGACCGTCGTCCCGCCGCGGAGGTCCAGCCCGAGCTGGGGGGTGCGGGTGTCGCCGGTGAAGAAGACCAGGCCGTAGAGGACGGCCACGATCAGCAGGAAGGCGCCGAAGTACCGGCGCGCCGGGAGCTGGCGTTGGGCCACGGGTCTCTCCGGCCTAGTGGGCGCGGTCGGCCGGGCCGCCGTCGGCCGGGCCGGTGGGGTCGTCGCCGGGGAAGGCCGGCCCGTCGGCGGTGGCCGGGCCCGGGACGGCGGGCTTGCGGACCTCGAGGACCGCCTGCCGGGCGAAGGTGACCACGACGCCGGGGGCGATCTCCAGGTCCACGGTGGCGTCGCCGAGGCCGACGACCGTGCCGTGCAGCCCGGCGGTGGTCATCACCGGGGTGCCCGGGGTCAGCGACTCCTGCATCGCCTGGGCCTGGGCCTGGGCCCGCTTGCGCTGCCGGGCCGGCAGGACGATGAGCAGGACGAAGGCCAGGGCCAGGAGGACGAGCGGGAAGTACTGCTCCACGACTGATGTGCCTCTCTACCGCGCGATGCTGGCGCGGTGGGTGCGATCCGGGACGGGACCGCTCGGGTGCGTCGGCTGCGGGGCACGCAGACCTCCGGGCGCGGCGACCGGCGAGACGCGCGCGGCCGCGGCCGGACGGGTTGCGCGCCAGCGCCCCGCAGTCTAGGCGTCGAAGAGCGTCTCTGACGACGCTTGCGGGGCCTGTGGGTCAGCTGTGACCCGCCCGAGCGGCACTCCGCCCCGCGGCACCTGCTGCCCGAGGTGCAGCCAGGCGGCCTCGGTGGCCACCCGCCCGCGCGGCGTGCGGGCGAGCAGGCCGGCGCGGACGAGGAACGGCTCACACACCTCCTCGACGGTGTGCGGCTCCTCCCCCACGGCGACGGCCAGCGTGGCGACGCCGACCGGGCCACCGCCGAAGCGCATGACGAGCGCCTCGAGGACGGCGCGGTCCAGCCGGTCCAGGCCGAGGTGGTCCACGTCGTAGAGCGCGAGCGCGGCCTCGGCGACCTCGCGGGTCACCCGGCCGTCGGCGCGGACCTCGGCGTAGTCGCGCACCCGGCGCAACAGCCGGTTGGCGATCCGCGGCGTCCCGCGGGAGCGGCCGGCGATCTCCGCCGAGCCGGCCCCGGTGAGCTCGACGCCGAGCAGGCTGGCGCTGCGGGCGAGCACCTGCTGCAACTCGGCGGGCTCGTAGAACTCCATCTGGCCGACGAACCCGAAGCGGTCCCGGAGCGGGCCGGTGAGCAGGCCGGCCCGGGTCGTCGCCCCGACCAGGGTGAACGGGTTGATCTCCAGCGGGATGGCGGTCGCGCCGGGGCCCTTGCCCACGACGACGTCGACCCGGAAGTCCTCCATCGCCATGTAGAGCAGTTCCTCGGCAGGCCGGGCGATCCGGTGGATCTCGTCGATGAACAGCACGTCACCGTGCCCGAGGTTGGACAGCATCGCCGCCAGGTCGCCGGAGCGCTCGATCGCCGGCCCACTGGTGATCTTCACCGACGTCCCGAGCTCCGAGCCGATGATCAGCGCGAGGCTGGTCTTGCCCAGCCCGGGCGGCCCGGACAGCAGCACGTGGTCCGGCGGCCGGCCGCGCCGCTTCGCCCCCTCCAGGACGAGGTCGAGCTGGCGGGCCACCTTGGGCTGGCCGATGAAGTCGGCCAGGGAGTGCGGCCGCAGCGCGGACTCGACGACCCGTTCCTCGTCGCCGGCGTCGGCCGTGACCGGGTCGTACCGGCCGGCTCCCGCCTCGGCTGCGGACAGCGACCGGTCGAAGGGCGAACTCATGGCCGGCCCAGCATCCGCAGCGCCTGGCGCAGCAGGACGGCGACCTCCACCGACCCGGTGGCCACGATCTGCTCGTCGGCGAACGGCGCCAGCTCGGCGACGGCGCCGTCGGCCTCCTTGCTCGTCCAGCCCAGCCCGACGAGGGCCGAGGAGAGCTGGTCACGCCACGGCGCGACGGGGGTGACCGACGGCAGGCCACCGGTGGCCGCCCCGTCCAGCTGGGTGTCGGTCGTGGTCGTGCCCAGCCGGTCGCGCAGCTCGAGGATCAGCCGCTCGGCGCCCTTCTTCCCGATGCCGGGCACCTGCATGAGCGCCTTGACGTCGGCCATGGAGACCGCCCGGCGCACCTCGCGCGGCGGGTGGATCGCCAGCACCGCCTGCGCCAGCCGTGGCCCCACGCCGTTGGCGGTCTGCAGCAGCTCGAACAGCTGGCGCTCGTCGTCGTCGGCGAAGCCGTAGAGGGTCAGGGAGTCCTCACGGACTACCAGGCTGGTCGACAGCCGGGCGCCCTCCCCCACCTGCAGTCGGGCGATCGTGCCCGGCGTGCACTGCACCGCCAGGCCGATGCCGCCGACCTCGACCACGGCGCCGTCGGGCGAGACCGCCGCGACCCGGCCGCTCACACTCGCGATCACTGCGTTCCTCTCGTCGTCCCCGGCCGCCTGCCGCGCCACCGGCCGGTCATCTCGACACCCCCGTCCACCGGGGCAGGGTCGTGGAGCGGACCGGGGCGCCGATGCCCCCGGCCAGGGCCGCCACCCGCAGCCGCTGCTGGGCCGGCCCGCGCCAGACGTGGCACACCGCCAGGGCCAGCGCGTCGGCGGCGTCGGCGGGCTTGGGCGCCGACGCCAGGCCCAGCACGCGGGTGACCATCAGGGTCACCTGTTCCTTGTCGGCGCGGCCGCTGCCGGAGATCGCGGCCTTGACCTCGCTGGGGGTGTGCCAGGCGACCGGCCGGTCGGCCTGCGCCGCGGCCAGCGCCGCCACCCCGGCCGCCTGCGCGGTACCCGTCGCGGTGCCCTTGTTGCTCTGCGTGAACACCCGCTCGATGGCCACGACGTCGGGCCGGTGCTCCCGCAGCAGCGCCGTCACCGCCGTGTGCAGCTCGAGGAGCCGCAGTTCCAGGTCCAGCTCCGCGGCGGTGCGGACGACGCCCACGCCCACCGCGACCGGCCGCGCACCGGGGCGCCCGTCGACCACACCCCACCCGCACCGGGTGAGGCCCGGGTCGATGCCGAGCACCCGCATGGTCAGATCCTCCCACCGCCGCCGAACTGGTGTTCGATCGCCACGGTAACGGTCCCCGATCCGGGGGCCCGGACGCAACACGCCGTCGCCCGGTCCCGGGCCCGCCCGAGCTCGCGAGGGGGTCCGCCGCCCGCGCGAACCCGGGACCGGGCCGCGCAGGGGCGCAGGCCAGGCAGGCGGCACGGCGGGGGCCAGCACGGCGGCACACCCGCGAGGCAGGGCGCGCACGGCCGGGGTCGGAGCGACCGACGAGGCGTCAGCCGACCCCGCTCATCCGTCGGCTCCCGCTCCCGGTCCGCTCCTCCCTCACCGGCGCTCGCGCGCCGCTCCCGCGAGCGTCAGCCGACCTTCTCGAGGATCTCGTCGGACACGTCGTAGTTCGCGTACACGTTCTGCACGTCGTCGCAGTCCTCGAGGGCGTCGATGAGGCGGAACACCTTGCCCGCCGCCTCCTCGTCGAGTTCCACCGTCACGCTGGGCACGAACCCGGCCTCGGCGGAGTCGTAGTCGATGCCGGCGTCCTGCAGTGCCGTGCGGACGGCGACGAGGTCACCCGGCTCGCTGACGACCTCGAACGAGTCGCCCTGGTCCCGGACCTCCTCGGCGCCGGCGTCCAGCACGGCCATGAGCACGGTGTCCTCGTCCGCGGTGTCGGTCTTCGGCACGACCACGACGCCCTTGCGGGAGAAGAGGTACGCGACCGAGCCCGGGTCCGCCATCGAGCCGCCGTTGCGGGTCATGGCGGTGCGCACCTCCATCGCCGACCGGTTCTTGTTGTCGGTGAGGCACTCGACGAGCACGGCGACACCGCCGGCGGCGTAGCCCTCGTAGGTGATGCCCTGGTAGTCGACCCCGCCGGCCTCGAGGCCCGCGCCGCGCTTGACCGCACGGTCGATGTTGTCGTTGGGCACCGAGCTCTTCTTCGCCTTCTGGATGGCGTCGTAGAGCGTCGGGTTGCCCGAGGGGTCGCCGCCGCCGGTGCGGGCGGCCACCTCGATGTTCTTGATCAGCTTGGCGAACAGCTTGCCGCGCTTGGCGTCGATGCCCGCCTTCTTGTGCTTCGTCGTCGCCCACTTGGAATGGCCGCTCACGGCTCGGTACCCCTCTCGTACCCGGCGGAGACGCCGGCCTTCTGGTCCAGGTGACGGCGGACGATGTCGACGAACAGCGCGTGCACCCGGCGGTCCCCGGTCAGCTCGGGGTGGAAGCTGGTGGCCACCAGGTTGCCCTGGCGGACGGCGACGATCCTACCGTCGGCCTCCCCACCCACGACCCGCCCGAGCACCTGCACCCCCGGGCCGGCCTGCTCGACCCACGGCGCCCGGATGAAGACCGCGTGCACCGGCCCGCCGGGCAGGCCCTCGAGGGCGACCTCCGACTCGAAGGAGTCCACCTGCCGGCCGAAGGCGTTGCGCCGGACGGTCACGTCCAGCCCGCCGACGGTCACCTGGTCCGGCGGGGCGCCCAGCAGCCGGTCGGCGAGCAGGATCATCCCGGCACAGGAGCCGTAGGCCGGCAGCCCGCCGGCGATCGCGGCCCGCAGCGGCTCCAGGACCCCGGAGCGGGCGGCCAGCTTGCCGATCGTCGTCGACTCGCCGCCGGGCAGCACCACGCCGTCGACGCCGGCCAGCTCCTGCGGACGGCGCACGGTCAGCGCGGTCGCGCCCAGCGCGCGTGCGGCGGCCAGGTGCTCACGGACGTCACCCTGCAGGGCCAGGACGCCGATGACGGGAACGCGGGCCTCGGGCACGGCGGACCAGACTACGGCCCGGCTGCCCGGGTCGAGCTCCAGGTCAGCAGCCGCTCCAGCGGGCCCCGCCCCATGCGCAGCCGCCAGGCCGTCGCGAGCACCAGCGTGGAGGCGGTGAACCGCACCCACACGTCCCAGCCGGGCTGCAACGGCAGGTCCAGCAGCCAGATGGCGGCGATCTGTGCGGTGTAGACCGACAGCGCCATCGCGCCCACCGCGCCGAGCGGCCAGGTGAGCCGCGGGAGGAGGTCGGCGAGGACGAGGCAGACGCCGATGACGGCGACGGCGACCCCGGCGGAGCCGACCAGCTCGAACGGCGTCCCGGTGTGCGGCTCGGCACCGGCGAACCAGGCGGCGTCCCACCTGCCGCTCTGCCCGAAGCCCTGCTCCATCCCGGCGAGGCGGCGGCCGGGCTCCACCCGGGCGGTGCTCAGCCACCCGCCGCCGTAGCCGATCACGGCCGCGAGCGCCCCGCCGGCCACCAGGGTGAGCCGTACCCGGGCCGAGCGCAGGTCGCTGCGGCCGACCGCGAGGCCGACGAGCACGAACGTCCACCAGATCAGCGCCGGGTAGCGCCCGGTGACGGTGAGGGCGGCGAACGCCGACCGGGACCGGTCCTGGGCCGTGACCCACTGACCGAGCTCCAGCACGAGGAACGGTCCGGCCACCGCGATCGCGCCGGCCAGGAGCAGCAGCCACCGGCGCGCCCACCGCAGGAACGGCAGCGCCAGGACGAACAGCACCGCGTAGACGCCCAGGATGATCGCGACGAAGGTGCCGAGCACCTCGAGGACCCCACCGATGGCGAACACCCACGCCGCCCGCACGAGCACGCGGGTCCGGGCGCGGCCGAGCTCCCGGCCGGACGCCGGGGTCGCACCGCCGGAGAGCAGCGCGATCGACACCCCGGCGAGCGTGGCGAACAGGACCGAGGAACGACCCTCCACGAGCGAGGCCCAGCTCGACGGCGACCAGCTCAGGTCGCCGGTGGCGCCCAGGTGGGCGCCGAACATCCCCAGGACGGCGAGCCCGCGGGCGACGTCCAGCCCGGCGATGCGCCCGGAGGCGGCCGGGAGCGGGCGCGCCCGACCGGGACGGTCGGCGACGCGCTCGTACCGGAGTGCCACGGCGCGAGGGTAGGGCCCCGGAGCAGGTCCGGGGCCGGCCTCACCAGCCGCGGGTGGCGTACCGCTCGCCGTCGGGCAGCGTGGCGACGTTGATGCCGACCATGGCCTCGCCCAGCCCGCGGGAGACCTTGGCGATGACGGCGGGGTCGTCGAAGAAGGTCGTCGCCTGCACGATGGCCGCGGCCCGCTGCGCCGGGTTGCCGGACTTGAAGATGCCCGAGCCGACGAACACGCCCTCGGCGCCCAGCTGCATCATCATCGCGGCGTCCGCGGGGGTGGCGATGCCGCCGGCGGTGAACAGCACGACCGGCAGCTTGCCCAGCCGGGCGACCTCGGCGACGAGGGGGTACGGGGCGCGCAGCTCCTTGGCGGCGACGAACAGCTCGGTCTCGTCGAGGGTGCCCAGCCGGCGGATGCCGGCCCGGATGGCCCGCATGTGCCGGACCGCCTCGACGACGTTGCCGGTGCCGGCCTCGCCCTTGGAGCGGATCATCGCCGCGCCCTCGGCGATCCGGCGCAGCGCCTCGCCGAGCTCGGTGGCCCCGCAGACGAACGGCACGGTGAACTCGCTCTTGGCGATGTGGTGGGCCTCGTCGGCCGGGGTGAGCACCTCGGACTCGTCGATGTAGTCGACCCCGAGGCTCTGCAGCACCTGCGCCTCGACGAAGTGCCCGATCCGCGCCTTGGCCATCACCGGGATGGAGACCGCGTCGATGATCCCCTGCACCATGTCCGGGTCGCTCATCCGCGCGATCCCGCCCTGGGCGCGGATGTCGGCCGGCACCCGCTCGAGCGCCATGACGGCGACCGCCCCGGCGTCCTCGGCGATCTTCGCCTGCTCGGGGGTCACGACGTCCATGATCACGCCGCCCTTGAGCTGCTCGGCCATGCCGCGCTTGACGCCCTCGGTGCCGGTGCCGGTGGCGGCCGGGGTGCCGGGGGTCTGGGGGTCGGTCGCGCTGTGCTCTGCCACGGGTTGCTGCCTCGGGTCGGCGGGAGGTGGGCATCAGAGATGCTACGGGCCCTCAGGGACGCGCACGCCCGGCACCGGTCGCGCTGCTCGCCTCGCGCAGGTCGTCCTCGATGTCGAAGAAGCGCGGCAGCGGGCGGGAGGCGTGCAGGCGCAGGAGCCCGGTCAGTCGGCGGGTGCGCAGCAGGTGGGTGTCGCGCACCGCGTCGTTGTAGAAGCGGCGGGCCAGCCCGATGCGGGTGGCGGTGCCGTCGAGGTCGGCCAGCAGCGCGACGGGCAGGCCGGGCGGCAGGTCCCGCAGCTCACGTCCCAGGGCGTTCTCCGCCAGCTCGCGGTCCCCGGCCGGGACCGCGCGGGCATCCCGGGCGGCCGTCGCCAGCCGGGCGGCACGCGCCTCCCCCACCGCGTCGGCGTGCTCGCGGGCGAGTTCGGCGGCGAGCGCCGCCCGCCGCTGCAGCTGGGTGTCGAGGACGGTCCAGGCACGCGCGGCGCGCACCTCCAGGCGGCGCAGCCGGGTCAGGGTCCAGCCAGCCCAGAGCGCGAGGAACGCGACGACCGCCGCGACCGCGTACAGCAGCCAGACGTCGGGGGTCACGACGGGGAAGGCTATCGCTGGACCCACCGGCGCAGGGCCGACCGCAGCGGGGCGTCGCCGGAGTCCTCGTCACTCTCCTCGGGCAGCCCGCCCAGCTCGTCGTCGTCCTCCCGGGCGGTCACGGCGCCCGCGCCCGGAGCGACGACCGTCTCGTAGACGGCGAGGATCCGCCGCGCGACCACGGACCAGTCGTAGCCCGCGGCCGCCCGGGACCCGGCGGCCGACAGTCGGGCCCGGCGCACCGGGTCGGCCAGGAGGTCCGACAGCGCGGTGGCCAGCTCCCGGGCGTCGCCGCGCCGCACGAGCACACCGGCCGCGCCGTCCTCGAGCACCGCGGCGAAGGCGTCGAGGTCGCTGGCCACGATCGGCGCCCCGGCGGCCATGGCCTCGATGAGGATGATGCCGAAGGACTCCCCCAGCAGGTTCGGCGCGCAGTACACGTCGACCGACCGCAGGAAGGCACCCTTCTCCTCCTCGGTGAGCACGCCGAGGAGGGACACGTGCGGGCGCAGGTCCTCGCCGAGCAGCTCGCGCACGTCGTCGGGGTCTCCCCGGCCGGCGATGAGCAACTGGGCTCCGGGGTGCCGCCGGACGACGGTGCGCATCGCCTCCAGCAGCACCGGTAGGCCCTTGCGGGGCTCGTCGTAGCGGCCGAGGAAGCCGATGGTGGGCCCGTCGACCCCGCGGGTGCGCCCGGGCAGGGCGGCCCCGTTCGCGAAGGCGCCCACGTGCACGCCGTTGGGGATGATCACGGCGTCACCGCCCAGGTGTTCCACCTGCACCCGGCGGGCGAAGTCGGAGACGGCGATGCGGCCGCTGATCCGCTCCAGCCACGGCCGGATCACCGGTCCGAAGGCGGCCAGGAACTTGGAGCGGATGGTCGCGATGTGGAACGTCGCCACGATCGGGCCCTTGGCGATCATGCAGACCAGCAGCCCGATCGACGGCGGCGCCGGGTCGTGCACGTGCACGACGTCGAAGTGGCCCTCGCGCAGCCAGCGGCGCACCCGGGCGGCGGAGACCGGCCCGAACTGGACGCTGGCCATCGAGCCGTTGTAGGGGACCGGCACCGTGCGCCCGGCCCAGGTGACGTGCTCGGCCGGGAGGGACTCCTCGCGCTCGGCCGGGGTGAGGACCTCGACGTGGTGGCCCATCCCGCGCAGCGTCTCGGCGAGGTCGCGCACGTGGTACTGGACGCCGCCGGGGACGTCCCACTGGTAGGGGCAGACCAGCCCGATCCGCATCAGCGGAGCTCCCGCCCGGTCCCACCCGGCCCGCCCGCCGGGGCGCCGTCCGGACCGGCCGGGACGCCGTCGGGCACTGGGACGCCGTCGGGGGGCACGTCGGGCCAGATGCGCCCGGGCACGTGCCAGTCCTCGGGCTGCGAGGCGATGCCCTCGGCGAAGGCGTCGGCGACCCCCTGCATGGCGGCGGCGACCCGGTCGCGCAGCCGCCCGGGGCCGGCGACCGGCACCTCCGGGGAGAAGACCAGCCGCCACCCGCGCGGGGTGAACTGGCAGACGGTCGGCACCAGCGGGGCACCGGTCCGCTCGGCCAGCAGCGCCGCGCCGCCAGGGAAGGTCGCCTGTCGGCCGAACAACGACACCGGGACGCCGCCCGCGCCGAGGTTCCGGTCGACGAGCAGGCAGGTCACGCCGCCGTCGGACAGCCACTCCCGCAGCACCTCGGTGCTCGGGCGCGGGCCGCCGGTCAGCGGTACCACCCGCATGCCCAGGGACTCCCGGTAGTCCACGAACCGGCGGTAGAGCGACTCCGGGCGCAGCCGCTCCGCGACGGTCATGAACGGGCCGTCGAGGTAGTCGGTGAACCACACCCCGGCGGCGTCCCAGTTGCCGCTGTGCGGCAGGACCATCACCAGGCCGGCGCCACGGCTGCGGGCCCGGTCCAGGTGCTCCCGGCCGATCACCTCGGTCCGGGCCACCACGCGTTCGGTGGACAACCGCGGGAGGCGGAACGCCTCCTGCCAGTACCGGGCGTAGGAGCGCACCGCGCGGGTGGTCAGCGCGTCCAGCTCCGCATCGGTCAGCCGCCCGTCGGTGGCCACCCGCAGGTTGGCCCGCAGCTGACGGACGCCTCGGCCCTGCCGGCCGGCGGCCCACCGGCCCGCGGCGTCGAAGGCCCCGCGCGCCACCGGCTCCGGCAGCAGCTTCACCGCCCCCCACCCGGCCGCGAAACCGAGGTCGGTGACCCGCGCGCCGGCCCGGGCCCGCAGGCCGGGCCGGGCGGGCACCACCGACAGCGCGGGCGGGGTCGCGGCCCCGGTCCCCGCCGGGGACGCGTCGGTCACGGCGCCGTCGTCCCGGACGGCGGCGCGGAGGACGGCGGCACAGAGGGCGGCGACACAGAGGGCAGCGGCCGCCCGCGGCCGGCCCGGCGGACGGCGACGAACCGCTGCCCGACCGTGACGGCGCTGCCGACCAGGAGCACCCAGAGCGTGACGTGCAGGGCGTACGGGATGCCCAGGCCGGTGAAGCCGGTGCCGACCAGCACGAGGATCAGCCGCTCCGTGCGCTCGACGATCCCGACGTCGCAGGACAGCCCGACCCCCTCGGCCCGGGCCTTGATGTAGGAGGTGAGCACGCCGAGCACCAGGCAGAGCAGCGCCAGCAGCACCAGCAGCCGGTTGTCGCCCTCCCCGGAGTACCACCACACCAGCGCACCGAAGATGGCCGCGTCGGCGGCGCGGTCCCCGGTGGAGTCCAGCACCGCCCCGAACAGCGAGCCCCCACCGCGGGCGCGGGCCAGCGCGCCGTCGAGCATGTCCAGCAGCACGAAGATCGTGACGGTGAACGCGCCCCAGAACAGGTGGCCGGTGGCGATCAGCCCGGCCGCTCCGGCGACGGCTCCGAGGGTCCCGGTCAGCGTCACCACGTCCGCAGTGACGCCGAGGCGGAGCAGCCGGTTGGCCACCGGCGCCCAGAACCGGCCGACGGCGGCGCGGGCGTTGACGCCGAGCACTCAGTTCCCCTGGGCCGGGACGGGCGCGCCGTCGGCGGGCCAGTGCTGCGCCAGCAGCGCGCGGGTCTCCCGGAGCACCTGCGGGAGCACCCGCGTGAGCCCGATGACCGGCATGAAGTTGGTGTCCCCGCCCCAGCGCGGGACGGCGTGCTGGTGCAGGTGGTCGGCGATCCCCGCACCGGCGACCGACCCCTGGTTCATGCCGATGTTGAACCCGTGTGCGCCGGAGACCGCGCGCACCACGCGCATCGCCGTCTGGGTGAACCAGCCGAGCTCCGCCACCTCCTCCGGCGTGAGGTCGGTGTAGTCGGGCACGTGCCGGTAGGGCACCAGCATCAGGTGGCCGGCGTTGTACGGGTACAGGTTGAGCACCGCGAAGACCCGCTCGCCGCGGGCGACGACGAGCCCCTCCTCGTCGTCCATCTGCGGGATGAGGCAGAACGGGCAGTCGTGGGCGCCCGTCGGCTTGCCCTCTCCCCGGATGTAGGCCATCCGGTACGGCGTCCACAGGTGCTCGAAGACCGTGGCCGGGCCGCCGTCGTCACTCGGGACGGCGACCCGGAAGACCTCCTCCGCGCCGGTGCTCATCCGGCCACCACGCGGTCGGTCACCAGGGCCTCGGCGGTCGGGTCGACGTTGGCCCGGCCCGCCACCCACTGGGTGATCGCGTCGACGGCCTGCCCGACCGGCACGCCGTTGTGCTGGCTGCCGTCACGGAAGCGGAAGGAGACCGCGCCCGCCTCCGCGTCGGTGGACCCGGCGATGAGCACGAACGGCACCTTCTGCTTGCTGGCGGTGCGGATCTTCTTCTGCATGCGGTCGTCGGAGTCGTCGACCTCCACCCGGATCCCCCGGGCGCGCAGCCGCAGCGCGACGTCGGTCAGGTAGGGCACCTGCTCGTCGGTGACCGGGATGCCGACCACCTGCACCGGCGCGAGCCACGCCGGGAACGCGCCGGCGTAGTGCTCGGTGAGGACGCCGAAGAACCGCTCGATGGACCCGAACTTCGCCGAGTGGATCATGACCGGCTGCTGCCGGGTGCCGTCGGCGGCGCTGTACTCCAGGCCGAACCGGGCCGGCTGGTTGAAGTCGTACTGGATGGTCGACATCTGCCAGGTGCGGCCGATCGCGTCGCGGGCCTGCACGGAGATCTTCGGCCCGTAGTAGGCCGCGCCGCCCGGGTCGGGGACGAGCTCCAGGCCGGTCTCCTCCGCCGCCTCCCGCAGCACCTCGGTGGCGGCCGCCCACTCCTCGTCGGACCCGATGAACTTGGGCGAGTCGTCGCGGGTGGACAGCTCCAGGTGGTAGTCGTCGAGGCCGAAGTCGCGCAGCAGGCCGAGCACGAACGCCAGCAGGTGCCGGATCTCACCCGGCGCCTGCTCGGGGGTGACGTAGCTGTGCGAGTCGTCCTGGGTCAGCCCGCGCACGCGGGTCAGGCCGTGGACGACGCCGGACTTCTCGAACCGGTACACCGATCCGAACTCGAAGAACCGCAGCGGCAGCTCGCGGTAGGACCGCCCGCGCGACCGGAAGATCAGGTTGTGCATCGGGCAGTTCATGGCCTTGAGGAAGTACTCGCTGTTCTCCAGCTCCATGCCCGGGAACATGGTCTCCTCGTAGTACGGCAGGTGCCCGGAGGTCTCGAACAGGCCGCGCTTGCTGATGTGCGGCGTCCCGACGTAGTCGAAGCCCTCCTCGATGTGCCGCTGCCGGACGTAGTCCTCCATCTCCCGCTTGACGACGCCGCCCTTCGGGTGGAACACCGCCAGCCCGGAGCCGATCTCGTCGGGGAAGCTGAAGAGGTCCAGCTCGACGCCGAGGCGCCGGTGGTCGCGGCGCTCGGCCTCGGCCAGGTGCTCCAGGTGGGCCTTGTGCGCCTCCTTGCTCTCCCAGGCGGTGCCGTAGACGCGCTGCAGCTGCGGGTTCTTCTCGCTCCCCCGCCAGTACGCGGCGGCCGACCGGGTGAGGCTGAACGCCGGGATGTTCGACGTCCGCGGCACGTGCGGGCCGCGGCACAGGTCGGTCCAGACCCGGTCACCGGTGCGGGCGTCGAGGTTGTCGTACATGGTCAGCTGGGCGCCGCCGACCTCCACGTCGGCCCCCTCGGCCGCCTCCCCGGCACCACCCTTGAGCCCGATCAGCTCGAGCTTGTACGGCTCGTGCGCCAGCTCGGACCGAGCGTCGCCGTCGCTGATCTCCCGGCGGGCGAACCGCTGGGCGGCGCGGACGATCTCCTGCATCCGCTTCTCGAGGGCCTTGAGGTCCTCGGGGGTGAAGGGCCGCTCCGGGTCGAAGTCGTAGTAGAAGCCGTTCTCCACCGGCGGGCCGATGCCCAGCCGGGTGCCCGGGAAGAGGTCCTGCACCGCCTGGGCGAGCACGTGCGCGGTCGAGTGCCGGATCACCGCACGCCCGTCGGGGCTGGCGGCCGGCACCGGCTCCACCTCGGCGTCGGCGTCGGGCACCCACGCGAGGTCCCTGAGGTCGCCGGTGGTCACGTCGCGGACGACGACCGCGCCGTCGGGGCCCTTGAGGGGTACCCCGGCGTCCTTGAGCGCGTCCTGGGCCGTCGTCCCGGCCGGCACCCGGACGGGACCGACGGCGGTGGGCGAGGGCGGGGTCGACACGAGAGCGCTCCAGAGGATCGACGGCGGTCGCGCCCGGTGGCCCGGGCGCTGCTGGACACAACGTATGCGCCAGCCCCTCCGAGCCTAGTGCGCGGCGCAGGTCACCCCGGGACGATCGCCAGGCCGGCGGCGACCGCGCCACGCCGGTCCAGGACCTCGGCGACGCGAGCGGCCGTGGCCGGGTCGGCCGGCGCGACCTGCACCCGGTCCGGACGGCGGTCGATGCGCAGCGGCACCGCCTCGGCCCGGCTGACGGCGAAGCGGCCGTCGGCGCCGCGGGTGAAGGTGAACCGGGCCGCGACCGAGTCCTCCGTGGGGAAACCGCGGGTGGCGTGCTCGGCCAGGTGGTTGCCCAGGCCGTAGGCGGCCCACTCCCCGTCGATCCGCTCGAACGGCTGGACCACGTGCGCGTGGTGGCCGAGCACCAGGTCGACGTCCGGCGAGGCCAGGAGGGTGCGCACCGCCTCCTCCTGCGCCGCGGTCGGCTCGTGCTCGTACTCGCGGCAGCAGTGCAGGCTCGCGACGACGATCTCGGCACCGGCGGCGCGGGCCCGGGCGGCGGCGGCCAGCACGCCGTCGACGTCAGGGACGTCCGCGACGTCGACGGCCCACGGTCGCCCGGCCGGCAGCGGCACCCCGTTGAGCCCCGACGTCGCGGCCACCGACGCCACCCGCACCCCGGCGGCGTCGACCACCACCGGCGTCGTGCTCTCCGCCGCCGAGCGGTACGTGCCGGCGGAGGCGATGCCGGCCGCGTCGAGCACGTCCAGGGTGCGGTCCAGGCCGTCGACGCCGTCGTCCAGCGAGTGGTTCGACGCCGTCGTGCACAGGTCGTACCCGGCGTCGGCGAGCGCGTCGACCACCTGCGGCTGGACGGCGAAGCCCGGGTACCCGCGGAACGGGCCGGCCTCGGGGGCGACCGGCGTCTCCAGGTGGCAGAGGGCGAGGTCCGCGGCAGCGATCAGCGGAGCCACCGGCGCGAAGACGTCGGTGAAGTCGTACCCGCCGTCGCCCGTGGCCGCGCCGGCGACCAGCGCGCCGTCCTGGTGGACCAGGACGTCCCCGGTGGCCAGCAGGGTGACGCTCTCGGCCGCGGACGAAGCCGCCGCCGTGGCGGTGGGCGCCTCGTCCCCGGCGCCCGGCGCGCCGCAGCCGGCCAGCAGGAGCACCAGGCCCAGCGCGGCCCGCCCCCGGCTCACGGGCCCGGCAGCCGGGGGTCGTGCACCTCGACCGCGTCCCCCACCCGCACCCGGCCCGGCGTGCGCACGTCGGCGTAGACCCCGAGGCAGTGCTTGGGCGTGCGGGTGACGACGAGCTCCACCTCGCCGACGCGGACGGTCCGGCCGACCCAGCGGCGTTCGTCCTCGCCCGCGGGGAGGTCGAGGAGCACGTTGGCGCGGGGGTCGTCGGCCGAGCAGCCCTCGGGCACCTCGCCCTCGGCGGCACGGGCGATCGCGGCGCGGCTCACCAGGTGCACCGCGGCGACGTCGACCTGCGGCGCGGCCGCCCGGTCCAGCCGCACCGGCCGGCCGAGGACCTCGGTGAGGGCGGTCGTGTCGGCCTCGGCGTCCCCGGTGGCGACGACGCCGGCCATGGCCGGTGTCCCCTTGACCGTCACCCGCTCCCCCGTGGTGGCGTCCACGACCACCCACGCGCGGTCGCCGGCCAGGCCGCCGGGGCCGACGTGGGCCACGGCGACGTCCCGGCCGCCCAGGCTCTTGACCGGGTAGACCGTCAGTTGCTCGACCCTGCCCGTCGCGGTCACTAGGCGACCGTACGACGTCCCGGGGCGGCCCCCTGCGGCTCCTGCCGGCGCAGACGCCGCAACTGGGCGTCGAGGTAGGGCCGTGCCCGGCGCTGGCCGCCCTCGCGGGCGATGGCCACCTCCAGCGCGGTGAGCACCCGGGCCAGGCGGGGGGCGTCGGCCGGCCAGCCGCGCCGCCGGCACTCCTGCAACCAGTCGACCGGCGTCCGGTGCCCGCGCTCGGCGTTGCACCGGCGGCAGGCCGCCACCTCGTTCTCCAGCCAGGACGGGCCGCCCTTGACCCGGGGCACGACGTGGTCGGTGGTGGGGACCACCAGCGGCCCGAAGGCGCGGCCGCACCAGGTGCACGTGCCGCCGTCACGCTCGAGCACGGCGGCCAGCCGCTCGGCCCGTCCCGGGGAGCGCAGCGGGGCGGGGTCGGCCTCGGGCGGGCGCCGGCGCGGGGACATCTCCCCCATCGTCCCCCTCGGGAGCTGCCGGGGCGCGGGAACGGCAGAGGCCCGGCCCGCTGTGCGCGGACCGGGCCTCTGCCGGGTGTGGGCGATACTGGGTTCGAACCAGTGACCTCTTCGGTGTGAACGAAGCGCTCTACCACTGAGCCAATCGCCCGTGCGCCCCATTCTGCCAGACGCTCAGCGCCACAGTGGCACCCACCCCGGGACCCACCACGGCACGCCCATGACGTGCAGGGTCACGACCAGGACGCCGTAGACGAACGCCGCGGTGGCCAGCGCCACCGCCAGGCGCACCCACACCGGCTGCCGGCCGAGCCAGTTGGTCCACCGCGTGACGTGCTTCTTGGTGAACTCCAGCAGCCGCTCGGCCCAGAAGAACTCGCTGGCCAGCACGAACAGGCCGGCGATGACGGTCAGCCAGCCCGGCCCCGGCAGCGGGATGGTGGCCAGGCCCACGGCGACGATCAGGCCGCCGACGACGCCGACGCCCACCCGGTAGGTGGTGTCGACGGTGCGCCGGGCGGCCAGCCGGCGACGCCAGCGCGTCTCGGCCACGCGCTCCCGCAGGCTGCGGACGCCGTCCTCGGCGAAGCGAGTGCGCAACTCCTCGGTCGTCTGGTGGTGCCGACGCTCCCGCTCGGGGCGCGCCACCGTCTCCGGGCCGGTCAGTTGGTCACCTCACCACGCGCGACGATGTCCGTCGGTGCCGACGGAGCCAGGCGACCGGGCTCGAGGCTGATGCCGTAGCCGTCGTGCTCGTCGAGGCCGGTCGCGGCGGAGCCTACGGCCTGCAGGTCCATCCGTGGGGAGACCACGTCGAAGGTGCCCAGCGCCACGGCCGCCCCGTCACTGGTGCCCCAGAGGACGTAGGTCACCTCCCCCGGGTCGTTGACCGGCAGCCCGTGGTTCACCACCTGCACCTCACCGTTGCGGGTCACCACCGTGGCCACGGGCGCGCCGTCGTCACCGGACAGGGGGACGACGGTCGCCCGGCCGGGGGTCAGCAGTGCGTTCACCACGTCGGCCTGCCGGGCGACGGTCGCCCGGGCCTCGTCCCGGGCCGTGCTCAGCACCACGTTCCAGGTGCCGAGGGCCAGGATGGCCGCCACCGCGGTGGCGACGAGCGCGTTCGGCAGCACCCGGCGCCACGCGGTCGGCGGCACCGCGGGCCGACCGGCGACGGGCACGAACGGCTCGGGGAACCCCGTCGGGACGGTCTCGGGGCCCGGCCGGCCGGTGTCCCCGCCCGGCGACGCCCCGCCCGGCGACGCCCCGTCGGGGACGCCCGCTCCGGGCGCCGGCCGGCCGGGCACCTGCATGGTGTCCCCGGCCGCCGCCCGGAGCGCCTCCCGCAGGCGGTCGGAGGGGACGGCGGCCGGCAGCGCCCCGGCCAGGGCGGCCAGGACCTCGCCGGTCTCCGCGACCGTGCCGCGGCAGCGCGAGCACCCCGGGAGGTGGGCCGCGAACAGCGTCTCCTCCTCCGGCTCGAGCGCGTGCAGGGCCCAGCCGACGGCCAGTTCGTCCAAGGCGCCGTGCTCCTCGCCGCGCGGCGGGGCGGAGCCGCTCATCGTCCCGGCCGCTCGGCGACGGCAGGGCTGCCCAGCGCACCGCCCAGCGGGCCGGCGCCGAGCTCGCCGTGGAGCCGGCGCACCGCCGCGAGCACGCAGCTCTTGACCTCGCCGAGTGGTGCGCCGGTCAGGGCCGCGACCTCACGCTGGGTGTACCCGCCGTAGTAGGCCAGCGTGAGCGCCTCGCGCTCGGCGTCGGGAAGGGCACGCAGCGCCACGCGGACCGGGTCGGGGCCTCCCCCACCGGCAGCACCCTCCTCGCCGGACGACGCCCGCAGGGGCGGCGCCTCGCCGGGGCGGCGCCGCCGCCCCGGTCCGCTGCGCGCGGCCTCGACCGCTCGCAGGTGCACGAGGTCCATCAGCCAGGACCGGACGCTGCCCGAGGCGGGGTCGTAGGCGCCGGGGTCACGCCACACGGCGAGGAACGCCTCCCGCAGCACCTCCTCGGCGACGGCGTCGTCGACGAGGACGCGGCGCGCCAGGGCGAGGGCCCGGCGACCGAGGCGGTCGCAGAGTTCCTCGAAGGCACCCCTGTCCCCCGCGCGCACGCGGACGAGCAGGTCAGCGTCGCCGGGTCCGCCCCCGGCCCGCCGTGCCGGACGGCTCACCGCTCCATCGTCACACGCGCAGGGCACGCCGGGGAGAGCCCCGGGGTTCAGGTGGCTCGGGAGCGGGCACAGAGGGGACCGACGCACCCGGGGAGCACTCCGGCGTGACCGCACTCAGGGAAGGTCGTTGTTGGGGACATGACCAGCCGCTCGACACCCGGGTACACCTGCCCCACCACACTCCACCTCGTGGGACCGCAGTCCTGGACCGAGGTGCCCGCGCAGCTCAGCTACGAGGTGAGCGACCCCTTCGCGGTCCGGATCACCTTCGGTGAGAGCGGGGCCGGCGAGGAGGGCATCTCCTGGCTGGTCGGGCGTGAGCTGCTGCGGACGGGGCTGGACCGTCCGGCCGGAGAGGGTGACGTCCGCATGTGGCCGTCGCGCACCTCCGGCGACGTCCTGTTCCTCCACCTGCGCGCACCCTCCGGCGAGGCGCTCTTCGAGGCGTCCCGCGGCACGCTGGCCGGGTTCCTGCGGCTGACCGAGAACGTGGTGCCGGTCGGCGAGGAGTCCTCGGTCCTCGACGTGGACGACGAACTGGCCGCGCTGCTGTCCAACGGTGGGGCCGACCCGAACGGGCGCTGACCCTGCGGGGGGACCCCCCTGAAACCCGCTCTGCAGGTCCTGTATCGTTCTCCCTGCACGACAGCAACGCGGACGTGGCTCAGTTGGTAGAGCATCACCTTGCCAAGGTGAGGGTCGCGGGTTCGAATCCCGTCGTCCGCTCGGAACCTCGGGCGCTGGTCGCGAGACCAGCGCCCGTGTGCGGTGGAGTGGCCGAGAGGCGAGGCAACGGCCTGCAAAGCCGTCTACACGGGTTCAAATCCCGTCTCCACCTCGGCTCCTCGCCGAGAGCGGCGGAGCGGTCCGGCCAGCAGGTCGGAACGGGCGATTGGCTCAGTGGTAGAGCGCTACCTTGACACGGTAGAGGTCACTGGTTCGAACCCAGTATCGCCCACACCAGCACGGGCCCCAGGTCATCGACCTGGGGCCCTTCGCGTTTCTCCGGCACGATCCGACCAACCCGTGTGACGTTCGTCGCAGCCCGTTCTCGGCCGGGACCGCGACCGCACGCGGCGTTCAGCGCAGGGCAGGCGCCACGCGCTCGGCCCAGAACCGCTCGACCTGCGCCTCGAGCTCCGCGGCGGTGCCGCTGTTGTCCAGGACGACGTCGGCCACCGCGCGGCGCTGCTCGTCGGTGGCCTGCGCGGCGATGCGGGCGCGCGCGTCGTCCTCGGTGAGCCCCCGCTGGACCAGCCGCCGGACACGGGTCTCCGGATCGGTCTCCACGACCAGCACGAGGTCGTAGGACGCCGCCTGGCCGGTCTCCACCAGGAGCGGGACGTCCTGCACCACGACGGCGTCCGGTGGGGCCGCGGCGACCACCTCGGCGGCCCGGGCCCGCACCAGCGGGTGCACGATGCCGTCCAGCGTGGCCCGGGCCGCCGGGTCGGCGAAGACGATCGCCGCGAGCGCCGGCCGGTCGAGGGTCCCCTCGGCGGTGAGCACCCCGGGGCCGAACGCCTCGACGACGGCGGCGAGGCCCGGCGTCCCCGGCTCGACGACCTCCCGGGCGATCCGGTCGGCGTCCACGATCCACGCCCCCCGCGCCGCCAGCAGGCCGGCCACCGTGCTCTTGCCCGATCCGATCCCGCCGGTCAGCCCCATGCGCAGCATGCGCGGACAGTAGCCAGCGCGCGGAGCCCGGTCACGGACCGGTAACACCAGCCCGGCCTGCCCGGCGCGTCGCTCCAGTCACACGCGCCCCGTGGACAACATTGGCGTCGGCGAACTCCCCCCGCCGAGAGAGGCAGACCCGATCATGTCCCGTTCCGCACACGCCGCCCCGTCGTCGGTCCCCGCCGCCCCCCGCCGGGGCGCGGGTCGCCACCGCCTCGACCGCCCGACCGGGGTGCGCTGCACCGACCTGCCGGCCGTGCGCGAGCGGCTCGAGCGCAGCGCCCAGGCCCAGCCGCGGAACGCGTTCATGCGCTGGCTGTCGGCCACGGCGCCGGCCGGACGGCACACCTGGCAGTTCCTCGCCAACGCCGGTGGCCGCCCGCGGACGGCGTTCGCGATCATCCTCAGCCTCTGACCCAGGATCCTCCTGCCCCTGCCGGTCGCATCCTCGCGACGGGCTCCCGCGGGAGAGTCACCCGGACGAGACAGGTTCCGCGGACCGGGAGTCCACGGGGCCTGTCCTCGTCCCTCCACGGGGATGGGAGGGACGACTGAGGCCCGGGACCCTCGCGGGTCCCGGGCCTCAGCCTCCTAGCGGTTCAGCTCAGCTGCGCTGGGTTCACTCACCGCCGGCCAGCTTGGCCCGCAGGGCCGCGAGCGCCTCGTCGCTGGCGAGGGTGCCGCCGGACGTGTCGCCGACCTCGACCTCGCCGCTGGAGTAGTTGCCACCGGCAGCCGCCTCGGCGTCGGCCTCCTTGGCCGCCGCGATCTGCTTGCGGTGCGCCTCGAACCGGGCCTGGGCCTCGGCGTACTGCCGCTCCCACGTCTCGCGGGCCTCTTCGTAGCCCTCGAGCCACTCCCCGGTCTCCGGGTCGAAGCCCTCCGGGTAGATGTAGTTGCCCTGCTCGTCGTAGGACGCGGCCATGCCGTAGGCAGCCGGGTCGAACTGCTCCTCGTCGCCGATGACGCCCTCGTTGGCCTGCTTGAGGGACAGCGAGATGCGCCGGCGGTCGAGGTCGATGTCGATGACCTTGACGAGGATCTCGTCGCCGACCTGCACGACCTGCTCCGGGATCTCCACGTGGCGCTCGGCCAGCTCGGAGATGTGGACCAGGCCCTCGATGCCCTCGTCGACCCGGACGAACGCACCGAAGGGCACCAGCTTGGTGACCTTGCCGGGCACGACCTGGCCGATCTGGTGGGTCCGGGCGAACTGACGCCACGGGTCCTCCTGCGTCGCCTTCAGCGACAGGGAGACCCGCTCACGGTCCAGGTCGACGTCGAGGACCTCGACGGTGACCTCCTGGCCGACCTCGACGACCTCGGACGGGTGGTCGATGTGCTTCCAGGACAGCTCGGAGACGTGCACCAGACCGTCGACGCCACCCAGGTCCACGAACGCACCGAAGTTGACGATCGAGGAGACGACGCCGGTGCGGACCTGGCCCTTGGCGAGCTTGTTGAGGAACTCGCTGCGGACCTCGGACTGGGTCTGCTCCAGCCACTGGCGACGGGAGAGGACGACGTTGTTGCGGTTCTTGTCGAGCTCGATGATCTTCGCCTCGAGCTCACGGCCCACGTAGGGCTGCAGGTCACGGACGCGGCGCATCTCGACCAGCGAGGCGGGGAGGAACCCGCGCAGGCCGATGTCGAGGATGAGGCCGCCCTTGACGACCTCGATGACGGTGCCGGTGACGACCTCGTCGGCTTCCTTCTTGGCCTCGATCGTGCCCCAGGCGCGCTCGTACTGGGCGCGCTTCTTGGAGAGGATCAGCCGGCCTTCCTTGTCCTCCTTCTGGAGGACGAGGGCTTCCACCTCGTCGCCGACGCTCACGACCTCGTTGGGGTCGACGTCGTGCTTGATGGAGAGTTCGCGCGAGGGGATGACGCCCTCGGTCTTGTAGCCGATGTCCAGCAGCACCTCGTCCCGGTCGACCTTGACGATGACGCCTTCGACGATGTCGCCGTCGTTGAAGTACTTGATCGTCTGGTCGATGGCCGCGAGGAAGTCCTCGGCAGTGCCGATGTCGTTGATCGCGACCTGGGGGGTGCTGTTAGGACGGACCTGGGTGGAGGTCATGTGGTCGAGTGCTCCGGACGGGGGGTGCGTAGGGACAGGGAACCCGCGGCCGGGTGCCACGGGGAGCGGGGAGAGCCGGCGCGCGCCGATCCCCGATGGGGACAGCACTGACAGACCTCTGGCGCATTCCCATGGTACGGAGCACCGACACCCCGGGTCCACCTGGGTGCGCGCCCGGCCACCGCCCCCCGGCGTGTCACGATCGGCGGGTCATGCAGCCCCCTCCACCGCCCCTGCCGCTGTCCGCCGACGGCTACCCCGCGCCGGGCGGGGTCACCCGCCGGCCGGTCGGCGACGGCGAGTCCGTCCGCGCCAACCGAAGGTGGTGGGACGCCGCCGCCCCCGCCTACCTCGCCGAGCACGGGGAGGACCTCGGCGACGTCGACTTCCTCTGGTGTCCGGAGGGGCTGCGGGAGGGCGAGGCGCACCTCCTGGGCGACGTCGCGGGCCGGCGGGTGCTGGAGGTCGGTTGCGGGTCGGCGCCGTGCTCGCGGTGGCTACGTCGGGCCGGTGCCGACGTGGTCGCGCTCGACCTGTCGGCCGGCATGCTCGCCCGGGCCGCCGTGCTCAACCGCGCCTCCGGGATCGCCGTCCCCCTGGTGCAGGCCGACGTCCTCGCCCTGCCGCTGGCGTCGGCGAGCGTCGACCTGGCCTGCTCGGCGTTCGGCGGCCTGCCCTTCGTGGCCGACGTCCGGGGCGCGCTCGCGGAGGTGGCGCGGGTGCTGCGGCCGGGTGGGCGGTTCGTCGCGTCGGTGAACCACCCGATGCGCTGGCCGTTCCCCGACTCCCCCGACCCCGACGACCTCCAGGTCACCTCCTCCTACTTCGACCGCACCCCGTACGTGGAGACCGACGACGACGGCCGCGCCGTCTACGTCGAGCACCACCGGACGGTCGGTGACTGGGTGCGCGCCGCGGTGGGTGCGGGGTTCGCGCTCGACGACCTCCTGGAACCGGAGTGGACACCGGGACGCGCGCAGGAGTGGGGCCAGTGGTCACCGGCCCGCGGGGCGCTCGTGCCCGGCACGCTGATCCTGGTCTGCCGCCGACCCTGACCCTCGACTACAGATAGAGGGTCTTCCGTCGCTCACCCGGCACCGACCAGGCCTGGTACGCCCGGCACTCGTCGTCCTGCTCGGGACGGGGATCCCGCCCGCGCGAGCCCCGGCCGCGGCCGTGGACTCGCCGGCGGCCGATGAGGCGTTCAGTGCGCGGCGGCGTCCCAGCTGGCGCCGAAGCCCACCGAGACCTCCAGCGGCACCGACAGCTCCGCGGCGCCGGCCATCTCGCGGCGCACCACGGCCTCCAGCGCCTCCCGCTCCCCCGGTGCGACCTCGAGCACGAGCTCGTCGTGCACCTGCAACAGCATCCGCGAGCGCAGGCCCCCGGCAGCCATCGCCTTCTCCACGTTGAGCATCGCGACCTTGATGACGTCGGCCGCCGAGCCCTGGATGGGGGCGTTGAGCGCCATCCGCTCGGCCATCTCGCGTCGCTGCCGGTTGTCGCTGGTCAGGTCCGGCAGGTAGCGGCGCCGGCCCAGCGTCGTCTCGGTGTACCCGGACAGGCGCGCCTCCTCGACCACGCTGTCGAGGTAGTCGCGGATGCCGCCGAACCGCTCGAAGTAGGCCTGCATCTGCTCGCGCGCCTCCTCGGTGGAGATGCGCAGCTGCTGCGACAGCCCGTAGGCGCTCAACCCGTAGGCCAGGCCGTAGCTCATCGCCTTGATCCGCCGGCGCATCTCGGGGTCGACGTCCTCGATCGGGATGTTGAACGCCCGGGAGGCGACGAAGGAGTGCAGGTCCTCCCCCGAGGTGAACGCCTCGATCAGCCCCTCGTCGCCGGACAGGTGCGCCATGATCCGCATCTCGATCTGGCTGTAGTCGGCCGTCATCAGCGACTCGTAGCCAGGGCCGACGACGAACGCCTGCCGGATGCGGCGGCCCTCGGCCGTGCGGATGGGGATGTTCTGCAGGTTCGGGTCGGTGGAGGACAGCCGGCCTGTCGCGGCGATCGTCTGCCCGAACGTGGTGTGGATGCGCCCGGCGTCGTCGACCATCGGGATGAGCCCGTCGATGACCGTGCGCAGCCGGGTGACGTCGCGATGCCGCAGCAGGTGCTCGAGGAACGGGTGGCCGGTCTGCGCCAGCAGCCAGGTCAGCGCGTCGGCGTCGGTCGTGTACCCGGACTTGATCTTCTTCGTCTTCGGCAGGCCCAACTCGTCGAACAGGACCGCCTGCAGCTGCTTGGGCGAGCCGAGGTTCACCTCGCGGCCGATGACGGCGTAGCACTCGGCCGCCGCGGCGGCGACGCCCTCGGCGAACTCCCGCTGCAACTCCTGCAGGAACTCCAGGTCCGCGGCGATGCCCCGGTACTCCATGGCGGCGAGCACGCGGGTCAGCGGGAGCTCGATCGCGCCCAGCAGGGCGTCCCCGCCGCGCTGGCCGAGCACCGACTCCAGCGCGTCGGACAGGTCGTTGACCGCCACCGCCTTGAGGACGTCGGCGTGCGCCGCCTCCCGGGCGACGTCGTCCTCCGACGGGCCGAGCCCGTCGAGGGTGAGCTGCCCCTCGGGTTCGGCGGTGTCCTTGAGCTCGCGCCGCAGGTAGCGCACCGCCAGGTCACCGAGGTCGAAGGACCGCTGCCCGGGCAGCGCCAGGTAGGCGGCCAGCGCGGTGTCGCTGACCACACCCTCGAGCTCCCAGCCGCGGGCCCAGACCGCCAGGAGCGGGCCCTTCACCTCGTGGACGACCTTCTCGGCGGCCGGGTCGGCCAGCCAGGCGGCCAGCGCCTGCTCGTCGGCGACGTCCAGGTCGGGACCGAGGTCGACGAAGGTGGCGCTGTCGTCGGCGGCGGCCAGCGCGAGGCCGGTCAGCTCGCCGGTGCCCCTCCCCCAGGTCCCGCGGAAGATGACCCCGGTCCGGCCGGTGCGTGCGTGCCGCTCCAGCCACGCGCCCAGCCCGCCGGCCGGCACCTCGTCGACGGCGACGTCGAAGCCGCCCTCGACCTCGGGCTCGGCGCTGGTGAGCGTGGCGAACAGGCGGTCCCGCAGGACCCGGAACTGCAGGTTGTCGAAGAGGGTGTGCACCTCGTTGCGGTCCCACGCGCGGACGGCGAGGTCCCCCGGGTCCACCTCGAGCGGGACGGCGCGGTCGAGCTCGGTCAGCCGCCGGTTCTGCAGCACGGAGGACAGGTGCTCGCGCAGCTTCTCCCCGACCTTGCCCTTGACCGTGTCGACCTGGTCGACCAGCGCGTCGAGGGAGCCGTACTCCCGCACCCACTTGGCCGCGGTCTTCTCCCCCACGCTCGGGATGCTGGGCAGGTTGTCGCTGGGGTCGCCCCGCAGCGCGGCGAAGTCCGGGTACTGGACGGGCGACAGGCCGTACTTGGCCTCCACCTCCTCCGGGGTGAACCGGGTGAGGTCGGAGACGCCCTTGCGCGGGTACAGCACGGTGACGTGCTCGTTCACCAGCTGGAGCGCGTCCCGGTCGCCCGTGCCGATCAGCACGTCCATGCCCTGCTCGACGGCCTGCACGGTGAGCGTGGCGATGACGTCGTCGGCCTCGTACCCCTCCGCGGTGATGACGGGGACGCGCAGGGCGCCCAGCACCTCCTGGATCAGGCTGACCTGGCCGCGGAAGTCCGTCGGGCTCTCGGCGCGGTTGGCCTTGTACTCGGCGTAGATCTCGCTGCGGAACGTCTTGCGCCCCACGTCGAAGGCGACCGCCAGGTGCGACGGCTGCTCGTCGCGCAGGATGTTGATCAGCATCGAGGTGAAGCCGTAGACCGCGTTGGTCGGCTGCCCGGTGGTGGTGGAGAAGTTCTCCACCGGCAGCGCGAAGAAGGCGCGGTAGGCCAGCGAGTGCCCGTCGAGCAGCAGCAGTCGGGGGCGGGGCGGGCTGCCGCCCTCACCGGTCGGGACGGCAGTGGACGCGGGGGCGGAGACCGGAGCGGACATCGCCGCCGATCCTAGTAAGAGGACCCCACTGCCCCCGACCTTCGCAGGCTCAGGCCGGGACCCTGCAGCGGGGCCGGGGAGAGTGCGGTGGTTACCGTGCCGGGGTGACCCTCGCCCGTCCCGACTGGCTGCCCGCCGCCTTCACCAGCCCGCTCGACGAGAAGCTGGGCATCGAGATCACCGACTACGACCCCGACCACCTGGTCGCCACGATGCCGGTCGAGGGCAACCAGCAGCCGGCGGGCCTGCTGCACGGCGGGGCCACCTGCGCGCTCGTGGAGACGGTCGGGTCGTGGGCCGCGGCGCTCGGCGCCGGCCCGGGCCGCCGGTGCGTGGGGGTCGAGCTGAACGTCACCTACCTGCGTGCGGCGACCAGCGGCACCGTGACGGCGGTGGCCACGCCGGTCCGCCGCGGGCGCACCCTGGCCACCTTCCGCGTCGAGGTCAGCGACGACCAGGGACGGCCCACCGCGACGGCCCGGCTGACCTGCATGCTCTCCGCCGCCCGGAGCTGAGCCCGCGCGCTCAGCCCTCCGCGACGCCCGGCACCGTGCTGACCCGCGCGACCGGGCGGCGGCGGACCGGAGGACGGCGCGGCGTCGGGATCGTCACGCCCCCGCGCTGCCAGGCGGCCAGTGTGCGGGCGAGGGTCTCCCGCGGCACGATCCGCCGCGTGGTGAGCGGCGCGAACCCCATCCGCGCGAAGAACCGCTGCCGCTCCGCCTCGTGCCCGCCCACGGCGGCCACCACGTGGTCGGCCCCGGCGTCGGCGGCGTGGACGACCGCGGCGCCGAGCAGCGCCGCCCCGGCCCCGTGACGGCGGTGCCCGCGGTGCACCACGAGGTTGTCGACGGTCACCTGCGGGACACCGAGGACCACCGACAACGGGTCCAGTCCGAGGATCGCCAGTCCCACCACCACCTCGGCGCCTGCGCCACCGTCCGGCCCGCCCGGGCCGGGCAGCACCGCGAGGACCACCCGGTGCGTGGGATCGGCCAGCAGCCGGCCGAACCCCGCGGCCGCGGCCGCCCCAGGGGTCTGCCCGGTCAGGACGCCCTCGGCGTGGGCCTCCGCCCGGTGCTGGCGCACGAGGGCGAGCACGGCGGGCAGGTCGTCGGGACGCGCCGTGCGCGTCGTGACGCGGGACCGCGAACCGGGTCCTGACACAGGAGCCTCCCCTGGACGGTGGCCAGAGGGTGCCGTCCGGCGGCCTCCAGGTCACGGCGGCGCGCCGCCCGTGGTGCGGGCGTGACAGGAGCGGCGTGTCGCGGAAAGGTCACAGCTCGCGGCGAGGACCGCAGGACGAAACACCGCTGAGTTACGGTCCCCCCCTCGTTCACACGCCTAGGAGGTCGAGTGACGCACGCTCCAGGCCGTGTCCCACGACGCGGTCGACGACCAGGAACCGTCGAGGACCCCGCCGGGACCGCGGGTCGCCCGCGCCCGGGCGCTCGGCAGCGCACCCTGGTCCGGCTCCTCCTCGTCGCCGCCTTCGGGCTGGGTCTCGCCATGATCGTCCCCGGCATCGCCCAGGCCGAGGGCGAGCAGCTGGTGGGCACCCTGCAGACCAGCCGCAGCGGCCCGATCGAGGGCGTGGAGATCACCGTCACCACGGCCAGCGGCCAGGAGGTCGACTCCGTCGAGACCGACGAGCAGGGCCGCTGGGAGGTGGACCTCCCCGGACCCGGTGAGTACGTCGTCTCCATCGAGGCCGACGACCTGCCCGAGGGCGTGGTCCTCTCCGGCGAGGACAGCCGCACCGTCACCGTCGAGGAGGGCCGCCGGCAGGCGGCGATCATCGGCCTCAACGACGGCAGCCGGGAGGGCGGCGGCGGCACCGTCCGCGCCGTCCAGCTGCTCGTCGACGGCATCCGGTTCGGCCTGCTCATCGCCATGTGCGCCGTCGGCCTGTCGCTGATCTTCGGGACGACGGGCCTGACCAACTTCGCCCACGGCGAGCTGGTCACCATCGGCGCGGTCGCCGCCTGGTACATCAACGTCCAGGGCGGCGTCCCCCTCATCGTGGCGGCGTTGATCGCGATGCTCGTGGGAGCTGCGGTCGGCGCACTCAACGAGCTGGCCCTGTGGCGCCCCCTGCGTCGCCGCGGCACCGGGCTCATCGCCGCGCTGGTCGTCTCGATCGGCCTGTCGCTGATGCTGCGCTACCTGATCCAGCTGGTGTACGGCGGCCGGTCCAACGCCTACCAGGACGTCGGAGGCGGCCGGGCCGTCGACTACGGCCTGTTCCGGATGACCGGCGCCGACCTCGCCTCGGTGGTCATCTCGATCGTCGTGCTCATCCTGGTGGCGCTCATGCTGCAGCGCACGAAGATCGGCAAGGCGATGCGCGCGGTCTCCGACAACCGGGACCTCGCCGCCTCCTCCGGCATCGACGTCAACCGGGTCATCCTCGTCGTCTGGATGATGGGTGGGGCACTCGCCGCCCTCGGCGGCGTGCTCCTGGGCCTGTCCGACCAGGTGCAGTGGGACATGGGCTTCCGCCTGCTGCTGCTCATGTTCGCCGGCGTCACCCTCGGCGGTCTCGGGACCGCGTACGGCGCCCTCCTGGGCAGCCTCGTCGTCGGCGTCTTCGTCCAGATGTCGACGCTCGTCATCCCGAACGACGTCAAGTACGTCGGCGGACTGCTGCTGCTGATCGTCATCCTCGTCATCCGGCCCCAGGGGATCCTGGGCAGCCGCGTCCGGGTGGGCTGACCCATGAGTGAAGTCATCGACGCCATCGCGGTCGCCGGCAAGGCGGCCCTGGGGTTCCAGGCGATCTTCTTCGTCCTGCTGGCCGTCGGCATCAACGTGCAGTTCGGCTACACCGGCCTGCTCAACTTCGGGCAGATCGCCTTCGCGATGCTCGGCGGGTTCGGCATCGCCATCTCCGTCACCAAGTGGGGCCTCGACTTCTGGGTCGGGGTGGCCGTCGGACTGCTCGCGGCGATCGTCCTCGCCCTGCTGCTCGGCCTGCCCACGCTGCGGCTGCGCGCGGACTACCTCGCGATCGTCACCATCGCCGCGGCCGAGGGGCTACGCCTGCTGTTCCGGTCCGTGTCGGCCACGCCCCTGACCAACGGCACCCGGGGCATCTCGGCGTTCAACGGCGACTTCCTGGCGCTCGCGCCGTGGACCACCAACGCGCGCTACCGCATCCTCGGCACCAGCTGGTCCGGGGGTGAGCTCTGGGTGGCCGTGGTCGGCTGGCTGCTGGTGACCCTGTCCTGCCTGCTCATCTGGGCCCTGATGCGCAGCCCGTGGGGCCGCGTCGTCCGGTCGATCCGCGAGGACGAGGACGCCGTCCGCGCGCTGGGCAAGAACGTCTACGTCTACAAGATGCAGGCGCTGGTGCTCGGCGGGATCATCGGTGCTCTCGGCGGGATGGTCTACGCCGTCGGCACCGGCTCGGCGATCCCAGACCAGTACCAGAACGCCAACACGTTCCTCGCCTACGCCGCCCTCATCCTCGGCGGTGCCGCGCGGGTGCTGGGTCCGGTGCTGGGCGGGATGATCCTGTTGTTCATCCTGCAGTTCGCCGACGCCATCCTGCGGGCGCTGATCGAGAACGGCGTCATCCCGGAGGGGCTGCTGACCTCCACCGACGTGGCGCAGATCCGCTTCGTCCTGGTCGGCCTCGGGCTCATGCTGTTGTTGGTCTTCCGGCCACAAGGCATCTTCGGTGACCGACGAGAGGTGATGCTCGATGCCCGCTGACCCCACCCCCACCGAGCCGGCCGGCAGCGGGGCGCACGCGGCGTCCCTCGGCCAGGCCGCCCACCACCCGCCGCGCCGCCTGGCCCAGGCCGCCCTGCGGGACGTGTCCTGGGAGGTCGGCGTCGCGAAGCCCGACCCGATCGTCGTGGTCGACGGCGTGACCCGTCAGTTCGGCGGGCTCACGGCGGTCGCGGTCGACCACCTGGAGATCCAGCGCGGCGGCATCACCGGCCTCATCGGGCCCAACGGAGCCGGCAAGACCACGCTGTTCAACCTGCTGACCGGCTTCGACCAGCCCAACACCGGCAACTGGACGTTCGACGGACGGTCGCTGGCCGACCTGGCCCCGCACAAGGTGGCCCGTCTCGGCGTCGTCCGCACCTTCCAGCTCACCAAGGCGCTGTCCCGGCTCACCGTCATGCAGAACATGCTGCTCGGCGCGCAGGGGCAGAAGGGCGAGAGCTTCTTCGGCGCCCTGTGGCCGGGCACCTGGCGTTCGCAGGAGCGGTCGAACACCGAGAAGGCGATGGACCTGCTCGCCCGGTTCAAGCTGGACGCCAAGAAGGACGACTTCGCCGGCACCCTCTCCGGCGGTCAGCGCAAGCTGCTGGAGATGGCGCGGGCGCTGATGAGCAACCCGAAGGTCGTCATGCTCGACGAGCCGATGGCCGGGGTGAACCCCGCGCTGACGCAGAGCCTGCTCGGCCACGTCAAGGACCTCCGCGAGGAGGGCATGACGGTGATCTTCGTCGAGCACGACATGGACGTCGTCCGCGACATCAGTGACTGGGTCGTCGTCATGGCGGCCGGCCGGGTCATCGCGGAGGGCCCGCCGGAGTCGATCAGCCAGAACCAGGCCGTCGTCGACGCCTACCTCGGCGCCCACCACGACGCGCCGCTCACCGTCGAGGAGGAGGACCGCGTGCTCGCCGAGGCCTCGCAGGCCATCGCCCGCGAGGAACACACCGAGGGCGCGATCCTGGACTCCACCACCCGTCAGGAGGGCAACGACCGATGAGCGACCCCCTGTTCGAGGTCGACGAGTCCGGCGAGGACCTCACCCGCGCCGCCCAGGCCGCCTCGCCGGCCACCGAGCTCTCCCCCGCGGAGAAGGCGGCCACCCGTGAGGAGCACGTGCGCCTCGCCGAGGGCGCCCTCGTGCGGGCCGACGACCTGGTCGCCGGGTACGTGCCGGGGGTGAACATCCTGCGGGGGTGCGACTTCTACCTGCAGGAGGGTGAGCTCGTCGGGATCATCGGTCCCAACGGGGCCGGCAAGTCCACCCTGCTCAAGACCCTCTTCGGGCTCATCCCGGTGCGCTCGGGGGCGGTCACGCTGCGCGGGGAGGACATCACCTCCGCCCCCGCCCACCGGCTGGTCTCCCTCGGCGTCGGGTACGTGCCGCAGAACAACAACGTGTTCCCCTCGCTCACCATCGAGGAGAACATGCAGATGGGCGTCTACCTGCGGCCGAAGACGTTCAAGGAGCGCTTCGACTACGTCATCGACCTGTTCCCGCTGCTCGGCGAGCGGCGCAAGGGCAAGGCCGGCGCCCTCTCCGGTGGCGAACGGCAGATGGTCGCCATGGGCCGGGCGCTGATGATGGACCCGTCGGTGCTGCTGCTCGACGAGCCGTCGGCCGGACTCTCCCCCGCGTACCAGGATGAGGTCTTCATCCGCTGCCGCCGGATCAACGCCACCGGCGTCTCGATCATCATGGTCGAGCAGAACGCCCGGCGGTGCCTGCAGATCTGCGACCGCGGCTACGTCCTCGACCAGGGCCGCAACGCCTACACCGACACCGGCAGCGCGCTGATGCACGACCCCAAGGTCATCGAGTTGTACCTGGGCACTCTCGCCAAGGCCCACTGAAAGAGGACCCCGTCCTCCTCACCGCTCGCAGGCTCGCGGCTTGCCTCTGGACGGGGCCGTACGGCGCCGGACCCCACCGCGGGTCCGGCGCCGTCGTCGTCCGTGGGTGCCGCCCAGGACGGGTAGGGGCCGGGCATGAACTGGACGTGGAACCTGCGGTCCCGCGACGGCGGGATGAACGGCCTGGAGTTCGCGCGCGCCACCACCGCCGGCGGCTTCTCCCGCGTGCTGGTGCACGCCGCGCCGGCGCGGCTGCAGGTGGAGGTGGTCGCCGAGGACGACAGCGTCGTCGTCCGTGCCGACTCCGACCGGGACGGCGACTACTCCCCCATCACGCTGCTGCAGCTCGACGGCGGGACGGTGACCCGCAGCGAGGTGTGGCCGGACGCCGCCATGCAGGGCCTGCCCGTCCTGCTGCCCGGCGGCGAGGTCGGCGTCCTGACCGCCTGGGAGCACGCCGAGGACCACAGCTGGTGGCGGTGGTCGGTGGAGTTCTCCAACCACACCGGGCGCCCCTCGGACTGGCAGCCGCCCGGCCAGCAGATGCAGCGCTGACCCCCGACAGCACAGTGGCCCGGCACCGTGGTGCGGTGCCGGGCCACTGCGGGGTCGCGCTCCCGGGCCGTCAGTGACGGACCCGGGGAGGGATCAGCGCTGCGGGCCGATCCCGTTGGAGTTGAGCCCCTCGATGATCCGCGAGGACTCGTCGAACCCGATCACCACGATCGCGTCGGGGTTGAAGTCGACCATCTGCTGGACCTCGGAGTCGAAGTTCGCAGCCTGCGGGTCGTAGATGATCGACTGGATGTCGCCCTCCGCGAGACCGGCGGACTGCAGGTTGTTCGCGACGTTCTCCGCGAGCCCGGTGCCGTACGGGTCGTTGAGGGCGAGGATGCCGACCGTGTTGTTGCCGTCCTCGATGATGAGGTCGGCCAGCGCCTCGGCCTGCAGGACGTCCGGCGGGGCGGTGCGGAAGTACAGCCCGTTGTCGTTGTACGTCGTGAACTGGTCCGACGTGTTGGCCGGCGAGAACTGCGCGACACCGGCACCGGTGATGGTGTCGATGACGGTGAGGCTCACACCCGAGGACGCCGCACCGATGATGGCGTTGGCGCCGGCCTGCAGCAGGGCGTCGACCGACTGGGTGGCGATGTCGGTGGTCGTGTCACCCGAGTCGCGCTGGATGAGCTGCACCTGCTGGCCCAGGACGCCGCCGGCGGCGTTGATGTCGTTGACCGCCAGCTGGGCGCCGGCGATCTCCGGCGGGCCGAGGAACGCCAGGTTGCCGGTCTCCGGCAGCAGCGTGCCGATGATCAGCGGCTCCGGCGAGGTCGTGCCGGCCGGGGCCGGGGCCGGACCCTCGTCGGTGGTGGCGTTCGCCTCGTCACCCGGCAGGACGTAGCGCGTCGCGCTGTCGTCGATCCGGTTGTCCGGACCGAACTGCTGGATGCCGATGCTCGCCTGAGCCGGCTCGCCGGCGTCGGTGAAGCTCAGGGGGCCGGACTGCCCGTCGTAGTCGGGGTTGCCGCCGCCGTTGACGATCTCCAGGCAGGACGCGAAGTCCTCGCACTTGTCGCCGCCGACGGTGACGCCGTTGACGAAGGCCTTGAAGACGTTGGCGTCGTTGGTGCCGGCCATCTGCGCGGCCAGCGCCGTGATGACGATGGCGTCGTAGGTCTCTCCGGCGTAGTTGTAGTCGACGAGATCCGGGGTGACCTCGAGCAGCCGGTCGCGGAAGTCACCGGACAGCTCGGTCAGGGGCAGCGTGCCCTTCATGCCGGCCAGCGCGCCCTCACCGGAGAGCCGCTCACCGAGGGCGTTGCCCATGTTGCCGTCGGATCCGTAGACGTTGACCTGCTTCTCACCGCTGGCGGCGTCGCCACCACCGCCGGTGCCGCCCTCGTCGTCGCCGCCGCCGCCGCAGGCGGTCAGTACGAGCAGGGCCGCGGCGCTGATGGCGGCGCTCCGGGCGAGGATGCCTGTGCGCATCAAACAACTCCCACTGTCGTGTCAGTCGTGCACTCGGCCAGCCCTGGCGGGTTGGCCTGGTCAGTGGGGGGAAGGTAGCTGCCGGATCCGCGCCCGGGCCGAGGGTCGCCCGGACCGTGATGAGGTCGTGACCTCCCAGATCCGGTCCGACACACGGCGCGGACGGGGGCCTCAGCGGGCGATGCGGGTCACTCCGCGGGGGCCTCGGCCTCCTGCGGGTCGAGGATGCGCTGCGCCAGCGCCTTCATCGACGTCCGCTCGTTCATCGCCGTCCGCTGGATGAAGCGGAACGCCTCCGCCTCCGTCATGCCCTGGTCGGCCATCAGCTTGCCCTTGGCCTTCTCGACGACCTTGCGCGTCTCCAGTCGCTCCTCCAGCGTCCGCACCTCGCCGTCGAGCGCGGACATCTCCGCGAAGCGGGCCCGGGCGACCTCGATCGCCGGCACCAGGTCGTTCTTGGAGAACGGCTTCACCAGGTAGGCCATCGCGCCGGCGTCCCGCGCCCGCTCCACCAGCTCCCGCTGGCTGAACGCGGTGAGGACGATGACCGGCGCCACCCGAGCGGTGGCGATCTGCTCGGCGGCCGACAGCCCGTCGAGGACCGGCATCTGGATGTCGAGGATGACCAGATCGGGACGCAGCTCCGTGGCACGGTCGACGGCCTGCTGCCCGTCACCGACCTCGGCGACGACGCTGTACCCCTCCTCCTCCAGCATCTCCTTGAGGTCGAGGCGGATGAGCGCCTCGTCCTCCGCGATCAGGACCCGGATCGACTCGCTGCTCACGCGCGGGAGCCTAGCGATGCCGGAGGGTCGGCGACGGACCGCTAGGCTGCTCGGGCAGCCGGAGCACCGCCTCCGACGCCCCCGTACCCCAATCGGCAGAGGGAGCGGATTCAAAACCCGCACAGTGTGCGTTCGAGTCGCACCGGGGGCACTCCGACATCGTCGGCCTGTCGGCCTGTCGGTCTGTCGGCCGACACCGCCTCAGGTGCCGTCCCCGGCTGGGTCCGGTGGACGCGGATTACGGTGACCCGGTGAGCGAGCCGACGCCGACGCCCCCGCACATGACCCCCGAGCAGTTCCGGCAGCACGGGCACGAGGTCGTCGACTGGATCGCCGACTACTGGACCCGCATCGCCACCCACCCGGTCCGTTCCCCCGTGGCCCCCGGCGACGTCCGGGCGTCGCTCCCGGCCTCGCCGCCGGAGCAGGGCGAGCCCTTCGCCGCGGTCCTCGGCGACCTGGAGCGGGTCGTGCTGCCCGGCGTCACGCACTGGCAGCACCCCGGCTTCTTCGGCTACTTCCCGGCCAACACCTCCGGCCCGTCGGTGCTCGGCGACCTCGTCTCCTCCGGCCTCGGCGTCCAGGGCATGTCCTGGGTGACCAGCCCCGCGGCCACCGAGCTCGAGCAGCACGTCATGGACTGGTTCGCCGAGCTGCTGGGCCTGCCGGTCTCCTTCCGGTCCACGGGCACCGGCGGCGGCGTGGTCCAGGACAGCAGCTCCGGCGCCAACCTCGTGGCCCTGCTGGCCGCGCTGCACCGCGCCAGCGGCGGCGCCACCGTCCGCGACGGGGTGCGGCCCGAGGAGTACACGGTCTACGTCTCCTCCGAGACCCACTCCTCGATGGAGAAGGCGGTGCGGGTGGCAGGCCTCGGCACCGACGCCGTCCGCCTCGTCGAGGTCGACGGGGACCTCGCGATGCGCCCCGCCGCGCTCGCCGCCCGGCTGGAGCGCGACACCGCCCGCGGGTTCCGTCCCGTCCTCGTCTGCGCCACCGTCGGGACGACGTCCACCACCGCCGTCGACCCGCTGGCCGAGCTCGGGCCGATCTGCCAGCGGTACGGCGTCTGGCTGCACGTGGACGCCGCCTACGCGGGCGTCAGCGCCGTCGTCCCCGAGCTGCGGGAGCTGCAGGCCGGCGTCGAGTGGGCCGACAGCTACACCACCGACGCGCACAAGTGGCTGCTCACCGGCTTCGACGCGACGCTGTTCTGGGTCGCCGACCGGGCCGCGCTCACCGGCGCGCTGGCGATCCTGCCCGAGTACCTGCGCAACGCCGCCACCGACGCCGGCGCCGTCGTCGACTACCGCGACTGGCAGATCGAGCTCGGCCGGCGCTTCCGCGCCCTCAAGCTGTGGTTCGTCCTCCGCTGGTACGGCGCGGAGGGCCTGCGCGCGCACATCCGCTCGGGGGTCGCGCTGGCCCAGGAGCTGGCCGCCTGGGCCGAGGCCGACGACCGCTTCGACGTCGTCACGAAGCACCCGCTGTCGCTGGTGTGCCTGCGGCCCCACTGGTCCACCGAGGTGGACGCCGACGTCGCGACGATGACGCTCCTGGAGCGGCTCAACGACGGCGGGGAGGTGTTCCTGACCCACACCACGGTCCGCGGGCAGATCGTGCTGCGGGTCGCCGTCGGCGCGCCGACGACCACCCGCGCGCACGTGGAGCGGGCCTGGGCGCTGCTCTGCGAGAACCACGACTGGCTCGCCGCCGACTTCGCCGAGTCCGCCGCCGAGCGGGCCCGGGCCGAGGCCGAGCGCCGGGCGGCCGCTGTGGCTCCCGGCGCGCCGGCCGACGCGGCCCCCGAGACCCCCGCCGCCCAGGACGAGACGGCCGCGCAGGCGGAGGCACAGCAGTCGCTGCCGGCCCCGGTGGAGGCCGGCCCCGACGCCGCGACCGGCGCCGAGGAGGCGGTCGGGAGCGAGGAGACGGCCGGCGCCGAGGAGACGGCCGGCGCCGAGGAGGCAGCGGGCGCCCGGGGCACCGGGTCCTGAGCGACCGGGCTCAGCGCCCGACGGCGCGCAGCAGCCCCTCCTGGGCGACCGTCGCCACGTGCGTGCCGTCGGCCGACCAGACGCGGCCGAAGCACAGCGCCCGGCCCCCGGAGGCGGCGGGGCTGTCGGTCTCGTACAGGAACCAGTCGTCGGCGCGGACCGGTGCGTGGAACCACACCGCGTGGTCGAGGCTCGCGCCGGCGTAGCGGTCCTGCCACCCGCCGACGCGCACCAGCCCCGCACCCAGCAGGGTGAGGTCGCTGACGAAGGTCAGGGCCGCCGCGTGCACGGCCGGCTGCGCCGGGAGCCGGCCGGCGACCCGCATCCAGACCCGCGTCGGCGGCTCCTTGGCCTGCCCGTCGAACGGGTCCTCCAGCAGCCGCTGCTCGACCGCACGGCTGATCTCCATCTCCGCCGACCCCTCCTGCCCGTGGCGGGCGGCGACGTCGGCGAGCGAGGGCAGCTCCTCGGGCGCGGGAACGGCCGGCATCGGCAGCGAGTGCTCGACGACGGCCGGCTCCTCGGCGTGGAAGTCCGCCGTCAGCGCGAAGATGGCGACGTCCTCGCCCCGGCGCCACTGGCAGCCGATCACGCGGCGGGTGGTGAACGACCGCCCGTCGCGGATCCGGTCGACGGTGTAGCGGATCTCCTCGTGCGGGTCACCGGGCCGCAGGAAGTACGCGTGCAGCGAGTGCACGTCGCGGCCCTCCGGCACGGTCAGCCCGGCCGCCATCAGCGCCTGCCCGGCGACCTGGCCGCCGAAGATCCGCTGCAGCCGCGTCGTCGGCGTCTGGCCGACGAAGACGTCCCGGTCCCGCTCCTCGAGGTCGAGGACCTGCAGCAGCGCGGCGGCCTGGCTGTCGCCGTCCCCCGAGGGACCGCTCATGAGTCGGTGCCCACCTCGTGCACCCGGATGAGGTTGGTGGAGCCGACGGTGTTCGGCGGGCTGCCGGCGACGACGACCACCCGGTCGCCCTCCTTCAGCCGGCCGATGGACAGCAGCGAGAAGTCCACCTGCCGCACCATGTCGTCGGTGTGCTGCACCTCCGGCACGAGGAAGGTCTCCACGCCCCAGGCCAGCGCCAGCTGGCTGCGCACCCGGGCGTCGACGGTGAAGGCCAGCAGCGGCTGCCGCGGGTGCAGAGCGGCCAGGCGGCGGGCGGTGTCGCCGGTCTGCGTGAACGTGGCGAGCGCCTTGACGTCGAGGGTCTCGCCGACGTCCTTGGCCGCGCGGACGATGGCGCCCGCGCGCGACCGGGAGACGCGCACCAGGTCCGGCACGGCGGTGTCGGCGCTCTCGACGGCGTCGATGATGCGCTCCATCGTGCGGACGGCGGCGATCGGGTACCGGCCGACCGAGGTCTCCCCCGACAGCATGACCGCGTCGGCTCCGTCCAGGACGGCGTTGGCGACGTCGGAGGCCTCGGCGCGGGTGGGCCGGGAGGAGCTGATCATCGACTCGAGCATCTGGGTGGCCACGATGACCGGCTTGTTCCGCTCGCGGGCCGCCTGCACGGCGCGCTTCTGCACCAGCGGCACCTGCTCCAGCGGCAGCTCCACGCCGAGGTCGCCGCGGGCGACCATGACGCCGTCGAAGGCCTCGACGATCGCCTCGAGGTTCTCGACCGCCTCGGGCTTCTCCAGCTTGGCGATGACGGGGACGGAGACGTCCTCCTGCCGCATGATGTCGCGCACCAGCTCGACGTCGCGGGGCGAGCGCACGAACGACAGGGCGATGAAGTCGACGCCCAGGTGCAGCGCGAAGCGGAGGTCCTCCTCGTCCTTGTCCGACAGCGCCGGCACGCTGACGGCCACGCCCGGGAGCGAGAGACCCTTGTTGTTGGAGATCTCCCCGCCCTCGACCACGAGGCACCACACGTCGGGACCGTCCACCCCGACGACCGACAACGCCAGCTTGCCGTCGTCGACGAGCAGCCGGTCGCCCACGCGGGCGTCGGCGGCCAGGCCCTTGTAGGTGGTGGAGACCCGCTCGGCGGTGCCCTCGACGTCCTCCACGGTGACGCAGACCCGGCTGCCGGTCGGCCACACGACCGGGCCGTCGACGAAGGTGCCCAGCCGGATCTTCGGGCCCTGCAGGTCGGCGAGGATGGCGACGGCGTGCCCGGTGCGGTCGGATGCCTCCCGGACCAGGTGGTAGGCCTTCTCGTGGTCGGCGTGCGCGCCGTGGCTGAAGTTCAGCCGGGCGACGTCCATCCCGGACTCGACGAGGGCGGTGACCTGCTCCAGGGTCCCGGTGGCCGGGCCCAGGGTGCAGACGATCTTGGCGCGACGCGACATGCCCCAGACGCTATCCGGCTCGCCGCCGCTTCGCGGGGAGGACCCCTGTGAGCGCTCACATCCGCCCCAGGAGACGCCAGGGCCGGGTCCCCCTCCACCGGAGCGGGACCGGCCCTGGCCGTTCAGCGGGGACTGCTCAGCGCAGCGCCACCGCGGTGGGCGTCACCGGACGCGGCAGCATCGACGCCCCGGTCAGCCAGGTGTCCACGGCGCCGGCCGCGGCCCGCCCCTCGGCGATGGCCCACACGATCAGCGACTGACCGCGACCCATGTCACCGGCGACGAACACGCCGGGGACGGTGGACATGAACTCGCCGTCGCGGGCGATGTTGCCGCGCCCGTCGACCTCGACGCCGAGGGTGTCGACCAGGCCCTCGCGCTGGGCGCCGGTGAACCCCATGGCGAGGAACACCAGGTCGGCGGGGAGCTCCCGCTCGGTCCCCTCGACCTTCTGGAACCGCCCGTCGACCCGCTCGACGTCGTGGACCAGCAGCGCCCGGAGGTTGCCGTCCTCGTCGCCGAGGAAGCGCTCGGTGTTGATGCTGTACAGCCGCTCCCCGCCCTCCTCGTGGGCGCTGGAGACCCGCATGATCATCGGGTAGGTCGGCCACGGGTTGCTGGCCTGGTCCCGGCGGTCCGGCGGCGCGGGCATGATCTCCAGCTGGGTCACCGAGGCCGCGCCCTGCCGGTGGGCGGTGCCCAGGCAGTCCGCGCCGGTGTCGCCGCCACCGATGATCACCACGTGCTTGCCGTGCGCGTTGATCGGCGGGGCGTCGAGCTCGCCCAGGGCCTGCCGGTTGCCGAAGGGCAGGTACTCCATCGCGAGGTGGATGCCCGTGAGCTCCCGGCCCGGGGCGGTGAGGTCGCGGCCCAGGGTGGCGCCACCGGCCAGCACGACCGCGTCGTACTCGGCCCGCAGCTGCTCGACCGACAGGTCGCCGGCACCGCTGCCGCCGACCTCGACGCCGGTGACGAACCGGGTGCCCTCGGCCCGCATCTGGTCCAGCCGCCGGTCGAGGACGGCCTTCTCCATCTTGAACTCGGGGATGCCGTAGCGGAGCAGCCCACCGACGCGGTCGGCCCGCTCGTACACGGTCACGTCGTGGCCGGCGCGGGTCAGCTGCTGGGCGGCGGCCAGGCCGGCCGGACCCGACCCGATGACCGCGACCTTCTTGCCGGTGTGCTCCTGCGGCGGCACCGGCTTGACCAGGTCGCGCTGGAACGCCTGGTCGATGATCTCCCACTCGATCTGCTTGATCGTGACCGGCGACTCCTGCAGGTTCAGCACGCAGGAGCCCTCGCACGGCGCCGGGCACAGCTTCCCGGTGAACTCCGGGAAGTTGTTGGTGGCGTGCAGCCGCTCGATGGCCTCGGTCCAGTCGTCGCGGCGGGCGAGGTCGTTCCACTCCGGGATCAGGTTGCCCAGGGGACAGCCGTGGTGGCAGAACGGGATGCCGCAGTCCATGCACCGCGCCGCCTGCTGGCGGATCGCACCCACGGGGAACACCCCGTCCTCACCGGTCTGCCGGGTGAGGTAGACGTCCTTCCAGTCCAGGATCCGGACATCGACCGGACGCCGCGGCGGCAGCGCCCGCTCGTGCTTGAGGAAACCGGTCGAGTCAGCCACGTGCGGCCTCCATGAGCTCAGGACGGAACGGGGAGCAGGGTCGGGAGCGCGACTCAGCCACGGGCTGCCTCCATGAGTGCGCGATCGACGTCCGTACCGGCGGCCTCGGCGGCACGCTGGGCCTCGACCGCTCGACGGTAGTCACGCGGCATGATCACGCTGAAGCGATCCGACCAGCGGCCCCAGTCGGCCAGCAGGGCAGACGCCACCGGCGACTCGGTGTCCGCCGCGTAGCGGACCAGCACGTCGCGCAGCCACTGCGCGTTGTCCCCGTCCAGCGGCTCGACGTCGACCATCTCGCCGTTGACCCGGTGGCGGGGCAGGTCGAGCACGTAGGCGATGCCCCCGGACATGCCGGCCGCGATGTTGCGGCCGGTCGGGCCGAGGATCACCGCCCGGCCGCCGGTCATGTACTCCAGCGCGTGGTCGCCCACGCCCTCGACGACGGCCAGCGCCCCGGAGTTGCGCACGCAGAACCGCTCGCCGACCCGGCCGCGCAGGAAGATCTCCCCCGCGGTCGCGCCGTAGCCGATGACGTTGCCGGCGATGACGTTGTCCTCGGCGGCGAAGGTGGCGTCCCGCGACGGCCGGACGACGATCCGCCCGCCGGACAGGCCCTTGCCCACGTAGTCGTTGGCGTCACCGAGCAGCCGCATGGTGACGCCGCGCGGCACGAACGCGCCGAAGGACTGACCGGCCGACCCGGTGAAGGTCAGGTCGATCGTGTCGTCGGGGAGGCCCTCGCCGCCGAAGCGCCGGGTGACCATCGAGCCGAGCATCGTGCCGACGGTGCGGTTGACGTTGCGGACGGGCAGCTCGAGGCTGACCGGCCGCGCGTCGAGCAGCGCGCCCTCGCACAGCTGGATGAGGGTCTGGTCCAGCGCGACGTCCAGGCCGTGGTCCTGCTCCCGCACCCGGTGCCGGGAGGCACCCTCGGGCAGCTCCGGCACGGCCAGCATCGGGGTGAGGTCCAGCCCGGCGGCCTTCCAGTGGTCGACCGCCTTGCGGGTGTCGAGCAGCTCGGCGTGACCGATGGCCTCGTCGAGGGAGCGGAAGCCCAGCTCGGCGAGGTACTGGCGGACCTGCTCGGCGAGGAACTCGAAGAAGGTGACGACGAACTCCGGCCGCCCGGTGAACCGCTTGCGCAGCTCCGGGTTCTGGGTGGCCACGCCGACCGGGCAGGTGTCCAGGTGGCAGACGCGCATCATCACGCAGCCGGAGACGACCAGCGGAGCGGTGGCGAACCCGTACTCCTCGGCGCCCAGCAGCGCGGCGATGAGGACGTCCCGGCCGGTCTTCATCTGCCCGTCGCACTGCACGACGATGCGGTCGCGCAGGCCGTTGGCCAGCAGCGTCTGCTGCGTCTCGGCCAGGCCGAGCTCCCACGGCGAGCCGGCGTGCTTGAGCGACGTCAGCGGCGCCGCACCGGTCCCGCCGTCGTGCCCGGAGATCAGGACGACGTCGGCGTGGGCCTTGCTCACCCCGGCCGCGACCGTCCCGACCCCGACCTCGCTGACCAGCTTGACGTGGACCCGCGCCTCGTTGTTGGCGTTCTTCAGGTCGTGGATCAGCTGCTTGAGGTCCTCGATCGAGTAGATGTCGTGGTGCGGCGGCGGGCTGATCAGGCCGACGCCCGGCGTGGAGTGCCGGGTGCGGGCCACCCACGGGTAGACCTTCTGGCCGGGCAGCTGGCCGCCCTCGCCGGGCTTGGCGCCCTGCGCCATCTTGATCTGGATGTCGTCGGCGTTGACCAGGTACTCGCTGGTGACGCCGAACCGGCCGCTGGCGACCTGCTTGATCGCCGAGCGGCGCAGGTCGCCGTTCGGGTCGGGCACGAAGCGGTCGGGGTCCTCGCCGCCCTCACCGGTGTTGGACTTGCCGCCCAGCCGGTTCATGGCGATCGCGAGGGTCTCGTGCGCCTCCTGCGAGATGGAGCCGTAGCTCATCGCGCCGGTGGAGAAGCGCTTGACGATCGCGCTGACCGGCTCGACCTCCTCCAGGGGCACCGGGGGGCGCACGCCGGTGCGGAGGGTGAACAGCCCGCGCAGCGTCGCGGCGTCCTCCGACAGCTGGTCGACGGTCGCCGTGTACTTCTCGAAGACCTCGTACTGGCGCGACCGGGTGGCGTGCTGGAGCAGGAAGACCGTCTCGGGGTTGAACAGGTGCACCTCGCCCTCGCGGCGCCACTGGTACTCGCCACCGGTCTCCAGGCGGCGGTGGGCGCGCTCGGCCGGGTTCTCCGGGTAGGCACGGCGGTGGCGCATGGCCACCTCCTCGGCGAGGACGTCGATGCCGACACCGCCCAGCGGGCAGGAGGTGCCGGTGAAGTACTCGTCGACGAGCTCCTGGGACAGGCCGACCGCCTCGAAGATCTGCGCCATCGTGTACGAGCCGACGGTGCTGATGCCCATCTTGCTCATGACCTTGAGGACGCCCTTGCCCAGCGCCTTGACCATGTTCCGGTTGGCCTGCGCGGGCTCGACGCCGGTGAGGACGCCGTCGCGGATGAGGTCCTCGATCGACTCGAAGGCCAGGTAGGGGTTCACCGCGGCGGCGCCGTAGCCGAGCAGCAGTGCGACGTGGTGGACCTCGCGGCAGTCCCCGGACTCGACGACCAGGCCGACCTCCATGCGGGTCTTCTGCCGCACGAGGTGGTGGTGGACCGCGGCGGTCATCAGCAGCGAGGGGATCGGGGCGCGCTTCTCGTCGCAGTCGCGGTCGGACAGCACGATGATGCGCGCGCCGGCGGCGATCGCCTTGCTGACCTTGGTCCGCAGCTGGTCGACCGCCTCGGCCAGCGCCGTCCCGCCGCCGTTGACGTCGAAGTGACCGGTGATCCGGACGGCGGCGTACCCGGGCAGGTCGCCGTCGTCGTCGATGTGCAGGATCTTGGCCAGCTCGTCGTTGTCGATGACCGGGAACGGCAGGAACACCTGCCGGCACGACGCCGGCGTGGCCTGCAGCAGGTTCTGCTCCGGGCCGAAGGTGCGCCCGAGGCTGGTCACCAGCTCCTCGCGGATGGCGTCCAGCGGCGGGTTGGTCACCTGGGCGAACAGCTGCCCGAAGTAGTCGTAGAGCAGCCGGGAGCGGTCCGACAGCGCCGCCACCGGGGTGTCGGTGCCCATCGACCCGATCGGCTCCGCGGCGGTCGAGGCCATCGGCGTGAGCAGGACGCGCAGGTCCTCCTCGGTGTAGCCGAACAGCAGCTGCCGGCGGACGACGGACTCGTGGCTGGGCCGGGCGCGACGCCGCTCGGGCAGCGTGGGCAGGTGCACGAGGCCGGCGTGCAGCCAGTCCTCGTAGGGGTGCTCGCCGGCGAGCGCCCCCTTGACCTCCTCGTCGGAGACGATCTTGCCCAGGCCGGTGTGCACCAGGAACATGCGCCCGGGCTGCAGCCGGCCCTTGGCGACGACCTCGGAGTCGGGGACCTCCAGCACGCCGACCTCGCTGGCCAGGACGACGAGGCCGTCCTTGGTGTGCCACCAGCGGCCGGGGCGCAGGCCGTTGCGGTCCAGGACGGCACCGATGAGCGTGCCGTCGGTGAACGCCACCGCGGCCGGCCCGTCCCAGGGCTCCATGATCGAGGAGTGGAACCGGTAGAAGGCCCGGCGGGCCGGGTCCATCTCGTCGTGGTTCTCCCACGCCTCCGGGATCATCATGAGGATCGCGTGCGGCAGCGAGCGCCCGGACAGGTGCAGCAGCTCCAGCACCTCGTCGAAGGTCGCCGAGTCGCTGAAGTCGCTGGCGGTGACCGGGAAGATCCGCTCCAGCCCCAGCTCGGACGCCGGGCCCGCCGGCCCGTCGAACAGGGTGGTCTCGAGCTTGGCCTCGCGGGCCCGCATCCGGTTCCGGTTGCCCTTGATGGTGTTGATCTCGCCGTTGTGCGCGATCAGCCGGAAGGGGTGGGCCAGGGGCCAGCTCGGGAAGGTGTTGGTGGAGAACCGGCTGTGCACCAGGGCGATCGCCGACTCGTAGCGCTCGTCGCGCAGGTCGGGGAAGAACGCCGGCAGCTGGTCGGTGGTCAGCATGCCCTTGTAGGTGATCGTCCGCGACGACAGCGAGGCGATGTAGAGGGAGCTGCCGGCTTCGGCTGCGGCCCGCTCGGCCCGCTTGCGCAGCACGAAGGCGCGCCGCTCGAGCCGGGTGACGCCGTTGACGGCCACGCCGCCACCGAACGCGGTGGTGTCGGCGCGGGCGCCCATGGTCTCGGCGACGAACAGCTGGGCGAAGTGCGGCATGACCGCGCGCGCCGTGGGGCCGACATCCGCGCCATCGGGGTCGACCGGGAGCTCCCGCCAGCCGAGGACGGTGAGGCCCTCCTCGGCGGCGAGCCGGGCGACGTCGGCGTGGCGGGCGGCCCGCTCGGCCTCGTCGACCGGGAGGAAGGCGATGCCGACGGCGTACTCGCCCAGCGGCGGCAGGTCGAAGTCGACCTCGGCACGCAGCAGCGCGTCGGGGACCTGGGTGAGGATCCCCGCGCCGTCGCCGGAGTTGGGCTCGGAGCCGGCCGCGCCCCGGTGGTCGAGGTTGTGCAGCGCGGTCAGGCCGGCGGAGACGATGCGGCGACTGCGCCTTCCTCGGACGTCCGCGACGAAGGCCACGCCGCAGGCGTCCTTGTCGTTGGCCGGGTCGTAGAGGCCCGACGCGGGCGGCACGGCCGAGAAGGGCACGGCCGGGGCGGTGGAGGGGACGGCGGTCCCGCGGGAGGCGGGGGACGCAGCGGCGGGGGCGGGGAACTCGGACATGTCACTCCCGTCGTCGGCGCGCCGTCCGCGGCCGTCGTCGATGACGGGAGCGGGCGGGGGGCGGAGGCCCGGGGCCGGTGGTCAGAGGGCAGAGGTGCGGCACTGCGAGAGAACCGGGGGCGGAGGGCGATCCGGGATCGCCTGTCCCACCCTGGTCCACGAGCCCTGGAGGTGGTGCCCCCGGGGCTGTCGTCCGCGGGGCGGCGCTGGCCCGGTTCCGACGCAAGCACCCTCGCCAGGATCACTGGGAGGGCCTGGGCAGAGGGTACACAGACGTAACACGGGGCTCACACCGCCAAACCCGAGTCGCGGCGCGTCCCGCTCAACTCTCCGTGCGGCGCCGGCGGTCGTCCTCACCTGCGGGTCCGTCGGCCGCCGGCTCGCCGCCGCCGGGCGCGACCGCCGGCGACGCCGCATCGGCACCGTGCTCGGCCCCGACGGTGTCGGCCGTCTCACGTCCGCGGGTGATCACCTCGCGCGGCCGGCCGCGCTGCCAGACCAGGTAGGCCACCGCCAGCAGGCCGACGATGACGGAGGTGAAGACGTTGAGCCGGACGCCGAAGAAGGTCTCGGCCGGGTCGGTGCGCAGCAGCTCGATCCACAGCCGGCCGGCGCAGTAGCTGGCCACGTAGAGGGCGAACGCCCGACCGTGCCCGAGCCGGAAGCGCCGGTCGGCCCAGATGACCAGCGCGGCCGCGGCGAGGTTCCACAGCATCTCGTAGAGGAACGTGGGGTGGAAGAAGCCCTGCACGAGCGGCAGCCCGTCGGGGCCGACCACCGCGCCGGTGCCGTCCCAGACGTGGATCTCCAAGGCCCAGGGGAGGTCGGTCGGGCTGCCGTAGAGCTCGTTGTTGAACCAGTTGCCCAGCCGCCCGATCGCCTGGGCCACCAGCAGCCCGGGCGCGAGCGCGTCGGCGAAGGCGGGCAGGGGGATGCCCCGGCGGCGGCAGGCGATCCACGCGCCCACCCCGCCGAGGGCGATGGCGCCCCAGATGCCGAGGCCGCCCTCCCAGATGGCGAGGGCGCGCAGCGGGTCCCCGTCCTCGCCGAAGTAGGCCCGGGGGCTGCTGATGACGTGGTAGAGGCGGCCGCCGATGATGCCGAAGGGCACCGCCCAGACGGCGATGTCGAGGACGTCGCCCTCCGCCCCGCCGCGGGCCCGCCAGCGGCGGTCGGTCAGCCAGATCGCGGCGACGATGCCGGCGATGATGCACAGCGCGTAGGCGCGGATCGGTAGCGGACCGAGCTCCCAGACGCCCTGGGTGGGACTGGGGATGGCGGCCAGCGTGGTCATGCGGGGGCCCCGGCCCGGCGGCGTACGCCCTCGGCCAGCTCGGCGGCCAGCGCGCGCACGCCGTCCGCGCCGCGACCGTCGAGGAGGGTGCGCACGAACGCGGAGCCGACGATGACGCCGTCGGCGAAGGCGGCCACCTCGGCGGCCTGGTCCGCGTCGGACACCCCCAGGCCCACGCAGACGGCGAGGTCGGGAGCCGCCGCGCGGGTGCGGGCGACCAGCTGCTCGGCCGCGTCGCTGACCGTGGCGCGGGTGCCGGTGACCCCCATCGTGGAGGCGGCGTAGACGAAGCCGCGGCAGGCGGCCGTCGTCGACACCAGGCGGGCGTCGGTGGACGACGGCGCGACGAGGAAGACCCGGTCGAGGTCGGCGCGCTCGGCGGCGGCCAGCCACTCCCCGGCCTCCTCGGGGATGAGGTCGGGGGTGATCGCCCCCGCTCCCCCGGCGGCGGCCAGGTCGGTGGCGAACCGCTCCACGCCGTAGCGCTCCACCGGGTTCCAGTAGCTCATGACCACGGGCACCGCGCCGGCGGCGGCGACGGCCTCGACCGCCCGGAGCGCGTCGCGCAGGCCGACCCCGGCGCGCACGGCGACGTCCACCGCCTGCTGGATGACCGGCCCGTCCATGCCCGGGTCGCTGTAGGGGACGCCGACCTCGACGACGTCGGCCCCGCCCTCGACCGCGGCCACCATCGCCGCGATGGAGGCCTCGACGTCCGGGTAGCCGACCGGCAGGTAGGCGACGAGCGCCGACCGCCCCTCGGCCCGTGCGGCCGCGATCCGGTCTGCCAAGAGGCTCACGCCGCCCCCTCGCCGGCGCTCGTCGGCCGCGTTCGCGGAGCTGCTGTGTCCACTGCCGAGCTCGCGAGCTCCCTCATGACGTCTCCCCCGCGTCCTGGCCGGCGACGGCCTCGTCGTTGCTGATCGCGCCCTCCGTGGGCTGCTGGTCGGTGTCCAGGCCGGGCCCCGGGTCGACGTCCTCGCGGTCGCCGAGACCGAACCAGCGCGACGCCGTCTCGACGTCCTTGTCGCCGCGGCCGGAGAGGCTCACCAGCAGCAGCGGTGGCTCGCCCCCGCGCCCACCAGCCCCCCGCGCCACCAGCTCCTCGCCGAGGGTCATGGCCCCGGCGAGCGCGTGCGCGGACTCGATCGCCGGGATGATGCCCTCGGTGCGGCACAGCAGCGCGAAGGCCTCCATGGCCTCGGCGTCGGTGACCGGCCGGTACTCCGCGCGGCCGATGCTGTGCAGGTAGGAGTGCTCCGGGCCGACGCCGGGGTAGTCCAGGCCCGCGCTGATCGAGTGCGACTCGATGGTCTGGCCGTTGTCGTCCTGCAGCAGGAACGAGCGCGCGCCGTGCAGCACCCCCGGCGAGCCACCGGTGATCGTGGCAGCGTGCCGACCGGTGTCCACGCCGTCCCCGCCGGCCTCCAGGCCGACCAGGCGGACCCCCTCGTCGGGCACGAACGCGGTGAAGATGCCGATGGCGTTGGACCCGCCGCCCACGCAGGCCAGGACGGCGTCGGGCAGCCGCCCCTCCCGCTCGAGCACCTGGGCGCGCGCCTCGTCGCCGATGACCCGCTGGAAGTCGCGGACCATCGCCGGGAACGGGTGCGGGCCGGCCACGGTGCCGAAGACGTAGTTGGTCGTCTCCACGTTGGTGACCCAGTCGCGGAAGGCCTCGTTGATCGCGTCCTTGAGCGTCCGCGAGCCGGTGGTGACCGGGATGACCTCGGCGCCGAGCAGCCGCATCCGGGCGACGTTGAGCGCCTGCCGGCGGGTGTCCTCCTCGCCCATGTACACCGTGCACGACAGGCCCATGAGGGCCGCGGCCGTGGCGGTGGCCACCCCGTGCTGGCCGGCGCCGGTCTCGGCGATGACCCGCGTCTTGCCGATCCGCTTGGTGAGCAGCGCCTGACCGAGCACGTTGTTGATCTTGTGAGAGCCGGTGTGGTTGAGGTCCTCCCGCTTGAGCAGCACCCGGGCGCCGCCGGCGTGGGCGGCGAACCGCGGCACCTCGGTGATCGGGCTGGGCCGGCCGGTGTAGTCACGCTGCAGCCGGGCGAACTCCTCGAGGAAGGCCGGGTCGACCCGCATCGCCTCGTAGGCCTCGGTGAGCTCGTCCAGGGCGGCGATCAGGGCCTCGGGGACGAAGCGACCGCCGAAGACACCGAAGTGGCCGGCCTCGTCGGGCCAGCCCGGACGCGCCGGAAGGAGCTGGTCCTCGCGCTGCGGTGGGGTGGTCGTCGTCATGTCCCCAGTGTCCCGCGCGGGAGCGAGACAGTCGTGCACGGGGTACCCAGCGGGTCGACCCTCCTGCAGGGGCCCGCCGCGAGCGTGCGAGCCGTGGGGGCAGCAGGAGGACCCCGTCCTCACCCCCACCAGCTCGGAGCGGGCCTCGCGAGGGCCGGCTCAGCGACTGGTGCGGGGCGTCGCGGGGTGCGAGCCGGCCGTGACCAGGTCGGCGACCGCCTGGCGGGCGTCGCCGGCGGTGACCAGGCCCTCGCCGACGAGCACGGCGTCGGCGCCGGCGGCGGCGTAGCCGATGAGGTCGTGCGGCCCGCGGACGCCGGACTCGGCGACCTTGACCACCTCCGACGGCAGCCCGGGGGCGATCCGCTCGAAGGTGGAGCGGTCGACCTGGAGCGTGGTGAGGTCGCGGGCGTTGACCCCGATGACGGCGGCGCCGGCGGCCAGGGCGCGGTCGGCCTCTGCCTCGGTGTGCACCTCCACCAGGGCGGTCATGCCGAGGGACTCCACCCGCTCCAGCAGGCCGAGGAGGGCGTTCTGCTCGAGTGCGGCGACGATCAGGAGGACGACGTCGGCGCCGTGTGCGCGGGCCTCGTGCACCTGGTAGCTGCTGACCACGAAGTCCTTGCACAGGATCGGTACGTCGACCGCGGCCCGGACGGCGGCGAGGTCGGCCTGGGAGCCCCCGAAGCGGCGCCGCTCGGTGAGCACGCTGATCACCCGCGCCCCGCCGTCGGCGTACTGCCCGGCCAGGACCGCGGGGTCGGGGATGTCGGCGAGGGCGCCCTTCGACGGGCTCTGCCGCTTCACCTCGGCGATGACCCCGACACCGGGGGCGCGGAGGGCGGCCAGGGCGTCGAGCGCCGGCCGGGCGTCCTGCGCGGTGGCCTTCACCTCCGCCAACGGGGTCAGGGCCTCACGCGCCGCCAGGTCCTCGCGCACACCGGCGACGATCTCGTCGAGCACGGACACGTGTCCTCCCGCTGCTGATCGTCGTTCTGGCCTGGCGGTCCGGCCCGGCCTCGACCGGCCCCGCACTCCCACTCTAGAGGCGACGCGGTGCCCGGCTGCCCGCGGGGCGACCGTCGCCGCCCACGGGCGGTTGCCGCCACTCCGTCGCGGGTAGGACTCAGGGTTCGCGTCCACCGGGGTCCGTCGGGTCCTCCCCGCGGTCGAGCGCCCGCCAGGCGTCCACGGCGCGGTCCTCGTCGGTCCGTGGCCGTGCGGGCACCGGCTCGCCGCTGCTCGGCGTCCGCTCGTAGCGGCGGCCCATCCCCGGCCAGCCGCGGCCGCGCAGCACGGTGAGCAGGCCGGCGAGCACGGCGAGGACCCCCGCCAGCAGCGCGAGCACCGGCCAGGCGGCGTGCAGCTCGGCCGTGAGCTCGCGGCCGGGGCTCCCGGTGCCCACGACGGCGGCCGCCGCGACGTCGGCGTCCCCGAGCAGCGCGCGCATCCCCGACCAGCCCAGCACGCCGCCGGCGACGGCGACCAGCAGCCCGACGGCGACCCGCCCGGCCCCGCGGACGGCGAGCAGGGCCACCGCGGCGGCCAGGAGCAGCAGCCCCCCGGCCGGGACCAGCGGGGCCAGCGTGCCGCCGGTCAGCTCGGTGGTGGTCGGCGGCAGGGGCGCCGGCCGGCGCAGCGTGGCCGTGATCCACGTCTGCCCACCCACGGACAGGGCGAGCCCGCCCGCGAGCGCAGCGCCGGCCACCGCCAGGGTCAGCTCACGCCGGGCGCGGCCGGGCGGTGCCGTCACGGTGCCCACGGTTCGCTCCCGCGCAGCGCTCCGCTCCTCGCTCGCTGGCGCTCGCTGCGATGCTCACGCCGCTGTCCGCTCACGGTGCCCACGGTTCGCTCCCGCGCAGCGCTCCGCTCCTCGCTCGCTGGCGCTCGCTGCGATGCTCACGCCGCTGTCCGCTCACGGTGCCCACGGTTCGCTCCCGCGCAGCGCTCCGCTCCTCGCTCGCTGGCGCTCGCTGCGATGCTCACGCCGCTGTCCGCTCACGGTGCCCACGGTTCGCTCCCGCGCAGCGCTCCGCTCCTCGCTCGCTGGCGCTCGCTGCGATGCTCACGCCGCTGTCCGCTCACGGGAGTTCCCGCATCTCCTCGGCCGTGGCGATCGCCGACAGGACCGCGCGGGCCTTGTGGCGGGTCTCCGCCTCCTCGGTGCAGGGGTCGCTGTCGGCGACGATGCCGGCGCCGGCCTGCACGTAGGCCCGCCCCTGGTGCAGCACCGCCGTCCGGATCGCGATCGCCATGTCGAGGTCGCCGCTGGCGTCGACGTAGCCGACCGTGCCCGCGTAGAGGGCGCGGCGGGTGGGTTCCAGGGACTCGATGATCTCCATCGCCCGCGGCTTGGGGGCCCCGGAGACGGTGCCGGCGGGGAACGTCGCGTCGAAGACGTCGAGGGCGTCCCACTCGGGGGCGACCTGACCGGCCACGGTCGACACCAGGTGCATGACGTGGCTGTAGTGCTCGACCCGCATGAAGTCGGGCACCTCGACCGTGCCCGGGACGCAGACCCGCCCCAGGTCGTTGCGGGCGAGGTCGACGAGCATCACGTGCTCGGCGCGCTCCTTGGGGTCGGCCAGCAGGCCCTCGGCCAGCCGGGCGTCCTCCTCGGGGGTGGCGCCGCGGGGGCGGGTGCCGGCCGGCGGGTGGACGACGGCAGAGGAGCCGGTCACCGTCACCAGCGCCTCCGGCGAGGAGCCGACGACGTCGAACGGCGTCTCCCGGCCGGCGAAGCGCAGCAGGTACATGTACGGCGAGGGGTTGGTGGCCCGCAGCACCCGGTAGAGGTCCAGGGCGTCGACCCCGGTGGGTACCTCGAAGCGCTGGGAGAGCACCACCTGGAAGGCGTCCCCGGCCCGGATGTGCTCCCGGATCCGCTCCACGCCGTCCTCGAAGACACCGGGCGCCATGTTGCTGACCGCCGCCGGCGGCTCGGCGGTGACGAAGGTGGCCACCCCGGGGGGCGCGGACTTGGTGAGGTCGGCGGCCATGGCGTCCAGCCGCGCCACGGCGTCCTCCCACCCGGTGCCGTCCTCCCCCGCGCCCCGCAGGGCGTTGGCGATCAGCAGCACGGTGCCGTCGCTGTGGTCGAGCACGACCAGGTCGGTGACCAGGGTGAGCGCCAGCTCGGGCATGCCGAGGTCGTCGGTGGCCCGGACCGGCAGCCGCTCCAGCCGCCGGACGACGTCGTAGCCCAGGTACCCGACCAGACCGCCGGTCAGCGGCGGCAGGCCCGCGGTGCGCGGCGAGCGCAGCCGGCGGGCGAGGGTGCGGACGGCGGCCAGCGGGTCGGCCGGCAGGTCGTCGGTCAGGCCGGGCAGCCGCTGCCCCAGCCACTGGGTCACGCCGTCCCGCTCGGTCAGGACGCCGGCGCTGCGAACACCGACGAAGCTGTACCGCGCCCACCGCTTCCCCTGCTCGGCGGACTCCAGCAGCACGGTGCCGGGCCGGTTGCCGGCGAGCTTGCGGTAGATGCCGACGGCGGTCTCGCCGTCGGCCAGCAGCCGGCGGATGACCGGGACCATCGCGGCGCGCCTCCCCGCCCGGTCCAGCGCCGCGAACTCCTCCCGCGAGGGGGTGGTCTCACCGAGCCGCACCGGGCACCTCCAGCGGGCGGGAGAAGCAGCTGCGCGTGCCGGTGTGGCAGGCCGGGCCCTCCTGGTCGACGAGCACCAGCAGGGCGTCGCCGTCGCAGTCCACGCGCACGTCGCGGACCCACTGGCGGTGACCGGAGGTCTCGCCCTTCACCCAGTACTCCTGCCGGCTGCGCGACCAGTAGGTGGCCCGCCCGGTGGTGAGGGTGCGGCGCAGCGCCTCGTCGTCCATCCAGGCGACCATGAGCACCTCGCCGGTGTCGTGCTGCTGGACCACGGCGGCGACCAGGCCGGCGTCGTCGCGGCGCAGCAGCGCGGCGACGGCCGGGTCCAGGGCGGACTCGGGGGCGGGGACGACGGACATGCCCCGATCGTCCCACCCGGGGACGGCCGCCCCGGTCACCGGCTCGGCGCCGGCTCCCCGTGCCGGTCGGCGGCGAACCAGTCGCGGGCCGAGCGGCCGACCAGCAGCCCCAGGCCGACCGCCGGGGCGGCGGCGAAGCAGAAGACGCCGAACAGCAGCACCGCCGACGGGTCGCCACCGGGCACCCGCCCGAGGAGGTCGAACAGCCGCACCGCCCAGTAGACGGCCAGCGCCACCTGCAGGCCCAGCGCGACGACCAGGGTCCAGCGCGCGGCCGGGCTGCGGCGGCTGAGCGCCATGACCCCGCCGACGACGAGGGCGACCACCGAGGCGATCTGGACGGCGGCGATGGCCGTCGCCTCCGTGGCCAGCGCGTCGCCGTCGCCGGGGAAACCGGGCTCCCCCTCGGCGAGGGCGAACAGCGAGGCGACGAGGAAGACGTAGGCCGACGCGACGGCCACCCCGGCCGCCTGCACGAAGGCCAGCACCGCGGCGGCGATGACCTGGCCCGGACGCCGCGGTCCGGCCGGGGGCGACGGCCACGGCATCCCGTACGGGGATGCGCCGTAGGGCGGCCAGCCGGGCGCGGGCGCGCCGTACGGCGGGCCGACCCACGGCGGGACGGCCGCGGTGGGCGGCGGGCCGGCGTAGGGGGCGCCGTGCTCGGTTTGCGTGGCCGGGTCCGACCACGGGTCCCGTGGTGCGGTCACAGCGCCGCCGCCAGGGCCCGGCCCGCCACCCGTCCCGAGAACAGGCAGCCGCCGAGGAAGGTCCCCTCCAGCGAGCGGTAGCCGTGCATGCCTCCGCCGCCGAACCCGGCCACCTCGCCCGCGGCGTACAGGCCGGGGAAGACCTCCCCGCCCGCGCGCAGCACCCGCCCCGACAGGTCGGTCTCCAGCCCGCCGAGGGTCTTGCGGGTGAGCAGGTTGAGCCGCACCGCGATCAGCGGGCCGGCCTCCGGGTCGAGCAGCCGGTGCGGCGGGGCGACCCGGATCAGCTTGTCGCCGAGGTAGTGGCGCGCGCCGCGGACCGCGGTGATCTGCAGGTCCTTGCCGAACTGGTTGTCGATCGCGCGGTCGCGGCAGACGATCTCCCGCTCCACCGTGCCGAGGTCCAGCTCCGGCGTCCCGCCGGTGATGCGGTTCATCCCGGCCACCAGCTCGGGCAGGGTCCGCGCGACGACGAAGTCCTCCCCGCGGTCCAGGAACGCCTGCACCGGTCCGGACACGCCGGCCTTGACCCGGTTGAGCAGGAGCCGGACGTCCTTGCCGGTGAGGTCGGGGTTCTGCTCGGAGCCGGAGAGCGCGAACTCCTTCTCCACGATCTTCTCCGTCGCCACGAACCAGGTGTGCTCGTAGCCGGTCTGCCCGATGTGGGCCAGCGTGCCGAGGGTGTCGAAGCCGGGGAACAGCGGCACCGGCAGCCGCTTCCCGGTGGCGTCGAGCCACAGGGACGACGGTCCGGGCAGGATCCGGATGCCGTGCCGCTCCCACACCGGCGAGTGGTTGGCGATGCCCTCGGTGTAGTGCCACATGCGGTCGCGGTTGATCAGGTGCCCGCCGGCGGCCTCGGTGGCCTGCAGCATCCGGCCGTCGACGTGGGCGGGGACGCCGGAGAGGAGCCGCTGCGGGGCCGGCCCCAGCCGGGCCGGCCAGTTGGCGCGGACGAGGTCGGGGTTGCCGCCGATCCCGCCGGAGGTGACGACGACGGCCTGCGCGGCGATCTCGAACGCGCCGACCCCGGTGCGTGAGCTGGCCTGCCCGCGGGCCACCCCGCTGGGCTCGAGGACGCCGCCGCGCACGCCGGTCACGGCGCCGTCGCTGACGACCAGCTCGTCCACCCGGTGCCGGAAACGCACCTCCACCAGGCCGCGGTCGACGGCGGCGCGCACCCGGCGGGCGAACGGCTCGACCAGGCCCGGCCCGGTGCCCCAGACGATGTGGAAGCGCGGCACGGAGTTGCCGTGGCCGGTGGCCGTGTACCCGCCGCGCTCGGCCCAGCCGACGATCGGGAAGAAGCCGACGCCCTGCCCCCGCAGCCAGGCGCGCTTCTCCCCCGCGGCGAACTGCAGGTAGGCCTCCGCCCAGCGACGCGGCCAGTGGTCCTCGTCGCGGTCGAACCCGGCGGAACCGAACCAGTCCTGCCGGGCCAGCTCCAGCGAGTCACGCACGCGCAGCCGGCGCTGCTCCGGGGAGTCGACCAGGAACAGCCCGCCGAAGGACCACCACGCCTGCCCGCCGAAGCACGCCTCCGGCTCCTGCTCGAGGAGCACCACCCGCTTGCCGGCGTCGGCCAGCTCGGCGGTGGCCACCAGTCCGGCCAGCCCCGCGCCCACCACCACGACGTCTGTGTCAGCCACGGACGCACGCTAGCGGGACGCGGCCCTCCGGCGGTCCCGCTGCGGGGAGCGCGTCGCCCGGGCGGGGCGGGTCCACTCCCGGATCGGGCGGCGCACGGCCAGCGTCAGGCAGCCGACCGGTCCGATGAGCAGCACGACCGCCCACACCATCGCCGACCCGCCGCCCAGGACCCCGAAGAGCACCAGCAGGCCCAGCAGGAGCAGCAGCGGCAGCACGCTCGCGCCGGCCAGCACCAGCCACCCCCGGCCGCGGCCGAGCCAGACCATCGCCGCGCCCGCCGCAGCCCAAGCCGCGAGCAGGACTGCGCCGACGACGTACCAGTGCCAGTGGCGGTCCGGCTCCCAGAGCAGGTAGCCCAGGACGAGGTCCTCGGCGGCCACGAGCACGCCGAACACGGCGGCGAAGGGGGCGAGCAACGGACGGTCGAGCGCGGTCGTCCCGGCCGCGCGGCCCGGGACCGGCCGGGGCGCCGGGCGGGGCGAGCGCCGCGGAGCGGCCCGGCTCCGCGAGGGGGACGACGCCATGCCCGGCAGCGTAGGGCCGTCGCCGGGCCATCGGCCGTGCTGCGGACGCCGGCCGGCTCCCGGTCGGTCAGCGGTGTCGGCGGCGGGGCCCGGTCAGCGGCGGCTGCGCGGGCGGCCGGCCACCCATCGGCGGACGCGTGGGGTGAGCGCCAGCCCGGCCGCGACGACCGGGGCCGCCAGGAGCAGCAGCGGCCAGCCCAGGCCGCCGGACTCCTCGGCCTGCGCCGCGGCCCAGATGACCGCCCCGGTCAGCACGGCGACCGGCAGGACCGACAGCACCAGCAGCAGCCAGCCGCGGCGGCTCAGCAGCCACAGCGCGCCCCACAGCTGCACGATCGGCGCGACGACGAGCAGGTAGGTCCACGGGTCGGGGCCGGTGTCGGCGACCAGGCCACCCAGCGCCACGGCCAGGACGGCGACGAAGGCCGGCGGCAGCACACCGACGATGCCCACGATCCCCGCGGCGAGGGCCAGGCCCGGCATGCCCGGGTCGGACGGCGGGACGTCGGGTGCCGGGCGCCGGGCCGTGGGAGTGGGCATGGAGGGCAGGCTAGGGCGCCGCGGCCGCCGGTGGCCGGGCACCACCCGCGACCGCCCGGCGACCGGTGCATCAGCCCGCCGGCTGCGGCTCCCCGGCCGAGGAACGCCGCCAGGAGGCGTGCAGCCGCGCGTAGGGGCCCACGACGTCGACCAGCTCGGCGTGCGTCCCGCGCTGGACGACCCGGCCGGCGTCCACCACGAGCACCTCGTCGGCGCGCTCGGCGGTCGACAGCCGGTGCGCGATGGTGAGCGTCGTCCGGCCGTCGGTGAGGGTGTCCAGGGCCCGGGTCAGCCGCTGCTCGGTCGCCGGGTCGACGGCGCTGGTGGCCTCGTCGAGCACCAGCAGGTCCGGGTCGGCGACGTAGGCACGGGCGACGGCGACCAGCTGCCGCTCCCCCGCCGACAGCGACTCGCCGCGCTGCCCGACGCGGGTCGCCACGCCGTCGGCGAGGCCGGCCACCCAGGCCGCCAGGCCGAGGTCGTCGAAGGCGGCGAGCACCTCGGCGTCGGTCAGCCCCGGTCGGCCGTAGCGGACGTTGGCGGCGATGGTGGCGTCGAAGAGGAACCCGTCCTGCGGCACCATGACCACCCGCCGGCGCAGCGAGGCGAACGCGACCCGCTCCAGCGGCACCCACCCGGGAGCGTCGTCGCCCAGCAGCACGCGGCCCTCCGTGGGGTCCATCAGCCGGGTGACCAGCTTGGCGAAGGTCGTCTTCCCCGAGCCGGTCTCCCCGACGATCGCCACCCGCCGGCGCGGCGCGATGTCCAGGTCGACGTCGTCCAGGGCGGGCCGGGCGCCGGGCGCGTACCGGAAGGTGACGTGCTCGAACCGCACGCCCAGCGGGCCGGGCGGCAGCTCGAGCGTGCCGGCGCGGTCGACGCCGGCCGGGTCCCGGACGTCGGGCTCGGTGTCGAGCACGTCGAGCACCCGGCGGAACCCGGCGACGGCGTTCTGCGCCTCGTTGAGGACCTCGCTGGCCGTCTGCACCGGGGCGACGAACAGCGTCACGAGGAAGAGGAACGCCACGAGGGTGCCGGCGGTGAGGTCGCCGTCCAGGCCCAGCAGCACGCCCACGACGACCACGGCCGCGGTGGCGACGGCAGCGACGAACTCACCGCTGACGAACACCGCCGCGGTGGTGCGCTGTGCGGCCACCTGCGCCCGGTAGTGCCGGTCGACGGCGCGGTCCAGGCGGGCGGCGGTGCGCTCCCGGATGCCGTAGGCCCGCACCGTGGCGGCGCCGACGACGGCCTCGGAGACCGCGGCGAGCACGTCGCCCACCCGCTCCCGGACGACGCCGTAGACGACGGCCAGCCGCCGGGCGAAGAACCGGACGGCGATGCCCAGCGGCACGAAGCAGACGACGACGAGCAGCGTCAGCTGCCAGGAGTAGACGGCCATGACGACGGTCGCCACGAGCAGCTGGCCCAGGCTCACCACGCCGAGCACGCCACCCCACTGCATGAAGGTGGACAGCTGGTCGACGTCGCTGGTGACCCGGGAGACCAGCGACCCCCGCCGCTGGCCCTGCTGGTGCAGCACCGACAGGTCGTGCACGTGGCGGAACGCCCGCGCGCGCAGCCCGGCCAGCGCGGTCTCCGTCGTCCGGAACAGCCGGACGTTCATCCGGTACACCGCGACGGCGGTGAGCACCACGACGACGGCGCACAGCAGCACGAGGTCGCGGACCAGCCCCAGGTCCGGCCCGCCGGGGCCGGCCAGGCCCCGGTCGAGGACCTGCTGGACGGCGATCGGGACGACCACCCGCCCGGCGGTCGCGACCAGGGCGAGGGCGAAGGTGGCCGGCAGCCCGCGGCGGAACTCCGGCATCATCCGCAGGCCGCGGCGCAGGGTGCGCAGCGCCCCCTCGTCGCGGTGCTCGGCGAGCGCGGTGCTCACGCCGCCACCTCCGTCCGGGCGTAGGCCCGCACCAGTGCCGCGTAGCCGGGCACCTCGGCGAGCAGCTGCTCGTGGCTGCCGCGGGCGAGCACCCGGCCACCCTCCAGCCAGACCACCTCGTCGGCCAGCCCGATCGTCGCCTGCCGGTAGGCGACCACGACCACCGTCGAGGGCCGGTCGGCGTCGCGGAGGGCGTCGAGGATGCGGGCCTCGACGGCGGGGTCGACGGCGCTGGTCGCGTCGTCGAGCACCAGCAGCCGGGGCCGGCGGACGACGGCGCGGGCGAGCGCCAGCCGCTGTCGCTGGCCGCCGGACAGCGAGGCGCCGCGCTCCCCGACCCGGGTGTCGAGGCCCTCGGGCAGCCGGTCGACGAACTCGTCGGCAGCGGCCACCCGCAGCGCCGCGCGCACCTCCTCGTCGGAGAAGTCCCCGCCCAGGGTCACGTTGCCGCGCACGGTGTCGTCGAACAGGAACGTCCCCTGCGGCACGAACGCCGCCTGGGAGCTGAGCTCCCCCTCGCGCAGTGCCCGCAGGTCGACCCCGTCGAGGAGCACCTGCCCGGTGCCCGGGTCGACCAGCCGCACCAGCAGCCGGGCCAGGGTCGACTTGCCCGACCCGGTCGGGCCGACGACGGCGACGGTGGTGCCCGCGGCGACGTCGAACGTGACGCCGGACAACGTGGGCTCCGCCGCGCCGTCGAAGGTGAACCCGACGTCGCGCAGGCCGAGCCCGGCGCCCCCGGTGCCCCGTGGGGCGGCGTCGTCGCCGTGCGGCGTCTCGCCGGTCGCGTCGAGGACGGGGGTGACCCGGTCGAACCCGGCCAGCGCCCGCGGCAGGTCGGCGAGCACCCAGCCGATGGCGCGGATCGGCAGCGCCAGCAGCGTGAACAGGTAGGCGATGGAGACGAGGTCCCCGGCGTCGGTGGCGCCGGCGGCGACCCGCTCGGCGCCGATGAGCAGCACGGCGAGCGTGCCGAGGTTGGGCAGGGCCTCCATCAGCGGGTCGAACAGGCCGCGCACCCGGCCGACCGCGACCAGCCCGTCCCGCAGCTCCTCGGCGCGGGCGGTGAAGCGGGCGGTCTCGACGTCCTCCCGGCCCAGGGTCTTCACCACCAGCGCGGCGTCGAAGCTCTCGTGGGCGATCTCGCTGACCTCGGCGCGCAGTTGCTGGGCCCGCTGGATCCGCGGGCTCATCACCTGGGAGTAGACGGCGTTGGCGAGGAACACCAGTGGGAAGACCACCAGGCCGACCAGCGCCATCCAGGGATCGGTCGCGACGAGGGCGACCACGGTGATCGCGATCATCACCAGGGCGCCGCAGGCGAAGGGCAGCGGCGCGACGAAGTACCAGGACGCCTCGACGTCGGAGTTGGCGTTGCTCAGCAGCTGCCCGGTCGGGTGGCGCTGGTGCCAGGACAGCGGCAGGCGCAGGTACTGGCCGGTCACCCGGCGGCGGTAGGCGGCCTGCAGCCGGTAGCTCATGATGCCGGCGAACAGCCGCCGGCCGAGGATGCCGAGGATCTTGAGGACGGCCACGGCGAGGATCGCGACGGCGGCCAGCGTGAGCGCCGCGACGGTCGTCGCCCCCTCCTCGAACGCCGGCAGGACGACGTGGCCGGCGATCTCGCCGATGACGTACGCGCTGGCGACGGTCATCCCGCCGTAGAGGCTGCTGGCGACGAACGCCAGGGTGAACATGCCGGGCTGCTCGGCGATCGCACGCCCGATGTGGCGCACCCCTCGCCGGACCACGGCTTCTCGGCGGCGGGGCACGGTCCTCCTCGGTCGTCGTCCTGGGCGGTGTCGGCGACCGTACGGGGGACCTCGGACAACCCGCTCCGAGATCCGGTGTCCCCGGCTCCGCACCGTCGGTAACTTCGCCGGGTGACCACCTCTTCCCGGCCCCTCGTCGACCGCGAGCGCGCCGAGCTGGCCGACCTGCTGGCCGCGCTCGGGCCGGACGCGCGGACCTGCTGCCACGGGTGGACGACCGCCCACCTCGCCGCGCACCTCGTGGTCCGCGAGCGGCGCCCCGACGCGATGCCCGGCCTCGCGGTCGAGCAGCTGGGGATCGCCGCACCGCTGACCGCCTGGTCGCACCGGCTGGAGGACCAGCTGCGTGAGTCGGCGCCGCACGCCGACGTCGTCGCCCGGCTGCGCTCGGGGCCGCCCGCCTGGTCGCCGCTGGGTTGGCCGCTGCTGGCGCGGCTGGTCAACACCGCCGAGTTCGCCATCCACCACGAGGACGCCCGCCGCGCCCAGCCCGGGTGGGAGCCGCGGGCACTCCCCCGCGCCGACCAGGACGAGCTGTGGGGGGCCGCGGTGCTCTTCGCCCGACGCGCCACCGGGCGCGTGCCCGGCGGCCTGCGGCTGCGGCGCAGCGACGTCCCCGGCATGGTGCGGCGGATCTCGCGCGCCGAGCCGCCCACCACGGTCGAGGGCGAGCCGCTGGAGCTGCTGCTGTGGGCCAGCGGCCGCGACGACATCGCCCGCGTCGAGATCAGCTGAGGGAGGAACTCCGAGGGCGTCACGCCCACGGAGCTCTTCCCTCACCGCAGTGGGGAGTCGGCCTCCCGGCGGACGGGGAGGCCCGCGCCGGACAGCGCGGCCTTGACCTCGCCGATCCGCAGCTTGCCGAAGTGGAAGACGCTCGCGGCCAGCACCGCGTCGGCGCCGGCCTCGACCGCGGGCGGGAAGTGCTCCGGCTCGCCGGCGCCCCCACTGGCGATCACCGGCACGGTCACCTCCCGGCGCACCGCCCGGATCAGCTCCAGGTCGAACCCGGCCTGGGTGCCGTCGGCGTCCATGGAGTTGAGCAGGACCTCGCCGACCCCGAGCTCGGCGGCCTGCACCACCCACTCGACGGCGTCCCGCCCGGTGCCCCGGCGCCCGCCGTGCGTGGTGATCTCGAAGCCGGAGCCGGTGACCGCGCCGTCCCGGCAGCGTCGCGCGTCGAGCGACAGCACCAGCACCTGGTTGCCGAACCGGTCGGTGATCTCGCTGATCAGCTCCGGCCGGGCGACGGCGGCGGTGTTGACCGCGACCTTGTCCGCGCCGGCGCGCAGCAGCCTGTCGACGTCGTCGACGCCGCGGACGCCGCCACCGACGGTCAGCGGGATGAAGACGCTCTCCGCGGTCCGGCGGACGACGTCGTAGGTGGTCTCCCGGTCTCCGGAGCTGGCCGTGATGTCGAGGAAGGTCAGCTCGTCGGCGCCCTCGGCGTCGTAGACGCGGGCCATCTCCACCGGGTCGCCGGCGTCGCGCAGGTCGACGAAGTTCACGCCCTTGACCACCCGGCCGGCGTCGACGTCCAGGCACGGGATGACGCGCACCGCCACGCTCATGCCGACACCCCCCGCACCGCGTCGGCCTCGATCTCCACCAGCATCGCCGGGTCGATGAGCGCGGCGACCTGCACCATGGACGTCGCCGGGCGGACGTCGCCGAACACCTCGCCGTGCGCCCGCCCGACCTCCTCCCAGCGGGAGATGTCGGTGACGAACAGCCGGGTGCGGACGACGTCGGCGACGGCGAACCCGGCCCGCTGCAGCGCCTCGGTCAGGTTGGCCAGCGCCTGGCGGGTCTGGCCGGCGGCATCCCCCGGGCAGACGACCCGGCCGTCCACGGTGGCGGTCGTGCCGCTCACCCACGCCATGTCGCCGTGGACGACGACGCGGCTGTAGCCGACCACCGCCTCCCACGGGGTGTCGGAGCCGAGCCGGACGACCCTCACGCCGGCCCCCCGGTGACCCGGAGCGCCTCCGGCAGCGTGAAGGCCCCGGCGTACAGCGCCTTGCCGACGATCGCGCCCTCCACGCCGACCGCGGTGAGCCCGGCCAGCGCCCGGATGTCGTCGAGGGAGCTGACCCCGCCGGAGGCGATCACCGGCCGGGACGTGGCGGCGCAGACCTCGCGCAGCAGCTCCAGGTTCGGGCCGCGCAGCGTGCCGTCCTTGGTGATGTCGGTGACGACGTAGCGGGCGCAGCCCTCGGCGTCGAGGCGGGCGAGCGTCTCGTACAGCTCGCCGCCCTCCTTGGTCCAGCCGCGGGCGGCCAGCCGGGTGCCGCGCACGTCCAGGCCGACGGCGATCCGGTCGCCGTGCTCGGCGATCGCCCGGGCGCACCACTCGGGCGACTCCAGCGCGGCGGTGCCGAGGTTGACCCGCCGGCAGCCGGTGGCCAGCGCCGCGGCCAGCGACTCGTCGTCCCGGATGCCGCCGGACAGCTCGACGTCGACGTCGAGCTCGCCGACCACCCGGGCCAGCAGCTCGCGGTTGCTGCCGCGGCCGAAGGCGGCGTCGAGGTCGACCAGGTGCACCCACTCGGCACCGTCGCGCTGCCACTGCAGGGCCGCGTCGAGCGGATCGCCGTACGACGTCTCGCTGCCGGCCTCCCCCTGCACGAGACGGACGGCCTGGCCGTCGGCGACGTCGACGGCGGGGAGCAGCTGCAGCTTCGGCACGCCTGACAGGTTAGTGAGCGCTCATCGGTAGCCGGCGTCACCGGCCGGGCGGCCGGCGTCCTGGACCTCGACGACGTAGCGCCACGCGTCCGGCTGCGTGCCGTCGACGTCCGGGAAGCCGTAGCGGCGGGCCAGCTCACCGCTGGACGTCGACCGCCCCGACCAGCGGGCCCGGTCGGGGTCCGCGGCGAGCGCCGCGACGGCCCGGCCGACGAAGGCCGGGCTCTCGGAGATGCAGAAGTGCGGCTCGACCGCCGTCCCCTCCCGCCAGTTCTCCTCGGTCACGCCGTAGTGCTCGAGCATCATCTCCGAGCGCAGCCAGCCCGGGGTGAGCGCGACCGCCGTCGCGCCGTGCGGGCGCAGGTCGTGCGCCTGGGCGAACGCCAGCCGGAGCACCGACCACTTGGCCAGGTCGTAGAAGGCGTTCACCCGGAACGTGTGCTCGTTGTAGGCCGTCGTCCCGTCGGTCATCTCCACGACCAGGCCACCCGGGCGGCGGACGAGCAGGGGCAGCGCGTGCGCGCTGGTGACCAGGTGGGTCTCCACGCCGAGCCGCAGCAGCCGCAGGCCGGCGTCGAGGTCGTGCTCCCACAGCGGGACGTCCCACTGGAACAGCGTCTCGCCGCCCCAGACGTCGTTGACGAGTACGTCGAGGCGGTGCGACTCGGCGTCGATGTGCGCCACGAGCGCGGCGACCTGGGCGGGGTCGAGGTGGTCACAGACGACCGGGATGCCACGGCCGCCGGCGGCGGTGACCAGCTCGGCGGTCTCCTCGATCGTCTCCGGGCGGCCGTACTCCGACGGCCGGCCGGCTGTGCTGCGCCCGGTGCACCACACAGTCGCCCCGGTGGCGCCGAGCGCGACGGCGATCCCCCGCCCCGCGCCGCGGGTGGCGCCGGCGACCAGCGCGACGGTGCCCGACAGGTCCGGCGGCGAGTACTCCATGCCGGGCACCCTGCACCCGGGTACCGACAGCGGAGTGCCCCGGCGCAGGGCTCCTGCGCCGGGGCACTCGGGTGGGTCAGGAGACGGCGGCCTCGGCGGCCGGCTCCGGGTGCCGCAGCGGGAACGGGCTCATGCCGCCGCCGTCGATCGGGATCGCCTGGCCCGTGATGTACCCGGCCCCTGGCGAGGCCAGGAAGGCGACCGCGGCCGCGATGTCGTCGGGCAGGCCGACCCGGCCGACCGGGATGTTGCGCCCGCGCGAGGCCAGCAGCGCGGCCTCGTCGACGTCCGGGCCGGAGCTGAGGAACGCGCGGCTGGTACCCACCAGCCCGGGGCACAGGGCGTTGACGGTGATCCCCCACGGGCCCAGGTCCATCGCCAGGGCCCGGGTGAGCCCGATGACCCCGGCCTTGGACGCCGAGTAGGGGCCGGAGAACGGCGCGGCGGTGAGCCCGGCCATCGAGGAGATGTTGACGATCCGGCCCGAACGCTGCGCCCGCATGACCGGGACGGCGGCGCTGCTCATCAGCCACGGCCCGCGCAGGTTGACCGCGATCACCCGGTCGAAGACCTCGACCGGGATGTCGGCGACGTCGGCGCGGTCCGGGCCCTGCGGCGCGGCCGCGTTGTTGACCAGGACGTCGAGCCGGCCGAAGCGCTCGACGGCCTCGGCCACCATCCGCTGCGCGTCGGCCTCGACCGCGACGTCCCCCAGGGCGGAGGCCGCCGTCCCGCCGGTGGCGGTGATGCCGGCGACGAGCGCCTCGACGCCGCCCCAGTCCGCCGACCGGTCCTCCTGCTGGCGGTTGGGCACGCCGGTGGCGTGCAGGTCGGTGACGACGACGGCCAGGCCCTGCGCCGCGAGCGTCCGCGCGATCGCCTGACCCATGCCGTCCGGCTTGCCGCAGCCGGTGACGAGCGCGACCCGCTGCGCGCTCACCTCGCGTCCCCGGCCGGCTTCGGCGGCTTGGGGCTGCTCGGGCCGCCGTCCACCGACAGGATCTGGCCCGACACCCAGCGGGCGCGGTCGCTGGAGAGGAACAGGACCGCCTGGGCGATGTCCCAGGGGCTGCCCTCGGTCCCCAGCCCCGACCAGCCCTTGCGGATCGCGCGCATCTCCGGGGACATGTTCGCCGCGGCGAAGGCGCCCCAGATGGCGCCGACCTGCACGCAGTTCACCCGGATGCCGCGCTCGCCGAGGGTGTTGGCGGCGCCGACGGTCATGTTCTCCAGGCCGGCCTTGGCCAGGTTGTAGACCATGCCCGGTCCGCGGGCGCGGACGCCGACGGAGCTGATGTTCACGATCGCCGAGCCGGTGGGCAGCACCTCGACCGCGTGCCGGGTCATCTGCCAGGCGGTGGTCAGGTTCAGGTCCATCAGCTGGTGGAACCGCTCGGGGGTGACCTCGAAGATGCCCGCGCGGTCACCGACGGCGACGTTGTTGACCAGGGTGTCGAACCCGCCGAACTGCGCGACGGTCTCCTCGACGGCCCGCTTGCAGGCGTCGTCGTCGAGCAGGTCGGCGACGACGGCGATCGCCTTCCCGCCGTCGGCCTCGATCGCGTCGACGGTGCGCTGCGCCGCGGCGAGGTCCCGGTCGAGGACGGCCACCCGCGCGCCGTGGGCGGCGAGGACCCGGCTGATGGCGTAGCCGACGCCGGGTTCCTTGGTGCTCTGCTGGCCGCCACCGGTGACCAGGGCGGTGCGCCCGGTCATCCAGAGCTCGCCGGCGTCCCCGAAGGGGTCGGTGAGGGACTCGCTGAACTCGGTCACTGGACGGCTCCTGCCTGGGTCGAGGGGGTGGTCCGGCCGACGACGGGCACCGAGCTCGCCGACCAGCCGGAGAGGACGCGCACCACCATCGAGATGCCGGCGTTGCGGGCGCCGGCGACGACGATCGGCAGCACCTCGGGCCCCGCGCCGGAGAAGAGCCGGTCGAAGGCCTCGGGGTCGGTGCCGCCGTCGGCGAAGCGGACGCCGTTGTCGCCGACGCCGTCCTTGCCCACACGGGCCAGGTCGGCCTTGCTCCTGCCGCAGCGCTCGACCAGCCAGGCTCGGACGTCGGCCTTGCTCATCCCGGCGTCGGCCAGCAGCTGCGCGTGCTCGGGGCAGAAGACGATGCCGGCCGGGTGGTGACGGAAGATCGCGGCGCCGCTGCGGGAGATCGTGTCGGCGAAGTCCGCGAGCAGCTGCTCCGGGTCTGCGGTGTGCCGGTTGTCGACGTACTCGACGGTGCGGGTGAGCATCCCGGAGACCGCGGAGGTGCCGGCGGGCACGCCGCCCTCGACCGACAGCGGCTCCCAGGGGCTCTCCTCCTCGTTCTCCGCCAGGCAGACCTGCCAGCGACCCGGCAGGCCCTGGGTGGCCTGCTCGAAGCCGTGCGGGACGACGCCGAGCGCGTTGCGGACCATCAGCCCGATGCTGCGCGCGACGGTCGCGTTGGGCCGGAACCCGGGGCCGAAGACGCCGCCGGCGGCGTTGAGGCCGAGCTCGGCGCGGACGGGCCCGTTCACCACGAGCAGCGGCGAGGGACCACTGGTGCTCTGCCAGCCGCCACCCTGGGCCGAGCGGTCACGCTGGATCGCCTCCCAGGCGGCGAGGACGACCGGGAAGTACTCCGGCCGGCAACCGGCCATCGCCGCGTTGACCGCCGCGAGCTCCACCGTCACCGTGCGGTTGAGGTGCACCAGGGAGCCGATGACCTCGTCCGGCCGGCGGTCGACGGTGGCGAGGAACCGGTCGACCAGCGACCGGGTGGCCGGCACCAGGGGCAGCCCGTCGGACCAGCCCTGCGCGTAGCAGTGCTCGATCGCGGCCTGGGCGGCCTCGGGGTCGGCGTCGGGGACCACGGCAGGGGCCTCGGTCAGCGTCATGACGCCGCCTCCTGCTGGGCACCGGCGGCGGTCACGGTGGCGACGACCCGCGGCAGCAGCTGCCGGGCCCGGTCGCGGACGGCGTCCGGGTCGAGGATGGCCACCGGGTGCGGCGTGGTCAGGTAGGCGTAGTCGGGAGCGCCCTGGACCTCGGCCATGCCGCTGGCGGTGGCGGTGAACGCGTCGGAGCAGATGACGGCCGCCGGCACGCCGGCCCGCTCCAGGGCGATGCCGTCGGCGACGGCCGACGCGCTGCAGGAGCCGCAGTCCCCCACCCCGGTGAGCACCACGTCGCACTCGCGGACCAGCTCGGCGAGCTGCTCCTCGGGGAGGGGCAGGGCGAAGACGGTCTTGGTGCGGCGCAGCACGGTGGCCGAGGCGCCGTGCTCGCTCTGCAGCAGCGCGGCGAGCTCGTCGAGCAGCAGTGCGGCGTTGTGCTTGGTGTTCTCCAGCAGCCCGAGCCGGACGCCGGTCAGGTCGGTGCGCCGTGGCGCCTGCGCGGTCCCGCCGATACGCGGGGTGGTCTGCCCGGTGGGGTCGAGGATGTCGGCGAGGGTGGCCATCAGTTCCTGCCTCCCGGAGCGGGGGTCGGGCGGATGGGGGTCGGGTTCACGCGGCCTCGTGTCCTCTCGGCGGGATGGTCGCCGCCGGTCGTGGCCGCAGGGGCCCGGCCGGCGCGCGGATCACGGCTGGCGGACGGCGCCGCGACGGCCGGCTCCCCGCGCGGGGGGCGGGACCCGGGCTCACGCCGTCCTTGCCCGACAATGGTGGGCGGGGCCACACTCGGACAGCGACGGCTCTTCCCCCGGGTGGAAGCCCGGGGCGGACGCCGCGGAGAGGTGGACGTGCTTGACACTGCCGCCGCCGCGCCGCACAGTGACGCGGCCCACCTCGGTGCAGTTGCCAACCAGATGTCGTGTGAAACGAAAGGGCGTGCATGGGAGCCACCAGACCGTTGCCGGCGACCGCCACCGAGAGCCGGCCCGCCCGGCTGCCCACCGGCGGCGCCGCCACGGCCGCCGGACGGGTGCTCGCCGTCCTGGCCGCCTTCGGGCCGGCGCACCCCTCCCTGACCCTCAGTGAGATCAGCCGGCGCTCCGGACTCACCCTGACGACGACGCACCGCCTGGTGGGCGAGCTGCGGCAGTGGGGCGGGCTCGAGCGCGCCCCCGACGGGCGGTACGCCATCGGGCTGCGCCTGCTCGAGCTGGGTGCCCTCGCCCCGCACGGGCTGCAGCTGCGCGAGCTGGCCCTCCCCTACCTCGACGACCTCCATCAGGCCACCCGCGCCAACGTGCACCTCGCCGTCCGGGACGGCTCCGACGGCGTGTACGTGGAGGCGCTGCGGGCCCGCGGCGCGGTCCAGGTGCTCAGCCGTCTGGGCGGGCGCTGGCCGCTGCACGCCACGGGCACCGGGCAGGTGCTGCTGGCCTTCGCCGACCGGGAGGTGCAGGACGAGCTGCTGCAGGCCCCGCTCAAGCGGTTCACCCCGGACACCATCACCAACGTCGCCGAGCTGCGGCGGGTGCTGGCGGAGGTGCGGCGCACCGGCGTGGCGATCGCGGAGAACCAGCTGACCCCCGACGCACTGGCCGTCGCCGTCCCGGTCCGGGGCGAGCGGGACGAGGTCGTCGCCGCCCTGGGCGTCACGGTGCAGCGGGGGACGGTGCAGAGCCACGCCCTGGTCCCCGCCCTGGCGGCCACCGCCCGCGGCATCTCCCGGGCCCTGGGCGCCCCCTCGGCCAAGCCCGAGGCCAGCAACGCCATCCGGGCCTCCCGCACCCCCCGCTCCTCCGGCTGAGTGGTGTGCCGGCCCGGCCGGCACCCCGTCCGCACCGCACACACGGCAGAGGCCGCCGGCACCCATCGGGTGCCGGCGGCCTCTGCCGTTCGCGGGGTTCAGCCCTCGTGGAGGATGACGCCGCGGATGTTCTTGCCGTCAGCGAGGTCCTGGTAGGCCTCGTTGACCTCGTCCAGCTTGTACGTGCGCGTCACCAGCTCGTCGAGCTTGAGCTGGCCGTCCTGGTACAGGCGGAGGAGCCGCGGCACGTCGAAGAGCGGGTTGCAGTCGCCGAACAGGGCGCCGCGGACCTGCCGCTGGTAGCCGATGAGCGCGCCGGCGTGGAAGTGCGCGGCCTTCTCGGTCAGCTTGCCGACGCCGGTGATGGTGACCTTGCCGCCCTTGCCGGTCATCTGGATGGCGGCGTTCACCATCTCCTCGGTCACCACACCGGGGGTGAGGATCGCGTGGTCGGCCAGCTGGCCCCAGGTGGTCTCGACGACGAACTCGTGGGCCTCCTTCGCCGTGGCGAAGGCGTGCGTCGCACCGAAGACCGAGGTGGCCATCTCGCGCTTGAACGCGACCGGGTCGACGACGACGACGTTCTTCGCGCCGGCGTAGCGGGCGCCCTGGACGGCGTTGCTGCCCACCCCACCCGAGCCGAAGACGACCACGGTGTCACCGGCGCGGACGCCGGCGGCGTTGACCGCCGAACCCCAGCCGGTGGGGACGCCGCACCCGACCAGGCAGGCGACCTCCCACGGGATGTCGTCGGCCAGCGGGATGGCCGCCCACTCCGAGATCACCGCGTACTGCGAGAAGGACCCGACGGTGCAGAAGCCACCGAGGTCCTCGTCGCCGAGGTGGAACCGGAAGGTGCCGTCGAGGAACATGCCCGTGCCGGCGTTGAGGCCCTTCACGCACATGTTCTGGTGCCCGGTGGAGCAGGGGCGGCAGGCCCCGCAGGCCGGGATGTAGGAACACACGATCCGGTCGCCGGGCTTGACCCGGGTGACGTTCGGGCCGACCGACTCGACGATCCCCGCACCCTCGTGGCCACCCACCACGGGCATGCGCACCGGCGCGTCACCCTGGGTGATGTGGTCGTCGGAGTGGCACAGGCCCGAGGCGGCGAACTTGACCCGGACCTCGTGCTCCTTGGGGTCGTCGAGCTGGAGGTCGACCAGCTCCCAGCCCTGGTGCGGCGCCCGGGCGATGGCCGCGCGCGTCGTGATGCTGCTCATGCGATCCCTCTCAGTTCCCGGTGCCACGGAGGGACACGGTCTTGACCTGCGTGTAGTCGAGCACCGCGTCGGCGCCCATGGAGCGGCCGAAGCCGCTGCGCTTGTAGCCGCCGAAGGGGCCGCCGATGACGCCGGCACCCAGGGCGGCGTTGACCGCGACCTGGCCCGCCTGCAGCCCGCGGGCGAACTTGACGGCCTTGCCGACGTCGCGGGTCCACACGGACGCGACCAGGCCGTAGTCGGTGCCGTTGGCCACCTCGAGAGCCTGCTCGTCGTCGTCCACGGGGGTGACGCCGAGGACCGGGCCGAAGATCTCCTCCTGGTGGATGCGCATCTGCGGGTCCACGTTGTCGAAGAGGGTCGGCTCGACGAAGAAGCCGCGCTCGAACTTCTCCCCGGACGGGCGACCGCCGCCGAGGACGAGGTCGGCGCCCTCCTCCTGGCCCAGCTGCATGTACTCGAGCACCCGCTCGTGCTGCTTGGCGTTGATGAGCGGCCCCATGGTGACCTGCTCGTGCCAGGGGCCGACCTCGACCTCGGACATGTGCTGCGCCAGGCGCTGCACGACCTCGGAGTGGATGGACCGGGCGACCACGACCCGCGAGCCGGCCGCGCAGATCTGGCCGGTGTTGAGGGTGATGCCCCGGGCGATCGCCGGGATGGCGGCGTCGAGGTCGGCGTCGGCCAGGATGACCTGCGGCGACTTGCCGCCCAGCTCCAGGTGCAGCGGGGTGAGGTTCGTGGCGCAGGCGGCCATGATCAGCTCACCGGTCTGCGGCGAGCCGGTGAAGCTGATCCGCCGGATCCGCGGGTGGGCCGGGATCGCGGCGCCGGCCTCGTGGCCGTAGCCGGTCACGACGTTGACGACACCCGGCGGGATGCCCGCCTCGAGCGCCAGCCTGGCCAGCGCCAGCCCGGTCAGGGGGGCGTCCTCGGCCGGCTTGATCACGATGGTGTTGCCGGCGGCGATCGCCGGGCCGACGTCGGTGACGAACATCGGGCCGGGGGCGTTCCACGGGATGATCGCGCCGACGACGCCGTAGGGCTCGCGGAGCGTCAGGCCGAGGGCGTCGGGGGTGTAGGTGGGCAGGGACAGGCCCTGCACCTTGTCGGCCTGGCCGGCGGTGAAACGCAGCTGGCCGGCCATCGGCGGCGGGCCCCAGTGCGGGCGGCCGACCTCCTGGGACTCCAGGGCGTCGAGCTCGGCGATGTTCTCGTCGATCAGCGCGGCCCAGCGGAACAGCAGCGCGGCGCGGGCGGTGGCGTTGGTGTCGCGCCAGGCCGGGAACGCGGCCTCGGCGGCCCGGACGGCGGCGTCGACGTCGGCGGCGGTGCCGCGGGGCACCCGGCCGAGGACCTCGCCGGTGGCCGGGTTGATGACGTCGATGGTCTCGCCGCCGGCCGCGGGGACCCAGTCACCACCGATGAGCTGGGCGTTGTCGATGATCAGGGAGGCACCCGCCGAGGGCGCGGGAGGGGCAATCGTCATGTTCGTGGTCCTCAGTGCTCGTGGATGATGACGCCGCGGATGTTCTTGCCGTCGAGCATGTCCTGGTAGCCCTGGTTGACCTCGTCGAGCTTGTAGGTCCGCGTGACCAGCTCGTCGAGCTTGAGCTTCCCGGAGCGGTACAGGCTGATCAGCCGCGGGACGTCGTGCAGCGGGTTGCAGCCGCCGAAGATGCCGCCCTGGACGCGCCGCTGGTACCCGATGAACATGCCCGGGTGCTCGTCCACCCAGCCGTTGCCGACGGCGGTGATGGTGACCTGCCCGGTCTTGCCCACCACCTGCAGCGCGTCGGCGATCACCTGGTCGTGCAGGCTGCCGACGGTGATGATGGCGTGGTCGGCCAGCTCCCCCCAGGTCGACTCGACGACGAAGTCGTGGGCCTCCTTGGCCGAGGCGAAGGTGTGCGTGGCGCCGAAGACGGTCGCCATCTCCCGCTTGAACTCCACCGGGTCGACGACGACCACGCGCTCGGCGCCGGCCAGGGCCGCGCCCTGGACCGCGTTGCTGCCCACGCCACCGGCGCCGTAGATGACCACGGTGTCACCGGCCTTGACGCCGGCGAGGTGGACCGCGCTGCCCCAGCCGGTCGGCACGCCGCAGCCCACGAGCGCCGCGATCTCGAACGGGATGTCATCGGGGATCTGGATGACCGAGTACTCGCTCACCACAGCGTGCTGAGAGAAGGTGCCCAGCACGCACAGCCCGCCGAAGTCCTCGCCGTCCTGGTGGAAGCGGAAGGTGCCGTCGGGGAACTCGCCGGTGGAGGCGTTCTTGCCCTCGTCGCAGAGGTTCTGCCGACCGGTGGAGCAGTAGCGGCACTTGCCGCAGGCGGGGATGAAGGAGCAGACGACGTGGTCGCCGACCTTCACGCGGGTGACGCCCTCACCGACGGCGTCGACGATGCCGGCGCCCTCGTGGCCGCCGACCACGGGGAAACGCATCTGCGCGTCGCCCTTCTGGATGTGGTCGTCGGAGTGGCACATCCCGGCCGCCATGAACTTGATGCGGACCTCGTTGGCCTTCGGCTCATCGAGCTCGAGCTCGGTGATCTCCCACGGCCGACCCGGCTCGCGGCAGACCGCGGCGCGCGTGGTCATGCTCATATGGGGCTCCTTCCCAGTACTGGACGTCGGCCGCAACGGGGTGCCCGGCAGGACGGCGACGAGGTCTGATCCGACCGTCGCGAGCTGCACGGGCGCACTCCCCGGCCGGGGTCCACCATCCGTCCGCCGGGGTGGCACGGACCACACTCCTTCCCCAGCACGGAAGACCGCGCGGTGGCGGACCGCCACGGGGATCGCCGCGTCAGCTGTGCGCCCCGTCTCCTTTCCGGGACGTGGAAGATGCGGTACTGCCCGCCGCGCGCGGCTGCTGGACTCCTCGTGCTCGACCGACGTCGGCCGCACAGGCCCGGTCGGTCCGGGACGTCTGCGCCACCCGGCGCCCCCGTGTGGCCGCGGCGCGGTCCACGAGCGAGCTCACCCGTGGAAGGACCCCTCCCCCGTGAAGGACCCCCAGTGATCGACAAGTTCCGCGAGGACATCCTGTCCGTGGTGGACGCCGTGCCCTCGGGTGCCTCCATCGCCGTCGGCGGCTTCGGCAGCTCGGGCCGGCCGGACGGGCTGCTCGACGCGCTGTGCGAGCTCGACCGCCGCGACCTGCACGTCATCGTCAACAACGTGGGCCACGACTTCACCGGCGTGGGACGGCTGCTGCACGAGGGCCGGCTGCGCCGCGTGACGGCGTCCTTCCCGATCCTGCAGGAGTTCTACGACGAGTACTTCGCCGGCAGGGTGGAGCTCGAGCTGATCCCCCAGGGCACGCTGGCCGAGCGGCTGCGCGCGGGCGGCTCCGGCATCCCCGCCTTCTTCACGCCGTCCGGCGCGGGCACGATGCTGTCCGACGGCTCCTTCACGCTGCGCTACTCCCCCGACGGCGGCGTGGCCGAGCACGTGCCGGCCAAGGAGACGCGCCTCATCAACGGCCGCGAGTACGTGCTCGAGGAGGGCATCGTCGCGGACTTCGGGTTCGTCAAGGCCCACAAGGCCGACCGGAAGGGCAACCTGCGGTTCCGCCTGTCGGCGCGGAACTTCAACCCGATGGCGGGTATGTCCGGGAAGCACACGCTCGCCGAGATCGAGCAGCTGGTCGAGGTGGACGAGCTGCACCCCGACGACATCCACCTGCCCGGCGTCTTCGTGGACGACGTGGTCATGACCACCGGCAAGGCGCCCGCCACCGAGGACACCGCCGCGACGACGAGGAAGGCCTCCTGATGACCGGCACCATCCCCGCCCCGGCCCCGGTCGTGGGCCGCACCCGCGAGGGCATCGCGGAGCGTCTCGCCGAGGACCTGCAGGACGGCTACGTCGTCAACCTCGGCGTCGGCATCCCGCTGCTGGTCCCCCGCTTCCTGCCCGCCGACAAGGAGGTCGTGCTCCACGCGGAGAACGGCGTCCTCGGCATCGGCGCGGAGGCCTCGCCGGAGGAGGCCGACCCCGACCTCACCGACGCCGGCAAGCAGCCGATCACGCTGATCAGCGGCGCGGCCATCACCGACTCCGCGATGTCCTTCGCGATCATCCGCGGCGGTCACCTGGACTGCACGATCCTGGGCGCGCTGCAGGTGTCGGCCTCCGGCGACCTCGCCAACTGGTACGTGCCGGGCAAGAACCCGGCCGTGGGCGGCGCGATGGACCTCGTCGCCGGCACGCCGCAGGTCTGGGTCGCCATGGAGCACGTCGACCGCAAGGGGCAGCCCAAGATCGTGCCCGAGTGCACGATGCCGCTGACCGGCAAGGGCGTGGTCACCCGGGTCTACACCGACCTGGCCGTCTTCCACGTCGTCGACGGGCAGCTGCGGCTCGTGGAGTGCGCCCCCGGCGTCACCCCGGAGGACGTCCGCGCCCGCACCACCGCCCCCTACACCGAGCACCTGGCCGGCTGAGCCGGCCGAGGACCACACGGCCGACCCCCGGCCACGGGCCCGCACCGCCGTCCAGCGGTGCGGGCCCGACCCATCTTCGCGAGCGAGGAGAGCTCCATGCAGGACGTCGAAGGCAAGGTCGCGTTCATCACCGGCGGGTCCAGTGGCATCGGGCGCGGGATCGGCCTGGCGTTCGCCCGCGCGGGGATGACGGTCGTCATCAGCGGCCGCCGTCAGGAGCACATCGACGAGACGCGGGCGGAGTTCGCCGACGCCGGCCTGGAGGTGGACTCGGTCCTCCTCGACGTCACCGACCGGGACGCCGTCGAGCGCGCCGCGGAGGAGACCGAGCGCCGCCACGGCCGCGTCGACGTGCTGGTCAACAACGCCGGCATCGGTCTGACCGGCCCGGTCATGGAGGCCACGCCGGCCGACTGGGACTGGCTGATCGACGTCAACATCAAGGGCGTCGGCAACGGCATCGCCGCGTTCGTGCCGCGCATCCGCGCGCACGGGCAGGGCGGCCACATCGTCAACACCGCGTCGATGGCCGCGCTCATGCCGATCGTGGCGGGGCTGTACTCCATGACGAAGGCCGCGGTCGTGGCGCTGTCGGAGGCCCTGGCGATCGAGCTGGCCGCCGACGGCATCGGCGTCTCGGCCTACTGCCCCGGCCCGGTGCACAGCAACATCGCCGGCGCGGTCGCCAACCGGCCCGCCCAGTACGGCGAGAGCGGCTACACCCCACCGCCCGCGGAGTTCCTCGAGCGGGCCAAGACCCAGCCGTACATGAGCTACGTCGAGGCCGGTGAGCGGGTGCTGAACGGCGTCCGGCGCAACGACCTGTTCATCCTCACGCACCCGGAGTTCCGCGCCGGGGTGCAGGAGCGCTTCGACACCACGCTGGCCGCGTTCCCCGACGAGCCGATCGACGAGGCCCGCGCCGCGGCGATCCCGTTCCTCACCGGGCACACCGTCTACGCGGCGGAGAAGCGGCTCCCCTCCCCCCGCCTCACCGACCTGCGCTGAGCCCTCGAGGGGCAGAAATGGCCACTTCTGCCCCTCGAGGTGGTGACCTGTGGACGACGTCAGCGCGACGGGCCCCTGCTACGGCACCCTGCCGCGGTGCACCGCTCCCACCTCACCGGCGTCTTCGTCGGCAGCCAGGCCATCGCTGACGGGTTCATCACGCCCAGGCAACTCCGTGAGCGCAGCTACCGCCGCCTGGTCCAGGGCGTCTACGCAGATCCCGCACTCGAGTTCGACCACCGCCTCCGTTGCACGGGCGTGGCCCTGGTGCTCCCGCCCGGCACGGCCATAGGAGGACACTCCGCCGCCGCCTGGCACGGCGCGCCCTTCGCGGCGCCGCACGACCCGGTCACCGTCGTCCGGCCGCCCGACGTGGAGTGGAAGGGCCCACGCGGGGTCCGGGTCCACCGCACAACGCTCGCAGCCGGTGATGTGGAACAGCGCGACGGCGTCCCGGTCACCTCGTCCCTCAGGACGGCGTGGGACCTCGCCTCGATCGAGCCGCGCGGGACGGCAGTGGCCGCCCTCGACGCCATGGTGCGGGCCGGGTCGCTGACGCGGGAGGCACTGACGTCGATGGCCGGCCTGGGGAGCGGCCGGTGGGGCGTGACCCGCGTCCGTGAGGCCGTCCCACTGGTCGATCCACGAGCCGAGTCGGCTCCTGGGTCACGGGTCCGGGTCGCGCTGGTCTCGGACGGCCTGGCTCCCGTCCCCCAGTACGAGGTCCGGTCTGCGGGCAGCTTCGTGGCACGGGTCGACCTGGCGTTCCCGGAGGCGCGGCTTGCCGTCGAGTACGACGGTGCCCACCACTTCGTCGAGAACCAGATCCGAGCCGACGACGCACGCCTCCGGCGCCTGGAGGCGGCCGGATGGCGAGTGATCCGGCTCAGCGCGACCGACCTCCGCGACCTCGACGCCGTCGTCGCACGGGTGCGGGCCGCCCTCGCCGGCATGAGCCGGTAGGGGCAGAGATGGCCATTTCTGCCCCTACCGGCTCATGGATCGATCAGGGGGCGGGGGTCTCGTCCAGCGGGACGAGCGGGACCGGCCCGGCGAGGTCGTCGGGGTCCGCCGGGAAGTAGGCGAAGTTCTTCGCCCGGGCGCCACCGTCGACGACGAGGTCGGTGCCGGTGATCAGCCGCGCGTAGTCCGAGCACAGCCAGGCGACCGCGTGGCCGATGTCGGTCGGCGTCCCCGTGCTGCCCATCGGGACCAGCGGCGGCCGCTCACCGCTCCAGCGGGCCGGGCGGCGCCACGGCTCGTCGCCGGTGCCCCCGCCCAGTCCGCCGCCCTTGCGCCCGGCGTTGAGCATGTCCGCCGGGCGGCCCTGCGCCGCCAGCTCCGCGAGCAGCTCGGGGTTGTCGATGGTGGGGGCGGTCGGGGTGTAGCTGTTGACCCGGATGCCGTAGGGCGCCAGGTCCATCGCCGCGGCCCGGACGAAGTTGTTCACGCCGCCCTTGTTGAACGCGTAGGCGATGACGCCGGCCGAGCCGTTCCACCCGTTGGACGACGAGATGCACACGATCGAGCCGCGGATGCCACGCTCGGCCATCGCCCGGCCGACGATCTTGGTGTTGAGGAAGTAGCCGAGGCCGGACACCTTGATCGAGCGCTCGAAGGTCTCGGCGCTCTCGTCCAGCAGCCCCTTGCCCCCGAGCATCGCCGCGTTGTTGACCAGGATGTCGATGCGGCCCCACTGCTCGAGGACGGCGTCGACGTAGGCCTGCACGGCGGTTTCGTCGGTGACGTCGCCCGGTGCGGCCATCGCCTCGCCGCCGTTGCGCTCGATCCGCGCGATCGCGGCCTTGATGACGTCGTCGTTGACGTCGTTGCACGCCACCTTGGCGCCGTACCGGGACAGCGCCAGCGCGATGCCGCTGCCGATGTTGGGGCCGACGCCGGTGACCAGCGCGACCTTCCCCTCCAGGGAGATCTCCACGTCCGTGCTCCGTTTCGTGCGGGCTGCAGACGCATCTGCAGCAGGTCCTGGGTCCTGGGCATGCCGCGGACCCGTGGGCGGCAGGCGCCGCTCCCACGGGTCCGCGGGTGGTCCTCCGCGGCGGAGGTCGGGTCCCGCCGCGGCTACCGGGTGGAGCTGGTCGCTCAGCCCTTGTCGGCCGGGTAGGTCAGCCGGATGCTCTCCGGCTGGACCCCCAGGACCGGGGCGAGCATCGACTGCATGAGGGGCTTGGGCACGAGGCACTCCTCGCACGCGTCGGGACCGGCCACGATGGCGACGTCGGCCTGGTCGCCCTGCACGTCGACGTCGAGCCGGTAGTCGTCGGCCTGCAGGGTCTGCTTCAGCTGGTCCAGCTGCGCCTGGTCGATGGTCACGGGGACACCTCCTGGAGGGTGGTCGGCCGGGACTGGGCCGACCAGCGGACGGGCACCGATCGACCGGACCAGGTGGCCCAGCCGAACGGACGGAACACCATGGAGATCGCGGCGTTGGCCGCGCCGGCGACGATCACCGGGATCTCCGCGGGCGAGGGCAGCATCGGGAACGCCTCGTCGGTCTCGGCCGGCCCGCCGGGGCCGCCGGCCTTGCCCGCCGCGGCGAGCTCGGCGTGGCTGCGCGTGGCGTGCTCGAAGAGCCACTGCTGGACGTCGGCCCGGCCGTACCCGGCGTCGGCGAGGAGCGCCGCGTGCTCAGGACCGAGCACCAGCCCACCGGTGGAGTGCCGGAGGCCCAGGTAGGCGCCGATGCGGGCCAGGGAGTCCGCGAAGTCCTGGAGGACCGCCTCGGCGCTCTCGGTGTGCCGGTTGTCGACGTACTCGCAGCACCGGATGAGCATCGCCGACACCGCGTCGACGCCCGGTTCGAGCCCGCCGACGACGCTGAGCGGCTCCCACGGGGAGAGCTCCTCGTTCTCGCCGATGAGCAGCTGCCACCGGCCGGGCACGCCCTGGGTGGCCTGCTCCAGCTCCTGCGGCTTGATGCCGTAGCCGTTGCGCACGATGAGCCCGATGGCCCGCGCGATGGTGGCGTTGGCGCGGAAGCCGGGACCGAACACCCCGCCCGCGCAGTTGATGCCCAGCCGCTGGCGGACTGGACCGTTGACCACGAGCAGCGGCGCCGGGCCGCTGGTGGACTGCCAGGCACCGCCGTTGGTGGACGGCTCCCCGTTGAGCGCGTCCCAGGCGGCCAGCACGACCGGGAAGTACTCGGGCTCGCACCCGGCCATGATCGCGTTGACCGCCGCCTGGCGGACGGTGACCCGGCGGTTGAGGTGCTCCTGCGCGCCGATGACCTCGTCGGGGTCGCGGTCGGTGGTGGCGAGGAAGGCCTCGACGTCGTCCACGGTGGCCGGGACGACCGGCAGACCGTCGGTCCAGCCCTGCTCGTAGCAGTACCGGATGGCCTCCTTCGCCGTCCGGACCGGGTCCTCCAGCGTGGTCACAGTGCCTCCTCGCCGGCGCTCGTCGGCGCTGCGCCCCGTGGTGCTGTGCCCATGCGTGACCTCGCGAGCTCGGTCACGAGGCCACCGCCGCGGACGAGCGGGTCAGCATGCCGACGATCTGGGGCAGTGCCTGGACGGCGCGCTCGCGGACCCCCTCGCGGGACAGGCTCGCCACCGGGTGGGCCGTGGTGACGTACTCGTACCCCGGCGTCCCCTGCAGGTCGGCCATCGCGTCGGCGCTGACGCGGAAGGCGTCGCTGCAGATGACCGCGGCGGGGATGCCGGCGGCCTCCAGCTGCAGTCCATCGGCGACGGCGGAGGCGCTGCAGGACCCGCAGTCCCCCACGCCCACGACGACGACGTCGGTCTCGCCGCGGAACTCCTCGAGCATCTCCGGCGGGGCCGGGTGCACGATGCTCGGCTTGGTCCGGGTGAGGACGGTGGTCACGCCGTACTCGGACTCGAGCAGCGCCGACAGCTCCTCCAGGAAGTCGGCGGCGTTGCGCTTGGTGTTCACCAGGAGCCCGAGCCGCAGCCCGGACAGTCGCGCCGGCCGGGTGGCCAGGCTCGTGCGCCCCCGGTCGTCACCGGGAGCGCCCACCGTGGGGTCGACGATGCTGTCGAACACGTGCCCCTCCTCGTTCGTCACAGGGTCTGCTGCGGAGCCGGCTGGGCCGGCGCGGTCGGCTGGGCCGGCACCGGCGGGGGCGCCAGCGTGGCGCCCGCCGGCTTCGGGGGCAGGTCGGCCTCGACGACGTCCAGCGGGAAGTGGCAGGCGACCTGGTGGCCGGGCAGCCGCTCCACCAGCTGCGGCGCCTCCTCGGCGCACTTCAGCTGCGCCCGGGGGCAGCGGGTGCGGAAGCGGCAGCCGCTGGGCGGGTCGATGGGCGACGGCGGCTCGCCCGGCAGGGCGACCGGCCGGTGCGCGGCACCGGTGACCGGGTCCACCCGCGGGATGGAGTCCAGCAGCGCCGACGTGTACGGGTGCAGCGGCTGCCGGTACATGCCCTCGGCGGGCCCGATCTCGGCCAGCTGGCCCAGGTACATGACCGCCACCCGGTCGCTGACCTGCTTGACCATCGCCAGGTCGTGGGCGATGAACAGGTACGAGAGGTTCAGCTCGCGGCGGAGCTTCTCGAAGAGGTTCAGCACCTGCGCCTGGATGAGGACGTCCAGGGAGGACACCGCCTCGTCCGCCACGATCAGGGCGGGCTCCAGCGCCACGGCCCGCGCGATGGCCACGCGCTGGCACTGGCCGCCGGAGAGCTCGAACGGCCGCCGCTTGGCGTATTGGGAGGGGTCCAGCCCGACGAGGTCGAGCAGCTCCTCGACCCGCCGCTTGCGGCTCGAGGCGTTGCCCTGGCCGTGCCCGACCAGGGGCTCCTCGACCAGCTCGCTCACCCGCCAGCGCGGGTTCAGCGAGCCGAACGGGTCCTGGTACACCATCTGCATCTGCCGGCGGGACTCCTTGAGCTCCTTCCGGCCGGCCTTCATGAGGTCCGTGCCCTGGAACTCCACCACCCCGGACTTGGGGCGGGGCAGCTGGATCACCGAGCGGGCGAGGGTGGACTTGCCGGAGCCGGTCTCCCCCACCACGCCGAGTGTCTCGCCGCGGTAGATGTCGAACGACACGTCCGACACCGCGTGCACCACGCCGCCCTTGACGCCGCCCGCGGCCTGCACGGGGAACTCCTGCACCAGGTTGCGGGCCCTCAGCAGCGGGGTGCGCGCGCCCGACCGGTCCCCCGCCGTGCGCTCCTCGACCGCGGTCATCGCTGTTCTCCGTTCGCGGTGTGCTTGCCGGTCCCCGAACCGACCGGGTGCCAGCAGGCGAACCAGTGCTCGGGGTCGTGCTCGGTGAAGGGCGGCATCTCCAGGCACTGGTCGGTGGCGTTGGAGCACCGCGGCCGGAAGGGGCAGCCCTTCGGCAGCGCCGAGAGGTCCGGCGGCTGGCCGGGGGTGACCTCGAACAGCGAGTGCGGCTCCCGGTCCAGTGCGGGGATGGCCCCCAGCAGGGCGTGGGTGTAGGGCATCCGGACGTTGGCGAACAGCACCTTCGTCGGGGCGTACTCCACCGCCCGGCCGGCGTACATGACGACGACGTCCTGGGCGTAGCTGGCCGCCAGCCCGAGGTCGTGGCTGATCATGATGACCGCCATGCCGAGCCGCTGCTGCAGCTCGACCAGCAGCTCCATGATCTGCGCCTGCGTCGTGACGTCGAGGGCCGTGGTCGCCTCGTCGGCGATCAGCAGCCGCGGCTCACCGGCCAGCGCGATCGCGATCATGACGCGCTGGCGCATACCGCCGGACAGCTGGTGCGGGTACTCGTGGAAGCGCCGCTCGGCGGCGGGCAGCCGGACCAGCTTCAGCAGCTCGACGGCGCGGGCCTGGGCGCCCTTCTTGTCGAGGTCGCTGTGCAGGCGGACCGCCTCGGTGATCTGGGCACCGATCTTCATGGTGGGGTTCAGCGAGCGGGCCGGGTCCTGGAACACCATGGCGATGTCGCCACCGCGCAGGGACTGCATCTCCCGCTCGGACAGGCCCAGCAGGTCCCGGCCGTCGAACCGCACCGAGCCGGAGATCTTGGCAGTCGGAGGCAGCAGGCCCATCAGGGCCCGGGAGCTGACACTCTTCCCGGATCCGGACTCGCCGATGATGGCCAGCATGGAGCCGGGGGCCAGCTCGTAGGACAGCCCGTTGACGGCGTTGATCTTCCGTCCGCCGCGGGTGAACTGCACCCGGAGGTCCTCGACCACCAGCAGCGGCTCCCCCGGCGACGCCGCCGTGGCCGGGCGGTGCCGGCCGGCCGTCTCGGGGACGATGACGCCCTCGGACACGGTGGCGTCCTCCGCGGGGAAGGCCGCCGTGCGCTTGCTGCTCATCGACCACTCCAACGTGCACGCAGGTTCTCGCCGAGCAGGTTGAAGGCGAGGACGGTGACCAGCAGGGCCAGGCTGGGCCAGACCACCAGCATCGGCGTCGCCGACAGGCTCAGTTGGCCCGTGGCGACCATGTTCCCCCAGCTGGGAGCCGGGTCGGGGATGCCGAGACCGAGGAAGCTCAGCGCGCCCTCGATGATGATCACGATGCCCATCCCGAGCATCCCGAAGGTGATCAGCTGTGGGGCGATGTTGGGCGCCAGGTGCTTGAACAGCATCCGCGACGGTGACGTCCCGGCCAGCTGGGCGGCCGCCATGAACGGCATCTCGCGCAGTCGCAGCACCGCGGAGCGGGCCAGGCGGGCGAACGCCGGGATGCTGAAGAACGCCAGGGCGAAGATCGTGTTCGTCATGCTCGGGCCCAGCGCCTGCGCCACTGCGAGGGTGAGCACCAGCGACGGGAACGCGATCAGCACGTCGAGGACGCGCATGATCGCCGTGTCGACCCAGCCGCCGACGTAGCCGGACAGCGCGCCCAGCGTGCCGCCGACCACCAGGCCGAGCAGGTTCACCGCGAGGGCGATCCACAGCGAGGACTGACCGCCGTGGAGCAGCCGCGACAGGATGTCGTTGCCGTTCGGGTCGGTGCCCAGGACGTGCCCCGGCGAGAACGCCGGCTGGTTGCTCTCCAGCACGCTCCCGCCGACCGGGCTGGGCAGCGACAGCAGGGTCGGGCCCAGGAAGCAGGCGACGAGGACGAACGCGATCATGCCGGCGGGGATCCACGTGCCGAGCTGGCTGCGCCAGCGTCGGCCGCGTCCACCGGCCCGGGCCTCGGCCTCGTCGACCTCCGGGCTCAGGGAGAACGACGGGGCAGGCTCAACGACTGCCATAACGGATCCTCGGGTCTAGGACGGCGTACAGGAGGTCGACGACCAGGTTCGCGACGACGGCGACCAGGGCGAAGATGACGACCGCCGCCTGCACCACCACGAAGTCACGGGTGTTGATGGCCTGCAGCAGCATCTGGCCGATGCCGGGCAGGGCGAAGATCTGCTCGATGATCACCGTGCCGCCGATCAGCGCGCCCAGGTTCAGGCCGACGATCGTGATCAGGCCGAACGACGAGTTCCGGAACGCGTGCTTGATCAGCACCGCCCAGGAGCCGACGCCCTTGGCGCGGGCGGTGGTGACGTACTCCTCCTGCTGCATCTGGTCGACCAGGTCCCCGCGCAGGAACCGGGTGTAATAGCAGAACAGCGGGAAGCCGATCGCCGCCGACGGCAGGATCATCCCCCGGAGGTTGGCCCAGAGGCCGTCCTCCAGCGGGGTGTAGCCGATCGCCGGGAGCCAGCCCAGCGAGACGGCGAACACCAGGACCAGCAGCAGCGCCAGCACGTAGTTGGCGACCGACAACCCGAGGGTGCTGATCATCATGCTGATCCGGTCCATCACCCCGCCCGGCTTGTGGGCGGCGAGCAGGGCCACCGGCACGGCCAGCACGAGGGAGACGACGAAGGCGAGGAACACCAGCTCGGCGGTGACCGGCAGGCGGGCCGAGAGGATCTCGCTCACCGGCTGCCGGCTCACCAGGGAGTTCCCGAGGTCACCGGTGACGGCGCCCTGCAGCCAGTCGAAGTAGCGGACGACTCCCGGCTTGTCCAGTCCGAGCTGCTGCTCGAGCAGCGCGATGTCCTCGGGCGTGGCCTCCGGGCCCAGCAGCTGCTGGGCGGCGTTGCCGGGGATGAGGCTCAGCACCCAGAACGTCAGCACCGTGACGCCCAGCATGATCGGGATGGCCATCAGCAGACGCTTGACGACCAGCCGCAGCACCGGCGAGGCGGTCAGCCGGGAGAGGGGGGAGACCCGCGGGTCCCGGCTGACCGGGACCCGCGGGGTGGCCGTGGCTGTCACTGCTCCCGCCAGACCTCGTCCCAGATGACGCCGGTGTTGACCAGCAGCGGCGGGATCTTGGTGGTGAGACCCGGGCCGTGGACGCCGGCGGCCGCGAGGTTGGCCGGCGCGAAGGCCAGACCGAACGGCGCGTAGAAGTTCTGCGCGATCAGCTCGGCGGCCTGCTGGTACAGGTCGTCCCGCTGGGCCTCGTCCACCGTCGAGGAGGCGTCGGCCAGCAGCTGGTCCAGCGCCGGGTCGTTGACGCCGCTGTACGGGACGCCGGAGTTGAACCGGAAGCCGACGCCGACACCGGCGGCAGGGTCCCAGGCACCCGCGGTCTGCAGCATCGCCTGCCACTGACCACCGGTGAACTTCTGGATCACGCCGGACAGCTGCGAGTCCTCGATGGTCACGTCGATGCCGGCCTCCTGCCACTGCGTCTGCAGCGCGGTGTTGATCTGCGTCGCGACGTAGTTGCTGATCGTGCCGAGGTTGACCGTGAGGCCGCCCAGCTCCTGGACGAGCTCCTTGGCGCGGTCCAGGTCGTACTCGGGGTAGCCCTCGACCTCGGCGTGGTAGAACTTGCCGCCCGGGGCGGTGAAGCCCTGGCTGACCTCGTAGTTGCCGCCGAAGATGCCCTCGTTGATGGCGTCGAAGTCCGTCGCCCGGTAGATCGCCTCACGCGCCCGCGGGTCGTTGAACGGGGCGATCTCGGTGTTGAGCTGGACGACGTAGGGCGAGGTGGCCGGCTGGATGGTCACCTGCATCTGGCCGTTCGCCTGGGCCTGCTCGAGCAGCGGGGTGGTGTTGAGGCCCTCGTAGGCCTGGGCCTGGCCGGCCTGCAGCGCCTGGTAGGCCGGCTGGTCGCCACCGATCGACTGGAAGGTGAGCTCGTCCAGGTAGGGCAGGCCCTCCTTGAAGTAGTTCGGGTTCTTCTCCAGCTCCAGGACCGAGCTCAGCTGGTTGTCGACCACCGTGAAGGGGCCGGCGCCGACGGGCTTGATCTTGAAGGCGTCCTCGCCCATCTGCTGCAGCGCCGTCGGGGAGGCGATCCAGTTGACGTTGCTCGTCGGGAACGACGCCAGGATGGCCGGGAACGGCCGGGTGAAGGTGAGCGAGATGGTGAGCGGGTCGACGACCTGGATGCCGTTCTCGGCCAGCGGCCAGTTCGGCTTGCAGGTGCACGCGTTCGCCAGCGCCCGCTCCCAGTTGGCCCGGACCGCCTCGGCGTCCAGCGGCGTGCCGTCGCTGAACTCGATGCCGTCGCGGAGCTTGATCGTGAAGCTCGTCCCGTCCTCGGACATCTCGTAGCTCTCGGCCTGGTGGCCCTCGACGCGGGCGTTGGAGCCGTCGTCGTCGGCACGCAGCAGGAACAGGCCACCGAAGATCGCCTGGTTCATGGCGATGTTGGAACCACCGGTGGTGTTCGTGGCGGGGTCGAGGCCGGCCGGCCAGCTGCCCGCGAACGCGGCGTCCTCCAGGACGGTCAGCTCGCCGCCCTGCTGTGGCTCGCCCACCGGTCCCCCGGTGCCGCCGGAGGCGGACCCTCCGCTGTCACCACCACCGCCGCAGGCTGACAACGCCAGCGCAGCGGCGGTGAGGAGGGACAGGATCGTCCGTTGCTTCATGTAGGTGCTCCCCTTGGGGCCTGGGTGACGTCGGGCGGAACGGTGTGGGCTGACGGAAGAGGACTTCGCTCGTGCCGTCAGGGACATGGGCACAGCCAGTGATGGGGGTCACTGGGGGCTGGACCAGATTCCGCGAGCGACCTGCCTGCGGGCCCCGCCGCTTTCACCCCGCGGAAGACAACTTCGGGGGCCGGAGGGCGGACCGACCGGTCCGCTGGACCGGCCCCGGGCCGCCGTGCAGCCCGGGGCCGGAGCGCCCGGCGTCTGCTCCTCGGCGGTGACCGTGAACACAGTGGGGCACGGGGGGCCGGTGCGTGACAGGGGACGCCCGGAAGCGAAGCTTGAGCCCATGACCAGACAGCTCCGCCCGGCTCCGGGCAGCGACCGCTCGGGAGCGACCCGGCTGGCCGGGCACGCCGGCGGCTCGGCGACGGCCGCCAGCCGGGTGCTGGCGGTGCTGGACGCGTTCGGTCCGGCCCACGCCTCACTCACCCTCAGCGAGATCAGCCGCCGCTCGGGGCTGTCGCTCACCACGACGCACCGCCTGGTCGGCGAGCTCAGGGCGTGGGGGGCCCTCGAGCGCGGCGCCGACGGCCGCTACGGCATCGGCCTGCGGTTGCTCGAGCTGGGTGCGCTGGCGCCCCAGGGGTTGCAGCTGCGCGAGGTCGCCGTCCCCTACGTCGACGACCTGCACCAGGCCACGCGGGCCAACGTCGTCCTCGGGGTGCGGGACGGGTCCGACGTCGTCTACGTCGAGGCGCTGCGCGCCCGGGGCGCCGTGCGGTTGATGAGCCGGATCGGCGGGCGCTGGCCGCTGCACGCGACCGGGACCGGCCAGGTGCTGCTGGCCTTCGCCGACCCCCAGGTGCAGGAGGAGGTCCTCAGCGGTCCGCTGAAGGCCTTCACGCCGTACACCATCACCGACCCGGCGGCGCTGCGCCGGACCCTCGCCGAGGTGCGCCGCACCGGCGTGGCCGCCGCGGAGAACCACCTGACCGCCGACGCGCCCGCCCTCGCCGTCGCGGTCCCCGTCCGGGGTGCCGGTGACGAGGTGGTGGCCTCCCTCGGCGTGACGGTGGCCGCAGGCGCGACGCAGGCCCAGGCTCTGGTGCCGGTGCTCAACGCCACCGCCCGCGGCATCTCCCGCGCGCTGGGCGCCCCGTCGGCCCAGCCGGCGGTCCGCCGCCGGCCGTGACCACGCGGGGGCGCCGGGACTCCGGACGGCGTCCCGGCGCCCCCGGGACTCAGCGCGTGGGCGCCATGCCCAGCCAGCGCCAGGCGTTGTTCCAGAGGATGTCCTCGAGGACGTCGTCGGCCAGGCCCATCGACTTCAGCGTCCGGCCGGCCGGCTCCTCCCGCGGCATGGCCGGGAAGTCCGAGCCGACCAGCAGCCGGTCGGAGCCGAGCAGGTCGATGAGGTAGGTCAGCGCCCGGCGGTCGAAGACCAGCGAGTCGTAGTAGAAGCGCCGCGCGTACTCCAGCGGCGAGGGGCCGTCGTCGGGCATGACGGCGCGTTCGGGGTTCTTCGGCTCCTCGTTCCACGAGCCGCCCCAGAAGTACTGGTGGCGCGGGATCATCAGCGGGTAGCCGCCGGCCGCGTGGCTGAAGGAGATCCGCAGGTCGGGGCACTTGGCCGCGGTTCCGCCGGCGACCATCGAGGCGGCCGCGAAGGCGCCCTCGACGCCCACGACGTAGGTGCCCATGGCCGACATCGGCAGCCGCTCGGTCGGCGAGGGCATGGCGTGCACGAAGACCGACAGGCCGAGTCGTTCCACCTCGGCGAAGAACGGCAGGAACTTCTCGTGGCCGATCGAGGAGCCCAGGACGTTCGAGGCGATCTCGACGCCCTTGAGGCCCTGCTCCTTGATGGCGGGGAGCTCGGCGGTCGCGGCGTCCGGGTCCTGCATCGGCACCATGCCGAGGGCGATCAGCCGGGTCGGGTCGGCCTGCACCAGCGTGGCGCTGAACTCGTTGACGTGGCGGGCCAGGGAGAACGCGTCGTCCAGCGGCAGGTCGTAGCGCAGCAGTGGCGGCATCGGGCTGAGCACCTCGACGTCGACGCCGTTGGCGTCCATGGCCTCGATGCGGCGCTCGGCGTCGAAGAAGACGTCCTTGGCCTTGAACTGCATCTGGCCGAACAGCAGCGTGCGCGCGGTCTCGCCGTCCACCGGCTCCATGCGGGGGAAGCACTCGGGGGCATCGGCCGGGTAGTCGTACGGCAGCAGGTGGGCGTGGGTGTCGATGAGCATGCGGTCCTCCGGTCAGAGGTTCGGGTGGACGGAGACGTGGACGGCGGACTCGCCGGGCACCTCGCCGGCGAGGACCTCGATGGCGTGCGCGGTGTCGTCCAGGCCGAAGGAGTGGGTGTGCAGCCGCTCCAGCGGGAAGCGGCGGGACTCGATGAGCGCGATCGCCTCGGCCATGGCCTTGGCATCCACGCCGAACGCGCCCTGGACGGTCAGCGCCCGGTTGATGATCAGGTCCGTGCGCAGCGGGATCTCCCGGTTGCCCTTGATGCCGGCGAGTACGACCCGGCCGCCGTGCTTGGTGGCCAGCAGCGCGTCGGTGACGGGGCCCGCGGCCATCGGGGTGAGCTCGAGGCTGACGTCGACGCCGCGGCCGCCGGTCAGGTCCTGCACCCGCTCGACGACGTCCTCGGCGGCGTCGCCGTCGACGACCAGGGCGTGGTCGGCGCCGAACTCGCGGGCCAGGTCCAGCTTGTGCGCGTCGGCCTCCAGCCCGGTGACGACGACCGTGCCGGCACCGGCGGCCTTGGCGGCGATGACCGCGGCGATGCCCCGCAGGCCGGAACCGAGCACGAGCACGGTGTCGCCGAGCTGTACCTGCCCGTAGTGCAGCGCCCACCGGACGCCGGCCCCCATCGAGTTGTACATGGCCGCGACCTCGACCGGCAGGGTGTTGTCGATCTTGTGGACGACGGACCCCGGGGCCAGGTACATGTACTCGGCGAACCCGCCCCACAGCGAGGGCGCCACGTCGATCGGGGTGACGCCGTGGCCGCCGACGCGGTTGCGGCAGGCCTGGTAGTTGCCGGTCAGGCAGTCGAAGCAGTTGCGGCAGGGGATGACCACCTCGAGGGCGACCCGGTCCCCCGGCTGCACGCCCCAGCGCTTGGCGGCGTTCTCCCCGACCTCCTCGACGATGCCCATCGGCTCGTGGCCGGGAACGAACGCCGGGCTGTCCGGGCGGGCGTGGCCCTTGTAGAACTCCACGTCGCTGCCGCACAGACCGTTGGCCTCCAGGCGGAGCAGGCCGTCGTCCGGGCCGACCTGCGGCCGGGGGAACTCCTGGATCTCGATCTTGCGCGGGCCCACCTGGACCGCGGCGCGCACCATGTCACCCAATTCGTCCTCTTTCCTCGTGCCGAGCCGGGGATCGCCGCGCCGTCCGGCCGCCGGACCCGGGCGGGGCCGCGCTGGGGCCCCGCTCCACTCGTGTGCTGCCGGTCACGCTAGGTCCGGCGCGCTCGGGGTCACCACGGCCCTTCCGCCGTGCGGTGGACGGGTCGGGACGACCTCGTCAGCCGCCCGGCAGGAGCAGCAGCCCGCGGTCGACGTCGCCCGGTGTCCGGCTGCCGGTGAGCGCCATCGCACGCAGCAGCTCCGCCCGGAGCAGCTCCAGCACGTGCTCCACACCGGCCTGCCCACCCGCGGCCAGCCCGTAGAGGTAGGGCCGGCCGACCAGCACCGCGGTGGCCCCGAGGGCGAGGGCCTTGAGCACATCGGTGCCGCGCCGGACGCCGCCGTCGAGGAGGACGGGGACCCGGCCGGCGACGGCGTCGACGACCGCGGGCAGCGCCTCGACCGTCGCCTGCACCCCGTCCAGCTGCCGCCCGCCGTGGTTGGAGACGACGACGCCGTCGGCGCCGGAGTCCAGCAGCCGCGGCACCTCCTCCGACCGCAGCACGCCCTTGACCACCAGCGGCCCGTCCCACAGCCCGCGGACGAACGCGAGGTCGGCCCAGGTGACCGGCCGCGGTGAGGCGAGGATCTGGCGCTGCGTCGCCCAGGCCGACAGCCGGCCGTCCCGCCGCGTGGGCAGGTTGCCGCGCAGGAACTCCACCGCCCAGGCGGGCCGGGAGGCGCCGTGCAGGAGCATGCCCGGGGTGGGGCGGACCGGCAGGCCGAAGCCGTTGCGGCGGTCGCGCTCGCGGCCGCCGAAGACGGGCGTGTCCACGGTGAGGACCAGCACGCGGTAGCCGGCGGCGGCGACCCGGTCCAGCGCCGTCCGGGTCTCCTCCCGCGTGGACGGCAGGTACAGCTGGTACCACAGCCCTCCTCCCCCGGCCCGCGACACCTCCTCCAGCGGGTAGCCGGTGACGGTGCTCTGCACGTAGACGGTGTCCTGGGCCGCCGCGGCGGCGGCGACCGCCAGCTCTGCCCGGCGGTGCGCGATCCGGCCGCCGCCGGTGGGAGCCAGCAGCACCGGCAGGGACACCCGCCGGCCGAACAGCTCGACGGCCGGGTCGACGGCGGACACGTCGGCCAGCACCCGCGGCCGCAGGCGGATCTCCCGGAAGGCGGCCTCGTTGCGGGCGAGGGTCAGCTCGTCGTCGGCACCGCCGTCGATCATGTCGAAGACCGGGCGCGGCAGGCGCCTGCGGGCGGCCTCCCGGACGTCGGCGAGGTTCACGGCCGAGCGCAGGCGCACGGTGCCTCCTCCGCGGGCGTGGGGCCCGGAACGGCCCGGCGGGGACGGCCGGAGCCGTCCCCGCCGGGACGGGTGGGCCCGCGGGCCCCGGTCGCCCGGGGCCCGCGGGGTGGGACGCGGGTCAGCCCTGCTCGCGCCAGACCTCGTCCCAGATGACGCCGGTGTTGACCAGCAGCGGCGGGATCTCGGTGGTCAGCCCCGGACCGTGCACGCCCTGCACGGCGAGGTTGGCCGGCGCGAAGGCCAGACCGAACGGAGAGTAGAAGTTCTCCGCGAGGTGCTCGGCGGCCTGCCGGTACAGGTCGGCCCGCTCGTCCTCGTCCAGCGTGCCGGCCGCGTCGGCCAGCAGCGCGTCGAGCTCCGGGTCCGCGATGCCGCTGAACGGCGACGTGGAGGTGAACCGGAAGCCGACGCCGACACCGGCGGCGGGGTCCCAGGCGCCGGCGGTCTGCAGCATCGCCTGCCACTGGCCGGAGTTGAACGACTCCACCAGGCCCGAGAGCTGGAAGTCCTCGATCGTGACCTCGATGCCCGCCTCCTGCCACTGGGTCTGCAGGGCGGTGTTGATCTGCGTGGCGACGTAGTTGCTGATCGTCCCCAGGTTCACGGTCAGGCCGCCGAGCTCCTCGACGAGCTCCTTGGCCCGCTCCAGGTCGTACTCCGGGTAGCCGGTCACCTCACGCTCGTAGAACTTGCCGCCCGGGGCGGTGAAGCCCTGGCTGACCTCGTAGTTGCCGCCGAAGATCCCCTCGTTGATCGCGTCGAAGTCCGTCGCCCGGTAGATCGCCTCGCGGGCCCGCGGGTCGTCGAACGGCGCGGCCTTGGTGTTGAGCTGGATGACGTAGGGCGAGGTCGCCGCCTGGATGGTCACCTGCATCTGGCCGTTGTTGCGCGCCTGCTCCACCAGCGGGGTGGTGTTCATGCCCTCGTAGGCCTGGGCCTGGCCGGCCTGCAGCGCCTGGTAGGCGGGCTGGTCACCGCCGATCGACTGGAAGGTGAGCTCGTCCAGGTAGGGCAGGCCCTCCTTGAAGTAGTGCGGGTTCCGTTCCAGCTCCAGCGTCGTGCTCAGCTGGTTGTCCACGACCACGAACGGGCCGGCGCCGACGGGCTTGATCTTGAAGGCGTCCTCCCCCATCTGCTGCAGCGCCGTCGGGGAGGCGATCCAGTTGACGTTGCTGGCGGGGAAGCCGGACATGACCGCGCCGTTGGGCGAGGTGAAGGTGATCGAGACGGTGAGCGGGTCGACGACCCGGATCGGGTCCTCGGCCAGCTGCCACGCCGGCTTGCAGCTGCAGGGCGCGGCCAGCGCGCGCTCCCAGTTGAACTTGACCGCCTCGGCGTCCAGCGGCGTGCCGTCGCTGAACTCGATGCCCTCGCGGAGCTTCACGGTCAGCGTGAGCCCGTCCTCGGACAGCTCGGAGCTCTCGGCCTGGTGGCCCTCGATGCGGGCGTTGGAGCCGTCGTCGTCGGCACGCAGCAGGAACAGCCCCCCGTAGATCGCCTGCATCATCGCGATGTTGGCGCCACCGGTGGTGTTGGAGGCGGGGTCCAGGCCGGTCGGCCAGCTGCCGGCGAACGCGGCGTCCTCCAGGACGGTCAGCTCACCACCCTGCTGCGGCTCGCCCGCGGCGGCCTGGGTGCCGGGGTTGGCGTCCCCGGAGCCGCCACCGCCGCACGCGGACAGCGCGAGGGCTGTGGCGAGCAGGATGGACGGGATCGTCCGCTTCTTCATGTGGGTGCTCCCTGTGCTGGGTCGGCGTCGAGACGACTGCGGGCTGAGCTGGGAGGTGCGGGTGGAACGGTCGTGCCGGGACCGCTGGCGGTCCGGCCGTCGCAGTGACGCGCATCACTGCGCGGTCAAGATCCCGGGACCGGCCGGACGGGCGGACCCGGGCTTGCGCGGGGCGGAAGACAACTTCGCCATCGGCCCTCCGACCAGCGCGTTCCCGCATAACGAATGGATCGCGATGGCCGGCTGGCAGGGTGGGTGACGTGGAGTTCGCTGACGTCGTCCGCCGGCGCCGCATGGTCCGCGACTACGACCCCGACCGGCCGGTCCCGCCGGAGGTGCTGGAGCGGCTGCTGGAGCACGCGATCCGGGCGCCCTCGGCGGGGTTCAGCCAGGGCTGGGCCTTCCTCGTGCTGGAGTCCGCGGAGGAGCGGTCGCGGTTCTGGACGGCGACCACCGGCGATGGCCCGCGCGACCCCTGGCTGGTGCGGATGAGCCGCGCGCCGCTGCTGGTGGTGCCGCTGTCGTCGAAGGCCGCCTACCTGGACCGCTACGCCGAGCCGGACAAGGGCTGGACCGACCGCGACGAGGCCCGCTGGCCGGTCCCCTACTGGGACGTCGACACCGGGATGGCGGCGCTGCTCATGCTGCTGACCGCCGTGGACGAGGGGCTGGGCGCCTGCTTCTTCGGTGTCCCCGCCGAGCGCGTCGACGCGTTCCGCGCCGCGTTCGGCGTCCCGGACACCCACCGGCCGGTCGGCTGCGTGTCGGTGGGGTACCCCGGCGCAGCGGACCGCCGCTCCCCCTCACTGCGGCGGGGCCGGCGCAGCGTGGAGGAGGTCGTGCACCGCGGCCGGTGGTGACCGGCGCTCCTGGTTGACTGCCGACCGTGGCAGACGACATCGAGTCCCGCGCCGTCCTGGTGACCGGCGGCTCCCGCGGCATCGGCCGGGCGATCGCCCGCGCCTTCGCCGAGCGGGGCGACCGGGTCGCCGTGCACTGGGGCTCCTCGCGGGAGCGGGCCGAGCGGGTGCTCGCCGAGCTCCCCGGCGACGGCCACGTCCTCGTCCAGGCCGACCTCGGCGACGCGGAGGCGGTCGGCCGCATGGTGGACGACGCCGCCGAGGGGCTGGGCGGGCTGCAGGTGCTCGTCAACAACGCCGGGGTGTTCACCGCCCACCCACCGCTGGCCACCTCCTACGAGCAGTGGCAGGCGACCTGGTCACGGACGCTGGCGGTCAACCTGGTCGGCGCGGCCAACGCCACCTTCCGCGCCGTGCCGCACCTGGTCGCGGCGGGCGGCGGCGCGGTCGTCAACGTGTCCAGCCGCGGCGCGTTCCGGGGCGAGCCCGACACCCCGGCGTACGGCGCGTCCAAGGCCGGGCTCAACGCCTTCGGGCAGTCGATGGCGCTCGCCCTGGCGCCGCACGGCATCTCGGTGGGCACCGTGGCGCCGGGCTTCGTGCAGACGGAGATGGCCCGGGAGGTGCTCGACGGGCCGGGCGGCGACGCGGTGCGCGCGCAGTCCCCCTACGGGCGGGTGGCGCGGCCCGAGGAGGTCGCGTCGGCCGTGCTGTGGCTGGCCTCGCCCGGGGCGCGGTTCTCCACGGGCACGATCATCGACGTCAACGGCGCCTCCTACCTGCGGAGCTAGGACCGCGGCCGCCGACGTCCGGGCGCCGGATCCTCCCCCGTCCGCGGCTGTGCGGCGGGGTGATCGCCGGGCCCGCCCGGAGCGCCGGCGGTGGCGGATCGTTCAGCTCTCCAGGGTGGCGTCGAGGGTGATGTCGTCGACCCCCGCGAGCGCGCGGCTGACCGCGCACCCGGGCTTGGCGGCCTGAGCGGCCTGCTCGAACCCCCTGGCGTCGAGGCCCTCGACCTCGCCGCGGACGGTCAGGGTGATCGTCGTGATGGTCGGCGCGCCGTCCTCCTGCCCGAGGGTCACGTCGGCGGAGACCTCCAGGGACCGGGGGGTGCCGCCGGCCCTGTCGATCTCGTAGGACAGCGCCATCGAGAAGCACGACGAGTGGGCCGCCGCGATCAGCTCCTCGGGGCTCGTGGTGCCGCCGGCGTCGTCGGCCGTTCGCGTGGGGAAGGAGACGTCGAACGTGCCAGCCCCGGAGCTGCTGAGCTCGACCTGACCGGACCCCTCCTGCAGGGTGCCGTCCCAGGCGGTACGAGCGGTGCGGATGGTCATGCGGCTCCTCCTCGGCTCGGGACGGCCGCGCCGATCGGGCGGCCCCGTGGGCGTCTCGTGGGCGGAGTCCGGAGTGGTCGATCCGCCGCGCGTGGATCCGCCGCTGCGGTCCGCGACCGGCTCATCGGATCAGGACGCCGTCCGCGCGGGTGACCTGCCACATGTGGCCGTCGGGATCGGCGAACGCGCCGGCGTAGGCATCCGGGCTCCGCGTCTCCGCGAGGTCGTCCACCGGGACGGGACCCCACGTCTGGTTCTCGGCTTCGAAGACGATGTCGGCGCCGGCGTCCTGTGCGCGACGCATCAGCTCGTCGACCTCGGCATCGGTGGCCAGCCCGATCACGACGAGGCACTCGTGGGCGCTCCGAGGCGATCGTCGCCGACGACCGATCACCCAGCCGAAGCCGACTGCCGGGATCAGCATCACCCGCAGACCGGCGCTGATCCTGAACTGCAGTGGCTCGGGGAGGCCGTCGTCACCCGGCTCACCCACTGCCACGAACCCGAGGGCGGTGTAGAAGGCGTGGGACACCGAACGATCCCGGATGGGCAGGCACACGGTTGCCCGGTCGACGTCCACGATGCCCCCTCGGGATGGACTCAGCTGCCTCAGTACCGACCCCACGGACTCCCGGGAGTCATCGCTCGAGGGGCACGGCCAGCGCTGGCGGTCGCTCCCGTTCCGCCGGGCCGGGCGTCCTGCGCGGCGCACCCAGGGGATCTCTGGGCACACCGCGGCCACGTGGTGGTCGAGCACGGTTTCCGGGCCGAGGGCGACCACCGGGCCGGAGGCGGTCCTGGCTGCGCCCCCGTGTCAGAGCGTCCGGAGCCAGTTGGTGAGCAACTGCGCGCCGGCGTCGCCGCTCTTCTCCGGGTGGAACTGGGTGGCCGACAGGGGGCCGTTCTCCACACCGGCGACGAACCGGTCACCGTGCTCGGCCCAGGTGACCAGCGGCGCGGCCAGCGGGGACGGCGCCCCCTCGGCGCCGAGCGGGAAGTTGCGCACCCCGTAGGAGTGCACGAAGTAGAAGCGCTGGTCGGCCAGCCCGTCGAACAGCACGCTGCGCTCCGGGGCCTGGACGGTGTTCCAACCCATGTGCGGCAGCACCGGCGCCCGCAGCGGCTCGACGACGCCCGGCCACTCGCCACAGCCCTCGGCGTCCTGCCCGTGCTCCACGCCGCGCTCGAAGAGGATCTGCATGCCGACGCAGACGCCGAGCACCGGGCGGCCGCCGGCCAGCCGGCGACCGATGACCCGCGGCCCGTCGACAGCGCGCAGCCCCTCCATGCAGGCGGCGAAGGCGCCGACGCCGGGCACGACGAGTCCGTCGGCGTCCAGGGCCGCCCGCGGGTCGCCGGTCACGGTGACGTCGGCACCGACGCGGGTGAGCGCGCGCTCGGCCGAGCGCAGGTTGCCCGAGCCGTAGTCGAGCACGACGACCTTCTTCATGGCTCCCACGCTATCGATCAGCCGGGAACGGCCCGGCGGTGTTCCGGGAGGTGGGTCACACCATCCGGAGGATGCCCGACGCCGTCGCCAGCAACGCGGCCGCCAGCAGGGCGACGGCGAAGGCGACCTGCGGACCGGTCCGCCCCTTGGTGTCGGAGTCGGCCTTCCAGATGCTCCAGGCCCCGCCGAGCAGGAAGCCGCCCAGGACGAGCAGCAGGACGGCGAACGTCATGCGAGGAACCGAAGCGGGATCACGCGAGGAACCGAAGCAGGTGTCACGCGAGGCACCGGAGCAGGTGTCATGGAGCTACAAGGCACCCTTGGTGGAGGGGACGTCGGTGACCCGCGGGTCGAGCGCGACGGCCACCCGCAGCGCCCGAGCCAGCGCCTTGAACTGGCCCTCCACGATGTGGTGGGCGTCGCGGCCGGCGTAGAGCACCCGCACGTGCAGGCTGATCCGCGCGTTGAACGCGAACGACTCGAGCACGTGTTTGGTGAGCGACGTCGGGTAGTCCGGCCCGATCATCGGCGTCATGTTCTCGGGCTCACTGTGCACGAAGTACGGCCGGCCGGAGAGGTCGACCGCCGCCTGCGCGAGCACCTCGTCCATGGGGATGGTGGCGTCGCCGTAGCGGGTGATGCCCTTCTTGTCCCCCAGCGCCTGGGCGAACGCCTGGCCCAGGGCGATCGCGACGTCCTCCACCGTGTGGTGGGCGTCGATGTGCAGATCGCCGTCGGCCCGGACGGTGAGGTCGATGCCGCTGTGCTTGGACAGGGCGGTGAGCATGTGGTCGTAGAAGCCGACCCCGGTGCTGATCGAGCTCTTCCCGGTGCCGTCGAGGTCCAGTTCGACGACGAGTTTGGTCTCGCTGGTCTCCCGCTCGACCCGTGCAGTGCGCGTCACGTGTCCTCCTCGCTGGCGCTCGTCGGCAGCGTTCGCGACGCCGCCCTGCCCATGCGTGAGCTCGCCAGCTCGCTCACGGAGCTCATCCTCCCTCAGTCGTGCGGTGGTCCGGCGCGACCTCACCCAGCGCGGTGAGGAAGGCGTCGGTCTCTTCCGCGGTGCCGGCGGTGACCCGCAGCCAGCCCGGGATCCCGACGTCGCGGACCAGGACGTCGCGGTCCAGCAGCGCCTGCCAGGCGGCGCGGGCATCGGCGAAACGGCCGACGAGCACGAAGTTGGCGTCGCTGGGCACGCTGGTCAGCCCCATGCCCGGCAGCGCGGCGACGATCCGGTCGCGCTCGGCCCGCACCGCGTCGACGGTCGCCAGCAGGGCGTCGGTGTGCGCCAGCGCCGTCCGCGCGGCGGCCTGGGTCAGCGAGCTCAGGTGGTACGGCAGCCGGACCAGCTGCAGGGCGTCGACGACGGCGGGGTCGGCGGCCAGGTAGCCCAGCCGCAGGCCGGCCATGCCGAACGCCTTGCTCATCGTGCGGCTCACGACCAGCCGCGGCCGGCCCGGCAGCAGGGTGAGCGCGGACGCGGTGCCGGTGCGGGCGAACTCCGCGTAGGCCTCGTCGACGACGACCACCCCGGCGGTGGCCTCGTAGAGGGCCGCGACCGTGTCCAGGGCGACGGCGGTGCCGGTCGGGTTGTTCGGGCTGGTCACGAAGACGACGTCCGGGGCGACCTCCCAGACCTGTGCCGCGGCGGCGTCCGGGTCGATGGTGAAGTCGGCCCGCCGGTGGCCGTCGACCCAGGTGGTGCCGGTGCCGGCGGAGATGATCGGGTGCATCGAGTACGACGGCGTGAAGCCCAGCGCGCGGCGGCCCGCGCCGCCGAAGGTCTGCAGGACCTGCTGGAGGATCTCGTTGCTCCCGTTGGCCGCCCACACCTGCGCGGCGTCGACCGGCTCACCGCTGGTGCGGGTCAGGTACGCGGCGAGGTCGCGGCGCAGGTCGAGGGCGTCGCGGTCGGGGTAGCGGTTGAGCTCCAGCGCCGCGTGCCGGAGCGCCTCGCCGAGGTCGGCCAGCAGCTCCGGTGGCAGCGGGTGCGGGTTCTCGTTGGTGTTGAGCCGGTACTTCGCCGGCAGCTGCGGGGCGCCGTAGGGCGTGCGACCGCGCAGCTCCGGCCGCAGCGGGAGCTCCTCCAGCCGGCTCATGCGGGGCGCCGGGCCCGGACGGCAGCGGCGTGGGCGGGGAGGTCCTCGGCGCCGGCGAGCGCGTCGATGTGGCCGGCCACCTCGGCGAGGGCCCGCTCGTCGTACTCCACGACGTGGATGCCGCGCAGGAAGGACTGCACCGACAGGCCGCTGGAGTGCCGGGCGCAGCCGCCGGTGGGCAGCACGTGGTTGGAGCCGGCGCAGTAGTCGCCCAGCGACACCGGCGACCAGGCGCCGACGAAGACCGCGCCGGCGTTGCGCACGCGCATCGCGACCTCGCGGGGGTTCTCGGTCTGGATCTCCAGGTGCTCGGCGGCGTAGGCGTCGACCACCCGCAGCCCGGCCTCGAGGTCGTCGACGAGGACGACGCCCGACTGGCTGCCCTCGAGGGCGGTGGTGATGCGGTCGGAGTGCTTGGTGGCGGCCACCTGGGCGGGCACGAGCGCGAGGACGGCGTCGGCCAGCTGCTCGCTCGTCGTCACCAGCACCGCACCGGCCAGGGGATCGTGCTCGGCCTGGCTGATCAGGTCGGCGGCGACGTGCACCGGGTCGGCGGTGTGGTCGGCGAGGATCGCCACCTCGGTGGGGCCGGCCTCGGAGTCGATGCCGATGAGCCCGCGCAGCAGCCGCTTGGCCGCCGTCACGTAGACGTTGCCCGGGCCGGTGACCATGTCCACCGGCTCGCAGCTGCCCGCCCCATGGCCGAACACGGCGATGGCCTGCGCGCCGCCGACGGCGTACACCTCGGTGACCCCCAGCAGGGCACACGCGGCGAGGACGCCGGGGTCGGGCAGGCCACCGTGGTCGCGCTGCGGCGGGGAGGCCACCGCGATCGACTCCACGCCGGCGATCTGCGCCGGGACGACGTTCATGACGACGCTGGACAGCAGCGGCGCCAGCCCACCGGGCACGTAGAGGCCGACCCGGCGCACCGGCACCCACCGCTCGGTGACGCTGCCGCCGCGGACGACCTGGGTGGTGACGTCGGTGCGGGCCTGGTCGGCGTGCACCCGCCGGACACGGGTGATCGCCTCCTCCAGCGCGGCGCGGACGGTGGGGTCGATCTCGGCCAGCGCACGGTCGATGGCGTCCCGCGGCACCGCGAAGTCCTCGAGGTCGACGCCGTCGATCCGGGCGGTGATCTCGCGGACGGCCTGGGCGCCGCGGATCCGGACGTCCTCGCACAGGGGCCGCACCGTCGCGAGCACCGAGTCGATGTCGGTGGCGGCACGGGGCAGCAGGCCGGAGAGCTCGCGCACCCCCGGCAGGGCGGATCCTCGCAGGTCGATGCGGGCGAGCACGGGCGTAGACCTCCGAGGCGGTCCCGGGTGGTTCCGGGCGGGGAACGGGAACACCCCAGGGTAGACGGGGCCGCGGCGGACGTCGCCGCGCTGCCCGGTCGCGCGCCCTCCCCTGCCCGTAGGCTCGGCAGCCGTGGGCGACCTGATCCCGCTCTTCCCGCTGGGGACGCCGCTGTTCCCGGGCGTGGTCCTGCCGCTGCAGGTCTTCGAGCCGCGCTACCGGCGTCTGATGCGGGACCTGCTGGCCGTGCCCGAGGGCGACGGCCGGTTCTTCGGCGTGGTGGCCATCCGGCAGGGCTGGGAGGTCGAGCGGGTGGCACCGGCCCAGGCGCTCTACGACGTCGGCTGCACCGCCCGGCTGCAGGTCGTGCGCCCGCAGCCCGACGGCGGCTTCCGGATCGTCACCGTCGGCGGCGACCGGTTCCGGCTGCTGGACGTCCACGCCGACGACGACCCGCCCTACCTGCAGGCCGAGGTGGAGTGGCTGGCCGAGGAGGAGGCCGCGGAGGAGGCTGCCGGCGACCAGGAGGGCCTGACCCCGCCCCACGGCGGCGTGCCCGGCCCCGAGCTCGACGACCTGGTCAGCGACGTGGCCCACCGGTCGCTGGACGTGCTGGTCCGCGGCGTGGGCCGGCTGTTCGCGCGGTACGTCGTGGCGGTGGCCGGCCTCTCCGGCGACGCCGACGACGTCGAGCCCCAGGAGCCGGCGTTGCTGGAGGGCGTCGCCGACGACCCGCGCGCGTTGTCCTACCTGGTGGCCTCGGCGGCCCTGCTGACCACCGAGGACCGGCAGGCGCTGCTGGCCGAGTCCGCCACCCGCCGGCGGTTGCGGGCGGAGTCGCGGCTGCTGCGGCGGGAGCTGACCCTGCTGGAGACCCTCGGCGCCGTGCCGGCGCCGCTGCAGCGCTTCGCCGGGCCGATCAGCGTCAACTGACCTCCCCGGCGTACGCGGTCACGTCGCCGGCGTCCGCCCGCGCAGCGCGGCCAGCTCGGCGCGCGAACGCACGCCGAGCTTCGTGTAGATGCGGGTCAGGTGGTACTGGACCGTCTTCTCCGACACGTACAGCTCGGCCGCGACCTCGCGGTTGGACAGCCCGCTGGCGACCAGTTCCGACACCGTCTGCTCCTGCGGGGTGAGCAGGTCGGTCCGCTCCTCGGCGCGGCCGGCACCCCGGCCGGCCGCCCGCAGCTCGCGGTCGCAGCGGGCGACGCAGGTCGCGGCGCCGAGGGAGAGGTAGCCGTCGCGGGCCGCCGAGATCGCCGCGTCGGCCTCGCGGCGCTTGCCGGCCCGGCGCAGCGTCTGGCCGAAGGCGTACGTGACGCGGGCCCGGTCGTAGCGCAGCGGCAGCTGCTCGAGCAGCCCCAGCGACGTCCGGAACGCCTCGCGGGCGGCGTCGAGGTCGCCGTGCGCGCCGAACCACCGGCCCCGGGCGCTGCCGAGGCGCGCCCCCGTGGACCGGTGTCCGCGTTCCGCGGCCCGCCGTTCGTGCGGGAGGAGGAAGGCGTCGGCCTCGTCGAGCAGCCCCTCGAGGACCAGCGCGTTGGCGTAGACGTCGGTCCACGGCCAGGCACCGGGCTCGTCGACCCAGCCGCGCGGTCCGTTCCTGGCCAGCGGCTCGAGCTCGCGCAGGACGCCGGCGGAGTCGGCCCGGGCCTCGGCGACGGCGGCGCGGGCCAGCATCGAGGGCACCCGCATGATCGGGTAGTCCGAGCTCCCGGCCTCGGCGTCCCGCAGTGCCCGCCCGGCGGCGTCCCAGTCGCCGCGCAGGGCGTTGACCTGCGCCCCCGTCCAGTGCAGCAGCGGGGCGACCAGCACCATGCCGGTGCGCGCGACGAGGTCGCCGCCCTGGGCCACGGCACCCAGGGCGGCGTCCCACTCGCCGGTGAGGAAGCGGGCCCGGGCCAGCCACCCCAGCGCCCAGAGCGAGATCCGGTGCGAACCGCCCAGGTACGTCGTCGGGACGGCGCTCTCCAGCTCCGTGGCGGCCTGCGCCACCTCGTCCAGGGTCAGGTGCAGCCAGCCCTCCCCCAGCTGGACCCGCTGTGCCTGGGCGCCGGAGCGGACCCGCTCGGACGGCGCCCGGTAACCGGCCAGGGCCTCGGCCGGGCGGCCGGTGCCGGCGACACCCAGGCCACGGATGGCGACCGCCTCCAGCGCCTCGGGCGCGTCGGGGCCGGCCAGCTCGATGGTCCGGTCGGCCCACGCGACGAGCTCCTCGGCCCGGCAACCGGCCAGCTCGTGGAGCACGAACCGCTGGCTGACCAGCGCCGCCGCCCCCGGGTCCCGCGCGGGGTTGACGAGGTCCCAGGCGCGCCGCAGCCGCGTCTCCGCCTCCACCGCGCGGCCCCGGACGACGGCGAGGTACCCCAGGACGGCGTTGCGCAGCGGCGTCTCCCGCAGGCTCTCCACCTCCGGCACGAGCGCGGCCGCACCGATCGCGTCCCCGGCGCCGACCAGCGCGTCCACCGCCCGGACCAGCCGGTCCTCCCGGGAGCGGCGGTCCTCGGACAGCCGGCTGGCGTCGGCGAGCAGCGCGGACGCGTCCGCCCAGGCCCCCTCGGCCGCGCGCCGGCGCGCCAGCTCGTCGAGGTCGCAGGCGAGGGCGGCGTCCGGTCCCACGCTGGCCGCGACGAGGTGCCCGATCCGCCGGGTCGCGTCCTCGACGACCTCGGCGGCGCGGCGGTGCGCCCGCGCGACGCCGGCCGGGCCCATGGCGGTGAGGACCGCGGCGGCGACCAGGGGATCCGGCGGCGCCAGCTCTGTGGGCCGGCCCGGCCCGGCGGGGCGGAGCAACCCGCTCCGCTGGGCGCCGTCCAGGGCGGCCAGCAGGTCGCCGACGTCGGCCAGGGCAGCCACCTCCGCGACCGGGGCAGGGCCGAGGACGGCGACCGCCTCGGCCAGTGCGCGGGCCTCCCGGTCGCACCGGACCAGCTGGTCGCGCACCCGGGACGCGACCACGGCCGGCGCCGGGAGGTCCGGACGACGGCCCGTCCACGTCTCGCGCGGCAGCTCCTCGAGCAGGGCCACCACGTGGCCGGCCACTCCCCCGGTGTGCCGCCAGAGGTGCTCGGCTCCCGCCGGGGACAGCGGGATGCCGCGCGCGGCGGCGAGCCGGGCGACGTCCTCGGCGGAGAACGGCCCGAGCGCGACGGTCGCGGTCGCGGAGCGCAGGAGGACGTCGAGGGTGGCCGGTGCCGCCTCCACCGGGGCCCCCGGACCGACCAGCACGACGGTGACCGCGGCGCGGTGCTGGTGGCGGACCGCGGTCGCCAGCGCCTGCAGCGACTCCGGATCGCTCCAGTGCGCGTCGTCGACGAGGACCACCGCGCGGGCCCCGGCCGTGCCGGCGGCGCGGCGGGCGACGAGCTCGGCAGCGGAGAAGGGGTCGGGCGGGACGCGCTCCCCGGCCAGCAGCTGGTCGAGCACGGCGTACGGGCGGCTGCCCTCCCACGGCACCCCGCGCCCCTCGAGGACCGGGCCGGGGTGCCGCTCGAGGGCCTGTCGCACCAGCGCCGTCTTGCCGACGCCCGGCGCACCGGTGACCCGGACCAGAGAGGGACCGAGCCCGCCGTCCTGGAGCAGCTGCTCCAGGACGGCGAGCTCGGTCTCCCTGGCGACCAGTACCGGTGTGGCCGGCGTCACGTGGTAACGGTAGCTCCCACCATCGCCGCCGCCGGGGTCCCGACGACTGGTGCGGGGACCGGCTCGACGTCGCGCTGCCGGGCACGGGGCACCAGGCCGGTGACCAGCGCGCCGAGCAACGCGATGCCGGCGAAGAGGAAGAACGCGGTCGTCCCGCCCAGCCCCGCGCCGACCAGCACCCCGCCCAGGACGGGACCCACGATCCCGCCGAGCCGGCCGAAGCCGGCGCACCAGGCGACGCCGGCCGCACGGGCCCGGGTCGGGTAGTAGTTGGCGACCAGGCCGTAGACCAGCACCTGGGTGCCGATGGTGCCGACGCCGGCGACCGCCACCCCGAGCAGCAGGACCGCCAGCGGCAGCTGCGCGGGCAGCAGGGCCAGGGAGATCGCGGCGAGGACGAACGTGACCGCGATGACCCGCTTGGCACCCATCCGGTCGGCGAACCAGGAGGCCAGCAGCCCACCGGAGATGGCGCCCAGGTTCAGCACCAGCAGGAAGGCCAGGGAGGAGCTCTTGCCGTAGCCGTTGTCGGTCATGATCTGCGGCAGCCAGGTGTTGAGGCCGTAGGTCAGCAGCAGCCCGGCGAAGCTCATCGTGCCGAGCAGCGCCGTCGGCCAGACGAGGGGACGGCGGACCAGGGCGGCGAACCCGAAGCGGACCGGAGCGGTCGCCACCGCCCCCGGCGCGGCAGCGCCGAGGACCGGCGCGACCTCCAGCGTCACCCCGGTCCGCGCGGCCACCGCCGCCGCCTCGGCCAGCCGGCCCCGGGAGGCCAGCCAGCGCGGCGACTCCGGCAGCCGGACCAGCGCCAGGGGCAGCAGCGTGACCAGCGGCAGCGCACCGATCCAGAGCAGCCCCCGCCAGCCGACGGCGTCCCCGGCGGTCAGCGCGAGCAGCGAGGCGAGGACGCCGCCGGCCGGGATGCCGCTGTAGACCACGGCGTTGAGCCGGTTCCGCCGCTCCGGCGGGGCGAACTCGGCCACCAGGGCGCCGACGGTGGCGACCAGGGCGCCCACACCGATCCCGGTGAGGAAGCGGAACAGCGCGAAGGTGCCGACCGTGGGGGCCAGCGCGGTCGCCGCCATGCCGATCGAGAACCAGGCGAGGTTCACCAGCATGATCCGGCGGCGGCCGATCCGGTCGCCCACCGCACCGGCGACGAGGGCGCCGACCAGGACGCCGATGAGGGCGTAGCTGCCCAGGGTCCCCGCCTGCGCGGGGCTCATCGGACCGAGCTGGCTCGGGTCTCCCAGGAGCGTCGGCACGATGGTGCCGTAGACGACCAGGTCGTAGCCGTCGAAGACCAGGGCGGCGGTGGACAGGGCGACGACCCAGAGGGTGCTGCGCCGTCGGCGCGCCTCCGTCGTGCTCTCGTTCGCGGGCATGGCGGAACTCCAGGTGTCGAGGGGGGCGGAGGAGTACGGAGGAGTACGGAAAGGGGCGCAGGGGGCCGAGTGCGGAGGGCTGAGCGCGGAGGGATGAGCGCGGAGGGATGAGTGCGCAGGGAGGAGGGCGGAGGGGCGGCGGGTCAGCCGAGGTCGCCGCCGGCGACGGGCAGGATCGTCCCGGTGATGTAGGAGGCCTCGTCGGAGGCGAGGAAGGCCAGCGCCGCGGCCTGCTCGTCGAGCGTGCCGTAGCGCTTCAGCAGCGAGGAGTCCACGGTCTGGTCGACGATCGTCCGGTACCAGGCCTGCTCCTGCTCCGTCTGCGGCGCCGGACCCCGTGGGGTCCGCCGGGGCGGGGCCTCGGTGCCGCCCGGTGCGGTGGCGACGACCCGGACGCCGGAGGGTGCCAGCTCGAGGGCGAGGGCTGTGGTGATCGCGTTGACCCCACCCTTGGCCGCCGCGTACGGGAGGCGGTTGAGCCCCCGGGTGGCCACCGACGACACGTTGACGATGGTGCCCTGTCCCCGCTGGACCATGTGCGGCACCACCGCGCGGCAGCACCACATCGTCGGCCACAGGGACCGGTTGATCTCGGCCTGGATCTGGTCGGGCGGGTAGTGCTCGAACGGCTTGGCCCAGATCGTGCCGCCGACGGTGTGGATGGCGACGTCGATGCGGCCGAACCGCTGGAGCGCGGCGTCCACCACCGACTTCGCGCCCTCCCAGGTCTCCAGGTCGGCGACGACCGGGAGGGCCTCGGCCCCGGGTCGCCCCAGTTCCCTGGCCACGTCGCGCACCAGCTCGGCCCGGTCGGCCAGCACCAGGGTGCCGCCCTCGGCGCTGATCCGCCGGGCCGTCCGCTCGCCGATCCCCTGCCCGGCACCGGTGACCAGGACCACCTGGCCAGCGAACCGGCCCGGCGTGACGAACCGGGGACGGCGTCCCGCGGCGAGGTCGTGCATGGCCCGGCGGGTGGTCTCCTTCGACCGTTCCGCGTGCTCGGTGACGAGGATCCGTGCCCGCTCGCGGTCGCTGTCCCGGAACGCCTCGACGATGTCGAGGTGGTCCTGTGCGCACCGGGGGTGGCACCAGGTGGCGGAGCGGAGCGCCTCTTCCATGTGCCCCTTGACGCCGAGCGCCTGGTATGCGCGGAGCAGGTGCTCGTTCCGGGTGAGGGTGAACAGGTAGTCGTGGAAGGCGGCGTTGGTCTCGGTGTACGCCGCCGCGTCGACGAAGCGGTCACCCTCGACGTAGGGCACGGTGGCCTCGGCCAGTACCCGGTAGCCGACGAGCTGCTGGTGCGTGAGGCGACCGATGGTCAGCTCGAGCGCGCCCAGCTCCAGCGCCCGGCGGGCGTCGAAGATGGCGTCCGACTCGTGCACCGACGGGTGCTCCTCACCGATCTCGTACCCGTCGGCCGTGATCGAGTACCCCTCGGCGGTCGACGCCGGCTCGATCTCCGCGTCCGGCTGACCGGCCGGCGCCTCGGACGCCGGCGGGGTGAGCTGTTCCATCGCCGCCTCGGGCAGCATCTCCTGACCGGCGACGGCGCGGGCGCCGACGGCCGGCAGCAGGTCGTCGACGTCGTCCACGGGGAGGACGTCTCCGGTGGGGAACGGCGCCCCCATCGACTGTCCGGCCAACCGCCAGACGTCCGCCGGCGACTCGGCACGCGGCTCAGCTCCGCCGGCGGCGAGCGGGGGCAGCTCGACCGGCGGGAACAGGGCCTGCCCGGCCGACGTCCGGCCCTCCCGGCCGTCCAGGGCCAGCAGCTCGGCGACGGTGTCCGGAACGGTCACCGACACCGGCGGCGGCTCGGGAGCGACCGCCTCGGACTCCGGCACCTCCGCCTCGGGCTCCGGTTCGACGACCTCCTCGGGGGCCTCCGTCGGGACCGCGGCGAGGGCGAACTTCTCGTAGTAGAAGCCAGAGGGCGTCACCCCCAGCTCGGCGACGTGCTTGCGGACCGCCTCCACCATGGCCGGGGGGCCGCAGAGGTACACCGCGGCATCGCCGTCGTGCAGCTGTTCAGGGCCGTACAGGCCGGTGACGTAGCCCTGGTTGGGCGCCTTCGTCGCAGGGTCGGCGACGCAGTAGTCCCAGGTGAGCCCCTCGATGGCGCCCGCCAGCTGCTCGACGGCCTCGATCTCGACCAGGTCGTCGTCGGTCGTGACCCCGTAGACGAGGTGCATCTGCCGGTCGCTGCGGTTGCCCTCCAGCGTCCGCAGGATCGACAGGATCGGCGCCAGCCCGGTCCCGCCGGCCAGGAGCAGCAGCGGGGCGTCGGACTCGCGCAGGAAGAAGCTGCCGTGCGGACCGGTGAAGGAGATCTCGTCCCCGACCTCGGCCCGCTCCTCCAGCCAGGTCGACATGACGCCGCCGGGCGTCAGCTTGACCAGGAAGGTCAGCTCCTCGTCCTGCGGAGCGCTGCTGAAGGAGTACGACCGGGATTCCTCGGTGCCCGGGACGGCGATGTTGACGTACTGCCCGGGGAGGAACGTCAGGGAGTCCCGGTCGTCGATCTCGACCGTCAGCGCGACGGTCGTCGAGGACAGCCGGTCCAGTGCGGTGATGCGACCGCGGTGGGTGGCAGCGCTGGTCTTGGCCACCGCGGAGGTGGTCGCGATCTGCAGCACCAGGTCCGAGCGCGGCTTCATGCTGCAGGTCAGCACGTACCCGCTCTCGGCCTCGTCGTCCGACAGCGCGTCCTCGAGGTAGCCGCCCATGTCGAACTCGCCCGACTCGCAGAGGGCCTTGCAGGTGCCGCAGACGCCGTCACGGCAGTCCAGCGGGATGTTGATCCGCGACCGGTAGGACGCGTCGGCGACGGTCTGGTCGTCCCGGCAGGTGATGAAGCGGGTGACCCCGTCCTCGAACGCGAGTGCCACACGATGGTCCATGGAGATCTCTCCGCAGCTTGGAGGGAGACGGCCCGGGGGTTCCCGCCGCTCAGAGGTGGTAGACGTCGACGACGTGGTGGATGTAGTCGTTCTTCAGCACCACGGTCTTGCGCCGGATGAGTGGCGACGGCCCGGAGAAGTCGATCGTGTAGAACGACGTCCCGTAGTACGGGTCGATCGTCTTGTACCGGAAGTACATCGTGTGCCAGTTGAACCGGATGTCGACCAGGTCGCCGCGGCGCTCGATGACCTCGACGTTCGTGATGTTGTGGCTGGTGCGCGGTTCGGGCAGGGACGTCGCACTGGACCGCTCGGTGCGGATCCGGAAGACCCGGTCCTCCAGGCCACCCTTGTTCTGGTAGTAGATGAGTGACATCTCCCGGCGCGGGTCCTCGGTCAGCCGGTCGTCGTCGGCCCACGACGGCATCCAGAAGACGACGTCGTCGGCGTAGCACTCCAGCCACTTCTCGAACTCCCGGTCGTCGAGGTAGCGGGCCTCGCGGTACAGGAACTGCTCGATCATGTTCTGGGTGATGAGCTTCCCGCCGGAGGGCGCCGCCTCGGCCGGGGTCTGCGCGGGGTTCTGCGTCGTGGTCATGGGAGATCAGCCCTCCGTGGTCGCGGCGGTCGCGCCGGCCTGCTTCTCGAGTGCGGCGCGCATGGTCGACAGCCAGTAGCCGTGCTGGACCGGGTACAGCCCCTCGTCCTCGTTGCGCCGCCCCGCGGAGATGACGCCGTCCATGCCGAGGGCCTTGGCGACGTCGTCCGGCCCGTCGAGCCAGTGCTCGGCGCCGCGGCTCATGTCGTTCCACGGCGCGGCGGTGGCCCGGAAGGTGAGCTGGCAGGACCGGAACTCCTCCAGGTCGTCGGGGGTGGCCATGCCCGAGGCGTTGAAGAAGTCCTCGTACTGCCGGATCCGGTGCTCACGGGCCTCGGCGCTCTCGCCCTTGGGCGCGATGCAGTAGATCGTGACCTCGGTCTTGTCGGGCGCGATCGGCCGGAAGTGCCGGATCTGGGTGCTGAACTGGTCCATCAGGTAGACGTTCGGGTACAGGCACAGGTTGCGGGAGCCCTTGACCATGAACTCGCCCTTGGCCTCGCCGAACTGCTCCTTGAGCTCGTCCAGGCGATCCCACAGCGGGCGGTCCTCGGGGTTGGCCGCCCAGGTCCACAGGCACAGGTGCCCGTTGGGGTAGGACCAGTAGCCGCCGCCGGACTTCCCCCAGCCGCCGGCGTCCAGGGCCTTCGTCGTGTTCGCCGACTCGCCGGTGCTGCGCCGGGAGGTCGTCGCGGCGTAGTTCCAGTGGACGGCGCTGACGTGGTAACCGTCAGCGCCGTTCTCGGCCTGGACCTTCCAGTTGCCGTCGTAGGTGTAGGTCGAGGAGCCGCGCAGCACCTCGAGGCCCTCCGGCGACTGGTCGACGAGCATGTCGATGACCTTGGTGGCGTCACCGAGGTGCTCGGCCAGCGTGCTCACGTCGGGGTTGAGGCTGCCGAAGAGGAACCCGCGGTAGCTGTCGAACCGCGCGACCTTGACCAGGTCGTGCGAGCCGTCGGTGTCGAAGCCGGCCGGGTAGCCGGCGCCCTCGGGGTCCTTGACCTTGAGCAGGGTGCCGTCGTTGCGGAAGGTCCAGCCGTGGAACGGGCAGGTCAGGGTCGTCCGGTTGTCGGTCTTGCGGCGGCAGAGCATCGCGCCGCGGTGCGCACAGGCGTTGATGAGGCAGTGCAGCTCACCGTTCTTGCCGCGCGTGATGACGACCGGCTGACGGCCGATGAAGGTGGTGAAGTAGTCCCCCGGGTTCGGGACCTGGCTCTCGTGCGCGAGGTAGACCCAGTTGCCCTCGAAGATGTGGGTCATCTCCAACTCGAAGAGCTCCTCGTCGGTGAAGATCCGGCGGTTGGCCCGGAAGATGCCGGCTTCGGGGTCTTCGATGACGGCGTCGGCGAGCACCGACTGCACGTGGGTCAGCGTCTGGGTCATGAGGTCCTCCAGAGGAACTCGCTCCGGCAACCCGCGGGAGCGGACCGGCTTCTGTGCGTCCAGAGTCACAGCGGGGTGGCAGGCGTCACACCGGCGGAATGCCTAGTCCGGACCCAGGGGGTGATTGATCGCCGTTGCTTGTCAATCCAGCGCAAATACGTCTTTGTCTCCTATCGATCTGATCCGTAGCGTGGTCCACATCACTCGGGAGGAGCTGGACGTGGAGCTGCGTCACCTGCGCTACTTCGCCGCCGTCGCGGACACGTGCCACTTCGGCGCGGCCGCGCAGCGGCTGCACATCGCGCAGCCCGCGCTGTCCCAGGCGATCCGCCAGCTCGAGGCCGAGCTGGGCGCCTCCCTCTTCACCCGCACGACCCGGCAGGTGCAGCTGACCCCGGCCGGCCGGTTCCTCCGCGAGGAGGCCGAGCGGGTGCTCGCCGCCGTGGACGACAGCGTGCGCGGCGTCCGCCGGATCGCCGACGGCCGCCTCGGACTGGTGCGGATCGCCTTCACCGGTACGGCCGTCGTCGGCCAGCTCCCGCGGATCGCCCGGGTCGTCAAGCGGGAGCTCCCCGGGGTGGCGCTGGAGATCCACGGCGACGTCCTGACGCCGGCCCAGTGCGACGGCCTGCGCGACGGCAGTCTGGACCTCGGCGTCCTGCGCCCACCACTGTCCGGGGACGGGCTGAGCCTGCGCACCATCGAGGTCGAGCCGCTGGTGCTCGCCCTGCCCGACGACCACCGGCTGGTCGCCGAGCCGGAGATCGCGATGGCCGACCTGCGCACCGAGGGCTTCGTCGTCTACGCCGACCGCTCCTCGGCGGTGAACGAGGCCGTCCTGCGCAGCTGCCGGGACGCCGGGTTCACCCCGCACCGGGAGCACGAGGTCACCGGCACCGTGGTACTGCTGGCCCTGGTCGCCGCCGGCCTGGGGATCGCCCTCGTCCCCGCGTCGGCCGGCGCCCTCCCGGTGCCCGGCGTGACCTACCGGGAGGTGGCCGACGCCGGCTCGATCGAGGTGGCCCTCGCCTGGCACCACCGCGAGGACTCTCCCACCGCCGGCTCGCCCCTCATCCGCTCGGTGCTCGGCGTCCTCGAGACCGCCGGGCTGCTGCCCCCCGAGCACGACCGGACCCGCCTGCCCACCCCCAGCCCGGAGGCCACCCGATGAAGATCACGAGCGTCGAGGCCGTCCCCTACGCGATCCCGTACCGGAAGCCGCTGCGGTTCGCCAGCGGCGAGGTGCACGCCGCCGAACACGTACTGGTCCGCGTGCACACCGACGACGGCGTCGTCGGCACGGCCGACGCCGTGCCCCGCCCGTTCACCTACGGCGAGACCCAGGCCGGTGTGGTCGCGGTCATCGAGTCGCTGTTCGCCCCGCAGGTCGTCGGACGGACGCTGCTGGAGCGGGAGCGGGTCGTCGAGGCCCTCGCCCGCACGGTCGGCAACCCGGCCGCCAAGTCCGCCGTCGACATGGCGATCTGGGACGCCCTCGGCCGCACGCTCGACCAGCCGGTCACCGCCCTGCTCGGCGGCTACACCGACCGGATGCGGGTCTCGCACATGCTGGGCTTCGACAGCCCGGCCGCGATGGTCGCCGAGGCGGAGCGCATGCGCGACACCTACGGCATCACCACGTTCAAGGTGAAGGTCGGCCGCGTCCCGGTCGCCCTCGACACCGCCGTGGTGCGGGCCCTGCGGGAGCACCTGGGTCCCGACGTCGAGCTCTACGTCGACGGCAACCGCGGCTGGACGGCGTCGGAGTCCGCCCGCGCCATGGCCGACATGCGGGACCTCGGCCTCACCTTCGCCGAGGAGCTCTGCCCCGCCGACGACGTGCTCGGCCGGCGCTGGCTGGTGCAGCAGTGCGACGTGCCGTTCATCGCCGACGAGTCGGCCGTGACCCCCGCCGACGTCACCCGGGAGGTCCTGGGCGGATCGGCGACGGCGGTGAGCATCAAGACCGCCCGCACCGGGTTCACCCACTCCGCCCGCGTGCACCACCTGGCCGAGGGCCTGGGCCTGGAGGTCGTGATGGGCAACCAGATCGACACCCAGCTGGGCTCGATGAGCACCGTCGTCTTCGGTGCCGCCCACCGGCTCACCTCCCGGCGGGCCGGTGAGCTGTCCAACTTCCTCGACATGACCGACGACCTGCTCGCCGAACCGCTGGTGATCCGCGACGGCACCCTCGCCGTCCGCCCCGGCGCCGGCCTGGGTGTCGAGGTCGACTCCGACAAGCTCGCGCACTACCGCCTGGACCACTGACCTCCGCCCGACCCCGCACCCACCCACGGAAGGACCGATCCCATGAGCGTCACCACGAACGACCCCGGCACCACGGCCAGCGCCGCCGCCTCCGGCGCCTCGGCGACCGAGCGATTCAAGGCTGACAAGTCCAGCGCCGTCGCCGCGACCCCGCCCGAGCGGGTGGACACCCTCGCCCGCGAGCTGCTCGAGGCCGTGCACGCCATCGTGCGCAAGCACGAGGTCACCTATGACGAGTACAACGCCCTCAAGGCGTGGCTGATCGGAGTCGGCCAGGACGGCGAGTGGCCGCTGTTCCTCGACGTCTGGGTGGAGCACGTCGTGGAGGAGGTGGCCAACTCCAGCCGCCAGGGCAGCAAGGGCACCATCGAGGGCCCGTACTACGTGCCCGGGTCACCGGAGTTCACCGGCGAGGGCACGCTGCCGATGCGGCCCGACGAGCCGGGCACACCGCTGCGCTTCGCCGGGCACGTGACCAGCGTCGACGGCACCCCGCTGGCCGGCGCCCGGGTCGAGATGTGGCACGCCGACGACGACGGCTTCTACTCGCAGTTCGCCCCGGGCATCCCGGAGTGGAACCTGCGTGGCACCGTGGTCACCGACGCCGACGGCGGCTTCGTCATCCACACGATCCAGCCCGCGCCGTACCAGATCCCGACCGACGGCTCCTGCGGCAAGCTGATCGCCGCCGCTGGGTGGCACGCCTGGCGTCCGGCCCACCTGCACCTCAAGGTGTCCGCGCCGGGCCACCAGCTGATCACCACGCAGCTGTACTTCCCGGGCGACCCGCACAACGACGACGACATCGCCTCGGCGGTCAAGCCGGAGCTGCTCCTCGACGTGCAGACCGGCGCCGAGGGCAACCAGGTCACCTACGACTTCGTGCTCGACCCCGCCTGAGGTCGCCGGCACGACGTCCCGGCCGGCCCGTGCGGCCGGACCCCGCCACCGGCGGAGCACCCCGCGCTCAGCGCCCCGGGTGCTCCGCCGGTGGCACGTCGACCAGCGGTCGCGGCAGGCCGGCGACCGGAGGGGCGCCCGGGTACCCGCCGTCGAGGGGGGACGGCGGGGTCGGCGCCGGCCGGTCGAGGTCCTCGGAGGCGGCGAACAGCGCGGCCACCACGTAGGCCAGGACGGCGGCGAAGGGGCCCGCGGCCAGCGCCGCGAGCGAGTTCAGCGCCAGCCCCGTGGTCACCGTCGTCCCGGCGTCGGCCAGCTGGGCCTCGGTGGGGCCGGGCGCCAGCAGCTCCCCCACCCGCCAGGCGACGAGCGCAGCCAGCAGGGTGCCCACGCCGAGGGCGAGCAGGACCGCCACCCCGCGCCGGCGGCGCAGCCGCCAGGTTCCGACGCCGGCCAGCAGGCCGAGCCCGGCCAGGACGAGCGTGTAGACGCTGTCGACCGCGGCCAGCAGCTCGGCCGAGGGGTGCCCGACGACCACCGGGCCGTCCGCGGTGACCCGGAACCGTGCGCGCGGCGCGACCGCCCACCACAGCAGCCCGGCCGGGATGCCGCAGGCGAGCAGGACGCCGGTCAGCGTCAGGGCGCCGCGGGCATCGGCGCGCAGCTCGACGACGCCGGGCCACCGCGGGCCGTTGGCCCACCAGGGCGGCCGGGGAGCCGGCGGCAGCCCCGCAGGAGCCGGCGGCAGCCCCGCGGGAGCCGGCGGCGGCCCTGCGGGACCCGGGGCGTCGGAGCTGTCCACGACCCCAGTCAACCCCGCGGAGCCGGGCGCCTCTTCCCCGGCACCGGCGGGACCGCGCGGCCCGCCCTCACAGCAGGGCGACGCTGGTCGGGCCGAGCAGGGCCTTGATGTCGCCCATGAGGGCGGTGCTCGGCCGCACCCGCAGCCCCTGGTCCAGACGCAGCACCGTCTCGCGGCTGCCGTTCACCAGCTTCAGCTGCACCTCGGTGGTGCCCGGGTGACTGCCGAGGACCTCACGCAGCCGCTCGACGACCGGCGGGGTGCAGCGGGCTGCCGCCATCGAGACGAGGACCGGGCCGCGGGGGCCCTCGGTGAGCTCGGGGATGGTGACCTCGGACCCGAACAGCGAGGGCTGGTCGTCGCGGCGGCTGATCCGCCCCTTGACCACGATGATCTGGTCGCGGACGACCTTCTCCGACACCTCGGCCCAGGTCTTGGGGAAGAACAGCACCTCGATGCCGGACTCGAGGTCCTCCAGCGTCGCGATCGCCCACGGCGCGCCCTGCTTGTTGGTGCGCGGGGACACCGCGGTGAGGATGCCGGCGATGGTCACGTTCGCGCCGTCCTCGACGCCACCGGCGTTGATCTCGGCGATCGGGGTGTCGGCGTTGGACGCGAGCACGTGCTCCACCCCGTGCAGCGGGTGGTCGGAGACGTAGAGGCCGAGCATGTCGCGCTCGAACATCAGCCGCTCGCTCTTGGACCAGTCCGCCGTGGGGATGGCGATCTCGAGCGCGCCGGCGAACGGGTCGTCGTCCCCACCGCCCTCACCGAAGCTGCCGAACAGGTCGAACTGGCCCTCGGCCTCCTTGCGCTTGAGCGCCATGGCGGACTCGACGGCCTGGGCGTGGACGGCGACGATGCCCTGCCGCGAGTGGCCGAGGGAGTCGAACGCCCCGGCCTTGGCCAGGGACTCGATGACCTTCTTGTTGCAGGCCACCGTGTCGATCTTGCGCATGAAGTCGGCGAAGTCCTTGAACGGGCCCTTCTCCCCGCGCGCCCGGACGATGGAGTCGACGACGTTGTGCCCGACGTTGCGCACCGAGGCGAGACCGAAGCGGATGTCGGTGCCGACGGCGGTGAAGTCCCAGGAGGACTCGTTGACGTCCGGCGGGAGCACCTTGATGCCCATGCGCCGGCACTCGGCGAGGTAGATCGGGCGGCGGTCCTTGTCGTCGCCGACGCTGGTGAGCAGCCCGGCCATGTACTCGGCCGGGTAGTTGGCCTTGAGGTAGGCCGTCCAGTAGGAGACCAGGCCGTAGGCCGCCGAGTGGGCCTTGTTGAAGGCGTAGTCGGCGAACGGGACCAGGATGTCCCACAGCGTCTTGATCGCGGCGTCGGAGTAGCCGCGCTCCTTCATGCCGGCCTCGAACCCGACGAACTCCGCGTCGAGGACCGACTTCTTCTTCTTGCCCATCGCGCGGCGCAGCAGGTCGGCCTTGCCGAGGGAGTACCCGGCGACCTTCTGCGCGATCGCCATGACCTGCTCCTGGTAGACGATCAGGCCGTAGGTCGTGCCGAGGATGTCCTCGAGCGGCTCGGCTAGCTCCGGGTGGATCGGCGTGATCTCCTGCTGGCCGTTCTTGCGCAGCGCGTAGTTGGTGTGCGAGTTCGCACCCATGGGGCCGGGCCGGTAGAGAGCGCCGACGGCGGAGATGTCCTCGAAGTTGTCCGGCCGCATGAGCCGCAGCAGCGACCGCATCGGGCCGCCGTCGAACTGGAAGACGCCGAGGGTGTCCCCGCGGGCCAGCAGCTGGTAGGTGGCCGGGTCGGTGAGGTCCTTGCTGATCTCGTCGAGGTCGACCGGCTCCTTGCCGTTCGCGACGATGTTGCGCAGCGCGTCGTCGATGACCGTCAGGTTGCGCAGGCCCAGGAAGTCCATCTTGAGCAGGCCGAGGGTCTCGCAGGTCGGGTAGTCGAACTGCGTGATGACCGCGCCGTCGGCCTCGCGCCGCATGATCGGGATGCTGTCGATCAGCGGGTAGCGGCCGATGATGACGCCGGCCGCGTGCACGCCCCACTGACGCTTGAGGCCCTCGAGCTTGCGGGCCTGGTCGACCACCTCGGCCGCGCCCGGGTCGGACTCGTAGCGGGCGCGGAACTCCGCGGCCTCCTTGTAGCGCGGGTGCGCCGGGTCGAAGACCCCCGACAGCGGGATGCCCTTGCCCATCACGTCCGGCGGCATGAGCTTGGTCAGCTCGTCGCCCACCGAGTACGGCCGGTCGAGCACGCGGGCGGCGTCCTTGATCGCGGCCTTGGCCTTGATGGTGCCGTAGGTGACGATCTGGCTGACCCGCTCCTCGCCGTACTTCTGCGAGACGTACTGGATGACCTCGCCGCGGCGGCGGTCGTCGAAGTCGATGTCGACGTCGGGCATGGAGACGCGCTCGGGGTTGAGGAACCGCTCGAAGATCAGCCCGTGCGCCAGCGGGTCGAGGTCGGTGATGCCCATGGCGTAGGCGGCCAGCGACCCGGCGGCCGAGCCACGGCCCGGGCCGACGCGGATGCCGTTGTCCTTGGCCCAGTTGATGAAGTCGGCGACCACGAGGAAGTACCCCGGGAAGCCCATCTGGGTGATGATCCCGACCTCGTAGTCGGCCTGCTTGCGCACGTGGTCGGGGATGCCGCCGGGGTAGCGCTTGTGCAGGCCCCGCTCGACCTCCTTGACGAACCAGGAGGTCTCGTCCTCCCCCGGCGGGAGCGGGAAGCGGGGCATGAGGTCCGCGCCCTCGGTGAACTGCACCTCGCACTGCTCGGCGACCAGCAGCGTGTTGTCGCAGGCCTCGCGCAGCTCGCCGGGGAACAGCGCCCGCATCTCCGCGGCGCTCTTGAGGTAGTAGCCGTCCCCGTTGAACTTGAAGCGGTTGGGTTCGTTGAGCCGCGACCCGGTCTGGATGCACAGCAGGGCGTCGTGGGCCTCGGCGTCCTCCTTGTGCGTGTAGTGCAGGTCGTTGGTCGCCAGCAGGGGGATGCCGAGGTCCTCGGCGATCGCCAGCAGTGCCGGCCGGGTCTTCTTCTCGATGGACAGCCCGTGGTCCATCAGCTCGGCGTAGAAGTTCTCACGCCCGAAGATGTCCTGGAAGTCGGCGGCGGCCTGGCGGGCGCGATCCTCCTTGCCGGCGCGCAGCCACATGTTCACCTCGCCCGACGGGCAGCCGGTGGTGGCGATCAGGCCCTTGCCGTAGCGCTCGAGCAGGTCGCGGTCGAACCGCGGCTTGCGGTACTGCCCCTCCAGGCTGGCCAGCGAGGAGATGCGGAAGAGGTTGTGCATCCCCTCGGTGGTGCGGGCCAGCAGCGTCATGTGGGTGTAGGCGGCCTTGCCGCGGTTGCTGCCCCCGTCGCCCTCCTCGTCGATCAGCTTGTCGCCGAAGTCGAACGGGGCGCGGTCGAACCGCGAGCCGGGCGTGTAGTACCCCTCCATGCCGATGATCGGCTTGACGCCGGCCGCGTTCGCCTGCTTGTAGAAGTCGTAGGCGCCGAAGACGTTGCCGTGGTCGGTCATCGCCAGCGCCGGCATCCCCTGCGTTGCGGCGGCCTTGGTGACCTCCGGCAGCTTGGCCGCACCGTCGAGCATCGAGTACTCGGTGTGGACGTGCAGGTGCACGAACGAGTCGGACGGGGTGCTCACGTGCTCAGGTGCTCCTCACGGTCGTGCGTGCCCGGCGTCGAGGTCCGCGGCGGGCGACCGGCGGGGAAGACCGGCGGTGCGCGGCCGACGTCGCCGGCCGGTGCGGCCAGGGTGTGGGGCCGTCGGGTCGGTGGGTCGATCCTCGCACTGGGAGAGGTCTACGCCGAGGGTCTGACAGGACGTGTCTCCTCACACCGGACCGGCTCCACGGAGGACCCCCGGCCCGCCACTCGGAGGGGGACCCCGTCCTCCCCACCCCTCGCCGGATCGGCACGGTGCCCTGGCCGGGGCCGGGGCCCTGCAGGGGCCGCCGGTCAGAGCCGCCGGCGCATCGTGACGTGCGTGATCCCCGCCTCCACGTACTCCTCGCCGACCGCGGTGTACCCGGCCCGCGCGTAGAAGCCGCGGGCGCTGACCTGGGCGTGCAGCTCCACCTCGGCCAGGCCCAGCGCCCGGGCCTGGCGGTGCAGCTCCGCGAGGACGGCGGCGCCGTACCCCCGCCCGCGGACGGCGGCGTCGACGGCCATGCGGCCGATCACCGCGCGCCCGTCGCGGACCAGCAGCCGCCCGGTCGCGACCACGCGTCCCGCGCCGTCGCGCGCCAGGGCGTGCACCGCGGTGGCGTCGTGCTCGTCCTGCTCGATCTCGGCGGGCACGCCCTGCTCCTCGACGAAGACCCGCAGGCGCAGCGCCACCACCTCGGGCCAGTCGGCGGCCGTTGCCGGCCCGGCGGCGCTCACCGCGCGACCGCCGGCAGCGCGGTGGCCGGCACCAGCAGGAAGCGCAGGTCGATGAGCACGTGCAGGAGCACGGGCAGCAGCAGGGAGCCGGTGTCCAGGTACAGCCCGGCCAGGACTCCGCCCAGCACGCCGGTCGTGAGTACGCCGGCGACCCCCTGGTAGGCGTGCGCCAGCCCGAAGGCGAGGGCGGCGACGGCGACCAGCACCGGGGTCGGCATGCCGCCGGCCAGTGCGGCGACGACCGCGAGGAAGAAGCCGCGGTAGAGCCACTCCTCGCACACGCCGGCGGTGACGCCGACGAGGGTGAACAACCGCCGCTCGCCGGTGGTGCGCGGCAGGAGCGCCAGGGTGGCGTGCACCGACGGCTCGGCGTGCCGTCCCTCCCCCGGGCGGCGGGCCCGGGTGGCCGCCTCGGCCAGCGCCCCGGAGCGCAGCGCCCGGGTGGACAGCACCACGAACGCCACGGTCAGGACGGCGGCCGCGCCGGACACCGGCCCGGGCCACTCCTGGGGCCAGCGCAGCCCGACGCCGGCGGCGGGAACGCCCGGCGCGGACAGCCACACCACGACGGCCACCACGGCCAGCCCCCACTCCAGGACGAGCAGCCGCCGGTAGAACGACCGGCGGGCGCCGGCGTCGGTGCGCAGCCGCCCCTCGAAGCGGCGGTGCAGCACGTGCCCGACGAGCGGCTCGCCCAGCACGAGGTAGCCGGCGACGACGACCGCGGACAGCGCCGCGGGGCCGTAGTCGGCCAGCGAGGCGGGCAGCCCCTGCACCGGTGCGGCCTCAGGCCTCGGCGCGCAGGATGTCGAGCGCGCCGGCGAGGTCGGGCGGGTACGGGCTGCGGAACTCCATCCAGCGCCCGTCGGCCGGGTGCGCGAGGCCCAGGTGCACCGCGTGCAGCCACTGCCGGGACACCCCCAGCCGCGCGGCCAGCGTCGGGTCGGCGCCGTAGGTCGTGTCCCCGACGCAGGGGTGCCGCAGCGCCGAGAAGTGCACGCGGATCTGGTGGGTGCGGCCGGTCTCCAGCTTGATGTCGACCAGGCTGGCGGCCGGGAACGCCTCCACGACCTCGTAGTGGGTCACCGAGGGACGCCCGCCCTGGACGACGGCGAACCGCCAGTCGTGCTTCGGGTGCCGGTCGATGGGCGCGTCGATCGTGCCGCGGGAGGGGTCGGGGTGCCCCTGGACCAGGGCGTGGTAGCCCTTGTCCACGGTGCGCTCCTTGAACGCCGCCTTGAGCACGGTGTACGCCCGCTCGCTCTTGGCCACCACCATCAGCCCGGTCGTGGCGGCGTCCAGCCGGTGGACGACGCCCTGCCGCTCGGCCGCGCCGGAGGTGGAGACCCGGTAGCCGGCCGCGGCGAGACCGCCGACCACCGTGGGGCCCTCCCAGCCGGGGCTGGGGTGCGCGGCGACGCCGACGGGCTTGTCCACGACCACGATGTCGTCGTCGTCGTGGACGACGGTCAGGCCGGCGACCGGCTCGGGCGCGGTCGGCTCGCCGGGCGGCGGGGGCAGCTCGACCTCCAGCCAGCTGCCGCCGCTGACCCGGTCGCCCTTGCCGCGGACCCGCCCGTCGAGCAGCACCACGCCGGCGTCGGCGAGGTCGGCGGCGGCGCCGCGGGAGAGGCCGAAGAGCCGGGAGAGGGCCTGGTCGACGCGCTGGCCCTCCAGCCCGTCGGGCACCGGGAGCGCACGGTGCTGGCCGGCGGAGCTGGTCACGGCGTCCATCGTGATCCTCAGCCCCGCGCCGTGCCGCCGGCACGGTCGCTCCGACGACCCGGGACGCGGGAGCCGTCGAACTCGATGCCACGCAGGGCCAGCAGGACGCCGAGGACACCGCCGCAGACGATCGCGGAGTCGGCGACGTTGAAGATCGGGTACACCTGCCCGTCGGGGGCGAACACCGACACGAAGTCGACGACGCCGCCGCGCAGGAAGCCGGGCTCGCGGAAGACGCGGTCGACCAGGTTGCCCAGCGCGCCCCCGAGGACCAGACCCAGCGCGACCGCCCAGCCGGTGGAGAACAGCCGCCGGGCGGTGCGCACGATGACGACGACGACCGCCGCGGCGATCAGCGAGAAGACGACGGTGAACCCCTCCGCGAAGGAGAAGGCCGCGCCGGTGTTGCGCGCGTGGGTCAGGTAGAGCGCGCCGCCGAGCAGCCGGACGTTCTCCCCCCGGTCGATGGTGGCCACCACCAGGAGCTTGCTGGCGAGATCGAGGCAGAACACGACCGCCGCGAGCAGGAGCAGCAGGCGGGTGCGGGGACGGCGGGCCGGCGTCCCCGGGGCCGCGCCCGCGTGGTCCTGCGGGCCGCTGGGTTCGGACAGGGGTGCTCCTCGGTCGTGGCTGGCGCGGCCGGTCACCGCCGTCCCCTGACGATAACCGCGCCTCCTGGACACCCCTGCCGCCACCGCGTCGAGGGCGCAACTCGAACCGGGTGTGATGCATCTCATGACTGTCTGCGACACATCTCACCACGCGGAGTGACATGTTCGGGCAGCCAGTGACCGTTACCTGGTAGGCAAGCCCCTCCCCCGATGCCGGAAGGCCGTCGTGTCCACCGATCTCGCCTCAGCCACCGACCCCGACGTAGTCCTCGTGGGTGGCGGCATCATGAGCGCGACCCTCGCGTCGCTGCTCGGTGTCGTCGCCCCCGACTGGAGCGTCACCGTCTTCGAGTCCGGTGCACAGGTGGCCGCGGAGAGCTCGGACGCCTGGAACAACGCCGGCACGGGGCACGCGGCTCTCTGCGAGCTGAACTACACGCCGGCGGGCGCGGACGGCTCGGTCGACATCGCCAAGGCCGAGACCATCAACGAGCAGTTCCAGGTCTCGCGGCAGTTCTGGTCGCACCTGGTCCGCGCGGGCCTGACCGGCTCGCCCAAGGAGTTCATCACCCCGGTCCCGCACGTCAGCTTCGTCACCGGCGACGCCGGCCGCGAGTACATGCGCAACCGGTACACGGCCATGTCGGCCTCCCCGCTGTTCGCGGGCATGGAGCACACCGACGACCCGGCCGAGCTGGCCGAGTGGGTCCCGCTGGTGATGACCGGCCGCCGCCCCGGCCAGGCGGTCGCGGCCACCCGCTCGGTCGCCGGCACCGACGTCGACTTCGGCTCCCTCACCCGGCTGCAGTTCGCCGCCGCCGAGGACCGCGGGGTCCACGTGCACGTCAACCAGCGGGTCACCGGCGTCCGGCGCCGCACCGACGGCCGCTGGGCGGTGACCGTCCGGGACGCGGTCAGCGGCGAGGAGCGCACCGTCCGCACCCGCTTCGTCTTCGTCGGCGCCGGTGGCGGGGCCCTGCCGCTGCTGCAGGAGGCCGCCATCCCCGAGATCCGCGGCTTCGGCGGCTTCCCGGTCAGCGGCATGTTCCTCCGCACCCGCTCCCCCGAGCTGGTCTCCGCCCACCAGGCCAAGGTCTACGGCCAGGCCGCCGTCGGCGCCCCGCCCATGTCGGTGCCCCACCTGGACCTCCGGCTGATCGACGGCGACCACTCGCTGCTGTTCGGCCCCTACGCCGGCTTCTCGCCGAAGTTCCTCAAGGCCGGCTCGATGTTCGACCTGCCGCTCAGCGTCAAGCCGAACAACCTCGGCTCGATGCTGGGCGTGGCCCGCACCGAGATGGCGCTCACCCGCTACCTGATCGGCGAGCTCCTCCAGTCGCGCAGCGCCCGGCACCGCACGCTGACCGAGTTCGTGCCCGAGGCCGAGGAGCACGACTGGGACATGATCACTGCCGGCCAGCGGGTTCAGGTGATCAAGCGCGACCCGGCCACCGGCCGCGGCGTCCTGCAGTTCGGCACCGAGCTCGTCGTCGGCGGCGAGGGCACCATCGCCGGCCTGCTGGGCGCCTCCCCCGGCGCCTCGACGGCGGTCTCGGCGATGCTGACCGTGCTCGAGCGCTGCTTCCCCGACCGGATCGAGGCCTGGCGTCCGGCGCTGCAGGAGGCCATCCCCTCCTACGGCCGCCGCCTGGCCGACGACCCGGCGCTGCTCGCCGAGGTCCGCGCGCAGACGATGCAGACCCTGGAGCTCAACGGCTGACCGGTGCGCTCGCGCCCCCGTCTTGTCCGTGGGCTCAGTCGGCCTCGGTGGCGGCGCCGGTCTCGCCACGCCAGCCGGCCAGGCGCCCGGCCCGGCTGACCGCTCGCAACCGCTGCTCGGCCGCCGGCCGGGAGCGGCGGGCCGACACCAGCAGTGCCTGGTCCCCGCGCTTCAGCCGGGTGTTGGCGTCGGGGACGAACGAGCGGCCGTCGCGGACGATGAGCACCACCGCGGCGTCCTCGGGCAGCCGGAGCTCGGGCAGGTAGACGCCGTGCAGCCGGGAGCCCTGCGGGACGGTGAGCTGCAGGAGGTCGGCGTCCAGCTCGTCCAGCGGGGCGGACTCCACGTCGACGTCGCGCGGCGTCACCGGCGCGGCGATCCGCAGTCGCCGGGCCACCCAGGGCAGCGACCAGCCCTGGATCAGGGTGAAGACGACGACGAGCACGAAGACGATGTCGAAGATGCGAACGGCGCGGTCGACACCGGCCGCGACCGGGAAGGTGGCCAGGACGATCGGCACCGCCCCGCGCAGGCCCGCCCAGGAGATGAACGCCTGCTGGGTGAGCGGCAGCCGGAACCACACGAGGCTGGCCAGCACCGACAGCGGCCGCGCCACCAGCAGCAGCGCGCCGCCCACGAGCAGCGCCGGCAGCAGCGCCTCGCCCAGCCGGGACGGCGAGGCGAGCAGCCCGAGCAGGACGAACAGCCCGATCTGGGCCAGGGAGGCCATGCCCTCGGCGAAGCCCATGCTCGCCGAGCGGTGCGGCAGGGCCGCGTTCCCGAGCACGACGCCGGCCAGGTACACCGCGACGAACCCGGAGGTGTGGGCGAGGGCCGCCGTCGAGAAGGCGAGCACGCACAGCGCGAGGGTGGCCAGCGGGTAGAACCCGGCCAGCGGGAGGGCGACCCGGCGCAGCAGCTCGGCGCCGGCCACCCCGACGGCGATGCCGATGGCCGCACCGCCGATCAGTTCCGCGACGATCTCCAGCGCGACCAGCCACCAGGCGTGCGTCTCGCCGCCGGTCAGGTACGTCGCCAGCGCGGACACCAGGAGGATCGCGGGGGCGTCGTTGAGGCCGCTCTCGGCCTCGATGGAGGCGGCCAGGCGGCGGGGCAGCGGCAGCCGGCGCAGCGCGGCGAAGACGGCGGCGGCATCCGTGGAGCCGATGACCGCGCCCAGCAGGAGCGCGAAGGCCCACGGGAAGTCCAGCAGCCAGACCGCGATCGCCGCGGTGACGACGACGCTGACCACCACGCCCACGGTGGCCAGTGACACGCCCGGCCCGATCGCCCGCCGGACGTCGTCCCACCGGGTGGTCAGCCCGCCCTCGGCCAGGATGACGAGCAGCGCGGCGACGCCGAGGGTCTGGGTGAGCTGCACGTCCTCGAAGTCGATGCCCACCCCGCGCTCGCCCAGGGCCACTCCGAGGGCGAGGTAGATCAGCAGGCTGGGCAGGCCCAGCCGGTCGGCCAGGCGCAGCGCGACGGCGGCGACGAGGACGATCAGCGCGCCGAGGGCCAGCGCGACGGTGACCGTCGTGTTCACCGGGCGCCCCTGTCCACCTCGGCAGTCTCCCGTACGCGCATCACAGCGCGGTTCCAGCAGTCCACCGACGGACCGCCGAGCGCCTCGGGGACAATGGGCGGCGTGAGCTCTCCCGGCCCGTTCCGCGCGCTGCCCCCCCAGGTCGACCTGCCCGCCCTCGAGCAGGAGATCCTGGGCCGCTGGGAGGCCGACAAGGTCTTCGCCCGCTCGCTGGAGGCCTCGGCCGGCCGGCCGCAGTGGAACTTCTACGAGGGGCCGCCCACCGCCAACGGGCGCCCTGGCACGCACCACATCGAGGCACGTGCGTTCAAGGACGTGTTCCCCCGGTTCAAGACCATGCAGGGCTGGCACGTGCCCCGCCGCGCCGGCTGGGACTGCCACGGCCTGCCGGTGGAGATCGCCGTCGAGCAGGAGCTGGGCTTCGCCGGCAAGCCGGACATCGAGCGGTACGGCATCGCGGAGTTCAACGCCCGGTGCCGCGAGTCGGTCATGCGGCACGTCGACGCGTTCAGCGAGCTCACCCACCGCATGGGCTACTGGGTCGACATGTCCACCGCCTACTGGACGATGGACCCCGCCTACATCGAGAGCGTCTGGTGGTCGCTCAAGCAGGTCTTCGACAAGGGCCTGCTCGTCGAGGACCACCGCGTCGCCCCGTACTGCCCCCGCTGCGGCACCGGGCTGTCCGACCACGAGGTGGCCCAGGGCTACGAGTCGATCACCGACCCGTCGGTCTACGTGCGGCTGCCGGTCACCAGCGGCGAGTGGGCCGGCAAGGCCGACCTGCTGGTCTGGACGACGACGCCGTGGACGCTGCCGTCCAACACCGCGGTCGCCGTGCACCCCGACGTCACCTACGTCGTCGCCCGGCGCGCCGCGGACACGCTCGTCGTGGCCGAGCCGCTGCTGGGCGCCGTCTTCGGTGGGACCGACGGCGTCGAGGTGCTGGCCCGCACCACCGGCCGGGACTGGGAACGGGTGCACTACCAGCGTCCCTTCGAGCTGGTCGACTTCCCCGAGGGGGAGGACGCGCACTTCGTCGTCCTGGCCGACTACGTGACCACCGACGACGGCACCGGGTTGGTGCACCAGTCCCCCGCGTTCGGCGCCGACGACCTCGCCGTCTGCCGCGGTTACGGCCTGCCCGTGGTCAACCCGATCGACGCGACCGGGCACTTCCTGCCCGACGTCGGCCTGGTCGGGGGCCGCTTCTTCAAGGCCGCCGACGACGAGCTGGTGGTCGACCTGCAGCAGCGCGGCGTGCTGTGGCGCGAGCAGCGCTACGAGCACAGCTACCCGCACTGCTGGCGCTGCCACACGCCGCTGATGTACTACGCGCAGCCGTCCTGGTACATCCGGACGTCGGTGATCAAGGACCAGCTGCTCGCCCAGAACGAGCGGACGCACTGGCACCCCGAGCACATCCAGTGGGGCCGCTACGGCGACTGGCTGCGCAACAACGTCGACTGGGCGCTGTCCCGGGACCGCTACTGGGGCACCCCGCTGCCCATCTGGCGCAACGACGCGGACCCGACGCGGATGGTCGCCGTCGGTTCCCTCGCCGAGCTCTCGGAGCTGACCGGCCGCGACCTGTCCGACCTCGACCCGCACCGGCCGTTCATCGACGACGTGACCTTCACCCGTCCCGGTGAGGAGGGCACCTACCGGCGCGTCCGCCAGGTCATCGACGCCTGGTACGACTCCGGCTCGATGCCCTTCGCGCAGTGGGGCGCGCCGCACCGCAACCAGGCGGAGTTCCAGGCCGCCTACCCGGCGCAGTTCATCTGCGAGGCGATCGACCAGACCCGCGGCTGGTTCTACACGCTCATGGCCGTCGGCACCCTGGTCTTCGAGCAGAGCTCCTACGAGAACGTGCTCTGCCTCGGCCACATCCTCGCCGAGGACGGCCGGAAGATGAGCAAGCACCTCGGCAACATCCTCGAGCCGATCCCGCTCATGGACCGACACGGCGCCGACGCCGTCCGCTGGTTCATGCTGGCCGGCGGCTCGCCGTGGTCCGCCCGCCGGGTGGGCCACGAGACGCTGTCCGAGGTCGTCCGGAAGGTGCTGCTCACCTACTGGAACACCGCCAGCTTCTTCACGCTGTACGCCGAGACCAACGGGTGGGACCCGGCCACGACGCCCGCCCCCGCCCCGGCGGACCGGCCGCTGCTGGACCGCTGGGCGCTGGCCGAGCTGGCCGCTGTCACCGACGGGGTCACCGCGGCCCTGGAGGACTTCGACACCCAGGGCGCGGGCCGGCTGATCGCCCAGTTCGTCGACGACGTCTCCAACTGGTACGTGCGCCGCTCCCGCCGCCGCTTCTGGGACGGCGACCCGGCCGCGCTGGCCACGCTGCACGAGGTGCTCGACGTCCTCACCCGGCTGATGGCGCCGTTCACCCCCTTCGTCACCGAGGAGGTGTGGGCCCGTGCGGTGGTGCCGGGGCTGGCCGGTGCCGAGGTCCCTGACAGCGTGCACCTGGCCGGCTGGCCGCGGGTCGACGAGGCCGCCCGCGACGAGGCGCTCGTCGCCCAGGTCGCGCTGGTCCGGCGGCTGGTGGAGCTGGGCCGCTCGGCCCGCACGTCGGCCAAGGTGCGCACCCGCCAGCCCCTGGCCCGGGCCGTGGTGTCCGCGCCCGGCTGGTCGGAGCTGCCCCGGGACCTGGTCGCCGAGGTCGCCGACGAGCTCAACGTCGCGGAGCTGATGGACCTCTCGGCGGTCGGCGGGGACCTCGTGGACGTCAGCGTGAAGGTCGACTTCCGGGCCGTCGGCCGGCGGCTGGGCAAGCAGGTCCAGGCCGTCGCCAAGGCCGTCGCCGCCGCCGACGCGGCCGCCCTCGTCGCCGCCTACCGGACCGGCACCGCCACCGTCGACGTGGACGGTGCCCCCGTGCCGCTGGAGGAGGGCGACCTGGTCGTCACCGAGACGCCGCGCGAGGGCTGGACCGTGGCCAGCGGCGGCGGGCTCACCGTCGCGCTGGACCTCGAGCTCACCCCCGAGCTGGAGCGTGCCGGGCTGGTGCGCGAGGCGGTCCGGCTGGTCCAGGACGCCCGCAAGGGCAGCGGCCTGGCTGTCAGCGACCGCATCGAGCTGTGGTGGACCGTCGACCACTCCGCCGGCGCCGACCAGATGGCTCAGGCGCTCACCGAGCACGGCGCCCAGTTGGCCGACGAGGTGCTCGCCGTCCGGGTGCACGCCCGGACGGCCGGCGCGGGCGACGGGATCGACGGGCCGGCCGGCTCGCGGTTCTGGGTGGCGCGCGCGGGCGGCTGAGGAGGGACCCCGTCCTCCTCACCGGAGGAGGACCCGGCCCTCCTCACCTGTCGCAGGTCGGGGCGGGATCCGCGACGGAGCCGTGGCGAGGCTCTGGACGGGGCCTCCGTCGGCTCAGTACCCGCGGGCGGACCTGCGCCGCGCCCGCTCGGTGTCGGCCAGCTGCCGCACCGGGCGGCACGTCCCGCACGGGGTGAAGCCGTCGGCCCGGGCCTCGGCCATCGGCAGCGGGATCGTGGTCGCTCCGCTCAGGTGCGGGCAGACCGCCACGTGGTAGCGGGGGTGCTCGTCCACCACGAGCACCTCGTCGTCGAGGTCGACCACGAGCAGCAGGTCGGTGACCTCGACGTCCTCCTCGGCGGGTTCCCCGTCGTCGGGGGCGCCGCGGACACCCCCCGGCACGGCCGCGTGGGCACCCGTCGGCGCGTCGGCCGCCGGGCCCCGGGTGGGTGCTCCGGGCGGCGCGACGGGCCAGGCCGGCAGCTCCGGGGCCACGGCGGGCTCCCGCGACTCCCCGGCAGGGACGTCGCGGGAGTGGTGGTCGTCCCGGAGCGCCCGGTGCCCGCCCGACGACGGGCCGTGCACCGCGCGGTGCCCGTCCGACGACGTGCCACCCGCAGCGCGGTGTCCCCCGGAGTCCGGGCCGCCCACGGCGCGCTGACCCCCGGTAGCGGGGCCGCCGTCGGCGCGCTGCCCGCCCGACGACGGGCCGCGCACGGCCGGCGGCGACGGCGCACGGTCGGTGGGCTCGTCCACGTCCCGGGCGGCGGCGACCCGTGACAGCACCAGCAGGACCGCGGCCAGGGCACAGGCCACGACGCAGACCCAGTACAGGGCCGTGATGTCTGTGACGAGGCCGCCGACGAACATCCCGAGACCGATCAGCACGAGCAGGCCGGCTGCCAAGATCACGGGCCGACTGTAACCGGGCGGCCCCCCGGCCCGCGCCCGGACGGAGCAGGGCCCCCGGACGTCGTCCGGGGGCCCTGCTGTGCTCTCCCGTTCCGGGCCACCTGGAGGGGTGGGGGACGGGGCCTGTGTCAGGCGCTGGCGTGCTGTGTCTGCCGGCTGTTGGACGCCGGCTCGGCCGAGCCGCGGCTGTCCAGGTCGCGGAGGTGCGACTCGAGGTAGGACCGCAGGCGCGTGCGGTACTCGCGCTCGAAGGTCCGCAGTTCCTCGATCTTGCGCTCGAGGCTGCTCTTCTTCTCCTCGAGCGTGCCCATGACCTCGGCGTGCCGGCGCTCGGCGTCCTGGTCGAGGGCGGCGGCCTTGGCGCGGGCCTCGCGCTCCATCGTGTCGGCGCGGGTGCGGGCGTCGCCGACCATCGAGTCGGCACGCATCTTCGCCTCGCTGACCATCTGCTCGCTCTTGGCCCGCGCCTCGGTGACCATGCGCTCGCTGTTGGTCTTGGCGGTGACGACCATCTGGTCGGCCTGGGCCTTGGCCTCGTTGACGTACCGGTCGGCCGTCTCGGTGGCCAGCGCCAGCATCCGCGACGCGCGAGCGCTGTCGTCCTCACGCGGAGCGGCGGCCGGCGGGGGCGGCGGCGCGACGGCGGGAGCCGGCGGCTCCGGGGCCTCCTGGCGGGGCGTGCGGCCGGTGGCCGAGCCCGAGCGGAGCTCGTTGTTCTCCTCGATCAGCCGCGCCAGCTCGGCCTCGACCACGTCGAGGAACGCGTCCACCTCGTCCTCGTCGTAGCCACGCTTGCCGATCGGCGGCTTCTTGAAGACGACGTTGTGCACGTCGGCAGGCGTCAATGGCATCGGGTCACCTCGGGTCGGACAGCGGGAACAGGGACGTTCTCGGACGAGCGACGGCGGACCGCACCCGTCCTCCGTCCGTCCTTCCCCGGTGGGTTCAGGGTCACGCGGTGGCGGCGAGTGAGGTCGTGATGCCACGCAGGATGTACACGGCAATCAAAAGCACCATAAACCCGAGGTCCAACCGGATGGTGCCCAGGTTCAAGGGCGGGATGACCTTGCGGACCGCCTTGAGCGGAGGGTCGGTCGTCGCGTAGACGACCTCCAGCCCCGCCGCCACCAGCCCGGACGGCCGCCAGCTGCGGGCCAGCACCATGACCCAGTCGACGACGAACCGCGCGAAGAGCAGGACGAGGAAGACGAGCAGCACCGATGAGACGATCTGCCAGAAGAGAGCCACGGTCCTCGTTCGTTCAGGGCACTCCGCGTGCCGGGTCCAGTCCTGCCGGCCTCAGGACTGGTTGAAGAACCCGCCCTCGCGGATCCGTGCCTTGTCCTCGGCCGTCACGTCGACGTCCCTCGGGCTGAGCAGGAACACCTTGTTCGTGACGCGCTCGATACTACCGCGCAGGCCGAAGGACAGGCCGGCAGCGAAGTCCACGAGCCGCTTCGCGTCGGCGTCGTTCATCTCGGTGAGGTTCATGATCACCGGCATGCCGTCGCGGAAGCTCTCGCCGATCTGGCGGGCCTCGTTGTACGTGCGCGGGTGCAGCGTGGTGATCCGGTAGGGCTTCGGGGTGGGCGCCGGGGCCGGGGCGGGCTCGGGCACGGCCGCAACGGGCTCCCGGACGGCGAGACCAGCGGCACCGGCCGCGGTCGACCCGCCGGCACCGGACCCCGCGGTCGACGAGAGGCCGCCACCGGCCGAGCCGCCGAGGCGGGCAGCGGGCGTCGAGGTCGCCGGGGCCAGCCCGATGCTGCGGTTGCCCGGGGTGCGTCGGGGCAGCGCCACGGGCTCGGGGTCGGGGGCCGGCAGGTCGGCCTCGAGGTCGGCGGGGTAGTCCTCGGCCCGGTAGTCGAGCTCGGCGTACCGGTCGCCGGCGCCGACGTAGGGGTCGTCGTAGGCGTCCTCGGCGTACCGGCCGTAGCGCCGGTCGTCGAGGTGCCGCTCGTCGCCGTGCCGGTCGTAGTCCGGCTGCCGGGCGTCGTACCGGCCGTAGGCACGGGCGTCGTCGTCCTCGACGAGCCCGAGGTAGATGCCCATCTTCCGCATGGTCCCGGCCATCAGCCCTCCCCCTCTGGTGTCGTCCTCGTTGCTCGCGTCCCTCACCCGGGCTGGTGGGACCCGTGTGACTGGTGTGACTCGTCCTCCGGGGAGGGTAGGGGCCGTTCCCCGAAGAGGGCGGTTCCGACACGCACGAGTGTGCTCCCGGCCGCGATCGCCTCCTCCAGGTCGGCACTCATCCCGGCCGAGATGTCGCCCGCCTCCGGGTGGTCGGACCGCACCCGCTCGGCGAGCACGGCCAGCCGCGCGAAGGCGGGGCCCGGGTCGCCCTCCCGGGGGGCGACCGCCATGAGGCCACGCAGCCGGAGCCCCTGCTCCGCGGCCACCGCGTCGGCGAGGGCGGGGACGTCGTCGGGCGCGGCGCCGCCGCGGGCGGCGAGCTCACCCTCGGGTCCGCCGAGGTCCACCTGGAGGAGCACCTCGACCGGCCGCCCCTGCTCGGTCCCCGCACGCGCCAGGGCCCGGACGAGCGACACCCGGTCGACCGAGTGCACCACCGCGCCCAGGCGAGCGACCGCGGCCGCCTTGTTGCGCTGCAGCTGGCCGATGAAGTGCCAGCGCAGCGGCACGTCGGCGAGCTCGGCGGCCTTGCCGGTCAGCTCCTGGGCGCGGTTCTCCCCGAAGTCGGCCTGACCGAGCGCGACGAGCTCCCGGACGGCGGCTGCGGGCCAGGTCTTGCTCACCGCCAGGAGGCGGACCTCGGCGGGATCGCGGCCGGCGGCACGGGCCGCCGCGGCGATCCGGGCACGGACGGCCTGGAGGCGGTCGGCGGGGGTCGTCACGGCGTGGATCCTCCCCCTCCACCGTGCCCCTCCCGCAGGGTCCCGCCGCCAGCCTGCGCATGGCGGGACCCTGCGGGAGGGTCCTCCGTCAGCCGAGCCAGGTGACGCCGGCCTGCCGCCCGGTGACGCCGTCGCGCCGGTGGGAGAAGAGGAACCGGTCCTCGGCGGTGCACCGGGGGTCGTGCACGACCTGCCCGACACCGGCGCCCCGCAGCAGCTCGGCCAGCCCGGCCCGCAGGTCCAGTCCGGGGGCGCCCTCCCGGGTGCGGACGGCGGCCGCCGGGGCGACCCGCGCCACCTCGACCTGCATCGCGCGGGGCACCTCGTAGCAGGCGCCGCAGACGGCGGGGCCCAGCAGTGCGGTCACGTCAGCAGCCCGCGCGCCCAGCTCCGCCATGGCGGCCAGGGCGGCCGGGACCACGCCCTGGCGCACACCCTCCCGGCCGGCGTGGACGGCCGCGACGACGCCGGCACGGGAGTCGGCCAGCAGCACCGGGACACAGTCGGCGACCAGCACGCACAGGACCAGGCCGGGCGTGCGCGTGACCAGCGCGTCGGTGGCCGGCAGCGGCCCCTCGACCGGCCCGTGGACCACGGCGACACCCGTGCCGTGCACCTGCTCCATCCACACCAGCGCAGCGGGGTCGACGGCGAGCTCACGGGCCAGCCGCTCACGGTTGGCCGCGACGTCGGCGGGGTCGTCACCGACGTGCCCGCCCAGGTTGAACGACTCGTAGGGGGAACGGGACCGGCCGCCCCGCCGGTCGGTGACGACCCGTCGGGGTCGCACCGCCTGCGGGGCGGCCGGGGCCGCGCTCACGGCGTGGCCCCCGTGCAGGGCCGGCCCCGTCCAGAGGCTCGCCGCGAGCCTGCGAGCGGTGAGGAGGACGGGGGCCTTCTACGAGCGGTGGGGGGCACGGGGTCCTTCTACTGGCGGAGGAACTCCGGGATGTCGAGCTCCTCCTCGAAGTCCTCGTTCGACAGCGGACGACGGCCCGCACCGCCGGAACCCGACCCGGGGACCGGCGGGAGCGGGGGCACGGTGATGCCCCCACCCGAGGCGGGCGCGGGGCGGGCCGGCAGCTGCGAGGTCGAGGGCAGCGGTGCCGGCTGCGCCTGCGGGACCTGCGAGCCCGAGCCGACCAGCCGCTCACCGGTGGGGGCCGGCGAGGCGGCCGTCACCGGCTGGGGGTGCACCGGCATCCGGGAGGACACCGGGGGCGCCACCGGGGCGGCGGTGGGCACGGAGGCGACACCGGCGTCCTTGCGACCGCTGGGCTTGCCGCCGTCGAAGCCCGCGGCGATGACGGTCACCCGCACCTCGTCGCCGAGGGCATCGTCGATGACCGCGCCGAAGATGATGTTGGCGTCGGCGTGGGCCGCGTCGGACACCAGCGAGGCGGCCTCGTTGATCTCGAACAGGCCGAGGTCCGAGCCACCGGAGATCGACAGCAGCACGCCGTGCGCACCCTCCATCGAGGCCTCCAGCAGCGGGCTGGCGATCGCCTGCTCCGCGGCCAGCAGCGCCCGGTTGTCCCCGCGCGCGCTGCCGATGCCCATCAGCGCCGACCCGGCACCGGACATGACCGACTTGACGTCGGCGAAGTCCAGGTTGATCAGGCCCGGCGTGGTGATCAGGTCGGTGATGCCCTGGACACCGGAGAGCAGCACCTGGTCGGCGGTCCGGAAGGCGTCCATGACGCTGACGTTGCGGTCACCGAGCTGCAGCAGCCGGTCGTTGGGGATGACGATGAGCGTGTCGCACTCGTTGCGCAGCTCCTCGATCCCCGACTCGGCCTGCACCGCGCGCCGCTTCCCCTCGAAGGAGAACGGACGGGTGACGACGCCGATGGTCAGCGCGCCGAGCTTGCGGGCGATGGAGGCGACCACGGGGGCACCACCGGTACCCGTGCCGCCGCCCTCGCCCGCCGTCACGAAGACCATGTCGGCGCCCTTGAGCACCTCCTCGATCTCCTCGCGGTGGTCCTCGGCAGCCTGCCGGCCGACGTCGGGCTGGGCGCCGGCGCCCAGTCCCCGGGTCAGCTCGCGGCCGACGTCGAGCTTGACGTCCGCGTCGCTCATCAACAGCGCCTGGGCGTCGGTGTTGATGGCGATGAACTCGACCCCCTTGAGGCCGACTTCGATCATGCGGTTGACCGCGTTCACCCCGCCGCCGCCGATGCCGACGACCTTGATGACCGCGAGGTAGTTGTGCGGAGGTGTCATGTGGGGCTCCCGACCTCGACCCTCATCCTCAAGTAAAGCCTTATAGTTATGTCAACTGGGTCGACGCGGACGAAGTTAGAGGGGGCTGCACAACCCCGACAAACACCCTCCGGCGCCCGGCGTGTCGACAGAACGCATCCACACCGATCCCAGGCTCCCCACTGGTCACATCCGCACCACTGACTGTGACGACTCGCGCCAGGAACGTCTCATGTGCAGGTCAAGGGCACAGACACGCCGACGAGCCGGAACCGTGGAAAGTGATCTCGGGCCCCGGGCGTGTCGCGCTCTCGCGCGTGTCGGTCGGCGCTCCGGGGCCCTACCCCTCCGGAGCCCCGGCGCCACCCTCTGCGAGCACTCGGTCGGGTCAGCTCCGCGGAACCCGCCCGAGCAGGTAGAACTCGTCGTTCGGGGGGATCGCCGCCCAGTGCGCGAGCCGGTTGGACAGCGCGAAGAGCGACACGATGGCGCCGACGTCCCAGACGTCGTCCTCGGTGAGACCGTGCCCGCGCAGGGTCTCCAGGTCGGCGGCGGTCACCGCCGCGGGGTCGACCGCAAGGCGGACGGCGACCTCGAGCACCGCGTGCATGCGCGGCGACAGCGGCGCCTTGCGCCAGTCGACGGCGACCTGGTCGGCGATGTGCGGGTCGCGGGCGCGGATGCGGGCGATCGCGCCGTGCGCGACGACGCAGTACAGGCAGTCGTTGGCCGCGCTGGTGGCGACCACGATGACCTCCCGGTCGGCCTTCGACAGGCCGGGGGTCTCCTTGTCCATCAGCGCGTCGTGCAGCGCGAAGAACGCCGCCGCCTCGGCGGGGCGCCAGGCCAGCGCGCCGAACACGTTGGGCAGGAAACCCGAGCGCTCTTCCACGTCGGCGTAGCGCTCGCGCAGTTCCGGGGCGAGCTGGTCAGGGCTGGGGACGGGGAACCGGCTGATCGGCGAGGAGCTCACCGCCCCAGACTGGCCCGCGGCTCAGCGCAGGACCACCGCGGACGGCGCACTCACGTCGATGGTGCCCGCCGGGTCCAGCGCGCCGGACTCCAGCTGGCCCAGCAGGGCGACCAGCACGTCGGCCTTGTCCTCGGCGTCCTCGGCACTCCCCCACAGCACCGTGGTGCCGTCGGTCAGGGTGAGGGTGACGTCCTCCGACGTGGTGGCCGAGGCCGCCGCGACGTCGGCACGGACCCCGGCCGGCAGGGCGACCAGTGCCGCCAGCCCGGCACGGGTGGCGCGGTCCCCGGCGCCCGGACCAGGGACGTCGAGGGGCACCACGCCCGGCGGCGGCGTGCCGGTGACCGTGTCGAACAGCACGCCGTCGGCGTCCACGAGGGTGCGCGTGCCGGCCTGCTCGACCACCGCCACCGGCACCCGCTCCTCGATGGTGACGACCACGCTGCGCGGCCACCCGCGGGCCACCTCGACCGAGGCGACCTGGGGCAGCCGGGCCACGCGTGCCTCGGCGGCGTCGACGTCCACCCGCAGCAACGGCGTGCCCTCGGCGATGCCGGCCACCTCCACCACCTCCCCGGCGGTGAGCGTGCCCGCGCCGTCGACCCGCACGGTCGAGACCGCCAGCACCGGGCTCCCCCACACCAGCCAGGCCAGCAACCCGAGCACCGCAGGGGCCAGCCCGGTGCGCACGAGCAGCCGGCGCCGGCGGTCGCGCGGGCTGTCGCGGCGCCGGCGGTCAGCGGTCGCCCCGGTACGGCGTCCGGGCTCGGGAGCGGACCCCGGTCCGCGGGAACGGTCGCGGGTGGTCGTCCCGGAACGGCTCACCGCTGCGGGTCCCCCGGCTCGTCGACGGGACCGCTCGCCCGTGCCCGCAGCACCTCCAGCACCTCCGGGCCGACCATGGACACGTTGCCGGCGCCCATCGTGATCACCAGGTCACCGGGCTCGGCCCGGTCGGCCAGCGCCGGGGCCGCCGCCGACCAGGACGGCTCGAAGTGCACGCGCCCGGCCGGCAGCGGGACCGCGTCGGCGACCATCGCGCCGGTGATGCCGGGGACGGGGTCCTCCCGGGCGCCGTAGACGTCCATGACCACGACCTCGTCGGCCAGCCCGAGGGCGGCGCCGAAGCCGGCGGCGAACTCGCGGGTGCGGCTGTACAGGTGCGGCTGGAAGGCGACGACCACCCGGCCGGTGCCCGCGACCGCCCGGGCGGCCCGCAGCTGTGCCTCGACCTCGGTGGGGTGGTGGGCGTAGTCGTCGTAGACCCGCACCCCCCCGGCGACGCCCTTGAGCTCGAACCGGCGGCGCACGCCGCCGAACCGGCCCAGGCCCTCCACCAGGCCGTCGGCGGGCAGCCCCAGCTCCAGGGCCGCCAGCAGCGCCGCGGCGCTGTTGCGGGCCATGTGCTCGCCGGGCACCCGGATCTGCACCCGGCCCAGCACCTCGCCGTCCAGGACCGCGGTCCACGCGGTCGTGTCGGGGCCGACCTCGATGTCCAGCAGCCGCAGGTCGGCGTCCTCGGCCGTGCCGTAGGTGCGCACCCGCGCCCGGGTCGGCACGCCGCGCAGGCGGGCCGAGCCGGGGTCGTCGGCGCACAGGACGACGAACCCGCCCGGGTCGACGGTGCCGAGGAACCGGTCGAAGGCGGCCTCCACGGCCGCGAGGTCGCCGTAGTTGTCCAGGTGGTCGGCCTCGACGTTGGTGACGATCGCCCCGTAGGGCGCGAGCAGCAGGAAGGAGCGGTCGCTCTCGTCGGCCTCGGCGACGAAGACGTCGCCCTCCCCCGCGTGCGCGTTGCTGCCGGACTCGTTGAGGTCCCCGCCGATCGCGAAGGAGGGGTCCGCGCCGCAGGCCTGGACCGCGACGGTGAGCATCGAGGTCGTCGAGGTCTTCCCGTGGGTGCCCGCCACGGCGATGCTGCGCTTGCCCGCCATGACGGCGGCCAGGGCCACCGCCCGCGGCAGCACCCGCAGGTCTCGCTCCCGCGCCGCGGCCAGCTCCGGGTTGTCCTCGCGGATCGCGGTGGAGACGACGACGGTGTCGGCGTCCCCCAGGTGGGCCGGGTCGTGGCCGAGCTCGACCCGCGCACCCAGCGCGCGCAGGGCCAGCAGGGTGGGGGTGTCCCGGCGGTCGCTGCCGGAGACCGTCACCCCCCGGGCCAGCAGGATCCGGGCGATCCCGCTCATCCCGGCCCCGCCGATGCCGACGAAGTGCACCGCCCCGAGCTCGGGGAGCGTGGGCACCGGCTCGTTCCACGCGGCGACCGCAGCGGCGCTCATCGCTCGACTCCGGACTCGTTCCGCTCCTCGCTCGCCGCCGGCAGCCGCCTCCACGGTCGCTCCGCTCCTCGCTCGCTGGCGCTCGCTGCGATGCTCACTCCCTGTCGGCGGCGGGCATCTCGCTGCGGTGCTCGCTCGCCCGTCGTCCTCGGGGCACTCATCGTCCGGCCACCTCCAGCACGATGTCGGCCAGTCGCTCGTCGGCCTCGCGGGACCCGGCCGCCGCGGCGTAGTCGGCGTACCCGGCCAGGGCCTGCGGGTCGGTCACCAGCGGCACCACGTGCTCCTCGATCCACGACGGCGACAGGTCGGCGTCGTCGACCAGCAGGCCACCACCGGCCGTCACCACCGGCAGGGCGTTGCGCCGCTGCTCGCCGTTGCCGATGGGCAGCGGGACGAACGCCGCCGGCAGCCCGACGGCCGACAGCTCGGCGACGGTCACCGCGCCCGCCCGGCACAGCGCCAGGTCGGTCGCGGCGTAGGCGAGATCCATGCGCTCCAGGTAGTCGACGACGACGTAGGGGGCGCTGCCCGCGGGGCGCGCGGGCACCGCCACGTCGGTGTTCTTCGGCCCGCGGGCGTGCAGCACCTGCACCCCGGCGGCGGTGAGCGCGTCCGCGGCGCCGACCGCGGCCCGGTTGAGCGACGCCGCCCCCTGCGAGCCGCCGAAGACCAGCAGCGTGGGCCGGTCGGCGTCCAGGCCGAAGGTGGCGCGAGCCTCGGCGCGGCGGGCGGGCCGGTCCAGCGTGCTGATCGCCGTCCGCAGGGGCATGCCGACGTGCTCGGCGCCGCGCAGCGGCGTGTCCGGCACCGTGACCGCCACCCGGGCGGCCAGGCGTGCGCCGATCCGGTTGGCCAGCCCGGGCAGCGCGTTCTGCTCGTGCACCACCACCGGCACCCGCTCGCGGCGGGCGGCCAGGTAGGCCGGTAGCGCGACGTAGCCGCCGAAGCCGACCACGACGTCGGCGTCGAGCTCGCGCAGCAGCGCGCGGGTCTCGGCCACCGAGGCGCGCACCCGGCCGGGCACCCTCAGCAGGTCGAGGGTGGGCTTGCGCGGGAGCGGCACCGGTGGGATGAGCCGCAGGTCGTACCCGCGGGCGGGCACGAGCCGGGTCTCCATGCCGCGGGCGGTGCCCAGGCAGGTGATCCGGGTGGGCGAGGCGCCGGGGGCACTGCCCGCACCCCGGCGCAGGAGCGCGTCGGCGAGGGCGAGCATCGGCTCGATGTGGCCGCCGGTGCCGCCGCCGGCGAGGACGACGCTGGTCATCGGGGCCTCCGGGGGGAGTCGGGCGCGGTCAGCCGGGCGCGGGGTGGGGGCTGACGGCGGCCGTCGCCGCCGCGGCCACGGGCGTCCGGCACCCGCCGCTCGCGCGGGCCGGACGCCCGCTCGCGGCCGGGTGCGCCGGGCACGACGCGGGCGACCGTGCGGCGGCCGGAGACGGCCGGCCCGCGGGCGGCCCGCTCCGCGTCCCGGGCGGCCCGCTCCGCGTCCCGGGCGGCCCGGCCGGCGGGCTCGACGCGGGACCGGCGGCGCGGGCGGACCGGCTCGACCGCGTGCTCCGCGACCGGCAGGAGCAGGCGGGTCAACCGGCCCGGCGTGTGGCGGCGCTGGTGCTCGATGGCCTCGGGCTCACTGCGGGCGAAGCGGATCAGCAGCCCGACGATGAACAGGGTGAGCACCAGGGAGGTGCCACCGGCGGAGACCAGCGGCAGGGTGACCCCGGTGACCGGCAGCAGGCCGACGACGTACCCCATGTTCATCGCGGCCTGACCGACCAGCCACACGGTGATGGCGACGCTGGCCAGCTGGACGAACCGGTCGGCCGACCGGCGGGCGATCCGGAAGCCGGCGTAGGCGAGCACGCCGTAGAGGGTGACCACGACCAGGCACCCGAGGAACCCGAGCTCCTCGCCGATGATCGCGAAGATGTAGTCCGACTCCGCCTCGGGCAGCAGGTTCCACTTCATGGCGCTGTTGCCCAGCCCGACACCCCACAGGCCGCCGGTGGCCAGCGCGTAGAAGCCCCGGATGGCCTGGAAGCCGGAGTCGGTGGGGTCGGCGAACGGGTCGAGGAAGGCGGTGATCCGCTCCATCCGGTAGGGCGCGGCCTTCACCATGACCCAGATGCCGACCGCGGCGATCCCGGCGCCCCAGGCGAAGAAGCGCAGCGGCATGCCGCCGCCCCACAGCAGGCCGATCAGCACCAGACCGAGGCTGACGATGCCACCGAAGTCCGGCTCCAGGTACAGCAGGAGCGACAGCACGCCGAACACCGGCAGCAGCGGCACCAGCAGCGTCCGCACCGTCAGGTACCGGTCCCGGATGGCCAGCATGTGCGCGCCCCACAGCGCGAAGACGAGCTTGGCGAACTCCGAGGGCTGGAACTGGGTGACTCCGAGGTCCAGCCAGGCCCGGGAGCCGTTGAGCTCCATCCCGAGGCCGGGGACGAACACCAGCAGCAGGAGGACGGCGGACCCCACCAGGGCCAGCGGCGCCCAGCGGCGGATCAGGCCGGCCGGCAGCCGCAGGGCCACGGCCATGGCGCCGAGCCCGATTACGGCGAAGACCAGCTGGTCGACCCCGGGGCGCCAGGCCGGCTGGTCGTTCAGCGCCGCCTCGATCGCCGACGCGGAGAAGACCATGACCAGGCCGATCGCCAGCAGCATCCCGGCCGCGCCGACCACCAGGTGGCAGCTGGTCATGGGGCCGTCGAGCCAGGCCGGGCCCCGGAGGCGGCGCGGGAGCGGCCCTCGCGGGGCGCCCGGGGTCCGGCGCGCCCCGGACGCGGGGCGCGGGCCGGGCACGAGGCCTGAGCCGGTGGACTCCATCGGGCCATCGTGACCGGTGCGCCCCGCCGACCGGGGCACCGGCGGGGCGTGTCGCATCGGTGAGGTGCTGGAACGGCCACCCTTCAGGGGCCCGCGCCGAGCTTGCGAGGCGTGGGGGGGAGGGCGGTCCTTCTTCACAGGCCGGTGATGGTGAGCCAGTCGGCGTAGAACAGGCCCAGCCCGAAGGCCACCGCCATCCCGGTGACCAGCCAGAACCGGACGATCACGGTGTTCTCGGCCCACCCGGCCAGCTCGAAGTGGTGGTGCAGGGGCGCCATCCGGAACACCCGCCGCCGGGTGGCCCGGAAGAAGGCCACCTGGATCACCACCGACAGGGTGACCGCGACGAACAGCCCGCCGAGGACGACGAGCAGCAACTCGGTGCGGGTGACGATCGCCAGCCCCGCCAGCAGCCCGCCCAGGGCCAGCGACCCCGTGTCGCCCATGAAGATCCGCGCCGGGCTGGTGTTCCACCACAGGAAGCCCAGGCAGGCTCCCATGCCGGCGGCGGCGACCAGGGTGATGTCGAGCGGGTCGCGCACGGTGTAGCAGCCGTCGATCACCGCGGTGGTGCAGTCGTGGGTGAACTGCCAGAACGAGATGATCGTGTAGGCCCCGCAGACCATCGCCGAGCAGCCGGCCGCCAGCCCGTCGAGGCCGTCGGTGAGGTTGACCGCGTTGGAGAACCCGGCGATGAACAGGTACGCCAGGACCACGAACAGGATCGGGCCGAGGGCCATCGGCGCGATGTCGCGCACGTAGGAGACGAACGTGGAGGCCGGGGTGGTGCCGGCGCTGTCGGGGAAGTTGATCGCCAGCACCGCGAAGGCCACGCCGATGACCAGCTGCCCGACCAGCTTGGCGGTCTTGTTCAGCCCCAGGCTGCGCCGGTACCGGATCTTCAGGTAGTCGTCGAGGAACCCGACGGTGCCCAGCCCGACCATGAGGAAGAGCACCAGCAGCCCGCTGGCGGTGAGCCCGCGGCCGGGCTGGTTGATGAGGAACAGGTGCGCGATCAGGTAGCCGCCGACGGTCGCCCCGACGATGACGGTGCCGCCCATCGTGGGCGTGCCCTTCTTCGACAGGTGGCTCTCGGGGCCGTCGTCGCGGATCTCCTGGCCGAAGCCCTTCCGGCGGAACAGGTGCACCGCCACCGGGGTGGCGAGGATGGAGATCACCAGGCCGAAGGCGGCGGCGATGAGGACCGACTTCACGCGCCGGCCCCGGCGTCGAGCAGGTCGGCGGCGAGCACCTCGAGCCCGTAGGACCGGCTGGCCTTCACCAGCACGACGTCTCCGGGCACCAGCGCCTCCATCAGCATTTCCCGGGCCGCCGCCCTGTCGGGCACGTGCACCGCACCCTCACCCTCGCGCGCTCCGGCCCGGAACGCGCCTCGAGCTATCCCTACCGCATCGGGTCCCACGGCCACGACGAGGTCCACCCCCGCGGCCACGGCGTCCTCGCCGAGCCGCTCGTGCTCGGCGTCCGCGCCGGGGCCGAGCTCGCCCATCGCGCCCAGGACGGCGACCCGCCGCTGTCCGGACAGGCCGGTGAGGGCCGCCAGGGCGGCACGCATGGACTCGGGGTTGGCGTTGTAGGCGTCGTTGACGACGGTGACCCCGTCCGCCCGGCGGGTGACCTCCATGCGCCACCGGCTGCGCGGCCCGGCGGCCGACAGGGCGGCCGCGACGTCGGCCGGGGCCATCCCCGCGGCGAGCGCGGCGGCGGTGGCGGACAGGGCGTTGGCGACCTGGTGGGCGCCGACCACCTGCAGCCGCACGGGGTGGTGTTCCTCCCCCACGGTCAGCGTGAAGCGGGCCCGGCCGGCGTCGTCCAGGGTGACGTCCGCGGCCCGGACGTCGGCGCCGTCGGCGAGCCCGGTGGTCAGCACCCGGGCCCGGGTGCGCGGCCGCATCCCGAGCACGCGGGCGTCGTCGGCGTTGAGGACGGCCGTGCCGTCCGCCGGCAGGGCCTCGACCAGCTCTCCCTTGGCGGCGGCGGTGCCCTCGGGCGAGCCGAACTCCCCGAGGTGCGCGGAGCCCACGTTGAGGACGACGCCGATCCGGGGGCGGGCGATCCCGCACAGGCGGGCGATGTGCCCGGGCCCGCGTGAACCCATCTCCAGCACCAGGAACCGGGTGGTCGCGTCGGCGTCGAGGACGGTCAGCGGCAGGCCGATGTCGTTGTTGTACGACCCGGGCGGGCTCACCGTGGGGCCGGCGGCGGCCAGCACCTGGCCCAGCAGGTCCTTCGTGGAGGTCTTCCCCGAGGAGCCGGTGATGCCGAGCGTCGTCAGGCCTCCCGCGACCAGCCGGGTGTGCACCTCGGCGGCCAGCCGGCCGAGGGCGGCCACCGGCTCGTCGACGACCACGCACGGCAGCGCGTCGTCCGGGCGGGTGCTCAGCGCGGCGACGGCGCCGGCGGCCGCGGCCGCGGCGAGGAAGTCCGCGCCGTCGACCCGCTCCCCCGGCACGGCGACGAACAGGTCCCCGGGGGCGACGGTGCGGGAGTCGACGGTGACCTTCCCGGTCACGACGCCGGTGGCGTCCGGCGTCAGCCGGCCGGCCACCGCCTCGGCCACCTCGGCCAACGACAGGGGGATCACGGGGCCTCCTCGCCGGCGCGGGCCAGGGCCTCGCGCAGCACGGCGCGGTCGTCGAACGGGTGCAGGGTCCCGGCCACCTCCTGGCCGGTCTCGTGGCCCTTGCCGGCCACCAGGACGGCGTCGCCCGGCCGCGCGCGGGCCACGGCCGCGGCGATCGCCGCGCGCCGGTCACCGACCTCCAGGACGTCGCCGCGATGCTCGGCGGGGACGCCGCCGAGCATCGCGGCGCGGATGGCGGCGGGGTCCTCCGAGCGGGGGTTGTCGTCGGTCACCACGAGCAGGTCGCTGCCGAGCGCCGCGGCCTCGCCCATCGCCGCCCGCTTGCCCGGGTCGCGGTCGCCGCCGCAGCCGAGCACGGTGATCACCCGGCCGGGCGTGGCGGCCCGAAGGGCGGCGAGGGCGGTGGCCACCGCGTCGGGCGTGTGCGCGTAGTCCACGACCGCGACGAACGGCTGGCCGGCGTCCACCGGCTCCATCCGGCCGGGGACGACGGTCTCCGCGAGCCCGCGCAGCGCCGTCTCCACCGGGACGCCGACGGCGCCGAGCAGGGCGACCGCCAGGACGGCGTTGGCGACGTTGAACCCCCCGGGCAGCCGCACGCGGGCCGGCCAGGTGCGCCCGCCCGGTCCGGTGAGGGTGAACGCGGAGCCGCCGTCCGGGGTCACGGTGACGTCGGTGGCCGTCCAGTCGGCGGCCGTGCCGCGACCGGACACGGTGACCGCCCGGCGGCCGTCGAGCATCCCGGTCAGCCGCCGCCCGTACGGGTCGTCGACGTCGACCACCTCGACCGCCGCACGGCCGTCGAACAGGCGGGCCTTGGCGAGGAAGTAGTCCTCCAGGTCGGTGTGGAAGTCCAGGTGGTCGCGGCCCAGGTTGGTGAAGCCGGCGGCGGCGAAGGGGATGCCCCCGACCCGGCCGAGCACCAGCGCGTGGCTCGACACCTCCATCACCACCGTCTGCACGCCCGAGTCCGCCATGCGGGCCAGGAGCGCGTGCAGGGCGGGGGCCTCGGGCGTCGTCCGGACGCTGGGGAGGGTGGTGACCGTCGGCGTGCCGTCGGCGGCGCGGCCGCGGGTGCGGGTCTCCACCGTGCCGACCAGGCCGGTGCCCCGGCCGGCGGCGGCCAGGCCGGCCTCGACCAGGTAGCTGGTCGTCGTCTTGCCGTTGGTGCCGGTGATGCCGATGACCTGCAGCCGCCGGCCGGGCTCGCCGTAGACCCGCGCGGCGACGGCACCGAGCCGGGCCCGCGGGTCGTCGACGACGCAGACCGGCAGGCCGGTGGCACAGGCCTGCTCACGGCCGGTGGGGTCGGTGAGGACGGCGACCGCACCGCGGGCGGCCGCGTCGGCGGCGAAGCGGGCACCGTGGGTGCGCGCGCCGGGCAGGGCCGCGTAGAGGTCCCCCGCACCGACCTCCCCGGAGGCCAGCGTGACCCCGGAGACCGGCGTCGCGGCGTCGCCCTGCACGGGCACACCGACGAGGTCGGCGAGGTCGGCGAGCGTCGGGTCGGGGATCGGCGGGGTGGTGCCCGCTGGGCGGGGCGCCGACCCGCCCGCGGTCGGGGTCACGGGACTCGAATCTACCGGCGGGCCGGGTGGAGCCCTCCGCACCACACGCGGAGCGCGCCGTTCGGCCCCGTCCAGAGGCTCGCCGCGAGCTTGCGAGCGGTGAGGAGGACGGGGTCCTCACCCCGTGAGGTCGAACTCGGGACGGGCGGTCCCCGACGGCACGATGCCGTCGGCGGTGAGCGCCTGCCGCATGATGTCGGCGAAGACGGGAGCGGCCACCTGGCCGCCCTCGGCGGAACTCGTCGGCCGCTCCAGGTCCACGGCGACGACGTACTGGGGGTCGTCGGCCGGGGCGAAACCGACGAACGTGGTCACGTACCCGCCGCCGGCGTAGCAGCCGCAGTCCGGGTTGGCGCGCTGGGCGGTGCCGGTCTTGCCGGCCACCCGGAAGCCGTCGACCTGCGCCAGCGGCGCGGTGCCGCCGGGGCCGACCACCGCCTCGAGCATGTAGGCCATGCGGTCGGCGGTGGACTCGCTGACGACCCGGGTGGACTCGGGGGCCGGAGCGGCCTCACCGCCCACGGAGTCGACCAGGCGTGGCGCGATGCGCACCCCGTCGTTGGCGATCGCCTGGTAGACCGACGCCATTTGCAGGGTGGTGACCGACACGCCCTGGCCGATCGCGATGTTGGCCGCGCGGCTCTCCTCCCACTCGTCGGATCCCGAGAGGATGCCGGCGCTCTCCCCTGGCAGCTCGATGCCGGTGCGGCTGCCCACGCCGAAGGCCCGCAGGTACTCCTCCAGCGTCGCGTCGCCCACCTCGCGGGCCAGCATGATCGTGCCCACGTTGCTGGACTTGGCGAGGACGCCGGTCACCGTCCAGTCGATCGGCTCGTGGTCGTGGGCGTCGGTGACCACGGCGTCCCCGGCCTGGATGTGCCCGTCGACGGTGAGCACGGTGTCCGGGGTCGCGACGCCCTCCTCCAGGGCGGCGGCGAGGGTGACCGCCTTCATCACCGAGCCGGGCTCGAAGACGTCGGACACGACCGGGTTGCCCAGCAGCTCCGGATCGGTCTGCGCGGCGGCGCCCGGGTCGTAGCCGGGGCAGGAGCCCATGGCGGCGACCTCGCCGGTGTGCACGTCGAGGACGACGGCCGAGGCGCGCGTGGTGGCGCCGTCCTGGCACGCCTGGTCGAGCCGCTGCTCCATCACGTACTGCAGGTCGGCGTCGAGGGTCAGCTCCACCGTCTCGCCGTCGGTGGCCGGGGTGGACTCGTCGATGCCCGAGGGGATCGGGTGGCCGCCGGAGCCCACCTCGACCCGCCGCTCGCCGGGGCGGCCGGCCAGCTCCTCGTCGAAGGTCTGCTCGATGCCGGCCAGTCCGTTCCCCTGCCGGCCGACGAAGCCGACCACCTGCCCGGCAACGGTGCCGGCCGGGTAGAGGCGCACGGGGTCGTCCTCGAAGAAGACGCCGCCGAGACCGAGCTCGTCGATGGCGTCGACGGTCTCCGGGGACACCTGGCCGGCCAGCACGACGTACCGGCTGTCGCGCGAGAGCAGGTCGGTGAGCTCGGAGACGGGGACGTCCAGCAGCGTGGTCAGCGCCAGCGCGGTGCGCGCCGGGTCGGCGACGACGGTGGGATCGGCGACCACCCGGGAGGCCTCGACGGTGTAGGCCAGCGGGTTGCCGTCGCGGTCCAGCACCTGGCCGCGCAGGGCGGCGATCGGGTAGCTGCGCAGCCGGTCCTGCGTGGCGGCGGCGGCGTAGTCACCGCCGTCCACGCCCTGCAGCAGGACCAGCTTGCCCATGACGACCAGCAGCGGGACGACGACGAGCACCAGGCCGATGGTGAGCCGGCGCGCACCGGGACGGAGCCCGCCGCCGACGCGGCGGCTGCCGGGCGGGCGGCGGGGCACGAAGGCCCCCGAGCCGCCGCGCGGCGCGAGGCGCTCGCCGGTGCGCCGGCCGGGAGACGGTGACCGGGGTGGGGTGGGCACGGTCAGCCCCCCGCGCCCGGCTCGGGCGGTGGGGCGGGTACCTCGGCCGGCACCGGCTCGCCGCGCAGGGTGACCGTGCCGTCCTCGCCGACGACGAGGTAGCCGGCCGAGCCGGCGGGCACCAGCCCCTCGGCGGTCGCGGCCGCGGCGAGCGCGGCGGAGGTGCCGCCGGCGATCACCTGTTGCTCCAGGCGCTCCACCTCCTGCGCGCGGTCGGCGTTGGCCGCCGCCAGCTGGGTGGCCTTGAGCGAGTTGACCGCGATGGCGGTGTTGAGGATCAGCAGCCCCAGTGCGGTGGCGACCAGCATGCCCACCACCAGCAGGACGAGCGGCCCGCGGCGGGTGCTCAGCGCCCCGCGGCGGGCGCGGGTCCCCGGCGGGGCCGGCGCCGGTCGCGCCGCAGGCCCGGCGGCCGAGGCGCGCGGCGGGCGCGCGCGCAGCGACCCGACGCGCACCGGTGCGGTGTGGTTGCGGGCCGGCGCCGGGGTCGAGGTGGGGGCGGCGGTGGACTGGGTGGGGGCACGGGGCGGGCGCGCAGCCGTCGTCGATCGAGCGCGCGCCGCGGTCGCCGACGACGTCCGCTCGGCCGCGGCGCGCTCCCCGGTCGCCGGGGCGCTCGGAACCCGCGCCGGGGCGCGCCGGGCGGCCGTGCCGGCCCGGGGCCCGCGCGGCTCGGACGGCGTCCCGCTGCGGGGTGAGCGGGGCTCCGGCGGCAGCCCGGCGGCCGCGCTCACGCTGCCTCCTCGCCGGCGCTCGTCAGCCGCGTTCGCGGCGCTGCCGTGCCCATGGCGGAGCTCGCGAGCTCGCTCACGCCGCCCTCCGGATGCGCTCGGCGGCCCGGACGCGAGCCGAGGCGGCGCGCGGGTTGGCCGCGGCCTCCTCCGCCGACGGCGACTCGCCGCCACGGGTGAGCAGCCGCAGGGTCGGACCGTGCTCGGGCAACGGCACCGGGAGCTCCGGCGGGGTGCGGTCGGTGGCACCGGCCGCGAGGGTCTGCTTCACGATCCGGTCCTCGAGGGAGTGGAAGGTGATGACGGTGATCCGCCCGCCCACGGCCAGGGCCTCGATCGCCGCCGGGAGGGCACGCTGCAGGACACCGAGCTCGTCGTTGACCTCGATGCGCAGCGCCTGGAACGTGCGCTTGGCCGGGTGCCCCCCCGTGCGGCGGGTGGCCGCGGGGATGGACTCGCGCACCAGCTCCGCCAGGCGCCCGGTCCGGGTGAACGGCTCTCGCCCCCGTTCCCGCTCGATGGCCCGGGCGATCCGCGAGGCGAAGCGCTCCTCGCCGTAGACCCGCAGCACCCGGGCCAGGTCGCCGGTGGAGTAGGTGTTCACCACGTCGGCGGCGGTGCGGGGGCCGCCGGGGTCCATGCGCATGTCGAGGGGGGCGTCGGCGGCGTAGCTGAAGCCCCGGTCGGGCCGGTCCAGCTGGAGGGAGGAGACGCCGAGGTCGAACAGCACCGCCTGCACCTCCGCCACGCCGAGCCGGTCGAGCACGTCGGGCAGCTCGTCGAAGACGGCCGGCACGAGGGTGACGCGGTCGCGGCAGCCGGCGGCCTCGATCCGGCGGGCGGCCTCGGCGCGGGCGTCGGGGTCCCGGTCCAGGCCGATCAGCCGCAGCCCGGGGTGCGCCTGCAACAGGGCCAGGGAGTGGCCGGCCAGGCCCAGGGTCGCGTCGACGAGGACGGCGCCCTCGGCGGCGCAGGCCGGAGCCAGCAGCTCGCTGACCCGGTCGAGCAGGACGGGCACGTGCACCGCGGGCCGCACGGGCTCGCTGCTGCTCATCGTCGACTGCTCCTCGAACGGGTCGGTCGGGCACGGGGCCCGGGGGCCCGTCCATGGTGACGCGGGACGGTGGTCGGCGGGTGGAGCGCGAAGGGCGTTTCGAGACGGATTCGGTGGGTGGGGCGGAGTGGGGCCGGTGGGGCGGAGTGGGGAGCACCCGGCCCGGCCCGCCCCTGCGGGGCCCGCCTGGCGCCGGGGAAGTACGCCAGGTGGTGCCCCGCGGGGACGGGGAGGGCCGCGCCGGTCCCCGGCGGGGGTGCCGGGCGGCGACGTGCCCTGAGGGCGGTGCTGCTCCTCCGTGCCGCGTCGGACCGAGCCGCGGGGAAGGCGGCTCGGGCCGGCCGGTCGAGCCGCGGGGAAGTCGGCTCGGTCGGGGTGGGGCCCGGAGGGGTCCGGATCGGGGGCCTGGACGGCGGGTCAGGAGAGGGTGGGCATCCCCTCGCTCTCCATGTCGGCGTAGACGGCCTCCTGCTCGGCCACGTAGGCGTCCCAGGTGCCGGCGTCCCAGATCTCGAAACGGGTGTCGACACCCACCACGACGACGTCGCGGTCGAGACCGGCGTACTCACGCAGGTTGGCCGGGATGGTGATGCGCCCGGTCTTGTCGGGCTCCACCTCCACCATCGACCCGAAGCTCATGCGGGCCCGCATGCGGGCGGCGGCGGTGTCCGAGGGCGCCATCGCGGCGGCCGCGGCGCTCTGCTCGGCGACCCGGGCCATGGTGAGGCCGTAGATGCAGCGCTCCTGGCCCTTCTTGATCACCATGCCGCCGGCCACCTGCTCACGGAAGCGGACGGGGAGTGCGAGCCGGCCCTTCTCGTCGAGCCGCAGTGGGTAGCTGCCGACGAACACCGGATCACCTCCCCCATCGGTCCTCCTCGTGCTCCGGGGCGCCCCCGGGACGGGCCCTGCCTCCCCACCGGGCCACACACTAACCCACTGGCCCCCACCAGACACCACTCGACACCATGTCGTGACCGGCCTTCCCCACCGCCGCACCCGCTGGTCAGCGCGCCGTCAGCGGCCGTCGCCCACCGGGTGGGGCGGGGTGGGACGGCGCCCCACCCGGGACCCCCCGACCGGTCGTCGCGCGGGGGCCGTCGGGGGGTGTCCGCACGCTGCAGGCCCCCAGAGTGGGGGGAGCACGGCGTCCGGCGTCCCGCTCCCGCCCCGGGGCACCTCCGCGCACGTACGGTGGGAACCGTGACCGAGGTGACCCGCACCGCCGACGGCACGGACTCCTCGGTCGACGTCGCTGCCGAGGGTTCCCGCATCGCCGCCAACATGGCCCGCGTCGTCCACGGCAAGCCCGACGTCGTCCACCTCGCACTGGTCGTGCTGCTGGCCGAGGGGCACCTGCTGGTGGAGGACGTCCCCGGCGTGGGCAAGACGACGCTGGCCAAGGCGCTGGCCGGCTCCATCGACGCCAGCGTGCGCCGCATCCAGTTCACGCCGGACCTGCTGCCGAGCGACGTGACCGGCGTGGCGATCTACGACCAGGAGAGCCGGGAGTTCGAGTTCAAGCCCGGAGCGGTGTTCGCCAACATCGTCGTCGCCGACGAGATCAACCGCGCCTCGCCCAAGACGCAGTCGGCCCTGCTGGAGTGCATGGAGGAGCGGCAGGTCACCGTCGACGGCGTCAGCTACGAGCTGGCCCGCCCGTTCCTCGTCATGGCCACGCAGAACCCGATCGAGATGGAGGGCACCTACCCCCTCCCCGAGGCGCAGCGGGACCGTTTCACCGCACGCGTGTCGATGGGCTACCCCGACCGCGAGGCGGAGCTGGCCATGCTCGACGACCTCGTGACCACCGACCCCCTCGCCGCGCTCACACCGGTGGCCGACGCCGCGGGGGTACGGCGCCTGGTGGCCGCCGTCGGCCGGTTGCACGTCTCCGAGGCCGTCCGCCGTTACGTGGTGTCCCTGGTGGAGGCCACCCGCCGCTCCCCCGACCTGCGGCTGGGCGCCTCGCCGCGGGCCGGCCTGCAGCTGCTGCGCACCGCCCGGGCGTCCGCGGCGCTGGCCGGGCGCGACCACGTCCTCCCCGACGACGTCCAGACCGTCGCGGTGCCGGTGCTGTCCCACCGGCTGCTGCTCACCGCCGACGCCGCGGCCGCCCGGCGCAGCGGCGAGCAGGTCGTGCGGGAGCTGCTGGCGACCGTCCCGGTGCCGCGCGGACGCTGACCGTGCGCGGACCCGTGGCGACGGCGCTCGCCACGCTGACCCTCCGGGGACGGTGCCTCGTCGCCGCCGGCCTCACCCTCCTGCTCCTCGGCGTCCTGCTGGGCGAGCGCCCGCTGGTGCAGGTGGCCGTCTTCGTGCTCGCCCTCCCCCTGCTCTCGACGACCACCGTGGCCCGGCGCCGGTTCCGGGTCGCCTCCCGCCGCACGGTGACCCCGGCCCGGGTGCCCCGCGGCGGGGACGCGGAGGTGTGCCTGGAGGTGACCAACGCCGGCCGCGGCACCGGCGGGCTGTGGCTGCTGGCCGAGACCGTCCCGCCCGAGCTCGGCACCACCCCGGAGTTCGTCGTCGACCGGCTCCCGGGTGGGGAGACGGCCACGCTGCGGTACCGGGTGCACGGCGGCCGTCGCGGCCGCTATCGGCTCGGCCCGCTGCGCCTGCGGCTGGTCGACCCGTTCGGCCTGGTGCTGCGCAGCACCGCCGGGGCCGACAGCGCCCCGCTGCTCGTGGTGCCGCGGGTGGTGCCGCTCGGCCCGGACGGCCCGGCCGGCGGGCACGGGGGCGGTGCCGCCGGTGCGCGGCGCTCGATCGCCGTCCACGGCGAGGACGACGTCAGCACCCGCCCCTACCGGCACGGCGACGACCTGCGCAAGGTGCACTGGCGGGCCACGGCGCGCACCGGGGAGCTCATGGTGCGCCTGGAGGAGCGGCCGTGGCGGGCCCAGGCCACTCTGCTGCTCGACACCCGCGCCCGCGCGCACGTGCTGGCCCGCGGCCACGCGGCCGACCTCGCCGCCGGCGCCGCGGGCCGGGACACCCCGCCGCCGGACAGCCTGGAGTGGCTGGTCGAGGCCGCCGCCAGCATCGGCACCGAGCTCCTCGGCCGTGGGGCCACCCTGCGGGTGGTCACCGACGCCGTGGAGCTCGCACCCGCCGAGCACGTCCACGGGCTGGGCCCCGGCGAGCTGCTGGACCGGCTGGCCGCGGTCACGCCGTCCCGGTTGTCGGGGCTCGGCCCCGGCCTGGACCTGCTCACCCGCGCGGCCGGGGACGGTCCGGTCATCGCGCTGCTCGGCGCGGTCGGGCCGGACGACGCCGCGGAACTGGTGCGGGTCCGATCCGGCCCCGGCACCGACCTGGCCGTGCTGGCCGACATCGGCAGCTGGGCCGGGACCGGGCTGACCCGCAGCCGCCGGCCGGCCACCGGGGCCGCCCGGGACGAGCTGGTCCGCCAACGGGAGGCGGCCGCCCGCCTGTTGCGTGCCGGGGGCTGGCGGGTCGCCGTCGCCTCCTCCGGGGACCGGGTCCCGGCGGTGTGGGCACAGCTCGGCGGGCCCGGCACGCCCGCGGCCGGGCTGCGCGGGGTGCCGGCGTGACCGGCGGACGCTCCCGGGCGGCGCTGGCCGAGGCCGGCACCGCGCTCGCCGCCGCCGTCGGCACGGCCCTGGGCACCGCCGCGCTGCTCCCCGTGTTCACCGACCGCTCGTGGCTGCCCCCGGTGCTCGCCGCGGTCGCCGTCGTCACCGCCGGCGGCCTGCTCCTGCGCGCCGCGGGCGCCCTGCTGTGGGAGACCCTCGCCCCCGGCCGGTCCGTCCCCGTCCGGTGGGCCGCCGTCGGGGTCCCGCTGGTCCCGCTCGGTCAGCTCGCCCTGCTGGTCTGCCTGCTCACCGCGCTGTTCGCGCCCGGGCGGGCCGCCTTCGGCTGGGTGCCGACCGGACGCAGCACCACCGATCTGCTGACGGTGCTCGCCGACGGGTCGGCGGAACTGCAGGAGCAGACCACGCCGGCGCTGCCCCTGACCGGTCTGCTCGCGCTCACCACGCTGATGGTGGGGCTGGTCGCGGTGGTCGTCGACCTCGTCGCGGTCGGCGGCCGGCAGCCGGCGCTGGCCGGGCTCGGCCTGCTGGTGCTGTTCTGCGTGCCGGTGAGCACCGTGACCGGCACGATCGGCGCGCTGCCGGTGGCCGCGCCCGCGGCCGGGCTGGCCCTGCTGCTGTGGGCCGACCAGCACCGCCGGCTGCGGCACCGCCCCGCCGGCGGCCACCGGCCGCTCCTGGGCACCGGCACGCTCACGGCGCTGCGCACCGGGGCGGTCGCCGTGGTGCTGGCGCTGGTGGTCGGCACCGTCGTGCCGACCCTGACCGAGGGCACCTTCGCGGGCGGGATCGGCCGCGGCATCGGTGGGTCGACCGGGACGGCGCTGGACCCGGCAGCCGCCCTGCAGGGGCAGCTGACCCTCGACGAGCCCATCGACCTGCTCCGGGTGCAGGCCTCCGTCGACGACCCCGGGTACCTGCGGGTGGTCGCGCTGGAGGCATACGACGCCGAGGACGGCTGGTCGGTCGGCAACCTGGACGGCGAGACGGCCGTCGCCGACGACAGCGAGCTGGCCCCCCTGCCCGGACGCCGGGAGGGCCGGCCGGTCGACGCCCTGGTCACCGCCCTGGGGCACGAGGACGTCTACCTGCCGGTGCTCTACTCGCCCCTGTCGGTCTCGGTGACCGACGCCCAGCAGTGGCGGTTCGACCCCGGCACCGCCACGGTGTTCGGCCGCGACGTGACCACCGAGGGGCGCACCTGGTCGGTGGCCGCGGTCGAGCCCCGTCCCAGCCCGGAGGAGCTGACCGCCGCGGAGCCGCTGCCGCCCGATCCGCCCGTGAGCCAGGGCTACACCGCCCTGCCCCCGCTGGACCCGGCCGTCACCGATCTGGTCGCCTCACTGACCGCGGACCTGACCGCCCCCTACGAGCGGGTCCGGGCGATCTACGGGCACTTCACCGATCCGGCCAACGGCTACGAGTACTCGCTGTCGACGGCGCCCGGCACCAGCGGCGACGACCTGGCCGACTTCCTGCGGCTGCGCCGGGGCTACTGCGAGCAGTACGCCGGGGCGATGGCGGTCCTGGTGCGGGCGGCCGGGGTGCCGGCGCGGGTGGTGCTGGGGTACACGCCGGGCACCGTGCAGCCCGACGGCAGCCGGCTGGTCACCAGCGACGACGCGCACGCCTGGGTCGAGGCCTACTTCGACGACGTGGGCTGGCTCCCGTTCGACCCGACCCCGATCGACGTCGACCGGGCGGTGGACCTCCCGTGGTCGCCCCGGGTGCAGGACCAGGAGGCCGACGACCGCGCCGACGCGCCCGTCGCCCCGCTGCCCGGACCGGTCACCCCCGCACCGCAGCTGGAGCCCGTGCCGCAGCCGGTGCCGGCGCCACAGGCTGCCCCCGGAGCATCGGACTGGCTGCGGCCGGTGCTGTGGGGCGTCGCCGCGCTGGTCGGCGTCGCCGTGGTCGCCGCGGTGCCGGCCGGTCTGCGCGCCCTGCAGCGCCGGCGCCGGCTGTCCGACGGCAGCGCGGGCGCGCTGTGGGACGAGCTGTCGGCGACCGCCCTGGACATCGGCCTGGAGGGCGATCCGGCGCGGACCCCGCGGCAGGTGGCCGAGCAGCTGGCCGCGGCGATGGGCGAGCGGAGCGGTGGGGCGCACCGGTCCGGGAGGCGGCAGGTGCCGGTGCAGGCCGCGGTCGACGCCGTGGCCCTCCTGGCCCGGGCGGAGGAGGCGGCCAGCTACGCGCGCCCCGGCAGTGCGCCCCCCGCCGGACCGGAGCTGGTGACGGCGCTGCGCACCGCCCGCCGCGGGCTGCTGGCCGCGGCCTCCCGGCGGGCGTGGGTCCGTGCGCTGCTGTGGCCGCCGTCGCTGGCTCGGAGGGCGCGCGACCTCGCGACGCGGCTGCCGCGGCCGGGCTGGGGCCGCCGGGCGGCGCTGCGCGGCTGACCGGTCACCGCTCGACCCGGTCGTGCCGGGGCGTTCGTCAGGCCCGCCCGTCCACCTGCAGGCGCAGCAGCCGCTCGGTCAGCTCGGTCAGGGGCACGGGGAGCCCGTCACCGCCCGCGGAGAGCACCGCCGTGGTGATCCCGGCGTCCATCCAGCCGGGGATCTCGGCGAGCAGGGTGTCCAGGTCGAGGAAGAGCGGCCCCTCGCCCGGATCGCCGTCGACGCCGGCTCCGGCCGTGGCCTGCTCCGCCGAGGCCCACAGGGGGACGACGTCGCGGCCGTCCTCACCGGTCCACGGGACGATGCCGTCGTCGTCGCCCCAGCCCCACAGCCCGCGGTCGGCGGTCAGGGCCCGCCACACCTGGTCCTCGGACACGGCTCCTCCTGCGGTCGGGCCCCGACGCGCGACAGCCGCCGTCCAGCGGGGGACGACGGCTGTCGCGAGGCTCGTCGGGGCTACTGGTCGTAGCGGCGGCGGAAGCGTTCCTCGAGCCGGTTCTTCAGCGGCTGCCGACGGGGCTTGCCACCGCGCCGGCTGCGGCCCGGGGCGGCGGGGCCGGCGGGCCCGGCGGCGCCGGGCTCGACCGCCCCGGTGGCCGACCGGTAGTTGAGGACGGCGAGGGCGAGGCCGCCGAAGGCGATCAGGAACCCGAGGACGCCGAGGGGGACCGAGGGGGCCACGGCGCCACCGACGAGGACGGCCATCCCGATCAACACCAGGAGGGCGCCCAGTTGCAGCTTGCGGCGGGCCTTGACCCTGCGGTCACCGGTGCGGACCTGCGAGGCGAACTTCGGATCGTCATCGACGAGGGCGCGCTCGATCTGCTCCAGCAGACGCTGTTCGTGCTCGGAGAGCGGCACGTCGACCTCCATGGGGCCTGAACACATCCCGTCGGAGGTGCCGCCGACGGTGACATCGAGGATACGAGCCCTTTGCGGGGCGCGAAAGGCGAGTCGTCCCCGACCCGCCGTGATCACTCTCGCGGGTGGGCCGGGAACTCTCCCAGGGAGGACGAACGAGCGCCGTCCCGGGTTCCTGGGGCGCCCCCGCCGAGCCCGTCGGCGGGTCACCGGGCGCGCTGCCGGTCGCGGTGCAGGAGGGTCGCGGGGCGCACCGCGCCGGCCCCGAACCGGCGGGCGGCCCGGTCGGCGGCGAGCTCGGCCTCCCGGCGGCCGTGCTCCCGGGCACCCAGCTCCAGCTGCCGGGGCGCGGAGCCGGCCTCGACCAGCCGCTCCGCGCGGACCCCCACCAGCCGGATCCGGGCCCGCTCCAGCCCCAGGGCGTCGAACAGGGCGCGGGCGGTGTCGTAGAGCTCCTGCCCGACGTCGGTCGGGACGTCGAGGGTGCGGGACCGGGTGATCGTGGCGAAGTCGGCGAAGCGCACCTTGATGCTCACCGTGCGGGCCAGCCAGCCGCCCGAGCGCAGCCGGCCCGCCGTCCGCTCGGACAGCCGCAGCAGTTCCCGGTGGATGACCACCGGGTCGTCGACGTCGGTGGCGAAGGTCTCCTCGTGCCCGGCCGACTTCTCCGGCTCGTCGGGCACCACCCGCCGGGGGTCGCGCCCCCACGCCAGCTCGTGCAGGGAGGCGCCGGCCGCCGGGCCCACCGCCCGCTGCAGGGTGCGCGCCGGCACGTGGGCGAGGTCGCCGACGGTGCGTAGGCCCAGCCGCAGCAGCACCTCCTCGGTCTTGGCACCGACCCCCCACAACGCGCCGACCGGCAGCGGGTGCAGGAAGTCCATGACCTCGGGGGGCCGGACGACGAGCAGCCCGTCGGGCTTGGCGCGGGTGGAGGCCAGCTTGGCCACGAACTTGGTGCCGGCCACACCCACCGAGCAGGTGATGCCCTGCTCGTCGTAGACGCGGGCGCGGATGTACTCCCCGATCTCGGCGGCGTCGCCGAGCCGCCGGCCCGCTCCGGAGACGTCGAGGAACGCCTCGTCGAGGCTCAGCGGCTCGACCAGCGGGGTGATGGAGCGGAACAGCGCCATCACCGACCGGGAGACCTCGGCGTAGAGCGCCATGTCCCCCGGCAGCACCGTCGCCGTCGGGCACAACCGCAGTGCCCGGGAGGTGGGCATCGCCGCGTGCACCCCGTACCGGCGCGCCTCGTAGGTGGCCGAGGTGACCACCCCGCGGTTGCCGGCCCCGCCGACGATCACCGGGGTGCCGGCCAGCTCGGGATGCCGGCGCACCTCGACACTGGCGAAGAACGCGTCCATGTCGACGTGCAGCACGCTGCAGCCGGCAGCACGGGCGGACTGGCTCATGACCCCTTCCCGATCTCGAACACCTGTTCGATGAACGGGAGGACGGTAACGCCTCCGGCGCGGTCCGGGCACTTCGGCAGCGTGTCGTGACAGACCCGTTGCCGACACGCCGTTCCCGCTGGTCGGAGCCGGTGTGTGAGAGCAGGATCCGTGAGGTACAGCACGCCCGGAGGGCCGCCGGCCGGCGGCCCGCGACCCGATGTGATCGGAGACCCATGGCGCTCGACGACGATGACATGACCACCCCCGGCGTGGGCGACGGCGGAGCGGATGGCGGTGCCGACGGCGGCGCTGGCGACGGTGGCGCGGACGGCGGTGCCGACGGCGGCGCAGGCCACGGCCCGGCGGACGGCGGCGCGACCGGCGGCTCTGACGGCGGCGCGGACGGCGGTGCCGACGGTGGTGCCGACGGCGGCGCCGACGGTGGTGCGGACGGCGGTGCCGACGGTGGTGCCGACGGCGGCGCCGACGGTGGTGCGGACGGCGGTGCCGACGGCGGCGCGGACGGTTCGGCCTGACCGAGAACCCCACCACGCAGGGCCGGCCGGAGCCCCGGCCGGCCCTGCGTCGGTGCACCGCCCTCGACCCGCGGGTCTTCGCCGAGGAGTACTGGTCACGCCGGCCGCTGCTCACCCGCGCCGAGCAGACCGGCGGTTCCTTCGCCGACCTGCTCGACCTCGCCGCGGTCGACGAGCTGCTGTCCCGCCGGGGGCTGCGCACCCCGTTCCTGCGGATCGCCAAGGACGGCGCCGTCGTCGACCCCAAGCGGTTCACCACCTCGGGAGGCGCCGGCGCCGAGGTGGCCGACCAGGTCTCGTCCGACGCGGTGCTGCGGCTGTTCGCCGACGGGAGCACCGTCGTCCTGCAGGGCCTGCACCGGCTGTGGCCGCCGCTGATCGAGTTCGCCGACTCACTCGCCGCCGACCTGGGGCACCCCACGCAGGTCAACGCGTACATCACCCCGCCGTCCTCGCGCGGGTTCTCCCCCCACTACGACGTGCACGACGTCTTCGTGCTGCAGGTGGCCGGCGAGAAGCACTGGCGCATCCACGAGCCGGTGCTCCCCGACCCGCTGCGCACCCAGCCGTGGAACGACCGGGCCGCCGCCGTGGCCGCCGCCGCCGAGGGCCAGCCGGTGATCGACGCGGTGCTGCGCCCCGGTGACGCCCTCTACCTGCCCCGCGGGTACCTGCACTCCGCGGTCGCCCTCGGTGAGATCAGCGCGCACCTGACCATCGGCGTGCACCCGGTGACCCGCTGGGCGGCCACCGAGTCGGTGCTCGACCTCGTGCGCGTGCTCGCCGCCGACGACCCCGAGCTGCGCCGCTCCCTCCCCATGGGCCTCGACCTCGCCGATCCGTCCGCGGTGACCGACGACGTGACCGCGGTCGTGGCGGCGCTGAAGGGCTGGCTGGACCGCGTCGACCCCACCCAGGTCGCCGACCGGCTGCGGACCCGCACCTGGGCGCAGGTGCGGCCCGAGCCCGTGGCCCCCCTGGCCCAGGCGACCGCCGCCGCGACGCTGTCCGCCGACACCGTGCTGCGGGTGCGCGCCCGGCTGCGCACCGCGCTGCGGGAACCGGCCGGTGACCGGGTGACGCTGGTCGCCGGTCGCCGGTCGCTGGAACTGCCGGTGCAGACCCGGCCCGCGCTGGCTGCGCTGCTGGCCGCCGGCGAGCTCAAGGTCGCCGACCTGCCCGGCCTCGACGACGCCGACCAGCTGACCCTCGCCCGGCGGCTGGTCACCGATTCGATCGCGGTCGTGCCCGACGCCGTCGTCCCGGACCCGACCGCGGAGCACGATGGGTGGCGTGACCACGTCCCCGGGGCCGGGTCGTGAGCCGGCCGGACACCCCGAGGTGAGCCGACCGGCGGGCTCCCCGCCCGGCACGCCCCCGGCACCTCCCGGTGGGGCGGCTGCATGACGGACGGGACGGACTTCTGCCGCCCCGGGGAGGTCCCCGGCCGGCCGGTCGGCCGGATCGACGACGACCGCTGCTCGGTGCGCGCCCTCGCCCGCGGCGACTCCGGGGTGGGCACGGCCTCCCCCGCGCAGCGCTGGCTGCTGATCGAGCAGCCGGGGCCGTGGGGGGTCGACGCGCTGCGACAGTCGCGGTTCGACCCCGCGGTCGCCCAGCAGGTGGCGCACCGGGCACGGGTGGAGAACGTGCGGGTGCTGCTGGTCCGCCGGCCCGGGGACCGCCTGACCGACTCACAGCGCCGCTGGGCCTACGTCGACGGCCGGCCAGGACGCGAGGGCCTGTGGTGGTCGTCCCGGACTGCCGACGGCGACCTGCTCGACGCCCCATGGGACGGCTCGGTCGGCGAGCTCGCCACCGGTCCGACGTACCTGGTGTGCGCGCACGGCGGCCACGACGCCTGCTGCGCCCTGCGCGGGCGGCCGCTGGCGCGGACGATGCCCTCCGACGACGTGTGGGAGTGCAGCCACCTGGGCGGTGACCGGTTCGCGGCCAACGTGCTCGTGCTGCCGCACGGCTTCTACTACGGGCAGGTGCCCGACGACGGCGGGCAGGTGGTGACCGCGCACCGCGAGGGGCGGGTCGCGCTGCCGTGGCTGCGCGGCCGGGGCGGCTGCCCGCCGCCGGTGCAGGCCGCCCAGCACGCCGCCCGCGGCGAGCTGTCGCTCCTGGGCGTCGACGACCTGCCGCCGCGCGGCGTGCGCCGGCTGTCCCCGCCCGGCGCGGACGTGGAGCGGTGGGTGGTCACCCTCGCCGGGCCGGACGGCGACGTGGTGGCCGAGGTGGAGAGCCGGATGTCGGAGGAGGCGGTCCGCCTGACCTGCCGGGCGACCCACGACGCTCACACCCACGTCTGGCGCGTGCGGCTGGTCTCGGCGGTCTAGCGGTCAGCCGCCCGCGACCGGCGGGACGAGCCCGTGCTCGGCCAGCGTGCCGTACACCGACGTCGTCAGGGCCCCGATCCGGTCGTCGTCCGGCCTGCTGTTCAGGTTGACGGCGATGATGAGCCCGGAGTCCGGGAAGTACGCGTGCAGCGCGCGGAAGCCGAACGTCGCGCCCTCGTAGAACCAGAACGTGCCCAGCTCGTCGGTCATCTGGGCGACCCCCAAGCCGAACCCGCGGGGGTCGGCGGGGGACGTCTGCTCGATGGGCTCCCCGGTCTCCGTCGACACCAGGCTCAGCAGCGAGGCCTGCTGCTGCGGCGGCAGCAACTCGCCCTCGTACAGCGCGCGTTCCCAGCGGGTCATGTCGGCCGTCGTGCTCAGGATGCCACCGGCCGCGCGCGCCCAGGAGACGCTGTACCGGCTGACGTCCTGCCCGGACAGCGGGGACATCTCGGGGTCCGTGGTCTGCAGGTAGTACGCGGCCGGCAGGCGGTCGGCGATCCACCGCGGATACAGGTGCGGGCGGTAGTACGTGTCCTCGAGGCCCAGCGGCTCGAGGAGCCGGGCGGAGAGCTGGTCCTCGTAGCTGTTCCCGGTCGCCTCCTCGACGATCATCTCGGCGAGGACGTAGCCGGTGTTGGAGTAGCTGTACCCGGCGGTGGCCGGGACCCCGACCACGTAGTCGACCAGCCGCTCCACCGAGAACTCCGTGAGCGGGTCGGCGGCGTAGTCGGTGAGGAAGGCCGGCTGGTCGTCGTAGGTCGGGATGCCGCTGGTCATGTTCAGCAGTCGCCGGATGGGGACGTCGTCCCACTGGGGGTACTGCGGCAGCCACTGCCCCACGGTGTCGTCGATCGAGAGGAGCCCGTCCGCCTCGAGCTGCAGCAGGAGCACCGAGGTGAACGCCTTGGTGTTGCTGCCGATCTGCCACAGGGCGTCCGGTTCCACCGGCACGGACCCGTCGAACTCCGTCGTCCCGGCGCTGACGTCGACGCTCGTCTCCCCTCCCGGGAGGCTGACGGTCAGCCCGGCGGCGGACACGTGCTCCGCCGTCCCGCGCGCCTGCAGGTACTCCTCGAGGTCCGCGCGCAGGTCCGCCACCAGGGCGGGGTCGGTGCCCGTGACCACCGCCGGGGCGGCCGCGGCGCCGGGCGCGACCAGGCCGGTCATCACGAGCGACACCGCGGCGACCGGCACGCAGGCCAGCGCGGTCCGGATGCGGCGGGGGTGTACGCGTCTGGCGGTCATCGGGGACTCCGCCCTGGCGGGATCGGGGACGTCGAGCGCCGGTCCCGGGGCACTGTCGTCCTCCCGGCCGCGGTCGTCAACGGCTGCCCGGCGTCGCGCCGTCAGGCGAGGGCGCGGCCCCGCGCGGCGAGCAACGGGATCGCCAGCTCGGTCGCGGTGAGTGAGCCGTGGAAGCCGACCAGCCGGCTGGGACCGGGTTCCCGCTCGGTGGCGGTCAGCGCCCAGGTGCCCCGGGCCAGGGCGACGACGTCGCCGATCCGGGCGGCGAGGTCGTCGTCGACCGGGCCGAAGACGCCGCTCGCGATGGCCTCGTCGCGGCCCGCGACCCAGGCGCGGTCGCCGAGGACCGCCCGCCACCGAGCCAGCAGCTCGTCCTCCGCGCCGGGGACGGCGTGCACGTACCGCGCCCTCGGCTCCCCCGCGAGCAGCCGGATGCCCTCGCCCAGGACCGGGTCGGCGTCGAGGTCGATCCGGGTCTCCGGAGGGACGTCGAGCATGCCGTGGTCGGCGGTGACGAGCAGGGCGGCGTCGTCGGGCAGGCCGTCGACCACCTGCTCGACGAGCCGGTCGACGAGGGCCAGCTGGGCGCGCCAGCTGTCGGAGTCGACCCCGCGCACGTGACCGGTGAGGTCCAGCTCGGCGGTGTAGCCGTAGACGAGGGTCCGCGGGGCGGCGGCCAGCGACTGGAGCACGCGGGCGGCGAGGTCCCCGGGGCTGACGGTGCCGGTGTACCGGGCGCCGCGGTAGGCCGCCTGGGTGAGGCCGGAGCGGGCGAACGCGTACGGCGCGACGGCGGCCACCTCGACGCCCGCGGCCGCGACCTGCTCGAAGACGCTGCTCCGGGCCTGCCATTCCTGCGGGTCCGGGTCGTCGGCCCAATGGATGTGGTTGAGGGTGCGTTCCTCCCCCGGCACGGCCGTGACGAAGCCGAGGATCCCGTGGCTGCCCGGCGGCAGGCCGGTGCCGAGGGTGGCGAGGCTGACCGGGGTGGTGCTGGGACAGGGCGCCGAGAGGTCGCCGGTGGGGGTCGCCAGGCCGGCGAGGACGGGGGCGACGTCGGCGTGGGCGCGCACGAGGTCGGCTCCCAGTCCGTCCACCAGCAGGACGGCGACGCGCCGGGCGCCGCCGAGGGCGGCGGTGAGGCCCAGGGGGTCGGCGGGCAGGTCCCCGCGCTCCACCGGGACGCCCAGCACGGCAGCGGCGCCGGGGAGGACGTCGGCGAGCGTCGACGTGCCGTAGCGGGGGCGGCCGAGGTCCGCCGGGAGGGTCACCTGTCCTCCCGCGGCCACCACCGGAGGGCGCCGTCCCCGGTCACGCCCGGGTGGCCAGGACGTGCAACCCGGCGGCGACCTCGCGGTACGGCGAACTCCCGGCCAGCGCCAGCTCCAGCCGGCGGACGGCGGCGGCGTCCGCGCCGGAGCCGACGTCGAGGAGGTCGGCGACCACCGACACGCCACGCCAGGTGCCCGGCTGCAGACCGGCGGCCTCGACGAGGGCGAGCAGGTCCTCGGGGGTGAACCGCCGACGGGCGGAGCGCGGGGCGGGGTCACGGTCCTCGAGCAGCGCGAGGGCCTCGACCGGGTGCCCGCCGACAGCGCGGGCCAGGACCGCCCCGGCCCGGTTGGCCGCGGCGATGCTGGCGGTGCCGCCGGGCCGCAGGGCGCGGGCGATCTCGCCGAGGGTCGTGGCGGGGTCGTCGACCACCTCGAGCACCGAGTGGCACAGCGCCAGGTCGTAGCTGCCCTCGGTGCCCTCGCCGGCGGGGACCACCTCGTGCAGCAGGTCGCCGTCGCCCTGCACGCCGTGGACCCGGGGCGCGACCCCGGCGGTCTCCGCCCGCCGGTGGAGGGTGGCGAGGGCGTCGGCGCTGGGGTCGACGACGGTCACCTCGTGGCCCAGCCGGGCCAGCGGGACGGCGAAGTTGCCGCTCCCCCCGCCGACGTCGAGCACGCGCAGCGGGGCGCCGGCCGCGACGACCGGGTCCAGGGCGGCCCAGACGGCGGCCGCCCGGGCGGGGAGCTGGTCCGCGGTGGGCGAGGCGGGAGCAGACGGCGGCACCCGTCGGAGCCTAGTGGCGGGCGCTGTCCGGCACCGGGCGTCGGCCGCCTGCCGCGCCCCGCCTCAGGCGGTGACCTGGTCGGCGGCCCGCTTGATCTCAGCGATGTCGATGCGGCGCATCTGCAACATCGCCTGGGTGGCGCGCTGCGCGCGGCCGGGGTCCGGGTCCTTGAGCAGGGTCATGAGCTCGGTGGGGACCACCTGCCAGGAGACGCCGAACCTGTCCTTGAGCCAGCCGCACATGCTCTCCTCGCCGCCGTCGGCGGTGAGCCGGTTCCAGTAGTGGTCGGCCTCCTCCTGGTCGGCGCACATGATCTGGAAGGAGATGGCCTCGCTGAACGGGAACTGCGGTCCACCGTTGAGGGCCGTGTACTCCTGCCCGTCGAGGGTGAAGTCCACGGTGAGGACGTCGCCCTCCTTCATCGGTGGCGGCATGTCGGGGCCGTAGCGGGTGACCTCGCCGATCGAGCTGTTCGGGAACACCGAGGTGTAGAGCTTCGCGGCCTCCTCGGCCTGGCCGTCGAACCACAGGCACGGGATCTGCTTCGGCATGTCGGTGTCCTCTCGATGCGCTCCGGATGGGCTCGTCGATGTAGACGTCGCAGCTCCCCGGAACTGATCGACGGACTTCCCGTCCGCAGTGGTGTGCGGTTCCGGCGCATCCCGGCCGGGGTGACGCGCCGGCACCGCACACCACGGGAGCTCTCCCCACGCTCAGTGGCCGGAGCTGCCGGGGCTGGAGTGCCACAGCTTGCGTGGTGGCGCCCCAGCGGCCCGGCGGGCTGCGGTCGCGGCGTCGTCCCCGGCGGGCTTGATGTCGGCGTAGGGCGACATCCGGAACCCGGTCGGGTGGACCAGCACCGGCTTGACCACCACCGGCCGGGCGCCGTGCGAGGCCGCTGCCCCGGCGATGGCCGCCTCGGTGTACTCCCCTGGGGCTGCCATCTGCCCGGCGACCGCGGCCACACCTCCGATCTCCCACGCCTCGTACAGCGCCGGCAGCTCCCAGGCCCCGGTGGCCCGCAGCGAGACCCCGCGCGGACCGGTGCGGCGCAGCACCCCGCGGATGACCAGCAGCCACGAGTGGAAGACCGTGGCGGCGTAGGGACCCTGCGCGTCCTCGAAGAAGGTGGAGTCGGTGCAGCCGGTGCCGTCGTCCAGGGTCACGAACACGACCCGGCGCCCGGACCGGATCGGTGGCGTCTGGGTCGCCACCTTGACCCCGGCGACGAGCACCTCCGCACCGCTGCGGCTGCTGAGCAGCTCCCCGGCCGGCACCGCGCCGATCGCGGCGAGGAACGGCCGGTAGAAGTCGACGACGTGCCGGCTGGCGTCCAGGCCGAGCACCTCCAGCTCGGCGCGGACCAGCTCGGCGTCGGTGAACTCCGGCAACCCGCTGCCCTCGGCCCAGCTCAGCCCCGGCTCCTCGGCACCTGACTCCTCGCCGGGGAGCTCCAGCCCCATGAGGTCGAGGCTGAGCTGGCCGTTCGAGCTCGCCGTGGCGCCGCTGCGGCTCCACCGGTCGAGTTCGCCGATCTGCAGCAGGAGGTCCCGGCGGGTGACCTGCCGGCGGGTGCGGGTGGGCCGGCCGGCCTCGCGGTCGCGCACCCCGAAGCCGTAGAGGGAGTCGAAGCCGCCGGCCAGCACCAGCCGCTCCACCACCGGCCGGGACACCGACGCCTGGTGCCAGAAGTCGGTCAGCGAGCGGTAGGGCTGCCCGGCGACGACGCGGGCGACCTCGTCGTCGGAGATGCCCTTGACATCGGCCAGGGAGAGCCGGATGCCGTACCGCGACGGGTCCGGCATCGACGCCGGCATCCACCCCGGCCGCCGCCAGCCGGCGTCGACCTCCTCGCCCCCGTCGACCTCGTCGACCTCCTCGACCTCCTCGACCTCGTCGAACCGCTCGACGCGGTAGACCCCGGTCGAGGCGTTGACGTCCAGGCCCAGCACCCGGACGCCGAAGTTGCGGGCGTCGTCGAGGATCAGCCGCTTGGGGTACATGCCCGGGTCGTGGGTGAGCACCCCGGAGAGGAAGGCCGCGGGGTGGTGCGCCTTGAGCCACGCCGACTGGTAGGTGGGCAGGGCGAAGGCCGCGGCGTGGGCCTTGCAGAAGCCGAACGAGCCGAAGGCGACCAGCACCTCCCACACCTGCTCGGCCACCTCCGGCGGGTAGCCCGCGGCCAGTGCCCGCGGGACGAACCAGGCGCGTACCTCCGGGTGGGCGTCCTTCTCCCCCAGCGCGCGACGCACCTCGTCGGCCTGGGCCAGGGTGCAGCAGGTCATCCGGGACACGACCTGCAGCACCTGCTCGTGGAAGACCACCACCCCGGCGGTCTCCTCGAGGGCGAAGGCGAGGTCGGGGTGCGGGTAGATCGTCTCCCGCCAGCCGTTCCGGGCCATGAGGAACGGGGTGACCATGTCGCTCTTCACCGGCCCGGGCCGGAACAGCGAGATGTCGATGATGATGTCCTCGAATGTCTGCGGCCCGAACTTGCCGACCAGCTCTCGCTGCCCCGGTGACTCGATCTGGAACATGCCCAGCGTCCGGGTGCTGCGGATCAGCTCGAACGTCGTCGGGTCGTCGCGGGGGACGGCGTCGATGTCGACGGTCTCGCCGTCGACCCGGGCCACCTCGTCGAGGGCGTGCGCGATCGCCGACTGCATCCGGATGCCGAGCAGGTCCAGCTTGAGCAGCCCGAGCTCCTCGACGTCGTCCTTGTCGAACTGGCTCATCGGGTAGCCGAGGTAGCTGTTCTCCACCGGGGTGCGGTCGAGCAGGGTGGCGTCGGAGAGCAGCACCCCGCACGGGTGCAGGGCGATGTGCCGGGGCAGGCCGTCGAGCCGGGCGACGAGGTCGAACAGCAGGTCGAGGTCACCACTGCCGCCGGAGCGTCTCGACCCCAGCCGGCTGGCCCGCAGCTCCGGGAGGTCCTTGAGCGCGGCGTGCACCTGGTTGGCCCGGATGTGCGGGAACGCCTTGGCGACGGCGTCGATCTCCGCCGGGGGCAGCCCCAGCGCGGCGCCGACGTCGCGGATGGCGTGCCGCACGCGATAGGTGTCCATCATCGAGATGCAGCTGACCCGGTGGGCGCCGAAGCGGTCGATGACCGCGTCGTAGACCTCCATGCGGCGTGCGGACTCCACGTCGATGTCGATGTCGGGCAACTGGTGGCGCAACGGGGAGAGGAAGCGCTCCATCAGCAGGCCGTAGCGGATCGGGTCGACGTCGGAGATGCCGAGCAGGTAGGTGACCAGGCTCCCGGCACCCGACCCGCGCGCCGCCGCGCGCACCCTCAGGCTCGTGATGAGGTCGACCACGTCGGCGACGGTGAGGAAGTAGGACGGGTAGCCGAGGGAGTCGATGACCCCCAGCTCCTCCTCCAGCCGCACCCGCACCCGTTCGGTCCGGGCCATCCCGCGCCGGCCCAGCCCAGCCTCGCAGCGGGCGCGCAACACCTGTGACGGGCTCATCCCCTGCTCGGCCGGGGTGGTGACCACGTCCAGCTCGGGGTAGCGGACGGTGCCGAGGCCGAGGTCGGCCCGGACGTCGACGGTGCACTGCTCGGCCAGCCGGGCGGTGCGCTCCAGCAGCCGCAGCACCGCGTCGCGGTCGGGGCCCACGAGGTCCTCGGCGACCTCGGCCATCTCCTTGCCGGACTTCAGGTAGCCCTCGGCGGTGCGCCGGTCGACGTGCCGGGTGTCGAGCGGGACCAGCCGCCGCGCGGCGTCGAGGACGTCGGCGGTGGGTGCGTCGAGGGCGTCGACGTAGCGGACCGCGTTGGTCAGCACCACCGGCACCCCCTCGGCGGCGGCGAACCGCAGCAGCGCCCGGGCCCGGGAGCCGTCGCCCCGGCCGCGGTGGTGCACGACCTCCAGCACCAGGGAGCCGGCGCCGAAGACCGCGCGCCAGGCCGCCAGCCGATCGGCGGCGACGTCGGCCCGGCCGGCGGCCAGCGCCCGCCCCACCGGCGAGTCGGGGCCGAGCAGGGTGACCAGCCCCACGGCGTGCTCGGCGGCCAGCGCCAGGGAGCTCACCGGCTCCCCGCGCGTGCCACGCAGGTGGGTGGCGCTGGTGAGCCGGCACAGCGAGCGCCAGCCGGCGCCGTCCCGGGCGAGGAAGGTGACCCGGGGCAGCCGCGGGTCGACGCTGGCCCCGCCGCGGGCCGGCACGCGACGACCCGAGCCGGCCCGCCCGGCCGGTGCGTCCGGCCGGCGCGCGCGGGTCAGCCCCGGCGAGTGCCCCTCCCCGAGGACCGGCGCCAGAGCCGGCGGGACGGTGGAGTCGACCGTCGGGACCACGGCCAGGTCCACCCCGAAGACCGGGCGCACGTCGGCCGCCCGGCAGGCGAGGGCGAACTTCACGGCGCCGTAGAGCCCGTCGCGGTCGGTCAGGGCCAGGGCGCGCATGCCGTGCTCGGCGGCCCGGTTCACCAGGTCGGCCGGGTGGTTGGCCCCGTACTGCATGGAGTAGCCCGAGGCGACGTGGAGGTGGACGAAGGGGTCGGCGCTCACCTCTGGTGACGGTGCTCGGAGCCGCCGACCACCCGGGGCCGCGCCGACCGGGGCGACTCGGGCACCGGCGTGCTGCCCAGGCTGTCCTCGACCACGGCGAGGAAGGCGTGGACGTCGCGGACGAGGTCGTCGGCCTCGCGCTCGGTGACCGCCCGGGACAGCCCGGCCTCCGCGGCGGCCCGCTTGGCGGCGCCGGCGGCGAAGAAGGTGGCCCACTCCCCCAGCTCCGGGGCCACCTGACCGAGCAGTACCCAGGCGCTGCGCGGCCGGCGGCGGCTGCCCTCCGGCCGGGTGCGGGCGGCCAGCACCGCTGCGGCGGCACGGAGGGCGCCCAGGTGGGCGGTGGCGTAGCGCTGCCGGGGATCGGTGCTCGCCGCCGCCTCGGCCAGCGCCCGGGCTGCCTGGTCGAGCAGCTGGCGGGCAGCCGGGGGCAGCGGCGGGGGCAGGGGCAGCTGGTCGGCCATGACGCGGACGGCGCCCATCAGTCGTGCACCCGCACGAGCGACCACCGGTTGACCGTCGGCTCCCACGTCAGGTCGAAGACGCCGGCGAAGCTCATCCGCGACCGCCCCGCCCGGACCGCCTCCAGCCGCCACACCTCACGGGTGGCGACCAGTTCTGCGGAAGCACCCCCGGACACCCCGGCGTCCCACCACGGCGCGGTCTCCACCCACGAGTCGAGCAGCTCCCCCACGACGTACCGCGACTGCCCGCGCCAGAACTGCGCCGGACCGAGCGGCCCGCGCTCGACCTGTACCTCCTCGCCGACCCGACCGCCGACCCCACCCAGCACCCGGCTCATCCCAGACTCCCCACCGCTCTGCGCCGACCGGCCGGCCCGGCCCGCCGCACCGGGTGGGGAAGGACCCGGGAACGGCGGGAGGGCCGGCACGTCGTTCGAACGCGTGTTCGAACGACGTCGAGTAGACCCGACCCGGCTGACGACGTCAAGCCGGACGCGCGGGCCTGGGGAGACGACGGGCCCCGCGCGGCGGCGATCCGCCCGAGCCGATGGCAGGATCGGCCCCATGAGCCGACCCGAGCACCCGCGGGTGGCCGCCATCGCCCGACTCCTGGCCGAGTCCGGCGCGGCCGGGCAGGTGCTCGAACTGGCCGAGAGCGCCCGCACCGCCGCCGCGGCCGCCGCACAGCTCGGTGTCCCCGTCGGCGCGATCGCCAACAGCCTGGTCTTCGACGTCGCCGGCACGCCGTTGCTCGTGCTCACCAGCGGTGCCCACCGGGTCGACGTCCCCCAGGTCGCCGCCCTGCTGGGCGTCCCCGGCCTGCGACCGGGCTCCCCCGACTTCGTCCGCCGGCACACCGGCCACCCGATCGGCGGCGTCGCCCCGATCGGCCACCCCGAGCCGATCGGCACGCTCGTCGACATCGAACTGGCCCGCTACGAGCGGGTCTGGGTCGCCGCCGGGCACCCGCACGCGGTCTTCCCCACCACCTACGAGGAGCTGCTCCGGTTGACCTGCGGCACGGCCGCCGAGGTCGGCACCGGCCCCGTCGTCCCCGTGGAGGTGGCCGCACCGTGACCGGGACGACCCCCGCCACACGGGTCACCGAGCTCCCCACCGGCTGGCTGCGCGACCACATGCACGAGGCGCTGGCGATCTACGGCGCGGCCATGGGGTACTCGCCGTCGGTCGTGGCCGGCCGCTACGGCTACGCGATCCAGCACACCGAGCGCGCCGGTTTCCGGGCCGTGGGCGCCTTCGTGCAGACCCCGGAGGGCGAGCAGCTGGTCGGGTTCGGCTACGGCTACCTCGTGGCTCCCGGGCAGTGGTGGCACGACCAGGTGCGCGCGGCCCTGGACCGGCGGACGGCGAAGCGCTGGCTGCCCGGCGCCTTCGAGGTCTGCGAACTGCACGTCCACCCCGACCACCAGAGCCGTGGGCTGGGCCGTCAGCTGCTGCACGCGCTGGTGGCCGACCTGCCGTACCCGGCGGCCCTGCTGTCGACCCCGGACAACGACACCAAGGCCTTCCGGCTGTACCACGCCGACGGTTTCGTCGACCTCGCCCGCAACCACCACTTCCCCGGTGACTCGCGGCCCTTCGCGATCCTCGGTGTCCGCCTCCCGCTGCGCCCGCCGGCCCCGCGCTCCGACCCCACGTGACCGGTGGAGACGCCTCCGCCGACGCCGTCGTCGTCGGCGCGGGGCACAACGGGCTGGTCGCCGCCTGCTACCTGGCCCGCGCCGGGCTGGCCGTGGAGGTGGTCGAGGCCGACGAGGTGCTGGGCGGTGCGGTGTCCACCGTCGAACGCTGGCCCGGCGTCCGCGTCGACCGCGGCTCCAGCGCGCACGTGATCATCCGGCAGAGCGGCATCGTCGAGGAGCTCGACCTGGCCGCGCACGGCCTGCGCTACGTCGACTGCGACCCCTGGGGCTTCGCACCTGCCCCCTCCCTCGGCGACCCCGGTCCGGACGGCCGGCCGCTGGTCTTCTCCGTCGACCTGGACGCCACCTGCGCCTCGATCGAGGCCGCCTGCGGAGCCACCGACGCCGCCGCCTACCGGCGCTTCGTCGAGGTCTGGGCACCGCGCAGCCGGGCCGTGGCCGCCTCCTTCGGACGCCGCCCGAACGCCCCCGGACTGCTCCGCTCGTTCTGGCCACTGGGTGCCCCCGCCGATGGCCGGCCACGCACCCCCGGCGGCGACCTCGCCGTCGACTTCCTCGGGTCCGGGGACGCGCTGCTGGACCGGTGGTTCACCAGCGAGCGGCTCAAGGCGGCGCTGGCCTGGTTCGGTGCACAGTCGGGGCCGCCGGTGTCCGAGCCCGGCACCGCGGCGATGGTCGCCTGGGCGACGCTGCTGCACGACGTCCCGCCCGGGCACCCGGTCGGCGGCTCCGGCGGCCTGACCGCCGCCTTGCGCCGCCGGCTGGAGGCCGACGGCGGGCGGGTCACCCTCGGCGACGGCGCCGCCCGGCTCCTGGTGGACGACGGCCGGGTGGCCGGCGTGCAGACGGCGTCCGGGCGGCGGGTCACCGCCCCGGTGGTCGTCGCCGCCTGCCACGTGCTGGCCACCCGCGACCTGGCCGGCGAGCACGCCCCGCCCGCCCTCGCCGACGCCGACCCGCCACTGGGCAACGGCTTCGGCCTGGTCCTGCGCGCCCTCACCGACTCCCCACCGGTCTACCCGGGCGTGCCGCAGGAGCTGGCCCAGGGCGGGCTGCAGCTGCTGTGCACCGACCGCGCGCAGCTGGCCGCGGCCCACGGCGACTGGCGGGCCGGCCGGCTGCCCCGCGAGCCGGTCCCGCTGGCCATGTGCTTCTCGGCCACCGACGACACCCTCGCCCCGCCCGGGCAGCACGTCGTCACGGTGTGGGGGCAGTGGTACCCCTACGAGCCGGCCGACGGAGCGGACTGGGACGCCCTCGCCGAGGTCGAGGCGCAGCGGCTCCTGGCCGCTGTCGACCGGTACGCCCCCGGCTTCGCGGCGTCGGTACAGCGACTGTACGTCCAGACGCCGGTGCTGCTGGAACGGGAACTGTCGCTCCTGCGTGGCAACGTCATGCACGTGGAGATGGGTCTGGCCAGCATGTTCGCCTTCCGGCCCACCCCCGCCCTCGGCGGCTACCGGGTGCCGGGACTGCCCGGGCTCTACCTGGCCGGGGCCTCCACCCACCCCGGCGGCGGGGTGTCGGGCAACTCCGGGCGGACGGCGGCCCGCGTCGTCCTCGCCGACCGGCGGCTGCCCACGCGGGCCCGCGAGGCGGCCGGCCGCCTGGCCCGCCGGGTGCGGAGCCGGCGGTGACCCTCACCGAGTCGCGGCCCCGCGGCGCCACGGCCCGCCTGCCGTGGGCGCCGGCCGGGCTGCTGGTGCTGGTCGCCATCGCCTACCCGCTCACCGACGGCGCCACCCGCAACGCCGTCAGCTGGACCATCGTGCTGCTCGGTGCCGCGCTGTCGGTGGGTCACGCCGCGGCGAGCCGCGGCGCGCGCACCGGTGTCGGCGTCCTGCTGGTCACGGCGGTCACGGCGGTGGTCTTCGAGGCCGTCGGGCTGGCCACCGGAGTGCCCTACGGCGAGTACGGCTACAGCGACGACCTGGGCCCCACGCTGTTCGGCGTCCCGTTCCTCGTGCCGCTGGCCTGGCTGATGATGGCCTGGCCGAGCTGGCTGCTCGCCGCCCGGCTGACCCGCCACGTGCGCCCGTCCCGCCGCCGCCCGGCGCGCGTCGCCGTCGCCGCGGCGGCGTTCGCTGTCTGGGACGTCGTGCTCGACCCGCAGATGGTGCAGGCCGGGTACTGGACGTGGGCGCACCCGCAGCCGTCCCTGCCGGGCATCGACACGGTGCCGCTGACCAACCTGGCCGGCTGGCTGCTGGCCGGTCTGGTGCTCATGACGCTGCTCGACGGGCTCGTCGCCCGCACCGCGGCCGACCCGCCCCGCGTCGGTGACGGTGCCCCGATGCTCGCGCTGGGCTGGATGACCCTCGGCGGGGCGCTCGCGCATGCCGGCTGGCTCGGCCTGCCCGGATCGGCCGCCTGGGGGGTCGTCCTGGCCGCCCCGTTCCTCGTCGCGCTGGCGCTCCAGGCCAGGCGGGCGTCGGCCCGGTGAGCAGCCGGCTGCTGCGCGTCCTGTCCGGCGCGGCGGTCGCCGGCGCCCTGCACACCGCGGTCAACGCCGCGCTGCTGCGCCGTCCCCCCGAGCGGCCGCCGCCGGTGCGCCGGCCGGTGACCGTCGTGCTCCCGGTGCGCGACGAGGAGGCGCAGGTCGGCGACTGCCTGGCCGCGGTGCTGGCACAGGAGGCGCTCCCTGACCTGCGGGTGGTCGTCGTCGACGACGGCTCCACCGACGGCACCGCGGCGGCGGTCCGGGCCGTGGCCGACCCGCGGGTGCGACTGGTGACCGCCCCGGAGCCGCCGCCGGGCTGGCTGGGCAAGCCGCACGCCTGCACCGTCGGGGTCACCTCGGCCGACGGGAGGCCGGGCGACGCGGCCGACGACGGCGTGCTGGTCTTCGTCGACGCCGACGTCCGGCTCTTCCCCGACGCCGTGGCCGGTGCGGTGGCGCTGCTGGACCGGCACGGCCTGGACCTGGTCTCCCCGTGGCCCCGGCCGGTGACGGGCACGCTCGCCGAGCGACTGGTCCAGCCGCTCGGACCCTGGCTGTGGATGACGACGCTGCCGGTGCGGCTGGCCGAACGGTCGGCCCGGCCGTCACTGACCGCCGCCAACGGGCAGTTCCTGGTCGTGACGCGGGCCGGCTACGCGGCGGCCGGCGGCCACGGCGCGGTACGCGGCGAGGTGATCGAGGACGTCGCCCTGGCGCGCGCGGTGAAGCGGACCGGCGGACGGGCGGTCCCGGTCGACGGGTCCCGGCTGGCCGCATGCCGGATGTACTCGGGCTGGCGGGAGCTGCGGGCGGGGTACGCCAAGTCCCTCTGGGCGTCGGTGGGCGGGTCGCCGGCGGCGAGCGTGGCGGTAGCCGCCGCGCTGAGCGCGGTGGAGGTGCTGCCCGCGGTGGCCGCGCTGCGGGGCTCCCGGGCGGGGCTGGCCGGCTACGCGGCCGGGGTGGCCGGGCGGGCGGTGTCGGCGGCGGTGACCGGGAGCCGGGTGTGGCCGGACTCCCTGGCCCACCCGCTCTCGGTCCTGCTCTTCGACGTCCTGCTGGCCGACTCGGTGACCGGGCGACGCCGGGGCACCCTGTCCTGGCGCGGCCGCCCGGTGGGCGCGACCCGGCCGGCGCGGGAGACGATGAGCCGGTGACCAGCCCGATCGCGCGTGTGCAGTTCGACCCGGCGGCCATGGACAGCGGCGCGTTCTACCGGGTGCTCAACTCGGTGGTGGTGCCGCGCCCGATCGCATGGGTGACCAGCCGCTCGGCCGAGGGCGTGGTCAACCTGGCGCCGCACTCCTTCTACACGGTGGCCTGCGTCGACCCGCCGGTCGTGCAGTTCACCTCCGTGGGCCGCAAGGACTCGCTGCGCAACGTCGAGGCCACCGGCGAGTTCATCGTCAGCCTGGCCCCCGAGCCGCTGTTCGAGCAGGTCAACGCGACCGGCACCGACTTCCCGCACGGGGTCAGCGAGGCCGAGGAGTGCGGCGTGCGGCTGGAGCCGGGCGAGCGGGTGTCGGTGCCGCGCGTCGCGGAGTCGCCGGTCAGCGTGGAGTGCACGCTGCACTCCACGCTGCGGCTGGGCGACAGCACGGTGGTGTTCGGCCGGGTCGAGGTCATCAGCGTGTGGGAGAGCGCGGTCCGCGACGGCCGGCCGCGGATCGAGCACCTCCAGCCCCTGGCCCGCCTCGGGGGCAACGAGTGGTCGACGCTCGGCGAGATCAAGGAGATCCGGCGGATCTCCTATCGCCGCTGGAGCGAGGACCCGTCGATCGGCGAGCACGTCCGCGAGGAGTGACGCGATGACGAGGGTCCCTGATCGCGCGGCCTCCTCCCTCACCGCCCACCGTGAGGGTGGACGCCCGGTGATCAGGTCACCTGATCCCAGCCGCACACGTCATGGCAGGTGTGGGGCGATCTCGTCGGCGGCGTCGGCGCCGAACGCGGCGGCGAACCGCTCCAGGAACGGCTGCTTGTGCAGCTCGTACTCCTGGGTGCCGACGACCTCCACCGCCTCGGTGGCCACGGCCGACCCCAGCTGAGCGGCCCGCTCGAAGCCCAGACCCCACATCCGCCCGGCGATGAACCCGGCCCGCAGCGCGTCGCCGCCGCCGGTCGGCTCGACCGGCTTGGTCTCGGGGACGGCGATGACCGGGATCGGCTCGGCCCCGGCCTGCCGCACCTGCACGCCGGCCGACGCCCGGGTGGTGACCCACGTGCCGACACGGTCGAGCACCTCGGCGTCGGACCACCCGGTCTTCTGCAGCAGCAGCGCGGCCTCGTACTCGTTGGTGAACAGCACGTCGGCGCCGTTCACCAGCTCGCGGATCATCCCGCCGTCGGCCCAGGCCAGCTGCTGGCTGGGGTCGGCGGCGAAGCGGTAGCCGCGGGTCCGGCACTCCTGGGTGTGCCGGACCATCGCGGTCGGGTCGTTGGGGCCGACGACGACCAGATCCGGCTCGCCCACGCGGCGGGCGACCGGCGCGAGCTCGATGGACGACGCCTCGCTCATCGCGCCCGAGTAGAAGGACGCGATCTGGTTGTTCACCGCGTCGGTGGTGCACACGAACCGGGCGGTGTGCTTGAACTCCGACCAGTGCACGCTGCCGGTGTCGACCCCGTGCCGGGACAGCCAGGCCTCGTAGTCGGCGAAGTCGCTGCCGACCGCACCGACGAGCACCGGGCCCAGCCCCAGCAGCCCGAGCCCGAAGGCCATGTTCGCGCCCGCGCCGCCACGGTGCTGCACCAGATCGTCGACCAGGAAGGACAGCGAGACGTTCTCCATCTGGCCCTCGACGAACTGCTCGGTGAACTTCCCGGGGAAGGTCATCAGGTGGTCGGTGGCGATGGATCCGGTGACGACGACGGGCACGGGGCGCTCCCTCGGGGACGGTCGCTGAGACGGCCCGCGCGGTGTCGGGTCGAGGTGGACGGCGGGGGTGCCGGGACCCGACCAGCCTAGGAGGCGACCCGGCACGCCGCGCTCCGGCATCAGTCGGCCAGCGCCCGGCGCAACGCCGTCCCGAGCTGCGCGACCCCGACGACGCCGAGCAGGCACCCCACGGCCGTGCCGGCCGTCACCACCTCGGCGGCGAGGTCCAGGCCGGCGAGCACCCCGGCCCCGCCGAGGGTGAAGCCGGTCATCGCCACGCGGGTCGGACGCTCCCAGACCGAGACGGCGCCGGTCTCGGAGACCCCGGCCTGCCCGGCGCGGGCGCGCAGGTAGTCCGGCAGCCAGCACAGCGCGCCGTAGGCGGCGGCCAGCCAGCCGGGCGCGCCGGCCGCCCACAGCGCGGCGGCGAAGGCGGCCTCGCTGAGCCGGTCCACCGCGGAGTCGAGCACGAACCCGCGGCGGGAGGCCCGGCCGGTGGCGATGGCCAGGGCGCCGTCGAGGGAGTCGAGGACGGCGGAGACGCCGATGAGCGGACCGGCCAGCACCAGCCACGCACCGCCGGCCCAGGCGGGGACGACGGCGGCGACCGCGACGACCAGGCCGAGCGCGGTGGCCGCGATGGGCGGCACCCGGGCCAGCGGGCGGGCGGCGGCGTAGGCGGCCGACAGCCAGCCCCGGACCAGCCGGCTGTCCGCGGGGTCGGTGCCGCCGTGCCAGGCCGACCACGCGGCGAGGTACTCCTCCCGGCTCAGCACGGCGTCCTCCCCACGCGGGGAAGTCCACCAGGCCGGCCCTCCTCCGGCGAGACCGGGGAGCGTGGACGCCTGCCGGCCGCCGCCTCCTCCGCCCCCCTGCCGTCGCGTTCCGGGGGCCGCGGCCCTCGCCGCCGTCGTCGTCCTGGTCGCCGCCGCGGGGCCGACGTCACGCATGCACCGGCCGCACCGGCGGGTAGGGCACCGGCATGGCAGTCATCAGCGACGCGGTCGTCGTCGACGTCCTCCGCCGGGTCGACCGGCTCACCGCCCCGCTGGTCCGGCGGCTGGGCCGGCCACGGGCGCTGCCGCGGGACGAGCGCGACCGGTGGTGGTCCGACCAGGTGCCGCTGGTGGCCGCCGGGATCAGCGCAGCGCCACGGATCGCCGGCAAGCTCGCCGACCTGCTGCCCCTGCAGAACACCGTCGGGTCGGCGGTGCAGGCTCTCGTCATCGGCGGGGTGGCCACCGAGCACGGGGTCGAGGACCCGGCCGAGCGGGTGTCACTGCTCGCCCGGGTGCTGCTCGACCGCGACCTCGCCGTGGAGCAGGTCCGGCCGCTGCTGCAACCCGCCAAGGGCGCCTACGCCGACGAGGCCTTCGGCGCCCGGACCCGGCGCGCCGGCGTCCTGGGCAACGTACGCACGCTCTGGCGGGTCTCCCGCCTGCTCAGCCGGATCGACGACACCCTCGACGCCCGTCCCAAGGGCAGGCTGCACCACCGCTTCCTGGCCAACCTGCCCGTGGTCGGGGTGGTCGGTGGCTACGCCGCCGAGCGCGAGGCGCTGCGCCGGGCCGCCGCGGCCGCGGCCGCGGCGGCGGCGACGCCGGACCCGGCGCCGGTCAGTGGGTAGCGGGGACCGCGGCCAGGTTGGCGTACACCTCTCGGGTAGCCGTGGAGCGGTTCATGGTGATGAAGTGGATGCCGGGGACGCCCTCGTCCAGCAGCGTCCGGCACAGCTGCGTGGCCACCTCGACGCCGTAGGCGCGAACGGCCGCCTTGTCCTCCGGGCGGTCCCCGTCGAGCTGGGCGAACCGGGCCGCCAGGTGTGCCGGGAACGCCTGACCCGACAGCTGCACGATGCGGGTGATCTGCCGGGCGTTGGTCACCGGCATCACCCCGGCGATGATCGGGACGTCGCAGCCACGGCCGGCCACGCGGTCACGCAGCCGCAGGTAGTCCTCGGCCCGGAAGAACATCTGGGTGATCGCGAAGTCGGCCCCGGCGCGGCACTTGCGCACGAACATCTCGACGTCGCTGTCGAAGTCCGGCGAGCGCGGGTGGCGCTCGGGGAAGGCGGCCACCCCGACGCTGAAGTCGCCCATCGAGCGGATGAGGTCCACCAGCTCGGCGGCGTAGGTCAGCCCCTCCGGGTGGGCCACCCACTCCGCCTGCGGGTCCGCGCCGGGCGGGTCACCGCGCAGGGCCAGCAGGTTGCGCACCCCGGCGGCGGCCAGGCGGCTGACGACGTGCCGCAGCTCCGCGACGCTGTGGTCGACGGCGGTCAGGTGCGCCAGCGGCGTCATCGTCGTCTCGGTGGCGATCCGCTCGGTCACCGACACCGTGCCCTCGCGGGTGGAGCCACCGGCGCCGTAGGTCACCGACACGAAGGACGGGCGCAGCCGCTCCAGCTCGCGCAACGCCGTCCACAGCTGCGCGGCGCCGTCGGGGGTCTTCGGCGGGAAGAACTCGAACGACCACGTCGGCCGCCCGTGGGCGAGCAGGTCCCGCACGGTGCCGGTCATGGGGGCACAGGATACGGACCGGTTTGTCCCGCCGGGCTGCATCCACCCGGTGTCGTCCGGGTGAAGAGAACGGAGCAGGCGTGCACGTCCGGAACGAGGAGGCTGGTCCGTTGACCCTGGTGCAGGACACCCCACAGGCCGTGCAGGTCCCAGCACCGGCAGGCGATACTTGGTCGATGACCGCCGGGGCGCGCACGCGCGGGACCACTGCCCTCCCCGCCGCTCCGCCGGCCGCCGCCGAGGTGGACCGGGTCCGCGCCGCGGTGCACATCGCCCTCACCGGCTTCCTCGACGAGCAGCGGGACGTCCTCGCCGCGATGGACCCCGCGCTGCTCCCCGTGGCCGACGAGGTCCGCGCCCTGGCCGACGGCGGCAAGCGGCTGCGCCCGCTGTTCGCCTACTGGGGCTGGCGGGCGACCCGCGGCGCGGACGCGACGGAGGACGACGCCGCGGTGCTCCGGGCCGTCGCCGCCCTGGAGTTCGTGCACGCCAGCGCGCTGGTCCACGACGACGTCATGGACGGCGCCCTCACCCGCCGCGGCCGCCCGGCGACCCACGTGGGCTTCGCCGCCCGGCACGGCGACGGCCGGCTCGCCGGGGACGGCGAGACGTTCGGGGTCGGCGCCGCGATCCTCGTGGGCGACCTGGCGCTGGTGTGGTCCGACGAGCTGCTCCGCCGCTCCGGCCTGTCGCCGGCCACCCTCATCCGGGCCCGCGCCGTCTGGGACACCATGCGCACCGAGGTCACCGCGGGCCAGTACCTGGACCTGCTCCGCGCCGCCGGCGGGCTGCCCGGGGCGCAGGGTGCGCTGACCGTCGCCCGGTACAAGAGCGCCGGGTACACCGTGCAGCGGCCGCTGCAGCTCGGTGCCGCCATCGCCGGGGCAGGCCGCGAGGCCGCCGAGGTCTGCACCGCGATCGGGCTGCCCCTCGGGGAGGCCTTCCAGCTCCGCGACGACGTCCTCGGGGTGTTCGGGGACCCGTCGGTCACCGGGAAGTCCGCCGACGACGACCTGCGCGAGGGCAAGCAGACCCTGCTCATCGCCCTGGCCGAGGAGGCCACGGACGACGCCGGCCGACGCCTGCTGGCCGACCTGCTCGGCAACCCCGACGCCTCCACGGCGGACTTCGACGCGCTGCGGTCGCTGATCGAGGCCACGGGCGCCCGCGCCCGGGTCGAGGACCGCATCGCCGACCGGACCGAGCTCGCGCGCACCGCCATCGCCGAGGCGCCGTTCGCCGAGGACGCTCGCGCCGCGCTCGACGTACTGGCCGTGGCCGCCACCACCCGCACCGCCTGATGGTCCGGACCGTCCCCGGGCGCACCGATCGCGTGGTCGTGGTGGGCGCCGGGCTGGCCGGCCTGTCCGCCGCGCTGCGGCTGCGCGGCGCCGGGCGGGAGGTGACCGTCGTCGAGCGGGGGCCCGGCCCCGGTGGCCGCGCCGGGCGCATCGAGGAGCGCGGCTACGCCCTCGACACCGGCCCGTCGGTGTTCACCGCCCCGGAGCTCATCGCCGACACCCTCGCGGCGGTCGGCGAGCGGCTGGAGGACCGGCTGACCCTGACCCCGCTGGACACCACCTACCGCGCCCAGTTCGCCGACGGCTCGCACCTGGACGTGCACGCCGACCCCGACGCGTTCGCGGCGGAGGTGGCGGCCCTGTGCGGGTCGGGCGAGGCCGCCGCGCTGCGCCGCTACCTCGCCGACCTCGCCGAGCTCTACCGCCTGCAGCTGGACACCTTCATCGACCGCAACCTCGACACCCCGCTGGACCTGCTCGGCCCGGAGCTGGTGGCGCTGGCCCGCCGCGGCGGGTTCGGGCGGCTGTCCCGGCACGTGGCGCGGGCCTTCACCGACGACCGGCTGCGCCGGCTGTTCAGCTTCCAGGCCCTCTACGCCGGGGTCAGCCCGCAGCGGGCGATCGCCGCCTACGCCGTGATCGCCCAGCTCGACATCGGCGCCGGCGTGTGGCACCCGGCCGGCGGGATCGTCGCCGTCCCCCGGGCGCTGGCCGCCGCGGCCGCCGACGCCGGCGTCGTCCTCCGGTACGGCTGCGGCGTGCGCGAGCTGGAGCTGACCGGGGCACGGGCCACGGGCGTGCTGCTCGACGACGGCGAGCGGGTGCCGGCCGACGCCCTCGTCGTCACCGTCGACCAGCCCGAGCGCCTGGTGCCGGGGTTCGCGCGCCGCCGCCGGCCGGTCTACTCGCCGTCGTGCGTCGCGCTGCACGTCGGCGTGCGCGCCGAGCTGCCGGGCCAGGCGCACCACACGATCAGCTTCGGCACCGCGTGGGAGGAGGTGTTCGACGAGCTCACCCGGTTCGGCCGGCCCATGACCGACCCCAGCCTGCTGGTGAGCATGCCCTCGCGCACCGACCGCAGCCTGGCGCCCGACGGCGGCCAGGTGCTCAGCATCGTGGCCCCCACGCCGAACCTGGACCGGCGCAGCGGCGGCAACCCCGACCTGGACTGGCCGGCGCTGGGCCCCCGCTACCGCGACGAGGTGCTGGCCACCCTGGAGACGCGCGGCTGGACCGGCCTGACCGGCGCCATCGAGGTCGAGCACATGGACACCCCGCTGACCTGGGCGGCGCAGGGCATGGCCGCCGGGACGCCGTTCGCGCTGGCCCACACCTTCGGCCAGACCGGCCCGTTCCGGACGCCGACCCTCCCCCGCCGCGGGCCGGAGAACGTCGTCCTCGCCGGGTCGTCGGTGCAACCGGGAGTGGGGGTGCCGATGGTGGTCATCAGCGGCCGGCTCGCCGCCGAGCGCATCACCGGCCCCGAGCACATCCGCGGATCCGCACGGGGCACGTCCGCCGAGGTACCTGCGAGGGAGGCCCGGTGACCGCCACCGAACGGCTGACGACGGCGCAGCGGCAGGCGCGCCTCGACGCCGCCTACCGGCACTGCGCCGCGATCGCCGCCCGCCACGGCAAGAGCTACCACCTGGCCACCCGGCTGCTGACGCCTGACCGCCGCCCGGCAGTGCACGCGCTCTACGCGGCCGCCCGCACCGCCGACGACCTCGTCGACCACCCCGGCGCCGACCCGGCCGGCGACCTCGCCGACTGGTCCCGCGCCGCGCTCGCGGAGCTGGAGGCTGGCTGGTCCGACGACCCGGTGCGGCTGGCCCTGGTGCACACCTACCGCCGCTACGACATCGCCGTGGAGCACCTCGTCGACTTCCTCGCCGCGATGACCAGCGACCTCGACGTGACCGGATACGCCGACATGGACGCCCTCGACCGGTACATGTGGGGCTCGGCGTCGGTCATCGGCCTGCAGGTGCTGCCGGTGCTGGGCACCGCGCGGGGGGTCGCCCGCGAGGAGGCCGCGCCGCACGCGATCGCGCTGGGCGAGGCGTTCCAGCTGACCAACTTCCTGCGCGACGTCGCCGAGGACGTCGACCGCGGCCGGGTCTACCTGCCCGCCGACCTCATGGCCGCGCACGGGGTGACCCGGGAGCAGCTCGAGGCCAAGCGGTACGACGCGCGTTTCCGGGAGCTCATGCGGGAGATGGTGGCGATCGTGCGGCGCCGCTACGACGACGCCGCGCCCGGGACGCCGCTGCTCGCGCCGGAGTCCCGCGACTGCGTGCGCGCGGCCACCGCCCTCTACGGCGGCATCCTCACCGAGATCGAGCGGGCCGACTACCGGGTGCTCGACCGCCGGGTGTCGGTGTCCAAGCCGCGGCGCCTGGCGGTGTTCGCCTGCCGGTTGACCGCCGCCCAGCTGGCCAGGGTGAGGGTGACCATCGCGAAGCCGAACAGCAGGTCCTCGACCGGGGCGTAGGCGATCCGCGGGCCCCAGATCGCGTCCGGGTCGTACACGACCACCTCCAGGCCGGTGAGCACGCCGTTCATCAGCAGCTGGAACGTGATGATGATCGCGTAGGCCACCCAGAACACCGGCCGGGTGACCATGCGGGTGCGGTAGACGGCCAGGTCCACGACGAGGACCGCGACGACCGCGACGACCGCCAACGTCGAGTAGCTCACCACCGGGCCTCGGCTTCCTCGGTGCTCATCTGGCCGACTCCGTGCCCCGGTCCGCTCCTCGCTCGTTCCTCGCTGCGATGCTCCCAGGGCTGTCGTCGACCGCGGGGTAGCCGGCGTCCCAGCCGGTCACCCGCCGCACCGCCTCCAGCGCCAGCACCGAGCACAGCGGGACGACGAGGAAGAAGAGCACCTCCTCCACCGGGATGCCGCCCGGCAGCCGGACGCCGAGGGTGCGGGTGTCGGAGTAGTCCCAGTGACCCTGTGCGATCGCGTACAGCACCCAGACGACGAAGACGGCGAACTCCGGGACGACGGCGACCAGCAGCCGCCGCCAGCGCGCGTAGACCCGCACCCGCAGCACCAGCTCCAGCGGCGCGGTGACGACGAGGCAGCCGGCCAGGAGCGCCAGGTACGTCAGGGAGCCCACCCCGGACTCAGAACGCCAGCGCCTGGGCCCGGCGGGTGACCTCGGTGTGCCGGTCGCTGCGCAGCGCGTCCACCGGGGTGCCCGGCAGCGACTCGTCCGGGCGGAACAGCCACTCGAAGACCTCCTCGTCGCTGAACCCGCCGTCCTTGAGGACGGTGATGAGCCCCGGCAGGTGCCGCAGGACGGCGCCGTCCTGCAGGAAGTCGGTCGGGATCTTGCTGTTGCCGCTGCCGGGCACGGCCATGAGCTTGTGCTCGCGCAGCAACTGGCGGACCCGGTTCGGCGAGATGCCGAGGACGGCGGCGACCTCCGCGGGGGTGAGCGTCTCCATGACGTGCGAGCCTATGGCGCCCCGGCGGCGGACACCGGCGGGACCGGTCCCGGGGCCACGGCTAGGATCGCTGCGGGGCCGTGACTGGCGCATCGAGGTGGGACCGACCACCGGGGAGCGGCCCGCACCACCCCGCCGGGCGCCTGGGCACCTCCCCGAGTCGACCCCCGCTGGAGGGCTCCCATGACCGACGCCACCGCCCCCTTCGACGCCGCCACCGCGACGGCGGCCTACCGCAGCGCCCTGCAGGTCATCGGCGCCGTCGAGCCCCGCGTGGCCGACGCGATCGGCGCGGAGCTCGCCGACCAGCGTGCCTCGCTGAAGCTCATCGCCAGCGAGAACTACGCCAGCCCCGCGGTGCTGCTGACGATGGGCAACTGGTTCAGCGACAAGTACGCCGAGGGCACCGTCGGGCACCGCTTCTACGCCGGCTGCCAGAACGTCGACACCGTCGAGGCGCTGGCCGCCGAGCACGCCCGGGAGCTGTTCGGCGCGCCGCACGCCTACGTGCAGCCGCACTCGGGCATCGACGCCAACCTGGTCGCCTTCTGGGCGGTGCTGGCCACCCGCGTGGAGGCGCCGGCCCTCGAGAAGGCCGGCGTCCGGCACGTCAACGAGCTCACCGACGACGACTGGCGCGACCTGCGCCACGCCCTGGGCGACCAGCGGATGCTCGGCATGTCCCTGGACGCCGGCGGCCACCTCACCCACGGGTTCCGGCCCAACATCAGCGGCAAGATGTTCGAGCAGTCCTCCTACGGCACCGACCCGGGGACGGGGCTGCTCGACTACGACGCCGTCCGCGAGCGGGCCCGCGAGTTCCGCCCGCTGATCCTCATGGCCGGCTACTCCGCCTACCCGCGCCGCGTCGACTTCGCGAAGATGCGCGAGATCGCCGACGAGGTCGGCGCCACCTTCGTCGTCGACATGGCCCACTTCGCCGGGCTGGTCGCCGGGAAGGTGCTCACCGGCGACTTCGACCCGGTGCCGCACGCGCACGTCACCACGACCACCACGCACAAGTCGCTGCGCGGTCCGCGCGGCGGCATGGTGCTGGCCCAGCCGGAGTACGCCGACGCCGTCGACCGCGGCTGCCCGATGGTGCTGGGCGGCCCGCTCCCCCACGTCATGGCCGCCAAGGCCGTCTCCTTCGCCGAGGCCCGCCGTCCGGAGTTCGCCGGGTACGCGCAGGCCGTCGCCGACAACGCGCAGAGCCTCGCCGAGGGCCTGGCCCGCCGCGGCGCCACGCTGGTCACCGGCGGCACCGACAACCACCTCGTGCTCGTCGACGTCACCTCCTTCGGGCTGACCGGCCGGCAGGCGGAGTCCGCCCTCCTGGACGCCGGCATCGTCACCAACCGCAACGCCGTCCCGGCCGACCCCAACGGCGCCTGGTACACCTCCGGCGTCCGGCTGGGCACGCCCGCGCTGACCACCCGCGGCTTCGGGGCGGCCGAGTTCGACCGCACCGCCGAGCTCATCGTCGACGTCCTGGCCGGCACCACGCCGACCGCCACCCGCGACGGCGGGGTGTCCAAGGCCAAGTACACGACGACCGACGGCCTGGCCGACCGGACTCGTGCGGCCGCCGCCGAGCTCCTCGACGCGCACCCGCTGTACCCCGGACTCGACCTGGACTGAGGGGCCCGCCCTCCCGTCGCGGGCCCGGGCTCCCGGGGCGGGTGTGACGGGTGAACCGCCACACCGGTCACACCCGCGTGTGCAGGCGGCGGACTCGTCCGTCGCTCCTACACTCGACCGGGTGGACACCGCCGTCACCGACCCCGTGGTCGGCCTCGTTCTCGAGGGGCGCTACCGCCTCGAGGAGCGGCTGGCGCGCGGTGGCATGTCCACCGTCTACGCCGCCACCGACCTGCGGCTGCACCGCACCGTCGCGGTCAAGGTCATGGCCGAGCACCTCATGCACGACCCCACGTTCGTCGACCGGTTCACCCGCGAGGCGCGGGCCGCGGCGATGCTCAGCCACCCCAACGTCGTGTCGGTCAGCGACCAGGGCAGCGACCAGGGCTTGGTGTTCCTCGTCATGGAGCTGGTCCGCGGCCGCACCCTGCGCGACCTGCTGCAGGCCCGCGGCCGGCTCACCGTCGGCGAGGCGTTCGCCGTCCTGGAGCCGGTCCTCTCCGGGCTGACCGCCGCGCACCGGGCGGGCATCGTGCACCGCGACATCAAGCCGGAGAACGTCCTCATCGGGACCGACGGCGTCGTGAAGGTCGCCGACTTCGGCCTCGCCCGCGCGCTCACCGGCACCGGGCAGACCAGCCACACCGGCGGGGTGTTGATCGGCACCGTCGCCTACCTCTCCCCCGAGCAGCTCGAGCGGGGCAAGGCCGACGCGCGCAGCGACGTGTACGCCGCCGGGGTCGTGCTGTTCGAGATGCTCACCGGCCACCCGCCCTACGGGGGCGACACCCCGCTGGCGGTGGCCTACCAGCACGTGCACCACGACATGCCCGTCCCGTCGGAGGAGGTGCCGGGCCTCCCGTGGGAGGTCGACGAGCTCGTCGCCCGCACCACCCGCCGTGACCCCGCCGTCCGACCTCTGGACGCCGGAGCGTTCCTCGCCGACCTCGAGGACGTGCGCAACGACCTCGGCATCGAGCGGGTGCCGGTGCCGACCGGCCGCAGCACCGCCGGCCCGGGCACGCTGCGCCCCACGAACCGGCCCAGCCGGCCGCGGCACCCCAGCGACCCCGGCCCCTCCGACGGCACGGAGGTGCTCGGTACCACCGGCACCCGCCCGGGGCGGGGCGCGCGGACGTCGATGCTGCCCGGCATGGGTCCCGGCCCGACCACCGACGTCGCCGGCCGCCGCCCACCCCTGGAGCAGCGCCGCCCCGGCGTGCCCCAGCACATCCGGCGTCGGCGCGCCCGCCTCGCCGTCGCGATCGTGCTGCTGCTGGCCGTCACCATCGGCGCCGTCGGCTGGTGGATGGGGTCCGGCCGCTGGACGACGGTCCCCTCCCTCGTCGGCAAGGAGCAGGCCGCCGCCATCGACCTGCTGCAGGAGGCGGGGCTGGACCCCGACTGCTGCGAGGAGCAGTTCAGCGAGGAGGTCGCCGCCGGTGTGGTCATCGCGGCCGACCCCGAGGGCGGCGAGGCGATCCGCGGCACCGACGTCCGGCTGACCGTCTCCAAGGGCCCCGAGCGGTTCGAGGTGGACCCGGCGCTGATCGGCCGCCCACTCGAGGAGGTCCAGGCGGCGATCGAGGCCAGCATCCCCGTCGCCATCTCGGTCGTGCAGGACTACGACAACAAGATCCCGGTCGGTTCCGTCACCGGCTTCGAGCCGGAGGCGGGCACGGACCTGATGCGCGACCAGCCGCTGACGGTCTTCGTCAGCCGCGGGCACGAGCCGGTGACCGTCCCGGCCGTCGTCGGTCTGCCCCCGGAGGAGGCGACGGCCAACCTGCAGGCCCTCGGCTTCACCGTCGAGCGGTCCGAGGGACGCAGCGCGGACGTCGACGCCGGCGAGGTCATGGCGGTCTCGCCGGCCGCCGGTCAGCAGGCGCCGCACCAGAGCACCGTGACCATCCAGGTGTCGGCCGGCCTGCCCCAGGTGACGGTCCCCGACGTGGTCGGCAAGAGCGAGGACGAGGCGGTCGCCGCCCTCGAGGCCGCCGGCCTGCAGGCGAAGGTCAGCCAGTTCTTCGGCAACCGCGTGCTGCGGCAGACCCCCAGCGCCGGTGAGGTCGTCGACATCGGCACGTCGGTGACGATCCTGGTCACCTTCGGATAGGACTGAGGACACTGCACACACCCCCCGGTGTGCCGCCGATCGGCGCGCACATCCAGATCAAGGGCGGCCTCGCCAAGGGCGGCCTGGCCTACACCGACGCCGTCGCCGCGCGCGCCGTGCAGGTCTTCGTCGGCAACCCCCGCGGGTGGAAGCTCACCGCGGGTAACCCGGCGCAGGACGCCCTGTTCGCCGAGGGCTGCGCCGAGCGCGGGGTGCCCTCGTTCATCCACACGCCGTTCCTGGTGAACGTCGGCTCCCCGACCGAGGCCACCGTCGAGCAGTCGATCGCCTCGATCGCGCACAACCTGGCCCGCGGTGCCGAGCTCGGCTGCCATGGCGTCGTCGTCCACGCGGGCTCCGCCGTCGGCGAGGACCGCTACGAGGACGCCCTGCGCCAGCTGCACGAGCGGCTGCTGCCGGTCCTGGAGGCCGCCCCCGACGACGGGCCGCACCTGCTGGTCGAGCCGACCGCCGGCGGGGGCAAGTCGCTCGCCGCCACCGTCGAGGACCTCGGCCCGTACCTGGCGGCGCTGGAGCACCACCCGCTGGTCGGCGTCTGCTTCGACACCTGCCACGCCTGGGCGGCCGGCCACGACCTCGCCACCCCCGGCGGGATGACCGCCACGCTCGACGCCCTGGAGGCCACCGTGGGCCCGGGCCGGCTGGGGCTGGTGCACGCCAACGACTCCCTGGACGAGTGCGGCTCCCGCCGCGACCGGCACACCACCATCGGCGCCGGCACCATCGGCAGTGGCGCGTACGGCACCGGTCCGTTCGCCGAGCTGCTGGCGCACCCGTCGATGGCCGGCGTCCCCGTCGTCGTGGAGACCCCGTCGGAGCGGGACGGTGTCGCCTGGGCCGGTCACGCCGCCGATATCGCCCTGCTCAACGACCTCGCGGCCCTCCGGACCACACCGCAGCCGGGCGCCGTCCGCCTGGCGAGCTGAGCCGTCCCGGGACCAATGACTCGGTCAGGCCGCACACTCCAGGCACCCGGGTCTGGGCACAGTGACCCTTGGCACACTGGAGAGGCTGGGCTAAGTTAGGCGTGCCTTTCCTTCCCCTGCCCCGGGAGTGCCGCGCGTGTACGTCTGCATCTGCTTCGCCGTCAGCGAGTCCCAGCTGGTCGACGTGATCGACGACGGCGCGCGCACCGAGGAGGAGGTCGGCGACGCCTGCGGCGCGGGCACCGGTTGCGGCAACTGCCTGGACCGCATCTGCGATCGGCTGCGCGCCGCCGATCCGCTGCACGGCCTGGAGCTCCGCGAGACCGTCGCCTGAGGGCAGGCTGCCCATGCTGAGGTCGACCTGAGTTCGGCCGGGGTCCCAGCGGGCCACTAACCTCGGCCGCAGTCGAGCCGAGGAGGAGCGCCATGCAGGGTGACGCACGGGTCATCGAGTACCTGAACGAGCAGCTGACCAGCGAGCTCACGGCCATCAACCAGTACTTCCTGCACGCCAAGATGCAGGCCAACTGGGGCTACAACAAGCTCGCCAAGCACACCCGCGACGAGTCGATCGAGGAGATGACCCACGCGGAGCGGCTGACCGACCGCATCCTCTTCCTCGAGGGCCTGCCGAACTACCAGAAGCTGCTGCCGCTGCGGATCGGGCAGACCGTCCGCGAGCAGTTCGAGTCCGACATGGCCGTCGAGGTCGAGGTCCTGGCGCGGCTGCGTGAGGCGATCCCGTACTGCGAGTCGGTCGGCGACCGCGTCAGCAAGAACCTGTTCGAGGAGATCCTCGCCGACGAGGAACACCACATCGACTACCTCGAGACCCAGCTGCACCTGCTCGACACCCTGGGCGAGCAGCTGTACCTGGCCGGCCAGATCGAGCACCCGACGCCCGGCGACCACGCCGAGTAGGCCCCACCCGACACGAGGCCCGCACCCCGCCGGGGTGCGGGCCCGCTCGCGTCACCGGCCGAGGACCCCGCTCAGGACGTCGGCCGCCCGCTCGATGCCCGCCCGGTCGACGTCGAGGTGGGTGACCAGCCGGATCCGGCGTGGACCGACCTGGGAGACCAGCACCCCCTGGGCCTTGGCGGCCTCGGCGACGACCGGCGCCGCGACGTCGTCCAGCACGACGATGTTGGTCTCGACGGTGGCCGGGTCGACGCCGAGCCGCTTGGCCAGCAGCCGCGCGTGCTCGTGGTCCTCGGCCAGCCGGGCCAGGTGGTGGTCCAGGGCGTACACCCCGGCCGCGGCGAGGACGCCGGCCTGCCGCATGCCCCCGCCGAGGCGCTTGCGCCACAGCCGGCCGGCCGCGATCCGCTCGGCCGAGGCGACCAGCACCGAGCCCACCGGCGCACCCAGGCCCTTGGACAGGCACACCGAGGCGGTGTCGGCCAGCCGCCCGTAGGTGGCGAGGTCGATCCCGGTGGCGACCGAGGCGTTGACCAGCCGGGCCCCGTCGAGGTGGACGGCGACCCCGGCCTCCCGCGACCAGTCCCACAGCCGCCGCAACTGCTCCAGCGGCTGCACCAGCCCGCCGCCGCGGTTGTGGGTGTTCTCGACGGCGACCGCGGCCGTGGCGGTCAGGTGCCAGTCGGTCCTCGGCCGCACCTGGGCGATGAGCTGGTCGGCGTCCAGCCGGCCCCCGGCCGACACCACCGTGCGCGTCGAGATGCCGAACACCGCCGCCGCGGCACCCATCTCGTAGGTGACCACGTGCGCGTCGGCGTCGCAGAGCACCTCCTGGCCGGGCTCGCAGACCAGGCGCATGCCGATCTGGTTGCCCATGGTCCCGGAGGGCACGAACAGCGCCGCCTCGTGGCCCAGGAGGCCGGCGACCCGTTCCTCGAGCGCGCGGATCGACGGGTCCTCGCCGTAGACGTCGTCGCCGACCTCCGCCTCGGCCATCGCCCGGCGCATCGCCGGAGTCGGCCGCGTGACGGTGTCGGAGCGCAGGTCGATCAGGTCAGCCACGCAGCATCTCGGCGACCAGGAACGCCAGCTCCAGCGACTGCCCGGTGTTCAGCCGCGGGTCGCAGGCCGTCTCGTACCGGCTGTTGAGGTCCTCGTCGCTGATCTCCATGGCCCCGCCGAGGCACTCGGTGACGTCCTCACCGGTGAGCTCGACGTGGATGCCGCCGGGCCAGGTGCCCAGCGCCCGGTGGACGTCGAAGAAGCCGAGCACCTCGTCGACGATGCGGTCGAAGTGCCGGGTCTTGTACCCGGTGGAGGACTCGTGGGTGTTGCCGTGCATCGGGTCGCACTGCCACACGACCTGGTGCCCGCTGGCGGTGACCTTCTCGACGATCGCCGGGAGGACGTCGCGGATCTTGCCGTTGCCCATCCGGCTGATGAGGGTCAGCCGCCCGGGGATGCCCTCGGGGTCCAGCCGCTCGACCAGCTCGGTGGCCTGCTCGGGCGTCGTCGTCGGGCCGATCTTGACGCCGATCGGGTTGGCGATCCGCGACATGAACTCCACGTGCGCGCCGTCGAGCTGGCGGGTGCGCTCACCGATCCAGACGAAGTGCGCCGAGGAGGCGTAGGGCCGGCCGTCGTGCACGCGCAGCAGCGCCCGCTCGTAGTCGAGGATCAGCGCCTCGTGGCTGTTGTAGAGCTCCACGCCGCGCAGTGCGGCGTCGTCGACCCCGCACGCCTTCATGAACCCCAGCGCCCGGTCGATCTCGCGGGCGATGACCTCGTAGCGCACCCCGGCCGGGGAGTTGGCCACGAAGTCCTTGTTCCAGTCGTGGACGGCGTGCAGGTCGGCCATGCCGCCGCGCGCGTAGGCGCGGATCATGTTCATCGCCGCGGCGGAGTTGGCGTAGGCGCGCACCAGCCGGTACGGGTCGGGGATGCGCTGCTCGAGCACCGGCTCCAGCGCGTTGACCATGTCGCCCCGGTAGGAGGGCAGGCCCAGCGCGTCGATGTTCGACGACCGCGGCTTGGCGTACTGACCGGCGACCCGCCCCACCTTGACCACCGGCACGCTGGCGCCGTACGTGAGCACGACGGCCATCTGCAGCAGCGTGCGCGTGGTGCTCTGCAGGTGCGCGTCGGTGTTCAGGTCGAAGGTCTCCGCGCAGTCGCCGCCCTGCAGCAGGAACGCCCGGCCCTGCGCGACCTCGGCCAGGCGGGTGCGCAGCTCGTCGACCTCGCTGGGGGCGACGATCGGCGGCACCGACGACAGGGTGGACAGGACGGCGTCCAGCGCTGCACGGTCCGGCCACTCCGGCTGCTGGGCAGCCGGCAGCTCACGCCACCGGTCGAGGCCGGGGACCACATCGGCGGGATCGGGGAGACTCACGCCTACAGAGGGTACGGCGGTGCCCTCCGTCAGCCGAAGAAGACCTCGACCTCCGCGTACCGCTCCACCGGCACCAGCTTCAACCGGGCGGTCGCCGCGGTCAGCGGCACGCGGACGATGTCGGTGCCGCGCAGCGCCACCATCACCCCGGACTCGCCGTCGTGGACGGCGTCGACGGCGGCCAGCCCGAACCGGGTGGCCAGCACCCGGTCGAACGGCGAGGGGGTGCCGCCGCGCTGGATGTGGCCGAGCACGACCGCCCGCGCCTCCCGGCCGGTGCGCTGCTCGATGAGGGAGGCCAGCGCGGTGCCGATGCCGCCGAGCCGCACGTGGCCGAACGCGTCCTTCTCCCCCGCGGCGAGCACCATGCCGCCGTCCTTGGCCACCGCCCCCTCGGAGACCACGACGATGGGCGAGTAACCGGAGTCGAAGCGGTGCTGGCAGTGCGCGACGACGGCGTCGACGTCGAAGGGCTGCTCCGGGATGAGCACGACGGTCGCTCCGCCGGCCATCCCCGCGTGCAGCGCGATCCACCCGGCGTGCCGGCCCATGACCTCCACCACGAGCGTGCGGTGGTGGCTGTCGCCGGTGGTGTGCAGCCGGTCGATGGCCTCGGTGGCCACGCCCAGGGCGGTGTCGAAGCCGAACGTGTAGTCCGTGGCGTCCAGGTCGTTGTCGATCGTCTTCGGGACGCCGACGACCGTCAGGCCGGCCTCGGCGAGCTTGGTGGCCACCCCGAGGGTGTCCTCCCCGCCGATCGGGATCAGCGCGTCGATGCCCAGCCGCTCGAGGTTGGCGATCACCCGGTCGGCGCCACCCTCCAGCGCGTAGGGGTTGGTCCGCGAGGTGCCGAGCACGGTGCCGCCGCGAGGGAGGATCCCGCGGACGGCGGCGAGGTCCATCGGCACCGTGTCGGCCTCCAGCACGCCCCGCCAGCCGTCGCGGAAGCCGACGACCTCGTCGCCGTGCTGGGTGACGCTCTTGCGGACCACGGCCCGGATGACCGCGTTGAGGCCCGGGCAGTCACCGCCGCCGGTCAGGATGCCGATGCGCATGTCCGTCCTCCGCGGGAAGGGTCCTGGCTGCTCGGGGGTTGGTCCGGGTCATGATGCCGCACCCGGGGCCGGGCCACTCGTGATGCGCACGATCGCCGTCACCGGGGCCACCGGCACGCTCGGTGGCCGGGTGGCCGCCCGCCTCGCCGGACGGGACGACGTCACGGTGCGGCTGGTGGTGCGCGACGCCGGCCGGGCGCCGCGGCTGCCGGACGCCGAGGTGGTCGCCGCACCCGGCGGCTACGCCGACGGGGCCGGGCTCACGGCGGCCCTCGACGGCGTGCACACCCTCTACCTCGTCTCCGCGGCCGAGGCCGAGGACCGCGTGCAGCAGCACCTCACCGCCGTCCGCGCCGCCGCCGACGCCGGGGTGCAGCGGGTGGTCTACACGTCCTTCCTGGGCGCCGCGCCCGACGCCGTCTTCACCCTGGCCCGCCAGCACGCCACCACCGAGGACGCGCTCACCGCGACCGGGGTGCGCACCACGGTCCTGCGGCACGCGATGTACGCCGACTTCGTGCCGTTCTTCGCCACCCTCGAGGAGGGGCGGGCGGTGATCGCCGCCCCGGCCGGAGACGGCCGGGCGTCCTTCGTCTCCCGCGACGACCTCGCCGACGTCGGCGCCGCCGTCCTGCTCGACGACTCCCCCGCCCTGGACGGGGCCGTGCTCGACGTCACCGGGCCCGCGGCGCTCTCAGTGGACGACGCGGTCGCCGTCCTCGCCGAGGTCACCGGCCTGCCCGGGGAGTACCGCCCGCAGACCGTCGAGGAGGCGTGGGCCACCCGCCGTCCCTCCGGGCACCCCGACTGGGAGGTGGAGGGATGGGTGACCAGCTACCTGGCGATCGCCGCGGGTGAGCTGGCGACGGTGACCGACGTCGTCCCCACGCTCACCGGCCACCCCGCGCGGACGGTGGCCGAGCACCTGCGCGCCCACCCGGAGGACTGGGCGCACCTGCGGCCCTGAGCCGAGCGGCAGGGCGTCGACCTCCTGCGCGTCCGGTGCCAGGCTGGTCGGGTCCACGGGGAGCCGCACGACCGGAGGGAGACGGCCGTGACCGTACCCGCCACCCCGCTGGCCGAGGCCGCCGAGCTGGCCGACCCCTGGCCCGTCCTCGCCGCGCTGCGCGAGAGCGGGCCGGTCCGTCGGCTCGACCCGAGGCTGCGCCTGCCCGTGTGGGTGGTCGCGCGCTACGAGGACGTGCTCGCGGCGCTGTCGGACCCACGGCTGAGCAACGACCCGCACCACGCGGTGGCCCTGCGCAGCCTGCTCCGCGGCGACTTCCTGAGCCGCAGCATGATCGGCACCGACCCCCCGGAGCACACGCGGCTGCGGCGGCTGGTGTCGAAGGCCTTCACCGCCCGCCGGGTCGAGGCGCTGCGGCCGCGGGTCCAGCAGATCACCGACGCGCTGCTGGACCGGATCACCCCGCGGGGCACCGCCGAGCTCGTCGGCGAGTTCGCCCTCCCGCTGCCGATCACCGTCATCGGCGAGCTCCTCGGCGTCCCGGCCGCCGACCGGGAGCGCTTCCGCGCCTGGACCGACGAGGTGCTGGACCAGCCGTTCGACCCGCAGGAGGACCTGGCGCGCGTGACGGCGGCGCGCGAGCGGATGCACGGCTACCTCGCCGACCTGGTCCAGGCCAAGCGCGCCAGGCCCGCGGACGACCTGCTGACCGACCTGGTGGAGGCGACCGACGAGGGTGAGCGGTTGGACGCGCAGGAGCTCCTCGCGATGACCTTCCTGCTGCTCGTCGCCGGGTACGTCACCACCGTCAACCTGATCGGCAACGGGACGCTGGCGCTGCTGCGCTCGCCCGACCAGCTCGACCGGCTGCGCGCCGACCCCTCCCTGGTCCCGCAGGCGGTCGAGGAGCTGCTCCGCTTCGACGGCCCGGTCAACCCCGGGCTGACCCGCTACGCCGTCGAGGACCTCGAGATCGGCGGGGTGACCATCCCGCGCGGCGACGTGGTGCTGCTCGCCGTCGCCGCGGCCGACCGGGACCCCGACCGCTTCCCGGACCCCGACTCGCTCGACGTCGGAGCGGCCGGCCCCGGGCACCTCGCCTTCGGGCACGGCGTCCACTACTGCCTCGGCGCGCCGCTGGCCCGGCTCGAGGGGCAGATCGCGTTCACCCAGCTGCTGGCCCGGCTGCCGGACCTGGCCCTCGCCGTGGACGAGGACGCGCTGCAGTGGTCGGCCGGTGGCGTCCTGCGCGGCCTGAAGGAGCTGCCGGTCACCTTCACCCCGACGCCGGTCACGGGCGCCTGACCGCCGGGGGCCGTCAGCGGGGCCGTGCGCCCTCCATCGCCTGCCAGCGGGCGAGGTTGTAGCGGGCGTCGACCAGCGCGTCGTGGGTGCCGGGCGGCTTGGGCGGCAACGGCGGCTGCCCCAGGTCGTCCCAGCGCTGGCGCAGCTCACGGGTGAACCGCGGGATCGGCCGGGGCAACGCCGGCATCGCACCCCACAGCTGGCACAGCGCCACGTGGTCGTAGGCGGCGAACCAGGCCCAGAGCTCGATCTCCTCACCGGGCCCGGTGAGGAAGGCCAGCAGGTCGTCCCGGATGCGCTGCCGGCTGCGCCACGCCCGGTCGGCCGGCGGGGGCAGCTGGTCGAGGACGTTGCGCCGCACCCAGGGGATGGCCCGGCGCTCGTCGAACTCGGTGCTCACGGCGTAGAACTCCCGCCCGGTGTCGTCGACGACCCCGATCGACACCAGGTCGATCGTCGTGCCGTCCTCGATGAACTCGGTGTCGTAGAAGAACCGCCGCACGCACCCACCGTAGGCGGAGCGCTCTGGTCGGTGTCCGTCGCCGCGCTGCTCGACGCGGGGACCACCGGCTAGGTTCGGGCCCATGCCGGTGCTGGCGATCGACGCGGGGACGACCGGGGTGACCGCGCTGGTCGTGGGCGAGGACGGTGCCGTCCTCGCCCGCGGCTACCGCGAGTTCGCGCAGCTGTTCCCCCGGCCGGGCTGGGTCGAGCACGAGCCCGAGGACATCTGGACGGCGACCCTCGCCGCGTGCCGCCAGGCGCTGGCCGGCACCGACGCGCAGCCCACCTGCGTGGGGATCACCGACCAGCGGGAGACCGCGGTCGTGTGGGACCGGCGCACCGGCCGGGCGCCCCGGCCGGCGATCGTCTGGCAGGACCGGCGCACGACCGGCATCTGCGACCGGCTGCGCGAGGCGGGACACGAGGACCGGGTCGCCGAGCTGACCGGGCTGCGACTGGACCCCTACTTCACCGGCACCACGTTCTGCTGGCTGGCCGCCGAGGAGCCCAGCCTGTGGGCGGGGGTCCGCGACGGCAGGCTGGCCCTGGGCACGGTCGACTCGTTCGTCGTCTCCCGGCTGACCGGCGGGGCGGTGTACGTCACCGATCCGAGCAACGCCTGCCGCACGCTGCTCTACGACCTCGAGGCGGGTGGGTGGTCCGAGGAGCTGTGCGCGCTGTTCGACGTCCCGCGGTCGGCCCTGCCGGAGGTGGTGCCCAGTTCCGGCGTCGTCGGCACGACCAACCCCGACGCCTTCCTCGGGCTGCGGTTGCCGGTCGCGGGCATCGCCGGCGACCAGCAGGCCGCGCTGTTCGGCCAGGCCTGCTACTCCCCCGGCACGAGCAAGTGCACCTACGGCACCGGCTCGTTCGTGCTGACCAACACCGGGGCCACGCCGGTCCGCTCGGGTGCCGGGCTGCTCACCACCGTGGCCTGGGACCTCGGCGACGGGCTGGTCTACGCGCTGGAGGGGTCCATCTTCGTGACCGGCGCGGCGGTGCAGTGGCTGCGCGACGGGCTGGGCCTGATCGACTCCGCCGCCGAGATCGAGGGGCTGGCGCGCACGGTGCCCGACTCCGGCGACGTCGTCTTCGTCCCCGCGCTGACCGGCATGGGCGCCCCGCACTGGGACCCGCACGCCCGGGGCGCGATCGTCGGCCTGACGCGGGGCACCACCCGCGCGCACCTGGCCCGGGCCACGCTCGAGGCGATCGCCTTCGAGGTGCGCGACGTCGTCGACGTCATGGTCGACGAGGCGGGGCTGGAGGTGCCGGAGCTGTCCGCCGACGGCGGCGCCAGCGCCAACGACCTCCTGCTGCAGCTGCAGGCCGACCAGCTCGGCGTACCGGTGCGCCGGCCGGTGGTCACCGAGACGACGGCGCTGGGCGCGGCGTTCCTCGCCGGGCTGGGCACGGGGGTGTGGTCGACCACCGACGAGCTGGCCGCGACCTGGTCGCTGGACCGCCGGTTCGAGCCGGTGCCGGGACGCCGGGACGACGGCCGGCACGACCGCTGGCGGGCCGGCCTCACCCGCGCCGGCGGCTGGGCGCGCTGACGATGCCGGCGACCGGACGCCACGCGGACCTGCCCCTGCGGGACGGTGACCTCGTCGAGTTCCTGCTGGCCCGCTTCGACGAGGACGAGGAGGCCGCCCGCTTCGTCCAGCTCAGCCCCGCGCCGGGCAACCGGGCCCTGGTCGCCCACGTGCTGCGGGACGCCGCGGCCAAGCGGCAGCTGGTGGAGTACTTCCGCGACCTGGAGCGGCAGGGCAGGCGCGGCGACACCATGGACAACGCGCTGCGGCTGATCGGGCAGACCTACGCCGACCACCCGCACTACCGCCCGGAGTGGCGCCCCTGAGGACGGACCCCCGGCCCCGTCCAGGGCGAGGGGCCGTCAGCCGGCCAGGGTGTCCGGGGCGCGGTCGGCGGCCTCGTCGGTCGGGGGCTGCATCCCGCGGATGACCTCCGACGCGCTCGCACCCGTGGCGTCCATCGACTTCTTGACCTTCGCGCCGTAGACGTCGACGTACTCCTGCGCCGACAGCGTCATGATCTCGTACATGATCTCGTCGGTGATCGACCGCTCCACGAAGCGGTCACCGGCCAGCCCCTCGTAGCGGCTGAAGTCCAGCGGCTCCCCGAAACGGACGCACACCTTGGGCAGCTTGTCCCCCACCAGCGGCAGCCGGCGCGGCCGGTAGACCATCGCGACGGGGACGACGGGGACGCCGGTCTCCAGCGCCATCCGCGCCACCCCGGTCTTGCCCCGGAACAGCCGGCCGTCCGGCGAGCGGGTGCCCTCGGGGTAGATGCCCAGCAGCTTGCCGTCGCGGAGGATCCGCAGGCCGGTCCGGATCGCGTTCTCGGCGGCGGACGCGCTGCTGCGGTCGATCGGCACCTGCCCGGCGCCGGAGAAGAACGCCCGCTGCAGGAAGCCCTTGACGCCCGCGCCGGTGAAGTACTCCGCCTTGGCGAGGAACGTCACGCGGCGGCGCAGCGAGAGCGGCATGAACACCCAGTCCGCCGCGGACAGGTGGTTGCTGGCGAGGATCGCCGCACCCGTGCGGGGGACGCTGTCCACGCCCTCGGCCCGGGGCCGGAACAGGACCTTGACGACGGGGCCGACCGCCACGAACTTGAGGAACCAGTAGAACAACACGCCTCCCTCGGGGGCTGCCAGACTAAGGAGCCCGGCGGTCGATGGACAACGTGAGGTCCGCACCGCCGGTCCCAGCCCGCGCTTGCCGGTCGGCACCACCGCCGACGCCGAGGAGGACCACCGTGCCCACTGACGAGGCACCTCCACCAGGTCTGCTGCCCGGCGCCGAGCCGTTCGCGTTCCCCGGCGGCACCGACGGTGGCGGCACCGGCGTCCTGCTGCTGCACGGGTTCACCGGCTCGCCGTTCAGCATGCGGCCGTGGGGTGAGCACCTGGCCGCGGCGGGTTTCGCCGTCCGGGCGCCGCTGCTGCCGGGCCACGGCACCCGCTGGCAGGACTGCAACCTGACCACTGAGCGGGACTGGGTGGACGCCGTCTCCAGCGCCTTCGACGAGCTGGCCGCCGAGTGCGACCGCGTCGTCGTCGCGGGCCTGTCGATGGGCGGCACCCTGGCGATCCGGCTGGCCGAGCTGCGGCCGGACGACGTCGCCGGCCTGGTGCTGGTCAACCCCTCGCTGCTCACCCAGCGACTGGACGCCAAGCTGCTGCCGCTGCTCGCCCGGCTCACCCCCAGCTGGACACCGATCGGCAACGACGTCAAGAAGGCGGGGGTCACCGAGCTGGCCTACCCCAGGCTGCCGACCCGTGCGGTGCTCGGTCTGCGCCGGCTGTGGACGGCCACCCGGGCGGACCTCGCCCGCGTGACCGCTCCCCTGCTGGTGTTCCGCAGCGTCACCGACCACGTCGTCGAGCCCGCCTCGGTGCGGGTGCTGCTGGCCGACGTCTCGAGCGCCGACACCGCTGAGGTGCTGCTCGAGGACAGCTACCACGTCGCCACGCTCGACAACGACGCCCCACGCATCTTCGCCGACTCGGTGGACTGGATCCGCGCCCGCGTGCCGGCCGTCGAGAGGAAGACGACGGGCGAGCTCGCGCGTCCGTGCATGGAGGCGGCAGCTGCGCGAACGCGGGCGACCAGTGCCGGCGAGGAGCACTCGTGAGCGGCCCCCGACGCGGCCGCGGCCGCCGGGACAACGGGCTGGACGCCGCCCTGTGGTCCCCGCTGCGCGACGTCGACCCCCGCGTCGGTGAGCACCTGCTCGACGTGCTGCGCGACGCCGGCATCGCCGCCTACCTGGAGCCCTCGGCCGACGTCGAGCCCTACACGCGGACGGTGTCCCTGCCGAGCCCGCCGACCGACCGCCTGTTCGTCGACCGCGCGCGCAGCGGCGAGGGCCGGGCGCTGGTCGAGCAGCACGTCGACGAGCACGTCCCCGAGCGGACGCGGGCTCCGCGCGCGCCGCGTCCGGACGTCGACGAGGACGCCGAGTGGGCCCGGATCGTGGCCGCGTTCGAGGCCGAGAACGGCCGCACCGCCGTGGCGGACGAGCCCTCCGACGCCCCTCCTCCGCTGCCGGCCGAGCCGGAGGTGCTGGACCGGCCGGAGGAGCACTACGAGCCGCCGCCGCCCCCGCCGGTGCCGGCCCCCGCGCCCGCCTCGCTGTACGCGGTGCTGCTGATCGCCGTCGGGGCGGTGCTGGTGGTGGCGCCGCGGGTGCTGCGGCTGTCCCCGGACGTCGGCCTGGTGCTCGGCGTCGCCGCGGTGGTCGGCGGGGTCGCGATGCTCGTGTCGCGGATGCGCGAGCGGTCGACCGAGGACGGCGACGACGGCGCCGTGGTCTGAGCGAGGACGCCCCATCCATCGGACGCTCGCTGCGGGACCCAGCAGGGGCCACCGGGCGTCACGGATCCCATAGCCTCCGGCGTGTGGACGCCGCGCTGCACTCGACCACCGTCACGCTGGTCGGCCACCTCATGGACACCGGCGTCCTCGCCCGCGTGCTCGACGACGTCCTCGAGTACGGCGGCGACTACCGCATCGAGGACCTCGCCCTCGGTCGGCAGCACGAGGACGAGTCGCGCGCGACGGTGCGGGTCAGCGCCGGGGACGCCGAACTGCTCGACCGGATCGTCATGCGCCTGCAGACCCACGGGGCCAACGCCGTCGACCCGGGGACGGCGACCACCCGCCCGGCACCGGCCGACGGCGTCTTCCCCGACGACTTCTACTCCACGACCAACCTCGACACGTTCGTGCGCCTGGACCGGGAGTGGCTGCCGGTCGACCGCGCCGAGATGGACTGCGGCCTGGTGGTCACCGAGCAGGGCGGGCGCGTCGTCGTCCACACGGTGCCGGTGAGCGACGTGCGGGCCGGCCAGGCGGTGGTGTGCGGTGCGCACGGCGTGCGGGTGGAGATGCCGCCGTCGGTCCCCCGCGGCGAGGAGGAGGCCTTCGGGTTCATGTCGTCGGTGGCTTCCAGCGAGAAGCCGCAGGGACTGCTGGTGCGGCAGATCGCCGAGCGGATGCGGGAGGTCAAGGCCGCCGGGAAGAAGGTGCTGTGGGTCGGCGGGCCGGCCGTCGTCCACACCGGGGCGGCCCCGGCGATGGTCCGGCTGGTCGACGCCGGCTACGTCGACGTCCTCTTCGCCGGGAACGCGCTGGCCACCCACGACATCGAGTCGGCGCTGTACGGCACGTCGCTGGGCGTCGACCTCGCCAAGGGGTCGGGAGTGCCGCACGGCCACGAGCACCACATCCGGGCGATCAACACGATCCGGCGGGCGGGTTCCATCGCGGCGGCCGTCGGGTCCGGCGTCCTGACCGGCGGGGTCATGCACGCGATGGTCCGCGCCGGCAAGCCGTTCGTGCTGGTGGGCTCGGTGCGCGACGACGGGCCCCTGCCCGACGTGTACACCGACGTCATCGAGGGTCAGCGGGCGATGCGCGCCGAGCTGCCGGACGTCGGGTTCGCGATCATGGTGGCGACGATGCTGCACGCGATCGCGACCGGGAACATCCTGCCGGCGTCGGTGCCGCTGGTCTGCGTGGACATCAACCCGGCGACGGTCACGAAGCTGGCCGACCGCGGCAGCGCCCAGGCGATGGGCATCGTCACCGACATCGGCCTGTTCCTCGAGCAGCTCGCCCGCGAACTGACGTGAGGGAGTGGATCCGTCGGCGTGACCCGCATGGATCCACTGCGTTCACCCCGCGCCCTCCGAGGCGGCGCGGCGCACCAGGTCCGCGGCGCCGACCAGGCCCGCCTGCGGGCCGAGCCGGGCGGCCACCACGCGGGGGCCGGGCCGGAAGCCACGGCCGGGCAGCGCCCGTTGCAGCCGTTCCCGCGCCGGGCGCAGCACCATCTCGCCGAGCACGCTGACGCCCCCGCCGATGACGACCACCTCGGGGTCCAGGACTGCGGCGAGGTCGGCGATCCCCTGCCCGAGCCAGGAGCCGACCTCGGCCAGCAGCTCCAGGGCCAGCGGATCGCCCTCGGCCGCGGCCCGCGCGACGTCCTCCCCGGTGAGCCGGTCGGCCTCCCCGCCGACCCGCTCCAGCAGCAGCGCCGCGGCCGCCGGGGAGCTGCGGGCCACCTCGCGGGCGGTCTGCCCGAGCGCGGTGCCGCTGGCGTACTGCTCCCAGCAGCCGCGGTTGCCGCACGCGCACAGCCGCCCGTCGGGGACGACGCGCATGTGCCCCCACTCCCCCGCCACGCCGTGCGACCCGCGCTGCAGCCGGCCGTCCATGACGATGCCGCCGCCGATGCCGGTGCCGAGCGTGATCATCAACGCGAGGTCGGCGCCGGTGGCCGCGCCGTAGCGGTACTCGGCCCAGGCGGCGGCGTCGGCGTCGTTGCCCACCCACATCGGCCGTTGCAGCCGCGTCGCGAGGTCCTTGCGCAGGGTCGAGTTCCGCCAGGCCAGGTGCGGGCTGAACAGGACGGTGTCGCCGGTGCGGTCGAACCAGCCGGCCGCGCCGACGCCCACGCCCACCAGCGGACCGCCGTGCACGCGCGCGAGGTCGTCGACGACGGCGGCGATCGCGTCCTCCGTCTCGCTGACCGAGAATCCGGGGGTGGCCCGGCGGGCGGTGGCGAGCAGGGTCCCGTCCGGGGCGACGACGCCGCCGGCGACCTTGGTCCCGCCGATGTCGATGCCGAGCGCCGGGAGGTCGGCGGCGTCCGGCTGCGGGGAGCGCGGGATGGCGGCCACTCAGGCGATCTCGATGCGCTGCACGGGCACCGCCGGCTCCGGCACGGCCGCACCGTCGGCCGCAGCCCCGCCGTCGGCGGGAGCGGTGCCGTCGGCCGCAGCCCCGCCGTCGGCGGGAGCGGTGCCGTCGGCCGGAGCGGTGCCGTGGGCCGGAGCCGTGCCGTCGGCCGGAGCGGTGCCGTGGGCCGGAGCGGTGCCGTCGGCCGGAGCGGTGCCGTGGGCCGGAGCGGTGGCCGGGGACTGCTCGGCGAAGGAGCGCAGCGCCGTGGCCGCGGCACCGAGCACGTCGGCGAGGGCGGCGGTCACCTCGGGCCGCTCACCCCGCACGACCGCGGCGACCTGGCAGACCGGGCACCAGCGGCAGTCGGCCGGGTGGCCGGGCTCCGCCCCGGTGGTGCGGGCGCCGCTCCGCGCGGCCTCGCCGAGGGTCTGGCCCAGGCCGGCGACCAGCCGGCGGGCCTGCTCGACCCAGTCGGGTTCGTCGGTCATGTGCTGCTCCCCTCGGCGGCCAGCAGGTCGGCCGGCCACTGCTGTGGATCGGGTGTGAAGGTGACCTCGAGCCGGGCCCGCGCGGTGCCGGCGTCGGCGAGCTGCCCGGCGGTCACCAGGCACCGGCGCAGGAGCGCGTCGAGCCGGATCGACCGGCGGGCCCCGGCGACGGTGACCACGAGGTCATCCTGCCAGCGGGTCAGTTCCAGGCCCTCGCGCTCGGCGAAGGGCAGGGCGAGCACCAGCCGTCGGCCGCCGTCGACGCGCTCGGACACGGGGAGGAAGGGAGCCGCGGGGACGGCGTCGTCGTCCCCGTCGGGGAGGAGCGCGGCGAGCGCGACGACGTCCTCCGGTGCCTCCGGGGACTCCTCGACGCGCCGCACGGGGGCCAGCTCGGCGAGCGCGGCGAGGACGGCCTCCTGCTCGGCGCCGCGCCGGCGCCACCACTCCCCCGCCCCGTCGGCGGGGAGCACCCGCGTGTGGACGGCGGTCGGCCGCTGCCCGTGCAGCGCCAGGGCGGTCACCGCCGCGCGCAGCACCGGCACGGCGTCGGGGCGGGGCGGGGCGACCAGCCGGACCTCGGTGGTGGCCGGGTCGGTGAGGTCCACCCGGCCGAGGAGCTGCTCGAGCGCGGGCACGGCGTCCAGCGCCGCGTCGACCGGCCCGCGCTGGACGGCACCGGCCCGGACCGCGGCGGTGCGGACGGCGCCCAGCATGCGCAGCCGCGTCGGCAGCGCCTGGTGCAGCCACCAGCGCAGCACGCCGGGCAGGCCGACGAGCGCCGCACCGGAGGGCAGCGGACCGGCGTCGACCACGACCCGGTCGACCTCGGCGTCGTCCACCGCACGCGCCAGGCGGGCGAGCAGCGCGAGGTCCCGGGCGCCGGGCAGCGGGACGACGGAGCTCGGTGGCGGCAGCGCGACCCCGGGGACGGCCGCCGACAGCGCAGTGAGCGAGGCATCCCAGAGCGACTCGAGGGCGCCGAGGGGTGCCACCGGGTCGACGGTCAGGCCGGGGACCGTGGACCACCCCGGGGGCGGCGCGGCGGTCAGCAGCAGGGTGCGGCGGCCGGAGCGCGCGGCCCGGACCGCGGCGGCCGCCGCGAGGGTCGAGGCACCGGCTCCACCGGGGCCGGTGAGGAGCAGCGTGCGCACGGAGCCGGTCAGCCCTCGACGCGCTTCTTGAGCTCCTTGAGGGCGGTGTCGAGGATGACCTTCTCCGCCTTCCGCTTGAACATCCCCAGCAGCGGGAGGTGGGTGTCGATGGTGATCCGGTAGGTCACCTCGGTGCGGCCGCCGCGCTCGTCGAGGGTGTAGGAGCCCTCCTGGCGCTTCTGCATCTGGCCCTGCACGAGGTGCCAGGAGACCCGGCGGTCGCCGTCCCAGTCGTACTCCAGGACGTAGTCGTCCTTGACCATCCCCGCGTCGATGACGAAGTGCACGCGGCGGGCCCGGCCGTCGGGGCCGGCCTCGACGACCTCGACCTGCTGGGCCGCGGCGACCCACTGGGGGTAGGCCTCGAAGTCGGCGATGACCGCCATGACGTCCGCCGCGGGAGCCTCGACGGTGATCGACTGGGTGGACTGGTCGGCCATGGGCAGCAGGCTAACCGCTCCCCGTTCTGTCGCCCGGTCGTGGCACGTGCGCCTGCTACTCACCGGTAGCCCCCAGCGGCTAGATTTGGGCCGTCCCGGTCCGGGGCCGCAGGCGACGGTGCCGTGGTCGGGCGGGGAGGAGAGGACCAGGCGTGCGCGAGTTCAGCGTCCCGGCGACGACCGAGGTGCGGGCCGACGAGGCCCTGCCCGACCTGCTCACCACCAACGTGACCGCGCACGGCGACGACGTCGGCCTCCGGGTCCGCCGCGACGGCCGGTGGGAGGACGTCACCTGGCGGGAGTTCGGCGCCCAGGTGGACGGCGTCGCCAAGGGGCTGATCGCCTCCGGCGTCCAGGCCGGCGACCGGGTCGCCCTGCAGGCCAAGACCCGCTACGAGTGGACCGTCCTGGACTTCGCCATCTGGGCCGCCGGCGGTGTCGTCGTCCCCGTCTACGAGACCTCCAGCCCCGACCAGGTGGCGTGGATCCTGTCCGACTCCGGTGCCCGCGCCGCCGTCGTCGAGCGCCCCGAGCACGCCGAGGCGGTCGACTCCGTCCGCGACCAGGCGCCGGAGCTGGGCCCGGTGTGGGTCATCGACGACGACGCCCTGGGCACGCTGACCGCCGCCGGGGCCGACGTCCCGGACAGCGAGCTGCAGGCCCGCCGCGCCACGCTCCACTCCTCGAGCCCGGCCACGATCATCTACACCAGCGGCACCACCGGGCGGCCCAAGGGGTGCGAGCTCACCCACGCCAACTTCCTGTTCGAGATCGGCAACGGGATGACCCTGCTGGACCGGTTCCTCAACGAGGACGGGTCGCTGCTGCTGTTCATCCCGCTGGCGCACGTGCTCGCGCGGGTGCTGGAGGTCGGCGCGGTCAAGACCCGCACCGTCATCGGCCACACCGCCGACGTGTCCAACCTCGTGGCGGACCTCGGCGCCTTCCAGCCGACGTTCGTCCTCGCCGTCCCCCGGGTGTTCGAGAAGGTCTACAACCAGGCGAAGGCCAAGGCCGAGGGCGACGGCAAGGGGAAGATCTTCGACCGGGCGGCGCAGGTGGCCATCGACTGGTCCCGCGCGCAGGACACCGGCGGCCCCGGGCTGCTGCTGCGGGCCCAGCACGCGCTGTTCGACAAGCTCGTCTACGGCAAGCTGCGGGCCGCTCTCGGAGGGCGCTGCCAGGGCGCGATCTCCGGCGGCGCCCCGCTCGGTGAGCGGCTCGGCCACTTCTTCCGCGGCCTCGGCGTCACCGTCTACGAGGGCTACGGGCTGACCGAGACCACCGCGGCGGCCGCGGTGAACCACGACGCCGCCTTCCGGATGGGCACCGTCGGCCGGCCGCTGCCCGGTGTCCAGGCCGCGATCGCCGACGACGGGGAGATCCTCATCCGCGGTGGGATCGTGATGCCCGGTTACTGGAAGAACGAGCAGGCCACCGCCGAGGCCATCGACCCCGACGGCTGGTTCCGCACCGGCGACCTGGGGGACATCGACAGCGACGGCTTCATCCGGATCACCGGGCGCAAGAAGGAGATCCTGGTGACCGCGGGCGGCAAGAACGTCGCCCCGGCGGTCCTGGAGGACAGGCTGCGCGCCCACCGGCTGATCAGCCAGTGCATCGTCGTCGGCGACCAGCGCCCGTTCATCGGCGCGCTGATCACCCTCGACGAGGAGGCCCTCCCGGCCTGGCTGGAGTCCAAGGGCAAGCCGGCCGGCACGTCGGTGGGCGAGCTGACCGAGGACTCCGACGTCCTGGCCGAGATCGAGTCGGCGGTCACCGAGGCGAACAAGGCGGTGTCCAAGGCGGAGTCGATCAAGAGGTTCCGGGTCCTGGCCACCGACTTCACCGAGGCGAACGGGATGCTCACCCCGAGCCTCAAGCTCAAGCGGGCCGTGGTGATGAAGGAGTTCGACGCCGAGGTCGAGGCCATCTACCAGAAGGACCCCGCTGCCCCCCACCCCTCACAGGCTCGGGGCGGGACCCTGCAGCAGGGCCGCTGACCCGCCGAGCCCCGTCCCGCTCCGTGTGCGGGGCGGGGCTCAGCGCTGTGCGGGGTCCAGCAGGGTGGCGAAGGTGGCCGCGATCGACGACCACGACCACCGCTGCTCGACCCACGCGCGACCGGCCGCACCCATGGCCCGCGCCCGGTCCGGGTCGTCGAGCAGGTGGTTGACCGTCGCCGCGACGCCGTCCGGCGACCGGGGATCGGCGACGACGTGCCCGGTCACGCCCTCCCGCACCGTCTCGGGTGCGCCACCGGAGGTGCCGGCGACCACCGGCCGGCCGCTGGCGGCCGCCTCGAGGTAGACCATGCCCAGCCCCTCGACGTCCAGCCCGCCGCGGCGGGTGCGGCAGGGCATCGCGAAGACGTCCCCGGCGGCGTAGTGCTCGGGCAGTTCCTCCGGGCGCACGGCTCCGGTGAGGACGACGGAGTCCTCGAGCCCCGCGGCCGCCACGGCGCGGCGCAGGCCGCCCTCCAGCGGGCCGCCGCCGACCAGCAGCAGGCGGGCACCGGGGTGGCGGGCCAGGACCCGCGGCCACCCGGCGACGAGGACGTCCTGCCCCTTGCGCCGCACCAGCCGGGAGACGCACACCACCACCGGCGCGTCCCCGAGCCCGTACCGCCGGCGCACCGCCGTCCCGTCGGCGTCCGGCGTGAACAGCTCGACGTCCACCCCCGGCGACAGCTGCGCCAGGCGCGTCGCCCCGCCCAGTGCGGGCGCCAGCCGTTGGCGGGTGTACTCGCTGATGTGGGTCAGGACGTCGAGGCCTCCGGCGATGCGCCGCATGAGCTGCCGCGCCCCCGGCAGCGCGACCCACCCGGTCTCGTGGCCGTGGGTCGCCCCGACCAGGTGACCGACCCCGGCCGCCCGCAACGCCGGCGCGAGCAGGCCGAGGGGTGCGGCCGCTCCGAAGAAGGCGGTGTCGCAGCCGTGACGCCGGGCGAGGTCGGTCGCGGCCCGCGCCGTGGCGGGTGTGGGCAGCAGCATGCCGGTCGGCCGGCGCACCACCGGGTACGGCAGCGCGGCGTCGTACTCCTCCCAGCCCGGCGAGCGGGAGGCGAGGACGACGAGGGAGTCCGGTGGGCGGCGGGCCAGGAGCGCCGCGACGAAGGTCTGGATGCCGCCCTGGCGCGGCGGGAAGTCGTTGGTGACGACGAGCGTCCTCACCCGGCCTCCTGCAGCCGCTGCCAGTCCTCCGCGAACGCCACCCGCTGCGGCCCGGTCGGGTGCGAGCCGAAGAACCAGTGCCAGGCCGCCGGCGGGTCCGGGTCGGAGAGGTTCGCGGTGGCCAGCCGGTTCTGCATGGCCACGAACGCCTCGGCGTCCCCGGTGAGGTCGAGGGCGTGCAGGTCGGCGCGCCCCTCCACGTGCCGGGAGACCAGGTTCTGCACGGGCATGGCCACCACCGTGCCCACGGCGGCCAGGAACAGCACGAGCGGCACGACCCGGGGATCGCCGGCGGAGTCGGCGCCGGCCCGCCGCAGCAGCGGCGTCCACGACAGCAGCCACCCCAGCAGGGCCACCGCCGCCGCGGCTCCCAGCGCCCCCTCCAGCGTCCCGGTGAGGACGTCGTCGCTGGCGACGTGGCCGAGCTCGTGGGCAGCGATCGACTCGATCTCGGCGTCGGGCAACTGGGCCAGCGTCGTGTCGTACAGCACGATGCGCCGGGTCGACCCGAAGCCCGAGACGTAGGCGTTGAGCGCCGTCGTCCGCCGCGAGGCGTCGGCCACGAGGACGTCCTCGACGGGCGTGCCGTTCTCCTCGGCCAGCTCCAGCAGGTCGGTGCGCAGCTGCCCCGCCGGGAGCGGGTCGAAGCGGTTGAACGCCGGCTCGATGACCACCGGGTACAGGAAGGAGCCGGCGACCACCATCGCGGCCGCGGCCCCCGCGGCCCAGCCCCACCACGTCCGCGGCGCCCGCCGGGCCAGCCACACCACGGCGAGCAGGGCCAGGGCGGTGAGCACGGCGTCGATGGCGGTGGAGACCGCGACGTCCCGCAGCCACAGCGGCCAGCTGCGCGTCGACAGTCCGAACCGGTGGCGGACCACCTCCCCGTAGGCCGACAGCGGCAGTGTGATCAGCCGGCCGGCCAACACCAGCGCCACCGTGCCGAGCAGCACCTGCCACACCCACCCGCCGCCGAGCGGCCGGGCCGCGGACCGGACCAGCCACCGCCCGAGCGGGGTCAGGGCCAGCACCGCGGCGGCCACCAGGCCGAGCACGAGCGAGGCGAGCGACGCCGGGCGGATCGCGGCGGCGAAGGACTCCGCCCGCTCGGCCACGCCGGGGGGCAGTCCGGCGCCCGGGCGGATCGGGGTGGCCCCACCCGGCGGATCGGGCAGCAGGTTCCACGGCGTGCCGACGGCGACGACGACCACGAAGGCCGCGCCCAGCACACCCGCGGCCAGCAGCGCGGCCCGGCGGGCGCTCACCCGGCCGATCCTAGGAGGCAGCTGGTCCTCTCTCACGCGGCACCTCCCGGCCTGACTCCGCGCCCGGTCCGCTCCTCGCTCGTTCCTCGCTGCGATGCTCCCGCGGCTGTCGTCAGGCGATGCGGCGCATGGCGGTGATCCCGCCCATCGAGTCGACGCTGACGACCTTCACCGGCTGGCCGGACGTCGAGGCGTGCACCATCTGGCCATTGCCGATGTACATCGACACGTGGCTGACCGGGCTGTAGTAGAAGATCAGGTCGCCCGGCTGCAGGTCGGCGCGGGACACCGCGGTGCCCATCGTGGACTGGATGCGGCTGGAGTGCGGGAGGCTGATACCGGCCGCGGCGTAGGCGTACTGGGTGAGCCCCGAGCAGTCGAAGGAGTTCGGCCCGCCGGCGCCCCACACGTAGGGGTCACCGACCTGGGCGAGCGCCGTGTTGACGGCGGCCTGCGCGGCACCGCTGGAGGCGGCGGCCGGCGCCGGCGTGGCCACGGGCTGCCCGACGTGCGAGGTGACCACCTCCTGCTGCTGCTGCGCCGAGAGCGCGTCGTACTGCGCCTGGTAGTCGGCGATGTCGGACTCCAGCTGGCCCTGCCGGGCGGTGACGTCGTCGAGAGTGGCCTGCGCCTGAGCTGCCGCGGCGTCGGCGTCCTGCCGGGCCCGGTCGGCACCGGCCGCGGTCTCGGCGACCTCGGCGAGGACGTCGGTGGTGTGGCCGGCGATCACCTCGAGCGTGGCCAGCTGGGAGACGAGGTCCTCGGCCGACCCGCTGCTCATGAGCAGGTCCAGCTGCGTCATCCCGTCACCTGTGTAGGCGGTGCGGGCCACCTGCCGGATCTGGCCGTCGAGGGCGTCGAGCCGCTGCTGGGCGTCCGCGGCGGCCTGGCGGGCGCTGTCCGCGGCGGCCTGCTGCTGCGCGAGCACCTCGCGGGCCTCGTTCACCTGCTCGGTCACGGCCTCGAGCTCGCGGCCGGCCTCGGTGACCAGCTGGGCGGCCTGCGCGGCGCTGCCGGCCTGCTGCGGGTCCGCGGCGGCAGTCCCCGGCAGGAGCGTCAGGGCAAGGGAGGCGGTGGCGCCCAGGACCAGTCTGCGACCGAGTCGGCGGGCCAGGCGGGGGCGGCGGAACAGGACCGGGAGGTCGGGGTGGGACTGATCGGTTGCATGCCCCAGGGCAGGGCGAGGCGTCGCCACGGTCGGCGGCTCTCCGTTTCTTCCTCAGCAACCGCCTACCGAGTTAGCTGACGGGTTCGGGCTGGGAAGAAGTGCCCTATCTCTGCGCACCGACGGACCGGCGCACGCGAGAACTCACCCCAGTACTGCGGTGGGTCCCCGGTTCGCCCTCGGTGCCACACGGGCGCGTCGGGCGATTCGGCGGTGTCCGCCCGGGGTCACCTCTCTCCGGTGACGACCGCCCGATCGGACCGGCTCACCGTACGGGCGTGATGAAGTTGTGACAAATGGGTCCTGTGTGGACTGTGGGAACAGCCACACGATCGGCGTTCGCCACGCCGTCGGCCACGCAGGGTCACCACGATGGTCGACCATCCGTGCCCACGGCCGCCGAGGCCGGCCTCACCCGGTGCGCCGCCGATGCCGCGCCGGCCCACCCGGAGCCGGCTGGTGGCGCAGCGGCGGCACCAGCCCACCCTCCGCCAGCGCCCGCACCGCCCGCCGCTCGACGTCGTCGAACTCCACGACCACTCCGGGCCGGGGCACCACGACGTCCTCGGCGGCCGCCGCTCCCGCGAGGTCCCGCCGGCCGGTCATCGGCACCACGGTCGGGTCGGCGCTCTCCCAACCGGGCGGAGCGCCCAGCAGGACGGTGACGACGCAGTCGGTGCACCCCGTGCCCCGGGCGGTGCACGTGTCGCAGTCGATGAACATGGTCCACTCCTCTGCCGGGCCGACGCCTCGTCGCAGGGGCCCTCCATGGCCCCGGTCGGTCCGCGCAGGACGCTAGGGACGGCCACCGACAGTTCCGGCTGGGCGCCGGGCGTCCGGGACCACCCACGGTCGCCGGCCCACCACCCGATGGGAATACGCCGCTCCACCGGACGAGCCACAGGAGGGTGGGCAGGGGCCCCTCCGGTGCCTAGGGTCGGCGTCGGTGCGCGGACACCAGTCGCGAGGGGGACACCGATGGCACGACCTCGGCCGGGGACGGCCATCCGGTGCACGACTGGGGACCCGCGGTGACGGCGTTCGGTCCGTACGAGCTGCAGGGGCTCCTCGGCCGGGGCGGGATGGGCGAGGTCCACCGGGCCTACGACCGGGAACAGGCCCGGGTGGTGGCGCTCAAGTTGCTCCCCGCCGCGATGGCGACAGACGAGGGGTTCGTCGAGCGGTTCAAGCGGGAGTCCTACGCCGCCGCCCAGCTCAACGACCCGCACGTCCTCCCGATCCACCGCTACGGCGAGATCGAGGGCCGGCTCTACATCGACATGCGCCTGGTCGAGGGCCTGGACCTCGCTGAGTTGATCGCACGGGAGGGCCCGCTCCCGCCGGTGCGCGCGGTCTCGATCGTCGCGCAGGCCGCGCAGGCCCTCGACGCCGCACACGCCCGCCGGCTGGTGCACCGCGACGTCAAACCGTCCAACCTCCTGCTCACCTCGCAGGACTTCGTCTACCTCGTCGACTTCGGGATCGCACAGGTCGGCGGCTCGGACGCCCGACCGCTGACCGCCGACGGGGCCGCCGTCGGGACGTTCGACTACATGGCGCCGGAGCGTCTGCACGGTGGCGCCGAGGTCGACGGGCGGGCCGACGTCTACTCCCTGGCCTGCGTGCTCCACGAGGCCCTCACCGGCCGGCGGCCGTTCCCGGTCGAGGGCGTGCCGGCGCTGGTCCACGCCCACCTGTCCACCCCGCCGCCGCGGGTCACGGCGCTGCGACCGGACCTGCCCGCCGGCCTGGACGCTGTCGTCGCGCGGGGCATGGCCAAGTCCCCCGCCGACCGATACGCGACCTGCGGGGAGCTCGCCGCGGACGCCGTCCGGGCACTGCAGGGCGCGCCGCCGCGGGTGCCCGTGGCCGTCGTCCCCTCCGCCGCACCCACGGTGGTCCCCGGCGCGGCCGCGGCGGTCCAGGCACCGCCCACCTACGTCCCCCCGGCACCGCCGGGCACCTGGCCGCCGGCCGCGACGCAGCCACCGGAGCGGCGTGGCCGGGGTACCGCAGGGTGGCTTGTCGCCGCGGCGGCCCTCGTGGTGGCCGCCGTCCTCGCCGGGGTCCTCCTGGGCCAACGAGGGGCCGGTGGGAACGGCGCCGGCGCCGGCACGGTCGCCACCGACAGCGATGCGCCGCCCGGAGCGATCTCGTCGCCGGACCCGCCGTCGGAGGACACGGCCGAGGACGCCGGGCAGCAGTCGACGCCCGCATCCCGCACCGCGTCCGACGCGCCGTCGAGCCCCGCTCCCCGCACCGGACCGGCCCGCGGCGACCTCGGGCTGCCCGTGCCGATCTCCGACCCGGCCTGCGACAGCAGCTGGGTGGTCTTCCTGGGCTCAGCGGTGACGCCGGGCCGCTACGAGGAGGAGATCTCGGGCTTCCTCGCCGCGCACCCCGGCGCCTCCTACCTGCTCACCGCGGGGAGCTGCTCCTCGCTGCGCCACGACCTCGACGGCGCGCTCATCTACGCCGCCTACACGGGCCCCTTCCCGAGCCAGGCGGCCGCCTGCGCCGAGCGTGCCCGCGTGGGCGGGGAGAGCTACGTCAAGCGGCTGGACGACACCACACCGCCCGGGCAGCTGTGGACCTGCTGACCTCCCCCACCCCTGACCGGACCGCCGATGTGTGACGCCGGGCCGGACGCCACTGCGTCCGCGCTGACCCGGCGGGCCTTCCTGCGCGGGGCCGCGGCCGTCGCGCTCGCCGTCCCGCTCGCACCGCTGGTCGCCGGGCGGGCGGCGGCCGCGCCCCTGGGCCTGCCCGGGGTGACGGTGCGTCCCCGGGAGGACTGGGCACAGGGCCTGGCCCCGACCGGCCCGCTGGCGAGCGAGCAGCCCGGCGACGTCCGATTCCTCCTCGTCCACCACACCGCGTCCGGCAACGGCTACGGACCCGAGGCGGTCGCCGGCCAGATCCGCAGCTTCTACGGTCTCCACACCGGGCCCACGAAGAACTGGCCCGATGTGGCCTACAACTTCTTCGTCGACCGCCACGGAGGGATCTGGGAGGGCCGCGCCGGCAGCCTCGCCGGACCGGTGCAGCCCGACGCGACCGGCGGCAGCCAGGGCTTCGCGCAGCTGTGCTGCTTCATCGGGGACCACACCACGGAGCCCCCCACCGCGGAGGCACGGGGCGCGATGGTCGCCCTGCTGGCCGCGCTCGCCGACGTGTACGGCATCGACACCACGCCCGGCGCGACGACGTCCTTCGTCTCCCGGGGGTCCAACCGGTGGCCGGTCGGCACCCCGGTCACCGCCGCGACGATCTCCGGGCACCGCGACATGTCCCTCACCGCGTGCCCCGGGGACGCCGCCTATCCGCTCGTCCGTGACGTGTTCCCGACGGAGGTCAGCGCGCTGCGGGCCGCCCGCTCGGCTCCGCCGCCCGCACCGGCCCCGCCACCGGCGGAGCTCCCCGCCCCGTCGGACGCTCCCCCGTCGACCCCGGTCACGGACGCCCCCACCGGGACCGCCGCGGCCGCCGCGGTCGCCGACGGCGCCGGCGACTGGGTCGCGCCGGTCCTCGTCTCGGGTGCGGCCGTGGCCGCCACGGGAGCGGCGCTCGCGGCACGGCACCGGCGCCGGTCCCGATCCGGCGGCGGTCCCGGGAAGGCCACGGGCGAACCGGTCTGGCAGGTCCACGAGGCGGGCGGGGACGGCACCGGCGCCCTATCGGCCGCCACCGTGCACGAGCGGCTCGACGGGCTCGTGGTGGGGATGCTGGTCACCGCGGACCACCCCTCGACGGCGGTGCCGGCCGCGCACGACGCCGCCCGGCGCGCCACCCGCGAGGGTGACGGGCAGGCCGAGCGCTGGCGGCAGGACCCCGCCCGTGCCGCCGCCCTCCTCGTGTCGCGGTCGCTCAACGCCGGGTACGCCGCCGTCCGCGGCCGGCGCATCCGCCTCGACGGCGCAGCCGTCCTCGTCGCCGGCGGCACGGTCACCGTCGCGGCGACCGACGAGGCGATGGCCGCGCTGCTCACCGTGGACGGCGAGATCGTCCGGCCGACGCTCGACCGCCCCTCGGGTCCCGGCGCTCTGGTCTTCCTGTACCGCGCCGCACGTCCCGGGACCGCCACCGCCGCGGCGGTGCTCGTACCGGTCGCCCCGGGAGCCGACCGCGGCGGCGCCCCGGCGCAGCGGCTGTCCGACCTGTGCCGTCGGCTGACCGCCCCCGCGGACGTGGACCGGGCACTGGCCGGGTTCCGCTACGACTTCTACGGGGCCACCGGGACCGAGGCCGCCGCCCTCGCCGTCGTGCGCCCCGACGCGCTGCCCGCGACCGTCCCGGGGAGGCGGTGACGTGACCGGGAGTGGACCCCCGGCCCCCGGGCCGGTCACCGGCCCCACCGACACGCTGGAGCTGCACGCCGGCGGCCACCGGCTGCTGCTGGGACCAGGACGGCGCGTCGTGGTCGGCCGAGGGGACGGCGTCGACCTCGACCTGCCGCATCCCGGCGTGTCGCGCCTGCACCTCGTCGTGGAGCCGGACCCGGCCGGCTGGACGGTCGTCGACCACAGCCGCAACGGGACCTTCCTCGGCCAGCACCGCATCACCCGGCTGACCGTCACGGGACCGGTCCGCCTGCACCTGGGCAGCGTCTCCGACGGCGCGCCCCTCGACCTGGTCCCCGGCGCGGCGGCGCCCCCACCGGCCGTCGATCAGCAGCGCACCGGGCAGGGTCAGGTGACCGCCGTCCACGACGTCCGCACCGCGCGCATCACGGTCGGCCGGCTGCCCGACAACGACGTCGTGCTCGACGACCTGTTGGTCTCCCGGCAGCACGCCGTCCTCGACCGCGGCCCCACCGGCTGGACCCTCACCGACCTGGGCACCGGCAACGGGACCTTCGTCAACGGGCGGCGGGTGACCCGGGCGCCCATCACCCCCGGTGACGTCATCGGGATCGGCCACGGCCTGCTGCAGTTCGACGGCGACCGGCTGGTCGCCTCGGTCGACCGCGGGGGCAACGTCTTCGCCGCCGAGGACCTCACCGTCACCACCCCCCAGGGGAAGGTCCTGCTCCAGTCGGTCGGCTTCACGCTGTCCGGCAACAGCCTGCTCGCCGTCATCGGCCCCAGCGGCGCGGGCAAGTCCACCCTGCTGCACGCCCTGACCGGTGCGCGCCCGGCCGACAGCGGACACGTCCGGTACGCCGACCGCGACCTCTACGAGGACTACGACGAGCTGCGCCAGCGCATCGGCCTGGTCCCCCAGGACGACGTCCTGCACACGCAGCTCACAGTGCGCCAGGCCCTCACCTACGCCGCGCGGCTGCGCTTCCCCGCCGACACCACGGCGGCCGACCGCCGGGGCCGGATCGCCGAGGTGCTCGAGGAGCTGGGCCTCACCGCGCACGCCGACCAGCGCATCACGAGCCTGTCCGGCGGACAGCGCAAGCGGACCAGCGTCGCCCTCGAGCTGCTGACCCAGCCGTCCCTGCTCTTCCTGGACGAGCCCACCTCCGGTCTGGACCCGGGGATGGACCGCTCGGTCATGCGGACCCTGCGGGCGCTGGCCGATGACGGCCGCACCGTGGTGGTGGTGACACACAACGTGGCCAACCTGGAGCTCTGCGACCAGTTGCTCGTCCTCGCGCCCGGCGGCCACGTCGCGTACGCGGGCCCTCCGGCCAACGCCCTGCGCTACTTCGGCCGCAGCGACTTCGCCGACGTCTTCCTGTTGTTGGAGACGCTGCCCGGGGAGGAGTGGGCCCGCCGCTTCCGTGGTTCGCCGGACCACCGGCGGGCCGCGGCGTCCTCGCCCGGGCACCGCACCCCCGGTGTGGAGCCGGCGGCGCGACCGGCACCGGCCACCGGCCCCCGCCAGCAGAACCCGCTCACCCAGTTCGCCGTGCTGGTGCGCCGCTACCTGGCGGTCATCGCCTCCGACCGGCAGTACGCGGTCTCCCTCGCCATCCTGCCCCTGGTGCTCAGCGCGCTCGCCCACGCCGTCCCCGGGTCCTCCGGGCTGTCCGTGCGCGCGGCGGCGCGCTCGGGTGAGGCGCAACCGGCCCAGCTGCTCCTCGTGCTGGTCATCGGCGCGGTGCTCATGGGCGCGGCGGCGTCGGTCCGCGAGCTGGTCAAGGAGCGGCCGGTCTACCTCCGGGAGCGGGCCATCGGCCTGTCGATCGGCGCCTACCTGGCGTCGAAGGTCGTGGTGCTGGCCCTGGTCACCGGGCTGCAGGCCGTGCTGTTCACCGTCGTCGCCCTGCTCGGCCGGCCCGGGCCGGACGACCCGCTCCTGCTCGGCTCCGGTCGCGCGGAGGTGCTCCTGGCCGTCCTCGCCGTGACGTGGACGGCGATGCTGACCGGCCTGGCCATCTCGGCCGCAATCGACAACGCCGACCGCGGCATGCCGCTGCTGGTCGTGCTGATCATGGTGCAGCTCATCCTCTGCGGCGGGTTGTTCCCCGTGGACGGCCGCGTCGTGCTCGAACAGCTCTCCTGGCTGGTCCCCTCCCGGTGGGGCTACGCGATGACGGCCGCGACGGCCGACCTGAACGCCCTCGACCCCGGTGCGGGCGACCCCGCCTGGGAGCACAGCACGGCGATCTGGGCCTCCGACGCCTCGCTGTTGCTGGCGACCGGCGTCGCGCTCGTCGTCGCCACCGCCCTGCTGCTCGCGCGCCTGGACCCCCGCAGGCGCGGGCCCCGGCCCTGATCCGCCCCCCGGGGAACGCCCGCGCTCCACCGGCGCGCGTCCCCGGGACTGTCACTGCCCCGACCTACCGTCCGCCCCGTGCCCCCCTCCCCTGCCCGGCTGGCCGGGATCGCCGCCGGGACAGCAGCTCGAGCCGCCGCAGGGCTCCCCCGCTACGAGCAGGCCACCATCGAGGAGCTGGGCACCCCGCTGGCCGACGTCACGTTCGTCGTCGTCGACCTGGAGACGACCGGCGGCTCGCCCAAGGACAGCGCCATCACCGAGATCGGCGCGGTCAAGGTCCGGGGCGGCACCGTCCTCGGCGAGTTCCAGACGCTGATCGACCCGGGCTGCGAGATCCCGCCCTACATCAGCGTCCTGACCGGCATCACCTCCACGATGGTGGCCGCCGCCCCGCGCATCGGCGCGGTGCTGCCCGGCTTCCTGGAGTTCGCCCGGGGCGCGGTCCTGGTGGCGCACAACGCACCGTTCGACCTCGGTTTCCTCAAGGCCGCCTGCGCCGAGAACGGGATCCCCTGGCCCGCCACGGCCTCCGTCGACACCGCCGTCCTCGCCCGCCGCCTGCTCACCCGCGACGAGGTGCCCAACTGCAAGCTGGCCACCCTGGCGCCGTACTTCCGCACCACCACCGAACCCTGCCACCGCGCGCTGGCCGACGCCCGCGCCACGGTCGACGTGCTGCACGGGCTGTTCGAGCGTCTGGGCCCCCTCGGCATCACCAGCCTGGAGGAGCTCACCAGCCTCACCCGGCAGGTGGACCCGGAACGGTTGCGCAAGCGGCACCTGGCCGACGCCGTCCCGTCCGGCCCCGGTGTCTACCTGTTCCGCGGCCCCCGGGACGAGCCGCTCTACGTCGGGACGTCGAACGACCTGCGCACCCGGGTCCGCAGCTACTTCACCGCCGGCGAGCAGCGCAGCCGGATCACCGAGATGGTGGCCCTCGCGCAGCGCGTCGAGGCGATCCCCTGCGCGCACGACCTCGAGGCGGCCGTCCGGGAGCTGCGGCTGATCGCCGAGCAGAAACCGCGCTACAACCGGCGCTCGCGGTTCCCCGAACGGGCACTGTGGGTGCGGCTGACCGAGGAGCCGTTCCCGCGGCTGTCGGTCGTCCGCCGGGTGCGTCCCGGTGCGGGGGTGTTCCTCGGCCCGTTCCCCGACCGGCGGGCCGCCGACGCCGCCGTCGCGGCCATCCACGAGTCGCTGCCGCTGCGGCAGTGCACCGGCCGGCTGTCCCTGCGGGTGCTCGGCACCGCCTGTGCCCTGGCCGGGATGGGCCGGTGCGGCGCCCCCTGCACCGGCGCCCAGTCGGCCGAGGAGTACGCCGGGATCGCGGCAGTCCTCCGGTCCGCCGTGGCGGCCGACCCGGGAGCGCTGCTCGCGCCGCTGCTGGCGCGGGTCGACCGGCTGGGCGCCCAGGAACGCTACGAGGACGCCGCGGTGCTCCGCGACCGGGTGGCTGTCCTCATCCGCGCCGTCCGTCGGCGACAGCGACTCCAGTCGCTGGCCGCGGTGCCCGAGCTGGTACTGGCCCGCCCGGACGGCGGGGGCGGCTGGCAGCTGTCCGTCGTCCGGCGAGGGCGGCTGGTGGCCGCCGGGTGCGCGCCCCGGGGCACGTCGGTGCGGGAGACGCTGACCGGCCTGCTCGCCACCGCGGAGACCCCCCTGGGTCCGGGCGACGAGCTGGCCGCCTCGGTCGACGAGACGGAACTGGTCCTGCGCTGGATGGAGAAGCCGGGGACCCGCCTCGTGCAGGTGTCCGGCACCCTCGCCTGCCCGGCGCCCGGCACCGGGCGCTACAGCACCTTCCTCGACCGCGTGGAGGCCGGCCACACCGGCCGCGACCCCTTCGCCGACACCCGCTCCCTGGGCACGCGCGCCCGGCCCGACCGGGTCTCCCCCGGGCCGCGAGCGGCCGCCGGTCCGGGCGCGGCCCGGCTAGCATCGCCGGCGTGATCACCGCCATCGTCATGATCGACGCGGCCACCGACGCGATCCCCGAGGTGGCCGAAGCCGTCGCCGACCTCGACGGGGTCAGCGAGGTCTACTCGGTCGCGGGCACGGTCGACCTCATCGCCGTGGTCCGCGTACGCGAGTTCGAGCAGATCGCCGACGTCGTGGCCGGGCGGATCAACAAGGTCCCCGGGGTGCTCGAGACCGACACCCACATCGCCTTCCGCGCCTACAGCCGGCACGACCTCGAGGCGGCGTTCGCCATCGGCTTCGACTCCGCCGACTGAAGAAGGACTCCTGCCCCGCCACTCGCACGCACGCGGCGGGACCCTGCAGAGGACCACCGCGGCGGCAACCCGCGGTTCAGGCGCGCAGCGACCGGCTGACCTCGACCCACCGTTCCAGCAGCGCCTGCGCCCGCCCGTCGTCGATCGCCGCGGCGGCCCGCTGCAGCCCGGCGGCGAGGGCGTCGTGCAGCCGCACGTCCCGCTCCTGGAAGGCGGCCAGCGCCCCGGCGGCGTTGAGCAGCACCGCGTCCCGCACCGGCCCGCGCTCACCCGCCACCACCCGCCGGAAGACGTCGGCGTTGAACGCGGCGTCCCCACCGCGCAGCGCCCCGGCCGGCGGCGCCTCGATGCCCAGCGCCTCGGGGTCGACCCGGTCGGGCTCGACCGCGCCGTTGCGGACCACCCACACCGAGGAGGTCGTGGCGGTGGTGAGCTCGTCGAGCCCGTCGTCGCCACGGAACACCAGCGCGCGCATCCCCCGCCCGGCCAGGACCTCCGCCAGTACCGGCGCCATGCGCCGGTCGGCGCAGCCGATCGCGGCCGCCACGGGACGGGCCGGGTTGGTCAGCGGGCCGAGGAAGTTGAAGACCGTGCCGATGCCCATCTCCCTCCGGGGCACGGCGGCGTGCCGCATGCCCGGGTGGAAGACCGGCGCGAAGAAGAAGCCGATGCCGGCCTCGGCGACGCAGCGGGCCACGGCGCCGGCCGGCAGGTCGATGACCACGCCCAGGGCTTCCAGCACGTCGGCGGCCCCGGAGGACGACGACGCCGCGCGGCTGCCGTGCTTGGCCACCGGCACCCCGGCCGCGGCGGTCACGACCGACGCCATGGACGAGATGTTCACCGTGTGGGCACCGTCACCGCCGGTCCCGACGATGTCCACGCATGCCAGCGGGAGCGAGACGGGGGTCGCCCGGTCGAGCATGGTCGCGGCCAGCCCGGTCACCTCGGCCGCGGACTCGCCCTTGGCTCGCAGTGCGACAGCGAAGGCCGCGATCTGCACGGGCGTGGCCTCTCCGGCCATCACCTCGCGCATGGCCCAGGCAGCATCCTCGGTGGAGAGGTCCTCCCGGGCCAGCAGACGGGTGAGGAGCCCCGGCCAGGTGGGCGCGCCGCCGCTCACCGGCGGGCGGCCGGCCGCCGCCCCACCCGGTCGCGCAGCAGGTCGGCGACGACGGTGGGAGCGGTCAGCGGGTCCACGGGGAACGGCAGGGTCGCGTCGGCCTGGGACCAGTGGGCCAGCCAGCGGTCGGGCTGCCGGGCGATGAGCACGCACAGCGCCGGACGGTCGGCCACCTCCACGGTGATCTGACGGCTGAGCGCCAGGCCACCGGCCGGCTGCGCCTCGCCGTCGAGGATGCAGAGGTCCACGCCCCCGCCGTCCACGGTGTCGATCACGTCCTGGTCGGTCGCGCACTCGATCCAGGTCACCGGGCCGACGTCGGCCGCCGGACGACGGCCCACCGCCGTGCGGACGGCAGCACGCACCTCGGGCCGGGAGCTGTAGACCAGGACGGTGGCCGGCGCATCGCTCACCCGGCGGAGCCTAGTGCCCGGACCGAGCCCACCGGGTCCGACCGCCACCAGGTATCGGACAGGTCACGGTGCCGCCACACCCGCACACCCGCGGTCGTGGGGGTGCGGGGACCGATGCCATGATGGCCCCGTGACAACGGCTCCCGTCGCGAGCGGCACCTTCGACACCTCCCGGGTGCACTCCCTGACCCGTCCCAACATGGTCAGCGTCGGCACGATCATCTGGCTCTCCAGCGAGCTGATGTTCTTCGCCGGACTGTTCGCCATGTACTTCACCGCGCGGGCTCGCGCCACCGAGGGGTGGCCGCCCGAGCCGACCGAGTTGAACCTGCCCTACGCGCTGTTCTTCACGATCATCCTGGTGGCCTCCTCGGTCACCTGCCAGCTCGGTGTCTTCGCGGCGGAGAACGGCAACGTCTACGGCCTGCGGCGCTGGTTCACCATCACGTTCGTCATGGGCCTGGTCTTCGTGCTGGCGCAGGTGAACGAGTACCGCGTCCTGGTCACCGAGCACGGCACGTCGATCTCCAGCTCGACGTACGGCTCGGTCTTCTACCTGACGACGGGGTTCCACGCGCTGCACGTGATCGGGGGGCTGGTCGCCTTCGTCTACCTGCTCATCCGGTCCACCATGGGCCGTTTCACGCCAGCCCAGGCGACCGCGGCGATCGTGGTCTCCTACTACTGGCACTTCGTCGACGTCGTGTGGGTCGGGCTCTTCGCCACGATCTACCTGATCCGCTAGGGAACCGGTGTCCACCACGAACCCGCAGTCCGACGCCCAGCCCGACGACGTGACGCCCCGCGGCCGCGCCCGCTGGTCCCGCCGTCCGGCTGAGGGCGCCCCCGCCGCCGCGGCCCGCGCGCGCCGCCGCTCCAAGCACCGCCGCAGGGTGGTCAACGTGGCCGGTCTGATGGCCGCCCTCGTGTTGACCGGCACCCTCTACTCGGCACTGTCGCCGGCCTACGCCACCGACGAGGGCACCACGACCGCGTCCTCGGCCGAGGCGGCCGGCCGCGAGCTGTACGAGCGCAGCTGCATCACCTGCCACGGCGAGAACCTCGAGGGCGTCCCCAACCGCGGGCCCTCGCTCATCGGCGTCGGCGAGGCGGCCGTCTACTTCCAGGTGCACACCGGCCGCATGCCGCTGGTCCGCCAGGAGGCGCAGGCCCCCGACAAGCCGGCCGTCTTCTCCGACGAGGAGATCGACCAGCTGATGGCCTACGTGCAGGCCAACGGTGGCGGCCCGACCCTCCCCTCCGGCGACCTCCGCGACGGTGACCTCGCCCTCGGCGGCGAGCTGTTCCGCCTGAACTGCGCGTCCTGCCACAACTTCGTCGGCGCGGGCGGTGCGCTCTCGTCGGGCAAGCGGGCCCCGAGCCTCGACGACGTCAGCGACATGGAGATCTACACCGCGATGCTCACCGGCCCGGAGAACATGCCGGTCTTCGGGGACAACCAGCTCACCCCCGACGAGAAGCGCGCGATCATCAACTACGTCCAGACGATCCACGAGCAGGCCGACCCCGGCGGCGCCGGCGTGGGCCGCATGGGCCCGGTCGCCGAGGGGCTGGTCATCTGGGTGGTCGGCGTGAGCGCCCTGCTGTTCGGGATCTTCTGGATGGGGAGCAAGGCATGACCACGGCCACCGGCCCCGCACCGGACACTTCGGCCCAGCGACCGCTGCCCGCGTGGGTCAGCGAGGAGGAAGCGTGAGTACGCGCGACAGCCGCCCCGGCTCCACCGGCGGCGCGGACGTCGCCGGGCCGTTGCACGGCGGTCCGGACGACGACTACACCCCTGAGCAGCTGGCGGCGATGCCCCGCGAGGAGCTCGACCGCCTGGGCGCCCGGTACGACGGTGTCGAGATCCTGCACGTGGACCCGGGCCCCGAGCCCGGCACCCCGGTGGAGCGTCGAGCGGTCCGTCAGGTCGGCCTCACCTTCGCCCTCGCCGGGCTGGCCGCTCTCGCCTTCGTCGTGGTCTACGTCGGCTCCGGCTGGTTCCTCCCCGACTGGCACTGGGAGATCACCGACAGCGGCTGGAGCGTCCTGTTCACGCCGCTCCTCGGCGCGCTCATGGGCCTGGCCTTCATCCTCGTCGGCGTCGGCCTGGTGCTCTACACCAAGAAGCTCCTGCCGCACGAGACCGCGGTCCAGGACAAGCACGACGGGTCGCACTTCGACCGCGTCACCACGGGGGCGACCCTCGTCGGCGGCCTGCACGACAGCGGTCTGGCCCGGCGGAAGCTGCTCACCCGCTCGCTCGCCTTCATGGGAGGTGGCCTCGGGCTCATGCTGCTCATGCCGCTGGGCGGCCTGATCAAGAACCCCAACAAGGGCGACCCCCTGGGCACCACCAGCTGGGCCGAGGGCGTGCGACTGGTGCGCGACGACGGCACCCCGATCCGGCCGGGCGACCAGGAGCCCGGCTCCCTGGAGACGGTGTTCCCGGCCGTCCCGGGCGGGAACCGCGAGTCCGACGCACCCACCATGCTCTTCCGGCTGCGGCCCGAGCAGGTCGACGTGCTCCGACCCCGCGAGGGCCACGAGGACTTCAACTACGGCGACTACGTCGCCTTCTCGAAGATCTGCACGCACGCCGGCTGCCCGGTGTCGCTGTACGAGCAGGAGACCAGCCGGATCCTCTGCCCGTGCCACCAGTCGATGTTCGACATCACGCAGGGGGCCAAGCCGATCTTCGGTCCGGCGACCAGGCCGCTCCCCCAGCTGCCGATCACAGTCGACGACGAGGGCTACCTCGTGGCCCGCAGTGACTACATTGAGGCCGTCGGCCCCACCTACTGGAACCGGGAGCGGATCTGATGGCTGCTCGCACCGCCACGGCCCCGGGAGCTCCGACCAGCCGCCTCGGCAAGGTCGCCGTCGAGTTCGACGATCGCCTGATCGTCGCCGGCCCCCTCCGCCGGACGCTGAACAAGGTCTTCCCCGACCACTGGTCCTTCCTGCTCGGTGAGATCGCCCTCTACGCGTTCATCATCCTGCTGCTGTCGGGCACCTATCTGACGTTCTTCTTCGACGCCTCGATGACCGAGGTCGTCTACGAGGGCTCCTACGCGCCGCTGCGGGGCGTGGAGATGTCGGCCGCCTACGACTCGGCGCTCCAGCTGTCGTTCGACGTCCGTGGTGGCCTGTTCATGCGGCAGATCCACCACTGGGCGGCGCTGCTGTTCGTCGCGGCGATCGTCGTCCACCTGTTCCGCATCTTCTTCACCGGCGCGTTCCGTCGGCCGCGCGAGACCAACTGGCTGATCGGCGTGGTCATGCTGGTGCTGGCCCTGCTCATGGGCGTCACCGGCTACACCCTCCCCGACGACCTGCTCTCCGGCACCGGGCTGCGCATCATCAGCGCGATCCTGCTCTCGGTCCCGGTCATCGGGACCTGGGCGCACTTCGCGGTCTTCAACGGTGACTTCGTCGGCACGGAGATCATCGGGCGGTTCTACATCGCCCACGTGCTGATCATCCCGGCCATCCTGCTCGCGCTCATCGCGGTGCACCTGCTGGTGCTGGTCAAGCAGAAGCACACCCAGTTCCCCGGTCCGGGGCGTACCGAGCACAACGTGGTCGGCAACCGGCTCTTCCCGGCCTTCGCGGGCAAGGCCACCGGCCTGCTCTTCATCGTGTTCGGCGTGTGCGCCGCCCTCGGCGGGCTCGTGCAGATCAACCCGGTGTGGCTGTGGGGGCCGTACAACCCCTCACAGGTGTCCGCGGCCTCGCAGCCGGACTGGTACATCATGTTCCTGGACGGGTCCACCCGGCTCTTCCCGGCATGGGACATCAACCTCCCCGGCGACTACACGATCCCGGCGCTGTTCTGGCCGACGGTCGTGGTGGCCGGGCTGATGTTCACGGCGCTGGCCGTGTACCCGATGGTCGAGCGCAAGCTCACCGGCGACACCGCCTCGCACCACCTCCTGCAGCGGCCGCGCGACGTGCCCGTGCGCACCTCGCTCGGCACCATGGCGATCGCCTTCTACGTGATCCTGATGCTCTCCGGCGGCAACGACGTCATCGCGGAGAAGTTCGACATCAGCCTCAACGCGATGACCTGGGTCGGACGCATCGGCGTGATCATCATCCCGCCGATCGTGTACGTGTTCACGTACCGCATCTGCCTGGGCCTGGAGCGGCACGACCGCGAGGTCCTCGAGCACGGCATCGAGACCGGTGTGCTCCGCCGGCTGCCCCACGGCGAGTTCATCGAGGTCCACCAGCCGCTGGGCCCGGTCGACGAGCACGGTCACGGCATCCTCGCCTACGGCGGCGCTCCGGTGCCCAAGCGGATGAATCAGGTGGGCGGTGCCCGTCGGGCGATCCGCGGCTTCTTCACGCCCATCGAGGAGCCGAGCCGCGTGGAGCTCGAGCAGCGCCATGAGGACCACGGGCAGGCTGCCGCGGAGTCCGCTCGGGAGCTGACCTCCTCCGGTCGTCCTGCCGACGGTGGCCGGCCGCAGGAGCCGCGCGACTGATCGAACGCAACAACGAGTGGGGCCCCGGCGGAATCCGCTGGGGCCCCACTCGTGTGTCGGCCCGGGGCCGGTGACTGCCCCGGGCCGACACCGGCACCTGCTGGCTGGTCCTCACCGCAGCCGACCCAGGTGATCAGCCGCGTGATCAACCGCGCATCGACCACCCGCGCGAACGCCCCGGCCGGCAGGCGTGCGGGACGCGTCGCCCGACACCGTGCCGTCGTCCCGGCGCCCTGCCGTCGCCCCGGCGCCCTGCCCTGCGGAGCCGCACTCGGTCTCCTACTCCCCGCCCCGGCCGCCGGTGCACCTGTCCCGTCGCCCGGGCCCGTCACCGCCCCAGGCCCGTGGTGACGTCGGCGCCACCGCGGGCCCTGGCCGGGCCGCGCGTACCGCCCCGGGTGCGGCCTGCTCGCCGGCCGCGCCGGCCCGCCACGCGGGCCCGAGGATGCGCCGGTACCTGCGGAGCCACCGCACCTCCCCCGCCGGCCACGGCCACAGCCACAGCCACGGCCTCGGCCACGGGATGCCCGGGCGGACGGCGGGGGCCGCACAGCGGGCGGGTCACCCGGCAGGGCGCCAGAGGATCCCGAGTCCGACGGCGGCGTCGCCGGCCGACCGCCACAGCCACCAGCACGCCGAGGCGGCGTCCCCGGCCCGAATGGTGGGGAGGCAGCGTCGCCGGTGGCAGGCCCGCCCACGACGCTCGTCCGAGCAGGCGTGCCGCCGTCCGACCGGGGACGCTTCGGACGGCACCCGGGGTGGTCGCGTCGGGCGGCACCCGGGTGATCATGGGCTGCGGCGGGCGGATCCACCGGACCTCAGGTCCCGACGAGGGCCCCGACGACGAGGGCCCCTCCCCGCTGATGCGGAGAGGGGCCCTGGTCGGGAGCCGGACGGCTCAGCCGTGCGCGTTCTGGCCGGTGTAGAACTCGAACACCAGCCCGCCGATGGTGATCAGGAGGGCCGCAGCGGCGATCAGGATGAGCCAGGCGTAGAAGAAGGCCAGCGCCACCCCCATGAGGGCGGCCGACAGGGCGATCCCGAGCGGCCAGTAGCTGGCCGGCGGGAAGAACCCGAGCTCACCGGCGCCGTCGGCGATGTCGGCGTCCTTGCGGTCCTCCGGGCGAGCGTCGATGCGCCGGGAGACGAACCAGAAGAACCCACCGATCAGGAAGGTCAGCCCGCCGGAGAGCACGAGGGCCGTCGTGCCGATCGGCTCCCGGGCCCACAGCCCGTAGACGATCGCCATCACGATGCAGAAGACCCCGATGACGTTGAAGATGAGCGCTTCGACCTTCACGGTCGTCCCTCCTGCTGCGTGGTGGAGACCCGGTGGAGCCGCATGTCAGCCATCGGCCCGCTGAGCGTCGTCCACGAGGTCCCAGGCCTGGGTGGTCTGCGGGTCACCGGGCTGGCCGATGCTCTCGAGCGCGTCGAACGTGCTCAGGCCCGACTCGCGCGCGGCCAGGTAGTCCTCGTAGTCGGCGGGGGTGACCGCGCGGACCTCGAAGTTCATGTACGCGTGGTACGTCCCGCACAGCTCGGCGCAGCGACCGACGAAGGCGCCCTCCTCGCGGACGGTCACCTCGAAGACGTTGTCACGGCCGTTCTCGTTGCCCGGGATCACGTCGAGCTTGAAGAGGAACTCGGGCACCCAGAACGAGTGGATGACGTCCGCGGAGGCGACCTCGAACCGGACCCGCTGGTCGGTCGGGACGACGAGGATCGGGATCTCCTCGCTGTTGCCCACGGTGTTGACCGGCTCGCCGTCGGTGCCCGTGGTCTCCGGGTAGACGAACTGCCAGTTCCACTTGAAGGCGTTGACCGCGATCGTGACGTCCGGGTCGTCGCTGCGCTCCTGGACCTTGTTCTGCGTCACCACGGTGAAGAAGAACAGGCCGGCGATGATGAGGAACGGGATGATCGTGTAGACGATCTCCAGCGGCAGGTTGTACGCCGTCTGCTTCGGCAGTTCGTCGCCGCGCTTCCGGTGCCGCACCACCGACCACAGGATCAGGCCCCAGACACCGAAGCCCACGATGAGCGCGGCGATGACCGACCAGATCCAGAGGTCCCGCATCGCGTAGGCCTCGTCGGTGATCCCGTCGGGCCACCCCCAGCGCCAGAACTCGTTGTTGGGCGTGCACGCGGTGAGGGTGACCACCCCCAGGAGACCGAGCGCGGCGACCCGCGCGAGCCTGCTGCCTCGAGCCACTGCTCGCTGCCTCCTCGTCCTCCGCCCGGACCACCCGAACGGTCTTCCCGGCGCGCCGCCCACCGGTTCCGGCGGACGGCTGCTGTGCCGACCACAGTCTGGGGCGAGACTAGCCGACCCCGCATGGCGGCCGACCACCGGAGACGGAGTCGCGGCGGGTCGCGTCCCCGGGCCGGGGTGGGTGGTCTCCCGGGGCGGCCCTGGGGCGTGAGCCCCCTCACCGGTCACCCCGTCCGGGGGGCGCCGCCGGTTACAGTCGGAGCCGTGTTCTCCCGGTTGCTGACCCCCAAGTGGGTGCTCGGGCACCTGGTGGTGGCGGCCCTCTTCGTCGCCACCTTCTTCCTCGGCTACTGGCAGCTCACCAAGGCGGAGGCCGGCGGCGGCGCGGTGAACTGGAGCTACGCACTGCAGTGGCCGCTGTACGGGTTCATGGGCCTGTGGTTCTACGTGCGCATGTGCCGCGAGGAGGTCAACCGGGACCCGGACGCCGAGGAACCGGGCGCCGACCTGGTCCTGTACCAGCGGCCCCGCATCGACACCACCGGCGACCCCGAGTTGGCTGCCTACAACGCCTACCTCGCCGAGCTCAACGAGAAGGCGCTGGGCCAGCGGGGCGACCGTGGCCGCTGAGCAGACCCGACGCACCAGCTCCCTCCCCCACGCCCTCGCCCGCCGGGTCGGGCAGGGCATCCCCGCCGCACTGCTGCGGTACCGGGTCATGGCCTGGATCGTCGGCGTGCTGCTGATCGCGCTGATCCTGGTCGCCGTCCCGTTGAAGTACGCCGCGGACATCGGACAGCCGGTCTCCGTCATCGGCACGCTGCACGGCTGGCTCTACTTCATCTTCTTCCTGGTGGCCTGCGACCTGGCGCTGCGCGCCCGGTGGACGCTCAAGGGCGCCGTCCTGGTGCTGCTCGCAGGCACCGTCCCCATCCTGTCCTTCGTCGCCGAGCGGATCGCCACCCGCAAGACCCGCGCCGGCGAGCGCGTCTGACCCCGTCCCGGCTCCTGCTGCCGGGCCACGAGCCCACCCCCGGAGACCTGCGCCTCATGTGCGGCCTGCTGGCATACCTGTCCACCGACGCCGACCGGGTCGGCGACTCCCACGTCACGGACGTGCAGGAGGCTCTGCACTGTCTGCACCACCGCGGGCCCGACGACACCGCCGTCTGGGCCGACTCCCGCGTCGTCCTGGGCTTCAACCGGCTGTCGATCATCGACGTCGAGGGCAGCCCCCAGCCCCTCCCCTACGCCGGCGACCGGTACCGGATCCTCTTCAACGGCGAGATCTACAACTACCTCGAGCTCCGCGAGGAGCTCGCCGCCGCCGGCGCCGAGCTGACCACACACGGCGACACCGAGACGATCGTCGCCGGGTACCACCTGTGGGGTCAGGACGTCGTCCGCAAGCTGCGCGGGATGTTCTCGTTCGTCATCTGGGACACCCAGACCCGGACGGCGTTCGGCGCCCGTGACCCGTTCGGGATCAAGCCGCTGTTCACCGCCCGGCTGGCCGACGGCGGACTGGTCTTCAGCTCCGAGAAGAAGGCCGTCCTGGAGATGCTCGGCGGCAGCGCGGCCGCCGGGGGCGTCGACCCCGCCTCGCTGCAGCACTACCTGACGTTGCAGTACGTGCCCGAGCCGGCGACGCTGCACCGCGGCATCCGCCGCATCGAGAGCGGCACCAGCTTCACCGTGGTGGACGGCGAACTGCACACCAGCCGGTACTTCCACCCCACCTTCCGGCCGCAGCCGGTGCCGGCAGGTCGGGAGCAGGAGCTCTACGACCGGATCGCCGCGGCGCTGGACGAGTCGGTGGCCAAGCACATGCGCGCCGACGTCACGGTCGGCTCGTTCCTCTCCAGCGGCATCGACTCCACCGCCATCGCCGCGCTGGCGCACCGCTACAACCCCGACCTCATGACCTTCACGGTCGGCTTCCAGCGGGAGTCGACCTCCGAGGTGGACATCGCGGCGGAGTCGGCGCGGACCCTCGGCGTCCGGCACGTGCCGGTGGAGATCACCGCGGAGCAGTTCGCCGAGGTGATCCCCGAGGTGGTCTGGTACCTCGACGACCCGGTCGCCGACCCGGCGCTGGTCCCGCTGTACTTCGTCGCGCGCGAGGCCCGAAAGCACGTGAAGGTGGTGCTCTCCGGAGAGGGCGCCGACGAGCTGTTCGGCGGGTACACGATCTACCGGGAGCCGCTGAGCCTGGCGTGGGCCGAGCGGGTGCCGCGGTTCGGCAAGCGTGCGATGGCGGCGTTGTCCGAGCGGCTGCCCGAGGGGATGCGCGGCAAGGACCTGCTGCGCCGCGCGTCGATCCCGCTCGAGGAGCGCTACTACGGCAACGCGCGGAACTTCTCCGGTGCGGAGCTGGCTCAGCTGATGCGGGGGCACGACCCCGACACGTCCCACGTCACCGTGACCGAGGACCTCTACCGCCGGACCCGCGAGGCCGGCTACGACGACGTCACGGCGATGCAGTACGTCGACCTGTTCACCTGGCTGCGGGGCGACATCCTGGTGAAGGCCGACAAGGTGACCATGGCCAACTCGCTGGAGCTCCGGGTGCCCTTCCTGGACCCCGAGGTGTTCGCCCTGGCCAGCACCATCCCGCTCGACCAGCGGGTGCCGAAGGGCAGCGACGCCACGAAGTACGCGCTGCGGCGGGCGATGGAGCAGATCGTCCCGCCGTCGATCCTGCACCGGCGGAAGCTGGGCTTCCCCGTGCCGACGGCGGACTTCCTCGCCGGGCCGCTGCACCAGTGGGCCCGCGACATCGTCACCGCGAGCCAGACCGACGAGTGGCTCGACCGCGGCCACGTCCTGACCCTGCTCGACCGGCTGCGCGAGGCCGAGGTGCCCAGCAAGCGCATCGCCCGTCAGGTGTGGGAGGTGCTCGTGTTCATGGTCTGGCACGGGATCTTCGTCGAGGAGCGGATCCGCCCCGAGATCCCGGAGACCCACTACCCGGTGAAGCTGTAGGCAGCACGAAGGCCCGGTCCCTGCAGGGACCGGGCCTTCGTCGCGTGCGTCGGCCAGCTGGTGGCCGGGGAGCGATCCGCGAGGACCGCGACGGGCTCAGTGGAAGGAGTCGCCGCACGCGCAGGAGCCCTGCGCGTTGGGGTTGTCGATCGTGAAGCCCTGCTTCTCGATGGTGTCGACGAAGTCGATGACCGCGCCGCCGAGGTACGGGGTGCTCATCCGGTCGACGATCACCTCGACCCCACCGAACTCGAAGGTCTGGTCGCCGTCGAGGAACCGCTCGTCGAAGAAGAGCTGGTAGCGGAGGCCCGAGCAGCCGCCGGGCTGGACGGCGATGCGCAGACGGAGGTCGTCGCGGCCCTCCTGGTCGAGCAGCGCCTTCACCTTGGCGGCCGCCGGCTCGCTCAGGACGACGCCGGTCGCTTGGGTGTCCTGCACCGTCATGTTGTTGTCCTCCCACGTTCGAGTGTGCCTGGGCCGGCACGTCCTGCTCCAGGCCAACACCGCCGGAGCGGGTCCTCTTCCACTGTACGGCCGCAGCCGCCGCGTAGGCGGGGAACGACGGAGGTCACACGTAGACTCGGGTCGTGAAGCTCCGCCTGCCCGGGCGCCGGGACCGTTCCGAGGCCACGCGCGCCGCCGACGCCGACCTGACCGCGCAACTGGTGAAGGCGGGCGGCAAGGGGCGGCCCACCCCCAAGCGCAGCGAGGCGCAGGGCCGCCGTCCGGGTCCTCCCCCGCCCCCGCCGACCACCCGCAAGGAGGCCTACCGGCGGATGCGGGAACAGCAGGCGACCACCCGCAGCTCCCGCGCCGGGGCGGCTGCGGGCGACGACAGCTACCTGCCCGCCCGCGACCGCGGCCCGGTCCGCAAGCTGGTCCGCGACGTCGTCGACGCGCGTCGCAACGCCGGCAGCTTCTTCCTCGTCGTCGCCGCCCTCGTGCTGGTCGGCTACTTCATCCCGAGCCCGGCGGTGCAGAGCTACACCGTCTTCCTCTGGTTCCTCTTCTTCCTCGTGATCATCGCCGACTCGGTCTTCCTCGGCCGGCGGATCAAGCGCACGGTGCTCGAGCGCTTCCCGAACCAGGACCACAGGATGCGCGGGCTCGTCTGGTACGGCATCAGCCGCTCCACCATGGTCCGCCGCTGGCGGTTCCCGAAGCCCGAGGTCGCGCTGGGCGCGAAGGTCTGAGGAAGGCCCCGTCCTCCCACCCTCCGCAAGCTCAGGGCGGGATCCGGGACGGGACCACCGCTAGGCCCCTCGCAGGCCCCCGGCGAGCCCCTGCAGCGGGCGGCTAGCGTCCGGGTCCGTGGAATTCCGACGACTCGGCCGCTCCGGCCTGACCATCTCCGCGATCGCCTACGGCAACTGGCTCACCCATGGCAGCCAGGTCGAGGAGGACGCCGCCCACGCCTGTGTGCGCGCCGCCCTCGACGCGGGCATCACCACCTTCGACACCGCCGACGTGTACGCCGGCACGCGGGCCGAGTCCGTGCTGGGCCGCGCGCTGGCCGGCCAGCGGCGCGAGGGGCTGGAGGTCTTCACCAAGGTCTACTGGCCCACGGGTCCCGGGCAGAACGACCGGGGGCTGTCCCGCAAGCACATCACCGAGAGCTGCCACGCCTCGCTGCGGCGGCTGCAGACCGACTACGTCGACCTCTACCAGGCGCACCGGTACGACCCCACGGTGCCGCTGGAGGAGACGATGACCGCCTTCGCCGACCTCGTGCGCGCCGGCAAGGTCCTCTACGTCGGCGTCTCGGAGTGGCGGGCCGAGGAGATCGCGGCCGCTGCCGCCCTCGCCCGTGATCTCGGCATCCAGCTGATCAGCAACCAGCCGCAGTACTCGATGCTGTGGCGGGTCATCGAGGACGAGGTCGTGCCCACCTCCGAGAAGGAGGGGCTCTCCCAGATCGTCTGGTCACCCCTGGCGCAGGGCGTCCTGACCGGCAAGTACCTGCCCGGCCAGCAGCCCCCGCCGGACAGCCGCGGTGGCCACTCCGAGGCCGGTGGCTCGATGCAGCGGTTCCTGCGCGACGACGTCCTCACCCATGTGCAGGAACTGCGGCCGATCGCCGCGGACCTCGGCCTGTCGATGGCCCAGCTCGCCGTCGCCTGGGTGCTGCAGAATCCCAACGTGGCCGCGGCGATCATCGGCGCCAGCCGTCCCGAGCAGGTGCAGGACAACGTGCAGGCCGCCGGCGTGCGGCTCGGCGCCGACGTCCTGCGACGGATCGACGAGGTCCTCGGCGATGTCGTCGAGCGCGACCCGGCCAAGACCTCTCGCGGCTGAGACCGGACCCCGTCCCCCCACCCCTGATGAGTTCGGGGGGACGGGGTCACTCCTGGGTCCGCCTGCAGCCCGCGGGCGGACTCAGGTGGCCGCCAGCCCCATCGGGCCGTACACCTCGTCGCCGTCCTCGAACAGGGTCACCGTGGCCACCCCCCGCTCGAGCAGCACCCGCCAGTGCTCGCCCAGCCACGACTCGGCGTCCCCCTGGTTGTCCGTCTCCGGGACCTCGACACCGACCGACGCCGGGTCCACCTCCGCCCCCGAGGGGTCCTCCAGCCGCCAGTACCAGCTCATGCGGCCGAGGCTAGTGGCGGCCGGACCGTGCCCGGTGCGTGACCTCGCCGTGGTTACCCGGGCGATCATCGGGGGCATGTGAGGTCATCGACCGTCCACCCCCGGACCGGAGGAACGATGACCCACCCCACCGCGGGCGCGAGCCGTGCCCCCGCACCACCCCCCGCACCGGAGGACGCCTCCACCGGGCAGCTGGTCGGCCAGCTGACCGAGCAGATCTCCCGGCTCGTGCGCGACGAGGCCCGGCTGGCCCAGGCCGAGGTCACCCAGAAGGCCAAGCGGCTGGGCGTCGGCGCCGGTCTGTTCGGCGGAGCCGGACTGGTCGGGTTCTTCGGGCTGGCCGCCCTGGTCACCACCGCCATCCTGCTGCTGGACATCGTGCTGCCGGCGTGGGCGGCCGCCCTCGTGGTGGCCGTCGTCCTCTTCGCCGTCGCCGGGGTGCTGGCCCTCATCGGCAAGAAGGACGTGCAGCAGGCGACGCCGCCGGTGCCCACCGAGGCGATCGCCAGCACCAAGGCCGACATCGCGACCGTGAAGGAGAGTGCACGCCGGTGAGCACCCCGAGCACCTCAGGCGCGGCCGGGGACGGCGCGCCCAAGGACCCTGACGCGATCAAGGCCGAGATCGAGGCCACCCGCGAGCAGCTCAGCCGCACCGTCGACGAGCTGTCGCACCGGCTCGACGTGCCGGCCCGGGCCAAGGAGAGCGCGTTCCGAGCCCGCGACACCGCCGTCGAGACCTACCGCGAGAGCCCCCCGGTCGTGATCGGCGCCGCCGCCGGCCTGGCCGCCGTCGTCGGGCTGCTCGTCTGGCGCCGCCGCACCAGGGACCGTCGCGTCGCGGCGCGGCGGGCGCGGAAGGCGGCCGCGGCGGCCGCCGCCCGCCGGGCCGCGGCCGAGAAGGCGGCGCGCAAGGCCGCTCGCAGGGCTGCCGCGAGGAGCACGAAGAGGGCCCGCCGGGCCACGAGGAGGACGAAGTGAGCAACAAGGGAGCCAAGTTCGCGTACCGGCCGATCGGCCTGGTCGGGGGCATCCTCGCCGGCACCATCTCGGGCGCCGTCTTCAAGCAGGTGTGGAAGCGCATGTCGAACCAGGACGACGCCCCGGACGCGCTGCAGAGCGAGTACCCGATGTGGCAGATCGTGCTGTCCGCCGCCCTGCAGGGCGCCATCTTCGCCGCCACCAAGGCGACCATCGACCGGCTCGGGGCGCAGGGGTTCACCAAGCTGACCGGCAGCTGGCCGGGCGACTGACGTGTCCGGCACCCGACACCACGAGAGCGCCGTCGATCGGATCCGGGAGCGGGTCGAGGAGAAGGCCGCCCGCCGCGCGGCCTCGACGGCAGCCCCCGAGCGCGCTCCGCACCCCGACCCAGGCGCCCCGCCGCCGGGGTCGCCGGACGCGCGGCAGCTCCCGGGCATCACCGCGCGGACACCCACCCAGATCCCCCTGCGCGGCTGGAAGCAGGTCCTCAAGCGGGCCTGGGCCGAGAACAAGGCCGACAACATGCCGATCATCGCCGGCGGCGTCGCGTTCTTCGCCTTCCTGGCGATCTTCCCCGCCCTGATCGCCCTGATCTCCATCTACGGCCTGGTCGCCTCCCCCGAGACGGTCGCCGGGCAGGTGGAGGAGATCTCCGCGCAGCTGCCCGAGAGCGCCTCGCAGGTCATCGGCGACCAGCTGAGCGGGATCGTGGCCAACAGCGGCGGTGCGCTCACCGTCGGGCTGATCGTGTCGGTGCTGGCCGCACTGTGGAGCGCCTCGGGCGGCGTCAACAACCTGGTCCAGGCGGTCAACATCGCCTACGACGAGGTGGAGACCCGGGGCTTCGTCAAGCTGCGGGCGCTGTCGCTGGCGCTCACCCTCGGCGCGATCGTGTTCGTGGTCCTCACCGTCGGTCTGCTCGCCGTCGTCCCGGCGGTGCTGGAGGACCTGCCACTCGGCGTGGTCGGCACGGTCCTCGCGCAGGTCGTCCGGTGGGTGCTGCTCCTGGCCGTGTTCGCCGGCTCCCTGGCCGTCGTCTACCGGGTGGCCCCGGACCGGGACTCCCCGCGGTTGAGCTGGGTCAGCCTCGGCTCGGTCGTCGTCACCGTCGTCTGGGCGATCGTCAGCGTCGGGTTCAGCTTCTACGTCGACAACTTCGGGTCCTACAACGACACCTACGGGGCCATCGCCGGCGTCATCGTGCTGATGCTCTGGCTGTACATCACCTGCTACCTGGTGCTGCTCGGCGCCGAGATCAACGCCGAGGCCGAGCACCAGACCGCCCAGGACACCACCGGCGGCGAGCCGGTGCCGATGGGTCAGCGAGGTGCCGTGGTGGCCGACTCGCTCCCGGACAAGCCCGAGCCGACGAAGGGGGACGCCGACCCCACCCGCAAGAACCGGTAGGCCGGTTCAGCGCACGCGCGAGGGCACGAAGGGCGGCCGCACGACCTCCACGGCCTGCGGCCGCCCGCGCACGTCGACGGCGAGCTCGACACCCTCCGCCGCCCCGGCGGCGGTGTCGAGCAGGGCGAGGGCGATGCCGGTGCGCAGGGACGGCGAGAACGTGCCGCTGGTGACCTCCCCGACGCGCTGCCCCTCGGCGTCGAGCACCGCCATCCCCGGCCGCGGGATGCCGCGGCCGCCGGCGCGCAGGCCCCACAGCAGGCGGGCGGGGCCGCGCTCCTTCTCGGCCAGCAGCGCCTCCCGGCCCCAGAACGCCGGCTTGCGCCAGCCGACCGCCCACCCGGCGCGGGCCTGGACGGGCGTGATGTCGAGGGAGAGCTCGTGCCCGTGCAGCGGGTACCCCATCTCGGTGCGCAGCGTGTCGCGGGCGCCGAGGCCGCACAGCCGCAGTCCCTCGTCCCGACCGAACTCCACCAGCACGTCCCACAGCTCGCCGGCCCGCTCGGCGGGGACCAGCACCTCGTAGCCGTGCTCACCGGTGTAGCCGGTGCGGCACACGGTCACCTCGGTGTGCCCGCCGCCGGTGCCGGTCACGAAGGACATGTAGGGCAGCTCGCCGGGCAGGCCGAGGAAGGACAGCACCTGCGCCGACCTCGGTCCCTGCACGGCGAGGACGGCGACGTCGGCGTGCCGGTCGGTCACGACGACCCCGGACGGCGCCGCGTCGGTCAGCCGGGCGACGACGTCGGCCGCGTTGGCGGCGTTGGGCACGAGGAGGACGTCGTCGGGGCCGTGGAGGTAGACGATGAGGTCGTCGACCACGCCGCCGGCCCGCGGGCCGCCGTCGGGCAGGCAGCACATCGTGTACTGCGCCTGCCCCGGCCCGATGCGGGAGAGGTCGTTGGTCAGGCAGGAGTCGACGAAGGCCGCGGCGCCCGGCCCGCGCACGGTGACCGTCCCCAGGTGGGAGACGTCGAACAGGCCCACCCCCGTCCGGACGGCGGCGTGCTCGGCCAGCACCCCGCCACCGGCGTACTCGATCGGCATCGTCCACCCGCCGAAGTCGGCCAGCTTGGCGCCGGCCGCGACGTGCCGCTCGTGCAGGGGTGAGGTCCGCGGGGTCACGAACGGCACGCTATCCCCCGTCGCAGGTACCCGGTGGCCCCGCTGCAGGGGCCCGCCGTGAGCGTGTGGACGGTGGGGGGCAGAGGGGTCCTTCTACGATCGAGCGGTGCCGCCGACGATCACCGCCACCGACCGCCCGCTCGAGAAGCTCACCGCCGACGCCGTCGTCGTCGGCATCGGCAAGGGGCCCGACGGCCTGCTGCCCACGCCCGGCGCGGAGGCCGTCGACCGCCTCCTGGGCGGGCGCCTGCTGTCCGCGCTGGCCGACCTGGGCGCGCGCGGCGGTGAGGACGAGGTCACCCGGGTGGCCAGTCTCGGGCAGGGCCCGTTCCCGGTGGTCGCCGCCGTCGGCCTCGGCGCGCCCGAGCCGGCCGGCGGGTACGGCGCCGAGGCGGTCCGCCGGGCCGCCGGCGCCGCCAGCCGCGCGCTGAGCGGTCGCGGCTCGGTCGTGACCCTCCTGGCCGCCGTGGGCGGGACGCCCGACGCCGCGCGCCTGCACGGCGTCGGCGAGGGCAGCCTGCTCGGCGCCTACGAGTTCACCGCCTACAAGTCCGGCCTGACCGCCGACCGGCCCACGCCGCCGCGGGAGTTCACCGTCGTCGTCCCCGACGCCGGGGAGGCCCGGCCCCCGCTCGCCCGCGCCCGGGCGGTGGCCGACGCGGTCACGCTGGTGCGCGATCTGGTCAACACCCCGCCCAACGACCTCTTCCCCGCCGAGCTGGCCGAGCGCGGCGCGGCCGCCGGGAAGAAGGCCGGGCTGTCGGTCGAGGTCCTCGACGAGGACGCCCTGGCCGCGGGCGGCTACGGCGGCATCCTCGCCGTCGGCGGCGGATCGGTGCGCAAGCCCCGTCTGCTGCGTTTGACGTACCGCGGCAAGAAGGCGCAGAAGAAGGTCGCGCTGGTCGGCAAGGGCATCACCTTCGACAGCGGCGGCCTGTCGATCAAGCCCGCGCTGAAGATGGAGGACATGAAGAGCGACATGGCCGGCGCCGCCGCCGTGATCGCCACCGTGTGCCTGGTCGCCGAGCTGGGGCTCCCGGTCGAGGTGACCGCCACCGTCCCCATCGCCGAGAACCTGCCCAGCGGCACCGCCTACCGCCCCGCCGACGTGGTCACCTTCCGCAACGGCAAGAAGGCCGAGATCACCAACACCGACGCCGAGGGTCGCGTCGTCCTGGCCGACGCCCTCGCCCGCGCCGCAGAGGACTCCCCCGACTACCTGCTGGAGACCGCCACCCTGACCGGCGCCCAGATGGTCGCGCTCGGTTCGCGCACCTCCGGCGTCATGGGAAGCGACGACCTCCGCGACGCCGTCGTGACCGCCGCCCGGCGCAGCGGCGAGTCGATGTGGCCGATGCCGATGCCGGCCGAACTGCGCAAGGGCCTGGACTCGCCGGTCGCGGACTTCGTGAACGCCAACGCCGACCGGATGGGCGGCATGCTCGTCGGGGCGCACTTCCTGGCGGAGTTCGTGCCGGCCGGCCTGCCGTGGGCGCACATCGACATCGCCGGGCCGAGCTACAACACCGGCTCGCCGTGGGGCTACACACCCAAGGGCGGCACCGGCGTGCCGGTCCGGACCCTGCTGGCCACCATCGAGGACCTCATCGCGGAGGGGTGACGGGCTGGAGCGGCCCCCGTCAGGGTCCCTCCCCGAGCGGGCGGGGGGTGGGGCCCTGACGGGGGCCCTCCTGCTTCTGCCGGGCCGACCAGTCCCGCATGCGCTGCGGGTAGCCGGTCACCTGCGCGTCGTAGACCGGCACACCCAGCTCGCGGGACAGCCGCCGCGCGGTCTCCGGCCCGTCGATGCGGCGCCGGGTCCACTCGCCGTCGGCGGCCACGAGCACGATCGTGGACTCCGTGACCGCCGTCCGTGGCTCGACGAACCCCTCGACCCCGCGACGGGTGGCGACGAACTGCTCCAGGTGCGCCAGGTCGGCCCTGCCGGCCCCGCGGTCGAGCGTGCCGCGCCGGTCGGCCGCGGGTGTCCCGCGCCGCATCCGCGTCCAGAACCCCATGCCCGCTCCCGTCCGAACCGGCCACGGCCGCGCCGCGACGTCCGCGCTTGCAGAACGGCACTGTCGGCCGTCGCGTTCCCGGAGTGGCAGGATGGACGCAGACGTTCCCCCGCCGGCGTGAACGCAGACGGGCCACTGCATTCGAGGAGATCTCGTGAGCGCACCCACCTCCCCCGCCGACCTGGTCATCCTCGGTGGTGGCTCGGGTGGCTACGCCGCGGCACTGCGCGCCGCGGAGCTCGGCATGTCGGTCGTGCTCATCGAGCGCGACAAGGTCGGCGGCACCTGCCTGCACCGGGGCTGCATCCCCACCAAGGCCCTCCTGCACGCCGGTGAGATCGCCGACGCCGCCCGCGAGGGCGAGCAGTTCGGCGTCAAGACGTCGCTGGCCGGCATCGACATGGACGGGGTCAACGGCTACAAGGACGGCGTGGTCTCCCGGCTGTACAAGGGCCTGCAGGGCCTGATCAAGAGCCGCAAGGTCAACTACGTCGAGGGCGAGGGCCGGCTGGTCTCCCCGACGGCCGTCGAGGTCAACGGCCAGCGCTACGAGGGCAAGCACGTCCTGCTCGCCACCGGGTCCTACGCCCGCACCCTGCCGGGCATCGAGATCGACGGCGCCCGCGTCATCACCAGCGACCACGCGCTCAACCTCGACCGCGTGCCCGCCTCGGCGATCGTCCTGGGCGGCGGGGTCATCGGCTGCGAGTTCGCCAGCGCCTGGAAGTCCTTCGGGGTCGACGTCACCATCGTCGAGGGCCTGCCGCACCTGGTCCCCCTCGAGGACGAGGCCTCCTCCAAGCTGCTGGAGCGCGCCTTCCGCCGCCGGAAGATCGAGTTCTCGCTGGGCAGCCTGGTCTCGAGCGTGCAGACCACCGAGAACGGCGTGAAGGTCACCCTGCAGAACGGCAAGGAGTTCGAGGCCGAGCTGGTGCTCGTCGCCGTCGGCCGCGGCCCGGTCAGCCAGGGCCTGGGCTACGAGGAGGCCGGGGTCGCGATGGACCGCGGCTACGTCCTCGTCGACGAGTACTGCCGCACCAACGTCCCCACCATCTCCGCGGTCGGCGACCTCATCCCCACCCTGCAGCTGGCCCACGTCGGCTTCGCCGAGGGCATCCTCGTCGCCGAGCGGCTGGCCGGGCTCAACCCCGCCCCGATCGACTACGCCGGCGTCCCGCGCATCACCTACTCCGACCCCGAGGTCGCCTCCGTGGGTCTCACGGAGGCCCAGGCCAAGGAGCGGTTCGGCGAGGTCAAGACCCTCACCTACGACCTCGGCGGCAACGGCCGCAGCCAGATCCTCAAGACGGCGGGCGCCGTCAAGCTGATCCAGGCCGTCGACGGCCCCGTCGTCGGCGTGCACATGGTGGGCAGCCGCGTCGGCGAGCTCATCGCCGAGGCCCAGCTGATCTACAACTGGGAGGCCGAGGCCGACGACGTCGCCAGCCTCATCCACCCGCACCCGACGCAGAGCGAGGCCCTCGGCGAGGCGCACCTCGCGCTGGCCGGCAAGCCCCTGCACGTGCACGGCTGATCACGCACCACCCCCACCCACCCGAAGCGCCACGAAGGAGCCCCGCCCCGATGCCGACCTCCGTCACCATGCCCGCCCTGGGCGAGAGCGTCACCGAGGGCACGGTCACCCGCTGGCTCAAGCAGGAGGGTGAGCAGGTCGAGGTCGACGAGCCCCTCCTCGAGGTCTCGACCGACAAGGTCGACACCGAGATCCCCTCGCCGGCGGCCGGTGTCCTGAGCAAGATCCTCGTCGCCGAGGACGAGACCGTCGAGGTCGGCGCCGAGCTCGCCGTCATCGGTGGGGACGGCGCCGGCGGCGCTCCGGCCGCCCCGCCGGCGTCCGCCGAGGACGCCACGGACACGCCGCAGACGCCGACCGAGCAGGTCGACGACACCGACGCCGCGGGCCAGCAGGAGCAGGCCCCGGCTGCCCCGGCCCCGTCCGGCGACTCCGGTGGCTCCGGTGGCGGTCAGGGGACTCCGGTGACGATGCCGGCGCTCGGCGAGAGCGTCACCGAGGGCACCGTGACCCGCTGGTTGAAGTCCGTGGGCGACGAGGTCACCGCCGACGAGCCGCTGCTCGAGGTGTCCACCGACAAGGTCGACACCGAGATCCCCGCACCGGTCTCCGGCACCCTGCTCTCGATCTCGGTCAACGAGGACGAGACCGTCGACGTCGGCGCGGAGCTGGCGATCATCGGCAGCGGCGCCGCCGGTGGCGGTGGCGGCGCTCCCGCGCCGCAGGAGGCCCCGGCCCAGCAGCAGGCGCCCGCCCAGGAGGAGGCCCCGGCCAAGCAGGAGGCGCCCGCCCAGCAGGAGGCGCCGGCCAAGCAGGAGGCCCCGGCCCAGCAGCCGACGCCGGAGCCGGCCCAGGCCGCCACCGCGACCGAGCAGCCCGGTGGCGACTACGGCTCCAGCGGTGCCCAGCCCACCCAGTCGCCGACCTCCGCGCCCGCCCCGGCGCAGGCGGTCGCCCCGTCCGCGCCCGCGCCGCAGGCCGGTGGCGGGGACGGCGGCGGCGCCTACGTCACCCCGCTGGTGCGCCGGCTCGCCGCGGAGCACGGCGTCGACCTGTCCTCCGTGACAGGGACCGGCGTCGGCGGGCGCATCCGCAAGCAGGACGTGCTGGCGGCAGCCGAGGCGGCCTCCGCGCCGGCCCCGGCCGCGGCTCCGGCCGCCGCCTCGGCGGGTGCCGGCCGCACGCCGCCGAAGCCGTCGCCGGCGGCCATGCCCGACACCTCGCTGCGTGGCCGTACCGAGAAGCTCTCCCGGCTGCGGACGGTCATCGCCCGCCGGATGGTGGAGTCGCTGGCGGTCAGTGCCCAGCTGACGACCGTCGTCGAGGCGGACGTGACGGCGATCGCCCGGCTGCGCGCCCAGGCGAAGAAGGACTTCGAGGCCCGGGAGGGCGTCAAGCTCTCCTTCCTCCCCTTCTTCGCCAAGTCCGCGGTCGAGGCGCTCAAGGCCCACCCGGCGGTGAACTCCTCGATCGACCTCGAGGCCGGCACGGTCACCTACCACGACTCCGAGAACCTCGGCGTCGCGGTGGACACCGACCGCGGGCTGCTGGTGCCGGTCATCAAGGACGCCGGCGACCTCAGCCTCGCCGGGATCGCCCGCAAGATCGCCGACCTGGCCGAGCGGACCCGCACGAACAAGGTCACCCCCGACGAGCTCGGTGGCGGCACGTTCACGCTGACCAACACCGGCAGCCGCGGGGCGCTCTTCGACACGCCGATCATCAACCAGCCGCAGGTCGCCATCCTCGGCACCGGCTCGGTCGTGAAGCGTCCGGTCGTCGTGCAGGACGAGGACCTCGGCGAGGTCATCGCCGTCCGGTCGATGGTCTACCTGGCGCTGACCTACGACCACCGGATCGTCGACGGCGCCGACGCCGCCCGGTTCCTCACCACGGTGCGCGAGCGGCTGGAGGCCGGTCAGTTCCACGGCGAGCTCGGTCTCGCCTGATCCACACCGATCGGGGCCCCGGCTGATGCCGGGGCCCCGATCGCGTTCCGCTGCCCGGCTCGGCGAGGAGACACATGAAGGTCGCGGTCACCGGGTCCTCCGGGTTGATCGGGTCGCACCTGGTGCCGGCGCTGCGCGCCGACGGCCACGACGTGCTGCGATTGGTACGGCGGACGCCGCGGACTGCGGACGAGCACCGCTGGGACCCCCAGCACCACCGGATCGACCCCGCCCTGCTCGCCGACGTCGACGCGGTGGTCAACCTGGCCGGGGTGGGCATCGGCGACCGCCGGTGGACGGCCGCGTACAAGCAGGCGGTGCTCTCCAGCCGGGTGGACGCGACCCGCACCGTCAGCGAGGCCCTGGCCGCCGCGACAGCCGCCGATCCGACGCGCCCTCGCGCCCTCCTCTCGGGCTCGGCGGTCGGCTGGTACGGCGACACCGGTGACCGCGAGGCCGACGAGGGTGCTCCCGCCGGGGACGACTTCCTCGCTCGCGTCTGCACCGAGTGGGAGGCGGCCACGGCACCGGCCGCGGACGCCGGCGTGCGCGTGACCCTGCTGCGGACGGGCCTGGTGCTGGGCCCGGGCGGGCTGCTGGGCCGGTTGGCCCCGCTGTTCAGGTTCGGGCTCGGTGGCCGGCTGGGGTCGGGACGGCAGTACTGGCCGTGGATCAGCCTGACCGACGAGGTCGACGCCATCCGGTTCCTGCTGGCCACACCCGTGGCCGGGCCGGTGAACCTCACCGCCCCGACGCCCGTCACCAACGCGGAGTTCGCCCGCACCCTGGCCCACGTGGTGAACCGACCGGCCGTGCTGCCGGTACCCGGTGTCGCGCTGCGCCTGGTCGTGGGCGAGTTCGCGCCCGTGGGGATCCTGGCCGGCCAGCGAGCGGTCCCGGGCCGCCTGCGGGACGCCGGTTTCACCTGGACCCACCCCGACCTGGACGCCGCGCTGCGGGCGGCCCTCGGCCGGGGTTGACTCACCCCGTCCGCTGCGCGGAGTCGATCCGCCACCGTCCGTCGGCCTGCACCAGGGTCATCCGGACCTCCACCTGCCCGCGGTCCTCCACCGTCCGAAGGGCCGGTCCGTCCGGCGCCGAGGTCGCGACCACGTCGTACGCCGGCCAGGTGTCGACGACGTCCAGGGTGACCCGGCCGGTGGCTGCCCCGCCCTGGACCACCGCGACCCGGACGACCGCCGGCGCGAACCCCCGCACCGACTCCCCCGCCCGCACGAACGCCTCGACGGTGGCCCGATCCGTCGACAGCAGGGGGCTGGAGCCGGTGTGCACCTCGTCGAGCAACTGGGCGGAACCGGTGGCGAAGGCCGTGGTGCGCCGCTGGTAGAGCTCGGCGAGCCGGGCCGTCCACGCCTCGGGTGAGTCCCCGTCGGGCGGGCCCACGTCGGGCGGGCCCACGTCGGGCGGGCCCACGTCGGGTGGATGCACGTCGGGCGGGTGCACCTCGGCCGGGCCGGGGTCCGTCGGGGCTCCCGGGTCCGCCGGGTCCGCGGCGGGCTGCTCCGCCGGGCCCGGCGTCGGGCTCGAGGTGGCGGCCTGGTCCTCCAGCCCGGTGGCCACCGGGCCGTCCGCCGCTCCACCCTGCTCCTCGGAAGGACCGCGGAGCCACAGCGCACCGGTCATCAGGGCGACCAGGGTGACCGCCACGCCGATCCGGGCCACCAGCGCCCGCGGGGACGCACCTCGCAGTGCCCGGACGGCGGCGTCGATCCGCGCCCCCGGGCCCCGGGTCGCCGGCGCTGGCTCGGCTGTCGGACGGCGGTGCCGCCCCGGCACCTGATGGGTCAGCTCCGTCCGAGGGCCGTGACCGGTGGCTGCCGGGTCGTCGTCCACGCCACCGGCGGCAGGCAGCCGGACCGGCTCGGGCCGGCACGCGTGTCTCAGGTCCAGCGCGAAGGCCGCGGCCGAGCCACGCTCGGACGGCTCCGGGGACAACCCGCGAGAGATGACGGCGAGCAGTTCCGCCGGCGCGCCGGGAGCGAGCTCCACGAGGTCGGGCAGGTGCCCCTCGGCGGCGATCCGCAGCGTCTCGGCGGGAGTGGCGGCGTTCCACGGGGCCACTCCGGTGAGCGCGTGGAAGGCCGCGGCGGCCGCCCCGAACACGTCGGAGGCGGGACCGGGGGCGCCGCCGCGGGCGACGGTCGGGTCGACGTAGGCCGGCGTCACCTCAGCCGCGGCGCTCTCGCCGAGCACCCGCGCGACCCCGAGGTCCGTGAGCACCGGGCGGCCCTCCGCGGTGAAGACGACGTTGCCCGGCGAGAGGTCCCCGTGCACCACCCCCCGGTCGTGGGCGTGCGCCAGGGCGGCCGCCACCGGCGCGATCGCGGTGACCACCTCCCCCGGGCGCAGCCGGCCGCGGCGGGCCAGGAGCGCGGCGAGGCTGCCCCCGGGAAGCAGGTCGAGCACCAGTGCCACCCGGGACTGCCCGCCCCGCCGCGGTTGGTGCACCACCTCGTGGAGACGGACCAGGTGGGGGTGGTCCAGCTCGCCGAGGAGCGCCGCCTCCCGCGCCTGCCGCTCCGGGTCCCCGGCCACCAGCACCTTGACCGCGACCGGCGCTCCGCCGGCCCGGGGCACCGCCCGCCACACCTCCCCCGAGCCGCCCCGCCCGAGCAGTTGCTCGAGGCGGTACCCGGGCACGACGGGGACGTCCGCGGATCCGCGCGGCGCTGGCAGGGGTGTCGGCATGACGGGCACCGTAGGTCGCCGCGAGCCTCCCCCGCTCTCGTCGTCCACAGGCGGGGACGTCGTCCACCGGCACGGTCCCGGCCGCCCGCGCCCGCCGCGAGCGGCCTACGTTCGGACCGATCCGCCGCCGTCCTCCGAGGAGCTGCCCGACCGTGCCCGCCTCCGCGCCGACCATCCTGGCGACCAGCATCGGCTTCGACTCCCGGGGCCGCGGCCCCTACGACTGGGCGCCGGGCCCGGTGTTCGACCTCGCGTTCGACCTCGCCGGGGCGCCCGACCGGCCGAGACTGTGCTATCTGGGCACCGCCACCGGTGACGACCCGGTGCGCGTGGCCGGCGTCTACGGCGCCTTCGCAGGCAGCGGCGTCGAGGTCAGCCACCTGAGCCTGTTCACCATGCCCACGGTGCCCGACATGCGGGCCCACCTGCTCGCGCAGGACGTGGTCTGGGTCGGGGGCGGCAGCGTGGCGAACCTGCTCGCAGTGTGGCGGGTGCACGGGCTCGACGAGCTGTTCCGCGAGGTCTGGGAGGCCGGCGTCGTCCTCGGCGGGGTGTCGGCCGGGTCCCTGTGCTGGCACGTCGGTGGCACCACCGACTCCTACGGCCCGGACCTGCGGCCGGTCACCAACGGCCTCGCCCTCATCCCGACCTCGAACGGGGTGCACTACGACTCCGAGGAGCAGCGGCGCCCGCTGTACCACCGGCTCGTCGCCGACGGGACGCTGCCGGGCGGGCACGCCACCGACGACGGCGTCGGGCTGGTGTACCGGGGCGCGGAGCTGGTGGAGGCGGTCGCCGACCGGCCGGGCAAGGCCGCATACCGGGTCGAGCGCGGACCGGACGCTTCGGCCGTCGAGACCCGGCTCGAGCCCCGGCGGCTGCGCTGAGTGGCCCTGTCCGGGTCCCGCCTCCAGCTGGCGCGCGGTGGGGAGGACGGGGTCCCTTCTCTAGGCTGGGCGTCGTGAGCGATCTGCAGGTACTCCGGCTCGGCACCGTCGACTACGAGCAGGCGTGGGCGCAGCAGCGCGAGCTGCACACCCGCGTGGTGGAGGGCTCCGCACCGGACACGTTGATGCTGCTGGAGCACCCGCCGGTCTACACGGCCGGCAAGCGCACCGAGCCCCACGAGCGCCCGTTCGACGGCACCCCGGTCATCGACGTCGACCGTGGCGGCAAGATCACCTGGCACGGGCCGGGACAGCTGGTCGGGTACCCTATCGTCCGGCTGGCCGACCCGGTCGACGTGGTCGCCCACGTCCGGCGCCTCGAGGGGGCACTCATCGACGTGTGCGCCGGGCTGGGCCTGGCCACCGAGCGGGTCGACGGGCGCAGCGGGGTCTGGGTCCGCGCCGACGACCGCGGCCCGGACCGCAAGGTGGCGGCGATCGGCGTCCGGGTGGCGCGCGGCGTCACGATGCACGGGTTCGCGCTCAACTGCGACCCCGACATGGCCGCGTTCGCCAACATGATCCCCTGCGGCATCGTCGACGCCGGTGCCACCTCACTGACCGCCGAGCTGGGTCGTGACGTGCCGGTCGCGGAGGTCGTCGACGCGGTCGAGGCCGCCATGCGGCGGGTGCTGACGCTGCAACCCGCCGGCGCCTGACCGCAGCGGGGCGCGCGGCGGCCCCTCCCGAGCCCGCGCGGGACGCCGGGGAGGGGACTGCCCTCAGCCGAGGACGAAGTTGACCAGCCGGCCGGGGACGGCCACGACCCGGCGCACCGTCTTCCCGGTGATGTGCCCGGCGATCTTCTCGTCGGCGCGGGCCGCGGCCTCCAGTGCGGCGGCGTCGGCGTCGGCCGGCACCGAGACCTGCGACCGCACCTTGCCGTTCACCTGCACGGCCACCTGCACGGTGTCCTCGACCAGCCACTGCTGGTCGGCCACCGGGAACGGCGCCCACGCCACGGAGTCGGTGTGGCCCAGCCGCGACCACAGCTCCTCGGCGAGGTGCGGCGCGAGCGGCGCCACCAGCAGGACCAGCGGCTCCGCGACCGACCGCGGCACCGGCGAGGTGGCCCCGAACGCCTGCGTCAGGTGGTTGGTCAACTCCGTGATCCGGGCGATGGCGATGTTGAACCGCAGCGTGGCCATGCCGTCACGCACGCCGTCGATCGCCCGGTGCAGCGCCCGCAGGGTCTCCTCCGAGGGGGCCTGGTCGTCGTCGGCACGGACCGCCCCGGTCTCCTCGTCGACCACCACGCGCCAGATCCGCTGCAGCAGCCGCTGCGACCCGACGACCGCCTTGGTCTCCCACGGACGGGACTGCTCCAGCGGACCGGTCGACATCTCGTACACCCGGAACGTGTCGGCCCCGTAGGCGCCGATCATCTCGTCCGGCGTGACCATGTTCTTCAGGCTCTTGCCGATCTTCCCGTACTCACGGTTGACCGGCTTGCCCTCGTAGAGGAACTGCCCGTTCTCCTCCACCACCTCGGCGGCGGGCACGTAGAAGCCGCGCTCGTCGGTGTAGGCGTAGGCGGAGATGTAGCCCTGGTTGACCAGCCGGCGGAACGGCTCCTCGCTGGAGACGTACCCCAGGTCGTACAGCACCTTGTGCCAGAAGCGGGCGTACAGCAGGTGCAGCACGATGTGCTCGACCCCGCCGACGTACAGGTCGACGCCGCCGACGTCGCCCTCCCCGCGGGGACCCAGCCAGTAGCGCTCCAGCTCCGGGTCGACCATCTGCTCGTCGTCGCCCGGGTCCAGGTACCGCAGGTAGTACCAGCACGAGCCCGCCCAGTTGGGCATCGTGTTGGTCTCCCGCCGGTACTGCTTCGGACCGTCGCCCAGGTCCAGCACGACCGTCGTCCACTCGGTCGCCCGGGACAGCGGCGGCTCCGGCTCGGAGTCGGCGTCGTCGTCGTCGAACGTCTTCGGCGAGTAGTCGTCGACCTCGGGCAGGAGCACTGGCAGCATCGACGTCGGGACGGCGACCGGCAGGTCGTCCTCGTCGTAGACGATCGGGAACGGCTCGCCCCAGTAGCGCTGCCGGCTGAACAGCCAGTCGCGCAGCTTGTAGGTCGTCGTGCCCTCGCCGGAGCCACGGGCGACCAGCCAGTCGGTGATCCGCGTGATCGCCGCCACCTTGTCCAGCCCGTTCAGCGAGATCTCGTCGTTGGCCGAGTTGATCATCGGGCCGGTGCCCGTGTACGCCCCGCCGTCGAAGTCCTCCGGCGGCTGCACCGTCCGGACGACCGGGAGCCCGAAGACCTGCGCGAACTCGAAGTCGCGGGTGTCCTCCCCGGGCACGGCCATGATCGCGCCGGTGCCGTAGCCGGTCAGCACGTAGTCGGCGATGAACACCGGCAGCTCACGGCCGTTCACCGGGTTGACCGCCGTGACGCCGAGCCAGACGCCGGTCTTCTCGCGGCCGGTGTCCTGGCGGTCCAGCTCGGAGCGGCGGGAGGCCTGCCGCTGGTAGGCCTCGACGGCCTCGGCGGGAGTCGCCGCGCCGCCGGTCCACCGGGGGTCGGTGCCGTCGGGCCAGGACGGCGCGGTCAGCGAGGGGACCAGCGGGTGTTCCGGAGCGAGCACCATGTAGGTGGCGCCGAACAGGGTGTCCGGACGGGTGGTGAAGACCTCGATCGTCTCCGCGCGAGCATCCACCCGCCCCGCGGCCCCGACGGTGAACCGGATCCGGGCGCCGGTCGAGCGGCCGATCCAGTTGCGCTGCATGACCTTCACCGACTCCGACCAGTCCAGCCGGTCGAGGTCGTCGATCAGCCGGTCGGCGTAGGCGGTGATCCGCATCATCCACTGCTTGAGCGGGCGCCGGAACACGGGGAAGTTGCCGCGCTCGGAGCGGCCGTCCGCGGTGACCTCCTCGTTGGAGAGGACGGTGCCCAGCCCCGGGCACCAGTTCACCGGGGCCTCGTGCAGGTAGGCCAGCCGGTGGGCGTCGATGACCCTGCGGCGCGCGACCTCGCCCAGCTCCGCCCACGGCCGGCCGGAGGGGTTGGTGCCGGGAGCGGGCTCCCGCGTGCCGGCGTCCAGCTCGGCCACCAGCTCCTCGACCCGGCGGGCCTTCCCCGCCTCCGGGTCGAACCAGGCCCCGAACAGCTGCAGGAAGATCCACTGGGTCCACTTGTAGTAGCCCGGGTCGATCGTGGCGAAGCTGCGGCGGTCGTCGTGGTCGACGCCCAGGCGGCGCAGCTGGGCCTTGATGGCCGCGATGTTGGCCTCGGTGGTGATCCGCGGGTGTTGCCCGGTCTGGACGGCGTACTGCTCGGCGGGCAGACCAAAGGCGTCATACCCCATGGGGTGCAGCACGTTGTCGCCGTCCATCCGGCGGAACCGGCTGGTGACGTCCGTGCCCAGGTAACCCAGCGGGTGGCCGACGTGCAGGCCGGCGCCCGACGGGTACGGGAACATGTCCATCGCGAAGAACTTGGGCCGGTCGGCGACCCGCTCGAAGCCGGCGGAGAGCCGGCCGGTCGGGTTCGGGGTGTGGAACGTCCCCTCGGCCTCCCAGCGGTCCTGCCAGGCGAGCTCGATCTGCTGCGCCAGCGCGGGCGTGTAGCGGTGCGGGGGGACGCCGTCGACCGTGGGGTCGGCGTTGGGCTGGCTCGCCGTCTGGCTCATCGTCTCGTGCTCCCGGATCGTCGTACCGGCGGCGGACATGAAAAGACCCCTCGCACAGGAGGGGTCGCCGTGCTGTCCGGACTGCTCAGGTCAGCACGGCGGGGTGAGCAGCAGCCGCCTGGTCACGTCTGCGATCCTACCGCGCCGCCGCGGCGATCCCCCGCCCTTCCGACCAGCACCGACGACGACCCCGCCGCCCGCCGGGTCGGGCGGACGGGGCCGGGTCGGCCGCTCAGTCCAGCTCGGCGCACCAGGACGTCGTGCAGCGCGGTGTCGAGCGCGCCAGGCGGCCCGCTGACCGACAGGTGGATCCCATCGAGTTCCCGTGGTGCTCCCAGTAGGCGGAGCTCAGGTCGGCCTACTGGGGGCGGGGAGTGCTCGGATGCACCCGTCCGGGGCTGGACCTCCACCTGAGGTCGAACTCGGAGCCCGTCGTCAGCCCAGCTGGGGTGCGATCTCGGCGGCGACCAGGTCGAGGTGGTCGAGGTCGGCCAGGTCCAGGACCTGGAGGTAGACCCGCGAGGCACCGGCCTGCCCGTACCGGCCCAGGGTGTCGATGACCTCGGCCGGGGTGCCGGCCGCCCCGTGCTCCCGCAGCTCGTCGACCTCGCGGCCGATGGCGGCGGCCCGGCGGGCGAGCTCGGCCTCGTCCTCGCCGGCGCACAGCACCAGGGCCGAGCTGTAGACCATGGACGCCGGGTCGCGGCCGGCCTCCTCGCAGGCCTCCCGCACCCCGGCGAACAGGCGCGCGTTCTCCTCGACGGGGGCGAAGGGCACGTTGAACTCGCCGGCGTAGCGAGCCGCCAGCCGCGGTGTCCGCCGCTTCCCGCGGCCACCGACCAGGACCGGGACGCCGCCGGCCTGCACCGGCTTGGGCAGCGCCGGGGAGCCGGCCACCTGGTAGTGCTCACCGGCGAAGTCGAAGGTCTCCCCCGCCGGCGTGTTCCACAGGCCGGTGATGACGGCGAGCTGCTCCTCGTAGCGGTCGAAGCGCTCGCCCAGCTCCGGGAACGGGATGCCGTAGGCCCGGTGCTCCTCCTCGTACCAGCCCGAGCCGATGCCGAGCTCCACGCGGCCGCCGCTCATCTGGTCCACCTGCGCCACCGAGATCGCCAGCGGACCAGGGAGGCGGAAGGTCGCCGCGGTCATCAGCGTCCCGAGCCGGATGCGACTGGTCTCGCGGGCCAGCCCGGCGAGGGTCACCCAGGCGTCGGTCGGTCCGGGCAGGCCGTCCCCGCCCATGGCCAGGTAGTGGTCGGACCGGAAGAAGGCGTCGAAGCCCGTCTCCTCGGTCCGCCGCGCGACGGCGAGCAGGTCGTCGTAGGTGGCACCCTGCTGGGGTTCGGTGAAGATGCGTAGCTGCACCGCCGAACGCTAACCAGGACGGCCGGGATCCGTCGTCCCGAGATCGCGTTCGGGGTGTGCCCGTCGCGGCGAGCGGGCAGGATGGGCCGCCGAGACGATCAACCCGGAGGTGCATCCCGTGTTCCGCAAGAAGACGCACGGCCAGATCATCGGCGAGGAGCTCCAGGAGGGCTTCAGCCACATCGGCACGGCGGTGGCGGAGGCCGGTCGGGCGGCGGCGGAACAGCTCGCACCGCGCGTCGAGGCCGCCCGCGAGGCGACCGGCCCGGCGCTGGACGCGGCCAGGGTCGCCGTGGCGCCCAAGGTGGCAGCCGCCGTGGCCGTCGCCGCCCCCGCCGTGGCCTCGGCCAGAGACGCCCTCTCCCCCCGCGTGGACGCCGCCCGCGGGGCGGCCGCACCACGCGTCACGGCGGCGCTCACCAGCGCCCAGCTGGCCGCCAGCAGAGCCGCGGCCGACCTCGCCCCCCGGGTGGAGGCGGCCCGCGAGGCGGCGCACAAGGCCCTCGAGCACGACGTCGTCCCGCGGCTGACCGCGGCGCAGGCGGCCACCCTCGCCTACGCCGCACCGAGGGTGCTGGCCGCCCGCGAGGCGGTGTCCCCGGTGCTGGAGTCCACCCGTGAGTCCATCGCGACCGGGCTCCACCACGCGCTCGAGGAGCTCGACGTCCGCCGCGAGGAGCTCACCGCCACCACCGCCAAGGCCAAGAAGCAGGCCGTCAAGCGCAGGCGGGCCCTGGAGAGGAAGGCGGCGAAGGCGAAGAAGCACGTCCGGCGGACGGTGGTGGCCGAGCGCGGGCCCCGCCGCTGGCCGTGGCTGCTCGCCGTCCTCGTGGTCGGCGCGGCTGCCTTCGCCGCGCTCCGTCGGCGCAAGGACGACGACCTGTGGACCCCCGCCCCCAGCGGCGACGGGCCCGTGCCCAGCTACCGAGAGGACCCCGTGCCCAGTTCCCCGAGCAACAGCGGCAAGACCGTCTCCACCGCCCAGGACGTCCCCGGCGACTCCGCACCCGCGGAGCAGGACATGGGCGTGCGCGACGCCCAGCTCGTCCAGGGCGACGGCCCGGACACCGACACCGTGAACGGCTCCGACGCGCAGCAGCCCTTCAGCGGCGGCGGCGGTGCCGACGAGGGCCCGACCGCCGGGCCCCGCTGACGAGCCCTGACCGCCACGCCGCCCCCGTCGCCGACGCGACGGGGGCGGCGTGCGTGCGGAGTACCGTGGCCGATCATGAGTGAGACGGTGGCCCCGACCCCCTCCTCGGACTCCCCGATCGCACCGTCCGGCCGCAAGTTGCTGCGCCTTGAGGTCCGCAACAGCCAGGTGCCGATCGAGCGCAAGCCCGAGTGGATCAAGACCCGGCTGAAGACCGGCCCCGAGTACACGGAGCTGAAGTCGCTGGTCCGCCGCGAGGGCCTGCACACCGTCTGCGAAGAGGCCGGCTGTCCCAACATCTACGAGTGCTGGGAGGACCGCGAGGCCACCTTCCTCATCGGCGGGGACCAGTGCACCCGGCGCTGCGACTTCTGCCAGATCGACACCGGCAAGCCCGCGGAGTTCGACGCCGACGAGCCGCGCCGCGTGGCCGAGAGCGTCGCGACGATGGCGCTCAAGTACGCCACGGTCACCGGGGTCGCCCGCGACGACCTGCCCGACGGCGGCGCCTGGCTCTACGCCGAGACGGTCCGGCAGATCCACGCCGCCGTCCCCGGCTGCGGCGTCGAACTGCTCATCCCCGACTTCAACGCCGACCCCGACCAGCTGGCCGAGGTGTTCTCCTCCCGGCCCGAGGTGCTCGCGCACAACGTCGAGACCGTGCCGCGGATCTTCAAGCGCATCCGTCCCGGCTTCCGCTTCGAGCGCTCCCTGACGGTGATCGCTGCTGCCCGCGAGGCCGGCCTGGTCACCAAGTCCAACCTCATCCTCGGGATGGGCGAGGAGCCGGAGGAGGTGGTCGAGACGATGCGGGCGCTGCACGAGGCCGGCTGCGACCTGCTGACCATCACCCAGTACCTGCGGCCCTCGCCGCGGCACCACCCGGTGGTGCGCTGGGTCAAGCCCGACGAGTTCGTGCAGTTCCAGCGGACGGCCGAGGAGATCGGCTTCCCCGGGGTACTCGCCGGGCCGCTGGTCCGCAGCTCCTACCGGGCCGGTCGGCTGTACCAGCAGGCCGTCGCGGCGCGGGGTCTGACCCCCTTCATCTGAGGGAGTCCGGGCCGGTCCGCCGGACCGGCCCGGTCACGCCCCTATCCTGGGGGCATGGCACGCAGCAAGTCTCCCGACTCCCCCGCACCGACCGGCAAGGCCGGGCGGGGCCCGACCGCCGCCCGCGGCCGGGGCGGGTCGACGGCCGCAGGGGCCAAGGCCGGCGCCGCCCAGGGCACGAGCGGCAAGGCCGGCAAGCTCGACAAGAACGGCCAGCCCAAGGTCGGTCGGCTCAAGCGGGCCGGCAACCAGGTCCGCATGATCAAGCAGGCCTACTCGCTGACCCGCAAGAACGACCCGAAGCTGCCCTGGATCATGCTGATCGCCTTCGTGGCGGTGGCCGCGGTCGTGGAGCTGCTCGGCATCCTCTTCGGCTCGCCGTTCCTGTTCATCCCGCTCGCGATCCTGCTCGGCGTGCTGGTCGCCCTCGTGGTGTTCGGCCGGCGGGCGCAGGGGTCGGCGTACCGGCAGGTGGAGGGCCAGCCGGGCGCGGCGGCCTGGGTACTGGAGGGCATGCGCGGCGACTGGCAGGTCTCCTCCGGGGTCGCCGGCACCACGCAGCTGGACGCCGTCCACCGGGTGCTCGGCCGTCCCGGCGTGATCCTGGTCGGCGAAGGGGCCGCCTCGCGGGTGCGCCCCCTGCTGGCGCAGGAGAAGAAGAAGGTCGCCCGCATCTCCGGCGACGCCCCCATCTACGACATCCTGGTCGGCGACGAGGAGGGGCAGGTGCCCCTGCGCAAGCTGAGCGCCCACGTCATGAAGCTCCCGCGCAACCTCTCCGGCGCCGAGCTCAACGCGCTGCGCAAGCGGCTGGCCGCGCTCGGCGGCGCGCGGATGCCGGTCCCCGGCGGCCCGCTCCCCGGTGGCCGGCAGATGTCGGTGAGCCAGCGGCAGGTCCGCCGCCGCTGACCAGCCCCGGACACACAGGAGCCCCGCGCCGTCCGGCGCGGGGCTCCTGTCGTCGGGGGGCCGTCCTCAGTCGCGGACGACGGCGGTGCCGGTGAGCCGGTCGTGCAGTCCGCGGCCGTCGCCGTCCACCACGAGCGCGGGGACCAGCAGCATGAGCAGCGCCGTCCGGACGACGGCCCGCCACGGCGCCAGGCGCGCGCCCGGCCGCGGATGTGCCAGGCGCAGCCCGAACAGGCGCATCCCCGGCGTCTGCCCGAAGATGACCAGGGCGAGCACGGTGACGAGGCCGAAGGACAGCAGGCTCCAGTTGCCGGGCAGGTCCGGCGCAGTGACCAGCCCCGCCACGAGCGCCGAGGCGATGGCGTCGACGACGAACGCGCCGGCCCGGCTGCTGAAGGTCGCCAGGGACCCGGGGCCGTCGGCCGGCAGCCCCAGCGACGCACCGCGGCGATGCTCCTGAGAGGGTGGCTGCACGTCCCCGACCATGACCGCCAGCGTAGGACCCGTCCTACGCCCGGCCCCCGCGACCGACCCCGGCGACACGCCCGCACCGTTGTTACCGCTCCGAAACACCGGAGACACTGCGGGGCAACTCCGCGCTCGTAGTTTTCCGTTCGGCTGTCCGCCCACACCCGGAGGATCGATGTTCACCAGTCCCGACGAGGTCGCCGCCTACATCCGCGACAACGACGTCGAGTACGTCGACGTGCGCTTCTGCGACCTGCCCGGCGTCATGCAGCACTTCACCATCCCGGCATCGACGTTCGGCGAGGACACCTTCACCGACGGCCTCGGCTTCGACGGCTCCTCGATCCGCGGGTTCCAGGCGATCAACGAGTCGGACATGCTGCTGCTGCCCGACGCGAACAGCGCCTTCCTCGACCCGTTCCGCGTGCACAAGACGCTGAACGTCAACTTCTTCATCCACGACCCGATCACGCGCGAGGCCTACAGCCGCGACCCGCGCAACGTGGCGAAGAAGGCCGAGGCCTACCTGGCCAGCAGCGGCATCGCCGACAGCGCCTACTTCGGGCCGGAGGCGGAGTTCTACATCTTCGACTCGATCCGGCACTCGACCGGCATCAACGAGGGCTACTACCACATCGACTCGGTCGAGGGTTCGTGGAACTCCGGTGCCCTGACCGGCGAGAACGGCGGCCCGAACCTGGGCTACAAGACGCGCGCCAAGGGCGGCTACTTCCCGGTCGAGCCCTACGACCACTACAGCGACCTGCGCTCGACGATGATGACCAACCTGACCAACGCGGGCCTGGAGCTCGAGCGGGGTCACCACGAGGTCGGCACCGGCGGTCAGGCCGAGATCAACTACAAGTTCGACACGCTGCTGCGGTCGGCCGACAGCCTGATGCTGTTCAAGTACATCATCAAGAACACCGCCTGGGCGCACGGCAAGACCGCCACCTTCATGCCCAAGCCGCTCTACGGCGACAACGGCTCCGGCATGCACTGCCACCAGAGCCTCTGGAAGGACGGCGAGCCGCTCTTCCACGCCGAGACCGGTTACGCGGGCCTGTCCGACACCGCCCGCCACTACATCGGCGGCCTGCTGGCCCACGCCCCGTCGCTGCTGGCCTTCACCAACCCGACGGTCAACAGCTACCACCGTCTGGTGCCCGGCTACGAGGCGCCGATCAACCTGGTCTACTCCGCCCGCAACCGCTCCGCCTGCTGCCGCATCCCGATCTCCGGCGACAGCCCCAAGGCCAAGCGCATCGAGTTCCGCGTGCCCGACCCGTCGGCCAACCCCTACCTCGCCTTCTCGGCGATGCTCATGGCCGGCCTCGACGGCATCAAGAACAAGATCGAGCCTCCGGCGCCGGTCGACAAGGACCTCTACGAGCTGCCGCCCGAGGAGGCCCTGGGCATCGAGAAGGTCCCGGCGTCGCTGGACGCGGTCCTCGACAACCTCGAGACCGACCACGAGTACCTGATCGACGGCGGGGTCTTCACCCCGGACCTGATCGAGACGTGGATCGAGTACAAGCGGGAGCACGAGATCGACCCGATCCGGCTGCGCCCGCACCCGCACGAGTTCGCGATGTACTACGACATCTGATCGACGGGGCCGGTTCCGGTCCTGACGCGGCAGTCCGCAGTCCCCACCGGGTCTCCCGGTGGGGACTGCGCCGCACCCCGCCCACTCCGCTCTCCTCGCCGCTGCTCTCCGACGACGTGACCACCCGGCTGCTCGGCCGCGACGGCTCCCCGCTGCGGCCGGACGGCCGGCAGCGCCTCAGGATCCGTGCCGCCCCAGCACCGTCGTGACGAACGCGTCGGCCGGCCGGGCCAGGGCCTCGTGCGCCGCCACGAACAGCTCGTGGGCCCGGCGGCCGGGCCAGTCGTCCGGCAGCAGCTCCGCCGGCAGGTCGGGGTCCCGGAACGGGAAGTGCCGGTAGCTGGAGACCAGCTCGATCCGCTGCCGCAGCGCCTCCGGACCGGGTAGCGCGGCGAGCTCGGCGGCCATGGGCAGGCCCTCCAGGCGGGTGACGAGGTCCTGGTAGTCGCGGCCGAGCGCCTTGAGATCCCAGCAGCGCTCGACCATGTCGAGGTCCGCCGCCCGGCCACGGGACCGGCAGGTGAGGAGGTCCAGCCTGGCCGACGTGTCCGCCAGGGCGCGCTCCACCTCGTCGAGCCGCTCATGGGGGCTGAGCCACGTCGCCGTGGCCAGCGGCCCGAAGCCGAGCCAGGACAGCGTGCGGCGCAGCCGTTCGCGCTCGGCACGGTCCTGCTCGGACACGGCGTAGATGACCATGCGCCACTGGCCGTCCCAGGACGGGTGGACCCGCTCGAAGATCCTGGTGCGCCCCTCGTCCAGCAGCCGCCAGGCCCGGTCGGTCAGCGCGTAGACGGCCTGTCGACCCTGCCGGTGGGTGTCGAACCACCCCTCCTTGCGCATGCGGGCGAGGACGATGCGGGCGGTCGGCTCGCCGACGCCGAACACCTCCAGGAGCTCGACGAGTGCCTGGATCCGTGCGGCGCCGCCGTGGTAGCGCAGGTGGTCGCCGAACAGGTCGAACACCACGGACCGCGGTCTCATCCAGCTCTCCTCGGTGCTCGCGGCGACCGGTCTCGCCACTGCGGGTGATTGTCCGGCCGGCCCGTCGCCGTGGCGCCGGCAGGTGGGCGGCACGCACCCGATGGGGGCACCCGGGTCGACGTTGCCCAGGGCGATCATGTGTGTCAGTCTTGTGCCGCTCAACGTGCTTGATGACATATGCGGACTGGGGGGTGCACGATGCGCACAGCGGTACTGGGAGCCGGCCCCGGCGGTCTGTTCGCCGCCACGCTGGCGAAGACCAGTCGACCGGATCGGGAGGTCACCGTCTTCGAGCGCAACCGTGCCGAGGACACCTTCGGTTTCGGTGTGGTGTTCTCCGACGCCACGCTGGAGGGCATCCATGCGGCCGATCCGGTCGTCCGGGACGCGCTCACCGAGCACGGCGTGCACTGGGACCCGATCGAGGTCCGGCTGCACGGCGAGCGGTTCCTGTGCCACGGCAACGGCATGGCCGCCGTGGAGCGTCGGACGCTGCTCGACCTGCTGCAGCGGCGCGCCGTGGAGGCCGGCGTCGACGTCCGGTTCTCCACCGAGATCGAGCCGGACGAGCTCCTGGCTGCGGGATACGACCTGGTGGTCGCCGCCGACGGCGCCAACTCGCGCGTGCGGGACCGGTTCGCCGACGTCTTCGACCCCTCGGCCGAGACCGCGACGGCCAAGTTCATCTGGCTGGGGACCACGTACCCGTTCGACGGTCTCACCTTCGTCCACGAGCGCGGCCCGCACGGGGTCTTCGCGGTGCACGGCTACCCGATCGGCGATGGCGTCTCCACCTTCATCGTCGAGACCGACGAGGACACGTGGCGGGCCGCCGGGCTCGACGGGTTCGACGTCACCCAGCCCCCCGGCCCGAGTGACGAGAAGACCCGGGCCTACCTGCAGGACCTCTTCGCCGGGCAGATCGACGGGCACCCGCTGCTGGTCAACAACTCGCGGTGGGGCAACTTCCGCACCCGGCGCGCACGCCGGTGGCAGCACCGCGTCAGCAGCACCGCCATCGCGCTGCTCGGCGACTCCGCCCACACCGCGCACTTCTCCGTCGGCTCCGGCACCAAGATGGCGATGGAGGACGCCGTCGCGCTGGTCTCCGCCCTCGACGAGCACGGGGACGACCTCGACACCGCCCTTGCGGCCTACGAGACCGTCCGACAGCCGCAGGTCGCGAAGATCCAGGACTCCGCGCGCCCCAGCCTGTCGTGGTGGGAGCACTTCGGCCGGTCCCACGACGCGCTCCCGGCGTGGCAGTTCGCCTACCACTTCTTCACCCGCAGCCTGAGCGAGTCGAAGCTGCGCCGGCGTGACGACGCGTTCATCGCCGGCGTCCATGACCGCTGGCGCGAGGTCCACGGCGCCGAGCCGTTGGCCAGCCCCCTCGAGGTCGCCGGCCAGCGGCTGGACGGGCGGGTCGTCGTGGTCGGCGACGGAGCGGCCCACCTGCCCGGTGGTCCGCTCCCCCTGCTGCCCGGGGCGACCGACGACGGCGGCCCCTGGGGCCTGTGGGTGGCCGCCCCCGACAGCGAGGACCAGCTGCCCGCCGCCCTGGACGCCGTGGCCAAGGGCGTGGCCGCCGGCACCGCCCTGGTCGCCGTCGGCGGTGGCACTTCGCTGACCCGCCGGCTGCTGTGCGAGGCGGCCCGGCTCGAGCACCACGTGGTGAGCCTGCTGGTCGAGGAGGTCGACCCGGCGCTGGCCGGCGACGTCGCCGTGACCGCCGTGCTCTCCGGCCGCACCGACCTGGTGAGCGCACCGGCCGAGGAGGTCGACTCGTGAGCGGGAGTGCGAGCGCACGCGGTGGGCACAGCGGCCTGGCGGACGCGGTCGGCGAGCGCCGGCGAGGCGGTGACGTCCGCCGTCTCGATCCGCTGTTCGGCCCCCGCGGGATCGCCGTCATCGGGGCCTCCCGCGACCCGGGCAAGCTCGGCGCGGTCATGGCCCGCTCCCTGAGCCGGTTCCCGGGAACCGTGGTGGGGGTCAACTCCCGCGACGTCGACCCGGCCGCCGGCCGGTTCGCCTCGGTGGCCGACGCTGCCACCGCCTCCCCCGACCCGATCGACCTGGCGGTGCTCTGCGTGCCCGCTGCCGTGTCCGCGCAGGCGCTGACCGAGGCCGGCGAGGCCGGCGTCCGCGCCGCGCTGGTCTGCTCCGGCGGGTACGCCGAGGCCGGGGGCCCGGGCGTGGGTCACCAGCGGGACCTGGTGGCGGCCGCCCGGGACCACGGCATCGCGCTGTTGGGCCCGAACACCTCCGGGTTCCTCGTCCCCACCCGCAGCCTCACCGCCACCTTCGTGCCCGCCGCGGGCGCGGTGCCCGCAGGCCCGGTCGCGGTGGTCGCGGCCAGCGGCGGGGTCAACCACGCGCTCGCCTTCCTGCTCGGCGAGGCCGACATCGGCGTCTCGCTCGCCGTCGGACTCGGCAACGCGGTCGACGTCACCGCCGCCGACGTGCTGACCCACCTGGTGGACGACGGGACCACCCGGGCGGTCGCGCTGCACGTGGAGTCGGTCCCGGACGGGCCGGCGCTGGCCGCGGCGGTCCGGGCGCTCACCGCGCGGGTTCCCGTCGTCGCGCTGGTCGTCGGGCGCAACGACGTCGCCGAGTTCGCCCGCTCGCACACCGGCGCCCTGGCCACCTCCTGGCGTACCACCCGTGCCGCGCTCCGGGCGGCCGGCGCCGTGCTGGTCGACGACGAGCGGGAGCTCATCGACGCGGTCACCGCGCTGTCGGCGCTGCGGCTGCCCCCGGTCGCCGACCCCGGGGTCGGCGTGGTCACCGCACAGGCCGGACCCGCCCTCCTGCACGTCGACGGGCTGCGCGGCCGCGGCGTCGCCATCCCGCAGCTGACCGAGGACGCGCGCATGGCGGTTGCGGAGCTGCTGCCGCCGCTGACCTACCAGGCCAACCCCGTGGACACCGGCCGCCCCGGCCCCGGCTTCGACCGGCTCCTGGCCACGGTCTCCGCCGACCCGGGCGTCGACCTCCTCAGCGTCTACGCGCTCGCCGAACCCGATGCGCTCGACCTCCCGGCGGCCGTGGAGAGCGCCCGCGCCGCCGGCGCCGGACCGCTCGTCGTCGCCCTGGGCGGCCCACCCGAGCAGGTGACGCCGCAGCGGCAGGCGCTGCGCAAGCTCGGGGTACCCGCCCTCGACGGCCCCGCGGCGCTCACCGTCGCGGTCTCGGCCCTGGTCGAGGACGCCCGCGCGCGCGGCCGCCGGAGCGACGAGGCGCCGCGCCCGCCGGTGCTGGTGAGCGTCCCACGCCGCGACCTCGACGAGGACGAGGCCAAGGCCCTCCTCGGGGAGCTCGGCATCCCGACCCCACCCCGGCGGGCCTGCGCCGACCGGGCAGCGGCGCACCGCGCCCTGGCCGAGCTGCCCGGACCGCTCGCGGTCAAGCTGCTCGACGCCACGGTGACCCACAAGTCCGACGTCGGCGGCGTGCACCTGGGCATCCGGGACGCCGCCGGACTCGACGCCGCCCTCGACGCCCTCGAGGGGATCGGCGCCACGCGTTTCCTCGTCGAGCCCATGGCACCCCCCGGGGTCGACCTCATCGTCGGGGCGTCCCGCGACCCCGTCTTCGGGCCGATCGTGCTGGTCGGGCTCGGCGGCGTCGTGGCCGAGGCGCTGGCCGACGTCGCCGTCGCCCCGGCCCCGCTGGGTCCCGAGGCAGCCGGGGCGCTGGCCGACGAGCTCAGCGGCCGGGCCCTGCTCGACGGCTTCCGCGGTGGCCCGGTGGCCGACCGCACCGCCCTCGGGTCCGCGCTGGCCGCCCTCGGCGACCTGCTCGTGAGCCATCCCGAGATCGAGGACGTGGAGATCAACCCGCTGCGCGTGACCGCCGACGGGCTGCTCGCGCTCGACGCCGTCCTGACCGTGGGCGAGGAGGCCCGTCCATGACCAGCAGCCGCGCCATCACGCCCATCGCCGAGGGCGTCGTCCCCTGGCCGGACGACCTCGCGCAGCTCTACACCGAGAGGGGGTGGTGGCGCGGGGCCGCGCTGGGCGCCGAACTGCTGGCCGCCGCCGACGCGCACCCCGACGCGGGCGCCCTGGTCGACGGAGACGTCCGGCTGACCCACCGGTCACTGGTCGCGCGCGCCGACGCCCTGGCGGGCCGGCTGGTCGACGACCTCGGCCTGCAGCGGGAGGACCGCATCGTCGTCCAACTGCCCAACTGCTGGGAGTTCGTCGTCCTCACCGTGGCCTGCCTGCGGGCCGGGATCGTGCCGGTGATGGCCCTGCCGGCCCACCGGCAACACGAGCTCGGTCACCTCGCCGCCCACAGCGAGTCGGCGGCGCTGGCGGTGCCGGCCACGCTGCGCGGCTTCGACCACGCCGAGATGGCCGAGGAACTGCGCGCCGGATCGGACACCCTGGAGCACGTCCTGGTGGTCGGCGACCCGGTGCGCCCGGGCCACGTCGACCTCACCGCACTGTGCGCGGAGCCCGACGACCCGGCCGCGGTCCGCGCGCGGTGGGACGCCGAGCAACCGTCGAGCCGGTCGGTGGCGGTCTTCCTGCTCTCCGGCGGCACGACCGGCCTGCCCAAGCTGATCGCACGGACCCACGACGACTACGCCTACAACGCCCGGGCCAGTGCCGAGCTCTGCGGCCTCGGCCCGGACACCGTCTACCTCGGCACGCTGCCGGCCTCGCACAACTTCCCGCTGGCCTGCCCCGGGATCCTCGGCACGCTGCTGACCGGCGGCCGGGTCGTGATGCTCCCGTCCCCCGAACCCGAGCGGGTGTTCGCGACCATCGCGGCCGAGGGCGTCACCGTGGCCACGGCCGTCCCCGCCGTCGCCCAACGCTGGCTGGCGCACGCCACCGAGCACGGCGCCGAGCAGCTGCGGACACTGCAGCTGCTGCAGGTCGGCGGCGCCCGGCTGGCCGACGAGGTCGCCCGCACCGTCCGCCCGGTGCTCGGCTGCACCCTGCAGCAGGTGTTCGGCATGGCCGAGGGGTTGCTCAACTACACCCGCCTCGACGACCCCGAGAACGTCATCTGCACGACCCAGGGCCGGCCGATGAGCCCCGGCGACGAGGTGCGCGTCGTCGACGAGCTGGACCGGGACGTCCCAGACGACACACCCGGCGCCCTGCTCACCCGCGGGCCCTACACGCCGCGCGGCTACTACCGGGCGCCGGAGCAGAACGCCCGGGCCTTCACCCCCGACGGCTGGTATCGCAGCGGCGACGTCGTCCGCCGCCGGCCCGACGGCAACCTCGTCGTCGAGGGCCGGGACAAGGACATGATCAACCGCGGCGGCGAGAAGATCAGCGCCGAAGCGGTGGAGAACCTCGCCTACCAGCTCCTCCCGCAGGTCGCCTCCGTCGCCGCCGTCGCCATGCCCGACACCCAGCTCGGCGAGCGGGTCTGCCTCTACGCCGTCCTCAAGCCCGGCACCGCACTCACCCTCGGCGACGTCCGGCAGGCCCTCGCCAGGGCCGGCGTCGCCACCTTCACGTGGCCCGAGCACCTAGAGATCGTCGACGAACTGCGCACCACCAAGGTCGGCAAGATCGACAAGAAGGCGCTGCGGGAGGACATCGCCGCGCGTCTGCCCGCCCGGGAGGACCCCCGGTCATGACCTCCTCAGTCGCCCGGCAGGACCGGCCCGCCGAGGGTGTTCTGCAGGACGCTCAGACGTCACACTGACGACGCTCGATGATCACATGACACATCGAGGCTCACCCCGTTCCCCGGCCAACCGCCGCACACCTCGCCCGGAGGTCCCCGTGCCCTACACCTTCGACCGCATCGACCCGGCCCGGACGGCGATGATCGTCGTCGACATGCAGAACGACTTCGTCGCCGAGGGGGCGGCCCTGCAGTCCAAGCAGGCCCTCGCCATGGCCGACGAGCTCGCGCAGACGCTGGCGTTCTGCCGGGACAACGGGATCAAGGTGATCTACACCGCCCACGTCCACCGCGAGGACGGCTCCGACATGGGGCTGTACGACGACCTCTACCCGCCGATCGACCAGCGGGCGGCTCTCGTCGACGGCACCCCGGGGTCGGAGATCTTCCCGACCCTGGCGCCGGCGCCCGGAGAGCACGTCATCAAGAAGCACCGCTACAGCGGCTTCTTCGCCACGGACCTGGACCTGGTCCTCCGCGAGTGGGGGATCGACTCGGTCGTGATCTCGGGGACGACCACGGAGAACTGCTGCCACGCGACCGCGCGCGACGCCATGTTCCACAACTACAAGGTGGCGTTCCTGTCCGACGCCACGGGCACCTTCGACTACCCGGACGTCGGCTGGGGCGCCATGTCGGCCGACGACGTCCACCGCGGGACGTTGTCCATCCTCGCGTTCTCCACCGCCCACGTGATGACCGCCGCCGAGTTCCGCGGTCTCGTGACCGGCCAGGGCGCCGAGTAACGACCGCCGGCGTCCCCGGGGCGGGCCGGGTCGCGGACCCGACCTGACCCGCCCCTCCTGACCGGCCACCTCGACGCGGTCGACCCGCCGGCCCGGCAGCTGCTGGACGCCGCCGTCGAGATCGCCGCCGGGATCGCCGGCACGACCCAGGCGCAGTCCACCCCCGGCTACCTCGCGCTGGACCCGGCCCGGCAGGACGCGCTCACCGCCGCACTCAGCCGCCTGGCCGACCGGTTCGACGCGCTCGCGCCCACCTCCGTCGACGTCGTCGGCCAGGCCCGCCACGACGTCGCCCGGTGGCGGCTGGAGGCGGCGATGGCCGCCGACCACCAGCTCCGCGCGATCGCCGGCCTGTCCGCCGGGACGGCGCTGCCCGCGGCAGCGACCTCGCGGGAGCGGTACATGGCCGCCACCGTCCGCTGGTGGCTCGACCGGCTCGGCTCCGACGCCCGCGTCGTGGTCATGGCGCACAACGCGCACGTCCAGCGCACGCCGGTGGTCTACGAGGGCGAGGTCCAGGCGCTGCCGATGGGCCTGCACCTGGACCGGGTGCTCGGCGGAGACTACGTCGCCGTCGGGCTGACCAGCGGCGCCGGCCGGACCGCCGCCCTCCACCCCGCGGCCGACGTCGGCCCCTACGGGTTCCGGGTGGAGGACACCGCCCTGGATCCGCCGCGGCCCGGCAGCATCGAGGCGGCCCTGGCCGGGAGCGGCCTCGTCCTCGCCGACCTGAGCGCCGCCCGCGGCGACGACGCCGGACCGGACCGCATCCGCCTGGACTCCGGGTACCTCACCACGCTGGTGGCCGACGCGTTCGACGCCGTCGTCCACGTGCCGGAGACCCGCCTGGCGGCCGACCTCGGGTTCTGAGCGCGGGTGGCGTGACCGGCGGGGCGGCACGCGGCAGACTGCCCGCAACCCGTGCCGCTCCCAGGAGGGATCTGCCATGACCAGCACCGACGTCGTCCGCGCCCGACAGCACTCCGTCGGCGACCTGCTGCACCGGACCGCGCAGCGGTACCCGGACAAGCTCGCGGTGGTCGCCGGTGACCTGCGGGTGACCTACGCGGAGTTCGACGCCGCGGTGAACCGCACCGCGCACGCACTGGCCGACCGCGGCCTGGGAAAGGGCGACCGGCTGGCGCTGCTGAGCCACAACAGCTGGCAGTACGCGGTGCTGGCCTTCGCCACTGCCAAGCTCGGTGTGGTACTCGTGCCGGTGAACTTCATGCTCGGCCCGGACGAGATCGCCTTCATCCTCCGTCACTCCGGCGCGGCCGGGATGGTCACCGAGGACGCCCTGGCCGAGACCGCGGACAAGGCGCTGGCCGCCGCGGGCGTGCAGGGCGGGGTGCGGGGCTGGATCGGGCTGTCCGGCGCCGCGCCGTCGGCCGGCTGGGAGGACGTCGACACCTGGTGGCGCACCGGCGACGACAGCGCCCCGGAGGTCGCCGTCGCCGACGACGACCCGCTGCGGCTGATGTACACCTCCGGCACCGAGTCCCGGCCCAAGGGCGTGATGCTCTCCTCCCGCTCGCTGATCAGCCAGTACGTCTCCTGCGTCATCGACGGCGGCATGAGCGCCGAGGACGTCGAGGTGCACGCGCTGCCGATGTACCACTGCGCCCAGCTGGACTGCTTCTTCTCCGTCGACGTCTACCTCGGCGCGACCAGCATCATCCTGCCCGCGCCCGATCCGGCGGCCATCCTCGCCACCGTCGCCCGCGAGCGGGTCACCAAGCTGTTCTGCCCGCCGACGGTGTGGATCTCGCTGCTGCGGCACCCCGACTTCGACACCACCGACCTGTCCAGCCTGCGCAAGGGCTACTACGGCGCCTCCCCCATGCCGGTGGAGGTGCTCCGCGAGCTGCAGCGCCGGCTGCCCGACGTGCAGCTGTGGAACTTCTACGGCCAGACCGAGATGAGCCCGCTGGCCACCATCCTGCGGCCGCACGAGCAGCTGGAGCGGGCCGGCTCGGCCGGCCGCGCCGCCCTCAACGTGGAGACCCGCCTGGTCGACGACCACGGCAACCCGGTGCCGCCCGGCGAGGTCGGGGAGATCGTGCACCGCAGCCCGCACGCGGCGCTGGGCTACTACCAGGACGAGGCCAAGACCGCCGAGGCCTTCGCCGGCGGCTGGTTCCACTCCGGCGACCTCGGCGTCATGACCGCCGACGGCTACCTGTCCGTCGTCGACCGCAAGAAGGACATGATCAAGACCGGCGGGGAGAACGTGGCCAGCCGCGAGATCGAGGAGGCCGTCTACGCCCTCGACGGCGTCGCCGAGGTCGCCGTCTTCGGCATCAGCCACCCCTACTGGGTCGAGGCCGTCACCGCCGTCGTCGTCCCCAAGCCCGGCGCGACGATCACCGCCGAGGACGTGCACGCCCACACCCGCGACCGGCTGGCCGGCTACAAGCGCCCCAAGTACGTCGTGGTCGCCGACGCGCTGCCCAAGAACCCCAGCGGCAAGATCCTCAAGCGCCAGCTGCGCGAGCAGCACGCCGGCCTCGCGCAACAGGACACCTCAGCGGCGGGCTGAGGCGTCGGGGTCAGCCGAGCAGCGGGCCCAGACGGTCGGCGAACGCGATCGCGTGGCCCGCGCGGGCCGCGGCGGTCGCCTCGTCCTGCCCCGGGCCGGTGACGGCGATGGCCGCGACCAGCACCCCGGCGGGCGTGCGCACCGGCACGGCGGCGCAGGACACCCCCTCGTGCAGCTGGCCGGCCTGCACCGCCGTCCCCCGGTCGGCGACCGCGCGCAGCTCGGCGTCCAGGTCGGCCGGGCGGGTGACCGTCCGCTCGGTGAACTGCACCAGCCGGCGCGGGGGGACGACGTCGCGCCAGTCGGGCTGCTCGGCCAGCAGCAGCTTGCCCACGGCGGTGGCGTGCAGGTGCCGCTCGACCTCCGCCGTTGAGAGCAGCGGGTGGTCGGGGTCGACGTCGGCGCAGCGCAGCACCGGACCGGAGTACAGGACCAGGTGCACGCCGAAGCGCACCTGCTGCCGCAGTTCCCCGATCACCTCCCGCACCGCGGTGGACAGCTGCGCCGGCCCCGGGCTCCCGGTCAGCCCGGCCACCTTGCGGCCCAGCGCGAAACCGTGCAGGTCGGGCAGGCGGACCAGGTACTCCTCGCCCACCAGCAGGTTGAGCAGCCGGTACGCGGTGGCCGGTGGCAGGCCGACGTCCTCGGCGACCTCCTTGGCGGTGACCCCTGCCCCGGCCCGGGCCACCGCCTCCAGGATGGCCAGCGCGCTCTGCACCGCCTTGGGCTGCCGCCCGGTGAGGCCCCGGTCGATGGCGGGGGTCATCGCGACGTCCGGACGCTGCCCGGCAGCACGCTGCTGGCGGTGGCCTGGTCGTAGACCCCGACCGCGGCGAGCCGGCCGGGGTCGCGGCGGCGCAGCCACGCCGTCCAGGCCAGGCCCGGGGCCATCACGGCCAGGAAGACGGCGACCACCGTGCGGCCGCCCGACCACGAGGCGCCGGCCATGCCGGCCACCAGCACGAGGAAGCCGCCCACACCGGCGACCAGCCCCCCGACCGCCGGCAGCGGCGTGAGCTCGCCGATCCGCCGGAGGAAGGCCGGCATCGCCAGGCAGGCCAGCGTGTAGGCGACGACGTAGCCGAAGGCGGAGACGGTGAGCGAGGCGGTCAGCACCGCCCGCGGCCCGCCGCCGGCGGCCAGCGCGACGACCGGGACCCCCACCACAGCCGGCAGGACGACGCCGAGCGCCACGTACGGCGTCTCGAACCGGGAGTGGGTGCGCCCCAGCGCGCGCGGCAGCACCCCCTCGCGGCCCATCGAGAACAGCACCCGGCCGAGCGCGTTGGTCGAGCCGGTGACGCAGGCGAAGAACGACGCGGCGATGCCGAGGTCCAGGACGCGGCGCAGCAGCCCGAGCCCCTGCCGGTCGGCCAGCTCCGCCACCGGGACGGGGCTGGTCAGCACGTCCAGCGGCGCGGCCCGCAGCAGCACCACCTGGGCGGCGGCGGCCGCGACGAAGAGCACCCCGGCCACCGCCGGCGTCCAGAGCACCGCCCGGGGGACAGCGACCAGCGGCCGGCGCGCCTCGACGCCGAGGGTCGAGGCGCTCTCGAACCCCATGAACGCGGTGACGCCGAGGACCACCCCGACCGCGACCCCGCCCCACTCCACCCCCGCGTCGACCACCGGGGCGGCGGTCCCGGGCCCGCCGCGCGGGGCGAGCAGCAGCACCCCCAGGACGGCGAGCACCACGACGGTCGACAGCAGCTCGAGGGCGAGGGCCACCCGCGCGGACAGCTGGATGCCCCGCACGGTGCACAGCGTGGCCAGCAGGCCGAGCGGCACGGCCAGGGCCGCCACCACCAGCGGCGTGGGCCGCAGGCCGACGACGCCGGCGAGGTAGACCGACGCCCCGACCAGCGCCGACATGGCGACCGCGGCGTAGCCGACCAGCAGCGCCCAGCCCCCGGCGAGGGCGCCGACCGGCCCGAGGCCCTTGGCGGTGTAGCTGTAGGTGCCGCCGACCGCGGCCATGCGGCGGCCGAACTGGGTGAGGCACCAGCCGACCAGCAGCACCAGTGCGGTGGCCGCGCCGAACGCCGGCAGGGTCGCGGCGCCGGACTCGACCAGCACGATCGAGGGCACCACGACCATCGCCGCCGACGGGGCCAGGGCGGAGACCGACTGCGCGAGGACCTCGGGGAAGGTGAGACCCCGGCGGCGCAGCCCCGCCACCGGCGAGCGGGCGGGCAGGCGTCCGGGCACGCCGCGGCGCGTCGCCGGCCCGGTCCGCTGCCCCATGAGCTCCCGCCGTCTCCCGTCGTCGCTGGCCGGGGAGCGTAACCAGGTCAGGGCCGTTCCGGGTCCCTGCACGTCGAATGAGAAAAGTGTGAGCCGGATCTCGTTTGCCGTTACACGGACGTTTCCGCGAAGTTACGGGCGTGTGACCGGGCAGGCCCGAGGAGCGGTCAGGGTGACCGGGTCGCACTCCCGCCCCCGGCAGCACCGCGCTGCCACCCCCCGGAGGTCCGCATGGCCACCGTCTCCGACCCGCCTCCCACCACGACCGGCGCCGCCCGTACCGACCCCGCGAGCCACCGGCTGCGGGGCACCCTCGGCCCGGCTTCGATCGTGCTCATGGTGGTGGCCGCCGCGGCGCCGCTGACCGTCGTCGCCGGCTCCTTCCCCATCGGCATCGCCGCCGGGAACGGGCCGGGCTACCCCGCGATGTACGTCGTCGCCGGCGTCGTCCTCGCGTTCTTCGCCGTCGGCTTCACCGCCATGACCCGGCACGTGCCGAACGCCGGCGCCTTCTACTCCTACATCGGCACCGGGCTGGGCCGCGGGGCCGGGTTGGGCAGCGCGCTCGTCGCGCTGATCAGCTACCTCACCGTCCAGGGCGCGGTGTACGGCTACGTCGGCTTCCTGCTCGACGACCTCGTCACCGGCTACGGCGGGCCCGACCTGCCGTGGTGGCTGTGGACCGCCGCCGTCCTCGCCGTCACCGGGCTGCTCGGGTACCGGCACATCGAGCTGTCCAGCAAGGTGCTCGGCGTCCTGCTGGTCGCCGAGGTCGGCATCGTGCTGGTGCTGGACGTCGCCGTCATCGGCCGCGGCGGGGGCGACGAGGGCCTGTCCTCGGCGCTGGTGACCCCCGCCGACGTCCTCTCCGGTGCCCCCGGCATCGGGCTGATGTTCGCCATCGCGGGGTTCATCGGGTTCGAGGCGACCGCGATCTTCCGCGACGAGGCCCGCGACCCCGAGCGCACCATCCCGATCGCGACCTACGCGGCACTGGCGATCATCACGGTCTTCTACACCGTCTCCGCGTGGGCCATCGTGAGCGCATGGGGCGACAGCCGCATCGTCGAGGAGTCCGCCGCCGACCCGGGCGGGATCGTGGTGGCCACCGCGCAGGAGTACGTCGGGCCGATCGCCGCCGACATCATGCAGGTCCTCTTCGTGACCAGCCTGTTCGCTGCGATCCTCGCGTTCCACAACGTGACGTCCCGGTACTTCTTCTCCCTCGGCAACACCGGCGTGCTCCCCGCGATCTGCGGCCGCAGCCACACCCGGCACGCCTCGCCGCACGTCGCCTCGCTCGTGACCTCGGGCGTCGGCGCCCTGCTCATGGCCGTCTGCGTGATCGCCGGCCTGGACCCGGTGCTGGAGATCTTCACCTGGCTGGCCGGGATCGCCAGCGTCGGGATCGTCGTCCTGATGCTCATGGCCTGCCTGGCGGTGCTCGTCTTCTTCCGCCGCACCGGCGTGGACCGGAGGCCCTGGCAGACGCTGGTCGCGCCGTCCCTCGGGCTGCTGGGTCTCGCCGCGATCCTCGTGCTCCTCGTCAAGAACCTGCCGCTGCTCATGGGCGGCTCCACGGTCCTGGGTGTGGGCGCCGGGGTCCTGCTCGCCGTCGCCCTGGCGGCCGGCTGGGCGCTGGCCAAGGCCCGGCCGCAGGCCGCCCGCGCCCTCACCACCGCCTCCCCGGCCGATGACGCCCCCCTGATCTGACCGTCCGATCCCGCACCACCGAATGGAGCTGACATGACCCTCACCGCCCCTCCCACCACGGCCACCCACCCGCTCTCGCGGCTGTCCGCCGAGGAGATCACCGCCGCCCGGGACGTCGTCGTGGCCGCCGGGCTGCACAAGGAGAGCAGCAAGTTCGTCTACGTCGGCCTGGAGGAGCCGCACAAGCGCGACGTCCTCGCCTGGTCGCCCGGTCAGCCGGTCGAGCGCCGGGCGCGGGTGCTGCTGCTGGACCGGGCCACCGGCCAGGGCCGTGACGTCACCGTCTCCCTGACGGCCGGCAGCGTCGTCCGGGACGTCGAGATCAACGGGGTCGCCGACGGACAGGTCCCGATCCTCGACGCCGAGTTCGAGGCGATCGAGCCGATCCTCGCCGCCGACGAGCGCTGGGTGGCCGCCATGGCCAAGCGCGGGCTGGACGTGGCGAACGTGCGCGCCGTCCCCCTGTCGGCCGGCTCCTACTTCCCCGACGAGTTCGGCGATCGGGTGGTCCGCGTGCTCGGCTTCCACCAGGCCGACGAGTCCGACCTGCCGTGGGCGCACCCGGTGGACGGCGTCGTCGCCTACGTCGACATCACCCGCGGCGTCACCACGGCGGTGCACGACCACTTCGACCTGCCGGTGCCCGCCGAGCGCGCCGACCTGGACCAGGCCACCCACCCGCACCCGGTGCGCGACCTCAAGCCCATCGAGATCACCCAGCCCGAGGGGCCGAGCTTCACCGTCGACGACGACGTCGTCCGCTGGGCCGGGTGGGAGTTCCGCGTCGGCTTCGACGTCCGCGAGGGGCTGACCCTGCACCAGCTGTCCATCGACGGCCGCTCGGTGGTCTACCGGGCGTCGATCTCGGAGATGGTCGTGCCCTACGCCGACCCCTCCCCCGTGCGGTTCTGGCAGAACTACTTCGACACCGGCGAGTACCTCTTCGCCCGCTACACCAACTCCCTGGAGCTGGGCTGCGACTGCCTCGGCGAGATCCACTACTTCGACGCCACGATCGCCGACGAGGACGGCGCCCCGCGGGTGCTGCGCAACGCCATCTGCCTCCACGAGGAGGACTACGGCGTGGGGTGGAAGCACACCGACCTGTTCAACGGGATGGTCGAGACCCGCCGCTCGCGCCGGCTGGTGATCAGCTTCTTCACCACCATCGGCAACTACGACTACGGCTTCTACTGGTACCTCTACACCGACGGCACCATCCAGCTGGAGTCGAAGGCGACCGGCATCGTCTTCACGTCGTCCTACCGCGGCGAGGAGCACCCGTACGCGACCGAGATCGCCCCGGGGCTGGGCGCGCCGTTCCACCAGCACCTGTTCTCCGCGCGGCTGGACATGGCCGTCGACGGCGAGCGCAACGCGGTGCACGAGGTGGACGCCGTCCGGGTGCCGGTCAGCGACACCAACCCGTACGGCAACGCGTTCACCCGCCGGTCCACGCCGATCACCCGCGAGTCCGAGGCCGCGCGGGTGGCCGACGGCACGGTCGGGCGGGTGTGGCACGTGCTCAACCCGGAGCGGACCAACCGGCTGGGCCAGCCCGTCGGCTACGCGCTGCACCCGGAGAACCTGCCGCTGATGCTGGCCGACGAGTCCTCCTCGATCCACCAGCGCGCCACCTTCGGCACCAAGAGCCTGTGGGTGACGCAGTACGACCCGGCCGAGCGCTACGCGGCCGGCGACTTCGTCAACCAGCACCCGGGCGCGGCGGGGCTGCCGGCGTTCGTGCAGGCGGACCGGCCGCTGTCGGGTCCGGACGGGCAAGGCGCCGACGTCGTCCTGTGGCACACCTTCGGGCTGACCCACTTCCCGCGCCCGGAGGACTGGCCGGTCATGCCGACCGACTACGCCGGGTTCACCCTCAAGCCGGTGGGCTTCTTCGACCGCAACCCGGCGCTCGGGGTGCCGAGGTCGACGTCGTCGCACTGCGCCCACGAGTGAGCAGTCCGACCTCCCGTGATCATGGGGTCGTTGCCCGGCGCCGCGGTGTGTCCTGCCGTGTCGCCGGCGACGACCCCATGATCGACAAGGTGGGCGCGGGGGTCGCGGCGGCCGGCCGGGTGGGCGCGGGGGTCGCGGCGGCCGGCCGGGTGGGCGCCGTGCTCGCGCTCGCCTCGGCCGTCGTGCACGCGGCGGCGGTCGACGCCGCGTCGCTGGCGTCGCTGGCCATGACCGGGATGGCGCTGGCCTGCCTGCCGTGCGCCTGGCACCTGTGGCGCTCCCCGGCGCCGCGGGTGTGGGGCACGACCGTCGGACTGGACCTCGGCATGCTCGCCGTCCACGCGCCTGCCGCGGGTGGGCACGTGCACGGGGGCGCCGCGGGGACCGCACAGCTCGGCACCACCCAGCTCGGTGTCGTGCTGGTCACCGCGTCGCTGCTCCTGGGTCTCGCCGTCCTCGGCGTCCTCGCCGTGCGGGCGGCGGCCGGTTCCCTCCCCGTGCCCGCCGCCGGGGAGGAGACTCCCCGACCATGACCGCGACCGACGCCTACCGTGCCGCCCGCGACCAGCTGCTCGCCCTCCGCGGGCAGCACGACCGCGCCGTCACCGAGTTCCGATGGCCCGACCTCGGCGACCGGTTCAACTGGGCGGTGGACTGGTTCGACGCGATCGCCCGGGGCAACGGCCGGGCGGCGCTCGTGCTCGCCGAGGACGACGGCTCGACCACCACGCGCACCTTCGACGAGATGGCCCGCCGCTCCGACCAGGTCGCCGCCTGGCTGGCCGGCCGGGGCGTGGGCCGTGGCGACCGGGTGCTGCTCATGCTCGGCAACCAGGTCGAGCTGTGGGAGTCGATGCTGGCGATCATGAAGCTGGGCGCGGTGATCATGCCCACCACCACCGCCCTCGGCGCGAACGACCTCACCGACCGGGTCGGCCGCGGCGGCGCCCGCCACGTGCTGTGCAACGCCGTCGACACCGGCAAGTTCGACTCGGTGCCCGGCGACTACACCCGGCTCAGCGTCGGCCCGGCCGACGGGTGGGCCGACCTGCACGACGCCGACGGCCTGGACGCCGGGCCGGCCGCGCACCCGGGCACCGCCCCCGGCGACCCGCTGCTGCTCTACTTCACCTCGGGCACGACCTCCCGGCCCAAGCTGGTCGAGCACACCCAGGTCTCCTACCCCGTCGGGCACCTGAGCACGATGTACTGGCTGGGGCTGCAGCCGGGCGACGTCCACCTCAACGTCTCCTCCCCCGGCTGGGCCAAGCACGCGTGGTCCTGCTTCTTCGCCCCGTGGATCGCCGAGGCGACGGTCTTCCTGCACAACTACAAGCGGCTGGAGCCCGGCACGCTGCTGGAGCGCATCCGCACGCACGGCGTGACGTCGTTCTGCGCGCCGCCCACGGTGTGGCGGATGCTCATCAACGCCGACCTCTCCGGCGGGCCGGGCGCGCTGCGCGAGGTCATCGGCGCCGGTGAGCCGCTCAACCCCGAGGTGATCGAGCAGGTGCGCCGCGCCTGGGGGCTGACCATCCGCGACGGCTACGGGCAGACCGAGACCACGGCCCAGATCGGCAACACCCCCGAGGCGCGGGTGCTGCCCGGCTCGATGGGCCGGCCGCTGCCCGGCGTCCCGGTGGCCCTGGTCGACCCGCTCACCGGACAGCCGGTCGAGGGCCCCGGCGAGGGCGAGATCTGCCTGGACCTGTCGCAGTCCCCGCTCCCGCTGATGACCGGCTACCAGGGGGATCCCGAGCGCAACGCCGAGGCGATGGCCGGCGGCTACTACCACACCGGCGACATCGCGAGCCGGGACGCCGACGGCTACGTCACCTACGTCGGGCGCACCGACGACGTCTTCAAGGCCTCGGACTACAAGATCAGCCCGTTCGAGCTCGAATCGGTCCTCATCGAGCACCCGGCGGTGGCCGAGGCCGCCGTCGTCCCCGCCCCGGACGCGGTGCGCCTGGCCGTGCCGAAGGCCTACGTCGCGCTGGCCCCCGGCCACGAACCGACCGAGGAGACGGCGCTGGCGATCCTGCGCTACGCCCGCGAGCACCTCGCGCCGTTCCAGCGGGTGCGCCGGATCGAGTTCGCCGACCTGCCCAAGACGATCTCCGGGAAGATCCGCCGGGTGGAGCTGCGCGGTCGGGAGGAGGAGCTGGCCGGGCTGGAGGAGCCGCGGCCCGGCGAGTGGCGCGACGACCAGTTCCCGGCGCTGCGCGGCTGAGGTCCCGGACGCACGATCAGCCTGGCTCAGGTCGGCGCGTCCTGGCTCACCTCCCGCGGTGAGCCGGGACGCGTCACGATCAGCCGGGCTGATCGTGCGCGGACGACGGCCGGGCGGTCAGCAGCAGCGGCTGACCGGGTTCCGCTCCAGCGCGTCGGAGCGGCGCCGCTCGAACTCCCGCCGGCTGACCGGCTCGTGCCCGTGCTCGGCACAGTGCCGGAGGTAGTCGTCCCAGCGGGCCTCGCCGGTGAACTCCCGCAGGTACCACCGCACCCCGCGCCAGGCGCGCGTGGCCGCTTCCCGTCCGCTCACGCCACACCCCCCTCGGACGGCCGCCCGGCGCCCACCAGCCGCTCGTGCTCGGCGATGGCGCGCTTCTCCTCGGCGGTGGCGAACAGGCCGGCGGGCTCGACGATCTCCGACGTCACGGCCGGCTCCTCCGTGGTCGGCACCGGCCCGCGGGCCCGGATCGCCCGCGCGATGACGAACACCGCGTTGCCGACGACGACCAGGGTGAGCACCGCGAACACCGCCTGCAGCACCCCGTTGAGGGTCGAGTTGAAGATGACCTGGTCCATCTGACCGGCGTCCTGCGCCGGCGCCAGCAGCTCCCCCGCCGCCTGGGCGTCGGCGTACCGCTGACGCTGGGCGAAGTAGCCGACCGCCGGGTCGGAGGAGAACACCTTCTGGAAGCTGGCCGTCATCGTGACCACGAGGTCCCAGGCCAGCGGGATGCCGGGCACCCAGGCGTACTTCAGCTTGCCGTGCTTGATCAGCAGCACCGTCACCAGCGTCAGCGCGATGGCGGCGAGCAACTGGTTGGAGATGCCGAACAGCGGGAAGAGCTGGTTGACGCCGCCCAGGGGGTCGGTCACCCCCACGTAGAGGATGTAGCCCCACAGGCCCACGGTGATGGCGCTGGCGATGATGTTGCCGGGCCGCCAGGACAGGTCACCGAACTTCTTCCAGACGTTGCCGATCGTGTCCTGCAGCATGAACCGGCCCACCCGGGTGCCGGCATCCACGGCCGTGAGGATGAACAGCGCCTCGAACATGATCGCGAAGTGGTACCAGAAGGCGGCCATCCCGGCACCGAACGCATCGGACAGGATGTTGGCGATGCCGACGGCCAGCGTGGGCGCGCCGCCGGTACGGGAGACCAGGCTCGGCTCCTGCACCGCCGCGGACGCCGCGGCGATGTCCTGGGCCGTCGTGTCGAAGCCCAGGCCGTTGACGTAGGCGGCCGCCGTCTCCGCCGTCCCACCGGTGGCGCCGGCCGGGCTGTTCATCGCGAAGTACAGGCCCTGGTCGATCACCACGGCCGCGATGAGCGCGCTGATCGCGACGAAGGACTCCATGAGCATGCCGCCGTAGCCGATCAGGCGGACCTGGCTCTCCTTGGCCACCATCTTCGGCGTCGTACCGGAGGAGATCAGCGCGTGGAAGCCCGACAGGGCGCCGCAGGCGATGGTGATGAAGACGAACGGGAACAGGGACCCGGCGAAGACCGGACCGGTGCCCTCACGGGCGAAGTCGGTGACCGCGTCGGCCTGCAGCACCGGCCGGGCCAGCAACAGCCCGATGGCGAGCAGGACGATGACGCCGACCTTCATGAACGTCGACAGGTAGTCGCGCGGGGTGAGCAGCAGCCACACCGGCAGCACCGACGCGACGAAGCCGTAGACGACGAGGGCGAGGACCAGCCACTCCTTGGACAGCGTCAGCGCCTCGCCGAGCCCGGTGTCGTCGACCCAGCCGCCGCCGATGACGGCCAGCAGCAGCAGGACGACGCCGATGGCGGTGGCCTCCAGTACCCTGCCGGGCCGGAGCGTGCGCAGGTAGACGCCCATGAAGAGGGCGATCGGGATGGTCAGCGCGATGGAGAAGACACCCCACGGCGACTCGGCGAGCGCGTTGACCACGATCAGCGCGAGCACCGCGAGGATGATGATCATGATCGCGAAGACGGCGATCAGCGCGGCGATGCCGCCGACGATGCCGATCTCCTCGCGGACCATCTGGCCGAGGCTCTTGCCGTTGCGGCGCATCGAGAAGAACAGGACGGTCATGTCCTGGACGGCGCCGGCGAAGATGACGCCGACGATGATCCAGATCGTCCCCGGCAGGTAGCCCATCTGGGCCGCGAGCACGGGGCCCACCAGCGGGCCGGCGCCGGCGATGGCGGCGAAGTGGTGCCCGAAGAGCACCCGCCGGTCGGTCACGTCGAAGTCGACGCCGTTGTGCATCCGCTCGGCCGGCGTCGCCCGCCGGTCGTCCACCTGCAGCACGCGACGGGCGATGAACTTCGAGTAGAAGCGGTAGCCGATGGCGTAGGAGCACAGCGCGGCGAAGAGGATCCACAGCGCCGACACCGTCTCGCCGCGCACGAGCGCGAGCACCGTCCAGGCCACCGCGCCGACCACCGCGACCAGCACCCAGGCCACCACGGTCTTCACCGACGGGCGACGGCGGACGTCGCCTTCCGGAGGCAGTCCTCCGCCGGTGTCGTCCCTGCTGACAGTCGTCGACATGAGCGACCTCCCTGCATGCCAGGCGGCGCCCGGACGACGCGGCCCGCGGTCAGGACGATCATGCTGCGTCCGGACCCGCCCCACCACCGGAGGCGGGACGGCGGCCCTCCTCCAGGGTGGGTCCTGGTGGGGTGGTGGAACGGCCACCCTTCAGGGGCCCGCGCCGAGCGTGCGAGGCGTGGGGGAAGGGTGATCCCCTCAGTAGCCCCAGACCTCCTGGGCGGTCTCCACCACCAGGGCCAGCTTGGCGATCTGCTCGTCGCGGGTCAGCGCGTTGCCCTCGACGGTCGAGGAGAAGCCGCACTGCGGCGAGATCGCCAGCTGGTCCAGCGGCACGTACGCCGCCGCCTCGTCGATGCGCCGCTTGAGCTGGTCCTTGTCCTCCAGCTGGGGGCGCTTGCTGGTGACCAGCCCGAGCACCACCCGCTTGCCGGGCGGGACGAAGCGCAGCGGCTCGAACCCGCCGGACCGGGCGTCGTCGTACTCGAGGAAGAAGCCGTCGACGTCCAGGCCGCCGAACAGCGCCTCGGCGACGAAGTCGTAGCCGCCCTCGGCCACCCATGAGGAGCGGAAGTTGCCGCGGCACAGGTGGGTGGTGACGGCCAGCCCCTCGGGACGGCCGGCCAGCGCGGCGTTGATCTGCCGGATGTAGCGCTCGTGCTGGTGTTCGGCGTCGCGGCCCTGCTCGGCCAGCTCGGCCCGCTGGGCGGGGTCGTTGAGGTAGGCCAGGCTGGTGTCGTCCAGCTGCAGGTAGGTGCAGCCCTGCGCGGCGATGCCCTGCACCTGCTGGCGGTAGGCCGCCGACAGCGCGTCCCAGAACGCGTCCTCGTCCGGGTAGACCGCCGGGTCGATGGCCGCGGCGCCCCCGCGGTAGTGGACCATCGACGGCGAGGGGATGGTCAGCTTCGCCGTCTGGCCCTCGCCGACCAGCGACTGCAGGTAGGCGAAGTCGGCGCCGAAGATCGGCTCGTCGATCGACAGCGGGCCGTCGACGTGCAGGCCGGCCGGCACCCAGTCGATGTCGCCGTCGGCGTTGTGGAAGTGGACCGGCCGCCCCTCCCCCTCCACCTTGGTGATCCCGTTGATCGCGTAGATGAAGTCCATGTGCCAGGTGGCGCGGCGGAACTCGCCGTCGGTGGCGGTGTGCAGCCCGACGTCCCCCTGCAGGCGGACGACGTCGGCGATCGCCGAGTCCTCGACGCCCCGCAGCTCCGCGGCGTCGATCTCACCGGCGGCGAAGCGGGCGCGGGCGTCGAGCAGGGCCTGCGGGCGGAGGAGGCTGCCGACGTGGTCGGCGCGGAACGGCGGGCCGGAGGAATCGGTCATGGCGCCCAGCTTGGTCGTCCCCCGTCCGGCGCGCAGCCCCCTGCTCCGCCACGCCCGACCGTCCGGCACCCGTCGACCGCGGGCCCGTCCCTGGCCTAGGGTCGCCTCCCCCGTCGTTGCGCAGGAGCGGCTCCCGAAGGCAGGTCCCGGATGCCGATCGACCCCGCGAGGTTGCACCCGCCCCCGGTCGGCCTCGACGCCTGCGAGAGCTGCATCTACCGGACGTCGGGCACGCCCGCCATCTGCTTCGCGTGCTGCAGCGGCAGGGCCGCCCCCGTCCGGCAGGTCGGCTGCCGGGTCTGCGGGCAGCCACTGGACGGCGGCTGCTGCCCGAACACCGTGTGCGGGTTCGCCGACCGCGGGTTCTCCCGCATCTACACGATCTCCGAGCGCTCCGAGGAGATGTGGGGGGCGGTCTACCGCTACAAGTACGGCGAGGACCGCAGCTGGGCCGCGGTGCTCGGCCGCATCCTGGTCGGGTACCTCGAGGAGCACCGGCAGGAGATGGCACGTTTCGACGTCATCACGACCGGCGCCATCTACGTGGGGCCGCGGGCCATCCGGCTGTGGGACTACCTGCGGTTGGTTCTCGAGGCGGCCGGTCGGGCGGGACCCGGCTGGCCGTTCGCCCCGGGTCTCATCGCGAAGTCCGGACCCACCGGGCGGTTCCTCGGGATCGGCGTGGAGGCACGCCGCGAGATCGCCGAGGGCGAGCTGCGCAGTCTGCTGTCGGTGCCGGAGCCGGAGCGTGTGGCCGGTGGACGGGTCCTCGTCGTCGACGACGTGTACTCCGAGGGCTTCTCGCTGCGGGAGATGGCCCGGGCGCTCCTGCACGCCGGCGCGACCGAGGTGGCGGGGCTGGTGTTCACGCGCCGCAAGGGCGGCTGAGCGCCGCGCACCGGGCGCGGGCGCCGGTCACGCGTCACCGGGCGTCCCGACCCGGGACGGCAGCCCGGGCGGGGTGCTGCGCGTCGGCACCACCAGCCGCTCGGCCCCCGGCCGGCACGCACCGCCCGACCACCCACTCCGCGGCCGCGTAGACCAGCAGGCCGGGCAGGATCACCACCGCCGGCGGGACGACGAGCGGCGCGGCCAGCACCGAGATGGCGAGGACGCCGGCGGCGCTGGCCGGCCACCCGGGACGGCGCACCGGGTCCGCCAGCGCCCCCCAGCGCACCCCGGTCCACATCAGCCAGCGCCGCAGCACCGGCACCCCGCTCTCCCGCAGGACCCGCCGGAACAGCCCGTCGGCCTGCCGGGACGTGACCACTCCCGAGGTGATCCCCTCGGTGCACAGCCAGTCGTGCAGCACCGCGGCGAGGGTGAAGGCCCCGAAGCGGGGCACCAGCCAGGTCACCAGCCGGGGGACGGTGGCGAAGTCGGTGCGGAAACCCGCGGGGACGACGAAGCGGTCCCGGTCGCCCCGGTAGACCAGCGGGTGCACCACCGCCCAGGTCTGCGCGTCGACGCGGCGGACGACGAGATCGGGCGACTCGAAGGGCACGACCCACCCTGCCCGATGACCGGTGCGACCGCACCCGCCCGACGGAGTTGATCATCGGCGGGTGGTCGCCCGACACGCCGGAGCCAACCGCCTCCCGCCGATGATCAACTCGTAAGCGGTCAGGGGCCGCTGGGCCCCAGCGACGCGGACACCTCGGTAGCGGCCGGGTGCGGTTCCTTGAGCTCCACGAAGAACGAGTGGGTCGGGGTGCTGCCGGTGTTCTCGCCGGAGTGCTCCTGCGCCGACACCCAGCGGGCGGTCCCCGCGTGCAGCTCGACGTCCACCTCGCGGCCGCTGCCGTAGAGGCGCCGGCAGAAGGAGTTCATCGTGATCATGACGCTGTCGGGGTGCCGGTGGGGCTTGGTCCGGTACCCCGGCTCGTCGGTGTACTCGAGCACGCGGACGCGCTCGTTCTCGAAGACCACCCGGTACGCGCCCGGGTCCGTGACCGTCGGGTCCTGGTCCATGGGGCGAACCTAGCCCTCACCCGATCCGCCCGACAGGTCCGACACCGCGGCCACCGGGACCGTGGACGCCCGGGTGGCCGCGCGGTCAGACGGGGCCGATCCGGTCCAGCGCCGGCGCCGCGACCGGCGAGCTCGCGCCCAGGTGGGCGGTGAGGGCGTCGAGGTCGATCGGCCCGGTGACCGCGTTGGTCGCGCCGGCCAGGACGGTGAACCCGTCGCCGCCGCCGGCCAGGAAGTTGTTCACCGTGACCCGGTAGGTGGACCCGGCGAGCACCGGCTGGCCGCCGATGAGCACCGATCCGTCGGGCACGCGGGTGCCGGTGCACGGGTCCCCACCCACCGGGGCGGGGACGCCGGCAGGGTCGACCCGGTAGGCCACCGTCGCCGAGACGTACAGCACCGTCTCCTCCGTGAACTGCTGCTCGAGCAGGCAGTTCAGCTGCGCGCCGGTGAGGTCGAGGGTCACCAGGTTGTTGGCGAACGGTTGCACGGTGAACGCCTCCTCGTAGGTGACCTCCCCCGCCAGCAGGTCGGCCCGCACGCCCCCGGGGTTCATGAACGCCGCGACGGCCCCGGCCTCGTCGTCCGTGGCCGCCAGCTGGGCGTCGGCGATGACGTTGCCGAGGGCGGACTCGGCGCCGTCCAGGATCGGCTCCTGCGCCCGGGTGAGGTCCACCGCCGCCGTCCCGACGACCTCGTTCGCGATCGGCCCCAGCGCCGCCCGGTAGCGGGCGATCAGCTCGGTCTGCGCGGGGTCGGCGGCGACGTCCCGCGTGACGATGACGTTCTCCGCCGCCGCGGTGACGACGTCCCCGCTGCGCGGGTCGACGGTCAGGTCGATGTCGGTGACCAGCCGGCCGAACGAGCTGCCGCTCGTGACCAGCTTCCCGGAGAGCTCGCAGTTGTAGGCCTGGTGGGTGTGGCCGCTGACGACGACGTCGATCGCGTCGTCCATGCCGGCGGCGATGTCCACGACCGGGCCGGTGAGGCCGCTGCAGCCGTTGACGTCCCAGGCGTTCTCCCCTGTCTGCGCCCCGCCCTCGTGCAGCAGGACGACGATCGCCTCGACGCCCTGCTCCTGGAGCTCGGCGGCGTACCGGTTGGCCGTCTCCACCTCGTCGCGGAACTCCAGGCCCTCGGTGCTCTCCCGGCTGACGATCGCGCCGGTGCCCTCCAGCGTCATGCCGATGAAGCCGATGTCGACGCCCTGCACCCGGTGGACGGCGGTGGGCGGCAACAGCGGCTCCCCGGTCTCGGTGACGAAGGCGTTGGCCGACAGGTACCGGAAGGGCGCGCCGTCGTACGGCGTGCCGTCGAGGCAGCCGTCGACGGGGTGGCAGCCGCCGTCCTGGATGCGCAGCAGCTCGGCCGGACCCTCGTCGAACTCGTGGTTGCCGACGCTGGCGTAGTCCAGGCCCGCCAGGCCCAGCGCCTCGATCGTCGGCTCGTCGTGGAAGGCGGCCGACAGCAGCGGTGAGGCGCCGATCAGGTCGCCGGCGGCGACGGTGACCGTGTCCTGCTCCTGCTGCCGGGTGGCCAGCGCGGCAAGCTGGGTGGCGAGGTACTCCGAGCCGCCGGCGTCGACCGTCCGGGCCGCGCCGTCGGCGTCCACGCCGACCTGGATCCGGCCGCTGGAGCCCGACGGCGGCTCGAGGTTGCCGTGGAAGTCGTTGAGGGCGAGCAGCTGCACCTCGACCGGGGCCGGGCGCGGTGTGGCCGCGGCAGGCGCGACGACGCCGACCACGGTCAGCGCGGCCAGGGTGGACGTCGTCGCCGCGAGGACCGTGGCGCGGCGGAGGGCGGTTCGGGGCATGCGGCGCTCCAGGCGGGTGCGGGGCCGGACACCCCACCGTCGGGGAGGTGGACCGGTCCGTCAAGCCGGGGGCCGGCCGGTGCGGACCGCCACCGACCGGGCGGCGATCCGGCGGATCCGGTCGGCCTGCCGGGACAGCAGCAGGTCCAGGGCCCGGTCCACCGGCGGCACCTCCCCGAGGCGGGCCAGCCCCATCCAGCGCGGCACCGCGACGGTGCGCGACCACGGTGAGGTGAGGGACCGGCCGATCTGGGCGGCGACCCGCTCGCTGCTGATGCCCCGGGAGAGCCGGTCGGGGGCGTCGGCGTCGGATGCGGGCGGGGCCCCGTGCCCGCGGGCCAGCCACTCGGTGGCGACCGGGCCGGGGTTGACGGTGTGCACCCGCACGCCGCGCGCGGTCACCTCCCGCCGCAGCCCCTTCACGAAGCCCTGCACCCCGGCCTTGGTGGCCGAGTAGACGGTCAGCGGCGGCACCTGCGACCACGCCGCCGCCGAGGCGACGGTGACGACGTCGGCGCGCCCCCGCTGCGCCGCCGCCGCGAACAGGTGCGGCAGCGCCAGCCGGGTGAGCTCGATGACGCCGGTGAGGTTGAGCGCGACCATGCCCTCCACCACCTCCCCCGGCATGTCCTCGACCAGCCCGGCCCAGCCGAGTCCGGCGTTGAGGACCACCCCGTCGAGCCGGCCGTGCTGGTCGAGCACCCGGTCGACCAGGCGGGCCCGGTCGCCGGCGTCGGCGACGTCGGCCACCACGCCGGTGACGCCGTCGGGCAGGGCGGCGAGGGCCTCGGCCAGCCGGTCCCCGCCGCGGGCGCAGGTGACCACCCGCGCGCCCCCGGCGGCCAGCCGGGCGACGGTGCTGCGGCCGATGCCGGCGCTGCCGCCGGTGACGAGGACGACGCGGTCTGCCAGGGAGTCGCTCACACCCCTGTCCTACCCCCGGGCGACATCACACGCCCCCACGCATCGGAACGTCGGGTCGTGGGCATGATCGCGGCATGCACCTGCCCGAGCCCCGGGGCCCGCTGACCACCGCGCTGTGCGCCGACCTCCGCGCCGGCGTGCTGTCCGACGCCACCGTCGACCTCGCCGCCCGCGCCGCGGCCGCCTCGACCGACCCGCTCGCCGACGAGGACCTCCAGCTGGCCCTCGCCGTCTGCTACGAGCTGCACTACCGCGGGTTCGACGGGGTCGACGACGCCTGGGAGTGGGACCCGGCGCTGCTCACCCTGCGCGCGCACCTCGAGGCGCGGCACACCGCGGCCCTGCGCGAGCTGGTCGGCGAGCCGCGGGCCACCGAGGAACCGATCGACCGGCAGCTCACCGCGCTGATCGCCGCCGACGACTCCCCGTCGCTGTCGTCGTACCTGGCCCGATCCGGGACCCTCGCGCAGTGGCGGGAGTACCTGGCCGTGCGGTCGGTCTACCACCTCAAGGAGGGCGATCCGCACACCTTCGCCGTCCCCCGGCTCAGCGGCCGGGCGAAGGCGGCCATGGTGGAGATCCAGGCCGACGAGTACGGCGGCGGCACCCCCGCACGGATGCACAGCGAGCTGTTCGCCGGCCTGATGCGGGACCTGGAGCTCGACGACACCTACGGCGCCCTGTGGGACGACGCCCCCGCCTGCGCCTACGCCTCGGTGAACACGATGTCCCTGTTCGGGCTGCACCGCCGCTGGCGCGGGGCCGCGCTCGGGCACCTCACCGCGGTGGAGATGACCTCCTCGGAACCCTCGCGCCGCTACTCCGCCGGGCTGCGCCGGCTCGGGTTCGGCGAGGGCACCCGGGTGTTCTACGACGAGCACGTGGAGGCCGACGCCGTCCACGAGCAGATCGCCTCGGTGGACATGTGCGGCTCGCTGGTCGCCGGGGAGCCGCACCTCGCCGCCGACGTCCTCTTCGGCGCGGCGTGCTCCCTGGCCCTGGACGGGGTGACCGCCCGGCACCTGCTGGGCGCCTGGGAGGCCGGTCGCTCCGGCCTGCGCCGCGCGCGGGCCCTGGCCGCCTGAACGGGCGGCGCGCCCGGCTGGATTCCGGTTGTGCACTGCCGAAGTCAACCGGGACACGACCGGGGGCGGCTGCGGCCACGTCCGGCCCGGACCCACGGAGGACTCCCATGTGGCGGCGCACCGATCCCTCGACCCCCACCGCAGGAGCGCTGCCCACCGCCGCGATGCCGCGCGACGTCGAGGCGCTGGAGCAGGTGCTGGAGGTGCTCGACCAGGGCGTCACCAGCGAGACCGACGCCCACGTCAAGGTCGTCAGCGCCCTGGTGGCCGCCCTCGACATGGCCTACGGCGCGGTGTGGCTGCCGGTCGACGGCGGCTTCCGGCTGCAGGCGCAGATCGGCGAGCTGGCGTCGGCGATGTCGCGGCGGTGGGCGCCCGACACGGTCATGACCAGCCGAGACGGCTTCGGCGGCCAGGCGGTGCGCGAGCAGCGCGAGGTGCTCTGCGACGGGTCCAGCCGGGCCGACAGCTGCCGCCGCTGGGCGACCGCCGCGGCGGCCGGCGCGAGCAGGGGCTGCTTCCTGCCCGTCGTCGAGGACGGCCGGGTCATCGCCGTCCAGGAGTACTACACCCGCGGTGACCTGCCGTTCTTCGGCGGCCGGGCGGAGAAGTGGCGGGCGATCTCACGGGTCGCCGCGCACGCCCGCCGCCAGGCGCTGGCCGCCGCCCAGCTCAAGGAGACCCTCGACGACCGCGAGGCGGTCACCACCGTCGTCAGCAAGGTCGGGGAGGCGCATGACGAGGCCGCCGCGCTGCGGATCGCGCTGGAGACCGTCCGGACGGCGTTCGGCTGGGCGTACGGCTCCTTCTGGGCGCTCGACCCCGACGAGGGCGTCCTCCGATTCGGCGTGGAGTCCGGCTCGGCCGGTGAGGAGTTCCGGCGGGTCACCCTGAGCGCGAGCTTCGCCGAGGGCGTCGGGCTGTCCGGGCGGGCGTGGCGCACGCGGGACCTGGTGTTCGTGCGGGACCTCGCCGAGGTCACCGACTGCGTCCGGGCCCCCGCGGCGCAGCGGGCCGGCGTCCGCTCCGGTGTCTGCTTCCCCATCATGGCCGAGGGGCGGGTCATCGGGACGATGGACTTCTTCGTCACCGAGACCATCGACCTGTCGCAGTCGCGCACGTCGGCGCTGCGCAACGTGCAGCAGCTGGTGTCGCAGCGACTGGACATCCTCCGCCGCGCTGCGGCCGACGCCGCCAACTCCCGCGCGCTGCTGGAGACCGTCGCCCGCCTGCGGGACGCCGCCGCGGAGGCCGGCCGGGTGGCCGAGAGCGCCGTCGGGAAGGCGTCGTCGATGACCACCGAGGTGGAGGCGCTGGGCCAGGCGTCGGCGTCGGTCAGCGACGTCATCCGGATCATCTCCTCGATCGCCGACCAGACCAACCTGCTGGCGCTCAACGCCACCATCGAGGCCGCCCGCGCCGGTGAGCTCGGTCGCGGGTTCGCCGTCGTCGCCGGGGAGGTCAAGGACCTCGCCCGCGAGACCGCCGCCGCCACCCAGCGGGTCGCCACCCAGATCACCGGCATCCAGACCAGCACCACCTCGGTGTCGGCCGGCATCCACGCGACCAGTGAGGTGATCGGTCAGCTCGACGCCGTCCAGGCCCGCATCGGCGAGGTCCTGGAGCAGCAGGAGCGGATGGCGAAGGCGTTCGACGCCCACGTCTGAGTGAGTCGGCTACCGGCCCTCGTGCAGGATGCGGGCGGCCGGTCGCGGGCGGGCCGGTGCGCTGGGGGCGGTGAACCCGCTGCGCTTGTGGGTGCCGTCGCAGAACGGCTTGATGCCGGACTTCCCGCACCGGCACAGCGCCACGGTGTCCCGGCCCGGGTCGATCTCGCCGCCGTCCTGGTCGACCAGGCGGAAGTCCCCGCGGACGATCAGCGGGCCGTCACGGTACGGGGTGATCGTGGCGCCCGTGCTCCCCGCGAGGACGTCGTCCTCCGGCAGGTCGGGGTCGGGGCGGGCGGGCAGGGATGGCGGCACACCCTCCCCCTGCCCTGCCCGGCCGACCGTCACACCCCGGTCACCCGCCGGGGAAGCCACCCGCTCAGTGCGAGCCGCGCCGCGCCCGCTCCCGCTCGGTGCCCTCCCGCGGCGCCGGCGCCTGGGTCTCCAGCGGCACCTCCACCCCGGTCCGGTCCACCGCGGCCGCGCCGCCCGGCTCGGCCGCCTCCGGCGCCAGCGGCACGCTGACCACCCGGGCGACGACGACGGCCAGCGCCGCGCCGACCAGCGGGGCGACGATGAACAGCCACACGTGGGCCAGCGGGGCGCCTCCGGCGAACAGCGCCGGTCCCACCGAGCGGGCCGGGTTCACCGAGGTGCCGGTGAGCGGGATGCCGACCAGGTGGACGGCGGTCAGGGCCAGCCCGATCGCCAGGCCGGCGAAGCCCGGCGCGGCCGACTTGCCGGTCACCAGCAGGATGACGAACACGAAGGCGAAGGTGAGCAGCACCTCGAGCACGAAGGCACCGCCGCCGCTGATCGTGGTACCGAAGTCGTTGCTGCCGAGCGCCCCGGTCTGGTCGGTCATGCCGCCGAAGTCGCTGGTGAGCAACTGCAGCAGGGCGGCACCGGCGATGCCGCCGGCGAACTGGGCGACCCAGTAGCCGACCGCCTCCTGCGCCGTCATCCCGCGGGAGAGCAGCACGCCGAGGGTGACCGCCGGGTTGATGTGACAGCCGGAGACGGGGCCGATGGCGTAGGCCAGGGCGAGCAGCACCAGCCCGAAGGCCAGCGCGACGCCCGCGGGGCCCATCACGTCGATGCCGGCGACGGCCGAGCCGACCGCGATGAACACCAGCAGGGCGGTGCCGAGGAACTCGACGAACAGCGATCGCGACAGGGTGGCGGGCACGGCGCTCCTCCAGGTCGCCGCACCCCACGCCCCCGCGCCGATCCCCCACGACCGCGGTGCGGACGGCGACCAGGCTGCTCCGGTCCACAGTCGGCCACCAGGGACCTCCGTCCTGCTCAGCCCCCCGGCGACCGCCCGTAGAACACCGCGTCGACGACCGCCCGGGCGTGCCGGGTGGCCCGGCCGTAGTCGTCGAGGAACCGGCCGGGGTCGGTGTCGGGACCGTAGCCACTGGCGCGGGCGACGCCGGCCAGGTCCGTCCCCGGCCGTGGCAGCTGGTCGCTGGGCCGCCCGCGGACGAGGAACACCGCGTTGCGCGCGCGGCTGGCCAGCTCCCACGCCGCCCGCAGCGCGTCGGCGTCGTCGGGCGCGAGCAGCCCGGCCTGGCGCAGCGCGGTCAGCGCGCCGACGGTCGAGGGCACGCGCAGCGCCGGCACCTCGGCGGCGTGCTGCAGCTGCAGCAGCTGGACGGTCCACTCGACGTCGGCCAGCCCGCCGCGGCCCAGCTTGGTGTGCGTGGCCGGGTTGGCGCCCCGCGGCAGGCGTTCCCGCTCCACCCGGGCCTTGATCCGGCGGATCTCGGCGACCTGCTCGGTGGTCAGCCCCGCCGCCGGGTAGCGGACGGGGTCGACCAGGTCGACGAACGCCGTCCCGAGGGCCTCGTCCCCCGCGACCGGGACGGCGCGCAGCAGCGCCTGCACCTCCCAGACCGACATCCAGCGCTGGTAGTACTCGCGGTAGGAGTCCAGGCTGCGCACCAGCGGGCCCTGCCGACCCTCCGGCCGCAGGTCGGCGTCGACCTCGAAGGCCGGGTCGGGCGCCGGCTCGCCGAGCAGCCGGCGCAGCGTGTGCGCGATCGCGTTGGCCGCCGCGGTCGCCTTCCCCTCCTCCGCACCGGCGCGGGGCCGGTGCACGAACAGGACGTCGGCGTCGGAGCCGTAGCCCATCTCGCCGCCACCGAGCCGGCCCATGCCGATGACCGCCACGTCGGTCGGGACGTCGGCGGGGTCGACACCGGCCTCGGCGGCGTGCACGCGGACGGCCGCGTCCAGGCCCACCTGCAGCGTGGCGACGGCGATGTCGGTGAGCGCCCGCCCGACCTGCTCGACGTCGAGCATCCCGAGCAGGTCCGCGGCGGCGACCCGGAGCAGCTCGGAGCGGCGCAACCCGCGGAGCACCCGGACGCCGTCCTGCGGGTCGGCCGCCCGCGCCGACGCCTGCCGCCAGGCCCGGGCCAGGGTGTCAGCGGTGCGCGGCTGCAGCTCGGCGTCGTCGGCGAGGATCCGCAGCGCCTCGGGGGTGCGGGTGAGCAGCGAGGCGATGTACTGGCTGGAGCCCAGCAGCTGGGCCAGCCGCTCGGCGACCTGACCCTCGTCCCGCAGCAGCCGCAGGTACCACTGGTTGCCCCCGAGGGCCTCGCTGACCGTGCGATAGGCGAGCAGGCCGGCATCCGGGGCGGCGCTGTCGGCGAGGGTCTGCAGCACCACCGGCAGGAGGTACTTCTGCATCGACGCCGACCGGGACACCCCGCCGGTGAGCGCGGTCATGTGCCGCAGCGCGCCCTCCGGGTCGGCGAAGCCGAGCGCCCGCAGCCAGTCGCCGGCCGCCTGGGAGCCCAGCTGCGCGGCGTCCCCGGGGACGCGCGCCACCGCCGAGAGCAGCGGGCGGTAGAACAGCTTCTCGTGCAGCCGGCGGACCTCGCGGGTGTGCAGCGCCAGCTCGGCGTCCAGGACGTCGACGGCCTCCCCGCGGTGGTCGGGCTTGTAGCCGAGGGAGCGGGCCAGCCAGCGCAGCTGCTGCTCGTCGGTGGGCAGCAGGTGGGTGCGGCGCAGCCGGAGCAGCTGCAGCCGGTGCTCGACGGTGCGCAGGAAGCGGTAGGAGGCGATCAGCGTCGAGGCGTCGTCCCGGCCGACGTAGCCGCCGGCCGACAGCGCCATCAGCGCCGGGACGGTGCCACCGACCCGCAGCGTGGGGTCGACCCGGCCGTGCACCAGCTGCAGCAGCTGGACGGCGAACTCGACGTCGCGCAGCCCGCCGCGGCCCAGCTTGAGCTCCCGCTCGACCTGCGCCGGGGGGATGTTCTCCAGCACCCGGCGGCGCATGGCCTGCACCTCGGCGACGAAGCCGGGCCGGTCGCCGGCCTTCCACACCAGCGGCCACAGCTCCTCGACGTAGGCGCGGCCGAGGTCGGGGTCGCCGGCGACCGGACGCATCTTGAGCAGCGCCTGGAACTCCCAGGTGCTGGCCCACTGCTGGTAGTAGGCGGCGTGCCCGGCGACGGTCCGCACCAGCGGACCGGCCTTGCCCTCCGGGCGCAGCGCCGCGTCGACCTCCCAGGCGGCCTCCCGGCAGATCCGCATGAGCGCGGCGGCCACCCGGGTCGCGCTCCTGATCGCGGGCGCCTCCGACTCCGAGGGGTCGACCGGCTCACCGACGAACACGACGTCGACGTCGCTGACGTAGTTGAGCTCCCGTCCGCCGGTCTTGCCCAGCGCGATGACCGCCAGCCGGCAGGCCGCGGCGTCGGCCGGCTGCTCGGCGACGGCCAGCGCCAGTCCCGCGGTGAGGACGGCGGCGGCGATGTCGGCCAGCTCCGCGGCGACCTCGTCGGCGGTCAGGCCCTCGCCGAGGTCCCGCCCGGCGAGGGAGAGGATCGCCCGCCGGTAGGCCTGGCGCAGCTCGCCGATCCGCCGCCGGCTCGCGTCGGGTGCGGCCTTGCCCAGGCGCACCCCCCACGGCGGGTCGTCGGGGTCGGCGCCGACGGCGATGAGCATCTGCCGTTCCAGCGCCCGCGGGGTCGGCCGGGAGGGGCCGCGGCCGTCGGCGTCCAGGACCGTCCAGTCACCCGGGTGCGCGGCGAGGTGGTCGGCGAGGCCGGAGCTGGCGCCCAGCACCGCGAGCAGCCGGGAGCGCAGCTCCGCCGAGCCGCGCAGCCGGGCCAGCAGCGCGGCAGCCGAGCCGCCGGCGGGGTCCTCGCGGTCCAGGGACTCGATCAGCCGGCGCAGCGACCGGACGGCGAGGTCGGGGTCGCCGGTGCGCGCCAGCGCGGACACCACCGGGCCGGCCTCGGGGTCGGCCGGCTCGTTGCGCTCGAGGTCCCACAACCCCATGGCCGGCTCGGACAGCAGCCGGGCGGCCCGCTCGCCGTCCAGGAAGCCGAACCGGACCAGCCGGACCACCGCCCGGCGGGGGATCTCCGTGGCGTCGCTCGTCGTCACGGCGGGCTCAGGCGGCGGCGCGGGCGCGAGCGCGCACCAGGTCGGCGAAACGGGCGGCGAACGGCGCCCACACCTCTTCCAGGTCCGGGTGCACGACGGCCGCGCGCTCGGCAACGGTCGCGGCGTCGAGCGGGGTCGAGGCCACCCCGACCGGGTCGCTGTGCGCCCAGCGGCGGACGACGTCGGGGTCGGTCTCGATGTGGAACTGCAGCGCGTACCCGTGCCAGCCGAGCCGGAAGGCCTGGTGCGGGTAGCGCGGGCTGCTGGCCAGCAGCGTCGCCCCGGTCGGCAGCTGCGCGATCTCGTCGTGGTGCCACTGGACGACGTCCGGGCTCAGCGGCAGTGGGCCGAACAGCGGATCGCCGTCGGCGGCGTCGCGCTTGGCGACCAGTGATGCCCCCACCTCCGGCCCGTCGACCGCTACCCGCACCGTGCCACCGCCGGCCTGGGCCATCAGCTGCGCGCCCAGGCAGATGCCGAGGGTGGGCGCGTCGGCGGCGATCGCCTGGCGGAGCAGCTCCCGCACGCCGACCAGCTCGGGGGCGACGTCCTCGGGGTCGAGCGAGGACTGCGGGCCGCCCAGCACCAGCAGCCCGTCGTGGCCGGACAGGTCGGCCGGCAGGGCGTCGCCGGTGCCCAGGTGCCGCTCGTCGAGCTCCAGACCCGCGGCCCGCAGCCAGTCGCCGAGCCGGGCGGGTGGATCGGTCTCGCTGGGGACGACGACGAGCAGGCGGGCCACTCGGCGAGCGTAGTTCGCCGCCGTTCCGGGCCGCCGACTGCCGTTTTCCGCGGAAACCGGCGGACGGACGGCGTCGCTTTCCGCGGGAACCGGCAACTGGGGGTCCACCTACAGGCCGGGCAGGTAGCGGGTGAGCTCCCACGGCGTGACGTTCTGCCGGTAGGCGTTGAACTCCGCCCACTTGTTGCGCAGGAAGAACTGGAACACGTGCTCGCCCAGGGTCTCGGCGACCAGCTCGCTGCCCTGCATCGCGGTCAGCGCCTCGCCGAGGGACACCGGGAGGTCCTCGTAGCCGGCCGCGTGCCGCTCGGTGTCGGTGAGCGACCAGACGTCGTCCTCGGCCTCCGGCGGCAGCTCGTAGCCCTTCTCGATGCCGCGCAGCCCGGCGGCGAGCAGGACGGCGAAGGTGAGGTAGGGGTTGCAGGCGGAGTCCGGTGAGCGCACCTCCACCCGCGCCGACTGGGCCTTGCTCGGCTTGTACGAGGGCAGCCGCACCAGCGCGGAGCGGTTGGCCCGCCCCCAGGTGGCCGCGGTGGGGGCCTCGGTGCCGGCGAGCAGTCGCCGGTAGGAGTTGACCGTCTGGTTGGTGACGGCGGTGTACTCCCGGGCGTGGGTGAGCAGGCCGGCGATGAACTGCCGGCCCGTCGTCGACAGCTTCATCGGGTCGGCCGGGTCGTGGAAGGCGTTGCGATCGCCCTCGAACAGCGACAGGTGGGTGTGCATCGCCGAGCCGGCCAGGTCGGTGAACGGCTTGGGCATGAACGTGGCGTGCACGTCCTGGGTCAGCGCGACCTCACGGACGACGTGCCGCAGGGTCATGATGTTGTCGGCCATCGAGAGCGCGTCGGCGTAGCGCAGGTCGATCTCCTGCTGGCCGGGGGCGACCTCGTGGTGGCTGAACTCCACCGAGATGCCCATCGCCTCCAGCGCGAAGACCGCCTCGCGCCGGAAGTCGTGCGCCACGTTGTGCGTGGACAGGTCGAAGTAGCCGCCGTTGTCGGCCGGCCGCGGCGGGCTGCCGTCGGTGGGGAGGTCCTCGAGCAGGAAGAACTCCACCTCGGGGTGGGTGTAGAAGGTGAAGCCCATGTCGGCGGCCTTCGACAGCGTCCGGCGCAGGACGTGCCGGGGGTCGGCCCAGGACGGCGAGCCGTCGGGCAGCGTGAGGTCGCAGAACATCCGGGCGGTGTCGCTGGGCTGCCCCTTGGCCGCGGGCATCACCTGGAAGGTGCCCGGGTCGGGCTTGGCCAGCATGTCGGACTCGTAGACCCGCGCGAAGCCCTCGATCGCCGAGCCGTCGAAGCCGATGCCCTCGGCGAAGGCCGCCTCGATCTCGGCCGGCGCGACGGCCACCGCCTTGAGGTAGCCCGAGACGTCGGTGAACCAAAGCCGCACGAAGCGGATGTCGCGCTCTTCCAGGGTGCGCAGGACGAACTCCTGCTGTCGGTCCATGCTCGGCATGATCGCGTCCAGTCGTTTCCGGGTTGTGACGTCGTCCCCAGCCTGCCCCCTGGGGACGACGGACACACGACCGCGGGCCCCCGGATCGTTCCCGTGTCGCGGTCAGCCGGCCGGGGCGACCAGCTCGGTCAGCGGCACGCCGGGGTCGGCCAGCCGCTGCGGGTCGACCGCACGGCGGGAGCGGATGAGCTCCTGCACCTGCTCGGTGAGGTCCCACACGTTGACCGTCATCGCGGCGGTGACCCGGCCGTCGGCGGTCCAGAAGGCGGTGAACGCGCCGTCCTCGGGCGCGCCGCGGCACACCACGGTGTCCTCGGGCGAGGCCAGCCCGGAGTACTCCATGCCGAGCTCGTACTGGTCGGTGAAGAAGTACGGCACGCGGTCGTGGACGACGTCCTGGCCGAGCATGGCCCGTGCGGCCGCCGGGCCGCCGTGCAGCGCGTTGGCCCAGTGCTCGACCCGCACGTGCCGCCCGGAGAACGGGGAGAACGACGCGGCGACGTCGCCGGCGGCGAAGACGTCGGGGGCCGAGGTCCGCAGCGCCTCGTCGGTCAGCACGCCGTCGTCCACCTCCAGCCCGGCCGCGGTGGCGAGCTCGGTCCGCGGCGCGGCGCCCACGCCGACCACGACGAGGTCGGCGGGCAGGCCGGCGTGCCCGTCGGTGACCACGGAGGTCACCCGCCCGCCGTCCCCCCGCAGCTCGCGGACGGTGCTGGAGGTGAACAGCTCCACGCCGTGGTCGCGGTGCACCTGGGCGAAGACTGCGCCCAGCTGCCGGCCGAGGACGCCGAACAGCGGCGCCGGCTGGGGCTCGACGACGACGACCTCGTTGCCGAGCGACCGCGCCGCGGCGGCCACCTCCATGCCGATCCAGCCGGCGCCGACGACCACGACCCGCCGTCCCCCGCCGGTCAGGTCCGCGCGGAGCCGGTCGGCGTCGGCGAGGGTGCGCAGGTACCGGACGCCGTCGAGGTCGGCGCCGGGCACCGGCAGGCGCCGGGCGGCGGACCCGGTCGTGAGGAGCAGCCGGGCGTAGGGCAGCTCCTCCCCCGTGTCCAGCCGCACCCGGTGGCCGGCCGGGTCGAGCCGGGTCGCCTGCACGCCGGTGCGCAGCTCGACGTCGTGCGCGGCGTACCAGCCCTCGTCGTGGACGAAGGCCTCCTCCCGGGCGGCCGCACCGAGCAGGTAGCCCTTCGACAGCGGGGGGCGCTCGTAGGGGCGCTCGGGCTCGGCGCCGACGAGCACGACGGGCGCGTCGGCGCCCTCCTCGCGGAGGGTCTCCGCGGCCTTGGCGCCGGCCAGGCCGGCGCCGATGATCACGAACGGGTCCGAGGTGGACATGGCGACCTCCGGGGTGGGTCAGGCGGTGGTGCCGGTCAGAGCGAAGAACTCGGCGCGGGAGCGGGCGTCGTTCCGGAGGACGCCGTGCAGCGCCGAGGTGACGGTGCGGGAGCCGGTCGCGCGGACGCCGCGCAGGGACATGCACAGGTGCTCGGCCTCGACGACGACGCCGACGCCGCGCGGGGCGAGGTGCTCCTGCAGCCAGTCGGCGACCTGCTGGATCAGCCGCTCCTGCACCTGCAGGTCGCGGGCGAACAGTTCCAGGACCCGGGCCAGCTTGGACAGCCCGAGGATGCGGCCGCCGGGGAGGTAGCCGATGTGCGCGACCCCGGAGAACGGGAGCAGGTGGTGCTCGCACAGCGACTGGACCGGGATGTCGCGGGCGATGACCAGCTCGTCGTAGCCCTCGTCGTTGGTGAACGTGGTGAGCTCGAAGGGCCGGCCGGTCAGCAGCTCGGCGTAGGACTCCGCGACCCGCCTCGGGGTGTCGGCCAGGTGCGGGGAGGCGGGGTCCCGGCCCAGCGCCCGGAGCAGGTCGCCCACCGCCCGCTCGGCGGCCAGCAGGTCGACGGCGGCCGCCGGGCGGACGGCGTGCAGGTGACCGGACCGCCGCGCCGGGCCGACGGCCACCTCCGGCGTCGTCACGCGTCGGCCCCCGTCCGTGCCGCGGGTGCGTACCGCGCGGCCAGCCGGGCCAGGGCGACCGCCGCGACGAGCAGCCCGAAGTCCCGCAGCGCCACGTCGTAGAACCCGGGGGTGCTCAGCAGGTTCACGATGATCCCGGCGAGCCAGGCCGCGACCACCCAGCCGCCGAGCCGCGGTGCCACGGCGACCAGCACACCGGCCAGGACCTCGACGACCCCAACGGCGTACATGGCCTGCTGACCGGTGCCGGGGACCAGGTCGTCGACCCACGGGGCCAGGTAGCCGGGCCAGTCGGTCAGCAGGTTCGCGAACTTGTCCAGGCCGAAGGCGATCGGCGCGACGGTGAAGACCGTCCGCAGGAGCACGAACGCCTGGTGCGCCGGGTCGGCCGCGGTGGCCCGGGGCCGGGTGAGGTGGGTGGTCATGTCGGACCCTCCTTCTAAAACCAACGGTGATTAGAAGTAGAGACCCGCGTCACACCGCTGTCAACACCCCGGGCTACGGCGCCGTCCCGGGCTCCAGCCGGACACAGCACCGGCCCGGGCGCGGCGCCAGCCGGGCCGTCCACCCGGTACCGGGGACCGACTCGAGCAGCCCCTCGAGCAGCTGCAGGTTCATGCCGCAGACCAGCTCGGTGTGCTCCTGCGCCAGGGCGTGGAACGGGCAGTTGGCCAGGCCCGCCGCGTCGTCCTCGACGCGGGGCTCGAAGCCGGCCGCCTCGAGGGCGGTGACCACGCGGCCGCGGGCCGGCGCGCCGTCGGAGCCCGCCGCCGCGCCGAGCTCCCGCCCCCGCGCGCGGGCCCGCCGGCCGAGCACGGCCCGCGGCGGCTCACCGGACGCGTCGGCCTCCTCGAGCGCGCCGGCCAGCAGCTCGCCGGCGAGGTCGTAGCGACGTTCGGGGAGGGACACCTCGACCGCGCACGCCGCCCGCCGGTACAGCTTGGCCGGGCGGCCGGCCCCGGGACCGGTGCGGCCGGTCCGGCGCTCGAACGAGACCTCGAGCAGCCCGTCGGCGACCAGGCGGTCCAGGTGGAAGGCGGTGGTCGGCCGCGGCACGCCCAGCGCGGCGGCTGCGTCGTCGCGGCTCACCGGCGCCGGCTGCCGGGCGACGAAGTCGTACAACCGGCGCCGGGTGGGCTCGGCCAGCGCCGCCACCGCGGCGACCCGCGCACTGCGGTCGGCGTCCATGCCCGGATTCTAGAACCGATCGTCATTGGTGGAAGAGTTCTCGGCGAGCCGGGCGAGCAGGTGGTCGCGCAGCACCAGCGCGCTGTTGTGCTCCCGGTCGCGCGCGCTGTAGAGCAACGTGACGTCCCCGGCGTGGGCGGCGTCCAGCAGCGGCCGCACGGCCTCCGGGGACGCCTCCAGCTCGGCCAGGTAGCGCCGCCGGAACTCCGCCCAGCGCTGCGGGTCGTGGCCGAACCAGCGGCGCAGCTCCGTGCTCGGTGCGACGTCCTTCGGCCAGCCGTCCAGGGGCAGGTCGTCCCGGCGGACCCCCCGCGGCCACAGCCGCTCGACCAGGAACCGGCGACCGGTCCCCTCGGCCCGCGGGTCGTGCACGCGGGCCAGCCGGATCGCGCCCACGCCGGCCTCCTCAGTCCATCGGGAGCGCGGCCAGCTCGGTGCGGCTGGCCACGCCGAGCTTGGCGAAGACGTTGCGCAGGTGGAAGTCGACCGTCCGCGGGCTGAGGAACAGCCGGGCGGCGGCGTCCCGGTTGGACAGGCCCTGCCGCACCAGCGCGGCCACCTGCAGCTCCTGCGGCGTGAGCGCCGGGGTCTCGACGGCGTCCCGCCGGCGGGCGGTCTCCCCCGAGGCGCGCAGTTCCTGGCGGGCCAGCTCGGCCCACGGAGCGGCGCCGAGCTCCTCGAACGTCCCGAGGGCGGCGCGCAGCTGCGGGCGGGCGTCGACCCGCCGGCGGTTGCGGCGCAGGAAGCGGCCGTAGGCCAGCTGGGTGCGGGCCCGCGCCGGCAGCCGCGGCGAGTGCTCGTGCGCGCTGAGCGCCGCGCGGAAGTGCTCCTCGGCCTCCTCGCCGTCGGCCAGCACCGCCCGGCCGTGCGCGGCGAGCGCGGCCGCCCAGGCGGCGCCGGTGCCTTCGGCGAAGGAGGCGAGCTCCGCGACCCACTCCCGGGCGGCACCGTCCCGGCCGGCCCGGACGGCGGCCTCGATCCGGTCGGGCGCGGCCAGCTGGGTGACCGGCAGGGCGGTCAGCCGCTCCAGCGGCTGCAGCAGAGCAGCGGGGTCGGCGGCGTCGAGCAGCCCGCGGGCCCAGCGGGCGAGGTCGCTGACCAGCTCGGAGACGATGCCGAGGGCGTGGCCCGCTGTGATGGCCTCGACCGCGGCCAGGTGCTCCACGGCCCGGGCGGTCTCCCCGCGCAGCGCGGCGAGGACGGCGAGCACGGCCGTGGGCCAGGCGGCGAGCACCGGCTGCCCGGAGTTCTCGGCGAGGGTGAGCGCCTCGCCGGCCCCGGTGGCGGCCGCCGCCCACCGGCCGGTGGCCAGCTCGGGGATGTTCCGGCGGGTCAGCGCGTGCACGGTCGTGACCAGGCCGCCGGTCTCGCGCGCGTCGCGGAGCAGCCGGTCCTGCAGCCGCAGCGCCACGTCGTCGTCGCCGAGGAACCAGGCCGCCACGCCGAGGTTGATGAGCAGGTCCTCGTCGCCGACCCCGTCGAGCCGGTCGGCCAGCCCGACGGCCGCGCGGAGGGCCGGCGTCGACCGCGGCCAGTCGCGCTCCGGCACCGCGTGCAGGCCGCGCACCAGGGCGACCAGGCAGCGGTCGCGGACGGGTGCGTCGGGGCCGGCCGGGGGCAGCAGCCCGGTCGGGTCGACCGGGCTGCCCGACCGGGCGCCGGACGCGGCCAGCGCCGCACCCAGCATCGCCAGGTCCCCGGCCTGCCTGCGGTCGTGGGGAGCGACCTCGGCGGCGGCCTCCAGCACCATGCGGTGCGCCTCGTCCTGGGAGGCGCCGTGGAACTCCAGGTGGGCCCGCAGCCGGCGCAGCTCGGCCCGCAGCCCCGGGTCGGTGGTGAGCGCCAGGCCCGCGTCGGCCAGCGCCCGGCCGCGCACCTGCTGGGCGGTCAGCCAGGCCGCGTGCGCGGCCCGGCACAGCCGCCGGGCGCGTTCCTCGCCGGCGGTGATCAGTTCCGCGGCCCGCTCCCAGGCGGCGGAGGCGGCCTCATGCCCGCCGCGGGCCACGGCGCGCTCGGCGGCGGCGTCCAGGGCCGCGACGACGTCGTCGTCCGGTTCCTCCACCGACGCGGCCAGGTGCCAGGCGCGGCGGTCGGCGTCGTCGGGACCGCGGAGCGCGGCGGCCAGGGCCCGGTGCACCCGCCGCCGTCCGGAGCTGGTCGCGGCGCCGTAGACCGCGGACCGGACCAGCGGGTGGCGCAGCTCGACGGCGGCACCCTCCACCCGCAGCAGCCCCGACCGCTCGGCCGCCTCCAGCGCGTCCTCCCCCACGCCGAGCTCGTGCGCCGCCTGCCGGACCACCGCCGCCCGGCCGGAGTCGTCGGCCGCGGCGACGAGCAGCAGGGACTGGGCCTGGTCGGGCAGCCGCCGGCAGCGGTCCAGGAAGGCGCGCTCCACGCCCTGCGTGAGCGGCAGCCGCTCGGGCAGCGGCGCGGCGCCGGAGAGCTGGTCGGCGGTCAGCGCCTCGGCCAGCTCCACCAGCGCCAGCGGGTTCGCGCCGGTCCCGGCCAGGAGGGCGTCGCGCACCTCGGCCGGCACCGGCACCCCCGCCCGGTCGCTGAGCAGCGCGCCGGCGGCGGCGGCGTCCACGCCGCCGAGGTCGAGGGCGGGGAGGTCGCCGGTGTCGAAGGTCCCGACGTCGCCGGTGCGGGCGCCGAACAGCAGCGCGACCCGCTCGTTCTGCAGCCGCCGCGCGACGAACTGCAGCGCCGCCGCCGACGCCTCGTCCAGCCAGTGGGCGTCGTCGACCACGGCCACCACCGGCGCCCGTTCGGCGGCCTCGGCCAGGACGTTCAGCGCGCCGAGGAACACGAGGAACCGGTCGGCCTCGCCTCCGGCGGCCTCCCCGAACGCGGTGCGCAGCGCCTGCGCCTGGGGGTGCGGCAGCCGGTCGACGCAGGCCGCCACGGGGCGCAGCAGCCGCTGGAGCGCGGCGAAGGCCAGCGGCGACTCCGACTCGATGCCCTGCGTCCGCAGCACCGTCGTCCCGGCCGCGCGCGCGACGGTGTCGGCCAGCAGCGCCGACTTGCCCACCCCGGGCTGGCCGCGCAGCACCAGCGCGCCACCCCGCCCGGCGGCGGCGTCGGCGAGCAGCACGGCGACCGCGGCCCGCTCCCGCTCCCTGCCCTGCAGCACCGGGGCAGACTAGAGCGCCCCTGCCTCGTCGATCATGGGGTCGTCGCCGCCCGACACGCCTGTGGCGGGCGCGCCGCGGGCACCGACCCCATGATCGTCGGGAGACGGCGACGGCAGCTCAGCGGGCCTCGACGGTGAACGGCACGGTGAGCACCTGCCCGCCGGCGGTCCGGAACTGGCCCCACAGCCGGTACACGCCCGGGGTGGCGAACTCGGCGTGCACGTCCAGCTCGGGCCCGAACACCTGGCCGGGCAGGGCGAACACCGGGTCGCCGTCGGCGTCCTCCACGTCGGCGTGCTCGTGGGCGAACGTCGTCCCGTCCCCGCGCATGACCACCACGTGCCCGGCGGCGGCCAGGTAGGGCTGCAGGTCCTCGACCGGGCGGCCGGTGCGGGCGTCGGTGAAGGTGAACGCCAGCTCGCTGGTCTCCCCCGCCACCGCGTCGCCGGTGAGCTCGACCCGGACGCCGTCCACCACCTGGCTGCGCGGCCCGGGCGCGACGGGGACCGCGGCCGGCGCCGTCCCCTCGACGGTCAGGTACGCGACGTCGTGGACGTCACCCATCTCGCCCTGGCGCCGGAACTCGGTGTCGACCCGGTAGGTGCCGGCCGTGGGGAAGTTCAGCTCGACGGCGAGCTCCCCCGGCCGGCCGGTCGGCTCGGGGTGCACGTGGGCGAAGGTGCCGAGGTCGGCGCGGGTGGCGATGAGGTGCGCCCACACCTCGTGGCTGCGGGCGAGGTCGGCCACCGGCTCCCCGGAGCCGACGTCGACCAGCCGGACGACGACCCGCGCCGGCTCCCCCGGCCGCAGGCCGGCCGGGACGTCGAGCCGCACGTCGACCCCGGCGTCCACCGAGGACGTCGGCTCGATCTCGGCGGTCATCATCGTGCTCATCGCCGGTCGCATCGGCATGCCGGTGGACTGGGTCCACGCCAGGACGCCGTTCATCCCGCGCTGGGCGGCGTCGGTGCGGCTGAGCGCGGTGAGCCCGGCGCCGACCGCCAGCGCCAGGACGGCCACGCCGGCGAGGAACGCGTACTGCCCGAGCCGGCTGCGCAGCGACGGGCGCAGGACCTCGGCGACCCCGGCCGGCCGCCGGAACCCGCGCAGCCGCAGCGCGTTGGTGACCACGCTGACCGAGCTCATCGCCATGGCCGCGGCGGCCAGCACGGGGTCCAGCAGCAGCCCGTCCCACCAGTACAGCGCGCCGGCGGCGACCGGGACGAGCAGCAGGTTGTAGCCGAAGGCCCAGGCCAGGCCCTGGCGGATCGTCGTGACCGTGCGGCGCGACAGGGCGATCGCGGCGACGATGCCGCGCAGGTCGCCGCCGACGAGGGTGACGTCGGAGGCGGCGATGGCGACGTCGGTGCCGGTGCCGACGGCGATGCCGAGGTCGGCCCGCGCCAGCGCCGGCGCGTCGTTGATCCCGTCGCCGCACATGGCCACGACGTGCCCCTCGGCCTGCAGCGCGGCGACCGCCTCGGCCTTCTGGGCCGGCCGCACCTCGGCACGGACGTGCTCGATGCCCACCCGCACCGCGATCGCGCGGGCGGTGGCCTCGGTGTCACCGGTGAGCATCCACACCTCCAGCCCCAGCGCGCGCAGCTGGGCGACGGCCTCGGCCGACTCCGGCCTGACCGGGTCGGCGACGGCCAGCACCGCGACCGGCTCGCCGTCGACGGCGACGTACACCGGCGTGGCGCCGTCGCGGGCCGCGGCGTCCGCAGCCGCGGTCAGCCCGGTCGGCTCCCCGACCAGCGCCCGGTTGCCGACGCGCAGCGCCCGCCCGCCGACGGTGGCGGTGATCCCGCGGCCGGGCAGCGCCTCGAACGCGGTCACCCCGGGCAGCGCCAGGCCGCGCTCCCGCGCGGCGGCCAGCAGGGCCTCACCCAGCGGGTGCTCGCTGCCGGCCTCGGCCGCCGCGACGAGGGCCAGGACCGCGTCGTCCGTCCAGCCGCCGCGGGTGGTGACGGCGGTGACGGCGGGCCGGCCGCGGGTGATCGTGCCGGTCTTGTCGAGCACCACCGCGGTCAGCCGCCGGGCCTGCTCGAGGGCCTGGCCGTCGCCGATGAGGATGCCGAGCTCGGCGGCCCGGCCGGTGCCGACCATCACGGCGGTCGGCGTGGCCAGCCCCAGCGCGCACGGACAGGCGATGATCAGGACGGCGATGGTGGTGCCGATCGCCATCGTCAGGCGCCCGGTGTCGGGGCCGGCCAGCGCCCACACGGCGAATGTGACCGCCGCCGCGACCAGGACCGCGGGCACGAACACCGCCGACACCCGGTCGGCCAGCCGCTGCATCGGCGCCTTCGCGCCCTGCGCGTCGGCGACCAGCCGGACGATCTGCGCCAGCGTGGTGTCGGCCCCCACCGCGGTGGCCCGCAGCACCACCGACCCGGTGCGGTTGAGCGTCGCGCCGATGACGGCGTCACCGGCGGCCTTCTCCACCGGGACGGGCTCGCCGGTGAGCATGCTCTCGTCGACGGTGGTGGTCCCGGCGGTCACGACGCCGTCCACCGGCACCTTCTCGCCCGGCCGCACGCGCACGAGGTCGCCGACGGCCACCTCCTCCACCGGCACGTCGACCTCGGCGTCGCCGCGCACGACCCGGGCGGTGCGGGGCGCCAGGCCGACCAGCGCGCTGATCGCGGCCGTGGTGCGCTTCCTGGCCCGCGCCTCCAGGTCCCGCCCGAGCAGCACCAGCGCGACGATGACCAGCGAGGTCTCGTAGTAGACGTGCAGCGGCAGGCCCCACCGCTCGGCGGCGGCCGGCCAGAGGGTGACGAAGGCGCTGTAGCCGTAGGCGACGGCGGTGCCCAGCGCGACGAGGGTGTCCATGGTCGTGGTCCGGTGCCGGGCCGCGGCCCAGGCGGCGCCGTAGATGCCGCGCCCGGCCCACCACTGCACGACGGTGGCCACGACGAGGACGGCCGGCATCAGCCAGTCCATGGCGTCCAGCGGCAGCGGCACGTACATGAGGACCATCAGGCCGAGGCCCGCGGTGAGGGCGGCCTGCCAGCGCCGGCGCAGCCCGCGTCCGTCGTCGGTCTCGGAGGGCTCTCCGTCCGCCGCCGCCGGCTCGGCCGGCGGCCCCTGCTCGGTCGCGGTGTAGCCGGCCGCCGCGACCGCCTCGGCCATCCGGGCCGGCGTGACCTCGGCCGGGTCGAAGTCCACCGCGGCGGTCTCGGTCGCCAGGTTGACGCGCGCGTCGAGGACGCCGTCGAGCCGCCGCAGTGCCTTCTCCACGCGGCCGACGCACGAGGCACAGGTCATGCCCCCGATGTCGAGGGCGCAGGTCTCCGGGGGCGGCGCGGCCGCCTGCGGCGCCGCGGGCAGGGTGGTCGTCATGGCAGCGAGCCTCGGCGGCCGGCTGCCCGCCTCGCGCCGGGAGAACCACCGGGGTGGAGCCCGGCGCCGGAGGTCGTGGACGCCGCCATCCTCGGCGGGGAGTGACGAGCACCACACTTCCGCCCGAGGAGAAGGTCCCTGGTCAGCCCCGCCCGGGTCGGCCAGGCTGCCACGGCATGACGACCGTCGTACCGAGCCGCGTGACCGGAGCAGCCGACACCCTGGCGCGCCAGCAGGCGCGCGTCGACCTGCTGGTCGCGCGGGCGGTCTCCTCCGGGCGGATGGACGCGCCGCTCTCCGCCCCCAGCCGCGCCCGCCTGTCCGGGGTCGGCCACTTCCCCTCGTACGGCACCGAGCTGGACTGGACGCCGCGCGAGGTGGCCGGGCACCTGCGCGACAGCGCGCTGGTGTTCACCGAGCGCATCTACCGCCTGCGGACGGAGGTCGACCCGCTGCTGCCCGACTTCCTCACCGACGACCCGGCCCGCGTGGCCGGCTACCGCGCCGTCCCGCCGGGGCAGCTCGCCGAGCAGCTGCGGACGGCGCAGGCCGCCCTGTTCGACAGCGTCGCGTGCCTGGACCCCGCCGAGCTGGAGCGCACCGGCCGGCACGAGGTGGACGGCCGCATCACCCTCGCCGACATCGTCACCTTCCTGCCCGCCCACCAGCGCGACCACGCCGACCAGCTGGCCGCCCTGCTGGGCACCTGACCGAGCTCGCGAGGGCACGCAGCAGCAGGGCACCGTCGGGCACGGGGACGACGATCGCCGGCGAGGGGGTCCGGTGACCCTCCCCCTCGACGGGCCGGTCGCCCTCGTCACCGGCGCCAGCCGCCGCGTCCGGCCGGCACGGCCCGGCTGGTCGGCTGGTCGGCGGGCGTCCAGGCGGAGTGGGTGACCGGCCAGGTGATCGCCTCGGACGGCGGCTGGACGGCCCGCTGACCGCCACCGGCAGGTGCGCACAGCCGCGGACGTGCGGGGCGGGCCCGCTGGGGCGTGCCCCGACGGGTACCTGGTGACCACCCCGGTGGTTTCCCCGGCGCGAGCGCCGGCGCCCCGACCGGAGGCTCGGTGGCGTCGATCCGCACCGACCCACCAGGAGCACCACCGTGATGACCAGCACCCCCCGCACCTTCGTCGGCACCACCACCGTCCAGGTCAGCGGGATGACCTGCGCCCACTGCGAGCGCGCGGTCACCGAGGAGATCAGCCGGGTCGCCGGCGTCCGCAGCGTGGCCGTCGACCTGGCCCGCGGCACCGTCACCGTCGACGTGGACTCCGCCGTCGACCGGGCCGACATCGCCGCCGCCGTCGACGAGGCCGGCTACGCCCTCCTCCCCTGACCGTTCTCCCCCTGACCGCCGCCCGAGCCCAGGAGATCCCCGTGACTTTCACGCGCACCCCCGAGTCCGCCGCGCCGCACCGTTCCCGGCGCACCCGCAAGCTGGTCGTCCACTACCTCGAGATGGTCGTGGCGATGGCCGTCGGCATGGTCGCCCTGCACCCGGTGTGGGAGCTCGTCCTCGGCGCGTTCGGCGCCGGCGCCGTGCTGGACCGCACCGAGCCGATGGCCCTGGTCATGGCGACCAACATGACGATCGGGATGACCCTGGTCATGCGGTGGCGCAGGCACGGCTGGCGGGCCTGCGCCGAGATGGGCGCCGCGATGTACCTGCCGTTCGTCGTCCTGTTCGTCCCGCTGTGGGCCGGGCTCCTCTCCCCCGGCGGGCTGATGCTGTGGGGCCACGTGCTGATGCTGGTCGCGATGGCCGGCGTGATGGCGCTGCGTCCGTCCGAGTACGCCCACTGCTGACCCCTCGAGCACTCCCGGTCACGGCGGCCGCCCCTCGCGGGCGGCCGCCGTGATCATGCGGACGGGTCCCCGCCTGGCCGGGGACCCTGGCGGACCGCGAGACTGACCGGGTGACTGGACAGCAGGTACAACTCCGGGTGGCCCTGGCCCAGGTCGACACCCGCGTCGGGGACATCCCCGGCAACGTCGAACTGGTGACCCGCTGGACGGCGAAGGCGGCCGAGGCCGGTGCCTCCCTCGTGGTCTTCCCCGAGATGACCCTCACCGGCTACCCGCCCGAGGACCTCGTGCTCCGGGAGTCCTTCGCCCGCGCCAGCGAGCACGCGCTGGTCGACCTCGCCGCCTCCCTCGCCGACCAGGGCCTCGGCGGCATGGCCGTCGTCGTGGGCTACCTGGCGCACACCGAGGGCACCGGCCCGGCCGCGGTGGAGTCGATGCCCGAGGACGACCGTCCGGCCGACGCCAACCCCCGCCGCGGGGCCCCGCGCAACGCCGCGGCCCTGCTCTACGGCGGGGACGTCGTCGTCCGCTACTACAAGCGGCACCTGCCCAACTACGGCGTCTTCGACGAGGCGCGCTACTTCGTCCCCGGCACCGAGCTGCCGGTGGTGCGGCTGCACGGCATCGACGTGGCCCTGACCGTCTGCGAGGACCTCTGGGTCGAGGGCGGGCCGTGCGGCGTCGCCGGGCAGGCCGGCGTCGACCTCGTCGTCTCCCCCAACGCCTCCCCCTACGAGCGGGCCAAGGACGACCTGCGACTGCCCCTGGTCCGCCGCCGCGCCGCCGAGGCGCGGGCCACGATCGTCTACTGCAACCAGGTCGGCGGGCAGGACGAGCTCGTCTTCGACGGCGACTCGATGGCCGTCGCGCCGGACGGCGAGCTGCTCGGCCGCGCGCCGCAGTTCGTCGAGCACCTGCTGACCGCCGACCTCACGATCGACCCGTCCTCGGTCGCCGAGCGGCGGGACGGCCGGATCGGGGCGATGACGGTCACCCGGCACGTGGTGTCCGAGGAGCCGCGGCCCGCGTTCGAGGCGCGCCCGCCGTCGGTCGCCGAGCCGCTCGAGGACCACGAGGAGGTCTGGCGGGCGCTGGTCCTCGGCCTCCGGGACTTCATCGACAAGAACGGCATGCCCTCGGTGGTGCTCGGCCTCTCCGGCGGCATCGACTCCGCAGTCGTGGCCGCGCTCGCCGTCGACGCCCTCGGGGCCGACCGGGTGTACGGCGTCGGGCTGCCGTCGAAGTACTCCAGCGAGCACTCCCTCGCCGACGCCGAGGACCTCGCGAAGCGGACCGGGCTGCACTACTCCGTGGTGCCGATCGCCCCGATGGTGGACGCGTACCACGGCTCGGTGGAGCTCACCGGGGTCGCCGCGGAGAACCTGCAGGCGCGGGTGCGCGGCACGCTGCTGATGGGGTTGTCCAACCAGTCCGGGCACCTGCTGCTCACCACCGGGAACAAGAGCGAGGTGGCGGTCGGCTACTCCACCCTCTACGGCGACTCCGCCGGCGGGTTCGCCCCGATCAAGGACGTCCCCAAGACCCTCGTCTGGGAGCTGGCCCGCTGGCGCAACGCCTTCGCCCGCGACCGCGGGGAGACCGAGCCGATCCCGGCCAACTCGATCGAGAAGCCGCCGTCGGCGGAGCTGGCCCCGGGCCAGGTGGACACCGACTCGCTGCCCTCCTACGACGAGCTCGACGGGGTCATCGCCGACTACGTCGACCGCGACCTCGGCATGGCCGATCTGCTCGAGCGCGGCCACGACCCGGAGGTCGTCGCCCGCGTGCTGCGGCTGATCGACGCCGCCGAGTTCAAGCGCCGCCAGTCCGCGCCGGGAACGAAGATCAGCCTGAAGGCGTTCGGCCGGGATCGGCGCCTGCCGATCACCAACCGCTGGCGGGAGTCCCTGCCCAGCGTCCGCGAGGGAGCGGCACAGTCATGACCGAATCGGTGCTGTACGGCGGGACCTCGACCGCCCGGGTGCGCGTGCACCACCTGCAGCAGGCCAAGGAGCGCGGCGAGCGGTGGGCCATGCTCACCGCCTACGACACGGTGAGCGCCTCGGTGTTCGAGGAGGCCGGCATCCCGGTGCTCCTGGTCGGCGACTCCGCCGGCAACGTCGTCCTCGGGCACACCTCCACGGTCCCGGTGACCGTCGAGGACATCCTGCTGATGACCAAGGCGGTCACCCGCTCCACGAAGCGGGTGCTGGTCGTCGCCGACCTGCCCTTCGGCAGCTACGAGGCCGGGCCGCAGCAGGCGCTGGCCACCTCGGTCCGGATGATGAAGGAGGGCGGCGCCCAGGCGGTCAAGCTCGAGGGTGGGGGGCGGGTGGCCCCGCAGATCCGGACCCTCACCGAGAACGGCATCCCGGTGATGGCGCACATCGGGTTCACCCCGCAGAGCGAGCACGCCCTCGGGGGCTTCCGCGTGCAGGGCCGCGGCGCCGGCGCCGATCAGCTGCTGGCCGACGCGCACGCCGTCCAGGAGGCCGGCGCGTTTGCCGTCGTCCTGGAGATGGTGCCCGCCGAGATCGCCGGGCAGGTCACCAAGGAGCTGTCCATCCCCACCATCGGCATCGGCGCCGGGGTCGACTGCGACGCGCAGGTGCTCGTCTGGCCCGACATGGCCGGGATGACCGGCGGGCGGGTGCCGCGGTTCGTGAAGAAGTACGCCGACCTGCGCGGCGAACTGCTGCGTGCGGCCCGCGAGTACGCCGACGACGTCCGCACCGGCGCCTTCCCCGCCCCCGAGCACTCCTTCGAGTAACCCTCTGCGGGCAGATCACGTGCTCTGCGGGCGGGATATCGCCCGCAGAGCACGGATGGTCCCGGCAGAGGGAGACCTCAACCACGGCGCCGCCATCCGCGGTCGAGGGCCCGCTGCACCCGCGGGCCGAGGACCTGTGGCGTGAGGTCGGGCCATGTCCACCGGACGACGCCCCAGCCCGCGGCGCGGGCTGCCGCCCGGCTCCCCGGGGTCCCCCGTGCATCCGCGAGACGGCGTCGCACCTCGGCCCGCGGCACGCCACCCGGTCTCATGGCGGCGTCGAGAGCCACCACCGCGGGCTCGAAGGACAGCGTCCGGGCCAGGTCGAGCGCGGTGCGAGCGGGGTGGGTCACCGGCATCCCCGCCACGGTCACCACGTCCTCGTCGTCGAGCCGGGTGACGTGACAACGCAGGTGACGGCCCACCTCGCTGGAGGACGGCGGCCGACGGGTGACGTGCATCTGGTCCAACGGCACTCCCCACAGTGGCCAGCCGTGCAGGACGGCGGCGGACTGGTGGCTCACGACGGCCGGACGACGGAGCGCAGCGAGCGTGGCGGTGACCAGGTACCGGTGCCGGAGCAGAGGATCGGACGGCACCTCGGACAGGTGGGCCCCCGGTCGCAACCGGGTCAGGTCACCACGCTGCAGGCTGCGGACGAGCTCGTCGTCCGACCACCCCTCGGCGAGGGCACGGCGGCGCAGGACCAGGTCGGGCGGCAACGAGGAGTCCATCCCGTCACCGTCTCCGGGAGTCGCCTGACCTGACGACGTCCTCCACGGATCGGTGGATGCCCGGCCCGGCTGTGGACGGATGCTGTTGCCGCGCTCTGCCGGTGGGATGTCGACTCTGCGGGCGCGATCCCACGGGCACAGGTCGAGAAGAGCACGCAGAGCCAGCCGCGAAGGCCGGGGATGCGGTCGTTCTTCAGACGTCGGTGATGCGGATGCCGGCGTGCGCCTTGTACCGGCGGTTCACCGACACCAGGTTGATGGTCAGCGCCTCGACCTGGCGGGCGTTGCGCAGCCGGCCGGCGTAGACACCGCGCATGCCGGGCAGCCGGCCGGCCAACGCCTGCACCGTGTCGGTCGCCTCGCGCACGTCGCCGACGACCATGACGTCGCCGTCCAGGGTCGGCTTCGAGAGGTCCTCGAGCAGCACCGCCGACAGGTGGTGGAAGGCGCCGACCACGTGGGAGTCGGGCAGCAGCGCCGCGGCCTGCTGGGCCACCGAGCCCTCCGGCACGTCCAGCACGTAGGCGCCCAGCTCGTCGAAGGCCATGGGGACGACGCAGTCGACGACGACCTTCCCGGCCAGCGGGGTCGCGAGGTCGGCCAGGGTGTCGGCGTGCCCGGCGAACGGCACCGCCACGATCACCAGGTCCGCCGCGCCGGCGACGTCGACGTTCGAGCCGCCCTGCACCGAGACCTCCGCGCCCCCGGCTGCGGCGGCCGCGCGGGTGGCGACGTCCGCGGCGACCTGGGTGCAGCGCTCCGGGTCCCGCGAGCCGAGCAGCACCCGCTGTCCGGCGGCGGCCAGCCGGACGGCGAGCCCGCGCCCCTGGGGGCCGGTCCCGCCGAGCACCCCGACGACCAGGTCCTCCACCGAACGTCCGTCAGTCACGTCCCCACCTCTCGCGCGCCGGACCGCCCGGCGCCCCGCCGTCGATCATGCCCGGCCGCGCCCCGCGGCTCGCCCGGCCCCCGTCCCGGGTCGCCCTGAGTTCGCGGCGGGTGGGGAGGACGGGTCCTCCCTCAGTCGCCCTCCCAGGCGCGGTCCTCGTTGGTCAGCTTCTCCTCGCGCTCGGCCACCGACTGGAGGGCGTGCTCGGCCTCCTCGCGGGTGGCGTACGGGCCGAGCCGGTGCCGCTCCGCGCAGCCGTCCCGGTCCTCGACGGTGTGGTGCTTGAGGCAGTAGAACCACGGTCCCTGCGCCATGTGCGGCCTCCTCGCGATCGGGCTGGTCCTCCTCACCCTGCCACCCCGCGGCGCCGCCGGTCAGACGTCGACCATCACCTGGTCGTGCCGGGCGTAGAAGGCCGTCATCTCCTCCGGCGACAGCTGCCGGCCGCTGCGCCGCAGCTCGGCCGTCTCGGCGAAGAACTGCTCACGCGCGATGCCCGGCGCGAACAGGATGAGGAAGGTGACCGGGTTGTCGGCGTCGTTCCGGAACCCGTGCACACCGCGCTCGGGGACCAGCGCGTAGTCCCCCGCCGCGTACGGCCGCCAGGCGCCGTCGGCGTACACCGTCAGCTCCCCGGTCAGCACGAAGAACGCCTCGGAGAACGTCGAGTGGTAGTGCGGTGCAGCGCCGGCGCTGCGCGGGGCGACCGAGTACTCGACCAGGCCGTAGCGGCCGGCGGTCACCGAGCCGGGCGCGACCATGCGCAGCGCACTGGTGCCGCCGTTGGCGACCATCGGGTGCTCGGCGAGCGTCCGGACGACGACCGACCCCGGCTCCGGGTGCGACATGGCCGCCACCCTGGCACCGGCGCCCGCCCTCGTCCACGCCGGCGGATGTCCCGCTCGGGCGGCGTCGGGACCGGGACCACGGGCTCGCAGCCGGGAGCTCCCATGGGGCATGCTTGATCAGTGAGCGCGCGGCAACGCATTGACACCGACACGCGGACCCGTGCGCACGACACCGCGGTCAGTCGTGGGCCGGAGCACCGGATCGCCGCGCGCACCCTCGCCGGCCTGACGGCCCTCGGCGGGCTGGTCGGCTCCGTGAACCTGTTCGTCGACGGCACCCTGCACGCGGGCACCACCCGGGTGTTCTACGCGGTGGCGATGCTCGCCTGCCTGGTCGCCGCCGCACCGCTGGCGGTACGGCAGCGGGCCGGGCGGTGGCCCACCTTCGGGCTGGTGCTCCTGTGCGACCTCGTCTATGTGATCGTCGTCCTCTCCATGTCCCAGCCGGCGCACGCCGCGCCGTTGCTCCTGCTCTTCCCGTCCTTCGTCGCTGCCTGGTTCCTCGGAGCCTGGATGGTCGCCGGCTCGATGCTGGTGACGGTTCTCGCCTGCGGCATCGCGATGGTCCACACCTACGACGGCGCCGTGCTGATCGCCGTCCAGACCGCCATCAGTGCGGGGGTGCTCAACGGGGCGTCGGTCGGCGTCCACGTGCTGCGGTGCCGGGTGCAGCGGCTGCTGGAGGCCACCCGGGCGCTGTCGCACCAGGACCCGCTGACCGGCCTGGCCAACCGCCGCCACCTCGTCGAGAACGCCCCGCGCATCTGGCGCCAGGCCCGCCGCGAGGGCTCCCGGGTCGCGGCCATGGTGCTCGACCTGGACCACTTCAAGCGGCTCAACGACGCCCACGGGCACGCCGCCGGCGACGCCGTGCTGCGCGCGGTCGCCGCCTCGCTGTCGGCCACCGTCCGCCCGACCGACGTGCTGGCCCGGGTCGGCGGTGAGGAGCTGGTCGTGCTCGGCCTGGTCAACGACGCGGCGGACGCCGGCCGGCTGGCCGAGCGGCTGCGGACGGCGGTCGCCACCAGCCGCAGCGCGGCCGGCCACTCGGTGACCGCCTCGATCGGCATCGCGCTGGTCCGGCCGGTCGACGGCGAGGACGCCACGGCCGCCACCTGGCGGCTGATCGACCGCGCGGACGGTGCCATGTACGAGGCCAAGCAGGCCGGGCGCGACCGGGTGGCCGCCGTCCTGCCGCGGCAGCGCACCGCCGGTGACCACCTCCCGGCGGCCGGCGAGCCGGCTTGAGCAGGGGCCCCGCAGGGGGCCTCCCGCGCTCGACCGGTGGGGACGCCGGTTCTCTGCTTCCCTGTCCCCATGACCCTCGTCGCGCCCGACCCGACCCGCACGGTGCCGCTGCCGCTGCGCGAGCAGGCCGACGTCCGCGACCGGTGGCTCACCCAGCGGGTCCTCGACCTGCTGCCCGGACTCATGGACCGCGCCGGGATCGACCTGTGGCTCGTGGTCGGGCGCGAGTACAACGAGGACCCCGTGCTGGCCACCCTGCTGCCGGCCACGTGGCTGTCCGCCCGGCGGCGCACGATCCTGGTCCTGCACCGCAGCGACGACGGCGTCACCGCCGCCGCGGCCTCCCGCTACCCGGTGGGCCAGTTCCTGCCGGCCTGGTCCCCCGAGGACGCCGGGGGCCCGCCCACCGAGCAGGGCCAGTGGGCCGAGGTGCGGCGCATCGTGGAGCAGGCCGACCCGCGGCGCATCGGCATCGACGTGTCGGCGGACTTCGCGCTGGCCGACGGGCTGTCGCACACCGAGCACCGGCAGCTCACCGAGGCCCTCGGTCCCTACGCCGACCGGCTGGTGTCGGCCGAGGAGCTCGCGGTCGGCTGGCTGGAGACGCGGCTGCCCGAGGAGGTCGCCGCGCTGCACGGGCTCAACAGGCTGGTCGGCGAGGTCGTCGAGGAGGCCTTCTCCCCCGCCGTCCTGACCGTCGGGGAGACCACCGCCACCGATCTCGCCTGGTGGATCCGGCAGCGGCTGACCGACCTCGGCCTCGACCCGTGGTTCCACCCGGTGGTCGACCTGCAGCGGGCCGGGGTGCCCCCGGTCGAGGAGTGCGGCGCCCTGCTGCCCGCCGTCCCGTACCACTCCCCGGTGCTGCCCGGTGACCTCGTGCACTGCGACGTCGGGACGTCGAGCCTGGGCCTCAAGACCGACAGCCAGCGCACCGGGTACGTGCTCGGCCCGGGTGAGCGCGCGGCCCCGGCCGGCCTGCGCCGTGCGCTGCGCACCGGCACCCGGCTGCAGGACCTCACGACGGCGGAGCTGCTCGTGGGCCGCACCGGCAACGAGGTGCTGGCCGCCGCCCGAGCCGCCGCCGCGGCGGAGGGCATCGACGGCGACGTGTACTCCCACCCGGTCGGCTTCCACGGTCACGGCGCCGGACCCGCGATCGGACTGTGGGACGACCAGCACGGCGTCCCCGGCGCGGGCGACCGGGTGCTGCACGCCGACACCGTCTACGCGCTGGAGCTCTGCGTCCGGGTGCCGGTGCCGGAGTGGGGTGGCCAGCCGGTGCGCATCGCCCTGGAGGAGGGCATCGCGCTGACCGGGGCGGGCGTCACCTACCTCGGCGACCGGCAGACCGAGCTGGTGCTCATCCCCACCGGCTGACCGAGGGCCGTCACTTCTCCTTCTTGCGCGCCTGCGCGGTCTTCTTGCCGTTGGCCTTCTGGATGGCGTCGACGAGCTGCTTCTTCTTCATCGTCGAGCGGCCGGAGACGCCGAGCTTCTTCGCCAGCTCCATGAGGTGGCCCTTGGAGGCGTTGGCGTCGACGCCGCCCTTGGTCTCCCGGTGGGTGTCCCGGCCACCGGCGGCCTGCGCGTCCGACGGGCCCTTCCTGCCGCCCTCCTTGGCCGCCCAGCGGTCGCCGACCTTCTCGAAACTGTGCTTCACCGCGGCCCAGGCCGTCTGGTTGGCCCGCTGCTCGTCGTCGTAGGAGTCCATGGCCGAGTCGTAGGCCTTGGCGAAGGTCCGCTGCGCCTTCTTCGGCGACCGCTGCAGCGTGCTGGGCAGCTCGTCCTGCTTGGCCGTGCCCTTCTTCGTCGTCTTCGGCATGAGGCTGCCCTACCCCGGTCCCGCGCCAAGATCACATCACGACAAATCGGAACACGATCAGGTCGCGGCGAACCGCGACCAGTGGGCGCGCTCGGCGTCGGTCATCGCCCGGCTGGTGTCGGTGACGAAGTCGAACAGCACCATGACGGCGTCCGCGCGAATCGCCACCTCGCCGTCCTGGACCAGCTCCTGCCGCACGGTGAGGGACTTCGTGCCCAGCCGGGTGACCGTGCTGCGCACGCACAGGCGCTCCCCCACCCGGTAGTACAGCTGGCGCAGGTAGTCGACCTCGAGCCGGGCGAGGATGACGCCGCCGTTCCCCGGCGCCCCCTCGGCCATCGCCAGCCGGGCGTCCTCGACGAGGGCGAGGGCCCGCGCGTGGTTGACGTGCCCGAGGGAGTCGGGGTCCGACCAGCGCAGCTGGACCTCGTGCTCGTGGACGCTCAGGGCAGGTCCGCGGTCTCTGCCGACTGCCGGTGCGCGCCCTGCGCGTCGTCGGGGTCGGCGTGCACCGTCCGCTCCTCGGACTCCGCGAGGATCACCTCGGCGGCGACCTCCTCCATGCCGCTGCCCTGGAGCTCCTCCTCCTCGGGCAGCAGCTGCGACCGGGTGCGGACGTTGTCCTCGGTGACGTTGCCCAGCGCCTCGGGGCTGGGCTCCTTCTGCGTGGTCATCTCAGAAGCGCTCCTGCTCGGTGCCGATGCCCAGCGCGCGGGCGACCTCCTGCACGTTGGCGAACTGCTGACCGGAGGGCAGCCGCCGCAGGTCGGCGACCACCCGGTCGGGGGCGTTACCCTCCTGTGCCTTCGACACCAGGGTGTCGCGGTCGGCCGGCCACACCTCCTTGCCGAGCGCCTCGGCGATCGCCGCGCGGTGTTCGACGTCGGCCTCGGAGGTGCCGGGTGAGGTGGCCGGGGTGTGCGGATCGGTCACGGGGACTCCTTCGTCGTCGGGCCGGGGGTCACTGCGCCGACGGCGTGGACTCGTCGGTGTAACGGAGGATCGCGGCCACCGGGACGTCGTCCGGCATCGCCGCCCGCGGGACGACGACGACGCCGGCGCTGCTGGCGACGGTCGCGGCCAGCAGGGCGCGGTCGGCCGGGACGACGGTGCCATGGGTGCCGAGTGCGTCCATGTCGTGCTGGTCGACGCCGAGCTCGAGCGGGGAGTTGCCGACCAGCAGCGTGCCCTCGTCGGGCTGGCCGGCGAGCACCAGCGTCTCGATCTGGCCCTTGCGCAGCGCCTCGACGACCGCCGGGGTGCCGGTGACGGCCAGGCCGTGTGCGCCGGCCGACGCGATCTTCTCGACGGCGTCGCGCTCCTCGTGCCCCTCGTGCTCCGCGACCAGTTCCGCGACCCGCCGGTCGACCGGCTCGCGGTCGGCGCCGGCGGCGCGCCCGCCCTCGTCCATGGAGACGACGAGGTCCCGCCACAGGTCACTGGCGCGGTCGGTGAGGATCTGCCGGGCGCGGACGTCGCCGGCCACGAGGACGAAGCGCGGGGACAGCCGGCGCACCATCGAGGTGATGTGCGAGGCCACCTCGTCGGCGTTGTGGACCCACTTGTTCTCGGCGTTGTGCTGGTAGCGGTGGTGCGCCCAGCCGCCGCCCGGGAACTTGCGGATCTGGAAGCTGTCGCCCTCGACCTGCTGCTCCTCGCCCTCCTGCCCGGGCATCCCCACGTAGGTGATGTCGGCCCCGACCCGGTCGGTGAGGACGACGACGTGCGGCACGCGGCCGGGCAGCTGGCGCAGCACCGGCAACAGGTCCGGCGACGGCGACCACTCGGCCACCTCCTGCCGCGGCGTGTCGATCAGCGGCTGGTCCAGGACCACGGCGCCGTCGGCCGCGACCACCAGGGCCCGGCCCCGCAGCGTGGCGACGTCCCCGCCGGCGTTGGCCTCGAGCAGCCGGCTGCGGACCGCCTCGACGACCGCCTCCGGCGCGCCCTGCTCGGTGAGCTTCTCGGCGATGGCGCGGACCCGCAGCTCGACCTCGGTGTCGGCGCTCTCGGTGGTGTGCGTGACGTCGGCGCACACCGTGGCGTAGGGCCCGGAGGCGCTGAAGACCGGCTCCAGGAAGGACACGTCCATGGGGTGGGAACCACTCCTCGATCGCTGGCGGCAGAGGAACAGCGGGGCCCTGGCCGGGCGCTCCCGCCTCCGCCGCCTACCCACCGGCCGTCCCCTCACACGCGGTGTCGGATCCGCGGGGCACGGGTAGGCGGCTGCCATGACCGAACACGACCAGCTGCCGTTGCCCGACTACGACCACCTGCCGGTCGACGGCCTCACCTCGCGGATCCGCACGCTGGACGCTGCGGGCCTGGAGACGCTGCTGGAGTACGAGCGCGCCCACGCCAACCGGCTGCAGGTGGTGACGATCATGGAGAACCGGCTCAGCTCCCTGCGCGAGGGCGCCCAGCCGTCCGGTGGCGACCCCGCCGCCGCGGCCGCCGACGACCCGGTCCACGCCTCGACCGGGTCCAAGGTCTCCGAGGCCACGACCGGGCCGGCGATGAACCCGCCGTCCCAGGGCGACCCGACCAACCCAGCGCAGCCGCGTTCCACCGGCTGAGCCGCCGGGGGTGCGGGAGCGCAGTACGGCTGTGCTCACGCACCCCGGTCAGCCGCTGAAGGCGCCCACGATGTCCATCGCCGCGGGGCCGAGCAGGACGATGAACAGCGTCGGCAGGATGCACAGGATCAGCGGGAAGATCACCTTCACCGGGATCTGCATGGCCTTCTCCTCGGCCCGCTGCCGCCGCTTGAGCCGCATCTCCTGCGCCTGCGTGCGCAGCACGTCGGCGATCGAGACGCCGAAGGCGTCGGCCTGGACGACCGCCCGGATGAAGCGGCGCAGGTCGGGCACCGACGTCCGCTCGGCCAGGGCCAGGTAGGCCTCCCGGCGGGGCTGACCGACGGCGATGTCCTGCAGCGTCCGGACCAGCTCCTGCGCGAGCGGACCACGGCCGTTGCGCCCGGCCCGCGCCATCGCCGACTCGAAACCCAGGCCCGCCTCCACCGCGATGGTCATCTGGTCGAGGGTGTCGGCCAGCTCGAGGGCGATCGCCTTCTGCCGCTCCTGTCCCCGGCTGTACAGCAGGAGCTCGGGCACGACGTAGGCGACGCCGGTGAGGACGACGGCCATGAGCACGGTGAGGGCCCCGGGCCGGGCGGCGACCACCAGCGACCCGAGGACCGCCGACACCGCCGCGAGCACCAGCTTGGCGGCCACCAGCCGGGGCACCGGCCAGTCCGCCGGCCGGCCGGCGGCCCCGGCCAGCCGGTTCAGCCGGGCGACCGTGCCCATCGGGGTCAGCGCCCGCGCCAGTCGGGCCAGGAGCCGCGGACGGGAACGGACGGCCGCGGGCCCGCCGGCACCGGCGACGGCGAGCCCGCGGGCCAGGTTGGCCCGCGTCCGGGCGGCGGCGTCCTGCGGGCGGGCGAACAGCGCCCAGCCGAGCAGCGGGACGGCGAGGGCGACGGCCACGGCACCGGCGAGCACGGGAGCGGGTGTCATCAGAACCTGATCCGGACCGTCTTCGTGAGCCACAGCCCGCCGACGACCAGCAGGACCGCCGCGACGCCGAGCATGAGGTAGCCCGAGAGGCTCTCGGTGAACGCGGCGAGGTACCCGGGGTTGGTCATCGAGATGAACCCGAGGACCCCGAAGGGCAGCGCCATGAGCACCACCGCGGACAGCTTGCCCTCGGCCGACAGCGCCTTGACCTGCCGGCGGATCGCGTTGCGCTCACGGATGGTGTGCCCGACGGTGTCGAGGACCTCGGCCAGGTTGCCGCCGACCTCGCGGTGGATCGCGATGGCCTGGGCCGTCCAGCGGAAGTCGTCGCTCCCCATCCGCTCCGCCACCTCGTCGAGGGCGTCGCCGAGGTCCCGGCCGACCCGCGTCTCGTTGACGATGCGGGCGAACTCCCCCGACGTGGGCGCGGCCGCCTCGGTGGCGACCGAGTCCACCGCGCGCAGCAGGCTGTGGCCGGCTCGCAGGCTGCTGGCCATGAGCTGCAGCGAGTCGTCGAGCTGGTCGGCGAAGGCCGCCCGGCGCCGGGCCGCGCGCACGGCGAGCAACAGCCTGGTGCCTCCCGCGGGCAGGACCGCCAGGACGAGACCCGCGAGCACGCCGTCGACGAGGAAGCCGAGCGCGCCGAGGGCGACGGTGGCCAGGCCGACTCCCAGCACGAGGTCCGGCAGGGCGATCGTCATGCCCGCGCGCTCGAGCGCCGCCGCCCCGGCGGCCACCCGGCCGCGCTTGACCAGCACCCGCTCGACGGCCGCGCCGGCGGCGGCCGAGGCGCCGGCCAGCGCGGAGGACGGCGCTGCGACCGAGGGGTCCAGCCGGCTCAGCGGAACCCGGCGCTGCCCGGCGGGAAGGACGACCAGCGCGACCAGCAGCAGCGCCCCGGTCAGCGCAACCAGGCCGAGCAGCAGCAGCGCCGGCGACATCAGGCCCACCCCCGCCGGGGCGCCACGGTGCCGAAGACCCGCGACGAGACGGTGATCCCGAGCTCGTCGAAGCGGTCGGTGAACCGCGGGCGCACGCCCGTCGGCACCGGCTTGCCGAGGAACCGGCCGGAGGCGTCGACGCCGGCGGAGTAGTCGAAGACGAACGCGTCCTGCAGCGTGACCGTCTCGCCCTCCATGCCCTGTACCTCGGTCACGTGGGTGACCCGCCGGGTGCCGTCGCGCAGCCGGGTCAGCTGCACCACGACGTCGACGGCGGAGGCGATCTGCTCCCGGATGGCGCGCAGCGGCAGGTCCATCCCGGCCATGAGCACGAGCGTCTCCAGCCGGGCGACGGCGTCCCGCGGCGAGTTGGCGTGCACCGTCGACAGCGAGCCGTCGTGACCGGTGTTCATCGCCTGGAGCATGTCCAGACTCTCCCCGCCGCGGCACTCCCCCACCACGATGCGGTCGGGCCGCATCCGCAGCGAGTTGCGCACCAGGTCGCGGATCGTGATCGCGCCCCGGCCCTCGATGTTGGGCGGCCGCGACTCCAGCCGCACCACGTGGTCCTGCTGCAGTTGCAGCTCCACGGCGTCCTCGATGGTGACGATGCGCTCGCCTTCGGGGATGAACGAGGACAGCACGTTGAGCAGCGTCGTCTTCCCGGTGCCGGTGCCCCCGGAGACGATGATGTTCAGCCGCGCCTCGACGCAGGCGTGCAGCAGCTCGGCCATCTCCGGGGAGAGGGTGCCGAAGCCGATCAGGTCGTCGACGCCGAAGGGGTCCTTGGCGAACTTGCGGATGGTCAGCGTCGATCCGCTGAAGGCCAGCGGCGGGATGATCGCATTCACCCGGGACCCGTCGGCCAGCCGGGCGTCGACCAGTGGGGAGGACTCGTCGATGCGCCGTCCCACCCGGGAGACGATCCGGTCGATGACCCGGCGCAGGTGCTCCTCGGAGGTGAACCGGGAGCCGGTGCGCACCAGCTTGCCGCCCTGCTCGACGTAGACCATCTCCGGTCCGTTGCACATGATCTCGGTGACCGTCGGGTCGTCGAGCAGCCGCTGCAGCGGGCCGAAGCCGAGGACGTCGTCGGCCAGCTCGGCGGTGAGCCGCTGCCGCTCCTCGGCGCTGAGCGGGACCCGCTCCTCCTCGACGACCTCGTCGAGCTCGCCGAGCACGATGGTGCGCAGCTGGTCCTCCGACAGCGTCGGGTCGTTCATCCGGTTGCCCATGCGCTCGAACAGCGCCTTGGCCACGCGGTCCTTGAGCTTGCTGAGGGCGTCGGTCGGGGGTGCGGCCGGGGTCCCGGCACGAGGAGCAGGAACGGGTGCCGGGGCGCTCTCCACCGCCACGGCCTCCGGGGCGGCGTGCCGGCCCTGGGCGGCGGCCAGTCGGGACGCGAGGTTCACGAGGCCGCCCGGTGCTTGGCCCGGTAGCGGCCGGGCTTCATCAGCGGGGTGGCGGCGAAGCGGGCGACGAGCCGGCGCAGCTCCTTGACGGCCGGGTCCTTGCGCCCGCTGGCGAGGATGGGCACGCCCTGGTTGGTCGACGCCGGCACGGCGGCCGAGCGCGGGATGACGACGTCCACCCCCGTGCCGATCGCCGTCTCGACGTCGCGGACGGACAGTCCGCCCTTGGGGTCGGCGAGGTTCATGACCACGTGCCGGCCTGCCGGGATCATGCACAGCTCCCGCAGCACGTCGAGCTCCTTGCGCAGCCCGCGGACACCGGGGACGTCCATGCTGCTGAGCATCACGACGTCGGTCGCACGGTCGAGCGCGGCGAGGGTCTGCTCCGACAGGCCCGGCGCGGTGTCGACGACGACGTAGCGGAACTCCCGCGCCAGCGCGGTGAGCAGCCGGGTGACGTCGGCGCCGGTGACGGTGTCGCCGGCGGCCGGCGACTCGGCCCCGCACACGGCGTAGAGGCCGCTGGGGTGCTGGGTGAGGAAGGTCTTGAGGACCATCGTGTCCTCGCTGGCCGGACCCTGGACGGCGTCGGGCAGCGTGTACTCGGGCACCAGCCCGAGCGCCGAGGCGACGTCGCCGAACTGCACGTCGAGGTCGACCAGCACCGTCGACTGGGGTGCTGCGGTGGTGAGGCCGAGGGCGAGATTGGACGCGATGGTGGTCTTTCCGACCCCGCCCTTCGGCGAGGCGATGGTGATGACCCGCCCCGTGTAGCGCGCGGTCTCCTCCATCGGCCGCAGCACCCGTCGCCGGCCGGCAGCGGCCGACCCGGCACGCTCCACAGCGGCACGGATCTCCTCGACGTCCGCCCCGGGTGCGAGCAGATCCCGGATCCCGGCCCGCATGGCCGCCTGCAGCATCTCCGGCGAGGGCTCGGCCAGCAGGACGACGCTGATGCCCGGGCACTGGACGTCGAGCCGCTGGGCGAGGGGGAGCACCTCCTGCGGTGGCGCCAGGGGGCCGATGAGGAGCACGTCGGGCAGCTCGCCGTCGAGGAGCTGCTCGAACAGGCGCGCCGGGTCGCCGGGCAGACGGCCGGGCGGCAGCACCTGGACGTCACCGTCGGCCGCGACGTGCACGCGCTGACCCAGGTCGTCGTCGGCCGCGGCCAGGACCACTCGACTCACTTCGACCCCCCGTAGACGGTGCCCAGGCCGGCGAGCGAGTCGCCGTAGACGTTGCCCTGATTGACGATCTTGGTTCCGTCGGGGTCGGCGCCCTCTGGCTCGAGGGAGAGCCACACGGTGCCGTGCTCCATCCCGAACACGACGAGCTCGGCGTCCCTGGCCGGCACCGCGACCGTGACCATGAGGTTCCCCGATGGGGCCGCGCCGCCCGAGGAGGCCGTCTCGGTCCCCTCCTCGGTCGCTGCTGGTGCCGGGGCGCCCTGCACCTGGGTGACGAGGACCCCGTGCAGGGTCGCGTGAGTGACGCCGATCTTCTTGCCGGCGTCGTCCTCCAGGTCCATCGAGATGTAGACCCCGATCTCGTCCCCGGCCGTGATCCGGCCACCGATGGCGCGCTGCGGCTCGAGCAGGACGGCGACCTCGGACGTCCCCTCGGGCGGCGGGACCGTCCCGGGGAGGGAGAGGTCCTCCGGCGCGGCGAACCGGCTGGCCAGCAGCTGCTCGCCGGGCTGCAGGTCGACGGTGGCCACCTGCCCGGCGAGGGCGGCGAGATCGGTGACGGCCCCGTCGACGGCGGCCCTCGCCGGCAGCTGCTCGCTCCGCACCAGCTCGGCGAGCTGGTCGCCCGGCGTCCCCTCGGGGACCACCTGGTCGACCACGAGCACCTCCACGGTGCGCACCCCGGCCAGCGCGCGGGCGTCGGCGCCGCGCACGTAGGCCAGGAGGACCACGGTGCCGGCGACGGCGAGGACGAGCGCCGCGAGGGCGGCGAGCAGTCGGCGTCTCACGAGAGCCCCTATCGGATGAGTCGGAGGACCCAGGCGCCCAGCTGGGGGGCGTCGGAGTCGTAGTCGAAGGCGTGGCCCAGGTCGACGAAGCGGGTGAAGTAGCCGGTCACGCAGCGCTCGCTGCCACCGCACGGTCTGGAGGTGGAGCTGAACTGGCCGCCCAGGTGGTAGCCGGTCAGCCGGAAGGCCGCGTAGCCGTAGACCCGGTACCAGGCGTTGCTCCCGGTGTCGCCGAACCGGTCGAAGATCGGCAGCAGCACGGTCCGGCCCACCCACGAGGCGAAGTCGCCCGCGGAGCAACTGCTCGGTGGGGTGTTGCCGGTCGAGGAGTACGAGCGCTCCGCGACCGCGCTGGTGGCCCGGCAGTCGCCCGGGTCGCTGACCAGGTAACCGAAGCCCCCGGGGACGACGTTCTCCGACGGCCCGGTGCAGTCGACCGTCTCCGAGGACTTGGTCAGGTACACGGTGTGCTCGGTCGTGCCCGACGGCAGCCCCCCACCGGTCTGCTGCTCGAACTCGCACCAGGAGAAGGCGAGCGGCAGGACGGCGGTGCCGCCGCTGGGGCCACCCCAGGCCACCGTCGCGGTGGCCGACACGGTGGTCGCGTCGTGCCCGATCACGGGCGCGAACCAGTGCTCCTTCGGGGTCTGCCCGGAGACGGTGACGCGGTTGGGGTTCGTCGCCAGGACCGGTGGGGCGGCGTCGGCGCTGCCGGTGTTGGCGTCGACCATGCTCTGCGCGGTGGCCTGCATGTCCCCGCAGGCACCGCGGGCGCAGTCCGCGGCGACAGCGAGCGCGGCGGCGTCGGCCGCGGTCTGCAGCCGGGCCTTCTCGGCGTAGAGGGCGCCGATGTCGACCGCGATCGCGGTGAAGCCGAGCAGCGGGACGAGCAGCAGCGCGATCAGCACCGCCGACCCGCCGCGCTCGTCGGTCAGCCGCGCCCGGAGGTTCTTGCGGCCGCCCTGCGGCCCCGTCCCGGGCGCCGCTCTGAGCGTGCGAAGGGTGGGGAGGACGGGGTCCTCCACCGGGTGGCGGCGGGCAGGGGGGTCCTTCCTCAGCCGTTGCACCGCATGACCCCCGTTCCGGTCAGGTCGATGGACGCCCCGAAGAAGTCGGTGAGGAACGGCATCGGGTAGTCGATGGTCACGCGGACGTTGGTGGTGCCGGCCCCGGTGGCCGGGCAGGCGGCCGGGGTGACGGCGATCTGCGCGTCGGCGATCGCCGGGTCGAGCGTGGGGGCGGCGTCGCGGACGGCGGCGCGCGCCGCGGCCGGGTCGTTCTGCAGAGCCATGACCCGAGCGCCCTCACGGGCGGCGGCCGAGAGGGTGCCCTGCACCTGGAAGGCGTGGCCGAACTCCGCGATGCCGAGGACCAGGACGAGCAGCAGGGGCACGATGAACGCGAACTCCACCGCTGCCGCACCGCGCTGGTCGTGCATGCGATCCCGCATCGCTCCCCACCTCCTCCCTGGTCGTGTGGCCCGGATGTGCGCAGCGGCGCGGCGGCTCCCGGGGGAACGGGGGCCGCCGCGCCGCGAGCGGACGCGGATCAGGGGGTGGCGGCATCCTGGAGGTCGCCACCGATGCTGTTGAAGAGGGCCTCGAGCTGGTCGCTCAGGAAGATGACGGCCGTGATGATCGCGACGGCGATCAGGCCGACCATCAGGCCGTACTCGACGGCGGTGGCGCCCTTCTCCTCCCGCTCCAGGCGGTCCTTGGCGAAGGCGACGAGGGTGACGAGGGCGGCGTACGGGTGGATCACGGGAACTCCCTGGGGGACGGGCGCCGGCCGGTCCGGGTCGGTCGACCCGGCCTCGCGGCAGTAGGAGCGGTGTCGGTCGGACCGCGCGCCGACTTGAGGGGCATCCACCCGGTCGGTCGACCCCGGCCCCTCTCCCGGGTGCGCGGTCCCCGCAGAGCTCACGCGGCGTGACCGACGTCCGGTCGGCCGGCGGGTCAGGTACGTCCCGTCCTCAGGCGACGAGCGCGCTCCACCCGATGGCGAGTGCGGCACCGGCGAGCATCGCCGGCCCGAACGGCAGCTCCCCGCGCAGCCCGATGCGGCGGGTCGCGAGCAGTCCGACGGCGACCGCAGCCTGGACGACGAACCCGGCCGCCGCCCCCAGCACGACCGCCGGCCAGCCCAACCAGCCCAGGTACAGGCCGACGACGGCGGCGAGCTTGACGTCTCCCATGCCCAGCCCGCTGGGCGAGACCAGCGCCAGGACGAGGAAGGCCGCGAAGAGCGCTCCGGCGCCGACCACTGCTCGGAGCAGGGCCGGCCAGGCATCGTCCAGCACGGCCGGGAGCACCAGCAGGACCGCACCGGCCGCCAGGGACGGCAGGACCACCCGGTTCGGCAGCAGCCGGTGGCGCAGGTCCACCACCGCGAGCAGAACGCCCGCCCCGGTCAGGAAGAGGAAGGCGGGCAGCGGCGCCGACGGTCCGAAGCGCACGGCGGTGAGCGCGAACAGGAGGGCGGCTCCGACCTCCAGCAGCGGCGGCCGGACCGCTGCCGCACCCGGCCGGACGAGGTCGCGCACCGCGGCACCGGGCGGCCAGGGGAAGCGGCCGGCGGCTCGGTTGACCAGGACGCCGACGACGGCTCCCACCGCGGCCGCCGCGACCACGACGACGGCGCTCACCGGCTCCGCGCTCCCACAGCGGTCACGATGGCACGACCACGGGCGGCCCCCCGGCTGCGCCACCCCACCCTGTCGGGGGATTCGCCCGGCCGGGACGGCGGGCGGGCAGCCCCGCTCGTGGCGCGCCAGCGACCCTCTCAGTCAGTCACCGGCCCGTCGAGGGTCCTCCAGTGAGCGGCCCGGTCGCTCAGTAGTAGCCCGTGGTGCCGTCGAGCTGCTCGCGGAGCAGATCCAGGTGCCCGACGTGCCGGGCGACCTCCTCGACGAGGTGGAGGAGGATCCACCGCAGGGTCAGGCCGTCGGCGCCGTACTCGGCGTTCCTCCCGAGGTCGTCGAGGTCCGCCGCGGCGACGATCGCGTTCGAGGCGGCGCACTGGCGGGCGTACTCGTCGAGCAGCTGCGCCAGCGGGGTGTCGCCCACGCGGGGGTCGGCGGCGGCGTCCGCGCCGAACTGCGGGTTGCCGTCGGCCGGGCGGCCGAGGAAGAGCACGTCGAACCAGCAGTGCTCCACCCAGCGCAGGTGGTTCACCAGCCCCGCGACCGTCATGTCCGGGGACGTCGGCAGCAGCGCGCGGTGGGCGTCCTCCTCGGCCAGGCCCTCGCACTTGTAGTGCACCAGGGCGCGCTGCAGGTCCAGCCAGCCGACCAGCTGGGTGCGTTCGTCGGCCACGCCGGGCGGCCGGTTCCGGGGAGGCGTCACCCCGCCGGACCGTAGTGGGCCGCCCGCGGTACCCGCACCGCCGGCCACCGCCGTCATGCGGCCCCGTCGACGGCGTCCCGGTCGGCGGCCGTCGGCCCCGGCGGTCCGGCGGCCGTCCGTCGCCGCGCCAGGACGGTGGTCCCGGGGGTAGCGTCCGGCGGATGGCGGCCGTCGGGCCGGTGGGCTCCCCGGACCAGAGCTGCGCGTCTCCGGACGTCGCAGCGCTGATCCCGCTCGTCCGCCGGATCGTCGCCGCCCGCGTCCCGGACCGGGCGACCGTCGACGACCTGGTGCAGGAGACCCTCACCCGGGTGCTGGCCGCCGCCGGTCGGGTGGAGCCCGGGATGCTCGAGCCCTACGCGATCGTCACGGCGCGCAACGTCGTCGCCTCCATGTGGCGCGACCAGGACCGGCACCGGCGGCACCAGCACCGCGTCGTCGACCTGCGGCCCCCGCCGGCCCCCGACGAGGACGTCCTCGCCGGCGAGGACCGCGCCGCCGTCGCCGAGGCCCTCACCCGGCTGTCCGAGCGGGAGCGGACGACGCTGCTCGCCCACGAGGTCGAGGGCCGGGACACCCGCTCGCTGGCCGTCGAGCTCGGGTCCACCGCCGGTGCCGTGGCCGCCCAGCTCAACCGCACCCGCGCCCGGTTGCGGGTGGAGTACCTGCTGGTCTCCGAGCGGGTGGAGCCGCCCACCGAGCGCTGCCGGCCGGTCCTGCTGGCCATCTCCAGCGGCGAGCGACGCCGTCAGCGGGAGGTCGACGCCGCCCGTCACCTGCTGGAGTGCGAGGTCTGCGCACGGCTGTCCGAGCCGCTGATGGAGCGCGGGCGGGCCCGGGACGACGCCGTGCGGGTCCCGGTCCGCGGGGACGCCGACATCGTCGCCGCCCGGCAGGCCGCCCGTGAGCTGGCCACCCGGCTGCGGTTCTCCCCCACCGACATCACGCTGATCGCCACGGCCGTGTCCGAGATGGCCCGCAACATCGTGCGCTTCGCCGACTCCGGCGAGGTCGTGGTGACGGAGCTGGAGGAGCCCCGGTGCGGCATCTCGATCGTCGCCCGTGACGCCGGCCCGGGGATCCCGGACGTCGAGCGGGCGCTGCAGGACGGCTACAGCACCTACCAGGGGCTCGGCCTCGGGCTGCCCGGCGCCCGGCGGCTGATGGACGAGTTCGCGGTGGTCTCCGAGACCGGACGCGGCACGACGGTGACCATGACGAAGTGGCGAGGAGAGGCATGAGCAGGAACGAGAACCCGACCGTGACCGCGGCTGCGTCCGACGGTACCGGCCATCTCGACCAGGACGGCCTGCTCCCCCAGCTCGTCGCGCACCTGCGCGAGCACCGGACGCGGCTGCGCCAGGAGTGGGCCCGCCGCATCCAGGAGGCGCACCTGCTGCAGGCGATGACGTCCCAGGAGATGACGGCCGAGACCACGCTGGTCTACGACAACTACGTCGAGGTGCTGGAGACCGGCAGCGTCGAGGCGCTGCAGCACTACGCCCGCGACCTGTCCGAGCGGATCATCCCCCGCGGCGTGGAGACCAACGAGGTCGTCGGGATCGTGCTGCTGCTGCGCGACGTCCTGGCCCGCTCGCTGTTCGAGAAGTACCAGCGTGACTTCTCCCTGCTCAACCGGGTGCTCGACGCCTACGAGCCGGCCGCCAACCGGATCGCCAACACCGTCGCGGTGAGCTTCGTGGAGGAGCGCGAGCGGGTCATCCGGCAGCAGCAGGACTCCATCCGCGAGCTGTCGACCCCCGTGCTGCCGGTGCGGGAGCGGCTGCTCATCCTGCCGATCATCGGGGTGCTCGACCGCGAGCGGGCCCGCCAGCTCACCGTGCAGCTCCTCAGCGGGATCCGCACGCACCGCGCCAAGGTGGTCGTCGTCGACATCACCGGCGTCCCGGACGTCGACGAGTCCGTGGCCAACCACCTCGTACGGACCGTCGACGCCTCCCGGCTGATGGGCGCCAGCGTGATCATCACCGGGCTGTCGCCGGAGATAGCCCAGACGCTGGTGACGATCGGCGTCGACCTGTCGAAGATGAACACGATCGGCGACCTCCAGGGCGGACTGGAGGAGGCCGAGCGGCTGCTGGGCTACTCGGTCGCCCGGGACGACGGGGTCGGTGGGCCATGACCAGCCCGCGGCTGTTCTCGATCCTGCGGCAGGGGCTCCACCTGATCGCCTCGGTGCACACCGCCCTCGACGACTCCCAGCTCGTGCGTTTCCAGGCGGACCTGGTCGAGCGGATCGGCGCCGACCGCGCCCGCGGTGTCGTCATCGACGTGGCCGCGCTCGACGTCCTGGACTCCTTCGGGTCGCGCACGCTGCGCGACATCGCCGAGATGGCCCGGCTGCGCGGCGCGGTCACCGTGATCGTCGGCATCCAGCCCGACGTCGCGTTCGCGATGGTGGAGCTCGGCATGGACACCGGCTCGGTCGTCACCGCGCTGGACCTGGAGGAGGGCCTGGCCGAGCTGGACCGGTGCCTCGCGGCGTCGCCGCTGCCGGGGCCGTGACGGCGCAGGAGGACCTCCTCCGCGACTACCGGGCCGCGTTCCTGCGTTTCCTGGCCCGGCGCGAGGAGTTCGCGCTGACCGCGGGGTACCAGCTGGGCCGGACCGCGCTGGCCGCCGACCGGAGCCTGCTCGACGTCGTCCACGTGCACCACGTGGTCCTGGCCGAGGTGCTGCGGGACGGTCCGGCCGACGAGGTGCCCGAGCTCGCCCGGGCGGCGTCCGGATTCCTGGTCGAGGTGCTGGCCAGCTACGACATGGCCCGCCGCGGCCCTCCCTGAGCTCCCGTCATCCCCGGGCCTGCGCCTCGTCTTCTCCCCTGACCGGCCGTCCCACGAACGCGAGGAGGTGGCGACCGTGACCGTTCGCGACGCCGTCCCACACAGCAGCCCGCCCGCGGGGACCCCGCCGGCTCGCGTGGCGGCCGGGTCCCGCCGGGAGGTCGTGGAGCTGTTGCGGCGGCTGGCCGTGTACGTGGAGACGGCCGCGGTGCTCGACGAGCGGGCCGGGCGGTGCGGGAGCCCGCACCTCGCGGCGGTGCTGCGCGAGCGCGCCGCGGCCCGGCGGCGGACGGCGGAGCTGGTCCGGGCCGACCTCGCTGCGCAGGGTGTTGCCACCGTCCTCCGGCGTCCTTCCCCCAGGGCCGCACGGGCGTCGTCGTGACCGCGATGGTCTGGGCGCTGCTCGCCTGGCTGCTCGTGACGGGCACGACCGCCGTGCTGTACGACCGGACGCTGTTCCGACCCGACGACCGGCCGCGCGACCGGCGCGCGGAGTCGCGCCGGTGCCGCGCGCACGGCACGCGTCGCTGGTGACCGCGGACGGGCCTGGCACCTAGGGCAGCTGCGCCAGGAAGTCCAGCGCCCGCCGGAGCCAGCCGTCCAGCTCGGCGTCCGTGGCGTACCCGGCGGGTCCGACGAGGACGAAGGCGGCCATCCGTCGCCCACCCAACTCCATGGGCTCGACGTGCGGCTCCTCGAGAGCGCCGGCCACCGCGTCCGGGCCGACGCGGATCAGCAGCCCGGTGCCGGTGACGCCGCAGCACATGCGCCCGTCGACGGAGAAGGAGAGCCCGCCGCCGACCATCCGCTTCTCGACGACGTCGCCGCGCGGGCCGAGCAGCCGTCGCACGCGGTCCGCGGTGAGGTGGTCGTGGGCCACGGCTACGCGGCGGGAACGACGGCGAACGGCACGGACGCCATCCTGCCTCCCGTGCTCAGGGCTGGACCCGGCACCAGTCCTGCAGGGCCTCCCGGGCACCGCGCCACGGGTCCGCGTCGCTCTCGTCGAGGGTCGTGCGGGTGGCGAGGCCGTCGTGCAGGTCGGTGACGGCGGCCATGGCCGGTGCGGCTGCCGTGGGCAGTCCGCCGCCACCCCGCGTCGCGGCCTCCTGCGCCTGCTGCCACGCCGCCCGCATGTCGGCGGCCGCGTCAGCGCGGTCGCCGCTGCCGCCGGCCTCGGCGAGAGCGACGTCCTCGTAGCGGGTGACCGCGTCTGTGAGCGCGTCCACCACGTCGGCGCACGCCGCGACCACGGGCGACACGGTGAGGGATGCCTCCTCCGCGGCCTCCTCCGCCGCGGCCGCCTCGACCGCCGCAGGGTCCGGCTCCGGGGCGCGCGGCGCGGGGTCGGGCGGGGCGGGGTCGGGCGGGGCGGGGTCCGGCGGCGCGGAGTCGGGGGCGACCGTCGCCGGGCTCGGGTCGGCGACGGGGTCACCGGACCCGTCCTCCCCGCTGCAGCCGCACAGGACCAGGACGGCGAGCACCGGGCCCAGCAGCGCTCCACGGGTGCGCACACCCCACGGTGACATCCGGACGGCGCGCCGTCCACGGCACCGATGAGATCCTGCACCGGCCATCGTCTCCCCCACGACACGACCACCGGCGCGGGACCGTCCCCGCACCGAGACATCAGAGGAGCAGGCTTTGGGCGCGATCAAGGTGCACGAGTTCACCACCGTCGACGGGGTCGTCGACGCCCCGATGTGGACGGTCGACTACGGGTTCCCCGAGGACCTCGCCGCCTCCATCGGGGCGCTCACGGCCTCCTCGTCGGGCATCCTGCTCGGCCGCACGACCTTCGAGATGTTCGCGCCGGCCTGGTCCACGCGGACCGCGGAGGACGACGAGGGCGCGCCGTTCTTCAACGAGACCCGCAAGTACGTCGTCTCCTCGACCCTCGCCGACGCCGAGGCCGTGTGGCAGAACTCGACCGTGGTGGGGGCCTACGACGCCGGCCGCCTGCGGGCGCTCAAGGACGAGGTGGACGGCGACCTGTACGTGAGCGGCAGCGCCACGCTCGTGCGGGCCCTGCTCGCCGACGGCTTGGTCGACGAGCTGCACCTGTACGTGTACCCGCTGGCGGTCGGGACGGGCATCCGGCTGTTCCCGGACGGCGCGCCGCGGACGCCGATGTCGCTGCTCGGCGCCGAGGGCCTGAGCAACGGGGTGGCGCACCTGACCTACGGCGCGCCTGCGGCCGGCTGAGCCGTCTCCGGACTGTCGCCGCCCGCGGGGAGGATCGGGGCATGGCTGCCTTCTTCCTCCCGCGGGCGAGCGACGACGAGCAGGCGGAGCGGCTCTACGACGCCCTCGCCGAGTTCGCCGGTGTTGAGCCCGCTCCCCCGGCCCGGCGCGTCCACTCGATCACCTTCGCCCAGGACGGCGCGCAGTGGGTCGCGGAGGTCGGGGAGGAACTGCGCGGGCAGCGGACCACCCAGCAGCTGCGCCGCGGCGAGCTCATCGAGCGGACCGAGACCCTCACGTCGACGTCTCGGGTGCTCGCCGTCTACCCGGGCACGCCGTTCGTCGTCGTCACCGACGCCCAGCCGATCACCGGTACGCCGTCGGAGTGGGCCAACCCGTTCTCCGCCCAGCCGGACGCGGTGACCTGGTTCGACCCCCGGTGAGCCGTCCCGCAGCCGGCGGCTGGGCGGGCGAGCTGCGGTTCCTGCGCGCACAGTGGGCCCGGTGCGGGTGTTCGTGGACGGGCTGAGTGCCCTGCGATTCGACGACGGGACACCGGTGACTGCGGCCTCCGGCATCGCACCGCTGGGCGATGGCTGGCTCATCACGCAGGACGACGCCACGTTCGCTGCCTGGCACCGCGACGGTGGGATCAGCCCCGTCCGGGTGCTGCCGCCGGTCGAGGGCCTCGATCGGTTCACCGAGGCGCAGGGGACCAAGCGGCTCAAGCCGGACCTCGAGGTCGCCTGCCCGGCCGAGGTGGACGGCGAGGCGGCCGTCCTGCTCCTCGGGTCGGGCTCCTCGGCGCGGCGCAAGCGGGGCGTGCTCGTGCGGCTGGAGGACGGGCGGCCCGTGGTGGCGGCCGGCGACCTGGATCTGCTCTACGAGCGTGTCGCCCAGCAGCTGGGGCTGACCATGGACCAGCTCAACCTCGAGGGCGCCAGCCGGCACGGCAGCGTGGTCCGCTGGTACAGCCGCGGCAACCTGGCAGCGGGAGTCGCCTCCGGCAGCGTGGACGTCCCCCTGGGAGCTCTGGTCGCCGCCGTCCTCGGCCGGGTCGACGCGGGGTCGGTGCCGGTCGGGCAGCCACGCGTCTACGGGCTCGGCGCGGTCGACGGGGTCGGTCTGGCGGTGACCGACGCGATCGCGCTGCCGGACGGACGGGAGCTCCTGAGCGCGGCCGCCGAGGACAGTCCCAACCCCGTCGACGACGGCCCGGTCGTGGCCACGGCACTCGCCCTGGTGGACGGGGGAACGGTGCTGGACGTCGCTCCGATCCCCGAGGCCGACAGCCGCGTGCACAAGATCGAGGGACTGGCCCTGCGTGCCGTTCGCGGCGACCAGGTGCAGCTGCTGGCCGTCGTGGACGCCGACGACCCGGCGGCGCCGTCGGCCGAGCTGGAGCTGCGCGTCGACCTGGCGCCATGAGCGAGCTCACGCCGGGTCCGGTGTCTCAGGACGGCAACGTCGACGAGGGGGCGGCCGTGTCCGTGGACTGGCCGACTGAGGCGTCTCCGCGGGAACGTCGTCAAGCCACCCGCCTTGACCGCGTTCCAGCGGGAACGTCCGAGGCCGGGCCGTCCTTGCTGCAACCAATGAGAGGCGACGGACGAGTCGGCCTGTACGCCGGAAACCGTGAAGGCTGATTCGACCATCGTTGGCCATCGTTGAATGCGACGCTTGAGCAGCGATTTTGCCGTTGGCGGCAGACGGCCGCCGACGGCTGTTCGCGGCCGAGTTGCGGACTCTGTGCGGACCGTGGAGCCGCTGGCGGGCGGTCGATCGCCGCCCGCCGCGTTTCTCTGAAGTCCCGGGCAGCCCCTGCCGGGGAGAGCCGTTCCAGGCTGAAGATGGTGCGCGGCCACCCGTAGACGCCGTAGTCGCCTGGTCGATGGAGGCCGTTCTGAAGTCGGGCGCGGGGAGCAGAGCTGTGGGCCGTTTCGTGTGCTGCGAGCACGAGGATCAGATTCACCGTTCCCTGCAGCTTCCACGGGTGAAGTGGTCGGCCAGCGAACTCGGCGGATGATGCTCAACAAGGGGACAGCCCCGGTGTTGGCGGGGCTGTCCTGGGCGGCTCGCGGTGTGCCAGTCAAGAGGTCTCTCAGATGCCTGGGCCTGTCGCAAGTCGTCAGGTTGACCGTACTCCCAACTTCGCTGATTCAACCGTGTCAACGGCAGGAAAGGCTGACCACTGAAGTGACCCCGGTCCGGCGGACACCTCGTTCCGTGTCAGGTGCACGTTCTCGTAGTCGGTGGGGCTGAGGTTGCCGGGTCGGGAGTGCCGGCGGCGGGTGATGTAGAAGCCCTCGAGGTAGGAGAAGACCTCCATCTCGTGCCGGGTGGGCCAGGCGCGCAGGTAGATCAGCTCGGACTTCAGGGTGGTGGACAGTGATTCGGCCATGGCGTGGTCGAAGGCGCGCCCGACGCGGCCCATCGAGGCGGCACAGGTAGGTGTTGCGACGACCGGTTGAGTCCGAGCTGGCTGCCGCGGTGGGTGTGGTGCACGGTTCCGGCCGGCGGCTTGCGGCTGGTGATGGCCATGCCGACGGCATCGAGGACGAGCTCGGGGAGGCTGCTGCGGTCGACGTCGAAGATGAGGGCCGCCAGGTCCAGCAGGTCCTCGGTCACCGGCGGCACCGACCCGGCGGCCGGTGAGGGCGGCGGCCGGTGGGGGCGGGGCCCAGCCGTCATGGTCATCGACGAGTTGACGCGTCGCCTGGTCCACTGTTCCGGGACATCGGCACGGGTGACCCGGATGGCAGCAAGAACGTCCTGGTCCTTCGACGCGCCGGCTCACGTCCGACGCCGGCGACGGAGACTGGACCTGTCCGGGACGTAACCCGTCGACGACCCGGCTGCTCAGTGGTCGCTGTCCGCGTCCTCGCGCAGCTGGTCGGGGTGCATGCGCCGCTCGACCAGGTCGATGGCGACGTCGTCGGCCGTCCTACCGGCCGCGTAGGCGTACCCACGCAGCACCGCGAGCGCATCCGCAGCCGGCAACTCGAGAGCGATCACGAGCATGCCCACGGCCATCCACAGTCGGCCTCTGCGCTGCGCATCCGGGGTGTCCGACCAGGTCGGCAGCTCGGTCGGCGTCCACACCGACCAGTCGGCGGCCACGGCGAGGTGGTCGGAGACGAGCTCGGCGACGCACCGGGCCTCGAAGACGTCGACGGCGGTGGCCCCGTCGGGATCGGCGAGATAGAGGTCGACGGCTCCCACGCCCTTCAACCGCCCGTGCAGGGACAGCGCGAGCACGCTGCGCAGCGGCGTGTGGGTGACCAGCAGGTCGTGGAAGGCCGGCCACCGGCGGGCCAGGATCTCCTCGGTCGCGAACACGGGGAACCCGGACTCGGCGGCGAGCAGGCACGGCCCGCTGCCGGCGGTGAACTGCAGCCGTTCGGCGGTGGAGGCCACCTCGCTGCTGGCCGCCAGGGGTGCCCGCAGGCCCGGCTCCCCGTGGACACTCAGGCCGACCCCCTCGACGGGGAGCACCGTGGCGGCGGCGTGAGCCAGCCCGCACCGGCAGCAGGTCCGGGTCATCGCCGGCAGTGCCGACGTCCCCGTCGAGCGCCTCGACGAAGCGGATGGCGACGTCCACTGCGAGCTTGCCTCCTCTCTGTTTCGGCGTACCGGCGGGCGACTCCCGGCCGATCCCTACCCGCTCACGGTCACCGCCATGTCGCGTCCGCCCAACGCGCCACCGAGGAGGAGCCGCCGGCAGGTCGAAGATGTCCCATGTCCTGCTCCGTCGGTGTGCATCCGCCCGTGCAGTCGAACTCGACCGGCACCCCCTCGCGCCACCCGACGGCCGCGGTGAGACCGCAGCGTGGACAGGTTTCCCACGTGACCCGTTCGCTCGCCATGTCTCTCCCGGCCGGCATGTGAACACCGGCGAAGGGGGGCATCAACCCTCGGTTCGAGCCACGCGCACCCCGCGGACCGCAACGGCCCTACCCGCACACAGGACGCGCGAACCCCGACGCCGGGGCCCACGCGGGACAGCACGAGGTCAAGCGAAACGACGACAGCCGCCGGCTGCATCTGACGCACCCGCCGGAGCGCTGCGTCGAATCTCCCGACTCGCGGCAGTAGCAAGCCCTCGTCCGTCCGTGTCCGCGCAGCTGGGACTGCCCCCAGTCCGGTTGACTCGTTCCGGTAGGGGTCAGGCCGCTGCTGCGATGGCGATCACGGCGGCCGCGAGCAGGAACAGGCCTAGGGCGCCGGGGATGCTGCGAGGCACGGTGCGCGCTTGGCCGATGCGGTCATAGACCCGCTGGAGTCGCCGGCGCACCCGCTCACCGTGGAGGGTGCCGACTCCGAGCAGCAGCAGGCAAGGCAGGCAGTACAAGACGGCGTAGCCGGCCAGTATCCACAGTCCGGTTGTCAGGGGCACGTCGGCGGTGACCAGGCGCTCGATGGCGATCAGGTACGGAAAGGCGTTGGGCAGGTCGGCAGCCGTGACCAGCACCGCGACGGGTGCAGCGGTCCATGGGCCGAACCAGCGGGGCAGGACGACTGCCGACCGTTGCTGGGGGCGCAGTCGACGAACGGCCGCGGCCAGCAGAAGCAGCGCGGCCAGACCGAACGCGCCCCGGCGCACCCACACCAGCCCGCCGGTGACCACGTCGGCGGCCAGGTCTGCGCCGGCGTAGACGGCGACCCCGACGGTGAGGACGGCCAGGTAGGCCCCGGTCACGTACGCCAGCGCGGTGGCGAGCCGGCGCTGCAGAGGCGCCAGCAGGATCAGGGCGACACCGGCGATCGTGGCCGGGTTCAACGAGTCGAGGGCAGCCAGCCCAGTGATGCCGACCAGCAGGGTGGCAGTCATCGCGGAGTTCGCGTCGTCATGAGACGATAGTATCTCATGTGAGACGCTTGAATCTCAGTCAGGTAGGGTGTCGCCGTGCCCGAACAGTCGCTCCTGTCCCGCGCGGCCGAGGTCCTGTCAACCGCACCGACCGCGTCCATGGACGAGATCGCCGCAGCTGCGGGCATCAGCCGGGCCACTCTGTTCCGGCGGTATCCGAACCGGCAGGTGTTGGTGTCCGCGGTAGCCCGCGCAGCCGCGGAGGCCTACGTCGTCGCCACAGACGCCGCCCGTCTCGAGGAAGGCCCGCCGGATGACGCCGTGCGCCGGCTCATCGCCGCACTGGTCCCCCTGGGACTTCGATTCGGGTTGCTGACGTCCCAGCCGCTGGACGAGCTGGTGGAGAAGGACCTCCTGACGCTGGTGCACGACAGCGATGAACAGCTGCGCGAACTGGTCCGCCGCGGGCAGGAGGACGGCGTCTTCCGCGTCGACCTCAGTGCCGAGTGGGTCGTCATCATGGTGACGTGGTTGCTCGTCGGCGGCGCCGACGGCGTCCGACTCGGACAACTCGCCGAACGAGAGGTCGAACGACTCGTGACCGAGACGGTGCTGAGCGCGTTGAGACGGCCACACAGCCAGCGCTGACCGGTCGCCATTCCTCTGCTGCGCGACCCGACATGGAACTTCCCACGGCACACCATGCCCGACGCCAGTCCTGACGACCACAGCAGTCCCCGAGACGCAGGCATCCGTCCGCGTGGTCCCACTTCCTCAGGTCGTCGTCGACGCCCTCACGGTCCACCTCGCCACGTGGCCGGCCGACGAGTTCGTCTTCACCACCGAACTCGGCGACCCGATCCGGCGCACGGGGTTCTCCGCGGCCGTGTGGCGACCCGCGGTGCGACGCGCGGGGCTCAGCGGCGTGACCATGCACTCCCTGCGGCACTTCTACGCGAGCCTGCTCATCCGGCACGGGGAGTCGGTGAAGACCGTCCAGGCCCGTCTCGGCCACGCCAGCGCCGCCGAGACGCTCGACACCTACAGCCACCTCTGGGCCCGACTCGGACGACCGGACCAGGGCCGCCGTCGGCTCCGTGCTCGGCCGAGTTGCGGACTCTGTGCGGACTGCCGCTCCCCGCTGACCACATTAGGGCTGGGCAGCGGGGGCGACGGACGAGTCGGCCTGTACGCCGGGTTCTGTCCACGGGTGCCTTGCGGCCTCCCGATGGGCGGTCATCCCTCTAGGCCTGCCGTTGCCGGCACGCTCAAGCGGTCCACCCGCAGGCATCGGGCGGGCAGCCCTCGAACGCCTGCGCAGGACGGTGGTCTCCCGCCGTCCCTCTCGACCTTGCTCCGGGTGGGGTTTACCGAGCCACACCGGTCACCCGGTGTGCGGTGGTCTCTTACACCGCCGTTTCACCCTTACCAGTGCACGCACTGGCGGTCTGTTCTCTGTGGCACTGTCCCGCGGGTCACCCCGGGTCGCCGTTAGCGACCACCCTGCCCTGTGGAGCCCGGACGTTCCTCGGCGACGGGGTCTCCCCCGCCGACGCGACCGCCCAGCCGACTCGTCCGTCGTGCCGGCCAGTCTAGTGACCACGCCGGGTGGGCGCGGCCGCGCCCCGGACGACTCAGCCCCAGAAGAGCCGGAAGCCGACCCGCCGCCCGCCGTCCTCGGTGAGGGTCGACATGTCGATGACCTGACGTGCCTGCACGTCGACCGGCTCGTCGGACAGCAGCTCCAGGTACCGGCGGTGCTCGGAGAGCGACGCGACCGCGGCCTCCACGTGCTCGGCGACGTCGACCACGTGCGGCGGTTCGGTCATCTCCTGCACGGCGATGTACTGCACGCCCCGCCACGGCGCCTCGCGGAGGTCCGGGAAGATCCACTCGTTGGCGGCGTCGGCGACCGCGTCGAGGACGCTCTGCCCCAGCGCGCGGTGGTCGGCCGAGTTCACGTAGGCCGGCGAGACCCCGGGCGGCGTCCACGTGGCACCGAAGTAGCCGGTGACCACGAGTTCCGGCTGGTGCCGCCGGATGGCGCCGGCCAGCGCCCGGCGCAGTTCCGGCCCCTCCACCAGGACCCCGTCGCGCTGGTCCAGGAACTCCACCTCGGTGACCCCGACGACGGCGGCCGACCGGCGTTCCTCGTCCTCGCGCAGCGCTGCCGCCTCCTCCGGTGGCACCCCGGCCATGCCCGCCTCGCCGCGGGTGGCCAGCAGGTAGCCCACCTCCTTCCCCGCCGACGTCCAGGCCGCGACCGCGGCGGCCATCCCGTACTCGATGTCGTCCGGGTGCGCCGCGACGACGAGGGCGCGCTGCCAGTCGGAGGGCATGGGTTGGGGAGGCATGGCGCGCAGTCTGCTCCCGGGGGACGACATCGGGCGAGGGTCAGCCGTGCGTGGGCCGGTAGGTGAGCAGGGTGGTCCCGGCGCGGAACTCTCGGGCGGCCACCCGCCGCAGCCGGACGTCGACGCCGTCGGGGAACAGCCGCCGGCCTCGGCCCAGCACGCGGGGGAAGACGAACAGCCGGTACTCGTCGACCAGCCCCGCGCCGATCAGCGCGTGGCAGAGCGTGATGCTCCCGGTGACGCCGATCTCGCCGTCGTCCGAGGCGCGCAGCGCCCGCACCTCCTCGACCGGGTCGCCGGACAGCACCCGCGTGTTCGCCCACCCCGGGTCGCTCAGCGTGCGGGAGACGACGAACTTCTGCACGGCGTCCAGGTGCGCGGTGATGCCGGTCGGGTCGTCGGTCTGCGCCGGCCAGAACCCGCGCATCTCCTCGAACGTCCGCCGGCCGACGAGGAAGCCGGTCTGGGCGGCCATGTGCTCCTGCACGACCGCGAGGACGTCGGCGGTGTCCTCCTCCCCGCCCTGCGGGTCGAACCACCCGTCCAGCGCCTCGACGACGCCGTCCAGCGTGCTGTTCTCGGTCACCACGACTCGTCCCATGCCGGGGACGACCGCGCCGGCTCCCGGAAGTCATCGCCGTGCAGCACGATCGCGGCATGGTCGACGACGCGGACCGCGCCCACCTCCGCCGCTGCGTGGCGCTCGCCCGCGCCGCGCTCGACGCCGGCGACGAGCCGTTCGGCTCGGTGCTGGTCGACGCCGGCGGGCAGGTGCTGTTCGAGGACACCAACCACGTGGCCGGCGGGGACGCCACGCAGCATCCGGAGTTCGCCATCGCGCGGTGGGCGGCCACCCATCTGACGCCGGAACAGCGGGCGGCGGCCACCGTCTACACCTCCGGGGAGCACTGCCCGATGTGCGCGGCCGCGCACGGCTGGGTCGGGCTCGGGCGGATCGTCTACGCCAGCTCGTCGGCCCAGCTCACCGGCTGGCGCGCCGAGCTCGGCACCGCACCGTCCCCGGTACGCCCGCTACCGATCCCGGAGGTCGCACCCGGTGTCCCGGTGGAGGGACCGGTCGACGGGCTCGACGAGGAGGTCCACGAGCTGCACCGTCGCTTCCACGCCGGTTAGCGCGCCGCGACGTCCAGGAGCACCGCGGCCAGCTCCTCCGGCGCGCTGACCATCGGGTCGTGCCCCGTGGTCAGCTGCACGACCTCCCAGCCGGGCTGCGTGCGCGCCCGCTCGCGGGACGGCTCGATGCTGGCCAGCGCCGGCACGCTGCAGTCGACGTAGGTGCGCGGGCGGGCTGCCCAGCGCCCGCCGTCGAAGGGCAGCGGCTCGTCGTAGACGCCGCCGGGCTGCGGGGTCTGCCGCCGCTCCACCCACGCGGCGTCGGCGCCGGTCAGCCCGAACGCCGACGCGGGCGGCGGTGGGATCACCCCGGTCTCCCGGATGACGGCCCGCCGCTCCGCCCGCACCTCCGGCGGGTTCGGCGTCGACCAGCACTCCCCTGGGGTCGGGACGACGCCGTCGACGTAGACCAACCGGCCGACCGCCTCGCCCAGCCGGTCGGCCGCCCCGGTGACCACCATCCCGCCGTAGCTGTGCCCGACCAGGACCGCGCCGCGGCACTCCTCGGCCCGGACGGCGGTGACCACGTCCTCCACGTGCGTCGCGAGGGTGATCGACGGCGACAGCTGGTGCGCCCGCTCACCCAGCCCGGACAGCGTCACCGGGACGACGTTGTGCCCGGCGGCCCACAGCAGCGGCAGCACCCGCCGCCAGCACCACGCGCCGTGCCAGGCGCCGTGGACGAGGACGATGTCGGTCATCCGGTCATCGTGCCGGTGTGGGCTCGCGGCCGTCCTCCGGAGCCCCCTGCCGCTGCACGGCCGGCGCCTGGGCGCGCACGAGCCAGAACACCAGGAGGCCGCCGAGCAGGCCGGCGGCGCCGCAGGCGAGGAACGCGTCGCGCAGCCCGTCGGTGTAGGCGGCGGCGAGCAGGTCGCCCAGCCCCGGGCGGGCGGCCGGGTCGGCGCCGGCCAGGATCACCGGCGCCTGCCCAGCCGACAGCGCCGACGCCGTTGCTGCGGGATCGGGCAGCCCGCCGTCGCGCAGCGTCGCGCCCGCGGCAGCAGTGAAGACCGCACCGAGGATCGACACCCCGAGCGCCAGGCCCAGCTGGCGGGCGGTGTTCACCGCGCCCGAGGCCATGCCGCTGCGCTCGCGGGGCGCCGCGGCCAGCGCCGCGGAGGCCAGTGTCGGGTTCGACACGCCCACCCCGATCCCCATCACGGCCAGGCCGGGGACCAGCACCGTCCACGACGACCCCGCGTCCACGAACGCCAGCAGCAGCGCGCCGGCACCGATGAGGACCAGGCCCGACCCCAGCACCAGCCGCGGCGACCGTGTCTGCAGGAACCGGCCGGTGCCGGCGGCGACCGCGAAGCTCATGAACGACAGCGGGATGAACACCAGCCCGGCCCGCAGCGGCGACAGCCCCTCGATCGACTGCAGCCACAGCGAGGCGTAGACCAGCTCGGAGAACGCGGCGGCGTTGAGCAGCAGCGCGCCGATCATGATCCCGGTGAACGACCGGTTCCGGAACAGCCGCACGTCGAGCATCGGTGCGTCCCGGCGCAGTTCGACCAGCACCCACAGCCCGAGGACGAGAAGGCCCCCGGCGATCGGTCCCCAGGCCCTCGGCTGGCCCCACCCCGTGGCGGCGGCCTCGACCAGCCCGTAGACGACCGCCCCCGCGCCGAGGGTGAACAGCGCGATCCCGGGGGCGTCGGGTCGCGGCGCACCGGACTGCCGGAACTCCCCGACGACGGCGAGGGTCAGCACGACCGCGACCACGCACACGGGCAGGTTGACGAAGAAGACCCAGCGCCAGGACAGCTCGGTGAGGGCGCCGCCCACGATCGGCCCGAGCGCCGCCGCGGCGCCGACCACCGCGCCCCACACGCCGAACGCCGTCCCCCGGTCGCGGCCCTCATAGCAGTCGTTGATCAGCGCGATCGTCGTCGCGAACATCGCCGCGCCGCCGATCCCCTGCAGCCCCCGCGCCGCGATCAGCCAGCCGGCGCTCGGGGCCAGCCCGCAGGCCAGCGAGGCCATCGCGAACACGACCAGCCCGACGAGGAACACCCGGCGCCGTCCGTACAGATCGGCGATCGAGCCGGTGCCGAGCACCAGCGCCGCGAGCGCCAGCGCGTACACGTCGACCACCCACTGCAACTGGTCGAAGGACGTCGACAGGTCGGTCGCCAGGTCGGGCAGGGCGACGTTCACGATCGTGACGTCGATCAGCAGGATGAAGGTGCCGGTACAGATGGCGACCAGTGGGAGCCACGTGCGCACCGGCCGAGGGTGCCCAGCGGGTGCAGAGCGCAACCGACCGGACGGTGCGCCGGTCACCTCCCCCGTGCCACCCCCAGTGCCGTGCGCACCAGCGGGAGCTGCAGCGGCAGCCGGACGGCGGCGGCCGCCAGCGGCAGCGGCCGCCGCGGCACCACCCGGAACGTGTGCAGGTGCGCCGGGAGGAAGCCGACCAGGAGCGCGGCGGCCGCCCAGCCCCCGAGCCGTCGGGTGCGCGGCACGGCCATCAGCGCCGCCGTGCCGATCTCGGCCACGCCCGTGCCGGTCACCCACCGCCGGGCGTCCCCGAGCTCCGGCGGGACCAGCCACTCGAAGGTCCGCGGCCGCACCAGGTGCAGCACCCCCGACCCGCCCAGCGCCGCCAGCAACACCCTCGCCCTGCCCGGGAGCTCCATCCGGCCACCGTAGGCTCGCCTCCCGTGTCCGCCCTCGACCTGGCCATCGCGGCGGGCGTCGCCCTCCTCGCCGGTGTGATCAACTCCATCGCCGGGGGCGGGTCGCTGATCCTGTTCCCCACCCTTGTCGCGCTCGGCCTGGACACCGTGGCCGCGAACGTCACCAACTCCATCGCCCAGTGGCCCGGCTACCTCGGCGGGGTCCTCGGCTTCCGCAGCGAGTACGCCGGGCAGCGGGGCCGGCTGCTGCGCTTCGGGCTGGTGGCGCTCCTGGGTGGCACGGCCGGCAGCGTGCTGCTGCTGACGACGCCGAGCGAGGCCTTCGACGTCGTCGTCCCCGTGCTGGTCCTGCTGGCCAGCCTGCTGCTGGCGGTGCAGCCGCTGCTGACGCGGCGGCTGCGGGGCGCCGAGGACGGCGGGACCGGCCGGGACCCGTGGTGGCTGTACGCGGCGCTGTTCCTGGCCACCGTGTACGGCGGCTACTTCGGCGGCGCGCTGGGAGTCATCCTCGTCGGCGTCCTGGGGGTCGGCCTGCACCGGCTGAAGCTGGCCAACGCGCTGAAGTCGGCGCTGTCGGCGGTCACCGCCACCGTCACCCTGGTCGTGTTCGGCATCTGGGGCCCGGTCGACTGGATGGTGGTGGCCGTCGCCGCCCCGGCCAGCCTGCTCGGCGGGTTCGTCGGTGCGCGCATCGCCCGCCGCATCCCGGTCACCCCGCTGCGGGTGTTCATCGTCGTCTTCGGCGTCGCGGTCTCGGTCTACCTCTTCACCCGCATCTGACGGAGGGCGCGGCACCGGTCCGGAACGGCGGCGATCCGGCACAGCGGTGGCCCGGAAGGGTGGGGGTCGTTCATCCTCGGTCGATGGCGTCCGATGAGGAGGGCATGCCGAGCGCCCCGCCACCCCGGCTCCTGCCGGGGACGCCCCGCTGGGTGCTGGCGGTCGCGGCCCTCCTCGGTGCCGCGGCGCTCGTGGCGCCCGTGTTCGCCCCCGGGGCCGACCCGATCGACCCCCTGCGGTTCCTCCCCGCCCTCGCGGTGAACGCGGGGCTGTGCGTCGTGCTGGGCTGGCGCGCCCGCAGCTTCCCGCAGGAACGGCTGGTGTGGGAACGGATCGCCCTGTCCGCGGCGGTCGTCACCGTGGCGGCCGCGGTCACCGCCGTCCTCGCCGTGGTCCCCGCGACCCGCGCGTACGCCGCCGTCCCCCTCGAGTGGGCCCCGGTGGCGGCCTTCCCCTTCGTCTACGCGGGGCTGGTCCGCTGGAACCGCTTCGGGACCAACCTGGCCGACCCCAACGACGTCCTCAACGGCTCCGCGGCCGCCCTGGCGGCCGTGGCGGTGCTCGACGCCCTGCTGACCGCCACCGGCAGCCCGCTCGCCGCGGCCCCGTGGTGGGACGTGTACGCGCTGCTGGGTCAGGTGGCCACCGGGCTCGTGCTCCTGGGGACGGCGTTGTCGGTGGTCGGCCTCGGCTCGATGAACCGCGATCCACGCATCTGGCTGGTCGTCGCCGCTCTCGCGGTCGCGCTCTGCGGCGACGTGGGCCGCCTGTTCAACGACGGCGCGCAGGTCGCCTGGCTGGCCGGGGCCGCCCCCCTGGGCGCGGTGCTGCTGACCGCGGCCGCCGTCCTGCGTCCGGGCCGCACCGCCCCGCAACCGACCGACCCCACCGCCTCGACGATCGGGGCCTTCGTCGTGATCGTCGCCTCCACCGCGGTGCTGCTCTCCGGCGCCGTGTCGGACTCGGCGGGGGCGGCGACCTGGTGCGCGGCCCTGGCGGCGACGGGGTCGAGCGTCCGCCTGCTGATCAACGTGCGCGAACTCGCCCAGCTCGCCGTCAGCCGGCGGGAGGCCCTGACCGACGAGCTCACCGGCCTGGCCAACCGTCGCGCCGTGCTGCGACGGGTCGAGGAGGCCGGCGCCGAGGGGCTGCCACTGGCCTTCGCGCTGCTCGACCTCGACAAGTTCAAGGAGGTCAACGACGGCCTGGGCCACGCCGCCGGGGACGACCTGCTCCGCCTGGTGGCCGCGCGGCTGAAGCCGGTGCTGCGCACCGGCGACCTGCTGGGCCGGCTCGGCGGTGACGAGTTCGCCGTCGTCGCCGTGCTGGACGCCGGGGTCGCACCCGAGGACGCCGCCGAGGCCCTGGGCCGCCGACTCCTCGGTCAGCTGCGCGAGCCGTTCCGGATCGGCGGCATGTCGGTGCACGTCACCTCGAGCATCGGCCTGGCCCCCAGCGTCGGCAGCGCCCGGCCAGGGACCGGTACGGCGGAGCTGCTCCTGCAGCAGGCCGACGCCGCCATGTACGCCGCCAAGCGGGCCGGCACCGGGCAGGCCGTGTACGACGACGCCCAGCACGGTGACGCCAGCCGGCACCTGGCGCTGGTCGAGGAGCTGCGCGCCGCGCTCACCTCCGACCAGCTGGTGCTGCACCACCAGCCGCAGGTCGACGTCGCGACCGGCCGCACCGTCGGCGTGGAGGCGCTGGTCCGCTGGGCCCACCCGGTGCGGGGCCTACTCGGCCCCGCCGAGTTCCTGCCCCAGGCCGAGGTGCACGGGCTCATGGGGCTGCTCACCGACGAGGTGCTGCGCCAGGCGGTGGCCCAGTCCGCCGCGTGGCGGCGGGACGGCCGGCACCTGCGCATGTCGGTGAACCTGTCGGCCAGCAACCTGCTCGACACCACCCTGCCGTGCCGGGTCGCCGACCTGCTGCGCGACGCCGGTGTCCCGCCGGAGGCGCTCGTCCTCGAGGTCACCGAGAGCGTGCTGCTCAGCGACCCCGACCGCAGCCTCGCCGTCGTCCGGCGGCTGGCCGACCTGGGCGTCACCGTGAGCATCGACGACTTCGGCACGGGCTACTCGTCGCTGTCCTACCTGCGCGAGCTCCCCGTGGCCGAGCTGAAGCTCGACCGCTCGTTCACCGCGGGGCTGCTCACCGACGCCCGGACCGAGGCGATCGTGGCCAGCACCGTGGCGCTGGCCCACCGGCTCGGTCTGCGCGTGGTCGCCGAGGGCGTCGAGGCCGCGGAGACCCTGGACCACCTCGCGGCGCTCGGCTGCGACGAGAGCCAGGGCTACCTGCACGCGCCGCCGTTGGCGGCCGAGCGGCTGGTCGAGTGGCTCGACGGCCGGGTGCTGTCGGTCCCCTGACCGGCTGGGCACCGTCCCGCTCACCCTGCCCGCCGCCACCACGGCCCTCTGGGCGGCGTTGCGGATCCGACCGGCAGTGGCCTCCTGGGGCGCACGTGACGGACGGGTCCACGGCCTGCGGGACACACCCCGCACCTCCCCGGGGCCGCTGCGGCCCTGCCTACCGTCGGGGCATGCGCGAGAACCGACTCTCCCCGGTCCGGAACGCCCGCACCGACTCCGCCGCCCGCGTCCAGCGGCTGCACCTCATCGCCGCCGCCCGCGCGGCCGCCGTCCGGCCGACGTCGCCGCAGCAGGTGTCCGACATCGTGCGGGTCACCGTCGACGACGAGGTGGACACCTGCACGTTCAAGGCGATCGTCGCCGACATCTCCGACGACGTCCTGCGCTGAAGGACCCCGCCCTCCTCACCGCTCGCAGGCTCGCGGCGAGCCGCTGGACGAGGCCTCACTCACCGCCGCGACCGGACTCCCCGATGGCGATCATCGCCTCCACCGCCTTGCGGGCCCGGGCGGCGGTCTCCGGGTCGACGTCGACGGCCCCCTCGCCGGTGCGCAGCGTCTGCAGCAGCTTGGCGGGCGTGATCATCTTCATGTAGCGGCAGGCGGCGCGGTCGTTCATCGGGATGAACCGGGTGCCGCTGTTGAGCGCCCGCAACTGGTGCAGGATGCCGACCTCGGTGGCGACCAGCACCTCCCCGGCCCTCGTGCGGCCGGCCTCCTCGACCATGCCACCGGTGGACAGCACGCGGGTGCGGTCGGCGGGCAGGTCACCGTGGCTGACCAGGTCCAGCACCGAGGTGGTGCAGCCGCACTCCGGGTGCACCAGGATCTCGGCGTCCGGGTGCGCGGCCACCTGCGCGCGGACGTCGGACGGGCTGATCCCGGCGTGCACGTGGCACTCGCCGGCCCAGATGGAGATGTTCTCCCGCCCGGTCACGCGCTTGACGTGCGCGCCGAGGAACTGGTCGGGGCAGAAAAGGATCTCCCGGTCGGCCGGGATCGACCGCACGACGTCGGCGGCGTTGGACGAGGTGCAGCAGATGTCGGTCTCGGCCTTCACCGCCGCGGTGGTGTTCACGTAGCTGACGACGACGGCGCCCGGGTGCTGGGCCTTCCACTCGCGCAGCTGCTCGGCGGTGATCGAGTCGGCCAGCGAGCAGCCGGCGGCGTGGTCGGGCAGCAGCACGGTCTTGTCCGGCGAGAGGATCTTCGCCGTCTCGGCCATGAAGTGGACGCCGCAGAAGACGATCTCCCGGGCATCGGTCTGCGCGGCGACCCGCGAGAGGTACAGCGAGTCGCCCGTGACGTGCGCGACGTCCTGGATCTCGGGCACCTGGTAGTTGTGCGCGAGGATCACCGCGCCGCGCTCCTCCGCGAGCCGGCGCACCTCCGCGGCCCAGCTCTCGTACTCGGCGGGCGACAGCGTGCGCTCGTCACCGACGACGGCGGACGTGGCGGGCGCGATGGTGGCGGTCACGGAACTCCTCGGGTGTGGGCGTACGGCACCATGATCCACCGCGCCGACGACCGACTGTGGTGCGGGGCACTCCCTGCAACGCCGTCCCGCCGCGGGCCCTTCCCCGTCAGCGGCGGACGGCGCGGGGGACGTGGCTCAGCCCAGGTGGCCGGTGTCGTTGACCAGCCGGACGGCGGAGCGGCCGTCGGAGCTCCAGGCGACCGTGCAGAACGACGCGGCCTCGAGGAACACCCGGTGGACGACGTCGTCGGGCACGTCGAGGCCGGCCGCCAGCAGCAGCTTGATCGGCGTCACGTGGCTGACGACGAGCACGGTCTTCCCGGCGTGCTCGCGCAGGATCCGCGCGCGGGCGCGGCCGACCCGGACGCTGACGTCGGCCACGGACTCCCCACCCGGTGCCGCGACGGTGACGTCGGCGGAGAACCGGCGGGTGGCCAGCGGGTGCCTCGCCCGGGCCTCGTCGGCGGTGAGGCCCTCGAGCTGGCCGAAGTCGAGCTCCACCAGGTCCTGGTCCACCTGCACCGGCAGCCCCAGCGCCCCGGCGACGACCTCGGCGGTCTCCCGCGCCCGCCGCAGCGGCGAGGAGACGACGACCTCGATGCCCAGTTCCCCGGCCCGCTTGGCGGCCGCCTCGGCCTCGGCGCGGCCGGTCGCCGACAGCGGCAGGTCGTTACGGCCGCTGTACCGGCGCTCGGGCGTGTGCTCGGTGCGCCCGTGCCGCAGCAGGTGCGTCACGGTGGTGACGACGGGTACGGGCGCGGCGACCGGCTGGACGTCGTCCTCCGTCGTCGTCGGCTCGGCGGCGAGGTCCCGGCGCACGGGGCGGCCGTCCATCGCGCTGTTGGCCAGCGCGTCCGCGGCGCCGTTCTGCGCTCGCGGCACCCACGTGTAGCGGACGCCGCCGAGCTGCCGGGCGATCTGCTGGGCCTGCAGCGCGAGCTTCTGCATGTCGGGGTGCTTGACCTTCCACCGACCCGACATCTGCTCGACGACGAGCTTGGAGTCCATGCGGACCTCGACCTCGGCACTCGGGTCGAGGTCGAGGACCGCCTGCAGCCCGGCGACCAGGCCGCCGTACTCGGCGACGTTGTTGGTGGCCCGCCCGACCGACTCGGCCCGCTCGGCGAGCACCCGCCCGGTCTGCGCGTCGCGGACCAGGGCGCCGTAGCCGGCCGGCCCCGGGTTGCCCCGCGAGCCGCCGTCCGCCTCGACGATGAGCTTCCGGCTCACAGCTCGCCCCCGGTCTCGACGTGCTCCTCGACCGTCGCCCGCGCCCGCGTCACAGGCCGGACTCGGCGGTGCGGACGAGGATCCGGCCGCAGTTGTCGCACCGGACGACCTCGTGCGGGTCGGCGTTGCGGACGGCGGCGAGCTCGCGGCCGAACAGCTCCAGGCGGCAGCCCTGGCACTGGCGGGCCTTGAGCATCGCCGCGCCGGTGCCGCCGGTCTGGGTGCGGATCCGCTCGTAGAGGCTCAGGAGGTCGTCCGGGATGGTGGCGGCGGCGTCCTGGCGGGCCTGCTCGTGGCGCGTGGTGCCGTCGGCGATGTCGGCGAGGGCGTCGTCGCGCAGCTGCTCGGCCCGCGTGCGGTCGGCCTGCGCCTGCGTCTGGCCGTCGGTCGCCTCGGCGAGGGTGGCCTCGGCGGTCTCGAGCTGCTCCATGAGCTCGAGCTCCTGGTCCTCGAGGTCGGACTGCCGGCGGGCCAGCGACTGGAGCTCGTGCTGCAGATCGGTCATCTGCTTGGCGGAGACGCTGCCGGAGTCCAGCAACTTCTGGTCCTTGGCCGCCCGCTGGCGGACGGTGTCGACGTCGCCCTCCAGCCGCTTGACCTCGCGCTGCAGGTCGCGCACCGCGGTCTCGGCGCGCACCACCTGCTCGGCGAACCCGCGCTCCCTCTCGGCCGCGCTCTCGACCGCGGCCAGCTCCGGCAGCGTGCGCTTGCGGTGGGCCAGCTGGGACAGCGCGACGTCCTCGGCGGCCAGGGCCAGCAGCTTCTGCTGGTCGAAGTGGTCGGCCTTCACCCACTCAACCTACCCGCGCCGGCGGCGGCTCCCCCGGCGCTGCACGTCCACGGGTCGGTGCGCCGGTGCGAGACCGCGACCTCCACGCGCCCGCCCAGGTCACGGCGCAGGACGTCGGCGGCCACGGGCAGCCAGGGCCACTCGGACGCGAAGTGGGCGACGTCGCAGACGGCCGGACCGGGCACCTCCTGGGACTCGGAGACGGGGTGGTGCCGGAGGTCGCTGGTCAGCAGGACGTCGGCGCCGGCGGCCGCCGCGGTCGGGAGCAGCGAGCCGCCGCTGCCGCCGCAGACGGCGACGGTCTCGATCCGGCGTCCCGGGTCTCCTGCGGCCCGGACGCCGCCGACCGCGTCGGGCAGCGCGGTGGCGACGAGGTCGGCGAACTGCTGCAGGGTCAGCGCCTCGGGCAGCCGGCCGATGCGGCCCAGTCCGGCGCGCGGGTCGGTGGCGGCCGGCTGGAGCGGCGTGGTGCCGCGGAGGCCGAGGGCGGCGGCCAGGGCGTCGTTGACGCCGGAGTCGGGTGCGCGGTCGGCGTTGGTGTGCGCGACGAACAGCCCGGCACCGGCCCGCACCAGCCGGTGCACGAGGCGCCCCTTCGGGTCCCCGGCCGGCACGCCGTGGACGGGCGTCAGGAACAGCGGGTGGTGGGTGACCAGCAGCTGCGCCCCGGTCCCGACCACCTCGTCGACGACCGCCGAGACCGGGTCGACGGCGAACAGCACCCGCTGCACCGGCTCGTCCGGGTCGCCGCACACGAGGCCGACGGCGTCCCAGTCCTCGGCGAGCACAGGGTCGTAGCGGGCCTCCAGGGCGGCCACGACCTCCCCCAGCGTCACGGTCACGGCCGGACTGTAGGTGAGCAGCGGACGCGGCACGGACGTCGCTCCCGGGCCCGGCCCGCCCGAGTGGCGAGCCCGGCAGGTGACCGACGCGGGTGGAAAGCTCGGCGACCGTGGCGGAGAGGGGGCCCCGGGCGCCGGCGTGGCTCGAGGAGCTGGTGCGGACCAAGCGCCCTCCGGTGCCGTGGCGCGACGTCGTCCGGTTCGCCGTCTCCGTCCCCGCCCCGTTGGCCCTGGCCGTCGTCGTGGGCGGCGGCGTGCAGCCCGGACCCGCGCTGAGCGCCGGCGTCTTCGGCACCATGGGTGCGCTCGTCGCGACCCTCGCGCCCCAGGCGGGGCCGCTGCGGGACCGGCTGCGCCGCATCGTCGCGGCGGTCGGCTTCGCCACCGTGGGCCTGCTGGCCGGCCAGTACGCCACGGGTGGCGGGTGGCAGCCGGTCGTCGTCATCGCCCTGCTGTCGGTCGTGGCGGCGATGGTGAGCGGCATCAACGCGGCACTGTCCCTGGGCGGGCTCCAGCTGCTCGTGTACACCGCGCTCTCCTCCGGCCTGGTCACGGCCCTGTCCACGGCGCAGGAGATCGGCTTCTTCCTCGCCGGGGCCGCCTGGGCGACGCTGACCTCGCTGGTCCAGGCCCGCACCGAGGTGCTCGACCCCGACCGCACCGCCGTCGCTGCCGTCTTCACCCGGATCGGTGAGCTGCTCACGGCCAGCGGCACGGCTCGCTCGGACGACGCCCGGCGCGACCTCACCACGGCTCTGAACGCCGCCTACGACCGGGTGATCCGCAGCCGCGGCCACTCCTCGGGCCGCACCCGCGAGCTCTCCGAGCTGGCCGGGGTGCTCAACGCGGCCGCGCCGCTGGTGGAGGGCGCGGTGGCCGCGGCCCGCGCCGCGGTGCCCGCCGACCCGCAGGACGTCACCGCCGTCCATGCGCTGGCCGCGGCGCTGAACGGCGCCCGGGAGCTGCCGGCCGAGCGCCCACCGGCCCTGGAGGACGGGTTGCCGACCCGCCGCGCGGTGCGGCACGGCGTCCGGCTGGTGTGGAACGTCGTCGGCGACCCCGAGGAGCGGGCCGGCGCCGCCGCCCCGCGCCAGGAGGTCGACCTCCGCACCCGGCTGCGCGAGCTCGTCGACCGCACGCTGGCCAGCCCGGACAGCCGCGACTTCGCCCTGCGCCTGGCGCTGTGCATGACGATCGCCGAGGTCGCCCGCCAGTACCTGCCGATCCAGCGCCCGTACTGGGTGCTGTTGACCGTGGCGATCGTGCTCAAGCCGGACTACGGGTCGGTGTTCGGCCGGGCCGTGCAGCGCGGCGCGGGCACCCTGCTCGGGGTGCTGCTGGGTTCGGCGCTCCTGATCGTCCTGCCCCGCAACGGCTGGGTGCTGGTCGCGATGGCCGCGGCGGCCGCCGTCCTGCCGTGGGCGCGGGCGGCGAACTTCGGCCTGTTCTCGGTCTTCCAGACGCCGGTGATCATCCTGCTGCTCGACCTGGCGCTGCCGAGCGATCCGGGGCTGGTCGGCGCCCGCCTCGTGGACACCCTCATCGGCTGCGCGATCGTGCTCGTCTTCGGCTATCTGCTGTGGCCGCAGACCTGGCGCGCGCCGCTGGACGAGGCGCTGCGCGACGCCGCGCTGGCCCTCGACGCCTTCGTGGACGCGGCGTTCACCGGCGGCCCGGTGGAGCGGCGCCGCGCCCGCCGACGCAACTACCGGGCGCTGACCGAGCTGCAGACCCAGCTGCAGCGGCGGCTGGCCGAGCCCCCGCCGGTGAGCACCCGCGCCGCCGCGTTCTGGCCGGTCATCGTGCAGCTGGAACGGACGTCGGACGCCGTGACCGAGGCGGTCATCGCCACCCGCCAGGGCGAGCCGGCGCCGGACCTCGCGCAGGTCGCCGTGCTCCGCCGTGCCATCCGCGAGCTGGAGGCCGACATCGAGGCCCACCGGCCGCCCGACGACGCCGAGATCCACGCCGAGGGGGTGCTGGCGCCGGTGGCCCGTGAGGTGGACGCCGCCCGCCGGCTGGTCCGCGACGCCGCCCCCGGCCGCCCTCGCCCCGCGGGGGGATGACCTGCGCCGTCCCGGTGGACGCGACCGGCGGCACGTGGTCGGCTTGCAGCCCCAGCGAGGACGACGAGAGGCGGGGTGCTGACCGTGGACCGCTTGAGCCCGACCGATGCCGGCTTCTACTACGCGGAGAGCGAGAACACCCCGCTGCACGTCGGGTCGGTGTCGGTGTTCGAGGGGCCGGTCCCCTCGTACGGCGACGTCGTCCGGCTGCTGCTGGCCAAGCTGCCGCTGGTGCCCCGCTACCGGCAGCGCGTGCGGCAGGTCCCGTTGCAGCTCGGCCGGCCCGTCTGGGTCGACGACCCGCACTTCCAGATCCTGTACCACGTCCGGCACACGGCGGTGCCGAGCCCGGGCGGCGACGAGCAGCTGCGCAACCTCGCCGGCCGCATCCTCGGGCAGCGCCTGGACCTCGCCAAGCCGCTGTGGGAGCTCTACCTGGTCGAGGGGCTGGAGAACGGCCGCTGGGCCCTGATCTCCAAGGTCCACCACTGCATGGTCGACGGCGTCGCCGGCACCGATCTCATGCAGCTGGTCTTCGACCTGACCCCCGACGCCACCCACCCCGAGCCCCAGGACTGGACGCCGCAGCGCACCCCGTCGAGCGTCTCGGTCATCGCCGGCGCCGTGCAGGACGCCGTCACGCACCCGCTGCGCCAGCTCCCCCGGCTGCCCGGCGCCGGCAGCCTGAGGCGGGCGTCCAAGGACGCGGTGCGGACCAGCTGGCAGCTCGCCGCCGGCATCCCCGCGGCCGCCCGGCAGCTCGCCGGCCCCGCCGCCCGGTCGCTCAACGGCCCGATCGGCCCGCACCGGCGCTGGGCGTGGACCGAGGCGCAGCTGGCCGAGCTCAAGGGCGTCCGTGCGGCCCTGGGTGGCACCGTCAACGACGTCGTCCTCGCCGGCATCACCCGCGGCTTCCGCGACCTGCTGGAACGGCGCGGCGACCTGCGGCCGGAACTGGTCGTGCGCTCGATGGTGCCGGTGTCGGTGCGCCAGCCAGGCGAGCGCAACACCCTGGACAACCGGATCTCCGCCGTCTTCGTCGACCTGCCGGTCGGCGAGCCCGACCCGGTGGCGCGGCTGGCCTCGGTGCGCCGGCAGATGGACGACCACAAGCGGACCCTCGCCGCCGTCGACGCCCGCTCGATCATCGCGATGGGCGACTTCGTGGCGCCCACGCTGCTCTCCCTGGGCGTGCGCGCGGCCCTGGCGACCGGTCAGGTGCTCGGCCAGACCGTCACCACCAACGTGCCCGGCCCGCGCGTGCCGCTCTACGTGCTGGGCCGGCGGATGTGCTCGGCGCACGCCTACGTCCCGATCGCCGGCGGCATGCGCGTCGCGATCGGGATCTTCTCGTACCTGCAGACGATGACCTACGGCATCAACGCGGACTTCGACGCCTTCCCCGACGTCGACGTCCTCGCCCGGGGCATCCGCGCCGGGGTCGACGAGCTGGTCGCCGCGGCCCACGACGCGGCCTCCACCTCGGCCGGCGGCTGAACGGTTCACCCCCGCCGGTCCCGGGGTAGCCGACGGCCGTGGCCGATCCCGAGACCGATCTGACCGTCGCCGTCACCGGCCCGACCGGCACCTTCGGGGCGGGGCTGCTGCCCCTGCTGCAGGCCGACGACCGGGTGCGCCGGGTCGTCGGCATCGCCCGGCGGCCGTTCGACCCGGCCGAGTACGGCTGGACGAAGATGGAGTACCGCCGCGCCGACGTCCGGGACCCCGCCGCGATGCGCACGGCCCTGGCCGGGGCCGACGTCGTCGTGCACCTCGCGTTCCTCGTCACCGGCAACGCACCGCGGCACACCGCCCGCGCGATCAACGTCGACGGCACGCTCACCGTCTTCCGGGCCGCGGCCGAGGCCGGTGCCCGCCGGTTCGTCCACGCCTCGTCCGTCGCCGCCTACGGCTGGCACGCGGACAACCCCGAGCGGATCAGCGAGGACTGGCCGGTGCGGCCCGCCGCCCGGCTGTTCTACGCCCGGGAGAAGGCCGAGCTCGAGCACCTGCTGGAGGCCGAGGCGGCCACCGCGCCCGGCCTGGCGCTGTACCTGCTGCGTCCGCCGGTGGTGCTCGGCCCGCACGCCGCCGGCGCGAAGGACCTGCTGCCCGGCCCGCTGGCCCCGCTGGGTCGCCGGCTGTTCGGCCGGCCCCGCCGGTTGCCGCTGCCCCTGCCCGTGCTCGTCCCCGAGCTGCCGCTCCAGTTCGTCCACGAGGAGGACGTGGGCCGCGCGCTGCAGCTGTGCGTCGTCGGGGCCGGCCCGCCCGCCGCCTACAACATCGCCGGCGACGGCGTGCTCACCACCGTCGACGTCGCCCGCGAGCTCGGCGCGCTGCCCGTGCCGTTGCCGGCGGCGCCCGCCCAGCTCGCCGCCCGCGCCGTGTCCCGGCTGCCGTTCCTGCCGCCGGTCGCCGAGTGGGTGGAGGCGGTGAGCCGGCCGGCGATCATGGACACCTCGCGGGCCAAGGAGCTGCTCGGCTGGCGGCCGCGCTGGACCGGGCTGGAGGCCCTGCGGGCGACCCTGCGCTGAACCGGGCTCAGGCGGTGCCGGTAACGGCGGGCAGCCAGTCGAGGAGGTGGCCGGCCAGCCGTTCGGGGCACTGCAGCTGCGGCACGTGGCCGACGTCGGCCAGCTCCACGTACGTCCACTCCGGGTGCCGGCGTGCGGCGTCGCGCGCCGCGGACACCGGCACCAGCCGGTCGCGGTCGCCGTGCACGAGCAGCACGGGGACCGCGATCCCGGCCATCGCCCGGCGCATGAGCCGCGGATCGGCCAGGAGCAGCAGCAGCGACCGGGCCGCCGTCAGGAAGGCGCGGTCCATGCCGGCGACGTCCTGCCGCTCCTCGATGAGGGCCTCGGAGCGGTCGATCAGCCGCGGCGGCACCCGGGCGGGGTCGACACCGCACAGTTGCAGCATGTCGGTGACCGTGCCCCGTGCACCGCGGCGGCGGTGCCGCGCGGCCAGGTGGCGTTCCCCCACCCCCGGCAGGGCGTAGATGGCGAAGTCCCTGGCCACCGCCGCGTCGAGCCGGCTCCGCGGCCCGGGGACGGCGGGGTCGACGAGGACCAGACCGCTCACCCGCGCCGGTGCCCGGTCGGCCTCGAGCACCGAGATCATGCCGCCCATGGAGTTGCCGACCAGCACCACCGGCCCGCCGGTCACGTCGCGGACGAAGCGGTCGAGCACGGCCACGTTGTCGCGCACCCGCGTCGTCCGGCCGCCCGGCTCGCTGCGGCCGAAGCCGGGCAGGTCGAGCGCGTACACCCGCGCGTGCGGCGTGAGCAGCGGTGCGAACAGGTCCCAGTTGAGGTGGGAGCCGCCCAGCCCGTGGACGAGGACGAGGGTCGGCCCGGCGTCGTTGCCGCCGAAGTCGACGTAGTGCACCGGACCGTCCAGGTCCGCGGTCAGGCTGCGCCCCGGGGCGGCCGTGTCGTCCACCCCCGTACCGTTCCACGCCCTCCCGGGACCGGCGCGGCGGGACGCGGCGCGTTGTGTCACACACCACACCGATACTGCCGATGAGTCCCGGTGGGACCATCCGGGTGTCGGAGGCGTCCCCCGGTGGTACCGGCGGAGGGCTGACCGGCACCGGTCGGCCGGCGAGGAGGACGACGTGGCACGACTGTGGGGCGATGGCCCGGCCATCCCGCTGTACCTGACCGAGCCCGGCCGCGCGGCCGCCGACCTCGGGCTCTACCTGGCTGCCCGCCCGGCGCTGGTGCCGCGGCTCCCGCAGGGCGACGGGCACCCGGTGCTGGTGCTCCCCGGCCTGCTGGCCGACGACGCCTCCACCCGGGTGCTGCGCTCGGTGCTGCGCCGGCTGGGCTACCGCGTCCACGGCTGGCGTCTGGGCCGCAACGTCGGCCCGACCGCGCGGTGCGTGCAGGGCATGCGCGACCGCATCGACGACCTCAGCGACCGGTACGGGCGGCCGGTCAGCCTCGTGGGGTGGAGCCTGGGCGGGATCTTCGCCCGCGACCTCGCCCGCCGGACGCCGGACTCGGTGCGCCAGGTGGTCACCCTGGGCAGCCCCTTCCGGCTGACCCGGCACAGCCAGAGCCACGCCTCCCGGGTGTTCGACCGGTACAGCCACCTGCACGTCGAGCACCGCGAGCTGCCGCTGGAGCGCGACCGGGCGCCGCTCCCCGTGCCCGCGACGTCGATCTACTCCCACCTCGACGGGATCGTGCACTGGCGGACCTGCCTGGACACCCCCGGCGAGCGGTGCGAGAACATCGCCGTCCTGGCCAGCCACCTGGGGCTCGGCCACCATCCCGCGGCCCTGTGGGCGGTCGCCGACCGGCTGGCGCAGCCCGAGGGCACGTGGGCGCCGTTCCGGCCGCCGCTGGTGCTCCGCCCGGCGTTCCCCCGGCCCGACGTGCCCGCCACGGCGCCCCGTACGGTCGCCGCGGCCTGAGGTCGAGGGGCGATCACCCCGCCCGCACCGACGGGGCGACGGATCTCGTGGACGTGACGACCGACCGTCAACAGCTCAGCGCGCGGAGGTCACCGTTCGCGTCGAGCTGGACGGGCTCCTGCCGAATGGGGGCATCGGTCTCGTTCGGCTGGTCGTACCAGATGTCGATCCACTCATACGGTTCCCCGTCGATGAAGCTGATCGCCCTCGGCTGTCCCCCGCAGCTCGTGGCGCTGATCTGACCCCTGGCGCCCCAGTTCCCGAGGATGCCGGTGGTGCTCCGCACATAGCTCGTACCCGTACCCGAACAATAACCGCAGTTGGGATCCGAGAAGGTCATGAACAGAACCGACCCTCTCGCCACGATCGCGGGTGACTCGACGGCGGTCAGCCCCGCCATCCTCCGCTGACCCACGTTGATGCCGTTGGTCCACCACTGGTCCAGCTGTTCGATGTTCAGGGTCTGGTCGGCCATCGTGCAGGCGATGTAGGCCGCGCCTGCGAAGTCCACGATCGAGAAGTCACCATTGTCATGACAGATGGAGAGATTCGGCTTGTGGAGGGAGCCGAACTGACCGGCACCCGGACCGCACGGACCGGCAGGACCCGCACACCCCATTGCGTAATACGCATTGGCGCGCGTCCTGTTCCAGTCAGCAGGCGCATTGAACCACAGGATCCAGACCCCGTCCGAACCCCGCTGGACCATTCGGGGGTTGAAACACCCTGCCCCTCCCGAACCACACGTCACCTGCCACGACTCGGCGTCGTACGTGTTCGTCGAACCGGGATCGAACAGCAACCGCTGAAATGTCCAGTCCACCTTGTCCGTCGAACTCCACACACCGAAACCGCAGAAGGGCGTACCGTCGGTGCCCCATTCGAATCCACACTCGTACCGCGTGCCGTACAGGTAGTAGACGCCTCCCACCTGCGTGACCATCCCGTCGTGGGCATCGAGCCCCGAGATGGTGGAGCCGGTTGCGGCAGCAGCTGGGGTGGGTCCTGACAGAGGGAATGACAGGCAGACCACGAGGACGATCAGGATCGTGTGGACGATGGCTGCTCGGCCATCCCGCCGCCGCTTCCCACCCGCACCGACCTCGAGGTGGGATCCGCCGCTCCGTGCGGACCCGTTCCTCGTGTCGCCCGGTTCGGGGAGCGAGACATCCCGAGGACTGGTGAGCGTGAGCCCCTCGAACAGTGCGACGTCGTGGTGGATGTCGGCCGCTCGTACACCGCCGCGGACTGACGACATCCCGGTCGAACTGACGGGCTTCCAGCGGACGAGATCAGCCATCGTCACCGCTCCGTTCGGCTCGGGGAAGTCTGATTGTCCGCTGAGCGACGCGGTGGGATGGTTCTCGGGTCGGGCCATCCGTGTCAATGGGCTCGTGGTCGGCCCTCGACCACCGAGGAGGTCGGCCTGATCGTTGCCTGCCGGTCGCGACGTGAACCGGATTGCGCCTCTTGTCGGCATCCGTGACGTACAGCGGCGTCGCCGACTGCTCGACCACCGGGTCGGGTGGGCAGACCGGCGTCGTGTCACGGGTCCCCGCAGGCTCTGCGGCAGGCCCGTGATGTGGGCCGTGCGTGCATGCTCGGCGGAACGGGCGCTCCTGTGGCGGCAGGCGCGAGGTGCTTCGCAGGGCTTCCGAGGTCGGGGCCTGGGTGGGCGCGGCCGGGATCGAACCGGCGACCGCTCGCTTGTAAGGCGAGAGCTCTTCCGCTGAGCTACGCGCCCCGCGCGCCCAGGGTACGTACCGGGGCGTACGGCCCGCTCCAGGGCGCCCCCGAGCGTGCGAGGGAATGCCCTGGAGCGGGCCCCTTATCAGGCCGCCAGCTTCGCGACCGCGTCCTTCCAGCCGGACTGCTCGCGGGCGTCACCGGGGGCGTTGACCTCGGCGAAGGCGATCGTGCCGTCGGTGGCGACGAGGAAGGTGCCGCGGACGGCCATGCCCGCCTTCTCGTTGAACACCCCGTAGGCCTGGGCCACCTCGCCGTGTGGCCAGAAGTCCGACAGCAGCGGGAAGTCCAGGTTCTCCTGCGCCTTGAACGCCTTGAGGCTGAACACCGGGTCGGTGCTGACGGCGAGGACCCGCACGCCGGCGTCGGTGTAGGTGGCCAGCTCGTCGCGCAGTTGGCACAGCTCGCCGGTGCAGATCCCGGAGAAGGCGAACGGGTAGAAGACCAGCAGGACCGGGGTGCCCCGCAGGTCGCTCAGGGACACGACCTGCTTGTCCTGGTCGGGGAGGCTGAACTCGGGCGCGGTGTCACCGACGGAGAGCGTCATGGACCGATCGTGCCGCACGCGGTGACGGGCTGGAACGGCCCCCTCGCAGGGCCCCGGCGCCGGCCCCGTCCGGAGGCTCACCTCGAGCTCGCGAGGGTGAGAGGGACGAGGTCCTTCGACGTCGTCAGCGCCGGCTGCGCGCGGTCTTCGGGGTGACCAGCCGGATGCCCGACCAGTCCTTGGCCGCGGAGATGCTGCTGGTCTGGGACAGGCCGGCGGTGGGTGCCACCTCGGTGACGTCCCCGGGCTCGACGTGGCCGGGCCGACCCGACTTCGGGACCAGCAGCCACACGACACCGTCGTCGGCCAGGGAGGTGATCGCGTCGGTCAGGGCGTCGAACAGGTCGCCGTCGTCCTCCCGCCACCACAGGACCACGACGTCGGCCACCTCGTCGGTGTCCTCGTCGACCATCTCCCCGCCGGAGACCTCGACGATCGAGTCGCGCAGGTCCTCGTCGGCGTCCTCGTCCCAGCCGAGCTCCTGCACGACCATGCCCGGCTTGATGCCCAGCCGGGCCGCCATGCTGGCGCTGCCCGAGTCGACGCTCATCCCTGCTGTTCCTCCATGGGTTCCGATGCTGCTGACCGGTGGGCACGATCGTGCCCCGTCCGGCGGTGGGCTGCTGGGCGAGGACTCACGGGCGACAGCCGCCCGTGCCGGGCGCGCGGCAGGAGGGGTGGACGCCGCCGGGGCGGGACACGACCAGCGGGAACGCTCCCCGCAGCCTGGTCATGTCACCCCTTCCGTCCGCACCGGTCCCCGCGCCTCGGGTGTCGAGGCCCCGTCCGGCCGGCGGTACCGGTCGGCGTTGGCGGAAGCGTAGGGCATGCCTGGTCACGTGCAAGCGCTCACGGAGCGGCGCCGTGCCACCGCGCCGTCCCGACATGTGAGCTGCCGCGTGACGGCGACCGGGGCCGCGGGGGACGATGGGTGCATGAGCGCACCGCAGCAGTCGGACGGGGACCCCGCCCGCGATGCAGGCAAGACCCGCGCGGTCATCACCGACGGGCTCCCCAGCCAGCTGGTCGACATCGACCCCGAGGAGACACAGGAGTGGCTGGAATCGCTGGACGGCGTCGTCGAGCACGCCGGCCGCGGCCGGGCCCGCTACCTGATGCTCCGCATGCTGGAACGCAGCCGGGAGCAGCAGGTCGGCGTGCCCTCCCTGCGCAGCACCGACTACATCAACACCATCACGCCCGAGCGTGAGCCGTGGTTCCCCGGCGACGAGCACGTCGAGCGGCGGATCCGCGCCTACATCCGGTGGAACGCCGCGATCATGGTCCACCGCGCCCAGCGCCCGGGGATCGCCGTCGGCGGCCACATCTCCTCCTACGCCTCGTCGGCCTCGCTGTACGAGGTCGGGTTCAACCACTTCTTCCGGGGCAAGGACCACCCCGGCGGCGGCGACCAGATCTGGTTCCAGGGGCACGCCTCCCCCGGCATCTACGCCCGCGCCTTCCTCGAGGGCCGGCTGTCCGAGCAGCAGATGGACGGCTTCCGCCAGGAGGTCAGCCACCCCGGTGGCGGGCTGTCGAGCTACCCGCACCCGCGGCTCATGCCGGACTTCTGGGAGTTCCCGTCCGTCTCCATGGGGCTGGGGCCGATGAACGCGATCTACCAGGCGCGGTTCAACCGGTACCTGCACTCCCGCGGCATCAAGGACACCTCCGACCAGCACGTGTGGGCCTTCCTCGGCGACGGCGAGATGGACGAGCCGGAGTCCCTGGGGGTCATCGGCCTGGCCGCGCGCGAGGAGCTGGACAACCTCACCTTCGTCATCAACTGCAACCTGCAGCGGCTCGACGGTCCGGTGCGCGGCAACGGCAAGGTCATCCAGGAGCTGGAGTCGTTCTTCCGCGGCGCCGGCTGGAACGTCGTCAAGGTGATCTGGGGCCGCGAGTGGGACCCGCTGCTGGCCGCCGACCGCGACGGCGCGCTGGTCAACCTGATGAACCAGACGCCCGACGGCGACTACCAGACCTACAAGGCCGAGGACGGCGCCTACGTGCGCGAGCACTTCTTCGGCCGTGACCCGCGCACCCGCAAGCTCGTGGAGAACATGAGCGACAAGGAGGTCTGGGACCTCTCCCGCGGCGGGCACGACTACCGCAAGGTCTACGCGGCGTTCAAGGCCGCGGTGGAGCACAAGGGCCAGCCCACGGTCATCCTCGCCAAGACCATCAAGGGCTGGACGCTGGGCAGCCACTTCGAGGGTCGCAACTCCACCCACCAGATGAAGAAGCTGACCGCCGAGGACCTCGCCGCCTTCCGCGACCGGCTCTACCTGCCCATCCCCGACGAGCAGCTGGACAAGACGCTGCCGCCGTACTACCGGCCCGACCCGGACTCCGACGAGATGCAGTACATGCTCGAGCGGCGCCGCGCGCTCGGCGGAGCGGTACCGCGGCGGCGGTCGGAGTTCAAGACGCTCAAGACGCCCGAGGACAAGGCCTTCGACGTCCTCAGGCGTGGCTCGGGCAAGCAGGAGGTGGCGACGACGATGGCGTTCGTCCGCCTGCTCAAGGAGCTGCTCAAGGACTCCGAGCTCGGCCCGCGCTTCGTCCCGATCATCCCGGACGAGGCCCGCACGTTCGGCCTGGACTCCCTGTTCTCGTCGCACAAGATCTACAACCCGGCGGGGCAGCGCTACACCTCGGTGGACCGCGAGCTGATGCTCGCCTACAAGGAGTCCGAGCAGGGCGTGATCCTGCACGAGGGCATCAACGAGGCCGGCTCCACGGCGTCGTTCACCGCCGTCGGCACCTCGTACGCCACCCACGGCGAGCCGATGATCCCGATCTACATCTTCTACTCGATGTTCGGGTTCCAGCGGACCGGCGACGGGTTCTGGGCGGCCGCCGACCAGCTGACCCGCGGCTTCGTCCTCGGTGCCACCGCGGGCCGGACGACGCTCAACGGCGAGGGCCTGCAGCACGAGGACGGTCACTCCCTGCTGCTCGCGGCGACCAACCCGGCCGTGGTGTCCTACGACCCCGCGTTCTCCTTCGAGGTCGGCCACATCACCAAGGACGCGCTGCAGCGCATGTACGGCGAGGACCCGGGCGCGCCGCTGGGCGGGCACCGGTCCCCCGACGTCATGTACTACCTGACGGTCTACAACGAGCCGTACAAGCAGCCGGCCGAACCGGAGGGCCTCGACGTCCAGGGCGTGCTGGCCGGCATGTACCTGTACGCCCCCGGCGCGGGGGACGGGCCGAAGGCGCAGGTCCTGGCCTCGGGCGTGGCGGTGCCGTGGGCGCTGCGTGCGCAGGAGCTGCTGGCGAACGACTGGGGCGTCTCGGCCGACGTGTGGTCGGTGACCTCCTGGACCGAGTTGCGCCGGCAGGCCGAGACGGCCGAGGAGCACAACCTGCTGCACCCCGAGGAGGACCCGCAGGTCCCCTACGTCACGCAGCGGCTGCAGGACGCGCCCGGGCCGGTCGTGGCGGTGTCGGACTGGATGCGGGCGGTGCCGGACCTGATCGCGCCCTACGTCCCGGGCGGTATGGCCACCCTGGGCACCGACGGGTTCGGCCTGTCCGACACCCGTCCGGCGCTGCGCCGGCACTTCCACGTCGACGCCGAGACGGTCGTCGTCCGCACCCTGGCCTCGCTGGCCCAGCGCGGCGAGGTCGACCGGGACGTCGTCCGGCAGGCCGTGGAGAAGTACCAGGTCCGCGACGTGCAGGCCGCGCCGGCGGAAGAGCGGTCGGACCCCAGCCCGGCCACCTGAGAGCGGCCCCCTCTGCACCCACCACTCGCAGGCTCGCGGCGGGACCCTGCAGAGGGGCCTGACAGAACGGCCCGTCTCCCCTCGCCGGGAGGCGGGCCGTTCCGCGTTCAGGCGAGGGCGCCCAGCGCCATCGCGGCGTGGAGGGCGACGCCGTCGGGCAGCACCGCCTCGTCGAAGACGACGAGGTTGGAGTGGTTGCCGGCGACGGTCGCCGGGTCCGACCCGGGCGGACAGGCACCCAGGAACGCCATGGCGCCGGGCACGTGCTGGAGCACGTAGGCGAAGTCCTCCGCGCCCATGAGCGGTTCGCGCGCGAGGACGCTGCGCTCGGACCCGAGCAGCGCCGCCGCCGTGGCCCGCACCGTCTCGGCCACGCCGGCGTCGTTGACGGTCACCGGGTAGCCCTCGCGGTGCTCGAACTCGACCTGCAGCCCGTGCGCCGCGGCCACGTGGGTGGCCACCCGGCGCACTCCTCCGACCATGTCGGCCCGCCGCTCGGCGGACAGGGTGCGGATCGTGCCCTCCATGAACGCCGAGTCGGGGATGACGTTGTCGGTGGACCCCGCGGTGAGGTGCGCGACGGTGAGGACCGCCGGGTCGAAGACCGGCGCCCGGCGGGTCACCATCGACTGCAGCGCCAGCACGATCTCCGCGGCGACCGGGACGGGGTCGGCCGCCGCATGCGGCATCGAGGCGTGCCCGCCGCGGCCCTGCACGGTCACCATCCAGTGGTCCGCGGCGGCCATCATGGGCCCCGGCCGCACGCTGACCACCCCGCTGGGCTGGGTGGAGAAGACGTGCAGCGCGAACGCGCCGCTGACCGGCGCCTCCGGGACGGCGTCGAGCAGGCCCTCCTCGAGCATGTACCGCGCGCCGTGGAAGCCCTCCTCCCCCGGCTGCAGCATGAGCACGACCTGGCCGGCGAGCGCGTCGCGGCGCTCGGCGAGCAGCCGGGCGGCGCCGAGCAGCATCGCCACGTGCAGGTCGTGCCCGCAGGCGTGCATGGCCCCAGGGACCTCCGAGGCGAACGGCAGCCCGGTGTCCTCGTGCACCGGCAGGGCGTCCATGTCGGCCCGCAGCAGGTAGGTGGGGCCCGGGCGGGCACCGCGCAGGACGCCGACGACCGAGCTGGTCGACGTCCCGACGGTCACCTCGACCGGCAGCGCGGCCAGCTCCTCCAGCACGGTGGCCTGGGTGCGGGGCAGGTGCAGCCCGACCTCGGGGTGGCGGTGCAGCCGGCGGCGCAGGTCCACGGTCCGGTCGGCGTCGGCCCGCGCCGCGGCGAGCAGAGAAAGGACCCCCTCGCCCCCCACCGCTCGCGAGCTCGCGGCGGGCCCCTGCGAGGAGGCCGGTTCCATGCTCATGACTCTGCCCAGGACGGACGGCCGGCGTCCAGCTGCCACACCACGGCGGTCACCGGGCCGGTCACCCGTTCGCCGTCCTGCCGCTCGACGCGGGTGCCGTCAGGGCCGGCCAAAACGAGCAGGCCGGGTGGCACGGTCGTCGAGGTCCCGCCGTCCACCGTCTCGATCCAGAGCCGCGCGTCGGAGCGGCGGAGGTCCACCCAGCCGTCCGCGTTGCGGTGCACCTCGTGGCCCGGATCGGCGTCGGGCCGGGCGCTGCGCAGGTGGGCCTGCAGCACCCGTGCCCCGCCGTCGCCGGCGACCTCGTCGTGCTCGAGGCCGGTGCCGGCCCGCAGGACGGCCACGTCCCCGGCGGCCATGAGCGCGCCGCTCCCCCAGCCGTGACGCAGCGACCCGTCGAGGACGACCGCGACGACGTCGACCGCCCGGTGCGGGTGCCGGCCGTAGCCGCACCCGGGGTCGAGGTGGTCGTCGGCCATCCGCAGCAGCGGGCCGAGCGAGCCGTCGTCCGGCTCCAGCAGGACCTCCGACCGCAATCCGCTCACGGTTCCTCCCGGGGTGGCAGCGCGGCCCGGCCACCGGGCAGCGCGTCGACGAGCAACGCCAGCGCCAGCGTCCACGCCGTCCCCAGCGCCAGGCCGCCGACGACGTCGGACAGGAAGTGCACGCCCAGCCACATCCTGGTCAGGCCGACCAGGACGGCGAGCGCGAGGCCTGCGGCGAGCGCCGGCCGGCGCCACCCCGGCGCCAGGCGCGGCCAGGCCAGGACGAGGGCGATGGTCACCGCCGTCGCGATCCCCGAGGAGTGCCCGCTGGGGAAGCTCAGCCCCTCGTAGCTCGCCCCGCCGTTCTCGAACGCCGGCCGCACCCGGCCGACCAGCTCCTTGAGCCCGACGGTGAGCGGGCTGACGCCGACGTTCGCGATCACCACCCACGCCGCCGTCCACCAGGCCCGGCGCGCGCCCAGCCAGAACAGCACCGGCAGGGACACCAGCACCCGGAACCACACGACACCCGGCGTGGTGAGCACCTCCAACAGCAGGTCGAGAGCGGCCGAGCGGTCGTCCCCGGCGTACAGGGCGTGGCTCACCGCCTCGTCGAGCCGGACCTGCGGTGCGAAGCCCACCAGCACACCGGCGCCCAGCAGCCCGAACACCCCGAGCCCGGCGCCGGCCGCGGCCAGGACGCGCCGGCGCGGCGCCACCGTCCCGTCCCGCCGGAGCCCGTGCACCGCCCCACTCTCCCCGACCTCCGGGCCGAGGACGACGCCGGTCCCGTCACCGGTGCGTGACATGGTGGGGGTCGTGTCCGACAGGGGGAGCTCCCGCCCGCCGTCCGCCGCCACGCTGCGGCGTCTCGAGCGCGCCTCCGGTTCCCTGGCCACCCGCGCGGTCGCCCGCATGGACGACGTCCTGCCCTGGTTCCGCACCATGCCCGCCGACCAGCGCTCCTGGGTGATGCTCGTGGCCCAGGCGGGCATCGCCTCGCTGGTGGAGTGGTGCCGGACGCCGACCCGGCCGCCCCGGCTGACCGGTGAGGTCTTCGGCGCCGCGCCCCGGGAGCTGGCCCGGGTGGTGCCGCTCAAGCACACGGTCGACCTGATCAAGGTGACCGTCGAGGTCATGGACGACTTCGTGGAGTCCGTGGCCGAGCCGGGGGACGCCGACGCGCTGCGGCTGGCCGTCCTGCAGTTCAGCCGCGAGGTCGCCTTCGCCACCGCGCACGTCTACGCCACCTTCGCCGAGAGCCGCGGCGCCTGGGACGCCCGCCTGGAGGCCCTGGTCGTCGACGCCCTGGTCCGCGGCGAGCGGACCGAGGAGCTGTCCGGCCGGGCCTCGGCGCTGGGCTGGGCGGCGATGAGCCCGGTCACGGTGCTCGTGGGGTCGGCCCCGGCGGCGGGTGACGCGCACGGCGCCACCCGCCGCGCGGCCCGGCAGCTGCGCAGCGAGGTGCTCGTCGGGGTGCACGCCGACCAGCTGGTCGTCGTGCTGGGCGGGGCGGACCGACTGGAGGCGGTGGCCGAGCGGGTGAGCGACGAGTTCGGGCCCGGCCCGGTCGTGATGGGCCCGGTCGTCGATTCGCTGAGCCGGGCCGGCGACTCCGCGGCCGCGGCGCTGGCCGGCCTGCGGGCCGCCGCCGCGTGGCCCGGCGCCCCTCGCCCGGTGCCGGCCGACGCGCTGCTGCCCGAGCGCGCCCTGGACGGCGACCCCGTCGCGCGGGCCACCCTCCAGGAGCGGGTCGCGCTGCCGCTGCAGGGGGCCGGCGGCGAGGTGCTGGAGACGGTCCGTGCGGTGCTGGCCAGCGGCGGCAACCTGGAGGCCAGCGCGCGTGCGCTGTTCGTGCACCCCAACACCGTCCGGTACCGCCTCAAGCGGGCGACGGACCTCACCGGGTTGTCCGCGACCGACGCGCGCGGCGGCTGGACGCTGCAGGTCGCCCTCGCCCTGGCCGCCCTCGACGCGGACCGCTCCCTCTGGCACTGACGCCGCACGGGGACACCGGATCAGTGTGGTTCCCACCACCGACACTCGACGAACGCGCCCGGAAACGCGCATCCGTTGTAGGAACCCTCCAAAAAGCACCGGTGTGCTTTCGTGCCGCTCCCCACCACGCGACGCCGCGAACTCTGACACGGTGAGGAGGTGCTGGCCGTCCTCGCCCCCGGACAGGGTGCGCAGAAACCCGGGATGCTGAGCGACTGGCTGGAGCTGCCGGGCGCTGAGTCCTTCTTCCGCTGGGCCGGCGCCATCGCCGGCGCCGACCTCCTCGAGCTGGGCACGACCGGCGACGCCGAGGCGATCAAGGACACCGCGGTGACGCAGCCGCTGGTCGTCGCGATGAGTCTGTTCATCGCCCGTGAGCTCGGCGGCCTGCCGGGCCCCGTGGCGCACACGCCGCAGGCCGGCCGGGACGTCGTCATCACCGGGCACAGCGTCGGTGAGCTGACCGCGGCGGCCCTCGCCGGTGTGCTCAGCGTCGAGGCGGCGATCGCGCTGACCGCCGTCCGCGGGCGGGCCATGGCCGCCGCGTGCGCGCAGACCCCGACCGGGATGTCCGCCGTCCTCGGCGGCGACCCCGACGAGGTCGCCGCGTCGCTCGCCGAGCACGGCCTGGTGGCGGCCAACATGAACGGCGGTGGCCAGGTCGTGGCCGCCGGCCCGCTCGACGGGCTGGCCGCGCTGAAGGCCGCCCCGCCGGCGAAGGCGCGGATCATGCCGCTGTCGGTGGCCGGCGCCTTCCACACCGAGTACATGGCCTCCGCGCGCGCCGAGCTGGGGGGCCTCGTCGGCGGCCTGCGGCCGGCCGACCCGAGCCGGCTGCTGCTGTCCAACGCCGACGGCGCCGCGGTCACCTCCGGCGCCGAGGCGCTCGCCCGGCTGGTCAGCCAGGTCACCAGCCCGGTCCGCTTCGACGCGTGCCTGGCGACCATGCGCGAGCTCGGCGTCACCGCCGCCATCGAGCTGCCACCGGCCGGGGCGCTGGCCGGCCTGGCCAAGCGGCAGTGGAAGGGCGCCGACGTCGAGATCCTCGCCGTCAGCAGCCCGGCCGACCTCGACCGCGCGCGCGAGCTCATCGCCGCCGAACGCAGCCGGGCCGAGGCCGAGCACCTGCCCGACTGGCGGGTCGTCGTCTCCCCGGCGCGCGGCACGGTCAGCCCGGCGGACGTGGCCGAGGGCACGCGCCTGCCGGCCGGCACCCCGCTGGGCTGGATCCGCAGCCGTCGCGACGACGTCAACGTCTCAGCGGGCTACGACGGGGTACTCGCCGAGTGGCTCGTGCAGAACGGCGACATGGTCGACGCAGGGGACCCCATTGCTCGGCTCTACCCGGAGGTGGCGGAATGACCGCGCTGCAGTTGCCCGCGGGCGCGCCCGGCGCGCGCATCCTCGGTCTCGGGAGCTACCGCCCCCGCCGCCGGGTGACCAACGACGAGCTCGCCCAGGTGATGGACACCAACGACGAGTGGATCCAGGCCCGGGTCGGCATCGCCGAGCGGCGGTGGGCGGAGCCGGACGAGACGCTGGCCGAGATGAGCGTGGCCGCCGGCGGCAAGGCCCTCGCGGCCAGCGGCCTGGACGCCGCCGAGGTCGACCTGGTGCTGCTGGCGACCGCCAGCCCGCCGAGCTCCATCCCGGGTCTGGCCCCGCAGATCGCGCACCGGCTGGGGATCCCCCGGCCCGGCGCGTTCGACGTGAACGCCGGGTGCGCCGGGTGGTGCTACGCGTTGAGCGCGGCCGCCGACGCCATCCGCGCCGGGTCGGCCCGCAACGCACTGGTGATCGGCGGCGAGCGGCTGACCGACTACACCGACCTCAGGGACCGGTCGACCGCGGTGATCTTCGCCGACGGAGCCGGGGCGGCCGTACTCTCCCCCTCCGACAGCCCCGGCGTCGGGCCGGTGGTCTGGGGCAGCGACGGCGACCAGTCGACCGCCATCGCCATCCCCGACGGTGAGAAGGTGATGAGCATGGCCGGTCAGGCCGTGTACCGCTGGGCCACCACCCGGCTCACCGAGACCCTCGCCGAGGCGATGCGCCGGGCCGGCGTCGGCCCCGACGACATCGACGTCTTCGCCCCGCACCAGGCCAACCTGCGGATCATCGAGTTGATGGCCAAGCGGCTCCGCCTGCCCGAGCGCACGGTCATCGCCCGGGACGTCGTGCGATCGGGGAACACCTCCTCGGCGTCGGTCCCGCTGGCCCTGTCGGCGCTGCTGGAGAGCGGCGAGGCCAAGAGCGGCGACACCGCGTTGCTGCTCGGGTACGGCGCGGGCCTGACGTTCGCCGGTCAGGTCGTCGTCCTGCCCTGACCGTGCTGCGATGAGCAGGAACCACGAACCCCCGGGACCCCCGGGTACCACGGCGGGTCCCCCCGCCCCATCCGAGAGAGAGGACCCCGCGTGAGCGAGGACATCCAGACCGGTCTGGCCGAGATCCTGGAGGAGGTTGCCGGCGTCGCACCTGCCGACGCCACCCCCGAGAAGTCGTTCACGGAGGACCTCGACGTCGACTCCTTGTCGATGGTCGAGATCGCCACCGCGGTGGAGGACAAGTTCGGCGTCGCCATCCCCGACGACGAGCTCGGCAACATCAAGACCGTCGGCGACGCGATCAGCTTCATCCAGAAGAACCAGGGCTGAGCCACCCGGCTGCCCCGGCCCCCGGCCGCACGCCCCAGGAGGGAACCCGTCATGAGCACGTCAGTCGGCGACGTCGTCGTCACCGGACTCGGTGCCACCACGCCGCTCGGCGGCGACGTCGCCAGCACGTGGGACGCACTGCTGGCCGGGCGGTCGGGGGTCAGCCGGATCACCGACGACTGGATCAAGGAGTTCCCGGCCCAGCTCGTCGCCCGGCTGGTGGCCGACCCGGCCACCGGCCTGGACCGCGTCCGCGCCCGCCGGCTCGACCGCAGCCAGCAGGTGGCCGTGGTGGCCGCCGAGGAGGCGTGGCGCAGCTCCGGTGCCGCGGACGCCGGCGTGGCCCCGGAGCGGGTCGCCGTCGTCTTCGGCACGGGTATCGGCGGGGCGCTGACCCTGCTCGGCCAGGACGACGTGCTGGAGGAGAAGGGCCCCAAGCGGGTCTCCCCCTTCACCATCCCGATGCTCATGCCCAACGGCCCCGCCGCGGCCGTCGGGCTGGCCGTGGGCGCCAAGGGCGGCGTGCACGCGCCGGTGAGCGCCTGCGCTTCCGGAGCCGAGGCGATCCGGTGGGGCCTGGACCTGCTCCGCTTCGACCGCGCCGACGTCGTCCTGGTGGGCGGCGCCGAGGCCTGCGTGCACCCGCTGCCGATGGCCGGGTTCGCCGCCATGCGCGCGATGAGCACCCGCAACGACGAGCCCGAGCGGGCCTCCCGCCCGTTCGACAAGGCCCGCGACGGGTTCGTGCTGGGCGAGGGCGCTGCCGCCCTGGTCCTGGAGCGGGCCGACGCGGCGAGAGCGCGCGGTGCCACGATCCACGCCCGGCTGGCCGGGGCGGGCGGCACCGCCGACGGCTACGACCTGGTCGCCCCGCACCCCGAGGGCGAGGGCGCCGGCCGGGCGATCGCCGCGGCGATCCGCGACGCCGGCCTCACGCCGGCCGACATCGGGCACGTCAACGCGCACGCCACCTCCACGCCGGTCGGTGACACCGCCGAGGCTGCGGCGATCCGCAACACGATCGGCGACCACGTCCTGGTGACGGCCACCAAGAGCCAGACCGGGCACCTGCTCGGCGCCGCCGGCGCCCTGGAGTCGGTCTTCACGATCCTCGCCCTGCGCGAGCAGGTCGTGCCGGCGACGGCCAACCTCGACGACCCGGACGACGACCCCGCCGTCCAAGCCCTCGACATCGTCCGCCGCGAGGCGCGGCGTACCCAGTTCTCCGCCGCGGTCAACGACTCCTTCGGCTTCGGCGGCCACAACATCGCGCTGGTGTTCACGACCGCCTGAGCAGTCCCGCCCACCGCCTGGGCCGGCCCTCCCCCGTGGGCCGGCGCAGCGATGGCGGCTGCCCAGGTCCGGCCGAACCGCCCCGCGCCCGAGGCCCTGGAGGCCCCGTGACCGTCCTGTCCGCCGCTCCCGTCCCCACCGCCCCGGACCCGCGTGACCCGGCCGACCGCCTCCGGCGGTTCTTCGACGCGGACTCCATGTCACTGCTGGTGCCCCCCGACACCTCCGGCGTCCTGGCTGCCCGCGGCACGGTGGCCGGCAGCCCGGCGGTCGCCTACTGCACCGACGCCACGGTCATGGGCGGCGCGATGGGCCTGGACGGCTGCCGGCACATCGTCGACGCGATCGACGCCGCACTGCGCGAGCGGGTGCCCGTCGTGGGCATCTGGCACTCCGGCGGCGCCCGGCTGGCGGAGGGCGTCACCGCGCTGCACGCCGTCGGGGAGGTGTTCGAGGCGATGGTGCGGGCGTCGGGACGGGTGCCGCAGATCTCCGTCGTCCTCGGCCCGGCCGCGGGTGGCGCCGCGTACGGCCCCGCCCTCACCGACCTGGTGGTCATGGGTCCGGCCGGCCGGGTGTTCGTGACCGGTCCCGACGTCGTCCGCTCGGTCACCGGCGAGGACGTCGACATGGAGCGCCTCGGCGGGCCGGACACCCATGGCCGGCGCAGCGGTGTCGTGCACGTGGTCACCGAGACCGAGCAGGCCGCGCTGGACACCGCGCGCGACGCGGTCTCCCTGCTGGCGGCGCAGGGCACGCTCGCCCCCGCCGAGGGCGAGCCCGACGTCGACCTGCGCGCCCTGCTGCCGGAGAAGCCGAACCGGGCCTACGACGTGAAGCCGCTCGTGGCCGCCGTCCTCGACGGGCCGGGCCTGGAGCTGCACCCGCGCTGGGCGCCGAACATCGTCACCACGCTGGGCCGGCTCGCCGGGCGCACGGTGGGCGTGGTGGCCAACAACCCGCTGCGCCTGGGCGGCTGCCTGGACTCCGCGTCGGCCGAGAAGGCGGCCCGGTTCGTCCGCATGTGCGACGCGTTCGGCGTCCCCCTGGTGGTCCTGGTCGACGTCCCCGGTTACCTGCCCGGCGTGGGCCAGGAGTGGGACGGCGTGGTGCGGCGCGGCGCCAAGCTCCTGCACGCCTTCGCCGAGGCGGTCGTGCCGCGGGTGACGCTGGTGACCCGCAAGTCCTACGGCGGCGCCTACATCGCGATGAACGCCCGGTCACTGGGGGCGACGGCGGTCTTCGCCTGGCCGGGCGCGGAGGTCGCGGTCATGGGCGCCAAGGCCGCCGTCGGCATCCTGCACCGGAAGAAGCTGGCGGCCGCCCCGCCCGGTGAGCGGGAGGCGCTGCACGCGCACCTGGCCGCTGAGCACGAGCGGATCGCCGGCGGGGTGAACCGGGCGCTGCAGATCGGCGTCGTGGACGAGGTCGTCGAGCCGTCACGGACGCGACGCCGGCTGATCGCCGCGCTCGCGGCCGCGCGGCCCGGCCGTGGCGCCCACGGCAACATCCCGCTGTAGCCACGCGTCAGGGCCCGGCACCCTCGAGGGTGCCGGGCCCTGACGTGGAGCTCGTGGTCGCCCGGACGCCGCTTCCCCGACGACGTCCGGACGACCGGCCTCAGCCTACGACGGGTACGCGGGGAGCACCGGCCCGTCGTAGTCGGATCGTGATGAAGGAACCCGTCCTCCCCACCCCTCGCACGCTCGGGACAGGGCCGCCACGGTCACACAACCTGGTGCAGCCAGGTGACGGGGCTGCCGTCGCCGGCGTGCCGGTAGACCTCGAGGTCGGCGTCCCAGGCGGCGCCGAGCAGCTCGTCGACCCCGTGCCGGAAGGCCTCGATGGAGGTGGCGCTGGCCGCGAGGTGACGCAGCTGCTGCTCGGTGACGACGAGATCGCCGTTCGCGCTCGTCGGCGCGCGGTACACCCCGTGACCCGGCACGTACGACATGCGCTCGCCGTCGTTGCCGTAGCTGGCTTCCTCGGTCACCTCGAAGCGGAGCATCGGCCACGCGCGCAGCGCAGCGACCAGCTTCGCCCCCGTCCCGGGAGCGCCCGTCCAGGCGACCTCGGCACGGTAAGAACCGTGTGCCGCGGGCTGGTCGGCCCACGACAGGGAGACCGGCGCGCCGACGACGCGTTCGAGCGCCCACTCGACGTGCTGGCAGAGCGCCTTCGGGCACGCGTGCACGAAGACGACACCCTGGGTAGACCGTCGCTGCACGGGGTACCTCCATCGACTCGATCGGTCTCGTCTTCCCCAACGGACGATCGATTCGGTGACAGGCTGTGTTCGGCGGTCGTGGACCAGGGGTCCTGGGAACAGTTTGCACGATGGTCACCCCATCGCGCCAGTGCGGAAGGGGCGGATGAGTCACATGTGACGGATGGTCACGGGAGTGGCCACTACGCGCTGGTCAGCGGCCATACCACGGTGACGGCGCACCCGTCCACCGTGCCCTGGGTCGCCGCTACGCCTCCAGCCCGGCGCTGCGCAAGGCCTGCGTGGCCCGGGTACGGCGTCTGCCACCTGCCCGGGCCGGTCATCACGGACCGTAGTGGTCAACGCCTCGTGGCCGCCGGTACGACACCCGGGAGTCACCCACCCAGGGTCGCCTGCAGGTCCTCCCGCGGGACGACCCTCGTGGCGCGGCAGGCCGCGCCCTCGGCCCCCGGCTCGGTCCAGTCGACGTCCACCACCTGGCCGGCGCGGAGCGTGCCGCCGTGCGGGCCGTGGACGACCGACGCGTCGACCCAGCAGTCGCCGGGCAGGTCGGGGGCCTCGACGAGCCCGCCGTGACGGGCATCGTCCCAGCGGATCACCGTGCCGCGCGTCGTGCCGGTGCGAGTCATGCCCCCAGGCTGCTCGGGAGCGCCTCGCCGGACAAGCGGTCGCAGCGCATCCCGCCGGACCGGCCGGGTACCGGCCGCTCCATGGTGCGCTCCCAGGGGATGGCCGACGCCGGACGCGACGTGGTGGCCGGGCTGGTGCTGCCGGCGTGGGACGCCTTCCTCGACCAGGCCGACGCCGTGGACCTCGGCCGGCCCTCCCGCCTGCCCGGGTGGCGGGTCCAGGAGATCTGCGTCCACCTCGGCTGCTGGGACGACCACACGGCGCTCGCGGACCTCATCGCGTCCGCCCGGGCCGGGGGCGCCGGCACACCGCCGCAGGTCGACGCGACCAACGCGCGCGTCACCGCCGCCCATCGCGACGCGACGCGCGCGGAGGTGCTCGCCGCCCTGCGGCGCAACCGTGACGCCACGGCCCGCTACCTGGTCGACGAGCCGGCCGGCCTCGACACCGCGCCGGCCGTCGCGGTCGTGGGCACGCTGCCACTGCTCAGCGTGGTCCTGGGGCAGGCGTACGAGCTGGCCGTGCACGGCCTCGACCTGACCGACGCCGGGGCCCCGCCGGTGCCACGCCCGGTCCTGCAGGCCGGCCTCGCGGCCCTGGCCGACGTCACCGGCGCGCTGTCCGCCTCCGTCGGCATCACCGGCGGCGCCACCCTGACCACGCCCGAGGGCGGCTGGACGTTCGCCGCCGACCCGGACGGCTGGACCGTGCGACCGGCTCCGCCCGGGGCGCCCGCGGGCACGGCCGTCGAGGCCCCGGCCGACCTGCTGCTGGAGGCGGCCTCGGGGCGGGTCAACCCGGTGGCCGCCCTGGCCCGGCGGCGCCTGAAGGTCCACGAGCTCGGCGGGCTGCTGGCGCTGGCGCCGGTCGTGCAGGTGGCGCCGGGCATCCCAGGTGGGCCGATCCTGCAACTGGCCGCGCAGACCCTCGGCGGGGTGGGCGGACTGCTGGGCCGGCTGCGCGGCCGCCGCTGAACGCGCGACGGCCCGCGGCCGCCCGGGTCGCCCCGGCGGCCGCGGGCCGGACGACGCTCAGCTCAGCAACCGCCACCGAGGCTGATGCCGTGCTGCGCCAGCCACGGCATCGGGTTGACCCGGTTGGCGTAGAGCCCACCCTGGTGCACCTCGAAGTGCAGGTGCGGCCCGGTGGACTGGCCGCGGTTGCCGACCTCGGCGATCTGCTGGCCGGCGGTCACCACCTGGCCGGCGGTCACGAAGAACCGGTTCACGTGGCCGTAGAGCGTGATCTGCCCGTCGCCGTGCTGGACGTACACGGCCTGGCCGAAGCCGCTGGCCGGGCCGGCCTGCAGCACGACGCCGTCCTCAGGCACGGAGATCGGCGTGCCGATCGGGGCGGCGATGTCGATGCCCTGGTGCATCGTGCCCCAGCGCGCCCCGTAGCAGGAGGTGAGCCGGCCGGCGGCCGGCATGCCGGTGGTCCCCTGGGCGCGGGCGTCGAGCCGCGCGGTGAAGGCGGCGGCCGGGTCGGCGGCCCCCTGGGAGGCGAGCAGCCGCTCGCCGGCGGCGCGGTACTGCTCGTCCAGCGCGGCCTTCTCGGCGGCGACGGCGTCGTACTCGGCCTGCGCCGCGACGAGGTGGGCGTTGGCGGCGGCCTCGGCCTCGGCGGCGACGCGAGCGGCCTCGTCGAGACGGGTGACGGCGGCGCGGGCGGCCTGGTCGGCCTCCTGGACCCGCTGCTCGACGGCCAGGAACTCGGTCAGCCGCGCGGCGCGCTGGTCCCCGAGGCGGTCCATGGTCGCGGCTCGCTGCAGGAGCTCGGTGGGGCTCTGCGCGTCGAGGAGGAGCTCGACGTCCCCGTAGCGGTTGTCGGCGCCCATGTAGGCCTCGCGACCGAGCGTGGCCACGTCGTCCTCGGCGGTGGCGACGTCGGCCTGGGCGGTGGCCAGCTCGGCGGCGGTGGCGTCGGCCTCGGCCTGGGCGGTGGCGAGCTCCGCACGGGCGACCAGGGCGGCGTCCGCGGCGGCCTCGGCCTCCACGGTCATCCGCTGGAGCTGCTCCTCGGCGGCGGTCAGCAGCTGCTCGATGCGGGCGACCTCGGCGGCCAGCTGCCCCTGCTCGGAGCTGCCGGCGACGGCGGGTGCGGCGAACGCGGCGGGGGTACCCGCGAGCAGGCCGCCGACCACGGCGGCGACGACGACGGCCCGGCGCGGGACCCCCAGGAACCGGCGGACCGGCCCCACGCGGGCAGGCAGGGTCTTCAGGTGGTGCAGGGTCGCCAAGGCGACTGTTCTCCCATCCTCGCGACCGCCTACCGAGTTAGCTGACGGGTTCGGGCCGGACGGCGCCCTACCCGCCTGCGCCCCCAACGCAGGCAGGACTCACCCCAGTGGAACGGTGGGTCCCCGGTCCGCCTCGTCCCCCGGAGGGGCGTCGGCGGTTCAGCGGGGCCTGACCGGTGCCCTCGTGTGTCGAGGAGCGGAGCCCGGCGAGGCCGACGCGAAAGCTACTACGAGTGCACCCCACCGGTCACGATCGAGTAACACACCCTGCGCGCCTTCTTGCCTGAAGGAGTGACTATCCGCTACGGCGTGTCATCATCTGACCCCGGAGAGGTGATCTTGTCCGGCCATCCGGGCACCGCCGTCCACCGGACCTGACCTGCACGGACGCCGCCCTGCCTCCTCGTTCCCGCGCAACGGGTGCCGCCTGCCCTCCCCCGCGCCCGCGCTCCGGACCCGGGGTGAGACTTCGCCCACTCCTGTCCGCCACGCCGGGGCCGCCACGCCCGGGGCCACCGCCTAGGGTCGGGCCGGACGCCCGGCGGCGAGCGCCGGGCCCGCAGCGGAAGGCGCCCGTGTCTGTCCAGAGGAGGGTGGCGGCCGGGATCGGCGCGGTGGCGGTGGCCGGCGTCGTGGTGTTCGTCGCCACGTACGTGCCGCCCAACGAGCGCGGCGGGGACGGCGCCCCGGGCAGTGACCTGTCCGGCTCCCTGGTGGGAGCGGGCGCCAGCAGCCAGCAGGCGGCGATGCAGGGCTGGACCGCCGGCTACACCGTCGTCCAGCCGGGCGTGACCGTCGACTACGACCCCGTGGGCTCCGGCGGCGGGCGGGAGCAGTTCCTCGCCGGCGGCATCGACTTCGCAGGCTCCGACGCGCCTCTGGACGACGACGAGCTGGCCGAGGCCGCGCGGCGCTGCGGGGAGGCGGGGGTGTTCGAGCTGCCCAACTACATCGCCCCGATCGCCGTCGTCCACAACGTCCCCGGGGTCGACGACCTCGCCCTCTCCCCCGCCACGCTGGCCGCCGTCTTCGCGGGGGCCGTTCCGAGGTGGGACGACCCGGCGATCGCCGCCGACAACCCGGGGGTCGCCCTGCCTCCCACGACCATCACGCCGGTGCACCGCAGCGACGAGTCCGGGACGACGGAGAACTTCACCGAGTACCTGGCCGCGGCCGGCGGCGCGGCCTGGCCGCACGAGCCGGACGGCGAGTGGCCGCTCGAGGGCGGGGAGGCCGCCCAGGGCAACTCCGGCGTCGTGGCGGCGGTGGCCGGCGGCGAGGGCACGATTGGGTACGCCGACCTGTCACAGGCCGGGGACCTGGGCGTCGCGCGGATCGGCGTGGGTGGGGAGTTCGTCGCGCCGACGGCGGAGGCTGCCGCGGCCGTCGTCGAGAACTCGGCGGTCCTGGAGGGCCGCGGCGAGTACGACTTCGCCCTCGAGCTGGCCCGGACGACGAGCGGCAGCGGGCAGTACCCGATCGTGCTGGTCAGCTACCACGTCGGCTGCGTCGAGTACGAGGACGCGGCGACCGCCGAGCTCGTCGCGGACTTCCTCCGCTACGTGGCGAGCGAGGAGGGCCAGGCGGCGGCCGCGGAGGTCGCCGGCTCGGCGCCCGTCTCCGACGCGCTGCGCGAGCAGGCCATGACGGCGATCGACGCGATCCGCGGCGCCTCCTGACGCCGTCGCCGCGCCCCGGCCACCGTCTGGCAGGCTGGAGCCCGTCGGGGCGGTAGCTCAGCCGGTCAGAGCATGGGACTCATAATCCCTGGGTCGTGGGTTCGAGCCCCACCCGCCCCACCACCAGGCAAGACAAAGGGACTGAGTCCCGTACCGAGCTTGTCCAGCAAGGGACTACGCCGAAGGATGGGGACGTTGCACCCCATGTCCGCAGCATCCGACGTCCCAAGGACTGGCATGCCCGCCGCCCACCGCTCCGCCGCCGCGATGGACGATTTGTCCGTCCTGCTGCCCGACTGGTGCACCCACCTGCGCGCCCGGAACGTCGCGCCGTCCACTATCCAGAGCTACCTGACCGTCGGCGAGAACCTGCTGACGTGGCTGCGCGCCCAGGGCATGCCGGCCACCGCCAGCGACCTCGGACGTGACCACCTAGATGTACCCGGCCATCAGGTTGGTGCCAGCCGGCTGATCGGAGGGCGGCCGCCGAGTGCGCTGTGGCGGCGCTGAGTGTTGTAGTGCTCGATCCAGGGGGCAAGGAGCGCGGCGCGTTCGTCGTTGCGGGTGAAGGTCTGGCGGTAGGCCCACTCGGTGGCCAGGGTGCGGTTGAGTCGTTCGACCTTGCCGTTCTGCCAGGGGCAGTGCGGCTTGATGAACTTCTGCCGGGCGCCGAGCGAGGCGCACACGGCCTTGAGGGAGTGCTGATAGGCCCACGCGTTGTCGGTCATCACCCGCTCGATGCGGGGGATGCCGCGTGCGGTGAAGTAGGCCGCGGCGCGGGCGAGGAAGCCGGCGCAGGTGGTGCCCTTCTCGTCGGTGAGGACCTCGGAGTAGGCCAGCCGGAAGTGGTCGTCGACCAGAGAAGGACGTAGTCGTAGCCGACCCTGGTGGCCCGGTCGCGGCTGGTGCTGCCGGCGGCGCGACCGTGCGCGCGCCATCCGCCGCCGTCGGGGATGCGGGCCAGCTTCTTGACGTCCATGTGCACCAGCTCGCCGGGGCGGGCTCGCTCGTAGCGGACCGCGGTCACCTTCGAGGACCGGATCACCTGCCCGGTCATCGGGTCCAGGGCGGCCAGCCGGGGCTGCCCACGGCGAACCAACACCCGGGAGACGGTGCGGGCCGGCACGCCCAGTTCGGCGCCGATCCAGGCCGGTCCCCGGCGTTCCCGGCGACGCAGCTCGATGATGCGGTCCTCCACCTCGGCTGCGGTGCGCCGCGGGCTGGTGCGCGGGCGGCTGGACCGGTCGACCAGGCCGGCGTCGCCCTCGGTGTCGTAGCGGGTGATCCAGGTCCGCACGCACTTGCGGGAGATCCCCATCGCCGCGGCGATGTGCGCCTGACGCCAGCCGGCCCGATGCCGGGCGATGATCAGCTTGCGGCCGTGGATGGTCGTGCGGGCGTTACCGTGAGACACGGGAACCTCCGAGCGGATGTGGGCCTTCGACAAGCCACACCCCACTCGGAGGTTCTCCTTCGTTCAACCCGGACCGCTGTCACCAACGTCCTGGCCAGGTACAACTAGCGCCAAGGCTTGAGAACTTCACGTGTATAAGACGGCCTCCACCATGGCCTCACCGTGGCTTACCCACCTGCTGGTGCATCTTCGGAGAGGGCGAGCCGGAGCGTCTCAATGATGGCGTCTATGCCGGACCAATCCTGGTCCGGCAGTGGGGAGCTGGCGCTCATAGCAAGCTCCACTTTCTGGTGAAAACGCTGCTGCAGTTGCCGCTTGTGCATTAGCTCGCCTTGGTACGCGCCCACCCCTTCTATGTAAGACCGCCATTGAACCGGCGTAAGCTCGCCATCGACACCCGTAAGCACATCTGTGCCGAGGTACATCTCAATGCTTCCCGCCAGTCCATTGACGTCCATTGACGCTGGTCCGGCGGGCCCGAGGGTGGGATAGTGTTCCGCCAAGTTGAGGTGAGGGTAGTGCACTATCTTATAGTGTTTCGGCAGAGTCAACTTGAGCGCACGCCTCGCATCTCTGGCCGCAGAGTCGTTGTCCAGTAGTAGTATGACCCGATTGCTGATGCCGGCGGCAGCAAAGCTCTTGAGCGTGCGGACCCCTGACGAGGCACTGCCCTCTGCGCCGTCGGCGAAGTCAAAAAACCTGATAAACGACTGCAGGTGGGGATAGCGAACGGCTAAGGCCTCGTGGAGGATCCGCGCATCAGTGCTCCCCTCAGTAATGATCACTGCGGGGCTGCCGTTAGCCATCGCGTAACTGAAGTACGCAGTTGCCGCAGCCTGCGGGTTGAAAGCCGCATCAATATGGTTCCCCTCACGCATTGGGGAGACGTCGAGACGTACGTCGTCCGCGGGGTCGAGCGCCATGACTAACGCTCGCAGCAGGAGGCGCGGATCGTCATCTTGCCAAATACGCAGGAGGGAATCGAGTGATACAGGACTTCCGCGCCGTCGAGCAGTTCCCAACTTGGGGGCTGGAAGCGCCTCCGCCACCAGGTCAACCCAGCCGGACAGTTCCAACCCTTCAAGGGCGTCGATCTCAGGCTGAAGAAGCTCCTCGCCAATCTCTGGAAGGAGTGCCTTCTGCCACTCTAACCATTGATCGAGATTGCACCCGAAAACCCTCTCGCTGGCTTTCTTGCCTAAGCCAAGGAAGTCGAGGCGATCTGCCAGTATTCCGGCCGTAGCGACGAGGACGGTTGCATAGGCGTCGGGGTAGTCGTCAAGCTCTTCTGGATCTCGCGGCTCCCGGACGACATCCGAACTCGTGAACAAGAAAAGGAAGGTCGGCTCGACGTCATCGTACCAACTGAACGCCTCTAAATCGCGAATGCGCAACCTTGCGATCCACCCCATCACAAATCCTTAGCTCGCCGCGTAGCTCAGGTCCAGGAGTGGCTGGGCCCGCGTCACGTCCGCGGTGTTGGTAAGGCTCAGTTCGAGGTCCCCGGTGCCGAAGTGTCCGATGGAGCGGACGTCACGGAAGAACTTTTCTTCCAGCGTAACCTCGTCGGGGTTGACCTTGACGTAGACGAGCAGCTTCCCGGATTGCGGGTGTACCTCGACACAGGCGAAGTTCTTTAGGCGACGGAAGGCGTAGTAATTCTTATTCACGATCTTGGTGACGTCGTCGCCGAGGTTGAGGAGGTACTGCTCCAGGGCGTCGTAGGCGTCCTTCAGTTTCGGCGAGGCGGCCGCGTGCAACTGGCTGACCGTCTTCGGCATGCTGCTCGTCGTCGAGGTCGGCATGATGGTCGGTTCGCCGGCCGCGGTGGCCTTGGCGGTGGTGGAGGCGACAAGTTCAAGAGCTAGCAGCTGGTCGTCGTAGCTGCGGTACCGGACCAGCTCGGTGCTGCGGTTCATCTGCCCGATGGCGTGCTCGTCGTAGCGAGTGAAGTCGCCCGCGACGCAGACCAGCCGCGGGTTAGACCAGTCGACCGTAACCGTGGGGCCAAGCTGCTTGAGGACCAGCAGCTCGAAGTCGCCGCGGTGGTCCATGAGCCAGTCCAGGTAGAACAAGCCCTGGGTGATGACGTTCTCGTTCACCGCGCGCTTGTACTCGAAGATCACCGGGTTGCCGTTCTCGTCGATGCCGAGCGAGTCCATCCGGCCGCCGTGCTTCTTGCCGGTGGAGTACTCGCTGGCCAGGCACCGAACGCCGAACAGCGTCTCCATGTTGTGCTCGATCAGCGTCTGCAGCGACTTCTCGAGTGTCATGGCGGTGCCACTCAGCTCGACCGCCTTGCCCTGGCCGAGCTGGAACAGCTTCGGATCCCCCATGGACAGCCTCCGTAGCGTCGAGATCGTGGAGCTGGACGTCGGATGAGAGCGATGAGGCGATCCTTGACTAGTTGTCCACGACCTCGTCGAGCACCCCGTGCAGGGCAGACCAGCCGGCCTGGAAGATCATCAGGCAGTGGTCCACCCACGGCTCGAGCGTCGTCGAGTCCGCAGGCTGATCGACCCAGCACCAGTGGGGGAAGGCCTCCTCCCAGGGCTCCTTCCAACCGAGGGCGCCCGCCGCCGATGCGCACTCTTCCCGGAGAAGCTGCGACCGGGCGCGACGACCGATGCACCCGGATGCGAGGTGGATGCCGACGTAAGGGCGTTCGATTCTGGCCGGGGTGAGCAGTTGACCCTTGCTCCACGCGAGGACCAGGGACAGCCGCCAGCCAGCCTCGTTCCAGGCCGGCTTGGTCAGCCCCACCTTGGACCATGCGCCGTCCTCCTCGACGAAAACGGCTTCCGGGGAATCAGCCCAGGAGATCATCTGGTCGCCGAGTCCCCGCAACTGTGTGATGAATAAGGAACGGGCGACATCGCGCAGGGTCGCCCACTCCTCGATCAGGGCCCGGTGGCGAAGGTAGAAGGCCGTCTTTTCATCGGTGCTCACGCGAGCTTCTCCCCGTGGTGATGGTGCAGGGTGGTCAGGTAGTCGTGAACCCCGGGCGCGGGATCACGCCCGGGGGGCAGGGCACTGATGGCCAACTCGACGTCGGCGGCGATGTCGGCCCAGCGCAGGCACCACCAGTCCGACACGCCCTCCCCGGCCGTTGTCGGCGGACGTCCGTCGCGGGTTAGGAAGACTAGGACGGGGTGCTCATCGGCCCACTCGGCGGCCAGCCGGATGCATTGGTCATGCTGCTCCCCGGCCCCCACCTTCGACTCGACGAGGATCGTGACGCCGGGAACCCGTACTAGAAGGTCCGCTCGGGTGTCGTTGCGCTGCTCCTCCCGGACGATTCGCACAGGCTGCGTGCTGGTGCTCTCCACGCCGAGCCGATCGAGGAAGCCAACGAGCAATCGGTCGCCCAGCCGATGAAACCCTTCCGGATCAAGGAGCCAAGCCAGGCCGGCGGTCAAGACCAGCTCGTTGCGCTCCAGGCCCGCGGCCTCCAGGAGCGTGCGGGGCCCACCGAGCCAGTCGCCATGCTCGCGAAGCCAGGCCATCTCTCCGGCCATGGAGTCGAGCCGCGTGGTCCAGTTGGCGACCATGGCGCGGTCGGCCTGGGCGCGCCGGTCATCCAGCGTGGCCCAGTCGGCCCGAAGGGTGGCCAGGCGGTGTTCCCACGCGGCGATGGTGGGTGCGCTCATGCGGCGTTCTGGGCGTGCTTGCGGCGGGCGGCCCGGTACGTCTCGCGGGTGATGACCTGCAGGGCGGCGTCGGCGAAGGCCTGGTCCTCCAGCATGGCCTTGAGCAGCCGCTGCGAGCCTTCCTGTCGGGCGAACAGGGCCCCGACGATGTCGTCGGGCTTGATCGTCAGGGCGAACTGTTCCTCGGTGTTGTCCGCGGCGCGCTGCTGCACGTCCTCGTTCTCGGAGAGCAGGCTGGGCAGGCCGACGTAGATCTCCAGACCGTCGGGTTCGGACAGGTCGTAGCCAAAGGTGGCATTGAACGACTTGATCAGCTTCAGTTGCTCCGCGCGGGCCAGCACCTGCGGCTTGGTGTCCTCCAGGACGGCGTCCAGCCGGCGCAGCACGAGCAGCGGCAGGATCACGCCGCGGTACTCGGCCGGCTTGTAGTCACCTCGCAGGAGGTCGGCGACCTGCCAGACGAACTGGACCTTGCCCTCGAAGCCATGCACGCGCGTGATCTCCCGGTCGGCTGTTGCTCGTCGACAGTTTCGGATCGAGGCCGTCCGGAGGGTTCATACCTGATGAGGCCACCCGCCGTCATTAACACCTTACAGTCCGTGACACATGGGACTCTTGAGCCTTGTGGGGCCTGGCTGCGCACCTCGCCCGTTCAGGTGAACTTCGGAACGGCCGGCAGCGGATCGATCGACGCTGATGCTGCCGAGTATCAGTACGACGAGGTCACGGAACTCGCGCCGTCTGGGTGCGCGGACCCGCCAGGCTGATCGTCGTCCGCCGGAGGTGGCCCGGGACGCGAGAGCGCCGGCGCTGGCTTTCGGTCAAGGCCGCCGTGCCATGGCCGAGCAGGACGGCGGAGCAACCTAGGACTCTCGGTGATGCGCGGGCGACGGCGGCCTACCATGTAGCCCGCCATCCCCAACTCGGCGAGCCGCAGCCATGCATCACGCTGCTCGCAATCGACAGTAGGCCATGACTGAAGAGACATGTGATAGCGACAGGATCAATGAAGATCTCGATTTGTGGCTCCGAGAGATTTGGAAGCCGCCCGCGAAGCGGAGCGACAGGCACATCGAGTACTGCTTTCCTAGCGACAGATTAAGTGAAGAGTACTTGGCTTCGGTGGCCATGCGGCCTGAGCCGGAGATCTTTCGACTGATACGAAGCTTTTTGGTTCCTCAGGGTTCTTTGGGGCACAATCGCCATCTTGTGCCCAGATTGGCCATTTATCCCAAGCGGCGAGGCTACTCACTGAGTTTGAGCTTCGCCTGTATAGGCGAGTTCGGGGCGACCAGTCGGCCACACCATGGGAGGGCCTCACATGGGTGCTGGACCTCGTCCGCTTCTGGCCTCTTGACGCTATGCGAGTCATCAACGCCTACGTGCTTGCGCATGCTCAGCAGCTTCCAGACGGCAGGCTCAGTGGCCTCCAGGACGCCATCGCCCTGATCCGTTCGTACTTCCTAGGACTGCCATCCTCGTTGGAGGAGACCCTGCAACTTCTCAATCAATTGGACAGCCGAAGCTTCGAACATTTGGTTGATGAGCTCTACAGGTCAATGAGATACGAGACTCGCTTAACTCCCGTCAGAAAGGATGGCGGTCGAGATATCGACGCAACCCGCGAGGACAGGGGGCACCGAACCTCCCTCCGGATTGAGTGCAAGAACTGGTCGAGGCCAGTGGGTGTCGAAGAAGTGAGGGCGTTGTATGGCGTCATTGAAGACGAGAAGATTGAGAAGGGCCTGATCGTGGGTACAAGGGGTTTTACTAGCAGGGGACCCACGACAGCCGCCGCCTTCGCCGCACGAAATTCCCGCCTGGAATTAGTCCCAGGCGAACGCCTCGTTAGGATGTTGAGTGAGCTGTTTGGGCGAGGATGGCCCAGTAGAGTAGATCAACTGATTGATCAAAGTAAGGTCCGCCAGGCGACCCATTAGGACTGGCGTGCTTCGCGTGTATCCGCACGAGGAAGCAACCATACGTACCGGGCTCACTCTCGGAGCCAGCACGCATGTCTCTGACCCCAGGTCTGTTCAGTTGTTGGGGCACAGTGAGCTGTCGTACTCGTCGAGGTCGCGGTAGGCCGATAGTGGGAATGTCGAGAGCCGTCACGTGACGCCTGTGAGGGGAACCAGTGAGCGATGCCGCCGCGTGGGTTGGCTCTATAGCAACCTCTTTGACCCTCGTTGTTCTGGTGACACAATTGATCGCGGATCAACGGCGACGAGCTGCTGCAAGCCTTCGGGCACAAGCCGAGCGGGTTTCGGCCTGGGCTGTGGCGGCCAACATGGGTGATGGCCGCGACGCTGTCCAGTTGCTCAATAACTCGGACGAACCCGTATACAACGCGGTCGTCTCTCCGGTCCACGTGCAGGGGGCTGGCTGGAGGGCCGGCGAAGAAATACCGACTGGCCTGCAACACTATCGGAGCGTGTTGAGCGTGCTACCTCCAGGGACTTGGGAGACCAGTGTGGACGGCGGTGGAGGTGGCATGAATTTGCACTTAGGGATTGAACTTGCCTTCACCGACAGGGCAGGAGAGCATTGGCTTCGCAGGGCGACTGGGAAGTTGGAACACCTGAAGCAGAGCGCCCCTGGATATTACGACTTGGATCTCCCATTGGGTCTAAGTCTCCCCAGGCGCTTCAATACCGAGTAGGCCAGATCCAGGGTAAAGGGGCCATCTTGTAGTGAGGGATGACGGCTTTAGGCTCATTGCCAAGCAGGGCATCAGGCGGTGCGGCTCAGTGGCGTGGCCTGCGGCGACTTGGGCCAGCACGACGGCGGGTTGAAGCGGGTCAGGCCGCGCTCTTCAGGTATGCACTGGCCTTCAACAGGACGGCGGGGTCGTCGTCCAACAGTCCGATGGTCTTGTTGCATCGGTGGCACAGCAGCCCGCGGACACGGCCGGTGGTGTGGCAGTGGTCGACGGCGCACGCACCGCTCTGGGACGACTCCATGGCCCGGTAGTCCGCTAGAGTAATGCCGTATTTCCTCTGCAGCCTCTCGTCCCTCGTCTTGTCCGTCCTGGTTGAGGCCGCATTGTCCTTGGCCTTACAGGAACGCCCGCAGTAGATAGTCCCCGACCGCTTGGCCGGCGGGATCGGCTCGTTGCAGTAGCGGCATCGTCGGTTCAGCAGCTTGAGGGGCTGCTTGATCCCGCCGCGACGGCATCGCTGGTACTCGGCGGCACACTTGGGGCACCAACTCGGCACGACGTACTGCCCGGTCCCGTATCGCCCGCCGATCCGCCAGTAGGCGATGGCCACGGACGGGTAGCCGCACCAGGCGCAGTCCCGCCGAATCTCCTTGAATCGGATTCCGGCGGCCGACAACCGTTCCTGCGGCGTCGCCCAGCGCAGGTTGTCCAAGTGGTTGTTCGTCCGGTCCCCGTCTCCGTGGAGGGCCTCGTGGGACGACGAGGGGCACGGGCTGCCGAACACCTCCAGCACCAGGCGGCACGGCCAGGTGGGGTGCCGCTGACCATCTCGGGTCAGCAGCACGGGGAGGTGCGAACCGCGGTATTGCGGCGTGGGACGCATGACGCGCCCCGTCCGCCACTTCCGCAAGCGCCCGTAGTCGCTCACCTCGTAGGCGGGGAACTCGGGCACCCCGCGCCACTCCTCGATCAGTTCCCAGTCGAGACCTTCACACCCGGCCACGGCAGGCGACCGAAGCGGCGTCCGCCGACACTACGACCTGATGTCTAGACCAGCGCCGCTCACGACATGGATGGGCTTGCCGCCGTGCTGGCCCGGCGGAACCCGAACGGCCCCTCGGGGCGGGGAGCCTGGCGGACGCGCGGGCTGCCCTCGGTGTCGACGACCAAGTCGCAGGCTAGGAATCCGCCCCGTCGACAATCTCCTGCTCGACACGACCCTCTTCGAGGAATTGCTTGAGATGCGGCACGCAGGTCGGGTGCCCGCTGCAGCGATCCATGTGTCCATCGATCGGGCAGTCCGCGGCCAGGACGACGGAGCTCACGGACATCGGCTGGCAGCCACCCTCGGGATCGGCGTATTCGGGGTGGATGGGCTCGACGTCTGTGAAGGCACACGTCGTCGTGTTGGGGGCGCTAGCCGTCATCCAACGACGGTATCGACGCCCGAAGGGCGATCTTGCAGGGGAGCTGGCCCAAAGGAAGACCGGTTTCCCGCCTTCAAGGCGGGGGGAGCGCCACCTCCACAGTGAGGACTCAGCCGGGCTGGTTGCGTCCTGGCCGCTGGGGTGGCCGGGACCCGGTTCCTTAGCGTCCCCGACCATGGCCTGGCTGAAGCCGATCACGTCGTTCGAGGGAGTCGGTGCGCTGCTCGACAAACTGGCCGGATGCCATGGGAGTTGTGATTGCCGGCTGAAGGCCGCCGCAGGGCGGACAGTGCTCCGGTTCTGGCCAAGCAGTCCTTCGACGAGAGCATGGACGGCACTCCGCTGCAGGACGGGGTGCTGTGGTCGGTGTGCACCTGGGCCAGGCGAAGGATCACCTCCTGGCAGCGGCGGTCGCGACGCAGGTTTCGCCACGCATATCGGGGACCGCTTTCGGTCACGGTGGTCGCCCTGGCGGTGGACGACTACGGCCCGGCGGGAAAGTGTGGGTCCACGCCCCTCAGGCCGGGCTTCCACGGCGCATAGACGGCGAAATGCGGGCCGTACCGAGGAGTTGTGCGTCAGCCCCCGAACAAGGTCAGGACGGGTTAACGTGTGGTGAGGCGCAGCGCTGTTGGAACATGTCCATCCCAGCCTTGGTGAGCTTGTAGGCAGACCCCGCGACCATGCCCACCATCTCGATGTTCGAGCCGTCCTGAAGAAGGGTGACTCCCGGCTCAGTTGCGCTGGGGGTCCGAGTCGCGCGGTGCAGCATTGGCCACAGCTTCCCGTGCGCGTCGCCACTTGCGATGCGCCAGCTGCTCCGGATGGCCTGGTAAGACCACGGATCGTCGGCGGCGACGTGAGCCGCTGCCTCCTTGATAACGTCAGTCATGTTGACCTTCGAGATCTTGTGGCCTCGGCGTTGAAGCTCGGCGGCCGTCTTGCTCTGTCGCTCCGTGGCCCGCGCGAGCTGGCCCTCGGCGGCTTCGACAGCTTTCGGCGGCAGCTTTTCGCGAAGCGGCGGCTCCAGAGCTTCCCGGGCGAGGTGCCGCGACTCCTGGAACTCCTCGTGGGCGACGATTAGCTGCCGCCGGACCCGCTCCGCCCGCACGGGGGGTAGAAGGACCCAGAGCGTCTGTGCCCCGCCCATCAGCGCAGGGCGGATGAGGGACATGTACGGCGACGGCATCATGGTCCGCGTCTCCTGCATGAGCCGCCTACACGCCGCCAGGTGTTCAATCGCCGAAACCAAGCCGAGCCACGCCAGGGTGCTCGTGGGCAGCAGGGACCAAGCGCGGTCGTCACCCGCCAGTGGACTGCCCGGGGCGGGTATGGGCGGATCGCCGACCAACGGCTCCCACTGAACCGTGATGGTGAACAGGCCTGTCAGCCGTCGCTCCCAGGCCTCCCACTCCGGGGTCCGGAAGGAGTTCCTCCGCCTGCTGGCCACCGCGCGAGGCTACGGGCCTGGGGAGCCACCGTCCGCACGACACCGCGACTGCTGGCGCTCACCGCCGCCCACTGGCAGGACCGCGACCGGCCAGCCCGTCGATCACTGATCACGATTTCGGTACATATGGCGTACTGGCGGAATCCGGTTTGGTCTGGTGACCCGCTGACGAAGCACGCGATGGTGCGGGACTCATGTCGCCTCGCTCAGATGTCGAGCGTGGCCAAACCACTGGGCCGTGGACGAGGAAGGGGACACCCTGCTGGCGGTGCGCGAGGAGCTGCCCGACGCCGGCCGTTAGCGTATGGCCGCGGCCTACGACGGCAGCGATGCTCGAGCGGGCTGACTGGCCCACACGCGCGCCACCGATCGGCAGAGGGCAATCAGGATCTGACGCAAGAAGTCTGCGAGGACCGTGCACTCGGACAGAATGGATGGTCATGAATGATGGCGAAGAGGCCGACGTACTCAAGGCCGTCGCTGAGATTCGACGACGCTCGCTAGAAGCTGAGCGCGCGGCACTCGAGAGCATAGAAAGGCGCTCCAGTACCGTAGTCACCACGACGGGCGGCTTGGTTACCGTTCTGGGCGTAGTCACTGCCTTCGTTCCGGAGGATCGAAGATCGACAAGCCTGTCGAACGTATCGCTGACCTTGATCCTCTTGGCGCTGGCCTTCTTCTTCGCGGCCGTCGTTCTGGCGCAAGCTTCAAACCTGATGCCCCAGACCACAGGGAAATCAGAATTAGAGAGGATGCTCGCGCGACAGGCGGAAGAGCTGACTCTCGGCCTATGGGCCGTGAATCACGAGATCCCTGCGGGAGAGGCACTGAGGCTACAAATAGAGAACGACAGTAAGCTTTTGCTTTCGTACAAGTTTCTGACCCAGCCCGAGCAAGACTTCTGAGGTGGGCGACCGTCAGTCAAATGGCCGCTGTCGCCGCCTTGACGATTGCGGTTGCTACAACTCTTGTTGCCTGAGCACATCGCCAGCGCCGGCTGCCGGGGGGCGTCGGTGGCCTGACCTCGGGGCGAGCACATGTCTCATGGCCTAGATGAGGAACGTCGTCTTCCCCACCTGGGTGCTACCGGCGACCAGCACGTTTAGGCCAGAGACCACCGCGGCCTCGAGGCAGCGCGCCGCCTGCGCGGCCAGCGTGCCCAGCGCGACCGACTCGTCGAGGGGGCGGGTCTGCAGCACGCATTTGCGGATGTTGACCGTCATGTGGCCGAGGGCAAGCCCCGAGCTGCGACCAGCACCGCTGCCGACCTCCCCTGAAGGTCGCCTTGGGACGGTGGAATTGCCTGCCGAGCGGGTAGTCGCCGCCGCTCGGCGCGACGCCGAGGTCAGACCGACCGGGCGGTGATCTTCACCAGCGACCGGGGTTGCTGTCCACACGAGCAAGAGCCGCCATGTCGGTTCACTCCGGCCGTCCCTGCAGTCGCTTCTCGTAGGACTCCAGGGGCCGGCCGCGACGTCCTCGACGACCCATGGGGCGACGCCGCGCCATCCGATCCAAGATGCGGTTCGTCCGCTGACACGGAGGCAAGGTCTGGCACCGCCGCCGCCGCGATTGCGGCCAAGGTGGTGGCACCGCGTGGCGGTGCTGACCATCACGGCGGCCCGCGGGGCCTTCCAGCGGCCGTCAGACAGCAGGGGATTCGACCTCCTACGCTGCTCGGCGAGCTGCGCTCTCGCAGGTCGGCACAGGGCTTAGCCCGCAAGTGCTCATAATCCCTGGGTCGTGGGTTCGAGCCCCACCCGCCCCACCGCGAATCACCAAGCCAGCGGCTCGTCGGCTCGGGTTGCATGGACGAGAAACCGCAGATCCAGGTGCTGGAGCGGACCGCCCCAACCCTGCCGGTGCGGTCCGGGCATGTGGAGGCGGCCAGCTCCGACTACGTCCGGCCCGGCACCACCACGCTGTTCGCCGCGTTGGAGGTGGCCACCGGCAAGGTGACCGAGGCGTGCACCGAGAGCCACCGGCACCAGGAGTTCCGCGCGTTCCTCAAGCAGGTCGCCGCCGCCCATCCCCGCCGCCGGCTGCACGCCTGATCGGCCGCCTGGTCACCCACACTCATCCGGCGGTTCACGCCTGGCTCGAGCGCCATCCCCGGGTGCAGCTGCCCTCACGCCGACCTCGGGCTCGTGGCGGAACCTGGTCGAGGCGTTCCTCTCGATCATCACCCGCCAGGCGGTGCGCCGCGGCAACTTTCCCACCGTCGCCGACCTCATCGCCGCCACCATCGAGTGCTTCAACACCGCCTGGAACGGCCGCTGCCGGCCGTTCACCTGGACCAAGGACTCGGACACCGTCATCGCCAGGGCCACCGACCCGCGGTGCCGCATGACACAAACGACGTCAGTTGCGGAGCACCAGGGCCGGATCGCAGTCCGAAACGAGGTATCAGGACGAATCCGGTCGCCTCTTCATGGTGACCGGACACGTCTACGGCAACCGAAGGAGCCGCAGCCGACGTCCGTCGGTGAAGGCGGCGTCGGAAGCGGTGGCGCCCGGTCGGGTCAAGGCAGGCCCCGGCGAGAGAACTGGTCTGCCCCGTCCTTCGTGGAGTCGCGCTGCTGGAATCCTGACCGCGCAACCCTGGAGGAGGGTTCGTGGGCAGGCGTGGTTATCCGCCGGAGTTCCGGCGCAAGGTGCTCGATCTGGTCGCGGCCGGCAGGCCGATCGTCGACGTGGCCCGCGATCTGGGGATCAGCGCCCAGTCGATCTACAGCTGGCGCCGGCAGGACCGCATCGACCAGGGCCTCGAGCCGGGGCTGACCAGTGCGGAGAAGTCGGAGCTGACCGCGGCCAAGCGGCGGATCGCCGAGTTGGAGGCCGAACTGGCTGTTCATCGTCGGGCCAGCGAGCTGCTGGGGAAGGTGGTGCCCCCAAAAGGCGGTTCGAGGCCATCGCGGTGATGGCCGGCGAGGGGTTACCCGTCCAGCTCGCCACCCGCGTGCTCGACGTGACCGACTCGGGCTACTACGCCTGACGGAGCCGAGCGCCGTCGGCCCGGGCGATCCGTCACGTCTGGCTGACCGACCAGATCCTGGCGGTGCACGCCGCTTCCAAGGGCACCTACGGCGCCCGGCGGGTGCACGCCGAGCTCACCCTGGGCCGTGGCCTGGTCCTCGGTCACGGCACGGTCGAGCTGCTCATGGCCCGTGCCGGCATCCGCGGCGTCACCGGGCGACCGCGCTGGCGACGCCCGACGCCGGATCTGCTCTCCGCCGATCTGGTCGAGCGGAACTTCACCCGGTCCGCGCCGAACCAGCTGTGGGTCACCGACATCACCGAGCACCCCACCCGGGAGGGCAAGGTCTACTGCGCGGTGGTGCTGGACACCTACTCCCGGCGGGTGGTCGGGTGGTCGATCGACGCCTCACCGACCGCCGCGCTGGTCACCAGCGCTCTCGGCATGGCGATCGACACCCGCACTCCACCGTCAGGAGCGGTGATCCACTCCGACCGCGGCGTGCAGTTCGGCTCCTGGGCGTTTACCGACCGGGCGAAAGCCTCCGGCCTGCTGCCCTCGATGGGCAGCATCGCCGACTGCTTCGACAACGCCATGATCGAGTCGTTCTGGTCGCGCATGCAGGTCGAACTGCTCAACCGCCAGCGCTGGAACACCCGCATCGAGCTGGCCAACGCCATGTTCGAGTACCTCGAGATCTGGCACAACCGACACCGCCGGCACAGCGCCCTGGGCTGGCTGTCACCCGTAGAGTTCGAAACCCAGAACAAGATCGTCGCGGTCTAAGGATTCCAAGAACCCGACTCAACCGAACCGGGGGCACCCCAATCCGCCGAAGGTGCTCTCCGAAGCGGCCAGGACCCCATGGCCGGACCCGGATTTCTTGCCGTCGGCTGTATCTCCCGGGGCCGAGGCGCGCTCTGTCTCAGTACAGGACACATCCTGGGAGGTGTTCACCGATGGACCTCCTCCTCTACGCCGTCCTCACGTTCGCGCCCGCAGGATCCTTCATCGCCTTCGCCAAGGCGCTCGAGTGGTGGACTCGAGAACATGGTGCTACCCGATCAGGCGCCGGGTCTCGGGGCTCGGAGATCAAACGGCTCGCAGGCGATTTGCGCCGGCTCGAGTGCGACTACTGCCGGATCGAGCGCTCTGATCTGCCGCGCCGCTCAGCGCGACTGCAGAGCGTGAGCCTCGCCTACGACGACACCCTGTGGGCGTGCTGTGAGGCGCTCGACATCCCGTGGCCGGGGCGCCCCCCGTTCGACGGGGTTCACCGCCTGGAGATGGAGGCGTCCCTGGCGCAACGTGGCGTCATCTGGTGATCGTCACGCTGCCGGGGCTCAAGGAAGACCGCCCGAGGCTGCTCGTGAACAACAGGAGGAACTCATGGCCACGGTCCTCATACAGTCCGATGACGGCGAACTCCCATCGGCATCGGCCGTGCTGCAGGTGAGAGCGACGAACGCGGAGTACAACCAACCGGCGCTGCGGATCGATCAAGCGAGCGATTCCGGCGGCGCTGCTTCCATAAAGATCTTCGATCCGAACCCCGACATCGAGTTCGTCGAGTCAGGCGCAGCGGATGCCGCTCACCCAGCGAGGGGGAAGTACGAAATCGCAGTGCAGTCGGACGAGTTGCAGATCAACGGTCGCAGGGAAGACAACTCCAGTTTTGATCCCATCATGGTGTTCCAGAGGCTGGGAGCAGGCGGAGCCGGCGGGAACGTCGGCTTCCGGACGGGGGACCAGTTCGGCGGCGGCCAGGGCGTCATCGCGATCGCGAATGCCATCGCCGCCCCATCGGTCAATCCTGGTGGCGGCGGCGTCCTCTATGTGGAGGGTGGGGCGCTCAAGTATCGCGGCTCCAAGGGAACGGTGACGACAATCGCGCCAGCCTGACCCCGGATCCTCGTGACGACGGCGGCGAGTCGAGGACGGGCTGACCGAGGGTGATCAGATGCAGCGGGTCCAACTCCTGGTACAGCCTGCGCCAGGTCTGCCCAGTGCTGTGCTCGATGACGCGGATCAGCAGCGCAGCCAGCACCGCTGGGCGTGGCCCGCGGATGTGGGGTGACGTCCCCGCTGGTGGTGTAAGTCCAGGCCACCGCTCGCGTGGAGGCCCACGCGAAGGGGCCATCGTGTGATGGTCAGCGAGACCACGCCAATGGTTCTCGCGGAAGGACACAGCACACGGTGGCCCTGGACCAGCCCTGCTCGGTGTCCGCGGAGATGACGACCCGGCGCAGTGGGTTCGTCGGCATCGACGACCGGGCGGGTCCGGATGCCGACCAGGTGTGCCCCTTGTTCCGGAGCCGTCGGCCCTGGCGCTTGCCGCCCCTCGATCGCAGCATGGGTGGCAGCCGAGGAGACGCCATGCGCGGAGGTCCGACTGGTGCATCAGAGCAGAGATCCGACCGAGACCGCCGTCATCGTTCCCATCGGCGCTGCTGAGGACGTCGTCGCAGACCATCGGCGCGCTCTGGACGCAGCCGCGACTTGGGGAGTCCCAGCCCACGTCACCGTGATGTACCCGTTCGTGCACCCCACAGCGGTCGATGCTGCAGTCCTCGGTCGGCTGGGTGCCGCGCTGAGCTCCGTCCCGGCGTTCGAGTGCTCGTTCGCTCGGTGCCAGTGGTTCGGCGAGGCCGTGCTCTGGCTGGCCCCCGACCCGGAGCAGCCGTTCCGAGACCTCACCGCAGCCGTGTGGCAGGCCTTTCCCGAGTACGCGCCGTACGGCGGCGCCTTCGACGGCGTGGTGCCACATCTCACCGTGGGCGAGGTGGGCGAACGACGACGCGGCTCCGTCCAGCAGCTTCGAACAGCTGAGGCCGAGGTCAGTGTTCAGCTACCGATCCGGGCGGGCGTGGACCATGCCCTGCTCATCGCCGGGACGCACGCGGCCGACTCTTGGTACACCATCCGAGAGTTCCCCCTCCGGCCGGTCGTCGACTAGCCGACTCTGCGCATCCAGAGGCGTGGTCCCTGGAGACCCCCACCGAACCGGCAGCCAAGAGCACTTACACAAACCACCAGCACGACGCAGTGCTGCGCGCCATGGCCGAGTACAACCCGACGCCGTGGTCGTGCTGGACGTCGACTTCGGGCACACGGATCCGCGACTGGTACTGCCGCACGGTGGGGAGATCACTGTTGATGCCGTGGCTCGCCGCATCGCGGTCAGCTACTGAATGTCGAGCGACCTGCCTGCCCACTGGGCTCACCACCTGGACCGGTTGGGCGACCGCCAGCACGTCCGAGGATTGCGCGAGCACCGGCCGTCGTTCCGCCGAGGCGAGTCCCGGCTCGTGAAGTGACCAGGAAGCGCCCCCGCCTCAGCGGCGGAGGGCGGTATCCAGCTCGCGGAGCAGCTCGGCGACGCGACCACCGCCCCTCGGCGCCTCCGGGTAGCGCTTCAGCACGTCGACGACGGTCGGGGTCGCCCACCGCCGCGCCCGCTCGAGGTCCTCGGCACCCACAGTGCGGTCGTCGCCGGCCGCGAGCTCGGCGGCCCGCGCCGCGTGCGCCGCCGCTCCGAGGACGTGCTTCACCTGCGTCGCCCGCGCCAAGGGGTGCAGGTACGCCGCGGCGGCCGCGTGGCCCGCCGCCCGCGCCGCGTCCCGCGCGGCCGGGGTGACCGCCTCGCGGGCCGCCGCGTGCGCCGCCAGCGCCGTGACCCGCAGCGCCTTCGTGCGCTCGCCCCCGCCGGCGAACGCACGTGCCGCGTCGACGGCCAGGCGGGGTCGCGGATCGGCCGGGTGGTCTCGCTCGAACAGCGCCAGCACCTGCTGAGCGCACTCGGCGGCGAACCCCGCGACCGCGCGGAGGTCGTCCGTGCTCAGTGCGATCTCGTCCCTCACGACACCCGTCTCCTCCACCCGACCCGCCGGCGGGACAAGCACCCTTGACACCGCCCGTATGTGTCAAGCACGCTTGTCGTGACAAGCGAGCTTGACCACCTGGGGAGTCCGTGCAGAACGACGTCCGTGAGCTGCGACTGGCCGCCGGGCTCTCCCAGCGCGAACTGGCCGAGGCGTTGGAGGTGTCGCGGCAGACGGTCAACTCGATCGAGACCGGCCGCTACGACCCCTCCCTCCCGCTGGCCATCGCCATCGCCCGCCACTTCCACCGCACCGTCGAGGAGATCTTCCATGTCGACTGACCGACGCCCCCGCACGCAGACGGCGCTCGCCCTCGGCATCGTCCTGGCGATCATCGCGCTGCTGGTCGCCACGGGGCTGCTGCTGCGCGAGCACGCGCCGGGGAACATGGGCCTGGGCTTCCTCCAGGGCGCAGCGGTGGCCATGGTCGCCGGCGGGGTAGTGGCGTGGCGGGTGGGCCGGCGCCCGGAGCGCGCGACGACCTTCGAGCGGGCCTGGAGCCAGACCGGGGACGAGCGGGACGACGCCGTGCTCACCCGGTCCCTCGCCGTGCTGGGTCTGCTCGCGCTGCCGCTCACCGGGGTCGCGGGCATCGCGATCGGGCTCGGCGCCGCGGTGCAGATGGTGGTCGCGCTGCTGCTGTTCACCCAGGTCGCGGTGCTGGCGGTCGCCTTCGCCGTCGTCAACCGGCGGAGTTGACGGGAGGCCCCGTCGTGTCGCTCGGTGTCGAGGCGACCGGCTCGCCGGGCGCGCCGGCCATCGTGTTCCTCCACGGTGTCGCCGCGAGCAGCTGGATGTGGTGGCGGCAGGTGCCGGCGTTCGCCGACCACCTCTGCCTGGCCGTGGACCTGCCCGGGCACGGTCGCAGCCGCGACGTCCCGTGGGTCTCGCTGGCCGACGCCGCCGGGCAGGTGGCCGCGCTCGTCCGGGCGCGGACGGCGACGGGCCGCGCCCACGTCGTCGGGCTCTCCCTCGGCGGGCACGTCGCCCTGACGCTGCTGGAACACCACCCCGACGTCGTGGACCGGGCGGTCGTCAGCGGGGTGACCGCCGAGCCGTGGCCGCACCGCTGGCTGCTCGGGCCGCAGGTGTGGCTGACCACCCGGCAGCTGCGCAACCGGCGCCTGGTCGAGGCGCAGGCACGCTCCCTCGGTCTCCCCCCGGAGGTGCAGGGGGCGTTCACCGACACCGTGCTGGCCATGGACCCGCGGACGTACCGCCGGATCACCACCGAGGTGGCCGGCTACGGCCTCCCCCGATCGCTCCGCACGGTCCGGACGCCGACGCTGGTGCTCGCGGGCGGCCGGGAGTCGGCCGCCATCAGGCGGGCGGTGCAACTGATCCCCGCGGTCGTCCCCGGCGCCACGGGCCGGGTGGTCCCCGGCGTCGGCCACGGCTGGAACGTCGAGGCGCCCGAGCTGTTCACCGCGACCGTGCGCGCCTGGATCGAGGGCTTCCCTCCGGCACCGGGCTGAGCACCTACCGTGCGGCCGGCGTCGCGCGCAGGACCTCGGCGAAGCGGTCGACGTCCTCGTCGGAGTTGTAGAAGTGCGGCGAGACGCGCACCTGACCCAGCTTCTCCACGACGTGCACGCCCCGGCGGCGCAGCTCCCCGACCACCGCCGCGGGGTCGTCGGTGCGGAAGCTGACGATCCCGGCCCGCGCGCCGAGCGGCGTCGTCAGGGGGAGCTCCAGGCCGCGCACCGCGTCGACGACCCGCTGCGCGAGGACGTCCACCCGATGGTGGATCCGCGCCCAGCCGACGTCCTCGAGGTACGCCAGCGTCGCGTCCAGCACGTAGAGGCCCGGGTAGTTCGGGTCGGCGTACTCGAACGCCGTGCTCGGCGGCGGGTTCCGGTAGCCCCGGTAGGCGGGGGTGAGCAGCTCCCGGGCCCGGTCGCGGAACACGCCGATCCCGGTCCCGAAGCCCGACAGCAGCCACTTGAACACCGCGGACGCGTACACGTCGACGTGCGAGAGGTCGACCGGGCAGGCACCGAGCGCCTGGATGCCGTCGACGACGAGCAGGGCGCCGACCTCGCGGCAGGCCCGGCCCAACCGGGTCAGGTCGAGCCGGGTCCCCGTCACGGTGTGCACGTGGGAGACGGCCAGCACCCGGCTGCGTGGGGTGAGCGCGGCCAGGAGCCGGTCCTCCCGCTCCGCCTCGGTGCCCGGGTCGACCCGCACCACCCGACCGCCCGCCGCCTCCGCCCGCACCCACGGCCACACGACCGACGGGAAGTCGTCGGCCGCCACGACCGCCTCGTCCCCCGGCCGCCAGTCCACGCTGTTGGCGACGAGGTTGAGAACCTCGCTGGTGTTGCGGAAGAAGCCCACGTCGCCGGCGGGCACGTCCAGCAGGCGCGCCACCCGTTCGCGGGTGCGCGTCCCCTGGCGCATCCAGGTCTGCTGGCCGTCCGCGCCGGTGCTGGCGACGTCGTCGTAGTAGGTCGCGGCAGCCGCCGCCTGACCACGCCAGGCCAGCCCGGCTCCGCCGGAGTTCAGATAGGCCCGACCCTGCAGGTACGGGAAGTCGGCCCGGACGCGCGCCAGCCAGTCCTCCACCGCTGCGGCCCCGGTGGCGCTCAGCGGCCGGACGGGACGCCGGCGACGGCCTGGACCTCCACCCGCGCCCCGGGCACCACCAGCTCCGCGGCCACGACCGTCGCGCTGGCCGTGCGGATCTCCCCGAAGAACTCGCGCTTGGCCGCGTCGACCGCGGCCGCGTCCGCGACGTCGGTGAGGTAGGTGGTCACCGAGAGGACGTCCTGCGGACCCGCCCCCGCGGCCTCCAGCACCGTGGCCACGTTGGCGTACACCTGCCGGGCCTGGGCCCCGGCGTCGTCGCCACCGACGACCTCCAGCTGCTCGTTCGTGGGTCCGCACCCGGACAGGAACAGCAGGTCGCCGAAGCGGACCGCGTCGGTGTAGTGGCCGATCGGCGGGTGCAACCGCTCCGCCCGGATCTCCTGTCGCATGCCTGCCTCCTGGGGTAGTCCGCTCCGCCGCGCCGATGCGCACCGGACGGGTCCGCCCAGGCTGGGCGAGGCGGCCGCCGGGGCGACACCTGCCTTCCGCGGGGTGGGAGCGCGGCTCCCCGCCACGCGCCGTACCGGCAGCGTGGGCGGGGAACACCGGCCGAGCGGACGAGGAGTGGTCGTGGACGAGGAGCTGGCCCGGATCCGGGCGGACTTCCCCTACGCCGACGGGCGGGTGCACCTGCAGTCCGCCGGCGTCGGGCTGCCGGTGCCGGGCGCGGCGGCGGCCGCGGGCCGGTACTACGTCGACGTCGCCGGCCTCGGCGTCGACGCCCAGGCGCTGTGGCACCGACCGGCGGCACGGGCCAAGGAACGCATCGCGCGACTGCTCGGCGTCCCGCTGGAGGACGTCGGGTTCTTCCGCAACACCAGCGAGGTCCTCAACCTGGCCGCCAACAGCGTCGAGTGGCGGCCCGGGGACGAGGTCGTCGTCGCGGCCGACGACTACCCCGGCGTCGTGCTGGCCTGGACGCGGGCGGAGACGGCCGGCGCGACCGTCGTCCGGGTGGACCCGGGCGAGCCGGCGCAGCCGAGCAACGGCTGCTCGACGCGCTCACCCCACGGACCCGCGTGCTGGCCGTCTCGCACGTGCATCCCTGGACCGGGACCCGGCTGGACCTCACCCGGCTGGGCCGGGCCTGCCGCGAGGTCGGCGCGCTGCTCGTCGTCGACGGCATCCAGGCGCTCGGCGCCTGCCCGGTCGACCTCGCGCACGTCGACGTGTACGGCGCCGGCGTCTTCAAGTGGCTGCTGTCGGGCTTCGGGACCGGGATCGGCGTGTTCCGCGACCGGGCCCGCGAGGCGCTGACCCCCGCCCACCGCAGCTACGGCAACCCGCCGCCGAGCCGGTCGTTCGAGTACTCGGCGCCGAACCTGCCCGGGCTCTACGTCCTGGACGCGACCACCGAGTACCTGGAGGAGCTCGGCTGGGCCCGGGTCTTCGAGCGGGTCGACCTGCTCGCCGGGCAGGTCGCCGCAGTCCTGGACGGGCTCGGTGTCGCGCCGCTCACGCCGCGGGACGCCCGGGCGGGCATCGTCACCGTCGACGTCGCCGACTCCGCGGCCGTCGTCGCGGGGTTGAAGGAGCGGGGTGTCGACGTCTCGGACAAGGTCGGGCGGGTCATCGTCTCGCCGCACTTCTACAACACGAGCGGCGACGTCGACCGCTTCGCCGAGGCCATGGGAGAGGTGCTCTCGAACAGCCCGTCGGCGGTGTGGGGCCGCTGACCCGCCCGGTCAGTACGCCGCGGCGCGGACCAGGTAGCCGTAGTACCGGTCGGCCACCATCCGCAGCGGGTCCCCCTCGAAGCCGTAGGCCTGGTCGGCCGTGTTGGCGGCGGAGGCGTCGGCCTGGATCCGGGCGCCGGTGGTCCGCGGGTCGCCCTGGGGGCACAGGCCGGTGTCGATGCAGAGCGCCGCCGCCCCCGAGACCAGCGGGGCGCTGAAGCTCGTGCCCGAGGCCGCGGCGTAGACGTTGCCCGGCAGCGTGCCGGTCGCGCACGTGCCGGGCGCGGCGACGGTGTGCAACCGGTCCCGCTCGGTGGTGGCGAAGTTGCTGTAGGACGCCGCGGCGTCGTCCCGCTCCCCCGCCGAGCCCAGGTCGGTGCCGTAGCAGAGCGGGCCCGCCAGCGCGCCGGGGCGACCGTCGTAGTCGCTCATCGCCGTGACCGTGAGGACCTCGTCGTAGGTGGCGGGCGCGACACCGCCCAGGTCGGCGGCGGAGTTGCCGGCGGCCGCGACGTACAACGTCCCGGCCAGGACCGACCGGCAGATCGCGGTGTGCATGACGTCCTGGTTGGCCTGACCGCACTGCTGGTCGTCCGCCCCGGGCCCGCCGATGCTCATGTTGGCCACCGCGATGTCGTTGGCGGGGTCGTCGTCGAGGCGGGTCTGCGTCACCCAGTCCGCCGCGCAGACGATCGCGGCGTTGCTGGCCGACCCCGTGGCGTCGTCGAACACCTTGACGCTGTAGACCGGCGCGCCCGGCGCCACACCGACCACCCCGAGGCCGTCGTCCCGGGCCGCCGCGACACCGGCCACGAAGGTGCCGTGCCCGATGACGTCGGAGAACGCCGACGGGGAGTCCACCGGCGTCCCGGTCGAGCAGTCGACGCCGCCCACGACGTTGAGGTCGGGGTGGCTGCGGTCCACGCCGGTGTCGATGACGGCGATGTTCGTGCCGACCGCTCCGGTGCCGTCCCCGGAGGCGGTGCTGCTGAGCTCGCCGTCGATGCGGTCGAGGTCCTCGGGCACGCACTGCGCCTCGACGGGGTTCAGCGCCTGCTGGCAGGACACCGGCAGGGGCTCGCTGTTCAGGCGGGCGAACTCGCCGTCGGTGACGACGTAGGCCACCGCGGGGTCGGCCGCCAGCGCCTCCGCCTCGGCCTGGGTCATCGCCGCGGAGTAGCCGTTGACCGCGCCGTACACCGACTCCGTCTCGCCGCCGTACTGCCGGTCGAGGTCGGTCGCGGCGCCGGCCGGGTCGGCCACGCCGTCCTGCAGCACCACCAGGTAACGCGCCTCGTCCGGCGCTGCCACCGCGACGCTCGGGACGGCGAGCGCGAGCGCCACCGCTCCGATGACTGCCCCTACGGCGGACCCACGCATCCGGCACTCCCCCGGCTGGTGCCGGCCCTGCACCGGCGAGCGACACGACCGTACGGTTCCGTAACCCCACGGTGGGAAGCGGTGGCGGACACGCGCACGACCCCCGCCGCGTCGGCACGCTCCGTGCACTCGTGCCCGACTCTGCGTCATCCGGCGCGCGGGAAGCGCCCCGACGGCGGAGGATGCGGCGTGCCCATCGACCACATCGCCACGTTCCCCGCGGGCCCCGACGACGTCCTCGCCGTCCTCACCGACGAGGCCTTCCTCCGCGACTACGCCGAGGCCCTGGGCGCCCGGTTGCAGGGCGTGGAGACCGCGGAGGACGAGGGCGGCCTGTGCACGACGGTGCGGCTGCTGGCTCCGACCGTGGGCATCCCGGCGGTGTTCACCCGGTTCGTCGGGCGGGAGGTCGCCGTCGTCGACCGCCGCACGTGGGACGCCGACGGCGACGCCGGGTACCACGGCGCCGTCCACGTTCGCGCCGAGGTGTTCGGGCGGTCGGCGGTGATCCGGGGCGAGCGGCGGCTCGCCCCGGTCGACGGCGGGACCCGGTCGACGGTCACCGGGGAGGCGGAGGTGGACGCACCGATCGTCGGCCGGCAGGTCGAGGCCGCCGTCCGCGAGCTGGCCCTGGTGGTGCTCCGCCGGGAGGACGAGGTGCTGCGGCGCTGGCTGGGCGAGCCGGCCTAGTCGAGGTCGAGCTCGTACCAGAGCTCGCGCAGCCGCCGCCCGCGCCACTCCCGCTCCAGCACCTCACCGGTGAGGCGCCACCCGGCGGAGGCGTAGAACCGGCGGGGCCCGGCGTTGCGCTCCTCGGTCCGCAGCCGCGCCCGGCGGTGCCCTGCCGTCCGGAGCCGATCCAGGACGGCCGCGAGCAGCTGCCGCCCGGTGCCCCGCCCCTGCTCGTCAGGATCGACGTAGAGGTACGCCACCTCACCGGTGCGCTCGTCGGCCCGGGCGAAGCCGACGACGCGGCCGGTCCGCTCGGCGACGAGGAACGCGGGCTCCGCGAGGCGCTCCCGCCAGGTGTCGACCTCCGGCTCGGCGAGGACGTCCCCGAGGAAGGCCGACCACGCGGCGCGACCGGCCCGCGCGTGCACGGCGGCGACCGCCCCGGCGTCCTCGGCGACGGCCGGGCGCAGCACGGCCCCGCCGGTCAGTCGGCGGCCGCCGGCGCGGTGCGCGCGGCGTGCTCCCGGCGCAGGCGCAACCGGTGCCGGGAGGCCTCCGGCGAGTGGACGACGGTCACCGGGCACGTCGCGTGTAGGGCACACTGCATGCTCACCGAGCCCAGCAGCATGCTGGAGAAGCCGCCGTGCCCGCGGCTGCCGACCACCAGCAGGTCCGCCCCCGCCGACTCCCTGATCAGCGTCTCGGCCGCCGCACCCATCACGGCCCGCACGCGGGACTCCGGCGCCGGGCCGGGCAGCTCCCGGCGTACGTCGGCGACGAACGCCTCCGCCTTCTCGACGGCAGCCGCGCGCTGGCGGTCCACCTCGAGGTCGTCCACCGCGTAGAAGTCCATCCACACGTCCGGCGGCCGGTAGGCGGCGACCGCGTCGACGGGCACCCCGCGGCGGGCGGCGTCCTCCAGCGCGAAGCGCAGTGCCGCCCGCGCCCCCGACGACCCGTCCACGCCGACGACGACGCGTGGCCCCCGGTCACGCTCCTCGGTCGCCTTCTCGGTGAACTCGGTCATGACGTCCTCCCCCGGCCTCCGTTCCGCCGGGTCCGGCGCCCGGCGGCCGGCCGGCACCTCGAGGATCTCCCACCCCCGGCGCCCCGGACAGAGCCCTTCGTCGCCGCGGGGACTCGCATCCGGGTGCGCTCCCGGCCGCTCACCGGCGCGCTCCCGGACCGCGGAGGCCCACCCGCCGGCGTACCGTCCGCCCATGGCCGCGGAGCCCGATGCTGGACACCGCCTCGTCGGGGGCCGGTACGCCCTGCGCCAGGTGCTCGGCCGGGGCGGCATGGGCGTCGTCTGGCTGGCCACCGACGAGAAGCTGCAGCGGCCGGTCGCGGTCAAGGAGGTCACCTTCGGGGTGCACCTGTCCGACCACGAGCGCCGGGTGCTGCGGGAACGCACGCTCCGGGAGGCCCGCACCGCCGCGCGGCTCGACCACCCGTGCGTCACCGCGGTCTACGACGTGGTGGAGGAGGACGGCCGACCCTGGCTGGTCATGGAGCACGTCGAGTCGTGCAGCCTGCAGCAGGTCGTCGACGCACAGGGTCCGCTGCCCTGGACCGCAGTCGCCCGGATCGGGCTGGACGTGCTCGCCGGCCTGGGCGCCGCCCACGACGCCGGGATCGTGCACCGTGACGTGAAGCCGGCCAACGTCCTCGTCGCGCCCGACGGCCGGGCCTGCCTCACCGACTTCGGCATCGCCACCGCCACCGGCGACCCGACGATCACGACCACCGGCGCCATCATCGGCTCGCCGTCCTACATGGCCCCCGAGCGTGCCAACGGTGGGCGGCCCGGGCCTGCGGCGGACCTGTGGTCGCTCGGCGCGACCCTGTTCACCGCAGTCGAGGGCCGGCTCGCGTTCTCCCGCAGCGAGCCCGTGGCGACCCTCCTGGCGGTGGTGACGGAGTTCCCCGCCCCCATGGAACGCGCCGGCCCGCTCGAGCCGGTCCTGCGCGGGCTCCTGACCAAGGACCCCGCCGCGCGCATCACGGCCGAGGGCGCCCGGCACCTGCTGGAGCAGGCACTGGCCGGCGCCGGTGTCACACCGTCCTGGTCGCCGCCCGCGCGGGGGACGGGGACCTCCCCGGCCGGGTCGGCTGGGCCGGCTGCTGACGGCGGCCGGGTGGAGCGGTTCGACGCCGCGGATCTCAAGGCACTGGCCGCCGCTTCGGCGACGGCGCTCGGCGCCGTGGCGCGGGACGCTCGTGACCAGGCCCGCCATCTCGTCGACCGGCGCCGGGAGCGGCGCGCCTCCGTGCCGACGTCCGACCGGTCGGACCGGGCCGCCGTGGCGTCCGGTGCGCCACGCGAGAGCGCCCCCGAGCCACCGGCCCCGGGAAGACAGCCGCGCCGTCGGTTCAAGCGCCGGTGGGTCGTCGTCCCCGTGGTGCTCGTGGTGCTGCTCGTGGTGGCCGTCCTCGGCGGTCTCGCCGCGCTGGTCGCGTTCGCCGCCGGCTGGTTGTGACGACGGGCGGCGGCCCGCCCGGGTCTGCGGCAGGGTGGGCTCATGACGACGCCGCAGCCCGAGCAGCCCCAGCCCCGCGACATCGCGCTGGAGCTGGAGACCCCGGAGCAGGCCGCGGACCTGGAGGCGCAGAGCGAGCCGGACGGCGACCGGCCGGCGTCGCCGTCCTGACCTCCGCCACGGCGGGGTGGTGAACCGGAGCCGTCGCGGGTAGCGGGCGACGATGCAGAGCCGCGACCTCCTCCTCTACGCCTACGGGCAGATCGCCGAGACCTTCCACAGCACCGTCGAGGGACTCAGCGCCGACGAGCTCGCCTCCCGGGTCGGCTCCGACGCCAACCCGATCGGCTGGCTGGCCTGGCACCTGCTCCGCGTCCAGGACGACCACGTCGCCGACGTCGCCGGCACCGAGCAGGTCTGGACGTCGGACGGCTGGGTCGACCGCTTCGGCCTCTCCCTCGACGACTCGGCCACCGGCTACGGGATGAGCCGCGAGGAGGTGGCCGCCGTGCGCGTGCCGTCGGCGGAGCTGCTGCTCGGCTACTGCGATGCCGTGCACCAGCAGACGACACAGTTCCTCCAGGGGCTGTCCGACCAGGACCTCGACCGGGTGGTCGACGACCGCTGGGACCCGCCGGTCACCCTGGGGGTCCGGCTGGTCAGCGTGCTGTCCGACGACCTGCAGCACCTCGGGCAGGCGGCCTACGTCCGCGGGCTGCTGCGGGCCTGAGTCGGGACCCGCACGTGCGGGTCCCGCGGCCGGTCCCCCTGATGCGCCGGCCGGACGACGGGCGGCGCGGTGAGCAGGGCCCTAACGTCGGCGACCGTGACGAGTCCGGACTTCTACGCCCTGGAGGAGCTCCTCGCCCCCGAGGAGATCGAGCTGCGGGATCGGGTGCGTGCCTTCTGCGAGCGGGAGGTCACCCCTCGCATCAACAACTACTGGGAGCGAGCGGAGTTCCCGTTCGAGCTCGTCCCGAAGATCGCCGAGCTGGGCATCGCCGGGGGCACCGTCCAGGGTCACGGCTCCCCCGGCATGAGCGCCGTCGCCGCGGGGCTGGTGGCTGCGGAGTGGGCCCGGGCCGACGGCAGCATCGGCACCTTCTACGGGGTGCACAGCTTCCTGGCCATGCAGTCCATCGCCCTGCTCGGCTCGGAGGAGCAGCGGGAGCGGTGGCTGCCGGCCATGGCCCGGATGGAACGGATCGGCGCCTTCGCGCTCACCGAACCCCGGCACGGCTCCGACGCCGTCGCCCTCGAGACCTCCGCCCGCCGCGACGGCGACTCCTACGTGCTCGACGGGCAGAAGAAGTGGATCGGCAACGGGACGATCGCCGACCACGTGCTCGTGTGGGCCCGCGGCGAGGACGGCGCCGTCGGCGGCTACGTCGTCGACAAGGGGACGCCCGGCTACGAGGCCACCGTCATGACCGGCAAGACGGCCCTACGAGCGGTGTGGCAGGCCGAGATCACCCTGAACGGCGTCCGGGTGCCCGCGGAGAACAAGCTCGAGAACTGCTCCTCGTTCCGGGACGTCTCCACGGTCCTCGACCGCACCCGGTACACCGTGGCCTGGCGCGCCCTGGGCCTGGCGACCGCCGCCTACGAGCTGGCGCTCGCGCACGCCCTGCAGCGGGAGCAGTTCGGGCAGTCGATCGCCGGCTACCAGCTCGTGCAGGACAAGCTCGCCCGGATGCTCGCCGAGATCACCGCCATGCAGCTCATGTGCTGGCGGCTGTCCACGCTCGCCGACGCCGGTCGGATGACCGCGGCCATGGCGTCACTGGCCAAGATGAACCACGCCGCCAAGGCCCGCGCGATCGTCGCCGACGCCCGCGACATCCTCGGCGGCGACGGCATCCTGATCGAGCACCACGTCGCGCGCCACCACGCCGACATGGAGGCCGTCTTCACCTTCGAGGGCACGGACTCGGTGCAGTCGCTCATCGTCGGCCGGGAGATCACCGGCCTCTCGGCCATCACCGGACGCCGCCCGGCCCGCTGACCGGGCGCGGCCCCGGTCAGCGCGTCCCCGCGCCGACGGATCGGGTCAGCTGACGGCGCTGAGCGCCGTACCCACCGAGGTCAGCTCCTGGCACTCCGGGCAGGCGGTGCGGCCGACGCCGACGCGCTGCCACTGCTGCGACCCCCAGACCTGCACGATCGCACCGCACACGGCGAGCTCGACCTCGCCGTCCAGCTCGGCCGGCGGCCGGTGCGCCTCCACGGCGTGCCAGGGGTGACTCTGTCGGGTCGGTCGCCCGGGCGACCAGCGATCGGGGCGGGCGAACCCCACGGCATAGGACTCCACGCATCCCCTGTGCCCGACGTCACAAGATCGAAACCATCAGGGCGGGTGAATCGGAGGAGGTCGGACCGGTGTGTCGCACCGATCCCGGGGCACTCAGGGAGCTCCCCCTACCGAAGGAGCCTGCCGTGACCGAGACGGACAGCCAGCGGGACGTCGTCGACCTGCTGAGCGCCGACCACCGGGACTTCGACCGCGTGTTCACCCAGCTCGAGGGCCTGGTCGGGCAGAGCGGGCCCGACGCCCTGCGGCGCAAGCGGGAGCTGGTCGACGAGGTCACCATCGGCCTCGTGAAGCACTCGGTGGCCGAGGAGACCCGCGTCTACCCGAAGGTGCTCGAGCGAGTCGACCGCGAGGAGGCCGAGCACTCCAAGCACGAGCACGCCGAGGCCGAGGAGACCATGAAGCGGCTCGAGCGGATGGACCCCGACGACCCGCGGTTCGACGGCGAGGTGCAGACCCTCATCCGGGAGATCCGGCACCACGTCGAGCACGAGGAGAGCCGGATGTTCACCGAGCTCCGGGCCACCTTCGACCGCGACGAACTGGTGCGGATGGCCGAGGAGGTGGAGCGGGTCAAGGCGCTCGCGCCCACCCGCGCGCACCCGATGACCCCGAACGAGGGCGCGGTGCGCACGGTGCTCGGCCCGGTCGCCAGCCTGCTGGACCACCTGCGCGACGCCGTCAGCGGCCGGGGGAAGAAGACCGACTGACGGCACCGCCGACGCCTCTCCCGCGTTACCGTCGAGGAGCACGACGCGGGAGGAGCGCAGCGGTGGAACCAGTCAGCCTGATCGTCGGCGCGGCCCTGCTCGTGGTCGGCTTCCTCAGCGGTCGGCTGAGCAGGCGCAAGCCCGCGGCGCCCCCGGCCCTCCCCGCACCCCTCTGCGGCTGCGGGCACACCCTGAGCCAGCACGACACCGAGACCAACACCTGCTACGCGGAGCTGCGCCGCGACACCCACGACAAGCGCGGCCGCTTCTCCGGGTACAAGTGGGTGGCATGCACCTGCCGGCAGTACGTCGGGCCGCGGCCGATCGACGAGGTCTTCATGCCCCGGCTGCTGCCGCCCACCACCGACTGACAGCGAGGACGTCTGCGGCCCAGGCCCGCCGCTGACCGGCTCAGCCGTCGACGCCGGCGGCCGCCGCCACCTCGGCGTCGCTCGGGTTGCGCAGCACCTCGCCCCGCCGCCACACCACGACCGGCAGGTCGGCCTCGGAGACGCCCAGCTCGCCCAGCATCTCGGCGCCGTCGGCGTTGCTGTCGAGGTCGACGAAGACGGCCGACAGCCGGTGGGCCCGGGCGAACTCCCGCAGCCGGTGGCTGTCCGGGGAGCCCGCCCGGCCGACGATGCGCAGGTCCGCGGCGAGCTCGAGCAGCATCGACCGGCGCAGCAGGAACGACCGCAGCACCATCTCCTTGAGCGCGTGGTCCGCGGTGAACACCTCCCGCATCCGCTGGTCGGGCACGCACAGCACCTCCGCCGGCCGCAGGACCAGGGCCGTGAGCGACACCGGGTGGTCGCTGAAGAGGTCCAGCTCGCCGAGGAACCGCCGCGCGCCGTGGACGGCCAGCACCCGCTGCCCCGGGCGGCTCAGGTCCTCCACCATGGCCACCGCGCCGGAGAGCACGACGGCGAAGTCGTAGCCCCGGTCGCCCTCCCGGAAGACGGCGTCCCCGGGGGCGTACCGGCGGCGCTCGCCGAACCGCTCGAGGACGGCGAGGTGCTCGTCGGCCAGCCGCGGGTCCGCGCCGTCCCGGTCGGGGGTCTCCGGCAGGTCGGCCGGCAGCGGCGCCGGGTCGGCGTCGGCGGGCGGCCGGACCTCCGCCCGGCGGGGCCCCAGCGCGGGCAGCACCAGCCCGCCGTGGCCGCCGTCCGCACCGGAGGGCGAGTCGTCCGCACCGGACGGCGGGTCCCCGGCGTCGGCCCCCGCCTCCGCCGTCGCGAGCAGCTCGGCGGCGAGGGTGTCGGCGTCGTAGGGGCCGGCGTGGCGGCGTCCGTTGACGAAGAAGGTGGGCGTGCCCTCGACGCCGCTGACCTCCGCCGACTCGACGTCCTCCTCCACCCGCCGGGCGTGGCGAGCGGCGCCGAGATCACGGGCGAAGCGCTGCACGTCCAGGCCGATCGCCGCGGCGTGGTCGAGCAGGTCGACCGGGGTCAGTCGGTCCTGTGCGCCGAACATCTCGTCGTGCATCTCCCAGAACCGGCCCTGGTCAGCGGCGGCCTCCGCCGCCTCGGCCGCCAGCCGGGCGTGCGGGTGGACGTCGACCAACGGGACGTGCCGGAACACGTAGCGCAACCGCTCCCCGAACCGCTCCCGCAGCTCCTCCACCACCCCGGTGGCCCGGCCGCAGAAGGGGCACTCGAAGTCCCCGTACTCGACCAGGGTGAGGGGCGCGTCGACCCGGCCCCGGACGTGGTCGCGCCCGGCGTCGACCGGCGGGTCCAGCAGCACCGGCCGCCCCGCGGTGCCCGCCGGGCGGCGGCGGTCGGCGAGCCGGAACAGCCCCCAGCCCAGCAGCGCGGCCAGCAGCGAGGCGGCCAGGACGCCCACGCGGGCCTCGTCGGCGAGCAGCTCGTCGTCCAGCGCGAGGTCGACGATGAACAGCGAGATGGTGAAGCCGATGCCCGACAACGCGGCGCCACCGGCCAGCTGCCAGCCGGTGAGCCCGGGCGCCAGCTCGCCCAGCCCGCCGCGCACCGCGAGCAGCGTGCCGAGCAGGATGCCGAGGAGCTTGCCGAGGACGAGCCCGCCGATGACGCCGAGGGTCACCGGTGAGGTCAGCGCCGCCCGCAACGTCTCCCCGGTGAGCGCGACGCCGGCGTTGGCGAGGGCGAACACCGGGACGATGACGAAGCTCGTCCACGGCTGCCACAGCTGCTGCAGCCGCTCGCTGGCCGACACCGAGCGGTCGATGCTGAGCCGGGCGGCGCGGGCGAACTCGGGGTTGGGTGACTGCCGGTAGGCCCGCGTCAGCCGGGCGGCGTCCTCCACCTCCGCGACCCGCGCCGGGTAGGCGGGCGTGAACAGCGCGATGACCACACCGGCGAGCGTGGGGTGCACGCCCGAGGCGTACATCGCGATCCACACCGCGATGCCGAGCACCATGTACGCCGGGCCGCGCCAGACGTTGAGGTAGCGCAGGCCCGCCATCAGCGCCAGCCCCGACACGGCCAGCGCCAGCGGACCCAGCGCCAGGTCGTCGGTGTAGAAGAGCGCGATGACGCTGAGCGCCCCGACGTCGTCGGCGATGGCGAGCGTCAGCAGGAACAGCCGCAACTGCGCGGGGCAGGCGGGGCCGACCAGCGCGAGCACGCCCAGCAGGAACGCGGTGTCGGTGGAGATGACCACGCCCCACGCCGACACCGCCGGCCCGCCCAGGTTGAACAGCACGTAGACCAGCGCCGGCACGGCGAGCCCGGTGACGGCGGCCAGCGCCGGCACCGCCGCCCGCCGCCGGTCGGTGAGCTCGCCCATGACCAGCTCGCGCTTGATCTCCAGCCCGACGACGAAGAAGAAGAACACCATCAGGCCGTCGTTGACCCAGTGCTGCAGGTCCAGGACGAGCTCCGCACCGCCCACCCGGACGGCGAACTCCGTGTGCCAGAACGCGTCGTAGCTGTCGCCCACCGGGGAGTTGGCCCACAGCAGCGCCACCACGGTCGCCAGCAGCAGCAGGCCGGCGCTGCCGGCCTCGGTGCGCAGCCGCCGTCGCAGGGGCGCCACCCGGGCGAGCAGCCCGGAGCCGCCGCCCGAGGAGGACTGCGCGCCGGTCACCACGCCGGCACTCACCGGGCAACCGTCCCTGGGGTCATCGGGCCTCCGCGGGTCCTCCTGGCCCGGGCCGGCGACCCGACCGGGCGTGCGCTGGCAGTCTGCCCCGCCGCGGGCTCCCGGCAGAAGCCGCCCCGGGGGAACTCAGGCGTAGCGGGCCACGAAGTTCGCGAGCATGCGGCCGGGATCGGACACCACGGCGGTGCGCAGCCGGGCGATGAGCTCCTCCAGCTCGGCGGGCGGGAAGTAGCCGGCGTGCTGGTAGACCCGCGCCCGCGTCACGACCCCCGGGACGTCCAGCTCGGGGTGGAACTGGGTGGCGTACACGTTGCGTCCGACGCGGAACATCTGCACCGGGCACGCGGCGGAGGTGGCGAGCAGGACCGCCGACGGCGGCAGCACGCGGCAGGCCTCCTTGTGGCCGACCAGCGCGTCGAACACCTCCGGCAGGCCGGCGAGCACCGGGTCCTCCCGGCCCGCGGGAGTGAGCTCGATCGGCACGCACGACACCGGCTCGCCGTAGGTGCGGTCGACCACCCCGCCCTGGTGCACCCCCAGCGTGCCGATGCCGTAGCAGGCGCCGAAGAAGGGCAGGTCGCGGGGGACGACCTGGTCCAGCAGCACCCGCAGCTCGGCCTCCACCCGGTGCTGGGTCGGCGACTTCTGCTCGAGCGGATCACTGGAGTTGAACGGCCCGCCACCGAGGAGGACACCCGCGTAGTCGTCGAGGTCCAGCGGCGGGAGCGGCCCGGCCTCCATCCGGATCCGCCGCAGCTGCCCCTCCTCGAGGCCCGTCAGCCGGAGGAACGCCGCGTACTCGTCGTCCGCGGCCTCGTCCTCGGCCCGCGAGGCGAGCAGCAGGAACGGGCGCACGAGCGCCGATGCTATGCCGCGGCCGAGCCGGCCAGCCTCAGACGACCACCTCGGCCAGCGACTCCGGGGCGAACAGCTCCTCCGGCTCGTAGCGGCGGGCCGCCAGCCCCTGCTCGTGGGAGTACCGCAGGAAGGTGGCCAGCGTCGTCCGGTTCGCCTCCAGGCCGTAGGGCCACCAGTCGTCACCGAGGGCCGACCGGGTGCGCTCGACCTCCGACCACAGCCACGGCAGGGCGTAGCGCAGCGCCGCGGTCTCGCCGATGCCGGCCAGGCCGACCTGCTTGGCGGCGGTGCACGCCTTGACCAGCTCGCGCGCCAGCCACCGGTGCCGCTCGTAGACGTCTCGCCGGATCACCAGCGTGTGCATGATCGGGAAGATGCCGGTCCGGGCGTGGTACTCCCGCTCGACGGCCGCCGGGTCGGCCAGCAGCCGGCGCACGCCGCCGCCCCCCGGGGTGTTGAACGGCCCCGGGTTGCGGGCGGTGTAGACCGCGTCCAGCTCCCCGTCGAGGAGCAGCTGCGACAGCGTGTCGGCCGGGCCGATGGGGGCGACGTCGACGTCCGGGGGCAGGTCCAGCCGGACCTTCTCCACCCGTCCGGGCTGGTCCAGCCCGCCGGTCCGGTACCGGACCGACGAGACCGGGACACCGTGGTGCTCGGCGAGGATCCCGCGGATCCACACGGAGGCGGTGATCTGGTACTCGGGGACTCCGACGGTCTTCCCGGCCAGGTCGGCCGGGTCGGTCAGCGGGGAATCCGCCCGCACGTAGATGCCGCTGTGCCGGAAGGCACGTGACGGGAACACCGGGACGGCGACGAACGGGGCGTCCCGGTCGAGGGTGAGCACGTAGCTCGACAGCGACAGCTCGGCGATGTCGAACTCGGCGAACCCGAGCATGCGGAAGAAGGTCTCCTCGACGGGGAGGTCGAGGAAGTTCAGGTCGGCGCCGGCGACCCGGACGGTGCCGTCGCGCAGCGGCTGCATCCGGTCGTAGGCCTGGCAGGCCATCGTGAGGACGGGCGCGGCCATGGGACGGGACTCCTCCGGGTGGTCGGACGCCGGCCCGGGGCGGCGGTCGCCGTCCCGGGCCGAGCGGTGTCAGGTCAGGGCAGCAGCTGGTCGAGGTCGGGCTCCTCGGGCAGGCTGCCGTACTCGGCCGCCTTCGCCCCGAGCAGCTCCATGGCCTCGCGGTTGAAGTCGGGCCGGAAGGTCGGGATCACGATGCGCTCGAGCACTGCCGGGTCGATCTCGGTGTAGGTGCCGGTGATCCGCCGGACCTCGTCGGGGTTGGCCTGCGAGAACTCCAGCGACCGGTTCATGGCCCGCTGGAAGGCCTCGACGACCTCCGGCTGCTCCTGGATCAGCTGCTCGGAGGTGAAGACGCAGGAGATGTCCAGCTGGGGGTGGAAGTCGGAGAAGTTGTAGGACAGCACCCGCCCCCCGGCGTCGACGGCCTCGGTGAGGAAGGGGTCGAGGATCCACGCGGCGTCGACCTGGCCGGACTGCAGCGCGGCCGGGGCGTCCGGGAACGGGATCTCGACGAACTGCACCGCCTGCGGGTCCCCGCCGGCCTCCTCGACGACCGACCGGATGGTCGTGTCCCCGATGTTGTTCAGCGTGTTGACCGACACGGTCCGGCCGCTCAGGTCGGCCATGGACTGGAGCGGCGAGTCGCCGAGCACGACCACGGCCCCGAAGTCGGGGTTCCCGGCGGTGGAGTTGGCGTTGGTGATGCACCGCAGGGGCAGGCCCTGCGACACGGCGATCATCGTGGAGAGGACGTTGCCGCGGCCGAACTCGAAGTCACCGGAGACCACGCTGGGGACGACGGCCGCGCCACCGACCGCGGTCTCGATGGTGAGGTCGAGCCTCTCTTCCTCGAAGAACCCCTGGTCGACGCCCAGGTACAGCGGGGCGGAGTCGACGATCGGCTGGGTGCCGATGGTGACGGCGGTCAGGCCCCCCTCACCGGTCTCGCCGCCGGCGTCGTCGGATCCCCCGCACGCGGTCAGCGCCAGCAGGGTGGCGGCGCCGGCGGCAGCGGCGCGCGTCCAGGGTCGGGTCGACATGGCACTCCTCGGTACGGGGACGGAACGGGCGGAACGGGATGCAGTGGTCACGCCGGCCGGTGGGCCCGGTCGCGCCAGAATCCCCAGGCCCGGGGCAGCTGCTTGGTGTTCGTGGCCACGGTGGCGGCGGCCTCCTCGTCGGTGAGGTAGACGCAGCCGCCGAGGCGCAGGGCCTCGGCCTGGGCGTGCGCGTTCACCTCGGTGTAGACGGCCCGGTACACCGCCTCCTCCAGCGACCGCCCGACGGCCGTGGAGCCGTGGCCGCGCATCAGGACGACGGAGGCCGGACCCAGGGCCGCGGCCAGTGCGGCGCCGGACTCGGCCGACCGGATCAGCAGGTCCGACGCCGGGCCGAGGGTGTCCCGGGTGTCGAAGACCGGGACACGCGGCGCCAGGAACCCGGCCATGTGCAGGACCGGCCGCAGCGGCGTCGCGGTGACGCCGAACGGGATCACCGCCGGCGAGTGGCTGTGCACCACGGCCTGCACGTCGGGGCGGGCCCGGTAGACCTCGGCGTGGATGTACAGCTCGAGGTAGCTGGGCCGGGGGTCGTCGGTCCGCCCGTCGAGGGTGAACCGCTGGACGTCGTCCTCCTGGACCAGGCCCGGCGCGAGGTTCCGCGACAGGAGGAAGGCGCCCGGGTCCTCGGCGGACCGGACGCTCACGTGGCCGAAGGCGTCCAGGATGCCCTGGTCGACGAGGATGTGGTTGGCCTCGGCCAGTGCACGGCGCTGGTCGCCCGGCGCCGGCGTCCCGCCCGGCTCGGGTGCGTCCTCCGGCACGTGCGACCTCCTCAGGTGGTGGTGTGCTGAGGGTGGATCGTGTCCCACGCCATAGAAATCCCCGGACGGTTTTCTGTCTTGCGGAACCGTGTCGTCGCCCGCCGGGCGGGCGCGCACTGGCGATGTCTGCCAACGCGGGCGAGGGCAATCGTGACCCACGACACACCTGCCGGGCCGGCGGGCTGCCGATAACGCCCACATGGCACGTCGACTCTCCCTCGCGGGGCTCTCGACCGACCCCCGGGTCGCCCCAGCGCCCGCTCCGTTCCCCTGGTGGCGCAGCGCCGTGGTCTACCAGGTCTACCTGCGCTCGTTCGCCGACAGCAACGGCGACGGCATCGGCGACCTGGCCGGCCTGCGCGCCCGCCTGCCCTACCTGGCCTGGCTCGGCGTGGACGCGCTCTGGATCAACCCGCACTACCCCTCGGGCGGTGCCGACGGCGGGTACGACGTCGTGGACTACCGCGCCGTCGACCCCGACTACGGCGACGTCGCCGACCTCGAGGCGCTGGTGGACGACGCCCGCCGGGTGGGCCTGCGGGTCGTCCTCGACGTCGTCCCGAACCACACCTCCGACCAGCACCGGTGGTTCCAGGCGGCGCTCGCCGACCCGGACTGCCCGGAGGCCGGCCGCTACCACTTCGCGCCGCCGTCGGAGGAGCCGCCGAACAACTGGCAGTCCCTCTTCGGCGGGCCGGCCTGGTCGCGCACGCCGGACGGCCGCTGGTACCTGCACCTGTTCGCGCCCGAGCAGCCCGACCTGAACTGGCGCGACCCGGAGGTCGCCGCCGACTTCGAGCAGACGCTGCGGTTCTGGCTCGACCGCGGGGTCAGCGGTTTCCGCGTGGACGTCGCCTACGGCCTCTACAAGGACGCCGCGCTGCGCGACAACCCCGGCTTCTACGCGCCGACCCTGTTCGGGCACGGGCCGGAGCAGGCGATGACGTGGAACCAGCCCGAGGTGCACGACGTCTGGCGTCGCTGGCGGTCGATCTGCGACGAGTACCCCGACACCATGCTGGTCGGCGAGGTCTGCCTGGCCGACCTCGACCAGGTGGCGCTCTACTCCCGGCCCGACGAGATGCACCAGGCGCTGTCGTTCCGGCTGCTCAAGTCGGCGTGGGACCCGGCGTCCTTCGCCGCGGCGATCAGCAGCGCGCTGGACGCGTTCGGCACCGTCGGCGCCCCGGTGTCGTGGGTGCTGGGCAACCACGACAAGGAGCGCCAGGTCACCCGCTTCGGCGGCGGCGCGCTGGGCCGGGCCCGGGCCCGGGCCGCCGCGCTGCTCATGCTGGCGCTGCCCGGCTCGGCCTACCTCTACGCCGGCGAGGAGCTGGGCCTGCCGCAGGCCGCCGTGGCCGACGAGGCCAAGCGGGACCCGATCTTCCTGCGCAGCGGCGGGGCCCGCGCCGGCCGCGACGGCTGCCGCATCCCGATGCCGTGGAACGCCACCGACGGGGTGGGTTTCTCCCCCGACGGGGCCGCGGAGCCGTGGCTGCCGATCCCCGCCGACTGGGGCCGGTACGCGGTGTCCCGGCAGGCCGGGCGCAACGGTTCCACGCTGCAGCTGTACCGGCGGGCGCTGGCGCTGCGGAAGGCGCACCCCGCGTTCGCCACCGGTACGGCGACGGTCACCACGAACGGCGACGTGCTGACCGTGCGGTGCGCGGGCGAGGAGGAGACCGTCCGCTGCGTGGTGAACATGGGCGCCGAGACCGCACTGGTCAGCTGCTCCGGCACGGTGCTGCTCAGCTCCAGCAGGCGGGTGCACTCCGCGGGCGGGACGGTCGCGCTCCCGCCGAACAGCGCCGTCTGGCTGGTCGAGGACTGACCAGCGGTCGCGGGCCCGGCGCTCAGCCGGACCCGCGACCGCCGTCGCGCCCGTCGGGCAGCAGGCTGGCGCTGCGGCCGAGCACCACGGTGAGGACGAGCGCGACCCCGCCGCGACCGGCGGCTCCGCCCGAGCGGGGCCGGGGTGGTCCCGCCCGGGGGCGTCCGCGAGGCTGCTGACGACGGGCCGACGGCCGGCCCGGTGGAGGAACGACATGGACCTGCAGCTCACCGGCAAGCGCGCGATCGTCACCGGCGCCAGCCGCGGCATCGGCCTGGCGGTCGCGGACGGCCTCGCGGCCGAGGGGGCGCACGTGGCCCTGGTCGCCCGGGACGCCGAGGCCCTGGACCGGGCGGCCGAGCGGGTCCGGCGGCACGGCACCACCGCCCTCCCCTGCCCCGCCGACACCCGGGACGACGCCGCGGTGCGGGCGGTGGTGGCGCGCGTGGTGGCCGAGCTCGGCGGGGTCGACGTCCTCGTCAACGCCGCCGCCCGGCCGGCCTCCTCGGGGCCGGTGCCGCCGCTGGCCGAGCTGACCGACGACGCGCTGCGCGAGGAGGTGGAGACGAAGGTGCTCGGCTACCTGCGGTGCGCACGGGCCGTGGCCCCGCACATGGCCGCCGCCGGCTGGGGCCGGATCGTCAACATCAGCGGCCTCAACGCCCGCCGCACCGGCTCGCTGGTCGGTTCGGTCCGCAACGTCGCCGTCGCCGCGATGACGGCCAACCTCGCCGACGAGCTAGGCCCGGCCGGGATCACGGTCACCGTCGTCCACCCCGGCACGACCGTCACCGAGCGGACCGAGAAGCTGCTCGCCGACCGCGCGGCCGAGCAGGGCGGCACCCCGGAGGAGGCGGCCCGGGCGATGGCCGCCGGCACGAGCATCGGCCGGCTGGTCACCGCCCGGGAGGTCGCCGACGTCGTCACCTTCCTCGCCTCACCGCGCAGCGCGGCGATCAGCGGGGACGCCGTCGCCGTCGGCGGCGGGAGCCGGGGCGTCATCCACTACTGACCGGCGGCCCCGCAGACCTCGATGGTGTCCCGCCCCTGACCCGATTCCTGTCTGCCCGACGCAACGGTGGACGGGGGGAGCTGCCGTGCCCGGTCACCCGTCGACCCCTCCCTCCCCGGCGACCGCCCGCCGCGTGGTCCTCCACTCGCGCCCGCACGGCATCCCCAGGCCGAGCACTTCGCGGTGGTCGAGGCGCCGGTGCGCCCCCCGGAGGCCGGCGAGCTGCTCGTCCGCGCCGAGTTCCTCTCCGTCGACCCGGCCATGCGCGGCTGGGTGAGCGACGTGGCCAACTACAGCGAGCCGGTCCCCGTGGGCGACGTCATGCGCTCGTTCGCCGTCGGCACGGTGGTCGCCAGCGCCGCGCCGGCGTACCGGCCGGGCGACCGCGTGACCGGCCTGTTCGGGTGGCAGGAGTACGCCACGGTCGACGCCGGTGCGGTGCTGCGCCGGGTGGACGAGGACGACCTGTCACCGTCGCTGTCGCTCGGCGTGCTCGGGCTGACCGGGGCCACGGCCTGGTTCGGGCTGTCCGAGATCGCCCGTCCGGCGGCCGGGGAGACCGTCGTCGTCTCCACCGCCGCGGGCGCCGTCGGGTCGGTGGTCGGCCAGCTCGCCGCCCAGGCCGGGTGCCGCACGGTCGGCATCGCCGGTGGGCCGGAGAAGGTCCGGCTCTGCCTCGAGGAGTTCGGCTACGACGCCGCAGTCGACCACCGCTCCCCCCCCCTCGCCGCGGACCTCGCCGCCGCCGTCCCCGACGGGGTGGACGTCTACTTCGACAACACGGCCGGGCCGATCAGCGACACCGTCCTGCCTCGCATCAACCGGCGGGCACGGATCGTCGTCTGCGGAACGGCCGCGATCTCCAGCTGGGACCCGTGGCCGACCGGCCCCCGGGTCGAACGGCACCTGCTCACCAAGGCCGCGCGGATGGAGGGGCTGCTGTTCTTCGACCACCAGCACCGGCTGCCGGAGGCGGTCGCCGCCCTGGCCGAGCTGGTGCGCGGCGGCCGGCTCCGGTACCGCGAGGACGTACTCGACGGGCTCGAGGCGGCGCCCGATGCCATCGCGGGCCTCTACCGCGGGGAGAACCTCGGCAAGCGCGTCATCCGGCTGGCCTGAGGCCCGGGGGCCGCGCCCCCCGGGCACATCCGCGATGTGCCCGGGGCCAGGCCTCAGCCGACGACGACGAGCAGATCGCCGCCCTCGACCTGCTGGACGGCCCCGATGGCCAGCCGCTGCACCGTGCCGGCCTGCGGCGCTGTGATGGCGGCCTCCATCTTCATCGCCTCGATGGTGGCCACCGGCTGGCCGGCCTCGACCGGGTCGCCCTCCTTGACCTGCAGGGTGACCACGCCGGCGAACGGGGCGGCCACCTGCCCGGGGTCGCTGCGGTCGGCCTTCTCGGCGGCCTTGACGGCGGCCTCGACGTTGCGGTCGCGGATCGACACCGGGCGCAACTGGCCGTTGAGCGTGGCCATGACGGTGCGCATGCCGCGCTCGTCGGCGTCCGAGACGGCCTCGATGCCGATCAGCAGGGTGACGCCGGGCTCGAGGTCGACGGCGTGCTCGTCGCCGGGGCGCAGGCCGTACAGGAACTCCTTGGTGGGGAGCACCGACACGTCGCCGTAGGAGTCGACGTGCGCCTCGTACTCCCGGGTCGGCCCGGGGAACAGCAGCCGGTTCAGCGTGGCGCGGGGCTGCTCGGCCAGCCCGCGGACGTCCTCGGGGCTGAGCTCGGCGGGCGGCTCGGCCTCCCGGCGGCCCTCCAGCGCCCGGGTGCGGAACGGCTCGGGCCAGCCGCCGGGCGGGTCGCCCAGCTCGCCGCGGAGGAAGCCGATGACCGAGTCCGGCAGGTCGTACCTGCCGGGCTCGGCGGCGAACTCCTCCACCGCGACCCCGGACCCGACCAGCTGCAGCGCCAGGTCGCCGACCACCTTCGAGCTCGGGGTGACCTTGACCAGCCGGCCCAGCAGCCGGTCGGCGGCGGCGTAGGCGTCCTCGACCTCCTCGAACCGCTGCCCCAGACCCAGCGCGATGGCCTGCTGGCGCAGGTTGGACAGCTGCCCGCCGGGGATCTCGTGGGTGTAGACCCGCCCGGTCGGCGCCGGCAGCCCCGACTCGAACGGCGCGTAGACCCGGCGCACCGCCTCCCAGTACGGCTCCAGGTCGTTGACCGCGGCCAGGTCCAGGCCGGTGGCCCGCTCGGTGGCGTCGGTGCCGGCCACGATCGCCGACAGCGGCGGCTGGCTGGTGGTGCCGGCCATCGACGCGACCGCCCCGTCGACGGCGTCCACCCCGGCGGACCACGCGGCCATCAGCGTGGCGAGCTGGCCGCCGGCGGTGTCGTGGGTGTGCAGGTGCACCGGCAGGTCGAACCGCTCCCGCAGCGCGCTCACCAGGGTGGCGGCGGCGGGCGGGCGGAGCAGGCCGGCCATGTCCTTGATCGCCAGCACGTGCGCGCCGGCGTCGACGATCTGCTCGGCCAGCCGCAGGTAGTAGTCCAGCGTGTAGAGCCGCTCGGCGGGGTGCGACAGGTCGCCGGTGTAGCACAGCGCCACCTCAGCCACCGCCGTCCCGGTCTCCCGCACCGCGTCGATCGCCGGGCGCATCTGGGCGACGTCGTTGAGCGCGTCGAAGACGCGGAACACGTCGATGCCGGTGCGCGCCGCCTCGGCGACGAACGCCTGCGTCACCTGCTCCGGGTAGGGCGTGTAGCCCACGGTGTTGCGGCCGCGCAGCAGCATCTGCAGGCACACGTTCGGGACGGCCTCGCGCAGCGCGGCCAGCCGGTCCCAGGGGTCCTCGTGCAGGAACCGCAGCGCCACGTCGTAGGTCGCCCCACCCCAGGCCTCCAGGCTGAACAGCTGCGGGGTGGTGCGGGCGACGTGCCCGGCCACGGCCAGCAGGTCCTTGGTGCGCACGCGGGTGGCCAGCAGCGACTGGTGCGCGTCGCGGAAGGTGGTGTCGGTGACCGCCAGCGCGGTTTGCTCCCGCAGCTGCCGGGCGAACCCCTCGGGCCCGGCGGCGAGCAGCCGCTGCCGGGAACCGTCCGGCGGCGCGGCGCGCAGGTCCGCCCGGGGCAGCTTCTGCACCGGGTCGACCAGGTGCGGGCGCGCCCCGTGCGGCTTGTTCACCGTCACGTCGGCCAGGAAGGTCAGCAGCCGGGTGCCGCGGTCCGCGGACGAGCGGGCGGTGAGCAGCTCCGGCCGCTGCTCGATGAACGACGTCGTCACCCGCCCGGCGCGGAAGTCCGGGTCGGTGAGCACCGCCTGCAGGAACGGGATGTTGGTGGCCACGCCGCGGATGCGGAACTCGTCGACCGCGCGCCGGGCCCGGGCCACCGCGATGGCGAAGTCCCGGCCGCGGCAGGTCAGCTTCACCAGCAGCGAGTCGAAGTGCGCCTCCACCTCCGCGCCGAGTGACGCCCCGCCGTCCAGCCGGATGCCCGCACCCCCGGGCGAGCGGTAGGCGGTGATCCGGCCGGTGTCCGGGCGGAACCCGTTGGCGGGGTCCTCGGTGGTGATCCGGCACTGCAGCGCCGCCCCGCGCAGCACGATCGTCTCCTGCGCCAACCCGAGATCCGCGAGGGTCTCCCCCGAGGCGATCCGCAGCTGCGCCTGCACCAGGTCGACGTCGGTGACCTCCTCGGTGACCGTGTGCTCCACCTGGATCCGCGGGTTCATCTCGATGAACACGTGCCGGCCGTGCGCGTCCAGCAGGAACTCCACCGTGCCGGCGTTGACGTAGCCGATGGCCCGGGCGAACGCGACCGCGTCGGCGCAGATCCGCTCCCGCAGCGCCGGGTCCAGGTTCGGCGCCGGCGCCAGCTCCACCACCTTCTGGTGCCGGCGCTGCACCGAGCAGTCCCGCTCGAACAGGTGCACCACGTTGCCCGCGGCGTCGGCCAGCACCTGCACCTCGATGTGCCGCGGGTCGACGACCGCCTGCTCCACGAAGACCGTCGCGTCACCGAACGCCGCCTCCGCCTCCCGCATCGCCGCGGACACCGCCCCGGCCAGCTCGCCCGGGTCCTCCACCCGGCGCATGCCGCGCCCGCCGCCGCCGGCGACGGCCTTGACGAACACCGGGAACGGCATCTCCCGGGCGGCGGCCACGACCGTGTCGACGTCGTCGCTGGGCTCGGTGCTCGCCAGCACCGGCAGCCCGGCCTCCCGCGCCGCGGCGATCGCCCGCGCCTTGTTGCCGGTCAGCTCCAGCACCTCCGCCGACGGGCCGACGAAGGTGATCCCCGCCGCCGCGCACGCCGCCGACAGCTCCGGGTTCTCCGACAGGAACCCGTACCCGGGGTAGACGGCGTCGGCGCCGGCCCGCCTCGCGGCGCCGACGATCTCCTCCACCGACAGATAGGCCCGGACCGGATGGCCCTCCTCGCCGATCTGGTAACTCTCGTCGGCCTTCAGTCGGTGCACGGAGTTGCGGTCCTCCCATGGGAACACCGCCACCGTGCCGGCACCCAGCTCGTAGGCGGCGCGGAACGCCCGGACGGCGATCTCCCCGCGGTTGGCGACCAGGACCTTCGTGAACACGTCGTCCCTCACAGGATGTCGTCGGGTTGGGTTCGGCGCGGCGGTCCGGCGACCGCGTGGACGCCGGGCTACTGGACCACGACCGGCCGACGGTGTCACCCGTGCCCTTCCTGAGGATGGAACGCGGGGACCCGCCGGCCGGGCCCCTGCAGGGTCCCGCTGCGAGCCTGCGAGCAGTGGGGGGCAGGGGGTGTTCTTCAGTGGATGTGCGCGCCGCCGTTCACGTCGTAGGTCGCCCCCGTGACGTACCCGGTCTCCTCGCGGCACAGGAACGTGATGAGGTCGGCGACGTCGGCGACCCGGCCGTTGCGTCCCACCGGGATGCCGGCGATCAGCTGCTCCTTGCGCTCGCCCTCCAGCGCTCCCCCGGTGATGTCGGTGTCGATGAGCCCAGGGGCCACCGCGTTGACCGTCACGCCGCGGGCACCCAGCTCGCGGGCCAGCGCGCGGGTGAAGCCCAGCTCCGCCGCCTTCGCCGCGGAGTACGCGACACCGCCGAAGACGCCCCCGCCGCGCTCGGCCGAGACCGACGACAGGAACACGATGCGGCCGAAGCCGCGCTCGGCCATCCCGGGCGCCAGCCGCCGGGTGACGTTGAAGGCGCCGCGCACGTTGACGGCGAAGACGCGGTCCCACTCCTCGCCGGTGACCTCGAGGAACGGGACCGGCGAGGTGATCCCGGCGTTGTTCACCAGGGCGCCGACCGGCGGCAGCGCGCCGTCGAGCACGGTCAGCGCGTTCTCGACCGAGGCCTCGTCGGTGATGTCGCAGCCGATCCCGACGGCCTGCACGCCGTTGCGGTCGGCGACCTCGTGGGCGGCGTCCTTGGCGCTGGCCTCGTCGAGGTCGAGGACGGCGACGTTCCAGCCGGCGGCGGCGAGGGTGTGGGCGGTGGCGCGGCCGATGCCGCGCCTGGAGCCGGCGCCGGTGACGACGGCGGTCTTGTCGGTGACGGTCATGGGGTCCTCCAGGGGTCGTCGGGTGGTTCGGGGTGGGCTGGGGTTCAGGCGGTGGCCGGGGCGGGGTCGGCGGCCCACGGGGCATGCGTGCCGCCGCCGAGCTCGGCCTTGACCCGGGCGACGACGGCGTCGGTGGACAGGCCGTAGCGGTCGTGCAGGGTGGGCAGGGCGCCGGCGGCGAGGAACTCGTCGGGCAGCGCGATCGGCACCACGCGGGTGCCGGCCCCGGCGAAGGCCAGCGTCGAGGCCACCGACTCGGCCAGCCCGCCGACGACGGTGTGGTTCTCCAGGGTCACCACGAGCCGGTCGGTGCGGGCCGCCCGCAGGACCGCCTCGGTGTCGAGCGGCTTGATGGTCGGGACGTGCAGCACGGCGACGTCGACGTGGTCGGCCTCGAGCCGGGCCGCCGCCTGCAGCGCCCGCATGGTCATCAGGCCGGTCGAGATGAGGACGACGTCCCGACCGGTGCGCAGCTCGGCGGCCTTGCCCAGCTCGAAGCGGTAGTCGTACTCGTCGAGCACGGTGGGCACCGCGCCCCGCAGCAGCCGCAGGTAGGTGGGACCCGGTGCGGCCGCCAGCGCCGGAACGGCCTGCTCGATGTCGACGGAGTCGCACGGGTCGACGATGGTCAGGTTCGGGCAGCCGCGGAGGATCGCGAGGTCCTCGGTGGCCTGGTGGCTGGGCCCGTACCCGGTGGTGAGCCCCGGCAGGGCTCCGACGACGTTGACGTTGAGGTTCGGCTCGGCGATGTCGAGGCAGAGGAAGTCGTAGGCCCGCCGGGTGGCGAACACCGAGTAGGTGGAGGCGAAGGGCACCAGGCCCACCTCCGCCATCCCCGCCGCCGTCCCGAGCAACGACTGCTCGGCCATGCCCATCTGGAAGAAGCGATCCGGGTGGGCGTCGCGGAACACGTGCATGTCGGTGTACTTGGCCAGGTCGGCCGACAGCCCGACGACCTCGGGCCGCTCCTGGGCCAGCCGGTCGAGCGCGTGCCCGAACGGGGCGCTGGTCGTGCGCTGACCGGGGTCGGCGAACGACGCGATCATCGCCGACGTCGTGAGCCTCTTCCTGGGCGTGGTGCTGGTCATCGGTTCAGTCCTTCCTGCAGCTGGTCCCGGGCGATCTGCCACTCGTGCTCCTCGACCCGCATGAAGTGCGCCTTCTCCCGGCTCTCCAGCAGGGGCACCCCGCTGCCGATGCGGGTGTCGCAGATCAGCACCGAGGGCGAGCCGCGGTGCGCGCGCAGTTCGTCGAGGGCGTCGACGAGCGCGGCGACGTCGTTGCCGTCGACCCGCAGGGCGTGCCAGCCGAAGGCGCGCCACTTGTCGGTGACCGGCTCGGTGCGCAGCACGCCGACCGTGGGGCCGTCGGCCTGGAGCGCGTTGACGTCGACGATCGCGGTGACGTTGTCCAGGCCGTGGTGGGCACAGGCCAGCGCCGCCTCCCAGGTCGAGCCCTCGTCCAGCTCGCCGTCGGAGAGGAGGTTGAACACCCGCGCCCCGTTGCCGAGGTGCCGCAGGCCCAGCGCCATCCCGGTGGCCACGGGCAGCCCGTGGCCGAGCGACCCGCCGGAGATCTCCACGCCCGGGGTGTAGGAGGCCATCGCGGACATCGGCAGCCGGGAGTCGTCGGAGCCGTAGGTCTCCAGCTCCTCCAGCGGGATGGTCCCGGCCTCGGCCAACGCCGCGTACAGCGCGATGGCGTAGTGGCCGATCGAGAGCAGGAAGCGGTCCCGGTCGGGCCAGTGCGGGTCCTCGGGTCGGTACCGGAGCTGGTCGGTGTAGACGGCGGCGAGGACGTCGGCGACGCCGAGCGCCTGCCCGATGTAGCCCTGCCCCTGCACCTCCCCCATGTCGAGGGCGTTGCGGCGGATCCGGTGGGCGGCCTGGCGGATGCGCTCGATGCGCTCGGCCCGGTCGGCCGTGGTCGCGGGCGGTCGGGTCGATGTCAGTGCGGTCATGACGCGTTCCTCCTCGGTGGTCGGTTCAGTCGGTGGTGGAGTCGGCCGTCCGCCGGCGGGCGTCCGCCCCGCTGCGGGGGACGGGCACGTCGCCCGGCGGCTGCGCACGGACCGAGCGCTCCAGGGCGGCCACCTCGGCGCGCTCCGCCGGACCCCAGGTCTCGCGGGTCAGCAGGGCGGCGACCAGACCGAGCAGCCCGTAGCCGCTGAACAGCAGCGCCGGGCCGATCCAGCCGTAGCCGGCGTAGAGCGCGGTGGTGATGAGCGGGGTGAACCCGGAGACGACGGCCGACATCTGGTAGGCCAGCGACGCCCCCGTCGTGCGGGTCTTGGCCGCGAACAGCTCCGAGAACCAGGCACCCTGCACCCCGGCCAGCGAGTTCTGCAGGACCGCGTAGCTGATGACGAACGCGATCACGACTGCCACCGCGACGCCGGTGTTGACCAGAAGGAACAGCGGGATGCCCCACAGCAGGTGCAGCGCGGTGCCCACGAGGTACACCGGGCGCCGCCCGACGCGGTCGGTGAGCGCGCCCCAGTAGGTGGTGGCGAAGATGCCGATCGCGGCGGCGATCATCGTCGCGGTGAGGGTGACCGACCGGTCGGCCAGTTCCTCGGCGGCGACGTACGACAGCATGAACGTCACCGACACCGCGTAGCCGGCGGTCTCGGTGATCCGCAGGCAGAAGGCGCGCAGGATGTTGCGCCAGTCGTCGCGGAGCACCTCGAGGAGCGGGTTCTTCGAGAGCTCGCCCTCCTCCTTGAGCTCCTCGAACTCCGGGGACTCCTCGACCTTGAGGCGGATCACGATGCCCACGACGATCAGCACCGCCGACAGCAGGAACGGCACCCGCCATGCCCACGAACCGCCCAGCGGGACGCTCACCAGGAAGGCGAGGTTGGCCAGCAACAGCCCGACCGGGAAGCCGGCCTGCGTGATCCCGGTGTAGAGGCCCTTCTTGCGCCAGGGCGCGTGTTCGAAGCACATCAGGATCGCGCCGCCCCACTCCGCGCCGAACGCGAGGCCCTGCACGACGCGCACGACCACCAGCAGGACCCCGGCCCAGGCGCCGACCTGCTGGTAGGTGGGCAGGCAGCCGATGAGGACCGTCGCGATCCCCATGAGCAGCAGCGAGCCGACGAGGACCGGCTTGCGGCCGATCCGGTCGCCGAGGTAGCCGCCGATGATCCCGCCGAGCGGGCGCACCGCGAAGCCGATGCCCAGCGTGGCGAAGGACAGCAGCGTGCCCGACAGCGGGTCGTCCGCGGGGAAGAAGGCGGTGTTGAAGTACAGCGCCGCCGCGATCCCGAAGCCGATGAAGTCGTAGGTCTCGATCGTCGCACCGACGGAGCAGCCGATCGCGACCTTCTTCTTGGTCGGCGTGCCCTCGATCGGGTGCCACTGGGCGACCTCCTCGAGATGGGGGTCACGGACGGGGGGTTGCCGATCGGTCATGGTGACCTCCGGGAGGCGGTGGACGGGATCAAGTGGCCGCTGGTCGTTGACTGTTAACAGTCAACTGACAACTAGAGTGAATGGCCCGCGTCACAGTGTCAAGGGTCGCCCCGGACGGATTGCGCCCCGCACGCGCACCAGGGCGTGACGAGTCCGCGTCGGCGTCGCCCCCGCCGGCCGGCGGGTCAGGCCGGGTGGGAGCCGGCCGCCGCACCGAGGCGGCAGGAACGGTTCGGCGGCCCCGCCGCCGCGCCGAGGGTGGAGGGACGATGCGGCGGCCCCGCCGCCGCGCCGAGGGTGGAGGGACGATGCGGCGGCCCCGCCGCCGCGCCGAGGATCAGGGCTGCTCGGCCGACTCCGCGAAGTGCTCGGCAGCGGCGGTCATGTGCTCCTCGAGGACACGCTGGGCCCCGGCCACGTTCCCCCGCTCGATCGCGTCGACGATCGGGGCGTGCCGGTCGCGCGCCGTCATGGGCGCCTGCCACGCCGCGGCGTTGAGGATGGCCACCCGCATGCGGCCCTCCAGCCGCTGCCACGCCTCGACGAGCATCGAGTTGCCCGACAGCCGGCACAGCAGGAGGTGGAAGGCCAGGTCGGCCTGGATCCGCGCCGGCGAGTCCTCGTCCTCGGCGGCGATCCGCTCGAGCGCCTCGCGCAGCGCCGTCGTGGCGGCCTCTCGCCGCGGGGAGCCGATGACCTCCCGGACCGCCAGCCCCTCGAGGGCCGCACGGACCTGGAACAGCTCGCGGACCTCGGCGGGGGTCAGGCTGTTGACGCGGAGCATGCCCCGGGCGCCGGGACTGACCAGCCCCTCCTGCTGGAGGTGCCGCAACGCCTCGCGCACCGTGCCCCGGCTGACGCCGAGAGACGTCGACAGTTCGACCTCACCGAGGTGGTCCCCCGGGCGGTACTGCCCGGAGAGGATCGCCCCGCGGAGCGCGTCCAGGGCGCGTTCCCGCAGCGTGCTGCGGTCCAGGCTGGCCAGTGGCTCCACGGTCGTCCCCTCTCCCCGAGAGAGGCCCATCGTAGTCGTCGGGAGTCGACATCCACCTGAAGACTGTCGACACAACTGGGTGATCCGCCCGCCCGCACCCCGTGCGGCCGGGGGCGGGCGGGCGGGAACCGAGGGGTCAGGCGACCTCGGCGGCGCGGCCGGCGAGCACGTCGAGGGCGATGTCGACGATCATGTCCTCCTGGCCGCCGACCAGCCGGCGGCGGCCCACCTCCAGCAGGATGGTGCGGACGTCGATGCCGTAGGTCTTCGAGGCCGCCTCCGCGTGCCGGAGGAAGCTGGAGTAGACGCCGGCGTAGCCCAGGGTGAGCGTCTCGCGGTCGACCTGCACGGGGCGGTCCTGCAGCGGCCGGACGAGGTCGTCGGCGGCGTCCTGCAGGGCGAACAGGTCGCAGCCGTGCTGCCACTCCTGCAGGTTTGCCACGGCGATGAACGGCTCGATGGGGCAGTTGCCGGCCCCGGCGCCGTGCCCGGCCAGCGACGCGTCCACGCGGGTGACGCCCTCCTCGACGGCGACGACGGAGTTCGCCACGGCCAGGGAGAGGTTCTGGTGGGCGTGGATGCCCAGCTGGGTGCCGGGGTCGAGCAGGTCCCGGTAGGCGCGGACCCGCTCGCGGACGCCGTCCATCGTCAGCCGGCCGCCGGAGTCGGTGACGTAGACGCAGTGCGCGCCGTACGACTCCATGAGCTTCGCCTGCTTGGCCAGCTCCGCGGGCTCGGCCATGTGGCTGAGCATGAGGAAGCCCGACACGTCCATGCCCAGCTCGCGCGCGGTGGCGATGTGCTGTGCGGCGACGTCGGCCTCGGTGCAGTGGGTGGCGACCCGGATCGACCGCACCCCGAGGGAGTAGGCGTGCTTGAGCTCGGCGATGGTGCCGATGCCCGGCAGCAGCAGGGTGGTCAGCACCGCGCGGCTGCAGTTCTCCGCGGCGGCCTCGATCCACTCCCAGTCGGTGTTCGACCCGGGGCCGTAGTTGAGACTGCCGCCGGCCAGCCCGTCGCCGTGGGCCACCTCGATGGCGTCGACGCCGGCGGCGTCGAGCGCGGCGACGATCCGGCCGACGTCGTCGGGTGAGATGCGGTGCCGGACGGCGTGCATTCCGTCCCGCAGCGTGACGTCCTGGACGTAGAGCTCCGTGGTCATGCGGTCACCTCTGCGGGGGTGCGCTGTCCACGAGCCTGACTCCGCGCCCCGGTCCGCTCCTCGCTCGTTCCTCGCTGCGATGCTCCCGGGGCTGTCGTCAGGCGTTGCGCGAGACGCTCGCCGACCCGCAGGGCCGCCGAGGTCATGATGTCGAGGTTGCCGGCGTAGGCCGGCAGGTAGTGCGCGGCACCCTCGACCTCAAGGAACACCGTCACCTTCGTGGTCACCGGGGGCGCGCCGTCGGGCAGCAGGGTGTGCACCGGCTCACCGGCCGGGATCGGGGTGAACTGCACCTCCTGCTTGAGCCGGTAGCCGGGCACGTACTCGGCGACGGTCTTGGCCATCTCCGCAACCGAGGCGCGGATGGCGTCGTGGTCGGCGTCGCCGATGAGGCAGAGCACGGTGTCGCGCATGATCAGCGGCGGATCGGCCGGGTTGAGGACGATCACCGCCTTGCCCCGCCCGGCGCCGCCCACGGCCTCGATGGCGTGCGCGGTGGTCTCGGTGAACTCGTCGATGTTGGCCCGCGTGCCCGGGCCGGCCGACTTCGACGCGATCGAGGCGACGATCTCGGCGTAGGGCACCGGGGTGACCCGGGCGACCGCGGCCACCATGGGGATCGTGGCCTGCCCGCCGCAGGTCACCATGTTGACGTTCGTGGCGTCCGCGGCCAGGTGCTGCTCGAGGTTCACCGGCGGCACCACATAAGGGCCGATCGCCGCCGGGGTCAGGTCGACCAGCCTCTTGCCGTGCGGCGCCAGCTTGGCCGCGTTGGCGACGTGCGCCTTGGCCGAGGTGGCGTCGAAGACGATCCCGATCTCGTCGAAGCCGTCCATCGCGATCAGCCCGTCGACGCCCTCGGACGTCGTCGGCACCTTCATCCGCCGGGCGCGCGCCAGGCCGTCGGAGTCCGGGTCGATGCCGACCATCGCGCCCATCTCCAGCACGTCGGAGTGCCGGATCACCTTGATCATCAGGTCGGTGCCGATGTTGCCCGACCCGATGATCGCCACCTTGGTCCTGCTCACTGGTCCCCCTCGCGCGAGAACGTCGCCGTCACGGTGCCGAGCGTGCTGATCTCGGCGGTCACCACCGACCCGGGCGGGGTGGCCGCCATCGGGCCGAGCGCCCCGGAGAGCACCACCTGGCCCGTACGCAGCGGATCGCCGACCTCCACCGCGGTGCGCGCCAGCCAGGCCAGCGCGTTGAGCGGGTCCCCCAGGCAGGCGGCGCCGGTGCCCTCGGAGACGACCGCGCCGTCCAGCGTCATCCGCATGGTGACCGCGGCCGGCTCGAACTCCGCCAGGGTCAGCCGCCGCTCCCCCAGCACGAACAGCCCGCTGGAGGCGTTGTCGGCGACGGTGTCCCCGAAGGTGATGTCCCAGCCGGCGATCCGGCTGTCCACGATCTCCAGCGCCGCGACCGCGTAGGCCACCGCGCCGCGCACCCGCGCGGCGTCCAGCGGGCCCTCGGCCAGGTCCTCCCCCAGAACGAACGCGATCTCCGCCTCGGACTTGGCCTGCAGCAGTCGCGCCGACGGCACCTCGGCCAGGCCGCTGACGTCCATGTCGTCGAAGAGAACGCCGAAGTCGGGGCGGTCGACGCCCAGCTGGGCCTGCACCGCGGGTGAGGTGAGGCCGATCTTCCGCCCGACGACGCGGGCGCCGTCGGCCAGCCGGCGCCGGGTGAGCCGCTGCTGCACCGCGTAGGCCTGCTCGACGTCGTCGGTACCGATCAGGTCGCGGACCGGACGGCACGGGACGCCGCTGCGCGCCGCGACCTCCAGCCGCTCGGCGGCCTCGGCGACGGCCGCACGCCGGGTGCGGTCCACGTCCGGTGGGGTGGTTGCCTGTGTCATCACTGTCCTCGGGGAGCCGGTGGGACCCCGACCATGCGCGCTGGGGGGCGGCAGCGCCTACCACCTCGTTCCGGTCAACGGAACCTGCACCGGACGCCGCAGCGACCCGCCACGCCCGGTCCGACATCGACGGCCCCAGGCCGCTCACCGACGCGGGACCGCTCCGACCCGGCGTCCGGAGTCCGATCGCGGTCATCGACCGGCGGCACGCCCAGCCGCCCGCGGACGACGTGAGCGCCCGCCCACGACCAACAGCGCTGGGGCGCGTCCGACCCGGGCGCCGAGCAACGCCGCGGCGGCCGTACTGGCGGATCGAGGAGCCCGCGCGTCGACCATCGCATGGCCATCCGCCTCCGGCGCGAGTGCCCACAGCTCGGTACGGCGGCGTGCGCCGGCGGCGCGACAGCTCCCCGGACGGGAGTGCCTCCGGTCCGGGCCGGACGGCGGCATCCACGCGCCCCTTGGAGGCTCCGTGCGGTTCGACCGTCCACCCGGTCGCCTGGGCGAGTTCGTCGGGCGTGAGGGGTCGGGCCGCTGAAGCCCGTGCGGACTGGCCGTGTTCTGATCGGGCACTCATCTGCGTCGGCACGCGGAACGCAGCGATGTGCTGGTGTCGGTTCGGCGTCCTCGTCCGGGGTCACTCGGCAGGCGTGAGGACGTGGTCGACTCCCCGCCTGAGTCAGTGTCTGCTGGGCACTCGTCCCCCGGCTCGGGCGGACGTCGGTGCCGGCGGTGGTGAGTGGGTGCACCGGAGACGGCACGGTGCAACCACTCACCGGGTCAGAATCGGATCACGCCTCGGATGTTCGTGCCCGCGTGCATGTCCTCGTAGCCCTTGGTGATCTCGTCGAGGCTGTACTCGGTGGTGATCAGCTCGTCGAGCTCGAGGTGGCCGGCCCGGTACAGGTCCAGGAGCTTCGGGATGTCCGCCCGGGGGCTCGAGGAGCCGAACAGCGATCCCTTGATCTTCTTCTCGAACAGGATCAGCTCGAGGATCGAGACGGGGATACCGACCTCCGTGACGTCTCCCAGCGCGGTGACCACCACCGTGCCCTGCTTGCGGATCGCTCGGAACGCCTCGGCGATGTGCTCCCCGGTGATCACGCCGACGGTCACGATCGCGACGTCGGCACCTTGTCCGTTCGTGGAGGTCTGCGCCAGCTCGGTCGCCTCCTCCGCGGTCGCGACGACGTGCGTGGCGCCCAACGACTCAGCGTGCTCGCGCTTGAACGCGACCGGGTCGACGGCGATGACCCGCGCCGCGCCGGCATGCCGGGCACCCTGCACCGCCATGGCCCCGACGCCGCCGACGCCGAGGACCACGACGGTGTCGCCCGGCCGGACACCCCCCGTGTTGACCGCCGAGCCCCAGCCGGTACCCGCAGCGCATCCCAGCAGGCAGGCCTTCTCCAGCGGCGTGTCGGCAGGCACCTTGATCACGGAGTCGACCGAGACGGTCGTGTACTCGGCGAAGGTGGAGATGCCGAGCGCCTGCGCGACCGGCGTGCCGTCCGGGAGCTGGAGCCGGAAGCTCGTCGGGTCCTCCCAGCGTGACCCGACCATCACGTTCGCACCCAGGTCGCACAGGTTCTGGTGTCCGGTGGAGCACCAGCGGCACTTCTCGCACGCCGGCAGGAACGAGAAGACCACCTTGTCGCCGGGCTCGAACCCCTGGGTGTTCGGGCCGACCGACTCGATGATCCCCGCACCCTCGTGCCCGCCGCAGACCGGGTAGACAGCGACGGGGAGGTCACCTGTCGCCATGTGGTCGTCGGAGTGACACAGACCCGACGCGACCATCTTGACCCGGACCTCGTCCTGGCGCGGGTCGTCGACCTCGAGGTCGACGATCTCGAACTTCCCGGGCGCTTCCCGGAGAACGGCTCCGCGACTCCTCATGGGACCTCCTGGTTGTTGTTCGGGCTGCTCGCGTCAGGCCGTTGCGGGCTGGGCGAGGTAGACGGTCTTCACCTGCTGGTAGCCGGCGAGGCCCTCGGGCCCCATCTTCCGGCCCATACCGCTGGCCTTCACGCCGCCGAAGGGAGCGTTCGGCTGGTTGACGTAGGCGTTGATCCCGACCGTGCCGGTGCGGACCCTGCGGGCGACCCGCTCCCCCCGCTCTGGATCCGTGGTCCACACACTGCCGGCCAGGCCGTAGTCGCTGGCGTTGGCGATGCGGACCGCCTCGTCTTCGTCCGAGTAGGGGATCACCGACAACACCGGTCCGAAGACCTCCTCTCGGGCGATGGTGTGGTCGTTGTCCACATCGGCGAAGACCGTCGGCTGGACGTACCAGCCGCGGTCGAGGCCCGGCGGCCGGCGTCCACCGACGGTCAGCCGGGCCCCCTCGGCCGAGCCCTTCGCGATGTAGGACTCCACCCGGTCGCGCTGGCACGCCGAGACGAGCGGACCGACCTGGGTGCTCGCCTCCAGCGGGTCGCCGATGGTCAGCGACCCGGCGAGGCCGCTGACGACGTCGACGACCTCGGCATAGCGGCCGCGTGGCGCGAGGACCCGGGTGCTCAGCCAGCAGATCTGTCCGTTGTTCAGCAGCGTGGTGGCGAAGAAGCTCTCGATCGTGGAGGACAGGTCGGCATCGTCGAGGACGATCGCGGCGGACTTGCCGCCCAACTCCAACGTGACCGGGCGGAGCAGTCGCCCGCAGGTCTCGGCGATCGTCCGCCCCGCGGACGTCGACCCGGTGAAGGAGACCTTGTCGACGTCCCGGTGCGCCACCAGGTGGCCGCCGACCTCGCGGCCTGCAGGGAGCACGTTGAGCACACCCGGCGGGAGCTCCGCCTCGATGGCTGCCTCGGCCATCAACTGAGCGTCGAGCACCGTCTCCGGCGCGGGTTTGAGCACCACCGTGTTGCCGGCGGCGAGCGCTGGGGCGAGCTTGAGGAACGTGATGCCCTGCGGCACGTTCCACGGCACTATCGCCGCCACGACGCCGATCGGCTCGCGGATGACTCGGGAACCCGCCGGGCCCAGGACCCCAGGACGGGTCTCCTCCTGCGGGGTGTCCGCCACCATGCCGCCGTAGAAGCGCAGGAGGAGGGCCGGGAAGCCACCTTCGAAGTGCTGTGCCAGCCAGATCGGCATGCCGTTCTGCAGGCTGACGCGGCGGGCGGTCTCCTCGGCACGTTTCTCGAGCGCGGCCGCGAATCGCTCGAGGGCTTCCCGGCGCTGCGCCGGCTCCCATGTGGGCCAACCGTCCGGTGCGTCGAAGGCGCGGCGGGCGGCGGCCACGGCGTCGTCGACATCGTGCTCGGTGGCCCGGGGCACGCTCCCGATCAGTTCCTCGGTGGCGGCGGCGTGCACCGGGATGGTCGCGGAGGAGGGGTCGGTCCATCCCCCGTCGATGTAGAGCTGGGTGTAGTCCATCGTCATCGTCGGCCCGTTCCTCTCCATGCGGGGGATCGGTCAGCCGTTGGAGTCCGGCACGGTCACCCGTGCGCCGTCGCAGCCGGCGGTGACGACCAGCTGGCAGGACAGCCGTGAGCGGTCGCAGACGTCCTCGGCGTACTCGAGCAGGTCCCGCTCCTCGTCGGTGATCTCGCCGAACGACGCGGCGAACTGCTCGTCGACGTGCACGTGGCACGTCGCGCAGGAGCAACTCCCGCCACACTCGGCCACGATCCCGGGCAGGTTGTTGCGAACCGACCCGTCCATGACGCTCTGGCCGACGGGGACGTCGACGACGTGGCTGGTCCCGTCGGGCACGACGTAGGTGATCTCGGGCATCTGACGCTCCAGGTGTGGGACGACGGTGTCGTCGTCGAGGTGCGGCGGGAGGAGGGAGAAACGGCGGCTCAGGAGACGACGGCGTCTCGGGGCGAACGGTTCGGGTCCGCCAGCCGCGTCGGATCGACTCGGACGCAGGCACCGATCCACTTCTTCCCGGCCATGAACTCCGGCGACGCGTTGGCCGACTCGACCGCGACCGGTACACCGTCGGCCAGGTGGAACAGCGCGAACTTCCCGGTCACCGGGTCGCCGCGGAGCACGACATCATGGTCTGGACGGACGATCCCGGCGATCTTCAGCTTGAGATCGAACTGATCGGACCAGAACCAGGGCACCTCCGGCGTGGGGTCCTCGGCGCCGTGGATCGTGGCCACGGCCTGCCGCGCCTGCTCCGTCGCGCTGGGGATGCTCTCCAACCTGCGGCGTCCGTCGAGACCGGGGACGGGCCGGACCGTGACGTCGCCGATGGCGAGGACGCCGTCGACGCTGGTGCGCGCGCCCTCGTCGACGAGCACGCCACCGTCGCAGTCGACTCCTGCCTCCGCCGCGAGGCCGTCGTTCGGGATCGCGCCGACCCCCACGAGCACCGCGTCGCAGTCCAAGGCCGAGCCGTCGGCCAGGGTCACCTGCCGGACGCGACCCGAGCTGCCCTCGAGCCCCACGACCTGGGCGCCGGTGCGGATGGTGGTCCCCGCGGCGGCGTGCCGCTCCGCCATGATCGCGGAGAGCTCCCGACTGGCGACCCGGGCGAGCAGCCGCTCCTCCCGCTCCAGCACGGTGGCTCCGACCCCACGTGACCGGGCCACGGCCGCGACCTCGAGTCCGATGTAGCCACCGCCCACGATGACCAACCGTCGCCCCTCGTCCAGCCACGTGCGCAGCTCGCGGGCATCGCCGAGGGTGCGCAGGGCGCCCACTCCGTCGAGATCGGCGCCGGGAACCGGCAGGGGCCGCGGCCGGGCGCCGGTCGCGAGGACCAGTGCGTCATAGGCCATCTCCTCGCCGGAGTCGACCCGTACCCGGCGGGCGATCGGATCGACTGACGTCGCCCGCTCGCCGAGCCGCATCGTGACGTCCTGCTCGCGGTAGAAGTCGGCGGGGCGGATCCACTGCTCGAGGTCACCGTCGGCGAACTTCTTCGACAGCGGTGGGCGGTGGTACGGATGGTCGCGTTCGTCGCCGATCACGACGATCTCGCCGCGGTGACCCGCCTGCCTCAGCAGGCCCGCGAGGGTGGCGGACGCGTGCCCGGCGCCGATCACCACCACCCGGGCGTCCGCGTTCGCCGGAGCGGTGCTCATGTCAGGTCCAACCGCACCGGCAGGTTCTTCAGACCGCCGACGAAGTTGGTCTGCACGACCCTCCGGTCGCCGGCGACCTCGATCGAGCGGATGCGCGGCAGCAGCTCCTCGAACATGATCCGCAGCTCCTGCTTGGCCAGGTGCTGGCCCAGACACATGTGCGGCCCGTAGCCGAAGGAGATCTGCCTGTTGGGCTTGCGGGTGCTGTCGAATGCGTCCGGGGCGTCGAAGACGTCGGCGTCCCTGTTGCCCGACTGGTAGAGCAACATGAAGCGGTCGCCCTTGCGGATCTGGCGCCCCCCGAGCTCGTGGTCCGCCGTCGCCTGGCGCATGAAGTGCTTGACCGGTGACGCCCAGCGCAGGCCCTCGTTCACCAGGTCCGGGATGCGCGAGGGGTCCTGCCGGATCGCCGCCAGCTGGTCGGGGTGCTGGGCCAGTGCCTCCAGCGTGCCGGCCAGCGTCGACGCGGTGGTGTCGTGGCCGGCGGTGGCGATGGTGATGAACCAGCCGTAGGCCGTCGCCTTCTCGAAGTACTCGCCGTCGGGGCGGCGAGCCGTCGCGATGAGCGTCGCCAGGTCGTCGCGCGGCTGGGTGCGGCGGGCCTCCACCAGCGCGTCGAAGTAGGCGTTGAAGTCGGCGATCGCCGCGGCCCACTGCTGGGCGGCCGCCTCCGGGGACAGCGCCGCCACGTCGGCGCGGGCCGTGTCCGGGTCGGCAGTGCCGAAGAACTCCTGGGTCAGCGCCATCATCCGCGGCTCGTCCTGCTCGGGAACACCGAACAGGCTCATGATCACGTGCAGGGGGAAGTGGGTGGCGAAGTCCTTGACCAGGTCGATCTCGTTCACCCCGGGCTCGAGGTGCTTGTCGATGGCCTCACGTGCGAGCGTGCGGATCGCACCGTCCCACTTCTTCAGGTTCGCCGGCCGGAACCAGTCGCTGGCCACGTCCTTGATGACGGTGTGCTCGGGCGGGTCGATGTAGGGCAGCGCCTCCAGGACCCGGAGGCTCCCGCCGGTGAGGGACTTGGTGAAGGCGTCGCCGGCCTGGTTCGTCAGGATCGGGTTGTGACTTCCCGGCTGGTCGCCGCCACCGTTGGAGAACAGGGCGGGCTGGCGTTCGATCTCCATGATGTGCGCGTGCTTGGACACGAGCCAGAGCGGGTCGTAGCCCTCGACCTCGACCTTCGCCAGCGGGTTGTGCTCGCGGAGCCACGCGTACGCCTCGAACAACGCGACCTCGTCGCGATGCCCCTCGGGCAGGACGATCTGCCGCGCGATGTCGTCGGGCACGGTCTCGGAGGGGAGGGCGGACGCCTCGATGGTGGTCACGAGTTCCTCCGTGGAGGTCGGGGCCGCCGGAGCGGGCCGTGAGCGTCTTCGCTGATCGACCGCAAGCCTCTGGGACCGTCCGGGGGGACCACATCGTTCGCTGGGAGGAGTTCCGTCCCTCACTCGACTACCCCCGTGCGGCAGGCAGTGCCCGCGGTCGGTGCTCAGACCGCTCACCCCGAGGCGCCCTCACCACGGTGTTCCATCACTTGAAACGGGGCGGCGGGGGCGAGGGGATGCGGCCGTAGAGTCGGTCCACCAGCGCCGAGCAGCGGAAGCGAGGCCGGACTGTTCGCCCCGCGAGCACCGCGCGGCCAGGATGCACCGTGCTCGACGAGGAGACACGATGAAGGCGAACGCTTCCCCGGATTCGGAGACCCGCCGTGCCACGTCCGTCTTCCGGCAGGTCGGTGGCTCGGACGACGAGGTCCGTCGGGCTCGTGACGTTCTGGAGCTGGCAGAGGTCTTGACGGGCACGTGCTCCGCGCCCGGGCCGTCGACGACGGTGACGCCGAGGGCCATGGAAGCGGCGCTCGACGTGGCACAGAGCAGCGTGGTCGATGCCCTCTCGAACCCCTCGCTCACCCAGGCGGAGCGCGGATACCTGTCCGCCGTTCTCGTCCAGCTCGGCCAGAGCCGGACGGCTCTGCGCGAGGCAGACACGGCCCGCCGGATGACGGCTCTTCCCTCGGTCCGGGCCGCGATGGACCGCCTCCGCTCGGCGACCAGCATCGCAGCCCTGCTCGAACGGGCCCCGGGCGAGGTCGCCAAGGTCGGGTACGACCGGTGCCTGGTGTCCCGGGTCCACGACGGACGTTGGGTGGCGGAGTCCGCGTTCGTCAAGGACGACGCCGAGTTCGCCGAGGCGATCACTGCCGCGGGACGGCAGTCGCCGCGGCGGATCGACCAGACGCTGCTCGAGTCGGAACTGGTCAGGCGGCGCAAACCGCTCCTGGTGACGGACCCGCAGCGGAATCCGCGCGTCCACCGGGAGCTCATCACGGTCACCGGCACCCAGGCCTACGTGGCGGCGCCCGTCGTCGTCGGCCGGACCGTCCTCGCCTTCGTCCACGCCGACGAGAGCCGGTACAGCGGCCTGGCCGACGAGTTCGACCGCGAGGTCATCGGGATGCTGACCGAGTGCCTCGGTCTCGCCGCCGAGCGAGCGGCGTACCACGAGCGCCTACAGCTGATCCGACGCACGATGGCCGACTCCGCTGCGCTGGTCGTCGACTTCGTCGACGAGATGGTGGAGACGTCTCTCGAAGCGGCTCCGACACCCCTCGGGCGCGTCGAGGACGACTGCACCGCGCCGGCTGCGTTCCGCGCCCGGTCCTCCCCGCCGTCGTGTCTGACGATCCGGGAGCGCGAGGTGCTCGAGTTGATGGCTGCTGGTGACACCAACGTCCGGATCGCATCGAGCCTCTTCATCACCGAGGCGACGGTGAAGGCGCACGTCAAGCACATCTTCCGCAAGCTCGGCGTGGCCAACCGGGCGGAGGCGGTCAGTCGCTATCTCCGTTCCTGAGCACCCGACCCGCTGAGGGACGTCCGGCGCCCCCATCGGCCGAGGAGTTGCTCCCCGGGGGAGCTCCGCGGAGCAGGTCAGGACGGCAGCCAGGGCGACGAGGGCGCAGCACGCCCGGGCGGAGCGCCAGTAGCGGCCGATGGTGGCCCGCCGGCCGGGCGGATGAGCGCTCCACGACCGAACCGGCACCGTCGCCGGCGCGGAGGCGAGCGACGCCGACCCCCCGCGTGGTCGAGCCCAGCGGGACGCCCCCTCTGACTGCCCCCGGCGTTCCTCCTCGCAGCGACGGAGCAACGGTCTCCGTCCGCGACGGCTCACTGCGGAGGACCACCTGGGGAGGAAGGAAGGTACTCCCCACGAAGGATGTGAGACGTCCGCCACATCGGTGATGCTGTTCCCGTCCCGGCCTCGACCGACTCGACCAGGAGAGATCGCGCACACGAGCCCAGGGACGTCGGCGCTGCGGTCCCGCACCAGCGTGTGTGCCGCGATCGCCGAGCACCGGACCCGCCACCAGCCGGCCGGAGCACCGCCGCGGGCCGCGGCGGCTCCGGTCATCGCGCACGAGGGAGATGCTGATGATCGCCGCAGAAGACGTGCAGTTCCACACACCCCCTGAGCCGCCGTACGACTGGGCGGAGACCCGCTTCTTCTCGGTCTTCCTGCCGGAGGCCAACGTCACGGCGTGGGCGTACATGATCGCGCGGCCCGGAGTGGGCGCCATCGCGTGTGACGTCGAGGCCATCGACCATGTCGGGACCAGCCCCCTGGAGGCCGTCTACATCGACTTCCAGCAGCACCTCCCCCTGCCCGACAAGTGGCAGAGCTTCACGCTGCCCAACGGACTCTCGCTGGAGACCTCGGGAGAACCACGCGACTACCGCCTCCACTACATCGGCAATGACGACACCGAGTTCTCCTGGGACGTCGAGGGCCTGATGGAGCCGTACGACATCTCTGATCCCCGGATGGACCCGCTGGCCACCGGCGACCCCGAGGACAGCGGCTTCGGTCAGGCGTATGCGAACCACTTCGACATGGCCGCGCGGATCACCGGCACGACCAGGATCCGGGGCCGGTCGTTCGACACGGACTGCGTGACCGTCATGGACCACAGCTGGGGCCCTCGCAACGAGCGGCTCATGCGGCCGATGGGCTGGATCAACGCCTCCTTCGGCGACGACTACGTCGTGCACACCATCTGGGCACGTGACACCGCCGAGTCGGGTTGGGGCGGGTTCACCTTCGCCCACGGCTTCGCCCTGGTGGACGGCGAGGTCCGCGGTCTCAAGTCCGGCCGTCTGCGTGCGACCCGGGCGCGCAACCAGATGCCGGTCCAGTACGAGATGAGTGTGGTCGACGTGGACGACCGCGAGCACGTGCTGGTCGGGAGCCCGCTCGCGCAGCACCACTGGGCGTGCTACAGCAACAGCTACGTGCCGTTCAGCTCCGTCCGTTGGCAGACGTTCGACGGCAGGCGTGTGCGGACCGGTCAGGGCGTGGCCCAGGAGAACTGTCCCCTCGATCGCCTGACCGGCTGGTCTGCGGCCGCGAGTGTCCCCGTCTCCCCCCTGGCCGGCTCGTGACCGCGCCCGCGATCTCCGAACGGCCGCTCGCCACCCCTGCTGAGCTGGACACCGCCGATCTCGAACCGCGTGTCGCTGCCCTGCTCGACGCGAAGCGGGGCCGGCTGGCCCAGGACCGGTACGACGCGAAATCCGCCGCGGAGGTCGCCGGCCTGCTCGACGGGCTGCTGCGTGCGAATGGAGTGTGCGACTTCACGCTCCACGACGTACGCCGGATGTCGGGCGGAGCGTCGAAGGAACAGTTCTCCTTCCAGACGCGGGGACGAGCTCGAGCGCCTGGTGCTGCGCCTCGACCCTCCAGAGGGCATCGTCGAGACCTGCCGACACCGGGAGGCCGAGGTGTTCGGCGCCATGGCGGGGCGGGTGCCGACCCCTGCCGTCCGCTTCCTCGACGGCGACGGCTCCCACCTCGGCGCGCCCGGGATCGTCACCTCGTTCATCCCCGGGGTGACCACACCGCCAGTCGACGCCACCCTCGTCAGCGGCGTCGGGACCACCTTCACCCAGGAGTGGCGGCAGCGCCTCGTCCCCCAGTTCCTGGAGTTCCTCACCAGGATCCACGGCACTGACTGGCGCAGCTCCGATCTCCCGCACTTCACGGCTCCGACGGCCCACCCTCGGCAGGCGGCGCTCTGGCAGGTCAACTGGTGGTCGCGGGTCTGGCGCGACGACCAGGTCGATCCGTATCCGCTCATCACGCTGGCCGAGCGGTGGATGCGCGAGCGACTGCCGGCGATCCACGCCGAGTCCGACGACCTCGTCCTCCTGCACGGCGACTACCGCACCGGGAACTTCATGTTCGACCCGGACTCGGGCCGGTTCACCGCGGTCCTCGACTGGGAGCTCGCCCACATCGGCGACTTCCACGAGGACCTCGGATGGATCCTCCAACGCCTGTTCGCCGGCCCCGCTGAGGACGGGGAGGTCCTCGCCTGCAATCTCATGACGCGGGATGAGCTCCTCGACCGGTACCAGGCCGCGACCGGACGGACCGTCAACCCGCGGACCCTGGCCTTCTACGAGGTCCTCGCCGCCTACAAGTGCGCTGTGATGAACCTCGGAACGGGGTACTCCGCGGCGATCCGCGGTCACAACCACCAAGACGTGCTGCTCTCGTTCCTGGCCCCGGTCGGCCACGTGTTCCTCGGCGAGATCGCCTCCATCATCGAACGGGAGGGTGAGCTGTGACCCCCGACGTCGACGTCCGGCTCGGCACGGTGGTCACCGCGCTGCGTCAGGTGGTCCTACCGGCACTGCCCAAGGACGAGCCGCTCGCGCGTGAGCAGGCGAGCCTGTGCATCGGCCAACTGGTCCTGCTGGCCGAGCAGGTCCGGTACACCACCGAGTACGAGCTCCTGTGCCTCGCGGAGATGAGGCACCTGGGATCGCTCCTCGCCGACGCCGCTGACGGAGGCCCGGCGATCTGTCGAGCCGCGGCGAGCGTGCGTGCAGCCATCACGGCTGCCGACGATCCTGTCAGGACACCGCGGGAACGTCGAAACGCGGTGGCACGTGAGATCGACGCGCTGCTGCACACGGGCACCGAGGACGGCACCGCCGAGTTCCGGCACCGCTCCCACGCCCTCGTCCTGGCGCACGGCGTCCGGCAGTCGACCCGTGACCGAGGCTGGTTCCGTGCCTGCGGCTGGGATCCCGACGCAGATTCTCTCCCCTCCGTTCCCGAGATGATCGCCGAGGCCACCTCATGACCACCATCGAATCCGTCCTGGGCCCAGCGACGATCGACAGCGCCTGGATGACCCAGGTGCTGACGCAGGCCGATCTGCTCCGATGCGGTGAGGTCGCCGCCGTGCACCGCGAAGCCTGCGGCACGGGGCAGCTCGGTGACTCCTACCGCTTCACCCTCGAGTACGACGTGCCGGGCGCCGGGCCGGCAACCGTCGTCGGGAAATTCGCCTCGGAGGACCCGGCGAGCCGGGAGTTCGGGCGGCGTTCGGGTTACTACCGCTCGGAGATCAACTTCTACAACGAGATCGCCCCCGGGTCGTCGATGTCGCTACCCCACCCGATCCACGCCCGACTCGCGGAGAACGAGACCGACTTCATCCTGCTCATGGAGGACCTCTCCCCCGCGCGAACGGTCGACCAGCTCGTCGGCTGTACAGCCGACGACATGGCCTTGGTCATGGAGCAGACAGCGATTCTCCATGCGGAGTCCTGGCACGACGCCGAGCTCGCCCGGCGCCCCTGGCTCGGGGGACCCGTGGCGATCTTCAACGAGGTGACCGATGCATATGCGGACGTGCTCCGGGGGTTCCCGGAGCTGTGCGGTGACCTCGTGCCGGAGGCCGATCTCGCCGAGGCTGCGGGGCTCATCCCGCACACGGCAGCCTGGAAGCGGGTGCTCAACGACCCGCAGTGCCTCTGGCACAGCGACATCCGGGCCGACAACGTGCTCTTCGACGCCCGAGGCGGGGAGCGCCCCGTCGTTCTGCTCGACTGGCAGGGCCTGGGCTTCGGCCGCGGGACGATCGACGTCGCACTGTGTCTGGGCACCAGCATGGCAGTCGAGGAGCGCCGGCGTCACGAGCGTGACCTCGTCGGTGTCTACCACCGGGCGCTCTGTGCGCACGGAGTGACGGGCTACGACGCCCGCACGGCCTGGGACGACTACCGGATGCACGCGGCGCACGGGCTCCAGGTCGGCGTCTTCGGGCTCGGAGCCGTCAAGCGGACTCCGCGCGGCGACCAGATGTGGAAGAACTGGATCGAGCGCACCGCCGCGCAGGTGCGCGACCTGGACTCGTACCGGGTGCTCGCGGATCGGTGAGGCGGACTCGCCGCGGCCCCACCCGGCCGTACTGACCCGGCGATCACCAGCAGCGCGCCCGCCGGGGCGCCGGCCGCCCCGGCGGGCGCGCTGCATCACCCGAGGACCAGACCCGCCACCCCGACCAGCACGAGCAGCGCACCCACGCAGGCCGACACCCCGAGCCCCTCGGTGCGACGGAGGAACAGCACGCTGCCCGGCAGGACCACGATGGGGAGTGCGGCCGTGACCATCACGGCGACCGCGATGGGGATGAAGAGACTCGCCGCGATCAGACAGGTCTGCGCGGAGATGGTGAGCACCCCGGAGGCCAGCCACAGCCTCCGGCCCACCGGGTCGGCGCCGCGCACCGCGGCACCGATCGTGCGGAGGTCGGTGGTCACGACCGCGTAGACCAGGAGCGCGGCCGCAGCGCCCAGCAGGCCACCCATCACCGGAACGGGCCAGTCTCGGACCCCCGCGCCCCGGGCGACGTTGCCCAGCCCGTAGGCCGCCGCACCCGGCGCGTCGCTGCTCCGACGAGCACGACGTCGGCGCTGAACAGCAGCAGCGCCGCGACCGCCAGCAGCTCACCCACCACGGCCACGGGTCCTCGACGACGGGAGCCCGCCGCGGGACCCGCGACCGGTCAGCGGCGGGTGGCCGGCACGAGGCCCTCGGCGAGCGCCGCGGCGTCGTGCGGGGCGGCTCCGCAGGTCTCCCAGACGTCCCGGTGCCCGAGCAGCGACGGGGTGGCGAGGGCGACGCCGCTGAGGAAGTACCGGCGCTGCGCCTCCGGGTCGGCGGCGATCTGCCGCAGCCGGTCCAGCCGCTCCTCGGTCGGCTCGAAGACCAACCGCTTGCTCTCGCTGGAGACCGGCGTGGTGTGCTCCCAGAAGACGCGCCGGCGGTGCTCGGCGTAGCCGTCGAGCAGCTCGTCGCCGGCGCCGTCCTGGACGATGGCGCCGAGCGCCTCGGTGAGCGCGTAGGAGTCGAAGAGGCCACCGACGAGCCCGAAGCCCCGGGTCGGGTTGGTGACGTGGGCCGCGTCCCCGGCGAGGAGGACCCGCCCGACGCGGTAGCGCTCGGCGGAGCGCTGGTGCATCCGGTAGGCCCGCCAGAGCTCGATCTCGTGCCCGAAGTCGCCCTCCGGCAGGACCGCGTCGAAGTAGGCCGCCATGCGGTCCGCGACGCCGTCCTCCGGGAGGTCGAGGGACTCGGCGTAGGTGTGCCGCCAGAGACCGGTCGTGTCGATCTGGTGGACGACCGCACCCAGGTCGGCGTCGATCAGGTACCCGGAGACGAAGTGGTCCGCGTAGGCGCCCCAGCAGTTGGTCGCCACGAAGCGCTCGCCCCAGGTCATCCCCTCGAAGCCGAGGCCGAGGGTCCGGCGGACGACGCTGCGGGCACCGTCGGCGCCGACCACCCAACCGGCCCGGAACTCCCGGGGCGCGCCGCCGGCCTCCGCGTGGACGACCACGCCGGCCGCGTCCTGGTCGAGGCCGGTGACCGTGGTGTCCCAGTGGACGGTGACGGAGGCGAACCGCTCCAGGTGGCGGAGCACCACGGCGGCCAGGGCGTCCTGGCCCAGGACGAGCGTGTACGGGTGGCGGACGTCGTCGGTCAGCACCTTGAGGTCCATGACCATCCGCTCACCGGTCCGCAACACCTGGGAGCTCCAGTCCTGCTTGAGGAAGCCGGCCGCGACGGCGTCGTCGAGCACGCCGAGACGCTCCAGCCCCGCCAGGGACGCCCAGTGGTAGGCCATTCCCCGGGGCTCCTCGATGACCCCCGGCATCGCGTCGAGGACGGTCACCGAGACCCCGGCCTGCGCCAGCCCCAGGGCGGTGACCAGGCCCACGGGTCCGGCTCCCACGATGAGCACGTCGCTGTCTGATCCGGTCACGTCCCGGTCCTCTCCACACGGTCGATCGATCGGTCTGACGGGTCGCACGGCGGGACCGGCTCAGGGCCGTGGCCGGTGACGAGGTCCGCGAGCTCGGCGGCCTCGGCCGGCGCGGCGTCCCCGCGCCAGGCGATGTGCAGATCCGGGCGCAGCAGGAACAGGTCGGCGCCGTAGAGGGCACGCAGGTGCGGATCGTCGAGGTGGTGCACCGTGATCGGTGCACCGGTCTCGCGGACCGCCTGTTCGAGCTTCGCGGTGTCGGCGTCCCCGCCCAGGCGGAGGAGGCTGTAGCCGGGCCCGAGGCGGTCGTGCAGCGCGGTCCCGTCGGCGCACCACGCGTGGGGCAGCCGGAAGCCGGGCTCGGATCGTGGGCGGTAGGTGTAGGCGTACCCGTCGTCCGCCGGGCCGGCCGGGTCGTAGCTGATCAGCGGCGAGTCGACGTACCGGTAGCCCAGCTCTATGCCGGTCATCTCGTGCCCCTTGCGCTGGTGCACGTCCGCCAGCTCGGCCACCTCGGCCCGGATGCGGGCCCCCTGCGGCGTGTCGTCGCCGACCTCGGCGGTCGAGGCCCCGCGCCACTCCGCGGTGCCCCGGGCCGCGTACTCCGAGGCCCGGACGTTGCGCAGCGCGACCTGACGGCGGTCGATCCCGTAGGAGTCCAGCAGTCCGGGGCCACCCCAGCCGTGCAGCACTCCGGCCAGCTTCCACGCGAGATCGGTGGCATCGCCGATGCCCGTGTTCATCCCCAGGCCGCCCTGGGGGATGACCAGGTGCGCCGCGTCCCCGGCCAGGAGCACGCGGCCCTCCCGGTAGAGGCCGGCGACCAGCAGGTGCAGCGCCCAGGAGTTGACGGCCAGGACCTCCACCTCGACCGGCCTGCCGACCTTCTCCAGGATCACCGGCACGAAGTCGGTGTCCTCGGGGAGTGCGGTGTGGAAGGTGAAGTGCCGCTGGTCGCTCTGCACCACCATCGCCGTCCCGATGATCCGGGCGTCGTCATCGGCAAAGTAGAAGTGCCGTGCGCGTCCGGCGACCGGCACCTTCTCGACCAGGTCCCGGGACCGGAAGAAGACCTGGCGCAGCGAAGCGATGTTGCCCTCCCCCGACAGCTTGATGCCCAGAGCCCTGCGCACGGTGCTGGTGCCACCGTCGCAACCGATCAGGTACTGCGCGCGCGTCGTCTCGCTGGTGCCGTCGCTGCCGGCGAGCCGGGCGACGACGCCGTGCTCGTCCTGCTCGAAGGACTCCAGCCCGCAGCCGTAGCGGAGGTCCACGGTCGGCTGTTCCGCAGCCACTTCCCGGAGGAGGGGCTCGAGCGCGTACTGCGACACGAGCTGCTGGGACTCCAGCGGCAACGTCCCGTCGTTCGTCGTGCGACCGAGTTCGGCCGCCTCGACGGGCGAGGGGTACGGCAGGCGGAGGATCGGCTCGTCCACCAGCCGGGTCGTGACGTGGACGTCCATCGGCACGTCGGCGGGTAGACCGACCGCACGCACCCGCTCGGCGATCCCCAGCCGACGGAACACCTCCATCGTCCGTGCGTTGCTCCGCTCCATCTTCGGTAGGTGCGCCGGGGCCTCCTTGCGCTCGACGACGAGCACTCGGATGCCACGCCGCCCGAGGTCGATCGCGAGAGTCAGCCCGACCGGGCCGGCACCGACGACGATCACCTGTGGACCTGGGGTTGGACGGCTCATGTGGTCACCCTCACGCATCGGCCGGGGTGTCCGGGCCCTCCTGTTCCACGCCTCGGAACTGCGGTGCGGCCGTCGGGCGAGCACCCGGGAGGACGGGAATGGTCAGCGCCCCTGCCACCGGGGCGGGCGGCGTTCGAGGAAGGCGGCGATGCCCTCCACCCGGTCCTCGGAGGCGAGGATCGTCTCCTGCGCGGCCGCGGTGGCCGACCACCCGAGGTCGTCGTCGGCCTCCTGCTGGGCGGCGATCGCCCGGAGGGTCTCCCGCACGCTGACCGGGGACGACGCGCAGATCTCGCCGGCCATCGCGATCGCCGCTTCCACCGCACCACCCGGCGACGTCAGGCGGTTGACCAGGCCGAGCTCGTGGGCCCGCCGGACGTCGAGCTCGCGCCCGGTGAGCAGGAGCTCCCGTGCGACGTTGACCGGCAGCGAGCGCAGCGCACGGAAGAGCCCCCCGGAACTGGCGACCAGGCCCCGGCGGCTCTCCGGCAGTGCGAACCGTGCGGTGGTGGAGGCGACGACGAGGTCGCTGGCCAGCACGATCTCGAAACCACCACCAAACGCCGGTCCCTCCACGGCGGCGATCAGCGGCTTGACCCGACGCCGGCGGATGACGCCGTACTCGCCGCCGCGCTCCGTGGCCGGGCTGACCGGCTCGTTGAGGTCGGTCCCCGCGGAGAACACGGTCGCCGTGCCCGTGATCACCCCGACCAGGAACCCCGGGTCGTCGTCCAGGCGGTCGAGCGCGGCCTCGATGCCGTCGGTCGTCTCCCGGTCGATGGCGTTGCGCTTCTCCTCGCGTTCGATCCGGACGACGAGGACCCGGTCGCGCTCCTCCTGCACCACTGCCATGAGGCGTTCCTACCGGCCGGCGTGCGGCTCGTGGGGCCCGGCGGCCGTCCCGGCGCCGTCCTCGTCCCCGGCGCGGAGCCGGTCGTCCCGGTACTCGCCGGCGGCCGGCTGCCCGGCGTCGGCGAGTTGCGCCTCCCGGTTGCGCAGCTCGACGCGGCGGATCTTGCCGGAGATCGTCTTCGGCAGGTCGGCGAACTCGAGCCGGCGAACCCGCTGGTAGGGGGCGAGGCGGGTGCGGGCGTACCGCAGGATGTCCAGGGCGGTCTCCTCGGTGGGCTCGTACCCGGTCACCAGCCCGACGTAGGCCTTCGGCACGGCCAGCCGCACCTCGTCGGGTGCCGGCACGACCGCCGCCTCGGCCACGGCCGGGTGCTCGACGAGCACAGACTCGAGCTCGAACGGGCTGATCTTGTAGTCCGACGCCTTGAAGACGTCGTCGGTCCGGCCGATGTAGGTCAGGTAGCCGTCCTCGTCACGGGAGGCGACGTCCCCCGTGTGGTAGTACCCGCCGGCCATCGCCTCGGCGTTGCGCGCGGGGTCGTCCTGGTAGCCGGTCATCAGCGAGAGCGGGCGCGCCGCGAGGTCCAGGCAGAGCTCGCCCTCGCCCACCCCCTCGACCACCTCTCCGGTCACCGGGTCCACCAGCACCACCGGGACGCCGGGCAACGGGCGGCCCATGGAGCCGGGCTTCACCACCTCGTCCGGCGCGTTGCCGACCTGCGCGCTGCTCTCGGTCTGGCCGAAGCCGTCCCGGACGGTGAGCCCCCAGTGGCGACGGACCTGCGCGATCACCTCGGGGTTCAGCGGCTCCCCCGCGGCCACGACCTCCCGCAGCGCCCCCGGCCCGGCCGACAGGTCCGCGTTGATCATCATCCGCCACACCGTGGGTGGTGCGCAGAACGTCGTCACCTGCCAGGTGCGCAACTGCGCGAGCAGCGCGGCCGCGTCGAAGCGCGCGTAGTCGTAGACCACGATCGTCGCCTCGGCGATCCACGGCGCGAAGAAGCACGACCAGGCGTGCTTGGCCCAGCCGGGCGAGGAGATGTTGAGGTGCACGTCGCCCGGACGCACCCCGAGCCAGTACATCGTGGAGAGGTGCCCGACCGGGTAGGACACCTGCGTGTGCTCGACCAGCTTCGGCCGCGACGTCGTCCCGGAGGTGAAGTAGAGCAGCAACGGATCGGACGGGGCCGTCCCCGGGTGCGGGACGACCGGGTCGACGAGGTCGAACGCCCCGCGCAGGTCGAGCCAGCCCTCGGCGGGCCCGACGCCGATGCGGGTGTACTCGCCCGGCACGTCGTCGAAGCGGCCGACGTCGGAGGCGTTGCAGACGACGTGGCGGGCCTTCCCGCGGGCGATGCGATCGCGGAGGTCGGCCGGTCCGAGGGCGGTGGTCGTCGGCATGATCACCGCCCCGACCTTCATGACCGCGAGCATGGTCTCCCACAGCTCGACCTGGTTGCCGAGCATCACGATCACCGGGTCGCCCCGGCGGACCCCCTGCTGCGCCAGCCATGCGGCGAGCTGGTCGGAGCGATGCGCCATCTCGTCGAAGGTGCGGGTCAGGGAGCCGCCGTCCTCCTGGACGACGACCAGCGCCGGCCGGTCGTTGCCGCGCGCGATGGCGTCGAACCAGTCGACCGCCCAGTTGAATACCTCCCCCGTCTCCGGCCAGGAGAAGGCGCCGCAGGCGTCGGCCTGGCGCCCGCGGAGGGCCAGGAGCTGGTCGCGGGCGGCGCGGTAGTCGTCGGTTCCCTGGGACATGCCACCTCCACCCGCCGTGGGGGCGGGCGTGCTCGGCGTCCCGCGGTGCGGGACGTGCGGATGGTCGGGCGGGACGGGCGGGGTCGAGGGGTCGGTCACCGTCGCCGCGCCACGAAGGCGCGGCCGTTGGCGGACAGGATGGCGGCCCGGTCCGCGTCGCTGAGCGCACCGCCCGCTGCGGCCACCAGGTCGCGGACGCCCTCCAGCTGTCCGGGGATGAAGGGGGCGTCGGTCCCGACCATCACGTGTCCGGCACCGAACCGGTGGACCAGCAGGGGGAGGTGGGCGGGGTCGAAGACGAGGGTGTCCACCCAGAGGCGGCCGACGAGCTCGTCGAAGGCCGCGTGCAGCTCCGGGTCCCCCCAGATGCGGGCCGCCAGCTTAAGCCTGGGTGCGGCCCACGTCATGGTCCCGCACCCGTGCGCCAGCCCGATCCGCAGCTCGGGGTGGCGCGCGACGACGCCGCCGGCCACCAGGGCCGTCGCGGCCATGGCCGTGTCGGTGAGCATGCCGAGGCCGAAGTCGTACGGCTGCCCGGTCCGCCGGATCGCGTCGGCACCGCCGTCGAGCGGGTGGACGAAGACCGCGGCATCGAGGTCCGCCGCCGCCTCGAAGAACGGGGCGAGGACGGGGTCGTCCAGCTCCCGGCCGGCCACCTGCGTGCCGATCTGCACCCCGGCGAGTCCCAGCTCGGTCACCGCGCGGTCGAGCTCGCGCACGGCCAGGTCCACGTCCTGCAGGGGGACGGTGCCGAGTCCGTCCAGCCGGCCGGCCGACGCGGCGACCGCGGCGGCGATCCCGTCGTTGACGGCGGCGGCGAAGTCCAGCGCCGGGCCGCCCTCGGCCCAGTACGTGAGCATGACCGGCACCGGTGAGACCAGCTGCAGGGACACCCCGTTCGCGTCGAGCGAGGCCAGCCGCGTCTCGACGTCCCACAGGGTGCGGGTCACCTCGCGGAAGACGGCCGACCCCTGCTGGATCCGCCCGGTCACCGCCGGGGCCCCGTCCGTGGGGGCGTCGACATGCAGCGAGGGCCACCGGTCGTCGCCCGTCCGATCGGCCCAGTCCCCCAGCCCGGGCGGGAAGAAGTGGGCGTGGGTGTCCACGACCGTGTCCTCGGGGGTGTCGCGGACGTGGGTGCTGGACACGTGGTCTCCTCCTGGCGGGGAACGGGGGTGGTGCGCGCGGACGGTGATCGGTATCTCTTCGGGAGACCCGCCGATGGGTAGGCTCGGGACGCTCCGTGCCGTGCGACGAGGGAGGACCGCCGCCATCTCCAGCTCACGGCCGGGAGGGCCGGCACACGAGTCGCCTTCCATCCTCTCGAAGGCGTTCGAGGTCCTGCGCGCGTTCAACTCGGCCGAGCGGGTCATGACGCTGAGCGAGCTGGCGCGCGCGGCCGACCTGCCGAAGTCGACCGTGCACCGCCTGCTGGCGCGGCTGGTCGAGCTCGACGCCGTGGAGCACCACGGGGACGGGTACAAGATCAGCCTGGGCATGGCGCAGCTGGGGGCGGTCACGCCGGCGAGCATCATGCGGGACCTCGCCCTGCCGCACCTGGCCCGGCTGCACCACTGGACGGGCGCCAGCGTGAGCCTCGGCGTCCTCCGCCGGTTCGACGTCGTGCTCCTGGAGCAGGTCGCCCGTCCCGAGTGGCACCACCGCCTGACCCGCGTGGGCGCGCGGCTGCCCGCGAACTGCACCGCCCTGGGCAAGGCGCTGCTCGCCTGGGAGGACCTCGACGACCTGGCCGACTTCCTGCCGCGGCCGATGCCCGTGCTCACCCCCTCGTCGATCCGCGACGTCGACCGGCTCGTGGAACAGCTGCGGGGGGTGCGCGAGCAGAACCTGGCCCGCGAGCGCAACGAGACGCTGCAGGGGGTCGCCGGCGTCGCGACGTCGATCGTCATCAACGGGGTCGCCGTGGGGGCGCTCGCCGTGCTCCACCCCGTCTCCACTCCCCTGCCGCCGCAGGCGGACACCGCCCTGCGGGACACCGCCGGACGGCTGGGCCGGGAGATCCAGGCGACGCTCCGGGAGGAGGGCCGCGCGCGGTGGTTCCCCGGGACGGACAGGCGACCGTCCGACGGTTCCCCCGCGCGCGGTCCCTCGGCCCTCACCTGAACAGGGCGAACGCCTTGTTCGAGTTGAAGATCTCCGTCTCCACGAAGTCGCTCCACTCCAGCTGCAGCCCGAGCTCGCTGACGGCACCCAGCAGGCAGAACCAGTTCAGCATCTCGTGCTGTCCCGAGCGGACGATCTCTCGGCTGGTCACCTTCGTCCACGCGTCGTAGTTGCCGGCGACCATCTCCCGGTAGAGAGCGCGGTCGGCCTCGGTGTCGGGACGGATGTGCCAGGACTCGTCGTACAGGAAGGCGTGCGACCAGCTCGACGAGGCGACGAGCGCGACCCGCAGGTCGCTCTTGCGGGCGAAGCGGCCGACCGCCCTGCCGAGCTCGAAGCACCGCTGCGGGGTGGGCCCGGGCGGGTCGAGGTCCTCGCCGGCCTGGATCTCCGCGAAGCGGGCGATGCCGCCCCGGCGGGCGATCACGTGCTCGCCGTAGCAGTTCACCGCGATCGGCACGATCGGGTACGGCAGCTCGCGGCCCACGTTGTCGTAGTCGAGGAACACCTGCGTGTTGGCGAAGGCGTGCGGGAAGTTGATCCCCGGCCTCGGCTCGTAGGAGTAGGCCACGTCGATGCCCGCGTTGAGGACGTCGGTCGCCATCTGCTTGGCGAAGTCCGGCGCCCCCCGCATCGTGAACGACTGCGGTTCGGGCAGGCCCCACGCGTTCGGCAGTCCCAGTTTCGTGATGACGCCGAACGGGTCGACCTCGGTGTCGTCGTAGGCGAGCACGCAGAAGCTGGGGATGACCTCCTCGCGGAAGTTCTCGTACTGGTCGTCCCCCCAGACGACGAGGACGTCGGGACGGAACTCGTCCAGCGCGGCGCGGCACCGGTCGAGGTCCGCGCGCAGCACCGCACGGTGCTCCGCCGCCGCGGCGGTGCCCTGGTCGTCGGACCACTCCCGCTGCGCGAGGGGCGACCAGTTGGCCGGGTCCTTCGCCTCCGCCGGGATGTCCGGGTCCTTCAGCGTGGTGCGCAGCAGCGCCGACATGGTCTCGTCGGGGCCGAGCAGCAGCGGGTAGTGGGTGAGTCCGACACCGATGGTCTCTGCCATGGCACTCCTCCTGGTACGGGGTCTGAGCGGGATGGGGCGGTGCGCGGGCCGGCTCAGCCCGCCGCGACCGACTCCTCGGTGGCCAGCTCCAGCCGCGGCGCCCGCCAGAACTCGGGCAGCGGCTCGTGCTCCTCGGGCGGCAGCTCCTCACCGGTGATCAGCTGGTTCCACCGCCGCCAGAACGTGCGCATCTGGAACTCGTCGGACGTCGCGACGGTGGGCTTGTGCATGCCGCGGGAGATGTCGGACCACTCCAGCTCCCCGGCGCTGGCGTAGGCCCGCTGGCAGGTCTCCAGCGCCTCGACGTCGTCCGGCGACGCCAGGCCACCGGGGCCCCAGAAGGTCAGGAAGTTGTCCAGGCGCTGCCGCTTGAGCTCCTCGCCCTCGTCCGGCGGGGCCAGCTCCCAGGCGGTGACCTCCATGTAGTCCGGGCTGATCGGGTCGATCTTGCGGATCACCACGCCCATGACCAGGTCGATGATCACGAGGTTGGGGAAGATGACCATGTTGCGGGAGCCGTTGAGGCGGTCCACCCATGCGTTGCCGTGCTTGGCCCGCAGCCGCTCGAACCGCGCCTCGCGCTCGGCCTCGGCCTCCGGCGACAGCGCGCGACCGAAGATGCTCCCGCTGCCGGCGCTGCCGGCGGCGACGGCGTGCCCGTTGCCCAGGTCGATGGCGCGCGAGTCGGCGAGGACCGCCCCGGCGTCGAGGCTGCCACGCGCGGCCACCACCATCTCGAAGTAGCGCTGGTGGGTCGACATCGCGTGGTAGCCGTCGTAGCTGTTCTCCACGAGCAGCTTCCAGTTGGCCCGGCAGGAGTACTCGTGCGTCCCCTCGAGCACCTCCATGCCCACCTCCGACATGTCGGAGACCAGGTCGATGTACTCCTTGGCGCCGGCCAGGTAGGTCGGCAGGTCGACGATGTCGTGGTCGAAGGAGACGAAGACGAAGCCGCGGTAGGAGTCGACCTTGGCCGGCCCGGCCAGGCCGGGGCGCTCGAAGTCGGGGCCGTACGAGGCGTCACCGGGCATCGAGACCATGTCGCCGGCCGTGCTGAAGCTCCACCCGTGGTAGAAGCACGTCATGAACCGGGCGTTGCCGGAGGGCTGCCGGCAGAGCATGGCGCCGCGGTGCGGGCAGGAGTTGATCCAGACGCGGATCTGACCCTTGGCGTCGCGGGCGAAGATCAGCGGCCGCCCGGCCACGTTCCGGGTCCGGAAGTCGTTGGGCTTCTTCAGCTCCGTCTCGTGACCGATGTAGAGCCAGGAGCGGTTGAAGATCAGCTCCTTCTCCTTCTCGAACACCTCGGGGTCGGTCATCGCCCGCCGGTTGACCCGGAAGCGCGGCATCGTGCGGTCGTCGTCGACGTACTGGGACATGGGAGTACCTCGGTCTCTCGGTTCCGGCAGGGCTGAGGGGATGTCAGGCGGACAGTCGTTCGCGGTGGGCCAGCCGTTCGTGCCACGCCCGGGCCAGGGGGGTCGGCCGCGGGACGACGCGGGCGTTGAGCCACTCGACGGTGCGCTGCCAGCTGTCGTAGGCGGCGGCGTGGGTCAGCGGGTGGAGGCCGTCGTGGACGAACTCCCCGGTCACCCCGGGGTAGCTCACGACCTGGGTGAACACCGGCGAGCTCGCGGCCAGGGCCGCGCCGAACGCCGCCAGCGACCCCGGCGGCGTCCGCTCGTCCAGGGCTCCGAACAGTCCGAGCCACGCGGTGCGCACGGGGTCCACCGGTCGCGCGTCCAGGCCGGCCGGCAGGACCGGCCGCACGCTCACGGCCGCGCCCAGCTCCATCGCGGCCGCCGCGAGCAGGGCGACGCGCCCACCGGAGCCGTAGCCGACGACCCCGATCTGGTCCAGGTCCCACCCGCGTGCTGCGAGCCGGTCGAGCAGCGTGCGCAGGTGCTCGAGCGCGGCGTCGTCGTCCTCGGCCGGTCCCAGGTCCGCGGCCACGGACTCGTACCCGTGCTCCGCGAGCTCGTTCATGGCGTCGACGACCTCGACGTGGCGCAGCCCGCCGGCACCGGAGAGCAGCACGACCGCTCCCCGGGGGACTCCGCCGAGGGCGACCGTGGCCACCTCCAGGCTGCGCCCCCCGGAGGGCACCTCGGTCACGTCCGGTTCGATGCGCACTGCAGTGGCCACTGCGGACTGCTCCCGTTCGTCGGTTCCGTGGACTGGCTCGGCGGCAGTCAAGCCCGGGCCGCCGAACGGGAGAAGGGCGTTGTCCCAGCCCCTGGAACCCGGGGGCTCCCCTCGTCCGACGGGAGCAGGCCGGTCACGATCGCGGCGGTCTCCACGGCGAGCTGGCCCAGGACCGCCAGGCGCCGCTCGCGGCCCCGCGCGAGGACGGCGCTGGAGACGCAGACCGACAGCGCCGCGACCGCCCGCCCCTCGAGGAGGATCGGCGCCGCCACGCAGACGGTGCCCTGACAGGCCTCCTCGCGCTCCACGGCGTAGCCGGTGGCGCGGGTCTGCTCGAGTTGGTCGACGAAGCGCCGCCGGGCCGCCACGGAGTAGGGCGTGGGCCGGGCCAGGGGCTGGGCCAGCACGGCGTCCACCACGGCGGCGTCACTGTGGGCCAGCATCGCCTTGCCCAGCCCGGTGCACGTGGCCGGGAACCGGCCGCCGACCCGGGTGGGTAGCCGGGTCCCCTGCGGGCCCATGACCTTGTCGACGTAGAAGACCGAACGGCCGCGCAGGACGCCCAGGTGGACGGCGATCGGGTCGGTGCGCTCGAACAGCCGTGCCAGCGGGCGGTACGCGGCGTCGCGCAGCTCGCCGTGCTCCGACCAGCCGGCCACCTCGCTGAGCTCGAAGAACCGGCCGCCGACCCGGTACCGCACACCGGCGCGGGACACGAAGCCGTGGTCCTCGAGCACCTTCAGCAGCCGGTGGGTGGTGCTCTTGGGCATCCCCAGTTCCTGCGCCACCTCGGTGACGCCCACCGTGGGGGTCCCGGCCTTCAGCATCGCGGTGAGCAGGCCCAGCGTCTTGGCCGCCGAGGAGGACACGCCCTCCTGCGCACCGGCGACGCGGTCGATCGGCGTGGCCGGCGCCGGGCGGGTCGGCCGGGGAGCCCCCGTGGGTCCGGCGGGTTCCTCGAGGTGGGCCAGCGACAGTGCTGAGACGGTCATCGAACCTCCTAGTCCGCCGGGAGTGTCGTGAGTCACTCCGCACGGCGGCAGAGGCCGTTCCAGCCGCTGGAATGGGCGGCCGCTCCCCGCAGGACTGCTGCGGCCCCGCGGTCAGCCGGTCCCGGGGAGCGCCGGAGCCGCTCCGGGCCGCAGGACCACGCGGACCGTCCGGCCGTCGTCCGCCACGAGGCGCTCCAGGGCGGCGGGTGCCTCCTCGAGGGGCAGGACGTCGGTGACCGACGAGGAGAGGTCCAGGCGCCGGTGGGTGATGAGGCGCAGGAGGAGCGGGACGTCCTCGGGGAGCGGCCCGGCGTGCCCGAGCAGGCACTTCCCGTCCGCCCAGGGGTCGACCACGTCGCCGAGGGCCCCCGCCGCGCTGCCGCCGAGGAGGACCGCCCGCCCGTCGGTGGCCAGCGAGGCGAGCACCTGCGGCGCGCCCGATCCGGCCGCGTGCAGCGCCACGTCGAGCAGCCGCCCGCCGTTGACCCCGCGGAGGTCCGCGTCGAAGGACGCGTCCTCCGGGTCGAGCGCGGCGTCGGCACCGAGGCCGAGCGCCCGCTGCCGCGCCTCCGGCCGGGGGTCGATCGCGACGATCGGAGCCGCGCCCAGCAGGCGGGCCACCTGGACCGCGTGCGTCCCCAGCCCGCCGACGCCCCAGATCCCGACCGCCTCACCCGGGCGGAGACCGCCGGTCCGGGCGAGTGCGCTCCAGGCCGTCGCGACGACGTCGAGGACGGCGGCCTGTTCGAACGGGACGACGTCGGGGAGCAGGACGAGCGACTCGACGGGCGCGACGACGTAGTCGGCCCAGCCACCCTCCTGGTCGACACCGAGGGCGAACCGGCCCCGCGGCATCCGCACCGACGAGCGGAGCGCGACCCGCCGGCCCAGCGGCCAGCCGTCGACCCCCGCCCCCGGCGCGGCCACGACCCCGGCGACCTCCCGCCCGAGGGTGCGCCACCCCGAGGCGTCGGGACGGAGCCCACCGCGTCCCGCCACCAGCTCGACGTCCGGGCGGCCGAGCCCGGCGGCGGCGACGCGCACGAGGACCTGCCCCGCGGCCGGCCGCGGTCGCCGGACGCTCTGGACGACGACGTGGCCGGTGGCCGCTTCGACGCGGACCGCCCGCATGGTCGGCGGCGTCACCACCGCCCCTCCTCCGCACGCCGCTCGCGGCCGGGTGCTGCGCGGAGCCGTCGCACCAGCAGGGACATGGCGCGACACCGTAGCCGCGGCACACCGGACACCCGCGGCCGTGGTTCTGCCTCGTGGAACCACGGCGCGGATCAGAGCCCGGGGGTGTTCCGGGCAGTGAGACACCGCGTAGGGACGCCGGGAGACCCACCACACACTCGTGCCGGTCCGGCTCTCACGGCCGGCGCACCCGGACACTCCCGCTCCCGAGAGAGGCAGCACACCATGGATCGACTCTTCGCATGCCGGGTGGAGGACCTGGAGCCCGGCAGCTCGACGACGGTCAAGGGCGAGGTGACCATCGCCGTCTACCGCACCGAGTCCGACCGCTGGTTCGCCAGCGACGACTCGTGCACGCACGAGCAGTGGTCCCTGGGGTCAGACAGCGACCTGGAGGGTGGCGAGGTGGTCTGCCCGCTGCACATGGCCCGCTTCGACCTCGAGACCGGCAAGCCGCTCTGCTTCCCCGCCACCGTCGCGCTGCGCATGTACGACGTGGTCATCGAGGACGGCGACGTCTACGTCGCGCTCTGACCGCGACCGGGCCGGTCGCCGGGACGCCCGTCCCGTGCCCGCCCGGTTCCACCCACCGGTACGACGGCCTCGACCGGCCCTGACAGATTCGGAGACTGACCCAGTGACCGTGTTGGTGGTGGGCGCATCGGTGGCGGGGATCCGCACGGTGCAGGCCCTGCGACAGGTGGGTTTCAGCGGCGGCATCACGATGGTCGGCGAGGAGCTGCACCACCCGTACGACAAGCCCCCGCTGTCCAAGGAGCTGCTGGCCGCGGGTGCCCCCGAGGCGCTCGTGCCCCTGCTGACCGTGGAGGAGCTCGCCGCCCTCGACGTCGACCTGCACCTCGGCGTCCGGGCGACGCGCCTGGACCCGGCCGCGCGGATCGTGGAGACCGCAGACGGGCAGCGGCTGCCCTACACCACCCTGGTCATCGCCACCGGGGTGCAGCCGCGGACGCTGCCCGGCGCCGACAGCGTCCCCGGCGTGCACACCATCCGCACCGCGGACGACGTGCTGGCCCTCCGCCGGCAGCTGGCCACCCGGCCCACGGTCGTCGTCGTGGGTGCCGGGTTCATCGGGGCGGAGTTCGCCTCCGCCGCTCGCGCCCACGGGTGCCCGGTCACCGTCGTCGAGGCGCAGGACGTGCCGATGGCGCACATCCTCGGTCCGCGCGTCGGCGGGCTGCTCGCCGAGCTGCACCAGGAACACGGCGTCCGTGTGGTCACCGGCGCGCGCTTCGACCACTTCGAGCAGGGGCCGGACGGCGCCGTGCGCGGGGTCGCCCTGGCCGACGGGCGGGTGGAGCCGGCCGACCTGGTCGTCGTGGGGATCGGGGCCCGGCCGGCGACCGACTGGCTGGCCGGCTCCGGGCTGCCGATCGACGACGGCGTCGAGTGCGACGAGCACCTCGGGGTCGTCGGTCACCCCGGCGTCTACGCCGCGGGCGACGTCGCCCGGTGGCCGCATGCCCTCTACGGCTCACCGCTGCGCATCGAGCACTGGACCAACGCCAACGAGCACGGGGCGCTCGTGGCCGCCAGCATCACGGGCACCCCGCCGCCCCGCCCGCAGGTGCCCTACGTCTGGTCCGACCAGTACGGGCACCGCATCCAGATCGTGGGCCGGCCGTCGGACGGCGTGCTCGCGCACTGCTCCGGCGGCGCCTCGGACAAGCTGGTCGCCGTCTACACCGGGGACGACGGATCGGTGGTCGGCGCCGTCGTCGTCGACGATCCGCGGGCGCTCATGAAGCTGCGGCGGGCCGTCGCCGCCCGCACCCCGCTGGCCGACCTGGACCTCGTCCCGTCCGGCGCCCTGACCGGCAGCTGACCCGGCGCGGGCGGCGGGAGCCGCCCGCGCCGCCTCGGGGAGGGAGGTCGCCACGTCCGGACCGTACGATCCGAGCTGACCAGGCCGGGACACGGAACGGGTGAGCTGATGGTCGCGGACAGCGTCCTCGTGGTCGGCGGCGGCATCGTCGGGCTGGCGACGGCCCTCGGCCTCGCCCGTCGCGGCCGGCCGGTCACGGTGGTCGAGCGCGCGCCCGGGCCCGACACCACCTCGCACGACCACGGCTACAACTGGCCCGTCCTCCCCGGCCTGGCCGGCCTCGGCGTGCTCGACGACGCCGTCTCGGCCGGCACGGTCGTCACCGAGTGGCGCTGCACGGTCCTCGCCACCGGGGAACGCATCCGCTTCGACTACGGCGTGCTGGCCGACGTCGTGCCGCACGCCTTCTGCCTCAACCTCCCCCACGACCGCATGGCGCGGCTGCTGGTGGACCGGCTGGAACGGCACTCGGGGGCGGAGGTGCTGTGGGGCACGGAGGTGACCGGGCTCGAGCAGGACGGGGCCGGCGTGACCGTGTCGGTCCGCGGCCCGGACGGCGACGCCCCGCTCCGGGCCGCCTGGGTGGTCGGGGCCGACGGGGCACGCAGTGTGGTGCGCCGGGGCCTCGGGCTGGGTCTGGCCGGCACGACGTGGGCCGAGCGGCTCGTCGCCGCCGACGTCCGGCTGGACCTCGCCGCCCTCGGGCACACCCCGCGGCACTACGTGCTCGACCAGGACGGAGGCGCGATCACCTCCCTGTTCGACGCCCCGGACGGGTGGCGCGTCGTCATGGCGGAGAACCGGGGGCTCCCCGTCGAGGGCGCGCAGGAACGGCTGGTCGCGGGGCTGACGCGGGTCCTGCCCGACGCCGGTCCGCTCCCCGTCGGTCCGGTGGGCGGTTCGCGCATCCACGAGCGGGCCGTCGAGCGCATGCGGGCCGGACGGGTGCTGCTGGCCGGCGACGCCGCGCACCTGACCAACCCGACGGCCGGGCTCGGGATGACCGCCGGGCTGCTCGACGCCTTCTCCCTGGCGGAGGCGTTGTCGGAGGTCGCGGAGGGCGGGCGCAGCGACGACGCCCTCGACGACTACTCCGGCACGCGACTGCACGCCTTCTGGGACGACGTCGTCCCACCGTCGTCGGAGGCCAAGTCGCTGGTCTTCCCGTCGACCGTCGAGGGCGCCCGCCTCGACGCCGCACTCGGGGTGCTGCGCGAGGCGAGCGCCGACCCGCTGGTGCAGCGGGAGTTCCTGCTCCGCCTGGGCGGGGCCCCGGCCTCCCCCGTGTCCGCCTGACCTCCCCCGAGCCGGTCGGACGCCGCAGTCCGGGCGCCGGGCTCAGGAGGCGTGCGGCGCCCAGGGCCAGTACTTGGCGGTGGCCCCGCCGTCGACGGTGATGTTGCTGCCCGTGATCATCGCGGCGTCGTCGGAGGCCAGGAACACCACGGTGCCCACGTAGTCGGTCGGCGTCGGCAGGCGGCGCATCGGGAACTGCCCGGTGAAGTCCATGGGGAACCGGCCCGGCAGCCGGCCGAGCCGGCCGACCTCGGCCACGAGCTCCGGGTCCTCCGGCTGGGTCGCCGTCGGGGTGAAGCCGTTGACCCGGATCCCGTGCTCGGCCAGTTCCATGGCCGCGGAGCGGGTGAAGTTGATCAGCCCGCTCTTGGCGGTCGAGTACCCGATGTTCCCGGGCTGCCCCTGCCAGGCCGCCGTCGACAGCACGTTGATGACGCTGCCGCCGGAGCCGGCTGCGATCATCCGCTCGGCGACGGCGCGGGTGACGAGGAAGGCGCCGGTCAGGATCACGTCGACCTGGCGCCGGTACTGCTCGAGCGGCATGTCGAGCAGGCCCTTCTGGTTGAACAGCACCGCGTTGTTCACCAGCACGTCGACCCGGCCCCACCGGCGCTCGGCCTCGTCGACCACCTCGGTCGCGTGCGCCGGGTCGGTGACGTCGCCGACGACGGCGACGGCCTCCCCACCGGCGTCGGTGATGCGCCGGGCGCAGTCCTCCGCCACCTCCCGGGAGATGTCCGTGCAGACCACCCGGGCGCCCTCGGCCGCCAGTCCGCGCGCCAGCACACCACCGATGTTGGGGCTCGCGCCGGTGACGACGGCGACCTTGCCCGCGAGCCTGGTCACAGGATGATGCTGACCTTCCCGTGCGGGCGCAGGGCGTCGAGGTCCAGCACCGCCTTGCGGGTCAGGAAGGTGAAGCCGGTCCCCTCCGCGCGCTCGAGCACGTGGGCGTACCGGCCGACGTAGGTGTCCATGACGGCGTTGCGCACGCGGAAGACGGCGAAGTTGGCGCTGACCTCGATGCGGCCGTCCTCCCGCGCGGAGGCCCGGGTGTTGGTGACCAGGCGGCGGGTGCGGGAGTGCGGGTACTCGGCGTGCGCGGCGCGGGTGAGCAGCGAGTTGACCCGCTGCTCGAGGAGGAAGCGGTCGTCCTGGATCAGGAAGAGGTCGCGCAGCGGGTCGCCGTCGGGCTTGTCGGTGGCCGGGACCAGGTAGCGCCCCTCCGGCGCGAACAGGGCCAGCCACTCGTGCAGCCGCCACTGGTCGAGGAGGTCGGCCTCGTCGTAGAGGAACTCCTCCACCTCGGTCACCAGCGCGCGGTCGCGCGCCGGTCGCGTCAGGGTCTCGGTCATGTCGTGGACCTCCAGGTGAGTCTCGCGTGGGCCTCGGTACCGGACGCTCCCGCGTCCAGCCGTCCTGCTGCCAGCGGCCGTTCCGGGGCCCGGAACCGGCCTGTGTCGGGTGGCTCCGCCGGCCGGGCACGGCCGCCCGCCGGGGAGCGGCGCCGCCCGGGACGCTGCCGGGCGGCGCATGCGTCAGTGGTTCTGGATGAAGTCGCGCACCACCCGGTTGAACTCCGCGGCGTGCTCGATCTGGGCCCAGTGCCCGCACTGGTTGAGCAGCAGCAGCCGCGAGTCCGGGATGGCGCTGACCAGCCGCAGGCTGTGCTCGTAGTTGACCACCCGGTCGTCACGACCGTGGATGGCCAGCGTCGGGGCCGTGATCTCCGGCAGCCGGAGCCCGTAGGTGAAGTACTCGCGGCTGAGCGGGTTGCCGCCCTCGGCGTTGTTCCAGCTGTCCAGGTGCTCGGGGTGCGCGAGCGCTGCGGAGGACCGGAGCTCCGCGAGCTCCTGGGTGGCCTCCGCCTGGTCGAAGACCATGATCGACACCAGCTGGCGCATGTTCTCCGGCGACGGGTCGACGTAGGCCCGGAAGAGGACCTTCAGCCCCTCGGTCGGCCCGCCGGCGGGGCTGAAGACGTTCGTGCCCGGGACCGGAGCGCCCATGGACACGAGGTGGCTGACCCGCTCCGGGTGGCGCAGCGCCGTGGCGATGGAGGTCATGCCGCCCATCGAGTTGCCGACCAGCGCGGCCTTCTCGATGCCCAGCTCGTCCATGAAGCCGATGAGCGCCGCGACGTGGTCGTAGCCGGTCTCCTCGGTCTGGGTGTCGCTCTCCCCCCAGCCGGGCATGTCGACGGCGTAGACGTGGAAGGTCTCCGACAGCGGCGCGATGTTGGGCCGGAAGTTGCTCCAGCCCGTCGCCCCGGGGCCGCTGCCGTGCAGGAGGATCACCGGGTCCCCCTCGCCCGCCTCGTAGTAGTGGATCCGGTGGGGCTTGGTCTGCACGAAGCGGCTGGCGCTCTCCGCCGTGAGGTCGGGTGCGGTCATCGAGCTCTCCTCCTGTGACGTACGGCTCGGTGGTCCCCGCCGACGCTAGGGACGCTCCGGGCCTCGCCCCAGCCGCGGTTCCGAGGCCTGGAACCGGGCTCCGCGAACGGGACCGTGCACGTCGGGGCGACGGGCACGGCCCCTCTCCCCCCGGCATGGCGGGGCGAGAGGGGCCGTGTTCGTGGTCGCGAGGCGCGGCCCGGGTCAGGCCGGGGCGGCGGCCTGCTGGGTGGCGTCGGCCCCGGTGACCGGGTCGTCCTCGAGGGAGCGGCCACGCGTCTCGCGCAGTGCGAGCACCGACAGCGTGGCGATCACCGCGATCAGCGCGAGCATGATCGACAGGCCGGTGCTGCCGTAGGAGGCGAACAGCGGAGCCGCGACGATCGGCGGGATGCCGCCGCCCACCACGCTGCCGAGGTTGAACGACACACCTGTCCCGGTGCTGCGGTACGACGTCCGGAAGATCTCCGGGAGGAGGGCCGTCGCCGCACCGGTGGCCATGCCGACGAGGAACAGGGTCACCGACATGCCCAGGGCGACCAGGACCACGTTCGAGGTGTTCATGAGGGGGAACATGACGAACGCCCACGGGACTGCCGTGCCGTTGGCGACGAGCAGGACGTGGCGCCGCCCGACGCGGTCGGACCACCGTGCGCCGACGACGCCGCCGGCGATGCAGACCACGACGGCGATCAGGTTGATGGTCAGCATCGTGGTGCGGGGCAGGCCCAGTGCCGTCGTGCCGTAGTTGGTGAGGTACACCGCGCCGATGTAGAAGAAGGACAACCACACCAGGACCGAGCCCGACGCCAGGAAGACCTCGCGCCACTGGTTGCGGAACACCTCCACGACCGGTGCCCGGTTCTGCTTGGCGAGCTCGGCCTTGGCCATGGCCGCCTTGAAGACGGGGGTCTCCGCGATGCCCATGCGGATCCAGAGACCGACGACCACGAGAACGGCGCTGAGCAGGAAGGGCACCCGCCATCCCCACGACACGAAGGCGTCGTCCGACATCGCCAGGCCGGTGATCAGGAAGATGACGGTCGCCAGGAGCAGGCCGACCATCGTCCCGAGTGCCGGGGACAGCGCGTAGAGCCCGCGCTTGCCCTTGGGGGCGTACTCGCTGACGAAGAGGGCCGCGCTCGACCACTCACCGCCGACGGCGAGGCCCTGCAGGAAGCGCAGGGCGATCAGCGCGATGGGGGCCAGCACGCCGATCGAGTCCCCGGAGGGCAGGAGGCCGATGAGCACGGTGGCCACACCCATGATGAGCAGGGTGGCGACCAGGGTGGTCTTGCGCCCCACCCGGTCCCCGATGTGGCCGAACACGACACCGCCGATGGGACGGGCGATGAACGCCACCGCGAACGTGGCGAAGGACGCCGTCGTCGCCGCGGCCGCCCCCAGCGCCGGGAAGAAGACCGTCGGGAACACCAGGGCGGCGGCGGTTCCGTAGATGAAGAAGTCGTAGTACTCGATCGTCGTCCCCAGGAAGCCCGCGGCGATGACGCGGCGGTTGCTTCTGGGCTGGGCAGGTGACGCGTTCGCCGACGGCGCGGTCATGGCACTACCTCTCGAGAGCTCGGGGCACGGGACGTACCGGTGTGCGCGCGGACGCTATGTGTCGCGCAGGCCACACCCGGGGCCCCGGTTCTGCTCCTCGGAACGCGCCCGGTCACGGTTTGGGGAACGACACGGGCGTGGGCGGACGCACCACCCCGCCGCCCGGAGCGGTCCGCTGGACGGGACGGATCGCCGAACGCCCCTTGTGGCCCGAACCGCAGCTCACCGACCGCACCTTCGCCGGGTACCTCGCGGTCAACGCGCTGCAGGGCAGCGTGCTGTTCACCTACGTCTCGATGAGCTCGTTCGTGCTGCAGGAGGAGCACGGCCTGGGTGCGCAGGGCTTCTCGGTGGTGTTCGCGGACAACGCCGTGGGGCTGGTGCTGGGCGGCCAGGTCAACGGCGCGCTGGGCATGCGCCTGGGCCCGGCCCGGCTGCTGGTGGCGTCGGTGCTGCTCGTCGTCACCGCGTCGGCCGCGCTGCTCGCCGGCGCGCTCAGCGGGGAGCTGGTGGCGGTCGCGGAGCTGACCGCGAGCGCGGCGTAGCACCGGTCGGGGCCGGCCCACCTCCCCGGCCGGCGCACCGGCCGGGGAGGAGCCTGCCGGGTCAGGGGATGAGGATCGCCCGGCCCCGGACCTTGCCGGCGTCCAGGTCGCGGAGCGCGTCCACGGCCCGGTCGAGCGGGTACTGCTGGGTGTGCAGGGTGACCTTGCCGGCCTGCGCGAGGACCATCAGCTCGGCCAGGTCGGTGTAGGTGCCGACGATGTTGCCGACGATGTTCTTCTCGCCGGCGACGAAGTCCAGCGTCGGGATGCGGAGCTCGCCGCCGTACCCGATGACGTAGTACGAGCCGGCCGGGCCGGTCATGTGCCAGCCGTCCATCTCCGCACCCTGCTCGGCGACGAAGTCGAAGACGACCTCCGCCCCTCCGCCGGTCAGGTCCTGGACCGCCTGCACCTGGTTGCCGTCGGCGACCACGGTCTCGTCCGCGCCGATCTGCCGGGCGAGCTCCAGGGCATCGGGGTTGCGGTCGACGACGATGATCCGGGTACCCGACAGTGCGGCCAGGCACTGGACGCCGATGTGGCCGAGACCGCCGGCGCCCTGCACGACCGCCGTCGTGCCCGGGTGCAGGAGCGGCAGGGCCTTGCGCACGGCGTGGTAGGCGGTGATGCCGGCATCCGCGAGGGCGGCGACGTCGGCGGGGTTGGTCGACGGTTCGAGCTTCACGCAGGCGCGGGCGGTGGTGCGCAGGTACTCGGCCATGCCGCCGTCGTTGTTCGACAGCCCGGGGAAGAAGGCGTTCTGGCACTGCATGTCGCGGCCGGCGCGACAGGCCGTGCACAGGCCGCAGCTGGGCTGGGGGTGCAGGATCACGGTGTCACCGACGGCGACGTTGGTGACCCCCTCCCCGACCTGGTGCACCCACCCGGCGTTCTCGTGCCCGATCACGTAGGGCAGGTCCGGGTTCTGCAGCTCGGCCCACTGGCCCTCGAGGATGTGCAGGTCGGTCCGGCAGACCCCGGCGCCGCCGACCTTCACGATGACGTCGAGGGGCCCTTGGAGCCGGGGTTCGGGGATGTCGTCGATCGAGGGGTCGGCGTGGTACTCGTGCACGCGGACGGCTTTCACGGGTGGGTTCCCTTCGAGACGGTGAGCGGGAGCAGGGGGCGGTCCTCGGGGCGGGGCACCTGGTCGGCCTCCGCACCGGGATAGCGGGTGGCGAGCAGCCCGCGGCAGAAGTGCGCGTTGCCGTCGACGGAGATGCGCACCGAGCGGGCCCGGCGCAGCAGCATCGGCGCCTGTACGGGCTCCGGGGGGCTCCCGTCGTCACGGACGAGCACGCGGGCGGCGCCGTCCACCGGCAACCCGAGTGCGACCCGGCGGCGTAGCAGCGCCGTGGTGGTCGGGGTGCCGGCCGGGAGGTCGGCGAGCGTGATCCCGGCGGTGTCGGCCTCGGTCAGCGACGGGTCGGCGCGCAGCAGCGCGGTCAGCGCCCGCTCCATCGCCGCGGTGTGCGCCTTGCGGGTGAAGGTGGCCCGCAGCTCGTCGAGGGACTCCTCCGCCTCGTGCGCGAAGGTGGTGCGGTAGTCGGCGCCCGCGGCCAGGCCGCGGTTGATGAGGTCGGAGTCGTGGTGGTCGTCGAGGGCCACCACGACCCGGTCCACCCCGGGGACGGCAGCCACCGCCACCCTCGCGTCGGACGCCATCAGCCAGGCGAAGTTGGGCGCGCAGAACGAGGTCGGCAGGCGCAGGTGCACCTCGACGGTGCCACCGTCCACGGCCACCGAGCGGACGAAACCGAGATCGGTGATCGGCTCGTCCAGCTCGGGGTCGACGACCGCGCCGAGCGCGGAGCGCACTTCGGCGGCGAGGTCGGGCAGGACGGCGGTCACCGACCGCTCCCCCCGGCCACGGCCAGGTCCGCGGCCTCGGGCTGGCGCGGGCCGGTGGCGGTCTCGCCGGCCTCCGGCAGCCGCAGCTCCGCCGGCACCGGCAGGTCGTAGAGGCGCGCGGCGTTGAGGCCGAGCACCTTCTTCTTCTGCGCGGTGGTGAGCGGGGCGTACTCGGTCAGGTCCTCGGGGATCTGGAAGTCCACGAACCGCTCGACCAGCCACTTCGGCGTCCAGAGGGCGTAGTCGCTGGAGAACAGGATGCGGTCCTCGCCGATCCAGTAGAGGAGCTCACCGATGATCTGCGCGAAGTAACGCGGCCGGGTGTGGATGAACGGCATCGCGACGGCCAGCCCCGCGTACACGTTGGGCTCCTGCGTGGCGATCCAGCAGAAGTCCTCCAGCCTCGGGAGACCGCAGTGCTCCACGACGAAGGTCAGGTCGGGGAAGTCGGTGGCCGCGTGGTCGACGTCGGCCACGTCGAAGGCGTCGCGGTCCAGCGGCCGGATCGTCGGACCCTTGTGCACGTGGATGTTGGTGATCCCCAGTTCCTGGCAGACCTCGAAGTAGCGGTAGGCCATGGGGTCGTCGAGCTTCCAGCCGCGGGACTCCCCGTGCCAGTCGGCGGTGTAGAGCTTCACGCCCTTGAGGCCGAAGCGTTCGGCGTCGGCGCGCAGCTGGTCCAGGCCGTTCTCCCCGTCGCGGGAGTCCCAGTAGTGGTTGTAGGTCAGCTTGTCCGGGTGGGCCTGGGTGAGGGCCCAGGCCTCGTCGGTCTGGCCGAAGCCCCGGTGGTAGAACTCGGCCAGCCGGGCCGGCTGGAAGATGGCGTGGTCGACGATCCCGTCGACGAAGACGTCGCGCATCAGCCGCTCGCCGCCCTGGTACAGGTACTCCTCGTACCCCCAGGTCTCGGACTCCGGGCTGAGGTTGCGGTGGTAGTCGTAGAAGCAGTCGATGAACTGCTTGCCATGGACGTTGCGCTGGTTCTCCGGGCGGCCGTCCCACAGGGCGATGTGGGCGTCCACCACGTGGTACTTCTCGCCGTCCTTGGTGTACATCTGCGCCTCCGCGGGCTGCTCTGTGACGCCGGTCACGATCGTGGGGCAGACGCTAGGCAGGTCCGGACGGCGGCGTAAGCGGGTCGCTGTCTCACTTTGGAACGCCCCCAGGACGACGTCCTGCGGGGTTACATTCGTGTGGCGCGGGCCACAGCCACCGGCCCGTCCCGCCCAGGAGGTGCCCCGTGGACGTGCACCGGGCCACCCCCGAGCCGCTCGCCGCCACCCCCCTCGCCGACCCGGTGCTGGCCGCCCGGCCGGCGCCGTCGCGGCTGCGGGCGTCGTGGCGCCGCAGCCAGGACTACGGCGTCACCCCCGACGAGGTCGTCCCGGTCTTCACCGGCTCCCTGGACACCGGGTCGCTGCTGTACGAGTGCGCGCACCGGGTGCTCACCGAGCTGCAGGCCACGATCCCGAACGAGCCGGTCAGCCTCATGGTCGCCGACGCCGACGGCCTGGTGCTCGCCCGGCTGTGCAGTGACGCGGGCATCCTCCGGTCGCTCGACCGGGTCCACCTCGCGCCGGGGTTCTCCTACGCCGAGCGCAACGCCGGCACCAACGGGCTGGGGCTGTCCCTCGCCGACCGCGCCCCCTCGCTGGTCCGGGCCGCTGATCACTGGTGCGCCGAGCTGCGCGGGTTCACCTGCGCCGCGGTGCCCGTCCTGGACCCGGTCAGCGGCGACCTCGCCGGCAGCATCAACCTGACCACCTGGTCGGACTCCTCGTCCGAGCTACTGCTCGGCCTGGCCCAGGCGGCGGCGAGCGCCACGAGCGCGCTGATGCTGGTCCGCGCCGGCGGGCGGACGGTGCGCCCGGCCCCGCGGGGCGAGGTCGTCCACGTCGTCGGTGGCCACCTCACTCCGGGGATCGGCGACCCGTGCGTCTCGCTGGGGTGGCGCGGCGCGCTGTCCGACGCCGCCGCGGCAGCCGACCGCGTCACGGCGGTCGTGGGCGAGCCCGGTGCGGGCAAGGCCGCACTGGCCGCCCTCGTGCGCCGCCGGGTCGCCCCCCGCCAGCGGGTCCTGCACGCCAGGGCGCCCGAAGCCGGGGACGTCACGGCCTGGCTGGAACTGTGGACGCCGGAGCTGCGCGCCCCGGACACCCTCGTCATCGTCTCCGGCCTGCCACACCTGCCGGCCTGGGCCGCCGAGGAGCTGGCACAGACCCTGGGCGCGGTGCGCCGAACCGGCCGGCCGCAGCCGTTCGTGCTCACCGCGCCGGACTTCACCGCGGTGCCCGGTCAGCTGGCCACCCTGGTCGACACCGTCGTCGAGGTGCCCGCGCTGCGGCACCGCACCGACGACGTGCTGCCGCTCGCCTCCTGGTTCGCCGAGCAGGAACGGCACCGGGCGGTCGGGTTCACCGCCCGCGCGGCCCGCGCGCTGACCGCCTGCGCCTGGCCGGGGAACGTGCGCCAGCTGCGGCGTGTGGTCCGGGACGCGGCGGCCCGCGCCGACCTCGTCGACGTCCACCACCTGCCGCCGGAGGTGCTCGACGGCGGCGGCCATCCGCTCACCCGGCTGGAACGACTCGAGCGCGACGAGATCGTCCGCTGCCTGACCGAACCCGGGACGACGATCAGCCGCGCCGCCGAGGAGCTCGGCATCGGCCGGGCCACGCTCTACCGGAAGATGGCCCGGTACCGGATCACCGTGCCGCGCTGACCCGTCCTCCCCCACGCGGAACCCGGCTGGGCCGACCCCGCGCACGGTTGGCACGGTGTGCCCGGGGCGCGGGCCACCGCGACCCGACGTCGACCGGGAGGAACGGGCATGGGCCACGGCATGGGGCACGACCAGGCACGCGCGGCGGCGGACGCCGCCCTCGCCCACGCGGCGGGACTGGGTGTCCGGGTGAGCGTGGCGGTGGTCGACGCCGCGGGGATGGAGGTCGTCGTCTCCCGCGCGGACGGCACCCCCGGCTTCACCGCGGGCATCGCCCGGACCAAGGCGGCGACGGCGGCGGCCTTCCAGCGCCCCTCCGGTGAGCTGCGGGAGGTCGACGAGCGGCGTCCGGAGGTGTTGAGGGTGGCCGGCGAGCAGCTCGGGTTCCGGCCGACGACGCTCGGCGGCGGGCTGCCGGTGCTGCGGGACGGCGCCGTCGTCGGCGGCGTCGGCGTGAGCGGGGCCACCCCGGAGGAGGACACCGCCTGCGCCGAGGCCGCCCTCGAGGTGCTCGGCCGGGCCTGACCGGCCCCGTCAGGGAACGCTCACCACGACCTTGCCGACGCCGTCCCCGTCGAGCAGGCGGCGGATCGCGGCGGCGGTGTCGGCCAGCGGGTAGGTGCGGTCGAGGACGGGGGTGACCTGGCCGGCCTCGACGAGCCCGGCGAGGGCACGCAGGTCGGCGGCGTTCTCCGACGCGACGAAGGTGCCCAGCTGGTGGGCGACGAACGGCGAGAGCGCCTGCGCCCGCAGCTGGCGGTCGGTGCCACCGAGCCACCGGCCCCCGTTCTCGCCGCCGACGATGACCAGCCGGCCCCGCGAGGTGAGCACCCGGCGCAGGCCGGTCAGCCGGCGGTTGCCGCCGATGTCGAGGACGACGTCGTAGCGGTGGCCGCCGGCGGTCACGTCCTGCTCGGCGTGGTCGAGGACGTCGTCGGCGCCGAGGGTCCGGACCGCTGCGAGCTTGTCCGTGCGGCAGGTCGCGGTGACCTCGGCGCCGGCGGCCTTCGCGAGCTGGACGGCGAAGGTGCCGACCCCACCCGAGGCGCCGATGACGAGCACCCGCTCGCCGGCCTGCACACGCCCGTGGTCGCGGACGGCCTGCAGGGCCGTGAGCCCGGAGACGGGGGTGGCGGCGGCCTCGGCGGGCGAGAGCCGGGCCGGCGCCGGCGCGAGCTTCCCGGGCCGGGCCAGCGCGTACTCGGCGAACGTGCCCCGGCCGACGCCGAAGACCTCGTCGCCGGGGGCGAACTCGTCCACCCCGGCGCCGACGGCGACCACCGTCCCCGCGAGGTTGCGGCCCGGGTTGGGCCCCGTCGGCCGCCGCAGGCCGAAGCCGGCCAAACGGACGGGGTAGGGCAGCCCGGCCATGACGTGCCAGGTGCCGCGGTCCACGCTGGTCGCCGACACGCGGACCAGCACCTCGCCGTCCCCGGCCACCGGCCGGGGCAGCTGCGCCACCCGCAGCACCCGCTCCGGCTCGGGGCCGTAGCGCTCCTGCAGCACGGCCGTCATGGCCGCTCCCCCGGCGACCGGCGTGGCCGGCTCCTCGACTCGCTCGTCCTGCACGGCGTCCTCCGTCGTCTCGTTGGCTTACGGCGTAAGATTGGACTTACGCCGTAAGCTCGTCAAGCCCCCACCCGCCACGTCCGCCCGGAGTGCGCCGATGAGCCCGCCATCCCCCGGCTCCCACGGAGCCCGCCCTCCGCTGAGCCGGGAGCGGGTGCTCGCCGCGGCCGTTCCCCTCGCCGACGCCGGCGGGGTGGAGGGGCTGAGCATGCGGCGACTCGGCGAGGCGCTCGGGGTGGAGGCGATGTCGCTCTACCACCACGTCGCCAACAAGGACGACCTGCTCGACGGCATGATCGACGTCGTCTTCGCCGAGATCGAGCTGCCCACGGGCGACGACTGGCGGACGGCGATGCGCCGCCGGGCCGTCTCCGCCCGTGCGGCGCTGTCCCGGCACCGCTGGGCGATCGGGCTGATGGAGTCGCGGACCTCCCCCGGTCCGGCCACGCTGCGCCAGCACGACGCCGTCCTCGGATGCCTTCGGGGCGCTGGATTCTCCGTCGCGCTGGCCGGGCACGCGTTCTCCGCGATCGACAGCTACGTCTACGGGTTCGCGCTGCAGGAGCGGGGTCTGCCGTTCGACACCCCCGAGCAGACCACCGAGCTGGCGCAGGTGATGCTGGCGGCGTTCCCCGTGGACACCTACCCGCACCTGTTCGAGTTCACGACCAGCCACGTGATGCAGCCGGGCTACGACTACGGCGCGGAGTTCGAGTTGGGCCTCGACCTGCTGCTCGACGCGCTGGAGCGGGCCCGGTCGGCCCAGGCCGGCTGAGCCGCGCGGGTCAGCGGTGGGGGAACGTCTCCCGCACCGCCCCCATGTCCAGCTCCCGGACGGTGGCGATCAGCAGCTCCACGGAGTCGGCGGGCAGCGCGCCGGGCTCGGCGAACACGGGCACCCCGTCCCGGAAGACCATCAGCGTCGGGACCGCGCGGACCCCGACGGCCGCCGCGAGCCCCCGCTCGGCCTCGGCGTCGACGGTGGCGAACACCAGGTCCGGGTGCCGCTCGGCGGCCGCCTCGAAGACCGGCGCGAACCCCCGGCTCGGGCCGTACCAGGAGGCCCGGAAGTCGACGAGCACGATGCCGGCGGCCGCCACCGTGTCGGCGAAGTCCCCCGCCGAGAGACGGACGGTGCTCATGCTGCGCTCCCCTCCCACGGGGGTCCGGCACACCTGCCCAGGATGGTGCCTCACGACCGGTGCCGGGCCCACGCCGGCGCGGGCCCGGCACCCAGGCGCCAGCGCGCCGCCTCCTCCGACGGGCTGCGCGGCCCCAGCAGGAGCTGCAGCACCCGCAGCTGCGCCCGCGTCACGGGCAGCCGGACGACCCCGCGACCCCGGCCCGGCACCCCGGCCGCTGCGGCGAGGACCGGGGACACCAGCGAGCCCGCGGCGTCGGCCAGCCCGCGGTAGAACACCTGCTCGGCCGGGCCGAGCCCGGGCGGCGCGGTCAGGAAGGCACGCACGTCACCGGGGACGGGCTCGAGCACCGACCGGTAGCCGGCCAGTGCCTCGCCCAGCTCCGCCGCGCTGGCGGGCAGGTCGTCGGCCCCGAGTGCGCGGGCACTGCGTGCCCACTCCGCCACGTAGCGGTCGGGCCAGCGGCGGCCGAAGCGCGCGGGCGCCGGGCGGCCCACGGCCTGCTGCGCGGCCAGGAAGGCGTCGGTGAACGCGAGGTGCACCCAGCGCAGCAGCTGCGGGTCGCCGGCGGAGTAAGGGCGGCCGGCCGCGTCGGTGCCGCGGACCCGGGTGTGCATGCGCCGCACCCGCGCCGCCTCCCGCCCGGCCAGCTCCGCCGACCCGAACGTCGTCACCACCAGCCAGCGTGCCGTCCCGGCCAGCCGGCCCCAGGGGTCGGCCAGGTAGGTGGAGTGCCGCTGCACCCCGGCCAGCGCCAGCGGGTGCGCGGCCTGGCCGAGCAGCGCGGCGACCCCGCCGACCAGCGTGGAGAGGTCGCCGTGCACCCACCACACGACACCGTCCGGCTCGAACCAGCCCGGCCCGCTGCCCACCGTCCCGATCTCCCGCACCCAGTCCGGCGCGCCCTCCGGGTCGCCGGACACGCGGGCACGGAACCGGGACCGCACGGCCTCCGGCAGGGCGGTCACGGCGGGCACGCCCCCACGGTCCCAGCCCGGCCGCGGCCCCGCTGCGCGGAGCGGCCGCGTCAGGCTCCGGCACCGCCGGGGGGCGGGCCGGCCGGGCCACCGCCGGAGCCACCGGGCGGCTGCCCATCGGGGCCGCCGCCGGTCGGTGTCGTGGCGGTGTCGACGCCGGCGGGTAAGCAGGGTGCCGACGTCGAAGCCGAGCCCCTGGTCGACGACCTCCTCACCGGGTCGCGGCAGGAGGCGCCCCTGGTACCTCGTCGCGTGGTCGTCCTGCTGGTGCTGCACTATCCGTCCTCCGTCGCCCGGTCGGCTGTCGGGAGGACGCTGGGGACGTCGTCGGGGTGCGGACTGGGCGTGGGCTGGGACCGGCCTGTGCGCGCCGGCGGCTCAGCCCGCCGGCCCGGCTCCCGCCGCGGCCGGCAGGTCGTGCCCCATCCGCTCCCGCTTGGTACGCAGGTAGCGGACGTTGTGCGGGGTCTCGACCACCGGCAGCACCACCCGGCCGACGAGGGTGAGTCCGTGGCCGGCCAGCCCGCCGTACTTCGCCGGGTTGTTGGTGATCAGTCGGATGCGGTGGGCGCCGAGGTCGGCGAGCACCTGGGCGCCGACGCCGTAGTCGCGGGCGTCGGCGGGCAGGCCCTGGGCGGTGTTCGCGTCGACGGTGTCCAGCCCCTGGTCCTGCAGCGCGTAGGCCCGGATCTTGTGGGCGAGCCCGATCCCCCGGCCCTCCTGGCCGCGCAGGTAGACGACGGCGCCGCAGCCCTCCTCGGAGATCGCGGCGAGGGCCTGCTCCAGCTGGCCGCCGCAGTCACACCGCAGCGAGCCGAGGATGTCGCCGGTCAGGCACTCGGAGTGCACCCGTACCAGCACCCCCCGCTCGGTCTGCCCGGCCGCGGCGACGTCGCCCATCACGAGGGCCAGGTGCTCGGTGCCGTCGAGGCGGTTGCGGTAGGCCAGGGCCCGGAAGGTGCCGAACTCGCTGGGCAGCTGGGCCGCCGCCACCAGCTCGACCAGCTCCTCGGTCTGGCTGCGGTACCGGACGAGGTCCGCGATGGCCAGGACCGGCAGGGAGTGCTCGGCGGCGAAGGCGACGAGGGAGGCGCCCCGGCGCATCGACCCGTCGCTGTCGACGATCTCGCCGATCACCCCGACGCCGGAGAAGCCGGCCATGGTCGTGAGGTCGACGGCGGCCTCGGTGTGCCCCGCGCGGGTCAGCACACCCCCGGCGCGGGCCCGCAGGGGGAAGACGTGCCCGGGGCGGCGCAGGTCCTCGGCGGACAGCGCCGGGTCGGTGAGGGCGCGGACGGTCGCCGCGCGGTCGGCGGCCGAGACGCCGGTGCCGGTCGTGACGGAGTCCACCGACACCGTGAAGGCCGTGCCGCGGTCGTCGGTGTTGTCGGCGACCATCTGCGGCAGGCGCAGCCGCCCGGCCCGCTCGGCGGTCATCGGCGCGCAGATGATGCCGGTGGTGTGCCGGACCAGGAAGGCCATGTGCTCCTCGGTGACCGCCTCGGCGGCCATCACCAGGTCGCCCTCGTCCTCCCGGTCGGGGTCGTCGACGACGACGACCATCCCCCCGGCAGCCAGGGCCGCGACCGCCTGCTGCACGGCCTGCGCCGGTGTCCGGCGGGCTCCGCCGGAGGTCGGCCCCGAGGGGGCGCTCACGACGGGGCCCCCGTCGGGACCGCGGACGGGGTCCGGTCGCGCAGGTCGTCGTCACGCCACTCGGTGGCCGGCGGGGCGGCGCCCTCGGAGCGCTGGGCCTCCAGCGTGCGCAGGTCGACCCGGCGGATCTTCCCGGAGATCGTCTTGGGCAGCTCGGCGAACTCGATCCGGCGGACCCGCTGGAACGGGGCCAGCCGCTCGCGGGCGTGCGCGAGGATCGACCGCGCGGTCTCCTCGTCCGGCGACCAGCCCTCGGCCAGCACCACGAACGCCTTCGGCACCGCCAGCCGCACCGGGTCGGGTGCCGGCACCACGGCCGCCTCGGCGACCGCCGGGTGCTCGATGAGGACGCTCTCCAGCTCGAACGGGCTGATCTTGTAGTCGCTGCTCTTGAAGACGTCGTCCATGCGGCCGATGTAGGTGATGTGCCCCGCGGAGTCCCGCCGGGCGACGTCCCCGGTGTGGTAGTAGCCGCCGGCCATCGCCTCCGCGTGGCGCTGCGCGTCGTCGGTGTAGCCGGTCATCAGCCCGACCGGTCGCGCCGAGAGGTCCAGGCAGATCTCCCCCTCGTCGGCCGGCTCGCCGGTGAGGGGGTCGACGAGCACCGCGGGGACGCCGGGCAGCGGCCGGCCCATCGAGCCGGGGACGACGTCCTGCCCGGGGGTGTTGGCGATCTGGACCGAGGTCTCGGTCTGCCCGAAGCCGTCGCGGATGGTGAGGCCCCACTGCTCGCGGACCTGCTCGATCACCTCGGGGTTGAGCGGCTCGCCGGCGGCCACCACCTCCCGCAGGTCGCCCGGCCCGCCGGACAGGTCGGCCTGGATGAGCATCCGCCAGACCGTCGGCGGAGCGCAGAAGGAGGTGACCCCGCAGCGCCGGATGTGGCCCAGCAGTGCCGCGGCGTCGAAGCGGCGGTAGTTGTGGACGAAGACCGTGGCCTCGGCGATCCACGGGGCGAACACGTTGCTCCACGCGTGCTTGGCCCAGCCGGGCGAGCTGATGTTGAGGTGCACGTCGCCGGGCTGCAGCCCGATCCAGTACATCGTCGACAGGTGCCCCACCGGGTAGCTGACCTGGCTGTGCTCGACGAGCTTGGGCCGGCTGGTGGTGCCGGAGGTGAAGTACACGAGCAGCGGGTCCTCAGGAAGGGTGACCGCCGTCCGCACGGTGCCCGGCATGGACGCGACGTCGGTGTAGGGGCGCCAGCCGTCCACCGGCCCGCCGACGACGAGCTTCCCCAGCTCGGCGGTCAGCGGCGTGAACTTGGCGGTGTCGGCCGCGTTGGCGATCACGTAGCGGGCCCGCCCGCGCTCGATGCGGTCGGCCAGGTCCGCCGTCTGCAGGGCCGTGGTGGTCGGCATGATCACCGCGCCGAGCTTGGCGATGGCCAGCACGGCGTCCCACAGCTCCACCTGGTTGCCGAGCATGAGCAGCACGCGGTCCCCGCGGCCGACACCGTCGGCGGCGAGGAGGTCGGCCAGCCGGTCGGAGCGGGCCGCCATCTCGTCGAAGCTGTAGACGGCCTCGCTGCCGTCCTCCTCGACGATCCACAGCGCCGGCGCCGGGTTGCCGCGGGCACGGGCGTCGAACCAGTCGATCGCCCAGGTGAAGGGTCCGGGGAAGGCGGGCCACTCGAACTCCGCCACCGCGCGGGCGTGGTCGGTGCGGTGGCGGAGCAGGAGGTCCCGCGCACGCAGGTAGGTCTCGGTCGCAGTGGTGGGCATGACGCTCTCCTCGGGGCGCTCGGCGGGTTCGGACCGGAGGGCAGGGGCAGGCCGGCGGGCGGCGGGCGGCGGGGGTGCCGGCGCAGCAGGCCGGCACCCCCGCCCCCGCGGGAGCGGCCGTCAGACGGCGGCGGGCTCCGCCTCGTAGGCGATCGGCTCCATCGTCGGAAACTCGTGCACCGCCGGGAGCACCTCGCGGGCGAAGAGTGCGGTGCTCTTCTCGGCGACGTCCTGCGGCATGTTGCCGAAGCGCATGACGAGCATGAACTCCTCGGGGTGGAACTCGTCGGCGATCGCCCGCAGCTTCGTGATGCACTGCTCCGGCGTGCCCCAGACGTGGTTGTCCAGGTAGGTCTGCGCCATGCCGGCCGCGGCGACCTCCTTCGACGGGACGGCGTTGGCCATCTGCGCGTAGTGCTCGTAGCCCTTGGTCGTCGCGAAGTGGTTGCTGAACAGCTCGTAGTTGCGGACGGCGCTGTCGGCGTACTGGGGCACGTACTGGCGGGCACCGGCCTCCGCCTCGGCTTCGGTCTCGGCGCAGAAGACGTTCATGTGGATGCGCGGGCGCACCGGCGGCAGGCCCACCTCGGCGCGGGCGCGGCTGAACTCGGTGAGGTCGGTGTGGTAGTCCGCCCACGGCTTCTGCGGGATGATCAGCGGCTTGAGGCCGAAGCGGGCGCCGATCGGCGCCGACGCCGGCGACCCCCAGGAGAAGTGCATCGCGTCCAGCAGCTGCTGCGGGTCGCGCGGGCGGGGCCGCATCGACACGTCCTCGAACTGGTAGTGCTCGCCCTTGAAGCTGAACCGCTCCTCGGTCAGCGCCTTCTGGATGACCTGGATGCTCTCGGCGAAGCGCTCCTTGGACTCGTTCATGTCGAAGCCGAGCTGGCGGAACTCACGCCGGCCGGCGCCCCGCCCGACCCCGATGTACGGCGTCCGGCCGCGCAGGACGTACTGCAGCATCGTCATGTCCTCGGCCACCCGCAGCGGGTGGTGCCAGGGCAGGACCACGATCATCGTGCCGACGTCGATCTTGCTGGTGGCACCCGCGAAGTAGCTCAGCAGCTGGATCGGGTTGGTGATCATCGTGTACGGGCTGACGTGGTGCTCGACGGTCCACAGCGAGTCGAAGCCGAGGTCCTCCAGCTTCAGCGCCGACTCGATCTCCTGGTCGAAGCGCTTGATGTCCTCCTGCGGGTCCAGCGGGGTCGTCGACTCCCCGTTCTCGACCGCCTCGAAGCGGTCCCAGTCCTGGTAGCCCTGGATGAAGAGCGTGATGCCACAGCGCATGTCCGTGCCTCCTGGCGATCGGTGCGGAGTGAGTGACCACTGCCGACGCGGCAGTGAGGTGGGCCACAGTGGCAGGGTGACCTGGCTCACGTCAACTGACTCGACAGCGGTCCAGTGACTCGTTGACCGCCCACGCCCGGAACCCCTACCGTGACCCGCCTCACACCCGTCAGGTGGGTCGGCCGGGGTCCGGCGGACGTCGCCTCAGCACGCACCAGAGGAGAGCTCCATGACCGCAGAGGTGTCGGTGAACGGGCACGTCGCCCCCGGCTTCGAGGGCGTCCGGCAGGCGTTCGAGGACAACTTCCGGGTGCGCGGGGACGTCGGCGCCTCGGTGGCGGTCTACGTCGACGGAGCCCCCGTGGTGGACCTGTGGGGTGGGGTCGCCGACCCCACCACCGGCCGGGCCTGGGGGCCGGACACCACCACGCTCGTCTACTCGGCCACCAAGGGCGCGACGGCGATCCTGGTGCACGCGCTGGCCGAGGCCGGCGCGCTGGACCTCGACGCCCCGGTGGCCACGTACTGGCCGGAGTTCGCCGAGGGCGGCAAGGCGGCGGTGACGGTGCGCATGCTGCTCAGCCACCAGGCGGGCCTGCCGGTCCCGACCGCGGAGCTCACCCGGGAGGACCTCTTCGCCGGCTCTCCCGTCGCCGCGGCCCTGGCCGCGCAGGAGCCGCTGTGGGAGCCGGGCACCGCGCACGGCTACCACGCACTGACCTACGGCTGGCTGCTCGGCGAGCTGGTCCGGCGCGTCACCGGCCGGTCCCTGGGCGCGGAGTTCGCCGAGCGGGTCGCCGCGCCGCTGAAGCTGGACCTGTGGATCGGCGTCCCCCAGGACGCCGACGTCGACTACGCCCCCCTGCTCGACGGCGTCCCCGACCCCGCGGCCCTCGACGCGATCGAGGACCCCACGGTCAAGGCGGCGATCATGCAGATCGTCGGGGCGATGATGGACCCGACCTCGCTGTTCGCCCGCGTCCTGTCGACCAACGGCGCGCTGCCCACCCCGCACGCCGAGACCTGGAACGACCCCCGCGCGCGGCACATGGAACAGCCCGCGGCCAACGGCGTCACCAACGCCCGCTCGCTGGCCCGCATGTACGCGGCCACCGTCAACGACGTCGACGGCGTCCGGCTGCTGTCCGAGGCCACCGTCGAGGCCGCCCGCGCCGAACAGGTCTTCGGGCCCGACCGGGTCTTGATGAGCCCCAGCCGGTTCGGCAGCGGCTTCATGCTCGACCACGCCGGGATGCCGCTGCTGAGCCCGGCCTCGTTCGGCCACCAGGGCGCCGGCGGGGCGCTCGGCTTCGCCGACGTCGAGCACCGGGTGGGCTTCGGCTACGCGCAGAACCAGCTCGGCGCCTCGCTGGTGGGTGAGCCGCGCACCGCCGCCCTCATCGACGCGCTCCGGGCCAGCCTGGGGTGAGCTCCGCTCCGGGGTCCCGAGGCCACTCCACCCCGGGACCCCCGGCGGCGGAGCGGACGGCGCCGTTCCGTCCCTACACTCAGCCGGTGTCCGAGGGAGCCGCCGCAGCACGGGGGCGGGCGTCGCGTCCCAGCATCCGCGAGGCACAGAAGGCCTCGACCTTCGAGGTGCTGCTCCAGGCGGCCGCGGAGCTGTTCGTCGAGCGCGGGTACGCCGCCACCACGATCGAGCAGATCGCCTCCCGGGCCGGCGCCAGCCGCGCCACCTTCTACCTGCACTTCGACGGCAAGTGGCAGGCGGCCGCGGCGCTGGCCGAGCGCCGGCTGATGCCGGAGACGATCGAGTACTACCAGCGCCTCGACGCCCTCGGCGTCCCCACCCGCGAGCAGCTGCGCGCCTGGCTCGACGACGCCCTGGGCTTCTACGAGCGGCACCGCGACGACGTCGTCGTCAACCGCCAGGCCGTCGGGCTCGAGCCGGAGCTCGCCGCGCTCACCCCGCAGTTCCTGGGCCGGTGCGCGGACGCGATGTCCGGCTACCTGGCGCGGTGGGGCGAGGACCACCGCGAGGAGGCCCGGCTGCGGCTGAGCCTGCTGATCATCCAGCTGACCGACTTCGTCACCGACTGGGTGATCGGGTACTGGCAGACCGACCGGCAGGTCGTGCTCGACGTCCTGCTCGACCTGTGGACCGCCGGCCTGGGCCTGCACCGGGAGCCGGGGACCCCCGGCGCCTGATCCGGCGTCGCCGGCGGCTCAGGCGCCGGCGAGCTGGGCCACCAGCGTGTCCAGGGTGGCCCGGGCCCCCCGCTCGTGCAGCGACGTCAGCGCTTCGAGGTACGGGGTGGTGAACCGCTCGTCGTCCACCAGGTCCCCGAACAGCTCGCGGTCGGCGATGAAGGCCAGGGGGTCCTGCCGCTGGCGGCGGGCGGAGGCGGCGAGGGTGTCCCGCCGGCGGTCGGCGACCTCGATCGGCTGCCCGTCCTCGTCCACGCCCTCGGAGTACCGCGCCCAGCCGGCGACCACCGCGGCCGACCGGCGCACCTCCCCGCCGGCGGCGAGGTTGTCCCGGACCACGGGCAGCAGCCACTTGGGCAGCCGCTCGGAGCCGTCGAAGGCCAGCCGCGCCAGGGTGTCGCGGATGTGCGGGTTGGAGAAGCGGTCGATCAGGCTCCTGCGGTACTCGTCGAGGTCGATCCCGGGGACCGGCCGGAGGGTCGGTGTCGCCTCCTCCTCCATGTAGCCGAGCAGGAACCGACGGAACAGCGGGTCCTGCGCCGCGTCGTGGACCAGCCGGTAGCCGGCCAGGCGGCCGAGGTAGGCCAGCCCCTGGTGGCCGGCGTTGAGCAGCCGCAGCTTCATCCGCTCGTAGGGGTCGACGTCCTCGACGACCTGGACCCCGGCGTCCTCCAGGGGCGGGCGGCCGAGGCCGAACCGGTCCTCGACGACCCACTGGGTGAACGGCTCGCAGACCACCGGCCAGGCGTCCTCGACGCCGAAGCGGCGGGCGGTCTCGGCACGGTCGTCGTCGGTGGTCGCCGGGGTGATCCGGTCGACCATCGAGTTCGGGAACGGCACCTCGCGGTCCACCCACGCGCCCAGGTCCGGGTCCCGCAGGGCGGCGAAGGCGGCGAAGCTGTGGCGGGCGACGTCGCCGTTGTGCTGGATGTTGTCGCAGGACACCACGGTGAACGGGGGCAGCCCGCGCTCGCGCCGGCGGACCAGCGCCTCGACCACCAGCCCGAAGGACGTCGCGGGCGCCGCACCCAGCTGCAGGTCGTGCACGACGCCGGGGTCGCCCGCGTCGAACTCCCCCGTCACCGGGTCGGTGTTGTAACCGCCCTCGGTGACCGTCAGGGACACGATCCGCGTGGTCTCGGCCGCCATCTTCTCGACCACCGCGTCGGGGTCGTCCGGCGCCAGCAGGTACTCGACGACCGACCCCACCACCCGGGCGTCGAGGCTGCCGTCGGCGTGCTTGACGACCAGCGTGTACAGCCCGTCCTGGGCCGCCATCACCTCGGCCATGCGGCGGTCCGACGGCAGGACGCCGACACCGCAGATGGCCCACTCCTCCGCCCCGCCCCGTTCCAGGAGGCGGTCGAGGTACATGGCCTGGTGCGACCGGTGGAACGCGCCGACGCCCAGGTGCACGATGCCGGTCCGCAGCCGGGACCGGTCGTAGGTCGGCACGGAGACCGTGCCCGCGAGCGACGGCAGTGACGTGGCGTTGAGCGGCGGCATGGGGATCCCTCCGGGAGCCGGACGCGGTCAGGTGGGCAGCCGCAGGCCGGTCGACGGCGAGAACAGGTGCTCCTTGCCCGGCTGGATGCGCAGGTGCACCTGTTCCCCCTTCGCCGGGGGATGGGCGGGGTCGACCCGCGCCACGATGTTGTCGCCGAGGGGGCCCGAGGGCTCACGCAGCTCCGGCAGCGTCCCGTGCAGGAACGCGTCGGAGCCGAGTTCCTCGACCACCCCGACGTCCACGGGGAAGGCGCCGGCGTCCTGCGCCGTCACGACGTCGAGGGCCTCGGGCCGGAAGCCGACCACGACGTGGTCGGCCCCCTCCGCCGAGAGCGCGCTCAGCGCCGTGGTGGTCAGCGGCAGGCGCGCCCGCCCGAGCACCGCGTGCCCGTCCTCGATGCGGAACTCGGCGATGTTCATGCCCGGGGAGCCGATGAAGCCGGCGACGAAGACGTTGGCCGGCTCCTGGTAGAGCCGCAGCGGGGTGTCGCACTGCTCGAGGATCCCGGCACGCAGCACCGCGACCCGGTCCCCCATCGTCATGGCCTCGACCTGGTCGTGGGTGACGTAGACCGTCGTCGTCCCCAGCCGGCGCTGCAGCGCCGCGATCTGGGTGCGGGTCTGCACGCGCAGCTTGGCGTCGAGGTTCGACAGCGGCTCGTCCATGCAGAACACCTGCGGGGAGCGCACGATGGCCCGGCCCATGGCCACGCGCTGGCGCTGGCCGCCGGAGAGGGCCTTGGGCTTGCGGTCCAGGAAGTCGCCGAGGTCCAGGATCTTCGCCGCCTCGCGGACCCGCTGGGCGATCTCGTCCTTGCCGACGCCGGCGATCTTCAGGGCGAAGCCCATGTTGTCCCCGACCGTCATGTGCGGGTAGAGCGCGTAGCTCTGGAACACCATGGCGATGTCGCGGTCCTTGGACTTCAGGTTGGTGACGTCCCGGTCCCCGATGCGGATGCTCCCCCGGTCGACGTCCTCCAGCCCGGCGAGCATCCGCAGGCTGGTGGACTTGCCGCAGCCGGACGGGCCGACCAGGACGAGGAACTCGCCGTCGGCGATCTGCAGGTCGAGGGAGTCGACCGCGGGCTTCTCGGAGCCGGGGTAGATGCGGCTCGCCTTGTCGTACGTGACGGAGGCCATGGGTCCTCTCCTCGCGGGGTTCAGTGGGACGTCAGGACTGGGGGTGGACGACGACCTTCACCGACTGCGGGTCGCGTCGGCCGGCCGTCAGCGCCTCCTCCGCCCGGTCCAGGCCGTAGGTGCCGGTGACGAGGCGGTCCAGGTCGATGCGTCCGGCCGCGACCAGGGCGATCGCCGTCGGCCAGGTGCCGGCGTACCGGAAGGTGCCGGTCACCTGGAGCTCACGTTCCTGGACCACCGACAACGGCAGCGGCAGCTCGTCGCCACCCATGCCGACGAGCACGGCCCGCCCGGCCCGGTCGAGGGCCCGGATGCCCTCTCCGGTCGCCGCGGGGTGGCCCGAGCACTCCAGCAGGACCTCCGGTGGCCGGGGCAGGTCGGTGACCCGTGCCGTGCGCGCGTCGACGACGTCGGTGGCCCCGAGGTCCCGCGCCAGGGCCAGGCGCTCCGGGTTGACGTCGGACACCACCACCTCGGTCGCGCCGAAGGCCCGGGCGGCCTGCACGCTGACCAGCCCGATCGGTCCGGCGCCGGTGACCAGGACCCGGGAGCCGGCGCTGACCCCGCCCTTGCGGCACGCCCAGATGCCGACCGACAGGGGTTCGAGGAGGGCGGCGGCGTCGTCGCTGATCGACTCGGGCACCGGGTGGGCGAAGGCGGAGTGGACCACGACGTACTCGGCGAAGGCGCCGTCGATGGGCGGGGTCGCGAAGAACTGCATGTCGGGGCAGAGGTTGTACCGGCCGGCCAGGCACTGCTCGCAGGTCAGGTCCGGGACGCCGGGCTCGATCGACACCCGCTGACCGACCTGGACCGAGGTCACCCCCGGGCCGAGGGCGGTCACCTCCCCCGCCGCCTCGTGGCCGAGCACCAGCGGCGACTCGACGACGAACCGGCCGATGCGTCCGTGGTCGTAGTAGTGCGTGTCCGACCCGCAGACGCCGACCGACGCGACCCGGACGACGACCTGCCCCGGGCCCGGCTCCGGGGCGGGGCGCTCCTCGACGACGACGTCGCCCGGCCCGCGGAGGACCGCAGCCCTCACTTGACCGCGCCCAGCGACAGGCCCTGGACCAGCTTGTCCTGGGCGGCGAAGCCGGCCACGAGGACCGGGAGGGACACCACGAAGGCCGCCGCACACATCTGGGCGAGGAACAGCCCCTGGCTGGTCACGAAACCGGTCAGGTACACCGGCGAGGTGAGGGCCCTGGTCCCGGTGAGGGTCCGGGCCAGCAGCAGCTCGTTCCAGCTGAAGATGAAGCAGATCAGCGAGGTGGCCGCGATCCCGGGGAGGACGATGGGCGCCACGACCTGGCGCAGCGTCCGGAGCAGCCCCGCGCCGTCCATCGCGGCCGCCTCGAGGATCTCGACGGGGACCTCGGCGAGGAACGACCGCATCATCCAGACCGCGATCGGCAGGTTCATCGAGGTGTAGAGCACGATGAGCAGCCAGATGTTGTCGAGCAGCCCGCTCCACTGGGCGAACAGGTAGATCGGCAGGATGCCGGCCACCACGGGCAGCATGCGGGTGGACAGGAAGAAGAACATCACGTCGGTCCACTTGCGCACCGGCCGGATGGACAGCGCGTACGCCGCCGGGATCGCCAGTACGAGCACGAGGAGCGTGGACACCAGGCTGGCGGTGAGCGAGTTGAGCAGGGACGGCCAGGGGTTGGTCCCGGTGCCGACGCCGAAGAAGGTCCGGTAGCCCTCCAGGGTCAGCGGCGCGAGCAGCGACGGCGGGTTGGTGGCCGCGGCCTCCTCGCTGTGGAACGACGTGAGCACCATCCACACCACGGGGAGCACGAACAGGATCCCGATGACCCAGGCGACCAGGCCGAGGACCAGCCCACCACGTGGCTTGCGCGGACGGCGGGGCGCTCCCTCGGGCGTGCGGGTGGCGGGGACCGGGGCGACGTCGGTGACCGAGCTCATCGCGCGTTCTCCTCCTCGAACAGCGTCGACACCGTCCGCAGGGCCAGGGTGGCGATCAGGATCGTGCCGATCACGGTGATGACCCCGGCCGCCGACGCCAGGCCGTAGTCGTGGGCCGTGTAGAAGGTCTGGTAGATGGTGTACGGCAGGTTGGCGGTGCCCAGGCCGCCCGAGGTGATGACGAAGACCGCGTCGAAGGTCTGCACGATGTAGATCGCCCCGAGCAGCGCGCCCAGCTCCAGGTAACGCCGCAGGTGCGGGAAGGTCATGTAGCGGAAGATCTGCCAGGCGCTGGCCCCGTCGATCCGCGCCGCCTCGATCACGTCCAGCGGCCGGCTCTGCAGGCCCGCCAGCAGGATCAGCATCATGAACGGCGTCCACTGCCAGATGAGGGCGATCTCGATCGACGCCAGCGGCGCCATCGTGATCCAGTCCGGCTGCGGCGGGTCGTCGGAGCCGAAGAGTCCCCAGATCCAGGTCAGCCCACCGTTGAGCAGGCCGTACTCCGGGTTGAACAGCGCGTGCTTCCACAGCAGCGCGGCGGCGACCGGGACGACGAGGAACGGCGTGATCATCATCGTCCGGACCGCGCCACGTCCGAGGAACTTGCGGTCCAGCAGCAGCGCGATGAGCATGCCGAGCACCAGGCTCACCAGGACGACCACCACGGTGAGCTCGATGGTGACGATGATCGCGTCCCGCGTGGCGACGTCGGTCAGCACGTTCACGTAGTTGTCGAAGCCCGCGAAGCCGCGCTCGTCCGGGTAGTAGGCGTTCCAGTTCATGAACGAGATGACCAGCGTGATCACGAAGGGCAGCTGGGTCACGACGATCATGAAGACCAGCGCCGGGAGCAGCGGCGCCCGCCGTGCCCAGTCGGCCGACCGCCGGAGGGCCCCTCCGGCTGGGGGGCCGGGCGGCTGGACGTCCTCGCGGCTGCGTTCCAGGGTGGTGCTCATGGCCGCTCCTCCGGGTCGGGGGGATGTCCAGGCAGCGCGGGGTCCACGCCGCGCGACGAGGTGACGGTGGCGGTCATCCGGTCCCCCGCTCGCGGTAGCGCTCGCCGACGTCCTCGGCCAGCTGCTGCCCGCGGTCGAGGGCCTCCTGGACCGTCATCCGGCCGGCGATGGCCGAGCTGACGTCCTGGGACACCCGCGTGCCGAGGTCCGGGAACTCGGGGATGCCCACGAACTGGATGCCGGGCGCCGGGCGCGGCTGCACCCCGGGGTTCTCCGGATCGGCCGACCGGATCGCCTCGACGGTCGGCTCCGCGAAGGCGGCAGCCTCCGCGAGGTAGTCGGGGTTCTCGTAGGTCGACGCCCGCTTGCCGGCCGGGACGCGTGACCAGCCGAGCTCCTCGCCGACCAGCTCCTCGTACTCGCGGCTGGAGGCCCAGGAGATGAACCGCCAGGCGTTGTCCTTCTTCTGGCTGGCCTGCTGGATGCTCCAGGCCCAGGCGTACAGCCAGCCCGAGCTCCTGGTCTCCACCACCGGCGCGGCGACGTAGCCGATCTTGCCCTTCACCGGGGAGCCCTCGGCCTCGAGCGACCCCGCGGCCGAGGTCGCGTCGTACCACATCGCGACGTTGCCCTGGATCAGGTTGTTGAGGCACTCGGTGAAGCCGGCCTGCGGGGCGCCGGTCTCGCCGTGTTCCCGCACCAGGTCGACGTAGAACTCGGTCGCCTCGACGAACCCGGCGTCGTCGACCTGGGCCTCCCAGTCCTCGGTGAACCAGGTGCCGCCGAAGGTGTTGACCACGGTGGTCAGCGGCGCGAACACCTGTCCCCAGCCGGGCTGGCCGCGCAGGCAGATGCCGGCCATCCCCGGCTGGACGCCGTCGACGGCCGCGGCGATGTCGGCGACCTCCTGCCAGGTCGGGTTCTCCGGCATCGTGAGACCGGCGGCCTCGAGGACGTCCGTGCGGTACATGAGGAACGAGGACTCGCCGTAGAAGGGCTCGCCGTAGACCTGGCCGTCGTCCCCGGAGAGGGACTGGGTCATCGGGCCCAGGACGTCGGCCTGGTCGAACGCGGAGTCGGCCGCGATGTACTCGTCCAGCGGAGCCACCCACCCGCTGCGGGCGTAGATGGGGATCTCGAAGTTGCTCAGCGTGGCGACGTCGTACTGGCCGGCCTGGCTGGAGAACTCCTGGCTGATCTTGTCGCGGACGTCGTTCTCCGGCAGCACCGTGAAGTTGACCGAGATGCCGGTCTCCGCGGTGAAGTGGGCCGCGGTGAGCTGTTGCAGGTCGACCATCTGCGGGTTGTTGACCATCAGCACGTTGATGCTGTCCGGTCCCCCGCCGCCGGGCCCGCCGCCCCAGCCGGCACACCCACTGGCGCCCAGCGCCAGGGCGGTGGCCGCGGCGACGGCGAGACGGGGGCGGCGTCCGGCCCGGGAGGACCGGCGTGCTCGGCGGACGGGTTCGGACATGGTCTCTCCCCGGACAGGCACCAGGAGCGCGGCGCTCATCTGAGCACCGCATCCCTCATCTGTGTGACAGGAGTCTCGTCAGTCAACCGGGCGGCGTCAAGATGCGGTGCAATGGTGAGGACCCATCCGCTCAGACGAGCAGGAGCCCCCATGGCCCCGCAGGACACCGGCCCCGCCCAGGTGGTCCTCACCGCGTCCGTCGCGCGCCGGTACTACCTCGACGGCAGGTCCAAGGTCGAGATCGCCGACGAGTTCGGTCTCAGCCGGTTCAAGGTGGCGCGCCTGCTGGACGCGGCGCGGGCCAGCGGCCTGGTGCGCATCGAGATCCGCCACGACGGCGGGATCGACGTCGACCTGTCCGCGCGGCTGCGGGACGCGTTCGGGCTGCAGCACGCGATCGTCGTCGACACCCCGGACGACGACCTCGTGTCGCTCCGCGAGCACGTCGGCCGGGCCGCGGCGGGGCTGCTCGCCGAGATCATCACCCCGCAGGACGTGCTCGGCCTGGCGTGGGCACGCGCGGTGAGCGCGATGGCCCGGGCGCTCCGCCCGCTGCCCGGCACCCCCGTCGTCCAGCTCACCGGGGCGCTGTCCCTGCCGGACGGGCCCGACACCTCCGTGGACGTCGTGCGCGACGTGGCCGCCGCCTCCGGCGGGGTCGCCCACTGCTTCTACGCGCCGCTCACCGTCTCCGACGCCGCGACCGCGCGCGCCCTGCGGCAGCAGCCCGAGGTCGCCCGGGCCTTCGGCCAGGTCCCCTCGGTCACCCGGGCCGTCGCCGGGGTGGGGCTGTGGGAACCGGGTCAGTCGACCATCCACGACGCCGCGTCGGAGGCCGACCGCCGGGCGCTGCGCGAGCTGGGGGTGTGCGCCGACATCTCCGGCGTCTTCCTCTCCGCCGACGGCGAGCCGGTGCCGACGGAACTGGCCGAGCGCATGATCACCATCAGCGTCGAGGAGATGCGGTCCATCCCGGAGGTCGTCGTCCTGCCCTACGGCATCCGGAAGGCCCCGGCCGCGCGCGCCGCGCTCCGCAGCGGCCTCGTCGGGGGCATCGTGACCCACACGGCACTCGCGCGGGCCGTCCTCGACACCTGAGGAGCCCGGGCCGACGCACACACGAGGACCTGGAGGACCGGTGCTCGACGAGAGCGACACCGAGGTCCCGCTGGTCGGCGGCACCGCCAACCGCGGCCGCGTCGTCCGGGTGGCGGACACCGTCCGGCGCCCGCTGCGCCCCGCCAGCCCGGCCACCCACGCGCTGCTGCGCCACCTCGCCGACGCCGGGTTCGCCGGCGCACCGCGGTTCCTGGGCGTGGACGACCAGGACCGGGAGGTGCTCTCCTTCGTCCCCGGCACCGCGATCACGCCGCCCTACCCGCCGTGGGCGCTCACCGACGAGGCGCTGGACAGCCTGGCCGTCCTGCTGCGCGACTACCACCGGGCGGTGCGCACCTTCGACCCGGCGCCCTACACGTGGTCGGCATCGCCGCCCGCCCCGTTCGCCGGCGAGCTGGTCAGCCACAACGACGTCAACCTGGACAACGTCGTCTTCCGGGACGGGCGGGCGGTCGCCCTCATCGACTTCGACCTCGCCGCCCCCGGCTCCGGCGTCTGGGACGTCGCCTGCGCCGTCCGGCTGTGGGCGCCGCTGCGCCCGGACCGGTACGTCGACGACCACCGGCGCGGGCGCGGGCTGTTCCGCCTCCGGCGCTTCGTCGACGCCTACGGGCTGCCCGACGCCGACCGGACCCGGCTGGTCACGGCCGTCCGGCACAACCACGAGTGGTGCTACGACATCGTCGGGACGGCGGCCGCCAACGGCCACGCCGGCTTCTCGGAGTACCTGTCCGGCGGGGCGCTGCAGCGGGCCGAGCGGACCCGCCAGTGGTACGACGAGCAGGCCGACCGGCTGCAGGCGGTACTGCTCTGACCGGTTCCCGCGCCGGTCAACCCGTCCGTGTGGCCGGGAGCACCGCTGGCCGGATCCGCCCCGCCGCCTCGCCGAAGCCGAGACGCGCGCCGCCGGGTCCTGGAGCCGATCCGGTGATCACGACCTCGTCGCCGTCCTCGAGGAAGGTGCGCTGCTCCCCGCCCACGTCCACCGGCTCGGCCCCGCCCCAGGTGAGCTCGATGAAGGCGCCGCGGGTGTCCTTGGCCGGGCCGGAGATCGTCCCGGAGGCGAAGACGTCGCCGGTGCGCGACGGGGCACCGTTGACGGTCAGGTGCGCCAGCATCTGCGCCGGTGACCAGTACATCTCCCGGTACGGCGGGCGGCTGACCTCCACCCCGTTCCACCGGACCGAGAGGTCGACGTCCAGCCCCCACGGCTGCTCCATCGCCAGGTAGGGCAGCGGCCGCGGTTCCTGGGTCGGCGTGGGCACCCGCGCCGGCTGGAGCGCGAGCAGCGGCACCACCCACGGCGAGATCGTCGAGGCGAAGGACTTCCCGAGGTTCGGGCCGAGCGGCACGTACTCCCAGGCCTGGATGTCGCGGGCCGACCAGTCGTTGAACAGCACCACCCCGAAGATGTGCCGGTCGGCCTCCTCGACGGGGACGCTCGTCCCCATCGCCGTCCCCGTGCCGACGACGAAGCCGAGCTCGGCCTCGATGTCGAGCCGCACCGAGGGGCCGAACACCGGGGCGGGGTCGTCCTTGCCCTTGCGCTGGCCGCAGGGGCGGATGATGTCCGTCCCCGAGACGACGATCGAGGACGCCCGGCCGTGGTACCCGACCGGGAGGTGTTTCCAGTTCGGCATCAGCGGGTCGGGGTTGTCGGGCCGGAACAGCCGGCCGAGGTTCGCCGCGTGGTGCTCCGACGCGTAGAAGTCGACGTAGTCGGCGACCTCGATCGGCAGGTGCAGGGTGACGTCGCCGGCGGGGTGCACCGCCTCGTCGGGGATCTCCCCGGTCACCCGCTCGGCGAGCTCCGCCCGCACGGCCACCCAGCGGTCGTACCCCTCGGCCATGAAGGCGTTGAGCGTCGGCCGGGCGAACACCTCGTCCCCGAGCAGGACGGCGAGGTCGATGACGGTGTCACCGAGCCGGGTGGCGACCCGGGGCGGGGAGCCGTCGACGGAGAACACGCCGTAGGGCAGGTTGTCCGGGCCGAACAGCGAGCCGGCGGGCACCGTCACGGTGGTCATCGGGTCCCTCCTGAGACGTCGGTGGTCGCGCCGGCCGGACGACGGCCCCCGGACCAGGACCAGGCGTACCGGCCGTCGTCCGTGGCCAGCGCGGCCTCACCCAGGTCCAGCGGCCGGAAGGTGTCGACCATGACGGCGAGTTCGTCGAAGAACTCCGCCCCGAGGGACCGCTCGACCGCGCCCGGTTGCGGCCCGTGCGGGTGGCCGCCCGGGTGCAAGCTGATCGAGCCCTGCCCGATGCCCGAGCCCTTGCGCGCCTCGTAGTCCCCGCCGCAGTAGAACATCACCTCGTCGGAGTCGACGTTGGAGTGGTAGTAGGGCACCGGCACCGCCTGCGGGTGGTAGTCGACCTTGCGGGGCACGAAGTTGCAGATCACGAAGTTGGCCGCCTCGAACACCTGGTGGGCCGGCGGCGGCTGGTGGACCCGGCCGGTGATCGGCTCGTAGTCGGCGATGTTGAAGGCGTACGGGTAGAGGCAGCCGTCCCATCCGACGACGTCGAACGGGTGCTGCGGGAGGGTGTGCACGGTGCCCGCGATGCCGCCCGGGCCCGGGCCGCGGTGCTTGATGTACACGTCGACGTCCTCGCCGTCCACCACCCGGGGCGCCGCCGGTCCGCGCAGGTCCCGCTCGCAGTAGGGCGCGTGCTCCAGCAGCTGCCCGTACCGGGAGAGGTAGCGCTTGGGCGGGCCGATGTGCGAGTTGGCCTCGATCGCGTAGATCCGCACCGGTCCGCCCGTGGGCACGATCCGGTGGGTGGTGGCGCGGGGCACGATCACGTAGTCGCCCTCGCCGACGGAGAGGTCGCCGAACAGCGTCTCCACCTCCGCCCGGCCCGACTCGACGTAGAGGCACTCGTCGCCGATGGCGTTGCGGTAGAGCGGGCTCGGGGCGCCGGCGACCACGTAGGACAGCCGCACGTCGGCGTTGCCCAGCAGCAGCCGGCGGCCGGTCACCGCGTCCACCCCCGCGGCGTCCCCGACGCTGAGCGCGTGCGTGGCGAAGTGGCGCGGCGTCAGCGGGTGGTTCGGGGTGAGCGTCTGGTCGGGCAGGTCCCAGACGCGCACGTCGACGACGGCCGACGGGATGCCCACGTGGTAGAGCAGCGAGGAGTCGGAGGAGAAGCCCTCCTCCCCCATGAGCTCCTCGGAGTAGAGCCCGCCCTCAGGGGTGCGGTGCTGGGTGTGCCGCTTGCGGGGCACGCAGCCGGCGGACCGGTAGTACGGCATGTCGGGTCTCCTTGCGGGTCAGCGGACGGCGGCCGCGGTCGAGACGGCCGCCGCGAAGTCGTCGGTGTCGATCCGGTCGGCGAGCAGCAGGGCCAGCCGGGCCAGGAACCCCTCGCGGTCGTCGACGGGCACGGCGTCGATGCCGGCCGACAGCGCCAGCCAGGCCGCCTCTCGCCGCGCCTCCGCGGGCGCCTGGGGCACGACCGGCGCCACCGCACCGGTGGCGTGGACCGCGCCGCCACCGCCCGCGAGTAGCTGCGCCGACAGGCCGGTCAGGTCGGCGGCAGACCCGCGGGCCAGCAGCAACCCGTCGGGGCGGACGACCAGCACCTCCTCCGGCCGCACGCCCCAGGCACCGGCCAGGGCCTCGGCGGACTCCTCGGAGAGGGCGACCGACGCGGGCCGGCCGGTGTCGGGGCCGGCCAGCACCAGCGTCACGTGCTCGCGGGGCAGCGCCGCGGCCAGCTCGTCGCGCAGCCGGGCCGCCGTCGCTCCCACGCCGGGGTCGAGGCCGGTGGCGACGACGGCGAAGCCGGACCCCCGGACCTCGTCGAGGGAGGTCTGCTTGCCGTCGGCGAGCTCCACCCGACGGTCCTCGACCGGGTCGCCGGGCAGCAGTCCCCGGCTGCCGGGGGCCGCGGTCACCGTCAGCGGCGAGCGCCGGGCGTGCGTGGCGCTGCTCTGCCGGGGGTTGATGAGGTGGCTGTACTCCGGCCGCACCGTGGCCAGGGCCAGCAGCGCGTCACGGGTGGTGCGGTGCCCGGCGGTGCCCGGGGTCATGATCAGCGTCGACTTGCCGGCATTGGCCACGTTCTGCTCCCAGGCGTGGTGCCGTTCGGCCGAGTAGGCCCCCAGCAGCGCGGGGTCCGCCGTGCCGTCGACCACCGCGGCGAGCATCCAGGCCAGGGTGTCGGCGTCCTCCATGCCCGAGTTCAGCCCGCGGACGCCGAAGATCGGCACCAGGTGCGCCGCGTCGCCGGCGAACAGGACACGGTCGTGGACGAAGCTGTCCAGGGCCAGGGCGTGGGCCTTGTAGAAGCCGTGCCACTCCAGCGTCCAGGGCCGGTCGTTCTGCAGCCACGCCAGGTGGCTGGCGATCCGGGCCCGGATGCGGTCCTCACCGGTCTCCACCTCGGCGTCCTCGGCCGGGTCGAGCTGGTAGTCGATGCGCCAGATGTCACCCGGCTGGCGGTGCATGATCACCGTCGAGCCGGGGTTGCTGGGCGGGTCGAACCACACCATCCGCTCGGTCGGCAGCTCGGCCTGCCAGTGGATGTCGGCGATGACGTAGCGGCCCTCGTAGCTGGTGCCCTGCAGCCGCAGACCGGTGAGCTCGCGCATCCGGCTGCGGCCGCCGTCCGCGGCCACGACCCAGCGGGCCCGCAGCTGCCGGGGGCCGTCGGCCGTGGCCACCTCGAGCTCGACCTCGTCCCCGCGGGGAGTCGAGCCCACGACGCCCGCGCCCCAGTGCAGGGTGACCAGCGGGTGGGCGGCGAGGGCGTCGGCCATCACCTCCTCGAACTCCGACTGGGAGACGTTGACCATGGGCGGCCGGACGGCGTGCGGCTCGTTCGGCATCCGGAACCGCAGCACCTCGACGTCCCGGTAGAAGCTGCGGCCGCCCTCCCAGGCCAGGGCCAGCTGGGCGAGCTCCTCGCCGAAGCCGAGCCGGTCGGCGACCTCCAGGCTGTGCCGGGAGATGCAGATCGCGCGGCTGCCGAAGGAGACCTGCGTGGCGGCCTCCAGGACGGTCACGGGGAGGCCACGCCGGGCCAGGCCCAGCGCCACGGCCATCCCGACCGGGCCGGCGCCGACGACCACCACCGGCAGGGCCGGCTCGGTGGCGTCCATCGAGGGGAAGCGCGCGGGCTCGTGGGTGCGGGGGCGGTAGTAGGGGGAGGTCGTCATGTCAGCGCACCGCCTCGGCGAGCAGGGAGGGTCGGGGGACGGCCGTCGGCTCGGGCTCGACCGGCTCGGGCTCGGCCGGTTCGGCCTCGTGGGGCCGGCGGAGGAGGACGACGGTGCAGAGCAGGCTCACCAGGCTGACCACCACGAAGTAGGCGGAGATGGCCAGCGTGCTCCCGAACCGGGCGTACAGCCAGGTCGCCATGAACGGGGCGATGCCGCCGCCGAGGATCGCACCGACCTGGTAACCGAGGGAGGCACCGCTGTAGCGCAGGTGCGCCGGGAACAGCTCGGCGAACAGGGCCGACTGCGGGCCCACCGTGCAGCCCAGGACGAAGGCCAGGACCAGCATCGCGCCCAGCAGCACCGGCAGCGAGCCGGTGTCGACGAGGGAGAAGAAGACGGCGGAGACGACGAGCAGTGCGACGGTGGAGGTGACGTAGACCCGCCGCCGCCCGACCAGGTCGGACAGGTACGCCGACAGGCCCATGCCCAGCATCCAGACGGGGCAGGAGGCGATCAGCAGGGTGAGCATCGTGCTGCGGGAGAAGCCGAGCTCCGTCGTCCCGTAGTTCAGCACGTAGACCATGAAGACGTAGGCGATGCCGTTGGTGGCGATGAACGTCCCGCCGGCCAGCAGCACGGTCCGCCAGCTGTTCGTGACCACCTCGACGATCGGCACCCGGGCGATGCGGTCCTCGGCCGCGGCGGCCTTGAACGCCGGGCTCTCCATCACGCCGAGCCGGATCCACAGGGCCAGGAGGACGAGCGTGACGCTGAGGAGGAACGGGATCCGCCACCCCCAGGCGAGGAACTGCGCCTCGGTCATCGACTGGGTGCAGACGAGGAAGACGACGTTGGCCAGGACCACACCGGCGGGCACGCCCATCTGGGGCGCCGAGCCGTAGAGGCCGGCCTTGCCCCGGGGCGCGTGCTCGGTGGCCATCAGGACGGCGCCACCCCACTCACCGCCCACCCCGATGCCCTGCACGAACCGCAGCACGACGAGGAGGACCGGCGCCCAGACGCCGATCGTCGCGTAGGTCGGCAGCAGGCCGATGCCGACCGTCGCGGCGCCCATGAGCAGCATGGAGACGACGAGCATCGACTTGCGGCCGGACCGGTCGCCGAAGTGCCCCATGACCACGCCGCCGAACGGCCGGGCCACGAAGCCGACGGCCAGGGTCGCGAAGGCCGCCAGCGTGCCGGCGAGGTCGGACCCGCTGGGGAAGAACTGCGGGCCGAGGACGAGCGCGGCCGCCGTGCCGTAGATGAAGAAGTCGTACCACTCGATCGCCGTGCCGATGAAGCTGCCGGCGACCGCCCGTCGCACGCTCCGTTGGTCCGGGGAGACCACTGTCGCCATCGGGTGACCTTCCGCTCGGGGGGTGCGGCGACCTCGCCGCGCGCTCCAGGGTGGGGCCGATCACCTCCGCCGAAAAGCAGAGGATCCAGACGTGGAACCTCAGGTTCTCCGAGGTAGCCCGAGGCTGCCGTCCCGCGCCATGGCGAGCGCGTGGGTGATGAAGGTGCGCGAGGCCCGGCTGAGCAGGGAGTCCGGGGACCACACCACGACGACCGCGACGTCGGGCAGCACCGGTGTGCCGACGTCCTTGACCACCACGGGCCGTCCCTCGTAGGTGACGTTGGCGCTCGGGCGCTGCAGGAGCAGGGTCCAGCCCAGCCCGCGTCCGACGAAGGCGCGGGCGGTCTCGTACGTGCGGGCCCGGTAGACGACGTCCGGGGTGAAACCGGCGAGCGCGCAGCAGGCGACGGCGTGCCGCGCGCTGGGCGGGGCGTCCAGGAGGACCATGGGGTCCTCGCGCAGCCGGCCGAGGTCGACCGGCTCGGTGCCCCCGGCCAGCCGGTGCCCGGCGGGGAGGACGACCCGCGGCGACAGGTGCGCCAGTACCGCCGACCGCCACGCGGGGTCCAGGTCGAGGTCGTAGACGATGGCGAGGTCCAGTTCGCCGCTGTCGAGCCCCCCGCTCAGCCGGTCCTGGGTGTTCTCGTGGACCTCGAGCCGCGCGTCGGGGTGGGCGGTCGTGAAGCCGCTGATCAGCGCCGGCAGCGCCGTGGGGGCCAGCGACGGGTAGCAGCCGATCCGGACCAGCCCGGAGACGCCTCGTTCCTCACCGCGGGCGTCGGCCTCCAGCTCGGAGGCCTGGTGCAGCAGCAGCCGGGCGCGCGGGAGGACCGCCTCTCCGGTCGGGGTGAGACTGACGCCCTTGGCCTTGCGCCGTCGCAGCAGCTCGGTCTGCAGGGCGCGCTCCAGCTCGGTGACCGCCGCCGACAGGGCGGACGGGGACACGTGCAGCTTCTCGGCGGCCGCGGTGATGGTGCCCGCCTCCGCGACGGCGACGAACGCGGCCAGCTGGTTCATCGTGAAGGCGGGGGCGCCGTCGGCCTTGGCCACCCCGGAACGCTACTGCCGCGAGCGGTGGCCGACCGTCGCTCGCCCGCCGTCCACGGGCCGGCGGTGCCGCCCCGGGCCGGTGCCCGGGGCGGCTCGCCCCGATCCGGGATGCGGCCGATCAGAAGTACTGCATGCCGGCGTCGATCGACAGGTGCTCGGCGGTGATGAACCGGGCGTCGTCGGAGAGCAGGAACGCCACCGCGCTGGCGATCTCGTCGGCCTCCATCCAGCCCTGGGGGAGGAAGGCGGTGCCCATCTGGGCCAGCGGCGGGTTGCTCGCGTTGGTGCGCTCGATCGCGGCCACCATGTCGCCACCGCCCATGGGGGTGGCGATGGCGCCGGGGTGCACGGAGTTGACCCGGATGGAGTGCTTGCCCAGCTCTGCGGCGAAGGCACGCGTCATGCCGGTCACCGCGTGCTTGCTGGTCGTGTAGTGGATCATGAACGGCTGCATCTTCTTGCCCGCGTAGGAGCTCGTCAGCACGATCGACCCGCCACCACCGGCGACCAGGTGCGGCGCGGCCGCCATGACGGTGTTCCACACGCCGGTGACGTTGATGTCCAGCGTGTCCTTGAAGATCTCCGGGGTGGTCTCCTCCCAGGTCGCCGGGATGCAGATGCCGGCGTTGGCGACCACGCCGTCGAGCCGGCCGAACTCGGCCATGCCCTTGGCGAGGAAGCCCTTCATGTCCTCGAGGTCCCGGACGTCGCCTCGGTGCGTGAGGACTCGCCGGCCCAGCGCCTCCACCTGCCGGGCGGTCTCGGCGAGGTCGTCGGGGGTGGCCGACTCGTAGGGGACGCCGGGCAGCGGCCCGGCCAGGTCGAGGGCCAGGACGTCGGCGCCCTCGGCGGCCAGCCGGAGTGCGTGCGCCCGGCCCTGGCCACGGGCGGCGCCGGTGATGAAGACGACCTTGCCCTGCTGACGCTGCGGAACGGTGCTCATGCGGTTGCTCCTCGTTCGGTGGGTGGGGATCGGCAGCCCCGCCGGGTGGCCGGGCGCCGGGATCAGTGGGGTGCGGCGTGCAGCCCGTCGAGCAGCAGCGCGACGAACCGCCGCGACGCCTCGACGGCGCGGTCACCGGCCTGCCGGACCACGCCGGCGTTCGCGGTCAGCATCAGCGCGACGTCCTCGAGGGTGAGGTCGCGGCGCAGCACGCCGGCCGCCCGGGCGCGGTCGAGCAGTCGCTGTAGGGAGGCGACGGCGAGCGCGCGGTTGTCGTCGACATACTCCGTCGAGGTGACCAGGTCCGCCAGCGCCCGGTGCTCCGCCTGCAGCGCGCAGATGTCGGTCAGGTAGCCGCACACGGCCGCCCACGGGTCGTCGACCTGGAGCGCCCGCTCCCCCGCGGAGGCGTACCGGCTCATCCCGTCGGCGAAGACCGCCTGCACCAGCTCCCGGCGCGAGGGGAAGCGCCGGTAGAGGGTCGCGTTGCCGACGCCGGCGGCCTGGGCGATCTCGTCGAGGGGCGCGTCCAGCCCGCGCCGGCCCATGACCTCGCGCGCCGCGGCGACGATCGCGTCCCGGTTGCGCTGCGCGTCGGCGCGCAGGGGGCGAGGGTGGACGGGCATGTCTCGAACGGTACACCTTTAGTGGGGATGGATCCCCGTTTCTGCGTGGACCGGGACGAGGCGCTGGCCTGCACCCCGGCGACGGCGCGCGGGGCGGGCGGCAACGAGGACGAGGAGAGTGCGGAGATGGCGAACGCCTGGTTCGAGTCGGTGGCCGAGGCCCAGCGGCGGGCGAAGCGCAGGTTGCCTAAAGGCGTGTACGGAGCACTGGTGGCCGGGTCCGACCGGGGGCTGACGGTGGACGACAACACGGCGGCCTTCGGCGAGCTCGGGTTCGCGCCGCACGTGGCCGGCCTGAGCAACGACCGGCAGCTGGCGACGACGATCATGGGCCAGCCGACGTCGATGCCGGTGATGATCAGCCCGACCGGCGTGCAGGCCGTGCACCCCGACGGCGAGGTCGCCGTCGCCCGGGCCGCGGCGGCCCGCGGCGTGCCGATGGGCCTGTCGTCGTTCGCCAGCAAGCCGATCGAGGACGTCGTCGAGGCCAACCCGCAGACGTTCTTCCAGATGTACTGGGTCGGCGACCGCGACGCGATGGCCGCCCGCATGGAGCGGGCCCGCCGGGCCGGGGCGGTCGGCCTCATCGCCACCCTGGACTGGTCCTTCGCCTACGGCCGCGACTGGGGCAGCCCGTTCATCCCGGAGAAGATCGACGTCGAGGCGGCCCGCCGCTACGCGCCGCAGGTGCTGGCCAAGCCCCGCTGGCTGCTGGACTTCGCGAGGACCGGGAAGATCCCCGACCTCACCGTGCCCAACATGGTGGCGACCCCGGGCGAGCCGGCGCCGACGTTCTTCGGCGCCTACGGCATGTGGACCGCCTCGCCGATGCCGTCGTGGGACGACGTGACGTGGCTGCGCGAGCAGTGGGGCGGCCAGTTCATGCTCAAGGGCGTCATGCGGGTCGACGACGCCAAGCGCGCCGTCGACGCCGGTGTCACCGCGATCTCGGTGTCCAACCACGGCGGCAACAACCTCGACGGCACCCCGGCGGCGATCCGGGCCCTGCCGGCGATCGCCGAGGCCGTCGGTGACCAGGTCGAGGTCCTCATGGACGGCGGCATCCGCCGCGGCAGCGACGTCGCCAAGGCCCTCGCGCTCGGCGCCCGGGCGGTGATGATCGGCCGCGCCTACCTGTGGGGCCTGGCCGCCAACGGGCAGGCCGGCGTCGAGAACGTCCTGGACCTGCTGCGCGACGGGCTCGGCTCGGCGCTGATCGGCCTCGGCCACACCTCGATCGCCGACCTCGGCCCCGGCGACCTGGTCATCCCCCCGTTCTTCGAGCGGCACCTCGGGACCCCCGGCGCCGACGCCCCGGCCGGCGCCCGCGCCTCCGGCAAGGGCGACGGGGCGTGACCTCCCGCGGTCGCCGGCCGGGCGGGCACCCGCCCGGCCGGCGACCGCGGAGCACGGCCTTGCGGTGGGACCCGGGAGGACGACAGGCTGGCGCGACGCTTTCACGTGAAAGGGAGTCGCCGTGCCCGCACCCACCGACCACGAGCTGTTCGACCTCGGGGACCTGCCGCTGCAGAGCGGCGCGACGCTGCGGAACGCCACGCTGGCCTACAAGACGTACGGGACGCTGAACGAGGACCGGTCCAACGTCATCGTCCACCCCACCTGGTTCAGCGCCTGGCACGACGCCAACGAGTGGTCGCTGGGCCCCAGCACCGCGTGCGACCCCGCGCAGTACTTCATCGTGATGCCGAACCAGCTGAACAACGGCCTGTCCAGCTCTCCCAGCAACACCCCGCCGCCCTTCGACGGGCCGCACTTCCCGGCGATCACCTTCCACGACCAGATCGAGGCCCAGCACCGCCTGCTCACGCGGAAGTGGGGCATCGAGTCGATCGAGCTGGTGGTGGGCTCCTCGATGGGTGCCGGGCAGACCTACCAGTGGGCGGTCAGCCACCCGGAGATGGTCAGGCGCGCGGCGCCCATCGTCGGCTCCAGCCGCACCAGCGAGCACAACCAGGTCTTCCTCAAGAGCCTCCGCGCGGCGCTCACGCTCGACCCCGCGTTCAAGGGCGGGCACTACTCCCCCGACGCCCTGCCCACCGCCGGGCTGCGCGCCTTCGCCCGCATCTACGCCGGCTGGGGGCTGTCCCAGGCGTTCTACTGGCAGCGCACCTACCGCGAGATGGGCTACTCCTCGCTGGAGGACTTCCTGGTCGGCTTCTGGGAGGGCTTCTGGCTCGACGACCGCGACCCCAACAACCTGCTGGCGATGCTGTGGACCTGGGAGAACGGCGACGTGGGGAAGACGCCGGGCTTCGACGGCGACACCGAGGCGGCGCTGCGGTCGATCCGGTGCCCGCTGATCGCGATGCCGGCCCGGACCGACCTGTACTTCCCGCCCGAGGACGAGCAGTGGGCCTCGCAGTTCATCGAGCACGGTGAGGTGCGGGTCATCGACACCATCTGGGGGCACTTCGGCGGCCTGGGCCTCAACGCCGCCGACAACGAGTTCGTCGACGCCACCCTGCGGGAGCTGCTCGCCCGCCCGGCGTGACCGCCCGCAGCGGAGTCGTCCGGGCGCGGTCCCCGCACCCGAGCGACTCCGCTGGGACCTCCGGTCCCCGAGGCGTCAGCCGTGCTCCTCGTCGTGACAGGTGCACCCGCACTCGCTGGTGCAGAACGTGTGGTTGCCGTGGTCGCAGGGGGTCGGCTGCACTGCCCACTCCTCTCATCGGCCCGCCGGGTCGTCCGGCGGGTGGTCCTGGTGCCGGTCGGCCGGCTCACCAGCAGGGCCCGCGCCAGGTGCTCAGCGGTCGGCCCGGCCGCCGGGTACGTGGGGGCGCCGCCGGCGTGCCGGTCATCGGCGTGCGAGAGCCGACAGGCCGTCGGCGACGAGGTCGGGCACGGCCTCGGCCGCGCGGCGGGCGTCCCGGCCGGCGTCGGCGCCCGCGTGCGCCCGGTGGGCGATGCCCGCGGCGATGACGGCGAGCTTCAGGTGGGCCAGCCCCAGGTAGAACGGCCAGTCGCCGAGGTCGCGGTCGGACTCGCGGGTGTAGGCCTCGGCGAGGGCGTCGGGTGCGGGCAGCCGGGGGCTGGTCCACGCCGCGGGGATGCCGAGGACCACGTCGAGGGCCGGGTGCCGGTAGACGCACATCAGCGCGACGTCGGTCAGCGGGTCACCGAGAGTGGACAGCTCCCAGTCGACGACGGCACGGACCGTCCCCGGGTCGGTCCGGTCGAGGATGGCGTTGTCGATGCGGTAGTCCCCGTGCACGACGGCGACCTCCCCCGCGGCCGGCACCCGGTCGACGAGCAGGGCGTGCAGCCGTTCGAGGTCGGCGGACTCCCGCGTGCGGACGGAGTCCCACTGCCGCCGCCACAGCGCCACCTGCCGGGTGAGGAAGCCCTCCGGCCGGCCGAAGCCGCGCAGCCCCACGGCGTCGACGTCGACCGCGTGCAGCGCCACGAGCACCTCGACCAGCCCGGCGGTGGTGCGCCGCACCGCGTCGTCGGAGAGGGCGGCCAGCTCGTCCTGGTCGCGGACGACCACGCCGTCCACCCACTCCACGACGGTGAAGGGCGCGCCCAGCACCGTGTCGTCCTCGCACAGGCTGATCGGCCGGGCGACGGGCACCTCGGTCCCCTGCAGCGCACTGGTGACCCGGTGCTCCCGGGCCATGTCGTGTGCCGAGGCGGTGAGGCCGGCCAGCGGCGGACGGCGCACCACCCACCGGGACGACCCGTCGGTCACCGCGAAGGTCAGGTTGGACCGGCCGCCGGCGATCAGCTCCCCGCGTAGGGGGCCGGCGAGGTCGACCCCGCGGGCGGCCAGGTGCGCGTGCAGCGCGTCCAGGTCCAGACCCGGCAGGCCGGTCACGACGCCGTCCGCGACCGGGCGGCCCGGACCGCCCGCTTGGCGATGGCGAACCGGTGCACCTCCGAGGGCCCGTCGTAGACCCGGAACGGGCGCACCTCGCGGGCGATGCGGGCGATCGGCAGGTCCGCCGACACCCCCAGCCCCCCGCACAGCTGCATCGCCCGGTCCACGACCCGGCCGATCGCCTCGCCGCCGAAGGTCTTGGCGATCGAGGTCTCCTGGCCGGCCGACGACCCGGCGTCCAGCGCCGCGCACGCCACGTCGAGCAGGGCCCGGGTCGCGGCGAGGTCGATCTCGTTGTCCGCGATCAACTGCTGCGCCAACCCCAGGTCGGCGATCGCGCTGCCGAAGCCACGGCGCGCCGTCGCGTGCTCCACCGCGACCTCGTGCGCCCGCACGGCGGCGCCCAGCCAGCGCATGACGTGGGTCATCCGCGCCGGCCCCAGCCGCACCTGGGCGTTGGCGAAGCCCTGGTCGACCTCTCCCAGCACCGCGTCGTCGGGGACGACGAGCCCGTCGAAGACCACCTCGCAGTGCCCGCCGACCATCGAGCGGTCCATCGTCGGCACGTGCCGGCCCACCTCGATGCCGGGTGCACCGGCCGGGGCGAGGAACATCGTGCCGCCGCCGCGCGCGCCCGGCTCCCCGCTGGTGCGGGCCATCACGATGAAGAAGCCCGCCCCGTCGGCGCCGGTGATGAACGTCTTGCGCCCGTCGATCCGCCACCCCCCGGGCACCCGGGACGCCGTCGTCGCCAGTGCCGACGGGTCCGACCCCGCCCCGGGCGCCGGCTCGGTCATCGCGAACGCCGAGCGCACCTCCCCCGCCACCAGCGGGGCCAGGTACTCCTGCTGCTGTGCCGGGGTGGCGACGTGCGCCAGCAGGTGCACGTTGCCCTCGTCCGGCGCCGCGACGTTGATCGCCAGCCCGCCGAACACCGAGTAGCCGGCCGCCTCGAACACCCGGGCCCGCTGCGTCATCGACAGCCCGAGCCCGCCGAACTCGACCGGTGCGTGCGGTGCCAGCAGGCCCCGCTCGCGCGCGGCCGCCTGCAGCTCCCGGCGCAGGCCGTCCCCGCCTGCGGCGGTCACGTCCCCGTCGAACCGGTCGTCCACCGGCAGGACGACCTCCCGGACGAACTCCCGTGTCCGCGCGACGAGGTCGGGCACGTCGGGCGCACCGGGCCGGTCGCCGGCGCCGGTGGTGGCCTGGAGGGTGCTCACCGCGTCGTTCTCCTCACGTCGGGGTCGGTCGGGGTGGGGGCGACGGCGCCCGGATCCCTCCGCCGGCCGCCCCGGGACGCTGCGGGGCGGCCGGCGGGTGGGGTCAGTCGATGCGGCGGAAGAGGGCGGCCAGTGCCTGGCCGCCGCCGATGCACATCGACACGACGCCGAGCTCCAGGTCGCGCCGGATCAGGTCCTGCACCACGCGCAGGGTCAGGATCGCGCCGGTCGCGCCGACGGGGTGCCCCAGCGCGATCGCCCCGCCGTAGGGGTTGGTGCGCTCCGGGTCCAGGCCGGCGTCGCGGACGCAGGCCACGGCCTGCGCGGCGAAGGCCTCGTTCAGCTCGACGGTGCCGATGTCGGCCGGCGTGGTCCCGGTCTGCTCGAACAGCGCCCGCAGCGCCAGCACCGGGGCGTAGCCCATGAGTTCGGGCTCCAGCGCCGCGGTGGTCACCGCCTCCAGCGCGACCAGCCCGGTGGCGCCGCGGTCGCGGGCGGCCTCCTCGGTGGTGAGCACCAGCGCGGCCCCGCCGTCGTTGATCCCCGAGGCGTTGCCCGCCGTGACCGTGCCGCCGGCGGCGAACGCAGGCCGGAGCGCGGCCAGCGCCTCCGCCGTGGTGCCGGGCTTGGGGTGCTCGTCAACGGCGACCGTGGTCGGCCGGCGCCCACCGGTGGACACCGGCGTGATCTCCTCGTCGAAGACCGCCTTCGCCTCGGGCGTGGCGGCGCGGCGCTGGGACTCCAGCGCGAACTCGTCCTGCGCCTCGCGGCTGATGTCGTACTTCTCGGCGACCCGCTCGGCGGTCACGCCCATGTGGATGTCGTGGAAGGGGTCGGTGAGCATCATGACCGTGCCGTCGACCAGCGTGCGGTCGCCCAGCCGGTAGCCGTTGCGCGCCCCGAAGTCGTAGAACGGCATCCGCGACATCGACTCGTCGCCACCGGCGAGCGCGACCCGGGCCGCCCCCCAGCGGATCTGCATCGCCGCCGACCACACCGCCTGCAGCCCGGAGCCGCACAGCCGGTTGACCGTGTGCGCCGGGGTCCGGGCGGGCAGCCCCGCGGCCAGGGCCACCCGCCGGGCGTTGTAGGCATCCGGGCCGACCTGGCCGATGCAGCCCATGACGACCTCGTCGACGTCCTCCGGCGCGACCGAGGTGCGCTCCAGCGCGGCCCGGGCGGCCGTGGCGCCGAGCTCGTGCGCCGGCACGTCCTTCAGGGCGCCGCCGAAGCTGCCCACCGGGGTCCGGGCGCCGCCCAGCACGACGATCCGACTGTTCTGCGACATGCTCTCTTCTCTCTTCCTCACTGCGGGTACACGCGGCGTCCACGGGACCGCCCCGACCCGGTCCGTACCGGGTCCGGCCGCCCCGTGCCGGCCGGACACGGGGTGCCCGGTGGCGCCGGCGGCCGGCGGCGCGGACCGCCTTGCCGGACACCGAGCCGTGGTGTCGCTCACCCGGAAGGACACCACGCGCGCGGCGTCCTCGGGCCGAACGACCCGCCGCGGGACGCCCGGAGCCGGCCCCAGTGGGCCGGACGGCGCGGCGCCGTCCGGCCCCGGACGCGGGACTACCGGGGCAGCCCGCTGCCGAACTTCGCGGCCACCCGCTCCTGGGAGACCTTCGGCGTCCAGCGGTCCTCCTGGTCCGACCACAGGTCACGCAGCTGGGGCATGACCTCGGTGCCGAACAGCCGGTTGTTCTCCGCCGCGACCTCCTCGGGGAGGTTGCCGACGTGCATGCAGGTGATCAGCTGGCCGATCCGCAGGTCGGTCGCCAGCTCCCGCACGCGCTGCGCCACCCGCTCCGGGGTGCCGGCGATGATGTAGCCCAGCTCGTCGTACTCCCAGAAGCTGAGCTCGCCGCGGGCGGCCTTGAGCCGCTCCTCGTTGCTGATCACCTTGGCCCGGTCGAGGGTGCTCCGGATCGACGCGGGGGTGTTGTACCCCGGCGGGGTCGCGAACTCGATGGCCGTGGGGTTCTGCCGGTAGAAGTACTTGACCGCATCGGCGTACTGCCGCTCGGCCTCCTCGTCGGTGTCGGCGCAGCAGATCACCTGGGTGAAGGCCATGCGGTTGGGGTTCATGTTGCCGCCCTGGCTCTCGGTGTAGTCCCAGAACCCCTTCACGATGGGCTCGGCGCTCTGCTTCCCCGAGAAGGAGAGATAGCCGTAGCAGTAGTCCAGCGCGTTGACGACGTCCCAGGTCTCCGGGCTCCCGCTGCCGGGGATCCAGACCGGGAGCTCCTCCTGGATGGGCCGCGGCCACGGGTTGACGTAGCGCAGCTGCGTGTACTTGCCGTTGAAGGCGAAGGGCTCCTCGGCCTTCCAGGCGCGGGTGATCAGGTCCCGGGCCTCGTGGAAGCGCTCGCGCAGCTCGATCGGCGGGACCCCGTAGGAGAACGCGGTGTCCATGGGGGTCCCGAACACGATGCCGGCGATGATGCGGCCGCCGGAGAGGCAGTCCAGCATCGCGATCTCCTCGGCCACCCGGATCGGCGGCTTGTACAGCGCCAGGGAGTTGCCGCACAGCGCGATCGCCGCGTTCTCCGTCGTCGCCGCGAGGATGCTGGCGATCAGGTTCGGCGACGGCGTCATCGCCAGCGACGTCTGGTGGTGCTCGTTGAGCAGCAACGAGTCCCAGCCCAGCCCGTCGGCCTGCTGCATCAGCCGGATGTACATGTGGTAGTCCTCGCCCACCTGGGCGGGGTCGGTGACGTTGATGGGCGCCGTCACCCACGAGCTGCGGTTCACGTCGCCGTAGTCCGGGGGCAGCTTGGTGTAGTACTGCTGGGCGAACCAGTGGAACTTCATCGAAGAGGTCCTCTTCCCGGCCGGGTCAGGCGACGATGCCGACGAGGTGGGTGGCCGAGGTCGTGCCGGGGAAGTTGGCGACGTCGGCGCCGAGCGCCTTGCCCTCCTCCGAGGCCAGACCGGCCTGCATGGTCGCCGGGTCGTCGAACGTCAGCTCGGCCATGAGGTGGTACTTCGGCAGCGAGCCGTCGGGACCCGGCTGGAACAGCGTGACCTCGATGTCGTTGAGGCCCGGCACCTTGCGGGCCAGCGGAACGTGGTTGGCCATGTAGTAGGCCTCGAACGCCTCGACGTCGGAGGGGCGGTCGTACAGGACGGTCAGCTTGATCACGGGAGCCCTCCAGGGCAGGTGGTGTGGGTGGAACGGGAAGGGGTCGGCCCGGCCGGTCGCCGGGCCGGAGGCGGCGGCAGCTCAGCGGCCGCTGGAGCCGGCCTCCATCGCGCCGCCGTCGACGCGGTAGGTCTCGCCGTTGACGAAGGCCGACTCGTCCGAGGCGAGGAACAGCACCATGTTTGCGATGTCGCTGGGCAGCCCCACCCGCGGTGAGGCGACCGTGGCCAGGGCCGCGGTCGGCAGGTCGGGCACGGCGTCGAGCAGCTGCTGGGTCTGGATGACCCCGGGGGCGATCGCGTTGCAGCGCACCCCCTGCTTGCCGTGCTGGGCGGCGATGTACCGGGTCAGCCCGATGACGGCGGCCTTCGTCGTCCCGTAGGCGGTCAGCGCCGTGCTGCCCCGCAGGCCGCCGACGGAGGCCATGTTGATGATCGACCCGCCGCCGTTCTCGACCATGTGCGGCAGCGCGTACTTGCACATCAGGAAGATGCTGCGCACGTTGGTCGCGAACGCGCGGTCCCACATCTCGATCGACGTGTCGACCACCGTGGAGTCGGTGAACCAGGCGTCGGGCCCGACCAGCGCGGCGTTGTTGTGGATGACGTCCACCCGGCCGTGCTCGGCCAGGACCGCCTCGACCAGCTCCTGGATCGACTGCTGCTCCGTCGCGTTGAAGTACACCGGGGTCGCGGCGTCCCCGATCATCGCGGCGGTCTCCTTGGCGCCGTCCAGGTTCAGGTCCGCGATGACCACCCTCGCGCCCTCTCGTGCCAGGGTGACCGCCGTCTCCCGGCCGATACCCGCCGCGCCACCGGTGACCAGCGCGACCTTGCCCTCGACCCTGCCCATGTCGTCTCCTCCTCCGTCGATCCGGTCAGGCGTCCAGGAACTTGCCGACCACCGACACGAACTCGTCCTCCTGCTCGACCATCGGGTAGTGGCCCGCGGCGTCGATGAGGGCCAGCTCGGCGTTCGGGACCAGCCGGACGAACTCGTCGGCGTAGGACACCGGGAGCAGCCCGTCGGAGGTGCCGTGGACGACGAGCGTCGGGGCGTCGATCAGCGGCAGCCGCCGCCGCAGGCCGCGGTCGGCGATCGGCCACATGAACTTGGTGGCCGTGCCGAGGTTCTGCGCGCTGAACAGGATGGCCCCGTGGGGGTCGTCCGGGTCGGGCACGAAGTTCGTCGGCTCCTGCTTGGGCGCCTCGCCGTGCCACTTGGCCGCCTTGACCTCGGCCGCCGCGCCGAAGGGGTCCAGCGCCGGCTCGTCGTCCAGCCAGACGCCGAAGGCGTTGACCAGCACGAGCCGGCGGACCAGCTGGGGGGCGATGGCCGCCAGCTCGGCGGCGAACATCCCGCCGAGGGAGTGGCCGACGACGTCGACCTGCCCGACCCCCAGGGACTCCACCAGCTCGCGGTGGTAGAGGGCGACGTCGATGACGTCGGTGAAGTTCTGGAAGCCGGTGGACCGCCCGTAGCCCGGCAGCTCCGGGGCGAGCACGCGGCGGCTCTCCGCCAGCCGCTTGAGGAAGCCGGCGGCGCCGGGGTGGCGCTCGTAGCCGTGCAGGTACAGCAGCGGTGCCCCGCTGCCCTCCTCCCACAGCTCGACGTCGAACGTCCCGATGTTCGGGATCTCCAGCGTGGTCATCGCGTGCTCTCCTGACGGGTCGGAACGGGGATCCGGGGCGCGTTGGCCGCGACCCGGTGCTGACTGACCACGGGGGTCCAGTGGTCGGCCGACGGATCTCGCAGGTGCGGCGTCACCCGGACGCCGCACGGCTCGGTGGTCATGGCAGCGACTGCCTCCCTGGATGTCCTGTGTTCAGAAGTCCGGGCCCAGGCCGCCGATCGGCGGCATCCCGGAGTGCGCCCACAGCCCGCCGTCGGCGACCAGGTGGGTGCCGGTGACGAAGCTGGACTCGTCGGAGGCGAGGAAGAGGACCGCGTTGGCGATCTCCTCGGCGCGCCCGTAGCGGCCCATCGGGATCGCCTCGCGGATGGCCTCCCACGTCGCCGGGGCGGCGTCGTGCAGCCGGTCGATCGGCGGGGTGCCGATGGGGCCGGGGCAGACGGCATTGCACCGCACGCCCTTGCGGGCGTACTCGATGCCGGTGACCCGCGAGAGGTTGACGACGCCGGCCTTGAGCATGTTGTAGGCACCCAGCCCGAAGTCACCGGCCAGGCCGGAGACCGAGGCGGTGTTCACGATCGAGCCGCGCCCCTGGGCCAGCATCGGCTCCAGGGCCAGCTTGATCGCGTACCAGTACGAGACCAGCCCGACGTCCAGTGAGCGGCGGAGCCCGTCCCAGGTGAGGTCGCCGATCCGCCCCGCCTCGAAGGAGACGTGGTTGTTGTGGAGGACGTCGAGCCGGCCGTGGGTGCTGGTCGCGAACCCGATGACCCGCTCGAGGTCGGCCTGCCGGGAGGCGTCGGCCTCGAGGAAGTCGATCGTGGCCCCGGCCGCCCGCAGCTCCTTGGCCACGGACTCCCCCGCGGCGCCGTCGATGTCGGCGATCACCACGCGGGCGCCCTCGCGGGTGAACGCCTCCGCCGTGGCGGCGCCGATGCCGGAACCGCCGCCGGTGATGACCGCGACCTTGCCGTCGAGACGCATGCGCTGGCTTCCTCTCGGTACGGCGGCGCAGCGGTGCGCCACCGGGCTGGGATGGGGCGGAGGTGCGGCCGGGCCCCTCGGGTCCAGCGGTCGTGCACCGGGCGCGGGCGGGTCGCGTTCCCCGCCGCCCGCGCCCGGAGGTCAGGCGGTGACGCCGACGCCGCGGAAGGTGGGCGCGTAGGCCGGCTGGTAGCCCTCGGGGAACACGGCGCGGTCGGTCCAGGCGCTGGGCGGGAAGTGCGCGTGCAGCGGGAAGGAGATCATGGTCCGCTTCTCCTCCTCGACCATCCGGTGGATGGCCGGGGCGCGCTCCTCCTGCGTCGTGCCGCGCAGCGCGTCCAGCCAGGCCTGCTCGAACTCCGGGCTGGAGACGTTCCACGGGTTGCGGAAGGCCCCGGGCAGGTAGTTCTGGTACTGCACCGTCGGGTCGGCGAACGGCGCGCCCATGCCGTTGTAGACGTTGCCCTCCTGGCGGCCGTAGAAGGTGACCGGGGTCGTGGGTGACTCGATGACCCGCGTGTTGGCGGTCATCCCGGCCTCGGCGAGCATCGGGACCAGTGCCTCGGCCACCGCGCGGTGGTCGTCCAGGCTCGGCACCAGCCACTCGAACTCGACGCCGTCGGGGTAGCCGGCCTCGGCCAGCAGCTCCCGGGCCCGCTCCGGGTCGTAGCCGTGGTCGCCCTCGGGGGTGACGTCGGGGTTGTACGCCCAGTGCTCCGGCGGCATGTACTGCGCCACCGGCTCACCCAGGCCGAAGAACACGCCGTCGACGATCGCCTGCCGGTCGATCGCGTGCTCCAGCGCCTGGCGCACCCGGATGTCGTCGAACGGCGGCTTCCCGACGTTCATGTTGATCGACATGATCGACAGGCTCTTCGAGGGCGCGGAGTTCAGCCCCGCGGTCGCGGCCTGCTCGGCCTGCGAGGGGTCGAGGTAGGTCAGCTCGGCCTGGCCGGTCTGCAGCATGTTGAACCGGGTGGTCGCCGAGGTCTGCACCAGGATCTCGTAGTGCGCCGCCTTGGCCGCCTCCGGGTCCCAGTACTCCTCGTTGCGGTCGTACCGCGACACCTGACCCGGCACGTACTCCACCAGCGTGGCCATGCCGGAGCCGACCGGGTTCTGGTCCAGGTCCGGGTTGTCGAACGCCGCCGGGCTGATCATGCTGCCGAGCCGGTCGGTGAACAGGTTGGGCAGGTCACCGCCGGGCCCGTTCAGGTTCAGCCGCACGGTGAACTCGTCGACGACGTCGATGGACTCCACCCGGGCCAGCTGCCCCTTCAGCGCGCTGGTCTCCAGCGTCTTGGCCCGCTCCAGGTTGGCCTTGACCGCCTCGGCGTTGAACGGCGTCCCGTCGATGAAGGTGACGTCGTCGCGCAGCTCCAGCACCAGCGCGGTGTCGCCGTCGACGAACTCCCACGAGGTGGCCAGCTGCGGCGCCAGCTCGTCGTTCTCGTCCAGCATGATCAGCTGGTCGTAGACCAGCCGGAAGAAGATCATGTCCCAGGCGTTGCCCGAGCGGTGCGGGTCGAACGTCGAGGGGTTCTGCACGAACACGTAGCGGAACGTGCCCTCCGGGTCGATCTCCCCCTGGGCGGTGCCGGCGCCGGCCGACGACCCGCCGCCGCACGCGCTCAGCAGCAGCACCAACACTGACAGCAGGCCGGTCCACCACCGCAGGGGTCGGGCCGGCCTGCGGGCGGACGTGGTCGTACGACTCACTGCGAACCTCCAGAGGGGTGACCGGGACGGTCAGTCGGTGAACTGGCCGCCGGCCGGGTGCAGGATCTGGCCGGTGACGGACGAGGACGCGTCACTGGCGAGGACGAGGCAGGCCGCGGCGGACCGGACGTCGGTGGCCGTGCCGATGCCGCTCGCGCCACCGGTGATGACCGCGACACGGTCCTGCAATGCGTGCCCCATGCCGTCCTCCTCGCGCCCCGGTCACCGTCGACCGCCTCGCTTCCGTGCCCCTGAATCTGCTGGCTGCGGAGGGCCCGGACAACGGGACGATGACCACCTTCGGAGGCCGTTTCATGGTCCACGTCACACTGCCGGCGACCGGGTCCGCAGCGGTCCGCGAGAGCCGTTCCGGGGGCTTGAGCAGCGCACTCGTCCTGCCGGGAGCAGGCACGACGACGGCCGGGCGAGGAGTGCTCCCCGCCCGGCCGTCCGGTGCGACCGTCAGGTGGACGCGGGCCCGCTGGAGCCCGCCTCCACCCGCGTCAGGCGGTCACGCCCACCCCGCGGAAGGTCGGCGCGTAGGCCGGCTGGTAGCCCTCGGGGAACACGGCGCGGTCGGTCCAGGCGCTGGGCGGGAAGTGCGCGTGCAGCGGGAAACTCTTCCGGACGCCCTTCTCCGCCTCGACCATCCGGTGGAGCGCCTCGACCCGGTCCTCCCGCGTGGCGCCGCTGAGGGAGTCCGTCCACGCCTGCTGGAACTCGTCGGTGGTGGTGTTCCACGGGTTGGCGAACTGGCCGGGCAGGCTCCCCTGGTAGGGGATCGTCGGGTCGGCGAACGGCGCCCCCATGCCCGGGAACGCGTTGCCCTCCTGCCGGCTGTAGAAGGTCACCGGCGTCGTCGGGGACTCGATGACCCGGGTGGTCGCGCGCAGGCCCACCTCGGCGAGCATCGGCACCAGCGCCTCGGCCACCGCGCGGTGGTCGTCCAGGCTCGGCACCAGGAACTCGAAGTCCACGCCGTCGGGGTAGCCGGCCTCGGCCAGCAGCTCCCGGGCCCGCTCCGGGTCGTAGCCGTACTCGCCCTCGGGGGTGACGTCGGGGTTGTACGCCCAGTGGTCCGGCGGCATGTACTGCGCCACCGGCTCACCCAGGCCGAAGAACACCCCGTCGACGATGACCTGCCGGTCCACCGCGTGCTGCACCGCCTGGCGCACCCGGATGTCGTCGAACGGGGCCTTCCCGGTGTTCATGTACATCGACATGATCGACATGCTCTTCGACGGCGCGGAGTTCAACCCCGCGGCCTCCGCCTGCTCGGCCTGCGAGGGGTCGAGGTAGGTCAGCTCGGCCTGGCCGGTCTGCAGCATGTTGAACCGGGTGGTCGCCGAGGTCTGCACCAGGATCTCGTAGTGCGCGGCCTTCGCGGCGTCGGGGTCCCAGTACTCCTCGTTGCGGTCGTAGCGGGTCAGCTGACCCGGCACGTACTCCACCAGCGTCGCCATTCCGGAGCCGACCGGGTTCTGGTCCAGGTCGGCGTTGTCGAACGCCGCCGGGCTGATCATGCTGCCGGCGGTCGAGGAGAACAGCGCCGGCAGGTCGCCGCCGGGGCCGTTCAGGTTGATCCGCACGGTGAACTCCCCCGTCGGCTCCACCGACTCGATCCGGGCCAGCTGGCCCTTGAGCGCGCTGGTCTCCAGCGTCTTGGCCCGCTCCAGGTTCGCCTTCACCGCCTCGGCGTCGAAGGGCGTCCCGTCGATGAAGGTGACGTCGTCGCGCAGCTCCAGCACCAGCGCCGTCTCGTCGTCGACGAACTCCCACGAGGTGGCCAGCTGCGGCGCCAGCTCGTCGTTCTCGTCCAGCATGATCAGCTGGTCGTAGACCAGCCGGAAGAAGACCATGTCCCACGGGTTCGCCGACCGGTGCGGGTCGAACGTCGAGGGGTTCTGCACGAACACGTAGCGGAACGTCCCCTCCGGGTCGATCTCCCCCTGCGCCGAGGTCCCCGCCGTCGCGCCACCCCCGCAGGCGGACACCACCAGGACCAGCCCCGACAGGAGCCCGAGCCACCATCGGCGTGGTCGTGCTGTCCTGCGGGCGGACGTCGTCGTACCGCGCACGTGAGCCTCCAAGAGAGAAAGTCGGGCCGCAGCCGGTTCGTTGGCAAGGAACCTGTCGGCCCGGGGCGACCGCGACAACGGGAGGGAGACCACCCCGGGGGGCCGCGACGTGGTGCGCGTCACATGGCCCGACGCGGCGCCGACCAGGCCGGACGACGACGCGCCGGGCGGGAGCCCTCGGCTCCCGCCCGGCGCTTCCGGGTGCGTGCTGGTGCGGTCGGTCAGCCGGTGAACTGCCCCCCGGCGGGGTGCAGCATCTGGCCGGTCACGAAGGAGGACTCCGACGACGCCAGGAACAGGCAGGCCGACGCGATCTCCGCGGGGGTGCCCAGCCGGTTCATCGGGGTGATGCTCATGGCCAGGTCGTAGGCGGCCTGGTTCTGCTCGATGCCGCCGATCATCGGCGTGGCGGTGTAGCCCGGGCCGACGGCGTTCACCCGGATGCCGGTGGTCGCCAGTTCCAGCGCCATGACCTTGGTGAGCATCCACGCGCCGGCCTTGGACACGCAGTAGGGCGAGGCGCCGGCGAGCGGGATCTTCGCCGCGCTGGAGGCGATGTTGACGATCGAGCCGCCGGTGCCCTGGGCCAGCATCTGCCGGGCCAGCGCCCGGCCGGTCATCATCAGGCCGGTGACGTTGACGTCCAGGACCCGCTGGAACGCCGCGACGTCGAGGTTCACCACGTGCGTGGCGTCCTTGCCCGCCGCTCGGGTCTGCACGTTGCTGGGACCGGCGGCGGTCGCGATGCCCGCCGACGCGACGCCGACGTCGACCCGGCCGAACTCGGCGACCGCGGCGGCGACCAGGCCGTCGCAGTCGGCCTCCACCGTGGTGTCGGTGCGCACGTACAGCGCCCGCCGGCCGGCCTTCTCCACCAGGCGGAGGGTGTCGTCCGCCGGGCCGATGTCGCCGACGACGACGTCGGCGCCCTCCTCGGCGAACCGCTCGGCGGTGGCCTGCCCGATGCCGCTGGCCCCGCCGGTGATGACCGCGACCTTGCCTGCCAGTGCTGTGCCCATCTGGACTCCTCTCCCGTGGTGCGGGTGTGGCCGCCGCCCAGGCACGGGGTCCCGTGCCGGGCGTGCGGGTGCGCGGTCACCGGAGGGTCCGGCGACCGGTGGTGCGGCGTGGTGTGCTCAGCCGGCGACGACGACGACCTTGACCGAGCCGTCCACGGCGTGCTGGGCCTCGAAGGCCTCGTCCACCCGGCTCAGCGGCACCCGGTGGGACACCAGCGGCGCCACCTGCACCTCGCCCTCGGCGAGCAGCCGGAAGGCCTCGGCCGAGTCCGGCGGGGTGTAGGCGAAACTGCCCAGCAGCCGCAGCTCCTTCTGGGCGACCGTGTTGAGGTCCAACCGCGGCGTCTCGCTGGTCAGGCCGGCGATCGAGATGGTGCCGGCCGGGGCGGTGAGCTCGGGGAGCACGTCGAGCACCGAGAGCGCGCCCGAGCACTCGAACACGGTGCCGACGTTGCCGCCGCGCTGGTACGGGGAGACCGTGGTCCCCCAGCGGTCGAGGACGTGCTGGCGCAGGTCCTCGGAGCGGGCGTCGAGCACCGCGGCACCCGTGGCGGCGGCGACGGCCAGCCGGGGCGGCGAGACGTCCACCCCCAGGACGTCGGTTGCGCCGTACGCCTGCAGCACCCGCAGGACGCACTGGCCGATCGAGCCCAACCCCGTGACGAGGATCGGCCCCTGCAGGTCCGGCGCGGCCGAGCGGATCGCCCGGGTGGCCACCGACAGCGGCTCCAGGAACGCCCCCTCCTCGAAGGCGAGGGAGTCCGGCATCCGGTACAGCTGCCGGCCGAGCGCCGCCCGTGGCACCAATACCCGGTCGCTGAGCCCACCCCGGGCGCTGTTGCTCAGGTCGGCGCAGAGGTTGACGTGCCCGACGGAGCACTGCGGGCACGTCCCGCACGGCCCCATCGGGATGACCGCCACCCGGTCGCCGACCGCTATGCCGGCCACCTCGGCGCCGACCTCGCTCGCCGTCCCGGCGAACTCGTGGCCCATCGGGGCGCCCTCGGTGATCCACGCGCCCTCGGCGTAGGCGTGCACGTCGGACCCGCAGATCCCGCAGGCCTGCACATCGAGGACGACGTCGGCGGGGCCGGGGCGGGGGTCGTCGACCTCGTCGAGGGAGATCGTGCGGATGCCCTTCCAGCGAGCTGATCGCATGTCCGCCCCCTCTCAGCCCGCGACCACGGCGTGCGGCGTGGCGAGCTCCCGCACCGACCGCCCGGCCAGCTGCGGACCGCTGGTGTGCAGGTGACAGGCGACCTCGCCGGAGCCCACGGTCGGCGTGGGCAGCGGGACGACGGTCCGGCAGACGTCCATCACGTACTTGCACCGGGTGTGGAAGCGGCAGCCCGGCGGCACCCGGGAGGGGTCCGGAGGGTCGCCGGCGAGCACGATCCGCTCCCGGCTGCGCTGCAGCTTCGGCGAGGGCAGCGGGACCGCCGACAGCAGCGCCTCGGTGTACGGGTGCGCCGGGGCGTCGAAGACCCGGTCCACGTCGCCGTGCTCGACGATCTGCCCCAGGTACATGACCGCGACCCGGTCGGAGATGTGGCGCACCACCGACAGGTCGTGGGCGATGAACAGGTAGGTCAGGTCGGCGTCCCGGGACAGGTCCTCGAGCAGGCCGATGACCTGGTTCTGGGTGGAGACGTCCAGGGCGCTGACCGCCTCGTCGAGGACGAGGATCCTGGGGTCCGCGGCGATGGCCCGGGCGATGGTGATGCGCTGCCGCTGCCCGCCGGAGAACTCGTGCGGGTAGCGGTACATGTACTCCGGCGGCAGGCCCACCCGCTGCAGCAGCTCCCCGACCCGCTCCACCGTCTGCGCCCGGTCCAGGTCCAGGTGCACGTCGATCGGCTCGGCGATCGAGTCGAGTACCAGCATGGACGGGTCCAGGGACGAGTACGGGTCCTGGAACACCATCTGGATGTCCTTGCGCGCCTTGCGCATCTTGCCCGCCGGCAGGCCCAGCAGCTCCTGCCCGCCCAGCGTCACCGAGCCACCGCTGGGTTCCACCAGGCGCATGAGCCCGCGCGCCGTGGTCGACTTGCCGCAGCCGGACTCGCCGACCAGGCCCACCGTCTCTCCCGGGAACAACTGGAAGCTCACGCCGTCCACGGCCCGCAGCTCCACCCGCTCGCGGAACATCTTCCTCCGCGGCGAGAAGGTGACCTGCAGGTCCTTGACGTCCAACAGCGGCTCGACCCCGGTCACGTCCGCGCCTCCCCTGCGCTCGTGGCCCACCGTGTCCGGCACGGTGGTGTCCCCGCTCGTCCTCAACAGCTCCGTCACGTCGTCCCCCGCAGGGTCAGCTCGAGGTGCCGGAGGCACCGGGTCGTGTGCGTGGGGCCGGCCTGTTCCAGCGGCGGCGCGGCCCCGTCGGTGCACTGCGGCCGCACGTACGCGCACCGCGGGTGGAAGCGGCAGCCCGCCGGGAACGCGCCCACCTGCGGCGGGTGCCCGGGGATGCTGACCAGCGCGTCGGTGCGCTGGTCCATGCGGGGCATCGCCGCGAGCAGGCCCTCCATGTACGGGTGCTGCGGGTCCTCGAAGAGCTCGTCCAGCGGCGCGCCCTCGACGATCTGCCCGGCGTACATGACCAGCACCCGGTCGCAGACGTCGGCGACCACCCCGAGGTCGTGGGTGATGAAGATGACCGACATCCCGTGCTCGCGCTGGATCTCCCGCAGCAGCTCGAGGATCTGCGCCTGCACGGTCACGTCGAGGGCCGTGGTGGGCTCGTCGGCGATGATGATGTCCGGGGTGCACGCCAGCGCGATGGCGATCATGACCCGCTGGCGCATCCCGCCGGAGAACTCGAACGGGTACTGGCCGAACCGCCGCGCCGGGTTGGGCACCCCCACCCGGTCCAGCAGCTCGATCGCCCGGGCCTTGGACTCCTTCCGCGACAGCCCCTCGTGCCGGCGCAGGACCTCGGCGATCTGGTCGCCGACGGTGAACGCCGGGTTCAGGCTGCTCATCGGCTCCTGGAAGATCATCGCGATCTTCGGGCCCCGGATGTCGGACATCTGGCGCTGGTCCAGCGCGGTGAGGTCCTGGCCCAGCAGCCGCAGCGTGCCGGCGCGGACGCGGGTCTGACGCGGGGGCATCAGGCCGGCGATCGACAGGCAGGTGACGCTCTTGCCCGAGCCGGACTCCCCCACGATGCCGAGCGTCTCGCCCCTGCCGAGGCTGAAGGAGACGCCGTCGACGACCGTGGCCCAGCCGTCCTCGGTGAGGACCTCGACCACGAGGTCCTCCACCTCGAGCGTCGTGGTGGCCGCGGTCCTGGCCACCGGCAGTGTTCGGGTCATGTGCCCAGTCCTTCCTGTGCTCCGGTGATCAGGACTCGGTGCGCTCTTCACGGCCCAGGGCGTCGCGGAGGCCGTCGCCGAGGGTCACGAACGTGAAGACCGTCAGGGCGATGAGCACGCCCGGGAAGATGCCGAGCCAGGGGGCGCGGCCGAAGTAGAGGAAGCCCTCGCGGATCATCGAGCCCCAGCTGGCGTCGGGGGGCTGGACACCGAGGCCGAGGAAGCTCAGACCGGCCTCGGAGAGCATCGCGTAGCCGGCCGTCACCGCGATCGCCACGGTCAGCGGCGACAGCGTGTTGGGCAGGATGTGCCGCACGATGATCGTCCGGGTGCGGGTCCCGATGCTGCGGGAGGCCTCGACGAAGGTCTCCTCCTTCAGCCCGATGACCACCCCGCGGACCAGCCGGAGGAACCGGGGGGCCAGCAGGATGCCGACGGCGATCATGGCGTTGCGCAGGCTGGGGCCGAGCACCCCGACCAGCGCGATCGCCAGCAGCAGCGGCGGGAAGCTCATCGCGGCGTCGTTGAGGCGCATGACGATCATGTCGAAGCGGCCACCGAGGAAGCCGGAGAGGAACCCGGCGGGGACGCCGATCACCATGGCGACGGCCAGGGCCAGCACGATCGCCAGCAGCGACACCCGCGTGCCCATGATCAGCCGGCTCAGGATGTCGCGGCCCAGCTGGTCGCTGCCCAGCGGGTAGCCGTCGCTGAAGGGCGGCAGCAGCACGCTGCGCAGGTCCTGCTGGTTGGGGTCCGCGGGGGTGATCCACGGGGCGACGACGGCGATGAGCACGAGCACGCCCAGGACGCCGAGCGCGATGACCGCGCCGGTGTTCTTGGCCACCCGCCGTCGGAAGTTGGACCAGGCGCCGCCGCGGTGGCGGACCGGTGGGTGGGAGACCGCAGCCACGTCGGTGCCGGCGGGGAGGCCGGCGGCGGCCGGGGCGCCGGGGGCCACGGACAGCTCGGAGGTCGTCGGGCCGGTCTGGGTCGTCGGGTCGGTCTGGGACTGGGTCATCGAGGCCGCACCTTCGGGTTGAGGTAGCCGTACACGAGGTCGACGAGCAGGTTGCAGACCACGGCCACCAGGACGGCGATCAGCACGATGCCCTGGATGACCGGGATGTCGCGGGTGGTCACCGCCGCGATGGCGACCTGACCGAGGCCGGGGACGCCGAAGACCTGCTCGACCAGGACCGCCCCGCCGAGCAGTGCGGTGATCTGCAGGCCGAGGACGGTGACCAGCGGGACGCTCGCGTTCTTCATCACGTGCTTGCCCACGACCATCCGGCCGCGCAGGCCCTTGGCCCGGGCGGTGCGCACGTAGTCCTGCTGCAGGACGCCGATGATCGAGCCGCGCAGCTGCCGCGTGCTCTCCGCGGCGCCGGCGATGCCGAGGGTCAGCGCGGGCAGGACGAGATGGGTCAGCCACGCCACCGGGTCCTGCGCGAACGGGACGTACCCGGTCGCCGGGAGCCAGCCCAGGGTGAGGCTGAAGATGAGCACGAAGACCAGTCCCAGCCAGAACGACGGCAACGCGATGCCGAGGGAGGACCCCAGCGTGGCGACCCGGTCGACCCAGGTGCCGCGGCGCAGCGCGGAGACGATCGCCATCGGCACCGCGATCACCAGGGAGATGAGCAGCGCCGCGCCGGCGAGCGCCATCGAGACGGGCAGGGCGTCACCGATCGAGGTGGCCACCGCCCGGCTGGTGTACAGGGAGGTGCCCAGGTCACCGGCCATGGCACTGGTGACCCAGTCCCAGTACTGGACCAGCAACGGCCGGTCCAGGCCGAGCCGTTCGCGGATGGCCGCGACCTGCTCCACCGTGGCGTCCGGGCCGGCGATCGTGACCGCCGGGTCGCCCGGGATGAGCAGTACCAGGCCGAACACCACGAAGGTCACCAGCACCAGGACCGGAATGGTGGTCAACACCCGTAGCAGCAGGAATCTCAGCACAGATCCACCACCCCTTGATCGGAAGTAACGGGCGGCTGATCGCCTCGCGAGGCCTCGGACGGCACACGTCACCGACCGGGTCCGCGGGATCGGACCTGCCCCGGCGTCTCAGCCAGGAAGTGCCGTCACGACCCGGCGGGTGTGACGACGGCCACGGACGTTAAGGGCTGTGTGACGGGGGTCGCAACGGTCAGTTCCGTGTCGGCCGGAGATCCGGCCGAGAACGCCGGAAACCGCCCTGCGGAGTGGACCGATGCCCACCGGCGACCCGGCTGGATGTGGACGGCTCCCCATTGATCACCCCGCGCGCCCGCTCGACAGTGGGACCACCGACGCCTCGGGCGGTCAGCGCGGGATCGCTGCCGACCGGGGCGGGGGGAACCCCTCGGACGGCCCGACCGCCCGCTGCTGCACGCCGGCGGCCTGCGGCGCCCGTGCCCCGACCACACCTCGACAACCGGGCCCTCCGGGGCCCCGTGAAGGGAGCCGACCTCGATGCCGACCACGCAGGTCAACGGGATCTCGATGCACTACGAGGTCGGCGGCGACGGCCCTCCCCTCCTGCTCATCTCCGGCCTGGGCTCCAGCTCGATCGCCTGGGCCGTCGCGGCGCCCCGGCTGCGCGAGCACTTCACCGTCATCACGGTCGACAACCGGGGCACCGGGCAGACCGAGGTGCCTGCGGGCCCGTACGCGATCGACGACCTCGGCGACGACACCGCCGCGCTGGTGGAGTCCCTCGGCCTCGGGCCGGTGTCGGCGGTCGGCTGGTCCCTCGGCGGCTCGGTGCTGCAGTCGATGCTCATCCGCCACGGCGACGTGCTGTCGAAGGCAGTGCTGCTCAACGCGTTCCCGTCCTACACCGCCGTCCAGCACGCCTGGCTCGACACGGGGCTGGTGCTGCGGCGCAGCGGCGTGGACCCGGTGTCGATCGGCATCACCGGCATGCCGTGGGTCTTCACACCGCGGCTGCTCAGCGACCACGCCACGGCGACCGCGCAGGCCGAGCTGTCCCGGCTGGACCCGCACCCGACGACCCTCGAGGGCTTCGAGGCCCAGGCGGCCGGGCTGCGCGTCTACGACTCCCGGGCCCAGTTGCCCACGGTGTCGACCCCCACGCTGGTGCTCGCCGGCGCCGAGGACGTGCTGACGCCGGTGTCGCAGTCGGTCGAGATGGCCGAGCTCATCCCCACCGCGATTCTGCAGGTGCTGCCCCGCGGCGGCCACGCGATGCTGCTGGAGTACCCCGACGACACCCTCGCCGCGATCACCGCGTACCTGTCCGGGAAGACCGCGTGACCCCGGTCCGGGGCTCCGCTCCCCGGACCGGGCCGACCGCGCGCACCACGGTGAGCGCCTCGCCGCCGGCCGCCGCGCCCCGGGAGGCGTGAGTCGTGGCGCGGCCGGTGACCGTGGCGGCCGAGCAGTCCACACCGGCCGTGCCGGAGGTCAGGCACCGGGGCGCGTTCCTCGCCCTGATGTGCAGCGTCCAGTTCATCCTGCTGGTCGGTGGCACGGTCGTGGTCGTCTCGCTCCCGGCGATCCGGGCGGACCTGGACCTGGCGCCGGCCCAGCTCCAGTGGGTGCTGACGGCGTTCAGCCTGACCTTCGGCTGCCTGCTCCTCCTCGGAGGCCGTAGCGCCGACGTCTTCGGCCGGCGGCGGCTGTTCCTCGCGGGCCTGTTCGTCTTCACCCTCGGCTCGCTCCTGTGCGCCGTCGCCTCCGACGCCGGCCTGCTGATCGCCGCCCGGGCCTTCGCCGGCATCGGCGCGGCCATGGCGTCGCCGGCGGCGATGTCCCTGCTCACCACCGTCTTCGTCACCCCGCGCGAGCGCAGCTCCGCGCTGGGCGCGTGGGCGGCGATCGGGGCGTTCGGCGCCACGCTGGGCAACGTGATCGGGGGCGTCCTCACCGACATGGGTGGGTGGCGCTGGATCTTCCTGGTCAACGTGCCGGTGTGCCTGGTGGCGTTCGTCGTCGCGTTCTCCGTCGTCCCGGCGATCCGGCCGGAGCACCGGCAGCGCCTGGACGCGCGCGGCGGGCTGCTCATCACCCTGGGCGTGGCGGCGCTCATCGTCGGGCTGGCGGAGCTGCAGGTGCACGGGCCCGCACCGCGGACCTGGGCCAGCCTGGCGGCCGCCGCGGTGCTGGTCGGCCTGTTCGTCGTCGCCCAGGCCCGGGGCGCCGACCCGCTGCTCCCCCTGGGCATCTTCCGGCACCGCACCTCGTTCGGGTTCCTGTTCGTCCTGCTGACCGCGGGCGTCGGGATCGGCGCGTACTTCACCGCCTCGCTGTTCATGCAGGAGACGCTCGGCTGGTCGGCGCTGCGTGCGGGCTTCGCCTTCGTGCCGTGGGCGGCCACGGTGGCGATCACCGCGCGGGTCGTCTCCCGCACCACGCACCGGGTCGGCCCACGCCTGGTCGTCCCGCTCGGCCTGGTCCTGTGCGCCACGGGTGCCGCCCTGCTGGCGCTCGGGCTCGACAGCTCCACCGGCTACGCCGGCGGGCTGCTGGCCCCCTTCCTGCTCCTCGGCCTGGGCAGCGGGGCGATCAACGTGACCTGCACGGTGACGGCCCTGTCCGGCATCCCCGGGCACCGGCACGGCGTCGGCGCCGGCGCCCTCAACAGCACCCAGGCTCTGGGCAGCACCCTGTCGATCGCGGTCGTCGCCGTGCTGACGACGCTCGCCACCCAGCGGGCCCTCGACGGCGGTGGCAGCCTCGTGGGGAGCACGCTCGCGGGCCAGCGGTTCGCGATGCTCGTCGTGGCCGGCGTCGCCCTCACCGGCGCCGTGCTGGCCGCGATCGTGCTGCCGCGCCGGCTGCCGCGACCGGCGGCCGCCGACGAGGACGTGCTCCTGGCCCGGCCGCCCGCCGCGCCCCTGCCGTGACTGCCGGCCGCACCGCCCGGCGGCACGGCCGAACCGAGGAAGGGACCTGATGACCATGACGGCGGACCTCGACGCCCTCTCCTTCGAGCCGCTGACGCCCGTCTCCTACCTGGACCGGGCCGCCGCCTCCCACGGGGACCGGCTCGCGGTGGTCGACGGCGACCAGCGCTGGACCTACACCGAGCTGCACGACCGGTCGCAGCGGCTGGCCGGCGCTCTGGCCCCGCTGGCGCAGGGGCGGCCCGTCGCCGTCCTCGCGCCCAACACCCACGTCCTGCTCGAGGCGAGCTTCGGTGTGCCGTGGGCCGGGGTCCCCCTCGTCGCGATCAACACCCGCCTGTCGGCCGGGGAGATCGCCTACATCCTGGAGCACTCCGAGTCCGCCGTCCTGGTGCACGACCCCGCGTTCGACGCGGTGGTCGACGCGGCGCTGGCGCAGGTCGCCTACCCGCCGCGCCGGATCCGGGCCGGCGCGGAGTACGAGGAGCTGCTCGCCGCCGCCACCCCGCTGGCCCTGCGGCCGGACGACGAGCGGTCGCTGCTGTCGGTCAACTACACCTCGGGGACCACCGGCCGGCCCAAGGGCGTCATGTACCACCACCGGGGCGCCTACCTGCAGGCCCTGGCGATGGTCGGGCACACGCAGCTGTCGCCGTCCGCGGTGCACCTGTGGACCCTGCCGATGTTCCACTGCAACGGCTGGTGCTTCCCGTGGGCGGTCACCGCGGCCGCCGCCACGCACGTCTGCCTGCCGAAGGTGGACCCGGCCGAGGTGTGGCGGCTCATCCGCGCCGAGAGGGTCACCCACCTCGAGGGCGCCCCCACGGTCCTGTCGATGCTCGCCTACGCCGAGGAGGCGGCGCCGGTCGCGATTCCGGTGCGGGTGGCGACCGGGGGCGCACCGCCCAGCCCGGCGATCCTCCGCCGCATGGAGGAGCTGGGCTTCGAGGTGACCCACCTCTACGGGCTGACCGAGACGTTCGGCCCGGCGATGATCTGCGACTGGCGCCCGGAGTGGAACGGCCTGGACAACCAGACCAAGGCGCGGCTCCGCGCCCGCCAGGGCGTGGGCAACATGATCTCCTGCACCGCCCGCGTGATCGGTTCCGACGGCCAGGACGTCCCCGCCGACGGCGTCGCGGTCGGGGAGATCGCCCTGCGCGGCAACAACGTGATGCTCGGCTACCTCAAGGACGAGGAGGCGACGCGGCGGGCCGTGCCGGACGGCTGGTTCCGCACCGGCGACCTCGGCGTCGTGCACCCGGACGGCTACGTCGAGCTCCGGGACCGCAGCAAGGACGTGATCATCTCCGGCGGGGAGAACATCGCCAGCGTCGAGGTGGAGCAGGCGATCGCCGAGCACCCCGCCGTCCTCGAGGTCGCGGTCATCGCCGCGCCGGACGAGCGGTGGGGTGAGGTGCCGGTCGCCCACGTGACCCTCCACGCGGGCGCCTCGGCCACCGAGGCGGAGATCATCGAGCACGTCCGCGAGCGGCTGGCCCGGTTCAAGGCGCCCAAGGCCGTGGTGTTCGGGCCCCTCCCGAAGACCTCCACCGGGAAGATCCAGAAGTTCCGGCTCCGCGACCAGACCGGGGAGGGCGGACACCTGCCGGTCCGGTGACCGCCACCGTCCGGTCCGACCGGTCACCGGTCACCGGTCACCGGTCACCGGTCCGACCGGTCAGCGGTCGGACCGGACGGTGGCGCGGTACAGCTGCAGCGCCATCTGCACCTCCAGCGCCCCCTGCGGCTCGCGCCAGCCGGTGCCACCGAGGACCCGGTCGACGCGCTCGAGGCGCTGGTAGACGGTGTTGACGTGCACCCGCAGGCGGCGCGCGGCCTCCGGGGGGCTCTGCCCGGAGGCGAAGTAGGCCTCCACGGTGCCGAACAGGGCCGCGGAGTTCTCGGCGTCGTAGGCGAGCAACGGCCCGAGGACGCGGTCGACGACCCCCTGCACCTGCCCGGGGTTCGCCCCCTCGAGCAGCTGACCGACGATGCCCAGCTCCTGCAGGGTCGCGCCGTCGCCCTCCCGCCCGAGGGCGAGCAGCAGCCGGTGGCTGCGCGCGGCCTCCCGGTGCAACGGGTGCAGGTCCGTCCCGGTCTCCGCGGACCCCGAGGCGCCCGCGGTCACCGCCACGCCCACGGCCCGGCCCAGCTCGGCGGCGACGGTCCGGGCGGTGCTCCCGCCGTCGGTGCCGGGCAGGAGCAGGACGACCGACCCGCCGTGCTCGCTGGCCAGGCCGCGGGACCGGCCGGCGAGGCCGGCGGCGGCCGCCAGCACGGAGGACAGCGGTACCTCCGTCCCCGCGGAGCAGACGACGAGCACCTGCGGCTCACCGGGACGCAGCACGCCCAGCCGCTCCGCCCGGCGGTGCACCACGTCCGGGTCCGGCGTCCCGTCGGCCAGCAGGTCGTCGAGCAGCTCGGCGCGCAGCTCCTCCTCCAGGAGCGCGGTCTGGCGCTCCATCAGCACCAGGAGCGCCGCGGTCTGCGCCGCCCGCTCCAGCGTCCGCGTCTCCGCCTCGCTGATCGGGGTGGCGCGGGTCAGGCGCAGGCTGCCGAAGGTCTCCTTGCCCGCCCGGACGCGGACGACGGCCGACCGCGGCGCGGGGCCGCCGTCCTCCCCGTCGGCGGGCCCGGGAACCGGCCGGGGCCCGGCCGCCGCGGCCAGCACGCGCGCGTCGGTGTCCAGCAGCTCGACGGAGCCGCCCAGGAGCCGGCTGACCGTCTCGGCGAACTGGACGAGGTCGGCGCGGGTGAGCACGAGGGGCATCAGCTGTTCGTGCGCGGCGCTGGCCCGCTCCAGCACGTGCCGCTGCTCGGACAGCCGGCTGTTGACCTCGCGCAGCTCGCGGGTGGAGGCCCGCATCCCGGCGAACAGGCGGGCGTTCTCCATGACCACGGACGCGTGGTCGGCGAGGGAGGACAGCAGCGCGATCTCGGCCTGGTCGAAGGTGCGCCGGCGCCGGTCGGCCGCGAACAGTGCGCCGATGACCCGGGAGCCGAGCCTCATCGGGACGCCGACGATGCCGACGATGCCCTCCTCGCGGACGGCGGCCGCGACCGCGGGCGAGAGCGTGAGGCGCGGGTCGGCCAGGTAGTCCGCCGTGGCGACGGCCTGCCCGGTCTCGATGACCCGGCCACCGATGCCCATCCCCGGGCGCTGGCGCACCGTCTCGATCGGCGCCGTCCTGGCCCCCGAGGTGACCCGCATGTACGCGTCGCCGGTCTCCTCGTCGACCAGCGCGATGTAGGTGAGGTCTGCCCTCAGCAGCCGGCGCACCCGGTCCACGATCGCGTGCAGCGTGCCGTCGACGTCGCGCAGCGAGGTGAGGTCGCGCGCGGTCTCGTACAGCGCCTGCATCTCCGCCTCGCGCCGCTCGCGCTGCGCCAGCAGGTGCCGGATGCGGCGGGCGTCCTCGGCGGCGGTCAGCAGCACGTGCCGGTCGGGGACGTCCGGGGCATTGCGCACCCGGGTGGCGAGGGCGTCGATCTCCGCGACCGGCCGCTCGTCGGCGAGCACGTCGAGCAGCCGGGTCAGCACGTCGGCGGGGGTGCCCGGCCGGCCGGTCCGGTCGGGGCGCGCTGCGGAGCCCGTCACGAGCCGACCAGCACCTCGATCGGGACCTGCTCGACGACCCGGTGCAGCTGCAGGGCCATCTGCATGGTCAGCGCCCCCTGCGGCTCGCGCCACGTCCGGTGCCCGAGCACGGCGTCGACCCGCTCGAGGCGCTGGTAGACGGTGTTGGGGTGCACCTGGAGGGAACGGGCCGCGGCGCGCGGGTTCTGCCCGGCCGCGAAGAACACCCACAGCGTCTCGACCAGCGGCGTCCCGTGCTGCTCGTCGTAGCGGACGATCGGGCCCAGGGTCTCGGCGAGCACCTGCTCCAGCTGCTCGCGTGAGGTGCCGCTGAGCACCAGCCCGATGACCCCGAGGTCCTCGACGCCGGCGGCCTGGCCCGCGCGCCCCAGGGCGAGCAACAGGCGGTGGCAGCGGTCCGCGCTCCGGTGCAACCGCCGCACCGCGGCCGCCGAGGCGGCCGGCCCGGCGACACCGCAGGTGACCGTCCCCCCGGTCATGCGGTCCAGCTGCGGCTTGACCGCCCGGACCGCGGTGGCCCCGTCGACCTCGGGCAGCAGCAGGACCACCTTCCCGGCGTGCTCGCTGGCCAGCCCGCGGCGCGTGGCGGCGTAGTCGGCGGCGGCGCGGAGGAGGCGCCGCCGGGACACCCCGGCGGCGGTGAGCACCAGCACCGAGTGCGGCACGTCGAAGTCGATGCCGCTGACGCGCCTGGCCCTGCGGGAGAAGGAGTCCCAGCGGGGCTCCCGCTCGGCGAGCAGGTCGGCGATGACCTCTCCGCGCACGTGCTGCTCGGCCACGGCCGCCTGGCGTTCCATCAGGAGCAGGAGCGCCGCGGTCTGCGCCGAGCGCTCGAGGATGCGCACGTCGGCCTCCAGCAGCGGCGTGCCGGCGGCGAACACGAGGTGCCCGAAGGAGTCCGGGCCCGCCTGGACGGGCACCGCCCACCGCTCGGTCGCGTCGTCGGCCGCCCCGTCGAGCCGGTGCGCCGCGCCCGGGCGGGCGGTGGTCGCCGGTGACTCCCAGCCGGTGCCCACGGCGGGCAGGCCGGCGCCGGGGCCGGCCGCGGTGCTGGCCACCACCTGGCCGTTCGGGTCGACGAGCGCGACGGCCCCCTCGAGGATGCCGCCGATCGCGTCGATCAACTCGGCGAGGTCCCCCCGCCGCAGCACCGTCCGCATCAACTGGCCGTGCGCCGACGTGCCCCGTTCCAGGGCCTGCCCCTGCACGCGCAGCTGGGCGTTGGCCGCCCGCAGCTCCGCCGCCGTGCGCTCGGCGCGCTCGAACAGCCGCACGTTCTCGATGACGATCGCCGCGTGGTCGGCCAGCGAGCACAGCAGCGCGACCTCCGACGGCTCGAACGCGCGCTCGTACCGGTTGGCGCCGAACAGGGCACCGACCACGTCCCGACCGAGCCGCAGCGGCGCGCCGATGATGCCGACGATCCCGTCCTCGGCCACGGCGTCGGTGACGGAGGGATCCCGGTCCAGGCTCCGGTCCTGCTGGTAGTTGGCCGTCGCGTAGGGCCGGCCGGTCCGGATGATGCGGCCGCCGATGCCCTGGCCCGGCCGCTGACGGACCGACTGGATCGGCGTGGTCACCGTGCCGAGGGTCAGCCGCATGTAGGCCTCGCCGGTGTCGGGGTCGACCAGGGCCAGGTAGGCGGCGTCGGTCCCGAGGAGCTGACGGGTCCGCTGCAGGATGGCCTCCAGGACCTGCTCGCCGTCGCGCAGCGAGGCGAGGTCGCGGGCGCTCTCGTACAGCGCCTGCGTCTCCTTCTCCCGGTGCTTGCGGTGGGCCAGCAGCTCCCGGACCCGCCCGGCCCGCGCCAGCGCGGTCAGCGCGAGGTCCCGGTCGGTGGAGACCGCGGGGTCCAGCATGCAGCGGGACAGCCGGTCGAACGCCTCGGTGGGCGCCTCCTCGGCGAGCAGGTGCAGCAGGTGGGCGATGGCCCGGTGCGCCGCGCTCTCCGCGGCTCCGCTGCGCGGGGGGACGCCGCTGCGGGCGGCGGGGATGTCGCCCCCCGGCAGGCGGCGACTCGACATCGCGACTGGTGCGCTCGTCATGTGGCCCGGATCACCTCCGTCTCGGCCACCGTACGGCAGCTCGCCGAGGGCCCGGGGGCCTCCACCTGGACGGATGCCCCCTGTGACCGATCTCACTGGACCCGAGTGTGCGAGGGGTACGCCGCTTTCCGACAGGGGTGCCGGCACACACCGGACCCCTCCGGGGTGGACATCCCTCCACACCGGACGCCGTCACCACAGGTGGCGCCGGGACCACCCGCCCGGTGTGAGGCTGCCCACCGGTCCCCTGGCACGAGTGGGCGGACGTCTGTTGTCCGCGTCACCGACGGCGGCCGAGAGTGGCGGTGTCCGAGGCGGGCGGCGAGAACGCCGGGAATCCGAGATGAGGCTGCGATGAAGTTCCACTGGTTCGCGGAAGTGACCTACGACGACCTCCCCGACCGGTTCCCGGCGCCCGGCCAGGGCGGGTGGGTGGACAGCCCCATCGACATGGCCGACTCCGGCCGGGTGGGCGAGAACTACCGGATGTTCATCCGCCTCATGCAGCAGGCGGACCGGGACGGCTTCGACGGCCTCGCGGTCAACGAGCACCACCAGACGCCGTTCGCGATGACGCCGTCGCCCAACCTGCTGGCCGCGAGCCTCGCGAGCAGCACGCAGAACGCGGCGATCCTGGTGATCGGCGACTCGCTGGCGCTGTACAACCCGCCGACCCGCGTCGCGGAGGAGATGGCCTACCTCGACTGCCTGTCCGAGGGCCGCCTCATCGCCGGCTTCGTCTTCGGGACGCCGATGGACTCGGCCTTCGCCTACGCCCGGACGCCGGTGGAGCTGCGCGACCGCTTCCACGAGGCGCGCCGGCTGGTCCTGCGGGCCTGGGAGGAGCGGGAGCCGTTCGCGTTCAACGGCAAGTACACCCAGCTGCGCTACGTCAACCTGTGGCCGCGACCGATCCAGCAGCGGCCCCCCATCTGGATCCCGGGCTCCAGCAGCGTCGAGACCTGGGAGCTGGTGACGCGGGAGAACTACTGCTACGGCCACCTGTCCTTCTCCGGGCTGCAGGCCGCCAAGCCCCTGGTGGACGGCTACTGGGACTACGTCGCCGCCCACGACGGGGACATGAACCCGCACCGGATGGCGTTCACCCAGCTGGTCTGCGTGGCCGACACCGACGCCGAGGCCGAGGCGAAGTACTACGAGGCGGTCAAGTACTTCCAGCGGGTCCGCAACCCCTCCATGCGATTCGCCACCCCGCCCGGCTACAACTCGACGCGCTCCCTCGCCGAGACGCTCAAGAACACCAGCGACCCGGCGGCGGCCGCGGACCGCGAGCGCGCGGTCAAGGGCGAGATGAGCTTCTGGGAGTACGACGAGAAGGGCTACATCGTCGCCGGCACCCCTGACCGGGTGGCCCAGCGGCTGCGCGAGCTGGCGACCGAGCTGCGCGTCGGCCAGCTCATCGCGTCGCTGCACATGGGCAACCTCCCCGAGGAGACCGCGGCGGAGAACACCCACCTGTTCGGCACCCAGGTCATCCCGCAGCTGCGCGACCTGTGGGCCGACCAGCCCGACCACTGGACGCCGCAGGTCAGCCAGCAGCGGGTGGCCGCGGCGAGCCGGCCGGCCGTGCCGGCGGGGGCCTGACGTGGACGCGGCGGCGACCGCCGCCCCACCGGACCGGGCAGAGGGCGTGGTACGGCCACTGCACGTCGTGGGCATCGGCGGGACCGTGCGGCCGGGCTCGTCCAGCGAGCAGGCGCTGCGCACCGCGATGCGTCGTGCCGAGGCGCTGGGCGCCACCACCCGCGTCTTCACCGGCGCGGAGCTGGCCCAGCTGCCGATGTACGCCCCGGAGTCCGGGAGCGGTGGCCCGGTGGCCGAGGAGCTCGTCGCCGAGCTGCGCCGGGCCGACGGGGTGATCGTCGCCTCGCCGGGCTACCACGGCTCGCTCTCGGGCCTGGTGAAGAACGCCCTCGACTACACCGAGGACATGCGCGCGGACCGGCTGCCCTACCTCGCCGACCGGTCCGTCGGGCTGATCGTCACGGCCTACGGCTGGCAGGCCTCGGTGACGACGCTGACCGCGCTGCGGGCGATCGTCCACGCACTGCGCGGGTGGGTCACGCCCTACGGAGCCGCCATCAACTCGGCGCAGTGCAGCTTCGCGGATGGGGCGTGCAGCGACCAGCGGGTCCTGGAACAGCTGCACACGGTCGCCGACGAGGTCGTCCGGTTCGCCGAACTGGTGTCGGCACGGCGAGCGCCCGCGCTCCTCGGTCCGCAGGGCGGCCCGAGGTGACCGCGGTGCTGGCCGAGCGGCCGGAGCGGGTCGACGACGTGCCCGGCGCCCTGGCTGCGCTGCGCCGCGGCGAGCCGGTGGTCCTGACCTCCGCCGGCGAGCGGCACCTGGTGATCGCCGCCGAGCGGGTGACCGGCCGGACCATGGCGCTCCTGGTGCGCTACAGCAGTGGCTTCGCCTGCGTCGCCCTCGAGGGGGAACGGCTCGCCGCGCTCGACATCCCCCTGATGGAGGCCGACGACGCCGGCCGCGAGGCCTTCGCCGTGTCGGTCGACGCCTGCGCCGGGCTGACGACGGGGATCTCCGCCCTCGAGCGAGCCCGCACCGCCCGTGCGCTGGCGCACCCGTCGACGACGCCGGGGGACCTCGTCCGCCCGGGCCACGTCGTGCCGGTGCGGGTGCGTCCGGGTGGCGTGCTGGAGCGCCCCGCGCCGCCCGAGGCCGCGGCCGACCTGTGCCGGCTGGCGGGACTGGTCCCCGCGGCGGTGTTCGCGGCCGTCCCGGAGCCGGCGTCGGAGCCGCTGCCCCCCGCGCTGGACGTCCTGGCTGCGTTGAGCGTGGCGGACGTCGTCCGGCACCGGGAGCGGGTCGAGTCACCGGTGCGCCCGGTCGGGACCGCCTCCGTGACCAACCGGCACGGGCGGTTCCGGAGCCACGCCTACGTCGACGACGTCGACGGCACGGAACACCTCGCGGTGGTCGCCGGGGACGTCGCCGGCGGGGAGGCGGTGCCCGTCCGCGTCCACGTCGAGTGCCTCGCCGGCGACCTGCTGGGCTCCGTGCAGTGCCGCTGCGCCGGCGACCTGGACGCCGCGCTCGCCGCCGTGCGGGCGTCCGGGCAGGGCGTCGTCGTCTACCTGCGCGGGAGACGGTCGCCGTGCGAGCGCCACGCGGGTGCGCCGTCCGGCGGTCGCGGGTCGCGGTCCACCCACCGGGTGGCCGCGCACGTCCTGCTGGACCTGGGCGTCCGCTCGGCGGTCGTGCTCGCCGACGACCCCGGGGACGCCATCGGCCTCGGACGGTTCGGGGTCCCGGTGGTCGGCTGCGCGTCACCGGCCGCCGACGGAGGGCTCAGCGCCGTCTGACGCGACCGGGCGGTGGCTCGGGGACGGCATCGGGGTGCAGGGCCCAGGCCAGGGCCTCGACGCCGTCGACGAGCGCGGGCCCGGCCTGCACCACGTAGCGGGCCGAGTCGATCGCCAGCAGCGGGACGCCGGGCAGGCGCTCGGCGACGACCGCGCACTGCCCGACCGCTGCCGCCAGGTCCAGACCGCACGGCGCGACGACGACGAGGTCCGCGGCCGGCAGCTCCGCCCAGTCCACGGCCACGCTCCGGCTCCCCTCGGCCGCGCCGACGGGCTCGCCGCCCGCGCGGCGCACGAGCTCGGGCACCCAGTGGCCGGGAAGGAACGGCGGGTCGGTCCACTCCAGGAGGAGCACCCGGGGGCGCGGCCGGCCGGCGACCGCGCGCTCGACGGCGGCCAGTCGCGCCCGGAGCCCCGCGACGAGCGCCGCGGCGGCGTCCGGGACACCGGCCGCGCGCCCCACCGTCGCGAGGGCGTCGAGCACCTCGTCCAGGGTGTGCGGGTCGATCGACACCACCTGCGCGTCGGTGCCGATGGCGTGGCGGGCCTCCTCCACCGTGCCCGCCGGCAGCGCGCACACCCGGCAGAGGTCCTGGGTGAGGATGAGTTCGGGGCCGGCCGCGGCCAGTGCCCCGCGGTCGAGCTCGTACAGGGGCAGCCCCGCGCCCACCCGGTCCCGCACCCAGGCGTCGATCTGCCCCGGCGAGAGATCCGGCGGGATGGCGGTGTCCACCACGACCGGGCAGCGCTCCCGCGCCTCGGCGGCGCACTCGAAGGTGACCGCGACCAGCCGGTCGGCCAGCCCCAGCGCCGTCACCATCTCCGTCGCGGCCGGCAGCAGGGAGGCGATCCGCACGGCGCCACGGTAGTTCCGTCACCGGCAGGATGACGCCGCACCCCGGGGCGCTCCGGCCCGGGTCCGGCGGGAGGCGGCGACATGCACACGCTCGAGCAGGTCCGGCAGCGCATCGCGGCGTCGTCCGCGGCGGAGGTGGTGGCCGGGAGCCTCGCCCGGGCGCACGAGATCGCGGCCCTGGGCGCGTTCGTCACGGTGGCCGAGGCCCCGGTGGGCGGGTCGGGGTCGTTGGCCGGCGTCCCCGTCGCGGTGAAGGACAACCTGGACACGCGCGACCTGCCGACCACCGGCGGCACCCCCGCGCTGCGGGACTCCCGGCCCGGCCGCGACCAGCACGCGGTCGAGCGGCTGCGCGCCGCCGGGGCCGCGGTGGTCGGCAAGACCAACCTGCACGAGCTGGCGCTCGGCGTCACGAGCAACAACGCGGCGTTCGGGCCGGTCCGCAACCCGCACGACCCCAGCCGCTCGGCCGGCGGCTCGTCCGGCGGGTCCGCGGTCGCCGTCGCCACCGGCGTGGTGCCGGTCGCCCTGGGCACCGACACCGGCGGGTCGGTGCGGGTGCCGGCCGCGCACTGCGGTCTGGTCGGCTGGCGTCCCACGGTCGGCCGCTGGGGCACCGGCCGCACCGTGCCGATCTCCCGCACCCGGGACACCGCCGGCGTCCTGGCCACCACCGTCGCCGACGCCGCCACCGTCGACGAGCTGGTCACCGGGCAGCCCGCCCCCACCGCTGGGGAGGGCCCGCTGCGGCTCGGCGTCCCCCGGACCGGCTTCTACGACGACCTGCATCCCGACGTCGCGGCCACCGCGCGGCACGCGCTGGACCTGCTGGCCGACGCCGGCGTCGAGCTGGTCGAGGTGGACGTCGCCGACGCGCACGAGCTCGATGCCGAGTGCGGCTTCCCGATCGTCTTCTTCGAGGTCGCCCTGGAGCTGCCGGCCTACCTCGCCGGCCTCCCGGGGCCCGAGGGCCGGCTGACGTTCGCCGACGTCCTGGAGCAGGTCGCCTCCCCCGACGTCCGCGGCGCGCTGGAGTTCGCCGCGAGCGGCTCGGTCACCGAGGCGGTCTACCGGGCAAACCTCGTCGTCCGGGAGCGGCTGCGCGCCGCCTACACCGCCGCGCTGCGCCCTGCGGACGGCGGGCGGCTCGACGCGCTCGTCTACCCGACGGTGCCGCTGCCGGCGCCCCCGGTCGGGGACGACGACACGACCGAGCTCAACGGGCGGCAGGTCCCCGTCTTCCTGACCACGATCCGCAACACCGGCCCGGGCTCCACCGCCGGCATGCCGGCGATCTCGCTGCCGGCCGGCGCGACCGCGGCCGGGCTGCCGATCGGCGTCTCGCTGGAGTCACTGCCCGGCGACGACGGCCGGCTGCTCGCGGCGGCGGCTCGCGTCGAGGCCGTGCTCGCCGGGGAGGTCCGAGCGTGAGTGGCGGAGGACGACGGCGGTCCCGGCGAGGGCCACCAGCGCGAGGCCGGCCAGCAGCACCGGGTAGGGGGCGGCCCGGCTGAGCAGCGCCAGCAGGGTGGGCAGCAGGAAGCCGATGTAGGCCAGGACGTAGTAGACGCCGGTGAGCGCCGCCAGCTCCTCCGGCCGCGCCAGCCGCTGCAGCTCCAGCAACCCGGACACCACGGCGATGCCGTACGCCGCCCCCAGCGCGACGGCGGCGACGAGGGCCACCACGGGCGAGCGGACGACGGCCGCGACCGTGCTGAGCGCCAGCCCGGCCGACATCACGACCATCGACACCGCCACCGCGCGGGCGCTGGTGGTCGAGTCCAGCCGCTTCGCCACCGGCTGGACGAGAGCACCCGCGCCGAGGGTGGCGACGGTGAGCAGGGTGGAGTAGGCCAGCCCCCAGGAGCCGAGCCGGTCGCCCACGAGCTGCGGCATGATCGCGTACGCGACGCCGGCCGACCCGAAGATCCACGGCGCCATCGGCACCACGACCCGCAGGAAGCGCGGGTGCCGGACTCCCGCGAACCGTGCCCCTCTCCCCCGCGTCCCGATGCGGCCGGTCTCGGGGACGCCCGGCAGGAACGGGAGGACGGCGAGCGCGAGCACCGCGTGCACGAGGTACGGCAGGACCATCGGCAGCGGTCCCCACTGCGCCAGCAGCCCGGCGACCCCGGGGCCGGCCGCGAAGCCCAGTGTCAGCCACATCGCCCCGCGGCGCGCCCCGGTGCCGGGATCGGTCCCCGCGGCCCGGGACAGCTCCAGCACCCACGTCGTCCCGACGGCCATCGCCACCGCCACGGCGGTGCCGGTGACGAACCGGCCGGCGGCGATCCACGCGACGCCCAGCGGGCCGGCCGCCAGCAGCAGGCTGGCTCCCAGCGACGCCAGCACCCCGGCGGTCACCACCCGCCGCCGTCCCCAGCGCTCGGCCAGAGTCGCGGCGACCAGCAGGCCCGGCACGAGGCCGACCACGTAGGCACCCAGCAGCGCGTTCACCGTCAGCGCCGACCAGCCGGCCTCGCGGTACATGACCAGCAGGGGCGTGAACTGGTTGCCGCCCCACCCGCAGGCGAAGACGGCCGCGGCCGCCGCCCGCCACGAACCCGCGCTCACCGCCGGTGGGTCCCGTCGAGGTGGGCCCGCAGCGCGGCGGCGAACCCCGCCTCGTCGCGGGCCTCGATGGTGGCGAGGAGCTCCTCGTGCTGTCCGAGGACGACCGGCAGCTGTTCCGGGACCGGGCCGAGCGCGTGCATGCTCATCCGCCGCTGGCGGTCGGCCAGCCCGGTGTAGAAGCGGGTCAGGAGCGCGTTGCCCGCGGCCGCCACGACCGCCCGGTGGAAGCCCTCGTCGGCCTGCGCGAAGGCGCCGAGGTCACCCCGGTCCGCAGCGCGCCGCTGCACCTCCAGGGCCGCGCGCAGGGATCCCAGCGCTGCCGGCAGCCGCGCGGGCTCGCGCAGCAGCCGCCGGACGGCCGCGCCCTCCACCGCCTCCCGGGCGTCGAGGACGTCCTCGGCCTCTCCGGGCGGCACCGGCACCACGATCGCCCCGCGCCTGGGGACGAGCGTCAGGAGCTGCTCGGCCTCCAGCCGGAGGAACGCCTCCCGCACCGGGGTGCGGCTCACGCCGAGGCGGGCCGCGATGTCGCCCTCGCTGAACAGGTGGCCCCCGGGCAGCTGCCCGGAGAGGACCAGCTCCTTGGTCAGCGCGTAGGCACGCTCGGCTGCGGGACGGTCCGGGGCTGCCGGTGAGGTGTCGGCCACCGGCGCACCCTAGCGACTGAGATGCAAGCTCGTGTCTCAGGTGTTCCGACAGACGCAACCGCGCTGGGCGGCGGTGTCCTGGGTGGCCCGGCAGTACCGCAGCGCGATGGGGTCGTGACCGGCGATCGGGTGCGGGCACACGGCACAGCCGGCGTCGGCTCCGGACTCCAGCGGATGCTCGTCCTGGTCGGGGCGGGCGACGGTCGTCGTCGGGGTGGGCACGGGAACTCCTTCGCGAGAGAGGAGGCGGCGGGTCCGGTCGCGCCGGTCAGCGCCGCCGGGACACGGTGGCGGGGGAGATCACCAGTTGGCCGGCGGGTCGCTGGCCGGGAACGAGGCCCTCCCCCACTCCTCGACGACGTCGAGGGGCAGGAACTCCCCGACGTCGGCGATCCGCCGGGGCGGCGCGACCGAGCCGACCGCCGGGGTCGCGTCGGTGGGGAGATCGAGGTCGATGTCGCGGATGAGGGTGAGGGTCACGTCGTTCCTCCGTACGTCTCGGGGTCATCCCGAGCATGCGGCCGGAGCGCCGTCCGGCCCAGGGTCGCGGCCGGTCAACTCGGCCGACCACCGGCTGCCGACGCCCGGCAAGCCCGGGGAGCGGGCCCGGGGACACCGCGGGCCCATGAGCAGCGGAGTGTCCCCTCTCGCCCCGCTGGTCCGATCGCGGTCGTCGCCGACCCCCGGCAGGCACGTGGTGCCGGCGACCGCAGAGCCGCTCCGGGGCCGCTCGTCGCGAGGGCCGGCGCGGAGCGACGTATCCTCCGGGCGCACGTCCGTTGGTCGAACGCGGGTCCCGGCCCACCGGGTCGTCGTCGGAGAGGGTGGCCGATCGGCATGGCCGAGGAGAGCACCGACCCCGGCGCGACGACACCGCCTCCCTCCTCCACCCGGCGCCGGGGGGACGACACCGCCACGGAGCCTCTGACCAAGGCGGACTTCGAGGCGCTGGCCCGGTTCCGCTTCGCCATCCGGCGGTACCTCCGGTTCAGCGAGGAGGTCGTCCGCGGTCACGACGTCACGCCCCAGCAGTACCAGCTGCTCCTGGCCCTCAAGGGGTTCCCCGGCCGCGAGTGGGCCACCATCCGTGAGCTGGCCGAGCGGTTGCAGTTGCGGCACCACAGCGTCGTGGAGCTGGTCTCCCGGGCACAGGGCCAGGACCTCGTCCGGCGCGCCGCCGACCCGGACGACGGGCGCGCCGTGCGGGTGACCCTCACCGACGAGGGCGACGAGCTCCTGGCCCGGCTGGCCGCACTGCACCGCGACGAGCTCCGCCGGATGGACTCCGCCTTCACCCTCCCGGCGTGGCACGACGCCCCGGGAGCCGCGCCGTAGAGCTCCCGGGCGGAACGGTGCAGTCCGCACCGACGACGGCCACCGGACAGGACGCGGACCGCGCGACCGCCCGGCTGACCGAGCCGGACAACCAGGTCCGCAGCGGGCCGTGCCCGCGGCACCCGACGACGACGAGCGCCGCGCCCCGGGAGGCCGCGAGCAGGGCAGCCGCCGGGGTGCCGTGGACCGTCCGGCGGTGGACGGGCACGGCCGGGGAGCGCGGACACCAGCGGTCGAGGACCGCGTCCAGGGTCTTCCGGGCCTCGGCCTCGACCACCGCGGGAGCGGCGCAGACGCCCTCGAGGTCGGCGGGCGCGTCCTCGGCCCAGGCGTGCACGACCACCAGCGGGACCCCCCGCTGCGCCGCCGCCCCGAGGGCGAAGCCGAGCGCCGCGACACAGGACCGGCCGGCGTCGACCCCGACCACGACGCGGGGCGCGGTGGGTGCCTCGGGCACTGGCGGGCGCGTCCGGACCACGACGACGGGACAGGCGGACCGGGTGGCCAGCCGGGCGCGCAGCACGCCGGCCGGCCACCCGCCTCCACTGCCGGCCTCCCGGCCGTCGCCGAGGACGAGGAGCGCGGCCGCGCGGCTCTGCTGCGCCAGGACCGCCGCCGGGCCACCCAGGAGCACGTGCCCGGACACCTCGACGTCCGGCGCGACGGTCCGAGCCCGCCGGAGCGCCGCCTCGACCAGCGGGCCGGCCGACCGGGGACCGTCGCCCGGGGGCGCCAGCCCCCACGGGTCGACGACGAGCCGGGTGGGGACCGCGTGCACCAGGCGCAGCGGCGAGCCCCGGGCGGCGGCCTCGGCCGCACCCCAGTCCAGGGCGTCGCCGCCCGGTCCGCCGGCCCCGATCCCGACCACGACCGGCGACCGGGCGGCGTCCACGGTCACGCCCCGACCGCGGCGGCCCGACCGTCCGGGGCGGGTGCCACCCCCGGGCCCGGCACTGCGGGCGGGGTCGTCGCCGCGTCGGCGCCGCCCGCGGTGGAGCCGGCCTGCTCGGACGGGGTGGCCCGTTCCAGGAAGCGGAGCAGTTCGACCGGGAAGGGCAGGACGAGCGTCGAGTTCTTCTCCGCCGCCACCTCGACGACCGTCTGCAGGAGCCGCAACTGCAGCGCGGCGGGGTGGGCGGCCATGACCTCGGCGGCCTGCGCGAGCTTCTCCGACGCCTGCAGCTCCCCCTCGGCCGTGATGACACGGGACCTGCGTTCGCGTTCGGCCTCGGCCTGGCGCGACATCGACCGCTTCATCGACTCCGGCAGCGCGACGTCCTTGATCTCGACGCGGTCGATGTGCACGCCCCAGTCGACGGCCGGGCTGTCGAGCATGAGCTCCAGGCCCTGGTTGAGCCGCTCCCGGTTGGACAGCAGGTCGTCGAGCTCGCTCTTGCCGATGATCGACCGGAGCGACGCCTGGGCGACCTGGCCGATCGCCGCCTCGTAGTTCTGCACGTCGACGGCCACCCGCATCGCGTCGAACACCCGGAAGTAGACGACGGCGTCCACGCGGACGGTCACGTTGTCCCGCGTGATGCCCTCCTGGGCGGGCACCGGCATGGTGATGATCTGCATGTTCACCGTGCGCAGCCGGTCCGCGACGGGCACCAGCAGGGTGAGACCGGGACCGCGCGGCTCGGGGAGCACCCGGCCGAACCGGAAGACGACGCCCCGCTCGAACTGCGTGACCACCCGGACGCTGGCGCAGGCCAGCACCACGGCCAGCACGGCGAGGGCCACGAGCACGTAGCCGGCCATCACGCACCGCCCGCGGCGGCCTCGGCCGCCGCCACCCGGGAGCACCCGGACTCCCGCCACACCTGGTCGCGATCCCTGAGCACGATCGACCTCCTCGCGGTGGCCTCGCCCCGGCGCCTGTGCGCAGCTGAGGTGGAACGTCAATGTCGTAACACGATACTCCCGGAGGGGCCGGCGTCACGACATCGTGCGCGGGCACGGCCGATCCGCTCCTGCGAAGGTGACGACGTCTCATCGCCCGCAGGAGGAGCGACCCACCCCCATGGCCACCACGGTGCTGTTGATCCTCGACCTCGCGGGCACCTTCGCCTTCGCCGTCAACGGGGCGCTCACCGCGGTGCGCGCCACGCGACTGGACATCGTCGGTGTCGTCACCCTCGGCATGATCACCGCGCTGGGAGGCGGGACGATCCGCGACCTCTTCCTGGACAGCCTGCCGCCGGCCACCTTCCTCGACTGGCGGTACCTGGCCGTGGCCGCCGTCGGTGGGCTGGTCGCCTTCTTCGGCGCTCGCCACCTGGAACGGATCAACGGGACGATCAACGTCCTGGACGCCGCTGGGCTGAGCCTCTTCGCCATCACCGGCGCCCTCAAGGCGGTCGCACTGGGCTTCGGCCCCGCGCAGGCGGTCATCGTCGGCACGATCACCGGGGTCGGGGGCGGCACGCTGCGCGACGTGCTGGTCCGCCAGGTGCCGTCGGTGCTCACCGGCGGGCTCTACGCCATCCCCGCGCTCATCGGCGCCACCGCGGTCGTCGTCGCCGGGCTGCTCGACGCCTCCGGGCCGGTCACCGCGGTCGGCGCCGCCGTCCTGTGCTTCGTCATCCGCATGCTCGGGGTCCACTTCGACGTGAACGCGCCCTTCCCACCGGGCAGCGCCGAGCCCCGGCCGCCGGACGACTGAGCGGCGCCGTCGGCCCCCGGGCTCACCCGGCCCGTTCGTCCGGAGCCAGCCACGCCAGGGCCGCGACCACGAGTGCCCGGGTGCCCGTGTCCAGCGTCGGCTGGAGGACCGGGGCGAAGGCGGCGGAGTGGTTGACCGGGACGTCCTGGTCGACCCGGCCGGCCTCGGCGGCGGTGCGGTAGGTGTCCGGGTCGACCCCTCCGATGCCCCAGTAGGTGTACGGGACGCCGAGGTGGGCGGGGACGTCGCTGAAGTCCTCGCTGGCCGACTGCCGCGGCAGCGGCCCGGCCCGGTCGCCGAAGTGCGCGACGAAGGCGTCGGCCACCCGGGCGGTGGCGGCGGCGTCGTTGTCGGTGAGCCGCTCAACCGCGCAGTCCCGCGTTGAGCCGCGCCGCCTGCCGCGTGAGGTGGTCGCGCTCGGGGAGGGTGGCCGCCGCTCGGGCGGCCTCGGCGTAGAGCCGGGCCGCGGTCGCCGGGTCCCCGTCCCGCTCGTGCAGGTACGCCGCGACGGCGGCGTACCGGGGCAGGGCGGGGTCGAGCCCCGCCAGGGCGGCCAGGCCGGCGCGCGGACCGTCGGCCTCGCCGACCGCGACGGCCCGGTTGAGGCGGACGACCGGGCTGTCGGTGAGCCGCACCAGCTCGTCGTACCACTCGACGATCTGCACCCAGTCGGTCTCCGCGGCCGTGCGGGCGTCGGCGTGCAGGGCGGCGATGGCGGCCTGGGCCTGGAACTCCCCCAGCCGGTCGCGGGCCAGGGCGGCCTGGAGCACGTCGACGCCCTCGGCGATCAGCCGGGTGTCCCACCGGCTGCGGTCCTGCTCGGCGAGGGGCACGAGGCTGCCGTCGGGGCGGGTCCGAGCGGGGCGCCGCGCGTGGTGGAGCAGCATGAGCGCGAGCAGGCCCGCGACCTCCTCGTGCTCGGTCCGGGCCGCCAGCTGGCGGGTGAGCCGGATCGCCTCGGCGGCGAGGTCGACGTCGCCGGAGTAGCCCTCGTTGAAGACCAGGTAGAGGACACGCAGCACCGTGCCGACGTCGCCGGGCTGGTTGAACCGGACGCCGGAGACGGTCCGCTTGGCCCGGCTGATCCGCTGGCCCATCGTCGCCTCGGGCACCAGGTATGCCTGCGCGATCTGGCGGGTGGTCAGGCCGCCGACCGCGCGGAGCGTGAGCGCGACCGCCGAGGCCGGGGTCAGGGACGGGTGCGCGCACAGGAAGTACAGCTGCAGCGTGTCGTCCACCTCGGTGCCCGGCCCGGGCGCCGGCTCGTCGTCGACGCGCACCTCGCGCCGCCGTCGGGAGGTGTCGGCGCGGACGGCGTCGAGGAACCTGCGCCACGCCACCGCCACCAGCCACCCCTTGGGGTCCCGCGGCGGCTCGTCCGGCCACACCCGCACGGCCTCGACCAGGGCTTCCTGGACGGCGTCCTCGGCCGCCGCGAAGTCGGCTCCGCGGCGGCCCAGGACCCCGATCACGGTGGGGATGAGCGCCCGCAACTGGGCCTCGTCCACCACGCGGTCCACCGTGCGTCACTCCGTGATGGTCGGCGGCGCGCCCAGGAACGGGCGCACCTCGAGCCACTCGTGGATCGGCTGCCCGCCGGCACCCGGAGCGGCGGACAGCTCGCCGGCCAGTTCCAGCGCCCGCTCGTAGGTCTCGACGTCGATCACCATCCAGCCGGCGATCAGGTCCTTCGTCTCCGCGAACGGGCCGTCGGTGACCGGCGGCCGACCCTCGCCGTCGTAGCGGACCCACGTGCCCTCCGGGGAGAGTCCCTGAGCGTCGACGAACTCGCCGGTGCCCTCGAGCCGAGCGGCGAAGTCGTGCATGTACTGCACGTGGTCGGAGACCTCCTCCGGCGTCCACTGGTCCATCGGCACGCAGTTGACCGCTGCGGGCGCGCCCCGGTAGTGCTTGAGCAGCAGGTACTTGGCCATCGTGTTCTCCTCGGTGCGGGACGGCCCATTGTGGCCGTGTGCACTGCGGGGACGGAGCCGCGCGCGAGTTCTCGACATCCCCCGGCGACCACGTCCAGGCCGATCCCGCGCTCCGCGACGACGAGACACCGGGGGGGCCCGGTTCCGGCCGAGATCCCGAGGGGTAGGGCTGGGTCCGGGAGCCACGCGCCGGCCGGTGGCGGGGACACGGAGGACGGAGGAGCGACGCGGGTGAGCAGCGAGGCAGGGCAGGGCGGCGCGGAGGCCCCCGGCTCCCCCACGACGGAGGCGGCGCCCGGCGCGGCCCAGGACGAGGGCGGGAACACCTTCGCCGACCTCCGGCTGCGGCCGGAGCTGCTGGCCGCGCTCACCGGCCTCGGCTACGAGGAACCCACCCCGATCCAGCGCGAGGCGATCCCGCCGCTCATCGAGGGCCGTGACCTGCAGGGGCAGGCGGCCACGGGCACCGGGAAGACCGCGGCCTACGCGCTGCCGCTGCTGGAGCGGCTGCCGGCGGACCGCAGGGGCACCGAGCCCCTCGCGCTGGTCCTCGTCCCGACCCGAGAGCTGGCCATCCAGGTCTCCGAGGCCCTGTACCGCTACGGCCGGGCACTCGGCGCCCGCGTCGTGCCGGTCTACGGCGGCCAGCCGATCGGCCGGCAGCTGCGCGCCCTCGACGACGGGGTCGACGTGGTCGTCGCCACGCCGGGTCGAGCGCTGGACCACGTCCAGCGCTCGACGCTGCGGCTGGGTGCGGTGGCCACCGTCGTCCTGGACGAGGCCGACGAGATGCTGGACATGGGATTCGCCGAGGACCTCGAGGCCATCCTGGACGAGACGCCGGAGAGCCGGCAGACCGTGTTGTTCTCCGCCACCATGCCGCGGCGCCTGGACGCCCTCGCCCGCCGGTACCTGCGAGACCCGATGCGCATCCAGGTCGCCCGGGAGCGGCCGGCCTCCGGACAGGCGCCCCGGGTGCGCCAGACCGCCTACGTCGTCCCCCGCGCAAGCAAGCCGGCCGCACTGGGGCGGGTCCTCGACGTGGAGGCACCGACCGCCGCGATCGTCTTCTGCCGGACCCGGGACGAGGTGGACCAGCTCACCGAGACCCTCAACGGCCGCGGCTACCGGGCCGAGCCGCTGCACGGCGGGATGAGCCAGGAGCAGCGCGACCGCGTGATGGGCCGGTTGCGCGCGGGGACCGCCGACCTCCTCGTGGCCACCGACGTCGCCGCCCGCGGGCTCGACATCGGCCAGCTCACGCACGTCGTGAACTACGACGTCCCCTCGGCACCGGAGACCTACGTCCACCGCATCGGGCGGGTGGGCCGGGCCGGCCGGGAGGGCGTGGCGATCACGCTCGTCGAGCCGCGCGGGCACCGGATGCTCAAGACCATCGAGCGGACGGCCGGCGCCCCGATCCGGGTGGAGAAGCTGCCCACCGTCGCAGACCTGCGCGCCCGGCGGCTGGAACTGACCCGCGCAGCACTGCGCGAGAGCCTCCTGGAGGACGACCTCGAGCACTTCCGGGTGGTCGTCGAGACGCTCACCGACGAGTTCGACGTCATGGAGGTCGCCCTCGCCGCGGTCAAGCTGGCCCACGAGGCCGGCGGCGGGACCGACGACGACGAGGACATCCCCGACGTCGCGCTGCGCCCGGACCCGCGCGATCCCGGGCGGCCCGGCGGCGGACGCGACGACCGGCGCGGACGCGGCGACGACCGGGGCCGCGGTGGCGCCGGCGGCCCGGTCACCCGGCTGTTCGTCGGGCTCGGACGCGAGGCGGGGATCCGGCCGGGCGACCTGGTGGGTGCCATCACCGGGGAGGCCGGGCTGCGCGGCCGGGAGATCGGGGCGATCGAGATCGCGCAGCGGTTCTCCGTGGTGGAGGTCCCCGCGCCCGCGGCCGACCAGGTGATCGCCGCCCTGCGTCAGGCCACGATCAAGGGGCGCAGGGCGGTCGTCCGGCGGGACCGCGCCGGCGGGTGAACCGTGGCCCGCCCGTCGCCGTACGGGCGGGCTGGTGATGACGGAGACGACGTCCCGCACCGACGACGAAGGCCCTCGACCTGCGCCTCCGGTGGTCAGGGACCTCGTGTGGCTCCTCCGACTGGACTCGCACCAGTGACCCTGCGGTTGGCCGGTCGCACTTGACTGGTGTCACCCGCTGCTGGCTGGAACTGGCCAGTGATCAGCTGTCTCACGGGCACGAAGGCACCGCCGTAGCTCCCTCCTCCCCTTCGTCCGCCCCTGGTTGATGAGCAGAGGTCGGGCAGAGGTGGGGCATGGGACGCCCGTCCAACACCCTCCGCAAGACCGTGGCGACGCTGATGGATGACGCGGACCTGTCCTCCCGCGCCGCCGCCGACCAACTCGGCCACGCCGACACCTCCATGACCCCCGACGTCCACTTCGGCCGCGAACTCGCCACCACCGGCGCTGCCACCGCGCTCGAAGCGCTGGACACCTGAGCGCCCACATGGGCAACGGCCCAGGTGAGCGTTCACTGGATCAGGCCCACTCGGGCCATTCCGATCACTGCGCTTGGAGCTGTACTGATCCGCTCGATGACGTATGGCCGATCGCCAGGAGGTGACTGCTGGCGCCCACGGTCATCGGGTCGGCGTCAGCAAGGTCGGCAAGGTCTGCGACGGTCGTGACGATCGGATCGCTCGAGCCGGCGTGGTCGGGCACGAGTGCCCACGCCGGTCCTTCCAGGCCATGCACCCGGACATCGAGCAGATCGGCGGCCAGTAGTTCCGCGCCGAGCTCGTCTGGCGTGTGGAAGTAGAAGGCGGGCGCCAGGCGGGTCCAGCCCGTGTTCAGGACGTCATGCACGGCGGACCGGACGGCCGGTTCGGCCAGCAGGTCTCGACGGACGGCGTCCACGGCACCGCCGCCGACGCGGCTGATCGCGGCAACAGCGACCAGACCTCCGGGGCGCGCGCTCCGAACGGCCTCGCGCAGCGCCGTGGCACGGTCGGCGGGATCGGGAAGGTGGTAGAGGGGACCGAGCAGCAGAACTGCGTCGACGGTGCCGGGTGCTCGGTCGAGGGACCGGGCGTCGCCGGTGCGGGCGGTGAATCGACCGGCGGCGAGCGCGGTCGCCCGCGCGACATGCTGCTCCACGGGATCGAGCAGGAGCACGTCGTATCCGTCGTCGGCCAGCCAGGTGGCGTGCACACCGGGTCCGCCGCCGACGTCGAGGACACGTGCCGGCGGAGGTGGCAGGTGGCGGCGCAGCAGCGCTTGCGTCCGCCGGAACTCGACGAGGCCGTGGCCGTGCGTGAGCCGGCCGCTCTCGTCGAAGTCACGATAGAAGGTGGTCAGCGACTCTGGTGCCCCAGGCACCTGGTCATGCTGCACCTTGACCGGGTGGTCGTCCACGAGCCGTTTCCCCTCGCTCTTTGCCGGTGGAATCCGGGCGCGGTTCTGGTTGGCCGCCTGAGAAGTCATCTCAGAACGACGGTCAGGTGCCGATGACGGATCAGGGCGCAGACGAGCCGGAGTAGGCCGAGGTGGATGTCGCCGCGGTGCTCGTAGCAGGTGCACAGCCGCGCGAGGATGTTGCGAACCGCGGAGAATGAGCCTCCGGTCGAACCTGGGTGCCGCTGCCCTCGGGATCGGATGATCGTGCCGGACCCGAGGACCAGGTCACTGGGTCGGTGAGTCAGGCGGCGGGAGTTGGAAGTTCAGGGAGCGGTCCACTGACTGCACGCCGTCGACCGCACGCACCGACTGTTCGGCGCCGTCATCGATGCTGCCGAGGACCATGCCGACGTCGCCGAGCACCTGTTCCACCTGCATCCCGGTGGCTCGGAGTGCTTCGGCGACGTCGGCGATGGCGGCCACGTGCTGGTCGTCGACGGTCACCGTGACCTTGACCATGCGCCGACTCTAACGCCGCCGCCTACTGGGGAGCGAGGACCAGACCACCACCGACGTCCACAGCGGGTTCGTAGAGGCGGTCGCTCTCCTGGGCCAACACCGACCAGAGGGCGGCACCGCGCAGGCCCGTCTTCTGTGCCCACAGGGCGGCGATCCCGGAAGCGTGCGGCGTCGCCATGCTGGTCCCGCTGATCGTGTGGTACTTCTGCGGCAGGATCCACGACGAGTACACCTGCCAACCAGGCCCGGCGTTGTCGACCTGTCCCCCGCGCTGTCCGCCCGTACCGCTGGTGCTGCTGCGGGCCGAGAAGTAGGCCACGGACAGGTCCTGTTCCAGCGCGGCGATGGCCATGATGTACGGGCTGTTGGCCGGTGCGCCCACGAAGCCCCAGCTCCGTTCGTGCCGCCGGGCGTTGTTGCCGGCTGCAGCGACAACGAGTGTCCCCTTGTCGAGGGCGCGCCTCCCGACCTCGGTGTAGGGCGGATGCGGTGGCTGGACGTTGGCGCCCAGGGACATCGAGACGACGTGACATCCCTGTGCGATGGCCCAGTTCATGCCACCGAGGACGCTCGTGTCGCTGCCGGACCCGGAGTTGCTCAACACCTTGCCGATGAAGATGTCGGACTCGTAGGCGATCCCGTACCGGCGAGAGCCCGACGGGTTCTTGGGTCCGCACGCGGTGCCCGTGCAGTGTGTTCCGTGGCCGTGGCCGTCCTTCGGGGTCTCACCGGGGATGAAGGACGCCAAGGTGATGTTGCGCCCGACGAAGTCCGGATGCGCGGTCTCGAAGCCCGTGTCCAGGATGGCGACCTTGATCCCCTTGCCCGACTGGGGGGACGAGAGGACCCGCGTGGCCTGCAGACCCCAGCTGGCGGTGGCGGTGTCCGGGAACTGGGCGACGCCCACCTGACCGCCGATCGTGGCGGCAGAGCTGCCGTTGGAGCCGGCACCGAGGCGACCGGCGAGGTCGGCGACGGCGTCCCGGTACCCCTCCAGATAGCCGGTGGACTGCAGAGGGTGGTAGATGCGCTCGGGCGCGATCGACAGGATTGCACCCTGGGCATCGGGGGAGGTCTGCAGGGCGGACAACTGGTCCGGGTCCGCCGCCACGACCGCGACGCCGAGCTCGGCGAAGACCGTGGCGGGCGCCTGGGTGGCGTCGGCCTCCTGGTCCGCGAAGTCCCGGGAGTTCGCGACGCTGGAAGCCCCCAGCACCGATTCCAGCATCCGAGCGGGATTGGCGTCGACGTCGGCGAACACGACGACGTACTTCCCTGTGGTCTCCGCCGTCTGGCCGGCCCCATCGGCTCCCATCGGCAGTGTCTGATCGATCACGGCTCCCCCTCGACATCGCTCGGCATGTACTCGTGCGGCCGGACTCGGCTCCTTGGCATGGATGTCCGCGGGATCCCCGTCAGAGCGCGGTCACCATCCAGGACGCGAGCCGCCGATCTCACTCGTGCACGGGTTGGCGGCCTCGTACATCCGACGGTCACGACTCCAGCGGAGCCCAGCCAGCGACTCCTCGAAGTCCGAGCAGTCACATCCCTCCGAGCCACGCGGAGAGACGCGAGGACCATGCCCGGACGACCGTCACGAGCTCGTCACCGACGCGTCATCGGCAGGCCGCGATCGGGCGGTCCGGCGCCGGGGACAGTTGCGGGGAGTCCTCGAGGGCATCGCCTTCGTGCCCTCCACCGGCATCGGCTGGACCCGTAGCCGATCGAGCTCGGGTACGGGTGGGGCTGGACCTGCTGGCGTCGGATGCACGAATGACAGCAGGTCGGGGGTCTTCGACCGGCTCCGCCAGGCCGTCGTCGACCGGCTGAGCGAACAGGGACAGCTCGACTGGTCCCGGGGCAGCCTCGACAGTGTCAGCGTCCGGGCGCGAAGGGGTGCACTGACCGGCCCGCACCCCACCGACCGGGGCAAGCGCGGCAGCCAGCACCACCTGCTCGTCGTCGCGCACGGACCACCGCTGATCGTGCTGGTCTCGGCCGCGAACCGGCACGACAGCCTGTTCGTCGAGCCGATCCTCGACACGATGCCGGCGATCAAGCGCGGCGGCCGTGGCCATCCCCGGCGCCGGCCGCTCGAGCCGCATACGGACACGGGCTATGACACCCCGGGGGTCCGCCGCTACCTGCGCCGCTGTGGGATCACCGCCGGATCGTCTGCATCGGCCGCAACTCCAGCGCCCACCTCGGCAGCACCGCTGGGTCGTCGAACGCGCTCTCAGCTGGCTGCTGTCCTGCAAATGCCTCGCCCTGCGCTACGCGCCGCACCGCCACGACCATCACCGCGCTGGTCCGACCAGCCGTCACCCTCATCTGCGCCCGACGGCTCACCGCGCACAAATGCAACGACTTCCCAGGTGACCCGCGACTTCGGAATCTCGGAGTCCTGTCTGCAGCGCCGATTGAAGATGCCGACTACGGGGACAGACCGATCCCGCCGGCCAGCGGTGATCGCGGCGGCGGAATGGCGGGCGAGTCGGCGGAGCGGCGGGAGCTGCGCCGGCGCAACGCGTCGCTGGAGCAGCGAGAACGCGATCCTGCGGCGTGCGACGCCTGCTCGACCGGCAACGTACCGAGAAATCACGTCACGGTGGTGGCAGGACCTTGGTGGTCCCGGACTCGATCTTGAAGTTCCTGGATTTCACGTTGGCGCCGACCAGGAGGCCACCGACAATAATGGTATTTGCGGCTCTCGCGGAGACCTGAATCGTCAGCGGATCGGTCTGCCCTGGCGCCGCGACCCCCTGATTGATGTCCCACACCTTGACCGAGTCGAATTCGTTCAACTCCCCTGTCACGTTGCGTATGCCCATCTGCGTGCGGGCATGCGACTGGCAGTTGAGTTGCAGATCGGCGAAACGATTAGCGAATATCGGATTGCCGGTCGTGTACGGAAGGTCCGCCATCTCGAAGCTGACGAACGTCGTACAGTTCAGCATGCGCAGGAACTCGAAGGTGTTGGAGTTGACGTAGCCCTTGAGCTGGTCCACAACAATCTCGAGGCCGATCTTCGCGAACTGCACCTCGGTGTTGGCGATCTTGTTGAACTGCATCCCCGCGGTGGAGGAAGGATCACCCAGGACGGCACCAGTCGAACTCCCCTTGAGGCGGAACGCTGTCCACTGTGGGTTTGCCGGCCTTCCCAGCTCCGTGATCCGCCCACCGTCGATCATCGAGTTGACGACGCCGAAGCGGAACTCATCGTCGTCACTCAAGAGGTTGAAGACTGCTGCGGCGTAGCCTTGACGGACGATGATTCTCGCCTTCGTGTTGAGCTTCAGTGTCGTATACGAGTGCAGATTGAAACCCGAGAACTGAGCGGCGGGGAGTGTCAGCTGGTAGTCACCTGCTGCGACGTATACGTCGCCGACGCCTCCCGAGGCCGGGTCCGCTGGGTCAACCAGGTCGAGCGCCTTCTGCAGCGCGGCCTCGGGCGTCGTACCGACTCCGGCGAGGTCGCTGTTCGTTGCCGTGTTCCATACACGGCATGCATTACCGACCTTGTAGACGATGTAGGTGGCTGTCCCCGGCATTGCACACCTCCTTTCGCACGAACGGTTCGAGTCCGGAGCACAGTTGAAGCGTCGATGGTGCGTCCTCACCTGCTGTTGTCCCTCGTCGCTGGCCCAGTCGTTGTGGGCGCCGGCTCGAGTCGGGCGTGGGGTTGAGCGCGATGGCCGCTTCATGGAGCTATGCGGCGCCGTCACGGCCCCGTTTCGCGACGTCACCGGCGGCGCGGTCCCAGACCTTGACGGCCAGGTCGGGCGTCCTTGTCCAGCAGCCGGAGCGCCTTGGCAATGTCCGACAGGTCGATCCAAGAGGTGAGGACGTTCTGCTCCCTGGTGGACTCGACGGTCCTGTTCGATGACGCCGTCACTCCTGCTGTGATGGGGTCGAACTCATCGAGGGCATGTGCACGCTGGGCCGCCCGCCATGACGCGCTCACCCAGAACCCGGTCCGCGCCCTCGGCGCCGTCAACGGCCGAGCCAAGACCGCGCCCCGCGCACTGACCGTGCTCCAGCTGCGCCAACTGCGCGCCACCCTGTCGGACCCGATCATGTCCATCTGGAAGACCGCCACGACCGGCGTGTTCAGGAACTCCTGGTCACGGGCGTAGGCACGGCTGCCCACCAGGCCGTGACGAACCCGCGCGCGGCGGAACGGGCCCAGGGCTGCGTCCGTCGCGCCCTCGACGGGGGGAGCCGACTGCGACGGCGGACTGGTGGGCGGGGCGCTCACCGCAGCCCCCCGACAGCCGGCTCCCGCGGCATCAACCGACGGGTTCCACATCATCCGGTGCGTCGCAGAGCACGGCTTCCCTCGCCGCGGGCGGGGTCGCGCCGGGGGGTCACACGACGGCAGGGACGCTCCTCCCGGCACGTCAACGGCAGCCTCACGACAGGATGTCGACGCGCGAGGCCACCATCGCGTGTGGCGCCGACAGGCGACCGACGACGCGTACGACCGCCCCGACCTCGAGGGCCCCGCTCCCCACCGGAGTGCCGGCGCGAGTCAGTGCCGTGTCCTCGGACAGCGCGACGTCATGGCGACCGCCCGGAGCCTCCACGACCAGTTGAAGCGGCCACGTCTCTCTGATCGCGATGATCGCACCGTCGATCTCCGACGTCCCACCGTCCACCGCATGTGCTCCAGCCGGGGTCAGACATTCCGCCACGCCAGCAGGTTGTTGAAGACCTCGCCGGTGACGCGCACCGCCTTGTTCGGACAACCGCCGTAACCGTGGATGCCGACGACGTGCCGCTGGTTGTTGAGCAAACGCCACACCGCACTTCCGCTCTGGCCACCGAATGTGTCGATCATGTACGACAGCCGCCGCTGCGTGGCCTGGGTCACGGTCCCTGCGTTGAACCACTGCGTACCGAATGGCTTGTCCCCGGGGTAACCGGAGGTGTTGACGAACAGATTCTGGTACGAGGCGTCCGAGAGGGCCGCGAAGCCGAAGAACCCGACGGTGTTCCCCAGGTCGGCAGTGGGCAGCACGATCGCACCGTAATCGTATTCCGGATCGGTGTTGTTCACCCAGCCATTCGTGCTGCGGAAGGAGTTCCCGACCTGGGAGCCGAACGGGCGACTTGCGCCGTCCATACCAGGGATCACCTCGATCTGACGCGCCCAGCCGCCATTGGCCCTGCTGAACACGACGTGCCCGGCAGTACCGACGGTGCGCGGCCCGAGAAACCAACCCGTACCCCTCGCTCCAGCGCCGTCCGGATACGTGACGAGGAGCTCACAGATCCAGCGCCAGGGGATGCTCGTACACGGCGAGATCCGTACACGGTCATCGTTCCCGCATACCGTCTCGGGCTCCTCGAAAGCCAGCGACTCGGCGGGAGGCAGAGAGCTCAGGGCAGGGCTGATCTGTACCTGCTCCGACAGTGTCGACTCTGCACTGACGTCCCTGCTGAAACCCGAAGCCAGTTCCAGCAGCCCACTCTGACCCTCGAAGCTGTCCGCCACCATGGCGGCAGCCGATTCAGCAGCTCCTGCGCCACCGGACACCGACTCGTGCCCGCTGACGGGCATGGGGCCGGGAGCCTGACCCGATGTGCCGCCGTCGTCGGGACCTGATACTGACTGATGGTCGCTCATGTCCGTCTCCTGGGAATGGCTGGACCGTCAGACCGTGAGCAGAGTGCACCCTCACGTCTTCCGGTGTGCTCGACTTCTCTGTCCGACCATGCAACCGCGGCGCCCGTCACGGCGCCGTCACCGGTGCGTCAAGACGACGCAACTCTGTGTTCGGCCCAGTCGACGTCGCCCCGTTCCGCACAGATCAACGGGGATCCGGCGCTCCCTTGCTCTCGATCTGGAGCGACCGCTTCGCGACTCCTCAGTGAAATTCAGCGGACCGTCGGCCGGCCACTGGTGAGGGTGTATCCCACCCGAGATCGTGGAGGGTTCCCTGTGCCGCTGCTCGGGTGAGGGGCAGTTCCACAGTTGGTCGGGGACGGGTCCCGGCCGCGCCGTGTCGGCGCTGGTGCTTGAAGAACCCGTAGCACCAGTCGATCACTACCGCGCGAGCCTTCGCGGTGCTGTCGAACTCACGCCGGGACAACCCCTAGCGGGCCGGGTCGTTCTTCCCGTCGCTGCTGTCATCCCGACGTGTGGACGTGCACGGCGTCGGCCAGACGTCGTGTTCCTCGTGCGCCCGGCGAGGGAGGGCCATGGGCTTCTCCTCCGGCACCTTCGGCAGCTCGGCCCCCGTGGACTCTCCCCGGGGTGGCCCGCAGACCGTGGGTGACGCCGTCCCGGTGTCCGAGGAGGCGAGTCGTCGTTGAGTTCCTCAGCGATGTGGCGGGAGGCCTACGACGTCGCCGAGCGCGCCCTGCCTCCACGGTCGGAGCACCTCGTCCGCACGCCGACGGGGCAGGGCTCGTGCGGCTGACGCAAGCCCGCGATCTGCCGGCCCGGGCGTGGCACCTGGTGGACCTCCCCGCGGGCAGTGACGCCAGCTCCAGTGCTCGACCGGTACACCTACGTGCTAGAGAGCATGGAGGATGTCCTCCACGCGTTCCTTGGCGTCGCCGAAGAGCATGGCGGCGTTCTCGCGGAAGAAGAGCGGGTTCTGCACGCCGGCATAGCCCGAGGCCATGGAGCGTTTGAACACGATCACGTTGTCGGCGTTCCAGACGGTGAGGACCGGCATGCCGGCGATGGGTGAACTCGGGTCTTCGGTCGCCGCCGGGTTGACGGTGTCGTTGGCGCCGATGACGAGCACGACAGCGGTGTCGTCGAAGTCGTCGTTGATCTCGTCCATCTCGAGCACGATGTCGTACGGCACCTTCGCCTCGGCCAGCAGCACGTTCATGTGTCCGGGGAGGCGGCCCGCCACCGGGTGGATGCCGAAGCGGACGTTGACGCCTCGTTCCCGTAGCTTCCGGGTCAGCTCGGCCACGCCGTACTGCGCCTGCGCGACGGCCATGCCGTAACCGGGGGTGATGATCACCGAATCGGCGGCGGCCAGGAGGTCGACCACACCGTCGGCGGTGATCTCCCGGTGTTCGCCGTAGTCCTCGTCCGAGGCGGGGCCGGCTTCGACACCGAAGCCGCCGGCGATGACGGAGATGAACGACCGGTTCATCGCCTTGCACATGATGTAGGACAGGTAGGCACCGGAGGAGCCGACCAGTGCGCCGGTGACGATCAGCAGGTCGTTCTCCAGCAGGAACCCAGATGCCGCAGCTGCCCAGCCGGAGTAGCTGTTCAGCATCGACACCACGACCGGCATGTCGCCGCCACCGATCGAGGCCACCAGGTGCCACCCGAGGAGCAGCGCGATCACGGTGACCACGACCAGCAACCACAGTGCGGGATCGATCACGAACCACGTGGTGAGGACGGCGAACGCGACGAGTGCGCCGAGATTGAGCAGGTTCTTGCCGGGCAGCATCAGCGGGCTGGACTTGATCCGCGCCGAGAGTTTGAGGAACGCCACGATCGAGCCGGTGAAGGTGACTGCGCCGATGAAGACGCCGATGACCACCTCGGCGTGGTGGATCCCCAGCGTCTCGATGTCCTGGAGGCGCGACGCCTCGGCGCCGTCGGGATCAGCTTCGACGTGGAGGTAGCCGTTCCAACCCACCAGCACCGCGGCCAGCCCCACGAAGGAGTGCAGAACGGCGATCAGCTCGGGCATGCCGGTCATCTCCACGACACGAGCACGCCACAGCCCGATCGCCGCGCCGACCGCCGTCGCGCCGACCAGGAACCCCAGCCCAGCGCCGTCGATCCCGTGGTCCACCGCCAGCGCGACGGTCGCGACCAGTGCGAGGACCATGCCCGCGATGCCGAAGGTGTTGCCGGCCTTGGCGGTCTCGTGCTTCGACAGGCCGGCGAGCGCGAGGATGAAGAGCAGGGCGGCAACGACGTACGCCGCCTGCGCGGCGAGCTCCACGGTCATGAGTGGGCCTCTCAGCTTCTCGAGAACATCGCGAGCATGCGACGGGTGACCGCGAAGCCACCGAAGACGTTGATGCTGGCGACGAGGACTGCGACCGTGGCCAGACCGGTGATCAGCGCGCTGTTGGACCCGCCCTGACCGATCTGGAGGAGCGCTCCCACCACGATGATCCCGGAGATCGCGTTCGTCACGGACATCAGTGGCGTGTGCAGGGCATGGTGCACGTGCCCGATGACGTAGTAGCCGATGACGATCGCGAGCACGAAGACCGTCAGGTGGCCCAGCAGCGCCTGCGGCGACAGGGCCGCCAGCACGAACAGCACTGCGGCAGCCACGCCCACGACCGCGTACCGGCGCTGGGGCGACACCGGCTGCTTCGCATGCGACGTCACCGGCGGGGCAGCGGCCGCCGCGGCAGGAGGCGCTGCCGACACCTGGACCGGTGGCGGGGGCCACGTCAGCTCGCCGTTGCGCACCACGGTCATCGACCGCTGGACGACGTCGTCGAAGTCCAGCACCAGGCGGCCGTCCTTCTCCGGCGTCATCAGCTTCATCAGGTTCACGAGGTTCGTGCCGTAGAGCTGCGAGGCCTGCGCCGGGAGCCGGCCGGCCAGGTCGGTGTAGCCGATGATCGTGACCCCGTTGGCGGTGCGCACCGCCTGGTCCTTGACGGTGCCCTCCACGTTGCCGCCGTTCTGCGCGGCCATGTCGACGATCACGCTGCCCGACTTCATCGACGCCACCATGTCGGCGGTGACGAGCCGCGGTGCGGGGCGCCCGGGGATCAGCGCGGTGGTGATCACGATGTCGACGTCCGCACACTGTGCGGCGTACAGCTGCACCTCGCGGGCCTTGTAGTCCTCGCCCATCTCCTTGGCGTAGCCCGTCGCCGAGACCTCGACCTCGGGCGATTCGATCGACAGGTACTCACCGCCCAGGGACCTCACCTGGTCGGCGACCTCCGGCCGGGGATCGGTGGCTCGCACGACGGCGCCCAGGCTCCCGGCAGCCCCGATGGCGGACAGGCCGGCGACCCCCGCCCCTGCGACCAGCACCTTGGCCGGGGGAACCTTGCCGGCTGCCGTCACCTGACCGGTGAAGAAGCGACCGAAGACGTGCGCCGCTTCCACCACGGCCCGGTACCCGGCGATGTTGGCCATCGAGGACAGCACGTCCAACGACTGGGCCCGCGAGATCCGCGGGACCGCGTCCATCGCCATCGCGGTGATCGGCCTCCGCGCCAGGTCCGCCACCAGGTCGGGGGTCAGACCAGGCGCCAGCAGGCTCACCAGGGTCGCCCCCGGCTTGAGCCGGTCCAGCTGCTCGGCCGAGGGAGCGTTCACGCCGAACACGACATCCCCGTCGGACCAGTCCGCGACCTTGGCGCCGGCCGCGACGTAGGCCTCGTCCGAGAAGCTCGACGCCTCACCGGCCGCGGGCTCGACGACGACCTCGTAGCCGAGTTTCAGCAGCTGCGCCACCGTCGTAGGCGTCGCGGCGACCCGGGTCTCGCCCGGGCGCGCCTCCTTGAGCACTGCGATGAGCATGGGACCTCCAGAGCGGGGACGACGCCGGAGATGGGTCGACCCGCCGATCGGCTGTGGTGTCGGGGGGGCACCGCCCCTGCGGGATCAGGCCGGGTCGGGGCCTGTGCCGAGCAGCTCCCGGGCCCGGAGGACCGCCTGCTCGACGTCGTCGTCCAGGTCTCCGGTGGGCAGCGATGGGATCTCACCCCGGAGCAGACCGACGTCCTTGAGCAGCAGGTCGTACTGGACGTCGATCAAGTTGTCGCTCATCCAGCTCTGTCCGGTGGACACGCCGATCACCTCGAAGAAGTCCTTGGCAGGCACTCCGAGCTCCGCCGCCAGGTTGAGCATCCGGGCGGTGGCGGTCAGGTTGTATGTGGCCAGGGCGTTGTTGAGGAGTTTCACCAGAGCCGGCTGACCGTAGGACTGCATGCGGAACACGCGACCCGAGGTGTCGGCGAGGAGGCTCTCCTCCGTATCCGTCGGAGCCGGTCCGGCGAGGAAGATGGTCATCGTCCCCTGACGTGCGCCCTGGGGGCCGCCGGACACCGGCGCCTCGAACACGCGCCAGGAGTCGGGAGCGGAGGAGAGGACCCTCCGGGCATCTCCCGGTGCCAGCGTGGTGTGGACGAAGACGGTCAATGGTTGCGCTGCGTGGTGCTGGAGCGACCCGAATGCGGAGGAGACCTGATCCGCCGTCCGCACGGCGACGTGGACGCTCTCCACGGCCGGCCAGTCGACGGCTGCCAGGTCGTCGCCGGCCGGCGAGTCGGTCTCCGCTGACCACTCGCGGACGCGATCCGCGTTGAGGTCGTAGCCATGAACGCGCCTCCCGAGCTCGGCGAGGTGCGCACCGATGTTCCCGCCGATGGGACCGAGTCCTATTGCCAGATGCACTTGGGGTTCCTCCCCGGATCGAGAAGCTCGAGAAGCAGGTGTGGCCGCGCGTGCCCATCGGGCAGCAGGCAGGCAGTGGCTCAGTCCGCGCCGGCGTCCGCGTTCCTCTCTGCCATGACCTCCTTGAGGAGACTCAGGGCGTTGAGGACACGGGGGAAGCCGACGTAGGGGATGCAGTGGATCAGGGTGCCGATGATCTTCTCCCTGGTCAGCCCCACGTTGAAACCGACGTTGATGTGCAGTTTCAGCTGCGGTTCGATACCCAGGCCCGTCAGGGTGGCGATGGTCACCATCGTCTGTTCCTGCTGGGTCAGGCTCGTGCGGGAGTAGATGTCGCCGAAGGCGAACGACACGATGTAGTCCGACAGCTCCGGGTCCAGGTCCCTGTAGGACTCGACGAGCTTCGCGTGGTCGAAGGTGCCGGACTGCTCGGTGGAGACCAGTTCCATCATGCGGTCCATGCCGCGCTGGAAACGATCGATGTTCTGGGCGTCGTCCTGGGTCATGCTGTCCTTCTTCCACCGATGAGGGCCGGATCCCGGTCAGGCGGCGAGGACGGCGCGATCGCGTCCTCCACAGGGCGAGTCATGACCCCGCCCGAGCGTTTCTGACGAGCTTCTTGTTGGCGAACTCGTTGAAGCCGAACCGGGCCAGCTCCCGGCCGAAGCCCGAGCGCTTGACGCCGCCGAAGGGCAGGTCCGGGGCACTCCTGCTGGTGCTGTTGATCCACACCATGCCGGTCTCCAGGGACTCGGCGATCTGCTGCGCCTTCTCGTCGTCGCTGGTGAACACGCTGGAGGACAGCCCGTAGGGCGAGTCGTTGGCCAGCTCGATCGCGTCCTCGATGGAGTCGAAGCGGTACACGACGCCGGCCGGGCCGAACAGCTCCTCGCTGTAGGCGCGCATCCGGGAGGTCACGCCGCCCAGGAGGGTGGGCCGGTAGAAGGCACTCTCCTCGCCCGTCCGTCCGCCGCCCAGCAGCAGCTCCGCGCCCTGGGAGACGGCGTCCTCCACCAGCTCGTCCAGCTCGCCTGCCGCGGATGCCGACGAGAGCGGCCCCATCTTCGTGTCCGTGCTCGTCGGATCGTCGGGGGTCCAGCCGGCCATCTGGTCAACCAGCCGGCGGACGAACTCGTCGTACACCCCGGCCTGGACCAGGAAGCGCTTCGACGCGGTGCAGGCCTGGCCCCCGTTGGCGAGCCGGCCGGTGGCGGCGGCCGCCGCGGCGGCGTCGATGTCGGCGTCGTCCAGCACGATCACGGGATCCGATCCGCCGAGCTCCAACACGCACTTCTTCAGGTTCCGCCCGGCCACCTCTGCGACCGCGGCACCGGCCTTCTCCGAGCCGGTCAGGGAGACACCCTGGACCCGCGGGTCGGCGATGGCGTCGGCCACCTGGGCGGAGGAGATGAACGCGTTGAGATACACCCCGTCCGGGAGCCCGGCCTCGGTCAGCACCCGCTCGACGACCAGAGCCGACTGGGGGCAGTTGCGGGCGTGCTTGAGGATGACGGTGTTGCCCAGGGCGATGTTGGGGGCGGCGAAGCGGGCCACCTGGTAGTAGGGGTAGTTCCACGGCATGACGCCCACGAGCGGGCCGATCGGCTCGGTGCGGACCACGGCCGTGCCGGGGCCCGAGATCTCCAGGGGCTCGTCGGCCAGGAACTCCTCGACGTGGTCGGCGTAGTACTGGTAGATCGAGGCGACCAGCGCCACCTCACCCTGGGCCTGGGCGGCCGGCTTGCCCATCTCCAGGGTCAGCAGGGCGGCGAGCTCCTCGGAGCGCTCCCGGTGGATCTCCGCGGCTCGGCTCAGCACCGCACGCCGCTCGTCCGGTGAGGTGGTGCGCCAGGACCGGTAGGCGGCGTCGCTGCGGGCGATCAGGTCCTGCAGCTCGGCGTCCGAGATCTCCTCGTACGTCGCGAGCGTCTCGCCGGTGGCGGGGTTGGTGGTGGTGTAGAGACCCATGAACGTCCTTCTGCAGGAGATGAGGGGCGCCACCGGTCTGATGGCGCCCCTTGCGACAGCGCGGCGGGCGGTCAGGCCGAGACCGGCTCCTTGGCCGTGGTCAGCTCGAAGCCGCGATAGCCGCTCTTCGCGACGTCGTCGAGGATCGTGCGGTAGTTGCCCAGCCCGCCCAGGTAGAACAGGACGGACGGCTTCTTGCCCGGGATGTTCGCGCCGAAGATCCACGAGTCGATCTTGGTGAAGAGGGTCATGTTGGCGATCTCCGTGCAGGTGTCGGTCCAGTCGGACACGGTCTGCTCGGCGGGCTCGATCGCCTGAACGCCGTTGTCCTCGCAGTACTTGACCGCATCGCTGATCCACTCCACCTGGGTCTCGATGCTCGGCGGCAGGTTGGTGAAGGGGCCGTTGGGGCCCAGCACCATGAACCAGTTGGGGAACTTGGCGGTGGCCATGCCCAGGTAGCTGTTCGGCTGGCCGCCCCAGTGGTCGTTGAGGTACAGACCGTCGCGGCCCCGGATGTCCATGCGCCGGTAGTTGCCGTCCACGGCGTCGAACCCGGTGGCGAAGATCAGCGCGTCCAGCTCGTGCAGCTGGTCGTCCTCGGTCACCACGCCCGACTCGGTGATCACCCGGATCGGGTTCTCCTTGATGGCGACGACGTCCACGTTCGGCTGGTTGAAGGCCTCGTAGAAGCCGTTGTCGCAAAGCGGGCGGCGGGCGTAGAGCCCCGTCGGCATCAGCTTGCGAGCCTTCTCCGGGTCCTTGATGATCTCGCTGACCTTGGCGCGGATGAAGGCGGCGGCGGTCTCGTTGGCCGCCTCGTCCGTGGCGATGTCCCCGAAGGTGGCGAACATGAACCGGAAGCCGCCGCCCTTCTGCCAGGCCTCCTCGTAGACGCGGTTGCGCTCCTCCTCGGAGACGCTCATGGCGGGGACGGTGCTCTCCTCGAAGCCGAAGGCCACGGCGGAGTTCTTGACCTGCTCCCAGATCTGGTCGTAGTCGGCCTTGATCGCGTCGATCTCCTCCTGCGTCACCGGCCGCTTGCCCACCGGCACGGAGTACTGCGGGGTGCGCACGAAGACCGTCAGGTGCTCGACCTTCGGCGCCAGCTCGGTGACGACCTGCTCACCGGTGGAGCCGGTGCCGATGACGCCCACGCGCTTGCCGGTCATGTCCTTGCCCTCGGGCCAGGCGCCGGTGTGGAGGACGTCGCCCTCGAACGTGTGCAGGCCGGGCAGCTTCGGGAAGTTGATGGCCGAGAGCAGGCCCACCGCGTTGACCACGTACTTGGCACGGAACACGTCGCCGGCCTCCGTGGTCACCTCCCACAGGCCCTCCCGGTCGAGGTAGACGGCGGTGGTGACCTCGTTCTTGGCGCCGAACCGGAAGTGACGGCGCAGGTCGAAGCGGTCAACGACGCCCTCGAGGTACTCGAGGATCTCGGGTTGGGTGATGTAGGTGTGCTTCCAGGTGCCGTCCTGCAACAGGTCCCTGTCGAAGGAGTACCGGTACAGGTGGCTCTCCGTGTCGGAGAGGGCACCGGGATAGCGGTTCCAGGTCCACGTGCCGCCCGGACCGTCGGCCTTGTCGAAGCCGATCACGGACAGGCCGAGCTCGTTGGCGAACTTGTGGACGGCGTAGATGCCACCGAAGCCGGCACCGATCACGATGGCGTCCACGGTCTGCGGGTGGAGCTGGCTCTGGGGGTGCAGCGGTGCGGTCATCTGGACTCCTTGGTCATGGGAGGACGACGTGCTGGTCGAGAAGGCGGGGCCGCGCGATCGAGTGATCCGCCGCGCGGCACCGGACGGTCAGCGGCCCTGGCGGTACCAGTCGCTGATGCGGGACAGCTCCTGGTCCACGACCGTCGACCGGCCGGCCAGGAACGGGAAGACGTGCTGCTGGCCCTCGCCGATGGACAGGGTGACGTCCACACCGGCGGCCTTGGCGCGCTCTTCAATGCGGTGGGCGTTGTCCATCAGGGCCTCCGCGCTGCCGGCGTTCATGTACAGCCGGGGGAAGCCGGTGAAGTCGGCGTAGAGGGGGTTGGCCAGCGGAGTCGTGGGGGCCACGCGCTCACCGAGCACCCCGGCGATCATGCCCTCGAGCAGCTCGCGGGTGATCAGGGCGTCGGTGTCGTTGTTGCTGGTGAGGGTCTCCCCCTTGTTCTCCATGTCGACCCACGGGGAGAAGGCGATGACCTGGCCGGGGGTCGGCTTCCCCTGCTGCTGGAGGGCCAGCGGGATGGCGATGGCCAGGTTGCCGCCCGCCGAGTCGCCGATCGTGGTGATGTTCCTCGGCTCGATGCCCGACGCGACCAGCGCGTCGAACACGGCCACGCCGTCCTCGACCTGCGCCGGGTGCGGGTGCTCGGGGGCGCGGCGGTAGTCCAGCACGAAGCTGACGGCGCCCAGGGTCTTGGCCACGTGGGCGGCCAGCTTGCGGTGGCTGGCGGCCGAGCCGACCGCGAAGCCACCGCCGTGGCTGTACAGCAGGACCTGGGACTCGTCCGCACCCACCGGCAGGCACCAGATGCCCGGCACGCCGCCGACGGTGTCCTCGCGGTAGGTCACGCCCTCCGGCTCGACGGTCGGCTGGTGCCACTCATCGAAGATGGCGCGGAACAGGCGCATGGACAGGTCCGGCGTGGTCGCGATGATCTGGGACCAGTCGGCGTACAGGTCGCGGAGCCTGTCCTGGCCCTCGGCACCGGTCGGGTCAGTGGTGGCGCCTGCGGAGGTGTCGGTGGTCATGGGGTCGCCCTTCGGTGTGGTCCCGGACCGGTTCTGGACCGGGATGGTGGCGGCGCGGCCGCGATCGGCTGCCCTGCGGGGACCGCTCCCTGTGATGGCGGCCACGTGTCATCAACGTAGGAGGAGGTCCGAGTGCCGAGGTGTTCCGATGTGGAACAGTCCGGGACTCCCCGGCATCGATGCCGCAGTTCCCCGTCCGGGTCCTCCCGGGAGCGCCTGGTGACACGATGTGGAGCGCTGCGGCACGGCTGTCGTCCACCGCGCCGGAGACGTCCACGGTCAGGGCACCAGCAGGACGGAGCGGGCCGGATGCCCCCGGATCACCTGCTCGGCCACCGTCGACCCACGGTGGTGCGGGTGACCGAGGACGATCAGATCGGCGTCCAGCTCCTCCGCTCGCTGGAGGATGACGGCCGCGATGTCGTGCTCGGTGGCGTTGACGAACTCCCCGTGCACGGCGACCCCCGCTGCGGCGAGCCGGTCGACGGCGCCCTGCACCATCGTGTGCTCTCCGGTGGCCACGTCGTCATCGCCCTCGAGGACGCCGAGCCCCGACCCGGCGGTGATGTCCTGGACGACCACGTGGCCGCGCGCGACGTGGAGGAGGTGGACCGTCCCACCGGTCATCTTCGCGAACCGGCTCGTCCGGTCCAGGAAGTCGTCGGGCGAGCCCGGCGACACATCGATGGCTGCGAGTATCCGGTCGTACACGGTCATCACCACGCTCTCGACGGTTGTCGACCCGGGTCGTCGCCGTCGCGGTCCCGGGACCGGTCCTAGGTGGCCTTCGAGACTCCGGTGGCGACCGGGACCGCGGGCTCGACGGGGACGGGGTGGAGGTCGGCCGCACGGTGGGCGCGCGGGACCATCAGCGTCAGGACGGCGCCCAGGAGCGCCAGGCCGCCCAGCACGTAGAACGATCCGTTCACCGAGAGACCGGCGGCCAGGAGCAGACCGCCCAGCAGGGGGCCGCTGGTACCGCCCAGCCGGCCGAACCCCGCAGCCCAGGCCACCGAGGCGCCCCGCATCTTCGTGGGGAAGTGGTTGGCCACCAACCCGTAGATCATGATCGACGTCCCGGTGGTGCCGAGGCCGACGACGGCGACGAAGGCCAGGCGCACGGCCAACGGCAGGTCGAACGTCAGCAGGACGATGGAGACGGCCCCGATCAGGAAGGAGGCCGCGATGACGAGCTTCGGCCCGAACCGGTCGGCGAACCGGGACCCGGTCAGCGCCCCCACGATCGCGCCGCCGCTCAACACGAGCAGGAAGGCCAGCGAGCCCTTGGCGTTGAACCCCGACCGTTCCATCAGGGCCGGCAACCACGTGTTGAGGTAGTAGTTGAGGAACTGCGCGAGAGCGCTGAGGATCCCCGTCAGCACGGTCGCGAACCAGAACGTGCGACTGAACAAGCCGGCGAAACCGGCCCGTTCCGCGGACGCCGCCGCGGGGACGCTGACCGGCATCGGCATGCCGGTCCGCTCGGAGACCTCCCGGGCCTCCTCGACCCGCCCCCGGGCGACCAGCCACGACACGGACTCGGGCATCTTCAGGAACGCCAACGGCAGCAGGGTGAGGATCGGCAGCGCGCCGATCATGAACATCCCGCGCCAGCCGATGAGATCCAGCAAGAGGATGGCGATGAAGGCACCCAGCAGACTCCCCAGCGGGACGCCCGAGTAGGTGATGGCGTTGCAGAGGTTCTTCTTGCCGGGAGGGGCGAACTCGGCGACCAGGGCGCCGGTGGTGGCGATCAGCGCGCCGATGCCGAGGCCGGTGAGGAATCGCCACAGGCCGAACATCGCGGTGCTGCTCGTCAGCGCGGTGACCAGCATGCCGATGGAGAACCACGCGTAGGCGGTGAGCATGACCCTGCGGCGGCCGACGATGTCGCCGACGGCTCCGGCGATCAGGGCGCCGACCAACATCCCCAGCAGGGCATAGCTGCCCAGGGTCCCCCCCAGAGCGGGCGTCACCTGCCCGATCTGATCGGGGTCGTCCAGGAAGATCGGCAGCACCACGCCGTACACGACCAGGTCGTAGCCGTCGAAGATCAGGCCGACGGTGGCGAGGGAGACGACCCACACCACCGTTCGCCTGCGTCGTGCGTCGTGCTCGGTGGCTGTGGTTGCAGTCATCGCGGATTTCTCCTTCGAGCTGCGCCGTGCGAAGAGCATGGCGCTCGGTGGGGGTGCAGGGAAGTCAGTCGGCGCTTGCGCCGGAGCCGGCGTGGTGGCGTCGAGGCCGTGGAGCCCGGCTGGTGCGATCAGCTGCCGGCGGCCGGGGGTGGCGGCTGGGCTCACGCGCTGCTCAGCACGATGCGGCCGGCCACTCCCCCGGCCGCCAGCCGGTCGAGGGAATCGGTGACGCCCTCGAGATCCAGCTCCCCGGCGATGACCGGGATGCGCGGGATGCGGCCCTGCTCGGCCAGCTCCAGCACCTCGTGCAGCTCAGACAGCGTGCCGACGAAGCTGCCCTGGACCGTGACCATCTTCAGCGCGAGGAGCGCCGTCGGGATCGTCAGCTCGCCGCCGAAGAGGCCGACCTGGACCATGGTCCCGCCCTTGGCGAGCACCTCGAAGGCGGCTGAGGCCGTCTGCTCGTTGTTGACGAAGTCAATGACGGCAACCACAGGCGCCCCGACCGCCTTGCGCACGTCACCGGCCAGGTCGTCGCCCGTGACGGCCACGGACGTCGAGGCGCCCAGCCCCCGGGCCACCGCCAGGTTGCCCTCCTCGCGGTCCACGGCGCAGACCGCGCGGTGGCCCAGCGCGTGCAGCGTGGCGACCGCCGTCAGGCCGACGCCCCCGACGCCGATGACCACGACCGGGGAGTCGGGCGGGAGCGGCAGGACCTTCGAGACGGCGCCGTAGGCGGTGAGGCCCGAACAGGCCATTGTGGCGGCCCAGTCGGGGTCGAGGTCCCCGATGTCGAGCAGGTACCGGGGGTGCGGGACCAGGATGCGGTCGGCGTACCCGCCAGGGCGCGCGACTCCGAGGTTGCGCCCGGCCGGGCACGCGTTCTCGCGCCCGGCGAGACAGGCGGCGCACTCGCCGCACCCGATCCAGGGGTAGACCAGCCGGGTGCTGCCGAGCGCCACGCCCTCGACGTCCGGACCTGCCGCCTCGACGACCCCGACCACCTCGTGGCCCATGGTCAGCGGATAGGGCACACCCCGGTCGGTCAGCCGGAGCTTCCCGCGCCGTCCGAGGTCGTAGTAGCCGGCCCGGAGGTGGGTGTCGGTGTGACAGACCCCAGAGCGGGAGACGCGCAGCAGCACCTCCGTGCCCTGGGGTGTCGGGGTGGGGAACTCCATCTCGGACAGGGCCGTGCTGCCCTCGGGGACTGCGAATGCGCGCATGGGATACCTCATTCGGGACGGTGCGGTGGTCGACGTGTTGGGGAGGGCGTACGGCGCGGGCTGCGCCGCGGCCGGGTCAGGCCGCTGCCTCGACGGGCACCTCGGTGAACTCGAACCCGCGGAAACCGTCGTCCGCGACCTCGGCGAGCTGGGCGCGGTAGTTGGCGAGCCCGCCCATGTAGAACATGACCGTCTGGGTCTTGCCGGGGATGTTGGCTCCGAAGATCCAGGAGTCGACCCTCGGGAAGAGGGTCATGTCGGCGATGGTGCGGCAGGTCTCGGTCCACGCCCGCTCGGCCTCGGTGGACGCCTCGACGGCGGTCCCCCGCTCCTGTGCCTCCGCGACGAGCGTGCCGATCCACTCCACCTGGGTCTCGATGCTCGGCGGCAGGTTGGTGAAGGGGCCGTTGGGACCCAGGATCATGAACAGGTTCGGGAAGCCGGCGGTGCTGGTCCCGAGGTAGCTCGCGGGGCCCTCCGCCCACGCCTCGTTGATCGACCGTCCCCCGCGGCCGCGCAGGTCCATGGCGAGGTAGTTGCCGTCCACGGCGTCGAAGCCGGTGGCCAGGACGAGCACGTCCAGCTCGTGGGTCCGGCCGTCGGCGGTCCGCAGTCCGTCAGGGGTGATCTCGACGATGGGGTGCGCCTTGATGTCCGCCACCGAGACGTTGTCGCGGTTGAACGTCTCGTAGTAGTGGTTCGCGCACAGGGGACGGCGGGCGTAGAGGTCGGTCGGCGTCAGGATGCGGGCCTTCTCCGGGTCCTCGACGATCTCCGAGATCTTGGACCGGATGAAGGAGGCGGCGGCCTCGTTGGCGGCCGGGTCGGTGGCGATGTCGCAGAACGTGCCGAACATGAAGCGGAACCCCCCGCCGATGTCCCAGTTCTCCTGGAACACGCGCTGCCGCTCCTCCTCGGAGACGCTCATCGCGGGGACGGTGCTCTCCTCGAACCCGAAGGCCACCACCGAGTTGCGCACCTGGTCCCAGATGGAGTCGTAGTCCCGCTTGATCGCGGACACCTCCTCCGGGCTCATCGCCCGGTCACCGGCGGGCACGCTGTACTGCGGGGTGCGCATGAAGACGGTCAGGTGCTCGGCCTCGGGGGCGATGGCCGAGATGACCTGCTGGCCGGTCGAGCCGTTCCCGATCACCCCGACCCTCTTGCCACGGAGGTCGTGCTCCTCCGGCCAGGCACCGGTGTGGATGATCTCGCCGGCGAAGGTGTCGATGCCGGGGATGTCCGGCATGTTGATCTTGGAGAGCAGGCCGAGCGCGGTGACGACGTAGGTCGCGGTGACGGTCTCGCCGCGGTCGGTGGTGACGGTCCAGGAGTTGGTGTCCTCGTCGAAGACCGCTGCGGTGATGCCCGTGTCGAGCTGGATGTCCCGGGCCAGGTCGAAGCGGTCCACGACGTGCTCGAGGTAGGCCAGGATGTCGGTCTGCTTGAGGTAGCGGGTCGACCAGTCGTAGTCCTGCAGCAGCTCCCGGTCGAAGGAGTAGCGGTAGACGAACCCCTCGGTGTCCGAGAGGGCCCCGGGGTAGCGGTTCCAGTGCCACGTGCCGCCGACGCCGCTCGCGCGGTCGTAGGCCCGGACGGTGAGGCCGAGCTCGTTGCGCAGCTTGTGCAGCATGTAGATGCCGCCGAAGCCGGCGCCGATGACGATGGCGTCGTAGTCCACGTGGGAGCCGCGGGGGATGGTGGCGCCGGGGGTGCTCAGGGGGGTCATGGTTCCTCCGGGGATCGGTCGGGCGGATGGCGTTCAGGCATCGGGGGATCGCCCTCAGGCGATGGACCGCTTGGCGATGCGGGGCTGGAGCGCTGTCCCGGCGGCTCCGGTGGCCTGCCGCGTCTCCCGTGCTGCTGTGATGAGCGACACTAGGTCTGCGCTGGGCAGCCGACGTGTTCCGTTTTGGAACAGGGCCTGGAGCGCGGACGACAGCGGCGCGGGGTCCAGCGCGACGATCCATACGGCGCGGGTATCGATCCGAGACCGACTAGGTCTCGGCTGTCATCTATGAGTCGCGTGACGGCCGTTACATACTGGACAGATGCCGAGCGACCCGTCCGAGGCGGCGTCGAGCGTTCCGCGCCGCAGGCTCGCGGAAGCCGACGCGGTCCGGTCCGCGAAGGAGACGCTGATCTCGCACGGCCTCGTGCTGAGCGGGGAGCCGCACCTCGACTGGCTGCCCGGGGAGATCGACCGCAGCTGGCGGCGCTCCATCAGCGCCGGAGCGACCCGTGAGCCGGGCTCGTTCCACTACGTCAACGAGTTCGACGCCGACAGTGAGGTGAGCCGGGCCGCGCGGCCGGTGCTCGACCGCCTGGCGGCGATGCTGCAGGACATGGGTACCGCGATCTTCCTGGCCGACAGGACGGGCCAGATCGTCGGCCGCCGGGTCACCGGCCGCAGTGAACAGGTGCGGTTCGACAACGCGTGCGCCGCCGAGGGCTTCGACTTCTCCGAGGAGAGCATCGGCACGAACGGGCTCGGTACCGCCATCCGGGAGGCGGGCGCGGTCTTCGTGCGCGGCCCGGAGCACTACAACCAGGCACTGGAGGACCTCGCCTGTGCGGGTGCAGGCATCCGGCACCCCGTCACGGGTCGCCTCGTGGGCTCGCTGTCCCTGGCCGCACCGGCGGATGCAGCGGAGACGATGATGCTGGCGATGGCCCGCGAGGGCGCCCGGCAGATCGTGGACAACCTGAGCGCGACCGTCGGGCGGCGCGAGGTCGCCCTCGGGCGCAGCTACCGACGGCACCGCGACAAGGGCCCGGTGATCGTGCTCAACAGCGACACCGTGATGACCAACGTCACCGGGCTGTCGTTCCTCAACGTCGAGAGCCATGCACGCCTCTGGGACTCGCTGGTCTCCCAGGACTGGTCCCGAGGGCCGTGCGTCCTGGATCTGGACCTCCAGACGTTGCAGGCGCAGGTCCTTGCCCACCGGCTCGACGACCTCGGCGACGAGACGGCCTTCGCCGTCGAGATCCTGCACCGCCGGCGTCCCACCGTGACCCGGCCACGCCTGGCCGCGCTCCCCCTCAGCGACGACCCGTTCGTCGTCCAACTGCAGCGCGCAGCCGCCCGGAGCACGGCCGCGCTGTCGGTCACCGGCCCGAGCGGTTCGGGCAAGCGGCACGTCGCCCTGGCGTGGCTGCGCTCGACCGGCCATCCCGAGCCCCTGGTGCTGGACGCGGGTGACCTCGAGACCCACCCGTCGTGGCGACGCGAGGCGAAGGAGGCCCTGGACTCGAACCGCGCAGTCCTGCTCCGGCGGCTCGAGGACCTGCCCGTGAGCCAGGTCAATACCGTCAAGGCCCTCAGCGAGGCGGTTCCCCGTGCCGCCGCTCCCGACGACTCGAGCGCCTCGACCGCGAACCGCCGGCCGCAGGCGCGACTGGTGGTCACCGCCGACATGAGCCGGTGTTCCGCCGCGACGCTGGGCGCGCTCTCGCACGTCGCCCCCGGCGCCGAACTCCCCCCGCTGGCGAGCCGGGGGCGGGAGATCCCGGGGCTGGTCGACGCGCTCCTGAAGCGGATGGACACCGCGCGCCGCCCGGTCCTGTCCGCGGCGACCATGCAGGTCCTGCTGAGGTGGGACTGGCCCGGCAACGTGACGGAGCTCCGGAGCCTGCTCGAGGACCTCGCCCGGGAGTTCCCCGGCCGGCCCGTCAGCCCCTACCACCTTCCCGAGCGCATGTGGGACGCGGCGAACCGGCGGACGTTGACGCGGATCGAGTCGGCCGAGCGGACCGAGATCGTCGCGGCACTCCGTCAGGCCGACGGCAACCGGTCGGCAGCGGCGGGCCTCCTCGGCATCGGTCGCACCACCCTGTACCGCAAGCTGCGGGCCCTGGGCATCGACGAGGACGCGCTGCTGCCCGCGGCAGCGCAGCCCACCGCCGGCTGACCCTTCGTCGTCACCCCCCGTCGGTCCTCGCGGGACGGAAGGGGGGTGACGGGGCGGTCACGAGAAGGCCGGGATGCCGGTGATGGAGCGGCCCAGGATCAGCGACTGCATGAAGTCGGTGCCCTCGTAGGTGTGCACCACCTCCATGTCCGTCAGGTGGCGGGCGACGTGGCGCTCCAGCAGCAGTCCGTTGCCGCCGAGCAGGTCGCGGGAGTCGCGGCAGATCGCGCGCCCCCGGTCCGCGCAGAACATCTTCGCCAGCGACGCCTGCTCGCCGGTCAGCCGGCCGCGGTCGTGCAGGACGGCGGTGCGCAGGCAGATCAGCCGCATCGCGGTGAGGTCGGCGAGCATCGTGGCCAGCCTGTTCTGCACCAGCTGGTAGGAGGCCACGGGCCGGCCGAACGAGTGTCGCTCCTGGGTGTAGGCGACCGCTGCCTCGTACGCCGCCGCGGCATGCCCGAGCGCCTCCCAGGCCACGGTGGTCCGGGTGGAGGCGAGGACCTGCGAGGCGTCGCGGAACGACCGCGACGCGGCCAGCCTGTTCGCTACCGGCACGCGCACCGCATCGAGGGTGATGTGGGCCTGGTCGATCGCCCGCTTGCCGATCTTGTGCTTGATCGGCTCGGCCGTGTAGCCGGTCGGGTGGTTGCCCTCGCCGTCCTTCTCGACGACGAACGCCTTGACGTGGCCGTCGGCCTCGTCGCGCGCCCAGATGATGACCACGTCGGCGAGGTGACCCAGGCCGATCCAGCGCTTGGCTCCGTCGAGGACGTAGTCGTCGCCGTCGCGGCGGGCCCTGGTCTCCAGCTTGACCGAGTCGGAGCCGTGGTCGGGTTCGGTGAGGCCGAACGCGCCCAACGCGTCGAGCGTGGCGAGGCGGGGCAGCCAGCGCTCCTTCTGCTCCTCGTCGCCCAGGCGGTCGATCGTGCCGATGACCAACCCCGACTGGACGGCGTTGAGGGTGTTGATGCTGCCGTCGCCCCGGGAGAGCTCGTAGGCCACGAGCCCGGTCTGCAGCCGCGTGAGGCCGGGGCAGCCGTATCCCTCCGCCGAGGTGCCGACGATCCCGGTCCGGGCCAGCGGAGCGAGAACGTGCTCGGGGAACTCGGCCTTCTCCCAGTGGTCGTTGATGCAGGGCAGGACCTCGGTCTCGACGAACCCGCGCACCCGCGCGGCAATGGCGCGGTCGTCGTCGGACAGGTCGCCCTCGAGCTCGTACGGATCGCCGGCCGCGGCCGGCGGGAGCGACGCGGCTTCCGGGCGTCCCTCCCGGAGTGCTACCGGGGTGTGGGCCGGGATGGTGTCGCTGGCGCTCATTGGTCGTCGTCCTCTCGGGAGATCGGCGCACGAGCGCCGACGGGTGGTGCAGGTGGACGGGTGCCGTCGTCGACGGCAGGCGCCGGTGGGCGGCGGACCCGGCGAGCGGCGCTCACATGTACCGGCCCCCGGTCACCTCGGCGACCGTGCCGGTCATGTAGGACGACAGGTCCGAGGCGTAGAAGAGGGCGACCGAGGCGACCTCCTCGGGCTCACCGGCCCGCTGCATCGGGATCTCCGCCATCTTCTGGTCCCATGCCTTCTGCGGCATCGCCTCGGTCATGGCCGTCCGGATGAGCCCGGGCTGGATGACGTTGACCCGGACGCCGAGGTGCGCCACCTCCTTGGCGGCCGCCTTGGAGAGGCCGACGATTCCGGCCTTGGCCGCGGAGTAGTTGGTCTGCCCGACGAAGCCGACCTTCCCCGAGATCGAGGACAGGTTGATGATCGAGCCGCCGCCGGACTCGCGCATGACCCCGGCGGCCAACCGCGTCCCGTTCCAGCAGCCGCGCAGGTGCACGTCGATCACCTGGTCGAACTGCTCCTCGGTCATCTTCCGCATGGTGGCGTCGCGGGTGATGCCGGCGTTGTTGACCATGACGTCGAGCGATCCGAACGAGTCCGTGGCCGCGGCGAGGAGCCGCGCCACGTCGTCGGAGGCGGTGACGTCGCAGCGGACGCCGATCGCATCGCCGTCCAGCGCTGCCGCGGCTTCCTTGGCCCTGGCCTCGTCGAGGTCGCCGATGACGATCCGGGCCCCGTTGGCGGCGAAGGTGCGGGCGATCGCCAGCCCGATGCCCTGGGCGGCTCCGGTGATCACAGCGGTGCGTCCGGTCAGCATGGTGGTCCTCTCGGTGGTGGTAGGCGGTCAGAGCGCCGGGGCGGTTCGGCAGTGCTCGGCCTGCAGGGCGACGCCGCGGCTGATGGCGTCGTCGGCGGTGGCGGGGTCCATGCCGGACTCCACGAGGAGGGCGTGGGTGTGCTGCCCGAGGGCGGGGACGTCGCCCATCCGTGCCTCGACGTCGGTGAACGTCGCGGGGGGCAGGAGTGCCTCGACCGGCGCGTGCTCGGTGCCGACCGGCCGCCATCGGTCGCGGGCTCGCAGCTGTGGGTGCTGCACGACCTGGTCGAGCTCCTTGACCTGGGCGGCGGGGATGCCGGCCGCGGCCAGCCGGACGTCCAGGTCCGCGGTGGTCCACTGGGCCGTGCGGGCCGCCACGAGCGCGTCGCACTCGGCGCGGTGCCGCACCCGCTGCACGTTGGTGGCGAAGCGCGGGTCGTCGGCGAGCTCGGGGATGCCGAGCACCTCGGTGACCAGCGTGCGCCAGCCGCTGTCGTTCTGGACGCCGATCAGCACCTGGCCGTCCCGCGTGGGGAACGCGTCGTACGGCGCGATCGAGCTGTGGCTCAGCCCCATCCGCGGAGGCTGGCTGCCGGTGTGCATCTGCGTGTACAGGGCATGGCCCATCCACTCGACCGTGGCCTCGAGCATGGACACCTCGACGGTGGCCCCCTCCCCCGTGCGCCAGCGGCGCAGCAGCGCGGCGAGGACCGCCTGGGCGGCGTACATGCCGGAGGCGATGTCCGCCGTGGGGATGCCGGTCTTGACCGGGGCCTCGGGCGTGCCCGTGATCGAGATGAGTCCGGCCTCGGCCTGGACGAGCATGTCGTAGGCCTTGCGTTGCTCCATCGGTCCGCCGGTGCCGTACCCGGAGAGGTTCACCACCACCAGCTCGGGCCGGGCCGATCGGAGCTCGCCGGCGCCGAGACCCAGCCGCTCCGCCGCGCCGGGGGCGAGGTTCTGCACGAAGACGTCGGCACGTTCCACCAGGCGCCGGACGACCGCGCGCCCCTCGGCGCTCTTGAGGTCGACGGCGATCGACTCCTTGCCGCGGTTGAGCCAGACGAAGTGCGCTCCCGTGCCGTGGACGACGTGGTCGTAGCCGCGGGCGAAGTCGCCGCCGTCCACGCGCTCCACCTTGATCACCCGGGCGCCGAGGTCGGCGAGGTTCCGCGTGGCCAGCGGGGCGGCCACGGCCTGTTCGAGGGCGACGACGGTGACGCCGTCCAGCGGGTGGGTCACGCCGCCTGCTTCCGGGCCGCGCGCACCAGGCCGCCGCCGATGACGAGGCGCTGGATCTCGCTCGTGCCCTCGTACAGGCGCAGCAGGCGGACGTCCCGGTAGAGGCGCTCGACGGGCACCTCACGCATGTAGCCGTTGCCGCCGTGCACCTGGACCGCCAGGTCGGCCGCCTTGCCGGCCATCTCGGTGCAGTACAGCTTGGCGGCCGAGGGGGCGATCCGCCGGTCCTCGCCGGTGACGTAGAGCCGAGCCGCTTCGCGGGCGAGGGCGCGACCTGCGAGGACGCCGGTCTGCTGGTCGGCGAGCATCGCCTGCACCAGCTGGAAGTCACCGATCGGCGTGCCGCCCTGCGTCGCCGACGCGGCGTAGGCGACCGACTCGTCCAGCGCCCGTTGCGCACACCCCACCGCGAGGCCGGCGATGTGGATGCGCCCGCGGGCCAGCGAGGTCATCGCCGCGCGGTACCTGACCTCGCCGTCGCCGCCGACCAGCGCCTCAGGACCGACCCGCACCCCGGCGAACGTGACGTCAGCGGTGCGCGAGCCCTCCTGGCCCATCTTGGCGTCCTTCACCCCCACCTCGACGCCGGGCGTCGTGGCCGAAACGAGGAAGACCGCGATGCCGCTGCCGGCATCGGGGGCGGGCCGGAGGCGGGCGAAGACCACGAACAGGTCCGCGTCGGTCGCATTGGTGATGAACCGCTTGCTGCCGTCGATGATCCAGCCGTCGCCGTCCGCCGTCGCCGTGGTCCGGAGGCCGGCGGGGTTGGAGCCGGCGCCGGGCTCGGTGAGCGCGAAGGAGGCGACGACGTCCCCGGCGGCGAGCCCGGGCAGCCACCGCGCCTTCTGCTGCTCGGTCCCGAAGCCGACGAGCACCTGGCCGGCGATCCCGTTGTTGGTCCCGAACATGGAACGGAACGACAGGGACGTGTAGCCGAGCTCCATGGCGATCTCGACGTCCTGGACCAGGTCGAGGCCGAGTCCACCCCACTCCTGCGGGATCGCGTACCCGAACAGGCCCATCTCGGCCGCGCTGGACCGCAGGTCGTCGGGGATGGCGTCGGTGGTCATGATCTCGAACTCGCGGGGCACGACACGGGTGCGGACGAAGTCCCTGATCTGCTTGAGGACGTCCGCGAACACGTCCTCGGGGACGTCGGGGTTACCGCTGTACATGGCGTCCACTGTGGCGGCACGATTCAGATCAGTCCAATACTCAGTCGGTCGCCGTGTGATACTCCCAGCGCAAGAGTGCCGACGAGTGGGATCGCATGGACATCGGGCAACTGAGGGCGTTCCTGGCTGTAGCCGAGGAGCTGCACTTCGGGCGGGCTGCCCAGCGGCTCCACGTCGCTCAACCACCGTTGAGCCGCACGATCAAGCAGCTGGAACGCGAGCTCGGGACGTCCCTGTTCGATCGGAACACCCGATCGGTTCGGCTCACCTCGAGCGGGCAGGCGCTCATCGACCCGGCCAGGGAGGTGCTCGAGGCGCTGCGCCGGGCCGAGGCGGCGGTGCGGTCCGCCGACGATGGCGAGGTCGGCCTCGTCCGGATCGCGTTCGCCGGGTTGTCCACCCATCCCCTTGTCGCCCGGCTCGCCCGGGTGGTGCGGTCGAAACGCCCCGGGATCCAGCTGGAGCTGTCCAGCCAGAACTTCGCTCAGCCGGCGATGAAGAGGCTCGTCCAGGGCCACACCGACATCGCCCTGGGGCGCTGGGACGTCATCCCCGCCGAGGTGTCGGCACGGGTGGTGATGCGCGACTCCCTCGTCGTGGCTCTGCCCGACACCCACGAGCTGGCGAGGGCGTGCCGGCTGTCGATCGCACGGCTCGCCGACGAGGGTTTCGTGTCGCTCCCGCCGCACGAGGGCGCCGTCCTCCCCGACCGCCTGCGGCGGCTGGCGCACGAGAACGGCTTCGTACCCGGGATCGTTCAAGTGGCACCGGACACCCAGACGGCGCTGGCGCTGGTCAGCGCGGAGGTCGGCTGTCACCTGACGTTGGCCTCGGTGGCGGACAACGCCACGAATCCCCACGTCGTCTTCGTCCCGCTCGACGAGTCGGCCCCCGACGTGGACCTGAGAGCGGCGTGGCGCCGCGACGACCGGAACCCGGCACTCAGAGCGGTGCTGGACGAGCTGCTCACGCTGGACGACGCGGCTCCCCGACCGAGCCCCCCGGATCAGGTCGTCGATCGACTCGTTGGCCGGTGACGGTTGGACCAGTCGACGTAGTCGAGGGTCTCCCGCTCGACGTGCTGAGCCCGCGCCGAGGGCTCAGGAACCACATCAGCTCAGACTCGTGAAGACCGATCTGCGATTCCGCCAGGTAGTTGTCGTAGGCGCTCGTCCGGCGTCGCTGACGGCCTCATCTGTCCCACCCTGCTCCGACCGGGAGACGGTTCGGGAGCGTCCCTGACGCCACCCGAGCGAGGTCGCTGTTCGGTCGCCCGTTCGGCGTACCGGTCGCTCGGCCGGCCTGCGGCAGGGCTGCGCGTCGATCTACCCGCTCAGGATCCGCCGGACGAGGACGTGCATCGCACCTCCGGGCTGCGCAGCTCTGAGATCGGCGGACCGCAAGGCCCGCTTGGCCTCTGCCATGGTCACGGCGCGTCCGGTGCGCCACGGCTCACTTGTCCGGTGTTCGCGAGCCATGAGGAAGTCGTTGATCGCCACGACCGCGCGCCCAGCCTCGTGATGGAGCAGCAGATGCCCCTCCCGCTCGGTGACGAGCAGGCGTGCCTCGGGTATGCGACTTGCGAGAAGACAGCTGTTCGCTGCGGGGATGATCGGGTCGTCACTCCCGTGCACGACCAGAGTCGGCTGGGTGATCGCGGGAAGGCGCCGAAGACTCGATGACGTGTTGGCCGCTATCAGCTGACCGTAATACGCCAGCACATCCGGGCGGTGTGCCTGCCTGAGCTGAGCACTGTGCCGAACGAACTCCGGCTCTCGCTCCGTGGGCCCGCTCGTGAAGCGACTGGTCACCGCGAGATACGACTTCGAGTAGTACCGCAGAGGCGTCGACAACGCAGCCATCGCCAGCGGACGTCCGAAGGCGGCACCGCCCCCGGTGCTCGTTGCCACCAGCACCAGTCTCCTGACCAGGTCCGGGCGGGCGGCGGCCAGATGCTGAGCCACGATCCCGCCGAACGAGTATCCGACGACATCGACCTCGGCGTGCTGGAGTTCCTCCAACAACTCCTCGACGATGCGGACGAACGCGTCGATCGTGTGACTCCTCAGAGGAGGTGCCGGCGACTTTCCCAGGCCGGGCCAGTCGAACACGATCGTGGCGCCCTCCAGCTCCCTCAGCAGCGGCGCCCACATCATGTGATGGGCGCCGAGACCGTTGAGGAGCAACACCGGTCTTCCTTGCCCTCGCTGCTGCACGAACAACGTGCTGTCGGTCGCTGCGGCCATACCTAGGCTCCCGCTCTGCACCGAGGAGGAGCGCCTGCTGCCCGGTTCGATGCTCCGGCGGGCAACGCACATCGAGGACGAGGTTGCTCTCCAGCGTCGAGCGCCCGTCGCCACGGGGACCGCTGTCTCAGATCCACTCCTCCGGTCGCGGGATCGAGCGCCTGTCGGCTCGCCACGATTCTCCCCGCACACGCGAGAGCCGAGTATCTCGCCGAGATCGGGGCGCCGACGCCAGCCATCTCAACGGCGGGCGAAGCCCAGGTGCCGGGCCTGACTCATGCTGCCGGCTCCGAGTGAGTACCCGCACCCGCACCCCCAGATGAAGGACGTCATCTAAGGGTCTGCCCCCCGCGGCGAGCGTGTTCATTGGCGGGCGGCCTGCCTGCATCGCTTCGAACCGTCAGCACAGTGGTCAAGGCGCCGAGTCGCCGAGGCGCCGGCGCCGTCATGACGCGCGTGTCGGTCGAGGACACGCCGAGTGGTGGTTGCGGCCGGCCGTAAGTCCCTCCCGATCAACAGGTCATGGCTGTAAGCAATGGGCCCATCGCCAGGGTGTCGCTGCCCCCATACGGCATGCGCTCGGCGGAGGGGGATCCCGTGGTCACAGATGTCACCAAGTTCAGCCTCGACGTGCTGGGGCGCTACGTGTGCAACGACATGGCCGAGGTCAACGGTGCCGTCGCAGGCACCGACTCTCGGCCATTCGACGTGATCGTCGTGGGGGGAGGCAGCTTCGCCAGCATCTTCGCCCAGCACCTGATGACTGCCGACAAGGGAAGACGGCACCGGATCTTGGTACTCGAGGCTGGCCCAATGGTCGTGGGCGAGCACGTGCAGAACCTGCCGATGATCGGCTTGGAAGTGCCCCCCGCTCCTGATCCACCGCGCCGCCCGCCCGCTGGCATTGCCACTGACCCCGAGCGCGAGGTCTGGGGTCAGGCGTGGCACTCCGACATCGCGTTTGTCGGGCTGGCCTACTGCCTCGGGGGCAGATCCCTCTACTGGGGCGGATGGTCGCCAGAGCTCTTGGCGGACGAGCTGCAGGACTGGCCACCGCAGGTCGTGACGGACCTAACGCCAGCCGGTAGCGACTACTTCGGCGCCGCCGCCGAGCAGCTAGGGACTGACGCCACCAACGACTTCATCTACGGACCACTCCAGACTGCCCTGCGCCGAGTCCTTGCAGACGAAGCCGTCGCCGGAAACCTCGGCACGGCCGTTCCTCTCAATCAAATGCCCAACACGCGCGCTGCGTCGGCGCTCGGTGCCAACCCCAGCGCTCAGGCGCTTGCCACACTCCTCGGCCTTCCAGGACCAGGAGGCCGCACCGCGGCACAACTGCTGGATGAGGCAAAGCTCGAGGCCCCTCTTGCCGTGCAAACACGCGCTCGATCCGGGTTCTTCGCCAACAACAAGTTCAGCGGCACCCCACTGTGGGTGTCGGCCGCACGGACCGCCTGGGGTGAGTGGCCTCGCGAAGACAACCTGCGCCGACGGCTCATGATCGTGCCCAACTGCCACGTCACCCGTCTGGTGACCAGCGGTGGCAATGTCACGACAGTCCAGACCAACAAGGGTGACGTAGCGGTGGTGGACGGCGCCGTAGTGGTGATTGCCGCCAGCACGATTGAAAGCACCCGTCTGGCGCTCAACGCCTTCCAGGGTCAGGCCGGCGCCCAAGCCATTGGCCGTGGCCTCATGGCCCATTTGCGTTCCAACCTCACCATCCGCATTCCCCGCACTTCACTGCCGAACAACCCTCCGCAGTCCGAGCTCTCCGAAGCGGCCCTGTTCCTCAAGGGCAAGGTCAATGTCGACAACAAGGACCGCTTCTTCCATCTGCAGATCACCGCAGCCGGACTCGGCCCGCAGGGCAACAACAGTGAAGCGGAGTTGTGGCGCAAGGTCGTCGACATCGACACCCTGCACCGGTTCACCACCGCCAGCGACAGCCACATCGTGATAACGATCCGGGGCATCGGCGAGATGGACCCCGACAACCCCAACAGTTCCATCACCCAGCACGCCGAGCCGGATGAGTACCAGGTGCCCCGCGCCTCCGTCCGGCTTCAACCCTCCGCCAGAGACGACAAGCTCTGGAAGGAGATGGACCTCTGCAGCGACCTCGTCGCACTGGCCTTCGCCAACGGCAATCCCTATGAGGTCTTGGTCAACCCGCGCAACAACACGTGGAAGACCGTCGGTGCCGGGAAGCCCGCCGTCGATGTCCTGCCTCTCGGGCCTCCGCGCCGCGATGGCTTGGGGACCACGCATCACGAGGCCGGTCCGCTCCGACTCGGCACCAACGCCAACAACTCGGCAGTAGACCTCAACGGCCGCTTCCACGCCGCAGCGAACCTCTACGCCCTCGGCCCGGCCGTCTTCCCTCGGCTCGGCAGTCCGAACCCGATGCTGACTGGGACAGCGCTTGCACGCCGGCTCGCGGACCACATCGCCGCCCAGCCCGCACCTCAGCCCAGTGGCCAGGCAGCGGGCCCCCTGCCGTTCGCCGCTGGCGACGGGTACTCCGTCTTGTTTGATGGGATCGACAACAGCCAATGGCGCCTCGCCGGCGACTGCGCGTTTCCGTTGGTCGACGGGGCATTGGTCAGTGAGCCCGGCAACGACCTGGGCATGTCGTGGTGCGTCACTCCGACGCCAGCAGACTTCAGCCTTCGCCTGCAGTTCCGGCTCTCGCGTCCCGACGACAACTCGGGGGTTTTCCTCCGCTTCCCCGACCCCAACAGCAAGGGCTACCAGAACACCGCGTACGTTCCCGTCGACTTCGGAGTCGAGGTCCAAATCGATGACCTCGCCCGCTGGGATGGGGCAGACAACCACCGCACAGGAGCTGTCTATGGGTTGAACAACCCCAACTACCAGCAGGCCACCTGCAACCCTCCGGGACAGTGGAACGATCTACAGGTCGACGTCCAAGGACAGACCTATACCGTGACCCTCAACGGCGTGCAAAGCACGGTCGTCAACAACGTCGACGGCAATCGTGGGTTGCCGAGCCAGCCCGGATCTCCCGCCTTCATCGGACTGCAGTCTCACAGTGGTCGAGTCGCCTTCCGACACATTCGCATCAAAGCACTCTGACCGGAACGAGTCAGCCAAGTGATGGAGTGACTCAGACGTGAGCGTGTTGCAGCACTCACTTCCATAGAGGCCATGGCTCGGCCGTCGCCTATGCGTGCTGGGGCTGCACATGGAGGGCGTGGGTGCAGAGCCGCGCTGGCGTCCTCCGCGCAGAAGCAGGTTGCCAGTGACATTTGTACGGGTAGGCATAGGTCGGCCTGCTTGCGCAGCCAACTTCGGCCGTGGCAGCCGTGCCCCCAGCCGGCGGATTAAAAGTCAGGTGGAGGACGTGCCGCGCCGTGATCGGCCATGACGGTTGCGGTCGTTCCTGCAGGTGGGCGACCGGTTCCGGTGGCGCCTACTACAGGGGCGGTTCGGGCTGGTGATCGCACGTTCGCGACCACACCGCGATCGCTTCAGCCGCTCTTCTCGTCCAGGACCGCCATCGCCTCTCGTCGCGGGAGGACGGCGGCGCAGACGAGGCTCCCGACCAGCGTCACGGCGAAGACGGCCAGCACCGCCCGGTGCTCGGCGAGGACCTGCGCGCGGCTGCCGTCCAGGTCGAGCAACCGCCCCAGCAGGGCGATCCCGATGACCGCACCCAGGTAGCGCATCGTCGACGCCACACCGGCAGCCATCCCGCTCTGCCCGGGGGCGACGGCGGACAGCGACGCGCTCTGAGCTGCAGGGGACGACAGCCCGAGCCCCGCACCGAGCAGTACGAGGGGGATCCGGACGTCGCCAGGAGTCGAGAGGCCCGAGCGGTCCAGGGCCAGCAGTCCCCCCAGGCAGAGAAGTGCTCCGGCGAGGGCCACGGGGCGCGGACCCAGCCGGTCGGTGAGCCGTCCGGCGAGCAGGGACATCGCGACCATCGCCGCCGTGAGGAAGGTCAGCAGCTGCCCGATCGCCTGGGCGTTCAGCTCGAAGAGGTCGTGCAGCACCAGCGGCAGCTCGAAGAGGAGTGCGTACATGACGAGGTTCTGCAGCGCGATCAGCAATGATCCGGCGGCGAAGGGCACCGACCGGAACAGCCGGAAGTCGACGACAGGGTCCCGGGTGCGGCTCTCCCACCAGCCGAACGGGATGAGGGCTGCCACCCCCAGGGCGAGAACGAGGAGGGAGGAGGCGCGCCCTCCCTGTGTTCCCACGACCACGAGGACGAGTCCGACGGTGAGCAGGGCGGACCCGAACCAGTCGAAGTGGGTGGCCGGCGACGGTCTGACGGCGAGGGGCACGTTCGCCGCGACGAGGGCCGACACGGCGAGGACGGGCACGTTGGCGAGGAAAACGGCCTCCCACGAGAATGCCTCGACCAGCACGCCGCCGAGGATCGGGCCGATGGCCGCTGCGAGGGCCATGATCGCCCCGAAGGTGCCGAACGCCCGACCACGGCGCTCGGGCGGCAGTTCGAGGCGCATGAGCGCGATCGTGGCCGGAACGACCAGGGCCCCGCCGCAGGCCATCAGCACGCGAGCGACGGTGAGAACGGCGAGGTTGGGCGCCACCAGGCCCAGCACGGCTCCGGCCGCGATCGCCAGCTGGCCCAAGGAGACGACCCGCCACTGGCCGAACCGGTCCGCCAGCTTTCCGCCCGGGCTCTGCAGGGCGATCGCGGTGATGAGGTACGTCGCCACGAGGGCCTGCGTGACCGTGGTGACGGAGTACCCGAACTCTACTGCGACGGCGGGCACCGCGACGGCGATCATGGTGGAGTTCAGCGGCATCAGGCTCGCCGTCAGCCGCGCGGCGAACAGCCTCCGCGCCACCCCGTGACCGGGGTGGTCAGCCATGCGTGATCGGCCGCCGCTGCAGCAGGTACAGGCTGTCGCCCACGAAAGCGAACTCGATGTCGTGCGCGGTGTCGGCGTAGACCTCGTTGCAGGCGCGCACGAGCCCGTGGAGCTGCTGCACCTGCTCGTCCCGGAGGCAGGGCATCCCCGCGAGGTCCGGCGGCACTGCCGTCTCCCGCGCGAGGCCGTCGCAGGTCAGCCGGATCGCGACGTCCTTCTCGCCGATGACGCTCTCCAGGATCCTCCCGTCGGGGCTCGCTCGGATGTGGTCGGGAGTGACCAGGCCGGACACGACGGCCTCGCCCAGGCCCCAGCTGGCCTCGATGACCAGCTCGTCGGCTCCGGTGAGCGGGTTGCGGGTGAAGAGGACGCCCGCCACGTCGGCGTCGACCATCTCCTGCACCACGACCCCCATGCGGATGGCCCCGTCGACCGCGAGCCTGTCCCGGTAGGCGAGAGCGCCCGGATGCACGGCCGAGGCGTGGACCTCGCGGACACCGTGGACGACCGCGTCCCCACCGACCAGTCCCAGGACCGTGAGGTGGGCGCCGGCGAAGGAGGCGTCGTGCGAGTCCTCGCCGACCGCGCTCGAGCGCACCGCGACAGGGCCGCAGCCGGCGACCGCCGCGCGAAGCGCAGCCTCCACCTCCGGTCCGTGTCTGTCCCGACGGACGAGCGCCTCCACCTCGTCCCACCCCAGGGCCCACCCGTCCGGCACGGGCAGTCCGGCTCCGCGCGCCGCGGCCAGCTGGGCGGCCTTGCCTCCGAAGCGTCCGCCATCGCCGGCCGCCGAGAGCGGGCTCACGCAGGAGGGGACGCTCACCCCAGGAGCCGGACTTCGCCCGTCGTGCCGTCCACCCGTACCCGTGCGCCATCGGGAATCCTCGCGGTCGCCTCCCGCGTGCCGACGATCCCGGGAATGCCGTACTCCCGGGCGACGATCGCCGCATGGCTCAACTGCCCACCCCGGTCGGTCACGATCGCGCCCAGCAGGGGCAGCACGACGTTGAAGTACGGCGAGGTCATCCGCGTGACGAGCACGTCGCCCGGCTGGACCCGGTCGAAGTCGGCCGGGGAACTCACGAGACGAGCCGGGCCCTCGTAGATGCCGGTGTTCACCGCCAGGCCGCTGAGGACGGTCTCGGTGTTGGCGGTGTCCGGCACCGTGAACAAGTTGTCCACGAAGATGTTCATGGCACGGGCGCTGCGGTGCGCCCGCTTCGGCAGCCACTCCACCGGCGGGGGCGGGGAAGGCATGGCGCGGAGGAACGGCGGTGCGTCGTCGATGGTGTGCGACTCCCATCGCTGATGCCGCTCAACCACCTCTTCGGGACGGGGGCCGGGCTGAGCACGGAGCAGGGCGACCCCCTCATCCGCGGTCAACTGCACACCGTGCTCTGGATGGTGCAGCCGACCCGAGGCCGTGAGCCTGCGGCCGGCCTCCAGCAGGGCCCGACGGGCCAGCCCGGTCGCCCAGCCGTCGGAGTAGGCAGCGCGCTCGTCACGCAGGCGATAGATGAGGCGGACCTCGCCGAGCCGGTCGTCGAAGTCCTCCCGGTGCTCCTCGGCCACCAGTTCGCGGATGGTCGCCAGGCCGGTGTCCTCGTCCGGGGAGCTGCTGAGGCCACCCACGGCGGCTCCGAGGGCCGCGACGAGCATGTCGGGCATCTCCCCGGCCGTCTTGTCCGCGACGTCGTACCCGACACTGCGCCAGCGGACGGCGTCCAGGTACACCGACACGGCGGGCCCGGCAACGGGATCGGCGGCGAGGGCCGCCAGCTTCTCGCGGCTCGCGGACGGACCGGCCACGATCGCGCGGGCAGGGTCCGAGGAGGCGATCGCCTTGCCGGCGTCCTCCAGCTCGAGGGCCGCGAACCCCCTCGAGATCGCCGAACGCCCGCGGAGCAGGCCGAGCAGCTCTCCGCTGGTCAGGCCGGTCCAGGCCGTGGCGCCCGCCAGGAAGTCGCCCACCGGGAAGGCGGCGGGCACCGTGTACTTGTGGTGCAGGTAGACGCTCGCGGTCATGTGCCTCGCGCACACGACCAGGTGCTGCCCCAGGTCCTCGTCGGACAGCGCCGCCACGTCGACGGCCTGAATGGCCCGGTGCTCGGTGACCGCGGCTGGCTTGTCCACCTCGTCCCACCGCGTGAGGTCCTGCCGCCACAACTTGCTCTCGATCGCCTCCGCCGACCTGGCGATCCGCTTCCGCATCGCGGGGTGCAGCCGGGTCAGCAGCTGGAGCACCGGCTTGGGAGGTGGGCCCATGGCTCCTGCCGGCGCTCCGAACGCCACCGGCTGGATGTAGAGGAAGGCTCCGGCGTAGCCCGGCTCGAAGTGATCGAGCAGGAGGCCGTAGCGGGCGGTCCCTTCCCTGAAGCCCCTGACGAACCCCTCCGCGAACGCAGCCTGGGCGAAGGAGGTGACGGGCCGGGAGAAGTGAGTGCTCTCGAGCTCCCACGGCCCCTTCCCGGGGGCCTCGAAGTCGAGCTTTGCGGAGCTGCCGACGGACGACATGGCGCCCTCCCTGACCTGCACGCGAGGGCACGCGATGACGTCCCTCGAGGGGGTGCTCGTGGCGTGTCGCTCGCGAGTCGGCTCACTATGGCGTCGCGGAGCGGGCCGGTCCACCAGCCCGTGTGCGAGGTGTCATCCGGAATTCGACAACCGTTCGTGCGTCGTAGGTTGCGCAGGATCCTCGGCCGGAAGCGGCGGCCGCCGTCCACAATCCCTCCGGAACACTGAGGGTCGCTCACCCGTGCGGTTCACGGCTAGCCGGACCACGTCCCGACTTCCTCCGACAACTGCTGGACCAGCGTCGTCTTGCTGGCCTGCGTGCGGGGGCAGGACTCCTCCTCGTCCGCCGCAGGCCTGTCCGGCCGACCTCTGGCGCAAGCTGCTCAGCCTCGTTGGCCCGAGCACTGACCAGGACGCGTGGAGGCTCGCATTCCCCATTTCTCACCGCAGAATGGCAGGGCGGGTGTCGTCAAGCGAGGCCACAGCACACTGAGGGCGAGCGGAGTGTGCACAGCCTCGCCGGCGAGAACGTCGAGATCGTCCTTCCGTGACCACGCGGTCGTGGTCGTCAGCCGGGCAGTCCGGCCAGGAACCCCTCCGCCTGCGTCCGCCCCGCGTCGAACAGCCGGCGGAGGAACGCAGGCCTGCGGTCCAGCTTGCTGGCCAGGTCGAGGTCGAGGTCGAGGGTGAGCTCCCGAATCTCGATGCGCCGGTACGGGTGGCCGAGACGGTCCGCCCACTGGTTGACCTTGCGGATGAAGTACAGCTCCTGCTCCAGCGAGAGATTGCCGGCCAGCTCGTTGCGCCGGTCCGCGATGTCGCCCACCGTCTTCGGCTCTGTGGCCCGACCGCGCGGGTTGATCCGAATCACCCAGATCTCCTCCGGGCCGGCGTCGGGCAGCTCACGCACCGGCGGGTTCTGGCTGAACAGCCCGTCCCAGTAGTACCGGCCCTTCTCCTCCACGGCACGGAAGAGCAGCGGAACGGCGGCCGAGGCGAGTACGGCGTTCACGGTGATCTCCCGGCGCCGGCTGGAGAAGGCCTGGAAGTCGCCGGTGAGGACGTCGGCGGCGCCGACGAGCAGCTGCGGCTGGTCCTCCCGCGGGGACTCCTGCAGCCGGGCCAGCCGATCGACGTCCACGTGGTGGGTCAGCAGGTCGGTGAAGGCGGCGCCGGCGATGTCCGGATAGACATAGGGGCTCACCATGGGAAGCGACAACCGCCCTTCCAGCCGGGCCAGACCCACGAGCCAGGCGTTCGCCACCTTTCCGCTCAGTGTGGTGGCCGCGTTGGCTTCCCAGAAGCGCTCCAGCAGCCGACCGGCCTCGGCCGCCCCACCGGTCAGCAAGCCGTACCAGGCCAGCAGGGCGCAGACCGCGCCCCCCGAGGTACCCGACAGCGCCACGACCCTGTGGCTCCTGTCCGCCAGCAGACGCTGCAGCGCACCGCCGGTGAACGCCGTGTGGCTCCCGCCGCCCTGACAGGCGATCGCGACCGTTCTCATCTGTGACGCCTCCCCCGGATGCAGGCACCCACCATCTCGCAGCCGGGCGGTCCCTGGGACATCAGTGGTCGTCGAGGAGGTCAAGCCCGAGCGGGGCCGTAGGCGATCGTGCCGGCGGGGCGGTCGCGCCCGGCACCCCTCGTCCGCCCGCGCGGCATGCACAGTGGACGGCGAACCCTGACCAGGCAGCGGGAACGGTCTCCGAGCCAGTTGCAGACGTCGGCGTCGGCGCCGTCAGCCCAGTCGTGGATCTACGACCACCCGTGGGTCATCACACCTGCGAGCCCAGCTCGAGAGCCCTGGTCGCGAGGGGCTCCAGCTCAAGAGAGCGCCGGCAGTAGACACCGACATTCCGTCGCGCCGGCCAGTCGAGGTCCAGGTGGCCGGCCGGCAGACCGGCCAGCAGGCAACATGCCGTTCCTGCCGTGGTCAGTTGTCGCCGCTGTCAGCGGAAAGCGGTGTCGGAGTGTTCGGACGCCGGGCCGGAAGACACTGCCGGGTCACCGAAACCTCGTTGCATCCACGGCGCCGCCGGGCACACTGACGGCATGGCAGCGCGCGGGTTGTGCACTACGACGCCGGAGCATCCCGGCGCCGTGAGCCCGCGGGCGCGCTGACGCGCCGCCCCGCTCTACCAATCATCTGGCCCCGGGAGCTTCCCGGGGCCTGCGTCGTCCGCGTGGCCGGTTCGCTGCCCGGAAGCTCCCCCGCTCACCACAGGGAGCACCTCATGAATGCCCAGCCGTCCCCCGGCCTGCCCGCATCCGCTGACGCACGCGGGCTCGGGCGGGTCGAGTCGCTACCGGCCGACGATCACCGCCGACTCGGGCGGGAACTGGACCTGTTCGCCTCTGATCCGTTGCTGCCCGCCGGCATGCCGATCTGGCTGCCGGCCGGGGCGATCGTCCGCGGAGAGCTCGAGCGCTACATCCTCCAGGCCGAACGCGCCGCCGGCTACGCCCACGTGTACTCCCCGCCGCTGGGCAAGAAATCCATGTACGAGATCTCCGGGCACTGGGAGCACTACGCCGACGCGATGTTCCCGCCGATCGAGGACGGCGGGAGTGGCCCGATCGTGTTGCGCCCGATGAACTGCCCGCATCACATCGTCGCCTACCGGTCCCGGCCGAGGTCGTGGCGGGAACTGCCGCTGCGGATCGCCGAGCTCGGCGCGATGTTCCGCAACGAGCCGTCCGGGTCACTGGCGGGGCTGTCGCGGGTGCGGGCGATGGTCCTCAACGACGCCCACCACTTCTGTGATCCCGCCGTCGTCGCCGAGGAGATCGCGCTGGTCGTGGGCATGATCGAGGACGCCTACGCCGCGCTGGGCCTGGCCGGCCACTCCTACCGGCTCTCGCTGCGCGGGGACGGGCCCAAGCACCTCGCCGACGAGGCGCTGTGGAACCGGGCCGAGACGGTACTGGCCGGCGCGCTGGAGGACCTGGGCGTGGACTACGAGCCGGTGCACGGTGAGGGGGCGTTCTACGGCCCGAAGATCGACGTGCAGCTGCCCGGCCGCGGCGGTCGGGAGGAGTCGTTCTCCTCGGTGCAGCTGGACTTCCTCCTCCCACAGCGGTTCGAGCTGCGCTACGCCGGCCCCGACGGTCCGCGCCGGCCGGTGATGCTGCACCGCACGGTGGTCTCCAGCATGGAACGCTGCCTGTCGTTCCTGCTCGAGCAGCACGCCGGCAACCTGCCGGTGTGGCTGGCGCCGGTGCAGGCCGTGGTACTGCCGGTCGACCCGTCCTCGCCTGCTCAGGCGCGGGCCGTGGTCGAGGTCGGGGACGCGGCTCGCGCTGCCGGCCTGCGGATCGACGTCGACGACGCGGCCGAGCCGCTCGGCGCGCGAATCCGCCGGGCCCGGCTGGCTCGGATTCCCTACCGGCTCGTGGTGGGCGAACGGGAGGCCGCAGCCGGGCAGGTGGCAGTGGGCCTGCGCGACGGCCGCGGGCTCGACCCGATGCCCCCACAGCGACTTGCCGCCCACGCCGCCGAGATCGCCGCGGCCCGCTCACAACAGCTGTGGCCGTGACCATCGATCCGGGGCCGGAGCGTCCTCGCCGGCCGACTTCTGCCGCATCGGACGGGACCGCCTCGAGGGCGGCTTCACGGGCATCAAGTAGAGCTGATCGGCCCCAGATCGGCCGGCGGATCAGCTCAGGACTCGACCAAGGGCACATCCACGCTGCAGGTCGTCGGTCCCATCACTACGGGAGTCTCCGGTAGCTGTCACACCCGAGAACTCGGGCGGCTCGAAGGTGAGGGACGAGACCAGGATCTGTGTCCAACCTCCCGCGCACCTCGGCTTCAGCGCCGCGAGCAACTGGCCCCCCCAGCAGACGCCACACCACCACGTCGTGCCGATCGGACCGAGGAGGTCGGCCTCCCCGACCGGACGGGCCCGTGGCTGGATCGGCAGGCCGCCGTCGACCGGCCGGGGAAGGGCCGCGTCGATGACGCGCCACGTGACACCCCACAGCAGGTCGTCTCCGAGAGGGATGACCGGGACGAGTCGCGGCTCGGGGCAAGTGGGGAAGGAGGGGATCCTCTGGTTCTGTCCGATGGCTGGGCTTCGTTCTGACCATGTCCACGAAGCGGCGGACGCCCGCTTTGCGCCACCCTCACCAGGCGCGGCAGCCTGAGACACGCTGCGTCGAGGGACAAGGCACCGCACTGGCAGAACGGCGGGAGCCCCGCCGACAGGCCGAGAGGACAGGCGCCCGATGGACCGTGCCGAGCACCGAGGCGCGGCCGCTGGCGGTGGTCCTCCACCGACGGGGTTTGTTGGTCGTTTGTTGGTCGTCGGAGCTGTGCGGGCTCGCGTTGACCGACGTCGACCTGGACCGGGAACTGGCCTACGTCACCGGCAAGGGATCCCGCCCCCGGGTGGTGCCGTTCGGCGCCAAGACCGCCCAGGCCGTCGACCGCCATCTGCGGGTGCGGGCGCTGCACCCCTACGCGCGCTCGCCGCGGCTGCTGCTCGGTCAGCGCGGCCCGATGACCCCCGACGGCGCCCGCGACGTGCTGCACATCCGGGCGGCGCAGGCCGGCGTCGCCGACGTCCACCCGCACCGGTTCCGGCACACCTTCGCCCACCGCTGGCTCGCCGGAGAGGGCAGGAGCGGGACCTGATGATGCTCGCCGGCTGGCGCAGCGACGACATGCTGTCCCGCTACGCGGCATCGACCGCGGTCGAGCACGCCCACGATGCGCACCGGTGTCTCGGTCTCGGAGATCGGCTGTGAGCCGTCACGGCGGATTGACGACGGAGCTCCAGCGCACTGGGCCGGTCAGCTGACCCCCGACGGGGAGAAGAGCAGCCGGTTCAGCCGCATGATGAAGTCCTCGCCCATCCTGTCCTCAGGGTCTGACATGACCTCGATGACGGCGGCGAACGCCAGGTCGCGTCGACGGGGTGAGCGGGCGGCGACTGCTGCAGCGAGGGCGGCCGGCAGCTGATCGCGGGTGAGATCAGTGCAGTAGGCAGGCGCGCCGGGCTGCTGGCGCCACGACTCCGCCAGGGTCCCGGCATCGAAGCCGTCGAAGCCGGTGTCCTCGACCAGGGACATGCCCAGCTCGCGGTCGGTCTGCGCATCGGCGGCGACCGGGATGGCGATGCGATCGCGACTGCCGGCAGGACTGCACTTCAACTCGAAGGACTGTGAGGTGATGGCATTCCACGCCTTGACGACAGGGCGACCGAGCTGTTCGGCGACCCACAGGCTCTCGACCTGCCCGTTGTCGAGGGCCTCGATGGCGCCGTCCCGCCCCGGGTAGTAGTTCGAGGTGTCCAGGACGACAGCGTCGGCAGGGACCTCGTCGATGAGCGACCGCACCCCCGGTACCGCGCTGAGCGGGATCGACACGATCACCGCGTCGACATCGGTGACGACGTCACGCGCATGAGCCGCACGACCGCCCGAGGCGAGCACCTCAGCCGGGATGGTCTCGGGGCCGCGCGAGTTGGCCACCTTGACCTCGTGCCCGGCCGCGCTCAGTCGCTGGGTCAGGGTGTGGCCGATGGCCCCGACGCCGAGGATGCCGATCTTCATCTGGTTGCTCCTTCTCGAGAGGTGGCGCATCGGCAGCCCGCGAAGGCTGCGCCGGCCACGCGGGGTCGGGCCGGTCCGGGCGGGCGCGCCCGCTCGTCGCGCTCGCAGCCGTTCTGTGCCTGGGCTGCGCTGTCCAGTCGCCGGAGGCAACATGTCTCGTCGTCCCCGCTCGTGGGTTGCGACGAGACGGGCGACCTCCGGCGCCTGAACACCGCCCCGGTGCGCGATGAGGCGCTTGCCCCGCCCACCACGCATCGCTCGACGCCACCATGCCCGACTACCGCTGCACCGCCGGCGTCCTCCTGATGTGGAACGCCCGTCCTGCCGGCTGCCTAGTTGCCGGACACGTTCGCCGCGTCTGCGGGCAGGTAGGCATCCATCTCCGGAGCCAGGTTGACCACCTGGGCACGGAACGAGTCGCTCGCCGCGGGAAGCGGGGTGAGCTCGCCGTCCTGCATCAGCGTCGAGGCGTTGGCCGCCCACTCCTCCGGAGTCGCCTCGGCCACCTGCACCCGGGGCAGCACGGAGAACACCGTCCGCGCCGCGGCCACCCCACCGATCTCGAAGGCCTGGCCGTGCACCGTGGTGTCCTGGTGCGCCAGCCAGGTCACGAACGCCGAGACCGCGCTGGCCGGGAAGTTCTCACGCAGCACCTGCTGGATCACCGGGTCGGCGAACGCATCCTCCAACATCGGGGTCCACGCCACCGGCAGGATCGTGGACACCTGCACACCGACCTCACGGCCCTCCCCGGCCAGGGAGTTCCCCAGCCCCCAGATCGCCGCCTTCGCCGCGGCGTACGAGGTGTCGTTCGGCAACCCCATCAACGCGTTGGACGAGACGTTGATCATGCGGCCGGTCCCGGACTCGATCAGGTGCGGCATGGCATGGCGCGCGACCTGCACGAGCCCCTGGAAGCTGGTGTTGAACACCCGCCACCACAGATCGGCATCCATCTCCCAGAACCGGCCGTAGGCGTTGATCCCGGCGTTGTTGACCACGATGTCCAGACGCCCGAAGGCATCGATCGCCGTCTGCACCAGCTCCGCCGACGCGGTGACGATGTCATGGCTGTCGACCACCGCCGTCCCGCCGGCTCCGGTGACCGCCTCCACCGTCTCCTTGGCCCGACCCTCGTTGATGTCGTTGACCACCACCCGCGCACCACGAGACGCCAGCATGACCGCGTGCTCGCGGCCCATCCCCTGCCCAGCTCCGGTCACGATCGCAACCCGACCCTCGAAGTCGAGCACGCTCTCTCCAGCCATCTCCTACACCCTCTTCTACTCGCGGATCATCGGACTGATCGGGGACGTCGCCGACTGCGACATGGGGGACGCGGCGCCACGTCGGCCTGCTCGGGCGCCGGTCGAACCGTCCGTCGACAGACCCTCTCGGGACCGCCCCGGCCCGCCAGGACGTGCGTCCCTCCACCGGGAAGCGGTCCTTGGTCGACGTGACCTCCGTCATACTGACATTTAGAGTCCAATTTAGGCAAGTAGTTGGCGGACCGTTCGACTCGAGTTCCGTCGGCCGACCCCTCGCTTCGCGGCAGGGCCGCCCTCCCCCGCGTGATGGCTCGGCCAACCCGGCGGCAGCGCACCACGGCGACGCGCGGCAAAGGGGCTCGACGTGTCGCGCGCGGCTCCGATGCCCGAGCGTGGACAGCCGGCCCCCAGCTGCTGGGGTGCCGCCCGCTGCACGAGCGAGTCGCTCAGAGCAGGTTGCAGCCCGCGTCCACCGGCAGTGCAGCGCCCGTGATGAACCGGGCGTCGTCGGAGACGAGGAACAGCAAGGCGTTCGACACATCGCTCGCCTCGACCCAGGGAACAGGCATCGCGTTGGTGGCGCGGGATGCGGCCTCGAAGTCGGTCCTGGTCGGGTTGGCGATGTCGGGACAGAACAAGCCGTACAGGACCGAGTGGTGGATCATCGGAGTGTCGACCTGGGTGGGATGCAGGCTGTTCACTCGGATGGAGTGAGGGGCGAGTTCGAGTGCCAGAGCCTTCGTCAGACCCGTCACCCCGTGCTTCGCAGCGACATAGTCGGCGGCGTTCAGGTAGGGCTTGAGGCCCGCGGTGGAACTGGTGAGCACGATCGAACCGCCGCGCCCGCCGGCCTTGATGTGCGGGATGGCCGCTCGAGCAGCGTTGTAGACGCCGGTCAGGTTGATGTCAATGGTGGTGCACCACCCCGCGCCGGTGAGGTCCTCGGCGGCAGCCATCGAACCCAGGATGCCTGCGTTGCCGGACAGGATGTCCAGCCGGCCCAGCTCGGCGACGGCGTCGTCGACGACCGACGTCAGTCCGTCCAGGTCGCGCACATCGACCTGGGCGCTCACGATCCGGCGGTCCAGTTCCTCGACCGCGCGCTGGGTCTCCTCGAGGTCCTCCACCGTCGCGCCGTCGTAGGGAACTCCCTCGATGGGCTTGCAGACGTCGACGGCGATGATGTCAGCGCCTTCCTGCGCCATCCGGACCGCGTGGCTGCGGCCCTGGCCCCGCGCTGCGCCCGTGACGAAGGCGACCTTGCCCTCCAACTTGCCCATGACTTCGCTCCTCTGGTGGGTTCGACAGACTTCATACTGACACTGATCGTCCAGATTTGACAGGGTGGGGACTTGGAGGCGCGGGCCGACAGCGCCGTCGCCTGGGTGCGCAGCAGCGGTCAGGGCAGGACGTCCCCCGCGGGACAGCGCCGCCACTGCCGAGCCACTCGTCGACTGCCGGAGGCGGTGGCCGGAAAGCAGGCCCCCGGAACACCCTTGGGGCGCCAGCCCTCATTGCTCAGCAGAGTTCGCGGTGCAGGCAGCCGTGAGCATGTCGTCAGTCCTGCTCCGCCACAGCCGCGACCGGCATCCGGCGGGTCGCTGACTCCCCCGCGTCCCGCCCTCAGTGCTGGAGAGCGGGTTCAGCGGTCTTCCGGTCCGGCTTCGGGAGCGCTGTCACGATGTCCTCGACGCGGTCGCGGGCGTCGCCGAAGAGCATCCGGCTGTTGTCCCGGAAGAACAGCGGGTTCTGCACCCCGGCGTAGCCGGTGTTCATGGACCGCTTGAAGACGACGACCTGGTCGGCTTCCCACACCTTCAGCACGGGCATGCCGGCGATCGGGCTCGACGGGTCCTCGGTGGCGGCCGGGTTGACCGTGTCGTTGGCGCCGATGACGAGGACGACGTCGGTGCCGGCGAGGTCGTCGTTGACCTCGTCCATCTCCAGCACGATGTCGTAGGGCACCTTGGCCTCCGCCAGCAGCACGTTCATGTGGCCCGGGAGCCGTCCGGCGACCGGATGGATGCCGAACCGCACGTCCACGCCCCGGTCCTGGAGGTGCCGGGTCAGTTCGGCGACCGCACCCTGCGCCTGGGCCACGGCCATGCCGTAGCCGGGGGTGATGACCACCGACCTGGCGTCGGTGAGCAGTTCGGCGACGCCCTCGGCGCTGATCTCGGTGTGCTCGCCGTAGTCGCGGTCGGCGGCGGCGGCGCCCTCGTTGCCGAAGCCGCCGGCGATCACCGACAGGAACGACCGGTTCATCGCGGTGCACATGATGTAGGACAGGTAGGCACCCGAGGACCCAACCAGTGCGCCGGTGATGATCAGCAGGTCGTTGCCCAGCAGGAACCCCGACGCCGCCGCCGCCCAGCCGGAGTAGCTGTTGAGCATCGAGACCACCACCGGCATGTCCCCGCCGCCGATCGAGGCGACCAGGTGCCAGCCCAGGCCCAGCGCCAGCACCGTGACGGCGATGAGCAGCGGCAGGCTGGGGTCGATCACGAAGAGCACCGTGAGGACGGCGAAGGCGACCAGCGCACCCAGGTTCAGCGCGTTGTGCGCCGGCAGCATCAGCGGGTTGGACCGGATCCGACCCGACAGCTTGAGGAAGGCGACGATGGAGCCGGTGAAGGTGACCGCGCCGATGAACACGCCGATCACCACCTCGGCGGAGTGGATGCCGAGCAGGTTCTCGGCCACCTCGGTCTGTTCGCCGGCGTCGGCCTCCACCGACAGGTAGCCGTTCCAGCCGACCAGCACCGCGGCCAGCCCGACGAAGCTGTGCAGCACCGCGATCAGCTCGGGCATGCCGGTCATCTCCACCCGGCGCGCCCGCCACAACCCGATGGCCGCGCCCACGACCACGGCGACGGCCAGCAGGACGGCACCGACACCGGAGATGCTGCGCGCCGCGAGCCCGATCGTGGCCACCAGGGCGATGACCATGCCGGCGATGCCGAAGACATTGCCCGCCTTCGCGGTCTCGTGCTTCGACAGCCCGGCCAGACTCAGGATGAACAGCAGGCCGGCGACGATGTAGGCCGCCGACGCGGCGGTGCCGGCGCTCATCGGGCCGGTCCCCGCGTGAACATCGCCAGCATGCGGCGGGTGACGGCGAAGCCACCGAACACGTTGATGCTGGCCAGCAGGATCGCGACCGTGGCCAGCGATGTCACCACCGGGTCGTCGTGACCGATCTGCAGCAGGGCACCGACCACGATGATCCCCGAGATCGCGTTGGTCACCGACATCAGCGGCGTGTGCAGCGCGTGGTGCACGTGCCCGATCACGTAGTAGCCGACGACGACGGCGAGGGCGAAGACGGTGAAGTGCTGGATCAGCTCGTTCGGGGAGAACGCGGTGATGCCGAACAGCAGCGCGGCGGCGATCCCGACGACGGCGAACCTCCGCGACGGCGGTGGTGGCGCCTTGGGCTGGCGGACCTCCACCGTCTCGGCGGCGACCGCGACCGGTGCCGCCGAGACCTGCACCGGCGGCGGCGGCCAGGTCTTCTCGCCCTCCCGCACCACCGTCATCGCCCGCTGGACGACGTCGTCGAAGTCCAGCACGAGCCGGCCGTCCTCCTCCGGCGTGAGCAGCGTCAGCAGGCTGACCAGGTTGGTGCCGTAGAGCTGGGAGGCCTGGGCCGGCAGCCGGCCGGGCAGGTCGGTGTAGCCGATGATCGACACGCCGTTCTCGGTCACCACGATCTCGTCGGGGACCGAGCCGGCCACGTTGCCACCCTGGGCTGCGGCCATGTCGACGATGACGCTGCCCGACTTCATGCTGGCCACCATCTCCTTGGTGATCAGCAGCGGCGCCGGGCGACCGGGGATGAGCGCGGTGGTGATGATGATGTCGACGTCGGTGGCCTGCTCGGCATACATCTGCGCGGCCCGGCGGTTGAAGTCCTCGCCCATCTCCCGCGCGTAGCCGTCGGTGCTGACCTGCTGCTCGCCGGCCGGCACGGCCACGTACTCCCCACCGAGTGAGCGCACCTGCTCGGCCACCTCCGGCCGCACGTCAGTGGCCCGCACGACCGCGCCCAGGCTGCTCGCCGCGCCGATCGCGGCCAGCCCGGCCACCCCCGCGCCGGCCACCAGCACCTTGGCGGGGGGCACCTTGCCCGCCGCGGTCACCTGCCCGGTGAAGAAGCGGCCGAAGACGTGCGCCGCCTCGATCACCGCCCGGTACCCGGCGATGTTGGCCATGGAGCTCAGCACGTCCAGCGACTGGGCCCGCGAGATCCGCGGTACCGCGTCCATCGCCAGTGCGGTGATCGGGCGGGCCGCCAGCGCGTCGACCCGATCCGGGTTGAACGCCGGAGCCAGCTGACTGATCAGCGTCGCGCCCTCCCGCAACCGGCCCATCTCGTGGACCGACGGCGCGCCGACCCGCAGCACGACGTCTGCTCCCCACGCCTCCGTCGCCGTCCCGATGCGCGCCCCGGCCCCGGCGTACGCCTCGTCGAGGAAGCTGCTGGCCTGCCCGGCCCCGGCCTCGACGAGCACGTCGTACCCCAGGGCCAGCAGCTTGGTCACCGTGGCAGGCGTCGCCGCCACCCGCGTCTCGCGTGACCCCGACTCCGCGGGAACTCCGATCATCATGCTGACCCCCTCCAAGGCGGGCTGTGGTGCGGTGGTCTCTGGCGAGCGGGGTGGATCGGAGCGCGTCACCGGGCTGCCCCTCCCCGGGCGCCACCGTGCGCGCGGTCTCCGCTGGCTGCTCCCGCAGCACACAGCGGTCGAGTGCTGCTCACCGCGGTCGAAGTGCGTCGAGCCCGGCCGCGACCAGCTCGGGAACGGCCTCGGAGGCCCGCGCCGCGCCCCGACCGGCATCCGCGCCGGCCCCCGCCCGGTGCGTGATGCCCTCAGCGATGACCGCCAACTTCAGATGAGCCAGCGCCACGTAGAACGCCCAGTTGCCGAGATCGCGTCCGGAGGCCCGGGCGTAGTCCTCGGCCAGGTCATCGGCGGACGGTAGGCGGTCACTGGCCCACGCAGCCGGGATGCCGAGGATGACGTCCAGCGCCGGATGGCGGTAGACGCACATCAGGGCCACGTCGGTCAGCGGGTCACCGATCGTCGACAGCTCCCAGTCGACCACGGCGAGCACGCTGCCCTGGTCGGCCCGATCGAGGATGGCGTTGTCGATGCGGTAGTCCCCGTGCACGACAGTGACCGCGGAACAGTTCGGCACCATCTCGGTGAGCCGGGCGTGCAGTCGCTCGAGCTCGGGCAGGTCACGGGTCCTGACCTGTTCCCACTGCCGGCGCCACAGAGCCACTTGGCGGGTGAGGAAGCCCTGCGGGCGACCGAAGCCCGTCAGCCCCACCGCATCGACATCGACTGCGTGCAGCGCAACGAGGACCTCGACCAGCGCGGCGGTCGTCCGGCGCACCTGGTCGTCGCTGAGGACCGCCAGATCGTCCCGGTCCCGGACGACGACGCCGTCAACCCACTCCACCACGGTGAACGGAGCCCCCAGCACCCCGGCGTCCTCGCACACGCTGACCGGCCGGGCGACCGGCACCGGCGTCGGCTGCAGCGCGCTGGTCACCCGCCACTCCCGGACCATGTCGTGCGCGGACGCGGTGAGACCGGCCAGCGGCGGGCGGCGCACCACCCACCGGGTGGCGTCATCGGCCACCGCATAGGTCAGGTTCGACCGCCCCCCGGCGATCAGCTCGGCGCGCAGCGGCCCGGTGACTGCGATGCCCCGGTCCACCAGGTGGACGCGCAGCGCAGCCAGGTCCAGACCCGGCGTCCCGGTCACGACCCGACTCGCGCCCGGGCGGCCTTGGCCGCCCTCTTGGCGATCGCGAAGCGATGCACCTCGGAGGGTCCGTCGTAGATCCGGAAGGGGCGGACCTCCCGGGCGATCCGCGCGATCGGGAGGTCGGCGGACACCCCCATCCCCCCACAGAGCTGCATGGCCCGGTCCACCACCCGGCCGATCGCCTCGGCGCCGAAGGTCTTCGCGATCGAGGTCTCCTGAGCCGCCGACGAGCCGGCGTCCAGCGCCGCACAGGCCACGTCCAGCAGCGACCGGGCGGCCGCCAGGTCGATCTCGTTGTCCGCGATCAACTGCTGGGCCAGTCCCGAGTCGGCGATGGCGGCACCGAAGGCCCGGCGGGTGACGGCGTACTCCACCGCCACCTCGTGGGCCCGCAGCGCGGCTCCCAGCCAGCGCATCACATGGGTCATGCGAGCTGGTCCCAGCCGCACCTGGGCGTAGCGGAACCCCTCGTCGACTTCCCCCAGCACCGCCTCGTCGGGCACCACGAGCCCGTCGAACGCCACCTCGCAGTGCCCGCCCACCATCGAGCGGTCCATCGTGGGCACATGCCGGCCGATCCGCAGTCCCGACGTCCCGGCCGGAGCGAGGAACATGGTGCCGCCGCCGCGGTCTCCGGCGTCGCCACTCGTGCGAGCCATGATGATGAAGAACCCCGCGCCGTCCGCACCGGTGATGAAGATCTTGCCGCCGTCGATCCGCCAGCCGCCGGACACCCGGGTCGCCCTCGTCGCCAGTGCGCTGGGATCTGAGCCGGCACCCGGCGCCGGCTCGGTCATCGCGAACGCCGACCGCACCTCCCCGCGCACCAACGGTGCGGCGAACTGCTCCCGCTGCGCCGGGGTGGCGACGTGGGCAAGCAGGTGCGTGTTGCCCTCGTCCGGGGCTGCGGCGTTGATCGCCATCGCCCCGAACAGCGAGTACCCGGCCTCCTCGAAGACCCGGGCACGCTGTGTCATGGACAGGCCCAGACCGCCCAGTTCCACCGGCGCGTGCGGCGCCAGCAGCCCGCGCCGACGTGCGCCCTCCTGCAGCTCTCGGCGCAGGTCGTCGCCACCGGCACGTGTCACGTCACCGTCGAAGCGGTCGTCCACCGGCAGGACCTCACTCCGGATGAACTCCCGCGTGCGGTGCACGAGGTCGGTCGCTTCCGCCTCGCCCCCGGCTTTGACGGGGGTCTCGATCATGCTGCTCATCGGGCTTGTCTCCTCACGTGCTCGATCAGCTGGGACGGCGCGCGGCAGCCTGGCGACCTCTGCGTGGACAGCGACGAGGCGGCTCTTCGTGGCACGGGTCAACGGGGCGAACGGTGAGGCCACCGGCGGCTGCGAGAACCGGCTCGAGGACGCGGACGCGTCGTCGCTCAGGTCGACGTCGATCAGTCGCTCGCGCTCTCGATGGCACGGCGCTGACCGGCAGGGGGTGGTGGGTGATGGCGGTCGCGACCCTGCCGTCAGTCACCGGACCAGGACACGGCTCACGCGTCGGCCCACTGAGGCTGGCGCTTCTCGGCGAAGGCCCGGGCCCCCTCGAGCGCGTCGGCACTCGCCATCGTCCTCACGGTCTCCTCGGCCTGCAGGGTGCGGACGTCGCCGTCCCATGCGGCCCCGCGGCCGAGGGCGGCGCGGATGATCCTCTTGGAGGTGCGCATCGCCCCGGGTGCGTTCGAGGCGGCCTTCTCGGCGAGCTCGAGCGCAGTGGCGAGCAGTTGGTCGGCAGGCACCACCCGGTTGACCAGGCCCCAGCGCAGGGCCTCGTCGGCCGGGACGAGCTCGCCCAGCAGCGCCACCTCCATGGCGATCTTGGTTGGCACCTGGCGGGGCAGGTTGATCAGCCCAGCTGCCGCTGCGAAGAGGCCGCGCTTGACCTCCGGCAGCCCGAGCGAGGCGGTCTCGCTGAGAACGGCGAGGTCGGAAGCCAGCACGATCTCGGCGCCCCCGCCGAGGGCGTACCCGTTCACCGCGGCGATCAGCGGTTTGGCGAACTCGTGCTCGACGAGGCCGGCGAACCCCCACTCCGGGTGCCCGGGTGCACCGACGTCCCGGCCCGCCGCGACGTCCTTGAGGTCTGCGCCGGCGCAGAACGCGCGGCCGGCGCCGGTGACGACGGCGACGCGGAGACCCGGATCGCCGTCGATCTCCTCGAGGAACCCGCCCACCGCGCCCGCGAGGTCGGAGTTGACCGCGTTCATCGCGTGCGGGCGGTTGAACGTGATGAGGCCAACGCGTCCCCGGCGCTCGAGGGTCGCGGCCGGCTCCGACGTGCCGGCCGTCATCGCGGCGCCATCCGGATCGCGCCGTCGAGCCGGATGGTCTCACCGTTGATCATCGGGTTGGCGATGAGGTGACTGACGAGCGCGGCGTACTCCGGAGGATTGCCGAGCCTGGCCGGGTGCGGCACCTGTGCGCCGAGCGAGTCCCGCACCTCTTGCGGCAGGGTGGCCAGCAGCGGGGTGAGGAACATCCCGGGGGCGATCGTGTTGACCCGGATGCGGTACTCCGCGAGGTCGCGGGCGACCGGCAGGGTCATGCCGACGATGCCGCCCTTCGACGCGGAGTACGCCGCCTGCCCGATCTGGCCGTCGTATGCGGCGACCGAAGCGGTGTTCACGATCACGCCGCGCTCCTCGGCGTCCACGTCCCGGTCCACCATGGCTGCTGCGGCAAGACGCAGGACGTTGAAGGTGCCGATCAGGTTGACCTCGATCACCTTGCGGAAGTCGGCGAGCGGAAATGCCCCCTTCTTGCTCACCGTCTTGATGGCACCGCCGATGCCGGCACAGTTGACCGCCACCGCGAGGTCGCCGAGTCCCTGCGCCGCGGCGACGGCCTCGGCGACCTGGGCCTCGTCAGTGACGTCGGCGCCGACGAAGACGGCGGCGTCACCGAGCTCCTCGGCCACCGCCTTGCCGTCGGAGGAGGGGAGGTCGACGATGACCACCTTGGCGCCCTCCGAAGAGAGCTGCCGCACGGTGGCGAGGCCGAGCCCGGAAGCCCCGCCGGTGACGAGAGCCACCTTGCCTGCGATGTCCATGGGTGTGCGCCTTTCTCTGGGGCTGGGGTGCGGAGGCGGTCAGAGCACTTCGATGACGGTGGCATTGGCCATGCCGCCGCCCTCGCACATCGTCTGCAGCCCGTAGCGGCCCCCGGTCGCTTCCAGGTGGCCGAGCAGGGTGGTCATCAGCCGGGTGCCGGAGGCGCCGAGGGGGTGGCCGAGGGCGATCGCGCCGCCGCGCGGGTTGAGTTTCGTCATGTCGACGCCGAGTTCCTTGGCCCAGGCCAGGGGCACGGGGGCGAAGGCCTCGTTGACCTCGAAGGCGTCGATGTCGTCGATGCTCAGCCCGGACCGCTTGAGCGCCTTCTCCGTGGCCGGGATGACGCCGGTGAGCATCAGCATCGGGTCGCTGCCGGTGACCGAGGAGCTGTGGAAGCGGGCCCGGGGCCTGAGCCCGAGCTGCCGCGCCCTCTCGTCGCTCATGATCAGCGCCGCCGACGCGCCGTCGGTCAGCGGTGAGGAGTTGCCCGGCGTGATGCTCCACTCGATCTCCGGGAACCGCTGACCGAGCTCCTCGTCGTAGAACGACGGCTTGAGCCCGGCGAGCCCCTCGACGGTGGTCGATGCGCGGATCGTCTCGTCGCCGGTGTGCTGTCCGCCCTCGACGTCGATCGGGACGATCTCGGATGCGAAGGCGCCGCTCCCGGCGTTCGTGGTGGCGAGTGCGTGGGACCGGGCGGCGTACTCGTCGAGCTGCTGCCGGCTCAGCCCCCAGCGCGCGGCGATGATCTCAGCGCCGATGCCCTGGCCGACCAGGCCCTCGGGGTAGCGCGCCGACAGCGGGCCGAACGGGTCGCCGCCCGCGGCGTTGGAGAACATCGGGACGCGGCTCATGCTCTCGACGCCACCGGCCACCACGATGTCGTAGGCGCCTGACATCACGCCCTGTGCGGCGAAGTGCATCGCCTGCTGACTGGACCCGCACTGGCGGTCGATGGTCGTCGCCGGGACGTGCTCGGGGAAGCCGGCGACCAGGGTGGCCGTTCGTCCGATGTTGAGGCCCTGGTCGCCGACCTGGCTGACACAGCCGGTGATCACGTCGTCGACGAGCCCGGGGTCCAGCCCGTGGCGATCGACGAGCGATCTGAGAACTGTGGCGTACAGGTCTGCGGGGTGGACGTCCGAGAGTGCGCCACCCTGCTTCCCCCTACCGGAGGCAGTGCGGAGCACGTCGACGATCACGGCATCAGTCACGGTGGCCTTCTCTTTCCGTCACGTTGCTGAGGTGCCGAAGGAGGTCGGCCCCTTGGGTGCGGTCGCGGGCGAGCGCGATCCGGGGATCGACTCGAGACCGACGTTTCCGCGGTCGCTCTGATGTGGACGTCGTGGAATGCGGGCGAATCGCTCTCATGCCGATTCGAGCGGGCGGCTCGCGGTCTCCCGGACCCGCAGCGTCGTCAGCAGCACCACCACCGCCACCGCCATCAGGTAGAAGGCAGGCGCATGGGTGGTTCCCGTCTTCGCGACGAGGAATGTCGAGACGTATGCCGCCGTCCCACCGATCAGCCCGAAGACGTTGTAACTGATGCCGAATGCCGTGTACCTGATGGTCGTAGGAAAGCGCTCCAGTGCGGCGGTCACGTAGACCGCCTGTCCCGCCGAGACCGGCAGCGCCAGCAGCAGGAGTGCTGACACGGCCGCGAAGAAGTTGCCGGTGTTGAGAAGGAGGAAGCTCGGATAGGTGAACAGGATCAGGCCCAGTGCTGCGAAGACGAGAAGCGGCCGCCGACCATATTTGTCCGACAGGGCGCCCATCAGCGGTCCCAGGACGGCAATGGCTGCGCCACCAGCGCAGATCGCGAGGAGGCCGTCCCCCGAGTCGAAGCCGAGCTCGCTGGTCAGCAGCGTCGGCATGTAGATCATCATGATGTAGTAGCCGAGGAAGGCGCCGGCCCCCAGCAGTCCGGTCACCGCCATCCGGCGGTACATGGACGCCTTTCCGAGCACCTCAGGAAGCGGGCTCTGAAAGGTGGCCTCGGCTTGGCGCGCGAGTTCGAAGGCAGGGGACTCGTCGAGCTTCAGCCGGATGTAGAGCCCGACGAGCCCCAGCGGCAGCGCGAGCAGGAACGGGATGCGCCATCCCCAACTGTTCAGCGATTCGGTGGAGAGGACGTTGGCGAGCAGCGCAGCGGTGAGGAGACCTGCCAGCGTTGCGCACGTGATCGACACCCCGATCCAACTCACGAAGTAGCCCCGCCTGTGGTTCGGAGAGGACTCGGCGACGAAGATCGTCGCTCCCGGGAGCTCGCCTCCCGCCGAGAGACCCTGCAGAAGACGCAGAACCACGAGCAGCAGTGGAGCGAGAACGCCGATCGTCTGGTAGCCCGGGAGCAAGCCGATGGCGGCCGTGCTGAGCGACATGAGCAGGATGACCGCGACCAGGGTCGTCTTCCGCCCGATCTTGTCACCGAAGAGACCCCAGACGACACCACCGAGCGGCCGGGCCACGAACGCGAGGGCGAAGATGCCGAGCGTGCTCAGCAGTCCGGTCACACGGTCCGACGCCGAGAAGAAGACGCTCGCGAGAGCCGGGGTCAGGGCGGCATACACGGCGAAGTCGTAGTACTCGACGAAGGTGCCCGCGCAGCTCGCCACGACGGCGCGCCGGAGCATCGAAGGACTGACGTGGGCTCCGGCACCGTCTTCGCTCGGAGCCGCCAGAACTCCCGCTGGGGGCGCGCCCGGGTCGTTGCTCGTCTGCTCGGTCTTCATGTCCAACCTCCCACGGGCGGGTCTGAGCTGATCACGGCCTCACCGGCGCACGACGCATGCCGAGTGGATGCTGAGCATCACATTACTGACGATAATCGTCAAGATGCATCGGAGCGCACCGGCTGCGGCTCCTGGGGAGCCAGCACGACCCCGGTGCCGAGCCCGTCCGGACCACCCGGGGCTTCCCCCGGTGCCCTCGCCCGGCAGCAGGCAGCGCACGGACCGGCCGAGGAAGGCGCGCCGTGCCCAACCCGGGTCCTTTCGCCGGTGCTGGCGATCGAGCCCACGCGGACCGGGTCCTGCTGCACTGGACGACCCCGCGACACCGGCTCAGGGCGCCTGGCAGCGCCGTCGTGGGCCGGCAACGGCTGCCGCAACCCTGCCCGTGGACCGCCCGGACCACCGGGAGCGGGCCGGCGGCGCCCAGATGGGCGCGAGCACACCCAGTCGGTCGACCCGGCACCCGTCGTGGAGCAGGCCTGCCAGCACCTGGGCGTCGGCACCTCCGACCACTCCCCCAGTCTCGGGCTGCGGATCGCGATGGCCCCAGACGTCCACGTCGCTACGACAGGACTCCCCTGCGCACGAGGGCTGCCCGTCGCCTCTGACGCCAGCCGTCAAGAAGGCTACGAAGATGTGGCGCGCCACCCCTGCGCGAGCAAGGCCAACGGATTCCCGCCGGCGTCGCACAGGCGAGCGTGGGTGCAGCATTCATGCACCGGTGGTGCCGCTGACGATCGGTGCGTGGCGATGCCCGGAGCCCAGCCAGCAGCGTCGTACCGGTGACGTGATCTCAGCGGGCGCGGCGCACACCTGACGGTGCCCGCAGGACCGTCGCCATGCCGGAATCGATGATGACTACGACGCGACTGACACCGTGTTCGAGGCGGCCGCGGACAGGGGCTCATCGGGCGCGAAGACCGGGACGTACTCGTCGGTCTCTGCCGGTCCGGACTTGGTGAACACCGCTCGGACTCGAAGCCCCTCCACGATGTTGTCCCGATCGACGTCGATGAGCTGAGTCCACCACCACGGTCCCTCATCCAGTTCGACCACGCCGATCGTGAGCTCGAGTGGGGTGTCCGAATCCGCGGCCCGCTGAGGGACGAAGGCCCACGACACGACCCTGCCACGACCCGATGCCTCCACCCAGTCCAGATCGGTGTTGCCCACGCTGTCCTGCACTGCTGAGGGGGGCACGATCTCGCCGGATCGCGCGGACCTGCGTAGCAGGAACACCCCACGCGCGGTTCCGGCGAAGAACGCCGCCGTGGCGGTGTCACGGGCGACAGGTTGCACGTTCACGGGTGTGGATCTCCCTGCGACCGGTTCCCTCATGGTCAGGAACCCAAGATCAAGGTCGAGTGGTGGTCCAGGATCCCCCCGTTGCCCGAGACGAGGACGAGCTCGTGTCGGTCCTGCTGCCGGGCACCGGCCTGGCCGCGCGCCTGGAGGACGGCCTCGGACAGGGGGGTCATGCCCCACATGTAGTAGGAGGACAGTTGTCCCCCACCGGTGTTCATCTTCAGCTTGCCGGCCGGGCCGATGTTCCCCGGCGTCGACACGAACTCGCCTCCGGCGCCCTTGGCGCAGAATCCGTAGTCCTCGAGTGTGACGAGAGCGGTATAGGTGTAGCAGTCGTAGATCTCGACGAGATCGATGTCGTCGACCGTGACCCCCGCCATCGACATGGCCGCCGGGCCCGATCGTGCCGCACCGGTCACCAAACCGAAGTTGTCGTCGCGGCGCGATCTCGCACCCGGATGACTCTGCGCCCACCCGAGAACGTCGACCGCAGGTTGCTGCAGATCGCGCGCACGTTCGGCGGTGCTCACGACCACGGCGACGCCACCGTTCGACACCAGGCAGCAGTCGAACAGATGGAACGGATCGCTGATGATGCGCGACTGCTGGTGGTCGGCGATGGTGATGGGGGTCCGCATCTGCGCCAGGGGATTGAGTGCAGCCCAGTCGCGCTGGGCGACGGCGATTGCGCCGAGCTGCTCGGAGGTCGTCCCGTACCTGAGCATGTGGCGCCGGGCGGCCAGCGAGTACAGCACGTTCGGGGTGACGACGCCCGTCGATCGCTGGAGCCCCGTCCATCCGGAGTGCGCCCGGTGGCCGGCCCCGTACGCATCACCCGCCCCGGCTCCCTCCTTGAGCGGAGCGTCCCCGAAGACGCACACGACGACTTCCGCCATCCCGGCTTCCACGGCCATCGACGCGAACTGCACCATCGCTCCGGCTGTCGACCCGAACGCCTGCATCTGGGTGAGGAGCTTCAGATCGCGCAGCTCGAGGTCGACCTGCAATTCGAGTCCGACATCGTTGGCCACGCCCGCCGAGATGAGCAACCCGTCGACGTCCGACAGGAGCAGTCCGGCGTCGGCCACGGCGAGTCGAGTGGCCTCGGCGGCGAACTGACTGCTGGTCTTGCCGTACACCTTCCCCAGCTCGGTCATCCCGAGACCGACGATGACCGGCGATCGCGCACTACGACGTCTCCGCCTCATCGACCTGTCCAATTCGGTGTCCGCTTCTCGGCGAAGGCCCGAACACCTTCCTGGTAGTCCTGCGAGCGCCGCACGTGTCCCGCCTCGGCCCAGTTGAGAGCCCAGTCGGCGTGATCACGCTCGACGGCACCGTCGGTGATCCCGCCGGCGATGCGCTTGGTGGCCTGCACCGCCAGCGGCGCGTTCGCGGCGATGACCTCGGCCAGTTCGAGTGCCGCCGAGAGGACCTGACACTGCGGAACGACGCGACTCACCAACCCCAGGGCGAGGGCCCGGGAGGCCGAGATGGCTGCACCGGTGAACACCATCTCCAAGGCGACTTTCCGCGGGATCTGCTGCGCCAGTCGGAACGCACCACCGCCGGCCGCCACCAGACCGCGCCGCACCTCGGGCAGACCGAACTCGGCCGTGTCCGCTGCGACGACCAGGTCACTGGCCAGCGCCAGTTCCGTGCCGCCACCGAGCGCGAACCCGTTGACCGCGGCGATGGTGGGCTTGCTGACCGGGTGGTTGACGTACCCGGCAAAACCCCAGTGCGCGCGGGGGCCCTCGGGGTTGACGTCTTCCCCATTGGCCAGCGCCTTCAGATCCGCTCCGGCGCAGAACGCCCTGTCGCCGGCACCGGTCAAGACGATCACCCGCACGGTTGGATCGGTCTCGGCGGTCTCGAGTGCCTCGCCGATGGCCTCGGCGACGACCCGGTTGACGCAGTTGCGGGCTCGTGGCCGGTTGATGGTGATCAGCAGGACATTGCCGCGCTGCTGGGTCAGCACTGCCTGGGTGTGCAAGTCGGTGCCCTCTCCGGTTGTCATGGTTGCCTCACTGCTGTCGGACTCAGGACGGACGTTCGGAGACGGTCGGGCGCTTCCTCATGGGAGGCCTCGTTCTGCGTCGCGCAGGCAGCACCGGTTTCCGGTTCTCGCTGGCGCGGGTCCGGAGATCGACTGGGTTCAAGTCACTCAGAAGAGAGGGCAGCTGCTCATCGCGACCCAGTTGCTGCGCTCGATCTCTCCCCACGACGGGAGTACTCGCCATCGACAGCGATGACCTCGACGGCGGTGTCCAAGCGCGGGAGGTCGTTCAGGTCGACGTCCATCATGAGTCCGGGTGTGGACGTGGCCTGGAGCGGGTTCACTGCGGGACCGCCGCCGACGCGCGCCGGCGGGCCCGGGCCTCCCGCGCCTCGGCGAGCAGGCGCTGGTGGTCCTCCGACACCGCCGACAGCCGCTCGGCCTGGAACCCGAGATCCAACGTCAGGCTGGAGAGCATGTGCAAGATGGCGTTCAGCGCCTTCTTCGTGCCCTGCACCGCCACCTGCGGGGACGCCGCCATCCGCTCGGCCAGCGCCAACGCCCGCGGCAGCACCTCACCGGCCGGACACGCCTCGGTGACCAGACCCCACTCCGCGGCCACGCTGCCCACCACCGGATCCCCGGTGAGCAGATGCCGCTTGGCCCGCGCCATCCCCACCAGGATCGGCCACATCATCGCTCCGCCGTCGCCGGCCACCAGGCCGATCACGACATGCGGATCGGACAACCGGGCGTCCTCGGCCACGATGCTGAAATCACTCATCAACGCCATCGTGAAGCCATAACCGGCCGCGGCACCGTTGACCGCGGCGATCACCGGCTGCGGCACGTTCAGCAGATCATCGACGATCTTCTTGGCCTCGAAGAACGTGGTCTCCCGGGTCACCGGCGTCTCCCCGGCGATCCACTCCAGATCACCCCCGGCACAGAACGCCCGCCCCGCACCGGTCAGCACCACCGCCCGCACCCGACGATCCATCCCGATGTCGGCGAACACCGTCGACAACTCACGATGGAACTCCGCGTCGATCGCATTCAGCTTGTCCGCCCGCAGAAACGTCACCGTCAGCACACCACTGCCGGACAGCTCGAACCCCATCGTCTGATACCGCTCATACATCGCCAGCAGCTCCTTCGAGGTCATCGCGACCGCCACCACAAGACCAGCCACCACGTCGGGCCCCGACACGACGGCACACCCGCGCCGCAGCACCCGCCCCCGGCGACCGCCCCCCGCGGGGAATGCCTCAGCTCACCGGGGCCCGGCCCGCCACAACGTGACGCCCACCATACTGACACACATCGTCCAGATTAGGAACCCGGCGAGAACCCGGGCTCGACGGTCGGACCGAACAGCCACCCCGGGACCTACTCGAAACGCCAACGACCCGTGAACGACGGCGCCGTCCTGGCCTTGAACGCCTCCAGACCGATCCGGATGTCCTCACTGGCGAAGTTCACCGCCTGCGCCACCGCCTCCGCCTCGAGGCTGCTGGCGAAGTCGGTGGTGGCCGCCCGGTGCAGGAGCGACTTCGTCAAGGACAGGGCGGTCGGCGGACCGGCTGCCAGACGCTCGGCGAGCGACTCGACAACGGAATCGAGGTCCTCCGGCTCCACCACCCGGGTGGCCAGTCCCAGCTGTTCCACCTCCGCCGCGCTCAGGACATCGCCGGTCATCGTCAGCAGCTTTGCCTTCTGCATCCCGATCAGGCGAGGGAGGAGCCACGACCCGCCGACATCGAGGGACAGCCCCCGCCGGGGGAAGACCTGCGCGAAGGTGGCATTGCTCGAGCAGATGACGAAGTCACAGCACAACGCGAGGTTCCAACCACCGCCGATCGCCGGGCCCGGCACCTTGGCGATCGTCGGCTTCGGGAAGTCGTGGAGGGTCACCGCCGCCTCCGAGATGATCCGCATACGGTCCAACGGATGGGCGGGACCGTCGGCCCCCAGCTGACCCCCGGAGGAGAACACGCCGTTGGCACCCGTGAGGACCACCGCACGCACGCTGGTGTCGTACGCCGCGTCGCCGAGTGCCGAAGCAAGGCGACGCCACTGAGTGGCATCCAGGGCGTTCTTCACCGCCGGCCTGTTCATGGTCAGGGTGAGGACTCCGTCGACCTGCCGGACCTCGAGAGGGCTGGGCTCGGGATCGTTCGGGTTCGCCATGGGACTTCCTCTCGCCAGGTGGATTCCGCGTGGGTCACTCAGGTCGGCTGAGCGTGCCAGCATGAGCGCGATTTTGGACGATGTCCATCAGAAATCTACCCCACGCACCTGGGGCTGCGCACACAACCGGGCAGACGGCCTCGGTCCCACTGCGAGTCGCGTTATGGTAAGCGCCATGACCTCATCGCCGCGGGCGGTCGGACGACCACGGGAGCCTGACCTCGACGAGCGAGTTCTGGACGCCGCCAGGCAGGTGTACGGCGATCGTGGATGGAGCGGCTTCACGGTTGACGAGGTCGCACGACGAGCGGGTGTCGGCAAGGGCTCGCTCTACCTGCGCTGGCCCAACAAGGCAGCACTGCTGGTCGACGCCGTTCGCTCAGCCGCACCATCCGTGGGGAACATCAACCTCGGCAACCTCGAGCTCGACCTCCGGGAGTTCGCCAGACAGTGGATGGCGTTCGTACAGAGCGTCGAAGGTTCGATGATCAGTCGGCTGGTGATGGACCGGCGATCCAACGAGGAGTTGGCTGCGGTCATCGGCGAGCTCGACTATCCGGACTACATCCGCTCCACGCGAGCCCTCGTCCGGCGAGCGGTCGAGCGAGGGGAGATCGACCCCGGGATCACACCGACCCTCATCGCCGATCTCGTCGCAGGCGCCATCACCACCCACGTCCGGAGCACCCCTCCGGGACTGGCCGAGAAGGCCTACACCGAGAGCTACCTGAAGCAACTCGTGGACACGGTGCTACGCGGCGTGGGGTATCGGGATGTCGACTCCTCCGGCGTGCACGTGGGTCAAGCGACTGCTCGTTCGACTGGACGGCGTGGTCCGGCGAGTCGGTCGCGGAGCATCACCAGTGTTGATGCCGAAGCTGATGCTGGAGACGAGAAGGCATAGGCACACGGGCCACGAGCAAGGAGGGGTGGTCTTCGCCTTCTGCGCCGGCATTGCTGGGCCGCCGCACAGGAACGGTCCAGCCAACGGTCGTTACTCCTCGCCACCGAGCCCGGCGAAGAGGATGCTCGCCGTACACGGCGACGTGGACAACCGCAGCCATTCCGCGACGTAGCCCGACCCTGACTGGGCCACGGACGTCATCTACGTGTCGACCGGATCCGGCTGCCGTCTACGTCGCACTCTCCTGCGGCCTGCACCCCTCGGCGGAGACTCGGTTTCCGACCGTGACCCTGGCATCGAGGACGTCCACTCTTCCGCTGGCTTCAGCGACGAAGTGTGTCGGGCCGGATGTCAGTCGACCATGCTCAGGCCGCCGCTGACGCTGAGGACTTGACCGGTGATGTAGCTGGCCTCTTCAGAGGCCAGGAAGGTGACGGCATAGGCGATGTCTGCGGGTTGGCCGACTCGTTTGAGCGGGACGGCCGCCAGCAAGAGAGACTTGATCCGCTCGGAGGTCTCGCCCCACAGCGGCGTGTCGGTGATCCCAGGAGAGACGCAGTTCGCGGTGACACCGTGCTTGGCCCACTCTCGGGCCAGTGACTTGGTGAGGGCGATGACTGCACCCTTTGTGGCGGCATAGACCGCCTGCCCCCCACTACCGACCCGCCCGGCATCACTGGCGATGTTGATGATCCGCCCGGCGCGACGTTCGATCATGGTGGCGCCGACGTCGCGGCACACGAACATCGTCGACATGAGGTTGACGTCCACGAGGCGCCGGATCTGCTCGTCACTCAGTGAGACGAACGGGTCGTCGCCCGCCCAGCCCACGTTGTTCACCACGATGTCGATAGGACCGACGGCAGCTGTGACGGTGCGCGTCAGGGACGCCACCGCCTCTGGTGAGGTGACGTCGCAGGTGAATGCTCGGGCGCGAAGACCCTGCGCCGACAGATCCCGCGCCACGCCATCTGCTCGGTCGGGCTGCAGGTCACAGACGGCCACGTGAGCTCCCGCGTGTGCCAGTTGAGCGGCGATTGCGGCTCCGATGCCCTGGCCGGACCCGGTCACCAGGGCAACTCTCCCCTCGAGGGACAACTGCATGTTCCAACCTCCGTGCTCGTGGGATGAGGCCCTACGGGGCAGGTCCGGCCCTGAGTTGACTGGAGCCGCCTAGATCTGGACGGTAATTGTCACTATTGCGCCCGTCATCTGTTTCCGCAAGAGCGGGGGCGGAACCGGGAACTTCCCGGCACGGCGCTCGGTGCTCCACAGCAGCGTGGCGGTCGGGAGACGGTAGTGCCCGTGCGCCGAGCAGTGCGTTGTCGACAGCTTCTCGTGCCCAGGCCACTGAGAGTTCCCCAGAGCCTGACCAGGCCCGGGAGCAGGCACTCCCGGCGTGGATGTGCTCACGGCTGCAGACCCGTGACGTCGCGGTTCACCGGGGTCCGCACCTTCCGTCCGGCGGTCGGCCGGCACCCCGCTGCCCCAAACCACCGTCTTCGACGAGCGTCTACCCGTCAGGTACGACCACGTGTGCCGCGGGCGAGACGTCGGCGTCCCTCGACCGCCGCTGGCGGCCAGGTAGGCCGCGAGCCCGGTCCGCCTGGTGCTGTGACACACCGTCGAAGGGGCTGCGGTCGCCGCCACTGATCCATCGGATCGCATGGTCGCGCCCACGCCTCTCCTGCCTCCGCTGAACGTCGGTGCTCGTGCCTCGGGGACCGGGTCGTTCGCTGCAGTCGTCGAGGACTACACGCCCGTACGAGTTCGATTGGTCCGCACGTCTATCTTGACCCCGCCAGGACAGTTCGACCGTGCTGGCCGACTCGGCGCACTGGATCGACGAGTTCGATCGGCGGTTCACCCGAGGAACGCGAAGGGGCCAGGTGTCCTGAGGGGTCTTCGTCGAGGCCGCTCAGGTCGTGGCCCATACGATCGCGTTTGGTGCGCAGATAGACGTAGTTCTCGGCGTTGACGCGCAACGGCATCGGTACCCGTTCCGTGACGCGCAGTCCGTACTTGTCGAGCCCGGTGCGTTTGGCGGGGTTGTTCGTCAGCAGTCGGATCGTGGAGATCCCCAGGTCGACCAGGATCTGCGCCCCGATTCCGTAGTCGCGTGCGTCCGCGGGCAAGCCGAGGTGCAGATTGGCGTCGACGGTGTCGGACCCTGCGTCCTGCAACTGGTATGCCTGCAGCTTGTTCAGGAGGCCGATGCCGCGACCCTCGTGACCGCGCATGTACAGGAGAACTCCCCGGCCTTCCTGCGCGATCATCTCGAGGGCGGCGTCGAGTTGGGGCCCGCAGTCGCAGCGGAGCGATCCGAACACGTCACCGGTGAGGCATTCGGAGTGCACGCGGACGAGGACGTCGCTGCCGTTGCCATCCGGTCCGGCGATGTCTCCGTACACGAGGGCGACATGCTCGCCCTCGTCATACAGGCTCCGGTAACCGACTGCTCGGAACGTGCCGTGGGCGGTCGGAATCCGCGCATCGGCAACAGGCACGACGTGCTTCTCGTGCGTGCGGCGCCACGTGATGAGATCGGCGATCGCGATCATGGCCAGGCCGTGGACGTCAGCGAAGACCCGGAGCTCATCGGTCCGGGCCATCGCGCTCACGTCCTCCTGGCTGACGATCTCGCAGATGACGCCCGCCGGACGGAGGCCTGCCATCCGGGCGAGATCGACGGCAGCTTCCGTGTGACCCGCCCGGCGCAGTACGCCTCCCTCCCTCGCGCGCAGGGGTACCACGTGGCCGGGCCGAGTGAAGTCGTCGACAGCGGAGTCGGGATCGGCGAGCAGTCGCATCGTCACGGCTCGGTCAGATGCGGAGATCCCTGTTCCGATGCCTTCACGAGCATCGACGGTCACCGTGTACGCGGTACCGCGCGCGTCCTCGTTGGAGGCGACCATCGGAGGCAGACCGAGGCGGTCACAGTCGTCGCCAGCCAGCGGCACGCACAGATAGCCGGACGTGTAGCGAACCACGAATGCCACGAGTTCGGGGGTCGCCTTCTCGGCGGCGAAGATCAGATCGCCCTCGTTCTCGCGATCCTCGTCGTCGACCACCACCACGGCCTTGCCGGCAGCGATGTCGGCGACCGCCCGCTCGATACTGTCGAACCTCGTCACGTCCCACACTCCCTGTTGTCGTTACGCGCCCTGACGAAGATGCGGCGGCAGCGCGACCCAGGACCGCCGCCGAGGCAGTCAGGACCTGCAGCACCGACTCGCGCAGCGAAGACTCATCGCGCGGAAAGCCGCGGCCCAGGTAGCACCGGCCAGCACGGACGGTGCAGATCGCGTTGCGGTCGACCCCGCGCCCGTTGACGTCCCGGCGCCAGGTCCTGCACGCCCACAGAGCGCGCCTTCACATCCGACTCGGTCGACTACTCGACATCGATCGACTGAGCGTCGACGAGTTCGCGGAACTTCGCACCGTGCCAGATGAGCGGCTCGTTCTCGCCGACGCCGAGCTTCTTGACCTCGAGCAGGACCATCCAGTGGTCGCCGGCCTCAGAGACCTCGTAGATCGAGCAGTCGAGCCACAGTGCTGCGTCATCGATGAAGACGGCGCCTTGGCCACCGACCTCGATCGCGACCTGCTCGAAACGTGCAGCGCGGTTCTTGCTCGCGAGTTTGCGGGTCAGATCGCTCTGTCCCCTGGCCAGTATCGACACGCCGAGCGAGTCGGCATCCTTGATGAGTTCCCATGTCTCGGAGGTCTTCTGCACCGCGACCGCGCTGAGACACGGATCGAGCGACACGCCCACCATGAACGACGACGCGACGAGCGCGTGCTTTCCGCCGTCGATGTCCACCGCGAGCACCGCGACACCTGACGGGAACTGTGCGAACGCGTGGCGCACGACCATCGGGTCGTCCCCGAGACCGGTCACCTTGATCTGCGTCACGGATGCTCATCCTCTCGCGGGGGCGAACGGACGGACCCCGCCGTCCGGACCGTCGCTTGCGCCTCTCGCCCACGCACCGGAAGAACCTCGTCGGCCGATTCGGAGCACTGCTCACGCGTCCCGGTCCTCGCGGCACGCGCCACAGGGCGCAGGGCATCAGGCATTCGGTGTGTTCACGTAGTCGCGTCGCGACTCAGCAGGGAGGTACTTCTCCTCCGTCTCGCGCACGTAATCTGCCGACGGCCGCCCGAGCTGAGAACCCCAACCCAAGTCGTAGGCCGTGCCCTTCGCCTCGTTCATGTGCTGGATGTACGCCCCCAACGGAGTGCCGTCCCCCGCTTCCTTGATGTCCAGGAGCAAGCGCCAGACCTCATGGACGCCGGGTAGCACGAACGGCACTGCGTCGATGGCCTGACCCGCCGCGGTCAGCTCGGCGAGCGACCGGTTCCCGATGAGGTTGTACGCCATCACGTAGCTCGGCCCAGGCGTCTCTTTCAGCGCGAGATCGGCCTGCTCCCAGGTGTGGAACCCCTCGAAGAAGATCGCATCGACTCCCGTCTCGGCGCGGTAGAGCTGCGCGCGGCGGATCGCCTCGTCGACACTTCCCCCGGCAGCACCGAAACCGTCGGTCCGCGCGACGATCACGAAGTCAGCGTCCTCGCGATCACGAGCTTCGACGGCTGCATTGAGTCGCCCGATCGCCTCCGCGTCGGACACGAGCTCGATGCCCGTCGTCCCACCTGACTTCTTGGGCTCCCGCTGGTCCTCGATGTGGATTCCGGCGACGCCGGCATCGATGAACTCGGCGACTGTTCGCTGGACGTTGATCGGGGCGCCGAAACCCGTGTCGGCGTCGCAGTAGACGGGGATGTCGACGCTTCGCGCCACGCGCTTCGCGTGCGCCACCACCTCGGTCAAGGTCAGCCAGCCCGTGTCTGAGGCCCCTTCGGCCCACCACGCCGACATCCCACCCGAGAGCTCGAACGCCTCGAACCCCGCATGCTGGGCCATCTGGGCGTGGAGCGGCAACGAGCCGAACGGCATGACCACCGTCTCGGGCCGCTGGAAGATGTCGCGCAGCGCCGCACCGGGAGAGCTCACGCTCATGATGGACACCCCTTCGTCGTGCCGTGATCGGCGAACTCGTGCATGGGTCTTCCTCTGTCTCGTTGTGCCGAATGCGAGAAGTCCAGTCGTGGCGCCTAGGCGCCGGACTGTGCGTGGTTGAAGCCGATCGTCACGACGATGTAGACGCAGTCCTCGTCGTAGGGGTTCTTCCAGGCATGGGGAACGCCGGCCATGACGAGCAGGTCGCCCGGTCGCAGGGTCCGCTTCTTCCCGCCGGGGAGTTCGAGATCCACCTTGCCCGAGATGACCACCTCGTAGTCGATGGTGTCGCTCGCGTGCATCGCGGGATCGCCGTCATGCCCGGTGCTGGTCATGCTCTCGAACTGATCGACATCGCCGGTGTTCCCTGCCGAGCGGGCCGGGAAGCTGTTCACCCCGAATGTCGAACCGTTCGGGCCCGCCAGTTCCACCCGCGCGGGCGGTCGACCGAAGTTCTCCTTGCTGTGCCCACCCTCGACGGCCCAGTAGAACGCTCCGTCGGCTACGCCCGGCATGTCGATGATGGCGGGACCGTCGACCTCCAGGAAGTCGCTCTCACCTGAGTCGTTGGTCGCCGCGACCACCAGGCGGAATTCCTTGGGGTCCGGAAAAGACATCTGCCTCGTCTCCCTCGTCGAGAACCTGTGTGGCTTGAATCCCTGCGGCCGAGCACTGTGTGGGCTCCGGCCGGACACAGCCGCCGACCGCACGGCGTCCGGTGTCAGGCGCGGAGTCCGGCGCTGCGCATCAACGGGAAGATCTGCTCGTGCAGGCGGTCCAGGCCCTCGTCGTAGTCGACCAGCCCCGTGCAGACCCCCTGGATCCCCGAGTCGGACAGCTTCTGCAGCCCCTCGACGATCATCTCCGGTGTGCCCACCAGGGGAACGAGTGCAGCCCGCACAAGGGCCTTGACGAAGGGGTCGTCCTTGTAGCTGTCCGAGCTGTTCTTGCTCCACTCGGTCCAGTTGAAGCTGCGCGTGTCTCCGCTGGTGAGGATCTCCTTGTAGAGGACGGCGCTCTCCCAGTCCGCGTTCTCCTCGACGTACTTCACGTAGTCGAGGGCCTCCTTCTCGGTGTCCTTGCAGATGATGTGGACACCGGCCCAGAGGGCGAGATCCTCCCTGCCTGCCTCATCTGCGTTCGCTCGCAACTTGGGAGTGGTCGTCGCGCTGTTGGCCACGTCGGGGATGGCAGCGAAGAGGATGTTGGCGTGCTCGAACGCGAACTTCTGGCCCGCCGGGCTGGAGCCGGCACTCATCACCACGGGTGAGGGCGACTGGACGGGCTGGGGATACGCCTGCGCGCCCTCCAGGTTGTAGAAGTCGCCGTGGAAGTCGAACTCGTACTCGTCGCCCTGGTGCGTCCAGAGCTTCTCGACGATCGTCATCCACTCTTCGGCGACCCTGTAGCGCGCGTCGTGCTCGGGGAGGTCGAGCCCGAACATCCGGTACTCCGGCTCGTAGTAGCCGGCGACGGCGTTCAGGCCCATGCGCCCACCGCTGATGTGGTCGACCGTCGACGCCATCTTGGCCGCCATGAGCGGGTGCACGAACGGGACGTGGCACGTGGCGAAGATCTGGATGTTCTCCGTCGCTGCCGCCAGACCCGCCGCCCAGGTGAACGTCTCGTGCTGGCCGCCCCACGGCCGGTCGGGACCCGCGAGCGACCGCCAACGGGCGATCGGGATGAACCCCTCCACGCCATACCTGTCCGCCTTCTGCGCGAGGTTCCGGATCTCGGCCCAGTTGCCGAGCTTGATCGTGTTCTCGGCGAAGTTGAGGCCTCCCTGCCCGGTGGTCACGTTCGCGCCGAAGATGGCGAACTTGACCTTGTTCGGGCCGCCCACGATGGGGAGCTGGGCACGCTCGACGGTGTGATCCGCGACGAACTCACGGGGCGGGTCGTTCTTGGTCGCTTCCAGGGAGGTCATCAGATTGTCTCCAGGTCCTCGAGGTGGGGGGTGCCGCATGGCAGCTGGGTCAGGTCCGATCGCGCGGCTGTCCACTGGGGGCCGCGAGGGTGGCTGGTCGAGCCTGTCCCCCGCATCGGGCCTCGCCGCCTTCATGGCGAGGCGATCCGCCTACCGGTTGCGGCCGATCGCGGTGGCGATGTCGACGCGATCTCGTGCGTCGGGACACCTCACCGGATCTGCTGCGGCTCCACTGCGTCAGTGTTCTGGGTCACAGTCGCCCCGTCAGATTAGTGACGATTCCCGTCAGATAGATACGTGATCCGACGCCAACTGGGCGACAAAGTGCGACAGGGCGTCATCAGTGCTGCGCGTGGCGTAGGATGCCAAGCTGTTGGCGGGACTTCACAAGTCCGCAGCAACCGTGACTCGCCACGACCGAGGTAGCGGGGCACGTCACCTCAACAGGAGGAGAGGGATGCGTCCCGGCCTTGCGTTTCCCGGCGGTCGGCTGCACATGTCCCGCTGAGGCGCGAGGGCCGCGTCGAACTCACCAACACCCCACGGCCGGCCAACTCCTTCCCGAGGGCAGCCGACGCAACCTCGAGGGGTCGTTGAGCACTGCGGACCATCGCCGGACGTCGGCCGTGAGAGGACGCAGCAGTGAAGCTGAACTCGTACCAGAACCTGCGCGTGGCGAACTTCAGCGTTCACACGCTGTGCCGGCTGCTCGCGGAGGCGGGCCTCGACTGGCGGACCGCGCTCGCGAATGCGGACCTCGACCCCGACGCAGTGGATCGTCCGGGAGGCGCCATCCCGGCAGAGAAGGAACTGGCCTTCCAGCTCCAGTTCGCCGCTCTCACACGTGAGCGGCCCGATCTCTGGGTGAGAGCCGCGCGCGCCTACACCACGAGCACCATCGCTGTGCGCGGCATGGCGCTCGCGACTGCGCCGACCATTGCGGCGTGGGTCGAGGCTGCCAGCGCAGCTGACTACGCCCCTGGGCTCCTCGAGATCACGCCACTGCAGACAGCGGATGGCACGCTCACAGGGATCCAGTACACGTACCCCGACGCCCCGGAGGAGTTGATCCCGTTCAGCGTCTACCGGGAGCTCTTCGTCACGTCCCGATCCTTCGCGTGGCTGTACGGCGGCACCTTCCCCTTCACCCGTGTCGACTTCCCGCTCCCAGACGTCTCCCCCGAGGTCTCGGCCTACGTCTCATGCCCCATCAACTGCGGCTCCGAGACGCTGCAGCTGTGGTGGGACCCCGCGACATCGACGCACGAACTGCCCTTCGGCAATGCCTTCCAGCACGCGGCCTGGGTGAAGGCGGACACCGAGATCCTCGACTCCTTCAGAGCGACCGGCGACTGGCCGGACACCGTCGCGAGAGCGGTCCGGGCAGCGCCCGAGCACAACCGCAAGCTGGCAAATGTCGCTGCGACACTGCGGATCTCCCCCCGCACCCTGCAACGCAAACTCGGGCTCACAGGTCACGACTTCGGCCAGTTGCGGGACCAGGTCCTGTGTGACCTCGCCTCCGGTCTGCTGTCGAACACGGACCACTCGGTCTCGCGGATCTCCCGCATGCTCGGCTACCAGGACTCAGCGAGCTTCACGGTCGCCTTCAAGCGATGGAGGGGCATGCCTCCGGGGGCGTATCGACAGGCCGCTCGCTACCGAGCCACCAGCAGCTCCGAGGCCCGGGTGTACTGACCCGAGACGTCCGTCGAGACGCTGTCCCAGCGAGCGCACGACGTCCGACGCAGCCTCGATCCGGCGCGTAGCCATTCACCGAACGTGCCGCCCTCGCGGACCTTGTCGATCTGGACGATCTATGTCAGTATCAACAGCGGGATCCTCGGGCGATAGGGCGTGACCCGCCCGTGCCCGACCTACCCATGACGAGGCGCGACCTGGACCAGCCCTGGGGTCCGGCGCCTCGTTGCGCGAACCGGGTCCGCGACGAGTGACCGGCCCCGCAGGTGAGATCGCCGCCCTGGCCCGCTCGGGTCCATGGCGACGACCGTGTACTGGGAGCGGCGGCCTGTTCGCCCTCCCGGTCAGGTCGGACGACGAGTTGAGTGGAGGAACGACATGGCTGGACGGGTCGAGGGGAAGGTCGCATTCATCACGGGGGCAGCTCGCGGTCAGGGCCGAAGTCACGCGATCCGTCTGGCCGAGGAAGGTGCCGACATCATCGCCGTCGACCTGTGCGCCTCGGTCGAATCCGCACCCTACGCGGGCGCGACTGCGGCCGATCTGGCCGAGACCGTCCGGGAGGTCGAGAAGCTGGATCGTCGTGTCTTCGCGACCACGGCTGATGTGCGGGACCCCGACGCGCTGACTGCCGCGCTGAGTGAGGGGGTTGCTCAGTTCGGCCGGCTCGACATCGTCGTCGCGAATGCGGGGATAACGTCGTTCGGCCCCTGCGAACAGCTGTCCGAGCAGAGTTGGCAAGACATGATCGACATCAACCTCACGGGTGTCTGGCGCACGTTGAAGTGCGCAATCCCCCACGTGCGGGAAGGGGGCAGAGGCGGCTCGATCATCATCACCAGCTCTGGGGCCGGCTTGAAGGCTTACCCCGGCCTGGCGCACTACGTCTCGTCCAAGCACGGAGTAGTGGGCCTGATGAGGGCCTGTGCCTTGGAGCTGGCCTCCGAAGGCATCAGGGTCAACAGCATCCACCCGACCAACGTCGACACCCCGATGCTGCAGCACGAAGCGATGTACCGCCTCTTCCAGCCGGATGTCGAGCACCCGACACGCGAACGATTCGCGGACATCGCGAAGGGGATGAACGCGTTGCCCATTCCCTGGGTGGATTCCATCGACATCAGCAACGCCGTTCTCTTCTTGGCCTCCGACGAAGGGCGCTACATCACCGGCGTCACCCTGCCTGTAGACGCCGGATTGGGCATCAAGTAGCAGGCACGGGCGACGATCCGCGCTGTCACCGGGCCACGTCGGTGGCCCGGTCGTGATGGAGAACGGTCGGCTTCGGACGTTCCACGGATCGAGCCGAGGGCAGGGCGCGAGGTGGACGTCTGGGCGCCGGCGCGTTCGGAACGCGGCGGCCGGCCAGGCACGAGGAGGGCTCGCGGTACTGCCGTTCGCGGGCGGGGATGGTGATCGCTGGGCACGGCCCCCAGAACGGCGTGTCCCAGTTTCCTCCCGGGTGGGAGGCACAGGGCTCACCGACGCTGGGGCTTGGGTCCTCCGCGAGCTCACGTGCATCGTTGTCGGTACGACGCTGCACGTGATCCATCAACGTGCCAGGGACGCCCTTCGGGACGTCCATCGCGTGGCCGACGGCGATGTCCGCGACCACGAGACTGCCGGCACTGCCCTTGCCGTGGTCCAGGCCGCAGTCCGTCGGTCGATCCGAGTCCGCTTGCGCCGAGCGCAGCGGATCCGTTCGGAGCAGGCCAGCAGCTGGAAGATGGCCGCCGCGGGGCGCCTTCGGTGGCGGGGCCACGACCAGCGGCTACATCGGCATGGGCGGACCTCGCAGGTGAAGTAGGGCGTCGCCGGTGCAGGACCGCGACATCTCCTGCGGCGCAGGTGGCGCCGGCGGAGCAGCCGCAGTTGCGCCGACCTCTGCCAGCGGCTCCACCGCCTCGATCCCTCGGGGTTGGTGGCGCGAGGTCATCGTCTCGGTCAGCGATCTCCGGTGACGGCGGCGGGCGTTTCGGGGATCTCCGAATCCCGGGCACTGTCAGATGCCGACGCCGGCGCGTGCCACCACGGCGATCACGTCCGCGGCAAGGCGGTGAGAGCAGCTCGGCACGATCCTGGTCCCCTGTCTGTGCGGCCGCGGCCGCACAGACAGGGAACAGCCAAACCGGGGCAGCCGCTGTCGGGGCATCATGTGCGCCGGGTCTGGCGTCACACTGAGGTCCAACCGCCGTCGATGACGAGCGTCTGCCCCGTCATGTACGACGACGCGTTGCTGGCGAGGAACACCAGGGCGCCGTTGAGTTCGTCTTCACGTCCTCCCCGCCGCATCGGCATGCGGCGGAACCGGCGCTCGCCGGCGCTGCTGGTGAACAGTTCCTCCGTGAGCTCGCTCCGGAAGTAGCCGGGTGCCAGCGCATTGACCCGGACGCCGCGATCAGCCCACTGAGCGGCGAGTTCGCGCGTCAGACTGATGACCGCACCCTTGCTGGCGCAGTAGCCGGCCTCGGGGATCGACCAACTGGCCACCAGTCCGTTGATGGAAGCGATGTTGATGATCGTTCCCTGGCCTTGTTCCAGCATGCGGCGACCAGCGAGATGGCACAGGCGGTAGAGCGCGACCAGGTTCACGTCCACCACCCTGCTGAAGGTCGCGGCGTCCTCGTCCTCGGCCGGCTGGATCGAGGTGATGCCGGCGTTGTTGACCACGATGTCGATGGCGCCGCGCCATTCCACAGCGCGGTCGACGACGTCCTGGACCTGGTCGTCCTTCGTCACGTCGGCCGACACCGCCAGGATGCGTCCGGGATGTTCGTCGGCCAGCGCCTTGAGCGGGTCACTGCGCCGCGCCACGGCCACGACGTAGGCCCCACGTCGGGCCAGCGCCGTGGCGAACTGTCGACCGAGACCAGAGCTCGCCCCGGTGACGATCGCGACCTTGTCAGAGATGTCGAAGAGGGGGTCGATGCTGGTCGGGGTAGATGCTGCGGAGTCGTTCATGCGGACATGCCTCCTGGCTGTCTCCGGTCTGCTGGAGCTCCCCTGCCGTCAGAGGAGGCTTCGATCGCCCCGTGCTGGACACGGGCGTGAGTGCCGCTCGCGACCCCGCTGGCCGTGCCGGGCCGGGTCGTGTGGCAGCTCCGGAGGAACTCCTCCGCGGACCGCCCGACGAGAGCGGCCCGGCGCACGGCAGCTGCACCGTGCGCCGGGCCGCCTCGTGGCACCGAGGCCTCCTCGACGTCCACGAGCCGATCGGACCCAGGTCCCGCAGGTCCCTCGGGGCTCGCGGCAGGTGGGACGTAGGTGGCCGGCGCCGGCTGTCAGGCCCGCTTGCCGAGGGCGCCGAACGCCTCGTAGGCCAGTCCGAGTCCCAGGAGTTCGAGCACCTGCTTCTTGAGGGGCTGGACCATCAGGGCACGGGTGAAACGAAGCGTCGTGTCTGACTTCTCGGCGATCTTCTCCGCGATCTCGCGAGCGCGCTCGAGCACCTGGTCCTGAGGGAGAACCTCCTTGACGAGGCCCCAGCGAAGAGCCTCCTCGGCGGAGATGACCTCGCCGGTGAGCATGTAGGCGCGCGCACGGTTGATCCCGAGCAGCATGGTCGTCCAGATGTGAGAACCGTCGCCCGGTGCCATGTCCTCGAACTGGAAGTGCCCCGAGTCCTCGAACGACGCAGTGTCCGAGGCGATGATGATGTCGGAGAACAGCGGGATCTCGCAGTGGCGCCGAGCAGGACCCTGCACTGCCGCCACCACCGGGACCTGGATGTCCAGCAGGGCGTTGACCAACTCGCGGTGATCCGTCCAGGCGTCCTGTTCCCAGACCGAGTACTCCTGGGCGAATTCAGGGATCACGGTCATGATCTGCCCACTGTCGGCCGTCGGCTGCGGACCGATGAACTCGTCGCCGGTCCCCGTGATCAGGACGACTCGGTTCTCGCGATCCAGGGCGATGTCACGGAAGGCGCGAGTCAATTCACGATGCTGCGGCACGAAGAGCTGGAGAGAGTCACCATCGGAATGGAGCCGCATCTCGAGGATGCCGTTCTTGTCGCGATTGAACACGAAGTGCTCGTACTTCTCGCGGTAGTCGTCCAGGACTGTCACTCGAACCATCTCCTTTGAGGTCAACGGAGCAGACGTCTGCTACGGATCCATCTCACGGCACCCTGGAAGTAGGTGTCGTAGTTCTTCGGTACTCCTTCTCGTCGATCTCCACGTGGACCGCGGTTGCTCACCGCCGCCCTAGGCGCGGATCTCGAGACTCTCTCTCAGAGCCTTCTTGTCGAATTTCCCGGTGCTGGTCCGCGGTATGTGCTCGAGCCGACGGAAGTCGTCCGGGATCCACCACTTCGCCACGCGTCCCGTCAGGTGGTCGCGTAGCTCGTCGGTGTCGACTGCTCGGTCGGTCACGACGAAGGCCGCAGGGCGCTCACCCCAACGGGCATCCGGACGCCCCACCACGGCCGCCTCGTGCACCGAGGGGTGGGCCATCAGTGCCGACTCCAGGTCCACGGAACTGATCCACTCGCCCCCGGACTTGATCGCGTCCTTCAGCCGATCGGTGATCCGCATCCACCCGTTCGCATCGATCGTCCCGACGTCCCCGGTCCGCAGCCAGCCGTCGCGGAAGCTGTTCTCGCTGACAGGGAGGTCGAGATAGGAGCCGGCGACCATGGGTCCGCGGATCTCCAGCTCACCCACGGTGACACCGTCTCTGGGCAGCTCGGTGCCGTCGGCGGTGACGACACGCATCTCGTAGAGGGGCGAGACCCGCCCAGCTGACGTGCGCAGCTGCCACCCGCCATCGGTGTCGGCCATGGCCGACGGCGTCACCATGGTGGCTCCCGGGAAGACCTCGGTCATGCCCCACCCCTGGACGAAGCCGACTCCGAGGTCACCGTAGGCGCGCATGAGTGCCTCCGGGACTGCGGTCCCTCCAGCGACCACGGTCTTCAGGCTGGACAGGTCGACCGGGGTGCCGGCCGAGGCCCTCACCTGGAGGAGCCGCAGCAGGTCCATCCACACCGTGGGAACGCCTCCGGCCCAGGTCACCCGGTGCTCGGAGATCAGCTCTGCCACCGCGTCAGGCTGGAGGTTGGGTCCGGGCAGGACCATGTCGGCACCGGTGAGCCCGCAGAGGAAGGGCAGCCCCCACCCGAGGGCATGGAAGAGCGGAACCAGCCCCAGGACGACGTCCTCCTCGCCGATCCGGAAGACGTCGCGACCTGCCATGGCCAGTGAGTGCAGGACGATCGACCGATGGGAGTACAGCACCCCCTTCGGGTCCCCCGTCGTGCCAGACGTGTAGCAGAGTGCCGCCGCAGCACGCTCGTCGACGTCGACCGGCGCGAGCGGCTGGGGGGCCTGCGCGATGAGGTCCTCGAAGCCGATCTCGCCATGAGCGAGGTCGCTGCCGGCGGCCTCGATGACCACGACGTGCTGGAGGTGCGGCAGTCGATGCCGTAGACCATCGATCTGGGCTCGGAACGAGGACTCCACGATCAGCACGCTGTCCCGCGCGTGGTTGACCGTGTACACCAGTTGGTCCTCGTGCAGCCGCGGGTTCGCCGTGTGCAGCACCGCGCCCATGCCCGTGACGGCGTAGTAGGTCTCGAGGTGCTCCTGGGTGTTCCACGCCAGACTGCCGACCCGGTCCCCCGGCTTCACGCCCAGCTGTGCCAGCCCCGCAGCGAGGCGCTCCGAACGGTCCAGGACCTCGGCGAACGTGGCCGAACGCGACGGCCCATCGGGGCGGCTCGCCGACCTCGAGATCACCCGCGACCGGTGGTGGACGGCACGCATCCTCCGCAGGATCAGCGCGACGTTCAGGTCGACGTCCATCATGAGTCCGGGTGTGGACGTGGCCTGGAGCGGGTTCACTGCGGGACCGCCGCCGACGCGCGCCGGCGGGCCCGGGCCTCCCGCGCCTCGGCGAGCAGGCGCTGGTGGTCCTCCGACACCGCCGACAGCCGCTCGGCCTGGAACCCGAGATCCAACGTCAGGCTGGAGAGCATGTGCAAGATGGCGTTCAGCGCCTTCTTCGTGCCCTGCACCGCCACCTGCGGGGACGCCGCCATCCGCTCGGCCAGCGCCAACGCCCGCGGCAGCACCTCACCGGCCGGACACGCCTCGGTGACCAGACCCCACTCCGCGGCCACGCTGCCCACCACCGGATCCCCGGTGAGCAGATGCCGCTTGGCCCGCGCCATCCCCACCAGGATCGGCCACATCATCGCTCCGCCGTCGCCGGCCACCAGGCCGATCACGACATGCGGATCGGACAACCGGGCGTCCTCGGCCACGATGCTGAAATCACTCATCAACGCCATCGTGAAGCCATAACCGGCCGCGGCACCGTTGACCGCGGCGATCACCGGCTGCGGCACGTTCAGCAGATCATCGACGATCTTCTTGGCCTCGAAGAACGTGGTCTCCCGGGTCACCGGCGTCTCCCCGGCGATCCACTCCAGATCACCCCCGGCACAGAACGCCCGCCCCGCACCGGTCAGCACCACCGCCCGCACCCGACGATCCATCCCGATGTCGGCGAACACCGTCGACAACTCACGATGGAACTCCGCGTCGATCGCATTCAGCTTGTCCGCCCGCAGAAACGTCACCGTCAGCACACCACTGCCGGACAGCTCGAACCCCATCGTCTGATACCGCTCATACATCGCCAGCAGCTCCTTCGAGGTCATCGCGACCGCCACCACAAGACCAGCCACCACGTCGGGCCCCGACACGACGGCACACCCGCGCCGCAGCACCCGCCCCCGGCGACCGCCCCCCGCGGGGAATGCCTCAGCTCACCGGGGCCCGGCCCGCCACAACGTGACGCCCACCATACTGACACACATCGTCCAGATTAGGAACCCGGCGAGAACCCGCGCTGCACGACCTGGGCGAAAGCCACCCCAGGACCTGTGGGTGGCCGCTCGGCGCCGGGAAGACTCGTCGAGAACGACGAGACCATGACCGCCGGGACCTCACGGGTCAACGTCACGGCGGTGTCCCTGGCCGAGGTCACGTCCGACCGCACCGAGATGGTCGTGCTCCGCGACGGGCTCGGGCTACCGCAAGCTCGATGTCGAGGCGGCGTCGACCGGCTGTCCGGCCACGGTGGTTCGCGACGCCGGAGGTGCACCGGGCTCCCTTCTCGGAGAACACACAGCGCCGTCCATCGTGGTGGCGACTCGGCAGCCGAGGGCCTCGTTCATGGGGGGTTTGCCGGCCGAGTCCCCACCGCCACCGCCCGATGGGCCCGCGCCAGTCCGGGAGCAAGGCGTCCGGGTCCTCGGCAACGGCGATTGCGCCGGGTCGACGCCGGGTCGTCCAGACTCTTCGCACGACGAGGGCGAGGGTCGTGAAGCCAGACGCCCCCGCCCAGCTCCGCTCGGGCCACCGCCACGAACCTGCGGTGCGGCGTCGCCTCCCGCCGACTGGCCCACCACATCCACCGCCGAAGCCGCTACGCCGCCGTCATCAACGCCCCGGGGCGTAGGCAGGCACCGTCGATTCCGACGATGACGTTGTCGAGGACGCCGAAGATCAAGATCGCCAGGCTGTTCTCCACACGGCCCGTCGCCGCCGTGGCGCCGGTGCCTCCGACGACCACAGTGCGAGGCAGCCCGCCGTTGAGCGCCCGCGTCAGCGCGACATCTGATCGGCGATGTGTTCCGTCATGCGCATCCCCTCGTCGACCGACGAGAACTTGGGCGCGAATACGATCTCCTTCACGCCCATTTCCTCCAGTTCGGCGATCGCAGCGGGATTTCCGAGTGCATGTGGGACATCCTCGGCGGTGCACATCATCGTGTTCCACAAGTCGTCCACGTCCCGGCCGGCCGCCGCCATCATCGACTTGAGCAGCTCCATGTCCTGCCGATACGCCTCAGGTGACTTGTAGGTGCCGTGCAGGCCATCGCCGTCCAGTTCGATCAGCCGTTTGAAGGCGGGCACCCCTTCCCCGCCCACAATCAACATGGGGTGGGGCTTCTGCACCGGCAACGGCTTCAGAAGTGCGCCGCCGTGGCTGTAGAACTCGCCCGCGAAAGGTCCGGTATCACCTGACCAGAGCTGTTTCATGATGCGGATGTACTCGTTGGTCCGCCGCCCCCGATTCTTGAAGGGCACGTTGAGGAGGTCGTACTCCGCCTCCATCCATCCCAGGCCGATGCCATAGACGAAACGCCCATTGGACATCACGTCGAGCGTTGCCACGGTCTGCGCCTGGGTCACCGGCGGACGGGCCGGGACGATGGCAACCGTGGTACCCAGTTTCACGTGCTTCGTGCACGTGGCGATAGCGGCCAGCCACGTGAACGGATCCACCCAGTTGGAGTTCTCCGGGAATCCGGAAGGGTAAGGATATTGCGACCGGTCGAACAGCGTCGGCACGGCCACATGATCCGCCATCCAGACGCCGTGATAACCCAGCGCTTCCATGTGCTGGGCCAGCGCGACATAGTCATCCGCGGTGGGGCTGTCACCCAGCGCCGCCCAGCAGTTCATCGAGTACTTCATGTCCTGCCCTTCCGGCCTCTCATCAGCTTTGTCGGCGTCCGTCGGGACAGTCGAGTACACAAGCGACACGAGCTCCGCAGAAAAGGGCCGAGCAGCCCGACTGCAAGCACCACGGGCGGTGTTCCGCGACGGAGGATTGCTGCACCCATTCAGGGCATGATCCAGGCAGAAGGCCCAGTCCTGGGTTCTGGCGCGCGTGGCCGGCGTAACCGCCGGTTGACAAGGAACACCCGCTGCATCGACCTGACAGGCTGTCTGATCGCGGCCGGCAGAGTCCGATTGGAACTGTGAGTGCTACGTCTGGGTCGGCCCGGCTCGACCGCGACCAACCGGCGGGGCGGCGCCGCCTCGCACGACCTGGCCGAGGGCACCTACCGCGGGTGCCACCTCGCCGAGCTCAAATGTCTGAGCGAGGCGGCCGCCCATCATGCGTGCCCTTCGTGGTGTCAGACTGATCGTTGTCGCGAGCGCAGATCGGTGATCACGGCAAAGAGCACGACGACACCCTTGACGATCTGTTCGGTTGCCGCGCTCGCATTGACACCGGCGATGACGTTGTCGAGGACGCCGAAGATCAAGAGCCCGATCGCTGTTCTCCACACCGCCCCCTCCCCGCCGTAGAGCGAGGTGCCACCCACGACCACGATGGCGATGGCGTCGAGCAGCAGCGGAGCGGAGTTCGTCAACTGCGTGGCTTGCATGCTGCCGAGTCGTGCCACGAAGACCACCCCGGCAAGGCAGGCGCAGATCCCGACGATGACGTAGGCGCTCACGCGCAGCCGTTCGACCCGCAGTCCAGCCAGGCGTGCGGCGTGCTCGCTGCCGCCCACGGTCTTGAGTCGTCGGCCGTACGCCGTGGAGCCCAACACGAGCTGGCCGATGAGGAAGACCGCCACCAGCAGCAAGATCGGGATCGGTATGCCCAGCACGGAACCGGTCCCGAGCAGTCGCGGGCTGGGCGTCGTCAGCGTCACCTGGTCGTTCCCCAACCCGCTCAGCACGATTCCTGCGAAGGCTGACGCCGTCGCGAGGGTGGCGATGAACGAGTTCACCCCGACCTTGGCCACGATGAAGCCGTTGATGACACCGGTGATCGATCCGGCCAAGAGGGCGGCCACCAGCGCCAACCCCCAGCCCATGTCGTCGGCCATCGCGGCATAGACCGCAGCTCCGAGCACGAACACCGGCACGACCGACAAGTCGAATGCGCCGGTGACCATGAGCAAAGTGACACCAACCGCAATGATCCCCAGCCCGGCATTCTGGACAAGGATGATCTTGAAGTTGTTCCATTCGAGGAAGTTGTCGTAGGTGAACGCGGCCGTGACCACGAGGACCGCCAACACCAGCAACATTGCGTTCTTGTAGAGCAACGTGACGGCGACGTCCCGGCGCGTCGTCCTCGGTGCGCTCGACTCCTCGACCGTGGGGTCAGACGTCAATGTGGCCATCATGCGCCTCCTGGGACTGGGTCGGCGCGAGGCCGAATGAAAGGCTGAGGATCTGCTCGACGGTGATCCGTCCGTTGTCCCGGTTGAGCTCGCCGACGGGACGGCCTTCGCGGAGCACGACGACCCGCGAGCACAGGTCGGTGACCTCTTCCATCTCGCTGGACGCAAGGATCACGCCCACTCCGCGCTCGCACCGTTCGACCAGCTTCTCGGCGATGATCGCCTTCGCCCCGATGTCGATACCCCTCGTCGGCTCGTCCGCCAGGAGGATCTTGACTGGGGCGTAGTCCCACCGTGCGAACAGCAGTTTCTGCTGGTTGCCCCCCGAGAGCGTTCCCGCCTTGCTCGGCAGTCTCGACGAGTCGAAGCCGGCGCCCTTGGCCGCTCCCACCGTGCTACTGGCGAGCCTGGCCTTGGTGAGAATCCGGCCGCGGGTGGCCCGGTCGAGATTGCCGATCGCGATGTTGACCGAGCTGGAGTCGCCGAGCAGGACCCCGTCCGTCTTGCGGTTCTCGGGGATCATCGCGATCCCGAGACGCAAGGCAGCGTGGGGAGAGGACGGCCACTTCACCTGCGTCCCGTCGATCCACAGCCGGCCCGACGTTCGGTGGCCCAATCCGACCAGTGCTCGTAGCACAGTGGTCCGGCCGGAGCCGACCAGCCCACCGAGACCCAGGAGCTCGCCCTCCATCAAGCTGAACGAGATGTCGGTGACCGCGCCCGGAATGGTCAGGTTCTCGACCCGCAGCACTTCTCGGGATCCGGGCGCGCGATGCGGCCTCGCATGGTCCTTGATCGCGACCTCACCCGGCTCGAGGCCCGACGGACCGAGCATCGCAGCCACCAACGCGTTCTTGTCCCGGACGTCCGCGGCGGCAGGCAGAGCGACCCTGCCATCGCGGAACACGGTGATGTCATCCGAGACTTCGAGGACGTCCTCGAGGTTGTGGCTGACCAGCACCATGGTCGTGCCTTGTGCGCGCAACTCCTTCATGGTCCCGAGCAGTGCGCGGCTCTCGGTCAGAGAGAGTGCTGCGGTCGGCTCGTCGAGCAGGATGACCCGCGCATCCGAGCAGAGCGCGCGCATGATCTCGAGCATCTGCTGGTCGGCCACCGACAACCGGCCGGCTGGGATGTCGGCCGGGATCGACACCCCGAGCCGGTCGTTCAGGTCCCGGAGGGTCGCCCGCATCTCCCGCTCCGACAACAGTCCGTAGCGCGTGACCTCCGACCCGAGGTACAGGTTGGCCTGTGTCGACAAGGTCGGCACGATCGTCAGCTCTTGGTAGATCGAGCGGATCCCCAGCCGTATGCCGTCTCGAGGTGAGTGGAACGCGACGGGCTCACCGAAGGCCTCGATCGTGCCGTCCGTCGGCACCTGCCGGCCGGCCAGGAGACCGAGACAGGTGGACTTGCCTGCCCCGTTCTGACCGACCAGGGCATGGATCGTCGCTTCGCGGACGTCCAGGTCGACGGCGTCCAGAGCGCGGAAGCGCCCGTACTCCTTGACCAGCCCCCGGCACCTGATTGCGCTGCGGTCCGCCGTCGACACGGCTCTACCTGGCCTGGGCGTTGTCGACGGAGTTCGGGACGTACCCGCCGCTCCGAGCGATGTCCGGCGTCACGAGGGTCAGGAACGGCGCCGTCTGGTCGGCGAAGGGGTCGAGAACGTGACCGTCGTTCGCGATCACCGTCGGCACGGGGTTACCGGCCACCGCCTCGTGGAGCATCAGCATCGCGCTCTGCACGGCTGAACCCATGTAGTACGGGTGGGTGCCGTGGACCTTGCCCGCCGCCATCAGGTCCATGATCGCGGGAGTGCCCCCGGACATGTACACCTTCACCTGGTCCGTCAGCCCTGCAGCCTCGACCGCCTCGACTGCCCCGGCACCGGTCTCATCGGCCAGGGAGAGGATGAACTCCGCGTCCGGGTTGTCCTTCAGGTACTGCTCGGTCACGGACTGCCCGCCGGCCTTGTCGGGCGACGCGGCCGCAGTCTGCGTGAGATCGACACCCGGGTACTCCTCCAGCGCAGCGTCGAGCGCGCTGGTGTAGATGCCGGCGCAGGTGCACATCGACGCTTCGAGGTTCAGCGACATGCCCTTCCCTTCGGGGTGGGCTGCCATCGCGCGCTCCACGAAGGCCTGGTAGATGGCGGGGTCCGTCCCCCCTCCGACCACTCCGAGAAGGCCAGGCACGTACCAGTTGTTGATCGGCTCGGCATCCTTGCCGCACATCGGGTTGTAGTAGTCGACGACGAGGATCCCGGCCTCTGCCGCCTGCTTGGTGAAGGAGTCACACGACCCCACGCCGTCCACCGGGATCACGATGATGGCGTCGTACTTCTTCGTGCTGATCGCCGTCTGGATCTGGTCGGCCTGCTTGGCGGGGTCGTAGGCGCCGTCGACCTGCTCCACCTCGTATCCATAGGCTTCCGCCTGGGCTTCGGCCCAGGCGAAGGCCGTCTGGAAGAACGGCGAGATGGCACCGTTCACGAAGAAGCCGACCTTGAGCTTCTTGTCCTTGTCGACGGTGACCTCCGTGCCGCCCACATCGATCGTCACCTGGTCCCCGTCAACGGTCGGTGTGATGGTGTTCGACCCGGTGACCAGCCCGCTGAACGGGCCGTCGTCCGCGACGCTGAGGGTCACGTGCTCCGCTGACGAATCCCCCGCTGCCGTGGTTACGTCGCTGGGGTCGTCGGCGCAGGCGGACAGCGCCAGACACCCGATCGTCGCGAGGACGACTCCGCGGGTCGACCACGACGCTGAGCGCCGTGCGGCGAGTGGGCGGATTCGACGCGTCATGAGGTTGCCTCTCCTTTGAGTTGCTGTGCTCGACAGGCGCGGCCCGTGCGCCGGATCGTCTGCTGGGGACGACCGCTCCCAGGAGGACCGAGTCACTCCGCCGGATCACGATCATCGACGTGATGTGGACCATACTGACTTGTTTCGTCCAATTTGGGAAGACCTTGGACCATCCTGGCTGCAGCAGGTCCGCCCTCCGCCAGCGCGCAGGACCTGCAGAGGCGTGCGGGCCAGCTTCGTCAGGCGCAGTCGTGGGGATGCCCCCGTGCCTCACTGCGCCGCATCGACCTCTGGAGCCCCGGTGGTGATCGCTCCCGATGCGGGAGGTCGTGCGCTCCTGGCGGTCCTGCGATCGGCGGTCAGGGGCCTGCGATGCGCGACACCGCATCGCGATCGAGGAGGCGCGAGGGGGCGAGGTTGCACGGGAGAAACCGGCGCACGCCGATGGGCACCTCGTCCGCTGGACCTCCGGCGGTCCGCTGACGCAGGCCACGGCGACCCACAGCGGCTGCCGCACCGAACCGCCGAACACGACCCTGGGGCCGGCGTGATCCGCAAGCCCATGACGGACTGCCGTACCGGCACCCGCTCCTGGCCACTCGCCATCCGTCCCGACGACGTGGCAGCACCGGCCGGCCCGCGGAACCGGGACCCCTGTCGGGAGGCCATCGACGCCCGTCCTAGCCGGACATCAGGATCAGTGCCGCGCGACCGGCGGTCCTCCGCACCAATGACCAGCGATACGGCGACGAGATCGGGGTCAGGACGCACCGCCCTCCGACGTCCGCTTGACAGCCGACCTGACGCGTTCAGGTCGCGCCCACGTGTTGGCCCCCCGGCCACGCTCACGGAGCGCACCCTTGCGGATCTTCTCCGTCGGCGTCTTCGGCAGCAGGTCGACGACCTCGATGAAACGTGGCCGCATGAACTCGGCCAGCCGGCTGGACAGGAACTCGTCCAGGGCGGCTTCGTCGAGGCGCCGCGACTGTTTCGGGACGACGAAGGCCATGACCTCCTGCTCGCCCCACTCCGAGTCGACGCCCACCACCGCGCACTCCATCACGTCGGGATGCTGCAGCACCGCCGCCTCGACCTCGGCGGAGGAGATGTTCTCCCCGCGGCGGCGCAGCGAGTCCTTGAGGCGGTCCACCATGTAGTAGTTGCCGTGCTGATCCCGTCGGAACTGGTCTCCCGTGTGGAACCACAGGTTGCGCCAGGCATCAGCCGTCGCCTCCGCGTTCCCCCAGTACCCGGACGCGAAGTGCCACGGCGCATGAGGACGCAGGACGAGCTCCCCCACCTCACCGTCTTCCACCTCGTAGTCGAACTCGTCGACGATCCGCGCGTCGAATCCGTCTCGCAGGCGACCGCAGCTCTGCCAGATGCTGACGTCGTAGTCGACCGCGACGATCGGAGCGCACACCTCGGTCATGCCCCACTGCGTGGTCACCAGCACGTCGTGCCGCTTCTTGAAGTCCTCCACCTCCGGGATGACCGGGATCATCTGCACACGCCGCAGAGGCGTCGACTCCGGATGGGCGTCCTGCCGGTAGACGAAGTTCGCCATCGCACCGAGCAGCAGCGTGGCGGTGCACTGGTGCTTCTCGATGTCCGCCCAGAAGGCGTCGGTGGAGAACCGCTCACGGAGAACGGCCCGCCCCCGCACCCGCGCCGCAGACATCAGATTGGCGCGATAGGTGATGTGGGATGGCGGAAAGGGGAGATAGATGGCGTCGTCCTGGCTGAGGACGGTCGGCGGGAAGACCCCGAAGGCCGCCTCCTTCAGCTGCGCGAAGGGCACGACGACCCCCTTCGACAAGCCCGTCGTGCCCGAGGTGTAGAGGATGCAGGCGGGCGCGTGCCCCGGTATCGCGGCGCCGGCCCACGTGTCCGCGGACTCCCCCACCGCCTCGAGGACGGCGTCTGCCCGGACGACGTCAGTGGAGCCCTCGGTGCGGAGTTCGCTGTCACCACCGATGACGACGACGCACTCGATGTTCGGCGCCTGGACCAGTGCTTCTCGAACGGAGGACAGGTACCGGTGGTCGACGACGGCGATCCGGGCCCGGGTGTCACTGATGATGTGATCGAGGAGTGCGCCCCGGTACGCGGGGTTGGCCGACGCCTCGATCGCGCCCACGTACGCGATCCCGCACCACAACTCGACGGAGGCCACCGACGACGCCACGAATGTCAGGACGGTCTCGCCGGCAGCCAGCCCGAGCCCGACCAGCGCCTGCCGCCACGCCCGGGCGTTCGCCTGGACCTCGCCATAGGTCCTGACCGGCCCGTCGACCTCTTCGAGGCAGATCGAGTCCGGCGACTGTGCTGCGATCTCGGCGACCATGTCGGGGTACGCCTCGGCCGTCTGCGCTGTTTCGGGGCTCACTAGCTCTCCTGACGATGTCGCCGTGGTGGTCTGCCACTCGTGACGTGGCCACGGCACTCAGCGAGGTGGTTGCAGGATCTGGAGTGGGACGACGCCACGTCGTCCTGATCAGCGGGCCGCGCCGGGATCACCGCGACATCCCGATCGGCCCGGTGCCGGCCCTTCCGCGGCCGGCACGAGTGCATTGGTCGGATCGACCCGTCACGCGACTCAGGAGAAGGAGAACCCGACGAAGTCGTCGGCCACGACCTTCTCGCAGTGCTCAACGTACTTGTCGAGTCCGCCCACGTACGGCATGAAGACCCTGGTGCCGTCCTCGCGGTTCACGTGCACCATGTAGTTCTCGACGTTGAGCCGGAGCAGGTTGGACGCGGCCTCGGCCACGTGCGCCGTCCACTCGTCCTGAGCCTTCTCCTCGGGTTCGACCCTGGTGTGGCCGCGCTCGCCCATGTGGCGCAGCATGTCGGCGACGAAGTCGACGTGTTGGACGTTGTCCAGGATCATGTTGGCCAGCACCGAGGGGCTTCCCGGTCCGGTGAGCACGAACAGATTCGGGAATCCTCGCGTCATCAGTCCGAGCAGCGTGCGCGGCCCGCGTGACCACCGGTCGGACGGTCGCTCACCGAGTTCGTTGCGGATGTTCGCCTCGTCGAGGGCGCCGGTGAAGGCGTTGAAGCCGAGCGCGAAGACGAGCAGGTCGAACTCGAGGTCGTGGTTCCGGGTTCGTATGCCCTTCTCCGTGATCCGCTCGATGGGGTCGTGGTTGATGTCGATCAGGTCCACGTTGCTCTGGTTGAAGGCCTCGTAGTAGCCGGTGTCCACGCACAGGCGTCGCGTGCCGATCGGATAGGCATGCGGCATCAGGATCTCGGCCTTCGCCGGGTCCTTCACCGTGTCCCGCACGTGCTGGCGGACGAAGTCGGCCACGAGCGTGTTCGCATGGATGTCGGTGCCCTGGTCAGAGAAGACCGCATTCATCGTGTGCCCGCCGCGGGCCCAGCGCTGCCGCAGTAGCGCCTGCTGCTCGTCCGGCGAGAAGGAGCTCGCCGGACCGGCACCGAGCGGGATGTCCGAGCCGACCGGATGGTGCAGGATCTTCTCGCGCATCTCGCTGACCCGGCTGGCGTAATCGGCGTACTTCTGCTGATCGAGCGGACCGTTCTGCGCGGGAACCGAATAGTTCGCAGTCCGATGGAAGACCGTGACGTTCTCGGCGTCACGCGCCAGCGCGGGCACCGCCTGGACGCCGGAGGAGCCGGTTCCGATGACGGCGATGCGCTTGCCCGCCGTTTCCACGTGGTCGGTCGGCCAGTGTGCGGTCTGGACCCAGCGACCGCGGAAGTCCTCGAGACCGGGGAAGGCCGGTGGGCGAGCCTTCGACAGCTGGCCGGACGCCATGACCAGATGGCGTGCGGTCACCGATTCGCCGCTGCTCGCGGTGACGCGATACCGGTGCGCAGACGACTCCCACTGCGCACCGGTGACCCATGTCGAGAAACGGATGTGCGGGCGGACTCCCCACGTGTCTGCGGCGAAGTTCAGATAGGCCAGGATCTCGGGCTGAGCCGGATAGCGCTCCTTCCAGGTCCAGCGTGGATAGAGATCCTCGTCCGGAAAGCAGTAGAAGTAGCTCTCGATGTCGACGCGCGCTCCGGGATAGCGGTTGTGGTACCACACTCCACCCACGTCGGGCGCACCCTCGAATGCGATGACCCGCAAGCCCGCCTGGGTCAGCTTGTGAACGGCGTAGATACCGCCAGCTCCGGCCCCTACCACAACAGCGTCATAGTCCACGGTGTTCATGACCGCTCCTCTCTCAGCTCGGGATGCATCGCTCAAGGGCTCGACGAGACTCATGACCAGTGCCGCGTGACGCCGGCCCGTGTCCCACACGGGAGTGCGCACGTGATGGCGGGCGTGGTACGGCGCGCGACCGCCTCTCGTGCCGGGCCGCACCGGACCTCCGGCGACGTCCGGTACGCCACCGCCGGCCGGGTCCACTGACGTGGGACGACCGGCGCACCCCTCGTCGTGTGCCTCACCGGGGCGATCACGCCGACCGCCGGACGACGGGGAGCACGACTCTCGACGGCCGGGTGCTGTCGTGCCACACGGTGTTGGTGGCGACCACCAGGTCGGAGGGGCGGGCGTCGGCGACCGGGACGGCGGCGTTGGGATTGCGGTCGAACTTCGGGAAGTTGCTGCTGGACACGTCCAGCCGCAGGCGATGCCCGGCGGCGAAGACGTAGGCGGTGGCGACGAGGTCGACCTCGATCTCGTAGACCGCACCGGGATCCAAGAACTCCGGCCGCGTCGTCGACGTCCGGTAGCGGCAGCGCACGATGCCGTCGCACACGAGCTCGGGCCGGCCGTCCGGATGGACGTCCACCAACGTCGCCGTGAAGTCGGTGTCGACTGCGCTCGACGAGACGTACAGTCTCGCCCGGACCGGGCCGGTGACCTCCATCGACCGGTCGAGCGGCTGGCTGGTGTAGCACAGGACGTCCGGACGAGCCTCGGTCCGCGTCTGGTCCCGAGGGCCCGCGTTGGCTCCGATGAAGAGGCCGGGCAGGAACGTCGCGCCGCCGCAGGTCATGACCGGGTCGGCAGGGTCGTAGACGAAGCTGTCGGACACCGCCTCCGACCCGGTTGCGGTGGACAGTGTGCCGTCGCCACTGCTGGTTCGTGCACCGCCCGTGCTGCCCAGGAAGTAGTCGACGTACTCGGCGTCAGGCAGGGGCCAGTCCGGCTCGTCGCGCCAGACGTCGGGTCCCATGACGAAGATCCGCACCGGGCTGGACGACGTCGCCGAAGGCGAGCCCGCCAGGTGCTCCTTGAACCAGGCCAGTTGCACGCCGGTCATGTCCGCCCCGTCGAAGCCGGCCTGGATCCCGAAGGCCCGCTCCGGGAACACCCCGCTGGCCGCTCCGTGGGCCCACGGACCGATGACCAGCCGCTGCCGCCGCGCGTCCGGTTCTGCCGTGCGAGCCCGCAGGGCGAGGTAGTTGTCGATCGTGCCGCCCAGGAAGAGGTCGTGCCATCCGCCGATGTTCAGCACCGGGATGTCCGTGACGGCATCTCCCCGGGCCGAGAGCCGCGCCCAGTAGTCGTCGCGCTCCGGGTGGTCCATCCACTGCGAGAGGTACGGCGCGATCGCGGTCAGCACCGGGTGGTCGCGCTCGGGCAGCCTGCGGAACACCGCGCCCATGTCGTCGAGCATTCGCTGCAGGTCGGCGAGGCGCTCCGCCTCGGCCGAGGCAGAGCGCAGCAGCTCACCGAGGGCGAGCGACGACGCAACCCACTGCAGGGCGAACCCCAGCCGGAAGGCGCCACCCTGGTACAGCCAGTTCTCGTAGTAGTCACTGCTGGTGATGGCCGCCGACATCGCAGCAAGGGCCGGCGGCCGCTCGGCGGCGGCCAGCCACTGGGTGGCGCCGGTGTAGGAGCTGCCGAACATCCCCACCGACCCGGTGGACCACTCCTGGCGGGCGGCCCAGGCGACGGTGTCCCCGCCGTCGGCCTTCTCGTCGGCGAACGGACGGAAGGTCCCGCCGCTCTGGTACCGGCCTCGCGTGTCCTGGACGACGACCGCGAACCCCTCTTGCGTTGCGCGCAGCACGTCCAACCAGCCGCTGATCATCCCGTAGAGCTCTTTGTTGTACGGGATGCGTTCGACCAGAGTGGGAAAGGGACCGCCGGCTGCCGGACGATAGACATCGGTGGCGAGTTCGACGCCGTCGCGCATCGCGACCCTGAGGTTCTTCTCGACGACTACGTCCAAGGCGCTGACGGCCCTCCCTTCCTTCTCGTTCGTCCCTGTCGCGCGGCTTCGGTCGGGGATCGGCGACATCGAGGCCGCAGAGTGCACGCCGCGGATCGGCTCGGGCCGAGCACCCACAGCGGCCCTGAGCGGTCATCCGGCAACGTGACGCCCACCATACTGACACGTCTCGTCCAAATTGGGAAGAGTGGGCGTACCCCTCGGTGAACCGCCTGCTGGACCTGGCGCAGCGGCCCTGCTCGGAGTGCGGTGGGACGTCTCCCTCGTCGGCTCCCATCACCCGGGGGTGACGCACGGCCGAGCCGGCGGTCGATCCTCAGCCGCTGGAGCCACCCAGCACCGAACAGTGACCAGGCCTGCCCCGCGCTTGCAGGGGCAGGCCTGGTCAGGTGGAACCTCCCGAGGAGCCGTCCCTCGTCGGCGGACCGGGCGTCGGTGGCCGCTCCTCCAGGCCGAGGGCCACTCACCCCCGGCCTTGCCGCGCACCGCGGCGGCGATCAGGTCCCGCACCCGGTCGGCCGGGACCGGCGCCCCGGGGCTGTTCGAGAAGAACTCCGCGATCTCCTCGCCGCCGGCATCCTCGGGCAGTGACCCGAGGTAGGGCATGACGTACACCGGGGTGTTGGGCTCGGAGCGCCAGCTGCCGGCTGTCCCGCCGGTGTCGACCGCGTCGAAGCCGAGGCGGTCCAGCAGCGCGGTGGCCTCTCGCTTCGCGCCATCGTCGTCCCCGGCGATCGGCAGGGCACTGCGGTCGGCGTCGCCGGCCGGCCGCGCTCGGGTCGTGAGCTGGTTGGCCCCGATGCTGTTGAAGGCCTTCACCAGGCGAGCACCGACGAGGTGGCGCTGGACGAGCTGGCTGGTGGTCAGCTCGTCGCTGTCGAGCTCGGGGATCCGGCCGTCCCGCCCGGGGTAGTAGTTCGAGGTGTCCAGCACCAGCTGGCCCGCGAGCAGATCTGGCGGCAGCGTCAGCACCGCCTTCAGCGGGATGGCGAGGAGTACGGCGTCAGCCGCTGCCGCGGCCTCCGCGACCGCGCCCGCGCGAGCCCGGTCCCCCAGGTCCGCCACCAGCTCGGTGAGGGTCTGCGGCCCGCGCGAGTTGCTCACCACCACGTCCATGCCGGCCGCGACCGCCAGCCGAGCGACCCCGCTGCCGATCGCACCGCTGCCGATGACTCCCAGAGTGGTCATCCACCTACCTCTTCCTGTCTGTTGATGGACTTCGGTGCCAGGTGTCCCGGGACGGCGATCCCGAGGTTGCTGCGCCCGCAGGGCCGTGCGGGGTGTACGGCCGAGGCGCCGTGGGCCCATGTCGCCTCGGCCGTACACCCCATCGACGTCGCCCACGGCTGGGCTGCGCCCAGTCGCAGTCACCCCGCTGAGCAGCGGGATCAGGGGTAGATCAACCGAGCGACCTGGAGGAGGAAGTCGTCGCCCCGGAAGGCGCTGGGGTCCGACATGAGCTCGCCGGCGATGCTGATGGCCAGGTCGCGTCGCTTGGGCGAGCGACTGGCCACCGCCGCCGCCAGAGCCGCGGGCAGCTCGTGGCGAGTCAGGTCGGTGCAGTAGGCCGGGGCACCGGGCTGCTGGCGCCACGAGTCGGCCAGGGACCCGGCATCGAAGCCGTCGAAACCCGTCTGTTCGACGAGGGACAAACCGAGCGCCCGGGCGTCGTCGGCATCGGCCGCGACCGGGATGGCGATGCGGTGGGGGCTGCCCGCGGGCGTGGCCTTCTGGGCGAACGAGCCCGCCAGGATCGCGTTCCACGCCTTGACGACAGGGCGACCCAGCTGGTCGGAGACCCACAGGCTCTCGACCTGCCCGTCGTCGAGGGCGGCGATGTGGCCGTCGCGGAAGGGGTAGTAGTTCGAGGTGTCCAGCAGGACCGCACCGGCGGGCAGATCGTCGATGAGCGGCTTGATGCCCGGGATCGCGAGCGTCGGGATGGAGATGACCAGCGCCTCGACATCGGAGACGACGTCCTGTGCGTGCACAGCCTCTCCACCCGCGGCGGTCACCGCGGCTGGGATGGTCTCCGGGCCGCGGGAGTTGGCCACCTTCACCTGGTGTCCGGCCAGGCTGAGTCGTCGGGTGAGGGTGGCGCCGATGTTGCCGACGCCGAGGATGCCGATCTTCATGCTGGTTCTCCTGTGTGTGTGAACTGCGTTGTCCGGTCTGTTCCGGTCGGCCGATCTGGCCGGGCCGGCGACCCCGGCTGTCGCGGTGCCGACGTCTGGAGGTCGTCGTCCAGAGTCGCAGCATTGTGGACGGATGTCGTCAGGAGGCGCTCGGGAGACTGCGTGCCCGGCCGACGAGGAGCGTGCCCACGACGGCGGCCAGGGCGATGGCCCCGGCAGTGGCGAACGCGGCCTGTCCCGCGGAGACGGCCTGTGCGGTGCTCAGTGCTCCGGCGTTCGCGGCGTCCGACCCGATGGTGTACGCCGAGATGAGCACCGCGCCGCCGGCGGCACCGGCCAGCTGCTGGATGGTGGTGAAGGCCGCGGAGCCGTGCGGGTAGAGCTCGGCCCGCAACGAGCCAGCGCCGTCGTCGTCATCGGCGCCCACATCAGGGCTTGCGAGGCGGTCATGACGAGGTAGGCCGCCAGCAGGGTGAGTGCGCTCGTGCCCTCGTCCATGGTGCTGAGGAACCACAGAGACGCCGTCCAGACGATCGACCCGGGGATGGCGAGGGGGCGCGGGCCACGGGACGGACCACCAGCACGGCAAGGACTGATGGACGGCAAGGGGGTCTCCCCCCGCGGCGCGGACTGCCGGACAGCGCCCGGCGCGCAGACGGACCATGACGGTGCACCATGCCCACACGCCCCGTTCACCGGCACGGTCAGCGCGGTCGAGGTCGCCGTCGGCGTCCCGGTGCCTTCGTCCAGGTGCTGCCCTTCGTCGACGGGGCCAACGATGAGGAGGCCCCAGCGTGACCGCACCCGAGACAGACCGGGCGGATGCGCGAGCCGCCGCGGCGGCCGGACGGCACCGGCAGGTCACCGAGGACCTCCGCGAGGAGACACGTTCGCTCCAAGACGTGCTCGACACCATCGAGCACCAGGCGTGGTCGACGCCCACGCCCGCTGCAGGTTGGAACGTGCAGGACCAGATCAACCACCTGGCCTACTTCGACGAGGCGATGGTGCTCGCGGTCACCGACCCAGAGCGCTTCCGACGCCAGGCGGACGAGCTGAGGGCGCCCGGCGGGGACTCCCCCGACCGCCTGGTCCGCAGTCAGCGGGACCTCACGCCGGAGCAGTCGGCGGCCTGGTTCGGCCGGGCGCGTGCTGCCCTCCTCGACCTCGCCACCGACACCTCCCCCAGCCTGCGCCTCCCCTGGTACGGGCCGGACATGAGCATCACCTCTGCCATCACCGCTCGACTCATGGAGACCTGGGCCCATGGGCAGGACGTCGCCGAGGCCCTGGGCGTCATCCGGCCTCCCACCGACCGGCTCCGACACATCGCCCACCTCGGGGTTGCCACCCGGGCATTCAGCTATCGGCTCCGCGGGCTGCCCGTGCCCGAGGTCGACGTCGCTGTCGAGCTGACCGCCCCCAGCGGCGACGTCTGGCGGTGGGGCGACCGGGCGACCGCCGAGCGGGTGACCGGCACCGCCCTCGACTTCTGCCTGGTGGTCACCCAGCGCCGGCGTCTGTCGGACACCGACCTGTCGGTGACCGGGGACGCCGCCCGGGGGTGGATGCAGGTCGCCCAGGCCTTCGCCGGCCCGCCCGGCCCCGGGCGCGAGCCCAGCGCGGCAGGCGTGAACACGCCGTGACCCGCGTGGACATCGCCGGCGAGGACGCCGACGTCGCCACCGAGCAGGGCTGAGTCACCGCGCCCGACATCGCACCCTGAACGCCCATCACGCAGGCGCTCACCGACCTGCAGGCAGCGTCCCGCGCGGTCGCGCTCACCGGGCGCGGGACGAGCCCTGCATGGCGTGCACGCGTGGCCGTGCTGTCCTGGCTCAGCGTCCGTCGAGAGCGACGGGCGACGACGTGCGGTCGGCCGACCTGGGCTCCTCCACAGCCTGTCGCACGGCCGCCTCGAGCACACGCATGGAGACGCCTTCCGGGACGACGACCAGCGCCACTGGTTCCGCCGCAGTCCCGCTGACGAAGGGGGTGCTGGACGACCGCGAGTGCCTGTTCGATCTCCTCGTGCCGACCAGTGCACTCTCCTCTGAGCCACCGCCGGGGAACGCGGTTGTGTGCGGCTACGACGGCCGCTGCGCTCACCTCAGCCCTGAGCTCGTCCAGGGCTGAGCCCGGCCCGGGATTGGGCGCGCCCAGCGGACGGCGACCACGTGCAGGTGTACTTCCTCCCACGTCGCAGTGGACCGCGACCGGTCGGCCAGGGCGCCGCGCACTGGGGATGGACTCGTTTCGGCGGGGATGGCACGACCGTCGGCTGCCAGGTTCTTGACCGTCGGCCGTCTCACACCAGGCCGAGTACTTCCACCAGGCCGAGTACTTCGCCGAGTCGATGGGCCGTCGATGGCTGCGAGAAACCGCCCATGATCGCTCTTCTTAATTTGGACGATTCGTGTCAGCATAGGTGTGACGGAGTTGACACGAACACCAGTCGAGACCCCCATCGGGGCATCGACCGCCCCGATCACCTCAGGATGGAGCACAGGAATGGCAGGACGGATGGACGGCAAGGTCGTCTTCATCACCGGGGCAGCCCGCGGTCAGGGCCGCGCCCACGCGGTCCGGCTCGCCGAGGAAGGCGCTGACATCATCGCCGTCGACATCTGCGAGTCGATCCCCACGGTCACCCAGTACGGCGGTGCCACCCCGGAGGACCTGCAGGAGACCGTGCGGCTCGTCGAGGCCCTGGACCGGCGGATCGTCGCCGAGCAGGCCGACGTCCGGGACCTCGCCCGCCTCAAGGAGGTCGTACGCAGCGGGGTCGCCGAACTCGGCCGGCTCGACGGCGTCGTCGCCAACGCCGGCATCGAGATCTTCAAGGCCTGGGACAAGTTCACCGAGCAGGAGTTCCGGGACGTCATCGACGTCAACCTCGTCGGAGTGTGGAACACGGTGATGGCCACCGCACCGGTGCTGGTCGAGGCTGGGCACGGCGGGTCCGTCGTCCTCATCTCCTCGGGCAACGGGCTCAAGGGCGGCCCCTTCAACCTCCCCTACACCGCCTCGAAGTTCGCCGTGACCGGGATGGGGAAGACCTTTGCCGCCGAGCTCGGCAAGCACCGGATCCGGGTCAACACCGTGCACCCAGGCCCGGTCGACACCGACATGTCCCGGCACATCTCGCCCCTGTTCGGTGAGATCGCCGCCGGCAACGAGCACCTGCTCAGCACCTACGCCCATTTCCACCCCGACAGCGTCATGGACCCGGTGGAGATCTCGCACGCCGTCCTGTACCTGCTGTCCGACGAGTCCACCTGGACATCGGCGCTGGCGCTGGCCGTCGACGGCGGCGTGACCGCGTACTGAGCGGCGACGAACCGTCCCATCACCCGCCCCACGGGCCCGGCCTGCTCCACCGTCAGCGTCACCCGCGTGCCGCCGGTGCCAAGGTCCTCGAGCAGGTGCCGAGCGGTGGCACGGACGCCCGGGCCGGTGGCCACCCAGATGAACGAGCGGCCCGGCTCGAGCTCGGTCACCACGTCCTCGGTCGGAGGGATCCGGGGCTGCTCCACCCGGACCCGGGACCCGACGGCGAGGGGCCCGTCGTCGAGGCGTCGAACCGAGGTCACCGTCGACGCCCACTCCGGCCACCGCTCGACCTCGCGCAGCACCTCCCAGACCTGCTCGACCGGGGCCTCGACGTCGATCCTGGTGCTCTGCTCCACCGGGCCATCCTGCTCCTGGTCGCTACTGGAGATGGACCAAGATCATGTGCCACACAGACCCGTGAATGAGTGGGTTGCAGGCGCGCGTCAGCGCGAGGCGGGCGGAGCCCGTCCCTCCAGTTCTTCTGCAGTTTCGGTCAGGCGACCGGGTCGAGGACCACCGTGTGTCCGAGGCGTTCGAGCTGGGCGACCAGCCGACGGGTGTGGGCCTCGTCGTTGCGGCGGGCCAGCCAGTCCGCGCCGAGCTCCTGGTAGGGCTCGTCGTTCTTCAGCATGTAGTAGGCCGAGACCAGGATCGAATGCGCCACCGCCACCTGAGCGCGGCCCATCCCGCGGCGGGCGGTGAGCCGTGCGTGTTGGGCCGAGAGGTAGTTGGCGCCCTTCATCCGGGCCACCGAGCCGGCGGCCTCGACCAGCATGTGGTTGAGCCACTTGTTGCCGTGCCGGGCGCCGGCCGGGCTTCGTTTGCCGGCCGACTCGTAGATCGCCGGCGCCACGCCGGCCCAGGCGGCCAGATGCGCCGCCGGGGGGAAGCGGGACATGTCGGCGCCGGTCTCGGCGATGATCACCTGGGCGACCCGCGGGCCGACGCCAGGGATGGTCTGCAGCAGCTGCAGCTGCCGCGACCAGGACGCAAAAGCGTCGTCGAGCGTCCTCCTGACGTGGCTCGACTACGACACGGGGTTGGCCAGCTTCAGCCAGGATGTGCTCCCCAGGCTGGAGAAAGTGGGCCTGCGCGCGCCTGTCTCCCGCGGGTGACCACGATCTGAGACTGGCACCTCCACCAACGGCTCTTGCGCGCTCGGGCCGCGGGGCACCCGCCTCGATCAGGTCCTGAACTCGACCCGTTCTCGGCTGATCACTGTTGTCCACGGGGGACTCAGCGCATCGCGCACGGTCACGTCGCTCATCGAGAGCACGCCCCGTCTGTGATCAGTGGATCTCATCGCGTTCGGTGGCGGCCGGTTGTCCGCGCCGTGCCTGTCAGGAGCGCACGGTGAGAGCACACCCTCTCGCGCGAACAGCGAGCCAAGATCCGGGGACCTCCACGATGGTCGATCCCGTGGCCGGCCAGACGCGTGCCCGGCCGTTCGACAGCGTCGGCCAGAGCCTGCACAGCAGCCCGTTGCTGTACTCGGCGCTCCAGGACATGCCAGAGGCGAGCCGACTGTTCGTCGACTCGCCTTTGACCTGCGCACTTACGTCGGGCTGACAGGATTTGAACCTGCGACCCCTTGACCCCCAGTCACATTCGGGGCATTCACCGACGTTCGCGCGAGTGCCATGCCTGCAGGTGGGCGGCTCGTGCAGTCCAGTGCCGTCCGCCCGCAGTCACCGCCGTTCGGAGCGCGTTGCTGTACTCCTCCCCCGCAGCCGCGCGTGTCAGCCAGTTCCACTCGTCGCTCAGGAGGCCCAGGGATGACATGAGGCGGGTCTGCCTCTGGATGACGGCAACCCGAGCCGCGGCCCCGTCCCGTCGCCTCACACCGAGCCTTCGACGTCCCCTCGCCTACAGGGAGCAGAACCTGCATCGGGACAGGGCCGGCGGAAGCTGAACCGCCGTCTGTCGATCTCGTCAGGCTCCTGACCATGACGACGCTGTCCATGGCCGGCGAAAGAGCCCGCCGTTCGAGCTGATGGCTCTCGTCAGCGGGAGCGGTGTGCGCGACGTCGCACGGCACGCCCTGCGCCGTTCTGCCTTCCGCCGGGGACTTCGGATCGCTCGACGAGATGATCGAGGCCGTAGCCGACGCAGCGACCAAGCGGGGACTGCACGCCTTGGAGCAGTTCGACGGTGGACCGAGGCATCGGCCGAGCGTGAGGTCGACGGATTCACTGAACCTCCGGTCTGCATCCGCTCACCGCGCAGTCGACGTCTCACGCACGCCGAGTCTCGGGTTCCAGCCCAGGCGACGGGATATGCCGAGGCCACTCGCGATGACGGAGGGGATGACCGTCCTCAGCTCCACGGATCCGGAACGCACGACGACGGAGAGGGCGGCGACGACCCGACCCTCGGCGTCGATGATGCGCGTCGCGACGGAATCAGCATTGGGGGTCGTCTCCTCTCGGACGATGGCGATCCCCGTTCGTCGACACTCCGCCAGCTCACGGCGGAGCCTCACCGGATCCGTGATGGTGCTCGGCGTGAAGCGGTCCAGTCCGCGATCCACCAGAGCATCGAGGAGCTCCGTCCCTCCGTGGGCGAGGAGCACCTTTCCCACCCCCGAGCTGTGCAGTGGCAACCGCCCGCCGACCTGTGACAACAGACCCACGGCACCCGGTTTGGACAGTCGCTCGACGACGACCGCCTCGTACCCCTCCAGGACCGCGAGCTGCACGTGCTGGTTGAGGGCGGTGTACAGGTCCTCCATGAACGGCAGGACCACCGTCCGGAGCGGCTCTGTCAACGGTGCCAGCGTTCCCAGCTGCCACAGCTTCGTCCCGATGGTCAGCAGCCCGTCAGGCGTCCGGTCCAGCGCCCCGGCTTCGACCAGCTCGAGCGCCAACCGGCGCACCGTCGGTTGCGGCAACCCCGTTCGTCGCGCCAGCCCCGCCAGCGTGAGCCGGGTGTGACCGGGCTGGAAGGCGAACAGGACCTCGAGCAACCGCGAGCTGACGCTGCGACCCGGTTCGCTCGTCCGCGGCATGTCCCTGACCTCTCGGATGCGGTGCGATCGAGCAGGTTACGTGCAGACGCGCTGCACCCCCTGTCACCCGGTCACGGCCCCCCGGTCACAGGTCGAGGACGAGGCGGTCGCCGGCGGAGCGGGACACGCAGATGTACATGCAGTCGGTGGTGTCGAGCTCGTCGTCGGCGAGGAGCGCGTCGCGGTGGTCCGGCCGGCCGGCGAGGACCGTCGTCTCGCAGGTTCCGCAGATCCCCTGCCGGCAGGAGGAGAGCACGTCCACCCCCGCCGTGCCGACCGCCTCGAGGATGGACCGGTCCGGAGGAACGGTCACCGTGACCCCGGTGCGTGCCAGCTCCACCTCGAAGGGAGCGCTGCGGACCGGCGCCCCCCGCTCCGCGGCGACGAACCGCTCGGTGCGCAGGCTGTACGGCGACCAGCCGGCACAGGCGCTCTCGATGGCGGCCAGCAGGGGCGTCGGGCCGCAGCAGTAGATCTTGACGTCGGACCGGGCCGCGCCGAGGAATCCGGCGAGGTCCAGCAGGCCGAACTCGTCCTCGGGCCTGACCTGCACGCGGTCGCCGTGGTGGGCAAGCTCGTCGAGGAAGGCCATCGACGACCGCTGCCGGCCGCCGTAGAGCAGGCGCCAGTCGGCGCCGAGCATGTCGGCCTGCTGCACCATCGGGACCAGTGGGGTGATCCCGATCCCGCCCGCGACGAAGAGGTACTCCTCGGAGGGCACGAGCGGGAAGTTGTTCCGCGGGCCGCCGACGCCGACGAGGTCGCCGACCGCCAGCTCATGGTGGACGTAGGCGGAGCCACCACGGCTGCGCGGCTCCAGGAGAACGCCGACGCGGTACGTGAACGGATCCCACCGGTCTCCGCAGAGCGAGTACTGACGCGTGGTCCCGTTGGGCAGGACCAGGTCGATGTGCGAGCCCGGTGTCCAGTCGCGCAGGCGGCCACCGGTGGCCGAGGCCAGCTCCAGGGTGAGCACGCCGTCGGCCACCATGGTCTTGCCGGTCACCCGCAGTGTCGAGATGTCCGTGCCGGTGGCACTGCCCGCCGTGGACCCGGCGTGGCCGGTTGCGGCCGTCATGCGATCACCTCGTCGTTCCAGGATGGGTGGGGACTGGTCCGGTGATCCCGGAGGTGGGGTCGACTCGTCGGGGCGGGACACGGGTCGCCGGGCCGCCGGCCGGAGGACCTGCGCGTCGCGGCGCGCCGGTGGGGACGACCTCGTCCCCACCGGCGAGCCGGAGCGATGCGGGTGGGCGCCCGGGCTCACTGCACGATGATGCTCGAGACGTCGAACTCCTCGTCGATGACGTCGTACTCCAGCATGAGGTCGGCCATCTTCTGCAGCTGGTCCACATCCACCGTCGCGTCGAAGTCCGGCAGGGCCACCTGCTCCACGACCGGTGCGGGGACCTTCGTGTAGGTGGGCACCAACTCGACCAGGCGCTCGCGGTTGCCGTCGAGGTCGGTGATGGAGGCGTCGAGCGCCGTCCGGAACGCCTCGATGACATCGGGGTGCTCCTGCGCGTACTGCTCCGTGGTGAGCCACCCGGCCACGGGCATGCCCTCCACCGGCCCCTCGAACATCTTGAAGAGCACTCGGGCGCCACTGGCCAGCGCCGACGCCTGGAACGGCTCGACCTGCCAGATCGCGTCGACGTTGCCGGAGGACAGGGCGGCCGCCATGTCGGGGAACGGCAGCTCCACGTACTGGATGGTGGAGATGTCGACCCCGGCGTCCTCGAGGACCGCGTTGATGGCGATCGTGCCGATGTTGGAGAGGTTGACGACGGCGATGCGGGCGCCGCTCAGGTCCGCCGGGCCCTGGTAGGGAGCGTCCGGGGCGACCATGAGCGCGTGGTCGTCGGCCCCGACGTCGTTGCCGGCGATGATGCGCACGGGCAGGCCCTGCTGCGCAGCCAGCAGTGCAGACGTGTAGTTGCCGTAGGTGATGTCCAGTTCTCCGGCCACCAGGGAGGGGATCGCCTGGGCGCCACCCGCCGTCTGCTGGAGTTCCACGTCGAGGCCCGCGTCGGCGAAGTGCCCCGCCTCCTGGGCCTCGACGGCGGTCGCCGTGTGTACCAGCGGGAAGTAGCCGACCGTCAGCTGGGTCGGTCCGGCCTCCCCGCCGCCACCGCCGCCGTCGCCGGCACCGGCGGACGAGCCGCAGGCCGCGAGGACCAGCACAGCGATGGAACTCAGCACCGCACCGGCGAACCGTCGCGGCGAGCGCCGCGGACGGCTCCCCCCGCGGTCAGCGACCTCGATCAAGGACCTCTCCTCTCGGACCCGCCTGAGCGTGGCGACCGCCACAAGGCAGAGCATCAAGACCCGCCGAGGCGGACGTCCCACGGGTGTTCATTGGATGGACATCCATCTGCGAGGCGTCCCCTCCGGCTGGTCTGATCCACGGTGGAGGGACCCGGGCACGCAGCCCCACCGGCGCGGTGCCCACCGCACGGCCGTTCGAGCCGGCCCCCCACAGGCACGGGCACACCCGGCAGATCGCGACGGGCGCCGACGATCGAGGACAGAGGAGCGAACGACGATGCAGGTCGCAGAGGCAGTCGGGCGGACACTGGCCCAGCTCGGGGTGCGCCAGGTCTTCGGGGTCGTCGGCAGCGGCAACTTCCACGTCACCAACGCGCTGATCGCAGAAGGCGCCCGCTTCGTCGCGACGCGGCACGAGCACGGGGCCGCGGTGGCGGCCGACGCCTACGCCCGCGCCACAGGGGAGGTCAGCGTGGTCAGCCTGCACCAGGGGTGCGGCCTGACCAACGCCCTGACCGGCATCACCGAGGCGGCGAAGAGCCGCACGCCGGTCCTGGTCGTCACCGGTGACACGTCGCCAACCCAGTCGACGTCGAACTTCTGGATCGAGCAGGAGCTGACGGTGCGCGGGGTGGGCGCGACCTCCGAGCGCGTCCACGGCGCCGGGACGGCGGTGGCCGACGCGGCACGGGCATACTCCCGGGCCCTGCTGGAGCGGCGCACCGTCGTCCTCCACCTCGCTCTCGACGTGCAGAAGCAGGAGCTGGACTGGTCATCGGAGGCCGTCCCCGCACTCCCCGAACGGGTCGTGCCGACCGCCTCCGCGGACGGCGTGCGGCGGCTGGCGGATCTCCTGGCCGGTGCCGAGCGGCCCGTGCTGGTCGCCGGCCGCGGAGCCCTGGGCGCCAGAGCGGAGCTCGAGGAGCTCGCCGAGGCCTGCGGGGCGCTGCTGACCACCTCCGCCGTCGCGCGGGGCCTGTTCGTGGGCAACCCGTGGGACCTCGACGTGATGGGCGGCTTCGCGACCCCGACGGCAGCCGACCTGATCAGCGACGCCGATGTCCTCGTCTCGTTCGGAGCCGGCCTCAACACGTGGACGACGCGCGCCGGCGGGCTCATCGGCAAGGCCACCACCGTGGCGCAGGTCGACCTCGACCTGGCGGCCATCGGACACCATCGCGACGTCCAGCTCGGCATCCAGGGCGACTGTGCGTCGACGGCGGCGGCGGTCACCGCCGGGCTGACCGCCGCCGGCCCCGCCCGGGAGGGCTACCGCTCCCCTGCCGTGGCCGAGCGCCTCACCGCCGGACGGCGCTGGCAGGACGAGCCCTACGACGACACGTCCGACGGCGAGCGCATCGATCCCCGAACCCTGACCATCGCGCTGGACGAGATGCTGCCGCGCGAGCGGGTCGTCGTCCCCGACGGCGGCAACTTCAACGGCTACCCGGCGATGTTCTTGGAGGTCCCGGACAACCGCGGGTACTGCCTGCCCCTGGCCTTCCAGTCCATCGGCATGGCCCTGTCCGCGGCGATCGGCGCGGCGGTGGCGACGCCGGACCGGCTCACCGTCTGCGGCATCGGCGACGGCGGGTTCATGATGGCCCTCACCGAGCTGGACACCGCGGTGCGCCTGGCGCTGCCGCTGGTGGTCGTGGTCTACGACGACGCCGCGTACGGGGCCGAGGTGCACCACTTCCCCGGGTACCCCCAGGAGACGGTGGTCTTCCCCGACACCGACCTCGCCGCCATCGCACGCGGGTTCGGCTGCACCGGCGTGACCGTCCGCACCGTCGAGGACCTCGACCAGGTCCGGGCATGGCTGGCCGGGCCGCGCACTTCGCCGCTGCTGATCGACGCCAAGATCACCAGCTTCCCGTCGTGGGTGCTGGCGCACTCCTTCGCTGACGAGTGATCCCCCGGACCCCCGCGGTCCCTCTCCGCCGAGGCCCCTCGATCGAAAGGCAGGCCATGACGGCCACCGTCGACACCGGCACCGACCTCCCTACGAACAACACCGATCCCTTCAGCCATGAGGTGCTGGAGGACCCGGCGCCGCTGCACCACGAGCTGCGCGAGGCCGGCCCCGTCGTCCGGCTGACCGCCTACGGCGTGTACGCCCTCGCCCGTTACGAACAGGTCCACGCCGCTCTCGTGGACTGGCAGGGCTTCCAGTCCGCCGCCGGCGTGGGCCTGTCCAACTTCCGGTTCGAGGAGCCCTGGCGCCCGCCGAGCCTGCTGCTCGAGGCCGATCCCCCGCGGCACGACGCCCCGCGCCGTGTCCTGCAGAAGGTGCTCAGCCCCCGGTCCCTGCGGCGGCTCCGGGACCAGTGGCTGGCCGACGGCGACACGCTCGTGGAGGAGGTCCTCGCCCGCGGCACCGAGTTCGACGCCGTCCCTGCGCTGGCCGAGGCCTTTCCGCTGCGGGTGTTCCCGGACGCGGTCGGCCTCTCCCCCGAGGGACGGGAGAACCTGCTGCCCCTGGGCGACCACAACTTCAACGCCTTCGGCCCGGCGAACGACCTTGTTGCGAAGGGAGCGCCGCGGGTGGCGGAGCTGATGGGGTGGGCCACCGCCCGCTGCCAGCGCGACGCGCTGTCCCCAGGTGGATTCGGCGCGCAGATCTGGTCCGCGGCCGACCGCGGGGAGATCACCACACAGCAAGCTCCGCTGGTCACCCGCTCGCTGCTGCTCGCGGGCGTGGACACCACGGTGCACGGCCTGTCCGCCGTCCTCTACGCCTTCGCCACCAACCCCGACCAGTGGCGCCGCCTCCGGGCCCAGCCCGGTCTGGCGCGCGTCGCCTTCGACGAGGCGGTCCGCTGGGAGTCCCCGGTGCAGACCTTCTTCCGCACGGCCACCAGCGACATCCGCGTCGGCGAGCACGTGATCCCTGACGGCCAGAAGATCCTCATGTTCCTGGGGGCGGCCAACCGCGACCCGCGACGATGGACGGACCCGGACGTCTTCGACCTCGGACGCGACCCCTCCGGCCACGTGGGCTTCGGGATGGGCATCCACCAGTGCATCGGCCAGCACGTCGCGCGCCTGGAGGCCGAGGCTCTGCTGACCGCCCTGGCCAAGCGGGTGCGCACCATCGAGCTGGCCGCGCCGACGAAGCGGCACCACAACAACACGCTGCGCGCCTGGGCCAGCATCCCGCTCCGCGTGGGGCTCGCGTGACGGCGGCGGCGTCGGTCCCGGTCGGCGACGTCGGCCTGGGTGACCCGTACCCCACCGCCACGAGCCGTCTGACCGGCGGGATCGAGGAGGAACTGGCATGAGCGGTCGCGAGCTGTTCACCGAGGAGGGGTCGGCGGAGGTGGTGGCGGCGAGCTTCGCCGACACCCCGGATCCGCGGTTGCGACGGGTGCTGACCTCGCTGGTGCACCACCTGCACGCGTTCGTCAAGGACGTCGAGCTGACCGAGGAGGAGTGGGGGTTCGCGATCGACTTCCTCACCCGCACCGGGCACATGAGCAACGAGGTGCGGCAGGAGTTCATCCTGCTCTCCGACGTCCTCGGCGTCTCGATGCTGGTGGAGACGATCAACCACCGCACCGGCGGCGCCTCGACCGAGTCGACGGTGCTGGGCCCGTTCCACATGGTGGAGTCCCCGAAGCGCGAGCTGGGCGAGAACGTCAACCTGGACGGCAAGGGCACCCCGTGCCTGGTGTCGGGGCAGGTGACCGGCCCGGACGGCGAGCCGCTGGCCGGGGCGGTGGTGGACGTGTGGCAGACCAACGAGGACGGCTTCTACGACGTCCAGCAGCCCGGCATCCAGCCGGCCGGGAACCTGCGCGGGCTGTTCACCGCCGACGACGAGGGCCGGTTCTGGTTCCGGTCGGTGGTGCCGCGCTTCTACCCGATCCCCGACGACGGGCCGGTCGGGCAGCTCCTGGCCGCCACCGGCCGGCACCCCAACCGCCCGGCGCACCTGCACTTCATCGTCGCCGCTCCCGGCTACCGGCCGGTCACCACCCACGTGTTCGTCGCCGACAGCCCCTACCTGGACTCCGACGCGGTGTTCGGGGTCAAGGAGAGCCTGATCCGGGACGTGCCCGAGGTCGACGACCCGGCCCGGGCGGCCGAGCTGGGCCTGCCCAACCCGTTCAGGACACTCACCTTCGACCTGACGCTGCTGCGGGCCGACCAGGCCCCGCCGGCCGCGCAGCCGGCCGAAGCGCAGCCGACCGTGGTGCGGGGGGCGCCGTCGTGATCGCCCCGTTCACCTACTCCGCGCTGCCCATGCGGGTGGTGTTCGGCCCCGGCTCGCTCGCCGCACTGCCCGATGAGGTCGCGGCCCTCGGCCTGACCCGGGTGCTCGTGCTCTGCTCCCCGGAGCAGGAGGTCACCGGCAAGCAGGTCGCCGACGCGCTCGGCGACCGCGCGGCCGGTGTGCTGCCCGAGGCGCGCATGCACGTGCCGGTCGAGGTCGCCCGGCGGGCCCGCGAGCTGGCCGCCGAGCTGGGCGCCGACGGCTGTGTCGCCGTGGGCGGCGGGTCGGCGGTCGGGCTGGGCAAGGCCATCGCGCTGGAGCACGACCTGCCGGTCATCGCCGTGCCGACGACCTACGCCGGGTCGGAGATGACCCCGGTCTGGGGGCTGACCGAGGGCGGGCAGAAGCGGACCGGCCGGGATCTCCGGGTGCTGCCGAGGAGCGTGCTGTACGACCCGGAGCTCACCCTCTCCCTGCCCGCCGGGTTGTCGGCGACCAGCGGGATGAACGCAATCGCGCACGCCGTCGAGAGCCTGTACGCCCCCGACGCGACGCCGATCGTCTCGCTGATGGCCGAGGAGGGCACCCGGGCGCTGGCCGCCGCGCTGCCCCGGGTGGTCGCCGACGGCGGAGACCTCGACGCCCGCGGGGAGGCGCAGTACGGGGCCTGGTTGTGCGGGGCGGTGCTGGCCGCCACGACGATGTCGCTGCACCACAAGCTCTGCCACACCCTGGGCGGCACCCTCGACCTCCCGCACGCGCAGACACACACCGTCGTCCTGCCGCACGCGCTCGCCTACAACTCCCCGGCCGCCCCGGACGCGGTCGCCGCACTCACCCGGGCGCTGGGCGGCGTGCCGGACCCGGCGCGGGAGCTGTGGGAGCTCGCCGGCCGGCTCGACGCCCCACGCTCCCTGCGGGAACTCGGCATGGCCGAGGACGACGTCCCCCGCGTCGCCGCGCTCGCGGCCGAGCGCCCGTACGCCAATCCCCGCCCGGTCACGGCCGCCGGCGTCGAGGACCTGCTCCGTGCGGCGTGGACCGGCGCTCCACCGTCCCGTTCGTCGGATGGACACGACGATTCCCAGCCGGGTCCCGTCCGCCGACCATCGGCTCGTACCGGGTCCCCAGGGTGACCGGTCCGCCCCGAGGAGTTGCCTCCGCGCCCCTGCCGCTCCAGCTCCACGAGCCCAGCCGACAGGCACTGCTCCGCCGCGCACCTGACCGACCTGCAGATCCGCACGCAACCGACAACGTCCCCATCACCGAAGAGGGAGCTCACACCGCGATGGTCGCTTCGTCTGCCGGCACACCACGCATCGCCATCGTCGGCGGCGGCATCGGTGGCCTCGCGGCCGCTGCCTTCCTCCACCGAGCAGGCCTGCCCGCGGTGGTCTACGAGCAGGCCCAGGAGCTCAAGGAGGTCGGCGCAGGCCTGGTCCTGGCGCCCAACGCCGTCCGCCTCGTGCGCCGGCTGGGCGCCCTGGACGCGTTGCTCGACCGCGCGGTCCCGCTGGACGTGGGATGGGAGTTCCGCCGCTGGGCCGACGGCCGGGTGCTGTCCGCCGAGGACCTGGCCGGCTCCTGCGAACGCCTGTACGGCGAGCGCACCTACACCGTCCACCGGGCCGACCTGCTGAGCGCCATCTCGTCGGCCGTGCCTACGGGCGCGGTCCAGCTGGGACGGCGCTGCACCGCCATCTCGATCCACGGCGACTCCGCCGTGCTGACCTTCACCGACGGCACCTCCGTCGAGGCCGACGTCGTGATCGGTGCGGATGGGGTGCACTCGACCGTGCGGGGGGTGGTGACCGAGCCCTCCCCCGCGACGTACTCGGGCATGTCCGCGTTCCGCGCCCTCGTGCCGGCCGACCAGGCCCCCGACTTCGCCCGCCGTCGCGCGCAGACGCTGTGGATCGGCCCCGACCACCACCTGGTGCACTACCCGGTCTCCGGCGGGAACGCGGTCAACCTGGTGGCGTTCGCCCCGGCCGGGGACTTCACCGTCGAGTCCTGGAGCGCCACCGCCACCGTGGAGGAGTTCCTCGCCGAGTTCGCCGGCTGGGACCCCCGCCTGCAGGACCTCATCCGGCAGGCCGGCACCCCGGGCCGCTGGGCCCTGCTGGACCGCGAGCCGCTCGACCGCTGGAGCCGTGGCCCCGTCACGCTCCTCGGCGACGCCGCCCACCCGATGTTCCCCTTCTTCGCCCAGGGCGCCGCGCAGTCCATCGAGGACGCCGCCGTGCTGGCCCGCTGCCTCGCCGACGACCCGGCCGCCCCGGCCCGCGCGCTGCAGCGGTACCAGTCGCTGCGGATCGGGCGCACCACCCGGCTGCAGGAGATCAGCCACGCCCGTGCGCACGTGAACCACCTGCCCGACGGCCCCGAGCAGGAGGCCCGCGATGCCGCGCTGGCCGCCGCGGACCCCCTGGTCCAGAGCGGCTGGATCTATGCCTACGACCCCGACACAGCAGAGGCGGGAGCCGCTGTGTGACACCTCGACGGTCGACCCCTTTCCCGGGTCATCGCCGCCCAGTTGGCCGGCACGCGGTGCACGAGTGCGGCGCGCGCTTCCGAGTCTGACCGGCGCGGGCAGCGCAGGTCGGCGGAAGTCGGCCAGCCCGACACCCATCCTGGACGGGTTGGCGTGGCCTCGTGGTGCTCACATCGCCCGTCGGAGAGCAGTCAGGGGCCGTTCCGGACGCTCCGGAACGGCCCCTGTGCTGCGGTTTCCCACCGTTGGGCAGTCAGGATTCGAACCTGCGACCCCTTGACCCCAGCCGTCGGCTGCATGTTCCTTCACGTTCACCCGAGTCCATCAGTGCAGGTCGACCGGGATACCGAACGAGCCCGGACGACGGCAGCAGGCAGTCCTCATCGGCTTCCGGGACATCGAGGGTGGGAGATCAAGAAGTTCCGCATCCAGATCGAGGGGCTGAAGGTTCGTTTGGCTTCCGCGCCGCGAGACGGGTGTCACCGTCATCAGGCACGAAGGGGCGTGATCGATGCCTTCAAGCACGGCGCGGTTGCACGCTCCTCACACGGTCGGAGCCCTCGTGTCGAGGATCCGCAGGAGCAGGTCGGCCAACAGCACGACTTCCGAGGCCAGCGTGGGGTCGCTGTAGTCAACCTGCCGATGGCTCGGCGGGTTCTTGAACACGCCGATCCGCCCTGAAACAGGTTCATCAACAGCCAGCTCGTACTCCCCCAGCAGGAACCTGGCTCCGGACTCGCTGAGCGATGCTCGGGTGCAAATCGATAACCAGCCGCACTTGAGCCCGCAGCAAGGCGGGCCCAGCAGTCGACTCCAAGACTTCCCGGCCCTTGCGCGTGATGAAGTGTCCGTTGTTGTTCGGAGGAGGATCCTCCGACAGCAGGCCATGGAGGACGAGCCAGTCGAAGGCCTCGGCGAGGGCGCGGATCACCGAACTGGCCTGCGCCTCTGGCACGCCGTTCCTGTGGTACGCCTGCCGGGCGTAGATCAGCTCGCTGCGGCGGTCCGGCTGAACACTCGTCCGCTGGTAATTCCGCAACAGGTGCAGCGCAACTTGCTCTACCGGCCAGGCGAGCGCCTTCTCCACTTCGACCGGTACACCCCACGTCTGTGTCACGGCGCGAGGCTGCGAGGTGCTAGTGACGCGAAGACGGGCCTCGCGTTTTGACTCGGCCTCACCCGCAGGCGTCGCTGAAGCCGCCTGCAGACGCACTGCAACGCCCTCGCCAACCGGCCACCACTGTCCTGCGTCGACCAGGAGTCTGACCAATGCCCCGTCATCCCGACTGCAGGTTCACAAGATCAAGTGCCACACACCTCTTGCCGGCGGGCTGAGCGACACGCACACGCGAGGCCTTGAGGTCACGGCACCCTCGCCCACAGCTACGGCCCTCGCCCACGACCACGACCGGGATCAAGGGCTGACCAGATACGAGAAGTGGGGACAAATGGGGTCAGTTAGCCGCGCTAACGCCAAGGCAGGCCCCTGACCTGCGGTGATGCTCCCCCGACTGGACTCGAACCAGTAACCCTGCGATTAACAGTCGCATGCTCTGCCAATTGAGCTACGGGGGATGGGCGGGACGGACCCGCGCGCAGGGACGAGAGTACCCGACGCCGTCCCGAGCCCGGCGCAGGGGCCTTCACGTCGCGCGTCGCCCCGGGTCACGGCTACGGTGACCATCCGTTCCCCCGATCCAGCAGGAGGTCCCCGTGGCGAAGCTGTCCTTCCTCGCCGGCTTCGGTGCCGGGTACGTGCTCGGCGCGAAGGCGGGCAAGGAGCGATACGAGCAGATCCGCAGGGCGTGGTCGAACGCCAAGGACAACCCGCAGCTGCAGGGCGTGGCAGGCATGGCCCAGGCCCGTGCCGACGCCGTGGTGAACTCCGTCAAGACCCGCATGGGCCGCGACACCGGCCCGGACCGCCCGACGGGACCCACCGCTCCGGGGCCGGTGCCCCCGCCGCGCTGACCCAGGCGCGCTGACCCAGCCGCGCCGGGTCAGACCACCTGGTCGGCGGCGACGGCCTCGGCGAGCTTCTGGCGGGCGGTCTCCCGCGCCACCGGGTCACCGCGGTCGGCGTCGTCGTCGAAGACGACGGTCCACTCCCGCGCCGCCTGACCGGGCACCCGCCGCGCGACCAGCACCGCCTCGCCCCGTCCGGGCAGCGGTACCCGCCGGCTGGCGACCACCGTCTGGTCCACCCGCCGTCGGACGACGGCCGGCAGGTCACCGGCGTCGCTGAGCGCGTGCCGCTCCACCGGCAGCCGCGCCTGCACCCCCGGTTCCACCTCGCTCAGCGCGGTCACCTCGAACCGGCCGCCACCGTCGGCGGTCGCCGTCCAGCGGGCGGAGGCCACCTCGTGCCACGGCAGGACGCCGACGCCCCCGGCCTCGGGCAGCGGCAGGCCGGCCGGCACCCGGCGCAACCCCCGCGACGTCGCGACCAGCCAGCCCTCCTCGCGCACCAGCGCACCCCAGGCGAGCACCCGCTCGTCGGGATCGCTCGACGCGAGCACGACGGCGCGCACGGGCTCCGGCGGCCGGCTGAACCGCCGGCGCACCCGGTCGAGGATCGTCACTGCGCCAGGCCGCCCATCGCCCGCTGCCGCAGCGAGATCGCCTGCTGTTCCAGCGCCATCAGCTGGCTGAAGGCCCTCATGTACTCGTCGGCGGCCTCGACCGGGTTCATCCGCTGCAGTCGACCCTTGAGCGCGGCGACCTGGCGCACCGTGTGCATCTCCTCCAGCCGCGCCAGCACCGCGCTCACGTAGGCGGCGTCGGCCTCGTGGGCCGAGCGCAGCGGCTCGACGGCGAGCGCGGTGAGCTGGGCCCGGGCGGTCTCGCTGGTGCAGTGCGCGGCGACCTCGTCCAGCCAGGCCGGGCCGGTGACGCGGGTGGCCGCCGCTCCCCCGGTGCCGGCGACCGCCGCGGCCACCGCCGCATAGTCGGGGTCGGTGTAGGCCTCGACCGGGATCGCGTCGAACACCGGCCCGGCGAGCTCGGGCACCTGCAGCGCCGTCTTCACCGCCTCACGCTCCACGGCCACGGCGATGTCGTCCGGCGACCGTTTCGGGGTGCGGGCACGAGAGCGCTGGGGTGCCGCGCCCTCCCCCGTCAGCCGGCGCACCCGCTCGAGCACCTCGGCCTCGTCGGTGTTGCCGATCATCCCGGCGAGCTGGCGGGCGTAGGCCGGGCGCAGCGCGTGGTCCTTGATCTGCGCGACCAGCGGGACCGTCTTCTCCAGCGCCGCGACCCGGCCCTCCACGGTGTCGAGGTCGTAGCCGGCCAACGTCGTCTTCAGGACGAAGGCGATCAGCGGCGTCCGCCGGGCCACGAGGTCCCGGACAGCCGCGTCGCCGTGGGTCTGCCGCAGCTCGCACGGGTCACGGCCGTCGGGCTCGACGGCGACGAAGGTCTGGCCGACGAACCGCTGGTCCTCGGCGAAGGTCTTCATCGCCGCGTTCTGCCCCGCCGCGTCGCCGTCGAAGGTGTAGATGACCTCACCGCGGAACTCGTCCTGGTCCATCAGCAGCCGGCGCAGCACGCCGATGTGCTCGACGCCGAACGCCGTGCCGCACGAGGCCACCGCGGTGGTGACGCCGGCGAGGTGGCAGGCCATCACGTCGGTGTAGCCCTCGACCACCACGGCCTGGGAGCGGCGGGCGATGTCGCGCTTGGCGCGGTCGACGCCGTAGAGCACGGTGCTCTTCTTGTAGAGCGGGGTCTCCGGGGTGTTGAGGTACTTGGGGCCCGGGTCGTCGTCCATCAGCTTGCGCGCGCCGAAGCCGATGACGTCGCCGGTGATGTCGCGGATCGGCCAGACCAGCCGGCGGTGGAACCGGTCGATCAGCGTGCCGCGGGAGGACTCCTTGGCCAGCCCGGCCGTGACCAGCTCCGGCTGGGTGTAGCCCTTGCCGCGCAGGTGGCGGGTCAGCGCATCCCAGCCGCCGGGGGCGTAGCCGCACCCGAAGTCCAGCGCCACCTGCCGGTCGAAGCCGCGGTCGGCGAGGAACTGCCGGGCCGGCGCCGCCTCGGGCGTGCCGAGCTGCTCGGCGTAGAAGGCCGCCGCGGCGGTGTTGGCCGCGACCAACCGGGCCCGCTGCCCGGTCTGTTCCCGGGACGGCGCCCCCGTGGGCCGGCCTCCGTCGTCCTCGTAGTGCAGCTCGACGTTGGCCCGCCCGGCCAGCAGCTCGACCGCCTCGGTGAAACTCAGATGGTCGATCTGCTGGATGAAAGAAATGACATCTCCGCCGACTCCGCAACCAAAACAATGGAACAGATTTCTCGACGGGGTGACGTGGAAGGACGGCGACTTCTCGTCGTGGAACGGGCAGAGGCCCTTCAGGCTGCCGCCACCCGCGCGCTTGAGCTGCAGGTGCTCGCCGACGATCTCGTCGATCTTGCTGCGCTCGCGGACCAGCGCGATGTCCGCGGCGCGGATGCGTCCCCGGCCGGCCATCAGCTGCTCCCGGCCACGGCGCCACCGGTGACGGCGGCCGTCGTCGCCGCCTGGTCGCGGCGGCCCATCACCAGCGCCAGCCACAGCAGGAAGACCTGGTGGTCCAGCGGCAGCGACTCCTCCGCGGTCAGCGTCGGCCGCGGCGACCAGCCGCCGGTCGTCCCGGTCTCGGCGACCACGCGACCGCCGACCCGGTAGCGGTGCCCACCCTTCCAGCGGGACACCACCTCGGCCTGCACCGGCGTCCCCTCCAGGTCGGCCTCCCAGGCGCCCTTCCAGAACGACGTCTGTCGCGCCCGCAGGCGGGCGGTGTCCTCCGGGTCGGCCGCCCAGCGGCCGGTGAGTTCCCTCTTGCGCCTGGCGAGCACCCACTCGCGGTCACCGACGACGGCCGTGGCCGCCTCCTTCCAGGTCGACGCCCGCAGCGTGGCGACGACGACGTCGTCGCGCAGCACGGGCAGCACACCCTTGCCGACTCCGGCCGAGCCGGCCTTCCCGAGTACCAGCACGGGCCCTCCTCAGCCGATCCCGGGCGCGCCGGCGACGCTCTCGCCGGTCGCGCGGTAGAGCAGGTACGCCGCCGTCTCGCGCAGGATGTAGCGGAACTGCGTGGTGCGGGTCTGCACCGCCGGGCCCTGGCGGGTGGGCGAGCTGTCCGCGGCGATGCCGGCGTCCTCGGCCATCCGCTCCGCCCGCATGGCGTGCCACGGATCGGTGACCAGCACCGCCGAGCCCCAGCCGCGCTCGTCGAACGCCGCGGAGACCGCGCGCATGCTCTCCAGCGTGTCGACGCCCTCCTGCACCGGCAGCAACGCGTCCCCCGGCACGCCGGCCTCGGCCAGGTAGTCCCGCCCGGCCTCGGCCTCGGTGAACTGGTCGCCGGCGGCCTTGCCCCCGACGGTCACGATCACCGGCGCGACGCCGGCCTCGTACAGCCGCAGCGCGTGCTCCAGCCGGGCCTCGAAGATCGACGACGGGACGCCGTTGTACTGGGCCGACCCGAGCACGACGATCGCGTCCGACGCCGGCCGGGAGTCCTGCCGCGCCGTCCACCAGATGGCCGTGGCGGTGGAGACGACGAGCAGGAAGAACGCCAGGACGGCGGCGCCGACCGCCCGGCCCACCAGGCTCCCCGCACGCACCGCCACGCGTCATGGGTACCACGCGCCGCTGTCGGTACGGGGCGTCCGGGGACCGTGCGTCGGCCCACCCCGGCCGCGCCACAGGCGTTCCCGGCCCCGGTGCAGGGGCCCGCGCCGAGCCGGCGAGGCGTGGGGCACCCGGGTCCGCTTTCAGGAGCCGGCGCGTTCCCCTCCCAGCGCGGCCCGGCCGGCCTCCAGCCGGGCGACGGGTACGCGGAACGGCGAGCAGGACACGTAGTCCAGCCCCACCTGGTGGAAGAAGTGCACCGAGTCCGGGTCGCCGCCGTGCTCGCCGCAGACGCCGAGCTTGAGGTCCGGCCGGGCCCGGCGGCCGCCCTCGACGCCGATCTCCACGAGCCGGCCGACGCCCGGACGGTCCAGCGACTCGAACGGGGAGACCCCGAAGATCCCCTTGTCCAGGTAGGCGTGGAAGAACGCCGCCTCGACGTCGTCCCGGGAGAAGCCCCACGTCATCTGGGTGAGGTCGTTGGTGCCGAAGGAGAAGAACGCCGCCGACTGGGCGATCTCCTCGGCGGTCAGCGCGGCCCGCGGGACCTCGATCATCGTGCCGATGAGGACGTCGAGCTCGACGCCGCACTCCTCGAACACCGCGGCCAGCACCTGCTCGGACTCCTCGCGGATCGCCTCGAGCTCCTGCACCGCGCCGACCAGCGGGATCATGATCTCCGGCCGCGGATCACCACCGGCCGCCTTGCGCTCGCAGGCCGCCTCGGCGATGGCCCGCACCTGCATGGCGAACAGCCCCTTGACCACCAGGCCGAGCCGCACACCGCGCAGCCCGAGCATCGGGTTCTGCTCGTGCAGCCGGCGGACGGCGGCCAGCAGCCGCAGGTTGGCCTCGTCGGGGTGCCCCTGCGCCTCGGCGACCGCGACCCGCACCGAGAGGTCGGTGAGGTCGGGCAGGAACTCGTGCAGCGGCGGGTCGAGCAGGCGCACGGTCACCGGCAGCCCGTCCATCGCCTCGAAGATCTCGCCGAAGTCCTTCTTCTGCAGCGGCGCCAGCGCGTCGAGGGCCTGCTGCTTGCCCTCGTCGTCCTCGGCCAGGATCAGCTTCTCCACCAGCTGCCGTCGGTCGCCGAGGAACATGTGCTCGGTCCGGCACAGGCCGATGCCGCGGGCGCCGAAGCGCCGGGCCCGCGCGGAGTCCTCGGGGGTGTCGGCGTTGGTGCGCACCTGGAGCCGGCGCACCTCGTCGGCGTGGCCGAGGACGCGGTGCACGCTGCGCACGAGATCGTCGGCGTCGTCGGACCCGGGGTCGATCTCGCCCTCGAAGTAGCGGACCACCGACGACGGCTCGACCGGCACCTCGCCCAGCCACACCTTGCCGGTGGAGCCGTCGATGGAGATGACGTCGCCCTCGCTCACCTCCGTGCCACCCGGCGCGGTGAACCGCTTCGCCTTGGTGTCCACCTGCAGCTCCTCGGCGCCGCAGACGCAGGTCTTGCCCATGCCCCGCGCGACGACGGCGGCGTGCGAGGTCTTGCCGCCGCGGCTGGTGAGCACGCCCTCGGCGGCGATCATCCCGGAGAGGTCGTCGGGGTTGGTCTCGCGGCGGACCAGGACCACCTTCTCCCCGCGGGCCGCCCACTCGACGGCGGTCTCGGAGGAGAACACCGCCCGGCCCACGGCCGCGCCCGGCGAGGCGTTCATGCCCTGGGTGAGCTGGGTGGCGTCCCCACCGGAGACGAAGCGGGGGAACATCAGCTGGGCCAGCTGGTCGCCGGTCACCCGGCGGACGGCCTCGTCCATGTCGATGAGGCCCTCGTCGACCAGCTGGGTGGCGATCACGAAGGCCGCGGCCGCCGTCCGCTTGCCCACGCGGGTCTGCAGCATCCACAGCTTGCCGCGCTCGATGGTGAACTCGATGTCGCACAGGTCGCGGTAGTGCGCCTCCAGCCGGGCCATGATGTCCATGAGCTCGCCGTAGGACGCCTGGTCGATCCGCTCGAGCTCGGTCAGCGGCACGGTGTTGCGGATGCCGGCGACCACGTCCTCGCCCTGCGCGTTCTGCAGGTAGTCGCCGTAGACGCCCTGCGCTCCGCTGCCCGGGTCACGGGTGAACGCCACACCGGTGCCCGAGTCGGGCCCGAGGTTGCCGAACACCATGGCGCACACGTTGACCGCGGTGCCGGCGTCGCTGGGAATGCGCTCGCGGCGGCGGTAGAGGATCGCCCGCTCGGAGTTCCAGGAGTCGAAGACGGCGTTGATCGCGAGGTCCATCTGCTCGCGCGGGTCCATCGGGAAGTCGCGGCCGCACTGCTCGGCGACGATCGCCTTGAACCGGCCGACGACGTCCTCCAGGTGCGCGGCGTCGAGGTCCAGGTCGGACTCGGTGCCCTGCTCCCGCTTCACCTCGTCGAGGGCGTGCTCGAACAGCTCGCCGTCGATGCCGAGCACGGTCCTGCCGAACATCTGGATCAGCCGGCGGTAGGAGTCCCAGGCGAAGCGCTCGCTGCCGGACTGGACGGCCAGCCCGCGGACCGAGTCGTCGTTGAGGCCGACGTTGAGGACGGTCTCCATCATCCCGGGCATGGACGCCGCCGCCCCGGACCGCACCGACACCAGCAGCGGGTCGGACGGGTCGCCCAGCGTCTTGCCCATCGCCTTCTCCAGCGCCGTCAGGTGCTCGCTGACCTGGTCGCCGAGGTCCGGCGGGGTGCTGCCGTGCTCGAGGTAGTGCCGGCAGGCGTCGGTGGTGATGGTGAAGCCGGGTGGCACCGGCAGCCCGAGGTTGGTCATCTCGGCGAGGTTGGCGCCCTTGCCGCCGAGCAGGTCCTTCTGGTCCTTGCTGCCCTCACTGAAGTCGTAGACCCAGGTCGTCGGTCCCGCTCCGCCCACCGTGCACCTCCGCGCTCGTCCGCCGGCTGCGATCCGCGTGCCGGGATGGTGGCGCGCCAGGGTGCCCCCACCCCGACGAGCACGGCCCCGACGCATAGACGTCTCATACGTCCTGTCGGGACCTAGGAGGGGGATCCTGTCCCACATCGGGGGCCGGCACCAGCCTCCTGTGACCAGCTGCACACGACCGGTGGACCGCGAGCGGACCCGGTCGAACGGCGAGGCGTGGTCCGCGAGCTCCCCGTGCGGGGTCAGCCGGCGGAGACCCCGCACACGCGCGGACCGTCCTCGCTGAGCACGGTGAACGTCGACGTGCTGCCGTCGGGCCAGCCGATCTCCACCTGCTGCACCGGCACCCCGTCGAGGTCGGCCGCGGAGGTGCCGGTGATCTCGCCGACCCCGCCCGGGGCGTACTCGGCCGCCACCTCAGCGGCCGGCACGCGAGCCCGCTCGTCCTCGCACAGCAGCTGGTGGGCGGTCTCGGCGTCGCCGCCGGCCAGCGCGTCCAGGAAGACACCGGTGACCTCCCGCGCCTGCTCGTGGGGGGTGCCCTTCACCAGCGGCAGGCCGACGGCCATGCCGACGGCGACCAGCACCGTTCCGCCGAGGACGGCCAGGATCAGCCCGCGCGCCCCGCGCGGGGTGCCGGTGTGCAGCGCCTCGGGGCCGTCGTCGTAGAGGTGTGGACCCTCGGTCTGACTCATCCGCCACTCACCATCAGCTCTGCCCCGGCCGGCGGCCGGGGGTCGTCCCGGTCGGCCAGCCAGCCCTCGGGCAGCGCCACCGGGCGGGGTGGGCCGGTCCGCCCGCGCGGCCCGCCCAGGACGGCGACCGGGTACGGCTGGTCGGGGATGCCGGCGAGCAGCTCGGCCAGCTCGTCGAGGGAGCTGACCATCGCCAGCGACCGGCGCACGTCCGACCCGACGGAGAAGCCCTTGAGGTACCAGGCGACGTGCTTGCGGAAGTCGGTGCAGCCGTGCAGCTCGCCCTGGTCCTCCGACAGCAGCTCGGCGTGCCGGAGCATCACCGCGGCCACCTCGCGCAACGTCGGCAGCGCCCGCCGCGTCTCCCCGGCGAACGCGGCGGCGAGGTCGCCGAACAGCCACGGGCGGCCCAGGCAGCCGCGCCCGATGACGACGCCGGCGCAGCCGGTCTCGGCGACCAGGCGCAGGGCGTCGTCGGCCTCCCAGACGTCGCCGTTGCCGAGCACCGGGATGTCGACGGCCTCCACCAGCCGCGCGATCGGCGTCCAGTCGGCGGTGCCGCTGTAGAGCTGGTCGGCGGTGCGCCCGTGCAGGGTGACCGCCGCGGCGCCCTCGTCCTGGGCGATCCGGCCGGCGTCGAGGTAGGTGACGTGGTCGGCGTCGATGCCGATGCGGGTCTTGACGGTGACCGGTACGTCGCCGGCCGCGGCGACCGCGGCCCGGACGATGCGCCGGAAGAGCACCCGCCGCCACGGCAGCGCCGAGCCGCCGCCCTTGCGGGTCACCTTGGGCACCGGGCACCCGAAGTTCAGGTCGATGTGCGCCGGGCGGGTACCGGCCACGCCCTCGTCGACGAGCATCTCCACCGCCCGGCCGACGGTCGCGGGGTCCACGCCGTAGAGCTGGACGGAGAACGCGTCCTCCTCGTCAGGGGTGGCCCGCACCATCTGCAGTGTCTTCTCGTTGCGCTCCACCAGCGCCCGCGTGGTGATCATCTCGCAGACGTAGAGGCCGGCACCGAACTCCCGGCACAGGGTGCGGAACGCCGGGTTGGTGATGCCGGCCATCGGTGCGAGCACCACCGCGGGGTCGACGGTGAGCGCGCCCAGGCGCAGCGGCGCGGGGCCCGTCCCGGTGGACGGACCCCGCGCGAGGACGCTGCTGCTCACCCCACCAGAGTAGGTGGCGACCTGGATCACCCGGCTCCTCCGCCCGAGTGGGCAGTTGCGGCCGCTGCGACCGGCGTGCCCCACCGTGTCGGCGACCACAACTGCCCGCTCGACCATCTGTCGGTTTCCGGGGAATCCGACGGGTGGCTCAGCAGACGGGGAGCTTGGCCTTCAGATAGCCCTCGACCTGGTCGAGGGCGATCCGCTCCTGGCTCATCGAGTCGCGCTCGCGGACGGTCACCGCGTCGTCGGTGAGGGTGTCGAAGTCGACGGTGAGGCAGAACGGCGTCCCGATCTCGTCCTGCCGGCGGTACCGGCGGCCGATCGCGCCGGCGTCGTCGAAGTCGACGTTCCAGCTCTTCCGCAGCGTCGCGGCGAGGTCGCGCGCCTTGGGTGAGAGGTCGGCGTTGCGCGACAGCGGCAGGACGGCGACCTTGACCGGGGCCAGCCGCGGGTCCAGCCGCAGCACCGTTCGGGTGTCGACGCCGCCCTTGGCGTTGGGCGCCTCGTCCTCGGTGTAGGCCTCGACGAGGAAGGCCATCAGCGAGCGGGTCAGCCCGGCCGCCGGCTCGATGACGTACGGCGTCCAGCGGGTGTTGCTGCCCTGGTCGAAGTACGTGAGGTCGGCGCCGGAGTGCTCCGAGTGCGTCTTCAGGTCGAAGTCGGTGCGGTTGGCGATGCCCTCCAGCTCCCCCCACTCCGAGCCCTGGAACCCGAAGCGGTACTCGATGTCGACGGTGCGCGTCGAGTAGTGGGAGAGCTTCTCCTTGGGGTGCTCGAAGTGCCGCAGGTTGTCCGGGTCGATGCCCAGGTCGGTGTACCAGCGGGTGCGCTCGTCGATCCAGTACTGGTGCCACTCCTCGTCGGTGCCGGGCTCGACGAAGAACTCCATCTCCATCTGCTCGAACTCGCGGGTGCGGAAGATGAAGTTGCCGGGGGTGATCTCGTTGCGGAACGACTTCCCGATCTGCCCGATGCCGAACGGCGGCTTCTTGCGCGCGGCGCCCATGACGTTGGCGAAGTTCACGAAGATGCCCTGCGCGGTCTCCGGACGCAGGTAGTGCAGGCCCGACTCGTCCTCGACCGGGCCGAGGTACGTCTTGAGCATCATGTTGAAGTCGCGCGGCTCGGTCCAGGCGCCCTTCGTGCCGCAGTTCGGGCAGGAGATGTCGGCCAGGCCGTTCTCCGGCAGCCGCCCCTTCCGGGCCTCGAAGTCCTCCTCGAGGTGGTCGGCGCGGAACCGCTTGTGGCAGCTCTGGCACTCCGTCAGCGGGTCGGTGAAGACGCCGACGTGACCGGAGGCCACCCAGGTCTGGCGGGGCAGGATCACCGAGGAGTCCAGGCCGACGATGTCGTCGCGGCTCTGGACGACGGTGCGCCACCACTGCTTCTTGATGTTCTCCTTGAGCTCGACGCCCAGGGGCCCGTAGTCCCAGGCGGAGCGGGTGCCGCCGTAGATCTCGCCCGACGGGAACACGAAGCCCCGTCGCTTGCAGAGGTTGACCACCTTGTCGAGGCGGGCGGGGTCGTGCTTGGCGGTGCTGTCGCTCACGGCGAGAGGCTCCATCCGGCTGGCGGTCGGCGGGTTGACCCGTCCACGGTAGTTGCCCGCCACAGGCCGCCCGGCGGCGCACCGGCCGGACGTGGGGCGCTCGGCGGCGCACCGGCCGGAGGTCCCTGGCGCGGGTGCTCGTGCTCTGCCCACCGTCGTGGGCAGGGCACGCCTCCCCGCGGACCCCTCAGCCCGGGCGGCCGCCGTCCTCCCCCGGCAGGTAGACCCCCGGCTCGTCGAGGGCGTGCACCCACACCGGCGCCCCGGCGATCTTCACCTCGGCGGCCGAGAGCGCGCGGCGGTACGCGCCGACGCCGTCCCAGCGGGTGACCAGCGCCCACAGCTGAGGGTCGTCGGCGGAGCGGCCCAGCTCGCCGTCCCGGAAGCCGGGGCGCGCCGCGAGGGCGGCCAGCAGGGTGCCGACGTCGGCGGCCAGGGCGCCGGCGTCCCGCTCCGACACCCGCAACCGGGTCACCGCGAACACGACAACCTGCTCCCCTCGCCCGGACCGGAGCGCCGATGGTCGCAGACGGGCCGTCCGGGTCGCCGCGACGATCAGGAGAAGTCGCAGACCGTCAGGGTCGGGTCGACCCACACCTCGACGCTCTGGCTCGCGCCGTCGGCCAGCTGCAGCGTGAACGTGACGACGTCCACGTCGGCGGCCGGGTCGTACGCGACGCTGTCGACCCCGCCGTCGGCGATGGTCTCGCCGCCGAGGGTCTGGGTGGTGAAGTACCCGAGCAGGTGGTCCTGCGGCGTGAGGTCGGTCCCGGTCGAGCCCTCCTCGGCCGCCCGCTGCAGCGCCGGGCAGGTGAGCGCCCAGACGCCGGCCGGGTCCAGCGCGGCCATGCCGGCCACCCACTGGGAGGCCAGGTCCGCCGAGCCCGGGATCTGTCCCTCGTCCGCGCCGCCGGAGGGGGCCTCGGGCGTCTCCGTCCGCATGCCGCCACCCGGCGCGCTGCCCGCACCCCCGGGGATCGTCACCGGCCCCGACGGCTCCATCGCGATCGGGGGCTCGCCGGGACCGGGCGCGCTGCTCACCGGGCTGGTGGTCGAGCCGCTCGCCGTCCCCTCGCCGCCGTTCCCGTCGCCGCGCAGGAGGACGACGAGCAGGACGCCGACGCCGGCCAGCACGACGACCATCGCCGCGGCCACCCACGGCAGGACGCTCCGCTCCCGCGGCGGCTGTCCCTGGCCCCGGGGCCCGTACGGACCGGGCTGGCCGTACGGGCCGCCGTGCTGACCTGGAGGCTGGCTCATCTGCATCTCTCGTCCGGAGGGCGCCGCTCGCCCGGCTGGGGCCGGGAGCAGGTGCACCGTAGTGACGGCGCGCCCGCCCAGCCCTGTCAACGGGGTGGACGACGGCAGCCGAATCCCGATCCGCCGGCCGGCCCCGACCTGCGAGGAGCGCGCTCAGGCGGTGCCGAAGCGGCGCTGGCGGGACGCGTACTCCTCGCAGGCCGCCCACAGGTGCCGGCGGTCGAAGTCGGGCCACAGGGTGTCGAGGAAGACGAACTCGGCATAGGCCGACTGCCAGAGCAGGAAGTTGCTGGTGCGGTTCTCGCCGGAGCTGCGGACGAACAGGTCGACGTCGGGCATGTCCGGCTCGTCGAGGAACCGGGCGACGGTCCGCTCGTCGACCTTGTCGGGGTGCAGCCGGCCGGCGGCGGCCTCCCGGGCGATCGCCGCGGCGGCGTCGGCGATCTCCGCGCGCCCGCCGTAGTTGACGCACATGGTGAGCGTCAGGACGTCGTTGTCCCGGGTGAGCTCCTCGGCGACCTCGAGCTCCTTGATGACGCTGCGCCACAGCCGCGGCCGGCGCCCGGCCCAGCGCACCCGCACCCCGAGCTCGTGCATCTCGTCGCGGCGACGGCGGATGACGTCGCGGTTGAAGCCCATGAGGAAGCGGACCTCCTCCGGGCTGCGCCGCCAGTTCTCCGTGGAGAAGGCGTAGGCGCTGATCGCGGTGATGCCGAGCTCGATGGCCCCCTCGACGCAGTCGAACAGCGAGGACTCCCCCGCCTCGTGCCCGGCAGTGCGGGGCAGGCCGCGCTGCTTGGCCCAGCGGCCGTTGCCGTCCATGACGATCGCGACGTGGCCGGGCACCTTGTCGGCCGGGATCTGCGGTGGCCGCGCGCCCGACGGGTGCGGGTTCGGGGCCTTCACCTCACGCCTCACTCAGCAGGCCCACTTCCCGGCGCGGCGCCGACGGGTCGGAGCGGTCCACGAGCGGCAGGGAGCGCAGGCCGCGTTCCAGGTGCCACTGCAGCAGCGCGGCGACCAGGCCACTGCCCTCGCGCCGCGTGCCGCCCTGGCTGGCCTCGGCGAGGTCCCAGTCGCCGGTGAGCAGCGCCTCGAGCAGCTCGATGGTGACCGGGTTGGGCATCGCCGAACCGGCGGGGCGGCAGGGCGGGCAGACCATGCCACCGGCCGGCACGGAGAAGTGCCGGTGCGGCCCCTCCTCGCCGCAGCGGGCGCAGCCGGTCAGCGCCGGCTCCCAGCCGGCCACCGACATCGCGCGCAGCAGGAAGGCGTCGAGCACCAGCCCGGCGGGGTGGGTCCGCTCGGCCAGCGAGCGCAACGCGCCGATGACGAGGAGGAACAGCCGCAGCGACGGCTCCCTCTCCTCCGCGGTGAGCCGGTCGGCGGTCTCCAGGACGGCGGTGCCGGCGGTGTAGGCGGGGTAGTCGCCAGCGATCGGCTGGCCGTAGGACCGGATCGACTCGGCCTGGCTGACGATGTCGAGGTTGCGGCCGGTGTAGAGCTGCAGGTCGACGTGGGTGAACGGCTCCAGCCGGGCGCCGAACTTGCTCTTGGTGCGGCGCACGCCCTTCGCCACGGCCCGCACCTTGCCGTGCCGGCGGGTCAGCACGGTGACGATCCGGTCGGCCTCGCCCAGCTTCTGGGTGCGCAGCACGACGCCCTCGTCCCGGTACAGCGCCTTCGGCGTGGTCGACACCTCAGTACCCGAGCCTGTTGAGCTTCTTGGGGTCGTCCTGCCACTCCCCCAGCACGGTCACGTGCAGCTCCAGGTGCACCCGGGCACCCAGCAGCGCCTCCATCCCCTGGCGGGCCTCGGTGCCGATCGCCTTGATGATCTGCCCGCCGCGCCCCAGCAGCATCGGCTTCTGGCTGGCCCGCTCGCAGTGCAGCAGCGCGTGCACCTCGACCAGCTCGCTCCCGGCCCGCCTGGGGTCGGGCCGGCGGGTCATCTCCTCCACCGTGACGGCGAGGGAGTGCGGCACCTCCTGCCAGACCTTCTCCAGGGCGGCCTCGCGCACCAGCTCCGCGATCTGCCGCTCGACGTCCTCGTCGGTGGTCTGCTCCTCGGGGTAGAGCGGCGGACCCTCGGGCAGCAGACCGACCAGGAGGTCCTCCAGGAGCTCGACCTGCTCGCCGGCCACCGCGCTCACCGGCACGACCTCGGCGGCCTCGACGAGCTGGCTGGCGGCCACGAGCTGCTCGGCGACCTGCTTCTTGCTCGCCGCGTCGGTCTTGGTGACGACGACGACGACCGGCGCCGTGACCTCCTTCAGCCGCCGGGCGATGAACCGGTCACCGGTGCCGACGGGCTGGTCGGCCGGCACGCAGAGGACGACGACGTCGACCTCGGACAGGGTGTCGCGGACGACGTCGTTGAGCCGGCGGCCGAGCAGGCTCTTGGGCTTGTGCAGACCGGGGGTGTCGACGAGCACCAGCTGCCCGCCGGGGCGGTGGACGACGCCGCGGATGGCGTGCCGGGTGGTCTGGGGACGGTTGCTGACGATGCCGACCTTCTCACCGACCAGCGCGTTGGTGAGCGTGGTCTTGCCGGCGTTCGGGCGGCCCACCAGACAGGCGAAGCCGCTGCGGTACGGCTGGTCCGGTGAGGTCACGGCGCCAGTCTCCCACCGGGGCCCGACACCCCCGCGCACCCGATGCCGGTTTCCGCGGAAACCGGCGGCAGGCCGGCTGGGAGGATCGCGGGCATGGCTGGGCGGAGGCGACGGGCGCAGGACGAACCACTGGCGGTGCGGGCACTGCGCGAGCAGGAGCGGCACACGGCGCAGGTCGCGGCGTACGGGTTCTTCCCCGCTCGCGGCCCGCGACGGTCGGCGACGGTCACGCCGGCGCCGCTGCGCTACTGGCAGTACGACCCGCCCCGGCCGTGGCTGCTGCTCGCCGCCGTCGTCCTCGTCGTCGTCTGGCTGGCGCTGTTCGCCTGGACCGGCGGGACGTCGGCGGCGCTGGGCGAACTGCCGCTGGCGCTGCTCCTCGGCGTCGCCGTCGTGGTGCTCTCGGCCGCCCGGATGACCGTCTCCGACTCCGGGCTGTCGTTCGACGTCGCCGGGCTGCGACGGACGTCGTCCCTGCACGTGGTGCCCCGCAGCCTCGTCCGCGAGGTCCGCCGCGGCACGCCGCCCGAGGGCTGGCCGAAGGGGCGCTCGCGCGGCGGGTGGTGGCCGGGCCGGACGCGGGTCGCCGTCCGGCACCTGGCCGCGGGGGGCGACGGGGAGAAGACGCTCACCGTGTGGGTCCGCGACCCTGAGGCGTTCGCCGCGGCCCTCGGCGTGCCCTTGGCGTGACCTCGGCCCCCGGCGGGGTCCCGCCGCGAACCTGCGAGGGTCCCTACGAGGTGCCGCGGACGGCGCCGTCGGGGCCGGCCAGGAACACCGGCGCGGACGGCGTGAGGTCGCGCACCGCGGCCAGCCCGGCCTGCTCGACCGCGTCGGCGCCGGAGACGATCGCGGCCGCCTCCAGCCCCTCGACCCCGCTGGAGACGGCGGCGGCGACGGCAGCCTGCAGCGCCGAGAGCTCCAGCGACGGGAGCGCGACCGTGGCGGCGACGTAGGTGCGGCCGTCGGTGTCGCGCACGGCCGCCCCCTCGGCGGCGCCGGTGCGGCCGCGGGCCGAGCGGGCGAGGGTGACGAGCTTGGCGTCCTCGGGCTGCAGATCACTCACGGACGGTCACCCTTCCACGACCGCCGGCACGTCCGCCCGGGTGGCCCCCGACTCCGCTGTCTCCTCGGCGTCGGGCGGGGCCGCCCGGCAGACCAGGATGGTGTCGATCCGGTTGCGTCGCCCGCCAGTGCTCTCGGCGACCAGCCGCAGCCCGGACACCTCCGCGGCCGACCCCTCGATCGGCACCAGGCCGAGCTCCCGGGCGAGCAGGCCGCCCACGGTCTCGACGTCGTCGTCCTCGGGGAGCTCGACGTCGAACAGCTCGGCGAGGTCGCCGACCGGCAGCCGGGCGGTGATCCGCACCGCGCCGTCCTCCAGGTGCTCCACCGGCGGACGCTGGACGGCGTCGTGCTCGTCGGCGATCTCGCCGACGATCTCCTCGAGGATGTCCTCGATCGTCACCAGCCCGGCGAAGCCGCCGTACTCGTCGACCACGATCGCGATGTGGATGCGCTGGGCCTGCATGTCGCGCAGCAGCTCGTCGACCGGCTTGGACTCCGGCACGAACGTCGGCGGGCGCATGAGCTCCTCGACGCGCGGGCCGTTCCTCGGGTCCGGGGTGCCCTGCGCCCGGCGGATGAGGTCCTTGAGGTAGACCACGCCGACGACGTCGTCGACGTTCTCTCCGATGACCGGCAGCCGGCTGAAACCGCTGCGCATGGCCAGCGCCAGCGCCTGGCGGACGGTCTTGCTGCGCTCGATCCAGACGACGTCGGTGCGCGGCACCATGACCTCGCGGGCGATCGTGTCGCCGAGCTCGAACACCGAGTGGATCATGTTCCGCTCGCCGGACTCGACGACGCCGCGCTCCTCGGCCATGTCGACCAGCTCGCGCAGCTCCACCTCGGAGGAGAACGGCCCGTCCCGGTAGCCGCGGCCGGGGGTGATCATGTTGCCGACCAGGATCAGCAGCGTCGCCACCGGGCCGAGCAGCCGCCCGAGCAGCCGGACGACGCCCGCGGTGCGCAACGCGAAACCGTAGGCGTGCTGGCGCCCCAGCGTCCGGGGCCCGACGCCGACCAGCACGTAGCTGACGACGGTCATGACGCCGGCCGCGGTGAGCACCGTCTGCCAGCCGCCGCCCCACAGCCGGTAGAGCACCACCGTCCCGAGGACGGCGGCCACCATCTCGCAGGCGATCCGCAGCAGCAGGAGCAGGGAGACGTGCCGCGCCCGCTCGGTGACGACGTCCTCGAGGACGGCGGCCCGCTTGACGCCGTCGCGCCGCAGTTCCTCGACGCGGGCCCGGGAGACCCGCTGGAGGGCGGCGTCCATGGCGCCGAAGACCCCGGCGAGCGGGATGAGGCAGACGGCGATCACCAGCAGGGTGATCTCGCCGGAGGTCATCGGGAGCAGCTCATCCCGGTCGGGGCCCCCGCTCGACGGCCTCACCGGTCATCGGGGCCCGCGGGGCCGAGCGCCACCCCTCGAGCAGGGAGGCCTGGAGGCCGAACATCTCCTTCTCCTCCTCGGGCTCCATGTGGTCGTAGCCCAGGATGTGGAGCACGCCGTGGGTGGCCAGCAGGACCAGCTCGTCGTCCATCGTGTGTCCGGCCGCGCGGGCCTGCCGGATGGCGACCGAGGGGCAGAGCACCACGTCGCCGAGCAGCGCAGGGCCCGGCTCGGGCTCGTCCGGGCGGCCGGTGTCCAGCTCGTCCATGGGGAAGGCCAGGACGTCGGTGGGGCCCTTCTCCCCCATCCAGCGCTCGTGCAGCGTGCTCATGTAGTCCGGGTCGACGCAGAGCACCGACAGCTCGGCCAGGGGGTTGACCCCCATCTCGGCGAGCACGTACGTGCAGATCGCGGCGAGCGAGGACTCGTCGACGGCGATCTCGGACTCGTTGGCGACCTCGACCGGCACCGCGATCAGCTCCCCTGCCGGCGCGGCCGCGAGGAATGCACCGGCGCCTGCGCCGAGGCGGGCCGGTTCTGCTGGCGGGCGGCGTCCCAGCGCTCGTAGGCGTCGACGATGTCCCCGACCAGCCGGTGCCGCACGACGTCGGAGCTGGTCAGGTTGGCGAAGTGGACGTCCTCGATGCCGTCGAGGATCTCGCGGACGATCTTCAGCCCGCTCTGCGCACCGCCGGGCAGGTCGACCTGCGTGACGTCACCGGTGACGACGATCTTGGAGCCGAAGCCGAGCCGGGTGAGGAACATCTTCATCTGCTCGGCGGTGGTGTTCTGGGCCTCGTCGAGGATGACGAACGCGTCGTTCAGCGTGTTGTGGGTGACGAGGAAGTCGTCGGTCACGTACAGCGAGTCCTGCGCGGCGACCTGGATGCACAGGGTCTCCTGCTCCCCCACCGGCTCGATGCTGTCGATGAAGCGCATCGGCCGACCGCCGCCCCCGAGGTCGTACGCACGCCGCTTCCGCTCCAGTCGGAACGGCTGTACGCCGGCCGGCAGGCGGAGGTCCAAGACGTAGGCGTCCTCGCGGTACTCCACCGGCCGTCCCTGCGCCAGTCCCGGAGTCCGACCCGCCGCTGCCCGCGTCCAGGTGTAGACCACCCCGCCGAGCGAACGCACGAGGAACGCGACGTCGTCCTTCAACTGCGGGGACGTCGTCGTGTACTGGATCCGGCAGGTCCGTCCGCTCTGGGTGACCGGCCCGCCGTCCGAGTCGAGCAACCCCTGTAGCACGGCCGTGCGGACGGCCACTGAGTTCTGCAGGTACTCCTCGGGCACGAACCTGGTCGCGGACGTCGTCCCCGCCAGCTCGAGCCGACGGAGAGCCGCAGTGACCGGGTTGGCGATCCGCAGGCCGCCACGACCGCCGTCCACGTGGTGCAGGACGTAGTCGTAGCCGGACTTGTGCCGCACCTCGATGCCGTCCAGCGCCGACTCCAGGGCGACGACCAGCTCCGGGTCCGCCGTGGCGAAGGCCGGGGTCGTCGAGGTCGTCAGGCAACCGTCGCCGAGCAGCAGGCCGAGGGCATACGGGTCCAACAGCACGTCCTGCGGCTCGAAGTGGACCGGGCCGACGAGCGGGAGCTCGTACCGGTGGATGGCCCCTCGGCGCAGCTTGCCGACCATCTCCTGCGTCTCGAGCGTGCGCGTCCTCCCGCGGCGGCGGTCCTCTGGCGTCGTCACCGTCCAGAGGTGCTCGCCGCAGGCGAGCGTCCACGCGCCGTCCTGGGTGGCGACCCGGTACACCTGCTTCCGGCCCTGCGGGTAGACGCCCAGCACGGGCGTGGGCGTGCCGTCGGAGCCGATCACGAGGTCGCCCACCTGCAACGTGCCGATCGGCAGGAAGCCGTTGGGGGTCAGCGCCTGCGCGTCGTACGGCTGGGCGCGGCCACGCATGTAGGCCAGGGGGGCGACCTCGATCGTGCCCGACTGCATCAGCCGAGGGATGGAGTCCGGGTCGACCATGTCGTGCAGGGCGTCGTACAGCGGCCGCAGGTAGGGGTCGATCTTTTCGCTGAGCGACCCGGGCAGGTAGCCGAGCCGCTCGCCGGCCTCGACGGCCGGGCGGGTGAGGATGATCCGGTTGACCTGCTTGGTCTGCAGCGCCTGCACCGCCTTGGCCATGGCCAGGTACGTCTTGCCGGTACCGGCCGGGCCGATGCCGAAGACGACCGTGTGCGCGTCGATCGCGTCCACGTAGCGCTTCTGGTTCAGCGTCTTGGGCCGGATCGTGCGGCCGCGGCGGCTGATGATGTCCAGGCTCAGGACGTCGGCCGGCCGCTCGGCGCCGCCGGCGCGGAGCATGCCGATCACCCGGCGCACCGAGTCCGGACGCAGCGCCTGACCGGTGCCGAGCAGGGCGATCAGCTCGTCGAAGACGGCGACGGCGAATGCGTTGTCGGCCGGCTGGCCGGTGACGGCGATCTCGTTGCCGCGCACGTGGACGTCGGTGTCGACCTCGTCCTCGACGAGCCGGAGCAGCTCGTCGGCCGACCCGAGCAGGGCGACCATGGACACGGAGTCGGGGACGGTGATGGTCGTCCGCACCGCAGCGGGGACGCCCGCGAGGCCGGTGGCGGACTGGGCGGGCGTACCGAGATGGCCGTCCGCCGCTGCAGCCTGCGCCGAGGCCTCACGGGACGTGAGGGCTCCGGGCACGGGGACGTTCGGGGAGGAGTCGGGCAAGAACCCTCGACCCTGCCTTCCTGCGGAGGGGGTGCGGACCTGTCGAGTCTACCCGCGCAGCACCCTGCGAACCGCCGTCCGAGGCGCAGGTCACCGCCCCGAGTAGGTGGCCTTCCCCGGCCCCTCGGCGAGGAAGGACCGCACCGCGCCGCGCAGGTCCTCGGTCGCGAACAGCGCGCCGGACACCTCGGGGACCACGTCGTCGGCGGCCCGCGCGCCCTGGCGGACCGCGGTGGCGACCAGCGTCTTGGTGGCCGCGTGCGCGACGGTCGGCCCGGCGGCGACGCGCCGGGCGTACTCGCGGGCGGCCTCGGCGAACCCGTCGTCGGGCAGCACTCGGTTGACGACGTTCCACCGCTCGAGCACCGCGGCCGGGTAGCGCTCGCCGGTGAAGACCAGCTCCTTGGCGCGGGCCGGTCCGGCGCGCTCGGCCAGCCGCTGCGGCCCGCCCATCGACGGAGTGAGCCCGACGACGATCTCCACCAGCCCGAACGACGCGCGTTCGGCGGCCAGCAGGACGTCGCAGGCCAGCGCCAGCTCAAAGGCCGCGGTGAGGGTGAGCCCGTGCGCGGCGAAGACCGTGGGCACCGGGAGGTCCTCGAACGTCCGGGCGATCCGCAGCAGGCGGCGCCAGAGCTCGGCGCCCCGCTCGGTCGGCTCGGGCCCCTCGGCGATGTCGCGGAAGAACGTCACGTCGACCCCGCCGGAGACGACCTTGCCGCGCGCCTCGACCAGGACCGCCCGGGCCCGGGCGTCGTCCGCCGGGTCGGTGAGCCGGACGAGTTCGGCGGCGAGCCGCTCGAGCGCGTCGAACACCGGGGCGTCGAAGAGGTTCAGCGGCGGGTTGTCCAGGACGACGACGGCGACGTCGCCGTCCCGCTCGATGCGCACGGGCTCGGTCACGCCACCACCCTGTCGCCGAGGGGCAGAAATGGCCATCTTCGCCCTTGGCGCGGCGCCGTTCTCAGCCGGGGGGCCAGTTCATGTGCCGGCCGCCCAGCACGTGCAGGTGCACGTGGTGCACCGTCTGCCCGGCCGCCGGTCCGGTGTTGGTGACCACCCGGTAGCCCGGCTCGACGTCGTACTCGGTCGCCAGCCCCTCCTGCACCGCCACCGCGTGCGCGGCCCGGACGACGGCGCTGAGCAGGTCGGGGTCGGCGCCGGCGAGGGAGGCCACCGTGGGGTGGTGGTCCTTGGGGACCACCAGCACGTGCGTCGGCGCCTGCGGGTTGATGTCGCGGAAGGCGAGGGTCCGGTCGGTCTCGTGGACGACGTCGGCGGGGATCTCGCCGGCGACCATGCGGCAGAAGAGGCAGTCCGTCACGTCCCCGACCCTAGAAGGACCCCGTCCTCCCCACCCCTCGCACGCTCGCGGCGGGCCCCGGGACGGAGCCGGGAACCGAGGCGGGACCCCGTCCTCCCCACCCCTCGCACGCTCGCGGCGGGGCCGGGCGTCACCGCTGGTCGGGGCGGGTCTCCACCCCCAGGTAGGCCTGCACGATGCGCTCGTCGGCCAGCAGCTGGTCCGCCGGACCCGAGTGCACGATCTCCCCGCTCTGCAGGACGTAGCCGTGGTCGGCGGCGCGCAGCGCCCGGCGGGCGTTCTGCTCTACCAACACGACCGTGGTGCCCGACGCCCGGATCTCCTCGATCACCCGGAACACCTCGTCGACGATCTTGGGAGCCAGGCCCATGGAGGGCTCGTCCATCAGCATGACCGTCGGCGCCGCCACCAGCGCCCGCGCGATGGCGAGCATCTGCTGCTCCCCGCCGGAGAGCGAGCCGGCGGGCAGGGCGCGCCGCTGGGCCAGCACCGGGAAGCGGTCGTACACGGCGTCGATGGAGCGCTGGGCGGTACCGCCGGTGTGCCACGCCCCCATCTGGAGGTTCTCCTCGATGGTCAGCGTGGCCAGGATCTGCCGGCCCTCCGGCACCTGCACCAGCCCACGCCCCACGAGCTGGTGGGCCGGGGTCCGGGTGACGTCCCGCCCCTCGAACGTGATCCGCCCGCCCGCCGGGCGCAGCATGCCGGAGACGGCGTTGATGACGGAGGACTTGCCGGCGCCGTTGGCCCCGACCAGCGTGACCAGCGACCCCCGGTCGGCCTGGAAGGAGACCCTCCGGACGGCCTCGACCCGGCCGTAGCTGACGCGCAGGTCCTCGACGCGGAGGAGGGGGTCGCTCATGTCGCGCTCCTCGGGGTGGTGTCCGGCGGCGGGAGCGTGCCGGCCGAGCCGGGGTCGACGTTGGTGACGGCGTCGGGGGTCCTCGTGTCGGGGGGCATCGCGTGGGCGCCGCCCCCGGTCGGGTCGGCGAGCGTGCCCTCGGCGATCGACCCGGCCGCCGGCTCCTCGTCCGCCGTGCCGAGGTATGCCTCGATGACGGCCGGGTTGGCGGCGATCTCCTCCGGTGTGCCGCTGGCGATGACCTCACCGAAGTCGAGCACGACCACCCGGGTGCACGTCTCCAGGACCATGCCGACGTTGTGCTCGATGAAGAGGATCGTCAGCCCGCCCCGGGCCAGGGAGCGGATCAGCTCGGACAGTCCCGCAGCCTCGACGTGGTTCATGCCGGCGGCCGGCTCGTCGAGGATGAGCAGGGAGGGGTCCGAGGCCAGCGCGCGGGCGATCTCCAGCCGGCGCTGGTCGCCGTAGGACAGGGACGACGCCCGGTTGCCGGCGAGGTCGCCCAGGCCGACCCGCTGCAGGCACCGGGCCGCGTGCTCGAGGGAGGCCCGCTCGTCACGCCGGGCCGAGGGCAGCCACAGCAGGCGGCGCAGGAAGGTGGGGCGGCTGACCAGGTGCGCGCCGACCAGGACGTTCTCCAGCGCCGACAGGCGGTTGAACAGCTTGGAGTGCTGGAACGTGCGGCTCACGCCCGCCGCGGCGACCCGGTGCACCGGGGTGCGCCCGACCGGGACGCCCAGCACCGTGGCCGACCCCGAACTCGGCGGCACCAGGCCACTGATCATGTTGACGAGGGTGGTCTTTCCCGCGCCGTTGGGGCCGATCAGCCCCACGACCTCGCCGCTGCCGATCTCCAGGTCGACGCCCCGGACGGCGTGCACCCCGCCGTACTCCTTGCCCAGGCCGGACAGGGAGACCACCGTCTCCCCGGGGGTGGGGTGCCGGCGGGCCGCGAGGTGCGACGTCCCGCCGTCCTCGCCGCCGCCGACCGACGACGGCATGCGTGTGCGGCGCGGGATCAGGCTGGCCAGCCCGCCCGGCAGGAAGAGGATCACCACGAGCAGCAGCAGGCCGGCCAGGAAGGGGCGGATCCACCCCGCCTCGACGCCGACCGCCCGCTGGATCTCGGGGACCATCGTCTGGAACCCGCTGCCGAGCAGCGGCCCGAGGAACATCGTGGAGCCGCCGACCACGGCGGTCACCAGGCCCTCGACGGCGGCGGAGAAGTCGAAGTCGCCCGGCGCGATGAGCCGCACGTAGTAGGCGAACAGCACTCCGTACAGACCGGCGACCGCGCCTGCGGTGACGAAGGCCGCGAGCCGGTGACGGCCCACGTCGATGCCCATGGAGCGGGCGGCGAGCTCGTCCTCGCGGATGGCCTCGAGCGCCCGGCCGTACCGCGAGCGCCCCATCCGCCAGAACCAGTACGCGACGACGGCCAGCGCGGTCCACGCCATCCCGACCGTCAGGATCCGCGGTACGCCGAGACCCTGCGCACCGCCGGTCCACTCCAGGTTGAGCAGCACCACGCGCACCGCCTCGGCGAACCCCAGCGTGGCGATGGCCAGGTAGACGCCGCGCAGGTGCATCGTCGGCAGGCCCAGCACGACGGCTGCGAGGGCGCCGACCGCCATGCCGATCACGACCGCGACCAGCAGCGCCGGCACGTCGCCGACGTCGTCTCCGCTGGGGGCGAGGGTGGCGGCGGAGAACGCGGCCACGGAGGCGAACCCGGCCTGCCCGAGGCTCAGCTGCCCGGCGATCAGGACGGCGTAGAAGGAGTAGGCGAAGACCGCCCCGAGGGCGATGAAGGTCAGCGGGGTGGCGTACTCGGCGAGCATCAGACCTCCCGGACCCTGCGGGCGCCGAGCAGGCCCTGCGGCCGCACCAGCAGGATCAGGAACAGCAGGCCGAAGGCGATCACGTCACGCCAGGACGACCCGATGTACTGGACGGCGAACACCTCGGCCAACCCGAGCACCAGGCCGCCGATGAGCGCGCCGGGCAGTGACCCCATGCCCCCGACGATGATGACGGCCAGGCCCTTGAGCTCGATGGCCGAGCCCATGCCGAGCTGCGCGGTGTTGACGTTGATGGCGAACAGCACGCCGGCGACCGCCCCGAGCGCCGAGGAGATCGCGAACGTGACCGCGGTGATCCGGTCGACGTTGACGCCGAGCACGCGGGCCGCCGTCGGGTTCTCCGCGACCGCTCGCATGCCGCGGCCCAGCCTGGTCCGGGTGACCATGTAGGTCAGACCCACCATCAGGGCGAGCGAGACGGCCAGGATGACCACCTGCACGAGGGTCACCTGGGCGCCGGCGACCTCGAACCGGGTGTCGGGGAAGGACCCGGCCGGGAACCGGCGGGTGTCCGGGCCGTACCGCCACTGCAGCAGGGCGATGAGCATCCCGGCCAGGGCGATGGAGGAGATGAGCCCGGCGAAGTGGGCGTCGGCCCTCCCCTTGAGCGGACGGAAGGCCAGCCGCTCGATGAGCAGGCCGAGCACCGCGCCGAAGACGAACACGATCGGCAGCGCAGCCCACAGGGACAGCCCGCCCCGCTCGACCAGCTCGATCCCGACGAAGGCCGAGGCCGCGAAGACGGCGGGGTGGGCCAGGTTGAGCCGGTCGAGGATGCCGAAGACCAGGGTGAAGCCGATCGCGAACAGCGCGTAGATCGAACCGATGAAGATGCCGTTGAGGAGCTGCTGCACAGCCGTCCTGTCCTGTCGCGAGTACGGGCCCGGCGTCCCGGGGCCCGGCGCGGGGACCCGGTGGGCCGGGTCCCCGCGCGAGAGGTGCGGAGCGCCCGGCGGGGGGTCACTCCGCCGTGATCACTCCAGGACGGCGAACGCGCCGTCCTGCACCACCTGCACGACCGCCGGGTGGACGGCGTCGCGGTTCTCGTCGATGGAGAACTCCCCGAGCACGGTGGGGACGTTCTCCAGCCCGCCGAGCGCCTCCTTGATGCTGTCGTGGTCGGCGGCGCAGTTGGTGCGGACGGCCTGGTCGACGAGCAGCAGACCGGCGTACGCCTGCGCGGCGAACTGGTCGGGCTGGGTGCCGTACTCCGCCTCGAAGGCCTCCAGGAAGGCGGTGTTCTCGGGGTTCTCCGAGGCGGAGTTCCAGGCGGCACCGACGACGACGCCCTCGGCCGCCTCGCCGGCGTCGGCCATCAGCCGCGGGTTGTTGAACCCGTTGCCGCCGATGATCGGCACGTCGATGCCCATCTCCCGGGCCTGGGTCACCAGCGGGACGGCGGCCTCGATCAGCGCGGAGACGACCAGCGCGTCGGGGTTGCTGGCCTGGGCCTGGGTCAGGAGGGCGCGGAAGTCGGTGTCGGACTTCGAGAAGGTGATCGTCTCCGCCACCCCCACGCCCTCGTCCTCCAGCGCGGCCGCGAAGGCCTCGTAGCCGGACTCGGTGAACGCGTCGTCGTTGCTGTACATGACGACCACGTTCTGCAGGCCGAACTCCTCGGTGGCCTTGGCGATGGTCTGCGGGATGACCGCCTGCTCGGTGAGGGAGTCGCGGAAGACGTAGTCACCGATGTCGGTGATGCCCGCGGCGGTGTTGGAGATCCCCAGCACGGGGACGCCGGCGTCCTGGGCGACCGGGTCGGCCTGCACCGCGGCGTTGGACAGCGTCGGCCCGATGATCAGGCTCACGTCGTCGGAGACGAACTGGTCGAAGAGGGTGATGGCCTGGCGCGGGTCGGTCTGGTCGTCCTCGATCCGCAGGTCGTAGGTCACCCCGCCCTTCTCGGCGAGCTCTGCGGCGGCCAGATCCAGGCCGCGCTGCTGCGACTCGCCGTAGCTGGCCGCGGCACCGGTGAGGCTCAGGACCGCCCCGATGGGCACCGCGGCCTCGATGCTGCAGGAGTCGCCGCTGCCCTCCCCGGCGAGGTCGCCGGAGGCTGCGGAGCCGCTGCCCTCCCCCTCGGAGCCGCAGGACGCGAGGACGAAGACCGCCGCTGTCGCGACGGCGGCGGTGCTGAGCGTGGCGCGCATGTCTCTCCCCTCGTCGTGCACGACGACCGAACCCGGGCCGCGGGGCCCGCGTCCGGCGCCGCGCCGGCGGCGGCTGGTCCGGCCGCCGCGGTGGCGCGGTCGTCGTGCGGCCGGCCGGTACCGGCCGGCGCGTTGCCGGGCTCACAGTAAGCACGCCCCCGGGGTGGTCCGCGCGCCCGACCGGCCACCGTGCCCAGAACGTGACCGGCCGGTCCAGGACCGGGTCGGCCGGACCCGGGCCACGGGGCCCCCGACCTGCGCGCGGTGCAGGATGAGACGTCCCCGCCCCTTCCTCGGAGGTCCCCCGTGCCCGTCCCCTCCCCCTGCTCGAGGACGTAGTGAGCACCCGTCGCGCCGCCCGGTCGGGTGTCCTCCGGTCCCAGTCCCCGCTCCCCCCGTTCTCCCGCCGCTCCCTGCTGGCCGGCGCGGGCGTCGTCCTCGCCGCCGCGCTCCCCGGCTGCGGCCGCTCCTCCCCCGTCTCGCAGTCCGCCTCCGGCTCCGCGGGCCCGCTGCGCATCGGCGCCATCCCCGACCAGGACCCCGAGGTCCTCCAGCGCCTCTACGGCACCGTCGCCGACTCGATGTCGGCCGCGCTGGACCTCGACGTGGAGTACCGCCCGGTCACCGACTACGGCGCGGCGGTCTCCCTGTTCCGCACCGGCGACCTGGACCTCGTGTGGTTCGGCGGGCTGACCGGCGTCCAGGCCCGGCTGCAGACCCCCGGCGCCGAACCGGTCGCCCAGCGCGACATCGACGAGCGTTTCACCTCGGTGTTCGTCGTGAACGCCGCCACCGGGCTGACGCCGTCGGACGACCTCGCCCCGCTCGCGCCGCTGCGCTTCACCTACGGCAGCGAGACCTCCACCTCCGGCCGGCTCATGCCCGCCTACTTCCTGCGCGAGGCCGGCGTCGACCCCCAGGGCTTCCCGGGCGGCCCCGGCTTCTCCGGGTCGCACGACGCCACGCTGCAGCTCGTCGCGTCCGGCAGCTACCAGGCCGGGGTGCTCAACAAGCAGGTCTGGACCTCCCGGTCGGAGGAGGGCTCCGTCGACCCGTCCGTCGTCCTCCACACCGAGACGCCGCCGTACCACGACTACCACTGGCTGCTCGGCCCGCGCGCCGCCGAACGGCTCGGGGTCGACGACCTCGGCGGCCGGCTGATCGACTACTTCACCGGGCTGTCGGCCGGCGACCCGGCCGACGCCGAGGTGCTCGAGCTGTTCGGGGCCGGCTCCTTCATCCCGACCGAGGTCGCGAACTACGACCAGATCGAGGAGATCGGCCGCGACCTCGGGCTGGTCAGCTGACCGCCGTCCTGCGGCTCTCCGGCGTCGAGGTGCGGTACGGCGGGACGACGGCGCTGGCCGGGGTCGACCTCACGGTCGGCCCCGGCGAGCGGGTCGCTCTGGTCGGCGCGTCGGGGGCCGGGAAGTCGACGCTGCTCGAGCTGGCCAACGGATCGGTGACCCCGACGGCCGGGTCGGTGCGGGTGCTGGACGCCGACCCGTCCGCGCGCTCCGGGCGGGCCGGTCGCCGGCTGCGTGCCCGGATCGGCACGGTGCACCAGCACCTGGAGCTGGTCGGCTCGCTCCGGGTGGTGCACAACGTGAACGCCGGCCGGCTGGGGACGTGGCCGGCGGCGCGGGCGGCGTGGTCGTTGCTGCGACCGCAGGGCGTCCCGGACGTCGTCGCCGCGCTGGAGCGGGTGGGCCTGGCCGACCGCGCCTTCGAGCGCACCGAGCGGCTGTCGGGCGGGCAGCGGCAGCGGGTGGCGATCGCCCGGCTGCTGGTCCAGCAGCCCGACCTCGTGCTCGCCGACGAGCCCGCCTCCGCGCTCGACCCGGCCCTGGCGGACCGGGCGCTGGCGCTGCTGGGCGACCTGGCCCGGGACCGTGGCGGCACGCTGGTCGCGGCGCTGCACGACCCCGGCCTGGTGCTGCGGCACTGCGACCGCGTCGTCGGCCTCGCCGACGGGCGGGTGGTCCTCGACCGGCCGGCGGCGGGGCTGTCCCCCGCCGACCTGGCGGACCTCTACGAGGCGCCGGCATGACCACCGTGCTCGACCGCCCGGTGCGGCCGGTCGTCGCCCGGCTCCGCCGGGACCGCCGACGGTGGGCCTGGGCGCTGGGCGCGGCGGCGGTGCTGCTGTGGTCGCTGGCCGGTGCCGGCCTGTTCACCGGCGACGTCGTCAACCCCGGCGGGACGGCGCAGTTCGGCCGGTTCGCCGCCGCCGCGCTCTCCCCCGCGCTGGACGCGGGCTTCCTCGGCCTGCTGGCCTCCTCGGCCCTGGTCACCGTCGCCTACGCCGTCCTGGGCACCGCGCTGGCCCTGGCCCTCGGCGCGGTCGGCGCGGTGCTCGTCTCCCGCACCACGTGGGGACGACGCCGGCTGGGGTGGCTGCTGTCGCGCGGTGTCCTCGCCGTCCCCCGCGGCCTGCACGAGGCGGTGTGGGGGCTGCTGCTGGTCAACGTCCTGGGCCTGGACCCGTGGGTGGGGATCCTCGCGATCGGCATCCCCTACGGCGCGGTCACCGCAAAGGTGTTCGCCGACCTGGTCGACGAGGTGCCGCGCGGCGCCCACTCCGCCCTGCTGGCCGCCGGAGCCGGCCGCGCCTCGGCGACGCTGTACGGGCTGCTGCCCCCCGCCGCGGGCGGGCTGCTCTCCTACTCCGCCTACCGGCTGGAGTGCGCCGTCCGCTCCGCCGTCGTCCTCGGCATGGTCGGCGCCGGCGGGCTCGGCTACCAGCTGTCGCTGTCGTTCGCGTCGCTGCGGTGGGAGCAGGTGTGGTCGTGCGTCTACGCGCTGTCGCTGTTGTGCCTGGCCGCCGACGTCGCCGGGCGGGCGGTGCGCCGGCGGCTGGCCGCGCCGCCGCCCGGACCGGGGCGGGACCCGGTGCTCACCGGGGCCGTCGTCGTCCCCCTGCTGCTCGTCGCCTGGTCGTGGTGGTACCTCGCGGTGTCACCGGCGAGCCTGGTGTCGGCGCGGACCGCCGAGCAGCTGGCCCACGTCCTCGGCGCGGCGTGGCCCCCGGCGACCGACGGTGCCCTGCTCGGCTCCCTCGGCGCGCTCGCCGTGGACACCGTGCAGATGTCGGTGATCGCGATCGCCGTCGCCGCGCTCGGGGCGGTGCTGCTGGCGGGCGCGGCGGCCCGCCCACCGGGGCGGCTGTCACCGGCGCGGCGGGTGGGCGGCGCAGTGGTGCGGACCGTCCTGCTGCTCCTGCGCGCGGTGCCGCCACCGGTGTGGGCGCTGGTGCTGCTGTTCGTACTGCTGCCCGGGGTGCTGCCGGGCGCGCTCGCGCTGGGCGTCTACACCCTCGGCGTCCTCGGCCGGCTCACCGCGGAGGCGGTCGAGGAGCTCGACCCCCGGCCGCGGGCGGCGCTCGCCGCGCTGGGGGCGCGGCCGGTCGGCGCCTGGTTGTACGGCGTGCTGCCGGGTGCCGCCGGTCCCGTGCTGGCCTACGCGCTGTACCGGTGGGAGGTGGCCATCCGGGACACCGTGCTGGTCGGCCTGCTCGGTGCCGGCGGGCTGGGCGCGCTGCTGGCCTCGGAGATCGCCGCCTTCGACTGGGCCGCCGTCACGACGGTGCTCGCCGCGATCGTCGTCCTGACCCTCCTGGTGGACCTGGTCAGCGACCGCGCCCGCTCCGTCATGCGGTGACCGCCGTCCGCACCGTCGCGCTGCGATCGCCCCCGCATGATCAGCTGGGCTCGACGGAACGCCTCCTGGCTCACCGCCGGAGCTGAGCCAGGACACCGCACGATCAGCTGAGCTGATCGTGCGGTGACGGCGGCGGCGGGGACGGGGCGTGGCGACAGCGCCCCGCGGTCACGACCAGCGGGTGCGGACCGACAGGGCGGCCAGCGCCGCCGCGCCCGCGGTCGAGGTGCGCAGCACCTCCGGGCCCAGCCGGACCGGCTGTGCGCCCACGGAGCGCAGGGCCACCACCTCGCCGTCGGCGAGCCCGCCCTCGGGGCCGACGACCACCGCGACGGTGCCGGTGGACGGGAGCGCGACGGTGGCCAGGGGGTGGCGGGCCCGCTCGTGCAGGACCAGCGCCACGTCGACGTCGGCGAGCGCGCCGCACACCTGCCGGGTGGTCATGACGTCGGTGACCTCGGGTACGCGTGGACGGCGGGACTGCTTGCTGGCCGCCCGCGCCGCGGACCGCCACTTGGCGACGCCCTTGGCGGCGCGGTCCTCGCGCCAGCGGGTGACGCAGCGTGCCGCCGCCCACGGGACGATCCGGTCGACGCCGAGCTCGGTGGCCAGCTCCACGGCCAGGGGCCCGCGCTCGCCCTTGGGCAGCGCCTGCACGAGCACGAGCTCCAGGGCGGGCGGCGGCACCTCGTGCCGGACGGAGACCCGCACCCGCAGGCCCTCGGACCCCGCGGCGACGACCTCCCCCTCGACGACGGTGCCGCGGCCGTCCCCGACCCGCACCCACTCGCCCGGCGTCATCCGCAGGACGTCGACGGCGTGCCGGCCCTCGGCGCCGTCGACCAGGAGCTCCTCGGCGCCGGGCAACTCGTCGAGCAGGAACAGCGGGCTCCCGTCCAGCTCGGGCACCCGGTCGTCGGTGGCGACGCTCACGGCCGCTCCTCGCCGACGCTCGTCGATCCCGTGCGCGGCGCTGCTGATCCCCCTCGTGAGCCCGCGAGCCCACTCACTTGAGCGCGTCCCGCAGCTTGGAGAACAGCCCGCCGTGCCCCTCGGGGGACGACGCCGGCCGGTCCTCGCCGCGCAGCGCCGCCAGCTCGCGCAGCAGCTTCTCCTGCTCGGCGTCCAGGCGGGTCGGCGTCTCCACCTCGACGTGGACGAGGAGGTTGCCCCGCCCGGTGGCCCGCAGCCGCGGCGCGCCCTTGGCGCGCATGGTCAGCACGCTGCCCGACTGCGTGCCGGGCCGGATGTCGACCTCCTCCTCGCCGTCGAGGGTCTCCAGCGTGAGGGTGGTGCCCAGGGCCGCGGCGGTCATGGGGAGGGTGACCCGGCAGTGCAGGTCCTCCCCGTCGCGGGTGAACACCGGGTGCGGCCGCTCGACGATCTCCACGTAGAGGTCGCCGGCCGGGCCGCCGCCGGGACCGACCTCGCCGTGCCCGGTGAGCCGGATCCGCATGCCGTCCTCGACGCCGGCCGGCACCTTGACCGGGATGGTCCGCCGGGCGCGGACCCGCCCGTCCCCGCCGCACTTCATGCACGGCTCGGGGATGACCTGGCCGGTGCCGGCGCAGGTCGGGCAGGTGCGGGTGGAGACCACCTGGCCGAGGAAGGAGCGCTGCACGCTCTGCACCTCGCCGCGGCCGGAACAGGTGGTGCAGGTGGTCGGGTGGGTGCCGGGCGCGGTGCCCGCCCCGGTGCAGGCGTCACAGAGGACGGCGGTGTCGACGGTGATGTCCTTGGTGGTGCCGAACACCGTCTCGTCGAGGTCGAGGTCGACCCGGATGAGCGCGTCGCCCCCGGCACGGACGCGGCTGCGCGGGCCCCGCGTCGCGCCCCCACCGCCGAAGAAGGCGTCCATGATGTCGCCGAGGCCGCCGAAGCCCGCACCCCCGAAGGGGTTGCCCGCCGCGCCGCCGGCACCGTTGTCGAACGGGTCGCCGCCGAGGTCGACGATCCGGCGCTTCTCCGGGTCGGTCAGCGCCTGGTAGGCCTTGCTGACCTCCTGGAAGCGCTCCTTGGCGCCCGGGTCGGGGTTGACGTCGGGGTGGAGGTCGCGGGCCAGCCGACGGTAGGCCTTCTTGATCTCGTTGTCGGTGGCTCCGTGGGACAGCCCCAGGACGCCGTAGTAGTCGGTTGCCATCGAGAAGTCTCAGCCTCAGCTCTCGGCCAGGATCTGGCCGACGTAGCGGGCCACGGCGCGGACCGCGGCCATGTTCGTTGGGTAGTCCATCCGGGTGGGGCCGACGATGCCGAGGCCCCCGAGCGCGCGGTCCGCCGAGCCGTAGCCCATGGAGACGACCGACGCCCCGGTGAGCGCCTCGTGCGCGTTCTCCTCGCCGATGCGCACGAGCACCGCGCCGCCGGTGTCCACCTCACTGATCAACCGCAGGACCACGACCTGTTCTTCCAATGCCTCCAGCAGCGGGCGCAGGCTGCCCGGGAAGTCAACCGCGGCACGGGCGAGGTTCGCCGTCCCGCCGATCACCAGCCGGTCCTCCCCCGGCTCGACCAGCGTCTCGACCAGCGCAGCGCTGACCGAGGCGACCAACGAGCGCAGGTTCGGCGGCGCGGTGTCCAGCAGGTCGGGCACCTTGCTGCCGGCGTCGGCCAGCTTCGCCCCGTTGAACGCGGAGTTCAGCAGCGCCCGGAGGTCGGCGACGTCCTCGTGCGCGACGTCCACCGGGCACTCGATCAGCCGCTGCTCGACCCGGCCGGTGTCGGTGATCAGCACCAGCAGCAGACGGGAGCCGGCCACCTGCACCACCTCCAGGTGGCGCACCGCACTGCGCGACAGCGTCGGGTACTGGACGACGGCGACCTGGTGGGTGAGCTGGGCGAGCAGCCGCACCGTCCGGCTCAGGACGTCGTACAGGTCGAGGGCGCCGTCGAGGAAGCGCTCGATCGCGCGACGCTCGGCCGCCGACAGCGGCTTGACGGCCGAGAGCCGGTCGACGAAGAGCCGGTAGCCCTTGTCGGTGGGCACCCGGCCGGCGCTGGTGTGCGGTTGGGCGATGTACCCCTGCTCCTCCAGCACGGCCATGTCGTTGCGGATGGTGGCCGGCGAGACCCCGAGGTCGTGCCGCTCGGCGAGGGCCTTGCTGCCCACCGGGTCGTTGGTCGAGACGTAGTCCTGGACGATGGCCCGCAGCACCTGCAGGCGGCGTTCGTCGTGCGCCACGGTGACACCTCCCCGTACCGGTCGACGCGTCGTGCGACACCCGCGCGGAGGCGCCGCGGCGCCCCCGGCACCTGACACTCGGGCGGCTGGCACTCGTACGGATCGAGTGCCAGACCAGCATACGTCGGGCGGCTTGCGCCGTCGCGTGGCTCGCCCCGATGGGCGAGCGACCGGCACCGGGACGGGGGCACCGGCCGGGTGCGGTGGCCGATAGGCTGGCCGACGGTCCGGCGCCCGCGCCGGCGCGTGCGGAGCGGAGGTCGGTGCCCTGATCTTCAAAGCGGTCCGGAACGGCCGCCCCTATCCCGACCACGGCCTGTCCACGCGGGACTGGGCGATGATCCCGCCCCGGCAGATCCGGCTCGACACCCTCGTGACCACCAAGAGCGAGCTCGCGCTCGACACGCTGCTCGCCGACGACTCCACCTTCTACGGCGACCTGTTCCCCCACGCCGTCCAGTGGCAGGGCGAGCTCTACCTCGAGGACGGCCTGCACCGGGCGCTGCGGGCAGCCCTGCAGCAGCGCAACGTCATCCACGTGCGGGTCCTCGACCTCGACGCGCTGATCCCGCCCCAGGCCACCGGCCCCGACACCGCCGCGATCCAGGTCCAGCCGCCGGTCCCTGGCCAGCCGCGCGACTGAGACGGCGCCCTTGCAGTAGAAGGACCCCGTCCTCCTCACCCCCTCGCGAGCTCGGGGCGAGCCTCGGGACGGGGCCGTGGGGGGCAAGGGGGTCCTCCTCCTACAGCCAGCCCTTCTCCTCCGCGACCCGGGCGGCCTCCACCCGGGTGCGGGCGCCGGTCTTGCCGATCGCCGAGGACAGGTAGTTGCGCACCGTCCCCTCCGAGAGGAACAGCCGGCGGGCGATGTCGGCAACCGTCGCGCCGTCGGTCGCGGCGCGGAGGACGTCGGCCTCGCGGGCCGACAGCGGCGTCGCACCCAGCGCCAGCGCGGCAGCGGCCAGGTCCCGGTCGATGACCCGCTCCCCCGCGACCACCGCGCGGATGGACCGGGCCAGCTCGGCGACCGGGGCGTCCTTGACGAGGAACCCCGCGGCGCCGACCTCCATCGCCCGGCGCAGGAACCCTGGCCGCCCGAAGGTCGTGAGGACGACGGCCCGGCAGTCGGGCACCGCCGCGGCCAGCGCCCGGGCCGCCTCGATGCCGTCGCAGCCGGGCATCTCGATGTCGAGCAGCGCGATGTCCGGCCGGTGCTCGCGGGCGGCGTCCACCACGAGGTCGCCGCGGCCGACCTCCGCGACGACCTCGATGTCGTCCTCCAGGTCCAGCAGCGCCCGCAGCGCCCCGCGGACCATCGTCTGGTCCTCGGCGATGAGCACGCGGATCACGGTGCCCCCACCCGCGCCGCCACCGGGACGCGCGCGCCGAGCCGGAACCCGCCCCCGGGCGTGGTCCCGGTCTCCAGCCGCCCGCCGAGCTCCGCGAGCCGCTCCTCCAGCCCGGCCAGGCCCGCGCCGCTGCGGCCCACGGCCTCATCCGGCCCCCGGCCGTCGTCGGTCACCGTCAGGGCCACGTCCCCACCCGTGATGCCGAGCTCGACGATGACCGCGCGGGCGCCGCTGTGCCGCAGCACGTTGGTGGTCGCCTCCCGGACCACCCAGCCGAGGACGGTGTCCACGGGACCGGGCAGCGGCGGTACCGGTGACGGCGCGGTGAGCGCGATGCCCGCGGCCGACAGCGCGGGACGGGCCTCGGCGAGGGCCAGGGACAGGCCGACCTGGCGGTACCCGCTGACCGCCTCGCGCACCTCGGCCAGCGCCCGGCGGGCGGTGCTCTCCACGTCGGCCATCTCCGCGCGCGCCCGCGCGGGGTCGCGGTCGGCCAGCCGGCCCGCGAGCTCGCTCTTCAGTGCGATCAGCGACAGGCTGTGGCCGAGCAGGTCGTGCAGGTCGCGGGCGAAGCGCAACCGCTCCTCGGCCACCGCGGAGCGGGCGAGCTCCTCCCGCGCCTCGATCAGCTCGGCGTTGACCGAGACGAGATAGCGGGTGCCGCGCAGGGCGAAGGCGGTGAGCACGCAGATGACCGGGAGGATGAACAGCTCGCCGAGCATGTCGTGGGCGGCGTTCACCGACGCGCAGACCGCCGCGGCCCCGCCGATCGCCGGCCACACGAACCGCTCGGGCAGCGCCGCGGCCGAGGCCGCCGACACGTAGATCATCAGTCCCGACCAGGAGGGCCCCAGCCAGACCGCCAGGCTCACCCCGAGGACGGCGACGACGAGCAGCTCCCGCCACGGCCAGGGGCGGTCCCGCCGGCCGGACATGCGGCTGAACACGACGAGGTAGGCCGCGGTGAAGGCCAGCAGGCCCACCACCGCCACCACGCGGACGGCGACCGGGCGCGGGGTGGAGAACAGGTCGGCGAGCGGGAAGACCTGGAACAGCAGCCAGGGCGCCGCCCAGCCGATCCGGTGCCAGCGGGTGCGCGGGTCCACGGGAGCGACGCTAATCCGGTCGTCGACGACGCGGTCCGCTCCCGCCCGGCGGAGCCGGTCCACCACAGCGCCCCTCAGCCGGCCACGGCGTGCAGCGGACGGCGCCGCCCGACCGCCATCACGCCGACGCACCCGGCCCGGATCGCCACCGCCGGTGTCCGGCCGAGCACGCGGACGGTCAGGTCGTGGACGTCGAGGGCGGTCTCTCCAGTCACGGGACCAGCCTGCCGAGCCCGGCGGCCGGGCAGTAGTGCGGGACGTCGGGACCCCGCCCTGACAGATGTCAGACCGTGCCCGCTCCGTCCACTCAGCGCAGCGGGTCGAACGGCGCCAGCTCCACCGGCGCCTCCCCCTTGAGCACCGTCTGCGCCATGAGCATCCCGGTGAGCGGGCCGAGGGCGATGCCCCACATGCCGTGGCCACCGGCCACGAACACCCGGGACGAGGCGGTGCACCCGAGCAGCGGCAGCCCGTCGGCCGTGCAGGGCCGGGAGCCGACCCACTCGCTGCGCCGGTCGTCCAGGTGCACCCCGCTCAGGAAGGGCCGCACGGCGTCGGCGATGGCGGCGATGCGGCGCGGGTCGAGCGGGTCACCGGGCCGGCGGAACTCCATCATCCCGGCCACCCGCAGCCGGCTGCCCAGCGGCGTGCAGGCGACCCGCTGCTGCGGGAAGTACAGCGGCCCGGCCGGCATGCGCTCGACCGGGACGCTGAAGCTGTAGCCCCGCCCGGCCTGCACCGGGTGCCGGACGCCGAACCGCGCGGCCAGCTCCGGCAGCCACGCCCCGGTGGCGACGACGACCGCGTCGTGGCGCCGGCCGCCGTCCGTCGTGCCCACGCCGACCCCGCCCGGCTCCTCGCGCAGGTCGGTCACCGCGGCGCCCTCCTCGACCGCACCGCCGCGCGCCCGCACCGACTGTGCCAGGGACCGGACGAACTCCGGCGGGTGGAGGTACCGCTGTCCGTAGACCTGCACCGCGGCGCCCACCTGCTCGGTGAGCACCGGCTCGGCGGCGCGGGCCCGCAGCCCGGGGAGCGGGCCGAAGACCACGTCGGCCTGCCCGGCGTCCCGGACCGCCTGCAGCTCGGTGAGCAGCGCCTCCGCGTCGCGCTCCCGGCGGAAGCAGGCCAGGAAGGGGTCCGCGCGGCGGGTGGGCGCGGTGACACCGCCGGCGCCGAGGACGTCGAAGGCCTCCAGCGCCCGCTCGTTGAGCGGGGCGTAGGCGTGCATGCCGCGCCGCCACTGCCGGCCGGTGCTGTGCCGGACGAAGGTGGCCAGGAAGCGCAGCAGCGACCGGTCCGCCCGCAGCGGCAGGTAGACCGGCGACCGCGGGCTCAGCACCGCCCGCACGCCGTACCGGAGGACCGCCGGCTCCGGCAGCGGGGCGGTCAGGCTGGGGGTCAGCCAGCCGGCGTTGCCCCAGGAGGCGCCGGCGGCGACCCGGTCCCGCTCGTAGACGGTGACCTCGGCGCCGCTCTCCTGCAGGAACCAGGCGGTGGCCAGGCCGACCATCCCGGCGCCGACGACCGCCACGGAGCGGGGGGCGCCGCCGGACAGGCCGGGCGCCGGCTCGGGGTGCGGTGACATGGGGAACTCCTCTCCCGTGGCCGGGCCACGAGGTCGGTCCACCCGGGCACGCCTCGGCACCGGCCGGGCACGCTGCGCCGGCCGGGAGGCTCCCGGGTGGTGTGGCTGGGGAGGCGTCAGCGACGCTGCGAGCAGGCCACGCACCCGGTGGCGAAGGGCCGCAGCTCGAGCCGCTCCTCCGGGATGTCGGTGCCGCAGTGGACGCACCGGCCGTAGCTGCCCGCCGCGATCCGGGCCAGCGCGGCGTCGATGTCCTCGATGGTCTGCAGCAGGCTGGCGGCGCGGCTGACGGCGACGTCGTCGGGCAGCGACTGCACGGTGTCGGCGAGCGCGCGCTCCCGCTCCTGCACGCACTCGGCGCGCTGGGCCTCCAGCCGGAGCCGGAAGGGCTCCCACTGCGAGTCGCCGGTGGCGGGGACGGGGGCGGGGATGGTGCTGGTCATGGCGGGCTCTCCTCGAGCAACACAGGGGGACGCGATCACCGGTGCGGTGCGCGTCAAGACGGCGGGTGCGACTCCGGGACGGAGTCAGGAGGAGAGCGGCGGGGCCCGGTCCTGGCTGCGGCGGAGGACGTCGAGGCCGCGGAGGCCGCGAGCCCGGCGGTTCATCGCGAGGGCCAGCAGCATGCCGCCGGACAGGCGCATCGGCGGGACGGCGGATCGGGCGCGGATCGGGGAACCGAGAGCCTGCGGGGACGTGCGTGAGACCACTGCTGACCACCCCCTGGACCAATCCGGCCCCGTTGCCGGAACGGGCACCATAGCCCGAGGGGACAACGAACGGAACTAGTCCGTCAGTTCCCTGACCACCGCGTCGGCGAGCAGCCGTCCGCGGTCGGTGAGGACGGCGCGGCCGCCGGCGTGCGCGGTCCGGTCGAGCAGCCCGCGGGCGACGGCGTCGGCGGCGCGGGCCCGGCCGGTGGCCGAGAGCGCGGTCAGCGCCAGCCCCTCCCGCAGCCGCAGCCGCAGCATGATCGTCTCCAGCGCGCGGTCGTCGTCGTCCAGGAGCTCGGAGTCCTGCGCCGGGCTCTCCCTGCGCAGCAGCCGGCCGGCGTGGGCGGCCGGGTGCTTGACGTTCCACCAGCGCAGGCCGCCGACGTGGCTGTGCGCGCCGGGGCCGACGCCCCACCAGTTGGCGTTGGCCCAGTACAGCTCGTTGTGCCGGCAGCGCGCGGCGTCGCCGGTCGCCCAGTTGGACACCTCGTACCAGTCGAAGCCGGCTCCGCGCAGGGTGGCGTCGGCCTGCTCGTACCGGTCGGCGAGGACGTCGTCGTCGGGCATGGGCAGCTCGCCGCGGCTGATCCGGCGGGCCAGCCGGGTGCCCTCCTCGACGATCAGGGCGTAGGCGCTGACGTGGTCGACCGGGGCGGCGAGGACGGCGGCGAGGGAGGCGGCCCAGTCGGCGTCGGTCTCTCCGGGCGTGCCGTAGATGAGGTCGAGGTTGACGTGCTCGAAGCCCGCGGCCCGCGCCTCGCGCGCCGCCTCGACGGCCCGCCCGGGAGTGTGCCGCCGGTCGAGGACGGCGAGCACGTGCTCGGCCGCGGACTGCATGCCCAGGCTGATCCGGGTGAAGCCGCCCTCGCGGAGCCGGGACAGGCTTCCCGGCGTGACGGTCTCCGGGTTGGCCTCGGTGGTCACCTCGACGTCGTCGGCGACCGGGAACAGCTGCCGCACGGCGGCCAGGACGGCGGCGAGGTCGTCGGCGGCCAGCAGCGTGGGGGTGCCGCCGCCGACGAAGACGGTGGAGACCGTCGGCAGGTCCGGGCCGAGGGTCGCGGCGGCCAGGCGCAGTTCGGCGATCGCGGTGCCGGCGTACTCGGCGCGGCTGGCGCCGGGGCCCAGCTCGTCGGCGGTGTAGGTGTTGAAGTCGCAGTAGCCGCAGCGGGTCGCGCAGAACGGCACGTGCACGTAGAGCCCGAACGGCGTGGTGGCCAGGCCCTCGCGGGCGCTGTCGGGGAGCTGCCAGGGGCGCGGCGGGGTCTCCAGCGGCAGGACGGTGTTCATCTGCTCCCAGTGTGCCGCGCGGGTGCCACCGCCCGGCGGGACGCGCGACGTGACGTCCGACCGCCTCCCGCGAGGAGCGGCCCACCCGCCGGGTGCGGGCCGCCGACCGACCGGCTCCCTCCCATCGGGAGCTGGTGCGGGGCTTGCCGCGTGGCCCCCGCGCGGGGACGCTGCGCACATGACCGTCCCCGGGGAACGCGAGCGCTTCCACCGGCTGCCCGACCCGGTCCGGCCGGAGGACGCGGTCGAGACCGTCGACACCTCGCCGGTCCCCGCGCCGGACGCCAGTGACGAGCGGGAGGTGTTCCTGCGCGAGGCCGGCGGCTGACCCGGCCCGGTCGTGCGCTCCGTGCCCCCGATGGGCAACGCACGGGCGTCGCCGGACTACCGGAGCCGGCGGGTGCTGTCCGGCAGCCGCTCGGTGACGCCGCGGGCGTCGAGCCACTCCATGAGCGGGACGGCGACCCGCCGGGTCGTCCCCCACGCCGAGCGGGCCTGGCTGAGGGTGAACGGCGCCGGCACCCCCGCCAGCCGCTCCCGCGCCACCGCCTCCACGCCGGGCGCGAGGTAGACCCCGTCGGCGATCCGGACCAGCTGACCGTCGCGCACCGCGGCCGCCAGCTCCCGTGGCCCGAGCCCCGCGGCGGCGAGGTCAGGGGCCTCGGGGGCGGCGAACGGATCGCCGGCCAGCCGGGTCCGGACGGCGTCGACGGCCTGCTGCACCCGCGGCGGCAGCCCCGCCGTGGCGACGGCCACGCGCCCCTCACGCAGTGCCAGCGGCGGGCGCACGACGGCGGGCACGAGCTCGTCGTCGGGCAGTTCGAGGGCCCGCCGGACCACGGCCACCGGAGGTCCGGCCTCCAGCGGGCGCAGCTGGCGGTACCGGCCGACGATGCCCGGCAGGGCCGCGGCGAGCTGGTCGACCAGGCCGGGGGCGAGCAGCCACGGGCCGACCGCGGTGGCGCCCGCGGGCACCGGCCAGCCCATCGCGGTGAAGTCGGCCGTGCGCACGATGCGGCGGCGGGCGAGGTCCGCGGCGGCTCCGGCCGCACCCGACGGCTGGGCGGCGAGCTCCGCGGCGCGCTGCCGGGCCGCGCCCCGTCGGCGCAGCTCCGGCGGGTCCACGTCACGGACGTCGGCGCCCAGCACCCGGCGGGCCCCCGGGTCGCGCAGCAGCAGGCGGTCGCCGATCCGCAGGGGCAGCGGCCCGGCCAGCCGCAGCCGCACCGCCGTCCCCTCGAGCGGCCGCACCCGGGCACCGACGGCCGCCGAGCCGACGTGGACGACCGCCTCGGCCGGTAGCCGCGCCTCGTCCCCGGCAGCCCGTCCACCGCCCACGTCCAGGGTGACGTCGACGTCCACGGTGGAGCGGAACGCGCCCGGGGTGAGCAGCGCGTCGCCGCGTGCCAGCTCCTCCACCGCGACACCGCGCAGGTTCAGCGCCACCCGCGCGGTGGCCTCCGCGCGCTCGACCGGTCGCCCGAGGGACTGCACGCCCCGGATGCCGACCTCCCGGTCCCCCAGCTGCAGGCGGTCGCCCGGCGCGACGGTGCCGGCGGCGAGGGTGCCGGTGACGACGGTGCCGGCGCCCTTGATCGGGAAGGCACGGTCGATCCACAGCCGCACCGGGGCACCGCGGTCCGGCGCGGGCAGGCCGGCCAGCAGGGTCTCCAGCGCCGCCGCGACCTCGGGCACGCCGGCACCGGTGGCCGCGCTCACCGCGAGCCCGGGCACGTCGCCCAGGGACGTGGCGGCCAGCCGCTCCCGGACGTCGGTGAGCACCGGCGCGGGGTCGGCGAGGTCGGCCTTGGTGACGGCGAGCAGGGCGTGCCGGACCCCCAGGGCGTCGAGGACGGCGACGTGCTCGGCGGTCTGCGCCGACCAGCCGTCGTCCGCGGCGACCACGACGAGGGCCGCCGGGACCGAGCCGACGCCCGCGAGCATGTTGCCGATGAACCGCTCGTGACCGGGGACGTCGACGATCGCGAGACGGCGGCCCGAGGGCAGGGTGGTCCAGGCGAAGCCGAGGTCGATGGTGAGCCCGCGGCGGCGTTCCTCCTCCCACCGGTCGGGCTCCATCCCCGTCAGCGCGCGGACCAGCGTGGACTTGCCGTGGTCGACGTGGCCGGCGGTCGCGATGACGTCCATCCCCGTCACGCCGCGTCCTCCGCGACGGCCAGCACCGCGCCGGCCAGCGCGTCGTCGGCCGCGGGCGGCAGGCTGCGCAGGTCGAGCAGGGTGCGGTTCCCGGCGACGTAGCCGACCACCGGCGGCGTCCCGGCGCGCAGCGGCTCAGCGAGGTCGCCGGGCAGGGAGACCGCTGCGCTCGGCAGCGGGTGCTCCGGCGCCCCGCCACCCCCGACGCGGGCCTCGGAGTCGACGGCCACCGCGTCGAGCCCGGCCGCGGCGAGCCGGGCGGCGAGGGCCGCGGCCCGCCGGCGCAGCCCGGCGAGGTCCGCGGCGAGCATCTCCTGCACCGGCGGCAGCGGTCCGCGCAGCGTCGCCTCCAGGGCGGCCAGTGTCGTCTTGTCGACCCGCAGGGCGCGGTAGAGCGGGTGCCGGCGCAGCCGCTGCACCAGGTCGGCCCGGCCGAGCACCAGCCCGGCCTGCGGTCCGCCCAGCAGCTTGTCGCCGCTGGCCAGCACGAGGTCGGCGCCGTCGGCGAGGGTGGTCTGCAGGTCCGGCTCGTCCGGCAGCGCCGGGTGCGGGCGCAGCAGCCCCGAGCCGACGTCGGCGACCAGCGGGACACCACTGCCCGACAGCGCGGCGGCGAGCTCGGCCACCGGCACGGCCCGGGTGAACCCGCGGACGACGAAGTTCGACGGGTGCACCTTCAGCACCGCGCCGGTCTCCTCGTGCAGGGCGTCGCGGTAGTCGTCGAGGGTCACCCGGTTCGTCGTCCCGACCTCGCGCAGCCGGGCGCCGGTGGCCACCAGCAGCTCGGGGATGCGGAAGCCGTCGCCGATCTCGACCAGCTCGCCGCGGGCGATGACCAGCTCCCCGCCGAGCGCGGTGGCCACCAGGGCGAGCGCGGCGGCGCAGTTGTTGACCACGATCGCCGCCTGGGCCGCGGGCACCGCGGCGAGCAGCGCGGTGATCGCCGCCGCACCGCGGGGGCCGCGGCGACCGGTGACCAGGTCGAGCTCGACGTCGGTGGTGCCGCCGGCCGCCGCGATCGCCGCGACCGCGGCCGCGGACAGCGGGGACCGGCCGAGGTTGGTGTGCACCAGCACACCGGTGGCGTTGAGCACCGGCCGCAGGCTGCTCGCCGTCGGCGGCAGGCCGGCCAGGACGGCGGCCACGGCGTCGCCGGGCCCGACCTCGCCGTCCCGGATCCGCTGCTGGACCTCCTGGACGGCGGACTTGACCAGCTCGCGACCGAGCCGGTCGACGGCGGGTGCGAGCTCGGGGTCGGCGAGCAGCGTGTCGGTGCGGGGCACCTGCCGCCGCGGGTCGGCGCTCATCGCTGCGGAGCGTAGGCGCCGACCCGCGTGCAGGTGGATGGCGGAGGCGGACGGGAATCGAACCCGCCTGACCGAGCTGCTCGGCCACGTCGGCTTTAGAGGCCGCGGGGGCCACCAGGCGCCCTGACGCCTCCGCCGGACAGCCTAGGCCCTGGTCGGGAGGCCCACGCGGTGGCGCGGGCCCCGTCGGCGCGGGGATACGGTCGGGCCGTGACGACCGCGCCCGCCCGCATCCGGCTCACCCAGTACGCGCACGGAGGTGGGTGCGCCTGCAAGATCCCGCCCGGCGAGCTCGAGGCCGTCGTCGCCGGGCTGACCGCCACCGGGCCGCGCGACCCCGCCGCCGAGCTCGTCGTCGGCCTGGACGACGGCGACGACGCAGCCGTGGTCCGCATCGCGGGCGGGCAGGGTCTGGTGCTCACCACCGACTTCTTCACCCCGGTCGTCGACGACGCGTACACCTTCGGCCGGATCGCCGCGGCCAACGCGCTCTCCGACGTCTACGCGATGGGCGGCACCCCGGTCGTCGCGGTCAACCTGCTCGGCTGGCCGCGGGACGTGCTGCCCGCCGAGCTCGCCGCGGAGGTGCTGCGCGGCGGGCTGGAGGTCGCCCAGGAGGCCGGCTGCCACGTGGGGGGCGGGCACTCGATCGACGACCCCGAACCGAAGTACGGGATGGCCGTCACCGGTGTTGTCGACCTCGACCGGCTCATCACCAACTCCGGCGCCGTCGCCGGGACGCCGCTGTCCCTGACCAAGCCCCTCGGCGTCGGCGTGCTCAACAGCCGGATGAAGGCGACCGGCGAGGTCTCCGACGAGGCCGTCGCCGCGATGACCACGCTCAACCGGGACGCCGGGCGGGCCGCGGTCGCCGCGGGCATCCGGGCCGGCACTGACGTCACCGGCTTCGGTCTGCTCGGCCACCTCTACAAGATGGCGCGCGCCAGCGGGGTGACCGCGGTGGTCGACGCCGCCGCCGTCCCCTACCTGGCCGGGGCGCGGGAGGCCCTGGCCGACGGCCACGTCTCCGGCGGGACCCGCCGCAACCTCGACTGGGTGCGCCCGCACACCGACCTGTCCGCGGTCTCCGAGGACGAGGCCCTCCTGCTGGCGGACGCGCAGACCTCGGGCGGGCTGCTGCTGGGCGGCGAGGTGCCGGGAGCGCCGGTGATCGGCGAGTTCGTGCCCCGCGGGGAGCACGTCGTCATCGTCCGCTGACCTCCCAGCTGCCGGTTCCCGCGGGAACCGGCAGGTGGGAGGTGCCGTCGCAGCCGTCGGTGACCTCGGTTACGTTGCGGGGCATGCTCGCTGCCTTCGTCTCGACGCCCGCCCCGAAGGACCCGCTCTCCGTACTGGAGATCGGTGAGCGCCCCGAGCCGGAGGCGCCCGACGGCTGGACGACCGTGGCGGTCAAAGCCGCGTCGCTGAACCACCACGACCTGTTCAGCCTGCGCGGGGTCGGCCTGCCCGAGGAGCGGATGCCGATGATCCTCGGCACCGACGCCGCCGGGCTGGACGAGGACGGCAACGAGGTGATCGTGCACGGCGTCGTGGCCAGCCCGGGCTGGACCGGTGACGAGACGCTGGACCCGAAGCGCTCCCTCTTCTCCGAGCTGCACCAGGGCACCATGGCCGAGCGGGTCGCCGTGCCGCGGCGGAACCTGGTGCCCAAGCCCGCCGGGCTCTCGTTCGCCGAGGCCGCGTGCCTGCCCACGGCCTGGCTGACCGCCTACCGGATGCTGTTCGTGAAGTCGGGGCTGCGCCCGGGGTCGACGGTGCTCGTGCAGGGCGCCAGCGGCGGCGTCGCCACGGCGCTGGTGAGCCTCGGCCGGGCGGCCGGCTACCGGATGTGGGTGACCGGGCGCAGCGACGCGAAGCGGCAGGCGGCGCTCGCCCTCGGCGCGGAGCAGGCCTTCGAGACCGGCGCCCGGCTGCCCGAGCGGGTGGACGGCGTCATGGAGACCGTCGGCGACGCCACCTGGAGTCACAGCGTCAAGTCGCTGCGGCCCGGCGGCGTGATCGTCACCTCCGGCGCCACCACCGGCTTCAACCCGGGCGCCGAGCTGAACCGGGTGTTCTTCACCCAGTTGTCGGTCATCGGCTCCACGATGGGCACCCGCGAGGAGCTGGAGTCGCTGGTGCGGATGTGCGCGGTGACCGGCGTCCGCCCCGTCATCGACGTGGAGGTGCCCCTGGCCGAGGCGCGCGAGGGCTTCGCGCGGATGCTGGAGGGCCGGACCGCCGGCAAGATCGTCTTCACCCTGTGAGCGGAGCGTCCCCCGGGAGCGGATCGGATGACGCGGTGACGCCGGTCCAGCGGGTGGTCGCCGCCCTGCACGCGGCCGGCGTCGACGCGGGGGTCCGCCGCCTCGACGTCCCCGTGCCGACCGCGGCGGCCGCGGCCGAGGCGCTCGGCTGCGACGTCGGCGCGATCGCCAACAGCCTGGTCTTCGACGCCGACGGCGAGCCGCTGCTGGTGCTCGCCAGCGGCGCGCACCGCGTCGACACGGCGAAGGTGGCGGCGCTGGTGGGCGCGACCCGCGTGCGGCGGGCCAGCAGTGCGTTCGTCACCGCCGCCACCGGCCAGGAGGTCGGCGGGGTCGCCCCGACCGGTCACCCGGCTCCCCTGCGGACCGTCGTCGACGTCGACCTCGCGGCGTACCCGTTGCTCTGGGCCGGCGGCGGCGACCACCACACCATGTTCTCCGTGAACTACGCCGACCTGCTCCGGCTGACCGGCGGCGAGGAGGCGGCCGTCGCCTGAGCGGTGACGGAGGGAGGAGCCCGAGGTGATCGCCCGCATCTGGCGCGGCTGGGTCCGGACCGAGGACCGCGCCGCCTACGCCGACTACATCGAGGCCACCGGCATCGCCCACTACCGGCGGACGCCCGGCAACCAGGGCGCGCACATGCTGCTGCGCGATCTGGACGACGGCCGGACCGAGGTGGTCACGCTGAGCTTCTGGACCTCCTACGACGCGATCCGGGCGTTCGCCGGCGAGGACGTCTCCGCCGCCGTCTTCTACCCCGAGGACGACCGCTACCTCGTCGACCGCGAGGTCACCGTCACCCACTTCGACGTGCACGGCGCCGCCTGAGCGGGACCCTGCTCGTCAAAGTGGGTTGACAGGCGCCCGGTATGTCAACCACAGTTGACGCCATGGCCGACACGACGCAGGTGGCCTCCGCCGCCAGCAGCCGAGACCCCGCCGTGGGACTGAAGGCGGTCCGCGCGCTGCGGGTGCTGGTGGAACGGCTGGAGGCCCTCCAGGTGGACAACGCCCGCGACCAGGGGTGGACGTGGGAGCAGATCGCCCAGCTCCTCGGCGTCACCCGCCAGGCGGTGCACAAGAAGTACGCAGGCGGCCGCGGGCCGCTCCGGCGGAAGGACTGACGATGTTCGAACGGTTCACCTCCAGCGCCCGGGACGTCGTCGTCCGGGCCCAGGTCGAGGCGCGCGACCTGCGATCCGAACAGATCGGGACCGAGCACCTGTTGCTCGCGCTGCTCGCCCAGCCGGACACCGCGACCGCCGCGGTCCTCCAGCGGCACGGGCTGACCCACCGGGACGCGGTCGAGGCGCTGGCCGGCCACCTCGGCGGGAACGACCTGGACGCCGACGCGCTGAGCACCCTCGGCATCGACCTGGACGCGGTCCGGGAGAGCGTGGAGGCCACCTTCGGCCCCGGCGCGCTCGAGGGCGGACGGCGCAGCGCGGGCGGACCCCGGTGGCACATCCCGTTCAGCCCGCGGGCGAAGAAGGTGCTGGAACTGGCCCTGCGCGAGGCGATCGCCCTCAAGCAGAAGTCGATCTCCGACCCGCACATCGCACTCGGCCTGCTCCGCGAGGGCCAGGGGCTGGCGATGAAGGTGTTGCACGACCGCGGCATCGACGTCGGCCTCATCCGCGAGGACCTCGTCGCCGCGCTGCGGTCCTGAGGCCGGACGCGCGGATCGCCGTCGTCAGAGGACGGCGGCGGTCCGCGCGGCGATGCGCGCGGCGATCTTCGGCTGGTCCTTCAGCGGCAGGTACCGCAGGGCCGGCTCCAGCTGCGGCAACCGGTACTTCTGCGTGGTGTAGGCGCGGAAGACCAGGCCGACGCTGACCTCGTGGTCGGGCCGGTCGACGACCTCGACCTCGTCGCCGGCGCCCACCTCGCCGGTCTCCAGCACGCGCAGGTAGGTGCCGACGGTGCCCCGGGCGGTGAACCGCCTGACCAGGTCCGGCACGTCCCAGAAGCGGGCGAAGTTGGCACACGGGATCCGCGGCGCGGTGACCTCCAGCAGCGCCATCCCCACCCGCCAGCGCTCGCCCAGCAGCGCCTCGGTGAGGTCCAGGCCCGAGGTGCGCAGGTTCTCGCCGAACCGGCCCGGCGGCAGCTCACGGTCCAGCTCGGCGACCCACCAGTCGGCGTCCTCCTGGGCGTAGGCGTAGAGCGCCTGCCCCTCGCCGCCGTGGTACTTGCGGTTGACCTGGACGTCGCCGTCCAGACCGAGCTCGCCGACGGCCACCCGGCCGGCCACGGGCTTCTTGTCGATGCCGCTGCGACCCGGCCGGCGTCCGGGCAGCGGCAGCAGCTCGCTGCCGGACACGCAGACCGCGTCGAGCCGGCCGATCACTTCTTGGAGGCGGTGGACTCGTTGGTGGAGAGAGCGGCGACGAACGCCTCCTGGGGGACCTCGACGCGGCCGACCATCTTCATCCGCTTCTTGCCCTCCTTCTGCTTCTCCAGCAGCTTCCGCTTGCGGGTGATGTCACCGCCGTAGCACTTGGCGAGGACGTCCTTGCGGATGGCGCGGACGGTCTCGCGGGCGATGACCCGCGAGCCGACGGCGGCCTGGATGGGCACCTCGAACTGCTGGCGCGGGATGAGCTCGCGCAGCTTGCCGGCCATCATCACGCCGTAGCTGTAGGCCTTGTCCTTGTGCACGATCGCGCTGAACGCGTCGACCGCCTCACCCTGCAGGAGGATGTCCACCTTCACCAGCGAGGACTCCTGCTCACCGGCCTCGGCGTAGTCGAGGGAGGCGTAGCCGCGGGTGCGGGACTTCAGCGCGTCGAAGAAGTCGAAGATGATCTCGCCGAGCGGCAGCGTGTAGCGCAGCTCGACCCGGGACTCCGACAGGTAGTCCATGCCGCCCAGCTGTCCCCGGCGGCTCTGGCACAGCTCCATGATCGCGCCGGTGTAGTCGCTGGGCGCGATGATCGTCGCGCTGACGACCGGCTCGAAGACCTTGTCGATCTTGCCCTCGGGCCAGTCGCTGGGGTTGGTGACGGTGATCTCCGAGCCGTCCTCCATGACCACCCGGTAGACGACGTTCGGCGCGGTGGAGATGAGGCTGATGCCGGCCTCGCGCTCCAGCCGCTCGCGCACGATCTCCAGGTGCAGCAGGCCGAGGAAGCCGACGCGGAACCCGAAGCCCAGCGCGGCGGAGGTCTCCGGCTCGTAGGTCAACGCGGCGTCGTTGAGCAGCAGCTTGTCCAGGGCCTCACGCAGCAGCGGGTACTCACTGCCGTCGATCGGATAGAGCCCGGAGTAGACCATCGGCTTGGGGTCGCGGTACCCGCCGATCGACTCGGTGGCCGGCTTGTGCTGCAGGGTGACGGTGTCGCCGACGCGGGACTGGCGGACGTCCTTCACCCCGGTGATGAAGTAGCCGACCTCCCCGACGCCGAGGCTCTCGACCGGCTTGGGCTCCGGGGAGATGACGCCGATCTCGAGCAGCTCGTGGGTCGCGCCGGTCGACATCATCCTGATCCGGTCACGGGCGGCGATCCGGCCGTCGACGACACGGACGTAGGTGATGACGCCGCGGTAGATGTCGTAGACGGAGTCGAAGATCATCGCGCGGGCGGGAGCGTCGGCGTCCCCGGTCGGGGCCGGGATCTGCGCGACGATCGCGTCGAGCAGCTCGGGCACGCCCTCGCCGGTCTTGCCGCTGACGCGCAGGACCTCGTCCGGGTCGCAGCCGATGATGTGGGCGAGCTCCGCGGCGTACTTCTCCGGCTGGGCGGCCGGGAGGTCGATCTTGTTGAGGACCGGGATGATCGTGAGGTCGTTCTCCATGGCCAGGTAGAGGTTGGCCAGGGTCTGCGCCTCGATGCCCTGCGCGGCGTCGACGAGCAGGACCGCGCCCTCGCAGGCGGCCAGCGACCGGGACACCTCGTAGGTGAAGTCGACGTGCCCGGGGGTGTCGATCATGTGCAGGACGTGGTCGGCGCCGGCGTGCGTGCCGGAGCGCGGCGTCCAGGGCAGGCGGACGTTCTGCGCCTTGATGGTGATGCCGCGTTCGCGTTCGATGTCCATCCGGTCGAGGTACTGCGCCCGCATCTGGCGCCCCTCGACGATCCCGGTGACCTCGAGCATCCGGTCGGCCAGCGTCGACTTGCCGTGGTCGATGTGGGCGATGATGCAGAAGTTCCGGATGATGGCCGGGTCGGTGGCAGCAGGAGTCGTCACAGTGCCCCCATCGTCCCACGGGTCGGCGCGAGGTCCAGCCATTGCCCGGACCTGCGCGGGTGTACCCGCGGGTTGGGCGCGCGCGGGCGACGCTGGTATCTTGGCAGACCGGTCCGCTGGCGCCTGTCGTCCGGACGCACTGTCAGAAGTACTCCCTCCCGAGAGACACCCGAGGCTCACGCGTGGCGAACATCAAGTCCCAGATGAAGCGGATCAAGACCAACGAGAAGGCGCGTCAGCGCAACGTTGCCGTCAAGTCCGCCCTCAAGACGGCCGTCCGGCGTTTCCGCACCGCCGCTGACGCCGGGGACGCCGCGGCCGCGACCGCCGCTCTCCAGGTGGCCAGCAAGGCGCTGGACAAGGCCGCCAGCAAGGGCGTCATCCACAAGAACCAGGCCGCCAACCGCAAGTCGGGCATGGCCAAGCAGGTCGCCAAGCTCGGCGCCTGACACTCCTCGCAGAGAGCCCCCCTCCCCTCGCGGGACGGGGGCTCTTCGCGTTTCCGGCGGGTACGCTCCGCTCGCGTTCGGGCGGGTGCGCTCCGCGGTCGCTCAGCCGCGGACGCCGCGGCCGGTGGCGGCGCGGATCGCGACGATGCGGCGGACCGCTCGCTCCAACGCGTAGTCGGGGCTGGCCGCCGCCCCCTTGACGTCGGCGTTGAGCTCCGCGGCCACCCCGATCGCCTGCTGCAGCCCCTCGATGCTCCAGCCGCGCGCCTGGCTCTGGGCCTTCTTGACCTTCCACGGCGGCAGCTTCAGCGTCCGGGCCAGCTCCCCGAGGTTGGTGGTGCGCAGTGAGGAGACCCGTGCCGCCGTCCGTACGCCGTCGGCGATGGCGTCGGCGATCAGGACGTGCGCGACCCCGCCCTGCAGGGCCCACCGCAGCATCTCCAGCGATCCCTGCCGGTCCCCCACCAGCACGCGCTCGGCGACGGTGAAGCCGGTGACCTCGGCCTGACCCCGGTGGAACCGCGCCACGGCGTCGGCGTCGACCGTCCCGCCGAAGTCCGACACCAGCTGGCCCGCCGCGGACGACAGCTGGCGCAGGTCCGCCCCGATCGCCTCGACCAGCGCGCTCGCGGCGTCCGGCGTGATGCGCCCACCGGCCGAGCGCACCTCGTTGCGCACGAAGGCGATCCGGTCCCCCACCGAGCTGACCTTCGGGCACTCGTCGACGGCCGCACCGGCCGCGGTGAACGCCTTGAGCAGTGCCTCGTTGCGCTTGCCCCCCGAGTGCACCACCACGAGCGTGAGGTCGGGGTCGGGGTCCTTCGCGTAGCCGGTGAGGGCGTCGACGAGCGCGGACGCCGCCTCGTGCACACCGGTGACGACGACCAGCCGGTGCCCGCCGAACAGCGACGGCGCGAGGACGTCGGCGAGCTGGCCGACCGGCAGCCCGAGGGCGGGCAGCTCGTACAGCTCGGCGTCCGGGTGGCGCTCGAGGACGGCGGCGCGGACGGCGGAGACGGCGCGGGCCCGCAGGAGCTCCTCCTCGCCGACCACGGCGCGCAGGCGTGAGGTCGGGGCGGGGGGTGCTGCTGCCACACCGGCATGGTGCCACGCGCCGGGGACGGTCCGGCCGGCCCGCGCCGGGAGCGCCCACCGCTCGGCGGGCCCGCGCCGGCAGCGCCCGGCCGACGTCCACCGGCGCCAGGGCCGCGTCGTCGGAGCCCCATGGCGCGCTCGTGGGCGGGAGCCCCGGGCCGGAGCGGCCGACGGCCGTTCCGGCGGGGAGCCCGGTGACGGGACGGCCGGTGCCGGGGCGGCCGGCCGCCGTCCCGGCGGGTGCGGCGCCGCGTCCGGCGACGCCCCACCGGCCGGCCCCCCCGGCGACGGCGAGGTCACCCTCCCCGTCGGTCCGGTGCACCCGCATCCCCTCCCGGGCCAGCCACGACAGCACGCGCGACGTGGGGTGGCCGTAGGGGTTGTCGGCACCCACCGAGACCAGGGCCACCCGGGCACCGGTGGCGGCGAGGAAGCCGCGGTCAGCGTCGGCGCTGCCGTGGTGCGGCACCTTGAGCACGTCGGCGCGCAGGTCCACGCCGCGCGCGACGATCCGCGCCTGCGCTTCACCGCCGAGGTCCCCGGTGAGCAGCACCCGCACCCCGTGGCGGGTGACCCGGACGACGAGCGACAGGTCGTTGGGCTCGGCCGTGGCCGAGGCCAGCTCCGGAGGCGGTGCGAGGACCTCCACGGTTGCGTTGCCGATCGTGCGCAGGTCGCCGGGGTGCAGCTCCGAGCGCGCGGCACCGGCCCGCCGGGTGAGCTCGTCCAGCCGGTCGACGCGGTCGTCGGCCGGTGAGAGCGCACCGGTGGCGACGGTCCCGACGGCCCGCCCGGCGAGCGCCCCCGCGAGGCCCTCGGCGTGGTCGGCGTCGAGGTGGGTCAGGAGGACCAGCGGCAGGCGGTCGATGCCGAGGCGGTCCAGACAGCGGTCGACGGCGCCGACGTCCGGCCCGGCGTCGACCAGCACCCCCTCGCCCGGGCCGGTGGGGACGACGAGGGCGTCGCCCTGGCCGACGTCGCAGGCGACCAGCACGGTGTCCGACGGGGGCCACCCGCGGGTGACCTGGCGGATCGGCCAGCCCAGGACGACCACGCCGACGAGGGCGGCCAGCGCCAGGGCCCGCGACCTCGGGAAGCGCCAGAGCAGCCAGCCGACGGCCAGCAGCAGGACGGTCAGCAGCATCGCCCCCCGTGTGCCGGCCGGCCAGGCCGTCGCGCCGTCCGGGAGCGCCGCGGCCAGCTCGGCCACCACGACCAGCCAACGGACCGGCCACCCGGCCAGCCACACGAGGGGATCCCCCAGGGCCGGCACGACCACCCCGACCAGGGCCGCCAGCAGGCCGAGCACGGTGGCGACCGGCACGACGGGAGCGGCCAGCAGGTTCGCCGGCAGCGAGACGGGGCTGACCAGACCGGACAACCCGGCCACCAGCGGGGCGGTGGCGAGGCCGGCCGCGGCGGCCACGGCCACCGCGTCGGCGAGCAGCTGCGGCCAGCCGCGGGCTCGCAACCGGCGCGACCAGCCGGGAGCCAGCAGCACGATGGCCGCGGTGGCCAGCACGGAGAGCGCGAAGCCGGCGTCCCTCGCGAGCTGCGGGTCGAGCAGCAGCAGGACGACGACGGCGGCACCGAGCGCCGGCACGGCGGCGCGTGGCCGGCCGCCGGCCAGCGCGAGCAGCGTGACCGCACCCATCGCCGCCGCCCGGACGACGCTCGCGCTGGGCCGGGCGAGCAGCACGAACCCGACCAGGGCCAGGACACCGACGAGCGCCTGGACCCGGCGGTCGACCGCCCGCCGCCGCAGCGGGACGAGCACGCCGGACAGCACGATCGCCACGTTGGCCCCGCTGACGGCGGTGAGGTGCGCGAGCCCGGCGCGCCGGAAGTCCTCCTCGAGGACGGGGTCCATCGCCCGGGTGTCCCCCATCACGAGGCCCGGGAGCAGCCCACCCGCCTGCGGGCCGAGCACCCGCACGGCGGACGCGGAGAACGCGTCCCGGATCGTCCCGGCCACCCGCTGACCCCAGGGCGCACCGCCCAGCGGGGTCGGTGGCGCGCGGGCCGCCACCCGGGCCACCAGCCCGTCGCCCGGGTCCGCCGGCGTGACCGTGGCCCGGAGGCGCACCGCCTGCCCCGGCAGCAGCCCCCGCCACTCCTCGGCGGGCGCGAAGAGCACCACGTCGTCGGCCAGCCGGGTCCGGGTACTGCCGTCGTCCAGCCGGGTGACCGTGGCCTCGACGACCACCCGCGGCGGGCCGGCACCGCGCACGGTCCGGGGGTCGCCGTCGAGTTCCACGTCCAGCAGCACCGTCCGCCGCGCCTCGGCCACCGCGACCAGGGGGGAGGACTCCCGTGCCGCGGCCCGGACCGCGGCGGTGCCGGCGGTGACGGCCACCGCGGCGAGGACCCCCAGCAGCACCACCGCCGCGGCGGAACGGCGGCGGCGCGCGGCCGGCACCGCCGCGACCGTGGCCGCCAGCGCGGTCGCGGCCAGGGCGCCCGGGGACAGGAGTCCGGCGACGAGGGTGGTCGCCCAGACGGCGGCAGCGGCGGGTGCCAGCCGCAGGTCGACCCACGTCCAGCGCCCGTGCGGCACCGTCACACGGTCACCAGCTCGGCCAGCTCCGCGTAGGTGGCCGGCCCGATGCCCGGCACGTCGTCCAGTTGCTCGACACTGGTGAACCGCCCCTGCTGCTCCCGATGCTCGACGATCCGCTGGGCGAGGACCGGGCCGATGCCGGGCAGCGCGTCGAGGTCGGCCGCGGTCGCGGTGTTCAGGTCGACCCGGCCGGGGGCCGCCGGACCGGGCGCGGCGGCCCCGCTCCCGGCCGCACCCGGCACCCCCACCGCGACCTGCTCGCCGTCGGACACGACCGCCGCCAGGTTGACCGAAGCGATGTCGGCCTCCGGCAGCAGGCCGCCGGCGGCCGCCACGGCATCGGCGACCCGGGCGCCAGCCGGGACGACGACCAGGCCCGGCCTCGCCACCAGGCCGACCACGGCGACGACCACGGTGGCGGAGCTGTCCGCCGCGACCCCGACCGACGGGCTGGCCGGCGCACCGGCGGACGAGGCGTCGGAGGGCGAGGCACCGGCGGACGGAGCGTCGGGCGGTGGGGCGTCGGTCGCCGGTGCCTCCGCTGAGGTGCCGGCCGACGCCGACGTGCCGGGAGCCGGCTGCACCCGGGGACGGTCGACCCAGGTGAGCACCGCGACGAGCACCGCGGCGAGCAGTCCGGCCACCCAGAGTGCCCACGCGCCGCGCCGGCCCGGGTCCAGGCGCACCGCGCTGCCCGGTGCGCGGTGCCGTCCGATGCCGTCGGGGAGCTCGGCGGCCCTCCCCCGTTCCTCGTACTCGTCCGGCGCGGAGGGCGTACCGGCCTCGTCGGCCCAGGCCTCCTCCTCGTCGACCGGTTCGTCCGCGGGCACCCAGCCGGTCGGCCCGCCCCGCTCGTCGAGCAACGCACGCAGCCGTGCGCGGATCAGGTCGGCGTCGTCGCTGCGACGGGAGGAGAGGCGCACCGGCCGGACGCTAGGCAGCGCCCGGCCCGCGCACGGCGGTTGCTGCGCGGCTGTGGACGGGGGCCGTGGCTGTGGACGACGGAGGGAGGGCGAGCGCGGTGGTGCGCGACGCTGCGCCGGTGTCCGCGCAGCGCCGTTGCTCAGTCCGGCTGTCCGTCCTCCTCCTCGCCGGTCTCCGGACGGTCCCACGGCTGCGACGACGCCGGCGCCACGACCAGCCCCACCGCTCCCGGCCCGACGTGGGCACCGATCGCCGCGCCCAGCTCGCTGACGTGCAGCTCCCGGAGGAGCGGCAGCCGCTCGCGGAGCTCGGCGGCGAGCCGCTCCGCCCGCTCCGGGGCCGCCAGGTGGTGGACGGCCACCGACACCGCCCGGCCGTCGGCTGCCTCGACACCCCGCTGCACCAGCCGGGCCAGCGCGCGCGCCGACGTGCGCACCTTCTCGAGGGGGACGACGCGCCCCTCGGAGACGTGCAGCACCGGCTTGACCGCCAGCGCGGTGCCGATCAGCGAGGCCGCCGAGCCGATCCGGCCTCCGCGCCGCAGGTGCTCGAGGGTGTCCACGACGAACAGGGTCCGGGTCGCCGCGGCGGTGTCGCGCGCCGCTGCAGCGACGGACGCGGCGTCCGCGCCGGCAGCCGCTGCGCGGGCGGCAGCGAGCACGGCGAACCCGGTACCCATCGCCGCGGAGCGGGAGTCGACGACCGTGACGACGTGCTCGCCGACCTGCGCAGCGGCCAGCCGGGCGGCGTCCACGGTGCCCGACAGCTCGGCGGACAGGTGCACCGAGACGATCCGATCGGCGCCGGCGGCCAACCGCCGCCGGTAGGCGGTGACGAAGTCCCCGGGCGTGGGCCGGGAGGTGGAGACCCGCTGACCCCGGGTCGCCAGGGCGCGGGCGACGTCGGCGGGGCCGATCTCCTCACCCTCGCGCCCGGAGTGTCCGGCCATCACGACGTAGAGCGGGACCACCTCGACCGAGTACTGCGCCACGAGCTCGGCAGGCAGGTAGGCCGTGGAGTCGGTGACCACGGCGACAGGCATCCGGCGAGGCTAACCGCCAGCGGCGGACCACCGGACACCGTCCGCCCCGCGGCCCTCCGGTCGGGGGACTCAGGCGACGGCGTCGGCGTCCTGCACCGGTGCCGGCGCCTCCTCGGGCGTGGCCCCGGCCTCCAGGGGGGCAGCGGCCCGGGCCGGGCCCGCGGCCTCGGCCGGCGGATGGGGCGCGGAGCTGTTGTGCCGCAGCAGCCGCCACCGCTCCCCCTGCACCGCCAGCTCGCTCCAGGCGCAGTTGCCCAGCGGGCCGAACACCCGGCGGTGCTCGACGCCCAGCCCCAGCAGCGCCTCGATCAACCGTCCTCCGGTACCGCCGTGGGTCACCACCACGGCGGCCGGCGCCTCGGGCAGGTCCTGCAGGGCGGCCAGCGCACGCTGCGGAACGGTCGCGGGGTCCTCCCCACCCCGGCCGCGGATCGGGCGGCCGGCCAGCCAGTCCGCGTACTGCTCGGGATGGCGCTCGGCGACCTCGTCGCGGGTGAGCCCCTCCCAGGAGCCCATGCCCACCTCCCGGAGCCGCGCGTCCAGCCGCAGCTGCACCCCCAGGAGGCCGGTCAGCGTGGCCGCCGTCTCCGCGGCCCGGCTGAGGTCGCTGGACACCACGACGGTGCCCTGCGGCAGCGCTCCGGTCATCACCAGCTGCGGTGCGTTCCGGGCGGCCTGCCGGCGGCCCTCCTCGTCGAGCGGCGGGTCGAGCTGGCCCTGGAAACGCCCGACGGCGTTCCACTCGGTCCGTCCGTGTCGCCAGATCAGCAGGCGGGGCACCGGCAACGACGGGACGGGTCCACTCACCGGCCGGCCGCCTCCGGACCCGGGACGCCGTCGCCGGCGGGCTCGGGGGCCAGCGGGGTCGGGTCGGCGCTCATCGGGTCGACGTCGTCGGCCGACAGCGTCTCCCGGGTCGTGCCGGGGGCGTCGTCCCCGGCCGCGGCGACCCCGGCCGGCGGGACGTCGGCCGCTGCCACCGAACGGTCGACGAAGGGGATCGTCGGACAGTCCTTCCACAGCCGCTCGAGGGCGTAGTACGCGCGCTCCTCGGCGTGCTGCACGTGGACGACGACGTCGATGAAGTCCAGCAGCACCCAGCGGGACTCCGCGACCCCCTCGCGCCGCACCGGCTTCACGCCGTGCTGGCGCAGCCGCTCCTCGACCTCGTCGACGATCGCCTGCACCTGGCGCTCGTTGGGCGCCGAGGCCAGCACGAAGGCGTCGGTGATGGCCAACCGCTCGCTGACGTCCACGATGGAGACGTTGGTGGCGAGCTTGTCGGCGGCGGCCTGGGCGGCCAGCAGTGCGGTCTCCCGCGCCTCGGTCGAGGCGGTCATCGGGGTACCTCCTGGAGATGGGGGGACGGTGGCTCGGTCGAGGGTCCACCGGGATCACCCGTGGCCGGCGGCCGGTCGTAGGTGGGGCGGTCTTCCGACGGCGGCGCAGAGCCACCCCCGTGCCCGGCCACCGCCCGCGGCGCGGGGCGGGCGGCGCCGGACACGCGGTAGAGGCCGCGCTTCTCGATGTACTGAACGACGCCGTCCGGGACCAGGTACCAGACCGGCATGCCCCGGCCCACCCGCTCACGACAGTCGCTGGAGCTGATGGCCAGCGCCGGCACCTCGACGAGGCTCACCGAGCCCTCGGGCAGGTGCGCCGCCCCGAGGTCGAAGCCCGGGCGGGTCACACCGATGAAGTGGGCCAGCTCGAAACAGCGGTCGCTGTCGCGCCAGCTGAGGATCTGGGAGAGCGCGTCGGCCCCGGTGATGAAGAACAACTCGTCGCCCGGGCGCTGGTGCTGGAGGTCGATGAGCGTGTCGATCGTGTACGTGGGGCCACCACGGTCGATGTCGACCCGGCTCACCGAGAAGCGGGGGTTGGAAGCGGTGGCGACGACGGTCATCAGGTACCTGTCCTCGGCCGGGCTGACCTCGCGGTCGCCCTTCTGCCACGGCTGACCGGTCGGCACGAACACGACCTCGTCGAGTCCGAACAAGACCGCCACCTCGCTGGCCGCCACGAGGTGCCCGTGGTGGATGGGGTCGAACGTCCCACCCATCACCCCGACTCGCCGACCTGCCACCGATCGAGCCTATCCGGGCGCTCCGACACCGGCCCGCGAGGACCGGTCCGCCGCCCGGGCCGGCGGGCCCGACGCAGCACCCACTGCCCCGGGGAGCCCGTCCACCGGTCGCGCGGCGCCTCAGTCCCAGTCTCACCGGGTGTGTCCCATGTCCTAGCGCCGCCGGCCCTGGGAGCCGGGTGCGCTGTCATGCCGAGATGCGGATGTCGTACCTGTCGCTGCTGCTCGGCCGGGTTGTCACGCGTGGACGTGCTGGAGCGGCAGTCCCCGACTGGCCCGATCGACGGGAGATCTGAACCGTGACACCGCGCGCTAGGGTCTCGCAGGCGTCCGCTCGGGAGAGGTCTGACGTGCGGTGATGACCCAGGGATGGCGGTCGTGAGATGAGCGGCAAGGTCGTCGTGAACCGGTGCATGTCGCTGGACGGCTTCATCGCCGGGCCCGGCCATTCCATGGACTGGGGGGATGATCGCGCTCTCGCCGACTTCGTGGCACCGGACGACTTCGCGGAGATCGCAGCGGCCACCGGCGCCATGCTCGTCGGCCGGCGGACGTGGGAGGTAGGCGACCGGATGGAGACCGAGAAGCCGGGCAGCGTCGACTACCCCTTCTCCGGACCCATGTTCCTCCTCACCCATCGGCCGCTGGAACCGCCGAACCCGAACGTCACGATCCTCACCGGCGACATCGGCGAAGCGGTCGCGACGGCACTGGACGCTGCCGGCGGCAAGAACCTCGAGATCCTCGGCGCCGACGTGGCCGGCCAGTGCCTCCAGCGGGGGCTCGTCGACGAGATCCTGGTGTATGTACTGCCGGTTCTGCTCGGCGACGGCATCCGCTTCTCGTCCCCGGGTCTTGTGAGGACAGGTTTGGAACCAATCAGCAGCACGCGGTCGGGCGACGCCACCATCCTCCGCTTCCGCGTCCGCAAGCAGTCCGACCAGACTGTCTGACAGCGCCGGATCTCGCGCACCGGGGTCACCCCGGCCGACGCGCTGCAGAGATCACTACACGATGCTCGGGGACTGGCGGATGGGTCGGAACACCGGCTGCTCGTCGTCCACCCGACCCGCCGCACCTCAAGGCCCTGGCGTCGGCCGAGCGTGCGGGCGCCGGCCTCGGTGACGCCACGGTTCACCAGGACCAGCTCGAGACGTTCGGTGACGCCCTGACGAGTCAGGTGCTCCAGCACCACCTCACTGGTCCGGTTCTCGTGAGTAGAGGCCGGCACGACCAGCGCACCCACCGGCAGCCCGGTCACGTCCACGGCCACGACCCGTTTGGCTCCCTTCGTACGGCCGTAGGGGCCACCGCGGTCGTGGAAGGTGAACCCGCCGTTGGACGCTCCGCGGGCGAGGTGGGTGTCGATGACCACCATCGAGGGCGTCGCCTCGGTGCGGCCATCCGCCTCCCGTGCCGCCTCGTGCAGCACGGTCAGTGCCCGCGCCCAGGTGCCGTTGCGCGACCAGCGGCGGAACCGCGACCACACGGGTCCAAGGGCCGAACGACTCGGGTAGAAACCTCCACTGGCAGCCGGTGTGGGAGATGTAGCGCATCGCGTCCACCACCCGCCGAAGGTCCGGCGCGTGCTCGGGTTCTTGCTTGCCCCGGAGCGTTGAGCAGCGGTTCCAGCAGCGCCCACTGCTCGTCGGTCAGGTCACTGGCGTACGACATGCCGTGCACGGTGCCGACCGACCCTGCTACGGCAGTCGCAGCCGGATGGGACACACCCGGTCAGAGGGTGGTCACGAAGTCGGCGAGCTGGGCGGCGGTGCGGCACTCGACCATGTCGACCACCTCGCCGTACCGCAGCGCGGCGGAGTCACCGCTGCCCCACAACCGGTGCGGCTCGGGGTTGAGCCAGTGCGCCGTCCGCGACCGGCGCACCAGGTCGGCCAGCACCGGCAGCCCCGGCTGGCGGTGGTTGGTGCGACCGTCGCCCAGCACGAGCAGCGACGTCTTCGGTCCGACCGCGGACGGCCACCGCTCGGCGAACACCTCGAAGGCGGTGCCGTAGTCGCTGTGCCCGTCGAAGCCCACGACGTCGGCCTCGCGGCCGATCCGGGCGACCGCGTCGGTGACGTCGGCGCCGGGGCGGAAGAACCGGGTCACCTCGTCGGTGGAGTCGACGAACGCGAAGGCGCGCACGCCGGAGAAGTGCTCGCGCAACGCCTGGGTGAGCATCAGGGTGAAGTGGCTGAACCCGGCCACCGAGCCGCTGACGTCGCAGAGCACGACCAGCTCCGGCTTGTGCACCCGGCGCGGCCGGTGGTGGGTCACCACTGGCACGCCACCGGTGCCCAGGGAGGCGCGCACGGTCCGGCGGAAGTCCAGCCGGCCCTCACGGCCCATCCGGCGGCGGGCCGAGAGCCGCACCGCCAGCCGCCGGGCGAGCGGGGCCACCGTCCGGCGCAGCTCGGCGAGGTCGGCCTGGTTGGCCCGGAGGAAGTCGATCTGGTCGGCCAGCGGCCGGACGGCGCTCTTCGCCACCTTGTCCCGGCCCCGCTCGGCGGCCGCCCGCCGCCGGACCTCGGCCTCGACCGCCGACTTGAACGCCGCCAGCCGCTCCCGGACCGTCTGCCGGGCCACCTGCTCGGCCAGCCCGCCACGCTCGCCGTCGCCGAGCAGTCCGGCCAGCAGCTGGGCGACCAGCGTGTCCGGCGACAGCGCCCGCATCACCCGGTAGCTGAAGAACGACTGCCCGGACGGCGACGGCGTCGCGCGACCCAGCCGGTCGACGGCCTCGCGGGCGAACCGGCGCAGCGCCTCGGGGTCGCCGTCGAGCAGCAGCTGGGCCAGCCGGTCGCGCAGCAGCCCGGCCAGGTCGACGCCGTCGGGCACGTCGAGCGTCGACTCCCCCGGCTCACCCGGTTCTCCGTCCACGTCCCCGTCGGCGTCGTCCGGCGCGACCACCGGCCGGTCCGACAGCGGCCACCACAGGTCGAACAGCACGTCGTAGGCGGGGCGCTGGGCGGCGCGGCGCAGCAGCACCGCGGCCAGCCCGTGCCGCAGCTGCTCCCGGTCGAGCAGGTCGACGACGGTGAGGATCTCGGCGGCGTCCACGGCCTGGGTGATCCCGACCGGTATGCCGGCGTCCCGGACGGCGCGCACGAAGCCGTCGAGGTGCCCGGCCAGACCGCCGGGCGCGGTCGTCCCGCCCGTCCCGCCCACCCCCGGCCCGGACATCAGTTCAGCCGCAGCTCGGCCGCGGCCCGCTCCTGGTCGCTGGCGTGCTTGAGCACCACACCCAGCGTCGCGCGCACGGCCGTCTCGTCGAGGGTGTCCAGGCCCAGCTCCAGCAGGGTCTGCGCCCAGTCGAGGGTCTCGGAGATCGACGGGGACTTCTTCAGCTCCAGGGCCCGCAGCGCCCGGATGGTGCGCACCAACTGCTCGGCCAGCCCCGGGGCGAGATCGGGCACCCGGGAGAGCACGATCTCCCGCTCGCGTGCGGCCGACGGGTAGTCCAGCGCCAGGTACAGGCAGCGGCGCTTGAGCGCCTCGGACAGCTCCCGGGTCGCGTTGGAGGTCAGCACGACCATCGGCCGGCGTGCGGCGGTGACGGTGCCCAGTTCGGGGATGGTCACCTGGAAGTCGCTGAGCACCTCCAGCAGCAGACCCTCCACCTCGACGTCGGCCTTGTCGGTCTCGTCGATGAGCAGCACGGTCGGCTCGGTGCGCCGGATGGCGGTCAGCAGCGGCCGGGAGAGCAGGAACTCCTCGCCGAAGATGTCGTCGTGGACGGTGTCCCAGTCCGCGCCCCCGGTGCCCTGCGCCGCCTGGATCCGCAGCAGCTGCTTCTTGTAGTTCCACTCGTACAGCGCGCGGGCCTCGTCCAGGCCCTCGTAGCACTGCAGCCGGATCAGCTCCGAGCCGGTGGCCGCCGCCAGCGCCTTGGCCAGCTCCGTCTTGCCGGTGCCCGCCGGGCCCTCGACCAGCAGCGGCTTGCCCAGCCGGTCGGCGAGGAAGACCGTCGTGGCGATCTGCGCGTCGGGCAGGTACCCGGCGGTCGACAGGCGCTTGCCGACGTCCGCCACCGAGGAGAACTGCGGGGACTGCGAGGGCGGGCGGGGCATGCGACTCCTCGGGCGGCGGGATGGCCGGTGACCTGACGGCGGGATGGCCGGTGACCTGAGGGCGGGTCAGCGGCGGGTGTGCCCGCTGCCGGTCACGACGTAGGTGGTGGAGGTCAGCTCGGGCAGTCCCAGCGGCCCCCGGGCGTGCAGCTTCTGCGTGGAGATGCCGATCTCGGCGCCGAACCCGAACTCGCCGCCGTCGGTGAACCGGGTGGAGGCGTTGACCAGCACCGCGGCGGCGTCCACGCCGGCGGTGAACGCGGCGATCGCGGACGCGGAGTCGGCGACGATCGCCTCGCTGTGCCCGGTCCCCCACTGCTCGATGTGGTCCAGGGCCTGCGGGAGGTCGTCGACGACCCGCACGGCCATGTCCATCGACAGGTACTCGGTGCCCCAGTCCTCGTCGGTCGCGGGGACGACGGCAGCCGACAGACCGGAGCGGGCGGCTTCCTCGATGGTCCCGGCGTCCCCGTGCAGGGTCACCCCGGCGTCCACCAGCGCCGACAGCAACCGCGGCAGGAACGGGACGTCGCGGTGCACGAGGAGCGTCTCGGCGGAGTTGCAGACGCTGACCCGGTGGGTCTTGGCGTTGAGCACGACCGCCTCGGCCATCGCGGGGTCGGCCGACGGGTCGACGTAGACGTGGCAGTTGCCCTCGCCGGTCTCGATCACCGGGACCCGGGACTCGCGCACCACCCGCTGGATCAACGACGCCCCGCCGCGCGGGATGACGACGTCGACGACGCCGCGGGCGTCGAGCAGCTCGCCGACGGAGGCGCGGTCGGCCGGCAGCAGCTCGATCGACCCGACCGGCAGCCCCGCCTTCTCCGCCGCCTCGGTGAGGACGGCGACCAGCGCGGTGTTGGTGCCGAACGCCGACGCCGACCCCCGCAGCAGGGCCGCGTTGCCGCTCTTGAGGCACAGGCCGGCGGCGTCCACGGTGACGTTCGGGCGGGCCTCGTAGACGATCCCGACGACGCCGAGGGGCACCCGGACCTGGCGCAGCTGCAGCCCGTTGGCCAGCGTCGACCCGCGGACGACGTCCCCCACCGGGTCGGGCAGCGCGACCAGCTGGCGCAGCGCGTCGGCGACGCCGGCCACCCGGGACCGGTCCAGCCGCAGCCGGTCGAGGATCGCGGCGGGGGTCCCCGCGGCCGCGGCGGCCTCGACGTCGGCGGCGTTGGCGGCGAGCACCTCGTCGGTGCGCTCGACCAGCGCGTCGGCCATCGCCCGCAGCGCGGCGTCCTTGGTGTCGGTCGGGAGAGTGCGCAGCACCCGGGCGGCGGCGCGGGCACGCTGCGCCGCGGCGCCGATCAGCGGCAGGCCGGAGACGTCGGACACGCCCGCGAGGGTACGCGGGCCAGCCGCCGGACCTCGCCGTCCCACCCCGTCCTGCTTATGCGAGAATGATTCTCATGAACACGTCGACGACGCGGACGGCCGCGACCGCCGCGGCCTGCGCCGCCGCCCTCCTGCTCGCCGGGTGCGGAGGCGGGGACGAGGCAGCAGGGGCCTCGGGCGGGCTCACCGTCGTCGCCGGCTTCTACCCGCTGCAGTGGGCCGCCGAGCGCGTCGGCGGGGACCGCGTCGACGTCTCCTCGCTCACCCCGCCCGGGGCGGAGGCGCACGACCTGGAGCTGGCGCCGCAGGACGTCGCCGCGGTCGGCGAGGCCGACCTGCTCGTCTACCTCGACGGATTCCAGCCGGCCCTCGACGAGGCCGCGCGGTCGGAGGCCGGCGACGCCGCCTGGGACGCCGGCGCGGCCGCCGACCTGATCGCCGGGGAGCACACGGACGGGGACCACACGGACGGGGAGCACGCCGACGCCGAGCCCGCGCACGGCGACGAGCCCGTCGACCCGCACTTCTGGCTGGACCCGGTCCGGCTGGCCGCCGTCGGCGACGCCCTGGCCGGGGAGCTCGGCGAGCTCGACCCGGACGGCGCGGCCACCTTCGAGCAGAACGCGGCCGCCCTCCGGGCCGACCTGGAGGCCCTCGACGCCGAGATGCAGACGGGCCTGGCCGGCTGCGCCGTGGACACCCTGGTGACCAGCCACGACGCCTTCGGTTACCTCGCCGGCCGCTACGGCCTGGAGGTGGTGGGCATCAGCGGCCTGAGCCCCTCCCAGGAGCCGAACCCCGCCCAGCTGGCCGAGATCTCGACGCTGGTCCGCGAGCTCGGCGTCACGACCGTCTACACCGAGACCCTCGTCGACCCGGCCGTCGCCGAGACCGTCGCGGAGGAGGCCGGGGTGCGCACCGCCGTCCTGGACCCGCTCGAGGGCCTGACCGACGACGAGGCCGGCGCGGACTACCTGTCGGTCATGCGCGACAACCTGACCACGCTCCAGGACGGCCAGGACTGCTCGTGACCGCCGCCATCCGCCTCCGGGACGCCAGCATCGGCTACGGCGACGTGCCGGTGGTCTGCGGCGTGGACCTCACCGTGCAGCCCGGCGAGTCGGTCGCCGTCCTCGGCTCCAACGGGTCGGGGAAGACGACGCTGGCGCGCGGCCTGCTCGGCCTGGCCGCGGTGCTCGGGGGCGAGGTCGAGGTGCTCGGCGCCCCGGTCGGGCGGCTGCGCGAGCGCGGGCGCATCGGCTACGTGCCACAGCGGCACACGGTGAGCGGCGCGGTCCCGGCCACCGTGCGTGAGGTGGTCGGCGTCGGCCGGCTGGCCCGCCTCGGGCTGTTCCGGCGGCTGCGCCCGGCCGATCGCGCGGCGGTCGCGGACGCCGTGGCCGCCGTGGGGCTCAGCGACCGGATGGGTGACCCGGTGGCCTCCCTCTCCGGCGGACAGCAGCGCCGGGTGCTGGTCGCCCGCGCGCTCGCCGCCCAGCCCGAGCTGCTGATCATGGACGAGCCGACCGCCGGGGTGGACGCCGCCAGCCAGGACGCGCTCGCCGCCGTCCTCGCCGGCGTGTCGGCGAGCGGCACGACCCTGCTCGTCGTCACGCACGAGACCGGGCCGCTGGCCGGGGTCCTGACCCGCGCGGTCGTCGTCGACCACGGACGGATCGGCTACGACGGCCCGCTGGCCGGCGCCGAGGTGCACTCCGACGGCGGCCACCACCACCCCGACGACTCCGGCCAGCCCCCGGTCAAGGGGTACCGCATCGACCAGCCGCGGGTGACCAGCGACGGAGGCCGCTGACGTGGAGATCCTCGAGTACGGCTTCATGCAGCGGGCCCTGCTCGCCTCGCTGATGGTCGGCCTGGTCGCCCCGGCGGTCGGCGTCTTCCTGGTGCAGCGCAAGCTGTCGCTGCTCGGCGACGGCCTCGGGCACGTCGCGCTCACCGGCGTCGCCGTCGGCGTGCTCACCTCGACCGCCCCGGTCGGGACGGCGCTGGTGGCCGCGGTCCTCGGCGCGGTGGTCATCGAGCTCGTGCGGGCCCGCGGCCGCACCAGCGGGGACGTCGCCCTCGCCGTCCTGTTCTACGGGGGCATCGCCGGCGGCGTGGTGCTGCTGAGCCTCGCGCCCCGGGGACAGGCGACCAACCTGGAGTCCTACCTGTTCGGCGCGATCACCACGACCAGCGCCTCGGACGTCGCCGTCTTCGCCGTCATCACCGTCGTGGTGCTGGGCGCGGTGTGGCTGCTGGGCCAGCGGCTGTACGCGGTCAGCGACGACGAGGAGTACGCCCGGGCCGTCGGCCTGCCGGTGCTCGCGCTGAACATCGTGCTCGCCGCCCTCGTCGCCTCGACCGTCGTACTGTCGATGCGCGTGGTCGGCCTGCTGCTGATCAGCGCCCTGATGATCGTGCCGAGCGCGGTCGCCCAGCTGCTGGCCCGCAGCTTCCGGCAGGCGCTCTACCTGGCCTGCGCCATCGGCCTCGTGGTCAGCGTCTCCGGCACGACGGCGTCCTACTACGCGGGCACGCCGTCCGGCGGGACGATCGTGCTGCTGGCGATCGCACTGTTCCTCGTCGTCACCACTGCCAGCTCCCTGCGCGACGCCACGGCCCGGCGCCGGCACCAGCGGCGGGCGGAGGTCCACGCCGCCCATCCGCACGAGCACGGCGCGGGGTGCGGACACCAGCCGGTGCCGCACGGGGACCACGTCGACTACGACCACGACGGCCATCTGCACGCCCCGCACCGCACCGGGGCGGGCACGCACTACGACGAGCACGGCCAGCACGCGGCGCCGGCTCCCGGACGGGGAGGCCGTCCGTGACCGCCCCCGAGGTGCCCGGCCGCCGGCAGACCCGGCAGCGCAGCGCCGTCCTCGCCCTCCTCGACGAACTCGACGGGTTCCGCACCGCGCAGGACCTGCACGCGCTGCTGCGCGAGCGCGGCGACGCGGTGGGGCTGGCGACGGTGTACCGGGCCCTGCAGGCCCTGGTGGACGACGGCCTGGTCGACGTGCTGCGCGGCAGTGACGGCGAGGCCGCCTACCGCCGGTGCTCGCCGGTGCACCACCACCACCTCGTGTGCCGGTCGTGCGGCCGCACGGTGGAGGTGGCCGACCCGCCGGTCGAGCGCTGGGCGACCCGGGTCGCCGCCGAGCACGGGTTCGCCGACGTCCAGCACCAGCTGGAGGTCTTCGGCACCTGCTCCTCCTGCACCGCGGCCGGCTGAGGCTCAGCGGAAGGGGTCGGTGATCTCCCGGAGCCGGGTGAGCGCGGCGCGGAGGGCCGCGGTGGCCTCCTCCCCCAGGTGGGCCGTCCACTCCGCCTCGACCTCTGCCTCCACCTGCCGGGCCAGTGCCACGACCTGCTCGCCCCGGCCGGCCATCTGCACCAGCCGCGCCCGCCCGTCCGTCGGGTCGGGCACCCGGCGTACGTAGCCGGCGCGCTCCAGCTGGTCGACGAGGTGACCGGCGGTCTGCTTGGTCACCAGCGCCTGCTCGGCGAGGTCGGTGAGGCGGGTACCCCCCGGGCCGATCCGCGCGGCCAGCCGGCCCTGGGCGGGGGTGATGTCGTCGAACCCGGCCGCGGCGAGGGCGGCGAACAACCGGGCCTCCATGGCCCGGTGCGGGTAGAAGCACAGCAGGCCCAGGTTCTGCCGCTCCTCCGCTGCCTCGGTCACACTCCCCCTTGACGGTGGTCAGATCCTCTGACGAAGATGGTCAGAGCATCTTACCAACTCGCGGGAGGCGTCGTGGACGTCGACGAGGTGTGGCGGACGATCGACGCCGAGCGGGACGGCCTGGCCGGTCTGCTGGAAGAGCTCTCCCCCGCCGAGTGGGAGGCGCCGTCGCTGTGCACGGCCTGGCGCGTCCGGCACGTCGCGGCGCACCTCACGCTCGCGCACATGGGCGCCGGCCCGGCTCTGGTCGAGGCGGTCCGCGCGCGCGGCAGCTTCGACCGGATGATCCGGGACACCGCCCTGCGGGCGGGCGGCCTGCCGGTCGAGGAGTACCCGCGGCGCATCCGGGCGATGGTCGGCTCGCGGCGCCGGGCTCCGTTCATCAGCCCGATGGAGCCGCTCACCGACGTCCTCGTGCACGGCCAGGACGTCGCGCTGCCGCTCGGCCGCACCCGGCCGATGCCGACCGCGGCCGCCGCCGCGGCGGCCACCCGGGTCTGGGAGACGGGGTTCCCGTTCAACGCGCGCCGGCGGCTGCGCGGGTACCGGCTCACCGCCACCGACACCGACTGGTCGGCCGGCGAGGGCGCGGCCGTCGAGGGCCCGATCGCCGCGCTGCTGCTGCTGCTCACCGGCCGCGACGCCGCCCTCGACCAGCTCGCCGGCACCGGAGCGCAGCAGCTGGCGGCGGCCCGGGGCCGTCGCGACGACCCGACGAGGCGGACGTCGTGACGTGGGCCGTCACCATCGACGTCCCGGCACCGGTGGAGCTGTACGCCGCCGTGCACGCCGAGCTGCTCCGGCGCACCGGCGGGGCCGTCGATGGCCTGCTGGTCCACCTGGCCCGGGCGACCGGCGAGGGGTTCCAGGTGGTGGAGGTGTGGGAGTCCCGCGAGGCCTGCGAGCGCTACACCCGCGACGTCGTCGGGCCGGTGGTGGCCGAGCTCTCCGGCGGGCAGGCGCTGCCCGCCGACGACGCCACCGCCTTCGAGGTCCGCGGCCTGCTGCTGCCGGGAGCCGGCGTCGCCGTGTGAGCCGACCCGCTCAGACCCGGTCCCGCAGCGCCCGCAGCGCGGCCTTGCGCGCCTCGCCGGTGAGCCGGTCGAGGAAGACCTTGCCGTCGAGGTGGTCGACCTCGTGCTGCAGGGCACGGGCCATGAGGCCGGTGCCCTCCAGCCGCAGCGGCGCACCGGTGACGTCGAAGCCCTCGACGACGGCGTGCATCGCCCGCACCGTGGGCGCCCAGATGCCGGGGATCGACAGGCAGCCCTCGTCGCCGTCCTGGGTCTCCTCGGACAGCTCGACGATCCGCGGGTTCACCAGGTGCCCGATCACGCCGTCGACGTTGTAGGAGAACGCCCGCAGCCCGACCCCGATCTGCGGCGCGGCGACACCGGCCCGGCCGGGGTTGTCCACGGTGTCCTCGAGGTCCCGGACCAGCGCGGCCAGCTCCTTGTCGAAGGCGCGCACCTCGTCGGCGGGGGTGCGCAGGACCGGGTCACCGAGTTCGCGGATGGGGCGGATCGTCACGGCACCGAGTCTCTCAGCCCAGGGACGGACGCCGGACCAGCACCATCTCGTCGCGGTGCACGAGCTCCCGCTGGTACTCCGGGTCCAGCTCGCTGGTCTTGCGGCCCAACAGCGGCGGCAGCTCCCGGGCGTCGAACGCGACCAGGCCCCGCGCGACGACGACGCCGTCCGGGCCGACCAGCTCCACCGGGTCGTCGGCGAGGAAGTCCCCCACCACACCGGTGACGCCCGCGGCCAGCAGCGAGGCGTTGCGCTCCCGCACCGCCCGCACCGCGCCGTCGTCGAGCACCAGCCGCCCCCGGGGACGGGTGGCGAACCGCAGCCAGAACTGCCGGGCCCGCGGGCGGGGGCCCATGACGGCGAACCGGGTGCCCACCGACTCCCCCGCCAGGGCCGCGGCGGCCTGCGTCGTGGACGTGACGACGACGGGGACGCCGGCGTGCGCCGCGATCAGCGCGGCCTCGACCTTGGTGGCCATGCCGCCGGTACCCACCCCGTTGCGGCGGGCCGTGCCGAGGGTGACGACGTCCAGGTCGGCGGGGTCGCGGACGGTGTCCAGCAGCTCGGCGGGGCCCTTGCGCGGGTCGCCGTCGTAGACGCCGGCGACGTCGGAGAGCAGCAGCAGGGCGTCGGCGTGGGAGACGTGGGCGACCAGGGCGGCCAGCCGGTCGTTGTCGCCGAAACGGATCTCCTCGGTGGCCACCGTGTCGTTCTCGTTGACGATCGGCAGCACCCCGAGGGTGAGCAGCCGCTCGACGGTGCGCTGCGCGTTGCGGTAGTGGCTGCGCCGGGTGAGGTCGTCGGCGGTGAGCAGCACCTGGCCGACGGTGACCCCGTGGCGGGCGAAGGCGTCGGCGTAGGTCTGCACCAGTCGCAGCTGCCCGACGCTGGCGGCGGCCTGGGCGGTCGCCAGGTCCCGCGGGCGACCCTCGATGCCCAGCGGGGCCAGGCCGGCGGCGATCGCCCCGGAGGACACCAGCACGACCTCCCGCCCGGCGGCCCGCGCGGCGCCGAGGACGTCGACCAGTGCCGAGAGCCGCCCCTCGTCGAGCCCGCCGGGCAGCGTGGTGAGCGACGACGAGCCGACCTTGACCACGACCCGGCGTGCGCCGCCGATCTCCGGCCGGGCGCTCACGAGCTCGCTCACGTGCCCTCCTCGGTGGGGAGGTCCTCCTCGGTCCAGGTGTCGCCGAGCTCGTAGGGCACCCGGCGGGCCCGCTTGGCCGCCAGCCGCTCCTCGGCGCGCACCCGGTGCGGGGCGTCGATGCGGGCGTCGGTGCCGCGGCCGCCGAGCCCGGCGCTCTCCTCGACGGTGAGCGTGCCGGCCGGCAGGGTGGGCGCCCAGTCGAAGGTGACGCCGCCGATGGTGACCGCGTCGCCCTCCCGGGCCCCCGCCTTGGCCAGCTCCTCCTCGACGCCGAGTCGGTTGAGCCGGTCGGCGAGGAAGCCCACCGCCTCGTCGTTGGTGAAGTCGGTCTGGCGCACCCAGCGCTCGGGCTTCACGCCGCGGACGACGAACGCCTCGTCGTCCTCCGGGTCCCGCTCGACGGTGAACCCGCTGTCGTCCACCGCGCGCGGGGTGAGCGTGATCCGGGCCGCCTCGGGCTCGGGCAGCGCAGCGCGGTGCTCGTCGACCGCCGTGGCCAGGGCGAAGCCGAGTTCGCGCAGCCCCTCCCCCGTGGCGGCGCTGACCGGGAAGACCGCCAGCCCGCGCTCCTCCAGGGTGGCCCGCACGAGGTCGACCAGCTCGCGGGCGTCCGGGACGTCGATCTTGTTGAGGACGGCGATCCGCAGCCGGCCCACCAGGTCGATCTCCTCGCCGCTGTACTCGGCGAGCTCGTGCTCCAGCGCCTCGATGTCGCTCTCGGGGTCGCGGCCGGGCTCCATCGTCGCCATGTCCACGACGTGCACCAGGACGGCGCAGCGCTCGATGTGGCGGAGGAACTCCAGGCCGAGGCCCTTGCCGGTGGACGCGCCGGGGATCAGCCCCGGGACGTCGGCCATCGTGAAGGCGACGTCACCGGCGCGGACCACGCCGAGGTTGGGCACCAGGGTGGTGAACGGGTAGTCGGCGATCTTCGGCCGCGCCGCGGACATCGCCGCGATCAGCGAGGACTTGCCGGCCGAGGGGAACCCGACCAGGCCGACGTCGGCGATGCTCTTGAGCTCGATGACGGCGTCGAAGGCCTCGCCGGGCTCACCGAGCAGCGCGAAGCCGGGGGCCTTGCGGCGGGAGTTGGCCAGCGCGGCGTTGCCGAGGCCGCCCTTGCCGCCGTGCGCGAGCACCACGCGGGTGCCGGCGCCGACGAGGTCGGCGATGACCCGCCCGTCGGGAGTGCTCACCACGGTGCCGGCGGGGACGCGCAGGACGCGGTCCTCACCGCGGGCGCCGTGGCGGTTGCTGCCCTCGCCCGGGCGGCCGTTGCCGGCCTTCTGGTGCGGGCGGTGGTGGAAGTCCAGGAGGGTGTGGACGCTGGGGTCGACCTCGAGGACGACGTTGCCGCCGTCCCCGCCGTTGCCCCCGTCGGGCCCGCCGAGCGGCTTGAACTTCTCGCGGTGGATCGACGCCACCCCGTGGCCGCCGTTGCCGGCCGCCACGTGCACGACCACGCGGTCGACGAAAGCGGCCATGTCCGCGCCGCCTCTCAGTTCTCGGGGATCAAGCACCACGAGCGCACGGGCCGGTGGCCCGTGCGCTCGTGCGCATGGTGAGTGTGCGCTCGGCCCGCCCCGTCCAGAGGCTCACTGCGAGCTCGCGAGCGGTGAGGGGGACGAGGTGTTCTTCAGGCCTCGACGGCGGAGATGGAGATGGTCCGACGACCACGCCGCGTGCCGAAGGTGACCGCGCCGGCCTCCAGGGCGAACAGCGTGTCGTCGCTGCCGCGGCCGACACCCAGCCCCGGGTGGAAGTGGGTGCCGCGCTGGCGCACGATGATCTCGCCGGCCTTCACGACCTGCCCGCCGAAGCGCTTGACGCCGAGGCGCTGCGCGTTCGAGTCGCGGCCGTTGCGGGAGGACGAGGCGCCCTTCTTGTGTGCCATGTCGTCGTCAGCCCTTCGTGATGTCGCGGACCACGACGTCGGTGAGGGGCTGACGGTGCCCCTGACGCTTGTGGTAGCCGGTCTTGTTCTTGAACTTGTGGATGCGGATCTTCGGACCCTTGGCGTGGCCGACGATCTCGCCGGTCACGGTCACACCGGCCAGCGCCTGCGCGTCGCTGGTGACGGTGTCCCCGTCGACCAGGAGCAGGGCCGGGAGGGTGACGGTGTCGCCCGCCTCACCCGCGAGACGGTTGACCGTGAACCGGTCGCCCACGGCCACCTTGTGCTGCCGGCCACCGGCCTTCACGACTGCGTACACCACTGACTCCTCGATCGCTTCTACGTGTCCTGCGTGCACCCCGACGACGGGCGTCGGGTGCTGGACGGGCTGCGCGCCTGCCAGGCGACACCGTGCGGTGCCCGGCCCGTGGCGATGCAACCCGACCAGCGTACCCGAGGGATCGGGACCGGGTCGAACCGGGCGACGACCCCCTGTCCAGGCCCTCCTCCCGGGCCCGCGGGGGCCGGGAGGAGGGTCGTGCTGCTCAGGAGGCCGGCGGACCCGCCGGCCGGCTGGCGGCCCGGCGGCGGCGCGGCCGGGTCGTGGCCACGGCCACACCGGCGTCGTCGCCGGCCGCGGGCACCTCGGGCGAGGGCTGGTCGGCCGGCTCGTCCACGGGCCCGGCGTCGTCGGGGCCGGCACCGGCCGGCACCGCCTCGTCGTCGGTCGCGCCAACCGGAGCGGGCAGCGGCGCCTCGAACGGCGTCCCGGCGTCCGGCTGGGCACCGTGCTCCGCCGACTCGTTCGCCGGGGCCTCGGCCGCGGCCGGCTCGGCCGCAGCCGGCTCGGTCCCGGCCGCCTCGACGGTGCGCTCGGGGGCCTCCTCGGGCGCCGAGAGCTGGTCGAGGACCGCGACCCCGACCGGGACCGGCGCCTGCTCGGCGGCCGCGCTGCGGTCCGGGGCGGGGGCCTCGTCGCCCGCCGTCCCGCCCGGGGTCGTGGCGCCGGGCGCGGCGAGCACCGCGGCGTCCTCGGCGGCCCGCTCCTCACCGGCCTGGTTGCGGCCGCGCCGGCCACGGCCGCGGCGCCCGCCGGGACGCTGGCCGTCCCCCTCGCCCTCCGCGGGAGCCGCCACCTCGACGGCGACGGTCCCGGGCGCCACGGGCTCCGGCGCCTCGGCGGGGCCGGGGTCCTTCGTGCCGGCGTCCTTGGTCTGCTGGCCGTTGTCCCTGCCGCGCTCGGGGCGCCCCTGGTCGCGACGGCCGTTGCCGCCGCCCGGGCTCCCGGGGCCGCCGGGGGCGCGGCGCCGCTCGTCGACCGGGTCGGTGTTCACCAGCACCCCGCGCCCGCGGCAGTGCTCGCACGGCTCGGAGAAGACCTCCAGCAGGCCCTGTCCGACCCGCTTGCGGGTCATCTGGACCAGGCCCAGGGACGTCACCTCGGCGACCTGGTGCTTGGTGCGGTCGCGGCCCAGGCACTCGGTCAGCCGCCGCAGCACGAGGTCGCGGTTGCTCTCCAGCACCATGTCGATGAAGTCGATGACGATGATGCCGCCGATGTCGCGCAGCCGGAGTTGGCGGACGATCTCCTCGGCCGCCTCCATGTTGTTGCGCGTGACGGTCTGCTCGAGGTTGCCGCCGGAGCCGGTGAACTTGCCGGTGTTGACGTCGACGACGGTCATCGCCTCGGTGCGGTCGATGACCAGCGAGCCGCCGGAGGGCAGCCACACCTTCCGGTCCAGGGCCTTGGCCAGCTGCTCGTCGATGCGCAGGTCCCGGAAGACGTCGCCCTCGCCGGTGTAGCGCGCCAGCCGGCCGGTGAGCTCCGGGGAGACGTGGGCGACGTAGGCCTCGACGGTGTCCCAGGCGTCGTCGCCCTGGACCGTGAGCTCCTTGAAGTCCTCGTTGAAGACGTCCCGGATCACCCGGATGGCGAGGTCGGGCTCGCCGTAGAGCAGGGTCGGCGCGTTGGAGGTCGACTCGGCCTTCTTGGAGATGACCTCCCACTGCGCCTGCAGGCGGGCGACGTCGCGGGTCAGCTCCTCCTCCGACGCCCCCTCGGCGGCGGTGCGGATGATGACGCCGGCGTCCTCGGGGACGATCTTCTTCAGGACGTCCTTGAGCCGCTGCCGCTCGGTGTCGGGCAGCTTGCGGCTGATGCCGGTCATCGACCCGCCGGGCACGTAGACCAGGAACCGGCCGGGCAGGTTGATCTGCTGGGTGAGCCGGGCGCCCTTGTGGCCGATCGGGTCCTTGGTGACCTGCACCAGCACCTTGTCGCCGGACTTCATCGCCTGCTCGATCGAACGCTGCTTGCCCGACAGGCCGGCGGCGTCCCAGTTGACCTCGCCGGCGTACAGGACGGCGTTGCGGCCCTTGCCGATGTCGACGAACGCCGCCTCCATGCTGGGCAGCACGTTCTGCACCCGGCCGAGGTAGACGTTGCCGGCGAAGGACGTCGCCTGGGCCTGGGTCACGTAGTGCTCGACCAGCACGTCGTCCTCGAGGACGGCGATCTGGGTGCGCTCGCCCCGCTGCCGGATGACCATCTTGCGGTCGACCGCCTCGCGGCGGGCGAGGAACTCGGCCTCGGTGAGGATCGGCGCCCGCTTGCGGCCACTGTCCCGTCCGTCGCGGCGGCGCTGGCGCTTGGCCTCGAGCCGCGTCGAACCGGTGACCCCCTTGACGTCGTCGTCGCTGGTGGTGCGGCCGTTGCGGCCGGCCCGCTCGGGGCGGTCGTCGTCGGCCTCCGCCGCGGCCTCGCCGTCGCCGGTGCTCCCCCGGCGGCGGCGCCGGCGCCGGCGGCGGGTGCTGGAGCCGCCCTCGGCCTCGTCGCCCTCGGTGGTGTCCTCGCCGCCGTCGGTGTCGCCCTCGGTGTCGTCCTCGTCGGACTCCTCGGCGCCCTGCTCGTCGCCGGAGTCCTCGTCCTGGGTCTCGTCGGAGTCGTCGGCGTCGCCGGAGTCCTCGCCGCTGCGCCCGCGCCCGCGACCACGGCGGCCCCGCCGCCGGCGACGGCTGCCGGCGGAGCCGCTGTCGTCGCGGTCCTCCGACTCCTCGTCGGTGTCGGTGTCGGTGTCGGCGTCGGCCGGGGTGGTGTCGTCCTCGTCGGTGTCGACCGTCTCGGCGGCCGTCGCCTCGTCGGCGCCGCTCCGGCGGCGGGACCGTCCCCGCCGCGAGCGGGGCGCCGTCTCCTCCTCGTCGCGCTCGTCGCGGTCCTCGGCCGGCTCGGTATCGGTGTCCTCTACCACGGGGGACTCGGCGGGACGACGGCTGCGCCGGCGAGGCGCCGGCGGGACGTCGTCCTCGGCCGGGGCAACGAAGCTGACGAAGGCCGGCATGGCGGGCGCGACCGGCGGGGCGGCGGTGTACGCGCCGGGGTCGGCCGCACCGGCCGGCCGGGTGGCCCGGCGGCGGGGCCGGGCGATGACCGCCGTGGGCTCCGGCGAGCTGAACTGGGCACCGAAGCGCGAGGCCGGGTGCTCCTCGTGCTCGGGGTCGGGCAGGGCCGCCGCCGGGGCCTCGGTGACCGCCGGGGTCTCGGTGACCGCCGGGGTCTGGGCGACCGCCGGATCCGGTGTGGGCTGCGGCTCCGGCGCGACCTCGGGCTCCGGGCGGGCCTCGGCCTCGGGAGCGGCCTCGGGTGCGGGCTCGGCCTCGGCCTCGGGTGCAGGCTCGGCCTCGGGAGCGGGCTCGGCCTCGGCGGTCGCCGGTGCCACGGCGTCCTCGGGGTCCTCCGCACCGGGCTCCGCCGCGTCGGCGTCCTCCGGCAGGACCGCGGGGTCGAGGCCCTCGTCGGCCGGCGCCGCGCCGTCGGGGGCCGGCGTGGTGTCCACGCTGGTGGGGGTGGTCTCGTCGTTCTGGTCGGCCACGAGGGCTCGCCTCCTGTGTGGTGCTCCCGGGCGCCGATCACGTGGACTGGCGGCCGCGCAGGAGCACGGGTTGGGCGGGTCGAGCGGCCGCACCGGGTGCGGCGGCGAGCTCGACTCGCGAAGTCTGTGGCCGGCTCCCGGGCCGTGGTTGCCGCGGCCGGGTGCCGGGTGGTGCTGGTCTTCGGTCCTGCGAGAGCTCGGGGTGCGTCACGTCTGGCAGCCGTGCCGCTCGACGTCGCGAGGCTCCGGCCCCACCGGTCAGACCGCCGCGTGCTCCCCCTGGCAGCGGGTGCGCGCTGCGCGGTCCGGTCCGAGCGGGTCGGCCACGATCCCGCTGTCGTCGAGCCGGCCCTGCGCCTCACGCACGGCCCGGGGGGGCGACGGCGGGCGCAGGTCGGCGACGGCAGCAAGAGCGGCCAACACGTCGTCGGGTCGAACGGCGGGCGTCACCTGCCGGACGACCATGGTCAGTATGGCACAACCTGCTGTGCCCGCCGACGCAGCGGAGGCCACCGGCTCCCGCGCGTCGACGTCCTTGAGGCCGTTCTTCGTGCGCTTGGCGACGGTCACCACGTCGCTGGCAAGGAAGGCCGCGACGGCAGCCGCCAGCTCCTCCGGCTCGACGCCGGGCAGTTCGACGCGCCAGCGCGCGGCGTCGATCCGGTCGGCCAGCGAGCCGCCCCCCTCGGCGGCCTCGACGCACTCCAGGACGTCGACCCCCGGGGGCAGCGACGCGTCGAGCGCGGCCCGCACGGCCTCGGGGTCCCGCCGCTCGGCGAGGCCGATCTCCACGTACTCGGCCTCGCTGGCCGCACCCGTCGGCGCGGCGCCCACGTAGGAGATCTTGGGGTGCGGGCTGAACCCGGCCGAGAACGCCATGGGCACCTGCGCCCGGCGCAGCGCGCGCTCCAGCGCCCGCGCGAGGTCTCGGTGGGAGGCGAAGCGCAGCGGTCCGCGCTTGGCGTAGCGCAGCCGCAGCTTCTGCACCGTCGGCGGCGGGGGCGGCCCCTCGGGCTGGCGGGCCACTAGCGGCCGACGACCGTGAGCGGGAGCAGGCTGCGCCCGGTCGGCCCGATCTGGATCTCGGTGCCGTTGGTCGGGCAGACGCCGCAGTCGTAGCAGGGGGTCCACCGGCAGTCGGCGACCTCCTCCTCGCTGAGTGCCTCCTGCCAGTCGTCCCAGAGCCACTCCTTGTCCAGCCCGGAGTCCAGGTGGTCCCAGGGCAGGACCTCGTCCTGGGTGCGCTCCCGGGTGGTGAACCAGTCCAGGTCGACCCCGAAGGCGCTGAGCTCCTCGGCGGCGGCCGCCGTCCAGCGCTCGTAGGAGAAGTGCTCGCTCCAGCCGTCGAACCTGCCGCCCTCGCGCCACACCCGCTCGATGACCCGGCCGACGCGGCGGTCGCCTCGGGAGAGCAGGCCCTCGACCACGCCGGGCTTGCCGTCGTGGTAGCGCAGGCCGATGGAGCGGCCGATCCGGCGGTCGGCGTTGATCGCCTGGCGGAGCACGCGCAGGCGGTGGTCGATCGTCTCGGCGCTGGCCTGCCCGGCCCACTGGAACGGGGTGTGCGGCTTGGGCACGAACCCGCCGATGGACACCGTGCAGCGGACGTCCTTGGAGCCGCTGGCCTCGCGGCCGGCGCGGATCACCTCGACCGCCAGCTCCGCGATCTCCAGCACGTCCTCGTCGGTCTCCGTCGGCAGACCGCACATGAAGTAGAGCTTCACCTGCCGCCAGCCGTTGGCGTAGGCGGTGGTGACGGTGCGGACGAGGTCGTCCTTGGACACCGTCTTGTTGATCACCCGGCGGATCCGCTCGCTGCCGCCCTCCGGGGCGAAGGTGAGGCCGGAACGGCGCCCGTTGCGGGACAGCTCGTTGGCCAGCGTGACGTTGAAGGCGTCCACGCGGGTGCTGGGGAGGCTCAGCCCGGTGTTGGTGCCCTCGTAGCGGTCGGCGAGCTCCTTGGCGAGCTGGCCGATCTCGGAGTGGTCGGCGCTGGACAGCGACAGCAGGCCGACCTCCTCGTAGCCGGTCGCCCGCAGCCCCTGGTCGACCATCGAGCCGATGCCGGTGATCGTCCGCTCGCGCACCGGGCGGGTGATCATCCCCGCCTGGCAGAACCGGCAGCCGCGGGTGCAGCCCCGGAAGATCTCCACGCTCATCCGCTCGTGCACCGACTCGGCCAGCGGCACCAGCGGGGTCTTCGGGTACGGCCACTCGTCGAGGTCCATGACCGTCCGCTTGCCGACCCGCGCCGGGACGTCGTCCCGCGTCCGGGTCACCGCCGTGATCGCGCCGTCCGGGCCGTAGCCGACCGCGTAGAAGCGCGGCACGTAGACGCCGTCCACCCGCGCGAGGCGGGCGAGCAGCTCGACGCGGCCACCGGGCCGGCCCTGCTCCTTCCACGCCGCGACGACGTCGGTGATGTCGCCGACGGCCTGCTCGCCGTCACCGAGGACGGCGCAGTCGACGAAGTCGGCGATCGGCTCGGGGTTGAACGCCGCGTGCCCGCCGGCGACGACCACGGGGTGGCTCTCGTCGCGGTCCAGCGCGTGCAGCGGGATGCGGGCGAGGTCGAGGGCCTCGAGCAGGTTGGTGTAGCCGAGCTCGGTGGCGAAGCTGACCCCGAGCAGGTCGAAGTCGCCGACGGCGCGGTGCGCGTCGACGGTGAACTGGGGGACGCCCTGCTCGCGCATGAGCCCGGCGAGGTCCGGCCAGACGGCGTAGGTGCGCTCGGCGAGGGCGTCGGGGCGCTCGTTGAGCACCTCGTAGAGGATCATCAGCCCCTGGTTGGGCAGCCCGACCTCGTAGGCGTCGGGGTACATCAGCGCCCAGTGGACGGCGACGTCGTCCCAGGCCTTCACCTGCGCGTTCAGTTCACCGCCGACGTACTGGATCGGCTTCTGCACCTGCGCGAGGAGCGGTTCGAGGCGGGGGTAGAGCGTCTCCCCCGAGGCATGGCGCGTGGTCCCAGTCATGACCCGTCCAGGGTAGACGCGCCCTCTCCCGCGGTCCCCGTCCGAGGTGGCCCCCTTGCAGGGTCCCGCCACGAGCGTGCGAGTGGCGGGGGGCAAGGGGGTCCTCTTTCAGCCCAGGTCGGGGAAGAACAGCGCGATCTCGCGGGCGGCGGACTCGGGCGAGTCGGAGCCGTGCACGATGTTGTTCTGCACCTCGAGGGCGAAGTCGCCGCGGATCGTGCCCGGGCCGGCCTGGACCGGGTCGGTGGCGCCGGCCAGCGCGCGGAAGGCCTCGATGGCCCGCGGGCCCTCCACGACCAGGGCCATGAGCGGGCCGCTGGTGATGAACTCGACCAGCGAGGCGAAGAACGGCCGCTCCCGGTGCTCGGCGTAGTGGGTCTCGGCGACCTCGGCGGTCAGGGTGCGCAGGTCGGCGGCGACCAGGCGCAGGCCCTTGGCCTCCAGGCGCGAGATCACCTCGCCGACCAGGCCACGGGCGATACCGTCGGGCTTGACGAGGACCAGGGTGCGGGCGGGAGTGGCTTCAGACACGAGCGCGGAGCCTACGCGGCGGGGTCGCCGTCCTCACGGGGCGTGGGCTGGCGGGGTGCCGGCTCGCGGAACGGGGAGCCCAGCAGCTCCTTGCGGATCTGCAGCAGGTACAGCCAGATCAGCAGGAACACGCCGGCGACGAACCACATCACGCTGTTGAGCAGGCCGGTCGCCAGCAGCGGCACCTGCAGGGCGGTGGCCACCAGGAGGCCGCCGGGCCGACGCTGCAGGCCCGCGGCGAGGATCAACAGCACCGCCAGCACGAGCAGCGCGGTCAGGCGGGCGCCGGTCAGCCCGGGCCCGCTCTGCGCGATGCCCCGCGGCACGAACAGCACCGCGATGCCCTCCAGCACGAGGATGCCGGCGGCCGCGCCGCGCAGCGCCCGGGCGGCGCGGACCGGGTCCGGAGCGGTCACCGGCTCGCCCCGCCCATCAGGGTGCGGGCCTCCCCCGCGGTGATCACGCTGCCGGTGACGAGCACGCCGGAGCCGCCGAGGGCGTCGTCCGGCCCGGCCTCGGCCAGCTCGATCGCCTCCGTGAGGGCTTCGGGGAGGCGCGGCGAGACGCTGACCCGGTCGGCGCCGAAGACGTCGACGGCGAGGGCGCCCAGCTCGTCGGCGGGCATCGCACGCGGGGAGCTGTTCTGGGTGACGACCAGCTCGGCGCAGACCTCCTCGAGCGCGGCGAGCATCCCGGCGACGTCCTTGCCGCGGACGGCGCCGACCACGCCCACCAGCCGGGTGAAGTCGAAGGACTCCCGGATCGCCTCCACCGTCGCGGCCATGCCGGCGGGGTTGTGCGCGGCGTCGACCAGCACCGTGGGGCTGGTCCGCACCCGCTCCAGCCGGCCGGGCGAGCGGACGGCGGCGAACGCGGCGCGGACCGTGTCGGCGTCGATGGTGCCGGTGCTCGCGCCGGCCCCGAGGAACGCCTCGACGGCGGCCAGGGCGGTGGCGGCGTTCTGCGCCTGGTGGGCGCCGAACAGCGGGAGGAAGACGTCCTCGTACTCGCCGCCGAGGCCCTGCAGCCGCAGTTGCTGCCCGCCGACGGCGACCTTCCGCTCCAGGACGCCGAACTCGGTGCCCTCCCGGGCGACGACCGCCTCCACCTCGACCGCGCGGCGCACCAGCGCGTCGAGGGCGCCGGGCTGCTGGCGGGCGAGGACGGCGATGGCGTCGCGCTTGATGATCCCGGCCTTCTCGCCGGCGATCGTGGTGACGTCCGGGCCGAGGTACTCGGCGTGGTCCAGCGCGACCGGGGTGACGACGGCGACGCGGGCGTCGACGACGTTGGTGGCGTCCCAGGTGCCGCCCATCCCGACCTCGATGACCGCGACGTCGACCGGGGCGTCGGCGAAGGTCGCGTAGGCCATGCCGACCATGACCTCGAAGAAGCTCATCGGGTGCTCGCCGGCGCTGTCGACCATCTGCACGTAGGGCGCGATGTCGTCGTACGTCTCGACGAACCGCCCGGCGCTCACCGGCTCGCCGTCGAGCACGATCCGCTCCCGCATCGACTGCAGGTGCGGGCTGGTGAAGCGGCCCACCCGCAGCCCGAAGCCGCGCAGCAGCTCGTCGACCATGCGGGCGGTCGACGTCTTGCCGTTGGTGCCGGCGACCTGCACGACGGGGTAGGCACGGTGCGGGTTGCCCAGCAGGTCGACCAGGGCCGAGATGCGCCCGAGGGAGGGCTGGAGCCGGCTCTCCGGCCAGCGGGCCAGCAGTTCCTTCTCGACACGGGCGAGGTCGACGTCCTCGGGCCGGCGGCCCTCGGAACTGCTGCTGCTCATCCTCCCCAGGATGCCAGCAGCCCACTTCTTAGGATGAGGTACATGGTCACCGACACCCGCACCCCGGACACCCCCGCCCCGGGAGGCTCCGTCGGCGTACCGGAGAAGCCGTCGCTGGACGGGCTCGAGGAGAAGTGGGTCGCCGCCTGGGCGGACTCCGATGTGTACGCGTTCGACCGGGCTGCGGCGCTGGCCGGTCCGCGCGACCAGATCTGGGCGATCGACACCCCGCCGCCGACCGCCTCGGGCTCGCTGCACGTCGGGCACGTGTTCAGCTACACCCACACCGACATCGTCGCCCGCTACCAGCGGATGCGCGGCCGGCACGTCTACTACCCGATGGGCTGGGATGACAACGGGCTGCCCACCGAGCGCCGGGTGCAGAACTACTACGGCGTCCGGTGCGACCCGTCGTTGCACTACGACCCGTCGTTCTCGCCGCCGTCGTCCCCGGGCAAGGACCAGCTGCCGGTGTCGCGGCGCAACTTCGTCGAGCTGTGCATGCAGCTGACCGAGGAGGACGAGCGCGCCTTCGAGCAGCTCTGGCGCCGGGTCGGGCTGTCGGTCGACTGGTCGAACGTCTACCGGACGATCTCGGAGTCCTCCCGGGCCACCGCGCAGCGGGCGTTCCTGCACAACCTCGCCCGCGGCGAGGCCTACGCCCAGGAGGCGCCGACCCTCTGGGACGTCACGTTCCGGACGGCGGTCGCCCAGGCCGAGCTCGAGGACCGCGAGCGTCCCGGCGCCTACCACCGGATCTCCTTCCACGCCGCCGACGGTCCGGTCTTCATCGAGACCACCCGTCCCGAGCTGCTGCCCGCCTGCGTGGCGCTGGTGGCCCACCCCGACGACGAGCGCTACCAGCCGCTGTTCGGCACGTCCGTGCGCACGCCGGTGTTCGACGTCGAGGTGCCGGTGGTCGCGCACCGCCTGGCCGAGCCGGACAAGGGCTCGGGCATCGCGATGATCTGCACCTTCGGCGATCTCAACGACGTCACCTGGTGGCGCGAGCTGCAGTTGCCCACCCGGGCGGTGATCGGCTGGGACGGCCGCCTGGTCCCCGACCCGCCGACCGGGCTGTCCTCCGACGGCGCCGCGACGGCGTACCGCGAGCTGGCCGGCAAGACCGCGCACGCCGCCCGCGAGCGCATGGTGGAGCTGTTGCGCGAGTCCGGTGACCTGCACGGCGACCCCACGCCGATCACCCACCCGGTGAAGTTCTACGAGAAGGGCGAGCGGCCGCTCGAGATCGTCACGACGCGGCAGTGGTACATCCGCAACGGCGGTCGGGACGACGACCTGCGGGCGGCGCTGATCGCCCGCGGCCGGGAGATCCAGTGGGTGCCCGAGCACATGCGGTACCGCTACGAGAACTGGGTCGAGGGCCTCAACGGCGACTGGCTGATCAGCCGGCAGCGGTTCTTCGGCGTCCCGTTCCCGGTCTGGTACCGGCTCGACGAGTTCGGGGACCCGGACTACTCCGACCCGATCCTGGCACCGGAGTCGGCGCTGCCGGTCGACCCGTCCTCCGACGTGCCGGAGGGGTTCACCGAGGAGCAGCGCGGCAAGCCGGGCGGCTTCATGGCCGACCCCGACGTCATGGACACCTGGGCGACGTCATCGCTGTCGCCGCAGGTGGCCTCGGGCTGGGACACCGACCCGGAGCTGTTCGCCAAGGTCTTCCCGATGGACCAGCGGCCGCAGGCACACGACATCATCCGCACCTGGCTGTTCTCCACCGTCGTCCGGTCGCACTTCGAGTTCGGCACCGTGCCGTGGACGCACGCGACGATCTCCGGCTTCGTCGTCGACCCCGACCGCAAGAAGATGTCGAAGTCGAAGGGCAACGTCGTCACCCCGATCGACGTGCTCGAGCGGTTCGGCACCGACGCCGTCCGGTGGCGGGCTGCCGGTGCGCGGCCGGGCGCGGACTCGCCGTTCGACGAGGCGCAGATGAAGGTCGGCCGCCGGCTGGCCATCAAGATCCTCAACGTGGGCAAGTTCGTCCTCGGCCTCGGCGCCTCGGCCGGGCTCACCGCCGAGCAGGTCACCGAGCCGATGGACCTGGGGCTGCTGGCCGGGCTGGCGGCCGTGGTCGACGAGGCGACGGCGGCGATGGAGGCCTACAACTACACCCGCGCCCTCGAGGTGGCCGAGGCCTTCTTCTGGTCGTTCTGCGACGACTACGTGGAGCTGGTGAAGTCCCGGGCCTACGGCTCCGACGACGCCGCCCGCTCCGCCCAGGCCACGCTGGCGATCGCGCTGTCGGTGCAGCTGCGCCTGTTCGCCCCGGTGCTGCCGTTCGTCACCGAGGAGGTCTGGTCCTGGTGGCAGACCGGGTCGGTGCACCGCGCCGCCTGGCCGGCCGCCACGGAGCTGCCAAGCGGGGGCGACCCGTGGGTGGTGACGGTCGTGGCCGCGGCGCTGGCGGGCGTGCGCAAGGCGAAGTCCGACGCCAAGCAGTCGATGCGGGCCGACGTCGAGTCGGCGACGGTCACCGCGCCGGCCGAGCAGGTCCCGCTGGTGGAGGCCGGTCGCCGCGACCTCGCCGAGGCCGGCCGGATCGCCGCGCTGGAGATCGTGGCCGGCGAGGGCCCGCTCTCGGTCGACGTCGTCCTCGCACCCACCGCGGAGGCCTGACCGACCGCACGGACGCACCGGACCCGGAATGCGCGACGGCCCGCCTCCCATCGGGGAGGCGGGCCGTCCTGCGGGCGGGGTGTGTCAGGCGCTCTTCTCGCGGGGGGCCCGGGTGGGCTTGCGCGGCACGATCGTCGGGTTGACGTGCTCCAGCACGACCTCCTTGGTGATGACCACGGAGGCGACGTCGTCCCGGCTCGGGACGTCGTACATGACCGACTGGAGGACCTCCTCCATGATCGCCCGGAGGCCACGGGCGCCGGTGCCACGCAGGATCGCCTGGTCGGCGATGGACTCGAGCGCGTCCTCGGTGAACTCCAGGTCCACGCCGTCGAGCTCGAACAGCCGGCGGTACTGGCGCACCAGGGCGTTCTTCGGCTCGGTGAGGATGTTGATCAGCGCCTCGCGGTCGAGCTTCTCGACGCTGGTGATGACCGGGAGCCGGCCGATGAACTCGGGGATCATCCCGAACTTCAGCAGGTCCTCCGGCATGACCTCGGCGAAGGTGTTCGCCGCGTCCATCTCCTTCTTGCTGCGCACCTCCGAGCCGAAGCCGATGCCCTGCTTGCCGGCCCGCTGCTCGATGATCTTCTCCAGCCCGGCGAAGGCGCCGCCCACGATGAACAGCACGTTCGTCGTGTCGATCTGGATGAACTCCTGGTGCGGGTGCTTGCGGCCGCCCTGCGGCGGGACCGACGCCGTCGTCCCCTCGAGGATCTTCAGCAGCGCCTGCTGCACGCCCTCGCCGGAGACGTCGCGGGTGATCGACGGGTTCTCGCTCTTGCGGGCGATCTTGTCGACCTCGTCGATGTAGATGATGCCGGTCTCGGCGCGCTTGACGTCGTAGTCGGCGGCCTGGATCAGCTTGAGGAGGATGTTCTCGACGTCCTCACCCACGTACCCGGCCTCGGTGAGGGCGGTCGCGTCGGCGATGGCGAACGGGACGTTGAGCATCCGCGCCAGCGTCTGGGCCAGGTGCGTCTTGCCGCAGCCCGTCGGGCCCATGAGCAGGATGTTGGACTTGGCCAGCTCGACCGCCTCGTCGCGGCTGCCCCCGCCGCCGGCCTGCACCCGCTTGTAGTGGTTGTAGACCGCCACCGAGAGCGCGCGCTTGGCCTTGTCCTGGCCGATCACGTACTGCTCGAGGAAGTCGTGGATCTCCTTGGGCTTCGGCAGTTCGTCGAACTTCAGGTCCGACGACTCCGAGAGCTCTTCCTCGATGATCTCGTTGCAGAGGTCGATGCACTCGTCGCAGATGTAGACCCCGGGGCCAGCGATGAGCTTCTTGACCTGCTTCTGGCTCTTGCCGCAGAACGAGCACTTGAGCAGGTCACCGCTCTCACCGATTCGTGCCACCTGCTGACCTCCACCTCGGGGAATCAGGCCCTGGTCTCAGGTACCTGCGTGTGAACTGGTGCTGATCTCCCGTACACGGCCCCGCACTCCGCGAGGCTCTCCTCCCGGCGCTTTCGGGCCGGGGATCGGGCGCTCGCCGACGGTACCTGCCGGCGTCCGTCCCGGAGGGCGATGACTCGCCCGGCCGAGCCGATGCCGAACCACATGCGTCCCGCGTCCCCCGACGGTACGGGTCGAGGGCGCGACACGCGCGCCCTCGACCCGCCGCACGGGGATCAGACCGCGGGGAGTGCGTTGAGCTTCCGGCTCTGGATGACCTCGTCGACGATCCCGTAGGCCTTCGCCTCCGGAGCCGTCAGGATCTTGTCGCGCTCGATGTCGGCGCGGACCTGCTCGAGGGTGTTCCCGGTGTGGCGCGCCAGGATCTCCTCCATCTGCGACCGCACGCGCTGGATCTCCGCGGCGTGGATCTCGAGGTCGGACACCTGGCCGCCGGACTCACCCGAGGGCTGGTGGATGAGCACGCGGGAGTACGGCAGCGCCAGCCGCTTGCCCGGCGTCCCGGCAGCCAGCAGGACGGCGGCGGCCGAGGCGGCCTGGCCCATGCAGACGGTCTGGATGTCGGGCCGGACGAACATCATCGTGTCGTAGATCGCCATCAGCGAGGTGAACGAGCCACCGGGCGAGTTGATGTAGATCGTGATGTCGCGGTCCGGGTCGGCCGACTCCAGCGTGATCAGCTGGGCCATCACGTCGTTGGCCGAGGCGTCGTCGATCTGCACCCCGAGGAAGATGATCCGTTCCTCGAAGAGCTTGTTGTAGGGGTTGGACTCCTTCATGCCGTAGCTCGTGCGCTCCACGAAGGAGGGCAGGATGTAGCGGCTGGAGGGCATCTGGAAGCTCATGGTCGGTCTCCTCGGACCCTCAGTTGTCGGTGACCGGGTTGGTGCTGTCGGTCATGGCGGCCCGGCTCACCACGTGGTCGACGAAGCCGTACTCGAGGGCTTCCTGCGCGGTGAACCAGCGGTCGCGGTCGGAGTCCTTCTCGATCTGCTCGATGGGCTGCCCGGTGTGCATCGACTGCAGCTCGTTGAGCTCGCGCTTGGTGCGGCGGAACAGGTCGGCCTGGATGGCGATGTCCGACGCGGTGCCCCCGACGCCGGCCGAGGGCTGGTGCATCATGATCCGCGCGTGCGGCAGGGCGTAGCGCTTGCCCTTGGTGCCGGCGGTCAGCAGGAACTGGCCCATCGAGGCGGCCAGGCCCATGCCGTAGGTGGCGACGTCGCAGTCGATGAACTGCATCGTGTCGTAGATGGCCATGCCGGCCGTCACCGAGCCACCGGGCGAGTTGATGTAGAGGTGGATGTCCTGCTTCGGGTCCTCCGCAGACAGCAGGAGCATCTGGGCGGCCAGCTGGTTGGCGATGACGTCGTCGACCTGGCTGCCCAGGAAGATGATGCGCTCGCGGAGCAGGCGCTCGTAGACCGAGTCGTTGAGGTTCATCCCCCCGGCGGCGCCACGCAGCAACGGTGCGCTCGCCAGGTTCGGGTTGGTGCTCACGGGTGTGGTGACCTCCGTAGGACTGTCGGGCAGTCGGTCTCGGTGGGCGGGTGGGTGCAGGCACGGCGGGTGGTGCGGGCCCGGGGAATCCGGTGCGCAAGGTCTGCGTCGACCCTAACGCGCAGGTGTCGGGGAGCAGTCCCGGCGCGGGCGGTGTTCGCCGTGGGCGCAGCGACCCGGCCCGGGGGTCCGTAGACGAGCGACGCCGCCCCTCCCCGGTGAGCGGGGCGGGACGGCGTCGGTCGTCGGTGGCCCGTCCAGAGGCTCGCCCCGAGCTCGTTCGGGGCGAGGAGGACGGGGTCCTCTCTCAGGCCTTGGCGGCGTTCCCGGCGTCCTCGGTGTCGGCCTCGGTCGAGACCTCACCGGCCTCGGTCGTGGCGTCGGCGTCCTGGGCCTCGGTCGTGGGGTCGGCGTCCTCCGTCGCGGTGTCGGCGTCCTCGGCCTCGTCGCCGTCCTCGGTCCCGGCCTGCACGGTCCGCGGCCGGAGCGCCTCGAGGTCGACGACGTTGCCCGAGGCGTCGGTGATCGTCGTCTGCTCGAGCAGCTGGGCCAGTGCCTTGGTGCGGCGGACGTCAGCGACGAACTCGGCGATGTTGCCGCCCTGCTGCAGCTGCTGGGCGTACTGCTCGGGGCTCATCCGGTTGCGCTGGGCCTGGGCCATGATCTGCGCCGACAGGTCCTCGTTGTCGACGGTGATCTCCCGCGCGTCGGCGATCGCGTCCAGGATGAACTGCGTCCGCACCGCCTCCTCGACGTTCTTGCGCTGGTCGGCGTCGTAGGCCTCGCGGTCCTCGACGCCCGACATCTGCAGGAAGCTGTCCCAGTCCATGCCGGCCTGCTGCAGCTGGCCCGCCATGGTCTGGTTGCGCCACTCGACCTCGCGCTCGACCAGGTTCTCCGGGATCGGGACCTCGATGGTCTCGAGCAGGTGCTCGACCAGCTTGTCGCGGGCCTGCGCGCCCTGCTGCAGCACCTTGGTGCGGGCCAGGCGGGTGCGGACGTCCTCGCGGAGCTCCTCGAGGGTGTCGAACTCGCTGGCGGTCGAGGCGAACTCGTCGTCGAGCTCGGGGAGCTCCTTGGTCTTCACCGAGCGGACGGTGACGGTGACGTCGGCCTGCTGCCCGGCGTCCGGACCGTTGAGCAGCGCGGTCTGGAAGGTCTTCGACTCGTCGGCCGACAGGCCGCGGACGGCGTCGTCCAGGCCCTCCATCAGCGAGCCGGTGCCGACCTCGTAGGACATGCCGGTGGTCGAGCCGTCCTCGAGCACCTCGCCGTCGAGCTTGGCCTCGAGGTCGATGGAGACGAAGTCGCCGTCCTCGACCGCGCGGTCGACGGCGGTCAGCATGGCGAACCGCTCGCGCATGACGGAGATCTGCTGGTCGATCTCCTCGTCGGTGACCTCGACGTCGTCGACGGCCACCGACAGCTCGTCGAGCGAGGGCAGCTCGACCTTGGGGGCGACGTCGACCTCGGCGGTGAAGGCGAGGGTGTCGTTGTCGTCGAGGCGGGTGACCTCGATGTCGGGCTGGCCCAGGACGCGGACCTGGTTCTCCCGCACGACCTCGGAGTAGACCTCCGGGATGGCGTGCTGGACGACCTGCTCGAGCACGACCGGACGGCCGATGCGCTGGTCGAGCACCCGGTTGGGCACCTTGCCGGGGCGGAAGCCGGGCACGCGCACCTGCCGGCCGAGCTCCTTGTAGACCTCACCGAAGGCGTGGTCCAGGTCCCCCCACGGCACCTCGATCGCCATCCGGACCCGCGTGGGGCCCAGTTCCTCGATGGTGCTCTTCACAGCGGCAGTGCTCCTCGATCGAAAGACAGGGACGGGCGCCATGCCGGTTCGACGGCGCCGGGTGTCGACCCACGAGCATAGAGACGTCGCGGGAACGGCCGGGGCGGCGGGCGAGAGACCCACACCCCACCCGCGGTCGGGGTGGCGGGATTTGAACCCACGGCCCCCCGCTCCCAAAGCGGGTGCGCTACCAAGCTGCGCCACACCCCGTGGCGGACCGAGTCTAGGCGGGCCGGGGCCGGAGCCCGCGCCGGCCGCCGTCCACAGCGACCCGGCACCCCCGGCGGGGCCGCTCAGGCGGGTGGCCGCCACCGCGACCGGCCCCACACGGCGACGACCCCGAGCGGGACGGCGATGATGCAGGCGGCCAGGAAGATGGCGCGGTAACGGCCGGCATCGGCCAGGTCGGCGACGGCTACCGACGCGAGCGCGCTCCCGCAGAACAGGGCCCCGGCGAACAGCGAGACGATCGTGGCCCGCGCCGCCGGCAGCACCTCGGTCGCCCACGTCTGCAGCGACGAGTGCATGGCGGCCCACGCGAGGCCGAGCAGGACGGTGACGGCGATCGCCGCGGGGGCCGCCCGCGACAGCGACAGCACCAGGCAGGCGGCCACCGCCGCCGCGGCGCCGATGGCGATCAGCCGCGACGGGTGCAGCCGGCGGGACAGCCTGCCTACCGCGGTCGCGAAGACGAGGACGGCGGCGCCGTAGACCGCCGTGACGGCCCCGGCGAGGGCGGCTGTGGCGCCGGCCGCCTCGATCGCGGAGGGCAGCAGGGTGAGGACACCGATCAGCACGCCGCCCTCCACGAAGGCCAGGGCCAGCACGAACAGCGCCGTCCGGGACCGAGCCACGGTGAGGAACGGCGCCAGCGGGTGGCGGTGCACCCGGGTCCGCGGCGGCTCGTCGAGATACCGCAGCGCGAACGACAGGGCAAGCGCCCCCAGCCCCGTGATGACGAAGACCGCCCGCCAGGTGAGCTGCTGCCCGACGACGCCGGCCCCCACCGAGGCCAGTGCGGTGCCGAAGGCCACCCCGACCATGAGCCGGGTGAGCTCCCGCTGGCGGCGGTCCGTGGGCACGGTGTCGCCGACGTAGATGAGCCCCGCGGGGTAGGCGGCACCGAAGAAGGCGCCACCCACCCCGCGGGCGATCCCGAGGGCCAGGGGGCTCCAGGCGAACGCGGCGGCCACGGCGGCGAGGCCGGCGACCACGAGGGCCAGCCGCATCGTCCGCACCAGGCCCAGGGCGTCCGACACGACTCCCCAGAGCGGCTGACTCAGGCCGTAGGCCAGGAAGTACGCGCCCGCCGCCTGCACGATCGCCGACAGCGGGACGTCGAGGCTCGCGGCGATCGTGATGAGCAGCGGGGGCATCGCGAAGCGGTCCAGGATGCTGACGAACGCGTTGGCCTGGAGCAGCCGGATCGGGCTCGTCCGCCGGGGCCGGGTGCTCCGCACGAGCGGACGGTATCGGGACGAGTGCGGGCCATGCCCTGGCCTCATCGAGGGCTCGCAGGGCCGAGGCGCTACCCTCGACGCGGACTGCAAGCGGAGGGGGTCACCCCTTCTCCGCCCGGTCTCGCGGGTGTAGCTCAATGGTAGAGCCCCAGCCTTCCAAGCTGGCCATGCCGGTTCGATCCCGGTCACCCGCTCCACGTCCTGACCAGCTCATAAGCCCGTCTGTGCAGCTAAATGGGGCAATGGGGCCAACCTCCTGCCGCGCCTGTCCTGCCCGCTGTTGACTGCTGACCACCGGTCTTGACCGGTGCTTGAGGCACGGCCTTGAGGGGCCCCAGTTCGCCACGGCGGCGGATCGACGCCAGCCACAGCGTCCGGCCGGGAAGTCCAAGTGAAGTGACCCCCGTTGGCTGAACACCTCCAGACTTGGCACCAGCCAAGGGAGGGAGGGCCCCGGGTGGGCCGACGGAGCAAGTACCCCGAGGAGTTCCGGCAGCGAGCCGCGCAGCTGGTGTTGGACAGCCGTCGCAGCGTCCGCGAGGTCGCCGGCGAGCTCGGAATCAATCACGAGACGCTGCGCAACTGGGTCGCCGCCGAGCGCCGCCAGCGGGCCGATGGGCCGGCCGCGCTCAGTGCCGATGAGCGGATGGAGCTGGGCCGGCTGCGGCGCAAGGTGGCCGAGCTGGAACTCGAGCGGGAGATCCTGAAAAAAGCCGCGGTCTTCTTCGCTCGGGAGACGGGCCGGTGAGCCGCGGACTGGTCTGCGAGTTCATCGCCGCGGAGACGACCAGCTACGGCGTGCGCCGTCTCTGCCGAGTGTTCCGGCTCAGCCCCACCAGCACGTTCAGCGGCAGCCCGTGGGCGTCGACGAGCAGGTGGCACTTGCTGCCGGCCTTCCCGCGGTCGGTCGGATTCGGGCCGGTCAGCGCACCCCCCTTTTCGCCCGGACGCTCACCGAGTCCAGGCTGGCTCGTGACCAGTCGAGTCGACTCTCCTCGCCCAGGCGGTCGAGCACGCCTGGTGCACCCGGGCGAAGACGCCGGCCTCGGCCCACTCGTGCATCCGCCGCCAGCAGGTCCAGCCCGACCCCGTAGCCCAGCTCGCGGGGCAGCTTGGTCCAACCGATTCCGGTGGTGAGCACGAAGGCGATGCCCTCGAGTACGTCTCGGTCGGAGACCCGCGGGCGACCGGTGCGGCCATGCACTGCTGGCCTTTGCGGCGGGATCAGCGGCTCGAACAGCGCCCACAACTCATCGCTGATCAGCCGGGGCGCCGGGCGCGACCTGCTGCACGACATCGGCGACGAAGGCGCCGTACCCGGCCGCGAGGTCCGGGTACTCGTCCACCGGGACGACATCCAGGAGGTGCAGGTCGTCCGTGCACGCCAGGCCGACCAGCCGGCCGCCGGCGCTGCTCGGCGCTCACGTCGAGACCGGCCGCTCAAGAGGGCGCTCGGGCGACGCATCTGCAACGCATCTGCGACGCATCTGCGACGCCGGGCCTACAGCAGGTAGACACCGCCGTAGTTCGACGACACGGTCACCTCGCGCGACTCCCAGGCCACGCCGACGACGACGTCGGGCTGCGGCTGCGCCGTATCGCGGTCGAGCTGCTCGATCCACCGTCCCGCCTGCGGCCACCAGACGGGGACGGTCCGCGGCACGTCGGAGAAGTTGAGCACCACAACCGCGGCCTCCGCGGGCGCGACGCGGCGGAAGACGATGATGCCGTTCCGGCGGTGCTCGCCACTCGGCTCCAGGTAGAAGTCACCGCGGCTGCCGAACACCGGATGTGTGCGCCGGAGGTCACCGAGGATGCGGTACAGACGGACCAGGGCCCTCCCCGCGTCGTCGTAGAAGTACTCCCAGTGCAGCGGGCGGCTGAAGGTGATCCGGCGGGGATCGGTGCCACCGGGGAGGTTCCAGTTCTCGGCGAACTCCTGGCCCTGCCAGAGCATCGGCACGCCCTTGGCGGTGTACTGCGCGATCGCATAGGGCTGGGTGCGGGCCCACAGGCTCCGGTCGCCGAACGGCAGCTCCAGCTGGTCGACCGCCGACTCGACGCCGAGCCGGGTGACGAACCGCGCGTGGTCGTGCGACTCGATGTACTGGAAGGGGGCGACGGGGAAACGGTCGGCCTGGTTCACGAACACACTGGGGTACTTCTGCTGCGGGCCTAGCTCGGGGTCCAGCCGGTGGGCGTATTCGTCGGTGGCGCCGGCGCCCCGCGCCTGGGTGATCGCGGCGTCGAGCAGCTGGTTCTGCCAGGCCGTGTTCGAGTACGTCGCGGTGAGGGCGAGCACCGGGGCCTCGAGGAACTCCGCGCACTGGATGATGCGGCTGCGCGCGCCGTCCCCGGCGAAGAACCGGGGGAACGAGCCGAAGTCCTGACTCAGCCGGTAGGTGCGGTAGACCAGGCCGGCGTAGCCCTCGCCGGCCACGCCGTCCCAGAAGCCGGGCACGTAGTCGTACCGGAAGCCGTCGACGTGGAACGCGGTCAACCAGTAGCGGTTCACTGCGTCGAAGAACTCGCGCGTGAACTGCCGATGGTAGTCCCATCCCGGGGCCAGTCCCCCGAACTCACCGCCGAACGGCCCCATCACCGGATTCGGCAGACCGGACCGGCGGTACACGAGGTTGTAGGCGAACTCCGGGTGCGCGTGGGCGTACACCGCGTCCAGGACGACGGCGACGCCGGCCGCGTGGCAGGTCTCCACCAGCCTGCGGAACGCGGGGGCGCCGCCGTACCGGTCGTCGGGCGCGAAGTAGCCGAGCGGGGTGTAGCCCCACTCCACGTCCTCCTTGACGTTGGTCACCGGCATCAGCTCGAGCGCGTTCACGCCGATCCCCGTGAGATAGGGGATGCTGTCGGCCACCGCGGCGAATCCGCCGCCGAACTCGCCGACGTGCAGCTCGTACACCACCAGGTCGTCGACCTCGGGCACGGTGAAGGCGTCATCGGCCCAGCCGTGGTCCGGGTCTGCCCGCGTCGAGAACGCGGACAGCGTGCCCGTGCCGGCGGCGCGGCCGAAGGGGTCCGCGAAGAACCGCACGACGACCTCCTCGCCGAGGCCGGCCTGGCGCAGGAGCTGATAGCGGTACAGGTGGTTGCCCGGCTCGCCGAGGTGGCCGGGACCGCCGGTGAGCTCCACCTCGGCAGACCACAGGTCGTAGGCCGAGCCCTCCTGCCAGTCCAGGTAGTACTCCCGCGGCGGGACGTCGCGGACGAACTGATCCCGCTCGTGGATGACGAGGACCTTGACCCGGTAGCCGGCGGTCCAGGTAATCGTCGGGAGATGCAGCCCGAACTGCACGCGCGGCGGGGCGTCATCGACGACGTGCGCGCCGACCTGCGCCAGGTCGATCATCGGCTCAGCGGGGCAGCGGCACGACGTCGGCGAGGACGGTCCGGCCGTCGTCCCGCCGGCGGGCAGCGGCCGGGGTGTCGTAGACGACCAGCACCGCGGGCACGGCGGCATCCGGGACCAATGTGATGCCCTCGGCCTTGTCGCGTCCCTCCTCCGGTTCCGCCCCGTCTAGGTGCAGCGGCAGCGGCACGTCCAGGCGGGTGAGCTGCTCGTCGCGGACCACCGGGAGCTTCCGCTTGCGGACCGCGCCGTGCCAGCGGTAGAGCCGGGTCGGCCCGTCGGGGTCCATCGTCGGGCCGGCGAGCACCAGGAGGTCGTCGCCGTCCCGGCACAGGTCCCGCACCCCGAGGCCGTCGAGCCGCAGGAAGTACTTGTCGTAGTCCCGGAGGGCCAGCCGGTCCGGTCGTCCGGGAACCTCGTCGAGCCGCAATTCCAGGACGACGGCCCAGCCGCGCAGCACCGGTCCCCGCAGCCCCACGAGCACGGTGCCGTCGTCGATGACGGCCAGGCCCTCGACGTCGAGGCCGTTGTCCTTGCTCGGGACGGCGAGGAACGGGGCGAGGTGCTCGTCGGTGGACAGCGCGTCAGCCAGTCCCCCCACGCTCCCGAGCAGCGCGCCCCGCCCGGGCGTGCCGTCGTCGACCCGGAGCCGGAGCACGACGTGCCGGTTTGGATGGGACCGCACGGTGCGCAGGTTCGTCACCGCCTCGGCGTCGTCGTCGGTCTTCTCCACCCGCTTGCGCGTCCGGCTGTGCGAGCCCACCAACCACAGGTGGTTCCCGGCGCAGTCCAGCCCCTCGACGTCGACCTCCTTCTCCGGGCCCTCCGGCAGGTCCACCAGGTCCCCCAGGAGGAACGACCGGCGATCGCCGTACCCGCCGTCTCCCGATGTGCCGAGTCGCTCCAGGCGGGGCTCCTCGTCCCCGGCGATCCACAACCAGTCCCCGTCGCGGCAGACCGCCGAGAGGTCCTTCAGGGCCTCGTCGGAGCCGGCGCCCGCCCCGAACCGCAACTCGACCTGACGTCCAGCCGCCATGATGCCCTCCTTCCGCGTGCTGGCTCCCGGTCATGCCTGGTCCAGGCTGCTCGCTCCGCGTCACGGGAGCGTCAAAGCGTGCGGCGCCGTGGGGGCCGAGGTCGACGTGAGGTCCGTCATCGGACGTCTCGCCGGTGTCCTCTCGTGCGTGCAGGCGGGGGCCTCGGCAGGGGGGTCGAAGGATGCAGCGCACGTGGCACCGGGGGCGGACGTCACCGTGGTGCCACAGAGACCTGCAGTGGCATGATTGTGGCATGAGTAGAACACGGCTCAGCACGACCGTCGACGACGATCTCCTCCAGGCCGCTCGACGGGTGCGATCCGGTGACACCGATGCCGCCATGATCGATGAGGCGCTGCGCGCGCTGGTGGCGCGCCACCGTTCGGCCGAAGTCGAGGCGAGCTACACCGCCTACGATGAACACCCCCTTGACGAACCGGACGAGTGGGGTGATTTGGCGTCGTTTCGCGAAGCCGCCGGACGGTCGTGACTACGCTGCCCGCGCGCGGTGAGGTCTGGTGGTGCGAGATGGCCGAGATCGGGCGCCGCCCGGTCGTCGTCCTCTCCCGCGACGCGGTGATCCCCCGACACCGGCGCGCACTCGTCGCACCATGCACCACCACGATCCGCGGCCTCGTCAGCGAAGTCGGCCTCGAGCCCGGCGAGGACCCGGTACCCCGCCGCTGCGTGGTCAATTTGGACTCGGTCGAGAGCGTCTCCGTCGCGATCCTGGTCGAGCGACTCGGACGGTTGGCCGACACGCGCATGCGGGAGATCTGCGAAGCCCTGGCCGTCGCGGTCGACTGCGCGGACTGATGCTGTCTCGGTGCTGTCTCGGCGGAGGAACCCACCCGAATTGTCGCGCGACGGTGGCCACGCCGTCGGCCACCGTCCCGCATGACCGGCCCGGCAAGCCGTCCCGGACGGGGAGGAAACAGGCACTCGCTCCTCCCGGCCGGCGTGGGCAGCAACGGCGCCGCGAACCGCAGCACTCGGCCGGCCGCTGACCGCGCTACAGCGAGGAGCCGCTCCTCCGGCCGGCTGTTTGGCGCTGAGGCACGTGGAAGGCACGGCCCGGGGCCTATGTCCGTCTGACCAGCAGAGAAGTGCGCAGAGAGCCATCGCCTTCCAAGCTGACTGTGCGGGTTCGATTCCCGTCACCCGCTCCACGTTCTAATCAGCTCGTACGCCTGGTGTGGCTAGGGCCAGCGTTGACGGACGCCGAGGCTCACCCTGGCCCGCGGGAACGCGGTCGCCCAGCGCGGTCCGGCAGATCATCGGATGCTGCATCCGGCGAGCCGCGGTCGATGACGTGTGGTTGACGAGCGAGTGACGGCCGCTTCCTACCCTCCGTCAGCAAAAGACAGTCCGGCTACGAGACGCCGCCTGAGGAGGCGCTGCGATGAGTAGTCTCGGTCCTCTCCTCGCCGCCGCGGCGGCACTGGCCGCCGTCATCGGTGGGTACCTCCAATTTGTCGTGAGACGATCGCTGCTGCCGTGCATCGAGTTCGATGTCGCCTTGACGCTCCTCCAGCCGTCTGCCGCCGCCACAAGAGTGGCGGAGGTGACCTTGTCGATCAAGAACGTGGGCCCAGGTGTCGGATTCGTGAAAAACGTGCGCTGCCGCGTGCTATATCGGCTCGTGGGAGAACTCGACCTGCACCCGAACGGTGTTGAGCCGCAGTTCGCACATCGCCTTGCGGATATCGCCAATCGCTTGAGTAACGGGGACGCGGGTAGCGACACAGCCGTGCGAAGTGAGCCACCGGACCGTGCTGCAGAAGCAGGAAAGATTGTGCGACTGACCAACCCGGGCGACGATCCCAGGTTCATCCAGGCAGGGGTAACGCAATGGTATCGCCGGCCGCTGACCTTCCCTGCTGATGCCGACCTGGTTCGGATCCGTGGCGAATTCGACTACGCAACTGGCGCCGGACCGATACGCCGCGCCGTCGCAAAATTGGCATTGCCCGAGCTCGCCGCTCAGAAGGGCTCCCTTAAGCGGGCTGTTCCTTACACGGTGAGGCGAACATTCGCGGTCACAACGACCCCGTCGACGGGGTCGTGAAGCCGAGCCTCCGCGGCCTGGAGTTGTCCTGAATTCCGCCGATCAGCCAACGGGCCGAGCCCCAGTCCTGGGCCCAGGTACTCGAACTCGCTGATCGCCAGGCCGTTGGTGCAGCTCGCCAATGTGGTGCAGCGGTCGGGTGACCGGAAGACCCCCATCGCAGCCGGCGTAGACCATGTTCGGGTTCCCCGACTCGAACGCGATGCTGTGCTGGTCGGGATGGATCGACTGGCCCGTCGTCCCGGGTTGCTGATCCGTCTGCCAGTCCACGTCGTCCCGGAGAGGTCACCGCGGTGCACCTCGTGGAGCCGCAGTAGACCTGTGAGTCCCGGTCGGGTGCGGCGGGCGTCGTACCAGTCGTACCAGGACTGCACGGTGGCCAGTCCCGGCGGCAGGGCCAGCGCCGTCCAGGTACTGCCCACCCGGCGCCACAGGTAGCCGCTGGGGATCTGGCTGCAGTCAGGCTGCGGGATCCAGTTGCGCAGCGTCTCGCGGTTGATGCAGTTGCTCGCCGATCCGCGTCACGCCCCGGGTCGCCGGGTCGCGCCGGGCGTCGACCGCCATCCGGGTCGCCCGCTGCCGCAGCTCGTCGGGGCATTTCCTTGGTGCCGCCATGACTCTCATCCTCACGTGGATTGAGAGCCTCCTGAGACCCGGCACCGAATAACCTGCGACAGCGGCGGGCGGGTCAACGCCGAGTTTTCCCTACTTCGAGGGCTACTACAACCACGCCGCCGGCACTCCGCTCTCGGTTACCTCAGCCCCGCTGACGACGAAACCGTCTGTGTCTCGTATTCGACCGGGGTGAGCCGTGCCAGGCGCCGCTGGTGGCGTCGAAGTTGGCGGGTGACTGAATCCAGGTGATGATCGACAGCCGTAGTTCGTCCCTAGTCGCCCAGCGCTGCCGGTCGTGCACGTTCTCCGACAGCAACGCGAAGAACCGATCCAATCGCGGCGTTGCAGCCGCAGGCGCCGACCCGGCCCATCGAGCCGGGGAGGACAACCGGGACTCGCTCTCTGGCCAGCGTGGATGCAATGGCGCGGACCGTGGCGGCGACGGGGCAGAGCAGCTCGCTCATCGGACAAGCACGTTGCGGCGCAGCGCGGTCACGGCCGCGGTACTTCGGCCGTGTCCGCCGCGCCGGCGCGGCCGCAGTTGCCTCCGCGAACCGCGGCACTTGACTGGAACGGGCCGAGCGACAGCACGGAGCCGCCCTTCCTGCCGCCCAATTTTGAGGATGAGGCACGCAGAAGGCACGGCATCCGCCTGACTGGGCGCTGACCAGCCAACGGGGGTCACTTCAAACAGTGGCGCGGCCTGGCTACCCGCTACGACAAGCACGCCCGCAACTACGCCGGCGCGCTCAACCTCGCCGCGCTATTGACCTGGCTCCCCATGATCCGCCAGACACTTCCTAGCGGGCCCCTTGGACTCCCAAGCCGGTCGACCCGATGCTGGCATAATCCCAGCCGTCGGCAGCGCGTTCAGTCTTGTTCGCCGCAGTACGTCTGCGCAGCTCAGGCGCCATAGGGAACCAGCGCGGACGGAGGCGGACGACTCGAACGGGGCCAACGGTGGTCACAACACACTGCCCGACCTGTGCGGACGTCGCCTCGGCCAACCTCAGGTCGGTACGCAGCAGCGCGCTGAATTGCGTGTAGTCCAGCCGCACCGTCCAGGTGCCGGGGGCGCGGGCACCGGCGCGGGCGCCCCGCGCAGCGCCTCGTCGAGCCCGGCACGGCCGGACAGGTCCTCCGGCTTGGGCATGCCACCGACGCTGAGGGCGGAGTTCGACACGCGGCCGGGCGATGCCGCATGCCGACTCGATGAGTTGGGCACCACCCAACGGTGAAAACCGCTGTCGTCGCCGTCCTCGGCGGCTTGCTGACCCTCGCCGGCATCGCGCTGCTCGTGCTGCCCGGTCCCGGCTTCGTGCTGATCGCCGCCGGCCTGGCGGTGCTGGCCACGCGCTTCTCCTGGGCGCAGAAGCCGCTGGACTACGCCAAGGACAAGGCGCAGGAGGGCGTCGAGGAGGTCGCCAAGAGCCCGTGGCGCGCCGCCGGGGCGGTGCTGGCCGCCCTGGTGCTGGTCGCGCTCGGCGTGCTCGCCCTGGCCGGGGTGGACCTGCCGTTCATGAACGCGTTCACCGCCGTCGTGCTCATCCTCTCCGGGCTCTTCCTGGTCGGGACGGTCGTCTTCGCGCGTCGCCAGGAGAAGCTCGAGCAGGCCCGGGCGCACCGCCCGGCCGGCGAGCGGGGCACGGCCGGCGCCTATCGAGCCGCGCCACACGGCAACTGAGCACCGCGACTCAACCCCGGGCGGAACCGGCGACCGGCCCCGGCCGCCCGCTGAAAGGCGTGACCGACCCCCAGCACCCGCCGATCAGCCCACCGTGCGGCGACGACCTGGCGGCCCACCGGCAGCAGCCCGTCGGCGGTCAACCAGCTCGAGCTGCTCCTGACTGTCGTGCAGGCTGGCGAGTACCTCCGCACAGGTGAGCGGTTCGTCCGCCGGCTCATCACCGAGTGCCGGATCGGCTACGTCAAAGCCGGGAGGCGACAGCGCGTACCCGGTCGGAGCGACGCGGAGGACCGCCGGTCGCCGGCCGCGGTGTCTCGAACGACTCAGCCGGGGAAGAGCCAGCACATCCCGATCAGGCTCTTCTTCACGTAGGCGTCCTGGCCGGTGGCCAGGCCGTGGACCAGGTCCTCCAGCAGAGCGCAGCGGGCGAGGAAGACGATGCGCCGCCGCAGCCCCGCTGCGTCGTCCGGTTCCGGTCCGTAGGCGGCCAGGGCGGCGTCGAGCGCGGGCGGGCCCAGGTCGCGCAGGATCAGGCCGAGGTCGCGGGCGGGGTCGGTCAGCGCGGCGTCGGTCCAGTCGAGGATGCCGGTGATCCGGCTGGTCCCGGGGTCGACGAGCACGTGTTCGATGCCCAGGTCGTTGTGCGAGAAGACGAGTCGTGGAGCCGGCTCGGGTGGTTCGGCGTCGAGGAACGCCCGTACGGCCGGTCGGTGCCGGGCGGGCACGGCGTCGCCCAGCCGGGCGGCCAGCACCAGCGCCTCGCCCAGCCACGCGGCCGGCGCGGTGTCGTCGGGATCCACCAGACCGGCGGCCTCCTCCGGTGGGATCGCCGCCAGGGCAGCGAGCAGCCTGCCCAGCGCGGCACCGACGTCCGCCGCGAGCACGGTGCGACGCTCGGCGACCAGGTCCAGCACCGGCCGGCCGGGCAGCTTCCGGTAGACCAGGCAGCCGTCACCGGCCGCGATGACCACCGGCACCGGCGTCGGCAGCGGCGAGCGTGCGGCGATCCCGGTCAGCAGCCGGGCCTCGCGCCGCACCTGGCGGGCGCGCTCGACAGGGTCGGGATCGCGACTGAACCGGGCGACGAGGTCGCCGTCGACGTCGAAGGTGGTGTTGTCCAGTCCGGCGCCGAGCGGGGTCACCGCCCCGTCGGCGCGCTCGGGCAGGTGCCGGGCGAGCAGGTGGCGGAGCGTCGCGATCGCCGGGTGGTCGGCAGGGGTCGGCACGGCGTCTCCCGGAGCTTCAGGTCTGGTGGTCGGCGGGTGGGGCGCTCGGATCATCGAGCGCACCGGGCACCGGCCGCCCGGCGAGGAACGCGCGCACGGCGGCGACCACGCCGACGGGGTCGTCCCCGTACAGGTCGTGCCTCGTACCAGGCAGATGGACCAGCCGGCTGTCGGCAAGGCGTCGAGGTACTCCGCTGCCGACGCCCAGTCCAGGTGGTCGCACCGGCCTCTTCCCCTCGAGCACCGGCACGCCGGTGTCCGCCAGCGCCGGCTCCCAGCTCGTCGGTCCATGGCAAGTTCCCTTCGATGGCTGCGCCCATGCTCACCGGCGCTCCCGCCGGAGGACGCCCCGGCCCGGATGCCAGCTCTCCACCACCAGGTGGTCGGGCGGCTCACCGATGCGGACGACGACCAGCTCGGTGACGTCGAGCCGGAACAGGTGGGAGCGAGGCTGGCCCCGTCCGTTGACCGCCTCGACCAGCTCGGGGTCCAGAACCTCCTCCACGCGGCCGGCCAGCTTGGCGTCCCGGACCAGGCCGGCGGGTCCACGGAGGCGCTGTGCACCGCGCAGCGCGGATCACGGCGCAGGTCCAGCGCCTTCACCGACTGCCACATGCAGCCGAGCCACAGCTGCCCGTCACGCACGTCGAGCTCGATCCCGCTGATCCGCGGCGAGCCGTCCTCGCACAGCATGGCCAGCGTCTGGTGCCGGCCGGCGGCGAACAACGCCTCGGCCCGCGTGGTCGAGACCGCAGTCGCCAAGATCCTCCAGGAGTCGGCGGTGAGCGAGACGCCGTCGAGGGCCAGCCGTTGGCCGCACGCCGTCGCCAGCCGGACACCTCGATCCCGGCACTCACGCCGGACGCCCGGCCGCTGCGGCCGGCCTCGGGTCACGGCCAAGAGCGGCCAACAGCCGCTCGGCGTCGGAGGCCCCGCCCGGCGCCGGCCGCGCAGGCCGGTACATCCCGGTGGCCGCCAGCCCGTCGCCGAGCGCGAGCACGGTCGGCAAGGTGGCGGCCACCGCCTCGGGGTCCAGCACCACGTCCTGGCCGGTGGCCACGGCCAGGTCCCAGCCGTGCACCAGCGGCTCGATGAGGGCCAGGCCCAAGACCTGCTCGACCGGCTGCTCTCCGAACGGTGTCGGTACCAGGCTGCCTGGCGGCACCTGCACGAGCGCCGCGGTCGTGTCCGCGCGGGCGCGCCGCCACCCGGCACGCGGCTCCGGACCGAGCAGCCGCCCCAGGGCCGCTGGGTCGGTCATCGGTGCGCGCGGACCGTCCCCGGTGGCGAGGGCCACCACGTGACGCTGACCGTCGACCAGGTGGCCGAGCAGCTGCCGAGCCGACCAGTCCGGGCAAGGTGTGGGTGCGTCCCACCGGCCGGCCGGCGTGCCCTCGACCACCCGGGTGAGCTGGTCCAGTTCCCGCAGGTACCGCTGGAGCGCCGAGTGCATCTGCCTCCTCCTCCATCTCCATCTGCGCGCGACGCTAGAAGCGTGTCCTCCGGCGGCGCATCCCCCCGAGGTCGCGGCGTCGACCGCGCCCGGGCGACCGTCCCCCACGTCACCGGACGACGTCCGGGCGCGTGTGCGATCGACCGCGGCTGGAACTCGAGGGGTCGGGACAGGCACACGGGCGGGTCGCCTCCGGGACGTGGCCGGTACGTCGGCGGGCAACCCCGGATGCCGCCGCCGCGCAGCAGACGGCGCAGCCGTCGACCCCTAGCGTCGGCCTCGGTCGGGCGCTGCTCGCACCCGGCCCTCCGACATCGGGAGGCCGCCATGACCATGGACCGGGACGGGCGTGTGCTCCGGCTGCCGACCGGCGAGCAGATCACCGTGCTCACCTCAGGAGCCGACAACGGCGGCAGTGCCTTCGAGGTGGAGGCGCTGCTGCCACCCGGTCTGTCCGGCCCGCCCCGCCACCGGCACCGGTACGAGACCGAGGTGTTCACCGTGCTCGACGGGGTCCTGCGGGTGCGGCTCGGCCGCGAGACGCGAACCCTGTTCGTCGGCGAGTCGGTCACCGTTCCCCCCGGGACCGTGCACGCCTTCGCCAACCCCTCCTCGGAGCCGACCCGCATCCGCACCCGGGAGACTCCGGCCGGCCCGCTGGAGGAGCAGTTCCGGGCGCTGGCCGCCGTTGGCAGGCTGCCGCCCATCGGCCGGCTGGCGCGCATCACCGTCGACTCCGGGTACTCCTTCGCCCTCGCCGGCATCCCCGACCGCATCCAGCGGCCGCTGTGGCGCCTGCTGTCCACGCTGGACACCGACCGGCGGTGAGTCGCAGACCCGCGGCAAGCACCTCCACCAACGGCGTGACGTCCTCCGAGTACGTCCGGGTGGACTGACGCGGCTCGACGGGCGAGCGCGTCCGCCGTCTCACTCCCCGGGGACGACGAGTCCGGTCTCGTAGGCCAGCACCACCAGGCGGGCCCGGTCGCGCACCCCGAGCTTTGCCAGCAGCCGGGAGACGTAGGTGCGCGCCGTCGCCGGGGAGAGGAACAGCTCCCGGGCGATCTCCTCGTTGGACAGCCCGCGTCCGACCAGCGCGAGTACCTCCCGCTCCCGTTCGGTGAGCTCCCGCAGGGGGGTGTCGTCGACGGTGGTCCGCAATCGGTCGGCCAGCGAGCGCATCACGGTCCGGGTCACCGATGGGGACAGCAGTGACCCGCCGGCGGCGACGGTGCGGATCGCCTGCCGCAGGTCGGTCGGTGAGACGTCCTTGAGCAGGTAGCCGGCCGCGCCGGCGCGGATCGCCTCGAAGACGTGCTCGTCCTCGTCGAAGGTGGTCAGCACCAGCACGCGGACGCCGTCCAGGTCCGGGTCGGCGACGATCTGCCGGGTCGCCTGCAGGCCGTCCAGCTCGGGCATCCGGACGTCCATGAGGACGACGTCCGGGCGCAGCTCACGGACCCGGGACAGCCCCGACCGGCCGGTGCCGGCCTCCCCGACCACAGCGATGTCCCCGTCCCGCTCGGCCAGCGCCCGCAGCCCGGTGCGCACCAGCTCCTGGTCGTCGACCAGCACGATGCGGATCACGGAGGCAGCCTCGTGGGGAGCACCGCGCGCACCACGAATCCGCCGCGATCGCCGCGGCCGGCCCGGACCTGGCCGCCCAGCACGGCTGCCCGCTCCCGCATGCCCGCCAGCCCGACGCCGCCGGCCGGCTCGTCGTCGGAGCACGAGCCGCCGTCGGGGCGGTGGCCGTTGCCGGGGCGTGGGTCGTCGCCCCGGCGCGGGGCGTCCTCCGGGCACGGGCTCGGGCCGTCGTCGGCGATCACCAGCTCCAGTCGGTCGCCGCGGACCCCGGCGGTGACCGCCGCATGGGTGGCTCGCGAGTGACGGAGCACGTTGGTCAACGACTCCTGCACGATCCGGTAGGCCGCCGCCTCGATCGCCTCGTCCAGACAGCGCTCGGGCACGTCGACGTCCAGATCGACCGCGAGGCCGGCCTCGCGAGCGTTGTCGGTCAGCCGGCCGAGGCCGGACAGCCCCACCGTGCCACGCTCGGCGCCGGCCGCCGGGGAACGCAGCAGTTTCACCGTGGCCCGCAGCTCGCGCAACTGGGCCGAGGTCGCCGCGGCGATCTGCGCCACCGCGCGCCGGGCGGTCTCGTCGTCGCGGCCGATGGCCTCGGCGGCGACGTTGCCGTGCAGGGCGATGACCGACATCGCGTGCCCGACCGAGTCGTGCAGGTCCTGGGCGATGCGCACCCGCTCGGCCTGCAGCCGCCGCTCGCCCTCCCGCGCCTGCTCGGCGGCGGTCAACGCCCGCAGCCGCTCCTGGGAGAACCGTGTCTCCCGGCGGGCCCGGACGCTCACACCCAGGGCGATCGCTGCGGCGACCAGCGCCACGTTGGTGAGCAGCTCGTAGCTGAGCAGGTACGTGGTGGGCAGGCCGTCGTACACCCGGGCCCACGCGGCCACGCCGACCAGTACCACCCCCGATCCGACCGCCCAGCGCAGGGCAGCGACGTCGGCCGCCCGGTACAGCGCGGCCACCGCGGGCAGCGCGATGCCGATCGGTGGGTAGTCGAGGGAGTAGTAGGCGAAGACGCCCGACACGGTCAGCACCAGGACCGGGCGGGGAGCACGCCGGCCCGCCAGGACCAGGGCACCGAAGCCGACGGCGAACAGGTAGGCCCCGGCGGTGGCTCGTCCGGTTCCCTCCAGGTCGGCGGCGATGACCAACGCCACCACCAGCGTCTGCGTCGTGGCCAGCAGCCCGTCGGTCAGGCGCTGGTCCACCCCGTCGGGGCGGCCGGCGGCCGGGTCGCTGGGCACGCGATCAGCCTAGGAACGTCGGCCGCCACCGGGCAGTCCTCCCGCGTCGACCTCCGCCGTCGCCCGTCGACGTCGGCGGACGTCGACCAGGAGCGTGCGCGGCCGCGCCGCAAGGCCGATGCGGCGCCTCGCCGGCCGTTCCTAGCGTCGCCGGCATGCCCGACCGCTCCGCCCCTGCCGGGCCCTCCGGCACCGGAGCCGGGGAGCCGGTCAGCTGGCCGGTGGTGCTGGGGCTCGGCGCCCTGGCGCTGCTCTTCCCGCTGGCCGAGCTCACCGGCGTCGCCGACGCCCTCGGGGAAGCCCCCACCGCGCTGCTGCTCCTCGGGCTGGTGGCCGTCGTGTGGATCGGCGGTATCGCTCTCGGGCGAGTGCCGCGACCGGTGCTCACCTCGACCCTCGCCGGCGTCACGTTCGGCGTCGTCCTCGTCGTCCTCTCGCTGGCCCTCGGCACGGGAACCGACGCCGAGGGCGCCCCGGTCGCAGCCGTCGCGGCCTTCGAAGTCGGCCGGTCCGCCGGACTGGGCGCCCTGGCCGGGCTGCTGGCCGACGCCGTCCAGCGAAGGCAGCCGCGACGGTGAACCGGGTCCGCGCCGCTGTCGCTCTCACCGCCGCCGTAGGCCGTCACACCGGAGCTGCCGAGCGACCGGTACCGCGAGGGGAAGAGAGGACGGGACGAAGATGCGGCACACGACCACGGCACTCGGACAACAGGTGGTGATCGCTCCGCTGCCGGTGACACAGCGCGCGCCGGGCGCGCTGCTGGCCGCGAGGGCGATGCAGGACAACCCCATGCACGTCGCCGCCCTCGGCCCGGACCTGCGGCGACGTGTCGAGGTCATGCACCGGGCCTTCGGCCTGCTGCTGGACTCGCCGGCCCGCCACGTGCTCGGCGCCTGGCACGAGGACCACCTGGTGGGGATCGCCGCCTACACGTCTTCGGATCACTGCCAGCCGGACCGCAGCCAATGGCTGCGGTTTCCTCCGACGCTCGCTCGAGCAGGCACCCGGGCTCCTCGGCTCCTGCGGTGGCTGGCCGCGTGGAGCCGCCGCGACCCGGACATCCCCCATGTCCATCTCGGGCCGGTCGCCGTCGACCCGCTCGTGCGGGGCAGAGGCGTCGGCAGTCGACTGCTGGCCGATTGTGTCGACAGGTTCGACGTCCGGGAGGAGACCGGCTGTCTCGAGACCGACAAGGCCGACAACGTCCGGCTCTACCGACGATTCGGTTTCGAGGTCGTGGCGTGCGCGAACGTCCTCGGGGTGCCGAACTGGTTCATGCTCCGCCCGCCCGCCTGACCACGCGAGGGAAGGAACGTACCCGCCGAGGGGCTTCCTCGAGCGCACTGTGGCGACCACACAGCTCCCGCGCCGCACGGACGCCGTCGACCACCCGAAGGGTCGCAGGTACCGCTAGGACGCCCCGGCGGACCTGTTGCGCCCGCTGCCGCTTCCGGTCCCGTTCGCAGCCTGGTCTCCGGTCGGCTGCTCGCGGACGTCCTTGAGCGCGTTGAGCGCGGCAACCACCGCCGTAGCCGCCATGGCGATGACGACCAGGAAGCCACCGATGAGTACCCAGCGCTCGACATCGAGACGGAAGCCTGACACCGACATGCTGACGGCCACGACAACCAGGATGAGTGCCACGAGAGCACCGACGGCCAGGGACCAGAGGATGGTCGTTCTCATCATGTGCCTCTTCCAGGAAGAACGGGTGAGGGATTCGGGCACCCCGGCGCCGGTCACGACGGCCACGACTGACCCCCGCCGTCCGTTCTCGGACGTGACGGCGCCGACGCCTGCTGCGCACCCTGATACGACCCACGCAGGATCGCGACCAGCCGCCGCTCCGTCCACTGGAGACATCCCGGTCGCCGGGCAGCACAGACCCGTGAGCAGGTGTACCCGAGCGTCAGCGAGGCGGGCCGAGTCCACCGCCTGCCCGGCGGCCGCGCTGCCGCCCGCTCCCCGCCGACGATCAGCCCCGGTCGGTCACCTTGTACGGGGCGCCGCTGGCGTCGTACGTCGTCCACTCCCCCACGGGCTCGCCCGCGGCGAAGGACCCCGAGCGCAGCATCGTGCCGTCGAGCCGGAACCACTCCCAGTAGCCGTGCGGCTTGCCGTCGACGACGGGGCCGCGGGCGCGCAGTGAGCCGTTCCGGTGCCGCTCCTCGTGCACGCCCTCGGTGAACTCCGTCTGGGGCACGGCGCCTCCGTTCCTCGGGGTCGGGATCAGGCCGGCTCGACGGGGAGGCCCAGCCGCCGGAAGAGGTCGTTGTCGAGGTCGAGGAAGCTCGAGATGTGCGCGATCCGGCCCGCGCGCACCTCGAGCACGTGCAGCGCCCAGGGCTCGTGACCACCCCCTTCCCGGGGGCGGTACTGAGCGAAGGCGGGCGCACCGTTGGCGGAGGTGGCCAGGATGCGGGAGTCGCGGCAGCCCGCTCCCGGCCCGAGCATCCAGGTGCCGATGTCGTCCCGGCCGCGCAGCCACATCTCGAACGGCGGCATGTGCTGGGTGGCGTCCTCGTGCAGCAGCGCGACGAACGCGTCGATGTCGTAGCGCTCGAAGGCGTCCACGTAGCGGTCGAGCAGGTCGCGCTCGACGTCCTCCAGCGGCTGGGAGTCGACCTCGCCACCGACGGCCGCCATCGTGGCCCGGGCCCGCTGCAGCGCGCTGTTCACCGAGGCCACGGTCGTGTCGAGCAGCTGGGCGACCTCGTCGGCCTTCCAGCGCAGCACCTCCCGCAGCAGCAGGACCGCGCGCTGCCGCGGCGGCAGGTGCTGCAGGGCGGCGACGAAGGCCAGCCGGATCGACTCCCGCTGCACCGCCTGCTCCGCGGGGTCGGCATCGTCGGAGACGACCTGGCGGTCGAGCACCGGCTCCACCCACGCCGTCGAGGGACGGCGGGCGGCCAGCGACGCCTCCACCGGCTGCGACGGCGAGCCGGAGAGGTCCATCGGCAGCGCCCGCCGCTGCCGGCCGGAGAGCTGGTCGAGGCAGACGTTGGTGGCGATCCGGTACAGCCACGAGCGCAGCGCGGAGCGGCCCTCGAAGTCCGCGAGGCCCCGCCAGGCGCGGACCATCGTCTCCTGCACCGCGTCGTCGGCGTCGAACGCCGAACCGAGCATGCGGTAGCAGTAGCCGGTCAGCTCCCGGCGGTGCTCGAGTAGCCGGGGGTCGAGCTCGGTGTCGACGACGGTCACGTGGGCCTCCTCTGCGACGGCCGCGCCAGCAGACCACAGGGCACCGACGGAACGGGAGGGGTCGGCGCCTACTGGTAGCTGATCAGGTGGGGTCGGGGGCTGACCTGGGCGATCGTCTCCTCGGGGCTCAGCATCGGGGCGTCCTCGTCGTAGAAGTTCTTCCACCCCCAGTGCACGGCGTCCGGGTCGGTCTGCCGCAGCGCCTGCCACGTCGCCTGCTTGTCCCCCTGCCCGCCCTGGCCGTCGGCGTGCACCATGACGGCCAGCTCGTCACGGGAGGTGTCCAGCCGTTCCCGCTCGGGGATCATCCCCACCCGGAACTGGTGCAGCACCAGCAGCTTCTGCGGGAGGTCGCCGGCGCGGGTGAGGTCGGCCAGCCAGGTGACCACCCGGTTGACCTCGTCGACGGACACCGACCCGATCTGGGTGAGGTGCACCTGCCCCGGGCCCAGCCGCCACTCGGGGTCGAGTGCCAGGCCCACGTGCGGCAGCTCCAGCAGGGATCGGTACTGCTCGGCCTGGGTGACGAAGTCGGTGCGGCCCGGCTGGAGGTCCAGGACGACGTAGAGGCCGGCCTCCCCCGCCGCCTCCACCCAGGGGCGCAGCTCCTCGGCCGGCACCTCGACGGAGTAGTTGCCGTCCGGGCCGGCGAACTCCGACGCGACCGTCGCGATGATCTCGAAGGCCGGGACGACGGTGGCGTCGGGCACCAACTCCTCGTACGGCGCCGCGTGGGCGCGGGCGCGCTCGACCGAGGCCGCGGCGTCCTGCTCCCCCAGCACCCCCAGCGCACCGCTGCCCGGGTGCCCGTAGAGCGCGACGAGGAAGTGCCCCGGGAACAGCAGCTGACCCCCTCCGGGCAGCTGCCGGCCGGTGGCGGCGGTCTCGAGCTTCCAGTCCAGCCCCTCCTCGGCGGCGTACTCCGGCCCGAGGGCGAGCACCGCCTGGGGCTGGTCCTCGCCGAGCAGCCCGACCAGGTCGGCGTCGGCACGCGGGTCCGTCCCCCCGACGTGCACCCGGGCCCCCGCGGCCCGGGCGGTGGCGATGCCGGCCAGCGTGGTGGTGCTGCCGGTGGCCAGCACCAGCGTGCCGTCGAGGGGCGCGGCCCGCTCCACCCCGGGCAGCCGGTCGACGTCGTCGGCCGGGGCCTCCTCGTCGCCGGCGAGCAGCGCGACCGGCTCCTCGCCGTCGAGCCCGGCCACCGCGGCGGCCGCGGCGGCGTCGTCCACCTCGCTGGTCTCCGCGAGGTCCAGCCCGGTGGCCGCGGCGACCGACTCCGCCGCGGCAGGGACGGCGAGGACCTCGTGGTCCCCTCCGGCGGCCTCGGCGTCCCCGACCGCGAGGACGGTGGTCGTCCCCAACCGGTCCAGCTCGGCGGTGAGGACGTCGGCGGGCCCTCCGTCGGCGGGCTCGACCAGCAGGGGGACGCCCAGCCCGACCGCGGCCGAGGCGGCCAGCAACGTGCCGGCGTCGTCCCCGTCGCGGGCCACGACGGCGACCTCCGCGCTGTCGAACAGGGCCCGGCTGGTGGAGGCCGCCGACGCGGCCGCGTCCTCGTCGGCGACGAGGGTGAGCCGGGCGTCGGGCGCCGAGGTGACCGCCCCGACGGACGCCTCGGCCTCCCCGTCCCCCGAGGTGGAGCCGCAGCCCGCCGCGAGCAGGACGACGGTCAGGGCGATCGGCACCGCTGGAGCGCGCACGGCTCCCTCCCCCGCCGGGCAGCCGCTCACGCGGGGGCGCGACGTCCTCGGCGCGCCCGGCTCCCCCCGACCCTAACGAGCGCCGGGTGCTGGACAGCCGGACCGCCACGCACGGAGCATCGACCCCGACATGGACACCCCAGCGCTGTCGGGTCAGCCCGACACCCGATCGACCGGCTGGCGGGATGGGACCGGCCCCCGTCCCCGGCCAGGCTCGACGGCATGACCGACACCGCCGTCCTCCCCGCCGTGTCCTCGCCACCGCCACCGGCGACCCGCGCCCGCGGCGTGCTGCGGCAGCTGGGCGTGGACACCGCCTACTCCCTGGTCTCCTTCCCCGTCGCGATCGCCGCGTTCGTGCTCGTGGTCACCGGCCTGGCCGTCGGCACCGGGCTGCTGGTCATCTGGGTCGGCGTCGCCGTCCTGGCCGCCACCCTGGTGGCCGCCCGCGGCCTGGCCGCCGTCGAGCGGTCGTGGCTGCCGGGGGTGCTCGACCGGCCGGTCCCGCGCCCGGCGTACACGCCCGCCGAGGGCCGGGCCGTCCGGCGGCTGACCACGCCGCTGCGCGATCCCCAGTGCTGGCTCGACGCGCTGCACGCGGTGCTCCGCTTCCCGTTCGCGATCCTGTCCTTCGTCGTCACGGTGACGTTCTGGGCCGTCGCGCTCGGCGGGATCACCTACGGCCTGTGGGACTGGTCGCTGCCGGACGCCTCCGCCGACCCCGACAACACCGACCTCCTGGAGCTGCTCGGCTTCCAGAGCACGTCCGGCCGGCGGATCCTCTTCTACACGGCGATCGGCCTGCTCTTCGCCGTCGTCCTGCCGTTCGTCGTCCGCGGCGCGGCGCTGCTGCAGGCCCAGCTGGGCCGGGCGCTGCTGACCTCCCGCGCGGCCACGCAGGCCGAGCTCGGCCGGCTGGCCGAGGGCCGCGACGCCGCGGTCGCCGCCGAGGCGGTGGCCCTGCGCCGGCTGGAACGCGACATCCACGACGGGCCGCAGCAGCACCTGGTGCGCCTGGGCATGGACCTCTCCCGCGCCCAGCGACAGCTCGACCGTGACCCGGACGCGGCCCGCGAGACGCTGGGCGAGGCCGCCGTCCTGGCGAAGGAGGCGCTGGAGGAGCTGCGGGCGCTGTCCCGCGGCATCGCGCCGCCGGTGCTCGCCGACCGCGGCCTGGCCGCCGCGCTGGCCGCCGTCGCAGCCCGTTCCCCCGTGCCGGTCGAGCTGTCCGTCGACCTGCCGGAGGAGCGGCTGGCCCCGGCCGTGGAGAACACCGCCTACTTCGTCGTCAGCGAGGCGCTGGCCAACGCGGCCAAGCACAGCGGGGCGAGCACCTGCCGGGTCGTCGTCGTGGCCGCCGGCCCGGCGCTCCGGGTCACCGTGGAGGACGACGGCCGCGGCGGCGCGGTCCTGGCCCCTGGGCACGGCCTCGCCGGGCTGGCCGACCGGCTGCGCGCGGTGGACGGCGTCCTGACCGTCGACAGCCCGCGCGGCGGACCGACCCGGCTGGTCGCGGAGCTGCCGTGCGGGTCGTGATCGCCGACGACTCCGTGCTCCTCCGCGAGGGGCTGGTGCGCCTGCTCGAGGAGGCCGGGACCGAGGTGGTCGCCGCCGTCGGCGACGGTCCCTCGCTCGTCCGGGCGGTGGCCGACCACCGCCCGGACGTCGCCGTGGTCGACGTCCGGATGCCGCCCACGCACACCGACGAGGGGCTGCGGGCCGCCGTCGAGGCCCGGGCCGCCGTGCCCGGGACGGCGGTGCTCGTGCTCTCCCAGTACGTCGAGGTGGCCTACGCCGACGAGCTGCTCGCCGACGGCCGCGGCGGCGTGGGTTACCTGCTCAAGGACCGCGTCACCGACCTCGACTCCTTCCTCGCCGCGTTGACCGACGTCGTCGCCGGCGGCACGGTGCTCGACCCCCAGGTGGTCGCGCAGCTGTTCGCCCGCCGCCGGGCCGACGACCCGGTCCGCCGGCTCACCCCGCGCGAGCGCGAGGTGCTCGGCCTGATCGCCGAGGGGCACTCCAACAGCGCGATCGCCCGGCGGCTGGTGGTGACGGAGGGCGCCGTGGAGAAGCACACCCAGCGCATCTTCGCCAAGCTCGGCCTCACCCAGGACGAGGACCAGCACCGCCGGGTGATGGCGACCCTGGCCTACCTGCGCAGCTGACGAAGGACCCCCTGCCCCCCACCGCTCGCAGGCTCGCGGCGGGCCCCTGCAGGGGGCCACTCACGACCCACCCGAAGGCGGCGACCCGGCCGTGTCGAAGGCGGCGCGCAGCCGGGCCGGGGCCCGCAGCCGCCACGCCTCGGTGAGCAGCTCGGCCAGCTCGGCCCGGTCCACCGCGGCCAGGTCGACGACGACCATCGAGGAGTTGCGGTAGTGGTGCGGCACCGAGAAGACGCCGGGCCGCTCACCCGCCAGCGCCCGGTTCTCCCCCTCGGCGAGCCGGATCGCCACCCAGCTCTCGTCGGGTGGCATCGAGGCGAAGACCTTGTCCCGCACCCGCAGGCAGGCCATGTCCCAGGCCGGGCGCTCGGTGGTCTCGGGGAACGCGAGGGCGAGGGTGCGGACGTCGTCCGGCGTGGCGGCCATGGCCGGATGCTGGCACCGGGGTCCGACGGGGGTGAACTGGTTCGCGCGCTGTCAGCGGGCCCGGGTAGACAGCTCGGGTGACCGATCCCGCCGCCGGCCTCCGCCCCGCCACGCCCGAGGAGTGGCCGGCCTTCAGCCGCGCCATGCTGCACGTCTTCGGTGAGGACGCCTCGGGCCCCTTCGTCGAGTCCGTCCCCGAACACGCCGAGCTCGACCGGTCCCTGGGGCTGTGGGACGGCGAGCGGGTGGTGGCGACGGCGGGCATCTACAGCCGTGAGCTGACCGTGCCGGGCGCCGTCGTCCCGTGTGCCGGCGTCACCTGGGTGACCGTCTCCCCCACCCACCGCCGGCGGGGCGTCCTGAGGGCGATCATGCGGCGCCAGCTGACCGAGCTGCACGAGCAGGGCCGCGAGGCGGTGGCCGCGCTGTGGGCCTCGGAGGCGTCGATCTACGGCCGGTTCGGGTACGCACCGGCCACCTGGCGGGGCAACCTGTCCGGCGCGACGCAGCGGCTGCGGCTGCGCCCGGGGGTGGACGCAGGCGCCGGCCGGGTCGACCTGGTCCCGGTCGAGGAGTACCGCGCCGCGGCCGTCGCCCTGTACGACCGGGTGCGGCGCTTCGTCCCGGGCAACCTGGCCCGCGGCGACGTCTGGTGGGACCGCGCGCTGCGCGACGAACCCGCCCAGCGGCACGGCGCGACCGAGCGGCGGTACCTGCTGCACACCGACCCCGACGGCACGGTGAGCGGCTACGCCGCCTACCGGGTCAAGGACGCGTGGACCGACGGCGGGGAACCCGACGGCACCCTCACCGTCGAGGAGGTCCGCGCCACCGGCACGCCCGCCTACGCCGCGCTCTGGCAGTTCCTGTTCGCCATCGACCTGGTCCGGACGGTCAAGGTCCCCATGGCGTCGGACGACGACCCGCTGCGCCACCTGCTGGCCGACCCTCGCGCGCTGCACGCCCGGCCGCTGGACGCGCTGTGGGTGCGGCTGGTCGACGTCGGCCGCGCGCTGGCCGCCCGCCGCTACACCGCCCCGATCAACCTCGTCCTCGAGGTCCGCGACCGCTCCTGCCCGTGGAACGACGGGCGCTGGGCACTGACCGCCGGCCCGTCCGGTGGCTTCTGCGCGCGGACCGACAGCGACCCCGACCTGGTCGTGGACGTGGAGGCGCTGGCCGCCGCCTACCTCGGCGGCACCTCGCTGGCCACGCTCCAGGCGGCCGGCCGGGTCACCGAGGTCAGCCCCGGCGCGGTCACCCAGGCGGCGACGTCGTTCCGCTGGCCGGTCAGCCCCTGGTGCCCCGACGAGTTCTGAACGGCCCGGGACGGGACCTCAGACGGGCTCCTGGCGCGTGGGCAGGCCGCCGGCGGGGCGGTGCCGGTTCTGCTCGTAGTCGGTGACCAGCCCGATCCGGCGGGAGTGCCGTTCGTCGCCGCTGAACGGCGTGGCGAGGAAGTGGAGCACCAGCTCGGTGGCCTCCTCGACGCTGTGCTGCCGGGCGCCGATGGAGACCACGTTGGCGTCGTTGTGCTGCCGGGCGAGCTCGGCCGTCGACCGGTTCCACACCAGGGCGGCGCGCACCCCCGGCACCTTGTTGGCCGCGATCTGCTCGCCGTTGCCCGAGCCGCCGATGACGACGCCGAGGCTGCTCGGCTCGGTGACCGTGCGCTCGCCGACCTCGAAGCAGAACGGCGGGTAGTCGTCCTGGGCGTCGTACTCGTACGCCCCGCAGTCGACCGGCTCGTGCCCGGCCGCGGCGAGCGCCTCCTTGAGGTGCTCCTTGAACTCCAGCCCGGCGTGGTCGGTGCCGACGAAGACGCGCATGGCGGCGAGTCTGTCAGGCTGCCGCGGTGGCGGTGCTGGGGGTGGACGGCTGGCGCGGGCAGTGGGTGGGCGCCCGGCTCGAGGGCCGGACGGTGACCCTCTCGGTGCTGCCGGACGCCGCCACCGTCCTCGCCGTGCCGGACGTCGAGGTGGTCGGCATCGACATGCCGATCGGGCTGTCCGACGACGGTGCCCGCGCCTGCGACGTCGCCGCCCGCGACGCGCTGCGCGGGCGAGGGGCGGCCGGCTCGGTGTTCCCCGCGCCGGTCCGCGCGGTGCTGGCCGCCCGCGACTACGCGCACGCCCGCGAGCTGAGCCGGGCCGCCACGGCCGGCGCGCGGGCGCCCTCGGCGCAGACGTGGCAGTTGGTCGCCGCCATCCGGGACCTGGACGACGCCCTCGGCGAGCCACCGGACCCCCGCGTGGTCGAGGTCCACCCGGAGCTCGCCTTCCGCGCCCTGGCCGACGGCGGAGGCGACGGCGCAGGCGATGGCGGCGGCGACGGCCGGGGCGGCACCGCCGTCCGCGACGCCAAGGGGACCGCGCGCGGCACCGTCCAGCGCGTGCGGGCCCTGTGCCACGTCATGGACGTGGAGGACGCACTCACCGGGGCGCCAGTCGGCGTCCCCCTGACCGACGCCCTCGACGCCTGCGCGGCCGCGTGGTCGGCCGCCCGGCTCGCCACCGGCAGCGCCGCGTGCGTGGGGGACGGCGCGCTGGACGCGCGGGGCCGGCCGATGCGGATCTGTTGGTAGGCCCCGTCCCGGGTACCGCCCTGAGCGTGCGAAGGGTGGGGAGGACGGGGTCCTTGCACTTCCGCGAGGTGGCCGACGGCGTCTTCGTCCGGCGGCACGCGTCGCTGGACCTCAACTGCGGGCTGGTCGTCGGCGAGGACGCCTGCCTGGTGGTCGACACCCGCTCGGACCTCGGTGAGGCGGCCGACCTCGTCGCCGCCGTCCGCCGGGTGACGCGCCACCCGTGGACGGTGGTGAACACCCACGCCCACTACGACCACTGCTTCGGCAACGCCGCGTTCCGCCCGGCGAGGGTGTGGGGCTCGCGTGGCTGCGCGGCGGACCTCCTCGCCACCGGGGAGGCGCAGCGCGCCGCGCGGGTGGCCGAGCTGCGCGCCGCCGGCGACGACGTCGCCGCCGAGCGGGTGCGGCACGCCCCGCTGGACCCGCCGGACGCCCTCGTCGACGACGTCGCGGTGCTGGACGTCGGCGGGCGGGAGGTGGTGCTGCGCTTCCTCGGCCGCGGGCACACCGGGCACGACCTGGTGGTGGAGGTCGAGGACGGCCGCGACGGGACCGTGGTCTTCGCCGGGGACCTCGTGGAGCAGGGCGCGCCGCCGGCGTTCGAGGACGCCTTCCCCGCCGAGTGGCCGGCCACGCTGGGCCGGCTGCACGCGCTGGCCCGCGGGCCGGTGGTCCCGGGACACGGCGCCGTCGTCGACGCGGCGTTCGTGGGTGCCCAGCGGGAGGAGCTGCTGGCGGTGCTGGCGGCCGTCCGGTCCGGCCGGCTGGACGACGGCCCCTACGACGGAGAGACGATGCGCACCGCCGCCAGGAGAACCGGTCCTGAGCCTGCGAAGGGCACCTGAGGTGGCCTCCTCGCAGGGGCCCGCGGCGAGCTCGCGAGCGGCGGGGGGCGAGGAGGTCCTTGCTCAGGCGAGCCGGCGGACGACGGGCAGCGGCAGCACCCGCAGCAGCGCGGACACCGGCCGCCACGGCCACTCGGGGACGTAGGCGCGCACCGGCTCCCGCTCGATGGCCGCGGTGAGCGCGTCGACGCCGGTGCCGAGGTCCACGGTGAACGGCCCGCGACGGCCGACGTTGATGTCGGTGGCGATGAAGCCGGGCAGCACCGTGGTCACCCGGATGCCGGTGCCCAGCAGGTCCGACCGGATCCGCTCGGCGAGGGCGTTGAGCGCGGCCTTGCTGGCGCCGTACGCCGTCCGGGTGCCGCGCATGCCGCGGATCGAGGCGACCGAGGAGACCACCACGAGGTGGCCGCTGCCCCGGGCGCGGAACAGCTCGACGGCCGCCTCGCACTGGGCGTGGGTGCCGAGCACGTTGGTGAACAGGGTGGCCCGGTTGGCCCACGCGGAGCCGGTGCCGACCGGGGCGCCCTTGCCGATGCCGGCGTTGGCGACGAACCGGTCGATGCCGCCGAGCTTCCCGGCGAGCTCCGGGACCACCTTCTCGACCGCGGCGGCGTCGTCGACGTCGAGCGCGGCGGTGACCACCCGGATGCCGGGGTGGGCGGCGAGCAGCTCGTCGCGGAGGGCCTCGAGCCGGTCGGTGCGGCGGGCGGCCAGGGCCAGGTCGCGGCCCATCCGTGCGAACCGGCGGGCCATGCCCTCGCCGAGGCCGGAGCTCGCGCCGGTGATCAGGATGCGCTGGCGGACGGGGTGCGGCACCCCCTGAGGATGCCGCACCCCGCCCGAGGGGCAGAAATGGCCATTTCTGCCCCTCGGGGGTGGATCAGCCGCGGCGGGTGAGCGCCAGCGCGTCGGCGGGGACGGAGTCCATGTCGGGGCCCGACAGGCGGGTCCGCTTGAGCTCCCAGAAGTCGGGCAGGTTGGCCAGGAGGACCGCGCCGTCGAACGCCTTCCCGGCGTCCTCCCCGGTCGGCACCTTGCTGATGACCGGGCCGAAGAAGGCGACGCCGTCGATGTGCATGACCGGCGTGCCGACGTCGTCCCCGACCGGGTCCATGCCCTCGTGGTGGCTCTTCTCGAGGGCCTCGTCGTACTCGGTGGAGGTGGCGGCCTCGGCCAGGGACGCGGGCAGGCCGACCCGCTCCAGCGCCGGGGCGATCAGCTCGTCGAGCTCCACGCCCTCGTGGTGGCGCAGCGTCCCCATCGCCGTGTATAGGTCGCCGAGGACCTCGTCGCCGTGCTGCTGGGCGGCGGCGATCGCGACCCGCACCGGGCCGATCGCCTTGGTCATCATCTCCTGGTACTCCGCCGGCAGGTCGCGGCCGCGGTTGAGCACGGCCAGGGACATGACGTGCCAGTGCAGGTCGATGTCGCGGACCTTCGCCGCCTCCAGGACCCAGCGGCTGGTCAGCCAGGCCCACGGGCACAGCGGGTCGAACCAGAAGTCCACGCGCGCTGTCACGGGGGCGCTCTGCACTGCCTCGGTCATGTGTCCTCCTCGCTGGCGCTCGTGTGCGCCGGGTGGCCGTCCTGCCGTCGTCAAGTCCGACGGTGCGGTGGTTGTTCCCCCTCGATGGGGCGGCGGCGCCCCGTCGTCCGAGAGGCGCCGTCGGCCCTCCGTGGGAAGCTGCCGTGCGTGGCCGTACCCAACCTGACCCGCGATGACGCCGCCCGCCGCGCCCAGCTGCTGGCGGTGGACAGCTACGACGTCCAGTTCGACCTGACCGACGGCGCCGGGCGCCCCGGTGAGCACACGTTCGGGTTGACGACGACCGTGCGGTTCACCTGCCGCGAGCCCGGTGCCGCCACCTTCATCGACCTGGTCGCCGAGCGGGTGCGCTCGGCGACCCTCAACGGCGCCGAGCTCGACGTCGCCACCTACACCGAGGAGGGCGGCCTGCCGCTGCCCGGGCTGGCCGCGGAGAACACGCTCGTCATCGAGGCCGACTGCCGGTACTCCAACTCCGGGGAGGGCCTGCACCGCTTCGTCGATCCCGAGGACGGGCAGGTCTACCTCTACACGCACTTCGAGCCGGCCGAGGCCAAGCGCGTGTTCGCCTGCTTCGACCAGCCCGACCTCAAGGGCACCTACACGGTGCACGTCACCGCGCCGTTCGACTGGCAGGTCGTCTCCAACACCGGTGAGCGCACGATCGAGGCCGGGCCGGCCGGCTCGCAGCTGGTGCACTTCGCGCCGACGAAGCGGCTGTCCACCTACCTGCTGGCGCTCATCGCCGGGCCGTACGCGAAGGTCACCGACTCCCACGACGGCATCCCCATGGGGCTGTACTGCCGGGCCTCGCTGGCACAGCACCTCGACCCGGAGGAGCTGTTCCGGGTCACCAAGCAGGGCTTCGACTTCTACCACCGGGTCTTCGACTACCCGTACCCGTTCGACAAGTACGACCAGCTGTTCGTGCCGGAGTTCAACGCCGGGGCGATGGAGAACGCCGGCGCCGTCACCATCCTCGAGGACTACGTCTTCCGGTCCAAGGCCACCCGGGCCCGCTACGAGCGGCGCGCGGAGACGGTGCTGCACGAGCTGGCCCACATGTGGTTCGGCGACCTGGTCACCATGCGCTGGTGGGACGACCTGTGGCTCAACGAGTCCTTCGCCACCTACATCTCCACGCTGTGCCAGGCCGAGGCGACCGAGTACACGACCGCCTGGACGACGTTCGCCAACACCGAGAAGGCGTGGGCCTACGCGCAGGACCAGCTGCCCTCCACCCACCCGATCGCCGCCGACATGGTCGACGTCGCCGCGGTCGAGGTGAACTTCGACGGCATCACCTACGCCAAGGGCGCCTCGGTGCTCAAGCAGCTGGTGGCCTACGTCGGCCGCGAGGAGTTCCTCCGCGGCGTGCAGCGCTACTTCCGCACCCACGAGTACGGCAACACCACCCTCGCCGACCTGCTCGACCCGCTGTCGGAGGCCACCGGCCGGGACCTCTCGGCGTGGGCCGAGCAGTGGCTGCAGACCAGCCAGGTCAACACCCTGCGGCCGGTCCACGAGCTCACCGACGATGGCCGGTACGCCGGCTTCGCGATCGAGCAGAGCGCGGTGCCCGAGCACCCGGTGCTGCGCCGCCACCGTCTGGCCGTGGGTCTCTACGACGCCGGTCCCGACGGGCTGACCCGCACCACGCGGGTGGAGCTGGACGTCGACGGCGAGCGCACCGAGGTGCCCGAGCTGGTGGGGCACCCGGCGGCGGACCTCGTGCTGGTCAACGACGACGACCTGACCTACGCCAAGCTCCGGCTCGACGAGCGGTCGCTGGCCACGCTCCGGTCGGCCATCGGCACCATCCCCGACCCCCTGGCCCGCGCGCTGTGCTGGTCGGCGGCCTGGGACATGACCCGGGACGCCGAGTTGCCGGCCCGCGACTGGGTGGCCCTGGTGCTGGCCGGCGTGGACGCCGAGACCGAGATCAGCGTCGTGCAGTCCCTGCTGACCCGCGTGCACACCGCGCTGGCGAGCTACACCGATCCGCGCTGGGCCGAGACGGGCTGGCAGGCCCTGGCCGACAAGGCACTGGCGGCGCTCGAGTCGGCCCAGCCCGGCAGTGACACCCAGCTGCAGTGGTCGCGGACCCTCGCCGGGGCGGCCCGCACCGAGGCGCACGCCACCTTCCTGCGCCGCCTGCTCGACGGCTCGCACGTGGTCGAGGGCCTGCCGGTGGACGCCGACGCCCGCTGGGCGTTCCTGCACGGGCTCGTCGCCATCGGCGGGGCCGGTGACGCGGAGATCGAGGCCGAGGAGGCCCGCGACGCGACCGCCACCGGCGCGCGGCGGGCCGCGACGGCGCGGGCGCTGCGGCCGACGGCGCAGTCGAAGGCGGAGACGTGGCAGCGGGCCTTCACCGACGACTCGATCCCCAACGCCGTGCACGAGGCGATGCTGCAGGGCTTCTGGCACCCGGCCCAGCGGCAGCTGACCGCCGGGTACGTGGACCGCTACTTCACCGACATCCGCCCGCTGTGGGACCGCCGTCCCGGCGAGATCGCCAAGAACGCGGTGCAGTACCTGTTCCCACCGGTGGTCGAGCTGCGCACGGTGCAGGCCGCGGACGCCTGGCTGGCCGGGGACGACCACCCCGCCCCGCTGCGGCGCCTGGTCGCCGAGGGCCGGGACGGCATCGCCCGGGCCCTGCGGGCCCGCGAGCGGGACGCCGCCGCGAAGGACTGAGCCCTACGACCGCGCGAGGCCCAGGACCCGGCGGGTCCTGGGCCTCGCGCGTGCGCCCCCTGCGGGAGGGGGTGCTGGGTTCAGTGGATGCGCAGGTTCCGGGGGTGCCCGGCCTGGTCCGACAGCTGCCGCAGCCCGTTGACGATGCCGCCCACCAGGTCGCCGGAGGCGAACGAGTTGGTCATCGACAGCACGGCCAGCGCGCAGGCGCGGTCGGGCAGCCGCCGGGACGCGGCCGCGCCGACGACGACCTCGACGACGCGCTGCCCGGGCGAGACCGCCAGCAGCACGGACTCGGTCAGGTGGCCGCCGGAGTGCTCGAACAGCTCCTCGGCGCGGCGCCGCGTCTGCGCGCCGAGGTCACCGATGTAGAGGGTGAACCGCAGCCCGGTCTCCCGGGAGGACATGGTCAGCGCCTCGTCCAGGCGCAGCAGCTCCCGGTAGCTGAAGACCGAGTCCAGCGCCTGACCCTCGTCGACGCGGGTGGACGCGGTGCCGGCGGACGTCGCCGTGTCGTGCGACGTGACTTCCAGCGCGCGGGTCATCGCAGGCCTCCGGGGGCGTTCTCGGTGCGGGTGCGGGGGGTCATGGCCGTCACCACGTCCCGCGGGCGCCGCCGTAGGGGCGGGCCGAGGCCGGCGTCCCGGCGGTCAGGGCGTGCGAGCCGTCGTGCCCGGACCCGTGCCCGCCGGAGGCGGTGTGCGGCTCCCACCAGATCGGCTCGTGCTCCCAGGGCTGCCCCGACTTGTAGCGGGCCCTGCGGTTGCGCGCTCCCGGGAGCAGGGTCAGCAGCGCCAGGAGGGCGATCACGGCCAGTGGGGCACCCACGTAGACGAGGAGGGTCTCGACGACGGTCACGGGCCCCAACCTACCGTCAGCGTCCCGGCCGCTCGTGGTCAGTCCCACCCCGCCGGGTGGCGTCCCGCCCAGGGCCGCGCCACCTCCAGCTGCGCCGACAGGGCGATGAGCGTCGCCTCGTCGGCGGGCCGGCCGACGAGCATGGTGCCGACCGGCAGACCCTCGGCGGTCCAGTGCAGCGGAACGCTCGCCGCGGGCTGCCCCGTAACGTTGAACACCGCGGTGAACGCCGCGTAGCGCTTCTGCCGCTCGAAGTCCGCGGTGCCGTCACCGTCGGCGTCGAACCAGCCCAGCGGCCGGGGCGTCATCGTGGCGACCGGCGCCAGCAGGACGTCGAAGGAGCGGGTGGCCTGGATGAAGCGCCGGGAGAACAACCGCAGCGCGGTCAGCGCCTCCATCGCCGACTGCGCGGACAGCGCCAGCCCGCGGGCGCGCAGCTCCCGGGTGAGCGGGCGCAGCTCCCCCACCCGCTCGGCCGGCACCGGCAGCAGGGTCGCCGAGAGCGTCCACGCGCGTTCGAAGGCGGCCAGCACCTCCGGGCCGAGCAGGCCGCCGGGGACGTCCTCGACGTCGTGGCCGAGGTCCTCCAGCAGCCGCGAGGCGTCGTCGAACGCCGCCCGCACCTCCGGCTCGAGGGAGACGCCAGGCATCGGCGACTCCAGGTGCCGGCCGATACGCAGGCGCCCCACCGGCCGGTCGGCGTAGCCGAGGAAGGTCTCCCCGGGCGGGGGCGGCGGCGCCCAGGTGGCGTCGCCGGGCACCGGGCCGGCCATCGCGTCGAGCATCGCCGCGGCGTCGCGCACGCTGCGCGCGATCGGCCCGTTGGTGCCGAACCCGGTGACGTCGCCGCCGAGCGGGGCGTTGCTGACCCGACCCCGGCTGGGCTTGATGCCGAACAGCCCGTTGATGCCGGCCGGGATGCGGATGGACCCGCCGCCGTCACTGCCCTGCGCGAACGGGAGCATCCCGGCGGCCACCGCCACCGCCGCGCCGCCGCTGGAACCCCCCGCCAGCCGCGTGCGGTCCCAGGGACAGCGCGCCGGGCCGACGAGGACGTTGTCGGTGTAGCAGGGGAAGCCGAACTCCGGCGTGTTGGTCTTGCCGACGCTGATGGTCCCGGCGGCGGCCAGGGCGGTGACCACGTGGTCGTCGACGGTCGCCACGTTGTCGGCGAACAGCGCGGACCCGAACGTCGTCCGGACGCCGGCGGTGTTGTTGAGGTCCTTGATCGCCGTCGGGACGCCGAGCAGCGGTGGCAGGTCCCCGCCGTGGCGGAGCCGCTGCTCGGCCCGGCGGGCCGCCGTGAGCGCGCGCTCGGGGGTCACGGTGAGGAACGCCCCCAGGCCCGGGTCGAGCGCCTCGATGCGGCGGAGCGCGTGCTCGACCAGCTCAGTGGGGCTCGCCTCCCGGGCCCGGACGGCGGCGGCCTGCTCGAGCGCGGTCAGGTCGTGCAGCTGCGTTCCCGGCGTCACGGTGCCGACGCTAGCGACGATCGGACCGGTGGAGACGCCGGCCCGGTAGACAGGACGGCGTGGACCTCTCCCGCGCCGCCGCCGAGCACCGCGACGCCGCCGACCCGCTGGCCGCCTTCCGCGCCCGGTTCGCCGGCACCGACGACGACGTCCTCTACCTCGACGGCAACTCGCTCGGGCGGATGCCCCGGGAGACGCCGGCCGCCCTGGCGCGGGTCGTGGAGGACGAGTGGGCCCGCGGGCTGGTCGGCTCGTGGTCGTCCTGGATCGGCACCGCGACCCGGATCGGCGACCTGCTCGCCGAGGGGGTGCTGGGAGCGCGCCCCGGTGAGGTGCTGGTCGGCGACTCGACGTCGGTGGACCTCTACAAGCTGCTGGTCGCGGCGGCCGACGCGCGCCCGGGCCGCGACGTGCTGGTCTGCTGCGCCGACGACTTCCCCACCGACCGCTACATCGTCGCCGGGGTCGCGGCCGCCCGCGGGATGACGGTGCGCGAGGTACCCGCCGACGTCGACGAGGGGCTGGACCCGGCGGTGCTGGCCGCGGCGCTCGACGAGCGGGTGGCCGTCGTCGTCCTCTCCGCGGTCGCCTACCGCTCCGGGGCGCTGGCCGACGTAGCCGCCGTCACGGCCGCCGCCCGCGACGTCGGAGCGCTGGTGCTCTGGGACCTCTCCCACGCGGCCGGGGCGGTGCCGGTGGACCTCGCCGGGAACGGGGCCGACCTCGCCGTCGGCTGCACCTACAAGTACCTCAACGGCGGGCCGGGAGCCCCGGCGTTCCTGTACGTGCGCGCACAGCTGCAGGAGCAGCTGCACCAGCCGATCTGGGGGTGGTTCGGCCAGCGGGACCAGTTCGCGATGGGCCCGGCCTACGACCCCGTGCCGGGCATCGAGCGGTTCGGCGTCGGGACGCCGCCGGTGCTGGCCATGGCCGCTGTCGAGGTGGGCGCGCGGCTGGTCGCCGAGGCCGGGGTGGAGCGGCTGGCGGCCAAGGGGCGGGCGCTGGGCGAGCTGATGGTGGCGCTGGCGGACGCCTGGCTGGTACCGCACGGGGTGGCGCTGGCCTCGCCGCGCGACCCCGCCCGGCGCGGCTCGCACGTCACGCTCGCCCACCCGCGGGCCTGGCAGCTGACGCAGGCCCTCGTCGACCGCGGCGTGGTGCCCGACTTCCGGACGCCGGACCGGGTGCGGCTGGGCCCTGCCCCGCTCTACACCCGTTTCGTCGACGTGTGGGACGCGATGGACCGGTTCCGCAAGGTCCTGGCCACCGGCGTCCACGAGGGCTACCCCACCGAGCGCGCCCGCGTCACCTGACGGCCCCCGTGCAGGGACCCGCCGCGAGCCTGCGAGCGGAGGGGGGCACGGGGGTCCTTCTTCAGTCGGGGTCGGGGACGCCGATCGGGTTGCGCTCGGGCCACAGCCCCGCGGCCAGGACGGCGCGGCGCACGGGTCCCAGCAACCCCGCCAGCCGGTCGCAGCGGGCGTCGCCCAGTTCCTGCCAGGGGCCCAGGGCCAGCCGGTCGGTGTCGGCCTCCACCGCGGCGACGATCGCGGCGCCCTCGGCGGTGAGCTCCGCCCCGGCCAGCCAGCCGCGGCGGGAGAGGTCCTCGACGGCGGCGCCCCATGCGTCGCCGTCCCAGCCGCGGGCGCGCATGAGCCACTCCTTCTCCGTGCGGCCCGCGGCGGCGGCCAGGACGTTGGCGCCCACGCCGGAGATGCCCCGTTGCAGCAGCGCACCGTTGTGCCCGTCCCCGCGGTGCTCCCGCAGCGTGGTGAGCGCCTGCCACACCGCCAGGTGCGGCTCCTCGGGCACCGGCAGCCCGGCGTTGGCCGCGGCGAGCGGGCGGCCGGGCAGGTCGACCCCCGCCGCCGCGACGGCGAGCAGGCCGGCCAGCTCCGCCGCCTCCGCGGAGCCCGGCCAGCCGGTGCCGAGCACCCGTCGCACCGCGGCGTCCACCCCGGCCAGCCGGGCTGCCAGCGCGGTCGCCGGCGACACCGCCGCCCAGACGGCGGGCACCCGACGGGCCACGAACGACGGCGCGAAGTTGTAGAAGGTCGCCGTCACCACCTCGGGGCCGACCGGGCCGAGCGGGGCGGCGCGCATCGCGAAGTAGGTCGACCAGAAGCCGTGCAGGCCGGCCGCCTCGGCGGCCGACCGGCACTCGTCGGCGAAGTAGGTGAGCGCGTGGTACGGCTCCCCCAGCGCCCACAGCCGCCGCGCGGTCGCAGGTGAGGTCATGCGGGCCTCCTCACGACCCCGCCCGGCCCCGTCCCGGGCACCGCCCCGAACTCGCGAGGGGTGGGGAAGACGGGGTCCTGCGACGAGAGGCGGGGGGCAGGGGGCCTCTCATGCACTGACGCTCTCGGGCACGCCGAGCCACTCCCGCCAGCGGGGGTCGACGGCGCGGGCACCGAGCAGCCGCCAGGCCGCCCCGCTGGGCGTGCGCGGCGGGTTCGGCAGCTTCCACCCCAGCTCGGCCAGCGACCGGTCGGCCTTGGTGTGGTTGCAGCGACGGCACGCGGCGACGACGTTGTCCCAGGTGTGGGTCCCCCCGCGGCTGCGGGGGACGACGTGGTCGATGCTCGTCGCCGAGCTCCCGCAGTAGACGCAGATGGACCCGTCGCGGGTGAACACCGCCCGCCGGGACAGCGGCACCTGCGCCGGGTAGGGCACCCGCACGTAGCGGGTCAGCCGCACCACGACGGGCACCGGCAGGGTCACCGACTCCGAGTGCACCTCCTCCTGCGCGCAGTCCACCGACACCGCCTTCTCCGCCAGCACCAGCACGATGGCGCGGCGGCTGGAGACGACGCACAGCGGCTCGTACGTGGCGTTGAGCAGGAGGGTGGCGGCGCTGGTGACCCGCGGGGGGGCCGGCGACGGCGGGGAGTGGGGGTCGCGCCGCGGACCTGGATGGCCTGCGGACGACCCGTGGTGAGGACGCGGCACGGGGCACCTCCGAGCGCCCGGGGCCGCGCGCCGGGTGCAGTGCGACCCGTGGGCGCCCCCATTCTGGCCTGCAGGGGGGCCTGCGCGCTCTCGGGAACCGACGGCGGCGTCGTTACCGTGGCGCGGGTGCGCTATCCCGATGCCCCCCGGCTCGACCTCGTCGAGCACCTGCACGGTCACCCCGTGGCCGATCCGTACCGCTGGCTGGAGGACGCGGCCGACCCGCGGACGGTCGAGTGGACCCAGGCCCAGGACGCCCTGACCGCCGAGGTCCTGTCCGCGCTGCCGCTGCGCGACCGGTTCGCCGCCCGCCTGGAGCAGCTCGTGCACGCCGGCGCCGTCGGCGTCCCCGTGTGGCGGGCCGGCCGCGCCTTCTCCACCCGCCGCGACCCCGGCCAGGAGCACGCCGTCCTCCGGGTCCGCGAGCCGGACGGGACCGAGCGGGTGCTGCTGGACCCCATGGCCGTCGACCCCTCCGGCACCACCACCCTCGACGCCTGGGCCCCGTCCTGGGAGGGCGATCGGCTGGCCTACCAGCTGTCCACCGGCGGCGACGAGGAGTCCCGGCTGTACGTGCTGGACGTCGCCACCGGCGAGCAGCTCGACGGCCCGGTCGACCGCTGCCGCTACTCCCCCGTCGCCTGGCTGCCCGGCGGCGAGGAGCTGTTCTACGTCCGCCGGCTGGCGCCCGAGCTCGTGCCGGCCGGCGAGGAGCAGTTCCACCGGCGGGTGTGGCGCCACCGGGTGGGCGCCGACCCGGACGGCGACGTCCTGGTGCACGGTGAGGGCAGCGACCCCTCCACCTACTTCGGGGCGCACACCAGCCGGGACGGCCGGTGGCTGGTCGTCTCGGCCTCGGTGGGCACCGCGCCCCGGGACGACGTGTGGCTGGCCGACCTCGAGGCCTCCGGGAACCCGCCCACCCTGCGCGAGCTCCAGGTCGGCGTCGACGCCCAGACCGCCGCCTGGGTGGCCCGCGACGGCCGGCTGTGGCTGATGTCGGACCGCAGCACCCCGCGCTGGCGGCTGGCGGTCGCCGACCCGGCCGACCCGTCGTCCTGGGCCCCGGAGGCCTGGCACGACGTCGTCCCGCAGCAGGAGGACGGCGTCCTCACCGACGTCGCCCTCGTCGACGGCCCGGACGGCGGCCTGCAGGTGCTCGCCGTGCACTCGGTCGACGCCACAGACCGGCTGTCGGTGTGGGCCGGGGACGGCTCCGGCCGGGTGGCCGAGGTGTCCGACCTGCGCCCGGGCAGCGTCTCGGGGGTGAGCGCGCCGCCGGAGGGCGGCAGCACCGCGTGGGTGGGCTTCACCGACTACGCCACCCCGCCGTCGGTGCTGCGCTGGGACACCGCCGAGCCGTCGGCCCTGACCGGCTGGGAGCAGGCGCCGGTGGCCGGTGAGGTGCCACCGGTGCGGGTCGTGGAGACGCACGCGACCTCGGCCGACGGGACGTCGGTGCACCTGTTCGTGCTCTCCGGGAACGGCACCCCCGACACGCCGCGTCCGGCCGTGCTGTACGGCTACGGCGGCTTCAACGTCTCCCTCACCCCCGCCTACACCGCGCAGGCGCTGGCGTGGGTGGCCGCCGGGGGCGTGTGGGCCGTGGCGAACCTGCGCGGCGGCTCCGAGCACGGCGAGGAGTGGCACCGGGCCGGCATGCGGGAGCGGAAGCAGAACGTGTTCGACGACTTCGCCGCCGCCGGTGAGCACCTCGTCGCGCAGGGCTGGACGACACCCGGGCAGCTGGCGGTGATGGGCGGGTCCAACGGCGGCCTGCTGGTCGGCGCCACCCTCACCCAGCGGCCCGACCTGGTCGCCGCCGTCGTCTGCAGCGCGCCGCTGCTGGACATGGTCCGGTACGAGCGCTTCGGCCTGGGCCGCACCTGGAACGACGAGTACGGCACCGCCGAGGACCCGACCGAGCTCGGCTGGCTGTTGGGGTACTCGCCCTACCACCGGGTGACCGAGGGCACCGCCTACCCGGCGGTGCTGTTCACGACGTTCGAGTCCGACACCCGGGTCGACCCGCTGCACGCCCGCAAGCTCGCCGCGGCGCTGCAGCACGCGACCACCGCGCCGGCGCCGGTCCTGCTGCGCCGGGAGACCGAGGTGGGCCACGGCGCCCGCGCGGTCAGCCGCACCGTCGGGCTGGCCGCCGACCAGCTGGCGTTCCTCGCCGCCCACACCGGCCTGACCGCCTGAACGCACCGGGCCCCGTGCCCCTCCGCCGAGGAGGGGCACGGGGCCCGGCGTCGGCCCCCTGCAGGGTCCCGCCGCCAGCTCGCGAGCGGCGGCGGGCAGGGGGTCACCCCTCGGCTCCTGGCCCCCTGCAGGGCCCCGCCGCCAGCTCGCAAGTGGCGGCGGGCAGGGGGTCACCCCTCGGCTCCTGGCCCCCTGCAGGGACCCGCCGCCAACTCGCGAGTGGCGGGGGGCAGGGGGTCACCCCTCGGCTCCTGGCCCCCTGCAGGGACCCGCCGCGAGCTCGCGAGCGGCGGCGGGCAGGGGGTCACCCCTCGGCTCCTGGCCCCCCTGCAGGGCCCCGCCGCGAGCTCGCGAGCGGCGGGGGGCAGGGGGTCCTTTCTCAGTTCTCGAAGTAGAGCTGGTCCAGCTCGACCTCGCCCTCGATGATCCCGTCCTGCTCACCCAGCTGGAGCAGCAGCTCGACCGACTCGCGGTTGATCTCGCTCTGGAAGGTGGGCAGCGTCAGCTCCTGGGCGATCTCCGGCGAGATCTGGGTGTACTCGCCGAGCACGGCGCGGACCTGGTCGGGGTTGGCCTGGGCGTACTCCTGGGCCTCGACCATCGCCTCGGTGAAGGACTCGACGACGTCGGGGTTCTCCGCCGCGTACTGGTCGGAGGTGAAGTACCCGGCCACCGTCAGGTCGTCGTCGGTCTCGACGTAGGGGAACGAGACCCGGCGCAGGCCCGCGGCCTCGCCGGCGGTCGCCGTCGGCTCGACGGCGAACGCGGCGTCGACCTGCCCGGTGCTGACCGCGGCCACCATGTCGGGGAAGGGGATCTCGACGAACTCGATGGTGGTCGGGTCGCCGCCGGCCTGCCGGACGCTCTCGCGGACGACGGTGTCGCTGATGTTGTTGATCGAGTTGATCGCCACCCGCAGGCCGGGCAGGTCGGCGGCGCTCTGGACGGGGCTGTCGGCCGGGACGACGACGGCGGCGAAGTCGTCCTCGAGGTTGCCGGTGGCACCCGGGCCCGCGGCGACCAGCGCCAGCGGGACACCGCGCCCCGTGGCCTGCAGCAGGCTGGTGATGTTGGAGAAGCCGAACTGCGCCTCACCGTTCACGACCGCCGGCACGATCGCCGCGCCGCCCTGGGCGAGGAAGGGCTCCACCTCCAGGCCGGCGTCCTCGAAGATGCCCTGCTGGATGCCGAGGTAGAGCGGGGCGACGTCGACGATCGGGATCGCGCCCACGCGGATGGAGGTCAGGCCGCCGCCCTCGCCACCGCCGCCCCCGCTGCCGGACTCCTCGTCCCCGCCTCCACACGCGGCCAGCGCCATGGCGCCGGCGAGGGTGAGGCTGATCACGGTACGACGCACTGGTCCTCCAGGAGCTGTTGCATGTCGGGGCGTGTGTCGACCGCGTCCCCGACGGATGGTCGGCGGCGGACGCTAGGTCGTCGTCCGAGACACGTCAACACGCCGACCGGACCCTTTACCCGTTCGTGCCCGGTCCGGTATCGGACCGTGGCCCCGAGGCCTCGCACCGGCGTGACCGGCGCCGTGACGGGCCGGGAAGAGATCCCCTTCCGGGCGCCGAACCTGAGAGTATTTCCGTGATGACTGCTTCACCGTCCGTACTCGCTGCTGCCGACGACGGCCTGGCCGGGTCCGTCCCCGACTGCGCCGACTACTGGCTCTGCCAGCAGGTCTACGACTGGTTCGGGATGGACTGGCTGGCCGAGAACGCGCAGGCCCTGATCGCCAAGCCGGCGAAGATCCTGCTGATCGTCGTGCTCGCCACGCTGGTCCGGTACCTGGCCCACCGCGCCATCCGCCGGCTGACCGAGCGCACCGCCACCGGCGCCGTCCCCTCGATCCTGCGGGGACGGCGCGCTCGCGCCACCGCACAGGGCGACGCCCTCGACCAGCTCGCCGCCCGCCGCACGCAGCGGGCCGAGGCCATCGGCTCGGCGCTGCGCTCCTTCGCCTCGATCGGAGTGCTCGGCATCGCCGTGGTGCTCGTGCTCGGCGAGCTCGGCATCAACCTGGCGCCGATCCTGGCCAGCGCCGGCGTGGTGGGCGTCGCCCTGGGCTTCGGAGCGCAGAACCTGGTGAAGGACTTCATCGCCGGGATCGGCATCATCCTGGAGGACCAGTACGGGGTCGGCGACGTCGTCGACCTGGGTGAGGCCAGCGGCACCGTCGAGGCGGTCGGCCTGCGCATCACCCGGCTGCGCGACGTGAACGGCGTGGTCTGGTACGCCCGCAACGGCGAGATCCTGCGGGTGGGCAACAAGAGCCAGGGTTACGCGCAGGTGGTCATCGACATGCCGGTCGCCCACGACACCGACCTGGAGCGGTGTCGGACGATCATGCAGGAGGTGGCCGACGAGATGTACGCCGAGGAGGAGTGGGTGCCCGCGCTGCTGGCGGCGCCGGAGTCCCTCGGCGTCGAGCAGATCACCTCGGAGGGCGTCTTCATGCGACTGCAGGTCCGCAGCACCAACGCCGACCAGTGGCGGGTCGGCCGCGAACTGCGCATGCGGCTGAAGGAGCGGTTCGTGGCAGAGGGCATCCGCACCCCGCTGCCGCTGCTCAGCGCGGCGTCCGGCACCGGGTCAGGGGTCCGCTGAGCGGGGGTGCGCCGGCGGGCCCGCGCCCGGCCGGCGACGCGCGGAACCGCCCGGCGACCTTCCGTGAGGTCTTCGCCGTGCGGGAGTTCCGGCCGCTCGCCGGCAGCTACCTGCTGTCGACCATCGGCGACGAGCTCGCCCGCGTCGCGCTGACCGTCCTGGTCTACCAGCGCACCTCCTCCCCCCTGCTCTCGGCGATCACCTTCGCCATCAGCTACCTGCCGTGGCTGGTCGGTGGGCCGCTGCTGTCGACCCTGGCCGACCGGCTGCCCCGCCACCGGGTGCTCATCGCCACCGACGTCGTCCGGGCGCTGCTGGTCGCGGGGATGGCGATCCCCGGCACCCCGCTCGGTGTGCTGCTGGCCCTGCTGCTCCTCGTCGCGCTGTGCGCACCACCGTTCGAGTCGGCCCGCTCGGCGCTCATGGCCGACGTGCTCGACGGCGACCGGTACGCGGTGGCCACGTCGCTGACCAACATCGGCTCGCAGGTGGCCCAGATGACCGGGTTCCTGCTCGGCGGGATCCTGGTGGCACTGCTGAGCCCCTCGGCGGTGCTGCTGCTCGACGCCGCCACCTTCGTCGCGTCGGCCTGCTGGCTGCGCGCCCGGCTGCAGCCGCGCCCGGCTCCCGACGACGGTCAGGACGGCGCCACGCGATCGGTGTGGCGGGGTACCGGCGAGGGGCTGCGGCTGATCGCCCGCGCCCCTCGGCTGCGGGCGATCATCGCGCTCACCTGGGTCGGCACCCTGTTCGCCAACGCCCCCGAGGGCATCGTGGCGCCCTTCGTCGACGGACTGGGCGAGGGCGCCACCCAGGTCGGCCTGCTGCTGGCGGCCAACCCGCTGGGCGTCACCATCGGCGGGCTGCTGGTGGCCCGCACGATCACCCAGGACCGTCGCGAGCGGCTGGTGCCGGCCCTGGTGCTGCTGTCCCTGGTGCCCGTCGTGGCCGCCGGGCTCGTCGCCGCGTGGGCCGGTCCGGGCCGCGGGGTCTACGCGGTGGTCGTCGCGCTCACGTTCGTGGCGGGACTCGGCGCGGCGTGGGTCATCCCGCTCAACGTCGCCTTCGTCCAGGCCGTGCCGGCCGCCTACCGCGGCCGCGCCTTCGGGGTGGCGGCCAGCGGGCTGTACGGCGTCCAGGGGCTCGGGGTGCTCGTCGCGGGGCTGGCGGCCGAGGGGCTGCCGGCCGCCGGGGTGTGGGCGCTGCTCGGCGCGGTGGGCGTGGTCGCCGTCGTCCCGCCGCTGCTGGCCTACCGACGTACGCAGGGTCACGTGGCAGCGGGCGCCGGGCCTGCGGGACGATCGGTGTCATGAGCCAGCCCAGCCGGTCCCTGCCCTCGGCCCGGACGTTCTACGACGAGGTCGGTGGCGAGCCGACCTTCCGGCGGCTGGTGGCCCGCTTCTACGCCGGGGTGCGCACCGACCCGGTGCTGGCCCCGCTCTACCCGCAGGACGACTGGGAGGGCGCGGAGACCCGGCTGCGCGGGTTCCTGGAGCAGTACTGGGGCGGTCCGACGACCTACTCCGAGCAGCGCGGCCACCCCCGGCTGCGCATGCGGCACGCGCCGTTCGCGATCGGCCCCGCCGAGCGCGACGCCTGGCTGGCCCACATGCGCGACGCCGTGGACTCCCTGGAGCTCTCCGCCGAGCACGACGCGACGCTGTGGGGTTACCTGGAGATGGCCGCCCACAGCATGCAGAACCGCTGAACAAGGACCCCGTCCTCCGCACCGCTCGCACGCTCGCGGCGAGCCTCTGGACGGGGCCGGACACCCGCACGACCCCGAGGAGCCCGGTGGACCCGGACCGATCCCTGCCCGCTGCCCGCTCGACCGGCCCCGACTGGTGGCGGGACGCGGTCTTCTACCAGGTCTACATCCGCAGCTTCGCCGACGGGAACGGCGACGGCGTCGGCGACCTCGCCGGCATCCGGGCGCACTTGCCGCACCTGGTGGAGCTCGGCGTCGACGCCCTGTGGATCACGCCGTTCTACCCCTCGCCGATGGCCGACCACGGGTACGACGTGGCCGACCCCCGCGACGTGGAGCCGACCTTCGGGGACCTCGCCGAGTTCGACGCCCTGCTGGCCGAGGCGCACGCCGCCGGCATCCGGGTGACCGTCGACCTGGTGCCCAACCACAGCTCCCACCAGCACGAGTGGTTCCGGGCGGCGCTGGCCGCGGCCCCGGGCTCCCCGGAGCGGGCGCGGTACCTGTTCCGCGACGGCCGCAGCCCGGACGGTGCCGAGCCGCCGAACAACTGGCCCTCGGTCTTCGGCGGGCCGTCGTGGACCCGGGTGGCCGACGGCCAGTGGTACCTGCACCTGTTCGCCCCCGAGCAGCCGGACCTGGACTTCACGAACCCCGAGGTGCTCGCCGACCTCGAGACGACGATGCGCTTCTGGCTGGACCGCGGCGTCGACGGCTTCCGGATCGACGTCGCGCACGGCATGGCCAAGCCCGCCGGCCTGCCCGACATGCAGCCGATGGAGGACACCGGCCTGCTCGACGACCACGGCCCCGGTGACCACCGCTTCGACGACGACGGCGTGCACGCGGTGCACCGGCACATCCGGGCGGTGCTCGACGAGTACCCCGGCGCGATGGCCGTCGGCGAGGTGTGGGTGTCCGACGACGACCGACTCGCCAGGTACCTGCGCCCCGACGAGCTGCAGCTGGCGTTCAACTTCAAGCTGCTGACGGCCGACTGGGACGTCGACGACCTGCGCGACGCCGTCGACCACTCGCTGGCCACCGTGGCCGGGACGCCGGCGCCGGCCTGCTGGGTGTTGTCCAACCACGACCGCCCACGGCACGTCACCCGCTACGGCGGCGGCGAGGTGGGCACCCGGCGCGCGCGGGCGGCGGCGTTGCTGCAGCTGGCCCTGCCCGGGGCCGCGTACGTCTACAACGGCGACGAGCTCGGCATGCCCGACGTCGACCTGCCCGACGAGGCACTGCAGGACCCGATCTGGGAGCGCTCCGGCCACGCCGAGCGGGGGCGCGACGCCTGCCGCATCCCGGTCCCGTGGTCCGGCGACGAGCCCTCGTACGGGTTCTCGGCGCGCCGGGAGACCTGGCTGCCCATGCCGGAGGGCTGGGGTCCGCTGACCGCGCAGGCGCAGGCGGCCGACCCCGGGTCGGTGCTCTCGCTGTACCGGTCGGCGCTGGCCCTGCGGCGGACCTCACCGGCGTTCGCCGGGGAGTCCCTGGAGTGGCTGCCCGCGCCGGCGGGGTGCCTGGCGTTCCGTCGTCCGGGTGGCCTGGTGTGCCTGCTCAACCCCTCGGCGGACGGCGTCCCGCTGCCCGAGGGCGAGGTGCTGCTGGCCAGCGCCGACGTGTCCGGCGGCGTCGTCCCGCCGGACACGTCGGTGTGGTTGCGGGCCTGAACAAGGACCCCCTGCCCCCCACCGCTCGCGCGCTCGCGGCGGGACCCTGCAGGAGGCCAGGAGCCGAGGCGGGACCCCCTGCCCCCCGAGCTCGCGACGGGGCCGTTTCCATCGCCTCACCGGGCGCCGATGCCGTGCGCAGGTAGCATCGGACCCGTGACGAAGCGTCGCGGAGAACGCTGACGCGACGATCGACCGACCCCGTGGTCGGGGGACCATGCAGGGGAGGCCGCCCGCCCATGTCGCTGCTGGAGGTCGAGGGCCTCACCAAGTCCTTCGGGGGGCGGCGGGTCCTGCGGGACGTGTCCTTCGCCCTCCGCGAGGGCGAGATCGTCGGGCTCGTCGGCACCAACGGAGCGGGCAAGTCGACCCTCGGCGACATCGTGTCCGGGATCACCGCGCCCGACGCCGGGACGATGACGCTGCTGGGCCACGCCTACGCCCCGCTGTCGGCGGAGGACGCCCGCCACCTCGGCGTCGGGGTGGTCGAGCAGCTGGTCCGGATCGACGCCGAGCTCACCGTCGCCCAGGCCGTGTTCCGCGGGACGCCGCAGGCCGGACGCCCGCAGACCGAGCTGCGCGAGCAGGCGCGGGCGCTGCTCGGCGAGGTCGACCTCGACGTCGACCCGGACACCCTCGTCGGGGAGCTGCCGCACTTCGTGCACCCCCTGGTGGAGACCGCGCGGGTACTGGCCGAGGACACCCGGCTGGTCGTGCTCGACGAGGTGTCGGCGGTCCTGCTGCCCTCGGAGGTCGCCCGGCTGCACGCCGTCGCGGGGGAGCTCAGCCGGCAGGGGCGCGGCGTGCTCTACATCAGCCACCGGCTGCCCGAGATGCTCGAGGTGGTCGACCGGGTGCTGGTGCTGCGGGAGGGCCGGATCGCCCTCGACGCCCCGAGCTCGGCCCTGGACTCGGTCCGGCTGGCCGCGGAGACGGTGGGCATCCCCGTGACGCTGCCGGTGCGCCGGGAACCGGCCGCCCCCCAGCCGTCCCGGCCGGACCAGGCCCCGGTCCCCGCACCAGCCCGGCCGGCTCCCTCCGACGAGGTCGCCCTGCAGGTCCGCAACCTGCGCGTCCCCGGCCGGGTCGAGGGCGTCGACCTCGTGCTGCGCCGGGGTGAGGTGGTCGGGCTGACGGGGCACCGCACCTCCGGCGTCCGCGAGATCGCCGGGGCCCTGAGCGGAGAGCTGCCGGCGCTCAGCGACGAGGCGGTGCTGCACGGCGAGCCGCGCTCGCTGGACCCCTCGGCGGCCGACGCCGCCCTCCGGCTGCCCGCCTACCGGCCCGACGACGACGCCTACGGGGTCGACCCCGGCGAGACGATCGCCCGCACCCTCACCCAGGAGGCATGGGGCACGCTCACCGACCTGCGCAAGGAGATCGCCACGCTGCGCAGCGTGATCAACACCGTGCACAAGCTCGACGTCAAGACGATGAGCATCCGCACCGTCTTCGGCGCCCTGTCCGGCGGCGACCAGCACAAGCTCGCACTGGCCCGGTGGATGGCCTCGGCACGGGACGTCGTCGTGCTGCACGAGCCCGCCCGGGGCCTGGACGTCCGGGCCCGCCAGCAGGTGCGCCAGCTGCTCGACGAGGCGACCGCGCACGGGACCTCGGTCGTCGTGGTGTCGGTGGACCCCGACGAGCTGGCCGACTTCTGCGACCGCGTCGGCATCGTGGCCGGTGGCCGCGTCGCCCGCTGGATCGACACCGGCGAGCTGGCCGTCGACGCCGTGCGGGAGCGGATCGTCGAGGCCGCCACCGCTGCCTGAGGCCCGCCTCGGGTCGTGCGGACCGGCCACCGCCCGCGTGCCGGCCACCGCCGGCTATGCCCGGCCGGTGCCGGCGACCGCCGGCGCCGCCCGGCCCTGGGCCAGGCGGCGCCGCGGCGGCGGCGTCAGACGCTCACGGTGCCCGCGACGGCCCGGAGCTTGTGCCGGGCGAGGGCGAGGTTCGCGGTCACGCGGTTGAGCACGAGGTAGATGAACAGGCCGGTGTTGGCCTGCCCCTTGAGCACGTTGATCAGGTGGTACTGGCTCTGCAGCGTGATCAGGACGTCCTCGATCTCGTCCTTCAGTTCGAGGTCCTGGATGGTGCGCAGCTTCGCGCGCACCACGTTCGAGTTCCCTGCGGCCGCGACGTTGAGGTCGAAGCCGGGCGTGCCGCCGGCCGCGAGGGCCATCCCGCTGTCGATGTCGACGATCGCGGCGCCGCTGGCGCCCTCGATCGCGAGGAGGTCGGCGATGACGTTGTCGAGGGATGCCATGGATGGGGCTCCTGTCGTGTCGTTGGGGGTCCGCAGCGCGGTGCTGGGAACCGGGTCGGGGGGTGCACCGGGCCGACCCGAGGTACCGGGGGTCTGTCGGCGCGCGGTGTGGCGGGGTGGTGTCGCTCCCCCGCCGTCGGGCGTCGCACCGGATGGAGCGCGGTGCCGAGCCGCATCGCCGGCAGCGGGAGGCACGTCGGACGGCGGGTCCCGCGCGGGCCGGGGAGGCACCCGTGCGGCGCCCTGCGGCTGTTCCGCGGGGAGCTCGCGCGGTGCGGGGCGGCCCCGCAACCACAGCGACGCCCACCACCCGGTTGCCATGCCAAGATCCGCTTTCGACGAGAGGCTCAGGACACCCAGACAACACGCGCCCAACGGGCCCGGCAAACCGGCCCACGTATCTGCAGGTGAGCGCGCCGACACCGACCGCGACCGGATCCGGGGCCGCCCGACGGTGCCGTGACGGCCGGTACGACGGTCAGGGTGGCGGCCCCCGGGCGGAGAGGAAACCGCGCGGAGGCCGCCGGCCTGCCCTCGGGTACGTTCCGCTGGGACCCGAGCGGGCGCGCACCGCCCCGCCGTCAGGAGGAGAGCGCCGTGAAGACCAGGGACCTCGCGTACGTCGCGCTCTTCGCGGCGATCGTGGCCGTGCTCGGGCTGCTGCCGCCGGTTCCGGTGCCCGGGATCCCGGTGCCGATCACGGCGCAGACCCTCGGCGTGATGCTGGCCGGCTCGGTGCTCGGCGCCCGTCGCGGAGCGCTGGCGCTGCTGGTGTTCCTGGCCGTGGTCGCCGTCGGGGCGCCGGTGCTGTCGGGGGGCCGCGGCGGGCTGGGCGTCTTCGTCGGCCCGACGGCCGGCTTCCTCTACAGCTGGCCGGTCGCCGCGTTCGTGATCGGCTGGCTGACGCAGCTGTCCTGGCGCCGGTTCAACCTGGCCTGGGCACTGGTGGCCAACCTGGTCGGCGGTGTGGTCGTGATCTACGCGATCGGGATCCCGTTCACCAGCCTCTACGCCGACGTCCCGCTGTGGACGTCGTTCACCGGCTCGCTGGCGTTCATCCCCGGTGACGTCGTCAAGGCGGTGGCCGCCTCGGTGGTCGCGGTCGCCGTCCACCGCGCGTACCCGGTGATCGAGCTGCCCACCCGGCGCGCCACCGCCGGCTGAGCCCTGGCATGCGGTGGGGACGGCGCGCTGCGGCCACGGCGCCCGCGGAGACCCTCCCGCGGACGGCGGTCGAGCTCCGGGACGTGACCCACGCCTACGGCGACCGCACCGTGCTGTCGTCGATCTCCCTCACCCTGACCGAGCCGCGGGTGGGGGTCATCGGCGGCAACGGCTCGGGCAAGAGCACGTTCGCCCGCCTGCTCAACGGGCTCGTCCTGCCCAGCTCGGGGACGGTGCTCGTCGACGGGCTGGACACCCGGAGCCGGGCGCGGGAGGTCCGCCGTCGGGTCGGCTTCGTCTTCCAGGACCCCGACGCCCAGATCGTGCACCCGACCGTCGCCGAGGACCTCGCCTTCGGGCCGACCAACCAGGGCGTGGCGCCCGCGGAGATCGACCGGCGGGTGGACGACGTCCTGGTCAGGTACGGCCTGGACGGGCACCGGGACCACCCGGCGCACCTGCTCTCCGGCGGGCAGAAGCAGCTGCTCGCGATCGCCGGCGTGCTGGTCATGCGCCCGGAACGGATCGTGTTCGACGAGCCGACCACGCTGCTGGACCTCGCCAACACCCGGCGGGTGGCCCGCGTGATCGACGAGCTCGAGCAGGACGTCGTCGTGGTGACCCACCACCTGGACCTGCTGGCCGGTTTCGACCGGGTGCTGGTGTTCGAGGACGGCCGCGTCGCCGCCGACGGCTCCCCCGCCGAGACGGTGCCCTGGTACGTGGCGAGGATAAGCTGATGCTGTCGCTGTACCTCCCGGGCGCCAGTCCGGTGCACCGCGCGCCGGCGGGCCTGAAGCTGGCCGTGCTGGCGGCGCTCGGCGTCGGGCTGTTCCTGGTGTCGCGGGTCGAGGTGGTGGCCGGAGCGCTGGCGGCCGTGCTGGCGGTCGGGCTGGCGGTGGCGCGGCTGCCGGGCCGGGCGCTGTGGGCGCAGGTGCGGCCGGTGTGGATCTGGCTGGCCGCACTGTTCGTCGTCCACCTGCTCGTGACCGGACCGCTGCCCGGCGCGGTGGCGGTCCTGCGCCTGCTCACCCTGGTGCTGGCCGCCGCGGTGGTCACCGCGACCACGCGGGTGACGGCGCTGGTGGCGGTCGTGGAGTGGCTGGTCCAGCCGCTGCGGCTGGTGGGTGTGCGTCCCGCGCGGGTGGGCCTGGTGGTCGCGATGACCCTGCGCTTCATCCCGCTGCTGGCCGAGCGCGCGGCGCGGATCCGGGAGGCGCAGACCGCCCGCGGTGCCGAACGGGTGCGGCTGGGCCTGCTCGTGCCGCTGGTCATCTCGGTGCTGCAGCTGGCGCACACGCTCAGCGAGGCCCTCGACGCCCGGGGCGCCGACGACACCCCGGCGCGCCCACTGCGCCGGGCGGCCGGTTCGGTGGGGCCCGCGTGAGCGGGCCGGGGGGCGCCGGGGACGGTCCGGGCGTCGTGACCGGCATCTGGCTGACCGAGGCGGCGGCGGCGCCGATGCGGCGGGTGCGGTCAGCCCGGCTGCTGGCCGGCCGCGGCCTGGAGGGTGACCGCTACGCCCTCGGCGGGGGCACGTGGGCGCAGTACCCGGACCTGGAGAAGCAGCTCACGCTCATCGACGCCGCCGACGTGGCCGCCGTCGCCGCCGAGGTGGGGACGGAGCTGACGCCGGGTGACACCCGCCGCAACCTGGTCACGGCCGGGATCGACCTGCCCTCGCTGGTGGGCCGCTGGTTCGCCGTCGGCGACGCGCTGCTGTTCGGGATGAAGCGCTGCCCGCCGTGCACGCACCTGGAGCGGCTGACCGGCGCACGCCTGGTCAAGGCGATGGTTCACCGCGGCGGGATCAACGCCGCGGTGTTCGCCGGCGCCGCGATCGCCGAGGGCGCTCCGGTGCGGACGGTGCCGGAGGAGGAGCCGGTCCGGCGCGGCGCGCCCACCGGGCCCGACCGCCCGGTGCCCCGCGTCGTCGGCGGCTGACCGCCGTCGGCCGGCCGCGGCCGGGGTCGGTCCGCGGGAACTCCTGATCCGCCCACCCTCGTGGGCAGAGCACGAGCACGCCGGGATCCGGTGCCCGCCTGGCGCTCGCGTGCCGCGCGTCTCCCACCCTGCCGAGCCGCCGGTGGAACCACCCGGCCGCGCGAACCGTGGAACAGACGTGGACACGATGCGGACCCTGCTGAACCTCGTCTGGCTGGTCCTCCAGGGCTGGGTCCTGGCGCTGGCCTACGCGCTGGCCGGCGTGGTGGCCTGTCTGCTGGTCGTCACCATCCCGTTCGGCATCGCCGCGTTCCGGCTGGCGGGCTTCGTGGTCTGGCCCTTCGGCCGGACGACGGTGCCGGCGCCGGAGGCCGGGGCGGCGTCGGCGCTGGGCAACGTGGTCTGGTTCGTCGTGGCCGGCTGGTGGCTGGCACTGATCCACGTCGTGAGCGGGATCGGGTTCTGCCTGACCGTCATCGGCATCCCGTTCGGGATCGCGTCCTTCAAGCTGGCCGCGGTCGGGCTCTTCCCGCTGGGCAAGCGGGTGGTGCGCACGGCTGCCCCGCGCGGCTGGGTGCACGCGGGCCCCGATCTGGTGCAGGCGGCGCCGACCCGCTGACGCCGGGTCGCGCCGGGGCCGCTCAGGCCGCCGGTGGCTCGTCGGTCCAGCGGGCGAGGAACGCCTTCTCCCCCGACGTGAGGCGGCGCGGCCGGTTGAGGGCGAAGTCGAAGGGGACCAGCAGGGTGCTGCCGGTGGCGGCGAGCTGCCCGTGGTCGAAGAGCTCGTAGTGGCAGGAGAACGCCGCCGCACGGACGCCGGAGACCCAGACCTGCACCTCCAGCGGTTCGGCGCCGTAGACCACCGAACGCTTGTACTGGATGTCGTGCCCGGCGACGACCAGTCCGCGCCGCATCCCGGTCTCCGAGTCGTGGGTCGGGTGCTCGAAGAACAGGTTGACCCGGGCCATCTCGAAGTAGCCGAGGAAGGCGACGTTGTTGATGTGCTGGTAGGCGTCCATGTCCGACCAGCGCATCGGGACGCGCACGGTGTGCCTCACGGGCTCCACCCTGCCGTACCGCCCGCGGCCACCCGCACGCGGTCGCCGCAGCCGGACGGGGCCACCGACGGCGACGGCCGGCCGGAGCGGGTGCTCCGGCCGGCCGTCGGCGTCGCGTGTTCTTTTTCAGTCGCGGCTCAGCTTGCGGTAGGTGGCGCGGTGCGGGCGGGCCGCCTCGGGGCCCAGCCGCTCGACCTTGTTCTTCTCGTAGTCGGCGAAGTTGCCCTCGAACCAGAACCACGTGGACTCGCCCTCGTAGGCCAGGATGTGCGTCGCCACCCGGTCGAGGAACCAGCGGTCGTGGCTGACCACGACGGCGCAGCCGGGGAACTCCAGCAGCGCGCCCTCGAGGCTGGTCAACGTCTCAGTGTCGAGGTCGTTCGTCGGCTCGTCGAGCAGCAGGAGGTTGCCGCCCTGCTTCAGGGTGAGGGCGAGGTTGAGACGGTTGCGCTCACCACCGGACAGCACGCCCGCCGGCTTCTGCTGATCCGGACCCTTGAACCCGAAGGCGGCGACGTAGGCCCGCGAGGGCATCTCCACGTTGCCGACCTGGATGTGGTCCAGGCCGTCGGAGACGACCTCCCACAGGGTCTTCTTCGGGTCGATACCGCTGCGGTTCTGCTCGACGTAGGACAGCTTGACGGTGTCGCCGACCTTGATCTCGCCGTCGTCCGGCTTCTCCTCGCCGACCAACATCTTGAACAGCGTGGTCTTGCCGACGCCGTTCGGGCCGACGACGCCGACGATGCCGTTGCGCGGCAGCGTGAACGACAGGTCGTCGATGAGCACGCGGTCGCCGAAGCCCTTGGTCAGCTTCTTCGTCTCGACCACGACGTTGCCCAGGCGCGGACCCGGCGGGATCTGGATCTCCTCGAAGTCCAGCTTGCGGTACTTGTCGGCCTCGGCCGCCATCTCCTCGTAACGCTGGAGGCGGGCCTTGCTCTTGGCCTGCCGGGCCTTGGCGCCGGACCGGACCCACTCCAGTTCCTCGGCCAGGCGCTTCTGCCGCTTGGCGTCCTTGGCGCCCTCGACCTTGAGGCGGGCGGCCTTGGTCTCCAGGTAGGTGGAGTAGTTGCCCTCGTAGGGGAAGGCGCGGCCGCGGTCGAGCTCGAGGATCCACTGCGCCACGTTGTCGAGGAAGTACCGGTCGTGGGTGACCGCGACGACGGTGCCGGCGTACTTCTCCAGGTGCTGCTCCAGCCACGCGACGCTCTCGGCGTCCAGGTGGTTGGTGGGCTCGTCGAGCAGCAGCAGGTCCGGCGCCTCGAGCAGCAGCTTGCACAGCGCGACACGGCGCCGCTCACCACCGGAGAGGACGGTGACGTCGGCGTCGCCGGGCGGGCAGCGCAGCGCGTCCATGGCCTGCTCGATGCGGGCGTCGAGCTCCCACCCGTCGTGGTTCTCGATGAACTCCATGAGCTCGCCCTGCTCGCCGAGGAGCGCGTCGAAGTCGGCGTCGGGCTCTCCCATCGCCGCGCTGACCTCCTCGAAGCGGGTCAGCGCGTCGCGGAGGGGCTTGACCGCCTCCTCGACGTTGCCGCGCACGTCGAGCTCCTCGTTCAGCGGCGGCTCCTGCAGCAGGATGCCGACCGTGGCCCCCGGCGCCAGCATGACGTCGCCGTTGGAGGGCTGCTGCAGGCCGGCCATGATCTGGAGCACGGTCGACTTGCCGGCACCGTTCGGCCCGAGCACGCCGATCTTGGCACCGGGCAGGAACGACAGGGTGACGTCGTCCAGGATCACCTTGTCGCCGTGCGCCTTGCGCGCACGCACCATCGTGTAGATGTACTGAGCCACTGGGCTTCGCAGGCCTTCCGTCGATTCGCGAGTGGAGGGCGGGCCGGCCGACTGCCGGCCCGCCCCCGTGCGTTCTCGCCCCCGATCCTCCCAGCCCGGGCAACTAGGCGTGCGCGGGCTCCGGGGTGAGGTCGGTGGCGTCCACCCCGTGCAACGCCGCGGTGGCGTCCACGTAGTCCCGCCCGGGCACCGGGATGTCGGACTCGGCCGCGAAACCGTCGGCGGCCGGGCGCGGCAGGGCGGCCATCGCCTCCTCGGCCGGGCCGTTGCCGACGTCGGCCGCGCGGGCCGGCCGAGTGCGCAGGAACGCCGCCGTGCCGCGGGCGAGGTTCGGGCCCACCGCGGCCGCCCGGATCCGCGGCGTGCTGCGGCGACCGTTCTCCGACTCCCAGCTGTGCGTGGTCAGCGTGCCGTGGACGATCACCGGATCGCCCTTGCTGACGCTGCCGGAGACGTTGCCCGACAGGTCGTTCCAGCACTCGACGTCGACCCAGAAGGTGCCGGAGTCGACGAACTCCTGGCTGCGGCTGTCGAAGCGGCGGGCGGTGGACGCCAGGCGGAAGTTGGTGACCGGGCTGCCGCCCTCCGGGCGGTACCGGCGGGGTGAGTCGACGACGTTGCCGACGACGGTGACGATCGTGTCGTTCACGGTGCTCCTCGGGGCTGCTGCGCCGGGGACCGGCGCGGCCGGCACGGTGCCGGTGTGCGATCGACCCTCGGTGCCGCCCGGCCCATGCGGCACCGCCCGTCGGCATCTGTGGACGGCGCCGGCTCCTGTGGACGAGCGGGAGGGCCACGTCCGCGGGGGCTGCTGCACTGTCCCGCGTGACCGTCTCAGCCGCGCCGGCCGCGCACCGCCCACGCGCGGGCGGACAGGTGGATCGACCCGTCCGGTGCGGGAGTGAGCCGGGCACGGAGCCCCTCCCGGAGCGCGGTGCGCCGGTCCTCCCCGAGCGAGGCCACGTACGCCGGTGCGGGCCCCGTCCCCCCGAGGAAGGGCGTCCAGTGGTCGTCGCGGTCCGCGAACACGGTCGGCACCACGATGCCCTCCACCTCGACGTCGTCGAACCCGGCGGCCAGGAACAGGTCGCGCAGCGGCCCGGGCCGGCAGTCGCCGAATCGGCGGCCCTCGTCGAGATCCCGGGCTGCGGGGTCGAGGTCGACGGCGGCGTCCCAGAACAGTCGGATGAGCTGCATCCCGTCGGCGTAGTCCCAGACGTAGGCCGCCACCACGCCGCCCGGCCGGACCACCCGCCGCATCTCCGCCAGGCCGGCGGGCCGGTCGGGCACGAAGTTGAGCACCAGGCCCGAGACCACCGCGTCGACCGACTCGTCGTGCAGCGGCAGCGCCTGGGCGGCCACCTCCCGGAAGGAGGCCCGGCCGTCGGGGACGTGCGACCTGGCGGAGGCCAGGAAGGCGGGCGAGGGGTCGACGCCGACGACGGACGCCGGCGACCAGCCGGCGAGCACCGCCTCGGTCAGCGCGCCGGTGCCGCAGCCGACGTCGAGCCAGGCCCGACCGGCGGGCACGCCCAGCCAGGCGAGGAACCGCGGCGCCACCGCACGGCTCCACCGGCCGACGTACGCCTCGTAGCCGGCCGCTCCGGCCCACGGTCCGGCAGCGGGAACCGGTTCACCCACGGGGCACCTCCCGACGCGCGGCGACGGCGCGGCGGCCATCGTCGTCCTGCGGCTGCCGCGGGCGCCAGGAGCGCCGCCACGCCCGGCCCGGCGGCCCGCGCGGTCGGCGTGGTGGGTGCGATGATCGGCAGCCGAGCGCCCGTAGCTCAGCGGATAGAGCAGGTGCCTTCTAAGCACTTGGTCGCAGGTTCGATCCCTGCCGGGCGCGCCGACGGGGCCCTCGTCGACGTCGACGAGGGCCCCGCTGCTCCCGGGCCCTACAGGTCCGTGACGACGACCGTCGCATCCGTGACGAGCAGCTCGGCGGCGGCCGAGGGGATGTCCTTGTCCTCGCGCGCCCTGACGTGCTGCGCGAAGGCCCGCAGCTGGTTCGCCGCGGCCGAGATCCGTCCACGGTCGAACGCGGCCTCGGCGGCCGCGAGCTCCCGCTCCAAGCTGCGGACGAGCCCCTGGCCGACGATGACGCCCTCGGCGGCATACCGCTCCAGCGTGGCCTGCAGCGAGGTGAGCGACGCCCGGACGGCGAACGTCACGCTCTGTCTGCTCACGTTGTCCGACTCGTCCCGCGCCTCGACCGACAGCGTGTGCTCACCCAGCGGCAGCTCCAGCAGGTCGAGCGCAGCACCGTCGGCCACGTCGGCTCCGTCCAGGGTGATCCGCACGTCGCCGATGCCGCTCTTGGCGTCCCCGACCTCGACGTCGACCGGAACCACCTCGTGGTGTTCGTAGTCCGCTGCCGTGGGACTGGCGATCGAGATCGTCGGCGGAACCGAGTCGACGACGGTGAACGTGACGCTCGACGAGCTCGTGTTTCCCGCGACGTCCGCGGCCGTCACCTGGAGGGTGTGCTCACCGAGGGAGAACGAGGACAGGTCGATCGATGCGCCGTCCTCGACCGCGGCACCGTCGAGGAGGATCACCGCCTCATGGATGCCGCTGAGGTCGTCGGAGACCGCGACGTCGACGGTCAACGTCTCCTGGTAGCCGTAACTGCGCTCCCCCGGCGTGGCGATCTCGATCGCCGGCGCCACGCTGTCCTCGGCCTGCAGCGCGGCCGCGTAGTCCCCGAGGGTCATGAACACCGCACCGCTGTCGGCCGCCAGGTGCTGGAGCTCGGTCAGGGTCTGCTGGAAGCCCGCGAACGCCACCGGGTCGAGCGCGCCGGTCCTGAAGTCGCCGTCGAAGGACGTGAGCTCGTACAGGACGGAGCAGACCCCGTAGCGCTCGAAGTCGTTGCGGCAGCGGTCGGCCAGCGACGTCGAGGCGTACTGCTCCCAGTCCGAGTAGTCCTTGCCGTCCCGGGTCGGAGTGCACACCTCGGGGTCGTCGCAGTCCACGCCGCTGTGCGCGGCCATCCCCTGGGTGTCGGTGCGCTGGCAGTCGGTCCACGACGCAGCTCCGTTGCCGCAAGCGATCTGCGACCACGGCAGGTGTACGAGACCGGTGTCGTCCACGTAGGTGAACCTCGGCGTCTCGGCGTACCAGGCGGACGCGACCCAGCGGTAGCCGAGGGCCTGGATGGCCTCGCCGGCCGCCGCGTCATAGGCGTCCGTCGGCGGCACGAATCCGCTCAGCTGGTGCGATGCACGCCCGAAGTCCACCGTTTCGAGCATCGCGTCGTGACCGACCCGCATCAGGTTGTACGACCGGGCGGCGTCCATACCGCAGTCGAACTCCGCCGCCGAGGTGCCGTGCTCCTCGACGTAGGGGCTGTAGACGCAGGTGTGGTAGGTACCGTGCTGGACCGCCTCGAAGTTGGGGTCGTCGATCACCTCGTCGAGGTACGCGGAGCCGCGGGCGGCGCCGAACCGCTGCGTGTCCCAGGGGATGACAGCAAGGCTGAAGGGCAGACCGCGAGCGAGCGACTCGTCCGTCAGGGCCTCCGCGATCTCCTGCCGGTAGCCGACGGACATCGCGTCCGCCCGCTGGGTGATGACGGGCTTTCGGCCCCACCCGATCCGGTCCGCCATCTGCACCTCGTAGGACCCGGCCCCGGGGTGGTCCGTCCGGTCGTCACGGGCGTCGCAGCGGTCCCCCCGGCCGTCCCCGTCGCCGTCGGCCTGGTCGCGGTTGGGCGTCCACGGGCAGTTGTCGGCGCCGTCGGCGGTGGCGTCGCCGTCGTCGTCCGGGTCACAAGCGTCCCCGGCGCCGTCCCCATCGGTGTCCAACTGGGCGGGGTTGGCGTTGTCGAGCTCCAGGTCCGGCTCGTTCGGCGTCGTCGGGCAGTTGTCGAGGGAATCCGAGAGTCCGTCGCCATCGGTGTCCGGCGCCTCGCCGTGCAGCATCGTCACTGGGTTGTCCACGAATGCGGAGTGGAAGCCACGGACCAGGTCGAGGTAGCCGTCGCCGTCCCAGTCGGCCGTGTCCACCACGTTGTGCACCAGCCCGGGCAGGCTCCTCGACGTGCAGGACCGGAACGCCGGGGCGGCGTCGGTCCCGCTGTTCAGGCACTGCCGGAGGGAGAACTGCTGAGTCGTGCCGTCCCTCGATCCGGCGACGAGGAGGTCGCGCCTGCCGTCGTCGTCGATGTCGACGACCGTCGGCTCGAAATAGCTCTCGGTCCCGAGGCCGGAGGTCGAGCGGGACACCACGGTCCGCGGGTCCTCGAGCACCGGGACCGTCGCCGTTCCGACGTTGGCGTAGAGCCGGACGGCCTTCTCGTTGGCCACTCCCCCGGTGCCGACGAGCAGGTCCGCGTCGCCGTCCCGGTCCCAGTCCACGACCTCCGGGGAGACGTAGGCGGTGCTGCTGCCGGTCGTCCCCCCGACCAGCGCGCCGCTCGTCGTGCGCAGCTGCCCGCAACTCCCACCGTCCACCCCGGTGGCCGCTGCGAGACAGAGGTGGACGCCCTTGCTGCCGGTGAGCGTGCCGAAGAGCAGGTCGTTCCGGCCGTCCCCGTTCCAGTCCGTGACGGACGGCCGGACGAAGGACACGGAGCCGGCCACGGACGACACGGAGCCGGCGGTGAAGACCGACGCCAGCGGCCCAAGGCCCCCATCGGGGCCTCGAGTGGCAACAGCCACCCCGCCGAACTGTTCCGCGGTGCGCAGTCCGAGGACGAGGTCGTCCCGACCGTCACCGTCCCAGTCGACGACGGTCGGTGCTGGGGCGTGGTCCTTCGTCAGCGCCACCAGGTCCACCGTCGTGTCGTACTCCCACGGGACCGGCGCCGCGCCCGCCAGTTGTTGCCCTGGGACGACCATCGCCCCCGCCAGGGCGAGCCCCGCCAGGAGCATCACCACCTGCGCGCGCCACCGCGCGCGTCCAGAACGTCCGCGCACCGCGCGCCCCCAGATCAGTCGAACTCGTGCATCACCGCGGGCTCCGAACGCCGCGGGGACCAGCACGGTAACGCGCGGTTCGTCACGCTCCGCACTGTTATGGCTGCCAACAGTGTGCGTGCCGCCACACACGTCGAGCATGGGCGTGCCCAACCCTGCATGGCGGGCGCCCTCGTCCGCGCGCGAGGGAACGCACACCTCGCACTCGGCCGACGAGGACCCGGCCACCAGCGCGCGGCTGGGACGCCCGTCGGCCAGCTCCGGCTGAGCCCGCCATCCGGCGCTGCGCGCCCATCACCACCGCCACGTCCGGACCCGGCTCGGGCCGGTCTCCAAGTCGGCCACCAGGCAGCGACAAGTGCGGCAAAAGGCCTTCCCGCCAGGGTCCCTCCCGAGCCCCGTTGGAGGAGGAACCATGACCCAGCAGATCAACACCCCCGGCCACCCGCAGCCGCCGCTCCCACCCGTCGGCGCCCCCGGTCAGCCGGCGGCCCCGTACGGCCAGTCGCCGTGCGGCCCCCCGCCGGCCGGCTTCGGCCCCCCGCAGCCGCCCGCCCCGCGGAAGAAGACGGGCGCGATCGTCGGCGCCGTCGTCGGCGTGCTGGTCCTCGTCGCGGGCCTGGCCGTCGGCGCGGTCCTCCTGTTTGGCACGACCACCATCGACACCGCCGAGGCCGAGCGGCAGATCGCCACGCTCACCGAGGAGCAGGTCGGCGTGGCGGCGGCCGACGTCTCCTGCCCCGAGGACGTCGAGGCCGAGGCCGGCGGCACGTTCTCCTGCACCGCCACGCTGGACGGCCAGCCGATCCGCTTCACCGTCGAGCAGACCGACGCCGAGGGCAACGTCCAGATCGAGAGCGACGAGACCTTCGTCGTCGTCGCCACCGTGGAGGAGTCCCTGGCCCAGCAGGTCGGCGCCGAGGCCGGCGTCGAGGCGGTCGCCACCTGCGAGACCGAGGGCCGCGGCGTGCTGGTCGGCGCCACGGGCACGCCGATCCCCTGCACGGTCACCAACGCCGAGGACGCCACCGACAGCATCGACGTCCTCGCCACGGTGGACGAGGCCGGCGACGTCAGCTACGAGGTGGCCTGACCCCGGCGACGACACAGGGCGGTGCCGCCGGGCGGACCCGGCGGCACCGCCCTGTGCGGCGGAGGGAGGTCAGCGCTCGGCGGGAGGCACCCAGCCGATGGCGGGGGCCACGTGGCGGACGACCGTCTCCAGCAGGCGGGCGTTGTAGTCCACGCCGAGCATGTTGGGCACGGTCAGCAGCAGGGTGTCGGCCTCGCGGACGGCGGCGTCCTTGGCCAGCTCCTCGGCCAGCTGGTCAGGCTCGCCGACGTAGCTCTTCCCGAAGCGGGCCCGCACGCCCTCGAGCAGGCCGACCTGGTCGTCGCCGGACCGCTCACCGAAGTACTGCCGGTCCAGGTCGGTGACGATCGGCATCACGCTGCGGCTGACCGACACCCGCGGCGTCCGCTCCCAGCCCGCGTCGGCCCAGGTCGCCCGGTAGCGGGCGATCTGCTCGGCCTGCAGCTCGTCGAACGGCACGCCGGTGTCCTCGACCAGCAGGGTGGAGCTCATCAGGTTCATGCCCTGCCGCGCCGTCCACTCGGCGGTCGCGCGGGTCCCCGACCCCCACCAGATGCGCTCGGCCAGGCCCGGCGACTGCGGCTGGACCGCCAGCCGGCCGGTCATCCCGCCGGTCATCTGCGGGTCGGCGTCCACCACCGGCTGACCGGAGATCGCGGCGAGGAACAGCGCGGTCTTCTGCCGGGCGAAGTCGGCGTCCGAGGTGCCCTCGGCGGGGATGTACCCGAAGGCCTCCGAGCCGCGCAGCGCCGTCTCGGGTGACCCCCGGCTGATGCCGAGCTGCAGCCGGCCGTCGGCGAGCAGGTCGGTCGCGGCGGCCTCCTCGGCCATGTACAGCGGGTTCTCGTACCGCATGTCGACGACCCCGGTGCCGATCTCGATCCGGGAGGTCCGCGCGGCCATGGCGGCCAGCAGGGGGAACGGGGAGGCCAGCTGCCGGGCGAAGTGGTGCACGCGCACGAAGGCACCGTCCACGCCGAGCTCCTCGGCGGCGACCGCCAGTTCCATGCTCTGCACCAGCGCGTCGCGGCCGGTGCGCACCTGTGATCCGGGGACCGGCTGCCAGTGCCCGAAGGACAGGAAACCGATCCGCTTCGGAGAGCCGTCCACTGCTCCACCTCTCTCGTCGTCCGTGGAGGGCAGCGCACCGGCGGCGTCCGGTGTTCCCGGAGCCCCCCGGCGGGGGACGACGGCCACACTGGCGCCCCATGCGTCACGTGTGCCGCCACCGTCCCTCGTCATCACTCAACGTGTTCGGTTGACCACGACTCTCCGATGAGAGGTTCCGTCACTTGACGGCATCGGTCCCTCACCCTGGACCGGTGAACCTGAGCGCCCCCGACGTACCGCGGCCCCGGGCGGGGACCCCCGGCGCCGCCACCGGCTCGCGGCTCCGCGCCATCGACACGCTGCTCGCCGACCGCGGCCAGCTCTTCCGCGCCCTGTTCCTCGCCGCGCCGATCCCGAAGGCCCTCGTCGACCTCGACGGGCACCTCCTCGTGGTCAACGAGGCGCTGTGCTCGATGACCGGGCGCACCGCCGAGGAACTCGTCGGCCGGCACGTCGACCTGCTCGCCCACCCCGACGAGGCACCGGTCCCGGACCTGCCGCCGGCCCCCGAGGGCCCGCTGGACCCGTGGCTGCGGCTGGACGGCGAGCGCCGGCTGCGCCGGACCGACAACAGCGAGCTGTGGGCGATGCAGTCCCACGAGGTCATCCACACCAGCACCGGCGCGCCGCAGTTCGTCGTCCTGTCGCTGGTCGACGTCACCGACCGCCGCCGGGCGGAGGAGGACCTCGTCCGCCGCGCCTACACCGACCCGCTGACCGGCCTGCCCAACCGCCGGGCCCTGGGCGAGCGCCTCAACCACGCGCTGGCCCTCTCCCGCCGCCGCGGCCTGCAGGTCGGCCTGGTGCACCTGGACCTCGACCGGTTCCAGGCGGTCAACGACGTCCTGGGTCACGAGGCCGGCGACCAGCTGCTCACCCAGGTCGCCGACCGGCTGCGCTGGAGCACCCGCATGGAGGACACCGCCGTGCGCCTGGGTGCCGACGAGTTCCTCATCCTCGCCGAGGACGTCGAGGACCTCGACGGGCTGCGCGCGCTGGCCGACCGCCTGCTGTCGGTGCTCGACGACCCCTTCCTCATCGGCGACCGCGAGATCGTGCTGTCGGCCAGCGTGGGCCTGACCCTCGGCAACGACGTCGCCCCGGACGACCTGCTGCGGCAGGCACACAACGCGCTCGCGCGGGCGAAGGCCGACGGCAGCCGCGCCCGCATCGAGGTGCACGACGGCGTGCTCAGCGACAGCGAGGTCGACCAGCTCCAGCTGGAGACCGATCTGCGGCACGCCCTGGACTCCGACGAGCTGCGGCTGTTCTACCAGCCGATCGTGGCCCTGGCCGACGAGACGCTGCTCGGTTACGAAGCGCTCATCCGCTGGCAGCACCCCACCCGCGGGCTGCTGCCGCCGGCTGCGTTCATGGCCGCCGCCGAGGACAACCGGCTGACCTCCAAGCTCGGCGCGTGGGTGCTGCGCCGCGCCTGCGTGGACGCCGCCACCTGGCCGGCCGGCCTGCGCGTGCACGTCAACATCTCCGCCCGGCACCTGGCCGAACCCGGCTTCGCCGAGCTGGTGACCGACGCCCTGGCCGAGTCCGGCCTGCCGCCGGAGCGGCTGGAGCTGGAGATCACCGAGTCGACGGCGCTGTTCGCCGCCGAAGCCACCCTGCAGGCGGTGTCGGAGGTGACCGACGCCGGCGTCACCCTGGCGCTGGACGACTTCGGCACCGGCTACTCGGCGATCACCGCGCTGCACCGGCTGCCCATCCACACGGTGAAGATCGACCGCACCTTCGTCGCCGACGTGGTCACCGAGCCCTCCACCGCGGCGCTGGTCCAGGGCCTGGTGCAGCTCGGCCTGGGCATGGGCCTGCAGGTCATCGCAGAGGGCATCGAGGACCTCGACCAGGCCGACTGGCTGCGTGAGCACGGCTGCGAGATGGCCCAGGGATACGCCTTCGGCCGGCCCGCGCCGCTGCCCGGCCCCGCCCCGACCACCGAGGACGTCGAGCTGGCCGGGACCATGCCGCCCGGCACGGTCACCGTGGAGGACGTCCTGGCCGCCGAGCACGCCCTGGTGGTGGAGGAGATGGAGTACGCCGACCCGGCTCCGGACGTCGGCCCGCCGTCCGGCCCGCCGTCCGGCCCGGCGCTGCGGCTGGTCCGCGGCCCGGAGGCCGAGGCCACCCGCGCCGAGGCCACCCGCGCCGAGGACGACGCTGCCGGCGAGGACGACGACGAGGACGACGACCGGGCCTGATCTCAGCCTCGGGCCAGCGCCAGCGGGACCGGCCGCTTGGCCGCGCGGCCGTCCCCCGAGGAGCGGCCGCGCAGACGGCGGGCGACCCACGGGGCGACGAAGCCGCGCACCCACGCCGCCTCCTCGGCCAGCGCCGCCCGCAGGGCCCGCGGCGGCTGGGGGGCCAGCGGCTGCCGCCAGTCGTCGCCGACCGGCAGGCCGAGCGCGGTGGCGGCGGCCAGCGCCGTCCGGCGGTGCCCCTCGTCGGTGAGGTGGATGCGGTCGCTGTCCCACATGCGCCAGTCCTGGACCCAGCCGGCGCCCCACTGGTCGAGGACGACGGCGCCGTGCCGGGCCGCGATCGACCACAGCGAGGCGTTGAACACCGCCACCCGCCCCCGGGTGCGGCGGACGATCGGCGTCTGGCGCGGGTCGACGCCGGTGGCCAGCAGCACGTCGGCACCGGTGGCCCGGAGGCGCACGACCGCGTCCTCCAGCACGGCGGCCAGCCGGTCGGGGTCGGCGCCCGGACGCAGCAGGTCGTTGCCGCCGGCCACCAGGCTCACCAGGTCCGGCCGCGCGTCCAGCGCCACCGGCACCTGCTCCGCGACCACCTGCGGCAGCAGCCGCCCCCGGACGGCGAGGTTGGCGTACTCCACCTCGCCGTCGGCCGCGGCCGCCAGGTGCTCGGCCAGCCGGTCGGCCCAGCCGCGGTACTCCCCCGGCCGCTGCGGGTCGGGGTCGCTGAGCCCCTCGGTGAAGGAGTCGCCGAGGGCGACGTAGCGGCGCCAGGAGGTACGGGAGGGCTCGAGCTGCACGGCGTCCACTCCAGCACGGCGCCCGATCGACCGGCGACCACGGCCGTGGTGAGGCCCCACACAGGGCGCCCCACCTGCGCCGACGCCACCAGGGGTGCATGCGCACCGACGTCGCGGCGACCCTGACGATCTCCTCCCGCGCCTGGGCGGAGGCGCTGCGGCCCAGCCGGACCCGTCCCCCACCCTGCGCAGACCCGGGACGGGGCCGGCCCCTGCAGGATGGCCGCATGCGCACGACGAGCAGCCGGGAGGTCTACCGCAACCCGTGGATCCGGGTGCGGGAGGACGAGGTCGAGCGGGCGGACGGGTCCAGGGGCGTCTACGGCGTCGTGGAGAAGCCGCACTTCGCGGTGGTGCTCCCCGCCGAGCGCGACGGGTTCTGGCTGGTCGAGCAGTTCCGCCACCCGGTCGGCCGGCGGGCCTGGGAGTTCCCGCAGGGCACCTGGTCGCACGGAGCCTCCGGCACCGCCGAGGAGCTGGCCCGGGCGGAGCTGGCCGAGGAGACGGGGCTGCGGGCCGGGTCGCTGCGTCACCTCGGCCGCCTGGACCTCGCGCCGGGGCTGTCCCCGCAGGAGTTCGACGTCTGGCTGGCCACCGACCTGACCCCGGGCCCGACCGCGCGGGAGGCCACCGAGGCCGACATGCGCTGTGCCTTCGTCCCGGAGGCGGAGCTGCGGGCGCGGGTGCGCGACGGCCGCTTCACCGACGGCCCGAGCCTGGCCGCCTACAGCCTGCTGCTGCTCGACCGCGGCTGAGCCCACCGCCTCACCCGCGGTAGGTCTCCAGCAACCGCAACCAGATCTCGCTCATCGTCGGGTAGGCGGGGACGGCGTGCCACAGCCGCGCGATCGGCACCTCGCCGACCACCGCGACGGTCGCGGCGTGCAGCAGCTCGGCCACACCCGGCCCCACGAAGGTGACGCCGAGCAGCACCTCCCGCTCGGCGTCGACCACCGCGACCGCCGTCCCGGTGTAGCCGTCGGCGTGCAGCGAGGCCCCGGCGACGCTGCCGATCGGGTACACCACGACCCGGTGCGGCACCCCGGCCTTCGCCGCCCGCGCGCGGGTCAGCCCGACACTGGCCACCTGCGGCTCGGTGAAGACCACCGACGGGGTGGCCCGCCGGTCGGCGGTGGCGGCGGTCGGCGACCAGTCCGCCGTCGACACCTGCTCTCCGCGGGCACGGGCCACGATCGCCGCGCCGGCCTGCCGCGCCTGGTACTTGCCCATGTGGGTCAACTGCCGCCGGCCGTTGACGTCGCCGACGCCGTAGAGCCACGGCAGACCCCGCACCTGCAGCGAGTCGTCCACGTCGAGGTACTCCCCCGGCGTCAGGCCGACCGTGCCCAGCCCGGCGTCGGCCGTGCGCGCCTGCCGGCCGACGGCCACGAGCACCTCGTCGCCGCGCAGCTCGCCGCCGGTGCACTGCAACACCACCTCGCCGCCGTCCCGCCGGGCGGCGAGCACGTCGGTGCGCAGCCGGACGTCGACGCCGCGGTCGCGCAGCGCCGCGGCGACCGCGTCCCCCGCCTCGGGCTCCATCTCCTCGAGCAGCCGGTCGCCGCGCTGCACGAGGGTGACCCGGGCACCGAGGGCCTGCCACGCCGTGGCCATCTCGCAGCCGACGTAGCCGCCGCCCACGACCAGCAGCCGGCCCGGTGCCTCCTTGGCGCTGGTGGCGTCCCGCGGGGTCCACGGGTCGATGCCGGGCAGCCCCTCGATCGGCGGGACGGCGGCCTCCGACCCGGTGCAGACGGCCACCGCGTGCCGGGCGGTGAGCCGGGTCGTCGTCCCCCCGGTGCCGGTGACGACCACCGTGCGCTCGCCGTCGAGCCGGCCGGTGCCGCGGAGCAGCGCGATGCCGGCGCCGTCGACCCACTCGGCCTGGGAGGAGTCGTCCCAGCCGTGGGTGAAGGAGTCCCGGCGGGCGAGCGTGGCCGCGACGTCCTGCTCACCGGTGACCGCCTGCCGCGCGCCGTCCACCGCCCGCGCCGCGGTCAGCACCTCGGTGCCGCGCAGCAGCGCCTTGCTCGGCATGCACGCCCAGTAGGAGCACTCCCCGCCGACCAGCTCGGCCTCGACCAGGGCGGCGCTGAGCCCACCCCGGACGACGACGTCGGCGACGTTCTCCCCCGTCGACCCCGCGCCCAGGACGACGACGTCGAACTCCTGCTCCTGTCCGCTCACGTCCCCTGGTTCGCTCCCGCGGGGCGCTCCGCTCCTCGCTCGTTCCTCGCTGCGATGCTCACGCCCCTGTCCGCTCACGCGCCCGATCCTGGCCGTGTGGTCGACTGGCCGCCATGCCGGTCGACGCCGCCGCCTTCGCCGAGGCCCTCCGCCAGTACGCCGCCGGGGTGTGCCTGCTGACCGTGCGCGACGGCATCGACGACGTCGGGACCACCGTCACCTCGGTGATGAGCGCGTCGGCCGAGCCCCCGCTGGTCGCCGTCGGGCTGACCGCCGACGGCTACCCCGCGGAGGTGCTCGAGGAGGTCGGCTCCTGCGCGCTGACCGTGCTGGCCGCCGAGCACGCGATCGTGGCGTCACGGTTCTCCTCGGCGGGCCGGCCCAGCGCCCGGCACCTGCTGGAGGCGGTGCGCTGGACGCGCGCCTCCGGCAGCGGGGCGATCGTGCTCAGCGGTGGGCTGGTCGCCCTCGACTGCCGCCTCGTGCGGGTGGTCGAGGCCGGGGACCACGTCCTCGCGCTGCTCGGCGTCGAGGAGGTGCTGCCGGGCGAGGCGTCGGCCGCCCCGCTGCTGCGGCACCGCGGCCGCTACGTCGACGCGGCCGGCCGCCCGGCGGGCCGCGCCTGACCCCTCCCGCCGCACCCCAGCCGGTGCAGGGCGGCACACGGTCGTCCCGTGGTCGCGCACACTGCGACCCGGTGTCACATTGCTGCCCCCGGCGGTGCTCTACGGACATGGACCTCGTTCGGCACGGACCACCGACAGCCGCGGCGGCCGTCCCGGCTCCCGGGACGGTCCCGGGGCGGGCGCCGGTCCGGGCCGGGAGGAAGGGCGTGGCGGTGGCGGGGGCAGCGGCGCACGGAGCCGTCCGGGACGACCTCGGTGAGGTGTTCCGCCGCGACTACGCCCGGGTCGTCGGCGTGGCCGCCCGGGTGCTCGGGTCGCGGGACGAGGCGGAGGACGTCGCGCAGGAGGTGTTCCTCGCCTTCGGCCGGTCGTCGGTGCCCGCCGGCGAGGCCCCCGGCTGGCTGTCGGTGGCCGCCGCCCACACCGCGCTCAACCACCTCCGCACCGGCCGCCGGCGCACCGCCCGCGAGGAGTCCCTCGCCGCGGTCCCCCCGGTCGAACCGGACGTGGCCGACGCCGTCGTCACCCGCGAGGAACGCAGCCGGGTGCGGGCCGCCCTCGGCCGGCTCCCGAAGAAACAGGCCGTCGCCCTCGTCCTCCGGCACAGCGGGCTGAGCTACACCGAGGTGGCGACGGCCCTCGACATGTCCCCCGGCAGCGTCGGCACGACCGTGCGGCGCGCCGAGTCCGCCCTTCGCAAGGAGTTGAACCGTCATGCGTCATCCGACTGAGGGCGACCTCCGCCGGCTCGTCGACGAGCCCGCCGGCGTGACCGACGCCGACCGCGCGCACGTCGCCTCGTGCCCCACCTGCCTGCAGGCGCTGGAGGAGATCCGCGCGGACGCCCGGCTCGTCGACTCCGCCCTCGCCCCCGCGGCCGACGGGATCGACCTGGACGCGGCCTGGGCCCGGCTGACGGCCACCGAGGTGGCCGGACGGCGACAGTCGAGCCCGCGCTCGCGCCGCTCGTGGCGGACGGCGGTGCGCCGCCCGGCGGTCGCCGTCGTCAGCGCGGCCGTCCTGGTCGGCGGGGCCGGGGTGGCGGCGGCCAACGACTGGCTGCCGATCTTCCAGACCGAACGCGTCGACCCGGTGGAGCTGACCTCGACCGAGCTGGTCCAGCTGCCCGACCTCTCCGCCTACGGCGACCTCGACGTCCCGCAGGAGCCCGGCACGGAGCAGGTGGCCGACGCCGCGGCCGCGTACGAGCGGACCGGCCTGACCGTCCCCGGGGTCGCCGAGCTGCCCGAGGGCGTGACCGGGGAACCGACCTACCAGGCGGCCGACGTCGTGAGCGCGACGTTCACCTTCTCGGCTGCGAAGGCCGCGCAGGCCGCGGCCGCCGAGGGAGAGGTCCTGCCGCCTCCGCCCGCCGGGGTGGACGGCGCCGCCCTCCGGCTGCAGGCCGGCCCCGGGGTCGCGGCGGTCTGGTCGCAGCCCACCGGTGCGCCGACCCTGGTCGTGGCCCGCGTGGTCGCGCCGCAGGTGTACTCCTCCGGCGTGCCGTACGAGGTGGTGCGCGACTACCTGCTGTCCCTCCCGGGCCTGCCCGACGGTCTCGCCGACCAGCTGCGCGAGCTCTCCGCCGACGCCTCGACGCTGCCGCTGCCCGTGCCCGCCGAGCTGGTGACCAGCTCGTCGGCCGACGTCGACGGCGCCGACGCGACGGTGCTCACCTCCCGCGACGGGCTGTTCGCCGCCGTGATGTGGGTCGAGGACGGTGTGGTCACCGGCGTCGCCGGGTCGCTGAGCGCCGAGGAGCTCCTGACGGTCGCCCGTGACCTCCGGTGACACCGCTACCGTCCGGGGGATGACCTCCGAGACGGCTGCCGCGGGGTCCACGGCCGACCAGGTCGACGGCCTGCCGCCGTCCCCGGCGGTCTGGTGTTCCGGGCTGCGCAAGCGGTACGGGCGCCAGACCGCCGTCGACGACGTCTCCTTCACCGTCGCCCGCGGCGAGGTGCTCGGCCTGCTCGGCCCCAACGGGGCCGGGAAGACCAGCGTCATCAAGATGCTGCTGGGCCTCGTGCGCCCCGATGCCGGTGAGGTGCTGTTGCTCGGGCGGCGGGCGTCCGACCCCCGGTCCCGCAGCGCCGTCGGGTACCTGCCCGAGCTGTTCCGCTACCAGCCGTGGTTGACCGCGGCGGAGGTGCTGGACCTGCACGTGAAGCTGGCCCGCGTCGACGTCGGCGCCTCCGAGCGGCGGGAGTGCCTGGCGCTCGTCGGCCTCGCCGACCGGGCCGGGGACCGGGTCGGGGGGTTCTCGAAGGGCATGCAGCAGCGCCTCGGCCTCGCCGTCGCGCTGGTCGCCCGCCCGGAGCTCGTGGTGCTCGACGAGCCCACCAGCGCGCTGGACCCGCTCGGCCGGGTCGACGTCCGCGACCTCGTCCTCTCGCTGCGGTCGCGGGGCGTCACGGTGCTGCTCAACTCCCACCTGATCGGCGAGGTGGAGCGGGTGTGCGACCGGGTGGTGATCCTCGACAAGGGCCGGGTGGCGGCGTCGGGCACCCTGGCCGAGCTGCTCGGCCAGCGCGAGGTCCGGCTGCGGCTGGGGGCCGCGGACGGCCGGGTGGAGGACCGGCTGCGGGCCGCCGGGGCCCTGTCGCGCAGCGGCGACTGGTTCACCGTCGCCCTCCCGGCGGACGACGACGGCGTCACCGTGCCCGACCTGGTGCGTGACCTGGTCGGCCTGGGCGTGCGCGTGCACGCCGTCGAGCCGGTGCGGATCAGCCTGGAGGAGCGCCTGCTCGCCGTCCTGCGACACGAGGAACCCGCACCGTGACGGCGCTGACCGTCGCCGGGCTCACGGTGCGCGAGGCCGCCCGGCGCCGCGTGGTGTGGGCCCTCCTGGTGCTGACCGTGGTGCTGCTCGCGCTCAGTGCCTGGGGCTTCTCGAAGCTGATCGGCCTGGACACCGAGCTGGGCACGATGACCAGCGGTGAGGCCCGCCTCGTGGCCTCCCTGCTGCTCAACCTGATCATGTTCGGGTACAGCCTCATCGCGGCGATCGGCACGGCCTTCCTCGCCGGCCCCACGGTCGCCGGGGAGGTGGAGTCGGGTCAGGCGCTGGCGCTGCTCGCGCGTCCGGTGCGCCGCTCGGCCGTCCTGTTCGGCAAGTGGCTGGGCCTGGTCGCCTTCGGCTGCGGCTACGTGGTCCTGGCCGGCCTGGCGCAGATCCTCGTCGTCCGTACGGTCGTCGGCTACTGGCCCCCGGCACCCGTGGCGGGGCTCGCGCTGCTCGCGGCCGAGACGATCGTGCTGCTGACCCTCGCCCTGCTGCTGTCCAGCGTCGTCTCGACGATGGCCTCGGGCATCGTCGCCGTCGGTCTGTTCGGGGCGACCTGGGTCGCGGGGGTGGTCGGCGGCCTCGGCGCGGCCCTGGGCAACGAGGGCGTAGCACGCGTGGGCACCGTGTCGCGGGTCCTGCTGCCCACCGACGGCCTGTGGCGGGGGGCCATGAACGCCTTCCAGGACCCGGTCGCGCTCGTCCAGATGGGCCCCGGGGAGGGCGGCTTCCCGTTCCTGAGCGATGCTCCCCTCACCCCGGCCTACCTGGCGTGGGCGGTGGTGTGGGTGGCCGTGGTCTGGGGGCTGACCGCGCTGTCGTTCCAGCGCCGCGACGTCTGAGGGGCCACCCTCCTCTCCCGCCTCGCAGGCTCGGCGCGGGCACCTGGAGGGTGGCCGTTCCATCGCGTCACCGGCTCGCGGCGGGACCCGGCAGGGGGCCAGGGGATAGCGTCGGCCGCGATGACCGAGCCGCTGATCCCCACCGAGTCCGCCGTGCGCCGCGCCGTCGTCCGCGCCGAGCGCGGCGTTCCCCTGGATGCCGTCGAGGCGCAGACCCTGCTGTCCGCCCGCGGGCTGGGTGAGGGCGAGCCGCTGGACCGGCTGCTGGCCGCGGCCGGGCGGGTGCGGGACGCGGGTCTGGCCTCGGCCGGGCGGGCGGGGGTGGTGACGTACAGCCGCAAGGTGTTTCTCCCGCTGACCCACCTGTGCCGCGACCGCTGCCACTACTGCACGTTCGTCACCACCCCCGGGCAGCTGCGGGCCGCCGGGAAGGCGCCGTTCCTGTCGCCGGACGAGGTGCTCGACGTCGCCCGCGCCGGCGCGGCCCTGGGCTGCAAGGAGGCGCTGTTCACCCTCGGCGACCGCCCCGAGCAGCGCTGGCCGGTGGCGCGCGAGTGGCTGGAGGCGCACGGCTTCGACTCCACCCTCGCCTATCTGCGCGCGATGGCGATCCGGGTGCTGGAGGAGACCGGGCTGCTGCCGCACCTCAACCCCGGCGTCCTGTCGTGGGAGGAGGTCCAGCGGCTCAAGCCGGTGTCGGCGTCGATGGGGATGATGCTGGAGACGACGGCGACCCGGCTGTGGTCGACCCCCGGCGGCCCGCACTTCGGCTCACCGGACAAGGAGCCGGCGCTCCGGCTGCGGGTGCTGGAGGACGCCGGCCGGTCCGCGGTGCCGTTCACCACCGGCGTGCTGCTGGGCATCGGCGAGACCGCGGCCGAGCGGGTGGACGCCGTGCTGCGGATCCGGGCCGCCCACCAGCGGCACGGGCACGTGCAGGAGGTCATCGTCCAGAACTTCCGGGCCAAGCCGCGCACCGCGATGGCCGCCTCCGCCGATCTGGCGCTGCAGGAGTACGTCGCCGCGGTCGCCGTCACCCGGCTGCTGCTCGGCCCGAAGGCCCGGGTGCAGGCGCCGCCGAACCTGTCGGACTCCACCGAGCTGGGGCTGCTGCTGCGCGCCGGCGTGGACGACTGGGGCGGGGTGTCCCCGCTGACGCCGGACCACGTCAACCCCGAACGGCCCTGGCCCAACCTGGCGGAACTGGCCGAACTGTCCGACCACGCCGGCTTCGAGCTGCGCGAGCGGCTGGCCGCCCAGCCCCGCTACGTGCTCGAGCCCGAGCCGTGGCTGGACCCGCGGGTGCGACCGCACGTCGCGGCGCTGGCCGGCCCCGACGGGCTGGCCGTGGAGGGCCGCGTCCCGGCCGGGCTGCCCTGGCAGGAGCCGGACCAGGCGTGGACGTCGACCGGCCGCACCGAGCTGCACGTCGAGGTGGACACCGTCGGGCGCACCGCCGAGCGGCGCAGCGACTTCGACGCCGTCTACGGCGACTGGGCCGAGCTGCGCGACCGGACGACGTCGGCGCGCGACGGGCACTCCACCGCGCTCACCGTCGGCGACCCGGAGGTGCGCGCCGCGCTGCGGCACGCCGAGACCGACCCGGCCGGGCTGTCCGACGCCGAGTACCTGGCGCTGCTCGGTGCCGACGGGCCGGACCTCGATGCACTCGTGGCGCTGGCGGACTCGGTCCGCCGGGACACCGTCGGCGACGACGTCACCTACGTGGTGAACCGGAACATCAACTTCACCAACGTCTGCTACACCGGCTGCCGGTTCTGCGCCTTCGCCCAGCGGCGCACCGACGCCGACGCCTACACGCTGTCGATGCAGCAGGTCGGCGACCGCGTCGACGAGGCGTGGCGGGCCGGCGCCACCGAGATCTGCATGCAGGGCGGCATCCACCCCGACCTGCCCGGCACCGCCTACCTCGACCTCGCCCGCGAGGTGAAGCGCCGGCAGCCCGGCATCCACCTGCACGCCTTCTCCCCCATGGAGATCGTCAACGGCGCCGCCCGCACCGGCCTGTCGTTCGCCGAGTTCCTGCTCGCGGCCAAGGAGGCCGGGCTGGACTCGGTGCCCGGCACCGCGGCGGAGATCCTCGACGACGACGTCCGCTGGGTGCTCACCAAGGGCAAGCTGCCCACCGCCACCTGGATCGAGATCATCACCACCGCGCACCGGGTGGGCCTCCCGACGACGTCGACGATGATGTACGGCCACGTCGACACCCCCGCCCACTGGGTCGCCCACCTGCGCACCCTGGCCCGGGTGCAGGACGAGACCGGCGGCTTCACCGAGTTCGTGCTGCTCCCCTTCGTGCACCACAGCTCACCGATCTACCTGGCCGGCGTCGCCCGCCCGGGGCCGACGGTGCGGGAGAACCGGGCGGTGCACGCCGTCGCCCGCCTCCTCCTGCACGGCCGCATCCCCAACGTCCAGACCTCGTGGGTGAAGCTCGGCGACGCCGGCACCCAGGCGGTGCTCCGAGGCGGCGCCAACGACCTGGGCGGCACGCTGATGGAGGAGACGATCAGCCGGATGGCCGGCAGCGAGAACGGCTCACTGAAGACCATCGCGCAACTGGAGGCCATCGCCGCCGCCATCGGCCGTCCCGCCCGCCAGCGCACCACCGAGTACGGCACCCCGTCGGCCGAGCGGATGACCACCGCCCGCACCGAGGAGGGCCGCCGCGCCCTGACCCTCTCCATCACGCCGCGCACGCGGGGGACGCAGGGCCCGCGACCAGCAATTATGACCTAGGTCACTACAACTCCTTGTCGACCGCAACCGCCCTCGGTACGGTCCGCCGAACCTGGCCGCGCACCCCTGCGCCCCCAGACCCGGTCGACGCTCCTCGAGGAGAATGCCGTGGCCATCCACGCTCCCGATGTACGCACCACCACCAGCAACCCGCTCGAACCCCTCAGCGCCGACGAGATCCGGCGGACGTCGGAGATCCTCCGCGAGCAGAGGGAGGTCGGTGACCAGGTCCGGTTCGTGATGATCCGCCTGCAGGAGCCGTCCAAGCAGGAGGTCCTCGGGCACGACCGCACGGGCGGGCCCGAGCCGGAACGGATGGCCTTCGCCCTCCTCTACGACCGGGCACACCAGCAGACCGTCGAGGCGGTGGTCTCGCTCACCAGTGGCGCGGTGACCTCGTGGGAGGTCGTCGACGGCGTCCAGCCCAGCGTGATGCTGGAGGAGTTCTTCCGGACCGAGGAGATCACCCGCGCCGACCCCCGCTGGCAGGAGGCGATGCGCAAGCGTGGGGTCACCGACTTCTCGCTGACGATGATCGACCCGTGGGCCGCCGGCTACGACCTCGAGGACCCCAGGGGTCGTCGGCTCATCCGACCGCTGACCTTCGTCCGCTCCCGGGAGGACGACAACGGCTACGCCCGCCCCGTCGAGGGCCTGATCGTGCTGGTCGACCTCGACCTGATGGAGGTCATCGACGTCCGGGACCACGGCGTCGTGCCGCTGCCCGAGAAGGCCGGCAACTACATGGCCGAGCTGGCGTTCGACGAGGACAACCGCCCGGCGTTCACCGGGCTGCGCGACGACGTCCGGCCGATCGAGATCACCCAGTCGGAGGGGCCGAGCTTCACCGTCGACGGCCACGCGGTCAGCTGGCAGAAGTGGCGGTTGCGGGTGGGCTACAGCCCCCGCGAGGGCCTCGTGCTGCACCAGATCGGCTACGAGGACAAGGGCCGGCTGCGCCCGGTCATCTACCGGGCGTCCCTGTCGGAGATGTACATCCCATACGCCGACCCGGCACCCACGCACCGGATCAAGAACGTCTTCGACGAAGGCGAGTACGGCGTGGGGCTGCTGCTCAACCCGCTGCAGCTCGGCTGCGACTGCCTGGGCGAGATCCACTACTTCGACGCCGTCGCCAACGACCAGGACGGCCAGCCGGTCACCATCCCCAACGCGATCTGCATGCACGAGGAGGACTACGGGGTCGCCTGGAAGCACACCGACTTCCGCACGGAGAAGATGGAGGTCCGGCGCTCCCGCCGGCTGGTCATCTCCTGCTTCGCCACCGTCGGCAACTACGAGTACGGGTTCTTCTGGTACCTCTACACCGACGGCAGCATCCAGTTCGAGGTCAAGCTCACCGGGGTCATCTCCACCGGCGCCGTCCCGCCCGGCGAACAGCCGCGGTTCGGCAACCTCGTCGCCCCCGGCCTCTACGGCCCGCACCACCAGCACTTCTTCAACGTCCGCCTGGACATGCAGGTCGACGGCGAGCACAACTCCGTCTACGAGGTCGACTCCGTCCCGCTCCCGCCGGGTGCGGACAACCCGTACGGAAACGCCTGGGTCACCCAGAAGTCCCTGCTGGGCCGGGAGAGCGAGGCCCAGCGGCTGATCGACCCCTTCGCCGCCCGCGTCTGGTACGTCGTCAACCCCTCGTCGGTCAACGAGCTCGGCCAGCCGGCCGGGTACAAGCTCATGCCCGGGGACAACGTGCTCCCGCTGCAGCAGGAGGGCTCGCAGGCCTTCTCGCGCGCCCAGTTCGCCTACAAGCACCTGTGGGTCACGGCGTACGACCCGCACGAGATGTTCGCCGCTGGGGACTACCCCAACCAGAGCGAGAACGCCGGCGGGCTCCCCGAGTTCGTCAAGGCCGACCGGCCCCTCGAGGACCAGGACGTGGTCGTCTGGTACTCGTTCGGCGCCCACCACGTCGTCCGCCCCGAGGACTGGCCGGTCATGCCGGTCAGCTACATCGGGTTCCACCTCAAGCCGGTCGGCTTCTTCGACGGCAACCCCGCCCTCGACCTGCCGCCGTCGGCGCCGTCGTGCCACACGGGCAACGGGCACGGCAACGGCCACGCGACCGCCGGGAACGGGGGAGTGACCCGGTGAGCGAACCGGAGACGCAGCCGCACCCCGTCCGCTCCGACCGGGGCCTGGCGCACGACTCGATGAGCCAGGTCGAGGTGCTGTCGCAGTCGGTGGCCGGCATCGCGCCCAGCGCTGTCATGGCCACCGGACCCGCGCTGATCGTGTTGTTCGCCGGCCAGGGGGCGTGGCTGTCGTACGTGGCAGCCACGGTCCTCGTCGTCCTCGTGGGGCTGGTCGTGGCGCAGTTCGGACGGCGGTTCGCGTCGTCGGGGTCGCTGTACAGCTACGTCGCCCGGGGGCTGGGCCCCACCGGGGCGTTCGCGGCCGGCTGGGGCCTGGTCATCGGTTACACCTGCATCGCGATGCTCGGCGTGACCCTGATCGGCCCCTACGCCGCCAGCTTCCTCGAGACGATCGGCCTGCCCGCGGCCACCATGACCGGGTTCATCGTCATCACCGCGGTCACCACGATCGCCGCGGCCACCTTCGCCATCGCGGGCATCAAGATCTCCACGCGCATCGGGCTGGTGCTGGAGGTCGTCTCGGTGGCCGCCGTCCTGTTCGTGCTCGTCGTCGTCGTCGCCCGCGGCGGTGACAGCTCGGCTCCGTCGCAGTTCGACCTGTCCGGTCTCACGTTCGACGGCGTCACCTTCGGGATCGTCCTGGCCGTCCTGGGCTTCGTCGGGTTCGAGAGCTCGGCCAGCCTGGGTGCGGAGGCGCGCGACCCGCACCGGACCATCCCCCGCGCGGTGATCGGCAGCGCGGTCCTCGTCGGCATCCTGTACGTCTTCGCGACCTACGCCTCCGTGCTCGGCTTCGGAGGGACCGAGGCGCTGAGCGCCAGCGCGGCCCCGATCAGCGACCTGGCCACGCGGAACGGTCTCGGCGGGGTGACCTGGCTGGTCGACCTCGGGGTCACGGCGTCCTTCTTCGCGGTCGCCATCGCCAGCATCAACGCCGCCGCACGCGTGCTCTACACCATGGGCGAGGAGGACGTGCTGCCCGCGGTGCTGGGCCGGGCCCACCCCAGGCACAAGACCCCGCACGTCGCCATCGGCGTCATCGCGCCCGTCATCGGCCTGGTGCCGATCCTCCTGATGATCGCCGGGCGGGGGCCGCTCGAGGTGTACGCCTACGTGGGCACGATCGGCACGTTCGGCTACATGCTCGGGTACCTGCTGATGGCCGCGGCGCTGCCGTTCTTCCTCCGCCGGCGGGGCGAGGCCAACCCGCTGTCGACGGTCCTCGCGGTCGTCGTCGTGGCGACGCTGCTCTACGTCTTCTACAAGAACGTCGTCCCGGTCCCGGACTGGCCGATGAACCTGATGCCGTGGATCTTCCTGGGAGCACTCGCCCTCGGCATGGCCTGGTACGCCGCCGTCCGGGTCCGGAACCCACAGGTGCTCGCCGAGGTCGGGACGGTGGAGGAGGAGCCGGTCCCGCCGGGGACGGCTCAGGTCCACGTCAGTGGACCCGGCGAGCCGGAGCGCCGGCCGTGAGCGTCTGACCGTCGGTGAGGTGCCGCAGGCGTGGTCCCCGAGTCCGGACGACCACGCCTGCGGCACCTCACCGCCGCGCGGCCGCGCGGACCGGTCCGCGGGGAGCGGGGAGGGCCTGCGCGGGCGGCTGCTGCGCGCCCGCGGGGGCCGGGCGGCCGAACAGGTACCCCTGGGCGTGCGAGCAGGCCAGCCGGCCGAGCACGGCCTGCTGCTCCGGGGTCTCCACGCCCTCGGCGACGACGTCGAGGTGCAGGCTGCGGGCCAGTTCGATGATCGAGGCGACCAGCGTGGTCGACCGGTTCCCGGTGCCGAGCTCCTGCACGAAGCTGCGGTCGATCTTCACGATGTCGGCGGGCAGCCGGCGCAGGTAGGACAGGCTGGAGTAGCCGGTGCCGAAGTCGTCGATGGCGATGCGGACACCGGTCGTACGCAGGGCCAGCAGCTGGGTGACGACCTGGTCCACGTCCCGCACCAGCACGCCTTCGGTGACCTCGAGCGTCAGCTGGCGGGCCGGGAGCCCGCTCGCCGCGAGCGCGTCGCGCACGGTGGCGACCACGTCGTCGTCGGCCAGCTGGCGTGGCGAGAGGTTGACGGCGATCCCGACCGGCCGGCCGGCCTGAGCCGACCACGCGGCGGCCTGCCGGGTCGCCTCGCCGAGCACCCAGCGGCCGATCTCCACGATGTGGCCACCCTCCTCGGCCAGCGGGACGAATTCGACGGGCGGCACGAGCCCCCGCGTCGGGTGATGCCAGCGCAGCAGCGCCTCGTAACCGGTGGTCACGCCGGCGGCCAGGTCGATGGTCGGCTGGTAGTACACCTCGAACTGCCCCGCCGCGGTGGCGCCCGCGAGGTCCTCGATCAGCCGCGCCTTGTCCTGCGCGTCCTGCGCCATGCCGTCGGCGTAGTGGACCAGCCGGTTCTTGCCCAGCGCCTTGGCCATGTACATCGCCAGGTCGGCGTTGCGCAGCAGGGTGACCGCGTCCCGCTCGCCGGTGCCGGTGTCGGCGGCGCCGATGCTGACGTGCACGGCCAGCGGCCGGCCGTCGACGGCGACCGGGTCGGCCAGTGCCCGCAGGACCCGCTCGCCGACGGCCGCGGCCACCTCCGGGCCACCGTCGACCACGATCGCGAACTCGTCGCCGCCGAGGCGGGCGACCTGGTCCCCCGGGCGCACGCACCCGGCCAGCCGCCGGGCGACGGCGACCAGCAGCCGATCGCCCGCGGTGTGGCCGCGGGCGTCGTTGACGTCACGGAAGTCGTCGACGTCGAGCATCAGCGCGCTCACCGGTGCGGCACCCCGGGCCAGCAGCCGGTCCGCGTTCTCCACCAGCTGCGTCCGGTTGGCCAGCCCGGTGAGGGGGTCGCGCAGCCCTTGCTGCTCGTTGAGCCGCCAGGCGGCGAGGTGGGCGAGGCTGGCGGCCAGCACGAACCCGCCGTGCACCGCTGCCCACGTCCACGGCGAGCGGTGGGCGCCCTCGTGCCCGAAGACGGCGTGCGGGAAGACGGTGCCGGCGGCGCCGTGGTGGACCAGCACGACCAGCAGGGCCAGGCCGAAGGGCAGCCAGCTCTGGTACAGCGCGACCACGCCGACCACGACGAAGAAGAGGAAGTGCGCCTCGGTGAGCCCGTCCAGGACGTGGATGAGGGCGACGGAGGCGACGAGCAGGCTCAGGGTGGTGGCCGTCGACTGCAGCCCGCGGCCGGCCCCCGGCAGCGCCAGGAAGGTCAACGGGTAGGCCACCGTGCACGCCACGAACAGCGCGGTGAGCGGCTGGTGCCCGACGGCCAGTGTCAGGATGCCCAGGGCCACGGCCTGCGCGGCGGCGATCCAGGTGATGGCGCGGTGCCGGCGCCGCCACACCTCGTCGGGCAGGCTCCGCCCCTCGGGCAGGAGCGCCATGAGGCGGCCGGGGAGTCTGAGCTGCACCTCCCTGTGATCGGCGCGACGGTGCCCGGCTGGAGCGATGCCCGGCCCCCCTCACCCGCACGGGGTACAGCCATCGTCCGGAGACCGTCACCTGACGCTGAGCGGTGCCTCCACCGTGTGCTGCTGCTCCCAGCTGTCCATCTCGTCCCACTCGCTGCCGTCGAGCGTGGCCAGCGCCGCGGGGAACAGCCCGAAGTCCTCCTTGTACATGTGCTCGTCCAGGTCGTGCAGGACGCGCAGCACCCCGTCCCGCCACGCCTGGGCGATCGCGTAGTCGAGGTCGTCGAGGTCGTCGACGTCGTCGAAGAGGGCGGCGTGCTCACCCTCGAGGACACCGACGTGCCCGGCGAGCTCCTCGGCGCGCCGCAGCATGGGGAAGAGGACACCCTCCTCCTTCGCCACGTGCGGCCCGAGCACGACGAGCAACTCCCGGAAGTGGGCCCGGGCGGCCTCGTCGTCGCGGACGTCGAGGTGCCGGCGGATGTGGTTGCTCAGCTCACGCAGCCGGTCGTGCTCGTCCATCAGCCGGGCGACGGGGGTCAGATCGCGGCAGCCGCAGTGGTCGCACATCGGGGAAGACGTCCTCAGCTCAGGGGGCGGCCCTGGCCCACCGACCTCATGGCACGGGCGGTGTAGACGGCCGCGATCAGTGCTGTCACTGCTAGAAGCCACAGCCCGGGCCGGTAATTCCCCTGCCAGCCGTAGATGAAGCCCATCACGAGGGGCGGCGCGAAGCCACCGAGCCCGCCAGCGGCTCCCACGATGCCGGTCACGGAACCGACCATCCCGGCGGGCGCGGCGATCGCCACCAGTGCGAACACCGCACCGGAGGAGGCCCCCAGTGCGGCCGCCATCGCCAGGAAGGCGACGGTGCCGACCCACTCCAGGGGCCGCTCCAGCGCCGAGATCGCCGCGAACACGGCGACGACGGCGAAACACGCCACCAGGACCGGGACCGGGCCGAGCCGGTCGGACAGCATCCCGCCGACCGGTCGCATCACCACGGCCAGGACGACGAAACCGGCGGTGCGCAGCGCGGCGTCGCCCGGGCTCAGCTCGAAGGCCGTCCGCAGGTAGGTCGGCAGGTACACGCTGAAGGCCACGAACCCGCCGAAGCCGACCGCGTAGAGGAACGACAGCTGCAGCGTGACGGGGAGTCTGGCGGTGTCCCATGCACGGCGCACGAAGCTGCCGGTGGGGGGCGTCCGGCCGGGAGCGTCCCGCAACAGCAGGTAGGAGACCACCGCGTACGCCGCGAGCAGGACGGCGACCAGTGCGAACGGGAAACCCAGCCCGTAGGCGTCCTTGAGAGCCACGGTGGTGAACGCCGAGATCGCCGTGCCGCCCATGCCCGCCCCGAACACCCCGAGTGCCATGCCGCGCTTCGCGGGGGGGAACCAGGAGTTGACCAGCGGGACGCCGATGGCGAACGTGGTGCCGCCCAGGCCCAGGACGAAGCCCCCGATGAGCAGCAGCGCGTAGGAGTCGGCTGCCAGGAAGCCCACGAAGAGCACCGGGACGATTGTCAGCGCGCTGACCAGTGGGAACATGAGCCGGGCGCCGAACCGGTCGGTGAGCGCCCCCACCGGGATTCGCCCGAGCGAGCCCACCACCACGGGCACCGCGACGAGCAGGGAGGTCTGCAGTGCGCTGAGGCCCAGCTCGTCGCTGAAGAACGCCCCGAGCGGGCTGATCAGCGCCCACGCCCAGAAGTTGACCGTGAACCCGACCGTCGCGACGGCGAGCACCACCCAGGCCCGCCGCGACACGGCGACCGGGGCGGGCGCGGTGCCGACGGGGACGCGCGGCGAGCTCACCGCCGGCCTCCGCCCACCCGGTCCCAGCCACGAGGTGCGGCCCGGTTGCCCAGCTCCGTGTCGCGACTGCGGTAGACGATGTAGGGGCGGGTGAAGTAGCCCAGCGGTGCACTGAAGACGTGCACGAGCCGGGTGAACGGCCAGATCGCGAAGAGCACCAGAGCGGAGAGGGCGTGCAGCTGGAAGCCCAGACCCGCCTCCCGCATCAGCTCGGGATCCGGGGAGAAGTAGAAGATGCTCCGGAACCACGGGGACACCGTGTCGCGGTAGTCGACGCCCTCGTGCCCCAGTACGCCGAGGACCGTGTTGCTCATCCCGAACAGGATCGTGGCAGTCAGGACGACGTACATCAGCTTGTCGTTCTTGGTGGTCGCCGAGAAGACCGGGCCGACGGTCCGCCGCCGGTAGATCAGGATGGCCAGCCCGGCCAGCGTCCCGATCCCCGCGATGGCGCCGACCCCGATGGCCAGGGCGTGGTAGGTCTGCTCGGAGAGGCCGACCGCGTCGGTCCAGGACTTCGGGATGCCGAGGCCCATGACGTGCCCGAGCAGCACGAACAGGATGCCGAAGTGGAACAACGGGCTGCCCCAGCGCAGCAGCCGCCGCTCGTACAACTGGGTCGACCGGGTGGTCCAGCCGAACTTGTCGTAGCGGTACCGCCAGTAGTGGCCCACCACGAAGACGGCCAGGCTGATGTACGGGAGGATGACCCAGAGGACGACGTCGAGGGCGTTCATCGAGGGGCTCCAGCCGGTGCTCCGGAGACGGGCTGCGGCATGTACTCCGGCGGGGCGAACGGTGCCGCCCCGTACGGGTCGAGGCCGACCTCCTCGGTCGGCGGTCCCTGCAGGGCGAGGCGGGCCACCTCCTCGCGGTCGGCCGCGGCGACCGGCGGCAGGGTGGCCGAGACCGCTGCGAGCACCGCGGCCCACGGCGAGCGGCGCTCCTCGAGCGCCAGCCGGATGAGCTCCAGGCCGGCCCGGTGCTCGTGCAGCAGGCGCTCGCCGCGGGCGGTGTCCCCGAGCGCGGTGAACTCCAGCACGACCGCCAGGTGGTCGGGGAGCTCGCCGTCGGCCAGGTGCAGGCCCGCCCGGCCGTAGAGGTGCGTGAACTGCAGCAGCGCCATCCCGCGCCTCCGGGTGTCCCCGTAGGCGTAGTAGGTGAGGTAGAGGCTGCACCGGCGCTGCAGGTCGAAGGTCTCGACGTAGTCGGTCTGCAGCCGCTCGAGCCGCGTCGTCTCCAGGTGGTCGAGGAACCGTCCCAGCGGGCCCGCCAGCTCCGCGGGTAGGGGCGCGGTGACGGCCCGCAGCAGCGGGAGCCGCGTGAGGAGTTCCTCGTCGGGGTAGCCCAGCAGCAGCGACGCCACCTGCCGGGCCGTGGCCAGCTGCGCCGGGGTCGTCGGCGATCGTCGCGCGGGTCGCGGGCTCACGGCTTCGGGTCCGTGACCGCGGGCGAGTCCGGCCCGACGCCACCGCCGTCCTCCCCGTGCGGGCCCGGTCGCTCGTGGGGCTGCGGCGGGAAGAGGCCCACCGGGGAGCCCTTGCCGTCCCAGTTCAGCAGGTTGACCCGCTGCTCCCTGTCCCCTGGCGCCGCCAGCGTGTCGGTGGTCTGGCGGGCCGCGAGCATGTGGAAGTTCTCCACCGCGATCGGCGTCGATCCGCCCGAGGTCTCGCCGAACGGCCCCCAGCCGCCCATGCCTGGGCCACCGTCGTAGTCCAGGGAGCAGCCGCTGTCGTACTCCTCCCGCTCGGGGCCCTGCTCGGCGTGCGCGGTGGGGATGACGTAGCGCTCGTCGTACTTGGCGACGGCGAGCAGCCGGTGCATGTCCTGGATGTCGCGTCCGGTCATGCCGACCGCCGCGGCGATCGACTCGTCGGCCGGCCGGCCGAGGTTCAGGTCGCGCATGTAGGACCGCATGGCCCCGAGCTTGCGGAGCACGCCGGTGACGCGGCCGGTGTCCCCGGCGGTGAACAGCTCTGCGAGGTACTCCACGGGGATCCGCAGCGACTCGATCGCCCCGAAGATGTTGCCGGCGTCCTCGCCGTCGTGTCCGGTCCCGGTGAGCGCGTCCACCACCGGGGACAGCGGCGGGATGTACCAGACCATCGGCATGGTCCGGTACTCCGGGTGCAGCGGGAGTGCGACCTCGTAGCGGTTGATCAGTGCGTGGATCGGCGAGCGCTGCGCGGCGTCGATCCAGTCGCGCGGGATCCCGGCCTGCTCCGCGGCCCGGACGACCTGCGGATCGTCCGGGTCCAGGAGGACCGACCGCTGGGCCTGGTAGAGGTCCTGCTCATCCGGTGTGGAGGCGGCCTCGAGGACGCGATCGGCGTCGTAGAGCACGACGCCGATGTAGCGCAGCCGGCCGACGCAGGTCTCCGAGCAGACCGTCGGGATGCCGACCTCCACCCTGGGAAAGCAGAACGTGCACTTCTCGGCCTTGCCGGTCCGGTGGTTGAAGTACACCTTCTTGTACGGGCAGCCCGTGACGCACATCCGCCAGCCGCGGCAGCGGTCCTGGTCCACCAGGACGATGCCGTCCTCCTCCCGCTTGTAGATCGCGCCCGACGGGCAGGACGCCGCGCACGACGGGTTGATGCAGTGCTCGCAGATCCGCGGCAGGTAGAACATGTAGGTCTGTTCGAACTGCTGCTTGACCTGCGCGGAGATCTTCTGCAGGACCGGGTCGGCCTGGGTGAGTTCCGGGGCCCCACCGAGGTCGTCGTCCCAGTTGGCGCTCCACTCCACCTTCATCGGCTCGTTGCTCAGCAGCGAGCGCGGCCGGGCGACCGGGGTGTGCTCCTGGAGCGGCGCGTTGGTCAGCGTCTCGTAGTCGTAGGTCCAGGGCTCGTAGTAGTCGTCGATCGACGGCTGGATCGGGTTGGAGAAGATCGTCAGCAGTCGCTTGAGCCGGCTGCCGGTGCGCAGTCTGAGCTTGCCGTTGCGGCCGACCTCCCATCCGCCCTTCCACTTCTCCTGGTCCTCGTAGGTGCGCGGGTAGCCCTGTCCCGGTCGGGTCTCGACGTTGTTGAACCACACGTACTCGACTCCGGTGCGGTTGGTCCACGCCTGCTTGCAGGTGACCGAGCACGTGTGGCACCCGATGCACTTGTCGAGGTTCATGACCATGCCCATCTGGGCCATGACGCGCATCAGTCGGTTCCTCTCCCGAGGGCAGACATGGCCATCTCTCCCCCTCCGGTCGCCCTCCCAGGCATCAGTAGGTCACCTCCTGGCTGCGGCGGCGGATGACAGTCACCTCGTCGCGTTGGTTGCCGGTGGGGCCCAGGTAGTTGAAGGCGAACGACAACTGCGCGTAGCCACCGATCAGGTGCGTGGGCTTGAGGAAGAGCCGGGTGCCGGAGTTGTGGATGCCGCCGCGCCTCCCGGTCGTCTCCGACCTCGGGACGTCGATCAGCCGGTCCTGCGCGTGGTACATGTAGACGGTGCCCTCGGGCATCCGGGTGGACACGATCGCCCGCGCGACGATGACGCCGTTGCGGTTGACCGCCTCGATCCAGTCGTTGTCCCGGACGCCGACCTTGGCCGCGTCCGCGTTGCTCATCCAGATCGTCGGGCCACCGCGCGACAGCGAGAGCATGAACAGGTTGTCCTGGTACTCCGAGTGGATCGACCACTTGTTGTGCGGCGTCAGGTAGCGGACGGCGACGCCGAGCCCGGTGACCTCCCCGACCTGCGGCTCGCCGTAGAGCGCCGTCATGTCCAGCGGGGGACGGAACACCGGCAGGTTCTCCCCGGCCTCGGTCATCCAGTCGTGGTCGAGGAAGAAGTGCATCCGCCCGGTCAGCGTGTGCCAGGGCTTGAGCCGCTCGACGTTGATCGTGAACGGCGAGTACCGCCGTCCACCGTGCTCGCTGCCCGACCACTCCGGTGAGGTGATCACCGGCGTGGGTCGCGCCTGGGTGTCGCTGAAGGTGATCAGCTTGCCCTCGTGCTCGGCGGCGAGGTCGGCCATCCGGGTGCCGGTGCGCTCCTCGGCGTCGTGGAAGCCCTGGGTGGCCAGGCGCCCGTTCGTCGTCCCGGAGATCGCGAGGATCGTCTCGCACCAGTGCACGTCCCGGGCCAGGGCCGGCTGCCCCGCGGCGACGCCCTCGCGGACGACACCGTTCTTGTGCCGGAGGTATTCCACCTCCTCGTCCGGCTTCGTCCGCACGCCCTTGACCTGCAGGCCGAGCTGCTCCACCAGCGGCCCGAGGGCGGCCCACTTCTGCGCGACCGCGCCGTAGTCACGCTCCTGGACGACGAACTTCGGCATCGTCTTCCCGGGCACCGGGTCGCACTCCCCGGCCTTCCAGTCACGCACGACGCCGCGCGGGTTGGCCGTCTCGTCCGGGGTGTCGTGCAGCAGCGGCAGGGCCATGAGGTCCTTGCGGACGCCGAGATGCGCCGCTGCCAGTCGGCTGAACGCCGTCGCGATCGTGCCGAAGGCGTCGAAGTCCGTACGGGTCTCCCACGGCGGCGCGATGGCCGGGTTGAACGAGTGCACGTACGGGTGCATGTCGGTGGTGTTGAGGTCGTGCTTCTCGTACCAGGTCGCCGCGGGCAGCGTGATGTCGGAGAAGACCGTCGTGCTGGTCATCCGGAAGTCCAGGGCCAGGAGCAGGTCGAGCTTCCCGCGCGGGGCCTCGTCCCTCCAGACCAGGTCAGTGGGCCGGGCGTCGGGGGCGGCCTCGGTGGCGCGGAGGTTCGAGTCGGTGCCGAGCAGGTGCTCGAGGAAGTACTCGTTGCCCTTCGCCGAGGAGCCGAGCAGGTTGGCCCGCCACACCGTGAGCACGCGGGGGCAGTTCTCCGGGGCATCGGGGTCCTCGCAGGCGAACCGCAACCGACCCGCCCGGAGTTCGTCGACGACGTACTCCCCCGGCTCCTTGCCCGCCGCCGCCGCGTCGTCGGCGAGGTCCAGGGGATTCCGGTCGAACGTCGGGTAGGACGGCATCCAGCCCATGCGGGCCGACTGCGCCAGCACGTCGGCCGGCGTCATCCCGGCGAACCGCCCCTCGCCCAGCGGGGAGGCGAACGAGTCCAGCGTCGTGCGGTCGTAGCGCCACTGGTCGGTGTGCAGGTACCAGTAGGCGGTCTGGATCATCTGCCGCGGCGGGCGCGCCCAGTCCAGCGCCGAGGCCAGCGTCATCCAGCCGGTGACCGGCCGGCACTTCTCCTGGCCCACGTAGTGCGCCCATCCGCCGCCGTTGACCCCCTGGCACCCGGTGAGCGTCGTCAGGGTCAGGAAGGCGCGGTAGATCGTGTCGGAGTGGTACCAGTGGTTGGTCCCGGCGCCCATGATGATCATCGAACGGCCGCCGGAATCCTCGGCGTTCTGCGCGAACTCCCGCCCGATCCGCGCCGCGGCGGCAGCCGGCACGCCGGTGAACTGTTCCTGCCAGGCCGGGGTGCAGGGCTGTGACGCGTCGTCCGGCCCGGTCGGCCACTCCCCCGGCAGCCCGGTGCGGCCGACGCCGAACTGGGCGAGCAGCAGGTCGTAGACCGTCGTCACCAGGTGCTTGCCGATCCGACGCACCGGCACGCCGCGACGCATCGCGGCGCCCTCACCGCCGGTGGTGTCGAAGCGGGCGAGGTCCACCGGGGCGTTCTCGGCACCGGCGCGGTAGAGCGACAGGAGCGGGTCCACCCCGCCCAGGTGGAGGTTCCAGCGCCCCTTGCCCGCCTCGCCGAACCGGAAGCCGAGGGAACCGTTGGGCACGTGCGGCCGGTCGGTCGCTGCGTCGATCAGCACGGTCTTGAACTCCGCGCCCTCCTCGACGTCCCCCAGGTCCGCGGCGGTGAGGAACTTGCCCGGCACGAAGCCGTCGCCGCGCGGGGTCAGCGTGAGCAGGAACGGCAGGTCGGTGTAGGTCTTGACGTACTCGGTGAACCGGGGCACCTGCCGGTCGACGAAGAACTCCCTGAGGACGACGTGCCCCATGGCCATCGCCAGCGCACCGTCGGTGCCCGGGTGCGGAGACAGCCAGTCGTCGGCGAACTTGGTGGCGTCGGAGTAGTCCGGGCTCATCACGACGACCTTCTGGCCGCGGTAGCGGGCCTCGGTCATCCAGTGCGCGTCGGGCGTGCGGGTCACCGGGACGTTGGAGCCCCACAGGACGAGGTACGACGCGTCCCACCAGTCGCCGGACTCCGGCACGTCGGTCTGGTCGCCGAACACCTGCGGGGAGGCGACGGGGAGGTCGGCGTACCAGTCGTAGAACGACAGCATCGGTGCGCCGATGAGCGACATGAACCGCGCCCCGGCCGCGTGCGACACCATCGACATCGCCGGGATCGGGGAGAAGCCGGCGACGCGGTCGGGCCCGTACTCCTTGATTGTGTGCACGTGGGCAGCGGCGATCATCTCGGTCGCCTCGTCCCACGACGCGCGGACCAACCCGCCCTTGCCGCGCTGCGACTTGTACCGGCGGGCCTTCTCGGGGTCGGACACGACGTCGGCCCACGCGAGGACCGGGTCCCCGAGCCGCCGCCGGGCCTCGCGGTACATCTCCAGCAGCGAACCGCGGACGTAGGGGTACCGCACCCGGGTCGGCGAGTACGTGTACCAGGAGAAGGCGGCTCCGCGCGGGCAGCCGCGGGGCTCGTACTCCGGGCGGTCCGGGCCCGTGGACGGGTAGTCGGTCTGCTGCGACTCCCAGGTGATGATCCCGTCCTTGACGTAGACCTTCCACGAGCACGACCCGGTGCAGTTGACCCCGTGGGTGGAGCGGACGACCTTGTCGTGGGCCCACCGGTCCCGGTAGAAGCTGTCCGCGTCACGCCCGCCGATCTGGTGCAGGGAGCGCAGGTCGGCGCTGACCTCACCCTTGCGGAAGAAGCGGGAGGTCCGGACGAGCGCCTCGGACACCGCGCTGTCGAACCCGGCGGCCCCGCCGGCCGTCCCTGCGTCGTCCTGCCGCGTGCCGGTCACAGCCCCGCCCCTCCGGGCGGCCGCGACGCGTCGACGCGGGCGCCCATCGCTGCTGGTCCTGGGCCGAGCGTGACACAGATCACCGGGAGCCGCCTCCCCCCGCAACCCCCGGGTGCAGGTGCGGTCGCCAGCGGGACGGCACAGCGGCACGATGGGGCCTCGGTCGTCGGCCCGCCCGGCGGCTGCCCGCGACACCGACCACCGGAGGCCGAACACCGATGGACCCCGCCGCCACGCACGAGACCCCGGCGCCCGTCGACCTGGAGGGACTCGCCGACGAGCTGCTGGCGCGGGCCCGCAGCGAGCACTCGGGCCGGGCGGCGCGCACCCTGCCGCACCCGGTCGACGGACTCCGCCAGACCCTGATCGCGCTGGAGGACGGAGCGGACCTCGCCGATCACGAGAGCCCCGGCCCGGCGAGCCTGATGGTCCTGCGTGGGCGCGCGCGGCTGATCGCCGGCGAGGAGAGCATCGAGGTGGGTCCGCACCAGATCAGCCCCATCCCGAACCGCCGGCACAGCCTGCACGCCGACGAGGACTCCGTCGTCCTGCTGAGCGTCGCCACCGCACACCGGGGCCAGTGATGCGCGCCGTCGTCTACACGCGCAACGGCGACCCCGCCGTCCTGCACCTGGGCGAACGCCCCACGCCCGAGCCCGGCCCCGGTGAGGTGCGTGTGCGCCTGGCCTTCGCCGGGGTGAACCCGACCGACTGGAAGTCCCGCCGCAACACCCCACCGGGCCCCGGCGGCCAGGTGCCGGGCCAGGACGGGGCCGGCACCGTCGAGGTCGTCGGTCAGGGCGTCGACCCCGCGCTGGTCGGCGAGCGGGTGTGGGTGTGGGAGGCGGCGTGGCAGCGCCCGCACGGGACGGCGGCCGAGTACACCGTCGTCCCGGCCCGGCAGACCGTGCTGCTCGGCGCCGAGCCCTCCCTCCAGCTCGGCGCCGCGCTGGGCATCCCGTTCCTCACCGCGCACCGCTGCCTGACCCTCGGGGAGTCGGTGCCCGACCGGCTGGGCCCCGGCACCCTGGACGGCCGCACCGTCCTCGTGCAGGGCGGCGCCGGCGCGGTCGGCAACGCGGCCATCCAGCTGGCCCGCTGGTCCGACGCCACGGTCATCACCACCGTGAGCAGCCCGCAGAAGGCCCAGCTGGCCGCGGCCGCCGGCGCCTCGCACGTCGTCGACTACACCCGGCAGGACGTCGTGACGGAGGTCGGCAAGATCGTCCCGGACGGCGTCGACGCGATCGTGGAGGTGTCCGCCGCCCGCAACGCCACGGTGGACGCCCAGGTGATCGGCCGGCACGGCGCCGTGGCGATGTACGCCGACGACGGCGGCGCCGAGGTGACCGTCCCGGTGCGCGCGCAGATGGTCGCCAACGCCCGCTGGCAGTTCGTCTTCGTCTACACCGAGCCGCGGCGGGCCAAGGAGATCGCCGTCGAGGACGTCAACGCCGCCGTCCTGGACGGCGCGATCGGGGTCGGTGAGGACGCCGGGCTGCCGCTGCACGTGTTCCCGCTGGCCGAGACCGCGCAGGCGCACCGGGCGGTGGAGGAGGGCGCCGTCGGGAAGGTGCTCGTCGACGTCACCGCCTGAGTCGGCCGCCCCCCTTCGTCGAGATCGGCGATCTCGCACGGCTCCAGGCTCCGGAGTGTGCGAGATCGCGCGATCTCGACGGGAGCGACAACGCTCAGCCGACGCCGAGGTCGCGCGCGATGAGCATCCGCTGCACCTCGCTGGTTCCCTCGCCGATCTCGAGGATCTTCGCGTCGCGGTAGAAGCGGCCCACGGGGAACTCGTTCATGAAGCCGTAGCCGCCGTGCACCTGGGTGGCGTAGCGGGCGTTGTCCATCGCGATCTCGGAGCTGTACAGCTTGGCGATCGACGCCTCGCGCTTGAACGGCTCGCCGCGGAGCATCTTCTCCGCCGCCCGGTAGTACGCCAGCCGCGCGGTGGAGGCCCGCACCTCCATGTCGGCGATCATGAACTGGATGGCCTGGTTGCGACCGATCGGCTGGCCGAACGCCTCCCGCTCCGCGGCGTACTTCACCGACTCGTCCACGCACCCCTGTGCCAGCCCGACGGCCAGCGCGGAGATGGCGATCCGCCCCTCGTCGAGGATCGACAGGAACTGCGCGTAGCCGCGTCCCCGCTCCCCGACCAGGTTCTCCTCGGGCACCCGGCAGTCGCTGAACGACAGCTCCCGGGTGTCCGAGGCGTTCCACCCGACCTTCGAGTACCGCTGGCCGACGGCGAACCCCGGCGTCCCCGACGGGATCGCGATCGCGGAGATCTCCTTGCCGCCGTCCGGCCGCGTACCGGTGACCGCGGTGACCGTCACCAGGTCGGTCAGCTCCGTCCCGGCGTTGGTGATGAACGCCTTGGAGCCGTTCACCACCCAGTGCCCGTCCTCCAGGCGCGCCGTGGTGCGGGTCGCGCCGGCGTCCGAGCCGCCGCCGGGCTCGGTGAGGCCGAACGCGCCCAGGGCCTCCCCGGCGCACAACCGGGGCAGCCAGCGCTGCTTCTGCTCCTCGGTACCGAACCGGTAGATCGGCATCGCGCCCAGCGAGACGCCGGCCTCCAGCGTGATCGCCATCGAGGAGTCGACCCGCGCGAGCTCCTCGAGCGCCACGCACAGGGTGAAGTAGGTGCCGCCGGAACCGCCGTACTCCTCGGGGAACGGCAGGCCGAACAGTCCCAGCTCCCCCATCTGCCGCACGATCGCGGTGGGGAACTCGTCGCGCTCGTAGAACTCCCCGATCTGCGGGGCGATCACCTCCTGCGCGAACTCCCGCACCACCTTGCGCAGTGCCTCGGTCTCCTCGTCGAGCCGGTAGTCCAGCACCTCGGGTCACTCCCCCTCGTCGGTGGCCGGTGGGGTCACCACGGCCACCCGCTCGTCGAGCCGGACCTGTTGGCCGGCCGTCACGCCGAGCTCGGTGACCGTCCCCGCGACGGGGGCGGTCAGCACGTGCTCCATCTTCATCGCCTCGACGACCAGCAGCGGGGTCCCCGCCTGCACCTGGTCGCCGACGGACACCTGCACCACCGTCACCGTGCCGGGCATCGGCGCGGTGACGACGCCGCCGCCGGCGGCCCCCTCCGTCGCCGAGTGCAGCCGCTCGTGCTCGCGGAACGCGGTCACCCGGCCGTTCGCGGCCAGCCAGACGTCGCCCCCGGTGTGGACGACGGCGAACCGGGAGGTGACGCCGTCGAGGGTCACGACCAGCTCGTCGCCGTCGCGCACCGCCGAGGCCGGCACCGGGTCGTCGTCGGCCACGCGCACCTGCGCCGCCGCCGCCCGGCCGCGCACGCGCACGGTCACCGGGTCGCCGCCGGAGGCCTGCAGCCGGCGCACCGTCCACGCCGGCTCGCCGAGCCGCCAGCCGTCGGGGACGTCCCAGCGGTCGACGACGGGCCCGGCCGGCTCGGCCTCGACCAGCAGGGCCAGCGCGGCGGCCGCGTAGACCGCCGGCGGCACCGGCTCGGGGGCGGTCAGCGCCTCCCCGCGCCGCTCGATGAGGCCGGTGTCCAGCCGGCCGGCGACCACGTCGGGGTCGGTGAGCAGCGCCCGCAGGAACGCGGTGTTGGTCGGCACGCCGAGGACGGCGGTGTGCCCGAGCGCGCCGACCAGCCGGGCGCGGGCGGTCGCCCGGTCCGGGCCCCATGCGACGACCTTGGCCAGCATGGGGTCGTAGTCGGTGCCGACGACCGAGCCGACCGCCAGCGAGCTGTCCAGCCGGATGCCCGCGCCGGTGGGCTCCCGCAGGCCGAGCACGGTGCCGGTCTGCGGGAGGAAACCGCGGGTCGGGTCCTCGGCGTAGAGCCGGGCCTCGATGGCGTGGCCGTCCAGCCGGACGTCGTCCTGGCCGAACGGCAGCGCCTCCCCGGCCGCCACCCGGACCTGGAGCTCGACCAGGTCCAGGCCGGTGACGCACTCGGTGACCGGGTGCTCCACCTGCAGCCGGGTGTTCATCTCGAGGAAGAAGAAGTCGAGGTCGCCTCCCCGCCCACCCGACTGCGCGTCGACGATGAACTCCACCGTGCCGGCGCCGGTGTAGCCCACCGCGCGAGCGGCCTCGACCGCGGCGGCGCCCATGGCCGCCCGCTGCCCGTCGTCCAGCAGCGGCGACGGCGCCTCCTCGATGACCTTCTGGTGCCGGCGCTGCAGGCTGCACTCGCGCTCACCCAGGTGGACGACGGTGCCGTGCGCGTCGCCGAGCACCTGCACCTCGATGTGGCGGGCGGAGCCGATGTAGCGCTCGACGAGCAGCGTGTCGTCGCCGAAGGACCCCCGCGCCTCCCGCCGTGCGGCCGCAATCGCGTCGGGCAGCTCGGCCGCCGACCGCACCACCCGCATGCCCTTGCCGCCACCGCCGGCGCTGGGCTTGAGCAGCACCGGGAAGCCGGCCTCGACCGCCGCGGCGGCGACCGTGGCGTCGTCCATGCCCGGCTCGGTCCGCCCGGGCACGACCGGCACCCCCGCGGCCATGACGGTCCGCTTCGCCCGGATCTTGTCGCCCATGGCCTCGATGGCGGCGATCGGCGGGCCGACGAAGACGATCGCCGCCTTCTCGCAGGCCCGGGCGAACTCGACGTTCTCGGACAGGAACCCGTACCCGGGATGGACCGCCTGCGCCCCGGTGCGGACGGCGGCGTCGAGCACCCGCTCGATGGACAGGTAGCTGTCGACGGCGGGCGCCGGGCCGATGGGGACGGCGACGTCGGCGACCCGGGTGTGCAGCGCCCCGGCGTCGGCTGCGCTGTAGACGGCGACGGAGCGGATGCCCATCGACCGCAGCGTGCGGATGACCCGGACGGCGATCTCGCCGCGGTTGGCGACGAGCACGGTGTCGAACACGGTGGGACCTCCGGTCACATCCGGAAGACGCCGTAGCCGACGTCCTCCAACGGGGCGTTGGCGCAGGCGGACAGCGCCAGGCCCAGCACGGTGCGGGTGTCGGCGGGGTCGATGACGCCGTCGTCCCACAGCCGGGCGGTGGCGTAGTAGGGGTGCCCCTGGTGCTCGTACCGTTCCCGGATCGGCGCCTTGAACGCCTCCTCCTCCTCGGCCGGCCACTCCTGCCCGCGGGCCTCCAGGCCGTCGCGGCGCACCTGGGCCAGCACCGACGCCGCCTGCTCCCCGCCCATCACCGAGATGCGGGCGTTGGGCCAGGTGAAGAGGAACCGGGGCGAGTAGGCCCGGCCGCACATCGAGTAGTTGCCGGCGCCGAACGAGCCGCCGATGACGACGGTCAGCTTGGGCACCCGGGCGCAGGCCACGGCGGTGACCATCTTCGCGCCGTGCTTGGCGATCCCCCCGGCCTCGTAGTCGCGGCCGACCATGAACCCGGAGATGTTCTGCAGGAACAGCAGCGGGATGCTGCGCCGGTCGCACAGCTCGATGAAGTGGGCGCCCTTGAGTGCGGACTCGGCGAACAGGACGCCGTTGTTGGCGATGATCCCGACCGGGTGGCCGTGCAGCCGCGCGAAGCCGGTGACCAGCGTCTGCCCGTAGAGCGGCTTGAACGCGGCGAACCGGCTGCCGTCGACCAGCCGGGCGATGACCTCGTGGACGTCGTAGGGGGTGCGCGGATCCGGCGGCACCACCTCGTACACCGACTCCGGCGGGTACAGCGGCTCCTCGGCCGGCTCGACGTCCCACGGCCGAGGGCTGCGCGGTCCGAGGGTGCCGACGATCTGCCGGACCAGCTGCAGCGCGTGCGCGTCGTCCTCCGCCAGGTGGTCGGTGACCCCGCTGACCCGGCTGTGCAGGTCTCCCCCGCCGAGCTCCTCGGCGGTGACCACCTCGCCGGTCGCCGCCTTCACCAGCGGCGGGCCACCGAGGAAGATCGTGCCCTGCTCCCGGACGATCACCGCCTCGTCACTCATCGCCGGAACGTAGGCGCCCCCGGCGGTGCACGAGCCGAGGACGGCGGCGATCTGCGGGATGCCGGCCTTGGACATCGTGGCCTGGTTGTAGAAGATCCGGCCGAAGTGCTCGCGGTCGGGGAACACCTCGTCCTGCATCGGCAGGAACGCACCACCCGAATCCACCAGGTACACGCACGGCAGCCGGTTGTGCAGCGCCACCTCCTGTGCGCGCAGGTGCTTCTTCACCGTCATCGGGTAGTAGGTGCCGCCCTTGACGGTGGCGTCGTTGGCGACCACCACGCACTCGCGGCCGGAGACCCGCCCGACGCCGGTGATGATCCCCGCGGCCGGGGCGTCCCCGCCGTAGAGACCGTGCGCGGCCAGCGGGGACAACTCCAGGAACGGGCTGCCCGGGTCGAGCAGGGCGTCGACCCGCTCCCGGGGCAGCAGCTTCCCGCGCTCGACGTGCCGCTGCCGGGCCCGCTCGCCCCCGCCCTCGGCCACCCGGCGCAGCTGCGCGGCCAGGTCGGCGGCGAGGCCGGCGTGGGCGTCGGCGTAGCGCCGCGCGGCATCCGCGTCGGAGGTCGATGTGCGGGCCAGCACGGGCGCATCCACGGTGCGGGATGTTAACGACGGTTCACGTCCCGGGTCAACGCGCGTTAGCATCCCCGCGTGACCGAGCTCGCGAGGGCACCCGGAGACACGGCACCGCCGGTCACGAGGCCGACGAGCGCCAGCGAGGAGGCCGCATGACCGACGTCGACACCGCGCTGCACACCGACGCCGCGCGGCCCTCGCGTCGCGAGCAGATCCTCCGGGCGGCCGCGCAGCTGTTCGCCGAGCGCGGGTCGCGGGCGGTCGGTGTGGACGACGTCGGCGCGGCCGTGGGGGTGACGGGGCCGGCCATCTACCGGCACTTCGCCAGCAAGGACGCGATGCTCGCCGAGATGCTGCTGCGGATCAGCGAGCGGCTGCTCGCCGGCGGCGTCGAGCGGGTGGCCGCCGCCGGGGATGACCCGCTCGCCCAGCTGCGCACGCTGATCGCCTTCCAGGTGGACTTCGCCCTCGACAACCCCGCGCTCATCACCGTCCACGACCGCGACCTCGGCTCCCTGCCCGACGGCGACGCGGCGCAGGTGCGCCGGCTGCAGCGCCGCTACGTCGAGGTGTGGGTCGGCGTCCTGGGCCGGCTGCACCCGTCGGCCGACGACGCGACCAGCCGGGCGCGGGCACACGCGGTGTTCGGGTTGATCAACTCCACGCCGCACAGCGCCGGCCGGCTGCCGCGCGCGCAGATGGCCGGACTGCTCGCCGCGATGGCCGAGGCCGCCGCGACCAGCTGAGGACCTCCGCGATGATCATGCCCCTGATCGTGGCCGGGACGGGGCCTCAGTCGGCGGCGGACTCCGGCATCGGGAGCACGAGCGCCGTCGACGCGAGCACGTCGAGGTCGGCGGTGCTGCCGGTGGCACCGGGCGCCGCCCAGGCGGTCTCCACGATGGTCACCGTGCTGCCGGAGACGGCGCTGGCGTACTCGGCCCCGCTGAGCCCGTCGGGACCGCCGTCGTAGCGCACCCCCTCACGCAGCAGGTCGCTGACGTTGCCGCTGCCGTTGCGGTCGGTGAGCGCGCGCAGGGCCCGCGCTCCCGCGGTGTCACCCATGTCGACCGTGACGACCGAGACGACGACCGGGCGGCCGCCGGTCTCGGTGGAGTACAGGGCCCGGGCCAGGCCGGTGCAGTCGGTGTCGGCGAAGAAGTCGGCGACCGTGCCGTAGGCGTTGCCCACGCAGGTGGCGTCGACCCGGACCTCCTCGACGACGAAGGTGTTGCCGTCGACCACCTCGCGGTCACCCGGCTCGGGGCCGGTCGCGACGTCGGGCTCGGCCGTGTTGCCGGCCTCCGAGGGCACGGCGCCGGAGGCGGCAGGGGTCTCGTCGTCGCCGAACAGCAGCGCCGCACCGATCCCCAGGACGGCGACGAGCGCCAGCGCCACGGCGACGAGCAGCGCCGCCCGCCGCGACGACGACGGGCGCGTCCGGGCCGCGACGAGCGGCACGCCGTCGGGCAGGGGCCCCCGGACCGCGGGCGGCGGGTCCGTGACCGGAGGAGGGGACGGCTGCGCCGGGGCGGCCGACGCCGGCGGGGCGTCCTCCCGCTCCGCGCCGGCGAACAGGCCGCCGATGCCGCCGGTCTCGTCGGCGGTGACACCCACCGTCGGCCCGACGAGGGTGTCCTTCGGGCCGCCGGGCGGGCTCTCCGCGGGACCCGGCGTCGAGACGAGGGCCTGGGCGACCGCGGCGTCCCGCGCCTCGGCCGCGCGGGCCGCGGCCTCCTCGTCGGCACGGATGGCGGCGGCCGCGACCGCCGCGGCCGCCGCCGGGTCCACCAGTGGACGGGCGGGCGCCTGCCAGGGCGTGGCGGCGGCGTGCGGTGGGGAGTGGTCCGGCGCCGGAGCCGTCGCCGGGGCCGCGAACCGGGGGGCCGCCGCCATCGCGGCCGGGGCCAGCAGCTCGGGGGTGCGCAGGACGTACGGCGAGTACGGGAAGCCCTCACCGTTGAGCTCCTGGACCGACGGGCCGCGGCCGGCCAGGCCCAGCGCCTCCAGCGCGGCCCGCACGTCGGCCGTCGTCCACAACCGGGGGTTGTCCACCCCCGTGTAGCGCGCGCTGCGGGCGATGCCGAGCAGCAGTGACCGTGGCTCCAGGAGGGCGACCTGGTCGCCCTCCCCGAGGTCGCCGTCGGCGGGGACCAGCCCGGCGAGCTCCCCGACGAGCACGGTCAGCCGGGCGATGCGACCGGGCTCGAGGCCCGCGCGGCGCAGCCGGACGGCGGCGTCCATGCCCGCCCGCATGAGGCCGTCGAGCGGGCTGGAGCCGCCGCCGGCGAGCTGGAGGACGTCACCGGGGCGCCCCGCCTCGGGGCCGATGGTCCAGGCGCCTTCGGCGGACGCGGTGACGACGCCGCTCTGGCGGACCACCTCGACCACGCGGACGACGGCCAGCCCCTCGGGCACGAACAGGACGGCGTCGGAGAGCCGGCGCTCCATCGGCCCGTCGACCACCGGGATCGAGGCCATGACCGCGCCGCGGACCGCCCCACCGGTGTCCCAGCGGCGCAGTTCCTCGAACAGCGCGCGCTCACCCGCCGTCTGCAGCGGCAGGGGGGTGAGGGGCAGCACGTCGTCCTCCGGGCGGGTCGGGTCGGGATGGGGGCGGCGCGCATCGGCGCTGGTCGCCCGCGGCGAACGGGGCGAGGCGGAACCCGCTCCCGGCAGAGTCGTTATGTAGACGTTACGTCATGTGACGGGACGAGCCGCAGCGCTCAGGGGGTCGGCGCGCCGCCGGACCGGCCGGCCGGGACCGCCAGCCCCGGCTCCACCGGCTGTGCCCAGGCGGTCAGCCAGCGGCTGCGGGCCACGAGGTCCACCGCGGTCCAGAGGCCGGTGAAGGCGGCTCCGACCAGCAGCACCGACCACCACGTCCAGTTCCACGGGGGCAGGAACCCGATGGCGTCCTGCAGCGCCCCGGCGGCGTAGAAGACGGCGGTGACCACCGGCGCGGCGAGCCACCCGGGAACCCGCCAGGTCACCGCCAGGTCGACGGCCACCGCGCCCACGACGAGCACGAGCGGGAGCACCGACGGCGGGAAGTCCATCGCGACCAAGCCGAGCCACATGACCGCGCGGTAGGCCAGGTAGGTGCCGGCGACGACGGTGGCGGTCCACCGAAGGCCGACGAGCTTCCGGGCCACCACGAGGGCCAGCAGGCCGGCGCAGAGCATCCACGCCGGGTGCACCCACGAGGGCACCGGCAGCATGAACATCGCCGGCGTCTGGCCCTGTGAGGCGGCGAAGTCCAGCAGCTGCGGCTCGGCCGTCGTCCGGCCGGCGTCGTAGGCCTCCAGCGAGAGGACGCCGTACTCCTGGTGCTGGTTGGGGAACACGACGTTCTCGACGAAGAACAGCCACAGGCCCAGCGCGACGAGGTCGCGGACCCGGCCCGGCGCGGCGTACAGCCACCAGCCGCGGATCGCGCCGGCCAGCATGATCGCCGTTCCGATGTAGAGCAGCGCGTGGCTGGGGCTCCAGCTGGTGATGTCCAGACCGTTGATGCGGTGGTTGAGGATGTCGATCGGGATGGCGACCAGGAAGGTGGCGATGCCCACCTGCATGAGCCGCAGCGCGCGGCGGTCGACGCCGTAGCCGCTGTAGCTGTGGAACACCACGAGCGCCACGACGACGGCGGTGCCCGCGGAGTTGAGCAGGTGCGGCGGGGCCAGGTCGTCGCGCAGCCACCGGAAGTGCCAGGAGACGTCCCACGAGGAGCCGAGCATCTTCAGGAGGAAGGCACCGAGCCAGGCGGTGTAGATCCACCGCAGCTCCTCCTGCGAGGTCGGCCGGCCCGGGCGCCCGGGGGTCAGGTACGCCGGCCACAGCCAGCGCAGGGCGGCGATCGGGTGGCGCAGCGCGGCGGGCAGTGATCCCGGCGCCGGCGGAACCGGTCGCTCGGTCGCGACGGGTGCTGAGGCAGCGGGCACGGCGGTTGCTCCTGGGCTCGGGACGGGACCCGACCGAGCCTAGTGGCGGACACCCCCGATCCCCGCCCCTCGAGTGGCGCCGGTGTGCCGCATGCGGTAGACGGCATGCACGCGGGCGGCCGTGGCGGGCGGGACGTAGGGTCGTGCGACGTGGCGGAGAGTGCGGGACACCTGGTCTGGATCGACTGCGAGATGACCGGGTTGGACCTGACCCGGGACAAGCTCATCGAGGTCGCGGTCCTCGTCACCGACTCCGAGCTCAACGTGCTGGACCCGGGGCTGGACCTGGTGATCTCGGCACCCGACGCCGACCTGGACGGCATGGCCGACGTCGTCACCGAGATGCACGCGAAGTCCGGCCTCACCGACGCCGTCCGGGCCACGACGCTCACCGTCGCCGAGGCCGAGCAGCAGCTGCTGGCCTACGTGAAGCGCTTCGTCCCCGAGCGGCGCACCGCGCCGCTGTGCGGGAACTCGATCGGCACCGACCGCGGCTTCCTCGCCCGCGACATGCCGGAGCTCGACGACCACCTGCACTACCGGATGATCGACGTCTCGTCGATCAAGGAGCTGGCCCGCCGCTGGTTCCCCCGGGTGTACTTCGCCCAGCCGCAGAAGGGGCTGGCCCACCGCGCGCTGGCCGACATCATCGAGTCCGTGCGTGAGCTGGCCTACTACCGCAGGACCCTGTTCGTCGACGGCCCCGGTCCCTCGACGTCCGAGGCGCAGGCGGCCTCCGCGGAGGTCACCGAGGCCTTCGCCGCCGTCTTCGCGGTCGAGGAGGCCGGCGAGGCGGGCGCGCCACCCACCGCGTCGGGGATCTGAGCCGCCCGGTATCGTGGTCCCGGTTCCCCGGCCGCCCCGCTCTCGCCAGCGGCCGGCCGGGTGACGTGGTGGGTGTAGCTCAGCTGGTAGAGCACCAGGTTGTGATCCTGGGTGTCGCGGGTTCGAGCCCCGTCACTCACCCCACGCGGAGAGGCCCTGGTCAGGCGACTGACCAGGGCCTCCACCGTCTCCGAAGCCGTCGGCGACGGCAGTCGGGACCCCGCTGCCCCCTCGATGAGGGGGCAATCTGGGGGGCACTTCAGGGGCAGTGGCGGGGCGACTGACTAGCGGATCCCGCTGCGCACCGTGCGGCCGGTCAACCGACCGCTCACCGCACGGAGAACGTCACGATGGCCCTCAAGCCCCCCAGCATGTGGATCGAGAAGCGCGGCCGCCAGCACCGCGTGTACTGGCGCAACACGCCCGGCAGCGGCCTGCCCGCCCGCTCCTACTACGGCCGCCTGTACACGCGGGGCCAGGCCGACGACTTCATCAGCATGGCCGCGCACCTCGGCCCGGAGACGGCCTGCCAGGTGATGGACGCCCCCGACCTGGCCTCCCGGCGGACGCTTCTCGCGTCGGTGCTCGCCGAGCGGGGCCTCCCGACCTCCCGACCGGCCGCGAGGGCGGCGGCGGCCCCGCTGCAGCCCACGCCGGGGCTGACGTCGGCGGCGACCCCGACCACCGGCGTGGCGGACGACCGGCTGACCGGGGTGTCGTTCCGCGAGCTGTGGACGAGGTTCCTGGAGCGGCACCGCCACATCCGAAAGGGGACCCGGACGCTGTACGAGAGCTACGGGAAGTACCACCTGCTGCCGTTCTTCGGCGACACGGACATCGCGCTGATCCAGCGCACCCGGCCGCTGCGGTCCGCCGACGCGCTCCCCGGCGCGCTGTACGTGGAGGACGACTGGCTGAAGAAGATGGAGGCCACGCCGAAGCGGGACAACATGGGTCGCCTCCGGCCCGGGACGCTGATCAGCTACGACTTCATCGGCAACGTGCTCACCGTGCTGGGCCAGTGCTTCGACATGGCGATCCGGGAGCGGCCGCCGCTGCTGGACCTCAACCCGGCCACCGGGATCCGGCTGCCCAAGCAGGACCGGCGGGAGATGTTCTTCCTGAACGACGCCGCGGCCTACGCCGCGCTGCGGTGTGCCATGCACGCGCACTTCCGACCGCTGCTGGACTTCCTGGTGGGCACCGGCGCCCTACGGCGAGGCGGCTGGCCTGCTCGTGCGCCACCTGCACCTCGACGCCGACCGTCCCTACGTCGACATCCGGCTGGCGCTGAAGTGGCGCGGTCGGAAGTGGACGCTCGGGCGGCCGAAGACGCGGTCCTCGATCCGCCGCATCCTGCTGCCGGCCAAGCTGGTGCAGGTGCTGCGTCCGCTCGTCGAGGGCAAGGGGTCGGAGGACTACGTGTTCAACATGGTCGAGGGCAGGCCCGGCGACCCGCTGCACCACGGCAACTTCCACAAGCGGTACTGGACGGAGGCCGTGGCCGCCGCCGGCGTCGGCGTGCCGACGGCGATCCGCATCCACGATCTGAGGCACACGCACGCCGCCTGGCTGCTGTGCGCCGGCGAGGCGCCGATCGTGGTCGCCAAGCGGCTCGGGCACAGCTCGACCACCACCACGCAGGACGTCTACGGGCACATCACCACCGAGTCCGACGACCGGGCCACCACCATCGTCGACGGACTCCTGCCCGACGTGCTGGCCCGCGATGAACAGGGGGCCACGGTCGTGACGCTCACCCCGGCGGAGGAGCAGATGCCCGAGTTCGACATCGACGACGCGGACGACCTCGCCGCCTGACATCCCACGGTGCGCCCCCGGTCTCACGGCCGGGGGCGCTCCGGCGTGTTGGAGAAGGTCCAGCCGCCACAGCTCCCATCCCCCCAGGCACACGGACCTCACGCAGCCCACCGGGCAGCCCCGACCGGGCGACAGCGTGGCCCGCCGGTCAGGCACACCTCGTTGCGTGCCGATGAGCCGTGCATGAGCGCGCCGCGACTCAGGCTGCGTTGCCCTTTCCGATGATCAGCTTCATGGCCTCTCGAGCCGTCGCCAGCGCCATCTGGGTGGGAGCTCCACCCCGGACTGTCGCCCTTCCACACCGTGATCATCCGGTAGGTCGGCGACAGGATCGGCAAACGGCGATCAGCCATCTGGCCGACGGGCTCGGCCGGCGCCGCCTGGCATGACCGCATCGGGGTGGCGGGACCAGTATCGCTACGCAAGAGACAACTGGGAGCCGCGGACTAGGTCAGGCCGATGGTGGCCCACTTGTCCACCAACTCGGTGCTGATGAGCTCCGGTGCGCCCAGCGACGGGATGTCCAGGGTGGCGCATGCGGCCGCCTTTGCCTGACGCGACGTCATGAGCTCGGGCAACATCCGGCCGATCTCCAGGATGTCCGCCGCGGTGAACCACACCCCCCGCTGCTGCTTCGCGTGGGGGTCACCGCTGCGCTGGTGCGGGACGCACCGGGCAGTGACCCACCTCTTCAGCCAGGTCTCGGGGATGTCCAGCTTCTCTGCCGGCTCGCGGCGCTTGTAGCAGCGGACGATGGCGAGCTGCTCTTCGTTCACCCTGTGATCCGTCCGGGGGGCTCACTCGCACGGCAGTCACCGCCGGATGTGGTCCGGGTCCGTCCGACGGTGGAGACAGACCGTCGAGGCGGCGACGGTGGGGAAAGGTGGGGCGAGATGAGCGACGGCCACGCACCGACAAGGGTTTTCCTGCTCGATGACCACGAGGTCACCCGCCGCGGCATCGCCGGAGTACTGACGGAGGCCGGCGACCTCACCGTGGTCGGCGAGGCCAGCACTGCGACCGGCGCCCTGGCCCGGGTACCCGCGGTGCGCCCGGACGTCGGGATCTTCGGGCTGAGTCTGCCTGACGGGGACGGCGTGACCGTTTGCCGGGAGCTGCGCGCCCGCCTGCCCGAGCTGCAGGTGGTCATCCTGATCGGCTACGACGACGAAGGGCTGATGGACGCGGTCCTCGCCGGGGTGTCGGCCTACCTGCACAAGGACGTGCCGGGCGCGGACCTGGTCCGCGCGGTGCGCACCGTCGCCGCAGGCGGTGAGCTGCTGGACCCAGCCGCGGTCACCGCGGCACAAGAGCGCAGCACCGCCACGACGGACCCGACCCGACTGCTCGCCGCACTCACACCCCAGAAGCGGGCTGTCTTCGAGCTGCTGGGTGAGGGTCTGTCCAACCGGGAGATCGGCGCCCGGCTGCGTCTGACAGAGAAGACGGTGAAGAACTACGTCACCCGACTCCTGGGCAAGCTGGGCATGCAGCGGCGCACCCAGGTCACCATCCTCGCCGTCCAGCTGCGGGCTGATCTGTGACCGAGCCAGCAGGTCTGGTCGCCATTGCTCGCATGCCCTGCACCTCCATCTCGGCGGAGTGCCGGCTGCTCGATGAGGCGGTGTCCCCGCTACAGCAACCCCAGCTCGCGGGCGCGGCCGATGATGCCCTCCCGATCCGGGGAGGTCAGCTTGCGCTGCAACGTCCGGACGTGGCCCCGCACCGTGTTGGTCGACAGGGCCAGCGCGGTGGCAATCCGCGACGTCGAGTCCCCCCCGGCGAGCCGGTGGAGGACCTCGCGTTCGCGCGGGCTCAGGTCCGGGACGGCGACCTGGGCCCCCGGCCGTGCACGAGGGCCGCGCCCGTCGGGGTGGGCGCGCGGCGGCGCTGTGGGGACGGCCAGCATCACGCCGTCGTTCAGGGGCCCGGTGGCGGCGTACCAGTCGGCGCTCTGCCGGCGCAGGACGGCGGCCAGCGCGGGGTCCTCGTGGTCGAGCTGGGCTGCGAGCAGGGTGCGCAGCAGGCCGGGGATCCGGTAGCCGCCGGGCGCGCCGGCGTCGGCTTCGACGAACGCGTGTGCACGGGCCAACGCGGCCAGCGGCCGGTCGGGCGCGGGGACACCGGTGAGCCGCGCGACCAGGTCGGGCCACAGGTGGTCGCTCACCGAGACGCGCAGCAGGAAGCGCCGCAGCGGCGGAGGCTGCGCGGCCAGCACCGTCGCCGCGAGGTGGTGGACCGGGGCGGTGTCGGTGGCGGCGAGGTCGGCCAGCAGCCGCTCGGCGGGGACGCCGCGGGCGAGCTCGGCCGCGGCGAGGACCAGGGCGGTCGGTGAGCCGTCGGTGGCCGCGGTCAGCTCCTCGGCGGCACCGGCGGACACCGGCGTGCCCAGCCGGCTCAACAGCTCCCGGGTCTCCGGTGGGCGGAAGGCCAGCTGGTCGCCGCGGATCTGGGCCAGCGCACCGGACCTCCGAGAGGGGCCGAGCAGCTGCAGCGGATCGGCCGACGCGGTCAGCACCATTCGCAGGCGGTCTGCGGACCGCCCCAGCAGCCGGTGCACACCGTCGACGAGCTCGCCGTGCAGGTGGTCGGCCTTGTCGAGCACCAGCACCACCGGCGTGGGCGCGGCGGCAAGCGCGGCGGCGAGGCGGTCGACGAGGTCACCCGGCAGTGGCTCGCCGGGCACCGGTCGCGGCACGCCCGGGAGCGGCAGCCCGGCGCCGGCCAGGGAGCTGAGGGCGGCGGTCCAGAACTCGGCCACGTCGACGTCGTCGCGGCCCAGTCGGACCCACGCGACCGCGGTCGAGGCGGCCGCCCGGCCGGCCCAGGTGGCCACCAGCACGGTCTTGCCCGAGCCGGGCGGCCCGCTCACCAGCGTCATCGGCGCACGCTCGACGGCCCGGGACAGCGCGGTCAGCAGCCGCGGCCGGGGCAGCGGCCGGCCAGCGGGAACGGACTCGGTGAGCCTGCCGCGCCGCCGCGCATCCGGTCGCAGCGCGGCCGGTGAAGCCAGCTCCGATGACCGGTCGGACATGACGGCCTCTTCGGTCTGTCGTCGGTTTGGCTACCCGCTTGGCCTGCAGTTGCCCGATGTCAGAGGGTGCTCCGGACCGGACCGCAGCGCAACGGAACTCCCCGTTGCCCCGCCTGCGGCGCCCCGACGCGACGAGGCTGGTGCGCTTGTGGCCTGGCGCTCACACCGGGGTGCGTGGGGCGGGGATGGCGCCGGAGGGCCAGGGAAGCGCCGGAGAGCCGGCGTCGATGCGGGCCCAGAGGTGCTTGCGGTCCCCGTTCACCGTCCAGCCGTGTGCGGCGGACAGGGCAGCGACCAGGGAGAGTCCCAGGCCACCGGTGGCCGGGTCCCGGCCGTGGGCGGCTATCGGGGGGCTCTCGGCTGCGTGGGGGTGCGGGGAGTCATCGCAGCCAGCGGTGCAGCGACTTGCGCCCGGCCGCCTTCCAGGCGTTGTCGAAGTGCTGCTGGGACTGCTCCGCTCGCGCCTCCTCGAGCGCGTGCAGGCGCCCGTAGAGAAAGGCGGCACGGGTGCTCGAGGTGGTCAGGGCCAGGTCGCGCAGCCGTTCCCGGGTGAGGACGGAGTCCTGGTGCTCCCCCAGCGCCTCCTGGACCGCCTCCATCGCCTGCGCGAACGCGGTGGCGTCGGCGCCGAAGACCCGGCTGACCGACTCCCCGGCGTAGCGGGCGGCCTTCGCGGCCTTGCGGGCGTCGTGCAGCAGCTCCTCCCGCTCGGCGCCGGCGGGCCGGGCGGCGGCGTCCTCGACGAGGCGGCGCACGCGGGCGTAGCTGCGGGCCACCAGCCGCGGCAGCACCTTCCCGGCGCGGGCCGCGGCGCGTCCGGTGAACGGCGGCGAGGCGACCAGTTCGTCGAGGCTGGTCAGGAGGTGGTGGTAGCGGTCGCCGTCCAGCTCGGCGAGCACCCGGTCGTGGGCGCCGCGGTAGGCCTCGCCCAGCTCCGCGCCGGCGACCTCGCCGGTCGGGCCGGGCTCGACGACCGTGGTCTCCGCCGCGACGGCCCGGCTGACCCGGTCGCGCATCACCTCGGCGTCCCGGGCCGCGCCCAGCTCGCCGGCCAACCACTTGAGCTCCCCGCGCAGCGGTCGCACCACGTCGGCGGCGAACAGCGGCTTGAACGTGGTCAGGGCGCTGCGCAGCCGCCGGGTGGCCACGCGCATCTTGTGGACGGCGTCCGGGGCGTCCAGGCGCACCGGCAGGTCCTGCGACCGCATCTGCTCCACCTGCTCGCGGACGTGGGTGAGGACCACGTCCCCCGCCGCCGACCTGGTCGTGAGCTTGGCCGCCTGCCGTTCGGCCGGCCGGATGCGCTCGTTCCCGTCCAGCACCTGCGCGAGCGCCGCGGAGGACGCGGCCACACGCAGCCCCCGTGCCCGCAGGCCGGTGTCGACGGCGTCGAGGAGTTCGGTGCGGCCGCCGACCAGTTCCACCTCGATCTCGCGCCAGGACGTGGCGGCGCCGGCCGCGTCCCCGCCGCCGTCGGTGGGCAGCAGCCGGCGCGCCTCGACGCGGTCGTCGGCGACCTCGGCCAGCACCTGCCCGGTCGCGTCGACCAGCCGGCGCACCGTCCGGTCGGTGACGCTCGAAGCGACCGGTCGCAGCGGCGCGCCTCTGCTGTGGGCCCAGACCAGGTTCCGCAGCGCCTCGGGCACGGTCCGAGTGGCGCGGCCCAGCGGCAGGCGCACCCCCGAGCGCGCCCCGGTCCCCGCGGGGACGTCGAGCTGCCACCCGGCGTCGTCGCCGCCGGTGCGCCGGCGCAGGGTCAGGCCCGCCGCCGCCAGACGGCGGTCCGCGGTGTCGAACCAGGTCGCCTCCAGCCGCTGGCTTCCCGCCTCGCCCTCGGCGACGGGAGCTCCCGGCTCGATCGCCGCGTCGTGGGCCTCCGTGGGCCCGGCCACCAGTTCCGCCAGGCGCGGCAGCTCGAACGACTCGTCCGCGGCGTACCTCTTCTCGACTGCCACATGGACGGCATCCATCCTGGAGGTGTACCAGGCCGGAGCGTCTCTGAGGCCGCGTCCGATCGCGGCCGGTGGTGACCGCATCGCGGTCCTCCGCGTCGGGTGAGGCGCGTCCCGCCGCAGGAGCGAAGCATGTGGCCGGACGTCGTCGGCCGGCGCGGCCGTCCGACCGGAGAGCGAGGAGGGCCGAGCGTGGCGTCAGCGACGTCGCGGGCGCAGCCCGCAGGCGGGAGGGTGGCGCGACCCACGCCACCGTGCACCTGGACCTGCAGACCGGTCGTGTGACCGCGACCGGGCCGGCATAGTGCGAGGGGTCGTCCCTGCCGGCCGGTCGCAGTCCCGATCGGGGGGGCAGATTGGGGGGCAACAGGCCGCTCAGGACCGCTGTAGACCGCTCGGGACCGCTCTACGACGTCCGAGGGCGCGCGTAGCCTGCGCATCCACCGGGCCACCAGGCCCGGGACTGGCCTCACTCGCGGGTTCGAGCCCCGTCACTCACCCCACGCAGGAGGCCCTGGTCAGTCCGCTGACCAGGGCCTCCCTGCGTTCCGGCGGGCGACTGCGCGAGGACAACGCGCAGGACCTGCTGGGCACGCTGTCGCTGGTGCGCCGCCGACTCGCCACACCCAGGGGCCGTCCTGGCGATCGCGGGACCGACTGTGCCGTGTCCCGGACTTCCCCCGCACCGCAGGGCTCAGGTGAGGCCGACGGTCCACCGGCGCGGGTGTGCTCCTGTGCTGTGCTGGCCGTAGCCAGCCGGCGCGCCATGGAGCGGAAGCGGGTCAGGCCCCGCGCGTGGAAGCTCCCGCACGTGGGGTCGTCCCGCGCAGGCAAGGACTACCTCAGCGGTTCCGACCGTGCCACGGTGGGCTGTGAGCACTGAGGGCGGCGGAGGTCCGCGTCAGTGGGGACAGCCCTCCGCGCAGGACACCGGCACGATGGTCCGCCGTGACGCGCTGGCCCGGCGACTGGCCGAGGCCGCGCGCAGCCTCCAGGGGCAGACCTCTCCCCGGCAGGTGCTGGACGGCGTCGTGGACCTGGCACGCTCGATGGTGCCCGGTGCCGACGAGGCGACGATCACCATGGTCGGCAAGGACCGCCACTGCTATTCAGCGGCGGCCACCAGCGCGTTGGCCAGCGACTTCGACGTCCTCCAGGACGAGACCGGTGAGGGTCCGTGCCTGGACGCCATCTGGCAGCAGGAGACCGTTCGGGTGGACGACCTGGCCAACGATCCGCGCTGGCCGGTCCTCGGCCCCCGGGCCGCGGAACGCGGAGTGGGCAGCATGCTGTGCCTCCAACTGTTCGTACACCGGGACACCCTCGGCGCGCTGGACCTGCTGGCCCGTGCCACGTCGGCCTTCACCGACGAGTCCGAGCACGTCGGCCTGCTGCTCGCCAGCCACGCCGCCATCGCGGCAGCGGACGCCCACCACTTCGAGAACGTGACCAGCGCCCTGGTGAATCGGGACGTCATCGGCCAGGCCAAGGGCATCCTGATGGAGCGGTTCAAGATCACCTCAGACCAGGCGTTCGCCGTGCTGGCCAAGGTCAGTCAGGACACCAACCGCAAGGTGTCCGCGGTCGCCGAAGACCTCGCCCGCACAGGCGTGTGGATCCCCGACCTGCGCGCCGGACCCGATCGCCAGGACACGCCCTGGGGGTACCCGGCCGGAGGAGCCCTTCCCCGGGAAGGCGATCCAGACCCGCCTGCGCCATCGGGGTGTACTGATCGTGGCCGACAGCCCGGGGAGCCCCGTTGACGTCGATCCGCAGCGAGCCGTCCGTCGCCGCAGATCCGTGCCCGTCGGCTCGCGCTGATCCGCGGCGTGCACACGGCCCTCGAGGCCCTGGGTGTTCCTCGCGAGGGCACGAACCCGAGCCGTCGAGCAGGAACCACCGGCCGACTCCCCCCGCGCGTCCACCCGGTCCCGCTCCCCGCCTGCAGCCGGCCGCCCGTCGCCGTCCACGACGGCGCCCCCGCAGCCGCAACGTGGACCGGAGGGAACCGCAGCAGAGGCCCAGCGCGCCAACCCGGGCCGCGCCGGCTCAGCGGTCGCCGGTGACGATCCGCCGCAGGTCGGCGGCCATCCGGGCGGCTTCGCGGGAGGCGCCGGCGATCGCCTCGCGAGCCTGCTCGGTGGCCGCGCTCTGCTCCTCGACGGCCGCCGCGATGGTGCTCTGGGCGTCGACGACACCGCGGATCGCGGCCTCCACGCCGCCCAGGGCCGCACCCGCCGTGTCGACCTCCTCGCGCACGCTGTCGACCACCCGCCGGATCCGCTCGGTGGCCCGCGCCGTCTCCATCGCGAGGTCCTTCACCTCACCGGCGACGACGGCGAAGCCCCTGCCCGCCTCCCCTGCCCGCGCGGACTCGATGGTCGCGTTGAGGGCCAGCAGGTTGGTCTGGTCCGCGATGCCGGAGATGCTGCCGGCGATCTGGTCGATCTCCGCCATCGTCCCGGCCAGCCGGTCGACCGTGGCCGCCCCGGCGCGGGACCGCGCGCTGGCCTGCTGCGCGGTGCTGCTGGCGCCGCTGGCCGCCGCCGCGATCTCGGCGATCGCCGAGCGCAGCCCCTCCACCACCTCGCCGACCGTGGCGACGTTGCCGTCCAGCCGCTGACCGGCGCTGACCAGTGCAGCGAGCGCCTCCTCCGTCCGCACCGCCTGCGCCGCGCGTTCGCGGGCCCGCCGGGCCGCCTCGTCCGCGGTCCGGGCCCGCTCCTCGGCGAGCTCGAGCTCGGCCCGGGCCTGCGCCGCCTCCTGCTCCTCGGCCCGCTGCCGTTGTTCGCGGCGGTCCCGCTCCGCCCGCTCGGTGAAGGTCCAGCCGTAGGCCAGGAACGTCGCCTCGACCAGCAGGAACACCGCGTGCAGTGCGACGAACGCCAGCGGGTTCTCGTGCGCCTGGTGGGTGGAGAACACCGAGGTCGGCAGCCAGATCCCCATCACCGCGTGGTGGACGGCGACGAACGCGACGGCGAGCAGGAACGGCGTCCACATCTGGTAGAGCGCGACCAGCGGGAGCAGGGCGTAGAACCAGATGTGCAGGTCGGTGAGCCCCCCGCCCACGTGGACCAGCACGTCTGCGCCGACCATCAGGCCGAGGCAGACCGCCGACGCCCGGGCGCCCTGGGTCCGCAGGCCCAGCCCGAGCCCCACCAGGACGGCGATCGCGGCCAACTGCCCCCACAACAACCAGCCGCCCGCCCCGCGCACCAGGCCGATGCCGGCGAGCACGGGCAGGTGGGCGATGAGGACCCCGACGGTCACGCGGTGCCGGGCCAGGAAGCTGCGGTCGTCCAGCCGGGCGCCCTGGGGGATGCGCGCCCGGAGGCCGAGCCGGAGGGCGTCGCCGGGAGCTGCCTGGGCGGAGGTCGAGGTCACGGTCCTGACATCGGCCACCGGGCCGGGGTACTTGCGTCCGGAGTCGTATCGACCACAGCGACGTCGTCGGGCCGGGCCGGCACCCCCGCACCGGCGTCGCGTGTCACGTGGGACGACTGGGGCGCGTGCGCCGAACACGCGCGGTCGGGTTCCGCCGTGGGCCTCCCCGGCCTGGCGACCCTGGGGACATGACTCTCGCCTACTCCTACGGGACCGCTCACGCCGTCGTGATGGTCGGCTCGGTGGGCACCGCAGAGGGCCTCCAGCCTCGGCAGATCGGCCCGGCGCACGCGACCATCGGCCGGGTGAACGGCCGCAGCCGCAAGGCGCTGTGCGGCGCCTACGTCGCCGTCGACGAGCAGACGGTATGGCCCCCGGAGGGCTACGAGAGCTCCCAGCTGTGCGCCGAGTGCGCCACCCTCGCGAGGCTCTGAGCCCGGTCAACCCCCCGCGACCGAGGGCAGCACCTGGACGACGGCGCCGTCCGGCACCGCCGCGTCCACCCCGCCGGTGAACCGCACGTCGTCGCCGTCCACGTAGACGTTGACGAACCGGCGCAGCGCGCCCGACTCGTCCCGGATCCGGCGGGCGAGCCGGGGGTGCGCGGCGTCCAGCGTGTCCAGCAGGCACCCCAGCGTGCCGCCGTCCGGGTCGACCTGCAGGTGCCGGGCACCCCCGGCCAGGTCGGCCAGGACCCCGGGCAGCACCACCTCCACCGACATCGTCAGACCCGGGCCGCGCGGACGACGAGGACGTCGGGCAGGTGGTCGGCCACCAGCTGGAACGTCTCGCCCTCGTCGGCGCTGGCGTAGACGCAGCCGTCGCGGGTGCCGACGTAGATCCCGGTCGGGTCGGCGTCGTCGGCGCAGAACCCGTCCCGCATGACCGCGGCCCAGAACCCGTCGGGCAGCCCCGCGCCCAGCTCGGTCCAGCTCTCCCCCGCGTCCCGCGTGCGGTGCACCCGCAGCCGGCCCTCCGGCGGCACCCGCTGCATGTCGGCGACCAGCGGCACCACCCACGCCGTGCCGGGAGTGGACGGCGAGGACACGATCGGGAAGCCGAAGTCGGCGGGCAGGCCGCCGGCGATCGACGTCCAGGCCTTCCCCGCGTCGTCGGTGCGGAAGACGCCGAAGTGGTTCTGCGCGTACATGCGGTCCCGGTCGCCCGCGTCGACGGCGACCTTGTGCACGCACTGGCCGTACTCCGGGGTCGGTTCCGGGAGGAAGACGGCGCTGATGCCGCTGTTGCGCGGCGTCCAGGTGGCGCCGCCGTCCTCGCTGACGTAGACCCCGCCGGCGCTCATGGCCAACACGACCCGGTCGGAGTCCGGGTCGGGGAGGACCGTGTGCACCGCCGCCCCACCGCCGCCGGGCTCCCAGGTGGGCCGGTGCGGGTGGTCCCAGAGCCCGCGGACGAGGTCGAAGCTGCACCCGCCGTCGGTGCTGCGCCACAGCGAGTGCGGCTCGCAGCCGGCCCAGACGACGTCGGGACGCCCGGCGGAGTCCGGTCGTAACTGCCAGACGCGGGCCAGCGCGGCGCCGGTGTCCTCGGGGAAGCGGATGGCGCCGGACTCGGTCTCCTGCCAGCTGCCGCCGAGGTCGTCGGACCACATGACCGTCGGGCCCCAGTGCCCGTACTGGATGCCCGCGAGCACGCGCGGCCGCGGCCCCCGGGTGTCGATCGACACCGCGGCCACCTCCTGGGCGAGCAGGTGCGGCTCCCCCATCGTCCAGGTGCGGCGGTCGTCGTCGCTGCGGGCCAGCCACAGGCCCTTGCGCGTGCCGATGGCGAGCAGATCGGTCATGGCGCCCCTCCGATGCGTCGGTCAGGGCGCGCAGTGCGCCCCTCGGAGGGGAGACCGCCGAGGGCCGCGGAACTCAGCGGCGGGTGGCGCCACCGCTGGGCTGGTCCGGGCCGCCCGTCGGCTGGGCACGGTCGCCGACGGCACGGTCTCCGGCCAGGTGGTCGCCGGCCGAACGGTTGCCGGCGGTGCGGTCGTGCTGGTCGGACAGGCCGGGGGCGAGCTTCTCGGCCTTGGCGCGGAGCTGGTCAGCGGCCGACGCGTGCTCCTGGGCCTGCACCGCACGCTGCTGGGCCTCCTGCTCGGCCAGCCGGGTGCGCTCCTCCACCTCGGCGCGCTCGCGGCGGGCGCGGGCGGCCTGCTCCTCGGCGGCGGCCCGTTCCTTCTCCGCCTGCGCTCCGCGCAGTTGCGCCTCCTGCAGGTGCTCGCGCGCCTGCTCGCGCTTCTTCGCGCCGTTGATCCGGTTGCGCTTGGCCAGCGCGAGGGCCAGCAGTGCGAGCAGCACCACCGCGACCACGACGATGAGCACGATCACCCAGGTGTCCACGGCACTCTCCTCAGCTCGGGAACCGGATGATCACTTCCCGCGCAGGAGCTCCCGAAACGCCCGGACGACGGCCGTCCGCTCACTTCAGCGCGCTACCGGCCAGCCACTCCTCCCACGGGATGGTCCAGTCGTAGACGTCCGAGCGCAGCGTCCCCGCACTGGAGCCGCGGATCTCCACGACGTCGCCGGGCTGGGAGAAGTCGAAGAACCACGCCGCCCGGTCGGTGCTGAGGTTGATGCAGCCGTGCGAGACGTTCGCCCGCCCCTGCTGCCCGACCGACCACGGCGCGGCGTGCACGAACTCGCCACTGTCGGAGATCCGGACGGCGTACTCCACCGGCGTCCGGTAGCCGTCGGGGCTGTCGACCGGCACGCCATAGGTGCTGGAGTCCATGACCCGGTCGCGGTTCATCTCGGTGACCACGTGCGGGCCGTTGTAGCTCGGGTTGTCGGGGCTGCCGGCGCTCATCGGCCAGCTCTGCACCAGCTGGTCCCCGTCGTAGACCTCCATCGTGTGCGTGGAGGCGTCGGCGATCGACACGTGCCGCTCCCCGATGGAGAAGGAGACCGTGCGGTCCTTCTCGCCCCACACGCCGTCGCCGAAGGCGACTCCGTAGAGGTCGGCCTCGAGCGTGACCTGGATGTTCTCCGGCCAGTACTGGGACGGCCGGAAGTGCACCTCGGTGTCGCTGAACCAGTTCCAGACGCCGTCGGTGGGCGTCGTGCTGCTCACCCGCAGGTGGCTCTCCACGGCGGCCTTGTCGACGACCGGGTCGTCGAACCACACCCGGATCGGCATGCCGACGCCGACGGTCTGCCCGTCCAGCGGTCCGACCGACGGCGTCGAGACGGCCGCCGGGGTGACCGTCGTGAACGTGGTCGCGGCCTCGACCGGCTCCTCGTCCTCCCCCTCCGCGGTGGCGGTGAGGGTGTAGCTGGTGCCGTAGGCCAGCGGGGTGTCCGGCGTCCAGAGGTCGGTGGCCAGGCCGGGCGAGTCGGTCACCGCCCCGCTCACGGGCGTCCCCGCGCCATCGACGACGATGACCTCGGTCAGCTCGCCGTCGGTGACGGAGATCTCCAGGGGGACGAGCGGCGAGACGTCGGCCGACCCGTCCACCGGCGCCACCTCGACCGAGGCCGGCGGCGCCTCGGGGGTCGGCGCGGCGGCCACCCCGCTGCCGCCCGCAGCACCCTGGCAGCCGGCCAGCAGGACCAGGGCCCCCGCCGTGACCAGCGCAGCCGTCCGTCTCATCAGTGTTCCCTCCGCGTCGTGGGCGGCCGTCCCCGCACGGGCCACCGGCGCCAGCCCACCAGTGTCCCCGGACGATCCGGAACACGGGCGGACGCCGGGCCCGCGGACCACCCCGTCGGCACCCCGGACGGCGCTGGTATGGTTTTCCCTCGTTGCGCAGTCCAGCCGCGCGACACGCGCCATTAGCTCAATTGGCAGAGCAGCTGACTCTTAATCAGCGGGTTCGGGGTTCGAGTCCCTGATGGCGCACCACACGACGAAGCGGCTCTCTCCTCCGGGAGGGGGCCGCTTCGTCATCCCGGGGGCGCGCACACTCCCGCGGGGTCACCCGACCGGTGCGGTGACCGAGTGCGGGAACGGGTCCTCGGCGTCGTCGGAGGAGCCGAGGGTCACGAACGCCATGAGGCCCACCGCGGCTCCGACGATGCCCAGCGACGACAGGACCCTCCGCACCAGCTGCACCGCCCCATCCTCGTGCCGCGGCGACGCTGCGTGACCGCCCGGGCCCGCCGTCCGCCCGTTCCGGGGACCCCGTGCACCCGCTCGGTGCCGGTCACGCCCCGGTCCGGGTCGGTGGCCGGCTCGCCGGCGCCTCGGCCGGGGTGCGGCTGAGCTTGCGCCAGACCCAGCCCGAGGGCACCCGGCGTCCCGACACCACGTACTCGAGCACGGAGTCGACCTGCAGGGTCGTGCCCAGCGCCCGGCGGGCGGCACCCCAGCCGGCGAGCAGCACCTCGTCCCCGGTCCGCAGCACCAGGTCGTCGTCCGGCGCCAGCACCGCCTGATCGCCGCTGAGGACGAGCAGCACCAGGATGTGCAGCGGCTCGTCGCGGTTCTCGGGGTTGCGCAGCAGGTCCCCCAGCCGGGCCTGGCCCGAGGCCAGCCACCTCCCCAGGGCGGGCGCCTCCTGCGAGGTCAGCCGCACCTTCCACAGCGCCTGCAGCTGCGACCCGCAGAGGTCGCTGAGCCGCTGGACCAGGTCGGCGGCCCAGGCGTCGCCCCGGGCGGGCATCTCCCGGATGAACCGCCACAGCAGCGGGGTGGACAGCTGGGCGTAGACCTCGTGGGCGATCACCTCGGTGGGCACCAGCCGGGCGTCGAGGTCCATGGCGGAGAACAGCGGCGCGCTCTCGGGGCGGTTCTGGCGGGCCGCGACGAACAGCCCCGGGTTGACGCGCCGCGCCGTCGCCACCAGGGACAGGTTGGTCGTGTCGTTGTCGGTCCCGGCGACGAAGCCCACCGCGTGCGCGAGGTCCACCTGCTCGAGCACCTCGGGTTCCGAGCCCTCCCCCACCACGATGTCGGCGTCCTCGGGGCCGGTCGGGTCCGGCTCGATCACGGTGACCTCGATGCCCTCCGCGCGCAGGTCGGCGGTGAGCTCCCGGCCGAGCCGGCCGTACCCGCACACCACCCAGCGTCCGGAGCGCGGCGGCGTGCCGCGTTCGGGCAGCTCCGCCCCCGGCCCGCTCTCCAGCCAGGTGAGCAGCTGGTAGGAGGCCGGCGCGCTGAGTGCCAGCCGGAGGTGGTCCCCGAACCGGTCGAAGGGGTCGACGATGCTCGGGTGGCCGAAGGCCCGCATGCGGTCGGCCATCGCCTCGGAGGAGGCCCGGGCGATGACCGGCAGCTCCGGGCGCAGCAACGCGGCGGCCATGACCACGGTGAGGTTGGTCTCCTCGTCGTCGGTGAGCGCGACGACGGCCTCGCAGCAGGGGTGGTCCAGGCCGGCGACGCCCAGGTGCCCCGGGTCGCGGGCGTCGGCGGCCAGGGCCGGGACGTCGGCGTGCAGCGGGGCGAGCTCCAGGTCGTCGATCCGCTCGGAGGAGACGTCGAGCACGACGAACCGCCGGCCGAGCGCGTCGATCGACCGCCCGAGCAGCTCACCGGCTCGCCCGTACCCGGCGATCAGCAGGAACGGCTCGCGCAACCGGGCCACCTTGCGGGTGAAGTGCTGCAGGGCCAGCGCCGAGCGGAACGCGCGGTCCTGGACGAGGGCCAGCAGGGAGCCGATGGCGTACGCCCAGCCCACGACCGCCAGGTAGATGGAGATGGTCACCCACATCCGCTGGTTGTAGGTGAACGGGTACGGGATCTCGCCGAAGCCGATCGTCGAGGCCGTGTAGCTCATCACGTAGAACGCGTCGAAGAAGCCCATCCGGTACGGGTCGCCCTCGGCGTCCTGCCCCGGGATGAGGGTCAGCCCCAGCACGCTGACCGCGAAGATGGCGATGAGCACGATCAGCGGCGCCCGCATCCGCCGCATCACCAGGAAGATCGTCTCCGAGGCCTCCACCGCCGAGGAGGCGGCGACCCGGAGCGCACTGCGCCGCGCCCGCCGGTCGTCGTCCTCCGGGCCGAAGATGTTCCGCCAGAAGACCAGCAGCGGATTGCCCACGACGACCTCCGGTCACCCGCGGTGGAAGGAGACCGTCTCCACGACGAGCAGGACGACGGAGACGATGTTGGCCAGCAGCGCGCCACCCGACAGCGACACCACGCTGGCCGTCCAGGACGGGGTCATGCCGGCCGACGAGACGTACTCGGCGTAGCCGAACATCAGCGTGGCGCCGATCAGCTGCAGGTCGGCGACCAGGCTGGTGGCCAGGTGCACCGCCCCGATCTGGGTGCGGTCGCCGAACTTGAGCACGGTGGCGATCAGGTTGACCACGACGGCGGCGAACAGCTCGTAGGGGTTGTGCAGCGCGGGGTCGTCGATGTCGCCGATGAAGAAGCCGAAGTTGAGGGTGGCCGCGAGCACGACGAAGAAGCCGAAGACGACCTTCTCCAGGTTCACCCGGCCTCCCGCGTCGTGGCCCTGCCCGCTGCCCCGATCCCGCGGTCCCGAAACGCGTCAGCGGGCGCGCAGCAGGGGCATCATCGCGCCATCGACCAGCTCGGTCACCACGTCGGCGTCCAATGGCCCGCCGGTGACCAGCCAGCGCACGGTGAGGACCGCGGGCCCCACCTCCGCCGCCGCGGAGGCCGCGGCCTCCGCGCTGATCTCGCCGCGGCACACGGCCCGGTCCAGGACGGTGGCCCACGCGCGGCCCCAGGAGGCCAGGGGACCCCGCCGGTAGGCCTCGGCGAGCGCGGGGTCGCCGACGACGGCGGCCAGCAGGCTGCGGGTCGCCCGCCCGGACGGGCCGTCCATCAACTCGAGGGTGGTGGTCAGCAGTGCGACGAGGTCCTCGCGGAGGTCCCCCGTGTCGGGGACGGGCAGGTCGTCCTCCACGGACCCGTCCAGCACGCCGAGGAGCAGCTCGGCCTTGCTGGACCACCGCCGGTAGATCGTCGCCTTGCCGACGCCGGCGGCCAGCGCGACCGCGTCCATGGTCAACCCGGCGTACCCCTCCCGGCCCAGGACCTCCAGCACGGCGGCGGCGATCGCCCTGTCCCGCGCCGGGTCCAGCCGCCGGCCGCTGCGTGTCCGCGCCGGAGCGCCGTCTGAACGCAGGAATCCCTCACCGACAGTCACTGAGCGAACGTAGCCTGTGTCCGGCCTGTGCGCAGAGTCGCCGAACGACTCCGTTCCCGCGAACGCGACGGGGCCGGCCGCAGTGTCCCGCGACCGGCCCCGTGCGTTCCCCCTCGAGCGGTGCCACCGTTCCCCGGCGGTGACACCGGCCGTGCTGCCCGGCAACGCCGTTCCCCGCGACGTCACCGGTCGTGCCACCGACGCCACCGTTCCCCCGCGGTGACACCGGTCGTGCTGCCGGCGGCTCCGTCCCCCCGTGCGATGGAGACGCCGGCTGTCCGTCAGGCCCCGGAGGGCCGGCTCATCGCGCGGTCCCGCCGCGCTGCGTGGTGCTGAAGGTGACGTCCAGCGCGCTGGTCGCGCCGGCCACCATGTCGGCGGTCGTCGTCGCCGGGAGCGTCGCGGTCAGCAGCAGGTGGTCCACCCCGCCGGGAGCCAGGCTGGCCGCCCCGGTCAGCGGTGCGTCGGCCACGATCGGGCCGGCGTAGAACCGCGTCGTCGCCCCGGCACAGCTCCAGTCGCCGTTCGTCAGCACCCAGGACACCGAGCAGGAGTCGACCGCCAGCTGCAGGCCGTGGGTCCGGTCGCTGTCCAGGACGCTGGAGTCCGTGGCGACCGACGCCATCCGCATCTCGCCGAGCGCGACCGTGCCCCCGTTGACCAGGTCGACCGCCGAGCTCTCCGAGTCGCCGGCCAGGAAGCTGCCGTGGTCGAACAGCGACAGCGTCGCGGCGTCGGCGGCCTTGGTGAGCGCGATGGACACCACCCCGGTGTCGAGCTCGGTGACCACCGGCGTGGTGCTGTCGGTGAAGGTGCCGAACGTGCCGAGGCCCGCGACGGCCGCGGCGGCCCCGACGACGACGACGGACGCGGCGATCCGGCCCTTGGCGGCGCGGTGGTCAGCGGCGGTCACGGTGGTTCCTCCTCGGTACGGCTCGCCGCCGGTGTCCCGGCGACAGGAGGAACTCTGGCGGGCCAACCGCAGGCTCCCCACGGGGTGACCGCAAGGGATCCGCAAGGTGCGCGAAACCCCGTTGCCGGCCTCCCTACCGTCGGGACATGACCCCGACCGAGGAGCTGCAGCCGGTCCACCGCCGCGAGGACGGCGAACTCGTGGGCTACCTGACCACCGAGCGCCGCGACGGCACCGACGTGTGCGTGGCCCGCTCCCTGTTCGGCGCCCCGCTGCAGGAGTTCCCCGACGACGAGCAGGCGGCCGCCTTCCTCCGCCGCCGCGGCCTGCCGCTGCTGGCCGAGCAGTGGTGGTACCGCCCGGCCGACGGGTCCCCCGAGCGCCCCGCCACCCTGGTGGAGGCGCGACTGGACGAGGTCACGGTGCGGTTCGGCTACGACCCGCAGTCGGTCACCCTCTCCGGCGCCGAGCTCGCGCGGCTCACCCCCACCCGGCCCGGCTGAGGGAAGGGACGCCGCTCCCGCGCCGTTGTCCGGGCATGGACAGGGACGTGGAGGTCGTGGTCATCGGCGCCGGTCAGGCCGGGCTGAGCACCGCGCACCACCTCGCCCGCGAGGGCTTCGCGCCCGGCACGGGCTTCGTCGTCCTCGACGCCGACGCCCGTGCCGGTGGCGCCTGGCAGCACCGGTGGCCGTCGCTGACCCTCGCCCGCACCCACCACGTGCACGACCTCCCCGGTCTGCCGTTCCCCGCCGCGGCCGACGACGTCCCGGCCGCCGCGGCGGTGCCCGCGTACTTCGCCGACTACGAGCAGACCTTCGGGCTGCCGGTGCGACGGCCGGTGCGGGTCCGCGCCGTCCGGCGGACCGGCGACGACCGGTTCCTCGTCGAGACGTCGGACGGCGACTGGACCGCCCACGCCGTCGTCAACGCCACCGGCACGTGGACCCGCCCGTTCGTGCCGCGCTACCCCGGGCAGGAGCTGTTCCGCGGCCGCCAGCTGCACCCGGTCGACTACCGCGGCGCCGAGGAGTTCGCCGGGCAGTCGGTCGTCGTCGTGGGCGGGGGCGCGTCCGCGGTGCAGCTGCTGGGTGAGATCGCCGAGGTCGCCGACACCACCTGGGTGACCCGGCGACCGCCGGTCTGGCGCGAGGAACCGTTCGGCCCGGAGGCGGGCCGGGCCGCGGTGGCGCTGGTGGCCGACGCCGTGCGCGAGGGCCGGCCGCCGAGCAGCGTCGTCGGCGTCACCGGGCTCGTGGTGACCCCGTGGGTGCGGGCGGCCCGGGAACGCGGTGTCCTGGACCGGTTGCCGGTCTTCGACCGGCTGACCGAGGACGGCGTCGCCTGGGACGACGGCCGGTTCGTACGGGCCGACGCGGTCCTGTGGGCCACGGGGTTCCGCGCCGCGCTGGGCCACCTCGCACCGCTGCACCTGCGTGGCCCAGGAGGCGGGATCCGGATGGCAGGCACGCACGTGGCCGGTGAGCCCCGCGTGCACCTGGTCGGCTACGGGCCGTCGGCGAGCACCGTGGGCGCCAACCGGGCGGGCCGGGAGGCCGCGCGCGAGCTGCGCCGGCTGCTGCACCCGGCCGCGGAGCTACCCCGCTCCGCCTGACGGCCACCGATGAGCCCGGCAACGCCGGCCTCCACCCTCTCGCCGAGATCGCCGATCCCGTCGCGTCTCGGCGTTGACACCGCCGAGATCGGCGATCTCGGCGGGTCAGGGCTGCCCCTCCGGGACGGTTCAGGGTCGGATCGGGGCGCTCCCGGATGTCCACCGGCGCGAGCAGCCGACAGCCTCGACGGCATGACCTCCGCGACCTCCCCGAGCCGGTGACGCCGTGATCACCGCGCACCGGCTCACCAAGACCTACGGCCGCCGGACCGCCGTCGACAACGTCAGCTTCACCGTCGAGCCCGGCCGGGTGACCGGCTTCCTCGGCCCGAACGGCGCCGGCAAGTCGACGACCATGCGGATGGTGCTGGGCCTGGACCGGCCCACCTCCGGCAGCGTCACCGTCAACGGCCGCCGCTATGCCGACTCCCCCGCCCCGCTGCGCGAGGTGGGTGCGCTCCTCGAGGCCCGGGCCCTGCACCCCGGCCGCTCCGCCCGGGACCACCTGCGCTGGCTGGCCGTGAGCAACGGCATCCCGTCCGCCCGCGTCGACGAGGTGCTCGACCTGGTCGGCCTCACCACCGTGGCCGGGCAGCGGGTGGGCCGCTTCTCCCTCGGCATGGGCCAGCGGCTGGGCATCGCCGCGGCGCTGCTGGGCGACCCGCCGGTCGTCGTCCTCGACGAGCCGGTCAACGGCCTGGACCCCGAGGGCATCCGCTGGGTGCGCACGCTGGCCCGCGACCTCGCGGCCGAGGGGCGCACCGTGTTCGTCTCCAGCCACCTGATGGCCGAGATGGCGCAGACCGCCGACCACCTGCTGGTGATCGGCCGCGGCCGGGTGCTCGCCGACTGCTCGACGGCGGACTTCATCTCCGACCACGCCGCCTCCTACGTGCGGGTGCGCACCCCGCAGCACGACGCGGTGGCGACCGTGCTGCGCCGGCACGGCCTCGACGTCGCCGCGCACGGCGGGGAGCTGCGGGTGCAGGGGCTCGACGCAGCTGCGGTGGGCGAGCTCGTCGGGCACGCCGGACTGCTGCTGCACGAGCTCACCCTGGTGCGCTCCTCGCTGGAGGACGCCTTCATGACCCTGACCGCCGACAGCGTCGAGTACGCCGCGACCCCCGCCGGAGCACAGCGATGACCGCCCTGGGAGCCCTGTCCCCGACCCGCACCGCCGCCCCGGCCGCGCCCGGGTTCGGCGCCGCCGTGCGCGCCGAGTGGATCAAGACCTGGACCGTGCGGTCGACCGGCTGGTCGCTCACCGCCATGTTCGTCCTCGGGGCCGGCCTCACCGCCCTGGTCTGCGCGCTGGCCGCCGAGGACCTCGCGGCCGGGACCACCGGCGAGCCGGTCGGCGCCTTCCTGACCTGGGGGATGATGTTCGCCCAGGTCACCGCCATCGTGCTGGGCACGCTCGCGGTCACCAGCGAGTACGGCACCGGGATGATCCGGGCGACGCTGGCCGCGAACCCGCGCCGCGGCACCGTGCTCGCCGCCAAGGCCGTGGTGCTCACGGGCACGCTGTTCGTCGCCGGCACGGTCACGGCGCTGGCCGGGTACCTCGCCGGCAACTGGTTCCTCGACCGGGAGGGCATCGGCGTCGCGCTGTCCGACGACGGCGTGCTGCGGTCGCTGTACGGCAGTGGCCTCTACATGGCCGGCCTCGGGTTGTTCGCGGCCGCCGTCGGGCTGCTGGTCCGGCACACCGCCGCAGCGCTGTCGATCGTGCTCGGCCTGGTGTTCGTCGTCGGCAACATGGTGATGCTGCTGCCGGATGCCTGGGGCGAGTGGGCGACGAAGCTCATGCCCGGCAACGCCGGCGGCCGCATCGCCACCCCGGAGTCGTTCAACCCGATGCTGCTGGACCCGTGGGTGGGCTTCGCGGTGTTCGCCGCCGAGATCGCCGTCCTGCTCGCGATCGCCGCGGCGTCGTTCTCGAGGCGGGACGCGTAGCACCGGCCGCCCCGCGACTCCCCTCCCACGATGACCACGGGGTTGTTGCCGGCGACACGGCGGTCCACGCCGGGCAGCCCGGCAACAACCCCGTGGTCGACAGCGGGCGGGGTCCGGCGGGAGCGCTCCACCGGTAGGACGACAATGACTCGGCGTGACTGACGTACACGCCGCCGGACGGCGCACCGCCGACGAACTGGTCCGCCTGCTCACCGACGACGACACCCCCGCGGCCGAGCAGCTCCTGGCCGGCATCCCGACCATCCGTGAGCTGGTCTTCGTCGGCGCCGGCCTCACCTCGGTCGCCCGCACCGAGGGCCGCCGGCTGCCCCCGGCCCAGCGTGCCCAGGCCAGCACCCGCCAGCTGCGGCTGGGGGCCCTGCGCGACGCCAACCGCGACGACGTCGAGGGCCTGCGCGGGTGGCTGCTGCGGGCCGCCGAGGAGATCGTCCTGATCCGCTCCCAGCAGGCCGCCGCCGACCGCTTCGCCGGCTGACCGCCGTTCCTGCGAGGGGCATCGCAGCGGGCAGCGGACCGGGGCGCGGGAGCCGGCCGGAGCCCTCGCCGGCTGGGGGTCAGCCGAGCGGCTCCACCCACTCCGCCCGCCAGGCCGGCGCCTCGGACGGCCGGGCGTAGTACCGGGTGTCCCGGACGATCCGGCCGTCGTCGTCGAGCTCCAGGGTGAGGACGACGTGCCAGACGTCGTCCCCGTAGTCGTTGACGCCCTCGACCACCCACACCCGGCCGGCGCCCACCACACGGCGCAGCCGGATGCTCGGCGGCGTCGGGAAGGCCTCCTGCATCGCCCGCATGGCGTCGCGGCCGCGGATCCGCTCCCCCGACTGCGGCATCTCCATCACGTAGTCCGGGTGCCGGACCCGGTACTCGTCCTCGGCCGACACCCCCTCCCCCGACGTCAGGCCGAACAGCCGTTCCAACCCGGCCCGCATCGCCTGTGCGTCGTCGCCGGTGACCGCCCGGCGGAACAGCTCGAGCACCTCGGCCTCGCCCATGCCGGTTCCCTACACCGCCCGCCCGGGAGCCGACAGGGCCTCCTGCCCCGGGTCAGCGCCGGGTCGCGACCAGCGCCACCGGCAGCGTGGCGACCAGCACCACCGAGACCACGACGTAGGTCCACGGCAGCCCGAGACCGGCCGCGACCACCCCGAGCGCGAGCGCACCGGCGGCGGTACCGGCGTCGAACGAGGCGTTCCACATGGCACTCGCCGCCGTCGCGCCGCCCTCCCCGGCGCGGGTGAAGGCGGTCACCAGCGTCAGGTTCTGCACCGCCCCGAAACCGGCGCCGAACACCGCCGCTCCGGCGAGCACCCACGCGTCCCCGGCGACCAGGCCCACCGCCACGACGGCCAGCCCGGCGGCGTTGACGACCAGCGCCAGCGGCATGAGCAGCCGGGTGCCCAGCCGGTCGGCGAGCAGCCCGGCCCGCCAGCGGGTGACCGCGCCGGTGATGCCGAAGAGCAGCAGGGCGGCGGTCGCAACCGCGCCGTCCGGCCGCTCGATCGGCAGGAACGTCTGGAGCCCGCCTCCGGCGAGGGTCACCACCAGCAGCACCATGGACGGCGCGAGGGCGGCCAGCGCCGCCGCGCGGGTCGACCGCCCGGCGGTCGACTCCAGGCGCACCGACCGGACCAGCATCGGCACCAGCGGCAGCGCCAGCACCGGCGAGGCGGCCAGCCACGCCAGCCATGCCACGTGCCCGTCGAGCACCAGCGCCACCCCGGCCGGGACGGCGACGAGGTTGGGCACTGCGATCGCCAGCCCGTACAGGCCGATCGCCTCGCCCCGGCGCTCCAGCGGCGCGACCTGGGCGGCGAGCGTCGCCCCGAGCACGGTGAGGACGCCGAAGCCGGCGCCGCGCACCACCGCGATCGCCGACAGCCAGGCCAGCCCGTCGTCCACCGCGTACAGCGGGGACGGCGCACCGAGGGCCACCAGGCCGACGGCGAGCACCGGGCCGAGCCCGTACCGGGCGGTCAGCGCCGGCACGACCGACTGCACGGCGATGGTGACCACGAGGAAGACCGCGGTGACCACACCCGCGGTCTCGGCACTGGCCCCACCGGCCACCGCGTACGCCGGCAGCGACGCGAGCGTCAGGCAGTAGCTGGCGAACCCCAGCGCCGTCGCCCCGATCAGCGCCCGCATCGCGGGCAGCCGCCACAGCGACGTCCGCACCCCCGCCGTCCCCGCCACGCCGCTCACCTCTCCCCCGGGCTCCGTCGCCCGGCGGCCCAGCATGACCGGCCCGTGGCACCGGTCGCGGAGGGGGTAGGGACCTGGGGTGCCGCTGCTGACCGTGGGCCACGGCCCCGAGGACCGCTCCCGGCTGGGCGCCCGGCTGGCCGGGGCCGGCGTGGAACTCGTCGTGGACGTCCGCCGCTTCCCGGGCAGCCGGAGCAACCCCGACGTCCGGCGGGAGGCGCTCGAGGAGTGGCTGCCGGCGGCGGGGATCGGCTACCGGTGGGAGGAGCGGCTCGGCGGCCGGCGCTCGCTGCCGCGCGACCAGCCGGTCGCCGACGACTGGTGGACGGTCGCGCAGTTCGCTGCCTACGCCGCCCACACGCGGACGGCGGAGTTCGGCGCGGCCCTCGGCGAGGTGCTCGCCGAGGCGGACGCGGCCACCGTCGCGGTGATGTGCAGCGAGAGCGTGTGGTGGCGCTGCCACCGGCGGCTGGTGGCTGACGTCGCCGTCCTGGCCCGTGGCGTGCCCGTCACCCACCTCATGCCCGACGGTCGGCTGACCCCGCACGCGCCGTCGGCCGGAGCGGTGCGCGGGGACGACGGTCTCGTGCGCTGGCCGGCATCGGGCAGGGTGGGCCCATGACGTTGCCGCTGACGCCCGACGAGCTGCTGACCACCACCCGCGCCGTCCGCAAGCGCCTGGACCTGACCCGGCCGGTGTCGCTGGAGCTGGTGCGCGAGTGCCTGGAGATCGCACTGCAGGCGCCGTCGGGGTCCAACGCGCAGTCGTGGCACTGGGTGGTCGTGACCGATCCGGCGCAGCGGGCCGCGATCGGCGAGATCTACCGGCAGCAGGTGGTGCGGTACGCGGAGTCCCGCACGTTCGCCGGGAAGCTGTTCGCCGACCGGCCGGAGCGGTCGCAGGTCCAGCACCGGGTGGGTGACAGCGCGGTGTACCTCGGCGAGCACATGGGCGAGGTGCCGGTGCTCGTCGTCCCGTGCATCGCGACGGGGCGGCCGCTGGCGGCCGGCAACCAGGCCGGGCTGTGGGGTTCGCTGCTGCCCGCGGTGTGGAGCTACATGCTGGCCGCGCGCGCCCGCGGCCTGGGGACGGCGTGGACGTCGCTGCACCTGGCCCGGGAGGCCGAGGTCGCCGAGGTCCTGGGCATCCCGGACGGCGTGCACCAGGCCACGCTCGTGCCGACGGCCTACTACACCGGCGAGACGTTCAAGCCCGCCGCCCGCGAGCCGCTGGACACCGTGCTGCACCTCGACCGCTGGTGATGGAGGGGATCCGCCGGGGGCACCCCGGCGGATCCCCTCCATCACCCCATGTGCGGATAGCGGTGGTCGGTCGGCGGGACGAACGTCTCCTTGACGGAGCGGGTGCTCGTCCAGCGCAGCAGGTTCTGCGCGGCGCCGGCCTTGTCGTTGGTGCCCGAGGCCCGCCCGCCGCCGAACGGCTGCTGCCCGACGACGGCGCCGGTCGGCTTGTCGTTGACGTAGAAGTTGCCCGCGGCGAAGCGCAGCACGTGCTGGGCGTGGGCGATGGCCGCGCGGTCCTGCGCTATGACGGCGCCGGTGAGCGCGTAGGGCGCCGCGGACTCCATCTGCGCGAGCGTGGTGTCGTAGTCGGCGTCGTCGTAGACGTGCACCGCCAGCACCGGCCCGAAGTACTCGGTGGTGAACACCTCGTGGCCCGGGTCGGTGCCCTCGATGACCGTGGGCCGCACGAAGAAGCCCTCGCTGTCGTCGGCCCGGCCACCGGCGACCACGGTGAGGGCGTCGTCGTCGGCCGCCCGGTCCAGGACGCCGGACAGCTTCGAGAACGACCGCCGGTCGATCACCGCGCCCAGGAAGTTGGAGAGGTCGGTGACGTCGCCCATCGGCAGCGCCTCGGTCTCCCCCACCAGGTCCTCGCGCAGCCGCGCCCAGACACTGCGCGGCACGTACGCCCGCGACGCCGCCGAGCACTTCTGCCCCTGGTACTCGAAGGCGCCGCGGATCAGCGCGGTGCGCAGCACGTCGACGTCGGCCGAGGGGTGGGCCACGACGAAGTCCTTGCCGCCGGTCTCGCCCACGATGCGCGGGTAGCCGCGGTAGCGGTCGATGTGCTGGCCGACCGTGCGCCACAGGTGGTGGAAGGTCGCCGTCGACCCGGTGAAGTGGATGCCGGCCAGGTCGCGGTCGGCCAGCAGCACCTCGGACACTGCGACGCCGTCGCCGGTGACCATCGTGATGACGCCGGGTGGCAGGCCGGCCTCCTCGAGCAGCCGCATGAGGAAGTGCGCGGCGAACTGCTGGGTCGGGGCCGGCTTCCAGATCACCGTGTTGCCCATGAGCGCCGGCGCCGTGGGCAGGTTGCCCGCGATCGCGGTGAAGTTGAACGGGGTGATCGCGTAGACGAAGCCCTCGAGCGGGCGGTGGTCGGCGCGGTTCCACACCCCCGGGGACGACACCGGCTGCTCCTCCAGGACCTGCCGGGCGAAGTGCACGTTCCAGCGCCAGAAGTCGATCAGCTCACAGGCGCTGTCGATCTCGGCCTGGTACGCGGTCTTGCTCTGGCCGAGCATCGTCGCGGCGTTGAGGGTCTGCCGCCACGGACCGGCCAGCAGCTCGGCGGCGCGGAGGAACACCGCGGCGCGGTCGTCGAAGGCCATGTCCCGCCACCCGGGGGCGGCCTCCCGAGCGCAGCGCAGCGCCTCCTGCGCGTCGGCGTGCGTGGCGTGCGCGGAGGTGCCGAGGACGGCGGCGTGCCGGTGCGGCTGGACGACGTCGAAGCGTTCGCCACCGCCGAGGCGGTGCATGGTCCCCAGCGTCATCGTCAGCTCGACCGGTTCGGCGGCCAGCTCGGTGAGCTGCTGCTGCAGGGCCGCGCGTTCGGGTGCGCCGGGGGCGTAGGTGAGCACCGGCTCGTTGCGCGGCGCGGGGACCCGGGTGACGGCGTCCATGGCGGGGCTCCTGTTCAGGACGTGGTGGCGAGGGAGCGGAGGAAGAAGCGCAGGTTGGCCGGCCGCTCGGCCAAGCGACGCATGAAGTAGCCGTACCAGTCGACGCCGTAGGGCACGTAGGCGCGCACGGTGCAGCCGGCCGCGGCCAGCCGGCGCTGCTCGGCGGTGCGGATGCCGTAGAGCAGCTGCACCTCCCACGAGTCCGGCGTCCGACCGACGAGCGTCGCCAGCCGCTGGGCGACGGCGAGCAGCCGCGGGTCGTGCGTGCCGACCATCGGGTAGCCGGGGCCGCGCACGAGGACGCCGAGGCAGCGGGCGTAGGCGGCATCGACCTCGTGTCGCCCCTGGTAGGCGACCGACGGCGGCTCGTCGTAGGCGCCCTTGACCAGCCGCACCCGCGACCCGGGCACCGCGAGCGCGGCGGCGTCGTCGAGCGTGCGGTGCAGCGCGGCCTGCAGGACGGCGCCGGTACCGGGGTGGTCGCGGCGCAGCGCGGCCAGGACGGTGAGGGTGGAGTCGATGGTGTGCGACTCCTCCATGTCCAGGGTCACCGTGGTGCCGATCGCGCTCGCCGCCTCGGCCACCGGGCGGACGAGCTCCAGGGCCAGGTCGGTGCCGCCGCCGGGCAGCGCCTGCCCGAACGCCGACAACTTCACCGACACCTCCGCCGCCGGGCCGAGGTCCAGCGGGGCCAGCCCGTCGAGCAGGGCGAGGTAGGCGTCGCGAGAGCGCACGGCCTCGGCGCGGTCGGTGACGCCCTCGCCGAGGTGGTCGAGCGTGACGGCGATGCCCTCGCCGGTCAGCCGGCGGACGACGGCCAGGGCGTCGTCCAGGGTCTCGCCGGCGACGAACCGGTCGACCACCCGGCAGGTCGCGGGCGTCCCCGTGACCAGCCGGCGCAGCTCGGGCCGCCGGGACGCGCCGAGCAGGAGCGCCTTCTGCGAGAGCACGGGCCACCTCTCCCCGTGCACGTCCGCGCACGCTGCCCGGTGCACGTGCGCGGACGGGCACGTCGACCCCGACGCTAGGCAGCCGCGGCCCGCGCCACCAGCGACGGGCGCGCGGGCCGCAGTCGTTGCGTCCTGCACCCGTCGTCCGCGCCGCTCCGCGCGCGTGACCTACCCTCTCTCCCAGTGGCTGCGGGAGGAGAGGCGTTGCCTCGAGAAGCGGGGGGCGCCGACGTCCTCACGGCACTGCGCACGGCCACGGCCGCCGAGCACGAGCAGGTGGAGTCCGTCCTCGCGCTGATGGACCCGCGGCTGCGCCGGGACCGGCTGGTCGCCGTGCTGACCCGGTTGCACGCCTTCTGGACCGCCGCCGAGGCCGGCCTGGACCGCTGGGCCGGCCGGGAACCGGCCGACGCCGCGACCGTCGGCTGGTCCCGTCGCCGGCGCGCGCACCTGTTCGCCGACGACCTGCAGGCACTCGGTGCGGTCCGCGACCACCTGCCCACGCCGCGGCTGTCGCCCGTCGAGGACACCGACCAGGCCCTGGGCCGGCTCTACGTCCTGGAGGGCTCCACGCTCGGCGGCACCTTCATCACCCGCCACCTGGCCACGCTGCCCGGCCTCGGCCCCGGCGCGCGGGTGGGCGCCTTCTCCCCGTACGGCACCGAGACCGGCGCCATGTGGCACGCCTACCGGCGGGTCACCCGCGAGCGGGTGGCGACGGGGGGCGACGCCGCCCGCCTGGTCGACGCCGCACGGGACACCTTCGGCGCGCTGGCGGTCTGGGTCGCCCCCCTCGGGGCCGCCTCGTGACCGACGGCCCGGGCCTGGAACTGCTGCCGCCCGGCGCGCCGGTCGACCTGACCAACTGCGAGCGCGAGCCCATCCACGTGCCGGGCAGCATCCAGCCGCGCGGCGTGCTGCTGGCGGTGAGCGAACCGGACCTCGTCGTCCAGCAGGTGTCGGAGAACCTCGCCGACCTGGTCGGCGTCGAGCCGGGTGACGCGCTCGGCCGCCGGCTGCCCGACGTCCTCGGTGTCGGCGCCGCCGAGGCGGTCGCCCGGTCGGCCAGCGCCTTCGGTGACCTGCGCGAGCGCAACCCCGTCGAGGTCACCCTGGACGTCGGCGGCAGCCCGGTGCCGGTCGACGCCCTCCTGCACCGGGCGGTGGCCGGGACGGGCACGGAGGGGACGCCGCCGGCATCCACGCTGGTCGTGGAGCTGGAGCCGGCCCGCGGGCCCCGGCCGTTCTCGTTCCCGAACACCTACCAGGCGGTGCGCGGGACCGTCGGCGAGCTCAACCGCGCCTCGTCCCTGCAGGAGCTCTACGACATCACCGCCCGCGCGGTCCGCCAGCTCACCGGCTTCGACCGCGTGATGGTCTACCGCTACGACGCCGACCACAACGGCGAGGTCGTCGCCGAGGCCGCAGCACCGGGGCTCAACTCGTTCCTCGGCCTGCACTACCCGGCATCGGACATCCCCGCGCAGGCGCGCGCCCTGTACGAGAAGAACTGGATCCGGCTGATCTCCGACGTGGACTACGTGCCGGCCCGGCTGCAGCCGCTGGCGCTCCCGTCGACCGGGCAGCCCCTGGACCTCACCTACTCCGCGCTGCGCAGCGTCTCCCCGATCCACGTCGAGTACCTGCAGAACATGGGCGTGCGCGCGTCGATGTCCATCTCGCTGCTGCGCGAGGACCGGCTGTGGGGCCTCATCGCCTGCCACCACTACACCGGTCCGCACGCTCCGCCCTACGCCACCCGCGCCGCCGCGGAGTTCCTCGGCTCGACGTTGTCCCTGCGCCTGGTCGACCGTGCGGAGGAGGACGAGGTGCACCGCGCCCTGCGGGTGCGCTCGACCCTCGCCTGGCTGACCGCGGCGGCCCTCGACGAGGACCGCCCGCTGGCCGAGACCCTGCTGGGCTCGCCCAGCCTGCTGGACCTGCTGCCCGCCGACGGGGTCGTGGTCGACCTGCACGGGCACACCGGCAGCCGCGGCGCCACCCTCCCCGCGGGCGCCGCGGACGCGATCGCCGCCTGGGCGGCCGCGCGCGGCGAGGACGTCGTCGCGACCGATTCCCTCCCGCTGACCGCACCGGACCTGCCGGCCGGGCCCGCCTGCGGAGTGCTCGTGCTGCCCCTGCCCGAGGGGCAGTACGTGCTCTGGCACCGGGCCGAGGCAGTGCGCACCGTCGACTGGGGCGGTGACCCGCACAACAAGGCGATCGCCGCCCGCGAGGGCGACGGCGTGCGGCTCAGCCCGCGCAAGAGCTTCGACCGCTGGCGGGAGACGGTGCGCGGCCGCTCCGAGCCGTGGACGGCGCAGCAGCTGGCCGAGGTCGCCGAGCTGCGCACCCACCTGCTGGAGGCCCTCTACGCCCGTTCACGCAGCATCGTGCGCGCCGCGGAGACCCTGCAGCGCAGCCTGCTCACCGAGCCGCCGCGCCGGGCCGACCGGGAGATCGCGGTGCGGTACGTGCCGGCCGCGCGCGAGGCGCAGGTGGGCGGCGACTGGTACGACGTGTTCGACCAGCCCGACGGCTCCACGGTGCTGGTCATCGGCGACGTGGTCGGTCACGACACCGCCGCGGCCGCCGCCATGGCGCAGTTGCGCGGGGTCCTGCGCGGCATCGCCTACGACAACGCCGAGGGGCCGGCCGCCGTCCTGCGCCGGCTCGACGGCGCGATCGACGGGCTGGGGCTGCGGGCGCTGGCGACCGTGCTCGTCGGCCGGTTGGTGCCCGATCCGGTCTCCGCAGGCGCCCGGCTGACCTGGGCCAGCGCCGGGCACCTGCCGCCACTGGTCGCCGGGCCCGACGGCGCGGTCCGGGCGCTGAGCGCCCCGCGGGCCGGGCTGCTGCTGGGCGTGGACCCGTCGGCGGTGCGGGTGGAGTCCGAGACGGTGCTCGAGGCGGGGTCGACCCTGCTGCTCTACACCGACGGGCTGGTCGAGCGGCGCGACCAGGCCTTCGACGACGGCGTCGAGCGGCTGGCCGGGGAGCTGGCCACGCTCGGCGAGCAGCCGGTCGAGGAGGTCTGCGACGCGGTCCTCGCCCGGCTGCTCGCCGACGGCGCGGACGACGACGTCGCGCTGGTCGCCGTCCGGCTCGGCGCTAGCCTTCGTCCGTCGGCGGGGCGGCGAACCGGGCGCTGAGCCCGTCGCCCTGGTCACCGCCCTCGGCCGGCAGCGGCGCCTCGTCCTCGGCCGCGCGCACCTCGGCGGCCGTCTCCTCCGGGGACGCCGACCCGGCGCGGGCGTCCCGTTCCAGGGCGGCCAGGAGGCGCTCCTCGTCCGGCGCCAGGTCGCCGGGACCCAGGTGACCGCCGGGTTCCCCGGCGTCGCTGCCCGACGCCATCGCGCTGTCGGGGGTCGGGTCGTCGGGGTCGGTCACGCTCATGCCGCGCCTCCTCTTGCCGGTCACGGGGATCAACGGGGGAAGTTCGGCTCGAGGCGCGGCACGATCTGCATCTCGGGCACGAAGGCCGCCGGGTGCAGGGTGACCAGGTAGCGCACCATCTCGGCCACGGCCGAGGGCGGCATCATCAGGTGCGACGGGATGCCCCACTGCTCCATCATCGGGGTGTCCATCGCGGCCGGGATCACGGCCTGCACGCGGCAGGGGAACGGCCGCTCGGTGCCGTCGTCGGCCCGCACGGCCTTCTCGCGCAGCTCCCGCTGGATGCACCTGGTGGCGTTGAGGAAGCCGGCCTTGGAGCCGTTGTAGGCGATCGCGCCGCTGCCGGAGGTGATGGCCGACAGGGACACGATGTGCACCACGTCGGCGGTGCGCCCCTCCGGCAGGTGCTGCACCCGCTTCATGAACTCGCTGGTCAGGAAGACCGGCCCCTCGCAGTTGACCGCCTGCACCCGCTGGTAGTCGGCGAGGTCGATGTCGGTGACGTAGCCGGGCCGGTCGATGCCGGCGACGTTGACCAGGACGTCGAAGGCGTCACCGTGGGCGTCGAACAGCTGGGCGACGACCTGGCGGCGGCTGGCGTCGTCGGTGACGTCGAGCGGGACGACCTCGGCCGAGCCGCCGGCGTCGGCCACCAGCTTCGAGGTCACCTCGCTGCCGGCCGCGTCGATGTCGGCGATCGCGACGTGCGCGCCGGCCTCCGCCAGGGCGGTGCACGTGGCCCTCCCGAGCCCACTCGCCCCTCCGGTGACCAGGGCGACCCGCCCCGCCAACGTCCCGCTGTCGACCATCCGTTCCTCCGTCCGCCGGACCTGCCTGTCGGCGACCACCCTCCCCGACAACGGCGGGCGGCGCAGGTCGGCGGCGGGTCAGGCGTGGGCGGCGCGGCCGGAGGTCGCGTCCACGCAGGCCAGGCCGGTGGTCAGCTGTGCGGTACGAGCCCCGCGGCCTCGATCAGCCGGGCCTGCTCGCGGCACCAGGGCGACCACGCCTCGTCGCCCTCGGCCTCCTGCCGGCGGCGGAACGCGGCCCAGTCCAGCAGCTCCCAGTCCCCGACCTCGGTCGGGTCGGGTGCGGGCGTGCCGGTGAACCGGCCCAGGTAGACCGGGCAGACCTCGTTCTCCACGACCCCACGGAACTCGGCCCGGTACCGGTAACCGGGCAGCGCCTCGCGCAGCTCGCCGACCCGCAGGCCGAGCTCGAAGTCGGCGCGGCGGGCGATGGCGGCCGCGTCGCCCTCCCCCGGACCGGGGTGGCCGCAGACGGTGTTGGTCCACATGCCGGGGAACGTCTGCTTGCTCGTCGCGCGGCGGGTGACCAACAGCCGCCCGGCGTCGTCGAAGAGATAGGCGGAGAAGGCGCGGTGCAGCGGCGTCTCCCCGTGGTGCACCAGCGGCTTGGGCATGGTGCCGATCGCCGTCCCGTCGTCGTCGACCAGGACGATGAGCTCCTCCGCGGTGACCGTCACCTCCCCATGGTCGCGGATACCCCGCGCCTGCGCACCCAGCGCCCACGACCGGCGCAGCGGCTCATCGCCCGCACGCTGCGGTACACCGGCGCGAGCCCGCCATGGCGCCGCGGCTCAGAGCTCCTTGACGTGCTCGAACGGCTCGCGGCACGACCGGCACCGGCGCAGCGCCTTGCACGCGGTCGCGCTGAACTCGCTCAGCTCCTCGGTGTCGGGCGAGCCGCACAGCGGGCAGGACGCCGTCCGCGGGGAGGGCCCGAGCCGCAGCGGCACCGGGCCGGGGTCACGGCGCGGCGCCGGCCCGGGCGGGGCGATGCCGGCCTCGGCCAGCTTGCGGCGGCCCTCGGGGGTGATCCAGTCGGTGCTCCACGCCGGCGTCAGCACGGTGCGGACGTCGACGTCGGGGAAACCGGCCTCGTGCAGGGCGCGCAGCAGGTCCGCCCGCATCGTGCCCATCGCCGGGCAGCCGGTGTAGGTGGGGGTGATCTCCACGACGACGATGCCCTCCTCCAGCCGGACGTCGCGCAGCACGCCGAGGTCGGAGAGCGTGAGCATCGGCAGCTCGGGGTCGGTGACGGTGTCGGCCACGGCACGCGGGTCGGTTGTGGTGGTCATCACACCCACCTTGTCGCCGCCGCGTGCCGGAGCGCCAGTCCTTGTCGCTCCGCCCGGTGACGCCGACGGGTGGCGCGGCGTGCACCGGCGGGGGCAGGGTCGCGGGATGGACGGCTTCCGGCGCGACGGCATGGTGTTCGACGTCCGGGACGGCGGCCCGCCCGACGGGGAGCCGGTGGTGCTGCTGCACGGCTTCCCGCAAGACGCCACCGCCTGGGCCGCGTCCGCCGCCGGCCTGCACGCGGCGGGGCTGCGCACGCTCGCCCCCGACCAGCGCGGCTACTCCCCCAGCGCCCGCCCCACCGGCCGGTCGGCCTACCGGGTCCGCGAGCTGACCGCCGACGTGCTGGCCCTGCTCGACGAGGCGGGGCTGGACAGCGCGCACGTGGTCGGCCACGACTGGGGCGGCATCGTCGGGTGGGCGCTGGCCGCCTGGCACCCGGAGCGGGTGCGCACGCTGACCGCGCTGTCGGTGCCGCACCCCGCGGCGATGGTCAGGGCGATGCTCACCAGCGACCAGGCGCTGCGGTCGTACTACGTGGGCCTGTTCCAGCTGCCGTTCCTGCCCGAGCGGCTGCTGCTGGTCGGCGGTGGCGAGCCGCTGCGCCGGATGTTCCTGCGCAGCGACCTGCCGCGCGACGTCTGCGAGCACTACGTGGCCCGCATGCAGGAGCCGGGCGCGCTGTCGGCGGCGTTGGCCTGGTACCGGGCGCTGCCGCTGAGCGCCCACGAGACCATCGGCACGGTGCGGGTGCCGACGCTGCACCTGTGGAGCACCGGGGACGCCTTCCTCGGCCGCGCCGCCACCGAGGCCACCCGCGACTTCGTGGACGCGCCCTACCGGCTGGAGGTGTTGGAGGGCGTGCCCCACTGGATCCCCGAGCTCGCACCCGAGCGGGTCGCCGAGCTGGTGACCGAGCACGTCCGGGCCCACGGCTGACGGAGTGGCTCCGCGGCGGTGACGCCGACGGATCCACTGCGTCGGACGGCGAGGATGGGCGGGTGGACTACGCACCGAGCCCCCGCACCACGCCCACCCGCAACCCCGCCCGGGTGTCCTACGACCGCACCACCGCGCACGCCGTTCTCGACGAGGCCGTCGTCTGCCACGTCGGCTTCGTCGTCGACGGCCGGCCGGTGGTCCTCCCGCAGCTGCACGCGCGCGTCGACGACACCCTCTACCTGCACGGTTCCACGGGGGCCCGGGCGCTGCTGGCGGCCCGGGACGACGGCCTGGACGTCTGTGTCACCGTGACTCTGGTGGACGGGCTCGTGCTGGCGCGCTCGGCGTTCCACCACTCGGTCAACTACCGGTCGGTCGTCGTCCACGGGACCGCGCACGTCGTCACCGACCCCGCCGAGAAGTCCGCCGCGCTCGACGCGCTGGTCGACGCCGTCGTCCCCGGCCGGGCGGCGGGCACCCGCGCGCCGGACCGCAGGGAGCTGGCCGCGACGACGGTGCTGCGGCTGCCGCTGACCGAGGTGTCGGTCAAGGTCCGCAGCGGCCCGCCGAGCGACGACGCCGCCGACCTCGATGGACCGCACTGGGCCGGCGTCCTGCCGCTGACCACGGTGCCCGGCGCGCCGGTCCCGGCCCCGGACCTGGCCCCCGGCATCGGCGTCCCCGACCACGTCACCGGGTGGGGTCGATCGGGCAGCTGAGCACGTTCATGCGCCGCGACGCGGGGTAGGTCACAGAGGTCGGACATCGCACCTGACACACAGGAGGACGACGTCGTGACCACTTCCGAGACCGGCAACGTCACCGGCACCAAGGACAAGGACTACGACCTCATCTGGTTCATCGAGGCAAGCCTGAGCAACGCCCTGCGGCTGGAGACCTACATCCAGGACGCGGAGCGCGCGGGGGACTCGGAGCTCGCCGAGTTCTTCCGGAAGGCGCAGACCGAGAGCCGCAAGGGCGGTGAGCTGGGCAAGGCCCTGTTGAAGTCCCGCCTCGGCTGAGCACGCGGCGGGACCGCCGGGGTGGACGCCCACCCCGGCGGCTCGGCGTCAGCACGTCTCGCCGGCGCCGACGTAGGGGAACGGGCTGGTGAGCAGCGCCCCCTCGGCGAACCGGGAGAGCCGGAAGTCCGACCTCGGGACGTCGGCGTCGGAGTTCGTGCTGTCGACGACGAGGTCCGCCACCAGCCGGCCGACGGCGGGCGAGATCGTGGACCCGTGGCCGCCCGGTCGAGGCAGGCGTCCGACGAGTCCCGGCTCCGCGCGGAGTCACCCCTCCGGGACGACTCGAGGGAGGGACCCGTGGGGCGGTTCGACGGGAAGGTCGCGTTCATCACCGGGGCGGCGCGCGGTCAGGGCCGCAGCCACGCGGTGCGGCTGGCCGGCGAGGGCGCGGACGTGATCGCCGTCGACCGGTGCGCGCCGATCGACACGGTGGCCTACGACCTGGCCTCGGCCGAGGACCTCGCCGAGACGGCGCGGCTGGTCGCCCAGCTGGGCCGGCAGGTGGTGACCGCGCAGGTCGACGTCCGGGACGCCGACGGCCTGCGGACGGCGGTGCGGAACGGGGTGGCCGAGCTCGGGCGACTCGACGTCGTGCTCGCCAACGCCGGCATCGGCCTGATGTCGCCGGACGCCGCCCCCACCGAGGCCTTCCGCGACCAGCTCGACGTCAACCTGGTCGGGGTGTGGAACACCGTGCAGGCGACTGCGCCGGTGCTCGTCGAGCAGGGTCGCGGCGGCGCCGTCGTCCTCACCAGCTCGGCGTTCGGGCTGACCCGGGCGCGGCGGCGACGGCTCCGGCGGCGGGGACGGCTACGTCGCGAGCAAGCACGGCGTCGTCGGGCTGATGCGGACGTGGGCGACCTGGCTGGCCCCCCACGGCATCCGGGTGAACTGCGTCAACCCCTCCGGGGTGGCGACGCCGATGGTGCTCAACCCCGCGGTCGAGGCGCTGTTCGGCGGAGGCGGCGACACCCCGGCCAAGCCGGCCGACGACGTCGCCAACCTGCTCGACGTCACCCTCGTCCAGCCGGAGGACGTCAGCGCCGCGGTCGCCTTCCTCGCCTCCGACGAGGCCCGCTACGTCACCGGGGTGGCGCTCCCGGTGGACGCCGGGATGCTCGTCCGCTGACGCCCCGGAGGGGCAGAAATGGCCATTTCCGCCTCACCTCCTGAGGCAGTTCCCACCTGCGGGCCACGTCGTCGCATGAACCACGGCTCCAGGGGGCACCCAGTGATCCCGACGGAGACAGCCCGGGAGGCCCCCGTGTCCGCAACCACCCGACGCCGCTGGCGCACCGCCGCCGCGGGCATCGCCATCACCGCAGCCTCGTTCACCACCGTCGCCTGCGGCAGCGACGTCGTCGACGACGACGTCCAGCAGAACGTGGAGGAGGGCGTCGACGACGTCGAGCGGGAGGTCGAGGACGCCACCGACGGCGAGGACAGCAACGGCTGAGCACACCGCCTCCCCCGCGTGACCGGGGACGCCGCGGGGTAGGGCGGGCGCGATGAGCACCGACGCGACCACCACCTCGGCGACCCGCGCCCAGCGCCTGGACCGGCTGCCGTTCACGCGCGAGCACGGCCGGCTCGTCGTCGGCTCCGGCCTCGGCTGGGCGCTGGACGCGATGGACGTCGGCCTCATCTCCTTCGTGATGGCCGCGCTCGCCGTCCAGTGGTCGCTGGACCCCACCGAGCTGTCCTGGATCGGCTCGATCGGCTTCGTCGGCATGGCGCTGGGTGCCACCCTCGGCGGGCTGCTCGCCGACCGGATCGGCCGCCGTCAGGTCTTCGCGCTCACCCTGCTGCTGTTCGGGCTGGCCACCGGGGCGGCCGCGCTGTCGTGGTCGGTCGGCGCGCTCCTGGTGTTCCGCTTCCTCATCGGCCTGGGCCTGGGCGCCGAGCTGCCGGTGGCCTCCACGCTGGTCAGCGAGTACGCGCCGGCGCGGGTCCGCGGCCGGGTGGTGGTGGCCCTGGAGGCGTTCTGGGCGGTCGGCTGGCTGCTCGCGGCGCTGATCGGCTACTTCGTCGTCCCCCGCAGCGACGCCGGCTGGCGGTGGGCGCTCGCGCTGGGCGCCGTCCCGGCGGTCTACGCCGTCGTCGTGCGCCGGGGGCTGCCGGAGTCGGTGCGCTTCCTGGAGCTACGGGGGCGGGTGGACGAGGCGGAGGCGGCGGTGCGCCGCTTCGAGTCCGCGGCCGGGGTGGCGCCGGTGCCGTCGACGACGCCCGCCCCGGCGACCCCGCCGGGCCCCGGGGCACTGTGGGCCCGCGGGACCCGCGGCCGGACGGCGGCGCTGTGGACGGTCTGGTTCGGCATCAACTTCGCCTACTACGGCGCCTTCATCTGGCTGCCCACGCTGCTGGTGGCCTCGGGGTTCTCGCTGGTCCGCTCCTTCGGCTTCACCCTGCTGATCACCCTGGCCCAGCTGCCCGGCTACGCCGCGGCCGCGGTGCTGATCGAGCGGTGGGGGCGCCGGCCGACCCTCGTGGTGTTCCTGCTCGGCTCGGCGGTGGGTGCCGGCCTGTTCGCGCTGGCCGACGGCGACACCGCGGTGCTGCTCACCGGCATGGTGCTGTCGTTCTTCAACCTGGGCGCCTGGGGCGCGGTGTACGCGGTGACGCCGGAGGTCTACCCGACCGCGCTGCGCGGCACCGGCGCCGGCGCCGCGGCCGGTTTCGGCCGGATCGCCTCGATCGCCGCGCCCCTGTGCGTGCCCCCGCTGCTCGACGCCGGTGGCAACGGCCTGGTGTTCGGCACGTTCGCGGCCTTCTTCGTGCTCGCCGCGCTGGGGTCGTGGGCGCTGCCGGAGCACCGCGGCCGGGCGCTGGAGGAGGTCGACGCCTCCGGCTGATGCAAAGGACTGTTTGCAAACTTTTCTTTGCAGATTAGCCTCGGGCATCGTGACCGAGGACCTGCCGTCGATCCCCGCCGTCGACGTCCGCGACCCGCGCACCCTCCGCGCGCTCGCCCACCCGCTGCGCGCGACCCTGCTCGGCCTGCTGCGCGCCGAGGGGCCGTCGACCGCCTCCAAGCTGGGCCAGCGCCTCGGGGAGAGCAGCGGCGCCACCAGCTACCACCTGCGCCAGCTGGCCTCGTTCGGCCTCGTCGAGGAGGTCCCCGGTGAGGGCACCGGCCGCGAGCGCTGGTGGCGGGCCCGGCACCGCAGCACCCGGTGGCACACCGAGGAGCTGGTCGACCAGCCCGGCGGCCGGGAGGTCGTCGACGAGCTCACCCACCGCTCGCTGAGCCAGCACCGCCGGCTGCTGGCCGCGCACGCCGAGCAGCGGGAGGAACTGGACGAGGTCGAGCGGGATGCCGCATCGCTCAACGACTGGGCCCTGCGCCTGTCCGCCGCCCGCGTCCGGGCGCTGGCCGACGAGCTGAACGCCGTCCTCGAGCGGTGGCGGGCCGAGGAGGAGGAACCCGACCAGCCGCTGGTGCACGTGCTCGTCGACCTGTTCCGGCTCCGCGAGTACCCGTCGTGAGCCGGGAGCCGTCGGTCCGGGGCGCCACCCGCCGCTACGTCGGCCTCACCGCGCTGCGCTGGTTGCCGATCGGACTGAGCACGCCGGTCACGGTGCTGCTGGCGTCCGCACGCGGCCTCTCCCCTGCCGACATCGGCGTGGTCGTGGCGGTCTACTCGGTGGTCACCCTGACACTGGAGCTGCCCACCGGCGGGCTGGCCGACGCCATCGGCCACCGACCGGTCCTGCTCCTCTCCGGGGTGTTCACCGTGGCCGGCCTGCTGACGACGGTGGTCGCCGACAGCGTGGCGCTGTTCGCCCTGGCCTGGGCGCTCACGGGGATGGGACGCGCACTGGACTCCGGGCCGCTGGAGGCCTGGTACGTCGACGCCGTCCGGACCGCCGACCCGGCGGCCGGCGTGACGCCGGGGCTGTCCCGGGCGGCCGCGGCCGACGGTGCCGGCCTGTGCCTGGGCGCCGTGCTCGGCGGCGCGCTGCCGCTGCTCGCCGAGCCGGGGAGCGGGGCGCTGACCGTGCCGCTGCTGGTCGCGGCGGCGCTGACCGCGTTCTCGCTGGCCGCCGTCGCGGTGCTCGTCGTCCCGGTGGGGGCGCCGCGGGTGGGCGGGACGGCGGCGCTGCGGGCCGCGCTGTGGGAGGTCCCGACGGTCGTCCGCGACACGTCCCGGCTGGTCGTCCGGGACCGGCTGCTCCGGCGACTTCTGGCCATCTCCGCGCTCACCGGCACCGTGCTGACCACCCTCGAACTGCTCGGCCCCCTGCACGTCGCCGACCTCGCCGGGGGCAGCACCGAGGGCTCGGCCGTCTTCGGCGTGGTCATGGCCGTCTCCTACGCCGCGGCCGGCGCGGGGGCGCTGCTGGCGCCGGCGGTCCGCCGGGCAGCCCGTGGCTCGGTGGCCGTGGCGAGCGTCGGGTTGGCCGCCGTCGGCGCCCTGGCCGTCGCCGCGGTGGCGGTGGCCGGGGAGGTCGTCCTGGTCGGGGTGGCGTTCGCGGTCTTCCACCTCGCGAATGCGGCCGGCTGGCCGCTGTGGAAGGACCTTCTGCACGGGCGGGTCGGCGCGGGGCAGCGGTCCACGACGCTGTCGGCCAGCTCGCTGGCGCTGATGATCGGCGGGCTCGGCGGCAGCCTGCTGGTCCCGCGACTGGCCGAGGCCGCCGGCGTGCCCGTCGGGTTCTGGGCGGCGGCGGGGGCGGCGCTGCTCATCGCGGTGGTGTCCGTGGGCCTGTGGACCCCGCGCGATCATGGCGCCGGAACCACCGGGAGGACGTCCCGAGTGGCCACGGCGCCATTGACGGGCGGGCCCGCTGCTCCCGGGTTCACGGGCCGTCCTGCGGGTAGCGGCCCTGCATGGCCAACCTGACCCGGGACCACCTCAAGGGCCTGACGGTCGCCGTCACCGGCGCCAGCGGCAACGTCGGCACGGCCCTGCTGCGGCGGCTCACCGCCCCGGGCAGCGGCGTGGCCGAGGTGCGCGGCCTGGCCCGTCGGCGGCCGCCGGACACCGCTCCCTACGACGGCGTCCGGTGGTTCCCGGCCGACCTCGGCGAGACCCGCAGCGAGCACGTCCTGACCCGGTTCCTCGAGGGCGCCGACGCGGTCGTGCACCTCGCCTGGGCGCTGCAGCCCGGCCGGCAACCGGACCGGCTGCACCGGGTGAACGTGGAGGGCACCCGGCGGGTGGCCCGGGCGGCCGCGGCCGCGGGGGTCGCCCACGTCGTGCACATGTCCTCACTCGGCGCCTACGCCGCCGGGTCCGGCGGGCAGAAGGTCACCGAGGACTGGCCGACCACCGGCATCCCGAGCTCCCAGTACAGCCGGGACAAGTCCGAGGCCGAGCGCGTGGTGCGCGAGGTCCTGGGCCGCCGCGCGGACACGACGCTGTCCGTCGTCCGGCCGACCCTGGTGCTGCAGCCGGAGGCCAGCAGCGAGATCGGGCGCTACTTCCTCGGTCCGCTGCTGTTCGGGGCCGCCCGACTGCTGCCGGGCGCGGTCGCGCGGCTGCTGCCCCTGCCGCTGCCGTCGGTGCACGTGTCCTTCGTCCACGCCGACGACGTCGCCGACGCCCTGGGCCGGGTGCTGGACCGCCGCGCCCCCGGCCCGTTCAACGTGGCCGCCGAGCCGGTCATGGACGCCGACGCCATCGCCCGCGCGCTCGGCTCCGTGCGGGTGCCGGTGCCGGCCGTCGTCCTGCGGACGGCGCTGTCGGCGGCGTTCCACGCCCGCGTGGTGCCCACCGAGCCCGGCTGGCTGGACCTCGGGACGCAGGCGCCCGCGCTGGACACCACCCGCGCCCGCAAGCTGCTGGACTGGGCACCGTTCCACAAGGGCGACGACGTGCTCACCCAGTTCGTGGCCGCGCTCGGCCGCGGCGAGGGGGCCCCGGGTCCGCTGCTGCGCCCGGCCGCGGGCCCGGAGCGGGACCCGGCCGGCGATCCCGCCAACGCCCCGGGCCCGCGCGCCAACTAGTCCCCCGGGGCGGACCGGTCGTCGCGGGCGGTCCAGGCGCCGATGGACCGGCCGGTCGCGGCGAAGACACCGGCCGCCCGCTCGGGGCGCAGGGCGACGAACAGACCCTCCGCCTCGGCCAGCACCGTGCCGGGGTCGTCCTCGGCGACGAGCCGGGCGGTCGCCGGCGTGCGCCTGCCGTCTGCCTCGCCGGCCTCCGCCGACACCCGCAGCGGGACGCCGAGCGGCACGGGGCGGCGGTAGCGCACCGTCAGCGTCGCGGTCAGCCCGCCGCGCCCGGCGGCGCGCACGGCCCGGGCCAGGACGTGGTCGAGCAGCGTGGCGACCACCCCGCCGTGCACCAGGCCCGGCGGACCCTCGTGCGCCTTGCCGACGGTGACCCGGCCGGTGGCCCGGCCGTCCGGGGTGTCGGTCGCCTCCAGCGGCGGCGCGACCGGGCTGCCCGGGCCGTAGACCGGGCTGTACCAGCGCTCCCCCAGCTCGGGGTCGTCGACGGAGGCCACCTCGTGCAGCTCCCGGCTCCGGGACCGCAGCCGGGCGGTGAGCTGCCGCGCGGCGTCGGTGACGGCGGTGAGCTCCTCGGCCGGCACCTCGGTGCGGACGGCGGCGTCGACCAGGTCCCGCAGCGCCCTCCCGAGCTCCCCCACCACCTCCCGCCGGGCCTCCCGGTCGGTCGTCGGCAGCTCAGCCACGGGGCATGCCGGCGGCGCGGAGCAGCCCGCCACCGATGATCACCCGCTGCACCTCGCTGGTGCCCTCGTACAGCCGGTACAGCCGGGCGTCGCGGTAGAAGCGCTCGACCGGGGTGGTGCGCAGGTAGCCCAGGCCGCCGTGCACCTGCACCGCCCGGTCGACGGCACGGCCGACCATCTCGGTGCAGAAGAGCTTGGCCGACGACGGCCCCGTCGAGGTGTCCTCACCGGTGTCGTAGCGGGCGGCGACGTCACGCACCATGGCCCGGCCGGCGAGCAGCTCCGCGTGCATGTCGGCGAGGTGGGCCTGCACCAGCTGGAACCGCCCGATCGGCGCCCCGCCCTGCCTGGCGGTGGCCGCGTAGGCCACCGACTCGTCCAGCACCCGCTGCGCCATACCGACGCAGAGGGCGGCGATGTGCAGCCGGCCGCGGGAGAGCACGGTCAGCGCCTTGGCGTAGCCGCGGCCCTCCTCGCCGACCAGCGCGCCGGCGGGCACCCGGACGTCGTCGAAGAAGACCTCGGCGGTCCACGCGCCGGACTGGCCCATCTTCTTGTCGTGCGGGCCGACGGTGACCCCCGGCGTCCGTGCGTCGACGACGAAGCTGGAGATCCCGCGCCCGCCCTTCTCGGCGGGGTCGGAGCGGGCGAAGACGACGAACAGGTCGGCCAGCGGGGCGTTGGTGATGTACCTCTTGCTCCCGTTGAGGACCCACTGGTCGCCGTCCCGCCGGGCGCTGGTGCGCAGGCCCGCGGGGTCGGAGCCGGCCTCGGCCTCGGTGAGGGCGAAGGAGCCGATCAGGTCCCCGGCGGCCAGCCCGGGCAGGTACGCCCGCTTCTGCTCGTCGCTGCCGAACCGCGCGATCACCTGCCCGGCGATGCCGTTGTTGGTCCCGAACAGCGACCGGAACGCCGGGGTCGTGTAGCCGAACTCGAAGGCCAGCTCCACGTCCTCGGCCATGGTGACGCCCAGGCCGCCGTGCTCCTCGGGCAGCGCGTACCCGAACAGGCCCATCTCGGTGATCCTCGCCCGGAGCTCGTCGGGGATGCGGTCCTCGTCCTCGATCCGCTCCTCGAGCGGCATCACGACGTCCCGCACCAGCTGCCGGACGGCGTCCCTGACCTGGCTGAAGTCCTCGGCGTCCACACCGCCATGCTCCCGCGCGCGGCTGCGGTTCGACTCGGCGGGTCATGCCCGACACGCCAGAGCGCAGCGCACTCGATCCACCACTCGCTGTTGTGGCTGTCGGCGGTCGGAACTACGGTCGACGGCAGCCGTTCGAACCCGTGACGGTCACTGCACCACCCCCACCGGAGTGCCCGTGGCGCACCTGCAAGTCGCCCTCGTCCCCGCCCCCGACCAGGTCGTCGTCCGGATCACCGGCGACGCGGACGCCACCACCGTCGGCCGGCTCACCGACGCCCTGCAGCAGGCCGCCGGTCTCGGCACGGGGAGGGTGGTGGTCGACGTCGCCGGCACCCGGTTCGGGGACTGCTCGGGGCTGCACGCCCTGACCGTGTTCACCGACGCGCTGGCCCCGGCCGGCCGGCAGTGCCGCGTGGTCGGCGCGCCCGCGGTCACCCGGCAGCTCGTGCGGTCGGCGGGCCTGGCCGACCGGCTGGAGCTCGACGGCCCGCTGGGCGGGGAGGACCGGGTGCGCACGGGGGCGCCCGGCCTGCCCGACCCGCTGCCGTCGGCCGAGTCGGCCGAGCCGGCCGCCGGCCGTCGTGCCGTCGTCCGCCGCCAGGTGCGGTCGGGTCGACGGTCGGAGGACCGGCCGGCCCGGCGGCGGGCTCGACAGGGCGCCGTGCGCCGCTGGCGCTGATCCCCCTGCACCGGCACGCCGGGGCCGGGCAGCTGCATGGCCCCGTAGCCGAGCCGGTGGACGGGGAGGTCCCCGCCGAGGGCGGAGGTGTCAGAGGGGGTGACCGTGGTCATGGATCCTCCCGGGGTCGGGAACGCGCGGCCGGGTGCCGTCGGCGCTCTCGCCCGCGCCAGCGAGGACGACCGGGGTTGCTCTCCCGGGATGTGACCGCCGAGACAGGAGGCCCGCATGGGCGAGATCGTGGTGCTCCGGCACGGGCAGACGGAGTGGAGCCTCAGCGGACAGCACACCGGGGTGACCGACCTCCCGCTGCTCCCCGAGGGTGAGGAGCAGGCCCGGCGGCTGGCCGACCAGCTCGGGCACCGGCCGTTCGCCGAGGTGTGGGTCAGCCCGCGGCAGCGGGCGCGGCGGACCGCGGAGCTGGTCGGACTCACCCCCACCGGCACCGACGAGGACCTCGTCGAGCTCGACTACGGCGCGTACGAGGGCCGGACGACGGCGGAGATCAGCGAGGAACTCGGCCGCGAGTGGTCGATCTGGGTGGACGGCGCGATCGCCGGCGACACCCCGGGCGAGACCCTCGACGACGTCGGCGTCCGGGTGGACCGGGTGCTGCAGCGGGCGCGGGCGGTGCTGGACGACGGCGACGTCGCGCTGGTCGCGCACGGCCACGTGCTGCGGGTGCTGGCTGCGCGCTGGCTCGGCCTGGAGCCGGCAGCCGGCCGCCTGTTCGCCCTGCCGGCGGGCTCCTACGGGGTCCTCGGGCACGAGCACCGCCGCCCGGTGCTCACGGGCTGGGGTCTGCACTGACCGTGCCGGGCACCCGGTGCTTCCCGACCCGCGCCGCCGCGTCCGTCATCCCCCCGCCGCGGAGGCGTCGTCCAGGGATGTGAACGCAGGTGCGGCGGCGCGCGGGCGCGCTCCGGGAGCAGGGTCCTTCGGACTGCCCGGAACACGTCGTCGGGCCCGCGCGCACCGATCCGGCCACGGGCACGCTGCGAGAGTGGTCAGCCGACGATCACCGCGGGGACACACCGGCGACCGGCCCGTCCGTGGCGGTCGGCCCGTCCTCTGCCGCGGGCGGCGGGACCGGGCGCCCGAACAGCCAGCCCTGGCCCAGGTCGGCCCCCAGGGCGGCCACCTCCTCGGCGACCTGGTCGGTCTCCACGCCCTCGGCGACGACCTGCGCACCCAGCCGGTGGGCCAGGTCGGCCACCGAGCGCACCATCGTCCGGGCACCGTCGTCGGGCAACGCCTGCACCAGGGCCCTGCCGAGCTTGACGACGTCGGGGCGCACGGTGACCAACAGGGAGCGGCTCGACCAGCCGGCCGCGACGTCGTCCAGGGCGACCCGCCAGCCCAGCGAGCGGTAGTGCTCGAGCACCGAGAGCAGGTGGCCACGGTCGGCGACGGCCGAGACCTCCCCCACCTCGACGACCAGCCGGGCGGGCTCGATCCCCGCCTCGTGCAGCGCGTCCTCGGTGGAGGCCAGGCTGGCCTGCGGGCGGATGACCGAGGCGGGATCGGAGTTGACGAACAGGTCGGCGTGACCCAGCCAGGGAGCCGCTCCGAGGATGGCCGACTCCCGGCCGATCCGGTCCAGCCGCGGCAGCCAGTCGGCGGACTCCGCGACGAAGAACAGGTCCTCACCGCCGACCTCCCGGCCGTCGACCAGGCCACGCAGCAGGGCCTCGTGGGCGACGACCGACCGGTCGGACAGGCGGACGATCGGCTGGTAGACCGACCACAGCTCGGCCTCGGCGAGCACGCCGATCTCGGCGGTCACGCCGCGGCGGGCCAGCTCCACGGCGAGCGTGGGCGCGCTCAGCAGCCGAGCGGCCAACGCGGGCTCCTGCGCCGGGGGGTCGGTCGCCACCCGCACGTGCTCGGCCTCGGCGGTGGTCAGCTCGCGGGCGAGCCGCCGGAACAGGCGGTCGATGCCCCGGCCGCCGTCGTCGTCGGTGAGGTCCAGGAGGTCCGGCCCGCCGGAGACCTCCAGCCCGGCCGCCCGCGCGGCGCGGGCCACCTCCGCCAGCAGGTCCCCGTCCGTGCCGCCGAGCAGCACGCGGCCGGCGTGGCCGGGGACGTGCCAGTACTCCCGGCGCCGGAACCCGCCCCTGGTGCTCGCCACGCCAGCAGGATGACCGAGCCGACGCGTCGGCACGGACAGGCGCGCGGGCACCCGGAACCGCTCCGAGCCCGAACACGTTGCATGCCTGTCGGCCGTCGTCAACTTGAATGTCTAAGGTCAGCACCATGGTCGCAGCTCAGATGACGGATCCGCCACGGTCCACCCGGGGTGGACGCCCTCGTGACCCGAGCCGGGACGAGGTGATCCGGGCGGCGATCCTGCGACTCCTGGCCGAGGTCGGCTACTCCGCGCTCACGATGGACGCCGTCGCCGCCGAGGCGGGCGTCGGCAAGGCGACGATCTACCGGCGCTGGCGGACCAAGCAGGACCTGGTGGTCGACACCATCGCCGACATGAGCCGGGTCATGGCCGTCCCGACCGACACCGGCACCATCGAGGGGGACCTGCGCGAGATCATGCACCTGGTGGCCGCGGCCACCACCAGCCCCGCCGGGGCCGCGATCCGCTCCCTGCTGCCGGCGATGCAACACCAGCCGGAGCTCGTGGCGGCGTTCCGCAACGGCCCGCTGGCGGTGTGGCGGGCCGCCTACGCGGCGATGTGGGCCCGCGCGGAGGCCCGGGGCGAGGTCCGCCCGGGGCTGGCGCAGTCGGTGGCCGCCGAGGCCACCAGCGCGCTGATCGTGCAGCGGTGGCTGCTCACCGGCGAGCCGGTGGACGACGAGTACGTGGAGCGGGTGCTGGACGTCGTCGTCCTGCCGCTGATCGCCAACGCGCGGCCGGAGGCCTGAGCCTCCGCCGCGCGCGGGGGCGGGTCAGTCGTTGCGGTGCCGGACCTTCTGGACGACGACGAGGCTGACCAGCAGGCCGAGCGCCCCGACGGCGGCGATGCCGGCCGGCGTCTGCAGGAAGGTCTGCACGGTGGCCTGCCCCTTGGCCTTCAGGCGCTGCGGGCTGCTCCGGTAGACCAGCTGGTCCAGGGTGGCCGCAAGCGACTCACGGGCGGCGTCGATCTCCAGCTGGATCTGTCGAGGGTCGCGAGGCACGGGCGACAGCCTGCCAGACGCGGCGCGGTCCAGCGCGTTCCCGTCGGTCGGGGCACCCGCACGGGCGATCCGGAGGCGGGGCGGCGCCCCCACCGCCGCCTCTAGACTCACCGTCCGAGCGGGAGTGGTGTAACGGCAGCCACGCCAGACTTAGGATCTGGTGCCTTCGGGCGTGGGGGTTCGACTCCCCCCTCCCGCACGCGCAACGATCGTCGGGCCGTCCCGGTGGCTTCCGCCCGTGATCGGCCTCGACGAGCACGGCCGGCCGGCACCGCCCCTCGCGGCGGACGAGACCGCCACCGGGCGCGGCGCTCAGACGCCGACCCTCGCCCGGTCGAACCAGGCCTCCAGCAGCTCGGCCGGCATCGGCCGGCACAGCAGGTGGCCCTGCGCCACGTCGCAGCCCAGGCGGGCCAGCAGGTCCCAGGTCTCGCGGTCCTCGACGCCCTCGGCCACGGTCGTGAGCCCGAGGTTGCGGGCCAGCTCCACGACCGAGCGCACGATGAGCGCGTTGCTGCGGTGGACGGTCACGTCGGTGACCAGCGAACGGTCCACCTTCAGCTGGTGCACCGGCAGGTCCTTGAGGTGGGCCAGCGAGGTGTACCCGGCCCCGAAGTCGTCGATGGAGAGGGTCACGCCCACCTCGGCGAGCCGGGTGAGGATGGCGCGGGCCCGGGCGGGGTCGGCCATGATCGCGCTCTCCGTCACCTCCAGCTCCAGGAACCAGGCCGGCACGTCGTGGCGGGCGAGCAGCTCCAGCACGTCGTCCACGAAGCGCTCGTCGAGCAGGTTGCGGGCCGAGATGTTGACCGCCACCCGCAACGTCCGCCCGGTCGTCCGCCAGCGGGCGCACTGCGCCAGCGCCGCATCGACGACGTAGCGGGTCAACGGCCGGATCAGCGGCGTCCGCTCGGCCAGCGGGATGAACTCGGCCGGCGCGACGAGACCGCGCTCCGGGTGCTGCCAGCGCACCAGCGCCTCCACCCCGCACACCTCCTCGCCGGACAGGGTGGCCTTGGGCTGGAAGTGCAGGACCAGCTCCCGGCCGTCGATCGCGCGCCGCAGCTCGCCGAGCAGCCCCAGCCGCTCCGGGCTGTGCACGTTGAGCCCGTCGTCGTAGACGCAGACGCCCAGGCCGCGGTCCTTGGCAGAGTACATGGCGATGTCGGCGCTCTGCAGCAGCGTCTGGACGTCGGTCCCGTGCACGCCGGACAGCGCGATGCCGATGCTCGCGTCGACGTCCAGGGAGACGCCGTCGGCGTCGATGGGCGCCTCCATGGCGGCCAGCGCGCGGGCCGCCAGGTCCAGGGCGGCCTCGGGCCCGTCCACGCTGGGCAGCAGGATCGCGAACTCGTCGCCACCGAGCCGGGCCACGGTGTCCGTCGACCGCAGCGTCTCCCGCAGTCGGGTGGCGACGGCCTGCAGCACGAGGTCGCCGTAGGCGTGGCCGAGGGTGTCGTTGATCTCCTTGAACCGGTCCAGGTCGATGAGCATCAGCGCGGCCGGCGCCGTCCCCGGGGCGAGGGCCTCGAGGGCCGCGTCGCCGCGCTGGCGCAGCAGCGTCCGGTTGGGCAGCCCGGTGAGGGCGTCGTGCAGCGCCTGCTGTCGGTTCCGCTCGGCCTGCGCGACGGTCGCGCGACGGCTCCGGGTGAGCACCGCGGTGAACCAGCCGACCAGGCCCAGCCCGAGGCCGAAGACGACCGGCGTCGCGACGACGAGCAGCCGCTGGGAGTCGCCCATCGCGTCCAGCGACCGGCTGGCGTCGGCCCAGTGCTCGCGGGCCTCGCCCTTGACCACGGTCTCCAGCGCGTCGTAGTAGGGGTCGACGAACTCCTCTTCGAACGCCTCGGCGATGGCGGGGTTCTCCGCGGCCGCGGCGATCAGGGCGTCCACCGCCGCGCCGTAGCTGTCGAGGCGCTGCAGCCACCCGGCCACCCGCTGCTCGTGGCCGGTGCCCTCCACCACGCCCAGCTCCTCCAGAGCGTGCCGCGTGGCCGCTCGCGTGGCCTCGTACTCCGCGCGCAGCTCGTCGTCGGGCGCCAGCGCCAGCTCGTCGGCGAGGTCCTCCATCTGCAGGAGACGCTGCTCGGCCTCCTCGGACCACTCCGACACCGCCGCGCTCTGCTCGGCCTTCTGTGCGGCCCGGGCGTTGGCCACCGCGGCGACCACCGAGAAGACGGTGAGCACGAGCAGCACGGCGACCAGGCCCGCGGTTGCAGCGTGCGTGGACAGCCTCCGGCCGCCCGCCCGGCGTCCCGCCCGGACGGATCCCTCGGTGCGGTTGCTCATCTGCTGGTCCCCCACGGTCCGGCGCCCGCGGTCTGCGGGTGCGCGAGGGAGGGATCGGCTCCAGGAGGACCGACCGTGAGCCTGGGAACGGTGACCTCACCCGAGGGAGGGGAACACCTCCGGGCGACGGCCGTCCCCCGATCGGGTCGTCGTCGACCGGAGCGCTCCGCCGCACGGCCCTGCGTGCCGACGTGGTCCCCGTGTCCCTCGTCGCCTCCGCCGCCGGCCCCCGCCACCTCGCTCCCGACGCCGACGACGTCGCCCGCGTCGCCACCACCCCCGGCCGGGAACGGCACGCCACCCTCGACGACGACCGCGGTGAGTACGACCCCCGGGTGGACGGCGACCTCCTCGACTGGCTCGGGTTCGCGCCGGCCGCCGACTGAGTCACCCGTCCGGGTGACGGCCGGGGTGCCCCCGTTCGACCCGGGCGCCCGGACTGCCGACTCCAACGCCGTGACGCTTTTCTCCGCGCAGCCGGCGACCTCCGGCCGGACGGCACCCGGCGCGGTCCTGCCGCCGCCCGAGCGCCGCCTGGGCGACGTGCTCGTCGAGCAGGGCGTGCTCACCGGGACCCAGCTCCACGACGCCCTCCGCCAGCACGAACGGATCGGCGAGCCCCTGGGCGCGGTGCTGCTCGCTCGCGGCCTGGTGACCCGCCGCCAGCTGTACGTGGCCCTCGCCGACGTGTGGGGCGCGGACATGGCGTTCGTCGACCCGGTGGAGGTCGATCCCGACCTGGCCCGGCTGTTCCCCTCCGCGATGCTCGCCCGCGAGGTGTGGGTGCCGCTGCAGGTGGAGCAGGACGGCGAGGGCGAGCTGCAGGTCGTCGTCGCCACGGCCGGCCGCCCGTCGGCGCACATCGCGCAGGAGGTCGTGCAGCGCACCGGCATCCAGCGGGTGCGCCAGGTGGTCACCACCGACTGGGACGTGCAGCGGGCGCTGCGCACCGTGTGGCGCGACGAACTGGTGCACGACGCGGTGCGGTCGCTGGCCGAGCGGCGCCCTGACGAGTCGGCCTCGAAGGTCTTCGTCTGGCCGCAGGTCGCGCTGGGGATCACCGTCGCCGTCGGCACCCTCGTCTGCGCGGCCCTGTGGTTCTCCACGACGATGCTGGTGCTGGTCGCGACGGTGAACGTCGCCGTCGCCCTCGCCGTCGGCACGAAGGCGCTGATCAGCACTGTGGGCACCGCCTACGAGACCGTCGAGCAGGTGACCGACGCCGAGGTCGCGGCCCTCCAGGACACCGAACTGCCCCGGTACACGATCCTCGTGCCGGTCTACAAGGAGGCCGGCATCGTCGGCCTGCTCATGCGCAACCTCGCCGCGCTGGACTACCCGCGGGAGAAGCTGGAGATCCTGCTCCTGCTGGAGGAGGACGACCCCGAGACGCTCAGCGCCGCCCTGGCCGCCGCCCCGCCGGACCTCGTCCGCATCATCGTCGTGCCGCACTCGCTGCCCAAGACCAAGCCACGGGCCTGCAACGTCGGTCTGGCCTTCGCCCGGGGCGAGTTCGTCGTCATCTACGACGCCGAGGACCGCCCCGACCCCGACCAGCTGAAGAAGTCGCTGATCGCCTTCCGCAAGGGCGGCGAGGACCTGGTGTGCGTCCAGGCGGCGCTGAACTACTTCAACGCCCGGGAGAACCTGCTCACCCGCATGTTCACCCTCGAGTACTCCTCGTGGTTCGACTACACCTTGGCCGGCCTGGACAAGCTGCGGCTGCCGATCCCGCTGGGCGGCACGAGCAACCACTTCCGCACCGACCTGCTCCGACAGCTCGGTGGCTGGGACCCGTACAACGTCACCGAGGACGCCGACCTGGGCATCCGGGCCTCGGCCCGCGGGCACCGCGTCGCGGTCGTCAACTCGACGACCTACGAAGAGGCCAACATGGCCGTCGGCAACTGGATCCGGCAGCGCAGCCGCTGGATCAAGGGCTACATGCAGACGGTGCTGGTGCACACCCGGCACCCGGTCGCGCTGATCCGGACCGTCGGGCTGCGCCAGGCGGCGGGCTTCGGGCTGCTCATCGGCGGCACGCCGCTGATGTTCCTGGCCACCCCGTGGCTGTACGCGCTGTTCCTCGCCGACCTGCTGGCGCCCGGCGTGATCGTGCCGGACCTGCCCGAGTGGCTGACCCTGGTCAGCCTGGCGAACCTGCTGTTCGGCAACGGCGTGATCATCTACCTGTCCCTGCTGGCCGGCTTCAAGCGGCGCAGCTACGGCCTGGTGCCCTTCGCGCTGCTGTCGCCCCTGTACTGGCTGCTGCACTCCATCGCGTCCTACAAGGCCGCCTGGCAGCTGCTGACCAAGCCCTTCTACTGGGAGAAGACCCAGCACGGCCTGTCCGCCCACGTCCAGGGGCCGGGCGCACCCGCTGCCGGGGCCGAGCGGTCGGCACGGTCGGAGACGCCGGTGTCCGTGGACGTCGGCCGCCACGCCACCACCGACGTCCACGGCCGCCTGGCCTGGACCGACATCGCACCGGAGGTGCAGTCGTGACCACGATCCAGCTGCCGGTCGCCGGCCGGCCGGCGACCGCCTGGGCGGTGCGCCCGCCGCGCGTCGACCTGCGCCGGGTCTTCCTCGCCTGCGGCGCCGTGCTGGCCGCGGAGATCCCGCTGATGCTCGTCATGGGCAACTCGTGGGACGAGGCCATGCTCCCCGGCTACGCGATCCTCATGGTGACCTTCGGTGCGGTCTTCTGCTTCGCCGCGGTGACCGTGGCCGGCTTCACCGCCGGCGCCGCCGCCGCCGGCCTCCTGGTGCTCGGCGTCGCCGACCTGTTGCCGGTCCTCGGCGGAGCGGCCGTGCTCGCGCTCGTCTGCGGGGTCGCCCCGGGCTGGGCGCGGGTCGAGGCGTGGCAGGCCGCCCGCTCGGTCGCGTTGACCGCCGGGGAAGAGGCCGGGGTGGCCCGCACCGCGCTGCCGCTCACCGGCCGGCACCGGATGAAGGGACCGCGCCAGCGCCTCACCTGGCGGCTGGACCGGGCGTTCGCCGCCTTCCTGGTGCTCGCCTTCCCCCCGTCGATCGCCGCCTTCTCGCTGTGGTTCGTCGGGTGGGTCGCCCTGCGGTGACGCCGGCCGGCCGGTCAGGCCGGTCGCAGCAGCTCGGCGACCAGCGGCACCAGAGCCGAGAAGGCCTGACCGCGGTGACTGCGGGCGTCCTTCTCCGCCGGGGCCAGCTCGGCCGCGGTGACGTCGAGCCCGTCGGGCTGGAACACCGGGTCGTAGCCGAAGCCGTTGCCGCCCCGCTTCTCCCGCACCACGCGGCCGCGCCAGGAGCGCTCGAGCACCCGCTCGGCACCGCCCGGCGTCACGACGGCGGCCGCGCAGACGAACGCCCCGCCGCGCCGGTCGTCGGGGACGTCGGCCAGCTGGCCCAGCAGCAGCGCGGTGTTGGCGTCGTCGTCCCCGTGCCGGCCCGACCAGCGGGCGCTCAGCACGCCGGGCATGCCGTTGAGCGCGTCCACGGTCAACCCGGAGTCGTCGGCCACCGCGGCCAACCCGGTGTACCGCACCGCCTCCCGCGCCTTGAGCAGCGCGTTCTCCGCGAAGGTGGCTCCGGTCTCGGGGGCCTCGGGGTACTTCTCGACGTCCTGCAGGCCGATCACCTCCACCCCGGGGACGGCGGACCGCAGCAGCCGTTGCAGCTCGGCCAGCTTGCCCGGGTTGCGGGTGGCCAGCAGCAGCCGCGAGCTCATCGCGCACCGGCCGGCCGGTCCAGCGCCTCGGTCTGGAGCCGGCTGAGCTCCGCGCAGCCCGCGACCGCGAGGTCCAGCAGGGCGTCCAGCGTCGTCCGGTCGAAGACGCCGTTCTCCGCGGTCCCCTGCACCTCGACGAAGCTGCCGTTCCCGGTGCAGACGACGTTCATGTCGGTGCCGGCGCGCACGTCCTCCTCGTAGGCGAGGTCCAGCCGCGGCTGCCCGTCGATCACACCGACGCTCACCGCGGCCACGGACTGCACGATCGCCCGCGGCCGGGCCAACTTCTTCCGGGCGCCGAGCCAGGAGACGGCGTCGGCGAGCGCCACGTAGGCACCGGTGATCGCCGCAGTGCGGGTCCCGCCGTCGGCCTGGAGGACGTCGCAGTCGATGGCGATGCTGTTCTCCCCCAGCGCGGCGAGGTCGATCGAGGCGCGCAGGGACCGCCCGATCAGCCGGCTGATCTCGTGCGTGCGCCCGCCGATGCGGCCCTTGACCGACTCCCGGTCGCTGCGGGTGTGCGTGGCGCGCGGCAGCATCGAGTACTCCGCAGTCACCCAGCCCAGGCCCGACCCCTTGCGCCAGCGCGGCACGCCCTCGGTCACGCTCGCCGCGCACAGCACGCGGGTGCGGCCGAACTCGACGAGCACCGAGCCCTCGGCGTGGTCGAGCCAGTTGCGGGTGATCGTCACGGGGCGGAGCTGGTCGGCCGCCCGGCCGTCGTCGCGGGTCTTCCCGGGTGTCGCCGTCACGGGGGCCGACAGTAGTGCGCGCCGGGCGACGGCCCATCGGGCCGGGCAGGATCGCGGCCATGCGATCGGAGCTGCGAGCCGTCCGTACCGGCGGGATCCCCACCGTCGTCGACCTCACCGACGAGTGCGCGGAGTTTGTCCGCACCGAGACCGACGGCCTGCTGCACGTGTTCGTGCCGCACGCGACCGCCGGGGTGGCGGTCATCGAGACGGGGTCGGGCAGCGAGGAGGACCTGCTGGCCCAGCTCGACGTCCTCCTCCCCCGGGACGACCGCTGGCGGCACCGGCACGGCAGCCCCGGGCACGGCCGCGACCACGTGCTGCCGGCGTTCGTCCCCCCGCACGCCAGCGTCCCGGTGCTGGACGGCCGCCTGCAGCTGGGCACCTGGCAGCGGATCTGCTTCGTCGACACCAACACCGACAACCCGCAGCGACACGTGCGGTTCTCGTTCCTCCCCGGCTGACCCCGGCCCGCGGGGTGCGCCCCGTAGAGGGCCGTCGGCGGCGCACGGCAGGATGCCGGACATGACCGACACCGACAGCAGCACCGACACGGCCCCCGTCCGCCTGGCCCCCGGCGACCCGGCGCCGGAGTTCACGCTGCCCGACGCGGACGGCGCCCCGGTCTCCCTCACCGACCACCGCGGACGCCGCGTGATCGTCTACTGCTACCCGGCCGCGCTCACGCCGGGGTGCACCACCCAGGCGGTCGACTTCACCGCCGCCGCCGGCGAACTCGCCGAGGCGGGGCTGGACATCATCGGCATCTCCCCCGACCCGCCGGAGAAGCTGCTGCGGTTCCGCGAGGAGGAGGGGCTGGGCATCACCCTCGTCTCCGACGTCGACAAGGAGGTCCTGCGGGCCTACGGCGCGTTCGGGCCGAAGAAGCTCTACGGCAAGGAGGTCATCGGCGTGATCCGCTCGACCTTCATCGTGGACGCCGAGGGCCGCATCGAGAAGGCGTCGTACAACGTCAAGGCCACCGGACACGTGGCCAAGCTCCGCCGGGAGCTCGGCCTGGGCTGACACGGCCTCCCTGCAGGGGTCCACCGCGAGCGTGCGAGTGGGGGCGGGGAGGTCCTTCCTCACGCCCGCCACGTGCCCGGGCGGGCTGGCACGCCGGACCGCACGGGTAGCCCGGCTCCCAGGGGAAGGAGCCGTCCCGGTGTGACCAGGTCAGCTGGGCGTCCTCCTGGTCGAGCCAGGCGATGGTCTGCGGGGCGGTCGTCATGCCCGGCAGACTGACGCCGCGGCCGGGCGTCACGCCGGCGCCGGCGCCGGCTCCTGTGGACGGCGGCGTCCCCTGTGGAGGGTGCGCCGAACCGTCAGTCCCCCTCCTCCTCGCGGCGGGCGCGGGCCCGCCGGCGGCCCTCGTGCATCGCCTGCACCCGCGCCACCGGGATGGTGTGCCCCTCGGCCACCAGGTCGGCCGGGAGCTCCTGCGGATCCGGCAGCAGCGCCGCCCACGGATCGCCGTTCCCCAGGCGCTCCCCCGCCGTCCGGATGGTGACGTCACCCGGACGCATCGCCGGGAGGTCCGCCCATGACACCGGCGCCGACACCGGCAGCCCCGGCCGCACCCGCGGGCTGTAGGCGGCGACGATCGTCGACGAGTAGGACCGCGTGGAGTCCAGGAACACCCGGTCGTGCCGGTCCGCCTTGATGTACGCGGTCGTCGCGAGGTCGGGGTCGAGCCGCTCGGCCCGCACCGCCAGCGCGCGGGTGGCGGCCGCGGCGTCGTCGGCGCGGACACCGCGCACCGGCACCACGACGTGCACCCCCTTGGAACCGCTGGTCTTCACCGCGCCGGCCAGTCCGGCGTCGGCCAGGGCCTGCCGCACCAACTCCGCCGCCCGCACCACCACCTCGAACCCGGCGCCCTCCGGCGGGTCCAGGTCCAGCACGATCCCCGTCGGCTCCTCCGCCCCGGCCGGGACGAACGGGACGTGGAACTCCACCGCGCGCTGGTTGGCCAGCCACAGCAGGGTGCGGCGGTCGTCGCAGAGCACCTGGTGCACCTCGCGGTGCGCGCCCTGGGACCAGACCGGGACGGTGCGCACCCAGTCGGGCGCCCCCTTGGCCACGTTGCGCTGCATGAACGGCTGCTGGCCCGGCCGCACCCGCTTCACCGACAACGGACGGCCGGCCAGCAGCGGCACGAGCCGGTCGGCGAACGCGTCGAGGTGGTCGACGAGGTCGCCCTTGGTCACCTGGAGCCCGTCACCCAGCGGTGCGTCCAGGCTGGTCAGCCGGATGCCGTCCCGTTCGTCGTCCACCACCGGCCCACCGTGCCCGGCCGCGCACGACCCGGCAAGGGGAGGTCCTGGCTCCGCTCCGCGCGTCCTGGCTCCCCGCAGCCCATGAGCCAGGACGCAGCACGATCAGCCCAGCTGATCGTGCTGCGACAGCGGCCCCCTGCAGCGGCCCGCCGTGGGCTCGCGGCGCGGTGGCAGGCCAGGGGATGTCCCCTCAGACCTCGTAGGTGGCGCCGGGCTGGACGAGCTCGCTCGCCGGGAAGACCGCGCGCGCGTCGGCCAGCTGCGCCGCCCGCTCGATCCAGGACGGCACGTGGGTGAGCAGCAGCCGACCGACCCCCGCCGCGGCGGCGTGCTCACCGGCCTCCCGGCCGCTGAGGTGCAGGGCCGGTGGCAGGCCGGGGACGTCGGGGTGCGCGGCCTCGGCCAGCAGGACGTCGGCACTGCGGGCCAGGTCCACGACGGCATCGCTGGCCCCGGTGTCCCCGGTGTAGACCAGCGAGCGGCCGCCGGCCGTGAGCCGGATCGCGTAGCACTCGACAGGGTGTGCGGTCCGGGCGAGCTCGGCGGTGAACGGCCCCAGCTCGAGGGTGCCGGCGCCGACCGGGACGAAGTCGAAGACGTCGGTCAGCCCCTCGCCGTCCGCGTCGTAGGCCAGGGCCAGCCGGCGCTCGGCCCCGACCGGGGCGTACATCGGCACCAACTGCCGGGTGGAGCGCCCGGAGTAGCGGTGCCAGACGACGAAGGGGGCGACGTCGAGGCAGTGGTCGGCGTGCAGGTGTGACAGGAACACCGCGTCGACGGTGGCCGGGTCGGCCAGCCCCTGCAGGGCCCCGAAGGAACCGTTGCCGAGGTCGACGAGCAGCCGGAAGCCGTCGTGCTCGACGAGGTAGCAGGACGCGGGCGACTCCGGGCCCGGGCCGCTGCCCGAGCAGCCGACGATGGTGAGCCTCACGCGGTCCCCCGCGGGCGGTCGGCTGTCCCAAGCACGCAGGTCAGGCTAGCGGGCAGCGGGACGTGCCCGCGCTCACGCCCAGAGCTGCCCCTCCAGCGCGGAGGTCGCCTCCTCCAGGGTGCCGGCGTAGGCGCCGGTCGACAGGTACTTCCAGCCGCCGTCGCACACGATGAAGACGATGTCGGCCCTGCGCCCGGCCGCCACCTCCTTGTCCGCGATGCCCAGCGCCGCGTGCAGGATGGCGCCGGTGGAGATGCCGGCGAAGATGCCCTCCTGCTCGACCAGCTGACGGGTCCGGCGGACGGCGTCCTGCGGCCCGACGCTGAACCGGGAGTCGAGCAGCTCCGGGTCGTAGAGCTCCGGGACGAAGCCCTCGTCGATGTTGCGCAGGCCGTAGACCAGCTCGCCGTAGCGTGGCTCCGCCGCGATGACCCGCACCTCGGGCTTCTTCTCGCGCAGGTAGCGCGAGACCCCCATGAGGGTGCCGGTGGTGCCGAGCCCCGCGACGAAGTGGGTGATCGAGGGCAGGTCGGCCAGGATCTCCGGGCCGGTGCCGGTGTAGTGCGCCTCGGCGTTGGCCGGGTTGCCGTACTGGTACAGCATCACCCAGTCGGCGTGCTCGGCCGCCAGCCCCTTGGCGACGGCGACCGCCTGGTTGGAGCCGCCGGCCGCCGGGGAGCTGATGATCTGCGCGCCGTACATCTCCAGCAGCTGACGCCGCTCGATCGAGGTGTTCTCCGGCATCACGCAGATCAGCCGGTACCCCCGCTGGCGGGCGACCATGGCCAGCGAGATGCCGGTGTTGCCGCTGGTCGGCTCGAGGATGGTGTCGCCCGGCTTGAGCTTCCCCTCCTTCTCGGCCGCCTCGATCATCGAGATGGCCGCGCGGTCCTTGATGGACCCGGTGGGGTTGTGGTCCTCCAGCTTGGCCCACAGCCGGACGTCGGGGGACGGCGACAGGTTCGGCAGCCCCACCAGCGGGGTGTTGCCGAGCGAGTCGACGAGTGAGGCGAAGCGGGCCATCGGGGTGCTCTTCCGGGAGACGGGTGGCGGGCGGCAGCTGAGCGGGTGCTCAGCAGCCGCCGGCGACCGCCGGGAGGATCGTGACCGAGTCGCCGTCCTTGACCTGGGTGTCGAGCGCGCCGGTGAAGCGGACGTCCTCGTCGTTGACGTAGACGTTCACGAAACGGTGCAGCTTGCCCTCCTCGGTGACGAGGCGGTTCTTCAGGCCCGGGTGCTTGGCGTCGAGGTCGTCGACGAGCGCGCCCAGGGTGTCGCCGGAGCCCTCGACGGTCTTGTTGCCGCCGGTGTGGGTGCGCAGGATGGTCGGGATCCGGACCTCGATGGCCATGGCGTGCTGTTCTCCTCGGGGTGTGGGGGGTGTGCGGACCGGCGTGTGCCGCGGGTCGTGCATCTGGAGGGGCCAACGCCCGCTCGCCGCGGGGCATTCCTGGGACGGCCCCGTCGGCCCGGCCCCGTCCAGGGTCCCGCGCCGAGCGTGCGAGGCATGGGGGGACGGGGTGCCTTCTCAGTCGTAGACGACCGTCGTCGGCGAGTGGCCGAACAGGTAGGACTCGACGACCTCGACGTCCTCCTCGCTCACCTCGCCGTCGACGATGCGGAAGCTGCGGAACTCGACCTCGTCGCCGGTCAGGCCGGTCTGCTCGCCGTGGTGCCGCGTGGAGACGAGCACGTAGTGGGCGTTGGGCTCGGACGCGTAGCTGATGTCCGTCCGCGACGGGTAGGCCTCGGTGGCGGTGTGCGAGTGGTAGATGACCACCGGCTCCTCGTCCCGGTCGTCCATCTCCCGGTACAACCGCAGCAGGTCACCGGAGTCGAACTCGTAGAACGTGGGCGACCGCGCGGCGTTCAGCATCGGGATGAAGCGCTCGGGACGGTCGCTGCCCTCGGGGCCGGCGACGACGCCACAGGCCTCGTCCGGGTGGTCCTCCCGGGCGTGGGCCACGATGGCGTCGTAGGTCGCGCGGTCGATGCGCAGCACACCGCCCAGTCTAGGCGGCCGGTGCGAGCGCTCCCGATCGGGCCGGGGAACCGGCCCCCGGGCACCCGTTACGGTGCGCTCTCGTGGTCCTCTCGCTGCTCATCGCCGTCGGCGTCGTCCTGATCGCGCCACCGGCCCTGGCCCTCGGGTTCGGGGGCCTGCGGCGCCGCAGCGGCCACTACAGCAGCGACGTCGGCGCCGACCGGGCCTCGCTGGTCCTGCTGATCGGGATCCGGCTGCTCACCCTGCTGCTGGTCTTCGCGCTCTCCGCCGTCGTGCTGGTCTCCACGATCGGTGCGGCGATCCGCGACGTGGAGCTGCACGGGCTGGTCTACGTCTTCTTCGTGCTCGACGCGCTGCTGGTGGCGCTGGTGCTGCTCACCTTCGGCCGGCGCGACCGGCCACGAGCGCGTCGACGAGTGAACCCTGCAGGCCGGTGAGCCAGTAGTAGACGGCCAGCTGCTGGCCCTCCTCGGAGGCGAGGTCCTCCGGCGGTTCGGTGTCGGCCTCGATCCCGAGCCGGGTGCCCATCGCCAGGCGCAGGTCGTTGGTCGTGCGCAGCCAGGCCTGCGCCTGGTCGGGATCCAGCCGGACGGCGCCACCCTCGGGGGGCAGCGTGGCCCGCACCGTGGCCAGGTCGTCGGCCTTGCCCGACGCGAGACCGTCCCGGGTGAGCTCCCGGTACTCGTCGGCCACTTGCCGGTCGCCCCGGTGCCCCTCGGGGAACAACCGCGTCAGCACGGGGTCGGAACCGGCGTCGGCCGCGTCGGCGTCCAGCAGCTGCTCGAGCTGGTCGAGGAGAAGCCCGACGATGCTGACCTCGGCCTCGTTGAGCTGGGCCACGAGCGCGTCGCCGCGGCGGCGGAAGGGCTTCACGCGCCCTCCTCGCCGGCACTCGTCGATCCCGTGCGCCGGCCTGCCGTGCCCATCGGTGAGCTCGCGGACCCGCTCACGTGTCCCGCTGGAAGCTGGCCCACAACCCGTAGGCGTGCAGCCGGTTCGTGTCGTGCTCCATCCGCTCGCGGGGCCCGGAGCTCACGATGGCCTTCCCCTCGTGGTGCACCTCGAGCATGAGCGCGGTCGCCGTCGCCTCGTCGTAGCCGAACAGTTCCTGGAACACGTAGGTCACGTACGTCATGAGGTTGACCGGGTCGTCCCAGACGATGGTCACCCAGGGCCGGTCGAGGTCGCCGTGCTCCTCGACCGTCGTCTCCGGCGTCCGTGTCGGCGCAAGGGGTCCGCCCACTCCCCCACCTTAGGACGCCCACCCATCCGGCTGCGCCCGCTCCCCCACCTCGGGACACCACCACTCGACGGGTCGCGCCCGGCGCGGCCGCCTACGCTCCGGAGCCATGTCGACGGGTCCCGCCCTCCTCACCGACCGCTACGAGCTCACGATGGTCGCCGCCGCGCTCGCGGACGGGACCGCCGACCGCGACTGCGTCTTCGAGGTCTTCGCCCGTCGCCTGCCGCACGGCCGCCGCTACGGCGTCGTCGCCGGCACGAGCCGGCTGCTGGAGGAGCTCCCCCGGTTCCGCTTCTCCGACGAGGACCTCGCCACCCTGCGGGACCAGGGGCTGACCGATGCGCGGCTGCTCGACTGGCTGGCCGCCTTCTCCTTCAGCGGCGACGTCGACGGCTACGCCGAGGGCGAGTTCTTCTTCCCCGGCTCCCCCGTGCTCACCGTGCGCGCGCCGTTCGCCGAGGGGGTGCTGCTGGAGACGCTGATCCTGTCGGTCCTCAACCACGACAGCGCGATCGCCTCGGCCGCCGCCCGGATGGTCGCCGCCGCCTGCGAGCGGCCCTGCATCGAGATGGGCTCCCGGCGCACCCACGAGCAGGCCGCCGTCGCCGCGGCCCGCGCCGCCCACCTGGTCGGCTTCGGGAGCACCTCCAACCTGGAGGCGGGCCGCCGCTACGGCGTCCCGACCACCGGCACCAGCGCGCACGCCTTCACCCTCCTGCACGACGACGAGGCCTCGGCCTTCCGCGCCCAGCTCGCCGCCCTCGGGGTCGGCACCACCCTGCTGGTGGACACCTACGACGTCGACCAGGGCATCCGGACGGCGATCGAGGTGGCCGGCCCGGAGCTCGGGGCGATCCGGCTGGACTCCGGCGACCTCCCCACACTGGCCACGCACGCTCGGCAGCTGCTCGACGAGCTCGGCGCCACGAACACGAGGATCATCGTGACCAGCGACCTCGACGAATACGCGATCGCCGGCCTCATGGCCGCGCCGGTCGACGGCTACGGGGTGGGCACCTCCCTCGTCACCGGCTCCGGCGCCCCCACGGCCGGGATGGTCTACAAGCTGGTGGAGCGCGACGGTGTCCCGGTGGTGAAGCGGTCCGAGGGCAAGAACTCCGTGGGCGGCCGCAAGCACGCCGTCCGCCGTCACTCCGCCGACGGGACGGCGACCGCGGAGGTCATCTGCAGCGGTCCCGTCACCCCCGAGGACGGCGACCGGCAGCTGGTCGTCGAGCTGGTGCGCGGCGGCCGGGTGTGCGAGCCGGCGTCACCTCGTGAGGCCCTGGTCGCGGCCCGCGCGCACCACGAGCGGGTGCGCGCCACGCTGCCCCAGGAGGCGTGGGCGCTGTCGCGTGGCGACTGTGCCATCGAGACGGTCACGGCCTGAGGAGGGATCGACGATGCCCCGCGCACTGGTGGTGGTCGACGTGCAGAACGACTTCTGCGAGGGCGGCAGCCTCGCTGTCGCCGGCGGGGAGGCGGTGGCGGCCGCGATCAGCGAGCACGTCCGCCGCCACGGCGGCGACTACGCCCACGTGGTCGCCACCCGCGACCACCACGTCGACCCGGGCGGCCACTTCGCGGCCGCACCGGACTTCGTCGAGACCTGGCCCCGCCACTGCGTCGTCGGGACCGGCGGCGTCGAGCTGCACCCCCGGCTGGACCGTGAACCCCTCGAGGCCGTGTTCGACAAGGGCGAGTACGCCGCCGCCTACTCCGGCTTCGAGGGCCGGGCGGGCGGCGTGCCGCTGGCGGACTGGCTGCGCGCGCACGACGTGGACGTCCTGGACGTCGTCGGCATCGCCACCGACCACTGCGTGCGGGCCACCGCGCTGGACGCCGTCCGGGAGGGCTTTGCCACCCGCGTGCTGCTGCCACTGACGGCCGGCGTCAGCGAGGCCACCACCGAGGCCGCCCTCGACCAGCTCCGCACCGCCGGCGTCGAGCTGGAGGGCTCGGTGCACCGCCCGGGGTGAGGCCCGCCGCGATCATGGCGTCGTGACCGACCGGGCACGGGGATCGATGGTCACCGCGCCGTGATGGCCGGCCGGCAGGTCACTCACGGCACCGCGTCGAGGACCTCGTCCCGGGTGAAGCCGAGCACCTGGAGGACCGCGTCCAGGTAGGGCTGGTTGAGAGCGGTGTGCGCCTGCTCCCGGACGTAGGGCTTGGCGTTGAAGGCGATGCCGAGCCCGGCGGCGCTCAGCATGTCCAGGTCGTTGGCGCCGTCCCCCACGGCCACCGTCTGGTCCAGCGGGATGCCGTACTGGTCGGCGAAGCGGGCCAGTGCCCGCGCCTTGCCGGCCCGGTCCACGATCTCGCCCACCAGCCCTCCGGTGAGGCACCCGTCGGCCACCTCGAGGGTGTTGGCCGCCGCGAAGTCCAGCCCGAGCTGGGCGGCGAGCGGGTCGGTGATCTGCGTGAACCCCCCACTGACGATGCCGCAGCGGAACCCGAGCCGCTTCAGCGTCCGGATCAGCGTGCGCGCGCCGGGGGTCAGCACCAGGTGCTCGCGCACCTCGTCCAGCACCGAGACCGGCAGCCCGGCCAGGGCTCCGACCCGGGCCCGCAGCGACTCGGCGAAGTCCAGCTCGCCGTTCATGGCGGCGGCGGTGATGCGGGCGACCTCCGAGGCCCGGCCGGCGCGCGCCGCCAGTTCGTCGATGACCTCGCCGCGGACGAGCGTGGAGTCGACGTCGAGCACGATCAGCCGCTTGCTGCGGCGGGCCAGGCCCACCTGCTCCACGGCGATGTCGGCGCCGGTCGTGGCCGCGACGGAGGCGAGGGCGGTGCGCAGCTCGGTGGACTCCGCCCCGCTGACGGTGAGCTCGAAGCTGGTGACGGGGTAGTCCGACAGCCGGCGGATGGCGTCGATGTTGCCGCCGATGCCGGCGATCGCCGACGCGGCCCCGGCAACGGCTGCGGGCGGCACGGGGCGGCCGAGCACGATGACGTGGTGCGCCCGCCCACCCGGGCCGCGCTGCTCGGTGACGGAGTCGACCTGCACCTGCATGCCCGTCGCTGCGGCGACCTCGGCCGCGAGCCGGGTCAGCCGGTCCAGGAAGGCCGCCTCGTCCACCGGCGCACCGCCGTCGAGCGCGACGGCGGTGACCTCCACGCCCAGCACCAGCTGACCGTGGACGACGACCTGCTCGACGTCGGCCACCTCGATCGCGCGTCGCCCCTCACCGGCGTCGGCCAGGGCGGTGAACAGCCGCGCCGTCACCCCGGGGTGGTCCTCCCCGGTGACGGTCAGCAGCGCCCGGGGGACCGCGGGGCAGGGGTCCGACGTCGTCCGGGGAGTGGGGTCGAGCGGCACCGCGCCATCGTGCCCCACGGGCCCGGGGGGTCCGTGAACCGCCCCGGACACGACGACGCCCCGCCGGCCGGTTGGCCGACGGGGCGTCGCGGGGAGCCCCCCTCCGGGCGAGTCGGGCGCGGAGGGGACGTGCTCAGCTCGGGTCGGGGTCGTTCGGCCCCTGCCGCTGGCCGCCCGTGCCACCCAGCTCGGAGGCGTAGGGCTCGTGTCGATTGCCGGCGTGCGCCTCGCGCTGCAGGCGCTCCAGCAGGTGCGGGTAGTGCGCCTCGAACGCGGGCCGCTCCGAGCGGATCTTCGGGATCTCGGTGAAGTTGTGCCGCGGCGGCGGCGACGACGTCGCCCACTCCAGGGAGTTCCCGTGACCCCAGGGGTCGTCGCGCACGGCGAGGGCCCCGAAGCGCCATGACTTGAAGACGTTGAACAGGAACGGGATCGTCGAGGCGCCGAGCACGAACGAGAAGATCGTCGAGATCGTGTTCAGCGTGGTGAACCCGTCGGTGGGCAGGTAGTTGACGTACCGGCGCGGCATGCCCTCGTTGCCCAGCCAGTGCTGGACGAGGAACGTGCCGTGGAAGCCGATGAAGGTCAGCCAGAAGTGCAGCTTGCCCAGCCGCTCGTCCATCATCCGGCCGCACATCTTCGGGAACCAGAAGTAGATGCCGGCGTAGGCGGCGAACACCACGGTCCCGAAGACGACGTAGTGGAAGTGGGCCACGACGAAGTACGAGTCGGACACGTGCCAGTCCAGCGGCGGGCTGGCCAACAGCACGCCGGTCAGGCCACCGAGCAGGAACGTGACCATGAAGCCGACCGAGAACAGCATCGGCGTCTCGAAGGTCAGCTGCCCCCGCCACATGGTGCCGATCCAGTTGAAGAACTTGATGCCGGTCGGCACGGCGATCAGGTAGGTCAGGAAGGCGAAGAACGGCAGCAGCACCGCACCGGTGGCGTACATGTGGTGCGCCCACACGGTCAGCGACAGGGCGCCGATGGCCAGGGTGGCGAAGACCATGCCCTTGTAGCCGAACAGCGGCTTGCGGCTGAACACCGGGATGACCTCGGTGATGATGCCGAAGAACGGCAGCGCGATGATGTAGACCTCGGGGTGCCCGAAGAACCAGAACAGGTGCTGCCACAGCAGCGCCCCGCCGTTCTCCTCGGAGTAGATCAGCGCACCGAGGTTGCGGTCGGCCAGCAGGGCCAGCAGCGCGGCGGTGAGGATCGGGAAGGCCAGCAGGATCAGGATGCTGGTCACCAGCGCGTTCCAGGTGAAGATCGGCATCCGGAACAGCGTCATCCCGGGTGCGCGCAGACAGACGATCGTCGCGGTGAAGTTGACGCCACCCAGGATCGTGCCCAGACCGCTGACCGCCAGGCCGGTGATCCACAGGTTGCCGCCGGCGCCCGGTGAGTTCGTGACGTCCGACAGCGGGGTGTAGGCCGTCCAGCCGAAGTCCGCGGCGCCGCCGGGGGTCAGGAAGCCCGACAGGGCGACGATCGACCCGAGCAGGAACAGCCAGAAGGAGAAGGCGTTCAGCCGCGGGAACGCGACGTCCGGGGCGCCGATCTGCAGCGGCATGATCAGGTTGCCGAAGGCGAAGAACAGCGGCGTCGCGAACATCAGCAGCATCACCGTGCCGTGCATGGTGAACAGCTGGTTGTACTGCTCCGGGGAGAGGAACTGCAGGCCCGGCTGGGCCAGCTCCCCACGGATGAGCATGGCCATCAGCCCGCCCAGCAGGAACCATGCGAACGAGGTGGCCAGGTACATGAGGCCGATGGTCTTGTGGTCGGTGGTCCGCAGCAGGTTCGAGAGCCGCGAGCCCTTCTCGACCTCGTGAGCCGGGCTCGGCCGGCTCACGATCGGCGCCGGTGCGATCGTCACGGCCGCAGCTTAGACGGTGCCTCGGCGTCACCTCCTGCCGACGGTGGGGGGCGCGCCGCCCCCGCTGGCCGGTGCCGCGTGACCCCGGCTCCGACCGTTGCCGGATCGTGACCGGGGACGCACGGTCAGCCGTCCCGGACCCAGCTGGTGACGTCGACCGACACCGTCACCGCCGTGCGGTCCGGGAGGGCGGCGACGGCCGTCGCGAGGTCGCCGGGTGTGAGGTGGCGGGCGTGCGGGCCCATGCCGACGAGGGTGGCGACCGCGACCCCGTCCAGCTCCAGCCGCGTCCGGTGCCCGACGGCGGCGACCGGCCGCAGGTGCGGCTCCAGGGTGGTGGTGAGCCGGCGGGCCTTGTCCGGGTCGACCCGGAGCAGCCCGAGCGGCTCGACCAGCTCGGCGAGGTGGTCGGCGGCGGGCGTCACGACCACCAGCCGGCCGCCCGGGCGCAGCACGCGGGCGGTCTCCGGCCCGTTGCGGGGAGCGAACACGACGAGCACCCGGTCGACGACGGCGTCCCGCACCGGGAGCCGCGCCCAGGAGTCGGCGACGACGGCGACCGCCCGTGGGTGGACACCGGCGGCCCGCCGCGCCGCGTACCGGGAGGAGTCGAGGACGACGCCGACCGCGTCGGGCAGGCGGTCGAGGACGCCGGCCAGGTGCTGCCCGGTCCCACCGCCGAGGTCCAGCAGGGCCCTCGGCGGGGCGCCGTCCCCGGCGGCGACGGCGTCGGCCAGGGCGGCGGTGATGCCGGCGTAGTGCCCCGCCGCCAGGAAGGCGACCCGGTCGGCGACCATCGCCGCGGAGTCGCCGGACGGCGGGACGTGCCCCGGGGGCAGCAGGGTGACGTGGCCCTGCCGGGCGCGGTCGAACGCGTGACCCGCGGGGCAGCGCAGGCCGGCGTCGTCGGGCAGGGACGACAGCGGCGCGCCGCAGACGGGGCAGGCCAGCAGGTCGACCGCGCGCGGCGGCCAGGGCCGGCGGGCGCTCACCGGGCCGCTACCGCGCCGGGCCGGGCGGCAGGGGTCCCGAGGCGCTCCGCCGCCCGTCCGGGCACGACGCCGACGGCCACGGCAGCGGCGGCGGCACCCGCGGCGAAGGCGGCGGGGTAGCCGGGGCCGTCCTCGACGAGCAGCGCGACCAGTGGCACGGTCGCCGCGGCCGACAGGTTCTGCGCGGTGTTGTGCGCGCCCAGGGCCCGGCCGGCCCAGCCGGCCCCGGCCTGCTCGGCCACCGAGGTGAACGCCACTCCGTTGGGACTCACGGTCACCACCGTCGCCAGGACCACGGCGGCCGCGGCCGCGGCGGGCCCGAGGACCGCCGGGGTCAGGGCGGCGACACCCGCCAGGAGGGTGCCGACGACCGCTCCGGCAAGGGCGAGCAGCCGGAGGGGGTGGAGCCGGCTGCCCACCCGGTCCGACCACGCGCCGGCTCCCAGCCGGGCGGCGGCACCGCCGAGCTGGGTGACCGCGAGCAGCGTCCCGGCGGCCGTCGCCGCCCACCCTCCCTCCCGGACGAGGTAGTCGAAGGCGAAGGCGGCCACGACGAACTGGGGGACGACGAGGAGCGTGCTCGCCGCGTGCACCCGCCACAGCACCGGCGACCGGTAGGGCGAGACCGCGCGGGAACCGCCGGCCGCCGGCTCCGGTCGCGCCGGGTCGCGGACCAGCATGCCGATCAGGACCGCGGCCAGCCCGCACCCGGCGGCGAGGAAGGCGAACGCCCCGCCCGTACCGCCGCCCGCCAGCCGCGGGAGGACCAGCGCCGCCACGCCGACACCGATCGGCTGCCCCATCTGCCGGATCCCCATCGCCAGACCGCGCTGGCGGGCGGGGAACCAGCCCAGCACCAGCCGCCCGCTCGCCGCGTGCACCGAGGCGCTGCCGGCCCCGGCCAGCAGCAGCCACAGCCCCAGGGGAAGGGGCGCACCCGACGACGCCGCGCCGGCGAGCGCGACCGCGGCGATCGCGAGCCCCGAGGTCAGGACGAGCCGCTCGCCGTACCGGTCGGCGAGCGCGCCCCACAGCAGCAACGTCAGCACGAGCCCCGCGACGGGCGCGCTGACCAGCAGGCTGATCGTGGCGAGGCTCAGCCCCTCCGCCCGCAGCGCCACGGTGAGGAACGGCAGCCCGTTCTGGGCCGCGCAGGCGGCGACGAGCCCGACCAGGCCCACCCCGAGGTGGCGCCAGCGGGAGGGGGCGGCGTCCTCTCCCGTCACCTCGGGACCGGGTGGAAGGTCACGTCGTGGAGCCGGCCCCCGGCCGCCAGCGCGGTGACGAACGTGCCGTGCGGCTGCCGACGGCGGTCGGTCGGCGACCCGGGGTTGAGCAGCCGCAGCCCCGTGCCGGCGGTGGTGTCCCAGGGGATGTGGCTGTGCCCGAAGACCAGCAGGTCGGTGTCGGGGAACCGGGCGGCGCAGCGCGCCTCGCGCCCCGTGCGGTCCCCCGTCTCGTGGACGACGGCCAGCCGGATGCCCTCGATCTCCGCGCGGGCCACCTCCGGCAGCCGCTCGCGCAGCGCCCCGTGGTCGTTGTTGCCGTGGACCGCGAGCAGCCGCCGGGAGCGCTCCTCCATCCGGTCCAGGAGCGCGACGTCCACCCAGTCCCCGGCGTGCACGACGACGTCGGCGGCCTCGATCGCGGCCCACAGGACATGAGGTAGGTCACGCGCACGCTTGGGGACGTGCGTGTCCGAGGTGAACACCAGGGAAATCGGCACGCCGACATGGTCGCAGGCAGCTAGGTTCCGCAGTCGCCGCACAGCGGCCGCCGTCGCCGCCCCCTCCCGCACGACCTCTCGAGGACCACCCATGACTGACCCCATGTCCACGCGCGCCTCCGGCGCCGGCCACGTCGGCGAGGAGCCGTACCCGAGGCGGTGGCTGGCCCTGGCGGTCATCGCCGTCACCGTCCTCCTGGTCATCCTCGACGCCACCATCGTCAACATCGCGCTGCCGGCCGTGTCCGCCGACCTGCAGATCAGCGCCGCCAGCCAGCAGTGGATCGTCACCGCCTACACGCTCACCTTCGGCGGCTTCCTGCTGCTGGGCGGGCGGATCGCCGACTTCTGGGGCCGCAAGCGCACCTACCTCGTCGGCGCCGGTGGTTTCGCCGTCGCCTCCGCCCTCGGCGGCATCGCGCAGAACGAGGCGATGCTCTTCGGTGCCCGCGCCCTGCAGGGAGCCTTCGGCGCGCTGCTGGCGCCGGCCTCGCTGGCCCTGCTGACCGTGCTCTTCACCGACGCCAGGGAGCGGGCGAAGGCGTTCGCCGTCTACGGCGCGATCGCCGGGGGCGGTTCGGCGGTCGGCCTGCTGCTCGGCGGCGTGCTCACCGAGTACGCCGACTGGCGGTGGTGCTTCTGGGTGAACCTGCCGGTGGCGATCGTCGCCATCGTCGCGGCCATCCCGATCGTGCCCGAGAGCCGCGCGCCGGGTGACACGAGCTACGACATCCCCGGCGCCGTCCTGGTCACCGCGGGCATCGCGTCGTTCGTCTACGGCTTCACCCAGGTCGCGGAGAAGTCGCAGGAGAACGCGGCCGCCGGCAGCACCGACAGCGGCTGGACCGACCCGGCCGCGCTGGCGTTCATCGTGGTCGGCGTGGTGCTGGTCGCGGCGTTCGTCGTCCTGGAGCTGCGGATCCGCAACCCGCTGCTGCCGATGCGGATCATCCTGGACCGCAACCGGGGCGGGGCCTACCTGACCTCGACGCTGGTCGGCGCCGGTCTGATCGGCGCCTTCTTCTTCCTGAGCCTGTACTTCCAGCAGGTGCTGGAGTACAAGCCGGTGCACGCCGGCATCGCCTCACTGCCGGTGACCCTGGGCGTGCTCGTCTCCGCCGGTGCGGCGAGCGCGCTCGTGGTCAAGGTCGGCCCGAAGCCGCTGATGGTGCTCGGTGGCCTGCTGGCCGCCTCGGGCCTGTTCGTCCTGTCGTTCCTCGCCGTCGACAGCGGCTTCTGGTCGCTGGCGTTCCCCGGCCAGGTGCTGCTCGGCCTGGGCCTCGGCTTCACCTTCGTGCCGCTGTCCAACCTCGCCCTGGTGGGGGCTGGTGCGCACGACGCCGGCGCGGCCAGCGCCGTGCTCAACGCCACCCAGCAGGTCGGCGCCTCGATCGGCACGGCGCTCCTGGCGACGCTGTCCGTGGGTGCCATCACCGACTACATGACCGACGTCGCCACCTCGGGGGGCGACCCGCAGGACCCGGCCGTGGCGCTGCAGGCGCAGGTCGAGGGCTACACCACGGCCTTCACCTGGGCGGCGGCGCTGCTGGTCCTGGGTGCGCTGGTCTCCGCGGTGCTGATCAAGGCCACCAAGGAGGACCTCCCGGCCGACAGCGACGCCGTCGTCCACGTCGGCTGAGCAGCCGGCCACGACCAGGTGACCTGCTCGGGGTGCGTCCTCCCTCACCGCGGGCCGTGAGGGAGGACGCGCTGCGCTGCGGGAGGACGCCGTGCGTCAGTTGCCGGCGCCGCCCCTCGCCGCCATGGCGCGCAGGCGCTGGTTGTAGGCCTCCAGCTCGGCGTCCTCGGTGCGGACGGCGGTGCGGTCGATCCGCTGGGCCCGGCGCTCCTCGGACCCCATCCAGGAGAACAGCACCACGATCATGACGAAGACCGTCGGCAGCTCACCGAAGGACCATGCGATGCTGCCGGCGGTGCTCTGGTCCCCGAGCGGGTCCACGCCCCAGCCGGACGGCGGGTTGGCGAAGGTCCCCACGACCAGCGAGGTGGACATCATCACGGCGACGCCGAAGAAGGCGTGCAGCGGCATCGGGATGAGCAGCTCCAGCAAGCGGCCGCCGTGGCCGGTGGTCCGGGGCCAGGGGTCCTGACCGAGGATCGGGCCGAAGAACAGCAGCCCGGTCACCGTGAAGTGGGCGAGCATGAACTGGTGCCCGACCGGGTCGTCCATGAGCGCGTCGAAGACGGGCGTGAAGTAGACGCCGTAGAGGCTGGCCAGGAACAGCGGCAGCGTGAACGCCGGGTGGGCGAGGAACCGCGCGACCCGGCTGTGCAGTGCGTCCAGCAGCAGGGCCCGCGGCACGCCCGCCACTCCCCTGCCGCGCGGCAGCGTGCGCAGCGCGAGGGTGACCGGGGCGCCCACGAGCAGCAGCAACGGCGACACCATCGACAGCACCATGTGCTGGGCCATGTGCACGCTGAACAGCACCATGCTGTAGCCGTTGAGCCAGGTCCCGGTCACGGCGAACAGGGAGAGGCAGCCGGCGATCCAGGCTGCCGTCCGCCACCACGGCCAGGCCACGCCGGAACGGCGCAGGAGGGCCACCGCCACCAGGTAGCCCACGATCCCGAGCAGGCTGAGCACCGCCAGCACCGACCAGCCGTCCAGGTGCGGCAGGAACATCCGCCCCCAGGTCGGCGGCTCGCTGGGCACCCACATGCCCGAGTGATGACCGTGCTCCACCGCTGCGCCTCCCCAGGTCCCGACTGCGCTCCCACTGTCCCACCTGGTGACGCACTGGAACGGCCACCCGTCAGGGCCCCGCGCCGGGCCTGCGAGTCGTGGGGGGAAGGGTGGTCCTCCTTCAGTCGTGGACCGGGGCCTCGTGCCCGGCGTGGGCCGCTGCCTCGAGCTGGAAGGTGCAGTGCGCGACGTCGAAGTGGTCGCCCAGGCAGACGCAGAGCGCGTCGAGCACCCGCCCCCCGTGACCGGCGTCGAGGGCCTCGTCGGTGACGACGACGTGGGCGGAGAGCACCGGGAGGCCGGAGGTGATCGTCCAGGCGTGCAGGTCGTGGACGCCGAGCACGCCGTCCACCGCGAGGATGTGCGCCCGCACCGAGTCCATGTCCACGCCCCGCGGAGCGGCCTCGAGCAGCACGTCCACAGCCTCGCGCAGCAGCGACCAGGCCCGGGGCAGGACGAGCAGGCTGATCCCGATCGAGGCGACGGTGTCGGCCGGTGTCCAGCCGGTGGTGGCGATGACGACGGCGGCGACGATGACCGCCACCGAACCGAGGGCGTCGGCCAGCACCTCGAGGTAGGCCCCGCGCACGGTGAGCGAGTCGCCACGACCCCGGTGCAGCAGGGCCAGCCCACCGAGGTTGACGACGAGGCCGGCACCGGCGACGGCGAGCATCACGCCCGAGCCGATCTCCGGGGGGTCCCCGATCCGGCGCACCGCCTCGACCAGCACGTAGACGGCGACGGCGAGGAGCAGCAGCCCGTTGGCGACGGCGGCGAGGATCTCCACCCGCTGCCAGCCGAAGGTCCGGCGGCCGCGCGGCGGGTGCTGGGCCAGCGTGACCGCACCCAGCGCCAGGCCGATCCCGAGGGCGTCGGTGGCCATGTGCCCGGCGTCGGCCAGCAGGGCCAGCGAGCCCGAGACCAGTGCGCCGACGACCTCGGCGGCCATGACGGCGACGGTGAGGACGAGGACGACGGCCAGCCGGCGCCGGTAGGCCGCCGAGGCGGTGACCGGGCCGTGCGCGGAACCGTGGTCGTGCCCCATCAGCCGCCCGCCTCCGTACCGCGCCGCACACCGCGAGTGTGCCGCAACGCGCGACGCCCTCCGCCGGACCGGCCGGCGGAGGGCGTCGCGCGGCCCCGCTGCGGGGGTCCAGCCCCGGGCCTGCGAGGGCAGCGGGGTCCTTGCCTCAGATCTGGACGCCGCGCTCCCGCAGCCACGGGAGGGGGTCGATCTTCTGGCCGTCGGGGCCGCCGATGCGCACCTCGAAGTGCAGGTGCGGACCGGTGGACCGGCCCCGGTTGCCGAGCAGCGCGATGGTGTCGCCGGCGCGGACCACCTGACCGGGCGAGACGAGGATCTCCTCCATGTGCCCGTAGACGGTGACGTCGCCGTTCTCGTGCTGGATGTAGACGGCGTTGCCGTAGCCGCTGGCCGGGCCCGCCTCGAGGACGATGCCGTCCATCGCGGCGTACTCGGGGGTGCGCATCGGGGCGGCGAAGTCGATGCCGGCGTGCTGGGTGCCCCAGCGGGCCCCGAAGGTGCTGCTCAGCCGGGCGCCGTCGACGGGCAGGACGGCCTTCGGGCGGGCCGCCTCCGCCGCGGCCTCCGCGGCCAGCCGGTCGGCGTCGGCCTGCACCTGGGCCGCGGCGGCCTGCTCGGCCTCCCGGGCGGTGCGGCTGGCGGTCATCTCCTCCAGCCGGGTGGCGGCGTCGACCTCGACGGCGGCACCGGACTGCTGGGTCAGCCCCAGCTCCTCGGCCACGCTGACGGAGGCGGCGGCCTCGGCCGGGTCCGTCTGGGCCGCCGGTCCACCGGCGGAGAACAGCCCGAGGCCCGCGGCGCCCACGAGGGCGGCCGCCAGGTAGAACGCGCGGCGGCGGGACAGCACCGGCGGGAGGGGACGGCGGTGCCGGCCACGCTGCCCACCGGTGACCACCGGGACGGCGGTCTCGGCGCGCTCCGGCACGGGGTCGGCGGCGGACCGGTCGGTGAGGGCGTCGATGCCGGCCCGGGCCGTGGCCTCGGCGAGCCCGCTGAGGCCGGCGAGGTCGGTGACCTCGCCGAGCGCCCGCTGGTCGGTGTCCGACGGCTGCGCGTCCCCGGAGCGCGGCGTCGGGATGGTGTGGGTGGCCGGCTCCCCCGCCGGCGTCTGCTGCTGTCGCGGGGACGGGACCGCGGCCCGGTCGAGGAGGGTCTGCTCACCCGGGACGGGTGCGGACCCCTCGGCGAGGAGGCGGTCGTCGTGGAGCTGAGTCATGCACCTGGCTTCCGGAGGGGACAGGACGTCGTGCGGTGCCCGGGGGAGCGGACGGGGTCCATGTAAACATGCCGTTATCTGATCGTGATCCTTGAACCAGGCTCTTGACCTGCGCTTTTGTGATCCGGAACACAGGAACACCCCATTGCTCTTGACCTCTGCGTATACCGCGCAGTGCGCTGAGTGATCGGCACGCCGACGGCGGCCAGATGTACGGGCGATGCACCTCACGGGAGGGCAGGAGGGCTCTGTCGGGCCCCTCCGACGCGGATCTCGAGGAGCACACCCCCATGCGCGCAGTGACCTGGCACGGGCGGGCGGACGTCCGGGTGGACACCGTCCCCGACCCCACGATCCAGGACCCGACCGACGTCGTCATCGAGGTGACCTCGAGCGGTGTCTGCGGTTCCGACCTCCACCTCATCGAGGTGATGGCGCCCTTCATGACGGTGGGCGACGTGATGGGCCACGAGCCGATGGGCATCGTGCGCGAGGTGGGCTCGGAGGTCACCGCCGTCAAGGCCGGGGACCGGGTCGTCGTCCCCTTCAACATCTCCTGCGGCACCTGCTGGATGTGCTCGCAGGGCCTGCAGTCGCAGTGCGAGACGACGCAGAACCGCGACAAGGGCTTCGGCGCCTCCCTGTTCGGCTACACGAAGCTGTACGGCCAGGTGCCCGGAGGACAGGCGGAGTACCTGCGGGTGCCCTTCGGGAACACGCTGCCTATCAAGGTGCCCGCCGGCCTGCCCGACGACCGGTTCGTCTACCTCTCCGACGTACTGCCCACCGCCTGGCAGGCCGTCCAGTACGCCGCGGTCCCGCCCGGCGGCACGCTGCTGGTCCTCGGGCTCGGCCCGATCGGCGACATGTGCACCCGCATCGCCCACCACCTGGGCATCGAGAACGTCCACGCCTCCGACGTCGTCCCCGAGCGGATCCAGCGCGCGACGGCTCGCGGCACGCACGTCATCCGCTCGACGCGCAAGGACGACGTCGTGCAGGCCATCCAGGACGCGACCGACGGCCGGGGCGCCGACGCGGTCATCGACGCCGTCGGCATGGAGGCGCACGGCTCCCCGCTGGCCTCGATCGCGCAGAAGGCGACCGCGATCGTCCCCGACGCGGTCATGGAGCGGGTCATGCAGGTGGTCGGCGTGGACCGGCTCGCCGCGCTCAACACCGCGATCGACGCCGTCCGCCGCGGCGGCACGATCTCGCTGTCGGGCGTCTACGGCGGCGCCACCGACCCGCTGCCGCTGATGCGGATGTTCGACAAGCAGATCCAGCTGCGCATGGGGCAGGCCAACGTGTGGCGCTGGGTGCCCGACATCCTGCCGATCCTCACCGAGGGCGACCCGCTCGGCGTCGACGACTTCGCCACCCACCACGTGCCGCTGGAGCAGGCGCCGGAGGCCTACGCGAACTTCCGGGAGAAGAAGGACGGCGCCGTCAAGGTGCTCCTCAAGCCCTGACCCCCGGGCGCGGAGCCGCGGACGTGCCCGGGCACGTCCGCGGCTCCGCGCCGCCCTGTGAGCAGGCCCACCCGGGATCCGGGGCATGCCGACGCCGCGCATCGCCTTGGCCTGGGAGAGGGTCGTCGCTGACCCCCGGCAGGACGACGCAGTCCGAGCCATCGCCGTACTCGTCGTCCTCCTGGAGTCCCCCTCGTGCCCCGCGGACTGCTCGCCCTCGCCATCGGTGCCTTCGGCATCGGCACCACCGAGTTCGTCGTCATGGGGATGCTGCCCCAGATCGCCGACGGCCTCGGGGTGTCGGTGTCCGCGGTCGGCATGCTCATCTCGGCCTACGCCATCGGCGTCGTCATCGGCGCCCCCACGCTGACCGCATTCGGCGTGCGCTTCTCCCCCCGCCAGACCCTCGTCGGTCTCATGGTGGTGTTCGTCGTCGGCAACGCGCTGTCGGCGCTCGCGCCGACCTACGAGACGCTCGTCGCCGCCCGGGTGCTCACCGCGCTCGCGCACGGGTCGTTCTTCGGCGTCGGCGCCGTCGCCGCCCGCCGGCTGGTCTCCCCCGACCGCGCCACCCAGGCGATCTCGCTGATGATGGTCGGCCTCACCCTGGCCAACGTGATCGGCGTGCCGGTGGGGACGTTCGTGGCGCAGCAGACCAGCTGGCGGCTGGTGTTGGGCGGGATCGCCGTCATCGGCCTGGTCACGATCGGCTGCCTGCTCGCATGGCTGCCGAAGCACGCCGGCGAGCCCGGCGACCTGCGGGCCGAGCTGCGCGCCTTCCGCCGCGGTGAGGTCTGGCTCGTCCTCGGCCTGACCATGGTCGGCTTCGCCGCGCTGTTCTCCGTGTACAGCTACGTGAGCCCCATCCTCACCGAGCTCGGCGGCATCCCGGAGGCGTGGGTGACCCCGGTGCTCGCGCTGTTCGGCGTCGGCATGACCCTGGGCACCCTGCTCGGTGGCCGCTACGGCGACCGGTACGGCTTCTCCTTCGTCGCCGTCGGGCTGCTCGGCACGGCCGTCGTCCTGGCGGCGTTCGCGTTCCTCGCCCGCACCCCCGTCGCCGCCGTCGCCCTGCTGGTGCTGTTCGGCGTGATCGCCTTCTCCCTCGGGCCGGTCGTCCAGAACGGCGTCATCGAGGCGGCCCGGGTCCGCGGCGGCAGCCTCGTCTCGGCGGCCAACCAGGGCGCGTTCAACGTGGCCAACGCCCTCGGCGCCGCCCTGGGCGCGCTGGTCCTGTCGGCGGGGTTCGACTACACCGCCCCGATGTGGGTGGGCGTCGTGCTCGCCGTCCTCGGCGCCGGGATCGCCGTGTTCGCCCGATCGGTCGGGCGGCGGGCCGCCGTCCCCGTCACCGCCGCGCAGCCCACCCCCGAGGTGGTCGGCAGCACCGCCTGACCGGCGGGCCGGCGGGGTAGGGGCCGGTCATGACGACGTTCACCGCGGAGCGGTCCGGACAGTTCGACCTCGGCGACCGGTCGGTGCACCGGCTCGGCTACGGCGCGATGCAGCTCGCCGGACCGCACGTGATGGGCCCCCCGGCCGACCGGGACGCCGCCGTCGCCGTCCTCCGCCGCGCCGTCGAGCTCGGCGTCGACCACATCGACACCAGCGACTACTACGGGCCGCACGTCGCCAACGAGATCATCCGCGAGGCGCTGCACCCCTACCCCGACGAGCTCGTCATCGTCACCAAGGTCGGCGCTCGCCGGACGCCGGACGGCGCGTGGCCCGAGGCGCTCTCCCCCGCCGAGCTGCGCTCGGCCGTCGAGGACAACCTGCGCCACCTCGGCGTGGACGCGATCGACGTGGTCAACCTGCGCCTGCCCGGTTTCGCCGAGCCGGTGGAACGGTCACTGGCCGAGCCCTTCGAGGCGCTGGCGGCGATGCAGCAGGAGGGGCTGGTCAAGCACCTCGGCGTGAGCAACGTGACCACCCAGCAGCTGGCCGAGGCCCAGGCGATCGCGCCCGTGGTGTGCGTGCAGAACCACTACAACCTGGTCCACCGGGACGACGACCCGATGGTCGACGCCCTCGCCCGCGAGGGGATCGCCTACGTGCCGTTCTTCCCGCTCGGCGGGTTCAGCCCGCTGCAGTCGGCGGCGCTGGAGACGGTGGCCCGCCGGCTGGAGGCCTCCCCCATGCAGGTCGCGCTGGCCTGGCTGCTGGCCCGCAGCCCCAACCTGTTGCTGATCCCCGGCACGTCGTCGGTCGGGCACCTGGAGGAGAACCTCACCGCGGCCGCGCGCGTGCTGGGCCCGCGGGAACTCGCGGAGCTCGACGAGATCGGCGGCACGCCGACGCCCTGACCCCGTCCCGGGCGCGCCGGACGTCGCGGCGGCGGCACCTCCCGTCGCGCGTCAGCGGCCGGGCGCCCGGCCGAGGACCCGGTCGAGGTGGGCGTTGGCCAGCACCCCGCGGGGGTCCAGCCGGTCGCGGACGGCGAGGAACTCGTCGAACCGCGGGTAGCGCTGTCGCAGCGTCGCGGCGTCCAGGCCGTGCAGCTTGCCCCAGTGCGGCCGGCCACCCACCTCGCCGGCGACCGTCTCCACCGCGGCGAACCACGGCCCGGGATCGGTGCCGGCCGGTACGTGCGCGGCGACGTAGGCGGTGTCGCGGCCGGACGCCGTCGACAGCGGGACGTCGTCGGCGGCGGCCAGCCGCACCTCGACCGGGAAGGCGCTGCGCCAGTCGCCGTCCTCGTGCACGCGGCGCAGCTCGGCGAGCACCGCCGGCGCGTGCTGGCGCGGGACGGCGTACTCCATCTCGAGGAACCGCACCCTCCGGCGGCTCACGAACACCCGGTGCGAGTGGTCGGTCCAGCTGCGGGCCCCCAGCGCCCGGGCCGAGACGCGGGCCAGCGGCGGCACGAGGGCCGGCACCCGGCGCCCGGCCGCGACCACGCCGGCGAACGCGGCGTTGGCGAGGACCTCGTCGTCCCAGACCGCCCGCCAGCGGGGCAGCGGGTCCAGCCCGTCGGCCAGCGGGACCCGGGTGTTGCACTTCACCAGCGTCGCGTCGGTGTGGGGGAACCAGTAGAACTCGACGTGGTCGGTGCAGGTCATCAGCGCCTCGAAGTCCGCCAGCGCGGCGCTGAGCCGGCCGGGGCCCTCGACGGCGTGCAGCGCGAACGCGGGCTCCGCCTGCAGCGTCACGGCGGTGACGACACCGAGCGCCCCCAGGCCCACGCGCGCCGCGCTGAAGACCTCGGGGTGGGTGGCCGCGTCGCAGCGGAGCACCTCGCCGTCCGGCGTCACCAGCTCGATGCCGCGCACCTGGGTGGCCAGCCCGCCGAAGCGGGCGCCGGTGCCGTGCGTGCCGGTGGCCAGGGCCCCGCCGACGGTCTGCCGGTCGATGTCCCCCAGGTTGGTCAGCGCCCAGCCGGTGCGGGCCAGCTCGGCGTTGAGGCGGTACAGCGGCGTCCCGGCGCCGACGGTGACCAGGCCGCCCGCACCGACCGTGACACCGCACAGCTCGTCGAGGACGACCTGCACCTGCTCGGGCCGGGCGATCGCGGAGAAGGAGTGGCCGCTGCCGACCGGCCGGACCCGCCGGCCGGCACCTGCCGCCGCGGTCAGGACCGCGGCGACCTCGTCCACCGACGTGGGGTGCACCACCGCCACCTCGGCGCGCTGGTTGCCCGACCAGTTGCGCCAGCGCGTGGTGCTCCCGGGCAACGTCGTCCGTGCCGCCACCCGGCCCTCCTCCCACTCGGTGCCAGGGACTCTGCACGGCCGTGAGTGCGCAGGTCAACGGCCTGACCAGGGGTTGACGCTCCGCTGTCGGACGGCCACCCTCGCCGGGTGACCGCCGCGCGCCCGTCGTCCACCGAGACGGCCCGGGCTCGCCTGGACCGCGCCACCGCCGAGCTCGACCCGCCGCTGGCCGTCGTCGACCTCGACGCCCTGGACGCCAACGCCGCCGACCTGGTGACCCGCGCCGGCGGGCGGCCCATCCGGGTCGCGAGCAAGTCGGTGCGCAGCCGGCCGGTGCTGCGCCGCGTGCTGGCCCGGCCCGGCTTCGCGGGGGTGCTCGCCTACTCCCTGGCCGAGGCGCTGTGGCTCACCGGCGGGGAGGACCCGGTCACCGCGGACGCCGTCGTCGGCTACCCGTCGGTCGACCGGGGCGCCCTGCGGCGGCTGCTGGCCGACGACGAGGCCGCCGCCCGCGTGACGCTCATGGTCGACTCCCCCGACCACCTCGACACCGTCGACGCCGTCGCCCCGCCCGGCCGCCGACCCCCCGTGCGGATCTGCCTGGACGTCGACGCGTCGCTGCGGGCCGCCGGGGGCCGCGTGCACGTGGGGGTGCGCCGCTCCCCCGTGCACGACCCGGCCGACGCCGCCGCGCTGGCCCGGCTCGTGGCCGCCCGCCCGGGGTTCCGGCTGGTCGGCCTCATGTCCTACGAGGCACAGATCGCCGGCGTGCCCGACGCGCCACCCGGCCGGCGGGCCCGCGGCCTGGCCGTGCGGGGGGTGCAGGCCGTGTCGGCCCGCGAGCTGGCCCGGCGGCGGGCCACGGTGGTGGCCGCGGTCGGTGCCGTGGCGCCGCTGGAGTTCGTCAACGGCGGGGGCACCGGCAGCCTGGAGCGCACCGCGGGCGACCCGTCGGTGACCGAGCTCGCGGCCGGCTCCGGGCTGTACTGCCCGACGCTGTTCGACGGCTACCGGGCGTTCGCCGCGCGACCGGCCGCGCTCTTCGCCCTGCCGGTGACCCGCGTGCCCGCACCGGGCACGGTGACCGTCGCCGGGGGCGGCTGGATCGCCTCGGGTCCGCCCGGCGCGGACCGGCTGCCACGGCCGACGTACCCGGCCCGGCTGCGGCTGCTCGGCACCGAGAGCGCCGGGGAGGTGCAGACCCCGCTGCGCGGACCGGACGCCGCGCGGCTGCGGGTCGGCGACCGGGTGTGGTTCCGGCACGCGAAGGCCGGCGAGCTGGCGGAGCACGTCGACGTCCTGCACACCCTCGCCGGCGACGTCCGCACCGGCGCCGTCCCGACCTACCGCGGCGAGGGCCGGGCGTTCGGCTGACCCCGCCCACCGCGGCCCCACCCCGCGATCCACCCCTCGCCCGCGCCCGGTCGCGCCGATCATGGGGTCGTTGCCGGCGACACGGTCGGACACGCCGCGACAGGCAGCAACCGGCCCATGATCAACCGCCGGTCAGGACGGGGACTCCCCGGCGAGGGCACGGGCCGCGGCGGCGTCGGCCTCGTCGAACCCGATCTCGCCCACGGTGCCGTGCTGCGCGGCCTGGCCGTCGATCCAGCGGCGGTGCGCCTCCCACGCCGACTGGCGGGTGGTGCCCAGCGCCTGCCCGATCTCGGCCCACGAGGCGCCCGCCGTCCGTGCCGTCCGCACGGTGAGCTGCCGCCCCTGACCGGCCCGGCGGGCGATCACCTCGCCCAGCGCCAGCAGCTCGAGTGCCTCGGCACGGTCCAGCGGGCGCGCCCCGTCGGCGTCCTCGGGGTCGGCCAGCGAGTCGCGCGTCCGCAGCTCCTCGTACCGCCGGACGGCGGAGGACAGCGTGTGTTCCCGTTCCAGCACGTCGATGTCGGCCATGCCCCAGCGTCCGTCAGGATCACCTGACAGTCAAGGGAAGGACCCCGTCCTCCTTCCCCCTCGCACGCTCGGAGCGAGCCTCGGGACGGGGCCGCGAGGAACTCCTACCGGGCGCGCTGCACCCGGGCCTCGTCGAACACCGGCTCGGGCGACTCGTACACCCGCCCGTCGGCGCCGAAGACGAGGAACCGGTCGAAGGAGCGGGCGAACCAGCGGTCGTGGGTGACGCCCAGGACCGTCCCCTCGAACGCGGCCAGGGCCTCCTCCAGCGCCTCGGCCGAGAGCACGTCGAGGTTGTCGGTCGGCTCGTCGAGCAGCAGCAGCGTCGCGCCGGAGAACTCCAGCAGCAGCACCTGGAAGCGGGCCTGCTGACCACCGGAGAGCGTCCGGAACAGCTGGTCGCCGGAGTCGGCGAGCCCGTAGCGGCGCAGCGCGGCCATCGCGCGCCCGCGGTCGACCCCCGGCCGCCCCGGCTCCCCGTGCCACAGCAGATCGACGAGGGTGCGCTCGAGCCACTCCGGGTGCGCGTGGGTCTGCGCGAAGAACCCGGGGACGACCCGGGCGCCCAGCCGCCACGCGCCGGAGTGCGGAACGTCCTGACCGGCCAGGAGCCGCAGGAAGTGCGACTTGCCCGCGCCGTTCGCCCCCAGGACGGCGACCCGGTCCCCGTACCAGACCTCCAGGTCGAACGGGCGCATGAGCCCGGTCAGCTCCAGCTGCTCCGCCATCACCGCACGCACCCCGGTGCGCCCGCCCCGCAGCCGCATCGCCACCTGCTGCTCCGGCGGCCGGTCCGGAGGCGGGCCGGCCGCCTCGAACCTCGCCAGCCGGGTCTGCATCGCCCGGTACCGCGAGGCCATGTCCGGTGAGTTGGCGGCCTGTTGCTGCAGCGTGCGCACGAGGTCGACGAGGCGCTCGTGCTCCTCGTCCCAGCGCCGGCGCAGCTCGGCCATCCGCTCGTGCCGCGCGCTGCGCGCGGCGGGATACCCGGCGAAACCGCCGCCGTGCACCCACGCCGTCCCGCCCTCCACGGTGACCACCCGGTCGGCGACCCGGGCCAGCAGCTCCCGGTCGTGGCTGACGAACAGCACCGTCTTACGGGTCTCCAGGAGCCGTTCCTCCAGCCAGCGCTTGCCCGGGACGTCGAGGTAGTTGTCCGGCTCGTCGAGCAACAGCACCTGGTCGGGGCCGCGCAGCAGCGCCTCCAGGGCCAGCCGCTTCTGCTCACCGCCGGAGAGGGTCGTCAGGTCGCGGTACTTGCAGCGTTCGTACGGGATGCCGAGGGCGGCCACCGTCACGGCGTCCCAGGTGACCTCGGCGTCGTAGCCCCCGACGTCGCCCCACTGCCCCAGCGCGTCGGCGTAGGCCAGCTGCGCGGCGTCCTCGTCGGTCTCCATGAGAGTCAGCTCCGCGGCCTCGACCGCCTCCCACGCGGCCCGGACGGCGGGCGGCGCGAGGTCGACGAGGAACCGCTGCACGGTGGTGTCGTCGCGGACCGAGCCGATGAACTGGCGCATCACGCCCAGCCCCCCGCTGCGCGCGATGGAGCCGGCCTCGGGCACCAGGTCACCGGCGACGATCCTCAGCAGCGTGGTCTTGCCGGCGCCGTTCTCGCCGACGAGCGCCGCCCGGGCACCCTCGCCCACCCGGAAGGAGACGTCGTCGAGCAGCACCCGCCCGTCGGGGAGGGTGTGCCGGATGCCGGTCAGGTCGACGTAGCCCACGCGGTCATCCTCCGGCGGGCGGCAACCCGGTTACGCGCCGGGGCGGAGCACCACCTTGCCCATGGCCCGCCGCTGCTCGAGGTCGGCATGGGCCCGCGCGGCCTCGGCCAGCGGGTAGCCGGTGACCAGCGGCGACCACTCCCCCGTGGCGACCCTGTGCAGGGCCCGGCCGGCCAGGCCGGGGATGCCGCCGGGCAGCGCCGCCATGCGGGGACCGAGGCTCCAGCCCACGCTGATCCCCCGGTCGACGACGTCCGCGGTGTCGAAGGCGGTCGGCGCGCCCGCGGAGAAGCCGAACAGGACCTGCCGCCCACCGGGCCGCAGCAGCTCGAGCGCCGCCCGGCCGACCTCGCCGCCGACGCCGTCGTAGACCAGCGTCACGCCCCCGACCGCCGCGCGGACGACGTCGTCCCAGCCGCGCTCGCCGTAGTCGACGAGCAGGTCGGGCCCGAGGTCGACCAGCCGCGCGAGCTTGCGCTCCCCGCACGCCGCGGCGACGACGGTGGCGCCCCGCGCCCGCGCCGCCTGCACGAGCAGCCAGCCCAGTCCACCCGCCGCGGAGGGCACGAGGACGACGTCGTCGGCCGACGGCGGCTCGAGCTCAAGCACCCCCTGGGCGGTACGGCCGGTGCCGACGGCGGCCACCGCCGCGTCGACCCCCACCCCGTCGGGCACGCGGAACAGCGACCCGACGGCGGTGACCGCCTGCTCGGCGTACCCGCCCGGCACCATGCCGAGGTGGGCCACCACGCGGGACCCCAGCCAGCAGTCGTCGACGCCGTCCCCCACCGCGTCGACGGTGCCCGCGACCTCGCGGCCCGGGACGGTCGGGAGCTCAGGGAGCGGGATCGGGCCGGGCTCGCCGCGGCGCAGGGTCGTGTCGAGCAGGTGGACGCCGCTCGCGGCCACCGCGACGCGGACCTGCCCCGCGGCCGGGGTCAGGTCGGGGAGCTCGTCGAGGACCAGGTGGTCGGCGGGGCCGAAGGCGTGGAGTCGGATGGCGCGCATGGCGCCATCGAAGGAGTTCGAGCGCGCTCGAGGTCAAGCCCCGAGCGGCGGGCTCAGTTCTCCGCCTCCAGCCGCGCCCGCGCGAGGCGCTCGACCAGCTCGGGCAGCGCCGTGGCCGGCACCCCGCTGAGGTCCCGGCGGCAGTTGCGGACGACGATGCCGATCACCTGCGGCCGCAGCCGGGCGCGGAACTCGTCGGCGAGACGGGCCACGGCCTGGTCGACGGCGTAGTCGTCGGTCAGCGTCATGCACGGGCCCCTTCGTGCCAGGTGGCGGGCGGGGGCGAAGCACAGCTCCCCCTCGGTCCTCTCCACCCAAGCTGGCGTCTCCGGCCGACACCAGGGACCTAGGTCACGGCGACCTCATCCGGGACCAACGTCCCCTGTCGGCGGCCTGTCCCGGCGCGCAGCATCGGGAGACGGGAGGTGCTCCGTGCCGTTCCTCGATCGTCGGGACGCCGGCCGGCGGCTCGCCCGGCAGCTGGAGCGGCTGCGCGGGTGCGACGTCGTGGTGCTCGGCCTGCCCCGCGGCGGGGTGCCGGTGGCCTTCGAGGTGGCCCGCGCCCTCGGCGCGCCCCTCGACGTCGTCGTGGTCCGCAAGCTGGGGGTGCCGATGCAGCCCGAGCTGGCCATGGGCGCCGTCGGGGAGGGCGGGGTGACCGTGGTCGACCAGCGGGTCGTCGCCCTCGCCGGCGTGGGCCCGGACGACGTGGCCCACGCCGAGGAGCGGGAGCGGGCCGAGCTCGCGCGGCGGGCCCGGCGCTTCCGCGGCGACCGCCCGCGGGTGCCGCTGGACGGACGGACGGTGGTCATCGTGGACGACGGGATCGCCACCGGCTCCACGGCGCGGGCGGCCGGCGCGGTGGTCCGGGCCCAGGGCGCCGGCCGTGTCGTCCTGGCCGCGCCGGTGTGCGCGCCCGAGAGCGCGCGGGCGCTGGCCAGGGAGTTCGACGAGGTGGTCTGCCTGGAGGTCCCACGCCGGTTCGCCGCCGTCGGCCGGTTCTACGACGACTTCCGGCCCACGGACGACGAGGAGGTGGTGGAGTTGCTGGGAGCGCCACCGGTTCCGCCCGACGAGGAGGTCACCGTGCCCGCGGGCGGGGTCGACCTGCCCGGCACGCTCACCGTGCCACCGGGCGCGACCGGCCTGGTGGTGTTCGTCCACGGCAGCGGGAGCAGTAGGTCCAGCCCCCGCAACCGGTACGTGGCCGGCGTCCTCCAGGCGGCGGGCCTGGGCACCCTGCTGTTCGACCTGCTCACGGCCGCCGAGGAGGGCGACCGCGCGGCGGTCTTCGACATCGACCTGCTGGCCGCCCGGCTCGGCGAGGCGACCGCGTGGCTGCGCGCCGCCCCAGGGTGCGGGGAGCTGCCGGTGGGCTGGTTCGGCGCCAGCACGGGTGCGGCGGCCGCGCTCACCGCCGCGGCGGACGACGACGCGGTGCGAGGCGTGGTGTCCCGGGGCGGTCGGCCGGACCTGGCCGGGCCGCGGCTGGGCGACGTCCGCGCGCCGACGCTGCTGGTGGTGGGCGGCGCCGACAGGGACGTGCTCGAGCTGAACCGGCAGGCCCAGGCGCGGCTGCGGTGCGTGAACCGGCTGGCCGTCGTCCCGGGCGCCGGTCACCTCTTCGAGGAGCCGGGCACGCTCCAGGCGGCCGCGGCTCTGGCCCGGGACTGGTTCCTCGAGCACCTCGTGCGGGCCGCCCCCGGTCAGGTCGCGGAGTAGCCGTTCTGCCCGGTGGAGGTCGCGGCGACGGCGTCCCGCAGCAGGGTGGTGAGCTCGGCCTCGTCCACGCGGTCCAGGGTGGTGAAGCGGATGCAGCTCTTCCCGCAGGAGACCTTCCCCAGCCGATCGGCGCGCTGCTCGGCCAGGTACCCGCCGTCGACGACGGCGCTGACGTAGAGCGACAGGTGCCGCTTCTGGGCCGCCAGCGCGATCAGCGGCCACATCGTCGTCTCCTTGGCCGACCGCGGCCGGTAGGGCATGAGGCCGTAGCCGAGCATCTGCTGCGAGCCGACCGGAACCAGTTGCCGGTCGATCTCCGGCGCGGCGGCCGTGACCAGTGCGTCGACCCGGCGCAGCTCCTCCCCGCGGGGGCCCGCCGCGGCGAACCAGGCCTCGATCTCGTCGCTCATCGGGCTCCTCCTCAGCCGAGGGCGATCGACAGCACCGTCGCGCCGGCGACGACGACCATCGCGACCACGATCACCGCCGCGACCAGCCGTCGCCGTCGCTGCGCCCGCGGCCCACCTGCACCACCCATCCCCATCACGGTCGGGACGCTACCGGCGGGCGCCGACGGTCGGGGCCGGGCGCCGGCCCCACAGGAGGGTGTCGAGCGCGGTGCCCGCCGGCGTCGCGCGGCGCACCTGCGCCAGCCGGTCGACGTCGAGCAGTGCGGCCACCGGCCCCAGCCGCGCCACGCTGTGCAGGATCGCCGGGTCCTGCGGGCCGCCGACGCCGTGCCCGACGTTGTCGACGTCGTGACCGAGGACCAGCAGCCGGCCACCCGGACGCAGCCACCCGACGGCACGGGCGAGCAGCGCCGTCGTGTCGTCCTCGGGCAGGTGCAGGTAGGCGACGAGCACCAGGTCGAGGGAGTCCGGCGGCGCGTGCCACGTCAGGACGTCGGCGGCCACCCACGTCACCCGGTCGGCGCCGGGCTGCTGCCGGCCCCGGTCGAGGCCGGTCGTGGAGAAGTCGACCGCGGTCACCCGCCAGCCGCGGGCGGCCAGCCACAACGCGTGCCGGCCCTCGCCCGCCGCGAGGTCGACCGCCGTGCCCGGCGGCAGGCTGCCGAGGAGGTCGGCGACCAGTGCGTTCGGCTCGGCCGACCACTGCCGCTGCTCGCCGTAGCGCTGGTCCCAGTCCTGTGCCCGCACGCCGGGCAGTCTGTCAGTGCAGGGCCATCCCGCCGCCGACGTTGAGCGCGTCCCCGGTCAGGTAGTCCGAGTCGCCGGAGGCGAGGAAGACCGCGGCGCGCGCGACGTCCCGCGGCTCGCCCAGCCGGCCCAGGGGTGACTGCGCCGACCACGCCGCGACCTCGGCGCGGCTGCGGGCGGCGGCCTCCGCCGGCGGGAGCACGTGGCCCGGGCACAGGCAGTTGACCGTGATCCCGTGCGGGCCGAGCTCCTGCGCCGCGGCGCGGGTGAGCGCCACGACCGAGGCCCGCGCCGCGGCGTGGTGCGCCGGCCCGCTGCTGCCCGGCCCGCCGGCGCCGGCCACCGTGATGATCTTGCCGACGCAGTCGTCGCCGGGCGTGCGGAACCCCACCATGGCGCAGGCCGCGGCCTGGACGGCGACGAGCATCGACTGGACCGGGAGGGGGAAGGTGCCCCCGAGGTCGACCGGGTCCATCTCCAGCAGCGGCGCGTAGCGCTGGTCGGCGGCGCAGGTGACCAGCACGTCGAGGCCGCCGAGCCCGGCCACCGCCTTCTCCATCTGCTCCCGGGTGTCGACCGGGTCGGTGAGGTCCACCCGGAGCGCCCGCCCGCCGACCTCCCCGGCCAACCGGGCGGCGGCCTCCCCGCGCGGGTCGAGCACCACGACCCTGGCCGCGTCGTCGGCGAAGGCGCGCACGATCGCCGCGCCGAGGCCGTCGGCGCCGCCGGTCACGACCACCCGCCGCCCCGAGAGCCGACGTCCTCGGGGACGGAAGGGGGCGGGTGCGGCCAGGGGACGGACTCGGTCTGTCTGGGGCTGGGGCATGAGGAGTCTCTCGTCGGGTGCAGTCCGCGGCCGCCCGTACCCACGGATCCCGCGTCCAGACGTGATCGGGGTTCCGGACCCCACCGTGCCGCAACAGGGTGCCCGGCGGCGTCCGCCGGCGTGCACGCCGGCGGACGCGACGGCAGGGTGACGCCGTGAGCGTGCGCCCCGCGGTCCGGCTCGTCCCCTTCGAGCCGGAGCACCTGCCCGTCGTCCTCCCGTGGTTCGACGCCCCGGAGGTGCAGCGCCGGCTGGGCGGCCGGGAGTGGCCCGAGCGCGAACTGGCCCTGCGCGCGGCCGCGCGTGAGGAGGAGTTCCGCGGCCGCCGCGTGCTGCGGGCGCACTCCTTCGTGGTGCTGGACGACGAGGGGCGGGCGGTCGGGCAGATCGGCGGCGACGTCTACGACCGGTGGACGGCGTGGGACCCGGAGCGGGAGCGGGTGCTGGCCGAGGACCGGCGCCGCACGATGGGAGCGGCCTACGTCGTCGACCCGGGGCGCACCGGCCGTGGCTACGGACGGGCCGCCCTGGCCGCGCTGGTCGCGGCACCGGAGACCGCCGACGTCGAGCAGTTCGTGCTGGGCATCGAGCCGGACAACGCCGCCAGCCTGGGCGCCGCGGCCGCGGCCGGGTTCCGGCCGCTGACCACCGAGCCCGACGCCGAGGACATGGTCTACCTGCACCTGGTGCGCTGAGCCGGACCGTCGGACCCCCCTGCGAGGCTGGCGCCGTGGAACCGGACCTCGCCCTGCTCCGGCTGGTCGCCCAGCGGCTGGCCGGCCCGCCGCTGCCCACGCCCGGGGCGGCGGTCCGCCGGCTGACCTGCGTGCAGGCCCAGGAGCTGCCCGGGGCGCTCACCTCGCTGGCCCTGCGGACGGCGGAGCGGTCGCGGGCCGCGGTGGAGGCGGCGCTCGACGCCGGCGAGGTCGTCCGCTCGTGGCCCATGCGGGGCACGCTGCACCTGGTCGCCGCCGAGGACCTGCACTGGTTGCTGACGCTGCTCGGTTCGCGCGTGCTGGCCGGCGCGGCACAGCGACGGGCCGCCCTCGGCCTGACGGAGGCCGAGGTCGAGCACGCGCGGGGAGTGGTCACCGGGACGCTGACCGGCGGCGGGCGCGCCGGGCGCAGGGAGCTGCTGGCCGCGGTCGCCGACGGCGGGGTCGCCACGACGGGGCAGCGCGGCTACCACCTGCTCTGGTACCTGGCGCAGACCGGCACGCTGTGCCTCGGGCCGACCCGCGACGGCGAGCAGCTGTTCGTGCTCCTCGACGAGTGGGTGCCCCGCCCCCGGCGCCTCGACCGCGGGGCGGCGCTCGCCGAGCTCGCCCTGCGGTTCTTCACCGGCCACGGCCCCGCGACCGTCGCCGACCTCGCGCGCTGGTCCGGGCTGCCGGTGCGCGACGTCCGCGCCGGGCTGGCCGCGGTCCGGGACCGGCTCGCCTCCCTGACCGTCGACGGCCGCGAGCACCTCATGGCCCCGGAGACCCCGCACCTCCTGGCCGCGCACGGGGCCGACGCGCGGCGGCTGCGCCTGCTGCCCGGCTTCGACGAGTTCGTCCTCGGCTACGCCGACCGCAGCTGCGCGGTGCCGCCGGAGCACGCCGAACGCATCGTGCCCGGCCGCAACGGGGTGTTCCGGCCGACCGTCGTCGCCGGCGGCCGGGTGGTCGGCACCTGGCGCTGGACCGGCACCGGGGCGCGCCGGCGGCTGGACGCCGAGCCGTTCACCGCCTTCGACGACGACGTGGCCGCCACCCTCCCCGAGGTCGCCGCCACCCTGCCGTGAGGCGGGAGCCCGGTGGCCGCCGCCGGGCGACCGGGGAAGGCTGCTGGCCATGGAGTACACGCGTCTGGGCAGCACCGGCCTGCAGGTCTCGCGGATCTGCCTGGGGATGATGAGCTTCGGCGACCCGGCCCGCGGCAACCACCCGTGGAGCCTCCCGGAGGAGGACAGCCGCCGGGTGATCGAGAAGGCGGTCGCCGCGGGGATCACGTTCTTCGACACCGCGAACGTCTACTCCGACGGGTCGAGCGAGGAGATCACCGGGCGGGCGATCCGCGACGTCACCGACCGCGACGACGTCGTCCTGGCCACCAAGGTGCACGGCCGGATGCGGCCCGGCCCCAACGGCGCCGGGCTCTCCCGCAAGGCGATCATCCGCGAGCTCGAGGACAGCCTGCGCCGGCTGGGCACCGACTACGTCGACCTCTACCAGGTCCACCGCTGGGACCCGCACACGCCGATCGAGGAGACCCTCGAGGCGCTGGACTCCGTCGTCCGCTCCGGGAAGGTGCGCTACCTCGGCGCGTCGTCCATGTGGGCGTGGCAGTTCAGCAAGGCGCTGTACCTGGCCGGGGAGCACGGCTGGCACCGCTTCGTGTCCATGCAGGACCACTACAACCTGCTCAACCGCGAGGAGGAGCGGGAGATGCACCCGCTCTGCGCCGACCAGGGCATCGGCGTCCTCCCGTGGAGCCCGCTGGCCCGCGGCAAGCTGACCCGCGACTGGGACGAGTCCACCGAGCGCTCCGGCACCGACGAGTTCGGCAAGCGGCTCTACGACGAGGCCAGCGACCGGGCCGTCGTGGAGCGAGTAACCGAGGTGGCGGCCGAGCGCGGCGCCTCCCGGGCGCAGGTGGCCCTGGCCTGGGTGCTGTCCAAGCCGGTGGTGACCGCGCCGATCGTCGGCGTCACGAAGGACGCCCACCTCGACGACGCCGTCGCCGCGGTCGACCTGCGGCTGACCGACGAGGAGGTCGCCCGGCTGGAGGAGCCCTACACCCCGCACGCCGTCGCCGGGTTCTAGCGGGAGAAGGGGCGGGCGAGGAGTCCGCACCGCTCCGGCTGACCCGCCCGCGCACCTCCGCGGACGGGCGCGCTGCACCTCCGCGGCCGGGCCCGGGACGGCTCAGCCGACCGAGCGGCCCGCGATCTCCTCGAGGTCGTCGAGGACGAGCGAGGCGCCGAGCGGGCCGATGGCCAGGAACCACCGGTCGTCGCTGACCTCGAACGCGCGGCCGTTCTGCACCGCGGACAGGCCCGTCCACAGCCCGCCGGCGGTGACCTGCCCGGCGGCGGCCTGCCCCTCTTCCCCGTAGGAGGCGTGGAAGAGCAGGTCGCCGTCGGCCTCCCCGATGTTCTCGGGCGCGACCTCCACGAAGGTCTCACCGGTGCGCTGCAGCTCCGGCCGGGCGAAGCCGACGTCGGCCAGCACCGCGCCGATGAAGGAGCCCTCCCCGTACAGCCGGACCGCGCTGCCGTCGAGGAAGCGCACCATGCTCACCTCGGTGTCCGCCGGGTCGCCGAACAGCGCCCCGACCTCCGCGGCACGCTCCGCGTGGGCGGCGAGCAGCTCCTCGGCCGCCTCGGACCGGTCCAGGGCCTCCCCGGCCAGGCGGAGGTTCTCCTGCCACGTCTCGCCGATGGCCTCGGCGAACACGGTGGGGGCGATCGCCGACAGCTGGTCGTAGATGTCGGTGTGCCGGACGGCGTTGGACAGGATGAGGTCCGGGGTGAGGGCGGCGATCGCCTCGAGGTCCGGCTCGGCGATGGTCCCGACGTTGGCGATGTCGGCGGGGTCGGCACCGGCGTCCTCGATGTAGGCCGGCAGCTCGTCGCTGACCGACGTGCGCACCGCGCCCACGGGGGTGACGCCGAGGGCGAGGACGGCGTCGAGCTCACCGGTGTCCAGGACGACGACCCGCTCCGGGGTGCCCTCGACCTCCGTCGTCCCGGCCGCGTGCTCGACGGTGCGGGTCCCCGCGGCCGCGCTCGACCCCGCTCCGCTCGACGTCGCCTCGCCCCCGTCGGCGCCGCAGCCGGCGAGCACCAGCCCCACCGCCACCGCCAGCACGCCGCCGCGGTACCGCCCGATCCCCTGCACAGTGGTCCTCTCCGGCCGCCGGGCCGCCCGGCACCCCCGGAGAACTTAGGCCACCCTCACCTCACATCCGGCGGCAGGGATCACCGTCGCTCGACGACGAACACCGGGATCTCCCGGTCCGTCCGCCGCTGGTACACCGCGTACTCGGGATAGGCGGCCACGGCCCGTTCCCACCACTGCGCCCTCTCCTCGCCGTGCACCTCGCGAGCGACGCCGTCCCACGGGTCCGGCCCGTCCTGGACGGTGACCTGGTCCGGGTACGCCCGCACGTTCGCCACCCACGCCGGGTCCTTGGGCGCGCCGCCGACCGAGCCGACCATCGCGTACGCGCCGTCGTGCTCCACCCGCATGAGCGGCTGCTTGCGCACCTTCCCGCTCTTCGCGCCGCGGGTGCTGAAGACGACGACCGGCAGGCCGGTGTCCCGGAGCGTGTTGGCCTCGCGGCCACCGGTGGCCTCGTAGCGCTCCACCTGGTCGCGGACCCACTGCTGCGTGCTGGGCTCGTACTCACCGGAGAGGGGCATGGCCTCCAACCTAGGTCGACGCCCAGCGCCGGGCAGCCCGGGCGGCCGCCGTCGACGGGCCGGGATCGGCGGAGGCCAGTAGCGTCCCAACCCCACCGCCCGCTGCCGCGTGGAGGCGCGATGCCCGACCGCCAACCGCCCGAGATGGCCCAGGTGGCCAGCGAGACCGGCGCGAAGAAGGTGCACCGCACCTGGGACCGCGTCCTGGTCAGCTCCTTCCTCGGGGGCGCCTACATCGCCTTCGGCGCCCTGGTCGCGATCACCGTCTCCTCGGGGCTGGACCCGGACACGTGGGGCACGCTGCCCACCCTGTTCATGGGCGCGGCCTTCACCCTCGGGCTGGTGCTGGTGCTCATCGCGGGGTCGGACCTCGCGACCGGCAACATGCTGCTCGTCCCGCTCGGCGCCATGCAGGGCCGGCTCGGCGCGGGCGACGTCGCCAAGAACCTCACGCTCGTGCTGCTGGGCAACCTGCTCGGTGCGCTGTTCGTGGCCTACTTCCTCGCCGTCCAGACCGGGGTCATCGGCGCGCCCGGCGCCTCCGGCGGCGCCGGACTGACCCACGAGCGCCTGGCCCAGATCGCCGAGGCCAAGGGCCTGCACGAGTCGCCCTGGCAGGTCTTCCTGCGCGGCGTCGGCTGCAACTGGCTGGTCTGCCTGGCGGTGTGGATGTCGCTGGCCGCCACGTCGGTGTCGGGCAAGGTGCTGGCCATCTTCTTCCCGATCATGGCGTTCGTCGCGATGGGTTTCGACCACGTCGTGGCCAACATGTTCTTCCTGCCCGCGGCCATCTTCGCCGGCGTCCCGGACCTCGGGTGGGGCGACGTCGGGGTGAACTGGCTGATGGCCGGGCTGGGCAACCTGGTCGGTGCGGTGGTCTTCGTCGCGACGTCCTACTGGTACCTGTTCCTGCGCGACGAGCCCGCCGAGCAGCCGAGCCGGACGCCGACCGGCGGGGAGGCGGCCGAACGCGCATGACCGGGCCCCCGCCGGGGCACCGCCGCTGCGGACGGCACCGACCCAGCGTGCCGGGGACCAGGAGAGCTGCCGGCCCATGAGGTACAGCGAAGGCGCGGATCTCGACACGTCGGGCGTCCAGGACCGCCGCGGCGGTGGCGGTCTCGGCGGCGGCCGCGGGCTGGCCGTCGGTGGCGGCGGCCTCGGGCTGGTCGGCGTCGTCGTGCTCGTGCTGTTCCAGCTGCTCGGCGGCGGTGGGGACGGCGGCGGGGCCGCGCTCGGCCAGCTCGGCAGCCTCGGCCAGGGTCAGACCGCCGACAACGGCCAGCTCGAGCAGCAGTGCCGGACCGGCGCGGACGCCAACGAGAGCGTCGACTGCGCCGTGGTCGCGGACATCGAGTCGATCCAGGACTACTGGACCGGCGTGCTCGGGGACCGCTACCAGCCGACCGACACCGTGTTCTTCAACGGCTCGGTGCAGACCAGCTGCGGCGGCGCGACCAGTGGCTCGGGGCCCTTCTACTGCCCGGCCGACCAGCTCGTCTACATCGACCTGTCGTTCTTCGACCAGCTGCAGTCGCAGTTCGGCGCCGAGGGCGGGCTGTTCGTCAACGCCTACGTGATCGCCCACGAGTACGGCCACCACGTGCAGAACCTGCTGGGCACCAACCAGCAGGTCACCCCGGGTGAGACCGGCCCGGCCAGCGGCACCGTGCGGCTGGAGCTGCAGGCCGACTGCTACGCCGGGGCCTGGGCCAACCACGCCGAGACGGTCCCCGACGAGTCCGGCCGGCCACTGATCGCCGAGATCACCCATGACGACATCGACGCGGCCCTGGACGCTGCCGCCCGCATCGGCGACGACTTCATCCAGCAGAACCTCGGCGGCGGCACCGTCGACCAGGACGCGTTCACGCACGGCTCGTCGGAGCAGCGGCAGCGCTGGTTCACCACCGGCTACGAGACCGGCGACCCGGCGCAGTGCGACACCTTCGCCACCGACGACCTGGGCTGATGAGCGACCACCTCCGCGTCACGCGGGACGGCGCGGTCGCCGTCCTGACCGTCGCCCGGCCCGAGAAGCGCAACTCGCTGACCGCCGGGATGTGGGCCGCGCTGCCCGAGGTCCTGGCCGGACCGGCCGGCGACCCCACCGTCCGCGTCCTCGTCGTGACCGGCGAGGGGCCGAGCTTCTGCGCCGGCGCCGACATCACCGACCTGCTCGCCGGCCCGGACCCCGACGACCCGATGGCCGCGCTGCGCCGCGACAACCTGGCCGCGCAGGCCGCCCTGCGGGGCTTCCCCAAGCCGACCGTGGCCATGGTCCGCGGCCACTGCATCGGCGGCGGCGTCGAGCTGGCCACCTGCTGCGACCTGCGGTTCACCGACCCGACGGGCGTGTTCGGCGTGACCCCGGCGAAGGTCGGCGTCGTCTACGCGCCGGAGTCGACCAAGGCCCTGCTGGACCTGGTCGGTCCGGCGCTGACCCGCTACCTGCTGTTCAGCGGCGAGCTCATCGACGCGCCGACGGCGCTGCGCGCCGGTCTGGTCGACCGCCTCGTCGCCGCCGGCGAGCTGGAGCGGGAGGTGTTCGCGTTCGCCGAGGTGCTGGCCTCCCGTTCCGCGCTCTCCCAGCGGGCGACCAAGGAGGTGGTGGCCGCGCTGGGCGCCGGCCGCGACGGGCGTGCCGAGGCCGAGCGGTGGTACCGGGAGACGATCGCCGCCGGCGAGCTGGCCGAGGGGACGGCGGCCTTCACCGAGCGCCGCCCACCCCGGTTCCCCTGGGCCGGCTGACCGGAACTCCCGGCGCCCTCCTCCGGTTCGCCGTCCTCAGGCGACGGGCAGGCGCTGCTCGTCGGCCTCCACCGCGGCGACCCACTCCGCCTTCTCCGCACGCCAGCCCTCGTCGGTGCGACCGAGCCGCCAGTAGCCCGAGGCAGACAGCCGCTCGCGCGGTACCAGCCGCTCCACCCGCAGGAAGCGGCGCAGGTCGCGGACGAAGCCGGCCTCCCCGTGCACGAAGGCGTGCACGCTGCCCTCCGGGAACTCCGCGGTCAGGACTGCGGCGACGAGCGCGGAGCCCGGCGCGCCGGCGCGGTGCACCCACTGGAGCTCCACCCCCGCGGGCACCGCCAGGTCCTGCTCCTCGGCCGGGCCGTCGACCTCGACGAACACCAGCGCCGGCACGCCGGCGGGCAGCCGCTCGAGCGAGACGGCGATCGCCGGCAGCGCGGACTCGTCCCCGACGAGCAGGTGCCAGTCGGCGTCGTCGGCGGGCACGTAGTCGCCGCCCGGACCCAGCAGCTGCACCGCGTCGCCGGGACGGGCGGCGACCGCCCACGGGCCGGCGACCCCCTCGTCACCGTGGACGACGACGTCGAGGGTCAGCTCGCCCCGATCGGCGTCCCACGCGCGGACGGTGTACGTGCGCAGGCAGGGCCACAGCTCGGCCGGCTGCTGGCTGCGCACCTCCTCCATGTCGAAGGGCGCCGCGTAGGGCGCGCCGGCCGGCGGCAGCACCAGTTTGACGTAGGAGTCGGTGTGCTGCGGCGCGAAGCCGGTCAGACCCTCACCGCCCAGGACCAGGCGCACCAGGTGCGGGGTGGGGCGGGAGGTCCGGAGCACCGTGGCCAGCCGGGGGGTGCGCGGACGGCGCTGGGCCTGCTCGGCCATGGGAGGACTCCTCGGGTCTGAAGGAAGGTGTGCCTCACCTTAGTCCGCAGTGGGGAACCGTGGGTCCCGCCGACCAGCCGGTTCCGTTTCGCCGCCCGGCGCGACGGGTACCCGTGGTCTCGCGACACGGCGCCACCCCGACGTGGTGGGGTCACTGCCCGCTGTCCCGCGGCGGGCGGCCGACTCCCCCTCACACCCACTCCGCCGAGCACGCGACGACGCGTCCGGCGAGCGACACGGCACGACCCGGCCTGCCCCTCGCGGCAGCCGGGGCCGAACCCATACCCGCACGTCAGCGCGGGACGACCGTCCTGCGGCGATGTGTGGGTGATCGCGATCGCGGGTAGCGCCTGCTCTGACCACGACGCATGCCGAGGAGGAACGATGACGCACTCCATCGACACCCCGTTCCCGCCGCCGCCGAGCACGCCCAGCAGCGGCGCCACGGGTACCAGCACCACGGCCACCGGCAGCACGACCACCGGTACCACCGGCTCGCCGTCCACCACCGACGTCGCCAAGGGCGAGGCCCGCAACGTCGGCCAGACCGCGGCCCAGGCCGGCAGCCAGGTCGCCTCGACCGCCGCCGACCAGGCCAAGGAGATCGCATACGAGACCAAGCAGCAGGCGCGCGACCTCGCCCAGCAGGGCCGCACCCAGCTGCGCCAGCAGGCCGTCGCCTCCCAGCAGAAGGCGGCCCAGGGGCTCCAGGGCATCGCCGCCCAGCTGCGCGGGATGGTCGAGGGCAACGGCGCACAGGCCGGGCCCGCCCGCGACCTCGTGGAGCAGGCCACCGGCAAGGTCGAGGAGTTCGCCGGCTGGCTGCAGAACCGAGAGCCCGCCGACCTGCTCGAGGAGGTCCGCTCCTTCGCCCGCCGCAAGCCGGGCACGTTCCTGCTGAGCGCCGCGCTCGCCGGGGTCGTCGCGGGCCGGCTCACCAGCGGGGTCAAGGCCGCGCACAGCGACACCGGCACCGTCGCCGGCCAGCACCGCGCCACCCCGGTGGGCTACACGCAGACCAACTACGTCGACCCGACGCCGGCCTACTCCGGCTACTCCGAGACGACGGGCTACGAGACGACGACCGGCTACGGCGAGACCGCCGGCTACAGCGGCACCGGCACCACCGGCACCGCCCCGGTACCGCCGCCGCCGTACGGCACCGTGCCGCCGGCCGACGCCGCCGTCCCGCCGACCACGCCGGCCGGCTGGGACGACCCCGCGCGCAACCCGGGTCGGGGGGTCTGAGGCGATGACGTCCCCCTACTCCGGCGCCACGCCGGTGGGGACGCCGCAGGGCTACCAGGACCCGGCGGCCACCCCCGGACAGGCCAACTACGCGGTCTCCCCTGAGGAGTCCTACGGTGCGCACGCCGGTGCCATGGGCACCCCCACCACCGACGCCGGCCGCCCCGACGTCGAGGGCACCTCCGTCGGCCAGTTGATGGGTGAGGTCGCCAAGGACCTCTCCACCCTCATGCGCCAGGAGCTCGAGCTGGCCAAGGTCGAGGTCAAGGCCGAGGCGAGCAAGGCCGGCAAGGGCGTGGGCCTCATGGGCGCGGCCGGCTTCGCCGGCTACATGCTGCTGCTGTTCCTCTCGATCGCCCTCTGGTGGGCTCTGCACCACCTCGTGGGTCACAGCTGGTCGGCACTGATCGTCGCCGTCATCTGGGGCGTCATCGCCGCGGTCGCGTTCGTCATGGGCCGCAAGCAGCTCAAGGCCGTGAACCCCAAGCCCGAGCGCACCGTCGACACCCTCCAGCAGGTGCCCGACGCCCTCAAGCCCAACTGACCCGCCGTCCACCGGCCCTCCCAGACATCGGAGTACGTGACATGACCACGAGCAACGACCCGGAAGTGATCCGCCGGCAGATCGAGGAGACTCAGCGCGAGCTGAGCTACGACGTCGACGCGCTCAACGAGAAGGTCAACCCCGCCCGGGTGATGGACCGGCGGGTCACCGCGGCCAAGGGCCGCATCACCCAGGCGAAGGAGAAGGTGATGGGAACCGCGCAGAACGCCCGGTCATCGGTGATGGGCACCGCCCACAGCACCACCTCGTCGACCCACGGCATGGCGTCCAACGCGGCCGGCTCGGTACAGGGTGCCGCGTCCAGCGCCGCTGAGTCCGTGCAGGGCGCCGCGCAGTCGGCGGCCTCGGCCGTCCAGCAGGCGCCGGACACGGTCGTCCGCCAGACCCAGGGCAACCCGCTCGCCGCCGGCCTCATCGCCTTCGGTGTCGGCTGGCTGGTCTCCAGCCTCATGCCGGCGTCGGAGAAGGAGCGGCAACTCGCCCAGCAGGCCGAGACGGCGGTCCGCGAGAACAAGGACGCGCTGCTCGCGCCGGCCAAGCAGGCCGCGCAGGAGATCGGCGATCAGCTCAAGCCGGCCGCCCAGCAGGCCGTCGATGAGGTCAGGTCCACCGCGCAGGACGCCGCCCAGACGGTCAAGCAGGAGGGCCAGTCGGCCGCGCAGGACGTGCAGGGCCAGGCCCAGCAGTCCCGGCAGACGGTGCAGAGCCAGTCCGGCAGCTGAGGGAGGGCCTCCCCAGGAGGCCGCGACACCTGACACCGCGCCCCGCCGGGTCCACCCGGCGGGGCGCAGTGCTGTCCGGGGGCGGTCGGGCCGGTCCCCTGTTCGAGTGAGGCCGCACCGGCCGGGCTGCAGCCGGGCGCCGCGGGCGCCGAGGTCGGGGAGGACGACACCACCGGCGCGGGCCCGCGGGCACCGGCCGCCCGACCGAGGGAGCCCGCCCCCGTGCCGACCGGTCCAGCTCGCGTGCTGGTCGCCGACGACGAGGACGACATCCGCGCGCTGGTCTGCCTCGCCGTGCGCCGAGCCGGGTGCACCGTCGTCGCGGAGGCCGCCGACGGCCCGCGAGCCCTCACCGCCGCCCGCACCGACCCGCCGGACCTCGCCGTCCTCGACGTCTCCATGCCCGGCGCCACCGGGCTGGAGGTGTGCGCGGCGCTGCGCGCCGCCCCGGCCACCGCCGCCGTCCGTGTCCTGCTGCTGTCGGCCGGCGCCTCGCCCGACGACGTCGCCGGCGGACTGGCCGCCGGCGCCGACGACTACCTCGCCAAGCCCTTCTCGGTCGCGGGGCTGGTCGCCCGCGTCCGGGAGCTGACCTCCGGAGCGACCGCATGACCACCACCGACGACGTCCGGACGGCCACCCCCGAGGTCGAGCTGGAGCGGCTCCGCGCGGAGAACGCCGCGCTGCTCGCCCAGATGCAGCACCGCGACGGGGAGCTGGAGGTCGCCACCCGCATGCTGCAGGCGCGGGCGCAGACGATGACCAGCGTCATCGACGCGGTGACCGAGCAGTCGATCATCGGCACCGACGTCGACGGGGTCATCCGGGTGTGGAACCCCGGGGCCGAGAAGCTGCTGGGCCTGCCGCGCGCCGACGTCGTCCGTCGCCGGTCGATCACCGACTTCCACCTGCCCGAGGAGCTCGAGGCGGCCGGCGGCGGGCTGGCCGCGCTGGTGCGCGCCGCGCAGGAACACGGCAGCGACGTCCGCGACTGGACCTACCTCGCCGCCGGTGGCGAGGAGCTGACGGTGTCGGTCGCGGTGACCCCGCGCACCGACGACACCGGCGCGCACGCGGGCTGGAACTTCGTCGGCACCGACATGACCGAGGTCCGCGCCACCGAGCGGATGAAGGACCAGTTCGTGAGCCTGATCAGCCACGAGCTGCGCACGCCGTTGAGCTCGATCCTCGGCTACCTGGAGCTGGTCCTGGACGACCCCGACCAGCCCCTGACCGACGAGCAGCGGCAGTACCTCGGCACCGTGGAGCGCAACGCCCAGCGGTTGCTGCGCCTGGTCGGCGACCTGCTGTTCACCGCGCAGGTGGACGCCGGCCGGTTCAGCCTCCAGCCGGAGGACGTCGACCTGGCCGCGGTGGTCCGTGCCGCGGAGGAGACCGCCCGGGTCACCGCCGCCACCGCGGGCGTCGAGCTGGTGGTGGACGTGCCCGACGGCGGCCTGCCGGTCCGCGGGGACGCCGTCCGGCTCGGCCAGGCCTCCGACAACCTGGTGGCCAACGCCGTCAAGTTCACCCCCCGCGGCGGCCGGGTCACCCTGACCCTGCGCGCGGCCTGGCGGACGGCGGACGGCACCGTCGTCCCCGAGGAGCAGCCGGACGCCGTCCCGGTGGCCCGGCTGGCGGTCACCGACACCGGCATCGGCATCCCCGCCGGGGAGCAGGCGCAACTGTTCGCCCGCTTCTTCCGGGCCTCGACCGCCCGCCGGAACGCGGTGCCGGGGGTGGGCCTGGGCCTGGCGATCACCAAGGCCATCACCACCGCCCACGGCGGCACCCTGGAGCTGGACAGCGCCGAGGGACGGGGCACGACCTTCACGCTGACGCTGCCCCGCTGAACCACCTGCCGGCGCCCGCCGGCGCTCCGCGAGCCTCCCCGGGAGGGGACCGCGTCGCCCACTCCCCACGGGTTCGGGGCGGCCCGGAACGGGGCCGCCACTGCTTGCGGCTTTCTTGCGGGAGGCGGGCGGGTGCCCTGCGGTTGGGGCCCCATCGTCGTCCGTGTCGCCGGAACACCCCGTTCCGGCCCCCACACAGGAGATCCGCAGATGAGCACCAAGGCCCGCACCGCCACCACCGCCCGCAAGGTCGTCGGCTCCCTCGGCGTGATCGGCGCCGCCGCCGCCGTCGCGGGCCTGGGCACCTTCGGCGCCTTCACCGACTCCACCACGCCGATCACCACCCAGGTCACCGCCGGAAGCGTCGACATCAACCTCGCCGAGGCTGGTGCCTCCATCCCGGTCACCACCACCGACTTCCTGCCCGGCGACTCGATGAGCCGCGCGGTCACCCTGTCCAACGACGGCGACTCCGCGCTGTCCTCGGTGAACCTGGCCGTCACCACCTCCACCAAGCCTGCCAGCGTGCTGACCACCGACACGACCAACGGCCTGCAGCTGGCGCTGAAGTCCTGCTCGGTGGCCTGGACCCAGGGCGGCACCGCCGCCGCGCCGACCTACACCTGCTCGGGCACCCAGCGCACCATCGGCGAGGGCCCGGTGGTCAACAACTTCCCGCTGAGCGACCCCGCCAGCATCAACCCCCGCGGCAAGGACCACCTGGTCTTCACCATCTCGCTGCCGCACGGCGCCGGCAACGAGTTCCAGAAGCAGTCGGCCGCGCTGAGCCTCACCTTCTCCGCGACGCAGCGCACCGCCACCGCCCGCTGACCGCCGCCCCGCCGAGCTGACCGGAGAACCCCGCCATGACCGCCGCCCTCCCCCTGACCACCCCCCGGGCAGCCCGCCCGCTGCCCACCGGCACCACCGCCACCCGCGTCCTGCGGCCGGTGGCCGCGGCCACCGGCCGCTGGCTGGTCCGGGCCCTGGTCGCCACCGCGGTCCTGGCCTTCGCCGTCCTCGCCCTCGGCCCGCACGTCTTCGGCTACCGCACCATGACCATGCTCACCGGCTCCATGGCCCCGGCCATCGACCCCGGCGACGTCGTCCTCACCACACCACTGGCCGTCGAGGACGTCGCCGCCGGCATGATCATCAGCTACCACATCCCCATCGACGACCACCGCGTCGTCACCCACCGCGTCCTGGCCGTCGACCACGCCCCCGACGGCACCGTCACCGTGCAGACCCAGGGCGACGCCAACGACCACCCCGACCCCTGGACCGCCGTCCTGCAGGGCGACACCGCCTACCAGGTCCAGGCCGTCATCCCCGAGCTCGGTCACCTCATCACCGCCCTGCGCACCCCCGCCGTCAGCCAGCTGCTCGTCTACGGCGCCCCCACCCTCCTCGCCGGCTGGCTCCTGCTCACCATCTGGCGTCCCACCACCGACGAGCACGACGAGAGGGGAGACCAGGCGACCTCCCACGGCCGGACCGGGCAGTCCCCGCAGCCAGGACCCGTCACGTGCTGACCGCCCTCGTCGTCGACCGCGACCCCGCGGACCGCAGCCGGATCGCCGGCCTGCTGGAGCTCACCGGCTGGGCCGTGCAGGAGGCCGCCGACAGCCGCGGGGCGCTCGCCCTCGCCCGCCGGCAACCGCTGGACCTGGTCGTCACCGACCTCCCCGGTTCCGCCGGTGAGGGACCGGCCCTGCTCCGCCGCCTCCGGCTGGTCGGCTGCCGGGCCCGCCTCCTCGTCGTGACCGGCGAGGCCACCGCGGAGGACCGGGGCGCCGCGCTCGCCGCCGGCGCCCTGGCCTGCCTGCCCAAGCCGGTCGACGCGGACCTGCTGCTGGACCACCTGCGCCGGCGCGCGGCCGCGCACCCCGCAGCCGCGCCCGCCGGCCCGAACCCCGCGCCATGGCTCCCCGAGTCCCCGGAGGACGACGTGGACGCCGAGCTGAGGGACCGGCTGAAGGAGATCTACGTCAGTGCCCTGCCCGACCGGCTGACCGCGATCAGCGCCGGGGCCCGGACCGGGGACACCGCGGCCGTGGCGTGGGCCTCGACCACCCTCGCCGGGACCAGCGCCCAGCTGGGGTACCCCGAGGTCGCAGCCGTCTGCCGGGCCATCGCCTCCGACGCCCGGCGCGGCCTCCTCGCCCACGACCTCGTCGTCGAGCTGCGCGCGGTGGCCGGCGCCTGACCGGACCGGCCCGCCCAGCGCCGGTCCCGCCGCGGGGCCGCCACAGGGGCTGTCCCGGGGACCGCTACGGGGCCGCCGCATCTTGCGGGTTCCTTGCGGTTGACGGGCGGGTGCCCTGCGGTTGGGGCCCGATCGTCGTCTGTGTCGCCGGTACACCCCGTTCCGGCCCCCACACAGGAGATCCGCAGATGAGCACCAAGGCCCGCACCGCCACCACCGCCCGCAAGGTCGTCGGCTCCCTCGGCGTGATCGGCGCCGCCGCCGCCGTCGCGGGCCTGGGCACGTTCGGCGCCTTCACCGACTCGACCACCCCGATCACCACCCAGGTGCAGTCGGGCAAGGTCGACATCAACCTCAGCGAGTCCACCGCGCTCACCGCCATCGCCGCCGGACTGGTCCCCGGCGACACGGTGACCCGCGCGGTCACCCTGCGCAACGACGGTGACGCCGCGCTGTCCTCAGTGAACCTCAACGTGACGGCCCCGGTCTCCAGCGTGCTGACCACCGACAGGGTCAACGGCCTGCAGCTGGTGCTGCGGTCCTGCTCGGTGCCGTGGACCCAGGGAGGCAGCACCGAGGCCCCCACCTTCACCTGCGGCAACGGCAGCGAGCGGGCGATCACCCCCAGCGGCGCGGCGGTCGGCACCTTCCTGGTGAACGCCCCGAACAGCCTCAACCCCGCTGGCACGGACCACCTCGTCTACACGATCACCCTGCCCAACAGCGCGGACAACACCTTCCAGGGCAAGACCGCGACGCTGAAGCTGGAGTTCTCCGCCGTGCAGCGCACCAGCACCGCCCGCTGACCGGCGCCGGCTGGTCCGGGACCTTGCGCCGCTCTTGCGCTTCCCGAGCGGGGAACCTGCGGCCGGCACGGCACAGTCGACCGCGACGCCCCACCCACTGCACCGCACCCGCCCGGCGAGCCCGGTGCACCACCCTGCGAGAGAGGAGCCGGCCATGGTCATCCGCCGCACCCTGACCGTGATCGCCGCCGCGGCGGTGATGCTCGCCGGCGGGCCGCAGATCGCCGGCGCGGCCTTCGACGACAGGACCGCACCGGTGCAGGCGACGGTCGGCACCGTCACCGTCCAGCCGCCCAGGAACGTCCAGGTGGCCACGCGGTGTGAGACGACGACCACCGTGGTCAAGCGCGTCTACCAGGTCAACTCGACCGGGGGCCGGACGTTCCTGTACGCCATGCCCGCGACCGTGACCAAGGAGGCCAGCCGCGAGAACAAGGAGGGCGAGGGCTCGACCGAGGCCCCCGGTCCGCTGGCCGGACAGGTCACCGTGACCACGACGACCATGGACACCGAGCTCTACGCGACGGCGACCTGGGACCGCAGCCCGTCGGACCGGGTGGCCGGGTACCAGATGAGGGCGCATCTCGGGAACGGCTACGTGTTCACGATGATGCAGTCCGCCGACACGACGTCGATGAGCGCCAATGCGGACGCCAGCTACCTCAGCACGCAGCTCCAGCTGACGATCGACACCGTGACCACGTACCGCTGGACGGCGTCCTCCGCGCTCACCAAGTCACTCCGCTGCTGAGCACACAGCGCAGCGGGCCCGGACCTCGAGGAGGTCCGGGCCCGCTGCGTCGTGCGGGGGCTACGCCACCAGGCGGTAGCCGACGCCCCGCACCGTGCGGATCTCGGGGGAACTGAGCCCCGCGGCCTGCAGCTTGCGGCGGAGGTTGGACATGTGCGCCTCGACCAGGCGGACGCTGCCCTCCCAGTCGGTCTGCCAGACCTCGCGCAGCAGCGTCTCCCGCTGCAGCACCCGGCCCGGACGGGAGGCCAGCGCGGCCAGGAGGTCGAACTCGGTGCGGGTCAGGTCGACCACGGCGCCGTCGACACGGACCTCGCGGCTGTCCTCGTCGACCTCGAGCTCGGCCAGCCTGAGCACCGACTCCTCGACCGGGGCCGGGCGCGGCTCCGGGACGCGGGGGCGGCGCAGCATGGCCTGGACGCGGGCGACCAGTTCGCGGGGCGAGAACGGCTTGGCCATGTACCCGTCGGCGCCGACGGCCAGGCCGATCAGCAGGTCGACCTCCTCGGCGCGCGCGGTCAGCATGAGGACGTAGCACTCGCTCTCGGCGCGGATCTGCCGGCACACCTCGGTGCCGTCGGCGTCGGGGAGGCCCAGGTCCAGGACGACGACGTCGGGCGTCGCGCGCCGGATCTCGACCATGGCCTCGGCGCCGGATCCCACCGCCCGGACGTCCATCCCCGCCTTGCGCAGGACCGTGCAGACCAGTTCCCGGATCTCCTCGGTGTCCTCCACGACGAGCACGGACTGCTCGGCCACGACCTCTCCCTCCGCTCGATCAGCGATCGCGGCGACGGCACTCCCGTCACCTGAGCGGGTGATCGACAACGCCGGGAGGGGCCTTGAGCTGCGCGGCGGCGACTCCCCCCTTGGGATGAGCCGCGGTCAGGAGCCGCCCGGCACCGCCGGCCCCGACCGGTCGGGCGCGCGCCGGAGCTCCACGGCGGCGGACTCCATCGGCGCCGTCCGGCCGCGGTGGACCGCGCGCACGACCAGGCCGCGGTCGGCCGCGGTCCGGGTCACCGCGTCGACCACCGCACGCTCCGTGCCGGGGGTCATCAGCGAGAAGGCCACGACGACCCGGCCGCCGGGGGCGAGCACCCGGTCGACGACGCCCCACGTCGTTGGCGCGCCGGCGTCCCAGAAGGCGCGCACGTCGAACGAGACGACGACGTCGAACGGCCCGCCGCCGAGGTCGGCCTCGAGGAGCGTCGACGCCTGCAGCCGCACCCGGCCGGCCTCGACCGCCGCCCGGTTGCGGCGGTCCGCGGCGGCGATCATCGTCGGCGAGCGGTCCAGCGCGAGCACCTGTGCTCCCCGCTCGGCGAGCAGCGCGGCGAGCACGCCGTGCCCGCAGCCGACCTCGAGCACCCGCTCCCCCGCCGTCGTCCCGACGACGGACGCGGCCCATGCCAGCCGCTGCGACGGGGTGGCCACGGGCGTCAGCTCAGCCGGCGGGTCCCCGGCGGCAGCACGCCCCCGCTCAGCAGGTCCGCGACGCAGTCCTGCAGCGCGGTGAGGGCCACCCGCTGCGGGTACGGGCCGGTGGACACCCGCGCCACGCCGAGGTCCTGCAGCTCGCGCACCGACGGGGACGACCGTGGCACGGCCAGCACCGACAGCCGGCCACGGCCCAGGCCGTCGACCAGCGCGGCGATCTCGTCGCGGTCCACGACACCCGGGACGAAGACGACCGGCGCGCCGGCGTCGAGGTAGGCGCGGCCGCGGCTGACGGCCTCCTGCACCAGTGCGCTGCGGTCGGCGTCCGGCGCGGCGTGCAGGAGCACGTCGGTGCGGGCGTTGAGGACGAAGTCGATGCCGGCGGAGCGGCCGGCGGCGAGGACGGCCTCGACGGCGGCGACCGACTGGTCCAGTGGCCGCGACGCGTCCTCCAGGTTTCCGCCGACGATGCCCAGCGCGATGGCGCGGCGGGTGGTCTCGCCCGGGTCGCCGTACCCGGCCTCCATGTCCATGCTCACCGGGAGGTCGACCGCCGCGGCGATGCGCCCGGCCATGTCCAGGTGCAGGTCGAGCGGGATGCGCTCGCCGTCCTCGTAGCCGAAGGTCGCGGCGATCGCGTGGCTGGCCGTCGCCAGGGCCCGCACCCCGGGGGACTGCGCGACGACCGTCGCCGATGCGACGTCCCAGACGTTCACGAGCACCAGGACCTCCGGCGCCGAGTGGAGGTCGAGCAGGGTGCGGGCGCGGGCAGCGAGGTCGGACACGACGCCGAACCTAGGTGACCACGCCGTTTCCCGGCGTGGCGTCCCCGCCGGCAGACCTCACCCCTTGGGGGCCGGGCCGGGGCCGCGGTGTCAAGGGTGGGCGGCGGCGCGACGACGTGGAGGACACCCGAACCCCCGGGCGCCGCCGGGGTCCGACGCCCCGCCCAGGAGGAGGACCGCCATGATCGGTCTCACCCGCCGCACCGGTGATCTCTGCCGACTCGACCCCGACCACATCGAGCGGGTCGAGGCCCACCCGGACACCGTCGTCCACCTGACCGACGGCGCCCGGTACTGCGTCCTCGAGACGGTCGACCAGATCGTCGCGCGGATCCGCGAGGACCGCGCCGCCGTGATCGCCGCCTGCTACGTGCTCGACCGCGGGGAGGACGCCGACCCCATGGGCCTCGGGCGCATCCCCGTCGCGCCCGAGGCCCACGGGCCCGCACCGGCGATCCCCCTCCGGCGGTCCTGACCCTCCGACCGGTGGGTCAGGACCGCGCCGGGGCGTCGGTCCGGCAAGCCACCGAGAGGATGTGGTCGAACCAGCGCCGCCCACCGCTCTCGGGCAGCGGAACGGGACCGACGAAACACCGTCGTCGCCCAGTCGGGCGCGCCGCCCCCGGTGCGCGAGGACTCGTGGGCGATCTCGGCCCCCCGGCGGAACCGGTCAGGGCTCCACGCCAGGGAACCGCTCACCCGGCTCCGGGAGCCTCGCGCAGGGGCCCGCGGCTTGACAGGCAAGTGAACGCTTGCCTACAACTGTCCCGTGGCCGAGGACCCCGATCTGTTCAAGGCCCTCGGTGACGCGACGCGCCGCACCATCCTGGACGAGCTGACCGACAGGGACGGGCAGACGCTGTTCGAGATCTGTGGCCGACTGGCCATGAAGCACGGCCTGGCCTCCTCGCGGCAGGCCATCTCGCAGCACCTCGCGGTGCTCGAACAGGCCGGCCTGGTGCACACCCGGCGACAGGGCCGGTACAAGTTCCACCACATCGACACCAGCCCGCTGCGGTCGATCGTCGAGCGGTGGCCCATCGATCGAGAGGAACCGGACCCGTGATCCGCATCAACGTCACCAGCGTGCTCGTCGACGACCAGGCCAAGGCGCTGGCCTTCTACACCGAGAAGCTGGGCTTCATCAAGAAGACCGACGAGCCCGCCGGCGAGGCCCGCTGGCTCACCGTGGTCTCCCCCGCCTCCCCGGACGGCGTCGAGCTGCTGCTGGAGCCCGACGGCCACCCGGCGGCGCGGCCGTTCAAGGAAGCCCTGGTCGCCGACGGCATCCCGTTCACCCAGTTCGCCGTCGACGACGTGTACGCCGAGGTCGAGCGGCTGAAGGGGCTGGGCGTGGAGTTCACCCAGGACGCGACCGACTACGGGCCGGTGGTCACGGCGGTCTTCGACGACACCTGCGGCAACCTGATCCAGATCGCCGCCATGAAGTAGTCGCCCGGCACCAGCACGCGACCACGGACGACTCGGGCCGCCCTCCCGGTGGGAGGGCGGCCGTCGGTCAGATGACCGCCGGACAGGGTCACAGCTTGTACAGCGGCGGATTGGGCAGGACCGTGCGTCCGAAGGTGGACGCACTGACCCCCGCAAGGCAGGCGTACCAGGCGACGGCAGCGGTCACGAGGCCCAGATAGCCGCCAAGCGTGACCAGGGCCTCGTTCGGCGCCACATCCCCGATTCCCAGCAGGAAGAACGTCGCAGCGAGGAGCGTGAAGAGCAGGGCCAGCACCGCGGTGGTACGCAACGAGGCGACCCACATGATCACCGTGAAGATGCCCCAGCCGATGAGGTACCAGCCGACCACGGTCGCCCGGTCACCGGCATCCGGGATGTCGGCCGCGTAGAACGTGACAAACGCCCAGAACGACAGCCAGAAGGCGCCGTAGGACGTGAAAGCGGTCGCGCCGAAGACATTGCCCTTCCGGAACTCCCACATACCGGCGAGCACCTGGATCGCGCCGCCGTAGGCGAGTGCGACGCCGAAGACGATCGGCTCGCCGGCTGCCGGCAACAGACCTGCGTTGAACAGGCTCAACAGGAACGTCGTCAGCGCGAAGCAGCCGAGACCGAGCGGCGCAGGGTCGGCGATCATCCGCACGTTCTCCGAGGCGAGCTCTCTCGCCATGGCCACCCTGCCGGCGGTCGGGTCGCTCAGGTCGGCGAGGAACTCGCCGCCCCCTCGTGCGTTCTCCGTACCTGCGTGGGGCGTTGCGTTGACTGCCACTGCAGACCCTCCCTGATCGACGCTGGGAGCGGCGTAACCGGCACGTGCGCCGTGAGCGCTCCGGCACTGCGGGCCGAGACTCTGTGGTCGCGAACCCATGACCTCCGCGGAGATCCTCGATGTCCAGGCTGCTGCCTCGCCCCCACCGATGAGGTGTGGTGGTTCTCCTGCCGTCCAGCGGCAGGCCGGTCCCGGTCGTCTGGCTGCGTCGATCGGTCCCCGGCTCTGGTGGCCGCTCACGACGGCTCCACCCTCCCGACAAGACAGTGAGGCGGGCCACATCGGCCCGTCAAGACGGCTCCGGCGTGTCTCCGCCGCGCCGGCCGGATGCCGGGCTCAGCGAGAACGTCCACCCGCCAGTGGTCATGGAGGTGCTCTGTCACAGCCAGATGCGCACGACGATGGACGTCTACAGCCACGTCATGCCGGCGCTGGCCCGCGAGGCAGCCGACCGCACGGGCACGGTGCTGCTCGCAGGTGAGGGTCGGCAAGCTGCAACCAGAGACGACTCAGGCCGTCCTCCCGAAGGAGAACGGCTTGGTCACTTGGAGTGGAGCTGAGGGGACTCGAACCCCTGACCCCCACACTGCCAGGGCGGCCGGTGGGGGTCCGCGAACGTCCGCCGCCGTCCGTTTCCGCACGTCAAGGGCGGATGCCGCCGTCAGCGAACAGTTGCGGACAACCGCGAACGTCGCCAGTTGGCCACCACCGTGGCACCACCGCGGAGCCGCGTGATGGTCCGGGCAGCGCAGCCAGTTCCCCCGATCATCTGCGAGCGACGGGACCGGCGTGGATCTTCTCCACGAGACCGGGGTCGCAGCGGGGCCACCGATGCCAATGGCGGCGCCGCCGAGCTCGAGCACTTCTCGTCGTGACCACCGGCGACAAGCGTCGCGACCACCAACGGGGCGTCCGCGCTCGCGCACGACGCGCGGATCAATTCCTCGAGTGCCGCGCCGACTCTCGCCGCGCGCCAGTGGCTGGGCGCATCGTCAGCCGGGCTTTCGGGCTGGCTCGGCCGTCGGGGTGGCCGGTCGGCTCGTTGGCCCGTAGCCCACGCAGGTGAGCGGCTGTCGTTGCTTCACTCCTCCGGGAGTGGGAAGACCAGGCAAGTGCTGGACGCGGTGGCGATCAACCTCCCGTGCTCGTCACGTACCTCGCCGTCGGCGAAGGCGGCTCGTCGTCCGGGTTTGGTGACCCGCCCGATCGCGGTCAGCTCGCCCTCTCCCTGCCGGACGGGGCGCAGATAGCTGACCTTGATCTCCAGGCTGGTGAAGCCCACGCCCGCGGGCAGTGTGCTGTGGACCGCGCACCCGGCGACGGAGTCCAGGAGAGTGCACACGAGTCCGCCGTGGACCACGCCGATGGGGTTGTACGCCGACTCGTCCGGCCGGCAGCGGAACTCAACCGTCCCCTCGCCCACCGAGACAGCGGTCATGGCGATCAGTCCGCCGATCGGCGCTGGCGGCAACCGGCCGTCGATCATCGCCTGCAGGTACTCCCGGCCGCTGAGGCTGCGCATCGCGCGGGCGCCGATCATCGGATCCCACCAGGAGACGGTCCTCGATCGCGGTTGTCCCCAGGCGTCGGAGAGCGACTCTGCGGGGGATCTCATGCCGCCTCCCGCGGTCGATCGTGCTGGAGCGCCGCGGCGACAGGTGTCGGTGGGACGGGCCGGGCCAGAACCGCGAGGCACACTGCCCCTGCGGCGACGAAGAGCGTGATGATCACGAGGATGCCGTACCGGAATCCGGTCAGCGGATCTGCGGCCGGGGCACCGAGGGCCGCCACCAGCCCCGCCACGCCGAGCACCGTGCCGACCTGACGGGCCATGTTCAGCACGCCGCTACCGGTGCCCAGGCGCGCCGCGGGCATCCCCACGCTGCCCGCCCCCAGGAGCGACGGGATCGCCAGCCCGACCGCGGCGCCGCCGAGCAGTTGAACCGGTAGCAGATGAGTGAGATAGGCGGGCTCAGCCTGCAGCAGCATCAGCCACACCAGCTGTGCCACGGCGCCGACCCCGCAACCAAGTGCGGCGACGCGCCCGACCCCACCCAGGAGCGAGATCAATCGGGGCGCGATCAGCCTCGCGAACGGCAGCACCATCAGCGGCCCCGGGGCGATGGCCAGCCCCGCCTGCAAGGGCGAGTAGTGCCAGACCTCGGTGAGGAACTGCACCGTGTGGAGGAGGAAGGCGCCGAAGCCCGCGTAGTAGAGCACCGACGCCGCCCCGGCGCCCGCGAACGCCCGGGACCGGAACAGGCCGGGCTCCAGCACCGGCGCCGAGTGGCGCGACGAGCGGAGGACCAGCGCTCCCGTACACAGCGCCGCCGCCAGCAGCAGGCCTCCGAAGCCTGCCGACGCCCAGCCCCACTCCGGCGCCATGACCAGGGCGCCGGCGACCGACCCGACAGCGAGCGCCAGGAACAGTGCGCCGAGCAGATCGGGGCGAACCCTCCGTGCATCGTCCCGACTCTCGGGCACCAGGCGCAGGGCGAGCAGGATCGCCACGACCCCCACCGGCAGGTTCACCCAGAACACCCAGCGCCAGCCGACCTCGACCAGTACGCCACCGATGACCGGACCCAGGGCGGCACCCAGCGCGCCGAGTGCCGACCACGATCCCAGCGCCCGAGCCCGCTGCGCCACGGGGACGACGGCCAGCAACAAGGACAACGACGCCGGCACCATCACACCCGCGCCGATCGCCTGCACCATCCGCGCCGCCACCAACCAGCCCACCCCCGGGGCCAGCCCGCACAGGAGCGATCCGCCCGTGAACACGGCAAGGCCCGCGACCAGCGCCCGCCGGCGCCCCACCTGGTCCGCCCATCGTCCGGCCGGGATCAGCACAGCCGCGAACACGATCGTGTACGCGTTGAGGACCCACGACAACTCACCCAGGCCCACCCCGACGAACTCCTCCCCGATCGACGGGAAGGCCAGGTTGACGATGAACAGGTCCAGGCCGGACATGAACACCGCGATCGCCAGTACCGCCACGATCGGCCCGGTGCCTCCGTTCGGCCCGGGCTGGGCCACGGGTGCAGACGAGCGCTTACCGAGCCCCATGACTGCCCCCAGGGTGAGTTTGAATCCTGGATGCACGGTAGCTGGTCCGGATGAGTCCGTCCAGATTCTGGACTGACCGCGGTACGCTGGCGTCATGGCCGCACCGACGGAGCCCCGCGCCTGCTCCATCGCCCGCACCCTCGAGGTGGTCGGCGAGAAGTGGGCCCTGCTGGCCGTCCGCGAGGTCTTCCTGGGCAACCGCCGCTTCGACGAGATGGTTCGGCGCACCGGCGCACCGCGGGACACGCTGACCGCCCGTCTGCGGACCCTGGTCGACTCCGGCGTCCTGCAGCGTCGCCGGTACAGCGACCACCCGCAGCGCTTCGAGTACCACCTCACTGCCGCCGGCCGGGAGCTCTACCCGGTCGTCCTGACCTTGCTGAGGTGGGGCGACGAGCACCTCGCCGGTCCCGACGGGCCGCCACTGATCCTCGAGCACGACTGCGGGCACCGCCTGATCCCCGAAGTCTCGTGCCAGGCCTGCGGAGAGGTCGTCGAGCCTGCGGACGTCACGAGGCGGTTCCCCATGAGCTCATGACCTCTGGGACCTCGACGTCCTCGACTCCCCCGTCACTGACTGGCAGGCATGGAAGGACCTGCTGCACGAGGCGGGTGCACGCGAGGTCCGCCTCCACGACGGGCGGCACACCGCCGCGACGCTGCTGCTGTCCGAAGGCGTGCACCCGCGGGTCGTCATGGAGGTGCTCGGCCACGCACAGATGCGAACGACGACGGACACCTACAGCCACGTGATGCCCGCCCTCGGCCGCGATGCGGCAGACCACATGGGAAGTGCGTTGTGGGACTGAGCTGCCACCGGAATGGCTCCAGTAGCCACCACGCTGGCACGAGAGACGACTCAGGCCGCTCTCCCCGAGGGAGAACGGCCTGGTCGATCGGGTGGAGCTGAGGGGACTCGAACCCCTGACCCCACACTGGCAGGGCGGCTGGATGCGGTTCCGCAGGATCCGCCAAAGTACATACCTACAGGTCAGCCCCGTGTCATGTCTGGAAGGAACCCCCACGAACGGCGGTGAACGCAGTGCTTTGGCCACCACGGTGGCACCAGTACCGGGCGCTTCAGTCCTCAGCTGCGCCTTTGGCATGTTGACCCGGTGAGCCTCATCGCGACGCACCAGAGCTCGGACGTGCACCCCGGCCACAGAGCGCCCTCGGCGGGCTCCCGACCGCCGGCGCTGGCCTCCATCAGGCCATGCGGAGCCCGACGACAACGTCGCTGTCGTTACCCTTGCCGGCCGGATGCGCCTCCATCCCGCTGAGGAGCCGCACCGTCTGCCAGCTCCCAGGCGCCCATGCTCGCGTCAGAACGCCCTCCAGGGAGAGTGCGACCAGCGCGCCGCCCTCGGTGGCCAGCATCCCCGCCTCGATCCGCTCCTCCGTGCCGTCCGCCGCCTGGACCAGCCACACACCGGGCATGCTGTGCTCCCCTCGAGGCGCCGCGTCTCAGCGCCGTCCCCGAACACAACGGGGCTGGATGCGGGGGGGCAACTTGAGCCGGGCGCGGCATAACCCCTGGTTACCGGAACAGTATCGTGCGGCATCGCGCTGCGGCGGAGGTTCATCGTGCGGCTCCGGACGGCGGTGCTGCTCCGGCCCGCCCCGCCTGTACTGATACAAGCGGTCGGCCAGTGGCCGATGCCTGATCGGCGCGGTGCCGCAGCGCAGCCGCGTCGCGCTGCCGACGGCGCACGCTCGGGTGATGTCCCCGCCCGAGGGCGCAACAACCGGGCCTCTGCAAGTAAGAGTGACCTGATGGTGGTCAGACCACCTCGGAAAGCGGTCAGGAGCCGCTCTGAATTCCTCCGGAACGGCCCCTGGCTGTCCTGTCGGGCTAACAGGATGTGAACCTGCGAACCCTTGCCCCCCAGTCACATTCGAGGGGTTTCCTGCGGTTCGCCCACAGTTCTATCAGTGCAGGTCAATGGCCCGGGATGTCCGTCGGCGTCCGGTCTTGTTCGCCGCCGTTCGGAACGCGCTGCTGTACCCGTTGCTGTATCTCTCCCCCGTGCTCGGGCGTGTCACGCCCATGCCAAGTCGTGTGCTGAGAACGCGCCGAACAGAGCGGCAGTCCCCGGGAGATTGACGGGCTCGAGTCGTCACCATCCCGCCAGGCGTGCCCGGCGACTCTCTCGCCCAATGAGGCTGAGCGACTACTGGATGAGGCCTGTAGCGCCGCCGACTTCCTCCAGTTTCCGCCTGCACGACGGGCGGCACACCGCGGTGACCCTGCTGCCGTCCGAGGGGGTGCACCCCCGGGTCGTCATGGAGGTGCTCGGCCACGCGCAGATGCGCACGACGATGGACATCTACAGCCACGTCATGCCGGCGCTGGCGCGGGAAGCCGCCGACCGGATGAGCGCCCTGCTGCTGCCAGGTAAGGGTGGGCAAACTGCAACCACAACTGCAACCAGAGACGACTCAGGCCGCTCCCCAGAAGGAGAACGGCCTGGTCACTTGGGTGGAGCTGAGGGGACTCGAACCCCTGACCCCCACACTGCCAGTGTGGTGCGCTACCAGCTGCGCCACAGCCCCGTACCGACCCGGTCTGGTGCGTCCGAGCCGTCGACAACTGTACAGGGCCGCGGCGGGCGCCCGGCGCAGGGGGTGGGTGACGACGCCTACATCGTCCTCCCGGGATCAGCCCTGCTTCATCTGAGCGATCCGGATGTGGTTGCCGAACGGGTCGCGCAGGCCGAAGTCGATGCCGTACGGCTGGTCGACCGGCTCCTCGGTGATCTCCACGCCCTTCGCCCTCAGCTCGGCGTGGGTCTTGTAGGCGTCGTCGCAGGCGAAGAAGAGGTGCCCCCCGGCCACGCCCTTGCTGATCGCCTCGCGCACCTGCGCGGCGGTCTCGTCGCTCATCGAGGGCGGCCCGGGCTTCTCGAGGAGGACGGCGCGGTCGGGCTGGCCCGGCAGGTTCACGGTCAGCCAGCGCATCGGACCGAAGTCCATGTCGGACTGGACCTCGAAGCCGAGCTTGCCGACGTAGAAGTCGAGCGCCTGGTCCTGGTCGGGGACGTAGATCTGGGTGATGGTGATCGCGGTCAGCATGGGGACGACGCTAGAGACGATCACGTCCCGCGCACTTCTCCGAAACTGCTCGGCCGCGACCACGCCATGGCGAAGCAGGAGGGGGCGAGCGGCATCGGCCCCCGCCGCCGGTACAGCGAGGGCGGCTCCCCCACGACGTCCCGGAACACCCGGCTGAAGGTGCCCAGACTGCTGAACCCGACGTCCATGCAGATGTCGGTCACGCTGCGGTCGGTGGAGCGCAGCAGGAACATCGCCCGCTCCACCCGGCGCCGCTGCAGGTACCGGTTGGGCGTCTCCCCGAAGGCGGCCCGGAAGGTGCAGATGAAGTGCGCCTCGGAGATGTGGGCGATACGGGCCAGCGTCGGGACGTCGAGCGGCTCGGCGTAGGCGCGGTCCATCGCGTCGCGGGCACGGAGCAGGCGCCGGTTGGCGTCCTCGGCGGCGGCTCCCACGACCGGCATCCCACCACGCCGCGCGGAGGACGGGTCAGACGTCGACGCCGCGGTCGGCCAGCCACGGGAGCGGGTCGATGCGCTTGCCGTTGATGCCGCCCTTGTGCACCTCGAAGTGCAGGTGCGGACCGGTGGACTGCCCGCGGTTCCCCAGCAGGGCGATGGTCTCCCCCGCCTCCACGTACTGGCCGGGCTCGACCAGGATCTTGTCCATGTGGCCGTAGACGGTGACGTCGCCGTTGTCGTGGAGGATGTACACGGCGAGGCCGAACCCGCTGGCGGAGCCGGCGCGCAGGACGACGCCGTCGACGGCTGCGTACTCCGGCGTCCGCATCGGTGCGGCGAGGTCGATCCCGTAGTGGAACGTGCCCCAGCGGGCCGCGAACGTGCTGGTCAGCCGGGCTCCGGCCACCGGCAGCACCGCTCGCGGCCGGGCCGCCTCGCGCGCCGCCTCGGCAGCGGCCGCCTCCGCCTCGGCGCGTGCCGCCCGGGAGGCGGCGACCTCGTCCAGCCGGGCCTCGGCCTCGGCCACGGAGATCGAGGCCTGCGGGAGCAGCTCGACGTCCTCCTCGGCGGTGAGCAGGTCGGTCTGGGCCGTCAGCACCGACGTCGCACCGGCCGCGGCGTCGGGCGCACCGGTGACCCCGGTGACCCCGGCGACCAGCCCGCCCGCGACCAGGGCGGCCAGCAACAGCGGCGCGCGGCGCGGACCCGAGAGCGGCCGGCGAACGGCCGCGGCCGGGGCGCCGGGAGCTCGACGGGAGGGGGGAGCGGAGGGCTCCGTCGAGCTCGTCAGGCGTCGCCGTGCGGCCATGTACCTACCCGCCTCGTGGGAGAAGGCCCGTCGCTGGGCCCGATGGGGTCACACCCATCCAAACACTCCGTAACTCGTTCGTGACCCTCCGCACGGCGCGTCGTGCACAACACGCCGCTGTGTCGTCTCCCACACACCAGAGGTGTCGCCCGCGCGGAAGAACGGGAGAGTTTGGAACCGGCGCGTTCCGGCTACTCCGGGTCTCCGGCGTGAAACCGTCCGCGTTCGGATGCCTCGCGATCCCCGTCGCAACCTGAGCAGCCGAGTGGTCATGGAAGCTCCCGCCGTGTAGTCATGATCGACGCTGCACCACCTGTTGCCGCCCGCCGACCGACCGGCGGGACGGAGACGACGGACCAGGACTGCTGCGAGGGGGCGACCGCACCGCACACACGAGAGAGGACCGATGCTGCATGGCGAGTCCGGAGCGCTCCCCCGCACCGCGAGCACTGCCCCGCCCGGACACGCCACCCGTCGCCCTGACGGTCCCGCCGGCCGACCGTCCCGAGATCCGGCCCCTCAGCCAGGAGACCCTGCGCAGCCACGGCGCCCGGCTCACGGTGCCCACCTACGACCGCGCAGCCCTGACGCCGGCCGTGGTGCACCTCAGCGTGGGCGGCTTCTCCCGCGCCCACCAGCTGCTCTACTTCGACGAGGTCGCCGAGCGGCGCATCTCCGACGCGTGGGGCGTCGTCGGCGTCGGCCTGCGCCACCGCGGCATGCAGGCGGCACTCGCCCCGCAGGACCACCTCTACACCGTCGTCGAGCGCGGCCCCGACGGTGAGCGGGCCCGCGTGGTCGGGGTCATGGTCGACTACCTCTTCGCCCCGGACGCGCCCGCAGCCGTGGTCGACCGGCTGGCCGACCCGCGCACCCGGATGGTGACCCTCACGATCACCGGCGCCGGCTACCGGCTGGATCCGCACTCCGGCGAGTTCGACCCCGACGACGCCGACGTGCTCCGCGACCTCGCCCACCCGCACGCCCCGACCACGGTGTTCGGCTACCTCGTCGAGGCGCTGGACCGCCGCCGCCGGGCCGGCCTGGCACCCTTCACCGTCGTCTCCTGCGACAACGTCCACCGCAACGGCGACGCCACCCGACGCGCCGTCGTCGGGCTGGCCCGGCTCCGCGACGAGGTGCTCGCTCGCTGGATCACCGACCGCGTCGCCTTCCCCAGCAGCATGGTCGACCGGATCACCCCGCAGACCTCCCCGGAGGAGCGGGCCGCGGTCGCCCGGCGGTACGGCGTCGACGACCGCTGGCCGGTCATCACCGAGCCGTTCTCGCAGTGGGTCATCGAGGACACGTTCAGCAACGGCCGTCCCCCGCTGGACGAGGTCGGAGTCCGGTTCGTCACGGACGTCGGGGACCACGAGCTGATGAAGACCCGGCTGCTCAACGCCAGCCACTCGGCGCTGGGCTACCTGGGGTCCCTGGCCGGGTACGGCCGCATGGACGAGCTGATGACCGACCCCCTCTTCGTCGCCTACGTCACCCGGCTGATGGACGACGAGGTCACCCCGCTGCTCCCGCCGCCCGACGGCGTGGACCTCGCCGGGTACAAGCGCACCCTGGTACAGCGCTTCGCCAACCCGGCGATCGCCGACGGGCTGCCGAGGCTGTGCCGGCGCGGGTCGACCAAGCTGCCGCACCACCTGCTGCCCTCGCTGCGCCAAGCCCTGGCCGGGGGCCGGCCCCGCCGGCTGCTCACCCTCGCCGTCGCCGGCTGGTGCCGGTACCTGCGCGGCGCCGACCCCGCCGGCCGGCCGCTGCCGATGGAGGACCCGCGCGCCGAGGAGCTCCAGGCGCTCGCCCTCGCCGGCGGCAGCGACCCGCGGCCGCTGCTCGCCGTCCGGCCGGTGTTCGGCGACCTCGGGGACCTCCCGGAGTTCGTCGCCGACCTCGGCGCGGCGCTGGAGCAGCTGGACCGCGACGGCGTCCACCGGACGATCGCCGCCGCCCTCGCCGCCGGCCCGGCCCTCCCCCTGCCCCTCCCCCGATGACCCCTGGAGGAACTCCCCCGATGCCTGCCCTCCCCGAGACGCTCGTCACGCGCCTCGAGGCCCTGCTCTGCGACGCCGACGGCAACCTGTTCCCCTCCGAGGAACCTGCCTTCGACGCCTCCGCGGAGGTGACCAACCGCTTTCTCGCCGAGCTCGGCGTGGACCTGCGCTTCACCGCCGAGGAACTGCGCCTGGCCACCACCGGCATGAACTTCCGGACGACGTCGCGCCGGCTCGCCGCCGAGGCCGGGCAGCCCGACGTCGACGTCGAGCCGTGGGTCGCCGAGGAGAAGCGCGCGGTCACCGCCCACCTGGGCGCCACCCTCACGCCCCACGCCCCCACCACCGACGCGCTCACCGCGCTGTCGACGCACCTGCGGCTGGCCGCGGTCAGCTCCAGCGCGCTCACCCGGCTCGACGCCTGCTTCACCGCGACCGGGCTGGCCGGCCTCATCCCGCCGGAGATCCGCTTCAGCGCGGAGGACTCGCTGCCGGTCCCGACCAGCAAGCCCGACCCCGCCGTCTACCTGCACGCCTGCGAGCGGCTGGGCATCGCCCCCGAGGCGGGGCTGGCCGTCGAGGACTCCGTGCCCGGGGCGCTGTCCGCCGTGCGGGCCGGCTGCCCCACCGTCGGCAACCTGCTCTTCGTCGCCGAGGCCGAGCGCGCGGAGCGGGCGGCCGCGCTCACCAACGCCGGCGTGCTCGTCGTCGTCGACTCCTGGGGGGAGCTGGCCGACCTGCTGCTCCCCGTCCTGACCCGCCGGACCGCCACCGGCCTGATCCCGACCGCAGGTGCCCGGTGAACATCGTCTACGTGGCCTTCCGCGGCCACTTCTCCGACAGCCCGCGCGCCATCTACGAGGCGCTGCTGGACCGCGACGTCGACGCCACCCACACGTGGCTGTCCGCGCCGCACACCCGGGCCAGCTTCCCCGACGACGTCGCGACGACGACCTTCGGCAGCCCGGAGTCGATCGCCGCACTGGAGGATGCCGACCTGGTCGTCTCCAACGACCACATCCCCCTGGACTGGGAGAAGCGGCCGGGGGCGACCTACCTGCAGACCTGGCACGGCACCCCACTCAAGCGGATCCACAACGACGTCCGGTGGGCGCCGGAGGGCCGGCTGGCCTACCTCGAGCACGACATCGCCAAGTGGGACCTGCTGCTGTCGCCCAACGCCGCGAGCACCCCGCGGCTGCGCCGGGCCTTCGGGTACACCGGCGCCGTCCACGAGACGGGGTACCCCCGCAACGACCTGCTCAGCAGCCCGCAGGCCGACGAGGTCCGCGCCACCGTCCGGGCCGACCTCGGGATCTCCGACGACCAGACCGTCGTCCTCTACACCCCCACCTGGCGCGACGACCTGGTGTTCAACAAGACCGGGCCACAGGACTTCGAGTTCCCCGTCGACCTCGAGGACTTCACGGCCCGCCTCGGCGACGACCACGTCCTGCTGCTGCGGCTGCACAACATGGTCATGGACCGGCTGGAGGTCGTCGACGGCTCGCCCGTCCGCGACGTCTGCGGCCACCCCGACATCCGCGAGCTCTACGCGGCCGCGGACGCCATGGTCACCGACTACTCCTCGACCATGTTCGACTTCGCCATCACCGGCCGGCCGATGCTGTTCTTCACCTACGACCTGGCGTACTTCCGCGACGAGCTGCGCGGGTTCTACTTCGACCTGGAGGACGTCGCCCCGGGTCCGCTGCTGTCGACCAGCCGGGAGCTGGTCGACGCGATCGCCGACCTCGACGCGGTGACCGCCCGGCACGCGGAGCGCTACGCCCGGTTCCGCGAGACCTTCTGCCACCTGGAGGACGGGCACGCCACCGAGCGCGTCCTCGACCTGCTCTTCCCGTCGGACCCGTCCGCCGGAGCCACCACCACGACCCGAGGAGGGGACGACAGTGCTCGCTGAACGCGCCGCGACCGCACACCGGGGCCTGACCACCACGCTGCCCCCGGCCCCGGCCCCGGACCGCCTGCCCGCGCCCGTCCAGGTCGTGATCCTGGCCGCCGGCATGGGGACCCGGCTGGGCCGGCCCTGGCCCAAGCCGCTCACCCCGCTGCACGACGGGCGCAGCATCCTGCAGCGCCAGCTCGACGGGCTGCGCACCGTCCTCGGGCCGACGGTCGACGTGACCGTCGTCGTCGGGTTCAAGGCCAAGCGGGTCATGCAGGCGGTGCCGGACGTACGGTTCGCCTACAACCCCGACTACGCCGTCACCAACACCTCCCAGAGCCTGTTGCGCGCGCTCCGGGCCACCCGCGACGGCGGTGTCCTGTGGCTCAACGGGGACGTCGTCTTCGACCCGGCGGTGCTCGAGGCAGCCCTGCCCGCGCTGCGGGCCGACGAGAGCTTCGTCTGCGTCGACACCTCCAGCGTGGCCGACGAGGAGGTCAAGTACACCCTCGACGCCGAGGGCTGCATCGCCGAGCTGTCCAAGACCGTCGTCGGCGGCCTCGGCGAGGCGGTGGGCATCAACCACGTGTCCGCGGCGGACAAGCCGGTGCTCATCGAGCACCTCGCCGCCTGCAGCGCCCAGGACTACTTCGAGCGCGGCATCGAGACGGCGATCCTGGCCGAGGGGCTGCGCGTCAAGCCGCTGGACATCTCCCGCTTCTCCGCCGTCGAGGTCGACTTCGAGGCGGACCTGGAGCGGGCCAACGAGCTGTTCGCCGCCCGGGCCCACCTGCACCCGGTGCCCGCCGACCCGGCCTGAGGGAGGACCCCGTCCGGCCCACCCCTCGCACGCCCGGGGCGGTGCCCCGGGGAAGGGCGAGGAGACTAGCCGACGGGCTGGGGCTCCCCGGCGCGTGACTGCGTGCGTCGGGGGCCCTCCGGCTCCCGGAACCGCCGGACCGCGGCGACTCCGCCGAGCACGCAGCCGGCGCCGAGCGCGACCAGCACCGCGACCGCGGCGCGGGCCGGCAGCGCGGGGCCGGTCGACAGCACGTGCGCGGTCCACAGGACGTCGACGTCGGGCAGCCCCTGCACGAGCAGCAGCCACCCGAGGACGACGGCCAGCAGGCCGGTCATCGCCCCGCGACCCCGGCGGGAGGCCACGAACCCGAGGACGGCCACCCCGACGGCGGTGAGGCCTGGCAGCAGGGCCGAGGCGAGGGCGCCGGCGTGCGACGAGACGCTCGCCGGGGGCTCCGGGGTGGCCAGTGCGTGCCACAGCGCCGCGACGCCGCCCAGGAGCAGCAGGGCGCCCAGCGGTCGCGGGCCGCGGGCGAGCAGCCCGGCGGCGACGGCGGCCAGCGCCAGGACGGCGTACAGCGGCCACACCACCCACGGCGAGGGTGGGGGGCTCCAGGTCAGCTCGCCGCGCACCTGCACCGGGCTGCCGTCGTACGCCATCGGCACGACCCACTCCGACACCAGGTGCTTCCGGGTCGGGTCGGCCGCCACCGCCGGCGGCAGCAGGTCCTCGCTCATCCAGTGCGTGCGGTGGTCGTGCCACACGTACTCCGGCTCGGTGGAGACCTGCACCCACTCCGGCTCGGCGGCGGGGTCGGCGCCCGCCGGCAGTGTGGTGCGCCCGTACCGGTCGAGGTTGATGTAGGTGGCCGGGCTGTGGGCGTTGCGCCAGACGCCGTCCGGGCCGATCCGCAGGTACGGCTCGTCGGAGTAGCCGGGCACCTCGACGTCGACGGCGGTGCCGTTGACCACCTCGAACTCGTCGCCGAAGGACAGCACCCGCACCGAGACGCCGGGCAGCTCCGGTTGCACCGCGAGGACCCGGCCGTCGAAGTCGCTGCCCGCCGCGCCACCGCCGACGTGGGCGACGGCCGGCCCGGCGACCAGCAGGGTCGCCAGCGTCCCGAGGAGGACGACGAGCGCGCGGGCGGACAGCCGCCGGGTCACGCCCCGGCCACCAGGGTGAGGTCGCCGGCGATGTCCCGGCTGGTGTTCCCGCCGTTGAACGCGACGTGCGCGAGGTCGTCGGCGCCGTACAGCAGCAGCAGCGAGGAGTGCAGCCGGCCGGAGTCCTCGGCCAGCGGCACGCCCGCCGCCAGCTGCGCCTGGTCGATCGCGGACTGCTCGCCGGTCAGGCCGGTGAAGCGGTTGGGCAGGTCGGCGTCGAAGCGGCCCAGGTACTCCGCCAGGACCTCCGGGGTGTCGAACGCCGGGTCGGTGGTGACGAAGACCACCTGCACCTGCTCGGCCAGCGCGCGGTCCAGGCCGCGCAGCGCGACGGCGACGTCGGCCATCGTGGTCGGGCAGATGTCCGGGCAGTTGGTGTAGCCGAAGAACAGCAGCGTCGGGGTGCCGGCGGTGGCGGCCGCGAAGTCGTAGGCCGCCCCGCTGGTGTCGGTCAGGGTGAACGACGGCCGCTGGTAGGGATCGGGCAGGTCGACGCCGGCGAAGCGGTCCTCCGGGCCCTCGACGACGGCGGCGCTCCCCGCGTGGTCGTGGCCCTCGCCGTCGTCGGCGGTCCCACCCTCGCCGCAGCCGGCCAGCAGGATCCCGGCCGCGGCGACCAGGGCGGCCAGGCGGCTGCGGCGGTGCGGCGTCACGAGGACACGGTACGACGCCCGGCACGCCACCCGAGGGCGACGCCGACGATGCCGAGCAGCAGGGCGACGATCGACAAGACGAGCGCGACGGTGCCCGTGCCGGAACCCTCGTCCGCGACCGCCTCGCCGGAGGCGGCGGTGTCGGTCGCGACCGCGCCACCCTCGGCCGACGCACCCTCCCCTGCCGGGGAGGCGGCCAGCGAGAGCACCGGCGCGGGCCGCTCGGGCTCGGGCTGGCCGTCGACGGTCGGCTCGATCCAGGCCGCCTCGGTGCCGTCGCTGTAGGTCTGCACGGCCGGGAGGGTCAGCGCGTCCGCCTCGGGGAACGGCCCGCCGGAGAGGGCGAACTCCTGGAACTCCCCCGGCCGGATGCCGCCGCCGTCCTCGGCGCGGAACTCGACGACCGACACGTAGGAGGTGACCTGCTGGCCGTGGTTGTCCAGCGGCGTGGCGAGGTCCGAGCGGGTCAGGGTCACCGTCCAGCCGGGCAGGGGCTGGGTGCGCAGCGAGGCCATCGCCGCCTCCTCCGGGATGGAGATGCGCAGCGCCACGGTGCTGGCCGTGTCGCTCTCGTTGGGCACCCGGAAGACCAGCTTGCCGAACCCACCGGGGGCGCCGTCGGCGGATGACACCGTGACGTGCGCCGAGGCCGTGGTGGGGCCCGCGACGGTGGCGGCCAGCGCCACGAGCACGGCCAGGACGACGACTCCCAGCCGGGCGAGCGGGCGGGGCAGGGTTGTGGACACGGTTCTCCTGTCGGGTCGGGGCGGTGCGCGGGTCAGCGGACGGCGAGGGTGGTGCTGGCCGTGCTGGCGGTGAACTCGTCGAGGCGGATCGTCACCGCGAGGGTCCAGGTACCGGCGCCGGGGATGGCCATCCCGTCACCGACGTAGTGGCCGGGCCCGGCCGGTTCGAGGTCGACGTCGATCGGCCCGATCTCCTGGCTCGGCTCGGTGAGCGTCACCCGGATGTCGACCGGCTGGGCCAGCTGCCCGGTGTCGTCGAAGTAGTAGACGTGCAGGGTGTTGGGCCCGGTCGTGGCCGGGTCGACCGACACCTGCACGCTCCCGTCGGTCCCGGCCGTGGACTCCAGCGGCAGGGTCACGTCGACCGGCCGGCTCACCTCCGCCCGGGCCGGCGGGGTGCCCACGAGCACCGACGACAGCGCGACGACGACCAGGCCGATCCCCAGCTCGGCCAGCACGGAGCGGCGCAGCGACGAGCGCTCCGCCGCCGCGGCACGGGCCTGCACCTCGGCGCGGGCACCGGCGGCCGTCGCCACGGCCGGGTGGGTCGTGGGGTCGCCGCCGCCGGGACCGGCGGCGGCGGCGAAGGCGTGCGCGGTCACCCGGCGCCGACCCGCGGGACGCGGGCGGGACACCCCGAGGTGCTGCTGCACCCACACCCGTGAGATGCCGGAGGCGGCGAGCAGGAGCAGCACCAGGGCCAGCTTGGCCAGCAGCACCCAGCCGTAGGTCGTCGTCACCAGGGCGACGGGTGAACCGACCTCCCGCACCCCCTGCACGACGCCGGTGACGACCAGCGCGGTCACCGAACCCGCGGCCAGCCGGGAGAAGGGGGGCAGGGCGGCGGCGAGGTCGGCCGCCGGGGCGTCCTCGCGGAGGACGCCGGCGAGCAGGCCCACGAGGCCGCCCAGCCACACCGCCATCGCCGCGACGTGCACGGCGGCGGCGGCCACCGCCAGCACCGGCCAGGCTCCCGCCACCGGGTGCCCGACGGCCGCGGTGGCGAGCACCAGCCCGGCGGCCAGGGCGCCGCCCCCGGCCAGCACCGCCGGCGCCGGCGGTGTCCCGCGCCGCCACACCGGCCGCAGCAGCGCCAGCAGGGCGAGGGCGAGCGCCGCCCGCACCAGGAGCGTGACCCCGTTGGCCGAGGACGCGGTGGCGCCCAGCAGCGCCGGGTCGGCCACCGACCGCACGCCGCTCCCGGCGGAGTAGGGCCCCTGCAGCAGGAAGCTGAGGACGGCGCCGCCGGCGACCGCGGCCAGCCCCCTGGTGACCAGTCCGCGCAGCCGGGGCGACGCCCAGCCGGCGGGCCAGCCGGCCAGCAGGAGGACCGGCACGCCGAGGCCGAGGGCGAGACCGGCGTAGCCGAGCCAGCGGGCCAGCGGCAGCAGGACGGCGACCACCGGGTCGGTGCCGGCGGCCTCGTCGCCGGCACCGGCGGCGAGGAGCTCGCCGTCGCCGACGACGAAGGAGAAGGCCCCCGAGATCGGGTGCGAGTCGGCCGAGACCACCCGGTAGGTGACCAGGTAGCCGTCGTCGGTCAGGCCGCTGCGCAGCGGGACGACCACCGTGTCGCCCTCGACGGTGGCGGCGCCGGCGTCGACCCGCTCCCCCGCCGCGTCGAGCACCCGGGCGTATCCGGCACCGAGGGACACGCCCTCGCTGAAGGTGAGCGTCACCTCCGGGGGCGCCTGCTCGAGGCGAGCGCCCTCCCCCGGCGCGGTGGTCACCAGCTCCGCGTGCGCGGCGGCGGGCGGCGCGGCGAGCACCCCCGCCCCCAGCCACGCCCCGAGCAGCGCGAGGAGGAGCAGCGGCGCCGCCGGGGACCGGCGGGCGCCGGCCCGCCCCCGGGAGCTCGCCGGCGCGGTCACGCGGGCACCCGCTCGCGGGCGACGGCCGGCACCGGGCGGCGGCGCCGGCCGCGCCAGGCGACGGTCGCGACCAGGGCCACGCCCACGAGCACCAGCAGGTGGACGACGGCACGGTCGGCGTGCACGTGCCCCGCCCGCAGGTCGGCGACGGTCAGGGCGGTGAGCAGGGCGGCGAAGGTGCCGAGGAACGGCAGGGCGCCGGCGGCCAGGCGCGGGGCGGCGGCGACGGCGAGGAACGCCGCCGCGACGCCGAGGTTCCAGGCGCCGGTCTCGTGCGCCACGTGCACCGGGGCGCTCATGGCCGCGGTGCCGGTGGTCAGCGAGGGCCAGGCGAACGCGGCCTGGGCGACCCCCACGGCCAGCAGCGCCAGCCGCAGCGCGGTGGCGGCCAGCCGCGCGCGGGCGGCCGCCACGGCGCCCGGCAGCTCGCGGGGCAGCGCCGCCAGGACGGCGGCGGTGAGGTCGGGCACCGGCGGGGCGGGCGCCAGGCGGGCGCGGCGGGTGACCAGCTCGGCCTGGCGGGCCCACCCGGCACAGCCGGCGCAGCCGGCGAGGTGCTCGTCGAGCTCCGCGGCGGGCAGGGCGGCCGACTCGCCGTCCAGCCGGGCGGAGAGCGCCTCGCGGTAGGGGGTGCACTGCATGATGGGGTAGTCGTCGCGCAGGTGCGGTTGGTTCCCCCACTTTCGGGATCGGCCCGGACGGCGGCTCCCGGGAGGATGACAGGCGTGGACGATCTGGACCGGCTGGCGGTCGCCGCCGTCGACGGCGACCCCCTCGCTGCGGCGGCGCTGGTGCGCGCCACCCAGTCCGACGTCTGGCGGCTGTGCGCCGCGCTCGGCGACCGGCAGTCCGCCGACGACCTGACCCAGGAGACCTACCTGCGGGCCTTCGGTGCGCTGCACCGGTTCGAGGGCCGGTCCTCGCTGCGCACCTGGCTGCTGTCCATCGCCCGCCGCGTCTGCGCCGACGCGGTGCGCTCGCGCCGGCGCCGGCGGCTCACGCTCGTGCGGGACGACGCCGACCTGGAGGCCCTGGACCCCCGCGAGGCCGCCGACCGGGTGGGCGAGGGCGCCGTCGTCAACGACCTGCTGGCGCGGCTCGCGCCGGACCGGCGGGAGGCGTTCGTGCTCACCCAGCTGCTCGGGCTGCCCTACGCCGAGGCCGCGGAGGTGGCCGGTTGCCCGGTCGGCACCATCCGGTCCCGGGTCGCCCGGGCGCGCGCCGACCTCGTCGACGCGCTCGGGAGTGAGGCAACCGACGCCGTATACGGATGACGTCCGGGTGAAGCCGGTGTGAACGGGCACCTATGCTGCCCGACGGCCGTGCGACCGCTGCCAGGCGGCGGGCGACCGGACACTCTCCACCGACCGGGAGCCACGCGTGCCCTTCAGCCTGACGCCCAAGGACAACAGCTTCTACCCGTTGTTCACCGCCTCGGCGGAGAACCTCGTGGCGGCCACCGACGTCCTGAGCGAGTTCATCCACGACCACGCCCGCCGGGAGGAGCTCGCCGAGCGGCTGCGTGAGCTCGAGCACGCCGGCGACCAGTCCACCCACGCGATCTTCCGGCAGCTGAACTCCAGCTTCGTCACGCCGTTCGACCGCGAGGACATCTACAACCTCGCCAGTGACCTCGACGACGTCATGGACTTCGTCGAGGCCGCCGCCGACCTGGTGGTCCTCACCGGGCTGGGTACGCTGCCGGCCGAGATGAGCCAGCAGACGGCGCTGCTGCAGCGGGCCGCGCAGACCACGGCCGAGGCCATGCCGCGGCTGCGCACGATGAAGGACCTCTCCGAGTACTGGATCGAGGTCAACCGGATCGAGAACGAGGCCGACAAGCTGTACCGGCGGCTGCTGTCCCGGCTCTACAGCGGCGAGTTCGACGCCCTGGAGATCCTCAAGCTCAAGGAGGTGGCCGACCAGCTGGAGGAGGCCGCCGACGCCTTCGAGCACGTGGCGAACGTCGTCGAGACGATCACCGTCAAGGAGTCCTGACCCGGCATGGACGCGACGTTCGTCGCCCTGATCATCATCGTCCTGGTCGCCCTCGCCTTCGACTACACCAACGGCTTCCACGACGCGGCCAACGCGATCGCGGTCGCCGTCTCGACCAAGGCGCTCACGCCGCGGGTGGCGCTCGCCCTCGCGGCGGTGATGAACCTCGTCGGAGCCCTGCTGTCCACCGAGGTGGCCAAGACCGTCGGCGCGGGCATCATCGACCCGCCCGAGGGCTCCGACGGGTTGCAGATCGTCTTCGCTGCCCTGATCGGCGCGATCGTCTGGAACCTCATCACCTGGTGGTTCGGTCTGCCGTCCTCCTCCTCGCACGCGCTGATCGGCGGACTGGTGGGGGCGGCGGTCGCGGCCGCGCACACCGTGCAGTGGATGGGCGTGCTCGACAAGGTCATCATCCCGATGGTGGTCTCGCCGCTGGTCGGGTTCGGCCTGGGCTACCTGTTCATGCTCGCCATCCTGTGGACCTTCCACAGCGCCAACGTCACCCGCGCCAACCGGGGCTTCCGGTACGCCCAGATCGTCAGCTCGGCGACCATGGCCCTCGGCCACGGCCTGCAGGACGCCCAGAAGACGATGGGCATCATCACGCTCGCGCTGGTCACCGCCGGGGAGATCGACTCCTTCGACGTCCCCCTGTGGGTGGTCCTGTCCGCCGCCCTGGCCTTGAGCGCGGGCACCTACGCCGGCGGCTTCCGCATCATGCGGACGCTGGGACGCCGGATCATCCAGCTGACCCCGGCCGGCGGGTTCTCCGCCCAGACGGTGGCCTCCGGGGTCATGGTGACCACCGCGACGGTGTTCGCGGTGCCGGTCTCCACGACGCACATCACCACGACCTCGATCATGGGCGTGGGCGCCACCCGGCGGCTGTCGGCGGTCCGCTGGGGCGTCGCCGGCAGCATCGTGATCGCGTGGGTGGTCACCCTGCCCGCGGCCGGCCTGGTGGCGGCCCTGGCCTACGTCCTCACGCACAGCATCATCGGCTGACCGCGGTGGCCGGCAGCCCGGTGGCGCAGCCGGTCCACCTGGGGTCGGCCCGCGGCCGGTGGCTGCTCCTGGCCACCGTCCTGGCCTCCGGCATGGCGTTCCTCGACGCCACCGCGGTCACCGTCGCCCTCCCGGCGATCGGGCGGGAACTCGGCGCCTCCCTGGCCGAGCTGCAGTGGACCGTGACCGGGTACACGCTGGCGCTGGCCGCGCTCGTCCTGCTCGGCGGGGCGCTCGGGGACCGCTACGGCCGCCGCCGGGTGTTCCTGGTGGGGGTGGGCTGGTTCGCCGCCGCCTCGCTGGTCTGCGGGCTGGCCGCCTCCCCCGGCCAGCTGGTGGCCGCCCGGGTGCTGCAGGGCGTCGGCGGCGCGCTGCTCACCCCGGGCAGCCTGGCCCTCGTCCAGGCCTCCTTCCGCCCCGCGGACCGGGCCCGCGCGATCGGGCTGTGGTCGGCGTTCGCCGGGATCGCCGGCCTGGTCGGCCCCTTCCTGGGCGGGCTGCTGGTCGACGCGGCCAGCTGGCGGCTGGTGTTCCTGCTCAACGTCCCGGTGGCCGCGGCGGTCCTCCTGGTGGCCGGCCGGCACGTCCCGGAGAGCCGTGACGAGAGCCACCGCGGGCGCTTCGACGTCCCGGGTGCCGCGCTCGGCGCCCTGGCGCTGGGCGCGGTCACCCACGCCCTCATCGCCGCCGGCGAGCAGCCGGGCCGGCCCGACGTCGTCGCGGCCGGCGTCCTCGGGGTCGTCGCCGGCGCCGGTTTCGTCGTCCGCGAGCGGCGGGCGCGCCATCCGCTGCTGCCGCCGTCGCTGTTCGCCGAGCGGCAGTTCACCGGCGCCAACCTCGCCACGTTCGCCGTCTACGGGGGGCTGGGCGGCTCGTCGCTGTTCCTGGTCCTGCAGCTGCAGCTCGTGCTCGGCTACGACGCCGCCGCGGCGGGTGCGGCCATGCTGCCCTCCATCGCACTCATCACGCTGCTGTCGCCGGCGGCGGGCTCGCTGGCCATGCGGACCGGTCCGCGACTGCCGATGACGGTCGGGCCCCTGCTGACCGCGGCGGGGACGGCGTGGCTGGCCGGGGTGGACGCCGGATCGGCCTACCTCACCGCGGTGCTGCCCGGGTCGCTGCTGCAGGGGCTGGGCATGGCGACGACGGTGGCGCCGCTGACCGCCACGGTGCTCGCCGCCGCCCCGGACGCGCTGGCCGGCGTCGCCAGCGGGGTGAACAACGCCGTGGCCCGTGCCGCGCAGCTGCTCGCCGTCGCGACGCTGCCCGTGGCCGTCGGGCTCTCCGGCGCGGACTACGCCCGGCCGGAGGTGTTCGCCGCCGGCTACCGGACCGCGATGCTGGCCTGCGCCGGGCTGTTCGTGGTGGGCGCCGCGGTGTCCCTGGCCACGATCCGCGACGACGTCCTGCGAACCTGATCCCGCACCGTGGGACGGCGTTCGCATATCTCGACCGATCTGGTAGACATAGCACTCGTGGCGGCGACGACGGTGCTCCTGGTGGGGCGGATCCACGTCGACCTGCTGCGCGTCTGCACCGCCCGCTGTCCGGGCTGCTGACCCCCGCGCTCACGCGCACCCCTCCACGCTCGTCCCGCGCCGTGCCGCGCCCTGCTGCGCGCCCGCGGACCTCCCCGGATCCGGAGCCCCCCAGTGAAGACCCTCGTCCTGCTCGCCCTCGTGGGCCTCGGTGCGCAGCTCGTGGACGGCAGCCTCGGCATGGCCTACGGCGTCACCTCCACGACCCTGCTGCTCGCGATCGGCACCAACCCGGCGGCCGCATCGGCCACCATCCACCTCGCGGAGATCGGGACGACGCTCGCGTCGGGTCTCTCGCACTGGAAGTTCGGCAACGTCGACTGGAAGGTCGTCGCCAAGATCGGCGTCCCCGGTGCCGTGGGCGCCTTCCTCGGCGCGACGGTGCTCTCCAACCTGTCCACCGAGGTCGCCGCCCCGGTGATGTCGCTGATCCTGCTCAGCCTCGGTGTCTACCTGCTGGTGCGCTTCACCCTCCGCGGGGTCGATCGCCGGCACCTCGGCAAGCCGATGCGCAAGCGCTTCCTCGGCCCGCTGGGCCTGGTGGCCGGCTTCGTCGACGCCACCGGCGGCGGCGGCTGGGGGCCGGTCGGCACCCCGGCGATCCTGGCCAGCGGCCGCATGGAGCCGCGCAAGGTGATCGGGTCGATCGACACCTCCGAGTTCCTCGTCGCGCTGGCCGCCAGCCTCGGCTTCCTCTTCGCCCTCGGCTCGCAGGGCATCGACGCCGGCTGGGTGCTCGCCCTGCTGATCGGCGGCCTGATCGCCGCTCCGATCGCCGCCTGGCTGGTCCGCCACGTGCCGCCGCGGATGCTCGGCTCCCTGGTCGGCGGCGTGATCGTGCTGACCAACACCCGCACCCTGCTCAAGAGCGACTGGATCGACGCCTCGGAGCCGGTCCGCTACGCGGTCTACGCGGTGCTGTACCTGATCTGGGCCGCGGCGGTCGTCCACTCCTTCCGCGAGTACCGCAAGGACCGCGCGCTGGAGTCGGCCGACGCGCTGGCCGCCGACGCGGTGCACGTGCACGACGAGATCGGGCTGCCGGCCGACGCCGCGGACGCGGCGGACCTCACCCGCGACATCGCGGCGGGTCGCCCGAGCGCACCGCGCGACTGAGAGGGATCCCCACCGAGAGGCCCCGCCCGGCACACGCCGGGCGGGGCCTCTCGTGGTGGCCGGGTCAGCGGCCGGCGAGCAGCGCGGCCTCCGAGTCGGCGGGCAGCCCCGGTCGGGGCAGACCGTGCGGGGGTGGCGGGAGCTCGCCGGCGGACTGGAGCCAGGCCCAGGTGTCGGCGACGGTGTCCGCGAGCGGCCGGCTCGGGAGCCCGAGCTGCCGGGCCCGGGTCGTGTCGACGTCCCAGGCGGTGCGGGCGACCTCGGCGGGCAGCCACAGGGGCAGGTGCAGCCACGGCTCGACGCCCGCGGCGACCAGGTCGGCCTCCGGGACGGCCACCCACTCCGCGTCCGCGCCGGTCACCTGGCGGCACAGGTCGAGCAGGCCGCCGAGGGTGGTCATCCCGGTCGGACCGGTGGCGTTGACCGCCCCCGACGTCCCCTGTTCGGCCATGGTCACCAGCCAGCCGGCGAGGTCGCGCGCGTCGACGGCGGCGATCGGCTGGTCGAGCGCGTCGGGGACGACGACCCGTCCGCCGCGCGCGATGCGTCGCAGCCACCAGCCCAGCCGGTCCACGCGGTCGTGGGGGCCCACGATCAGGCCGGCCCGCGCGGTCAGGAACCGGCCGGGGAAGGCCGCGCCCAGCACCCGCTCGGCGCCGGCCTTGACCGGGCCGTACTCGTCGTCGTCCGTCATCCAGGTGGGTTCGCCGTCCTCGGGACCGATCGGACCCGGCGGCCAGTTGGCGTAGGCGTTGAGGCTGCTGACGAACGCGTAGCCCCGGACGGCACGGCCGCCGGCTGCGGACAGGGCCGTGGCGGCGTTGCGGGCCGCGGCCCGGGTCTGGCAGGAGGTGTCGACGACGAGGTCCGGCACCCAGCCGTCGAGCGCGGCGGGCAGGGCCGCGGGATCGTCGCGGTCGCCGTGCAGCACGCGGACGCCGCCCGGGGGCTCGCCGGACACGCCCCGGGTGAAGGTCGCCACCTCGTGACCACGGTCGAGGGCGGCCGTGGCCACGTGCCGGCCGAGGAAGTGGGTGCCGCCGAGGACGAGCAGTCGCATGCCCTCAGCCCAGCCCAGCCGCTCCCCGCCGTCCAGTGGGTTCACGGTCGGCGTAGCCGCACCCGGCCGCGGGCAGAGGGGCTCTTCGTCACACCGCCCGGGTGAAGGGCAGGCCGGGCACCTGCGGCAGCGGCGTGGACCGCGCCGCGGCCAGCACCATCTGCGGCGAACGCGGCAGGCCGCGGCGGGTGCACAGCCGCAGCGCCCGGGCCCCGGTGATGACGTCGGTCTCCGGCGGGACGACGAGCAGGTCGGCCCGCCGGGTGCCGCCGTCCCAGGCCAGGCAGACGACGCCGGGGTCCATGCTGCGGAACCCGCCGGTGCGCACCACCCGGCCACCCACGACGACCTTGCGCGGCGCCGGCGACCAGGCGTCCAGCGGATAGGTGAACCGCTCGACGCGCAGTCCCCGCTTGTCCAGGGCCGCGATCAGCTCCGGCAGCTCGACGGCGAGGTCACGGCTGCGTGGGAACCAGGCGCCGTCGAAGGACTGCTCCCCCGACCCCGCGTCGCTGCGCAGGCTCACCCGGACGTCGATCCCGCCCCGGTGTCCCTCGGCCGCCAGCGTCTGCAGGGTGGTCCTCATCAGCGTTCCGCCCGCCTCTCGTCGTTCGCCCCGGGCCTCCACACACGACCCCGACGACACCGTAGGGAGGGGAACCGGCGCGTCCCGTGGCGCGGGTGCCGGGCGGGTCGGGGTCCTCCGGCTCGCCATCACAACTCGTCACGGACCAGTCACGACAACGGCCTGACGTGCACGTCCGCGGAGATGCACGGCGCATCTCCGCGGACGGTGCACGGGCTCAGGAGGAGAGCTCGAAGACGGTGGTGCTGTCGTACGTCTCGCCCGGGCGCAGCTCCGTCGACGGGAACTCCGGCTGGTTCGGGGAGTCGGGGAAGTGCTGGGTCTCCAGCGCCAGGCCGTCACCCTGGCGGTAGACGGTGCCGCCGGTCCCCACGAGCGTGCCATTCAGGAAGTTGCCCGAGTAGAACTGCAGCCCGGGCTCCGTCGTGGAGATGGTGAGGGTCCGCCCGCTGTCCGGGTCGCGCAGCACGGCGGCCTGCTCCAGGGCGTCCTCGCTGTCGGAGCCCTCCCGGGCGCCGTCGTCCTCCCGGTTCAGCGCCCAGTTGTGGTCGTAGCCCTGCCCGTAGAGCAGCTGCTGGTCGTCCTGGCGGATGCGCTCACCGACGGGGGTGGCCTCGCGGAAGTCGAACGGGGTGCCGTCCACCGGGGCGATCTCACCGGTCGGGATGAGCGTCTCGTCGACGGGGGTGTACCCGTCGGCGTCCATCTGCAGCTCGTGGCCGTAGATCGACCCGGACCCCTCCCCGGCCAGGTTCCAGTAGGTGTGCTGGGTGAGGTTCACGACGGTCGGCGCGTCGGTGGTGGCCTCGTAGTGGACGGTGAGGCGCGACTCCGCGTCGAGGGAGTACGTGACGGTCGTGGTGAGGGTGCCCGGGAAGCCCTGGTCGCCGTCCGGGCTGACCAGCCGCAGCTCCAGGGCCGCGACGTCGTCGTCCCCGACGTCGGCGGCCTCCCAGACCTGGTCGTCGAAGCCCTGCGGGCCGCCGTGCAGGGTGTTCGGGCCGTCGTTGAGCGGGAGCTGGTGGACCGTGCCGTCGAGGGTGAAGCTGCCGCCGGCGATGCGGTTGCCGTAGCGGCCGATCAGCGAGCCGAAGTACGGGTCGTCGTCGCTGACGTAGCCGGCGAGGTCGGCGAAGCCCAGGACGACGTTCTCGACCTCGCCGTCGGCGTCGGGGACCTCCAGCGTCTGGATGACGCCGCCGTAGGTCAGCACCCGGACCGTCATCCCACCGTTGGCGAGGGTCCAGCGCTCCACGGCCGTCCCGTCGGGCGTGGTGCCGAAGGGCTCCACGGTCGTGGTCGCGCCACCCACGGCCGCCCCGGCCGGGCTCGCGAGGCCCGTGACGAGCAGGCCGGCACCGACGGCGGCGAGCACCGGCCAGGCACGTCGGCGTCCTCCGGGGGCCGCCGGTCGCGGCGGGAGGAGCGGGATGGCGGCTGGGCGTCCAGGCATGGGGACTCCGATGTCCGTGGCGGTCCACCGGCGTCGTCGCGCGGTGGCAGGGGCACCGCAGGAACCCGTACCGCAGGAACCTGGAAGGCGGTGAGAGAGGTGCCCCGGAAAGCGGGACTGGAACGACCCGGAACGCTAGGGAGGCATCGGGAGGGGTGTCAACGCCAGGCCGGGAACGCGAACGGCCGAGTGGGCAGTCCTCGCCGCTCCACGCGGCGTGTCGCGCACGTCGCGCGACCAGGACTGCTCACTCGGCCGTCAGAGCCGGGCCTGCCGGGGTGGGGCTCAGGCGGGCTTGGGCTTGCGGTTCTTGGCCTTGCCGCGCTCGGTCTGGTCCAGCACGACCTTGCGGATGCGCACCGCTGCCGGGGTCACCTCGACACACTCGTCCTCGGCGCAGAACTCCAGCGCCTGCTCGAGGTTGAGGATGCGCGGCGGGATGAGCCGCTCCAGCTCCTCGGAGGTGGACTTGCGCATGTTGGTGAGCTTCTTCTCCTTGGTGATGTTCACGTCCATGTCGTCCGGACGGGAGTTCTCACCGACGATCATGCCCTCGTAGACCTCGGTGCCCGGCTGCACCATGAGCTGGCCGCGCTCCTGCAGCGAGAACATCGAGTACGTCGTCGCCACACCCTGGCGGTCGGCGACCAGCGAACCGGTCGGGCGGGCGCGCATGTCGCCCAGCCACGGCTCGTACCCCTCGAGGTTGTGGTTGAGGACGCCCGTGCCGCGGGTCTCGGTGAGGAACTCGGTGCGGAACCCGATCAGGCCGCGGGACGGGACGATGTACTCCATCCGCGCCCAGCCGGTGTCGTGGTGCACCAGGTTCTCCAGCCGACCGCGGCGGATGGCCAGGGCCTGGGTCAGCGTTCCCACGTACTCACCCGGGGTGTCGATGGTGACCCGCTCGACCGGCTCGTGCAGCTTGCCGTCGATGGTCTTGGTGACGACGGTCGGGCGCCCGACGGTGAGCTCGAACTCCTCGCGGCGGAGCTGCTCGACGAGGATGGCCAGCGCCAGCTCGCCACGGCCCTGCATCTCCCAGGTGTCGGGGCGCTCGGTGGGCAGCATGCGCACCGAGACGTTGCCGACCAGCTCCTGGTCGAGCCGGTTCTTGATCAGCCGGGCGGTCAGCTTCTTGCCCGACCTGCCCGAGAGCGGGCTGGTGTTGATGCCGATGGTGATCGAGATCGACGGCTCGTCGACGGTGATCGCCGGCAGCGGGCGCGGGTCGTTCGGGTCGGCGAGGGTGTCGCCGATCATGATGTCTTCGATGCCGGCGATGGCGATGAGGTCGCCCGGGCCGGCGCTCTCGGCCGGGGTGCGGGTGAGACCCTCGGTGACCAGCAGCTCGGTGATCTTCGTCCGGGTGATGGTGCCGTCGGCCTTGCACCAGGCGACCTGCTGGCCGCGCTTCATCTCACCGGAGTGGATGCGCAGCAGCGCCAGCCGGCCGAGGAACGGCGAGGCGTCGAGGTTGGTGACCTGCGCGCGCAGCGGCTCCTCGGCGTCGTACTCCGGCGCCGGCACGGTGTCCAGCAGCGTCTTGACCAGCGGGCCGAGGTCCGGGCTGTCGGGGACGGTGCCGTTCTCGGGCTTGTTCAGCGAGGCCTGGCCGGTGCGGCCGTTGCAGTAGACGATCGGGAACTCCAGCGTCTCCGCGGGCAGGCCGGCGTCCTCGAGCAGCTCCAGGAAGAGCTCGTAGGTCTCGTCGACCACCTCCTCGATGCGGGCGTCGTGCCGGTCGGTCTTGTTGACCGCGAGGATGACCGGCATCCCCTTGCCCAGCGCCTTGCGGAGCACGAAGCGGGTCTGTGGCAGCGGGCCCTCGGAGGCGTCGACCAGCAGGACGACGCCGTCGACCATGGACAGCGCCCGCTCGACCTCGCCACCGAAGTCGGCGTGGCCGGGGGTGTCGACGATGTTGACGACGACCGGGTTGCCATTCTCGTCGGCCAGGTGGATCGCGGTGTTCTTGGCGAGGATGGTGATGCCGCGCTCACGCTCGAGGTCCATCGAGTCCATGACGCGGTCCTGCGTGGAGTCGTTGTCCGTCCCCTCGCCCTTGGCACGCCCGAGGGCGCCCGCCTGGCGGAGGAGGGCGTCGACCAGGGTCGTCTTGCCGTGGTCGACATGGGCGATGATCGCCACGTTGCGCAGGTCGTCGCGGGTGGGCATGCGGAAGGGCACCTCAGGGGGTTCGGGGATCCGCGGCGTCGACGCGCGGCATCTCGTGTAACGGCCGCCGGCCCGGCGACCTTCCCACTCTAGAAGGGACCTCGGTCCTCTCATCCCTCGCAGGCTCGGGACGAGCCTCTGGACCGAGGCCGTTCCCAGCACGTCAGGGGCGGTCGGCCACCGCGAACGTCACCCCGGCGGCGGCGATCGTGACCAGACTCACCGCCAGCCAGGCCGCCATCCCCACCCCGAGGGACAGCACGTGGGCCAGGACGAAGGCCGCGAGGTAGAGGCCGCCGAGCCCCAGCGCGACGGCCCAGCCGCGACGCACCACCCACAGCCGGGCCGCCGCGAGCCCGCCGAGGGCGAACACCGCACCGCCGAGCGCGCGGATCCCGGTGCCCTGCGCGATGCCGAAGCCGGCGGCCAGCCCCACGGCGACGAGGACGGCGGAGGGGAAGCGGGTCTGCACGCGGGCGAGGGTGGAGGTCGACATGTCCCCAGTGTCCCTCGCCCGTTCCCGGGTCCGGTCGGTTCCAGGGGTGATCCCCACGCGACCGCGCCGGGATGGTGCCGCAGCGGCCGGCGCCCGGACCCGGGACACGACGAGGGCCCCGGGCAGATCGCCCGGGGCCCTTCGTGACGGCCCCGCCCAGGGCCCCGCCGCGGGCTCGCGGAGGTGGGGAGGACGGGGTCCTCTCTCAGGCGGTGCGGAGCACGGCCTCGATCTCGAGCTCGACGCTGATCTTGTCGCCGACGACGACGCCGCCGCCGTCCATCGGCATGTCGATGTCCACGCCGTACTCCTTGCGGGAGATCTCGGTCTTGGCGCTGAAGCCGGCGCGCGTGCCGCCGTAGGCGTCGGGGCCGAAGCCGTTGAGCTCGAGCTCCAGGGTGACCGGCTTGGTGATGCCCTTGATGGTCAGGTCGCCGACGATCGTCCAGTCGGCACCGTCGGTCCGCACCTCGGTGGAGCGGAAGGTCATCTCGGTGTGGTTGCCCACGTCGAAGAAGTCGGCGGAGCGGATGTGCGCGTCACGCTGCTCCTGACGGGTGTCGATCGAGTCCATGTCGATGCGCGCGGTGACGCTGGAGCGGGTCGGGTCCTCGGCGGTGACGATCTCGCCGGAGAAGTCGCGGAAGTAGCCGCGGACCTTGCTGACCATCATGTGCCGGACGGAGAAGCCGACGGTCGAGTGCGTGGGGTCGATGTCCCACGTGCCGACGACGTAGCCGGGGATCTGGCGCAGGGTGCTGGTCATGGTTCCTCCAGGTTGTTGAGCGTTTGACCTTCTGCCCGGCGTCAGCGTAGTTGAAGGCTCATCTATTCCGCCAGTACTGTGGTGACATGACCGCGCACGTGTCCCTCCCTCCCGAGGGCCCGGCCTCCGAGGAGCCGGGTCACACCACCGGGGAGCCCCGCTGGCTCGACGCCGAGGAGCAGCGGGCGTGGCGCGCGTACCTGTACAGCGCCCAGCTGCTGCTCGACCGGCTCGACCGCGAGCTCACGCACGAGACCGGCATCTCCCACGCGTACTACGAGGTCCTCGTGGCGCTGTCGGAGACCCCCGGGCGCCGGATGCGCATGAGCGAGCTCGCCGACCGGTGCCTGTCGTCGCGCAGCCGGCTCTCGCACGCGGTGTCCCGGCTGGAGGAACGCGGCTGGGTGCGCCGGGAGGTGTGCGCCGAGGACGGGCGTGGCCTGCTCGCCGTCCTCACCGACGAGGGGTTCGCCGCGCTGGCGGCCGCCGCGCCGGTGCACGTCGAGAGCGTGCGCACGCACCTGTTCGACCAGCTGACCCCGGAGCAGGTCGCGGCGATGCGCGACCTCGGGGAGACACTGCTGCGCCACCTCGGCCCGCGCTGAGCCTCCACCCGCGGTCGGACGCGCGGATCCCCCCGCGGGTGGACGACGCCGCCCGACCGGCTGCCTAGGGTCGACCCGATGGACGGCCGCCCACCCCTCGAGCGCCTGGAGACCTTCCTCCGCGACCACCCGGCCGGCGTGGACGTCGGGATCGCCGCGCTCGTGTGGTTCCTGACCGTCCTCCTCCCGTACCAGTCGTACCGGCCGGCCGAGGCCACGGCGTTCGTCGTCGGCACGCTGCTCGTCGTCCCGCTGGCCTGGCGCCGGCGCCGGCCGGTCCGGGCCGCCGCGGCCGTGATCGCCGCGGGGCTGCTGGAACTGGTCGTCGTCGAGGACTTCCTGGCGGCCAACGTCGCGGCGCTGGTCATGGTCTACGCACTCGCCGCCTACGCCCCGCGGTGGGCGGGCCGGGCCGGGCTCGCCGTCGGGCTGGTCGGCGCCGTGCTCGCGGCACTGCGCTACTTCTCCCTCGGCGCCAGCGACGCCCTCGTCCCCAGCGGCGGCTCGATCGCGGTGACGGTGGTCGCCGCATGGGCGCTCGGTGACCTCCGCCGCGCGCGCCTGCGGCAGCTGGTCGACCTGCGGGAACGGGCGCAGCTGCTGGAGCTGGAGCGGGACCAGGAGATGCGGCTGGCCGCCACCGCCGAGCGGGCCCGCATCGCCCGGGAGATGCACGACGTCGTCGCCCACTCCCTGTCGGTGGTGATCGCGCAGGCCGACGGCGGGCGCTACGCCGGGCGCACCGACCCGGAGGCCGCCACCACGGCGCTCGAGGCGATCGCCGCGACCGGCCGGCAGGCGCTGACGGACATGCGCGGCCTGCTCGGCGTGCTCCGCCAGGACGGCGGCGAGGAACTCGCCCCGCAGCCGGACGTCGCCGCGATCGGCGGCCTGGTCGAGGACGTGCGCAGCAGCGGCCTCGACGTCGACCTGCTCGTCGAGGGCTCGCCGCGGGACCTGCCGGCCGGGCCGCAGCTGGCCGCGTACCGCATCGTCCAGGAGTCGCTGACCAACGTGCTGAAGCACGCCGGCCCGGCCAGCCGCGCCTGGGTGCGGCTGCACTGGCGCCCGGACGCGCTGGAGCTGTCGGTGCTCGACGACGGCCGTGGCGCCTCGGCCGCCATGACCAGCGCCGACGGGCAGGGGCAGGGCGTCCTCGGCATGCGCGAGCGCGCCCGGCTGCACGGCGGCCGGCTGGACGCCGGCCCGCGCCCGGGTGGCGGCTTCGGGGTGCACGCCGTCCTCCCCTACCCTGCGCCGCGATGACGAGCGCGGCGTCGAGCCCGGGAGCGAAGCGGTGAGTGCGCAGATCCGAGTGGTGCTCGTCGACGACCAGCAGATGGTGCGGGCCGGGTTCCGGATGGTCATCGACTCCCAGCCCGACCTGACCGTCGTCGGCGAGGCCGGCACCGGGGCGGACGCCGTCGAGCTGCTGCGGCGCACCCCCGCCGACGTCGTCCTCATGGACATCCGCATGCCGGCGATGGACGGCATCGAGGCCACCCGGCAGGTGACCGCGCTACCGGAGTCCCCGCGCGTGGTGGTGCTCACGACGTTCGACCTCGACGAGTACGTGGTCTCGGCGATCGGCGCGGGGGCCAGCGGGTTCCTGCTCAAGGACGCCCCGCCGGAGGAGATGCTCGCCGCCGTCCGGACGGTGCACGCCGGCGACTCGGTGATCGCGGCCAGCTCCACCCGTCGGCTGCTGCAGCACGTCGCGCCGATGCTGCGCGGCTCCTCGCCGCGATCGGCCGTGGCGGCCGACGAGCTGGCCGAGCTCACCCCCCGCGAGCGCGAGGTGCTGGAGCTGATGGCCTTCGGCGCGACCAACACCGAGATCGCCGGGGAGCTCGTCGTCAGCGAGGCCACGGTGAAGACCCACGTGGGCCGGGTGCTGGCCAAGACCGGCTCCCGCGACCGCGTGCAGGCCGTCGTCCTCGCCTACCGCACCGGCCTGGTGCAGCCGGCCGACCTGCTGCGCGACGCGCCCGCCTGACTACGCGGACGCCGGCTCGGGGACAGGCAGCGTCTCGCCGGTCTCCAGCAGCGTCTTCAGGTCCGACAGCAGGTGCGGCCAGCCCTCGCCGACCATCGTGACCACGGTGCTGCCCGGGTCGAAGCCGTCGTGGACGACGGTCAGCCGGACCACCTCCCCCATCGGCTCGATGGCGAAGGTGACCTTCGAGCGGCGCTCGCCGCGCAGCCGGCCGAGCAGCTCGTCGTCGAACCCGTGGGCGGCCGCCCACTCCGGCGTGAAGGTGTGCCAGGTGTAGGCCAGCCGGCGGCCGGGCTCGGCTTCGAGCACGACCTGGTCCGGGTCGGTGATGGTCACCCCGCCCTCCTCCCAGGTCACCGGCGACCCGACCGCCCAGTCCGAGTCGAGGGCCACGCCCCAGTAGCGACGCGTGAAGGCCGGCTCGGTGAGCGCCTGCCACAGCCGATCGGGCGTGGTGCGGATGTAGGTGGTGTAGACGAACTCGGGGGTGCTCATCTGCTGCTCCAGTGCGGTCGTGAGGTCCGCGAGGGCACGCACCCGCTCGCGGTCGTACCGGCTGATCCACCGGTCGGAGATGGCCTGGATCGGAGCGGCGTTGAGGTGGTGCACCTTCTCCCTGCCGCGCCGGACCGTGGTCACCAGCCCCGCCGACTCGAGCACGGCCAGGTGCTTGCTCACCGACTGACGGGCCATGTCGAGCCCGGCGCACAGCTGGCTCAGGGTCTGCCCCGGCCGCTCCTCGAGCCGGTCGAGCAACTGCCGACGGGAGGGGTCGGCCAGCGCGCGGAACGTGCGGTCCACTCCGCCTCCCTCCATGCAGCCATCCGGCTGCATGAACCATAGGCAGCCGGACGGCTGCACGTCAACGTGCGGCGGCATCAGTCCCCGGATGGACGGCGGATCGGCCTCGGGGCGGACACCGGGATCAGCTCCCGCTCCGACGCGGGAGACCTCCCCCACCGGCAGCGTGATCAGCGTTTCCCGATCCCCTCCGGAGGTAGCCCCGTGTCCGCTCCCGTCCCTGTCATGACCGTCCCCGGCGCGCCGCCGGCCTCGGCCGCCGCCGTGCGGGCCCGCGGCCTGACGAAGACCCACGGCAGCGGGGAGACGGCCGTGCACGCCCTCGCCGGGGTGGACGTCGACTTCGACCGGGGCGCCTTCACCGCGATCATGGGCCCGTCCGGGTCGGGCAAGTCGACGCTCATGCACTGCCTGGCCGGGCTGGACGCGGCCTCCGGCGGCTCGGTGTGGCTCGGCGACACCGAGCTGACCAGCCTGCGCGACGACCAGCTCACCCGGCTGCGCCGCGACCGGATCGGCTTCGTCTTCCAGGCGTTCAACCTGCTGCCGGTCCTCGACGCCCGGGAGAACATCGTGCTGCCGCTGCAACTGGCCGGCCGGCGTCCCGACCCCGCCTGGTTCGACGCGGTCATCGCCCGCCTCGGGCTGCGCGAGCGGCTGCGGCACCGCCCGCACGAGCTCTCCGGCGGCCAGCAGCAGCGGGTCGCCGTCGCCCGGGCGCTCCTCCCCCGCCCCGACGTTGTCTTCGCCGACGAGCCGACCGGCAACCTCGACTCCCGCGCCGGCGCCGAGGTGCTCGACCTGCTGCGCAGCAGCGTCCGGGAGACCGGCCAGACCGTCGTCATGGTGACCCACGACCCGATCGCCGCCGCCTACGCCGACCGCGTGGTGCTGCTCGCCGACGGCCGGCTGGCCGGCGAGATCCAGCGACCCACCGCCGACTCCGTCGTCGCCGCGCTGCGCGGACTGGGGGCCTGAGGTGCGATCGGTCGTCCTCGCCCAGCTCCGCACGCACGCCGCGCGGCTGGTCGCCTCGACGCTGGCCGTGGTCATCGCGGTCGGCTTCGTCGTCGCCACGCTCGTGCTCAACCAGACCGCCCGCAGCACCGTGCTCGCTGCGGTCGGCGCCCAGTACGTCGACACCGCCGCCGTCGTCACCTCCGACGACGGCACCCCGCTGGACGGCGCCGTCGACACCGTGGCGGCGCTGCCCTCGATACGCGCGGTCGCCCCCACCTGGGAGACCTCGGTGCAGGCCACCGTGCCCGACCGCACCGGGTCGCAGTACCTGCTCATCGGCGCCGTCGCCGCCGACCCGGGCCTGCGCTGGCAGCAGCTGTCCGCCGGGTCGCTGCCCGACGCCCCGGGGGAGGTCGCCGTCAGCGACCGCGCCCGCGCCGACGTGGGCGACGTCCTCACCGTCACCGCCTCCGCCGCCGACGGGCAGGAGGCCACCTCGCAGGTCACCGTCACCGGCATCGTCGACCTGCGCGGGGACCCGGAGGCCGGGCTCCACGGACGCGGCTTCGTCGTGCCGGAGCAGGCCCTGGCCTGGGGCGCGACCGACCCCGTCGAGCTGCGGCTCGCCGCGGCGCCAGGCGTCTCCGACGAGCAGGTCCGCGCCGACGTCGCCACGGCACTGCAGGACTCCGCGGTCACCGTGCGCACCGGCGACCAGCAGGCGGTCGCGGCCGCCGCCGCGATGATGGGCAACGCCTCGGCGCTGGCCGCCGTGCTGCTGGTGTTCGGCACCGTCGCGGTCCTCGTGGCCGGGCTGGTCATCGCCAACACCTTCGCCGTGCTGCTGGCCCAGCGCACCCGTGAGCTGGCGCTGCTGCGCTGCGTGGGCGCCACCGCCCGCCAGGTGCGGCGCAGCGTGCTCGGCGAGGCCCTGGTCACCGGACTGGCCGCCTCGACGATCGGTGCCGTGGCCGGCGTCGGCCTGGCCGCCGCGGTGTCGGCCATGGTCGGAGACCTCGACTCCCCCATCCCGCTCGCCGGGATCTCGGTGCCCTGGTACGCCGTGGTCATCGGGCTGGCCGTCGGCACGCTCACCACCCTGCTGGCCGCGCTCGCCCCGGCACGGGCCGCCACCCGCGTGGCCCCGCTGGCCGCGCTGCGGCCCGCGGACCAGGCGCCGCTGCGCTCGCGGCCGGGCGTCCTGCGGCTGGCGCTCGGGCTGGTCCTGCTGCTGCCGGGCATCGCCCTGATGGCGCTCGGGGTCGTCATGGCCTCGGTGCTGGTCGCCCTCCCCGGTGGGGTGCTGAGCTTCCTCGGCGTCGTGCTGCTCGCGCAGCGCGCCGTCCCCCCGGTGGTCGCGGCGGCCGGCCGGCTGGCCGCGTGGTCCGGCGGCGTGCCGGCCCGCCTGGCCGCCGGCAACGCCACCCGCGACCCCCGGCGGACGGCGGCGACCGCGACCGCCCTGCTCATCGGCGTCACCCTCACCACCGCGATGGTCGTCGGTGCGGCGTCCACCAAGGCCTCGGCGACCGCCGGGCTGGAGGCGGAGTTCCCGGCCGACGTCGTCGTCGAGGGACTGTCCTCGTCGCTGCCGGACGGGCTGCTGACCGACCTGCGGGCGCTCGAGCTCGTCACCGCCGGCACCGCCCTCACCGCCGCCGAGGTCACCGGCCCGGACGGCGAGCAGTGGGAGGCCACCGGGGTGGACCGCGCGACCGCGCTGCCGGCGCTCCGGTCGACCGACGACCTGGCGCTGCCCGACCCGGGCGAGGTGCTGCTGCCCGAGTGGCTCGCGGAGAGCTGGTCGGTCACCGACGGCGACCGCGTGCAGCTGGCCGCGGGTGACCGGACGGGGTCCTTCCTCGCCCAGGTGGTCGGCGAGACGCCGCTGCTCATGACGGCCGCCGACCTGGCCACGGTCGCGCCCGATGCCGGCGTCGGCGCGCTGTGGCTGCGGCTGGCCGACGTCGACGACGCGGCACGAACCGCGGCGGTCGACGCGGTCACCGACACGGTGGGGTCGGCGAGCTCCGACGTCTACGTCGGGGGCATCCTCACCGTCCGGGCACAGCTCGAGCAGGTGCTCGACACCCTGCTGCTGGTCGTCACCGGGCTGCTGTCGATCGCCGTGGTCATCGCGCTGATCGGTGTGGGCAACACGCTGGCGCTGTCGGTGGTCGAGCGGCGCCAGGAGAACGGGCTGCTGCGGGCGATGGGGCTCACCCGGCGGCAGCTGCGCGGGCTGCTGGCGTGGGAGGCGGCGCTCGTGGCGGGGGTCGCCGCGGTCCTGGGCGTGCTGCTGGGCACCGCCTACGGGCTGGTCGGCTCGGCGTCGGTGCTGGGGCAGGTGGCCGACATCGTGCTGGTGGTCCCGTGGCTGCGGGTGGCGGCGATCGTCGTCGTCGCCACCGTCGCCGGGCTGCTCGCCTCGGTGCTGCCCGCCCGCCGCGCCGTCCGCGCCTCACCGGTGGCTGCGATCGCGGGGTGAGCGGAGGCTGGGAGTGCAGGTTTCCTGCACTCCCAGCCTCCGCTACCTGCGGGGTGCGGCGCGGCGGGTGGGCGGAGCGGTCGCCGGGTCCTCCGGCCAGGGGTGCCGCGGGTACCGGCCGCGCAGCTCGGCGCGGACGCCGGGGTAGCCGGTGACCCAGAAGCCGGCCAGGTCCGCGGTCGTGGCCACCACCCGGTGCGCCGGGGAGAGCAGCTGCAGCCGCAGCGGCCGCCCGGCCACCACCGGCGCCGCCGCCCACCCGAACACCTCCTGCACCCGCACCGACAGCGTGGGCACCGCGGGGTCGGTGTAGTCCACCCGCACCCGCGAGCCGGTCGGCACCTCCACCCGCTCGGGCACCAGCTCGTCGAGCCGGCCGGCCAGCTGCCACGGCACCAGCGCCCGCAGCGCCGCGACCACGTCGATCCGGGTCAGGTCGGCGCGGCCGCGGGCGGCGGAGACGGCCGGGGTCGCGGCGAGCGCGGTGCCCAGCGCGTCGTCGTCCACCGCCGGCCAGGGCTCCCCGAGACCGGCGTGTGCCGCGGCCAGCCGCTCGCGCAACGCCCGGGCGGCCGGGGTCCAGCGCAGCAGCGCGAGCCCCTCGCGGCGCAGGCCCTCGGCGACCGCGGCGGCGACCGCGGCCGGATCCGGATCGGGCAGCGGGCGCTCGGTGAGCACGATCGCGCCGAGGCGCTCGACGCGGGCCGCGGCCACGTCGCCGTCCCGCCAGGTCACCTCGGGCCCGTCGCGGACGCTCCCGACCTCCCGGGCGGTGGCCTCGTCGACGGCCACCGCCGCCCGCACCCGGGCGTCGCGCCGGCCCGGCTGCCGGTCCGCGGCGGCCACCGCCAGCCAGGGCGCCCCGGCCAGCGCGGTGCCCGGGGTCAGCTCCGCGCCGGTGCCGGCCGCCAGCAGGTAGGTGCGTTCGGTGCCGGGGCGCCGGCGGGCCAGCCAGTCGGGATGGGCGAGACCCACGACCAGACCGGCGGCGACGTCGCCGGGCACGCCGGGATCCGGCGCCGGCGGGACGGCGCGGGCCAGCCGGGCCACCTCCTCCCGCCAGCGGGCCGCCGCCCCGCCGCGGCCCGCGCGCAGCGCCCGCCACTCGGCGACCAGGTCGTCGGAGCCGGCGGGGAGGTCCGCCGAGAGCAGCGCCACCACCTCGGCCGCACGGCGCGAACCGACCCGTGGGGCGCCGTCCAGCAGCGCGCGCGCCAGGCGGGGGTGGGCGCCGACGGCGGTGAGCGACCGGCCGCGGGCGGTCACCCGGCCGGCGTCGTCCACCGCGCCGAGGTCGTGCAGGGCCGCCCGGGCGACGGCGAACGCGGCGGCCGGGGCCGGGTCGGGCAGCGCGAGGCCGGTGCCCTCGGGCGCACCCCAGCAGGCCAGCTCGAGGGCCAGGCCGGTGAGGTCGGCGACGGCGATCTCCGGCTCCGGCGCGGCCGGCAGGCGGGCGTGCTCGGCCTCCGACCACAGCCGGTACACCCGGCCCGGCCCCTCGCGTCCGGCCCGCCCCGCCCGCTGGACCGCGGAGGAGCGCGACACCCGCACCGTCGCCAGCGCGCCGAGCCCGCGGGACACGTCGAACCGCGGCACCCGGGCCAGCCCCGCGTCGACGACGGTCCGCACCCCGGGCACGGTCAGGCTGCTCTCGGCGACGTCGGTGCTCAGCACCACCCGCCGCCGCGGGCCGGGGGTCAGCGCGGCGTCCTGGTCGGCGGCGGGCAGCCGTCCGTGCAGCGGCCGGACGTCGGCATCGACCCCGCGCAGCCGGCCGGTGACGCCGGCGATCTCGGCGGCGCCGGGCAGGAAGACGAGGACGTCGCCCGCGGTCCCGGCCAGGGCGCGGCGGGTGGTCGCGGCGACGGCGTCGAGCAGCCGCGGGTCGACCCGGCCGCCGTGCGGGGGCGGCAGCGCGGGCTCCGGCGGGCACCACACCGCCTCGACGTCGTGCAGCGTGCCGGTCGCCTCCACCACGGGCGCCGGGTCCGCCCCGCCCAGCAGGACCGCCAGCCGGCCGGCCTGCGCGGTCGCCGACATCGCCAGCAACCGCAGCTCCGGGCGCAGCGCGGCCCGCGCGTCGAGGGTGAAGGCGAGCGCCAGGTCGGTGTCCAGGTGCCGCTCGTGGCACTCGTCGAGGACGACGGCGGCCACCCCGGCCAGCTCGGGGTCGGCCTGCAGCCGGCGCACCAGCAGTCCGGTGGTGACCACCTCGACGCGGGTGTCCTCGCTGCGCCGGCTGTCCCCGCGCACGCTGTAGCCGACCGACCGGCCCACCGGCTCGCCGACCAGCGCGGCCATCCGGTGGGCGGCGGCGCGGGTGGCGACCCGGCGCGGCTCGGCCACCAGCACCCGGCCCGGGAGCGCCCCGGCCAGGGCCAGCGGGACGAGGGTCGTCTTCCCGGTACCCGGCGGGGCGACCAGCACCGCGCTGCCGGTGCCGGTCAGCGCGGCGTCCAGGGCCGGCAGCACCGCGCGGACCGGGAGGTCGGTGCCCGGCGTCCCGGGTGGTGGCAGCACGCAGGTCAGTCTCCCGGAGCGCCGATGGGGTGGTTCCGTCGGCGTGACCCCGGCGGAACCACTCCATCAGCGGCTCAGCGGAAGTACTTGTCGGGGGTGATGGGCAGGTCGCGGATGCGCTTGCAGGTGGCGTGCCAGTAGCCGTTGGCGACGGCGGCCGCGGCGCCGGTGATGCCGATCTCGCCGATCCCCTTCAGCCCGAGCTCGTTGACGTACGGGTCGTCCTCGTCGAGCCAGGCGATGTCGATCTCGCCGATGTCGGCGTTGGTGGCCACGTGGTACTCGGCGAGGTCGTGGTTGGCGTAGTGGCCGTGCACCTCGTCCTGCACCGACTCCTCGTGCAGCGCCATCGACAGGCCCATGCAGAAGCCGCCGAGGAACTGCGACCGGGCGGTCTTCGCGTTCACGATCGTCCCGGCCGCGTACACGCTCGTCGCCCGCGGCACCCGCACCTCGCCGGTGTCCGCGTCGACCCGCACCTCCACGAAGTGCGCGCCGAAGGAGTGCATCGACCGCTCCTGCGCGTGCGGCGAGGGCCCGGGGACGCCGCCGTCCACGGTGACCCCGTCGGGCGGCACCTGGCCGCCGTACTCGTCCTCCAGCCGGCGGCGCAGCTCCCGCGCGGTGAGCACGATCGCCGATCCCCACGAGGCCAGCCCGGTGGAGCCGCCGGCGCCGCCGGCGAAGGGCAACCGGCTGTCGCCGATCCGCAGCTCGACGTCGCCCATGCCCACCCCGAGCGCGTCGGCGGCGATCTGGGTCAGCGCGGTCCACGCGCCGGTGCCGATGTCGGACCCGTCGATCTCGACGACGTACCGGGCGGGACCCGCCGGTGTGCCTGCGACGGAGATGCGGCAGTCGGCCTTGCGCCGCCGGGCCGGGTAGGTGGCCGCGGCGACGCCGGTGCCCACCAACCAGCGGCCGTCGGTCCGCACGCCCGGCCGCAGGTCGCGCCCGGCCCAGCCGAACCGCTCGGCGCCGGTGCGCAGGCACTGCACCAGCGACCGCGAGGACCACGGGATGTGCCGCTCGGGGTCCTCGGTCGGCTCGTTGCGGATGCGCAGCTCGACCGGGTCGATGCCGAGCTCGTGCGCCAGCTCGTCCATCGCCGACTCCAGGGCGAACATGCCCGGGGTCTCCCCCGGCGCCCGCATGATCGTCGGCGGCGGGACGTCGAGCCGGGCCAGCCGGTGCGTCGTCCGCCGGTTCGGGGCCGCGTACAGGACCCGCGTGGGGGTGGCGGTCTGCTCGGCGAACTCGTTGACCCGCGAGGTGTGCTCGACGACCTCGTGGCTGATCGCGGACAGCCGGCCCTCGGGGTCGGCGCCCAGCCGGACCCGCTGGATGGTCGGCGTCCGGTGCCCGACCAGGCTGAACATCTGCTGCCGGGTCAGCTCCAGGACGACGGTGCGCCCGACCACCCGCGCGGCCATCGCGGCCACCATCTGGTTGGGGTGGGTGAACGCCTTGGACCCGAACGCCCCGCCGACGTAGGGCGAGATGATCCGCACCTGGTGCCCGCCGTCGAGGGCGAAGCCGGCGACCAGGTCGTTGACGATGTTGTGCGGGCCCTGGTTGGCGTCCCACATCGTCAGCTGGTCACCGTCCCAGCGGGCCATCGAGGTGTGCATCTCGATGGGGTTGTTGTGCTGGGTCGGCGTCTCGTAGGTGGCGTCGACGGTGACGGCCGCGGCGGCCAGCGCGCCGTCGACGTCGCCGATCACCGAGTCGGTCTCGTAGCCGGCCATGATCTTCTCCGGCGCGTACAGGTCGGGCCGGTCCACGGCCAGCCGCACGTCCGGCGGCTCGGCGGCGTACTCGACGGACACCTCCCCGACGGCGGCCTTCGCGACCTCCGAGGTCTCGGCCACGACGACCGCGACCACCTGCCCCTGGTAGTGCACGTCGAGGGATTGCAGCACGGGCAGGTCGGAGGCGAGGTCGCCGGACAGCCGCGGCGCGTTGGCCGGGGTGAGGACGGCGAGCACGCCGGCCATCGCCTCGGCGCGGGTGGGGTCCAGCTGGGTGATCCGGCCGCGGTTGACGGTGCTCTGCACGAGCGCGACGTGGGCGATCGGCTCGCCCGGGTCGTGCTCGTAGGCGTAGGGCGCGGTGCCGCGCACCTTCGCGGGGCCGTCGATGCGGTCGATGCCGGCGCCGACGACGCGGTCGACGGTGGTCATGCGAGGCCTCCGGTCAGCTCGAGGAGCGTGCGGACGACGACGTTGCGGGCCAGCGGCACCTTGTAGCCGTTGCCGGGCAGCGGGGTGGCCGCGGCGAGCTCGGCGTCGGCGGCCGCGGCGAACGACTCCTCCGTGGCCGGCCGCCCGCGCAGCGCCCCCTCCGCGACGGCCGCCCGCCACGGCTTGTGCGCGACCCCGCCGAGGGCCAGCCGCACGTCGGCGACCACGCCGTCCTCGACCCGCAGTGCCGCGGCCACGCTGACCAGCGCGAAGGCGAACGAGGCGCGGTCGCGCACCTTGCGGTAGCGGCTCGGCATGTCCATGGGCGGCAGGTCGACGGCGGTGACGAGCTCGCCGTGCCGCAGCGTGGTGTCGCGGGAGGCGTCGTCCCCGGGCAGCCGGTGCAGCTCGCCGATCGGGATGCTGCGCGCGCCGTCCGGGCCGAGCACCTGCACCACGGCGTCCAGCGCGACCATCGCCACCGCCATGTCCGACGGCTGGGTGGCCACGCAGGTGCCGGGGCCGTCGAGGGTCTGCCCGAGGACGGCGTGGTTGCGGTGCAGGCCGCGCAGCGCGCCGCAGCCGCTGCCGGGACTGCGCTTGTTGCACGGCCTGGTGACGTCGGTGAAGTAGCCGCAGCGGGTGCGCTGCAGCAGGTTGCCCGCGGTGGTGGCGCGGTTGCGCAGCTGCCCGGAGGCGGCGGCCAGCAGCGCCTGGGCCAGCACCGGGTAGCGCTCCCGCACCCGCCGGTCGGCGGCCAGGTCGGCGTTGGGGACGCCCGCGCCGATCCGCAGACCGCCGTCGGCCGCGTCGGTCACCTCGCGGGAGGTGAGCGTGCGGACGTCGACGAGCACGTCGGGCGTGGCGACGCCGAGCTTCATGAGGTCGACGAGGTTGGTGCCCCCGCCGAGGAAGGCCCCCGAGGGTTCGCCGGCGAGCAGGGCGACCGCGGCGGCGGGGTCGGTCGCGGCCGCGTAGCGGAACTCCCTCACCGGCGCACCCCGCTCGCCTGCGCCACGTCGGCCACCGCCGGGACGATGTTCGCGTAGGCGGCACAGCGGCAGAGGTTGCCGCTCATCCGCTCGCGGATCTCGGCGTCGGTGAGCTCGGCGTCGGCCGCGGTGAGGTCGGCGGTGACCGCGCTGGGCCACCCGGCCCGGGCCTCCTCGATGACGCCCGCGGCCGAGCACACCTGCCCGGGGGTGCAGTAGCCGCACTGGAAGGCGTCACGCTCGACGAAGGAGCGGTGCAGCGGGTGCGGCTGCCCGCCGGCAGCGAGGCCGTCGGAGGTCGTGACCTCCGCGTCGCCGACCGTGACGGCCAGGACGAGGCAGCTGTTCACCCGGCGGCCGTCGAGCAGCACGGTGCAGGCGCCGCACTGGCCGTGGTCGCACCCCTTCTTCGGGCTGGTGTTGCGCAGCCGTTCGCGGAGGGCGTCCAGCAGCGTCGTGCGGGTGTCGACGGTCAGCGGGTGCGCCGCCCCGTCGACCCGCAGGGTGATCTCGGTGTCCACACCCGCGCTCCTGCCCGGACGACCGGTGCGGCCAAACGGCCCGCTCTCCGGTCAGGGCACGAGGTCCGGCGGCGGCTGCGGCCAGCGGGTGACGCCGGCGACCGCGCCGTCCCCCAGCGGGGCGGTGAAGCGCGGCGGCCGCTTCCCCAGGAACGAGGCCACCCCCTCCGCGGCGTCCGGCCCGGCGCCGAGCTCGACCAGCGCGCGGGACTCGGCGCGGTGCGCGTCCCACGGCGAGGCCGCGCCGAGCATCGACCACAGCATCTGCCGGGCCGCCGCGACCGCCACCCCGGAGGTGTTGTCGGCGATCTCGCGCGCCAGCTCCAGCGCGGTGGGCAGCAGGTCGGCATCGGGCACCACGCGGGAGACCAGCCGCCCGCGCAGCGCCTCGGCGGCGTCGAACACCCGGCCGGTGGCGACCCACTCCATCGCCTGGCTGATGCCGACCACCCGCGGGAGGAACCAGGTCGACGCCGCCTCCGGCACGATCCCGCGGCGGGCGAAGACGAACCCGAAGCGGGCGGACTCCCCCGCGATCCGGACGTCCATGGGCAGGGTCATCGTGGCGCCGATGCCCACGGCCGGGCCGTTGACCGCGGCGATGACCGGCTTGCGCAGCGCCGCGAACGGCAGCGACGCGATGCCGCCCCAGTCCCGCGGGACGCCGTCCACCGTGCCACGGGGCAGCGCGTCGACCGCGGACCGGTCGGCGAAGGTGCCCTCCCCGCCGCCGAGGTCGGCGCCGGCGCAGAAGGCCCGCCCGGCACCGGTGACGACGACCACCCGGACGGCGTCGTCCGCGTCGGCGGCCGCGGCGGCGGCGGCCAGCTCGGCCGCCATCACGGTGGTGAACGCGTTCATCCGGTCGGGCCGGTCGAGGGTGATCGTGGCGACGCCGTCGGCCACCTCGTACCGGAGCTGGGTGGGGGTCACCCGAGCGCGCCGGCGACCGCGAGGCGGGCGACGGCGTCCAGGTGCTCGGCGGCGTCGCCGAGCAGCAGCCGGTCCACCTTGGCCCGCCGCCAGTACAGGTGGGCGTCGTGCTCCCAGGTGAACCCGATGCCACCGTGCACCTGGATGCAGGTCTCGGCGGCCCGCTCGAGCACCTCGGCGGCGGACGCCTTCGCGGCCGACGCCGCCAGCGGCAGCTCGGCGGCGGCCGCGTCGGCGGCCCACGCCGCCCACCACACCAGCGAGCGCAGCTGGTCCACCCCGACCCAGGCGTCGACGAGCAGGTGCTTGACCGCCTGGTAGGAGCCGATGCGACGGCCGAACGCCTCCCGCTGCTGCGCGTACCCGACCGCCAGCTGCACCGCGCGGTCGGCGGCACCGAGGTCCTCGGCGGCCAGCACGACGGCGGCGACCTGGCGGGCGCGGGCCCACAGCTCACCGGCGTCCTCGGCCAACACGCGCCGGGAGGTCAGCCGGACCGAGGCCAGCCCGCGGGTCGCGTCCATCGGCGGGCCGGCCGTCGCCTCGCCCTCACCGACGACGAGGGCGCCGCCGTCCAGGCCCAGGAAGAGCGTCGCGCCGGCGGCGTCGATCGACGGGGCCGAGCCGGTGACCGGGCCGTCGACGACGGCGAACCGCGCCGACCCGTCGGCCAGCCGCGCCGCCAGGTCGGGGTGCTCGCCCAGCAGCACCGCCGCCCGCGCCGCGGTCACCAGCGACGGCCCGGCGAGCACCGCGCCGCCCTGCTCGGCGACGACGGCGAGGTCGAGCAGGCCGGCCCCCGCGCCGCCCGCGGACTCGGGCACCGTGATGCCCAGGAACCCGATGGCCGCCAGCGCCTCGTGCCCGGGCTCCACCGGGCCGCCCTCGAGCGCGGCGCGGGCGGCGGCCGGCGACGCCGAGCCGCGGAAGAAGTCGCGCGCACCGGCGGCGGCGTCGCGCTGGTCGGGGCCGAGGTCGAAGTTCACCGCCGACCTCCCGCGAAGGGCGCGTCCTTGTCGCTGCGCGGTTCCGGCGGCAACCCCAGCACGCGCTCGCCGAGGATGTTGCGCAGCACCTGGTCGGTGCCGCCGGCGATCGCCAGCCCGGGCAGGTACCCCTGGCTGCGCTGCCAGGTGGCGTCGCCGTCGGCGGTCGCGGCGTAGACGGCGTCGTCGCCCAGCAGCCGGACGCCGGCGTCGGCCACCAGCTTGGCCGCGGCGGTGCCGGCCAGCTTGCCGGCGCTCGCCTCCGGCCCGGGCAGGCCGCCCTGGCTGAGCACGGTGAACCGCCGGTACCCGGTGTAGCGGGCGGCCAGCGAGGCGACCACCGCGCGGCCCACCGCCTGCCGGGCGAGCACCTGGCGCTCGGCGTCCAGGTGCGGCAGCCGCTCCCGGGCCAGGGCGGCCAGCCGCTCCACCGGGACGCCGAGGTCGCTGCCGGCGCCCCCGATGGTCACCCGCTCGTTCATCAGCGTGGTGATGGCGACCCGCCACCCCTCGCCGGGCTCGCCGAGCCGCTCCTCGTCGGGGATGCGGACCTCGTCGAAGAACACCTCGTTGAACCCGGCGGAGCCGACCATCTGCCGCAGCGGCCGGACCGTCACCCCGGGGGCGTGCATGTCGACGACGAACATCGTCAGCCCGGCGTGCTTGGGACGGTCGGGGTCGGTGCGGGTCAGCAGGATGCCGAGGTCGGCGACGTGCGCGAGCGTCGTCCAGACCTTCTGGCCGTTGACCACCCACTCGTCGCCGTCCCGGACGGCGGTGGTGCGCAGGGCCGCCAGGTCCGAGCCGGACGCCGGCTCGCTGAACAGCTGGCACCAGACGTCGTCGGCACGCAGCAGCCGGGCGAGGTACCGGCGCTTCTGGTCGTCGCTGCCGTGGGCGATGACCGTCGGCCCGCACATGCCCAGGCCGATGTGGTTGATCAGCGTCGGCACCCCCGCGCGGGCCAGCTCCTGCGTCACGATCGCCTGCTGCACCAGCGTGCCGCCCTGCCCCCCGTGCTCGCGTGGCCAGGTGATGCCGACCAGGCCGGCCTCGGCGAGCACCCGCTGCGTGCGCCGCAGGCCCGCCTCGTGCGTGCGGGCGTCGACCGCCTCGCCGCCCGGGGCGACGTGCAGCAGCTCGGCCGCGTGCTCCTCGAGCAGCGTCCGGACCGCGGCCCGGTAGGCCGCCTCGTCGGGGGTGTCGTCGAAGTCCACGGGCGGCGCCTCTCTGCGGTGGTCGCGTCGGCGGCAGCGTGACAGCGGTCCCCCGGAACGGTCAACGGTGACTGTTCGGCTCCCTCGGGCGGACCTACGCTCGCGCGGTGACCGCCGACCCCGCCGCGCCCGCCGGGCCCCGGTCCCGCTCCGCGCGGACCGCCGACAGCCGGGCGCTGATCCTCGACGCGGCGGTCGCCTGCCTGGTCGAGGACGGCTACGCCGGCGCCTCCACGCTCGCCGTCCAGGCCCGGGCGGGGGTGTCGCGCGGGCGGCTGCTGCACCACTTCCCGTCCCGCGCCGAGCTGCTGGTGGCCGCCGCCGAGCACCTGTCGGGCACCGTGCTGGCCGACGTCCGGCAGCGCGCCGCGGCGCTCATGGCCGACCAGCCGGCCGGCCGCGAGCGGGTGGACCGCGCGATCGACCTCATGTGGGCGACGTTCCACGAGCCGCCGTTCTGGGCCGCGGTCGAGCTGTGGACGGCGGCGCGCACCGACCCGGCGCTGCGGGCGGCGCTGCGGGACGGCGAGCGGCGGCTGCGGGCATCGATCCGGGCCGTCGCCGACGGGATCTGGGGCCCGGAGATCGCCGCCGCCGAGCTCTACGCCGAGCTGTGCGAGCTGCTGTTCACCAGCATGCGCGGGGTCGCGATCGTCTACGCCTTCGAGGACCGGCCGCCGGCCACCGACCCGCACCTCGCGCTGTGGAAGCGGCTCGCGGCCCGGATGCTGCTCGCCTGAGCACCGGCCCGACCGCGCCGTCGCCGTCCGCACCGCCCGGCGCGAGGGCGGCGACGCGGGGGTGGGACGGCGGTTCCCCGGCACCCGGCAGTCAGGGTTGACCGCTCCCGGCTCCCCGGCCAGCATGACGCGCGTCACACCCGGCGCGCGTCAGGAGACCTCCGTGAGTGTCGAGATCCCCCGGCTCCTCGGCCGCGGCATGACGATGGCCGACCAGCTGGCGCGCTGGGCGCGGAGGACGCCGGGAGCCACGGCGCTGCGCTTCGACGGCGCCGGCCGCAGCTACGCCGAGCTCGACGAGCGGGTCACCCGGCTGGCCCGGGCCCTGGCCGACCGCGGCGTCGGCGTCGGCGACCGGGTCGCGGTCCTGGCGCTGAACGGGATGGAGGTGTGGGAGGCCTACCTGGCCGGCGTGCGGCTGGGCGCGGTCGTCGTCCCGGTCAACTTCCGGCTGGTCGCCGACGAGGTGGCCTACGTGCTCACCGACAGCGGCGCCACCGCGCTGGTCGTGGACGCCACGCTGGCGCCGCTGGCGGCCAAGGCCCGCGAGCAGGCGCCCGCGGTGCGCACCGTGCTGACCATCGGCGGGGACTACGAAACGGCGCTGGCCGCGGCCGCCGGCACGCCGCTGGACCTCGATGTCGACGAGGAGGCCGCCGCCTTCATCATGTACACCTCGGGTACGACCGGGCGGTCCAAGGGCGCGGTGCTGACCCACCGCAACCTGCTGTTGCACGCCTTCAGCCAGACCGCGCACCTCGGCGGCGGCCCGTCCGACCGGGTGGGGGTGCCGGGCGCGCCGATGTTCCACATCGCCGGGCTGGCCGGCGGGCTGCCGATGCTGCTGATGGGCGGCTGCCACGTCATCACCCGCTCCGGCGGCTTCGACCCGGTGGCGACCCTCGATCTCATGGAATGCGAGCGGGTGACCAGCATCTTCCTGGTGCCGTCGATGTGGGCGGCGGTGTGCGCGGTCCCGGGCATCGCCGACCGCGACCTGTCCAGCCTGCGCCGCATCTCCTGGGGCGCGGCCCCGGCGTCGACCACGCTGCTGCGCACCATGATCGACACCTTCCCGCAGGCCGAGGTCGTGACCGCGTTCGGGCAGACCGAGTGCAGCCCGGTCACCTGCTTCCTGCGCGGCGAGGACGCCATCCGGAAGATCGGGTCGATCGGCACCCCGATGGTCAACGTCGAGGTACGCATCGTGGACGACGCGATGGACGACGTCCCCCGCGGCGAGGTGGGCGAGATCGTCTACCGCGGCCCGATGGTGATGAAGGAGTACTGGGACAAGCCGGACGAGACGGCGATCGCCTTCACCGGCGGGTGGTTCCACTCCGGCGACCTGGTCCGCGAGGACGAGGACGGCTACCTCTACGTCGTCGACCGCAAGAAGGACATGATCATCACCGGCGGGGAGAACGTGTACTGCGCGGAGGTGGAGGACGTGCTGGCCGCGCACCCCAAGGTCGGCGAGGTGGCGCTGATCGGCGTCCCGGACACCCGCTACGGCGAGGCGCCGCTGGCCGTCGTCGCCCCGCGGGACCCCGCCGACCCGCCCACCCCGCAGGAGCTGACCGCCTGGTGCCGGGAGCGGCTGGCGCACTACAAGAACCCGCGCGAGTACTCACTCGTCGCCGCCCTGCCCCGCAACCCCAGCGGCAAGGTGCTCAAGACCCGGCTGCGGGAGGAGCACTCGGCCGGCGCGCTGGTCGCCGACCCCGCGGTCTGAGCTGCACGGGGTCGGCTCCGGGCCGGGGCCGCGCTCAGCCCTGCCAGGCCTCGGCGACCTGCTCGGCGACGCCTCCGGCCTGGGCCCGACCGGCGCGGGCGGACCCCGCGCGGGCTGCGGGGTCGAGCACGTTGCGGCCGATCGCGGTGCGGCTGGCCTGGTCGGGCGCGACGACGGCGACGCGGGCCACCATCCCGGTCACCTGGGCGTCGACGCTGGCCAGCGGCCCCACCCCGCGCGGGACGGGCGCGAGGACGACGACCCGGTCGTACCCCTCGGCGAGGTCGGCGTTGGCCGCCGACCGCATGCCGCCGTCGACGTAGCGGCGCCCGTCGATCGTCACCGGCGGGTAGACGCCGGGCACCGCGCAGCTGGCCGCCACGGCGTGCAGCAGCGGGACGCCGGAGTCGCGGTCGAAGGTGCGGAACTCGCCGGTGTGCGCGTCGACCGCGGTGACGGTGAGCGCGCGGTCGGGCCACTCGGTGCCGACCAGCCGGCTGCCGATGACGTCCAGCCGCTCCTGCTCCGGCGGCGTGAGTCCGGCCTGCTCGGCGGCCAGCGCCAGCGCCCCGACCCGCCGGCGGAACTCGACGTCCTTCCCGCGGCTGCGCACGAGGGCCCAGGCGTACCGGGCCAGCCCGGCGCGGGTCATGCGGGCGGCCTTCTCCCCGGTGGGCGGCTCGAGCTGGCGGGCGAACAGGGTCTCCAGGTCCGCGCCGCCGGTGACCTGCGCGCCGACCACCGACCCGGCGGAGGTGCCGACGACGAGGTCGGCGCCGGTCAGGTCGACCCCGGCCTCCGCGAGTCCGGCGAGCACGCCGATCTCCCACGCGATGCCGGTGATCCCGCCGCCGCCGAGCACGAGGGCCGCGCGCTGGTCGCTCATGCCGCCATCCTCACCCACCGTGGGCTCTCGACACCGGTTGTGACGTACGCCACGCTGGGAGCTCCCGGACAGGAAGGTCCCGCATGACCGCCACGCAGGCCCCGCCGACCCCCGACGCGAACAGCTGGCCGCCGGGCCTGCCGCGCTCGCTGGAGTACCCGCAGGTGCCGGTCGGGTCGATCCTGCGCGCGGCGGTGCGCCGCTGGGGTGAGCGGGAGGCGTTCGTCGACCACGACGTCCCACTGACGTTCACCGAGCTCGGGGCGCGCGCCTCCGCGGTGGCGAACTGGCTGGCCGAGGCCGGCGTGGGCCGCGGTGACGTCGTCGCCGTGCACATCCCGAACTGCCGGCAGTACCCGGCGGTCTACTACGGGGTCCTGATGGCCGGGGCGACGTTCTCCCCCACCAACCCGCTGCTCCCGGCCGCCGACCTCGCCGCCCAGCTGACCGACGCCGGCGCCCGGGTCCTGGTCACCTGGGACCAGGTGCTGCCGTTCGCCCGCCCGGCGCTGGCCGGCACGCCGGTGGAGACCGTCGTCGTCACCGGGGAGGCGCACACCCTCGACCTCGCCGCTCGGCTCGACGGCCTCGCGGACGGCGACGTCGACCTTGCCGACCTGCTCGCCGCCGACCCCACCGACCGGCACCACGACGCCGGGGTCGACCCCGCCACGGACCTCGCGCACCTGGCCTACACCGGCGGGACCACCGGGGTGAGCAAGGGCGTGGAGCTGGTGCACCGCAACGTGGTCACCAACGTGCTGCAGTCGGCCTGCTGGTCGTCGGGGTCGCTGCCGGAGCTCGACGCGGCCGGCGACGTCACGCTGCGCCAGGTGCTGGGCCCAGACGAGTCCCCGACCCGCCTGGGCGAGGCGCGGATGATCAACCTCACCCCGTGGTTCCACGCGATGGGCGCCATCGGCTACCTCAACGGCCTGGTCATGGCCGGGACGACGACGGTCGTCCACATGCGCTTCGACCCCGTGCGCTACGTCGAGGACGCCGTCCGGTACCGCGTCACCAGCATCGGCGGCGCGCCCCCGGTGTTCGTCGCGCTGCTGCAGGTGCCCGGCATCGCCGACGCCGACCTGTCGTCGGTGCGCGGCGTGTCCAGCGGGGCGGCCCCGCTGCCGACACCGCTGATCGAGCGGCTGCAGGCCCTGCTGCCCGATGCGGTCATCGGCGAGGGCTACGGCCTCACCGAGGTCACCATGCAGGCCACCGGCAACCCGTCGTTCCGCTCCGGCACCCGCAAGCCGGGCACGGTCGGGGTGCCGGTGTTCGACACCGAGGTCACCATCCGGCCGCTGGGCGGGGGTGACCCGCTACCGCCGGGCGAGCGCGGCGAGGTCTGCATCCGCGGGCCGCAGGTGATGCGCGGCTACGCGCGCAGGCCCGAGGCCACCGCCGAGGCGATCGACGCCGCCGGCTGGTTCCACACCGGCGACGTCGGCGTCCTGGACGGCGACGGGTACCTGTCGATCGTCGACCGGACCAAGGACATGCTGCTCTACAAGGGCTACAACGTCTTCCCGCGCGAGCTGGAGGAGATCCTGTTCGGCCTCCCCGGGGTGGCCGGGGCGGCCGTCGTCGGCCGGCCGGACGAGGATGCCGGGGAGCTGCCGGTGGCCTACGTGGTCCGCCGGGCCGACGACGCCGGGGCCGCGCTGACCGCGGAGTCGGTGATGGCCGCGGTCAACGACCGGGTGACGCCCTACAAGCGGTTGCGGGACGTCGTGTTCATCGACGCGATCCCGGTGTCGGCCGCGGGCAAGGTGCTCAAGCGGGAACTCGCGGCGCGGGAACGGGCGGCCGGCACCGGCGGCTGAGCGGCGCGCGGGCTCACCCCGACGGGTGCGGCGCACGAGCCACAGCGGCCGGGCCTCACTATCGTCCGCGTGGTGGAGAACGGAGGCGGGTCCCTCGAGACCGAGCACACCGGGGTACGGATCGCCCACGTCGAGCACTCCCCGGTGCGGCAGGTGTGGCGGCGGGTCCTCATCGCCGCCGTCGTCCTGGTCGTGGTGGTGCTGATCGTCTGGATCGACCGGGACGGGTACGACGACAGCAAGGGCGGCCCGATCTCCCTGCTCGACGCGACGTACTACGCCACCGTCACACTCTCCACGACCGGTTACGGCGACATCACCCCGGTCACCCCCGAGGCGCGGTTGGTGAACATCCTGGTCATCACGCCGCTGCGCATCATGTTCCTGATCGTCCTCATCGGAACCACCCTCGAGGCGCTCACCGCGCGCTCGCGGGAGGAGTTCCGCATCCGTCGCTGGAGGTCCCGCGTGCGCCAGCACGTCATCGTGTGTGGTTACGGCACCAAGGGCCGCAGCGCGATCCGCTCGTTGCAGGCCAACGGCACGCCGCTGGAACAGATCGTCGTCGTCGACCCCGAGCCGCGGGCCATCGACGAGGCCAACTCCGTGGGCCTCACCGGCATCGTCGGCGACGCCGGCCGCACCGAGGTGCTGCGCCGAGCCTCGGTGGAACGGGCGCGCGCGGTCATCGTGGCCGCCAACCGGGACGACGCCTCGGTGCTCATCACCCTCACCGTCCGCCAGCTCAACCCGAGCGTCCCCATCACCACGTCGGTGCGCGAGGAGGAGAACGCCAACCTGCTGCGGCAGTCCGGCGCGGACACGGTCATCACCACCTCGGCCACCTCCGGCCGGCTGCTCGGGCTGTCCACCGACGCCCCGCGGGTGGTCGCGGTCGTCGAGGACCTCGTCACCGGTGGCCAGGGGCTGGACCTCCAGCAGCGCCGGACCACCGCGGGTGAGGTCGGGCTCGGCCCGCGGCAGCTGCGCGACGTCGTGCTGTCGGTGACCCGGGGCGGGCGGACGCTGCGGTTCGACGACCCGCTGATCGGCACCCTGCAGCCCGACGACGTCCTCGTGGTGGTCAAGGCGCACGCCAACCCCGGGCAGCAGCAGATGGGTGGCCAGACCGCCGCGGTGTGATGCCGGCGGCCGCCCTGCAGGGGGTCCTCGTTCAGCCGATGGTGAGCACCCAGGTCTGCGTCGGCTCGCCCCGGCCACGCAGCTCGACCACCGTGCCGGGCGCCCAGTGCTGCACCTCGTGGCCACGGGCGGCCCGGATCACGTTGTCCGAGACCACGGCACGGCCGGGATGGTCCTTGGCGAGGTCGGTCAGCCGGGCGGCCTCGTTGACCGGGTCGCCGACCACCGTGTACTCCAGCCGACTGGCCGCGCCCACCTGGCCGGCCCACACCGGCCCGCAGGCGACCCCCACGCCGACGTCGACCTCGCCCGCGGCCGCGACGGCCGTGCAGATGCGTCGGGCCGCCCGCAGCGCCGCCCCGGCCGGGTCCGGGTGGTCGGCGGGGGCGCCGAACACGCACAGCGCGGCGTCACCCTCGAACTTGTTCACCAGGCCGCCCTCGTCCTCGACGGTGGCGACGACGATCGCGAAGAACCGGTTGAGCAGGCCGACCATCTCCTCCGGCCCGGTGCGCCGGACCAGCGTCGTCGAGCCGGCGATGTCGACGAACAGCGCGGCCACCGTGCGCACCTCGCCGCCCAGCGAGACGCCGGTGTCCAGCGCCCGTTCGGCGACCGTCGTCCCGACGTGCCGGCCGAACAGGTCCCGCAGCCGCTCCCGCTCGACCAGCCCGTCGACCATGGAGTTGACGCCCTCCTGGAGCAGGCCGATCTCCCCGGCGTCGTCCACCGGGACGCGCACGTCGTGGTCCCCCCGCCCGACCCGCTGCACGGCGCGGCGCAGCTCGTGCAGCGGCGTGCCGACCGAGCGGCCGGCCTGGTTGGTCGTGTACAGCCCGACGACCAGGGCGACGACGACCAGGAACACGACCGCGTCCTCGCGCGGCCCCTCGGGGTTGCTGGGGTCCAGGAACAGCAGCGTCAACCCCATGAGCGGGACCCCGCTGGTCAGTGCCCAGGTGAGCAGCAACCGCGGACGCACGCCGAGGACCAGCGCACCGGCCGGGGGGTGGGCGGCCAGGGCCCGGGCGGTGAGCCGGCGGGCCAGGCGGAGGGTGAGCAGGTAGCTGTGGCCGGCCGTCGCGACCCCGCCGAGCAGCGCGGCCAGCGCCAGGCGCAGCCCGACCAGGGACAGGTGCGAGGCGACGGCGCCGACGACCCCGACGACGATGCCCCCGCCGAGCCAGCCCAGCCCGACGACGAACGCCACGTCGGCCGGCAGCCGGAGCGCCTGGGCCGCCTCCTCGGGGGTCGGCGACCGGCCGGCGCGCAGCCAGGCCGCGGTCAGCCGCTGCCGGCGCAGCACGGCCAGAACGCCGAGCGGGAGGGCCACGGCGAGGTAGCCGACCGCGCTCACGATGACCGCCGTGCGGCCGGCGGGGTCCCGGGCGCCGGCCGACAGGCCCACCAGGAGCAGCGACACGATGGCCACGCCCACGAGATTGGCGCCGAGGACGTGCAGGACGATGTACGGCACCGCCCGGCGCCCCTGCGGGGCGAACTGCAGGGCCGCGTCCACACGCCGCAGCGCCGTTCCGCTCACGACGCCCCCGGCGGGGTCCCGGGGCCGGCGCTCACCACCGGGCCCGGCGCGCGGTCTCGGCCACCTGCGCTCCGTCGGCGGAGGCCCGCCCCGGGTCCTCGGGCCACTGCTGCACCTGGGACGTCGCCCAGTCGGCCCACTCGGCGACCAGCCGGTAGAAGTCGGTGAGGAACCGGCCCACCAGCAGGTTCTCGGGGAGCCGCTCGGGGAACGGCCCGTCCCCCGGGGCGTACGCCTCGGCGGCGGTCCGGTTGGCCACGTTCCGCTCCTCGGCCCAGCGGCGGGCGGCTGCGAGCGTGCCGAGGGCGTCGGCGGTCGTCCCGTGCTCGGCGAAGGCCAGCTTCAGCAGCTGCTCGAACTCCAGCACCGGACCGTTGCCGGGCTCCCGGTGCCAGGCGGCCAGGGCCTGCCGGCCCTCGTCGGTGATCGCGTAGATGGTGCGCGAGCGCTGGCCGACCGCCTCCGACCGGGCCGTGGCCAGGCCGTGGGCGACGAGTTTCTTCGGCTCCTCGTAGAGCTTGCTCTGCGCGCGGGGCCACATCCGCCCGACGCTGCGGTCCATCTGCCGGGTGAGCTCGTAGGTGCTCCATGACGGCCGCACCGCGAGCAGGCTGAGGATCGCGTACGAGGTGGTGGTCAGCGCACCGGCGCTCGACATGTCCCTCCCTGTGGGAGTAGGCCGTTCGACACAGTCCCAAGGGGAGCAGACTAACCGCCGAGAAGGTGGTCACGAGGACGGAGACGACGACGCTCCGGATCAACCTCGCCAGCCCCACCACCCGCCCGCACGGGACGGCGAGGTCCGCCTCGCGCAGCTCACCGCGCACGAGTCACCGGACGGCGTCTCCGGTACCCCCTCGACCGTGTCGCCCGATGGAGGGGTGTCCCGGGGAACACCTGCGGCCCGGAGACCGTTACGCTGGTCGCACAACTACACAGGGGGTGAATGGTCTCGACTTCGGTCGGGTGGCCAGGGGAAGCGAGCCGAGGAAGGCAACGATGAGCTCGTTAACCACGCGTTGCACACCAATCAAGCGCCGACTCCAGTCAGCGCGACTTCGCCCTCGCTGCCTGAGCAGCGTAGGCGGGTCTGTCAGCCCGGGTTCGTCATCGGCCCGGATCCTGGCATCAGCTAGATGACTCACCGTGCGTGCCGGTCGCGGGCGCGCACGGGACACCGCACAGCGACTGGGCCCGTCACACCGTCTCGTCCGTGAGATCGGTGGGGTCGAGCAGAGACGAAGCGGACTGCGCTCGGAGAAGCCCTGGACATGCGTCGGAGGACGCGGGTTCGATTCCCGCCACCTCCACCCCACCCCAACCCCGAGGTCTTCGCAGATCTCGCGGACGAACCGCCCCGGACCTCCAGGTCCGGGGCGGTTCGTCGTCTTGCGCGGTGCCAGGCGGCCTCGGCGACAGGTGGTGGGCCTGACCTCCGCTCAAGTCGGTACTCCTGGCCATGGAGGTCGTTGGCGGCGCACTGACGATGGTCCCCGGATGCGTCGTCCGGTCTCGGCTCCGTCCCGGCGAGGTCCGCGTGAGCGTGCGCCCGTGCAGGTGCGCCGGGAGGCCAGGCCGAGGTGACGAAGACCCGTGGCGTCGAGCCACGGCTCGACCGTGGAGTCCGGGGCTCTCCACAGCCGAGGCGCCTGAGTCCTGACATCCTCTCTTCGAATGCACGACGTGGACCACTGCCGCGTGAGCTTGCAAGGCTCGGCGGATCGCGACACCGGAGGCCGCATGAGCACGACGGCGGGACGAGCGACGGGACAGGCTGACGAAGAGCGCCGCCGCGGCGCGTTCAGCTCCAGGCGCGTCTTCATCCTGGCGGCGATCGGGTCGGCCGTCGGGCTCGGCAACATCTGGCGGTTCCCCTACGTCGCCTACGAGAACGGCGGCGGTGCCTTCGTGGTGCCCTACCTGGTCGCGCTGCTGACCGCCGGCATCCCGTTCCTGCTGCTGGACTACGCGATCGGCCACCGCCACCGCGGCTCTGCACCGCTCTCCTTCGCCCGGCTTCGCCGCGGCACCGAGGGACTGGGCTGGTGGCAGGTGGGCATCTGCTTCGTCATCGCCATCTACTACGCGGCGGTCATCGCCTGGGCGCTGCGCTACACGTTCTTCTCGCTCGATGAGGCATGGGGCGCCGACCCCGAGGGGTTCTTCTTCGGCGAGTTCCTCCAGGCCGGGGATGTCCAGGTCACCGCCGACGTGGTGCCCGGGGTGCTCGTACCCCTCGTGCTCGTCTGGCTGGCCGTCCTCGTGATCATGGCCCTCGGCGTCCAGCGCGGTATCGGTGCGACCTCGCTGGTCTTCATCCCGGTGCTGGTGCTCGCCTTCGCCGCCCTCGTGGTGCGGGCGCTGCTGCTGCCGGGCGCGGCCGCCGGCCTCGACGCGCTCTTCACGCCCGACTGGTCGGCACTCACCTCGGCTCCCGTCTGGGCCGCCGCGTTCGGCCAGATCTTCTTCTCGCTGTCGATCGGCTTCGGCATCATGATCACGTACGCCTCGTACGTCGGCCGTCGCGAGGACATGATCGGCTCCGGCCTCGTCGTCGGCTTCTCGAACTCCGGCTTCGAACTGCTCGCTGGCATCGGCGTGTTCGCCGCCCTCGGCTTCATGGCCCAGGCCGGCGGGGTCGCGGTCGGCGAGGTCGCCAGCGACGGGATCGGACTGGCCTTCATCGCCTTCCCGACGATCATCAGCGAGGCCCCGGCCGGCGCCCTCATCGGCGTGCTGTTCTTCGGCTCGCTGGTCATCGCCGGCATCACCTCGCTGGTCAGCGTGATCGAGGTCGTGATCTCCGCCGTCCGCGACAAGCTCGACACCAGCAGGCTGACCGCGACCCTCGTGGTCGGCGGTCCCGCGGCCGTGCTGAGCCTGGTGCTCTTCAGCACGACGAGCGGCATCTACGTGCTCGACGTCGTCGACCACTTCGTCAACCAGTACGGCATCCTCGTCGTGGCGCTGATCAGCATGCTCATCGTCGCCTGGGCGGTCCGGGCCCTGGCCGGTCTCGGCGAGCACCTCAACGTCCACGGCCGTCCCCGGGTCGGCGCCGGCTGGCGCGTGCTGACGAGCCTCGTCGCCCCGGCAGGCCTGGCCGTCGTGCTCGTCTTCGCGCTGCGAGACGACCTCGCCGCGCCCTACGGGGACTACCCCGGCTGGCTGCTGCTGGTCTGCGGTTGGCTGCTGGTCGCGGTGCTGCCGCTGGTCGGCTTCCTCCTCGCCCGACTGCCGTGGCGCGCCGGGACCCACCTGGACGGGCCGCCACCCGGCTCCGATCCGGCGGCGCCGTTGCACGCGACCCCGGCGACGGACCCGCCCCCAGGCAACCGCCCAGTGACCGGGCACGATGAGGGAGGACTCCGATGAGCACGGCCGCGCTCGTGATGATGGTGGTGGCGATGGTCGTGATCTGGGGCGGCCTCGTCCTGGCCATCGTCAGCCTGATACGCCACGGCGCCGTCGAGGACCGCGCCGAGGAGCTGCCCCGGAACGTCTGACCTCGGCGGACGACCGGTCGAGGAGGCGCGGTCGCTCGGGCAGGCACCGGCGCTACCGACACCCCACCCCGTTCGACCACGTAGGGCCCGGTCGGACGACCGAGCCCTACGGCCGGCCGGTATCAGGACCACCCGCACGCGCTCCTCTCTAGTGACCACCCGCACCGATCCCTGGAGAACAGACGCATGTCCAAGTCGTCCTGGCTCAAGCGCACCGCCCTGCTCGTCGTCCTGGCCGGTAGCGCAGCCCTCGTGGGGTCGTCTCCCGCCGCGGCCACCCCGTCCGCGGCCACCTCGTCGGCGCCGGCCGCGGCGGCAGCCCTGCCCGCCCGGACCACCCTGCAGGACCTCGCCACCGGGTTCGTCCTGGACAGCAACCACAGCGGCGAGGTCTACGCCATCGGCCGCAACGGCGGCGCGTACCAGACGTGGATCGTCACGCCCTCGGACCACGGCACCGTCACGCTGCACAGCGCGGCGACCAACCGCTGCCTGGACAGCAACACGAGCCGGCAGGTCTACACCCTCGGCTGCAACGGCGGGTCGTTCCAGAAGTGGCTGGTGAAGTCGAGCGACTTCGGCACCGTCGTCCTGCAGAACCTGGCCACCGGCTTCGTCCTGGACAGCAACCACGAGCGCAGCGTCTACACCATGCCGTTCAACGGTGGCTCGTACCAGAAGTGGATGCCGGCCGGGGCCTGACCGGAGCCGGCCGACCGCAGGAGAGCCCCGTGAGGACCCCGGTCCTCACGGGGCCCCCGCACGTCCGAGCCCGCGCCGGGACCGTGGTCGGCCGGCCGTCCCAGCCGCTACGTTCGCGGCTCGACGTCGACCGGTGGTGAGGAGCTGGGCATGGCCGAGATGGACCTGCGCGTGCGGCTGGTGGGGCGAGCGCTCCGGGCGGCGTCGATCGCCCGCATGGACGACGCCCGCATCGCCCGCGCGCAGCAGTCGAGGATCGGCCACAACCCGGTGACCGACCTGCTGTTCGGCGGCGTGGCGCCCGGTGTCTCGCTCCGCGACGGAACGGTGGCCGGCGCGACCGAGCCGATCCCGGTCCGGGTCTACCGCCCCGAGGACGTCACCGGGTCGCTGCCGCTGGTGGTCAACATCCACGGCGGCGGCTGGGTGCTCGGCTCGCTGGACCAGTCCGACTGGCTGTGCAGCAACGTCGCCGCGACGGTGGGCGCCGTTGTGGTGTCGCTCGAGTACCGGCTGGCCCCGGCGCACCCCTGGCCGGCCGCACCCGAGGACTGCTACGCCGCGCTCGTGGACATCGCCGCCCGCGCTGCCGAGTTCGGCGGCGACCCGCAGCGCCTGGCCGTCATGGGCGACAGCGCCGGCGGCAACCTCACCGCCGTCGTCACGCTCATGGCCCGGGACCGGGCCGGCCCCGCGATCACCCACCAGGCGCTGCTGTACCCGGCGACCGACCTCACCTTCGCCAGCCCCTCGGTGGCGGAGAACGCCGAGGCGCCGGTCCTCACCCGGCGCGACATGGACGCCTTTCGCGCCCACTACCTGGGCGGGCAGGACCCCACCGACCCGTACGTCTCCCCGCTGCTCGCGGCCGACCACAGCGGCCTGCCCCCCGCCCTCGTGCAGGTGGCCGAGCACGACCCCATCCGCGACGACGGGCTGCGCTACGCCGCGGCCCTCCGGGCGGCCGGCGTCCCGGTGCGGACGACGACCTACGTCGGGATGCCGCACGGTTACCTGGCCTTCCCGAAGCTGTGCCGCAGCGCTCCGCAGGCGCTGGGCGAGCTCTGCACCGAACTGCGCTCCGCGCTCGTGCCGGCGACCGCCGGGGACCCCGCCCGTCAGGGGCACGTCCCGGCGGGCTGACGGCGACTGGCGCACCGGCCGGCGGGGTGGCCGGTGCGGCCGCGCCGGTCACCCGTCGACGCCGACGGCACGGGGCGGGACGAATGTGACGTCTGCCCCCTGCGGATGACGTTCTCGTGTCGCGGGTGGAGTCCCGACGCGCCGGTGCCGATCCCCTGGGCACCGGACGAAGAGGAGCTCCCCATGCGGAACACGGCGTGCAGGGCCGTCGCCCAGGCCTCGCTCAGCGCGGCGACGGCGTCCCTGGACCACGAGCAGCCGTGGCCGCTGCTCCTGGTCGCGGGGTGGCTGACCACCGCGACCGACCTCGTGCTGCAGGCCGACGCCGCGGACGCCGTCCTGCTCTGACCGGGGCGACGACCGGTTCGTCGCGGTTCCCGGCTGCCGCCCCCGCTGGGCGGACAGCCCGGCCGGCAGGGCGTGGCTAGCGTGTGCGGGCTTCCACCCGCCCGACGAGAGGCCCCGACCCCGATGCCGACGCTGCCGCCGTCCCCCCGCAGCCGGCCTGGTCGCCCCTGTGGAGAAGGTCCGATGGAGGCCGGGGACACCCGCTTCCTCGTCTCCCGCGGCTACGTCCACGTGATCGGGATGCCGCGCGGGGGTGGGCAAGTCCGACAGCGGGGCTCACGGACCTGGACTCCTACGACCTCATCGAGTGGATCGCCGAGCAGCCCTGGTGTGACGGCAACGTCGGCATGGTCGGCATCTCCGGCACCACGTGACCAGCGCGACGACGACGCTGCACACCATCTACCACGACACGGCGCGGCGCCGGCGCTGCTGCTACCCGTCATCCCCCTCGACCCGCCGGCACCCGGAGGAAGCGACTCATGACCACCCACCAGGACCCCACCGCCGTCGACCCCGAGGACATCACCGAGGAGACCGTCACCGACGCCACCGTCGAGAGCTTCGCCGAAGCCCCCGACCAGCGGCTGCGGGAGCTGCTGCAGGCCGTGGTCCGCGGCCTGCACGGCGCGATCCGGGAGGTCGAACCGACCATCGCGGAGTGGGAGGCGGCCATCGACTTCCTCACCCGCACCGGCCAGAAGTGCGACGACGTCCGGCAGGAGTTCGTGCTGCTGTCCGACGTCCTCGGGGTGTCGGCGCTGGTCGAGAACATCAACCACCGCAAGGTCGCCGGCGCCACCGAGGCCACCGTGCTCGGGCCGTTCCACATGACCGTCTCCCCGCAGCGCGAGAACGGCGACTCGATCGACGAGGTCGGCGGGCGGGAGGTGTGCGTCGTCTCCGGGCGGGTGCTCTCCACCGAGGGCACCCCTCTCGCGGGTGCGGTCGTCGACGTCTGGCAGGCTGACGAGGACGGCTTCTACGACGTGCAGCGGCCCGACGTCCAGCCGCCGGGCAACGGCCGCGGGCTGTTCACCACCGACGACGAGGGCCGTTTCTGGTTCCGCACCGTCGTCCCGGCGCCGTACCCCATCCCGACCGACGGCCCCGTCGGCGAGCTGCTGGCCGCCACCTCGCGGCACGCCTTCCGGCCCGCGCACATCCACTTCATCGCCCAGGCCCCGGGCCACACGCCGGTCACCACCCACATCTTCGTGGCCGGCAGCCCCTACCTGGATTCCGACGCCGTGTTCGCGGTGAAGCGCAGCCTGGTGCGGGACTTCGCGCCGGTCGACGACCCGGAGCAGGCGGCCCGCCACGGGGTGGCCAACCCGTTCCGGCACGCGGTGATCGACCTGATCGTGCAGCCGGAGGGGGCGCCGCACCCGTGACGGCGACGGTGCCCGACCGGCTGGTCGGGCAGCGGGTCAGCGGGTCGCGGCGCCGACCGAGGCGGAGGTCCGGGAGGCGCTCAGCGGCAACCTGTGCCGGTACACCGGCTACGACGCCATCGTCGACGCGGTGCTCCGCTGCACGGAGGGGTGAGCGGGCCGGTCAGATCCAGCCGCGGCGCTTGAAGACGGCGTAGAGCGCCAGGCTCACCCCGACCATCGCCAGCAGCGCGAACGGGTACCCGAACGACCAGTGCAGCTCGGGCATGTCGTCGAAGTTCATCCCGTAGACGGTGCCCACCAGCGTCGGCGCGAAGAGGATGGCGGCCCAGGCGGAGATCTTCTTGACCTCCTCGCCCTGCGCGATCGAGGCCTCGGTGAGCTCGCGGATCTCCTCGTTCTGCCGCTGCGCCACCAGGGTGGCGTTCACGGTGAGGATGTCCCGCAGCTGCAGCCGGAAGCCCTCCACCCGCTCGGTGACCTGTACGACGTGGTCCTCGACGTCGCGCAGGTAGCCGCGCAGGTCCTCGTCGACGCCGTACTTGTCGAACCCGGCGGTGATCGCGGCGAGGATGCCGGTCAGCGGCTGGGCGGCCCGCTGGAACTCCAGCACCTCCTGGGACAGCTCGTAGATGCGCCGGGAGACGCCGGGGTCGCCGCGGAAGACCTCGGTCTCGATCTCGTCGATGTCGTTGGCCAGCCCCGCGACCACCGGCGAGTACCCGTCGACGACGGCGTCCAGGATCGCGTAGAGCACCGCCTCGCTCCCCCGCTCCAGCAGCGCCGGCTCGCTCTCCAGCCGGCGGCGCACCCGGGAGAGGTCCGGCGACTCGCTGTGCCGGACGGTGATCGCGAAGTTCGGGCCGAGGAACAGGTGCAGCTCCCCGAACTCGACCTCCTCGGCCGCGTCCAGGTACCGGGCGGCCTTGAGGACGACGAACAGGGTGTCGCCGTAGCGCTCGAACTTCGGCCGCTGGTGGGCCTTGATCGCGTCCTCGACGGCCAGCTCGGGCAGGTCGTACTGCTCGGCCAGCTCGCCGAGCTCCCCCGGCTCGGGCCGGTAGAGGCCCAGCCAGACCAGGCGCTCGGGGTCCTCGACGAGCCACTCGTGGCTCTCGGCGACGGTCTCCGGCGTCGCCACCCGCCGGCCGGAGGAGTAGACGGCGTTGTCGACGATCAGCGACTGCCGCTGCCGGTCGGCGGGAGCCGGCGCGGGCGCGGGCAGCGGCGCGAGGCTCAGCTCGGGCCGCGGACGGCGGCCGAGGGACAGGGCGGTGAGGGACGCACGGCGGCGGTCGACCACGACGGACTCCCAGGGGGGCGCTGGAGCGGGGGGACACACGGGGGTGTGCACCCGCGCGAGCGCGTCAGGCGGTGCGGACCCCGGTGCCGGTACTGGGCGGTTCGCTGCGCATGCGCTCGCACTCCCTCCCGTCCGTCGGCCGACCTCAGGTCAGCGGGCCGTCGTCCATCGTGACACGCGCTGTCCACTCGCCTCCCTCCGACGGGTGGACAGCGGTCGACGGGGCCCTGTCAGCCGACGCCCAGCACGAGGTCGATCAGCACCGGCAGCAGGACGACGATCAGCAGCGCGCCGAGGACGTCGAAGGAGATGCCCGACCGGATCATCTTGGTGATCGGCACGACGCCGGAGCCGTAGACGATGGCGTTCTGCGGCGTCGACACCGGCAGCATGAAGCCGAACGACGCCGCGAACGTCGCCGCCAGCGCGGGCACGAACGGGTTGATCCCGGCGGCCACCGCCACCGGGATGATGATCGGCACGACGACCGCGGCCGACGCGGTGTTGCTGGTCGTCTCCGAGATGATGATCGCCAGCAGCACCGCGAAGACGGTGATGGCGAACGTGCTGGTCAGTCCGAGGGTCTCCGCGGCGCTGGTACCGATCGTCTCGGCCAGCCCGGTGTCGGCGAGCAGTGAGCCGAAGATGATCCCGGTGCCGAACAGCAGGATCGTGCCCCAGTCGATCTTCGCGGCGTCCGACCAGTTGAGCGTGAACTCCCGCGCCTTCCAGTCCGTCGGCAGCAGGAACAGCAGCGAGGCCCCGAGGACGGCGACGATGCCCTCGTCGAGGCGGTCGCTGATCGTCGTGTAGAGGTCGGACTCTGTGCCGGCGGTCAGCGCGATGACGCCGGGGAAGATCCACAACGCGACGGTGATGCCGAAGGCGATCAGCGTGTTCTTCTCCGCCCGCGTGACCGGGCCGAGCTCCGCGCGCTCCTGCTGCACGTACTCGTGCACGCCCTCGATGCGGCGGATCTCCGGCCGGTTGAGCAGCAGCAGCACCGCGGCCAGCGCCACGAACATCAACGCGCAGATGGGCAGCGCCATCAGCATCCAGTCGAGGAAGCCGATCCGCTCGCCGGTCGCCTCCTCGATCAGGCCGCGGCCGATCAGGTTGGGCGGCGTGCCCACCGGGGTGAGCAGCCCGCCGACGCTGGCACCGTAGGCGAGCATCAGCATCAGCGCGACGCCGACCCGCAGCCGCAGCGGGTCGAAGTCCGGCGCGACCATCTCCTTGTCCTGCAGGAGCTTGGCGATCACCGAGAGGATGCCGATCGCCGTCGGCAGCAGCATCGCGACGGTGGCGGTGTTGGAGACGAAAGCCGACAGCAGCGCAGTGATCAGCCCGAACGCGATGATCACGCGCGCGGTCGAGCCGCCGACCCAGCGCATCGACAGGATCGTCATGGCGAACCGGCGCGCGACGCCGTGCTTGAGCATCGCCGCGGCGAGGATGAACGCGCCGATGAAGGTGAAGACCGTCGTCGACCCGAACGGCCCCAGTGCGTCGTCGGCCGGCACCACGCCGAGCACGACGATCGCCCCGACCCCGATGAGGCCGCCGACCGGGATCGGCACCGGCTCGGTGATCCACAGGACGATGACGCCGAGCAGCACGGCGGCGAGCAGGTGCTGGTCCCGCGGCAGGTCGAGGGGCAGGAACGCGAAGACGACGGTGACGACCGGGGCGAGGAACAGCCCGACGGTGCGCCGTCCCTTCTCGAACCGCTCCTCCGCCGGGCTGAGGGTCTGCTCCCCCAGGCTGCGGTAGGTGGCCGAGCCGCGGAACGCGGCATCGACGTCGGTCCGCTGTCCGGACCCGCTCCCCCGGTCGGTGGTCGTCATGACGCCTCCACGTGAGACTGGAACGCCGACCATAGGGAAGGCCGGCCTATCCGGCGACCTCACCGTCGGGCGGCGGTACCTCCAGCGCGACGAGGAAGCGCGACACCATCGCGTACCCGGCGACCAGCGCGACCAGCTCGACGACCTGCCGGTCGTCCAGGTGTGCCCGGACGGCGGCGAACACCTCGTCGGGGACGGCGACCGCGCGGGTGGAGGCGTCGGTGAACGCGAGCACAGCGGCCTGCACCGGCGTCCAGACCGGCTCGGCCCGGGCGTCGGGCAGTCGCAGCACCCGCAGCTGCAGGTCGACCAGCCCGGCGCGGCGGCCGATCGGCTCGTGGGCGGCCCACTCGAAGGCGGCGTCGTTGAGCACGGCGACGCGCAGGACGACCAGCTCCCGCAGGTCGGCCGGCAGCGTCGTCCCCCCGCGCAGCGCGCCCAGCAGCGCGTTCCAGCCCTCGGCGACCGGTGGGCTGTGCAGCAGGAGCCGGTCGAGCGTGGACAGCCGGCCGCCGCGGCGCGCCCTGAGGACCTCCGCGGACGGCCCCTCGTCAGCGGCCTCCGGGAGGCGGGGCGCGGGAGTCACCGGGCGGCGAAGGTGCCGGTCGGGTAGGCACCGGCCGCGACCAGCCGCCCCGACAGCAGCCGGCCCAGCTCCACCACCCGCGCGGTCCGCTCGGCGCCCAGGTGCCGCCAGGGCGCGGCGGACAGCTCGTCGGTCTCGGCCTCGATCGCGGCCCGCAGCTCCCGGCCGGCGTCGGTGAGCGCGCCGTCGGCGAGCAGGCCCCGCTCGCCCAGCGCGGCGCAGGCCGCGGCCCACTCCTCGTCGCTCCAGCCGCGGGTGGCCTTGGCCGCCGCCTCGGTGAAGCCCCGCCCGGTGACCGTGTGCGTCACCAGCGCCTCCAGGCCGCTCAGCCCGTGCCGCAGCAGGGTGGCGACGTGCCCGTCACCGCGGTGCTCGCGCAGCAGGGTGGCGCCGTGCCAGAGGGCCGGCAGCGGCTCGTCGGGCCAGGGCAGGTCGGCGTGCCCGGCGTAGAGGGGCCGCCCCTCCGGGGTGAGCGCGGCACACGCCTCCCGCACCAGCTGCGCGAGCTCGGCGACCTCCGGCGCGGCCGTGGCCTCCGGTCCACCGAGCAGCCGGGTCAGCGAGGCGCGGGCGGCGGCGAGACGGGCGGCGAGGACCTGCTCCGGCGGAGCCAGGGTCCAGGCCCGCGGCAGGTGGCGGGCCACGACCGCCGGCGCGAAGTTGTAGAAGGTCGCCGTCACCAGGCCGGGGCCGACCGCCCCCATCGGCGCGGCACGTCCGGCGAAGTAGCACATCCGCCCCGGCCGCAGGCCCGCCGCGGACAGGTGCTCGTCGTGCTCAGGTGCGAAGTAGAGGTGGTTGTGCAACGGCTCGACCGCCCGGTGGGCGCGGGCGACGTCGGCAGGGTGATCGGCGCTGACCATGCAGCGACCCTAGAAGCACCCCGTCCTCCCCACCCTTCGCAGGCTCGGGGCGGTGTCCCGGACGGGGCCGCCGTCCTCCCCTCCACAGGCCCGGGGCGGCACGCCGGACGGGGGCCGGCGTCGCACGTGTCTCCCGCGCCGAGTCCCTTCTCGCGGGCCGGTGATCGCCACTAGCTTGGGCACTCCAGGTAGGAGGTCCTCATGGCGCCGTCGATCCACGCGCCCAGGACGCGCCCGGCCGTCAGCTCCGGACTGGGGAAGGCGCCGACCGGCATCCGGGGGTTCGACGAGATCACCGGCGGCGGGTTGCCGCGCGGCCGGGCGAGCCTGGTCACTGGTGGGCCCGGTGCCGGCAAGACGTTGTTCGGCCTGGAGTTCCTCGCCCGTGGTGCACAGGACTACGACGAGCCGGGCGTGCTGCTGGCGTTCGAGGAGTCGGCCGCGGAGTTGGCGGACGACGTGGCCTCACTGGGTCTCGACCTGGCCGGGCTCGAGGCCTCGGGGGACCTGGTCGTCGACGCGTGCCGGGTCGACGCGACCGACTTCGTGACGACCGGGGAGTTCGACCTCGACGGCCTGTTCATCCGCCTGTCCGCCGCGGTGCAGGCCACCGGCGCACGGCGGGTGGTGCTCGACACCATCGAGGTGCTGTTCGGCGCACTGGACAACGAGGCGGTCGTCCGGGCGGAGTTCAGCCGCCTGCTGCGGTGGCTGAAGGACCAGGGATTGACCACCCTGATCACCGGCGAGCGCGGCCGCGAGGGACAGCTGACCCGGTACGGCATCGAGGAGTACGTCTCCGACTGCGTGATCGTCCTCGACCACCGGATGCACGACGAGATCGCCACCCGGCGGCTGCGCATCGTGAAGTACCGCGGATCCGGCCACGGCACCAACGAGTACCCCTTCCTGGTCACCGACCGCGGTCTGATGGTCTGGCCCATCACCTCGACCCAGCTCACCTACCCGGTCTCCACCGACCGGATCTCGCTGGGGGTGCCCCGGCTGGACGAGATGCTGACCGGCGGCGTCCACCGCGGCTCCACGGTGCTCATCACCGGGACCGCCGGCACCGGGAAGACGACGCTGGCCGCTGCGGCCGTCGATGCCGCCTGCGCCCGCGGCGAGCCCGCCCTGTTCGTGTCCTTCGAGGAGTCCCCCGACCAGCTCGTGCGGAACATGCGGTCGGTCGGCATCGACCTCGGCCGATGGGTGGACGCAGGGCTGCTGCGCCTGTGGGGCCAACGGGCCACCGCGTTCGGCCTCGAGAGCCACCTCGCCGCCATCGAACGGCTGCTGGACGAGACCACGCCGGCCATCGCCGTGCTCGACGCCGTCGGCAGTCTGACCCACGTCGGCGCGCAGTCCGAGGTCACGGCCGCAGTGGCCCGTGAGGTCGACATGATGAAGTCGCGCGGCATCACCGGGGTCCTCACCAGCCTGAGCCACGAGGGGCAGGCGGAGACCAGCTCGGTGGATGCCTCGTCACTGATCGACACCTGGCTCCTCCTGCGCAACGTGGAGAGCGACGGCGAGCGCAACCGGCTGCTGTTCGTGATCAAGAGCCGGGGGACGGCGCACTCCAACCAGGTGCGCGAGTTCATCCTGACCGACCACGGCGCCGAGCTGCTGGACGTCTCCGTGGGGCCGCGGGGCGTCCTGACCGGCTCCGCCCGGATGGCGCAGGTGGCCGAGGAGCGCGCAGCCGAGGCTGAGCAGAGCGCCGAACTCGAGCGGCGGCGGCTGGCCCTGGCACGACGCTCCGCCGAGGTCGAGGCCCAGATCGCGGTGCTGCGCGAACAGCTGGCGACCGAGACCGCCGCGCTGGACAGGTTGGTCGCCGAGGAGTCCCGTGGAGGGGACGCGCGCGCGGCGGTCCGGGCGACCCTCGCCCGCCGGCGCCAGGGCGGACGGGACGCCCCCCCACCAGCAGGACGGGAGGGGTGACGTGGAACCCGCCGGCGGTGCGCACGGCAACCGGGCCGACGACCCCCTGGAGGTGTACGAGCTGCGCCTCTACCTCGCGGGGCACAGCCCGAAGTCGGTGCGCGCCGTCGAGAACCTGCGCCGCACCTGCGAGGAGCACCTCGCCGGGCGGTACCGGATCGAGCTGGTCGACCTCCTGGAGAACCCGCAGCTCGCGCGGGGGGACGAGATCATCGCCGTCCCCACCCTGGTCCGCAAGCTCCCCCAACCCGTCCGCAAGATCATCGGTGACCTGTCGGACACCGAGAAGCTGCTGGTCGGGCTGCAGTTGCGCCCTGCGGGCGGCGGGCCGTGACCGGCCCCGCGGAGGGCGCCCCGCGCTGGTCGCTGACGCTGTACGTCAGCGGCGCCTCACCGCGCTCGGCACAGGCCCTCGACACGGTCCGGCGGGTGTGCGACGAGGCGCTCCCGGGCCAGGTCGACCTCCGGGTGGTGGACGTCGCTGAGGACCCGGACCTCGCCGGCGAGGACCAGGTCCTCGCCGTACCCACCCTGGTCAGGCAGCGACCCGCCCCCGTGCGTCGGCTCGTGGGTGACCTGGCCGACGCCGACCGCGTCCGCGCGGGGCTCGAGCTGGTGGCGCCGCCGTCCCCGTCGACCGCGCGCGGCCGGCTGCCGGGTGAGCCGTGACCGGCCACCCACCGGAGGACGGTGCCGTTCACCCGGCGGACGAGTTCGCCACTCTCCGTCTCCAGATCGAGGACCTGCGGCGAGCGCTCACCGCGATCCGCGGGGGGGACGTCGACGCGGTCGTCCTGAGCGGACCGCAGGGACAACAGCTGTACACGCTGGTCAGCGCCGACCGGCCGTACCGCGTGATCGTCGAGGAGATGGGCGACGGCGCGGCCACCGTCTCCGAGCGCGGGATCATCCTCTTCGCCAACCGGCGCATCGCCGACCTGGTCGGGACCGACCGCGCCGCGCTCCTCGGCAAGGACATCACCGGCCTCGTCGACGCCTCGGCGGCCGACACCCTGGCGTCCCTGCTGACGACCGTCCCCGGGACCACCCGCCACGGGGAGCTCGTCCTCGCCGGCGCGGCGGGATCGACCGTGCCGGCGCTGGCGTCGGTGACCGGACTGGACATCGAGGGCACCATCGTCCGCTGTCTGACCGTCTCCGACCTCACCGACCGGCGGCGCAACGAGCAGGAACTGGTCGGGGCCTACGCCGATCTGACCCGGTCCACGCGGGAACTGGAGGAGGCGCAGCGGATCGGGCGGATCGGCAGCTGGTTCTGGGACGTCGCCTCCGGCGAGCTCGACTGGTCGATCCAGATGTACCGCATCTTCGGCATCGATCCCGGAGCGACCGGGTCGACCGCCCAGCAGGCCCTGGCGACCGCCTCGCACCCCGAGGATGCCGCCGCGGCCACCGCCGCGTGGGATCGCGCGCTCGCCGACCACCAGCCGTTCGTGGTCCAGCAGCGGTTCATCCACGCCGACGGGAGCCTCCGGCACACCGTGACCCGCGGAGAGGTGATCTGTCGGCCCGACGGCACCGTGAGTGGGATGCGCGGCACGACACAGGACGTGACCGAACAGCGCCGGGCGGCCGAGGCAGTGGTCGAGGCCCGTGAGGCGCTGGTGCGCCAGACGATGGAGCTGGCCGAGGAGCACCGGGTCAAGGAGTCGCTGCAGCGGGCGATCCTGCCGGCGCGCCTCCCCACGGCGCCCCAGGTGGAGCTGGCGGCTCGCTATCTGCCCGCCGACCGGCCCTCGCTGGTCGGCGGTGACTGGTACGACGCCTTCTGGTTGCCGGACGGGTGCCTGGCGGTGGCCGTGGGGGACGTCGTCGGTCACGACCTCGACGCCGCCGCGACGATGGGCCAGGTGCGCAACGCCCTGCGGGCCTACGCGTTCAGCGAGGGCACGCCCGCAGCCGCCCTCACCAGACTCAACGCCCTGACCACCGGCCTGCACGACGGCGGGCTGGCCACCGCCGTGTTCGGCCGCCTGGAACCCTCCCGCCACTCGTGGCGGTGGGCGAGCGCGGGGCACCTCCCGCCCCTGTTGATCAGCCCCACCGGTGTCCGCCTGCTGGCCGACCCCGCCGGCATGATGCTGGGTGCCACCTCCGGGACCTCCTTCGCCGACGCCCTCACGCCCCTGTCGCACGACGACCTGGTGCTCCTGTACACCGACGGGCTCATCGAACGACGCGACCGGGACCTCGACGCCGGCTTCGCCGCGCTCGTCCACGCCGCCCACGACCTCGTCCGCCAGCCGGCGGAGGTCGTCTGCGACGCTCTCCTCGACCGGCTGCTGCCCGCCCACGGGCACGAGGACGACGTCTGCCTGCTCGCCCTCCGCCTGACATCCCGCGCGGGGGCGGCGCGCCCGGCGGCGAGGTGATCGGCGCCGACCGTGCGGCGGGACTCAGCCGGGCTCCCCCGGTGGACCGATCGATCGCAGCCAGCGGCGCTGCCAGGGCGTCTCCACCGCGCGGGGGTGGTATCGAGCACGGATCCACCGGACGGCGTCCGCGGCCGGGAGCCCGTCCAGGACGGCGAGGGCGGCAAGCGCCGTGCCGGTGCGGCCGACCCCGCCGGAGCAGGCCACCTCCACCCGTTCCCCCGCGTACGCCCGCCGGTGCGCCTCCCGCAGCGCGTCGAGGGCATCGGCGGTGTCGGTCGGCACCCAGAAGTCGGGCCAGCGCACCCGCCGGTACGGCCAGGGCGGGAGCGGGCCGGAGCCGAGGACGACGGTGAGGTCGACCGGGGACGCCGGCTCGCCGAGTCGCCGTCCGCGGACCCGCGCGCCGGAGGGCAGGGTCACCTCGGTCATCGAACGGTCGCCTCGCTCATCCCACCGGGGACAGGGAGTACGCCCACTCGGTGCGGGTGCGGACCGTCGCGAAGCCCATCCGCCGGTAGAGCGCCGGGGCGCCGGTGGCGTTCGCGGTGTCGACCTGCAGCCCGGCGGTCGCGCAGCCGTCCACCGCCGCTGCCCGCAGTGCGGCGGCGATCGCCACCGAGGCGATCCCCTGGCCGCGCGCGCCCGGCAGCACCCCGATCTGCCCCAGGTACGACTGGCGGGCGCCGGTGGCCCGCGTGTCGGCGTCGAAGACGTAGGCCAGCACGTAGCCGATGACCGCGCCGTCGGCCAGCGCCAGCACCGACAGCTCGGGGCGGAACGCCTTCTGCCCGGTGAACCAGGCCCGCCAGGAGACCTCGTCACGCTCGAGCGAGCCGAAGTGACCGGCGAAGGCGGTGTTGTGGGCCAGCCGCACCTCCTCGTCACGGTCCCAGGTGAAGGGCACCAGCTCGACGCCCGGCACCGCCGGCACCTCCGGCAGGCCGGTCAGGGGCCGCTCCATGTCGGAGTACCAGCGCTCCGGGGTGAACCCGGCCCGCCGCACCAGGCCCTCCAGTGCGGTCATCGCGGGGGAGACCGACACCAGCAGGCGCCCCTCCGCCTCGGGGTGCTCGCGGCGGTGCAGCTCGGCACCCCGGCCGACCTGCCAGTCCAGGAGGCAGCGCCCGATGCCGCGGCCCCGGTGGGCAGGGTGCACCCGGCCCTCCAGCCAGACACGGAAACCGTCGCGGACGCCGCCGGTGGAGACGGCGGTCGCCCAGCCGGCGAGGTCGCCGTCCGGACCGCAGACCGCGAGCCCGTCCGACCGCAGGTCGACCCGGTCGTTGACCCACCACTCCCGGAGGTCGTCGGCGTCCTCGTGCTCACCGGTCCGGTCCAGGGGCTCAGCGGCGGCGAGGAGCGCGGCCGCCGCGTCGACGTCCTCCGGGGTCAGGGGCCGGGCGGTGAGGCCCTCGGGCAGCTGCGGCACGGGATCGCAGCGTAGGGACGACTCCCCGCCGTGGCGACCCAGTTACGGCTCCCGACCATCCGTCGCCGCCACGCCGCGGCCGCCTCGACCCGCGCCCACGGGCGTTGCGCCCCCGGGAGGCCACCCGGAGCATCGCACGGGCACGGGGGCCGGACACGGAGGTCGCCATGCCCCGCTTCCTCATCATCGGCAACTACGCGCCGGTGGGCGCCAAGGCGATCATGTCGGCCGGCGGCACCGCCCGCCGTTCGGCGATCGAGAAGATGCTCTCCGACGTCGGCGGACGCGTGGAGACCTTCGACTTCGCCTTCGGCACCGACGACGTCTACGCGATCGTCGACCTGCCGGACCAGAAGACCGCCGCTGCGGTGAGCCTGACGATCAACGCCTCCGGGGTGGCAGCGACGCGCACGATCGTCCTGATGACTCCCGAGGAGGTCGACAGGGTGGGACAGGTGCACGCCAACTACCAGCCGCCGACCGCCTGAGGTCTCAGGGCACGAAGAGGCAGAACGGGTGCCCGGCCGGGTCCAGGCACACCCGGACGTCGTCCTGGGGCTGGAACGCAGCGACCGTCGCACCGGCCTCGACCGCGACCGCCACGGCCGCGTCGAGGTCGTCGACCTCGATGTCGAGGTGCAGCTGCATCCGGGGGTCGCCGGGGCCCGCCGGCCACACCGGGGGCACGTGGTGCTCCTCCCGCTGGAAGGACAGGCCCGGGCCGCCGTCCTCCGGGCGCAGGGTGGCCCACTCCGGGTCGTCGTCGCGCAGCGGCCATCCGAGCAGCTGCTGGTAGAAGCGCGCCAGGCCCTGCGGGTCCGGCGTGTCGAGGACGGCAGCGGTCAGCGAGAAGCTCGGCATCAGCCCGCCACCTCGAACAGGCGCGCCCCGTTGCCCCACAGGACGGCGCGCAGCCACTCCTCCCCCAGGTCCAGCCGGTGCAGCGCCTCGAGCTGGTGGGCGTAGGGGTACGGGATCGACGGGAAGTCGCTGCCCAGCAGGACCTTGTCCCGCAGCGCGGCCAGCCGCGGCCGGTCGGCCGGGTCGAAGGGCATGAGCCGCTCGGTGAAGTCTGTGGCGAACATCGTTGTGTCCAGGTGCACCCGCTCGTACCGCTCCGCCAGGTCGAGGAACTCGCGGTACTCCGGCATGCCCAGGTGCGCGATGACCAGCTGCAGCCGCGGGTACCGCTCGAGCAGCCCGGTCATCGGCTCCGGGCCGGTGTGCTCGCCGGCCAGCGGTCCCGACCCGCAGTGGATGACCACCGGGGTGCCGGCTACCTCCAGCCGCGCCCACACCGGGTCCAGCAGCGGATGCCGCGGGTCGAAGGCGCCGACCTGCACGTGCACCTTGAACACCCGCACCCCGCGGTCGAGCGCCTCGGCGACGTAGTGCGGCGCCTCGGGCTCGGGGAAGAACGTCGCCGACCGCAGCACCTGCGGGTGGGCGTCGGCGAACGCGTGCGACCAGTCGTTGAGCCAGGCGGCCATGCCGGCCTTGTGCGGGTACGGCAGCGTCGGGAACGCCCGGACGCCGAGCCGCTCGAGGAGCTGCAGCCGCTCGGCGTCGGGCAGCGGGTAGCGGATCGGCCAGGCGGACCCGTAGTGGGTCTCCGCCGCCTCGAAGTAGGCCCAGACCTTCGCCTGCACCCGCTCGGGCAGGAAGTGCACGTGCACGTCGACCAGCCCGGGCAGCCCCAGCTCCCGCCAGTAGCGCGGGACGTCGGCGTCGTCCACCGGCGGCTGTGTCATGGCTCGACTCCGCCCTCGTACGGCTCCTCGGTCGCTGGCGCTCCCTGCGCTGCTCGCTCGGGCGTCGTCTTCGGCGGGGAGACCGTCATCGCAGCGTGACGACGACCTTGCCCCGCACGTGGCCCCCCGCCACGAGCGCCTGCGCGTCGGCGACCTGCTCGAGCGGGAACGCCTTGGCGATCGGCACGCGGAGCTGGCCGGCGTCGGCCATCCGGCCCAGCTCCTCGAGGTCGTGGGTGTCGGGGCGGACGAAGACGTACCGGCCCCCCATGTCGTTGACCGCCGGGTCGACCACGGAGGCGACCCGGGCGACGTCGCGGACCTGCTTCGGCGCATCGGCCAGGGTGTCGCCCCCGACCAGGTCCAGGACGGCGTCGACCGGCTCGGACAGCTGGGCGCTGGCCGGCCCGGCGGAGTGGTCGAGCACCTCGGCGACACCGGCGTCGCGGAGGAAGCCGTGGTTGCGCGGGGACGCCGTGCCGAGGACGTGCGCCCCGAGCGCGACCGCGATCTGGACGGCGTTGAAACCGACCCCGCCGGAGGCCCGGTGCACCAGCACCCGGTCGCCCTCGCCGACGCCGAGCACCTCGGTCAGCGCCTGGTAGGCGGTCAGCCCGGCCAGCGGCAGCGCCCCGGCCTCGGCGAAGGACAGCGACGCCGGCTTGTGCGCCAGGCAGCGCTGCGGCGCGGGCACGAGCTCGGCCATGGCGCCCCACTGGACGTCGTCCCGGCGGACGTAGCCGAACACCTCGTCACCGGGACGGAAGTCCACGACCGCGGGGCCGGCCGCCTCCACCACCCCGGCGACCTCCCAGCCCGGGACGATCGGGAAGTGGTGCGGATAGGCCCCGGCGAGGAAGCCCTGCCGGATCGCCATGTCGACCGGGTTCACCCCCGCCGCGTGCACCCGCACCAGCACGGTGTCGGGGCCGACCGGCGGCTCGGGCAGGTCGTCGCGGACGGTCAGGACGTCGAGGTCCCCGAACCGGTCGTAGGCGGCACCCCTCACCGGCGTCCCTTCACGTAGCGGCCGAAGGCCTTCTGGATCTCGCGGCGGGAGTCGCGCTCGGCGAGGTCCTGCCGCTTGTCGTAGGACTTCTTGCCCTTCGCCAGTGCCAGGGTGGCCTTGACCTTGCCGTCCTTGAAGTACAGGTCGAGCGGCACGAGGGTCAGGCCGCCCTCCTTCGTCTTGCCGATCAGCTTGTCGATCTCGGCGCGGTGCATGAGCACCTTGCGCTTGCGGCGCGGGGCGTGGTTGGTCCACGTCCCCTGCGTGTACTCGGGGATGTGCACGTGCTGCAGCCAGACCTCGCCGCCGTCCACCGTGGCGAAGCCGTCGACGAGGGAGGCACGGCCGGCCCGCAGGCTCTTCACCTCGGTGCCGGTGAGCACCAGACCCACCTCGAAGGTGTCGAGGATCGAGTAGTCGTGCCGCGCCTTCTTGTTCTGGGCGATGAGCTTCCGCCCCTGTTCACGCGGCATGTCCCCCAGGTTAGGCGACGGACCGGAGCTGGGCCTCCACGTCTCCCGGCAGCGCCGTTGCGCGCGACGGCGCCCGTTCCCGGACCGCCGTCCAGGTCAGCATCAGAGCCGAGGTGACGCCCCAGCCCGCCGTGCAGGCCAGCCACAGCGGGGCGATGGCGACCTCTGCCGCCCGCTCCACCACGCTCACCGGTACTCCCCGCACGGACCGGCCCCCAGCCGGCGCAGCCGCTCTCCCCACACCGCACTCTCCGCTCATCCCACCGTTCGGCCTCGACGCTGAGGCGCCCTCCCCCTTACCCAGCGGTGACGAGAGGCAACCCCTCGTGTCGGGGACCGACGACCGTACGATGCGCCGGTCCGACGGCGGTGCGGAGGAGGGCTACAGGCGCACGTAGAGGCGCAGCGTCACGTAGGCGGCGATCGCGGCCAACCCGACGCCGGCACCGGCGATGATCGGGCTGATGAAGGCGATCGCGCCCCAGTCCACGGGCGGGATGATCCCGGCCTTGATGGGGCCGGCGAGGGTCTTGTCGACGAACAGCACCTTCGTGAGCACCAGCCCGCCGACAGCCAGCAGCGCACCGATCAGCCCCGCCAGCGCGGCCTCGAGGATGAACGGCAGCTGGGTGTACCAGCGCGAGGCGCCGACCAGCCGCATGATGTTGGTCTCGTTGCGCCGGTTGAACGCCGCCAGCTGGATGGTGTTGGAGATCAGCAGCAACGCCGCCAGCGCCTGGACGACGGCGACGGCGATCGTCGCGTTGCGGGCGCCGTTGAGCAGGCTGAACAGCCGGTCGAGGAAGTCGCCCTCGTCGCGGACCTGGTCCACGCCGTTCTGCCCGTTGGGGAACTCCGCGGCGATGACCTCGTAGCGCTCCGGGTTCACCAGCTCGACGCGGAAGCTCTCCGGCAGCGCGTCCGGCGGGGTGTTCTGCACGAGCTCCGGCTGCTGGCTGAACTGCTGCTGGAAGCGCTCGTAGGCCTCGTCCTTGGACTCGTAGAGGTAGGAGGCCACCTCCGAGGAGTCCGCGAGCTGCTGCTCGATCGCCGCGCGCTGCTCGTCGGTGACGTCGTCGGCCAGGAAGATGGAGACCTGCACCTTGTCGTAGTAGATCTCCTTCATGTCGGAGATCATCCCGGCGATCAGCAGGCCGGTGCCCATGAGGCCGAGCGAGATGGCCGTCGTCAGGATCATCGCGACCGTCATGGTCAGGTTGCGACGCAGCCCGGTGGCCACCTCGGAGAGCACGAAGTTGACGCGCATGGATTCCCTGTCTGGAGTTCAGCTGGCGGAGATCAGCGACCCGGCGGTCGAGCGCCGGCGATCAGCGACCCGGCGGTCGAGCGCCGGCGGTCAGCGGCCCACGCCGTACACACCGCGCGACTGGTCGCGGGCGATGACTCCCCCGTTGAGCTCGATGACGCGGCGACGCATGGAGTCGACGATGTGGTAGTCGTGCGTCGCCATGATCACGGTGGTGCCGGTGCGGTTGATCCGCTCCAGCAGCAGCATGATCCCCTCGCTGGTCTCCGGGTCGAGGTTGCCGGTCGGCTCGTCGGCGAGCAGCACCAGCGGCCGGTTGACGAACGCCCGCGCGATCGCGACCCGCTGCTGCTCACCACCGGAGAGCTCGCCGGGGAGCCGGTTGGCCTTGCCCTCGAGGCCGACCATCTCCAGCACCTCGGGGACGACCCGCTTGATGGTGCGCTGGGGCTTGTTGATGACCTCCAGCGCGAACGCCACGTTCTGGGCGACGGTGCGGTTGCGCAGCAGCCGGAAGTCCTGGAAGACGCAGCCCATGGTGCGCCGCAGCTTCGGCACCTGCCACTTGCTCATCGTGTTGAGCGTCTTGCCGTTGACCGTCACGGTGCCCGTGGTCGGGTCGTCCTCCTTCAGCAGCAGCCGGAGGAAGGTCGACTTGCCCGACCCGGAGGAGCCGATGAGGAAGACGAACTCCCCCTTGTCGATCTCCGTCGACACGTCATCGAGGGCCGGCCGGGAGCTGGCCGGGTAGAGCTTGGTGACGTGTTGCAGTTCGATCACGAGGCGCCACGGTACCTTCCCCGAGGCGCATCCTGGTCCGTTCGCCACGGAACGCCCCGGTCCAGGATCCGCGCAGCGTGACGGTCTCCCGGAAGTCCCAGGTGACCGCTCACCCAGCGTCGCCCATCCCGCGCTCCGCCGTGGGAGCGGTGTGACGAACGGGACTCCCGGGGCGGTCGGTTCACGACGCGGCGGAGACCGCCTCCTGCTGACGCCGCCAGCGGATACCGGCCTCGATGAAGCCGTCGATCTCCCCGTCGAGCACCGCCGCGGTGTTGCCGGTCTCCTGCTCGGTGCGCAGGTCCTTGACCATCTGGTAGGGGTGCAGGACGTAGGAACGCATCTGGTTGCCCCAGCTGCTGCCGCCTTCGCCCTTCAGCGCGTCCATCTCCGCCCGCTGCTCGGCCTGCCGCACCGCCAGCAGCCGCGCCTGCAGCACGCGCAGGGCCGCCGCGCGGTTCTGGATCTGGCTCTTCTCGTTCTGGCAGGAGACGACGATCCCGGTCGGGAGGTGGGTGATCCGGACGGCGGAGTCGGTGGTGTTCACGCTCTGCCCGCCGGGCCCGCTGGACCGGAAGACGTCGATGCGCATCTCGTTCTCGGGGATGTCCACGTGGTCGGTCTGCTCGACGACCGGGAGGACCTCGACGCCGGCGAAGGAGGTCTGCCGGCGGCCCTGGTTGTCGAACGGCGAGATGCGCACCAGCCGGTGGGTGCCCTGCTCGACGGAGAGGGTGCCGTAGGCGTAGGGCACCTTCACGGCGAAGGTCGCCGACTTGATGCCGGCCTCCTCCGCGTAGCTGACGTCGTACAGCTCGACGGGGTACTTGTGCCGCTCCGCCCAGCGCAGGTACATGCGCATCAGCATCTCGGCGAAGTCGGCGGCGTCGACGCCACCGGCCTCCGAGCGGATGGTGACCAGGGCCTCGCGGGAGTCGTACTCCCCCGACAGCAGGGTGCGGACCTCGAGCTCGTCGATCGCCTTGCGCAGGCTCTCCAGCTCATGCTCCGTCTCGGCGGTGGTCGCCTCGTCGCCCTCCTCGGCGGCCATCTCGTGCAGCAGCCCGACGTCGTCGAGCCGGCTGCGCAGCTCCTCGACCCGCCGCAGGTCACCCTGCAGGTAGGACAGCCGGGAGGTGAGCGCCTGCGCGGCCTCGACGTCGTTCCAGAGGTCGGGGGCGGCGGCCTGCTGCTCCAGCTCCCCGACCTCGCGGCGCAGTCGGTCGACGTCGAGGACAGCCTCGATCGACTTCAGGGTCGTGTCGAGTTCGTCCAGGACGACGGAGAAGTCAGCGGCCACGTCGACCCAGGGTAGTGCGCTCCCGCCCCGGGTAGGTGGCCCGGCATGAGCGAACCCCGAAGACCCCGGTCCCGGGAGGGCCACGAGCCACGGTCGCGGGAGGACTACGCCCGGGGCCTGCCCGACCACCACGACCCCACGGCCGGCATCGGCGGGGCGGCGCCGGCGCAGTCGGCGCTCACCCTGCGGCTGGTGCTGGCCACCTTCGGCCTCGTCGTCTGCCTCGGTGCCGCGGTGCTGTGGCTGGTCAGTGACCTGCCCGTGTGGCCCGCGGTGGTGCTGTTCGTCCTCGCCGCAGTGGCCCTGGTCGACCTGGGCGTGGTGATCCGCCGCAAGCGGCGCGGCGAGCCGGGCTGACGAGGGGCCTCCCTGCCCCCCGGGGGGAGGGCGCCTGGAGGAGGCGGGTCAGCGGCCGCTGGGGGTGAGCGGGCGGTCGCCGCGCGCGGCCACCCACTCCGCCAGCTGCTCCGGGGGCATGGGCCGGGCGATGTGGAAGCCCTGCGCGAGGTGGCAGCCCAGCTCGATGGCCATCTCCAGCTGCTCGGCGGTCTCGACGCCCTCCGCCAGCGAGCGCGCCCCGCAGGCCCGTCCGAGCGCGACCACCGCGGCGACGGCGGCGGCCGCCTTGCTCCGCCGTCCCTCGGGGTACGCGACGAGGCTGCGGTCGATCTTGAGGATGCCGGCCGGCATGGCGACCAGCTGGGCCAGCGAGGAGAAGCCGCTGCCGAAGTCGTCGATGGAGACCTCGACGCCGGACAGCCGCAGCTCGGCGAACTGGGCGGCGGCGCGCTCGGCGTCCTGCGCCACGGACGTCTCGGTCAGCTCCACCACCAGCTGCTCGGGCGGCAGCCCGGTCGCGGCGAGCGCGTCGCGGACGTCGCGGACGAGGGTGCCGGTGGAGAAGTGGCTGGCGCTGATGTTGACGCTGGTGATCAGCGGCATCCCGGCCCGCGTCCAGGCCACGGCCTGCCCGGTCGCCTCGCGCAGCACCCACCTGGCCAGCGGGGTCATGAGGTCGTGCTGGACCGCGACGGGGAGGAACTCCGACGGCGGGAGCAGCCCCCGCTTCGGGTGCTGCCAGCGGACCAGCGCCTCCACCCCGGTGCAGCGCAGACTGGGCAGCCGAAGGACCGGCTGGTAGTGCAGCACCAGCTGCTCGTCGAGGATCGCCTCGCGCAGCTCGTTGGCCACGGTGGCCCGCCGCTGGGCGGCCGTGCGCAGGTCCGCGGTGAACAGGCGCACCCGGTTGCGGCCGGCCGCCTTCGCCGCGTACATCGCCAGGTCGGCGTCCCGGACCAGATCGGTGGACCGGACCTGCGGCGCCTGCGGGTCCGCGGCGGTGGCGATGCCGATGCTCACGCCGAGCCGGACCATGCGGCCACCGAGGTCGAAGGGCCGGTCGATGCTGCTGCGGCAGCGGTCGGCCAGGGTCTGCGCCCCGGGGGTGTCGCAGTCGCGGCAGAGGACGACGAACTCGTCACCGCCGAGCCGGCCGACGGTGTCGTCGGCGCGGGTCGAGCCGGTCAGCCGCCGGGCGATCTGGCGCAGCAGGTCGTCGCCGGCGTCGTGGCCGAGGGAGTCGTTGACGTCCTTGAAGCCGTCGATGTCGAGGAAGAGGACCGAGACCGGACCGCGGTCCGGCCGGTGCAGCTCGGCGTCGATGAGCTCGTGCAGGTGGGCGCGGTTGGGCAGGTCGGTGAGGGTGTCGTGGCGGGCCCGCCAGTCCGAGGCGCGCTCGGCGGCGACCCGGGAGGTGACGTCGGTGTGGGTGACCACCACCTGGCCGGCCTGGTCGACCCGGGAGGCCTGCAGGTGGAGCCAGCGGGTGCCGTCGGGGTGCTCGAGGGCGTAGTCGGCCTGCACCGAGGAGCACTCGCCGCGGGACAGCGCCCGCAGCCGGTCGACGAGCGAGAGGGTGCCGGCGTCGCCGCTGAGCCGGCGGGCCATGGCGAAGTAGTCGCCGTCCACGCCGATCCGCATGCGCTCGTCGCCGAGGACGTCGGCGGCGTTCTCCCACGCGGTGTTGGCCAGCAGCACCGTGCCCTCGGCGTCGATGAGCAGCGTCGGCGACGGCAGGGCGTCGAGGACCGCCTCGACGACGACCGCCGAGCTGGTCGGCGCGTGCACCCGGCGGCGGACGTCGAGGGGCAGGTCGGACTGCCCCTGGCGTCGTGCCACGTGCCCTCCTGCGGGGTGCGGGCCGCCTCGTCCGGCGGCCGGTCGGTCGGGTGGCTCGATGGTCGGGGCGCCCGTGTCGCGCGACCGCCGGTCGCGCTGCGGTCCGGGCGTCAACGGTCCGGGCGTCAGCGGTCCGGCTCCCTGGTCTCGGCCACGACCCACCGCAGGTACTCCGGGTTGCCGTCGACCAGCGGCAGCGCGATCACGCAGGGCACGTCGTAGGGGTGCAGCTCGGCGGTGCGGGCCACGACCGCCGGCACGAGCGAGCGGCGGGTGTGCAGCGCGACCCGCGTCTCCGGCTCGTCGTGCACCGCGCCCTCCCACCGGTAGACCGACCGGATGGCGGTCAGCTGGTGACCGCAGGCCGCCAGCCGTTCACCGACCAGCGTCCGGGTGTACCCGGCCAGCCAGTCGGCGTCGGCGGCGGTGACGACGACCTCGCAGCACTCCTCCTGCACGCGGCCATCCTCTCCCCCGCCGTCGGGCGTGCAGCAACCGCCGTGCGGGGTAGGGGCCCTCCCATGAGCGACGAGATGACCATCCGGCTCGACAGCGAGGAGTACGTGCTGCGCCCCGACGGCGCCGCGCTGCAGGTGGGGCGCCGGGTGGGCGGCGACGTGACCTGGCTGGACACCGTGGACACCGGCCTGCTGCCGGAGCGGGCGCGGGGCGCGCTCGAGCGCGGGGACACCGGCGACGCGGAGCTGCTCACCGCGCTGCGCGGGGTGGTGCAGGCGGAGGTGCAGCGGGGCGGCTGAGCGCCGTCCGGACGGCTCAGGCCGGCAGCTCCACCGGCTGCCCGACCGGCACCCAGCGGAAGAGCTCGTGCAGGTCGCGCGGCGCGGCGGCGAGTTGCCGCTCGGCGGCCGCGCGGCCCTGCCGGAAGTGCGTCCACCCCTCGTAGTGCACCGGGACGGCGGTGCGCGGGCGCAGCACCCCGCACAGCCCGACCGCGTCGCGCGGTCATCGACCAGCGCAGCGGCCCGGTGACCGGGAAGCGCACCCCCACCCGCCGGACGCCGTCGAACGGGACGGTGTCCCCGGAGATCCACAGCACGCCGTCGGCCTGCCCCGCCCAGCGCAGCGCGAAGCCGGTCACCTCCCCGGAGATCGGCCGGGTCAGCGGCGGGCCGTGCCGGGCCGGGGTCGCGGTGACCTCGATCGAGGGCGTCCGGGCGCGGTGAGCACCGTCGTCCCCCAGGGCCGCAGCCCGCGGGCGCCGTCGCCGAGCCGCCGCGCGCCGGAGGCCGTCGTCGAGGTTGTCGCCGTGCCTGTCGTGGCTGAGCAGGACGGCGTCCACCGGCGGCAGGTCCCCGGCGGGGAACGCCGGGTCGGTGAGCAGCCGCCAGCCGCCGACCTCGACGAGGACGGTGGGCCCGCCGACGTGGGTGAGCCGGACGGTCGCCGCCGACCCGGCGGTCACTGCGCCCCGGCGACCTCGGGCCGGGTCCCTCGTGCGTGGCCGATCGCCCACTCGAGCGCGGAGTCGGCGATCGCCTCCCAGCCCTCCTGCGCCGGGAGCAGGTGCGCGTAGCCGGGGTGCTCCCGGTGCTCCACGACGCCCGACCTGTAGTGCTTGACGTTGGACCGCTGCACGCTCGGGGGCTGGATGTGGTCCTCTCCGCCGGAGATGAACAGCAGCGGGGCGCGGTCGGGCTTGGCGTAGTCGACCGCGGCGTCCTGCGGGCCGGGCATGACGTTGGCCAGCACCGAGTCCCAGAGGATCCGGCCGGACGCCGGCACGTGGTAGCGCTCGTAGAGCCGCCGGGACTCGTCCTCGGGGAACGTGTTGGTGAAGGCGTAGTGCCACTGCTCGTAGGTGAGCGGCACGGCGCGGTGGCGGTTGGCCGGGTTCTTGAAGGCGGTGAACACCGACCTCAGCTGCGACAGCGGCAGCACCCGCACGCCCTCCGTGGGCGCGGAGTTGAGCACCACGCCGACCGCGCCGTGGCCGCGGTCCAGCAGCAGCTGCACGAGCGCCCCGCCCGCGGAATGGCCGATGAGGATCGGCGGCTCGTCCAGCGCCTCGACGACGGACTCCAGATGTGCCGTGATCGTCTCCAGCGTCAGTCCCGCGATCACCGTCGGGTCTGCGTTGAGCTCCTCCACCTCGACCTCGAAGCCCGGGTAGGCCGGCGTCAGCACGCGGTGGCCCTTCGCCTCGTAGTGCGCCTTCCAGCCCTCCCAGCTGCGCGGCGTCACCCAGAAGCCGTGCACGAGGACGATCGTGCCGGGGCCGTTCGTCGGCGGCCCCGCGGACGGTCGCGGGGTGGGGATGTCGGTCATGTCGATGCCCTTCAGGCCCGCGCGAACGCGAGCAGGTCGGCGTTGAACTCCTGTTCGTGCGCCCCGGTCAGGCCGTGCGGTTGGCCGGGATAGACCTTGAGCTCCGCGTCCTCGAGCAGCTCGGCGGTCTTGGGCGCCGCGTCGTGGAACGGCACGATCTGATCGTCGTCACCGTGCGCCACGAGGACCGGGACCTCGATCTGGCGCAGGTCCTGGGTGAAGTCGATCTCGCTGAACTGCTCGATGCACTCGTAGGCACCCTTGAGGCCGGCCATCATGCTCATCCGCCAGAAGTCGTCCTTCTGGCCCTGCGACACCTCGCTGCCGGGCCGGTTCGCGCCGTAGAAGGGCTCGGCGAGCTGGCGGTAGAACTCCGATGGCCCGCGGAGCAGGTCGGTCCGGAGCCCGTCGAACACCTCGATCGGCAGCCCCTCGGGGTTGGCCTCCGTCTTGAGCATCAGCGGCGGGATGGCGCTGAGCAGGACCGCCTTGGCGACCCGGCCGGTGCCGTGCCGGCCCATGTACCGGGTCACCTCGCCCCCGCCGGTGGAGTGCCCGACCAGGACCGCGTCGTGCAGGTCGAGGTGCTCGATCACCTGGGCGAGGTCGTCGGCATAGGTGTCCATGTCGTTGCCGTCCGACGGCTGGCCGGAGCGGCCGTGCCCGCGGCGGTCGTGGGCGATCGCGCGGAACCCGTTGCCGGCCATGAAGACCATCTGACCGGCCCAGGCGTCGCCGTTCAGCGGCCAGCCGTGGCTGAAGACGACCGGCTGTCCGTCACCCCAGTCCTTGAAGAAGATCTCCGTGCCGTCGGTCGTGGTGATCGTGGGCATCGTCAGGCTCCCGTCGATGGTGTCGGCCACGTCCGACGCGGAGCCTGGCAGCGGCCGACGCCGGGTACCGGTCCCTGCCCGCACACCTCTGGTCCGTGCGTGCACGCGCAGGGGTTCACCGCCGAGCGCCGTGCTGCCAGACTCGTGCCGCGAGCGGGGGCGCCGTCCCGGTCGGCGTGCGACGACGACGTCCCGCCGGCCGCCCTCCGTCGCCCGTGAGGGAGTCCGATGCTGCTCCTGGACACCGCCGCCCTGCCGCCCGAGCACCGGGTCGACGCCTTCCGCGCCGCGTTCGGACAGGCGTCGGTCCCCTGCCGCATCGAGCACCTGGGCCCGCCGGCCGAGGTGCGCACCCGCATGCACCTGTGGCGCTACGGCCAGGCCAACCTCTTCACGACCGACTCGTCGGGGTTCCGGCTGCTGCGCACCCCGCGGCACGTACGGCAGGAGGACCCCCCGGTGGTGGCGCTGGCCGTGCAGTCCCGTGGGCTCGGACGGTTCAGCCAGTTCGGCGCCGACCACGCCGTGGGCAGCGGCCAGCTGATGCTCAACGACCTCCGGGCGCCGTACGCGTTCTCCTGGTCGGGCACCGGTGGCTCACGTGCCTTCCAGGTCCCCTCCGACCAGCTGGGCCTCCCGCCGGACGTCGTCCGCGCCGCCGCACCCCGGCTGGGGGCCAGTCCGCTGCACGACCTGGTGCGTGACCACCTGGTGCGGATGGTCCGCGACGCCGAGCGACTCAGCCAGGACCCCGCCGCGGCCATCCTCGGGACGGCGACGACGGAGCTGGTGCGGGCGCTGCTGGTCTCGGCCGCGGCGCCCGAGCCGCTGGTGGCCGCGGTCCGCGCCGAGACGCTGGCGACCCGCGTGCTCGCCTACGTCCGCCAGCACCTGACCGACCCGGAGCTGACCCCGGAGCGGATCGCGGCCGCCCACAACGTCTCGGTGCGTCAGCTGTACAAGGTCTGCGCCGGTGTCGGCGTGTCCCTGGAGCAGTGGGTCATCGAGCAGCGGCTGGAGGCGGCGCGGGCGGAGCTCGCCTCACCGGCCGGACGGCGCCGGTCCATCGCGGCCGTCGGCCGGGCCTGCGGGTTCGCCGACCCCTCCCACTTCGCCCGGCGGTTCCGCGCGGCCTACGGGACCACCCCGCGGGAGTGGCAGCGGTCGGCCGGCTGACCGGGGCCGCCCGCAGGACTCAGCCGCGCGACTGCTCCACGGCGGCACCCGGCCGCTGGCCGACCAGGAGGAGCTCGGCGTCGGTGGCCTCCAGCGGCGCGGCGAACAGGTACCCCTGCGCCCGCGCGCACCGGCCGGCCTGCAGGCGGGCCCGCTGGGCCGGCGTCTCCACGCCCTCGGCCACGACCTCGAGGTCCAGCGCGCGGGCGAGGTCGATGAGGCCACGCACGATCGGCGGCAGCTCGCCGTCGGCGGGGATGGTGGCCACGAAGGAGCGGTCGATCTTGAGGACGTCGACGGTGAACTCCTGCAGGTAGCCGAGCGACGAGTAGCCGGTGCCGAAGTCGTCGAGGGCCAGCTGGACACCGAGGGCGCGCAGGGCGGTGAGCGAGGCGGCGGCCCGTTCGGGGTCGTCCACGAGCGCGGTCTCGGTGACCTCCAGGACCAGCGCGGAGGCCGGCAACCCGCTGGCGGCCAGGGCGGCGCGGACGTCCTCGAGCAGCTGCGGCGAGGCGAGCTGGACCGCCGAGACGTTGACGGCCATCGTGGCGTCCGCGGCGACGCCGTGCTCCCGGCGCCAGGCGGCAGCGGTGCGGCAGGCCTCCCTCAGCACCCACGCGCCGATGTCGCCGATCAGGCCGAGGTCCTCGGCCACGGGCACGAAGACGTCCGGGGGGACGGCGCCGAGCTCGGGTGAGCGCCAGCGCAGCAGCGCCTCGAAGCCGACCACCCGGTCGTCGGCGAGGTCCACGACGGGCTGGTAGACCAGCCGGAACTCGTCGCGGGCGAGCGCCCCGGTGAGCTCCTGCTCCAGCCGGCGCCGCTCCACCGCCGCCGTGCGCATCGCCGGGTCGAAGACGACCGCGCGGCCGCGCCCGGCGACCTTGGCCGCGTACATGGCGATGTCGGCGTCCCGGACCAGGGACTCACCGGTGGCGTCGTCGTGGGCGACGGCGATGCCGATGCTGCCGGTGACGGCGACCCGCTGGCCGGCGAGCTCGATCGGCCGGGCCAGCACGTCCAGCACGCGCGCGGCGGTGGCGCCGGCCTCGTCCTGGCGGTCGCCGGGCTGCTGGACCAGGACGGCGAACTCGTCACCGCCGAGGCGGGCGACGGTGTCGCCGGCACGGACGGCGGACCGCAGCCGGTCGGCCACCTGCCGCAGCAGCGCGTCCCCGGCCTGGTGCCCCAGGGTGTCGTTGACGGCCTTGAACCCGTCGAGGTCGATGAAGACGACGGCCGCCGAGGGCCCACCACGGGCGCGGTTCTGCAATGCCCGGTCCACGGAGTCGGCGAACAGGGCCCGGTTGGCCAGCCCGGTCAGCGTGTCGTGGAAGGCCTGGTGGGCCAGCGCCTCCTCGGCGCGCTTGCGGTCGGTGATGTCGGTCAGGTGGACGACGACGCCGCCGACGTCCGGGTCCGTGCGCAGGTCGGCCAGCCGGACGCCCATCCAGCGCAGCTCGCCGTCCCGGCGGCAGGGCAGTTCGGCGTCCACCACGGCGCCACCGGCCTGCAGGGCCTCCCGCAGCACCGCCCCGGAGAGGGCTCGGTCGACCCCGGACAGCTCCAGCAGCTCCCCGCCGCTCAGCGTGGCCACCGGGGCCACGCCGAGCAGGGTGGTGAGCGTCGTGGGGTCGCTCAGGAGGCGCCCCTCCTCGTCGAGGACGAGGACGGCGTCGGAGGAGTGCCGCGCCAGCGCCGCGCTGTGCCGCTGCTGGGAGCGGACCAGCGCACGGGCGGCGGCCTCGGCACGCAGCACGCGGGCGACCCGCAGGAAGACCAGCGATGCCAGCACCGCGGTGCCGCCGAGGACGGTCACCGGCGCACCGTCGGCACCGGTGACCCCCCGGAGCACCTCGAGCCCGGCGGGCACCAGCAGGGCGCCGAGGCTGACCGCGAGCCGGGCCAGCGACGGGACGGCGTCGACCGGCTCGGCCGGGGTCCGCTGCAGCCGGCCGCGGGAACCGGCGGCCGCCGCGAGCAGGAGCGCGCCGAGCAGCCAGCCGGTGTCGAACGAGACGCTGACGACCTCGACGTCGGCCATGAGCAGGAAGCCCAGGTCGGAAGCGAGCCAGCAGGCGGCGCCGGCGGCGACCGCGATGGGGGCGCGCTCCCCGCGGGAACGGGTGGTGACCAGCCGGAAGACCAAGCCGATGAGGGCGGCGTCCAGCGCCGGGTACAGCGCCCAGACGACGCGACTGAGCACCGGGAGCGAGCTGTCGGTGACCGTGCCGGCGACCGACAGCTGCCAGACCAGCATGAGCACCGCGACGAAGACACCCGCTCCGTCGAGCCAGCCGTCGAGCTGCTGCCCCCGCGAGCGGCCCCGCGTGTTGGCCATCCGCCACAGGCCGACAGCGAGCGCGAGGTAGCCGGTGAGGTACGCGGCGTCGCCGACGGAGACGTCGGGGACGCCGCCGGTCCACTTGTAGAGGAACCAGACCACGTCGCCGACGACGGTGAGGCTCAGGCCCAGCGCGACCGGGACGGCGGCGGACCGCACGCCCTGCCGGGCCGCGCCCCACCAGGCCACCGCCGCCGCGATTCCCATGACGAGGAGGTACACCACGTCGGCGGCCCAGGTGCCGTGCACCGAGGCATAGGTGACGAGGGCGGCGGCGGCGAGCGCCGGCCAGCCCGCGGCCGACCTCGCCCGCCGGCCCGTCCGATGGAACGACGCTGTGCCCACTGCCACCGCCTCTGTCGGTCTGTCGCGGAGGCATCGACGGTTCGGGGGCACCGCTGTACGGGCGGCGGTCGGGGCTCATCCCGGCGGGTGAGACCGACGTCTTCGCGTGAGCACGCGAGCACCCTCCGTACAAGTCATACGGACGTGGTTGTGATGCACACCACAACTCCGCCAAGGTGCACGCGGGACCACGGACGCACCGAGGGGAGCTGGCACATGACCATGACGCAGGAGTCCAGGACGGCGGTGGCCGAGGACGTCGAGCACGTGGACGTGCTCGTCGTGGGCGCGGGGATATCCGGGATCGGCGCCGGCTACCACCTGCTGACCCAGCGCCCGGGCACGAGCTTCGTCATCCTCGACGCACTCGAGGGCCACGGCGGGACGTGGTGGACCCACCGCTTCCCGGGGGTCCGTTCCGACAGCGACCTGTTCACCTTCGGCTACCGGTTCAAGCCCTGGCGCGGCCCGTCGATCGCGACGTCGGAGGAGATCCTCGCCTACCTCGACGAGGTCGTCGCCGAGAACGGCCTGGACCGCCACATCCGCTACCGGCACCAGGTCACCTCCGCGAGCTGGTCGACCGACGACCGCCGCTGGACCGTCGAGGTCACCCGCGGCGACACCGGCGAGCAGCTGCAGTTCACCACCGGCTTCCTGTGGATGTGCCAGGGCTACTACAAGCACGGGGAGCCCTACCGCCCGCAGTGGCCGGGCATGGACCGGTTCCGCGGGGTCGTCGTCCACCCGCAGCAGTGGCCCGAGGACCTCGACCACGCCGGCAAGAAGGTCGTGGTGATCGGCTCGGGTGCGACGGCGGCGACGGTGGTGCCGGCGATGGCCGAGACCGCCGCGCACGTGACGATGCTGCAGCGGTCGCCGACCTACTTCATCGCCCGGCCGAAGACGCACGAGCTGGCGACGACGCTGCGGGCGCTGGACGTCCCCGAGGAGTGGACGCACGAGATCCTCCGCCGGCAGCACATCGCCGAGTTCAACGAGCTGGCCCGGATGTCCTACGAGGCCCCCGACGAGCTGCGGACCTTCCTCATGGAGTCGATGCGGCCCCAGCTCCCCGAGGGGTACGACATCGAGAAGCACTTCACCCCGACCTACCGGCCCTGGCAGCAGCGGATCGGCGTCCTGCCCGACGGCGACATGTTCACCGCGATCCGTGAGGGCAGGGTCTCGGTGGTCACCGACACCATC
>NZ_OBDO01000005.1 GCF_900215145.1 Geodermatophilus sabuli | reverse complement strand
GCCACCGCCGAGCAGGCCGCCGCGGGCGCCGACGCCGTGCTGCTGCTCACCGAGTGGCGCCAGTACCGCGACCTGGACCCCGTCGCCTTCGGCCGCGTCGTCGCGCAGAAGCGGATCCTGGACGGCCGCAACGCCCTCGACCGCGACGCCTGGACCACCGCCGGCTGGACCCACCGCGCCCTCGGCCGGAGAACCGACTGATGGGGGTGGCACGCGTCATCCCCGCCGACCGGAGCCGGAGCTCAGGAGGCGGGAGGTGGGACCGGCCGCCGGCCTGGGCCCTGGTCGCCATGGCGCTGTGCCTCGCCGGCCTGATCGCCCTCGGGCCGTCGGTCCTCCGGTCAGGCACGGTCCGGGCCGCGGGAGCGGCGGAGTCGACCGCCACGGCGACCCCTGCCGCTCCGCACCGGCCGACGGAGGTCCTGGTCGAGCGACCGGCCGACCGTCCGCTCCGCGTGCTGTTCATCGGGGACTCCCTCATGTGGGGCTCCTTCGCCAGCGACCCGAGCCTGACGTACCGGGCACTGGTCACGGCTGGGCTGTCCACCGAAGGGCCCGTCGACGCCGTCCTGGTCGGCGGCCCCGGCGAGAGCGCGGCCGAGGCCACGGAGGGCCTCACGGAGGTGACGGGACCGTTCGACCTGGTCTTCGTCGAGGTCGGCGCCAACGACTCGGTCGCCCTCACGCCGGCGCGCTTCAGCAGCGACTACGCGGCGCTGCTCGACGGCGTCCGCGCGCTGGCCCCCGACGCGGCGCTCGTGTGCGACGGCGTGTGGAACGGCCCGGACCTCGCGACGCCCCTCGACCGGGAACTGCGGCCCGTGTGCGCGGCGCGCGGCGGCGTCGTCGTGCCCTTGAGCCCGCTCTACGTCGACGAGACGCTGCGCGGCCCGGAGGGATCCCCCGTCCCCGGCGGTGGGGTCCGCGACCAGTTCCACCCCAACGACGCCGGCCACGCGGCCATCGCCGAGGCGATGCTGGCGGTCCTCGGCCTCTGAGCCGCCCGTCCCATCGGCCATCACTCGCAGTCGCGGCCGGGCGCGGGACACAGGTCGGAGGTCCCGAAGTCACCTCCTCGGGGGACGCGCCGCTCACGCTCCGTGACATAGCTTCCGTTCGGAGCAAGTCATCCGGGAGTCGGGACGCCGGTGGAGCGTCGCGCACGGGTCAGTGCAACAACGGGGGAGCAACACTCGTGCGTGCCACACGCAGGTTCGTCCTGATCGTCCTCGTCGCCCTCCTGTCGGTCGCCGGACTGGCCGTCAGCCCCGACCGGGCCTCCGCGGCGACGGGCGACCACGGCTACCAGGGCCCCTCCTACGCCGGTGCGACCCACGTCCCCACGTCGGACAAACCGCAGAGCAAGCTGTGGTTCGCGCAGGGCTCCTGGTGGGCCGACATGTTCGACACCGTCTCGCGGACCTGGCACATCTTCCGGCTGGACCGCTCGACCCAGCAGTGGATCGACACGGGCGTGCTGATCGACGACCGGCCGAACACGCTCGCCGATGTGCTCTGGGACGGCACGCACCTGTACGTCGCGTCCCACGTGGTGACCGTCTCCAGCGACACGAGTGCCACGCCGTCCCAGCCGAACAGCCCGGCCCGGCTCCACCGGTTCAGCTGGTCGGCCGACCGCGGGTACACGCGCGACGCGGGCTTCCCCGTCGACATCACCCAGTACTCCAGCGAGTCCCTCACCATCGACAAGGACACCACCGGCACGCTGTGGGCCACCTGGACGCAGGTCAGCGCCGCACCGGGCGGCGGACACACCAGTGCCGTCCACGTCAACTCGACCTCCGGCAGCGACAGCACCTGGGGAACCCCGTTCGTCGTCCCGGTGACCGGGTCGACCGTGTCGCCGGACGACATCTCCAGCGTGGTCGCCTTCGGCCGCAACCGGATCGGGCTGCTGTGGAGCAACCAGCTCGACGGCACCGTGTACTGGGCGGTCCACGACGACGGCGCTCCGCGCACCTCCTGGCGGGGCAGCCCGGCAGTCCGCGGGAACCGGCAGGCCGACGACCACCTCAACATCAAGGCGGTGCAGGCCGACACCTCCGGGCGCGTGTTCGCCGTGGTCAAGACCAGCCTGGACGGCTCGTCGACCGCCGTCCCCACCGACCCGCAGATCCGGCTGTTGAGCTTCAAGCCCGGCACCGGGGCCTGGTCGGCGACGACGGTGGGCACACTGGCCGACTGCCACACCCGGCCCCTGCTCCTCCTCGACGAGGGGCACCAGACCGTCCACGTCCTGGCGACGGCGCCCACCACCGGCGGCTGTCCCTTCGCCGGCGCACCCGGGACGATCTACGACAAGACGGCGCCGATGGCCGATCCGGTCTTCCCGGCCGGACGTGGCACCCCGGTGATACGCGACATCGCCTCGGCCAACATGAACGACGTCACCTCCACCAAGCAGAGCGTCACCGCGGCCAGCGGGATCGTCGTGCTGGCGAGCAACAAGGCCACCCAGCGCTACTGGCACGCCGACCTCGCGGCCCAGGCAGCGCCGCCCGTGGCGCCCACCGCCTCCTTCACCACCTCTGTGACATCGGGGCAGGCCCCGCTGCCGGTGCAGTTCACCGACACCTCCAGTGGCACCCCCACCTCCTGGGCGTGGGACTTCGGCGACGGCACCACCGCGACGACGCAGAACCCAGCTCACACCTACGCCGCCCCCGGCACGTACACCGTCACCCTCGCCGTCACGAACGCGGCCGGCTCGAGCACGCCGGCCACCGCCACCGTCACGGTGACCGCCGCGGCGACCGGTAGCGGCGTCGTCACCGCGGGCGCCTCGACCACCGCGGCCGGGACGACCGCCGGCACGGAGGTGACCATCCCCCGACCCGCGGAAGTGACCGCCGGGGCCGTGCTGGTCGCGCAGATCACCGCGGACGGCGCACCCACCATGGCCGGCGTACCCAGCGGCTGGACGGCGACGCTGACCAAGCCGCTGGCCCTCGGCAGCGGCGCCCGGGTGTTCGCCTACCACCGCATCGTCGGGGACCCCGCCACCGAACCGGCCGCCGCCACCTGGACCCTCTCCGCGGCCCAGAGGTGGGGCGGCGGCATGACGGCCTTCACCGGCGTGGATCCCGCCGCTCCCTTCGACACCCCGATCAGCACCGCGGTGGACAGCACGTATGCGGCCACCGCACTCACCGTGCCCGGCGTCACGACCGTCACCGACGGTGCCCTGCTCGTCGGCGGCCTCGGCCTGGACAACGTCACGGCCGGGGTCGGCGCGCCCAGCGCGTGGACCGAGGCCTGGGAGAGCACCGGGGCGCAGGTGTCGGAGCTGGCGCACCGTCAGACCTCCGCGGCCGGCTCCACCGGCGCTCTCACCTGGACCCTGAGCCGGGCGACGGCCGCAGGTGGCTGGGTGCGCGCGCTGCGCCCGGTGCCCGCGCCACCGGCGGCGTCCTTCACCTCCTCGGTGACCGAGGGACAGGCGCCGCTGGAGGTCCGGTTCACCGACACCTCGGCCGGCGGCCCCACCTCCTGGTCGTGGGACCTCGGCGACGGGACCACCTCCACCGCCCAGCACCCGACGCACACCTACACGGCGCCCGGCACCTACACGGTCAGGCTGACCGCGACCAACCCCCACGGTGCCAGCGCCCCCGCCACCGCCACGGTGACCGTCACGGCACCTCCGCCGTCGGGATCCGCGGGCATCTCGGTGGGCGGCTCGACGACCGCGGCCGGCATGGTGGCCGGAACCGGGGTGACGGTCCCCCGGCCCGCCGGCGTGGCCGCCGGGGACGTGCTCGTCGCCCAGATCACCGCGAACGGGGCTCCGTCCATGGCCGCCGTCCCGGCGGGGTGGACGTCGGTGCTGACGGCACCCGTCGCGGTGCACAGCGGCGCCCGCGTGTTCGTCTACCACCACGTGGTGGCCGGCCCGGCCGCCGAGCCGACGTCGTGGACGTGGCAGTTGTCCACGGCCCAGAAGTGGAACGCAGGGATGACCGCGTTCGCCGGGGTGGACAACGCCACCCCGTTCGAATCCCCGGCGAGCACCGCCGTCCAGTCCGGGTACACCACGCCCGGCCTGAGCGTGCCCGGTGTCACCACCAGCACGGCCGGCGCGATGGTCGTCGGCGGGATCGGGCTGGACAGCTCGGCCACCCCGGTGACCCCGCCGACCGGCTGGGCCGAGGCCTGGGAGAGCTCCGGCGCCCAGGTCGCGGAGCTGGCCCACCTCGCCCTGCCACAGGCCGGCGCCACCGGGCCGGCGACCTGGACCCTCGGCAAGAGCACTGCCTCCGGCGGCTGGCTCCGCGCGCTGCGGCCGGCGCCCGGGCCCACGACGCCGCCGCCGGGTCCGGCGGCGCCCAGGGCGTCCTTCACGAGCTCGGTGACCGGGGGCCAGGCGCCGCTGGAGGTCCGGTTCACCGACACCTCGGCCGGCGGCCCCACCTCCTGGTCGTGGGACCTCGGCGACGGGACCACCTCCACCGCCCAGCACCCGACGCACACCTACACGGCGCCCGGCACCTACACGGTCAGGCTGACCGCGGCCAACGCCGCTGGGAGCAGCGCCACCGCCGATGCGAGCATCACGGTCACGGCCACCACGCCGCCACCCGCCCGCGGGACGGTGACCGCCGGCGCCTCGGCGACGGCGGTGTCGACGACCGCCGCGGCCGACGTGACGATGCCCCGGCCCACCGGGCTGGCCGACGGCGACGTCCTGATCGCCCAGATCACCGCGGACAACGCCCCCTCGATGAGCAGTGTCCCGGCCGGGTGGACGCCGGTACTCGCTGCCCCGGTGTCCATCGGCAGCGGAGCACGGGTCTTCGTCTACTCCCGCATGGTGACCAGCCCGGCAACCGAGCCGGCCTCCTACACCTGGCGGTTGTCGGCCGCCCAGAAGTGGGGTGCCGTCGTGGGCAGCTTCCGCGGGGTCGACCGCACCACCGTCTTCGACACCGCGCCGGTGACCGCGGTCGACCGCACGTACACCGCGAGCAGCCTGACCCTCCCCGGCGTCACCACGGTGACCGAGGGGGCGATGCTGATCGGAGGCATCGGGCTGGACAGCTCCGCGGCCGGCATCGAACCGCCGACCGGCTGGGCCGAGGTCGGGGAGAGCAGCGGCGCCCAGACCGCCGAGCTGGCCCACCGCACGCCGGCCACCGTGGGTGCCAGCGGGAGTGCGACCTGGCGCCTGCCGAAGGCCACGGCCGTGGCCGGCTGGCTGGTGGCCCTGCGCCCGCCCGCCTGACCGCCCGGCTCGGCGGGCCCCTCCGTACGCCACCCGCCGAGCCGGCCGCTCGACCGACCTCCATCGGGAGCTCCCCGGCGCCATCCCAGCGGGACGCGGTCGGCGACTGACGTGGGTGCCCGACGCGGCCGCCGTCGACCCGGATCACCACCGGCCGGCTGCCCCCACCGGGAGCCGCGGGCACCCACCTCGTCGCCGGTCGTCCCAGCGACCTGGCGCCCGTCCGCGGAGCCGGCCAGGGCCATCGCGTGCCGGCCAGGGCCGCGGAGCCGGCCAGGGCCATCGCGTGCACCACCGGCTCGGGGACACAGCCGGGTCGCCGCCCTTCTCCGCTCCCCTCCCCCCTCTGCGGGCATCCGTGCTCGCGTCGGACGACCATCGGCAGCGCGCTGACTCGCGGCCCGCCCCCACCGCGGACCGACGAAGCGCGCGGACTGCGGGCCCACGGACTCGGCCGCCACCGGGTGACCTGGAGCTCCGGGAACCGGGGGCTCCCGCTCCTCGTCCCCTCCGCCGTCGACGGTCGGACGCGGCGCTCGCCGCCGACCAGCACGACGCCCTTCCGGTCGAGGCGGCCCCTCGCCGACGCGTCGCCAGGGCCACCGACCGGTCACGGACCGGGGCGCGGACCGGGGCGCGACGCGCTCATCCTCCGTCCGGACGTCGAACCGCAGACGCCGACGAGCCGGGTGCCCGTACCGACCGGCGTCGGTACGGGCACCCGGCTCGTCAGCGGTCGGTCAGTAGGCCCCGGACCGGCTCAGGACGGCGCGCGCGGTCTTGGCGAGGATGAGCAGGTCCATGGCCAGCGACCAGTTCTCGACGTACCGCAGGTCGAGGCGCACGGCCTCCTCCCACGGCAGGTCGCTGCGCCCGGACACCTGCCAGAGGCCGGTCAGACCCGGCTTCACGAGCAGCCGGCGGTGCACCGAGGTGTCGTAGCGGGCGACCTCGCCGGGCAGCGGCGGCCGCGGCCCGACCAGGGACATCGAGCCACCGAGGACGTTGAACAGCTGCGGGAGCTCGTCCAGCGACAGCCGACGGAGCAGCCGGCCCACCGGTGTGACGCGCGGGTCGATCCGCATCTTGAAGAGGAGGCCGTCGGAGATGTTGTGTCCCCGGAGCGCCTCGACCTGGCGGTCGGCATCGACGACCATGCTGCGGAACTTCAGCATGGTGAAGGACCGGCCGTTCACACCGACCCGTTCCTGGCGGTAGAGGACGGGGCCGGGGCTGCTGAGCTTGATCGCCGCGGCGATGGCCAGCAGGACGGGGGCGATCAGGACCAGGGCGAATCCCGCGACGGCGCGGTCCAAGCCGCCCTTGACCAGCCGGTGCCAGCCCTCGAACCGTGGCTGCTCGACCGACAGCAACGGCAGCCCCTCGAGCGGCCGGATGTGCAGCCGGGGGCCGGCGACCTCGACCAGGCCCGGGGCGACGAGCAGCTCGATGCCGGTGCCCTCCAGCTGCCACGACAGCTGGCGCAGGTACTGCGCGGCGGTCTCGCTGGCGGAGGTCACCGCGATGGTGTCGGCACCCAGCCGACCGGCCAGGGCGACGACCTCGTCCAGCCCGCCGACGGGCACGCCGACGTGCGCGGCCACGCGGCCCCGGTCGTCGGGGGTCACGCAGGCGGCCACGACCTCCAGGCCTGCGAGCCGCTCCCGGTCGAACCGGCTCACCAGCTCGAGGACGGGGGCGCCGCGGCCGACGACGACCACGCGCTTGGTGCACCGCCCCCGGGCCCGCAGGCCTCTGAGGACCGCGCGGGCCCCCCAGCGGCCGAGGAGGGTGGCGAGGGTCAGCGCCGGGACGGCGACGACGACCAGCGCGCGACTCAGGTCGAGCGCGGCGGCGTAGGACACGAAACCGGCGACGGCGAGGAGCAGGAAGCCGGCCTTGCCGACGGCGCGGTACTCGTCGCTGCCGGTGCCGAAGACCCGTTCCGAGTGGGCGCCGGTCGCCTGGAGGAGCACCGGCCAGGCGATGACCAGCAGGAGCGCTGCCCAGAACAGCGGCGTGGACGGCGAGAGGCCATCCGGCCGCACGGCCAGGACCGCGGCCGCAGCGACGGCGGCGGCGACGATCTCCGAGCACCGGAGGGCGAAGGAGTACCGACGGGCCCACGTCGGCCGGCCCAGGCGAGGCCGGACCTCGACGACGGCATCGGCGACCGACGGCCGGGATGCCGTCCCGAGCCGGACGCTGGAGTGATCGAGCAGCACGGTTTCCCCCGAACGCGCGTGACAATGCGTAGCCGAGGTCGCGCAGGCAGGGGCAGTGACAACTGCGTCACCATGGAGTTCCCCCGTCGAGGACGCTCGGCGTCCAGGGCAACAATCACAAAGAGTCACCGCAGGTTCAATGTCGTGCCCGCTGATTCACCCGATCGGGAGGGGCGTGCACCACCTTCCGTCACCGGTCGAGGGGACGCCTCAGGTCCGGGGGTGGACGACGTTCTGCGCGCCCTCGAGACCGCGGGTCAGGAGTTCCTCGGTCGCGTCGGCCGCCTCGGCGACCAGGAGGTCGAGCTCCTTGCGCTCGGTGGCCGAGAAGTCCTTGAGCACGAAGTCGGCGGGGTCCTGGCGACCGGGCGGGCGGCCGATGCCGACGCGCACCCGGAGGTAGTCCTTCGTCCCGGTGGAGCGGGAGATCGAGCGGAGACCGTTGTGGCCCCCCTCGCCGCCGCCGCGCTTGAGCCGCACGCTGGCGAAGGGGATGTCGAGCTCGTCGTGCAGCACCACCAGGTCGGTGGCCGGGATGGAGTGGTAGTCCAGCAGGCCACGGACGGGGCCGCCGGACTCGTTCATGTACGTGGTGGGGCGGGCCAGCACGACCCGCCGGCCCGCCAGCCGGCCCTCACCGATCAGCGTGCGGGCCCGCTTGCCCTTGCCGGGCGACAGCCGGATGCCGCCGCGGTCAGCGAGCTCGTCGAGCACCATCGCGCCGACGTTGTGGCGGTTGCCGGCGTAGGAGGGACCGGGGTTGCCGAGGCCGACGACGAGGAAGGGGCCCTCGGAGACGGCCGCAGGGGCGCCGGCGTCGCCGGCGCCCCTGCGGGTCGTGTTCTCGGTCAGCGGGGACCTCAGCCCTTCTCGGCGGAGTCCATCGACTCGCCGCTGCCCTGGTCCTGCGGCTCGGCGACGACGTCGCCCTCGCCGGTGCCCTCCTCGGCCGGCGCGGACTCCTCGCGCTCGATGCCGGCCTCGGACTCGGCCTCGGCCAGCTCGGCCTCGAGGGCCTCGGCGGTCGGGGCGCCCAGGAAGCCGATGACGAGCGCCTCGGGGTCGGTGATCAGCGATGCGCCCGAGGGCAGCACGAGGTCGCCCGCGGCGATGTTCTGCCCGGCGGTGTGGCCGGTGATGTCGACCTCGATCGACTCGGGCAGGTTGGTGGCGTCGGCCTCGATCGAGACGGTGTTCAGCTGGTGGTTCGGGATCGAGTCGATGCCCGGCTCGCCGACGATGACGATCGGGACCTCGACGGTCGTCCGCTCACCGCGGCGCACCAGCAGCAGGTCGACGTGCTCGTACTGGCGGGTCAGCGGGTCACGCTGCACGGCCTTGGTGAGCGCGAGCTCGTCCTTGCCGTCCAGGGCGATGGTCAGCAGGGCGTTGGCGCCGCCGTTGCGCAGCGCCGCGGCGAACTCGCGCGACGGCAGGGACAGGTGCACGACGTCCTGGCCGTGCCCGTAGAGGACGGCGGGGATGCGACCGGCCCGGCGGGTGCGGCGGGCGCTGCCCTTGCCGAACTCGGTGCGGGCCTCGGCGACGAGGCGGAAGTCAGCCACGGTGGTGTGCTCCTCGGGAGGTGGTCGGTGTCTGTGGCCGGCGCGCGGCGCGGCACACCCGACCGGGGGCTGCACCCCCGGAGAGCGTGGCACGTCGATCACGGAGTACGGATGGACCGTCTCCCTCGCCGGGCAACCCCATCAGAGTACCCGACCGGCGCGCAGTGCCCCGCGAGCCGTCGGTCTCCGCGAGGACCGACGACCCCAGGGGTGGGCACGGCACCTGGCCGCGGTGCGGTCCGGAGGACCGCAGTCACGAGGCGCCGTCGAAGAGGCTCGTGACGGAGCCGTCCTCGAAGACCTCCTTGATCGCCCGCGCCAGCAGCGGGGCGATGGAGAGCACGGTGAGCTTGTCGAAGTGACGGGCGGGGTCGATGGGCAGCGTGTTGGTCACGATGACCTCGCTGACCCGGCTGTTCTTCAGCCGGTCCACCGCCGGCCCGGACAGGACGCCGTGGGTGGCGGTGACGATGACGTCGGCGGCGCCGGCCTCGAAGAGCGTCTCGGCGGCCTTCACGATCGTGCCGCCGGTGTCGATCATGTCGTCGACCAGGATGCAGACCCGGCCCTCGACCTCGCCGACGACGCGGTTGGCCACGACCTCGTTGGGGCGCATCGGGTCGCGGGTCTTGTGGATGAAGGCCAGCGGGGTGCCACCCAGCTTGTCGGTCCAGCGCTCGGCGACGCGCACCCGGCCGGAGTCCGGGGAGACGACGGTGATGTCGCGGTCGCCCCACCGCTCGCACACGTGCTTGACGAGCAGGTCGAGGGCGAACAGGTGGTCGACCGGCCCGTCGAAGAAGCCCTGGACCTGCGCGGTGTGCAGGTCCACGGTCATCAGCCGGTCCGCACCGGCGGTCTTGAACAGGTCCGCGACGAGGCGGGCGGAGATCGGCTCGCGGCCGCGGTGCTTCTTGTCCTGGCGGGCGTAGGGGAAGAACGGCGCGACGACGGTGATGCGCTTGGCCGAGGCCCGCTTGAGGGCGTCGACCATGATCAGCTGCTCCATGAGCCAGGTGTTGATCGGCGCGGTGTGGCTCTGCACGACGAAGGCGTCGCAGCCACGTACGGACTCTTCGAAGCGGACGAACAGCTCGCCGTTGGCGAACTCGTAGGCCGCCGTCGGGGTGGGGGTCACGCCGAGGTGGCCGGCGATCTCGTCGGTCAGCTCCGGGTAGGCCCGGCCGGAGAACAGCATCAGGCTCTTGCTGGTGGTCTGCCGGATGGCGCTCATCGGCTCAACTGCCCCTATGGTCGTCGTCGCTGGGAAAAGGCCGTCGACCGGCCTACTCGGACGCCTTCGTTCGAGTGTCGGCCGCTCCGGCGGCCTCCGCATCCCCGGCCGCCTCCGCAGCCTTCGCCGCGGCCGTCCCAGGACGCCGCCGGCGCACCCAGCCTGCCACATTCCGCTGGGGTGACCGCGCCACGGCCATGGCGCCCGGGGGGACGTCGGTCACGATGACCGACCCGGCCGCGGTGTACGCGCCGTCGCCGACGGTGACCGGGGCCACGAGCATGGTGTCGGAGCCGATCCGCACGTGGTCGCCGATGGTCGTGCGGTGTTTGGCCACGCCGTCGTAGTTCACGAACACCGTGGCCGCGCCGATGTTCGCGCCCTCGCCGATCGTGGCGTCGCCGACGTAGGACAGGTGCGGCACCTTGGACCCCTCACCGACGTCGGCGTTCTTCGTCTCGACGAAGGCCCCCACCTTGGCGCCGCGTCCCAGCCGGGTGCCCGGGCGCAGGTAGCTGAACGGGCCGACGGTGGACTCCGCGCCGATCACCGCACCCAGGACGTGCGACCGGACGACGGACGCCCCCTCTCCCACCTCGGTGTCGCGCAGCGTGCTGTCGGGCCCGACGACGGCGCCGGTCGCCACCGACGTCGCCCCCTGCAACTGGACGCCGGGCTCGAGCACCGCGTCGGGGGCGACGCTGACGGTGACGTCGACCCAGGTGGTGGCGGGGTCGACGACGGTGACGCCGGAGCGCATGAGCTCGTCCAGCACCCGGTCGTTGAGGGTGCGCCGGCGCGCGGCCAGCTCCCGGCGGTCGTTGCAGCCGAGCACGTCGTCGGGGTCCTCGGCGCGCACGCCGCCGACCCGTCCGCCCTCGGCGACCAGCAGGCCGAGGACGTCGGTGAGGTACTGCTCGCCCTGGTCGTTGTCCTCGCCGAGCGACGCGAGCGACCGGCGCAGGGCCGCGGAGTCGCCGACGTAGAGGCCGGCGTTGATCTCCCGCAGGGCGCGCTGCTCCGAGGTGGCGTCGCGCTCCTCGACGATGGCCCGCACCGCGCCGTCGGCGTCCCGCACGATCCGGCCGAGGCCGGTGGGGTCCTCGACCTCGGCGGTCAGGACGGTCAGCACGTTGCCGGCGGCCTGGTGGGCCTGGACCAGGGCGGTGACGGTCTCCGGCCGCAGCAGCGGCGCGTCCCCGTTGACCAGCAGCACCGCCCCCTCGATCGCCGGGACGGCGGCCAGCGCGACGGCGGCCGCGTGCCCGGAGCCGCGCTGCTTCTCCTGGAACACCGGACGGGCGGCGGGGGCGACCTCGGCGAGGTGCTGCTCGACGGTCTCGCGGCCGGCGCCGACGACCACGACCGTGTGCTCGGCCGCGAGCGGCGCCGCGGCGGCGAGCACGTGACCGAGCATGCTGCGCCCGCCGAGGGGGTGCAGCACCTTGGGCAGTGCCGACTTCATGCGCGTGCCCTGCCCGGCGGCGAGGACGACGACGGCGGCGACGGACGGCGGGGGCGGAACGGTCACGGATCTCCTCGTGCCTCGGGGCAGGACAGCGTTGCTGGGGGACTCGGACTCGAACCGAGACTTCCCGGCTCCAAAGGCCGGCGGGCTGCCGATTACCCCATCCCCCACTGCGGGCGTCACCGGTGCACCGGCGACGCGGACACCGGTTCGGCGTCCCCCGGAAGACTAGGGCGCTCCGGGAACGGAGGCACCGCCCGGCCGGGTGGTCTAACAGGCGCAGTTCCCTACGGTGTCGTAGGTTACGGCCTCCCAACCCGGTTCCGCGCCGCCCCGACCTGGGCGCTCGCGGGCCGACGACGCCCAGGAGGCCGCTTGTCCGCGCCCGCTCTCACCCGGCCCACGGCACCGCCGCGCACCGCCGACCCCGACGCCGGTCTGCCGGCGAACGCGCTCGGCGACGAGAAGGGTGCGCTGGAGCAGATCACGCTCTACGTGTTCGTGATCGTGCCGTTCCTGGCGCTGGCCGCGGTGGTGCCCGCCGTCTGGGGGTGGGGCCTGTCCTGGCTGGACGTCGGCCTCGCCGTCGGCTTCTACCACCTGACCCTCCTGGGCGTGACCGTCGGCTACCACCGGCACTTCACCCACGGGTCGTTCAAGGCCACCCGGCCGCTGCGCATCGCGCTGGCGGTGGCCGGGTGCATGGCCATCCAGGGGCCGGTGGTCCAGTGGGTGGCCGACCACCGGCGGCACCACGCCTTCTCCGACCGCGCGGGCGACCCGCACTCCCCCTGGCGCTACGGGACCGACGCGCGGGCGCTGCTCAAGGGCATGTGGCACGCCCACCTCGGCTGGCTGTTCGACCGCCGGCAGACCAACCCGGAGCGCTACGCACCCGACCTGCTCAAGGACGTCGCGCTGCGCCGCACCAGCCGGCTGTTCATCGTCTGGGCCTTCCTGAGCCTCGCCCTGCCGGCGGTCATCGGCGGCCTGGTCACCCAGAGCTGGGCCGGCGCCTGGTCGGCGTTCTTCTGGGCCGGCCTGGTGCGGGTGGCGCTGCTGCACCACGTGACCTGGTCGATCAACTCCGTCTGCCACGTCGTCGGCAGCCGCCCGTTCACCTCGCGGGACCGGGCGACCAACTTCTGGCCGCTGGCGCTGCTCAGCGGCGGCGAGTCGTGGCACAACCTGCACCACGCCGACCCCACCTGCGCCCGCCACGGCGTGCTGCGCGGGCAGGTCGACATCAGCGCCCGCGTCATCTGGGTCTTCGAGAAGCTGGGCTGGGCACACAGCGTGAAGTGGCCCGACCCCGTCCGACTGGCCGCCAAGCGGCGGGTCCCCGCTCCGGCCGCGTCCTGAAGAACACCCCGTCCCCCTCACCCTTCGCAGGCTCGGGGGGCGAGGCTCCGGACGCGGCGGGAGCACGATGGGAGCCGTGAGCGACACGGCGCGGCCCCGGGTCCGCATGACGGGTGTCCAGCGGCGCCAGCAGCTGCTGGACGTCGGCCGGGAGCTGTTCGCGCAGCGGGGCTACGAGGCCACCTCCATCGAGGAGCTGGCCGCGCGGGCCGACGTCAGCAAGCCGGTCGTCTACGAGCACTTCGGCGGCAAGGACGGCCTCTACGCCGTCGTCGTCGACCGGGAGATGCAGCGGCTGCTCGACCGCTTCACCTCGGCGCTGGCCGAGGGCGGCTCCCCGCGGGAGCTGCTGGAGCGGGCGGCGCTGGTCCTGCTGGACTACATCGAGGAGGACACCGACGGGTTCCGGGTGCTCTCCCGGGACTCGCCGGCGACCGGCGTCTCCGGTGGCACCTACTCCTCGCTGATCGGCGAGGTCGCCCGCAAGGTGGAGCACATCCTCGGCGCGCAGTTCGACGCTCGCGGGTACGACCGGCAGCTGGCCGAGCTGTACAGCCAGGCGCTGGTCGGCATGGTGGCGCTGGTCGGCCAGTGGTGGCTGGGCACCCGCTCTCCGGGCAAGCAGGAGGTCGCCGCCCACCTGGTCAACCTCTCCTACAACGGCCTGGCCCACCTGGAGGCGGCTCCCGGACTCGTCAGCCGGCCGGCGGGAGACCCGGGGCCGTAGCTGCTCAGCCGACGAGGCGCGCCCCGGGCACCGGCCCGTGCACCGCCCGGACGGTGCGGTAGACGCCCATCCCCGCCAGCTCGGCGGCGAGCCGGACGGCGCCGTCCTCGTCGTCGGCGAGCGCAGCCACCGTCGGCCCCGAGCCGCTGACGATCGCGGCCGGGGCGCCGGCGTCCGTGGCCGCCCGCAGCGCCCGGCGCAGGGCCGGGCGCAACGACACCGCCGGGGGCTGCAGGTCGTTGGCGAGCGCCGCTGCGAGCGCCGACACCGGCCCGCTGCGCAGCGCCGCGATCACCGGCTCCGGGGAGGCGAGGACGCCGCCGTCGGGCACCCGGCCGTCGTCGCGCAGCCGGTCGAGCTCGGCGTACACGGACGGCGTGGACAACCCCTCGCCGGCGATGCCGAGCACCCAGTCCCAGCGGCGTCGGGCCAGGACCGGGGAGAGCTGCTCCCCACGACCGGAGCCGAGCGCGATCCCGCCGTGGAGGCTGAACGGGACGTCGCTGCCCAGCTGCGCGGCGAGGGCGGCGAGCTCGCCCCGGGTGGCGTGGGTGCCCCACAGGGCGTCCAGGGCGACCAGGGCGGCGGCGGCATCGGCGCTGCCGCCGGCCAGCCCGGCCGCGGCCGGGATCGACTTGTCGATCGTGATCGTGGCGTCGAGGGCCACGCCGGCGCGCTGGGCGAGCAGCTCGGCGGCCCGCCAGACGAGATTGCGGTGATCCGTGGGGACGGCGTCCGGGCCGGTGCCCGTGGTCCCCTCCCCCGTCACGCTGAGCGCGAGCCCGTTCCCGGGACGGACGGTGACCGTGTCGAACAGCGACACGGCGAGGTAGACCGTGCGCAGCTCGTGGAAGCCGTCGGGACGCAGCGGCCCCACCGCCAGGTGCACGTTGATCTTCGCCGGGGCGCGGGCGACGACCGCGCCGTCGCCGGCGATCCGTCCGGGTCCGCCGGAGGACGACCAGCTCATGGGCCGGGCTCCACCGGAGCGGTGGCGGCCAGCCGGGCGAAGTCGGTGACCGAGAGCTGCTCGCCGCGGGTGGTCGGGTCGATGCCGGCGGCCCGCAGCCGGGTCTCAGCGGCGGCCGGGCTGCCCGCCCACCGGGCCAGCGCGGCGCGCAGCCCCTTGCGCCGCGTGGCGAAGGCCGCGTCGACGACGGCGAAGGTCGCGGCGCGGTCGCCCGGCGGGGGCGGCCGGCGCACGAGGGCGACCAGGCCGGAGTCGACGTTGGGCTCGGGCCAGAACACCCGGCGGCCGACGTTGCCGGCGCGGCGGACCTCGCCGTACCAGGCGGCCTTGACCGACGGCACGCCGTAGGCCGGGGCGCCCGGCGCGGCCGCGAGCCGCTCGGCGACCTCGGCCTGCACGAGCACGAGCCCGCGGCGCAGCGTCGGGAGCAGCTCCAGCAGGTGCAGCAGGACGGGCACCGCCACGTTGTACGGCAGATTGGCGACCAGCGCCGTGGGAGGCGGCCCCGGCAGCTCACGCACCCGCAGGGCGTCGGCCTCGACGACGGTCAGCCGGTCGGCCAGCGCGGGGGCCCGCTCGGCCACGGTGCGCGGCAGCAGCGCGGCCAGCCGGGGGTCGATCTCGACCGCGGTGACCCGGGCCGCTGCCGGCAGCAGGCCGAGGGTCAGCGAGCCCAGACCGGGGCCGACCTCGAGGACGACGTCCTCGGGGGTCAGCTCGGCGGTGCGCACGATCCGCCGGATGGTGTTGGCGTCGTGCAGGAAGTTCTGCCCGAGGGACTTGGTCGGACGCAGCTCGAGCTGCTGGGCCAGGTCGCGGATGGCGGCCGGGCCCAGCAGCCCGTCGGTCTGCTCCGGAGGGGTGCTCAGGGAGACCCGATCAGCTGAACAGCCGCGACCCGCAGTGCGGCCACTGGCCGGCACCGGAGCGCTGGTAGAGCAGCTGGGCGCGGTAGGTCTGCTCGTCGGCCGAGGCCGCCGACGGGAGGCCGGTGCCGCCCACGGCGTTCCACGTGGCCTGCGAGAACTGGTAGAGGCCGTGGTACTTGCCCGTGCCGCTCACCGCGTTGGGGCGCCCACCGGACTCGCACTGCGCCAGCGCCGCCCAGTTGAGGCCGTCGGCCGAGGGCGAGTTGCCGCTGGAGGCGGCCGGCACCGGGCGCTGCTTGGTGCCGACGGAGACGTGCTCGTCGACCGGCTGGCGGGTGACCGTGGTGCCCAGCTGCTCCCGGGCGGTCTCGACGCCGTCGGACACGGTGATCCGGAAGGTGGTGGCCTGCTCGCCGTCCACGCCTTCCTGGGTCACGGTCTTCTCACCGGTGAACGCGTCGGCGTCCGGGGTCTCGACGCTGTCGTGCGGGATCGGCGTGGTCTCGACGACCTCGGTGACCTGCACGCGGGTGACCTGCACGCGCATCCGGTCCAGCAGGGCCTGCTCGGCGTAGACGCTGAGGCGGTCGGTCGGGCTCAGCGTGATGCCCTGCTCGGCCAGCAGGTCGCCGGCGGTGGCGGCCGTCGTGGTGACCACGCGCTGGGTGCCGTCGACGAGCAGGGTGATGTCCTTCGGCGTGCTGATCGACAGCGCCATGCCGTCGAGCGGCAGGCGCTCGCTGCGGCTGGCGGAGAGCACGAGGTCGTCGGCGCGGTAGCCGAGCTGCGCGAGCGCCTCCTCGACCGACAGCGCGGTCACGTAGACCTCGCTCGGCACGCCGTCGACGGTCAGCTGCAGCGGGCGGGCCCGGTTGACGACGACGGCGTCGCCGTCCTCGACGCCGGCCTCGGCGCCGGGCAGGACCACGTCGTGCGACCGGGTCCGCAGACCCTCCTCCTCGAGCACCTCGCCGACGGTGTCGGCGTAGGTACGCACCTCACGCGCCTGCCCGTCGACGGTCAGCGTCAGGGACTTCTGAGCGGCGAAGTAGGCCAGGGTGCCGCCCACGAGTCCGAGCAGGACGAGGGCGTGGAGGGCGAGCTTCAGCGATCGGGGCACGACTCTTCCAGGGGTCACTGAACCCGGGCAGAGGAGGCCGCGCGGAACCCACCGGCTGGTGGGCACCGAGCGCGTTCCGGCTCGGACGGCAGTCGACCGGGAGCTCGACGCTCCCGGTCGCGATGCCGCCCGGGTCGGTCCCCACCCCGGCTGGTCACGACACGATAACGAACAGAGCACCTCTGGCAACGGTGCGTCAGCAGTGAACCAGGAGGTCGACGTAGCGACATGTGGGCGCGCCGACACGATGAGTGGTTGTCGGGCGGTTCGTCACGCCTGCGGCGCCTGCGCAGCGTGAGGCCGATGGGGTGACCAACCCCACAGTGTGGGCGCCGTCCCAGTGGGCAGCGCCCGCCGTCAACCCGCCAGCGCGCGGTCGGTCGAACGCACCGGCCGCAGCCAGGTGAGCAGGAAGACGCCGACCGCGAGGCCGGCGGCCAGGCCGGCGAAGCCACCGGCGACCAGCGCCACGGGTACGAGGTCCACGCCTTCGGTGACCCGGTCGCCCAGGTCGATGCCGGCGGCCAGCAGCAGGGCGCCGAGCGGCAGCAGCGCCAGCACGCTCGTGGCGGCGGTGACCAGGTGCGCCGTCCACGTGCGCAGCGCCTCGTCGACGGGCACGTCGGCCCCCTCGGCCGGCAGCGGGCGCGTCACCGTGCGCACCAGCGCCACCTCGGCGAGCAGCCAGGTCAGCAGCGGGACGACGAGGGCCACCCACCCCACCGACGTCGGCAGGTTGTCCTCGCGCCACATGAGGACGGCGACGAGCACCTCGGCCGCGACCATCGCCCGCATCGCCCACACCAGCACCAGTGACACCTGCTCGGCGAACCTCGGCCGGCGGGGCGGGCTGCTCAGCTTCCAGCGGGGCCGCGGGCGGGTCGCCTCGGCGAGCACGACGCCGACGAGCAGGCCCACGGCGAGGGCCGGCGCCCACAGGAAGACCGAGGCCTCCGCGAACAGCACGATGCTGACCACGATGCCGACCAGCCCGAGGAGCCAGCCCAGCGCGCGGACCCGGCGACCGTGCTGCGCCTGGCGTTGCAGCGTCGCGGTGCCCTCCGGCGTGAGGGTGGCGAACTCGACGGCGGCGGCCGCCACCGCCCGGCGTCCGGCGGCCAGGGCCCACGCGCGGGCGAGCAGCACGCCGGGGACCAGCACGGCGATGAAGAGAACGACGGCGATGAGGCGGCCCACGCCCCTAGTGTCCACTCTTCCGCCGGGAGGGGGAGGGCCGTCCTCCCGGCGTCACCGCTTCCCGGCGGCCGGCTCCTCCCAGGATCCGAACACCCGCTCGGCGTTCGTCGTCAGGGCCGCGCAGAGCTGGTCGAGCTCCACCCCGGTGACCTCGGCCAGCGCCCGCACGGTCAGGGGCACCAGCCGGGAGCCGTTGGGGCGGCCGCGGTGGGGCATCGGCGTGAGGAACGGCGAGTCGGTCTCCACCAGCAGCTGGTCCAGCGGCGTCAGCGCCGCCGCCTCCCGCAGGTAGCCGGCGTTGCCGAACGTCAGGGTGCCGGCGAAGGAGAGCACGTAGCCGCGCTCGACGCAGGCCGTCGCGAACGCGGCGTCGCCGGAGAAACAGTGGAAGACGGTGTGCTCGGGGGCACCCTCGTCCTCCAGCACGCGCAGGATCTCCTGGTGGGCGTCGCGGTCGTGGATGACCAGCGCGACGTCCCGCTCCTTGGCGATGCGGATGTGCGCCCGGAACGAGGCCTCCTGCGCCGCCCAGCCCTCGGGGCCGGTGCGGAAGCGGTCCAGGCCGGTCTCCCCCACCGCGCGCACCCGCGGCAGGGCCGCGAGCCGGTCGATCTCGGCCAGCGCGGCCTCGTCGACCGCGCCGGCGCCGGCCTCGTTCGGGTGGACGGCGACGGTGGCCAGCACGTTCGGGTGCCGGGCGGCGAGCGCGGCCGACCACCGCGAGGAGCCGACGTCGACCCCCACCTGCACCAGCCGCGGGACCCCCACGGCCGCGGCGGCGGCGATCTCGGCGTCCACCGCGGCCTCGTCGGGCAGCCGGTCGCTGTCGAGGGCGATGTCGAGGTGGGTGTGGCTGTCGATCGCCGGCGCCGGGAGCGGCTCCGGGGACGGCGGCGGCTCGCCCCGCCGGTTGGCGCGGGACGCGGCCGACCGACTCACGCGCCGATCCTTGCGGCAGAAATGGCCATTTCTGCCCTCACTCGCCCTCCTCGAGCCGCCGCAGCTCGTCGGCGACGATCGACTCGTCGAGCTTCTTGAACACCGGGGTGGGCGGCGCCAGCGGCGTCCCCGCCTGCAGCGGCCGGGATGCCCACACGGCCTGCGCGGCGTCGTAGTCCCCGGTGATGACCGGGTAGGGCGAACCGTCGTCGAGGTCGGTCACCTCGTCGACGCGCGGCGCCGGCGACCACACACCGGCGCCCCCGAGCAGCTCGTGGACCTTCTGCGCGGAGTGCGGGAGGAACGGGGTGAGCAGCGCGTTGCAGTCGCTGACCGCCTGCAGCGCGGTGTGCAGGACGGTGTCCCGGCGGGCCGGGTCCTCCTTGAGCTTCCACGGCGCCTGGTCGGACAGGTACTTGTTGGCCTCACTGACCACCCGCATCGCCTCGGCTGCGGCGGCCTTCTGCCGGTTGCGGGCCAGGAGGTCCCCGATCGGCCCGAACGCCGCCCTCGTCGTCTCGAGGAGGGCCTGGTCGGCGTCGGTCAGCTCCCCCGGCGTGGGCACGGCGCCGACGTTCTTCGCCGCCATCGACACCGAGCGGTTGACCAGGTTGCCCCAGCCCGCGACCAGCTCGTCGTTGTTGCGGCGGCGGAACTCCGCCCAGGTGAAGTCGGTGTCCTGGGTCTCCGGACCGGCCGCGGCGATGAAGTAGCGCAGCGCGTCGGCGTCATAGCGGGCGAGGAAGTCGCGCACGTAGATGACGACCTGGCGGGAGGAGGAGAACTTGCGGCCCTCCATCGTCAGGAACTCGCTGGAGACGACCTCGGTGGGCAGGTTGAGCCGGCCCAGCGACCCCGCGGTGCCGCCCTTGTCGCCCTCACCGTTGTAGCCGAGGAGCTGGGCGGGCCAGATCTCGGAGTGGAAGACGATGTTGTCCTTGCCCATGAAGTAGTAGGCGTCGGAGTCCGGCGTCTGCCACCACTGCCGCCACGCCTCGGGGTCGCCGGCGCGACGGGCCCACTCGATCGACGCCGACAGGTAGCCGACGACGGCGTCGAACCACACGTAGATGCGCTTGTCGGGCCGGTCGCGCCAGCCGTCGAGCGGCACCGGCACACCCCAGTCGATGTCACGGGTGTAGCTGCGCGGCTTGAGGTCCTCGAGCAGGTTGACGCTGAAGTTGAGGACGTTGGAGCGCCAGTTCTTGCGCGTGGCCAGCCAGTCGCCCAGCGCCCGGGTGAACGCCGGCAGGTCGAGGAAGTAGTGCTCCTCGTCGACGAACTTCGGCGTCTCGCCGTTGATCCGGCTGACCGGGTTGATGAGGTCCACCGGGTCGAGCTGGTTGCCGCAGTTGTCGCACTGGTCGCCGCGGGCGCCGTCGTAGCCGCAGATCGGGCAGGTGCCCTCGATGTAGCGGTCCGGCAGGGTGCGGCCGGTGGAGGGGCTGATCGCGCCGAGCGTCGTCTTCGGGAAGACGTAGCCGTTCTTCAGCAGCCCCAGGAAGATCTCTTGGCTGATCTGCGCGTGGTTGACCGTCGTTGTCCGGGTGAACAGGTCGTAGCTCAGCCCGAGGGACTGCAGGTCGCCGACGATGATGCGGTTGTTGCGGTCGGCGATCTCCCGCGGCGTGATCCCCTCCGCGTCGGCGGCGACGGTGATCGGCGTCCCGTGCTCGTCGGTCCCGCTGACCATCAGCACCCTGTCACCCACCATGCGGTGGTAGCGGCTGAAGACGTCGGAGGGGACGCCGAAGCCGGAGACGTGGCCGATGTGCCGCGGGCCGTTGGCGTAGGGCCAGGCCACGGCGGTCAGGATGTGCCGATCACTCACGCCGACGAGAGTACGGAGGGTCGTCCACCCGTTCAGGGCTGGCTGGTGCCCGCGGTCGCCGGGGCGTCGGCCGGGGCGTCGGCCGGGTCGCCCGGCACGGGCGTCGTGAGGGTCACCGTGAGCAGCGCCAGGCCGATGGCGCCCAGCGTGGCCGCCCGGAGCAGGGGGCGGACGGGGCCCGGGTCCGGCCGGGTGACGCGGGCGCGCGGACCGGCCGCAGACCAGGCCAGCGCGGTGGGCGCGCCGGCGAGCAGCAGCTTCCCGACGGGCAGCCCGAGGGCCAGCAGCGCAAGGGCAGGCAGGGGCAGCGACGCGGTCAGCGGGTCGAGCAGCGGCGTGCCCAGCGACAGTCCCAGCACGGCCATGACCAGCGCGATCTCGGCGGTGGCGACCCCGGTGTACATGCGCCGCCCGGACCCGTCGGTGAGCAGCGCGCCACCACCGGCGCACAGCACCACCCACGTCGCCAGGCCGAGCAGCACGGCGACGACCACGGCCCCGGACGGCCGCGAGCCGGCGAGCAGGAGCCCGTCGAGGCCGGTGAGCGCGCCGGCCACGAGCGCCACCGCCTCGAGGCCCGCCAGCGCGGCGGCGGCCAGCACCGCGGCCGGGGGCCGCGGGCGTCCGGGGACGGACGACGCGGGGCTGGTGCTCGGGTCGGAGACGGTGCTCGCCACGGGGCTGCTCTCCCTGGCCGGGGACGACGGTCACCGGTCGGGTCGGCGGGCGCGGGCGGGAGCTGTACGGCCGCGGGGGGCTGCCTCACCCCTCCGAGGGGATCAGCGGCGGGCGATGTTCTCGGCCGCCGTCATCCGCTCTCCGGTGGCCATCCGGCTGCGCCTGCGGCCGTACGCGAAGTACATGCCGATGCCGAGCAGCATCCACACCAGGAAACGCAGCCAGGTGTCGGTGGGCAGGTTGGTCATGAGCCACAGGGAGGCGAGCGCCGAGACGATCGGCAGGACGGGCACCCATGGCACCCGGAAGGAACGGTGCAGGTCCGGGCGGGTTCGCCGCAGCACCCAGACGCCGATCGACACGAGGAAGAAGGCGAACAGCGTGCCGATGTTCACCAGCTCGGCGAGTGCGGTGAGCGGGACGAAGCCGGCGAGCACTGCCACCACGATCCCGGTGGCGATGGTGATGCGGTAAGGAGTGCCGTACCGGGGGTGGACCCTCGCCAGGCCGGGCGGGAGCAGGTGGTCCCGGCTCATCGCGAACAGCACCCGCGACTGACCAAGCATCAAGATCATCACCACCGAGGTGAGTCCGGCCAGCGCGCCCAGCGAGATGATGCTGGAGAAGACCGGCATCCCGTTCGCGGAGAACGCGCCCGCGAGCGGTGCGGTGGCACTCAGCTCCGTGTAGTTCTGCATCCCCACGACCACCAGCGAGACGGCGACGTAGAGCAGGGTGCAGATCGCCAGCGAGCCGAGGATCCCGCGCGGCATGTCCCGCTTGGGATCGCGGGTCTCCTCTGCCGCGGTCGCCACGATGTCGAAACCGATGAACGCGAAGAACACGATCGCTGCACCGGCGAGCACGCCGCCCCACCCGAACGTGCCGGGGCTGAACCCGGTGAGCAGCGAGATGAGCGGCGTGTGCAGCCAACCCTCCTCCCCTGCGGCCGCGGGCTCGGCCGGCGGGACGAACGGCGAGTAGTTGTCGGCCGTCACGTAGAAGAGCCCGACCCCGATGACCAGCAGGACGACGGCCAGCTTGATCGCCACGATGATGGTGGTGACGCGTGAGGAGAGCTTGATCCCGAGGATCAGCACACCGGTCATCACCAGCGTGATCACGATCGCCGGGATGTTGATGGTGGCCGTCTCGCCCGCGATCGACGACGGCAGCGGTGCGCCGATGTCGGCGAGCAGCTGGTTGAGGTACCCCGACCAGCCGACCGCCACCGTCGCCGCGCCGAGCGCCAGTTCGAGGACGAGGTCCCAACCGATGATCCAGGCGACGAACTCACCGAAGGTGGCGTACGAGAACGTGTAGGCCGAACCGGCGACCGGGACGGTCGAGGCGAACTCGGCGTAGCAGATCGCGGCCAGCCCGCAGACCACGCCGGCGATGACGAAGCTGACCGACACGGCGGGGCCGGCCTGGTCGCGCGCCACCAGGCCGGTGAGCACGAAGATGCCGGTGCCGATGATGACGCCGACGCCGAAGACGGTGAGGTCCAGGCCCGAGAGGTTCTTCTTGAGCCGGTGTTCCGGTTCGTCGGTGTCGCGGATGGAGTCCTCGACCGACTTCACCCGGCGCGTGTTCACGGCCACGGCGTCCCCTCTCGGCGGCCGGCGCCTCCGCCGGCACTGCTCGACCCGGGCAGCGTCGCACGGGCGGGAGGAACCCGCATGCCTACGCTGGCAGCCCCCGACGGACCGGCTGAGGAGCACGCATGACCGGCACCGAGACCCCGCGCGACACGCCCGCGGGTCCACCGGGCGAATCGCCGGCGCTGCGACCACGGCCGGCGGGGCGGCCGCGCACCACGCCGTCCCGACCCGACGGGGCCGGTCCGGTCGTGGACTGCGGCGTGTACGTCGCCGGACGCCGTCAGGAGCCGGTCGACCCGCACGACGCGCTGACGCAGGCCGTCGAGCAGGGCGGCTTCGTCTGGCTGGGCATCTACGCCCCCACCGAGGAGGAGCTGGGGGCGATCGCGGAGCACTACGGGCTGCACCCGCTGGCCGTCGAGGACGCCGTCTACGCCCACCAGCGACCCAAGCTCGAGGGCTACGACGACGACCTGTTCATGGTGCTCAAGACCGCGACCTACGTGGAGCACGACCGGCTGACCGCCACGAGCGAGGTCGTCGAGACCGGCGAGGTCATGGTGTTCCTCGGCGCCCACTACGTGATCACCGTGCGGCACGGCGAGCACGGTGGCCTGGCCGACCTGCGGCAGAGCCTGGAGGAGCAGCCGGACCTGCTGTGTCTCGGCCCCTCGGCGGTGCTCTACGCGGTGGCCGACCACGTCGTCGACGCCTTCGTCGACGTCGCCAGCGCCGTGGAGGACGACGTCGACGAGCTGGAGGCGTCGGTGTTCAGCGACCGGCGCACCGACGACATCGGCCGGCTCTACCAGCTCAAGCGGGAGCTGATGTCGCTGCGCCGGGCGGTCTCCCCGCTCGAGGTGCCGCTGCAGCGGCTGGCCGAGCGCCGCACCCCCGCCGTCCCGGAGGCCATGCGCTCCTACTTCCGGGACGTCCAGGACCACGCCATCCGCGTGCGCGACCAGGTCGCCGGCCTCGACGAGCTGCTGACGTCGATCCTGCAGGCCTCGCTGGCGCGGACGTCCCAGGCCGACAACGAGGACATGCGGAAGATCTCGGCGTGGGCGGGCATCATCGCCGTCCCCACGGCGATCGCCGGGATCTACGGGATGAACTTCGAGTTCATGCCCGAGCTGCGCTGGCGCTACGGCTACCCGCTGGTGCTGCTCGTCATCGTGACCGCCTGCGTCCTGCTCTACCGCGGTTTCAAGCGCAACGGCTGGCTCTGACCTCCCGCGGACCCGCCGCCCCAGCGTCGCGAGGACCTGGCCCGCGACACAGCGCTGGCCGCACGGGGCTGGGTGGTCCTGCGGTCCACCTGTGGCGGTGTCCCTCGCGACCCGGGGCTCGACCGGCGGCGGTCAGGGGGACTTCGCGGCGACCACGGCGTCGTAGACGCTGCGGCGGGGCAGCCCGGTCCGGACGACGACGGCGCGGATGGCGTCCTTGCGGGTGGCGCCCGCCGCCTCCTCCGCCGCGACCTCCGCCGCCAGCTCGGCCGGCGTGAGCGACACCGGCGCGGCCGGCGCCCCGCCCACCACCAGCGTGATCTCCCCGCGGACGCCGTCGGCGGCCCAGGCGGCCAGCTCCGCGAGCGTCCCCCGGCGGACCTCCTCGTGGGTCTTGGTCAGCTCCCGGCAGACGGCGGCGGCCCGGTCGGCCCCGAACGCGCCCGCGGCGTCGGTGAGCGCGTCGGCCAGCCGGTGCGGGGACTCGAAGAAGACCATCGTGCGGCGCTCGTCGGCCAGCCCGGCCAACCGGGACCGGCGCTCCCCGCCCTTGCGCGGCAGGAACCCCTCGAAGCAGAACCGGTCGACCGGCAGGCCCGACACCGCCAGCGCCGTCGTCACCGCCGAGGGCCCGGGCACCGAGGTGACCGCCACGCCGGCGTCGATCGCCGCCCGCACCAGCGTGTAGCCGGGGTCGGAGACCGACGGCATGCCGGCGTCGGTGAGCAGCAGCACGGTGCGCCCCTCGGCCAGCGTGGCCAGCAGGCCGGGCAGCCGCGCGCGCTCCACCGACTCGTGGAAGGTCACCACCCGCCCGGTGAGCGTCACCCCGAGGTCGGCGGCCAGCCGGTGCAGCCGGCGGGTGTCCTCGACGGCGAGCACGTCGGCGGACGCCATGACCTCCCGGAGGCGCGGGCCGACGTCGCCGGGCTGCCCGAGGGGGGCTCCGCCGAGCACCAGACGTCCACTCACGGCGACGAGCCTGTCACGCCGGTTGCCGTGGGCCCGCCTGCAGGGGCCCGGCGTGAGCTCGCGAGTGCCGGGGGGCAGGTGGGTCCTTTCTCTACCCTGGCCCCCATGGCGGTGCTGGCTCCCGAGCGCACGGACCGGGGGCCCGACGTCCCCCGGCCGACGGCCGTGCGCCGCTGGCCGCTGCCCCGCCCCAGGCGCGACCGGACGCCGCCGCTGCCGGCCGACCGGTGGCTGTCCTGGGCGCTGGCGGCGGTGCTCGGGATCGCCACGCTGGCCAGCCGGCTGTGGGACATCAGCTACCCGTCGGACCTGCTGTTCGACGAGGCGTACTACCCGCCCGAGGCCCGGGAGCTGCTCGAGTGGGGCCACGAGTACAACCGCGGCTACACGTTCATCGTGCACCCACCGCTGGGCAAGTGGCTGATCGCCGGCGGCATCCACCTGTTCGGCTACGACTCCTTCGGCTGGCGGCTGCCCTCGGCGATCGCGGGCACGGTCTCGGTCGTCGTGCTCGCCCGGCTCGGCCGGCGGCTCACCGGGTCCACGCTGCTCGGCCTGGTCGCCGGGCTGCTGCTGGCCCTGGACGGCTTCGCGTTCACCCTGTCCCGCATCGGCCTGCTCGACGTCTTCCTGCAGGTCTTCGTCCTCTCCGCCGTCGCCTGCCTGGTCGTCGACCGCGACCGGGTGCGGGCTCGCGTCCGCGACGCCGGGCGGACGGCGGCCGGCTTCGCGCTCGGCCCGCGCGGCTGGCGGCTGGCGGCGGGGTTCCTCTTCGGCTGCGCGTGCGCGGTGAAGTGGAGCGGGGTGTACTTCCTCGCCCTGTTCGCCGTCCTGTCGGTGTTCTGGGACCGCGCGGCCTGGCGGGAGGCAGGGGTGCGTCGCCCCACGCTGGTGACCGCCCGCCGCGGGCTGCCCGGGGCGCTGTGGGCGCTGGCGGCGGTCCCGGTGCTCACCTACCTGGCCAGCTTCACCGGCTGGTTCATCGGCGAGACGTCGCAGGGCCGGCACTGGGCACAGCAGCACCCGGAGACGGCGTTCCCCTGGATCCCCGACGCACTGCGCTCGCTGTGGCACCAGCACGCGGAGTGGCTGCGGTTCCACAGCGGCCTGTCGACGCCGCACCCGTGGGAGTCCGGGCCGTGGTCGTGGCTGGTCGACGGCCGGCCGATCCTGCTGTGGAACCCGCAAGGGCTCACCGACTCCGCCGGTGAGCAGGTCGTGCGCTACATCCTCATGCTCGGGACGCCGACGCTGTGGCTGGCCTTCGCGCCGGCGCTGGTCTGGCTGGCCTGGCGGCTGGTCGCCCGCCGCGACCCGGCCGCCCTCCTGGCGGCGACCGCGATCGCCGCCGGGTGGGGCACCTGGTTCCTCAACCCCGAGCGCACGATGTTCATCTTCTACATGGCGCCGGTGGTGCCGTTCTTCGTCCTGGCCGTCGTCCTCGTGCTGCAGGACGCCCTCGGGGGGCCTGCCGCCGAGCCCTGGCGCCGCCGGCTCGGGCTGGGCGTGGTGGCGACGTACGTGGGGCTCGTGGCGGCGACGTTCGTCTTCTTCCTCCCCGTGCTGTCCGGGCAGCCGCTGACGCACGCGGAGTGGCTGGATCGGATGTGGTTCCCCTCGTGGTTCTGACGCCGGGTGGCAGAAACCCCGTCGGTTGGGTATCACAACTGGATGCCGTGAGTGCCCACCCGGCCGGCGCCGCACCGGCCCTCTGCGCCGCGCTCGCCCTGTTCGCGGCGATCGACAGCGAGCTGCAGGCCGCCCGTCCCCGCGCCTGACCACCGGATCCTCCGTACGGTGACGGGCCAGGACAACGGCCAGCACGACGGACCGGCACGACGACCAGCACGACGGCCAGCACGACGGACCGGCACGGAGGAGAACGGCGATGACCAGCGCAGGAGAGCGACCCCGGGTGCTCACCGCGGCCGACGGCGACGTCTGGCGCATCACCCTCGACCGCCCGGAGACCGGCAACGCCATCGACCCGGCGATGGCCGCGGAGCTGGCGGCGGCGCTGCGGGCCCGGCCCGACGACGCCCGGACGGTGCTGCTCCTCGGCAACGGCGAGCGGTTCTGCGTGGGCGGGGACGTCCGCGCGTTCGCCGCGGTCGACGACCCCGGCAGCTACGTCGGGCAGCTCGCGCACGACTGGCACCAGGTCGTCCGGGCGCTGCTGTACTGCCCGGTCCCGGTCGTGGCCGGGGTCCAGGGCGCGGTCGCCGGCGCCGGCATCGGGCTGATCGGCGCCTGCGACATCGTCGTCTGCGCCCGCTCGACGCGGATCCGCCCGGCGTACGGGGCGATCGGCTACTCCCCCGACGGCGGCAGCTCGTGGGCGCTCACCCGTGCGCTGGGTGCCCCGCGGGCCCTGGAGCTGATGCTCACCAACGGCGCGCTCACCGCGGCGGAGGCGCACATGTTCGGCCTCGTGGCCCGCCTCGTCGAGGACGAGGAGGTGCACGCGTCGGCGATCGCCCTGGCGCAGTCGGTGGCGGCCGGCCCCGTGCGGGCGATGGTGCGCGCCCGGGCGCTGGTCCGGCAGGCCGCCGTCCGCACCCTCGAGCAGCAGCTGGACGACGAGGCGCGGCTGATCGCCGAGTCCGCCGGTGACCCGGAGGGCCGCGAGGGCGTGCGGGCGTTCGTCGAGAAGCGCCAGCCGGACTTCCGCGGGGCCGTCTGACCTCCCCGGTCGGACCTCGGACCTGCGGGAGGACGGGTTCCGGTGGAGCAGGGCGGGTAGCACCACCACGGCGTCCCGGAACGGGACGCGGCGTCACCGAGCGCGGCGCCCCGCAGGTCCGGCGTCCGGCCGCGGCCCGGGAGCGCACCGGCACTGGGAGCAGCGATGGGCCTACCTGGACGAGACGCGGCGCGGAACTGGGTCGGGAGGACGGTCGTCGACCGCGAGGGCACCGCTCTCGGCCCGTGTACGGCCGTCCTGGCCGACGAGGCCACCGGGCTGCCGGAGTGGATGTACGTGGAGGTCGACGGGTCCGGCGCGGTCGTCCCGGTCGTCGACGCGACCGAGACCGCCGAGCAGGTGCGGGTGACCGTCAGCCGGGCCGAGGTCACCGGCGCACCCTCGGTCGGCGACACCGGCCGGCTGTCCGAGGCGCAGGAGGAACAGCTGTACCGGCACTACGGGATCGACTTCTCGCGGGACACCTCCGAGAGCCTGCTCCCGGCCGGGGAGGCGGGCACCCCGGCAACGGGAGCCTCCTCCGGCACGAGCGGAGCGGCGTCCGGCGCACGCGGTCGGCGGCCCGCGGCCGCGATCGGCGTCCTCGCCGGCGTGGTGGCGGTCGCCGTCACGGTGCGACGAGCCCGGCACGCCCGGGCGAGGCAGCGGGTCCGCCTGCCCTGGACCGAGCGGCTGTGGGCCCGGCGGCCCTGGGCCCCGCGGCCACCGACGCCGGCCGAGCGGGTCGCCCAGCGGCTCCGGGCGGCGGCCGCCACGGCCGCGGCGCGGGTCGGGGCCCGGACGGCGGGCTGAGCCCTCCGGCGGCCGGGCTCAGACCGCCGCCTGCTGCTGGAGGACGAAGACCTCCCGCGCCGTCACCCCGACGCTGTCGGTCGCGGTCACCGCGACCTCCATGCGGGTGCCCTCGCCGTGGTCGACGAAGGGCCGGGCGTACTCGGGCCCCTCGAAGGTCTCCCCGGGGTGCTCGTGGCACAGCCCGCCGCTGCAGTGCACGAGCAGCTCGCTCCACCGCACGGTCAGCGGGCCGTCCTCGGCGTCGACCGCCGTCGCCGAGGCCTGCACCAGCTCACCGGGCGTCCAGCGGCGGTCGGTGAGCGGTGCGGTGAGCGTCAGCTGCGGCGGGCTGTTGCCGGGGACGACGGTCACCGTGGCGGTGTCCTGCCCTCCGCCGGGGTCGGTGACCGTGAGGGTGGCGGTCACCGGCTCGGTCCCCGTCCCCTCGTAGGCGTGCACCACCTGCGCCCCCTCGGCCACGGCGCCGTCGCCGAGGTCCCAGCGGTGGGTCAGCGGATCGCCGTCGAGGTCGGCGGAGGCGCCTCCGTCGAAGGCGACGGTGCGGGTTGTGGCGTCCACCGTGGCCGTGGCCCGCGCCATCGGCGGACGGTTGCCCGGTGCGTACACCAGCCGGGCCAGGCTGCTGCCCCGGATGTCGGCCCAGACGACGTCGCCGTCGACCGGGTGCGGGGCGAACGCGACCGGCGCCCCGAGCTCGGCGGCGAACCCGTCGGCCTCGGGCAGCCGCACGAGCTGGCCGGCCGCGTCGTGGCGCAGGGTGTAGACGCGCTGGGCCGAGTAGTCGCCGAAGAAGTACGCGCCCTGGTACTCCGGCGGGTAGGCGGTGCCGGTGTAGACGAAACCGCCCGTGATGGAGGAGCCCTGCGGTCCGTGCGGGTAGGCCCACAGCGGCGGCGTGTTGGGCACGCCCTGGCACCCCGGCAGCTCCGCGTAGCCGGGGGTGGGGCCGTCCCCCTCCCAGCAGGGCCAGCCGTAGACGGCACCGGGCCGGACGACGTCGACCTCCTCCCACGCGGTCCACCCGACGTCGCCCACGACCGGCGCACCGGTGACCGGGTCGAGGTCCAGCCGGAACGGGCTGCGGAAACCGCTGGCGTAGACCCGGCTCTGCCACGCCCCAGGGTCGGCCGGGTCGTAGAACGGGTTGTCCGGCACGCCGCCGCCGTCGGGCAGGACGTGCAGGAGCTTGCCGTAGCCGGTGCTGAGGTCCAGCGCCCGCAGGGCGAGGGGGTCGGCGCCCACGTAGCCTGAGCTGTCCCCGATCGTGACCCACAGCGTGCCGTCCGGGGCGGCGACGACCCCGGTGAGGCCGTGCGCCTCGGAGCTCGCCGGCAGCTCGAGCACGACCCGCTCGTCGGCGAGGGCGGTCGGCTGCGGCCCGCCGACGAGCGTCCAGGCGCTCAACCGCAGCGTCCACTGCCCGTCGACGTCGAGCGCGCGGCCGGTGTAGAGGGTCCCGGCGTCGGGGGCCACGGCGACGGCGACCAGCCCCAGGTCGTTGCGGGTGAGGACGGGCAACTCGGCGAGCGTGCGGGCCTCCCCCGCGGCCGACACCCACGCCACCCGGCCGTTCTTGCCTGTTGTCACGTAGCTGCCGTCGGGCAGGAAGGCGAAGTCGGTGAGCAGTTCGTCCTGCCCGCTGGGCAGCTCCTGGACGACGAAGCCCGGCACCAGCGCCGGCCCGGCCGCGGCGGGGGGTTCGGCGCCGGCCGGGGGCGCGGTCGCCACGGCGAGGGCCGGGGCGAGCGCCACGACGGCGCAGATCCGCAGGGCGGTGGGCCACCGGGCGGCACGGGGAAGGGGGCGGGTCATGCGGAGGGACGCTGCCCGACACTCGGGCGAGCCACAAACGCAGACCGTCGGTCCCGCGTGCTGCGACACCTTGCGTGGCCACCCGGGCGCACAGCGGTCGTGGCCTGTCGTCTGCAGAGACGCAGCAGCCCCGCTCCGGGGGACCCGGGCGGGGCTGTGCGGTGTCGGGTGGAGCTGAGGGGATTTGAACCCCTGACCCCCTCGATGCGAACGAGGTGCGCTACCGGTCTGCGCCACAGCCCCTGACGAACGGAGAGCTTACCGTCCGCGTGCTCCGGCGCCGCCACGGGGGGTTGGCCCTCGTGCAGGGACCCGCCGCGGCGGAGGCAGGAGGGTCCTCCCTCAGCCGTTGACGACCCTCCGGGGCTGGTAGACGTCGATGTCGGCGAAGCCGATGTCGTCGTCGTCGAGGCCCACGACCGCGCTGTCCTGCCAGCCTGCCGGTGCCGCGGCGCGGGCCGCCACGACCCGGCCCGGGCGCAGCGGGTGGACCGGGGCCAGCGGCAGGCTGGGGTGCGGCAGGTCGACGGTGTGGTGCTGCACCTCCTCGACGGGGGCGTCCTCCACCACGGGGGCCGGGCGCGGTGCGGGCACCGGGCGCGCCGCGGGGCGGGGCGCCGGCTGACGGGCGGCGCGGGCCGCGGCACGGGCGGCCCGGCGGGCGGCCAGCCGCTCCCGGCGCGCGGCGGCACGCAGCACCATGAGGTAGGCGACGACGGCCAGGTCGAGCACGCCCTGGGCGATCCACAGCCACGGGCTGTACAGCACCGCACCGGCCAGCGCGAGCAGCGTGAGCGCCACCAGCCCGGCGAGGGTGCGCCGCCGGACGGCGTGCACGTCGACCCGCAGCTCGCCAGAGGTCAGCAGCGCCGCCCGGTCGACGGAGACACGCTCGGTCTCGGCGTGGACCACGGGGTCGACCACCCGCCGCCGCTGCAGGGTCCGGCCGGAGTCGGCACGGACGGTCTGCGAGTCACCACGGGTCACCACCATGGGCACCAGCACGACGAACCACAACACGACCAGAGCGGCCAAGAGCACGCCGGATCCCATCAGAACACCACCCGTCACATGAGTCACTCGCCCGGCGAAGTTAAGGCCTGCACCCACCCCGACGAGGGAGGCGCGCGGGCGTGTCACTGATGTGTTGTGTGACTGGAGTGGCCTGAGCGCGGTTCCGTGTCGGCGTGTCGACTCGGAGCCACCCTCTCCGCGTCGGTCAGCGTGGTATCCGGGCGGTCAGTGGGGAGCGCGGGCCCGCCAACGGGTGAGCACCCCCTCGGGGGCGTCCTCGGCCAGCAACGCGTAACAGCGGTGGTCCCGCCAGTCGCCGTCGATGTCGAGGTAGCGGCGCAGCAGGCCCTCGGGACGGAACCCGAGACGCTCCACCAGCCGCTGGCTGGGGCCGTTCTCCGGGCGGATGTCGGCCTGCAGCCGGTGCAGCCGCGCCGGACCGAACGCGTGGTCGCACACCAGCGCCACCGCCAGCGACGCGACGCCCCGGCCGGCCACCGAGCGGTCGATCCAGTACCCCAGGTTGCCCGAGCGCAGCGCCCCGCGGACGACGTTGTCGATCGTCACCTGCCCGGCCACCCGACCCTCGACGTGGACGACGAACGGCAGTGTCATCCCCACGGCGGCGCGGCGCAGCACGGCGCGGCGCATCGCCCGGAAGGACTGCGGTGTGTGCCGGGCCGCCCACGACGAGGGGGCACTGGGCTCCCACGGCGCCAGCCACGCCTCGTTCGCCAGCCGGACGCGGCTCCACTCCTCGGCGTCCCGCCGGCTCGGCGGCAGCAGCTCCACCGGCCCCCACGCCAACCGGGCGGGCCAGCCCGGGTGCAGGGCGGGGTCGACCACGGGTTCCGTCAGCCGCCGAGCAGGAGGGGGATGACGGTGACCAGCCCACCGGCGGCCACCTCCGTCACGTCCTCGTCGACCACGATCAGGCAGTTGGCCCGCGCCATGCGGGCGAGCATCGCCTCGTCCCCGCCCCCGAGCGGCTCGACCACGTAGCCACCGTCGGGGTGGCGCATGACCTGCCCGTGCAGGTACTGGCGGTACCCCAGCGGCGAGAGGAGCTGCTCGGCGGCGATCGCCTGCACGGTGCGGCGGAACAGCTGACGCTTGCCGAGCATGAGCCGGATCGCCGGGCGCACGAACACCTCGAAGGCCACCAGCGCGGCCACCGGCTCCCCCGGAACGCAGATGACCGGGACCGCGTCGCGGCCCAGCCGACCGAAGGCCTGCACCGGCCCCGGGAGCATCGTCACGGGCGAGAAGTGCATCTGGCCCAGCTCGGCGAGGACCTCCTGCACCGTGTCGCCCTCGGTGGCGAAGGTGCCCGACACGAGCACCAGGTCGCTCCGCAGCAGCTGGCTCTCCAGCACCTCGGACATGCGGCGGCGATCGGAGGGGACGATCCCCGAGCGGTACGCCTCGGCCCCGGCATCCCGGGCGGCCGCGGCCAGCGCGTAGCTGTTGACGTCGACGACCTGGCCGGGGCCCGGCGGCGTGCTGATGTCGACCAGCTCGCTCCCGGCGGACAGGACGGCGACCCGTGGCCGCGGGCGCACCTGCACGCGGTCGCGCCCCACGGCGGCCAGCAGGCTGATCTGGGCCGGCCCGATCGGCGTCCCGACCTGCACCGCGGTGGTGCCCGGCGCGACGTCGTCCCCGGCGCGGCGGACGTACCCGCCGGACTCCACCGGCGCGTGCACCGCGACGGTGACCACGCCCTGGTCGGTCCACACCGCGGGGACGACGACGTCGGCGCCGGCCGGCAGCATCGCGCCGGCGCTGACCTTCTGCGCCATCCCCGGGCCGATGGAGGACGGACCGCTGGGTCCGGCGACGGTCTCCCCCACCACCGCCAGGCGGGCCGGCTCCTCGAAGGAGGCGCCCTCCACGTCCAGGGCGCGGGCGGCGTAGCCGTCGAGGGCGGCCTGGTCGAAAGCGGGCAGCGCGCGCTGGCTGACGACCTCCTCCGCGCACAGCAGCCCCTGCGCGTCGAGGACGGCGAGCTCGATCGGGTCCGGCTGCGGCACCGCCGAGAGGATCTCGTCGAGGTGCTGCTCGACCGTGCGCGGCGCGAGCGGCTCCGCGGCGGCCGGGGGCGGCGGCACCTGGCCGCGGTCGATCGCCGCGGTCTCGTGGACCACCGCCGGCGCCCCCTGGACCAGGGTGCCCTGGTTGAGGTCCATCGCCGTGGTGTCCCGCTGTCCCGCGGGTGCCACGCCCGTCGTCCCGTCCCCGGTCATCCCCACCACGGAGGACGATGCTCCCCCCTGAACGGCTCCGTTCAGCCCTGCGACGCGCCCTCGGCGGGCAGGTCGGCGACGAACTCGGTCAGCCAGGCACGCAGGGGAGGGCCGAGGTCGTCGCGCTCGGTGGCCAGCTGGATGACCGCCTTGAGGTAGTCCAGCCGGTCACCGGTGTCGTAGCGGCGCCCGCCGAAGACGACGCCGTGCACCGGCTCCCCGCGCTCGACCAGCGTGGCCAGCGCGTCGGTCAGCTGGATCTCGCCACCCCGGCCGGGTGCGGTCTCCCGCAGCACGCCGAAGACCTCCGGCCCCAGGACGTATCGACCGATGATGGCCAGGCTGCTCGGCGCCTCGTCCACGGGCGGCTTCTCGACCAGACCGGTGATGCTCACCACGCCGTCGGTGCCGCCGGGCTCCACGGCCACCGCGCCGTACTTGTCGATGTTCTCCCGGCCGACGTCGAGCAGCGCCACCACGGAACCCCCGTGCTCGGCCTGCACCTGCAGCATCTGCTCCAGCAGGTGGTCGCGGGCGTCGATCAGGTCGTCGCCGAGCAGCACGGCGAACGGCTCGTCGCCGACGAAGGCGGCCGCCTGCAGCACCGCGTGCCCGAGCCCGCGGGCCTCGCCCTGCCGGACGAAGTGCACCTGCGCCACGTCCGTGGACTCCTGCACCGCGGCGAGTCGGCCGGCATCGCCCTTCTTCTCCAGCACCGTCTCGAGCTCGGGGTGGCGGTCGAAGTAGTCCTCGATGGCGGCCTTGTTCCGGCCGGTGACCATGAGCACCTCGCCGAGCCCGGCCCGGGCGGCCTCCTCGACGATGTACTGCAGCGCCGGGCGGTCCACGACCGGGAGCAACTCCTTGGGCACCGCCTTGGTGGCCGGCAGGAACCGGGTGCCCATCCCCGCGACCGGGATGACGGCCTTCCGCGCCGGGCGGGAGCTCGAAGTCGGCATGGCCGGAGCCTAGCCAGCGGCCGGGACGCCGGTCCCGGCGACGCCGAGCGGGGCACCCCGCACGTGGCTAGCCTGCGGCGGTGACCCCGGCGGACGACGCGGCTGCCCGCAAGGCCGCGTTCCGCACGCGGCTGCTCGCCCGTCGCTCCGCCCGGCCGGCCCCGGAGCGCGCCGCCGCCGCGGCCGCGGTCACCACCGCACTGCTGCGCGGACTCGCCGGCGTCCACCGGCTGGCCGCGTTCGTGCCCGACGCCACCGAGCCCGGCGCCGGCCGGCTCCCGGCTGCGTACACCCAACTCGGCGCCCGGGTGCTGCTGCCGGTCGTGCCCGCGGCCGGCCGGGAGCTGTCCTGGGCCGTCGACACCGGTCGGCTGGCACCCGGCCGCTTCGGGCTGCAGGAGCCGGTGGGTCCCCGGCTCGGCCCGACCGCGATCGGCACCGCGGAGGTCGTCGTCGTCCCGGCGGTGGCGGTGTCCCGGAGCGGGGTCCGGCTGGGGCGGGGCGGCGGCTACTACGACCGGGCGCTGCGGCACGCCCGCCCGGGCGCCCTTGTGGTGGCGCTGGTGTTCGACGACGAGCTCGTCGACGACCTGCCCGCCGAACCGCACGACCACCGGGTCACCGCGGTGGTCACGCCGTCGGGCGGCTGGGAGGCGCTACCGGCCGGTCACTGACACAGTGATCACGCCTTCGTCATCGCTGCCGTGGGAGCGCAGATGTCGCCCGAGATCGTCACCATCCTCGCACTGGTCGTGATCTTCGCGATCGCGACGTTCCTCCCGATCAACATGGGCGCGCTGGCCTTCGTCGCCGCCTTCGTGGTGGGCACCCTCTCCGTGGGGCTGACCACCGACGAGATCCTCGCGGGCTTCCCCTCCGAGCTGGTCCTGACCCTGATCGGGGTCACCTACCTGTTCGCGATCGCGCAGAACAACGGCACCGTCGACCTGCTGGTCCGCGGCGCGGTGAAACTGGTCGGCGGCCACGTGGCGGCCATCCCGTGGATCATGTTCTTCATCACCGCGGTGCTCACGGCGATCGGCGCTCTCTCCCCCGCCGCCGTCGCGATCATCGCCCCGATCGCGCTCACCTTCGCCGCCCGGCACGGGATCAACCCGCTGCTCATGGGCATGATGGTCATCCACGGCGCGCAGGGCGGCGGCTTCTCCCCCATCAGCGTCTACGGCGTCACGGTGAACGACATCGTCGAGGAGGCCGGCCTGCCGGATGCCTCGCTGCAGGTCTTCCTCGGCAGCCTGTTCTTCAACCTCGCGATCGCGCTGGTGCTCTTCTTCGTGCTGGGCGGCCGGAAACTGGTGGGCCGGAAGGTGGCGGCCAGACCCCTCGAGCACATCGAGCACGCCCACGGCACCGTGGTCCGGGGCCACGGCGCCGCCCCGGGCCCGGCTGTGGGCGGCGACGACGACGAGCACATCCACCCCGAGGTCGCCCAGCCGGTTCGCCTGGAGCAGATCCTCACGCTGATCGGCCTGGCGGTCGTCGCCGTCCTGGCGCTGGTCTTCAAGCTCGACATCGGGTTCGTCTCGATCTCCGTCGCCGTCGTCCTGGCGCTGTTCTCCGCGCAGCAGCACAAGGGCGCGGTCACCCAGATCAGCTGGAGCACCATCCTGCTGATCGCCGGGGTGCTCACCTTCGTCTTCGTGCTGCAGGAGGCGGGCACCATCGACTACGTCGGCGAGGCGGTCACCGGGATCGGCGCGCCACTGCTCGTGGCCCTGCTGCTCTGCTACATCGGCGCGGTGGTGTCGGCGTTCGCGTCGTCCGTCGCGATCATCGCCGTGGCCATCGCGCTCGCCGTGCCCTTCCTGCAGGGCGGGGACATCGCGGCCGTGGGCGTGGTGGTCGCCCTGTCCGTGTCCTCGACCATCGTCGACGTGAGCCCGTTCTCCACGAACGGTGCGCTGGTCTTGGCCAATGCGCAGGACGTGGACAAGGACCGCTTCTACAAGCAGATCCTGGCGTACGCCACGATCGTCGTGGTCGTAGGTCCGCTGCTGGCCTGGCTGGCGTACGTCGTCGTCCCCTCCTTCTTCTGATCGGAGCTGAGACCCGAACCATGTCCGGACCCCTGGACGGCGTGCTCGTCGTCGACCTGACCAGAGCCCTTGCCGGGCCGCACGCCGGGATGATGCTGGGCGACCTCGGCGCCCGTGTCATCAAGGTGGAGAACCCCGGCAGCGGGGACGACACCCGCGGGTGGGGTCCGCCGTTCATGGAGCCGGCACAGGGCGACCGGGAGTCGACCTACTTCCTGTCGACCAACAAGAACAAGGAGTCGATCACCCTCGACCTCAAGGACGACGGCGACAAGGCGCTGCTCGCCGAGCTGATCCGCCGCGCCGACGTGCTGCTGGAGAACTTCCGCCCCGGCACCCTGGCCCGCCTGGGCTTCGGCACCGACGTCCTGGAGACCCTCAACCCGCGGCTGGTCACCCTGGCGATCAGCGGGTTCGGACACGACGGCCCCGAGGGCGGCCGCGCCGGCTACGACCAGATCGCCCAGGGCGAGGGCGGGCTGATGTCGCTGACCGGGTCCGGCCCGGAGGACCCACAGCGGGTCGGCGTCCCGATCGGCGACCTGCTGGCCGGCATGTACGGCGCCTACGGCGTGCTGGCCGCGCTGCTCGAGCGTGAGCGCACCGGCCGCGGGCAGGTGGTGCGCACGTCGCTGCTGGCCGCGATCGTCGGCGTGCACGCCTTCCAGGGGACGGCGTGGACCGTGGCCGGCAAGGTCGGCCAGGCGCAGGGCAACCACCACCCGTCGATCGCCCCCTACGGCCTGTTCCACTGCGAGGGCGGCAGCGTGCAGCTGTCCTGCGGCTCGGAGGGCCTGTGGCGCAAGCTGTGCGCCGAGTTCGGCCTGGACCCCGAGGCGCCCGGGATGGCGACCAACGGCGAGCGGGTGGGCAACCGGCAGCAGGTGATCGAGCTGCTCGAGCGCGCCTTCGCCGGGATCTCCCCCGAGGAGCTGCTGGCACGCCTGGCCGCCGCCGGCATCCCGGCCGGGAAGGTGCGCACGATCGACGAGGTCTACACCTGGGATCAGACGCTCAGCCAGGGGCTGCTCGTCGACGTCGAGCACGCCACGCTCGGCCCGCTGCAGCTGCCCGGCCCGCCGCTGCGCTTCTTCGCGCCCGGACCGGACGGGGAGACCGAGACGACCCGACGCGACCACGCCGCCCCGCCGGTGCTGGGTTCGTCGAACGAGGCGATCCGCGCCTGGCTGCAGTCGTGAGCGAGCCCGCGAGCTCGCGCACGGGCGCGGCACCTCAGGGCACGACGTCGACGAGCGCCGGCGGGGAGCCGGCGTGACCCGTCCGCTGGACGCCCGCGCGCTGCGCGACCTCGTCCTCGACCCGGGCTCCTGGAAGACGTGGGACTCCCCCGTCACCGTCGGCGACGTCTCCCCCGAGTACGCCGCCGAGCTGGCCCGCGCCGCGGAGAAGAGCCACCAGGACGAGGCGATCATCACCGGCGAGGGCCTGCTGCGCGGCCGGCGGGTGGCGGTCATCGCCGGGGAGTTCGGCTTCCTCGCCGGCTCCATCGGGGTGGCGGCCGCCGAGCGGCTGATCACCGCGGTGGAGCGGGCGACCGACGAGGGGCTGCCGCTGCTGGCCGCACCGGTGTCCGGTGGCACCCGCATGCAGGAGGGCACGGTCGCCTTCCTGCAGATGATCGGGATCACCGCGGCGATCGCCCGGCACAAGGAGGCCGGCCTGCCCTACCTGGTGTACCTGCGGCACCCCACGTTCGGCGGGGTGCTGGCGTCCTGGGGCTCCACCGGGCACGTCACGATCGCCGAGCCCGGCGCCTCGATCGGCTTCCTCGGCGCGCGCGTCTACGAGGCGCTGTACGGCGAGCCGTTCCCCGAGGGCGTGCAGACCGCGGAGAACCTGGCCGCACACGGGCTCATCGACGCCGTCGTCCCGCACGAGGAGATCGCCGACGTCGCCGACCGGGCGCTGCGGGTGCTGGCCGCCCGGCAGACCTGGCACCGGGACGTCGCCGACGCCGAGCCGCCCCGGCGGGAGGACGGCACCGACGCCGACGACCCGGAGGACCACCGCAGCGCGTGGGACGTCGTCACCGCGTCCCGGCGGGAGGAGCGGCCCGGCGTCCGGCGGCTGCTGCGGACGGCGGCGACCGACATCGTGGGCCTGTCCGGCACCGGCGCCGGGGAGAAGGACCCCGGCCTGCTGCTGGCGCTGGCCCGCTTCGGCGGTGCGCCCTGCGTGGTGCTCGGCCAGGACCGGCGCGGGCAGTCCCTGTCGGCGCCGCTCGGTCCGGCCGCGCTGCGCGAGGCCCGGCGCGGGATGCGGCTGGCCGCCGAGCTCCGGCTGCCGCTGGTCACGCTGATCGACACCCCGGGCGCGGCGCTGTCAAAGGAGGCCGAGGAGGGCGGGCTGGCCGCCGAGATCGCCCGCTGCCTGCAGGACCTCGTGGTGCTCAAGGCCCCGACCCTGGCGGTGCTGCTCGGCCAGGGCACCGGCGGCGGGGCGCTGGCGCTGGTCCCGGCCGACCGCGTGCTCGCCGCGGCCAACGGCTGGCTCGGTCCGCTGCCGCCGGAGGGCGCCTCGGCGATCGTGCACCGGACCGTCGACCGCGCCGACGAGATGGCGGCGTCGCAGGGGGTCCGGGCGACCGACCTGTGGCGGGCCGGGATCGTCGACCGCGTGGTGCCCGAGCGGCCGGACGCCGCCGACGAGCCGGTGGAGTTCTGCCAGCGACTGGGCCGGGTGCTGGGTGAGGAGCTGGCCAACCTGCTCGGGCGGGACGACGGCGAGCGGCTGCGCAGCCGACTGCACCGCTACCGCCACCTCGGCCGCTGAGGGTCCCCAGCCACCATCAGGTCACCTGGTCCAGGCGCGTCCTCCCTCACGGCAGGCGGTGACTGTCACTGGTCCTGCGCCTGGCCGAGCTGGTCGCCGGCGGGGCGCAGGTGGTGGTCGCCACCCACTCCCCCGTCCTGGCCGCGCTGCCCGGCGCCCGGCTGCTGGGGGTCGGCCCGCGGGAGCTGCGGGAGGCCGCCTGGGACGACCTGGAGCTCACGGCCGGCTGGCGGCAGGTCCTGGGCGACCCGGCGTCCTACCCGAGGCACCTCACCTGAGGATCAGGCCGCGGCCCGCGCGGGCAGCCCCCACGCCCCGGCCACGAGCTCCAGGCTGCGGACCCGCTCCTCGACGCCGTGCGTGGACGCCGACAGCATCAGCTCGTCGGCACCGGTGTCGGCAGCCAGTCGGCGCAGCTGCTCCACCGTGCCGGCGGCGTCCCCGACGATCGCGTTGCTGGGCATCGCCTCGGCCGCGGCCCGCTCCGGGTCGACCAGCGCCTCCTCGACGCTGGGCAGCGGTCGCGGGCGGTTGAGGCGCAGCGACAGCCGCATGAGCTGCCCGGGCAGCGCCAGCCGACGCGCCTCCGCCTCGGTCGAGGCCGCCAGCACGTTCGCCGCGACGATGGTGAACGGCTCCTCCAGCACCGAGGAGGGACGGAAGGTCTCGCGGTAGAGGCCGACGGCGGTCAGCACGTTCGGGCCGCCGAAGTGGTGGGCGAAGGCGAACGGCAGCCCGAGGTGGCCGGCCAGCTGCGCGGAGAAGTCGCTGGAGCCCAGCAGCACGACCTGCGGCACGGTCTCCGCCACGGGGGTGGCCCGGAACCGCTCGGCGAGGCCGCCCTCGACCCGCGGGTCGCCGAAGAGGCCGAGCAGGTCGATGAGGTGCTGGGGGAAGTCGTCGGCCGACAACGCCGCCGGGTCGCGGCGCAGCGCTGCGGCGGTCTGCTGGTCGGTGCCCGGCGCCCGGCCGATGCCCAGGTCGATCCGGCCCGGGTGCAGTGCCTCGAGGATGGCGAACTGCTCGGCGACGACCAACGGCGCGTGGTTGGGCAGCATGACCCCGCCCGAGCCGATCCGGATCCGCTCGGTCACCGCGGCCAGGTGCGCGATGAGGACCGGCGGGTTCGTGCTGGCGACCGCCGGCATGTTGTGGTGCTCGGCGACCCACAGGCGGGAGAACCCCAGCCGGTCGGCGGTCCGCGCGACCCGGGTCGTGGCCGCGAGGGCGTGGGCGGTGGACTGCCCCGAGCCGACGGTGGCCAGCTCGAGGACGGACAGCGGCAGCGGCTCGGACATCACCGGCGGCAACGCCCGCGCCCGGTCAGGACTTCCCCGGTCAGCCGGCCGAGTGCCCGCTCAGCTCGCGGTGACACGGACCGCCCTGCGCGCGCCGGTCCGCTCCTGGCTGCGGTGCTCCCGCGGCTGTCAGCTGGCGTCGGCGCCGTGCTCGACCCGCAGGCTGTGGTCGGGGTCCAGCCCGTGGAGCACCAGCTCCAGCGCATCCCCGAGGGCCCGGGCCTGCTCCTCGGTCAACGGGTCGAACACGGCGGCCCGGACGGCCGCGACGTGACCGGGCGCGACCGCGCGGACGACGTCCCAGCCGACGTCGGTGAGGACGGCGACGTTGCCGCGGCCGTCCTCGGGCGAGCGCTCCCGCCGCACCCAGCCGCGCTCCTCCAGCCGGGCGACGGTGTGCGACAGCCGGCTCTGCGACTGGTTGGCCCGGCGGGCGAGGTCGCTCATCCGCCGGCTGCGGCCCGGCGCCTCCGACAACATCGCCAGGACGACGTAGGCGGCGTGGCTGATGCCGGCGTCCCGCTGCAACTGTGCGTCGAGGACGCGCGGCACGAGCTCGGACGCGGTCAGCCAGGCACGCCACGTCCGCTGCTGCTGCTCGTCGAGCCACTCCTGAGCCACGGAACGAAACCGTACTTGCGGCCGGGACGGGCGGCGCCGTACCCGCTCCCGGCACCGTGCCCGTGGCCGGCAGCCATCGACACCGTGCCCGTTGCGGGCGTCCATCGACACCGTGCCCGTGGCCGGCCCCATCGGCACGTGCCCGTTGCGGGCGTCCGGCCGGAGCGCCGCGACGTGGCACGATCCCGCAGGTGACCAGTTCATCGGCCACCGCGCAGCACCTGCGGGACCTCGCGCGGCTGCGCCGCGTCCGCGACCGGATCGACCGGGAGTACGCGCAGCCGCTGGACGTCGAGGCCCTCGCCCGCGGCGCGCACATGTCCGCCGGGCACCTCAGCCGCGAGTTCCGGGCCGCGTACGGCGAGTCCCCGTACGCCTACCTGATGACGCGGCGGGTCGAGCGCGCGATGGCGCTGCTCCGCCGCGGCGACCTCAGCGTCACCGAGGTGTGCTTCGCCGTCGGCTGCTCGTCGCTGGGCACCTTCAGCACCCGCTTCACCGAACTGGTCGGCGTCCCGCCCAGCGTCTACCGGCGCGAGGCGGCGAGCGCGACGGCGGGACTGCCGTCGTGCGTGGCCAAGCAGGTGAGCAGACCGGTCAGGAATCGAGAAGCGCAGGTCGGCACGCCGTCCCTAGCGTGATCGGCATGGACCTCACCATCCACACGACCGCGCTCCCGCACACCGACCCCGAGGCCTCCCTGGCCTTCTACCGCGACGTCCTCGGCTTCGAGGTCCGCAGCGACGTGGGCCGGGGCACCATGCGCTGGATCACCGTGGGCCCTGCCGACCAGCCGGGCACCTCGATCCTCCTGGCACCGCCGGCCGCGGACCCCGGCATCACCGACGACGAGCGCCGCACCATCACCGAGATGATGGCGAAGGGCACCTACGGCTGGATCCTGCTGGCCACCCGGGACCTCGACGGCACCTTCGAGAAGGTCCAGGCCGGCGACACCGAGGTCGTCCAGGAGCCGACCGAGCAGCCGTACGGCGTTCGTGACTGCGCCTTCCGCGACCCCGCCGGGAACATGGTCCGCATCCAGGAGCTGCGCTGAGCCCCACGGCGCTCGCGCCCGGGGCGTCGGCCGGCCGACGCCCCGGGCGGGCGTCGCAGCACGCCGCCGGCGGCCCGGATCGGGTAGACAGCGACCCCACGACAGAACCGCACGCCCGGCTCGCAGCCGGTGGATCGAGCCAGGCGACGCCGACGGAGGCCGCACGAGCGGCCTCGCCGACGGATGGAGACACGATGAGCACGGTCACGGACACGGACACGGAGACCGCGGGCACGGACCCGCGGTCGCCCTTCCCGCACCCGGCCGACAACCACGACCTGATCCGCGTGCTGGGCGCGCGGGTGAACAACCTCAAGGACGTCAGCGTCGAGATCCCGAAGCGCCGGCTGACGGTGTTCACCGGCGTCTCCGGCTCCGGCAAGAGCTCGCTGGTGTTCGGCACCATCGCCGCGGAGTCGCAGCGGCTGATCAACGAGACCTACAGCGCCTTCGTGCAGGGCTTCATGCCGACGCTGGCCCGGCCCGAGGTCGACCTGCTGGAGGGCCTGACGACGGCGATCATCGTCGACCAGGAGCGCATGGGCGCCAACCCGCGCTCCACCGTCGGCACCGCGACCGACGCCAACGCGATGCTGCGCATCCTGTTCAGCCGGCTCGGTCAGCCGCACATCGGCTCACCCAACGCGTACTCGTTCAACATGCCCTCGGTGCGGGCGAGCGGGGCCATCACCGTCGAGCGCGGCAGCAAGACGAAGACCGAGAAGGCGACCTTCACCCGGCTCGGCGGCATGTGCCCGCGCTGCGAGGGCATGGGGGCGGTCAGCGACTTCGACCGGTCGGCGCTCTACGACGACGGCAAGTCGCTCAACGAGGGCGCGATCACCATCCCGGGCTACAGCATGGAGGGCTGGTACGGCCGCATCTTCCGCCAGAGCGGGTTCTTCGACCCGGACAAGCCGATCCGCGAGTACGGGGAGAAGGAGCTCCACGACCTCCTGTACAAGGAGCCGACCAAGATCAAGGTCGAGGGCATCAACCTCACGTACACGGGGCTGATCCCGTCGATCCAGAAGTCGTTCCTGTCCAAGGACGTCGAGGCGATGCAGCCGCACATCCGCGCCTTCGTGGAGCGGGCGGTGACCTTCCAGACCTGCCCCGACTGCGGCGGCACCCGGCTGACCCGGGAGGCCCTGTCGTCGAAGATCAGGGGCAGGAACATCGCCGATCTGTGCGCCATGCAGATCAGCGACCTGGCCGGCTGGGTCCGGGAACTCGACGAGCCGTCGGTGGCGCCGCTGCTCGCCGGGCTGCAACACCTCCTCGACTCGTTCGAGGGGATCGGGCTGGGCTACCTGTCGCTCGACCGGCCGTCGGGGACGCTGTCCGGCGGCGAGGCACAGCGCACCAAGATGATCCGCCACCTGGGCTCCTCGCTCACCGACGTCACTTACGTCTTCGACGAGCCGACGATCGGCCTGCACCCCCACGACATCGAGCGGATGAACGCCCTCCTCCGGCAGTTGCGGGACAAGGGCAACACCGTGCTCGTCGTGGAGCACAAGCCGGAGACGATCGCGATCGCCGACCACGTCGTCGACCTCGGTCCGCTCGCCGGGACGGGCGGGGGCGAGGTGGTGTTCGAGGGCACCGTCGAGGGGCTGCGGGCCAGCGACACGCTCACCGGCCGGCACCTGGACGACCGCGCGGCACTCAAGGAGACGGTGCGGACGCCGTCCGGGGCGCTGGAGGTGCGCGGCGCCGGCACCCACAATCTGCGCGACGTCGACGTCGACATCCCGCTCGGCGTCCTCTGCGTGGTCACCGGTGTCGCCGGCTCCGGCAAGAGCTCGCTGATCCACGGCTCGGTCGCCGGCCGGGACGGCGTGGTGGTGATCGACCAGGGCGCGATCCGCGGGTCGCGGCGCAGCAACCCGGCGACGTACACCGGCCTGCTCGAGCCGATCCGGAAGGCGTTCGCGAAGGCCAACGGCGTGAAGCCGGCGCTGTTCAGCTCCAACTCCGAGGGTGCCTGTCCCACCTGCAACGGCGCCGGTGTCATCTTCACCGACCTGGGTGTCATGGCGACCGTCGAGTCACCCTGCGAGGAGTGCGAGGGCAAGCGGTTCCAGGCGTCGGTGCTGGAGTACCTGCTCGGCGGCAAGGACATCAGCGAGGTGCTCACGATGTCGGTGATGGAGGCCGAGGCGTTCTTCGGCGCCGGCGAGGCGCGCCTGCCCGCGGCGCACAAGATCCTGTCCCGGTTGGCCGACGTCGGACTGGGCTACCTCACCCTCGGCCAGCCGCTCACCACGCTGTCCGGCGGCGAGCGGCAGCGCCTGAAGCTGGCCACCCAGATGGCCGAGAGCGGTGACGTGTACGTCCTCGACGAGCCGACCACCGGCCTGCACCTGGCCGACGTCGAGCAGCTGCTCGGTCTGCTCGACCGGCTCGTGGACGCCGGGAAGTCGGTGGTCGTCATCGAGCACCACCAGGCCGTCATGGCGCACGCCGACTGGCTCATCGACCTCGGCCCCGGCGCCGGTCACGACGGCGGCCGGGTCGTCTTCGAGGGCAGGCCGGCGGACCTCGTCGCCACCCGTTCCACCCTCACCGGGCAGCACCTCGCGGCCTACGTGGGCGCCTGACCCGGGCCGGCGGCCCGTGTGCTCACCGGTCGCTCCGGTCGGGGAGGGTGAGCTGGGCGCGGTGGTGCTCGAAGTGTCGGGTCGGGTACCGGTAGACCTCGGCCAGCGTCAGGTAGCCGAAGTACGGATCCCAGCCGCTCGGGAACGGCATGCCCCGGTGCAGCGCCGCCTCCGGTTCCCGCGCCAGGGAGTGCTGCAGCGCGGCGATGGTCCGGTCGGCCAGCGGCCCCATCCGGTCGCGGTTGAACACCCGGGCCGCGCCGACCGATCCCCAGTAGTTGACGATGTGGAACGGCCCGGTGGCGGCGCCCAGCAGCGCGGCCCAGCCGCGCCCGACCGGCGACGGCAGCCGGCCCATCAGGCGGACCAGCGGCAGCAGCGTCCGCACGACCAGATAGCCGAAGACCATGTGGAACAGCAGCTGCTCGTTGGTCCACCGGGTGCCATTGCTGGCCCGGTGCAGATCGGCGGTGTCGGCACCGGTGAGCAGCGCGTGCAGCCGGGCGCGGGCGTCGTCCATCTCACCGGCGATCGCCGGCCGGTCCACCGGGGTCGGCGGGTCGCTCACAGCGTTCACCGTGGAGCTCTCCGGGCGCGGCCGCAAGACCCCACGCACCGGGTGCGGGTCGGCGCGCTCGGCGGTCGGGTGCCGGTCGAGGTCGCTGCGCCGGCCCGGCTGCTGCCCGGACCGGCAGCATCGCAACGCACCAGCCCGGGCAGCTATTCGAGCAGGCCGGCGGTGATCTGCACGAGGATGCCGGCGGCGACGACGAACACCAGGTAGGCGAACCAGCGGCGCAGCCGTGCGGTGTCCAGCCGGGTGGCGAGCCGGCCGGCCGCCAGCGCGGCGGCGACGGCGGCTGCGGTGAACGCGATGGTGACCGGCACGTCCAGGGGGACCCTGCCGGCGTGCGCCGCGAAACCGGCAGCCGAGTTGACCGCGACGACCAGCAGCGAGGTGCCGATCGCGGTCTCCATCGTCAGGCCCAGCACGAGAACCAGCACCGGGATGATGAGGAAGCCACCGCCGACGCCGAGCAGGCCGGTGAGGAACCCGACCACCAGCCCGCCGGCCAGCGTGCGGGGCAGGCAGCGGCGCCAGTTGACGCGGCCGCCGTCGGCGGCGCACGCGGCGCCGGTGGCGGGCTTCTCCGACAGCATCCGGACCCCGGCGCCGATCATCAGGGCGGCGAACAGCCCGAGGACGACGTCGGCGGGCAACAGCCGGTTGACCGCGGCGCCGGCGAACGCGGTCGCGACCCCGGCCGCGCCGAACAGCACCGCGATCCGCCAGGCGATCTGCCCCTGGCCCAACCGCGGTAGCAGCGCCACCACCGCGGTGATGCCGACGACCAGCAACGACGTCGCGACCGCCTGCGGCAGGTCCTGCCCGGCGGCGTAGACCAGCGCCGGGACAGCGAGGATCGACCCGCCGCCACCGAGCAGGCCGACCAGCGCGCCGATGACCAGGCCGAGGGCGATCGCGACGGTCACGACGGGGTGCTCCCGGCCGCCCGCCGCGACCGCAGCGCCTGCACCGCGTCGCGCAGGGTCACGGCGCGGCCGCCGCGGTTGTACGGCAGCCGAGACAGTGCCGCGCCCATCGCGCAGGTGTCGGTGACCGCTGCGGTGGCCAGCCCGGCGCCGATGCCGCCGGCGAGGAAGCGGGCGCGCGGGAAGCGGAGGCTGGCCAGGATGCTGGTCGCGACCAGGCCGCCGGCGACCAGGCGGACCTGGCGTTCCAGCGCCCAGCGGGCCCGGCCGCGGCGGATCGGCTGTCCGGTGGCGGTGTACGCGGTGACGCCGCCGTCGAGGACGGACAGCTGCTCGGCGCCGGCAGCGGCCAGCGGAGTGTGGGCGGTGCGGGCGCGGGTGCCGGCCTGGCAGACCAGCACGACCGGGCCGTCGAGCTCGGCGGCCAGCGCGGTGGCGTGCTCGGTCATCAGCGGCAGCGGGATGTTGATCGAGCCGGGGATGTGCGCGGTCTCGTACTCGGCCGGGGTGCGCACGTCGACCAGGGTCGGCGTGGGGTCGCCGGTGAGCCGGTCGGTGAGCTCGGTGGGGGCGATCAGGGCGGTGGTACGGGGGTTCACCGGGGAGTCGTCCTCTGCATCGGTCGTGGGGTGCTTCGGGCAGGAGGGAGCCGGCGGCCACCGGGACGGGGGCTCCCAGTGGCCGCCGGGGTCTGGGTCGGGACCGGTCAGACGGTGGCGGGCTGGGTGTGCAGGCCTGCGGCGGACGCGCCGGTGTCGGGGTCGCCGTAGCCGCCGTCGACCAGCACCGGTCGGCGGCCGGCGCGGGCGAGCATGGAAGCGGCGATGGAGGCGCGGTAGCCCGAGCCGCAGTACACCCAGACGTTCCCGTCAGGGACCTCGTCGAGGCGGCCGGGCAGGTCGTGGATCGGGATGTGCAGCGAGCCGCGGACCCCGCCAGCGGCGCGCTCGTCGTCGCGGCGGGCATCGAGCACCACGAGCTCTGGGTCGGCGGCCATCGCCGCGGCGAGGCCGGCGAAGTCGCTGACCTTGTAGGAGGCCTGTTCGCGGTCGGCGGCGAGCGCCTCGGGGCTGCCGATCGCGGCGCCGGCGAGCCGGTCGATGCCGATGCGGACCAGCTCGCGGCGGGCGTCGGCGACCTGCTGCTCGGTCTCCCCGATCAGGGTCAGCGGTGCACCCCAGGGGACCAGCCAGCCGACGTAGGTGACGAAGTTGGCGATGGCCAGCTCGAAGTTCAGCGCGCCGGGCAGGTGGCGGTGCGCGAACGCGGTGCGGCTGCGCAGGTCGATCACCCACTCACCGGCGGCCAGCCGGGCGGCCAGCTCCTCGGGGTCGACCGGCCGCGGCATCGACAGGTCCACCGGCGCCGGGCCGGCGGCGTTGCCCGGACCCATGTGGGTGTACCAGGCGGGGATCGCGGTGAGGCCGGCGATCAGCTGGTCGACGAACGTCTGCTCGTCCTGGGTCAGCGCCGGGTTCACCACGACCTGTTCGCCGACGGTGGAGGAGTCGCCGCTGGTGGGGGTGGCCGAGCAGAAGCTGCCGAATCCGTGGGTGGGGAACACCGGGGTGCCGGCGGGCAGCTCGTCGGCCAGCCGGCGCACCGAGTGGTACTGGGCGTGGGTGAGCTCGTCGGTGTGCTCGGGGCCGACCAGGTCGGTGCGGCCGGTCGCGCCGTAGAGCATGGAGCCGCCGGTGAACACCGCCTGCACCGCGCCGTCGGCGTCGGTGAGCACGTAGCTGACGTGGTGGTGGGTGTGCCCGGGGGTGTGCATGACCCGCAGCCGCACCGGGCCGGCAGCGAGCACGTCGCCGTCGCCAGTCGGCACCCGCTCGTAGGCGACGGTGTCGCCGGCGGGGACGGCGTAGTCGGCGCCGACCGTGCGGGCCAGCTCCAACCCGCCGGTCAGGTAGTCGTTGTGGAGGTGACTCTCGGCCACGAGCGCGATGCGGACGTTCCGCTTCTCGGCGAGTGCGAGCACCCGGTCGATGTCGCGCTGGGGGTCGATGACCACGCCGACACCGCCCGCGCTGACCAGGTAGCTGCGATCCCCGAGGCCGGTGGTCTCGATGACGTCGATCTGCACGGAAGTCTCCTTGGTACGGTACGGGGCAGGGGTATCTGCACGTGAAATGGCAGACGGTCAGGTGGTCGGGCGACCTTCGGCGGGGGTCGGCTGGCGGATCTGCGGGATCAGGGCATGCTCCAGGCGTCGACGCCCGTCAGGCCAGGGAGAGGAAGAGGCGCTCGAGCTCGCGCAGGTCGACCTCGCGGGCCTCGCCGTCCTCGTTGATCGAGCAGTAGCGCATCCCGGTGGAGACGACGGCGAACCCCGCCTTGCTCAGCGCCTTCGACGCGGCGGCCAGCTGGGTGACCACGGCCGAGCAGTCCCGGCCGTCCTCGATCATCTTCACGATGCCGCCGATCTGGCCCTCGATGCGCTTGAGGCGCTTGACGACATCGGCGAGCTCGCCCTGGGGGATGTCCACGACTCGAGTATGAATACCCCCCGGGGTATGTGCAACCCCGACGGTCGGTGACCGCTCGCACACCTGCCGAACCCACTGCACAGCCGGTTCTCGAGGACGCGAGTACGTCGTGAGGACGGGCCGTGAGGCCCTGTCCGTGGAGAGGTCCACCGGGGCCGTTCCACGTCTGCGATGAGTGCGCGGGCACCCGGCGGTCTCTCCTGGCATGACACTGATCGCCGGGCTCACCCTGTCGCTGGACGGGTACTTCGAGGACGCGAACGGCAGCGCCGCTGCGCTCTACACGGACCTGGACGACCTCCGGGACTCCGCCTACATGAAGGCGATGCAGGCCGAGACCGGCGCGGTCCTGATGGGCCGCCGGACGTTCGACATGGGCGGGGATCCCGACTTCTACGCTGACGGCTACGAGTTCCAGGTGCCGCTGTTCGTGCTGACCCACCGGGCCCCGGACCGCGTGCCGAAGCGCAACGACCGGCTGTACTTCACGTTCGTGACCGACGGCCTCGAGTCGGCGGTCGCCCAGGCCACCGCGGCCGCCGGTGACCGGGCGGTGACCGTCGTCGGCGGCGCGGAGCTCAACCGGCAGCTCCTCGCGGCCGGGCTCGTGGACGAACTGCGCGTCGACGTCATGCCAGTGCTGCTGGGCGGCGGCCGGCGCCTCTTCGACGACGTCGCCGGGATGCGGCTGGAGAAGCTCGGCGTCGAGGAGGCAGGGGGCCGCACCAGCCTGAGCTTCCGGGTGGTCGGCCCGCTCAGCTGAGCGGACGCCCGTCGGGGCCGCGCACGACCTCACCCTCGACGACCAGCGGCGACCGGACCATCGCGCCGCCCACCACCCGCGGTCGGCCACTCCGCAGAGCCGCTCACGCAAGCGCTAACCGGGCCCTCGCCACCGCCAGGCGGCTCTCGCGGCGTGTGCGTGATCGCGACGGCGAGCGTGGGATCGCGGCGGCCACGCGCGGTGAGGAGCGGCGGCAGGTCCGGGTCAGCGCCGGTGGTTGCGGCGTCGGATGGTGATGATCCCGGCGACGACCAACAGCAACGGGAGGATCACGCCCCACATGAGCCAGCCGGACATCGGTCATCCCTCTCGGTCGTGACCAGGACGCCGCTCCTGATGCGCCTGCTCGTGGCCGTCAGCGTGCTCCGGAACTCCGTGAGCGGCGTCACCCCTCGAGGATGAGGAGCGCCCACCGCGAGCAGAGCCACGCCGTCCTGGCCGCACAGCCTTCGAAGCTGCGGACCTCCGCCTGCGCATCGCCGTGGCCGAGCAGCTGGGGACCGGGATGGTCGTGCGGCCATCCGCGAGCTCGCGGCCGGCGGCCGGGACGACGGGTGCGCCGAGCGCGGACGTGGGGACTCCTGAAGCCGGTGTCACGGGCCCGCGGCCCCACCACCGTTGCGCAGCTGGGTGGTGAGAACCGCCGCCTGGGTGCGGTTGGCCAGGTGCAGCTTCGCCAGCAGGGCGCTGACGTAGTTCTTCACCGACTTGACCTCCAAGCGGAGGCGCTCGGCGATCTCGCGGTTGCTGAGGCCCTCGCCGAGCAGCTGCAGCACCTGGCGCTCCCGGCCGGTGAGCAGCGTCAGCCGGTCCTCGCGGTGACCGTTGGAGACCGGCCCGGACAGAGTGATCGTCGCCGCATCGAACAGGGTCTGGCCGGCGGCCACGCGGCGCACCGCGGCCACGAGCTGCTCGCCGCGCACGTCCTTGACGAGGTATCCGGCCGCGCCGGCCCGTACGGCGGCGTGCACCTCGCCGGGGCTGCCGTCCTGCCCCAGCACCAGGCAGCGCAGCCCGGGCAGCGCCGCGCGCAGGTGCGCGCACAGCTGCGCGTCGGCGACGACGGCCACCTCCGGCCGCAGCGCCAGGGCGCGTCGCCGCGCCTGGTCCTCCGATTCGGCCTCACCGACCGTGCGGATCTGCGGATCCGCCGCCAGCATCGTGGCCACTCCGCGGCGGGTGATCTCGTGGGCGTCGACCAGGAAGACGCGGATCTCCAGCATGTCCGGTTGCATGCTCGGTCTTCCTCCCATGGCGCCGGGGAGGATGCGGCCGCTGTCACCACGGATCAGCACGTCCCGCTACCCGCAGCGGACGAACCGCCCGTCGAGCTCGGGCCGTGATCTCGCGCTCGCGGCCGCCAGCTGACGCACGCCGCCGCAAGCTCCCGCTCGCCACCGCCATCCGCCGCACGCCCAGATCGCGGTGGCGCACACCATGCCTGCAGACGTGACGCTCGCCGACAGCACGTGGACGGGGGGCCCGCGAGCGCGCACAATTAGCAGTCGCCGGGGAAGAGTGCCAGCCCGGCCCCGTCCTCCGAGGAGCGCCCCCGCCGTGCCCACCTACCAGTACGCCTGCACCAACGCCGACGCCCGGCACCAGTTCGAGGTCGTGCAGTCCTTCACCGACCCCGCCGTCAGCGAGTGCCCCGAGTGCGCCAGCCCGGTGCGCAAGGTCTACGGCTCGGTCGGCGTCGTCTTCAAGGGCTCGGGCTTCTACCGCACCGACAGCCGGTCCAGCTCCTCGTCCAGCGAGTCGGGGGGCAGCTCGGCGAAGAAGGAGACGCCGGCCGCGTCCACCGGCTCGTCGTCGGGGAGCTCCTCGTCCGGCAGCTCGTCGTCGAGCGGTTCGTCGTCCGCCGGCACCTCCGGCAGCAAGGCCGCCGCCGGCTGATCCCGGCCGCCCCGTCCACAGGCCGGCTCACCCTCCACAACCGGGCGGTGCGCCGCCCACCGGGCGACCGCGGGCGCCAGCGTGGGCGCATGGTGCGCCTCCGCCGTCCCCGCTCGCTCCTGCACACCGCCCGGCAGGTGCTGGCCGCCCTGCTCGCCGGCACCGCCCTGGTGCTGGCGCTGCGGCCCGCTCCGGCCCCCGCGTCGTCGTCCGTGCCGGCCACCGTCCCGGTCGTCGTGGCCGCCGACGACCTCTCCCCCGGCGCCGTGCTCACCACCGGCGACCTGACCGTGGCCGCCTACCCGCCCGCCCTGCAGCCGGGTGGCGCGGCGGCCGACCCCGCGGCGCTGGTCGGTGCCACCCTCGCCGCCGGCGTGCGGGCCGGCGAGCCGGTGACCGACGCCCGCGTCGTCGGCGCGGGGCTGACGGCGTTGCTGACCGAGGGTCAGGTGGCCGCACCGGTGCGGCCGGCCGACCTCGCGGTCAGCGCCCTGGTCCGTCCGGGTGACCGGATCGACGTCCTGGCGACGACGTCAGGAGCCGAGCGGGCCGAGGTCGTGGCCGCCGGGGCGCTCGTGCTCGCCGCGCCGGGAGCCGACGACACCGGTGACGGCCTGCTGCTGCTCGCCGTGGACGACGCCACCGCCGCCCTCCTGGCCGCCGCGGCGACCAGCGCGACCCTCACGCTCAGCCTGCCGCCGCCGTGACACGCCGCCGGAGCTTGACCCCCACCCCCTTGCCTGTGGCTGACTGCACCCCATGCTCAAGGGCTTCAAGGACTTCCTGCTGCGCGGCAACGTCGTCGACCTGGCCGTGGCGGTGGTCATCGGCACCGCGTTCACCGCGCTGGTGAACTCGTTCGCAGAGTCGTTCCTGACGCCGCTGATCGGCTTGATCGGAGGCGGGGGTGAGCTCGGCGGGACCTTCACCGTCAACGGCCAGACCTTCTCCTGGGGCGCGTTCCTCAGCCAGGCGATCACGTTCGTGCTGACCGCGGCGGTCGTCTACTTCTTCGTGGTGCTGCCCATGAAGGCGATCGTCGAGCGGCGCAAGCGCGGCGAGGAGGCGGGCCCGGCCGAGCCGACCCAGGTGGAGCTGCTGGCGGAGATCCGTGACCTGCTGCGCTCGCAGCAGGGCGCCGGCGGCCCCCTGCAGGGTCCCGCCGCGAACCTGTGAGTGGCGGGGGGCAGGGGGTCCTCTTTCAGTCGCTGCCCCAGTGCGGAGGACGGTCCTCCAGGTAGCGACGGTCGTCGGCGGCGCGGTCGTCGAGGCGCTCCCCCCAGCCGACGTCCCGGTCGTCCGGCGCCCGCTCGGCCGGGGGTTCGGCGGCCGGCGGAGGCGGCTCGACGGGCGGGCGGCCCAGCCCCTCCAGGACCACCGCGGTCGGCAGCGCCGCCAGGGCGGCTCCCGGCAGCGCCAGCTTGCTGCCGCGCGTGCCCGACCCGACGACCACCATCGGCGCGGCGGCGACTCCGGGGTCGACCAGCACCGGCCAGGACGGCGGCAGCCCGATCGGCGTGATCCCGCCGTAGGCCATGCCGCTCTCGGCGACGGCGACGTCCTGGGGGGCGAAGGACGCCTTGCGCGCCCCGAGGTGCCGCCGGACCGAGCCGTTGACGTCGGCGCGGGTGGTCGCCGGCACCAGGCAGGCGGCCAGCAGCGTCTGACCGGCCCGGCGCGCGGCGACCACCACACAGTTGGCCGACGCCTCCAGCGGCACCGCGTAGGCCTCGGTGAACGCCGCGGTGTCGGCCAGCGCGTCGTCGGTCTCGGCCACCCAGGCCGGCGCGGTGAGAGCGCCCAGTGCCGCGGCGACCGGAGCGGCCAGCAGGTCGGGCCGGTCGGCGGCGGGGGTCCAGGCCAGCGAACCGAGCTGCGGAGCGGGGGAGGGAGACGGTGCCACCCCCCGATCCTGCCCCGATGGCCGGATCCGATCGGCAACCGGCCGGTCCCGCGCTGGTCGACCCCCACCCGGCCGGTCAGGATGGGGCCATGATCGGCCAGTTGCACTCCGTCGTCATCGACGCCCCTGACGCACACGCGCTCGCCACGTTCTACGCGCAACTGCTCGGGCTGGAGGTCACCAAGGGCGAGCCGGGCGACGAGTGGGTCGTCGTCACCGGGCAGGGCCACCGCCTGGCGTTCCAGCAGGCGCCCGACCTGCAGCCGCCGGACTGGCCGGACCCGGGGCGGCCCCAGCAGTTCCACCTCGACGTCCGGGTCGCCGACGTCGACGCGGCCGAGCCGGCGGTGCTGGCCCTCGGTGCCCGGCGGCTGCCCGGGGGCGGCGGCGACTTCCGCGTCTACGCCGACCCGGTCGGCCACCCCTTCTGCCTGGTGTGGGACGCGTGAGCACCCCGCCGAGCGGCCTGCCGTCGGTCGACCTCACCGCGGCCAGCCGGTTCGTCGCCGCCTCCGGGTTCGAGGTCAGCGAGGTCAGCGGCACCCGGGTGGCCGGGCACGTCGACCTGGGGCCGGACCAGCACACGCCGTGGGGCGTGGTCCACGGCGGCGTGTACTGCACCGTCGTCGAGTCGGCCGCGAGCATCGGCGCCAGCGCGGCGGTGGTCGACCGCGGCCAGTTCGCGGTCGGCGTCAACAACAGCACCGACTTCCTCCGGCCCGTCACCACGGGGCGGGTGGACGTCCTGGCCGAGCCGATCCAGCAGGGCCGCACCCTGCAGCTGTGGCTGGTCACGCTGACCCGCAGCGAGGACGGCAAGCCCGTGGCCCGCGGCCAGGTCCGGCTGCAGAACGTGCCACTGCCTGGCGGCGCCCCTCAGTAGGCCCGACCGACCACGGCCAGGGCGCCCGGCTCGTCGTCGCTGCCGGGCAGGCCGCCGTCCGGCCGGACCAGGCAGCGGACGGTGACGCCCTCCTCGGCGAGCCGGGCCTCCCCCTCGGGGCCCAGCCTCGCCCACTCGACCCGGGCCCACCCGTCCCGCGCGGCGGCGAGGGCCTCGTCGGGCGTCGCCACGTCGGCCGTCCGCTCGGCGAGCCGGGCGCGGGCCTCCGTGAGCAACCGTGCCTGGTCCTCCTCGAGCGCGCGCCGGGTCTCCTCGGCCACGGCGGCCGGCGGGACCAGCGTCGCCGAACCGGGGACCCGGCGGACGACGGCGACCCGCCCCGCCGCCACGTCCCGCGGCCCGAGGTCGACGCGCACCGGGACGCCCTTGAGCTCCCAGTCGACGGCGCGGCGACCGAACGGGACGTCGGTCCGGTCGTCGAGCTCGACCCGCACCCCGTGCGCCCGCAGGTCGTCGGCCACCGTCCGGGCGGCCCGGTCGACACCCTCCCCGGCACGGGCGACCAGCACGACTGCCTGCACCGGTGCCAGCCGGGGCGGCAGCCGCAGCCCCGCGTCGTCGCCGTGACTCATGACCAGGCCACCGACCATGCGGGTGGAGGAACCCCAGGACGTCGTCCAGGCCAGCCGCCGCTCGCCGTCGGCACCGAGGAAGTCGATGCCGAAGGCCCGGGAGAAGTTCTGCCCCAGCTCATGGCTGGTGCCCATCTGCAGCGCCTTGCCGTCGCGCATCATCGCCTCGCAGGTCAGGGTGGCGACCGCGCCGGCGAAGCGCTCCCTGCGGGTCTTGCGCCCGGGCACGACCGGGATGGCCAGCACCTCGGTCATCACGTCGGCGTAGACCTCGCGCAGGATCCGCCGTGCGTAGGCGGTCGCCTCCTCCTCCGTGGCGTGCGCGGTGTGGCCCTCCTGCCAGAGGAACTCCGTCGTGCGGAGGAAGAGCCGGGGCCGCAGCTCCCACCGCACGACGTTGGCCCACTGGTTGAGCAGCAGCGGCAGGTCGCGGTGGCTCTGCACCCACTTGGCCATGTACTCGCCGATGACCGTCTCGCTGGTGGGCCGGACGACCGCGGGGACCTCCAGCTCCTTGCCCCCGGCGTGCGTGACCACCGCCAGCTCGGGGCTGAAGCCCGCCACGTGCTCGGCCTCGCGCCGCAGGTACGACTCCGGGATGAGCAACGGGAAGTAGGCGTTGCGGGCGCCGGCGGCCTTGATGCGGTCGTCGACCTCCGCCTGCAGCCGCTCCCAGATCGCGTACCCGTAGGGCCGGATGACCATCGTCCCGCGGACCGGGCCGTTGTCGGCCAGCTCGGCCTTGGCCACGACGTCCTGGTACCACCGCGGGAAGTCGACGGACTGGCTCGGGAGCACAGACGGGCGCGCCATCCCGGCACCCTGGCACACCCGCGGGGTCGCGCGCCGCTCAGTTGCCGGACAGGTGTGCGGGGTCGAGGACGACCTCGAACAGCGCGCGGGGGTCCTGCAGGGTCGCCGGGGGGCGGGCCGCCGAGCGCGGCACCACACGCTCCCACCGGGCCGGACGTCGGTGCGGCAGCAGCTCGCGCCCCTGGAACAGGTACTCCCCCACCACCTCGCCCAGCAGCAGGCCGGCGCCGTGCTCGACGGGCAGGCCGACCCGGTCACCGGGGCGCACCTCGTCGAGGAAGGTCGACAGCTGGCGGAGGTCCTTGGCGGGGCGCCGGCCGGAGATCTCCTTCGACAGGGCCCGCAGCTCGGCCGGGCCGAGGCCGGTGGCGTCGACGTCGATGCCGGACTGGGTGCCCAGTCCCACGACGCCGGCCGCCAGGCAGGCGCCGAGCTCGTTGTGCGCCCGGGGCCGCACCACCCACACGCGCACGCCCTCCGGAGCCGGTGCCGGCGGGACGTCGTCCGGCTCGGGCCAGACGTAGGGCAGGTCGTCGGGCTCGGGGCCGAAGCGCTCGGTGAACCGTGGGCGGTAGAAGTCCGGTTCCTTGGCCAGCAGGTTCGACCGGTGGGACAGGTGCAGCGCCTCGTCCCCCACCCAGGACGGCAGCAGCCCCGCGCGCGCCAGCTCCTCCTGGGGCACGCCGACCACGTCGGGGGCGAACTCGGCGATCAGGGAGTGCGTGCTGTCGGCGAACCCGCGTTCGCGCCAGACCCGGACCATCGCCAGCCCGTAGGCGACCAGCGCCGGCGTGCGTCCCCGCCACATCCGCACGACCGGGTGCGACACCCAGCCGTAGTCGGGCAGCTCCAGCGCCCGCAGCACCTGCAGGGTCTCGACCCGCTGCTTGCCGAGGCGGGGTGAGTCCAGGAGCCGGGCGCTCTCCTCGAAGTCGGCGACGGGCAGGAAGGTCTGCATCGGCTCGATCCTCGCCGAGGTCGCTGCCCGCCGCGCGGTCACGGCCTCCCTGCAGGGTCCCGGCGCGAGCTCGCGAGCGGTGGGGGGCAGGGGAGGTCCTCCCTCAAACCGGGCCGCGCTCCCCCAGCCCGGTCTCGGCGAGCTGGACCCGGGGGCGGTCGACCTCGCGGCTCACGCCGCGAGGCGGCGGGCCAGCTCGGGCAGGACGGCGCCGAGCGGGGCGTCGACCCGGACGTCGGCCTTGGCGTCGCCGCGGGTGGGGCCGAGGTTGACCAGCGCCACGGGGACGCCGAGCTTCTCCGCGCGCAGGACGAACCGGTAGCCGCTCATCACCGTCAACGACGAGCCGAGGACGACCAGCGCCCCGGCCTCCTCGACCATGGCGAAGCAGGTGGCGACCCGGTCGCGGGGCACGGTCTCGCCGAAGAAGACGACGTCGGGCTTGAGCGGCCCGCGCCCGCAAGCCAGGCAGTCGACCATCACGAACCCGTCGAGGACCTCGTCGGGCAGCTCGGCGTCGCCGTCGGGGTTGACCTCGTCCACGTGGGGGCCGAAGTGCGGGTTGGCCGCCCGCAGCCGCTCGTCGAGCGCGGCGCGGCTGGCGACGTCCCCGCAGGCCAGGCAGAGGGTGCGGTCCAGGCCGCCGTGCAGCTCGAGGACGTCCCGCGCCCCGGCCGCCTGGTGCAGTCCGTCGACGTTCTGGGTGATGACGCCGGTGACCAGGCCGGCGTCCTGCAGGTCGGCGACGGCGCGGTGCCCGGCGTTGGGCCGGGCGGCGGCGATCCGGCGCCAGCCGACGAAGCTGCGCGCCCAGTACCGGTGCCGCCCGGCGGGGTCGCGGAGGAAGGTCTGGTACGTCATCGGCGTGTGCCGGCGCAGCGACCCGGTGGCGCCGCGGTAGTCGGGGATGCCGGAGTCGGTGGACAGCCCGGCACCGGAGAGGACGACGACGTCGCCGTCGTCCACCAGCGCCGCGAGGGCGTCCAGGGCGGTGGGCTCGACGACGGCGGGTGCTGCGGTCACCCGGCCATCGTCCCCTCCGGTGGCTCCCCGCGCCGCCGGCCGGGGACGCCGGCGGGTCAGCCCGCCGCCAGCTCCCGGTCCAGCCGGCCCAGCACGTCCTCGTACACCCGGCGCAGCCCCTTGGGCGCGAAGGTGCGCTCGAAGAACCCGCCGATGCCGCCAGCGCCGTTCCAGGTGGTGCGCACCCGCACGGTGCTGAGTCCGGCTTCGGCCGGGTGCACCGTCCAGGTGGTCACCATCGAGGAGCGGGTGTCGGACTCCACGAGCGTGGCGGCGTCGGGCTGGGTGACCTCGAGCAGCTGGTCACGGACCCGCTTGGCGGTGGCGGCGAACCGCCACGCCACCCGGGTGCCGGCTCCCTGCCCGCCGGCTTCGACCCGGTAGTCGCTGAACTGCTCGGGCAGCACGCGACGGCGGGTCTCGGTGTAGTCGGCGAGGGCGGCGAGCACGCGCTCCGCCGGGGCTCGGACGACGCGTTCGGCGGTGGCCACGACCTGTCCCATGGCCCCATCCTGCCCAGTCGCCCCACCCGCGGGTGGGGCCGGGCACCGCCTGCGGGTCCGGTCCGGTGCGCAGACAGGGTCGACAGCCCGGCGGGACGGGCGCCGAGGCGACGGGGCGCCGCGTCGAGGGCACGACCTCGCGGCCCGGACACCGTGTCCCTTGCCGGGCACCCCCGGGCAGGGGTTCGCTGCCGGGGTCAACGCGCCGCCCCACCTCGAGGAGCACCCGTGTCCACACCCGCACTCCCCACCGTCCCGCCGGACCTCGCCCCCGCGGAACGCGACCGGTTCCTCCTCGGCCTCGCCGTCGAGCAGGCGCGGATCGGCTGGGAGGAGGGCGGGGTCCCGATCGGCGCCGCGCTGGTCGACGGCGACCGCGTGCTCGCCGTGGGCCGCAACCGCCGCGTCCAGATGGGCAGCGCCATCCGGCACGGCGAGACCGACTGCATCGAGCAGGCCGGCCGGCTCCCGGCGTCGGTCTACCGCCGCAGCACGCTCTACACGACCCTCTCCCCCTGCTTCATGTGCGCGGGGACGGCGCTGCTCTACGACATCCCGCGGATCGTCGTCGGCGAGAACCGCAGCTTCCAGGCGTCGGAGGAGCTGCTGCGGTCCAAGGGCGTGCAGGTCGACGTCCTGGACGACGCGGACTGCATCGCGCTCATGGAGCGCATGCTGGCCGAGCGGCCGGAGCTGTGGCTCGAGGACATCGGGGAGGAGTCGTGAGTGCCCCGGAGCAGTCCGCTCCCGCGGTGAGCGAGGCCGCCGTCGTCGACCCGGACTACCCGGTGACGCCCGTCCCGGCGCACGCCCGCAAGTCGTTCTTCTCCGTCGCGGTGGTGCTCCTCGGCTTCACCGTCTTCACCCCGACGATGCTGGCCGGCGCGGCCCTGGGCCCGGCGTTCGCCTTCGGCGACCTCGTCCTGGTCATCCTCGCCGGCTCGGTCATCCTCGGCGCGTACGTGGCGGTGATGGGCTGGATCGGCGCACGCACCGGGCTGACGACCGTGGTGATGGCCCGGTACACGCTGGGCACCCGCGGCGCGAAACTGTCCTCGATCCTGCTCGGGGGCACCCAGATCGGCTGGTACGGCGTCGTCGTCGGGACCATCGGTGACCTGACCGCCGAAGCGCTGGACTGGCGCTCCTACGGCGCCCGCGCCACGGTCATGGTGGTGACCAGCGCGCTGATGTGCGCCACCGCCTACTGGGGCTACCGCGGCATGTACTGGGTGTCGCTGGTCTCCACCCCGCTGATCCTCGTCCTGGCGTTCTGGGTGGTCATCCGGTCGGTGCAGGAGGTCGGCGGCGTGGACGGGCTCACCGGCGTCCGGCCGACGGCGACCATGGCCATCGCCGTGGCCATCACCACCGTCGTCGGCACGTTCGTCTCCGCCGGCACCCAGGCGCCCAACTGGACGCGGTTCGCCCGCCGCGGGTCGCACGCGGTGTGGGCCTGCATCATCGGGTTCCTCGTCGGCAACGGGCTGATGGTGTTCTTCGGCGCGATCGGGGCGCTGACCTTCGGCGAGGGCGACTTCGTCCTCGTGCTGTACCAGCTGGGACTGGTCGGCTGGGGGCTGGTCCTGCTGTTCGGCAACCTCTGGAAGAGCAACGCCGACACCGCGTACGCCTTCGGGGTGGCCGGCGCCGAGCTGTTCGACCGGCCGCGCAAGGGCCCGTTCGTGATCGGCGGCGCCGTCATCGGCACCGTGCTGGCGCTGACCGGGGTGCAGAACCACCTGGTGGAGTACCTGGGGCTGCTCGGCACGTTCATCCCACCCCTGGGCGGCGTCATCATCGGGGACTTCCTCGCCCGCTGGCGCCGGCGCGGCATCCCCGCCGGGACCGTCCCGTCCGCGGTCCGGTGGCCGAACCTGGTGGCCTACGCGGTGGCCGCGGTCCTGGCCTGGCTCAGCGGCGAGCTCGGCATCGGCATCCCACCGGTCATCGGCATCGTCGTGGCGATCGCGCTGTCGATGGGGCTGTCCCGGGTGGGGTCGGTGACCCCCGAGCCGGTCGGCGCCGGCCGCTGACAACCGGGCGTGGCCGACGTCACGGCCTGCTGTCGGCCACGCCCGGGTACCGCAGACCGGTGACTGCACTGCTGTCCTCCACCCGTTCCGGCTCCGGCGAGCCGCTGCTGCTCCTGCACGGCATGGGCAGTTCCCGCCGCGACTTCACCGCCGTCCTCCCGGCGCTGACCGAGCGCTACGGCGTCGTCAACGTCGACCTCCCGGGTGTCGGGCGGTCGCCGCACCTGCAGGAACGCCCCACCGTCCCGGCGATCACCGACGCCGTCGAGCACACCCTCGACACGCTGGGGCTCGGCCGCGTGCACGTGCTGGGCAACTCCCTCGGTGCCCGGATCGCCCTCGAACTCGCCGTCCGCGGCCGGGCCCTGTCAGTGGTCGCGATCGCGCCGTCCGGACTGAACGTGCCGCAGGAGCGGGTCCTCCAGGGCGCCGGCATGGGGGCGGCCCGGGTCCTCATGCGGGTGGCGGAGCCGGTGATCGAGACCGTCTCACGCTCGGCGGTCGGGCGGGCTGCGCTGCTGGCGCCGCTCAAGGCGCGCCCGTGGAGCACCTCCCCGGAGGAGGCCGTCGGCGCGCGGGAGGGCTTCGCCGAGTCCCGCGACTTCTGGCGCACCGTGCTGTGGGGGCTCATGCTCGACGTCCCGCGCGGCCTCGACCGGATCGAGTGCCCGGTCACGCTGGTGCAGGGCGTCGCGGACTGGGTCGCCTCCGGCCAGACCGTGCGGTACCTGCCGCTGGTCCCCGGCTCGCGCTTCACCCCCCTGCTGATGGCCGGCCACGCGCCGCAGTCGGACCGGCCGGCGACGATCGCCCGCATCGTGGAGCGGACTGCGGGGCGCCGGCAGCCCGAGCCCCTGCGCGCCGTCGCCTGACCGCTCGGCGCGCCGTCGCCTAAGCGCCCGGCGTCTCCTCGGCGTTGAGGTAGGCGCAGCGGAACCGGGCACCGGACATCGCCTCGGTGAAGCGCGCCTCCCACGCCGGGTCCGCTGCGGGGAACGTGTCGAACACCCTGTCCTCGAGGACCACCGGCAGGCCGTCGAGGCCGGTGTAGGCACGCCGCAGCAACACCCGCGTGACGCCGTCGACCTCGTCGTGGGCCGGCGCCCAGCGGGCCTGCGCGACGGCCGCGGCGAGATCCGTGCGGGCGCGGGCGGGCAGCCGGGTCTGCCCGCCGCCCGTCCGCAGCACCGGGCGGGTGGACCAGGTGCCGAGCACGTACAGCAGCAGCCCGGTCAGCAGCACCAGGAGGGTGAGCTCGGCCAGCGCGACCACCATGGGACGACGGTAGTTCGCCGGGAGCGTCCCGGGAGGACGTCGGCGCCCGCCCGCTAACCTGCTCCAGTACGCCCCGGTCGGTCCGCCGACGAGCCCCCGTAGCTCAGGGGATAGAGCATCGGTTTCCTAAACCGTGTGTCGCAGGTTCGAATCCTGCCGGGGGCACCTATGAAGCCGCAGGACAGCGGCTTGCCCGTCAGCGACTCAGGGGCACGACAACGTCCTGGGGGCACAACGGGGGCACAGCGCTCCGCTGACGGGCCTCGTTGAGCCGGTCAGCCACCGACTCCAACTGGTCGTCGAACAGGTGCGAGTAGCGGTCCAGGGTCATGGCGGCGCTGGCGTGCCCGAGCATCGACTGGACGGCCTTCACGTTCGCGCCGGAGGCGATGGCCAGACTCGCGGCCGTGTGGCGCAGCTCGTGCGGGACCAGGCCGGCCATCCCCACGGAGGCGGCCGCACTGTCGAACCGGGCGCGACGGAAGTTCCCGACCCGCAGGACAGCCACGCACCTAGGGCTTGTCCTGCGGATCATGTGCGCCAGCCCTGCCGTCTGGGTCTCAAAGCGGCCCACTGAGGGATATTCGGTGCGCCCCGGGCCGGTTGCTGCCGGAATGGCGCTCAAGCGGCTGGCGGAGCCGTTCCGTCCCGCAGCAGCCGAACCAAGTGGGCCTCCGCCTCCGGAGTCAAGTCCGGCACGGTGACTGGCCCGTCATGCCCCGCGCGATCACTCAGCCACCGGGCGAACGTCAGCAGCAGCTCATCCCGCTCGACCCGCTCGCGCGCGATCCGAGCCCGCTCGGCTCGGTCGCCGTCGGTGAACCACCGGATCGTCACGGCCCGAGACTGCCCCGCCAGGCCCGGCCGGGCAACTGTCCTTGAGGCCGCCCCCACGGCTCGCCCGGCCGGTATCCCTTAGCGGCCCACTATGGGACGCGTCGCACGGCGCGCTACTTCGTGATTCGGCTGTCGACCCATCTGCGGAATGACGCCACGTGCCTGGCGGAGTCGGGTCTACTCAAAGGCTCAGGCAGAACGCACACGGGCCAGTTGACGAAAGGCCACCGCGCGACAAGGTCTGGGCGTAGGATGCGCATCCATGGACGACATGTCCGAGTTTGAGCGTGTGTATTTCACCCAGACGCGGACCGAAGTTGAGAATGATAAGCGTGAGCGCGATGTTCTCGTCAATATCGCCGTCGCAGTCGTAGGTGGGGGCACTTTCATTGTTGCCGCCAACCTCAGGACCATCCTTGCGAGTGAGCTGATAATCCTTGTGGCCATTCCAGGCCTGGCACTCGTGACGTGCTTCATGTGGATCCGTCGCGAAAAGCTGACGCAGATTGCGGATCGCTGGGTAGTTCTACACTCACTCCTATCCAGGCGACTAGGTGAGGACTGGGTTAACCTGTCACTAGAAGAGCGAGTGGTCCAAGGCCTCCATAAGAGGCGATATGTTGACAAGGATCTGGCACTTAAGATCGCATTATCGGGACCAGTGTATGGAATACTGGTCGGCCAGGCAGTGTCCTCAATTGTTGCATCTGAGGAGGAGTGGCGGATTGTGGTTGTGCCGACAGTTCTGGCTGTAGATATCGCCTTGGCCTGGCGTTTACTTCACCGACCCGTCCTGCGCGCATCAAAATGATGGCGGCCCTGAGCGGCAAGTTCAGGGACAGGTGCAGCGCTACCGGAAGAGGCCGGAGTTGAGGTCGCCCTTGTGACGACCTGCGCCAGCACGGCCCCCTCGCCCTGAGTGCCAGCTCCAACACTCGTCGGCGGCTGGTGCGGCGGAACCGGCAGCACACACGGCTCCCACAGCCGCGCCCAGAAGACCAGGATCTGCTTGTGGCCTCCCGCCCCGGTTGGCTCATGCGGCACTGTCGATGAGTACCCAAGTGCCCGCGAGGATCAGGACGGCAACCGCTCGGAGAACCCAGTGGAAGCCTCGTCGCTGGCTATCGCGGATTATGCCCAACTGTTGATACAGCTGATTCACACTAAGGGCGCTATAAGCCATGATGAACATAAATCCACCCGCGATTACCGGTAGGCACACCCGCGGGTCAATGAGATGCCGCGAAATCCCCGGATCCTTAAACTGGGCAACGATCAAGGCTGCAACTTCCAGGATAATCAGCAGCGCTAGGTAGAGATACTGAATAGCTAGAAAGACCGGGACCATCCGACCGAACCTGTCGTTGGCCTCAACGCGGTTCGACCTCGCGGCCTTGCCCTTGTTTCCGGAGTCTCGGTTATTCCTCTCGCGGAGCACCTCTTGGTACGTGTTGTGGATGCCCCGGATCTCTATGACCAAGGCAATCAGGAGCGCTGGAATCACTTGTGCAAGGAGACTGCCGAACGTGGCCGTGACCATCTGTAGTCCTATCGGTTTCAGGCGCACTATTTATCGCGGAGTGTCGTCCCGGCGCTGATAGGCAGGCGACTGCCTCGGCGCACCGGTCATGCTGTCCGATCCGCTGTTAGTCCGCTATGCACGCGCGTACGCGGGTCGTCAGGTCCGCACCTCAGGTGTCCCAAAGCCGCCCTCCGAGCGACCTGGCGGCACGTCGCCCTGAGCGGCCCACTTAGGGACATCGCCAGGGCTCGGGGGGCCGCCGAGGCGAGTAGCGTCAGGGTGAGACGTCGGGATGCGCCCGGCGTCGAGGGCGCGTCACACAGTCGGCGTACCGCGCACGGACCTCAGATCGAGGTCCGCGGCCGAGGTCACCCACCCCCGGTATCAGTAGACCGGAGGCTGAGACGTGGTCAGCAGCGAGAACTCGCAACCGGCGAATGCCATCGAGGCGCTGGAGCGCCTGGGCCGGTTGTCCCTGCGCGACCTGTCGATGGAGGAATTGCTGCAGACCGTGGCTGATCTGACCAAGACGGTGATGCCGGGTCACACCGAGGTGTCGGTGTCGCTGCTGGTGAAGGACAGCCCGAGCACGGTGGCCTCCACCGGGCAGTTGGCCACCGACCTGGACGAGTCGCAGTACGAGCGCGGGCACGGCCCGTGCCTGCACGCCGCCCGCACTGGCGAGCTGACCGAGATCGGCGACACCCGCACCGACAGCCGGTGGCCGGACTACATGCCGCGGGCGGCCGAGCACGGCGCCCTCAGCTCCCTGTCCGTCCCGCTGGTCATCGACGACGACGAGCAGCTCGCCGGCGGGCTGAACATCTACGCCCGCGAGCCGCACGCCTTCGACGAGGACAGCCGGACGGTGGCCACGAGGTTCGCCCCCTATGCCGCGGTCGCCGCTGGCAACCTGTACGCCTACCGGAGTGCTGTGGACAGGGCCGACACCCTGCAGACCGCCCTGGAGACGCGGGGGGTCATTGACCAGGCCAAGGGAATCTTGATGGTGCGCCACAGGCTCACCGCGGACCAGGCGTTCCAGGTGCTGGCCCGGATGTCGATGAAGACCAACCGCAAGCTGCGCGCGGTCGCGGACGACCTGGTCCACACCGGCGAACTACCCCTCCGATGAGCCCGGCCCGGCACCGGAAGCTGCCCCGGCCCCAGTACCTGCCGGGTCGCCCCGGATCCGGGGGCCGCGGGCACTGATGAGCAGCCGCAGCGGCCTCCGCGGGCGCCGTTGCGGTCAGGCCCCGCCGCTCCAACACTGTGGGCGGCGGGGCCGCCCCTCCTGTCCCCGAAGCCGCCTTGTGTCCCCGAGCGGCCCATATGAGACAGCAGGCCAGGTACGGGCCTGCCCTGGCCTGGGGCCTGCCCTGGCCATCCTGTTGTTCGACTCCGAGTGGTCTGTCCGGGCGGCCTCGTCCCGTGCCAGGGTGCGTTGTGAGCACTCCGGGCGGTGAAGACTCGACTCAGCGGGGGCAGCCCTCGGCGCAGGACACCGGCACGACGGCCGATCTGGACGAGCTGGCCCGGCGACTGGCCGAGGCCGCGCGTGGCTTGCAGCAGCAGCTCGATCCTCAGCAGGTGTTGGACCGCGTCGTGAGCCTGGCGGTGGCGATGGTGCCCGGTGCCGACGAGGCCACGATCACCATGGTCCGCGCACGTCGCCACGTCTATTCAGCGGCGGCCACGGGAGATGTGGCAGCTTGGTTCGACGTCCTGCAGGACGAGACGGGCGAGGGGCCGTGCCTGGACGCCATGTGGCATCAGCAGACGGTCCGGGTGGACGACCTGCCCGCCGACCCCCGCTGGCCCGTCCTCGGCCCCCGGGCCGGAGAGCGGGGAGTGGGCAGCATGCTGTGCCTGCAACTGTTCGTGCACGAGGACACGTTGGGCGCGCTGGACCTGCTGGCACATCAGAAGTCGGCCTTCACCGACGAGTCCGAGCACATCGGGTTGCTGCTGGCCAGCCACGCCGCCATCGCCGTCGCGGGTGCCCAGAAGTTGGAACACGCGGCCGTCGCCTTGGTGCATCGGGATCTCATCGGGCAGGCCAAGGGCATTCTGATGGAGCGGTTCAAGATCACCGCGGACCAGGCGTTCGATGTGCTGGCCAAGGTCAGCCAGGACACCAACCGGAAACTGCACGCGGTCGCCGAGGACCTCACCCGCACAGGGATGCTCGACCGCTGACTTCTCGTCGGTCGAGATCGCCAGGACACGCTGCAGCCGGTCCAGGACGGACCTGACCCGAGGCCCCAGCAGGGAACCACAGCCGCCGAGGAACCCCCGGCCGACGGTCAGGCGAGCGGATCAAGCCCGGTGTGTCCCATATGCCGCCTTCAGGGACGAGGGCGGTGGCTACATGATCCGCAGGACTGGCCCTAGGTCGCGCAGAGCCCGATACTTCATGGAGCGCGACGGGACGATTGGCTCACGGCTGCAGCTGCGGTCCATGGACGATCACTGCCAGCACGAAGCAACACATGCCCTGACCGTCTGCACCTGGTCGCCTTCGACTTCAAGGCTGAGAGCCGCGAGCTGCCTGTGACGGCTGGCCTCCGCGACGTCGGACGGCCCGTTTGCCATCCCACTGAACGAGGGGCCAGTTCTAAGCCCCGCCGTCGTGGTGACCAGCCGGGACACATGCTCAGCGCCCTCGCGGAGCCGGACGGACCCCTCCATACCCCACATCCCTCAGGAATTTGTGGCGGGGTAGTACCTGGATAGCCCGACCGCGTGATCAACAACCCCGGGTCGCGTCACGGGGCCTGGGGCACCTCGGGGGCACAGTGGGGGCACAGAAGGTCGAGCAACCTCAGGCAAGATCGACAAGTGATCACCTAGAACTCGCTGGTCAGCGCTGCGGCGGCACAGATACGTCCTGGCCGCCGCAGCGCCTGCTACTGATTCCTAAACCGTGTGTCGCAGGTTCGAATCCTGCCGGGGGCACGAGAAAACCGCAGGTCAAATCGACTGGATGCCGCCGGCGCCGTCCGATCCGTGGGCAGCAAGGGCGACAGCTACGACAACGCCGCCGCCGAGTCCCTGATCGGTCTCTACAAGACCGAGCTGATCCGCCGCCGCGGCCCGTGAAGGGCCTTTGACGACGTCGAGCTGGCCACCCTGGAGCACGTCGACTGGTTCAACCACCGACGCCTGCACGGAGCCTGCGGCGACATCCCACCGGTCGAGTTCGAAGACGCCTACTACCGTTCGATCGCCGGCCTCACCGAGGACCTCCCGGCAGAACCGAGCCTCCACTGAACCCGGGGCGGTTCAGGTGTGCAGCAACCGGACGAGTTCGGCCACCAGCCACTTGCTCTGGTAGAGCACGACAGTCGCGTCCATGTGGTTGGGATCGACATCGGCGCCCGCATGCCCTACGCCCCGGTTGTTCCGGATGTCGTACAGGCCGATCATCATCCGTGGGATCAAGATCCTTGGGGATCTACTGTCCGGAACCTGAGCGTACTTCTGCTCCAACGCCAGGCATGCCTGCGGGAACCGCTGAGGCTTTGCTGGACCTGGCTGGGTACGTCCCTCCGTTCAGGTAGCGCCGGGGATCGAAGCGGTCGCCGGCGTAGACGGAGTGCTGTCGAAGGCCAATGAGGAAGTCGCCGCTCATCGCCCCTACCGCGAAGCGGCTCCCGGCGTCCTCGCCGGCCATGACTCCTGCCATCCCAACAACTCGGCGTACCAGCGCTTCGACCGGTCGAGATCGGTCACGCTGAAGGAGATGTGCGAGACTCCGGCATAGCGGGCGTCCATCCGGTTTTCCTCGTGAGACTGCACGGTGTTCGGCTCAGCGCAGGTCGTCGATGACGTAGGCGTCTGGTCGGGCGTATCCCGGTTCGTTGGGCCTTTGCATCAGGACGCCTTCGAGCCAGGGCCGGTAGTTGCGGGCGAGCAGTCTGCGGTACGCGTCGTGCCGGGCGGTGTTCACACCTGCCACCAGCCTCGACAGACCCCGGGTAGCGGCCAGCGATTCACACGCATTGAGAAGCTGTTCGAACCGCTCCCCGGTGCCGGGACCGGGGCGGACCGCGGCGAACTTGATGAAGCCGCTGCCGCTGCCGGCCTCACCGGCCCCCAGGTGGCAGACCGCGAAGCCGTCCAGCTCGGCCCCGTCCTGGGTGAGCACGGTTGCGCCGAGGCGCTGGGCATGCGTGGTCCGGATCTCGTGAGTGAGATCCAGCCCGTCGAAGATCCGGTCGGTCAGCGTGCGGCAGTCGGCCAGCTCGCCGTCGTGGCCGGGGTCGAGGAGGCGGGCGTGGCGCGGCAGGTCGTCGATGCCGGGGTCCGGCCGGACATCCTTCTCCAGCAGCGCGGTGAGGTGCTGTGGCCAGAAGCCGAACTTCTGGTACAGCCCGATGTGGCGCGGGCTCTGCGGGAAGGTGAACAGTCCCGCTTGGCGCACCGACCACTGCTCGAACCGCTCCATGACCGGCCGCATGAGCGCGCTGGCGATCCCGCGACCCCACGCATCGACGCGGACCGTGAGCGGACCGAAGAATCCGTAGCTGCCCCATCGCGTGGCGAAGTTGGACCCGAGCAGCTCACCGCCCGGACCTGTGGCCGCGAAGGCCCAGGCCGGCTCGGCCCGGAACCGCGGCCGGACGTACTGCGCATCACCGAAGACCTTCAGCGGATCCGGGGCGCCGAGGAAGGTCCCGAACGCCACCCGCATCACCCGGTCGGCCCCGTCCACGTCCGCTTCCTGGAGCGGTCCGACTCGGACGTCCTCGGCTGGGGCGCCGGGCGACGACTGCGTTGTCAGGGCGGTCATCCTCGCTCCTCCGAACGGCGCATCACTGCGCTGGCTGCTCCGATCAGGCAAACGTAGGGACCGGGGCGTCGGCCGTCTTCCCCAGAAACCTGGGGTCTGTGCAGCACCCCGTGCACCGGCGAGCCAGTCATAATCGTCCCCGTGCACGACGCCCGTGCCGCAGCCCGCGCCCGCCAGGACATCGTCCGGCTGGCTCACACCCGCGCGGATTCCTTCACGCTGCGACAGGCGGTGGCAGAACGAATGCGCCGCTGGGTGGACTTCGACGCGTACTGCTGGTGGACGACCGATCCGGCCACGATGTTCCTGACCACCTCGGTGGCCGAATGGGAGAAGTTTCCCTCCGCCTCGTGCCTGCAGATCCATCGCAACGAGTACCTCGAGCAGGACTTCAACAAGTTCCGTGACCTCGCCCGGGCCAAGGAGCCGGCCGCGCTCCTGGCCCGCGCAACGGAGGGACACCCGGAGCGGAGCAACCGCTACCAGCAACTGATGTGGCCGGACCGGATGACGGCGGAGCTGCGCAGCGCCCAAACGGTGGACGGCGCCTGCTGGGGAGCGCTCGCCCTCTACCGTGCCGCCGATCGCCCCGGCTTCGACGAGCACGACGTGCGGCTGCTCGCCGACCTCGCTCCGCATCTGGCGCATGGCTTGCGCACAGCCCTGCTCGCCGATGCCATCGAGGGCGCCGCCGGGCCGGACACCTCCGGGCTGATCATCCTCGGCCCCGAAGGTCGGGTCGCCGCCGTCACCGCCGGCGCCGCCCGGTGGCTACGGCATCTGCGCGACGCCGTCGGCGGTCGATTGCCCGAGCATCGCCTCTCCGACGCCATCTATGCGGTCGCCAGCGTCGCTCGAGGGCTCAACGAGGGCCCGGGACCAGCACGGTTGCCGCGAGCACGCGTCAGAGTGGAAACCGGAGAATGGCTGCTCGTCCACGCCGCGCGACTCGAACGTGACGGCGACGCCACTGACGAAGTCGCCGTGATGATCGAGCAGGCCCGCCCGACGCAGATCGCCCCCGTGCTCGTGCGCGCCTACGGTCTGAGCCAACGCGAAACGGACGTGGTGAAGGCCGTCCTGCATGGGTTGTCCACGGAGGAGATCGCGCACTCGCTGCATCTGTCCCCGTACACCGTTCAGGACTACCTGAAATCCGTCTTCCACAAGGTCGGCGTGTCCAGCCGCCGTGAACTGGTCGCGCACGTCTTCACCGAGCAGCACTGGCCCCAGTACGGAGACGGGGAAGCCGCGCTCACGGCGGACGGCTGGTACCAGCAACCCACTGAACCCGCCTGAGCGCCACCAACCACAACGGCGGTCGGCCCCCCCCCCCCCATGTGGCCCCACACGACAAGCGTGCGAATCCAGGGTCCGCTGGCGTACGCGGACGTCAGCACAAAGGCGGCAGTAGATCCGGGCTGGCTTGGGCCAGCTGCTCGTGCAAGAAGGCAGTGGGGTCGATACTCCTCGGAGCGGTCATCGCGTTCTTCTCCTGGAGTGCTGTGAGAGGTCTTCCAGAAGATCACGCGGTGGCCGCCATTACGTCCGGGCCTCACCCCGGCTGGGGCCGTCGTACACACCTTGGCGGACGCCACTCACCTGGACGCCTACCGACGCAACCTTCACATTCGGCTCCTCCTGTGGCGGTGCGGACACGCATGCGCCGCGAGAAGCGGCACAGCGATTCCGTGATGCCGTCGATGAGTCGAACGGTCCGGTCCGGGTGACGGTCGAGCTGATCCCAAAGATGACACACCTGGCTGCCGCATGCGATGACAGCGTGTATGCCGCCGCTGCGACTGGCTCGCCCGGGAAGGCGGCTGAAGCCGGATTCGCCGTCGTAGCGCAGACCGCCCAACCCCGGGCCCCGGGCCCCCGGAGAACAGCTATCGCCTGCCCGCGCGGCTGCCCGTCCTCGGCGTCCCTCCGTTGGTCGGCCAGGAGATGACCGGACCGGTGCCGATCAAGACGGACGATCCGGATAGCAGCGGGTTCACCAGGCGGTCCACGATCGGCTGCAGTACGGGCAGGCGCATCGGCCGCGGCGCCGGCTCAGGGCTGGCTGTGCCTCGCCTGTGTCACCGACGTCTTCAGCCGCATGGTCATCGGCTGGTCGATGGCCTCCCACCGCAAGACCGACCTGGTCGTCGACGCGGTCACCATGGCCGTGCACCGCCGCGGCGGCCACGTCCCGGGGGTGATCCGCCACGGCGACCGCGGCGGGAGTACAGCTCCCACGTCCTCGAGCGGGAGCTGCGCCGCCACGGCGCGCTGGCCAGCATGGGCAGCGTCGCGGACTGCTGCGACAACGCCCTGGCCGAAAGCCTGTTCGCTACGCTCGAGTGCGAGCTGTTCGACCCTGTGCCGGCACCCCGACGGCGATTAGACCCATGCCGGCGGCGATGCCCAGCAGTGCTCGTGTCCTCTTCACGGTTCCCTCTTGCGATCGGCGACGCGACTCTCGCGGAGGGGCAGGTTCTGGAACGAGACCGGTTCGCCCGCCAGTGAATCGCGCTCCATCACAGCGCGGTTCCGAGGACGGTCGAGGAGTCCTCACTCGGCCACGGGACCGCGGCCACGTTGAGTCAGCGCGGGAGGGGCACGGGCGGGCGGGCACCTTGCACTCGGCAGCAAGCGCCGCCCCTCGGAGCCGCAGTCCGCAGACAGTCCGCACGATGTCCGTATCCGGCCATCACCAGCCGACAGCTACCAACAGGTGTTGCCGCAGGTCGGACCGCTAGTCCGACCGTTCGGCCAGGTCAGCCGCCCCGGTGCAAGTCATGTCCGGGTCGCCGACGTGCTGAGAGCTCGTCTCACGTGCATGGACGCTGAGCAGCGCGGTGTTGTCCGGTCGTGGCGGAACGACTGGGCCGGGAGCTGGTACCCGACGGGCTGTGGCGAATCGTCGAGCCGTTGATCCCGCCGCAGCCGGAGCGCCCGCAGGGCGGCGGCACCCGGCACGTCGAGGACCGGGCGGTGTTCACCGCGATCGTCGACGTGCTGACCACCGGCTGCGCCTGGTGGCACCTGCCGGCCGAGTTCGGCGTGGTCGAGGGTCGACCGGATCGATAGCCGGGGGCGGGCCGTTGCTGCCTGTGCCAGGAGAACCACACCCCAGGGACCGATCACCCAGATCGGCCAGAAGTAGCCGGGATGACCCTGGGCGAACGACGTCGTGACCCAGATCAGCAGGCTGATCCCGCCGGCCAGTGCCCACGGCGTCCACAGCCTCCCCGCTGAGGGAACCAGCCGAGGTGGTGGCGGATGTGGTGGTGGCGGTGCGGTCGTCGGTAGGTCGGCCAGCACGGCGTCGAGCTCGCCGCGGGTCCTGGCTGCGTAGACGGTGTCGAGCCGGCTCTCGAACTCGTTCATCGCGAGGCGGCCGACCGAAAGGTGCTGGCCGAGGGCGGCGACCACGTGCTCGCGTTCGGCATCACCGACGCGGACGCTCGGATCGACGGACATGGCGCTGATTCCTTCGTTACGGGTGTGTCGGCCGGTGGGTGTACCGATCGTGGTGTTCATGACGGGCACCTCCTACGTCCTGGTCACCGTGCATCCCCCGGCGAGTGCGCCGGCGAAGCGGGCCGTCCTGCGTTCCCGCAGGTGCGAGGCCAGGACCGTGAGGGTCGCGGCCAGGAACACCACCTGCAGCAGGGTCCGCGGGAGCAGGGCCATCGCGGGAGCGCCGCTGAGCGTGAGCCCCTCGAGCGCGGCGTAGACGTTCGCCGGGAACATCGCCACCAGCAGGACGCTCAGTCCGCCGGCGGCCCACGGCGCGGTCCGCCGCCACAGCAGCCCGGCGGCGCCGGCCAGTTCCAGCACGCCGGTGATGCTGACGAGCAGGCCCGGTTTCGGGAGCGCGGGCGGGACCATGCTGATCAGGTCCTCGCGCATCCCGACGAAGTGCGATACGCCGGTCACGACGAACATGGCCGCCAGGCCGCCGCGCAGTGCACTCGGCCAGCTCTGCAGCCGACGCACCCCCGCGGCTCCCGCCGCACGCAGCGCTCCCGTGACGACGACGAGGACGATCAGTGGAGTCATCGCGAACCTCCTGGAGGAGCCAGACAGACCAGCCGGTCTTGTCATCGACAAGATGCTCCTGTGGGCCCAACTTGTCAATGCCTAGATTCCCGGTACGGTGGAACTCATGCCGCCCGACCGCCCCTACCACCACGGCGACCTGCGCCAGGCCGTCCTGGCGGCCGCAGTCGACGCCCTCACCGAGTCAGGCCCGGCCCGCCTGAGCCTGCGCGACCTGGCCCGCCGCGCCGGGGTGTCCCACGCCGCGCCGGCGCACCACTTCGGGGACAAGGCCGGCCTCCTAACCGCCGTGGCCGCCGAGGGCTACAACCTGCTGGCGGACACCCTCACCGCCGCCCAGCAGCGCACCGCGGACTTCCTCGACGTCGGGGTGGCCTACGTGCGCTTCGCAGTCGACCACCGCGCCCACTTCGAGGTCATGTTCCGCCCGGACCTCTACCACCCCGACGACCCCGCCGTGGCGGCCGCGCGGCAACGTGCCGCCGATGCCCTCTACGGCGGAGTCCGCTCCGTCACCGCCACCCGCCGCGGACCCGACATCCCCCTCGCCGGCATCGCAGCTTGGTCCCTCGTCCACGGCTTCGCCACCCTGTGGCTCAACCACGCCCTCCCCCCCGGCCTCGGCGACGACCCACAAGCCGCCGCCCGGGCCGTCGCCGCCATCATGTTCCGCACCCCGTAACTGGTCACGGGTGGTCACGGGCGCTGTGGCTCGCAGGCACGCCACGGAAGTCAGCGCCTGGCCGTCCTGTTTGTGACTGCCACGCCGGAGCGGACACAGCCCGGATGGCGAAGGGCGCCCGGTTCCTCCGAAGCAGTCCGAGGCGCCCTTCAAGGTGCCGCGCTGGTCAGGCGATGGAGCGCACGTTGGAACATCGACGGCGGTCGGCCCGTCGGGGTCGGCGAGGTAGAGGTCCATCCCGCCCACGCGAGGACGGCTCGACCGGCAAGAGATCGTTCTCGACGCCTTCGCCCTACTGGCCCTCAACAACACCCCCGAGGGCGCCGACGCCTTCTGCTCGGGATGGTCGACTCGCGGGTTGACCTTGGACCACGGTCCAAGGTCTAGCGTCCGCCACATGACCACCACGGCGGCACGGGGACTGCGGGTCGCGGAGCTGGCGACTGCCGCCGGAGTGCGGCCGGACACCATCCGCTACTACGAGCGGGCCGGTCTGCTGCCGGCGCCCGAGCGCACGGCCGCGGGCTACCGCAGCTACGACACCGGCGCGCTCGACCGGCTGAGGTTCATCCAGGGCGCGCAGCGCCTCGGCCTGCGCCTGGCCGACATCCGCACGCTGCTGACCGTCCGCGACACCGGCACCTGTCCTTGCGAGCCCGCCGAGGACCTGCTCCGCCGGCGCCTCGCCGAGGTCGATGCCGAGATCGCCCGACTGACGGCCCTGCGTGCCGAGATGGCGGCCATGGCCGACGCCCTGCCCAACGCCTCCTGCCCCCCACCGAGCCCCGGCACCTGGTGCCTGCCCGCGGAGGGAGGTGACTTCCCATGCTCGAGCTGACGTGTGCTTGCGGTTCCGACTGTTGCGACGAGACCTGCGACTGCGGATGCTGACCGCCGCGCCGGACTGACAGACGGCTACCCGGGCCCGGGACCGGGCAGCCGTCGGGACGCCGGTTCGCCGCTGGAGGCCCGCACTGGAGATCTCCCGCACGGGGGATCTATCGATGTGGTGACTGGGCCTGCTGCCGTTCGGTGGAGCGCCGGTTCACGGCTCGACCGGCAGCGGCTTCCCGGGCCACTCCAGCAGGCGGGCGCCGAGGACAGCGGCCTGGAGGGCGAACCGCTGGTCCGGCCGGGCGACGCTGTGCCCGGTGAGCTGGGCGACCCGGGCCAGCCGGTAGGTGACCGTGCGGACCGAGACGTGCAGCCGGCGCGCGGCCTCGGTCGCGACGTCACCGGCGTCGAAGTACCCCTGCAGCGTGTCCAGCAGCACCCCGGCGCCGCCGCGGACCTGGTCCAGCGGCCCCAGGACGTCGCGGACGAGGTCGACGATCGCCGCCTGGTCGCGCGCCAGCACCCGGTAGACGAGCAGGTCACGGGCGTGGACGACGTCGGAGGCCAGGCCCAGCCGCTCGGCGAACGCCAGACTCTCCCGGCACTCCTCGTAGGACTTCGCCACGCCGTAGACGCCCGGGAACGCCCGCCCGGCGGCGACCTGCCAGCGCTGACCGCCCCGCAGCCGGCTGAGCTCCCCGTGGATGAGGGCACCGATGTCGGCCGACGCCGCCGAGGAGCCCGCCGCGGCGGGAGGCCGCGCCGGGACGACGACGACCACGCGGCCGTCCTTGGTCGCGACCAGCACGTCCCGGTCACCGAACCGGTCGACGACCACCCGCTCCAGCACGGTGGCCGCCCGGTCGATCGCGCCCCGGCCGTCTCGGCGCGCGGCGAGCGCCACGTGGTGGGACTTGCCCAGGTCGATGCCGAACGGCTCGGCGCGCTCGACCATCCCAGACACGTCGGCGTCGCCGCGCAGCAGGTCGTCGACGAACTCCCGCCGGAGCGCCTCCTCGGAGCGGATCATGTCCCGCCGCTCGGACTGGTGGCCGTCGACCAGCACGCCGATCGCGTCGTCGAGCACGCGCAGGACCGCCTCGGCGGCGGCGCGGACCTTCTCCGGGTCAGCCGACCGCGAGACCACGGGCAGCTGCCGCCACAACCGCCAGGCCGCGGACAGGTAGAGGTCGACCGCGCGACGTGCGCTCACCCCCTGGGCGGCCGCGCGGCGGCCCAGCTCGCGGACCGCGTCCAGCTCCCACGGGTCGGGACGGCGCCCGTTGATGGCGGCGCCGGCCAGCAGCGCCAGGTACTCGCCGAGCAGGTCGACCGGGGCCTGGCAGGCCGCCGCCGCCGCGCCGGCGACCGTGTCCAGCCAGTCGTCGGACACCGACGGGACCCCCGGCCGGCCGGGGAGTCCGCTGCGCGCCATCCGTCCTCCTCGGCCCCGGCCGCGACGGCCGCTCCGGTGCCAACGGCCGCTCCCGGCCGCTCTCGACCGCTCTCGACCGCTCTCGACCGTGACGATCTCGCCGGCCGCTGGCTGAACTGAACCCCGGTTGCCGACGACCGGCAAGACGGGCGCACCCGAGCTGACCGGCTCCGGCCCTGGGTTCCGCCCGCCGGCACGGGCATGGTCGGGGTCGAGCAGGAGGTGTGGCGTGCTCAAGGACCACGAGCAGCAGATCTGGGACGACATCGCGCGGTACTACGCCGAGGAGGTCGAGGAGCCGGTCCGGCGCGGCGGGCCGCCGGCCTGGCAGCGCACCGGGGACCTCTCCGGCATCGACGACATGCCCGCCGCCGCGGTCGCGGGCCTCTGGAGCGCGATCATGCTGGTGCTCTTCGGCGCGGTGCTCGCCGGCGTCGCGCTCGGCGTCGTCACGGCACTCGGCTGGCTGCTGTGGCACCACTGGCCGCGACGGGCGAGGTCGGGCACGCAGCACGACCGGGACCGCCCCGCGGCGGACTGACCCGCACGGTCCGGCGTCGGCGCGACGACGCGCGCCGGCCGGTCAGGTGCCCGGCCAGCGGCCGCTGTGGTCGGCCGGGTCGGCGTCGGTGCCGATCGCCTCGAGCCGGGCGAGGTCGGCCAGGTGCAGGCCGGGGGCGGCGCGGAGGGCGTCGAGCAGGAGCTCGATCTGGCGGCGCAGCGCCGGCACGTGCTCCGGCCGCCCGGCCGCCTCCACGTGGGCGATGAGCATGCGCAGCACCCGCAGCAGCGCCGCGGCGACCTGCGGCTGGGCCGGGGCCGCCTGGCGCAGCTGGTCGAACCCGTGCCCGACGTACTCCTCCGGCGACAGCTGCCAGGGCCGCAGCAGCAGCCGGCCGGCCGGCCCGGCGACCGCCTCCACCGGCGCGTCGGCGACCAGCAGCCGCCGCAGCAGGCTGCCCACCCGCAGGGTCACCTCCACCGCGGTGGTGGGGTCGTTGATCGCCGAGCTCAGCGCGCGCAGACCGATGTCCACCAGCTGCCGGAGGGCGAAGTCGACGTCGTACTGCATGGTCCGCGTGTCGGCGATGAGCACCGTGGCCGACAGCCGGCGCACGACGGCGTCCGGCTCGGTCGGCACCGGCCACAGGGTGACCAGCGGCTCCCCCTCGTGGATGTAGGCGCCCGGCCGCGTCTCCAGCCGCACCGTCGTCCCGGCCGGGAGCGCGGCCAGCATCCGGTCGCCGGGCGCCTGGGTGACCCAGCCGTCGCGGGGCGCCGGCACGGTCAGCACCGGTCCACCCTCGTGCGGGGTGCGCGCCCCGGCCGGCCGCTCGGTCCTCGATGCGCGCAGCGCCGCGGCCAGGACCTCCTCGCCCTCACCCGTGATGCTCCGGACCACCTCGCCGACCTGCAGGCCGTGGGCGAGGTGGTCCAGGTGCGCGACGATCAGCAGGACCGTGACCACGGTGAGCAGCACGGCCAGGGTCACCGACACCCGTGGCGCCGGCCCGGCGGTCTCGGCGTCGACCTGGCGCAGGATGAGCACGCAGTAGACGAACGTGGCGATCAGCAGGCCGATCACGACCTGGCTGAGCCGGTCGCGGATGAACGACCGCATCACCCGCGGGGAGAACTGGCTGCTGGCCAGCTGCAGGCTCACCACCGTCAGGGAGAAGACGACGCCGGCCGTGGTGATCATCGCCCCGGCCACCGTGCTGAGCAGCCACGTGGCGGTGCTGCTGTGCATCGTCAGGGTCAGCGGGATGCCGGCCTCCCGCCCCATGGCCCGGTCGACCGCACCTGCGGCCTCGGCCAGGCCGATCCCGCCGAGCACGATCAGCGCGGGGAGGAGGAACAGGCTCTCCCGGAACCGGTAGGCCGCCGCTGCCAGCCGCATCGGCAGCGGCGGCCGGGGTCCGCCGCTCACCGGCCCGGGGTGCCCGACGGCCGGCGTCCGGTGTCGGGTGTCGGGAGCGGACGTGAGGTGCACCGGGACAGTTCAGCGCATCTGCTGGCAGGTCACACAGGCGGCGGCGAACGGGCGGAACTCCAGCCGCTCGGTGGGGATGGCGTTCCCGCAGTGCACGCAGGTCCCGTAGGAACCCGCGTCGATCCGGGCCAGCGCCGCGTCGATCTCCTCGATCGTGCGCAGCAGGCTGGCGGCCCGGCTCATCGCGACCGGGTCCGGCAGCGAGGTCGCCGTCTCGGCCAGGGCGAGGTCACGCTGGCCGACACAGTCCGCCCGCTGGGTCTCGAGCAGGGCCCGGAACGACGCGAACGGCGCCTCCGGTGCGGCGGTGGTCGGGACGGTGGCGAGCGTGGACATGGTGTCCTCCTGGACGGAACGAGAGAGGCGCGCCCCGCGAGGCGGGACGCGCCGAGGAACCGGAGGCGGGGACCACCGGGGCGGGACGGCGACGCTGACGCCCCGGCCCGGTGGTCCCCGCGGCCGTCCGGACGACGGCCGCGGCCTGCGGCGGTGCCCTGCCACGCGCCCCGCCGGAGGCCGTGTCCCCACCATGCCGCCGCCCTCCCCGTGGGACCAGGGCGGACGTCGGCCAACTCGCACCGCCCGACCCTGCCGATGACCGGCAACCCGGGCTCGACCGGTGGACGGCGCGCCGGTGGGTACGGGACAGCCATGGGAGTGCGCAACGCGACGGTCGCGGCCGGCGACCAGTGGACCGACCCCGACGACGGCATCCGCTACCCGGCCGGTGAGGTCCACGCCTGGGAGCGCGGGCGGAACGAGACGGCGTGCGGCCTGTCGCTGAGCAGGTCGCGGCTGACCCGCTTCCCGCACGTCGGCTGGGCGGACGTCCAGCCGGAGTCCGGTCGGCACGCCGAGGGCGTGCAGGCGGTGTGTCGCCGCTGCCGGGCGGCCCAGGGCGCCCGGCGGGACGAGCGGGGGTGGACGCGGACCAACCCGCGTCCCTGACCGGCCACGGTCGGTGGCGAACCGGGCCCGCGGAGGAGGGGGTCCGCCCGGCGCGGCGGGACCACCGGGGGCTCCGAGGCGTTACCGTTCCAGTACGCATGTCGAACTCCGGCAACGGCGCCGGGGCGAGCGGAGGTGGAACACGAGCATGGAGACGAGCGTGGTCGACGTCCCCGATCGGGGGCGTTTCGAGGTGCTGCTCGGCGACCGGGTCGTCGGGCTGGCGAGCTACCACGTCGAGGGCGGCACCATGGCGCTGCCGCACACCGAGGTGGACCCCTCCGTCGGCGGCCGGGGCATCGGCAAGGTGCTGGTGGCCGGGGTCCTCGCCGCTGCGCGTGAGCGCGGCCTGTACGTGCTCCCCTACTGCTCCTTCGTCCGCCACTACATCCAGCAGCACCCCGAGGAGCTCGACCTGGTGGCCGAGGAGGAGCGCCCGCACTTCGGCTTGGAGACGGCCGACCGCTGACCTGCGGGGCCGTTCCCGGCTCCCTACCCTGGCGCGGGTGCCGATCGCGCTGCTGTGGTTCCGTCGCGACCTGCGACTCGCCGACCACCCGGCGTTGCTGGCCGCGCGGGACGCGGCCGGCCCCGACGGCGCCGTCCTCCCGGTCTTCGTGGTCGACCCGCGGCTGTGGGACCCCGCGGGCGCGGCGCGCCGCTGCTTCCTGCTCGACTGCCTCCGCGACCTGGACGCAGCGGTCGACGGCGCCCTCGTGCTGCGCTCCGGCCACCCGGCTCGGGTGATCCCGGCGCTGGCGCGCGAGGCCGGCGCCGAGACCGTGCACGTCTCGGCCGACGCCGGCCCCTACGGCCGGCAGCGGGACGCCGCGGTGGAACGCGCCCTCGGCGAGGTGCCGCTGGTGCGCACCGGCTCCCCGTACGCCGTCACCCCGGGCCGCGTCACCAAGGGCGACGGGACCCCGTTCCGGGTGTTCTCCCCCTTCGCGCGGGCCTGGCGGGCGCACGGCTGGCGCGCCCCGGCCCCGCGCCCCCGCTCGGTCGCCTGGTGCACCGGTGTCCGCTCCGACGTCCCGCCGCAGCAGGCGCCGCTGGACGGCGTCCGGCTGCCCCCAGCCGGGGAGGCCGCCGCCCGGGCCGCGTGGCGGCGGTTCCTCGACGAGCGGCTGGCCGGCTACCGGGACACCCGCAACACCCCGGGCACCGAGGGCACCAGCCGGGTGTCGGCGTACCTGAAGTACGGGTGCCTGCACCCGCGCACGCTGCTGGCCGACCTGGCCGGCATCGAGGACGCGTCGGCCGAGAGCTACCGGACGGAGCTGGCCTGGCGGGAGTTCTACGCCGACGTCCTGTGGCACCGGCCGGAGACGCACAGGGAGGCGTTCGACCAGCGGATGCGCGCCATCGCCTACGACACCGGTCCGGACGCCGACGAGCGGTTCGCCGCCTGGGCGGCGGGCCGTACCGGCTACCCGATCGTGGACGCCGGGATGCGGCAGCTGGTCGGCGAGGCCTGGGTGCACAACCGGGTGCGCATGGTCGTGGCGTCGTTCCTCGTCAAGGACCTCCACGTCGACTGGTGGCGCGGGGCCCGCCACTTCCTCGCCCGCCTGGTCGACGGCGACCTCGCCAGCAACAACCACGGCTGGCAGTGGGTGGCCGGCACGGGCACCGACGCCTCCCCGTACCACCGCGTCTTCAACCCCACCCGCCAGGGCAAGCAGTTCGACCCGGACGGCGCCTACGTGCGCCGCTGGGTGCCCGAGCTGCGTGACGTCCCCGCCCGGTACGTGCACGAGCCCTGGCTGGCGCCGGACGGCGTCCCCGACGGGTACCCGCTGCCGATCGTCGACCACGCCGAGGAACGTCGCGTGGCCCTGGACCGCTACGCGCGACTGCGCGCCAGTCCCTAGTCCTCGATGACGTCCAGTCCCTGCTCCCGGAGCAGTGCCAGGTGGTCCAGCATCCCCTTCAGGACCTCCGGGTCGTGGCCCTCCCAGCCGTCCACCTCGCCGACGACGCGCAGCGGATGGCGGGTGCGGTAGGACTGCGTGGGGTTGCCGGGGAACCTCTTGTCGGTCACGTTGGGGTCGTCCTCGAAGGGCCCCAGTGGCTCCACGACGTAGATGCGTCCCCGCTCCCCGCTCCCGGCCAGCGCGGTCGCCAGCTCCGCACCCCAGGCGGCTGTGTCCACGAGCGCGGTGAAGTAGATGTGGTTCGACACCCGGCCCTCCTGGAAGTTCGAGCCGTAGCCGGGGACCAGCTCGTCGCCGGCCTGGAGCGCGGACCTCGTCCCGTGGTAGAAGGGCCCCCTGATGTGCTCGCAGCGGTCGTAGGTCACGGGGACGTGCGTGCTGCTCTTCTCGCCCATCGCCGTCCTCTCCTCGGACACCACGGTCGGCCGCCCTGCTCCGGCTGCAGCGCGAACCACCGCCGCAGAACGACCAGGGCCCGTCCATCGTCACCACACGAGCGGCGCAGCGGGCAGCGCCACGGGGCAGGGGACGCGCGTCGGGCGACGGCCCGCACCACCCCGTCAGGACGCGCTGAGCGGCGCGGCGCGGGCCGGATGGGCGGGACGGCGCCACCCCGGTGTCACCGGTGTCACGCGGCCGTCGTGGCGGAGGCGCTGCTCAGCGGCGAAGCTGGGGACATGAGCGGTCGAGGCGCCCGTGCCTGAGGGGCACACCCTGTTCCGGCTGGCCCGCGACCAGTCGCTCGTCTTCGCCGGCCGCCCGGTGCACGTGACCAGCCCCCAGGGCCGCTTCGCCGCGGGCGCGGCGCTGCTGGACGGGCGGGTGCTCGACGAGGTGACCTCCTACGGCAAGCACCTGTTCGCCTGCTTCGGCCCCGACACGCTGCACGTGCACCTGGGGCTGTACGGCAGCTACACGTCGGGCACCGGCGTCCCGCCGGCGCCGCGGGGCGCCCTCCGGATGCGCTGGGAGGGCGAGGACCCGACGGCCTCGGCGTCTGGACCGACCTGCGCGGCGCGACCGCCTGCGAGGTGCTGACCGCGCCCGAGGTGGACCGGATCCTGGACCGCCTCGGCCCCGACCCGCTGCGGCCGCGCACCGACGGCATGCTCGCCCACCGGCGGATCTCCGGCAGCCGCACCGCGATCGGTGCGCTGCTGATGGACCAGTCGGTGCTGGCCGGCGTCGGCAACGTGTACCGGGCCGAGCTGCTGTTCCGGCACCGGGTCTCGCCGTTCCGCCCCGGCCGGGCCGTCGACGCCGAGCTGTGGGCGCGGATGTGGGCCGACCTGGTGGTGCTCATGCGGGCCGGGGTCCGGATGGGCCGCATCGTGACCACCCGGCCGGAGGACCGCACCCGCCGGCGCGGCGCGGTCGTGCGGGAGGACGCGCACTACGTGTACCGCCGGACCGGCCTGCCCTGTCGCATCTGCGGGACCGGGGTCCGCACCGAGCCGATGGTCGGCCGCAACCTGCACTGGTGCCCCGCCTGCCAGGCCGCGTGACCCTCCGCGGGTGCCCCCCCGGGGTGAGTGACCGCCGTCACGGGCGCGCCTATGGTGGCAGGATGTCCCGTACGGCGCGCGCTCTGGTCGCCGCCGTGCTGGCCTGCGCGGCGCTGGCCCTCGGGCTGCCGGCGGCCGCGGCGTCCACCGGCGACGACGCGTCCGAGGTGGGCTACGACGTCTCGCACCCGCAGTGCGACGAAGAGCTCCCGACCGACCACGCCTTCGGCATCGTCGGCGTCAACGGCGGGCTGGCCACCCGGCCCAACCCGTGCCTGGCCGAGCAGCTGGCCTGGGCTTCGGAGGCGTCCGGGACGGTGGCCGGCCAGCCGCGGCTGCAGCTGTACGTCAACACGGCCAACCCCGGCCAGTTCATCGACGTCCTGCACACCTGGCCGCTGCGCGGCACCACGCCGTACGGCCGCTGCGAGGGCGGCAACAGCACCGCCTGCTCCTGGCAGTACGGGTGGCTGCGCGTCTACGTGTCGGTCGAGGCGTTCTTCGTCCCGGCGGCCCAGGAGGCGGGGGTCGACGCCGACCCGGCGCGGCACCGCTGGTGGCTCGACGTCGAGACGATGAACACCTGGCAGTACGGCTCCGACGCTGCTCGCGACCGCAACCGCGCGGCGCTGGAGGGCATGACCGCCTACCTCACCGACCGGGGCGCCGAGGTCGGGCTGTACTCGACCGGCCGCCAGTGGGGCCTGATCGTCGGCGACGTCCCGGCGAGGAGCGCGCTGCACGACCTCGACAGCTGGCTGGCCGGCTCGACCACCCGCGCCGGGGCGGAGGCCGCCTGCCGGCGCGCCCCGCTCACCGAGGGGGGCGAGGTGGTCCTCACCCAGTACGTCACCGACGGGCTGGACCACGACCACGCCTGCGCCTAGATGGCACCCTTCGCCTGGTCCCCCGCCGGGACGGCGGTCAGCACCTGCAGCTCCGGGGCACCGGCGAGCTTGCCCTCCAGGGCGCGGCTCAGCGCGCTGAACGGCTCACCCTTGCCGTGGGCGGCGAGCGCCTCGGGGCTCTCCCACTGCTCGATCATCACCAGCCGGCCGTCCTGACCCGCGTGCAGCGCGTAACGCTGGCACCCGGGCTCGTCGTGCACCTGCGGGATCGCGGTCAGCACGGCCTCCCGGACGGCGTCGGCGTGCTCGGGCTGGGGCGTGATGGTCGCGACGACGATGACGGCCACGGGCTGCTCCTCGGGGGAACGGGGACGGATGCCTGGTGCACCACCCTCCGTGCGGGACAGGATGCCTGTCGTGTCGGTCGACGAAGACCCCGGTCCCCCGTCCACGGTGCCGCCCCTGCGGGTGGCCGTCGTCGGCGCGGGTCCGGCCGGCATCTACGCCGCCGAGGCGCTGACCCGGCAGCAGGAGGTCCCGGTCGCCGTCGACCTGATCGACCGGCTGCCCACCCCCTTCGGCCTGGTCCGGCACGGCATCGCCCCGGACCACCCGAAGATGCGGGCCATCCGCGACACCCTGCACCGTGCCCTGGACCACCCGCGGGTGCGGTTCGTCGGCAACGTGGAGATCGGCCGGGACCTCTCCTGCGCGGAGCTGCACGGCGCGGTCGACGCCGTCGTCTACACCTACGGGGCGGCGCTGGACCGGCAGCTGGCCATCCCCGGCGAGGAGCTGCCCGGCAGCCTCGCCGCGACCGAACTGGTCGCCTGGTACACCGGGCACCCCGACGCCGACCGCCCCAAGGTGGAGGCGGCGCTGGCCGGGGCGCGGTCGGTCGTGGTGATCGGCGTGGGCAACGTGGCCCTCGACGTCGCCCGGGTCCTGGCCCGGACGCCCGAGGAGCTCGAGCCCACCGACATGCCCCAGCACGTGCTCGACGCCCTCGCGGCAGCGCCGGTGCGATCGGTCACCGTCCTGGGCCGCCGTGGCCCGGCGCACGCCACCTTCACCACCCAGGAGCTGCGCGAGCTCGACGAGCTGGCGGGGGCCACGGTGCTGGTCGACCCGGCCGACCTCGAGCTGGACCCCGCCGCGCAGGAACGGGCCGACGCCGACCGGGTCGTGCACCGCAACCTCGCGGTGCTGCACGAGTGGGCCGGGCACGCGCTGGAGGCGGGCCGGACCCCGGTGCGGCTGCGCTTCTACTCCCGGCCCGTGCGGGTGCTCGGCACCGACCGGGTGACCGGCATCGAGGTGGAGCGCACCGTCGTCGACGAGGACGGCCGCGCCTCGGGCACCGGCGAGGTGGAGGTGCTGCCGGCCGACCTCGTGGTGCGCTCGGTCGGCTACCGCGGCAGCGGCCTGCCGGAGCTGCCGCTCGACGAGCGCCGCGGCGTGGTGCCCAACGAGGGCGGCCGGGTGCTGCGCGACGGGCGGCCGGCGCCCGGCGAGTACGTGGCCGGCTGGATCAAGCGCGGGCCGACCGGCGTCGTCGGCACCAACAAACACGACGCCCGGGAGACGATCGCCGTGCTGCTCGAGGACGTCGCCGCCGGCGTGGTCCGCCCCGGCCGCGGTGGTGTCGACGACCTGGTGTCGGAGCTGCGCGCCCGGGGGGCGGATCCGGTTCTGCTGTCGGACTGGCGGGCCATCGACGCCGCCGAGGTGGCGCTCGGCGCCACCCGCGGCCGGGCCCGCACCACCCTGCACGAGTGGGACGCCCTGCTCGCCGCGGTGCGGGAGGCCGCCGCGCGCGCCGGCTGAGGGCCGCCGCCACCGCGGAGGGGTCAGCCCACGCCGCGGAGCAGCTCCCGGGCGGTGCCGGCGGAGCCGGCCGCGACCAGCCGGATGAGCGTCTCGGTGTCGGGGCGCAGCAGCAGCGGCTCGCCGTCGGGGGTCAGTGCGACGCCGCCGGCGGCGGCGAGCACGGCCAGCCCGCCCGCGACGTCGTGCACGTGCGTGCCGCCGCGGTCGACGTCGTGCCAGGCGGCGGCCGAGCCGTCGGCGACCAGGCACAGCTCGACGGCGGTGCAGCCGGTGACGCGGATCCGGCGGGCCGACGGCGGGACGCGCACCGCGTCACCCGCCGGCGCCGAGGGGACGATGACCGTCGTCCCCTCCCGCGCCCGTACCGGTGTGCCGTCGCGCCAGGCGCCCGCGCCCGCCGCGCCCTCCCAGCGGCGGCCGGAGGAGATGTCGACGACGACCCCGGCCAGCGGGCGGCCGTGCTGGACGAGCGCGGCGGAGAACGCCCACGGCGGGACGCCGGCCCGGAAGTTGCCGGTGCCGTCGAGCGGGTCCAGCACCACCCACGGCTCGCTGTCGCGCACCGTGCGGTCGGGGCGTTCCTCGCTCAGGATCGGCACCCCGAGTAGGCCGAGCACCGCCACCGCGGCCCGGTCGGCGGCGTCGTCGGCGGCCAGCGAGAGGCTGCCGTCGGCCTTGACGGTGTCGCCGGCGTCGTCGCGGGCCAGCGCGACGGCGATCTCCACGCGGCTGGCCGCCAGCGCCGCCAGGTGCCGGAACCGGACGGTCAGCGGCGCGTCCTCCGCGGGGGCGGGCACGGACACGGAGCGGTCGTCGAACTTGTGGCGGACCCGCTCGCACCCCCACCCCGCCGCGGCGGCCAGGATCTCCGGGCGGGTCAGGTCGATGCCGGGCGACGGGAGCACGACGACCTCCGGCGTGCCGTCCGGGTTCCACTGCCGCCGCAGGTGCGCGCAACCGGCGTCCCCCACCAGCACCCGGGCGTTGGGGTCCAGCAGCGCCGGGGCCAGTGCGTTCGGCGAGACGCCCATCCGGGCCGCCGCCGCACGCACCTGCGCACCGGTCGTCGCCGCCCGCAGATCCGGCTGCCCCGCCGCCACGGGCGTCGCGATCCGCTCAGCCACTGTTGCGCAGGGCCGTGGCGATGCCGTTGATGGTCAGCTGGATGTTGCGGCGGACCAGCTCGTCGTCGTCCCCGCTCCGGCGCCGCCGCAGCATCTCGACCTGCAGGTGGTGCAGCGGCTCCAGGTAGGGGAAGCGGTTGCGGATCGAGCGCGCCAGCGAGGGGTTGTCGGCCAGCAGGTGGTCGTCGCCGGTGACCGCCAGCAGCACCCGGCAGGTGCGCTCGTGCTCGGCGGTGACCTGGTCGAACACGCGCGAGCGCAGGTCGGCGTCGGGCACCAGCTCGGCGTAGCGGGCGGCCAGGCCGAGGTCGGTCTTGGCCAGCACCATGCCCATGTTGGACAGCACCGTGCGGAAGAACGGCCAGCGGCGGTGCAGCTCCTGGAGGCGGGCCAGCCGTTCGGCGGGGTCGCCGTCCTCGATCCAGCCGTCCAGTGCGGTGCCGGTGCCGTACCAGCCGGGCAGCATGATCCGGGCCTGCGACCAGCTGAACACCCACGGGATCGCGCGCAGGTCCGCGATGGAGTCCCCGGCCTTGCGGGACGGCGGGCGGCTGCCGATGTTCAGCTCCGCGAGCTCGCCGATCGGCGTCGCGGCGCGGAACCACTCGACGAAGCCGGGCGTCTCGTGCACCAGCGCGCGGTAGGCGGCCTGCGCGCGGTCGGCGAGGTCGTCGAGCAGCGTGTACGCGTCCTCCGCCACGTCGCCCAGGCCCTCGACGTCCAGCAGGCTCGCCTCCAGGGTGGCCGCGACCATCGCCTCCAGGTTGCGTCGGGCGAGGTCGGGGTCGGCGTACTTGGCGGCGATCACCTCTCCCTGCTCGGTGATCCGCAGCGCACCGGCGACCGCACCCGGCGGCTGGGCCCGGATCGCGTCGTAGCTGGGTCCGCCACCACGGCCGACGGTGCCACCGCGGCCGTGGAACAGCCGCAGGCGGATGCCCTCCTGCCGGGCGACGTCCACCAGCGCCTGCTCGGCCCGGTACAGCGCCCAGTTGGCGGCGAGGTAGCCGCCGTCCTTGTTGCTGTCGGAGTAGCCGAGCATGACCTCCTGCACGTCACCCCGGTTGGCCAGCAACGCCCGGTAGAGCGGCTCTTCGAGGACGGCGGACATCGTCTCCCCGGCGCGCTGGAGGTCCTCGATGGTCTCGAACAGCGGCGAGATGCCGACCGGGCAGGTGGGGCCGTCCTCCCCATCGGGGTCCAGCAGGCCGACCTCCTTGAGCAGGACGGCGACCTCCAGGACGTCGCTCACCGACTCGCACATGCTGATGACGTAGTTCGGGATCGCCTGCGGGCCCAGCGTCCGGACCTGCTCGGCGGCGGCGACCAGCACGTCCAGCTCGCCGCGAGCGGTCTCGGAGAGCTCCGCGTCGAGCCGGACCAGCGGGCGACGCAGCCGCAGCTCCCCGACCAGCAGCGCCACCCGGTCCTGCTCGTCGAGGGCGGTGTAGTCGGGACACACGCCGGCCCAGGCGAGCAGCTCGGCGAGTACCTCCTCGTGGACGGCGGAGTTCTGCCGCATGTCCAGCCCGCACAGGTGGAAGCCGAACACCTCGACGCTCTCCCGTAGCCGGGCCAGCCGGTCGTCGGCCAGTGCGCCGGCACCGTGGCTGCGCAGCGACGCGTCGACGGTCGCGAGGTCCGCGAGCAGCTCGTCAGGGGTGTCGTAGGGCTCCAGCTCGTGGTGCGGCGGCGGCCCCGGGACCGAGCCGAGCACCCGCTGCGCGGTGGCCGCCAGCCGGGCGTGGAGGCCGTAGAGGGCCCGGCGGTAGGGCTCGTCGGCGCGGAACGGGGAGTCGTCGCGGGATGCCTCGGCGAGGTGGTACAGCGCCGCGGTGGGGGTGACCAGCCGGTCGGACATCGACAGCTCGTCGTGCAGCACCAGCAGCTCGGCGAGGTGGTGCCCCAGCGCCGTCTCGGCCTGCCGCGTGCTGGCGCGGCGGACCGCGTCGGCGGTGACGAACGGGTTGCCGTCGCGGTCGCCACCGATCCACGAGCCGGGCAGCAGCACGGGCCGGGACAGCAGGCCGGCGTGCGGCCAGCGCTCCTGCAGCGCGCGGCGCAGCTCGGCGTTGATCGCCGGGACCACCTCGAACAGCGACAGCTCGTAGTAGCGCAGCGCCTCGTCGATCTCGTCGGCCAGCCGCAGCCGCGACAGCCGCAGCAGGGCGGTCTGCCACAGCGTCAGCACCGCCCGCTGCAGCTGCGCCGCCCACTCCGCGTCCTCGGCCGCGCCGGGGGCGGACAGGTCGCGACGGCGGATGAGCTCGGTGACCTGCCGCTGCACGCGGGAGACGGTCTTGCGGCGGACCTCGGTGGGGTGGGCGGTGACCACCGGGCTCACCAGCGCGCCGGCGAGCTCGCGGGCGACGACGTCGGGATCCAGCCGCTCGGCGTCGAGCAGGGCGAAGGTGGCCGCCAGGCTGCCCTTCTGCGGCGGTGAGCCCTCACGCCGGTGGAAGCGACGGCGGCGCTCGTGGTGCATGTCCTCGGCGAGGTTGGCCAGCAGCGAGAAGTGGCTGAAGGCGCGGATCACGTGGTTGGCCGACCGGATGTCGAGGTCCGCGAGCCGGCCGGCGAGCTCGGCGCGGTCGACCTCGGAACGGCGCACCCGGAACGCCTCGACGCGGGTGGACTCCACCAGCTCGAGGACGTCGTCGCCGGACTGCTCACCGATCACGTCGCCGAGGACGCGGCCCAGCAGCCGGATGTCGTCCCGCAGCGGGGCGTCGGCGGCGTCCCCCTCGTCCGCCCCGTGGTGGCGCAGGTCGGCGACGTCGACGGTGGCTTCTGACACGGCCCGAGTATCTGCGGTCCGTGTGACGCGTGCGTGTCCCGTCCCAGACCTCGGGACGCCGACGGCTCCGGTGTGCGGCCACGCGGGTCACCGCGCGCACCCGCACCGGCGGCCCGCACGATGGGTCCGTGCGCACGCTGACCGGCGTCCCGGCCGCCCTCTCCCCCGCCGACCACGGCGAGGGACCGACGTGGGACGCCGAGCGCGGTGAGCTGCTCTGGGTGGACATCCCCGCCGGGCTCGTCCGGCGGGCCGCGGTGGGGGCCGACGGCACCCTCACCGAGAGCGGGCCGGCCCTCCGCGGCGGGGACACCGTCGGCGCCGTCGTCCCGGCCGCGGCCGGCGGGTGGCTGCTCGCCGCGGGCGGCGGGTTCACCCACCTGGCGGCCGACGGGACCGCGCGGGTGGTGATCGACCTGGCCGGAGAGGGTGGCACCGAGACCGGCGGCGGGACGCGGATGAACGACGCGAAGTGCGACCGGGCGGGCCGGTTCTTCGCCGGCACCATGGCCTTCGACCAGCGACCCGGCGCCGGCACGCTCTACCGCCTCGACCTCGACGGCACCGTCACCACCGTGCTCGACGGCCTGACCGTCTCCAACGGCCTGGGCTGGTCCCCCGACGAGCGCACCGTCTACCTCGCCGACTCCGGCCCCGGCCTGGTGCACGCCTTCGACTACGACCCGGCCGACGGCAGCTTCAGCCGCGGCCGCGTCCTCCTCGACCTCGCCGGGGACGACGGCGTCGCCGACGGGCTGACCGTCGACGACGAGGGCTGCCTCTGGACGGCGCTGTGGGGCGGGGGGCAGGTGCGCCGCTGGTCACCCGACGGAGAACTGCTGGCCGTCGTCGAGGTGTCCGTGGCGCAGACGTCGAGCTGCGCCTTCGCCGGGCCCGGGCGGGACCTGCTGGTGGTGAGCACGTCGGCCGAGGGGATGGACGACGCCGCCCGCGCGGCGCAGCCCGACGCCGGCCGGTTGTTCACCGTCCGCCCCGGGGGAACCGGCCCGCCGGCGTCGCCCTACCGCGGGCCGCTCGGGGCCCTCCGCCAGTAGAAGGACCCCCTGCCCCCACCGCTCGCAGGCTCGCGGCGGGGCCCTGCAGGGAGCCGGTCGCGGGACGGAGCCGCAAGACCGCGGGGTCCTCCTTCAGGCCCCCAGCTCGCGCAGCGCCTGAGCGGCGAGGTGGTCGCCGTCGGCCGCGCCCAGCCTGAAGTGCTCGACCGCACCCTCGAGGTCGCCGCGGTCGGCGAGCAGCACCGCGAGGTTGTGGTGGCAGTAGGTGTCCCCGGCGGTGATCCCGGCCCGGTAGGCCTCCTCGGCGGCCTCCTCGTCCCCGAGCTGCTCGGCGTAGAAGTTGCCCAGGGGCAGCCAGGCCTGCAGCTCGCCGCGCTTGGCCCCCCGCTCGAGGGTGAACCGCGCCTCGACCGGTCGGCCGGTCTCGCGCAGCAGGTGGGCCAGGCCGACGCGGGCACCGGGGAAGGCGTCCTGACCGTCGCGCAGGTCGGCCTCCAGGGCCGGGTCGTGCGTGGCGCCCCACCGCCAGGCGGCGACGACGGCCGCGGCCATCGCGTCCCCGCTCGCGGCGAGCTCGCCGGCGACGACCAGCGCCTCGTCCCGCTGCCCCTGGTCGTACAGGAGGAAGGCCAGCTGCAGGCCGCCCAGGGCGTCCCCGGCCGCGCCGGCGCCCTCGTAGGCGCGCATGGCACCGGCCAGGTCACCGAGCTCCTCGAGGACCAGCCCGAGGTTGACCCACGCCTCGGCCTCCCCGCCCTCCAGCGCCTGCTCGTAGGCGTCGACTGCCTCCTCCACGCGGCCGCGGGCGGCCAGGGAGTTGCCCAGGTTGAACCAGCCGAGCGCCGCCCCCAGCTCGGCGGCGCGGCGGAAGCACAGTTCGGCGTCCTGGTCGCGCCCGGCGTCGGCCAGGTCGCAGCCCAGCTCGATGATCGCGTCGGCGTCCCGGCAGGCGCGCAGCCGACGGAGGCGCCCGTCGAGGTCCTTCCCCATGCGGTGATCATCACCGGGGCCCGTCGCGGCGTCGTCCCCCGACGGTGGCGTCTCACCCCTCGGAGGCGGTGCCCCCACTCACCCGCCGAACGCCTCCCGCCAGGCGGGCAGCAGCTCCCGCCGGCTCCACTCGAGGAACGGCGCCTGGTGGTCGCCGCCGATCTGCACCAGCGCCAGGTGCGTGAACCCGGCGTCGGCGTAGGCCTTCGCCGACGCGATCACCGCGTCGACGTCGTCCCCGCAGGGGATGCTCCCGGCGACGTCCTCCTCCCGCACGAACTGGCTGGCCGCGTCGAACGCCTGGGTGCCCGGGAGCTCGGCGTTGACCTTCCAGCCGAGACCGAACCAGCGGAACAGCGTGTGCGCGCGGGTGACGGCGGCGGCGCGGTCGGTGTCGTAGCAGATCGGCATCTGCCCGATGCGCGGCTTGCCGGCCCCGCCGGCGGCGTCGAACCACTCTCCCAGCTCCGGCTTCGGCTCGGTGGCGATCAGGGCGTCGGCCAGCTCCCCGGCGATGGTGGAGGCCTGCTGCCCGCCGGCGGCGACCGCGATCGGCACCCGCTTCTCGGGGAGGTCGAAGAGCTTGGCCGACTCGACGTCGAAGTGCTCGCCGCGGGAGTTGGTGTACCCACCGTCGAACAGGTCGCTGATGATCTGGATCGCCTCGACCAGCATCTCCTGCCGGACGTCGGCCGGCGGCCAGCCCGCGCCCACGACGTGCTCGTTGAGGTTCTCCCCCGCGCCGAGGCCGAGGGTGAAGCGGCCGTCGGCGAGCAGCTGCAGCGTCGCGGCCTTCTGCGCGACGACGGCCGGGTGGTAGCGGAAGCTCGGGCAGGTCACGTACGTCATCAGCGGGATGCGGCTGGTGGCCTGGGCGGCGGCGCCGAGCACCGTCCACGCGTGCGGCGCGTGCCCCATCTCGTCCAGCCACGGGAAGTAGTGGTCGCTGCTGACCGCGAAGTCGAAGCCGGACTGCTCGGCGCCGACCACGTGGCTGACGAGGTCCTTCGGCCCGGCCTGCTCGGTCATCATCGTGTAGCCCAGCTGCATCGCCATGCGGCGCGGGCTACCCGGCGGTCGGACGGGTGAACCCGCCGGCCGCCGCGGCCCCCGCCGGTCGCGCCGGTCGCGCCGCGAGCCTGCGCGTGGCGGGACCGGCGGGGGGGTCCTCCCTCAGACGCGCTCGGCGCGCAGCGCCTCCCGCAGCTTGGTCTTCCCGCCGGTGCGCAGCAGCGAGGCGGCGTAGACCCGGCCGCCGACGCGGACCACCAGCGCCACCGCGACGGCCGCGAGGACGACGGCCAGGCCGACCTCCCAGGCGGCGACCTCCCCGGCCGCCTGGCGGACGGGCATCACCAGCGGCGAGAGCCCCGGGATGAACGAGGTGACGACGGCGAGGGTGCCGTCGGGGTTGGCCGCGGCCTGGATCCCGACGATGAACCCGGCCACGAGGACCAGCGTGGTCGGCATGATGACGGTGCCGAGGTCCTCCTGCCGGCTGACCAGCGAGGCGGCCACGGCGAAGATCGAGGCGTACAGGGCGTAGGCGAGCACGAACCACAGCACCACCGAGACCGCGGTCCCGATCAGCTCGCCGGGGATGTCGACGAGGTCGAACGCCAGCGCACCGGCGACGCCCACCACCGCGATGACCACGATCTGGGCGAGTCCGAGCAGGCCGAGGCCGAGGATCTTCCCGGCGAGCAGCTGCCAGGGCTTCATGCTCGACAGGAGCAGCTCCACCACCCGGCTGGACTTCTCCTCCACCACGCCCTGGGCCACGAACTGGCCGAACAGGATCAGCAGGCCGTAGAGCAGGCCGGTCCCGATGATCGCGACGACCACGCGCTGGCCGTCGCGGTCCGCGTCCGGGTCGAGCGCGGTGACCGTCACCTCGGGGACGTCGAGGCCCGTCACGCCGGCCGCGGCCAGCTGCTCGGCCACGGCGACCTGCCCCACCGCGCCCTGGACGACGGCCTGGAGCGAGCCGTCCGCCGACTGCTCGACCAGCAGCTCCGGGCCCTGTCCGCCGTCGGCCACGAGCACGCCGTCGACCTCGCCGTCCTCGATCGCGGTGCGGGCCGCGGCCTCGTCGTCCAGCCGGGACACCACGACGTCGACGCCGAGTGCCTGCCCCTGCGCCGCCAGGGCCTCCTCCAGCCCGGGGGCCTCACCCACGAGGCCCACCCGCGTCTCCTCGGAACCGGAGTTCAGCACCACCTGCAGGCCCAGCGTGCCGAGCAGCAGCACCAGGATGAACACCGAGCTGATGATGAAGTTCTTGTCCCGGAGGCGGGCGGACAGCTCCCTGCCGGCGACCAGCCGGACCATCGCCGCACTGCCGACGTCCTGCGGCGCGCTCACGCCGCCACCTCCTGCGGGGTCGTGGCCGCCACGGCCTCCCGGAACAACTCCACGAGGGTCGGCTGCTGCCAGGCGAAGTGGGCGACCCGGCCGGTGGTCAGGGCCGCGGCCAGCACGGCCTGGTCGTCGGTGTCGGCCTTCAGCTCCAGCACGGTGTCACCGGCCTGCTCGGAGACGACCCGGACACCCGGCAGACCGGACGCCCAGCCGGGCGCCGCGTCCGGGACGACCACGCGCAGCAGCTGGCCGGCCTCTCTCTGGCGGAGCTCGTCGACGGTGCCGGTGGCGACCATCCGGCCGCGGGCGAGGATGCCGACGGAGTCGCACAGCCGCTCGACCAGGTCGAGCTGGTGACTGGAGAAGACCACCGGCACGCCCTGGCGGACCTGGCCGAGCAGCGCCTCGGCCAGCGAGTCGACGCCGATGGGGTCCAGGCCGGAGAACGGCTCGTCGAGGATGAGCACCTCCGGCCGGCTCACCAGCGCGGCGGCCAGCTGGACCCGCTGCTGGTTCCCCAGCGACAGCTTCTCCACCGCGTCACCCCGGCGCGGGCCGAGCCCGAGCACCTCCACCCACTCGTCGGCGGCCCGCCGGGCCGCGGCGCGGTCGAGGCCGTGCAGCCGGGCGAAGTAGGCGACCTGCTCGCCGACCTTCATCTTGGGGTAGAGCCCGCGCTCCTCCGGCATGTACCCGATCCGGCGGCGGACCGCCTGGTCCAGCGGACGCCCCTGCCAGCGGACCTCGCCGGCATCGGCGCGGGCCAGGCCCATCGCGATGCGCATCGTGGTGGTCTTGCCGGCCCCGTTGGACCCGCAGAACCCGAACATCGACCCGGGGCGGACGCGGAACGACACCCCCTCGAGCACCCGGTTGGGCCCGTAGGCCTTGTACAACTCGTCGAACTCCAGCACTGCGGCGATCTCCCCTCGTCGGGCCTGACCGTATCGGTGCGGTCGGGCCCGTTCCGCCGCCGACGCGAGGTCAGCCCACGGGTTCGCCGGCGCGCAGGGCGGTCACGGCGGTCGCCGTCCCGGCCAGGTCCAGCCGCCAGGCCGTGCCCAGCCCGGCGACCCGGCCGGCGCCGTCGGCCAGGTGCACGGCGGTGTCCTCGTCCAGGGCCAGCCCCTGGCCACCGGGCACGCCGGGGAGGGCGCTGAGCAGCCGCGGCAGGGTTCCCCACTGCGCGCAGTGCACGTCGACGGCCCAGGGCACCAGGCCCAGCCCCGGGACGACGCCCACCTCGTCGAGGTCCTCCGCGGCGTCCTCCGGGCAGACCGGGACGCCGCCGGCGCGCCACCCGCCGACGACGGCGGAGCCGGCGCTGACCGCCGCGCCCGCGGAGAAGCCGGCGAAGGGGCGGTCCCCCGCGGCCAGCCAGCCGCGCAGCTCCGCGGCGACCGGGGCCAGGGCGGCGGCGTAGGCGGGGGTGAGGCCGCCGCAGACCAGGAGCGCGTCGGCGTCGCCGAGCGCCGCCACGTCGAGGCGACCGCCCAGGGGCACCAGCACGGGCACCGGCTCGCAGCTCGCCGTCCGTCGCAGGACGGCGGCCCAGCGCTGGAACTGCGCGAGCCCGTCCCCCTCGTCGAGGACGACGGTCGCCACGGCGGGGGTGCCGCCCCCCGACTCCAGGAACGGGCCGTACAGGGCCGCGGTCGCCGACGGGTCCCAGCCGCCGCCGAGCAGGTGGACGGTGCGCACGGGCGGCTCCTCGGGGTGGGACGCGGGCCGCGCCAGTCTGCCCTGCGGACCGGCTTGACCTGCGGTCTCATCGGTCCATGACCGATGAGAACGTCCCGGCGCAGCCGCCGACCGGGGTCGGGCTGGAGGGCCTGCGCACCGCCGCGGCGGGGTGCCGGGCGTGCGAGCTGTGGCAGGACACCACCCAGACGGTGTTCGGCGAGGGGCCGGAGACCGCGCGGATCGTCTTCGTCGGCGAGCAGCCCGGCGACCAGGAGGACCGCCGGGGCGAGCCGTTCGTGGGCCCGGCCGGGCGGCTGCTGGACAAGGCGCTGGCCGAGGCCGGCATCGACCGCCGCGACGCCTACGTCACCAACGCCGTCAAGCACTTCTCGCACACCGTGAAGGGCAAGCGGCGGATCCACCAGACACCGCGGCCGGAGCACCTGCGGGCGTGCCGACCGTGGCTGGAGGCGGAGTTCGCCGTCCTGCAGCCGGAGGTCGTGGTGTGCCTGGGTGCGACCGCGGCGAAGGCGCTGATCTCGCCGTCCTTCCGGATCACCAAGGACCGCGGTCAGCTGGTCCCCTGGGCGCCGCCGGGCGCGGCACCCGCCGACCCGGCCGACGACGACGAGGACGCCCCGCACCAGACCTGGATGCTGGCGACCACGCACCCCTCGGCGGTCCTGCGGACCCCGGACGAGGCCCGCGACGCCGCCTACGACGCACTCGTCGCCGACCTCCGGGTGGTCGCCTCCGCGCTGGCGTGAGCGACGACCCCGCCCTCCCCGCCCCTGCCCGGCGGAACCGGGCGGGTCCGGTCATGGAGCGGTGGGCCCCGGCCGGCCCTCGCCACTCTCGGGGGCGGGCGAGGACGGCCGGGGTTCCCCGGCGGGCACCGTCGCGTACGTGGAGCGGGAGGCGCGGAACGCCCAGAACGAGGGCACGACGAGCGCGATGACCACCATCGCGACCACGACCACGACGCCGCCGGACACCATCGCCGCGCTGACCCCGGCCGCGCTGGCGATCGCGCCGGCGCGCAGGTCACCCAGGCGCGGGCCGCCGGCGACGACGACGAGGAAGACGCCCTGCATGCGCCCCCGCATCTCCTCCGGAGCGGCCAGCTGCAGCATCGAGGAGCGCAGCACGGCACTGACCATGTCGCCGGCGCCCGCGACCGCCAGGCACAGCACGGCCAGCCACAGCGACGGGGCGAGGCCGAAGCCGATGATCGCCACACCCCAGACCACGATCGCGCCGAGCACCACGGCGCCCTGCCGGTCGACCCGCGACACCCAGCCCGACGTCAGTCCCATGAGCAGCGCACCGATCGAGACACCGGCGAACAGCCAGCCCAGGCTGTTGGGCGAGTCGGCGTAGCGGCCCTCCGACAGCTCGGGGAACACCGCCTGGGGCCAGGCGAAGCACATCGCGATGACGTCGACGACGAAGGTCATGAGCAGCACCGGCTGGGTGCGCAGGAAGGCGAAGCCCTCCCCCACTCCGCGCACGGCCGCGCCCAGCCGCAGCGTCCCGGCCACGCGCCCGGGCGGCAGCGGGGGCAGCCCGCGCAGCAGCAGGACGGCGACGACGAAGCCGAGCGCGTCGACGGCGTAGGTGATGAACAGGTCCCCGACGGCGATGAGGACGCCGGCCAGCAGGGGGCCGACGATGACCCCGACCTGGCGGACGGTCATCGCCAGCGCGTTGGCCGCCGGCACCCCCTCCGCCCCGACGATCGCGGGGATGACCGCGCTGCGGGTGGGCTGGTTGACCGCGCTGAAGCCGGAGACGCAGGCGGTGAGCACCCACAGCAGCCACAGGTTGCCGCCGCCCGGCAGCAGCGCCTGGACGGCCAGCAGCGCGCTGGTCACGGCCGAGCCGACGCCCGTGACGAGCATCAGCCGGCGGCGGTCCATGGAGTCGGCGATCGCACCGCCGAGCAGGCCGAAGACGATCAGCGGGACCAGCGCGACCATCGAGGTGACGCCGACCAGCAGTGAGGAGCCGGTGAGGGCGAAGACCTGGTACGGGACGGCGACCAGCGTCATCTGCTGGCCGAGCATCGTCGCCGCCACGCCCCAGAACAGCCGCCGGTAGTCGGGGTTGCGCAGGGGGGTGGTGTCGATGGCCCACGCGCGGCGCGGTGCCGGTGCCGGGACCGGCTCCTCGACGGGTCCGGCGCCCTCGACCGGGTCGACCGGGCCGGTCACGGGGCCCACTGGTTCGCTCCCGCGGGGCGCTCCGCTCCTCGCTCGTCCCTCGCTGCGATGCTCACGCCCCTGTCCGCTCACGGGGCCCACTGGTTCGCTCCCGCGGGGCGCTCCGCTCCTCGCTCGTCCCTCGCTGCGATGCTCACGCCCCTGTCCGCTCACGGGGCCCACTGGTTCGCTCCCGCGGGGCGCTCCGCTCCTCGCTCGTCCCTCGCTGCGATGCTCACGCCCCTGTCCGCTCACGGGGCGAGCCGCTGCACGATCCAGCCGCCGCCCTCCTGGTCGTCGCGGACGAACCGGATCCGGTCGTGCAGCCGGTCGGCACCGCCCTGCCAGAACTCCACCCGGTCCGGGACCACCCGGTACCCGCCCCAGGCCTCCGGCCGGGGCAGCCCGCCGTCGGGGGTCTCGGCGTCCAGCCGCCGCAGCCGCTCGACGAGTTCCTCCCGGGAGTCGACGACGGTCGACTGCACCGACGCGGCGGCGGCCAGCTGGGCACCACGGGGACGGGGGTCCCACAGGTCGTCGGAGGCGCCGGCGCCGATGCGCTCCACCCGGCCGGCCACCCGCACCTGGCGCTGCAGCGCGTGCCACGGGAAGACCAGCGCCGCGCGCGGGTTGACCGCGAGCTGAGCGCCCTTGGTGGAGGCGTAGCTGGTGCCGAAGACGAAGCCGTACTCGTCGTAGCCCTTCACCAGGACGATGCGCGCGTCCGGGGCGCCGTCGGCGTCCGCCGTCGCCACCACGACGGCGTTGGGTTCGGGCAGCTCGGCGGCCACCGCGTCGGCGAACCAGCGGTCGAACTGCTCCACCCAGGTCGGGGCGAGGTCGGACTCCCGGAGACCCCGGGTCTCGTAGTCCCTGCGCATGCGGGAGAGGTCGGGCACGCGGCCCATGCTGTCACCGGCCTGCCGGACCGGCGCGCACAGCGCCGGCCTGCCGCCCCCGCTGTGCCGGGCGTGTCGGCACGGCCTAGGGTCGCAGGCGCAGTCGTGCGCCATCACCGATGCGCACGTGTCCCGCGCGCAGAGGAGCATGCGAGATGGCCGACGACTTCGTACCCGGCCTCGAGGGCGTCATCGCCTTCGAGACGGAGATCGCCGAACCGGACAAGGACGGCGGCGCGCTCCGGTACCGCGGGGTCGACATCGAGGACCTCGTCGGCAAGGTCACCTTCGGCAACGTCTGGGCGCTGCTGGTGGACGGCAAGTTCGGCCCCGGGCTCCCCCCGGCCGAGCCGTTCCCGATCCCGGTGCACAGCGGTGACGTGCGGGTCGACGTGCAGGCTGCCCTGGCGATGCTGGCCCCGGTCTGGGGCTACCGGCCGCTGCTCGACATCAGCGGGGAGGAGGCGCGTGACCAGCTGGCCCGGGCCGCGGTCATGGCGCTCTCCTACGTCGCGCAGTCCGCCCGCGGCATCGGCGTCCCGGCCGTGCCGCAGCAGCGGATCGACGAGGCCGCCACGATCGTCGAGCGGTTCATGGTCCGCTGGCGGGGCGAGCCCGACCCCCGTCACGTCGCCGCGGTCGACGCGTACTGGACGTCGGCGGCCGAGCACGGCATGAACGCCTCCACCTTCACCGCCCGCGTCATCGCCTCCACCGGCGCCGACGTGGCCGCCGCCCTGTCCGGCGCGATCGGCGCCATGTCCGGCCCGCTGCACGGCGGCGCGCCGTCCCGGGTGCTGCACATGCTCGACGAGGTGGAGCAGACCGGCGACGCCGACAAGTACGTCAAGGACCTGCTCGACCGCAAGGAGCGGTTGATGGGCTTCGGCCACCGGGTCTACCGCGCCGAGGACCCCCGTGCCCGCGTGCTGCGCCGGGCCGCCGAGGAACTGGGCGCCCCCCGCTTCGAGGCCGCGCGGGCGCTGGAGCAGGCCGCGCTCAAGGAGCTGCGCGAGCGGCGTCCCGACCGGCCGGTCGAGACCAACGTGGAGTTCTGGGCGGCGATCGTCCTCGACTTCGCCGAGGTGCCCAGCCACATGTTCACCTCGATGTTCACCTGCGCCCGCACCGCCGGCTGGTGCGCGCACATCCTCGAGCAGAAGAACACCGGCCGGCTGGTCCGCCCGTCGGCCCGCTACATCGGCCCGGAGCCGCGCAAGCCCGAGGAGGTCGAGGGCTGGGACACCATCCGGACCAAGGCCGTCAACGAGGCCACGCCGGCCTGAACAAGGACCACCCTTCCCCCACGCCTCGCTCCGCTCGGCGCGGGTCCCTGAGGGGTGGCCGTTCCAGCACCTCACCATCGAGAGGCAGTCCCCCGGATGAGCATCACCATCCCCGCCGACCTCCTGCCCGCCGACGGCCGCTTCGGCTGCGGCCCGTCGAAGGTGCGCCCCGAGGCGCTCGAGGCGCTGGCCACCAGCGGCGCCTCTCTGATGGGGACCTCCCACCGCCAGGCCCCGGTCAAGGGCCTGGTGCGCCAGGTGCGCGAGGGCCTGACCGAGCTGTTCGACCTGCCGGACGGCTACGAGGTGGTGCTGGGCAACGGCGGGACGACGGCGTTCTGGGATGCCGCGATCATCGGGCTGATCCGGGAGCGCAGCGCGCACGGCACCTACGGGGAGTTCTCCGCGAAGTTCGCCTCCGGGGTGGCCGAGGCGCCGTTCCTGGCCGATCCGGTCATCGCCAAGGGCGAGCCGGGCTCGCTGGCCCTGCCGACGGCGACCGAGGGCGTCGACGCCTACGCGTGGGCCCACAACGAGACGTCCACGGGCGTCATGGCCCCGGTGCAGCGGCCCGCGGGCACCGACGACGCGCTGGTGCTCATCGACGCGACCAGCGGCGCCGGCGGCCTGCCGGTCGACGTGTCGCAGACCGACGTCTACTACTTCGCACCGCAGAAGAACTTCGGTGGCGACGGCGGGCTGTGGGTGGCGCTGATGTCCGGCGACGCCCTGCAGCGGATCGGCGAGATCAAGGCGTCCGGCCGCTGGATCCCCGGGTTCCTCGACCTGTCGATCGCGGTCGACAACTCGGGCAAGGACCAGACGTACAACACCCCCGCGGTGGCCACGCTGTTCCTGCTGGCCGAGCAGATCCGCTGGCTGCTGTCGCTGGGTGGGCTCTCCGGTGCGGTCAGCCGGACCCAGGACTCCGCCCGCCGCCTCTACGGGTGGGCCGAGCAGTCGTCGTTCGCGACGCCGTTCGTCGCCGACCCCGACCAGCGTTCCTACGTCGTCGGCACGATCGACTTCGACGAGTCCGTGGACGCCGCCGCAGTGGCCACGGTGCTGCGGGCCAACGGCGTGGTCGACGTCGAGCCGTACCGGAAGCTGGGCCGCAACCAGCTGCGGGTGGGCATGTTCCCGGCCGTCGACCCGGACGACGTCAGCGCGCTGACCGCCTGCATCGACTTCGTCGTCGAGCAGCTCTGACGAAGAACCCCGAGGTGACCCCCCTGCCGGGCCCCTCGCAGGATCGGGGTGGCCCCTGGCCGGGGCCGAGGACCTCCGCCGCTCGCCCGGCAGTACCTGCGCCACGCCGGGCGAGCCTGCGACGTCCGTCCGCCGCACGCGGATAGCCTCGGGAGCCGGGCTGTCCTGTCCGGGCCGGCCCCGCCCGTGCCACGCAGTCCCCAGGAGGTCGCCATGCGCACGCTGCGCCTCGTGGCGCTCTCCGACGACGGCACGAGCCTGGTGCTCGCACTGGACGGCGCCGAACCGGGCGAAGAGGGCGAGCGCTTCGAGCTCCCCATCGACGAGCGGGTCCGTGCCGCCGCGCGCGGCGACGCCCGTCGACTCGGCCAGATCGACGTCGAGATCGGGGTCACGCTCCCGCCCCGGGTGATCCAGGCCCGCATCCGCGCCGGCGAGACCCCGGAGCAGGTGGCGCAGGCCTCAGGCATCCGTGTAGAGCGCATCCTGCGCTTCGCCCACCCCGTCCTGCAGGAGCGGGAGCGGGTGGCCGAACAGGCCCGCGAGGCCCGCGTCCGCCTCTCCGACGGCACCCCGGCGGTCCCGCTGCAGCAGTTCATGTCCGAACGGCTGCGGCTGCTGGGCGCCGACCTCGACGCCGTCCGCTGGGACGCCTTCCGCTCCTCCGACGGCGCCTGGCAGGTGACCGCCGCCTGGCAGGCCGGCGCGAAGTCCGGCGTCACCCGCTGGGCCTACGACATCCCGGGGCGCACCGTCACCCCGGTCGACGCCGCCACGACCGACTTCGCCGAGGGCACCCGCCTGGTCCGGGTGGTCCCGGACGTGCCCACCGAACGCCCGGCCCCCGTGTACCGCGGCCGGCCGGTCGCCGTCGTCCCCGACGACGACGGGGTGGCCGCCCCCGCGTCCTCCGCGCGGCTGGCCGACGACGACCACCCGGAGCACGCCGATCCCGACGCCGGGGACGAGCACGTCCGCTCGGTCCTGCCCGCCGACGGCTCCCCGGGCGGTGAACGGCGCACGGACCCGGCGTTCGACGACGACATCGCCGAGCACGACACCGTCGTCCTGGGCCGCCCGGACGGCGAGAACGAGGACCCGCGTGCCCGCATCCCCGCGTGGGAGGACATCGTCTTCGGGGTCCGCCGCCACCGCTGACCCCCTAGGCTGCTGGCGGCGGGACCTCCCCGGGTGTCCGCCGTCCGTCCAGGGGGTGGGAGGTGCCCATGGCAGCGTCGGTGTCCATGCCGCTCGGCGGTGTGCAGGTCGGGTCCTACGACAGTTACGAGCAGGCGCAGGCCGCGGTCGACTACCTGTCGGACGAGAAGTTCGCCGTCGAGAACGTCACGATCATCGGCTCGGACCTCAAGCAGGTCGAGCAGGTGACCGGGCGGCTCACCATGGGCCGGGCGGTCGCCGCCGGTGCGGCCGGCGGCGCGTGGTGGGGCCTGTTCGTGGGCCTGCTGCTCGGCATCTTCGCGCCCGACGGCACGAGCTGGGTCGGCTCGGTGCTCTCCGGCCTGCTCATCGGCCTGGTCTTCGGCGCGCTGTTCGGCGCGATGGGGTACGCCGCGACGCGGGGACGGCGGGACTTCACCAGCACCAGCTCGATCATCGCCGGCCGCTACGACGTGATGTGCAACCCGGCCCGCGCCGAGGACGCCCGGGCGCTGCTCGCCCGCTTCTCCCTGCGCGGCTGAACGACCCCTCCCGGGCCGGGACCGGTCAGCGGAGGGTGGCGAAGGCGACCGCTGCCGCGGCCGCGACCCCCAGGGAGTCCACGCCCGCCCGCATCGGTATCCGCGCCCGCACCCGCGCGGCCTGCTGGGCCTCGGGGGTGAGCCCCGGCCCCTCCGCGCCGAGCAGCACCGCCGTCCGCGGGTGGGCCCGCGGGTCGACCGCGGTCAGGTCGACGGCGTCCGGTGCCGGGGTGAGCGCCACCGTCAGGTAGCCGGCGTCGTGCAGCCGCGCCAGCCCACCCGGCCAGTCCGGGAGGACGGCGAACGGCAGCGCGAGCACGTGGCCCATCGACACCCGCACCGAACGCCGGTAGAGCGGATCGGCGCAGCGCGGGTCCAGCAGCAGCGCGTCCACGCCGAGCGCCACCGCGGAGCGGGCGATGGAGCCGAGGTTCTCCGCGTCGTTGAGCGCCTCGAGGACCGCCAGCCGCCGCGGCGCCGCCCGGTCCGGCCCGGCCAGGAGCGCGTCGACGTCGGCCGGCGGGCGGCGGTCGGCCGAGGCGAGCACGCCCCGGGTCAGCCGGAAGCCGATGACCTCCGAGAGCACCCACTTGTCCGCCTCGTACGCGGCCACGCCGGCGGGCAGGTCGAGCGCGGCCACCCGGCCGGGGACGCCGAACACCGCGCGCACGCGGTAGGGGGAGGCCAGCAGCCGCTCGACCGCGGGCACGCCCTCCACGATCACCGGCCCGGTCCCCCGCTCCGTCCCCAGCGGGCGGTCTCCCGCCTTCAGGTCCCGGAAGTCGGCGACGCGCTCGTCGTGCGGGTCGGTGATCAGGTCGGGGGCGACGGGCACGGCCCGATCCTCTCAACGCGCCTCCCCGCGGGGTCAGCGCGGCAGGCGGGCCAGCTGACGGCTCTGCGCCACCAGGCGGCCGGTGGAGTCCCAGATCCGGTAGTCCTCGTCCAGCCACCCGCCGGCGACCTCGTTCGCGCGGGCCTCCACCAGACACCAGCCCGGCGCGGGCAACGCCCGGACCAGGACCTGCAGCTGCACCGTCGGCGCCCAGCCGAACCGCCCGGTCGCCCAGCTGGTCGGCGGCAGGACGTCGGCGAACAGCAGCAGCGCGAGCGGGTCCGGCTCGCGCCCGTCAGCCAGCCGCACCCAGCCCCGCAGGTACGGCTCACCGCCGGGCCGGCCTCGCGCCCAGCCGGCGGTCACCGGGTCCAGCCGGGTGTGCACGCGGGTCCGCAGCCCCACCTCCGGCAGCGGATGGGGCAGCGCGCCGTCGTCGACCGGCGGGAGGCAGTCCGCCACCGGGGTGGCGTCGGGCGGGATCGCCGCGGAGTACACCGGCGGCTCGTCGGTCAGCGTCGCCGTGGTGACCTGGACGGCGAGCGAGGGGCCCTCCGCCCCGGCGAGGAGCACCGAGGAGTGCGCCAGGGTGCGGCCGGCCGGGCCCGGGGTGAGCGTCAGCGTGGCCGGGCCGGGCGGCGTGGCCCGCAGGAAGCTGGCGGCCAGGGCCACCGGGTGCGCGTGCGGGCTGGCGGTCAGGGCGGCCCGGGCCACCACCGCGAGCAGGTAACCGCCGTTGAGGATGCCCGGCCCGACGTCCCACCCCGGGTCGAGTCGCGCGGTCAGCCCGCCGCCGTCGGTGCTGGTCACGGCGGTGGCGGCGTCGAACGCGGAGCGCGGGGCATCGGTCTGCGGCACGTCCCCGAGCCTGCCAGGGTGGGATCCCATGGAGTACACGCACCTGGGGCGCAGCGGCCTGTCGGTCTCCCGTCTCTGCCTCGGCACCATGAACTTCGGGTGGAAGACCGAGGAGGCCGACGCGCACGCGATCATGGACCGCGCGCACGCCGACGGGGTCAACTTCTTCGACACCGCCAACACCTATGGCTTCGACGCCGGCAAGGGGCGCACCGAGGAGGTCCTCGGCACCTGGTTCGCCCTGGGCGGGCAGCGGCGCGACAAGACGGTGCTGGCCACCAAGGTGTACGGCTCCATGACCGAGTGGCCGAACGACACGTTCCTCTCCGCCCGCAACCTGGTCCGGTCCTGCGAGGCCTCGCTGCGCCGGATGCAGACCGACTGGATCGACCTCTACCAGTTCCACCACGTGGACCTCGCCACGCCCTGGGAGGAGATCTGGCAGGCCTGCGAGACCCTGGTCGCCCAGGGCAAGGTCCTCTACGTCGGCTCCTCCAACCACGCCGCCTGGCAGATCGCGGCGGCCAACGAGGCGGCCGCCCGCCGGCACTTCGTGGGGCTGGTCAGCGAGCAGTCGCACTACAACCTGCTCACCCGGCACGTGGAGCTCGAGGTGCTTCCGGCGGCGCAGCACTACGGCGTCGGCATCATCCCGTGGAGCCCCCTGGCCGGCGGCCTGCTGGCCGGCGTCCTGGCCGAGGAGGGCGGCGACCGGCGGCGCGCAGCCGAGCAGCGGGTCGAGGAGCACCGCCCGGCGCTGCAGGCCTACGAGGACGCTTGCCGGGAGTGGGGCCTCGCGCCCGCGGACGTCGGCGTCGCCTGGCTGCTGCACCAGCCGGCGGTCACCGCGCCCATCGTCGGCCCCCGGACGATGGCGCAGTTCGAGGGTGCGCTGGGAGCCCTCGACGTCCACCTGGACGGCGTCCAGCTGGCCCGGCTCGACGAGATCTTCCCCGGCTACCGCGCGGCGCCCATGGAGTACGCGTGGTGACACCACCGCGGCGCCTCTCGCGCACCGTCACCGACTGAGCACCCAGCGCGACACGCCGTCCCCCGGCTCCCCAACTCTGGGGGCTCCGCGCCCCCGCTCGCGCGTGTGGCCTGCGCGTCCGCCCCCCGGGAGGGTCAGCGGCCACGAGAGCGGCCGGTGGAGGCGGGCTCTCCTCTGCGCCGGGGGGCGTCGCGCATGCGTGAGTTCGGGGACGGATCCGGGGGCGGCTGCCCCTTCAGTGGCGCCGGGGCGAGGGACGACGCGACGGCCGCGGAACGGGAGCGGACGCGGCTGTCCCGGCGGTCGGTGCTGGCCGCCGGGCTCGCCGGCCTGGCCGCGGTCCCGGTGATGAGCGGGACGGCGCTCGCCGCGCCGGAGCGCCGGGCGGCGCCCACCCCGGCACCGGCGACGACAGCGGTACCCCAGGTCACGCGCCGGGCGCGGGCCGCCCGCGCCGCGCACGCGGTGGGCAACCCCCGGGGCGCGGACATCGCGGTGCGCGTCAGCCGGGACCGGGAGGCCCGGTTCGGCGTCATGTTCAAGCAGCTGCCGGCGTTCACCCCGCCGGACGCGCTGCTGACCGCGCTCGCGACGAGCATGAACGACGGCAAGCTGCCACTGAGCGACGTCAGGCTCTCCGACGTGGAGTTCGACATCTCGACGATCCCCGCCGGGTACATCTACCTCGGCCAGTTCATCGACCACGACATGACGCTGGACACCACGCCGCTGTCCGACCAGCAGTACGACCCGCGGGGCATCACCAACTACGACACGCCCCGCTTCGACCTGGCCAGCGTCTACGGCAAGGGCCCCACCCAGAGCCCCGAGCTCTACGACCCCGCCAAGCCGGGGTACCTCCGGGTCAACGACCACGACGGGCTGCACGACCTGCCCCGCGACGACACGGGCGCGGCGTTCCTGGGCGACCCGCGCAACGACGAGAACCTCATCATCGCCCAGCTGCACGCGGCCTTCCTGCGCATGCACAACCGGCTGCGGGACGAGGGCAGGACCTTCGAGCAGGCCCAGCAGCAGCTCCGGTGGAACTACCAGTGGCTGATCGTCAACGACTTCCTGACCCGCATCGTCGGGAGCGAGGTCGTGCGCAGCAAGATCACCCAGCGCCGCGGCGGCCCCATCGAGTTCCTCGGCACGTTCTACAAGCCCCGCGACAGGCAGCGGCCCTACATGCCGATCGAGTACTCCGGGGCGGCCTACCGCTTCGGGCACAGCATGATCCGCGCGGAGTACGAGGTGCAGGACCTGCGCACCGTCCCGATCTTCGCCCGGGAGGGCTACCAGGACCTGCGCGGGAACCGCCCGGTCCCCGCCGACCTGTGGATCGACTGGAACTACTTCTTCGACATCCCCGGCATGGAGGCGCCGGACGACCGCAACATGTCCCGGAAGATCGACACCCACCTGTCGCTGCCGCTCACCACGCTGCCGCCCACCGTCGTCGCCCCCACGGCCGGTGCGATCGTCTCGCTGATCGAGCGGAACCTGCTGCGCGGGAAGCGGCTGGGCCTGCCGGCCGGCCAGGACGTCGCCACGGCCATCGGCGCCGAGAAGGTCTACACCAATGCGGAACTGGGCCTGACCGACCCCGGATGGGGCGGCAAGGCGCCGCTGTGGTTCTACATCCTCAAGGAGTCCGAGCTGCTGGGGGGCAACCGCCTCGGTCCCGTCGGCGCGACGATCGTCGCCGAGGTGATCCTCGGCCTGCTGGCCTGCGACCCGACCTCGTACTTCAACGCCAACCCGACCTACACCCCGAGTGCGGGGCCCTCGATGGGCCACTTCCTCCTGCGGGCCGACGTGATCGACCCGCGGGCGTTCGTGCCGCCCGAGGTCGAGGGCGAGGAGGAAGGGGAAGGCGAGGAGGGCGAGCACGAGGACGAGGTGGAGCCGCTCGTCCCCGAGCCGCTCGAGCCGGACGAGCGGATCGACCCCGACGCCGCGACCCCCGTGGAGGGCCCGGTCGTCTGAGGCCGCTCAGCCCTCGAGGGGCCAGGCGGCGAGCCGGTCGTAGCGCACCGTCGACCCGAGGTGGCTCTCCAGCAGCTCCACCTCGGTCACCGGCCAGCTCGGCCCGCGGTAGCCGGCCAGCCGGTCGGGCAGGTCGCCGTCCCCCGGCCGGCCCGGCCGCCAGCGGCCGAGGGTGAGGTGGGCGCGGAACGGCCGGTCCTCCACCGGCAGGCACAGCCCGCGGGCCGCACGCGCCAGCCGCGCCGCCAGCGCGCCCAGCTCGCCGACGTCCCCGCCGAGCCCGGCCCAGCACACCTGGGGACGACGCCGGGAGCCGAACCGGCCGGCGCCGGCCAGCCGCAGGGTGAGCGCCGGGGTGGCCGCCACCGCCGGGCCGGCCGCCGCCACGAGCGGGGCCACCGCCCCCTCCGCCACGGCGCCCAGGAAGAGCAGGGTGAGGTGCCAGCGGTCCGGAGCGGTCCAGCGGGGTGCACCGGGCGCCTCGCGCAGCGGTGCCAGCGCCCGGGCGAGGTCGTCGCGCGCCGGAGCCGGCGGCGTCACCGCGAAGAAGATCCGGCGCGCCGGCTGCGTGGTCAGTCCTGCACCACCAGGCCGGCGGCGGCCAGCGCCGCCTGCACCCGCAGCCGCTCCGCGTCGCGGGCCAGCCCGGGCGGGGTGCCGGTCAGTGTGTGCGGCACCTCGAGCAGCTCCGCCGCCTCGAGGAGGACGTCGTCGTAGGCCGCCTGCAGCCCGCGACGGCGCGCCATCGGAGCACCGGCCGGCACCCGTGCCAGCTGTCGGGCCAGGCGACGGAGGTCGGCGGCGACGAGCTCCAGCGGGCGGTGCACCGGCTGGGGCGGCTCGGACGTCCGCCGGTGCGGCACCGGCAGCCGCGCCGTCCCGAAGACGCAGCGGGCCAGCCAGCCGAGACCTGCCACGGACCCGACGACGCCCACGACGATCGACCCGAAGTACAGCAGCGAGGTGGCCATGTCGCCTCCGCGGACGACTCGTGGGGGACCTCCGTCACGGTACGTCGTGGAGCAGTGGATCCGCACCGGGACGGTCAGCTGCCGCTCGCCGCCTGCTGGCCGGGCGCCTGCCGGGCGGCGGCCTCCGCGGCGGTGCGGACCTGGGCCGACGGCACCGTCCGCGGGCCCACGTGCAGCTGCAGCCGCGGCGGGGCGACGGAGGCCTCCAGCCGGACCCGGCGACCCCGCGCCAGCCACGCGGCCGCCCCACACCCCGCCAGCACGGCGACCGCCCCGCCGAGGATCAGCCCCCACGGCGCCCCGAGGTGCTCGGAGACCCAGCCGATCAGCGGCGCCCCCAGCGGCGTCCCGCCCATGAAGCACATGAAGTACAACGCCATGACCCGGCCACGCATCTGCGGATCGGCGCCGAGCTGGACGAAGCTGTTGTTGGCCACGCTGAACACCAGCCCAGCCGCGCCGGCCGGCACGAGCATCGCGGCGAACGACCAGTACCCGGGCATCAGACCGCAGGCGATGGTGAACAGCCCGAAGACGACGGCGGCTCCGACGAGGAACCGCTGCCGAGGGCGGGCGCTGCGCCTGGTGGACAGCAGCGCCCCCGACAGCGAGCCCACGGCGAAGCAGGTCGACAGGAACCCGAACGCCTGCGCTCCCAGGCCGAACGCCTCACGGGCCATGAGCGCGATGGTGACCTGGTAGTTGAAGGCGAACGTGCCCAGCACGAACGCCAGCCCCATGGCCAGCACCAGGTCGGGATGGGCCCAGGTGTAGGCCAAGCCTTCTCGCAACTGGCCCTTGGCCCGCGCGACCGGCGGGCTGGGGTGCAGCTCGCTGTTCCGCATGCTCAGCAGGGCGGCGATGGTGAAGGCGAAGCTGGCGGCGTTGACGAAGAAGGCCGGCGCGGTGTCCCCCGAGGCGGCGCCGATGAGCAGCCCGGCGACCGACGGGCCCACCAGCCGCGCCCCGTTGAAGATCGTCGAGTTGAGGCTGACCGCGTTCGTCAGCAGCTCGGGGCCCACGAGCTCGGACACGAACGCCTGCCGCACCGGCGCGTCGATGGCCGAGACCGCCCCAAGGGCACCGGCGAGGACGAACACGTGCCACAGCGCGATGCCGTCGGCGGCGACCAGCAGCCCCAGCACGAGGGCGAGCAGCCCCATCAACGCCTGGGTGACCACCAGCATGCGGCGCTTGGCGTAGCGGTCGGCCAGCACGCCGCCGTACATGCTCAGCAGCAGCGTGGGCCCGAACTGCAGGGCGGTGATCAGTCCCAGCGCGATGCCGCTGTCACCGGACAGCTGCAGGACCAGCCAGTCCTGACCGATCCGCTGCATCCAGGTGCCGGTCAGGCTGAGCAGGTTGGCCGAGGCGTAGATCCGGTAGTTGCGGACGCGCAGTGACCGGAACATGCCCGTGCCGTCGGTGCGACCGCTCACCCACTCGCCAGCTTGCCCATGATGGCCGCCGCCTCGCGCAGCACCGCCCGCTCCTCGACGGTGAGCTGCTGCAGCTGCCCGGACAGCCACGCCTCCCGGGCGCGCGCCTCAGCGGTGAGCAGCTCCTCGGCAGCCGGGGTCAGGTCGATGACCACCTGCCGGCCGTCGGTCGGGTGCGGGCTGCGGGTGACCAGGCCCATGCCCTCCAGCGCGACGACGACGCGGGTCATCGACGGCGGCTGGACGCGCTCGTGCGCCGCCAGCTCCCCCGGGCTCATCGCGCCGTGCTGCTGCAGCGTGGACAGCGCGGCCAGGTGGGTCAGCGTGACCGACCGGTCGACCCGCTGGTTGCGCAGCCGCCGGGAGAACCGCATCACCGCCAGCCGCAGGTCGTGAGCCAGCGCCGCGGTGTCCAGCGTCGTCCGGCTCACGGTCGTCAGCCTAGCTAACGGTCTCGCCGACCGTGGCTCTGGCTCAGAACAGCTGCTGCAGCGGCTCGAGGGCGAAGTAGACGAGGAAGAGCACCGCGATGACCCACATGAGCGGGTGCACCTCGCGCCGCCGTCCCACCACCGAGCGCAGCAGCACGTAGCTGATGACGCCGGCGCCGATGCCGTTGGTGATCGAGTAGGTGAACGGCATCAGCGCGATGGTGAGGAACGCCGGGATGACCAGGGACATGTCGTCCCACTCGAGGTTCCGGATCTGGCTGATCATCAGGGCGCCCACGATGACCAGCGCCGGCGCGGCGGCCTCCGACGGCACGATCTGCACCAGCGGCGTGAAGAACATCGCGAGGAGGAACAGCACACCGGTCGCGACGCTGGCCAGACCGGTGCGCGCGCCGTCGGCCACGCCCGCGGTGCTCTCGACGTAGGTGGTGTTGGACGAGACGCTGCCCGCGCCACCGGCGGCCGCGGCCAGCGAGTCGACCAGCAGCACCGGCTGCGACTTGGGCAGGTTGCCCTTCTCGTCGAGCAGGTCCCCCTCGGCGCCGACGGCGGTCACCGTGCCGACGGTGTCGAAGAAGTCGGCGATCATGATCGAGAAGACGATGAGCAGGGCGGCGACGACACCGATCCGCTCGAAACCGCCGAAGAGCGAGAAGTTGCCGACCAGCGAGAGGTCCGGCGCGCTGATGACCTCGTCCGGCCACCGTGGCAGCTGCAGCGCCCAGCCGCGCGGGTTGTCCGCACCGACGCGGACGCCGATGTCGGCGATCTCCTCGACGACGATCGCCAGCAGGGTCGACGCCACGATCCCGATGAGCAGCGCGCCCTTGACTCGGCGGACGACGAGGACCGAGGTCAGCAGCAGGCCGACGACGAAGACCAGCAGCGGCCATCCGGCGAGCTGACCGTTGACGCCGAAGCTGATCAGCGGCGAGCCGGGGCGGATGACGCCGGCGTCGGCGAGGCCGATGATGGTGAGGAAGAAGCCGATGCCCACCGCGATCGCCGTCTTCAGCTGCGGCGGGATGGCCTCGAACACCGCCCGGCGGAAGCCGGTCAGCACCAGCACGGTGATGAGCAGGCCCTCGAGGACGACCAGGCCCATGATCTCCGGCCAGGTCAGCTGGGTGGCCGCGAACACCGCCACGATCGCGTTGATGCCCAGCCCGGCGGCCACGGCGAACGGGTACCGGCCGACGACGCCCATGAGGATCGTCATGACGCCGGCGATGAGCGCGGTCACCGCGGCGATGGAGGCGAACGGCAGCGAGCCGCCGGTGATGTCCGTGCCCGACAGGATGATCGGGTTGAGGATCACGATGTAGGCCATCGTGAAGAACGTCGTCAGGCCACCGCGCAGCTCGCGGGTCACCGTGGAGCGGCGGGCGCTGATCTCGAAGTAGCGGTCCAGGCCGTTCTTCGGCCTCACTCGCGGGCCGTCACTGCGGCGGGGCGTGCGCACGCCGGCGGCGACGTCGGCCGGCGTGTCACCGGGGGCGGTGCGCGTAGGCGGGCCGGACTTCTCTGCCATGACGACTCCACGTCGGGGGGCCGGGCGGGCGGGCGGCGGGGGAAGCGCGCCGGCCGACCGGTGCGGTGTGCACTGAGCGGCGACAGAGTGCCACACGGGGATGTCGGCCCTGTGCAGGCAGGGTCGGTGCAGCGCCTAGGGTCGTGGGGTGCCCGGTCCGACGAAGCAGGCCCCACCTCCGCTACGGGTGGACACCGTCCGCGTGGTGCTCGCCGGCACGGCGGTGTGGGCGGTCGCGCTGGTCGTGCTGCTGCTGCTCGGCGACCGCGTCGACCGGGTGTGGACCTGGACGTGTGTCGCCGGGATCGCCCTGGCCGCGGTCGGCCTCGGCATCATGCGCTGGCAGGGACAGCTCCGCCGCAGGGACTGACCACCGCCCACAACCGCCGCATCGCGGGTCGATCTCGCGCGTCGCCGGTCCTGCAGCGCCCGCAACACACGAGGGACCCCGGCGATCCGGGCTCAGCTCGGCGGGGGAACGGCACCTGGCCGGGGGGTGGACCGGTCGCGGGGGTCCGCAGGACCTCCCGACCGGGACACGGGCAGCGGCTCAGCTCGGCGGGGGAACGGCACCTGGCCGGGGGGTGGACCGGTCGCGGGGGTCCGCAGGACCTCCCGACCGGGACACGGGCAGCGGCTCAGCTCGGCGGGGGAACGGCACCTGGCCGGGGGGTGGACCGGTCGCGGGGGTCCGCAGGACCTCCCGACCGGGACACGGGCAGCGGCTCAGCTCGGCGGGGGAACGGCACCTGGCCGCGGTGCGGTCCGGAGGACCGCGATGTCACAGCACGTCGAAGGCGCCGGTGTCGTAGCGGGCCGATGTGACGACCTCGGTCGCGTCGTCGGCGACCAGCGTGGCCTGGCTGTGCGCGCCGCAGCCGTAGTCGACGGTGACCACGTGCCCGTCGGCCGGGGCGTAGACGTTGCCGCAGGCGCCGTAGCCGTGCCGCAGCGAGCCGGCCAGCGGCAGGAAGAAGCCACACGTGCCGCACGGGCCGGGCGCGTGCCGGGCCATCGCCGACCCGGGGCCGTACTCCCCCGCGCTCCAGCGGGCCGCCGCCTCACCGCGCCCCTCCCGGGACATCACGCGCTCGCGGCCGAGACCGATCTCGGCGGCGAGGACGGCGCCCTCCGGGTCGTCGGCGGAGTCGTCGTCGGACGTGTAGGCGGGGACCAGCCGGGGGTCGTCCTCCGTGGCGGGCAGGACGTCGCCGACGGACAGGTCGCCGGGGCGCAACCGCTCGTGCCACGGCACCCAGGCCGGGGCCAGCAGCGCCTGCTCCCCCGGGAGCAGCACCACCTCGTCGACGGTGGCGGCGTCCTCACCGGGCACCCGGGCCAGGGTCACGGCCCAGTGCCAGCCGACGTATCCGGGCTGCCGGCTGGCGAAGGAGTGCGTGACCACCTCGCCGAGCACGGTGGGATCGGGCAGTTCGCCCTCGGCGCCGGGGGCCGGCACCTCGGGGGCGGCGCCCAGGTGCTCGCCGACCAGGTCCGGGGAGCCGGCGGTCTCGACCGCTGCCGTCCGGGCCTGCTCGACCGCCGCGGACAGCACGTCGCTCCCCGCCGCGGCGGGGTCGGAGAAGTCGGCCACGTCGCCATTGTCCCTGACGTGGCCAGCCCCCCGTCGGCGCGGGGGCGGTTCGCCGGCCGGGTGTCCAGGTGGGTGCGGCACGATGGACCGGTGTCCAGCTCCCGCCCACCCGCGCCCCGGCGCGGCAACCCGCGCGGGCGGCCGTTGCCGCCGGCCGCGGAGCGGATGGACACCGCTCCCATCGACGTCCCCCGGCCACCCACCCTCCCGCTGCCGGCGCCGCAGGCCGGCGGAGCCGGGGAGCCCCCGCCGCCGCCCGGTCCGCCGGGTCCTCCTCCGACCGCGCCGCTGCCGCCGCGGAAGCTGACGGTCACCCGCGTGGCCGCCGCGCGGTCGCGCGAGCTGACCGGCGCGGCGGTGCGCCGGGTCCGCGCGGCCAGCCGGGCAGACGGCGCAGGCGACAGCGGGCTGACCCACCTGCTGTGGGTGAACGCGCTGCACATGGCCGGCGACGCGATGATCGCCGTCTCGCTGGCCGGCACCCTGTTCTTCGCCGCCACCACCGACGCCCAGCGCAGCAACGTGGCGCTCTACCTGCTGGTGACGATGGCGCCGTTCGCGGTCGTCGCCCCGGTGATCGGCCCGCTGCTGGACAGGCTGCAGCGTGGCCGCCGCTGGGCGATGGGGGCGAGTCTGTTCGGCCGGGCCGTGCTGGCGGTGGTCATGGCCGCCCACTTCGACGACTTCGTCCTGTACCCGGCCGCGCTCGGGGTGCTGGTGCTGTCCAAGGCGCACAACGTGCTGCGTGCGGCCGTCATCCCGCGGGTGCTGCCCGGCGCCATGTCGCTGACCTCCGCCAACGCCCGGACGTCGGTGTTCGGGCTGCTCACCGCCGGGGCGTTCGGCGGCCTCGGGGCCGGGCTGGCGTGGGCACTGGGGTTCCCCTGGCTGCTGGGCGCCACCGCGGCGGTCTTCGTCGCCGGCGCGGTGGCCGCGGTGCGGCTGCCCCGCCACGTCGACGTCCCGACGGGGGAGTTGCCTGCGGACGTCCTCAGCACGGCACCGCACGAGCCGGTCACCACCGGCCGGCGGCGGCGCGCGGTCAACCCGCACGTGGTCGTGGCGCTGCGGGCCAACGCGGCGCTGCGCGGGCTCGGTGGCTTCCTGACCATCTTCTCGGCGTTCCTCGTGCAGGCCACGGTCGACGGCGGGTGGCAGGCCACCCTCACCCTCGGCGCCGTCGCGGGGGCCGCCGGGGTGGGCAGCGTCCTGGGCACGGCGGCCGGCTCCCGGCTGCACCGGGCCGACCCGGACCCGATCGTGCTCTGGTCGGCCGGCACCGCCGCGGCGATCACCGTTCTGGCCGCGGTCTTCTACAGCCTGCCGATGGCGGCCGTCGTCGCCGGGGTGGCGGCCATCGCGAACGCGCTGGGCAAGGTGGCCCTCGACGCGATCATCCAGCGGGAGGTGCCGGAGAACCTGCGCGCGTCGGCCTTCGCCCGCTCCGAGACGATGCTGCAGCTGTCCTGGGTGGTCGGCGGGGCGATCGGGATCGCCCTGCCGCCCGTCGGTTGGCTCGGCTTCACCGTGGCCGCCGCGCTGCTCGTGCTCGCCGTGGGGCTCGTCCTGTGGGGCCCACGCCGCCGCACCGCGGCCGCCACGGCAACCCCGGCGTGGCGCCAGGGTCCACCCGACGCGGCACCGGGGTGGCAGCAGTGAGGCGGACGGCGGGGCTGGCCGCCGGGCTCCTGGTGCTCGCCGGCTGCGGCTCGGAGCCCAGCGGCCCCGAGGAGGTCGTCGTGACGGCGGGGCCGCAGGAGGTGAGCGTCTCGCCGACCCAGTCCTGCCTGGACGGCGAGGGGCAGCGCTACTCGACCACCCCGCCGATCCTCGAGGTCTCCCCCGGCACGACGATCCGGCTCACCGTCCCCGCGTCGGTGGCCGACAACGGCTGGAGCGTGCAGGTCTTCGACGAGGAGCTGGAGGAACAGCTCGGCGAGGTCGACGTCGACCGCGGGCAGACGGTCTTCGACGAGATCACCAGCTCCGACGTCGTCCCCCCGGCGTTCTATCTCGTCGTCGTCGAGGACGCCGGGGACCGGTGCGACGGCTTCAGCGGGGCGTGGCCGGTCGGCTTCCTGCGCGCCGGGGGCTCCACCGGCGGGACGGCGACGGCACCGCCCCCCGGCTGACCCGCTCCCCTGCCCCCATGCGCGTGGCGGGGGCAGGGGCCTGCTTCAGTGCTCCAGGTCGGCGGCGACGGCGCGGAGCACCGCGGCGACCTTGCGGGCCATCGGCCGGTCGGGGTGCCGGCCGTGACGCAGGCCCTCGGAGACGTCGTCCAGCAGCTTGATGAGGTCCTCGATGATCGGGACCAGCTCGTCGGGCTTCTTCCGGGTGGCCGCCGCGTGCGCCGCCGTGACCGAGGGCAGGGGGTCGAGCACCCGCACCTGGAGCGCCTGGTCACCGCGTCGCCCGGCCACGATGCCGAACTCCACCCGCTGGCCCGGCTTGAGCTCGCTGGTGCCGGCCGGCAGGGCGTCCTTGTGCACGAAGACGTCGGGACCGTCCTCGCGGGAGAGGAAGCCGAAACCCTTCTCGGGGTTGAACCACTTGACTCTGCCGGTCGGCACGTTGATCCCTCGGTCGGTTGCTCACGGACCCGGCACCGGGCCGGGAGGACGTCACGGCACGCGGGCCGCGGTGCCCAGATTAGTCGTCGCGGGCGCGGTCCTCTCCCCGTTCCCACCTGCGCCCTAGCCTGGCCGGGTGCCGACCGCCGAGGAGCCCGCCGGCCACCCCGACTACCGGTTCACGCTGGCCAACGAGCGCACGCTGTTGGCCTGGCTGCGGACGGGGCTCGCCCTGGTCGCCGGCGGGGTCGCGGTGGCGCAGTTCGCGCCCGACCTGGGCGTGCGCTGGGGCAGCGCCGCGGTCGCCGTGGCGCTCGTGCTGACCGGCCTGGGCACCGCATTGGGCGGGTACCTCCGGTGGCGGGGCAACGAGCGGGCGATCGCCGCCGACCGCCCCCTGCCGGCCAGCCACTTCCTGCCGTCGGTGGTGGCTGCGGTGGCCGCCGTCCTCGTGGTCGTCGCGGTGCTCGTCGGCGTCGAGGTCGTCGGCCGGTGAGCGGCCGGTGAGCCCGGTCCGGGAGACGCAACCCGAGCGCACCGACCTCGCCTGGCAGCGCACCGGCCTGGGCGTGCTCGCTGTCGCCGGACTGCTCGCGCACTCGTCGGTCGAGGCCGCGGCGCCGACCCGGCTGGCCGTGGCCGGTGTCGTCGCGCTGCTCGGGCTTGGCCTGCTGGGTGGGCTGGCCCCGCTGCGCGCCCGGCTCGCCCGCCAGGCGCTCGATCGTGGCCGGGGTGTGGCCGTGCCCGGGCTGGCGGCGCTGGCCACCGCCGTCGTCGTCCTCGTGGCCGCGGCCGCCCTGGTCGCGGTGCTCAGCCCCCGCTGAGCCCGTCGGGGGCTCAGCCGGTGGAGGAGGCTGGCCGGAGCGATGAGTCCCGGCGCCGGCGGGCGTCTCCCTGGAGGTGCTCCCGACGTGGCGCCGCGGCCGGCTGGGCGACGGAAGGGATCGAGATGGACGAGATCAGGCACGACGGGGACGCGCGCGACCTCCAGACCTGGGTGGCCTCGACGTACGAGGGCCTGGCCGACCTGCTGGCCTCCGGGCCCGCCGACACCTGGGACGCCCCGTCGCTGTGCACGGGATGGCAGATCCGGCACGTGGTGGCGCACGTGACGATGCCAGCACGGCTGTCGGCCGAGCAGTTCGGGGCCGAGATGGCGGCTGCGCGCGGCGACTTCACCGTGCTCTCCGACACCGTGGCGGCCCGGGACGCTTCCCTGCCGATCGCCGGGCTGCTGGACGCCCTGCGCTCGCCGGTGCTGCACGGGTGGCAGCCGCCGGGCGGTGGCGCAGCCGCTGCGCTGGGCCACGCCGTCGTCCACTCCCTGGACGTGACGGTCGCGCTCGGCCGGCCGGCGGTCGCACCGGCCGAGGCCGTGGTCGCCGTCCTCGACCACCTCGCCGCCGCGGACGGCGCGGTCTTCGGGGTCGACCTGGCCGGGGTCCGCCTCGAGGCCGCCGACACCGCCTGGAGCTGGGGGGACGGCGAACCCGTCCGCGCGGACAGCGGCCCGCTGGTCGCGCTCCTGGGTGGCCGCGGGCTCCCTGACGGCCGCGTCCTGCGCCGCCGCTGACCCACGCCGTCCGGGAAAGTCGTTTGTCGTGCTGGAGACACTGCGCACGTGCGCATGACCTTCCAGCGGATGGCCGACCGTCGGCCGGTGGAGACCCTGGTCGAGCGGGACGACGGCGTTGTCTTCGCCATGCGTGGCGCGGGCGGCGGCGCCGAGCCGCCGCACGACCTGGTGCACGCCCTCGTCGAGACCGAGCTGCGGATCCCGGACGGCGTCTGGGGCTGCGTCGCGGACGGGGCGGTGTGGGGCAGCATGCGGCACGTCAGCGGTCGGCGGCCCCCGCACGCCGCAGACCGGTCCGAACGGCTGAAGCGGGAGCGTGCCGCGGCGGTGAACCGGGCCGAACACGTGGCCGACCTGGTCGGCCGGCTGGCCCGGGCCGCGGAGGTCCTGCCGAGCCAGGTCGCTGCGTCGGGGTTCCCGCCCGGACGACTGCAGGCGGCCGCGCAGGCACTCCGGGACGCGACCGCTCGGTGGGCCGCCCTGACCCCAGGTGAGACGTGGGTCGTCGAGTGGCCGGTCTCCTCAGGGACAGGCGCCCGCCGACGGAGGTCCGGCGGACAGCCGACCGCCCAGGCCGCCCGCGCGCCTTCCCGCTGAGGGACCGCCGGAGGGGAGCCCGGTGGGGATCCGTCGCCCCGGCTGCCCGCACGTCGCCGGGCTCAGCCCTCGCCGGCGACTCCCTCCACGACCCCGAGCCGGTCGAGCAGGATCAGGAAGACCGCCGCGAAGTCGTTGGCCTCGACGTCCCGGCGGACCCGCGCCCAGTCCACCTGCTCGCGCAGCGCACGGGCCACCGGCAGCAGCCGGGAGTAGTCGCAGTAGTGCTCGTCGAGGGCCATCAGCTTGGTGACCACGATGTCGGTGGCCTCCAGCACCGGCATGTGCACCGACAGCACCGGCAGCTCCTCGGCGCGGTCGATGAGGTCGTGCTCCACCGGGACGCCGCAGGTGCGCCACAGCACGTCGACGAACGAGTTGCCCTGGACGACCTTGGTCAGCCAGTCCTCGGCCGGGTCGACGACCTCCAGCCCCGCCTCGGCCAGCACCTTGGCCGCCCGCTCGGACTCCGCGGCCGGGACGAGGAAGTCGGCGTCGTGGTCGGGTTCGGGTGCGCCGCGGACCCACGCCGCGTAGCCCCCGCACAGGGCGAAGGGCACGTCGCCCTGCTTGAGCGCGACCGCGGTGCGCTTGAGGAGGTCACGGATCTCATCCCGGTCGTCTGGCAGCACGCGGGGACTGCTACCCGGAGTGCGGTGCTCGGAACGTGCCGGTGTGGACGGCGGCGTCCGGGGCACAGGAGCCTGCGTGCGGATCGCGACGTTCAACATCCTCCACGGCCGCTCCCCCGCTGACGACCGCGTCGACGTCGAGCGGCTCGCCGCGGCGGTGAAGACCCTCGACGCCGACGTCCTCGGCCTGCAGGAGGTCGACCGCGACCAGCCGCGCTCGATGGGCGCGGACCTGACCGCGGTGGCCGCCGAGGCGATGGGCGCGGTGGACTCCCAGTTCGTGGCGGCCCTGTCGGGCACCCCGGGCGGCACCTGGATGGCGGCCACCGGCGACGAGCAGCCGGGGTCGGCCAGCTACGGGATCGCGTTGCTGTCGCGGTACCCGGTGGTGTCCTGGCGGGTGGTCCGGCTGCCGGCGCTGCGCAGCCGGGTGCCGGTGTGGTTCCGCGGCACGCCGCGCCCGAAGATGGTCGGTGACGAGCCCCGGGTCGCCGTCGCCGCCGTCCTCGACGGGCCGCAGGGGCAGTTCACCGTCGCCAACACGCACCTGTCGTTCATCCCCGGCTGGAACACGCTGCAGCTGTCGAAGCTGGTGCGCTCGCTGACCGGCACCCGCGAGCCGCTGGTGCTGATGGGCGACCTGAACATGGAGCACGGGCACGCGGTGCGGGTGAGCGGGCTGCAGCCGCTGGGCCGGGCCCCGACCTTCCCGGTGGACACCCCGACCCGGCAGCTGGACCACGTCCTGGGCCGGGGACCGATCACCGCGACCGGGCCGGCCGAGGCGGTGCGGCTGCCACTGTCGGACCACCGCGCCCTCGTCGTCCCGGTCGGCCCCGCGTGAGCCGCCCCGTTCCTGTCGGTTTCCGTGGAAACCGACAGGAACGGGCGGCCGTCAGGCGTTCTTGACGGCGGCGGCGGACTGCAGGCCGAGCTCCTCGACCGAGACCTGGCGCATCTCGATCTTGCGGATCTTGCCGGTGACCGTCATCGGGAAGGCGTCGACGATCTTCACGTAGCGCGGGATCTTGTAGTGGGCGAGCTTGCCTGTGCAGAACTCCCGCAACGCCTCCACCGTCAGCGGCGGCGCGCCCTCCCGCAGCCGCACCCAGGCCATGAGCTCCTCCCCGAACCGCTCGTCGGGGACACCGATGACCTGGGCATCGAGGACGTCGGGGTGGGTGTAGAGGAACTCCTCGACCTCGCGCGGGTACACGTTCTCCCCGCCGCGGATCACCATGTCCTTGATCCGGCCGACGATGTTGAGGTAGCCGTCGGCGTCCATGACGGCGAGGTCGCCGGTGTGCATCCAGCGGGCGGCGTCGATGACCTCGGCGGTCTTCTCCGGCTCCTGCCAGTACCCGAGCATCACCGAGTAGCCGCGGGTGCAGAACTCCCCGGGCGTCCCGCGGGGCACGGTCAGCCCGGTGCCGGGGTCGACCACCTTCACCTCCAGGTGCGGGTGCACCCGGCCGACGGTGGAGGTGCGCCGGTCGAGGTCGTCGTCGGCGCCGGTCTGGGTGGAGACCGGTGAGGTCTCGGTCATGCCGTAGCAGATGGTCACCTCGGTCATGCCCATCTCGGCGACCACCCGCTTCATCACCTCGACCGGGCACGGGGAGCCGGCCATGATGCCGGTCCGCAGGCTGGACAGGTCGTAGCTGCCGAAGTCGGGCAGGGCCAGCTCGGCGATGAACATCGTGGGGACGCCGTACAGCGAGGTGCACCGCTCCTCCTGCACCGCCCGCAGCGTCAGCGCCGGGTCGAAGCCGGGTGCGGGGATGACCATCGTCGCGCCGTGCGAGGTGGCCGCGAGGTTGCCCATGCCCATGCCGAAGCAGTGGTAGTAGGGCACCGGGATGCAGATCCGGTCGGCGTCGGTGTAGCCGCAGCCCTCGCCCACGAAGAACCCGTTGTTGAGCAGGTTGTGGTGGGTGAGCGTGGCGCCCTTGGGGAAGCCCGTCGTCCCGGAGGTGTACTGGATGTTGATCGGGTCGTCGGCCGACAGCTGCGTCTCCCGCTCGGCGAGCAGCCCGCGGTCCCCGGCCCGGCCGGTGGCCACCAGCCGCTCCCACTCCGCGGACCCCAGGAAGACCACCTCCCGCAGGTCGGGGCACTGCCCGCGGACCTCGCCGACCATCGCCCGGTAGTCGCTGGTCTTGAACTCCGGTGCGCTCACCAGCACCGAGATGCCGGCCTGCTGCAGCACGTAGCCCAGCTCGTGGGTGCGGTAGGCCGGGTTGATGTTGACCAGGATCGCGCCGAGCTTGGCGGTGGCGTACTGGACGAACGCCCACTCCGCGCAGTTGGGCGCCCAGATGCCGACGCGGTCGCCCTTGGCCACGCCCAGGGCGTCCAGGCCGAGGGCGACCGCGTCGACCTCCGCGACGAACTGCGGATAGGTGAACCGGCGACCCGTGGCGCACTCGACCAGCGCCTCGTGGTCGCCCACCCGCGCCGCCGTCCGGTCGAGGTTGGCCCCGATGGTGTCGCCGAGCAGGGGGACGGTCGACGTCCCGCTGCTGTAGGACGGCAGCGCGGGCGTCGTCACCGCTCGCCGGCCATCAGCCCGGCCCGGTTGGGCTTGTCGGTCGGGTGCGCGTACCGGAGGCGGCTGGGCGGCAGCGGGAACTGGTGGTCCTCCCCGAAGGGGTTGAGCGGCCCGGCCGGCTCGGCGGTGAACTCCGTCAGCGGCGGGCCGCCGCTGTCGGACTGACCCCAGGTGGGCTCCACCAGGTGCGCGTGCTTGGTCTTCCGCTTGGCCATGTCGCCGTTCGCCTCCGTTGCCGTCTGGTGCGTGCACCGCGCGGTGCACGCGTCGCTGGACATCTTCTCGGACGGGGTACCCAGAACGCACGCACTACGCCACCCGCGGGTGCCTCAGCGGCTCCGCACCACCCGGGCGCCGTAGACCGTGGGCACCCCGTCGGCGGTGAGCACCCACTCCCGGGGGCCCACCGGCGCGGCCCGGACCACCGCGTCGTGCAGCTGCTGGACCGCCCGCGTGCGCCACACGGTGGTGCTCTCCAGGCGCAGCCGCACCGGCTCGGCGAGCGGATCGGTCTCGTCGTAGCCCTCCGGCTCGAAGGCGAGCACCGCCGGGCCGGCGATCCGCAGGACCCCGGTCTGCCACGGCACCGCCTGCAGCGCCCGCCGCCAGCGGCGGTGCCGCAGCAGCGCCCCGCCCCCGGCGATGGCGCCGACGGTGCCGGCGATGACCAGCACGACCACGACGAGGCCGACGCCGGGGATCCCCCGGCCCGCGTCCGCGGCGATCGTCACCGCCGCGGCGCCGAGCAGCACCCCGAGGACGACGGCGATGCCACCGCCGACCAGCCACCGCAGTGCCCCGGCCTGGTAGCCGGTCAACGCGCTGCTGGTCTGCGGGTCCTCGGCTGCCGGGTGCACGCGGCCATGCTGGCGCAGCGACCGTGGACGCGGCCGCACCGGGTGGTGCGGCCGACGTAACGTTGACCGGATGTCTGCCGACCGCCCGGCCACGCTGGCCGCCTGGCTGCGCACCCGCAACGACGAACAGCTCGGCGCCCTGCTGGCCGCCCGCCCCGACGTCGCCCGGCCGGCGCCGTCCGACGTCGTGGCCCTGGCCAGCCGGCTGGCGGTCCCGGTGTCGGTGGACCGCGCGCTCGACGAGCTGGACGCCGCGACCCTGCAGGTGCTCGACGTGGTCCTGCTCACCGGCACCGACGGCGTGGACGCCGCGGACCTGCCCGCCGCACTGCCCGAGGTGCCCGACGACGTGCTCGCGGCCGCCCTGGACCGGCTGGCGACGCGGGCGCTCCTGTGGGGCGACGACGTCCTGCACGCCCCGGACCCGGTGCGCCGGGCGGTCCGCTACCCGGCCGGGCTGGGCCGGCGCGCGAGCGAGCTGCGGCTGGCGCTGCCGCCGGACCTGCCCCGGGCGGTCGGCGAGCTGACCGCCGACGAGCGCGGGGTCCTCGAGCGGCTGGCCGGCGACCGCCCGGTCGGCCACCTCCCGGACAGCGCCGGCAACGGCGCCTCCCCCGCCCGCCGGCTGGTGCAGCAGGGCCTGCTGGCCCGGATCGACGCGCTGAACGTGGAGCTGCCGCGGGAGATCGGGCTGCTGCTGCGCGGCGACCGCCCCTACGGCGCCCCGCGCGTGCGCCCGGAGCCGGCCGTCGTCACCCGGGACCCGGCCGTGGCTGACCGCCAGGCCGCCGGCGCGGCGATGGAGACGGTGGGCCGGATCGGCGAGCTGCTCACCCTCCTGGAGGAGGAGCCCGCGGGGCTGCTGCGCAGCGGCGGGGTCGCCGTCCGCGACCAGAAGCGACTGGCGCGGGCCCTGCACGTGTCCGAGCCCGAGGCCGGCTGGCTGCTGGAGCTGGCGCACGTCGCCGGCCTGCTCGACGTCGGGGGGCCGCACCGCGACGAGTGGCTGCCCACCCGCGCCTACGACCTGTGGCGTGAGCAGGACCTCCCCGACCGGTGGGCCACGCTGGCCGGCGGCTGGCTGGACGCCGTCCGGTTGCCCTCGCTGGCCGGGCAGCGCGACCTCAACGGCAAGGCGGTCAACGCGCTGTCCCCCGACCTGGTCCGGCACACCGCACCGGCGATCCGCCGCTCGGCACTGACGGCGCTGGCCGAGTACCCGCGGGGCAGTGGCGTGGCCCCCGACGACCTCGTGGCGCTGCTGCGCTGGCGCACCCCGCGGCGGGCCGACCGGCTCGCGCCGGTCCCCGACGTGCTGACCGAGGCGACCCGGCTCGGGGTGCTGGTGGGCGGGGTGCTGTCCACCGGTGGCCGCGGTCTGCTGGCCGACGGGGAGGACGGCGCGGCCGACGGCATGCGGGGGCTGCTGCCGGAGCCGGTCGACCACGTGCTGGCCCAGCCCGACCTCTCGCTGGTCGCGCCGGGCCCCCTGGTCGCCGAGCTCGCCGACACCCTGGCCGTCGTCGCCGACGTGGAGTCCTCCGGCGGGGCGACGGTGTTCCGGGTGTCGGAGGCCAGCGTCCGCCGGGCCCTGGACTCCGGCTGGTCGGCCACCGACCTGCACGAGTTCCTCGCCCGCGCCTCGCGCACCCCGGTCCCGCAGGCGCTGGACTACCTGGTCGACGACGTGGCCCGGCAGCACGGCCGGCTGCGGGTGGGGGCCATCGAGAGCTACGTGCGCTCGGACGACCACGGGCTGCTCTCCCAGGTCCTCAACGACCGGCGGACGGCCGGCGCCGAACTGCGCCGGCTGGCACCCGGCGTGCTGGTCAGCGGGCTGGGCGCCGACGAGGTGCTCACCGTGCTGCGCGAGGCGGGCTACGCCCCGGCCGGGGAGTCCCCGGGCGGCACCGTCCTCACCCGACCCCCGGCCCGGCCGCGCGCCGCCGGTCGCCGCCCCGGGACCGCGACCGCGTCCGTGCCGCGGCCGCTCACCGACGAGGAGCTGGCCGCCACCGTGCGGGAGATCCGCGCCGGGGACGCGGCGCTGGCCGCCCGTCGCGGCGAGGCGGTGCGCCAGGTCCCCGGGGTCACGACCGCCGGCACGCTGGAGCTGCTGTCCCGCGCCGTCCGGGAGGGCGTGCCGGTGTGGCTGGGTTACGTCGACGCGCAGGGCAGCGGCAGCCAGCGCGTGGTGCAGCCGGTCTCCCTGGCCGGCGGGTTCCTGCAGGGGTACGACGAGCGGCGCGGCGAGAGCCGGAGCTTCGCCGTCCACCGGATCACCTCGGTGGCGCTGGTCGAGGACGAGGAGCCCGCCGCGTCGTCGTGACCTGCGCGGGAACCGCTTGATCATCGGGCGGCCGGCGGCCACCCTGGCTGGCCATGGGGAGCGAGGAGAGCACCGCCACCACCCTGGTCACGGCGCTGCGGGGCGTCCTGGGGGTCGGGGAACTGCCGGTCCGGCTCCGTACCTGGGACGGCTCGGTGGCCGGGCCCGAGGGGGCACCCGTGGTCGCCGTCCGGTCGCGCCGGGCGCTGCGGCGGCTGGCCTGGTCGCCGGGCGAGCTGGGGCTGGGCCGCGCCTACGTCGCCGGTGAGCTCGACATGGAGGGCGACGTCTTCGCCACCCTGGAGGCCCTGACCTCCGCCGGGCGGCTGGCCTCCCGCCACGCATCCCCCGCCGCGACCGTGCGCGAGCGGCTCGACCTGCTCCGCGCCGCCGCCCGGCTGGGTGCCCTCGGCCCGGCGCCGGCGCCGCCGCCGGAGGAGGTGCGGCTGCGCCGGTTCGGCCGCCGGCACACCCGCGCCCGGGACGCCGCCGCGATCACCCACCACTACGACATCAGCAACGACTTCTACCGGCTGGTGCTGGGCCCGACGATGGTCTACTCCTGCGCGGTGTGGGAGTCCCCCGCCACCGGCCTGGACGCCGCCCAGGAGGCCAAGCTCGACCTGGTCTGCCGCAAGCTCGGGCTCACCCCGGGAACGCGGCTGCTCGACGTCGGCTGCGGCTGGGGCAGCCTCGCGCTGCACGCCGCCGGGCAGTACGGGGCCTCCGTGGTCGGGGTCACCCTCTCCCCGGCGCAGGCCGAGCTCGCCCGCGCGCGGGTGGCCGACTCCGGGCTCGGCGACCGGGTCGAGATCCGCGTCCAGGACTACCGCGACGTGACCGACGGGCCCTTCGACGCGATCAGCTCCATCGGCATGGCCGAGCACGTCGGCGCCGGGGGCATGCCGGGGTACGTCCGCGCCCTCCACGACCTGCTGCGCCCGGGTGGCCGGCTGCTCAACCACGCCATCGCCGGGAACGACGAGGCGACCACCGACCGGGACCCCGACACCTTCATCACCCGGTTCGTCTTCCCCGACGGGGAGCTGCAGAGCCTCGCCGGCACCGTCACGGCCCTGGAGTCCGGCGGCCTGGAGGTGCTCGACGTCGAGGCCCTGCGCCGGCACTACGCGCTGACGCTGCGCGCCTGGGTCGAGCGGCTGGAGAAGCACTGGGACGCCGCCGTCGGGACCAGCACCGAGGGCCGCGCCCGGGTCTGGCGGCTGTACATGGCGGCCTGCGCGCTGGCGTTCGAGCGCGGCCTGATGGGCGTCAACCAGGTGCTGGTGCGGCGTCCCGGTGGCGACGAGGCGCCGCTGCGGCTGCGCGACTGGCGCTGACCCGGCTCCCGTCGTCAGGCGCCGCGGGCGAGCGCCCGCACCAGGTCCTGCTCGATGTCCCGTGCGGTGAGGGCCAGCGCGGCGACCAGGTGCGGCAGCTTCTCCTCGGAGAACCGGACCGTGGGCAGGGACACCGAGATGGCGGCCTCGGCCCGGCCGCCGTCGGGTCGCAGCGCCCGCCCGATCGCGGTGAGGCCGGTCTCGGTACGCCCGGCGTTGATGGCGAACCCGCGTTCGCGGACCGTCCGGAGCTCCCGGCGCAGGGCGGCCACGTCCGGCCGCTCCCCGGGACGATCGGCCCACTTCTCCTCGGCGTAGAAGGCGTCGAGCTGCTCCTCGGGCAGGTCGGCGAGCATGAGCTTGCCGCCGGAGGTCAGGTGGGCGGGGAACACCATGCCCTCGCGGTCGCCCACGCGCAGGGCCTGCTTGCACTCCACCGACCCGATGAACCGCACGTGGTCCCCGGCCAGGATCTGCAGGTTCGCCGTCTCCCCGACCCGCTCCACCAGCGCCTCCAGGTGCGGGAGGCCGAGGGTGCGGAGGAGCGCGGTCCGGGACTGGGAGTGGGCGCCGAGGGAGAGGACCGGGCCGGCGACGTAGCGCCGGTCACCGTCCTGCGCGGCGAAGTCGCGGTAGACCAGCATCGCCAGCAGCCGGTGGGCGGTGGAGCGGGCCACCCCCAGCCGCTCGGCCGCCTCGCTGACGCTGAGGGAGCCCTCCACCTGGAGCGCCGTCGCCAGCTGCAGGGCGTGGTCGACGCTGGCGATCGCGTAGGACGGACGGTTCTTCACATCAGAATTGTATGGGCGTGCTGCAGAACACAGGGGCACTCTCGACGGTGACGCCCACCCGTGCGGAGACCCGCGCCGCCGCGCGGCGGGTCCCCGGCCTGGATCGAGGCCCCTGTCCACCGGACAACGCCGTATCGGAGGAATGCCCGCCATGACCCAGCAACTCACCTCCCCGGTCTCGCTGACCGCGGTCGACGCCCCCGGCCAGCCGGCCCCCTCGCCCGCGCTCGAGGAGCTGTACCGCGGCTTCGAGAAGGAGCTGCTCGTCCCGCTGTGGACCGAGATCGGCGACCTCATGCCGGCGCACCCGCGGTCCAAGGCCGTTCCGCACGTGTGGCGGTGGCAGAACCTGCTGGAGCTGGCCGACCGCGCCGGCTCGCTGGTCCCGGTCGGGCGCGGGGGTGAGCGCCGCGCCATCGCGCTGGCCAACCCCTCCCTCGGCGGCAAGCCGTACGCCACCCCGACCCTGTGGGCCGCGATCCAGTACCTGATGCCGGGCGAGGACGCCCCCGAGCACCGGCACACGCAGAACGCCTTCCGCTTCGTCGTCGAGGGCGAGGGCGTGTGGACCGTCGTCGGCCGCGATCCGGTCCCGATGAACCGCGGCGACTTCCTCCCGCAGGCCGGGTGGAACTGGCACGCCCACCACAACGCCGCCGAGAAGCCGATGGCCTGGATCGACGGCCTCGACATCCCGTTCCAGTACGCGACGGAGTCGCAGTTCTTCGAGTTCGGCCGCGAGCAGATCAGCGACGCCGAGCACACCACCCCCGAGCGGTCCCGCTCGCAGCGGCTGTGGGGCCACCCCGGCCTGCGCCCGGTGTCCGCACCCGGCGCGACGGTCGGCACCCCGCTGCTGAACTACCGCTGGGTCGACACCGACGCCGCGCTGACCGACCAGCTGGAGCTCGAGGCCGAGGGTCACGCCGGCACCGTCGAGCCCGGGCACGCCGCCGTCCGCTACACCAACCCGACCACCGGCGGCGACGTGCTGCCGACCATCCGCGCGGAGATGCACCGCGTGCGCAGCGGGGCCGAGACCGCGCCCCGCCGCGAGGCCGGCTCCTCGGTGTTCCAGGTCTTCGACGGCACCGGCACGGTCACCGTCGGGGAGGTCTCCTGGCGGGTCGAGCGCGGCGACCTGTTCGTCGTCCCGTCGTGGGAGCCGCTGTCGGTGCGCTCGGAGGCCTCGCCGTCGGACTCCGACTCCGGCGCGCTGGACCTGTTCCGGTTCAGCGACACCCCGATCTTCGAGGCACTGCACCTGGACCGCGTCTCCGTGGGAGGAACCGACCGATGAAGCTGGCCACCATCCGCACCCTGGAGGGCCGCACCCGCGCCGTCCGGGTCGACGACGACCACCTCGTCGACCTCGGCGCCGCCGACCTCGGCGAGTTCCTGGCCACCTCCGGCTGGGAGGAGCGCGCCGCGGCCGCCACCGGGCACGTGGCCGAGGTCCGCGGCGCCGCCTACGCCCCCGTCGTCCCCCGGCCGGGCAAGGTCGTCTGCGTCGGGCTGAACTACCGCAACCACATCCTCGAGATGGGCCGGGATCTCCCCGAGTACCCGACGCTGTTCTCCAAGTACGCCGACACCCTCGTCGGCGCGAACGACGACATCGTCAAGCCCCCGGAGACCGACGAGTTCGACTGGGAGTGCGAGCTCGCCGTCGTCATCGGCGCCCCGGTCCGCCGGGCGAGGGGCGTCGAGGCCGAGAGGGCCATCGCCGGCTTCGCGGTGCTCAACGACATCACCTGCCGCGACTGGCAGTTCCGCACCCGCGAGTGGCTGCAGGGCAAGAACTGGGAGGCCACCACCCCGCTGGGCCCCTACCTCGTCACCCCCGACGAGCTGCCCGGCGGCGTGCGGCCCACGCTGGAGGTCAGCACCCGGATCGACGGCGAGACCGTGCAGAAGGACACCACCGGTGACCTGCTCTTCGACCCGGTCGCCCTGGTCGAGTACGTCTCCACCATGATCACGCTCCGCCCCGGCGACGTCATCGCCACCGGCACCCCCGGCGGGGTCGGGCACGCCCGCAAGCCCGCCCGCTACCTGTCCGCCGGGCAGGTCGTGACCACCGAGATCGCCGGCCTCGGCCGCTGCGAGAACACCGTGGTCGACGACCTCACCGCCGCGGAGGTCTCCTCGTGAGCGACGTCGACGTCCTGGTCGTCGGCGGCGGCATCGGCGGCCTGGCCAACGCCCTGGCGCTGACCCAGAAGGGGCTGCGGGTGCGCGTGCTCGAGCGCGCGCCGGAGTTCGGCGAGGTCGGCGCGGGGTTGCAGATCGCCCCGAACTGCACGCGGATCCTCGAGTCCTGGGGCCTGCTCGAGGAGGTGCTGAGCCTCGGAGTGCGGCCGGAGAACCTCGTCATGAAGGACGCCGTCGACGGCACGGTGCTCACCCGCCTGGACCTCTCCGACGCGCGGGAGCGCTACGGCTCGCCGTACGTCGTCATCCACCGCAGCGACCTGCACGGCACCCTGCTGCGAGCCTGCCGCCGCGCCGGCGTCGACCTGGTCAACAACGTGGCGGTGACCGCCTACGAGCACGTGGACGACGGCGTCGCCGTCGTCCACCAGGGGGGCCGCGAGGTCGCCCCCGTCGTCCTCGCCGCCGACGGCCTGTACTCGGTGGCCCGGCCGCTGATCAGCGACGACGAGCCGGTCAGCTCGGCCTACGTGGCCTACCGCGGGGCGATCCCCGCCGAGCAGGTCGCCTCGATGGACGTCTCGATGTCCGACGTCGTGGTCTACGTCGGGCCGCACTGCCACTTCGTGCAGTACCCGCTGCGTCAGGGTGAGATGTTCAACCAGGTGGCGGTGTTCCGGTCGCCCAAGGCGCTCGCCGGCCAGGAGGACTGGGGCACCCCCGACGAGCTCGACGCGGCGTTCACCGACACCTGCGACCAGGTCCGGGCGGGCCTGCCGCTGATGTGGCGCGACCGCTGGTGGCGGATGTTCGACCGCGAGCCGATCATGAACTGGGTCCAGGGGCGCCTCGCACTGACCGGGGACGCCGCCCACCCGCCGCTGCAGTACCTGGCGCAGGGGGCGGTCATGGCCATCGAGGACGCGTGGGTCCTGTCCGAGCACGTCGGGGCGCAGCTGGCCGCCGGCGGCCTGGACTGGGACGCCGCGCTGGCGGCCTACAACGCGGTGCGCCCGGAGCACTGCCGGCGGGTGCTCACCACCGCCCGCGCGTGGGGCGAGCTGTGGCACCTCACCGACGGCCCGCGCGAGGCGCGCAACGAGCTGCTGCGGCACCGCGACGTGCACGACTACTCCTTCGTCGACTGGCTGTACGGGCCGACCGCCCTGACGCCGGACCAGGAGCCGCCGATGTTCACTCCACAGCCGCTGGAGCAGCCGGCCCGCACCTGACGCCGTCGCGACGGGAAGGTCCTGTCGGCGGCCGCGGTTATCTTTGGGCGGTGGTCTCGTGACCCCGTCCCCTGCTGACCGCGCCCGTCGGCAGGACGCCTGCTGCCGGAAGGTGCCCGTGGACTCCGGACCCCTCATCGTCCAGTCGGACAAGACCCTGCTGCTCGAGGTCGACCACCCCCTGGCCCGCGACTGCCGCGCGGCGATCGCCCCGTTCGCCGAACTGGAGCGCTCACCCGAGCACGTGCACACCTACCGGGTGACGCCGCTCGCGCTGTGGAACGCCCGCGCCGCCGGCCACGACGCCGAGCAGGTCGTCGACGCGCTGGTGCGCTACTCGCGGTACCCCGTGCCGCACGCGCTGCTGGTCGACGTCGCCGACACCATGGACCGCTTCGGCCGGCTGACGCTGGCCAACAACCCGGTGCACGGGCTGGTGCTCACCACCTCCGACCGCGCGGTGCTCGAGGAGGTCATCCGCAGCAAGCGGGTGGCCCCCATGCTCGGCGCCCGGATCGACGGGGACTCCGTCGTCGTCCACCCGTCGGAGCGCGGGCGGCTCAAGCAGGCGCTGCTCAAGGTCGGCTGGCCGGCCGAGGACCTCGCCGGCTACGTCGACGGCCAGGCCCACCCGATCGACCTCGACCAGAGCGGCTGGCACCTGCGCGACTACCAGCAGGAGGCCGTGGACGGATTCTGGGCCGGCGGCTCGGGCGTCGTCGTCCTGCCCTGCGGGGCCGGCAAGACGCTGGTCGGCGCCGCGGCCATGGCCGAGGCCAAGGCGACCACGCTGATCCTGGTGACCAACACCGTCGCCGGGCGGCAGTGGAAGCGGGAGCTGATCGCGCGCACCACGCTCACCGAGGACGAGATCGGTGAGTACTCCGGGGAGCGCAAGGAGATCCGGCCGGTCACCATCGCGACCTACCAGGTGATCACCACCCGCCGGAAGGGCGAGTACCGGCACCTGGACCTCTTCGACGCGCAGGACTGGGGCCTGATCGTCTACGACGAGGTGCACCTGCTGCCCGCGCCGATCTTCCGGCTGACCGCCGACCTGCAGTCCCGCCGCCGGCTCGGCCTGACCGCCACGCTGGTCCGGGAGGACGGCCAGGAGGACGACGTCTTCTCCCTCATCGGCCCGAAGCGCTACGACGCCCCGTGGCGCGACATCGAGGCGCAGGGGTACATCGCGCCCGCCGAGTGCATCGAGGTCCGGGTGTCCCTCGACGACGAGGAGCGGATGACCTACGCGGTCGCCGAGCCCGAGGAGCGCTACCGGATCGCGGCGACGGCGCAGTCCAAGCTGCCGGTCATCCGGCGGGTGCTCGACCGCCACCCCGAGGAGCAGAAGCTCGTCATCGGCGCCTACCTCGACCAGCTCGAGGAGCTCGGCCAGGCCCTCGACGCGCCGGTCATCCAGGGGTCGACGACCAACAAGGAGCGCGAGCGGCTGTTCGACGCGTTCCGGTCCGGCGAGCTGAAGACCCTCGTCGTCTCCAAGGTCGCCAACTTCTCCATCGACCTGCCCGAGGCCGCCGTCGCCGTCCAGGTGTCGGGCACCTTCGGCTCGCGGCAGGAGGAGGCCCAGCGCCTCGGCCGGGTGCTGCGGCCCAAGGCCGACGGTCGGCAGGCGCACTTCTACACGGTGGTCAGCCGCGACACCCTCGACAGCGAGTACGCCGCCCACCGGCAGCGGTTCCTCGCCGAGCAGGGCTACGCGTACACGATCGTCGACGCCGACGACCTGGCCGGCCCCGGTGAGGTCAACGGCCCCGACTGGGTCGACGAGCCCGCCGACTGAGACCCCGGTCACGCGACCTGCGGGAGCACCAGGCGCCGATCGGTCCGCACGAGGACCGCGACGAGGACGCTGCCGGTTCCTCGACCCGACGCACGTTCCTGCGTCCAGCATTCGTGGCACGTGCCGGGGGTCCCGCCTCGCGCTCGCGGGTCGCCTGGGAACGCCGTGACCGGCGGGGCGTGACGTGCCGGTCCGGCGCGGGCATGACGCTTCCCACACCCGGCGCGACGTGGGGACGTCAGCCCAGGTCAGCGACGTGTGCACGCCCGCCATACGTCGGCGGCGGGGCGGCGCGCGGGAGGTGCCCGGTTGGGCGTGTCGGCCCCGCCCCCGCGAAGATGGCTCCCGACATGGCGAGTGCAGCACGAGCGGAGGCCGTAGGCCCGCAGACGACCAGCCGACCGCTCCGGGCGTGGCAGCAGGCCGCCCTCGACAGGTACGAGGAGGACTCGCCCAAGGACTTCCTGGTCACCGCGACCCCGGGCGCGGGCAAGACGACCTTCGCCCTCACCCTCGCCGCGCGCCGGCTCTCCCGCCGCGAGGTCGCCCGGGTCATCGTCGTCTGCCCGACCGACCACCTGCGGCTGCAGTGGGCCGAGGCCGCCGACCGGATGGGCATCGTCCTCGACCCGAACCTCACCAACGCCGTCGGCCCGGTCCGCGCCGGCACCCAGGGCTACGTGACGACCTACGCGCAGGTCGCGGGCAAGCCGATGCTGCACGCCGCCCGCGCGACCGCGGTCAAGACGCTGGTCATCCTGGACGAGGTGCACCACGCCGGCGACGGCCTGTCCTGGGGCGAGGCGGTCGAGGAGGCCTACGGGCGTGCCGCCCGCCGGCTGTGCCTGACCGGGACGCCGTTCCGCACCAAGCCCGACGAGCGCATCCCCTTCGTCCGCTACGAGGAGGACTCCTTCGAGGGCGACGACGGCGAGGGCGGCATCGGCCTGGTCAGCCGCGCCGACTACACCTACGGCTACAAGGAGGCACTGGCCGACAACGTCGTCCGCCCGGTCGTCTTCGCCGCCTACACCGGCACCTCGCGCTGGCGGAACTCCGCCGGCGAGGTGGTCGCCGCCTCGCTGTCGGAGGCCGGCACCCGCTCGGTGGAGATGCAGGCCTGGCGCACGGCACTGGACCCCAAGGGCCAGTGGGTGCCGCACGTCATCGCCGCCATGGACGACCGCATCACGCACCTGCGCGAGAACGGCATGCCCGACGCCGCCGGCCTGGTGCTCGCCAGCGACCAGGACGACGCCCGCGCCTACGCGAAGATCGTCCGGCGGGTCACCGGCAAGGCGGCCGAGGTCATCCTCTCCGACGATCCCAAGGCGTCGAAGAAGATCGAGCGGTTCGCCACCGGGTCGGCGCGGATCGCCGTCTGCGTCCGGATGATCTCCGAGGGCGTCGACGTCCCGCGGGCCGCCGTCCTCGCCTGGATGACCTCCTACCGGACGCCGCTGTTCTTCGCCCAGGCCGTCGGCCGCGTGGTCCGCTCCCGGGCACCGCACGAGTCGGCGACGGTGTTCCTGCCCGCCGTCCGACCGCTGCTGACCCTCGCCGCGTCGATGGAGGAGCAGCGCAACCACGTCATGCCCCCGCCGAAGACGGTGCAGGGCGACGAGCTGGACCTGGAACCGCTGCCGCCCAAGGAGAAGGACCCGAACACGGTCAAGCAGTGGGAGGCGCTGGAGGCCGACGCCCGCTTCGCCCACGTCCTGCACGGTGGGACGGCGCACACCGGTGAGGGCCGCCCCCCGGTCGTGCAGCCCGAGGACGAGGACTTCCTCGGCATCCCCGGCCTGCTCACCGCCGAGCAGACCGCCGAGCTGCTGGCCAAGCGGGACGACGAACTGCGGCTGCGGATCGCGCAGCGGGCCCACTCCGAGGACGACGACGCCGGGCTCTTCCCCGTCGAGGACCACCCCGACGAGGACGACACCGGCCGCTCCTGGCGGGACGCCGCCGAGCTGCGCCGCGAGATCAACCGCCTGGTCAGCCGGGTGGCCGCCCGCACGGCGCAGCCGCACGCGGTGGTGCACACCCAGCTGCGCCAGTCGGTGCCCGGCCCGCCGTCGGCCTCCGCCTCGGTGGACGTCCTGCGCGCCCGCCGCGAACGCCTCCGCACGATGCTCTGACACCGCCGGTGGTCGATCATCGGCGTCAGGCTGGTCGGCGCGCCGCTGCGGACAGCCACCTGCCGATGATCACCGCGGGGCGGGCAGCAGGCCGCGGGCGGCGGCGAGGGCCACGGCCTCGGTGCGGCTCCCCGCGCCGAGCTTGGCCAGGATGTTGCTGACGTGCACGCTCGCCGTCTTCTCGCTGATGTAGAGCTCGCCGCCGATCTGCCGGTTGGTCCGGCCCCGGGCCAGCAGCCGCAGCACCTCGCTCTCCCGCGGGGTGAACACCGCACCGCCCTCGACGACGCGCCGCGCCCCCGGCAGGTCCAGCGGCAGCCGCCCGCGCCGGGCCAGCACGACGACGGCCGCGCGCAGCGGGGCCGCTCCGAGCCGCGCGGCCACCTCCCCCGCTGCGCGCACCTCCGCGGCGGCCCCGTCGCGGTCGCCGGTCGCCAGCAGCGCCTCGGCCAGCCGGACCCGCGACCGCGCCTGCTCGTAGACGTGCCCGTACCCGAACGCGTCGACGGCGGTCCGCCACAGCTCCGGCGCGACCCGCCCCGCCAGCCGCGCGGCCTCCGCCTCGACCCGGGCCCGCCAGGCGGCGGCCTCCACGCCGTACCCGCCGATCGCCTGCACGTGGTCCTCGACCGCTGAGCGGGCCTGCGCGGCCAGCTCCTCACCGGCGGCTCCCCACCGCTGCACCGCCGCGTCGTCGCCGGCTCCCCGGGCGGCCGCCGCGGCGTCCGCGACCGGGGCGAGCGCCGTCGCCACCAGGCGCACCACCGCCAGCCGGTCGTAGTTCCAGTACGCGTGCACCTGCTGCACCGCGGCGCGGGCCCGCTCCACGGCGGTCCCGGCGTCCCCGGCCCAGGCGGCCAGGTCGATCTCGGCGCCGGCGGTGGCCAGCAGCAGCAGGACGTGGGCGTCCAGCCGGGCGGCCAGCCCCCGCGCCCAGGCCACCCGCTCGGCGGCGGCCGGGTCCCCGCGGCCGACCTGCACCAGCAGCCCGACCGCGCGCACGTGCGCGGCCATGTCGGGCACCCGCACCAGCTCCTCGGCCAGCCCGAGGCTGCCGTCCCAGTCGCCGGACACGTAGCGGACGACCACCCCGAGGTGCCGTAGCTCGGCGGGGTAGAAGGCCCACTCCATCCCGAGCTCGCGGGCGCGGGCCAGCCCGGCCTCGACCCAGCGGAGGGCCCCCGCCAGGTCGCCGTCCTCGTACGGCACGACGGCGAGGTTGAACAGCACCCGCAGCTCGACGTCGGTGTCACCCGACCGGCGGGCCCGCGCCAGCGCCTCCTCCAGCCGGGCCTGCACCGCGACGCGGTCCCCGAAGCCGCGGACCCGCGCCAGGGAGACGGCGGTGTCGGCCCAGGCGCTGTCCAGGCCGAGCGCGTCGGCGGCCGCGAGCGCCTCGTCGGCGGCGGCGTCGCCCTCGGCCCACCGGCTCACGTCGTAGCTGGTGCGCGCGTGGGTGGCCGCCGCCCACGTGCGGACGACCGACGGCGGCTGCGCCGGCACGAGGGCCATCGCCCGGGTGCTCTCGCGGTGCGCGGCGGCCTGGTCCTCGATCCGTCCCAGCGCCTGGGCGAGGGTGGAGTGCACGCCCGCCCGCACGACCGGGTCGCCGTCCTCCCCCAGCAGCCGGAGCGCCTCGCGCAGCAGGGCCACCGCCCGGTGCAGCTCCCCGCCCCGCCGGGCCGCCGCGGCGGTGTCCAGGAGCAGCGTGGTGTGGTCCCGGCAGGCCCGCTCGGCCGCGTCGGGCACCGCCGGCCACAACGCGAGCGCCGCCTCCAGGTGCTGCAGTTGCTCGGCCGGCGCGCCCGCCCGGCCGGCCTCGACGGCGGCGTCGAGGGAGGCGGACAACGCCCGCGGCAGGTCGTTGCTGCCCCGGGCGTGGTGGGCCAGCTCGGCGGCGGTGCCCGCACCGGGGGTGGCGGTGAGGTGGCCGGCGACCGCGGCGTGCAGCCGCACCCGTTCCCCCGGCAGCAGGTCGGCGAGGACGGCCTCGCGCAGCAGCGCGTGGCGGAAGCGGTAGCGGCCGCCGACGGAGACCACCAGCAGGTGGTGGTGCACCGCGTCGGCGAGCGCGGCCTCCAGCTCCGCCGGCGCGAGCCCGCTGACCGCGGCCACGAGGTCGTGCCGGACCTCCCGCCCGGCCACGGCGGCCACCCGCAGCACGCGCTGGGTGGCCTCGTCCAGCTGCTCCACCCGTGCCAGCAGCACGTCGGTGAGCGCCAGCGGCAACGTCTCCCCCGCCAGGCCGGCGGCCGTCAGCTCCTCGGCGTAGAAGGCGTTGCCCTCGGCCCGCGCGACGACGTCGTCCACCGTCTTCTCGGGGACGCCGTCGGCCAGCCCGCGCACCAGCTCCCCGACGGCGGCGTCGGGCAGCGGCTCCAGCTCCAGCCGGTCCACCCCGGGCAGCCGCACCAGCTCGGCCAGCAGCGGGCGCAGCGGGTGACGGCGGTGCAGGTCGTCGGCGCGGTAGGAGACGACCAGCGCGACCGGTTCCTCGGCGAGGCGGGCCAGCAGGTAACGCAGCAGGTCGCGGCTGGAGCGGTCGGCCCAGTGCACGTCCTCGAGCACGAGGAGCAGGGGCGTGCTCACGGCCAGCTCGGTGAGCAGGGCGGCGACCCCCTCGAACAGCTGCAGCCGGCCGTCGTCCAACAGGGGGCGGGGCTCCCGGCGCGGCAGCGGCCGGCCGAGGTCGGCGGGCGCACCACCCGGCTGCTCCGGCACGGCGACCGGCGCGCGCCCCGACAGCAGCCCGGCCAGCGCCGGCTGCCCGGCGGCGGCCAGCGGCTCACCGGTCACCGGGCGCAGCAGGTCCACGAACGGCAGGTAGGGCAGGCCGACGTCGCCGAGGTCGACGCAGTGGCCGACGAGGACCCGCACCCCCCGCTCGGTGGCGCGGACGGCCAGCTCGTCGAGCAGCCGCGTCTTGCCGACGCCGGCGTCTCCGGCCAGCAGCACCGCGCAGGAACGGCCCTCGAGGGCACGGCCGACCGCGGCCAGCAGCCGGGACAGCTCCTCGGCGCGGCCCACCATCGGTCGGTCGTCCCACTGCGGCACGCCCTGGATCGTGGCAGAAGGACCCTCCTGCCCCCCACCACTCGCAGGCTCGCGGCGGGCCCCTGCAGGAGGGCCGTCGCGAGGGGTGGGGAGGACCGGGTGCTCGGTCAGTGCGCCGCCGGCCGGCGGCGGCGCAGCCACGGGCCGCGCCGGGTGCGCGTCCCGCGGCCGATCTGCCGCAGCACCTCGCGGCGGTAGGCCAGCTCGGCCTCGAGGCCGGGGTTCGGGTAGGTCGCCATCACCGTCTCCTGTCGTCGTCCGTTCCGACGACGTCGACGGTCGTGCTGAGGTGCGGCGCCGGGCATCGGGTGGTCGGGCAGTCCTGCGCGCCCGACCGCGGCCTGAGGCCCCTCAGGTCACTTCAGCTCGGTGCCCTTGGTCTCCGTGAGGGTGAGGATGACGGCGAACGCGAACGCCGCGGCGATCGCCACGTACCAGAAGAACCACAGCGGGTGGCCGGCCTCGGACAGCGCGGTGATGACCAGCGGCGCCGTGCCGCCGAACAGGGCGACCGTGAGGTTGTACCAGGCCCCGATGCCGGTGGCCCGCAGCTCGGTGGGGAACAGCTCGCTCATGATCGCCGGCGCGATGGACGCGAGGAGCGCGTACAGCCCGAGCCCGACGCAGAAGACGACGATCAGCGAGAACAGGTTGTCCTGCACCAGGAACGACAGCGGCACGATGAGCACCGCGTACCCGCCGGACCAGACGAGCATCTGTGGCTTGCGCCCGAACCGGTCCGACAGGGCCCCGAACGGGTAGCACAGCGCCACGAACAGGGCCGTGCCGATCGAGAGCGCGAGGAAGACGTCGTTGTCGTCGGCGTCCCGGAACGAGATCGCGAACGGCGTCAGGGCGCTGAAGAACGTGTAGTACGACAGGGTCGACAGCAGCGTGAACGAGCACAGCTGGATGACGGCCTTCGGGTGGTGCTTGATCGTCTGCAGCAGCGGGTGCTTGGTCGCCCGCGCCTTCTCCGCGCTCTCCTCGAACTGCTCGGTCTCGACCAGCGACCGGCGCAGCCACATGCCGATCAGGCCGAGCAGGCCGCCGATGAAGAACGCGATCCGCCAGCCGTAGTCCTGCAGCTGCTGCTCGTCGAGGACCCGCGTCAGCAGGACGCCGAGCAGTGAGGCGAGCAGCAGCGCCGAGCCGGTCGAGATGTAGAAGAACGACGAGTACCGGCCCCGATGCGCCGGCGGCGCGATCTCACCGAGGTAGGCCGACGCGTTGGAGACCTCTCCGCCCAGCGACATGCCCTGGGCGATGCGCGCGAGCAGCAGCAGGACCGGCGCCAGCCAGCCCACCTGCTCGTACGTCGGCAGGATCGCGATGACCATCGAGCCGCCGGCCATCAACAGGATGGTCAGCAGCATCCCGGCCTTGCGACCGCGCAGGTCGGCGAACCGGCCGAGGAGGATGCCGCCCAGCGGCCGGAAGAAGAAGGCCAGGGCGTACGTCGACGTCGCCCCGATCAGGGCCAGCGCCTCGTTCTCGGAGGGGAAGAACTGGCCGGCGAAGTAGACGACGAAGGTCGCGTAGACCGTCCAGTCGAACCACTCGACGGCGTTGCCGATGCTGGCCGAGACGAGGGTCTTGACCGGCAACCGGTGTCGCTCGTCGACGGTCGTGCCGCTCCCGTGCTGGGCCGTGCCGGCCATGGGGACTCCCGGGGGTCTCGCGCGGTCTGGATGGCGTCAGTCACGGTAAGCGGGGCGCGCGCGGGTGGCACGTCGAACGCGACAGCCCCCGTCCACGGAGGACGGGGGCTGTCGGGGTCGAGGTCCGGACCGGATGACGGCCGCCTCGCGGCGAGATGCACAACACGGCTCCAGGCCCCCGACCGGAGTCGGGGCGGTGGTCCGTGAAGGCGGTAACCAAATGGCACCCGGGGGCACGATGCACCCGGCCCGGACGCTCTCGAGGCTACCCCCGCCCGAGCCGGCTCACACGGGCCGGCCCGGATCGGTCGGGGCGGCCGGGGTCCGGTACCGGCACGGTGTCCACCGGGCCGCGTACTGGTCGCGTGCCAGACTCCGCGACGTGGCCGACCTGACCGACGCGGAGGCCCGCGTCCTCGCCGCCGTCGACGAGCAGTGGTCGGTCGACCGGCTGCGCGCGCTGGTCGCCGTCCCCTCGATCGGGGGCACGGCTGCGGAGTGCGACGTCCAGCACCTGGTCGCCGGCTGGCTGGAGGAGCTCGACTGCGACGTCGACCGGTGGCCGATCGACCTCACCGCCGCCGCGACCGTCCCGGACGCCCCCGGGCAGGAGGTCGACCGCACCGAGGCCTGGGGCGTCGTCGGCACCGCGCCGGCCGCCGAGGACGGGGTGCCGGCGCTGGTCTTCTCCGGCCACACCGACGTCGTCCCGCCCGGGGACCCGGCCCGGTGGCCGCGGGACCCGTTCGACCCGCACGTCGCCGGCGGCGCGGTGCACGGGCGCGGGTCCTGCGACATGAAGGCCGGCGTCGTCGCCTCCCTCGCCGCCCTGGCCGCCGTCCGGACGGCGGGCGTGCGGCTGGCGCGGCCCGTGGCCGTGCACGCCGTCGTCGGCGAGGAGGACGGCGGCCTGGGCGCGTGGGCCACGCTGCAGCGGGGCCACCGCGGCGATGTGTGCGTCATCCCCGAGCCGACCGCCGGCGCGGTGGTCACCGCCCACGCCGGGGCCCTGACCTTCCGGCTGGAGGTCGTCGGCCACGCCGCACACGCCGCGCACCGCGACCGGGGCGTCAGCGCAGTGGAGCTGTTCGCCGCGGTGCACGCCGGGCTGCGCGGGTTCGAGGCGGAGCGGCAGGTCGACGCCGATCCGCGGTTCGACGGGGCCCGGTTCCCGTACGGCATCAACATCGGCCGGCTCCGGGCCGGCGACTGGGCCAGCTCGGTCCCCGACCGGCTGGTCGCCGACGGTCGCTACGGCGTCCGGCTGGGCGAGCCGGTGGCCGAGGCGCGGGCCGCGTTCGAGGAGCGCCTGGCGGCCCTCTGCGCCGCGGACCCGTGGCTGGCCGAGCACCCGGTCGGGCTGACCTGGACCGGTGGGGCCTTCGCCAGCGGCGCCCTGCCGGCCGGGCACCCGCTGCTGTCCGCCGTCCGCCGGGCGGTCGGCGACACCGGCACCGGTGAGCCGCCCGAGCGGGCCGTCCCCGCCGGCACCGACCTGCGGCTGTACGCCGCCGCGGGCATCCCCACGCTGCTCTACGGCCCCGGCGACCTGCACCTCGCGCACGGTCCGCTGGAACGGGTGCCGATCGACCAGCTGCTCACCGCGGCGCGGGCGTTCGCGCTGCTGACGCTGCGCACCTGCGGGGTGGCATGAGCCTCGTCGGCTTCGAGGCGTGGGCGCAGCTGGCCGGCGACTCCCCCACCTCGCGCACCGAGTGGGCCGCCGTCGTGGCCGCGTGGAGCCAGCCGCACCGCCGGTACCACGACCTCGCGCACCTGGCCGCGGTCCTCGGGCTGGTCGGGGAGCTGGCCGGCGCCGCCGCCGACCCGGACGCCGTGCGGCTGGCCGCCTGGTACCACGACGTCGTCTACGACCCGCGCCGGCCGGACAACGAGCAGGTCAGCGCCGAGCGCGCCCGCGCCGGCCTGCGCGGGCTGGTGCCGGAGGAGCGCGTCGAGGAGGTGGTCCGGTTGGTCCTGCTGACCGCCGGGCACGACCCCGCACCGGCCGACGCGAACGGCGCGGTGCTCTGCGACGCCGACCTCGCGGTGCTGGCCGGCCCGCCGGAGTCCTACGCCGCCTACGCCTCGGCGGTGCGCGAGGAGTACCAGCACCTCTCCGACGAGGAGTTCACCGCGGGGCGGACCGCCGTCCTGGAGCACCTGCTCGCGCTGCCGGCGCTCTACCGGCTGCCCGCCGTGGCCGCGCAGTGGACGCCGCGCGCCCGGGCCAACCTGACCGCCGAGCTCACCCTGCTGAGGCGGCGGGCCGGGTCTTCTTGAGTCGCAGGCCGGCACCGCGCAGCCGGCCGAGCAGCTCGCGGCAGCCGACCGGCTGGGCGCCAGCGGCGACCGCGACGTCGTAGAGGTCCGCGGGGACGTCGTAGTGGTCGCCCTGGAACGCCCGCCGCGGGATGCCCAGCTCGGCGGCGACGAAGGCGTGCAACTCGTCGTAGGAGACGTCGCTGACCAGGTGCGACCACAGCCGGCCGCGCCAGGGCCACACGGGGGTGTCGATCAGCACGGCCACGGCGCGAGTCTCCCCTGGCCCGGCTAGCGTCGCCCGGGTGACCGAGGAGATCCGCTGGGGCATCGTGGGGCCGGGCCGCATCGCCGAGAGCGTGATGGGCGACTTCGCGCACGTCCCCGGCGCCCGGCCGGTCGCGGTCGCCTCGCGGTCGGCCGAGCGGGCGGCGGCGTTCGCGCAGCGGCACGGGCTCGCGCGGGCCCACGGCTCCTACGCCGACATCCTGGCCGACCCGGACGTCGACGTCCTCTACGTCGCCACGCCCCACCCGCAGCACCACGCCGTCGCGCTGGCCGCCCTCGACGCGGGCAGGGCCCTGCTGGTGGAGAAGGCGTTCACCGCCACCACGCCGGGGGCCACGGAGGTGATCGACCGAGCCCGGGAGCGCGGCGTCTTCGTCATGGAGGCGATGTGGACGCGGTTCCAGCCGGCGGTCGTGCGGCTGCGGGAGCTGGTGGCCGACGGCGCGATCGGGGAGGTGCGCTCGGTGCAGGCCGACCTGGGCGTGGCCCGCGACTACGACCCGCTGGACCGGCTGTTCGCCCTGGAGCTCGGCGGCGGCGCGCTGCTCGACCTCGGCGTCTACGTGGTGTCCTTCGCCCAGATGCTGCTCGGCGCCCCCGACACGGTGCACGTCGCCGGCTCGCTGTTCCCCACCGGGGCCGACGCCGAGGCCTCGATCCTGCTGGGCTACGACGACGGGCGCTCCGCGACGCTCACGACCTCGCTGCGGTACCCGACGCCCGGGCAGGCCCGCGTGTTCGGGACGACCGGCTGGATCGACGTCCTCCCCCGCTTCCACCACCCGCAGACGATCGTGCTGCACCGCGCCGGCACCGCACCGGAGACGATCACCCGCCCCCAGACCGGCACCGGCTACGCGCACGAACTGGTCGAGGTGACCGAGTGCCTGCGGGCCGGCCGCACCGAGAGCGCGGTCATGCCGCTGGCCGACACGCTGGCGGTGCAGGCGGTGCTCGGGCAGGCGGCCGACCAGCTGGGCATCCGGCACGCCGAGGACCCCGCCGTCCTCTGACCGGGGTCGCCGGGGATCGGTTCCCGGCACCGAGCGACTCCGCTCACGCGGCGGCCCAGGCCAGCCCGGTCGCCTGGTCGAGCGTGGGCACGCGGGTCGGCGTCCGGCCGGTGGCGCGCACCGCCTCGGCGAAGGCGACGGCGTCGATGACCGCCGCACCGCCCGGGTCGTTGTTGAAGTAGACGAGCACGTCCTCCTCCGGTCCCCAGGTCGCGGCCAGCCGCTCGGCCCAGAGCCGCAGGGTCTCCGGCCGGTAGCGCGGCCACGGCTGCGCCGTCCCGGTGTGGAACCGCAGGTAGCCCCAGACCGCGGTGCGCCACAGCGGCGCGACCGGTTGCTCGTCGCGGTCGGCCCAGCACAGCGCGGCGCCGTACCGCTCGAGCAGAGCGCGGACCTCGTCGGTCCACCAGCTGACGTGCCGCGGCTCGACGGCGACCCGGGTGCCGGCCGGGAACTGCGCGAGGCAGGTCCGCAGCAGCTCGGGATCGGCCTGCAGGGTGGGCGGCAGCTGCAGCAGGACGACGTCCAGCCGCTCCCCCAGCCCGGCGGCGCGGCCCATCAGCCGGGCGACCGGCTCCTCCGGTTCGCGCAGCCGCTTGACGTGGGTGAGGAACCGGCTGGCCTTGACGGCCCAGCGGAAGTCGGCGGGCGTGCGGGTCCGCCACGCCTCGAACGTGGTCAGCTCGGGCAGCCGGTAGAAGGCGTTGTTGCTCTCCACCATGGCGAAGTGCTCGGCGTAGTGCTCCAGCCACAGCCGCTGCGGCAGCCGCTGCGGGTAGAAGCGGCCCCGCCAGTCGCGGTACTGCCACCCCGACGTCCCGATCACCACGGCCACGGACAGCCGCCTACCCTGCGCGGTCATGGCCGACGCACCCGCCCGCGTGAAGGACTTCTGCCTCGACGCCGTCGACCACCAGGCGCAGGCCGACTGGTGGTGCGCCGCCCTCGGATACGTGCGCCTGACCGACCTGCAGCCCGGGGACTACCAGGCGCCGCGGCCGGCGGAGTGGCCCGTGCCGATCGCCGACCCGGCGGGCAGCGGACCGGTCATCTGGCTCAACCCGGTGCCCGAGCCCAAGACGGTCAAGAACCGCATGCACCTCGACGTCGTCGGGGACACCGCGGCCCTGCTGGCTGCGGGCGCCACCCTGCTGCGGGCCAAGGACGACGAGGTGGCGTGGGACGTGCTCGCCGACCCGGAGGGCAACGAGTTCTGCTGCTTCGCCGACGAGGGCTGAGGCGACCCCCGCCGGCGCCGAGATCGCCGATCTCGGCGGTTCCCGGCCCCACAGGTGACGAGATCGCCGATCTCGGCGGCGCAGAGAGGGCACACACGCCGACAGGGGCGGCCCCGCGGAGTGCGGGACCGCCCCTGCAGGTGACGGACTGGAACGGCCCCGTCCCGGGCCCGCCCCGAGCTAGCGAGGGGTGGGGAGGACGGGGTCCTTCATCAGAAGTCCATGCCGCCCATGCCGCCGTCGCCACCCGGCATGGCCGGAGCGGACTTCTCCGGCTTGTCGGCGATGACGGCCTCGGTGGTGAGGAACAGCGCCGCGATGGAAGCGGCGTTCTGCAGCGCCGAGCGGGTCACCTTGGCGGGGTCGATGATCCCGTTGGCGACCAGGTCCACGTACTCGCCGGTGGCGGCGTTGAGGCCCCAGCCGGTGTCGGAGTTGCGCACCTTCTCCGCGACGACGCCACCCTCGAGGCCGGCGTTGACGGCGATCTGCTTCAGCGGCGCCTCGAGCGCGACGCGCACGATGTTGGCACCGGTGGCCTCGTCGCCCTCGAGCTCGAGCTTGTCGAACGCGACGGCGGTGGCCTGCGCCAGGGCGACGCCACCACCGGCGACGATGCCCTCCTCGACGGCGGCCTTGGCGTTGCGCACTGCGTCCTCGATGCGGTGCTTGCGCTCCTTGAGCTCGACCTCGGTCGCGGCGCCGGCCTTGATGACGGCGACGCCACCGGCCAGCTTGGCCAGGCGCTCCTGCAGCTTCTCGCGGTCGTAGTCGGAGTCCGACTTCTCGATCTCGGCGCGGATCTGGTTGACCCGGCCGGCGATCTGGTCGCTGTCGCCGGCACCCTCGACGATCGTCGTCTCGTCCTTGGTGACGACGACCTTGCGGGCGCGGCCGAGCAGTTCGACGCCGGCGGACTCCAGCTTGAGGCCGACCTCCTCGCTGATGACCTGGCCACCGGTGAGGATGGCGATGTCGGTCAGCATGGCCTTGCGGCGGTCACCGAAGCCGGGGGCCTTCACCGCGAGGGACTTGAAGGTCCCGCGGATCTTGTTGACCACCAGGGTCGCCAGGGCCTCGCCCTCGACGTCCTCGGCGATGATCGCCAGCGGCTTGCCCGACTGCATGACCTTCTCCAGCAGCGGGAGGAGGTCCTTGACGGAGCTGATCTTGCTGTTGACGACGAGCACGTACGGGTCGTCGAGGACGGCCTCCATGCGCTCGGCGTCGGTGACGAAGTAGGGCGAGATGTAGCCCTTGTCGAAGCGCATGCCCTCGGTGAGCTCGAGCTCGAGGCCGAAGGTGTTGCTCTCCTCGACGGTGATGACGCCTTCCTTGCCGACCTTGTCCATCGCCTCGGCGATGAGCTCACCGATCGCGGGGTCAGCGGCGGAGATCGACGCGGTGGCGGCGATCTGCTCCTTGGTCTCGACGTCCTTGGCGGTCGAGAGGAGGTACTCGGTGACCGACTCGACGGCCTTCTCGATGCCCTTCTTCAGGGCCATCGGGTTGGCGCCGGCGGCGACGTTGCGCAGCCCCTCGCGGACGAGGGCCTGGGCCAGCACGGTGGCGGTGGTGGTGCCGTCACCAGCGACGTCGTCGGTCTTCTTGGCGACCTCCTTGACCAGCTCGGCGCCGATCTTCTCCCACGGGTCCTCGAGCTCGATCTCCTTGGCGATGCTCACACCATCGTTGGTGATGGTGGGGGCACCCCACTTCTTCTCGAGGACGACGTTGCGGCCCTTGGGGCCGAGGGTCACCTTGACGGCGTCGGCGAGGGTGTTCATACCCCGCTCGAGACCGCGGCGAGCCTCTTCCTCGAAGGCGATCATCTTGGCCATGTGGTGATGTCCTCCATGCATGGATCGCTGCACGGCCGGGTTCGGCGCCCGCGACGGACGACACCGGTGGTGCGGGCACTCCGTCGGCCCGCGCACCAGCGCCTCACCGCATCCGACCTGATTGGCACTCGGCACTGTCGAGTGCCAGCTCCGAGTTTGGCACTCGCCCCTGCCGAGTGCAAGGACGGGGGGGTCGGGGACGCCCCGGCAGCCACCCCTGGCACCACCGAGGCCCGGCCCCGAACGGGGACCGGGCCTCGGTGGCTCGTGCGAGGAAGCTCAGGCGGTGCGCACGGCGTCGGCCTGCGGACCCTTCTCGCCCTGGACGACCTCGAAGGTGACCCGCTGGCCCTCGTCGAGGCTCTTGTACCCGTCCATCTGGATGGCCGAGTAGTGGACGAAGACGTCCTGGCCGCCGTCGACGGCGATGAAGCCGAAGCCCTTCTCGGCGTTGAACCACTTCACGGTGCCCTGTGCCACGTGTGCTCCCACGTTTCGTGCGTGCGGACGACGCCAGCCATTCCGGCGTCGGGTCTAGCTCTTCCGCCCGTCGAACACGAACGTGGAACTGGAACCGCGGGAGAAGGTACAACACAAGAGGCGTGGTGAGAGCAAACTCACGCACACACCACACCGGATCGGGGGACAGCCTCGACCCGGACCGGCTCCGACCCTACTCGCTCACCCGATGAGACCGGCGGCCCGCACCGACTTCAGCGACGGCTCCACGACGTGGGTGGGTCCCACGACCGGCTCCAGCGGGTCGAGGGTCTTCAGCCCCTCACCGGTGTTGAGGACGACGGTCTCCTTCGCCGGGTCCAGCCGGCCGTCCTCGACCAGCTGGCGCAACACCGCGACGGTGACGCCGCCGGCGGTCTCGGCGAAGACGCCCGTGGTGCGGGCGAGGTCGCGGATGCCCTGCACGATCTGCTCGTCGCCGACCCGGCCGACCGACCCACCGGTGCGCCGGATGGCGTCCAGGGCGTACGGGCCGTCGGCGGGGTTGCCGATGTTCAGCGACTTGGCGATCCCCGTCGGCTTCACCGGCTTGACGACGTCCCACCCGTTGTCGAAGGCGGTGGCGATCGGGTCGCAGCCGGCGGACTGGGCGCCGAAGACCGTCCACTCGGTGGCCTCGACGATGCCCGCGGCGGTGAGCTCGCGGAAGGCCTTGTCCACCTTGGTCAGCAGCGAGCCGGATGCCATCGGGATGACGACCTGGGCCGGGATCCGCCAGCCGAGCTGCTCGGCGATCTCGTAGCCCACCGTCTTGGAGCCCTCGGCGTAGTACGGCCGCACGTTCTGGTTGACGAAGGCGGTGTCCTCGAACTCGTCGGTCTCGGCGAGCTCGCTGGTCAGCCGGTTGACGTCGTCGTAGGAGCCCTCGACGGCGACCAGCGTCTGGCCGTAGACGGCCGACTGCACGACCTTGCCCGGCTCGAGGTCCGACGGGATGAACACGAACGAGGGCACGCCGACCCGCGCGGCGTGCGCGGCGACGGAGTTGGCCAGGTTGCCCGTGGAGGCGGCGGCGATCTTGGAGTAGCCGAGACCCTTGGCGGCGGTGGCGGCCAGGCTGACCACGCGGTCCTTGAACGAGTGCGTGGGGTTGGCGGAGTCGTCCTTGACCCACAGCCCGCCGGTGAGGCCGAGCTCGGCGGCCAGCCGGTCGGCGCGCACCAGCGGCGTCATACCCGGGTCCAGGGACACCCGGGACGCCGGGTCGTGGCCCACCGGCAGCAGCGCGACGTAGCGCCAGATGTTCTGCGGGCCGGCCTCGATCTGCTCGCGGGTGACCGCGCGCATGACCTCCGGGTCGTAGTCGACCTCGAGAGGGCCGAAGCACTCGGCGCAGGCGTGCTCGGCGATCAGGCCGAACGTGGTGCCGCAGTTGCGACACACCAGGCCGCGTGCGGGGTTCACCGGGGTGGGCCCTGAGTGGGCGGGGCGGCCACCAGTCGAGTCGGCCTGGATTGAACCGGGAGCGGTCAGGGTCATGCGACGACTACCTCCTCATCTTCCCCACCCCGGGCCGTCGAGCCGGGTGGGACGGAATTGGCACCTTCCGCTGCGTGGATCCCGCAGGCGGCGGTTGCCGGGGCTTCGTCGGGCCGTGTCCCTCTGCCCCTCTGGATGAGTGGAACGGCACTGACTGTACCCACGTGAGCCACGCCGCACCGGGCCGACCACGATGTGTGCGTGGCAGCCTCCTCCCCCGTGCGCATCCTCTACACCGACCTCGACGGCACGATGGTGGGTCCGCGCGGCTCCTTCTGGCACACGGCGACCCGCGAGCTCACCGACAGCCCGGCCGCCGCCCTGCTGGACCTGCACCGGGCCGGGGTCCCGCTGGTGCTGGTCAGCGGGCGGACGTTCGAGCAGCTCGTGGAGGCGGCGCGGATCTTCGCCGCGGACGGCGCGATCGCCGAGCTGGGGTCGGTGGTCAGCTGGGACGCCGGGCGCAGCGTGCACCACCTCACCGGGGGGCTGCCGCCGGAGTACGACGGCCGCACCCCCATGGAGGTGATGGCCGGGCTCGGCGTCGTCGAGGAGCTGCTGGCCCGCCACGCCGGGCGGCTGGAGTGGCACACGCCCTGGCACGCCACGCACCGGACCGACGCGCTGCTGCGCGGCCGGGTCGACCCGCTGGCGGTGGACGCCGAGCTGGCCGAGATGGGCGCCGGCTGGCTGACCCTGAACGACAACGGCTCGATCCCGGCGACGTCGCGGATGTCCCTGGCGCCCGAGGCGCTGCCACCGCGCGTCTACCACCTCATGCCGCGCGGCATCTCCAAGGGTGCGGCGATCGCCTGGGACCTGGCGCGGCGGGGCCTCACGCCCGCCGACGCCGTGGCGATCGGCGACAGCGTGAGCGACCTGGAGATGGCACCCGCGGTGGGCCGGTTGTGGATCACCGCGAACGGGGCCACGGTCGACGGGATGGCCGGCCGGCTGGCCGCCGTCCCCAACGTGACGGTGACCGACGCCGCCATGGGCGTGGGCTGGGCGCAGGCCGTCCGCGCCTGCCTCTGATCTGTCGGTTTCCGCGGAAACCGACAGATCACGAGGTGACGTCGCGGCGGGCGAAGTGGCGGAACGCCAGGGCGGTGAACACCGCCGCGTAGACCAACGACTGGACGACGCCGCGGAACAGGTCACCGGAGTCGACCGGCGTCTGGAGCAGGTCGGTCCAGGCGAACTCCTCCGCGGTCGGGAACCAGTCGCGGATCGAGCCCAGCTGCTCGACCTGGTCCAGGATCGCGAAGACGAACATCGTGAACACCGCGCCCCCGACAGCGGCCAGCGGCGCGTCGGTGATGGTGGAGAACCAGAACGCCAGCGTCCCCACGACCAGCAGGTGGACGGCGAGGTAGCCGACCATGCCGGCCAGCCGCAGCAGGCCCTCCCCCTGCGGGAGGGTCACGCCGACCGGGGTCTGGATGGCCTCGAAACCGAACGCGATGCCGCCGGCGACGAGCCCGACCACGGCGAGGGTCAGCAGCGCGCCGACCGAGAGCACCAGCGCCGCGTACCACTTCTGGCGGAGCAGTCGCATCCGCGGCACCGGCGTGGCCAGCGTGTAGCGCAGCGACCCCCACTGCGCCTCGGCGGCCACGGTGTCGCCGAAGAACAGCGCGTAGACGACGACCAGGAAGAAGCCCGTCGTCGCGAACAGCACGAACAGGGTGAAGTTCAACCCGCTCGAGGTGGCGACGTCGACCAGGTTGAGCCGGTTGTTCTCCGCGGCCTCCTCGCTGGCACCCAGCTGCAGGGCGGCGATCAGGATCAGCGGCAGCGCCACCATCAGCGCGAAGACGCCCAGGGTGCGCCGCCGCTTGAACTGCCGCCGCAGCTCGACCGACAGCCGCAGGGTGCGCTCGGGGCGGTAACCGGCCACCGCCCCGGTCGGCTGGACGTGCCCGGTGTCCACGGCTCGGCTCATGACTCTCCCACCAGCGCCAGGAAGGCGTCCTCGAGCCGACGGCGCGGCGTGAACTGGTCGACCTCGATGCCCTCGGCCACGAGCGCCTGCAGCGCCCGGGCCCGGCTGGTGCCGTCGAGCTCGGCCACCAGACCCTCGTCGGTGCGGCCCGCCGACACCCCGGGCAGCCCCTCGAGGACGGCGATCGCCCGGTCGGTGTCGGCGTCGTCGGCCAGCCCGACGAGCACCGCGCCACCGACGCCGACGATCTCCTCGACCGTGCCATGGGCGATCTTCTGCCCCTTGGCCATGACGACGACGTGGCTGCAGGTCTGCTCGATCTCGCTGAGCAGGTGGCTGGAGACGATCACCGTGCGGCCGGTCGCGGCGTAGGACCGCAGTACCTCGCGCATCGCGTGGATCTGGGGCGGGTCCAGCCCGTTGGTCGGCTCGTCGAGCACGAGCAGGTCGGGCAGGCCGAGCATCGCCTGGGCGATCGCCACCCGTTGCCGCATCCCCTGGCTGTAGCGACGCACGGGCCGGTCGATGGCCGCGCCGAGGCCGGCGACCTCGATCGCCTCGTCCATGTGCGCGTCCTCCGCCGGCCGGCCCGTCGCCGCCCAGTACAGCCGCAGGTTGTCCCGGCCGGAGAGGTGCGGTTGCAGGCCGGTGCCCTCGACGAAGGAGCCCAGCCGGGACAGCACCGGCGCACCGGGCCCGGCGGCGTGCCCGAAGATGCTGATCCGGCCCTCGGTGGGCCGGATCAGGCCCATGAGCATCCGCAGCGACGTCGTCTTGCCGGCGCCGTTGGGGCCCAGCAGGCCGAGCACCTGGCCGCGGCGCACCTCGAAGGAGAGGTCGCGGACGGCGACGAAGCCGTCCTTGTAGGCCTTGGTGACGCCGGTGAAGCGCAGGGGGACGTCCTCACCGTCGGGCTCGACGGCCGAGACGCGGCGGCGGCGCCGGCGGCCCCACAGCACCGCGACGCCCCAGCCGAGCAGGCCGAGCGCCGCCAGCACGGCCAGCAGGACCCACCACCGCGACGTGCCGCCGGCCCCCTCGGCCTGCGCCTCGACCTGCGGGACGGCGAGCGCTGCATCGTCCCCGCCGGCGAGGGCGACGGAGTAGACGGCCGACTCCGCCGGCAGGGCGAAGGCCTGGTCGGTCGAGGAGACGACGACGCGCATGGTGTGCCCGGCCTCGAAGCGGTGCACGATCCCTGGCAGGGTCACCGGCACCGTGGTCGGCGCCGTGGGGTCGGCGGACAGCCCGGTCAGCGCGAGCGGGGCGACCAGGCCCGACGGCAGGGTCATCCCGCCGTCCGGGCCGACGTCGTAGAGCTTGGCGAACAGCGTCGCGGTGCCCGACGGCGAGGCGACGGCGAGTTCGACGGTGGCGGCACCGACGACCTCCACCGCGTCGTCGAGCGGCCGGCTGTCGAAGGCGGCGGCCTGGCCGGGGATCTCGATCGCCGTCCCGCCGAGCGCCGCGGTGACCGCGCCCAGCCCCGGGTAGGTGGTCAGCGCCGACGGCGACCCGCCGGCCGGGGTGACGACCGGCTGGACGCCGCCGGCCAGGGCGACCGGCGTGCGCTCGGCCGGTGCCCCACCGGCCAGGCCCGGGTAGCCGGCGGCGGTGACGGTCTGGGAGCCGCCCTGGACGTTCAGGCCGCTGCTCACGCCCGTCGGCTCCGGGAACTCGAAGCCGGTGCCCGGGTCGGTGCCCCGGATGGGATCGTCACTGTCGCGCAGGTGCCAGTCGAACCAGCCGGCCACCTGCTCGCGCAGCCGCTCGGTGGTGCGCTCGGAGGCCTGCGCGTCGTGGCCGCCGGAGAACCAGACGACCTTCACGGGGGCCCCGGTCGCGGCGATGCCGCGGGCGTTGGCGTCGGCCTGGTCGAGGCCGAACAGCGAGTCGCGGGTGCCCTGCACGAGCAGGGTCGGCACGTCGATGCGGTCCAGGACGGTCGCGGGGCTGCTCCGGTCGAGCGCCGCGGCGATCTCCGGCGTCAGGGTGCCGGTGGCCGCGGCGGTCTGGTAGGCGGCGCAGATGTCGGCGCGGAACCGGCCGCAGGTCAGCAGCTGCTCCACCGCGGCCGGGTCGACCGACGCGGGGTCGACGGGGGGCAGGGTGGGGGTGCCGCCGCCGGCGTCGCCGTTCTCCGGTGGCCCGTCGCCGCCCAGCCCGGGCAGCAGCCCGCCGGTCGGGGCCCCGCCGATGCTGAAGAACAGGCCGGCCCACACGCGCTTGAACACGCCGGCGTCCCTGCCGGCGGGGGTGGCGGCGAGCGTCCCGGCGTCGTCGGCACCCACCTGCGAGGGGAACAGCGCGGTGGTCAGCGAGTTCCAGGTGATCTGCGGGGAGATCGCGTCGACCCGGTCGTCGTAGGCGGCGCCGAGCAGGGCCAGCGCGCCGCCGTACGAGCCGCCCGCGACGCCGACGCGCGGGTCGCCGTCCCCGTCGAGGAGGACGTCGTCGCGCTCGGCGAGCCGGTCCAGCAGCGTGGACAGGTCGGCGATCTCGAAGCGGGGGTCGTTGAGGCCGATCTGGCCGGTGCTGGCGCCGAACCCGCGTGCGGAGTACGTGAGGACGACGTAGCCGCGGCCGGCGAGGTCGCGGGCGTCGTCGGCGACGGAGTCCTTGCTGCCGCCGAAGCCGTGGGCGAGGACGACGGCCGGCGCGGGGTCCTCGGCGCTCGCCGACGCCGGCACGTACACGGTGGTGTCGAGCTCGACGGCGTCCGCGCCCGCCCCGGAGGAGACCAGCGCCTCCTCGGTGCCGACGTCCTCCGCCGCGGCGGCCGGCGGAGCCGGGGCGGCGACGAGCAGCACGCCGGAGAGCAGCGGGGTGAGCAGGGCGGCGAGCGTCGCGCGCGCGCCGGAGCGCGGGCGGGGACGCGCGGGCCCGCGGAGGGGACGCACGGAGCGGCCAACGGACGGTGCCGTCCCGGTGTTCCGGCCCGGCGCGCCCGACCCGGGACGGCTCAGGGCCGCCACTCGCCGGTGGTCACCACCACGAGACCCGGCGCAGCCGCATCGGGCACCTCGAAGAAGCGCTCCACGGGGCCGGTGATCTGCGGGAACTGCTCGACCAGCTGGACGGCGGCCTGGCGCTGGGTCTCGTCGCCCGCGGCGAAGTAGACGGTGGTGACGGCGACGTCACCCCCCTGGTACTGCCCGACGCCCGGCGACTCCCAGCCCTGGGCCCCGAGCGCCTCGGCGACGTCGGCGGCCAGGCCGGTGACGCCGGTGGCGTTCAGCACCGTCACCGGGACGCGTACCGGGGCGGCGGGCGCCCCGTCGGCCGGCGGCAGCGGCGCGACCTCCAGCGGCGGCAGGGCCGAGCTGGGCGCGGCGGGCGGCGCCGAGGACGACGGGGTGGCCGGGGTGGTCCGGCCGGTCGACGCCTCCTGTGGCTCCGAGCCGGTGAAGGAGTAGACGCCGAGGACGAGCAGGGCCACGACGGCCACGGCGAGCAGTCCCGCGGCGGCGCGGCGGACCCCCGAGCCGCGGCGCACCCCGCCGTCCGGGTCGTCGAGGCGGGCCGCCGTCGACCCGCCGCTGCGACGGGCGGCCTTGCGGCGTTCGGCCTCGGCGGCCTGGCGCTCGGCGCGGAACGCGGCCCGGCCACCCACCACGCCGGTGTCCGTGCCGGTGTGCGGGCCCGTGTCGGGGCCCCGCCCGCGATCGGTGCCGCCGAGGTCGTCGCGCGGTTCGTCGTCCCGGTCCCGGCCGGCGGGCGTGCGGTCGGGGATGGCCTCGGTGGCCGGCGCGGGGGTCCGGGCGGACGCCGCGGCAGCGGGCTCCCGGGCCGGGTCCCGGTCGGGGATGGCCTCGGTGGGCGGTGGTGGGGCGGCGTCCCGGGTGCGGGACGGGCTGGTCCAGTCGCGGTAGCCGGGAGCGGCGTCGGAGGGGTCGGTGGCCGGCGCCGGCCGGGCTCCGCGGGCGGGCGACGGCGCGTCAGCCGGCGGGGCGGGGTGGCCGGTCGGCGCGACGGCCGGACGGCTCCCGGCGCGCTCCTCGGCGGGTGACGCGGGCTCCTCCGAGCCCGGGTCCGGCCGTGGGACGGCCTGGAACGGCGCCACCGTGGTGCGGGGACCGGCCGGGGCGGCAGGTGGAGCTGCGGGTCCCGCGGCGGCCGGCGGCAGGGGCAGCCGCATCTGCGTCTCCGGCGCCGGCTGCACCGGCCGGGGGCGGACCGGAGGAACGGGACGGGCGGGGGCGGCCGCGCGCGCCGCGGCGGGGGCGGCGCCGGGGCGGCCGGAGACGGGGGCCGCCCCGGACCGGCCGGCGGCCACGGGCACGCCCGCCGGAACGGCGCCCGCCGACGGGGCAGGGCCCCCGCGCGCGGCCACCGGGGCGCCGTCGCGCCGACCACCGGTCGGCGCGGCCGACGGCGGAACGCGCGGTGGGCGCGGAGCCGTGGCCGGCGGGGCCGCGGGGGGTACCGGGCGCGGCGGCGGGCGGCGGCGCCCCGGGTCCTCCCCCGCGTCGAGCAGGCCGTCACGACGACGGTCGGCGCGGCTGCGGCCGGGGGTCGTCGGGTGGTCGCTCAGGTCCTGCTCGACCACCACCGGGGGTGTCGGGCCGTCCGTACGGCGTCGTCCGTGGGGGACCGGGGAGGTCCCCCGGTCCGTCATGTCACTGCCTGACGCGGCGTGCCTGCCCACGGTCACCAAATCTAATCGGCCGAGCCCCCGTTGCCCAGGATGTGGGACGAACGCCGCTGCCCGCGTGCGGCGCGCAGCCGGCGCAGGCGCCGCACGAGCAGCGGATCGGCCTCGAGTGCGGCGGGGCGGTCGACCAGGGCGTTGAGCACCTGGTAGTAGCGGGTCGGCGCGAGGCCGAACCGCTCCCGGATGGCCGTCTCCTTGGCGCCCGGGCGCCGCCACCACTGCCGCTCGAAGGCCAGCATGTCGTGCTCACGCCGGGTCAGGCCGCCGGCAGCGACCGGCGGCGGCTCCGTGGTGGGCGGTGTGGGGTCGGGCGGGGGCAGCACCTCGCCCCCCGGCGGGGAGACCGCGGGAGCTGGTTCGGCAGACATCGGACGTCCTTCGCAGGAGGTGGTGAGGACTCGACGGTAGCGCCGCCCACCGACATCCGGGGGCGCGTCGGGGCACCCCGCAGCGCGCGCCGTCAGACCGGCGCGACCGCCGCCTCCGCGGCCCGCCGGCGGCTGCCGGCACGGGCCTGGCGGAGGCTGTCGGCGGTGAACACGGCGAGGGCGATCCAGACGATGACGAAGCCCACCAGTCGTGCCGGCGGCATCGGCTCGTGGTTGACGAAGACGCCGATCGCCAGCTGCATGAGCGGGGTGACGTACTGCAGCAGCCCCACCGTCGACAGCGGGATGCGCCGGGTCGCGGCGGCGAACAGCAGCAGCGGGACGGCAGTGGCGATCCCCGAGCTCAGGAGCAGCAGCAGGTGCCCGATACCGGCGTTGCCGGCGGTCCCGTCGCCCTGGGCGTGCAGGACGGCGAGCACGGCCCCCGCGGGGACGACGACCAGCGCCGTCTCCACGAACAGACCGGGCGCCGCCTCGACCCGCACGACCTTCTTCATCAGCCCGTAGAGGCCGAAGCTGCTCGCCAGGGCGAGGGCGATCCACGGCGGGCGGCCGTAGTCGACGGTGAGCACCACGACCGCGACCGCGGCGATGCCGACGGCCGTCCACTGCAGTGGCCGCAGCCGCTCGCTGAAGACCACCACGCCCAGCAGCACGCTGACCAGCGGGTTGATGAAGTAGCCGAGCGAGGTCTCCACGACGTGACCGGAGTTGACGGCCCAGACGAAGACCAGCCAGTTCACGGCGATCAGCAGCGCGGCGCCGAGCAGCACCAGCAGCGTGCGGCGGTCGGTGAACGCCGCGCGGACGTGCGACCAGCGGCGGACGACGGTCAGCAGTCCCGCGACGAAGACCAGCGACCACAGCACCCGGTGGGCCACGATCTCCAGGCCGCCGGAGGGCTCCAGCAGGGGGAAGTACAGGGGGAACAGCCCCCACATGCCGTAGGCGGCCAGCCCGGAGGCGACCCCCACGCGCCGCTCGTCCACTGGGGCACCGTACGCCGCGGCGCGGTCGCGACGGCGGAGTGACTAGGGCGTCTGGATGTAGTCCACGAGCTGGGCGCGCTCGCTCTCCAGCTCGTCCAGGCGCGCCTTGACGACGTCCCCGATCGACACGATGCCGACCAGCGCCTCGCCGTCCACCACGGGCACGTGGCGGACGCGGTGGTCGGTCATGGTGCGGGCCAGTTCCTCCACCCCGGCGTCGGGGCGGCAGGTGTGCACGTCGGCGGTCATGACGCTGGAGACCGGTTCGGCGAGCAGCGCGGCCCCGCGTTCGTGCAACGCGCGGACCACGTCGCGCTCGGAGACGATGCCGTCGACCGACCGCCCGTCGGCGGAGACGACGAGCGCGCCGACGCGGTGCTCGGCGAGCAGGGCGAGCGCCGTGCGGATGCTGGCCGACGCCTCGACGGTGGCGACGTCGGCACCCTTGCGGCGGAGCAGCTGGCGGATGTGCACGGGACCTCCCCGGGCGAGACGGCGGGAGCAGTGTGCTCCGGGTCGCGGCTCCCCGGCAACGCCGTCGCGGCCTACCGTCGAGGTGTGCACACCCGTCCGACCGAGCGCCGCCCCACCGCGCTGCAGTGGGTGCGCTATGCCCTGGGCGGCGGCCTGCCCGCCGAACTGTCGCCGTGGGTGCTGGCCGACACCACCGAACCGGGCTGGATCCGCCGCCACCTGACCCGCGCCCTCGTCCAGCTGCTGCCGGTCCTGGTGCTCTGCCTGGTGCTGGTGCCGGTCCCGCTGGCCTACCGGCTCTCCGCGGTCGCCGGCGGGGTGCTGATGGGGCTGGTCTTCTCCATCGCCTTCATGACCGAGACCATCGAGCACCGGGTCGCGAAGGCCGGTTACCCGGCCGGGACGGCGGCCCGGCTGCGCGCCGAGCGCGCCGAGCGGGAGCAGCTCGAGCGCCGCTCCCCCTACCGCCGCGGCGGCGCCGGCAGCTTCGACTGACCGGCTCCGCGGAGCGCGTGGGAGACCATCCCCCGGTGACATCGCCCGCCTGCCCGTCCCGCCGCGCCCTCCTCGCCGCCACCGGCGCCGGACTCGGCGCCCTGGCACTGGCCGGGTGCGGAGGGGACGGCGTGCGTGAGGTAGCCGACGCGGGCAGCGGCACCGTCCTCGCCCGCGTCGACGACGTGCCCGCCGAGGGCGCCCTCGAGCTCGCCGTGGGCGAGCGGCGGGTGCTCCTCGTCCGTGCCGGTGACACGGTGGCCGCCTACGAGGCGGAGTGCCCGCACCAGGGGTGCGCGGTGCGGCCCACCCGCGGGAACCGGCTGGTCTGCCCCTGCCACGGCTCGGCGTTCGACCCGGCCGACGGCGGGGTGCTGCAGGGCCCGGCGACCGCCGCGCTGACCCCCGTCGACGTCGTGCTGACGGCCGGGGAGGTGCGGCTGGCCTGACCTCGGGGGACGGCTCGCCGGGGCCACCTGCCGGTTTGACGAGCGTGATGTTCGTCACAGAAGGTGCTGGAGGGCTGCGGAACGCCGTTCCTGATCCCGCCCCCGGACAGAGGAGCCCCCGTGCACCCACACCTCCGACGCCGCTGGGCCGCACCGGTCCTGCTCGCTCTCGTCTCCCCCGCCCTGGTCGCCTCCCCCGCCGCGGCCACCAACCCGGACACCTCCGCCCTCCGCGACGCGGTCACCGTCGAGGGCGTCAGCGAGCACCTGGATGCCCTCCAGAAGATCGCGGAGGAGAACGGCGGCACCCGCGTCAGCGGCACCGCCGGGTACGACGCCTCCGGCGACTACGTGGCCGACCGACTGCTCGACGCCGGCTACCGGGTGACCGAGCAGGAGTTCACCTTCCCGTACTTCGAGCAGACCGCCCCGGCGACGTTCGCGCGCACGGCGCCGACCGAGCGGGCCTACGCCGCGGAGGAGTTCGCGGTCGCCCAGTTCTCCGGCTCGGGCGCCGCCTCGGCGCCGCTGCAGGCCGTGGCCGACAACCTCGTCCCGCCGCCCCCGGAGCCCAACAGCTCCAACGCCGGCTGCCAGGCCGAGGACTACGCGGGCTTCCAGGCCGGCAACATCGCGCTGGTCCAGCGCGGCACCTGCACGTTCGGGGAGAAGGCGCTCGCCGCGGCCGCCGCCGGGGCCAGCGCGCTGATCATCTTCAACGAGGGCCAGGAGGGCCGCACGGAGGTGGTGCAGGGCACCCTCGGCGGCCCGCTCCCCGAGGGGTCGGACATCCCGGTGATCGGGACGACCTACGCCATCGGCGAGGAGCTGACCACCCTGCTCGGCGCCGGTGAGGTGCGCGTGGACATCACCACCGCCACCCTTTCCGAGCAGCGGACCACCTCCAACTACCTCGCCGAGACGCGGACCGGCCGCACCGAGGAGGTCGTCGTCGTGGGGGCCCACCTGGACTCGGTGTCCGAGGGACCCGGCATCAACGACAACGGCAGCGGGTCGGCCACCGTCCTGGAGATCGCCGAGCAGTTCGCGGCTCTGGACGTCCAGCCGCGCAACGCCGTCCGCTTCGCGTTCTGGGGAGCGGAGGAGTCCGGTCTCCTCGGCTCCACCCACTACGTGGCGGGCCTGACCGAGCAGGAGCGGGCCGACATCGCCCTGAACCTGAACTTCGACATGCTCGGCAGCCCGAACTTCGCCCGCTTCGTCTACGACGGCGACGGCTCGGACACCCCCGTGGCCGGCCCCCCGGGCAGCGCTGACATCGAGCGGGTCTTCCTCGACCACTTCGCCGCCGCGGGCCTGGCGGCGGAGCCGACGGAGTTCAGCGGTCGGTCGGACTACGGGCCGTTCATCGCCGTGGGGATCCCGGCAGGCGGCCTCTTCTCCGGCGCCGAGGGGATCAAGACCGAGGCGCAGGTCGCTCTGTACGGCGGCACGGCAGGCGTCGCCTACGACGCGTGCTACCACCAGGCCTGCGACGACATCGCGAACGTGAGCGAGCAGTCGCTGAGCGAGCTCGGGGACGCCGCGGCCCACGCGACGCTGTGGTTCGCCTCGGCCGAGACGCTGCCCGGCGCCGCACCGGCCGAGGCCGCGGTCGCGGGCGGCGGCGCGGCCGGTGGCGGAGCCGTGAGCGGCGGCCACGACGGGCACGCCGACCGCTGAGCCGGACCGTGGCGGTGGGGGTGCGGACCGGCACCCCCGCCGCCACGGGAACAGTGAGCCGACGAGGGGACTCGAACCCCTAACCGCCCGATTACAAGTCGGGTGCGCTACCAGTTGCGCCACGCCGGCGGTACATGGGAACGAGTCCCGGGACAAGGATAGGGACAACGCACCAGGGACCCTGCGCCGGACGACCGGCCGACCGTCCGTCCCCAGCGGATCAGGCGGTGCCGGTCTCTCACGGCGCGTCGGGGCCTCCGCCTGTCCGTCTTCGGGCAACCCGTCGACCTGGGCGTCCGTGGTCGCCTGCGGCGATCCGGACCTCGCCGCCGTTGACGTCCGGGCCACGGAGGGGACGCGCCCCCGCGCGCAGAACCTCGCTCGACGGTGGCGCAGCTGCGCAGCGACGCGTCCAGGCCCGGGCTGTCCGGGTGCCTCAGCGTGAAGCCCTCGTACTGCGGCCCGCGCGAGGCGGGCCACCTCGTTCAGCTCGGGCCCAAGCGCTGCACGGCGGCCTGGGCCGCCGGTGTCGCAGCGTCGACGACGTGCTCCGGCGGATCCCCGTGCGGGTGGTGCGGTAGGTCCTCACACGAGCTTGGGGAAGGCGGTGAGGAGTAGCACGCCGACGGCCCCGAGGACGAGGCCGGTCCCGAGCAGCACCCCCCGGGAGAGGCGCGCACGCACCCTTCCGGCCATCGCCATGAAGAAGAGGACGGCGGCGAAGAGCACCGTGAGAACGGTGTAGTCGTCGCTGCGCTGGTTGTTCACGAGAGCCGCGTCAAACCGATCCGACGCTCGCTCGTCGGCCGCCGCGGCCTCGAGTCTCTCCGGCAGGACGTACGACGCCATCGCGAACGGGGAGTCGGGGGCGCCCTCGGAGGCACCGCCCGCCGCGAGCCAGTCCCGGTGAGCGCTCGACAAGGGCTCGGGGAACCGTTCGACGAGGAACTCGCCCAGCTGAGCGTCCCCCGCCCCTTGGGCGGCCACCCACTGGGTCCACAACCCGATGTGGTTGGACTGGCGCGCGTTCCCGGTGGCATCGGAGCGAGCCGCCTCGATCCGGGCCGACGACGCCTCGCTGAAGGCGATCGACATGGCCCCGCCCCACTTGCTGGCCTGGAACGCCGACCACGCCGTGAGGATCGTCGTCACCGCCAGCACGAGCACCGTGACGAGCTCCATCACCCCGCCGGAGGTGTCCCGCACAGCGGTACCGCCGCCCGCTGTGCCGGTGTCCTCGGACTTCGGGCGCGAGCGGGGTTCGCTGCCCGTGACGGGAGCGCTGTCCTCCGACGCTGGCCTCACGGCAGACCTCCGGACCGGGATCAGGGCGGTCCAGCGTGCACGCGAATGCAGCCGATCTCATCCTCCCGACCGGGTGACCCACGGGCGGCACGGCCGTCGCTGCGGAGGCCCCGGAACGGGTCCAGGGACACCCGGGCCGACCCGCCGCTCCCCGAGTGCGCGTCAGGCGGCCGGGTCGCCGTGGCGGAGGTGGTCCGCGGGGTCGCTGCCCGGCTGCGGCACGGCCGCCAGCCACCGGGCGAAGCCGGCCGGGTCGCGGCGCTCCAGCTCGTCGAGCGTCTCCTGGCGGCGCGCCACGATCACCTGCCGCGCCGCGGCGTCCAGGGGACCGGCCAGCGCGGCCGTCGTCCGCACCCACTCCCGGCCCAGCTCGCCGGTGGTCATCGCCGACACGGGGGACGACGGCGCCGGCGGCGCCTCGGCGGGACGTTCCTGCCCTGCCGGTGTGCGACTGCGCATCCCCCACACCGCCAGGCCGGCGGTGACCCCCGCCCCGGCGACCAGGAGCGTGAGCAGCGCCCCGCCGAGGGCTGCGGTGCCGGAGAGCACGAGGAGCACCACGACCGTCGCCACGGCGGCCTGCCAGGCCGCCTCCACGGTCCTGCGGCGGTCCTGACCGGAGGACTCCCGCGCGATGCCCCCGGCCAGGCACCCGGCGACCACCGCGGCTATGCCCACGGCGGCCAGCCCCGTCGGGGGCAGCGCCAGGCCGCCGACGACCACGAAGCCGGTACCGGCCACGAGGCCGATCCCCAGCACGAGACGGGCGAGAGCTCCGCGGATGGGCACGGGGCAGCCTCCAGGACGCCGGCCGGACTCAGGGGCGGCCGCCGCACGGAGCGGCGACCCGAGCGGCCCCTACCCAGACCGCTGGCACCTTGCACGCACCGTGGCCGCCGAGGTCTTCCCTGACGGCGTCTCCGGTAGGACGCTCGGGACACACAGCACGGGGGACGACTGCTCTCCGGAGGTGCCCGTGTCCGCGACGACACCCACTCCCAGCACCACGCTGCCCCAGCCACAACCGGCGGAGGATGCCACGTCCGCGCCGCCGGTCGTGGTCGGCGCCGACGGCAGCGAGTGCGGGTTGCGAGCCGTCCGCTGGGCCGCGGAGGAGGCCGCCCGGCGAGGGGCCCCGCTGCGGATCGTGCACGCCGGCGCGATCGCGCCCGACGTGCCGCGCGACCGCGGGGCCACCGCGCAGGCCTACACCGTCGCCCGGCACACCGAACCGTCCGTGGCCACCTCCACCGAGGTGGTCACCGATGCCCCCGTGACGGCGCTGCTGCGGGCCGCCGAGGACGCCCAGCTGCTCGTCCTCGGCATCTCCACCACCGGGGCGGCCGACGAGATGGTGCTGGCCTCGGTGGCCCAGAAGGTCGCCGCCCGGTCACCGCGGCCGGTCGTCGTCGTGCCCCGCCAGCGGGCGTCCACCCTCGGGAGCCGCCCGCACGTCGCCGTCCTCGGGCTCGGCGACCCGGGGGACGACGAACCGGTGGCCCGTTTCGCCGCCGAGGAGGCCCTGCGCACGGGCCGGCCGTTGACCGTGCTGCACACCCGGCCCGGCGACGACGCGGACTGGACGGCCGACGCGGCGGCATGGGCCGAACGCTTCCCGGATCTACGCGTGTCCCACCAGCCGCTCCCCCATGTCACCGGGGGCCGGGTGCTGACGGCCGCCTGTCCGACGCCGCTGCTGACGATGAGTGCCGGGCACGGGGGCCTGCTGCACCGGTCGATGGACGGGCTGCACCGGTGGCTGCTGCGGCACTGCACCTCGCCGATGGCGCTCGTCCCGTCGGGGCACCGTCGGAGCGCCACGGACGCCCGGGAGGAGGCCGGCGCCGAGGGGTGAGCCCGCCGGGCGCGCCAGCGGGCGGAGACGCACCGGGCAGGATCGGCGCCCGTGGGTTCCTCCGTGGTCGACCTCGGCCCCCGGCTCGCCGTGGTGCTCGGCCTGCTCACCGCCCTCGCGGCGGTCGCGGGCCGGCTGTCGGGACTCCGCCAGGACCGGCCGGTGGTCGTGGCCGCGCTGCGGGCGACGGTCCAGCTCGGCGTCGTCTCCGCGGGCCTGCTGGCCGTGGTGGGGTCGCTGCCGCTGTCGCTGGCGTTCGTGCTGCTCATGCTGGGCGTCGCGGCGGCCACCGCGGCCGGCCGGGCCACCGGGCTGACCGTCCGCGCTCCGGGCGCACCCCGCCGGGTGGGCACCGCCGCCGTGCCGGTGGCGGTCGGGGCGGCACCGGTCATCGCCCTGGTGCTGGCCGGCGGCACCGTTCCGCTGCGCGGCGAGGCGGTGATCCCGATCGCGGGGATCCTCATCGGCGGCGCCATGACGGCGACCTCCCTGGCCGGCCGCCGGATGCGGGAGGAGATCTCCTCCCGGCGCGGTGAGGTGGAGGCTGCCCTGGCGCTGGGGTTCCTGCGCCGGGACGCCGTCCTGGAGGTCGCCCGCCCCGCCGCGGCCACCGCGCTCGTGCCGCCGCTGGACCAGACCCGCACCGTGGGTCTGGTCACCCTGCCCGGTGCGTTCGTCGGCGTCCTCCTCGGCGGTGGCAGCCCGCTGGAGGCCGGCGCCGCCCAGCTGCTGGTCCTCGTCGGTCTGCTCGCCGCGCAGGTGGTGGGCGTGTGGGCGGTCACCGAGCTGGTCGCGCGCGGGCGGCTGCTGGCCGACGTCCCCCGGTAGGGGCGTCCAGCGACCTCACAGCGAGTCACCAGCACCGGGGCAGCGACGAGGCCGACAGTGGTCGGCGAGGGCAGCGGACCGCTGCTCGTGAGGAGGACTCGGACAGTGAGTGAGCACGGCACCCCCCGCCCGGCGCCCGGCACCTGGGCACCCCCGTCGGCGTGGCAGCAGCCGCTCCCCGGCCAGCCGTCCGAGGGACAGCCGGGCGCGCCCGGAGCACCCGCCCCGACCGGCGCGCACCCCGTCGGTGGCCCGGGTGCCCCGACGGCGCCACAGCCGGGCGCCGGGTACACCGCTGCCGGGTACCACGCCGCCGGGTACCCGGCCGCCGGGCAGCCCGGGACCCCCGGCGCGCCCGGAGGACCGGGCCTGCCCGGCACCACCCCGTTCCCCGCCGCCCCCGCCCCACGACCGGGTCAGCGCTCCGGCCGGTGGCGGATGGGCGTCGCCGGGCTGCTGGCCGGCGCCCTGATCGGCGGCGGGGCCGGCGCCGGCGTCGCCGTCCTCGCGGACGGGTCGGACGGGGGCGGTGGGTCGGTCGCCGCGCAGAACGTCACGATCACCAACCCGGAGACGGCCACCTCGGTGACCGCGGCCGCGGCCAAGGCGGCGCCCAGCGTGGTCACCGTCTACGTGACCGGCTCGTCGGGCTCCGGCAGCGGCTCGGGGGTCGTGCTCACCGACGACGGCTACGTGGTCACCAACAACCACGTGGTCTCCCTCGACGGGGCCGGTGAGGGGGCCACCGTCTCGGTGCGCACCTCCGACGGCACGCTGCACGACGCGACCGTCGTCGGCACCAACGCCGTCTACGACCTCGCGGTGCTCGAGGTGGACGACCCCAGCGGCCTCACCCCCGCGACGTTCGCCGACTCCGACGACGTCCAGGTCGGGGACCTGGCGGTGGCCATCGGCGCGCCGCTGGGCCTGTCGGACACCGTGACCGACGGCATCATCAGCGCCACCGGACGGGCCGTGGCCACCGGCTCCACCGAGGGCGACGCGACGGTGATCGACGCACTGCAGACCGACGCCGCCATCAACCCCGGCAACTCCGGCGGCGCGCTGGTCGACGGCGCCGGCGAGGTCATCGGCATCAACACCGCGATCGCCACGGTGGCCGCCGGGGGCCCCGGCGGCCAGTCCGAGAGCGGCAGCATCGGCGTCGGCTTCGCCATCCCCGGCAACACCGCCCAGCGGATCGCCGAGGAGATCATCGAGAACGGCTCCGCGCAGACGACCTATCTCGGCGTCAGCGCGCAGACTGCGGCCGCCGGCGACAACAGCGAGATCGGCACCGGCGCGCAGGTGGTGCGCGTGGAGCCCGGCACCCCGGCGGCCGACGCCGGACTGCAGGCCGGCGACGTCGTCACCGCCGTCGGCGACCGGGTGGTGACGACCTCGACCGAGCTGACCGCCGCGGTCCGCAGCGCGACGCCCGGCGACGAGGTGACCCTCACGGTGCGCCGCGGCCAGGCCACCGACCAGGTCGACGTCGCCCTCGGCAGCACGAACGGCTGACCTGCCCACGAGCGGGGGCGGCGGCGGGGTGCCTAGGCTCGGCGGGGTGCCGGCACCCCGCCCGACCGCGCCCCTCGCCACCTCGCTCGACGACCCGGAGCGGGCGCGTGACCTCGCCCGCATGAAGCGGCTGGCCACCGGGCTCTTCGCCGCCGCCGCGGTCGTCTTCGTCATCTGCGTGCTGCTGGGGCCGGAGACCGGGGCGTGGGTCGGGTACGTCCGGGCGACGGCCGAGGCCTCGATGGTCGGTGCGCTGGCCGACTGGTTCGCCGTCACCGCGCTGTTCCGGCACCCGTTGCGGCTGCCGATCCCGCACACGGCGATCATCCCGCGCAAGAAGGACCAGATCGGCGCCAGCCTGGGCACCTTCGTCCAGGAGAACTTCCTGACCCGCGCGGTGATCGAGGAGAAGCTGACCACGGTCGACGTGCCCGGCCGGCTCGGTGCCTTCCTCGCCGCCCCGGGGCGGGCGGAGCGGCTGGCCGGGGACGCCTCGGCCCTGCTGCACTCCGTCGCCGACCTGATCAAGGACGAGGACCTGCAGCCGGCCGTCGCCGCCCTCGTCGACCGCAAGCTGCACGCCACCCCCGCGGCCCCGGTCGTCGCCCGCGCGCTGGAGCTCGTGGTCGACGGCGACCGCCACCAGGAGGTGCTCTCGGCCGCGCTGCGGGGGCTGACCCGCTTCCTCGAGGACAACCGGGTCGTGTTCCGCGCCCAGCTGGGCGACGCCTCCCCGGCGTGGGTGCCCGACTGGGTGGACGACCGGGTGTTCGACCGGGTCTTCTCCGCCGTGCAGGGGTTCCTGGAGGAGGTCGGCCAGGACCCCCGGCACGAGCTGCGTCGGGACTACGACGCCCGGCTGCGGGCCTACGTGCACGCGCTGCGCACCGACCCGGCCACCGCGGGCCGCATCGAGGAACTGAAGAAGGAGCTGCTCGAGCACCCCGCCGTCCGGACCTGGTCGGGGTCGCTGTGGAGCAACCTGAAGAACGCCGTCCTGGCCGCCGCCGCGGACCCGGAGTCGGTCCTGCGGACCCGGGTCACCGAGCTCATCCGGGACGGCGCGCGGCTGCTGCAGACCGACCCCACGGTGCGGGAGCTGGTCCAGCGGCGCGCGCACACCGTCGCGGGCTACCTGGTCGAGCGGTTCGCCGGCGATCTGGCCGACCTGGTCGGCGGCACCGTCGCGCGCTGGGACACCGAGGAGACCAGCCGCCGCATCGAGCTGCAGGTCGGCCGGGACCTGCAGTGGATCCGCGTCAACGGCACCGTGGTCGGCGGCCTGGCCGGCCTGGTGATCTACACCGTCGCCCAACTGCTGTCGTGAGGCGTGGACCCCCGGAGGGATCCGCGACGAGGTGGCGGTGGGGCTCAGCGCACCAGGGGGACGGCACCTGACTGCGGTGCCGTCCGGTGGGCCGTCAGTGTCACCGCCGGGCCGACGCCGCCGCGTAGAGGGCGATCCCGGCGGCGACGCTGACGTTGAGCGACTCGGTGTCGCGGGCGATCGGGATGCGGACGACGACGTCGCAGCGCTCCCGCACCAGGCGCGACAGGCCCGTCCCCTCGGCCCCCACCACCAGCGCCACCGGGTCGGCGAAGCCGTCGAACTCGTGCACGTCGACGTCGCCGTCCCCTGCCAGGCCGACGGTCATCAGCCCGGCGTCCTGGTAGGAGGCGAGTGCGCGGGCCAGGTTGACCGCGCGCGCGACCGGCAGCCGCGCGGCGGCACCCGCGCTGGTCCGCCACGCCGAGGCCGTCATACCGACCGACCGGCGCTGCGGCACGACGACGCCGTGCGCGTCGAACGCCGCCGCGGACCGGACCACGGCCCCCAGGTTGCGCGGGTCGGTGACGCCGTCCATCGCCACGATCAGCGGCGGCCGGCCCGAGTCGCGGGCGAGGTCGAGCAGGTCCTCCGGGTGCGCGTACTGGTACGGCGGCACCTGCAGGCCGATGCCCTGGTGCAGCGCCCCGTTGGACATCCGGTCGAACTCGGCCTTGCCGACCTCGAGCAGCGGCAGCCCGCGGTCGCCGGCGAGCGCGATCGCCTCGGCGATCCGCTCGTCCAGGGCGCCCCGCGTGGTGTCGCCGGTGACCACGTACAGAGCCGTCGCGGGGATCTGCGCCCGCAGGGCCTCGACGACCGGGTTGCGGCCGAGCAGCAGCTCCGGGCTCTCCTCGGCACGCTGTCGGCTGCGGTCACGCTCGGCCCGGCGCCGCGCGTCGGCCTGCGCGCGCCGCTGCGCCGGGTGCCCGGTGCGGGCCTCGGCCGGCGGTGTCGCGCCGCGCCCGGCCAGCGCCCGGCGGTTCTTCCCGCCGGTGCCGGCAGTGGCCGTCTTCTTGCCGGCACCGCTGCTGCGGCCTCGTCGCTGACTGTTGCCGGCCATCAGCGGCTCAGCTCCCATCGGGGTCCGTTCGGGGTGTCCTCGACCTGCACGCCGAGGGCGGTGAGCTGGTCGCGGATGGCATCGGCGGCCGCGTAGTCCCGGCGCGCGCGGGCGGCCTGGCGCTGCTCCAGCGCCAGCCCCACCAGTCCGCCGGTGACCTCGGTCAGCCGGTCGTCGCTCCCGCCGGTGGACCAGTGTGGGTCGAGCGGGTCCAGACCCAGCACGGCCAGCATCGCGCGCACCGACCCGAGTGCGGCGGCCACGGCGTCGTCCTGCCCGTCGGCCAGCGCGGTGTTGCCCTGCCGGACCGCCTCGTGGACGGCGGCGACCGCGGCCGGGGTGCCGAGGTCGTCGTCCAGCGCGGCGCGGAACTCCGGGACCAGCTCGGGCTTGCCGGCATCCTCCCCCACCCGCTCGGCCGCCCGCCGCACGAACGTCTCCAGCCGCCGGTAGGCCGCACCGGCCTCGGCGAGTGCTGCGTCGGTGAACTCGATCGTCGACCGGTAGTGCGGGGCGACCAGGTAGTAGCGCAGCTCCACCGGCCGCACCCGCTTGACCACCTCGTCGACCTGCGCGGTGTTGCCCAGCGACTTGCTCATCTTCTCGCCGCCGAGGGTGACCCAGCCGTGGTGCAGCCAGTACTGAGCGAAATCGTCGCCGGCGGCCATCGACTGGGCGCGCTCGTTCTCGTGGTGGGGGAAGCGCAGGTCCAGCCCGCCGCCGTGGACGTCGAATTCGGCACCCAGATAGCGTTCGGCCATCGCGGAGCACTCGATGTGCCAGCCCGGCCGGCCACGGCCCCACGGGGTCGGCCAGGCGGCCGTCTCCGGCTCGCCGGGCTTGGCGGCCTTCCACAGCGCGAAGTCGCGGGGATCGCGTTTGCGCTCGTCGGTCTCGGTGTCGGCGGCCGGCTGGAGGTCGCGCAGCGTCTGCCGGGTCAGCTCGCCGTAGCCGGGGAAGCTGCGGACGTCGAAGTAGACGTCGCCGCCGACGGCGTAGGCGTGGCCGCGCTCGATGAGCCGCTCGATCAGCGCCACCATGTCGGGGATGTGCCCGGTGGCCCGCGGCTCGTAGGTGGGCGGCAGCACGCCGAGGGCGTCGTAGGCGTGGGTGACCGCCAGCTCGTAGCGGTACGCCCACGCCCACCACGGCACGCCGTGCTCGGCGGCCCTGGTGAGGATCTTGTCCTCGATGTCGGTGACGTTGCGGACGTAGGTGACCTCGAGCCCGCCGGCGGTGAGCCAGCGGCGCAGCACGTCGAAGACCAGCGCGGACCGCACGTGCCCCACGTGCGGCGGGCCCTGCGGGGTGAGCCCGCAGACGTACATGGAGGCCTGGCCCGCACGCAGGGGCGTGAAGTCGCGGACCGCGCGTGCGGCCGTGTCGTACAGGCGGAGGCTCACCGCGCGGAGTCTACGGAGCACAGCACCAGCTCTGCGCGGAGTCCACGGAGCCGCGGCGCTCAGCTCGGTCCGGCGTCCGCCCGGACGACGAGCGCGGTTGCCAGCGCCGCCCGCCCCTCCCCCCGGCCGGTGAGCCCCAGGCCGTCGGTGGTGGTGGCGGTGACGCTGACCGGGGCGCCCAGGGCCGTCGACAGCACCCCCTCCGCCTCGGCCCGGCGCGGACCGACCCTGGGGGTGTTCCCGATCAGCTGCACGGCGGCGTTGCCCACCCGCCAGCCGGCCGCTCTCAGGGTCGCGCGCACGTGCTCGAGCACCGCCGCGCCGCGCGCGTTGGCCCAGCGCGGGTCGTCGGTGCCGAGCAGCCCCCCGATGTCGCCCAACCCCGCGGCCGACAGCACCGCATCGGTCAGGGCGTGGGCGACGACGTCGCCGTCGGAGTGGCCGGCGCAGCCGTCGACACCCGGCCACTCCAGCCCGGCCAGCCAGCAGGACCGGCCGGCCTCGATCGGGTGGACGTCGACCCCGAGGCCGACCCGCGGCAGGGCGGTGCTCACCCGGCCACCTGGAGCTCCGCCAGCGCCAGATCGTGGGCGACGGTCACCTTCCCCGCCCGCTCGTCACCGGCCACCGTGGCGACCGGGGTGCCGGCGGCACGCACCACGGCGGCGTCGTCGGTGAACTCGGCGTCGTCGGGCAGCGCCGCGTAGGCGTCGGCGAGGACGGCCCGCGCGAAGCCCTGCGGCGTCTGCACCCGGCGGAGCGTCTCCCGGGGCACGGCGCCGGTGAGCACGCCGTCGCCGTCCACGGTGACGGTGGTGTCGACCACGGGGAGGACCGGCACCACCGCCGCGGCGCCGTGGGCGAGGGCATCGAGCACCCGCCGGACGACGTCGGGCGGCGTCAGCGGGCGCGCCGCGTCGTGCACGAGCACGGCGTCGGACCGGTCGGGGGCCGCCGCGAGGGCGGCCCGGACCGACGCGGTCCGGGTGGGGCCGCCGACGACCAGCCGCACGTCCGCCGGCAGCACGGCCGCGAAGGCCCCCCGTTCCGGGGCCGGTACGGCGACGACGACGTCGGCCACGCCCGCGTCGCGCAGGGTGTCCACGGCCCAGCAGACCAGCGCGCGCCCGCCGAGCGGGACCAGCGCCTTCGGCCGATCTGCCCCCAGACGCAGACCACTCCCGGCCGCTGCGACGATGCCGACGGCGTGCACGGGAGTGGTCTGGGACGTGCGGGGAGTGAGCCGAGCCGAGCTCAGCTGGCGAGGACCTCGTCGAGCAGGACCTCGGCCTTGTCCTCGTTGGTGCCCTCGGCGAGCGCGAGCTCGCTGACCAGGATCTGGCGCGCCTTGGAGAGCATGCGCTTCTCACCGGCGGAGAGGCCGCGGTCCTTGTCGCGGCGCCACAGGTCGCGGACGACCTCGGCGACCTTGTTGACGTCACCGGAGGCGAGCTTCTCGAGGTTGGCCTTGTAACGCCGCGACCAGTTGGTCGGCTCCTCGGTGTGCGGGGCACGCAGGACCTCGAAGACCCTGTTCAGCCCCTCCTGACCGACGACGTCACGGACGCCGACGATCTCTGCGTTGTCGGCCGGCACGCGCACGGTGAGGTCGCCCTGGGCGACCTTGAGCACGAGGTAGGCCTTCTCTTCACCCTTGATGACCCGCTTCTCGATCGCCTCGATGAGCGCGGCACCGTGGTGCGGGTAGACAACGGTCTCGCCGACAGTGAAGCCCATGTGTGTGTGACCCCTTTCGCTGTCAACAGGTTACCACGGCAAACTGACGAAGGGGACGGCCGAGATTCGTAAACCCGCAGGTCAGCGGCCTCGTGAACTACCCGGGAGGGGTTGACAGCAGCATGGTCGATGTGCCTGCGGATCCCGCCCGGCCCAGGGTCACCGGCCGCGCCCTGGTGCTCGCCACCCACCCCGGACCGGCCGCCGCCGTGACCGTCGTGGCGACCCTCCTCGCCGTCGCCGCCGGCGCGCCTCCGGGCCGGGTCCTGCTGGTGGGCGCGGCGGTCCTCGCAGGTCAGGCCTCCATCGGCTGGAGCAACGACTGGCTCGACGCCGACCGCGACCGCGCCGTGGCCCGCGCCGACAAGCCGGTCGTGCAGGGTGAGGTCGCCCCCTCGCTGCTGCGCTCGCTGGCCCTGGGCGCGGCCGCCACGGCCGTCGTCCTGTCGCTGTTCCTCGGCCTCGTGCCCGGCCTGCTGCTGCTGGTCCTGGTCGCCAGCGGCTGGGCCTACAACGCCGGCCTCAAGCGCACCACCGTCTCGGTCGTGCCCTACGTGACCGGGTTCGGTGCGCTGCCGGCAGGCGTCGTCGCCGCGGCGCCCGGAGGCCCGACGGCGCCGTGGTGGCTGGTCGCCGCCGGCGGCGCGCTCGGTGCGGCCGCGCACCTGGCCAACGTCGCGCCCGACATCGAGGACGACCTGGCGACCGGCGTGCGGGGGCTCCCCCACCGGCTGGGCGCCCGCGTCTCCGCCGTCCTCGGCGCGCTCCTGCTGGGCGGCGCCTCCCTGGTCCTCGTCCTGGCCCCCGAGGGTCCACCCACCACGGCCGCCTGGGTGGGGCTGGCGCTCGCGGTGCCCGCCGTCGCGGTCGCCGCCCTCGCGGGCAGCGCCCGGTTCCGCCGGCTGGCGTTCCCGGCGGTCATGCTGCTGACCGTCCTGGACGTCGTCCTCCTGCTTGCCGGTGGGGCCGCGGTCACCTGATCGCGGCCCCACCCGCCGCGTCACTTCCGGCCGTGCCCGTTCCCGTTCCCGTTGCCGCTGCCGTTGCCGTTGCCGTTGCCCGGGGCGGGCTGCTCGACGGGGACCGACTGCTGCGAGGTGACGGGCACCGCCTCCTCGACGGGAGCCGGAGCCGGAGCCGGAGCCGGAGCCGGAGCCGGAGCCGGGGCCGGAGCCGGGGCCGGAGCCGGAGCCGGAGCCGGGGCCGGGGCCGGGGCCGGGGCCGGAGCGGCGTCCCGGCCGGCCTTCTGCTCGGCCTTGCGCTGGTCGTGCGCCGCCTTGCGGGCCGCGTTGCGCTCGTGCGCCTGCTGGCTCACCGTCGCGCCGTGGTTGTCCGGGTGGGCCTTGCCGACCGTGCCCTCCGTGGGCTCGGTGGGCTCCGGCGCCTCGATGGCGGGGTCGGCCGGCTCGGTCACCGGCTCGTCCACCGGCTCCGTCCCGGGGTCGGCGGGGTCGGTCGTCCCGTCGCCGCCCTCCGTGCCGGAGCCGTCGTCGATGACCGGGTCGACGGTGACGCCGTCCTCGACGGGGGTCTCGTCGGCCGGGTCGGCCGTTCCCGGCGCGTCGGCGTCGCCGGTTCCCTGGGTGGCGTCACCGGAGTCGGGCAGGTCAGCGCCGGTCATCGTCTCGACGGCGCCGGAGACGGCGTCCTGCACCGGATCGGGCAGGACGCCGGCGGTGCCGGCGCCGGTGAGGGCGACGACGACGGCGCCGGTGCCGGCGGCCGCCTTGGCGAGGGCGCCGGCCGAGGCGATCTTTGCGACGAGGGTGGTGAGCAACATGCGTGGCCTCTTCCGTGAGGTCCGGGCGGGGTGCCCGGCCGTCCCGCGGGACGGTTCCTGGGTGGGGGTGAGCAGACCGGTCGCCAGCAGCTCGGCCAGGGCCGCGTTCGGCCGCCCCGGCGCGGTGGCGCCCGCCCGGACCGCGTCGGTGAACGCGGCCAGGCCGGAGGCGCCGTCGGCCACCGGGCGGCCGGCGAGGCAGGCCTCGAAGGCCTCCTCGGCGGCTCGGGCGTCGGCTGGGATGGTCATCTCGTCCTCGTCATCGCCGGAGGGCCGCGGAAGGGTGCGCGCCAGGGGTCACTCGTCCGGGTGGAGTGCACTCGAGGGCGACGCGCAGGCTGCGGAGTCCGCGGCGCTGCAGCGCCTTGACCGACCCCGCGGAGCGGCCGAGCACCTGCGCCACCTGGTCGACCGTGAGGTCCCCGAGGACCCGGAGGAGCAGCACGGCCCGCTGGTCGGCCGGGAGGGTGCCGCAGAGCCGGTGGACGTCCGTGGCGCCGATGCGGGCCATGGCGTCGTCCTCGGCGTCGCCTCCGCCGAGCTCGCCGAGCAGCGCGTCGTCGTCGGACAGCTGTGGACGGCGACCCCGGCGCCGCCAGTCGTCGACCAGCCGCCGGTGGGCGATGGTGAAGACCCACGCCCGCAGGGCGTCCTCGTCCCCGCGGAACCCCGCCAGTCCGGTCAGGACCCCGATGAAGGTCTCGCTGGCCAGGTCGTCGGGTTCGGCCGCGCCGTGCAGGCGCAGGTAGCCGGTCACCGCCGGCGCGAGGTCCCGGTAGAGCACCTCGAAGGCCCACGCGGCCCCGGCCTGGGCCGCGACCAGGACCTCGTCGAACGGCAGTCCCGTCCGCACACGACCTCCTGTCGCCGTCCACCGTCTCCTCCTGATCGGCAGCCGGGCGGGCGACCTGGACCGTCGTCACCCGAACAGGTGTCGGCGGGCGCGGCACCGGTCCTGGTGCCGCGCCACGGCACCGCTTCCCTCCGGGCGGGCCCCCCGGGGCGGGCGTTAGGCTCGGCGCGACTCGGGCCATCGACGTGCGGTGGCCGGCACGTCCCTGGAGGTCGACGGCTGTGAACCGCGCACTGCGCGCCGCCACGATGGGTGCCCTGCTCCTCAGCCCGATCGCGCTGACCGCGTGCGGCGCCGGTCAGGTGAGCCAGACCGCCACGCAGAACCGGGACAAGGTCGGCGCCGAGGCCGAGCTCGGCCCCATCACCCTGCGCGCGATCACCGTCGAGCACCCCGACGACGGTCGCTACGAGGCCGGTGACGACGCCGGGCTGTCGATGGCGATCGTCAACACCGGGAACGTGGACGACACCCTGGTCGGCATCGAGGGCGAGGGCTTCGACGGCGTGCTCGTCAGCGGCCAGGCCACCCCGTCACCCGCGGTGCCGAGCTCCCCCTCGGCGGCGCCGGGCACCGACGCCCCCGCCACGGCCACCCCCGCGACACCGACGGCCGGCTCGCAGGTCGACGCCCCCGCCACGGCCACCCCCGCGACACCGACGGCCGGCTCGCAGGTCGACATCCCCGTCGCGGCCGGCACCACCGTCTTCGTCGGCGGCAACAGCGACCTCACCGTCGAACTCGCCGACCTGACCGAGGAGCTGACGGCCGGCCAGAGCATCGAGCTGACCCTCACCTTCGAGGAGGCCGGCGAGATCACCGCCCGCGCGCTGGTGGCCAACCCCGGCCGGGTGCTGCCGCGCGAGGAGGGCTTCGACTTCCACACCGAGGAGGGGTCCGAGGAGCAGGACACCGAGGTCGCCGGCGGGGGCAACCCCGAGTCCGGCGGCTGAGTCCGACTCCCTCCCCGGGCTGCCGGGAACTGTCGCACCCGGCGGCTAGCGTCGCCGTGTGCCTGCAGGAGTGAAGTCCGCCCGGCCCGCCCACCGCTGCACCGAGTGCGGCTACGCCTCGGCCAAGTGGGTCGGCCGCTGCCCCGAGTGCCAGGCCTGGGGCTCCCTGCAGGAGGTCGGCGTCCCGGCCTCGCCGCTGCGCGCCGTGTCGGCCGGGCCGGTGACCGCGCCGGCCGTCCCGATCGCCCAGGTCGAGCCGGGCGGGGCGCGCGCCGTCCCGACCGGCATCGAGGAGTTCGACCGCGTCCTCGGCGGCGGGCTGGTGCCGGGCGCGGTGCTGCTCGTCGCCGGCGAGCCGGGAGTGGGCAAGTCCACGCTGCTGCTGGAGGTCGCCCACCGGGTGGCCGCCTCGAACGGGCCCGCACTGGTCGTCTCGGGCGAGGAGTCCGCGGCGCAGGTCCGGTTGCGCGCCGAGCGCATCGGCGCCCTGCACGACCGCCTCTACCTCGCCGCCGAGACGGAGCTGTCCGCGGTCCTCGCACACGTGGAGCAGGTCGCGCCGTCGCTGCTGGTCCTCGACAGCGTCCAGACGGTGCGCTCCCCCGCCGTCGACGGCACCGACGGCGGCGCCACCCAGGTCCGCGCGGTCGCCAGCGCGCTCACCGGCGTCGCCAAGAGCCGCGGGATGACGACGATCCTGGTCGGCCACGTCACCAAGGACGGTGCGATCGCCGGTCCCCGCGCCCTCGAGCACCTCGTCGACGTCGTCATCTCCTTCGACGGCGAACGGCACTCCACCCTGCGGCTGATCCGGGCCGCCAAGAACCGGTTCGGCCCGGCCGACGAGATCGGCTGCTTCGAGATCGGCGACGGCGGGGTGATCGGCGTCCCCGACCCGTCCCACCTGTTCGTCTCCCGGCGGGCCGCCCCGGTACCGGGCAGCTGCGTCACGGTCACCATGGAGGGCAGCCGCCCGCTGCTGGCCGAGGTGCAGGCCCTCGTCGCCGGCTCCGGGGGCGGCGGCTCACCGCGGCGCGCGGTCAGCGGCCTGGACAGCCAGCGGGTGGCGATGGTCAACGCCGTGGTGGAGCGCCGCGGGGGGGTGAGGCTCGCCGACGCCGACGTCTTCGCCGCCTCCGTCGGCGGTGTGCGCATCGCCGAGCCGGCCGCCGACCTCGCGCTGGCGCTGGCGATCGCCTCGGCCGCCAAGGACACCCCCCTGCCGCAGGGCCTGGTCGCCGTCGGGGAGGTTGGGCTCTCCGGCGAGATCCGACGGGTGGGCGGCACCTCACGCCGGCTGGCCGAGGCAGCGCGCCAGGGCTACCGGGTGGCGCTGGTGCCCGAGGACGCCGGCCCGGCCCCCCGCGGTATGCGGCTGGTGGAGGTCCCCGACCTGGGGGCCGCGTTCACCCGCTTCTTCTGACCGCACCCAGCCGGGGACGGCCGTCCCCGGAACCGGTGATGAAGGTCACCATCTTCGGCCGATACGGTCGTGCCACGTAGACTCAGCCGCCACTACACCGAACGTCAGGAGCGCTCGTGCCCGCCGCTGTGGATCCCGAGGTCGCGCTCCGGGAACTGCTCGGTCGCATCGCTCCCGGCACCGCACTGCGTGACGGCCTGGAGCGGATCCTGGCCGGGCGGACCGGTGCGCTCATCGTGCTCGGCTACGACCGCGTGGTGGAGTCGATCTGCACCGGCGGGTTCGCCCTCGACGTCGCCCTCTCCGCCACCCGGCTGCGGGAGCTGGCCAAGATGGACGGCGCGGTGATCGTCTCCTACGACGGCTCGCGGATCGTCCGCGCCGGGGTGCACCTGATGCCCGACCCCACCGTGCCCACCGAGGAGTCCGGCACCCGGCACCGCACCGCCGAGCGGGTCGCCATCCAGACCGGTTTCCCGGTGATCTCGGTCAGCCAGTCGATGCACATCATCAGCGTCTACGTGGCCGGCCGGCGCTACACCCTCGAGCACCCGACGACGATCCTGGCCCGCGCCAACCAGGCCCTGGCCGCGCTCGAGCGGTACAAGCTGCGGCTCGACGAGGTGGCCAGCACGCTGTCCGCCCTCGAGATCGAGGACCTCGTCACCGTCCGGGACGCGATGAGCGTCAGCCAGCGGCTGGAGATGGTCCGCCGGATCGCCGACGAGATCGAGGGCTTCGTCGTCGAGCTCGGCACCGACGGGCGGCTGCTGGCGCTGCAGCTGGACGAGATGCTCGCCGGCGTCGAGGAGGACCGCGGCCTCCTGGTGCGCGACTACCTGCCCGGCGACGCCCGGCGGCCGCGGACGATCGAGCAGGTGCTCACCGACCTGCGGGCTCTGTCGGCGACGGAGCTGCTCGACCTCTCCGCCGTCGCCCGGTGCTACGGCCTGCCCACGTCGGCGGAGGCACTCGACTCCCCCGTCAGCCCCCGTGGTTTTCGGCTGCTGGCCCGCGTGCCGCGGCTGCCCGCCGGCATCATCGATCGCCTCGTGGACCACTTCGGCGGCCTGCAGAAGCTGCTGGCGGCCACGATAGAGGACCTCCTGGCCGTCGAGGGCGTCGGCGAGGCTCGCGCCCGGGGCATCCGCGAGGGGCTGTCGCGTCTGGCCGAGACCTCGATCCTCGACCGCTACAGCTGAGAGCGGCCCCTCCCCCCGCCGCTCGCACGCCCGCGACGGGCCCCTGCAAGGGGCCACCGTCCTCGTCGCTGGCTCGCTGACGACCGGCGACGCGTTCAGACGACGGCGAACGGGGCGTCGCCGCTGGCCTTGGTGTCCAGCCGGCCGCGCAGCACGTACTGGCCCGCCCCCAGGACGGTGCGCTCGGCGGCGCAACCCGGCTCGCTGGTGCGGCCGCCCCACACCAGCGGGAACGCCACCGACTCCCCCGGCGCGAGCGTGCGGGTGTCGTCGCTCGCCTCCGGGAAGCAGTCGTTGCTCCCCCACAGCCGGGTGCCCGCCCCGTCGAACAGCACGATCTCCTGCAGTTCCTTGTCCAGCGTGCGTACGCACGGGACGGCGGACACGTTGGTGACCACCAGGTCGAAGGTGGGCTGCCCGCCTGCCGCTGCGCTACCGGGGCTGCGCACCTCCAGGGCGATCATGTCGTCGCCGCACGGCCCGCCCGGGGTGGGCGCCGCAGGCACGTCGGCCGGTGCGGGCTCGGCCTGCTCCGGCGCCGGGCTCTCCGGAGCGGGTGCGGGCGGCGTCGGCGTCCGCACGCTGGCCAGGGACGGCACCACCTGCTCGAGGGCCGGCGGGTCGGTGGGATCCGCCGCCGTCCCGGTCCGCGGCGCGGCGGCCGACGCGCTGCCCGAACCGCCGCTGACCGCCGCCGCGACCAGCCACCCGCCGCCGCCGAGCACGGCGACGACCAGCGCCAGGACCAGCAGGCGGCGCCGCCAGTAGACCGCCGAGGACAGGGGGCCGACCGGGTGCAACACGCCGAGAACGGTAGTGCGCCCGCGTGGACCGACCAGGGTCGGCACGCCGTCCCTGGCAGGCGGCACACTGGGTCCCCGTGGACAGCTCGCCCAGCCCCTCCCCGGTGTCGGGCGACGACGTCGGCGAGGTCCTCCTCGACTGGTCCGAGACCGCCGCCCGCGACCTGCCCTGGCGCGGTCCGGACGTCGACCCGTGGGCGGTCCTCGTCAGCGAGGTGATGCTCCAGCAGACGCCGGTGGCGCGGGTCGAGCCGGTCTGGCGGGAGTGGATGGCCCGCTGGCCGTCCCCCGCCGCCCTGGCCGCCGTCTCCCCGGCGGAGGTCATCCGTGCGTGGGGGAAGCTCGGTTACCCGCGGCGGGCGCTGCGGCTGCGGGAGACGGCCGTCGCCCTCGTCGAGCGGCACCAGGGGGCGGTCCCGGCCGATGTGGCGGCCCTGGAGGCGCTCCCGGGCATCGGCACGTACACCGCCCGTGCCGTCGCCTGCTTCGGGCACGGACAGCCCCAGCCGGTGGTCGACACCAACGTGCGCCGGGTGGTGGCCCGGCTGGTGCACGGCCGCGCCGAGGCCGGGACCGCCCGGACCTCCGACCTCGCCGACGTCGCGGCGCTCGCGCCCGCGGAACCGGAACGGGCGGTGCGCTTCTCGGTGGCAGTCATGGAGCTGGGGGCACTGGTCTGCGTCGCCCGCACGCCGCGGTGTGCGGCCTGCCCGGTCCGTGAGGTCTGCGCGTGGCGGCTGGCCGGCTGTCCGGCGCCGGACGGACCGGCGCGGAGGGTGCAGAAGTTCGCCGGGACGGATCGTCAGGTGCGCGGCCGCCTGCTCGACGTCCTGCGGGCCGCTGAGGGGCCGGTGCCGGCACCTCTGCTCGACGAGGCATGGGCCGATGCGGTGCAACGGTCCCGGTGCCTGGACTCGCTGCTGGTCGACGGTCTGGTCGAGCAGACGCCGGACGGCCGCTTCCGCCTCCCCGCCTGAGCCCAGGCCGCGCGGCCGCAGCCACGACCAGGGTCCCTGGTCATCGCCTGGACGACGAAGGGGCCGCCTCCCTGTCGGGGAGGCGGCCCCTTCGTGCGGCTCACCGGAGGATCACTCGGCCTTGGCGGCCGCGGGACCCTCCTCGTCGCCACCGGACAGCGCGACCGGCGGGGTGTCGGGGAGGTCGATCGGCTTGGTCTCGCCGCGGAAGGTGAACTTCGCGTCAGCGCCCTCGCCCTCGACGTCCACCACGATGATCTGACCGGCGGTCAGCTCCCCGTAGAGGATCTTCTCCGACAACGCGTCCTCGATCTCGCGCTGGATGGTCCGGCGCAGCGGCCGGGCACCCAGCACCGGGTCGAAGCCACGGTGCGCCAGCAGCTTCTTGGCCGCCGGGGTGATCTCGAGCGCCATGTCCTTGTTCGCCAGCTGGCTCTCCACGCGGGAGGCCATGAGGTCGACGATCTCGATGATCTCGTCCTCGGTCAGCTGGTGGAACACGACGATGTCGTCGATCCGGTTGAGGAACTCCGGCCGGAAGTGCTGCTTGAGCTCCTCGTTGACCTTCAGCTTCATGCGCTCGTAGTTGGACTGGGTGTCGTTGCCGACCTGGAAGCCCAGCCCCACGGCCTTGGAGATGTCCCGCGTACCGAGGTTGGTCGTGAGGATCAGGATCGTGTTCTTGAAGTCCACGATCCGGCCCTGACCATCGGTGAGCCGGCCGTCCTCCAGCACCTGCAGGAGCGTGTTGAACACGTCCGCGTGCGCCTTCTCGATCTCGTCGAAGAGGACCACCGAGAACGGCTTGCGCCGCACCTTCTCGGTCAGCTGGCCACCCTCGTCGTACCCGACGTAGCCGGGAGGGGCACCGACGAGACGCGAGACGGTGAAGCGGTCGTGGAACTCACCCATGTCGATCTGGATGAGCGCGTCGTCCTCACCGAACAGGAACTGCGCCAGCGCCTTCGCCAGCTCCGTCTTACCGACACCCGACGGGCCGGCGAAGATGAAGGAACCACCGGGACGGCGGGGGTCCTTGAGGCCCGCCCGCGTGCGCCGGATGGCCTGGCTGACGCTCTTGATGGCCTCTTCCTGGCCGATGATCCGCTTGTGGAGCTCCTCCTCCATGCGCAGGAGTCGGGTGGTCTCCTCCTCCGTCAGCTTGAAGACGGGGATCCCGGTCCAGTTGGCGAGGACCTCGGCGATCTGCTCGTCGTCGACCTCGGCGACGACGTCCATGTCACCGGCCTTCCACTGCTTCTCGCGCTCGGACTTCTCGGCCAGGAGGGTCTTCTCCTTGTCGCGCAGCGACGCGGCCTTCTCGAAGTCCTGGGCGTCGATCGCCGACTCCTTCTCGCGGCGGATGGCCGCGATCCGGTCGTCGAACTCGCGCAGGTCCGGCGGGGCGGTCATCCGCTTGATCCGCATCCGGGCACCGGCCTCGTCGATCAGGTCGATCGCCTTGTCCGGCAGGAAGCGGTCGGAGATGTACCGGTCGGCCAGCGTCGCGGCAGCGACCAGGGCGCCGTCGGTGATGCTGATCCGGTGGTGCGCCTCGTAGCGGTCGCGCAGGCCCTTGAGGATCTCGATCGTGTGGGTGAGCGTGGGCTCGCCCACCTGGATCGGCTGGAAGCGGCGCTCGAGCGCGGCGTCCTTCTCCAGGTGCTTGCGGTACTCGTCCAGCGTGGTGGCGCCGATGGTCTGCAGCTCACCGCGGGCCAGCATCGGCTTGAGGATGCTGGCGGCGTCGATCGCGCCCTCCGCGGCACCGGCCCCGACGAGGGTGTGGATCTCGTCGATGAACAGGATGATGTCGCCGCGGGTGCGGATCTCCTTGAGGACCTTCTTCAGCCGCTCCTCGAAGTCACCGCGGTAGCGGGAACCGGCGACGAGCGCGCCGAGGTCCAGCGTGTAGAGCTGCTTGTCCTTCAGCGTCTCGGGCACCTCGCCCTTGACGATGGCCTGGGCCAGACCCTCGACGACGGCGGTCTTGCCGACGCCGGGCTCACCGATGAGGACGGGGTTGTTCTTGGTCCGGCGCGAGAGGACCTGCATGACCCGCTCGATCTCCTTGGCCCGCCCGATGACCGGGTCGAGCTTGGAGTCGCGCGCGGCCTGGGTCAGGTTGCGGCCGAACTGGTCGAGCACCAGCGAGGTCGACGGGGTGCCCTCGGCCGGGCCACCGGCCGCGGCCGGCTCCTTGCCCTGGTAGCCGGAGAGCAGCTGGATGACCTGCTGGCGGACGCGGTTGAGGTCGGCGCCCAGCTTCACGAGGACCTGGGCGGCGACGCCCTCGCCCTCGCGGATCAGGCCGAGCAGGATGTGCTCGGTGCCGATGTAGTTGTGGCCGAGCTGCAGCGCCTCGCGCAGGGACAGCTCGAGCACCTTCTTGGCCCGCGGGGTGAAGGGGATGTGCCCGGACGGGGCCTGCTGACCCTGCCCGATGATCTCCTCCACCTGCTGGCGGACACCCTCCAGCGAGATGCCCAGGGACTCGAGAGCCTTGGCAGCGACGCCCTCACCCTCGTGGATCAGGCCCAGGAGGATGTGCTCGGTGCCGATGTAGTTGTGGTTGAGCATCCGGGCCTCTTCCTGGGCCAGGACGACCACGCGGCGGGCTCGGTCGGTGAACCGTTCGAACATCTGCTGCTTCTCCTCTGACCGGCTGGTCCGGCACTGCCCTCCCCGTGATGGAGAGGAGCACCCGACGTCCGTCGGCGCGCGGGGGCACCGGTCTTTCCACTGTAGTCGCGGACCCCGCTCCTCCGTCGGCACGCGGCCGGGGCGGTGGAGAGGGACTGCACGGTCCAACCGATGGTGCCCGGGCGGTGTTCCGGTCCCGTTACGCCCTGAGCGGACGCCCACGGAGACGCGCGGGTTCACTCGACGGCGAGCCGGACGCCGTCCGCCGAGAGCCGGCCGTCGAGGTCGGCGAGCACACCCCGCGCATCGTCGTCGATCGTCGCCTGTGGGCCGATCCGGACGGTGATCCGCCGGTGCCCCAGCCGCTGCAGGGCGACGACGCTGCCGACCAGGAGGTCGGCGGCGAGCGCGTCCAGGTGGCCGCGGGTGCGGATGACACCCGTGCGCTGGTCCACGGTCGCGGTGAAGGAGGGTGCCTGCGGGAGGGCGCCCGCCCAGGGGAGTGCCGGCTCCCGGTCGCCCATGGGCGTCGCCGGCGCCGAACCGTGGTCCACATCCGAATCGTGACAGTTCCGTTTGCCTCGCCCCAGGGACCTTCGGCCCTGCTCACGCGGGGACCGGCTCGCACCCGGCGACACGACGACGGCCCGGCTCCCCGAGGCGGGGAACCGGGCCTGGTGACGTGCTGGAGCGGCCCCCGTGCAGGGCCCCGGCACGAGCCTGCGAGTGCCGGGGCCCTGCACGGGGCCTCCTTCAGTGCGCGGCCTCGTAGGCCTCGACGACGCTGGCCGGGATGCGGCCGCGGTCGCTCACCGCGTGGCCGTTCTTGCGGGCCCAGTCGCGGATCGCACCGGCCTGCTCCCGGTCCATCCGACCGCCGCCCGTCGCCCGGGAGCGCCCGCCACCGGAGGCGCGCCCGCTCCCGCGGCCCACCTTCCGGGCGGCCTGCACGTAGCGCGAGAACGCCTCGCGCATCTCCTCGGCGTTCTTCTCCGACAGGTCGATCTCGTAGCTGGTGCCGTCGAGGGAGAAGCTCACGGTCTCGTCGGCCGGAACATTCTCGTCGAGGTCGTCACTGAGGATCACCTGGACCTTGCGAGCCATTCCTGTTCCACACTCCCTGTGCGCCCGGATTCCCGGGGCGGTTTGTCGCCCCAGAGGGCGGCGCGGATCCGACGCCCAGGACCATAGTGCATTCGACGCGAATTGCGGTACACCGCACACAATGGGGTGAAACGGGTCACGCGGGTTCAGCTGTGAATCGGCCGCACGAGGGGGAACAGGATGGTCTCGCGGATTCCCAGACCGGTGAGCGTCATCATCAGCCGGTCCATGCCCATGCCCATGCCGCCCGTGGGGGGCATGCCGTACTCGAGCGCCTCGAGGAAGTCCTCGTCGAGAGCCATCGCCTCGGGGTCGCCGGCCGCCGCCAGTGCCGCCTGCGCGGTGAAGCGTTCCCGCTGCGCGACAGGGTCCACCAACTCGGAGTAGGCCGTGGCGCGTTCCACCCCGGCGATGTACAGGTCCCACTTCTCGGCCAGGCCGGGCGCCGTCCGGTGCGCCCGGGTCAGCGGTGAGGTGTCGAGGGGGTAGTCGATGACGAACGTCGGCGACTGCAGGGTGTCCTGCACCAGCGCCTCGAAGAGCTCCTCGACGACCTTGCCGGGCACCCACGCCGGGTCCACGCCGACGTCGTGCCGCTCGGCGATCGCCCGCAGGTGCCCGACCGGCGTGTCGGGGGTGATCTCCTCCCCGACGGCGTCGGACACCGCGGTGTAGAGCGGGATCTGCGGCCACTCCCCGGACAGGTCGATCTCCGTGCCGTCGTTGTGCCGCGCCACGTGGTCCCCGAACAACGCGGCGCAGCATTCCTGGGTGAGTTCCCGCGTGAGCGTCGCCATCACCTGGTAGTCGGCGTAGGCCTGATATGCCTCGAGCATCGCGAACTCCGGCGAGTGGGTGCTGTCGGCACCCTCGTTGCGGAAGTTGCGGTTGATCTCGAACACCCGGTCCAGGCCGCCGACGATGCAGCGTTTGAGGAACAACTCGGGTGCGATGCGCAGGTACAGGTCGAGGTCGAAGGCGTTCATGTGCGTCCGGAACGGCCGCGCGGCCGCACCGCCGTGCACCGTCTGCAGCATCGGCGTCTCGACCTCGAGGTAGCCGCGGGAGGTGAGCCCGGTGCGCAGCGTGGACATCACCGTGGCCCGCTGGCGCACCGTCCGGCGGGCCTCGTCGCGCACGATGAGGTCGACGTAGCGGCGGCGGACCCGCAGCTCCTCGCTCATCGGCTTGTGCGCCACGGGCAGCGGGCGCAGCGCCTTGGCGGTCAGCTGCCAGGAGTCGGCGAACACCGACAGCTCGCCGCGCCGCGACGTCCCGACCTCGCCGGTGACCAGCACGTGGTCGCCGAGGTCGAGGTCGGACTTCCAGGCGGCGAGGGACTCCTCACCCACCCGGTCGCGGGAGAGCATGACCTGCAGCTCGGCGTCCCCCTCGCGCAGCGTCGCGAAGCAGAGCTTGCCGGTGTTGCGGGAGAAGATGACCCGGCCGGTGATGCCGACCGTCTCCCCGGTCATCGTGTCCGGTGGGAGGTCCGGGTGGGCGGCACGGACGTCGGCCAGCGTGGTCGTCCGGGCGACGGCCACCGGGTAGGGGTCCACGCCGCCGTCCCGCAGCCGGTCGAGCTTGGCCCGGCGGACCCGGAGCTGCTCGGGGAGTTCGTCGACGTCGTCGGCCACGGGGGGTGCCTCACTCACGGGGAGCGAGCCTACGGGGACGCCGGACGCCGTCCGGCCCCCTGCTGCCGTTCGAAGGCCAGCCGCAACCCCTGGACGGTCAGGTCGGGCTCCCGCTCGCCGATCGTGCGGCAGCTGCCGGCCACCAGCGGGGCCAGCCCACCGGTGGCGACGACGACCGGAGCAGCCCCGAACTGCGCGACGAGCTCGGCGGCGATGCGGGACACCAGCCCGTCGACCAGGCCGGCGAAGCCCAGCACCAGCCCGGACTGCAGCGCCGCCACGGTGTTCTTGCCGATGGCGTGCGCCGGCACGGTGAGCTCGACCGAGCGCAGCTGGGCGGCCCGGGTGGCCAGTGCCTCGAGGCTGACCTCCACGCCCGGCGCCAGCGCCCCGCCGAGGAACTGCCCGTCGGGACCGACGGCGTCGACGTTGGTGGAGGTGCCGAAGTCCACGACCACGACCGGCCGGGAGCCACCCCCCGGGTCGCGACCGAACAGCTCGTGCGCGGCCAGGGCGGTGACCACCCGGTCGGCCCCGACCTCGCGGGGGTTGTCCACGTGCAGCGGGACCCCGGTCCGGACGCCGGGGCCGATGAGGACGACCGGCACGTCGAGGGAGTCCAGCAGCTGGCGCAGCGCCGGCAGGAGTGCCGGGACCGTGGAGCAGGCGCAGACGCCGGTGACGACGGCGTCGCGCAGCAGGCCCCGCCAGAGCATCCCCAGCTCGTCGGCGGTGGCCCGCGGCGCGGTGGTCACCCGCCAGCAGCCCACCCGCCGGGCGCCGTCGAAGGTGGCGAGGACGGTCTGGCTGTTGCCGACGTCGACGGTGAGCAGCACGGCTCAGGCCCGCAGGTCCAGGGCGAGGTCGAGGATCGGCGCGGAGTGCGTCAGCCCCCCCACCGACAGGTAGTCGACGCCGGTCCCGGCCACCTCGCGCGCCACCTCCAGCGTCAGCCCGCCGGTGGCCTCCAGCTCCGCCCGCCCAGCCACCAGGGCCACGACCTCGCGCAGCGCCGCGGGCGGCATGTTGTCGCACAGGAGGAAGTCCGCGCCGGCCTCGACCGCCTCCACCGCCTGCGCCGGGACGTCGACCTCCACCTGCACGGTGACCCCCGGCGCCCGTTCGCGGACGGCGGCGACGGCGGCGGCCACCGACCCGGCGGCGGCGACGTGGTTGTCCTTCACCATTGCGACGTCGTAGAGGCCCATGCGCTTGTTCGACCCGCCGCCGCAGCGGACGGCGTACTTCTCCAGGGGGCGCAGCCCGGGCGTGGTCTTGCGGGTGTCGAGGACGACCGCACCGGTGCCCTCGACCTCGTCCACCCAGCGACGGGTGAGCGTCGCGATGCCGCTGGCGCGGCTGGCGATGTTCAGCGCGCTGCGCTCCGCGGCCAGGAGGGCGCGCACCGGGCCGCGGACGGTCAGGAGCACGTCCCCGCGCCGGACCCGGTCGCCGTCGGTGGCGCCCGCGGTGAGCGTGGCGCCCGGGGCCAGCCGGGTGAACACCCGCGCGGCCACCGGGAGGCCCGCGACCACGCCGTCGGCGCGGGCGACCAGGTCGGCGGTGCCGAACCGGGCGGCCGGCACGGTGGCGGCGCTGGTGACGTCGTGGGCGACGGCGAGGTCGGGCGCCCCGGGCAGGGGCGCCCCACCGGTGAGGTCCTCGGCCAGCGTGCGCTCGACCAGCTCGACGACCCACGCCTCGGACAGGCCCGTGCCGGTGAGGTCCCGGGGGTCGGCGGGCACGGCAGGCGGGGTCCCCACACCCCCGGGCGAGCTCACCACGGCTGCACCACGGGGGCGCCCACGGAGCGCCGGGTCACCGTCAGGTGCCCCCTCGGGTCGAGCCGGATGTCCAGGTGCACGCGCCACGCCTCCTCGGTGTCGGGGTGGTCCTCGCGCCAGTGGCAGCCGCGGGTCTCCTCGCGGGCGGACGCCGCGGCGGTCACCGCGCTGGCGACGGTGAGCAGGTCGGTCGCCTCCCAGCTGTCCACGTTGGGTCTCACCCCACCCAGGCCGGCGGCGAGCGCGGCCAGCCGCTCGGTCGCCCCGGCCAGGCCGGCGCCGCTGCGCAGCGCGCCGACGCGGGCGGACATCGTGTCGCTGACCTGCCGGCGACCGGCCGGGTCCAGCAGCCCGGACGGCACCGCCTCGGGGTTCCGCGCCTCGGTCCACCCCGGCAGCCGGGTGGCGAGCTCCGCGCCGATCCGGGCCGCGAACACCAGCCCCTCCAGCAGCGAGTTCGACGCCAGCCGGTTCGCCCCGTGGACGCCGGTGCAGGCGACCTCGCCGCAGGCGTACAGCCCGGGCACCGTCGTCCGCCCGGTCAGGTCGGTGACCAACCCCCCGGAGGCGTAGTGCGCGGCCGGGGTGACCGGGATGAGGTCGGTGGCCGGGTCGATCCCCGCCGCCGAGCAGCTGGCGGTGATCGTGGGGAACCGGCGGGCGACGTCGGGCACGGAGCGGGCGTCGAGCCAGACGTGCGGGACGCCGTCGCGCGCCTGGACGCCGGTGATGGCCTTGGCGACGACGTCGCGCGGGGCGAGCTCGGCCAGCGGGTGGACGCCGACCATGAACCGCTCCCCCGCGCCGTCGCGGAGCACCGCCCCCTCGCCGCGCAGGGCCTCGCTGACCAGCGGCTGCTGACCGCGCGCGCCGGGGCCCAGGTACAGCGACGTCGGGTGGAACTGGACGAACTCCAGGTCGGTGGCGACCGCGCCGGCGCGCAGGCCGAGCGCCACGCCGTCGCCGGTGGAGACCGACGGGTTGGTGGTGGCGGCGTAGACCTGCCCCATGCCGCCGGTGGCCAGCACGACGGCGCGGGCACGGACCGCGCCGACGCCGTCCGTCGAGCCCTCGCCGAGCACGTGCAGGGTCACCCCGGCCGCGCGGCCGCCGGCGTCGGTCAGCAGGTCGAGCACCATCGCGTGCTCCACCAGCGTGACCCCGGGGTCGGCCCGGACGGCGTCCTGCAGCGCGCGCTGGACCTCCGAGCCCGTGGCGTCGCCGCCGGCGTGCACGATCCGGTTCGCGGAGTGCCCGCCCTCGCGCGTGAGCAGCAGCCGCCCGGAGGCGTCCCGGTCGAAGGCCGCGCCCCAGTCCATCAGCTGGCGCAGCCGGTCGGGCCCCTCGTGCACGAGGGCGTCGACCGCGGCCGGCTCGCACAGCCCGACGCCGGCGACCTCGGTGTCCCGGGCATGCGCCTCGGGGCTGTCGGCGGGGTCGAGCACGGCGGCGATCCCGCCCTGCGCCCAGCGGGTGGACCCGGCGTCCACCCGCACCTTGGTGACGACGGCGACCGACAGCCCGGCGGCTCGCGCGTGCAGCGCGACGCACAGCCCGGCGATCCCCGAGCCCACGACACAGACGTCGGCGGCGAGTTCCCAGCCCGGCGCCGGCGCCGCCAGGCGAACCGGCAGCCCGGTGATCGAGTCGGCCGCCAGGGACGTCACCGAACCGGGACGCCGAGGTCGCTGCGCCTCTGCTCGGCCGCGCCGGGCACCGGCGCCGACGGATCGCCGCCGAGCTCGACGATGCGGTTGGCGCCGTCGACGTGCACGACCCTCGGGATGTGGCTCTTGGCCTCGGTCTCGTCCATCATCCCGTAGCTGATCATGATGACCAGGTCGCCGGGGTGGACCAGGTGCGCGGCCGCGCCGTTGATTCCGATCACACCGCTGCCCCGCTCACCGGGGATGACGTAGGTCTCCAGCCGCGCGCCGTTGGTGATGTCGACGATCGCGACCTGCTCACCCGGCAGCAGGTCGGCGGCGTCGAGCAGGTCCTCGTCGATCGTCACCGAGCCCACGTAGTGCAGATCGGCCTGGGTGACCGTCGCGCGGTGGATCTTGGACTTGAGCATCGTGCGCATCATGACGGGTCCCCCAGTCGGACAGCGGTGTTGTCGAGGAGTCGGGTGGTGCCGGCGCGGGCGGCGACCAGCAGGCGGGCCGGACCGGCGGCGGGCGCCGGGCCGAGGTCGGGATCGGTGAGCTCGAGGTAGTCCGGGACGAGCTCCGGGGCGGTGGCCAGCACCGCGCGGGCGGCGCCGAGGACGGCGTCGGCACCCTCCGGACCGGCCGCGGCACCGGCGCGCAGCGCCCGGGACAACGCGGCGGCGGTGGCCCGCTGTTCCGGGCTCAGGTAGCGGTTCCGGGAGGACAGCGCCATGCCGTCGTCCTCCCGGACGGTCGGGACGCCGACGACCTCCAGACCCAGCGCCAGCTCCCGCGCCATGGCCCGGATGAGGGTCAGCTGCTGGTAGTCCTTCTCGCCGAAGAACGCCAGGTCGGGCCGGGTGAGCCCGAACAGCTTGGCGACGACGGTCAGGACGCCGGCGAAGTGGCCGGGCCGGACCGCACCCTCCAGCACCCCACCGAGCGGCCCCGGGTCGACCGTCACCCCCAGGGCACCGGTCGGGTAGACCTCCTCGACCGGCGGGTGGAAGACGACGTCGGCGCCCTCCTCGGCCAGCGCGGCGAGGTCGGCGTCCCAGGTGCGGGGATAGCGGTCGAAGTCCTCGCCGGGGCCGAACTGGGTCGGGTTGACGAAGACGGAGACGACGACGCTGCCGGCGCGCTCGCGGGCGGCGCGCACCAGCGTCCGGTGGCCCTCGTGCAGCGCCCCCATGGTCGGGACGAGCGCGACGGGCCCGGGCAGCCGCGCCCGGACCCGGGCCAGCTCGGCCGTGGTCTCCGCGACGTACGGGGTGGTCACGACGTGCGGGGTGGTCACGACGTGCGGGGTGGTCACCGGGAGCCCGCCGGGTCGCCGTCGCGGGCGTCGGCCAGGAGGTCCAGCAGCGGCGCCCCCTCGTGCCGCTTGAGCCGCCCCGCGGCCAGGGCCCGCTCGGTGGTGCGCTGGGCCATGGCGACGTAGGCCGCCACCGAGCCCGGCGCCCGCTCGGTGAGGGTCTCCAGGTGGTCGCGGACGGTGCCGACGTCGCCACGGCTGACCGGTCCGGTCAGCCCGCGGTCGCCGCGGCGCAGCCCGTTGTCCAGGGCAGCGGTGAGCAGCGGGGTGAGCACGCGGGCGGGCTCGACGACCCCGGCGGTGCGCAGCAGGTCGGCGGCCTCGGCGACGAGGGTGACCAGGTGGTTGGCGCCGGTGACCAGCGCGGCGTGGTAGAGCCGCCGGTCGTCCTCGGCGACGAAGAACGGCTCGCCCCCCATCTCGAGGGCCAGCGTCTCGGCCACCGGGCGGTGCTCCGGGGCACTGGTGACGCCGAAGGGGGCACCGACCAGCCGGTCGGCGTCCTCGTCGGCGCCGCTGAAGGTCATCGCGGGGTGCAGGGCCAGCGGCAGGACGCCGGCCCGGGCCGCCGGGGTGAGCACCGCCAGCCCGTGCGCCCCGGAGGTGTGGAAGGCCAGCTGGCCGGCCCGCCAGACGCCGGTCTCGGCCAGGCCGGCGACGAGCCCGGCGAGGGTGTCGTCCGGGACGGCCAGGACCACGAGGTCGGCGGCGGTGACCACCTCGTCGGTGGGCAGCAGCGGCACGCCGGGCAGCAGCCGGGCGGCGCGCTCGGCGGAGGCGGCGGAGAGGCCGGCGGCGGCGACCACGTCGTGGCCGGCGGCGGTGAGCGCGGCGCCCAGGACGGCGCCGACACGTCCGGCGCCGACGACGCCGACACGGAGACGGGCGGGGGCGGCGTCGGCCGGGACGAGGCCGGCAGCGCGGGGGCTCCTGCGGGCAGCAGGCATCGGTGCACCTCTCGTTCCAGTCCCTCGCGGGTACCGGACTGGCAGGTCGCGGCCCCCTCCCTTGGAGGCCATGGGGTCGTGCGGTGGTGCGGGCCGGCGCCGTCCCCGCTGCGACCGGGTGTGTCACGCGGGTGGACGCCGAAGGCGAGTGTGGGACCGGTGCGCGGCCGGTGCAACGCCTGGGCCCTGTGCGGTGGGTCACTCGGGGAGCGCCCTACGGTGTGCGCCGGCACCTCGTCGACGACAGGAGGAGACGCGTGGGCACCCTCGAGGGACGGACCGCACTGGTGACCGGGGCCAGCCGGGGCATCGGGCTGGCGATCGCGCAGAGCCTGGTCGAGCGGGGTGCGCGCGTCGTGGTCACCGCGCGCAAGCCCGAGGCGCTGGAGGAGGCGGTGCGCGAGCTCGGCGGCGCCGACGTGGCCGTCGCGGTCGCCGGCAACGCCGCGGACGCCGAGCACCGCGCCGCGGCGGTGCGCACCGCGATCGACACCTTCGGCAGCCTGGACATGCTGGTCGGCAACGTCGGGATCAACCCGCTGTACGGCCCGCTGGTCGACCTCCCGCTGGACGGGTTCCGCAAGATCCTCGACACCAACGTCGTCTCCACCCTCGGCCTGGTGCAGGAGGCATGGCGGGCGTGGATGGCCGAGCACGGCGGCTCGGTGCTCGTGGTGGCGTCCGTGGCCGGGCTCAAGGCCTCACCGATGATCGGCGCCTACGGGGTGAGCAAGGCCGCGCTGGTCAACCTGGTCACCCAGCTGGCCGTGGAGCTCGGCCCGAAGGTGCGGGTCAACGCCGTCGCACCGGCGGTGGTCAGGACCCGCTTCGCCACCGCCCTCTACGAGGGTCGCGAGGCCGAGGCGGCCGCCCAGTACCCGGTGGGCCGCCTCGGCGAGCCGGCCGACGTCGGGGAGGCCGCGGCCTACCTGCTCGGCGACGGCGCGGGCTGGGTCACCGGCCAGACCCTGGTGCTCGACGGCGGCGCGCTGTCCCGCGGCCCGGCCTGAAGGCCCCCCGGGCAGGGCCCGCCGTGAGCCTGCGAACGGTGAGGGAGCACGGGCCCTCCCTCAGGTGTCGCGGCGCAGCACGCGGGAGAGGACGTCGTCGCTGTCGTCGTCCTCCCGGTGACGGCGCCGGCGGCGTCCGCCGGACGACGGGGCGGTACCGCTCTCGGCGAGGATCTCCGCCAGCCGGGTGGTCCCCTGCACCGGCTCCTCCGGTGCGGCGGGCGCCGGCGACCACGCGGAGCCGGCCGGCTGGTCCGGGCGGACGGCCGGTCGCAGCTCGGTCGGTTGCTCCGCGGGCACCGGCGGCCGGCGGTGGGGCTGGTCGGTCCGCCGCCGGCGCTGCTCGGGGTCCCCAGCCGCCACCGGTGGGTGGGCGGGCACCTGCGGGGAGTCCGCGGCCGCGGCGTGCCGGGACCGCCGGGCGGAGTCGATCTCCTCCGGCGCGACCAGCTCCCGCTCGGCCAGCCAGTCCAGCGGCGGCGGCGGGGGCGTGACCGTGGCGAAGGCGGCGGTCGCGGCCGGCTGGGACCAGCCGACGGCGTCGATGGTGCGGGTGGCCGGCGACTCCGTCGTCCCGGGGACGGAGCGGATCGACTGCGTGCGCAGCATGATCCGCTCCACGAGCATCTCGCCGGAGAGCTGCTCGGAGAGCTCGGTGCGCAGCTGGCCGACGTCGGCCCGCAGCTCGGCCAGCTGGGCCAGGTCGCCCCGGAGGTCGCCGAGCCGGGACAGCCCCGCGCGCAGCTCCCCCAGGGCGGCGATGTCACGGCGGAGCTCGGCCACCTGAGCCATGTCCCGGCGCAGCTCGGCGACCCGGGCCAGCGCGCCGCGCAGCGCGTCCAGCTCGGTGCGCATCGCCTGCTCGGTCTCCCGGCGCACGTCGTTCTCGACCCGCAGCTCGACCTCCCGTCTCGCGGCGACCTCGCGCTCCAGCTCCAGCTCGTAGGCCAGCCGCAGCTCGGCCTCGCGCTCGGCGGCCTCGCGCTCGACCGCGGCCAGCTCGCCCCGGTCGGCGACCTCACCCCCACCGCGACGGGGCGCCGACAGCGCGGCGAGCACGAACGCCCAGGCGGCGCCCACCACCGCCAGCCGCAGGACCTGCGGGTCGTCGGTGAGGAAGACGACCACCGTGGCGACGACGGCGAGCACGAAACCGGTGGCCAGGCCCAGCCCGCGCAGCGCCGGGGACCCCGTCCGGAGGGTGCGGGAACGGCCGGTGCGCGCGTCGTCCCGCATGGGGCCCAGGGTAACGGTGCGAGAACCCCTGATCACGTGGCGGACACGGACCGTCCGCCGGTCAGCCCTGGGCCAGCGCCCCGTCGGAGCTGAAGACCAGCCCGATGGAGACCTCGCCCTGCTGCAGCGCGGCCTTGGTCAGCGGGCCACCGGCGTCCAACTCGCGGAACTCGGCGAACTGCAGCCCGTAGGTCTCCTCCAGGCCCGGCCGGCAGAAGGGCCGGTCGGGGCACTCCGCCGGGCCGCCGAGGACCAGCGAGCCGTCGCCGCAGGCGTCGGCCAGCTCCGAGAGCGTGGTGACGCCGAGGCCGTCGGCGAACTCCTGGGTGACGGCGAAGGCGTTCTGGTCGGCGGCCTGCGACGGCTCCCCGAACACCAGCCCGACCTGCTCGGCCAGCGGCTGCAGCGCGGTCGCCGTCGCCTGGGCGTCGCCGCTGGCCACCGGCTCGGCGTCGGGTCCGTTGACCTGGCGGTTGAGGAACTCGGTCGCCGTCGAGAGGTACTCGGGGAAGACCTGGATCTCCGACCCGGAGATGAGCGCGGGCAGGTACAGCTCGCGGTTGCCGACCTCGCGCACCGAGGCGTCGAACCCGGCGGCGGTCAGGACCTCGGCGTAGACGTTGGCGAGCACCGTCGACTCGGTGAAGTTGGCCCCGCCGACGGTGACGGCGCCGCTGCCCTGCTCGAGGCCGTCGGTCACGCCGCTGTCCTCGACCCAGCCCGCGGCGACGTCCTCGGCGCTCTGCCGGTCGACGTCCACCGCGGCGTTGAGCTCGATGAGGTCCTCGGTGGTCATGGCCGCGGAGACCGCGTTCAGCGCCGGGAGCAGCGCCGGGCTGGCCTGGGCGGTCGCCGCGTTGACCGCCGGGACGACGTTGTCGGCGTTCTGCAGGTCGCGGTCGTCCTCGAGGACGACGAGCTGCTCCCCGGCGACCGGGGCGCACGCCTCACCGGAGGCGGTCCCGCCGGTCGCGCCACCACCGTCGGAGCCCGACGAGCCGGACTCACCGCAGGCGGTCGCGGTGAGCAGCACCGCCGCCAGGGCGAGGGGAGGGAGGACCCGGGTACGCCTGCGCATGTCGCCCGCCTTCTGTGTCCCGTGCGGCCGACCGGCCGCGACGCGTGTCTGGCGGGAGGAGACCCGCGCCCGACATGCAACTCCGCACCGGGGCCGGGAGCCAACCTCCGGGCACAGCTGTTGCCCGGTTGTTACGAACCGGTCCCACGGACCGCTCAGAGCGGGACGCCGGAGGCCGTCGGTTCCGGCTGTCCGGCCGGCCCCCCGCGGACGCCGAGCAGGGGCAGCCGGCGCGGTCCGGGCGTCACCGCCCAGGACACCAGCACCAGCACCAGCTCGGTGAGCAGCGCCAGCGCGGCGACGAGGACGGCGCCGGCGATGATCTGGCCGAGGTCCTGCTGGCCGAAGCCCAGGTTGATGATCCGTCCCAGCCCTCCCCCGCCGACCAGCGCCGCCAGGGTCGCCGTCGCGACCACCTGCACCGCCGCCGTCCGGACGCCGGTCGCGACCAGTGGCAGCGCCAGGGGGAACTCGACCCGGCGGAGCAGCTGGCCGCGGCTCATGCCCATCGCGCGGGCCGCCTCGCGGACGTCGCGGTCGACCTCGCGGAAGCCGACGAAGGTGTTGGTGAGCATCGGCGGCACCGCGAAGACCGCCAGCGCCACGATCGTCGCGGCGTCGCTGAAGCCGATCGGGGTGACGGCGAAGACGGTGAGCAGGGCGAGGGTCGGCACGGCCCGGCTGACGTTGGACAGGACGACGATCCCGCCGGCGCCGCGGCCGCTGCGGCCCAGCAGGACGCCGGCCGGGAGCGCGAGTGCGGCGGCCGCCACCACCGCGGCCGCCGAGATCGCGAGGTGCTCCCCGAGCAGGTCGAGGACCCCACCGCGGCGGGTCCAGGTGAGCGGGTCGTTGAGGTAGACGACGGCGTCGCCGACGGCGCTCATGCCCGCGCCCTCGTCCACGGGGTCAGCGCCCGCTCCACGCCGGCCAGGAGCACGTCGGCGAGCAGCGCCAGGAGCACGCAGCCGACGGCGCCGGTGACGATCTCGGCCCGGTAGAAGTTGGCGTTGAAGCCGCCGACGATCAGCTGCCCCAGGCCGCCGTTGCCGGTGATGACCCCCACGGTGACCAGCGCGACGGTGGAGACGGTGGCGATCCGCAGCCCGGCCATGAACGCCGGCAGGGCCAGCGGCAGGTCGACCCGGAGGAACAGCCGCGCCGGGCCGTAGCCCATGCCGCGGGCGGCCTCGCGGACGTCGTCGGGCACCGCCTGCAGCCCGGCGAGGAAGTTCCGCACCAGGATGACCAGCGTGTAGAGCGTCAGCCCGATCAGCACGGTGGTGGCCGACAGCGGCCCGGTCAGCGGCGCGAGGAACGCGAACATCGCCAGCGACGGGATCGTGTAGACCACCGACGACAGGCCCAGGACCGGCCCCGACAGCAGCCGCGTGCGCCGGGCCAGCAGCGCCAGGGGCAGGGCGAGGAGGGTCCCCAGCAGCACCGCGCCGACGGTGAGCCTGACGTGCTGGCCGAGGTGGCCCACAATGGTGTGCCAGTTGTCGGTCACGTACGACGGGTCGAACCAGGGGTTCGGCGCCCCGTCCGCCGCGAGCACCTGCGCACCCGGGTCGCTCGCCGCGCCCAGCAGGGGGCGCACACCCAGGGAGGCCATGTCGTGGACGCTACTGTCGCTCCGCCCGCACCGGCCAACGCGCGCCGTGCCCCCGCCGGCGACGGCAGCGCCCAGGAGATCCGCCTGGAGAGCGTCAGCAAGGTCTACCCCGACGGCACGGTCGGCGTGGCCGAGCTCGACCTCACCTTCGCCGCCGGGGAGCTGTCGGTGCTGGTGGGTCCGTCGGGCTGCGGCAAGACGACGACGATGAAGATGATCAACCGGATCATCGAGCCCTCGACCGGCCGGATCCTGATCGGCGGCGAGGACGTCACCCGCGTCGACGTCGACCAGCTTCGGCGCCGCATCGGGTACGTCATCCAGAGCGTCGGCCTGTTCCCGCACCAGACGGTGCGCACCAACGTCGGCACCGTCCCCCGGCTGCTCGGCTGGGACCGCAGGCGCATCCGCGACCGGGTGGACGAGCTGCTCGCGACCGTGGGCCTGGACCCCGCCGTCCACGGCGACCGCTACCCCGCCCAGCTCTCCGGCGGGCAGCGGCAACGGGCCGGGGTGGCGCGGGCGCTGGCCGCCGACCCCACCGTCCTGCTGATGGACGAGCCGTTCTCCGCCGTCGACCCGGTGGTGCGCGAGCGACTGCAGACGGAGTTCCTGCGGCTGCAGGAGACGGTGCGCAAGACGATCGTGTTCGTCACCCACGACATCGAGGAGGCGGTGCGGCTCGGCGACCGCATCGCGGTGATGAGCAGCGGGGGCCGGGTGGAGCAGTTCGCGCCGCCGGCCGAGCTGCTGGGCCGGCCGGCCAACGACCGGGTGGCCGACTTCGTGGGCGCCGACCGCGGGCTCAAGCGGCTGGCGGTGACCGCCGTCGACGCGGCCGACCTCGAGCAGCCGCCGGTCCTGTCCGCCGGTGCCGGGCTGGCCGACGCCGGTGCCCTCCTGGACCGGGCCGGCGCCTCCTGGGGGGTGGTCCTGGACGGGGCGCGGCCGGCCGGGTCGCTGCTGGCGTCGCGCGCCACGGGGGCCGGGACCGTGGCCTCGGCGATGACCTCGGGCGCGGACACGGTGCCGGTCGGTGCCCCGCTGAAGGCGGCGCTGGCGACGATGTTGCAGTCCGACGCCGGCTGGGTCGCGGTGGTCGACGGCGACCGCTACCTGGGGGTGCTCACACCGAGCTCACTGCACGCGGCCCTCCGCCGCTCGATCGACGGCTCCTGAGGGTCACCCCCGCGCGGCGGCGGGCGGTTCGTCGTCGGAGGCCGACGGCGGGATGCGGCAGACCGACTCCAGCCACAGCGCCGCCCCGACCAGGGCCGCCGCGCAGACGACGCCCACGACGCCGGTGACGGTGTCGCCGCTCGCGGCCTGCAGGCGCGAGACGGCCGGCGCCACGTGGGCGAGCACCCCGAGCCAGATGCCGACGAACGCCGCACCGACGTAGGCGCTGGCCTGCGCGAGCACGGCCGCACGCGCCACGAGCATCGGCTCCACGGGCCGCACCGGCGGCGCGCTCCCCCGCTCGGCGGGGGGACGCCGGTCGCGCAGGGCGGCCAGCCGGGCCCGCAGGGTGCGCGCCCCCATCCACTCGGCCACGGCCAGCACCCCCAGCGGCACCGGCAGCCACCAACGCAGCTCGGGCAGCGAGCCGTAGGAGGCCCGTACGACCAGCCAGACCGCCACGGCCAGGCCGGTGGCGAGGACGCCGAGGTCCCGCCGGGAGACGGGCCTCATCAGAGCTGGTCCCAGCGGACGACGGCGTCGACGTCCTCGGCCGGGAGGGCGGCCAGCAGGTCGGCGACCCGCCCGTGGCCGGGGAGCTCCGCGGCCGGGTCGAGGCCCAGCCATGGCACGAGGACGAACGCCCGCTCGTGCGCGCGGGGGTGCGGCAGCGTGAGCAGTGGGTCGTCGGAGAGCACCGGCCGGCCGTCGTCCCCGGTGACCGTGACGACGTCGACGTCGAGCGTGCGCGCGCCCCAGCGGACCTCCCGGGTGCGCCCGGCGGCCTGCTCGAGCTCGTGCGCGCGGGCCAGCCACCCGGCGGCGTCCCGGTCGCCCCGCACCACGGCGATCGCGTTGAGGTACGGCGGCTGCTCGACCGGACCCCACGGCGGCGTCTCGTAGAGCGTGGACCGCGCGACGAGGACGCCGTCGTCGTGGAGCGCGGTGATCGCGGCGCGCAGGACGGCGGCGCGGTCGCCCAGGTTGGCGCCCAGCGAGAGGACGGCGCGGGTCATGCCCGCTTCTCGCGCCGGATGCTGACGGTGACGTCGTCGAAGGGCACCCCGAGGTCGGCCTGCGGCTTGTGCACGGTGATGTCGACGGCGTCGACCAGCGGATCGGCCAGGCAGACGTCGGCCAGGCGCTGGGCGAGGGTCTCCAGCAGGTCCACCGGGTCGCCGGTCAGGACGCCGTGCAGTCGCTGCGCGAGCTCGGCGTAGTCCACCGTCCTCGCGAGTTCGTCCCCGGCCGCGGCGGGCGCGGTGTCGAGCTCGAGCACGGCGTCGACCCGGAAGGTCTGCCCCTGCTCCCGCTCGACGGCGTGGACGCCGTGGTGGGCGTGCGCGGTCAGACCGCGGACGGCGATGCGGTCGGGTGTGTGCTCACCCACGGGTGCTCCCCTCACGGCGGGCGGCCTGCACGGCCGAGACGGTGCGGACGGCGTCGGCGGAGGCGGCCGCGTCGTGCACCCGCACCCCCCAGGCGCCGGCCTCCGCCGCGAGCACGGTGGTGGCCAGGGTGGCGGCGTCGCGCAGCTCGGCGGGACGCACGGTGCCCTCGGCGTCGGCCAGCAGCCGCCCGAGGAAGGTCTTGCGGGACGCGCCGACGAGGACCGGCAGACCCAGCCCCACGATCCGGTCCAGCCCGGCGAGCAGCCGCCAGTTGTGCTCGCCGCGCTTGGCGAAGCCCAGCCCGGGGTCGAGCACCAGCTGCTCGGGTGCCACGCCCGCGGCGACGACGTCCTCCACGCGGGCGGTGAGCTCGGCGCAGACCTCGGTGACGACGTCGCCGTAGCGGGCGGCGGCGTACATCTCGCGGCTGTGCCCCCGCCAGTGCATGAGCACCCAGGGGACGCCGGCGTCAGCGACCAGCCGGGCCATGCCGGCGTCGGCCAGTCCGCCGCTCACGTCGTTGACCAGCGTGGCGCCGGCCCCGAGCGCGGCCTCGGCGACCTCGGCGCGGGTGGTGTCGACGCTGACCCGCACCCCGGCGCCGGCGAGCTCCCGGATGACCGGCAGCACGCGCCGGCACTCCTCGTCGGCGTCGACCCGGTCCGCGCCGGGGCGGGTGGACTCTCCGCCGACGTCGACGTAGTCCGCGCCGGCGGCGTGCATCGCCAGCCCGTGCGCGATCGCCGAGGGAGCGTCGGCGAAGCAGCCGCCGTCGGAGAACGAGTCCGGCGTGACGTTGAGGACCCCCATGACCACGCAGTGGCCGGGGCGCGGCAGCGGGCGCAGGGTCACCGGCCCAGCACGAGGCTCATCGCCTCGGCGCGCGTCGCCGGGTTGTCCCGGAAGATGCCGCGGACGGCGGAGGTGACGGTCGTGGAGCCGGGCTTGCGGATGCCGCGCATCGCCATGCACAGGTGCTCGGCCTCGATCACGACGAGCACGCCGCGCGGCTTGAGCACCTCGCTCAGCGCGTCGGCGATCTGGCTGGTCATCCGCTCCTGCACCTGCGGGCGGCGCGCGTAGACCTCCACCAGCCGGGCCAGCTTGGACAGCCCGGTGACCCTGCCGTCCTCGCCGGGGATGTAACCGATGTGCGCGACCCCGTGGAAGGGCACCAGGTGGTGCTCGCAGGTGGAGTACATCGGGATGTCCTTGACCAGGACCATCTCGTCGTGGTCCTCGTCGAAGGTCGTGGCGAGGACGTCCGCCGGGTCCTGCCACAGCCCGGCGAAGGTCTCCGCGTAGGCCCGGGCGACCCGTCCAGGGGTCTCCTTCAACCCCGGCCGGTCCGGGTCCTCCCCCACCGCGAGCAACAGCTCACGGACGGCGGCCGCGGCCCGCTCCTGGTCCACGCCCGCGCCCGGCGGCCGCTGCAGCAACAGGTCGTCCGGCTCCGCCGGCACCTCACTCACGCCGTCTCCTCGCTGTCCCCCGCGAGCGGCAGGTACACCCGGCTCGTCGTCGGCGTGCGCGGCGCTGCCGTGCCCCTGGGCGAGCTCGCGAGCTCGCTCACCTCTGCACCGGCGCGCCGACGTCACCGACCGCCGTGGACCCCTCCCCGACCCGGCCGTTGCCGTTCTGGCCCGCCCGCTCGGCGGGGGTGAGCACCGGCGGCTGGTCCGACGGGGTGCGCTTGCCGAAGCCGTTGTACGGAGCCAGCGACGGCCGCTTGGTGACCGGCTCGCAGATGCGCGCCATGTCCTCCTTGGAGAGGGTCTCCTTCTCCATCAGCTCCAGCACGAGCTGGTCCAGGACGGCGCGGTACTCGACCAGGATCTCCCACGCCTCGTCGTGCGCGGCCTCGATGAGCGCCCGGACCTCGGCATCGATGTCCGCCGCGACTGCCTCGGAGTAGTCAGGGTGCGTCCGCATGTCCCGGCCGAGGAACGGCTCGGCCTCGTTGGAGCCGTACTTCACCGCGCCCAGCTTGGCGCTCATGCCGTACTGGGTGACCATCGCCCGCGCCAGCGACGTCGCCTTCTCGATGTCGTTGCCCGCACCGGTGGTCGGCTCGTGGAACACCAGTTCCTCGGCCGCCCGCCCGCCCAGGGCGTAGGCGAGGGTGTCGATCATCTCCGACCGGGTCTGGGTGTACTTGTCCTCGGTCGGCAGCACCAGCGTGTGCCCCAGCGAGCGGCCGCGCGGCAGGATCGTCACCTTGTGCACCGGGTCCAGGTTGGGCAGTGCGTGCGCCACGAGGGCGTGCCCGCCCTCGTGGTAGGCGGTGACCTTCTTCTCCTTCTCGCTCATCGCCCGCGTCTTGCGCTCGGGGCCGGCGATGACGCGGTCGATCGCCTCCTCGAGGGTGGCGTCGGTGATCACCGTGCCGTTGTTGCGGGCGGTGAGCAGCGCGCTCTCGTTGAGCACGTTGGCGAGGTCCGCGCCGGTGAAGCCGGGGGTGCGACGGGCGACGGTCTCGAGGTCGACGTCGGGGGCGAGCGGCTTGCCCTTGGCGTGCACCTCGAGGATCTGCTTGCGGCCCAGGAGGTCGGGCCGGTCGACGGCGATCTGCCGGTCGAAGCGGCCCGGGCGCAGCAGTGCCGGGTCGAGGATGTCGGGCCGGTTGGTGGCGGCGATCATGATGACGCCGCCCTTGACGTCGAAGCCGTCCATCTCGACGAGCATCTGGTTGAGCGTCTGCTCGCGCTCGTCGTGACCGCCGCCCATGCCGGCACCGCGGTGGCGGCCGACGGCGTCGATCTCGTCGACGAAGATGATCGCCGGCGCGTTCTGCTTGGCCTGCTCGAAGAGGTCACGGACGCGGCTGGCACCGACACCGACGAACATCTCGACGAAGTCCGAGCCGGAGATGGAGAAGAACGGCACCCCGGCCTCGCCGGCGACGGCGCGAGCCAGCAGGGTCTTGCCGGTCCCGGGCGGGCCGAACAGCAGCACGCCCTTGGGGATCTTCGCGCCGACGGCCTGGAACTTGACCGGGTTGGCGAGGAAGTCCTTGATCTCCTGCAGTTCCTCGATCGCCTCGTCGGCGCCGGCGACGTCGGCGAACGTCGTCTTCGGGGTGTCCTTGGTGATCTGCTTGGCCTTCGACTTGCCGAAGGCCATGACGCCACGGCCGCCGCCCTGCATGGAGTTGAACAGCCAGAACAGCAGCAGCAGGAGGATCACGAACGGCAGGAAGCTGATCAGGATGCTGACCAGCACGTTGTCCTGCGTGACGTTGGTGTCGAAGTCGACGGCGTCCCCGCCGCCGTTCAGGCCCGAGAGCAGGTCGAAGACGTCGTCGGAGGCACCGATCGGGTAGAACGCGGTGATCTTGTCACTGCCCTCGACCGGGTTCGTCAGGTCGAGGTCGAGCGTCTGTTCCTTGTCGTTGATCGTGACCGACTCGACGTTGCCGCCGGTGATCTGCTCGATCGCCGTCGCGGTGCTGACCTCCTGGTAGCCGCCGTTGCCACGGAACAACGACGAGAACGCCAGCGCCAGGAGGACGACGAGGACGACCCAGAACCACACGGAGCGGAAGATCTTCTTGCGTTCCATACACCGATGCCGGGCGGCCGGGATCCCGGCCTGGCCCGTCCACCCTCCTGATCGTCCGTGGGGACGCTACGGCGACCCGGGCGGGCACCCCGGCGCTCGTGCAGCGTCGATGGATCGACGGTACACCGGGCACCCTGTACGAACCCTGTGCGCGACCGGGGAAGCGGCTGCACCACCCCGTGCGGGTGGGCGCCGAGCAGGACGACCGGTCGAGGAGGGCGGCCCACGATCAGGGACCCTGATCGCGGCTGCGCCTCAGTTCGCGTAGACCTCCGGGCGGAGCGTGGCGATGTACGGCAGGTCACGGTACCGCTCGGCGTAGTCAAGCCCGTAGCCGACGACGAACTCGTTGGGGATGTCGAAGCCGATGTAGCGGACCGGCACGTCGACCTTCACCGCGTCGGGCTTGCGCAGCAGGGCGCACACCTCCAGCGACGCCGGCCGGCGACCGCCGAGGTTCTTGAGCAGCCAGGACAGCGTCAGCCCGGAGTCGATGATGTCCTCGATCACCAGCACGTGCCTGTCGCTGATGTCGCGGTCGAGGTCCTTGAGGATGCGGACGACGCCGGAGGAGCTGGTGGCCGAGCCGTAGGAGGACACGGCCATGAACTCCATCTGGGTGGGCAGCTGCAGCGCCCGGGCGAAGTCGCTCATGAAGAGCACCGCGCCCTTGAGGACGCCGACCAGCAGCACCTCCTTGCCCGCGTAGTCTGCGCCGATGCGGGCGGCCAGCTCGCCGATCTTGGCCTGGATCTGCTCCTCGCTCAGGAGCACGTGGTCGATGTCGGGGCCGTAGCCGTGGTGGTTGCCCAGCTCTGCGGTGCCGCTGGCCTGCTCACTCACGTGTCGCGCTCCTCAGGTGGTGCGGATCGGGGACCCCGCACAGCTGCGGGCACGACCACGAGCCTGCCAGACGACCGGACCACCCCCGCACCGCCGGGTAGGTCCACCCGCCCCTGCCCGCGCCAGCGCGTGAGCAACGCGTCGACGGCGGTGAGGTGCACCGCCTGCAGGTCCGGCACGCCCGCGCCGCGCAGCCAGCCGCGCAGCACCCGGCGCCGGAGAGCGGCGGGCAGGGCGGCGAGGTCGCGGGCGGGCACGGGGTGGGCGGGGGCCGACTGGCCTCCCGACAGCCGGGACAGCTCCGCAGCGGCGAGCTCGTCGAGCGCGTCGAGGTCCTCCCGCAGCATGGCCGCGGTGCGGGCGAGGGCGGGCGCGACACCGCCGCCGAGGACCTCCTCCAGCAGCGGCAGCACCTCGGTGCGCAACCGGACGCGCGTGTAGGCCGGGTCGGCGTTCCACGGGTCCTCCCACACCGGCAGCCCCTGGTCGGCGCAGGCGGCGCGGGTGGTCTCCCGGCGGACGCCGAGCAGCGGCCGCCACCACGTCATCGGCCCGTCCGCCGCCTGCCGGTGCTCGACCATCCCGGCCACGCTGCGCGGACCCGATCCGCGACCGAGCCCGAGCAGCACCGTCTCGGCCTGGTCGTCCAGGGTGTGACCGAGGGCCACGCGGGCGCCGGCGTCCGCGGCGGCCTCGGCGAGGGCGGCGTACCGGGCGTCACGGGCCGCGCCCTCGGGGCCGCCGTCCCGGCCGACCCGCACGGGGACGACGGACACCGGGTCCAGAGGCAGCCCGCGCAGCAGGACGGCGGTGGCCTCGGCGCGGGCGGCCGATCCCGGCTGGAGCCCGTGGTCGACCGTCACCGCCCCGGCGGGGACGCCGGCCCGCGGCGCCTCGAACGCGACGGCCGCGGCCAGGGCGAGGGAGTCCGCTCCCCCGCTGACCGCGACGAGGACCGGGGCCGGCGACGCCGTCAGGCCGGGGCGCACCGCGCTGCGGACGCGGGCCACCGCCGGCGAGGGGCCGGCCATGTCCTCGGCCCCGCCCACCCGGTCAGGCGGGGATGGCCGGGCGGCCGTGCACGCGCTCCACCCAGCGGGCCGGGTCGGTGAGCTCCTCGATCCGGGGCAGCGTCTCCGGGCCCGACCACACGCGGTTGAAGCCCTCCATGCCGACGAGGTCGACGACGCCGCCGACGAAGTGCCGGCCGTCGGCGTACTGCTTCATCTTCTGCTCGAGCCCGAGCAGCCGGCGCAGCACGCGGTCGAGCGGGCCACGGCCCTTGCGCCGCTGCGCGAACCGCTTGCGCAGCGTCCGCACCGACGGGACGACGTCGGGCCCGACGCCGTCCATCACGTACTCCGCGTGCCCCTCCACCAGGCTCATCACGGCGGTGACCCGGTCGAGGACGGCGCGCTGGCGGGGGTCCTGGACCAGCGCCATCAGGCCGCCGTCGTCGCCGCCCTCGCCGCCGCGGACGGCGTCGCCGATGCTGCGCAGCACGTCGCGCAGCCGGTCACGGAGGACGTCGGCGTCGAGGTCGGTGGCCGCGACGAACTCCGCGACCTGCGCCTCGAGGTGGTCGCGCAGCCACGGGAACGCGGTGAACTGCAGCTGGTGGGTGACCTCGTGCAGGCACACCCACAGCCGGAAGTCGCTCGGGTCCACGCCCAGGCGACGCTCGGCGTCGACGATGTTCGGGGCGACCAGCAGCAGCCGCCCGCCGGTGCCGAACACCTCGTACTGGCCGAGCACGCGGGAGGACAGGAACGCGAGGATCCCCCCGGCCTGCACGCCCGTGGCCCGCGAGCCGATGGCCGTGGCCAGGGGGCCGGGGCGGGAGTCCTGCTTGGCGACCAGCGCCTCGACCAGGGGGTCCATCAGCGCGGCCATGCCGGCGGCGTTGGCGTCCACCCACCCGGGCCGGTCGACGACGGCGACCTCCGGCACGGGGCCCGACGGCAGGGCCTGCAGGCCGGTCAGCCGCTCGACGTGGGCGACCGCGGTGGCGGCGGCCTCGTGCAGCTCGCGGACGACGGCGGCGGCCTCCTCCCGCGTCGTCTCCGGACCAGGACCGACCAGGCGGCGGGCGGTGCGTCCGGCGAGCTGCCAGTCGACCATCGAGGAGGCGCTGCTCATCGCCTCACCGTACGCGGAAAGAGGACCCCCTTCCCCCCGCGCCTCGCACGCTCGGCGCGGGTCCCTGAAGGGGGCCGTTCCAGCACGTCGCCACCGCCGGTTCAACGACAGCCGCAGGCGGCCAGCGCCGAGGCGACGACGTCGAGGGCCTCCTCGGCCGCCGGCCCGTCGGCCGGCGCGCCGTCGGCGACGACGGCGAAGGCCAGCAGCCGGCCGTCGGCGGTGACCACGGTGCCGGCCAGTCCGTGGACGCCCAGCAGGGTGCCGGTCTTGGCGCGCACCGCGCCCGGCGCCGTCCGGGGGTCGTCGTCGCCGCGGTCGGCCAGGGTGCCGTCGTAGCCGGCGACCGCCAGCCCGGACAGCACGGCCGACGCCTCGGGGACGGTGCCGTCGGCCGCGCCGGCGAGGAGGTCGGTCAGCAGCTCCACGGGGACGCGGTCCTCCTGGGACAGGCCGCTGCCGTCGGAGAGCGCCACCCCGGTGACGTCGAGGCCGGCGTCGGTCAGCGCCGCGGGAACCGCCTCCGCGGACCCCTCGAAGGTGGCCGGCAGGTCGCGGGCCAGGGCGACGTGGCGGGCGAGGGTCTCGGCGAGCAGGTTGTCGGACTGGGAGAGGGTCTGCTCCACCAGCCGGGCGACCGGCGCGGAGCGGACCGCGCCGAGGGTCTCGCCCGCTTCGGGCGCCTCGTCGAGCACGATCGTGGCGCCGGGCACGCCCAGGTCGTCGGCCAGGGCCGCCCCGGCGTCGAGACCGGGCTGGCCGCTGCGCGGGGCCTCTCCGGGGCGGACACGGGCGCCGTCCACCGCGATGGCGGTGACCGGGGCCGCGTAGGTGGAGGGCGCGTCGTCGGGGCCCCAGCCGGAGGCGGTGAGCGGCCCGGTGAACAGGGAGCTGTCGACCACGACGCGGGTGACCTGGGTGCCCTCGGGCAGCGACGCGCGCACCTGGGCGGCCAGGTCGGCGACGGTCGGTGCGCCGGGGTAGCTCAGCGAGGGGACGGTGGTCGACAGCGTCGGGTCCCCGCCGCCGACGAGCACCACCTCGCCCGGCGCCTCCCCCGCCACCACCGTGGTCTCGAAGGTGGTCTCGGGGTCGAGGGTGGTCAGGGCCGCGACGGCGGTGAGCAGCTTCGCCGTGGACGCGGGGACCACCGGGGCGTCGGCGTCCCGGTCCAGCAGCGCCTCGCCGGTCGCGACGTCGACGACCGAGGCGGAGACGCCGGCGCCGAGGGCGGGCGAGGTGAGCAGCGGCTCGAGGCCGGCGGCCAGCACGTCGGCGTCGGGCGGGGGCGCCTGCGAGGTGAGCGCGGCCAGCACGGGCGCGGCCGCCTCGACGTCGGGGAGGCGGGCCTCGGCCACCCCGGGGTCGACCGCCGTCCCGTCATCGCCGGAGCGGGGAGCCACCAGGAACCAGACGGCGCCACCGACCACGAGCAGCACCACGACGAGGCCGATGAGGAGCCGGCGGCGGAACCGTGAGTACTTCGGCGTGACGGTCGCCGACCCGCTCGACGCGATGGTGCCCACCCCCCGGAACGACCTCCGGCGGTCGTCCGGGGTCCGGTGGGCCACACTACGACCCGTGCAGTTCGACGTGACGATCGAGATCCCGAAGGGCCAGCGGAACAAGTACGAGCTGGACCACGCCACCGGACGCATCCGCTTGGACCGGATGCTCTTCACCTCCACCCGCTATCCGGCGGACTACGGCTACATCGAGAACACCCTCGGCATGGACGACGACCCGCTCGACGCCCTGGTGCTGCTCGACGAACCGACCTTCCCCGGGTGCCTCATCACCTGCCGGGCCATCGGCATGTTCCGGATGACCGACGAGAAGGGCGGGGACGACAAGGTCCTCTGCGTGCCGGCCACCGACCCGCGGATGGCCCACCTCATGGACATCCACGACGTGTCGGAGTTCGACCGCCTGGAGATCCAGCACTTCTTCGAGACCTACAAGGACCTGGAGCCCGGCAAGTCGGTCGAGGGCGCCGAGTGGGTCGGCCGCACGGAGGCCGAGGAGGAGATCAACGCCTCGATCCAGCGGGCCAAGGACAACGGCCACCACTGAAGAAGGACCCTCCTGCCCCCCACCGCTCGCAGGCTCGCGGCGGGATCCTGCAGGAGGGCCTGCCGCTGGCCTCTCTCCGAGCGGCCGCCGAGCGCACGACGGACGCCGACGGCGGTGCACCCCACGCGGGTGCACCGCCGTCGGCGTTCCCGCCGCCGCGCGCGACCGGACCCGGGAACGACACAGCGGGCCCGCCCTGGTGGACTGGCCCGCTGGGGGTGCTGAGCCGCCTGTCGGAATCGAACCGACGACCTTCTCATTACGCGTGAGCCCGAGGACGTGTCGAGGGATCTCTGGAAGTGACGTCATGTGCCATTTCCGCAGGTCGACAGCCTGGCGTGGCGGTGGCCCGTGCCGGCCAATCTGGGCTCATCTCTGCCGGTTCGCGTCCACCTTGCGCCCACCGACGAGGCCGGGGAGAGAGGCCGGTTGCCTCGCTGCGTCAGACCACCGGAGTGCTGGCGTCGTCCCCCGCCCGCTGGGCCAGCACCTCGGCCAGCTCCTCGAGGGCGTGGAGGTTGACCCCGGACCGGCGACGCCAGGGGGCAGCCCGTAGCGCGGCCCGCACCACTGGTTCGTCGTTCTCGTCGAACCGGTCAAGCTCGTCGCAGTAGCGCAGCACCCGCTCAAGGTCGTGCGCCATGCTGCGGAGGTCGGCTAGGTCTACGGCCTGCTTGTCGGTCAGCTGCGTGGTGACCAGCGGCCGACCGTCCGACCCTGCCATGTTGTAGCCCACAGTGCCGCCACCGGACACGGGGACCAGGTCGGTGGTCAGCTGCTGTCGGTAGAGCGCAGCGGCATCGCCGTCCCGAGTCGTCACCTACCCGAATCTAGGCGCCAGCCGCGCCCGCATTGCCGCCATGGTGCAGTCCGGCGGCGGGCCGACCCGCGCCCGCCGCATCCTCGACCGCTTCGTGGTTGCCGGCCGGGACTCCGCGATCGACGTCGCCAGCGGCGTCGTCACAGGGCAGATCGCGCCGTAGCCCATTTGAGTGGCAGGGGCTGACGGCTGTCCGGCGGATCGATCATCCTGCCTACGGATCGTGTAGTGCTGCGAGTTTGGCGTGCTGCGCGAGGGCCAGGTCGCCCCCACGGGAAGAGAGCACAACTGATGTACCCCCAGCCGGGGCCGCCCTACTACTACCCGCCACCCCAGTTCCAGCCCCAGCCGTCGAACGGTCTTGGTACCGCTGGTTTCGTGCTGGGACTGCTTGGCACGGTGTTGTTCTGGGTGCCGCTGGTCGGCTTCATCCTGGCCGTGCTGGGCATTGTGTTCAGCGCCGTGGGACGTGCCCAGGGTGTACAACGAGGCGCTCCGACCGGCTTGGCGATGGCCGGGCTCGTGCTGGGGATTATCGGTGCAGTCCTCTTCTTCGCGATGCTGCTCGCGTACGCCTGACGTCAAAGCGCCAGCCGCGCCTTGATGGTCGCGGTCGACCCCGGCGGCGGCGGGCCGATCCGTGCCCGGTAGCGCCCCCACCTCTCGCCGGGCGCCGGCCGGTGCGCCAGCAGCCCGGTGGCCGCCGTTCACGCCACGCACGCCGTCTCATGGCGCTCCCGGCCACGAGAGACACGCCAGGCGCCTGCGGGGTCGGCGGCCTCGTCGAACGTCGCCTAGGCCGCTGCCGGCGCCGGCTTGTTCGGGCCGGTCCACTGGCGCACGTCGCAGGCCGCCAGCAGCTCGGCCGGGCGGATCGGTGGCCGGCGTACGACGCCGGCGAGATGATGGAGGCGTGATGGCGCACCTGGCCTGGGGCCTGCTGTGCCTGGCCGCCGCGGTGGTGGCGCTGTCGACCCTGCACGGCTGGGTGCTGGTCGCCGTTGTGCTCGGCCTGGTCGCCGGGCACGGCGCCGGCGCGCCGCTGCTGTTCCAGCGACAGCTACGGGGCCTGCTCGGCCCGCTCGACCCCGATCTGTGAACTCCGTCGACCGAACAGCCGCCTCACGGACGGTCAGGGGCGAGGGTAGGGGGAGGGGGTACCCCCGCACCTTGCGCGCTCGGCGCGCTCGACACCGGCCAACGACGGCCCAGCTGACGCGCGGCCGGCCGGGCGCATCCGGCGTCGAAGCACGTTAGCGCTGCTGCGCGCGCTCAGCCGCGCGCTCGTTGCCGGTCAGCTCTGGGCACGCCCCGGGCGGGAAGGGGGGCTACCCGCTGCCAGCTTCTGCCTTCGCCACCGGCGACGCAGGACGCGCAGGATGGCTGCAACGAGTGCAGTCCCGAAGAAGGCGCCAGCAGCAACGCCCGCCAATTCATCCGCAGCATCGCCGGGTCGCACTCCCAACCAGGGCAGAAGGACAAGCCGCGTGAGGCCGGCGATGAGCCACGCCACCAAGCTGGCCCGTATGACCCATGTCAAACGGATGACCAGGACGAGCCGCTCACTGTCGACGTCCTCGCGCCGCTGGTTCTCTTGGGCGACATAGTCGGCGATCTCGTCGGTAAGCAGCTGCTGAAGTGGACGGCTCCGTTCCTGTGGCAGGTCCTTGATCAGTGCTCCGAGCTCGGACATGCGACGCGGGACGGCGCCCCAACGCCACGTGCTGATGAAGCTGACCAGCGCCGTGAGGATGACCCCGATCAGTCCAAGTAGCGGCGCCACCAACTGGGTGGCCACATCGTCTTGCTGCAACTGCTCCACCTCCCTTGGTGCGGTGGTCAGAATCGCCGCCGTCTTGACGGTGTGGGGGGCACTGCTGACCTGGCCCGCCGCTGCCCAGCATCGAGCACCGGGCAGCGGCGGGGAACAGGGGGCAGCGGCTACAGGGCGACCGGGCCGTGCATCCACCCGTCGCCGACGGTCAGGCTGCTCCGGTCGAGCTGGGCGCCGGTGGCCACGCCGTCGTCGACCGGCCGCACGCGCGCCGGCGCGACGTAGGGCACGCCCGTCTCGGCGTCGACCATGCTCTGCGCACCGGTGCGCAGGTCCCTGGTCACCCGCACCCGCCGGCCCTCGGGGGTGGTCACCTCGTACACCTCCAGGCCGGTGGTGTCCGGGCCGGGGTCCCCTCCTCGCCGGCGCCGGCGCCGACGGCCTCGCGGCCGGCCAGGTGCTCGACGATGACGTCGGCGGCTTGGGCGTTGGCCTCCCGGGCGACGACGGCCGTCACCTCGTCGGCCAGGCTCGTCGTCCTGAGCGTGTCGGGCACGAAGGGCTCGGGCTGGCCCAGCCGGCGGGCGATGTTGGCCTGCTCGTGGCGCAGGTGGTACTGGGCCTGACGGGCGGCCCGCTGCCGGATGTAGGCGCCCAGCACCGGGTCGGCCTTGACGGCGGCCTGCAGCTGCTCGCGGGCTTCGTTCTCCTCGGCGCGCAGGTTGGCCATGCGCCGCTCGATGACCTCGACGGCGGCGGCGTCGAACTCGGCCAGCCGGCGCTCGCGGGCGGCCAGCGCCTCGGCGGCGCGGGCCTCGACGGCGGCCCGCCGCCGGGGTCCGCCGACAGTGACCGTGTCCGGCACTTTTCGGCCGACGACGTCCTGGCCCTCGCCTTGGCCTTCAAGGTGCCGGTCAGCTACTTCTTCTTGCCGCCGCGGTCCGAGGACAACGAGCGACGTGCGGCGGGGGGGGGCGAGCCGCGGCGGCCCCGGTCCCCTGGGACGAGCTGGTGACCGGCCCAGTACTTGGTCGAGGCGGCGGCGCGCGGAGCTTCCTGCGGCGGCTGTGGTCCGAGGAGGTGGCACAGCAGTCCGGCCAGGTGGTGGGGATCGGGCCGGAGGCCCTGACCGTCGGCCTGGACGACGTCGAGCACACCACCTCCCAGCTAGAGGAGGCGACCCAGACCCTGCGCGCGTTCCTGCAGCACGTCCAGCAGGCCGCCGAGGCGAGGCAGCAGTGGGCCGCCGAGAAGGCCGCTGAGATCGCCCAGGACTACCTGGACGAGGGCTGACGAGGAGGACCAGGCGTGAAGGGCTAGACGTTCCGCCGCTGCGGCTGCCGCGACGAGGCCGGAAGGCTGCTCGCGGACTGCCCTCGGCTGGGCAAGGAGCGGGGTCACGGCACCTGGTACTACCGCGCCGATGTCGGCCGTTACACGAACGGACGCCGCCGGGAGCAGCGCACGGGCGGGTTCGCCACCAAAGCTGAGGCCGACGCGGCGCTGGCCAAGGTGCTGGCCGCGGTCGCCACCGGCGAGCATCGCCACGACGCCGGCAGACCATGGCCGGCTACCTGACCGACTGGATGGCCGACCGCGAGGCCCATGGGCTGCGTCCGTCCACCGCGGCCATGTACCGACTCTACGTCGAGTGGCCGGCAGGCCGCCGATGCTGCTGAGTCGCTGGTGCCGGCCCGCGGCGCTCACCCGGCCCGGATGCGCCCACATTGCGCCCACAGGCCCCCGGAGACGACTCAGCGGCCCCACCCCTGGGGGGTGAAGCCGCTGGTCAGAACCGAGCCGCCTGTCGGAATCGAACCGACGACCTTCTCATTACGAGTGAGATGCTCTACCGACTGAGCTAAGGCGGCGGGCGTGCGGCACACAGCCTACGACACGGCCACGGCCGAGCCGCGCAGGGCCGGGCGCGTCAGGCCGGGAGGCGCAACGCCACGGCGAGCGCCTCCAGCGCGATCTGCGGCTTCACGTTCTGCTCCAGGGCGACCCGGCAGGCCAGGACGGCGTCGATGCGCCGCAGCGCCCCCTCCGCGCCGATCCGCCGCGCCAGCTCCTCGGCGTCGGCCCGGCGGTCCGGGTGGTTCAGCGGCAGCGACTCGCCCGGCGCGGAACCGACGACCAGCGCGTCCCGGTAGAGCCCGGCGAGGTCGACCAGGGCCCGGTCGAAGGAGTCCCGGCCGATGCGGGTGGCGCGCGACTTCTGCCTCTTCTCCAGTTCCTTGAGCTGCCCCGCGCTGCCCCGGCTGGCGGCGACGACGCCCGGCCCCCGGGCGCCGACCCCCAGACTGGCCTTCAGGGCCTCGGTCTCCGCGCCGTTCAGCGCGCCGGTGGCCGCGTCGGTCTCCTCCTGGGCCGCGCCGACGAGGTCGTCCGCGGCGTTCAGGCAGGCGGCGAGCGAGACGAGCGACAGCGGGATGTCCAGCACCGCCTTGCGGGTCAGCCGCGCGTCCTCGTCCCGGGCCAGACGCCGGGCGCGGCCGATGTGCCCCCCGGAGGCGCCGGCGGCCCAGGCGGCCAGCGCCGGGTCCACGCCGTCCCGGCGGATCAGCACGTCGGAGATGGCCTCCACCGACGGCGTCCGGAGACCCATCACCCGGCACCGGGAGCGGATGGTCACCGACACGTCCTCCGGGTGCAGGCTCGGCGCGCAGAGCATGATCACCGTCCGCGGCGGCGGCTCCTCGATCATCTTGAGCACCGCGTTGGCCGCCGCCTCGCTCATGCGGTCGGCGTCCTCGACGATGATCACCTGCCAGCGCCCCTGGGACGGCGCCCGCCCGGCCACGCGGACCAGTTCACGGGCCTCGGCGACGCCGATCGACAGGCCGTCCGGGACGATCACGTTGACGTCGGCGTGGGTGCCGGCGAGCACGGTCCGGCAGTCGTGGCAGGTGCCGTCCCCGCCCTGGGGGCACTGCAGCGCGGCGGCGAAGGCGCGGGCGGCGACCGACCGGCCCGAGCCGGGCGGACCGGTGAACAGCCAGGCGTGGGTCATGGCCGCCGGGTCGGTGACCGCGGCGCGCAGCTCGGCGACCACCGTGGGCTGGCCGATCACGGCCTCCCAGACGCCGCCGGTCACGCGGGCACCCCCAGCAGCGCGCCGACCCGCGTCCGGACGTCGGCGGCGAGCGCCTCGACGCCCCGGGTCGCGTCGAGGACCAGGTAGCGGGCGGGGTCGGCCGCGGCGAGGGCCCGGAAGGTCGCCCGGACCCGCTCGTGGAAGTCCAGCGACTCCGACTCCAGCCGGTCGGCGGCCGCCCGGCCGCGGGCCCGGGCCAGGCCCACCTCCGGCGGCAGGTCCAGCAGCACGGTGAGGTGCGGGCGCAGGCCGCCGGTGGCCCAGCGGGAGATGGCCGCGACGTCGTCCAGCGGGATGGTGCGCCCGGCGCCCTGGTAGGCCAGCGAGCTGTCGATGTACCGGTCGGTGACCACGACCCCGCCGGCGTCGAGCGCCGGGTGCAGGACGGCGTGCGCGTGCTGGGCGCGGTCGGCGGCGTACAGCAGTGCCTCCGCGCGCGGCGACAGGCCGGTGTGCGCGCGGTCGAGCACGATCGCGCGGATGGCGGCACCGGCCGGCGTCCCGCCCGGTTCGAACGTGGCCCGCGCCGGGCGTCCCGCGTCGGCCAGCCACGCGCACAGCAGCCGGACCTGGGTGGACTTGCCGACGCCCTCGCCGCCCTCGAAGGCGACGAACAGGCCGGGCGTCGCCGCGCCGCCGGCCGCGTCGGGCAGGGAGAGCGGGCCGGCGTCGGACACGGGGATCGCGGGCTCCCGGAGGTGGGTGGGGCGGGTGGACCGGGCGCCACGGTACCGGCCGCGACCGACCGCTCCGCGCCGGCGCGGCCCTAGGGTCGGGCCGTGACGAGCACCGGCGCGTGGGACCCGGGCGGCTACCTGCGCTTCGCCGGCGAGCGCGCGCGGCCGTTCGCCGACCTGGTGGGCCGGATCGGCGCGCGGGAGCCGCGGGTCGTCGTCGACCTGGGCTGCGGGACCGGCGCCCTGACCGCCTCGCTGGCCGCGCGGTGGCCCGGCGCCCTGGTGACGGGGATCGACTCCTCCCCGGAGATGCTGGCCGCGGCGGCCGCCCACGCCGTGCCCGACCGTCTGCGGTTCGCGCTCGGGGACCTGCGCGACTGGGCGCCCGGCGGTCCGGTCGACGTCCTGGTCACCAACGCCGCCCTGCACTGGGTGCCCGGGCACGCCGGCCTGCTCCGCCGGTGGGCCGGCCACCTCGCACCCGGCGGGTGGCTGGCGCTGCAGGTGCCCGGCAACTGGCGGGCGCCGACGCACACACTGCTGGCCGACCTGTGCCGCTCGCCCCGGTGGGCGGCGGCGCTGGCCCCGGCGGCCCCGGCACCGGATGCGGTGCTGGACCCCGCCGGGTACCTCGAGGTCCTGTCCGGCGCCGGGCTCGCGGTGGACGCGTGGGAGACGACGTACCTGCACGTCCTCACCGGGCAGGACGCGGTGCTCGGCTGGGTGCGCAGCACGGTGCTGCGTCCGGTGCTCGCGCTGCTGGAGGAGGACGACGCCGCCGAGCTGGAGGCGGAGTACGCCGCCGCGCTGCGGGTCGCCTACCCGCGCCGGGAGGACGGCACGACGCTGCTGCCGTTCCGTCGGGTGTTCGCCGTCGGTGTGCGGTCGGGCTGAGCGCGGGGCATCGGTCAGCCGCTCGGCAACTACTTGTCCTACAGGAAAGTAGTTGCCAGAGTGCGGCTCCCCGCCCGTAGAAAGGGAAGCCGATGACCGCTCCCACGCCCCAGTCCGCCGCCGCACTGCTGGCCGAGGCGGCCGCCGCCGACGCCCGGGTCCGCCGCGAGGCCGGCCCCGCCGCGTCGGGGTTCCTCGCCACCCTGGGCTGCGCCAGCGCGGGCTTCTCCCTCGCCCAGCCGGTCGCCGACGGGGACCGCGGCGTCCTCGCCGCCGCGATGGTCTTCGTCTTCGCCGTGCTGGGCGCGGTGCTGGCCCTGCTGGCCGGCCGGCGCTCCACCCGGCACGGGTTCGCCCGCCGCTTCGGGCTCGCGATGGGCGCGTGGGCGGCGGTGTTCGCCGTCGGGCTCGCCGTGGGCCTGGCGTCGGACGCGGCCCGCGGCTGGGCCTTCTGGGCTCCGCTGGCGGTCCTCGTCGCCGCGCCCTGCCTGGTCGGCGCGTGGCGCGAGCTGCCCCGGTGAGCGGTCCGCGGGGAGTGCACCCGCGGCACGAGCTGGACGAGCTCATCCACGCGCCGGTGCGCTTCTCGGTGATGGCGACGCTCGCGTCGGCCGACGAGGCGGAGTTCGGTTTCGTCCGCGACGGGGTCCAGGTCAGCGACTCGATGCTGTCGAAGACGGTGAGCGCGCTGGAGAAGGCCGGCTACGTCGAGGTGCGCAAGGGCTACGTGGGCAAGCGGCCGCGCACCTGGCTGCGGCTGAGCCGGCGCGGCCGGGAGGCGTTTGGCGCCCACGTGGCCGCGCTGCGGGCGATCGCCGACGGGGCGGTGCCCCCGGCTCAGCCGGGGACGAGCCGGTAGGCGTCGGTCCGGTACGGCAGCTCGACCAGCTCCCGGCCCCGGGTGTCGGGGTGGGTGGCGAGCAGCTCCCGGACCTCGGCGAGGAACGCCTCCCGGCGCGCCTCGTCCATCGTCGCGACGTAGCTGCGGGTGGCGATGCCGCCGACCACCTGTTCCGGGGTGACCCGCTGGACCACACCGGAGCGGAACCGCTCGACCCGCGCGTCCAGCTCGCGGGCGAAGTCGTCGACGACGCGCTGGTCGGCCTCGTGATCGCGCGCCTCGGCGGCCAGCACCCGGCCCAGCGCGCCGACCCAGGGCACCTCCTCGTCGCGGGTGTTCCAGACCAGCCCGACGACGCCACGGGGACGCAGCAGCCGCCGCATCTCCGCGGCCGCGGGCGCCGGCTGGAACCAGTGCGCGGCCTGGCCGGCGACGACGGCGTCGACGGCGTCGTCCGGAAGCGGGACGGCCTCCGCCCCGCCGACCAGGGCGGTCATGCCGGGGTGGCGGGCGCGCAGCTCGGCCAGCATGCCCTCGGCCGGCTCGACGGCGACCACCTCGTGGCCGGCCGCGAGCAGGACGCCGGTGAGCAGCCCGGTGCCGGCGCCGAGGTCGAGCACGCGCCGGGGCCGCTCCCCCACGAGGAACGCCACGGCGTCGGCCGGGTAGCTCGGCCGCAGCGCGGCGTACCCAGCGGCGACGGAGCCGAACGAACGGCGCCGCTCCTGCCAGACCGCCGGGTCGAGGTCCCCCGTCGCCACCGCGGCCTCAGCCGGCGGGAACGGCGTCGGTGCCGGCCGCCGTCTTCTTCGCCGTGGTCTTCTTGGCCGCCGTCCTGGTGGCGGTGTTCTTCGCGGCGGTCTTGGCGGGGGTCTTCTTCGCGGCGGCCTTCTTCTTGGTCGCCTTCTTCGTCGTCGGCCGGGCCCGCCGGTCGGCCAACAGCTCGGCGGCGCGCTCCAGGGTGATCGTCTCGACGTCGTCGCCCTTGCGCAGGCTGGCGTTGGTCTCGCCGTCGGTCACGTACGGACCGAACCGGCCCTCGCGGACGGTGATCGCGCCCTCGGTGACCGGGTCGGGGCCGAGCTCCTTGAGCGGCGCCGCGGCGGCTCGCCGTCCCCGCTGCTTGGGCTGGGCGAAGATCGCCAGCGCCTCGTCGAGGGTGACGGTGAACAGCCGGTCCTCGCTCTCCAGCGACCGGGAGTCGGTGCCCTTCTTGAGGTAGGGCCCGTAACGACCGTTGAGCGCCTGGATCTCCTCGCCGTCCGGCGCCGCCCCCACCGTGCGCGGCAGGGTGAGCAGCTTCAGCGCGTCGTCGAGGGTGACCGTCTCCGGCGACATCGACGAGAAGAGGCTCGCCGTCCGGGGGGCCTCCTTGCTGCCCTCGGGGACGACCGTTGTGACGTAGGGGCCGTACCGGCCGGCCTTGACCACGACCGGCAGCCCGGACTCCGGATCGGTGCCGAGCTCGCGGTCGCTGGACGGCGCGGCGAGCAGCTCCTCGACCTTGTCCTGGGTGAGCTCGTCGGGGGCGAGGTCCTCGGGCAGGCTCACCCGCGGACCGTCCTCGCCACCGGCCTGCAGGTAGGGGCCGTAGCGGCCGACGCGGACGAGGACCGGCTCGCCGCCGGGGCCGGTGGCCCGCAGCGGGATGGAGTTGATCCCGCGGGCGTCGATCTCCTCCAGCCGCTGGCCGATGACCTGCTTCAGGCCGCCGGCCTGCGCGATGGCACCGGCGTGCCGGCCCTCGCCGCCGAAGTAGAACTCGGTGAGCCAGTCGACGCGGCGCAGGTCGCCCGAGGCGATCTCGTCGAGCTCCTCCTCCAGGCTGGCCGTGAAGTCGTAGTCGACCAGCTGGGCGAAGTGCTGCTCGAGCAGGTTGACCACCGCGAAGGCGACGAAGGAGGGCACCAGCGCGGCGCCCTTCTTCCACACGTACCCGCGGTCCTGGATGGTCTGCATGATCGACGCGTACGTCGACGGCCGGCCGATGCCGAGTTCCTCGAGCCGGGCGACCAGGCTGGGCTCGGTGTACCGGGACGGCGGCGTGGTCGAGTGACCCTTGGCCTCCAGTTCGCGGGTGTCGAGCTGCTGGCCGCGCTCCACCCGCGGCAGCCGCCGCTCGGCGTCGTCGCTGCCGTGGTCGTCCTCGCCGCCGGCCGAGCCCTCGTCGCGGGACTCGACGTAGGCGCGCAGGAAGCCCGGGAAGGTGATGGTGCGGCCGCTCGCGGTGAACTCGACCGCCTCGTCGGTGCTGCTGCGGCCGGCCAGCCGGATGCTCACCGTCTGACCGACGGCGTCGGCCATCTGGGAGGCCACGGTGCGCTGCCAGATCAGCTCGTAGAGCCGGAACTCGTCACGGGCCAGCTGGCTCGCGAGCTGCCCGGGGGTGCGGAAGCTGTCGCCGGCGGGGCGGATCGCCTCGTGCGCCTCCTGGGCGCCCTTGGCCTTCTTCGCGTAGCGGCGCGCCTCGGCCGGGACGAACGCGTCGCCGTAGAGCTGCCGCGCCTGCGTGCGGGCGGCGTTGATCGCCTCGTTGGACAGGTTGGTCGAGTCGGTCCGCATGTAGGTGATGTGGCCGTTCTCGTACAGCCGCTGGGCGACCCGCATGACCTGCGCGGAGGACCAGCCGAGCTTGCGGCCGGCCTCCATCTGCAGGGTCGAGGTGGTGAACGGCGCGTACGGGCGCCGCCGGTACGGCTTCTCGTCCACCCGGCTGACGGTGACCTGCCGACCCTCGAGCCGGGCCGCCAGCCCGCGGGCGCCGGCCTCGTCGAGGTGGACGACGTCGCCGGTCACCCGACCGGTGGCGGGGTCGAAGTCGCGGCCGGTGGCCACGCGGCTGTCGTCGACGCTGACCAGGCGGGCCCGCAGGGTCGTCGGCTCCCCCTCGTCGGTGCCGGCGCGCTCGGCGACGGCGAAGGTGCCCTCCAGTGACCAGTAGTCGGCCGACCGGAACGCCATCCGCTCCCGCTCCCGCTCGACCACGATGCGGGTGGCCACCGACTGCACGCGGCCGGCCGAGAGCTTCGGCAGCACCTTCTTCCACAGCACGGGGCTGACCTCGTAGCCGTAGAGCCGGTCGAGGATGCGGCGGGTCTCCTGCGCGTCGACCAGCGCGGTGTCCAGCTCGCGCGGGTTGGCCACGGCGCGGGCGATCGCCTCGGGGGTGATCTCGTGGAACACCATGCGGCGCACCGGCACCCGCGGCTTGAGCGTGTCGACCAGGTGCCAGGCGATGGCCTCGCCCTCGCGGTCCTCGTCTGTCGCGAGGTAGACCTCGCTGGCGTCCTTGACCAGCTGCTTGAGCCGGCCGACCTGCTGCTTGCGGTCGGGGCTGACCACGTAGAGCGGCTCGAACCCGTTGTCGACGTCCACCCCGAGCCGGGCCCACGAGGCGCCCTTGTGCTCGGCGGGCACGTCGGCGGCGTTGCGCGGGAGGTCCCGGATGTGCCCGACGCTGGCCTCGACGACGTAGCCGTTGCCCAGGTAGCCGGCGATCTTCCCGGCCTTGGTCGGGGACTCCACGATGACCAACGGCCGCCCACCACCGGCCGCCGTGGTGCGGCGGCGGGCAGGGGTGCTGGTGCCGCCGGCCGTCCGGCCGGCGGTCTCGGTGCCGTTGTTCGCGGTCTTCGTGGGGGCCACGGTGCTCCTGTCGGTGCTGCTCGGTGCAGGCGCCGTGCATCCGGCGCCGGACGACGCGATCGCTGCGCGTACGCCCTCGGCGACGCCACGGTAGGCCACGACCCCGACGAGCGGGTGCGCGGCGACCCAGCGTGGGCGTGCCGTCACCCGCTCCAAGGGTCGGGGACGGCCGCGTGTTCCCACGTCGTCAGTCCGCCGGCCGGGAGGCCGCGACGACCTCGCCGATCGCCGCGAGGGTCGGGAACTGCTCGTCGTAGTACTCCGTGTGCAGCATGCCCTCCTCGACGGGCAGTTCCACGGCCCCGAACGCATCGGTCCACGTCGGGTGCTCCCCGTGCCAGTCCCACCAGCTGATCGGGTCGAAGGCCGGCGACGCCTCGTACACCTCGGCGACCTCCAGTCCCTCGACGTCGTGGTCCATGCCCGGGCTGCCGTTGAGGACCACCGCGTCGGCCGCCAACTCCCCCGGCGCGCCGGCGGCGGCGTCGACCACCCGCGTCCCGTAGCTGTGCGCGCTGACGACGACGCGCGCCGGATCAGCGGCACGGGCCGCGGCGAGACCGTCCAACGTCGCGTCGAGCGCCCGGCCGCCCTCTCGGCTGGTCGACGTCCCCAGGGCGCCCGGGCCCATCGGTGGTCGGTAGCCGAACCAGGCGACCGTGGCCACCGCCAGCGCCGGTGCGGCGGCCCGGGCGGCGTCGGCGACCGCGTCGGCGTCGTCGGCCAGCTCGTCGAGGTCGTCCCGCGGCGTGTTGAGCATGCCGGGCACCAGGAGGGCGACGGAGTCGGCGGTGTCCAGGTCGCCCAGGCCGAGCGCCACCAGCTCCTCGGCCGGGCGGAACCGGAGGAGTTGCACGGTCTCTCCCGTCTCCTCCCGGTCGGCGATCTCCGCTCCGACCGAGGCCGCCACCGCGTGGCCCGACGCCGACGGGTCGGCGAGCACCCGGCCGAGGACGATCCGGTTGGCGCGGTCCCGGGCCCAAGCCGGGAGACCCTCCAGGTCGCCCAGCCGGTCCGGGTGGCCGGAGATCGCGCTGATCCGCGCCGCCGTGGACAGGCTCCCCCACCAGGCGGCGACCGCGGTCGCACCGCCGTCCATCGGGGGCGGCGGAGCCGGCGCGGCCGACGTCTCGACGGCCACCAGCCAGGACAGGTCCTCGAAGGTCGCCGGGGAGAGGACGCCGCCGATCCCGAGCCCCGCGAGGGCATCCGCCGCGTCGGCGGCTGCCAGGGCCGCCCGTCGCGCGGCCTCCGCCGCGTCGATCCCCAGGGCCTCCGCTCGCCGCGCGGCGGCGACGTGGCCGGAGTCGGAGCCGGTGACGGGGTCGACCGGCAGCGGACCCGCCAGCCGGCCGGCCGCGTCCAGGACGACCGGGACGGCGACGGCGGCCGCCAGGGCCTGCTCGGCCCACTCCTGCGCGGTGGCCGCCTCGGCGAGCAGGCGCTCGGCGTGCTCGAGCGACTCGCCGAGGGCCATGGCCACCGACGTCGCGACGGTGGACACCTCGATGAGCGCCGCACCGGCGGACTGCGCGGCCGGCCCGTACCAGCACTCGGCGTCGGTCAGGGACCGGCCGACGGCCTCCGTCCGGGCCCGCCACGACGGCAGCCGTTCGGCCACCGCGGTGAGGGTGAACACGGCGCCTCGCAGCAGCGGGACGTCCCAGCCGGCGACCTCGGTCAGGGCGGGAGCGCTCACCGGGGTGCCGTGCCCTGGCGGCGAGCCAGCACCCGGTCGGCCAGCACCGCGTCGGTCAGGCGATAGGAGGCGACCGCCGAGCGCAGCGTCCCGGCGAGGGCGCCGGTGTGCTGGGCGACCAGGTCGAGCAGCCCGCCCCAGCCCGCTCCGGCGGCGCCGGCGCGCTCGCCGACGTCGGGCCCGGCCGCGGTCCCGAGGGAGACCGCGGTGGACCGGCACAACCGGGCGTCGTCGTCCAGCTCGGCGGCGAGCGCGTCCAACTCGGCGGCCAGCGCCTCGATGGCGTCGAACTCGGCGGCGATGGTCAGGGACACGGGGCCTCCCGGCGGTCGGGCCGGTCCCCGGTGGGATCGGCGCGGCCGGACGCTAGGCCGGACCTCCCGCGGACCCGGGCGTCCCGTCCACAGCCGGTCCCGTCGTCCACAGGACGCCGCCGGGATCCTCCGACCGGCATCCGCCGGCCGGAGGATCCCGGCGTGCGATCAGGGTGCGGTGGTGGTGAGCGAGTCGGCGGGGGCGTTGGCCGCCCCGCCGACGACCACCGAGCGACGCTTGGACACGATGACGGCACCGACGATGATCGCGGTCGCGACGAGGGCGATGGTCAGCCGGAGCGTCGTGTTCTGGTCGACCCCCACCGACATGCCGACGACGGCCGGCGCGATGAGCAGCGCCACCAGGTTCATGACCTTGATCAGCGGGTTGATCGCCGGCCCGGCGGTGTCCTTGAACGGGTCGCCGACGGTGTCGCCGATGACCGTCGCCGCGTGGGCCTCGCTGCCCTTCCCGCCGTAGGCGCCGTCCTCCACCATCTTCTTGGCGTTGTCCCAGGCGCCGCCGGAGTTGGCGAGGAAGACCGCCATCAGCGTGCCCGCCGCGATGGCGCCCACCAGGTAGGCCGCCAACGGCCCGAAGCCGAGCCCGAAGCCGACCGCCACCGGCGCCAGGACCGCGAGCAGCCCGGGGGTGGCCAGCTCGCGCAGGGAGTCCTTGGTGCAGATGTCGACGACGCGGCTGTAGTCCGGCCGCTCGGTGAAGTCCATGATCCCGGGCTTGGTGCGGAACTGTTCCCGCACCTCGAACACGACGCGCCCCGCCGCCCGCGACACGGCGCTGATCGCCAGGCCGGAGAAGAAGAACACGACGGCGGCACCGAGCAGCGCGCCCACGATGTTGTTCGGGTTCACCAGGCTGAAGGCGTTCCCGAGGGTGTCGCCGGCCTCCTCCAGCGCGACGCCGATCTGGGCGTTGTAGGAGCCGAACAGCGCGGTCGCGGCGAGGACGGCTGTGGCGATCGCGATGCCCTTGGTGATGGCCTTGGTGGTGTTGCCGACCGCGTCGAGGTCGGTGAGCACGCGGCCGCCCTCCTCGTCGATGTCCCCGGACATCTCGGCGATGCCCTGCGCGTTGTCACTGACCGGCCCGAAGGTGTCCATCGAGACGATCACGCCGGCGGTGGTCAGCAGGCCGCAGCCGGCCAGCGCGACGGCGTAGAGGGCGGCGCCGCCACCGATGAGGAAGGCGCCGTAGACCGCGCCGCCGATGAGCAGCGCGGCGTAGACGGCCGACTCCAGGCCCAGGGAGATGCCGGAGAGGATGACCGTGGCCGGGCCGGTCAGCGAGCTGCGGCCGACGTCCTGCACGGGCTTGCGGCTGGTCTCGGTGAAGTAGCCGGTCAGCAGCTGGATGGCTGCGGCGAGCACGATGCCGATGAGCACGGCCACGAAGCCCATGACCTGGGGGCTGATGGCGCTGTCCGGCACGTCGGCCACGCTGGGCAGCACGGTGAACGACGCCGCAGCGACGAGCACGAGCGAGACGACGGCGGAGGTGAAGAAGCCCCGGTTGATCGGCGCCAGGCCGTTGGCGTCGCCCTTGCCGGGGTTGCTGGCGAGGATGCCGACGACCGAGGCGATGACCCCGATGGCGGCGACGACCAGGGGGAAGACCATGCCGACGGAGCCGAAGAAGACCTGACCCAGGATGAGCGCGGCGACCAGGGTGACCGCGTAGGACTCGAAGAGGTCGGCGGCCATGCCCGCGCAGTCACCGACGTTGTCGCCCACGTTGTCGGCGATGGTGGCCGCGTTGCGGGGGTCGTCCTCGGGGATGCCGGCCTCCACCTTGCCGACCAGGTCGGCGCCGACGTCGGCGGCCTTGGTGAAGATCCCGCCGCCGACGCGCATGAACATCGCCAGCAGGGCGCCGCCGAAGCCGAAGCCCTCCAGGACGACGGGGGCGGTCTCGTCGAACAGCAGCAGAGCCAGTGCCGCCCCGAAGAGGCCGAGGCCGACGGTGATCATCCCGCAGACGCCACCGGTGCGGTACGCGATGCGGAAGGCCGGCCGGTAGCCGCCGGTGCGGGCGGCGGCGGCCACCCGGACGTTGCCGCGGGTGGCCAGGGTCATCCCGATGAACCCGACCATCGCGGAGAACAGGGCGCCGACGAGGAAGAACAACGCGCGGCCCACGCGGGTGCCCCAGCCACCCTCGTGGACGGGGAGTACGAGCAGGACCAAGAAGACGATGACGGCGAATACGGCGAGGGTGCGGAACTGTCTGCGCAGGTACGCGGCCGCACCCTCCTGCACCGCCTTCGCGATCTCGCGCATCGTCGTCGTGCCCTGATCGGCGGCCATGACGGCCCGCACCAGGTAGGCGGCGAAGGCGAGGGCGGCGATCGAGATGGCGAGGACGATCGTCACGAGAACGACGTCCCCGCCGGAGAGTGCACTGTCCGGCATGTGTTTCCTCCAAGCGGTCGGCTGCCCCCGGGGCTCACCTGCGCTCCGGTCGGCGGAGGGCGGTCCGGGGTGTACGGGGATCCGCACGCCCTGGACGTCGCGCGAGTGTAAGGGAGATCACACGCCGTGTCGGGGGCTCGACGATCCGCTGTCCGGAGCGGGGCGCAGGTTGCCCGCAGGTGTGACAGTGGGGAGGTGGCCACGCTCCACCAGGTCCGGTCGGCTCCCCCTCCCGGCACGGATCCCGGTCCAGGGGGTGCGGTCCTGCCCGGTGCGGACCTGCTGGCGGCGCTCCTCGCCGGGACGCCGGAGGAGGAGCAGCCGGTCACCCACGTCCACCGGATGCCGGTGCGCGAGAGCCGCACGCAGCCGTGGCCCGAATGGGTGGGGGCGCAGCTGCGCGAGCGGCTGGAGACGCAGGGCGTCCAGGCGCCCTACCGGCACCAGGTCGAGGCCGCGGAGCTGGCGCACGACGGCCGGCACGTCGTCGTCGCGACCGGCACCGCGTCGGGGAAGTCGCTGGCCTACCAGGTCCCGGCGCTGACCCGGCTGGCGGAGGACCCGCGCGCCTGCGTCCTGTACCTGGCCCCCACCAAGGCGCTGGCCCGCGACCAGCTCGCCGCCCTCGCCGACCTCGCCGACCCGTCGGTGCGGCCCGCGGCCTACGACGGCGACACCCCCATGGAGGAGCGGGAGTGGGTCCGGCGGCACTCGCGCTGGATCGTCACCAACCCGGACATGCTGCACCGCGGTGTCCTGCCGGCCCACCAGAAGTGGTCGAGCACCCTGCGTCGGCTGGCCTACGTCGTCGTGGACGAGTGCCACGCCTACCGCGGCGTCTTCGGGTCGCACGTCGGGCACGTCCTGCGGCGGCTCCGGCGGATCTGCCGGCGCTACGGCGCCGAGCCGGTGTTCCTGCTCGCGTCGGCCACCGTCGCCGAGCCCGCCGAGGCGGCCACCCGGCTGGTCGGCGCCCCTGTCGTCGCGGTGACCGAGGACGGCTCGCCACGGCCGGGCGCCACCTTCGCCCTCTGGGAGCCACCCCTCACCGAGCGCACCGGTGAGCACGGCGCCCCGCTGCGCCGGTCGGCCGCCGCCGACGCCGCGACCCTCCTCGCCGACCTGGTCGAGCGCAACGCACGCACGCTGGCGTTCGTGCGGTCGCGCCGCAGCGCCGAGTCCGTGGCCGACCAGGCCCGCCACATCCTGCGCGACCGCGGCCGCGCCGAACTGGCCCGCCGCGTGGACTCGTACCGCGGCGGCTACCTGCCCGAGGAGCGGCGCGAACTGGAGCGGGCCCTGTCCAGCGGAGAGCTGCTCGGCGTCGCCACGACCAACGCCCTCGAGCTGGGCATCGACATCGCCGGGCTCGACGCCGTCGTCCTGGCGGGGTACCCGGGGACGCTGGCCTCGCTGTGGCAACAGGCCGGCCGGGCCGGACGCGCCCAGCGGGAGTCGCTCGTGGTCTTCGTCGCCCGCGACGACCCGCTGGACCACTACCTCGCCCACCACCCGCGGGCGGTGTTCGGACGTCCTGTCGAGGCCACCGTCACCGACCCGACCAACCCCTACGTGCTCGGGCCCCAGCTGTGCTGCGCCGCCGCGGAACTCCCCCTGGTGCCCGCCGACCTCCCGGACTTCGGCGGGCCGCCCGCCGAGGCGCAGGTCGCGGAACTGGTCGCCACGGGGCTGCTCCGGCGGCGTCCCACCGGCTGGTACTGGGCCGGCCGCGGGCGGCCCGACGTCGACATCCGGGGCAGCGGCCTCGAGCCCGTGACGATCATCGAAGGTGCGACCGGCCGGCTCCTGGGCACCGTCGACGGCGACGCCGCGCACGCCACGGTGCACACCGGCGCCCTGTACGTGCACCGGGGCGAGACCTACGTCGTGGACGAGTTCTGCGTCGAGGACGCCACCGCGGTGGTGCACCCCGAGAGCCCGGAGTGGACGACGGTGGCCCGCGACGTCACCGACCTCGCGGTGGTCTCCACCGACCGCTCGTGGCGCCTGGGGACGGTGACCGCGCACACCGGCGTCGTGGACGTGACCAACCAGGTGGTCGCCTACCAGCGTCGCCGGCTGGGGACCGGCGAGGTGCTCGCGGAGTTCCCGCTCGACCTGCCCCCCCGTCAGCTGCGCACCCGCGCGGTCTGGCTGACCCTCGACGAGCAGGCGGTGGCCCGCGCGGAGGTCGACGAGATCGCCCTGCCCGGGTCCCTGCACGCCGCCGAGCACGCCGCGATCGGGATCCTGCCGCTGCTGGCCACCTGTGACCGGTGGGACCTCGGCGGCGTCTCCACCGCGCTGCACCCCGACACCGGGGCGGCCACGATCGTCGTCTACGACGGCCACCCCGGTGGCGCGGGTTTCGCCGAGCGCGGCTTCGCCGTGCTGCGCCGCTGGCTGCAGGCCACGCGGGCGACGGTCGCCAGTTGTGAGTGCGAGAGCGGCTGCCCGTCCTGCGTCCAGTCACCCAAGTGCGGCAACGGCAACGACCCGCTGGACAAGGGCGGCGCGGTGCGCGTGCTCGACGTCGTCCTCGACGAGCTGGCCGCCGCCGAGGAGCGGGGCCAGCAGCCCGCCGCCGACCCCGCGCCCGGCGGTGCCGAGGCGGTGACGCCGACGAGCGGGGTGCCGTCGTCGTCCGCTCCGGAGGAGCGGCGCGCGGACGGCGCACCCCCGGCGGGGCCGGCCGAGGCGGCACAGGCACGGGCCGCCGGCAGAGCACAGGACCAGGAGCCGACCGTCGACGCGGAGGAGCCGGCGCCGGCGGCGACCACCGACGCGGACACACCGCCCGCCAGCAGGGCCGCCGGCGGGAACGACCTGGTCTTCTGAACCTCCGGGCCGAGGACGGGTAGTGACCGTCACGGCGGCGCCACCGGGACCTGCGCCACCGGCCCGGCCCGGGCCCGGGCGGCCGCCTCCCGGACGCCGAGCGGCCCGAGGCGCACCGGCACCACGACGGCGACCTCGACCACCGCCGCGCCGTCCACACCGCAGCCGGTGAGGCGGGCTCCGTTGGCGTCCGCCACCCGGGCGGCCGCCGCGCAGGGGTCCGCCCGACCCCGGACAGCGTGCTCGGCCGCCGCCAGCGCGGCCAGGTCCGCCGCTCCCGTCGCCCGGTGACGGCCGACCACCGCCGACCCGACGAGCACGGCCGCCACGCCGATCGCCGCGAGCGCCCCCGCCAGCGCGACCACCCAGACCGTCGCCGATCCGCGCTCGCCGGTCAACGGCGGTCCGCCGCTCATCCGCTCGCGCCCGGGGCCGCCGGCCACCCGCTGCCGCCGCTCACGCGCTGCCGCCCGAGGCCGCCGGCGGCGCCTGGCCGTCCGGCTCGCGCTCGGCCACGGCGGTCGCCGAGACCCGGACGCGGAACGGCACGGGCCCCAGCGGGGCGACCTCCGCCGCCACGGTCACCGAGACCGACGGCCCCTCGGCGGCCACCGTGGTGAGCGCTCCGGCGGGGGCGGCGCGGCCGGCGAGGGCGACCACGACGGCGGCGTCCTCGCCCCGGGCCGCCGCACGCGCCCCCTCGCGGGCGGCGTCGACACAGCGCAGCTGGGCGCCGACGACGGTCACCGCCGCCACCGCGCCGGCGAGGACCAGCAGCAACACGGGCAGGACGACGGCGGTCTCGGCGGTCACCATGCCCGCCTCGCGGCGGTCGGGCGTACGCACCCGGGCGCCCCGGCGCCGGATCCCGCCCCCGGCCGACACGGTCAGGACAGCGTGGCCAGCGCCGAGGAGACCAGCTCACCCAGCGCGTCGACCACCGAGCCACCGGTGACCACCCGGTAGAGGACCGCGGCGAAGGCGCAGGCCGCGACCGTGCCGACGGCGTACTCGGCGGTGCTCATCCCGGCCTCGCCGGTGGCGCGGACCCGGCTCCAGCGGGCCCTCAACCGGCCGGTGGGGGCGGCAGCGCCCTCCCCGACCGGGAGTTCGGCCTCCTCCGGCTCCGCCGGGTCGAGGTGTGCTGCAGGACTGTCGGTCACGGGACCTCCTCCGTCGTGCGGTCCGCCGACCGGGCCGCTGCCCCGACGCTCGCAGCGCCGGCGCATCGGTCCCACAGCCGACGCCGATCTGTGGACCGGGGTCCGGCCTGTGGACGACGGCCGCTGCTCACCCGAAGACGTCCGCGGCGATGCCGAGAACGAGAGGCGCCACGCCCAGACAGACGAACGCCGGCAGGAAGCAGGCACCCAGCGGCGCGAGGACCCACACCCCCGCCCGGCGTACGGCGGCATCAGCGTGGCTGCGCGCCTCGGCGCGGGTGTCGGCCCCAGGGACCGCAGAGCGGGGACCACCGCCGAGCCCGACTCCCCCGCCCGGACCAGCACCCGGCCGAGCCCGGCCAGCTCGCCGGGGACGCCCGCCCAGGACCTGCGCGGCGACGCGCCGAGCCCGTGGAGCGCCGCCACCTCGGCCAGTGTGGGACCCAGCGGTGCGGGCACCGTGGCGGCCACCGCGGCGAGCGCGGCGCCCACGGGCAGCCCCGCCGCCAGGCAGACGGCGAGGAGGTCGCAGGCCACGGGGAGGTCCCCGGTGAGCGCCGCCCCCTCCTTCTCGGCGTGGTCCGACCCGCGACGCAGCACGCGCTCGGCCAGGACGGCGACCACCACCGACGCGGCGACACCCAGCAGACCGCCGACGAGCACGCCGGCGGCCACACCGGCAGCGCCGGCCAGCGCCCAGCTCCGGCGGGGACCGCCGCCGGGGCGGGGCGACGGCGTGGCCCCCGGGGCGGCCAGCGCGCGCACGCGGACGGCCACGTCCGTGCGCTCGGGCGACCAGAGCACCAGCGCGGTCGCCAGGAGCGCCACGACGGTCGCGGTCACCGCACCGCCCGACGCACCAGCCGGGCCGACCACGCCAGCCCGGCCCCCTCCAGCGCCACGCCCAGGACGAGCAGCACCTGACCGGTCGCGGTGGTCGTGAGGACGCGCCACGGGTCAGCACCGATCCCGCTGCCCATGCCGAGGGCGAGCAGGGGCAGGCCGGCGAGCAGGGCCGCGCTGGCCCGGGGGCCCGCCGTGAGCGATCGCAGGTCCTGCCGCTGGCGGGAGCGGGCCCGCAGGTCGTCCTCGACCGCGCCGAGGACCGACGCCAGCGAGCACCCGGTCCGCCGGCTCAGTGCCGCGGCCGCGGAGACCCGCTGCAACGCCTGCTCGACCTCCGTACCGGTGCGGCCGCCCGGGTCGGGGCCGGCCCGCGGGCCCACCACCGACCCGGCCAGCGCCCGTCCGCTCTCCTCGTCCGCGCAGGCCGCCACGGCCGCCGCCGTGGCCTCCGTCAGGGAACGACCGCTGCGCAGCTCGGCCGCCAGGGCGGCCAGCGCCTCGGCCAGTGCGGTCAGCCGCGCCTCCTCCCGGACGCCGGCGCGTCGGCGGTCCCCGGTGCGTGCGGCGAGGACGGCGGCGGCCCCCGCCAGGACGGCGACCAGCGGGGTGCTCAGCAGCGCCGCGACGGCCGCGGCCCCGGCGCCCCACAGCACCGGCCGGGGCAGCCGCGGCACCGGTACCGGGATCCGCCCACGGCCACCGGTCGCGGCCAGGCGCCTCGTCCGGCGCAGCGCGGGGCTGCCCGGCCACGACAGCAGCGCGGCGCCGAGCAGCACGAGGGCGGCGGTCATGCCGGGCGCCCGTCGGACTCCCCGAGGAGCTCCGCCAGCCGTGCGGCGCCGGGACACGACCCGCCGTCGGCACGCCAGCCCGCCTCGACGACGACGAGGTCGCCGGCACGGCGGACCACGCCGACCTCCTCCACCCGCCGTCCGGACGGCGTCCGGCGCAGGTGCACCACGGCGGCGAGGGCGGCGGCGGCCTGGCTGTGCACCGCGAGCCGGTCGAGGCCCGCGGCGACGCCGAGCGCCTCCAGCCGGGCCGGCACCTCGGCGGGCCGGTTCGCGTGCAGGGTGCCGCACCCGCCCTCGTGGCCGGTGTTGAGCGCGGCGAGCAGGTCGGTCACCTCGGCGCCGCGCACCTCTCCGACGACGAGCCGGTCCGGTCGCATCCGCAGCGCCTGCCGGACGAGGTCGCGCAGGGTCACCTCGCCGACCGCCTCCACGTTCGGCGGCCGCGTGGCCAGCCGGACGACGTGCGGGTGGGCCGGCCGCAGCTCGGGCGCGTCCTCGCAGAGGACCAGGCGTTCGCCGGGCGGGACGAGACCGAGCAGCCCGGAGAGCAGGGTGGTCTTCCCCGACCCGGTGCCTCCGGTGACCAGGAACGCCAGCCGCCGGGCGACGAGTGCGCGCAGCAGACCGCCGGACGCCCCGGGGAACGTGCCGCGGCCGGCCAGGTCGGCGAAGGAGAGCGCGGCCCGCCGCAGCACCCGCAGGGACAGGCAGGTGCCACCGCCGGACACCGGCGGCAGCACCGCGTGCAGCCGCGTGCCGTCGGGCAGGCCGACGTCGACCCAGGGGGCGGCGTCGTCCAGCCGGCGGCCCGCCGCGGCCGCGAGCCGGACGGCCAGCCGCCGGACGGCGTCCTCGTCGGGGAACCGCACCGGGGAACGCTCCAACCCGCCGCCGCGGTCCACCCACACCTCGTCCGGGCCGTTGACCAGCACGTCGGTGACCCCGGGCGCCCGGAGCAGCGGCTCGAGCGGCCCCGCCCCCGACAGCTCGTCCACCGCCTCGCGGACCGCCCGCAGCACGTCGTCGTCGCCGAGCAGGCCGCCGGACTCCTCCCGGACGAGCGCGGCGACCGCGGCCCGCGTCGGGGCCTCCGGCTCGAGCGCCAGTCGTGCCCGTACCCGGTCGACGAGTGCACCCCCGCTCACGCCGCCACCCCCACCGGCCGCGGGAGCTCGGCCAGCACCCGGCGGGCGAGTGCGCCGAGCGGTGAGCGCGGCGTCACCAGGGGTGGCTCCCCGCGCTCACCGCGCGGCACGGCGCTCCGGTCGGAGCCCAGCTCGGCCAGGACGGGCCGGCCCACGACGTCGGCGACCTCCCGTGCCGACAGCCCGCCCGCGACCTGCCGCACCACCGGCCGGGCCGCCGACCAGACGGGCGGGCGGCCGCCGGGACCGTGCTCGACCAGCAGCCGCGCTGCCGAGGCGGCCCGCAACCGGGCGGGCACGACGAGCACGGTGAGATCGGCCTCGGCCAGCAGCAGCTCGGCCGTCTCGGGACCGGCGCTGCGCGCGACGTCGACCACCACCGGCCAGCCACCGGCACGGGCGGCCTCCACGACCGCGCCGAGCGCCTCGGCCGGCACCTCTCCCGGCGCCTCCCGCGAGGCGGCCAGCACCGAGACGCCGTCGACCTCGGGGAGGGCGGCCATGAGGGCGTCGCCGGCCACCCGGCCGCGGAGCCCGGCGAGCTCCGGCCAGCGCAGACCCTCGCCCCGCTCGGCCCCCAGCAGGAGGTCGAGCCCGCCGCCCCACCCGTCGGCGTCCACGAGCAGCGCGCCGTCGGCGTCCGGCGCCGCCGTGAGCGCCAGCGCGGCGGCGACCGTGCTCGCGCCCGCTCCCCCGCAGCTGCCCCCGACCGCCACCAGGTACCCGCGGTCGACGGGCCGGCTCAGCGCCGCCGCCACGCGGGACAGCAGCCAGCTCTCGTCGGTCGGCAGCACCGCCACCCGCTCGGCGCCGAGCTCCACCGCCGCGGCCCAGACGGCGGCCGGCGGCTCGCCCGGTGCCACGACCACGACCCCGGGCCGGCGGGGCAGGGCCCGCACCGGGCCGGCCGCGAGGACGTCCGCGCCGAGGACGACCAGCGGGGCCTCGCGGTGGGCCCGCCGCAGTGCGGGGCCACCGGTGGCGACCTCGGGTTCGGTGCCCGCGGCGGCCAGCAGCCGCAGCAGGTCGTCGAGGAGGTCCTCGTCGGCACTGACGAGGAGGGGGCGGGCGGGGAGGGACCGGAGGGCAGGCACGCCGCCGAGCCCAGCGGAGGGACGCGGGGTCCGGGAGGTGCGGGTGGGATCTGTGGATGACCCGGAAGGGTGTGGACGGCGTGCGATCCCTGTCACCGTCAGCTGGTCCACCTACAGTCGTGAACCGTGACCCGCGCAGCGGCGTTCTTCGACCTGGACAAGACGGTCATCGCCAAGTCCAGCACCCTGGCCTTCGGCCGCCCCTTCTTCCAGGGCGGGTTGATCAACCGCCGGGCCGTGCTCAAGGGCGCCTACGCCCAGTTCGTCTTCTCCCTCTCCGGCGCCGACGCGCAGCAGATGGAGCGCATGCGGGCCCAGATCACGCAGATGTGCACCGGCTGGGACGTCGCCACGGTGCACGAGATCGTGCGGGAGACGCTGCACGAGATCGTCGACCCGCTGGTCTACGCCGAGGCGGCGGACCTGATCGAGGAGCACCGGGCGGCCGGCCGGGAGATCGTCATCGTGTCGAGCAGCGGTGCGGAGATGGTCGAGCCGATCGGGCAGATGCTGGGGGCCGACCGCGTGGTCGCCACCCGGATGGTGACCGTCGACGGCCACTACACCGGCGAGATCGGCTTCTACGCCTACGGCGAGAACAAGGCCGTCGCGGTCCGGCAGGTGGCCGCGGAGAACGGCTACGACGTCGCCGACTGCTACGCCTACAGCGACTCGATCACCGACCTGCCGATGCTGTCGGAGGTCGGGCACCCCACCGCGGTCAACCCCGACCGGGCGCTGCGCAGGGCGGCGGCCGAGCGCGGGTGGCCGGTGCTGGAGTTCACCCGTCCGGTGTCCATGCGGTCCCGGTTCCCCGTGCCCACCACCCCGGTGGTGACCGGTGCCGCCATGGGCGTCGGCGCCGCGGTGGTGGGGCTGGCCTGGTACGCCCGGCGGCGGGCCCTGCGCGACGTCACCGTCGGCCCGTCGGCGCCCGCTCCCCTGCCGGGTCGCCGGCGTCGCCGCGGCGCCTGAGGAAGGGCCGCCGGCTCAGAACGGCAGCCGCTCCCGGACCCGCTCGAGCAGCGTGTGCGCGGCCGACACGGGGGAGAACGCCCGCGCGGCCGCGGTGAGCGCCGCCTGCTCGTCCGGCTGCAGGCCGATCTCCGTGGCGGCGGCGTTGGCCTCGACCTGCGCGACGCTCGACGCGCCGGGGATCACCACCACCCGGGGCAGGGCGATCAGCCATGCCAGCGCGATCTGCGCCGGCGCGACGTCGTGGGCCGCGGCGACCTCCCGGAGGACGCCGAGCAGCGGCTCGGCCCGGCGCAGGTTCTCCGTGCCGAACAGCGGGTTGGCCGCCCGCACGCCCCCGGGCCGGTTGTCCACGCCGTAGCGCCCACCGAGCAGCCCCTGCGCCAGCGGGCTGTAGGCCATCACCATGCGGTTCTCCCGCTCGGCGAACGGGACGAGGTCCTCGAGCGCGCCGGGAGCGGCCAGGGAGAAGTGCACCTGGTTGCTGACCACCGGCCGGCCCAGCGCGGCATCGGCCGCCTGCCACCGCTGCAGCGAGTAGTTGGAGACACCGACGGCGCCGATGCGGCCGGCGTCGAGCAGCTCGCGCATGCCCGGCATGGTCACCGAGTCCGGGACCAGCGGGTTGGGCTGGTGCACCTGGTACAGCGGCACCCGGTGCAGCCCCAGCCGACGGGCGCTGCCGGCCAGCCGGTTGCGGATCACCGGGGGGAACGGGGCGACGGGGAAGACCTTCGTCGCGACGACGACGCCGGCCCGCTCCGCGCCGAGGGCGTCCCCGAGGATCCGCTCGCTACGGCCGAACCCGTAGACCTCCGCGGTGTCGAACAGCGTGATGCCCAGCTCGCGGGCCCGCCGGACGATGGCCTTGGCCTCACCGGAGGCGTACGCGTCGCCGTACCCCCACTCCCGCGAGCCGAACTGCCAGGTCCCGAGGCCGACGCGGCTGACCGCGCCGAGCCCGTCCACGTCGAGGGTGCGCACGGCGTCCAGTCTCGTCGCCGCCCGCGGCCGGTGCAGGACGGCGAGCACGGCCGGCGCACGACGGCGGCCGGCCGCGACGGCGGGACGGGGTCAGCCGCGCAGCAGGCTCTCGGCGATCGCCAGCCCCTCCAGCGCCCCGTGCTCGGTGGCGCGGCAGCAGTGCGCCAGCCACGCCGCCACCCCCTCGGGACGTCCCGAGGCGTACCCGGCCACCGCGCCGACGTACGCGTCCCGCCCCAGCTCGACGAAGCCCACCTCGGGCACCGACACCGCCTTGGGGTCCAGGCCACGGGTGATGCCGGTCAGCCGGGCGGCGGCGCGCGCCACGACGCCGTCGGCGGTCCCGAAGGGGGCCAGTGCGGCCAGCTCGCCGTGGACCACGGCGGCGACCAGGACGGCCGGCACCGTGGAGGTGCTCGTGACCAGGCCGAACAGCCCGCTCAGGCGCGGGCCGGCGTGCACCCCCGGCCGGCCGAGCTCCGCCCGGTCGACGAGGTCGGCGGCGGCCAGCACGTGCAGCCGCGCCAGCACCTGCCCGGGCGCGCGCTCCCAGGTGTCCTGCATCGAGCCGAGAGCGGCCGACGCACGCAGCGCGCCCTGCACCACCGGGTCGTCCACCTGGCCGGCCCGCAGGTCGGCCAGCGGGATGTCGACACCCTCGAGGACGGCCGACGCGCGGGCACCGCGCAGCGCCGACTCCGTGCTCACCTCCGCCGACCGGTTGCGCATGAGCCGGTGCCGCAGCAGCCGGTCGACGGCGGCGCGGGCGCCGTCCGCCGCCTCGCGCACGCCGGGCAGCTCCAGGAGCGGGGCCAGCGGGTCCGGGCCGGCCGGGTGGCCGGCGGGTCGGGGGCTGCCGGGGCGGACGGGGATGGTCACGAGATCCTCCTGGGTGACGCTCGTCGGTCCCGCGACCAACGGTGCTGGGTGCGCAGGCGGGCTCACCGGCCCGCCCACCACGACGACGGTACGAGGGAGGGTCCGGGCACCGACGCCGGTCTGGCTACGCTCCCTCCCACCATGGCCCAGCCGTTGACCGTCCTCCTCGTCCGCCACGGGCAGAGCGAGTGGAACGCCGCCGGACTGATGCAGGGGCAGACGGCGCACGTGCCGCTCACCGAACTCGGGCACGCCCAGGCCGCGGCGGCGGCTCGTGAGCTGACCGGCCTGCGGCCCGGTGCCCTGGTCTCCAGCGACCTGCTCCGCGCGGTCCAGACCGCCGAGCACTGCGCCGCCGCCACCGGCCTGCCGTTCACCACCACCCCGGCTCTGCGCGAGCAGGGCTACGGAGTGCTGGAGGGCCGGCCGTCCCGCGAGCTGTGGGACGTCGTCGACTGGACCGATCCGCACTGGGCCGCCGAGGGCGGGGAGAGCCTCGACGAGCTGCACGCGCGGGTGGGCGCGTTCCTCAAGCACCTCGCGGCGGAGCCGCCCGCGGAGGTGATCGCGCTGGTCACCCACGGCGACACCATCCGGGCCGCGCAGGCCGTCGCCGCCGGGCTGGGTGCCGACGCCCTGCCGTCGACGACGCCCCACAACGGCACGGTGACCCGGCTCGAACTCCTGCTGTGAGCGCGCGGTGCGCGCCCCGGGAGCGGCGGACGTGAGCAGGGTGCTGGTGCTCGGCGGAGCCCGGTCGGGGAAGTCCGCCCACGCGGAGACGCTCGTGGCCGGCGCGGACACCGTGACCTACCTGGCCACCTCTCCCCCGGCGGCCGACGACGCCGAGTGGGCGCGGCGGGTGGCCGCGCACCGGGCCCGGCGCCCGGCCGCGTGGACGACGGTGGAGACCACCGCCCCGAGTGACCTCCTGCGGCGGGGGACGGTCCTCGTGGACAGCGTCACCACGTGGGTGGCCGCGCTGATGGACGAGACCGGGGTGTGGGCCGACAGGCCCGGTGCCGCCGAGCGGCTCGCCGGCCGCTGCGACGCGCTGGTCAACGCTTGGACGATGACGCCGGCGCACGTGGTCGCCGTCTCCGACGAGGTGGGCCTCGGGGTGGTGCCGGAGACCCCGTCGGGCCGGCTGTTCCGCGACACCCTCGGCTCGGTCAACCAGCGGCTGGCCGGCACCGCCGACGAGGTCTGGTTCGTCGTGGCGGGCCTGCCCCAGCGGCTGCGGTGAGCCGGCCTCCCGGCGACGCCCGGGGGTCGGCCCGGCCCCGGTGGGCGGGGCCGTTGGAGTCCCTCGCGCTGCTCACCGTCATGCCGGTCCCGGCGCGTGCGGCGGCGGGCACCCGTGGCGTGCTGCCCTGGGCACCGCTGGTCGGCCTGCTGCTGGGCGGGGTGGCCACCGGGATCGCCGTCGCCGGCACCCGGCTGGTCTCGCCGCTGACCGGGGCGGTGCTGGCCGTCGCGGTCCTGGCCGCACTGACCCGCGGCCTGCACCTGGACGGGCTGGCCGACACCGCCGACGGCCTGGGTCCCCTGCGGGGGCGGGAGCGGGCGCTGGCCGTCATGCACCAGGGGGACGTCGGGCCGTTCGGCGTCGTCACGCTGGTGCTGACCGTGCTGCTGCAGGTCGCCGCGGCGGCCGCGCTGCTGGCCACCGACTCCGGGTGGGCGGCGCTGTGGACGGCGGTGCTGGCCGCGAGGCTGGCGATGACGCGCACCGGTCTGCCAGGCCTACCGGCAGCGGAGGGCTCCGCGCTGGGGCGGTCGGTCACCGGCACCGTGTCGTCGCGGTGGTGGATCGCGCTCCTGCTGGCGTCGGCGGCGGCGGTCGGCGCGCTGGCCGCCGGAGACCGGGTGCTCGCCGGCGCCCTGGCCGGCAGTGCGCTGGCCGGCCTGGGCGCGGCCGAACTGCTCCTGCGCCGGGCGCGGGCCCGACTGGGCGGCGTCACCGGCGACGTCATGGGCGCGATGGCGGAGGTGACGGCCGCGGTCACCCTGCTGGTGGCCGCGGCCGTCGTCCCCTGACCGTCAGTGACGGCCCAGCAGACCGCCCACCAGCCCCCTGAGCCCACCCGAGGCGGCGGTTGTCGGCCGGCCCCGGCCGGTCGCCCGGGTGGTCCGCCCCATGCCGCGGCCGGTCGTCGCGCGGCCGGTCGTCGCCCGTCCCGTGCCCCGGCCCGTGCCGCGTGCGACCGCACCGCGGCCGGTGGCCCGACCCCCGCGGGTCGCGGTGCGGGCAGTGTTCTCTGCCGTGCCCATCAGTCGTCCGAGGATGCTCATGGACAGGGGGTACCCCGCGCAGCGGAGGTGATGCACGGCTCAGCCCGCGGCGCCCTGCTGGGCCGGCGTCTCGCCGCCCTCCAGGTCGCCCTCGGTGTCCAGGTAGGCCTGCTGCAGCGCGGCCAGCAGCGCGGGGTCCGGTTCGGCCCACATCCGCCGGTCGGCGGCCTCCAGCAGCCGCTCGGCGATGCCGTGCAGCGCCCACGGGTTGGCCTGCTCGAGGAACTGGCGGTTCTCCGGGTCGAGCACGTAGGCCTGCGTCAGCTGCTCGTACATCCAGTCCGCGACCACCCCGGTCGTGGCGTCGTAGCCGAACAGGTAGTCCACGGTCGCGGCCAGCTCGAACGCGCCCTTGTAGCCGTGGCGGCGCATCGCGGCCAGCCAGCGGGGGTTCACCACCCGGGCCCGGAAGACCCGCGCGGTCTCCTCGGTCAGCGACCGGGTGCGCACCGACTCCGGCCGCGTGGAGTCGCCGATGTAGGCCGCCGGGGCCCGCCCGGTCAGCGCGCGGACGGTCGCCACCATCCCGCCGTGGTACTGGAAGTAGTCGTCGGAGTCGGCGATGTCGTGCTCGCGGGTGTCCACGTTCTTCGCCGCGACCGCGATCCGCCGGTAGGCCGACTCCATGTCCGGCCGGGCGGCGACGCCGTCCAGCCCGCGCCCGTAGGCGTAGCCGCCCCACACCGCGTAGACCTCGGCCAGGTCCGCGTCCCCGCGCCAGTTGCGCGAGTCGATCAGCGGCAGCAGCCCCGCCCCGTAGGCGCCGGGCTTGGAGCCGAACACCCGGGTGGTGGCCCGCCGCCGGTCGCCGTGGGCGGCGACATCGGCGTCCACGTGGGCACGCACGAAGTTGTCGTCCGGCGACTCGTCCAGGCCGGCCACGAGCGTCACGGCGTCGTCCAGCATGGTCACCACGTGCGGGAAGGCGTCCCGGAAGAATCCCGAGATCCGCACCGTGACGTCGATCCGCGGCCGGCCGAGCTCGGCCAGGGGCACCGGCTCCAGACCGGTCACCCGCCGGGACGCGTCGTCCCACACCGGGCGGACGCCGAGCAGGGCGAGCACCTCCCCGACGTCGTCCCCCGAGGTGCGCATCGCCGAGGTGCCCCAGACCGACAGCCCCACCGATCGCGGCCACGAGCCGGTGTCGGCGCGGTACCGCTCGGCCAGCGACTCGGCCATCGCCTGCCCGGTCTCCCAGGCCAGCCGAGAGGGGATCGCCCGCGGGTCGACGGAGTAGAAGTTCCGGCCGGTCGGCAGCACGTTGACCAGCCCGCGCAGCGGCGACCCCGACGGGCCGGCGGGGACGTAGCCACCGTCCAGGGCGTGCAGGACGGCGTCGAGCTCGTCGGTGGTGCGCGCCAGCCGGGGCACCACCTCCTCGACGGCGAACCGGAGCACGGCCTCGACACCGGGGGACGGCGCGCCGAGCACCGCGGCGATCACCGCCGGCACGGCAGACGGCGCCCAGCCGGCCGCCTCCATGCCCGACACCAGCGCGGCGGCCTGCGCCTCGACCGCGTCGGTGTCGGTGCGCGAGGCGCCCTCGGCCAGACCCAGCGCCTCCCGCAGCCCGGGCAGCGCCACCGCACCACCCCAGATCTGCCGGGCCCGCAGCACCGCCAGCACGAGGTCGACCCGGTCCTGACCGGCGGGCGGGCTGCCCAGGACGTGCAGGCCGTCGCGGATCTGCGAGTCCTTGATCTCACAGAGCCAGCCGTCGACGTGCAGGACCAGCTCGTCGAACTCGGCGTCGTGCGGGCGGTCGGCCAGCCCCAGGTCGTGGTCGAGCCGGGCGGCCTGGATCAGCGTCCAGATCTGCGCGCGGACGGCGGGCAGCTTGGCCGGGTCCATCGCGGCGACGTTGGCGTGCTCGTCGAGCAACTGCTCCAGCCGCGCGATGTCGCCGTAGGTCTCGGCGCGGGCCATCGGGGGCACGAGGTGGTCCACCAGCGTGGCGTGGGCGCGCCGCTTGGCCTGCGAGCCCTCGCCGGGGTCGTTGACGAGGAACGGGTAGACCAGCGGCAGGTCGCCGATCGCGGCGTCCGGCGCGCACGAGGCCGACAGGCCGACCGTCTTGCCGGGCAGCCACTCCAGGTTGCCGTGCTTGCCGACGTGCACCAGCGCGTGCGCCCCGAAGACCGAGCGCAGCCACCAGTAGGCGGCCAGGTAGTGGTGGGACGGCGGCAGGTCGGGGTCGTGGTAGATCGCGATCGGGTTCTCCCCGAAGCCGCGCGGCGGCTGGACCATCACCACGACGTTGCCCGCCCGCAGCGCGGCGAAGACGATGTCGCCACCGTCCACGAAGAGGGAACCAGGTGGCTCGCCCCAGTGCCGCACCATGGCCTCGCGCAGGTCGGCCGGCAGCGTCTCGAAGTAGGTCCGGTAGTCCGCGGCCGGGATGCGCACCGGGTTCCCCGACAGCTGCTCGGCAGTCAGCCAGTCGGCGTCCTGGCCGCCGGCGGCGATCAGGGCGTGCACCAGCGCGTCGCCGTCGAGGTCGGCCACCCCGGGCAGTGCGCCGGGTCCGTCGAACGGCCCGATGTCGTAGCCGGCGCCGGACAGCGCGGCCAGCAGCCGGACGACGGAGGCCGGGGTGTCCAGCCCGACGGCGTTGCCGATCCGCGCGTGCTTGGTCGGGTAGGCCGACAGCATCACGACCAGCCGCCGCTGCGCCGGGGGCGTGTGCCGCAGCCGCGCGTGCGAGACCGCCGTCCCGGCCACCCGGGCCGCCCGCTCGGGGTCGGCGACGTAGGTGGTCAGCCCGTCGTCGTCGGTCTCCTTGAAGGAGAACGGCACGCTGACCAGCCGGCCGTCGAACTCCGGGATGGCGACCTGGTTGCCGACGTCGAGCGGGGACAGGCCGTCGTCGTTGGCCAGCCAGTCGGCGCGGCTGGAGGTCAGGCACAGCCCCTGGAGCACGGGCACGTCGAGGGCGGCGAGCGCGCCGACGTCCCAGGCGCCGTCGTCCCCGCCGGCCTGGGCGGTGGCCGGCCGCGAGCCCCCGGCGGCGAGCACGGTGACCACGAGCGCGTCCGCGCCGCGCAGGGTGTCCAGCAGCTCGGGGTCCACCGAGCGGAGCGTGGAGGTGAACACCGGCAGCGCGCGGCCACCCGCGTCCTCGATCGCGGCGCACAGCGCCTCGACGAACGCGGTGTTCCCGGCCAGGTGGTGGGCCCGGTAGTAGAGGACAGCGACCGTGGGACCGCTCCCCCGGCTCTGCCGCTCCAGCACCCCCCAGTCCGGCGCCACCGACGGCGGCTCGAACCCCTCGCCGGTGAGCAGGACGGTGTCGGAGAGGAACCGGTGCAGCTGGGTGAGGTTGTCCGGCCCTCCGTGCGCCAGGTAGCCGTGTGCCTCGGTGGCCACGCCCATCGGGACCGTCGACAGCTCCATCAGCTCGGCGTCGGGCAGCTGCTCCCCGCCGAGGACGACGACCGGCGCCGGACCGGCCAGCAGCGGTGCGAGCAGGTCCTCGAACTGGCGGCGCACGCCGAGCAGCCGGACGACGACGAGCTGCGCGCCCTCGACCAGGGCCGCGACCGCCTCGGCGTCGAGGCGGGCGGGGTTGCCCAGCCGCCAGCCGGCGTCGCTCGCGCGGGCCGAGAGCAGATCGGTGTCGCTGGTCGAGAGCAGGGTGAACACGGGGCGCGTTCCTCACTCGGGGTCCGCGCCCCGGGTCGTCGGGCACGGGCAGCGCCGAGTGTCTGGCTCTCCCCGAGGGGATCACAGTGGCGGGACCGCGCCGGGATCGCACCGGCTTCCTCACTGCGCTGCCGTGGTGGCGGTGACGCTACCGGGTGGGTGGCAGCCCCTCCGGGGCGAGACCGAGGGCGGTCACCCGGCGCCGAGCGCGGTCACCCGGCGCCGAGCGCGGTCACCCGGCGCCGAGCGCGGTCACCCGGCGCCGAGCGCGGTCTCTCCGCGCCGAGGGCGATCACTCCGCGCCGAGGGCGTCGGCCAGCCGGTGGTGTGGCACCGCCTCGTCGCCCCGGCTCTGCCGCTCCAGCGTGCGGGCCAGCGCCCGCCTGGCCCAGCCGTTGGCGGGCGCCACGTCGACCAGCCGGGTGAGCGCCTCCTCGGCGCGGCCGAGCTGCGCCGAGCCGAAGTAGGCCCGCGCCAGCAGCTCCAGCGCCGCCTGGTTGCCCGGCTCCGCCTCGACGACGGGCACCAGCACCTTCGCGGCCTCGATCGGCTGCCCCATGGCGAGGAACAGGTCGGCGCGGAGGAACTCGGAGTGCAGGTCGATCTCGAACGGGTGGCTCATGCAGAGGACAACGGCGCGGACCCCGCCGCGCTTCCCGGGCGGGACCAGCCCCCTCGCGGCGCAGGTGCTCGCCCCGGAAAGCCGTGCGCCGACCGCATCCAGCGGCGCTCCCGGGGCGAACAATGGACACGCTTCCACTTCTCCCAGGAGCCCCTCATGGCACTGCGACTGCACCTCCCGCACCGCACGGCCCACCCCGCCGGAGACCATCCCGCTGAGGACCACCCGGGCCCCGGCGCCCGCGTGTTCGCCGTCCAGCGCACCGGCGCCGTCCTCGTGGCGCTGTTCCTCCTGGTCTTCGGCCTGCTCGGCTTCGCCGACAACCTGGCGTTCTTCGCCACCGACGGCGAGCGCATCCTCGGCCTGTCGTCCAACGGCCTGCTGTCGACCATCTCGGTGGTCGTCGCGGTCGTCCTCCTCATCGCCGCCGCGCGCAGCCCGCGCACCGCCTCCACGGTGATGATCGTCATCGGTGTCCTGTTCCTGCTCTCCGGCCTGCTGAACCTGGCGGTCCTGCGGACGTCGTTCAACGTCCTGGCGTTCGAGTTCAGGAACGTCGCCTTCTCCGTCGGCGTCGGCCTGCTCCTGCTGGTCCTCGGGGCCTACGGTCGGATCGGTGGCCACCTGCCGGACGACAGCCCCTACGCCCACCCGCGGCCGACCGAGGAGATCGTCGACGAGAACCCCTCCACCCCGGAGGAGTTCGCCGCCGAACGGGCGATGCGCGACGCCGAGGTCGCCGTCGTCCAGCACACCGCCACCCCCGAGCAGCGACGCCGGGTCGAGGCGATGAGCGGGGCGCACACCCGGTCCGAGCGTCGCCGGGTGTGGATGTCCTTCGACGTGGGCGGGCGCCAACTGCGCTGAGGAGCTCTGGCACGGCGCGCCGTACCCTCGCCAGCGCCATGACCGTCAGCCCCGCCGTCCGCCTCCGCGAGGACGCCTGCCCGGGTGCGCTCCAGACCCACGCCGCCGCCGACGGCGCGCTGGCCCGGGTCCGGGTCCCCGGCGGCCTGCTCACCGCCGCCCAGCTGCGGGTCCTGGCCGACGCCGCCCGCGACCTCGGCGACAGCGCCCTCGAGCTGACCAGCCGCGGGAACGTGCAGCTGCGCGGGCTGGCCGGAGGCGCCGAGCGCGACCTCGGCACCCGGCTGGCCGCGGCCGGGCTGCTCCCCAGCCCGACGCACGAGCGGGTACGCAACGTGCTGGCCAGCACGCTGACCGGGCGCGCCGGCGGGCACGTCGACATCCGCCCGTGGGTCGCGGCGCTGGACGCCGGGTTGTGCGCCGACCCGGCGGCCGCCGCGCTGCCCGGCCGGTACCTCGCCACCCTGGACGACGGCCGCGGCGACGTCGCCGGCCTCGGTGGGGACGTCGGGCTGCTGGCCCTCGGCCCCGACGACGTCGCCCTCACCCTCGCCGGCGCCGACAGCGGTCTGCGCGCCCGGACCGCCGACGCCGTGGTGCTCGCGCTCGCCGCCACCCTCGCCTTCCTCGACGAGCGCGCCGCGCAGGGCGGCACCGCCTGGCGGCTGGCCGAGCTCGACGACGGCCCGGAGCGCGTGGTCGCGCGCCTGCGGGCGGCCCGCGAGGACGTCGTCCCCGCCGACGGGCGCGTCCCGGTCCCCCCGGCGCGCGCGACCGGGCCGGTGGGTGCGGAGGCACAGGCCGACGGCTGCACCGCCCTGGTCGCCGTCGTGCCGCTGGGGCGGTTGCGCGCCGAGCAGGCCGACCTCCTGGCCGGGCTCGCGGGCGAGGTGCAGCTCACCCCGTGGCGCAGCGTCGTCGTGCCGGACCTGGCCGAGGACCGCGTCGACGACGCGGCGGTCGACCTGTACCGCAGTGGCATGGTCTTCGACGCGGACAGCCCCTGGACCCGGGTCACCGCGTGCGCCGGGCGGCCGGGGTGCGCGAAGAGCCTCGCCGACGTCCGGGCCGACGCCGCGGCCGCGGTGGCCGGCGGGACGCTGCCCGCCGGCGGCGAGCGGCAGCACTGGGCCGGCTGCGCGCGCCGCTGCGGCCGGCCCCGGGGCGAGGTGGTCGACGTGGTGGCGACAGGGACCGGGTACCGGATCGGGAAGGCCTGATGTACGAGTACGAGAAGGACGGCGCGACGATCTACCGACGCTCGTTCGCCACGATCCGCGCCGAGGCCGACCTCTCCGGGCTGCCCGAGGACGTCGCACGCGTGGCGGTGCGGATGATCCACGCCTGCGGCCAGGTGGACCTCGTCGCCGACCTGGCCTGGTCCCCCGGCGTCGTGGCCCGGGCGCGGGCGGCGCTGGACGCCGGGGCCCCGGTGCTCTGCGACGCGCGGATGGTGGCCTCCGGCATCACCCGCCGCCGGTTGCCGGCCGACAACGACGTCGTCTGCACGCTCGGCGACCCGCGCACGCCGGAGCTCGCGGCCGAGCTCGGCACGACCCGCACCGCCGCCGCCCTGGAGCTGTGGCGCGACCGGCTCGACGGCGCCGTCGTGGCGATCGGCAACGCCCCGACCGCGCTGTTCCACCTGCTGGAGATGGTGGCTGCCGGGGCGCCCCGCCCGGCGGCGGTGGTCGGGATCCCGGTCGGCTTCATCGGCGCGGCGGAGTCCAAGGAGGCCCTGGCGGCGACGGACCTCCCCTTCCTCGTCGTCCGTGGCCGGCGCGGGGGCAGCGCGATCACCGCGGCGGCCGTGAACGCGATCGCGAGTGCGGCCGAGTGACGGGGACGCTGTACGGGGTCGGGCTGGGGCCCGGCGACCCGGAGCTGGTCACCGTCAAGGCCGCCCGGCTGATCGGTGCCGCCGACGTCGTCGCCTTCCACGCCGCGCAGCACGGCCGCTCGGTGGCCCGCGCGCTGGCCGCGCCCTACCTGCGCGCGGGCCAGGTGGAGGAGCTGCTGGTCTACCCGGTGACCACCGAGACCACCGACCACCCCGGCGGTTACCAGGGCGCCATCGACGAGTTCTACGAGGCGGCCGCGGCGCGGCTGGCCGCGCACCTGGACGCCGGGCGTGACGTCGTCGTCCTGGCCGAGGGGGACCCGTTCTTCTACGGCTCCTACATGCACATGCACAAGCGGCTGGCGCACCGGTACCCGACCGAGGTCGTGCCGGGCGTGACCAGCGTGAGCGGGGCCGCCGCCGCGGTCGGACGGCCGCTGGTGGAGCGCGACGAGGTGCTCACCGTGCTGCCCGGCACGCTGCCCGCCGACGAGCTCGCCGAGTGGCTGGCCACCACCGACTCGGCCGCGGTGCTCAAGCTGGGCCGCACGTTCCCGCAGGTGCGGGAGGCCTTCGACCGGGCCGGCGTGCTCGACCGGGCCCTCTACGTCGAGCGGGCCAGCACCGCCCGCGAGCGCACCCTGCCCCTGGCCGACGTCGACCCCGCGACCGTCCCCTACTTCTCCCTCGCCCTGCTCCCCAGCCCGCCGACCGGCCCCCTGCCGGGAGCGGAGCAGCGCGACGAGACGGATGCGCTGGAGAAGTGCCACAGCACCGGCGAGGTGGTCGTGGTGGGGCTCGGCCCCGGCCGGCGCTCGTGGACCACGCCGGAGGCCGCCGAGGCGCTGGCCGCCGCCGACGACCTCGTGGGCTACGGCCCCTACCTCGACCGGGTGCCGGTCAACCCGCGCCAGACCCGGTACCCCAGCGACAACCGGGTAGAGGCCGAGCGGGCCGCGCACGCCCTCACGCTCGCCCAGCAGGGACGGCGGGTGGCCGTCGTGTCCAGCGGCGACCCGGGCGTGTTCGCGATGGCCGCCGCGGTGCTGGAGGTCGCCGGCCGCCCGGAGTTCGCGGGCGTGCCGGTCCGGGTGCTCCCCGGCCTGACCGCCGCCCAGGCCGTGGCCGCCCGGGTTGGCGCGCCGCTGGGGGCGGACTTCTGCGTGCTGAGCCTCTCCGACGTCCGCAAGCCGTGGGACGTCGTCGTCGACCGGCTGCGCCACGCCGCGGCCGCCGACCTGGTGATCGCGCTCTACAACCCGCGCTCGACGGCCCGCCCGCACCAGCTGGGCGAGGCCCGCGCGGTGCTGCTGGAGAGCCGCGCACCGGAGACCGTCGTCGTCGTGGGCCGCGACGTCGGCGGGCCGGAGGAGCGCGTCACGGTCACCACCCTCGACGAGCTGGATCCGGAGACCGTCGACATGCGCTGCCTGGTGCTCGTCGGCTCGTCGCAGACCCGGGTCGGGCCCGGCGGCGTCGTCTACAGCCCGCGCACCCACCCGGCGTCCGGGAGCTGACCCTTCCGCGAGCGAGAAGGCGCGCGTGACACTCAGTGCCACGCGCTGGCAGCATGTCGCCGGACGTGGCGCGCGTCACCGGATCCCGGGACGCGCCGGCCACGGGAGACCGAGCGCGGGAGGAACCCCATGGCGAGCACGAAGGACTGGTTCGAGACCGTCGAGGAGGCCCAGCACCGCGCGCGGAAGCGGCTGCCGCGGTCGGTCTACATGGCGTTGGTCGCCGGCACGGAGAAGGGGCTGACGGCGGGCGACAACGTCGCCGCCTTCGACGAGATCACCTGGCGCCCGCACGTCGCCGGCCTCTCGCCCAAGCGGGACCTGGCGACGACGGTCATGGGCCAGCAGGTGTCCATGCCCGTGCTCATCTCCCCCACCGGCGTGCAGGCGGTGCACCCCGACGGCGAGGTCGCCGTGGCCCGGGCCGCCGCGTCGGAGGACGTCGCGATGGGGCTGTCCTCCTTCGCCAGCAAGTCGGTCGAGGAGGTCGGTGCCGCGCACTCCAAGCTGTTCTTCCAGATGTACTGGGTCGGCTCCCGCGAGACGATCCTCGCCCGGGCCGAGCGGGCCCGCGCCGCCGGCGCCACGGGCCTGATCATGACCCTGGACTGGTCGTTCGCCTCGCGCCGCGACTGGGGCAGCCCGCCCATCCCCGAGAAGATCGACGTCAAGAACGCCCTGAAGTTCGCCCCCGAGGTGCTGCGCAGGCCGCGCTGGCTGGCCACATACCTGCGCACCGGTTCGATCCCCGAGCTCAGCGTGCCCAACCTGGCCCTCGACGGCCAGGAGCCGCCGAACTTCTTCGGCGCCTACGGCGAGTGGATGGGCACCACGCTGCCGTCCTGGGAGGACGTCGCCTGGCTGCGCGAGCAGTGGGGCGGGCCGTTCATGCTCAAGGGCGTCACCCGCGTCGACGACGCCCGCCGCGCGGTCGACGCCGGTGTCAGCGCCCTCTCCGTCTCCACCCACGGCGGCAACAACCTCGACAGCACGCCGGGCGCGATCCGGTCGCTGCCCGCGATCGTGGACGCCGTCGGCGACCAGGTCGAGGTCGTCATGGACGGCGGGATCCGTCGCGGCGGCGACGTGGTCAAGGCGATGGCCCTCGGCGCCAAGGCCGTCATGATCGGCCGGGCCTACCTGTGGGGGATGGCCGCGAACGGCGAGCGCGGCGTGCAGAACGTGCTGTCGATCATCCGGCAGGGCATCGACGAGGCGCTGCTCGGCCTGGGCAGGTCGTCGGTGCACGACCTGACCCGCGACGACGTCGTCCTGCCGGCCGGCTTCACCCGCAGCTGAGACCCACGACCCACCGGGCGCCGGGAATGCGGCTCCGGCGGGAGGGCTTGCGCAGTTGCGTGCCCTCCCGCCGACTGCCCCGGCCCGCCGCCTTCTGGACCGCCGCGACCCTGCTGGTCCTGGTCCTCGCGGCCTCGGGGGTGCCCTCGCCGCTCTACCGGGTCTACCAGGAGCGGTTCGGGTTCTCCGCCGGCGTGCTGACGACGGTCTTCGGCATCTACGCGATCGCCCTGCTGGCCACCCTCCTCGTCGTGGGCCGGCTGTCGGACCACGTCGGCCGCCGTCCGGTGATCGTCGTCGGGCTGCTGCTCCAGGTGCTGGCCAGCGTGCTGTTCCTCGCCGCGGACGGCGTGGGGTGGCTGCTGGCCGCCCGCGTGGTGCAGGGGCTGTCCGTCGGCGCGCTGACCGGCACGCTCGGCGCGGTGCTGCTGGACCTCCAGCGCAGCGACCGGCCCCTGGCCGCGATGCTCAACGCCGCGTCGCCGACGATCGGCCTGTCCCTGGGCGCGGTCAGCGCCGGTGTGCTCGTCGAGTTCGCCCCCGAGCCGACCCGCTGGGTGTTCGCCCCGCTCGCCGTCGCCTTCCTCGTCGCCACCGCGGTGGTCGCGCTGCTGCCGGAGACCTCGCCGCGGACGGCGGGGGCACTGGCCTCGCTGCGCCCGCAGGTGCGGGTGCCGCGCGCGCACCGGTCACCCTTCCTCGTGGCCCTGCCCTGTCTGGTCGCGATGTGGGCGCTCGGCGGGCTCTACCTCTCCCTCGGCCCGTCGCTGGCGGTCGGGGTGTTCGGGGTCGACGACCACCTCGTCGGCAGCCTGCTCATCCTCGCCATGCAGGGCACCGGCGCGATCGGGTCGATCACGATGTGGCAGGTCCGCCCCCAGCGGTCGATGCTCATCGGCACCCTGCTGTTCGTCGTCGGGGTGAGCACGGCGATCGCCGCGCTGGTCACCGGCTCCCTGGCGCTGTTCTTCGTCGCCTCGGTGCTCTCCGGCTTCGGCTTCGGCTCGGCCTTCCTCGGCGCGATGGGCACGATCACCGCCGGCGTCGCGCCCGGCGACCGGGCGGGGCTGCTCTCCAGCGTCTACGTCGTCGGGTACCTCGCGTTCAGCGTGCCGGCGATCGTCGCCGGGCTGGCGGCCGGCGAGGTGGGGCTGCGCCCGACCGCCGAGGCCTACGGCGCGGTGCTGATCGTCCTGGCTCTCACGGCGGTGGCCGGCCTGCTGCGCCGGCGCCGCGCCGAGCGCCGGGTCCCCGCCGTCGAGCAGCCGGAGCCCGTCGCTGCGTAGGACGCCGGCCATCGGCCCGCGCCCGGGTCAGCGGCGGACGGCGGCGACGAAGCCGAGCACGCGCTCGCGCAGCTCCTCCGCCCGTTCCGCGACCACCTCGGCCGGGTCCCGGTCCTGCAGCCACGGCGGGATCTCCGTCCGGACCCGCTGCGAGCAGGCGAGGTCCGCGCAGATGTAGGTGCCGACGGTGTTGCCGTTGCGCCCGGCCTCGCCGACCCGCCTCGCGGTGAACAGCGAGACGGCGTCCCCGCTCTGCGCCGTCTGGCACAGCAGGCACATGGCCGTCGTCCGGCTGGACATGCGGGTGTCGGCGGCACGGACCGCGATGCCCAGCGGCTCGCCGTCGACCTCGAGGACCAGGTACCCGCGCAGCGGCGCCTTCGGGTCCCGCCAGCCCAGCAGGTCCAGCTCCGCCCAGTCCAGGTCGGCGAAACCCACCGGCAGGGCCAGGCCATCGGCCTCCCCGCGGGAACAGTTGACGAGAGAGCGCCGTACCTGCCGCTCCGTCAGCGCCTGCACCTCTGTTGCTCCTCCCCCGTCGCACTGCCGGCGGACACCGTGTGTGGAGTCCGCCGGCCGGTCAGCCCATCTTCCGGTCCAGCACCGGGAGCACCTCCGCCGGGGTGGCCACCACGACGGCCGCGCCGGCGTCCTCGAGCTCACCGGCCTCGGCCGCCCCCCAGCCGGCCCCGATGCAGGGCAGCCCGTGCGCCGCGGCGCCGAGCACGTCGTGCGCCCGGTCGCCGACCAGCACCGGGTCCCGGCCACCGGGGTGGGCGGCCAGCGCGGCGGCGACCACCTGGTCCTTGTGCCGGACGGCGCCGTCGAGGGTGGCTCCGTGCACGCCCGCGAACGCCGGCAGCAACCCGGTGTGCTCCAGCACCCGGACGGCGAACGGTTCCGGTTTGCTGGTCGCCACGGCCAGCGTCGCGCCGCGGGCGGTCAGCTCCGCCAGCAGTTCCGGGATGCCGGCGTGGACGGTCACGTCCAGCAGCGCACCGGCGGCGTAGTGCGCCCGGTAGGCGGCCACCGCCCGGGGGACGTCGGCCGGCGGCACGCCCAGCACGAGGGCGAAGCCGTCCTGGAGCGGCGGCCCGACCATCCCCCGCAGCTGAGCGGGCGTCGGCTCGGGCAGCCCGAGCGCGGCCGCCGCGGCCCGCACCGAGGCGTGGATGCCCGGCGAGGAGCCGACCAGCGTGCCGTCGAGGTCGAACAGGACCAGGCGACTCACAGAGAACCCCCAGGTCCGGGGGGTGGTGCCCCCCGGGAGCGAGTGCTGCAATCTTCAAGCACCCGCCCCGTCCGTGCCCGACCACCGGAGGACCTGATGACCCGGACCCGTGAGCCCGCCGTCGCCACGCCCACGTCGACGCTCCGGCCGGTGCAGGCCGCGGCCGCGCTGTCGGTGCTCGTGCTGCTCTGGCAGTTCTTCTCCGCCGGCCAGGTGATGACCGGCGGAGCCGGCACGGGCGGGCACGGGGCGGGGGCGATCGCCCTGCACGTGGCCACCGGCCTCCTCCTCCTGGCGACCGTGCTGCACGGTCGCCGCACCCGCGTGCGGTGGCCGGCAGCGCTGAGCGGCGTCACCTTCCTGCTCGCCTTCCTGCAGGCGTGGCTGGGCAGCCACGGCGAGATCGCCGCGCACGTCCCGGTCGCCCTGGTCGTGACCATCGGCATCATCTGGGTCACCGCCTGGTCGTTCTGGCCCGCCGACGTCTGAGCGTCACCGCGCGCGCAGCCAGGCCAGCGCCGCCTCCACCGTCGCCACCACGGGCACGCCCGGCGGCACCGGCGGCCGGCGGACGACGACCACCGGCAGGCCCAGCTCGCGGGCCGCGGTCAGCTTGGCCGCGGTCATCCCGCCGCCGCTGTCCTTGGTGACGACGACCTCCACCTCGTGCTCGCGCATCAGGGCGAGTTCCGCCTCCACGGGAAAGGGGCCACGCGCGAGCACCACGGTCACCCGCTGCGGCAGGGGCGGGGACGGCGGCTCGACCGCGCGGACCAGGCAGCGGCCGGTGAGCTCCGCGAAGGCGGCCAGCCCCTGCCGGCCCGTGGTGAGGAAGACCGACCGGTAACCGGCTCCGGCCGCCGCGGCCGCCTCCAGGGAGTCCACCCACCGCCAGTCGTCACCGGGCTGCGCGGTCCAGCCGGGGCGCTGCAGGCGCAGGAGCGGGGTGCCGGTCGCGGCGGCGGCCGCCACGGCGTGCGCGGTCATCGTGGCGGCGAACGGGTGGGTCGCGTCGACCAGCGCGGCGACGCCGTCCAGGGCCGCGGCCAGCCCCTCCGGACCGCCGAAGCCGCCGATCCGCACCTCCCCCGCCGGCAGCCGCGGGTCGGCCAGCCGCCCGGCCAGCGAGCTGAGCACGTCGACGCCCTCGGCGACCAGCCGCTCGGCCAGCCGCCGGGCCTCGCCCGTCCCACCCAGCACCAGCACCCGGCCGTTCACGTGCCCTCCTCGCTGACGCTCGTCGGACACGTGCCCGTGGGTGCTCTGCCTCTGCGTGACCTCGCCTGCTCGGTCACGGTGCCGCCCCGTGCATGCTGATCCGGTGACGCAGGCCGGACGGGAGCCCAGCTCGGGGCTGCGCTACGGCTGGACCACCGGCGCCTGCGCCACCGCCGCCGCCACGGCCGCGTACACCGCGCTGCTCACCGGCGAGTTCCCCGACCCGGTGGCGATCGACCTCCCGAACGACCGGCACCCCTCGTTCGCGCTGGCCCGCGAGCTGCTGGAGGACGGCGCCGCGACCGTCGGCATCGTCAAGGACGCCGGCGACGACCCCGACGTCACCCACGGCGCGCTGGTCTCCGCGCGGGTCACGGCCGGCGAGCCGGGCAGCGGGGTGGTGTTCCGGGCGGGCCCCGGCGTCGGCACGGTGACCAAGCCGGGCCTGCCGCTGCCGGTCGGCGAACCCGCGATCAACCCGATGCCGCGGCTGTTCATCCGGGAGCACGTGGCCGCGGTCGCCGCCCGGCACGGGGGCACGGGGGACGTCGTGGTGGAGGTGGCCGTCGAGCACGGCGAGGAGCTGGCCCGGAGGACCTGGAACCCGCGGCTGGGCATCCTCGGCGGGCTGTCCGTCCTCGGCACCACCGGCGTCGTCGTCCCGTACTCGTGCTCGTCGTGGATCGACTCGATCCGCCGCGGCATCGACGTCGCCCGGGCCGCCGGGCACCGGCACGTCGCGGGGTGCACCGGCTCCACCAGCGAGCGGGTGGTCACCGAGCTGTACGGGCTGCCCGAGGACGCGCTGCTCGACATGGGCGACTTCGCCGGCGCCGTCCTCAAGTACCTGCGCCGCCACCCGGTGCCACGGCTGACCGTCGCCGGCGGCATCGGCAAGCTCGCCAAGCTCGCCGACGGCCACCTGGACCTGCACTCCGGCCGGTCCCAGGTGTCGACGGAGTCGCTCGCCGCGCGGGTGCGGGACGCCGGCGGTCCCCCCGAGCTGGTCGAGGGCGTGCGGACGGCGAACACCGCCCTCGACGCCCTGCAGCAGTGCACCGCCGTCGGGCTCCCGCTGGGCGACCTCGTCGCGGCCGGGGCCCGGCAGACCGCGCTCGGCGTGCTGCGCGGCGCCCCGGTGGAGGTCGACGTGGTGGTCATCGACCGGGCGGGGACGATCGTCGGCCGTTCCTGAACGGAGTGGATCCGTCGGCGTCACCCGCACGGGCCCACTCCGCTCATCGGGGGCGCGTCGTCGAGTAGAGGTGGCTGTCGGGGAACTGGGCGGCGGTCAGCACCGGGCCCACGATCACGACCGCCGTCCGCGTCACCCCGGCCGCCGCGACCTGGCCGGCGATGTCGGCCAGGGTGCCGCGCAGCACCAGCTCGTCGTCCCGGCTGGCCCGCGCGACGACGGCGACCGGGCCGTCCGCGCCGTAGTGCCCGGCCAGCTGCGGCGCGAGCTCGGCGATCCGCTGCACGGCCAGGTGCAGGACCAGCGTCGCCCCGGTCGCGGCATAGGCGGCCAGCTCCTCCCCCGGCGGCATCGGCGTCGACCGCGCGCTGGTGCGTGTGAGCACCACGGTCTGCCCCACGCCCGGCACCGTGAGTTCCCGCTTGAGCGCCGCGGCCGCCGCCGCGAACGCCGGCACCCCCGGGACCACCTCGTAGGGCACGCCCGCGGCGTCGAGCCGGCGCATCTGCTCGGCCATCGCGCTGTAGACCGACGGGTCGCCGGAGTGCAGCCGCGCGACGTCGAGGCCGGCCTCGTGCGCGCCGACCAGCTCGGCGGTGATCCGGTCGAGGTCGAGGTCGGCGGTGTCGACCAGCCGGGCGCCGGGCGGGGCGGTGGCCAGCAGCTCGCGGGGCACCAGCGCCCCGGCGTAGAGGCAGACCGGCGCGGCGGCGATGACCCGCGCGGCGCGGAGGGTGACCAGGTCGGCCGCGCCCGGGCCGGCCCCGATGAAGAACACGGTCATCGCGTCACCGACCAGATCGTCACCGGCATCGCCGGCCGCCAGCCGGTGAACGACCCCACCGGCTCGGCGTGCGCGACCGACAGCCGCGTCAGCGAGCCGCCCACCCGGGCCCGCCACTGCGCCAGCAGCGCCTCGCTCTCCACCGTGACGGCGGTGACTACCAGCCGCCCACCGGGGCCGAGGGCCGCCCAGCACGCGTCCAGCACCCCGGCTCCGGTGGCCCCGCCCCCCACGAAGACGGCGTCCGGCCGCGGCAGCCCGGCCAGGGCCTCGGGTGCCCGCCCCGGGACCACCCGCAGGTCCGGGACGCCGAGCCGGGCGGCGTTGTGCCCGATCCGCCCGGCCCGCCCGGGGTGCGACTCGACCGCCACGGCGCGGCACGTGGGGTGCACCCGCATCCACTCGATGCCGATGGAGCCGGCGCCGGCCCCGACGTCCCACAGGAGCTGGCCGGGCAGCGGGACCAGCCGCGCGAGGGTGACCGCCCGGACGTCGCGCTTGGTCAGCTGGCCGTCGTGCGCGTACGCCGCGTCGGGCAACCCCGGGGTGGTCGGCCACGGCTCGGTGCCGGCGTCGGCGACCACCTCGACGGCGGTGAGCACCAGCGGGTCGGTCTCGGCGTGCGGCCAGCCGGCCGCGGTGCCGGTGAACCGTCGCTCGTCCGGTCCGCCCAGGCACGCCAGCGCGGTCAGCCGGCTGGCGCCGTAGCCCCAGCCGGCCAGCCGCTGCGCCACCGCCGCCGGCGCCCGGGCGTCCGAGCCGAGCACCAGCAGCCGGCGGCCGGGGGTGACGTGCGGCGCCAGCAGCTCCACCGGCCGGCCGACGACGGAGACCACCGCGGTCTCCTCGACCGCCCAGCCCAGCCGGGCACAGGCGAGCGTCACCGATGACGGGTGCGGCAGCACCGCGACGGCGTCCGGGCCGAACAACCGGACCAGGGAGGTCCCGACGCCGGAGAGCATCGGGTCCCCGCTGGCCAGGACCACCACCCGTCGTCCCGGGTGCGCCTCCGGCAGGGTGGCCAGTGCCGGCGCCATCGGCGAGGGCCACGGGAGCCGCTCGGCCCGGACGTCGTCGGGGACGATCGCCAGCTGCCGGGCACTGCCCCGGAGCACGTCGGCGTCCTCGACCGCCCGCCGCGACCGGGGCGGGAGGCCGTCCCAGCCGTCGGCGCCGACCCCGACGACGGTGACGCTCCACCCCTCGGGGGCGCGACCACTCACGCCGGCAGCTCGCCGCCGGGGCCCGCCGCCTCCGCCAGCAGCCGCTCGCGGTGCTCCTCCGGGAGCAGGTCGACGTAGACGGTCCCGTCGAGGTGGTCCACCTCGTGCTGCAGGCAGCGGGCGGCCATGCCGGTGGCCTCGATCGACACCGGCTGCCCGGCCGCGTCCACGCCGTCCACCCGGGCCCGGAAGGCGCGCGGCAGCTCGGCGTAGGGCCCCGGCACCGACAGGCAGCCCTCGTCAGTGACCTCCTGGGCCGGCTCGCCCTCCCGCGGCTCGAGGACGGTCAGCTCCGGGTTGACCACATAGCCGACGACGTCCTCCCCGTCGGCGTCGGGGCAGTCGATGACGAACACCCGCGCGTCGACCCCGATCTGGTTGGCCGCCAGGCCCACCCCGTCGGCGGCCTCCATCGAGGCGAACATGTCGAGGACGAGGTGGCGCAGCCCCTTGCCGAACTCGGTCACCGGCGCGCACGAGCGGTGCAGCACCGGGTCGGTGCCGTAGGTGACGATCGGCCGGGCTGTGCCGGAGTACCGGCCGGGCAGGCGCATGACCGCCGATCCTAGGGACGCCGTCCCGGTTGGCACGATGCCTCCGTGCCCCCACCCCGGCCCCGGCCGCCCACGCCCGACGTGCCCACCGCCGTGGGGCTGGTGCTGGGCGCCGCGGCCGACCTGCTGCTGGCCGATCCGCGGCGGTGGCATCCGGTCGCCGGCTTCGGTGGCACCGCGACCGCCCTGGAGCAGTGGGTCTGGCGGGACTCCCGCCCGGCCGGCGCCGGGTACGCGGCGGCCCTGACCGGTGCGGCCACCCTCCTCGGCGTGGGCCTGGACCGGGCCACCCGCGGCCGCCCGGTGGCCCGCGCGCTCACCACCGCCGTCGTCACGTGGACGGTCCTGGGCGGCACCTCGCTCGGCCGGGCCGCGACGGCGATGGCCACGACCCTCGACGCCGGGGACCTGCCGGCGGCCCGCGCACTGCTGCCCACGCTGGCCGGCCGCGACCCCGCCGGCCTGGACGGCGCCGACCTGACCCGGGCCACCGTGGAGTCGGTCGCGGAGAACACCTCCGACGCCGCCGTCGCCCCGCTGGTCTGGGGCGCGATCGCCGGCCTGCCCGGGCTGCTCGGGTACCGCGCCGTCAACACCCTCGACGCGATGGTCGGCCACCGCTCCCCGCGGTACCTGCACTTCGGCTGGGCCGCCGCCCGCGCCGACGACGTCGCCAACTGGCTGCCGGCCCGGGCCACCGCCGCGCTCACCGTGCTGGCGGCCCCGCTGGTGGGCGGCTCCGCCCGCGGCGCCCGGGCGGCCTGGCGCCGTGACGGGGCCGCCCACCCGAGCCCCAACGCCGGCCGGTGCGAGGCGGCACTGGCCGGGGCGCTGGGGCTGCGGCTGGGCGGCCGGAACGTCTACGGCAGCCGGGTCGAGGACCGGTCGGTGCTCGGCAGCGGCCGGGCGCCGGCACCCGGCGACGTCGGCCGCGCGGTGCGCCTCTCCCGCGCCGTCTGGATCGCGGCCGCGGCCCTCGCCGCGAGCGGCCGGCTGCGCCGCGGGCCGCGCGGATGCCGCGGCTGAGGCGGGTGCCGCGGCAACAGGCCGCGCGGCTCGGACAGGACGGGGAACCCGCCCGGGTCCACCCGGGCGTGGCTGGCCGGCGGGTCGGCCGGGCCGCGGCCCCCGCGGACGGCGATGCCGAGGGTGGTCACCGACAGCGCGGTGATCCCCAGCAGGACGAACAGGACGACGACACCACCTGAGGTCATGTCCGAAGAGTGGCAGCAAGAGGTCTCGCTCAAAGCGGTCCACTGCGGCATGGTGGCCTGCATGCCACCGCGCTCAGACCAGTCCACTTCGGCCCGCGAGCTGGCCACCCTGGTCGGACCGGTCGAGGCGCTCCCCGGGCCCCGCTACGCCGCCCTCGCCCGCCGCGTCCGGGAGCTCGTCACCACCGGGGCGCTGCCCAGCGGCAGCCGGCTGCCCGCCGAACGCGAGCTGGCCGCCGAGCTCGGGGCCAGCCGGGTCACCGTCGCGTCGGCCTACCGGCAGCTGCGGGCGGAGGGGTTCGCGGCCACCCGCCACGGCTCCGGCACCGTGACCGAGCTGCCCACCGCGAGCAGCGCCTGGCAGGCGCCGAGCACCGATCCCGGGCTCCTCGACCTCGCGCACGCCGCACCCGAGGCGGTGCCCCAGGTACTGCCCGCCTACGAGCAGGCGCTGGCCGCCCTGCCCGCGTACGCGACCGGGCACGGGTACGTGCCCAGCGGCCTGCCGGAGCTGCGGTCGGCGATCGCGGACCGGTTCACCGCCCGCGGCCTGCCCACCGAGCCCGACCAGGTGGTGGTCACCGCCGGCACCGGCGACGCGACCTCGATCGTGTTCGAGGCGCTGCTCCAGCCGGGCGACCGCGTGCTCGTGGAGCACCCCACCTACCCGGGCGCCCTGGGCATGGTGGCCGCCGCCGGTGGGCGCTGCGTCCCCGCCCCGGTCGACGCGGCCGACGCCGACGCCCTGGTCGGGTCGGCCGCGCTGGTGGCCCGGCAGAGCAGCCCGCGGATGGCGTTCCTCATGCCCGACTTCTCCAACCCCACGGGGGCGCGGCTGTCGGCCGCCGGGCGGCGCCGGCTGGCCGCGACCCTCTGGCAGCACGGCGTCCTGACCGTCGTCGACGAGGTCACCGCCGACCTGCACCTGGACGACGGCCCGCTGCCGCCGTACGCCGCCGGGCTGCCGGACGCCGCCACGGTCACCGTCGGCGGGCTGTCGAAGGCCGTCTGGGGCGGCCTGCGGATCGGCTGGCTGCGCACCGACGCCGCGCTCGCCGCCCAGCTCGGCGCGACGCTGGGCCGCCGTCAGCTGTCCGTCGGGGTGGTCGACCAGCTCGCCGCCGCCGTCCTGGTCCGGGACCTGGACGGCATCCTCGAGCAGCGCCGCGAGGTGCTGCGCGGACGCCGCGAGGTGCTGCTCGCCGAGCTCGCCCGCGCCCTCCCCGACTGGACGGTGCCCCGGCCGGCCGGCGGGCTGTCGGCGTGGTGCCGGCTGCCACCCGGCACGAGCTCCGCCGCCCTGACCGCGGCGGCCGCTCCGCACGGCCTGGTGCTCGCCGAGGGCCGCGCCTTCGGCACCGGCCACGCGTTCGACGACCGTCTCCGGCTGCCGTTCACGCTGCCCCCTGACCGGTTGCGGACGGCCGTCCAGCTCCTGGCCCGGGTGCACGCCGACCTGCCTCCCGCCCCCGCCGGGGGGTTCCCGGCGCGCCCGCTGACCGTCGTCTGACCGCTCCGGGGCGCCGACGACCGACAGCCGGTGGCGACGCGCTGTGGCACGCGGACGGACCGTCGCCCGGCGTGCATGTCCCGCCACGGGGCCGTACCGTCCCCCCATCGGAGCGCCCGGTGACCGGAGTCGCCGGTTCACCGCGGTGGTCGAAGCAACGGCCGTCGGCGCACACCCGGACTCTCCTCCGGCGACACCCCTGCGGAGTCGACATGACAGTGACGCCGTCCCCCACCGTCTCCCCGGTCTCCCCCGTCCGCCCGGCACCCGCCCGGTCCGGACCGTCGATGGCGCCTCGCCCCCACCCCCCGGCGTCGCGGCCGGTCGCGACCGCCCGGCGGCTGGCCGGGCGGTTCCGCTACGACCGGTGCAGCGGGACCTGGACCTGGTCCGCGGAGATGACCCACCTGCTCGGCTGCCCGCCCGGCGGCGCGCACCCCTGCACCGAGCTGCTGGCGCGTTCGATGCACCCCGGCGACCGCCCGCGCGTGCTCGCGGCGATCGCCGCCGCCTGCACCGGCGGCGCACCGTTCTCCGTCCCGGTCCGGCTGCGCGGCCGGGGCGGCACCGAACGTCCCGGCGTCCTCGTCGGCGAGCCGGTGCTCGACCCCTGCGGCACCGTGCAGGCCCTGGAGGGCCTGCTCGTGGAACTGCCCGCCGACCCCGCGCAGCCGCCGTCCGGCGCGGCGGGGGACGGCGACCGCGTGCACGAGCTGGCGACCGAGGTGGCCCAGCTGCGCACCGCGATGGCCAGCCGGGCGGCGATCGAGCAGGCCAAGGGGATCGTCATGCTGCTCACCGGCTGCGGCGACCAGGTGGCCTTCGACGTGCTGGCGCACATCTCGAGCAACTCCCACCGGAAGGTGCGCGAGGTCGCCGTGGCCATCACCGAGTCGGCGGCCGGCCGGTCCTCGCTGCCCGACGACATCCGCAGTCTGATCCGCGACGTCTGCCCCCCGAACCCCCGCATGCACTGACCCCGGGCCCTGGGGCAGTCGGCCCCGGGGCGCGCGGGAGAATGCCGCTGTCGCCGGCGGCCGCCGGCGGCCCCCCGAGCCGAGAGGGGAAGCGCGGCGTGCTCTACCTCGTCGTCCGGTTCCTGCTGCGCCCGCTGTTCCGGATCGTGCTGCGCACGCACGTGACCGGCCGTGGAAACGTCCCGCCCACCGGCGCCTTCATCCTGGCCAGCAACCACCTGTCGTTCATCGACAGCATGGTCATCCCCCTCTCCGCCCCGCGCCGCGTCGGCTACCTGGCGAAGGCCGAGTACTTCACCGGGTCCGGCGTGGGCGGCTGGCTGACGAAGACGCTGTTCACCGCGCTCGGGGCCCTGCCCGTGCAGCGGCAGACGCACCGGGCCGCGCAGGAGGCGCTGGACACCGCCCTCGGCGTCCTCCGTCAGGGCGGCGGCTTCGGCATCTACCCCGAGGGCACCCGCTCCCGCGACGGCCGGCTGGCGCGGGGCAAGACCGGGGTGGCCTGGCTGGCGCTGACCGCCGACTGCCCCGTCGTCCCGGTCGCGGTGGCCGGCACGGACCGGGTGCAGCCGGTCGGCTCCCGCTGGCCCCGGCCGCACAAGGTGTCGGTCACCTTCGGGAAGCCGCTCAGCTTCCCCGAGTACCGGGGGATGGCCGGCAACGGCCGGGCGCGGCGGACCGTCACCGACCAGATCATGGAGGCGATCGCCGAGCTGTCGGGCCAGGAGAAGGCCGGCTGGGGCGCCCCCCGCGAGACGGTGTGAACGGCGCGCTGCTGGTCGCCGGGACGACGTCGGACGCCGGCAAGTCGGTCGTCACCGCGGGGATCTGCCGCTGGCTGGTGCGCCAGGGGGTCTCGGTGGCCCCGTTCAAGGCGCAGAACATGAGCAACAACTCCGTGGTCACCCCCGACGGCGCGGAGATCGGCCGGGCCCAGGTGGTGCAGGCCGCCGCCGCCCGCGTGCCACCGGAGGCGGCGATGAACCCGGTGCTGCTCAAGCCCGGCGGGGAGGACTCCAGCCAGGTCGTCGTCCTCGGCCGGCCGGTGGCAGAGGTCAGCGCGCTGTCCTACCGGCCGATGAAGGCGGCGCTGCTGGAGCAGGTGCTCAGCAGCCTGGCCGACCTGCGCGCCCGCTTCGACGTCGTCGTCTGCGAGGGCGCCGGCTCCCCCACCGAGATCAACCTCCGGGCCGACGACATCGCCAACATGGGGCTGGCCACCGCCGCGCGGCTGCCGGTGGTGGTCGTCGGCGACATCGACCGCGGCGGGGTCTTCCCCGCCCTCTACGGGACGGTGGCGCTCATGCCGCCGGCCGACCAGCGGCTGGTCGCCGGGTTCCTGGTGAACAAGTTCCGGGGCGACGTCCGACTGCTGCGCCCCGGCCTGGAGGCCCTCACCACGCTGACCGGACGCCCGACGCTGGGCGTGCTGCCCTGGCTGCCGGGGCTGGACCTGGACGTGGAGGACTCCCTGGGGCTGGGGACGGCACGCCCGTCCGCGGGCCCGCCGCACGGCGAGGAGGTGCTGCGCGTGGCCGCCGTCCGGCTGCCGCGGCTGTCCAACTCCACCGACCTCGACGCCCTGGCCGCCGAGCCCGGCGTGCTGGTCCGGTACGCCACCACCCCGGGCGAGCTGGCCGACGCCGACCTGGTCGTGCTGCCGGGCACCCGGTCCACCGTGGCCGACCTGCGGTGGCTGCGGGAGACGGGGCTGGCCGACGAGGTCTCCCGCCGGGCCGCCGGCGGCCGGCCCGTCCTGGGCATCTGCGGCGGGCACCAGATGCTGGCCCGCACGATCACCGACGACGTCGAGTCGCGGGCCGGCACCGTGCCCGGGCTGGGGCTGCTGCCGGCCGACGTCCGGTTCGCCCGCGAGAAGACCCTCGCCCGCCCGGCCGGGACGGCGTTCGGGCAGCCGGTGCACGCCTACGAGATCCACCACGGCGTGGTCACCGTCGACGACGACGCCGAGCCGTTCCTGGACGGCGCCCGGCGCGGATCGGTGTGGGGCACCACCTGGCACGGCGCCCTGGAGAACGACGGGTTCCGCCGGGCGTTCCTGACCGAGGTCGCCCGGGTCGCCGGCCGCCGGTTCGTCGCGGCCCCGGACACCGACTTCGCCGCCGTCCGCGAGCGGCGCCTGGACGCCCTGGGCGACCTGGTCGCCGAGCACGCCGACACCGCGGCGCTGTGGCGGCTGGTCGAGGACGGCCCGTCCGAGGGCCTGCCGGTGCTGCCGCCCGGCGCGGGGGTCTGAGCGGGCGGTCAGCCGGGCGGCTGCTGCCCGACGAGCCGCTCCCGGACGTCGTCCGGCCAGGGCGCCGGCGCGCCGTCGGTCACGCACACGTACGTGGTGCGGACGACGCAGCAGACCCGCTCGCCCACCCGCACGGTGAACCGCGCGGTCGCGCTGGTGCGGCCGACCGTCTCGGTCTCGGCGTCCACGGTGACGGTGTCGCCCCAGCGGGCCGACGACGACCACTCCAGCGTGCTGGCCTTGACCAGCGGGTCGACGGAGCGCTCGGTCAGCTCCTCCCACGACAGGCCGGCCGCCGCCCACCAGGCGTTGGACGCCTCGTCGGCCCAGGTCAGGTAGTGGGCGTTGAAGACCACGCCCTGCTGGTCGCACTCGACGTACCGGACCGGGGCGCTCCACCGTGCCGTCACGGGCCGGAACGGTAGCCGGGTTACCGTTCGGCCATGGACGGCGTGCTGGACCGCTACCGCGATCCCTCCCAGTTGGTGCAGGACAAGGTGATCGACCACCTCGACCGCCACTGCCGGGCCTTCATCGAGCTCTCCCCGTTCGCGACGCTGTCCACCGCCTCCGCCGACGGCTGGCCGGACGTGTCGCCGCGCGGCGGTGACGCGGGCTTCGTGAAGGTGCTCGACGAGCACCGGCTGGCGCTGCCCGACCGGCCGGGCAACAACCGGGTGGACAGCCTGCACAACGTGGCGGCCAACCCGCGGGCGGCGCTGATGTTCCTGGTGCCGGGCATCGAGGAGGTGCTGCGCGTCTACGGCACCGCGGAGATCGCCGCGTCGGAGGAGCTCGAGGTGGACCTCACGGAGTTCGGCCGCGCCCCGCGCTCGGTGCTCGTGGTCTCGGTGACGCGGGCCTACTTCCAGTGCGCCAAGTCGATCATGCGCTCGGGCCTCTGGGACCCGGCCCGCCAGGTGGAGCGCTCGGCGTTCGCCCCCATGCGCGTGGTCTTCGGTGACCACTGCCGGCTCACCACGCCGTTGCCGGACGACGCGGTCATGCGGGAGGGGCTGGCCCAGGAGCTCTGAGTCCGTCGGTGGGGGCCCTACGGTGCGCCCATGGCGACCGACGTCCAGATCGTGATCGACAGCGCCGACCCGCACGGGCTGGCCGACTGGTGGGCAGAGGCCCTCGGCTGGCAGGTGGAGGCGCAGGACGAGGCGTTCATCCGCGGCCTGGTGGAGTCCGGGGCGGCGAGCGAGGCGGACACCACCACCCACCGGGGCGCGCTGGTCTGGCGCGTCGGGGCCGCGCTGAACTCGCCGGACCCCGGGCGGCCACGAGTGCTGTTCCAGCGGGTACCGGAGGGCAAGACGGTCAAGAACCGGGTGCACCTGGACCTGCACGTGGGCGACGAGCGGCGGGAGGCCGAGGTGGCGCGGCTGGTGGGCATGGGCGCCACCGAGCTCTACCGGGAGTCCCAGGGGCCGTTCACGTGGGCGACGCTCGCTGACCCGGAGGGCAACGAGTTCTGCGTCGCCTAACTGGCGCGCAGGTCCCGGGCGAGCTTGCGGTAGGCCACGGTGCGCTCGACGAGGTAGCGCCGGTGACCGCGCCGGGAGCGCCGGTCGGTGCCGAGGTAGCGGGCGTCCTCCACCAGCTGGAAGGCGGCCAGCACGCTCGCCTTCACCTCCCGTGCCCGTGGCGCGGCCGGCGGAACAGGTTCGGCCGAGGTCATCGCGGCCTCCTCTCATCGGAGGAGCCCCCTGACCCGCCCCGTGACGCCATGGTGCCCCCGTGTCGGCAGGCCGAACCCTCCTCGTGACCGATTGGTGTCGATGTGTCACACGTGACAGGTGAGGTGCACGAACGCCGCTCCTGCGGTCACCCGCCGGCCCCGGTGCGGGGTTCCGTACCGTGCCGGGCATGACGGGATCGGGGTTCGGCCGGCGGCTGTCCGCGGGGCTGCGGTCGGTGCTGGGACCGGCCGTCCGGGCGGCCTTGCGGCCGGCTGCGCGGACACCCCGTCCGGCCGGCGGCGACGGCCGGTCCACGGTCCGGCAGGCCCACCGCACCGTCGACGCCGCACCAGCGCAGACCGGCGTGCGCGACCTCCCGGGGACCCTCGCCGACGTCGAGCTCGGCTACGCCCCGCGGGACGACGCGCTGCCCGACCCCGGCGAGGTGGTGTGGGCGTGGGTGCCCTTCGACGAGGGCGACGGCCGCGGCAAGGACCGCCCGGTGCTGGTCATCGGCCGCCGGGGGCCCGACCTCGTCGGCCTGATGCTCTCCAGCCAGGACCACGACCGGGACGCTGCGGACGAGGCCCGGTTCGGCCGGCGGTGGATCGACGTCGGCTCCGGGGCCTGGGACCCCCAGAGCCGCCCCAGCGAGGCGCGGCTGGACCGGCTGCTACTGGTCCCCTCCGGCGCCGCCCGCCGGATCGGCGCCGCGCTCGGCCGGCGCCCGTTCGACGAGGCCGTCGCCGCGGTCCGCGCACTGCACCGCGGCTGAGCCGGAAATCGGTCGACCGCGCCCCCGGTCGCCGGGCACGCTCGCCGGGATGGACGCCGTCGAGGTCTTCTGGGCGCTGCACCGTGACCTGCCGCGTGAGGGCGTGGGGTCCGACCTGACCACCCGTACCCTGCTCGGCCTCGCCGGCCGGCTGCCCGAGGAGCCGCGGGTCCTCGACGTCGGCTGCGGTCCGGGGCGGGCGTCCCTGGTCCTGGCCGCGGCCGGCGCGCGGGTGACCGCCGTCGACCTGCACGAGCCGTTCCTGCGACGGGCCCGGCGCGCGGCCGCCGACGCCGGCCTGAGCGGGCGCGTCGCCGTCGAGCGGGCGTCGATGAGCGCGCTCCCCCACCCCGACGGGGTCTTCGACCTGCTCTGGTGCGAGGGCGCCGCCTACCTGATGGGCGTCGACGCGGCGATGGGCGCCTGGCGGCGGCTGCTCCGCCCCGGCGGGGTCCTGGTGCTCACCGACGCGGTGTGGACGACGGGCACGCCGTCACCCGGGGTCGCGGAGTTCTGGGCGGCGTACCCGGCGATGCGCGACGTCCCGGCCACCGTCGCCGCGGCCCGGGCCGCCGGCTACGACGTCCTCGCCACGCACCTGCTGCCCGACTCCGACTGGGCAGACGAGTACCACGGCCCGCTGGAGGCGGCCATCGACGCCTGGCCCGACCCCGACACGGAGACGGCGGCGGTGCTGGCCGGAGCCCGCCGCGAGGTCGACCTGCGCCGCGCGCACGCCGACGAGTACGGCTACGCGGGGTTCGTGCTGCGGCGCCGGTGAGTCAGTCGGCGACGGACTCGTCGCGGACCGACTGTCGCGGCCGCACGGTGTAGACGCCGGCCGAGCCGCGCAGCGTCGTCAGGTCGTAGCGGTGCACCACCTTGGGACCGCCGTGGAGGTGCACGTGGGTGATGGTCGGCAGCGGCTCACCGTGCCGCGCCTCACGGACCTCGACCCGCCCGTCCAGCGGGCCACCCACGAACAGCAGCACGGCGTCCTCCGCGCTCGTCGTCTCCTCGGACAGCTCCCTCACCTCCCTGACGCCCCGGGCCAGGGTAGGCGCGTCGCGGCGGGGAGGCCGCTCCCTGGACGGGTGATCAGGCCGACGTCCGTGCGCGGGAGGTGAGCTCCGCCCGCACGATCGGGGCGACCTCGGTGCCCAGCAGCTCGATGGAGCGCAGCACCTCCCGGTGCGGCGCGGCGCCGAGCGAGGACTGCATGAGGAAGCGGTCGTGCCCGAACAGCTCGTGCTGGAACAGGATCTTCTCGGCCACCTGCTCCGGACTGCCGACGACGACCGCGCCGTGCAGGCCGGCGAGCGCGTCGAAGTCCGGGCGGGTCATCGGACCCCAGCCGCGCTCGCGGCCCAGCTGGGTCATGACCTCGGCGTAGGTGCCGTAGAAGCTGTCCGCCGCGGCCTGCGAGGTGTCGGCGACGAACCCGTGCGAGTTGATCGAGACCGGCAGCGGGCCGTGCCCGTACTGCGCGGCCGCCCGGCGGTGCAGCTGGGCCAGCGGCGCGAAGCGGGCCGGCTCGCCGCCGATGATCGCCAGCGCCAGCGGCAGCCCCAGCGCCCCGGCGCGGACGACGGACTGCGGGTTGCCGCCGACGGCCACCCACACCGGGAGCGGGTCCTGCACCGGTCGGGGGAAGACCGGCTGGTCGGCCAGCGCGGGGCGGTGCCGGCCGGACCAGGTCACCCGCGGGGAGTCACGCAGCCGCAGCAGCAGGTCGAGCTTCTCGGCGAACAGCTCGTCGTAGTCGTCGAGGCCGTACCCGAACAGCGGGAAGGACTCGATGAACGAGCCGCGCCCCGCCATGACCTCCGCCCGGCCGTGCGAGAGCAGGTCGACCGTGGCGTACTGCTGGAACACCCGCACCGGGTCCTCCGAGGACAGGACGGTGACCGCGCTGCTCAGCCGGATGCGCGACGTCCGGACGGCGGCCGCGGCGAGCACGGTCGCCGGGGAGCTGACCGCGTAGTCGGGCCGGTGGTGCTCGCCGATGCCGAACACGTCGAGCCCGACCTGGTCGGCGAGCTCGACCTCCTCCAGCAGGTGGGCCAGCCGCTGTTCGGGGCTGATCGTCGTCCCGGTGCGCGGGTCCCGGAGGACGTCGCCGAACGTGTAGACCCCGAGCTCCACTGCCACTCCCGTTCACCGCCGTCAGTTGAACGCACAACCAGCTGCCGCGGGGCGGGCATTCCCTCAGGCGGCCTCGCCGGGGCCGGCCCGGCGCAGCCACCGGGCCAGCAGCGGCGCCGACAGCAGCATCACGAACAGCCGCAGCACCTGGACGGCGAGCACGAAGGTGGCGTCCGCGCCGCCGTCGCGGGCGGTGGCCAGCACCGCGTACAGCCCGCCGGGGGTCGTGGCGAGGTAGGCATCGAGCGCGCTGGCGCCGGTCGTGACGGTGAGCACCGCGCCGAGGCCGGCGCAGGCGGCGATGAGGCCGAGGATGATCACCAGCGCCAGCGGCAGCGCCCGCCCGATGGTGCGCAGGCTGGCGCGGGTGAAGTTCAGGCCGACCATCAGGCCGATGACCAGGAACGCCCCGAGCTCCAGCGCCGCGGGCACCTGCGCGCCGCCGGACAGCCCGCTGAGGTCCAGCCCGGCGGCGACCAGCATCGGGCCGAGCAGCGCCGGCACCGGGATCCGCAGCAGCCTGGCCAGCGGCAGGCCCACGACCACGCAGACCACCGAGAACAGCAACCCGGCCGGCCAGCCGGGGCCGCCGCCCTCGGCGAGGGTCCCGCCCGACCCGGGCGCGGCACCGAACACCACCGTGGCGGCCACCGGCATGAGCACGACGATGATCAGCACCCGCAGGTACTGCAGGACCGCCACCATCCGGTCGTCGGCCCCCAGCTCCCGGGACATCGCGGTGATCCCCGACGCGCCCCCGGCGATCATCGCGAAGGCGCCGGTCACGGGGCTTATCCCCGGCTGCAACCGCATCAGGAGGCCGGCCAGCACGGTGAGCGCCAGGGTGCCGAGGACGACGACCAGGACCGGCAGCCAGTCCTCCCCGATCGCCGCGAGGGTGTCCACGTCGACGAGCGCGCCGACGGAGACCCCGATCAGGGCCTGCGCGGCCGTCGTGGCCGGCCGGGGGACGACGAGCCGGCGGGGGACCGTCAGGCCGCGGACCAGGCCGGCGAGCAGGCCCCCGAACAGCGAGGCCGACGGCAGGTCCAGGGCGTCGAAGACGACGGTGGCCGCGAGCGCGCCGGCGAGGACGAGGGCCGCGTCCACCAGCCACGCGACCCGCCCGGTCCCACCCACGCGCGTCACTCTGCCGGGCGGCGCTCCCGGGCCGGGGAGGGGGTGCCGGGGCACCCAGCCGGGGGGGCGGGTGGACGACCGCGCTGCACAGCCGTCACCTCCCGGTCCGTCACGAGACACGGGGCTGTCGGCGCGCCGACCGGTCGTGGTCTGATGACGCCGCCACACGCGACGGCAGTGGAGGAAGCCCGGTGAGATTCCGGCGCGGTCCCGCCACTGTGACCGGGGAGTCCGCCCCCACGCTCGGCCACTGTCCCCCCGGGGACGGGAAGGTCGGGGGCGGACGACGATCCGGCAGCCAGGAGACTCCCGCCGTCGTCCCTGCCACCTCCGGGCGTGGACACCCGGGGAGAGGACGCGTGCGATGCACGGTCGACCCGCATGACCTATCCCCTCAGCGCTGTCGTCGGCATGACCGACATGCGGCTGGCCCTGCTGCTCAACGCCGTCTCCCCGGCCGTGGGGGGTGTGCTGGTCCGGGGCGAGAAGGGGACGGCGAAGTCGACGGCGGTGCGCGCGCTGGCCGCCGTCCTGCCGCCGGTGGACGTCGTCCCCGGCTGCCGGTTCGCCTGCGCCCCCGCCGCGCCCGACCCGGGCTGCCCCGACGGTCCGCACGAGGTGGGCGCCGCCGGGCACACCCGGCCGGCGCGGCTGGTGGAGCTGCCGGTCGGCGCGTCGGAGGACCGCGTCGTCGGCTCCCTCGACCTCGAGCGGGCCCTCACCGAGGGCGTGAAGGCCTTCGAGCCCGGGCTGCTGGCCGCCGCGCACCGCGGCGTGCTCTACGTGGACGAGGTCAACCTGCTGCACGACCACCTGGTCGACCTGCTGCTCGACGCCGCCGCCCTGGGCACCGCCTACGTCGAGCGTGAGGGCGTCTCGGTGCGGCACGCCTCCCGATTCCTGCTGGTCGGCACGATGAACCCCGAGGAGGGCGAGCTGCGCCCGCAGCTGCTCGACCGCTTCGGCCTCACCGTGGAGGTCGCCGCGCCACGCGACCCCGCCGAGCGCGCCGAGGTGGTCCGCCGCCGGTTCGCCCACGACGCCGACCCCGCCGGCTTCACCGCACGGTGGGCCGCGGAGGAGTCCGGCCTGGCCGCCCGGATCGCCGACGCCCGCGCCCGCCTGCCGCACGTCGTCCTCTCCGACGGCGCGCTGCGCCAGGTGACCGCCGTGTGCGCCGCGTTCGACGTCGACGGGCTGCGCGCGGACCTGGTCACCGCCCGCGCCGCCATCGCCCACGCCGCCTGGTGCGGCCGCGACGAGGTCATCGAGGACGACGTCCGCGTCGCCGCCCGCCTCGCGCTGCCCCACCGCCGGCGCCGCAACCCCTTCGACGCGCCGGGCCTGGACGAGGAGACCCTGGAGCAGGCACTCGACGACGCCCGCCCGGAACCGCCCGACGACGACCCCGGCCCCGGCAGCCCCGATCCCGACGACGGCGCCCCGCCTCCTGTGCCTGGTCCGGCCGGACCAGGCACAGGAAGCGATACACACGCATCCGACGCCGAGACGCGAGGAGAGCCTCCTACGCCTGACGTCGGCGGCAGCGACTCCGCGTCGACGGGGGGCGCGGCACCCGAGCGGGCCGCCGTCGCACCGGCCGACCCGTTCCGCACCCGCCGGCTGGAGGTGCCCGGCATCGGCGCGGGCGCGGCCGGGCGGCGGTCCCGGGCCCGCGCCGAGCGCGGCCGGGTGGTCGGCTCCACCCGCCCCACCGGCACCGTCACCCGGCTGCACCTGACCGGCACCGTGCTCGCCGCCGCGCCACACCAGGTCGCCCGCGGGCGCACGGGGTCCGGGCTGCGCATCCAGCGCGGCGACCTCCGCCAGGCGACCGTCGAGGGCCGCGAGGGCAACCTCGTGCTGTTCTGCGTCGACGCCAGCGGCTCGATGGGCTCCCGGTCGCGGATGGCCGCGGTCAAGGGTGCGGTCCTGTCCCTGCTCCTGGACGCCTACCAGCGGCGGGACAAGGTGGGCCTGGTCACCTTCCGCGGCTCCGGCGCCGAGCTGGCGCTGCCGCCCACGTGGTCGGTCGAGGCGGCCGCGACGCGGCTGCGCGAACTCCCCACGGGCGGCCGCACGCCGCTGGCCGCGGGCCTGCTACGGGCGCACGAGACGCTGCGGGTGGAGCGGGTGCGTGATCCTCGGCGCCGTCCGCTGCTGGTCGTCGTCACCGACGGCCGGGCCACCGGGGCGCGCGGCGGCGCGCACGTCGCCGACGCGCACGCCGCCGCCGGGCTGCTGGCCGCCGCGCGGACGGCCGCTGTCGTCGTCGACTGCGAGTCCGGGCCGGTGCGGCTGGGCCTGGCCGGGGCCCTCGGCGCGCACCTCGGCGCGACGACGCTGCGGCTGGAGGAGCTGGCCGCCGAGTCGCTGGCCGCCTCCGTGCGGACGGCGAGGGCCGCCTGATGCCCCGGGGACAGGTTCCCGTCACCCCGGACGACGGGCTGACCACGAAGGCGCGGCGCAACCGACCGCTGCTCGTCGTCCACACCGGCGAGATGAAGGGCAAGTCCACCGCCGCGTTCGGCATGGCGATGCGGGCGTGGAACCAGGGCTGGCCGGTCGCGGTCTACCAGTTCGTCAAGAGCGCGAAGTGGAAGGTGGGCGAGGAGAACGCGCTCACCGCGCTGGGCCGGCTGCACGAGCAGACCGGTGAGGGCGGCCCGGTCGTCTGGCACAAGATGGGCTCGGGGTGGAGCTGGTCGCGCCGGCAGGGCACCGAGGTGGACCACGCCGCCGACGCCGCCGAGGGCTGGGCGCAGATCAAGCGGGACCTCGCCGCCGAGGCGCACCGGTTCTACGTCCTCGACGAGTTCACCTACCCGATCCACTGGGGCTGGGTGGACGTCGACGACGTCGTGGCGACGCTGCTCGCCCGCCCGGGCACCCAGCACGTCGTGGTCACCGGGCGCAATGCGCACCCGGCGCTGGTCGAGGCCGCGGACCTGGTCGTGGAGATGACCAAGGTCAAGCACCCGATGGACGCCGGTCAGAAGGGCCAGCGGGGGATCGAGTGGTGAGCGCCGCCCGGACCCGCCGCCGTGATCATCGGCGTGTGGCTGCACGCGTACGGCGTGTCGACAGCCACCTGCCGATGATCGACGGGGGACTCCCGTGACCAGCGCGGTTCCCCGCGTCGTCGTCGCCGCGCCGGCGAGCAACTCCGGCAAGACGTCGGTCGCCACCGGGCTGGCCGCCGCCCTCACCGCCCGCGGCCTGTCCGTCTCCCCGCACAAGGTGGGCCCCGACTACATCGACCCCGGCTACCACGCGCTCGCCGCCGGCCGGCCCGGCCGCAACCTCGACCCGGTGCTGGTCGGCGAGGAGCGGGTCGTACCGCTGTTCCTGCACGGGGCCCGCGGTGCCGACGTCGCGGTGGTCGAGGGGGTCATGGGCCTGTTCGACGGCGCCACGCACCCGTCGGTGGAGCCCGGCTTCGCGTCCACCGCGCACGTCGCCCGGCTATTGCGGGCGCCGGTCGTGCTCGTCGTCGACGCCTCGGCCCAGGCGCAGTCCGTCGCGGCGCTGGTGCACGGCTTCGCCACCTTCGACCCGAGGGTGCGCCTCGGCGGGGTGGTGCTCAACCGGGTCGGCAGCGACCGGCACGAGGAGATCCTGCGTGACGCCCTGGGCGCCTCCGGGGTGCCGGTGCTCGGGGCGGTCCGGCGGCTGGAGTCCCTGACCACGCCGTCCCGGCACCTCGGGCTGGTGCCGGCCGCCGAGCGGTCGGCGGAGGCCCTGACGACGGTCCGTGGGCTCGGGGAGACGATCGCCGCCGCCCTCGACCTGGACGCCGTCCTGCGGCTGGCGCGGTCGGCCCCTGCGCTGGACGCCGTCCCGTGGGACCCCGCCGCGGAGGTCGCGCCCGTACCCGGGCGGCCGCGGATCGCCGTCGCCGGTGGTGCGGCGTTCACCTTCGGCTACGCGGAGAACGCCGAGCTGCTCGCGGCCGCCGGCGCCGAGGTGGTGACCGTCGACCCGCTGCGCGACGAGCGCCTGCCCGAGGACACCGCCGGCCTCGTCGTCGGCGGCGGCTTCCCCGAGGTGCACGCCGCGGACCTGTCGGCCAACACCGGCCTGCGGGCCGACGTCGCCGCGCTCGCCGCCCGGGGCGGTCCGGTCGCGGCCGAGTGCGCCGGGCTGCTGTACCTGGCCCGCAGCCTCGACGGCCTGCCGATGTGCGGCGTCCTCGACACCGAGGCGGCGATGTCCCCGGCGCTGACCCTCGGCTACCGCGCCGCCGCCGCGCTCACCGACTCGGTGCTGGCCCCGGCCGGGACGCGGGTGCGCGGCCACGAGTTCCACCGCACCGTCGCGACTCCCCCCGCGGGGTCCGCGCCGGCCTGGCAGTGGGCCGGCGCCGCTCCGGAGGGGTTCGTCACCGGCCGCGTCCACGCCAGCTACCTGCACCTGAACTGGGCCGGGTCGCCGGCCATGGCCACCCGCTTCGTCGCGGCCTGCACCACGGCCCGCACCGACCGATCGGAGCAGCAGCATGCACATCGCTGAGGGCTTCCTGCCGCCGGCCCACGCCATCGGCTGGACCGTCGTCGCGGCACCGTTCGTCGTCCACGGCGCCCGGGCGGTCGTGAAGGAGGTGCGCGAACACCCGGAGTCCACGCTCCTGCTCGGCGCGGCCGGCGCGTTCACCTTCGTGCTGAGCGCCATCAAGCTGCCCTCGGTCACCGGCAGCTCCAGCCACCCGACCGGCACCGGCGTCGGCGCCGTCCTGTTCCGGCCGCCGGTGATGGCGCTGCTGGGCACGGTGGTCCTGCTGTTCCAGGCGTTGCTGCTGGCCCACGGCGGGCTGACCACGCTGGGCGCCAACGCCGTCGCCTTCGCCGTGGTCGGGCCGTGGGCCGGGTACGGGGCCTACCGGCTGGCCCGTGCGGCCGGGGCGGGGCTGCTGCCCGCCGTGTTCGTAGCCGTCGCGCTGGCCGACCTGGCCACCTACGTGACGACGTCGGTGCAGCTGGCGCTGGCGTTCCCCGACGCGAGCACCGGCCTGGTCGGGGCGCTGGGCAAGTTCCTCGGCGTCTTCGCGGTCACCCAGGTCCCGCTGGCCATCGGGGAGGGCCTGCTCGGCGTGCTGCTGTTCCGGGTCCTCACCGCCAACGCCCGCCCGGAGCTCGAACGGCTCGGCGTCCTGCAGCCGACGGTCGCTCCCGGAGGTGCCGCGTGACCCGCCGTTCCGTGGTCGACGTCCTGCTCGTGCTGGCGGTGGTGGCGCTGTTCGCCGTCCCGCTGCTGCTCGACGGCGGCGCCTCCGAGTACGGCGGCACCGACGCCGCGGTCGCCGAGGAGCTCGAGGCCGGGGGTTACACCCCCTGGTTCGAGTCGCTCTCCAGCCCGGCCGGCGAGGTCGAGTCGGGGCTGTTCGCCCTCCAGGCCGCCGTCGGCGCGGGCGTGCTCGGCTACGTCCTCGGCCTCCTGCGCGGGCGCCGCCGGGCCGAGCCGGCGCCCCCACCGGAGCGCGGACACCCGTGAGCCTGGCCGTCGACGACGCTGCCTGGCGCAGCGCCTGGCGTCGGCGTGCGCCGGGCGACAAGCTGCTGCTCTGCGCCGGGCTGGTCGGCTGCGCCCTGGCGTTGCCCGCCTGGCCCGGCAGCGTGCTCGTCGCCCTCACCGCCGTCGCCCTGGCGCTCGGCCCCGCCCGCGTGCCGGCCCGCACGTTCGGCCGGGCCGTCCGCTGGCCGCTGGCCTTCGTGGCCACCGGCGCCCTGACCGCGGTGGTCTCCGTCGGCGACGGCGGCCTGGGCTGGGCGCCCGACGCCGCGGCGCGGGCCGGCTCGCTGGTCGGGCACGCCGTGGCGGGCACCGCCGCGGTCCTCCTGCTGGCCACCACCACGCCGGTGTCGGACCTGCTCCCGGTGCTGCGCCGCCTGCGGGTGCCGGCGGCCGTCGTCGAGGTCGCCGCGGTCACCTACCGGCTGCTGTTCGTGCTGCTGGAGAGCCTGTCCACCATCCGCGAGGCGCAGGCGGCGCGGATGGGCCACTCGTCGGTCCGCCGCTCCTACCGCTCCTCGGGAGCGCTCGCCGCGGCCGTCCTGACCCGCTCCTGGGACCGTGCCCGCCGGCTGCAGGAGGGGCTCGCCGGCCGCGGGATGGAGACCGGCCTGCGGGTGCTGCCGGAGGCCCTGCCGTCGTCCCGGGCGTTCCTCGCCGCGTCCGCCGCCGGGCTGGCGGCGCTGGTGTCGCTCGGGGTGCTCGCCGCGTGAGCCACCGGACACTGACCGCCGAGGGCCTGGTCGCCGGCTACGAGCGCGGCCGGTGGGTGCTCGACGGCGCCGGCCTCACCGTCCCGGCCGGACGGCGGCTGGCGCTGCTGGGCGCCAACGGGTCGGGCAAGACCACGCTGCTGCGCTGCCTGTCCGGGGCCCTGGAGCCGGCCGCCGGCACGGTCGCGCTGGACGGCGAGCGGCTGCGGCACACCCGGCGCGGGCTGCGGGTGCACCGCCAGGAGGTGCAACTGGTCCTGCAGGACCCCGACGACCAGCTGTTCAGCGCCTCGGTCGCCCAGGACGTCTCCTTCGGCCCGCTCAACCTCGGGCTGGACGAGGAGGCCGTGCGGGCCCGCGTCGCCGAGGCCCTCGACCTGCTGGGCGTCACGGACCTGGCCGGGCGGCCCACCCACCAGCTGTCCTACGGCGAGCGCAAGCGGGTCGCGATCGCCGGCGCGGTCGCGATGCGGCCCTGCGTGCTGCTGCTCGACGAGCCCACCGCCGGGCTGGACCCGTCGGCGGTGGTGGAGGCCCTGGCCGCGCTGGAACGGCTGCGGGGCGCGGGCTCGACGGTGGTCATGAGCACCCACGACGTCGACCTGGCGCTGCGCTGGGCCGACGAGGTGGCCGTCGTCGTCGACCGCGCCGTGGTGCAGGGGGCACCCACGAAGCTGCTCGCCGACGACGCCCTGCTCGGCCGCGCCCGGCTGGACCGTCCCTGGGCGCTGTCCGTCGGCGCCCGGCTGCGCGCGCTCGGCCTGCTCCCCGAGGGCCCACTGCCCCGCGACGCCGACGCGCTGCTGGCCGCGCTGCCGCAGGCGGTGACCCCGTGACCGTCGTCGGCGTCGGTGCGCGGCCGGGGGTGAGCGCCGCGGAGGTGCTCGCCGCGGTGGACGCCGTCCTGCCGGCCTGCGCAGCTCCCCAGGACGGCGTGCGGCTGGCCACGCTCGACGTCCGCGCCGCGGAGCCGGGCCTGCAGGCCGCCGCGGCCGCCAGGGGCTGGCCGCTCACCGGGCACCCGGCGGCCACCCTGGCCGCCGTCCCGGTCCCCTCCCCGTCGGCGCGGGTGGCCGACGCGGTCGGGACGGCATCGGTCGCGGAGGCCGCGGCGCTGCTGGGCGGCGGCACCCTGCTGGTGGCCCGGACGGTGGTCGGCCCGGTCACCGTGGCGGTCGCTTCATGACAGCGCCCGACCTCCGGCACCACGGGGACGCCGAGCTGGCCCCGGGCCTCATCGACCTCGCCGTCAACGTCCGGGCGGGCACCCCGCCGGCGTGGCTGCGCACCGTCCTGCACGCCGCGCTCGACGACGCCGCCGGCTACCCCGACGCCGGTCCCGCGCGGGCCGCGGTCGCGGCCGCGCACGGCCGTCCACCGGGGGAGGTGCTGCTCACCGCCGGCGCCGCCGAGGCGTTCACCCTGGCCGCGCGGGCGCTGCGGCCGCGGCGCGCGGTCGTCGTCCACCCGTCGTTCACCGAGCCGGAGGCGGCGCTGCGGGCCGCCGGCCACCTGGTCGAGCGGGTGCTGCTGGCCGCACCGGCGTACCGGCTGGACCCCGCTGCCGTGCCGGCGGACGCCGACCTGGTCGTGCTCGGCAACCCGACCAACCCCACCTCGGTGCTGCACCCCGCGGCCGACGTCGCCGCGCTGGCCCGGCCCGGCCGCGTGCTCCTGGTGGACGAGGCGTTCGCCGACACCGCGCCCGGGGAGCCGGAGTCGCTGGCCGGCCGGCGGGACCTGCCGGGGCTGGTCGTGGTGCGCAGCCTGACCAAGACGTGGGGGCTCGCCGGGCTGCGCGTCGGCTACGCGCTCGGCCCGCCGGACCTGGTCGCCGAGCTCGCCGCCCACCAGCCGCACTGGCCGGTCTCGACCCTCGCGCTCGCCGCGCTCACCGCGTGCACCACGACCGCCGCCCGTGCGGAGGCCACCGTGGCCGCTCACCACCTGATCGACCACCGCGGCGTGCTGCTGCACGCCCTGCCGCCGCAGGTCCAGGTGCTCGGCGAGCCGCGGTCGTCCTTCGTCCTGCTCCGGGTGCCGGACGGCGAACGGGTGCGGGCGCAGCTGCGGGAGCGCGGCTGGGCGGTGCGCCGGGGCGACACGTTCCCGGGCCTCGACGGCGACCACCTGCGGGTCGCCGTCCGCGAACCGGCGACCTCGCGTGCGTTCGCCGCCGACCTCGCTGCGATCCTGGAGGGGATCCCTCCCGCGCCACCGACGCCGCGGGGCCAGCCCCGCCAGCCCGAGGAGATCCGCTGAGCACCGACCCGCCCCCGTTCGCCGGCACCCTGCTGGGCGACACGATCGCCGCGGTCGCCCCCCGGGACGCCCAGGCCGAGCGCGCCGCCCGCGACCGGCTGGACCGGATGACCAAGCCGCCGGGCTCACTCGGCGTCCTGGAGGACGTCGCCGCCCAGCTGTGCGGCACCGCGGGGACCTGCCCGCCGCCGCTGCCGGCACCCACCGCCGTCGCGGTGTTCGCCGCCGACCACGGGGTGCACACCCAGGGCGTCACGCCGTGGCCGCAGGAGGTCACGGCGCAGATGGTGGCCAACCTCGTCCGCGGCGGCGCGGTCGTCAACGCGTTCGCGGCACAGTTGGGCGCCGACGTGGTCGTGGTGGACGTCGGCGTGGCCACCTCGTACGCGGTCGAGGCCACGCCCGCACTGCTGCGTCGCAAGGTCCGATACGGCACCGCCGACCTGGCCGTCGGCCCGGCGATGACCCTCGACGAGGCGCGGCTGGCCGTCGAGGCCGGCATCGAGGTGGCGACGACGCTCGCCGCCGACCACGGCTGCCTCGTCACCGGGGACATGGGCATCACGAACACCACCGCGTCTGCGGCGCTGGTCTGCGCGTTCACCGGGGCCTCCCCCGCCGAGGCCACCGGTCGCGGCACCGGCGTCGACGACCGGACGCTGGCCCGCAAGGTCGAGGTGGTGACGCGGGCGGTGGCGCGCGTCCCCGAGCGGCCCACCACCCCGGAGGCGGCGCTCGCGGCCGTGGCCGAGCTGGGCGGACTGGAGCACGCGGCGCTGGCCGGGTTCGTGCTCGGTGCCGCGGCCGCCCGCGTCCCGGTGTTGCTGGACGGCGTGATCGCCGGCTCGGCCGCGCTGGTCGCGGCGGCGCTGTGCCCCACCGCGCTGGAGCACGCGCTGGCCGGGCACACCTCCGCCGAGCCGGGCCACGGCCTCGCGCTGCGCGCCCTGGGCCTGCGCCCGCTCCTCGGCCTGGACCTGCGCCTGGGCGAGGGCACCGGGGCGCTGCTGGCGCTGCCGCTGGTGGCCAGCGCGGCCCGGGCCCTGCGCGACGTGGCCACCTTCGACTCCGCCGGCGTCACCGGGAAGGACGAATGACCGCCACCCCGGTCGACCCGCGACGACCCGACCCGCCCGCCGCCCCGGCGGCTGCCGTCTACCCGGTCGGGCTGCGGCTGATGGACCGGCGGGTCGTCGTCGTCGGCGGCGGCCAGGTCGCGCACCGTCGCGTGGCCGGACTGCTGGAGGCGCGGGCCCGGGTCACCGTGGTCAGCCCCGACGTCACCCCGGCGCTCGAGGCGCTGGTCGGGCCGGGTGCGGTCACCTGGGTGCGCCGCCGCTACGAGCCCGGCGACCTCGCCGGCGCCTGGTACGCGGTGGCCGCCACCGACGACCCCGCGGTCAACGCCGCGGTCGCCGCGGAGGCCGAGGCCGCCCGGGTCTTCTGCGCCCGGGCCGACGACCGCGCCGCGTCGAGCGTCTGGACCCCGGCCGTCGGCCGGCAGGGGGACCTCGTCGTCGGCGTCCACGGCGGCGGTGACCCGCAGCGAGCGGTCGGCGTCCGAGACGCGGTGGTCGCCGGGCTCACCGACGGCAGCATCCGCGACCGCGCCGCCCGCGCCGCGCCGGAGGGCCACCCGGGCACGGTCGTCCTCGTCGGCGGCGGCCCCGGGGACCCGGGCCTGATCACCGTGCGGGGGCAGCAGGCGGTGTCGCAGGCCGACGTCGTCGTCGCCGACCACCTCGCGCCGCAGTCGCTGCTCGCCTCGCTGCCGGCCGACGTCGAGGTGATCGACGCCTCCAAGCTGCCCCGGGGTCGCTACATGGCCCAGGAGCAGATCAACGCGCTGCTCGTGGAGCACGCGCGGGCCGGGCGGCGGGTGGTGCGGCTCAAGGGCGGCGACCCGTTCGTCTTCGGCCGCGGCATGGAGGAGCTGGCGGCCTGCGTGGCCGCCGGCGTCCCGGTCGAGGTGGTACCCGGGGTGACGTCGGCGATCGGGGTCCCGGCGCTGGCCGGCATCCCGGTGACCCACCGCGGGCTGACCCACGAGTTCGTCGTCGTCTCCGGTCACCTGCCCCCGGGGCACCCCTCCTCGCTGGTCGACTGGACGGCGCTGGCCCGGCTCCGCGGCACCCTGGTCGTGCTCATGGGCGTGGACACCGCCCCGGCGATCGCCGCGGCCCTCGTCGAGCACGGCCGACCCGCAGACACCCCCGTTGCCGTGGTCGCCGACGGTTCGACGCCCACGCAGCACACCGTGCGCACCACGCTGGCCGGGCTGGCGCAGACGCTGGCCGACGAGGGCATCCGCCCGCCCGCGGTCTGGGTGGTCGGGGAGGTCGTGCGGCTGGCCGCGGAGCTGGGCTCCTCGCGCTGACGTCCGGGCGCCGGCGTTCCCGCGGGGACGCCGGTGGTCAGGCCGCGGCGACCAGCCCTCCGTGGCCCCCGGCGTTCTCGGCGGCCAGACGGCGTTCCAGGTCGCGGTTGCCGAGCAGGACGCCGACGACGTAGGCGAGGTCCATCGGCTCGCCGTTGACGTGCACGGCGTCGGGCAGGTCGGGGGCGCGGTCGGGGAAGAGCAGCCGGGTGATCGACGCGGTCGGCGCCTCCTGGACCGGTTCCGATGCCTCCTCCGGACCCAGCGCCGCACCCGGGGCGGGTGCCGGTGCCGGGCGGCGGCCGATGGTCCGGTCCAGCGGCTGGACACCGGCGAACCGGTCGTCGTCCGCTCCACCGCCCAGGCCGGCCACCCCGTCGCGGAAGCCGGCGTCGACCGCGCCCCAGACCCGGCGGCCGTCGGGGGCGGTGGCGACGAGCCGGCCGTCGCGGCGGGAGATGACCAGTTCCAGGTCGTGGGCCTGGCCGTGGTCGGTGTCGCACAGCAGCACCATGTTCGACACGTCGGTCGCTCCGCCGAACAGCCAGTGCCGCAGGTGGTGGGCGTGCAGCCGCTCGATGCGGATCTCCGCGCAGCCGGGGCGGGCGCAGCCGCCGTCGCGGCGGTGCAGCGCCCGGCGCTGGGCCCGAGTGGCGAAGCGCCGCGCGCGGCCGACGGCCAGGGGCTCGCGGCCGCGCGTCAGCATCGTCACCACGGTGGCCTCGCACAGCATCCGGCGCACCTGAGCGGGGTGCAGCGCCGGGCCGCCCTGCAGATGCGCGCGGCCGGCGGCGGCGTCGTCGGCGACCACCGCGGCGTCGACGTGGACCACCACCTCCCGGCGCGGCGGGTCCCCGGCCCGCCGGTCGGCATCGGCCGCGGCCGACGCGAGCTGCGCGACCGCCGCGCAGCGCCGCTCGGTGATCCGCCCCCGGCCCGGCACCCCCTCGTCGTCGGCGCCGCCGGCACCGCCCCGCACGCCGGCGTCCCGCTCGGTGGCGGCCCGCTCGCGGCGGGCGGCCCGTTCGGCCAGCGAGTCGACCCCGGCCAGGAAGGCCGCGCCGGCCTCGGCGTCCAGGCACATCCGGACGTGCAGCATCCCGTCGTCATCCCACCAGGAGTCGAACCGCCGCCGGGCGACGACGGTGCCGCGGTCCACGGCGTCCGCGCGGCGCCACTGGCGGACGACCCGCTCCACCTGCGACGCCGTGAGCTCGGAGGCCAGGTCCAGCAGCATCGCCTCGGTGGCCGGCTCGGCGACCCGGGTCAGCGCCCGGACCTTGGCGTACGACAGCCGCCCGGCGGTGAACGCCGCCGCCGTCGACGGCAGGGCGGTCAGCGCCCGGGCCACCCGGACGTGCTCGCGCGCGGCACCGGGAGACAGGCCGCACTGCCAGGCCAGCCAGTGCGCACACGAGCGGATGCCGGCCGCCCCCCACCCCTCCCGGCGGTCGAACTCCGCGACCAACGCCAGCCACGCCGCCGTGGCCGCGGCCAGCCGCACGGCACCACTGGTGATCCGCCGCGCCACCTCCTCCAGCGGCAACTCGGCCACCTCGGACTGCTCGGACACCGCCCACCTCCTCGAACCTGTGTTCGAACAGTAGGGCGAGGTACCGACAGAACAGCTGGTGAGACGTCCGTCCGCGTTCCCGCAGGAACGCCGACGGCGCGCGGTCTCACAAGCACTCGCTGACCCGGGTTCGGGCGAACCGGGGGAATGCGCAACCGGAGGATCGAGCCGGCCGCGAGGGGTGGCAGGAGTACTGGCCAGACAGCCGTCGACGTTCCCGCGGGAACGTCCGACGACGGCGTCGTCACCCGGCGCGAGCTCGCCGACGCCCTCGGCGTCCACTACCGGACCGTCGGCCACCTGGAGCGCGGCGGGTACGACCCGAGCCTGCACCTGGCGCTGCGCCTCGCCGAGTTCTTCGGCCTGCCGGTCGAGGTGGTCTTCTCCACCCGGGCCTTCGCGGATCAGCGACGTCGCCCGGCCGTCTCGGAGGCCGGCTGAGTCCTGGGCGCTCTCAGATGTTCGCGCCGTCCGGGGGCGGTTCCTCGGGCAGCGGGGCGGCGAACCCGACCCCGTCGGACACCGGCGGGGTCATGCCGACGGTGTAGGCGGTCATCGACAGCGAGCCGTAGGCGTAGCCGTCCACCAGCACGTCGGCGGTCAGGCCCGTCGCGCCGGCCAGCCCGGCGACGTACAGCAACGGCAGGAAGTGGTCCGGCGTCGGGACGGCGAGGTCGTAGTCGCGGTGCCCGTCGAGCTTGGCCACCTCGGTGGGCTCGAGCTGCATGAGCTCGCGGGCCTCCTCGTCGAACCGGCGCGCCCAGTCGAACCCGGCGTCGGGCAGCGCGCGGCTGACCCCGCCGAGGTTGTGGACGACGTTGCCGCTGCCGATCACCAGCACGCCGTCCTCCCGCAGCGGCGCCAGGGACGCCCCCAGCTGCAGGTGGTAGTCGAACGGCTTGAGCGCGTTGATCGACAGCTGGACGACGGGGATGTCGGCGTCGGGGAAGGCGTGCCGCAGCACCGACCAGGTCCCGTGGTCGATGCCCCAGCTGTCCCGGTCGGCGCCCACCCAGGTCGGGTGGACGACGTCGGCGATCTCCTCGTGCAGCTCGGGCAGGCCGGGGGGCTCGTAGCTCACGTCGAACAGCTCGCGGGGGAAGCCGAAGAAGTCGTGGATGGTCCGCGGCCGGGGCATGGCCGTCACCGCGGTGGCGTGCACGTACCAGTGGGCCGACACCACCAGGATGGCCCGCGGCCGGGGCACCGACTGCCCGAACGCCCGCCACGCCTGGGTGTAGCGGTTCTGCTCGAGGGCGTTCATCGGGTTGCCGTGGCCGATGAACGCGGCGGGCATGACCGGCATCCGGCGCTCCCCTCGTCGACGCTGACCCGCCGATCATCTCCCGCCCCCGCGCCGGAAGCGAGCGCGTCAGCCCGCGTTCGAGGTGGGCGGCACGCGGCGCAACGCCGGGGACAGCCACCGCGCTCCTGGCCCGTACCCGCCGGCGACGTCGCCGGGGTTGGACAGCGCGCACCGGGTCAGCGACAGGCAGCCGCAGCCGATGCACGACGACAGTCCGTCGCGCAGCTGGACCAGCGCCGCGATCTGCTCGTCCAGCCGGTCCCGCCAGCCCTGGGACAGCCGCGCCCAGTCGCGCGCCGAGGGGGTGCGCCCCTCGGGCAGGGTCGCCAGCGCCTCCCGGATCTCCGGCAGCGTCAGCCCCACGTTCTGCGCGGCGCGGATGAACGCCAGCCGGCGCAGCACGCTGCGCGGGAAGCGGCGGGCGCCCCCGGCGGTCCGGGACGCCGCGACGAGGCCCTGCGCCTCGTAGTAGCGCAGCGCCGACGCGGCGACCCCCGACCGCTGCGCGACCTGCCCGATGGTCAGTTCCTCGGCCACGACACCTCCCGCCCCGCGCCGACCCCATGACTCGGCGCGAACCCCTTGACCTCAAGTCGACTTGAGATCCCACGGTAACCCCATGAGCACTCCAACCGCACTCGTCACCGGAGCCTCCCGCGGCCTGGGCGCCGCCCTGACCGAGGCGTTGAACCGCCGCGGCTGGCGGCTGGTGGTCGACGGCCGGGACCCCGACCGGCTCGCCGCGACCGTCGCCGCCCTCCCCCGCCCCGACCTCGTCACCGCGGTCCCGGGCGACGTCGCCGACGCCGCCCACCGCGCCGCGCTCGCCGCCGCCGTCCCCGACCGGCTCCACCTGCTGGTCAACAACGCCAGCGACCTCGGCCCCACCCCGCTGCCCCGGCTGGCCGACCTGCCCGTGGCGGCCCTCGAGCGGGTGCTGGCGGTCAACACCGTCGCCCCGCTGGCCCTGCTGCAGGCGGTGCTGCCGGCCCTGGAACGGGCGGGCGGTCGCGTCGTGGACATCAGCAGCGACGCCGCAGTCGAGGCCTACCCGGGCTGGGGTGGGTACGGCGCGAGCAAGGCCGCGCTCGACCACCTGACCGCCGTCCTCGCCGCCGAGCACCCCGGCCTGCGGCTGTACGCCGTCGACCCGGGCGACATGGCCACCGACATGCACCGCGCGGCCGACCCCGACACGACCGGCCTGCCCGCCCCGGAGACCGTCGTCCCGGCGCTGCTGTGGCTCGTCGACGGCGACCTGCCCAGCGGCCGGTACCGCGCCGCCGACCTCACCACGGACCCGGCCGCCGGCGCGCCGGTCCGCCTGGAGGTGACCCGGTGAGCTCGCTGACCATGGGCCGGGAGGCGACCGCCCCGCCGGAGCACCGGGGCCTGCCGCGGGACGGCGTCCGGATGATGGTGGTCCGCCCCGACGGCCTGCTCGACACCACCTTCCGCGACCTGCCCGGGCACCTGGAGCCCGGCGACCTGCTCGTCGTCAACACCTCCGCGACGCTGCCCGCCCGGCTGGAGGCGCGGCGGGCCGACGGCACGAGCACCCCGCTGCACGTCTCGACGGCGCTGGACGACGGCGACTGGGTGGTCGAGGTACGCCGCCCGGGCAACGACGGCCCCGACCGTGGTGTGGAGCCCGGCACGGTGCTCGACCTGCCCGGCGGCGTCACGCTGCGGCTGCTCGCGGGCTTCCCCGACCCGGCGCGGCCCTCGCGGCTCTGGCGGGCCCGCCCCGAGCCGCCGGTGCCGATGGCCGAGCACCTGCGGCGGTACGGGCAGCCGATCCGCTACGGGTACCTCACCGCGGTCCCGACCCTGGCCGACGCGCAGAACGTCTACGCCACCGAACCGGGCAGCGCGGAGAACGCCAGCGCGGGACGGCCGTTCACCGAGCGCCTGCTCGTCCGGCTCATGGCCCGCGGCGTCGTCGTCGCCCCGGTCGTGCTGCACGCCGGCGTCTCCAGCCCCGAGCTGCACGAACCCCCGGCGCCCGAGCGGTTCCGGGTACCGGAGGTCACCGCCCGGCTGGTCGCGAGCACCCGGCGCGCCGGGCGGCGGGTGGTCGCCGTCGGCACCACGGTCACGCGGGCGCTGGAGTCCGCCACCGGCGAGGACGGCGTCACGTCCCCCGCGGCCGGCTGGACGGATCTCGTCCTCGGCCCCGACCGCCCGGCCCGCGCGGTGACCGGCCTGGTCACCGGGCTGCACGCCCCCGACGCCAGTCACCTCCTGCTGCTGGAGGCGGTCGCCGGGCGGGACCTGGTCGACCGGGCCTACGCCCGCGCCGCCACCGGCGCCTACCTGTGGCACGAGTACGGGGACACGATGCTGTTCCTACCGTGAGGCGCGGACCCGGCAGGCACCGTCACCGCATGCGGGCGGCGGTGTCGGCCAGGAGCGCCTCCCGGTGGGCGGCCGGGCGGCGCGGGCAGGAGGCGCACAGCGGCTGGCCGGGCAGCCGGTAGAGCAGGCAGCACGACACCCGCCGCACGAACCGGACCCCCTCGACGTCGACGTGGCCCGGCGCCGGCAGCGGCGGCCCCACCGCCGCCGCCAGCTCGGCGGCCAGCGCCGTCGCCCTCGGCACGTCCCCCACGGCGCGGCCCAGCGCCAGCAGCCGGCCGGCCAGCGAGTCGGTGGCGATCGCCCACAGCGGGCGCGGCCGCATCCCGCCCGCCTCGGCGACCGCGGCCACCACGGCCGCCAGGGAGGTGCGCAGCTCGCCGGCGACGTCACCGCTCCCGGCCGTCGTGGTCGCCGCCACGAGGACACCGCCGGGCAGCTCGAACAGCGTGGTGTCGGCCAGCCGTGCCGACAGCGGGTGCCCGGTCAGCAGCCCGGCCGGCGGCGGGGTGAGCAGCACCGACGAGGCGGAGTACCACCAGACGGTCGCCAGCACCCGCCGGTCGTCGCTGCGGTACCGCTCGGCCAGCTCCGCCAGGCGCCCCGCCGTCCACGCCGGGTCGGCCAGCCGGACGGCGGGCAGCGGGCGCGCCGCGGGGGGCACGAGCAGCCCGAGCCCCGCCGCCCCCGGCACCCGGGCGGCCACCTCCACCTGCGCGTCCCCACTCACCAGGGCAGTGTCGCCGGTGCACACGCCACACGGGGCAGACGCGGGGCGGCCCGGGACCATACGGTGTGGCGGGGAGCACGTTCCGTCGTCCTGGGGCGACGGCTGAGACCGGGAGGAGCCGCATGAGCGAGTCGACCGAGGTGGAGGGCCGCCGGTTCCCGGCGCCGGAGGCGCTGGCCGCGCAGGCCAACGTGGGGCCGGAGGTCTACGAGGAGGCGTCGCGGGACCGGCTCGGCTTCTGGGCGAAGCAGGCCGAGCGCCTGACCTGGGCGCAGAAGTGGGACGAGGTCCTGGACTGGACCAACCCGCCCTTCGCCAAGTGGTTCGTCGGGGGCAAGCTCAACGTCGCCTACAACTGCGTCGACCGGCACGTCGAGGCCGGCCACGGCGAGCGGGTCGCCTACCACTGGGAGGGCGAGCCCGGCGACACCCGCACCATCACCTACGCGCAGCTCAAGGACGAGGTGTGCCGCGCGGCCAACGCCCTCACCGAGCTCGGGGTCCGGGCCGGCGACCGCGTGGCGATCTACCTGCCGATGATCCCCGAGGCGGTCGTCTCGATGCTGGCCTGTGCGCGCATCGGCGCCGTCCACATGGTGGTGTTCGGCGGCTTCTCCGCCGACGCCCTGGCCAGCCGGCTCACCGACGCCGGCGCGCAGGTGGTCATCACCGCTGACGGCGGCTACCGGCGCGGCGCCCCCAGCGCGCTCAAGCCCGCCGTCGACGACGCGGTCAGCCGCGTCGAGGGCGTGCGGAACGTGCTGGTCGTCAAGCGCACCGAGCAGGACGTCGCGTGGACCGAGGGCCGCGACCTGTGGTGGCACGACGTCGTCGGCCGGCAGTCGACCGAGCACGAGCCCGAGGCCTTCGACGCCGAGCACCCGCTCTACATCATGTACACGTCGGGGACCACGGCGAAGCCGAAGGGGATCCTGCACACCAGCGGCGGCTACCTGACCCAGGTCGCCTTCACCCACTGGGCCAGCTTCGACCTCAAGGCCGACAGCGACGTCTTCTGGACCGCCGCGGACGTCGGCTGGGTCACCGGCCACAGCTACATCGTCTACGGACCGCTGGCCAACCGGGCCACCTCGGTGATGTACGAGGGGACGCCGGAGACGCCGCACCGCGGCCGCTGGTTCGAGCTCATCCAGAAGTACGGCGTGACCATCCTGTACACCGCGCCGACGGTGATCCGCACGTTCATGAAGTGGGGCGAGGACATCCCGGCCGGCTTCGACCTGTCCAGCCTGCGCGTCCTGGGGTCGGTCGGTGAGCCGATCAACCCCGAGGCCTGGCTCTGGTACCACCAGAACATCGGCGGCGGGCGCTGCCCGATCGTGGACACCTGGTGGCAGACGGAGACCGGCGCGCACATGATCAACCCGCTGCCCGGCGTCACGGACCTCAAGCCCGGCTCCGCCCAGACGCCGTTCCCCGGCATCTCCGCCAAGGTCGTCGACGACGAGGGCAACGAGCTCGGCGACGACACCACCGGCCTGCTGGTGCTCACCGAACCGTGGCCGTCGATGCTGCGCACCATCTGGGGCGACGACGACCGTTACGTCGACACCTACTGGTCCCGCTTCGGCAAGCAGGTCTACTTCGCCGGGGACGGCGCCAAGAAGGACGCCGACGGCGACATCTGGCTGCTCGGCCGGGTGGACGACGTCATGAACGTCTCCGGGCACCGCATCTCCACCACCGAGGTCGAGTCCTCGCTGGTCGCGCACCCGGCGGTCGCCGAGGCGGCGGTGGTCGGCGCCAGCGACCCGACCACCGGGCAGGGCATCGTCGCCTTCGTCATCCTGCGCGGCAGTGCCGAGGACTCCGGCGAGGACCTGGTGCAGACCCTGCGCCAGCACGTGGCCCGCGACATCGGCCCGATCGCCAAGCCCCGCCAGATCATGGTCGTGCAGGAGCTGCCCAAGACCCGCTCCGGCAAGATCATGCGGCGGCTGCTGCGGGACGTCGCCGAGAACCGCGAGATGGGTGACGTCACGACGCTCACCGACTCCTCGGTGATGAACCTGATCAAGGACAAGCTGCCCGCGTCGGCCGGTTCGGAGGACTGAGCGGAGTGCGGGAGCGCAGGTTTCCTGCGCTCCCGCACTCCGGTCGGGGGACACCGGGACGCGCGCTCGGCGATCATGGGGCACGATTCCCCCAGCCCCGCGTGCGTGCGGGACGTCCGACCGCCCAGTCCAGGAGGTGCCCCCCGTGGCCCACAGCGCATCGTCGACCCCGTCCCAGGGCCGGCCCACCGGCGCGGAGGAGCCCTCGGTCGGCGCACTCGTGCAGAGCGCCATGGCCGACGTCTCGACGCTGATCCGCAGCGAGATCGAGCTGGCCAAGGCCGAGGTCGGGAAGTCGGCGAAGAAGGCCGGGATCGGCGTCGGCGCGTTCGGCGCCGCCGGCGTCCTGCTGGGCGTCTCGACGGTCTTCCTCTTCATCACGATCGCCGAGTTCCTCACCTGGCTGGGCCTCCAGCGCTGGATCTCCTACCTCATCGTCTGGGCGCTCTTCCTCCTGCTCGCCGGCATCGCCGCCCTCGTGGGCCGCCGGACGCTGAAGAAGATCGAGAAGCCCGAGCGGACGCTGGAGACGCTCCGCGAGCTGCCTGAGGTGGTGCACCGGGAGGCCCCGGGCGAGCGTCGCCGCGAGGTGCCGACCGTGTCCAACGGCCGGGTGCAGCTGCGCGGCAGCGACCAGTACTCCGTCTGACCGGGGCGCGCCCCGCGCCCGGCCCGGTGGCCACCCCCGAGGAGGAGCCGCCCGACGCCACCAGCGTCCTGCTGCCCGGTCCCTGGACCCACCGCGACGTCTCCGCCAACGGCGTCCGGCTGCACGTGGCCGAGGCCGGCGAGGGCCCGCTGGTGCTCCTGCTGCACGGCTTCCCGCAGTTCTGGTGGACCTGGCGTGCCCAACTCCCCACGCTCGCCGCCGCGGGGTTCCACGCCGTCGCCCCCGACCTGCGGGGGTACGGCGGCAGCGACAAGCCGCCGCGCGGCTACGACCTGCCGACGGCCGCCTCCGACGTCGCCGCGCTCGTGCGGGCACTGGGTGAGCGGGACGCCGTCGTCGTCGGGCACGACTGGGGTGGGCTGGTGGCCTGGTCGGTGGCCGCGCTGCACCCGCGCAGCGTCCGCCGGCTGGTGGTGCTCTCCATGGCCCATCCCCGGCGCCTGCGGGCCTCGCTGACCGACTCCGCGCAGCGGCGGGCGCTGCGGCACATCCTCGGCTTCCAGCTGCCGCGACTGCCCGAGCGCCGGCTGACCCGCGCCGACGACGACCCGGTGGCCGAGCTGATGCGCCGCTGGGCCGGCCCGGCCTGGACCTCCACCGCCGACTTCGCGCAGGCCGTGGGGCGCTACCGCTCGGCGGCCCGCATCCCGCAGGCCGCCTACGGCTCGATGGAGTACTTCCGCTGGGCCGGCCGCTCCCAGGTGCGTCCGGACGGCCTGCGCTACGCCCGCCGCATGGCCGCCCCGGTCACCGCGCCGACGCTGCAGCTGCACGGCGGCCTGGACGCCTGCGTGTTGCCGTCGTCCGCGCTCGGCTCCGGCCGGTACGTCGCCGGCGCCTACGACTGGCGGGAGCTGCCCGACGTGGGCCACTTCCCGCAGGAGGAGGTCCCGGAGGCGGTGAACGACGCCCTCGTCGAGTGGGCCTCCGGGTGACGCGACGGGGTGGGCTGGGTCCCCCTATTCGCAAGCGCCGGTGAACGCCTCGGCGGTCGCCGTCAACCCGGCCGCGCGGGCGTCGTCGACCTGCGCGTTGGTCAGGGCGTACCCGGTGAGCGGGTCGTCGATGGCCGAGGCGAACACGACGCCGAGGACGTGCCCCTGGCTGTCGAACAGCGGGCCGCCGGAGTTGCCCGCACGCACCTCGCCGCGCAGGGCGTAGACGTCGCGGACCACCGTCTGGGTGTTGCGGAAGTCCGGACCGCTGATCTCGCCGCGGTCGCGCACCCGGGCCGGGCCGACGAACAGGTCGCCACCACCGGGGTAGCCCATGATGATCGCGTCCGCGCCGGACTCGACCGGCGCCGGTGCGAAGGTCAGCGGCACCTGCGGCAGCCCGGGGACGGCGAGGACGGCGATGTCGGTCTCCTCGTCGACGTACACCGGCGTCGCCTCGTACTCCTCGCCCTCGGCGCTGACCACCGGGTCGGTGACCCCGGCCAGCACGTGCGCGTTGGTCATCACCCGCTCGTCGGCGTAGACGAACCCGGAGCCGTCGATCTGCCGCGCGCAGGACGGCGCGACACCGCTGATCTGCACGACCGAGCCCTCGACGGAGTCCACCACGGGGCTGGCCCGCAGCGCCTGGTCCGGCTCCGGCACCTCGGGGACGTCGGTGGGGGTGAGCGGGTCCAGCACGTCGGGCAGCCCGCGCCGGACGATCGCCTCCCGCAGCTCGTCGTACACCGCCCGGACGCCGTCGGGGACGGTGCGGTCGACCGCCTGCACCAACGCCGACTGCCGCACCTGCCCGGCGACCTGGGGGAACGGCGCGGTGGCCAGCGGGGTGGCCACCATCCAGGCCACGAGCAGCACGGCGACGGCCGACAGCACGGCCCCGGCGACCGCGTCGACCATCTTGGCCGGCTCCCAGGTGACCCGGCGGCGCACCGCCCGGCCGACCGCGCCGGCCAGCACCTGGCCCAGCAGCGCCCCAGCCAGGACGACGACCAGCGCGGCGAACACCCGGGTGACCGGCGAGCCGTCGACCCGGTCGGTGACCGGCCCCGACAGCTGGGCGCCGAGCACCGCGCCGCCGAAGAAGCCGAAGAAGGACGCCGCGGACACGATGACGCCCTGCCGGAAGCCGGTGAAACCGAAGGACAGGGCCAGGACGATGAGGACGAGGTCCACGATGGACACCCCCGTCAGCCCTGCACCGTCATCGTGCCCACCTGACCGAGCTGCGTGTGGAAGCTGCACTCGAAGGGGTGCTCACCGGGCACGGAGACGGTGAACTCGATGGTGCGGCTCTCCCCCGGCGCCAGGAGCGGGATCTCCGGCGCGATCGGCTCGGGACCGGCGTCCGGGGTGAACCGGAAGTTGTGGGTCAGCTGCTCGGCGACGTTGACCACGGTCAGCCGCACCTGTCCCGGGGCGACGGTGAAGGTCGCCGGGGTGAAGACGTAGTCGTCCTGCGTCTGCAGGGTGACCTCCTGGACCCCGTCGGGCGCGGTGGTCACCGTGCCGGGGTCCGCTCCGGCCGACGACGACGCGGCGGGGGCCCCCGCCTCGCCGCCGCCGCACCCGGCGAGCAGGACCACGGCCGTCGCGACCACAGCGGCCTTCTTGCAGGGGCCCGCCGCGAGCCCGCGAGCGGTAGGGGGCAAGGAGGTCCTTCTGCCGTTCATCGCGGGGGAACCGTACGCGTCGGAGGCCCGTCCGGTGCGGGGTCGGCCACCGTCGGCGCGGCGGCGTCCTCCTCCTCGACGGCGTCGAGGGTGCCGGGCAGCTGCGGTCGCCGCGCCCCGAGCGCCGGCAGCGGGCGGACGTCGGTGTGGTCCCACGGCCGGGACAGGCCGGCGGCCTCGAGGATCGCGTCGAGCAGCCCGGCGGTGAACCCCCACACGACCATGCCGGCCACCCCGAACGCCGGACCGATGTAGCCGGAGGGGTGGCGGGCCCGGAACCGGTTGGCCGGGTCGGTGAGGTCGGCCAGCGGCACCCGCGCCACCCTGGCCACCTCCCGCGGGTCACCGACGCTGACCTCACGCGGGTCGTCCCACCAGCCGACCACCGGGACGACGAGGTTGTCCGACGGCCCGAGGAACAGCTCCGGCAGGGTCGCGAGCACCCGCACCCCGTCGGGGTCGATGCCGGCCTCCTCCTCCGCCTCCCGCAGCGCGGTGCCCACGGGGTAGTCGTCGCCGGGGTCGACACCGCCGCCCGGGAACGCCGGCTGGCCGGCGTGCGTGCGCAGGTGCGCGGACTTCTCGATGAGCAGGACGTCGGCGCCGCGCGGGCCCTCGCCGAACAGGATGAGCACCGCCGAGCGGCGGGCCGTCGCGGTGGGCCGGGGCATGCGGTGGCGCAGCGGCAGGTCGGCGCCGTGGTCCAGCAACCGGTGCAGGTACGCCGGCAGGTCGTCGGGCCGCTCCCGGTCGCCGGCGGCCGCGCTCACAGCCGCACCCCGAGGTGCTCGGTGACCAGGCCCCGCAGCTCCTCCAGCGAGGTCACCGGGCGCAGCTGCAGGTGGGCGATCGAGCCGTCCGCGTGCAGGAAGTAGGTGTAGGGCAGCCCGCGCAGCCCCTGCTCGATGGCGAGCTCCCCCTCCTCGTCGACGCCGGTGGGCATGGTGACCCCCGCGTCGGCGGCGAAGGCCAGGCCGTTGCTCGCCGGGTCCTGGCTGACCAGGCCGAGGACCCGCAGCCGGTCGCCGGCCTCGTCGGCCAGCTGCTGCACCAGCGGCAGCTCCTCCCGGCACGGCCCGCACCAGCTGGCCCACAGGTTCACCACGGTGGGCGCCCCCTGCGCCCGGCCGAAGGCCAGCCAGCCGCCGCCGAGGCAGTCGACGGTCACGTCGGCGAGCACCTCGCCGCCCGACGCCGGCGCGTCGGGCTGGTCGGGACAGGCCGCGGTGGTGTTCTGCACGGACGGTGCCGACGACGGCGCGGCGCCGTCGTCGGTGCCGTCGGAGCCGCACCCGGCCAGGGTGAGCAGCAGCAGCGCCCCGGCGGCGGCCCTCCCGCGGGCGCTCATTCGGTGTCGGAGGCGGCCGGCGTCTTGACCAGCGTCAGCGCGACCTCCGGATCCGTGGGGCCGATGCCGTAGGACGGGCACCAGCGGGCCAGGCCGCACGCCCCGCAGGCCGCCTTCTTGGCGTGGCAGACCCGCCGGCCGTGGAAGATCACCCGGTGGCTGAAGTCGGTCCACTCCTTCTTGGGCACCAGCTCGGCGACCTCGGCCTCGACCTTGACCGGGTCCTCCTCCGCCGTCCAGCCGAAGCGCCGCACCAACCGGCCGAAGTGGGTGTCGACGGTGAGGCCGGGGACGCCGAAGGCGTTGCCGAGGACGACGTTGGCCGTCTTGCGGCCCACGCCGGGAAGGGTCACGAGGTCGGCCATGCGGCCGGGCACCTCGCCGTCGAACCGCTCGACCAGCGCCTGCGCCAGGCCGAGGGCCGAGTTGGCCTTGGCCCGGAAGAAGCCGGTGGGCTTGAGGATCTCCTCGAGCTCCGCCCGGTCCGCGCCGGCCAGGGCGACGGCGTCGGGGTACTTGGCGAACAGCGTCGGGGTGACCCGGTTGACCGTCTTGTCGGTCGTCTGCGCCGACAGCACCGTGGCGACCAGCAGCTCGAAGGGGTTGGTGAAGTCCAGCTCGCAGTGCGCGTCGGGGTGGATCAGCGCCAGCTCCCGGGCCATCCGCCGGGCCCGTCGGGTGCGCGCCAGCGGCGTCTCCTCGGGGTCGTACGGCACGCCGCCTCGGGCGGCGGCGCGCCGCGCGTGCGGGGGGACCGGGCGTGCGTAGGCGGGCGAGGACACGCGGTCGAGGGTATGCGGGCGAGCTGACGATCTCGGGGCCGTGCCATCATGCAGCCGCTGCGAGCGGGGCATCGGCGCCCGCGGCACGGGGTACACAGGAGTGGTCACGTGCACCGGCCCGGCCGGGGGACGTCCCCGACGAGGATGGAGGAGGAACCGGTGGTCGCCCTCATCGTCATCCTGTTCCCGCCGCTGCTCATCGCCTTCCTGCTGGTCATGGAGCGGGTCGAGGAGCCGCTGCGCCGACCCACCGGGCCCCGAGAGGTCGCCGAGTTCCTCTCCACGGCCAGCCCGGGCGAGGTCGACACGCTGGCCACCTCCGGCATCCGCCGGGCCATGGCGCGCTGGCGCCGACGGCGCTCCTCCCGCGTGCGGCAGGAGGCCGAGCCGCCCGTCGTGTGACGACAGCCCCGGGAGCATCGCAGCGAGCGCCAGCGAGCGAGGAGCGGACCGGGGCGCGGAGTCACACCCGAGGACGTCGTGTGACGACAGCCCCGGGAGCATCGCAGCGAGCGCCAGCGAGCGAGGAGCGGACCGGGGCGCGGAGTCACACCCGAGGACGCCGTGTGAGAAACACCCCGTCCTCCCCACCCTTCGCGAGCTCAGGGCGGGACCCGGGACGGGCCGGCGCGGAGTCACACCCGAGGACGTCGTGTGACGACAGCCCCGGGAGCATCGCAGCGAGCGCCAGCGAGCGAGGAGCGGACCGGGGCGCGGAGTCACACCCGAGGACGCCGTGTGAGGCCGCCACTCCCTCGTCGGGGTGGCCTCACCTCCCACCGATCGGGTGACCACGCGCACAGCCCCCTAGACTCACTGCGGACAGCGCCGCGCCGCAGGCGCGCGCTCTCCGGGAGTCGCCGGTTGTCGGCGTCCCGTGGTCGTGCGAGAGGACGCGTAGTGGACGAGGTGCTGGCCCAGTCCGGGCTCTTCCAGGGGCAGTCGGAAGAGGCGGTGGAAACGGTCCTCAGTCGCCTCGAGACGATCACGCTGCCGCGAGGCCGGGTCGTGTTCAACGAGGGCGAGCCGGGCGACAGCCTGTACATCGTCATGTCCGGCAAGATCAAGCTGTCCCGCCGGTCCCCCGACGGCCGCGAGAACGTGCTCGCCGTCATGGGTCCGTCGGACCAGTTCGGTGAGCTGTCGGTGTTCGACCCGGGGCCGCGCACCGCGACGGCGACGGCGGTCACCGACGTCAAGCTGGCCCGCATGCCGCAGTCGGTCATCCGTCCGTGGATCGAGGCCCACCCGGAGATCGGCGAGCAGCTCCTGCGGGTGCTGGCCCGCCGGCTGCGGCGGACCAACGACTCCGTGGCCGACCTGATCTTCACCGACGTCCCGGGGCGGGTGGCCAAGGCGCTGCTGCAGATGGCCGACCGGTTCGGCAGCCGGGAGGGCGAGGGGCTGCGGGTCAAGCACGACCTCACCCAGGAGGAGCTGGCCCAGCTGGTCGGTGCCTCCCGCGAGACCGTGAACAAGGCGCTGGCCGACTTCGTGCACCGCGGCTGGATCCAGCTGCAGGGCAAGTCGGTCGTCGTCCTCGACGAGGAGCGCCTGCGCCGCCGCGCGCGCTGACCCACTGACGCCGGGAGGCCCCGCTCGCGTGTGCGAGCGGGGCCTCCCGGCGTTGCGGGTCAGGCGGGGAGCGGCACGACCAGCCGGATCCGCGTGCCGTCGGGCAGGACCGCCCAGCGGCCGTCGGGCTGGTCCTCGAAGGTCGGGCTGATCGGCTGCAGCGACTCCGGCGGCGACCCGGCCAGCACGGCCGCCACGTCGGCGAACGGCTCGAGCTGACCGAGGGTGTGGATGGTCGGCGGCAGCATCGGCCGGGTCCCCCCGCGCAGCTCCGCGAGCGCGGCGGACGGGGTCAGCCAGCTCGCCTCGTCGGCCTCGCCCGTGACGTGCCGGGCCTCCTGCCCCACGGGCAGCGCGGCGGCGAAGAACTTGGTGTCGTAGCGCCGCGGCTCCACCGGCGGGGTCACCCAGTGCGCGAACGGCCGCAGCAGGTCAGAACGCAGCGCCAGGCCGCGGTCGGCGAGCAGCTCGGCGAGGGACAGATCCCGGGCCAGCAGGGCCTGCCGCTGCGCCTCCCAGTCGTCGCCGGAGACGTCCGGGACGACGTCGGTGCCGTCCGCCGAGCCGGCGAGCAGGACGCCGGCCTCCTCGAACGTCTCCCGGACGGCGGCGCAGACCAGCTCCCGGGCGGTGCGCTCGTCGCAGCCGAACGCCTCCGCCCACTGCGCCGGCGTCGGCCCCGTCCAGGCGGTCTCGACGTCGGCGTCCCGCGGGTCGACGCCGCCGCCGGGATAGGCGGTCATGCCGCCGGCGAACGGCATCCCGCGGGTGCGCCGCAGGAGGTAGACCTCCAGGCCCGGCGTGCCGTCCCGCAGCAGCAGGACGGTCGCCGCCTGACGCGGCTCGCTCACCGCCACGCCCCCGGCTCGACCCCGGGCTCGTTCCGCTCCCCGGTCGCTGGCGCTCCCGGCGATGCTCGCTCGCCCGTCGTCATCGCAGTTCGACGGTGAGCTCGACCTCGACGGGCGCGCCCAACGGGAGCTCGGCCACGCCGACGGCGCTGCGGGCGTGCCGGCCGGCGTCGCCGAACACGCGCCCGAGCAGCTCGCTGGCGCCGTTGACCACCCGCGGCTGCCCGGTGAAGCCCTCGGCGCTGGCCACGTAGCCGACCACCTTGACGATGCGGGCCACCGAGTCCAGGCCGACCAGGTCGTCGATGGCGGCGAGCGCGTTGAGGGCGCACAGCTTGGCGTCGTGCGCGGCGTCCTCCGGGTCCACCGAGCCGCCGACCTTGCCGGTGCGGCGCAGCCCGCCGTCGACGAACGGCAGCTGGCCGGAGGTCATGACCAGCTGCCCGGTGCGCACCGCCGGCACGTAGGCGGCGACGGGCGCGGCCACCGAGGGCAGCCGGATGCCCAGCTCGGCCAGCCTCGCGTGCCAGCTCTGGGTCTGCGGCGTCGTCATGGCCGGGTCAGCTCGCGGGGCGCTTGAGGTACGCCACCGGCTGCTCGGCGCCGGCGGGGCCGGGGAGCACGGTGACCAGCTCCCAGCCGTCGACGCCCCACGAGTCGAGGATCGCCTTGGTGTTGTGGATCAACAGCGGGATGGTGGCGTACTCCCACCGGACACGGGCCGGTTCGCTCATGGCCGCGACGCTAGCGCAGTCCCCCGGCCCCGTCCGGGGCCCGGCTCCCTGCAGGTCCCGCCGCGGCCGGGGGCAGGGGGTCCGTCCACGAGGGGTGGGGAGGGCGGGGTCCTTCTACGCTGATCACCGTGGCCCCCGAACCCCTCCCCGTCCGCTGTCACGTCGTGACCGGCAAGGGCGGGACCGGCAAGACGACGGTGGCCGCCGCCCTCGCCCTCGCGCTGGCCGCTGACGGTCGGCACGTCCTGCTCGTCGAGACCGAGGGCCGGCAGGGCATCGCCCAGCTCTTCGACACGCCTCCGCTGCCCTACGAGGAGCGGCGGGTGGCGGTGACCCGCGGCGGCGGGGAGGTCAAGGCCCTGGCCATCGACGTCGAGGAGGCGCTGCTCGAGTACCTCGAGATGTTCTACAACCTGAAGCGGGCCGGCCGGGCGCTGCGCAAGATGGGCGCCATCGACTTCGCGACCACGATCGCGCCGGGTCTGCGCGACGTGCTGCTCACCGGCAAGATCAAGGAGGCGGTCACCCGCCGCCGCGACGGCCACCGCGTCTACGACGCCGTCGTCGTCGACGCCCCGCCGACGGGCCGGATCACCCGCTTCCTCGGCGTCACCGCGGAGGTGGCCGGGCTGACCCGCTCCGGCCCCATCAAGACCCAGAGCGACGGCGTGATGGCGGTGCTCAAGTCGCCGCAGACCGCCGTGCACCTGGTGACGCTGCTGGAGGACATGCCCGTGCAGGAGACCGCCGACGCCATCGCGGAGCTGACCGGGGCCGGCCTGCCGGTCGGCTCCGTGATCGTGAACATGGCCACCGAACCGCTGCTGCCCGAGGAGCAGCTGGAGCGCGCGGCCGCGGCGCGGCTCACCGGGGCCGACCTCGCGCCGGCCCTCGCCGCCGCGCACGTGCACGACGGCACGGCCATCGCCGACGCGCTCGCCGCCCAGGCCGTCGAGCACGCGCAGGGCTGGGCCGCGCAGGACGAGCTGCGCGACGAGGTGGCCGCCCTCGACCTGCCCACCGTCGAGCTGCCCCTGCTGCCCGGCCCCATCGACGTCGGGGCACTGTTCGAGCTGGCCGGACGGCTGGAGGAGCACCTGCGGACCGAGGTGGCGGCATGAGCGAGGCAGCGGAGCAGCCGGCGGTCGAACGGCACCACCGCCACCCCCGGCCGGCCGCACCCCCGCCGCCCGAGGCGCTCCCCCTCGACCTCGCCGAGCTGATCGCGGACCCGGACACCCGGATCGTGGTCTGCTGCGGCGCCGGCGGCGTGGGCAAGACGACGACGTCGGCCGCGCTGGCCCTGGCCGCGGCGGAGGCCGGCCGCACCGTCGTCGTCCTGACCATCGACCCGGCCCGGCGGCTGGCGCAGTCCCTGGGGCTGGTGGAGCTGGACAACGAGCCCCGGCGGGTCGACGTCCCCGGGGCCAAGGGCGAGCTGCACGCGATGATGCTGGACATGAAGCGCACGTTCGACGACATCGTGTGCGCGCACTCGACGCCCGAGCGGGCCGAGCAGATCCTGGCCAACCCCTTCTACCAGGCGCTGTCGTCCTCCTTCGCCGGCACGCAGGAGTACATGGCGATGGAGAAGCTGGGGCAGCTGCGGGCCACCGAGCAGTGGGACCTCATCGTCGTCGACACCCCGCCGTCGCGGTCGGCGCTGGACTTCCTCGACGCGCCCAACCGGATGAGCCGGTTCCTCGACGGCACGATGATCCGGCTGCTCACCGCTCCCGCCCGGGCCGGCGGCCGGGCCGGCATGCGGCTGGTGGGCGCCGGGTTCCTGGTGTTCAGCCGGATCATCAGCAAGGTCCTCGGCGGGCAGCTGCTGCGCGACATCTCGGCGTTCGTCTCCGCGCTCGACACGATGTTCGGCGGGTTCCGGGAGCGGGCCACCGCGACCTACGAGCTGCTGCGCCGGCCCGGCACCTGGTTCGTCGTCGTCGCCACCCCGGAGCCCGACGCGCTGCGGGAGGCCTCCTACTTCGTCGACCGGCTGTCGGTCGAGCAGATGCCGCTGGCCGGGCTGGTGCTCAACCGCACCCACCCGCCCGCCACCACCGGGCTGACCGCCACCCGCGCCGACGCCGCAGCCGAGGAGGTGCTCGAGGCGGGTGGCGAGGGCGCCGAGCTGGCTGCCGGAGCGCTGCGCGTGCACGCCGACCGGATGGGCACCGCCGCCCGCGAGCAGCGGCTGGCCGACCGGTTCACCAGCGCCCACCCGCAGGTCGCCGTCCGCGCGGTGCCGGCCGCCGCGGGGGACGTGCACGACCTCGACGGGCTGCGGGTCATGGCCGACGCGCTGACCGGTCCCGATGACGACACGCCGACAGGAGTCCCACGCACCCGCGTGCTCCCAGCGCGCCGTCGCTGACGGCGACGTCATGGACACGTCGGCACGTACATTTGCCCGCGATGTCTGCCGCCGCCCCTGCCCGCGCCCGGGTCCTCGCGAAGCTCGCCGCGACGATCATCCTCGCCGGAGCCCTGCTCGCCGGCATGCTGCTGCCCTTCGTGGGCGGCGGAGGCGTGGTGGCGCGGAACTCCGCGTCGCTGCTCGACGCCCTCCCGGTCGAGCTCACCGACGCGGCCCCGGCCGGCAACACCCGGGTGCTCGCCGCCGACGGGTCGCTGATCACGACCTTCTACACGCACAACCGGACGCCGGTGGAGCCCGACCAGATCGCCGACGTCATGAAGCGGGCGCTGGTCGACATCGAGGACTCGCGCTTCTACCAGCACAACGGCCTGGACGTGCAGGGCACGCTGCGGGCGCTGGTGACGAACGTGGCGGCCGGGTCGGTCCGCGAGGGTGGCTCGACGCTGACCCAGCAACTGGTCAAGCAGACCCTGGCCGAGACGGCCGCGACGCCCGAGGAGCGGCAGGCCGCCACCGAGGAGAGCCTGGGCCGCAAGCTCAAGGAGGCCCGGCTGGCCCTCGCCCTGGAGGAGCAGTACTCCAAGGACGAGATCCTCACCCGGTACCTGAACATCGCCTACTTCGGGCAGGGCGCCTACGGCATCCAGGCCGCGGCGCAGAAGTACTTCAGCGTCGACGCCGCCGACCTCACCCTCCCCCAGGCGGCGATGCTCGCCGGGCTGGTGCAGAGCCCGGCCAACGACGACCCGATCGCCAACCCGGAGAACGCGCAGGTCCGCCGCAACCAGGTGCTGCAGCGGATGTTCGACCTGGAGCACATCAGCCAGCAGGAGCTCGACGAGATCTCCGCCTCGCCGGTCGTCGTCCAGGAGGGCGTGGCGCCGCCCAACGGCTGCGTCAACGCCGCCCTCGGCGGGTTCTTCTGCGACTACCTGTACGGCTACCTGACCGAGACGCTGGACCTCAGCGACACCGAGATCCGCAACGGCGGCTGGACGGTCCAGACGACGCTGCGCCCGGACATGCAGGCCGCCGGCGACCAGGCGGTGCTCAACACCCTCGCCATGGGCGACGAGCTGGTCGGCACCTACACCGCGGTGGAGCCGGGCACCGGCCACGTCCTGGCCATGTCGGTCAACCGGCGGTACGGGTGCGACGAGGCCGACTGCGAGTCGGTGAACTTCAACGTCGTCCCGAGCAAGGGCGCGGGCTCGACGTTCAAGGTGTTCACCGCCGCCGCCGCGCTGGAGGAGGGCTACTCCAAGCACTACACGATCACCACCGGCGACCGGTACACCTCGCGCGTCTACAAGGACGGCCGCAGGCCGTACTCGGTGCCCAACGCCGGCCGCTACCCCGCGACCCTGGACATGACCCGGGCGCTGTACATGTCGTCCAACACCTACTTCCTGGCGCTGGAGGACCGGCTCGGGTCGGTCGAGGGGCCGGTGCGGATGGCCGAGCGCATGGGCATGCACTTCGACGCGCCCAACCAGTTCCCGGCCGAGACGATCATCGCCGAGAACCGCGGCTCGTTCACCTTCGGCGCCGACGCGGTCAGCCCGCTGGACCTGGCCAGCGCCTACTCCACCCTCGCCGCCAGCGGCACCCGCTGCGACCCGACGCCGGTCACCGCGATCCTCGACCGGCACGGCGAGCCGCTGACCCGCGACGGCGAGCCGGTGGTGGAGGACGACAACTGCACCCCCGAGGCGGTCCCCGCCGGGGTCGCCAACACCCTGAACCAGATGCTGCGCGGCGACGTCGAGCCCGGCCACCCCGGCCAGACGGCCGAGCGCGCCTACATCCCGGGCCACCAGATCGCCGGCAAGACCGGGACGATCAACAACAACGCCTCGGTCACCTTCGTCGGCTACACCCCCGAGTTCACCGCCAGCGTGATGGTGTTCAACTCGGTGGCCGACCGCAGCGTCGGGGGCTTCGGTGGCGGTAAGGGCGCCACCATCTGGCACGACGCGATGGCGCCCGTCCTCAGCGGCCGCCCCATGGTGGAGTTCCCCGCGGAGGACGCCGTGGTGGCCAACGGCGACACCCGCGAGGTGCCCTCCTGCTCGTCGGAGGACGACTGCCGCAGCGCGCTGGAGGCCGCCGGCCTGGAGTCCACCACCGTCGCCGTGGACAGCGACCAGCCGGCCGGCACCCTGCTGGGCACCGACCCGGTCGCCGGCTCCCGCGCCACGCCCGAGCAGGTCGTCGCCATCCAGGTGAGCAACGGCTCGGGCTCCGTCGCCTCGGCGCCGGACGCCGGCACCGGGCAGGTGCCGCCGGACGGCGGGACGGTCCCGGACGGCGCCACCACCCCGGGAGCCGGCAACGGTCCCGGTGGCACCCTCTCCCGAGGCGGGATCGGCCCCGTGGGTGGGGGCGGTGGGAACTGACCCCCACGCCCGGCCCCACGACGTCCCCGGCGACCGGCTCCGGTCCCGGGGACGTCGCACGTCCGGGGTCGCTCAGCTGCCGCCACGCCGCGGCTCGCCGCACCCGCGCGCGGCCGGGCGGCACCGGGTTCAGCCGAGCTGGCGGCGGACCTCGGCGGCGACCCGGCCGCCCTCGGCCCGCCCCGCGACCTCGCCCTGCACCGCCCCCATGACCCGACCCATGTCCTTCATGCCGGCGGCTCCGGTGCGGGTGATCACGTCGGCGACGAGAGCCGCGAGGTCGGCGTCCTCCAGCTGGGCGGGCAGGTAGCCGCCGACGACCTCGCCCTCGGCGCGCTCCCGCTCGGCCTGCTCCGAGCGGCCCGCGGCGGCGAAGGCCTCCGCGGCCTCCCGACGCTTCTTGGCCTCACGGCGCAGCACCGCCTGGACCTCGTCGTCGGTGAGCTCGCGGGCCTCCTTGCCGGCCACCTCCTCCGCGGTGACGGCGGTCAGCACCATCCGCAGCGTCGCGGTGCGGAGCTCGTCGCGGGACTTCATCGCGGTGGTCAGGTCGGCGCGCAGCTGGTCCTTGAGGTCGGGCACGACGAGATCCTCCTCGCTGGCGCTCGTCGGTGTCGTGCCCGACAGCGCTGTCTCCACTGGTGACCCCGCACACTCGGTCGGGTCCCAGCCTGGCACGGCGGGCCCGACCGGTGCCCCCGTACCCTGGGCTCCCGTGCGCGCGACCACCGCCGTCCCCTCCGCCGTCCTCGCGTCGGCGACCGCCGGGATCGCCTACGCCTCCCTCTACGAGCGCAACCGCTGGACGTTGCGCCGCTTCGACGTCCCGGTGCTCCCACCGGGCGCAGAGCCGCTGCGGGTGCTGCACCTGTCGGACCTGCACATGACCGCGGGCCAGCGGTCGAAGCAGGCGTGGGTGGCCTCGCTGGCCGCCCTCGAGCCGGACCTGGTCGTCGACACCGGCGACAACCTGGCCGGGAACGACGCCGTCCCGGGCACCCTGCGGGCGCTGGAGCCGCTGCTGGAGCTGCCCGGCGCCTTCGTCCTGGGCAGCAACGACTACTTCGCGCCGAAGCCTAAGAACCCGCTCAAGTACTTCAAGCGCCACCACAAGCGGGTGCACGGCGACCCGCTGCCGTGGCGGGACCTGCGCGACGGCCTGACCCGCCGCGGCTGGCTGGACCTCACCAACGCCACCGGTGAGCTGGTCGTGCGCGGCCGGCGGATCCTGTTCGGCGGCGTGGACGACTCGCACATCCGCCGGGATCGCTACGACGAGATCGCCGGGCCCGCCGACGCCGCCGCCGACCTGCGGATCGGGCTGGCCCACTCCCCCGAGCCCCGCGTGCTCGACCGGTTCGCCGCCGACGGCTACGACCTGCTGCTCTGCGGCCACACCCACGGCGGGCAGCTGCGCATCCCGCTCTACGGCGCGCTGGTGACCAACTGCGGCATCGACCGCGACCGGGTCCGCTGGCTGCACCGCTGGGCCGAGGCGACGCCGGAGCAGCCCTCCGGCACCTGGCTGCACGTGTCCGCGGGCCTGGGCACGAGCCCCTACGCACCGGCCCGCTTCGCCTGCCCCCCGGAGGCGACGCTCCTCACCCTGACCGCCCGTCAGGCCTGAGATCGGCGTCGGCTAGACTCGACGCGTACCTCGGGGTGTGGCGCAGCTTGGTAGCGCGCGTCGTTCGGGACGACGAGGTCGCAGGTTCAAATCCTGTCACCCCGACCAGTGCTCAGGGGCCGCCGCGAGGCGGCCCCTGAGTCGTCTCCCGGGTCGGGTGCCGGGTGTCCGGGGTTCGGCGGCTCGCCGCCGGGGCACCGGGGAGAGCGATGACCGAGTGGCTGCTCCTCCTCGCCGCCGTGGCGCTGACCGCGCTGACCGGCTTCTTCGTGGCCGCCGAGTTCTCCCTGACCACCGTGGACCGCGGCCGGGTCGAGGAGGCCGCGGCCGGCGGGGACCGGCGCGCTCACGGGGTGGTGAAGGCGCTGCGCTCGCTGTCCACCCAGCTGTCGGCCGCCCAGCTGGGGATCACCCTCACCACGCTGGTCGTCGGGTACCTCGCCGAGCCCGCCCTGGGGCACCTGCTGCACGGCCCGCTGGAGGCCCTCGGTCTGTCCGACGGCGCGGTCACCGGCGTCTCCTACGGTCTGGCCCTGGCCCTGGCGACCGTGCTGCAGATGCTGCTCGGCGAGCTCGGTCCCAAGAACCTGGCGATCGCCAACCCGCTGGCCGTGGCCGCCGTCGTCGCCCCGGGCATGCGGGCCTTCACCCGGGTGTCCGGCCCCGTGGTGAACGGGCTGCAGAGGGTGGCCAACGCGATCGTCCGCAGGCTGGGCATCGAGCCCCGGGAGGAGCTGGACGCCGCTCGCGGCGCCGACGAGCTGGCGGCCGTGGCCCGTCGCTCCGCCGAGGAGGGCGACCTCTCCCCGGTCGCCGCGCGGCTGCTGCAGCGCTCACTGGCGTTGCGGCAGAAGTTCGCCACCGACGTCATGACGCCGCGCACGCGGTTGTGGGCCCTGCGGGCCGGCGCCACCGCGGCCGACGTGATCGCCGTGTCCGTCGAGTCGGGGAAGTCCCGCTTCCCCGTCTACGGCGCCGACCTCGACGAGGTCACCGGCGTGGTGCACGTCAAGCACGCCGTGGCCGTCCCCGAGGCGGAGCGGTCCACCCGCACCGCCGGCGAGCTGGCCGCGCCGGTGCTCGCGGTCCCGTCGTCCCTGCAGCTGGAGCGGCTGATGGACCTGCTCCGCGAACAGGGCCTGCAGATCGCCGTGGTCGTCGACGAGTGGGGCGCCACCCACGGCGTGGTGACGCTGGAGGACATCGTGGAGGAACTCGTCGGCGAGATCTCCGACGAGACCGACCGGCCGCTGCGCATGCTGCGCAGGGCCGACGACGAGACCTGGTTGCTGTCCGGGCTGCTGCGCCCCGACGAGGTGCGCGACCGCACCGGGGTGCCGGTCCCCGAGGGCCGCTACGAGACGCTGGCCGGGTTCCTCGCCGAGCGGCTGCAGCGGCTGCCCGAGGTGGGTGACACCGTGGACCTCGAGGGCGCCCGGCTCGTCGTGGAGAGCCTCGACGGCCGGCGGGTGGCGCGGGTGCGCGCCGAGCGGGTCGACGTGCCCGTCGAGGTGGCGGCATGAGCGACGCCGTCAGCCTGCTGGTCCTGGTCGCGCTGCTGCTGGGCAACGCGTTCTTCGTGGCTGCGGAGTTCGCCCTGGTGTCCGCCCGCGTCGACCAGATCGAGCCGCGCGCCGACGCCGGCTCCTCGCGCGCGGTCAAGACCCTCGCCGCGATGCGCAACGTCTCCCAGATGATGGCCGGCGCGCAGTTGGGCATCACGCTGTGCTCGCTGGGTCTGGGCGCGGTCGGCGAGCCGGCGGTCGCCCACCTCATCGAGGCGCCGATGGCGGCTCTCGGCGTCCCCGAAGGGCTGCTGCACCCGATCGCGCTGGTGATCGCCCTGTCGATCGTGACGGTGCTGCACATGGTGCTCGGGGAGATGGTGCCCAAGAACGTCACCATCGCCGGCCCGGACCGCGCCGCGCTCGCGCTGGGGCCACCGCTGGCGGCGCTGGTGCGGCTGCTCAAGCCGTTCATCTGGTTCTTCAACACCGTGGCCAACGCGTTCGTCCGGCTCTTCGGCGTCCAGCCCACCGACGAGGTGACCGCCAGCTTCGACGAGGCCGAGATCCGCTCGATGATCACCCAGTCCCGGAAACAGGGGCTGCTGGGTACCGAGGTCAGCGAGCTCGCCGCAGGGGCGCTGACGTTCGAGCAGCACGAGGTCGAGTCGGTGCTGCTGCCGCTGGACCACGTGGTGACCGTGCCCCGGGCGACGACGCCGCGCCGGCTGGAGGGCGTCGTCGCCGAGCACGGCTTCAGCCGCTACCCGGTGCGCGGCGAGGACGGCGCGCTGCTGGGGTTCGTGCACGTGAAGGACGTGCTCGGCGTGGGGGACGCCGACCGCGACCGGCCGATCGGCGACGACCTCATCACCCCGCTGGTGCCGCTGGCCCCCCACGCCGGGCTGCCTGACGTGCTCTCCGAGATGCGCACCCAGGGCGCCCACCTCGGCCACGTCGTCCGGGACGGCGCCACCGTCGGCGTCGTGGCCCTGGAGGACGTCCTCGAGCGGCTGATCGGTGACGTGCGCGACGCCGCGGTGGAGCACCCCGGGGTCGCCGCGCAGGCGGGTGCCGGCGCCGGGGGAAGATGAGCAGGGAGCGAGCTCGCGAGCTCCCCATGACACAGCAGTGCCGCACGAACGCGGCGACGAGCGCCAGCGAGGAGACCGCGTGAGTGCCGAGCCCGCCGCCGAGTCCGGCGTGATCATCCCCGAGACGCCGACGCCCTCCGCCGCCATCCTCCCGCCCGAGGTCACCGCCCGGTGGCAGGCCCGGTTCCGCGCGCCACGGGTCAGCCTGCCCGAGTGGGCCCGCGACGCCCCGCACCGCTGCCTGTACTCCTCCGACGTCAGCGGCGTCATCGAGCAGTACGCCTGGGACCGGACCACCGACGCCCACCGGCAGGCCACCGACCGCGCCAACGGCACGCTCATCGGCACCCTGAGCCCCGACGGCGAGACCATCTGGTGGTTCGCCGACACCGACGGCGACGAGTTCGGCGTCTGGATGGTGCAGCCCTTCGCCGGTGGCGACGACCGGGTCGCCGTCCCCGAGGTCGGACCGGCCTACCCGGCGGGCCTGGAGATCGGCACGCGGGTGGTCGCCGTCGGCCGCTCCACCGACGACGGCTCGGAGCTGTGGCTGGCCCCGGCGGGCGGGACGCCGCGGGTGGTCTACCGGCACGAGGACCCCGCCTCGGTCGACGCGCTGACCCACGACGAGGACCTGCTGGTCATCTCGCACTCCGAGCACGGTGACCCCCGCTACCCGGCGCTGCGGGTGCTGCAGGCCTCCGACGAGGCCGTGGTCGCCGAGAAGTGGGACGGCGAGGGGCGCGGACTGCACGCGCTGGAGTTCGTCCCCCTGCCCGGCGACCGGCGGCTGCTGGTCGGCCACGAGCGGCGCGGGCGGGAGGAGCTGCTGGTCTGGGACGTCGGCACCGACACCGAGACCGAGATCGTCCTCGACCTGCCCGGGGACGTGACCGCCGGCTGGTACCCCGACGGCTCGGCGCTGCTGGTGGGCCACGACCACGCCGCGCGCAGTGAGCTGTACCGCTACGACCTGGCCACCGGGGCGCTGCAGCAGCTGGACACCCCCCACGGCGTCGTCCGCGGGGCCACCGCGCGCCCCGACGGCACGGTGGAGCTGGCCTGGTCCAACGCCGAGCGCCCGCCGGTGATCCGGCGGGCCGACGGGCCGGTCGTGCTGGCCGCGCCGGGCGAGGAGCCGCCGGCCGCCTACCCGGTGGAGGACCGCTGGGTGCCCGGCCCGGGCGGGGACGTCCACGCCCTCGTCGTCCGGCCGGCGGGGCCCGCGCCGTACGCCACCGCGTTCCTGGTGCACGGCGGTCCGGAGGCCGCCGACGACGACTCCTACCGCGCCCGCCGCGCCGCCTACGTCGACGCCGGGTACGCGGTCGTGCACGTCAACTACCGGGGCTCGACCGGCTACGGCAGCGTCTGGCGGGACGCCCTCACCGGCCGTCCCGGGCTCACGGAACTGGAGGACGTCGCCGCCGTGTACGACGCCCTGGTGGCCGAGGGGTTCGTGGACCCGTCGCGGGCGCTGCTGTCCGGGGGGTCGTGGGGTGGCTTCCTCACGCTCCTGGGGCTGGGCACGCAGCCGGAGCGCTGGGCCGCGGGGATCGCCGAGGTGCCGGTCGCGGACTACCTGGCCGCCTACGAGGACGAGATGGAGGGCCTGCGGGCCTACGACCGCGCGCTGTTCGGCGGCTCTCCGGAGGAGGTGCGTGACGTCTACGTCCGCTCCTCCCCGATCACCTACGTCGACGCCGTCCGCGCGCCGGTGCTGGTGGTCGCGGGGGCCAACGACCCCCGCTGCCCCATCCGGCAGATCGACAACTACCTGGGCGAGCTGCAGCGGCTGGGGAAGCCGCACGAGGTGTACCGGTTCGACGCGGGCCACGGCTCGCTGGTCATCGAGGAGACCATCCGCCAGGTCGAGGTCGCGCTCAGCTTCGCGCTGCGGAACGTCCGGCCCTGACGGGTCGAGGGGCAGAAATGGCCATTTCTGCCCCTCGACCCGTCAGCGGGACGAGGCGATGAGCTCGGCGATCTGGACGGTGTTGAGCGCGGCGCCCTTGCGCAGGTTGTCGTTGCTGACGAACAGCGCCAGGCCGCGGCCGTCGTCGACACCCGGGTCCTGCCGGATGCGGCCGACGTAGCTCGGGTCCTGCCCCGCGGCCTGCTGCGGCGTCGGGACACCGGTGAGCTCCACGCCCGGCGCCCCCGACAGCAGCTCGGTGGCGCGTTCGACCGAGAGCGGCCGGGCGAACTCCAGGTTCAGCGACAGCGAGTGCCCGGTGAACACCGGCACCCGCACGCAGGTGCCGGACACGCGCAGGTCGGGGATGCCGAGGATCTTGCGGCTCTCGTTGCGGAGCTTCTGCTCCTCGTCGGTCTCGAACGTGCCGTCGTCGACCAGCGAGCCGGCCATCGGGAGCACGTTGAACGCGATCGGCCGGACGTACTTGACCGGCTCGGGGAAGGTCACCGCCGAGCCGTCGTGGGTCAGCTCGGCGGCCTTGTCGACGACGGCCTTGACCTGGGTGTCGAGCTCCTCGACGCCGGCCAGCCCGCTGCCGGAGACCGCCTGGTAGGTGCTGGCGACGATCCGGACCAGCTGGGCCTCGGCGTGCAGCGGGGCGAGCACCGGCATGGCGGCCATGGTCGTGCAGTTCGGGTTGGCGATGATGCCCTTGCGCACCTCGCCGAGGGCGTGCGGGTTGACCTCGGCGACGATCAGCGGCACGTCGGGGTCGCGCCGCCACGCGGAGCTGTTGTCGATCACGGTCACGCCGGCCTCGGCGAACCGCGGCGCCTGCACCCGGGAGGTGGTGGCGCCGGCGGAGAACAGCGCGACGTCCAGCCCGGTGGGGTCGGCGGTGGCGGCGTCCTCGACGGTGATCTCGCCGTCGCCCCACGGCAGGGTGCTGCCGGCGGAGCGGGCGGAGGCGAAGAAGCGCAGCTCGCTGATCGGGAAGTCGCGCTCGGCGAGGATCTGGCGCATGACCCCGCCGACCTGGCCGGTGGCGCCGACGACGCCGACGCGCAGGCCGTGGCTACGAGGAGTCGCTCCGTGGGAGGTCATCGTCCGGTCCCTCCGTAGACGACGGCCTCGGCCTCGTCCGTGCCGAGGTCGAAGGCGTCGTGCACCGCGCGGACGGCGAGGTCCACCTCGGTGTCGCGGCACACCACGGAGATGCGGATCTCCGAGGTGCTGATCAGCTCCAGGTTGACCCCGGCGTCGGCGAGCGCGCCGAAGAACCGCGCCGAGACGCCGGGGTGCGAGCGCATCCCGGCGCCGACCAGCGACACCTTGCCGATGTGTTGGTCGAAGCGGATGTCGGTGTAGCCGACGGTGTGCTTGACGTGCTCCAGCGCGGCCAGCGCGGCCGGGCCGTCGCTCTTGGGCAGCGTGAAGGAGATGTCGGCGAGCTTGCTCGCCTCGGTCGACACGTTCTGCACGATCATGTCGATGTTGATCTCGGCGTCGGCGAGCACGCGGAACAGCTGCGCGGCCTCACCGGGCCGGTCGGGCACCCCGTAGACGGTGATCTTGCCCTCGGAGCGGTCGTGCGCGACGCCGGTGATGATGGCCTGTTCCACCGTGGGGTCCTCCATCGAGCCGGTCACGATCGTGCCGGGGAGCTGGGAGTAGGAGCTGCGGACGTGCACCGGGATGCCGTAGCGGCGGGCGTACTCGACGCAGCGGAGCATGAGCACCTTCGCGCCGGAGGCGGCGAGCTCGAGCATCTCCTCGTACGTCACGGTGTCCAGCCGCTGGGCGTTCGGGACGATCCGCGGGTCGGCGGTGAAGACGCCGTCGACGTCGGTGTAGATCTCGCAGACGTCTGCCCGCAGTGCGGCGGCGACGGCCACCGCGGTGGTGTCCGATCCGCCGCGGCCGAGCGTCGTCACGTCCTTGGTGTCCTGGCTGACGCCCTGGAACCCGGCGACGATGACGATCGCGCCCTCGTCGAGGGCGTCGCGCAGCCGGCCGGGCGTGACGTCGATGATCCGCGCCTTGCCGTGGCTGGAGGTGGTGAGCACCCCGGCCTGCGAACCGGTGAACGACCGGGCCTCGTACCCGTGGGTGTTGATCGCGATCGCCAGCAGCGCCATGGAGATGCGCTCGCCGGCGGTGAGGAGCATGTCGAGCTCGCGACCGGGCGGGTCGTCGGTGATCTGGGCTGCCTGGTCCAGCAGCTCGTCGGTCGTGTCGCCCATGGCGGAGACCACGACGACGACGTCGTTGCCGTCCTTCTTGGCCGCCACGATGCGCTCGGCGACGCGCTTGATGTGCGCGGCGGAGGCGACGGATGATCCGCCGTACTTCTGGACGACGAGGGCCACGGGTCCACAGGCTACCGACGTCCGCGCCCGGCGTGCTTGCGCGCCCCGGGTCGGGGCGATGTGATCACCATGTGGAGGATCCGGAGCGGTGGCTGCTGACGGCCGAGGAGCGGGGCAACCCGGCCACGGCCCTGCCCGCCTGGACGGCGGGCAACCTCGCCGAACCGCTGGTCCACGGGGTCGAGTACTTCGACCGACTGGTCACCGAGGTCGAGACACTCGGCGAGGGCGACCAGCTCTGGTTCACCGACTGGCGCGGCGACCCCGACGAGCGGCTGCGCGAGAACGGCCCGACGGTGGCCGAGCTGTTCGAGGAGGCGCTGCGCCGCGGGGTGGCCGTGCGCGGGCTGGTGTGGCGTTCGCACATCGACGCGATGTCCTTCAGCGGCGCCGAGAACCGCGCCCTGGACGACGAGGTGGAGCACGACGGCGGGCAGGTGGTGCTCGACCAGCGGGTCCGCCGCGGCGGGAGCCACCACCAGAAGCTCGTCGTGCTGCGGCACCGGGACGACCCGTCGCGGGACGTCGCGTTCGCCGGCGGGATCGACCTGTGCCACAGCCGCCGGGACGACGCCACGCACGCCGGCGACCCCCAGCCGCTGGCGATGGCGAGGGCCTACGGGGAGCGGCCGCCCTGGCACGACGTGCAGCTGATGCTGCGCGGCCCGGCGGTGGCGGTGCTGGACACGGTGTTCCGGGAGCGGTGGGAGGACCCGACCAACGCCGACTCGGGCAACCCGCTGGCCTGGGTGCACGACCGGCTGCGGCACGCCCGGCTGGACCCGCCACCACTGCCCCCGCAGCTGCCCCCGCCCCCGGAGGCCGGCCCGCACGTGGTGCAGACGCTGCGGACCTACCCGGCGATCCGGCCGCCGTACGACTTCGCGCCGCGCGGCGAGCGGTCGGTGGCGCGGGGCTACTCGAAGGCGGTTCGCCGGGCGACCCGGCTGGTCTACCTGGAGGACCAGTACATGTGGTCCGGAGAGGTGGCCCGGCTGTTCGCCGAGGCACTGCGCGACAACCCCCGGCTGCACCTGGTCGTGGTGGTGCCACGGGTGCCCGACCAGGACGGCGCGTTCGCCGAGCGGCCGCAGTACGTGGGGCGGTGGCAGGCGATCGAGATGTGCCGGCGGGCCGGGCGTGACCGGGTGCACGTGTTCGACGTGGAGAACCAGGAGGGCACGCCGGTCTACGTGCACGCGAAGGTCTGCGTCGTCGACGACGTGTGGGCCAGCGTGGGCAGCGACAACTTCAACCGCCGCTCGTGGACGCACGACAGCGAGCTGTCCTCAGCGGTGCTGGACACGACCCGCGATCCCCGGGAGCCCCGGGACCCGCGCGGTGACGGTGAGGGGGCCCGCGTGTTCGCCCGCGACCTGCGCCTGCGTCTGGGCCGGGAGCACTGCGACCTGGACCCGGACGGCGCCGAGGACGAGGCGCTGCTGGACCCCGAGCGGTTCGTCGCGACGCTGACGTCGCGGGCCGAGGCCCTCGACGCCTGGCACGCCGGCGGCCGCCGCGGCCCGCGCCCGCCCGGGCGGCTGCGGGTGCACTCCGCCGAGACGCTGTCGCGGCTCACCCGCCTGTGGGCCACGCCGGTCTACCGGCTCGTCGACGACCCCGACGGCCGCCCGTGGCGGATGCGGCGGGCCGGCCGGTTCTGAGCCTCCGGCCGGCCGCGCGTCGCGGTCAGGCGCGGTGCCGGCCGCTGTCGGCCGTCGCCGCGCGGTCGCCGTCCGCTGCGGTGGTGGCACTCGCCCGGGCAGCGCCCGCGGCACGCCGGGCCGAGCAGTCGCGCGCGGCGGCGGAGGAGCGGCAGCGGCGGTTCCTCGCCGGCGTCGAGGAACGGCGTCGACCTGCTGTTCCGCTGCGACGGCGCGCCGGACTGCGACGGACTCGACGACCGCTCCGACCCGCCGGTGCACGTGCCCGACTGCCCCGGTGGCTGCGACCTGGCCAGATCCGCTGCTACCGTGGGCACGTGCGCGGCTGCCTCCTGCTTACCCGCCGCGGCGAGGCCCTCTCCTAGGTCGGCTCCCTCGCCGCGGAGTCCGCGCGTCCCCGGCGCTCGCTGACCGCCCCACCGGAGCTGAGTCCAGCCCGCGCCAGAGGAGCGAACCCCCGTGAGCAGGAACATGAGCGAGAACCACCCGCACGTCCGGCACCCCCAGCAGCCCTCGGGCATGCCGATCCACCGCTACGCGCCCTTCACCCCGGTCGTGCTGCCCGACCGCACCTGGCCCGACACGGTCACCACCGCAGCCCCCCGCTGGTGCGCCGTCGACCTGCGGGACGGCAACCAGGCGCTGATCGACCCCATGACGCCCGACCGCAAGCGGCGGATGTTCGAGCTGCTGGTCCGCATGGGCTACAAGGAGATCGAGGTCGGGTTCCCCGCGGCCAGCCAGACCGACTTCGACTTCGTCCGCCAGCTCATCGAGGACGACCTGGTACCCGACGACGTCACCATCCAGGTGCTGACGCAGGCCCGCGACGAGCTGATCGAGCGCACCTACGAGTCGCTGCGCGGCGCCAAGCAGGCCATCGTCCACCTGTACAACTCGACGTCCACCCTGCAGCGGCGGGTGGTGTTCGACTCCGACCGCGCCGGCATCGTCGACATCGCCGTCCACGGCGCGCAGGTCGTGCGCAAGCTGGCCGAGCAGATGACCGGCACCGATATCCACTTCGAGTACTCGCCGGAGTCCTTCACCGGGACCGAGCTGGACTTCGCCGTCGAGGTCTGCAACGCCGTCACCGACGTCTGGGAGCCCACCCCGGACCGGCCGACGATCATCAACCTGCCGGCCACCGTGGAGATGGCCGAGCCCAGCGTCTACGCCGACCAGATCGAGTGGATGCACCGCAACCTGGGCCGCCGCGACGCCGTCGTGCTCAGCCTGCACCCGCACAACGACCGCGGCACCGCCGTCGCCGCCGCCGAGCTGGGTCACCGCGCCGGCGCCGACCGCATCGAGGGTTGTCTGTTCGGCAACGGCGAGCGCACCGGCAACGTCGACCTGGTCACCCTGGGCCTGAACCTGTTCAGCCAGGGCATCGACCCGCAGATCGACTTCTCCGACATCGACGAGGTGCGCCGCACCGTCGAGTACTGCAACCAGCTGGGCGTGCACGAGCGGCACCCCTACGGCGGCGACCTGGTCTACACGGCCTTCTCCGGCTCCCACCAGGACGCGATCAACAAGGGATTCAAGGCCCTGGCCGCCGACGCCCGGGCGGCGGAGAAGCCGGTCGATGACATGCCCTGGGCGGTGCCCTACCTGCCCATCGACCCCAAGGACGTCGGCCGCAGCTACGAGGCCGTGATCCGGGTGAACAGCCAGTCCGGCAAGGGCGGCGTCGCCTACATCATGAAGACCGAGAACCACCTGGACCTGCCTCGCCGGCTGCAGATCGAGTTCAGCGCCGTCGTCCAGCGGCACACCGACGACGAGGGCGGCGAGGTGACCGCCCGGCAGATGTGGGCGGCCTTCTCCAGCGAGTACCTGCCGGACCCCGACGCGCCGTGGGGCCGCTTCGCCCTGGCCGGTCACCGGCACACCGCGCACGGCGACCAGCTGGACGAGATGGTCGTCGAGCTCACCGACAACGGCGTCCCGGTCACGGTCGAGGGCCGTGGCAACGGGCCGATCGCCGCGTTCGTCGACGCCCTGAGGTCCGTCGACGTCGACGTCCGGGTGCTCGACTACGCCGAGCACGCCATGTCCGCCGGCGGCGACGCCCGGGCGGCGGCCTACGTCGAGTGCGCCGTGGGCGACCGGGTGCTGTGGGGCGTGGGGATCGACCCGAACATCGTCAGCGCATCGCTGCGCGCGGTCGTCTCGGCGGTGAACCGGGCCCAGCGGTAGTAGGAAGTCCGGGTGAGGGCGTCGGAGAACCCCGAGCCCGGACGACGGAGGGGTGTGAGCAGCAGCCCGGGGTCGCGCGCGGTGGCACCACCGCCCGACCCCGGGCTGCTGTCCCTCTACGACCGGGCGCTGCCCGAGGTGTACGGCTACCTGCTCGCCCGCTGCGGCCACCGGGCGCTCGCCGAGGACCTCACCGCCGAGACCTTCCTCGCTGCCGTCCAGGCGCAGGCCGGTGGCGGCACCCCGGTCACGGTGCCGTGGCTGATCGGCACCGCCCGGCACAAGCTGGTCGACCACTGGCGGCGGCGGGAGCGCGAGCAGCGCAGCCTGCACCTGCTCCAGGAGGCGGACCGGGCCGAGGACCCGTGGGACGTCGAGCTCGACGCCCTGCGCACCGAGCAGGTGCTCGAGCAGCTCAGCCCACAGCACCGGGCCGCGCTCACCCTCCGCTACGTCGACGACCTGCCCGTGCCGCGGGTCGCCGCACTCCTGGGCCGCACCGTGCACGCCACCGAGGCGCTGCTGGTCCGCGCCCGCACCGCCTTCCGTCGCGCCTACGAGTCCACGGGAGGTGCCCGGTGACCGATCCTGAGCGGCCCTTCCGGGCCCTGCGCCGGCCCCCGACGCCGGTCGACCCCGATCCCCGCTTCGCCGCCGAGCTCCGCGACCGGCTGCGCCGTGCCCTGCTCGCCCGACAGTCGGTCGCCGTCCCCACCCCGACCACCGATCCAGCCGGAGGTGCCCCGATGTCCCAGCTGATCCCCTACCTCGCCGTCCGTGACGCCCGCGCGGCGATGTCCTGGTACGCCGACGCGCTCGGCGCCCGGGTGGTGGGTGACCCGTACGTCTCCGACGACGACCGCATCGGGCACGCCGAGCTCGACGTGGGCGGCGCGGTGCTCTACCTCGCCGACGAGTACCCGGAGCTCGGGCTGAGCGGGCCGGACCACGGCCGGGTCAGCGTCTCCCTGCACCTGTCGGTGCCCGACGTCGACAACGCCGTGGCGCGCGCCGTCGCGGCCGGGGCGACCGTCGAGCGCGAGCCGTCCGACGCGCCGTACGGGCGCATCGGCGTCGTGCTCGACCCGTTCGGGCACCGCTGGATGCTGCAGACGCCGGCCCCGTCGCCGGTCGCGGCACGCCCGCCGGTCCACCCCGGGGACACCGTCTACCTGACCCTCCGCGTGCCCGACGGCGCCCGCGCCCGCGACTTCTACGAGGCGGTGCTCGGCTGGTCGATGGGCCCCGGGCGGGTGGAGGACGGCTGGGAGGCGCCGGGCCAGACGCCGATGGTCGGCCTGCACGGCGGCCAGGTGGTCGACCTCGGGGCCGTGCCGATGTACGCCGTGGACGACATCGAGGTCGCCGTCGCCGCGGTCCGCACCGCCGGCGGGCAGGCCGGCGAGATCGAGCGGCAGTCCTACGGCCTGTCGGCGTACTGCCGGGACGACCAGGGCCTGCCGTTCTGGCTGGGCCAGCTCGGCTGAGCCGGCCGCTCGTCGCCCCCGCGGGGGATCACGCCCGGCGGGGGATCACCCGCCGGGGACCGACCTCGGTGGGTGCTCCGGTGGCGCGTCACCCGGTTCGTCCCCCCGGTAGACGGTGTCCTGGTGGCTGCCGTCGCCGAGCTCGTCGACGAGCAGCAGGTCGCGGCGGACGTGCCGGCGGCGGTAGGCCACCCGGCTGATCATGTGCGCGGACACCGGGGCGGTGAGCAGCTGGAAGACCGCGACGAGCAGCAGCATCCAGGTGGCCGACCAGCCGTTGAGCCGGATCGCCCCGCCGACCATGACCAGCAGCACGCCGAGCACCTGCGGCTTGGTGCCGGCGTGCATCCGGGTGAGGACGTCGGGGAAGCGCACCAGCCCCAGCCCGGCGGTCAGGCAGAGCAGCGCGCCGGCCAGCAGGCAGGCGATCGCGAGGACGTCGGCCGGCCCGCTCACGAGCCCCCCTCCCTCTCCTCGGCGGCCACCGGCAGGCCGAGGTCCCGGCCGTCGGGGGTGCGGGCGCGCACGAGCATCCCGCCGACGTAGCGGGCGATCGACACCGTCCCGACGAAGGCCAGCAACGAGACGACGACCAGCACCGGCACCACTGTCGGGTCCCGCTCGAGCGCGGCGTACACCGCCAGGCCGGCAGAGATGATCACCAGCAGCGTGTCGGTGGCGACCACCCGGTCCAGCAGCGACGGGCCCAGCGCGAGCCGGGCCAGCGCCAGCAGCGCGCCCCCGCCGATCAGCGTGTACAGCACGTACCCCACGACGATCATGCGGCCGCCTCCAGCGCCGCCAGGTCGGCGGCCGAGCCGATCGCCCGCACCAGCCGGGTCTCGGTGCGCAGGACGTCCTCCTTCTCACGGGCCACGGCCGCCTCGTCGTCCACGTGCAGCAGGTGCACGGTGATCAGCCGCTCCTCCCGGTCCAGGTCGAGCACCAGCGAGCCGGGGACCAGCGAGGTCGCCTCGGCCACCATCGTCAGGATCAGGTCGGAGTCGGTGCGCAGCTGCACCCGCACGATCGCCGCCTGCCGGACGCCGCCCGGCCGCACCGCGATCCAGGCCACCTGCGCGGCGGAGACGAGCAGGTCGGCGGCGAAGTGGCCGAAGAAGACCAGCAGCGGCACCGGACGCACCCGCACCCCGCCGACGACGTGGGGCAGCGGCAGGAACACCAGCACGGCCAGCGCCACGAGCAGCCCGCTGATGACGTTGGCCCAGGACCAGGTGCCCCACAGCAGGATCCAGACCAGGACCAGCCAGATGACCAGCGGGACCTGGTGCCGCAGCCGGGTGGCGGCCGGCTCCACGCTCACGGGGTCTCCTCCGGGCCGAGGACCGTGGAGATGTACGGGGTGCGGTCCAGGAGGTCCTCGGCGGCGCGGTCGGCGATGCCGTAGAGGGGGCCGGCCAGGCCGGTGAGCGCGACGGTCACCGCGGCGAGCCCCGCGGTGGCCGCCACCATCGTCGCGGGTAGCGGGCGCAGGGCGCGGGTGCTGGCGGCGGCCGGTGGCAGGTCCGGCTCGGCGGCGGTCGCCACCCGCGTGTGCCGGCGCCACGCCGCCTGGAAGGGACTGCCCGTCCCGTCGCCGTCCGGGGACGGGCCACCGTTCCCGGACGGGCCGCCGTCCGGGGTGCTGCCGCCGCCGGACCCGGCGTCGGCGGCGGCCGCGGCGGCGGTGTCGTCGGCCGGCGCCTGCGTCGGGGGCCGCCAGAAGGCGCGGGTCCAGACGCGGGCGATGGCCAGCAGGGTGAGCAGGCTGGTGACCACCCCGCCGACGACCAGCGCCATGGCCATCGAGCTGCCCTCGGCGACGCCGGCGTGCAGCAGTCCGAGCTTGCCGATGAAGCCCGACAGCGGCGGGATGCCGGCCAGGTTCATCGCCGGCACGAAGAACAGCACCGCCAGCAGCGGCGAGCGCCGGGCCAGCCCGCCGAGCTTGTCCACCGAGGTGGTCCCGCCCTGGCGTTCGACCAGCCCGGCCACGAGGAACAGCGTGGTCTGGATGGCGATGTGGTGGGCGACGTAGAAGACGGCACCGGCCAGCCCGGCCGTCGTCCCCAGGGCGATGCCGAACACCATGTACCCGATGTGGCTGACCAGGGTGAACGACAGCAGCCGCCGCAGGTCGGTCTGCGCCACCGCGCCGAGGATGCCGACCAGCATCGTCGCCAGCGCCGCCCACATCAGCAGGTCGTCGAGGGCCCCGTCGGGGAACAGCAGGGTCTGGGTGCGGATGATCGCGTAGACGCCGACCTTCGTGAGCAGACCGGCGAACACCGCGGTGACCGGCGCCGGCGCCGTCGGGTAGCTGTCGGGCAGCCAGGCCGAGAGCGGGAACACCGCGGCCTTGATGCCGAAGGCGATGAGCAGCATCGACTGCAGCAGCACCTGGGTGCCCTCGGGCAGCTCGCCCAGGCGCACCGCGAGGTCGGCCATGTTGACCGTGCCGGTCGCGGCGTAGACGAGGCCGATCGCGGCGAGGAAGACCAGTGAGCTGGTCAGGCTGACGATGACGTAGGTGATGCCGCCCCGGATGCGCGGGGCCGTGCCGCCGAGGGTCAGCAGCACGTAGGAGGCCATGAGCAGGATCTCGAACCCGACGTAGAGGTTGAACAGGTCGCCGGCGAGGAAGGCGTTGCTCACGCCGGCCACCAGGACGAGGAACGTCGGGTGGAAGATCGACAGCGGGGTGTCCTCCTGCCCGTCGGCGGCGCCCTGGCCGACGGCGAAGACGAGGACGCCGAGGGCCACGGTGGAGGCGACCACCAGCATCAGCGCCGACAGCCGGTCGACGACCAGCACGATGCCGAGCGGGACGGGCCAGCCGCCGACGGCGACCGAGGTGGCGCCGTCGGCGTCGGCGATGAGCAGCAGGGTCACCGAGACCGCGAGCACCGCGGTGAGGACGGCGATGCTGAGGATGCGCTGGGACCGCGGGTGACCCGAGGTCAGCAGCGCCGCGGCCGCGCCGAGGAGCGGCAGCAGGACCGGCAGCGGCGCGAGGACGCTGGTCACCGGGCGCCCGTCACCGCGGGCAGGTCGACGTCGTCCGCGCCCAGGTCGTCGGCCTCGGGCGTGTGCAGGCTGTCGGCGTGGCCGGCCGCACGGTCCGCGGGGTCCAGCTCGTCGGGGTCGAGCTCGTCGGCGTCGGTGGCCGAGCGGGCGGCGACGCGGCGGTCCTCCTCGTCGGTGCCGACGACCTCCTGGTGCACCAGCCGCCAGGAGCGGTGGATCATCGCGAGCACGAACGCCGAGACGCCGAAGGTGATGACGATCGCGGTGAGGATCAGTGCCTGGGGCAGCGGGTCGGACATCTCCTCCGGCTCGGAGTAGCCGAGGATCGGCGCGAGTCCCGCGGGACCGCCGGCCGACAGCACCAGCAGGTTGGTGGCGTTGCCCATCAGCAGGAAGCCCAGCAGCACGCGGGTCAGGCTGCGGTCGAGGAGCAGGTACACCCCCGCCGCGTACAGGCCGCCGATGATCACCGGCAGCACGACGGTCGGGGTCATCGGACCACCACTTCTCCGGGGGTCAGTTCGATCGGGTCCTCCTCGTCCTCCTGCCGGTCCAGCTCGGCGCCCAGACTGCGCAGCACGTCGAGGGCGAGGCCCACGACGATGAGGTAGACGCCGATGTCGAAGAACAGCGAGGTCACGAGCTTGACGTGGCCGAGCACGGGCAGGTCGACCTCGAGGATCGCCGTCTGCAGCACCTCGGCGCCCAGCAGCAGACCGCCCACCCCGGTGCCACCGGCGAACAGCAGGCCGGCGCCGAGCAGCAGGCCGGGGGCGACCGGGGCGGCCTCACCCAGCTCGTAGCGGCCACCGGCGAGGTAGCGCAGCACGAGGGCGAGCCCCGCGACCAGGCCGCCGGCGAAGCCGCCGCCGGGCTCGTTGTGCCCGGAGAAGAGCAGGTAGAGCGAGAACACCATGATCGTGTGGAACAGGATCCGGGTGATCACCTCGAGCACCACGGAGCGCCGGGCCGGGTCGAGGATCGCGGTGGCGGCCAGCCAGCGGTCCCGCGGTGCCCGGCCGCTGCGCCGGCGCCGGGCCGCCAGCGCGGAGCTGGTGATGCGCTCGACCCCGCCGGTGCGCCCGCGGAGGAACACCAGGCTGGCCACGCCGGTCGCGGCGACGACGAGCAGGGAGATCTCGCCGAGGGTGTCCCAGGCGCGGATGTCGACCAGGGTCACGTTGACGATGTTCTTGCCCCCGCCGAAGTCGTACGCCGCCTCGGGGTAGGCCACCGAGACCGGCGTCGCGGTGCGCGCGGACAGCGCGACCGCCCCCACGGCGGCCATGAACGCCCCGACGGCGACCGCGATGACCCCGCGGACCGCGCGCTCGCGGGGCCGGTGCCGCTCGGTGATGTCCTTGGGCAGCTTGCGCAGCACGAGGACGAAGACGACGAGCGTGAGCGTCTCGACGAGGAACTGGGTGAGCGCGAGGTCCGGCGCCCCGTGCAGCACGAACAGGACCGCGCACCCGTACCCGGTGACGCCGACGACGAGGACCGCCGAGAGCCGCTGCCGGATGCGCAGCGCCAGCAGCGCCGCGGTGATCACGACGACGCCGACCATCGCCTGCACCGGGGTGTCCCAGGCCCGCCACTCCACCGGCCACGGCGCCCGGGTCAGCAGGAGCGTGCCCGGCAGCGCCAGGACGACGACGAGGATCGTGCCCAGGTAGGCGGGCAGCGAGCCGCGCTGCGTGGTGCCGGTGACGAGCACGGAGAGCCGGTCGATGCCCTGGACGACGTTCCAGTAGCCCTCGTCGGCCGAGGCCCCGACCGCGATCCGGCGCTGCAGCCGGTTCAGCGGGACACGGACGGCGAACAGCGCGGCGCCGCCCAGCAGGCTGACCGCGGTCAGTGCGAGCGCCGGCTGCAGGCCGTGCCACAGCGCCAGCTCCTCGTACTCGGGGGCGAGCAGGGGCAGTGTCTCGGCATAGGCCCCGACCACCGGTTCGAGCAGCGGGCTGGCCGGCCCGGCGACCAGCCCGGCGAGGGCCAGCACCGCAGGCGCGGCGAGGAACAGCGGTCCCGGCGGGTGCTCCGGCACGGTGTCGGGGACGCCGCGCTTGCCGGCGAAGGCGCCCCAGAGGAAGCGGAAGGTGTAGGCGGCGGTGAGCACCGAGCCCACGACCAACCCGGTGAGCTCGAACGCCGCCGCCGCGCGGGAGGCCAGCCCGCCCTCCCACAGCGCGGTGAAGGCCGCCTCCTTGCCGACGAACCCGAACAGCGGGGGGACCCCGGCCATCGAGGCGCCGGCGAGCAACCCGATGCCGGCGAGCACCGGGAGCCGCCGGCCCAGCCCGGAGATCCTCCGCAGGTCGCGGGTGCCGGTGGCGTGGTCGATGACGCCGACGGTGAGGAAGAGCGTGGACTTGAACAGGGCGTGCGCGATGGTCATCGCCAGCCCGGCGGCGGCCAGCTCCTGGCTGCCGGCGCCCACGAGCACCAGGAGGAAGCCCAGCTGGCTGACGGTGCCGAAGGCCAGCAGCAGCTTGAGGTCGTTCTGCCGCAGCGAGCGGTAGCCGCCGACCAGCATCGTGGCCAGCCCGAGGCCGAGCACGACCGGCCGCCACCCGGGGACGTCGGCGAAGCCGGGGGCCAGCCGGGCGACGAGGTAGATGCCGGCCTTCACCATCGCCGCGGCGTGCAGGTAGGCGCTGACCGGCGTCGGCGCCTCCATCGCGGCGGGCAGCCAGAAGTGGAACGGGACCATCGCCGACTTGGTCACCGCCCCGGCCAGCACCAGCGCCGTCCCGGCGACCATGCCCGAGCCGGTGCCGGGGTCGGCGACGACCTCCGACAGGAGGTAGGAGCCGCTGGCCTGCCCGATCAGGATCAGCCCGACGAGCATGGCGAGCCCGCCGGCGGTGGTGAGGATGAGGGCCTGCGACGCGGCCCGGCGCGCGGCCAGCCGCCGTCCGGAGCCGCCGATGAGCAGGAAGGAGAAGACGGTGGTGAGCTCCCAGAAGACGTACAGGAGCAGCAGGTCGTCGGCGAGGACGAGGCCGAGCATGGAGCCGGCGAAGGCGGTGAGCGACCCGGCGAACCGGCCGAGACCCTCGTCGTCGGGGGCGAAGTAGCGGGCGCAGTAGACGAACACCAGGGCGCCGACCCCGGTGACCAGCGCGGCGAAGACCAGCGCGAGCGCGTCCAGCCGCAGGGCGACGTCGAGGTCGAGGGCCGGGATCCACGGCACCGTCTCGGAGACGTCCTCCCCGCCGAGGACGGCGCCCAGCTGGGCGAGGGTCCAGACGAAGCCGGCGGCCGGCACCAGGGCGAGGACCAGGAACGCCTGCCGCCCCCACCACCGCACGAACACGGGCGCGAGCACGCCGGCGAGCAGGTGGAGGAGCAGCAGAACTAGCACGGGTCTCCCGGGAGTCGGAGGGGCGGCTCGGGGACCACTGACGTCGGTCGTCGACGGCCGGCGGTACTGGGGAGTCTACCCGGGAGGGCATCCCGGCTCGGCCGCGCTGCAGGGGCCCGCCGCGAGCCGGCGAGCGGCGGGGCAGCGGGTCCTTCGATCACCTGCCGGGCGTGACCAGGCCGCTCTCGTAGGCGAAGGCGACCGCCTGGACCCGGTCGCGCAGGCCCAGCTCGAGCAGCAACCGGCTCACGTGCGTCTTGACCGTCGCCTCGCCCAGGTACAGCCGGGCGGCGATCTCGGCGTTGGTGAGACCGGTGGCGACGAGCGCGAGGACGTCGGTCTCCCGCTCGGTGAGCTGGGCCAGCGCGCCGGTCCGCTCGGGGTCGGGCGCGGGCGCCGCGGCGAAGTGCTCGATCACCCGCAGGGTGACCGCCGGGTCGAGCAGCCCCTGCCCGGCGGCGACGGTGTGCACCGCGGCGACGAGGTCCTCCGGCGGGGCCACCTTGAGCAGGAACCCACTGACCCCGGCCCGCAGCGCCGCGGCCACGTACTCGTCCTCGTCCTCGTCGAACGTGGTCAGCACGATGATGCGGGTCGGCAGGTCGGTGGCGGCCAGCCGGCGGGCGGCCTCGAGGCCGTCCACGCCCGGCATGCGGACGTCGAGCAGGACGACGACCCACCCCGACGACCGCCGCGACGACCGCTCGCTCGGCCGGTTCGCTGATGCTGCCGATCGCCGGTGGCGCCCTCATCGCCGGATCGCTGCTCTACGTGGCCGGCATGGCGACCTCGCCGCCGCAGGACTCCATGGCCGCTGCCGACTACATCGAGGCCCTGGCCCGCGACGAGGGCCGGACGACGCTGTCGGCGATGCTGCTGCACTACGGGAACATGGCCCTGGCCTGGCTGGCCGCCCCGGCGCTGGTGCGGGGCCGCCGCGGACGCGTCGCGACGATCGTCGGGGCCCTGATGTCCGCCGTCGGCCTGGTCACGGTGACCGGGTTCGTGCTCTATGACTACTGGACCGCCGCGATCGGTCGGACGCTGGACCCGGCCGCGGCCCTGGCCCTGGCCCTCTACGACAGCGTGGGCGGCAACGCGGCGGTCGGCGTGGTCGGCATCCTGACGCTGTTCGGCATCGTCGGGCCGCTGGTCGTGTACGTCGGCCTGGCCCGCGCCGGCGTGACCGGGTGGTGGCTGCTGGCCCCGGCTGTCGCCGGCATCGCCGCCTCGATGGCGGTGGCCTTCTCGCCGCTGCCCCACGCCGGGTTCGCCCTCGTCGGGGCCGTCCCGACGGTCGTCGTCGGCCTGCGGATGATCGCCCGCCGCCGCGCCGAGCGCCCCGCCGCCTGACCCGCACACCCTCGCTCCGGGGCTCGTGCTCTGCCCAGCACCGTGGGCAGAGCACGAGCCCCCGGATGGGACCCCCGGTACCCGTTCAGCCCTCGGCGAGTTCCGCGGCCTCCAGCCAGTCGCTCTCCACCTGGTCCTTCTCCGCGAGGACCGCCCGCAGTCGCTCGTCGAGCTCCAGCACCCTGGCGTGGTCGGTGGCCGCGGCGGCGAGCTGGCCGTGCAGCCGCTCCTCCTCGGCGGTGAGTTTCTCCAGCCGCCGCTCCAGGCGGGCCGCCTCCTTGCGGGCGGCCCGCACGTCACCGGACGAGCGGGCCGGAGCGGCCCCCGCGGCCGGGGCGGACCCCGCCGTCCCGGCGGAGCCGGCCGTCCCGGCGGACGTCGACAGCTGGGCCTCCCCCGCCGCCCGCCGCACCAGGTACTCCTCCACGCCACCGGGCAGGGCGGCCAGCGAGCCGTCGCCCATGAGCGCGACCACCGAGTCGCACACCCGGTCGACGAAGTACCGGTCGTGGCTGACCACCAGCACCGTGCCCGGGAAGCTGTCCAGCAGGTCCTCGAGCGCGGTGAGCGTGTCGATGTCCAGGTCGTTGGTCGGCTCGTCGAGCAGCAGCACGTTGGGCTCGGCCATGAGCAGCCGCAGCAGCTGCAGCCGCCGGCGCTCACCGCCGGAGAGGTCGCCGACCGGCGTCCACTGCCGGGACGCCGGGAAGCCGAACCGCTCGGCCAGCGAGGACGCCGAGATCTCCTGGTTGCCGATCCGCGCGATGCGGGCGACCTCCTGCACGGCCTCGAGCACCCGGGACCCCGGTGGCAGCTCGGTGACGTGCTGGGAGAGGTAGGCCGGCGCCACGGTCTGGCCGCGCACCACCCGGCCGCGGTCGGGTTCGGTCTCGCCGACCAGCAGCCGCAGCAGCGACGTCTTGCCCGCGCCGTTGACCCCGACGATGCCGATCCGGTCCCCGGGGCCGACGTGCCAGGTGAGGTCGGCGAACAGGGTGCGCGGGCCCTCATCGGTCCGCACCGCGTAGTCGACGTCCTCGACGTCGTAGACCGTCTTGCCCAGGCGGCGGGCGGCGAAGCCGGCCAGCGCCATGGAGTCGCGCGCCGGCGGCTCGTCGGCGATCAGCGCCTGGGCGGCCTCGATGCGGAACCGCGGCTTGCTGGTGCGCGCGGGCGGCCCGCGGCGCAGCCAGGCCAGCTCCTTGCGGACCAGGTTGAGCCGGCGCTCCTCGGTGACCGCGGCGATCCGCGCCCGCTCGGCGCGGGCCAGCGTGTAGGCCGCGTACCCGCCCTCGTAGGCGTGCACCGCGCCGTCGGCCACCTCCCACGTCGTGGTGCACACCTCGTCGAGGAACCACCGGTCGTGGGTGACGACGACCAGCGCACCCACCCGGCGCTTGACGTAGTCGGCGAGCCAGGCGACGCCCTCGACGTCGAGGTGGTTGGTCGGCTCGTCGAGCACGAGCAGGTCCAGCGGCCGGATCAGCTGGGCGGCCAGCGCCACCCGGCGACGCTCACCGCCGGACATCGGGGCCACCGGCGAGTCCAGGCCCAGCCGGTCCAGCTCCAGGCCGGTCAGCACGCTGCGCACCGCGGGGTCGGCCGCCCACTCGTGCTCGGCGGCGAACAGACTGGGCGGCAGGACGACGTCGCGGACCGTGGCACCCGGCGGGAGGGTGCCGGACTGGTCGAGCACGCCCATGGCCAGGTCGCTCCGGCGGGTGACGCGGCCGGTGTCGGGCTCCTCGCGGCCGGTCAGGACGCCGAGCAGCGTGGACTTGCCGCTGCCGTTGCGGCCCACCACGCCGATCCGCTCACCGGCGGCGATCCCGAGCGAGACGTCGTCGAGCAGCACGGTCGTGCCGTGCGCCTTCTGCACCCGCTCGAGGTTGACCAGGTTGAGGGGTGCGCTCATCACCGCCAGTATCCCGCAGCGGCCCGGGCAGCCGGACCCGGTGCTCGGCGCAGGGGCCCGGCCGCGCCCCCCGGCGGCGGGCGTCGTCACACGTGGCCCGCGAGGACGTCGCAAGCCCGGACCACGCTGCTCGCTCGGTCCGCGCCAGGTGGCCGCCCTGCGCCTGCGGGCGGTGAGGGTGGGCGACCTCGACGGACTTGGTCTGGTCGACGCTGCACCAGCCGCCGTCCCACCACTCCACCCAGGCGTGGCTCTCACCGGTGACGGTCGGCCCGACGCCGGCTTCCCGCTCGGGGTGCAGGTACCCGGAGACGTACCGCGCGGGCAGCCCCAGCGCACGCAGCAGGCCGACGGTTCCGCTACGTGTCGCGCGCGTCTCGACGCAGGTCGGCGCGGGGTTCCGCGGTGGCCACGCCGAGCCAGGCCCGCAGCGCGCCGTCGGACAGCAGCCGGCCGACCCGGCGCGACTGCTCCTGCGCCTCGGCCCAGCGCGGGTCCGCCCCGTGCCGGCGAGCCACCTCGTCGTCCACCACGTCGGCGCGCTGCGACCACTCGGCCGGGCTGTCGCCGAGGTCGGCGGCCGCGGTCTCGGCCAGCCGCAGGCCGGCCGCGGCGAGGAGGCCGCGCAGCTCGGGCTCGGTGGGGAACTCGTTGCCCTCGGGCAGTGGCGGGGGCAGCGGGCGGTCGGCCACGAACACCAGCAGGCCCAGCCGGCCGCCGTCGCGCAGCACCCGCCGCAGCTCGGCCAGCGCCTCCGCCTTCTGCGTGGTCGTGCACAGCACCCCGAGGCACCAGGCGGCGTCGAAGGTGTCGTCGGCGAACGGCAGCTGCTGGGCGAGGGCGGTCACCGACGGCAGGCCGAAGAGCCGGGCGGCGGCGCCCGCGGCGGCGTGCATCGGCTCGGCGCAGACCGCGCGGATCCCGCGCTCGGCGGCCAGCCAACCGGCCGGCCCGCCGACACCGGCGCCGTCGTCGAGCACCCGGCTGCCGGGCCCCAGGGCCAGGCGGTCGGCCAGCCAGCGCAACGCGCCCTCGCTACCGCTGCCCCGGCACCCGGCCGGGACGGCGTACCCGGGCCCGAGCGCGCGGACCGCCTCCTCGGTCCACCGGGCGACGGTGCCGAACTCGGCCTCCATCGCCTCGCTCTCCAGTTCGCTCATGCGGCCCTCTCCCTGATCGTGGCGGCGACCTCGGCCTTGACCTGCGCGCCGGCGTCCGCCCCGGCCGACGACGCCGCCCCCGAGAGGTTGACCCCCACCACCCCGGGGACGGCGAGCAGCGCCCGCGCCTCCTCGACGGCCGCGGCGATCCCGGCCGACCGCGGGTCGGGTGCCGCCAGCACCCGCTCCACGGCGTCGTCGTCCACCTGGAGGCCGGGAAAGCGCTGCAGCACCCGCGCGGAGCGCTCGTCGGTGTAGACCGCGACCGCGGCGACGAACGGCAGCGTCGCACCGGCGGCCCGGGCGGCGGCGACGAACTCCGCGACCTGCGCCGGCGTCCGGACGTGGTTGAGCACGCACACCTGCGCGCCGGCCCGCTGCTTGCCGGCGACCCGCGCCGGGCGCAGGTGCACCGGCGGCGCGGCCGGCGCCTCCGGGACCGCGACCGGCAGTCCGGCCTCCGTGGCGAGGGCGGTCAGCCGCGGGCCGTCGAGGTCGAAGACCTGGGTGGCCCCAGGCCGGACGTCGGGGCCGCGGGCGTCCCCGGTCACGCAGAGGACCGCGTCGACCCCGACGGTGGACAGCCCGGCGATCTCCTGCTCGAGCACCACGCGGTTGCGGTCGCGGCAGGCCAGCGTCGTCCAGGGCCGGCCGCCGGCCGCGAGCACCTCGGCGGCCAGCAGGCTCGGCGGGAGGTCGGGGCGGTTGGCGTGCTCACCGGCCAGCAGACCGTCGGACACCGGCCCGAGCACCCGGACGACACGGCGCAGCGCGGCCCGGTCGAACGGCGGCACGCTCAGGTCGGCGAGGACGAAGGGGCGGGTGCCGGCCCGGTCGAACGGGCCGGGCGGCGGTGGTCCGGGTGCCGGCCGGGAGCCGGGCCAGGGCGGCGCGGGCTCGTCGAGGAACACGCAGCGGTGCTCGGCCACCTCGCAGCGCTCGTCGGCCCGCACCCCGCCGCAGGGCCCGAAGACCATGTGCTTGGGGCAGCCCGGCCGGCGGGCGACGTCGTCCACCCGGGCAGCCTGACCGCGCCGACCGTCCGCCAAACCCGCCCGCCCGTGCTCCCGCCGAGATCGCCGATCTCGGCGGGAGCAGGCGCCGGAGCCGCCGAGATCGGCGATCTCGGCGGGTACGGCGGACGAAGGGAAGACATCGGGCCCGGGCGGCGCTACAGTCACCGCTAGTTGAGCCCTCAATCAAGGAGGCCGGCATGCCTGCCGTGACCGTCGAGGACACCACCGCTCTCCCCCGCGTCCCCGTGCCCGCCCCGGGAACGGTGCGCCGCCGGGTCCGCTCGGTGACCACCGCGCCGTCCGGGTTCGAGGGCGAGGGCTTCCCCGTCCGTCGCGCCTTCGCCGGGGTGGACCTGCGCGACCTGGACCCGTTCATCCACATGGACCAGATGGGTGAGGTCGAGTACGCGCCGGGTGAGCCCAAGGGCACCTCCTGGCACCCGCACCGCGGCTTCGAGACCGTCACCTACATCCTCGACGGCACCTTCGAGCACGCCGACTCCCACGGCGGCGGGGGCACCATCAGCAACGGGGACACCCAGTGGATGACCGCCGGCGGCGGGGTCCTGCACATCGAGCGGCCGCCGGAGCACCTCGTGGTCAGCGGCGGGCTGTTCCACGGCCTGCAGCTCTGGGTGAACCTGCCGAAGGCACAGAAGTGGGTCGAGCCGCGCTACCAGGACCTGCGGGCCGACGAGTCCGTGCTGCTGGCCAGCCCGGACGCCGGCGCCTTCCTCCGGGTCATCGCCGGCGACGTGGCGGGCCACCGCGGCCCGGGTTCCACCTACACCCCGATGGCGATGGTGCACGCGACGATCGCCCCCGGCGCCACCCTCGACCTGCCGTGGCGGTCGGACTTCAACGCGCTGGTCTACGTGCTCTCCGGCGCGGGGTCGGTCGGCATCGACGCGCACCCGGTGCGCACCGGCCAGCTCGCCGTCTTCGGCCCGGGCGACACGATCACGGTCTCAGGGGCGGTCGCCCAGGAGTCCCGGACCCCGGCGCTGGACGTCGTCGTCCTGGGTGGGGCGCCGATCCGCGAGCCGATCGCGATGTACGGGCCGTTCGTCATGAACACCCGCCAGGAGGTCATGGACGCGTTCACCGACTTCCAGGCCGGGCGGCTCGGGAGCATCCCGGCGCAGCACGTCCCGCACGCCGCGGTCCGGGGCGAGAGCGGCCAGTGACCGTGGCTCCCGGTGGCGGCTACCGCGCCGCCACCGGGAGCTGCATGCTGGCCACGACCGGTACCCGACGGAGGGATCCCCGTGCCCGTCTTCCCCCCCATGCCGCTCGCCGAGTGGGCCGACACCAAGGAGACCGTGCACCGGTTCCTGCAGATCGTCGGCAAGCTCCGGCTGGCCAACGCCCCACGACGCAACCACTGGTGGCACATCCCGTTCCACCTGACCGGCCGTGGCCTGACCACCCGGCCGATGGGCTTCGACCCGGTGTTCGCCGTCGACCTCGACCTGGTCGACCACCGCCTGGAGATCTCCGTCTCGGACGGACGGCGGGCGTCGTTCCCGCTGCCCGGGCTGAGCGTGGCGGCCTTCTACCGGCAACTGCTCGACACCCTCGCGGCGCTCGGCCTGCCGGCCACCGTCGACGTCCCCGTCCCGTTCGACCTCGCCGACCGCACCCCGTTCGCCGAGGACGAGCAGCACACGTCCTACGACCGCCACCAGGTGACCCGCTACTGGCTGGTCCTGGGCCAGGTGGCGCAGGTCCTCGAGGAGTTCGCCGGCCGCAGCTACGCGAAGACCAGCCCGGTGCACCACTTCTGGCACACCCTCGACCTGGCCGTGACCCGCTTCTCCGACCGGCGGGTGGACCAGCCGGCGCAGGTCGACCCGGTCACCCGTGAGGCCTACTCCCACGAGGTCATCAGCGCCGGCTTCTGGTTCGGCGACGCGCAGGTGCCCGAGCCGGCGTTCTACTCCTACACGGCCCCCGAGCCGCCGGGGCTGACCGAGGAGCCGCTGCGGCCCGCCGCTGCCCGGTGGATCGACAGCCGCGGCGCCCACCTGGCTCTGCTGCCCTACGAGGAGGTGCGGACCGCGGCGGACCCGCGAGCCGTGGTCCTGGACTTCCTGGAGAGCGCCTACGTGGCCGGTGCCCGCCGGGCCGGCTGGGACCTCGCGGCGCTGCGCTGCCCGTCCGCGCCCGAGGCCCGATGACCCCGACCCGACCCGACCTCCGGAGGCCCGTGCCATGAGCAACCTCGACCGTCGCCCGTCCGCCCGGGAGCTGGGCGGTCTCGAGGGCACCGCGGCCGGCCCGGTGCTCGACCTGCTGCCCGGCAAGGAGGTGCTGCTCGGCGAGAGCACCCGCGTCCGCCGGCTGCTGCCGACGCTGGGCCGCCGGCTGGTCGGCGCGTGGGCGTTCGTCGACCACTACGGCCCCGACGACATCGCCGCCACCTCCGGCATGCAGGTGGCGCCGCACCCGCACACCGGCCTGCAGACCGTCTCCTGGCTGCTCGAGGGCGAGATCCACCACCTGGACTCCCTCGGCAGCGACGCCGTCATCAGGCCCGGGGAGCTGGCGCTCATGACCGCCGGCCACGGCATCGCGCACTCCGAGCAGTCCCCGGCGGTGCACCCACGGTTCCTGCACGGCGCCCAGCTGTGGGTGGCCCTGCCCGACGCCGCCCGCGAGGCCACCCCGGCGTTCGCCCACCACCGCGACCTGCCCGGGTTCTCCTCCGACGGCCTGACGGCGACCGTGCTCATGGGGTCGCTCGGCGGGGCGACGTCCCCCGGCACCGCGCACACCCCGCTCGTCGGCGCCGACCTCGACCTCGCCGCCGGCGCGGACGTCGTGCTGCCCCTGGAGCCGGACTTCGAGTACGCCCTGCTGGCCTCGTCGGGCGAGGCCTCGGTCGAGGACGCGCCGCTCGACCGGGGTGCGATGCTCTACCTCGGCACCGGACGGCGGACGGTGCGGCTGCGGGCCACCGAGGCCGTCCGGCTGCTCCTGCTCGGCGGTGCACCGTTCGAGGAGCGGATCGTAATGTGGTGGAACTTCGTCGGCCGCACCGGCGAGGAGATCGCCGAGTTCGCCGAGCGCTGGAACGCCGAGGACGAGCGCTTCGGCGCGGTCGTCGGCTACGACGGCGAACGGCTCCCGGCACCGCCGCTGCCGCCGGTCTCCCTGAAGGCCCGCGGTCGGGTCCGCTGAACGGCGGGAACGCTGCCGTCCGGCCGCGCCGGCTGCGGACCAACGGGCACAACCGGCGGCGGGACGGCGTTCCCGCCGACATGGCTGCTCCCCTCGACCCCCGCATGCTCGCCTTCGTCGCCGAGAACCGCTGGGGGGTGCTCGCGACCGTCAAGCGCGACGGCCGCCCCCAGCTGTCCAACGTCGGCTATGCCTTCGACCCGGAGTCACAGCTGATCCGGGTCTCGGTGACCGCCGACCGGGCCAAGACCCGCAACCTGCAGGGGGACCCCCGGGTGACCCTGCACGTCTCCTCGGCGGACTTCTGGACCTGGGTCGCCGTCGAGGGCACCGCGGAGCTGACGCCGGTCGCGGCCGATCCGCACGACGCCACGGTCGAGGAGCTCATCACCTACTACCGCGGCATCTCCGGCGAGCACGAGAACTGGGACGACTACCGCGCGGCGATGGTCGCCGACCGCCGGCTGGTCGTCCGGTTCCGGCCCGAGCACTCCTACGGCCAGCTCCGCCGCTGACGGCCCCGCGTCCCGGTGGCGGGCGCCCTACGGGCCCGCCACCGGCCCCGTCCAGGGCACCGCCGCGAGCGTGCGAGCGGTGGGGAGGACGGGGTTCTTCCGGGGTCCTTCTTCAGCTCCCGGCCGGCACCTGCATGACGGAGAACGGGGCGCCCCACGGGTCGGTGACCACGGCGAACCGGCCGTACTCGGTGTCCGTGGGGGCCATGGTCACCTTGCCGCCGCCGGCCTCCACGGTGGCGACGGCGTCGTCGGCCGAGAGCACGGCGAAGCAGACCGACCAACCCTTCGGCGACCCGGGCTCGTGGCCGCCGAGCCCGCCGAGCGGGTTGCCGCCCGTGGCGAAGGTCGAGTACTCCATCCCGCCGTCCATGGGGATGGCCTCGAAGGCGAAGCCGAAGACCGCCGCGTAGAACTCCCGCGCGGCCGCGGGGTCGGTGACGGCGGCCTCGTTCCACACCAGGGCGCCGGGCTCGTTGAAGATGCGGGCCCCGGTGTGCGTGCCGGACTGCCACAGCCCGAAGGCGTTGCCCTGCGGGTCGACCGCGATGGTCATCGTGCCCATCGGCCCGACCTCCATCGGTTCGACGACGACGGTGCCACCGGCCTCCCGGATCCGGTCGACCGTCGCCCGGGAGTCGTCGGTGGCGAAGTACGTCGTCCAGCCCGGGGAGTCCCCCGGGTTCATCAGCGGGCCGAGCCCGGCGGCCGGCTCACCGTTCCTCGTCGCGTTCAGGTAGCCGCCGTACTCCGCGTCGCCGCCGGTGTACTCCCAGCCGAACAGCCGGGCGTAGAACTCCTTCGCGGCGTCGAGGTCCGAGGCGCCGTAGTCGATCCAGCACGGGCTGCCGGCCGGCCATGGGGTGTTCCGAGTGGGCATTGCTCCTCCTCAGGATGTGGGGAGGGTCACCGTGCCAGCCGCCTCCGACAGTTCCCAGGGGTCGGTGAGCGGGGTCAGAACTCGCCGCCGCCGAAGTCCCCGCCGAAGTCGCCGCCGCCGAAGTCCGAGGCGCCCCAGTCGCCGCCCCCGAGGTCCCCGCCGTCGTGGTCGCCGAAGATCAGCCCGCCGAGCAGCAGGCCCCCGAGGCCGGCACCGAGTGGCCCGATGCCGCCGCGCCGTGGGGCGCCGTAGCCGTAGCCACCGCCGAACCCACCGCCGTAGCCACCGCCGTACCCCCCATAGCCGCCGTACCCGTTCTGCTGTGACCACCGCTGGACGTCGGCCTCGGCCTCCGCGAGCGCCTGCTGCGCGAGCCGGTCGGCGGTCTGCGCCGCCCGCAGCGCGGCCGCGGGGTCGGACCCGCCCTGCCGCTCGGCCGCCGCCAGGTGCCGCTCGGCCTCGGCCAGCCGGGTGCGCGCCGTGCTGCCCACCGCACCGCGGCGGGTGCTGATGAAGTCGCCGCCCGCGGCGACCGCCGCACGGGCGGTCAGCAGTGCCTGGTCCAGCGCCTCCGCGGCGCGGCGGGTCCGGGTCTGCTCGTCACGCTCGGTCTGCAGCGCCTGCTCCAGCGCGGCGTCGGCCTCCTCCAACCGGCGCAGCGCCGCCAGCGGGTCGGGGCGCCCGGCGTCCCCGCCGGCGAGCGCGGCGTCGGCTGAGGCCAGGGCGGACTCCGCCCGGGCGATCTGCGGGCGCAGGTCGCTGTGGCTGCCCGCTGCCATGACCGCGCGGGCCTCGGCGAGGTCCTCCTGGATGTCGGCCCGCGCCGTCGGCACCCGCTGCTCGGCGGCCGCGAGGTCCGCGCCCAGGCGGGCGATCGCGTCGAGCAGCGTGGCGCTCTGCCCCACCGCGTTCTCCGCGCCGCGCAACCGGCCCACCGAGCGGCCACCCCGGCCGGCGGCCTGGTCCTCGCGGGCCAGCTCCATCTCCCGCGTGGCCGCCGCCAGCCGCAGACCCGCCTCGGCGACGTTCTCGGCGACCGGCGTCACGACCGTCGCGGCGTACCGGGCCTGCAGGTCGGCGAGCCGGCGCTCCTCGTCGGGCAGCCGCCGCTGCAGCTGCCCGATCCGCCGCTCCAGCTCCTCGGCGGCCTGGCCGGCGGTGCGCTCCCGCTCGCGCAGCTCCTCGAGCGCGGCGGCCTGCGCCTCCAGCCGCTTCCCCGCGGCGTCGGTCAGCGCCAGCAGCTCGGTGAGCATCCGGCGCCGGGTCGGCTCGTCCTCGGGGATCTCGTCGTCGAGCTCCTGCCGGATGGTGAAGGCGCGGGCGAGCTCGGCCCGCGACCGGTCCAGCGCCTCGGGCAGCCCCGGGACCGCCTCGTCGCCGAAGTACGAGCGGGCGTAGTCGAGGTTCAGCTGGGCGCCGCGGACCTGCTCGTCCAGCTCCAGCAGCGCGGTGCTGCCCCGGTAGTTGAGCTGCTCGGTGGGGGTGCCGGCGTGCGGGTCGGCCTCGCGGCGCTGGGCGGGGGCGGCGGCCAGCTCACGCTGCGCGGCCCGCTTGCGGCGGCGGCTGAACAGGTACCCGCCGCCGGCGAGCAGGAAGAGCAGGACGACGACGGCCAGCACCGCTCCTCCGCCACCGCCCGCCGACGAGCCCCCCGCCGCGGCGGACTCGCCACCACCGGCGGAGAGGCCCTCGGCCAGCGCCACCGAGGCCCCGGCCCAGTCGCCCTGGGACAGCTGCGCCTCGACGTCGCCGGCCAGCACGTCCTGCAGGTCCGAGGGGTCGACCTCATCGCCGTAGTGGACGCCGTAGACGCGGTCCTCGACGGCGACGGCCATGAGCACGTCGTCGGCGTCCAGCCCGGTCTGCTGGGCGCTGGACCGCGCCCACTCGGTCCGGTCGGTGCCGTCGAAGCTGTCCACGTAGACGACGTACAACTCGGTGCCGGTCTCGGAGCTCAGGTCGTCCAGCGCCGCCTGGACCTCGACCTCCTCACCGGCGTCCATGACGTCTGCCTGGTCGCTGACCTGCTCGGTCACGCCCGAGGGCGGCACGGCGAGAGCCGGGGCGGCAGCGCCCAGGAGCAGGGCGGCCGCGAGGGGCGCCACGATGGTCAGCCGGCGCACGGGGGGACCTCCGTCGAACGAGGGCGATCGCTGAGTCGCCCGGACTGTAGGCACGCGCGGCGGTCCCGTGCAGTTCCCGGCCGTGGGCAGCCTCTCGCCGGTGCTCCGTCAGGACCCGTGCTCCGATCAGAAGCGGCCGCCGCCGCCGCGCCGTCCCCCGCCGGAGGAGCGCCGCCCGCCGCTGGACCGGCGGACGCCCCCCGACGGCCGCCGCCCCCCGCCGGACCGGCGACCCCCGCCACCGAAGCCGCTGCTGCGGTAGCCACCGCGCGAGCCCCCGCCGTCGCCGAAGAGGATGCCACCGAGCACCAGGCTGCCGAGGTCCACGCCGCCGCGACCCGGGGACCCGCCGGCGAAGCCGCCGGGCCCGTACCCGCCCGGCCCGTAGCCGCCGGACCACGACCCGACGTCGGACCGGGCGGCGTCGAGCGCCCGCCGCGCCAGGGCGTCGGCCTGCTGGGCCTCGCGCACCGCGCTCACCGGGTCGCGCTGCCCCAGCCCCACGGCCGTGTCCAGGTGGCGCTGCGCCTCGGCGAGCCGGGTGCGGGCCTCGGCGCCGACGGCGCCCCGGCGGGTGCCGATGAAGTCACTCGCCGCCGTGATCGCCGACCGCGCTGCGAGCAGCGCGGGATCCAGGCCGGCCGCGGCCCGCTGCACCTGCGCCTGGGCGTCGCGGGCGCCGCCGAGGGCCTGCTCGAGGGCGGCGTCGGCCTCCTCCAGCCGGCGCAGCGCCGCCAGCGGGTCCGGCCGGCCGTCCGCGGGAGCGAGCGCCGCGTCGGCAGCGGCCAGTGCGGACTCCGCCCGGGCGATCTGCGGCGCCAGGCCGGTGCGGTCCCCGGCGGCGACGAGGGCCCGCGCCTCGGCCAGGTCCGCCTCGGTCTCGGTCCGGACCGCGGCCACCCGCTCGGCGGCCGCGGCGAGGTCCGCGGCCAGCCGGCCGACGGCGTCGAGCAGGGTGCCGGTCTGGGCGACGGCGTCCTCCGCGGCCCGGACGTCGCTCACCGCAGCACCCGGCTGCCCGGCGGCGAGGTCGCCCCGGGCCTCGACGACCTCCTGGTTTGCGGCGGCAAGACGGGCGCGCGCCTCGGCCACGTTGTCCGCGACCGGCGCGAGGGCCGCCTCGGCGAAGCGGGCGCGCAGCTCCTGCAGCCGCTGCTCCTCCGCCGGGACGCGGGCGCGCAGCTCGGCGATCCGCGGTTCGAGGGCGTCGAGGACCTGCGGCGCGGTGCGCTCGAGGTCCCGGAGCTGCGCGAACGCCTCGGCCTGGTCGTCGAGCCGGGCGTCGGCGGTCTCGACAAGCGTCAGGAGCTCGGTCAGCAGCCGCCGCGTCGCCGCGTCGTCCTCGGGCACCTCGTCGTCGAGCTGCTGACGCAGCGCGAAGGCCCGCCCGAGCTCGGCCTCGGACTGCGCGAGGGCGGCGTCGAACCCGGTCACCGCCTCGGGGCCGTACTGGGCGCGGGCGAAGTCGAGGTCGATCTGCGAGGTCTGCACCTGCTCGTCGAGCTCCAGGAGCGCCGAGCTCGCGTGGTTCTGCAGCTCCTGGGTGGGGACCCCGGCGTGCGGATCCGCCGGACCGGCACCCGGCCGCGCCGCCGGACGGCTGCGCCGGCGGGAGCGGGCGACCAGCCACGCGCCGCCACCGACGACGGCCACCCCGCCGATGACGAGCAGCGCGATGGACCCGCCTCCGTCCCCGCCCCGTGAGCCGCCGCGCAGGCCGTCGGCCAGCGCGACGACGGCCCCGGCCCAGTCCCCGTCGGACAGCGCCGGCTCGACGTCCTCGGCCAGCAGCGTGTCGAGCTCGTCGTCGGAGAGCCGGAAGCCCTCGTCGACCGAGATGCCGTAGGCACGGTCGTCGACGGCGACGGCGAAGAGCACGTCGGTGCGGCCCAGCTGCGACGCCGCGGCGGCCTGGTCGGCCCACTGCTGACCCGTGGCGCCGTCGAAACTCGAGACGAAGGTGACCCACAGCTGGGTGCCGTCCTCGACGCGCAGCGCGTCCAGCGCCTCCTCGACGCGGGGCCCCTCGCCGGACAGCGCACCGACCCGGTCCTCCAGCTGCTCGTCGAGCCGGGCGGGTGACTCGGCCAGCGCCGGCCCACCCGCGACCAGCAGCACGGTCAACATCCCCAGGACGACGACCAGCCGCCGCACGGGCACCTCCGAGGTGGGACGACGATCGCAGCGTCCGCGACCCTACCGACGCCGGAGGGGTCCGCGGGCGCCGCACGGGGTACGGGCCCACGACGTCGTCCCCGAGGAGGCCCCGTGTCCGAGCCCGACCGCATCCCCGCCGCCGACCTGCCGCCCGGAGCGGTCCGCCGCGTCGGGGACTGGGCGGTCGGCAACCGCGACGGGGAGCACTTCGCCGTCTCCCGCCGCTGCCGGCACCAGTTGGCCGATCTCGCCGAGGGCAGCATCGACGCCGACGGGTGCCTGGTCTGCCCGTGGCACCAGAGCCGCTACGACGTCCGGACCGGGGAGATGGTGGCGGGGCCGCGCGGCTTCCTCGGCTACCACGGCCCGACGCCCGGCTACACGCAGTTCGTCCGCACCTACGCCCGCGTGCTGCGGCTGCGCGTGCGCCGGGCGGTCCGCCGCGGCGAGGACGTCGTCGTGGAGTGACTGCGGCACGGGAGCTCTTCCCACGTCTCCGTGGCCGGGACGTGGGAAGAGCTTCCTATGCCTCGTCGCGGAGCTGCTGCCAGAGCGCCCGGCGGCGGGCCTGCTCGTCCGGGTCGGGCACCGGCAGCGAGGCCAGCAGCCGCTGGGTGTACGCGTGCTGTGGAGCGCCCAGGACCTCCGCGCCGGTGCCCTCCTCGACCAGCCGGCCGCGGTAGAGCACCGCGATCCGGTCGGCGAGCAGGTCGACGACGGCGAGGTCGTGGCTGATGAACAGGCACGCGAAGCCCAGTTCCCGCTGCAGCTCGGCGAACAGCTCCAGCACCCGGGCCTGCACCGAGACGTCGAGGGCCGAGGTCGGCTCGTCGGCGATGAGCAGCTCCGGGTCCAGCGCCAGGGCCCGCGCCAGGCTGGCCCGCTGCCGCTGCCCGCCGGAGAGCTCGTGCGGGAAGCGGTCACCGAAGGCCTTCGGCAGTTGCACCGCCTCCAGGAGCTCGTCGACCCGGCCGCGGGCGGCTCGGGGGTCGTCGGCCCGGCCGTTGACGACCAGCGGCTCGGCGACCGCCTCGGCGATGGTCAGCAGCGGGTTGAAGCTGGACGCCGGGTCCTGGAAGACGAACCCGATGCGGCTGCGCACCGGCCGGAACGCCTTCTCCTTGACCCCGCGCATCTCGGTGCCGAGCACCGACAGGGAGCCGTCGGTGACCCGGGTCAGCCCGGCGATGGCGCGCCCGATCGTCGTCTTGCCGCTGCCGCTCTCCCCGACCAGCCCGAGCACCTCGCCGGGCCGGATGGCGAAGCTGACGCCGTCCACGGCGACGAAGTCCGGCTTGCGCAACCGCCCCGGGTAGACGATCCGCAGGTCGCGGGCCTCGACCACCGGCGCCGACGCCGCCCAGTCCGGGCGCCGGATCGACGCCCGCTCCCGGGCGCGGGCCCGGCCCTCGCCCAGTCGTGGCACCGAACCGAGCAGCTGGCGGGTGTACTCGTCCCGCGGGGCGGAGAACAGCGTCCGGACGTCGGCCTGCTCGACGATGCGCCCCTGGTACATGACCGCCACCCGGTCGGCGAGGTCGGCGACGACACCCATGTTGTGGGTGATCAGCACGATCGCGGCGCCGAACTCGTCGCGGCACCGGCGCAGCAGGTCGAGGATCTCGGCCTGCACGGTCACGTCGAGGGCGGTGGTCGGCTCGTCGGCGATGATCACGCCGGGGTCGAGCACCAGGGCCTGGGCGATGACGATCCGCTGCTTCTGCCCGCCGGAGAACTGGTGCGGGTAGTGGTCGACCCGCTCCTCGGGGTCGGGGATGCCGACCCGCCGCAGGACGTCGATCGCCTTGGCGCGGGCCTCCTTGCGGCTGTACTGCCCGTGCGCGCGCAGCCCCTCGGCGATCTGCCAGCCGACCGGGTAGACCGGGTTGAGCGCGGTCGACGGCTCCTGGAAGACCATCGCGGCGTCCCGGCCCCGCACGTCGCCGAGCTGCCGCCGGGACAGCGTGACGACGTCGTGCTGCGCCGTCCCGTCCTTGCTGCGCAGCACCACCGCGCCGCGGGTGACCGCGGTCTCCGGCAGCAGCCCGAGGATGCTGCGCGCGGTCACCGTCTTGCCGCTGCCGCTCTCGCCCACCACGGCCAGGACCTCGCCGGCGGCCACGGACAGGCTCACGTCCCGGACGGCGGCGATGGTCCCGGCGTCGGTGGCGAAGGAGACCGACAGGTTCTCGATGTCGACGACGCCGTCGCGTGCGGTGGTCACAGTGCGTTCCCTCCCGTGCCCTCGATACCGGCCAGCCCCGCCGGACCGGCGCCCAGCGAACCGCCCGGCACGACCGAGGTCTCGCCGACGTCACCGGTGTCGGCCGACCGGCGGCTGCGCAGCCGCGGGTCGGCGAGGTCGTTGAGGCTCTCGCCGACCAGGGTCAGCCCGAGGACGACGAGCACGATCGCCGAGCCGGGGAAGATCGACGTCCACCAGATGCCGCTGGTGACGTCGGACAGCGACTTGTTGAGGTCGAAGCCCCACTCGGCGGCCGCGGTCGGCTCGATGCCGAATCCGAGGAAACCCAGCCCGGCGAGGGTGAGGATCGCCTCGGAGGCGTTGAGGGTGAGGATCAGCGGCAGCGTGCGGGTGGCGTTGCGCAGCACGTGCCGGGTCATGATCCGCCAGTGCCCGGCGCCGACGACCCGGGCGGACTCGACGTAGGCCTCGCCCTTGATCCGCACCGTCTCGGCGCGGATCACCCGGAAGTACTGCGGGATGAACACGACGGTGATCGAGATGGCCGCGGCCAGGATGCCGCCCCACATGCTCGACTGCCCGCCGCTGATCACGATCGCCATGACGATCGCCAGCAGCAGCGACGGGAAGGCGTACACCGCGTCGCAGACGACGACGAGCACGCGGTCCAGCCAGCCGCCGAAGTAGCCGGAGACCAGTCCGAGCAGCACGCCGGCGAACAGCGACAGCACGATGGCGACCACGATCACCATGAGCGCGGTGCGCGATCCGTAGATGACGCGGCTGAGGACGTCGTAGCCGCCGACCGTGGTGCCCAGCCAGTGCTCGGCCGACGGTGGCTGCTGGGCGCCGAAGGCGCCGTCGGCATCCCGGAGCTGGTCGTAGCCGTAGGGCGCGAGCACCGGGGCCAGCAGCGCGGTGAGCAGGAAGACCGCGGTCAGGACCAGGCCGGCGACGAGCATGCCGCGCTGCAGGCCGACGCTCTGCCGCAGCTGGTGGACGACGGGGAGCCGGCGCCACCCGCGGCGGGCGGGGGCGGTGCGGGGGGTCTCCTCGGCGGCGGGAGCGACGGTGGCCATCAGTACCTCACCCGGGGGTCGATGAGCGCGGCGATGATGTCGACGACGAAGTTGGTCACCGCGACGATGACGGCGAGCATGGCGACGATGCCCTGGACGGCGACGAAGTCACGCGCCTGCAGGTACTCGGCGAGCTGGAAGCCGAGGCCCTTCCACTCGAAGGTCGTCTCGGTCAGCACCGCGCCGCCCATGAGCAGCGCGACCTGCAGGCCGATGACGGTGATGATGGGGATGAGCGCGGGCCGGTAGGCGTGCTTGCGCAGCAGCCGCCGCTCGGCGACGCCGCGGGAGCGGGCGGCCTCGACGTACCCCATGCCCAGGGTGCCGATGACGTTGGTGCGCACCAGCCGCAGGAACACCCCGGCGGTGAGCAGGCCGAGCGCGATCGCCGGGAGCACCGCGTGCTCCAGGACGTCGGCGATCACCTCGGGATCGCCCAGCCGGATCGCGTCGATCAGGTAGATGCCGGTCGGGTCCTCGAGGAACTGCAACTCGATCTCGGCCCGGGTCGAGGCCCGGCCGGCCACCGGCAGCCAGCCCAGCCCGCTGGCGAACACCAGCTTGAGCACCAGGCCCGTGAAGAAGACCGGGGTCGCGTAGCAGAGGATCGCGAAGACCCGCAGCACCGCGTCGGGCCACCTGTCGCGGGCGTAGGCGGCCAGCCGGCCGAACGGGATGCCCAGGACGAAGGCGACGAGCAGCGCGTAGCAGGCCAGCTCGAGGGTCGCCGTCCCGAAGGTGGCGAGCACCTCGGTGACCGGGCGGCGGTCGGACAGCGTCGTCCCGAAGTCGCCGGTGAAGACGTTGCCCAGGTACTCGAGGTACTGCACGATGATCGGCCGGTCGTACCCGGCCTCCTGCACCCGCTGCGCCAGCTCCGCGCCGGTCAGCCGGCCCCCGAGCGCGGCGGTGATCGGGTCACCGGTCGAGCGCATCAGGAAGAAGACCGTCGTCACCAGGATGAAGACGGTCGGGAAGATCAGCAGGAAGCGGATCAGGATGTAGGCGCCCAGGCCTCCGCCGCCGCGACGACTGCGCGCCGGCGCGTCCTCCTGGGCCGGCTCGCCGGCCGCGAGCTCGGTCGCTGCTGTGGTCATGGCCTTCCTCCGTGCGTGCGTGGTCCGCACATGGGTGGCCCCGGGTGACTCCGCCGTGCGGCGGGGTCACCCGGGGCCGGTGTCGCTACCCTCTCAGGCCGGTCGTCAGCCCCGGCTCAGGGCGCCGTAGCGGAACTTGAAGGACGCGTCGAGCGTGTCGGCCGCGCCCTCCACGCCCGTCCGGACGACGGCGACCTGCGAACCCTGCAGGTAGGGCACGGTGGACAGGTCCGCGGCGACGAGGTCCTGGATCTGCTCGATCAGGGCCTGGCGCTGCGCCGGGTCCGGCGTGGCCAGCTGCTGCAGGATCAGGTCGTTGACCAGCTGGTTCTCGTAGTGGTTCGAGAGGAAGTTGTCCAGCTTGAAGAACGGCGACAGGTAGTTGTCGGCGTCGGAGTAGTCCGGGAACCAGCCGAGCTGGTACGCCGGGTAGACGTCCGCGACGCGGTCCTCGGAGTACTGCACCCACTCGGTGGTCTGCAGGTCGACCTGGAACAGGCCGGTGGACTCCAGCTGGTCCTTGATCAGGGCGTACTCGTCACCCGAGGACGGCCCGTAGTGGTCGTTGGAGTACTGCAGGCTCAGCTGCACCGGGGTCTGCACGCCGGCCGCCTGGAGCACCTGCGCCGCCTTGTCGGCGTCCGGGCCACCGTTGCCGTCGCCGTAGAGCTCGCTCAGGGACTCCGTCGCGCCGGTCAGGCCGTCGGCGACGTAGGAGTACAGCGGCGTGTAGGTGCCCCGGTAGACCTGCTCGGCGATCTCCTGACGGTCGATCAGGTTGGCCACCGCCTGGCGGACGGCGAGCGCCTTGGCCGGGTCGGCGTCGGGCTGGGTGGCGCCGAAGGGCTGGGTGTTGAAGTTGAAGACGATGTAGCGGATCTCCCCGCCGGGGCCGTCCACGACCTCGACCTCGTCGTTGCCGCGCAGGTCGTCGATGTCGGTCGCGCTCAGGCTGCGGAAGGCGACGTCGATGTTGCCCTCCTCGATGTCCAGCTTGAGGTTCGAGGCGTCGGCGTAGTAGCGGACGTTGACCCGGTCGGTCTTGGGCGCGCCCAGGAGGCCCTCGTAGTCGGGGTAGGCCTCGTAGGAGATGAGGTTGTTCTGGTCGTAGTTGGTGATCGTGTACGGCCCGTGGAAGGCCTCGCCGTCGACGATCTCCTGGTCGGTGGTCAGCTCGGTCGCCGAGAAGACGTCCTCGTCGACGATCGGCCCGACCGGGCTGGACAGCACCTGCGGGAAGGTCTGGTCGTTGGGCTGCGTGAGCCGGAAGACGACGGTGGTGTCGTCGACGGCCTCGACGCTCTCCAGGTTGGCCAGCAGCGACGACGGCCCGTTGGGGTCGGCGATGGCGACCTGGCGGTCGAAGGAGAACTTCACGTCCGAGGCGGTCAGGTCGTTGCCGTTGGCCCACTTCAGGCCCTGCTTCAGGGTGACCGTGTACTCGGTGGGCGAGGTGAACTCGGCCGACTCGGCGATGTCCGGCTCGACGTCCGGGCTGCCGAAGCCGGTGTTCATCAGGAACGGGAACACCTGGTTCATGACGGCGAAGGAGCCGTTGTCGTACGAACCCGCGGGGTCCAGCGTCGTGATCTTGTCGGTGGTGCCGATCGTCAGCGCGTCGCCGCTGCCGCCGCCCGAACCACCCTCGTCGCCGTCGCTCCCACCGCACGCCGTGAGCGCGAGCGCGGTCACCGCGAGACCCGCCGTGGCCGCGCGCATGCGCCGGCCGGTCAGAACGGAACTCATCCGCCTACCTTCGTTTCTTCCTGAGATCCCCCGCGGGCGCCGGACATCGTCCGCGCCGCGGCGGGGTGTGGGTGTTGGTTACCCATGCGTAGCACAGGGCGGTTCCGTCGCCGGGATCCGCTGGATGACTGTTATCGCCTCGTGACTGGGCTCCCCCCGAGCGGGTGGGACCCGGCGTCAGGCGGTGCCCATGGACGCCTTCCGCCCCCGGTCCGCTCCTCGGTCGCCGGCGCTCCCTCCGATGCTCCCGACCGCGTCAGGCGGTGCCCATGGACGCCTTCCGCCCCGGCCCCGTCCAGGGCACCGCCCCGAGCCGGCGAGGAGTGGGGAGGACGGGGTCCTTCCTCAGGCGTCGATGCCCATGGACGCCTTCCGCCCCGGCCCCGTCCAGGGCACCGCCCCGAGCCGGCGAGGGGTGGGGAGGACGGGGTCCTTCCTCAGGCGTCGATGCCCATGGACGCCTTCCGCCCCCGGTCCGCTCCTCGGTCGCTGGCGCTCCCTGCGATGCTCCCGACGGCGTCAGGCGTCGATCCGGCGGCGGCCCTCGAACGCCCGGCCCAGCGTCACCTCGTCGGCGTACTCCAGGTCACCGCCCACCGGCAGTCCGCTGGCCAGCCGCGACACGGCCACCCCCATCGGCCCGACCAGCCGCGCCAGGTAGGCGGCCGTCGCCTCGCCCTCGAGGTTGGGGTCGGTGGCGATGATCAGTTCGGTGACCGTGCCGTTCATCAGCCGGGTCATCAGCTCCTTGACCCGCAGGTCGTCGGGGCCGACGCCCTCGATCGGGCTGATGGCGCCGCCGAGCACGTGGTAGCGGCCGCGGAACTCGCGGGTGCGCTCGATGGCGACGACGTCCTTGGGTTCCTCGACGACGCAGATGACGTCGTCGGTGCGCCGCGGGTCCCGGCAGATGCGGCACTGCTCGGCCTCGGCGACGTTGTAGCAGGTCACGCAGAAGCGGACCTCGGCCTGGACGCGCTGCAACGCCGCCACCAGCCTGCCGACGTCGGCGGACTCCGACGCCAGCAGGTGGAACGCGATGCGCTGGGCGCTCTTCGGCCCGACCCCGGGCAGGCGGCCGAGCTCGTCGATGAGGTCCTGGACGGCCCCCTCGTACACGGTGTTCCTCTCGTCGTGGAGGGGACGCCGGGACTCAGAGGCCCGGCAACCCCAGGCCGCCGCCGCCGAGGCCGCCGGCGAGCGGCCCCATCCGACTGGCGGTGAGTTCGTTGACCTGGCGCGAGGCGTCACGGACGGCGGCGACGACGAGGTCCTGCAGGGTCTCGACGTCGGCCGGGTCGACCGCCTCGGGGGCGATGGTCACCGCGGACAGCTCGCCCTGACCGGTCATCGTCGCCGTCACCAGGCCACCTCCGGCCGAGCCGGTGACGGTCTCCTGCGCCAGCTGCTCCTGCGCGGCAGCCAGCTGCTGCTGCATCTGCTGCGCCTGCTTGAGCAGCTGTGCCATGTCGGGCTGACCACCGGGGAACATGACCCGAGCGTAGGCCGCGGGTACGACGCGCGGCGGGACGACGGGCCGACCACCTTCTTCAACCAGGAGGTTGACAACACGCCACCCTCAGGCGCACCCTCTTTTTCAACCGGTTGGTTGACGAGAGGAGGTCCCCCTGATGGCCGCCGATCCGCTGTCCCGGGTCTTCGCGGCCCTGGCCGATCCCACCCGGCGCGACATGGTCGCCCGGCTGACGGTGGCCGACGCCACCGTCGGCGAGCTCGCCGAGCCCTACGACGTGAGCGTCCAGGCCGTCTCCAAGCACCTGCGGGTGCTGGAGGACGCCGGCCTGGTCAGCCGCAGCCGTGACGCCCAGCGCCGCCCGGTGCACCTGGAAGCGGAGGTCTTCGACCTCATGACGAAGTGGATCGAGCGCTACCGCCGCCAGGCCGAGGAGCGTTACCGCCGCCTGGACGACGTCCTCCGGTCGATGCCGGACGACAGCCCACCCACCGCTGCACCACCCGAGGGAGGAACACCGTCATGACCACCACCGAGCACCACGAGACGCAGATCGCCGCCGACCCCGAGGTCCCGCTGATCCGGATCACCCGGGAGTTCGACGCCCCGCCGGCCAAGGTGTTCCGCGCGCACACCGACCCCGAGCTGGTCGTCCGGTGGATGGGGCCACGCGGCCTGGAGATGTCGATCGACCACTTCGACTGCCGCACCGGTGGCTCCTACCGGTACGTGCACCGCCAGGGCGGGGAGGAGTACGGCTTCCACGGCTGCTTTCACGAGGTCCGGCCGGACGAGCTCATCGTGCAGACGTTCACCTTCGAGGGCATGCCCGACGGCGTCGCGCTGGAGAAGCTCGTGCTCGAGGACCTCGGCGACGGCCGCACCCGGCTGACCGCGACGTCCCTGGTCGACTCGTTCGCCGACCGCGACGCCTTCGTCGCCAGCGGCATGGAGGTCGGGGTCCGCGAGGGCTACGAGCGCCTCGACGAGGTCCTCGCGCAGGGCTGAGAGCAGGCGCGCCTGCCTCATGGCCCCCCTGCAGGGTCCCGCCGCGAGCTTGCGAACGGTGGGGGGCAGGGGGTCCTTCCTCAGTCCTCGATGGGGCGGGCGCCGAGCTGGGCGCGCAGCAGGGACAGCGCCGCCTGCTCCGGGTCGACGACCGGCGCGGGTTCCCGGCCACCGGACCCCTCCGCGGCCCGCTCGGCCATGAGCTCGCGGGCCTCGGCGACCTCCGCCGCCCGCGCCGCCTCGCGGGCGGCCTCCGGGGCCACTGCCGGCCCACCGCTGCGGGCGGCGGCGCCCTCGACGACGACCTGCACCTTCCAGCGCACGCCGAGCAGCTCCTGCAGCGACTGCCGGACGACGTCCTTGTTCAGGTCGTCCCCGAGCATCTTGGCCAGCGCCGGCGAGGTGGCCGCCAGGGTGAGCGTGCCGTTGCCCAGGTCGTGCACCTGGGCGCTCTTCAGCAGCGCCTCGGTCGTGCGCTTGTGACCGCGGACGACCTTGAGCAGCTCCGGCCACGTGCGCCGGACGTCGGCGGTGGTGAGTTCGCCGTCGCCGGCGGGCTGCTCGGGCTGCGCCGACACCACCGGCGTCGGCTCCCCGCCGCGCGGCGCCGGCGCGGACTCCGCCGCGGCCCGGGGCGCGTCGTCGGCGGCCGGCCGGGGCTGGTCGAGGCGGGCGGCCGCCGCGGCAGCGGCGGCGGGACGCGGCTGGTGCGGCCAGTCCTCGTCGTCGGTCGGCTCCGGCGGCAGGGGGATGTCCGGCTCGGCGTCGGCGACCCGGGGCCGCGGCCGTTCCGCATCGGGCGTGGCCGGCGCGGCGGGGGTCGCGGGGGCGGCGGGGCGCGCCGCCCCGCCGGAGCCGGGCGGGGTCGTCGCGGGCCAGCCGTCGTCGGTCGCCGGCGCCGGGCGCGCGTCCGGCGCGCCGGAACCGGGTGGCGTGGTCGCGGGCCAGTCGTCGGCGGCCGCCGCGGGCGCCGCTGCCGGCGACTCGGCTACCGGGACCGCGGGGCGCCCTGTGGGCGGCGCGGCCGCCGGGCGCTCGGTGGGCGGCGCGGCCGCCGGGCGCTCGGCAGCCGGCGGGGTCACGGGGCGCTCGGCAGCCGGCGGGGTCGCCGGGCGCTGGGCGGGCGCGGCCGGGGCAGCGGTCTCCCCGGCCTGCGACCTGCGCACGAACTCCCGCCGCGGGCCGGCCGGCGGCGCGGGCGGGGTGTCGTCCACCGGCGGGCGGCGGACCTCCGCCTCCGGGGCGGCGGGGGCCTCGGCGATCGCTCCCCCACCCGCCCGGCCGGCGTGCTCACCGGCGATCGACATCCGCCGCTCGAGGCGCTCCAGCCGCTGCAGGGTGGCCGCCGCGGAGTCGTCGGTGCCGGGCAGCAGCATCCGGGCGCACACCAGCTCGAGCAGCAGCCGCGGCGCCGTCGTCCCGCGCATCTCGGTCAGGCCCTCGTGGACGGTGTCGGCCATCCGCGACAGCGTGGCCGAGCCGAGCGCCCGGGCCTGGGAGCTCATGAGGTCCAGCCGGTCGGGCGGGCAGTCGAGCAGCCCGTTGCCGCCGGCGTCGGGGACGGCGTCGAGCACGATGAGGTCACGCAGCCGGTCGAGCAGGTCGGTGGCGAAGCGGCGGGGGTCGTGCCCGGCCTCGACCACCCGGTCGACGGCGCGGAAGACCCCCGGCGCGTCGTGCGCGGCGAGGGCGTCGATCGCCTCGTCGAGGAGGGCGTCGTCGGTGACGCCGAGCAGCCCGACGGCGCTCTTGTAGGTGACACCCTCGGGCCCGGCCCCGGCCAGCAGCTGGTCGAGGATCGACAGCGAGTCGCGCACCGAGCCGCCGCCGGCCCGGACCACCAGCGGGAAGACGGTCGGCTCGACGGTCACGCCCTCGGCCGCGCAGGTCTTCTCCAGCAGGCCGCGCAGCGTCGTCGGCGGCACCAGCCGGAACGGGTAGTGGTGGGTCCGCGAGCGGATGGTGGGCAGCACCTTGTCCGGCTCGGTGGTGGCGAACACGAAGACGAGGAACTCCGGCGGCTCCTCGACGACCTTGAGCAGGGCGTTGAAGCCCTGCGTGGTCACCATGTGCGCCTCGTCGACGATGTAGACCTTGTAGCGGCTGTTCACCGGTGCGAAGAAGGCCCGCTCGCGCAGGTCGCGGGCGTCGTCGACACCGCCGTGGCTGGCCGCGTCGATCTCGATGACGTCGAGCGAGCCGGGGCCGTCGGGCGCCAGGGCCACGCACGAGCCGCAGACGCCGCACGGGGTCGACGTCGGCCCCTGCTCGCAGTTCAGCGACCGGGCCAGGATCCGCGCCGACGAGGTCTTGCCGCAGCCGCGGGGACCGCTGAACAGGTAGGCGTGGTTGATCCGCCCGCCGTCGACGGCGTTGACCAGCGGGGTGGTCACGTGCTCCTGGCCGACCACCTCGGCGAAGGTCGCCGGGCGGTACTTCCGGTAGAGCGCCAGTGCCACGGGGCGAGGTTACGTCCCCGCGGGGACACTGCCGGGCAGGCGGGCCTCCCGGGGACGGTGCCGCGGCGGTGGGTCAGGGCGGCCGCAGCCGCTCCCCGGGTGCCGGCGCGGGGTGGTCATCGGATCTGGCCCATCCGCCGGATGCCCTCGAGCAGGTCCTCGGTGGCCGTGGCCAGGGACAGCCGCACCCAGCCCTCGCCCAGTGGGCCGAAGGTCGTCCCCGGCGCGACCGCGACGTGCTGCTCGCGCAGCAGGTCCAGCGCCCACGCGCCGACGTCCCCGCGGCTGCGGTCCCGGACATCGACCCACAGGTAGAAGGCGCCCTCGGGGGTGAGGTAGCCCATGCCCTGGGTGTCGAGCTGGCCGAGGGCGAGGTCGCGCCGCTCCCGGTAGGCGTCGCGCATCGTGGCGACGTCCTCCTGCGGCCCCCGTAACGCCGCCAGCGCCGCCGCCTGGGCGGGGGCGTTGACGCAGGCGATCAGGGGCTCCTGCAGCTTGGCCGACTGCCGGGCCACCTCCTCGGTGGCGACCAGGTAGCCGACCCGCAGCCCGGTCATGGCGTAGGTCTTGGAGAAGCTGAACGCGCTCAGCACCCGGCCGTCGCGGTCGAACCGCCCCGGGCTGACATGCGGTTGCCCGAAGGTGAGCGCGTCGTAGCACTCGTCGGAGAGCAGCCAGAGGTCGTGCTCCTCGGCCAGCCGGACGAGGGCCTCGATGTCCGCGGCCGGCAGCACCGTGCCCAACGGGTTGGACGGTGTGTTGACCACGAGCACGCGGGTGCGCTCGGTGACCAGCCCGGCGAGCTCGGCCGGGTCGGGCCGGAAGCCGTGCTCCGGCCGCAGCGGGTAGCGCACCGGCACCGCCTGCAGCAGCTGCACCGCCATGGCGTAGTTCGGCCAGCCCGGATCCGGGATCAGCACCTCGTCCCCCGCGCCGAGCGTGAGGGAGAAGGCGTTGTGCAGCGCCTGGGCGCCACCGGCCGAGACGACCACCTGGGCCGGGGTGGCGGCGAAGCCGTTGGCCGTGCTGACCTTCTCGGCGATCGCGACGCGCAGCGCGTCGATCCCGGCGTTGGGGACGTAGTGGGTCTCCCCCGCCGCGTAGGCGGCCCGCGCCGCCTCGATGACGTGCACAGGCGACGGGAAGCTCGGTTCGCCGACGTGCAGCCCGATGACGGGGTCGGGCAGGCTCCACGCCAGGTCCATCACCTGTCGGATGCCGGAGCGCGGCATGGACTCCGCGCCGGCGGCCAGGGTCGGCATCTCCGGTCTCTCCTCGTTCGGCGGGTTCAGCCGGCCGGCGCGGCCAGCCGGGGGAACAGCGCGCGGGCGGTGCCGCCGAGGACCCTCGCCCTCCCACGCTGGTCGAGGTCGGGCAGCGCGGCGTCCACGAGGCCGGTCAGCACGGGATATCCGGGCACGTCGCTCGGCCAGGGGTGGTCGGAGCCCCACAGCAGCCGTTCGGCACCGTAGACGGCGGCGAGCCGTCGGGTGACCGGGAACAGGTCGGCGTACGGCGGTTCCTCGGTGGACAGCGCGTACTGGCCGGAGACCAACACGTGCACGAGCGGTGCGTCGCCGAGCCGGAGCAGCCGCTCGACGAGCGGCTCCGGGAACGGGTCGGCGAAGCGGGGCCGGCGGTGCTCGTCGACCCACATGTCGTGCGGGCAGAACCCGAGGTGGTTGAGCACCACGGGCAGCTCCGGCAGCAGCCGGACGAGCTCCTCCAGGAGGGGCAGCTGCTCCGGCGGCAGGTAGCTCCACAGCGGCAGCTGTTCCGCGGCCAGGGCCCGCAGCACCGGCAGGGCCGGGGAGTCGGCCACTGGCCGTCCCGGCTCCCCCAGCCACATGGTCCGCAGCGCACCGAACGGCCACCGGTCCCGCCGGGCGCGCAGGGCGGTCACCGGGTCCACCCCGCCGGTGCCGAGCTCGGCCGGGGTGGCCACCGCGACTGCGGCGAAGCGCGAGGGGTGCCGGTCGAGCGCCTCCGCGACGTCGTCGTCCGCGCCGTCCAGGGGGACGAGCACGGCCGAGGTCACCCCGGCGGCGTCCATGTGGACCAGCAGGTCCTCGGCCGTCGCCTCCCGGTCGGCAGGGGCCAGCTCGTCCACGCCGCGGGGTGAGGCGGCTGCGGAGCGGAAGACGTGGGCGTGCCCGTCCACGACCTCCCCTCCCCCTCCGGGGCCGGTCATCGTCGGGCCCGGGTGACGAAGATGGCAGCCGCGGCCAGGATCACCACGCCGCGGATGAGGTCGGTGAGGGTGGCCGGCAGCTGCAGCAACGTCACCGAGCTGCTGACCAGCGACAGCAGCAGCACGCCGCCGAGGGTGCCGACCAGGCTGCCCCGGCCGCCGAGCAGCGACGTGCCGCCGAGGACGACCACGGTGATCGTGGAGAGTTCCAGCCCCAGCCCCGCGGTGGGCGACCCGACGGTGGCCCGGGCGGCCAGCAGGACGCCGGCCAGTGCCGCGAGGACCCCCGCCAGGACGTAGGCGGTGACCAGGACCCTGGCCACCGGGACCCCGTTGGCCCGGGCGGCCGCGGGATCGCCGCCCACGGCGTACAACTGCCGCCCGAACGCCGTCCGGGCGAGGACGAAGGCCACGACGGCGACCGCGAGCACCAGCACCGCGAAGGAGTAGGGCACCGGACCGATGCGCTCGAGTGCGACCGCGGACAGCGCGCTGGTGACCCGTCCGGTCGGCGTCGTGCTGATCGTGAACGCCGCCCCCTGGATGAGGTAGAGGGTGGCCAGCGTCACGATGAACGGCGGCAGGCCCACCCGCGCCACCAGCAGCCCGTGCAGTACGCCGATGAGACCACCGAGCAGGAGCATCCCGATGACGACCGGCGCCGTCCGGATCGGGTAGCCGTTGATCAGCAGGGCGGTGAGCAGTGCCGACAGCGTCGCTGCCGAGCCGATCGACAGGTCGATCCCGCCGCTGAGCACGACCAGGTGCTGCCCCAGCGCCGCCAGGCCCAGGACCACCGTGGCCGTGAGCACGTTCGCGATGTTCGCCGGGGCCCAGAAGCCCCCGGCGTCGGCGACGGTCAGGGCGAGGACCGCGGCCAGGAGGACGATCCACACGGCCGCGCCGGTCCGGGTGAGGTCGGCCAGGGAGATCCGCCGCGGTCGCGTGCCGGCGGCCACCGCGGCGCTCACCGGGACGTCCCTGCGGTGTCCAGGGCGACGTGCATGACGTTCTCCTCGTTGATGTCGTCGCCGGCCAGCTCGCCGACGACCCCGCCGCCCCGGCAGACGAGGACCCGATGGGACAGCCCGAGGACCTCCGGCAGGTCGCTGGAGACCATGACCACGGCCATGCCCTCGACGGCCAGCCCCGTGACCAGCCGGTAGATCTCGGACTTCGCACCCACGTCGACGCCGCGGGTCGGCTCGTCGAGCAGCAGCACGCGCGGCCCCCGCCGCAGCCACTTGGCGAGCACGATCTTCTGCTGGTTGCCGCCGGAGAGCTGCCAGGTGCCCTGCTCGGGGTCCGATGCCTTGATGCCGAGCCGGGCCTGTTCCTCCTGGAAGACCACTCGCTCCCGGCGGGTGGAGAGGAAACCGCCCCGCAGGACCTGACCGAGGGCAGCCAGCGTGGTGTTCGCCCGCACCGACAGGGGCAGGACCAGCCCCTCGGTCTTGCGCTCCTCCGGGACGAGGGCGACGCCGGCCGCGATCGCCCGCCGGGTGCCGGTGGGCACGGGGCGGCCGGCGACCTCGACGGTGCCAGCCGCCCGGGGGTGTTCCCCGGCGATCGTGCGCAGCAACCGGCTGCGGCCCGAACCGACCATCCCGGCCACGCCGACGATCTCCCCGGCGCGCACGTCGAGGTCCAACGCCACCGGTGACCGGGTGCTGCTGACCGGGACCAGCCCTCGCACCGCGAGGACGACCTCGTCGGCCGGCTCCGGCAGCGGCGGGAAGACCGCGTCGACGTCGCGGCCGACCATGTCCCGGATGATCCGGGGGACGTCGTAGTCCCCGGCCGGGCCGGTGGACACCACCCGGCCGTCGCGCAGCACGGTCACGTCGTCGGCGAGGTCGGTGACCTCCTCCAGCAGGTGGCTGATGTAGACGATCGCCACGCCGTCGGCGGCCAGGCCCCGGACGACGGTGAACAGCGACTCGAGCTTGTCGCCGGAGAGCACCGCCGACGGCTCGTCCAGGACGATCACCCGGCTGCGCCGGACGAGTGCCCGGGCGATCTCCACCATCTGCTGGTTGGCCAGCGAGAGGTCCTCGGCCCGGGTGCGGGGGTCGAGGTCCCCGAGCCCGACCCGCGCCAGCGCCGCGCGGACCTCGCGGTCCTGCGCCGCCCGGTCGATCAGGCCCCGGGAGGTGCGCTCCTGTCCGAGCATCACGTTGTCACCGACGCTCATCGCCGGCAGCACGGTCAGCTCCTGGTACACCGCGCTGACCCCCTCGGCCATGGCCTCGCGGGGGTCAGCGAACCGGACCGAGCGGCCGTCGAGCAGCACCTCTCCCTCATCCGGGAGCTGGTTGCCGGTGAGGATGCGCACCAGCGTGGACTTCCCGGCCCCGTTCTCCCCGACGAGGGCGTGGACCCGACCGGACCGACACGTGAGGTCGGCCCGGTCGAGCGCCCGCACCCCGGGAAAGGACTTCGTCAGCCCCCGGGCCTGCAGAACAGCCGCCGTGGAGGACGTCATGGGGTCAGCAGAGCCCCAGTCCGCGCAGCTGCTCGTCCGGCAGGGAGGACGGGACGAACAGGTTGTCGCTGCACTCCGGCCGGACGTACTGGTCGATCTGCTCGTGCGTGAAGCTCGGGCTGTTGATGTAGACCTTGTCGAGGACCGGCTCACCCGCCAGGACCGACATCGCCGTGTCCAGGCACTCGACGCTCTGCTCCGGGGGGAACGACGACAGGCCGAAGCGGACGTCGGTGCCCTGGACGGCCTTGAGGAACGCGTTGATCGCGTCACCGGTGAGCGGCGGAACGGGCTTGCCCGCCTCCTGGTAGGCCTGCACCACGCCGAGGTCGCCGTAACCGGAGTCCGACCAGATGCCGTCGAGGTCGGGGTACTGGGTCACCAGGTTCGCCGCCACCTGCTTGGCGACGGTCGGCGACCACTCGGTGTACTGCTCGGTCACCACCTCGATGCCCGGGTGCTCGGCGAACACCTCGAGCGCGGCCGCCTTCTGGAACTCCGCGGTCGGCACGCCGGCCAGGCCACTGAGCACGGCGACCTGCCCCTCACCGCCGAGCTGCTGGACCAGCCACTCGGCGTAGGCGGTGCCGAGGAGTTCGTACTGACGAGTCACCGTGGACACCGCGCCGCTGTCCGAGCCGAGCCGGCCCGCGCACAGGACGACGGGGATCCCCTGGTTGGCGGCGGCCTGCACCTGGCCGGTGATGCCCTCCCCCATCGGCACCACGACGAGCGCGTCGGGGTCCTGGGAGGCCAGCTGCTGGATGTTGTCCACCTGCGCGGTGGCGTCACCGTTGGCCGAGGCGTACAGGACCTCCACCCCGAGTTCCTCGGCGTGGCTGCGGAACGCCTCCTCGTTGGTCAGGCCCCACGAGTTCGTCGGCCCCTGCGCGGCGAAGGCGATCCGGTACGTGTCCCCCTGCTTGGGCTCGGCGGCCCACTCCGCGGTGTCGACCTCGCAGACCTCCTCCGCGGTGGGCTGCAGGTCCTCCAGCCCCAGCTGCTCGGCGGTCTCGGTCCAGGCCTCCTCGTAGGACGCCTGCGCCTCCTCGGCGTTGGCGCAATCCCCACCACCCCCACCGCCCTCACCGCCGGCGCTCGCGCCCTCCTGCTCGGTCCCACAGGCCGCCACGAGCGCGGCTGCGAGGCCGACGGCCAGCGGCAGGCGCAGCTGCCGCGCACGGCCCGAGACGCCGATGTGTGTCCTCATCGCACTCCATCCCTCTGCTTGTTCCGACGGGGGGACCGAGGGGTCCATCCGCTGTTCTGGAGCCAGACGGCCAGCAGGATCACGGCGCCGCTCACGATCAGCTGCGCCCCGGCGCCCGCGCCGAGCTGCCGCAGCCAGGCCAGCAGGACGGCGAGCAGCACGACGCCGGCGACGGTCTGGCCGATGCGGCCTCGCCCCCCGGTCAGACCGACGCCACCGATCACCGCGGCGGCAACGGAGTTCAGGTCGAGGCTGCGGGACAGACGGGCGTCCACATAGCCGATGTAGCCGGCGTTGATCAGTCCCGCGAGCACCGCCAGCAGCGCCGAGGCGACGAAGCAGCCGGCGATGATCCACCCGGTGCGCACGCCGGACAGCGCGGTGGCCCGGGCGTTGGCGCCCGTGGCGTACAGCCGGCGGCCCAGGCCCGTGCGGCCCAAGACGATCCCGGCGACGACCGCCACGGCCAGGAACACCCACGCCGGAACGGGGACCCCGAGCCAGCGGCCGGTGCCCAGCGGCGACAGCGCGCCCGGGATGTTGCCCGAGGGGGCACCCCGCGTCCATGCGGTGATCACGCCCTGGACGAGGACGAACGTGGCGAAGGTGGCGACGAATGCGGGCACCAGCCGTCGGACCACGAGCAACCCGTTGACCAGGCCGACCACCGCGCCGGCGGCCAGTGCCAGCAGGATCGCGACGCCCAGCCGCGCGCCGTCGCCCCGGGTGTAGACGGCGATGATGACCGTGGTGAGGCCGATGACCGCGCCGATGGACAGGTCGATGCCGCCCACGAGCAGCACCAGGGTCTGCCCGACCGCGGTGACGCCGATGAGTCCGATCTGGAAGAGCACCAGCTGCAGGACCCCGGTGCTGTAGAAGCCCGGCGTGGTGACCGCGGCCAGCAGGAGGATCACGGCCAGACCGGCCAGCGGCGCGAGCAGCGACAGGGCCCGGCGGAGGAGGGCCCGCCCACCCGGCGCACTGGGTCCGGCCGGCGCGGAGGCCGCCACCGGCCGCGTCCCGGTGGTCACGAGCGACCGTTCTCCGCGGAAGGGCCCGCCATGGTGCAGAACCGGCGGGCCAGCTCCTCGTACAGCTCCACCGACCGCCGGACCGCGGTGACCGACACCCACTCGTCGGCTCCGTGCGCCCGGCGCAGCAGACCCGGGCCGAGCGCGGGCAGGGTGGGGACGCCCTGTTCGGCCTCGAACCAGGTCGCGTCCGTCGTCCCGGGGAAGACGGCGAACGGTGGCACCGTGCCGAGCACGGCGGCACAGGCCTCCTGGGCCGCCCGGGCGACGGAGTGCCCGGCGGGAACGGCGGCCGGCGGCAGCCAGTCGTTGGGGGCGGCGTCGTACTCGACCGCCAGGTCGGCGCCGGTCTCGCTCGCCACCCGCCCGGTCAGGTCGGTGAAGGCGGCGGTCACGGCCGCACGGTCCATGCCCGGGAGCAGTCGTACCTCCGTGTCGACGGCCATCCGGCCGGGGAGGACGCCGTAGCCGACGCCCCCCCGGTAGGTCATGCCGGTGTTGACGGTGGCGGCCCAGCCGGCGAGCCCGTCGGGGTTGGCCGGCACATCCAGGGCCAGCTCGTCGGCGACCGCGGTCACGAGGCGGGCCACGTCGACCCCGGCGTTCCGCGTGCCCGGCTCGCCGGACAGGCTCGAGTGCCCCTGCCGGCCCCGTGCGGACAGCCGCAACCGGGCGATCCCCCGACTCACCAGGTGCAGCCGGTCGAAGTCGGCCTCGATCCCGCCGGGCTCCCCGATGACCACGGCATCGGCACCCAGGGGCCGGCTCCGGGCGACGTGGCGGGCGCCGAAGCTCGCCCCGTCCTCCTCGTCGGCGGTGAACAGCAGGGTCAGCCGGCCGTGGGGCAGCGGGTCGCGTGCCAGCCGGGCCGCGGTGACGAGCATGGCCGCGACCGCCCCCTTCATGTCGGCCGCCCCCAGGCCGTAGAGCCGATCGCCGTCGATGTCGCCGCCGAGGGGGTCGACCGTCCACGCGGCGTCACCCACCGGCTTGGTGTCGAGGTGGCCGGAGAGCACCAGGTGCCGGCCACCGCCGCCGAAGTCCAGGACCACCAGCAGGTTGGGGCGTGCGGCGTCCAGGGCGACGACCTGGGCGGCGGGCAGTCCGAGCGCGGGGAGGAGCTCGGTGACCGCGGCGGCAACGGCCTGCTCGTCCCCGGGCGGGTTGGGGCTCGGCGTCCGCACGATCGTCTGGGTGAGGGCGACGACGTCCAGGACGTCGTCGGCCGACCGGTCCGGCCCGCCGGTCACTTGTACCGCCGGGCCCAGTCCTGCCCCTGCCAGGTCTGCAGCTTGACGGGGACCAGCCGGTAGAGCCAGCGCGCCTTGTCCAGCGTCGGCTCGAGGTACTTCGGGCCGTTCTCGCCGAGGTACCGCGTCGCCATCCGCTCGGCCACCTGCACCCACTGACCGCCCACGTTGGGGCGTTCGACGAGCTCGGCACGACACTGGGCGACGACCTTGCGCTGGGCACCCTCCTCGTCGACGGTGATCGCGCACCGCGGTTCCGCCTCCAGATACCGGCCCCAGGCCGCCTTCTCCCGCGGGACGACCCAGAAGGCCTCTCCGTCCCACTCCTGCCAGCACGGCACCACGTAGGGCCAGCCCTCGTCGTCCAGGCAGGCCAGCCGTGCGATCCGCGGCTCCGCCAGGAACGCGGCGACCGCGTCCTCGTCGAGCTTGCCGACCGTGCCGCGCCAGCTCTCGTCGTCGCTCATCGCATGCTCCTCTCAGGGCCCGGCGTGTGGACGCCGGCGGTCAGGTCGTCGGGCCGGGGGGCCGCGCCGAGCCGCCGGGACAGCTCGGTGGTGACGCGGACGACGTCCGGCGCCAGCCGCTGGACGTCGTCGGGTGAGAACCGGTAGGCCGGCGCCGAGACCGACAGGCCGGCGACGACGGCGCCGGTGTGGTCCCGGATCGGAGCGGCCACGCACCGCACGCCTTCCTCGTTCTCGATCTCGTCGGTCGCGAAGCCGCGCACCCGCACGGCCTGGACGTGACGAACCACGGTGGGCACGTCGGTCATCGTGTTGCTCGTGCGCCGCTCCAGGGGTGCCACCAGCAGGGCCGCCACCTCGTCATCGGACAGGCCAGAGAGCAGCACCTTGCCGATACCGGTGCAGTGCAACGGGTTGCGCGAGCCGGGCCGGGCCGCGGGGCGGACCGGCTTCGGACTGTTGACGGCCGCCACGTAGAGCACCTGGGAGCCGTCGAGCACGCCGAGGAAGCAGGTCTCGCCGCTGATGCCGACGAGTTCCTCCATGAGGTCCGCGGCCTGGGAGCGCAGGTTCAACCGGTCCAGGAACGACTGGCCCCAGGCCGCGACCCGAGGCCCGAGGCCGTAGGCGCCGGTGTCGTCCAGCCGGAGCACCTCGGCCCGGCAGAGGACGTCGAGCAGCCGCAGTGCGGTGGGCCGCGGCAGCCCGCTGGCCTCCACCAGCTCGATGAGGCGCAGGGGGCGGTCGCTGTCGGCGACGTGCTCCACCAGCGCCAAGCCCTTCACCAGCGCCTTGGCCGACCCAGCGGCAGGACTGGACGGGGAGTCCATTCGGTGCCTGGACACGGCGTCCATTGTGACGAGGATCACAGCGCGCACAAGGCCTCGGCGCCAGTCCGTCGTCCCGGAGAGCCTCCGTGCGGTCCTCCGGTGGGACGACGAGGACAACGCGAGGACCCCCCGCGCACCCGCCAGAGCCCGCTTATCCTTGCTGCCTTCCGGCCCTGGGGAGGTTCACAGGATGACGCCACGCGAGGGGTCGTGCACCACTGTAGGTCAATCCCCTCGGCCGCCGTCGAGCCGCCCGCTACGCTCGCGCGACATGACGCCCCGGCGCGCTCGCGCACTCCCCCCGCCCCGCTCCTGACCCGGAGCACCGCGGGCTGACCCACCCGGCCCCCGCGCCGGGACGCTGCGCCGTGCTCCGGACCGCCTCCCCGATCCGGACCCGCGACCAGGAGCGTCATGCCCACCCCCACCCGCGCCGCGCCTCGCGGCTCCTCGACCACGCCCGCGACCGGCGGCTTCGTGTTGGTCGTCCTCGCCGCCCTCTGCTGGGGCACCGCCGGCGTCAGCGGTCGCGTCGTCGCCGACCGCACCGACCTCGGCCCGCTCGACATCGCCTGGCACCGCATGGCGATCGGCGCGGCGGTGCTGCTCGCGGCTCACCTGCTCACCACCCGCCGCCGGGCGGGCACGGCCGTCCGGGTCACCCGCCCGGTCGCCGTCCGGCTGGCCCTCGTCGCAGCCGGGCTGGCCGCCTACCAGCTGGCGTACTTCGCCGCCGTCGCCAGCGCGGGGGTGAGCGTCGCCACCCTGGTGGCGCTGGGCCTCGCGCCCCTCCTCATCGCCGTGGGCGCCGCCCTGCTCGGCCACGGCCGCCCCGACCGGGCCACGGGAGTCGCGCTCGCCGCCGCGCTGACCGGGCTGGGGCTGCTCGTGGGGCTGACCGCCGGCGCCTCGGCCGGGACGGCGGTGCTGCTGGGGGCGCTGCTCGCGGTCGGCTCGGCCCTCGGCTACGCGGTCGTCACCCTCGCCAGCGGCGACGTGCCGGCCGGCGTCCCGGTGACGCTCGCCGGCTTCGTCGGCGGGGCGGTGCTGCTGACGCCGGTCGCGCTCGTCGCCGGGCTGCGGCTGACGACCGAGCCGGTCGCCCTGCTCACGCTGCTGTACCTGGGCGTGGTGCCCAGCGCCGCCGCCTACGCGCTGTTCTTCCGCGGCCTGCGAACGGTGCCGGGCGCGGTGGCGGCGATCGTCACGCTGCTGGAACCGGTGACCGCGACCGCACTGGCGACGGCGTTCCTCGGCGAGCGGCTCCCGGTCGGGGCGCTGCTGGGCGGACTGCTCGTGCTCGCCGCCGTGGCGGGTCTGTACCTGCGCCGGGTGGTTGCGCCCGCCGTCACCCCCCAGCCGGACGGCGCGGTGCCCTGAGGCCCCGCCGGCCCCGGACGCACGGAGGCCGGGCCCCGCTGGTGCGGGACCCGGCCTCGGGTGCGGAGGATGGGAGATTCGAACTCCCGAGGGGTTGCCCCCAACCCGCTTTCCAAGCGAGCGCCATAGGCCACTAGGCGAATCCTCCACGTGCGCGGGCCAGGATACCGGGCGCCGTCCGGCCGGTCAGCCGCGGCACCCGGCGCGGCCCGGACACCGCCGGGGACGGGGCGGTGGTTTCCCGGCGGCCGGGTGGGGCAGGGTGGTCCGGAACGGGAACCCCACCCGTGCGACAGGAGAGGACGCCCCCATGAGCGAGACCGACCAGCTCCGGCCCGAGGTCGTGGAGGCCATCGTCGCGGTGCTGAAGGGCGCCGACCCCTCGCAGCTGCCGCCGACGGCGACCAAGGAGGAGAAGGACGCCGCGAAGGACCGCTACCTGTCGGAGTTCGTGGCCGAGCGCAGCAAGCGCGACCGTCAGACGCGGGCGTGGGAGCTGCTGCTCACCCGCAGCTACGACGAGCCCCCGACCTGGCAGCGGCTGTTCGACGACCTCTCCCCCGACGTCGCCGAGGAGCTCGGCGAGCTCTACGACGTGCTCCCCGCGGGCGCCCAGGAGGAGTACGCCCGCCGGTTCGGCGTCCCCAGCGGCGTCTGAGCGGCACCCACGGCGAGTCCGCCGGGCAGGACGCTCCCCCGATGACCGCATCCGGCCGTCTGGTCGCCGGGCGCTACCGGCTGGTCTCGCGCATCGGTGGCGGCGGCATGGGCGCGGTCTGGCTCGGCCGCGACGAGCTGCTGGGCCGCGAGGTGGCGGTCAAGCAGGTGCTGCCGCCGGCCGGCGCGGACGCGGCGGCCGAGGAGCAGCAGCGCCAACGCGCCCTGCGTGAGGGCCGGATCGCCGCTCGGCTGAGCCATCCGCACGCCATCTCCGTCTACGACGTGGCGCTCGAGGGCGGTGCTCCGTGGCTGGTCATGGAGTACCTGCCCTCGCGCAGCCTGGCGGAGGTGGTGCACGACGACGGCCGGCTGTCGGTGGACCAGGTGGCGCAGGTGGGCGCGCAGGTGGCCGATGCACTGGCTGCCACGCACGCCGCGGGCATCGTGCACCGCGACGTGAAACCGGCCAACATCCTGATCGGGCAGGGGCCGAGGGTCGAGGGCCTGGTCAAGATCACCGACTTCGGCATCTCCCACGCCGCCGGTGACGTGACGTTGACCCAGACCGGGCAGATCACGGGCACTCCGGCGTTCCTGGCGCCCGAGGTGGCGCAGGGTGCGGAGATGTCGCCGGAGAGCGACGTCTTCTCCCTCGGCGCCACGCTGTACACCTGCCTCGAGGGGCAGCCGCCGTTCGGCATGGACGACAACCCCCTGCGGCTGCTGCACCGGGTCGCCGCGGGCGGCCCCGTGCCGCCGCGCCGCGCCGGCTCCCTGACCGGGCCGCTCACCCGGATGCTGGACGACGACCCCGCCCGGCGGCCGACGATGGCGCAGGTCCGCGACGAGCTCGCCGTGCTGGCGGCCGGCCGGGACGGCGACCCGACCACCGTGCTGCTGGGCCGCACCAGCCTGCGGTCCTCGAGCAACCGGCAGCGGACGACGGAGCTGGGCACCGGCGCGACGCCGGCCGTCGACTCCGGGGCGCCCCCCACCGCGGTGCAGGACGCGACGTCCTCGCCCTCCGCCGGCCCCGCCGAGGAGCCACCGGCGGCCGACCGGGGCGCCGGCCGGCCGCCCTCGCGGCCGGTCGCGGCAGTTCCCGCCCGGCCGCGACGGCGCCGGCCGTGGCTCGTGGCGGCGCTCGTGCTGGTGCTGCTGCTGGCCGGCGGCGGCGCCCTCTGGCTCACCACCCGCGGCGACGACGACCGCGGCACGACGGCCGCCCAGGGCAGCACGCCGGCTCCGTCCCAGGCCGATGACTCCTCGGCGCCGGAGAGCTCCGCCCCCGAGCCGGCCCCGACGACCTCCGCCGCGCCCACCACCACCGAACCCACCGCCACCGAGGCCACCACCGAGCCCACCACCGCGCCCGGTTCGGAGGACGACCCGGTCACCGTGGCCGAGCAGACGCTGGGCGACTACTACGCGCTGCTGCCCGGCGACCCGGACGCCGCCTACGCGATGACCGGCCCCTCCCTGCGGGGCACCGCCGGTCGCGACTACTACCGGGACTTCTGGTCCCCGTGGTCGGAGGTCGAGCTGGCCGGCCTGCGCGACGTCGAGGAGCAGGACGGAGCGATCACCGCGGCCACGGAGGTGCGCTTCACCGGGACAGACGGCAGCCGCCACGTCGAGCTGCACGAGGTGCGGTTCACGCAGGACGACGACGGCCGGTGGTTGGTCGACCTCGACCGGTACGTGGAGACCATCGGCTGACCCCGCCTGCGAACGACGGAGCCGCCCGGAGACGACGTCCCCGGGCGGCTCCCCGTGCTGGCGGTGGCGGTGGGATTTGAACCCACGGAGGCTTGCACCTCACACGCTTTCGAGGCGTGCTCCTTCGGCCGCTCGGACACGCCACCGCCGAAGAGACTACAGGCCCCGCTGACGGCGGAAGAACGCGCGTAGGAGCGTGGCGGACTCCTCGGCCCGGATCCCGCTGGTGACCTGCGGGCGGTGGTTCAGCCGGCGATCGCGGACGACGTCCCACAGCGAGCCGGCCGCCCCGGCCTTGGGGTCGTCGGCGCCGTAGACCACGTGGCCGACCCGCGCGAGCACGCTGGCGCCGGCGCACATGGTGCAGGGCTCCAGGCTGACCACCAGCGTCGTCCCGGTGAGCCGCCATCCGTCGCCGTGCACGCGGGCGGCGGCACGCAGGGCCAGCACCTCGGCGTGCGCGGTGGGGTCGCCCCTCTTCTCCCGCTCGTTGGCGGCCTCGGCCAGGACGGCGCCGTCGGCCCCGAGGACGACCGCGCCGATCGGCGTGTCGCCCCACTCCACCGCGGCCGCGGCGAGCTCCAGCGCACGTCCCATCGCGCCGTCGAGGAGCGCGGCGTCGAGGCCCGGGGTCACCGGGTCGTCCCGCGGGAGCTCATGGCCCCGCCACGGTCAGGAGGTCGAGGCCGACGACCTCCGAGAGCTCCGCCAGCGCCGCCGCGGGGTCGACCACCTTGATCGTGTGCATGCCCATGGCCCGGGCCGGCTTCAGGTTGATGCCCAGGTCGTCGAGGTAGGCGCAGTCCGCCGCCTCGACCGGCCGGCCGACGGCGTCGGAGAGCCGGGTCAGCGCCCGCCGGTAGATCTCCGGCTCCGGCTTGCGCACCCCCTCCAGCGAGGACTCCACCACCGCGTCGAACAGCTCGAGCAGCTCCCCGAGCCGGCCGGTCCGCTCCATGGGCGCGACGTTGTTCGACAGCAGCGCCAGCGGCAGCCCGGCGTCCCGGAGCCGGCGCACGGCCCGCACCATCTCCGGTCGCACCTCCCCGGCCAGGGCGGCGAGCACGCGCCGGGCGTCCAGCCGGTGCCCGGCGGCCAGCGCCTCGGCCTCGAAGGCGTCGACGAACCCGGCGGCGTCCAGCTCGTTGCGCTCGTAGCGGGCCCAGGCGTTGGTGTCGGGATCGGTGCTGTTCAGCCGTCGGATCAGCCCCTCCGGCAGCCCCGCCTCGGCCTCGTAGGCGGTGAACGCCGGCATCGGGCTCTCGGTGATCACCCCGCCGAGGTCGAACACGACGGCGCCCACCCGCGCGCTCACGGCCGCACCGCCGCGGCCAGCTCGTCGGCGAAGCCCAGGCGGGCGGCGATCGCGGCGACCATCTCATCGGCCCACAGGTCGTCGGCGGTCACGATGGTCCGCAGCTGGTCGGCGGGCAGCCCGTCGTCGGAGAAGACGTCGAGGTCACCGCCGGGCCAGCCGGTCTCGTCGTCGTCGAAGGCGCCGTCGGAGTCCACCGCGATGCCGTACCGCTCCACGACCTCGGCGGCGAGGATCCACTCCTGCATGGTCGCGTCGGAGATCAGCGCCCGCACCAGCCCGCCCGGGCCGTGCCGGAGGACGACGAAGTACAGCCGCGAGTCGACGACGACCACGAACGGGCCCGGCCAGCCACCCGCGCCCGGGTCGCCCAGCGCCCGCTCGAGGACGGGCAGCTCGTCCCCGGCGTCGGCGGCGAGCAGCTCCACGTGCCAGCGCCCGTCGGGGCGGCTGACCCGCACCGCCCAGCTGGCGCGCACCTCGGCGTCGCTCATCGCTTGCGCAGCATGGTCAGCCCGTCGGACAGCGGGAGCAGCACCGTCTCCCAGCGGGGATCGGTGGCCAGCGCGGCGTTGAGCTCGACGATCGCCCGCTGGTTGTCGTCCTGCGGGTCGAGCACGCCGCCGCCGGACAGCGTGTTGTCCAGGAGTACCACCCCGTTGGCGGTCATCCGCGGGTGGAGGTCGTCGACGTAGTCGGCGTACCCGGTCTTGTCGGCGTCGACGAACGCCAGGTCGAAGGTGGGCTCGGCCGGCAGCGCCCGCAGCGACTCGTGGGCGTCGCCCAGCCGCAGCTCGATCCGGTCGGCCAGCCCGGCGCGGGCCCAGTACCGGCGGGCGATCGCCGTCCACTCCTCGCTGACGTCCAGGCACAGCAGCGAGCCGTCCCCGGGCAGGCCGCGGGCGACGCAGAGCGCGGAGTAGCCGGTGAAGGTGCCGATCTCGATCGCCCGGCGGGCCCCCAGCGCGCCGGTGAGCAGCTGCATGAAGGTGCCCTGCTCGGGGGCGATCTGGAACGTCGCGGGCACCTCGCCGCGGTCGGCCAGGGCGGCGGTCTCGGCCAACAGGTCGGCGACGACGTCGTCCGGCGGCTCGGAGGAGGCCCGCACGTAGTCGCCCAGCTCCGGGGTGAGGAGGAAGGACCGCGGCGTCATGGCACGTGGGGATGGAGGAGCGGGTAGGCCATAGCCTCTGATCATGGCCGATCCCGCGCCCGACGACGGTGCCGACGTCGACCCCACGCTGTTCGCCCGGCTCGCGGCCGACCCGCTGGCCGGGCACCTGGGCATCGTCCTGGAGCAGGTGCGCCCCGGGTACGCGCGCGCCGCGATGACGGTGGGGCCGCAGCTGCTCAACGCCGTCGGCACCGCGCACGGCGGCGCGACCATGGCGCTGCTCGACGTCGTCCACGCGGCGGTCAGCAACAGCCACGGGACGGTCGCCGTCGCGCAGGACGTGCACACCGAGTTCCTCGCCCCCGGCCGCCCCGGCGACCGGCTGGTCGCGGAGGGCATCGAGGTGCACCGCAGCAGCCGCACCGCCGTCTACCGCATCGACGCGCGCGCCCAGGACGGCCGGCTGGTCGCCACCGCGCTGGCCCGCGTGTTCCGGACCGAGCGCCCCTGGGAGACCGCGTGACGACGCGTTCGCGAGCATCGCAGCGCACTCTGCGAGCGAGCGCAGCGGTTGCGGAGTCGCGCCGCGGAGGGACCGCGTGACCGCCTCCTTCCCGGTGCCGACCATGCCCGCACCGCCGGTCGGCGTGGTCGGCCTCGGCCAGCTCGGCGGGTCGCTGGCCGCGGCCCTGGTCGCCGCCGGGCGCACCGTCACCGGCTGGGACGTCGACCCCGCCGCCCGGGACGCCGCTGCCGCGCGCGGGGTGCGGATCGGGCGGGAGATGGCCGGTGTCGTCGTCCTCGCCGTCCCGCTGCCGGCGATGGCCCGTGCGCTGGACGGGCTGGCCGTCGACCCCGACGCGACGGTCACCGACCTGGGCTCGGTGAAGCTGCCGGTCCTGGCGGAGCTGGGCGCGGCGTACGGCAGCCGCTACGTGGGCGGGCACCCCATGTGCGGCACCGAGCGCACCGGCCACGAGGCGACCGACCCCCGGCTGTTCACCGGCGCCCGGTGGGCGGTGTGCCTGGAGCCGGGCACCGACCTCCCCCGGTGGCTGCGGGTGGCGGAGGTGGCCCTCGCCGCCGGCGCGGAGGTGGTGCCCGTGACCGCGGCGGAGCACGACGACGCCGTGGCCGCGATCAGCCACGTGCCCCATCTGCTGGCCGCGGCGCTGGCGGCGGCCGCCGGGGAGGCCGGTCCGCTGGCCCTCGCCCTCGCCGCCGGCAGCTTCCGCGACGGCACCCGCGTCATCGCCAGCGACCCCGCGTTCGTCACCGCGATGGTGGAGGGCAACGCCGTGCCGACGGCGGCGGCGCTGGCCCGGGTGCAGGCCCAGCTGGCCCGGCCCTGGCCGGAGCTGGTCGCCGCCGGGCACGCCGTCCGGACGGGGGCGCCGTCGGCGCTGCGCGCCCTGCGTGTGCCGCTGGAGCGGTCGGCGCTGCTCGCGCTGGGCCGGGCCGGCGGAGCGGTCACCCGGCGGCTGGCCGCGTTCGTCGAGGGGTACGTGCCGGACGTCGGTTGACGCCGCCGGGAGCATCGCAGGGAGCGCCAGCGACCGAGGAGCGGACCGGGGGCGGAAGCCGACCCGTGTCACCGCGCTGACCGGTTTCGGTCGCCGGGCGGCGGGCAGGGAGCAGGCATGGACGACAGCGAGATCCGAAGCCGCATCGAGGCCCTCGTCGAGGAGGAGCGCGGGCTGCGCGAGAACGGCGAGCACACCGACGAGCAGCGCGCCCGGCTCCGGCAGATCGAGGAGGACCGCGACCAGCTCTGGGACCTGCTCCGCCAGCGGGACGCCAAGCGCCAGTACGGCGAGGACCCGGACGAGGCCTCTCCCCGCCCGGAGCAGCAGGTCGAGGGCTACCTCCAGTAGCGCCGCCGCCGGCATCGCGCGTCCTGGCACGTCCCCGGATGGGCGCCGGACACTTCACGCGTGAAGTGTGGGCCGGTGATCTTGGGGTAGAGCCCGCTGGGGTCCAGCGCGGGCCCCTCGGCGATGGGAGCGGGAATGGTGCACGCGGCACGGACCATGCGGCGGGCAGTGGTCACCGGCGGCGCGGGGTTCCTCGGCTCGCACCTGTGCGAGCACCTGCTCGACCGCGACGTCGAGGTGGTCTGCCTGGACAACTTCCTCACCGGTTCCCCGCAGAACGTCGCCCACCTCCTGGAGCGGCCGGGGTTCCGGCTGGTGCGCTGCGACGTCACCGACTTCGTGCACGTCCCCGGCCCGGTCGACCTCGTGCTGCACTTCGCCTCGCCGGCCAGCCCGCTGGACTACCTGAAGATGCCGATCGAGACGCTCAAGGTCGGCAGCCTGGGCACCCTGCACACCCTCGGGCTGGCCCACGAGAAGGGCGCCCGCTACGTCCTGGCCTCCACCTCCGAGGTGTACGGCGACCCGCTGGTGCACCCGCAGACCGAGGACTACTGGGGCAACGTCAACCCGGTCGGCCCGCGCGGGGTCTACGACGAGGCCAAGCGGTTCAGCGAGGCGATGACGACGGCGTACCGGACGTCCAAGGGCACCGACACCGGCATCGTGCGGATCTTCAACACCTACGGGCCGCGGATGCGCCCGGACGACGGCCGCGCGATCCCGGCGTTCGTCGGCCAGGCGCTGTCCGGCCGGCCGCTGACCGTCGCCGGGAACGGCTCGCAGACCCGGTCGATCTGCTACGTCGACGACACGGTGCGCGGGATCCTCGCCATGGCCTTCTCCGATGAGACCGGCCCGGTGAACATCGGCAACCCGGACGAGCTGTCGATGCTGCGGCTGGCCGAGTGGATCCGTCAGCTCACCGGCTCCTCCTCCCCCATCGAGTTCATCGACCTGCCGGTGGACGACCCCAAGGTGCGGCGCCCCGACACGACCCGCGCCGAGGAGCTGCTCGGGTGGCGGCCCCAGGTGCCCTCGGAGGAGGGGCTGCGACGCACGGTGGACTGGTTCGCCGCGCAGCAGCGGACGGCCGCGGCCCAGGCGGTGTGACCACAGAGTCAGCAGACGCATCTACCCTGTGAGGGGCGGTCGCGGGGTCGCCGGGGACGCCCTGACCGACCGAGCCACAGGGAGCTGCACGCATGGGCCGCCACGCCGACAGATCTGCCGGCCGGAGGGTCGCGGGCCTGACACCGCAGGTCCTCGTCGCCGTGGCGGTGGCGGCCGTCGTGCTCGTCGCCGCCGGCATCACCTGGTGGGCGGTCGGCTCCGGTGACGGCGACTGCGCGCGCACCGACGTCGTCCGGGTGGCCGTGGCCCCGGAGCTCGCGCCGGTCGCCGAGCAGGTGCTCGCCGGCGCCGAGGGGCTGCGTGAGCAGGACTGTGCCTCCGCCCAGGTGACCGCGCAGGAGCCGCTGCAGACCGTGGGTGACCTGGGCGCCCTCGAGGCGGCCGACCTGCCGCACCTGTGGGTGCCGGACTCCTCGCTGTGGCCGGCCCGCGCCGGCGAGGCGCCCCTGGAGACGGCCGGGTCGGTGGCGACCTCGCCGGTCGTGCTGGCGACCAGCCGCGCCGCCGTCGACGCCCTGGGCTGGTCCGCCGAGCCGCCCGGCTGGGGGGAGGCCCTGGCCGGCGAACAGTCCCTCGCCGTCCCGGACCTCGCGACCAGCGCCGAGGGGCTGGCCGCGCTGAGCGCCGTCCGGACCGCGTTGGGCGCGGACGAGGACGCGGACAACGCCGTCGTCCAGGCGGTGCTCGCCGCTGAGCGGGGCCCGTCGGTCTCCCCCGCCGCGGCCCTGGAGGCCGGCAGTGCCGACGACGTCGACGCCCCGCTGGTCCCGGTGAGCGAGCAGGAGGTGGTGGCCACCAACGCCGGCGCGGAGGACCCGGCGCTGGTCGCCGTCTACCCGCGGGAGGGCAGCCCGTCCCTGGACTACCCCGTCGTGCGGGTGGGCTCGGCCTCCGGCGCCGACGCCGCCGCGGTCAACGCCGCGGTGCGGGCGCTGACCTCCGACGCGGCGCGCACCGCCGTCCTCGACGCGGGGTTCCGCGACGCCGACGGCACCCCGCCCACCGGCGCCGGACCCTCAACCGGGATCCAGGAGGCCGCGCCCGAGGCGCTCCTGCTCGACCCCGGGCAGGTGCAGTCGCTGCTGGGGCAGCTCGCGGAGCTCGCCGCGCCGTCGCGCATCCTGACCGTGTTCGACGTGTCCACGTCGATGGAGGCCCCGGCCGGTGGCGGCACCCGCGCCACCCTCGCCCGCGACGCCGCCAAGAGCGCGCTGTCGCTGGTCCCGGGCAACTTCGCGCTGGGTCTGTGGGTCTTCGCCAGCGAGCTCGAGGGCGACCAGGACTGGACCGAGCTGGTGCCCACCCGGACCCTGGAGACGCAGACCGACGGGCGCGAGCAGCGCGACCTGCTCGACGAGCAGCTCGACAGCATCCCCGACCGGCTCACCCCCGGCGGCACCGGCCTGTACGACACGACGCTGGCCGCCGTCCGCGCGGCGCGGGCCGACTACGACCCGACCGCGGTCAACAGCGTCCTCATGGTCACCGACGGCACGAACGAGGACGACGGCCTCTCGCTCGAGGCGCTGCTCGAGACGGTGGCCGAGGAGACCGATCCCGAGCGGCCGGTGAAGGTCATCGGCGTCGCGCTGGGCCCGGACGCCGATCTCGACGCGCTCGAGCAGATCGCCGCGGCCACCGACGGCGCCGCCTACTCCGCCGTCGACCCGACCGCGCTGCAGACCGTCCTGTTCGACGCCCTCCGGCAGCGCGAGGGCTGAGCCCCGCGCCGGGCCCGAGGATCACCTGCCGGGTGACGTCAGCAGGGAGTCCAGCGCGGCCGTCACCTCGTCGACGGTGATCCGGGCCAGCGCGGGGTCGAGCTCGGTCCCCCACGGGTCCCCGGTGCCGTCGCCGTGCCAGAGGACGACGTGCAATGGCGTCCCGTCCCGCCCGACCCGGGGCGGTGGCCCCCACAGTGCCGGGGACACCGGCCCGAACAGCACCACCGACGGACGTCGGTAGGCGGTGGCCAGGTGCGCCATCCCGGTGTCACCGCTGACCACGACGCGGGCGCCGGCCACCACCGCGGCCAGCTCCAGCGTCGTCGTCCGGCCGGCGAGCACCGCCTCCTCCCCCAGCCCGGCCGCCGCGGCCACCTGCCGGGCCAGCGGCACCTCGGCCGGGCCGCCGGTGACCCGCACGTCCAGGCCGGCGGCGGCGAGGTGGCGGGCGACGGCGGCGAACCGTTCCGGCGGCCACCGGCGCCCGAGGAACGCCGCGCCGGGGTGCACCAGCGCCACGCCGGCCGGGGCCGGGGCGGGCACGGCCGGCACGGCGAGGTCGAGCGCGTCCGGGTCGGCGTCCACCCCGAGGCCCTCGGCGACCAGCCGGCACCAGCGGTGCACCTCGTGCTCGTCGGGGAACCAGGTGGGGCCGGGGTAGCCGGGACTGCCGAAGGTGAGCAGCCGGTCCGGCGACAGGTCGGCGACGACCACGTGCGAGGCCGGGCCCTTGCCGTGCAGGTCGACGGCGAGCTCGGGCGGCGGACCGGCCCAGTCCAGCGGCTCCAGCTCACGGGAGGGCAGCACCTCGTCGACGGCGTCGACCAGCCCGGCGAGGGGCTCGAGCGCGGTCGTGGTCGCCAGCACCAGCCGGTGGTCGGGCACCGCGGCGCGGACGGCCCGGATCGCCGGGACGCCGGTCAGCAGGTCGCCCAGCCCCAGCGGCCGCAGGACGACCGCCACCGGCCGCCCGTCGCGTCGATCCCCGCGGGGACCGGCAGGAAGGGGGTCCTCACTCACACCCGGGAACGCTCGACCAGGGCGGTCGTGGAGTGGCCGTCCAGGTAGGGCAGCACCACGGCCTGGCCGCCCCAGCGCCGCAGTACCGCGGCCTCCGGGAGGTCCGCGCCCGCGTAGTCCCCGCCCTTGGCCCACACGTCCGGGCGGATGCGGTCGAGCACCTCCGCCGGGGTGTCCTCCTCGAACACCACGACCGCGTCGACGAACTCCAGCGCCTCGAGCACCCGCGCCCGGTCGGGAGCGGTGACCAGCGGTCGCGACGGGCCCTTCAGCCGGCGCACCGACTCGTCGGAGTTGATGCAGACCACCAGGCAGTCGCCGAGGCCGCGGGCCGCGCGCAGGGTGGCGACGTGCCCGGGGTGCAGCAGGTCGAAGCAGCCGCCGGTGGCCACCACGGTCCCGCCGGCGGCGCGCACCCCGGCCAGCAGGACGTCGACGTCGGGGTCGGCGACCACGTCCAGCGCCGGCGCGGTCGGGGTGCCCGGTCGGGGCCGGTCCCAGGACGACGCGCCGCCTCGACCGACGAACGCCGAGGCCGCCGCCACCGCCGCGGCGACCGCCTCCCCGGTCACGGCGCCGTCGGCCAGCGCGAGCGCCGCCGCGGCGGCGAAGGAGTCCCCGGCGCCGCACGGGTCGCCGCCGGTCACCGGCACCGCGGGCACCACCATCGGCGCGCCCTCGCCGTAGGAGAGCAGCGCACCGCGGGCGCCGAGGGTCACCGCGACCGCCCCCACGCCCCAGTGCCGGATCAGCGCCTCGGCGCGCGCGCCGACCGCGGCCAGCCCGTCGCCGTCGACGGGCACGCCCACCCCGGCCGCCACCCGGGCGGCCTCGGCGCCGTTGGGCGTGACCAGCCGGGTCTGCGGAACGGGATCGGCACCGCGCGGGTGGGGGTCCCAGACGATCGGCCCCCCGGCCTGCGCCAGCGCGGCGCGGACGTCGGCGGCCGCCGTCGTCCCCCGGCCGTAGTCGGCCACCAGCACCGCCGCGGCGTCCCGCAGCACCGTGGCCGCCTCCTCCGGGAGCGGGTCGAGCATGGCCGCGGGGGCGCCGCTGTCCAGGCGCACGACGGAGTGGTCGCCGACGCGGACCCGCTGCTTGACCGCGGTGCCGCCGGTGGCCGGGATCGCCACCAGCCGCACCCGGCCGTCGAGCAGGGCGCGCAGCCGGGCCGCGCCCGCGTCGTCGGCCATCGGCGCGACCAGCACCACGTCCCGGCCGGTCAGGCCCGCCGCGATCACCGCGGCCAGCGCCGCGCCGCCGGGGCGCTCGCGGGTCTCGACGTCCTCCACCACCGGCACCGGGGCGTCCGGCGTCAGCCGGGAGGCCGTGCCGACCAGGTCGACGTCGAGCAGCGCGTCGCCGACCACCACGAGCGGCCCCGTCACTGGACCACCCCGATCCGGCTCACCGGCACCCGCGCGGGCTCGGCGAGCACGGCGGCGTCGAACGCGGCGCACACCAGGTGGAGGGCGACCAGGTGGCACTCCTGCACCGTCGCCGTCCACGGGCTGTCGATGCAGACCGCGTCGTCGGCGGCCGCCGCCAGCGGGTTGGGCGCCGGCCCGGTCATGGCCAGCACGGTGATGCCGCACTCGCGGGCGCGGCGGGCGGCGGCGACGGCGTTGGGCGACCGCCCCGACGTCGACAGGAGCACCAGCACGTCGCCGGCCCGCCCGTGCGCCTCCACCTGACGGGCGAACAGCTCGTCGGCCGGGTAGTCGTTGGCGATCGCGGTCAGCGAGGAGGTCTCGGCGGTCAGGCAGATCGCGGAGAACGGCGGCCGGTCGGCACGGTAGCGGCCCACCAGCTCGGCGGTCAGGTGCTGGGCCTGCGCGGCGCTGCCGCCGTTGCCGGCCGCCAGCAGCCGGCCGCGGGACTCCCCGCACAGGACGTCGGCGATCAGCCGGCCCCACCGGTCCAGCGCGTCCAGCTGGCCGTCCAGGGACCCCAGCGCGGCGGTCAGCGACGCGACGTGGTCGGCACCGGTCAGGTGCGTGCACGTGTCCGGTGACACGACCTCGCGGGCCTCCGACAGAGGGGCGGGGTTCATCGGGCGACCTCCACGGGGTTCGTGTCGTTCCCGGAGCGGACGGGGCCGGCCAGGACCTGCCGGTAGACGGTCTCGGTGTCGGCGACCACGCGGGCCCACCGGTAGCGGGAGCGGGCCCGGCGGACCCCGGCCGCGCCGTAGGCGGCCCGGCGGGCGTCGTCGGCCAGCAGCGCGGCGAGGACCGCGCCGAGGCGGCCGTGGTCCCGCGGGGGGACGAGGTCGCCGGTGACGCCGTCGGCGACGGAGTCCTGCAGCCCGCCGACGGCGGTGGCCACGACCGGCCGCCCGCAGGCCATGGCCTCCAGCGGGGTGATGCCGAACGGCTCGTACCAGGGCACCGCCAGGACGACGTCGGCCGAGCGCACCCACGCGGGGACGTCGGCGCGGGCCACCGCCCCGGTGAACACCAGCCGGTCGGCCACCCCCAGCGACGCGGCGACCGCGCGCAGCCGCTGCACCTCCGGGTCGGCGTCCAGGCGGTCGGCGGGCGGGCCGCCGACGACGACCAGCTCGGCGCCGGGGACGGCGACCAGCGCCCGGACGGCGTCCTCCTGGCCCTTGCGCTCGACCAGCCGGCCCAGGACCAGCAGCCGCTGCCGCCCCTCGGTGCGGGGCGCGACCGGGCCCCTCGGCGTGAAGACGGCGGTGTCCACGCCGCAGGGCACGATCGAGGCGCGGTCGCTGTCCAGGCCCAGGCGGCGCAGTTCGAAGAGCTCGTCGGAGCAGGTGGCGACGACGTGGCTGACGGTGCGGCATAGCGACCGCTCCAGCTCGATCCGTTGCGCGGGCGAGGTGTCGGCCGCCCCCTGGTGGCGCCGCTTCACCGAGCCGAGGGCGTGGAAGGTCTGGACGACCGGGATCCGTCCAGCGGCGGCGATCGAGGCCAGGCCGCTCATCCAGAAGTGCGCGTGCACCAGGTCCGGCGGTGCTGCGGCCCAGGTGCGCCGCAGCACCGAGGCGAACTCGGGCATGTGCCGCAGCAGGTCGTCCTTGGGCAGCACCCGCTCGGGCCCGGCGGTCACGTGGGCGACGTCGTAGCCGTCGGCGGTGGTCACCCGGTCCGGCTGGTCGGGGTCCTCCCGGCGGGTGTGCACCGTGACGTCGTGCCCGCGGCGCGCCAGCCCGGCGGCGAGAGCGGCGACGTGCACGTTCTGGCCACCTGCGTCGACCCCGCCGATCGCGGCGAGCGGGCTGGCGTGCTCGCTGACCAGGTCCACCTTCACCGGGTCACCTCGCCAGGGAACCGGCGCACCGCACCGGGGGAGCCGGGTACGTGGGTCGTCATCGAGTGACCTCCGCGAGAAGGTGGTCCCAGTCGGTCAGGAAGCGCTGCAGGCCGTACCGCTCCAGTGCCGCGGCCCGGGCGGCCTTGCCGGCCAGCCGGGCGGCGTCCTCGTCGTGCAGGAAGGTGCGGACCGCACTCCAGAGACGCTCCGGGTCGGTCGAGAGCACGCCGGCCTCGCGGGGCACCGCCTCCACCGCCTCGGTGGTGGCCAACCCGACCACCGGCATCCCCAGGTGCATCGCCTCCAGCAGCGACAGGCCCAGCGACGTCCAGCGGACCGGGTGCACGTAGACCCGGCGGCGGGCCAGCTCGGCGTGCATGGCCGCCTGCGGCGGGTCGTCGAACAGGCCCACCCGCGCGGGGTCGAGGCCGTAGCGCTCGTGCAGCCCGGTCAGCCCCATGCCGAAGACGTCGACCGGCGCGACCGCGGCCAGCCCCGGGAGCAGGTCGGCGCCGACCGTGCGACCGCGGCGCACCGGCTCGTTGGTGACGACGGCGGCGCGGGCCAGCTCGCCGGTCCAGCGCTCGCCGGGGTCGACGATGCCGTGCTCGATGACGGTGGTCGGGGCCCGCCCGTTGTCGTAGAAGAGCCGGTTGAAGTGGGTGACGTGCGCGATCGGGATGTCGCCGCGGTCGGCCAGCGGGTGCCGGGTGTGCGGGACCGGCCCGTCGTCGGGCTCCAGCCCCGGCGCGTTGTGCTCGAGGAACACCGCGGGCAGGTCGCGGCCGGGCTCGCGGCCGAGCCACTCCCGGGCCAGCTCGAGGTCGCGCACCCGCTGCAGGACGACGACGTCGACGTCCTCGCCGCGCAGCTGCTCGGGGGACACCTCGCGAGCCGACGCCGGCCAGTCCCAGGTGCGCGCCCGGCCCAGCCCGTCCGGGCTTCGACTGCCCCCGGGGCCCGCCACCACCGGCAGCAGGTACTCGTGCGGACCCTGGACGAACGCCGTCGTCCACGAGCCGTGCACGTGCCAGAGCAGGACCTTCACGGGGCGACCACCTTCTCGACAGCCGCGACGACGTCGGCCGCGGTCACGGACGTGAGGCAGGGGTGGCCCGGCACCGGGCACTCCCGGGCCCGGGTGTCGCGGCAGGGCGCGTGCTGGTCGCCGAGCAGCACGGTCGGCACGCCGTAGGGCGCCCAGCGGGCGGCCGGGACGACCGGGGCGAACAGCGAGACGACCGGCGTCCCGACGGCGGCGGCCAGGTGCGCCGGGCCGGTGTTGCCCACGACGACCGCGGCCGCGCCGTCCAGCAGGGCCGCCATCTCCGCCAGGCTCGTGCCGCCGCCCAGGTCGACGCCGCGGGTGCCGGCGACCAACGCCGTCAGCTCGCGCTCGGCCGGGCCACCGGTGACCAGCACCCGGTACCCGGCGGCGGCCAGCGCGTCGACCGCCTCGGCGCAGCGCTGCGCCGGCCAGGCCCGGGCGGGGACGCTCGCCCCGGGGTGCAGCACGACGTACCCGGGCGACAGGTCAGCGTCCCCGGGTCCGTGCGCGACCGGGGGCAGGGGCCGGCGCACCTCCAGCCGGCCGTCGTCACCCGGCGGCAGCTCGAACCCGGCCGCGCGGGCGAGGGACAGGGCCCGCTCCGGCTCGGGGACGTCGTCGTCAACCCGGTGGCGGACGTCGAGCAGCGAGCCGGGGTAGTCGACGCTGATCGCGGAGACCCGCGGGACACCGGCCGTGCGGAGCACCAGCGCCAGGGGCAGGGGCGACTGGTGGAAGGAGGTGGAGACGACCGCCTCGTCGGGCGCCAGGGCCCGGACCCGATCGGTGAGCGCCGCCAGGTCTGCGGGGTCGACCGGCGGCGGGTCGCCGAGGATCCAGGGGCAGGACCACGTCCAGACCTCGTCCACCCCGGGCAGCAGGCCGGCGGCCTCGGCGCCGGCCGGCCCGGCGAGGAAGACGACGCGGTCGGCGCCGGCGGCGAGGGCCCGGACCATCGGCCCCTGCACCAGCACGTCCCCGGCCGAGTCGAGCCGGGCCACGAGCACGGTGCGGCCCACGCGTGCTCCTCGCCGGCGCTCGTCAGTCGTGTTCGCCCGAGCTGCTGCGCCCATGGGTGAGCTCGCGAGCTCGCTCACCACTCACCGGCCAGGACGGCGCCCACCGCGTCGGTCAGGGTGGCGGCGCGGCGCGGGGCGGCGGCGACCTCGGACTTCCGGGTGACCGGGGTCGGGACCATGATCGACGAGGCGCCGGCGGCGGCCGCGGCATCGACGTCCGCGGCGATGTCGCCGATCACCACGCACCGCGCGGGGGCGACGTCGAGCTCGGCGCAGGCGGCCTTGACCATGCCGGGCGCGGGCTTGCGGCAGGCGCAGCCGTCGTCGGGCCCGTGCGGGCAGACCTGGATGGTGTCGAACGGCCCGAGCAGCTCCTCGAGCCGGGCCATGCAGGCGTCGACCTGCGCGCGGGTGATGAGGCCGCGGGCCACGCCGGACTGGTTGCTCACCACGCCCACCCGCACCCCGCGGGCGCGCAGCGCGTCGACGGCCTCCCGCGCCCCCGGCACCGGCGTCACCAGCGCGGGGTCGCCGTTGTACGGGTAGTCGCGGACCAGGGTGCCGTCGCGGTCGAAGAGCACGAGGTCGGGCAGCCCGCGCCAGGGCCGCACCCGGCGGTGCCGCACGATCCCGCGCACGAAGTGCCAGGTGGCCAGCGGGGGGATCGCGGTGCTGGTGGCGAGCATGGTGGTGACCTCGGCGCGGTCGCGCGGGCCGGGGGCGATGCGGGCCCAGGCGAACTCGGCGGTGCCGGCGGCCCAGGCCAGCGCGGCCACGGCGGCGGCCCGCGGCCGGCGCGCGGCGGCCAGGCCGAGCGCGGCGACACCGGCGGCGGTGACGGCGAGGTGCTGCGGGCGGCGGCCGAGCGGAGCATCGGCGCGCTCGCGCCAGTCGGCCCCGTGCAGCCGGCGCATGAGGACGTCGTCGGCGTTGCCCGCCTGCACGCGGAGGCTGACCCACCGGTCCACCGGCCGCACCGGGTGGGTGATCCACCGGGTGCCCCGGGTGAGCCGGGCACCGGTGTCCATGACCCGCAGCGCGAGGTCGGAGTCCTCGCGGAACGCGCGGGGGAAGCGCTCGTCGAAGCCGCCGACGGTGGCCAGGGCGGCGCGGCGGTAGGCGAGGTCGGCGGTGATCCAGGAGCTGGTGGCCAGGCCCGCGGTGCCGCGCTCCCAGTCGGTGGGCCGGCGGCCCTCCGGCAGGGGCACCCGCACCCGGCCCTGGCTGCCCGCGACGTCCGCGGGGAGCGCGGCCAGGTCCTCGGCGAGCCGCTGGTACCAGTCGGGGTCGGGGACGACGTCGTCGTCGAGGAAGGCGATCCACTCGGTGCGGGCGGTGCGCCAGCCCAGGTTGCGCGCGCGGGCGGGGCCGCCGCCCCCGGTGCGGACCACGCGGACCGGCGGCAGGCCCGGCCGGTCCGGCTGCAGGGGCGCGCCGGTGGGCCGGTCGTCGACCAGGACCAGCTCGGCGGGGCGCGGGCCCGGGGCGGCCGCCAGGGCGTCGAGCAGCACGTCCAGCGACGGGCGGCCGACGGTCGGCACGACCACGGAACACCGCTCGATCCCCACCTGCATGTCCCGCGTCCTGCCCGGGGGGTGGGGGTGGGAAACACTACGAGCTCGAAGTGTCCCCCGGACGGGTGCGCTCGGCTCCCCGCAGGGACCGCCGCGGGCGGGCGAGTGGCGGGGGCAGGGGGTCCTTCCTCAGCGGCGGATCCGGGCCGCCGCCGAGACCCGCGCGAGGGCGTCGGTGACGACCGCGGCGTCGTCACCGAGGAGGGTGAGCAGGTGCGCGACGAGACCGTCGTGCGTGGGCGCGGCCGCCGCCACCCGGGCCCGGCCCTCGGGAGTGAGCCGGGCGTGCAGCAGCCGCCGGTCCCCCGCCGTCCGCTCGCGGATCACCAGCCCCTCGGCGACCAGCCGGCCGACGGTGCTGGTGACCCCTGCCCGCGACAGCCCCAGCGCCTCGGCCAGCTCGCCCATGGTGGCGCGCTCGGCGGGCGCCTCGGCGATCCGCCGCAGCGCCTCGAAGCCGGTCAGGGAGATGCCGTGCTCGCGGTGCAGGGCGGAGTCGACGCGGTGGGTGAGCCGGTCGTGCACCTGCACGATCCGCAGCCACGTCTCGGCCGGGAGCGGGCCCGCTCCGGGTACCCGGGAGACGTCGTCGGTGGGGAGGTCCTGCGCGAGGGCGTCCTCGGGGGCGGGCACCGTCCCATCGTCGCCGACGACGCGCTCAGGCGCTCCCGGTGGAGGGCGGGCCCGGTGCCCGCCGCGCCCGGCGACCGGGAACGGCAGCCAGCCCGGCACCCGCGCCGAGCAGGGCGATCCCGGCGACGACCACCGGCAGGGCGACCCCGCCGTCGGGCCGCGGGAGCGAGGTCGGGGCGGCGGCGACCTGCAGCTCGTCCGCCGGGGTGGTGGCGCCCGGGCCGGGCACCGGCATGGGCACCACGCCGATCTCGGGGTCCACGACCTCCGGCACCGTCCCCGCGTCGAGGGCCGGGGACGGCACGGCCGCGGCGGCGGTCGGCGGGGCGATGGCCGCGCAGTCCTCGGCGGCCGGGCGGGTGAAGCTGTAGCCGTCGAGGGCGTCGACGTAGGAGGTGCCCGACCCGTCGAGGGCGGTGTACGCCAGCCCCGGGTCGATCGTCTCGCCCCAGTCGACGTCGCCGGTGGCGAGCACGACCACCTGGCCGGGATGCACCTCCGCGGCGTCCTCCCCCGCGGGCAGGCGGGTGGTCGTCAGCGTGACGGCGAAGGCGACGGCGCCGCCGGTGACCTCGAGGACGACGCCCCCGGGTCGGCAGCTGGGGCCGTGGGTGACCCGCGCGTCGGGGCGGGTGGGGTCGTCGACGGCGAGCGCCGGTGCGGCGCCGGCGACGCCGGCACACGCGAGGAGTGCGAACAGGACCGCGGTGTTCGCGGTCCTGGTGAGGACCGGCACGTGTACTTCCCCCTGGATCGTGCTGCCCCGCGTCATCCACGATGCGCCGGTGCGGTTCCCATGATGACGCGCGGGAGGCCTCCGTGGCGGGGGGTCACCGACTTGTGCGCGTGTCGCTGCGGCGTGTCGACGAACAGCCGGTCCGGAACGTCCCGGTGCCTGTGACGGGAGCCTCACTACGGTGGCCGGGTGGACTCAGCAGCGGGTGCCGGACGCCGCCGGCAGGACGAGGTGTACCGCGCCGGGGTGTACGGCCGGCGCCCCCGGGTGCCGACGGCGGCCCGGGCGTTGCAGCGTCGCGCCCGGCAGCAGCTGACCGCCCGGGCCTACGCCTACGTGGCCGGCGGCGCCGGGGACGAGGCGACCCAGCGGGCCAACCGGGCGGCGTTCGACCGGTGGGCCGTCGTCCCCCGCGTGCTGCGCGACGTCGGCGTCCGGGACACCTCGGTGGAGCTGTTCGGACGGCGGCTGCCCGCCCCGGTGCTGCTCGGCCCGGTCGGCGCGCTGGAGCTGGTGCACCCGGAGGCCGACCTCGCGGCGGCGCGGGCGGCAGCCGGGCTCGGGGTGCCGATGGTGTTCTCCAACCAGGCGTCGGTGGCGATGGAGCAGTGCGCGGCGGTCATGGGCTCCTCGCCGCGCTGGTTCCAGCTGTACTGGTCGACGTCCGACGAGCTGGTGGAGAGCCTGGTCGGTCGGGCCGAGGCCTGCGGCTGCGAGGCGCTGGTGGTCACCCTCGACACCACGATGCTGGGCTGGCGGCCGCGCGACCTCGACCTCGGGCACCTGCCGTTCGCCCTCGGCAAGGGGATCGCGCAGTACACCTCCGACCCGGTGTTCCGCCGGCTGGTCGAGGAGCGGGTCGCGGGGGCCGCGGTCCCCTCGCCCGCGGAGCCGGCCGCCGCGGCCGGCCGGGACCGGCAGCCGCGGCCGACGGTGGCGGCGGTGCGGGCGCTCATCGGGATGGCGCGGGCGTGGCCCGGGCCGCTGCTGGAGAACCTGCGCTCACCGCTGCCGCGGGCCGCCGTCGAGACGTTCCTGGCGATCTACTCCCGGCCGTCCATCACCTGGGCCGACCTCGCCTGGCTGCGGTCCCGCACCCGGCTGCCGGTCCTGCTCAAGGGCGTGCTGCACCCCGACGACGCCCGGCAGGCGCTCGACGCGGGGGTGGACGGCGTGGTGGTGAGCACGCACGGCGGGCGCCAGGTCGACCGGTCCGTCGCCGCCCTGGACGCGCTGCCGGACGTGGTGGCGGCCGTCGCCGACCGGGCGCCGGTGCTGCTCGACAGCGGGGTGCGCAGCGGCGCGGACGTCTTCACCGCGGTCGCGCTGGGTGCCCGCGCGGTCCTGCTCGGCCGGCCGTACGCCTACGGGCTGGGGCTGGCCGGCGAGGAGGGCGTGCGGCAGGTGGTGTCCGACGTCCTCGGGGAGTTCGACCTGACACTGGGGCTGACGGGGCACACCGCGGTCGGCCAGCTGGGCCCCGAGGTGCTCCGCCGGGTGGGCTGAGGCGACACGCCACGCCACCCTTGACCCCGGCGAGTGGCGTGGGTCACAGTGAGGACGGGCGGGGGTAGCCGGCAACGAGTGGCCTCCCACTGCTGGGAGGACCGACCAACGCGGCCAGACCGTCAGGACCGGCCCCTCGCCCCTCAACGTCGGTCCACGTCGACCGGACGCCTCCACGCACGCCCGGCCCGTGCGGGCATCTCCTCCCGCGCACGCTCGTGCCCTGCATGCCCGGTGCACGCAGAGCACGGCCTCCCCGGAGAGGGTTGTCCCGGTAGGGCGCGACCAGCGGTCCGGCGCGGTCCGGGATCGGGAGCGCGCCGGGCCCGGGGCTCAGGCGGCGGCCGCGCGCAGGTCGCCGCGCTCGAGCAGCCAGGCCACCAGACCGCCCGCGACGAGTCCCCAGAAGGCCGAGCCGATGTTCAGCAGCGTCACGTCGGCGACGGTGACCAGGAAGGTGACCAGCGCGCCCAGCGTGAGGCGGCCGGCGAACGCGGCGACGAAGGAGGCCTGGAGCACCCGGAGCATCGCCAGCCCGGCGAGGGTGGCGACGAACGCCGCCGGCGTGCCCAGCAGCAGGTCGGTGGCCAGCGGCGAGAAGACGCCGAAGACGACGGCCAGCAGCCCGCAGACGATGCCGGCCGCGTAGTGCCGCGACCGCTCCCCCGAGGCCGAGAGCAGCGCGTTGGTGGGCCCGGTCAGGCAGGTGGAGACGCTGCCGACGGCCGCGGTGAGCAGCGACCAGACACCGCAGGCGACGGTGATGGCGGTGACCGGCGGGGCGTGCCCGGCCGCGCGCAGGACGGCGACGCCCTGCCCGTTCTGGACGACGATGACGGTGATCGCCAGTGGGACGACCAGCTCCAGCAGCGCCTGCACCGACCACTCCGGGGCCTGGAACACCGGCGCGGCCAGCCACGAGGTCGCCTCCGGGCCGGCGTCGAACCGGCCGGAGAACGCCACCGCGACCGCCCCGACGACGAGGACGGCGAGCAGCGGCGGCACCACCCGCGCGAGCCCGGGCAGGGCACTGACCACCAGGAAGGTGAGCACCATCGGCCCGGCGACGGCGAGGTCGTCCTCGATGGCGTGCACGAGGTCCAGGCCGAAGCGCAGGAACACCCCCGCGACCATCGCCATCACGATCGGCATCGGGATGACCGCCATGAAACGGCGTACCCAGCCGGTGAGGCCGAGGACGACGATCAGCAGCCCGGTCGCGACGAAGGCGCCGAGCACCTCCGGCCAGCGCAGGTGCGTCAGCGCCGGGCCGACCAGGACGGTGCCGGGGATGGTCCAGAAGAACGACAGCGGCTGCCGGTACAGCCAGCAGGCCACCACGGTGAGGACGCCGTTGAGGGAGAAGCACCCGAACAGCCAGGACGCCAGCTGCTCGCGGGTCAGCCCGCCCGCGCTGCCGACGGCGAGGATGACGGCGACCGGGCCGGTGGCCGCGAAGACGAAGCCGATCAGGCCGTTGGCCGCATAGACGGCGCCCAGGTCACGGACCACCTGCCGAGGACCGGGGACGGGCCGGCCGGGGCGCTCGAGCAGGTGCTCGGGATCTGCCATGCCGCCCCCCGGGTCGTGTCCTCCCCGGCATCCTGGCCCCCTGCCCGCCGGGGGGCAGGTGGTGGGTGGCGCCCGGTGGGTCAGGTCACGTTGCGCCGCATCCGCTCGAGGATGGCGGCCACCCGCGCGAGGTCGGCGGGGTCCAGGCCGGCGCGCAACCGCTCGTCGTGCTCCCGCGCGGCGTCCCGCAGCCGGTCGAACAGCCGGAGCCCCGCGGGGGTCAGTTCGACGTGGCGCACGCGACGGTTGCCCGGATCCCGGCCGCGGGCCACCAGCCCCGCGGCCTCCATGGCGTCCAGTTGCTGGGTCAGCGTCGCGGCGCGCACGCCGAGCGCGTCGGCCAGTTCCCGCTGGCTGGTCACCGGCCCCGGGCGCAGGGCGAGCAGCACCAGCCACACCGTCCGCGAACCGCCGGCTTCGGCGAGGCGGGCGTCGAACGCCCGGCCGACCTCGCGGGCGACCCGGGAGAGGAGCAACCCGATCGGCGGGCCGCCGGGCGGTCGGGGCACGCGTCCACGCTAGCAGGACCGTTCGATGCCTGACCTTTCGGTACCGAACGATCCCGCGTACGGTCGGAGTCGGCCGACCCCCCTCGCCGAGGAGTGCCGCGATGACCGCGACCGCCACCGCTCCCGCCGTGCGGCTGCGCCTGGGCCGCGACACCCGCCGCCTCGTCCTGCTGGTGCACCTGGTCTGCTCGCTGGGCTGGCTGGGTGCCGACGTCGTCCTGGGCGTGCTCGCGGTCACCGCGTTCACCTCCGCCGACCCGTCCGTGGTGGCGTCGAGCTACACGGCGCTGCGCACCTTCGCCGTCCCGGTGCTGCTCACGCTGGGGCTGGGCAGCCTCGGCAGCGGCGTCCTGCTCGGACTGGCCAGCCGCTGGGGCGTCGTCCGGACCCGGTGGGTGCTGGTCAAGCTCGTCATCAACGTGGTGCTCGTGACCCTCGTGCCCGTCCTGCTGCAGCCACAGGTGGCCGAGGTCGCGACCCTGGTCCGCGCGGCCGACCCCGTGCTGGCCGCCGACCTCGGCCGCGGCCCGATCGACCTGCTGTTCCCGGCGTTCGTGTCCGGCGCCGCGCTGCTCGTCGCGACGGTGCTCGCGATCTGGAAGCCCTGGGGCCCGACCCGACGCCGCACCACCGGCGCCAGCAACACATCGCGCCCCCGACCTCGGTGAGGGCGGGGGCGCGGTGCTGTCTCAACCAGACGTGCACCCGAAGGGATTCGAACCCCTAACCTTCTGATCCGTAGTCAGATGCTCTATCCGTTGAGCTACGGGTGCCTGGTGTTCAGTTGTCGTGCGCGGAGGCTCCGGGATTTGAACCCGGGATGGGGATTAACCCAAACCGCATTAGCAGTGCGGCGCCATAGACCGGACTAGGCGAAGCCTCCCGGGGTCCGAGTCCCCCCGGAACCACCGAGGAGAGAGACTACCAGCGCCTCCCACGGTGCTTCACGGGGGGCCGGACCCCGGCCTCAGACGACGGCCGGCTCGGCCGACGGCACAGCCACGCGAGCGGCTCGCCGGCCCGGCAGCAGCGTCACCGTCACCGCCAGCGCCGCCCCGGCGACGGCCAGCAGCAGGCTGCCGGTGACCCCGGCCGAGCCGTCGATGAGCGCACCGCCCAGGGCCGCGCCGACCGCCGAGGCGCCGGTGGCCATCGTCGACAGCCAGGTGAACGCCTCCGTGGTGGCGTGCGCGGGCGCCAGCGAGCCGACCAGCGAGCTCTGCACGGTGAGGGTCGGCGCGATCGCCGTCCCGCCGAGGAAGAGCAGCGCACCCAGCACCCACGGACCGGATGCCACGGTGAGCGGGGCCAGGCCGATGGTGACGCCGAGCAGCAGCCACCGGTACTGCCGCGGCAGGGAGGCACTGACCACCCGGGCGCCGAACCACAGGCCGCCGCCGACCGAGCCCAGCGACCACAGGCCCAGTAGGACGCCGGACATCCCCGGCGTGCCGGCGGCGTCGGCCCACGCCGGGATCGCCACCTCGAGGGCGCCGAAGCCGAGCATCAGCGCCGCGCCGCTGCCCAGCAGGCGCGGCATGCCGGGGCTGAGCACGGTGGCCAGCGGGTGCGCCCGCTCGGCGGCCGGCGCGGGGACCCAGCCGTGCATCGCCCGGGACGTCGCGATGCCGAGTGTGCCCGCGACGGCGAGCACGCCGGCGACGCCCAGCGCCCACGCCGGGGCGGCGAGGACGGCGAGCGCGGCCACGACGGTGGGGCCGGCCACGAAGACCAACTCGGTGGCGGTGGCGTCCAGCGCATAAGCCGTGGTGCGCACCCGCGGGTCGACCCGCGACCACAGCGCCCGGACGGTGCCCGACACCAGCGGCGTCGCGGCCCCGGCCGCCGCGGCGGCGGCGACGATCGCGGCCGTCGGCGCACCGCCGAGGACGACGGCGACCAGCAGCGCCAGCAGCAGCGGGTAGGCCGCCGCCTGGGCGAGGAGGACCGGGCGCGGGGTGCGCCGGTCGGCCAGCCGGCCCAGCACCGGCGCCATCGCCGCCATCGCCAGGCCGTACGCGGCCGACGCGACGCCGGCGACGGCATAGGAACCGGTCTGCTGCTGCACCATGAGCAACAGCGCCAACGGCACCATCGCCGACGGGAGCCGACCGGCGAAACCGGCCAGGAGCAGCACCGGGGCGGACGGCAGCCGCCAGACGCTGAGGTACGAACGCACGACGAACCCACTTCGAACGAGCAGATGAGGAAGAGTAGGGGGCCAAACCTCGTTGACCACCTACAGGCTAGGGATGCGACGGTAGGGAGTCAAATGAGATACGCCACCTACGTGTCGCCCTGGGTCGGCTGAGGAGCACGCGATGGACTACGACACCTTCGGCTCCACCGCCGTCGAGCTGGCCATCGACCTGGCCAACGCCGGCCGGGACGCAGACTGGGTCCCGGCGTTCCTGCGCGCCCACGACGAGTGGTTCGAGGCCGGCACCGTGCTGGACCTCACCCCCGCCGAGGCCGCGCAGGCCGCCGAGACCGCCGACCTGGTGCGCGCGGTCGCCGTCGCGGGGTCGCAGCCGGAGGTGATCGAGCGGCTCAACGCCCTGCTCGCCCTCGCCTCGCCCCAGCCGTACGCGACCGACCACGACGGCGCGCTGCACCTGCACTACGCCCGCCGGGAGGCACCGGCCCTGGAGCAGCTGACGACGACGGTCGCGATGGGCCTGTCGCAGGTCGTCGTCCAGCACGGGTGGCAGCGGCTGGGTGTGTGCACCGCCGAGGGCTGCGACAACGTCTACGTCGACACCTCGCGCAACGCCAGCCGCCGCTACTGCTCCAACACCTGCGCCAGCCGCTCGACCGTCGCCGCCTACCGCGCCCGCCGCAAGGCCTGAGAGCGGACCCCGTCCTCCCTGCCCCCGCACGCTCGGGGCGGGCCCCTGGACGGGGCCGGGACACCGCGCTGCCGCTAGCGTCCGTCCCATGAGGCGGGCGCGGCACTGGGACGCCCGCCTGCACTCCCTCGTCGGTGGCCTGCCCACCTCGCCGGCCGACCGCTGGCTGCGCCGGCTCACCACCGCCGCCGACCACGGCGTGCTCTGGATGGTCGTCGCCGCCGCGCTCGTCTCCCGCCGCGGCCCGCTGCGCCGGGCCGCCGTCCGCGGGCTGGGCTCGATGGCGGTGTCGAGCACCGTCGTCAACGCCGTCCTCAAGCGCGTGTTCGGCCGCCGGCGTCCCGACCTGGGCAGCCACCCGGTCGACCGGCTGCTGCACCGGTCGCTGACCACCCACTCCTTCCCCAGCGGGCACGCCTCCTCGGCGGGCGCGTTCGCCACCGGGGTGGCGCTGGAGAGCCCGGTCGCCGGGGTCGCGCTCGCCCCGGTCGCGCTGGCCGTCGGCTACTCCCGGGTGCACGTCGGCGTGCACTACCCCGGGGACGTCGTCGCCGGCCTGGCCGTCGGGACGGCGGTGGCGGTGGGCAGCCAGGCGTGGTGGCGGGTGCGGCCGACCACCCCGGCGCGGGTGCGCCCGGCCCGGTCGGCCCCGGCGCTGCCCGAGGGCGAGGGCCTGGTGGTCGCGGTCAACCCGCGGTCGGGCCCGGAGGGGTACGACCCGGCGGAGGACGTCCGGCGGCTGCTGCCCCGTGCCGAGGTACTCGAGAGCGACCCGCAGGCGGGCATCGGCGACCTGCTCGAGGAGGCGGCGCGCTCGGGGCGGGCGCGGGCGCTGGGCGTGGCCGGCGGCGACGGGAGCGTGGCCGCGGCCGCCGCGGCCGCCGTCGAGCACGGTCTGGCGCTGGCGGTGCTGCCGGCGGGCACCCTCAACCACTTCGCCCGCGACGTCGGCGTGCACACCCTGGAGCACGCCGCCGAGGCGGTGGTCGCCGGGCAGGCCGTCGATGTGGACGTCGCCGAGGTCAACGGGACGCCGTTCCTCAACACCGCGAGCATCGGCAGCTATCCGGAGATGGTGCGCCGCCGGGACGCGCTGGCCGGGCGGCTGGGCCGGTGGGCGGCGATGACCGTGGCCGCCGCGACCACCCTGCGCCGCGGTACGCCGGTGTCGCTGCTGCTCGACGGCCGGCCGGTGCTGGTGTGGATCCTCTTCGTCGGCAACGGCCGCTACACCCCGCGCGGCCTCGCCCCCGCCTGGCGGCCGCGGCTGGAGGACGGGCTGCTCGACGTCCAGTACCTGCGCGCCGACGTGCGGTTCAGCCGGACCCGCGCCGTCCTCGGCTCGCTGCTGGGCATCAGCGACCGCAGCTCCGGCTACGCGTCCACGCAGGCCCGCGAGGTGCGGGTGGTCTCCCGCTCGGGCCCGCAGGAGATCGCCTACGACGGCGAGACCGGCGACCCGGCGACGGAGTTCTGCTTCCGCAAGCGGGCGACGCTCACCGTCTACTGCTGCCGGCCGGACTGACCGTCCGGCCGCCTGTCACGCGCTCTCCTCGACTCCTCCAGCTCCCGCGTCGCGGGTGGTTACACGCTGTGATGGAACGGGTGCTCCGCCACGAGATTGGCGCCGCGACGGACGCACCGGCACGGCCACGGGAGCGGGGCCCGGTCGCCCGGGAGGACAGGGAAATCACCCCGGGTTGAGACACGCCTCTCGTCGGGCGACTGACCTGTTTCGGCACCGATCCGGACGCAAATCATCACGCACGGTGAGACACGGCCGGTTGTTGCCATCACAAAGTAGAGAAGGGTTGCTCTCCCCGTCTGTAGGCCCGAGGGTCCGCACGGTGTAGAGGCGGAGCGGACGCCTCGGCAACCCGTCACCGCGCTCCCAGCGTGGTGACCTACGGAGCGCAGACTGGTGGCCGGTTCGGCAGGCGACGCGACTCGGGTCCCACCCGGTCCACCCTGCCTGGCGGGCCTGGGACGCCGACTCCTGCTGACCGTGGTCTTCGTGACGGTCCTGTGGGCTCTCCTGAGCGCTGCCACCCAGCCGGCGCACGCCGACGAGGAGACCCCGCGGCCCGACCGGTCCGGCGGCCAGTCGGTGGAGAAGGCGCCCACCCGATCGACGCCCGACCCGGACACCTCGGGTCCGCGACGGACCGGCGGCTCCGAAGACAACGAGGACAACGAGGACACCGGCTCCCGGCCGGCGGACGAGTCGGCGGACGCCGACGAGGAGACCCCGCGGCCCGACCGGTCCGGCGGCCAGTCGGTGGAGAAGGCGCCCACCCGATCGACGCCCGACCCGGACACCTCGGGTCCGCGACGGACCGGCGGCTCCGAGGACAACGAGGACAACGAGGACACCGGCTCCCGGCCGGCGGACGAGTCGGCGGACGCCGACGAGGAGACCCCGCGGCCCGACCGGTCCGGCGGCCAGTCGGTGGAGAAGGCGCCCACCCGATCGACGCCCGACCCGGACACCTCGGGTCCACGACGGACCGGCGGCTCCGAAGACAACGAGGACACCGCCTCCCGGCCGGCGGACGAGTCGGCGCGGAACCGTCCGGCCAAGGACGGAGAAAGGCCCCCCACGGGAGACCCACGACCATCCGATCCCCCGTCCACGGAGGGAGAGGCGGAGGACGACCGTCGACCTCCCCCGACCGCGCACGTGTCACGGCCGGGCGAAGCCGACGACACGCCGCGGCCGGACACAGCGGCCGCTCCAGGAACCCCACCCGAGAGACCAACCGCACCGGACGCCAATGCCGGTCGTGCCGCCGACCGTGGGGACGATCTAGCCTCCGCCCGGCCTGCCGGCCCAGACGGGGCGTCGGTGAAGGAGCGGCCGGGCCGCGCGAGCCCCGAGCCGCCGCCGTCGCCGCGGCCACCCGACCGGACCCCTCCAGAGCCCTCCCCGGACACCACGGAACCGGACCGCCCCCCGCGGGGCCCCGCCACCACGCCTGAACGGCCGGCGCCGCCGCCGGGGCCACCCGACCGGACCCCTCCAGAGCCCTCCCCGGACACCACGGAACCGGACCGCCCCCCGCGGGGCCCCGCCACCACGCCTGAACGGCCGACGCCGCCGCCGGGGCCACCCGACCGGACCCCTCCAGAGCCCTCCCCGGACACCACGAAACCGGACCGCCCCCCGCGGGGCCCCGCCACCACGCCTGAACGGCCGACGCCGCCGCGTCTCGACGAGCCGGTCGACGCCGGATCGCCTGCGCACCCCACCGTGCCGGTCCTCTCGAGTCCACCTGACGCCCCACCGTCGTCGGACCCGTCACCGCGGCGGCCGGACCCGGGACCCCCCGCGCCCAGCACGCCGACCCCCGCGCCCCCCAACGGAGTTGATTCCGCTCCCGTCCCGGTCGAGGAGCCGGCGACGGCCCCCGCGCCGGGACGTGCCCGCCCAGCGGTGGACACGCCGGGGACCGGTGCGACCCCTGCCCCGAGCTCGGCACCGGCCACGGAGGCCGACCAAGAGGGAACCACGCCACCCGCCACTGCCCGCACCAGCGCCCCCGAGCAGACCGAGTCGCCACCCTCCCCCGGCTGGTCCCCGGATCCGCAGCCTCCCCGGACCGAGCCTCCGTCCCCCCACCGCACCCCGCAGGAGCCGCACGCCTCCGTGCCCCCGCCGGAGGACACGACCCCGGACGGAGCCCCCTCGAGGAACGCCCCGCTCCCGGTCGCACCAGCCCCGTCCGACAACTCGGCACCGCCGGACAGGCCCTCGGACCACGCTCGGGCGGTGAGGCCGCCGGCACCGCCCGCAGTGAGCCCGGCCCCCGAGTCGACCACCGTCGTGACGCCGGCGCCGGACGGTCCCGGTGGGGCGCCGCGCGACGGACGTGGGACCACGGAGAGCGGCGGCCCCGCCCCGAGGTCGAGAGTGCTCCCGGTCTCCAGCAACGACGCCCTCCGTGTACCGACCACGACCCCACCCCCCGCCGGGGAGACGACGGCGCTCCCAGCACCCGGGACCTCGAACGAGGCAACGAGCGCGGTCGCTGAGGCCGCCTGCCTCGCACCTGTTCAGCACGAGGTCTGGCCCCACCGCCTACGGGCGGGCGGTCGCGACTCGAGTCCCGACAGCACCACCGTCCACGGCACGCGAGACGACCCTGACCTGCCCCGCGGTGGGAATCTGACGGGCGCCCTCATCCAGCCGGTCTCGCCTACGCCGCCCACGCTGCCGAGCGCGCCGCCGTCCTTCCCGCTGCCCGCGCCACCTCCTGCCGGAGGGCCCGGAGGGTCCCACTCGTCCGTCTCGGCGGGGCCGTCCCACTGCAGTCCCGGCCAGTCGGACCACGACCGCTCCGTGCTCGCCGTGGTGGACCAGGATCCGGTGCCACCTCAGTTCGCAGCCGGGAGCCGGTTCATCAGTGATGCCGCCGCGCGGCGCGCAGGTGTCGTGGATCCCGGCAGCCGCCCGGACTGAGCGTCGTCCGCCCCTCTAGGCATCCGACGTCCTCCGCTTTCCCTCACCACTGCCTCGGCCGATCCCATTTTCGGGACACGGGTCCGACCTGATCCGCCAGCCTGCGCCCTGCGCGCACGCCATGAGCCATGGACCACTTGATGACACACGTCAGAGCCCCTGAACACCCAACCGCGCCCCGTCCTGTCGCAGCTGTTCCCCGGCTCGCGGCCCTCACACGGGAGGAGGCGCCATGACCGGGACCGAGGTCCTCCGGCGGGCGACCACCCGTTGGCAACGCTCAGCCCCCGTCTCACCGATCCGGCTCCGTGGGGAGGGCACGGTCGCGCGTCGCGCCTGGCGCCGGACCTACGTGCGCCGGATCATGCTGGCGGACGTTGCGTGCGCCCTCGTCGCCGCCGCTGCCGGCTACCTCGTCCGGTTCGGCCCAGACCACACCACCGCGGCTGCGGCGTCGAAGTGGATCGCCCTCCTGCTGCCCGCCGTGTGGCTCCTCGCGATGCTGATCTCCCGCAGCTACGAGGAACGATTCCTGTGGAACGGGCCGGAGGAGTTCCGAAGGGTCTTCTTCGCGGCCGCGCTGTTGCTGGCCGGGGTCGCCACGGTGGCCTGGGGTCTGCGACTCGACGTTGCCCGCGGGTTCGTCGTCATCGCCCTGCCCCTGGCCGCCGGGCTGACCTTGGTACAGCGGTACGCCCAGCGAAAGCGGCTCCACCACCTCCGAAGGCAGGGTCGATTCCTCCAGACGACACTCCTCGTCGGGCACGTCGGCGGCGTGGCAGCTCTCCACGACCAGATGATCCGTGAGGCCTACCAGGGGTACCGGGTCATCGGGTGCTGCCTGCCGTCGCCGCGTCCAGGACAGGACTTCGACGGCATCCCCGTCCTGGGCGCACTCGACGAGGTCGTAGCGGTCGTCGAGCGGTACGAGGTGGACACCGTCGCCGTCCTCCCCTCTCCAGAACTGGACGGCGCGGCCCTGCGCCGGTTGGGCTGGGATCTGGAGAACACGCGGGCAGAGCTCCTGCTGGCACCCGCCGTCTCAGAGATCGTCGGACCCCGAGTGCGGATCCGCCCGGTGTGCGGTCTGCCGCTGATGCACATGGAGCGACCGGAGCTACGGGGCATCCGGAGACTGACGAAGGACGTCTTCGACCGCGCCGGCGCCGCCCTCGCCCTACTGACCCTCAGCCCTCTGCTCCTCGGCTTGGCGCTGGCCGTCAAGCTGAGCAGCACCGGTCCGGTGCTCTTCACGCAGGAACGGGTCGGGCGGGCCGGTCGTCCGTTCCGGATGCTCAAGTTCCGCTCCATGCAGGTCGGGGCCGACGGCATGGTGGACCGCATGGCGGAGCGGAACGACGGGAACGGCGTCCTCTTCAAGCAGAAGGACGACCCGCGGGTCACTCGCGTGGGCAGAGTCATGCGGCGCCATTCGCTCGACGAGTTGCCGCAGCTGTTCAACGTGCTGCGCGGTGAGATGTCCTTGGTGGGCCCGCGGCCGCCCCTGCCGTCGGAGGTGGCCCTCTACGGCCTGGACATGCGCCGCCGTTTCCTCGTCAAGCCCGGCCTGACCGGACTGTGGCAGGTGAGCGGACGATCCGACCTGTCATGGGACGACTCGGTGCGCATCGATCTCCGTTACGTCGAGAACTGGTCCCTGACCTTCGACCTGATGATCCTGTGCAAGACGCTGCGCGCGGTCGTGCGGGGGTCCGGGGCCTACTGAACCGCGGCCCATCCCCGTGCGCGCCGGGCAACAGCCAGCAACGTCGACGGCGTGGCCCGACAGTGCCGCGACGCCCTCGATCCTGCGGAGTGGCGGTGACCTCACTACGGTCCGAGCAGGGGTGTCCCGGCTGTGGCCGGGGCACCGGAGCACACGACATCCCCGACGAAAGAGGTCCCTCCCATGCTGGTCCGCCGGATCGCCCGGCCCCTGCTCGCCTCGACGTTCGTCTTCGGCGGCGTCGACACCCTGCGCAACCCGCAGTCGCGTGTGGCCGGCGCCAGGCCGATCGTCGACACGATCACCGAGCAGGCCGACAAACAGCTGCCCGTGCAGATCCCGCGGGACGTCGAGCAGTGGGTCAAGATCGACGCCGCGGTGAAGGTGGGGGCCGGCGTCCTGTTCTCCCTCGGCAAGCTGCCCCGGCTGTCGGCCACCGCGCTCGCGGTGAGCATCGTGCCGACCACGCTGGCCGGGCACCGCTTCTGGGAGCACGACGACCCGCAGCAGAAGGCGGGGCAGACCATCCACTTCCTCAAGAACCTCGGCCTGCTCGGCGGCCTGCTGATCGCCGCCGTCGACACCGAGGGCAAGCCGTCGGTCGGCTACCGGGCCCGCCGGGCCGCGAAGCGGACGGCCGACGCGACCGAGAAGAGCTACGAGAGGGCCCAGAAGCGCGCGGTCAAGGCGCACAGGAAGACCGAGCGCAAGGCCAAGAGGGAGCGCCTGGCCCGGAAGGCCTCCCGCTGAGCGCTCCCCTCCCACCCGCGGCCGCGCTCCGGAGGATCGCCTTCCTCCTGGAGTGCGCCCGCGAGCCCACGCACCGCGTGTCGGCGTTCCGCACCGCCGCCGCGGTCGTCGACACGCTCGGGCCCGACGAGCTCGACCGGCGGATCCGCACCAGGACGCTCACCGACCTGCGCGGCATCGGCCCCAAGACCGGGGCGGCGATCGTGCAGGCGCACGCGGGCGAGGTGCCCGAGTACCTGGCCCGGCTCGAGGAGTCCTATGGCGAACTCGTGCCGCTGGCCGACGACGTCGCCGAGTTCCGCGCCGCACTGCGCGGAGACCTGCACGTGCACTCGGACTGGTCCGACGGCGGCAGCCCGATCCGGGAGATGGCCGAGGCGGCGATCGGGCTGGGCCACGAGTACATGGCGCTCACCGACCACTCGCCGCGGCTGACGGTCGCCAACGGCCTGTCGCCGGAGCGGCTGGAGCGGCAGCTCGACGTCGTCGCGGAGCTGAACGAGGAGCTGGCGCCCTTCCGCATCCTCACCGGCATCGAGTGCGACATCACCGTCGACGGCGGGCTGGACCAGACCGAGGAGCTGCTGGGCCGGCTGGACGTCGTCGTCGCCAGCGTGCACTCCGACCTGCGCGCGGACCGGGCGGCGATGACCGAGCGGATGCTCGCCGCCGTCGCGAACCCGCACACCGACGTCCTCGGTCACTGCACCGGCCGACTGCTGGTCCCCCGCGAGCAGCGGGAGGGACGCCGGCAGCGGCCGCGACCGGAGAGCGAGTTCGACGCCGAGGCGGTGTTCGACGCCTGCATCGAGCACGGCACCGCGGTGGAGATCAACTCCCGGCCGGAGCGGCTGGACCCGCCGCTGCGGCTGCTCGCCCTCGCCGTCGAGCTGGGCTGCGAGTTCGCGATCGACACCGACGCGCACGCCCCCGGCCAGCTGGACTGGCAGGGCAACGGCTGCGAGCGCGCGGTGGAGGTTGGCGTCCCGGTGGAGCGGGTGGTCAACACCTGGACCGCCGACGACCTCCTGGAGTGGACCGAGGACTGATCTGCGGCCGCCGTCCCTGCTGTGGGTCAGTCGGCCCGCCTGCTCCGCTTCCGCCGGGCGCGGGACAACTCCGCACGGGCGAGTTCGAGAGCGGGCTTCGGGTCCCGCCAGCTCCACGCGCCGAAGTCGCGCACACCGGCCAGCGGGGCAACGATCTCCCGGAGCCCGAGGGCCTGCTGGCGTCGCATCTCGCGGACCACGTGCAGGTCGTGCTGGGGCATCCAGACCCGCACCCCTTCGCGAAGGGCGGGCTGCTCACCGACCGGGAGCTCGGCCAGGGTGGCGTAGAGGCGCCACGCCGCGTCGACGCCGGCGGCGTCGTACACGCCGAAGTACTGGGGCACTCGGACGTTGATCTCGATGAGGTAGAGCTGCCCGGTGACGGCGTGCCGCTTGAACTCCGTCGCGGCGAGGCCGACGTAGTCCGAGGCCTCCAGGATCCGGCGCGCCAGCTGCCTGGCCTCCACGGCGTCCCAGGCCTCGACCAGCGAGCCCACGCCGTGGTCGTAGTCGCGGATCTTGCGCCGGCCTGCGTCCACCGGCCACGTCCCGTCGGCCGCGCGGAGGGTGATGGCTCCCTCCAGCGCGGTGGTCGGTCCGGGCACGTGCTCCGAGACCAGCATCGGGATGCCGGCATCCAGGGCTGCACGGAGATGCGCGCGGACCGCAGCCGCATCGGGCAGCAGCCGGGTGGCGAAGTCCCCCGACCGTCGACCGACGTGTCCCATCACCGGCTTCGCGACGCAGGGTGCGCTCAGCTCCGCGCGCTCGATCAGGTCCAGGTCCGCGGGTGAGTCGATCCGGAAGGAGGCGGGGACCCGGACGCCCACCCCGGTGGCCAGTTCGTAGAGGTCGTCCTTGTCCATGAGCCGCAGGTGGGCGGTCGCCGGCCCCTCGAAGCTGCGCAGCTCACCGGGGACCGCCGGCCGGTGGCGGCAGAGGAACTCCGACGCCGCGTCCGACCCGCAGATGAGGACGCCGTCCCGGTCAGCCAGGGCGGACAGCGCCGGGAGCCAGGAGTCCTCCGCCCTGACCGGCAGAGGCCCGACGGAGACCGCCCGGAGGGCGTTGCTGCGGCCCACCCACGAGCTCGTCGGTGGGCACAGCGCCACCACCTCCACGCCTCGGGCCGCCAGCCGACGGGCGATCGTGAGGCAACCGTCGTTCGGGTCGAGCAGCACCGCGCGGGGCAGCCCGGCGGCGAGCCGGTCGGTGCCCTCGCGCCTCAACGGTCGGACCTGCGAGCCATGGGTGATCGCCTCTCTCCCCGCGATGCGGTGTTGTGCGCACGCCGGAGGCGGCGTGGTCATCATGACCGGCCGGGCGGTGTCGCGTGAGCGCGACGTGCGCTGCCCTGGCCCAGTCGAGTGAGCGCGAGGCAGCGTAGTCGACCGGCGACCAGCACGCCGGTCCCACCTCCGGGTGATCTGTCGGGACCCCGCTCCCTCCGGCGTCTAGGGTGGTGGTCACGGCTCGCCGACCTCGCAGGCCGGCGCTCCGCCCCTGGCACACGGCCAGCCGGCGAGTGTCCACGGCAGCCGGACCAGGCAATCGGCGGCACGCCCGTCCGGGTGCACGACGAAGGCCGACGGGAGATCCCGCGTGATGACGACGCCCACTGACGCGGCCGGCGACGGCCACCCGGGCCCCCTGCGGGTCACCCACGTCATCCACTCCCTCGGCCCCGGCGGCGCCGAGAACGTCCTCGTCGAACTGGCGGCCGCCGCTCCGGCGGCGGGCATCCAGTTGCAGGTCGTCGGCCTGTCCCCCGTGGAGCGCCCGGTGCACGCCGGATCCCTGCGGGCCCTGGGCGTCCCCGTGGTCCAGCTGGACCTCCCCCGCTGGGACCCCCGAGCCGTCCCGGCCACCATGGCCGCCGTCCGGACCTTCCGCCCCCACCTGCTGCACACCCACCTGAAGCACGCCGACCTCGTGGGCGCCACAGCCGGTGCCCTGCTGCGGCTGCCGGTCGTGTCCACGCTGCACGTCGTCGAGGACGCACCGGCCGGCGCGCTGGCCCGGTACAAGCGCACGGCCGGCCTGGTGGTGCGTCGCCGGACAGCCGCCCGCACCATCGCGCTGTCCGCACGGCAACGCGAGTGGTACGAGGAGCTCACCGGGACCGGCCGCGGGCTGGTCGTGCTCCCGAACGGCGTCGCCGACCCGGGCGTGGCCGACGCCGCCGAGCGCGCCGCGATGCGCAAGGAGCTCGGGGCCGTCGACGGCCGCCCCCTGATCGTGTCCGCCTCGCTGATGCGCCCGGAGAAGGGCCATGCGCTTCTCCTGGACGCGGTCGCCCAGCTGCCCGCCGAGGTCCGGCCCGTCGTCGCCCTGGCCGGGGACGGCGAGTTGCGGGGAGCCCTGGAGGCCCGCGTGGACGCCGACCCGTTCCTCCGGGACCGGGTGTGCTTCCTGGGCTACCGGGACGACGTCCCCGCGCTGCTGGCCGCGGCCGACCTCGTCCTGCACACCAGCCTGGCCGACGCGCTGCCGACGACGCTCATGCAGGCGCTCGCCGTCGGCGTTCCTGTCGTGGCCACCCGGGTGGGCGGCATCCCGGACATCATCGGGGCCGACGCGGGGCTGCTCGTGGCCACGGACGGCGCCGAGATCGCGCGGGCGGTCGCCCGGCTGCTGCACGACGACGCACTGCGGCAGCGGATGGGCCACGCCGGCCGGGCCCGCTTCCTCGCGTCGTTCGAGGCGACCGGCTGGGCAGCCCGTCTGAGGCACCTCTACACCGAGGTGCTGGACGAGTCCGCCCGCAGCCGCCGTCGCCGGTAGGACGGCGACCCGGCGTCCGGGCCTACCGGGCCCTTCCGCGCGCCACTCGCCGACGCCGCAGGCCGTCCTGGGCGAGGTCCACTGCCAGCCCCAGGACCAGCAGGCCGCCGAGGGCCAGAGGGACCAGCGCGATCCGCCTGTCGAACGCCGGCTCGGGCGCCGGCTTCACCAGGGGTTCCCCGGCCACCGGCAGGGCACCGTACAGCGGGCTGAGGGTGTTGACGAACTCGACGGCAGCAGCGCGCACCTCGAACGCCACCACGGTGGCGGCCCCTGCGTCGGGTCCGGAGGCGGTGACGGTGATCAGTCCCGAGTCGACCGAGGCGGAGGACTCGATCGTGACCGAGTCGACGAAGACGCCCAGTTCGGTAGCCCGCCGCAGTCCCTCCTCCTCGAAGCGGTCGCTCGTCGCGATCCCGGCCAGGGTGCGGACCAGCCCGGTGCGGCTGAGGGTGTCCAGGTCGTAGGACGGTGACTCCGAGTCGGACTCGAACTTCACCACCAGCTGCATGTCCGTCGTGACCGTCTGCACCGTGCCCGGTCGCCCGCCTGCCGTCCACAGCGTCGCGGCGAGGACCAGCAGCAGCGTCGCCAGGCCGGCGGCGGCCCAGCGCAGCGCCCTCCCCGGGCGAGACCGCGGGCGGACGAGGTCGAGCGCCACGGCATCCGTGGCGATGCCCCGCTCGCGGCGCAGCTCCGCCGCCCGTCGGCGGGCCCGGATGTCCAGCGCGGCGCCGAGGGCGGCGACCAGCAGGAACGACCGGAGCGTCGCCATGTGGAGGAAGATGCTGGCCACGGACCACCCGAGCAGGGCCGCCAGCACGGCGTTGGCGAGCGGCAACGGCGCCGCCTGGCCCATCGCAGAACCGCCCGCCCGGGCGAAGTGGCGGGCGCGCAGGGCGACGAGTGCGGCCGCTCCCACCAGGAGCAGCCACGCCAGCAACCCCAGGAGCCCGCCCTCCGCAGCCGCCTCCAGGTACAGGTTGTGCGGGGCCAGCGGGAGGGAGTCCAGGCCCAGGCGGCGCAGGTAGTCCGGGGTGGTCAGCAGGAAGTTGCCCGGTCCCACGCCGAGGACGGGGTGGTCGACGACCATCTGGAACGCCGACGTCTGCGCGGCGATGCGGCCCTCGAGGGAGGGGTCGGTGACCTCCAGCCCTCCGACGCCGAGGGTGTTGAGGGTCAGCAGCCGGCTGCCGACGCCGGGCAACATGAGGGCCAGACCGATCCCCAGCGGCGCGAGCACGAGGGCCTTGAGAGCGGCGCCCCCGGCCAGCAGCGCCCAGAAGCAGAGCACGACGAACAACGCCAGCAGGCCGCCGCGCGAACCGGTGAGGACCACTCCCCCGAAGATGGCCAGCGCGGCGCACAGCCACAACGTCCTGCGCCACCGTGAGGTCGCCATCTGCGCCAGGGACAGCGCGAAGGGGAACCCGAGGACCAGGACGCGGCCCCAGAAGTTCGCGTCGTCCTGCGGCCCGGCGTGTCGCGCAGTCGCTCCGCCGAGGTCCGCGGCCAGCGGCACGGTGCTCAGACCGGCGAACGTGGTGTCGTTGCCGACCACGAACTCCTGGACCACGGTGAGCGCGGCCAGGGCCGCCAGGGTGAGCGCGAAGGCCCGGGCCAGTGCCTGGGGACCGCGCCCCGGGGCCAGCAGGAGGACGACGAGCACGACCGGCCACACCATCGCCTTGGCCGTCACGGCCACGGCGACGAACGCGGTGTCCACGTCCTGGGCAGTCAGCACAGCGATGGTCTGCACCACGACGTAGAGGACCGCGACGCTGAGGAACGGCGACCACGCCGGCCGGATGTGGCCGCGCAGCCAGGCCAGGACGGCGGCGACCACAGCGAGGGCGAGCAGGGCGCTCTCCCCACCGGGGAGCCCGTTGACCGCTCCGACGCCGGAGAGGTTCCCGGCCTCGACGACGCCCACGAGGACGACGAACAGGACCGGGCGGACCAGCAGCAGCGGGACGGCCAGCACCAGCGCGGCCACCACCGGAGCGAGGAGGGGCAGCCCCAACGTCACGGTCACGGCCAGGACCGCGACGCCGAGCACGGCGCAGCCGATCGCCACGGCGACGGCCGTGACGGGTCCGCCCAGCCGCGACGGCGCGGGCTGATCGGTCGCGGTCGCCGCGACCGGCTGGTCGACGAGCTGGGTCACCGCGCGGACTGCTGTGACACCGGGTCAGCCGAACGGCCCACCAGGTGGTCCGGCTCGGCCGGGTCGTTCTCGGTGAGGGCCTGCTCGGGCTGCCAGACGGCCGTCTCCCGCGCGGCCGTCTCCCGTGCGGCCGTCTCCCGTGCGGCCGGGCCCGGCTCGGCCGGCCGGGACGCGGCCAGCGGCCGCGACTGACGACGACTGTGCTGCAGGGCACGGACGGCCAGGTAGCTGGCGAGGCCGGCGATGAGCGCGACCGCTGCCACGACTGCGGCGAACACCTCGAGCACCAGGCCGGCCCGTTCGGCGGTGCCCGCCGCCGGCTCGACGACCGAGACGGCGTAGGGCGCCCCGAGCTGGTCGAAGTACGGCTGGGCCTGGCCGAGCGCGGCGTCGGCCGCCGCCTCCGCGGCCCCAGGGGCACCGGCGGTGGCCGAGAGCTCGATCAGCGAGGTGTCCGGTACCACCTCCACCGTGACCTCCGCGTCCGACCCGTCGCCCCCGGCGGCGGCCGCCGGGTCGGCGCGGAGGGACAGGATCTCCGCGAAGGTGGTGGCGATCTGCCCCCGGCTCAGGGTGTCGTAGTACGACGCCGCCTCGGCGGCACCACCCTGCGGCAGGACGACGAGGGTCGCGCGCGCCTGGTACTCGACCGGGGTCTGCGACCAGAGGACGACGCCTCCGACGAGGACGAGCACCGTCACGGCAAGTGCGGAGAGAACGGCGGCCAGGCGGCCAGGGGTCCTCTGGGAGCGGGTCGACAGGAACGACCCAGCAGCAGCAGTCACCGTGCAACCGTAACCGCGTCAGCGCAGCGGATCTCCGAAAACACGACCCCAGGGCCTCGGGAACTGGACGAACCACCGGATCGAGGGACGGGTGATCACCCGGTTCACCAGCCCCTCAGCTGCCGTCCCAGGACGCCAGCACCCGGAGCCGGTCCCACGGGATGTGAGGCATGTCGTAGTAGTCCCAGGGGAACCCCGCGACGTCGGGGTAGGGGTCGTCGCTGTCGGTGGGCACCTCGAAGGCGATGCCCATGGCGACCTCCGAGCTGTCCCGGACGTAGCCCCCGTACTCCTGCAGCGCTCGTGCCACCGAGACCTCGCCGGGGGTGATGCCCGGGATGGCGGACACGTCGATCGTCGGGTCCAGCTGCACCCGGGCGCCCTGGGGGATGCACGGGAGGTCCTCCGCGTGCCCGTCGGTCTTGGTCGCCGGGTACCGGTACACGCCGGGGCAGCTGTTGTCGGAGACGATGGCGAGCGCGTGCTCGATCCGCCCCTCCTCGATTTCGGCGGTGCGGATCAGCCCGGCGAGCAGGTTCACCCCTGCACCGGTCGCCCCGCCGGTGGACCCACCGGCCTCCCCGCCGGTCCCGTCGCTCTCGACGTCGGCCCAGGTACCCCACGAGGCCTCCCAGCCGGAGCCGGTGGGGCGTGCCTGCCAGAAGTCGTAGACCCGGCCGGTGGCCTCGTCGACGACGACCATCGCACCGTCGCTGCCCGTGCTGGGCGTCGCCCCCTCGGGCACCGGGATCGGCTCACTCTCGAGCGGGCACTCCCCCCACCCCGTCCGCGTGCACTCCACGTCGACCGGGGGTGTCTCGCCGTCGACCTCGTAGACGGGGACGCCGTACTCGTAGAGCAGGGCGATGGCCCCGCCGTCCTCGAGGAGGGCCGAGACCATGTCCCCGCTGTCCCCGTCGAGGTCCGGGTCCTCGGGGATGGGCGAGTTCCAGGGGCTGTCCACCGCGAACGGCAACTCCCGCCCCTGCCCGCCGCCGCCCCGCGGTCCCTCGTCGGAGGAGGACGTGCAGGAGGCAGCCAGGACGGCGACGGCCAGCAGAGCGGGGGCACTCCCCCGGCGTCGCCGTCGCAGCCCCGCACTGCAGGGGGTCGGCGTGCCGCTCATGACTCTCCCGAGGAACGGTGGAGGGTGACGACCAGCCTGTTCCGGCCGGCCACGGCCCACCACGGTAGCCCAGCAGGGCGTATCAGCGTCATGACCTGCGACGGGACGGGCGCCGCTCACCCGATCGGGAACGCCGGGGACCGGCCGGCCACACCGGGCCGGCCGGGTCCCGGGCTACCCGGCCAGCACCCGCAGCTGGTTCCAGGGGATGTGGGGCATGCGGTAGTAGTCACCGGTGAAGCCGGCGGCCGGGTAGGGATCGGCCTCGCCGAACGGCGCCTCGAACTGGACGCAGAGGTTCGACCCGCAGTTGTCCCGGTTGATGGCCCCGTAGACCTGCAGTGCTCGCGCCACCGCCCGCTCGCCGGGCGTCATGTTCGGGATGGCGTTCACGTCGATCGAGGGGTCGAGCTGCAGCCGGGCGCCCTCGGGGACGCAGTCGGCACGCCCGGACTGGCCGTCCGTCTTGACCGCCGGCGCCCGGAACTGGCCGGAGCAGGAGTTGTTCGTGGCCACCGAGAGGGTGTGCGGGATGTGCAGGTTGCGCATCTCGAAGGTACGGACGACGCCGGTGAGCGCGTTCACCCCGGCTCCCGTCGCTCCGCCGTTGGGGCCGCTGCCGGTGCCGGTGAGGTCGGCACAGGTGGCCCAGCTGGTGGTCCACTGCCCCGTGCCGGCCTTGCGGGCCTGCCAGAAGTCGCACACCACCCGGTCGACGAGGTCGACGATGATCATGCGGCCGTCCGACCCGGTGGTGGGCTGGGCCTCGGCCGGGATGCGCATGGTGCGCTTCTCGACGTCACAGGTGCCCCAGTTCTCCGTGCAGGTGACCCGCGCCGTCGGTGTCCCCGCCACCGCGGTGAAGACCGGCTCGCCGTAGGCGTAGAGGTTCGCCGTGGCGGTGTTGCTCGACGTGACGCTGCGCACCATCGCTGCGCTGTTCCGGTCGATCGCCGGGTTCGTCGGGATGGGGGTGTTCCACACGCTGGCGGCCGCGAACGGTCGGCCGCTGTCCGCGCTGAGGAGACCGATCGTCCCTCCGGCGGCCGGGGGCGCGGGGGCGGCGGCGGCCGGAGGCGCGGGGGCCGGCACCGGCGCGGGAGCCGGGGTCTGCGGCGCACCGGAGGTGTCGTCCCGCGTCTCCGGCTGCGGAGCCTCCTCGACCGGAGGCGCCGGCGCGGCCGCCTCGGGCTCGGGCGTACCGTCGGCAGCCGATTCACCGGACGGCGTCGTGGTGCTGCTCACGGGGACACAGGTTCCCCGCGGTTGCTTGCGGAGCACCTCGATCGCGCTGACCACCGGCAGGTCCCGGATCCCGCGTCCCTCGATCGTCACGTTCCCGTCGTCGACCCGCGTCGTCCAGGACTTCGTCCAGGCCCGCAGCGGCCCGCCCGCGGCCGCGGCCACGTCCACCCGCCGGGATCCCGCGCGGCCGTCCTCCACGCTGATCGAGAAGACCCGGCTGCCGCGGCCGCCCGGGCGGCCGTCGACGCCGAACCACGGCTCGACGAAGTGCATGCGGACGACGTACTGCCCCGCCTCGGTGACCGGCGCCTCGTACCGGAACTCGCCCACCCGCGACGTGCGGTAGAGGGCGTCCGCGCGGGTCTTCCGGATGTCGCGGTCCTCGGCCACCGTGGCGGCGGCGTCCGCCTGCACACCCGGGTCCGCCGACCAGACCTGGTCACCCACGGTGAGCCGGGGCCCGTTGATGTTCACGCGGGCGACAGCGACCTGGTTCGTCGTGCCTTCGGGGCAGTGTGCCGATCCGGCGGTCTGGAGCCCGCCGGCCGCCCCGGAGACCCCGGCCGTGAGGGCGACGGCGGACAGCCCCAGCACCATGCCGACCCACCGCCCGACAGGACGGAGGACGGGGCGTCGGCGTGGGGAGCGGGCGTGGCGTGACATGCGGGTCCCTCGTACGGCTGGCTGGTGGACAGGCATCCGGCATCCCGCAGCCTGGGGTGGGTGCGACCAGGGAGCGGTGGACGAGACGGAGGGGCCCGTCACGGCCGCCGGGCAGTCGGCGACCGATGCCGACTGACTGACAGTTAGTGGCCGTATACATGGCGCTACGGCCGCCGACGAAAGGTTACGGGACCATCACGCTGTGTCAACCAGTCGAGTGAAGATTGGCAGGAGTTGCGGAGTGGTCATCCACACCCTGCGCGCACAGGACGAGGACGGGCGCCCGGCCACAGCCGGGCGCCCGTCCTCGGGTGGGGTGTGATCAGCCCCGGAAGCGTCCTGCGACGACGCGCTTGGCCACACGGGCAGCACCGCGCAGCACCTCGCGGAGGTCGGTCTCCGCGTCGACCAACACCCGGGGCACCTCCAGAGGAGCGGAGCGCGCCCCGGCCAGCGCGGTCCGGGTGGTGACGGCGAAGGCGTAGCCGGCCTCCCCCGCCAACTCCACGGTCTCGGCCGAGTAGTCCTGGGCCCGTCCGTTCGGATAGGCGAGCACGTCGACCGGACGCTGGAAGTGGTCGGCCAGCTCCCGGCGCGAGTTCGTGAGCTCGTGGGACTGCGCCGTCGGGGTCTCGCGGCTGAGGATCGGGTGGGCACAGGTGTGGGACTCGATCTCGTGGCCGAGCCGCAGCAGCTCACCGGCCTCGTCCCAGTCCATGAACTGACGGCCCAGCTCCGGACCGTCGGGTGCCAGACGCCCGCGCAGCTCCGCGACCGCAGCGATCCGGTCCTGACTGTCCAGCAGCTTCAGCGCGTCGGCCACCGCGTCGGCGGCCACCCGGCGGGCCACCGGGGTGGAGGTGTCGTGGCGGATGCCGTCCCACCGGACCTCGGGCACGGTGGCGTGCGCGAACGCCCAGCCCAGCTGCTCCCACCACACCGGAGCGGTGTCGGAGAGGAACCCGGGCACGAGGAAGAACGACGCAGGGAGCCCGGCGGCGTGCAGCACCGGAGCGGCGACCGTGACGTTGTCCAGGTAGCCATCGTCGAACGTCAGCGCCACCGCACGCGGCGGGAGCGGCCGGCCTGCCCTGAGGTCGGCCAGGGCCGACCGCAGCGGGACGACGTTGGTCCAGCGGCGGAGGAAGCGCACCTGCCGCTCGAAGCCCCGCCGTCCGGCCTCGGGCGTGGTCCCGTGGAAGGCGTACGTCGGTTCGATGTTGTGGTAGCCCAGCACCAGCAGTCGCCGGCTCATCGCGCCATCCCCCCTCGGCAGGACTCTCTGCCCCCACGTCGGCCCATCACAGCTGCGTGACGGCCCGGCCGCCGGCGACCGCGGCGTACCGGGTGGCGAGCGCCTCGGCCCAGTCGGCGGAGCTGAACACGGCCTCGACGCGAGCGCGGGCAGCGGCACCCCGGCGCTCGCGCTCCACCGGGTCGCCCAACGCCTCCTTCACCGAGGCCGCGACCAGATCCGGCGCCGGGGACGCGAACAGCCACCCGGTCTCGCCGTCCACGACGACCTCCGGCACACCGCCGACGGCCGTGGCGACCGCGGGGACGCCGCACGCCGAGGCCTCGAGCAGCGCCGTCGGCAGCGCCTCGGAGTGCGTGGGCTGCACGACCACCGTCACCCGCGGCAGGAGCTCCTGGACGTCGTCGCGGGCGCCGGCGAAGACCACGTGCGACGCCACGCCCAGATCCCGGGCGAGGCCGCGGAGGCGCTCCTCGAGCGGTCCGTTCCCGATGAGCAGCAGTCGGGCGTCGGGACAGGCCGAGACGACGTCCGGCCAGGCCCGGACGGCCTCCTCCTGTCCCTTCCCCGGACGCATGTGGCCGACCAGCGCGGCCACCGGCACCCCGGCCGGGATGCCGAACTCCGGCGGCAGCTGGGCTGTGGAGCCGGGCGGGAGCGGCCGGAAGCGCTGCAGGTCGACGCCGTTGTGCACGACGCTCCAGCGCTCCGGCACGTGGCTGCGCGGATAGCGGGCCGCGAAGGCGTCGTACGAGGCCTGCGACACGAAGATCAGGCCGGCCGAGCGGCTGCCCACAGCAACCGCCAGGCGTTCCCGCACCGCCTCCCGCCCGGCCAGCGACCCCGGGACGTGGTGCAGGGTGCACAGGACGGGGCGTCGCGCCATCCGCCCGGCGATGGGTGCGAGGGTGCTGGCGTCCTCGAGGTGGGCGTGGACGACGTCGCAACCGGAGTCGCGGATCGCCCGGGCCAGCTGCGGGACACCGCTGGGCTGGAGGAGCCGGGTGAGGCCCAGGAAGCGCACAGGCAGCCCGGCCGCCTCGAGCCGGGGCAACCAGGTGGCCCGGCCGCCGGTCGGGGGCGCCAGCGACAGCACCTCGAGTTCCAGCCCCAGCCGCGGCGCCTCGGACGCCAGGGTGACCAGGACGTTCTCGGCACCACCGAAGTTCAGCGAGTCGATGACGACGAGCACCTTCACGGAGCCACCGCCCCGATGCCGTCCGCCTGACCGCCGGCGGCGAGGGCACGGAGGTAGACCGCCTCGGTGCGCTCGGCGACGGACGCCCAGGAGGCGCCCTCGGCCGAACGTGCCCGGGCGGCCTCGCCCATGCGCTGCGCCTCGGCGGGCCGGTCGAGCAGCCGCAGGAGCGCGGCCGCGAATGCGGCGGGGTCCCCTGGCGGGACGAGGATGCCCGTCTCCTCGGCGTCGATGACCGCCGGCAGGTCCCCGACCGTCGTCCCGACCGCCGGGCGACTGAAGGTCCGCGCCAGCTCGACGACGCCACTGGCGTTCGCGTAGCGGTAGGGCGCGGCCACGACGCGGGCCTGCTGGAAGAGCTCCGGGACGGCGTCCATCGGGACGTACCCCGCCCGCAGGTCCACCCCGCCGATGCCGTCGGCGGTCCTCCGCAGGGCGTCGAGATCGGTGTCCCCGGACGGCGCCCCGGCGATCACCAGTCGCGCGTCGGGGCGTCGGGCGCGGACGGTGCGGAAGGCCTCCAGCAGCACGTCCAGGCCCTTGTAGGCCTGCATGGTGCCGAAGAAGAGCACGACGGGCTCGGTCTCCGCGGCCGGGACGACGTCGTCGGTGAGGAAGACACCCTCGTCCCCGTGCGGGATGACCGTCACCTCGCCCACCTCCGGCCACGCGGCTCGCAGGTCGGCTGCCGACTGCTCGCCGAGGACGATGATCGAGTCGACGCTGCGGTATCCCAGCCCGAAGGAGGCGTGCAGCACCTTGTTCTGCCGGAGGACCTCACCGGTGGCGCGCTGTTCGTTGAAGGGCAGCGGCGAGTGGGCCAGCGTCACGAGCACCGGGCTGCCCTGTCGGCGGCGCCGGGAGAGCCACGCGGTGGCCAGTCCGTCGACCGGGAACCGTGCCCCGGAGAACTGCACGACGTCGGGTCGCGTCCGGGCCAGTCGCCGGAGGAGGACGGCCCAGGCGAGGTGGTACTGGCCGGCCCGGGCGACTCGGCGCAGCCGGCGCTTGAGCCGCGCGTCGCCCGCTCCCTCGCTCGCGTGCCACGTGGGCAGGCAGGGGACGATGCGGAAGCCCGGGTGTCGGCTGGTCAGCTCGGGGCGGGGGCCGGTGAGCAGCTCCACCTGGTGCCCGCGTGCGGCCAGGGCCTCACCGAGTTGGACCGCGAACTGGAAGAGCCCGCCGGACGGACTGAACTCGACGAGCGTCACCGTGAGCGCGGTCAGGGTCGCACACCTCCTCGGCCGGAACGGCCGTGTGTCGTGTTTCAGGGCCGTCGTCGGCGCCGAGCGCGGGCGAGCCTAACGCGGCAGTGTCCGACGGGCCGCGCAGCGACGGCCATCGGGGCCAACTCCACCGGATCGAGTGGCGGCAGGAACCGGTGGGTGCCCGCCCCGCCGGGGGTGGGTCAGCCGCCGGTGCCGCGGAGCATCGAGGACACGGTGCGCAGGATGATCTTGGCGTCGAGCCAGAGCGACCAGTTCTCGATGTAGTAGTTG
>NZ_OBDO01000022.1 GCF_900215145.1 Geodermatophilus sabuli | reverse complement strand
CAACTACTACATCGAGAACTGGTCGCTCTGGCTCGACGCCAAGATCATCCTGCGCACCGTGTCCTCGATGCTCCGCGGCACCGGCGGCTGACCCAGCCCCGGCGGCGCGGGCACCCGCCGGTCCCTGCCGTCCGCGCCCCAGGCCCACACCGCCGTCCGGAGGAGGTCGCTCAGCGCATTTCGTCACATACCGATCCGTCACGGACACCCGGGTTCGCGCCCCCGGGCGACTCGGGTTGCGCCGAGCCCGCTGCGTTCTGGCCGCATGTGAGGTCTACTGCCCATCCGGACGGATGGTTCTCGGAACCGGTGTCGACCGTCCGGGCAACAGCGATGGCCACGGCGTGAGAGAGGCCCATGGACTGGGTGTGCATGGTGCTGGCGGGCTGGCTGTCGTTGGCGCTCGCCGCCGCACTGGCGTTCGTCGCGCTCATCCGGTTCGCTGAGCGGCCGAGCACCGAGGTCGACCCGGAGTCCTCCCCGCCGCCGGCCACTGCCACGGCGTCCGTCCGGCTGCCACGCTCGGGCACGAGCGTCCCCTCCCGCCATCGGCCGCGTCCGGCGCGAGCCCGCCGGCCGGTCCCCGTGCTCGCTCGTCTCGGACCCCGCCCCCCGCACAGGCACCGCTTCCTGTCGCTCGACGACGACCCGGCCGGCGGGGCCCGGGTCCGCACCTGCCGGTGCGGGGCCGTCCGACACGCGCCGTGACCACTGCGGCTGCTCGCGAGACGGCGGCGCCGATCCGCTGACGCGGCTCTCAGCCGCGCGCGGTCCCCCGGGCCCCGGACCGCCGCTCGGAGACCTCGAGGGTGTGGGCATCGGCCTGCCGCCGCAGCACCCACGAGGCGGGGAGCACCAGCCGCGGCGCGACACCGACCAGGACGGCGACCAGGAAAGCCACGCCCGCGAGCGCCTCACCGGACTCCTCGACGAAGGTCGCGGCGATCGCCCAGCGACCGTCCACGGCAGCCGAGACCGCGGACAGCCCCACAGCGGCGCCGCCGTAGGCGGCCAGGCAGCTGAGCACCCGACGCCGGTCACGGCGCTCGGCGCGACTGATGAACGCGAGGACGGCGAGGACGGCGCCGACCCCCAGCACGCTGACCACCACGGCGCCGCTGTCGCTGATGGCCGAGCCCAGGCGCTCCATGGCCAGGTAGTGCACGGTGCTCCCGGCCTTGATCGAGGCGATCGCGGCCGCCACCAGGCCGACGGCGAGCCACCAGGCGCGACGCCGGGGGATGCGCGCGGCGCCGGCAACCGCGGCGACCGCGGCCGTGGCGAAGAGGGCCGCGACGAACATCCGGGGCACGGAGTAGGGAGCGTCCATGGACAGGGCGCGGGCGGTCGGGCCGGTCGCGCCGGCGAGCCGGCCGGCGTAGCCGACGGCCTCCAGGGCGACCGCCACCGCGGCCAGCCCGACCCCGACGGGCGGGAGGGGGATGCTGCGCCGGCGGGCGCGAACCGCACCGGTCCGCAGCTCTCCGGCCCGTTGGGCGGTGGGGCGCGCCAGTTCGGCTCCGCTGCCTGGCGCGCGGCCGCCGGCCAGGCGGATGCCGCGGCCGATCACCACGCCCATCAGAGCGGCCACGAGCAACCAGACGGTCAGTCCACCGAGGATCCAGGCCCACACGGAACTGTCATCGGCGGGTGCAGGCGGGAGCGTGACCGGCCGGTCACACGAAAGGGGCAGACGAGGCCAGTGGTGCGCTCGCCGGTCCGGAGCTCAGCACGTGGGCCCAGCCTGCACGTCGTGGTCGGTACCCGGACCCCGGCGCGGGGACGGAGGCTGGCTCAGCGGTGTTCGGTGACCCAGTCGGCGGCGAACCCGGGGGGCAGGTCTGCGGTGGTCAGGAGCGCACCGGGGTCGTGGGAACCGGATGCGTCGGCTCGTCGAAAGCCTCGGCCGATGACGACGGCCGCCACCACGGACACCAGCACCCACACGATCAGTACGGCCACGACTGCCTCCATGCCGTCGTCATCGGCAGAGATCATGCCCGTTGGCACCGCGGCGCGACACCAGGGGACGGAGGTTGTGGAAGAGGGGGGTCAGCGCCGGACGGCGCTGGGGTCGGGAGCGAACCCCGCGGCCAGGTCGGAGATGCTCATCGACGCCGGGACGGCGGAGCGCTCGTCGGCCAACCGGATGCCCCGGCCCACGACGACGGCGACGACCACCGCGAGCAGGGCCCACACGAGAAGAACGCCCACGACCAGCTCCACGTCGCTGTGTATCGGCAGTCGGCGTACCCGTCTGTACCCCCCGGGTGGAACCGTGGGGCTGCGGGTGTCGATGAGTCATGTGAGACCTCCTCCGCCTCAGTCGCTTCTGCGGCCGAGGGCGCGGTGGGTCCAGCCGGCGGTGGTCCAGGCGTCGCGGTCGAGGGCGTTGCGGCCGTCCAGGATCCGCTTCTGCGCGACGATCCGGCCGAAGGCGACGGGGTCCAGGTCGCGGTACTGGCGCCACTCGGTGAGCAGCAGCACGGCGTCGGCGCCCGCGGCGGCCTGCTCGGCGGTGGC
>NZ_OBDO01000012.1 GCF_900215145.1 Geodermatophilus sabuli | reverse complement strand
ATGCGCGGCTGCAGCCTCTACCTCGACGACGCCCTCATCGTCGACGCCGGCGAGCTCACCGTCCCCGAGATGCGCCCGGGAAACCGCCGATGAGCACGGCATCCGAGGTGGGGACCGAACCCCTGGTCACGGTGACCACCACCGTGAACGGCCAGGAGGTCACCGCCACCGTGCCGCCGCGGCTGCACGCGGCCGACTTCCTGCGCCAGCGGCTCGGCCTGACCGGCACCCACGTCGGCTGCGAGCAGGGCTCGTGCGGGATGTGCACGGTCGTGGTCGACGGCGAGGCCGTGAAGTCCTGCCTGCTGCTGGCCTGCCAGCTCGACGGCCGCTCCGTGCGGACCGTCGAGTCCCTGGCCGAGGACGACCGGCTCAACCCGCTGCAGCAGACCTTCAAGGAGGAGCACGCGCTGCAGTGCGGCTTCTGCACCCCCGCCTTCCTCATGACGGCCACCGCCCTCGGCCAGCAGGGCCGCGGCTGCCCGTCCCGGGAGGAGATCCGCGAGGAGATCGCCGGCGTGCTGTGCCGCTGCACCGGCTACGAGAACGTCGTCACCGCGATCGAGCGGTGGTTCGCCGAGCACCCGCAGCGCGCCGAGGACGCCGACCCGTCGCCGGAGGCCCTGCGATGACCACCGTCGAGAAGCCCCTCGCCGTCCCGACGACCGCCCCACGGGCCGGCGGGATCGGCTCGTCGGCGGTCCGCAAGGAGGACGACCGGCTGCTGCGCGGTGACGGCCGCTTCACCGACGACGTCGAGCCCGCCCGGGCGCTCTACATGGCCGTGCTCCGCTGCCCGTACCCGCACGCCCGGGTGCTGCGGGTGGACACCTCGGCCGCCGAGCGACTGGACGGGGTCCTGCACGTGCTGGTCGGTGCCCAGGTGCGGGCGGCGACGGAGCCGTTGCCGGTGCTCCGGCCGGTGCCGGGTGCCCCGCGACTGCCGTACTTCGCCCTCGCCCAGGACGTCGCCACGCACGAGGGCCAGCCGGTGGTCAGCGTGGTCGCCACCAGCCGGCACCTGGCCGAGGACGCGCTCGAGCTGATCGACGTCGACTACGAGCCGCTGCCGCACGTGATCGACGTCCTCGCTGCCCTGGAGCCGGACGCGCCGGTGCTGCACCCGGAGGTCCTGGACTCCAACCTGCTGGCGGCCAACTCCGACGGCAGCGGCGATCCCGAGGCCCGCATGGCCGAGGCCCACGTCGTGGTCGAGGGCCGGTTCCGCATCAACCGGGTCACGGCGCTGCCGATGGAAACCCGCGCCGTCGTCGCCGAGTGGCGGCCGGGCGCCCGCGAGCTCACGGTGCACGTCTCCACGCAGGTGCCGCACCTGGTCCGCAAGTCGCTGGCGGAGGTGCTGCGGCTGCAGGAGAGCGACATCCGGGTGGTCGCCTCCGACGTCGGCGGCGGCTTCGGCCTCAAGCTCGGCGTGTTCCCCGAGGACGTGCTGGCCTGCCTGCACGCCATGGCGCTGCGCCGGGCGGTGAAGTGGACCGAGGACCGCGCCGAGCACTTCCGTGCCTCGACGCACGCCCGCGAATCGGTGCACGACTACCGGATCGCCGCGGACGCCGAGGGCCGGATCCTGGCGATGACCAACGTCTACGCCACCGACATCGGCGGCTGGAACTCGCCGTTCGGCTCCGCCCAGCTGTCCAGCGTGGTGCTCAACGGCCCCTACCGGGTCGAGGACGGGTACGCCGAGCGGCGGGTCACCCTGACCAACAAGACGCCGATCGGGGCCTACCGCGGCTACGGCCAGCCGGAGGTCAACTTCGCCTACGAGCGACTGATGGACACCCTGGCCCGCAGGCTGCACCTGGACCCGGTGGAGCTCCGCGCGGCCAACATGGTCAAGCAGGAGGACCTGCCCTGGCGCAATCCCACCGGCGCGGTCTACGACAGCGGCGACTACGAGCGCTGCCTGCGGATGGCCGCCGAGGCGATCGGGTGGGACGCCCACCGCGACGCGCCCCGGGTGCCGCGGGCCGACGGCCGGCTGGTCGGCATCGGCTTCTCCTCCTTCGTGGAGCGCACCGGCTACGCCAGCGCCCGCTTCCTGGCCAACCGCGGCTCGCAGTTCGGCGCGCACGAGAGCGTCACCCTGCGGGCCAACCGGTCCGGTGGCATCGACGTCTACACCGGCGTCTCCTCGATGGGACAGAGCAGTGAGACGGCGTTCGCCCAGGTGGTGAGCGACGTCTTCGGCATCGCCTACGACGTGGTGAAGGTGCACGCCGGGGACACCGCGTCCTCGCCGCTGAACACCGGCGGGTTCGCGTCCCGGACGATGATCGCCGCGGCCGGCGCGCTGAAGGAGGCGGCCGACGAGCTGGCCCGCAAGACCCTCCGGCTGGCCGCCGGGAAGCTGGAGGCCGAGGCCGCCGACCTCGAGATCGCCGGCTCCGTCGTCCGCCACCGGGACGTCTCGGGCGTGCAGGTCACCCTCGCGGAGGTGTTCACCGGCGCGATCACCGGCCAGGGCATCCCGCCGGGGGAGGACCCGGGTATGGAGGCGACCTCGCACTTCGAGCCCTCGGACGCCGCCTACTCCTTCGGCACGGCGGCGGCACTGGTGTCGGTGGACCCGGGCACCGGTGAGTTCGACGTCGAGCGGTTCGTCATGGTGCACGACGCCGGGACCGTGGTGAACCCCACGATCGTCGAGGGGCAGATCCGCGGGGCGCTGGCGCAGGGCTTCGGCGCGGCGCTCACCGAGGAGCTCCGCTACGACCCGGACACCGGCCAACTGGTCAACGGCTCGATGGTCGACTACTTCGTCCCGACGGCGGCCGACCTGCCGCCGCTGGAGCTGCTGCACACCGAGGTCGCCTCGCCCGTGACGCCCTTCGGGGTCCGCGGGGTGGGTGAGGCCGGCACGATCCCGCCCGGTGCGGCGGTCGCCAACGCCATCTGTGACGCCCTCGCCGACCACGGCGTGGAGCTGTCCAGCCTCCCGATCACCCCGGAGAGCGTCTGGCGTGAGATCTCCGGGCGGGCGGCGCACGTCGACACACACCTGAACCCCAGCCCGGGGGACCTGCCCGATGGAGGAGACGGCTACTGATGAGCCACGACCTGAGCGCCGACCTGACGACCGACGCCGCCGCCTGCGAGGCGTCCCCCGCGCCCGGGGTGCCCGACGCCTCGCGGATCGGGCTGATCGTGCCCAGCTCGAACACCACGATGGAGACCGAGCTGCCGGAGCTGTTCCGCCGGCAGACCGAGGCCACCGGACACCGCTACACCTTCCACTCGGCCCGCGCGGCGATGAAGCAGGTGACGAAGGAGGAGCTGGCCGCGATGGTCGGCAAGGCCGCCGACTGCGCCGCGGCCGTCTCCGACGCCGACGTCGACGTCATCGCCTACGCCTGCCTGGTGGCGGTGATGGCCCAGGGCCCGGGCGCGCACAAGGAGTCCGAGCAGGTGATCGGCGAGGCGGCGCGGGCGAACGGGCACCCGGCGGCGGTGGTCAGCAGCGCCGGGGCGCTGGTGCGCTCCCTGACCGCGATCGGCGTGCACCGGGTGGCGATGGTGACGCCGTACATGGCCCCGCTCACCCAGCTCGTGCGCGAGTACGTGGAGGGAGAAGGCGTCGAGGTGGTCGACGCCGTCGCCCTCGAGGTGCCCGACAACCTCGCCGTCGGCCGGCTGGACCCGGCGGGGCTGCCGGAGATCGCCCGGGGCCTGCAGCGGGAGGGCGCGGAGGCGATCGTGCTGTCGGCCTGCGTGCAGATGCCCTCGCTGGCCGCCGTCCAGCGGGTGGAGGACGAGCTCGGCCTGCCGGTCGTCACCGCCGCCACGGCGACGACCTACGAGGTGCTGAAGGCGCTGGGGCACACCCCGTCCATCCCGGGCGCGGGGGCGCTGCTCACCGGCGCCCTCGGCTGACGAGCGGCGTGGCGGGACGGACCGATCCGTCCCGCCACACCGCGTCCCTCCCGGCCGGTCGCGGGCAGCGGGTCCTGCGTCAGAGGGCGGCGGCGAGGGCCTCCAGGTCCTCGACGGTCGCGTCCAGGTGCGGGGACACCCGCAGCACCGGCCCGGTCATCTCACCCGGCGCCCGTTCCGGTCCGATCGCGGTGGTCACGATCCCGTGCTCGGTCAGCAGCCGCGCCCGGGTGGTGACGACGTCGACGCCGTCCGGCGGGCGCAGCGTGGTGGTCGCGGTCGGCTCGTCCCGGGGTTCCACGACCCGCCAGCCGGCCACCCCCTCCAGCACCTCGCGGCCGGCCCGGCCCAGCGCCGCCAGCCGCGCCCGCACCCGGTCCGGCCCGGCGGCCACGTGCTCCCCGACGGCGAGCACCAGGCCCACCCGGCCGGCGACGTGGGCCTCCCCGGACTCGAACGCCCGCAGCGGCGGGACGTCGGCCGGCTCGGGCAGCACGGGCGTGAGCCGGGCGGTGACCGCCGGCCGGGCGCAGAGCACGCCGACGCCGCGCGGCCCGGCCAGCCACTTGCGGGACGTCGAGTAGACGACGTCGGCGCCCAGGTCGGTGTCGACGTGGCCGAGGGACTGCGCGGCGTCCAGCACCAGGGGCACCCCGGCCTCCCGGCAGAGCGCGGCCACCTCCCGGGCGGGCTGGACGATGCCGCGGTGGCTGCCGATGTGGGTCAGGTGCACGAACCGCGGCGGGTCGGTGGCCAGCAGCCGGGCCACGCCGTCGAGGTCGGCCCGGCCGAGGTCGTCGACGGGCAGCGGTTCCGGGGCGAGCCCGGCGGCGCGCAGCTGGGCGACGTTGGGCGCGTACTCACCGGGCAGGCAGGCCACCCGGGTACCCGCCGGCAGCCGCCACCCCGACAGCAGCGCCACCAGCGCGGCCTGGGCCGACTCGACGAAGGCGACGTCCGCCGCGGCCATCCCGACCAGACCGCCGATGACCGACCGCCCCTGCTGCAGCAGGTCGTCGGCGGTCGCCTCGGCCACGTAGCCGCCCAGCTCGGCCTCGTGCCGGGCGTGGTGGGCGGCCGCCTCCAGCACCCGGTGGCTCTGCCGGCTGCAGGCGGCGCTGTCCAGGTGCCGGCCGGCCGGTCGGGGGCGGGCGGAGCGCCACGTGGCGCCGAGGTCCTCGTGGACGAGGTCGGGCTCGAGCAGGGTCACCGCTCCACGCTAGGCGCGGTCAGGTGTCGAGCAGGCCCCGGGCCACCGACTCCCCGGAGTGCGTCGGGTCGCCGTCCAGCGGCTCGACGGAGACGTCGACCACCGGGTACTGCCCCAGATCGAGGCCGGACGGCAACGGCAGGGCCACTTCCCGGCCGCCCTGGACGACGCCGACGGACACCATGGCCTCCACGGCCTCGTCGATCAGCCAGACCTCGTAGAAGCCGTCCTGCAGACCGGGTGCGGTGAGGTCCACCTCGAGCACCCGGAGACCGCCGTCCTGCTCCACGACCCGGGCCTGGCCGGAGGCGCCGCTGCCCTCGAGCGGGTCCAGTGCGGCCGCGGCCACCGCGACGCCGTCGTCGTCCCCGCTCCTGAGGGCCACCGCGCCGGCGCCGATGCCGGCGCCTACGACGAGCGCCGCGGCGGCGGCGAGCAGCAGGCGGGACCGGCGCGGCCGCAGCGGGGTGACGGTGGCGGCGGCGCGTTCCGCCTGCGGGGGCGGCGGTGCGGGAGGCGCGACGGTGTCCGCCGCGGGACCCGCCCCGGCGACGACCTCCGGCCGCGGGGCGGAGTGGACGCCGGTGGCGGCGGCGATCGCCGCCCAGACCGCCGGGGGCGGCGGCACCGAGCTGTCCGGCGCGGCCAGCGCGGGTACGGCCAGGACGTCGACCCCGCGCTGCAGGGAGGCCACCTCCGCCCGGCACTGCGCGCAGCCGTCGAGGTGCGCGGCGTCGGAGGCCGGTAGCGGCTCGCGCAACGCCGCCAGGGCGAGCTGTTCAGGACTGCAGTGCGGCACCGTCCACCTCCAACCGGGTCCGCAGGCGCTCGAGGGTGCGCCGGATGTGGCTCTTGACCGTGCCCAGGGGCAGCCCCGTGCGGGCGGCGATCTGGGCGTGTGTGAGGTCCTCGAAGAAGGCGAGCTCGATGATGCCCCGCTGTGGCTGGCCGAGGCGGTCCAGCTCGCCGAGGAGGAGCACCCGATCGGCGACGGCGGCGTCGACCAGCGGGCCGCCGACCTGCGGCGCGGCCTGCGCCTGGGCGACGGCGGCCTCCGCGGTGCGGCGCTGCCGGTCCCGGCGGGCCCACGTGTCGGCGATCTTGTGCCGGCAGACGCCGACCAGCCAGGCCGGCAGCGGGCCCTGATCGGGGCGGTAGCCGGCGCGGCCGGTCCAGGCGGAGACGAACGTCTGCTGGGTGACGTCCTCGGCGTCCGGGCCGGGACCGAACGCCCGCACCGCCATGCCGTGCAGCTGGCCGGCCCAGCGCTCGTAGGCCCAGGCCAGGGCCTGCTCGTCCCCGGCGGCGAAGCGGCGGCCGACCTCGGCGTCGTCCGGCTCGGGAGCCGGGGGGACGAGGGCGGGTGGCACGCGGTCGACCCTAGGCCCTGCGACGCGGCGGTCCAGGACGCCGGTCACGGCGCGGGGTCCGCGACGACGACCACGTTGTCCCGGTAACCACCCAGCTCGGGGAGGAACGGGCCGCCGCAGGTCACCAGCACGAGGCGCGGTGGGCCGGCGCGGGCGAACAGCCGGTCCAGCGGCAGGACCTCCTTCTCGACGACCTCCCGCGACACGACCCGCCACCGCGTGACCGCCCCGGCCGCGTCGGTGACCAGCACCTCGGTGCCGATCGCGGTCTCCCGCAGCGGCGCGAGGACGCCCAGGCCCTGCTCGCGGTCGTCGACGTGACCGGCGAGCACCGCCGAGCCGTCGGCTCCCGGTGCTGCCCCGAACCGGTACCAGCCGACGCGCTCGACGTCGTCGGGGACCGCCATCTGGCCGTCGTCCCGCACGCCGACCGCGTCGACCGGGGCCGCGACCCCGGCGGCCGGCACGGCCACCGTGACCGGCGGCGGGACTGCGGGCACCGCGGCGGGCGCGGCGGCCCGCGTGGTCACCGGCGGCAGGTCGCCGGGGGCGGGCTCTAGCCCGGGGCCGGGAGCCGGTGACGCCGGGGCGGGGAGGGTCTGCTCGATCGGTGCGCCCACCGCCGCCGGCTCCCGGGTCGCCAGCCAGACGGCCGGCGCACCGACCGCCAGGGCCAGGCCCAGCACCAGGCCGGCGGCAGCGGGGCGCACCATCGATCAGCCCTCCTCGCCGCAGGCGGTCAGACCCGCGTGCTCGCCAGCCGGCGGGCGGCGAGACCGGCGGCGGCCAGCCCGACCAGGGAGAGCGCGGCCAGCGGCGCCGGGAACGAGCCGTCGTCGGCCAGGCCCGCCGAGCCGCCGGGGACGCCGGACGGGGCGGAGTGGGCGCCGGAGATCGTCTGGACGGCGAGCTCGAAGCCGGCGTCCTCCGAGCCCCAGGCGTACACGATCGTGGTCGCGCCCTCGGCGAGGTCGAGGTCGGCCGGGCCGATGGCCACGGTGTCGGTGCCGGCCAGCACGACGTCGGCGCTCACGGTGCCGGCGGGCACGGTGAGGGTGGCCTCGTCCGGGTTGGTCAGACCCGGGGCGACGACGCTCCCACCGGCCCGGACGTCGACCGCCGGCGCCGCGGCGGTGTGCCGGACGACGACGCGCGCCTGGCCGGCCGGGACGGCCGAGGTGTCGTTCACGAACGGGGTGAGCGCCGGTGCGCCGTCCCCGTCGAGGTGGGCGACGACGGTCGCGTTCGCCCCTGCGGGGACGGCGACCCCGTCCGCCGACAGCAGCGGGGCGCCGGAGGCGTCGGGCGCGTCAGCCGGGTAGAGCGCGAGGTCGTAGTCACCGGCGGGCAGCTGCAGCGGGTCGGTGAGCGTGCCGGGCTGGAAGTCGTCGATGAGGCGCTCACCGTTGGCGTACACGTCCACCGGGGTGGCGGGCACGGCGTGCAGGATCGAGACGGTCGCGGTGTCGGCCGCCAGCGCCGGGGAGGCGCCGAGGGCGAGCAGGGTGCCGGTGGTGCCGGCGGCGAGGACGACGGCGGTGCGGGTTCGGGCCACGGTGCGGGTCCTTCCGGAGGTGGGGTGCCTGTCACCCCTCCTTCCTGGTCCCTGTGGTGGCTGGATGCAGGTGACGCCGAACCCCCTTCCGGGCCCTCCGGTCCGGGACGGAGAGGGACAGCGCGAAGTCGCCGTCCGGATCGGTCCACCAGTGCGTGACCGCCAGCCCGGCGGCGGTCAGCTCCGCCTCGACGCCGGCCCGGCGGAACTTCGCCGAGACCTCCGTCCGCAGCTCCTCGCCGGCGGCGAAGGGGACGTCGAGGTCGAGCGCGGCCACCCGCACCACCTGGGCTCCCCGCGACCGCAGCCGCATCTCGATCCACTCGCGCTCGGCGTCCCACACCGCGACGTGCTCGAACGCGTCCGGGTCGAACGAGGCGTCCAGCTCCCGGTTCAGCACCGCCAGCACGTTCCGGTTGAACGCCGCCGTCACCCCCGCCGCGTCGTCGTAGGCGCGCACCAGGCGGTCGCGGTCCTTGACCAGGTCGGTGCCGAGCAGGAGGGAGTCGCCCGGCTGCAGCGTGCCGGCCAGCTCGGCCAGGAAGGCCGCCCGTGGCCCCGGCTCGAGGTTGCCGATCGTGGAGCCGAGGAACGCCACCAGCCGCCGTCCCGACCGGGGCAGCTCGGCGAGGTGCCGGGTGAAGTCGCCGACCACCGCGTCCACCTCCACGCCGGGGTACTCGGCGGTGACCGCGGTGGCCGCGCCCTGCAGCACCGAGGGGTCCACGTCGAAGGGCACGAACCGGCGCAGCGTGCCGGCCTCCCGCAGCGCGGTGAGCAGCAGGCGGGTCTTCTCCGAGGTCCCGCTGCCGAGCTCGACGAGCACGTCGGCGTCGGACGCCGCGGCGACCTCCCCGGCGTACGCGGCGAGGATCGCCCGCTCCGCACGGGTCGGGTAGTACTCCGGCAGGCGGGTGATCTCGTCGAACAACTCGCTGCCGCGCGCGTCGTAGAACCACCGCGGCGGCAGCGACTTCGGTGTCGCGGTCAACCCGGCCAGCGCGTCGGCACGCAGGGCGGCCGCGGCGTCGCCGGGGGCGAGATGGCTGGTCAGCGAGTTCGGCACGGGGCTCCTCGGGGCGTCAGTCGAGCGGGGTGAGCGTCAGGCCGTCCGGGGTCACCTCGACCAGGTGCCGATCGGGGACGTCGGTCCACGCGGGATCGTCGTCCCACGGCTCGCTGGCCAGCGCGGTCCCCTCGGCCGTGACCAGCGCGGACAGCGTGTCCCCCCACGTGGTGGCCAGGAGCCGGGTGCCGTCGGCGGCCAGCAGGTTGAGCCGGGCGTCCGGGTCGGCGGCGGCCACCTCGCGCACCGTCGTCCCGAGGGCGCGCAGGCCGCGGGAGAAGACCAGGGCGGCCAGCAGGGCGCTGTCGACGGTGGACTCGGCGTCCCGCACCGGTGGCAGCACCGACCGGTCGACGCGGCCGTTGTGCGACAGCAGCCACCGGCCGTCGGTGAACGGCGCCACCGCGCTCTCCTCCAGCGGCATGCCGACCGTCGCCGACCGGACGGCGGCGACCACGCAGCCCGAATCCAGCACCGGCGCCACGGAGGCGAACGAGGGGTCCGCCCACAGCGGCCGCGCCGACCGCCAGCGCGCCGGCCCGGACCGGCCGGGGGCGAAGAAGCCGACCCCCCAGCCGTCGGCGTTGACCGTGCCGTACCGCTGGCGGCGGGGTGCCCACGACTGCACCAGCAGGGACGACGGCGGCTCGAGCACCAGCGACGCGAGCGACCGGGGGCGGCCGAGCCAGGCCAGGTGGCGGCACATCAGGCGTCGGCCTCCTCCACCGACCAGGCCAGCCGGAGACCGCTGAACACCTGCCGGCGGATCGGGTGGTCCCAGTTGCGGAAGCTCGGCCGCAGGATCGACGGCGCCACCGCCCACGACCCGCCGCGCAGCACGCGGAAGTCGCCGCCGAAGAACGGCGCGGAGTAGTCGGCGTAGAGCATCGGCCGGAAGCCCGGCCACGGCCGGAACGACGACGACGTCCACTCCCAGACGTCGCCCATCAGCTGCTCGGCGCCGGAGGGCGAGGCGCCCGCGGGGTAGGCGCCCACCGGCGCCGGGCGCAGCGCCGTCCCGCCGAGGTTGGCCAGCGCCGGCGTCGGCTCGGCCGACCCCCACGGGAAGCGGCGGCGCCGGCCGGTGGCCGGGTCCCAGACCGCCGCCTTCTCCCACTCCACCTCGGTGGGCAGCCGCGCCCCGGCCGGGACGACGCCCGTGCCGCCGGCCCACGCCGCGTAGGCCTCGGCCTCGAAGAACGTGACGTGCTGGACCGGTTCGTCCGGGGGCAGGTGCTCGACCACGCCGAACCGGGTGCGGGTCCCGTCGGGCCCCCAGAACTGCGGCCGCTGCAACCCGGCCTCCACCCGGTGGGCCCAGCCACGCCCGGACCACCACCGGCGGTCGGCGTACCCGCCGTCGGCGACGAACGCGGCGTACTCGGCGTTGGTCACCGGCACCCGACCGATCCGGAAGGCGGGGACGTGCACCCCGTGCGCTGGGCGCTCGTTGTCCAGCGAGAACGGCTCGTCGGAGGCGTCCACGCCGAGGACGAACTCCCCGCCGGGCACGAGCACCGACGTGCCCGCCACCCCGGGGCGGCCCGGCGGCGGCGGGGTGCCGGTGCCCAGCAGCGGCGGGCCGGGACGCAGGTTCAGGGCCTGCAGCATCGTCTCGTCGTGCTGCTGCTCGTGGCTGACCACCATCGCGACGTCGAACGGGTCCTCGTCGCCGGCGCGGTCGAGCCGGTCGAGCACCCGCCCGCGCACCTCCGCGCAGAACGCCCGCGCCTCCACCGGCGGCAGGAGCGGCAGCCGGGCGCGGACGGCGCGCGGCTGCGTGAACGCGTCGTACAGGGCCTCGACGTCGGGCGGCAGCAGCCCGGGGCACGCGGAGTCGCCGCCGCGCAGCAGCCAGAGGTCCTCCTGCTGGCCGATGTGCGCGAGGTCCCAGACCAGCGGGCTCAGCAGCGGTGTGTGCTGGGCCAGCAGCTCCGGGTCGTCGTGGTCGGTCAGCCGCAGCGTGCGGTCGCGGGCGGCGGTCAGCTCGCGGGCGAGGAGTTCGCGCACGTCGCTCATCGGGCCTCCGGTGCGGTCGGCGCCGGCAGGGTCGGCGCGGTGGCGGCCAGCAGGGCCGCGGCGGGCCCGCCGGTGCGGGCGGCGTCGAGCAGGGCGTCGCCCGGGCTGTGCCCGCGGTCGACGAGCTCGGCCAGCGCCTCGACCTCGGGGCGCAGCGGCGCGGGGACGGCGTCGCGCGCCGCGGCCAGGCAGGCGCGTGCGGCGGCGTGCAGTGGTGGGTCGGCCAGGCCGGCGCGGGCCGCGCGGTCCCAGGCCCCGGCCACGGGGGCGCTCGCGGCCGCGGCCCGGTCGGCGGCCATCGGGTCGTCCAGCAGCGTCGCGGTCACCGCGGCGAGCGCCGGCCACCACGGCTCCGGGGCGGCGTCGAGGTAGCGGATCTCCAGGTAACCGCGCGGGCGGACCGGCGGGAAGAGCGTGGTCAGGTGGTAGTCCAGGTCCACCGTGGTGGGACGCCGCCCGCCCAGCGCCGCCGCGCCGGCCACCCAGGCGGCGAAGGGCACGCGCGCCCGCACCGGCGCGGCGTCCCCGGTGACCGGGTCGCGCACCAGCATCACGGGGGCGGCGAGGGCGTACTCGGCCCACTCCCGCGCCGGGTCGGCCCTCCCGAGCAACGGCCCGCACCGCGCCTGGTCCAGGTCGCCCCACACCCGCTGACGGGACGACACCCAGCCGGTGGGCCGCCCGTCGGCCACGGGCGAGCACGCGGACACGGCGACCAGCACGGGGCCGAGCTGGTGGGCCAGCGCGACCCGTTCGCCCCACCCGCCCAACGGTCCGGCCTCCAGGTTGAGCTGCAGGGACGCCGTCCCCGTCATCATCGCCGACCCGGCGGCGGCGCAGCCCAGCGCGGTGAAGTGCGCCTCCATCGCGGCGTACCGGGCGGCCGGGTTCACCCGGCGCGGCCGGCGCAGCGGGTCGGCGCCCACCGGGGCCAGGCCGAGCCGCTCGCCGGCCAGCGCGGCGGCCACGACGTCCCGGTCGATCCGCAGGGCCGACACCGCCGCCGCCACGTCGGCCAGCGGCGGGCCGGACAGCTCCACCTGCCCGCCGGGCTCGACGGTGACCCGGCTGCCGCCGGGCAGGAGGGCGGGCAGGGCGTCGAGGACCTCGCGGACGAGCGGCCACGGCACCCGGGACGCGGGGGCGTCGAGGTCGACCAGGTGCGCCTCGAGCTCCAGCCCGACGGTGCCCACCGGCCCGGGACGCAGGGCGGTGGCGGTGACGTGCGCCCGCGCGGCGTGCAGGTCGAGCGCTGCCGCGCGCTCCTCGATGACCGGGGCCACGGGCCCCACCCCCTCCAGGTCCGGACCGGTCGACGACGACCGCGGGTCGGTGCGGGGGCGGCCCTTCTGTGGCCGTCCTCACCCCCATCCTGCACCCGACCACCGACACGACGGGGCCGTCGCCCGGAGCTCGCGTCAGGATCGGGGGATGGACACCGACCGGGACCGCGATCCGCAGGGTCGCGCGCGCAACGCCCGCCCGCGCGACGCCCTGGGCCGCCCGCTGCCCTACGACGCCGCCGGGGTGGAGCGGGCGCCGGAGGGGGTGGTGCGGCCGCCGGCGGAGTCGCTGGCCGAGGCGCAGCGGCTGCTCGACGCCGGGCGCCCGTTCCACGCCCACGAGGTCCTCGAGGACGCCTGGAAGTCCGCGCCCGGGGACGAGCGCCGGCTGTGGCGGGGGCTGGCCCAGCTGGCGGTCGGGCTCACGCACGCCGCCCGCGGCAACGCGCGGGGGGCGGCGACGCTGCTCGAGCGCGGCGCCGGGAACGTCGAGGCCTACGCCGCGGACCCGCCGCACGGCGTCGACGTCGAGGGGCTGGTCGCGTGGGCCCGTGCGCTGGCGGACGACGCAGCCGCGGGCCGGGTGCGGCGTGACGCGCCGCCGCGCCTGGGTAGGCCGGTGGGGTGACGACGAGACGGCGTGCGGACGGCGTGCGGTCGGTGGCGGTGCTGGTGGCGGCCGTCGCCCAGATCGGGGGCAGCCCGCTGGGGACGGTCGTCGCCGGACGCAGCGTGGGGGAGGTCAGTGACGGGAGCCGGTCGCTGATCACCCCTGCCGGCTACGCCTTCTCCATCTGGGTCCTGGTCTTCGCCGGGGCGCTCGCCTGGGCGGTCTACGCGGCGCTCCCCGCGCAGCGGGAGCGGGAGGTGCACCGGCGGACCGGCTGGCCCCTGGCCGCCGCGTTCGCGGGCAACGCCGTGTGGGAGGTGGTGTTCCCGCTGGTGGGCGACGACGCGCCGATGATCCCGGCGGTGCTCCTGTTCGCCATCGTGGCGGCGGTGGCGACGGCCTGGGCGCGACTGCAGGACGTGCCCACCGCGGGGCTGGCCCGGCTGCTGCCCGCGGCGGTCACCGGGCTGTTGCTGGGGTGGGTGACGCTGGCGTCGGCGGTCCAGGTGGCCACCGCCGGCGTGGCGCTCGGGGCACCGGCCCAGGGGCCGGCGGCGCAGGTGTGGGCGGTCGTCGCGCTCGCGGCGGTGGCGGCCCTGGCGACGGCGCTGGTACTCGTCGCGCGCGTCGCGGCCGGGCCGTTCGCCGTCGCCGTGGTGTGGGGGCTGGTCGCGGTCGCCGTCGACGGTGGACCGGCGCTGGTCACCGGCGCGGCCGTGGCCGGCCGCCCTGCTCGTCGCCGGGGCGCTCGCCGTCCGGACGGTGCTCCGCCCGGACCGGGCCGCGCTGCTGGTCGGCTGACCCGCCCCTACCCACCGGATGTGACGCGGGGCACACTGCGGGCATGGCCGCATCCACGTCCTCGCGGACCCGCGAGGTGTGGGCGGCGGGGGACTACCAGCGGGTCGGGGTCCGGCTGGTGCCGGCCAGCGAGCAGCTCGTCGCCGATCTCGCCGTCCGCCCGGGGGACCGGGTGCTGGACGTCGCGGGCGGCACCGGCAACACCGCGCTGGCCGCCGCCCGCCGCGACGCCGACGTCGTGTGCACCGACATCGTCCCCGAGCTGCTCGACCACGCCCTCCGGCGGGCGGAGACCGAGGGCCTGGCGTTCGACACCCAGGTCGCCGACGCCTGCGACCTGCCCTTCCCGGACGCGTCGTTCGACGTCGTGGTGTCCACGTTCGGCGTGGTCTTCGCCGCCGACCCGGCGCAGGCCGCGGGGGAGCTGCTGCGGGTGCTGCGGCCCGGCGGCCGGCTGGGGCTGACCGCCTGGCGACCGGAGGCCCCCGGCGGCCGGCTGCTCGCGCTCGTGGCCCGGCACGACCCCGAGGACGCCACCGGGGACCCGCTGCTGTGGGGGACGCCGGACGGCGTCGACGGGCTCCTCGGCCGGGGGGAGCTGCGGCAGGTGAAGCACACCGAGCGGACCGTGCAGTTCACCGCCCCCTCGGTCGAGGCGCAGTGGCAGCGCTACCGCGACTGGTTCGGCCCCGTGCACGCGGCGGTGCAGCGCCTCGACGACGCCGGCCGCGCCGCCCTGGAGCGGGAGTTCGCCGAGATGTGGGGCAGCGCCACCCGCGGCGGGGGTCCGGGGATCGTGGTGCCGAACACGTATCTGCAGGTCACCGGCGTGCGCGCCGGATGAGAGGGGACCGATGAGGAGCTTCGAGGCGGCCGCCCGGATCGACGCGCCGGCTGTGCAGGTGTGGGCGCTGCTGGTCGACGTCGGCAGCTGGCGGGACTGGGACTCCGGCGTCGACCGGGTGGAGGGGCACGTCGCGCTGGGAGAGCGGCTGACGCTCTACGCCACGATGATCCGCAGCCGACCGTTCGTCGTCACCGTCACCGAGATCCGGCCCGGGGAGGTGATGCGCTGGCGCGCCGGGTTGCCGTTCGGGCTGGCGGTCATCGAGCGCACCTACCGCCTCGACGGTCAGGAGGACGGCGGTACGGTGCTCACCGTGCGCGAGGACCACACCGGGCCGCTGGCCGCGATCCTCGGCCGGACCACGCCGGACCTCAACCCGTCGTTCCGCACGTTCTGCGACGGGCTCAAGGCGCGCGCCGAGGGGCGGGTGTCGCGGCCGCCGTCCTGACCCGGCGGGTCGGGCGGCCCGCTGCCGACCGAGGTGCTGGACCCCACACGACCACTGTGACCAGAACGGCGGCGGCCGGGGGCCGGGGTGCGACGATGGAGCCCGCCATGAGCACCGACACCGCAGCCACGCCCAGCACCGACGACACCTCCCTCGGCGAGCCGGCGACGCCGCCGCGCGGGCCGGTGACCTCGGCCTCCTACTCGATCACCGTGCGGCTCACCGCCGACGGCGACCCGGCGTCGATCGGCCGGATCGCCACGGCGGTCGGCTCGGCCGGCGGCGCGGTCACCGCGATCGACGTCGTCGACTCCCGCTCCGACGGGCTCACCGTCGACGTCACCTGCTCGGCCGCCGACGCCGCGCACTCCGAGGAGATGGTCGACGCGCTGCGCGCCGTCACCGGGGTCAAGGTCCGCAAGGTCAGCGACCGGACGTTCCTGCTGCACCTCGGCGGCAAGCTCGAGGTGGCCTCCAAGGTCCCGCTGAAGACCCGCGACGACCTGTCGATGGCCTACACCCCCGGTGTCGCGCGGGTGTGCCTGGCGCTGGCGGAGAACCCCGACGACGTCCGCCGGCTGACGATCAAGGGCAACACCGTCGCGGTGGTCACCGACGGCTCCGCCGTCCTCGGCCTCGGCGACATCGGCCCCGGCGCGGCGATGCCGGTCATGGAGGGCAAGGCGGTCCTGTTCAAGCGGTTCGCCGACATCGACGCCTGGCCGATCTGCCTGGACACCCAGGACGTCGACGAGATCGTGCGCACCGTGGAGCTGCTCGCCCCCGGCTTCGGCGGCATCAACCTCGAGGACATCGCCGCTCCGCGCTGCTTCGAGATCGAGGCCAGGCTGCGCGAGAAGCTCGACATCCCGGTCTTCCACGACGACCAGCACGGGACGGCGATCGTCGCGCTGGCCGCCCTGCGCAACGCCCTGCGCGTCGTCGACAAGCGGCTCGAGGACGTCAGGATCGTCGTCGCCGGCGGCGGTGCGGCCGGGACGGCGATCGTGCACCTGATGCTCAAGGCCGGCGCCCGCCACGTGCTGGTCTGGGACCGTGAGGGCATCCTCGTCCCCGACGACGAGCGGCTCTCGCCCGCGAAGCGCGAGCTGGCGCAGCGCACCAACCCCGACGGCGTGCGTGGGGAGCTGCCCGACGCGCTCGCGGGCGCCGACGTGTTCATCGGGGTCAGCGCCGGCAACGTGCTCGACGTCGACGACCTCGCCCGCATGGCCGACAAGGCCGTCGTCTTCCCGATGGCCAACCCGACCCCCGAGGTGGACCCGGTGCGGGCCCGCCAGCACGCCGCGATCGTCGCGTCCGGCCGCTCGGACCTGCCCAACCAGATCAACAACGTGCTGGCCTTCCCCGGGGTCTTCCGGGGGCTGCTCGACGCGCGGGCTCGGGAGATCAGCGACGGCATGCTGCTCGCGGCGGCAGAGGCGATCGCCGCCGTGGTCAAGGACGACCAGCTCAACGCCAACTACATCATCCCCAGCGTGTTCGACCCTGAGGTCACGCACGCGGTGGCCGCGGCGGTCGCCGACCAGGCGCGGCACGAGCCCGGCGCCACCGTCCGGCTGAACGAGGACAACGGCGCCAGTTGATCCCGGGCCCGCGCGGGTCCGCTGAGCGGCGGGACCCGCGTGGGTGTCGACTGTCGGGACGGCCCGGCGTGGACCAGCCGCTACTGACCGGGCCGGCGGTCCCGGGGTGGCAGGGGGTCCCGCGGACCGGGGACGGGCGGGCGCGACGTCGTGGCACCCCTGGCGCTGGGAGCGGACCGCGGGGGGAAGCGGCCGGCGAGGACGGCGGCCCGTGCCCGGTCGGCCGGGATGGCCACCAGCCGCTCCAGGGGCCCCTGCCCCAACCAGCGGTGCCAGAGGACGGCGAAGACGAGTGCAGCGCCCACGAGCGCCAGGTACAGGGCGAGTTCGTTCTCGATCCGCAGACTCGAGCCCAGGACGAAGGCGTGGGCGGAGTAGACGGTCAAGGTCATGGCGCCCGCCAGCGCGACCGGCCGCAGCAGGCGTCGCGCGACAGAGAGCCGGGTCAGGAGCAGTACGGCGCCGAGAACGGCCATCGCCGAGCCGAGAGTGTGCAGCATGTCCAGTGGCGCGCCGGAGTGGTGCACACGCGTCGCCAGCCACCACCACGACTCCGCCAGTTCCCCGTCCCAGATGATCTGGTTCGGGGTCGTCCCCGGGCCCGAGTACGTGAGCAGGGCCTGCAGGCCGCCGAGTCGCTCCAACAGCAGCCACGAGGCGGACCAGGCGGCGAGCGCCAGGGCCAGCCCGCCGACGAGTAGTCGGAGGGCGACCCTGGGAGAGGAGAGGTCCAGCCGGCCGATGGCCAGCCCCACGCAGATGTAGGCCATGTAGACGACCGCGGGGTAGGTCCCGGTGACGAGCAGCTGGAGGAGCAGGCCCAGGGGGTCGGTGAAGGGCGCGCTCAACGTCGGATCGGAGTCGAAGGGGGCCGGCCAGTCCCAGTAGGACGCCGCCATCAGGACGAGGGGTCCCGCCACGACCAGCGCACCCGCGATGCCGATCAGGATGCGCGGCCGCAGGCCGATCAGCGGGATGGCCAACAGGAAGAAGACCCCGTAGTAGGTGAGGATGACACCGAGGTCGGGCGGGGCGACGTAGCTCAGGGCGAGGCCGATGAGGCCGATCAACAGTGCCCGGACCGCGATGTTCGCCCGGGCCGCTCGTCGAGCCGTTCCCTGCACCGGGCGGCGCCCGCCCGAGATGAAGGCCAGGCTGATGCCCGCGACCATCACGAACAGGGTCGCGGACCGACCGATCACGGTCATCCCGGACAGCGTCACCGTGTCGTCGTCCGTGAGGGTGACGTAGGAGACGTTCGCCCCCAGCATCGCGAGCAGGGCGACCCCCCGGCCGACGTCGACGCCCATGAACCGGTCCTTGATGGGCGCGGAAGGAGGCGTGTCGGGGACCTTGCCCATGACGGTGGTGTGCGCGTGAGTCATCAGGTACCGCCCGTCGAGAGGAGCTTCGCGATCTCGGAGGTGAGGGCGGAGAGGTGGTGCGGCACCTCGACCTCGCTCGTTCCGGATCGCCGCATCCTGCGCGTGTCAGCGCGCTCCTCAGGCCTCCTCGCCCGACTTTCCCCCCTTTTTGCGTTCCTCTTCCGCCGCGTTAACCGTCCCCTCGCGCGGTGTCGCTGACCGGGTACCCGGCGTCGGCGTGTCTCCTGCCCGGTTCGGGTGCGCGCCAGGCCTGGCACCCGCTCCGGAAACCGACGGATGGAGGCCGGAAGTCCCCTGATCGGGGACGGCGCGGCGGGGGAGGTCGGGGGCATCATGACCGGGTGCCCGAGTTGCCCGAGGTGGAGGCCCTGGTCGCGTTCCTCCGCGAGAACGCCGTCGGCCGGGTGGTGACGCGGGTCGACCTCGCCGCCGTCCAGGCGATCAAGACCTTCGACCCGCCGCTGTCCGCGCTCGGTGGGCTGGAGCTGACCGGCGTCGCCCGGCACGGCAAGTTCCTCGACCTGGACGTGTCCGGCCTGCACCTGGTCGTCCACCTGGCGCGGGCCGGCTGGCTGCACTGGCGGACCGGGTTGCCGGCCGCCCCGCCCAAGCCGGGCAAGGGGCCGCTGGCGCTCCGCGTCCACCTGGCCGCCGAGGACGAGACCCCGCCGGACGGCTTCGACCTCACCGAGGCCGGCACCCGCAAGGGGCTGGCGGTGTACGTCGTCCGGACGCCGGCCGAGGTGCCCGGCATCGCCCGGCTCGGCCCCGACGCGCTGGCCGTGGACCGGGAGACGTTCGCGGCGCTCCTGGGCGGGCGTTCCGGGCAGCTCAAGGGCGCGCTCACCGACCAGACGCTGGTCGCCGGCATCGGCAACGCCTACTCCGACGAGATCCTGCACGCCGCCCGCCTGTCGCCGTTCAAGATGGCCGACAAGCTCAGCGACGACGAGGTGCTCCGCCTGTACGAGGCGATGCGGGCCACGCTCACCGAGGCGCTCGAGCGCCAGGTCGGCCAGCAGGCGGCGACGATGAAGGGCGAGAAGCGGTCGGGGCTGCAGGTGCACGCCCGCACCGGCCTGCCCTGCCCGGTGTGCGGGGACACCGTGCGCGAGGTCAGCTTCGCCGACACCTCGCTGCAGTACTGCCCGACCTGCCAGACCGGCGGCAAGCCGCTGGCCGACCGGCGGCTGTCCAAGCTGTTGCGCTGAGCGGAGCTGTGACCGTTCACTGTGAACGGCCAACGTGCACTCAAGGTGAGCATTTCTGTCTTCCGAGGCGATATTCACTCAGAACTCAATGCAGAACGACCGTGAGCTGGCGGGCCGAGGTGGATGTCGGCGCGGCGCTCATAACGGGTCCGAAGTCGTTTGAAGGCGTGCAGCCAGGCGAAGCCGCGCTCGACCACCCATCGCTTCCTGCCCAGACCGGAGCCGTGGGCGACGCCGCGGCGGGCGATGGGGTGCGCGGCTCGGCCGTTTTGAGATCCGGTGCTCGACTCAAGGTCCTCGCATTCCTGCCGATCACATGTGCAGACCCAGCGAGACGACTCGGTTCCACGAGAGAGGCGCAAAGCCATGACCCGGACCAGATGCCGAAGCGGACTCCGCGCGACGCACCGGCCCGGACTGTCTGTGGGCCGGCGCGCGCGCGTGGTGACCGCACTGACGATCCTGATGCTGTGCGGGGGTGTCGCCACTGCGACATGGCTCGTCGGGTTGGACGCCGGATCCAACGGAAAGGCGAAGGCGGCGAAGATCGACAACCTGTCGATCACCGCCGCCTCCACCCCGGGTCTCAACGGGCTGCTCTACCCGGGAGGAACCGGCGACGTCACCGCCGCGATCAAGAACCCCAATCCGTTCCCGGTGGTCGTCTCTGCTCTGTACCTGCCGGCCCACACCACCTATGCACCCGGGTACAAAGACGACCCCTGGCACGACGACGACCTGATCGCGTTGTGCGACTCGAGCCGGAGCCTGGTCAGCTACACGCAGGCCGCCGCCACGTCGGGCGCCATCCGGGAGCTCGCCGCTCCGCTGGTCGTCGCGGCCAACGGTCAACTCTCCGTCACCCTGACAGACGCAGCCAGCATGGGCAGCGAGAGCCCGAACGAGTGCCAAGGCGCCTACTTCTCGATGCCGTCATTCACGGGGATCAGCGCCAGCCCTGCACCCGAGGGCGTGTCCACCACCACCAGTCCGGTGTCCACCTCCTTGACGGCATCCGCCAACTGACTGACCCCCTTGATCGAGCAGAATCCCCCGGCCTCGTGATCCAGCGTGTCCGAGTCGCCCACCGCACCGCAGTGGTCGCCGTCGTAACCGCGGTGATGGCGGCACCAGCCCAACCGGCAGGTGCCGCCTGGTCGGCCGGGCTCGCCGATGGGTCACAGGCGCACGCGCACGCCGGTTCCCTCACCGCACCGACCGAGGTGACCGCCAGCTGCGTCTCGCCGACGGGGAGCACCATCCAACTCGCCTGGCCCGCCGCGGCCGGTGCCACCAGCTACACCGTTTCGCAGGCAACCTCCCCAAACGGCACCTTCACGACCATCGCCACCGGCGTCACCAACACCATCTGGACAAGCGGGGCGCGGACCGACGGGTTCGAGTACTACTACCGGGTGGCCGCAGCGAGATGGAACTGGTCGAGCGCCCCCTCGACCACCACTGCCAAGCGCTACGTCGCCCAAGGCAACTGCTCCTGAGTCGAGCTGGGAGCACATCTCGACGGCTCTGGTGGTGACCGCCTCGCTGGCGGCCTGGCTTTCGCCCTTGACCTCGAGGGCGAAGCTGACGGACGCCATTGACACCAACGCGGGCGGCCAAGACCGGTGAAGTCGCGATCATGGTCCAGGTCCAGCCGCACGAGGTGCCCTCACCGCATCGAGGCCTCGTCCGGAGAGTTCCGCTGCGCCGTGCTGCTGAACCCAGACCTACGCTCCGTGATCGCAATAGGTGAACGTCGCTGCCGCTGTATGGCTCACCCAACGTGAATGACTTGCGGCCGTTGCTCATACCGAGTGCGCGTCGCGGTGGTCAGGTCTGGACCCAAGCCGCTCGTGAGTGCTCCATCGATGCTCATTCGAAGTGAACGGTCACAGGAGTCGCTCGAGTGCGGGGGACCGGCACCGAGCGACTCCGCCAAACTGGGCCGATGCTCGTCACCGTCGACCTGTTCAGCGCACTGATCGACTCCCGCACCGGCGGGTCGGCCGCGCTGGCGCGGATCACCGGCGCGGACGGCGGGCGGCTCTACGACCGCTGGGACGCCGCCAACAAGGCCTCCCAGCGCGACGAGCCGGCCTGGATCCCGTTCGCCGAGCACAGCCGCCGCGCGCTCGCGGCCACCTACGCCGACCTCGGCGTCGACCGCGACGCCACCGCCGACAGCGTCGCGCTGCTGGACTCGGTCGGTGACTGGCCGCTGTGGCCCGACGTCCCCGAGGGGCTGTCCGCGCTGTCCCGGCTGGGACCGGTCGGTGTGCTCTCCAACGTCGACGACGCGGTGTTCGCCCGCACCCGCGTCGCGCCGCTGGTCGGCAGCCTGCTCGACCCGGCCGCCGTCCTGACCTCCGAGCGGCTCGGCGCCTACAAGCCCGCGGCCGGGATCTACCGGCGGGCCGTCGAGCTGGCAGGGGGGCGGCTCACGCACGTGGCGACGTCGGCGCGGGACGTGCGCGGCGCGCTGGCCGCCGGCATCGACGTCGTCCGGCTGCGCCGTCCGGGTCACACGCTCGACCCCGACGGCGGGACACCGCGACGCGAGGCGGCCGACCTGCCCGAGGTGGCCGGCCTGCTGCGCTGAGCGGAGTGGACCCGTCGACGTCACGCCGACGGAGCCACCCGCTCAGGCTTGCCGGCGGGCGACCAGCCAGGACGCCGCCCGTGCCAGCACCGAGCTGCCCACCCCGGCGTCGCCGGCATCGGTCGGCTCGTCGGCGACCGAGCCGATGGCAGTCCACCAGTCGTCCAGCGGGGGCGGCGCGAGGACGTCGACCCGCTCGCCCGGGCGCGGTACGGCGACCTGCACCCCCGACCGCCGGGCCGCCGCGCACAGCCGCTGCACCGGCTCGGCCCAGCGGTGGAACGCGAGGTTGAACGTCGCCCAGTGGACCGGCACGAGCAGCCCGCCGCCGAGGTCGCCGTGGGCGCGCACCGCCTCCTCCGGCGTCATGTGGACGTACTGCCAGGCGTCGTTGTAGGCGCCGATCGGCAGCAGGGCGAGGTCGAAGGGACCCAGCCGGGCGCCGATGCCGGCGAACGCGGGGGTGTAGCCGGTGTCACCGCCGAAGAACACCCGGTGCCGTGGGCCGGCGATCACCCACGAGGCCCACAGGGTGGTGTCCCGGGTGAGGAACCGGCCCGAGAAGTGCCGCGCCTCGGTGCAGGTGAGCGTCAGCCCGGCCACCTCGGCCGCGTCGTCCCAATCCCGCTCGACGATCCGCTCCTCCGGCACGCCCCAGCCGCGCAGGTGCGCGCCGATGCCCAGCGGCACGACGAACGGGGCGGTCTGGGTGCGCAGCAGCTCGCGCACCGTCGGCAGGTCGAGGTGGTCGTAGTGGTCGTGCGACACCAGGACGGCGTCCACCGGCGGCAGCGCGGCCAGCGGTGCCGGCACCGGGTGCAGCCGGGTGGGGCCGAGCAGCGGGGACGGCGAGACCCGCTCACCCCAGACCGGGTCGACCAGCACCCGCCGCCCGTCGACCTCGACCAGCGCCGTGGAGTGACCGAACCAGGTGACGGCCAGCTCCCCGGCCTCCGCGGGGAGTTCCGCGCTAGCCAGCGGCACCGGCCGGGCCGGCAGGCCGGTGTGCCGCTCCTCGTGCATCTGCCGCAGCAGGCCGCGCCGGGCGCTGGCCGGCGGCAGCTGCGGGGTGCTCAGGCGGTTGTGGAACCGGCCGTGGGCGAACTGCGGGGAGCCCGCGGCGTAGGGGCGCACCTCGCGGCGGCTGGCCCCCAGCGCGGTGGGCAGGCCCCAGGCGGCGCGGGCCACCCAGGTGGCGGGCCCGGCGAGGGTGGCGACGACGGCGAACGCGGTGCGGCGGGAGGCGGCGGACGGCACGACCGCCAGCATCCCAGCCGGGGTGGCCGTCCCGCCGCGACCGAGCCGGCGCGGTGCGCGGCACCGGCCTGGGCCGGGCCCGGCGTTGTCCCCGGGGCCCGCCCTGCGCACGATGGGCACCGTGTCGCCGACGTCCGCCGGGGAACCGGCCGCCGAGCCCGAGGGCGGGGACCCGGCCTGCTGGCTGCGGCGGGTCTGCCCCGCCTGCGGTCGCATGGCCGACGAGGACCCGCCCACCCGGTGCCCCGGCTGCGGGGAGCTGCTGCCCGCGGAGTGAGGGCGGGCCCGGGCTCAGGCGACGCCGCGCAGCCGGGGGAGGGTGGCGGCGAAGTCGCCCAGTGCCTGCCGCAGCGCCACCCCTAGCCGGTCGGAGCGCACGTGCAGCTCGTCGCGCAGGTCCAGCGGCAGGCCGGTGTCGGGCAGCAGCGCCTGGACGGCGAGGTCCTCGGCGAGCACGTGCCGCTGGATGGCGACCTCCCGGGCGACGTCGTCGGGCCAGGGCAGCCGCGCACCCGGGCCGGCGGACAGCAGCATCCGCGTGTAGACGCGGGTCGAGTCGGCGTCCTCCGGCTGGAGCAGGCACAGCACCGTGGTCACGGCGCCCGTGGCCGGGGAGTCCAGCCGCAGCCGCAGCTGGAACGGCGCCCGGTAGGTGTAGGTGGCCCGGCGCCGGACCGGCGGGCCGTCGATGCCGTCCGGGTGGTGCGGGGTCTCGTACGGCCGTTCCAGCGCGGCCCGGAACCCGCCGTCCTCGGGGGTCACCTCGAACGGCGGGACCTCCGCGTCGTCCGGCCGGCCGCCGATGCGGCTGTGCACGAACGGGGCGTGCGCGACGTCGAGGAACGTGTCGGCCAGCGGCCCGGCCGGCCCGGGCGACCGCGCCGGCGGCAGCCAGGTGCTCACGAACCGCCGGTCGCCGTCCTCGGGCACGTCCAGCGGCACGTCCTGCGGCTCGGCCGGCGCCAGCCAGATGACGCCGAGCCGTTCCCGCACCCCGAACGCCGGGGGCTCGGCCTGCAGCCCCTCGGCGGTGCGGCGGAGCAGCCAGGTGCGGCCGAGCAGCCGAACCTGCAGCCAGCCGCCGGCCCGCAGCTCGCCGGAGAGGGCCACGGGGTGCCAGGCGTGCTCCAGCGCGGGCTCGAGATTGCCGAACACCGGGCCGCGGGGCTGCGGCGGGGGCGGTGCCGGCTCGGCGGCGGTGCCGGCGGACGGCCGCGGCGGCGTCGCGACGGCGGTGCGGTCCGGGGCCAGCCAGATCCAGCCGTGCCGCTCGTCGACGGCCCACGGCATCGCCAGGTCCGCGCGTGGGGGCGGGGTGCCGTCGTCGCCGAGGGAGGGGATGGACGCGCACCGGCCCTCACCGTCGAACCGCCACCCGTGGTACGGGCACTGCAGGCGACCCCCGGTCACCGTGGCCGCGGCCAGCGGCACCAGCCGGTGCGGGCAGCGGGCGGGGAAGGCGCTCACCTCGCCGCCCGGTCGCAGCCGCACCACCACGTACGCCCGCCCGCCGGCGCCCACCGGCACCGGCGTCGTCCCGACGTCGGCGGCCCGTGCCACCGGGAACCAGCCCGTCGCCGTCTCTCCGGATGCAGCCATGACCCATTGCAGCGCCTGCGCGTTCCCCCACGGTTACGCCCGTCGGACGGTCGTGCGACACGGTTCGGTGTCGAAGGGGAGACGGCGGGGCGGAGCGCTGCCTACAGTGACCGCGATCACGATCCCGCTGGTCACCGGCCCGACAGGGGAGGACGCACCGTGACACCACCCGACGAACGCAGGTTGCTGACACCGGAGGAGTACCGCCAGGCCCAGGACTCACCGGAGTTCGTGGAGCTGAAGCGGCGGTTCCGGCGGTTCGCCTTCCCCATGACCGTCGCCTTCCTGTCCTGGTACCTGCTCTACGTGCTGCTCTCGACCTACGCGCCGGACCTCATGTCGACGCGGGTGTTCGGCAACGTCAACCTGGGTCTCCTGCTGGGGCTGGGGCAGTTCCTCACGACGTTCGTCATCACGCACCTCTACGTCGCGCACGCCAACCGGCAGACCGACCCCATCGCCGACGAGATGCGCGGCCGGCTGGAGCACCACGAGTACGCGCGGGGCACCGAGGCCCCGGACAGCTCCGTCGGTGGGGGTGCGACCCGTGGCTGATCTCGTCACCGCCGCCGACTCGGGCACCATCGGCGAGCCCGCCGTCAACATCTCCATCTTCGCGGTCTTCGTCGCGATCACCCTGGTCATCACGTTCCGGGCCAGCCGAACCAACAAGAGCGCCGCCGACTACTACGCGGCCGGGCGCAACATCAGTGGCACCCAGAACGGCCTGGCCATCGCCGGTGACTACCTGTCGGCGGCCTCGTTCCTCGGCATCGCGGGCGCCATCGCGGTCTTCGGCTACGACGGGTTCCTCTACTCGATCGGCTTCCTCGTCGCCTGGCTGGTGGCGCTGCTGCTGGTCGCCGAGCTGATGCGCAACACCGCGCGGTTCACGATGGCCGACGTGCTGGCCTTCCGGATGCGGCAGGGCCCGGTCCGCACGGCCGCGGCGATCTCCACCCTCGCGGTGTCGCTGTTCTACCTGCTGGCGCAGATGTCCGGCGCCGGTGGCCTGGTGACGCTGCTGCTCGGCGTCACCGGCGAGGCGGCCCAGGCGCTGGTCGTCGTCCTCGTCGGCGCGCTGATGATCATCTACGTGCTCGTCGGCGGCATGCGCGGCACCACGTACGTGCAGATCATCAAGGCCTCCCTGCTCATCGCCGGCGCGCTGGTCATGACGCTGTGGGTGCTGGCCCTCTACGGCTTCAACCTGTCCGCGCTGCTCGGCGCGTCGGTCGACAACGCCGTGGCCGGCCGCGACGTCCTGGCGCCCGGCGCGCAGTACGGGGCGACCGACACCTCGAAGCTGGACTTCGTCTCCCTCGGCCTGGCGCTGGTGCTCGGGACGGCGGGCCTGCCGCACGTCCTCATGCGCTTCTACACCGTGCCGACGGCGAAGGACGCCCGCCGCTCGGTGGTGTGGGCGATCTGGCTGATCGGCATCTTCTACCTGTTCAGCCTGGTCATCGGCTATGGCGCCGGTGCCCTGGTGGGCCCGGACACGATCCTGGCGGCGCCGGGTGCGGTGAACTCGGCCGCGCCGCTGCTGGCCTTCGAGCTCGGCGGCACGATCCTGCTGGGCATCATCGCCGGCGTCGCGTTCGCCACGATCCTCGCGGTCGTCGCGGGACTGACGATCACGGCGTCCGCGTCGTTCGCGCACGACGTGTACGCCTCGGTGATCAAGAAGGGCAAGGTGCCGCCCAACGGCGAGGTGAAGGTCGCCCGCATCACCGCCGTCGTCATCGGCGCGATCTCCATCGGGCTGGGCATCCTGGCGCTGCAGGCCGGGCTGAACATCGCCTTCCTGGTGGCGCTGGCCTTCGCCGTCGCCGCGTCGGCGAACCTGCCGACCATCCTCTACACGCTGTTCTGGAAGCGCTTCACCACCCAGGGCGCGCTGTGGTCGATGTACGGCGGTCTGATCGCGTGCATCACGCTGATCATCTTCTCGCCGGTGGTGTCGGGTGCCCCGATCGTCGAGGCGACCGGCAAGAGCACCTCGCTGATCCAGGGGGTCGACTTCTCCTGGTTCCCGCTCAACAACCCGGGCCTGGTGTCCATCCCGCTGTCGTTCTTCCTCGGCTGGCTGGGCACGATCCTGTCCAAGGAGAAGCCGGACGAGGCCAAGTGGGCCGAGCTCGAGGTGCGGGCGTTCACCGGGATCGGTGCGGAGAAGGCCGTCCAGCACTGAGGTGAGCCCGCCGAGGCGCGCGTCCCCATCCGGGGGCGCGCGCCTCGCGCGTGTGTGGAACGTGCCGGCCCTCCTGCGCACGATCAGCTCGACTGATCGCGCCGCGTCCTGGCTCACCTCCGGCAGCCAGCCAGGACGCCGCACGGTGAGCCAGGCTGGTCGTGCGGCGACGGGACGGTCAGACCACCCGGTCAGGCGGCGGCGGCCCGGGCCGGGGTGGTGTCGGGCGCCAGGACGGCGTCGACGGCGGGTGCGACGGGGGCGGGCGAGACCCCGGCGCGGCGGTGCCGCACGGCCCAGCGGGTGACCAGGCCGGCGAGGACGACGAGTCCGGCCACGGCGTGCTCACCGGGGGCGGTGACCGCGACGGCGACGGCCGCGGCGTAGACCACCGTCAGCAGGACGGCGGGGAGGGACAGGTGCACGGTGCTTCCTCCGGGGGTGGAGGCGTCCCGCCGGCCGGCGGCCGGGTCGGCGAGGACCCGGCCACCGGCGCGGCGACGGCGCAGGACGGCGGTGGATCAGGTGCGGGACCGGGAGCGCTCGCTCACTTGAGCATGTCCTTGGCCTTCTGCAGCATCGACTGACCCGGCTGCTGGGGCGTCGGGAACAGCCGCGGGTCGCCCGGGGGCAGGATCGGCGCGTCGGCGGTCGCCTCGATCGGCCGGGCGGAGAACTGGCCGCGGCCGTCGATGGACGGACCGGAGGCCCAGCGGCCGGCGGCGGCGTCCGGGCCGTCGGAGGCGTCGATGAAGGTGTAACCGAGGTCGCCGACCTCCTCCTCCAGCGGGAACGCCTCGGGCACCGGGATGCCCTCGAGCCCGTCGTCCTTGAGCTCCTCGATCGCGGCCAGCCACTGCTGCTGGTGGTAGTGGTCGCGGGTGATGAGGAACCGCAGCAGGTCCTTGACGCCGGGGTCGTCGGTCATGTTGTAGAGCCGGGCCACCTGCAGCCGGCCCTGCATCTCGGCGGTGGCGTTGTACATGAAGTCGGCCATCAAGTTGCCGCTGGCGGTGACGTAGGCGCCCGTCCAGGGGTTGCCCATGCTGTCCATGTAGGACGCGCCGGCGCCGTTGACGATCGGGTGCTGCGGGTTGTGCTGGCCGTACCCGGCGGCGGCCTCCTTGGTGCGGTCGGCGGCGTCCGGCTTGAGCGGGATGTGGTCCAGCAGCCGGTCGATCATGGTCACGATCATCTCGACGTGGGCCAGTTCCTCGGTGCCGATCGCGAGGAGCAGGTCCTTGTACTTGCCGGGCAACCGGCAGTTCCAGCCCTGCAGCAGATACTGCGTGGCGACGGTCATCTCGCCCCACTGACCGCCGAGGACCTCCTGCATCTTGCGGGCGAAGTCCGGGTCGGGACCGTCGGGCTTGGCCTCGTACTGCAGGGCGTGGGTGTGCGTGAACATGTGCGTGTTCTCCCTGGCGTCGTCGCGACCACCGCCGATGCGGTGACACCAGGGATCTGCCCGCGCCCGGTGGCCCGCCCGTGCCGAGCGGTGGCCCCCGCGTGCCAATCGAGAGGACCCGTCCTCCGCAGTGCTCGCAGGCTCGCGCGGCGAGCCGCTGGACGGGGCCTGCCCGGCGCGGCTGCGTTCACCGGTCGGGGAGCTGCACGGTGAGCGTCAGCGACGGGCCGTCGACCGCCCACACCACCCGGCCGCCCAGCTCCCGGGTCTGCCGCCGCACCGACCACAGCCCCAGGCCGGTCAGGTCCGGAGGCGGGAGGTCGCTGCCGAGATGGCTGATCAGCCGCTCGGGCCGGGCGACGGCCTGGGTGAGCGCCAGGTCGACCCAGGCCGGGCGGCGGGTGACGGCCAGGTGCACCGGGGCGTCCTCGCCGTGGCGGTGCGCGTTCTCCAGCAGGTTGGCCAGGATCCGCTGCACCCGGGCGTCGGCGACCGCGACGTCCTCCGCGCCGCCGTCGAAACGCACGGTGAGCTGGGCGGCCGGCAGGCCCGAGGTGGCCGCGGAGACGCGGACGACGTCGCCCAGCGTGCGGGTCCCCCGGCTGCGGGCGATGGCACCGCCGGTGGCCGCCGCGGTGCGCAGCATCGACGACAGGTGCGCGGTCTGGGCGCGGGCCAGCTCCAGCAGCTCGGCCGGGTCGGCCGCCTGGGTCGACGTGCTCCCGCTCCCGCCGAGCGACCCGAGCACCGCCTCCAGCGAGGCCAGCGGGGTGCGCATGTCGTGGCACAGCGCCCGGACGACGGCGTCCTCGGGGCTGACCGGCGCCTCGTCCGGCGTCGCGGGCCGGGGCCGGTGGAGGTGGCCGCGGAACAGGCGCAGCAGGTCGGACAGGAGCCGGGAGCGGGCGTGGGGCGTCGATGGGTGGGCGGCCAGGGTCATGGGCACCTCCGTCGTGCGGTCCGGTCACCGACGCGCCGGGCGCAGCGACCGTGTGGGGTGAGATGGGGTTGTCCGACGCCGGTGCTGAGCGCCGTCCGGTCGATGTCGTGCTCGTCGACGACCACCCGTTGTTCAGCCGGGGGCTGGCCCTGCTGCTGCCCGAGGTGAGTGACGGGCGGGTGCGGGTCGTGGGGACGACGGATGACGCCTCGGCGGCGGCCGCGCTCGTGCGCCGCCACCACGCCGACGTCGCTGTGGTCGACCTGCACATGCCGCCGCCGGGCGGGAGCCGGGCGATCGCCGCGGTGCGCCGCGCCGATCCGATGGTCCGCGTCGTCGCCCTGTCGGGGCTGGCCGAGGCGGACGGGGCGATCGAGGCGCTGCGGGCGGGCGCCGCCGCGTTCCTGCCGAAGACCGCCGACCCCGAGGCGCTGGTCCGCCCGCTGTTCGCCGTCCTCGACGGCTGGTCCGTGCTGCCCGAGGACCTGCTGCGCCGGCTGCTCGAGGACGCCGCCCCGACCGGCGAGCAGGGCATCGCCGAGCGGCTGACCGCCGACGAGCGGCGGCTGTGGCGGCTGGTCGCCGACGGCACCAGCACGATGGAGATCGCCACGACGCTGCACGTGTCGGAGCGGACCGCGAAGCGGCTGGTCGCCCACCTGCTGCGCAGCCTCGGTGTCGCGACCCGGGTGGAGGCGGCCGCGCTCGCCGGCCGGGTGAACCTGGGCAGGGGCGCCGGGGGGCCGCAGTCGTGAGGTGCGGCAGGCGACCCGTCCGGAGTGCATCGCGGGCCCCGCTACCCGGGCTCCTCGATCACCACGCCTGGCTAGGGTCGGTCCGGTGAGTACGCGGATCGTCCTGCTCGGTGCGACCGGCTACACGGGGTCCCGGACCGCGGAGGCCCTCGTCGCGCGCGGGGCCCGGCCGGTGCTCGCCGGCCGCGACCCCGCCCGCCTCGGGGCGCTGGCCGACCGGCTCGGCGGGCTGCCGACGGCGCCGGCCGACGTCACCGACCCGGCGTCGGTACGGGCGCTGCTCGGCGCCGGCGACGTGCTGGTCACCACCGTGGGCCCGTTCCTGCGGCTCGGCGACCCGGCGGTCGAGGCCGCCGTCGCGGCCGGCGCGGTCTACCTGGACTCCACCGGGGAGCCGCCGTTCATCCGCCGGGTGTTCGAGGACGCCGGCCCGCGGGCCGTGACCACCGGCGCCGCGCTGGTGCCCGCCTTCGGCCTGGACTACGTCCCCGGCACGCTCGCCGGCGCGCTGGCGCTGGTCGAGGCCGGCGACCGCGCGCACCGGGTCGACATCGGGTACGCCCTCGACGGCACCTCGGGGCAGGCGTTCTCCCGCGGCACGCTGGTCTCGCTGGCCGGCGTCCTGCTCGAGCCCGGGTTCGCCTTCGCCGGGGGCCGGCTCCGCGAGGAGGCGGCGGGCCGGCGGGTGTGGCGGTTCGAGGCCGCCGGCCGGCCGCGACGCGGACTGTCGGTGGGCGGCGCGGAGCACCTGACCCTCCCGGGGCTCGCCCCCGGGCTGCGCGAGGTCGGCGTGCACCTGGACTGGTTCGGCGCGCTGACCCCGGTGGCGCACCGGCTGGCTCCGCTGGCACCGCTGATCGGACGGCTGCCGCTGGCGCGGCAGGGCGCGCAGCGGCTGGCCGCGGTGGTCGGCGCCCGGGTGGGGGAGGCGCCGTCTCAGCGCACCCTCGCGCAGGCGCGCACCCGCACCGTGGCCGAGGTCCGCGACCGGGCCGGTGCGGTGCTCAGCCGCGTCGAGCTGGCCGGCCCGGAGCCCTACGGCCTGACCGCCGAGCTGCTCGCCGAGGGTGCCACGCACGCCGCCCAGCACGGGCTGCGGGACGTCGGCGCGCTCGGGCCCGTGCAGGCCCTCGGGCTGGACGCGCTCACCGCCGCCGCGACCGCGGCCGGGCTGCACCGGACATGAGCAGCGTCGCCTGCGTCGACATCGGCTCGACCTGGACCAAGGCCGCCCTCGTCGGGCTGCCGGCCGGCGAGCTGCTGGCCACCGCGCAGGCGCCCACCGACGCCACCGACGTCGTCCGCGGGGTGCTGGCCGCGACCGCCGGCTTCCCCGCCGCGCCGGTGGTCGCCTGCTCGAGCGCGGGCGGCGGGCTGCGGCTGGCGGTGGTCGGCTACGAGGAGCTGATCAGCGCCGAGGCCGGGCACCGGGCGGCGCTGTCGGCCGGTGCCCGCGTGGTGCACGTGGCGGCCGGCCGGCTGACCGGCGAGGGCCTGGCCCGGCTGGCCGCCGCGCAGCCCGACGTCGTCCTGCTGGTGGGCGGCACCGACGGCGGGGAGGCATCGGTGCTGCGGCACAACGCGGCCGTCCTGGCCGCCTCGGCTCCGCTGCAGGGTCGGCCCCCTCCCGGGTCCCGCCCCGAGCGTGCGACGGGTGGGGAGGAGGGGGCCCTTCGTCTGTCCGTCCCGGTGGTGCTGGCCGGCAACGCCGCCGTCCGCGACGAGGTGGCGGCGGTGCTCCGGGCGGGCGGGGTGCCGGTGAGCGCGACGGACAACGTGCTCCCCGACATCGGCCGGCTGGCCCCGGAACCGGCGCGGGCGGCCATCCGGGGGGTGTTCCTCCGGCACGTGATCGGCGGCCCGCGGCTCTCCACCGACCCGCGGTTGCGGGCGTGGGTGCGCACTGTGACCCCGGACGCCGTCCTCGCGGGGGTGGGCGTGCTGGCGGCGGCCCGGTCGGGGCTGCCCGCGCCCGGCGTGGCCGTGGTCGACGTCGGCGGGGCGACCACCGACGTGTACTGCGTGCCCGACCCGGACGCGGAGCAGTCGACGCTCGGCCGCGAGGCGGTGGGGGTCCCGGCGGCGCGGCGCACGGTCGAGGGCGACCTCGGCGTGGCGGTGAGCGTCGGCGCGCTGAGGGCGGCCGCCGCCGCGGAGGACGTGCCGCTGGTCGGCGACGACCCGCTCGACCTCGGCGTCGCGGCGGCGACGATCGCGCTGCGCCGGCACCTGCGGGCCGAGGCGGTCTACGGGCCGGACGGCGCGGGGGCGCGCGGCTCGGGCCTGGTCGTCCTCTCCGGCGGGGTGTTCCGGCACGCCGAGCCGGCCGCGCTCGCGGCCGCGGCCGCCCGGGTCGCCGCCGACCGCGGGGGCGCCGGGGGCGTGCTGGCCGACGCCACCGTCGTCGTCGACCGCCGGTACGTGCTGGCCGCGGCCGGCCTGCTCGCCGACGGGCACGCCGCGGCCGCGGCCGGGCTGGCCGCCGCGCTGTCCGGTGCGGAGGTGCTCAGCCCGCCGGCCGGGCGATGACGGAGAACTCCGCGCCGGCGGGGTCGGCGATCGCGGCCAGCCGCCCGTAGAGGAAGTCCTCGGCGCCGGGGGACGACCCGCCCGCGGCCACCGCCCGGCGCACCGCCTCGTCGGCGTCGGCCACCTCGAACACCGTGCTCCACGCCGAGCCGGACGCCTCGGGAGCGCCCATGACACCTCCGACCTCGTGGCCGTCCGGGCGGCGCAGGAAGGTGAAGTCGAACCCCGGCATGTCGGGGTTGCCGTCGAGGCCGAAGTCGAAGACCCGGGCGTAGAAGCGCCGCGCGGCGTCGGCGTCGGGCGTGACCAGGTCGTTGCGGAGCAGCGCGCCGGGCTCGTTGACCACCTGGCAGCCGACGTGGTCGCGGCCCTGCCACAGCCCGACCCGGGCACCCGCCGGGTCGAGGAGCATCGCCATCCGGCCCTGGGCCATCACGTCGGTCGGTTCCTCGAGCACCGTGGCGCCGGCCTCCCGGGCGCGGGCGGTCGTGTCGTCGCAGTCCGGCGTCGCGAGGTAGACGTCCCACGCCGGGGTGCGGCCCGGGTCGACGAACACCGCCGCGACGGGGCGGCCGCGCAGCAGGCAGGTCGTGTAGGAGCCGTACTCCTCGGGACCGATCCGGAACTCCCAGCCGAACACCGCGCGGTAGAAGTCCAGCGCGGAGTGCAGGTCCGGGACGGCGAGGTCCACCCAGGTCGGCGTCCCGAGGGGCTGGTTGGTGTCGACGTCGGGCACGGTCGGACTCCTCTCGTCGGTGTCGCCGGACCATAGGCCCGGCCACCGACAGGACCTCAGGGCGCGAGGGTGCCCGCCCACGTCCCCGACGACGCGGCCCCGGTGAACCCGGCGACGTCACCGGCGGCCAGGTCGACCGCGGCGTAGCCGCCGCTGCCGGCGCCGACGCATGCCACGACGGTGGCCACCCCCTGCCGGCGCTGGGAGACGCTCTGCCGCACCTGCCAGCCGACCACGGCGCGCCGCTGCAGGACCGCCTGCTCGCGTACCAGCCAGCCGCTGCGCACGCTGAAGGTGCGCGGTCCGGCGGCGTGCCCGAGGGAGCGGTAGCGACCGATCCCCATGGGCACGCTCAGCACGGTCAGCGCCACGCCGGCCGCCAGCACCCACCACCAGCCGAGGGTCGCCGTGGCGATCCCGCCGGCGCTGGTCAGCAGCAGGCCGGCCGAGACGGCGCGGACCAGCCGCCGGCGGAGGGCGGCCGGCGGGTGCGACCGCAGCACCCCCGGGTCGTCGGCCAGGCGGCGCAGCAGCGCCTCGGCCTCGCTGCGCGGCCCGAGCGGCAGCAGCTGGCCCCGCCGGTTGGCCTGACCCAGGCCGGTGACCAGCGCGTTGACCCGGGCGGCGCCCACCCAGCGCATGCCGAGGCCCTCGCTGAGCGTGCCGCCGCGGATGCGGTCGACCTCCAGCTCGGTGTGCCTCCGGGTGAGCAGCCCGCGGACGGCGACCAGCGACCCGCCGCGCCGCACCAGCCGGAAGCGCCAGTTCACCACCGCGGCGCCCACCACCGCCGCGAGCGCCAGCAGCACCGCCGCGAGCACCACGGCGACCACGACCACCTGGACGTCGGAGAGGTCGGGGCCGTCGAGCCGGGGGACCAGGCCGTCGGGCAGCTCGTCGAGGAACCGGAACAGCGTGCCGACGGCGGCCAGCGGGACGACGAGGTAGCTGCCGACCAGCGGCGCGTACAGCAGCCAGCGGTTGTCGAAGCGGGCGAACTCCTCCTCCGGGAGCTCCTCGGCGACGCCGTCCGCCGGTGCCGAGGCGTGGCCCGGCGCGCTGCCCCGGCGGGCCAGCAGCGACTCCCGCAACCGGTCGCCCTCGGCGCGCGGGACGCCGTCGACGACGACCTCCTCCTCGTTGACGCCGACCGAGCCCGCCGCGGCGTCGACGCGCACGCGGACCAGCCCGAACAGCCGGTGCAGCAGGGGGGTCTCGACCTCCACGCCGCGGATGCGGTCGTTGGGCACCGTGCGCACCGACCGGGCCAGCAGCCCCCGCGTGACCACGACCGCCGTCGGCCCGTCGGCGTAGCTGAACCGCCACCAGCTCAACGCCGCGGCCGCCAGCGACAGCGCGGTGATCGCCACGGCCAGGACGACGACGGTCGTCAGCCCGTCGTCGAAGCCGACGACCGCGGCGACCGGGATCAGCGCCGGCACCAGCTGGCGGGCCTGGCGGAAGGTGGCGGTGTGCACGGCCACGATCCGCGGTGACGTCCGCCGCCCGGGCGGTGCCTGCGGCGGCGTCGGCGGCCCGGTCCCCGGCTCCGCGCCGGGCCAGGTGCCCGGCTGCGCCCCGGGCCCCGTCACGTGGCCTCGTCGCGGACCAGCTCCGCGCGGCGGGCGAGGTCGTCGGCGACCCGCGCGGCGACGTCGGCCTCCAGGTGCCAGACCCGCACGGTGCCCTGGCTGGAGGCGGTGAGCACCGCGACCGTGGCGAGGCCGAACAGCTGCTGCAGCACCCCGCGGGTGACGTCGACGGTCTGGATGCGGGACACCGGCACCAGCGTCCAGGTGCGGGTCAGCCAGCCGGTCAGCGTGTAGACCGCTTCGGCGGTGACCTCCCAGCGGTGCACGCGGTGGCGGAACCACGGCCGGATGCCGATCGCCACGACCGCGTAGACGGCCACCAGCGCCGGCAGCACCCAGCGCAGCACCGGCACCGGGCCACCGACCGGCACGAAGAGGACGAACGCGGCCACCAGCGCCCCGTAGAGGAGCGTGCCCAGCACCCCCTCGGTGATCCACAACCCGATCGCCGAGCGGGACAGGGACCAGGCCGGGTCGCGCACGGGAGCGGCGGCGTCGGTGCTCATCGCGGCCCATCCTCGCAGCCCGGCATCCCCCCGTACGCGTGTCACGATGGCTGGGTGATGCCGCAGCAGGTGCCGACCGTCCCCGCCGTCGAGGTCCCCGAGGACGCCGTCGTCCTCGACGTCCGTGAGGACGACGAGTGGGTGGTCGGCCACATCGACGGTGCGACCCACGTCCCGATGGGCGAGGTCCCGGCCCGCCTCGACGACCTCCCCGAGGGCGACCCCCTGTACGTCGTCTGCCGCAGCGGCGGCCGGTCCGCGCGGGTCGCCGCCTGGCTGAACGCCAACGGCTTCGACGCGGTGAACGTCGGTGGCGGCATGGGCGAGTGGGAGGCGGCCGGCCGGCCCATGGTGAGCGAGACCGGCCAGCCACCCTTCGTGCGCTAGGCCCCTCCCGGGCACCGCCCGGGAGGGGTCCTCGCTCAGCTCTCGATGGGGAACGCGGCGAACCGGCTCCGGAGGTCCTTCTTCGAGAACTTGCCGACGCTGGTCTTGGGCACCTCGTCGATGAAGGTCACCGCGTCCGGCAGCCACCACTTGGCGACCAGCGGCTTGAGGTGGTCGAGGACCTCCTCCTCGGTCATCGACTCGCCCTCCTGGAGCACGACGCAGGCCAGCGGGCGCTCGTCCCACTTCGGGTGCGGGATGCCGACGACCGCGGCCTCCTTCACCTTCGGGTGGCTCATGATCGCGTTCTCGAGGTCGACCGAGCTGATCCACTCCCCGCCGGACTTGATGAGGTCCTTGGTGCGGTCGGCGATGCGGATCGAGCCGTACTCGTCCATCGCGGCGACGTCGCCGGTCCTCATCCAGCCGTCCGGCGTCGACAGCACCACCCCGGCGTCGGGGTTGTAGTAGTCCTGCGCGCACCACGGGCCGCGGACCTGCAGCTCGCCGGTGGCCTTGTCGTCCCAGGGCTGCGGCTCCAGGGTCTCGGCATCGACGATCCGGGCCTCCACGCCCAGGAACGGGATGCCGGCGCGCGCCCGCTGGCTGGCCCTGGTCGCGTCGTCGGCGTCGGCGTACCGGGGCGGGAGGATCCCCGACGACGCCACCGGGTGGGTCTCGGTCATGCCCCACGCCTGCAGGATCGCCAGGCCGACCTGCTCCCGGTAGGCCTCCGACAGCGCCTTGGGCACCGCCGAGCCGCCGCAGCCGATCTCCCGGAGCTTGTGCGGGCGGCCGGCCAGGTGGGGGAGCACGCCCTGCCAGATGGTCGGGACACCGGCGGTGAAGGTCACGCCCTCCTCGACGATCAGGTCGGCCAGCGACTGGGGCTGCATCATCGACCCGGGCATGACCAGCGAGGAGCCGGCGGCCGGGGCGGCCTGGGCGATGCCCCAGGCGTTGGCGTGGAACATCGGCACGACCGGCATCGCGACGTCCTGGATGCCCAGGCCGAAGGCGTTGGGCGCCATCACGCCCATGGTGTGCAGCCACGTCGAGCGGTGGCTGTAGACGACGCCCTTCGGGTTGCCCGTGGTGCCGCTCGTGTAGCACATCGACGCGGCCCGGTTCTCGTCGTCGACGTGGAAGTCGACCGGCTCGGCCTCGGCGAGCAGCGTCTCGTAGTCCAGGACCCGGGGGTCGTCGGGGATCTCGTTGTCGCCGCCGTCGTCCATCACGACCACGTGCCTGACCGTCTTCATCGTGTCGATGAGCGGCCACAGCAGCGGCAGAACGGTGCGGTCGGCGAAGACCACCTCGTCCTCGGCGTGGTTGGCGATGTACGTGAGCTGCTCGGGGAACAGCCGGACGTTGAGCGTGTGCAGCACCCGGCCGGTGGACGGCGCGGCGAAGTACAGCTCCAGGTGCCGCTGGGAGTTCCAGGCGAACGTGCCGACCCGGCCGTCGGCGCTGACGCCGAGAGTGTCGAGCACGCCGCCGAGCCGGCGGGTGCGCTGGGCCCACTCCGCGTACGTCGTCCGGGTGACGCCGCCGGGCCCGGTCGTGGCGATCGTGCCGTCGCCGTAGTGCTGCTCGACGTGCCGGAAGATCGCATCGATGGTCAGGGGGTAGTCCTGCATCAGCCCACGCATGGCCACAGATCGTGCCAGTGACACCGCTCACCTTCTACCGGTCGGTACGCAGCGCTCCTCGAGGTCAGCGGGCGAGGACGACGGGGAGCTGCGCCAGGCCACGGATGACGAACTCCGGCCGGCGCACCGGCTCCCCGCCCAGCTCCAGCCGCGACGTGCGGTCGAGCAGCGCGCCGAAGGAGGCCTGCAGCTCCACGCGGGCCAGCGGGGCGCCGATGCAGAAGTGGACGCCGGCGCCGAAGGTGATGTGCGGGTTGTCGGTGCGCCCGACGTCGAGGGCCTCCGGGGCGGCGAAGACGGCGGGGTCGTGGTTGGCCGAGCCCAGCAGCGCGGCGATCTTCTGCCCCTCGCGCACGGTGACGCCGGCGATCTCGACGTCCTCGGTGGCGGTGCGCTCGAACAGCTGCAGGGGCGAGTCGAAGCGCATGAGCTCCTCGATCGCCGTCGGCAGCAGCGCCCGGTCGGCCCGCAGCCGCGCCAGCTGGTCGGGGGAGCGCAGCAGCGCGAGCAGGCCGTTGCCGGTGACGTTGACCGTCGCCTCGTGACCGGCGTTGAGCAGCAGGATGCAGGTGGTCACCAGCTCGTCCTCGGTGAGCCGGTCGCCCTCGGTGTCGCGGACCGTCACCAGGTGGCTGACGAGGTCCTCACCCAGGTGCCGACGCCGGTCGGCGGCCAGCTCGCGCAGGCAGGCGACGAACTCCCCGGCGGCGCGCTCGGCGGCCTCCTCGACGGCCGTCGTCCGCCCGTACTCGTACATCTTCACGATCGCGTTCGACCACGGGCGCAACAGCGGCCGGTCGGCCTCGGGCACGCCCAGCAGTTCGGCGATGACGTCGACCGGCAGCTGCTCGGCCATCCCGGAGAGGACGTCGACCGGCTCGGACCCGCCGGAGCGCTCGATGAGCTCGTCGACCAGGCGGCCGGCCAGCTGCTCCACCCACGGCCGCAGCCGTTCCACGTGGCCGCGGGCGAACGCGGTGCTGATCAGCCGCCGCAGCCGGGTGTGGTCCGGCGGCTCCATCTCCAGGATGGCGTTGCGGTGGATGAGGTTGAAGTCGCCGAAACGCTCGGCCGGCTCCCTGTCCTGCCAGATCCGGCCCAGCCGGCGGTCGCGCAGGACGGCGTTGGACTCCGCGTGGGTGAACGCCAGCCACAGGCCCAGCTCCTCGTGCCACTGCACGGGGGCCACCCCGCGCGCCCGGGCGAACGCCGGGTAGGGGTCGGCGACGACGGCGGGATCGGTGAGGTCGAGGGGCGCGGCGGGCGTCACGCCCGGGAGCGTAGAAGGCCCCCGTCCAGAGGCTCCCGCCGAGCTCGCGAGGGTGGGAGGGGGACGGGGGCCTCTCACTACGCTCGACCCCATGGCCCGCTCCGCGACCCGCAAGCGCTCCGCTGTCCCCACCGCCGACGGCGGCGTCAACCCCAAGGCTCCGTGCCCCTGCGGCTCCGGCCGCCGGTACAAGCACTGCCACGGCTCGGGTTACGCCCCGCCGGTGACCCGCCCGTTCGAGGGGTTGCCCGGAGAGCCGCACTGGGTGGCCCTGCGCGAGCTGGTGCCCGCGGCGACCGCGCCACTGAGGACCGCCGACGGGCGCGAGGTCACCCTGGCCAGCGTGCTGCCCGGCGGAGCGCCTGCCCTGGTGCGCGCCAACGGGGAGATCGTGCTCGGCGCCCAGCTGCAGACCTCGTCCGACGACGTCAGCCGCGACCTCGGGACGGCGCTCGCGGCCGCCCTCGAGGCGCCGAAGGGCGCGCCGGTCGAGCCGGGCCCGATCGGCGGCGCCGGGTCGGCCGGCCCGCGGTTGCAGGAGCTGATCGACCTCGACGCGCCGCTCGAGGTGACCGTGCACCCCGACTTCGGCTTCTGGTTCGAGGGGACCGACGCCGGGCCGGCCGCGCAGGCCGGCCTCGAGCAGGCCAACGCGGCCGTGCTGCCGACCGAGCTGCTGCCGGACCTCGGCGCGGCCTACTGGGTGCGTCCCGGCGGGGAGCGGGCCCACCTGCGCTGGGTCCGCCCGGAGGCGGAGGACCCGCTGCTCGACGCCCTGGCCCGCCTGCGCGCCGCCGAGCAGATCACCCTGGGCGAGGGCACCCGGTACGCCGGCGCCTTCCGCGCCCACGGGCTCGTCGTCCCCGTGTGGGACCTGCCCGCCGACGCCTCGGCGGGCGAGTGGACCGGTCCGGCCCGGGAGTTCGGAGACCGGCTGGAGCAGGCGCTGGCCGTGACCGACCCGCTGACCTCCGACGAGCGCCGGGCCCGCGCGGGCCTGCTCTCGCGCCAGATCACGCTCCGCTGACGGTCCGCGCCCCCGGGCGGGCCTGACCGCACCCGTGCCCCGCCCACGCTCGTGGGCGGGGTACGAGTGCGTCCGGGGCGCCCGCCGTGACACGAGGGTGGGCGCGGCTCCCGTGCCGGCTCTCGGGGCGACGCAGGTCCCGCCGGGTGTCCGCGGTCGCGACGCAGGGCGACCTCGTCCCGACCGGGTGCACCCGAATGGAGCAGGCGTTACGAGAACGTGACGGTTTCTTGTCCTCGAGGAGTTGACGCGCTGCGGTTGTTAGCGCTCACACTTATGCGCTCGCCCCGGGCGAGCCTGGACGCCGGTCATCCGGCGGGCAGACGTCTCGAGGAGGAGATGGCAGTGCGGACAAGGCTCGGATTGACCGCCACGAGCGCGGTGCTGGCGCTCTCGTTGGCGGCCTGCGGCGGCGAGGGCGCCGGGGGCAGCGGCGGCGCCGGGAGCGGCGGCGGCGCGGAGGACCTGACGATCGGTGTCTCGATGCCGACCCAGACCTCCGAGCGCTGGATCGCCGACGGCAACAACGTCAAGGAGCAGCTGGAGGCCGAGGGGTACTCCGTCGACCTGCAGTACGCCGGTGACGACATCCCCACCCAGTCGCAGCAGATCGACCAGATGATCACCGAGGGTGCCGACATCCTCGTCATCGCGGCGATCGACGGCACGGCGCTCGCGGGCCAGCTGGAGAACGCGGCGTCCAACGACATCCCCGTCATCGCGTACGACCGGCTGATCCGCGACAGCGAGAACGTCAACTTCTACGTCACCTTCGACAACTTCGCCGTCGGCGTGGCCCAGGGCACCGCGCTCCTGACCGGCCTCGGCGTCCTCAACGCCGACGGTTCGGCCGGCACCGCCACCGGGCCGTTCAACATCGAGCTGTTCGCCGGCTCCCTGGACGACAACAACGCGTTCTTCTTCTTCAACGGCGCCATGTCGGTCCTCCAGCCGAAGATCGACGACGGCACGCTGGTCGTGAAGTCGAACCAGACCGACATCGAGCAGGCCGCGATCCTGCGCTGGCAGCAGGAGACCGCCCAGCGGCGCATGGAGGACCTGCTGACCTCCACCTACAACGACGGCTCGCGCGTCGACGGCGTCCTGTCGCCCTACGACGGCATCTCGCGCGGCATCATCACCGCCCTGCAGAACGCCGGGTACGGCCCGACTCTCGACGCCGCCAACCCGATGCCGATCGTCACCGGTCAGGACGCCGAGATCGCCTCGGTCAAGCTGATCGCCGACGGGGTCCAGAGCTCCACGATCTTCAAGGACACCCGTCTGCTGGCCGAGCAGGCCGTCGCCGCCGCCGCGGCGTTCGCGGAGGGCAACGAGCCCGAGGCCAACGACACGGAGACCTACGACAACGGCGTCAAGGTCGTGCCGTCGTACCTCCTCCCGGTCGAGACGGTCTTCGCCGACAACATCCAGTCGGTGCTGGTCGACTCCGGCTACTGGACGGCCGAAGAGGTCGCCAGCGGCCAGTCGGACTGACCGCCGTCACCTGAGCACGGCCGGGCTCGGCAGCGGTCGCTGTCGGGCCCGGCCGGCCCCACGGGACGCGCGTCCCGTAGGACCTGCCACCCGCGCGAGGGTGGCGCACACTCTCCACCATCCGCGGGCGCGCCCGGTGCGCACCGACGATCAGGACGACGAGGTCCCATGGACGACCACATCCTGGAGATGCGCTCCATCACCAAGACGTTCCCCGGCGTGAAGGCGCTGTCGGACGTGAACCTGCAGGTCCGCCGCGGCGAGATCCACGCCATCTGCGGCGAGAACGGTGCCGGCAAGTCGACACTGATGAAGGTGCTCTCCGGCGTCTACCCGGCCGGGAGCTACGACGGCGAGATCGTCTACGACGGTCAGCCGGTCCGCTTCAACGGCATCCGCGACAGCGAGCACGTCGGGATCGTCATCATCCACCAGGAGCTCGCCCTGGTGCCCTACCTCTCGATCGCCGAGAACATCTTCCTCGGCAACGAGCGCCGCGGCCGTGGCGGGCTCATCGACTGGAACAAGGCCAACGCCGAGGCCGCGGAGCTGCTCCGCTCGGTGGGTCTGGAGGAGTACCCGGTCACTCCGGTGGGCCAGCTCGGCGTCGGCAAGCAGCAGCTGGTGGAGATCGCCAAGGCGCTGTCGAAGGACGTCAAGCTGCTCATCCTCGACGAGCCGACCGCGGCGCTGAACGACAACGACTCGGCGCACCTGCTCGACCTGCTCCGGCGCCTCCGCGAGCGCGGGATCACCTGCATCATGATCTCCCACAAGCTCAACGAGATCACCGCGGTCTCCGACAACGTCACCGTCATCCGCGACGGCAGGACCGTCGAGACGCTGAACCTGCACGCAGGCGAGGTGACCCAGGAGCGGATCATCCGCGGGATGGTCGGCCGGGACCTGGAGAGCTACTACCCCGAGCGCGAGTCGCACCCCGGCGAGGAGGTGCTGCGCGTCGAGGACTGGACCGTCTGGCACCCCACGCAGGACCGCAAGATCGTCGACGGCGCCAACTTCACCGTCCGCGCCGGCGAGGTCGTCGGCATCGCCGGTCTGATGGGGGCCGGTCGCACCGAGCTGGCCATGAGCATCTTCGGTCGCGCCTACGGGCGGAACATCACCGGCCGGATGTTCGTGCACGGCAAGGAGATCCGGCCCCGCAACGTCTCCGAGGCGATCGACGCCGGCATCGCCTACGCCACCGAGGACCGCAAGCACTACGGCCTCAATCTCATCGAGGACATCCGGCGCAACGTCTCCGCCGCCGCCCTGGGCAAGCTCGCCACCAGGGGCTTCGTCAACGGCAACGAGGAGATCAAGGTCGCCGAGGGTTACCGGAAGAGCATGAACGTCAAGGCGCCGAGCGTCACCTCGATCGTCGGCAAGCTCTCCGGTGGCAACCAGCAGAAGGTCGTGCTGTCCAAGTGGCTGTACACCGACCCCGAGGTGCTGATCCTCGACGAGCCCACCCGCGGCATCGACGTGGGTGCGAAGTACGAGATCTACACGATCATCAACCGGCTGGTCGCCGACGGTAAGGCGGTGCTCGTCATCTCCTCCGAGCTGCCCGAGCTGCTGGGCATCTGCGATCGCATCTACACCCTGTCCGCGGGCCGGATCACCGGTGAGATGCCCGTCGGCCAGGCGACCCAGGAGAACCTCATGGAGCTCATGACCAAGGAGAAGGAGCTCGCGGCATGACCAGGACCGTTCCCCCCGCGTCGGAGCCGGAGGCCCAGACCGCCACGGCTCCCAAGGACGTCGCCCCCGCTGTCGCACTGCACACCGGGACCAGCGATGTCCGGGCCCTGCTCACGAGCAACCTCCGGCAGAGCGGCATCTACGTCGCCTTCGTGGTGATCGTCGCGCTGTTCGCGATCCTCACCGACGGGACGTCGCTGAGCCCCGGCAACGTCACCAACATCGTCCTGCAGTACAGCTACATCCTGATCCTGGCCATCGGCATGGTCATCGTGATCATCGCCGGGCACATCGACCTGTCGGTCGGGTCGGTGGTCGCGCTGACCGGGGCGGTCTCCGCCGTCCTGGTCATCCGCCAGGGCATGCCCTGGTGGGCCGGCGCGCTCGCCGCCATCGCCGTCGGCCTGGCCATCGGCGCGTGGCAGGGCTTCTGGGTCGCCTACGTCGGCATCCCGGCGTTCATCGTGACGCTCGCCGGCATGCTGCTGTTCCGCGGGCTCACGCTGCAGGTGCTGGACAACATCTCGCTGTCGCCGTTCCCGTCCGAGTACGGCCGCATCGCCAGCGGCTTCCTCAACGGGCTGCTCGGCGGCAACGGCTACGACGCGTTCACCCTGCTCATCGGGGCGGTCGCCGTCGCGGGCTACGCGTTCAGCAACTTCCGCACCCGCATCGCCCGCATCAAGTACCAGCAGCCGGTGGAGAGCTTCCCGCTCTTCGTCGCGAAGATCGTCGCGGTCGGGGCCGTCGTCATGGCCTTCGCCTGGCAGCTGGCCCACGCCCGCGGCCTGCCGATCGTGCTGATCGTCCTGGCCGTGCTGATCATCGCCTACGGCGTCATCACCAAGCGCACCGTCTTCGGACGCCAGGTGTACGCGATCGGCGGCAACCTGGCCGCCGCGACGTTGTCGGGCGTCAAGGTCCGGGCCGTCAACTTCTGGATCTTCGTCAACATGGGCTTCCTGGCCGCGGTCGCCGGCATCGTCTTCTCGTCGCGGTCCAACGGTGCCCAGCCCAGCGCGGGCAACATGTTCGAGCTGGATGCGATCGCGGCCTGCTTCATCGGCGGCGCGGCCGTCACCGGCGGCGTCGGCACCGTCGTCGGCGCCATGGTCGGCGGTCTGATCATGGCGGTCATGAGCAACGGCATGCAGCTCATGGGCATCGACCAGTCCATCCAGTCGGTGGTCAAGGGTCTGGTGCTGCTGCTGGCCGTCGCGTTCGACGTCTACAACAAGCGCCGGGCCGGCACCTCGCGCTGAGGTCGGCGGGGGCCCCGCGGGATCCCGCGGGGCCGCCCCCGGCCCGCGCGGCCACGACATCCGGGGCAGGGACGCCCCGTCGACACGGAGGGGTGACGGTGGAGCCCGAGGGGGCGACGCGAGCGTTGGTCATGTCGGACGTCGCGGCTCGCGCCGGGGTCTCGCACCAGACGGTCTCCCGGGTCATCAACGGGCACCGCAACGTGGCCCCGCAGACGCGGGAGCGCGTCGAGCGGGCGATCCGGGAACTCGGCTACCGGCCCAACCCCGCCGCGCGGGCGCTGGTCACCGGCTCGACCCGCACGATCGGCTTCGTCACCGTCACCATCAACCAGTACGGCCCGGCGCAGACGCTGGTCGGCTTGGAGCAGGCCGCCCGCAACGCGGGTTACTCGCTGTCGGTGACCGTGCTGGACGAGGCGACCGCCGAGGCGATGCGGGAGGCGGTGGACCGGTTCGTCGGGCAGTCCGTCGACGCCGTCGTCGCGTTGGCCACCTACGACGACGCGGCCGAGGCGCTGCACCTCATCGACGTGCCGCTGCCGCTGGTCACCGTGCAGAGCGGGGGCGCGGTGGAGGAGCCGGCCGTCGGCGTGGACCAGGTGACCGGCGCCCGGCTGGCCACCCGGCACCTGCTCGACCTCGGCCACCGGACGGTGCACCACGTCACCGGACCGGCCGACTCGCAGGAGGCGCGCGACCGCATCGCCGGCTGGCGGGCCGAGCTGTGCGCCTCGGGCGCCCCCGTCCCCCCGTACCTGCGCGGGGACTGGACGCCGTCGTCCGGGTACGCCGCGGGCAAGGAACTCGCCGCCCGCGTGCGCGCCGGCGAGGAGGTGACCGCGGTGTTCCTGGCCAACGACCAGATGGCGCTGGGGCTGCTCGCCGCCTTCCACGAGGAGGGGCTGGACGCGCCGCGGGACGTCAGCGTCGTCGGCTTCGACGACCTGCCCGAGGCCCCGTACTTCACCCCGCCGCTGACCACCGTCCGGCAGGACTTCGCGGAGCTGGGCCGCCGGGGGGTGCGCCTGGTCCTCGCCCGGCTGAGGGGCGAGGAGCTGCACCTCGACCCGGTCCCACCGACCCTGCTGGTCCGTGGGAGCACCGGTCCCGTGCCCGCCCGAGCCCTGCCCGCCGGGGTGTGAACCTGTCTGTGTTAGCGCTAACATCCGCTCGTGCGTCGTTGTCCCCGGTCGACCGGATCGCTGGAACCGGGCCTGTCCGCAGTGGTCGAAGGGGTCTCCTGACATGACGATGGATGCCGGGCCGGCGATCACCGGCGGTCGCACGGCGCTGGGGATCGAGCTCGGGTCGACCCGGATCAAGGCGGTGCTGATCGGTCCGGACCACACCCCGCTCGCCGTCGGCAGCCACGACTGGGAGAACCAGTTGGTGGACCGGCTGTGGACGTACTCGCTGGACGACGTCTGGACCGGGGTGCAGCAGAGCTTCGCGGCCCTGGCCGGCGACGTGCGGCGACGCCACGGGGTCGAGCTGACCACGGTCGGCGCCCTCGGCGTGTCGGCGATGATGCACGGCTACCTCGCGTTCGACGCCGACGGTGCGCTCCTCACGCCGTTCCGCACCTGGCGCAACACGAACACGGGTCGGGCCGCCGAGCGGCTCAGCGCGGAGTTCGGTTGCAACATCCCGCACCGGTGGAGCGTCGCGCACCTCTACCAGGCGATCCTGGACCGCGAGGAACACGTCGCTCGGCTGGACCACCTGACCACCCTGGCCGGCTACGTGCACTGGCAGCTCACCGGCGAGAAGGTCCTCGGCATCGGGGACGCCAGCGGCATGTTCCCGATCGACGGCGCCACCCGCGGGTACCACGCCGGGATGCTGGCCCGGTTCGACCAGTTGGCCGCCGAGGTCGGGGTCGAGCTGACCCTGGCCGAGCTGCTGCCCGCCGTCAGACTTGCCGGCCAGCCGGCCGGCACGCTCACCGGAGCAGGCGCGGCGCTGCTCGACCCGACCGGGCGGCTGCGCCCCGGCATCCCGCTCTGCCCGCCCGAGGGTGACGCGGGCACGGGGATGGTCGCCACCAACTCGGTCGCTCCGCGTACCGGCAACGTCTCCGCCGGGACGAGCATCTTCGCCATGGTCGTGCTCGAGCGTGAGCTCGCCCGGGTGCACCGCGAACTGGACCTGGTCACCACGCCGGCCGGGGACCCGGTGGCCATGGTGCACTGCAACAACGGGGCCAGTGAGCTGGACGCCTGGGTCGGGCTGTTCGCCGAGTTCGCCCGGGGGCTGGGTGCCGAGGTCGGCCCGTCGGAGGTCTTCGAGACCCTGTTCACCGCCGCACTGGGCGGCGCGAGCGACTGCGGCGGGATGCTCGCCTACAACTACCTCTCCGGGGAGCCGATCACCGACCTCGAGGAGGGCCGGCCGCTCTTCCTGCGCTCCCCGGACAGCCGGCTCGACCTCGGCACCTTCATGCGGACCCACCTGTTCGCCTCCCTGGCCACCCTCAGGATCGGCATGGACGTCCTGCAGAAGACCGAGGGCGTGCGGCTCGACCGGATGTTCGCGCACGGCGGCCTGTTCAAGACCGAGGGCGTGGCGCAACGCTTCCTGGCCGCCGCGATCGACACCCCCGTCTCCGTCGGCGACGTCGCCGGCGAGGGGGGCGCCTGGGGCATCGCCGTCCTGGCCGCGTTCACCGCCGACCGCGCGCCGGACCGGAGCCTGGCGGACCACCTGGACACCACGGTCTTCACCAGCGCGAGCCTGCGGACGGTCGAGCCCGACCCGATCGACGTCGCGGGCTTCGACGCGTTCATGCAGCGGTACGTCGCCGCACTCCCGGTCGAGCGGGCCGCCGTGGACCACGTGGGCGTCGGCCAGCGGCGGACCGCCGACACCGAGACGACCTCCGCCATCCCCACCGAGGAGGCAAGCGAATGACCACCACCGCACCGCGCACCGAGCGCGGCACCCACCGGCAGCAGCGTGAGCACGTCGCCGCGCTGCACGCCGAGCTCACCCGCTACGGGCTGGTCACCTGGACCTCGGGCAACGTCTCGGAGCGGGTGCCCGGCGAGGACCTGTTCGTCATCAAGGGCAGCGGCGTCTCCTACGACGAGCTGACCTGGGAGGGCATCACCGTCTGCGACCTCGACGGCGCCGTCGTCGACGGGGTCAAGAAGCCCTCGAGCGACACCGACGCGCACGCCTACGTGTACCGGACCATGCCCGAGGTCAACGGTCAGGTGCACACGCACAGCCCGTACGCCACCGCCTGGGCCGCCCGCGCCGAGCCGATCCCGTGCGTGCTCACCGCGATGGCCGACGAGTTCGGCGGCCCGATCCCGGTCGGCCCGTTCGCGCTCATCGGGGACGACTCGATCGGCCAGGGCATCGTGGCCACGCTGTCGGGCTCCCGCTCGCCCGCGGTGCTGATGCAGAACCACGGTGTGTTCACCATCGGCCCCTCGGCCCGCGCGGCGGTGAAGGCCGCGGTCATGACCGAGGACGTCGCGCGCACCGTGCACCTGTCGCGCCAGCTCGGTGAGCCCCTGCCCATCGCGCAGGCCGACGTCGACTCCCTCTACGCGCGCTACCAGAACGTCTACGGACAGTGAGGAAGGCTGCTTGATGCGCACGGACCCCTTCGCCGGGCACGAGCTCTGGTTCCTGACCGGCAGCCAGGGGCTGTACGGCGAGGAGACCCTCCAGCAGGTCGCCGAGCAGTCCCGGCGCGTGGCCGAGGCCCTGGACGCGGCCGGTGAGGTCCCGATCCGGGTGGTCTGGAAGCCGGTGCTCACCGACGCCGGGGCCATCCGGCGGGCGATGGGGGAGGCCAACGAGGACCCGTCCTGCGTCGGGGTCATCACCTGGATGCACACCTTCTCCCCGGCGAAGATGTGGATCTCCGGGCTGGACGCGCTGCGCAAGCCGCTGCTGCACCTGCACACCCAGGCCGACGCCGCCCTGCCGTGGGCGACGATCGACATGGACTTCATGAACCTCAACCAGGCCGCCCACGGGGACCGTGAGTACGGGTTCGTCCTGACCCGGCTGCGGATGCCGCGGACGACGGTGGCCGGGCACGTCGCCAACCCGCGGGTCCTCACCCGGGTCGGCTCGTGGGCGCGCGCCGCGGCGGCCGCGGACGCGGTGCGCACGCTCAAACTGGCCCGCTTCGGCGACAACATGCGCAACGTGGCGGTCACCGAGGGCGACAAGGTCGAGGCCGAGATCCGGTTCGGCGTCTCGGTGAACACCTGGGGCGTCAACGACCTGGTGGAGGTGGTCGAGTCCGTCGAGGACTCCGCCGTCGACGCGCTCGTGCAGGAGTACGGCGACCTCTACCGGTTCGCCGAGGACGCCGGCCCGGGCGGGGAGCAGCACGAAGCGGTCCGCTACCAGGCCCGCATCGAGGCCGCGCTGCGACGCTTCCTGGAGGATGGCGGCTTCGGCGCCTTCACCACCAACTTCGAGGACCTCGGCGGGCTGCGCCAGCTCCCCGGCCTCGCCGTCCAGCGGCTCATGGCCGACGGCTACGGCTTCGGTGGCGAGGGCGACTGGAAGACCTCGGTGCTGCTGCACACCCTCAAGGTGGCGGCGCACGGGCTGCCCGGCGGCACCTCCTTCATGGAGGACTACACCTACCACCTGGACACCGACACCCCGAAGATCCTCGGCGCGCACATGCTCGAGGTCTGCCCGACCATCGCCGGGGACACGCCGCGGGTGGAGGTGCACCCGCTGTCGATCGGCGGCCGCGAGGACCCCGCGCGGCTGGTGTTCACCGCGGCCCCGGGCGAGGGCGTCGTCGTGGGCTGGTGCGACCTGGGCGACCGGTTCCGCTGGGTGGCCGACGAGATCGACGTCGTCGAGCCCGACGAGCCCCTGCCGAACCTGCCGGTCGCCCGCGCGGTGTGGCAGCCGCGGCCGGACTTCGCGACGGCGACCGAGGGCTGGCTGACCGCCGGCGGCCCGCACCACACCGTGCTGTCGACGGCGCTGGGGGCCGAGGAGCTCACCGATCTCGCGGAGGTGTTCTCCACCGAGCTGGTGCTCATCGACGCCGAGACGACCCGCCGGTCGCTGGCCAAGGAGCTGCGCTGGAGCGCCGCCTACCACCGGCTCGCCCAGGGGCTGTAGTCCGCTCGCCGGCCTGGTGGGCACCTGCCACCTGAGCCCGGGCGGTGGACCGCCGGGACGGTCAGGCGAAGGTGATCAGCGGCTTGAGGATGCCGTCCTCCTTGGTCTGCATCATCGCGAAGGCGCGCTCGACCTCGTCGAAGCCGAACCGGTGGGTGGTCAGCGGGGTCGGGTCGATGCGCCCGGTCTGCAGCAACCGGAGGAGCCGGCCCATCCGCTCGCTGCCGCCCGGGCACAGCCCGGTGTGGATGGACTTGTCGTTCATACCGAGCCCGATGCTGTCGAGGGGCAGCTGCAGCGGCGCGGGGTTCTCCCCGTGGTACCCGATGTTGGAGACCCTGCCGCCGGCCTTGGTGACGCGCAGACAACCCTCGAAGGTCTCCGGGAACCCGAACGCCTCGATGGCCGCGTCGACCCCCTCGCCGCCGGTGAGGTCCATGATCTGCTCGACGGGGTCGCCCTCGGTGAAGTCGACGACGTCGTCCGCGCCGAAGCGCCGGGCCAGGTCCTTGCGCTCGGGCCGTGACTCCACCGCGATCACCCGCCCGGCGCCGAGCAGGTTGGCCCCCATCGTCGCGCACAGCCCGACCGGTCCCTGCGCGAAGACAGCCACCGTCTCGCCGAGCTGGAGACGAGCGTGTTCGGCCCCCATGAAGCCGGTGGAGAGCATGTCGCAGGTGTAGGCCGCCTGCTCGTCGGTGACGTCGTCCGGTATCGGCGCGAGGTTGGCCGCGGCCGCGGGCACGACGAAGTACTCGGCCATGTTGCCGTCCATCTGCGCGGTGTACCGGTAGCCGCCGAGGGCGCCGCCGCACTGGCTGGTGAACCCCCGCTGGCAGTAGCTGCACCGGAAGCACGGGGTCACGGCGTTGACCGCGACCCGTTGACCCTCGGTGAACCCGGACACCGCCGAGCCGAGGGCGTGGACCACGCCCACCGACTCGTGGCCCAGGGTGCGCCCGTTCTCCACCGGGAGGGCGCCCTTCACCGTGTGGACGTCGGACGTGCAGATCAGTGCCGCCGTCGTCCGCACGACCGCCTCCTCCGGCCCCGGCGTCGGGACCGGCTTCTCCACCACCGCGGTCTTGCCGACCTCGAGCATCACGAACGCGCGCATCACGTCGGACATGGGTCTCTCCTCGGCGCCGGTTCCGGGAACCAGGCAGCCAGGCGGTACGCCCGGTCCACGACCCCGCCTCGGGGTCGGTGCACAGGAGGGTGGCAGAGCCGGGCACGGCTGCCCACCCGCAGCTGCGCCGCCTCCCCGGGACGGCCGGCCTCGCTCCGGGAGCGAGCGGGGTTCAGAGCGGGTCGCGGCGGACCGGGCAGGACATGCACCGCGGGCCGCCCCGGCCGCTGCCCAGCTCCGACCCGGCGATCCGCACCACCTCGATCCCGGCCGCCTCGAGCGCGGCATTGGTGACGGTGTTGCGCTCGTAGGCGACGGTCAGCCGCGGGGCCAGCGCGAGGGTGTTGTTGCCGTCGTCCCACTGTTCGCGCTCGGCGGTGACCGGGTCGAGGCCGGTGTCGATCACCCGCAGCCGGTCGATGCCCATCGCCGTCGCGGCCGCCTCGACGAACGGTGCGGGCCCGCGGACGGTGAGGTCGGTCGTGTCCCCGTCCTCCGGCGCGACCTCGCCGGTGACCGTCCAGGCCACCAGGGAGTCGGCGACCGCGGGGTACATGACCAGCGCGTCGACGTCGACCATCGTGGCGATGGTGTCCAGGTGCATGGTCGCCCGCTGCTGGGCGATCGGGACGACGAGCACGGTGTGCGCCAGCCCGCGGGCGAACACCCGCCGCGCCAGCCGCTCCGCACCGCCCGGCGTCGTCCGCTCGCCCACGCCGACCGCCACCACGCCCGGCGCCAGCAGCAGCACGTCGCCGCCCTCGAGGTGCTCCAGCGAGGCGTCGTAGAGCTGCGCGGCGCCGGCGAACCGCGGGTGGTGGGCGTAGACCGCGGCGGTGATGGTGCTCTCGCGGTGCCGGGCCGGCATCGCCAGCGAGGTGACCGCCACCTGGTCGCCGACCCACACCGACGAGTCGCGGGTGAACAGCAGGTTGGGCAGCGGGCGGACGACGAAGTCGTGCCGGTCCATGAGCTCGTAGGACAGGCCACGCGCGCCGGGCAGCTCGTCGTGCGCCAGTCCCGCGATGAGCGTGCCGGCGAGCTCATCGGGAGCCAGGTCGGCCAGGTACGCGGCCGCCGTCCGCGTGAGCGTGGCACCCAGCCGCGGATCGTCGACCGCTGCGGCGACCAGCTCGTCGCGCGCGGCCGGGACCGCCAGCACCTCGGCCAGCAGCCGGTCCAGGTAGAGCACGTCGACACCGCGGGCGGTCAGCTCGGCGGCGAAGCGGTCGTGCTCCTCCTGCGCACGCGGCACCCAGGGCACGCCGTCGAAGAGCAGCTCGTCGTTGTTGCGCGGGGTCAGCCGGCGCAGCTCGGCCCCCGGCCGGTGCAGGAGCACCGTCCGCAGCGGTCCGACCTCGCTGGTCGCGCCCAGGACGGCGGTCTCGGCGGCGGGTGCGCTCATGGGGGCAGGCTGGCACACCGCGCGCGCCGGGGCCGCCCGGCCCGGTCGCGGTCAGCGCGGCGAGGCGACTTCCTGCCCGTGCACGGTGACGGCGTAGATGACGACGACGTCGAACGCGATCACCAGCGTCGACCAGACCGGGTAGGCCGGCAGGAAGGCCAGGTGCACCAGCGCGCTCACCACGGCGAACACCACCGCCACGACGCGGGCGAGCCGGACGCCCCGCATCAGGCCCGCGCCGGTGACGATCCCCACCACACCGAGGACGAGGTGGACCCACCCCCAGGTGGTGAAACCGACCGCGACGAGCAGCGCGTCGGCCCGGACCACGTAGAAGTCGTCGTTGACGAGCGCGGTGACCCCCTCCATCGCCGAGAGCAGGCCGATCAGCACGAGCATCACGCCGGCGAAGGTGATCCACGACGCCCAGCCGGTGGGCCGGTCGTCGTAGCCGTAGGCGCCGACGTGGGCCTCGGCCTGCCAGTTGGCCTCCGGCAAGCTCTGCGAGGCGCTGGACATGGCGTCGCTCCCTCCCGGGCGGGACCGTCCCGCCCCGCGCAGCAGCCTGGCCGCCGCCGGGGGCGGGCGCCTCACGCGGAGCGGACGATGCGTCCGCCCCGACCGGTCGGGGCATCGGCGCCGGGGGAGCCCTCGGTAGGGTGCGCTGGCCCACCCCCGCCGACCGGGCCGGAGGCCCCGTGGACCTGTTCGACCCGACCGGGGAGGTCACCGTCGTCACCGGTAGCCGCGCCACGACCCGCTGAGCCCGATGACCGGGCGACTGCGCTTCGACGGCTGGATCCTGGGTGCCGGCACGACGTCGGGCACCCGCGTCGTCGTCGGGCACTGGCCCCGGTCGCCGCTCGGGCCGCTCTCCGACGTGATGGTGCAGCGCCCCGACGAGCACCGGGTGCTGCTCGCCCCGTCGGCGGCGGCCGCGGAGTTCATCGCCGCCACCTACGCCTTCGACGAGGTCCGGGTCCTCGACGTGGGCGTCCACCGGCCCGACGAGCGGACCTGGACGGTGTCGGCCGGACCGTTGCGGTTGACTGTCCGCACCGGACGGCGTCCCCCGCTGGGGTGGCTGTTGCGCGCCGTCCCGGCGCCGCTGGCCCGGACCCCCGCCTGGGTGGGTCTGCTGGACCGGCCGGCGCGGCTGGTGACCGGCCTGCGCACCACCGGCTCGGCCGGGAACGGCCGGACCGAGTGGTACGGCGTGCAGGACCTGCACGCGGTGACGGCGGCCGACGGGTCGTGGGACGGCGAGCCGCTGGGCGGGCTGGCGCCGGTCCGCCCGCCGGTCAGCTTCGGCTTCGGCTCGGTCCCGCCCCGGCCCAGTGTGGTGCGGGTGACGACCACGGTGCGGGTGCCGAGCGACGATCAGGGGCCGTGATCATCGCCGCGGCGGGCGTCAGGCCGACCTGGGTGCGCTGGATCGCCTCCGGCGCGGTCGGGTGGCCGTCTCCTCGGGCACCCGCGCCAGGTGGGAGTCGGCCAGCGCCACCTGGTGCGGCGACCCGACCGCGACGCCCTGCCGGCGGGCCGCCCGCCACCACTCGCGCGCGGCGACGGTGTCCCCGGTGCGTTCGGCGATCCGGCCCAGCAGCTCGTCGTAGGCGCCCAGGCTGAACGACGGCGTCCCGAGCACCGCCTGCCGGCCGCGGAACGGCAGCACCTGCACGGTGGCCATCTCGATCTCCGGCACGTCGCCGATCTGCAGCGCCACCTCGGCCTCCAGCAGCGTGGCGACGTCGCTGGCCCAGTCCCGGACGTGGGTGCGACCCCACCGCTTGCGCAGCCGCCGCGCCGTGGCGAGGTCCCCGGACTCCGCGGCGGCCAGCACCGCCATCAGCTGCAGCACCGGGTTGCCCTCGTCGCCGGTGCGCACCAGCAGGTCCACGGCCTCGGGCAGGCGGTGGTCGCCGCGCCGCAGGGTGAACTGGTGCGCGGCGTAGGCGTGCAGGGCGTGCGGGGTGACCCTGCGGTACAGCTCGTACGCCTCGGTCGTCAGCTCCTCCGCGCGTGCCGCGTCCCCGCCCAGCCAGGCCGCCCCCGCCTGCTGCCAGAGCACGTGCGGGCGCACCTCCGGGCCGGACAGCGAGATCGACAGCCGGCGACCGGCGTCCATGTCCGCCTCGAAGCCGCGCAGGTCGGCCAGGTGCAGCCGGATCGCCGCCCGGTGCAGCCGGGCGTAGAACTCGGTGCGCCGCGGCAGCCCGCGCCCGGCCAGCGCCAGGGCCTCGTCGGTGGCCGCGAGCCGCAGCTCGGCCGCGCCCGGGCGCCCCCACACGGCGAGGGAGTGGTTGTTCAGGGTGCGACCGAGCAGCTCCGGGTCCCCGACCTCGCGGGCCAGCGCGACCGCGCGCTCGGCATAGCGCGGCCCCTTCTGCAGGTCCTCGCTGAAGGCCAGCTCCACGCCGAGGGTGCCGAGCAACCGGGCGGTCAGCCGGGCCTGCTCCTCGGGCCCGGCTGTGTCCGCGACCCACCCACCCCTCTCCTCCCGGTCGTCGAGGAGGTCCTCCAGCAGGGCCACCATCTCGTGGTCGACGACGCCGTGCGGCCGCCAGTTCCACAGCGTCGGGGAGCCCCAGACGGCCGCGGACTCCAGGAGGCAGCGGCGGTCGTCCAGCTCCTGGGCCACCGCGATCGCGTCGGCGACCACGTCGCGCGCCTCCGTGGGCTCGCCGCTGCGCAGCAGGTCGTTGCCGAGGGCGGTGAGCAGGTCGTGGCGGGTGCGGGCGGCGTCGGCCGCGGCCGGGTCGAGCAGCGACAGGGCCCGGCGCACGTGCGCGGCGGCCTCGCCGTGCGCCAGCCGCCGGCGGGCGGCCTGCGCGGCGGCGGTCGAGTAGCGCAGCGCGGGCCCGGGGCCGGCCACCGGGACCGCCTCGACGAAGTGGTGGGCCAGCCGCTCGACCAGCGCGTCGTCGGCCCGGCCGGTGGCAGGCCGCTCCAGCGCCGCGGCCAGGCGGGCGTGCAGGCGGGCCCGCCGCAGCCGCGGCAGGTCCGCGTACAGCACCTCCTGCACCAGGGCGTGGGTGAACCGCCAGCTCCACGGCCGGCCACCCTCGACCACCAGCCCGTAGGCCGTCGCGGAGTCCAGTGCGGCGAGCGCGTCCTCCGCCGGGGTGCCGGCAGCCTCCAGCAGGTCCAGGCCCACCTCACGCCCGGCGACGGCGGCGAGCTCGAGCACCTCCCGCGTGCCGGCCGGCAGCCGCTCCAGCCGGTGCCGCAGCACCTCGCCGACCGATGGCGGCACCGGGACGCCGTCGAGGTGCAGGTCGTGGGCGCCCACCATCCAGCGGGCGAGCTCGACCACGAAGAAGGGGTTGCCCGCGGTGCGGTCGTGCACGGTCCCGGCCAGCGAGCGCCCGCCCACGGCGCCCAGCTGCCCGGCCATCAGCACCCCGACGTCCTCGGTGCTCAGACCGGCCAGCCGGATCCGGCTCACCGCCGGCTCCCGGTTGAGCCGGGCCAGGCAGTCGACCACCGCCGGTGGGAGGTCCTCGCCGATCGTCCGGGCGGTGACGATCAGCATCAGCGGCACCCGCGGCAGGTGCCGGGCCAGCAGGCCCAGCAGCTGCACGGACGTCGTGTCGGCGCCCTGCAGGTCGTCGAGGACGACGAGCACGGGGCGGCCGGCCGCGGCGGCGAGGCGGGCCCGCAGGTCCTGGAACAGGCCGAAGCGGGCGGCGTCGGCGTCGGCACCGGTGTCGTCGGGGAGCGGGGGCAGCGGCTCCTGGCCCAGCTGCTCGAGGACCTGGGTCCACGGCCACAGCGGGGGCGCGCCGGCGTCGTCGGCGCACCGGCTCCACGCCACCGACCACCCGGCCGCGCGCCCGGCGTCGGCCGCGGCCTCGGCCAGCCGGGTCTTGCCGATCCCGGCCTCTCCGCCGAGGACGACGATCCCCGGCCGCCCCGCGGTCGCCTGCTCGGAGACCGCGCGCAGGTGGGCCATCTCGGCCTGCCGGCCGACGAGGCTCTCGCTGCCGGGCGTGACCGAGGGCATGGGGGCCGGCGGCGGGACGATGGAGAGCACCGGCCGGGGCAGCCGGTCGGTGAGCGTGGGGTCCTGGCGGAGCACCGCCCGCTCCAGGTCGCGCAGCTCCGGTCCCGGATCGATGCCGAGCTCGTCGCGGAGCAGTTCGGTGCACCGGCGCAGCGCGTCCAGGGCCTCGGCCTGCCGGTCGGCGGCGTACAGGGCGGTCACCAGCCGGGCCCACAGCCGCTCGCGCAGCGGGTGCTCGGCGACCAGGTGTTCGAGGTCGGGAACGGCGGAGTCGGCCCGGCCCATCGCGAGCAGCGCGTCGCAGCGACGCTCCCGGGCCCGGACGTGCAGCTCGGTGAGCCGCAGCCGGTCGGTGGCCGCGGCGGGCTGGTCGCCCAGCTCCGCCAGCGGCTGTCCCCGCCACAGCTTGAGGGCCTGGTCGAGCAGCGCCACGCCGCGCGCCGGGTCGCCGCCGTCGACCGCCCGGTCGCCCTCGTCGACCAGCTGGGTGAACCGCAGGCTGTCCAGCTCGGCGGCGTCGGCCTGCAGCAGGTAGCCCGGGGGGCGGGTGAGCAGGACCTTCGGGGCCTGCCGGGGGCCGCGGCCGGGCTCGAGCACCCGCCGCAGGTGGGAGACGTAGGCCTGCAGGGTGCCGGTGACCGTCGGTGGCGGGTCGTCCCCCCACAGCGTCGCGACGATGCGGTCGATGGCGACCCCGCGGCCGGCCTCGGCCAGCAGCAGGGTCAGCAGCGCGCGCGGCTTGGCGCCACCCACGTCCAGCGGCCGACCGTCGGGGCCCGTGACCTCGAGCGGCCCGAGGACGCGGTAGCGCACGAGGCGGGATCCTCGCAGGCCCGGCGCCGGAACGGGAGGGTCTCGGGCGCGCCGGTCCGCGCAAGCGCGCACCCAAGCGGCCTGCAAGTGCCCGGCAAGTCGACGTCGGCAGGGTCGTCCCCGTCCGATCCCGAGCCCGCGGCGTCCCCGCGACCGTCCCCCTGAGGAACTCCCGTCATGAGCGTCACCCAGGCCCGCTCCGCGACCGTGCCCGCCCCGCGCCCGGCCGCCGACCCACTGCCGCAGACCGCCCCGGCCGCCGACGTGGACGCGCTGCGCAGCCGCGTCCACGGCCCGGTCTACGCCGCCGGCGACGAGGGCATCGCCGCCGAGGTCGCCGCCTGGAACCTCGCGGTCCAGCACACCCCGGCGGTCGCGGTGGGCGCCACCTGCGCCGCCGACGTCGCCGCCGCCGTCTCCTGGGCCGTCGCCCACGGCCTGCCGGTCGCCGTGCAGGCCACCGGGCACGGGCCGGTGCGCAACGCCGCCGGCACCGTGTTCGTCTCCACCCGCCGCATGCAGGGCGTCACCGTCGACCCGGTCCGCCGCACCGCCCGCGTGGAGGCAGGCGTGAAGTGGGAGAAGGTGCTGGCCGTGGCCGCCGAGCACGGGCTGACCGGCCTGTGCGGCTCGACGTCCGACGTCGGGGTGGTCGGCTACACCGTCGGGGGCGGCATGGGGTCGCTCGGCCGGAGGTACGGCTTCGCCGCGGACGCCGTCCTCTCCTTCGACATCGTCACCGCCGACGGCGTGCTGCGGACCGTCTGCGCCGAGAGCGAGCCCGAGCTGTTCTGGGCGGTACGCGGCGGCAAGGGCAACTTCGGCATCGTCACCTCGCTGGAGTTCGAGCTGGTGCCGGTCAGCAGTCTGATCGGGGGCGGCATCTTCTTCGCCGCCGAGGACGCCGCCGCCGTCCTGCACGCCTTCCGCACCTGGGCGCCGACGCTGCCCGAGGAGGTCGGCACCTCCATCGCCGTCCTGCGGCTACCGCCGCTGCCGGACCTGCCCGAGCCGCTGCGCGGGCAGACCGTCGTCCACCTGCGCTACGCCTACTGCGGCGACGACCCCACCGAGGGAGGGCGGCTGGTCAAGCCCATGGAGGCGGCCGGCCGGATCGTGCTCGGTTTCATCGGCCCGCTGCGGACCACCGAGATGGACGCCGTGCACATGGACCCCAAGGACCCGATGCCCGGCTGGGAGAAGGGCATGCTGCTGGCGGAGCTGACCGAGGAGACCGTCGACGCGTTCCTCGCCGCGGCCGGGCCACAGGTGGAGGTTCCGTTGGTCATGGCCGAGCTGCGGATGCTGGGCGGTGCCCTGGCCCGCCCGCCGAAGGTGCCCAACGCGGTGTCCGGCCGGGACGCGGCCTGGTCGGTGATGGTCCTCGGCCCGGCGGTGCCCGAGCTGGCCGACGTCCTGCCGCACGTCGGTCGCGGAGTGCTGGCGGCGTTGCGCCCCTGGGCGGCGCCCGGCTGCATGGTCAACTTCCTCGGCGACGTCACCGGCCCCGCCGAGGTGGCCGCGGCCTATCCGCCGGCAGTGGCCGAGCGGCTGCTGGCCCTCAAGCAGGCGGTCGACCCCGAGGGGGTCTTCAGCTCCGGGTACGCGCTCGACCCCCGTGGCTGAGGAGGACGACGACTGGCGGCAGGCCCAGCCACCATGGCCCCGTCGTCTCCCCCGGCACCTCCGCCGCCGCCGGCCGCCCGGGTCGGGGGAGGACCGCACCCACGTCCAGGCCCCCGACGAGGGCGGCGACCCGGTGGGGGAGGACCCCGCCGGCTGACCACCCCGACGCACCGTCGTCGTGACGGCGTCCGCTCCGACGGCACGCCCTGCACCCGCGTGCCCCGGGGGGCTCACCACGATCAGCTTGGCTGGTCGTCACGCGTCCTGGCTCACCTCCGGCGGTGAGCCAGGACGCGGTGTGCTGAGCCAGGCTGATCGTGCGGCAGGGAAGGGCGGAGGGTTCCTCCTTCAGTCGGGCAGGAGGACGCCGGGGTTGCAGACGCCGCGCGGGTCCAGGCGCTGCTTGACCGCCCGCAGCACCTCGACGCCGAGCGGGCCGACCTCGCGCTCCAGCCACGGGCGGTGGTCGGCGCCGACGGCGTGGTGGTGGGTGAGCGTGCCACCGGCGGCCACCAGCGCGTCGGTCGCGGCCCGCTTGGCGGTCAGCCACTGCTGGATGGGCAGGTCGTCGTCGCGGTCGGCGAGCACGGTGACGTACAGCGAGGCGCCGGTGGCGTAGCCGTGCGAGACGTGGCTGAGCACCAGCGGCGTCCGGCCCCGGCTGCCCAGCGCCTCGCGCAGCGCCCCGCGCACGGCGTCGTAGACCCCGGGCAGCGCCGTCCAGGTGGCCGCGGTCTCCAGGGTCTCGACCAGCAGGCCGGCGTCCATCAGCGAGTCGCGCAGGTACGGCGCGCTGAACCGGTGCCGGCGCCAGGACTCCCCGACCCGCCGGCCCACCCGGACCGCCCCGCCGTCGCGCAGCACCGACGCCGCCGCCTTCGCCCGGGCGCGCACCAGGTGCGGCACGCCCTCCCAGCCGACCACGAGCAGGCAGCCCGCGCCGTGCCGCCGGGCCCGCAGCGACCCGCGCAGGGCGCGCGCTCCGGCGCCGCCGCTCATGAGCAGGTTGGCGCGGGTCTCGTCGGGGTCGGACAGCCGGACGACGTCGGGCAGCAGGTCGTGCCGTGCCAGCCGCTGCAGCCCGGCCAGCCCCGCCGCCCAGGACCGGAACGACCAGCCCTCGTACCGCCCGGCCCGCGTCCTGGGCCGGACGCGCAGCCGCAGCTCGGTGATGATGCCGAGCGCGCCCTCGGAGCCCAGTGCCAGGCCGAGCAGGTCCGGCCCGGCCGCGGAGGCCGGCGGGTGACCCAGCTCCAGCACCCCGGTCGGGGTGGCCAGCGTCAGCCCGGCGACGAGGTCGTCGAACCGGCCCAGGCCCGTGGAGGCCTGCCCCGCCGAACGGGTTGCCGCGTAGCCGCCCAGGGTGGCGAACTCCCAGCTCTGCGGCAGGTGGCCGAGGGTCAGCCGGTGCTCCCCGAGGTGCTCCTCCAGCGCCGGGCCGCGCATGCCGGGGCCCACGGTCACCAGGGACGACGGCACGTCGAGGGCGGTCACCTCCGCCATCCGGCCGAGGTCCACCGAGATCGACGGGCGGTCGTCGGCGTCGCTGCCCGACAGCCCGCCGACGACACTGGTGCCGCCGCCGTAGGGCACGACGACGACGCCCATCTCGCTGCACAGCCCCAGCAGCGCGGCGGCCTCCCCGGTGCTGCCGGGGGTGACGACGGCGTCCGGGGCGTCGGAGGCGTCGCCCTCCCGCCGCCGCAGCAGGTCCAGGTAGCTCCGGCCGCCGGCGTGCCGCAGCCGGCTGTCGCGGTCGGTGCGGACGTGCTCCTCGCCGAGCAGCTCGACCAGGCGCAGCCGGCACTCCTCGGCCAGCCGGGACGGCGCCAGCCGGATCTCGCGCACGGCCACCGGCGGGGTCGCGCGGGGCGTCCAGCCCAGCTCGCGGGCCAGGTGCCTGCGGGCCGCCTTGGGCAGCACCTCGGCCAGCGGCGGGAAGGGGGCGAACACGAGCGTGCCGTCGTCGCCCTCCCGGCCGGGGGCCACCGTCGCGTCGCGGGGGCGGGTGGGGGCGCCCCAGCCCTGGATCGTCAGTTCGGGGTGCTCGGGCACGGCTACAGTCTGCCGGGTGCTGCGCGGGGGACCTGCCGACGGCGCCGGTGTGCTCTCCGCCGCGCGGCGGGCCACAGATCTCGACGCCGTGGCCGGCGGCTCGGTCGACGTGGTGGTCGTCGGCGGCGGGGTGACCGGCGCCGGCGTGGCCCTGGACGCCGCCGCGCGCGGGCTGTCGGTCACGCTCCTGGAGCGCACCGACCTCGCCGCGGGCACCAGCCGGTGGTCCTCGAAGCTGGTGCACGGGGGCCTGCGCTACCTGGCCCACGGCGAGCTCGGGCTGGCGCGGGAGAGCGCCCACGAGCGCGCCGTCCTCATGGGGGCGACCGCGCCGCACCTGGTCCGCCCGCTGGCCTTCCTCGTCCCCGACGTGGCCGGGCGCGGGGTCAGCACGCTGGCCGGCCTGGGCGGCCGGCTGGGGGACGCCGTCCGGGCGTCGGTGCCCGGCGGGCGGCGCTCGCTGCCCGGCACCCGCCGTGTGGACGCCGCCGAGGTCACCCGGCTGACCCCGGGCGTGCGCGGGCGCCGCGGCGGGTCGGTGTTCTGGGACGGCCAGCTCACCGACGACGCCCGTCTCGTCGTCGCGCTGGCCCGGACGGCGGCGGAGTGCGGGGCGCGGGTGCTGACCGGCGCGGCGGTCCGGGCGGTCGACGGCGCCGACGTGCACGTGGAGACCGACGACGGCGAGGCGCTGTCGCTGCGGGCCGGTGTGGTCGTCAACGCCACCGGCGTCTGGGCGCAGCGGCTGGCGCCCGGGGTGCGGCTGGTGCCCTCGCGCGGCTCGCACCTGGTGGTCCCGGCCGCGCGGCTGGGCTCGCCGTCGGCCGCGCTGACGGTGCCGCTCCCCGGGTCGCGGTCGCGGTACGTCTTCGCGCTGCCGCAGCCGGACGGCCTGGTGTACCTGGGCCTGACCGACGAGCCGGTGCCCGGTCCGGTCGGCGACGAGGACCCCGCGCCCGACGACGCCGAGGTGGCCCAGCTGCTCGCGACGGTGAACCAGGTCCTCGCCGAGCCCCTGACCCGCGCCGACGTCGTGGGCGCCTATGCCGGGCTGCGCCCGCTGGTGCTGCCCGCGTCGGCCGGCACCGGCCCCGGCGACGCGACCGCCGACCTGTCCCGCCGGCACCTGCTGCGCTGGGACGGACCGGTCCTCACCGTCGTCGGCGGCAAGCTCACCACCTACCGCGCCATGGCCGAGCAGGCCGTCGACGCCGTGGTCGCGCGGCTGGGCCGCGGCACCCCGCGGTCCTGCACCGCGCGGCTGCCGCTGGTGGGCGCCGCGCCGCGCCGGGCCCTGGAGCGGGTCGCGGCGCCGGAGCGGCTGGTCGCGCGCCACGGCACCGAGGCGCCGGTCGTGGCCGGTCTCGGCGCCGACCCGGTGGTGGAGGGTCGGACGGAGACGGTGGGGGAGCTGCGGTTCGCCGTCCGGGCCGAGGGGGCCCGGACCGTCGCCGACCTGCTCGACCGGCGGGTGCGGATCGGCCTGGTGCCCGCCGACCGGGAGCGCGCCGTCCCGGTCGCGGAGCAGGTGCTGGCCGAGGAGCTCTGAGCCGCCGAGATCGGCGGTCTCGGCACCATCAGCCGCCGATGCCGCCGAGATCGCCGGTGTCGGCGGGTCAGGCCACCTGCTGGTGCCGCAGGTGGGCGTCGAGGGCCAGCAGGCCGCGGCGGACACCGACCGCCACCGCGCCCAGGGCGAAGAAGCCCTCGTCGTCGGAGACGGTCGCGGTGCGCAGCAACCCGACCAGCCGGTCCAGCGCGCCGGTGGCGGCGGCGATGACGGCGTCGCGCTCGTCCGGCGTCGTCCCGTCGGTGCTGTGGTACGGCGTGCGCACGACGTCGGCCAGGCCGTCGAGCGCGTCGGCGAGCACCCAGCCGGTGCCGGCGTCCACCAGGTCGATCCCGCGGCGGTGCGGCTCGAACTCCACGACCAGCGAGGTGAGGTCGTCGACGAGGACGGCGACGCGGTCGACCGCGCGGGACTCCTCGCGGATGCTGGTGGCGCGGCCCTGCCACCGGCGGGCGCGCGGGTTGGCCCGGCGGGACCGCTCGACCTGCGCCTCGGCCGCGCGCATGCGGTCCAGCGCGCGGTCCAGCCGCCCGGCCCGGCCCGCCCACTCGGCGGCGTCGGGCACCCGGCCGTCCCGCAGGGTCCCCGCGATGGCGTGGAGGTGCTCGCCGAGCAGGGCGCGCGTGCGGCCGATCTGCTCCACGGCGCGGGTGAGCTGCAGGGGCGGGAAGAGCACGGTGGTGACCAGCACGCCGATCGCCGCGCCCAGCAGCGTGAGCCCGGCGTAGCGCAGCACGTAGGTGTCGGGGTCGTCGAGGCCCACGGTGAGCATGAGGACGGCGGCGAAGCTGACCCAGCTGGCCTGCTCGCGCCAGAGCCCCCACTGCTCGACGGCGATCGCCAGGCCCACGATGAGCGCGATGGTCAGCGCGTTGGGCACCGCGCGGGTGAGCTCGTAGACGGCGACGGCCAGCAGGAAGCCGGTGAGGATCGCCAGCACGCTGCGCCAGGCGGCGCTGGCGGAGTCGGCGATCGTCGGGTGCACGGCGATGACCGCGCCGAGCGGGGCGTAGTAGGCGTAGTCCGACAGCAGCGGCGGCAGCAGGACGGCGACCTGCCAGGCCAGCCCCGCCGCGACTGCCGCCCGCACTCCCCGCTGCAGGGCCGGACGGCGCAGCAGCGCCCACAGGGTGTCCACGGGCACCCAGGGTGACCGACGGCGGCCGCTCCCGCCGGGACCGGAGCGCCGCCTCGCCGGGGGCGTGGGCAGGGTCACGGCCGGGCGGTCGGGTGACCGGGGTCTCCACCGCGTCGAGGGCCAGCAGCGAGCGCTGGATGCCGACGGCCACGGCCGCCAGGGCGAGGGAGTCGGGGTCCTCGTCGAGGGTCGTGGACCGCAGCCGGTCGACCAGCCCGGCGAGCGCCGCGGCGAGCCGGTTCGCGGTACCGGGGTCCGGCCGGTCGACGCCGCGGTGCGGCGGGTACTCCGCCACCACGGCGGTCACGTCGTCGAGCCGGACCGCCATCCGGTCCAGGGCCCGGGACTCGTCGCGGACCCGCGCGGCGGCCTCCGCCCGGCGCACGGACGGCGCAGCTGTGCCCACACGGTGTCCACGGGCCCACCCACGCCCCTGGGCCCGGCCAGCAACCCGCCGTCCCATAGAATGAGAGAGCAGTTCCACTGTATGGACTCTACGGTGCAGGCTGACGTCGTGGACACCTACACGCACGGGCACGCCGAACCGGTCCTGCAGTCCCACCGCTGGCGGACGGCGGAGAACTCGGCGCCCCACCTCCTCCCGCACCTGCGCCCCGGGCTGGACCTGCTCGACGTCGGCTGCGGCCCCGGCACCATCACCGTCGACCTCGCCACCCACGTGGCGCCGGGCCGGGTGGTCGGCCTGGACCTGTCCCCGGCGCCGCTCGCGGAGGCGCGCGAGCTCGCCGCCCGGACCGGTGCCGCCGCGACCTTCACCGTGGGCGACGTCTACGCCCTCGACGCGCCGGACGACGCCTTCGACGTCGTGCACGCCCACCAGGTGCTCCAGCACCTCACCGACCCGGTCGCCGCGCTGCGCGAGATGGCGCGGGTCTGCCGGCCGGGCGGGCTGGTCGCCGTCCGGGACGTGGACTACGCGACGTTCACCTGGTTCCCTGCCGACGCGGGCCTGGACCGGTGGCTGGAGGTCTACTACGGCGTCGCGCGGCGCAACGCCGCCGAACCCGACGCCGGTCGCCGGTTGTTGGCCTGGGCGCACGCCGCGGGGCTGCGGGACGTCACGGCGACGACGTCGTCCTGGTGCTACGCCTCCCCGGACGAGCGCGAGTGGTGGGGGAACTCCTGGGCGGGGCGCGCGACGGCGTCGTCCTTCGCCGAGCAGGCGGTGGCCTACGGCCTGGCCACGCCGGTCGAGCTCGAGGAGGTCGCCGCGGCGTGGCTGCGCTGGGCAGCCGCGGACGACGGCTGGCTCGGCATGATGCACGGCGAGCTGCTCATCCGCGTCTGAGTCGCCACCCCCGGTCGAGGTCGCGCGATCCCGCACGGCCGGTGCGAGATCGCACGACCTCGACGGGGAGGGGTCAGCGCTCCCGGCGGGCGGCGTTGGCCCGGATCGCGTCGCTGACGTACTGCGCCAGTCCCGGCGCGATCCGCTCGTAGTGCGCGGTGAACCGCTCGTCCTCGACGTACATGCGTCCGAGACCGGCGTGGATCTCCAGCGTGCAGTCGTAGAAGTTCCGGCTGATCTGCTGCCGGTGCTCCTCGGCGAGGTCCATCGCCGGCTCGGAGTCGGCGGGGACGCCCGCGCGCAGCGCCGCGGCGAACCGCGTCTCGACGTCCTCCCCCTCGCCCTTGACCCGGACCCAGTCGTCCTTGGTGTACGCGCGGGTCCGCCGCTGCGACTGGGCCCACGCCTCGGTGTCGCCCCACCTCTGTTCGGCCTCGGCCTCGTACTCCTCGGGCAGCCAGTCGCCGAACAGCTCGAACTTCTCCTGCGGGGTCAGGTCGATCCCCATGGCTCTCGCCTCCATCTCCTTCTCCACGGCCGCGACCATCGCCCGGGTCCGCTCCAGCCGGTCCTGCAGCAGCCGGTGCTGGCGGCGCAGGTGCTCGGCGGGGTCGGCCGACGGGTCGTCGACGAGCGTCGCGACCTCCTCGAGGGGGAAGCCGAGGTCGCGGTAGAGCAGCACCTGGTGCAGCCGGTCCAGGTCGGCCGGCGAGTACTGCCGGTAGCCGGTCGACGTGCGGCCGGACGGCGACAGCAGCCCGATGCGGTCGTAGTGGTGCAGCGTGCGCACCGTGACCCCGGCCAGGGCGGCCACCTCTCCCACGTTCACGGCGTCCTCCTCTCTGACGGGGACGAGTGCACAGCCTGACGTCGCGTCAGGGTCAAGCACGATGTCGGCAGGATGCGGCAGGGTGCCCGGCCATGGACGAGAAGGCGACCCTGCACTCCTATCTGCGGATCCGCCGCGCCGACCTGCTGAGCAAGCTCGACGGCCTCGACGAGTACTCCGTCCGGCGGCCGATGACCCGCACCGGCACCAACCTGCTCGGCCTGGTCAAGCACGTCGCGTACGTGCAGCTCGGTTACTTCGGGGAGGTGCTCGGCCGGCCGAGCGGCGTTCCCGACCCCTGGGAGAGGGAGGGCGCCGAGGACGACGCCGACATGTGGGCGACCGCGGGGGAGACCCGCGCGGACGTCGTGGCGCTGTACCGGTTCTCCGCCGCGCACGCCGACGCCACCATCGCGGCCCTGCCGCTGGACGCCGTCGGTGAGGTGCCGTGGTGGGCGGAGGAACGGCGGCACCCGACACTGCACACCCTCCTGGTGCACGTGTGCGTCGAGATCTCCCGGCACGCCGGGCACGCCGACGTCGTCCGGGAGCTCATCGACGGCGCGGTGGGCATGAGCGCGGCCAATCCCAATCTGCCCGAGCGCGGCGACGCGGAGTGGGCGGCCTTCCGCGACCGCATCGAGGCGGCCGCGCGGGAGGCGGCGGGCCGGCAGGTCTGACGCGCGGCCGGCCGCAGAGGAGGCGCCGCACCGGGCCCGACGGGTGGCCCCCCGGGGGATGGGTGAGGATCGCGGGCATGGCCGCCGACGACGTCTCGCCCGAGGACCCCTTCCCCCGCAAGCGTGTCCGGGTGGACCGGCGGGCCGACGGCACCCTCGAGATGGCCTACGTCGAGGTGGGCCAGGGGGACCCGATCCTGTTCCTGCACGGCAACCCGACGTCGTCCTACCTGTGGCGCAACGTGATCCCGCACGTGCAGCACCTGGGCCGCTGCCTGGCTCCGGACCTCATGGGCATGGGGGAGTCGGACAAGCTGCCCGACCCCGGGCCGGGCACCTACTCCTTCGCCACCCACGCGGGGTTCCTGGAGCGCTTCCTCGACCAGGTGGGTGCCACCGAGCGGGTCACCGTCGTGGCGCACGACTGGGGCTCCGCGCTCGGCTTCGACTGGGCGCACCGGCACCCCGGCGCGGTCCGCGGCCTGGCCTTCACCGAGGCGATCGTCACCCCGCTGACCTGGGCGGACTGGCCGGCGCAGTCGAGGAACATCTTCCGCACCATGCGCGGGGCGGACGGACCGGCGGCGGTGCTGGGGAAGAACGTCTTCGTCGAGCGGTTGCTGCCCGCCTCGGTCGCCCGCGGGCTGAGCCCCGAGGCCCACGAGCGGTACCGGCAGCCGTTCGGGGCCCCCGGGGACCGCTGGCCGACGCTGGAGTGGCCCCGCCAGATCCCGATCGAGAACGTGCCCCCGAAGGTCCGGGACGTCGTCGCCCGGTACGGGCAGTGGCTGCGCACCAGCGACGTGCCGAAGCTGTTCCTCAACGCCGACCCGGGGTTCCTGCTGGTCGGCCGGCCGCGTGCCTTCGTGCGCAAGTGGGCGGCGCTGACCGAGGTGACCGTGCCCGGGGCACACTTCGTGCCCGAGGACTCCCCGCACGAGATCGGCCGGGCGCTCGCCGACTGGATCCCCACGCTGCGCTGACGCCGGTTCACGCCGGCTGGGCCTCCGCCTCCGCGACGGTGGGGACGACGCCGGCGGTGCCCGGGAACGACCGGTTGCTGAACGCCCGCATCTCCGGACCCCAGCGCCGCATCGCCGAGCGGTGCGGGTCGGTCCGGACGAAGGCGGCCATCGCGGCCGGGTCGTCCCACCACGACACGGTGGTGAAGTGGCGAGCCAGGGGTCGCGCCCGGAGGAACAGCGAGCGCGCCCCCGGCGACCGCATGGCCTGCTTCCGGATGGCGAGTGAGTCGCGCAGGAAGGCCGGGACGTCGCGGAAGCGGCGCAGGTGCAGTTGGGTGAGCACGACGACGCCCGGGCTGCCACCGACGGCATCGGCCTGCCACGGCAGATCGGGGATGAGTGGCACGGCGGCCTCCTTTACGGTTGTAAAGTGTGAGGCTAGGCCGGGGCTAAACGTATGTAAAGTGACTTTGTGCCCCCACGGAACCCCGGTCGGCTGCGCGCCGATCTCGTCGCCGCCGCCGCCGAGCTGATCGAGCGCACCGGCTCGGTCGAGGCCGTGACGCTGCGCGCGGTCGCCCGCGAGGCCGGGGTCACCGCGCCTGCGGTGTACGGGCACTTCACCGACCTCGGCGCCCTCGTCGAGGCCGTCCTGGAGGAGGGCTTCCTGGCCCTGCGGGCGTCGATCGACGCGGCGGTCGCCGGGATCGACGACCCGGTGGAGCGGCTCGTGGCCGGCTGCCGGGCCTACGTCACGGCCGGCCTCGCGGCGCCGGCCCGCTACCGGGCGATGTTCCGGCAGGGAGAGGTCCCCGGCGGTCGGGTCGCCTTCGACGTGCTCACCGACGCCGTCGCCGCCTGCCAGGAGGCCGGGCGCTCGGCGAGCCGGGACGCCCGCGGGGACGCCGTCCTCGTCTGGACGGCGCTGCACGGGGTGGTGACGCTGCGGGCCGCGGGGGTGGCGGCCGTCGACCTCGACGGCCGGCTGCGCGCACTGGTCGGCCGGCTGGCGCTGGTGCGGACCGAGGTGTCAGGCGGGGACGGCGCGGGCTGAGCGCCGCCGGCTCTTGATGCGGTACATCGCCGCATCGGCGGCGGCCAGCGCGGTGTCGGGGGTGTCGTCGGGGGTGCACAGCGCGACGCCGACGCTCACGCCCACCCGGTGCTCGGTACCCCGGCTGCTGCGCAGGGGGATGTCGAAGGCGGCATCCATCCGATCGGCGACCTCCTGCGCGGCCTCCTCCGAGGGCACGCCCGGGCACAGGACGACGAACTCGTCGCCACCCACCCGGGCCACCGTGTCGCCGGGACGGACCGCGCCGGTGAGCCGCTCGACCGCCCGCACCAGGACCTCGTCGCCGACGGCGTGCCCGGCCGCGTCGTTGACCGGTTTGAAGCCGTCGAGGTCGCAGAAGAGGACGGCGAGGGAGACCGGGGACCGCCGGCCGGGCGGCAGCAGCTGCTCCAGCCGGTCGAGCAGCAGGCTGCGGTTGGGCAGGCCGGTGAGCGGGTCGTGCAGGGCCGCCCGGCGCAGCGCCTGCTCCAGCTCCCGCTGGGCGGTGACGTCGGCCATGGCGATGACCGCGCCGAGCAGCTCGCCGTCCTCCCCGCGGACCTCGCAGCCGGAGGTGGAGAGCAGCCGGCCGGCCCGCCCGACGGGGGCGATGCGGATCTCGACGTCGCTGATGCGGCGCTCGGCGAAGGCGCGGGCGAGCGGCACCTCGTGCGGCTCGAGGAGTCGGCCGGCCGGGTCGGTGAGGGAGAAGACGGACGCGAGGTCCCCGGGCGCGATGTCGGGCTGGGCGTCCAGGCCGTGCCACCGGCGGCTGACCTCGTTGAACAGGCTCAGGCGACCCTCGGCGTCGGCGGCCACGACCCCGACGGGCAGCGCGTCCAGCAGTGCCCGGACGAACGCCTCGGACCGGGTCAGCTCGGCGTGCGCCTGCTCGGCCTCGCGGCGGGCGATGGTGGTGGCGGCGGCGACGTCGGCCAGCTGGCGGAGGGCGCGGCGCCGTACGAAGACCCCGACGATCACGGCGGCGAGGTCGCCGAGGCGGTCGCGGTCGTCGTCGGTGAGGGCGTGCGGGCGGTCGTCCATCACGGCCAGCGTCCCGACGGTGACGCCGTCGATGACGAGGTGGGCGCTGGCGTAGCCGCGGAGCCGGCTGCGGCGACCGTCCACCCACGGGTTGGTCGCGAAGCGCGGGTGGGCGGCGAGGTCGTCGAAGGCGTACACGCCCGGTTCCCACCCGGCCAGCACGGCGCCGACCGAGGAGTTCCCCGGCGCTGACCCACCGGGGAAGCCGTGCGGGGACAGCTGGCGCTGGTCCTCGCCGTCGAGCAGGTGCACCGTCGCGTACGGCATCCCGGTCAGGGCGGCGGCCACGCGGACGACGCCGTCCACCTCGGGGTCGCAGCGGACGTCGAGGACCTCCAGCTCGCGCAACAGCGCGGCGCGCTCCGCGGCACGCCCACCTGCCGGCTCGGTCACGGGTCCACGGCTCCTCGGCGTCGTCCTGACCGGACGGCGCCTCCGGCCGTCCTGCTGTCTCATCGACGCCCCCGGCGATCCGGTTGAGCCGCCGGTCCGGCACCTCCCCCGGACGGGGTGGTCTCGGATCAGGAGGTCAGCGTGCGCACCGTCTCGACGGCCGCCACGACCGCGAACACCAGGAACAGCAGGGCCGCCACCCGGCGGATGAGGGCCACCGGCAGGCGGTCGGCCAGCTTCTTGCCGAGGAAGACCGCCAGCCCGGAGACGGTGAGCAGCGCGGCCCACGCGCCGATGAACACCGACACGGGGTCGTCCAATCGGGCGGCGAGCCCGGCCGTGGCCAGCTGCGAGAGGTCGCCCCACTCGGCGGCGAACAGCACGCCGAAGGAGATCGCCGCCGCCCGCAGGAACGACGTCTGCTCCCGCCGCTCGGCGGCCTCCCCGGCGTCCTCCGGCCCGCTGCGCGCGCTGCGCCACAGCAGCACCGCGCCGACCAGGAACAGCACCGCCACCACGCCGCTGACCAGCGGCCCGGGCAGCAGCGAGAGCAGGCTGCCGGCGGTGACGGCGATGGCCACCTGCACGCCGAACGCCGCCCCCACGCCGACGAAGACCGGCAGCGGAGCGAACCGGGTGGCCAGGACCAGGCTGGCGAACAGCGTCTTGTCCGGCAGCTCGACGGGCAGGACGAGTACGTACGCGGTCGCGATGACCGTCAGGGACAGCACGGGGGACTCTCTTCCGCTCGGCACTGCCGGGCGGGGCGCGGGCAGTCCATTCCGGTGCTCCACGGTAGCTGAGCCCCCTCCGGGAACCCGCGTGCGGGCGGGACGGCGCGGCGCTACCGTCCCGGCATGCCGTTCCGTTGACCCCCGTCCCCGGATCCCCTCCCGCCCGCGGCCCGGCCCCTGGCCCGGCTGGCGGTCGGCTGGGCTGCCCTGTCGGAGCTGGTGCCCTACTACCCGCTCTACGCGCTGCTGTTCCTCGACACCGGGCTCACCGGTGCGCAGGTCTCGGCGCTGTTCGCCGTCTGGTCGGTCACCGGGCTGCTGACCGAGGTGCCGGCCGGCATCCTCGCCGACCGGTGGTCGCGCCGCGGCGTCGTGGTGCTCGGCGGCGTGCTGCAGGCGGCCGGCTTCGCCGTGTGGACGGCGGCCCCCGCGACCGCGGCCTTCGCCGTCGGGTTCGTGCTGTGGGGCGTGTCCTCGGCGCTGGTGTCCGGCGCGGCCGAGGCGCTGGTCTACGACGGCCTGACCGCGGTCGGCGCGGCCGGGTCCTACGCCCGGGTCAACGGCTGGATGACCGCCGCCGAACTGCTCGTGCAGGTGCCGACGGCGATCGCGGCCAGCGCGCTGTTCGCCGTCGGCGGCTACCCCCTGGTCGGCTGGGTCAGCGTGGGCGTCAGCCTGGCCGCCGCCGCGCTCGCGCTGCGCCTCCCCGAGGTCCGGCACGCGGCGGACGACGGCGAGGACGAGGTGCCGCTGCGGCAGGGACTGGCGGAGACGCTGCGCCGTCCGGGGCTGCGGCTCACCGTCCTGGCGGTCGCCCTGCTCGGCGGCCTCGACGCGATGGAGGAGTACTTCCCGGTGCTGGCCGGCGGCTGGGGGGTCCCGACCGCCGCCGTCCCGTTCGCGGTGCTCGCCGCCTCGCTGGCGGGCGCCCTGGGCGGCGCGCTGGCCGGTCGCGCCGAGCGGCTGCCCGACCGCGCGCTGCCCGCGCTGCTGGTGCTCGCCGGCCTGCTGCTGCTGGTGTCGGCGGGCTGGGCGCGGCCGGCGGCGCTGGTCGCGCTGAGTGCCGCCTACGGCCTCTACATCGCGGTGCTCGTCGTCGGTGAGGCGCGGCTGCAGCACCGGATCACCGGGCCGCACCGGGCGACGGTGACGTCGGTGGCCGGGCTCGGGGTGGAGCTCGCGTCGTTGCCGGTGTTCGCCGCGTGGGCGCTCGGCGGCCTGGGCGGGGTGGCGGTGGTGGTCCTCGCCGTCGTCCCGGTGGTGGCGGCCGGCCTGCGGAGCAGGCTCGGCGCGGTCAGGTGACCGGGTGGGCGGCCTCGGCGGCGGCGGTGGCCGCCCGCAGCACCTCCTTGACCGGCAGCTGCCGGTCGCGGGCCAGGGCAGCGACGTCGTCGAACTCCACGCTGACGTTGACCAGCCGCCCGCGGTCGCGGGCCAGCTTGACCCCCACCCGGCCACCGAGCACCTCGACCGACGCGGCGGCGCGCTCCAGCGCCACCTTGCCCACCGGCACGACCCGCAGTCCGATGGTGGACGTCGTCGCGAACACCGCGGCCTGCACCGCGGCGACGGCGGCGGGCGGGCACAGCGCCGACAGCGTGTGCGACGGGCGCCCCTTCTTCATCAGGATCGGGGTCAGCCAGGCGTCCGAGGCGCCGGCGGCCAGCAGCGTCTCCAGCACCCCCGGCCACAGCCGGGGGTCGAGGTCGTCGACGTTGGCCTCGAGCACGACCGTCGTCGCCGGGGTGGGCGCCTCGGGTTCGCCGAGCACCAGCCGGACGACGTTGGGCAGCTGCTCCGGGTCGCGGGCGCCCGCGCCGACGCCGACCCGCCGCACCCGCATAGCCGGCAGCGTCGTCCACTCCTCCACCCGCGCCGCGAGCAGCGCGGCGCCGGTCGGGGTGCAGGTCTCGGCCGGCACCGGGCCGGCGTGCACGGGCACCCCGGCCAGCAGCTCGAGCACCGCGGGCGCCGGGACGGGCACCACGCCGTGCGCGCTGCGCGCCGAGCCGCTGCCCAGCGCCACGGAGGAGGCGGTCAGCCGCGTCAGGCCGAGGTGCTCGAACGCGGCGACCACGCCGACGACGTCGGCGAGCGCGTCCAGCGCCCCGACCTCGTGGAAGTGGACGGCGTCCGGGGCGACCCGGTGCACCCGCCCCTCCGCGACCGCCAGCCGCTCGAAGACGGCGAGGGCCCCCGCCCGCACCGCCGGTGCCAGGTCGGCGCGGGCCAGCAGTTGCCGCACGTCGGCCCAGGTGCGGTGGTGGGCCGACGGCGGCGCGGACACGTGCACCCGGGTGGCGCCCAGCCCGTGCCGGGTGACCTGCTCGGTGGTCAGCCGGACCGGCTCGACCGGCAGCGCGGCGACCGCGGCCGCCGGGACGTCCAGCGGCACGCCGGCGTCCACGAGGGCACCCAGCAGCAGGTCCCCGGATGCACCCGCGGCCAGGTCCAGCCAACCGATCACCGGGCGATCATCCCCTGCGCTGAGCCGCCGTTGATCATCGGCGGGTGGCGGCCCGCCACGCCGAGGCGACCGGCCACCCGACGATGATCAACGGAGGAGGGTCAGCCGCGCCGGGTCCTGCGGGCGATCCGCGCGGCGAAGACGCCGGCGGAGTGGCCGTTGTCGATGTTGCTGACCACGACACCGGGTGAGGCCGAGTTGAGCATGGTGAGCAGCGCGCTGAACCCGCCGAACGAGCCGGGCTGCCCGGTGGAGGTCGGGACGGCGACGATCGGCACGTCGGTCATCGCGCCGACCAGGCCGGCGAGGGAGGCATCCATCCCCGCGACGACGACCAGGCAGTCGACGTCGTCGAGCAGGGAGCGGTCGGTGAGCAGCGGCCGCAGCCGGTTGCCCCCGACGTCGTCCACCCGCACCACCTCGGTGCCCGTGACCCGGGCGGCGAAGGCGGCCTCGGCAGCCACGGGCAGGTCGCCGCCGGCGCCGCAGAGGACGCCGATGCGGCCGGCGGGGTCGGGCAGCGGGCCGACCGCCGCCGACATCGCCGCGGCGTCCACGGTCGTGTAGGCGTCGTGCTCGCTGGCCAGCGCGACGAGGGTCTCGGCGGTCGCGCGCACGACCACGGCTGGCCGGTCGGGGAAGTTCCGGCGGGCCTCGCGGACCAGCGCCAGGACCTGCTCGGTGCCGCGGCCGGTGGCCCAGATGACGTCGGGTTCGGCGGGCGCATCGTGGCGAGGGGCGGCGGGCGGCGGTGCGGGCTCCGCCGGGTGGGCGGCGACCGGCGGGACCGGGCCCAGCGCGGGCTCCAGTGGACTGCCCAGGCCGAGGGGTGGGTCGACGGGCTCGACGAGGAGGGGGGCGAAGCCGCCGGGGTCGCCGGCCGGGTCGTCCAGCGGGGAAGGCTGCACGGCAGGGACCCTAGGCGCCGGGACGGCCGGCTCCCGGGTACCGGCCGGGGTCGTGTCGTCCCCTCCGGACCCGTCCGTCACAGCCGTCGCAGGAGGTGTCGACGGGCCGAAGAGGGCGTCGAGCGGGCTGTCGCCGGCGCGGGTCTGGGTCTTCGCCGAGAGCCGGACGACGCGGTTCCGGCCGCTGCGCTTGGCGTCGTACAGGACCCCGTCGGCGGCGGCGAACAGGGTGCGGCGGTCGTCACCGCGGGTCGCCGAGGCGATGCCGACGCTGATGGTCACGGGGAGTTCCACGCCCCGACCCGCCCAGTCGTACGCGGCGACCGCCCGCCGGGTGCGCTCCAGCGCCCGCTCGGCCTGCTCGGCGGTCGTCTCCGGCAGCAGGACGACGAACTCGTCCCCGGCCCAGCGGCACACCTCGTCGGTGTCCCGCACGCCGGCGATCAGCAGCTCGCCGACGGTGCGCAGCACCGCGTCCCCGGTCGGGTGCCCGGCGGTGTCGTTGACCTCCTTGAACCGGTCCACGTCGACGACGGCCAGGGCGGGGACGGCGCCGGAGGAGAGCAGGACGTCCAGCCGGGCCTCGGCGTAGCGCCGGTTGGGCAGGTGGGTGAGCGGGTCCTCGTAGGCCTGCCGGCGCAGCTGCCCGGCGGCCCGCTCGGTCTCCAGCAGGCTCTTGCGCCGGCCGAACAGCTCCACCCAGCGGGTGCGCCGCTCGTCCACGCGGTCCAGCTCGTCGGCGAGGTAGGCCTGCAGGTAGGGGAGCGCGCGGCCGGCGTCGTCCAGCTCCGAGTGCAGCGTGCACAGCTCCCGCAGCGCGGCCCGGCGCAGCCGCGGCAGCCCGTGCTCGGTGGCGACGGCCAGCGCCCGGGCCAGCTGCTCGTCGGCGCCGCGGCCGTCACCCTGGCGGCGCAGCGCGCGACCCAGCGCCAGCAGCGCGGCCGACAGCAGGGCGCGGTCACCCTCGGCGGCGGTGACCCGGACGGCGGTGCGCAGCGGTGCGGCGGCTGCGGCGTGCTCCCCGAGGCCGACCAGCGCCCAGCCGTGCACCACCTGGGCGGCGACGACCGCACCGGCCGCCTCGGGCGGGAGCAGGGCCAAGGCGCGCTCGGCGAGCTCCCGGGCCTCGGCGAAGTGCACGGCCGCGACCTCGGGGACGCCGTCGTCCAGCAGCGCCTCGCCGAGCTCGGCGCACAGCTCGCCCAGGCGGGTGGCGGTCCGGGCGACGAGCACGTCGGGCCCGTCGGCGTCGGACGGGAGCTCCGGCGCCGGGACCGCCGCGGCGGCCTCGTGCGCCCGCCGCTGGTAGTCCAGCGCGAGCGGCATGAGCTCGAGGTCGGCGAGCACCGCGGCCAGCGTGCCGAGGGTGTCGATCAGCAGCGCGGACGGCGGCAGCGTCGAGTCGAGCAGGCTGGCCGCCTCGACCGCCTCGTCCATCGCGGCGTCGATGCGGCGCGAGAGCAGCTCGATGCGGGCGTGCCGGGCCAGGCCGGCGGCGCGCTGCAGGTCGTCGTCGCTGGCGTCGAACGCGGCCTTCGCCGAGCGCACGAGCGCGATCGCCAGCGCTGCGCGGGACGCCGACTCCGCCCGCGGGTCGCCGTCCACCGCCGTCCCGGAGCCGGTCGGGGCGCCGTCGAGGAGTCCGGCCACCCCGGCGTGCAGGTCGAGGGCGGGCGGGCTCCCGGTGCCGTGCGGTGGCTCCACCGGGTCGCCGACGACGGTGAAGCCGGCGACCCGCAGCCGGCGCACCAGCAGCTCGGCGCGCAGCGTGTCGGCCCAGGCGCGGCCGAGGGTGGCCGGCGCATCGTCGGCGGGGGAGGCCTCGTAGGGCGAGATGTCGGTCTCGACGTCGGCGAGGAGCTCCTCGGCGTCGTCGAGCTGCCAGTTCGTCAGGGCGGCGGTCACCCGTTGGTGCAGGGTTCCCGGTGGCACGAGCGCACTGTGCACGGCGTCCCGCGCCGAGTCGAGCACCGGCCGGGGGGCGCGCCGACGGTTGTGCCCCCCGTCGTCCGTTTCGTCACAGCCGTCCCACCCGGCCTGCGCGCTCACGGTGCCCCCTCGCACGGTGCGCGCCCGCCGGGGGCCCGCACGCGGTTGCGGCCGCTGCGCTTGGCGGTGAACAGGTGCAGGTCGGCGGTGTCGAAGAGCGAGCGCCACCCGAACGGCCCCTCGCCGGCGCCCGCCTCGGTCGCGACCCCGATGCTCACGGTGACCGGCTCGGCGAGCTGCAGGTCCCCCCAGTCGGCGGCGGCGACGGCCGCCCGCAGCCGGTCCATGGCGACCAGCGCCTGGCTCTCGGTGGCCGTCGGCAGGACGACGAGGAACTCGTCGCCGGCCCAGCGGTACACCTCGTCGCCGGTGCGGCTGTGCTCGAGCAGCAGCCCGGCCACCCGCCGCAGCACCTCGTCGCCGTGCGTGTGGGAGGTGTCGTCGTTGACCTCCTTGAACCGGTCCACGTCCACCACGGCCAGCGACAGGGGCTCGTCGCCGAGCCGCAGACTGCTCAGCCGCCGCTCCGCGCTGCGCCGGTTGCCCAGGCCGGTGAGGGGGTCCTCCATCGCGTGCCGGCGCAGGACGGCGGTCTGCCGCTCGGCCTCCCGCAGCCGGCTGCGCCGGACGAACATCTCCGCCCACAGCTCCCGGCCGCGCGCGTGCGCCCGCCCGGTGTCGGCGCGGTAGGCCTCCAGCCAGTGCAGCGCCTCGGCCGGCCGGCCCATCGCCGCGGTGCTCTGCCCCAGCTCCAGCAGGCACTGCCGGTAGCGCCGACGGTCCCCGGTCGCGGCGAAGGCCCCGGCGGCGTCCACGAGCAGGTCGGTGGCCTCGGCGCCGTGCCCACCGCCGGCCTGCGACTGCGACAGGCGGGTGAGCAGGCGGGCCAGGACCAGGTCGGTGTACCCGCGCAGCCAGATGCCGCCGTCGCGGTGGACCCGCCGGTGCGCGCTCCGCAGTGGGCCGAGGGCGTCGTCGAGGTCGCCGCGGCAGGCCAGCCCCCAGGCCTGGACGACGTCCAGGAGGCTCTGCTCGGCGGGATCGGGCTCCCAGTCCAGCGCGCGGGCGGTCTGCGCGCACTCGACGGCGACGTCGGCCAGTTCCCGCGAGCGGTCGGTGTCGCCGCGCCGGTGCAGCGTCTGCGCCAGCTCGGCGTGCTGCTGGGCGCACAGCTGCAGCAGCCGCCACTGGTCGGCCAGGTCGGGCAGCGCCGCGGCGACCCGGTGCCCGGACAGCGCCTGGGCGACCGCCAGCTCCTCCAGGTCCAGCGCGGTGAGCGTCAGCGACAGCCACTGGTGGGCCTGGTGCAGCTCCCGCGACGGCCCGCCGACGCCCGGGCTCTCCGCGATCAGGCTCGCGTCGATCGCGGTGAGCATCGCGGCGTCGAAGTGGTCGGAGGCGACCTCCACGTGGGCCAGGTAGGCCAGTGTCAGCGCCGTCCGGGCGTCGGGTGGGCACCGGATCAGCGCGTCCCGGGCGGCCCGCACGCCGGCCGCGGCGGCCTCCCGGTCGCCCTCGAGGAGGCTCCGCCGTGCGGCGAACGCGTGCCGCCAGGCCGTCCAGAGCGGTTCGGTGGCGGCGACCAGGACGGGCTCGACCCGGTCGTGCTCGGCGGTGAAGCGGGTGGGGTCGTCGTCGTCGCTGGCCGCCAGCAGGCACCAGAGCGCGTCATCGAGCTCACCCTCGACGAGGCGGTCCGGGCCGGCGGTCACGCATCCCTCCATCGACGGGTCAACGACCGGTGCGGTCGTCGGGTGCGGGGAGTGACGCAGCTCTCCCGGGTGGGGCGAACGCTCCGGTCCGACCGCACTACCCTCGTCGGATGCCTGCGATGCCCCGGACGCAGCCCCCGACGCGCTTCGCCTATCTCGGGCCCGAGGGTACCTTCGCCGAAGCCGCCCTGAGCAGCGCCGTTCCCCCGGGCGAGGGGTCCCGGCAGCCCGCCGCGAGCGTCCCCGCCGCGCTCGCCGCCGTCCGGTCCGGGGAGGCCGACGCGGCGTTGGTGCCGATCGAGAACTCCGTCGAGGGTGCGGTGCCGGCGACCATGGACGCGCTGGCCGACGGCGACCCCCTGCTGATCACCCGCGAGGTGTTCCTGGCGGTCTCCTTCGTCCTCGCCGTCCGGCCGGGGACCGAGCTCGCCGCCGTCCGCAGTGTCGCCAGCCACCCGCACGCGCTCGCGCAGACCGCTCGCCGGCTCGCCGAGCTGCTGCCCGGCGTCGTCCCGCTGCCGGCGACGTCCACGGCCGGGGCGGCCCGGCAGGTCGCCGACGGCGAGGTCGACGCCGCGGTCTGCGCGCCGATCGCCGCCCAGCGGTACGGGCTGGCCCCCCTCGTCGAGGACGTCGCCGACCACCCCGGCGCGGTCACCCGCTTCGTGCTCGTCGCCCCGCCCGGGCCGCTGCCCGCCCCGACCGGCAACGACAAGACCTCGCTGGTCGCGGTGGTCGGTGACCGCACCGGCGCCCTGCTGGAGCTGCTGCGCGAGTTCTCCGTCCGCGGGATCAGCCTGACCCGGATCGAGTCGCGCCCCACGCGGGAGCGCCTGGGCGTGTACTCGTTCTCCCTCGACTGCGAGGGCCACGCCGCCGACGCCCGGGTGGGGGAGGCGCTGGCCGGCCTGCACCGGGTGTGCGACGACGTCCGCTTCCTCGGCTCGTACCCGCGGGCCGACGGCCGGGAGAACAAGCCGGTGCCGCCGACCGCCGCCGACGACGCCTTCGCCGAGGCCGCCGGCTGGCTGCAGGCCGTGCGCGAGGGCCGCGCCTGAAGGCCCCGCGTCAGGGTCCCGTCCCGAGCGTGCGAGGGATGGGGGGACGCGGGGTCCTTTCTCAGACGCGCTCGAGCTCGCGCTCCGGCTCCGGTCGCGTCCGCCTCGTGGCCAGCCGGCCGGGCCACCACACCCGGTCGCCGATCAGGTGCACCGCCGCCGGCACCAGCAGCGAGCGGACCAGGAAGGTGTCGAGCAGGACGCCGAAGCCGACGAGGAACCCGAGCTGGATGAGGATCACCAGCGGGAGCACGGTGAGCGCCCCGAAGGTGGCCGCGAGGACCAGCCCGGCCGAGGTGATCACGCCGCCGGTGACCGCCAGGGCCCGCAGCACGCCGTCCCTCGTGCCGTGCCGCATCGACTCCTCGCGGGCCCGGGTCATGAGGAAGATGTTGTAGTCGATCCCGAGCGCCACCAGGAAGACGAAGCCGATCAGCAGCACCTGCGGGTCGCTGCCGGGGAAGCCGAAGAGGTGGTCGAAGACCAGAGCGCTGACGCCGACCGTCGACAGCACGCTGAGGGCGACGGTGGCGACGAGCAGGATCGGCGCCACCAGCGCCCGCAGCAGCAGCGCCAGGACGACGGTGATCACCAGCAGCACCAGCGGCACGATCACCGCGAGGTCGCGGGCCGCGCTCTCCTGGGTGTCCAGGTCGCTCGCGCTGGAGCCGCCGACCAGCGCCTCGGGGTCGACGTCGCGCACCGCCGTCCGCAGCTCGGTGACGGTCTGCTGGGCGGCCTCGCTGTCGGGGGCGTCGGCGAGGGTGGCGTCGAGCCGGACCAGCCCGTCGACCTCCACCGGCTCGGCGGAGCCGGCTCCGGGCGGGCCGGCCTGCTCACCGGTGAAGGGCACGACGTCGATGACGCCGTCGAGGCCGCGGGCCGCCTCGGCGACCGCCTGCCAGTCGTCGGCCGGGGTGATGACGACCGCCGGGCTCGCACCGCCGGCCTCGAAGTGCCGGGCCAGCGCCTCCTGGCCCGTGGCCGACGGGGAGCCGCCGCGGACGGCGTCGGACAGGGCGATGCCGCCGGCGTCGAAGGTGGGCGCGAAGGCGGCCAGCGCGAGCAGGAGGGCGACGCTGCCCAGCAGCACGCGGGCCGGACGGCGCCCGACGCCGGCCGCCACCCGCTGCCAGCCGCGACCCTGCGGCTGCTCGACGCCGTGGCGCGGCCGGAACGGCCAGAACGCGGCCCGGCCGAAGAGCACCAGCACGGCCGGCAGGAAGGTCAGCGCCGCGAGCATGGCGAAGGCGATGCAGACCGCGGAGACCGGCCCGAGACCCCGGTTGGAGCCGAGGTCGGAGAACAGCAGGCAGAGGACGCCGAGGACCACCGTGGCGCCGCTGGCCACGATCGGCTCCCACGACTGCCGGAGCGCGATCCGCATCGCCGTGTACTTGGACTCCTCGAGGCGCAGCTCCTCGCGGTACCGGGCGACCAGCAGCAGGCCGTAGTCGGTGGCCGCGCCGACGACCAGGATCGAGGCGATGCCCTGGCTCTGGCCGTTGACCGTGATCCAGCCCTGATCGGCCAGGAAGTAGACGACGGCGAGGGAGACCACCAGCGCCATGCCGGCGGTGCCGATGACCAGCAGCGGCAGGAGCGGGCTGCGGTAGACGACCAGCAGGATCAGCAGGACGACGCCGAACGCCGCGACCAGCAGCAGTCCGTCGATGCCGGAGAACCCCTCGGCGAAGTCGCTGAAGACAGCGCCCGGCCCGGTGACGTACGCGGTGGCGCCGTCGACGGCGGGCAGGTCGCGCAGCTCGGCGATCACCTCGCCGAGCACGTCACCGAGATCCGGGCTGAACGGCAGCACCACCTGCGCCGCTGCGCCGTCGTCGGAGGGGATGGGCGGGGAGGGCTCGCCGACCAGGGCGTCGGACTCCTCGGCGAGGGCGACGGCGGCGGCGGTGCGCTCGCCGATCTCGGCCAGCTGGGCCCCGTCGAGCGCGCCGTCCCCGCTCTCCCACAGCAGGATCACCGGAAGCGTCCGCTCGGTCCGGAAGCCGGCCTGCAGTTCGGTGACGCGCGTCGACTCGGCGCTGCTGGGCAGGAACGCCGTGGAGTCGTTCTCGGAGACGGAGGCGAGCTTGCCGCTGAACGAACCCAGGGGCCCGGCCAGCGCCAGCCAGGCCACGGCGATCAGTGCCGGGACGAGCCAGCGGACGACGGACTTCGAGCGGGGCATGATGTCCTTCGATGGTCGATAATCTCGATCGTCGAGAGATTACGGCGGGCGGCTGCCGCGCGCCAAACGGAGGTGATGCGTGTCCGAGGACGCCGACCGGGCGCGGCAGGAGGTGGCACTCCTCCTTCGCCGGCTGACCGTGGAACTGGATGCGGTCGGTCAGCGGTTCGCCCTGCTGCACGGTCTCAACCGCACCGACGTCCGTGCCCTGGTGGCGGTCATGGACGCCGCCCGGCGGGGGGAGTCTCTCACCGCGGGCGCCCTCGGCTCGGCCGTGGAGCTCAGCTCGGCCTCGGTGACGGCGCTGCTGGACCGGCTGGAGCGGGTCGGCCACCTGCGCCGGGTGCGCGACCCCGCCGACCGGCGCCGGGTGGCGCTGGAGATGACCGAGGAGGCGATGGCCGCCGGGGCGGAGCACTTCGGCGGGCTCAACCGGGACCTGGTCACGGCGATGGCCGGCTACAGCGACGAGGAGCTGGCCGTCGTCCGCCGGTTCCTGGAGGACGTGACCGGGGTGGTCAGCCGGCACGCCCGCGCCGAGCCGCCCGAGGACACCGGCCCCCCCGCGGAGTAGGGAGCAACACCCGCGAGCCGGGCCATCCGACGTGGGGAGAGCTGCCGGGCCGCGCCGGTGGCCGGCGTGTCACTCACAGGTAGAGGCCGGTGGACTCCTCGATGCGCTCGGCGGCGACGGCGTGCACGTCCCGCTCGCGCAGGATGATCAGCTCCTCGCCGTGCACCTCGACCTCGTGCTGGTCCTCGGGGGAGAACAGGACCTGGTCGCCGACCTTCACCTGGCGGACGTTGCCGCCGACCCCGCGCGCCTCGCCCCAGACCAGCCGCTTGGCCACCTGGGCGGTCGCCGGGATGAGGATGCCCCCCGTGGAGCGGCGCTCGCCGTCCTCCCTGCGGAGCGCGACCAGGATGCGGTCGTGCAGCATCTTGATCGGCAGCCCTGAGCCCTTGACGTCAGCCACGCCCGGTCACGTTACGCGGCGCCTCCTGTGTCGGTTCCCGCTGTCGGTTTCCGCGGAAACCGACAGCGGGAACCGACACGGCTAGCCCCAGCCGAGCTCGTGCAGGCGGTCGTCGTCGATGCCGAAGTGGTGCGCGATCTCGTGGACGACGGTGATCGTGACCTCCTCGACGACCTCCTCGGCCGTGGAGCAGATGTCACAGATGGCCTCGCGGTAGATCATGATCCGGTCCGGCAGGGCCCCGCCGTACTGCCAGCCGCGCTCGGTCAGCGCGTAGCCGTCGTAGAGCCCGAGCAGCTCGGGCTCCTCGTCGTTGCGGTCCTCGACGAGGACGACGACGTTGTCGAGCAGCTCCATGAGCTCGGCCGGGACCGCGTCGAGGGCGTCGGCGACCAGGGCCTCGAAGACGGGGAGCGGCAGCGGCTTCACCGGCGCGGGGTCACCAGCTCGTCGGCAGCGGGCGGCCCTCCTCGTAGCCGGCCGCGCTCTGCACCCCCAGCACCGCGCGCTCGTGCAGCTGGTCGACGGTGCGCGCGCCGGCGTAGGTGCACGACGAGCGCACCCCGGCCACGATCTGGTCGATGAGGTCCTCGACGCCCGGGCGGGCGGGGTCGAGGTACATCCGCGAGGAGCTGATGCCCTCCTCGAACAGGCCGGCGCGGGCCCGCTCGAAGCCGTTCTGCGCCGACGTCCGGGCCTTGACCGCGCGCGCCGAGGCCATGCCGAAGGACTCCTTGTACATCCGGCCGGAGCCGTCGTCGTGGATGTCGCCGGCGCTCTCGTAGGTGCCGGCGAACCAGGAGCCGACCATCACGTTGGCCGCGCCGGCGGCCAGCGCCAGCGCGACGTCGCGCGGGTGGCGCACGCCGCCGTCGGCCCACACGTGCTTGCCCAGCGCGCGGGCCGCCGCGGCGCACTCCTCCACGGCGGAGAACTGCGGCCGGCCGACGCCGGTCATCATCCGCGTGGTGCACATGGCGCCCGGGCCGACACCGACCTTGACGACGTCCGCGCCCGCCGCGATGAGGTCGCGGGTGCCCTCGGCGGTGACCACGTTGCCCGCGACGACCGGCGTCGAGCCGGCGACCGCCCGCACCGCGCGGACCGCCTCCACCGCCTTCTCCTGGTGCCCGTGCGCGGTGTCGACGACGAGCACGTCGACGCCGGAGGCCAGCAGCGCGCCGGCCTTGCCCGCGACGTCGCCGTTGATGCCGACGGCGGCCGAGGTGAGGAGGAAGCCGTCGGCGTCGACCGCCGGCTGGTAGAGGGCCGAGCGTAGCGCGCCCGTGCGGGTGATCAGCCCGACCAGCCGGTCGCCCTCGACCACGGGCGCGGCGTTGACCCGCTCCTCGGAGAGGACGTCGAAGATCTTGGGCAGGTCGGTGCCGGCCGGGACGGTCAGCGGCTCGGTCATGACCTGCGCGAGCTGGGTGAAGCGGTCGACGCCCTGGCAGGCGCCGTCGGTGACGACCCCGACCGGGCGGCCGTCCCGCACGACGACGACGACCCCGTGTGCGCGCTTGTGCATCAGCGACAGCGCCTCGGCCACGGTGGACGACGGGTCGAGGGTGATCGGGGTGTCGTAGACCGGGTGCCGGGACTTCACCCAGGACACGACCTCGCCGACGACGTCCACCGGGATGTCCTGGGGGAGCACGGCCAGGCCGCCGCGGCGGGCGACGGTCTCGGCCATCCGGCGTCCGGAGATCGCGGTCATGTTCGCGACCACGACGGGGATCGTCGTGCCCACCCGGTCGGGGGTGGTCAGGTCGACCTCGAGCCGGGAGCCCACGGTGGAGTGGTTGGGCACCATGAACACGTCGGCGTAGGTCAGGTCGGTCGCCGGACGGGTGCCACCCAGGAAGCGCATGCCCCCAGTGTCCCCGAGATCCCGGCGATCACGGCGTCGTGACCGGTGGACGGCGCCCCGGCGTGGTCACGGCGCCGTGATCGCGGCGGGGAGCGCCTCCCTCGACTGTGGGGAGCCCGGCTCCGGAGCCCCACCTACGATCGGTACGTGATCGACCTGCGACTCCTGCGTGAGCACCCCGACCTCGTCAAGGCCAGCCAGCGCGCCCGCGGGGCCGACGAGTCCCGGGTCGACGCCCTGCTCGCCGCCGACGCCGCCCGCCGGGAGGCGGTCAAGCGCGCCGACGACCTGCGCGCCGAGCAGAAGGCCGCCTCGCAGGCGGTGAAGAAGGCCGCCCCCGAGGAGCGGCCCGCCGTCCTCGAGCGGGCCAAGGCGCTGGCCGCCCAGGTGAAGGAGGCCGAGGAGGCGCTGCGCACCGCCGACGCCGCGCTGCGGGAGGCGCACCTGCGCATCGCCAACGTCGTCCACGACGGCGTCCCGCCCGGTGGGGAGGACGACGCGGTGACGATGCGCACCGTCGGCCAGGTCCCCTCCTACGACTTCCCGGTGCGCGACCACCTGGAGATCGGCGAGGCGCTCGGCGCCATCGACATGGAGCGCGGGGCGAAGGTCTCCGGCGCGCGCTTCTACTTCCTCACCGGCCCGGGCGCGCTGCTGGAGTTCGCCCTCGCCCAGCTGGCGATCAGCCGCGCGGTCGCGGCCGGCTTCACCCCCGTCGTCGCGCCCGCGCTGGTGCGGCCGGAGGCGATGGAGGGCACCGGCTTCCTCGGCGAGCACGACGAGGAGGTCTACCGGGTTGAGCGCGACGACCTCTACCTGGTCGGCACCTCCGAGGTGGCGCTGGCCGGCATGCACGGCAACGAGGTGCTCGACCTGTCGGCGGGGCCCCGCCGCTACGCCGGCTGGTCGTCCTGCTTCCGCCGGGAGGCCGGCTCCTACGGCAAGGACACCCGCGGCATCATCCGCGTGCACTGGTTCGACAAGGTCGAGATGTTCAGCTTCTGCCGCCCGGAGGAGGCGGCCGACGAGCACCTGCGGCTGCTGGCCTGGGAGGAGGAGTTCCTGCAGGCGCTGGAGCTGCCCTACCGGGTGGTCGACATCGCCGCCGGCGACCTGGGCACCAGCGCGGCCCGCAAGTACGACATCGAGGCGTGGTTCCCCAGCCAGGGCACCTACCGCGAGCTGACCAGCACGTCGGACTGCACCACCTTCCAGGCCCGGCGGCTGGCGATCCGATATCGCGACGCCGACGGGAAGAACCAGACCGCCGCCACCCTCAACGGCACGCTGTGCGCGATCGCGCGCACCATCGCCTGCCTGCTCGAGGTGCACCAGCGCGCCGACGGCTCGGTGCACGTACCGGCGGCGCTGCGCCCGTGGCTCGGCGGACACGAGGTCCTCACCCCCGGCATGACGCTGGCGGCGCCGGTGCCGGTCGCATGAGCGCGGACCCACCGGCCGTGCTGCCGGCGTTCGGCGGCCATGCCGGCTCCGACGACGTCGTCGACCTGGGGGACGTCGGCACGTGGCGGCCCAAGCTCGTGGCCAGCGACCTCGACGGCACCCTGCTGACCTCCGACGGCGAGGTCAGCCGGCGCACCCGCGCCGCGCTCACCGCCTGCTGGGACGCCGGCATCCCGTTCGTGGGCGTGACCGGCCGCGGCCCCCGGCTGCTGGACAGCGTGCGCGGCGCGCTCGACGGTCGGGGTATCGCCGTCCTCGCGCAGGGCGGCTTCGTCGTGGACCTGGAGCGGGACGAGGTGCTGCGCACCGTCGGCCTGCCGCGGGATCAGGCCACGGCCGTCATCGAGCGGATCGAGGCGGTCGCCGGCGAGCTCATCGTGGCCGTCGAGGACGCCGCGGAGCAGGGCGAGGTGCACTCCCCGCTGCGGGTGCAGCACGGCTTCGACTGGCCCTATCCGGAGCCGGCGCACCTCCTGCCCCGGCACCAGGTGCTGCCCGCAGGGGCGGTGCTCAAGGTCTTCCTGCGCTCCTCCACCCTCGGGCAGGACGAGCTGCTCGCTCTCGCCCGGGAGGTGGTCGACCCGGTCGACGCCGAGGTCACCCACGCCGGCCTGGGCTTCATCGAGGTGCTGCCGCCGGGGATCACGAAGGCCACCGGGCTGGCCGTGGCGCTGGAGCGGTACGGCGTGGCGTTCGGCGACGTCCTGGCCTTCGGTGACATGCCGAACGACCTGCCGATGCTGCAGGCGGTCCGCGAGGCCGGCGGGCGGGCGGTCGCGGTGGCCAACGCCCACCCCGCCGTCCGGGCCGCCACGACGCTGTTCACCAGCGGGCACGACGCCGACGGCGTGGCCCGCTACCTGGAGGCGGTCCTCGGTGTCTGACCGGGTGTGCGATGTCTGACTGGAAGCCGAAGCTGATCGCCAGCGACATGGACGGCACGCTGCTGCACTGGGACGACACCGTCAGCGCGGCCACGGTCGCCGAACTGGAGCGCTGGCGGGCCGACGGCGTGCCGGTCGTGCTGGCCACCGGCCGGCCGCCGCGCTGGATGACCCGCATCCGCGAGGTGCTGCGGCACGGCACGGCCGTCTGCTGCAACGGCGCGGTGCTGCTGGACCTCCAGGAGTTCGAGATCCTCGACGAGGACCCCCTCGAGCCCGAGGTGCTGCAGGAGGTGACCGGCGAACTGCGCCGTCAGCAGCCGGACACCTGGTTCGCCGTCGAGTACGGCCTGGAGTTCCGCCACGAGCCGGTCTACCAGCCGCGCTGGGACGTGAACGCCCCCGGCGTGTCCGTCGCGTCGCTGGAGGAGCTGGTCGCCGCGCCGGTGGCCAAGCTGCTGGCCCGCCACGAGCACCTCCCGCGCGACGAGTTCGTCGCCCTGGTCGAGACGGTGGTGGACGGCCGGGCGACGGTGACCAACTCCTCCAGCGACGCGCTGGCCGAGATCTCCGCGCTCGGCGTCACCAAGGCCACCGGTCTGGCCAAGGTCGCAGCCCAGCACGGCGTCGGCCCCGAGGACGTCGTCGTCTTCGGCGACATGCCCAACGACATCGCCGCCTTCGACTGGGTCCGCGAGGCCGGCGGGCGGGCGGTGGCCATGGCGCACGCGCACCCGGACCTGCTGGCCGCGGCGACCGACGTCACCGGCACCAACGAGGACGACGGGGTCGCGGCCTTCCTCGCGTCGCTCTGAGGGCGTCGCGTCCCCGCCCGGGGAGGGCGCCCGTCGTCCGTTCCGGGGGTGCGCATCTGCTGGTCAGATCGGTCGTGCGCGACCCATCTGACGGGGTGTAGTCGTTTCACGTTCGGCTCAACACGCCGTCCCGCGCGCCGACACCTGCTGCGACGGAGAGCCCCTCTCCGCAGGTCCGCGGTCAGCCTGGAGTGCGCCATGGGAAAGCACCTGTCCATCAGCCGACGACTCGTCCTCGGCTTCCTCGTCGTCGTCCTCGCGATGGTCGGGTTGACCGGTATCGGCGTCTGGCGGGTGGAGACGATCAACGCCCACCTGACGACGATCAACGACCTGAACAGCGTCAAGCAGCGGTACGCCATCAACTTCCGTGGCAGCGTCCACGACCGCGCCATCGCGCTGCGCGACGTCGTCCTCAGCACGACCCCCGCCGAGCTCCAGCAGGAGGTCGATCTCATCGCGGAACTGGCCGACAAGTACACGGCGTCGGCCGGCCCGATGGACGAGCTGTTCGCCGACGCGGCCAACGTCGGGGACGACGAGGTCGCCGCACTCGCCGAGATCAAGCGCATCGAGGCGGCGACGCTGCCGCTGATCGACCAGGTCGTCAGCCTGATGTCCTCCGGGCAGGGCGCGGCCGCGCTGCAGCTCCTCACCGAGCAGGCCAAGCCGCTGTTCGTCGAGTGGCTGGCCGCGATCAACGTCCTCATCGACATGGAGGAGGCGATGAACGCGACGCTCAGCGACGAGGCGCGCGGGATCGCGTCGGGCTTCCTCCTCACGATGGTGCTGATCTGCGCGGCGGCCGCCGTGCTGGCCACCCTCATCGCCTGGCGGATCACCCGCGGGATCACCCGGCCGCTGGCCGAGGCCGAGAGCGCCTTCGTCGCGGTCGCCGGGGGCGACCTCACCCGCAGGCTGGAGGTCCGGAGCGGGGACGAGATCGGCCGCATGGCCCGGTCCACGAACACCGCGCTGGAGTCCCTGAGCCGCCTCATGGCCGGCTTCTCCACGGCGATCGGGGCACTGACCGCAGCGAGCGCCCGGGTGGAGGACCTGTCCCGGCAGATCTCCAGCGGCGCGGAGGAGTCCTCGGCCCAGGCCGCCGTCGTCGCGGCCGCGGCCGGGGACGTCTCGCGCAGCGTGCAGACGGTGGCGACCGGCTCCGAGCAGATGGGCGTCTCCATCAGGGAGATCGCGCACAACGCCACCGAGGCCGCCTCCGTGGCGGGCCGGGCGGTCACCGCCGTCGGGACGACGACCGAGACGGTGTCCCGACTCGGTGAGTCCAGCCGCACCATCGGCGAGGTGGTGAAGGTGATCTCGTCGATCGCGGAGCAGACCAACCTGCTGGCCCTCAACGCCACGATCGAGGCCGCCCGCGCCGGGGACGCGGGCAAGGGGTTCGCCGTCGTCGCCAACGAGGTGAAGGAGCTGTCCCAGGAGACGGCGCGGGCCACCGAGGACATAGCCCGCCGGGTCGAGGCCATCCAGGCCGACACCGGTAGCGCCGTGACCGCCATCGCCGAGGTCGCCGAGGTGATCTCCCGGATCAACGACTACCAGACGACGATCGCCGCGGCCGTGGAGGAGCAGACCGCGACCACCACGGAGATGAACCGGAACGTGGCCGAGGCGGCCACCGGCTCGGAGCAGATCGCCACCGGCATCGACGACGTCGCCGCCGTCGCCCGGTCCACGACCGAGCACGTCGGCGCCTCCTGGGAGGCCGCGCAGGAGCTGGCCGCCGTCTCCACGCGGCTGCGCGAGATGGTGGGCGGCTTCCGCTTCTGATCGCAGGCACCACGACGGTGCCGCCCCCCGGTGGGGCGGCGCCGTCGGCGTGCCGGGAGACACCGGCGGGCCCGGTGTGACGTTCGGCTCAAGGTGGAGCCAGTCCAGCCGAGGTGTCCCGTAGCGGCCACTCCAGGCGTGGTCGCCCGACGCAGGAGTCCCCAGCATGGATGCTGCCCCTCTCACGACCCGTCCGCGCGGGCGACGGAGGACATCTCCCGGCGGGTCGAGGCGATCCAGGCCGACACCGCCGGCGCGGTGGACGCGATCAGTCAGATCAGCTCGGTCATCGCCGAGATCAACGACTTCCAGGCCACGATCGCCACGGCGGTGGAGGAGCAGACGGCGACCACCAACGAGATGAACCGCAACGTGGCCGAGGCCGCCGGTGGGTCACGGGACATCGCGACGGCGATCACCGGCCTGGCCGCGGGCACGGAGGAGACCAACGCGCGCGTGGCCGACGCGCAGCGGGCGGCGGCGGACCTGGCCCGGATGAGCGGCGAGCTGCAGGACGCCGTCCGCCGGTTCACCGTCTGAGGAGGGCCGGGCCGGGATCAGGTCACCTGGTCCCGGCCCCCGACGGAGTCACAGGTACTGCCCGCCGCCGGGGCGGAAGTCGGGCTGCGGGGCCGGCAGGCCCTGCTGGCCGCCGGGCAGCGCACGCCGCCGCATCTCCTCCAGCTGGGCGCGGGCGGCCATCTGCTGGGCGAACAGCGCGGTCTGGATGCCGTGGAAGACGCCCTCCAGCCAGCCGACCAGCTGGGCCTGCGCGATCCGCAGCTCGGCGTCCGACGGCGTCTCGTCCTCCGCGAAGGGCAGCGTGATCCGCTCCAGCTCATCGCGCAGCTCCGGCGCCAGGCCCTGCTCCAGCTCGCGGATGGAGGAGGCGTGGATGTCGCGCAGCCGCTGGCGGCTGGCGTCGTCGAGCGGCGCGGCGCGGACCTCCTCGAGCAGCTGCTTGATCATCGTGCCGATCCGCATGACCTTGGCCGGCTGCTCGACCATGTCGCCGATGGTCGCCTCGCCGTCGGCGCCGTCGGCGCCTCCGTCGGGTCCCTGCGGCATGGGCATCGTGCCGACCGGCCGGCCGTCGGGGCCGACGACGACGACCTGCTGAGGGCGTTCACTCCCGTTTCCCGGTGCGGTCATGCCCCCCATCCTGCCCCGCCCGGGCGGGAGTCCGCCGGGGGCCCGGAAGGCGCGCGGGCACCCGGCGCGCAGCGTCTAGGGTCGAAGACCATGGAACCGGGGGAGGGGCGCCTGGACGTCGCGCGCGTCCGCGGCCTGTTCCCCGGCCTCTCCGACGGCTTCGTGCACGCCGACGGTCCCGCCGGAGCCCTGCTGCCCGAGAGCGTCGTGCTGGCCGTGGCGCAGGCGATGCGGGTGCCGGTGGCCGACCGTGGCGGGGTCTTCCCGTCGTCGGCCCGCGCCGAGGGGCTGGTCGCCAGCGCCCGGGCCGCGGTGGCCGACCTCGTCGGTGGGGTCCCGGCCGGGGTGGTCCTGGGGGCCAGCATGACGGCGCTGACGTACACGATGGCCCGCACCCTGGCCCGGACGTGGCGGCCCGGCGACGAGATCGTGGTGAGCCGCCTCGACCACGACGCGAACATCCGCCCCTGGGTGCAGCTCGCCGAGCACCACGGCGTCGTGGTCCGGTGGGCCGAGGTGGACATCGAGACCGGCGAGCTGCCGGCGTGGCAGTACGAGGAGCTGCTGACCGACCGCACCCGGCTGGTCGCCCTCACCGCCGCCAGCAGCGCCCTCGGGACCCGGCCGGACGTCGCGGCGATCGCGCAGCGGGCGCACGCGGCGGGGGCGCTGGTCTACGTCGACGGGGTGCACGCCGCCGCGCACGCCCTGCTCGACGTCGGGGCGCTCGGCGCGGACTTCCTCGCCGTCGCGGCGGACAAGTGGTGCGGCCCGCACGTGGGTGCCGTCGTCGCGGACCCGGCGCTGCTCGATGAGCTGCACCCGGAGAAGCTGGCGCCGGTCCCCGACCGGGTGCCCGACCGGTTCGAGAGCGGGACGCCGCCGTTCGAACTGCTGGCCGGGGTCACCGCGGCCGTCGAGCACCTGGCCGGCCTCAGCGACCAGGCGACCGGGTCCCGCCGCGAGCGGCTGCGCACCTCCATGGCCGCCGTCGCCGAGTACGAGGGTGGCCTGTTCTCCTGGCTGGACCAGGCGATGCGCGCCATGCGGCACGTGCAGGTCCTGGGCTCGGCGGCCGACACCACCCCGACGCTGTCGTTCACGATCGCCGGCATGCGACCGCGGCAGGTCGCCGTCGAGCTCGCCCGCCGCGGGATCTGCGCCTGGGACGGCGACTTCTACGCCCGCGAGCTCTTCGACGCCCTCGGGGTGAACGAGGAGGGCGGCGCGGTCCAGCTGGGCCTCATGCACTACAACACCGCCGACGAGGTCGGCTACCTCGTCGACTCGGTGGCCTCGCTCCGCCCCCGCTGAGCGTGGTGACGTGCTGGAACGGCCCTCCTGCGGGGTCCCGCCGCGAGCGTGCGAGTGGTGGGGGGCGGGAGGGTCCTTCTACTCGTTGAGCAGCAGCACCTTGCCGACGTGCTCGCTGGCGTCGACCACCCGGTGCGCCTCGGCGGCCCGGGACATCGGCAGCCGGCGGTCGACGATCGGCCGGACCACGCCCCGCTCGACGTCCGGCCACACGTCGTGCCGGACGGCCGCGACGATCTCCGCCTTCCCGCCGGGGCCGGTCGCCGGGCGGGCCCGCAGCGTCGTGGCGTGCACGGAGCCGCGCTTGCGCATCAGCTTGCCGAGGTCGAGTTCGGCCTTCGTGCCGCCCTGCATGCCGATGCACACCAGCCGCCCGCCAGTGGCCAGCGCGTCGACGTTGCGGGCCAGGTACTTGGCGCCCATGTTGTCCAGGACGACGTCCACGCCGGCGCCGTCGGTCTCCTCGCGGACGCACTCGACGAAGTCCTCGGCGCGGTAGTTGATGGTGACCTCGGCGCCGAGCTCGCGGCAGACGTCGAGCTTGGCGGCGCTGCCGGCGGTGGTGAACACCCGGGCGCCGGCGCGGGCGGCGAGCTGGATGGCCATGGTCCCGATGCCGCTCGAGCCGCCGTGGACGAGGAAGTCGTCGCCCCGGGTCAGCCCGGCGAGCATGAAGACGTTCGACCACACCGTGCACACCACCTCCGGCAGCGCGGCGGCGGTGGCCAGCTCCACGCCCGCCGGGCGGGGGAGCAGTTGCCCTGCGGGGACGGCGACCCGCTCGGCGTAGCCGCCACCCGACAGCAGCGCGCACACCTCGTCGCCGACCGCCCAGCCGGTGACGCCCTCGCCCACCTCGCTGATGACCCCGCTGCACTCCAGGCCGAGGACCTCGCTGGCCCCCGGGGGCGGCGGGTAGTTGCCGGCGCGCTGCAGCAGGTCGGCGCGGTTGACCGCGGTGGCGACGACGTCGACGAGCACCTCGCCCGGCTTGAGCACCGGGTCGGGCACCTCGGCCCACTGCAGCACCTCGGGCCCACCCGGTCCACTGAGAGTCACCGCACGCATGCTCCGACCCTAGAAGGACCCCGTCCTCCCCGCCCTTCGCGGGCTCAGGGCGGTGCCCGGGACGGGGCCACGGGCGGAGGGCTGACCCCGTCCTCCCCGCCCTTCGCGGGCTCAGGGCGGTGCCCAGCTGCTCCGGGCCGCGCCGCGTGCGCCTCGCGCTGCGCCTGGGCGAGGACGCTGGCTGGCCCGCCGCGCCGCCGTCCGGGGTCCCCGGCCGCACCGACCCGCCCCGGGCGCACCGCCCTGTCCCCGCCGGTGCGCCCGGGGCGGTCACCCTCCCGCCGGCGTCGGCGTCCGCACGGTGCCAGACACCGCGAGAGTGGCCCGTCCGGTCCCCTCCACCTCGCCGGCCAGCACGGTGCCGACGGCCCGGCGGGAGACCCGCCACTGCTCCACGGTGCCGTCGGCGGAGGTGGTGGCCCCCTCGTCACCGTCGGTCAGGTAGACGGGCTGGGCGATCACCCAGTCCAGGCCGCTGTCGCGCACCACCCGCTCCTGGCGCTCCTGGTCGGCGATCTGCGGCCGCAGGAGCAGGGCGAACACCAGCCGAGTGGACAGCGGCAGCCGCCTGCGCGTCTCCCCGACACCGTAGGACGACTGCACGACCAGCCGCCGGACGCCGTGCGTCCGCATGGCCGTGACGACGTTCCGCGTGCCCCGCGAGCGCACGTCCAGCGGAGTGCCTGCGGCTCCGAGCAGCCGCACCCGCAGCGGGTGCTCGCTGATGCCGAGCGTGACGACGACGGCGTCCTGACCAGCGACCGCCCGGTCGACGTCACCGGCGACGGTGACGTCCCCGTCCACCGCCCGCACGCCGGCCCGGCCGCCGAACGCCGCCTCCGCACGGCGCGCGAACGCCGTCACCTCGTGCCCGCGGGCGACGAGGGCGTCCACCGTCGCCCTGCCCGATCCCCCTGTGGCCCCGACGACCAGAACCCGCATGACCTGCTCCTCCCGGTTGCGCCGGCCCGGCCGGCCGGCACGACCGATCCTGGGCGGGCCGCGGTCCCCGGCCCATGCCCGTCCGTCCACCGTCCGTGACCGTTCGTCCAGCGGGCCTGGACGTGCTGCCGCGCGGCGGTGAGGGTGACGCCATGACCGACGGCACGCCCGCGCCCCCGTGGACCCCCGTCGACCCGGTCGGCCGGGTGCTGTTCGACCTGCGGGTCCGGGGGACGTTCCACTGCCGGGTGGAGGCCACCGCGCCGTGGGGGCTGGAGATGCCGGCGTTCGACGGGTGCATGAGCTTCCACGTCGTCACCGAGGGCACCTGCCTGCTGGAGGTGGACGGCGTGCCGCACACGCTGCGCGCCGGTGACCTCGCGCTGGTCCCGCACGGCCGCGGGCACCTGCTGCGCAGCGGCCCCGGCGTCCGGATCGCCGGCCGGGCCGACCGGCTGCCGCAGGAGGCCCTCGGGGAGCACTTCACCGTGATGCGCTTGGGGGGCGGCGGCGCGCCCGCCGGGCTGGTCTGCGGCGTGGTCGAGCCCGAGCGCCCGGGTGTCGCGCACCTGCTGGACCTGCTGCCACCGGTCCTGCACGTCGAGGGGGACGCCGCCGACCGCGCGGGCTGGCTGCCGGTGCTCCTCGGTCTGCTGGCCGACGAGGCGCGGCACGACCGGCCCGGCGCCGAGGCCGTGGTGACCCGGCTGGCCGACGTCGTCGTCATCCAGGCCGTCCGCGGGTGGCTGGACTCCGGCAGCACCGGCCCCGGCTGGCTCCGCGCGCTGCGCGACCCCCTGCTGGGGCGGGCCGTCGCGCAGGTGCACCGCTCGCCGGGGGAGTCGTGGACCCTGGAACGGCTCGCCCGGGCGGCCCGGATGTCCCGATCGGCCTTCGCGGCCCGCTTCACCGAGCTCGCCGGGGAGCCGGCGATGCACTACGTGACCCGCTGGCGGATGCACCTGGCCACCGTCGCCCTGACGCAGGGGGCGACAGCCGGGGAACTCGCCCGCCACCTCGGCTACGAGTCCGAGGCCGCCTTCTCCCGCGCGTACAAGCGGGTGGCGGGCGTGCCGCCGGGTGCGGTCCGGAACGGCGAGGGCCGGCGGGAGGTGCCGGCCGCACCAGGCGCGGCCGGCACCTCCTCCACGGGTGTGCTCAGTTCGCGGCCTTGAGGTCCTTGCGCAGGATCTTCCCGGCCGAGGACTTCGGCACCTGCTCGATGAACTCCACGAGCCGGACCTTCTTGTGCGGCGCCACCTTGCCGGCCATGTACTCCATGACCGCCTCGGGCGTCAGCGCGGAGCCTGCGGCCCGGACGACGAAGGCCTTGGGCAGCTCCTCGCCGCTGTCGGCGTCCTTCACCCCGATGACGGCGGCGTCGGCGATCTCCGGGTGTCCGAGCAGCACGGCCTCCAGCTCGGCCGGGGCCACCTGGTAGCCCTTGTACTTGATCAGCTCCTTGACCCGGTCGACGACGGTGTAGATCCCCCGCTCGTCGACGACGGCGACGTCCCCGGTGCGCAGCCAGCCCTCGCCGTCGAGGGTCTCCGCGGTGGCCTGGGGGTTGTTCAGGTAGCCCTTCATCACCTGCGGCCCGCGCACCCACAGCTCGCCGCGCTGGCCGGGGCCGACGTCCTCCCCGGTGGCCGGGTCGACCAGCCGGCACTCGGTGTTCGGCACCGACACGCCGACCGAGCCCTTCGGCACCGGCCCGGTCAGGCCGGGCGGCTCCATGCCGGCGTCGGGCGTGCTGTGCGAGACCGGCGACAGCTCGGTCATCCCGTAGCCCTGGGCGACGGTGACGCCCTCGGGGGCGCCCTTGCGCAGCCGCTGCTCGGCGGCGAGCGCCAGCCCCTCGTCGAGCGGGGCGGCGCCGGAGGTGATGGTGCGCAGCGAGGAGAGGTCGTACTGGTCGACCAGCGGGTGCTTGGCCAGCGCCAGCACGATCGGCGGTGCGACGAACGCCCGCGTGATCCGCTGGTCCTGGATGACCCGGAGGAAGTCCTCGAGGTCGAAGCGGGGCAGCGTCACCACCGTGCCGGCCACCAGGCCCTGGTTCATCAGCACGGTCAGGCCGTAGATGTGGAAGAACGGCAGGACGGCGATGATCCGCTCGTCGCCCTCGTGCGCGTTCATGATCGGCCGCATCTGCAGCACGTTGGCCACCAGGTTGCGGTGGGTGAGCATGACGCCCTTGGGCAGGCCGGTCGTGCCGCTGGAGTAGGGGAGCGTGACGAGGTCGGTGGCCGGGTCGATGTCGACCCGGGGGGACGGCGCGTCGCTGCTGAGCAGGTCGAGCAGCGAGGCGTGGCCCTCGGCGCCGTCCATGACGACGACCTCGTCGACCGGCGCCGTCTGCACGGCGGCCATCGCCCGGTCGAGGAACGGTGAGACGGTGATGAGGACCTTCGCGCCGGAGTCGCGCAGCTGGAAGGCGATCTCCTCGGACGTGTACAGCGAGTTGATCGGCGACATCACGCAGCCGGCGGCGGCGATCCCGTGGAAGACCACCGGGTACCAGGGGGTGTTGGGGCAGAAGACGGCGACGACGTCGCCCTTGCGCAGACCCCGGGCGTGCAGCGCCGCGGCGACGCGGTCGACGTAGGCGGCGAGCTGGCTGTGGGTGATGGTGTCGCCCGTGAGCCCGTCGACCAGGGCCGGCGCGTCCGGTCGCTCCGCGCCGGCGGCCAGGACGTAGGCGGGGACCGACAGGTCGGGGATCTCGACGTCGGGATACAGGCTGGCCAGCGCCACGGAGGAGCTCCTCATCTCGTCAGGTGTGGCGCCAGTCTCACATCCGGCGTGGCGTGGGACACAGGGGGGACACCCGCCCGGGTGGACCGGGTCATCGGGGCCAGAGCACCGACTGGGTGCAGCGGAACAGCGCGATCGTCCTGCCGGAGCCCTCCGCCGTCACCACGGCGTCCCACACCTGCGTCGTCCGGCCGGCGTGGGCGTTGGTGGCCACCGCCGCGATCCGACCGTCCCGGACGGTGCCCAGGAAGTTGCTCTTCAGCTCGATCGTGGTGAACCCGGTGGAGCCCTCGGGCAGCAGCGCGCGGGTGGCCAGCCCGCAGGAGGTGTCGGCCAGGCCGACCACGGTGGCGGCGTGCAGGTAGCCGTTCGGGGCGAGCAGCTCCGGTCGTACGTCGAGGGCGGCCTCCAGCCGGCCGGGCTCGTGCGCGGTGATCCTCAGCCCCAGCAACCCGGGGAGGGTGCCCGGCAGCAGGGCGTTGAGCTCGTCGGCGGTGTGGAACCCGGTGGCGGCCATGGTCCCGGAACCTATCGAGGCAGGGGCGCCTCCGTCCGCCGCGGCCGCCGCACGGTCAGCCGGCGCTCTCCCAGAGGCCCACGACGTTGCCCTCGGGATCACGCACGTAGGCGGCGAACCCCATGTCGCCCACAGCGGTCTTCGGCGACACCGTGGCGCCGCCCAGCTCGGTCACCCGCTCGAGCGCGACGTCGATGCTCTCCACGTCCACGACGACGACCGGCCCGGCCGACGTGGCGTCCGCCCGGGCCAGCATCCCGCCGTTGACGAACCCGGCCTCGGTCGGTCCCTGGTCGCCGCTCGGGCCGGTCGTGACCAGCGTGTAGGCCATCTCCGGCATCTCCTGGACCTGCCAGCCGAAAGCCTCCTTGTAGAAGCTGCGCGCGCGGTCCCCGTCGTCGAAGGGGATCTCGAAGTGCACGACCCGGCCGCTCATCCCGCCACCTCCTGTGCCGACGTGCGCCGCAGGGTAGGCCGGTCGGGGGGTCGCGACCAGGGCCTTCAGGCCAGCCCGCGGATCGTGCGCGCGGGCGGGCGGTCGCCGCGGATCGCGGCGACCATGTCGAGCGTCTGCCGGGTGGCGGCGACGTCGTGGGCGCGGAACACCGTCGCGCCGAGCCAGGCGCTCACCGCGGTGGCCGCGAGCGTGCCGGTGAGCCGCTCGTCCAGCGGCACGTCGAGCGACTCGCCGACGAAGTCCTTGTTCGACAGCGCCACCAGCACCGGCCACCCGGTGGCGACCAGCTCGTCCAGGCGGCGGGTCGCCTCCAGCGAGTGGCGGGTGTTCTTGCCGAAGTCGTGCCCGGGGTCGACGAGCACCCGCTCCCGGTCCACGCCCGCGGCGACGGCGGCCTCGGCCAGCGTCGCCGTCCGGGTGACCACGTCGGCCACCACGTCGTCGTAGGTCACCCGGTGCGGGCGGGTGCGCGGCGGCAGGCCGCCGGCGTGCGTGCAGACCAGGCCCGCGCCGGCCTCGGCGGCGACGGCCGGCAACTCCGGGTCGACGCCGCCCCACGCGTCGTTGACGACGTCGGCGCCGGCGGTCAGCGCCTCACGGGCCACCTCCGCGCGCCACGTGTCGATCGAGATGGGCAGCGCCGGGTGGGCCGCGCGGATGGCGGCGACCAGGTCGACGGTGCGCCGGATCTCCTCGGCGGCGTCGACGTCCTCACCGGGGGCGGCCTTCACCCCGCCGACGTCCACCATGTCCGCGCCCTCGGCGACCACCCGGTCCACCCGCTCGACCGCGGCGGCCAGCTCGTAGGTGGCGCCGCGGTCGTAGAAGGAGTCGGGCGTGCGGTTGACGATCGCCATGACGACCAGCCGCCCGGGCGGCACGTCGAGGGCTCCCAGGCGCAGCAACCCGTCCTCCGTCCGTCTGTGGTGGAGTCAGCCAACCAGATCGGCGGGCGACGGGAGGACGACGGATGGCAGCGACGACGGCGCACGGCATCGAGGGCGTACAGGGCCTGGTCGGGCAGCACCTGGGCCACAGCGACTGGGTGGAGATCACCCAGGAGCGGGTGGACCGGTTCGCCGAGGCCACCGGCGACCACCAGTGGATCCACGTCGACCCCGAGCGGGCCCGCCGGGAGAGTCCGTTCGGTGGACCGATCGCGCACGGGTTCCTGACGTTGTCGCTGTTGCCCTCCCTGACGCCGCAGATCGTCGAGTTCACCGGGTTCCGGATGGTGGTCAACTACGGCACGGCGAAGGTGCGCTTCCCCGCGCCGGTGCCGGTGGGCGCCCGGGTGCGGGCCGGCGCGGTGCTGGACTCGGCGACGCCGGTGGACGGCGGCGTCCAGCTGGCGCTCACCGTGATCGTGGAGGTCGAGGGCGGCGCGAAGCCGGCGATGGTCGCGACCACCCTCTCCCGCCGCTACCTCTGAACCGCCCCTTGTGTCGGTTTCCGCGGAAACCGACACAAGGGGCGGGTGCGTCAGTCCACCAGGGCCTGGTTGACCAACTGGCGGAGGTGGTTGCGGATCGGCAGCGTGCTCGAGGGCAGCAGCTGGGTGTAGAAGCCGACCGTCACGTCCTCGACCGGGTCGACGTAGAAAGCGGTGGACGCCGCCCCGCCCCAGCTGTAGTCGCCGGCGCTGGCCACCACGCCGTAGCGCGGCGGGTCGATGACCATCGAGAAGCCGAGGCCGAAGCCCACCCCGCGCAGTGGCGTCTCGGCGAACAGCGGCCGGCCGAAGGTCTCCAGGTCCGCGTTGCCCGGCAGGTGGTTGCGGGTCATGTGCGCGATGGTGCGCGGCCCGAGCAGCCGGCCGCCGTCGTGGGCGCCGCCGCGACGGAGCAGCTCGACGAACCGCAGGTAGTCGCCGGCGGTGGACACCAGGCCGCCGCCCCCGGAGAGGAACGCCGGCTTCCGCAGCGCGCCGGCGCCCATCGTGTCGAGCGGGGCGTAGCCGGTGGGCGCGCCGCCGGGCTGTCCCGGGACGGCGGTGTAGAGGCGGGCCAGCGACTCCGGGTCGTCCTCCTCGCGCAGGCCGAAGGAGGTGTCCCGCATGCCCAGCGGGGTGAAGATGCGCTGCTCGAAGAACTCGTCCAGCGGCTGGCCGGACAGCACCTCGACCAGCCGGCCGAGGACGTCGGTGGAGACGCCGTAGTTCCACTCCGAGCCCGGCTGGAAGACCAGGGGGATCGCCGCCCACTGCCGGCAGACCTCGGCGGAGTCGGCGCCGGCCGGGGTGCCCCACTCGTGGCCGGCGGCCCGATACATCGCGTCGACCGGGTGGGCGTTGTGGAAGCCGTAGGTGAGACCGGAGGTGTGGGTGAGCAGGTGCCACACCCGGATGGGCTCGGTCTGCGGGGCGGTCACCGGCTTCAGCGCCGACCCGGCCACGTAGACGCGGGTGTCGGCGAACTCCGGGAGCCACGTCGCGATGGGGTCGGAGAGCTCGAAGGCGCCCTCCTCGTACAGCATCATCGCCGCGACGGAGGTCACCGGCTTGGTCATCGAGTAGATGCGCCAGCGGGTGTCGGTCTCCACCGGCAGGCCGGCCTCGACGTCCCGGTGGCCGGCGCGGCCCACGTGCACCAGGCGGCCGTGCCGGGCCACGGTCACCAGGAAGCCCGGGATCCGTCTCTCGTCCACCCAGCGGGCCAGCCGCCGGTCGATGCGGTCCAGGCGGCCGGGGTCGAAGCCCACCTCGGCCGGATCGGTGTCCACCTGCAGTGCCGTCGTCACGTGCCCTCCGTTCGCCAGCGCGCCCGCCGTCGGGCGGCGCCCGCCCCGCATCCTGACCCACGGCGCTGTGAGTCAGGCCACACGGGTGCGGCCGCCGGCCCGACGGACGCTCCGGATGGACCGGCACGTCGCCACGGACGCGACCGATCAGACCACGACGCCGCCGGTCACACGGGGACGTCGCCGGGACGTCGCCGGTCACACGGGGACGTCGCCGGGACGCCGCCGGTCACACGGGGACGTTGCTGGCGGCCTTCTTCAGGTTCGAGCCGGCGGTCACCTTGACGGTGTTGGCGGCGGGGATGTCGATCGACTCACCGGTCTGCGGGTTGCGGCCGGTCCGCGCGGAACGCTGGGTCCGCTCGACGGTCAGCAGGCCGGAGACGGCGACCTTCTCGCCGCGGGTGATGGCGTCGACGAGCTCGTCCTGGAGCCCGGCGAGCACCGAGTCGACGGTCGAGGCGGGCACGTCGGCCCGCTTGGCGATGGCGGAGACGAGTTCGGCCTTGTTCACGGTCTTCCTCTCGAGAGTGTCTGTGGGTGGTGCGACCACGGCGGATCGGCCGAGGTCGGACCGGGGGCACGGTGCCATGCCGGGCTGACGATCCGCCACAGAGGGGGGTCGGACGGGTCCCCACGCCCCATCGGTCCACCCGATCGGGCGGCGACGCGGCCCTCCTGCAGGGCCCGTCGCGAGCCTGCGGGCGACGGGGCAGGAGGGTCCTCCATCTAGCGTGGGGTCATGCCGCAGATCCCCGGGACCGACCTGACCGTCAGCGCCCTCTGCCTGGGCGGCAACGTCTTCGGCTGGACGGCGGACGAGGCGACGTCCGCCGCTCTGCTGGACCGCTTCGCCGACGCGACGCCGAGCACCGAGGCCCCGTTCGTGGACACCGCGGAGTCCTACGGGAAGGGGCGGTCGGAGGAGATCCTCGGCGCCTGGATGGCCGCGCGCGGCGCCCGGGACCGGGTCGTCGTGGCGACGAAGGCCTCGCCGCTGGACAAGGAGCACCCGCTGTCGGCGGCGGCGATCCGCACGGCGGCCGAGGGGTCGCTGCGCCGGCTGCGGACCGACCGGATCGACCTCTACTACGCCCACTACGACGACGGGACGACGCCGCTGGAGGAGACGCTGCAGGCGTTCGACGAGCTGGTGCAGGCGGGCAAGGTCCGGTACGTGGCGGCGTCGAACTACTCGGCGACGCGGCTGACGGAGGCCCTGGACACGTCCGAGCGGCTCGGCCTGACCCGCTACGCGGCGCTGCAGCCGCACTACAACCTGATGGAGCGGCCGGCCTACGAGGCGGAGCTGCGGGACGTCGTCGCGGAGCGCGGGCTGGGCGTGCTGCCGTACTACGCGTTGGCCAGGGGGTTACTGACCGGCAAGTACCGGGCGGGGGAGCCGGTCGACTCGCCACGGGCGAAGGGCGCGGCGGTGTACGTGGGCGAGCGTGGCGACCGCGTGCTGGCCGCGCTGCAGGAGGTGGCGCAGGCGCACGGGGTCCCGGGGGCGGCGGTGGCGCTGCGCTGGCTGGCCGACCAGCCGACCGTCGTCGCGCCGATCGCCAGCGGCCGGTCGGTCGAGCAGCTGGCCGACCTGCTGCCGATGCAGGACCTCGTGCTGACCGACGACGAGCGGCAGCTGCTCACCGACGCCTCGTCCTGACCTGGTGGAGGAGATCCGCGGGCGTCACCCTCCCCGCGGATCTCCTCCATCCCGGCGTCAGGCCGCGCGGATGTGACTGCGGACGGCCGCGACCAGCTCCGGGGTGACGTCGGTGACGCCGTGGTCGGCGGCGGCGTGGCCGGCGACGGCGGAGAGGATGCCGCCCTCGTCGACGGCGGAGAAGCGGGCGCTGCAGCCGGGGATGACGTCGCCGCAGGCGAAGGTCTTCATGGGAACTCCTTGTCGGGTGGTGCCGGCCGGGTCGCCCGTGCGGGCGGTCGGTGGCTCTCCTGCAGGACCCCGCCGCGGGCGTGCGAGCGGTCGGGGCAGGGGGGCGTCTCTCAGCGCGCGGCGGCGGCCGAGGCGAGGTCCTCGACCCGCAGCAGGCCGACGACGGTGCCGGTGGGGTCGGTGCAGACGACGGGGTCGAAACGGTGCGCCGGTGGGCGGGTCAGCGCTCGCTGCAGGGTCTCGGTGACGCCCCCGGACGGGTGCACCCGCAGCGACACCGGCGCGGTGAACGTCGCGCCGGTCCGTGCGTCGGCCAGCAGCAGCCCCACCGGGTTCCCCAGGTCCCCCACCAGCACCGCCGGCGCGACGCCGGGCGTGGACTCGCCCGCGCTGCACTGGCGCACCGGCCGCAGCAGGCTCGCCACGCTGTCGGTCAGCCGCGCCCGGGCGACCTGGGTCTGCACGAGCCGCACGACCTCCGGGGCCAGCGGGGCGAAGTCGGGGCCCGGGCGGCCGAGCACCCACCCCTGGCCCAGCGGGACCCCGAGGCGGATGGAGGCGGCCAGCTCACCGGTGGTCTCGATCCCCTCGGCCAGCAGCCAGGCGTCGATCCGGCCCGCGAACTCGCCGACCATCTCGGTCAGCGCCGAGCGGACCGGGTCGGTGTCGATGCCGGTCACCAGCGCGCGGTCGAGCTTGACCAGCTGCGGCCGGACGGTGGCCATCTGCTGCAGTCCCGAGTAGCCGGAGCCGGCGTCGTCCAGGGCGATGAGCGCGCCGCGGGAGCGCAGCTCGTCGGCCTGGCGGCGCAGGGCCACCAGGTCGTCGACGGGGGTGTGCTCGGTGAGCTCGACGACGACCCGGGTGAGGTCCGGGCGGGTGGCCAGCGCCTCCTGCACCGGCTCGGTGCCGAGCAGGTGGGGGCTGACGTTGACGGTCAGGAACGTGTCGCCGGGCAGGAACGGGACGGCGGCCAGGGACTTGGTGATGGCCAGCGCCTCGAGCTCGGCGGCCCGGCCGCACTCGGCCGCGGCGGCGAACCACACGTCGAGGCCCGCGGTGCCCGGGAAGCGGGACAGCGCCTCGTACCCGGCGACCCGGGCGGCGGACAGGTCGACGATCGGCTGGAACACCAGCGTCAGGTCGTCGGGGTCGGCGAGCAGCGGACGGCAGTCCGGGAGGGTGCTCGTGCGGGTCACCGACATGCCGACCCCATCGACCCGCCCGGAGGACGGCTTGACCGGCCCGTGGCGGGCGCTCACCCCGGTGGGGGAGCAACACCGGTGACGCGCCCGGGATCCGGTCCGGGGGCGGCTCCGGCGAGCGTGACAGCATGGACCAGTCTCGCGGTCAGCGCACGGGGTCCGCTGCAGCAGCGGAGGGGGAGAGCATGGCGTCGCCGTTGCCGTCCCCGTTGCCGCGGGGGGTCGACGTCCTCCGCGACCCCCACCGCATCGCCGCCGCCCGCCGGCTGCTGGTCGAGGTCGCGGGCCCGGCCGCCTTCGACCGGCTCTCCGCCCTGGCCGCCCGGCTGGTGGGCGCCGGTCACGCCAAGGTCACCATCCTCACCGACCAGGACACCGTCGTCGGCGGGTACGGCCTGCCGCCGGGCGTCATCGGCGGCCCGGCCCTGCTGACCGGCGCCATCTCCGCGATCACCGTGCGCCGCGGGGCGCCGCTGGTCGTGCCCGACGCCGCGGCGCTGTCCGCGGTGGCCGACCTGCCGGCCGTGACCTCGGGCCAGGTCGCCGCCTACCTGGGCGTGCCGCTGGTCGCGGACTCCGGGCACGTCGTCGGCGTCCTCGCCGTGTACGACCCCGTGCCGCGCGCCTGGTCGGTCAACGACGCCGCGCTGCTGGAGCAGCTGGCGGCCTCGGTGATCGCCGAGCTGGAGCTGTCGGCCGCCCGGACGGCGATCGGCACCTCGCTGGCCCGGCTGGACATCGCCCTGGAGGCCAGCTCCATCGGCATCTGGGAGCGGGACCTGCGCACCGGGGCGATGCGCTGGGACGAGCGCTGCGCGGCCCTCTTCGGTCTGGACGGCGCCGTCGAGCACGACTCGCTCGAGGAGGTGCTGGCCGATCACGTGCACCCTGACGACCAGGCCGCCGTGGCCGAGGCCATGCGGTCGGCGATCGCGCAGCGCTCGGCGTTCATGATCGAGGCGCGGATGTGCCGGGTCGACGGCGGTGTCGTGTGGACGGTGTCCCGCGGCCGGGTGATCACCGACCCGCGCGGCGAACCGGTGCGGGTACTGGGCACGGTCATCGACGTCACCGCCGCCCGCGAGGAGGCGGCGCGGCGCATGTCGGCGGTGCAGCGGGCCGCGGCGATCGCGGAGGTGGCCGCCGAGCTGGCCAACGCCACCCGCATCCCGCAGCTGGCCGAGATCGCGCTCCGCGGCGCGCGTGTGCTCGGCGCGGACGCGATCGGCCTGGCCACCCGCGACCCGGAGGACGGCCGGCTCTACCTGCACCTCACCCGCCGGATCCTCGAGGTGGTGGCCACCGAGGCCGACGTCGTCCTGCCGCCGGGCGGCGTCCCGATGGACGACGACGAGCTCCCCATCCAGTACGTGGCCGAGCACGGGGAGCGGATGCTGTTCGCCGACGCGGCGTCGGCCGAGGCGCGGTTCCCGCGGCTCGCCGGCATCAACGATGTGCTGGGTACCCGTGCGCTGGCGACCTTCCCGCTGCGCGTCGAGGGCCGGCTGATCGGCAGCTTCACCGTCGTCTGGACCACCGAGCACAGCTTCACCGAGCCCGACGTCGAGCTGCTCGAGGCGTTCGCCGCGCAGATCGCGCTCACCACGTCCCGCCTGCAGGCCGACCGGGTCCGCGCCGAGGCCGTCGCCGCGATGGCCGCGGCCAACTCCCGGCTGCAGCTGCTCGCCGACGCCGGGCGGGTGCTGTCGGGCAGCCTCGACATCAGCCAGCAGGTCGGCCAGCTCGCCGACCTCGTCGTCCCGACCCTCGGGGACTGGTGCTGGCTGGTGGTCACCGACGAGCAGGGCCGCATGCACGAGATGGCCTCGGCGCACCGTGACCCGGCGCTGCGGGCAGAGCTCGAGCTGTACGTGCACTCGATGGTCACGGTGATGACGGAGCAGGCGGCGGCCCGCGTCGTGACCCGTACCGGCCGGCCGCTGGTGCTGCCGGAGATCGACGTGGCGCGCATCGAGGCCGCCCTGCCCGAGGCGGCCACGCGGCAGCTGCTGGACCGGCTGGGCGTCGCCTCGGGCGTGATCGTCCCGCTCGTCGCCCGCGGCCAGACCCTCGGGGCGCTCGGGCTGTTCGGCGGCCCGGGCAGGGCGCCGCACGCCCAGGCCGAGATCGACACCGCCGTGGAGGTGGGCCGGCGGGCCGGGCTGGCCCTGCACCACGCCCGCCTCTACGGGCAGCAGCGCGTGCTGGCCGACGCCCTGCAGCACAGCATGCTCACCGCCCCGCCGGAGCCGGACCACTGCGAGATCGTCGTCCGGTACGTGCCGGCCGCGGCGGGCGCGGAGATCGGCGGCGACTGGTACGACGCGTTCCTGGAGGCCGGCGGCGCCACCGTGCTGGCCATCGGCGACGTCGTCGGCCACGACAGCCGGGCCGCGGCGGCCATGGGGCAGCTGCGCGGCCTGCTGCGGGGCATCAGCTACTCCAGCGGCGCCGCGCCGTCGCAGGTGCTGGCCGAGCTCGACCGCGCCATCCGCGGGCTCGCCCTGGACACCGTGGCCACCTCGCTGGTCGCGCGCCTGGAGCAGGAGGACGCCGACCTGCGGCTGGACCGGACCCGCCTGCGCTGGTCGAGCGCGGGACACCCGCCCCCGGTGGTCCTCTCCCCCGACGGGGAGGTGCGGGTCCTCGACGGGCTGCCCGCGGACCTGCTGCTCGGGGTGGACCCGTCGACGCCACGGTCGGACCGGTTGGTGGACCTCCCGGCCGGCTCGACCGTGTTCCTCTACACCGACGGGCTGGTCGAGCGCCGCGGCTGGGACCTCGACGCCGGCACCGACGCGCTGCTGGCGGTGCTGTGCGAGTACGCGGACCTGCCGCTGGAGGCCCTCTGCGACCTCGTGCTCGAGCGGCTGTTCCTGCCGGACGCGGAGGACGACGTCGCCCTGCTCGCCGTCCGCCTGCACACCCAGACCGAGCCCCGGCCGGCCGAGGCCGGCCCGCAGATCCTGCCGCCGGGCATCGAGCCCGCACCCGAGGTGAACCCGGAGGCCGGCGTCGACCGGTGAGGAGGACGGGGTCCTCCTGCCAGGGGGTGGAGGGCGGGGCCCTCCCTCAGGTGCGGTCGCGGCGCCGCAGCTTCGTGCGGCGGCCCGGCGGCCGGGCCCCGCGCACGCGACCGAGCCGGCTGCGGGCCCGCAGCGGGAGGTCGAGGGCCACCGGCGCCTCCCAGCCGCGCCACACCGACAGCACGCGCAGCGCGGCCACCAGCACGATGACCAGCGCCGCCACCGGGATCGGGTCCATCCCCAGCGGCCCGGACAGGATGGTGAGGGCGGTGGCGCCCAGCAGCGCCGCCACCGCGTTGTAGGGCCCGGGCTGGACGATCTCGGCCCGCTGGGCCAGCAACACGTCGCGGATCAGGGCGCCGCCCACCGCGGTCGCGGTGCCGACGAACACGACCGCGGCGCTGGAGAGACCGACGAGCTGGGCCTTCTGCGCGCCGATCACGGTGAAGAAGCCCAGGGTGACCGCGTCGAGCCCGACCAGCAGCGCGGTCAGCCGGGACAGCCAGCCGGAGAAGTAGAAGGTGACCATCGCGGTGATCGCCACCGTGGGCAGGTAGGCCGGGTTGGTCAGCGCCACGGGCGGGCCCTGCGCCAGCAGGACGTCGCGGATGAGCCCGCCGCCGAGCCCGCCGCTGACGGCCAGCAGCAGGACGCCGGAGACCGCGAAGCCCTCGCGGGCGGCGAGCAGGCCGCCGGTGAGCGCGCCGACGACGATCGCGGCGAGGTCGACGGGGGCCGGCACCCGCAGCGTCTCGGCCACCGCGGCAATCGTCTCCACGGGCCGGCATTCTCCCCGGCCCGCGGGTACGGTCCGGTTCCCGGTGACAGGACGGCGGCGTCGTCGCTAGCTTGCGAGCACACCCGCCGCTGCCCTGGAGGTCGCCGTGCCCGTACGCCCGCCGGACGAGAACGAGGTCGCCGCGCTCGCGGCCAGCTACGGCATGAAGCCCAGTGCGGAGGACGTGGCGTCCTACACGCCGATCGTCGCCGCGTTCCTCAGCTCCTACGACGCGGTCGAGGAGCTCTACGCCGGCATCGCCCCGCAGGCGCCGGAGGACCGGCCGAGCAGCCGTCCGTCCGACGCCGACAACCCGCTGGGCGCCTGGTACGTGACCACCGAGATCCGCGGGGCCGCCGAGGGGCCACTGGCCGGCCGGACGGTGGCGGTCAAGGACAACGTCGAGGTCGCCGGCGTCCCGATGATGAACGGCTCGCGCACCGTCGAGGGCTTCGTCCCCCGGGAGGACGCCACCGTGGTCACCCGGCTGCTGGCGGCCGGCGCGACGGTCGCGGGCAAGTCCGTCTGCGAGGACCTCTGCTTCTCCGGGGGCAGCCACACCTCCGTCACCGGCCCGGTGCGCAACCCGTGGGACCCGTCCCGGACGACGGGCGGCAGCTCCAGCGGCAGCGCCGCGCTCGTGGCCGCCGGGGAGGTCGACCTCGCCGTCGGCGGGGACCAGGGCGGCTCGATCCGCATGCCGGCGGCGTTCTCCGGCATCGTCGGCCACAAGCCCACACACGGCCTGGTGCCCTACACCGGGGCGTTCCCGATCGAGCTGACCCTCGACCACCTCGGCCCGATGACGCGCACGGTCGCCGACGCCGCCGCGATGCTCGACGTCCTCGCCGGCCGGGACGGCCACGACCCCCGCCAGCCGGCCGGCCTCGCCCCCGAGCAGTACGCCGCCGCCCTCGGCGGGGACGTCGCGGGGCTGCGGGTGGGGGTGGTCGCGCAGGGCTTCGGCTGGGAGGAGCTCTCCGAGCCCGGTGTGGACGACACCGTCCGGGCCGCCGCGCAGCGGCTGGGGGAGCTCGGCATCGAGGTGGTCGACCTCGACCTGCCGTGGCACCGGCACGCGCTGCACGTCTGGAACGTCATCGCCACCGACGGCGCGACGGTGCAGATGATCGAGGGCAACGCCTACGGCTGGAACTACGAGGGCCGCTACGACCCGGACCTGGTCGCCCACTACGGGCGGCAGCGGCGCGAGGTGGTCGACCAGTGGTCGCCGACGGTCACCGCGGTGGCGCTGGCCGGGCGGTGGTCCTACGAGATGGAGCAGACCCGGCACTACGCGATGGCCCGGAACCTGGCGACCGAGGTCCGCCGTCAGTACGACGCCGCGCTCGCCGACGTCGACCTGCTGGTGATGCCCACCGTGCCGATGGTCGCCCCGGAGATCCCGGCGCCGGACGACCCGCTGGAGACCCGGGTGGCCCGCGCGCTGGAGATGATCGTCAACTGCGCGCCGTTCGACGTCAGCGGCCACCCGGCCACGAGCGTCCCGGCGGGGCTCTCGCAGGGCCTACCGGTCGGGATGATGCTGGTCGGCCGCCGGTTCGAGGACACCACGCCGCTGAAGGTGGCGCACGCCTTCGAGCAGCTGGTCGGCGGCTTCCCGCGCCCACCGGCCCGCTGAGCGGCTCCCCGCGCCCCTCGCCTCGCCCCCTCCACCCCGCCCTGCGCCCGCGCCCCTCGCCCCGCAACGGGAGGCGAGCAGGGGAGGGGCCAGGCGGGCGGGGCGGAGCGGGGGGAGGCAGGGGGGACGGCGGGGGAACGGGAGGGGAGCGGCGGCCTCACTGGCCGGGTGGGACCTCCACGGCCGTCGCCGTCCCCGCGGGCAGGACGGTGTCGTGGGTCGTCGTGTCGTGAGCGTGCATCGCCTCCTGGCGGGCCGCCTCCTCGCGGAGGATCGCCGCGCCCTTCCAGTCCTCCGGGATGGCGAAGGCGTCGACCAGGGTCACCATGTACGGCCGCAGCTCCCTGAGCAGCGCGTTGACCGTGGCGGTGAGCGCCTTGGCCCGGGGGGCGGTCAGCCGGCCGTGCTCCAGGAACCAGCCCTTGTGCGCCTCGACGGTCGACAACGCGTAGAGGTCGCAGAGGCGGTCGAGCAGGGCGCGGGCGGCGTCGTCCGTGGTGCGCTCGATGCCGGCGACGAACGCCTCGAGCACGATCCGGTCGATGTGCGCCTGCGCGGCCTGCAGCACGTGGTCCTGGACGTCGTTGAAGACGTCGAACGGGTCGGGGGCGGGCGTGGCGCTCGATGCGGTGGCCGCGCCCCGGCGCAGCCGGCGGATGGCGCTCTCGAGGGTGTGCTTCTCGCGGTCCTCGAACACCTTCAGCTGCCAGCCGCGGTCGAGCATCGGCACCTCGTCGTCCCGGCCGGGGACGGCGTCGACCAGCCGGGCGATGAGCCCGCGGGCCGCGGTCCGCTCCAGCACGGTCTCGCGGACCATGTCGGCGACGAACCCGACCCGGCCCCACCCGTCGAGGGAGCCGAAGGCGTCGCGGTAGCCGGTGAGCAGCCCCTTGGCGACCAGCTGCAGCAGGACGGTGTTGTCGCCCTCGAAGGTGGTGAAGACGTCGGTGTCGGCCTTGAGGTGCGGCAGCCGGTTCTCCTGCAGGTAGCCGGCGCCGCCGCAGGCCTCCCGGCACAGCTGGATGGTGCGGGTGGCGTGCCAGGTCTGGGCGGCCTTGAGTCCGGCGGCGCGGGACTCCAGCTCCCGCTGCGCCCGCTCGTCGACCTGGTCCGCCCCCTGGACGTCGTGCATCGTGCTGACCAGCTCCTCCTGCGCGAACGTGTACGCGTAGGTGGCGGCCAGGGCGGGGAGCAGCTTGCGCTGGTGCGCCAGGTAGTCGTTGATCGCGACCTCGCGGTCCCCGCGGGGAGCGGTGAACTGGCGGCGCACCTCCCCGTAGCGGACGGCGATGTCGAGGGCGAGCTTCGTGGCCGACGACGCCGATCCGCCGACGCTGACCCGGCCGCGGACCAGCGTGCCCAGCATGGTGAAGAAGCGGCGGGTCTCGTGCTCGATGGTGCTGGTGTACGCGCCGTCCTCGGCGACCTGCCCGTAGCGGTCCAGCAGCATCTCGCGCGGCACGCGCACGTGGTCGAAGCTGAGCCGGCCGTTGTCGACGCCGTTGAGCCCGGCCTTGGGGCCGTCGTCGCCGATCGTGACGCCGGGCAGCGGGTTGCCCTGCTCGTCGCGGATCGGCACCAGCCAGGCGTGCACGCCGCGGCCCTCGCCCTGGGTGACCAGCTGGGCGAAGACGACCGCCATCCGGCCGTCCCTCGCCGCGTTGCCGATGTAGTCCTTGCGGGCGGCCTCGTGCGGCGTGTGCAGGTCGAACGTCTGCGTCGCGGGGTCGTAGGTGCACGTCGTCCGCAGCTGCTGGACGTCGGAGCCGTGGCCGGTCTCGGTCATCGCGAAGCAGCCGGGCAGGTCGAAGCTCATGATGTCGCGCAGGTACGCGGCGTGGTGCCGCTCGGTGCCGAGCAGCTGGACGGCGCCGCCGAACAGACCCCACTGGACGCCGGCCTTCACCATCACCGACAGGTCCTGGAAGGCCAGCATCTCCACCGAGACGATCGCTCCGCCCGCGTCGTCCGCCCCGCCGTACTCCTTGGGGAACCCGAGCGCCACGCGGCCGGACTCCGCGAGCACCCGCGCCACCCGCGTCACCCGCTCGCGCGCCTCGGCGACGCTCTCGCCGTAGACGGGCAGCAGTCCGGGGTCGTGCAGGTGCTCGCGGGCGTCGCGGCGGACGTGCGCCCACCGGCCGTCGAGCACCTCGGTCAGGGCCCGCGGGTCGACGGCGGTCGGCAGGTTCGATGTCACTTCTGGTCCTCCTCGGGGACGACGCCGGACAGGCCGGCCCAGGCGAGATCGGTCAGGTGGGCGGCGAGGTCGGCCCGCGCCATGGGGCGGTCGGCCTGCAGCCACCAGTCGGCGGCGGAGCGGACCAGCCCGACGAGGCCGTGGCCCCAGGGCGCGGCGGCGGCGGGGTCGCGGCCGGCCTGTTCCAAGGCGACGGCGACCAGGGCCGCGGCCTGGTCGCCGACCAGGTCGGACAGGGTGCCGATGGGGTCGGGGGCCGAGGGACGGTCGCCGGCCGGCCGGTGGACGACGAAGCGGTAGACCTCGGGGTCGGCCTCGAGGAACGCCAGGTAGGTGTCGACGGCGGCGGCGACCATCTGCCGGGGCCCGGTGCTCGAGGTGATCGCCTCGCGCAGCTTGGCGGTGAGCTGCGCGGCGACCCGTGCGCAGACGGCCACGTGCAGCTCGGTGCGGTCGGCGAAGTGCCGGTATACGGCGGCCTTGCTGGTGCCGGCCGCGGCGGCGATCTCGTCCATGCCCACGCCGGCCCCGTGCCGGCCGACGGCGGCGAGGGTCGCGTCGACCAGTTGCTCGCGCCGGGCGCGGCGGTGGTCGTCCCAGCGGGAGTCCCGGCGGTCGCGCCGGCGTCCTCCCGATTCTCCGAGTTCCACGATACCCAAGGTACCCAGTACCGTGAGTACCGCGCACAGGGCAGAAATGGCCATTTCTGCCGTCCGGCAGCGACCCGGGAGGTCTCCCATGGCTCCGCAGACGCGACAGGCCGCGATCGTCGGCGGCAACCGCATCCCGTTCGCCCGGTCGAACGGGGCCTACGCCTCCGCCTCCAACCAGGACATGCTCACGGCCACCCTCGACGGGCTGGTCGCCCGCTTCGGCCTGCAGGGCCAGCTGTTGGGCGAGGTCGTCGCCGGCGCCGTCCTCAAGCACGCGCGCGACTTCAACCTGACCCGCGAGTCCGTCCTCGGCTCCCGGCTGGCGGCCACCACGCCCGCCTACGACGTCCAGCAGGCCTGCGGCACCGGGCTGGAGGCGGCGATCCTGGTCGCCAACAAGATCGCCCTCGGCCAGATCGAGTCGGGCATCGCCGGTGGTGCCGACACCACCTCCGACGCCCCGCTGGCGATCCACGACGAGATGCGCCGTGTGCTGATCACGCTCAGCAACGCCAGGACGGTGCAGCAGCGGCTCAAGGCCCTCGCCGGCGTGCGCCCGGGGATGTTCGTGCCCGAGGCGCCGCGCAACGCCGAGCCGCGCACCGGCCTGGCCATGGGTGACCACGCGGCGATCACCGCGAAGGAGTGGGGGATCGGCCGCCATGAGCAGGACGAGCTGGCCGTCGCGTCGCACCGCAACCTCGCCGCCGCCTACGACCGCGGCTTCTTCGACGACCTGGTCACCCCGTACCTCGGCCTGGCCCGCGACCAGAACCTGCGGCCGGACACCTCGGTGGAGAAGCTGGCCGCCCTCACGCCCGTCTTCGGGAAGGGTGAGGGCGCCACGATGACCGCGGGCAACTCGACCCCGCTCACCGACGGCGCCTCCGCCGTCCTGCTGGCCTCCGACGAGTGGGCCGCGGCGCACGACCTGCCGGTGCTGGCCCATCTCGTCGACGCCCAGACCGCCGCGGTCGACCACGTGCACGCCGGTGAGGGGCTGCTCATGGCCCCGGCCCACGCCGTCCCGGTGCTGCTGGCCCGCAACGGCCTCACGCTGCAGGACTTCGACTTCTACGAGATCCACGAGGCCTTCGCCTCCACCGTGCTCGCCACGCTGAAGGCCTGGGAGGACCCGTCGTTCTGCAGGGAGAAGCTCGGCCTCGACGCACCGCTGGGGCCGATCGACCGGTCGAAGCTGAACGTCAACGGCTCGTCGCTGGCCGCCGGGCACCCGTTCGCCGCGACCGGCGGCCGCATCGTCGCGACGCTGGCGAAGCTGCTGCACGAGGCCGGCCGGGGCAGGCGCGGTTTGATCTCCATCTGCGCGGCCGGCGGCCAGGGCGTCGTCGCGATCCTCGAGTCCTGACCCCTCTGTCGGTTCCCGCGGAAACCGACGCCGCTCACTCGTCGGTTTCCGCGGAAACCGACGCTTTCTGGGAGGAACCACCTCGTGAGTGACCGGTACCGCGACTTCGCTGCCTCGGGCCTCGGGGCGACGATCACCGAGCGGCTCGGGCTGCCCCGCCCCGCCGTCGCGGTCGCGCCGGGCTTCATCGTCACCGAGATGACGGCGAGGATGCCGTTGGGCACCCGGGGGATCGGGTCGCGGATCAACTCCCTGCAGCAGGGTGGTCTGCCCGTCGACGTCGGCGAGACGATCGCCTGGCTGGCCTCACCGGGGGTCGCGGCGGTCAACGGCCAGGTGGTGCGGGTGTGCGGCCAGTCGATGCTGGGGGCGTGATGACGCGCAGGGAACTGGAGGAGGCGCCGTCGACGGCGGCGCTGTTCGCGCGGGCGGCGGCGACCGCGCGGGGACGCGGGGGCGCGCTGCCGGACACCCGGCTGGCCCGGACCGGGGTGGTCGCCGATCCCGCGGACGTCGCCGCCTACGCGCGGGTCTGCGGGTTCGGGCTCACCGGCGCCCTGCCGGTGACCCACCCGCACGTGCTGACCTTCCCGCTGCAGGTGGCGCTGATGGCCGACCGCGCGTTCCCACTCGCGCTGCCGGGCCTGGTGCACGTGCGCAACCGGATCGACGCGCTGCGCCCCATCGGGCTGGGGGAGGCCCTGGACCTGGAGGTCTGGGCCGAGCGGTTCGCCCGCCACCGCAGCGGGGCCACCGTGGACCTGTGCGCCTCGGTGTCCGCCGCCGGGGTCGAGGTCTGGCGCGGCCGGTCGACCTACCTGGCCCGCGGTGCGACCGCCCCCGAGGGCGCGCCCGACGCCGACGTCGAGGTGGGCGGCGGCGCGCTGCCGGACGGCGCGGTGCACTGGCGGGTGCCCGCCGACGCCGGCCGGCGCTACGCCGGGGTGTCCGGCGACGTGAACCCGATCCACCTGTCGGGGCTGACCGCGAAGGCGTTCGGCTTCAAGCGCGCCATCGCGCACGGCATGTGGCTCGAGGCGCGGGCGCTGGCGGCGCTGGAGGGCCGGTTGCCCGAGGCGCTGACCGCCGACGTGGCGTTCCGCAAGCCGGTGTTCCTGCCGTCGACGGTCACGCTGGCGACCGCGCCGGCCGACGGCGGCTGGGACCTCGCGCTCCGCAACGCGGTGGCCGGCACCGAGCACCTGCGGGGTACGGTCCGCCCCCTCTGAGCGGCGCCGTGATCATCGGCGGATGGCGGTCGTGGTCGGCGTGCCGGGCAGCCACTCGGCGATGATCAACTCGGGCAATCGGGGCTGCGCGGGGACGCCGACTCCGGTGAGGTGGGGACGTGGACCCGATGGACCCGACCGAGCACCCGCGCCCGCTGCTGCGCCGCCCCTGGACGTCCCTGGACGGGGAGTGGGAGTTCGCCGCCGACCCGGAGCGGACCGGCACGCCCGGCGGGATCGCGTTCGACCGGCGCATCCGGGTGCCGTACGCCCCCGAGACGCCGGCCAGCGGCGTGCACTGGAAGGGCCTGCTCAACCGCGCCTGGTATCGCCGGCCGCTGCCGGCTCCGGGCGGCGATCGCCACACGGTGCTGCACCTCGGTGCCGTCGACCGGGTCTGCGACGTCTGGGTGGGCGGCGCCCACGTCGCGCACCACGAGGGCGGCTACACCGCGTTCAGTGTCGACGTCACCGACGCCCTCGGCGACGGGGCCGACCTGGTCGTCCGGGCCGACGACGACCCGCTGGACCTCGAGGCGCCGCGGGGCAAGCAGGAGTGGCGGGACGAGCCGCACGAGATCTGGTACCCGCGCACCACCGGCATCTGGCGCACCGCCTGGCTGGAGCAGGTGTCCCGGGAGCACATCGCCGACGTGCAGTGGCGTGGGGACCCGCGGACGCTGCGCGTCGACGTCCGGGTGGAGCTGTCGGTCCCGGTGACCGGCGCGCGGCTGCACCTGCGGTTGCGCGCGGGGGAGCGGCTGCTGGTCGACGACGTCGTCCGGGTGGACGGTGCGGTCGTCGAGCGGACCGTCCAGGTGGGGGACGGCGGCTTCGACGACCGCGGGGCGCTGCTGTGGGAGCCCGGCTCGCCCACGCTGCTGGACGCCGACCTCGCCCTGGTCGCCGGGGGCGGGGAGATCCTCGACGAGGTGCGCAGCTACACCGCGCTGCGCTCGATGGAGGTCGACGACGGGCGGTTCCTGCTCAACGGCCGCCCGGCGTGGCTGCGGCTGGTCCTCGACCAGGGCTACTGGCCCGACACCGGAGCCACCCCGCCCCACGTCGGAGCGCTGCGGCGGGACCTGGAGCTCACCCGCGCCCTCGGCTTCACCGGCGCGCGCAAGCACCAGAAGACCGAGGACCCCCGCTACCTCGCCCTGGCCGACCGGATGGGGCTCCTGGTCTGGGCGGAGATGCCCTCGGCGTACCGCCCCGGCCCCACGGCCGCCGCCCGCCTGCTCCGGGAGTGGCCGGAGGTCGTCGCCGCCCACCGGGGGCACCCCAGCGTCGTGACGTGGGTGCCGCTCAACGAGTCGTGGGGCGTGCCCGAGGCGGAGAGCGATCCGCGGCAGCGGGCGCTCATCCGGGCGCTCGCGGCGCAGGCCGACGCCCTGGACGGCACGCGGCCGGTGTCGGCCAACGACGGCTGGGAGGCCCTCGGCGGCGACGTGCTCGGCATCCACGACTACCGGCAGGACCCGGCCGGGCTGGCCGACCGCTACCGCACGCAGCCGGACCTGGAGCGGGCCGCCACCGGCCGGCGCGAGGACGGCCGCCTCGCCGACCTGGAGAGGGCGGGCACCGCGGGTCGCGCCGTCGTCCTGTCGGAGTTCGGCGGGATCTCGCTCAACGCGGCGGCGCTGCGCGGCCGGCCCGACGCCGGGGATCGCACCGAGGCGTGGGGGTACGCCGACGCCTCGTCGCCGGAGGACCTCCTCGTGCGGTACCGCGAGCAGTGGGCGGCGGTGCGCGCCACCGACGCGCTGGCCGGGGCCTGCTGGACGCAGCTGACCGACACCTACCAGGAGGTCAACGGGCTGCTGACGATGGACCGGGTGCCGAAGTGCGATCTCGAGGACCTCCGGCGGGCCACCTGCGGGGAAGGCTGACCGCGCTGCGCATCACCGAGCTGCTCACCGAGGCGGGCCTGCCCTCTCGTGTCGATCCCGGGGGTGGTGCTCGACGACACGCGCACGCCGGCGTGTCCCACCGTGAGAACCCCGTGATCAACGGTCTCAGCGGCCGTCGTCCCACCCGAGGCCGGCGGCCGCTCGTGTTGCGGAGAGGCAACGATCACCGTCCCGACCTGCGAGGTCGGCCGGACGGTAGCAGGGTCGGTGCAGGTCGCAACTGCCCAGCCTGCCGGAGGTCCCCTTGCGCACGAACCGACTCCTGCCCCTGCTCGCCGCCGGAGCGCTGGTGCTCGGCGCCTGCGGAGGGGGCGGCGAGAGCGTCGACACCGGTGGGGGCGGCGGTGGCGGGGACGACGTGCTGGCGGCCGCGGTCAGCGCCCAGCCGGACCAGTTCGACCCGCACTCGACCAACGCGTACGCGAGCTTCCAGGTGCTGGAGAACGTCTACGACACCCTCGTCGTCCCGAACCCCGAGGACCTCACGATGGAGCCGAGCCTGGCGACGGAGTGGGCGACCAGCGAGGACGACCTGACCTGGACGTTCACACTCCGGGAGGGCGTCACCTTCCACGACGGCAGCGAGTTCGACTCCGCCGACGTCGTCTACTCCTACAACCGGATCATCGACGAGGACCTGAGCAACGCCTACCGGTTCGCCAACGTCGAGTCCGTGGCGGCCGACGGGCCGCAGACCGTCGTCATCACCCTGACCCAGCCGACGCCGAACCTGCTCGAGCGCATCGGCGCCTTCAAGGGGATGTCGATCATCCCAGAGGGCGCCGCCGACGAGCTGGACCTGACCACCGAGGCGATCGGCACCGGGCCGTTCCGGCTGGAGAGCTCGGATGCGAGCAGCACCGTGCTCACCGCCTACGAGGACTACTGGGGTGGGGCGCCGAGCATCGACGGCGTCGAGTTCCGATACATCACCGAGCCGGCCGCCGCGCTGACCGCGCTGCAGAACGGCGAGGTGCAGTGGACCGACAACATCCCGCCGCAGCAGATCGAGTCACTGCAGGGCGACGACACCGTCGAACTGCAGACGACGCCGAGCGTGGACTCCTGGTACATGTCCATGAACTACGCCCGGCCGCCGTTCGACAACCGGGACGTGCGGCGGGCGATCTCCTTCGCCGTCGACCGCGAGGCCGTCGCCGAGGCGGCGTGGTTCGGCGCCGCCCAGCCCAACCAGACGGCGATCCCCCAGGACAGCTTCTTCCACTCCGACTACGCGCCGTTCTCCCCGGACCCCGACCAGGCCCGCCAGCTGCTGCAGCAGGCCGGCGTGCAGACGCCGCTGACGATGGGGCTGATGGTCACCGACGAGTACCCGGAGACTGTCACCGCCGCGCAGGTGGTCGCCGGCCAGCTCGAGCAGGTCGGCATCACCGTCGAGATCGAGACCCTGGACTTCGCCACCTGGCTGGACCGGCAGGGCAAGGGCGACTACGACGCCTTCCTGCTCGGCTGGCTGGGCAACCTCGACCCGGCCGCCTACTACGAGGAGCAGCACAAGACCGGCGGGTCGAACAACTACCAGGGCTACAGCAACCCGCAGGTCGACCAGCTGCTCGCGGCCGGTGCCGCCGAGACCGACCCGGACGCCCGCAAGGCGATCTACGACCAGGCGGCGCAGCTCATCGTCGACGACGTCTCCTACCTGTACCTGTACAACCCCGACGTGGTGCAGGCCTGGGCGCCGGGCCTGTCCGGCTACCAGATCCGGGCGGACAAGGCGATCAACTTCGAGACCGTGGAGCTGCCCTGACCGGGTACCTCCTCCGCCGCACCGGGCAGTCGGTGGTGGTGCTGGCGGGGGTGAGCGTGATCGTGTTCGCGCTGGTCCACCTCGTGCCCGGCGACCCGGTGCGGCTGGCGCTCGGCACACGTTTCTCACAGGAGACCTACGACGCCCTGCGCGAGCGGTCGGGGCTCGACCAGCCGCTCCTCGCGCAGTTCTCCGGCTGGCTGGGCCGGGCCCTGAGCGGGGACCTCGGGGTCAGCTTCCGCAGCGGCGACACCGTGACCTCGCTGATCGCCGAGCGGCTGCCCGCGACGCTGACCCTGGCGTTCGCCTCGATCCTCGTCGCGCTGCTGATCGCCGTCCCGCTCGGCATCCTGTCGGCGCTACGACCCCGGTCGGTCGTCGACCGGATCGCCACCGTGCTGAGCCAGATCGGCATCTCGGTCCCGGAGTTCTGGATGGCGATCGTGCTCATCCTCGTCTTCTCCGGGACGCTGGGCTGGCTGCCCTCGGGCGGCTACGTGCCGCTGAGCGAGGACCCGCTGGGCTGGCTGGAGCGGCTGGTGATGCCTGCCGTGGTGACCGGCGTGGTGTCCGGGTCGGTCATCACCCGCTTCGTCCGGTCCAGCGTGCTGGAGGCGCTCGGTTCCGACCACGTCCGGACGGCGCAGGCCAAGGGGCTGCCGGGCCGGCAGGTCTTCACCTGGCACGCGCTGCGCAACGCCCTGCTGCCGCTGGTCACCGTCACCGGCGTGCAGCTGGCCTACCTGCTCTCCGGGGTGGTCGTCGTGGAGATCGTGTTCTCCTGGCCCGGGCTCGGACAGCTGGCGCTGCAGGCGGTCCAGGCCCGCGACTACCCCGTCCTGCAGGGGGCGATCCTGCTGTTCGCGGTGGTGTTCCTGCTGATCAACCTGGTGGTCGACCTGCTCTACACCGCCATCGACCCGCGGATCCGCCGATGAGCGCCGCCGCCCCCACCCCCGGGCCGGCGCCGCGGTCGCCGGCGGAGCCGGACGCCCCGGCGCGGTCGTCGGCGGCGCCGGACGCCACGGCGTGGTCGTCGGCGGCGCCGGACGCCACGGCGTGGTCGTCGGCGGCGCCGGCCCCCGCTCCGCGCCGGGCGCGCCCGCGCTGGCAGGAGACCCTCGGGCTGCTGGCGCGCAACCCGTCGGCCGCCGTCTCCGCCGTGCTCCTGCTGCTGCTGGTCCTCGTCGCGGTCTTCGACGAGACGCTGGCGCCATCGGGCCCCAACGAGATCTCCGTTGCCGACCGGCTGCAGTCGCCGAGCCTGGAGCACCCGTTCGGCACCGACGACCTCGGCCGGGACATATTCAGCCGGGTCATCCTGGGTGCCGGCGTCTCGCTGCGGGTCGGCTTCCTCGCCGTCGCGTTCGCGCTCGTCGTCGGCAGCCTCGCCGGGCTGCTCGCGGGGTTCTACGGCCGCTGGGTGGACGACGTCCTGATGCGGGCCATGGACGTCCTCTTCGCCTTCCCGGCGGTGCTCCTGGCGATCGCCGTGCTCGCTGTCCGCGGCCCGGGCGCCGGCAACACCGCCCTGGCGATCGGGATCGTCTACATCCCGGTCTTCGCCCGCGTCACCCGCGCCAGCGTGCTCGGCGTCCGCGAGGAGGTGTACGTGCGAGCCTCCCGGTCGGTCGGGGCCTCCGACCTGCGGCTGCTCACGCGGCACGTGCTGCCCAACGCCGCGCCGCCGATCATCGTGCAGACCTCGATCAGCCTGGCGTTCGCCGTCCTGGCCGAGGCGGCGCTGTCCTTCCTCGGGCTGGGCACCCAGCCGCCCAACCCGGCGTGGGGGCTGATGCTGGCCGAGGGGCGCGGCTACATCGACCTGGCCTGGTGGCTGGCCTTCTTCCCGGGGATGGCGATCTTCCTGACCGTGCTGTGCTTCAACCTGCTCGGCGACGGGCTGCGCGACGTCCTGGACCCGCGGCAGCGCACGCTCATGTCCGGGGGTGGGCGGTGACCCTGCTCGAGGTCGAGGACCTGCGGGTGCGCCTGCGGACGCCGCGCGGGCCGGCGGCGGTGGTCAACGGGCTGAGCTACTCGGTGGGCGAGGGGGAGACCGTCGCCGTGGTCGGCGAGTCCGGCAGCGGTAAGAGCGTCTCGGTGCTGGCCCTGCTCGGGCTGCTGCCGGCCCGCTCCGCCACGGTCACCGGCCGGGCGCTGCTGCACGGCGAGGACCTGCTGACGATGCCGCCCGAGCGGCTGCGCCAGGTGCGCGGACCCGGCATCGGCATGGTGTTCCAGGACCCGATGACGTCGCTGAACCCGGTGTTGACCATCGGCCGGCAGCTGGTCGAGGGCATCCGCGCGCACGGGGAGGTCTCCAAGGCCGACGCGCGGCGCCGGGCCGCCGAGCTGCTCGGCGAGGTCGGGCTGCCCGACCCCCGGGGGACGCTGGACCGGTACCCGCACGAGCTCTCCGGCGGGATGCGGCAGCGGGTGGTCATCGCGATCGCGCTGTCGAACTCGCCGTCCCTCCTGATCGCCGACGAGGCCACCACCGCGCTCGACGTGACCGTGCAGGCGCAGATCATCGACCTGGTGGAGCGGCTGCAGGCCGACCACGGCACCGGGGTCGTCTGGATCACCCACGACCTCGGGGTGGTGGCGGGCATCGCCGACCGCGTGCTCGTGATGTACGGCGGCCGCTGCGTGGAGGACGGCACGGTGGACGACGTCCTCGAGCACCCGGCCCACCCCTACACCCGCGGGCTGCTGGGCGCGCTGCCCGACCTGGCCGCGCCGGCCGTGGACGGCGAGGTGCCCGACCTCACCACCGTCCCGGGCGTGCCACCGGCACCCACCGACCTGCCGCCCGGTTGCGTGTTCTGGCCGCGCTGCCCGGTGCGCTCGGACCCGCGGTGCGAGACCCAGCAGCCGCCGCTGGCCGTCGTCGCCGCGTCGACGGGTGTGCTGCCGCACCGGGCGGCGACGTGGTGTGCGGAGGAGGCGCCCCGTGGATGACGTGCTGGTGTCCGCGCGCGGCCTGGAGGTGCACTTCCCCGTCCGGGCGAAGGGCGTCGGCCGCCGTACGGCCGGGGTGCTGCGCGCCGTCGACGGGGTGGACCTCGACATCCGCCGCGGGGAGACGCTGGGCTTGGTGGGGGAGTCCGGCTGCGGGAAGTCGACCCTGGGCAACGCGCTGCTGCGGCTGGTGCCGCCCACCGGGGGCACGGTGACCTTCGACGGCATCGACGTCACCTCCCTCGACCGCCGGCGGATGCGGCAGCTGCGCCGGCGCGCCGGCATGGTGTTCCAGGACCCGTTCGCCTCCCTCGACCCGCGGCGCACCGTCGCCCAGACCGTCTCCGAGCCGCTCGAGGTGCACGGGCTGCACGGCGGACGCCGGGAGCGCGCCCAGCGGGTCGGTGAGCTGCTGGAGCTGGTGGGTCTGGATCCCGCGGTGGCCGGGCGCTACCCGCACGAGTTCTCCGGCGGGCAGCGCCAGCGGGTGGGCATCGCCCGGGCCCTGGCCGGCGAGCCGGACTTCCTGGTCTGCGACGAGGCCATCGCGTCGCTGGACGTGAGCGTGCAGGCTCAGGTGCTCAACCTGCTGCGCCGCCTGCAGCGCCGGCTCGGCCTCACCCTGCTGTTCATCTCCCACGACCTGTCCGCCGTCCGGCACATCTCCGACCGGATCGCCGTCATGTACCTCGGGCGGATCGTCGAGATCGGGCCCGCGTCGGCGGTGGGGGCGGAGCCGCAGATGCCGTACACGCAGGCGCTGCTGTCCGCCGTCCCGGTGCCGCACCCGGCGCTGGAGCGCTCCCGCCGGCGGATCGTGCTGGGCGGCGACGTCCCCTCGCCGGCGAACGTGCCCAGCGGCTGCCGGTTCCGCACCCGCTGCCCGTACGTGTTCGAGCCGTGTCCGGACGTCGACCCGGCCCTGCAGCCGGTCGGCGCCGCCCCCGACCACGTCGCCGCCTGCCACCTGCACGGCGTGGTCGGCACCCCGGTGCGGCACGACGAGGGGGTCGACGTCGGCTCGTGACGCTCGGCGCCCGAGGTGTCACCCTCTCTCGACGGGGACGAGGCGGTCGCGAGCCGGCCGCGGGGGCGCCGTCCCTGGTAGGAACGCCGCGTGCGGACGGCGGAACTGCGCGAGCGTTTCGCCTCCAGCGCCGTGGCCCGGCTGGCCACCGTGCGCCCGGACGGCGCCCCGCACCTCGTCCCCCTGGTGTTCGCGCTGGTCGACGACGCGGTCTACTCGGCGGTCGACGCCAAGCCCAAGCGGTCGACGCAGTTGCAGCGCCTCGCGAACGTCCGCGCCGAGCCGCGCTGCGCCCTCCTCGTGGACCACTACGAGGACGACTGGTCGCGGCTGTGGTGGGTCCGTGCGGACGGCACGGCTGAGGTCGTCGACGCCCCGCCCGCCGGGCACCCCGGACTGACCGCGCTGGCGCGGCGGCACCCCCAGTACCGCGAGCAGCCCCCGACCGGGCCGCTGCTCGTCGTCACCGTGCAGCGGTGGAGTGGTTGGTCCAGCACGTCCTAGCCCCAGGAGGCGGCCGCGCCGTTCGTCGAGCGGGTGCGGGCGGCGTGGCGGGACGCCGGCCGGGAGGGGGAGCCGCGGTTCGCCGCGCTGAACCACTTCTCGCTCGGCGACACCGAGGAGCAGTCGCGGGCCTACCTGCTCGACTACTACGAGCCGATGGGCCGTGAGGTCGCGGAGATGATCGCCGGCGGCGCGCACCGGTCAGCGCAGGCGATCAAGGAGGTCATCGCGGGCTTCGCCGAGATCGGCGTCGACGAGCTGGTCCTGGACCCGACCGTCTCCGATCCGGCGCAGGTGGGCCTGCTCGCCGAGGTCGCCCTGTAGCTCAGCCCAGGTGGGGACGGCTCCGTTGTGCCAGGCTGACGCGGTGGCTGTGACAGAACACCGGAGCGGGCAACGGACGACAGCGGTCACCTCCTACCGGGGCCACGGCATCCACGCCGCCCCCGGGGTGCACGAGTACGCCGTGGAACTCGTGCGGGCGGCCCTGCCCGAGGGGGGACGGATCCTCGAGGTGGGTTCCGGGTGCGGTGCCCTCGCGCTGCGGCTGCGGGACGCCGGCTTCGACGTCGTCCCGACCGACCTCGACCCCCCGCACGACTGGATCCACCGGCTGGACCTCGACGACCCGCAGTGGACCGACGACACCCGCGGCCCGTTCGACATGGTCGTGTGCGTCGAGACCCTCGAGCACGTGGAGAACCCCCGGCAGGTGCTGCGGGCGATCCGCTCGCTGCTGCGCGCCGGGGACCGCTTGCTGGTCAGCACGCCGAACATCACGCACCCGCACTCGCGGCTGAAGATGTTCTTCAAGGGGGCGCCGTACATCTTCGGCCCGGGCTTCTACCACTCACCTGGGCACATCACGATCCTCCCGGAGTGGATGCTGACCGAGCACATCCGGCTGGCCGGGTTCGACCAGATCGAGGTGCGCAACGGCGGCAACACGTTCTACAAGGGCCTGGTGCACCTCGGGTACCGGCTGGAGATCGCGCTGCTCAAGCTGATCGGCGTCCGGCAGCGGGCCCACTCCGGCGACGGGATCTGCACCTTCGTGACGGCGACGGCCAGCTGACTGCTCCCGGCCGCGCTCGGCCGTTGACCATGGGGTGGTGGCCTGCCGACAGGCCGGTGGACGGCGGGGTGCGCGTAACGACCCCGTGACCCAGGGGCCTGGGCGGGTGCGCCGGGGCGCACATGGGGCCAGCGTGATCTGCCCGGAGCGCATTCTCCACGTGGTCCGCCGGAACCGACACGGCAGGCGCCTCGGGGGCAGACGTGTTACAGCAGTCACACCCGTCGCGGACTTCGGTCACAGACGACGGAGGCCGGACAAGAGACTGTGACGGCCGTTACGTGCGGAGCGTCACACTTCTTCCCGCTGTAGGAGTTGGCAAACCCCGATCGCTGCGCCGTACACCCCGGATCATCACACCAATCAGAGTCGGTGAGGGAAACATGGTGGCGAGTCCAGCGACGAGTGATCCCGAGGCTGTTCGCTCGGTGACATCCGCTCCGGTCGACCGCAAGGGGGCGCGCAAGGCGATCCTCGCGGCGGGTACGGGGAACGCCTTGGAGTGGTACGACTTCGCGGTCTTCGCCTTCCTGACCCCCGTCCTGTCCCAACTGTTCTTCCCGGGCGAGGACCGCATCGCCGCGATCCTGTCCACCTTCGCCGTGTTCGCGGTCGGCTTCGTGATGCGCCCCATCGGCGCCATCCTGTTCGGCCGGATCGCGGACAAGCGGGGTCGGAAGGTCGCGCTGATCGTGTCGGTGACGCTGATGGGCGTAGCCACGCTGCTCATCGGGATAATGCCGACCTACGCCTCCGTGGGGCTCCTGGCTCCGGCGCTGCTGGTCGTGGCGCGCATGCTGCAGGGCCTGTCGGTGGGCGGTGAGTTCGGGGCGTCGGCGTCCTTCCTGGTGGAGTACGCGCCGCCGCACCGTCGAGGCTTCTACGGGTCCCTGGCGTACTTCTCGGCCAACGCCGGCAGCATGCTCGGCGGCCTGGTCGTCCTGCTGTTCACGCTGTTGCTCTCGGCCGAGTCGATGACCGGCTGGGGTTGGCGCGTTCCCTTCCTGCTCAGCTTCCCGCTGCTGGCGATCGGGATGTACCTGCGGGCGAGGATCGCGGAGACGCCGCAGTTCGAGGCGGTCAAGTCCACCGACGAACAGGTCAGCAGTCCGCTGTCGACGGTGCTGCGGGAGCACTGGAAGGCGATGCTCACCATCGTCGGCATCGCGGTCGCCTTCGCCATCACCTCGTACACCGTGCTCTCGTTCATCCTCAGCTACTTGATCACGGTCATCGGGTTCACCCCGATCCAGGCACTCACCGCGGTCGTGCTGGCCACGGCGATCGGTTCCTGCATGACCCCGGTGTTCGGCGCCCTGTCGGACGCGTTCGGCCGGCGACCGATCCTGATCTTCGCCTGCCTGGCCGGGCTCGCCCTGCCCTATCCGGGTTTCCTGCTCCTGCAGAACGGCACCTTCGGGTCCGCGCTCCTGGGCATGGTCATCCTCTGGATCCCGGTCAGTAGCTTCTGCGGCGTCACGCCCGCGACCTTCGCCGAGATGTTCCCGACGAAGGTGCGCGTCTCCGGGTTCGGGGTGGCCTACGGGTTCGGCACCGCGCTGTTCAGCGGTACCGCGCCCTTCGTGGCCACCCTGCTGGTCGACGTGACCGGCAGCAGTCTCGCCCCGGCCTGGTACGTCATGGTCGCCGCGTTGGTCAGCCTCTGCGTCATCCTGCCACTGGTTCGCGAGACCCGGCACGACACGTGGGTGGGGTAGCAGCAGCCGCATGAGGGTGCGCCTCCGCGGCCGGGCCGGCTGCGGAGGCGCACTGTCACGTCACGGGGTGGTCTCGCTGCCGTCAGTCGCCACCGCTGGCGACCGCGTGAAGCGCCGCCGGGTCGAGCAGCACCAGGGCGCCCGGCGTCCGGGCGACCAGTTCGTCGTCCTGGAGCTGGCGCAGTGCGCGGGCCACGACTTCCCGGACTGAGCCGATGGCGTCGGCGAGCTCCTGCTGGTTGACTTGGACCACCAGCTGGTTGTCCTTTCGCTCGGCCAGGTCGAGCAGGTGCCGGCTCACCCGCTGTCGGACGGTCCCGAACAGGCTGATCCCGAGCAGCTCGATCGACTCGTAGGACCCTTCGGTGACCTTGCGGGCGAACAGCCAGGCGACGGAGACGTCGGTGTTGGCGAGCCGCCGGAGGACGCTGACGTTGAGCATCGCCACCTGGCACGCGCCGATGGCTCTGGCCCCGTAGGGCGCGCCGTCGGAGATGACGGCCGGCAGGCCGATGACCTGACCGGGCCCGGCGTACCGGATGGTGGCCGCCCGGCCGCCCTGGGACAGCACCTGCACCTTGGCGTGGCCGGACAGGATCAGGGCCAGCCGCGGCTGGCCGTAGGCCTCGTAGATCACGTTGCCGGGCGGGATGGTCAGCACGAAGGAGTCCGCGAGCACGAGGTCACGAACCTGCTCACTGAGTTCAGCGAGGTAGCTGTTCTCCCAGGCGTCCACGACCGCTGGATCCGGTCCCCTCGGGGACATGCGCGGCCTCCCGTCGGGCACGAACTGTCGACACCGAAGCGTAACCACGATCCACACGCGCCGACCGGAGCCCGCCGGCACGGCAGGACTCGCGGTTTCCGCGGGCTGGGGGCCGGCGGGACCGGGACCGTCCGGTCGAGGCTCAGGCAGCGCGTCGGGCGTACCGACGGTCCAGGAAGGACAGCAGGTCGTCGACGAACCGGTCGGGCTGCTCGATGTTGGGCATGTGCCCGCAGTCCTCGTAGGTGAGCAGCTCGGCGTCCGGGATGCGGGCGGCCAGTTCGTCGGCGTACCCGGGCAGCCGCAGTGGGTCCTGCGCTCCGGCGACGACCAGGGTAGGGCAGCCGATCCGCTCGTAGCGCGTGTCGTCGGGCTTGCCGAACTCGCCACCGCCGACCCCTTGCCCCGGCGGCCGTAGACGGGCCGACGCGGTGCACTGCCATGCGCCCGGGATGAGGCTGAGCTCGTGCCGCCAAGTGAGGTAGTCCTCGTCCTGCGACAGGGCCGGGGAGTACAGCACCGTGGCGAGGATGCGGCGCATCCCCTCGCGGCTGAGGTCGTAGTCCAGGGTCGCCCGCCGGGCGTCGTTGTCCGGCACGAAGCCACCGCCGCTGACCAGCACGGCGGCGGAGGCGGGGAGCACGGGGCGGTCCGACGCGAGGTCCTGCGCCAGGTACGTGCCGCCCATGGAGTTGCCGACGATCGCCGGCGCCGCCCAGCCCAGGCTCTCGATCACCGCGGCGATGTGCCGGAGTCGGCGGCCCCTGGGGTCGGCGAAGTCGACGACCTTGTCGGTCCGCCCGAAGCCGAGCCAGTCCGGTGCGACGACGTGGTAGCCGGCCTGGGCGAGCGGGGCCATGACGTGCTGCCAGGAGGTCTCCGCGCAGCCGCCGTACTCACCCGAGTGCAAGAGCAGCAACGGGCGCCCGCCCACCCCTGCTTCCAGCAGGTGGGTGCGCATGCCGTCGAGAGTGGCGTAGCGGCTGGTCGCCGGGGTCACGACAGAGCCTCCTTCGTCGTCGGGTGGTGGTCAGTGCGTGGGAACGGGTCAGAGCGGGACGCCGGGCGTCGGGCTCCCGCCGAGCCAGGCGGCCCCCTCGGCGTAGAGGTCCTCCACCACCGCGCCGGTCAACCCGGGGAGGCCGTCCTTCACCGTGAAGCCGGCCTTGGTCTGCAGGTAGGCCAGGTGGCGGTAGCCGGCAGGGAACCGGCTCAGCAGCTCGGGGTCCAGTGCCACGTCGGCGGCGGGGTCCAACACGTCCAGCCGGTCCTTCTCGTAGATCGGCTGGCGGCGGACGATCCGCCAGGCGCCGTCGCGCTCCTCGAAGAAGTCGTAGAAGCGCCCGGTGCAGGTCACGTCGACCTCTACGCCGTCCACCGCCGCGCGCTGGGAGATGGTCATCTTCGTCTGGGCGATCGCCCGGGTGCCGGCGACGTTCACGCTGGTGCCGCCGAGGAAGTGCAGGATGCTCACGCCGCTCTCGAAGCCCTGGCGGCTGACGCGGATGAACTCCTCGGCCGGCCCCTGGAACCACGTGGCGGTCATGTACCCGTCGGAGTGCCAGACAGTGGCGAACCGCGCCCAGTCCCCGGCGTCGCGCCAGACGGCCCAGTTGTCGACCGTCTCGCGGATCGCCTGCCGCGCCGCGGCGTCGTTGCTCACTGCTGTCCTCCCGCTGGTGATCGGCCGACCTCTGGCCCGGCGAGTTCGTGTCCCATCCGTTCGCGCTTGGTGCGCAGGTACCGCACGTTGTGCGGCGTCTCGACGGTGGGGAGCGCGACCCGGCCGACGACGGTGAGCCCGTGACCCTCCAGGCCCCGGTACTTGGCCGGGTTGTTGGTGATCAGCCGCAACCGTGAGATCCCCAGGTCGCCCAGGATCTGTGCGCCGACGCCGTAACTGCGCGAGTCGGCCGGCAGGCCCTGGACGGTGTTGGCGTCGACGGTGTCGAACCCCTGCTCCTGCAGTGCGTAGGCGCGGATCTTGTGCGCCAGGCCGATGCCGCGGCCCTCGTGGCCGCGCAGGTAGACCACCGCACCGCAGCCCTCGGCCGCGACCGCCCGTAGCGCCTGTTCCAGCTGGCCGCCGCAGTCGCAGCGCAACGACCCGAGGATGTCGCCGGTGAGGCACTCGGAGTGCACGCGCACCAGGGCGCCCGCGGAGGTGCGGCCGGCGGCGGCCACGTCGCCCATGACCAGGGCCAGGTGCTCGGTCCCGTCCAGGCTGCTGCGGTAGGCCACCGCGCGAAAGGCGCCGAACTCGGTCGGCATCTGCGAGCTCGCGACCTGCTCGACCAGCCGCTCGGTCGCCCGCCGGTAGCGGACCAGGTCGGCGATCGCCAGGACGGGAAGGTCGTGCTCGGCGGCGAAGGCCGCCAGCGACGCCCCACGGCGCATCGAGCCGTCCTCGTCGACGATCTCCCCGATGACGCCCACACCGCTCAGGCCGGCCATCGTGGTCAGGTCGACGGCGGCCTCCGTGTGGCCGGCCCGGACGAGGACGCCGCCGCTGCGGGCCCGCAGTGGGAAGACGTGCCCCGGGCGTCGCAGGTGCTCCGGGCGCGTTCCGGACTCGGCCAGCGCGTGCACGGTGCGTGCCCGATCGGCGGCGCTGACCCCGGTCCCGGTGTCGACGTGGTCGACGGTGACGGTGAATGCGGTGCCGTGCCCGTCGGTGTTGACCTCGACCATCTGCGGCAGCTGCAGCTCCTGCGCCCGCGCCGCCGTCATCGGTGCACAGACGATGCCGGTGGTGTGCCGCACGAGGAAGGCCAACTGCTCCTCGGTGACCAGCTCCGCGGCGACGACGAGATCGCCCTCGTCCTCCCGGTCGGCGTCGTCGACCACGATCACCATGCGGCCGGCCGAGAGTGCGGCAACCGCGTGCTGGACCGCCTCGGCCGGCGAGCGACGGGCGCTCACGAGGACAGCTCCCCCAGCGCGGAGTGCGTGCCGAAGGCCCGCCCGTGGTAGGTCAGCGGCGCTGCCGCGCAGGTGTCGGCGGCGACGACCGTCCCGAGCGCTACGACGTGGTCCCCGCCATCAACCAGGGCGGCCACCTCGCAGGCCAGCCAGCCCGGCGCTCCCGGTAGCCGCGGGAGGTCGTGGTCGCGTTCCCACCGCACCCCCGCGAACTTGCCGGTGCCGCCCTTGCGGGCGAAGGCCAGCGCTAGTGCGGACTGGGTGGCACCGAGGACGTTCACGCCGAACCGGCCGGCCTGACGCACGACGGCGAGCAGGTCCGACCCGCGGTCCAGGGACACGAGCACCATCGGGGGATTCATCGACAGCGATGCGAACGCGCTCACCGTCGTCCCGACCGGCAGGCCGTCGTCGATCGACGTGACCACCGACACCGGTGTGGCCACACCCGCCATCGCCTCACGGAAGCGCTGCTGCAGGAGGACGTCCGCGGTTGCCGGTCCGGCGGACCGGGCGGGCGCGGGAGCGTCCAGGGGGGTGATGCTCATGCGCGGGCCTCCTTCTCCGTCGGCCGCGGCGGGCCGGCTCGGTACGCGACGAGCATGCGGGCCCTGGGGGAGCCCGTATGTGACCTGGGTCGCTACCGCGGCCCACTTCGGTCGAGCGCCGGCGGGCTGGGCGCGGGTCACAGCGGGCGGCGACCTAGGTCACAGACCGGGCAGGTGATCCGGCCCACATTTGGCGGACCGACGTTGCCATGGAGGAGACACCGATGCTGACCCTCGTAGACGAGACGACCGGGACCCCAGCGGGCCACGGCGTCGTCCTGGACGTGACCGAGCTGGGCAGCGGCGCTCCCGTGGTCGTGCTCCACGGCTCGGAGGGCGCTGAGGCCGACTACGAGTTCCTGAAGACGCTGGCCGACGAGCGGCGCGTGATCGCACCCAGTCACCCCGGCTTCGGGTTGTCACCCCGGCCCGACTGGTGCACCAGCGTGGAGGACCTGAGCTACCTCTACCTCGACTGGCTCGACCGCATCGACGCCCACGACGTGACGCTGGTGGGCCTGCAGTTCGGTGGGTGGCTGGCCGCGGAGATCGCGGTCCGACGCAGCCCGCGGATCAGCCGCCTGGTGCTGGTCGACGCCGTCGGCATCAAGGTCGGCAGCCGCGGGGACCGCGACATCGCCGACGTGTTCGCGATGTCCCGGACCGACCTCGACGCGCGTCAGCACGCGGTGCCCGAGACGGCGCCCGGCGACCTGAGCCTGGCCCCGCGCGAGCAGGTGCTCCACATCGCCCGCAACGAAGAGGCTCTCGCGCTCTATGGCTGGGAGCCCTACCTGCACAACCCCCGGCTGCGGCGCTGGCTGGACCGGATCGACGTGCCGACCCTCGTCCTGTGGGGCGAGGCCGACGGCATCGTCTCCCCCGAGTACGGCCGTCGCTACGCCGAGGCGATCCCGGGAGCCCGGTTCGGCCTCGTCCCGGGCGCCGCGCACCGCGCCCAGATCGATCAGCCCTACGAGATCGCGGCTCGCATTCGCGACTTCTCGGCCTGACGACCTCTCCCGCCCGAAGGAGCGACCATGCAGTTCTGGCACTTCAGTGAGACGCCCTACCCCGACCTGCCGCCGGAGCCGGAGTTCGACTCCATCCGCGTGACCCTGCCCAACCGGGTGCTCGACCCCGCGCTGGCCGCGCGGCTGTGGGACCGCTACCTCGCCGAATGGCAGGTGGCCGACGACGCGGGCCTCAACGTGATGCTCAACGAGCACCACTCCACCGCGACGTGCATGGACCCCGCCGGGCCGGTCGTGGCCGGCGCGCTTGCCCGCCTCACCAAGCAGGCCCGCATCCTGCTGCTGGGGAACCCGGTGGCCAACCGCAAGGACCCCGTGCGGATCGCCGAGGAGATGGCACTGGTCGACCTGCTCTCGCACGGTCGGCTCGACGTCGGGTTCGTGCGGGGCGTTCCCTACGAGGTCTCGGCGGTGAACAGCAACCCGGTGCGGATGAACGAGCGCATGTGGGAAGCCATCGACCTGATCCACAAGGCCTGGACCACCCACGACGGGCCGTTCAACTGGGAGGGCGAGTTCTTCACCCACCGGCAGGTCAACATCTGGCCGCGGCCGCTCCAGCAGCCGGCCCCACCGATGTGGGTCACCAGCACCAGCACCGGAGGCGCGGCCCGCGTCGCGGACGCCGGGCACGTGCTGGCCACGTTCCTCACCGGCTACGAGGGCACCCGAAAGGTGTTCCAGGCCTACCGCGACCGGCGGCTGGCCACGGGCGGGGAGCTCCCGGCCGACGACCGCTTCGCCTACGCGGCCCTGGTGTACACCGGGAGGACCGACGAGGAGGGACTCGAGGGGGCCCGCAAGCTGATGTGGTACATCTCCTCGAACAAGGTCCCCTCGCAGTTCGTGCTGCCCCCCGGCTACATCCCCTATGCCCAGCGGGCCGCGGGGCTGGCCGGGCAGTCCTCGCCGTACGACTTCCACACCAAGACCCTCGACGAGCTGATCGCCGACGGGATCGTGTTCGCCGGCAGCCCGGCGACGGTGCGCGGTCAGATCGAGCGGTTCTACGAGCGGGTCGGCGGGTTCGGTCACCTGCTCCTCATGGGCCAGGCCGGTCACATGGACCACGAGGAGACCGTGGCCGGCATCCGCGCCTTCGCCGAGCACGTCAAGCCCGGCCTGGAGCACCTCCTCCCCGCCGCTGCCCCGGTCGGCGTCTGACCCCACACGGACGGACGGGCCGGCCCACGGAGGCCGGCCTGTCCACGCCCGACGAGCACGGAGGAGGAACTCTCGTGTACCCGCTCAACGCCTGGTACGCCGCCGCCTGGGACGCCGAGGTGGGACGCGCGCCGCTGGCCCGGACGATATGCGAGCGCCCGCTGGTCCTCTACCGGGCCGCCGACGGGCGGGCAGTGGCCCTGGCCGACGCCTGCTGGCACCGGCTGGTCCCCCTGTCGATGGGGCGGGTGGACGGCGACGACCTGGTCTGCGGCTACCACGGCCTCGGCTTCGGCCGGGACGGTCGCTGCACGCGGATGCCGGCCCAGGAGACGCTCAACCCGTCGGCGGCGGTGCGGTCCTACCCGGTCGTGGAACGCCACCGGTTCGTCTGGATCTGGCCGGGGGACCCGTCACTGGCCGACCCCGCACTCGTGCCTGACCTGCACTGGAACGACGACCCGGAGTGGACCGGGGACGGCGAGACCATCCACCTGGACTGCGACTACCGGCTGGTCCTGGACAACCTCATGGACCTCACCCACGAGCAGTTCCTCCACGCCGGCAGCCTGGCGAGCCAGGAGCTGTCGGACTGCGAGCCCGAGGTCGAGCACGGCGACCGGCACGTGACCCTGACCCGCTGGATGCTCGGCATCGACGCCCCGCCGTTCCTCGGCATGCAGCTGGCCCGGAAGGACCCCGGCCACACCGGCCCGGTGGACCGCTGGCAGGTGATCCGTTTCGAGGCCCCCGCGACCATCGCGATCGACGTGGGGGTGGCCCCGAAGGGCTCCGGTGCCCCGGAGGGCGACCGCAGCGCCGGCATCAACGGCTACGTGCTCAACACGGTGACCCCGAGCGCCGCCGGCGCCTGCCACTACTTCTGGGCCTTCGTCCGCAACTACCACCTGGGGGACCAGGGCTTGACCACCCTGCTGCGCAACAGCGTCTCCCGGGTGTTCCGGGAGGACACCGCGATGCTCAACGCCCAGCAGCGGGCCATCGAGGCCAACCCCGACCACGAGTTCTACAACCTCAACATCGACGCCGGTGGCATGTGGGTGCGCCGGGTCATCGACGCCCAGGTGGCGGTGGAGCAGGGCCGCGAGCGCGCTCACCCCAGCGAGCTGACCGCCGTGGCCGCCGGCACGCGGCGGCCGAGCGGATGCTGACGGCCGTCGTCGAGACCCGCGGTCAGGTCACCGCGGACGTGGTGCTGCTCGCGCTGCGCCCCTCCCGACGGGTGGACCCCCCTCCGCCGGGCAGCCATCTCGACGTCCGTGTGCCCCTGGACGGGTCCGCGGAGTACCGGTCGTACTCACTGGTCGACCTGGGAACCGACGACGGTCTGCTGCGGCTGGCCGTCCGCCGGCAGCCGCACGGCCGGGGTGGGTCGGTGTGGATGCACGGGCTGCGGCCCGGCGCCGTCCTGGAGTGCCGGGAGCCGGTCAGCGACTTCCCGCCGAGCCCGGGCGGCGCGTCCAGCGTGCTGCTCGCCGCCGGGATCGGCATCACGCCCGTTCTGGGTCTGGCCCGCGCGCTGCGCGAGCGGGGCGTGGACTACCGCGTCGTCTACGGCGGCCGGACGCGGGCGGCGATGCCCTTCGTCGACCACCTGGAGGCGGCGCACCCCGGCCGGGTCGAGGTGCACCCCTCCTCGTCGGGACGGCGGATCGACGTGGCGGCAGTCGTGTCCGGCCTGCCGGCGGAGGGCGTCCTCTACGTCTGCGGGCCCTGGTCACTACTGGCCGAGGTGCGACGGCACTGGCAGGTGGTCGGCCGTCTCGCCACTCACCTGCGCTTCGAGACCTTCGGAACCAGCGGCCGGTTCCCGACCACGAGCTTCACCGTCGAGGTGCCCGCACGCGGCGTCACGTGCGAGGTGCCGGTCGACGCCACGATGCTCGACGCGCTGGAGGCGCCGGTCTCGAGGTGCTCTACGACTGCTTGCGCGGCGAGTGCGGGCTGTGCCGGGTCCGGGTGCGCGCCGTCGAGGGCGTCCTCGACCACCGCGACGTGTTCCTGTCCGAGCGGCAGCGGGCTGCGACCACCGAGATGTGCGTCTGCGTCTCCCGCGTCGCCGGCACGCGCGTCGAGATCGACTGCTGACCGTCCCTCAAACCCCGCGAGGAGAAACCCCGTGTCCACCCAGACCGACGACCCCGTCGCCGCGGAGCCCGCCGCCGTCGAAGACCCGTACCGGTCGATCGCGGACCTGCAGGCCGCGGCCCTGTGGCGCTACTACGGTGACGTGCTCCCGGCCCGACCCACGCCGCGGGCCGTACCTCACCTCTGGCGGTACGCCGCACTGCGTCCCCACCTGCTGCACTTCCTCGAGACACTCTCGCTCGAGGACGCCGAACGCCGGGTGCTCATGCTCGTCAACCCGGGGCTGACCGAGCCGCCGGCGACGACGACGTCGCTCTACGCGGGCCTGCAGATCATTGGGCCGGGGGAGACCGCCCAGGCGCACCGGCACGTCGCCAACGCCTTCCGGTACGTCATCGAGGGCTCGGGCGCGTTCACCACGGTCAACGGCGAGCGGGTGCACATGCACCCCGGTGACCTGCTCCTGACGCCTGGATGGCACTGGCACGACCACGAGCACCAGGGCGACGGGCCGATGGTGTGGCTCGACGCGCTGGACTACCCCATGACGAACGCCTTCGACGCGAACTTCTTCGAGCTGTTCGGCGAGCGCACGCAGCGGAGCCTGGGGCCCGACGACCTGTCCTCGCGGCAGTTCATCCACGGACAGCTGGCCCCGGCGTGGGAGGTGCCTCGCGCCACGGCGTCCGCGGCCTCGCCCGTGGGCAACTACCCGTGGCGGGAGACCGAGCGTGCCTTCGCGGCCATCGCCGACGACGCCTCGGGCAGCGCGGCCGAGGGCGTTCTGCTGGAGTACAAGAACCCGCTCACCGGCGGGCCGGTGCTGCCGACGATGTCCTGCCGGATCAGCCGACTGCGCCCCGAGTTCCGCGGCACCGTCGTCCGCCGCACATCGAGCAGCATCTACCACGTCGTGCGCGGCTCGGGGTCGGCGCTGGTCGGGGACCGGGAGCTGTCCTTCGCCGACAAGGACGTCTTCGCCGTCCCTCCGTGGGCCGCCCTGCAGCTGTGCAACGACGGCGACGAGGACGCCTTCCTGTTCAGCTTCACCAACGAGCCCGCCCTCCGGGCGCTGGGGTTCTACCGCGAACAGTTCGGCGCCGCCCACGGGCCGACCCGATAGGAGCAAGCGTGCGCTTCGTGGTCTTCGACGACGTCCAGCTGGGCTGCGTCACCGGTGACACCGTCATCGACGTCACCTCGCTGGTGCCCGGACCGGCGACGCCGGCGGGTCCCCTCCACCGGTTGATCGAGGCCGGGATCACCGGGCTCGACGCCGCCCTGGAGGATCGGGAGCTGCCCCGCCTGGCGCTGTCCGACGTCCGGTTGCAGGCACCGCTGCCGCGGCCGCCGAAGATCATCGGTGCGCCGGTGAACTACCTCGAACACAAGGCCGAGATGAGCGTGGTGCACTCGATCACGGACCTCGGGGTGTTCCTCAAGGCCCCCTCGTCGGTCATCGGTCCGGGGAGGGCCGTCCGGCTGCCCTACGACGACGTGCGCACCGACCAGGAGGGGGAGCTCGCCGTCGTCATCGGCCGCACCGCCCGTGACGTTGCCCCCGAGGACGCGCTGGACCACGTGTTCGGCTACACCTGCAGCCTGGACATGACCGTGCGCTCGACCGAGGACCGGTCCACCCGGAAGTCCTTCGACACCTTCACGCCCGTCGGACCAGCCGTGGTGACCGCTGACGAGATCGCCGACCCCGGGGCGCTCGAACTGGTCTGTCGGGTCAACGGGGAGGTACGGCAGAAGACGTCGACGGCCGACCTCGTCTTCGGCGTCCCCGAGCTCATCGCCTACACGAGCTCGGTCATGACGCTGTGGCCGGGCGACCTCATCCTCACGGGCACCCCCGCCGGCGTGGGTCCGGTTCACGACGGCGACCGGATCGAGGTGGAGATCTCCAGCGTGGGCCGCCTCGAGGTGACCGTGACTGCCGTGGGGGCCCGGCCACACGGCCGGCGCCCAGGCCGCGGGGGTGAGCCTGCGGGCGCTGCCTGCGTCACCGCGACGGCCAGCTGACCGGTGCCGGCCGGGGCGCCACCCCGGTCCACCGGGCGCAGCGGGATGGCGCAGCTCTCGCCACCTCAGTTGTAGCAGTTTTTCCCGGCGCTCATGAGGCTCCGTTTTTCGATCTAGGGTCCACGGACCCCCGATCGGAGCTGATGCCGTGAACCGCCTGCAGACCAGCACCTTCGACCTCCCCGACACCCTCGCCGCCAAGGCCGACCCGGCGTTGGTCGCCCGCGACGAGCAGCACTTCGCGGCCGTCGCCCAGAGCCTCGAGCAGTCGATCGCCGACCTGTCCGGCCGGCTCGCCGCCGAGCGCAGGGCGCCCGGCGGCACCGGCCAGGAGGCGTTGGACCGCGATCTCGAGGTCCACCGGCTGACCGCGCGCCTGCGGGCGCTGCGGCGGTTCGGCCTGGACCTGTGCCTCGGCCGCATCGTCCGCGCCGACGACCCCGAGCCGGTGTACGTCGGACGACTCGGCCTCACCGACAGCGCGGGTCGCCGGCTGCTGGTCGACTGGCGGAGCCCGGCGGCCGAGCCGTTCTTCGGGGCGACCCACGCCCACCCGATGGGCCTGGCCAGTCGCCGCAGGTATCGCTGGACCCGCGGCCGGATCACCGACTACTGGGACGAGGTGTTCACCGCGGACGGGCTCGAGGGGCACGCCGCCCTCGACGACCAGTCGGCCTTCGTCGCCAGCCTGGGCGGCAACCGCTCCGCCCGGATGCGGGACGTGCTGGGCACCATCCAGGCCGACCAGGACGCCATCATCCGCGCGGGGTCCGGCGGCGCGCTGGTCGTCGACGGCGGTCCGGGGACGGGGAAGACCGTCGTCGCGCTGCACCGCACCGCCTACCTCCTCTACTCCGACCCGCGCCTGGGCCACCGCCGGGGCGGGGTGCTGTTCGTCGGCCCGCACCAGCCCTACCTGGCGTACGTCGCCGACGTGCTGCCCAGCCTCGGCGAGGAGGGCGTGCAGATCTGCACCCTGCGGGACCTCGTCCCCGGCGGACCCGCGGCGGCGGTCGAGACCCACCCGGAGGTGGCCCGGCTGAAGTCGTCCGCCGAGCTCGTCGGCGCGATCGAGGCCGCCGTCCGGTTCCACGAGGAGCCCCCGACCGCGGCGATCACGGTTCCGACCCACTGGGACGACGTCCGGTTGACCGCCGACGACTGGGCCGAGGCGTTCGAGGCGGCCGAGCCGGGCACGCCCCACAACGAGGCGCGCGAGCAGGTCTGGGAGGAGCTGCTCACGATCCTGGCGGACGCGCACGACCTCGACGACGACGTCCCGCCCGACCAGCTGCGGCGGTCGCTGGAGCAGGACGAGACGCTGCGCCGGACCTTCGCCCGGGCGTGGCCGCTGCTCGACGCGGCGGACGTCGTCGCCGACCTGTGGTCCGTGCCCGCCTACCTGCGCCGGTGCGCGCCCTGGCTCAGCCGCGACGAGGTCCGGGCGTTGCAGCGCCCGGTCCCCCGGGCCTGGACCATGTCCGACCTGCCGCTCCTGGACGCCGCGCGGCAGCGGCTCGGGGACCCGGAGACCTCCCGGCGCCGGAGCCGGCAGGCCGCGATCGTCGCCGCAGAGCGCGAGCGCATGGCCGGCGTCATCGAGGAGCTGATCGAGGCCGACGACTCCGAGCTCCTGCTGATGACGAGCCTGCGCCACCAGGACCTCCGGGACGCCCTGGTCGACGAGGCGGCGCTGCCCACTGCCGACCCGGACGTGCTCGCCGGCCCGTTCGCGCACGTCGTCGTGGACGAGGCCCAGGAGCTGACCGACGCCGAATGGCAGATGCTGCTGCTGCGCTGCCCGTCCCGGAGCTTCACCATCGTCGGGGACCGTGCCCAGGCCCGGCACGGTTTCCCCGAGTCGTGGCGGGAACGGCTCGAGCGGATCGGGCTCGACCGGGTCAGCCAGGCCTCGCTGACGATCAACTACCGGACGCCGGCCGAGGTCATGGCCGAGGCCGAGCCGGTCATCCGGGCCGTGCTGCCGGACGCCAACGTGCCCACCTCCATCCGCAGCAGCGGCGTCCCCGTCGTCCACGGTCCGGTGTCGGAGCTGTCGTCGGTGCTCGACACCTGGCTCGCCGCGCACGCCGAGGGGATCGCCTGCGTCATCGGGGATCCCACGTTCGAGGCGACCGACCGCGTCCGGTCGCTGACCCCGGAGCTGGCGAAGGGCCTGGAGTTCGACCTGGTGGTCCTCGTCGACCCGGAGGATTTCGGCGAGGGCATCGAGGGGGCGGTCGACCGGTACGTCGTGATGACCCGGGCGACCCAGCGACTCGTCCTCCTCACCAGCTCCTGACGGGCCGGCCGCCCTCGCCTCCCGCTCAACGGGGCACAGGGCGAGAGAACGCGTGACTCGGGTTAACCTCGACGGCGCCAGGAGGGCTCGCCTAGTGGCCGATGGCGGCGGTCTTGAAAACCGCTATGGGGTCAAACCCATCGTGGGTTCGAATCCCACGCCCTCCGCTCTGCGCAGCCGTTCCGCGTCACCTGCGCCGGTCCGAACGCGTCGTCGTGAGGGCCGGAACCGCTCGCGGAGCCGAACGCGACGGCACTGGCGTCGGCGATTGCCATCAGTGGTTCGTTCGCTCGTGTAGTCAGCCTGGTGTGGATCTGCACGTCAGTCGTCCGCGGTGTCCTCTCCGGCGTCCAAGTCCCCTCAGGCTTCTCGTCGTCCCGGCCGGGAGGTGAGCGTGACGGCGGCATCGACGGGCCGATCTCGGACCTCCAGTTCATGTGGTCGGCCCCGGCGCCTGCTCCGCGGCGCGTCAGACGCCCGGTCGAGCGGCCGCTCCCGGCAGCAGTCGGTCACCGGTCGGAGAGGAGCGACTGCCTGTTTCCGGTCACGGCCTCCGCGTCGGGCGGCATCCCCGGCGGGCGCCGGGGACCTGGCCTTCGGGGACCTACGGGCAGCGGGAGTCAGCGACGCGGTCCCGGGATCTCGGGTCCGCGGAGGGACCTGAAGCCGGCGCGGACCTCCTCGGCGAAGAGCTGCGGCTGTTCCCAGGCCGCGAAGTGTCCGCCTAGGTCGAGCCGGTTGTAGTGGATCAGCTGGGGATAGGCCCGCTCCGTCCAGCTGCGCGGAGCTTCGTACTGCTCGCCGGGGAAGACGCTGACAGCCACCGGGATGGACACGCCCTTTGCGTTGAAGAAGCCGCCCTTGTACTCCCAGTACAGGCGGGACGCCGAGACCCCCGTGTTCGTCAGCCAGTAGAGCGTGATGTTGTCGAGGATCTCGTCACGCGTGAGCTCGCCCGTGTCGCTCGTCGTCCGGTCCAGGGCCGAGGCGACCGCCGCGGCCGGTTGGCCGTCGGCGTCGTTGTGGTCGAGGAGCCAGGCGGCCAGGCCGACGGGGGAGTCCACGATGCCGTACAGGGTCTGGGGGCGAGCCGCCATGTACTTGGCGTACTCCACCTGCTGGAAGGTCCTGACCAGTTGGTCGTAGGCCCGGCGTTCGTCGTCCGTGAGACCGGAGGGCGGAGGGGCGCCGGCCCGGAGGGCCTCGTCGACGTCAGCGGGGACGGTGGCGGGCATGTTGGTGTGGACGGCGAGCAGTCCTTCCGGCGCTTGCAACCCCATCTGGTCGACGACGAACGCGCCCCAGTCGCCGCCCTGGGCGACGTAGCGGCTGTAGCCGAGGCGCTCCATCAGCTCCGCCCAGGCGCGGGCCATGCGCTCGGGGCCCCAGCCGGTCGTGGTGGGCTTGCCGGAGAACCCGTAGCCCGGCATCGACGGGATGACGAGGTGGAAGGCATCGGAGGCGCTGCCGCCGTGCGCGGTGGGGTCCACCAGCGGGTCGATGATCTTGAGCTGCTCGATGATCGACCCGGGCCAGCCGTGGTTGACGACCAGCGGCAACGCGTCCTCGTGCCGGGACCGGACGTGGATGAAGTGGATGTCCAGCCCGTCGATCTCGGTGACGAACTGCGGGAGGGCCTGCAGTCTCGCCTCGCACCTGCGCCAGTCGTAGTCGGTCGCCCAGTGGCGCGCGAGCTCCTGCATGGTCGCGAGCGGTACGCCCTGGGACGAGTCCAGCACCGTCTCCCGTTCGGGCCACACCGTCGCGGCGACCCGTCTGCGCAGCTCGGTGAGCTGCTCCTCCGGCACGTCGACGCGGAACGGGCGGATGGCCCTGCCGGTCTCCTGGGCGACTGCGGTCATGGTCCTGTCCCTTCACTCGCGACACTGTGGGGAGTCGGGCTCGGCAGGGCGGCTCCGGGGACGGTGTCGGTGCCCCCGGAGCCGCCCCAGGATCAGCGGCGCGGTTCCGGGACCTGGGGTGCGCGCAGCGGACGGAACGCGGCCCGGACCTCGGCCGTGAACAGGTCCGGCTCCTCCCAGGCGGCGAAGTGGCCGCCCCGGTCGACCTCGTTGAAGTATGCGAGCGTGCGGTAGCTCTGCTCGGCCCAGCTGCGCGGTGTCCGCCAGATCTCGCCGGGGAAGGTGGTGAAGCCGACCGGGACCGAGACCTCCGGTCGAGCCTGGCCCGCCGCAGCCGCCGTGGCGGCGACGCCGAAGTCCTCCCAGTAGGACCGGGCCGCCGAGGCGCCCGTGCCGGTCAGCCAGTACAGCGTGATGTTGTCGAGGACGTGGTCCCGCGTGAGGTTGCCCGCCGGCTGCCCGTCGACGAAGGCCCGGGAGATCTTGTAGTAGCTGTCGGTGTCGTGGTCGAGCATCCAGGCGGCCAAGGCGACGGGCGAGTCCAGGAGGGCATAGCCGATCGTCTGCGGCCGGGTGGCCTGCTCCAGGAAGTACGCGAAGCCGCTCGCCTGGAAGGTCTTGATCGACTCGAGCGCCGCGCGCTCCTGCTCGGTGTCGCCCGACAGCGGGCCCGCCAGCGCGGTGACGAGCAGGTTGAGGTGGATGCCGAGCAGGCCCTCAGGGGCCTGGCGGCCCATCGCGTCGGTGACGCCGGCGCCCACGTCGCCGCCCTGCGCGACGTAGCGGGGGTAGCCCAGGCGGCGCATCAGCTCCGCCCAGGCCTGCCCGACGCGGGGGGAGTTCCAGCCGAGCTCGGTGGGCTCGCCCGAGAAGCCGTAGCCGGGCAGGGACGGCAGCACCAGGTGGAAGGCGTCCTCGGCGCGTCCGCCGTGCGCGGGCGGGTCGGTGAGGGGCCCGACGGTCTCCAGCAGCTCGACGACCGAGCCGGGCCAGCCGTGCGTCATGATCAGCGGCAGCGCGTCCGCGTGTGGCGAGCGCACGTGGATGAAGTGCACGTCCACGCCGTCGATCTCGGTCACGAACTGCGGGAGCGCGTTCAGCTTCGCCTCGCACCGGCGCCAGTCGTACTCGGTCGTCCAGTAGCGGGCCAGCTCCTGCATCGTCGCCAACTGCACGCCCTGCTCGCGGTCCGGTACCAGCTCCCCGGTGGGCCAGCGCGTCGCGTCGATGCGCCGGCGCAGGTCGGTGAGCGCGTCGTCGGGCACGTCCACCCGGAACGGGCGGATCGCGCTGCCGGTCTCCTGTGCGACTGCGGTCACGGCTCTGCCTCTCTGTGGGTCGGTCGGCATCCGGCGGGCCGGTTCAGCCGAAGGTCACGGCGTAGGCCTGCACGCCGGGGTCGAGGAAGGTGATCTCGAACGTGCGCTCCGCGACCGGGCCGTTCTGACGGACGAGGTGGTACAGCCGCGGCTCCCGGACCGTGCCCGCGCCGTCGTCGTCGACGTCGTCCCCGGAGTCGGCGCCGGGCGGCGCTCCGTCCAGGCGCACGCCGAACCGGACCGGGGTCCCCGACGACGGCGGTGTCATGACCAGGTGCAGGTCGCGGGCGGTGAACCGGTAGGCGATCCCTCCGCCGGGTCCGTCCAGCCGCACGGCGTCCGGCTGCACCGTCCACTCCCCGGCGAGGGCCCAGGAGCCGGGGGCGAGCCGTGCCGGGGCGGTGTACCGGCGTGGACTGCCGGTGGTCGCGCGCTCCGGCGAGGCGAGGTTCTCGGTGCGCTCGGCGCCGAGGTAGGTCTCCGCCGAGCCCAGGGCGGCCCAGTCCGCCGCCGCTTCGATGCCGTCGGCGTCGACGGTGACCGGTGGCGGGAGCCCGTCGCCGGCGCCCGCCTCGGCGAGCAGTTGCCGGATGACCTGCTCCGACTCCTCGTAGGCGCCCTCGCCGAAGTGGGTGTAGCGGATGCGCCCGTCCGCGTCGACGACGTAGAGGGCGGGCCAGTACATGTTGGTGAAGGCGGTCCAGACGCCGTAGTCGGCGTCGAGCGCGACGGGGTAGGTGATCCGGCGGTCCTCGATCGCCCGGCGGACGTTGTCGACGTCGTGCTCGAACGGGAACTCCGGGGTGTGCACGCCGACCACGACCAGTCCGGCGTCCCGGTAGGCATCGGCCCACGCGCGGACGTAGGGCACGGTGCGCAGCCAGTTGATGCAGGTGTAGGTCCAGAAGTCGACGGCCACCACCCGGCCGCGCAGACCCTCCGTCGTCAGCGGGGGCGAGTTGAGCCACCCGGTGGCGCCGTCCAGGGGTGGCATCCTCCCGCCGGCGGGACGCCGTCCGGGGGCCCAGCCCGGGCCGCGGACCGCCTCGCGGATCGCGGCGAGCAGGGATGGCTGCGTGTCCATGACGCGTCCCTCCGTTCAGGTGCCGGGAGGGCCGCCGACCGGCGCCCCCCGCTGCATCCGGCGCAGCGGCGCTCCGCCTCCCGCGGTTCCACCCGGGGCGCGTCGGTCTGCTCGCGGGCGGCGCAGTGCCCGCCACGGTCGACCTCGTTCCATGACGCCTCCTCGCCGCGGGGGGTGCGGGAGATGCGGAGGGCGCCACGCTAGGGGTGATCAGGCGACGCGTTCATGCGCCATTCGACTCGTTCGCCGGAGCGGGTGCGGGGATGGTCAGCAGCCGGGCGCGCAGGTCGAGGAGGATCCGTCCCTGCTGGGTCGCGTAGCGGAGGACGACGTCGGTGCAGTGCGGGCAGCGGAGGACGAGGGCCGGCGCGTCGGCGTACAGGTGGTGCGCGCCCAGCATGGACGTCTTACCGCAGGAGGGGCAGCGGGACCGTGCGGTGGTGACGTCGACCGCGAACAGGTCGGCGAGCGCGCCGGCGGCCGCGTTGCCGTCCAGGCGCCGGGCGGCGGTGGTGTCCGAGGGACCTGCGGGCTCGGTCATGACGGCTCCCCTGAGCTTCCGTAGCGTTCGATCCTGATGGACGACGGTGAGTGGCCGAGATCGAGCAGGGACGAGCTCACGGCCTCGGCGAACATCGTGGCGCCGCAGACGAAGATCCGGGGGTCCTCGTCCGGCGGGAAGGTGCGCCGGCGCAGCATGTCGGCGTCGATCCGGCCGGCCTCCCCGGACCAGCCCGCAGGCACCCCCCGGGTCAACGTCACCGTCGTCTCGGGGCCGAGGACGTCCCGGGCCAGGATCTCCTCCTGCGTGCTGGCGGAGTACAGCAGCCGGAGGCGGGTGGGGCTGCCGGTCCGGCGGTGGTGGTCGAGCATGGCGGCGAACGGGGCCACGCCGGATCCTCCGGCGACGAGCTGCACCGGCCGCCGTCCCTCCTGGGCGTCGCGCCGGTCGGCCGCGGCCGACCACACGAAGAAGCCGCCGATCGGGCCGCGCAGCTCGACCTGGTCGTCCGCGCGCAGCTCGTCGGTCAGGTAGGGCGACACCTCGCCGCCGTCGAGCCGGGCCACCAGCAGGTGCAGGTCGGGCTCCTCGGGGGGTGAGGCCAGGGAGTAGCTGCGCTGGGCGGTGTAGCCGTCCTCGGCGGTCAGCCGGACGACGACGTGCTGGCCGGCCCGGTGCCCCGGCCACCCGGGGACGTCCAGGACCAGCCGGTGCACCGACGGGCTCTCGGACCGGTTGTCCCGCACCTGGGCGGTCAGCCAGGTCAGTCGCCGCTGTAGCGCTGTTCCAGCCATGGGTCACCGTGGTTGTGGTAGCCGAAGGTCTCCCAGAAGCCGGGCCGGTCGTGGGGCAGCAGCGTCAGCCGCCGCACCCACTTGGCGCTCTTCCAGAAGTACAGGTGCGGCACGAGCAGCCGGGCCGGGCCGCCGTGCTCGGGCGCGAGCGGCCGCCCGTCGTAGGTGTCGACCACCCAGGCGCGGCCGCCGGTCACGTCGTCCAGCGGCAGGTTGGTGGTGTAGCCGCCGTCGGACCCGGCCAGGACGAAGCGCGCCGTCGTCGGCGCGTCCTGCAGCAGCGTGTCGAGGGAGACGCCCTCCCACCGGGTGTCGAACTTCGACCACGTGGTGACGCAGTGGATGTCGACCGACACCGCCTCACGCGGCAGGACGCGGAACTCCTCCCAGCTCCACCGGTGTCGCTCGCCGGTCTCGTCGTGGACCGTCAGGTCCCACCGGTCCAGCGGCGTGGATGGCGTGGGCCCGGCGGACAGCACCGGGAAGCCGTCTCCGGCGTCGTACTGGCCGGGCGGCAGCCGCCCGTCGCTGCGCTCCTGGCTCCTCCCGCGGCGGAACCCACGTGACAGCACCGACATGACGGCCCTCCCCGCTCGTCGGCGGAAGATGGCGCAGCGTCGACTGCACCCAGCCCGCCGGAGCCCGATCCCTGACGACGGCCGCGACGGTATGGGCTCGGCGGCGTGGGCTTCATGCGCCGTTTGACCCGTCTCGCGCACGGAGGCCGGTCGTCCGGGTCACCGGCGGAGGCACTGCCTGGGACAGTGCATCGCGGAGCGCGGCCCGAGTCGTGATCCCCAACTTCGGGAAGATGCGGTAGAGGTGGCCGGAGACCGTGCGTGGGGACAGGTAGAGCCGGCTGCCGATCTGCTTGTTGGACAGCCCCGACGCGGCCAAGGAGGCGATCTCGTGTTCCTGCGGGGTCAGCGCCGCAGGATCCCCGTTCTGCTCGACGGGTGACTGGTGCGTCTGGCCGGTGGCGCGCAGCTCGTGCAATGCGTGGTCGGCCCAGGGACGGGCGCCGAGTCGCTCGAAGGTCTCGAGGGCCGCAGCCAGCTGCACCCGGGCAGCCGAGGTCGATCGAGCCCGCCGGAGGTGCTCGCCGTAGGCCAGTCGCACCCGGGCATGCTCGAAGGGGAACCGTTCGGCGCCGGGGACGGCGAGAGCTTCGAAGTGGCCGTCCCGAGCGTCGTCCCCCGAGGCGACGAGGGCCGCCGCGCCGGCGCACAGCAGGGTGAGCCGGGGGCTCAGCCGGAAGATCTCGGTCCGCTGCATCGCGGCGACGTGCGCCCGCGCCTCCTCCGAGCGCCCGGTCCGGACCGCAGCCTCGACCAGGTCCTTGGCCACCCACAGGGCGACCGGGACATGCGGTTCCAGACGCCCGGGCGGGCTGATGGCGGTCAGGAGCCAGTAGGCGTCCTCGTAGTCCCGTCGACCGAGCGCGGCCAGGGCGCGTGCCCAGGCGGCGAAGTGATCGAGCATCCTCACGCCACGTGGGGTGGCCCAGGCGACCAGTTCGTCGACCGAGGAGCGGGTGGCCTGGTCGTCGCCCCGGGCCGCCGAGAGCAGAGCGTGGCAGGCGACACCGGGCAGGGCGATCAGCCGGTACCCGAGCCGTTCGCTCCAGGCGATCCCTTCCGCGGCTGCACCTGCGGCCGTGTCCCAACGGCCCTCGCGGTAGGCCTCGTGGGCGAGCATGACCAGGGCGTTGATGGCGGATGCGGCCGCGCCGCCGTCGCGCCCGCTCTCCACCACCTGCCACAGCGACGATCGGCAGCCGGCCAGCCGATCGACGTAGAAGGCCGCGAGGGCAACGCGGACGGTACGCGTGGGGTCCACCTCGTCCCGGAGTGTGGCGACGAGGCCCTCCAGTCGGTCGAGATCCGCCGCGGAGGCATGCACCGGTTCCTCGTACAGCCGAGCCGACAGCGACAGCACCGGCGGGGCGTCGTCCCCCAGGCGCGCCAGCGCCGACGTGAAGGGCCGCCAGGGCTCGTCCCGCCCGCTGACGTGGCACACCAGCATCAGCAGGTGCAGCGCCTCCTCGACCGCCCGCCCCGTGAGCCCGCGCAGGAGAGCGCTCTCGAGCGCCCGGACGAGCATGGAGTGGACAGTGTCGACATCGCCCTCCCTGTTGAGCAGGTGGTGTGCGGCAGCCACCGTGACCTCGGGGGATCCCTCGGTGTCCGGGTCCGCCTTGCGGGCGGCCGCCAGCCACTCTGGCACGCTCCTCAGGTACCCGGCGGCGTCGGCACCGACGGAGGCGGCGGTGGCGAGGCGGCGGGCTCGATCGGCCCCGCGCGGGCTGAGGTCGGCAGCGCGCAGGAGGGCGTGGACGGCGCGGACGGCGTCCCCCTTGTGCAGGGAGCGCTCGGCGGCGACCTCCAGCAGCGCGGCCGCCGGCTCGTCGGGACCGACGACGGCCTCGGCGATGTGCCAGGCGCGCCGCTCGGGATCGTCGGTGCACAGGTCGGCCAGGACGGCGTGAGCCCGTCGGCGTTCAGCGCTGGTCGCCAGCCCGACCGCCGCTGCGCCGATGAGCGGATGGCGGAAGCGGAAGCGGTTGGTGCTCGCCTCGACCTGGATCAGTCGGTCCCGCTCGGCCGGCGCGAGGCCGTCCAGCCAGTTGTCCCCGGATGAACCATGGCGTAGCGCCCGGAGGTCACCCGTGCCGTCAAGAGCGGTGACCAGCAGCATTCGTCGGGTGACGGCGGGAAGCGCGTGCAGGCGGTACGCGAAATGCCGCTGGAGCCGATCACTCAGGGGCAGGACCGGCGGGAGGGGCACGACGGCGTGCCGTTGTTCATCCGTCATCGACGCCGGCAGTTCGCGAAGTGCGAGGGGGTTGCCTTGCGCAGCCGCCATGACATGGTGGCGAACCGACGTGGCGAGGCCTGGGAACTCGCTGCTGAGAAGCTCGGTCGTGGCCCGCTCGTCGAGCGGCGACAGCTCGAACTGGGGCAGGCCGGCGTGCAGGAGCAAGCTGTCGGCCGGGATCCTGACGGCGATGAGCAGCCCGATCCGGCTTCCCTCCAGCCGCCGGGCGATGAAACCCAGGACCCTGGCGCTCGACCGGTCCAGCCATTGCGCGTCGTCGACGACGACGAGCACGGGTTCACGCTGAGCGACATCCCGGAGGAGCGCGAGCGCAGCGGTGGACACGACGAGTGGTCCGACGGTTCGTCCGGTACCCATGCCGAGGGCGGCCGACAGCGCCTCTCGGTGCAGCTCGGAGAGCCTGTCGAGACGATCGCGCAGGGAGAGGAACAACTGGTTCAGGCCGGCGAACCCCACCTCGGCCTCGAACTGGACGCATACCGATCGCACGACGTGCGCGCCTTCGGTCGCGGCGATCCGGCAGGCGGCGTCGAGGAGCACGGTCTTGCCAACGCCCGCTTCCCCCGTGAGCAGGAGCGCATCACCGTGCCCGAACGCACGGCCGACGAAGGTCTCCATCAGGTCGAGCTCCGCCGTCCGTCCGATCAGCTCCAGGGACTCGGTGCCTCTCGAACCGTCCAGGTCTGTCATCAGGATTTCCCCTCGGCTGGGCAACCGGATACAGGACGGACGCGTTACGGAAGTCTGTGTCGGTCGAGGAGGGGGCGCCTAGTGCCTTCCGGCCCGGCCGCCGGGCGAGTCGATCGACTCGAGCGCCACGGGCGTCGACCCGGCCGACCACCCTCGGCCGAGAGGGTCCGGCGCTCACGGTCTCGACCTGAGGCCGAACGCTGAGGTCTCGGCCCGCGCTCATGCCCCCTGTGCGCCGCGGGTCCGGGCCCGTGGCGTTCGTCCCGGTGCCGATCCGACGCGGCGGCGCATCGAGCCGAGGCCTGTCGCTGGAGACCGTGGCCGCCATTCGTGGTGTCCACCTCCGCACCGGACCGTGGCCGAGTCGGTCATCTCCTGACGGCGTCTGCGGCGACCACATCCGAGGGTCGGTTGACCGTTGCCCGAAGCGAGGACCACCGGGTGCGATGTCTCGCACGTGATCACGGCGGGGCGCCTGCCCTGGGGCCGTCGCGACGTGGAACCGAGCGGCGCCGACGGTGCTGGGGGATGCAGATGTCAGATCCGAAGAGCACCTACGACATCGGTTACTTCGTGGGGAGTCTCTCCTCCACGTCGATCAACCGGATCCTCTCCCGCGCGCTGATCCGCATCGCTCCGGAGGACTTGCGGTTCACCGAGATCCCGATCGGCAACCTGCCGCTGTACAGCCCCGACTACGACACGGCCTATCCGCCCGAGGCGATGGCCCTCAAGGACGGGATCGCCCGGTCGGATGCCGTGCTGTTCGTGACCCCCGAGTACAACCGCTCCATCCCCGGGGCTCTCAAGAACGCCATCGACTGGGCGTCGCGGCCGTGGGGGCAGAACTCCTTCCACCACATCCCCGCCGGCGTGATCGGGGCATCCATCGGTGCGATCGGCACCGCGCTGGCCCAGCAGAGCCTTCGCGGCGTTCTCTGCTTCTGCAACGCACGGCAGATGACCGCACCCGAGGCCTACATCCGGTACTCGCCGCAGACCTTCCGCGATGACGGCGAGATCACGGACGAAACGATGGCTGCCTTCCTCAAGGACTACATGACCGAGTTCCGCGACCACGTGATGCGGGTCTTGACCGTGCTGCCGCGGCCGTGACCGGAGTCGAGGGACTGCTCGCGCGTGCGCCGGCCCCCTCGCGCGGGAGTTCGTTCACCGACAGCCGTCCGCAGCCGTGCACTCCAGGCGGCGGTCGAGCCTGGCCACCCGAGCGTCGATCGCCGGTGGCGGACCACCGCGGACCACTGCCCAGCCGGCGGTAGTCGAGTGGGCCACCGCCGCAGCGACGGGCCGCTCAGAGAGGAGCGGAGATGGTCACCAACGGACGCCCGGAAGCGACGCCGTCAGCAGGCCCGGTCCGGCAACCAACGGTCGGGGACCTGATGCGACCAGCCACCATGACCGTGGAACTGAGGGCGCACCTGGCCGCTGCCGCCTACCTCATGAGCATGTCCGGCGACAGTGCCCTCGTCGTCACCACCGACGGCAGCCCCCGAGCGCCCCTGGGGGTCATCACCGACTGGGACATCACCCAAGCCGTTGCGCGTGGCGAGGACCTCGAGGCGGTGCGGATCAGTGATCTGCTGCCCCGGCAGACGGTGACCGTCAGACCCGGCACATCCGTCGACGAAGCAACTCGGTTGATGCTGGAGATGGGGCTCCACCACCTCGTCGTCGCCAGCGACCCCGGGGTCGTGGGCATCGTCGACACCATGGACATGTGTCGGGCGCTGATCGGATCTGCGCAGCCGTAACCCATGAACGGCGTACGACTGTGAGCGCCTCGCGGGTGACCGAGCCGGTACCCGGCAGACAACAGACCGCTGTGGCACACCGATCACCGCAGTGTCCCGTGCGGCCGTAGGCGGATGGCGTCTGGCGTCCATCCGCCGCTCAGGGACCGCGGGCGTGCGATGCCGGGCTAGCGTGACGCCGTGGCCGCCGCTCCGTTCCGCCCGCCCTGGTTCGGCAACCGGGGGGTCCAGGTACTCGCCGTCGGCGCGCTCCTCTACGTCCTCGTGCAGCTGGTGCGCCAGCTCGTCGACGGCCAGTGGGGCGAGGCCTTCCTCAGCTTCGCGTGGGGCGTGCTGTTCGGCTACGCGCTGGTGGAGTCGCTCCGGTTCCGCCGGCAGCAGGACGCGGCGCGCGACGAGCCCGCCCCGCCGGGGGACTGACCGGGCGGCGCCCGCTCACGACGTCAGGTTCATCAGCTCGTTCACGCACAGCACCAGGAACAGCACCGCCGCCGCCGTCAGCAGCAGGTTGGACAGCCACCCGTTGCGCCAGCGGTCCGGCGTCCGCCGGCTGTTGAGCAGCCACAGCAGGGTGAGCGCCAGGAACGGCATGAAGAACGCGCCCAGCGCGCCGTAGGCGACGACCAGCGCGAACGGCTGCCCGAGGAACAGCAGCGCCATCGGCGGGAACGTCAGCCACAGCAGGTAGCCGCGGTACGGCCAGCTGCGCTCGGCCACCCCCTCGGTCAGCTGGCCCGACGCGCGCTTCGACGTCCGGACGAAGTCGGTGACCAGCAGGCTGACGCCCTGCCAGACGCCGAGGAGGGAGGAGAACGACGTCGCGAAGAACCCGATGAGGAACAGCGTGGCGACGACGGGGCCGAACCGGTCGCGGAGGATGCCGTCGAGGTCGAGCAGCCCACGGTCGCCCTCGGTGAGGGAGACGCCGCTGTTGTAGAGCAGGTCCGCGCCGACGATGAGCATGGCGACGACGAAGACGCCGGTGGTGATGTAGGCGACGCGGTTGTCCAGCCGCATGACCCGCATCCACGAGGCGTCCCGCCAGCCCTTGGCGTTCACCCAGTAGCCGTAGGCGGCCATGGTGATCGTCCCGCCGACGCCGCCGACCAGGCCCAGCGTGTAGACGGCGGACCCCTCCGGCAGCCGCGGCACCAGGCCGCCGAGGGTGGCGCCCAGGTCGGGGACGACGAGCACCGCCAGGCCCACGACGATGACGAACATGACGCCGATGAGCACGGTCATGACGCGCTCGAACACGCGGTAGTTGCCGAACCACACGATGGCCAGGCCGACCAGGCCGCAGAGGATGCCCCAGGCCGGGATGGACAGCGCCGGGAACAGCGCGGCGAGCGGCAGGGCGGACGACGTCATCGCGGTGGCGCCGTAGACGAAGCCCCACACGACCACGTAGACGACGAAGTAGACCGACGTCCAGGCGCCCATCGAGCGCCACCCGGCGAAGATCGTCGACCCGGTGGCCAGATGCCAGCGGCCGGTCGCCTCGGCCAGGGCGATCTTCACGACGACGCCCAGGACGACCGCCCACAGCAGCGCGTACCCGAAGCGGGAGCCGGCGATGAGCGTGGCGACGAGGTCCCCGGCCCCGACGCCGGTCGCGGCGACGACGATCCCGGGCCCGACCAGGCGCCACTTCTGGGTCCGCTGCTGCGGCGCGTCCGGCGCGGCCGCGACGTCCTGGCTCAGGTGCTCGTTGTCCGGCACGGGTACGACCTCCGCGGTGTCGACGGCCCCGTACCAGTCCAGCCGAGGGGCCGGTGCGCGGCAACCGCGACCGCGGGCTCAGGCCCGGACGACCAGTTCCCCGCCGTCCGCGGCGAACTCCCGCCGCATCTCCCGCAGGATGTCCAGGCCGCCGGCGTCGGCAGTCCGCACCCCGCGCAGGTCGAGCACCACGCGGGCGTGGCCGCTGCCGCGCAGGCCGTCGGCGGTGCCGCGCAGCAGGTCGGCACCGAGGGAGGTCAGGTGGCCGCTGGCGCGGATGAGCCCGGCGCCGCGGTCGACGACCTCGGTGAGCGCGGTGGCGGTCACGCCACCGCCCCGGCGTGCGCCGGCTCGACCTCGATGACCCGTCGGAGGCCGGTGCGGCGCAGGAGGTCCTCGGTCCGGCGGTTGGCGCCGCGCAGCACGACCGCGCCGCCGCGGGCCCGGCAGGTGCGGTGCGCCCACAGGAAGCTGGCGACGGCGGGGCTGGACAGGTGCTGCAGGCCAGAGAGGTCGACCACCAGCCGGCGCGCCCCGGCCATCAGCGCGTCGTGCAGCAGCCAGCGGACGTCGGCCAGGCCGTCGGCGAGCAGGGCGTCGTCGAGGTGGATCGTGACCACGTCGGACCCGGTCTCGACGTCGGTCCGGTGCCGCGGGGCGGCCATCGTCATCTCGCTCCTCCTCGGTGCCGTCGCGCCGATCCTCCTGGCGTCCACTGACAGCCTGGTGTGTGCAGGTTGAGATCCGGCTGGGCGTGGGTTTGCGATCGCATGACGGACAGCCGAACGTCCGGTGTCCGGTGTCCGGTGTCCGGTGTCCGGTGTCCGGTGGCAGCATGGTGGGAGTGGCTCCGCGTCTGCTGGTCGTCGAGGACGACGACCCGATCCGCACTGCCCTGCGCTGGGCACTGGAGGACGAGGGCTACGACGTCGCCGAGGCGGTGAGCGGCGAGGAGGCGGTCGCCGCCGTCGCCACCGCCGCCCCCGACCTGATGGTCGTCGACCTGATGCTCGGCTCGATGGACGGCTTCGCGGTGATCCGCGAGGTCCGTCGCGACCACGACCTGCCGATCATCGTGGTCAGCGCCCGCGCGGACACCCACGACATCGTCGCCGCGCTGGAGGCCGGCGCCGACGACTACGTGACCAAGCCGTTCCAGGTCAAGGAGATCACCGCGCGGCTGCGGGCGCTGCGCCGCCGCGCGGGAGCCGCCGGCGCGGCGCAGGGGACCGCGCCGGCCGAGGTGGTGCTCGACCGGCACCCGCCGGCGCCGCTGGTGCTGCGGGAGGAGCGGGGCACCGTGCACCGCGGCGAGCAGCAGGTGCCGCTCACCCTCACCGAGTTCCGGCTGCTGTGCGAGCTCGCCGCCGCCCCGGGGCGGGTGTTCAGCCGGCAGATGCTGCTGGAGCGGGTGTGGGAGCACGGCTTCTTCGGGGACGAGCGGATCGTCGACGTCCACATCCGGCGGTTGCGCACCAAGGTGGAGCTCGACCCCGGGGCGCCGCGCATCGTGGTCACCGTGCGGGGCCTGGGCTACCGGCTGGACCCCCAGTGAGCGGACAGGGGCGTGAGCATCGCAGCGAGCGCCAGCGAGCGAGGAGCGGAGCGCCCCGCGGCAGCGAACCGGGGGCGCAGTGAGAGCGGAGCGCCCTGCGGGAGCGGACCCGGGGGCACCGTGAGCCGCGTCCTCGGGTCGCGGGGGCTGCGGTCGCGGATCGTGCTGGGCTTCGCCGCGGGCGCGCTGCTGGTCTCGGTCGTGCTGGTGACGACGACCTGGCTGCTGGCCCGCGGCTACCTCCTCGACCAGCGGGAGCGGTCGCTCACCCGGCAGGCGTTCGCCGACGCCAACGTGCTCAGCAGCCGGCTGGCCACGGCGGGGACCGAGGTCGGCGACGTGGTGGTGGAGCTGCTGCCGTCGGGCGCGGCGGACGTCGTCGTCCGCAGCGGGGACTCCTGGTACTCCTCGAGCCTGGACGTCGGCGCCCGCGACGTGCCCGAGGAACTGCGGGAGATCGTCGCCGGCGGCTCGGCCGGCACCGTCCGCGTCGAGACCGCCTCCGGCCCGGCGCTGCTGGTCGGGGTGCCGGTGGCCGCCGCGGGCGTGGAGTTCTACGAGCTGTCCCCGCTCAGCGAGCTGGAGATGGTGCTGCGCACGCTGGCGGTCGTCCTGGCGGCGGGGGCGCTGGCCGCCACCGCGGCCGGTGCGGCGTTCGGCGGCTGGGCCAGCCGGCGCGCGCTGCAGCCGCTGGAGCAGGTCGCCGGCGCGGCCACCCGGATCGCCGGCGGCGACCTCGACACCCGGCTGCCGCCCACCGACGACCCCGACCTGCTGGCGATCGTGGCGGGGTTCAACAGCATGGTCGACGCGTTGGCGGCCCGGCTCGAGCGCGACGCCCGGTTCGTCGGCGACGTCAGCCACGAGTTGCGCAGCCCGCTCACCGGCGTCGTCACCAGTGTCGAGGTGCTCGCCGCCCGCCGGGCCGAGCTGTCCCCGCGTGCCGACCAGGCGCTCGCCCTGGTGGAGGGCGAGCTGGACCGGTTCCGCCGCATGCTCGACGACCTGCTGGAACTGGCCCGCATCGACGGCGCCCCGCCGTCGGACCGGGCGACGCCGGTGTCGATGACCGCCCTGGTGCGGGAGGTACTGGCCGGCTCCGGGCGGGACCCCGACCTGCTGACCGGCGACCCGGACGAGGAGACGGTGGTGACCGGCGACAAGAGTGGGCTGGAGCGGGCGGTGCGCAACCTGCTGGACAACGCCGACCGGCACGCCGGCGGGGTGTGCGCGGTCACCGTGCAGCGGCGGGACGACGCGGTGGTGGTGGACGTCGACGACGAGGGTCCCGGCATCCCGGTCGAGGAGCGGGAGCGGGTGTTCGAGCGGTTCGCCCGGGGTCCGCGGGCCGCCCGCCGGTCGCTGCCGGGTGCCGGCCTGGGGCTGGCGATCGTGGCCGAGATCGCGGCCCGGCACGGCGGCGCCGCCTGGTGCAGCGCGGCGCCCTGCGGCGGCGCCCGCTTCACCCTCTCCTTCCCCGGCGGTGCCCGGTGACCGCGAGCCGGGTGCGGCTCGGTCTGGTGGGGCTGGGCGCGGTGGGCCTGGGCACGCTCGGGCTGGGCGCCGTGCTCGCCGGCTGCGGGGTGCCGACCGGTGGGCCCGCGGAGACCATCCCGGCCTCGGAGGTGCCGTTCGGGCTGACCTCGCCCAGCGCACAGACCTCGGCCACCCCGGCGCCCGAGCCGCAGGCCGACCCCACGCGGGTCTACCTGGTGGCGCGCGACGACAGCCTCGTGCCACGGCCCCGGGAGGTGACCGGTCGGCTGGCGCAGGACCGGCTGGACAGCCTGCTCGCCGCCCTCGCCGCCGGTCCCACGGCGGCCGAGCACGACCTACAGCTGTCCACGGCGCTGCCGCCGGACGTGGAGCTGACCGTCACCGACCTCACCGGTGGGACGGCGACGATCGACCTCGCCGGGCCGACGGACGCACCGGCGGGGCCGGCCGGCCGGCGGGCGGTGGCCCAGCTGGTGCTGTCCGCGACCAGCGTGCCCGGCGTCGACGCCGTCGTCCTGACCGTGGACGGCGCGCCGGTCGACGCGCCGCTGCCGTCGGGTCAGCTGAGCCCCGCGCCGCTGTCGGCCGACGACTACGTCACCTACCTCACGCCGCCGCCCCCCGTCACGCCCGCGCCGGGACCGGGGCCCGCGCCGCCGTCCTGAGCGGGCTCCCCGGAGCGTGGCGACCCCGCGGGCGGCACCGGAGGGGTGCTCCCCCGCACGGGGCAGGCGGCGCTCCAGCGAGGCGGAGCACGGGCCGATGAGCGGGTGTGCAGATCCCCGCCGCGCTGAGGGCCCGCGAGCCCCGCGCCGCCGCCCGGACCGCCGCCGCCGTCCTGACGGTGTGCGCGGCGATGCTCACGCTGGTGGTCCTCACCGGCCCGCTCGGACCCGACGACGCCAGCCGCAGCGTGCTCGTCTCGTGCGTGGTCGGGCTGCTCGTCGTCGCCGCGGGCTACGCGCGGATCCCGCCGCAGCTGCTGGACCGGGTCGGGGCGTTCCTCGGGCTGGCGGTCGTCGGCGTCACGGTGCTGACCGCGCTCAGCCTGGCCTCGGGCAGCTCCTCCACCCGCGTCCAGGCGTTCCTCGCCTTCGTCGTCGTCTACGCGGGGTTCCACCTGCGCACCGCCGGCGCGGTGGTGGCGACGGTGGTGGCGGTGGCCAGCGGCGGCGTGATGTTCCTGCACGAGCGGACCTTCCACGAGGCCCTGACCGACCTCCTCTTCTTCGGCGCGATGCTCGCGGTCATCGGAGGGCTGCTCACCCGGGCGGTGAGCGCCCAGGACCGCCTGGTCGCCGCGCTCCAGCGGCAGGCCGACGTCGACTCCCTCACCGGCCTCGTCACGCGGCGGGTCCTCGACGAGGCGCTGGACGTCGAGCTGTCGGGCGGGTGCCCCGGCGACGGGACGGCGCTGGTGCTGGTCGACGTCGACTCGTTCAAGCAGATCAACGACGTGCACGGGCATCCCGTGGGCGACGACGCGCTGGTGCACCTGGCCGGGGTCCTGCGCCGGCAGGTGCGGGCCGGCGACGCGGTCATCAGCCGGCTGGGCGGGGACGAGCTGGCGGTCCTGCTGCCCGGCTGCGCGCCCGGTGTCGCCGTCCGGCGGGCGGAGGAGATCCTCGAGGCGGTGCACGCGGCGCCGCTGACCCTGCCGGACGGGAGCCTGCTGTCCCTGTCCGTCAGCGTCGGCGTCGCGCACGCACCGCAGCACGCCACGCGGATGCGCGAGCTGTACGCGGCCGCCGACGCGGCGCTCTACCAGGCCAAGCGGGCCGGCCGGGGCCGGGTCGAGGTCGCGGTCAGCCCCGCCTGAGGGTCAGCCGGCGCGCCGCGGCCGCGAGGGTGCGCGGGGTCAGCCGGCCGTCGGCCAGCCCGAGGGCGACGACGTCGTCGAACACCCGCCCGCTGGCCGCGGCCGCGTCGAAGGCAGCGTCCATCACCGCCGGCCAGCGGCTCAGCTCCGACGCCAGCCGCGTGGAGCGCAGGTGTCCGGCCAGCCGCCGGTGCAGCAGGCCACGGTAGCGGGCACCGGCGTCCGGCCCGGCGGTCGCGGCCGAGCCGGCCAGCGCCCCGGAGACGACGGCGTAGAAGATGCCCTCCCCGGTCAGCGGGTTGATCAGGGAGGCGGCGTCGCCGGCCAGCAGCACCCGGCCGTCGGGCTGGCGCGGCCGGCCGGTGGACAGCGGCAGCCGGTGCGCCCGGAGCGACTCCGGCGCCACCCCGGGCAGCAGCCGGTGCAGCCCGTCCACGAGGTCCGCGCGGGTGGCTCCGCCCGACACCAGCTCGCCGTAGCCGACGTTGGCGCGGCCGTCGCCGATGGGGAACGACCACGCGTAGGCCGGCCAGCGCTGCCCCGTCGTCACCAGCACCTGCGTGCCGGGTGCCCCCGGCGGCTCGGGGGCGTACCCGCGGATCGCGACGGCCAGCCGGTCGGCCCGGTTGCTGCCGATCCCCAGGGCCCGCCGGACGACGGACTCCGCGCCGTCCGCCGCGACCAGCACCGACGCCCGCACCTCGCCGTCCACGGTGACGCCGTCGGCGTCCGCCTGCACCGTTCGGACGGTGCGCCGCCGGAAGCGCGCCCCGCGGGCCAGCGCCACTCCCAGCAGCCGCGCGTCGAGCACCGCGCGGGGGACGACGTGCGACGGGCGGGCCGTGGCGCGCTCGACCGTGGCCCCGCCGGGGGAGCGCAACGCGAGCCGCGGCACCGGCGGGTACCCGTCCAGGAGCGCGTGCCGGTCCACGCCGAGCGCGGCGAGCACGTCGATCGCCTCGGGGGCGATGCCGTCGCCGCAGACCTTGTCGCGGGGGAAGTCGGCCCGGTCGAGCACCAGCACCGAGGCCCCGGTGCGCCGCGCGGCCAGCGCGGCGGCCGAGCCCGCGGGACCACCCCCGACGACGACGACGTCCCAGCGCTCCACGTCGCCGACGCTAGGGGTTGTCCTGACCCGAGGGGCGGAAATGGCCATTTGTGCCCCTCGGAGTCAGGGCGGGGTGGGGGTCCACTTCCGGGCGGGGTGCTCGTAGGCCGTGACGAACTCCAGCAGGCCGGCCGCGTCGGCGACCACGCCCAGCGCGTCGAACCTCGGGGCGGCGAGGTAGCCGTCGTCGACCATGCGGCGCAGCTGGGTGAGCAGCGGCTGCCAGAACCCGTCGACGTCCACGAGCACGACCGGCTTGGCGTGCAGGCCGAGCATCCCCCAGGTCCAGGCCTCGAACAGCTCCTCCAGGGTGCCGGCGGCGCCGGGCAGGGCGACGAAGGCGTCGGAGAGCTCGGCCATCCGGGCCTTGCGCTCGTGCATCGAGGCGACGACCTCCAGCTGGGGCAGCCCGGGGTGCGCCAGCTCATCGTCCACCAGGTGCTGGGGGATGACGCCGACCACCTCGCCCCCGGCGGCCAGCGCGGCGTCGGCGACGACGCCCATCAACCCGACGTGCCCGCCGCCGTAGACGATCCCGACCCCGGCGCGGGCGAGGTCGGCGGCCAGGTCGGCGGCGGCCTGCTGGTGGGACGGCGGCCCGCTCTGGGACCCGGTGAAGACGGCGACGCGCACGGTCCCGAGCCTGTCACGCGTCGCCCGGTGGGGTGTCAGGGGCGCGTTGTCCGCGCCGTGTCCTCGACAGCGGGTTCACTGGAGGCGTGTTCTCCTCCACCGACGGCTGGGTGACCTGCTCCTTCGGCCACCGGCACTGGGGGCTGCTGGGTGCGGCCGGGCTGCTGGTGCACCGTGCCGGGGCCCGGGGGACCGAGCTGCTGCTCCAGCACCGGGCGGCCTGGTCCCACCACGGCGGCACGTGGGGCACCCCGGGCGGCGCGCTGCACACAGGGGAGTCCCCGGAGCGCGGCGCGCTGCGCGAGGTGGGGGAGGAGCTCGGGCTGCTGCCGCAGGACCTCGAGCTCGGCGCCTGTTCGGTCGACGACCACGGCGGCTGGTCGTACACGACCGTGCTGGCGCGGCCGGTCCGCAGCATCGAGCCCGGCGACCTGCGGCTGGACGGCGAGAGCGACGGGGTCGCGTGGATCGCGCTGGAGGACCTCGCCTCGGTGCCGCTGCACCCGGGCTTCGAGGCATCGCTCGGTCGCCTGCACGACCTGCTGTCCTGATCCCTTCCGTCGGTTTCCGCGGAAACCGACGGCGCCTGGCGTCGGTCTCCGCGGAAAGCGGCGTCAGCTGGGGAGGACCGTCACGGTCAGGGCGCGGTGGTCGCCCACCGGGAGCACGGTCGCCGCGCCGTCGTGGCCGCGCAGGCCGGCCCCGACCGCCAGCAGGTGGTCCAGCTGCAGCCGGGGCTCGGCGGCGGGAAAGCTCGGTGTGCGCACCAGCGCCGTGGCCCCGAGCAGCCGGGCCGGCAGCGACCCGGGAAGGTTGAGGTCCCCGGCCAGGACGACGGGGCCGGGCAGGGCCGCCATCCAGCGGCGCAGCCGCCGCAGCTGCCGTACCGCGGTGGGCGGCGCGAAGGACAGGTGGGTGGCGACGACGGTCACCGCGTCCAGCCGGGCGGCGACGGCGATCCGCGGCTCGTCGGGCACCCACCACCAGCGCAGGCCGCCGGTGCGCGGGTCTGGGCCCTTGACCGGCAGCCGCGCCCGCCCGCTGCCCAGACCCAGCACCGACCACTCCCGCACCGCCAGCCGGCTGAACAGCGCGATCCCGTAGACCGGCCCGTTCGCCGCGTCGTCCGGACCGCGCAGGGCGGGGACGGCCGGCGACCAGCTGCGGAACGGGTCGGGCGTGCCGACGAGGGTCGCCGCGGCGCGCCAGTGCGGGGCGGTCAACCCCGCCGCGAGAACGGCGGCCTGGTCGGTGCGGGCGGAGCGGGGCTGGTCGGCGTCGACCTCCTGCACGGCCAGCACGTCGACGTCGAGACCCGCCACGGCCGCCCGGAGCTCGCCGGGTGCGAGCACCGGGCCGATGGCGCTGCGCCCGGAGGCGATGTTCAGGGTGCCGATCCGCACGGCGGGCGGTCCGGCCACGGCCCGACGCTACCGGCCGGTGATCGATGTGCCGCTACGTGCGCGCACGATTACGTTGGGCCCCGCTGTCGTCGTCCGGAGGAGCTCACCGGTGCACCGCCGTCCCCGCCACCTCGCCGAGCCCATCGGGCCCGCGCGCCCGGCCGAGCCCACCGGGCCGGCCCACCTGGCCGTATCGGGCGGGTGGCCGGCGACCGTCCGCGTCCACGCGCCCCTGACCCTGCTGTTCCTCGCCGGGTTCCTGCTGGCCGCCGCGCTGGTGATGATCGTGGTCACGCCGTCCTCGGCCGGCTCGGCCACGGGCACGTCGTCGTGGTCCGCCGGTGGCGACGTCGGCGATCGGGGGATCGGCACCGCGGCCCGCGTCGCGACCGACGCCCCCGTGACCCCGTCGCTCGAGGCGGCGGGCAGCGCGGTCGACGCGGGCTCGGTGGCCGCCGCCCTGCTTCCCGGGACGGCGGCCCTCCCGTCCGCCGGCACGGACACCGGTCCGGACACCGGTTCGGGCCCGGCCGCTGGTGGCGACCCGGCCGCCGGTGGCGACCCGGCCGGCGCGACGACGGCGCCGGGCGCGCCGGCGCCCGTCCCTGGGACGACGGCCCCGGTCACGCGCGGTGCACCCGGCACGGCCCCCGCGGCTCCGGGCACGGTGCCGCCGCCCCGGGGGGCGGCGGCACCGACGGTCCCCGGCACCCCTGCGCCGACGCGCGGGGACGGGCCGGCCGCCCGCAGCTCAGCGGCGCCCGAGCCGGACCGGGACGGCGGGAACCGGCGGGGGCGTGGCTCGACGGGCGGCTCCGCGGATCCGACCCGCGGCTCCGCGGATCCGACCCGCGGGTCCGGCGGTTCCACGGGCGGACACCCGGCACCTCCCCGCGCCCCGGCTCCGTCGCCCGATCCGACTCCGTCGCCCGCCCCGGCTCCGTCGCCGGAATCGGCTCCGTCGCCGGAACCGGCTCCGTCGCCGGCACCGGCTCCGTCGACCGATCCGGCCCCGTCGACCGGGGGCTCATCCGGCGGCGGTGTCGGTGACCTCCTCGACGACGTCATCGGCGGGATGACGGGCGGCGCCGGGATCGTGGTCGGTGGCGCCGCCGACGGCGCGAGCGACCTCGTCGACGGCCTCCTCCCCTGAGTGCTGCTCCGCGGCGCGCACTACGTTCGGGGGATGACCGCCCGGAACGACGTCTCCGAGATCTTCGACAGCGCGGCGTGGCAGCCGGTCGAGGGCTTCGACTTCGCGGACCTGACGTACCACCGCGCGGTCGACGCGGGCGTGGTCCGCATCGCGTTCGACCGCCCGGAGGTGCGCAATGCCTTCCGCCCGCAGACCGTCGACGAGCTGATCACCGCGCTGGAGCACGCCCGGCTGTCGACCGACGTGGGCTGCGTGATCCTCACCGGCAACGGGCCGAGCCCGAAGGACGGCGGCTGGGCGTTCTGCTCCGGGGGCGACCAGCGGGTGCGCGGGAAGTACGGGTACGAGCACAGCCAGGGCTCCAGCGGCCGGCTGCACGTGCTCGAGGCGCAGCGGCTGATCCGCTTCATGCCCAAGGTGGTCATCTGCGTCGTCCCGGGCTGGGCCGCGGGCGGCGGGCACAGCCTGCACGTCGTCTCCGACCTCACCCTGGCCAGCGCCGAGCACGGCCGGTTCAAGCAGACCGACGCCGACGTCGGCAGCTTCGACGGCGGCTTCGGGTCGGCCTACCTCGCGCGGCAGGTCGGCCAGAAGTTCGCCCGCGAGGTCTTCTTCCTGGGCGACGAGTACTCCGCGGCCGATGCCCACGCCATGGGCATGGTCAACCGGGTGGTCCCGCACGGCGAGCTGGAGGCGACGGCGCTGGACTGGGGACGGCGGATCGTCGCCAAGAGCCCCACGGCCCAGCGGATGCTCAAGTACTCGTTCAACCTGATCGACGACGGGCTGGTCGGCCAGCAGCTGTTCGCGGGCGAGACCACGCGCCTGGCGTACATGGCCGAGGAGGCCGTCGAGGGCCGGGACGCCTTCCTGGAGAAGCGGGACCCCGACTTCTCCCGCTTCCCGTGGCATGTCTAGGGGCCGAAGTGGTCATGAAGGTCCCATGAGGAGGACAGCGTGATCGTCGAGGTGGTGGGCGGCACCGACGAGGTGCCCGAGGTGCGGGTGGTCAACGTCGACGACCTGACGAAGCTGCACCTGGCCCTGGGGGCGGTGACCGACGAGGAGGCCGACCAGGTGCTCCGGGAGGCGGGGCTGGGCCGCCTGCAGGACGCTGAGACCGGTTTCCTGGACGTCGCCGCGCTGCGGGCCGCGGCCGAGCCACAGGCCGGCGCCGCGGACTGGGCGCAGCAGTGGGACGGCATGGTCGAGTACGCCGGGCGGAAGGGCTGGCTGGCCGACGACGGTGCGAGTCTGCAGGTCCATGTCGAGAGCGCCGCGAGCGGATGACGCGGACGTCCGTCCGGTGTGCGGTCTGCGCACAAACTTGAGACTGTCAAGAAAAGTGCTGGGAGTTCGGGCCGGGTCATTGTGGTCACTCCAACGAACGTCCACGATGTCGCGGTGATGTCCACCTGTGACCGGGCCACGACGTGACGGGTACGCCGGGTCGCCCGCTCAGCGCCGAATTGTCCGACCAGCTGCTCTCCGTCGCTGTCGACATCCTCGCCGAGGAGGGCTGGGGGAAGCTCAACAGCGACCGCGTCGCCGCCCGTGCCCGTGCCGGGAAGGCCGGCATCTACCGGCGGTGGCCGACGATGGCGGCGATGGCCCGGCACGCCGTCGGCCGCTTCACCCTGGTGCGGGTCCCGCCGGACACCGGTTCGCTGCGCGACGACGTCGCCGGCCTGGTCGACCGCTGGCGGCGGCCGCTGGACCGCGAGGAGCGGGCCACCGCGAGCCTGGTCGGGGCCGCGCGGCACGACGAGGACCTGCAGGCCGGCCTGGACGACGCGCTGGTCCGCCCGCTGACCGCGGCCGTCGCCACTCTCGGTGCCCGCCAGGCGGAGCGGGGTCACGCGGTGCCCGAGGAGCGCCTGGCACTGCTCGGCTCGGTGCTCGAGGCCTTCTGGTGGCAGCGGTTCACCTCGGCCTCCGGCGTCATGACCGCCGAGGCGCTGCGGCGGGTCGTCGACGAGGTGCTGGTGCCGATCCTGCAGCCGGCCTGCGAGGGCGCCCGCGTCTGAGCAGATGTCGGCCGGTCAGCCCGTGCGGCTCAGCAGGGCGGACGCCGGCGTCGCGGGCACGGCCCCGGCCAGGGGCATGGCGCGGACCAGGCCGGTGAAGACCCGGTCGGCCGTGGCGCGGGCGGCCGCGGCGCCCCGCTCGGTCCCGTGCGGGCAGTGGCCGGTCGCCTCGCTGAGGCCGCGGCGCTGGTCGCGGATCAGGGTGCGGACGGCGGCCAGCCACACCGACGCGGTGACCGACGCGACCGTGCAGGGGTCCTCGGTGAGGGCGGGCGAGCCGCCGTCGCCGTCCCAGGCCTCCTGCAGCGCCTCGGCCAGGAAGGCCATGGACTCGTGGTGCAGTTCCCGCTCGTGGGCGCGCAGTGCGGGCGAGGCCTCGAGGGTGGCCACGAACGCGCGGCCGTCGGCGGTGGCGAGGCGGTGTGCGTGCAGGCCCACCCGGGTGGTGAGGTACTCGTGCAGCGCGTCCAGCGGCGCGACCCCGGCCGGGCGGGAGCGGACGGCCTCCGCGGGGCCGGCCACCCACGGGGTGTGGCCGTCGAAGAACAGCTCCTCCTTGCTGGAGAAGTGGTTGAAGACGGTCTGCACGGCGACGCCCGCGGTCGCGGCCACGTCGGCGATGGTCACGGTCTCGAAGCCGCGCTCGGCGAAGAGACTCTGGGCGATCTGCCGGATGTGCGCCCGGTTCTGGGCCTTCTTGCGAACACGGCGGCTCGGTAGATCACTCACCGTGCCAGCGTAAACGCGGTACGTAAGCGAAGCGTGCCGCACCGGCGGCGAGTGGTGCGCTGCCGTGGTCTCCGCGCCCCGGACACCACCCCAGCTCGCCACTCGGCGAGCGGAACGCGTGCTGGTTCCCGCTCCTCGCTCGCTGCGCTCCCTGCGATGCTCCCGGCGGCGTCAGCCGACGGTGCCCATGAGTCGGCTTCCGCCACCGGTCCGCTCCTCGCTCGCTGCGCTCCCTGCGATGCTCCCGGCGGCGTCAGCCGACGACATCGACGAGGAGGGCGTGGTACTCCGCCACGCTCCCCATCGGCGGCCGCTGGTCCACGGCGACCGGCGTGCTGTGCGGCACGAACCGCGCCCCGTCGTGCTGGAACTGGGTGAGCAGCCCGCCCGCGCCGTCGTGCAGCGAGGCCGCCCGCCCCTGCCCCGCGCGGGACAGCACCGTGGACACCACCTGCCCCGCCATCCGGCCGAGCGCCTCCTGGCTCTGCGAGGTGTGCCGCCGGACGCCGAGGTCCACCTGGGCGAGCCCGCCGAGGCCGACCAGCGCCAGCAGGTCGACCAGCAGCCCGACCTCCACGCCGTAGCCGGAGACGAACGGTACCCGTTCCAGCACCGACCGGCGGCCGGCGTACTCCCCGCCGAGCGGCTGCACGAACCCGGCCAGCTCCGGCCACAGCGCGTTGAGCAGCGGCCGGGCGGTCAACTCGGTCACACGCCCACCGCCGGCGGGGACGGTGCCGCCGGGGACCTCCAGCGGCCGGGTGTAACACCCCTTGACGTAGCTGACCTGCGGCTCGGTGAGCAGCGGCGCGAGCAGTCCGGGCACGTAGTGGGTGACGTCGCCGAGGAGGTCGGCGTCGAGGAAGACGAGCAGGTCACCGGTCGTCGCGGCCAGCGACTTCCACAGCGCCTCGCCCTTGCCGGGGCGGGTGCCGTGGCCGGGCAGCACGTCGGCACTGGCGACGACGTCGGCGCCGGCGGCCTGAGCCACCCGCGCCGTGGCGTCGGTGGAGTCGGAGTCGACGACGAGCAGCTCGTCCACCAGCGGCGTCCGCAGCACCCAGTGCTCGCGCAGGTCGGTGACCAGCCGCCCGACCGTGGCCTCCTCGTCGCGCGCGGGCAGGACGACGCTCACCCGGTGCCGTCCCCGGCGCTTGGCGCGCAGCAGCGCGTCCGGGTCCAGGGCGTCCAGCGACGGAGCCGAGGTCGTGCGGTGGTCGAACCAGGCGCGCGCGTCGGGTCTCATCGGTCCACCTTCCGGGACACCGACGACCGGCGCCACGCGCCGCGACCGAGTTCACGAGGACGTCACCCACTGTCCCGCTCGGGTCACACCTCCGCGCGGGTGGGGTGCAGCGCGGTCGCGCTGAGGGGGCCGATGGCCGCGTCGTCCCCGGTCGGCTCGGGGTGGCCCAGGTCGGTCAGCCAGCCGCGGAACACCTGGTGCAGGGCCTCGGCGCCCACGATCTCGCCGGGCGCGCGGAACGACCTCGGGTGCAGGAGGAAGCCGTGCTGCTGGGGGCCGCCGAGCCCGCCGTGCGACCCGACGTGCGGCTCGAACGCCGAGGCCTCGTCGGTGTCGGGGTCGTAGCGGCTGTTGATGACGACGTCGGGGCAGTGCGGGAACGTCGACGCGCGGGCCACCAGCCGGGCGGCGTGCTCCCCGTAGGGCGCGAGTGGGTCCTCCCCGATGACGAGCCCCGCCGCGAGCCGGTGCACGCCGTCGCGGCCGAGCACCACCGGGCCGAACTCCTCGGAGTGCACGAGCAGGAATCCGACGCCGTCGTGGTCGACGAGCCCCGGCAGCAGTGCCGGCCAGTGCCGCTCGATCTCCTCCAGCGAGACCCGGCCGGGGATGTCGGCGAAGGACACCATCGCGGTGTGGCCGGAGACGGCGACCACCACGCCCGGGGCCGCCCGGGGCGCGCCGCCCTCGCGGTCGGCCGGGAGCTCGTGGGAGTGCGGCACGCTGCCCGCCCGCTCGACCCGCTCGCGCAGCCGGCGCGCGATCGGTCCGCCCTCGGCCAGTGCGGCCCCCACCTGCCAGCTCTCGGTGAGCCGGCGGCTGTCCCGGGGGCCGGTCAGGTGCCGTTCGGGCAGTTCCAGCGACCCGCCGCAGAGTCGGCCGACCAACTCCTCGATCGACTCCCCGAAGCGGGCGGTGAACGCCTCGCCCTGCGTCTGCCCGTGGTCGGAGAGGCACACCAGGTGGTACTCCCGCGGCGCCAGCTGGGCCGCGCGGTGCAGCCGGCCGATCTGCTGGTCGATGCTGCGCAGCACCGCCAGGCTGTCGGCCCGCTCCAGCCCGGCGTGGTGGGCGGCCTCGTCGTAGCCGAGGAAGTCCGCGTAGGCGACCGGGCGGCCGGCGAGCATGTCCTCCAGCAGCGCGAAGACCACGACGTCGCGGGCGATGACCGTCGTCCCCGGCCGGGCCAGGGGGTAGATGCCGCCGCGGGGGACGCGGGGCCGGACGTCGTCGCGGCGCTCCCGGGCGGCGGCGAGCAGCTCGCGCTGGATGTCGACGGCCGACACCGCGATGGTGCGCAGCGCGTTCACCGGGCTGGCGAAGTAGGCGTAGTAGCCGGAGCCGACCCGCTCCCGGGCCTGGCGCGGCCGGCGGCTGGCCGCGGGGACGACGTGCGACAGCGAGCTCATCGTCAGGCTCACGTGCGTGGCGTCGCCGGTGAACAGGTTGCCCCGGCTGGCGCCGCCCCCGGACAGCAGCCCCCGCCCGTCGGAGTGGGCACGCTCGATCTCGGCGGCGTCGACGGGGGAGGAGACGCGGACGATGCGGTCGCGCTCCTTGTCGTGCCAGCGGAAACCGGGGATGTCGTGGTTGGAGCCGTGCAGGATGCCGCAGACCGCCGCGCCGGTCTGGGAGCTCCAGTCGGTGTGCCAGGAGGTCAGCGTGTGGCTGCCGTCGCGCAGCCAGGCGGCGAGGTTCGGCATCGACCCGTCGCGGACGGCGCGGCGGGCGGTGTCGAACGACAGCGCGTCGATCTGCAGGAACAGCACGCCGGGCGGGCGGGGCCCCTCCTGCGCCGTGGGCCGGGCGCGGCGGCGGGCCCGGCGGAAGAACAGCTCGTCCTCGTCGATGGCCAGCACGCTGCTGACCACCCCGGAGACGCCGGCCATGGCGATCCCGACCCAGACGGCGGTGCGCAGGTCCTCGACGACCACGCCGGGCACGAGGAACGACAGCCCCAGCACCGCGGCGCCGAGCAGCAGGAAGCTGCCCAGCCCGAGGGTGAAGAAGGCCAGCGGCAGCGCGATCCGCATGACCAACGGCCACACGACGGCGGTGAGCAGGCCGAGCAGCAGCGCGATGACCGGCGGCTGCCACCACGAGGCCATCGTGAAGTCACGGAGCCAGTCGTCGAGGGCGACCAGCGCGGCGGTGGTCGCTGCCCAGGTGATGAGCACGCGGGCCGGCGTCCGGCCGCGCTGGAGGACCCGGCCGGAGGGGACGGGGCGGCTCATGCCGGCCCGCAGTGCGTCGGCTCGGCCGGCTGCTCCTCCTCCGGCGCCGACCTGCGGCGGCGCGCGCTCACGAGGTTCAGCACCGCGCCGACGACGAGCACGAGCACGGTGGCCAGCAGGACGGCGGTGAGCGGCGAGTCGAAGATGCCGCCACTGACCACCCCGAGCAGCGCGTACGCGACCGCCCAGAGGAACGAGGCGAGCAGGGAGGCGGGCAGCAGCCGGCGCCACGGGTAGGCCAGGGCGCCGGCGGCGAGCAGTACCGGGATCCGGCCGGCGGGCAGCAACCGGCCGACGACGACGATCTGCCAGCCGTGCCGGCGGAACTGCTCGCGGACCTCCTCGATCCGTTCGGCGTGCTGCCCGCGGGCCACCCAGCGCACCGCCGACGGGCCGCCGAACCGGCAGACGGCGAAGGTGATGACGTCGCCGGTCCAGGCGGCGAGGGTGGCGACGAGGAGGACCAGCGGCAGGTTGAGCTCGTTCGCGGTCATGGCGAACGCGGCGCCTGCACCGACGACCGCGCCGGTGGGCACGACGGGGACGATCGAGCCGAGCAGCACGCCACCGAACAGCACGGGGTAGCCGATCGCCGACCCGTCGGCCCACGCGGCGAGCACGCTCACGCCGTCCCCGTAGGTGCGGCCAGCACGACCGGCTGCCCGGGCTCGGTCACGGCGACGTGCGTGGCCAGCCCGAGGGCTCGGACGGCGGCGGCGAAGGCGCGCGGCGGCTCGGTCAGCAGCGGGCGCATCCGGCCCCGCAGCCCGGGCAGCACCCGGTGTCCGGGCAGGGCGAGGGTCCCCCAGTGCACCGGCACGGCGACCCGCGGGCGCAGCCGCGCGGTGGCCTCGGCCGCGCCGTCCGGGTCGAGGTGGCCGGGTCCGAGCGTCGGCCCCCACCCCCACACCGGCAGCAGGGCGACGTCGAGGCCGCGCTCGCCGAGCAGGTGCATCTCGTCGAACAGGCCGGTGTCACCGCTGACGTAGAGCGTCTGCCCGGCGCCCTCGACCAGGTGGCCGACGGCTCGGGTGTCCGGGCCGTGGGTGAGGCGCGGCCCCCAGCGGTGCCCGGTGTGGTGGGCGGGGACGGCGGTGACGTGCAGCGCGCCGTGGGTGAACCCCTCGCCCGGCAGCACCTCGACGACGTGCCGGAACCCGCGGGCGCGCAGCCACTCACCGGCGCCGCGGGGGACGGCGATGCGGACGTCGGGGCCCAGCAGGCGCAGCGAGGGCAGGTGCAGGTGGTCGCCGTGCAGGTGGCTGATGAGCACGAGGTCGACGCCGGCCCAGGTGGACGGGTCGGGTGCCGGGACCACGCGGCGCAGCGGACCGACGCGGGGGGTGAGCAGGGGATCGGTCAGCACGGTGTGCCCGGCCAGCTCGACGCGCACCGTCGAGTGGCCGAGGAAGTGCAGCTCCGGGTTCCCCACCCGGCCAGTATCGACCCCGCCGACGACGTTCCGGGACCGGCTGAACCCCTCCGGGAAGACCCTGATCCACCCGCCGAACCGCTCACCCCACCCCGCGTTGATCATGGGGCTGGTCGCCGGTGACACGGGACGACTCGCCGCAACAGCCGACGACGACCCCATGGTCAACGCGGGCATGGGGGGACGACGCGGGGCGGGGAGCCGGCGGGGGTCAACGCGGGGAGGGAGCGACGGCGGCTGTGGGCAGGCCGGTCGGCCACCCACCCGCCGCCAGCTGGGCCGCCTCCATCGGGCGGGACAGCGCGAACCCCTGCAGGTAGCGGTGCCCCATGTCGCGCAGCAGGGAGGCCTCGGCGTCACCTTCGACGCCCTCCACCACCACCGGCAGGCCGAGGCTCGCGCCCAGGTGGAGCACCGCCCGGCACAGCGCCTGCCGCTGCTGGTCGTGCTCGACGCCGGCGAGGAACTGGCGGTCCATCTTGAGGGTGTCGACCGGCAGTCCCACCAGGTAGGCCAGCGAGGACCACCCGGTGCCGAAGTCGTCGACGGCGATGCGGATGCCGAGCTGCCGCAGCGCCTCGAGCTCCTCGATCACGGCGTCGTCGTCGAGCAGCATCGACTCGGTGAGCTCGAGGAACAGCCGCCGGGACGGCAGCCCGCTGGCGTCGAGCGCGGCGAGGACGTCGGCGCCGAGGGAGCCGCCGTGCAGCTGGCGGGCCGACACGTTGACCGCCACGGCCAGCTCGGTGCCGGGCAGCGCGGCGACGGTGGTGCAGGCCTCGTGCAGCACCCAGCGGCCGAGCTCGGTGATGAGGGCGGACTCCTCGGCGAGCGGTACGAACTCCGCCGGGGACACCTCGCCGTAGACCGGGTGCCGCCAGCGCAGCAGCGCCTCGACGGTGACGGTGCGCTGCAGCACCAGGTCCACGACCGGCTGGAACACCAGGCGCAGCTCGCCGCGGTCGAGGGCGCCGGCCAGGTCGGCGCGCAGGGCCTCGCGGCGGTCGCGCTGCTGCCGCACGGCGTCGTCGTACCGGTGCACCTGGCCGGGGCCGGCGGCACGGCGGGCGAGGTCGGCGTGGCGCAGGGCCTCACCGGGGTCGAGGTCGTCGGGGAGGGCGGTGACACCGGCGGAGGGGGCGAGATCGGAGCCCGCGGTGGCCACGAGCCGGGCGGCCAGGACCTCGGCGTCGGCGATGCTGCCGTGCGCGAGGACGGCGAAGTCGCCGTCCTTGGTGCGGGCCAGCCAGTCCTCGGTGCGCAGCAGCCGGACCAGCCGGGCGGTGAGCGCGCGCAGGGCGACGGCGGCGTCCTCGGGCGCGCGGCCGGCCAGGCCGGGGACGCCGAGCAGCGCCAGCGCGCGGGGCCGGCCGCGGGCCTCGAGCCGCAGCGCGGCCAGCCGCCGGACCAGCGCCGCCCGGTTGGGCAGCCCGGTGACCGGGTCGGTGAGGGCGAGCTCGACCAGCGCGGGCTCGCTGGCGGCGTCGGCCCCGGATCCGGTGACGTCCCGGCAGTACAGGACGAACGCCCCGACGTCGGGGTCGTCGCGCAGGTCGCGCACGGTGGCCTGGAGGAGCCGCCAGCTGCCGTCGGCGTGCCGGACCCGCGCGGTGCGGACGGCAGGCACGCCGCCGGGCGCGGTCCCGCGGAGGGCGTCGGTCAGGTGGCCGGTGTCGTCGCGGTGCACCACCTCGTCGAGGCAACGGCCCAGGACGTCGTCGGGAGCGTGGCCGAGCAGGTCGGTGACGGCCTTGGAGGCGAAGGTGACCCGCAACCGGTCGTCGAGGATGACGACGGGGTCGGCGCTGCTGCGCACGAGGGTGCGGAAGTAGGCCTGGCTGCTCAGCAGCTCGGCGGTGAGCCGGTGCTGCGCGCGCCAGGTCACGACCTGGTGGACCAGCACGAGGAGCAGGCCGGTGATCGCGAGGACGAGGTCGAAGCGGTCGACGGCGCCGGTGACGGAGCTCTGCAGGAGGAACAGCGTGCCGGCCACGAGCGCGGTCGCGTGCGGCAGCAGGGCGCCTACCGCCCCCACGGGCCACAGTCGCGGGTCGCCGGCCGGGCCCCGGGGGACATCGAGGTGGCAGGCCGTGCACAGCAGGACCGCCGCGAGCCCCATGACCGGGCGGACCCACGCGCCGAGCTCGGGGGAGTCCAGTCCCCACGCGAGCACGGAGGAGACGCCGGTGCCGGCCAGGGCCGACTGCACACCGACGAGCAGCAGGCCCACCCGCTGACGCCCGGGGGCCACGCCGCCGAGGAACACCAGCGCGGCCGCGGTGCTGAGCGCGACGACGACCGGCACCACGTGGACGGCGACGGCGAGGGCGGCCGACGAGCCGACGCCCGCGATGGGGCGCAGGACGACGTGCACCGCCAGCAGCGAGGCGACGACGAACAGCGCGGCCGCGGTCACCTGCTGGGCGCGGCCGCCGCCCGGGGAGCGCTCGCGCAGGCGCAGCAGCGCGACCACGGTGAGCAGGTGGCCGAGGCCGCCGCCGAGCACCGCGCTGGCCGGCACGCCGGTGATCAGTGGGACGCCCGCGGAGGCCGCGCCGGTGACGACGGCCGCCGCGGCGAACCACCGCCAGCCCGAGGGCACGACGGTGCGGCCGGCGCGGGTGAGCAGGACGGTCGCGGTGGTCAGGCCCAGGACGACGTCCGCGGCACCCGCCACGTGCGCCGGGGCGCCGACGACGGAGACCGCGGCGCTGAGGACGGCGATCCAGGCGACGGCCGGCAGGCCGGTGCGGCCGCGCAGGGGCCGGAACGCCAGGGCGGCGGCCGGTCCGAGGGGGACGCGTGCGGAGGTCACGAGACCGCCATCGGAACGGCTCCGGCCGCGCTGGAGGTGGGCTGTGCCCCGGGTCACCCTGAAGGGGCGCGTCCGGCCGCTGACCAGGCAGGCGAGGCGACTCCCGAGGGGCCGGATCGCCGGGGGGATGGCAGAGTCAGCGGCGTGAAGACCTGGCTAGACGCGTGGCCGGTGTTCCGGCAGCTGACCGGCCCGGACCCGCTCGGACGCGGCAGGGCCGCCCGCAGCAGGGCGACGGAGAACGTGGTGAGCCGCACGGCCACCGCCGACCGGGTCGTACAGAGCGTGTGCCCGTACTGCGCCGTCGGCTGCGCCCAGCGGATCTACGTCAAGGACGAGCAGATCGTCCAGATCGAGGGCGACCCGGACTCGCCGATCAGCCGCGGACGGCTGTGCCCGAAGGGCAGCGCGAGCAAGCAGCTGGTCACCAGCCCGACCCGGGTCACCACGGTCAAGTACCGCCGTCCGTACGGGACGGAGTGGGAGGACCTCGACCTCGACACGGCGATGGAGATGATCGCCGACCGCGTCCTCGAGGCCCGCCGCAAGGGCTGGCAGGACGAGCACGAGGGCACGCGGGTCAACCGCACCATGGGAGTAGCGAGCCTCGGAGGGGCGACCCTCGACAACGAGGAGAACTACCTCATGAAGAAGCTCTACAGCGCCCTGGGCGCGATCCAGATCGAGAACCAGGCCCGCATATAGCACTCCGCCACGGTCCCCGGTCTGGGGGCCTCGTTCGGACGTGGCGGTGCCACGAACACCCTGGAAGACCTCGCGAACTCCGACTGCATCGTCATCGAGGGTTCGAACATGGCCGAGTGCCACCCGGTGGGCTTCCAGTGGGTCACCGAGGCCAAGGCGCGCGGTGCGAAGGTCGTGCACATCGACCCGCGGTTCACCCGGACCAGCGCGATCGCCGACCTGCACGTGCCGCTGCGCATCGGCAGCGACATCGCCTTCCTCGGCGGGCTGATCAGGTACGTGCTCGACAACGAGCTGTACTTCGACGAGTACGTGCGGGCGTACACCAACGCCGCGGCGATCGTGGGCGAGGAGTACGTCGACTCCGAGGACCTCGACGGGCTGTTCTCCGGGTTCGACCCGGAGACCCGCACCTACGACGAGGCCAGCTGGCAGTACGAGCCCGAGGAGCCGCCGCACTCCTCCTCCGACGACCCGCCCGAGGCCGCCGAGCAGGAGCGCTCGGAGCAGCACCCCGACGTCCGGCACGCCGACCGCGCGCAGGCCGCCGGCAGCGGCGGGCCGCCGATCCCGAGCAAGCCCAAGCGGGACGAGACGCTGCAGCACCCGCGGTCGGTGTTCCAGATCCTCAAGCGGCACTACGCCCGGTACACGCCGGAGATGGTGTCCGAGGTGTGCGGCATCGAGCCGGAGGTGTTCCTCCAGGTCGCCGAGTGGGTGACGGAGAACAGCGGCCGCGAGCGGACGACGGCGTGGGTGTACTCGGTGGGCTGGACGCAGCACAGCGTCGGCGCGCAGTACATCCGCACCGCCTCGATCCTGCAGACGCTGCTGGGCAACATCGGCCGTCCCGGCGGCGGGATCATGGCGCTGCGCGGGCACGCCAGCATCCAGGGCTCGACCGACGTCCCGACGCTGTTCAACCTGCTGCCCGGCTACCTGCCGATGCCGCACGCCCTCCAGCACCAGACGCTGGACGACTACGTGGGCGACGCCGCCGGCAAGGCCGGCTTCTGGGGCAACAAGCGGGCCTACACGGTCAGCCTGCTCAAGGCCTGGTTCGGCGACGCGGCGACGGCGGAGAACGACTTCTGCTTCGACCACCTGCCCAAGATCACCGGCGACCACAGCTCGTACCAGACGATCGCGGCCATGATCCGCGGCGAGGTCTCCGGCTACTTCCTGGTCGGGGAGAACCCCACGGTGGGGCACCCGAACAGCCGGATGAACCGGTTCGGCCTGGCCAACCTCGACTGGCTGGTCGTCCGCGACCTGCAGATGATCGAGTCGGCGACGTTCTGGAAGGAGTCCCCGGAGATCGAGACCGGGGAGCTGGCGCCGGAGTCGATCGCGACCGAGGTGTTCTTCGTGCCCGCGGCCACGCACGCGGAGAAGGAGGGCACCTTCACCCAGACCCAGCGGGTGCTGCAGTGGCGGCACAAGGCGGTCGAGCCGCCGGGCGACGCCCGCAGCGACCTGTGGTTCTACTACCACCTGGGCCGCATCCTCCGGGAGCGCCTCGCGGACTCCACCGACCCCCGGGACCGGCCGCTGCTCGACCTCACCTGGGACTACCCGCTCGAGGGTGAGACGCAGGACCCGAGCGCCGCGGCGGTGCTGCGGGAGATCAACGGCACCGGCCCGGACGGGCGGGCGCTGTCGTCCTACGTGCAGATGAGGGACGACGGGTCGACCACCGGCGGCTGCTGGATCTACTGCGGCGTCTACGCCGACGAGATCAACCAGGCCGCGCGCAAGAAGCCGCACCGCGAGCAGGGGCAGGTCCCCTCGGAGTGGGGCTGGGCCTGGCCGCTGAACCGTCGGGTGCTCTACAACCGCGCCTCGGCCGACCCCGGGGGCCGGCCGTGGAGCGAGCGCAAGAAGTACGTCTGGTGGGACGAGGAGGCCGGCCGCTGGACCGGCGACGACGTCCCCGACTTCGAGGCGGAGAAGCGGCCGGACTACGTGCCGCCGGACGGCGCGCGGGCGCAGGACGCGATCGCCGGCACCGATCCGTTCGTCATGCAGGGCGACGGCAAGGCCTGGCTGTTCGCCCCCGCGGGGCTGGTCGACGGGCCGCTGCCGACGCACTACGAGCCGGCGGAGTCCGTCGTCGAGAACGGGCTGTACAAGCAGCAGGCCAACCCGACGGTGGAGTTCATCGAGGGCCCGTGGAACCGGGCCAACCCCTCGCGCAGCGACGTCTTCCCGTTCCAGGTCACCACCTACCGGCTGACCGAGCACCACACCGCCGGTGGGATGAGCCGCACGCTGCCCTACCTCGCCGAGCTCCAGCCGGAGTTCTTCGTCGAGGTGAGCCCGGAGCTGGCCGAGCTGCGCGGGCTGGCCAACGGCGAGTACGCCACGCTGGTCAGCGCTCGGACGGCGATCGAGGCGAAGGTGCTGGTCACCGAGCGGGTGCGGCCGATCCGGCTGCGAGACGGCACGGTGGTGCACCAGATCGGGATGCCGTACCACTGGTCCTACAGCGGCATCTCCACCGGCGACGCCGCCAACGACCTGCTCGGCATCGTGCTCGACCCGAACACGCACATCCAGGAGTCCAAGGCGAGCACCTGCGACATCCGGCCGGGACGCCGTCCGCATGGGCCGGAGCTGCTGGACCTCGTGGAGTCCTACCGGCGGCGGGCCGGGGTGGCCTCCGGCCGGGTGGGGCTCAACGGCCGCGACCCGGTCGAGGCCTCGGCGGGGGAGGGGTCCACGCAATCGTGACGGGGAGTGAGGTGCGCATGATCAGCTCAGCTGATCGTGCGGCGTCCTGGCTCACGGTCGGCGGTGAGCCAGGAGGCGCCAGGGTGAGCCAGGACGGCAACGACGCAGGGAGGAGGCCGGCGTGACCTCGATCAGCTCGGCGAGCCCGGCCTTCACCGGGAACGACCCGCAGAACCGGCTGTACGGTCCGCTGCCCGACGTCCAGGGCGAGGCGGGCTACGACGACGACCACCCGGCGCGGGTGGGCTTCTTCACCGACACCTCGGTGTGCATCGGCTGCAAGGCCTGCGAGGTGGCGTGCAAGGAGTGGAACCTCCTGCCGATGGACGACTCGCACGGCACCCGCGACGTCATCGGGCTGTCGGGGATGTCCTACGACAACACCGGGCAGCTGGGCGCCAACTCCTGGCGGCACGTGGCGTTCATCGAGCAGGTGCGCACCGTCGACCTGCCGATGCCGACGATGGGGCCGCCGTCCCACGTCGACGCGCCGCGCGGCACCGGGCACACCGGGGCGCCGCCGGCCGACGCGCTGGGCCTGGGCGCCGACGAGGTGCTGTCGGCGCAGACCAGCGTGCTCAACGCCGAGGCGCTGAGCGAGTTCGACCCGCAGACCGGGCAGTCCGGCGCGGACAAGCAGGTCCGCTGGCTGATGAGCTCCGACGTCTGCAAGCACTGCACGCACGCCGGGTGCCTCGACGTCTGCCCGACCGGTGCGCTGTTCCGCACCGAGTTCGGCACCGTCGTCGTCCAGGGCGACATCTGCAACGGCTGCGGCTACTGCGTGCCGTCCTGCCCGTACGGCGTGATCAACCAGCGCAAGGACGACGGCCGGGTATTCAAGTGCACCCTCTGCTACGACCGGCTGACCGACGGGCTGCAGCCGGCCTGCGCCACCGCCTGCCCCACCCAGTCGATCCAGTTCGGCAACCTCGACGAGCTGCAGGCCCGCGCCGACGCGCGGCTGGCCACGCTCAAGGCGCAGGGGGTCGAGACCGCGCGGCTCTACGGCCGGGACGAGGACGACGGCGTCGGCGGCGCGGGGGCGTTCTTCCTGCTGCTCGACGAGCCGGAGGTCTACGGCCTGCCGCCGGACCCGATCGTCACCACCCGGGACCTCCCGGCGATGTGGCGGGCCGCGGCCAAGGGCGCGGCGATGATCGTCGGCGTGGCGCTGACCGCCGTCCTCGGCTCGCGGAGGGCCCGTTGACGGGGCAGAAATGGCCATTTGCGCCCCTGGAGGGGGACTACCAGTGACCGAGCTTGCGAGGTCACGCATGGGCAGAGCACCGCTCGGCACAGCTCTGACGAGCGCCAGCGAGGAGGAGCTGTGACCGAGGGCCTCACCACCCCGGGCGCCGGCTGGCGCCGCGCCGACGGGCCGCCGGCGCAGCAGCGCCAGAAGCGCCGGCGCCGTGGCAACGGCCGCCGCGGCGGCGAGGTGCCCATGGTCGACGAGGCCGAGTTCACCTCGTACTACGGCCGGCCGATCATCAAGCCGCCGGTGTGGAAGACGCCGGACGTGCCCCTGTACTTGTTCCTCGGCGGGGCGGCCGGATCCTCGGCGATCCTGGGTGCGCTCTCGGACCTCAGCGGCGGTCCGCAGCTGACCCGGGTGGCGCGGCTGGTCGCCGGCGGCGGGTCGATCGCCTCGGTCGGCTTCCTGATCCACGACCTCGGCCGCCCGGAGCGGTTCCTGCACATGCTGCGGGTGATCAAGCCGACCTCGCCGCTGTCAGTGGGCACCTACATCCTGTCGCCGTTCAGCGCGGCGGCCGGGGCGACGGCGGCGGTGGAGCTGCTGGGCTGGTTCCCGCGGCTCAAGCGCTTCGGTGGGATCGTGTCGGGGGTGTTCGGCGGCCCGATGGCGACCTACACCGCGGTGCTGCTGGCCAACACTGCCGTCCCGTCGTGGCACGCGTTCCACACGAAGCTGCCGTTCGTGTTCGGCGGCTCGGCGATGGCCGCCGGCGGCGGGATCTGCATGGCGCTCACGCCGCTGTCGGAGTCCGCGCCGGCCCGGAAGATGGCGATCATCGGCGCGGGCATCGAACTGGTCGCCGTCCACGGCGTGGAGAACGACGAGAGCGTCGTCTCCGAGCCGTACCACGTGGGCCGGGCCGGGAGGTTCATGCGGGCGGCGAAGGCCTGCAGCGCGGCCGGGCTCGGGCTGGCCGTCCTCGGCGGGCGCACCCGGGTCGGGGCGACGGTCTCCGGGGCGCTGCTGGCGGCCGGGTCGCTGCTGACCCGCTTCGGGGTCTTCGACGCCGGCATGGCCAGCGCCCGGGACCCGAAGTACACCGTCATCCCGCAGCGGGAGCGGATCAAGGCCCGGGAGGACGCCGGCTCGATCACCCGCTGAGCGCGTCCGGGCGGGGTGTCCGGGGCGAAGGGCGGATGTGTTCGTCCTCGTCCTGGCGGTGCCGGCGCTGCTGGTCGTGGTTCTCGGCTACGTCGTCGGCCACGCGGTGTGGACAGCGGTGGGTGGTCCGGCGCCCGAGGTCGTCGGCTGGGTCACCGGGCTGGTGCTGCTCGGCGTCGTCACCGCTCTCGCGTGGCGGTGGCTGCGGAGGAGTCGAGGCTGACGGGGGCGGTCCGCGCCGTTGCGGCCGCCCGCCGGGTCAGCGGACGGAGACCGCTCCGGATCCGGCGGCACAGGCGGCCTCGAGGGCGGTCCGGGCGCGACGCAGCACCTCCCGGGCAGGGACGCCGGCCTCCAGCAGGGAGACCCCGGCACACACGCCGAGACCGGGACGCCCCAGGGCGCTGATCTCCCCGATGACACGGGCCGCGGCGGTCACGGCGCCGGAGATGCCCCCACCGAGCACCAGGGCGAGCTGGTCGGGACCGGACCGGCCGAGCCAGTCGTCACCGCGCACCGAGCGGGCGACGATCGTGGTGACGACGGCCCGGTTGCCGGCCGTGGTGGTCTCGGCCCCGTCGCCGTGCAGCAGGCCGATCACGAGCAGGGCGCCCGGGGTGTCCGCGGCCAGGCGCTCGGTGAGCTGGGTGTGCAGGGAGATGGGCCCCGGCAGCAGGCTCGTCACGTCCTCCTCGGGCGGCAGGAGGTCGGAGACGGGCAGCGAGACGCCCAGGGGGTTGTGCGCGATGGTCATGGGACGGGACATCGGCGCCGCGGCCGTCCCGGGACAGGGCTCCACCCGACCGCCCCACCCTCGGGGATGAGAGCGACAGGTCACGACTCGGTAGCACTCCGGAACGGAACGCCGTGGTTCCGTGGCGGCAGCACCTACGCTCTCCCGCGGAGGGCGGCGGCTGCGACGCCGGCACGGGGGCGACGGGGGCTCGGATGGCAGTCGAGGACGACGTCGCGGCGTTGGCGTTCACCGCGGAGACGGAGCTGGGACCGACGGCGATCCGCGCGGCCGGACGGCGGGCCGCCGAGGCCGCCCGCCGCTACCTGCAGACGACGATCAGCGAGACGCGGGCGAGCGCGGCCGGGCTCCGCTACCTGGCGCAGGGGCCGGGCGGGTTCGAGCGGCAGATGGCGCTGCAGGTGGCGTGGGAGGAGATCGGCGGGGGGCGGCGTCGGGTGCGCCTGACGGTCGGGGACTACCTGGTCGAGCGCCCCCGCGTGCTGGGCATCCCGGTGGGGCGGGGGACGGTGCCGGCGCTGGCGTCGGCCCGCCGGTTCGCCGCCGCGCTGCGGGCCGAGCTGACCGGGCGGGTGCGGCCGGCCGGGGCGCGGGAGGAGCCCGCGGCGTCTCTGCCGGACCCCGGGCCGCCGGCGCGCGAGCTGCGCAGCATGGTCCTCGACGGGCCGCCGCGGCACGGGGTGCCGGTGCGGCAGACCTCGACGTGGACCTGACGAGCTCGTTCCGCGCGCGGTGGGTGAGGGCACCCGGGCGCTGGCCCGACCGCCGGGGTCTCGGCGGGACGGTGTCCCGGGCGGCCGACGCCGGCAGCGGCGCCGTGGGGCGGAGGCCGCGGTCCGATCGTGACGGTGTGGTGCTCAGCCCTCGCCGCACGTGGGCACGGCGTCGGCCCACAGCGCCCACCCCGGCAGGTCGGACCGGTAGGCGGCGCGGATCGCGGGTGAGGCGGTGGCCCCGCCAGTCGACCCGGCCGTGGACCTCGGGCTCGTCCTTGGCCCACTCGAACCAGTTGACCATCGCCAGTCGGGCAGTCGCCCGCCCAGTGCCGGTCGTGGACCTGCTGCCACCAGGCCTGCTTCACGGCGAGCGCGGGGCCGACGAACCCCGCGGTGACCAGCAGCCACATCAGCGGGACCATGGCGGTGCCGCTGGCCGGGTACTCGGTCGCGGTGAGGCCGCCGAGGGAGAGCCCGGCGTAGACGACGGCGGCGAGGAGCAGGAGGCCGAGGGCGGTGAGCACCCACGGCACGCGCGCGCGGGCCCGCTCGTCGCCGGTGCGGCCCTTGGCCGTGACGGCGAAGGTGCCGCTGTCACGCCGCAGCAGGGAGAAGGTCGCCGAGAGGTTGGACGGCAACCGCACCATGTCGAACAGCAGCGAGAAGGCGGCGCGGGGGAAGCCACGCCCGAGCAGCGTGATGGCCGTCTGCTGCAGCACGAACGCCGAACCGGCGAAGAGCGCGAACTGCCACGGGTCGGCGGCGACGGGGAACAGTCCGGTGGCGAGGACGGCGACGGGCACCAGCGCCAGCCCGAGGGTGCGCCACGAGTCGAACCAGGCCGACAGGGAGTAGGCGTAGCCCAGCCGCTGGCCGAGTGTCAGGCCCCGGGTGGTCAGGGGGTTGTCGGTGCGCAGCACCTGCATGGCACCGGCCCCCAGCGGCGGCGCTGGGCGTAGAACGCTGCGGGGGTGCCCGCGGCCAGGCCGCTGGCCAGCACCTCGTTGTGGTACGCCGTCCGCCAGCCGGCACGGTGCAGGCGCATCGTGGTGTGGAAGTCCTCGGTGAGTGTCTCGGTGGCCACGCCACCGACCTCGCGCAGCGCCGAGACCCGCAGCACGGCGTTGGTGCCGCACCAGAAGGCGGCGCCGGCGGTGTGCTTGCCGGCCTGGATCACCCGGTAGAACAGCGACTCCTCGTGCAGCGACGAGCCCGGGTGGTGGTGCTCGAAGGAGGCGGTGTTGTAGAAGTCCTGTGGGGTCTGGACCAGTGCCAGCCGCTCGTCGGCGAAGTAGGGGACGGTGCGGGTGAGGAAGTCGGGCTCGGGCACGTGGTCGGCGTCGAAGACCGCGATCAGCTCGGTGGTCACCAGGCGCAGCGCGGAGTTCAGGTCGCCGGCCTTGGCGTGGTCGTGCACCGGACGGGTGACGTAGCGGGCGCCGAGCGCGGCGGCCATCTCGGCCACCTCGGGGCGGTCGCCGTCGTCGAGGATCCAGGTCTCGTGGTCGCCGTGCATGGCCAGGACCGCGGCGACGGTCGGCAGCAGCCTCTCGAGGCGCTCGTCGTAGGTCGCGACGAGCACGGTGACGCGGGGCTGCGGGCCCGTGATCGGTGCGGTGCGCAGCCGCTCGCGGGTGGGTTCCACGTCCCAGGTCGTGATCACGAAGAGCACGAGGGCGAGGAAGCCGTGCAGTTCCAGGACGAGGAACGGGACGCCCAGCCAGCGGGCGGCGCCGTCGGGCATGGTCCAGCCGATCCGCCAGACCAGGTAGACCAGCGTGCAGACCACGGCGCCGACGGCGACCGCGTGCAGGAGCGCGCGGCGGGCGGGGCTCTCGGGCTCAGGGAGCTCGCCCCGCGGCCGGGGGCGCCTCCGGACCGGCTCGGCGGGCGGTACGGCCCGCGGACCGCCCGCGAGCGCCCGCGGCGAACGATGACGCCCTCGGCGCACGCTGGACGTCTGCATGAGGGGGCGCATCGGCGTCCGGCCGGTGGCGGTGGAGCGAACGGCGTCCTAGGCTACCCGTCGGGGGACTTCAGCGGGGAGCGGATCAAGGCTCGGGAGTACGCCGGCTCGATCGTCCGCTCACGACACGCCCACGAGGTGGGACAGCGAAGGTCGCGTGTGTTCCGTCCTCGTCGTCGCCCTGCCCCGCTGCTGGTCGTCAGTACGCCCCGGAACCCCGCAGGATCGCCCGAACCGTCTTAGCGAGGATCATGATGTCGAGAGCCAACGACCAGTTCTCGACATAGCGGACGTCGAGCCGCACCGAGTCGTCCCAGGAGAGATCTGACCGGCCGCTCACCTGCCACAGACCGGTGAGGCCCGGCTTGACCAGGAAGCGGCGACGCATGGCCTCGCCGTAACGCTTCACCTCGGAGGCCAGCGGCGGGCGTGGACCCACGAGGGACATGTCTCCCCACACCACGTTGAGGAGCTGTGGCAGTTCGTCGAGGGAGTAACGGCGAAGAATCCTGCCCACCCGGGTGACCCTGGGGTCTCCCTTCATCTTGAAGAGGACGCCGTTCCCCTCGTTTCGGTCGGCGAGGCCCGCCACCATCCGATGGGCCCCCGGGACCATGCTGCGGAACTTCAACATGATGAAGGGTTCCCCGGACAGGCCGATCCGTTCCTGACGGAAGAACACCGGGCCGGGACTGGTGAAGCGAATGGCCACAGCGATGCCCAGGAGGGCCGGGGATAGGAGCAACAACGCAAGGCCGGCTGCGGTCCGGTCGAAGAGTTCCTTGGTGAACCGGCGGACCCCTGTGAGCTCAGGGCGCTCCATGTGCAGCAAGGGGAGGCCCGCGACGGGGCGGATGTGCACACGAGGGCCCACCACGTCTGTGATGGCAGGCGCCACCAGCAGTTCTGCTTCGGTGTTCTCGAGCTGCCAGCCCAGGCGTCGGAGGGTGGGACCGTCCAGTTCCTGGCTGGGAAGGACGGCCACGGTGTCGACCTCGAAGCGGGAGACCACGTCAGCGACCTCGTCGACCCCGCCGAGAACCGGGAGGCCGTTGAACGCGTCTGCGTGCGCTGCCTGTTCATTGGAGGGGAGGCAGCAGCCGATGACCCGGTACCCCTGGTGCTTGTTCCGTTGCAACTCCTCATCGAGGTTCGCAACGGCCAGGCGGTGACCGACCAGGAGCGTCGTCTGCTGCAGCCTGCCGCGACAGCGCTGCCGGTAGATCCAGTGGCGATGCCCGAAGCGCTGTCCGAGCGTCAGCACCGTGGACAGCGGCAGCGCGAAGACCACGAAGCCGCGTGCGATGTCCAGATAGAGCGTGAAGGACAGGGTCGCCACTGCGGCGAGCAGACCCACGGCTGCGGCGAAGACCCGGCGGTACTCCTCTACTCCGACCCACAGGAAGCGCGCCTCGTAGGTGCGTGCGATGAGCATCGTCGGTAGCCACAACGCCGGCAGCGACCCCAGGCTCCACCAGGGAGGCCGGGGGTCTCCGGGGGCGATGAGGTCGAACCAGAGCAGGTGACCCGCCACGGCAGCGACCGCTGCACACAGGGCGTCCAGCACCACAGCTCGTCGGACGTAGCTGGCTTGCCAGGCTCGGCGAGCCTCGGTGCCTTCTCCGCGGAGATCGGCGGCGAAGTTGGACCAGCCATTACGGGCATGCCGCGGTGGTGAAGCACCCTGCAACCGCACCACCGACATCGGTGCCCCTCCTACTCAGGGATCCGCAGCGTCGTGACGATACGTGATGTCGGACATTCCCCAAAGTCGAACGGAAGGGACGACCGTGCTCATGACCTGCAGTTACACACCGCTCACAAGTTGATGTCCCGGTGAGTGATCACCCAGAGTGAACTAGCCTGTCGTGAATGGACTACGACGTTCCGTATCGGCTGTGCGCTTTCACGCGCGCCTGGACGCGCGAGCCCGAAGTCCTGTCGTAGGCGGGCGGGCACAGGCGGTGCATCCCGGGCTGCAGTCGTCGGTGCAGCGGGCGCGCACAACGGATCTGCGCGGTCGTCGTCGCAGTCGGCCTCTCGTCGAGCCCGCGGGCTCGCCCACCACTGGGCCGTTCCCGGCGGCTGTGGAACGGTTGCAAGAGGATCTCCGCACGCCTCGCAGGACTCCGGTCACCGCGTACGGAGCTCTTGCCGATAGCGCACCCACTGGAGCGAAAGTCGGTGCAGGTGGCGTCGCGTGTTGCACAATCGGGCCTCCATCGGTGCGGTGGGACCTCGTGAGGAGACGTGGCTCGTGCCCTTCAACCACCGTCGCAAGACCCCGCACTGCCGGTGCGGTGTCCCTGACGTGACTCGCGCATGACGACGTCCCCGGCTCTGCCGGTCACGGTGATCCGCGCCCGGCGGACCAAGGGCCTGGTGGACTGGTCGGAACTGTGGGCCTACCGCGACCTCGTCTACTTCTTGACCTGGCGTGACATCAAGGTTCGGTACAAGCAGACAGCGCTGGGGGCCGCGTGGGCAGTGCTGCAGCCCTTTCTCACCATGGTGGTCTTCAGCATCTTCTTCGGGAGGCTTGCGGGGATCGATTCGGGGAATGTGCCCTACCCGGTCTTCGCCTACACGGCGTTGGTCCCCTGGACGTTCTTCGCGAACGCGGTGACGCAGGCCAGCAATAGCCTGGTCCAGCAGGAGTCGATCCTCACAAAGGTCTACTTCCCACGCGTCATCGTGCCTTCCGCGGCGGTCCTCGCTGGCCTGGTTGACATCACCGTCGCCTTCTCGGTGCTGGTGGCCATGATGCTCGCGTTCGGGATCGTACCGACGGTAGCCGTCATGACCTTGCCGCTGCTCGTGGCCTTCGCCGCCATGACCGCATTTGCGGTGGGCCTCTGGCTCTCTGCCCTGAACGTCCGTTACCGCGACGTCCGGTACACACTTCCCTTCATCGTCCAGGTGTGGCTCTTCGCCTCCCCGGTGGCCTATCCCTCGTCCCTCGTGCCGGAGGCACTACGACCTCTTTACGGGATCAACCCGATGGTCGGTGTCATCGACGGTTTCCGCTGGGCGCTGCTCGGAGACGTGGAGGCGCCGGGATGGAGTTTCCTCGTGTCTGTTGGCGTCGTCATCGCGCTCCTCGTTGGGGGACTCGCCTATTTCCGCCGTATGGAGAGGTCGTTCGCGGATGCCGTCTGAGGTCAGCAACGTCGCACTGCGGGTGGACGGCCTGGGGAAGCGGTACCAGTTGGGGGAGCGTGAGTCGTACCTCGCCCTGCGCGACGTCCTCTCCCGGGGGGTGTCTGCATCACTTCGCAGGTCTCGTCGCCGTGACCGCGCTGCGGACTCGAGCTTCTGGGCGCTGCGTGACGTCAGCTTCGAGGTCCCTTCGGGGGAGGCCATCGCGATCGTCGGTCGCAACGGTGCCGGCAAGAGCACCTTGCTGAAGATCCTCAGCCGGATCACGGAGCCGACGGAGGGGCAGGCCGTCGTCGCAGGCCGCGTGGGCGCGCTCCTCGAAGTGGGGACGGGGTTCCACCCTGAACTGACAGGACGGGAGAACGTGGCGCTCAACGGCGCGATCCTCGGCATGCGACGGCGGGAGATACAGTCCAAGTTCGACGAGATCGTCGACTTCGCCGGCGTCGAGCGATTCGTGGACACTCCGGTCAAGCGCTACTCCAGCGGCATGCGAGCGCGACTGGCCTTCGCGGTCGCAGCCTTCCTCGAGACGGACATCCTCGTCGTCGACGAGGTCCTCGCGGTCGGTGACGCCGAGTTCCAGAAGAAGTGCATGGGCAAGATGGGTGATGCGGCCCACGGGGGACGCACCGTGCTCTTCGTCAGCCACAACATGACCGCTGTGGAGTCCCTCTGCCGACGGGCGGTGTGGCTCGACGGAGGGCGCGTGGTCGCTGACGGGCCGACGCCCGACGTCGTCGGCCGGTACCTGTCGACATCCTTCTCAGCGCTCAGCGAGCGCACGTGGCCGGACCTCGAGTCAGCTCCCGGCACCGACGCTGTCCGGATCCGCCGGGCGGCCGTCCGGCCCGAGTTCGGCGACCCGTCCGACCCCATCGACGTGCGCACGCCGGTGGCCATGGAGTTCGAGTACTGGAACCTCCGACCGGGGGCGCTGCTCAACCTGAGCCTGCACGTCTACAACGCGCAGGGGGTCATGGTCTTCAATGCCCTGCCCTACCTCGAGAAGGAGTGGCAGGGGCGGCCCTTTCCCCGAGGTCTGTACCGTGACACCTGTCACATCCCTGGAGATCTGCTCAACGACGGCACGTACCGAGTCGAACTCCTCGTCATCTCTGATTCACGAACGATCTACAAGCAGGACGAGGTGCTCGTCTTCGAGGTGAGGGACGACCCGCGTAGTCGTGACGGCTGGTTCGGGGCGTGGGAGGGAACGGTACGGCCACAGCTGGGCTGGGAGACCGAGCAGCTCGTCGACAGCGATGCCGCCGTGGGTGAGCATCGTTGACCAGGTCGACGGGTACAAGCGCTGCCTACGCCCAACCCGCCTGTGTGGCCTCCTCGTCCGGGGTCCGCGCACCCTTCCCCATCCCGCGCTCCGAGGGCGGGCTCCTCGAGCGGCGGGTCGGGGTGACGAATCGCCATTACCTCATGGGGCCGCATCCGCTCTTCAGCTGTCGAGACTGGTACAGCTCTCGGACGCTCTGGCAGCTCTGGAGGGCAAGGCCATCAGCGTCGTCCTCGTGGCCACCCCGCTCCACGAGGTGCCGTTGTCCCCACACCATCGACGGCAGCTGCGACGCACCGGCCCTTCGCTCGATGTGGAAGTCCTCTCAGTGCCCCTCGAGGCACCTGGATGACCGGGTGACGCTCCGCTCTGGCCTCGTGGCTCGGCACGGACTTGGGGGAATCCAAGCCTGCTCACGGGAGTCCCTCAGGCAAGAACTCGAGCTGCGCGGCATAGTGGCACTCCGCGCTGACCGGGGAGGGCGACCGTCGCCATGACGCTGTGGTTGGTGGACGGGGAACGGGCCTGCTACCACCTCGGCGCGTCCTCCGACGCGGGCCGGCCGGTGAGCGCCGGCTATGCGTCGTTCGCCGCTGGACTGGAGCGCCTCCGCGACAAGGGCGTCCGGTTGGTCGACTTCGGTGGTCTCGCTGGCGGCGGACACGAGGACGGCCTCGCGTGCACCAGGAGCGGCCGGGCCAATGACAAACGGCCAGCGTACCTGTGCGGGCTGGTCCTCGGCCAGCCCATGCACGTGGCGCTGACATCTGCGACTCGAGCGCCCGGCGAGTGGTCACCGGCGTGCCGCGCGGTCAACCGGAACGTCACAGTATTGGTTCACGGAGCGGGGGAGCGATGAGGTCTGCGGAGGACATGTCGTCAGGAGCCGAGCCGCTGACGGATGCTCGACTGACCGGCCTTGCGGTCCTCGGCGGCGCCCCGGCGTTCGATCGGCCGCGCCATGTGGGGAGACCCAACCTCGGGGACCGCGACCGTCTGCTGGCTCGCATCGACGGGATGCTGGACCGACTCTGGTTCACCAACGGGGGGCCGCTGGTCCAGGAGTTCGAGGAGGCGGTGGCCTCGATCGCCGGCGTTCGTCACTGCGTCGCCACGTGCAACGGCACCTTGGCGTTGGAGATCCTCATCCGCGCGGTTGGACTGACCGATGAGGTCATCACCACGCCCTTCACCTTCGTCGCCACGCCCCACTCCCTGCGGTGGCAGGGGATCACACCGGTCTTCGCTGACATCGACCCACGAACGCACAACATCGACCCTGCCCAGGTCGAGCGGTTGATCACCCCGCGCACCACCGGGATCCTCGGCGTCCACGTCTGGGGCAGGCCCTGTGCGGTGGACGACCTCCAGGCAATCGCGGACCGCCACGGGCTGCCCCTTCTGTTCGATGCTTCCCACGGTCTGGGTTGCTCCAGCGGGGGACGCATGATCGGAAGCTTCGGAGCGGCGGAGACCTTCAGCTTCCATGCCACGAAGTTCGTGAACGCGTTCGAGGGCGGGGCGATCGTGACCGACGACGACGACCTCGCAGAGCGCGCCCGGCTGATCCGGAACTTCGGGTTCGCGGACTACGACCAAGTCCGCAGCCTGGGGACCAACGGCAAGATGTCAGAAGTGGCAGCGGCCATGGGACTCACGTCGCTGGAGGCGCGAGACCGGTTCATCGCCGTGAACCACCAGAACTACGACGCCTACCGCCGCGGCCTCGACGGCGTCCCAGGAGTGGAACTCATCTTCTACGACGACGAGGAGGCCACGACCCGTCAGTACATCGTGGTCGAGGTCGACGAGTCGGCGGGTCTGTCCCGGGACGACCTCTGCCAGGTGCTGTGGGCAGAGAACGTCCTCGCCCGGCGGTACTTCTATCCCGGCTGCCACCGGGCCGAGCCCTACGTCTCCGAACAGGGGCCCGACCAACTTCGGATGCCGATGACCGATCGCCTGGCGGCGCAGGTCCTGACCTTGCCGACCGGCACGGGGGTCTCGACTGCGGACATCGAGGTCATCACTGGCCTCGTGCGGCGCGCGGTGTCGGCAGGACCCGCGCTCGCTGCCGCTCTGCCGCGTCGGCCTGGAACCCCTCCGGCCGCCGTTCCCGTCCCCCCGGACGAGCAGCCGGACGGCGGATGAACGGCGGCCCACGTGCAGCGGCCTCCGTTCGGGTCAGCGTCATAGTCACCGCATACAACCACGAGGCCTACATCGGTCGTGCACTGGAAGGCATCCTCAAGCAGACCGGCGTGTCGTTCGAGCTGCTCGTCGGCGATGACTGCTCGACCGACGGGACGAGATCAGTGATCGACAGCTATGTCCACCGGAATCCGGACCTCATCCGCGTTCACTACCCGGAAGAGAACCTGGGCGGCGGCGGGAAGGTCATCTTCGATGAGCTCATCCGACGCTCCCAGGGCGAGTACATCGCGGGGTTGGACGGCGACGACTACTGGACCTCTCCCACGAAGCTCCTCGTCCAGACGGCCTACCTTGACGAGCATCCCGAGTGTTCGATGGTGTTCCACAACGTCGTCCGCCACTTCGAGGACGATGAGCGGCCGGATGAGCTCTATCTGTCACAAGGGGGCCGGCGGCAGCTCGAATGGCGAGACCTCTTCGGATCCAACCCGGTGCCAGCCTGTAGCCCTCTGTTCAGGCGGGCGGCCCTCGATCCGCTCCCGGCCTGGTACTTCCACCTTCCCTGGGGGGACTGGCCCCTCTACTTCATGGCGATGGAGAAGGGGGAAGTGCACTACCTGCCGGATGTGATGGGGGTCTTCCGCCTCCACGGCAGGGGCATGCACTCGGGGCTGTCCGACGTCGCACGACGAGAGAACGAGGTCGAGTTCTTCAGTCGTCTCGTCGGGGTGTTGCCTCCTCCGCAGGAGGAGCATCTGCGACGACGGCTGGCACTCGCCCTGAGCCGGCTTGCTCGAGCACAGCTCCGAGCGGGGCGACGCGACGCCGCGCGAGTCCGTCTCGCCGAGAGCTTCCGCACGTGGCCGTTGGATCCGCGACTGCTGCTCCGTGGCCAGGGTGAGCGCGCACGTCTCGCGTTGTGGGCACTGACCAGGTTGCCCTTACAGCCTCCGGTCCGGCCCGTGGAGGACGTCCGTTGACGCGATCGGCTGGTGCGGTACCCGAACGCAGTGCTCATCCGAGCATGCCGCGGCCTTCGAGTGAGCGGGTTCGATGTGCTTGTCGCGCTGCGTGCTCGCGTCCATGAGTCGAGTACGCAGCCTTGGAGGCGGCGGATGCTCATCGCGGTATCCGGACCGGCAGCTGGCCGTTCGTCGGCCACGGCTGGCTCAGCGATAGAGCGGTTCCGCTAAACCGCGCCGCGCTGGAACGTAGGTCGTCGCAACGTGCGAGTCGCCATGCTCGCCTTGAAGCGCAGGAGCGTGTCATCGGGTGCTGCTGTCGTGCCGCCGCCTAGCATGCAGATGACCGCTCCGCGTCTCGCGCACTCACGGAGGCCCTCGAGCACGACGAGGTTGACTGATCCAGCCTCGGGCCTGGGTTCAGCTCGGCTTGCGCTGAGGTGGTAGCTGGCATCGGCGCCGCGGGCGAGGAAGATCGCTGCCGCACTCACTCCATGTGCGTCCCGAGCGGTGACCTGAAAGGCGCCCGCCCGTGCGAGCACGGCGAAGTACGGGTCGCCGAAGTGGTACAGCGGTCCAGCTCGCACCACCCGCATCGCCCGACGGTAGAAGACACCGAAGTCCGGCGTCACCGGACCTACTTGGGCGCTGACGCCATGGCGCAGTGCACGCCGCACCATCGCCCGTGCCTTTGGCTGGAAGGTGTCGAGCGGGTCGCCGTCTAGGTCCGCAATGCCGATCAGCCGCTCATCCACCACCGGGACTCGATGCCTGAGGCATTGCGCCAGCAACGCGCCGCATCCTTCCGGTGAGAGTGCAACCCGGAGCGGTCGCGGGCTAAGGGCCAGCACCTCCGCGAGTTCGATGAGGTCGCGCTCCGAAACCTGGCCGACCGGGTGAGGATAGCCGTAGACGGTGTGCATGCTGCCGTCATTCGCCCTCAAGAGCGTGAGGCGTGCGGGTCCAACGTCGACGACAACCGGAACCGAGCCCTCATGAGTCGCGCTTGCCTCGATGTAGCCTGCCTCCTCGAAGGGCCCGTTGCCCCGACACTCGAGAAGCGTCACGGGATTGCTCTGACGGGCGCGCCATGAGTCGTACGGTAGGGCGGGAAGTATCCCGGGTGAACATCTCGACGCTGACCGTAACGGCGACAGAGCTCGTCATACGCCTGTCGGTCGTACACCTGCTTGAGCCCGTTCAGGGGGAGGCGGGCCGGCCGGAAGCGCTCCTTCGCCTGCGCGACCGCGTCGCCCGGAGTGACGCCTCCACCGAGATTGTACGTCGGCACACCCAGCTCGGTGAGCCGGTGCATTGCGGACCATGCCAACCCGGCTGCGTGACGCGATCCTTCGTCCGTCGAGACGAGAAACAGGTCGTCCGCGCCATACGGGGTGTAACCCACCACCCGCACCGCTTCGACGCATCCGTTCGATTCGGCGCCGAACATCAGCACGTTGCCTGAAGCGCAGATCGCCTCCAGCGTCCGCGCGTCGTAGCGGTACTGGGGCGCCGCGCCGCGGCGTTCCATAAACGCCCCGTAGTGGGTGAACAGGAACTCGCGCAGCCGAGCCCGATCGAGGTCATGCATCCCCGGCGACCACGCCCGGAGCTCGCGCCGCCGATTCCGAGACAGGCGATCATGCAGGACGTCCAATCCGACGGTCATGTCGAGGACGTAGACGTAGGTGTTGGGATAGATCTCGTCAGGATCGACGTACGATGCGTCACCGTACAACGGGTTGAGTGCGATGTAGCCGCAGACGTAGCCCCGGCTTCGAGCGAAATCGCGGAAGCGCTGCGGGAAGTCGTGCCATTCTCCCGTGCCGACGAAGCCGGAGAACCCCGAAGGCGTGACGATGTCGACGTGCTCGTCGATAAGACGTTCGGCGATCGGGCACACCACGCGGGATCCTTGTGTTTCGCCCCGGTACAGAAACGTCCGCTGGTTCGTACTGAGGTAGTTTGCATGGCAACTCTCCCAGGTGTGAGCCCAGCCGTGGGGGAGTGTCTCCAGGGCCTCCTTCCAGCGGCCTACATCATCGAGGCCGATCACCTCTTCGTGCGTCATGCTCGCGTGCCGGGGAGTCGTAGCGCCTTGTACAACCCGCGCCCGAACGGCCCGCCGTCGTCGAAATCTGCCAGGAGGCCTCCCGCGGCGAAAGCGGCGTCCCAGTCCTCCTCGGAGAACAGACCGAGCTCGTGACGTTCGGTGAACGACTCTATACCGTGCGGTTCACCTACCAGGAAATGCTGATCGAGGATGGCCATGTCGCCATCGCGTTCGTGCCGGTACATCCACGCGAGCTTCAGATCTGGGCTGTCGTAGAAGTTCGCTACGAGGTGATCGGACCAGAATGCGGTCGGCGTGAACCAAGGCTCGATGAGCAGTACGCCGTCATCTGTGAGGTGCGAGGCCATGCGCTTGACCGTTGCAGTCAGCCGGTCGGCCGTCTTGAGATAGGCGACCGAACCAAAAAGGCACGTGATCACATCGAAGCGCCTCGGCAAGCTGAAGGAGGACATGTCCGCGTGATGGAGGGGCACGCCTGGACAGCGGGTGTGCGCCGCAGCGAGGAGATCCGGGTTGAGGTCGAGTCCCTCCACGTCGTAGGACGCGCGCAGGTGCTCCAGGTGCTGGCCAGTTCCGCAGGCGACATCCAGCAGCGTCGCGGCCTTGGGGTTGACCGCCTCGATCGCGCCACGCACATACCGGGCTGCCGCTGCGTAGTCCTTGCCGGCGTACATCACGTCGTAGAGTCGGGCCGACTGCGAATACATGCCCGGACCCTACGGCGCCAGGGGGAGGTCCACGACCTGCTCGACACTCGTCCGGGAGCTCGCAGGCGCGGCGATCGTCAGGATGGAGATCTTGACATCCAACTGAGAAGACGAGTTGTCGGTGTAATGGTTGTCCAGCTCAGATTGGCCTCGGCGTCGGTCCGCCGGGTGGAGTAGTTGGCCCCCAGGTCGGCGTAGGGCGTGCGCTGGGTGAGCACGTGCCAGACGATCAGAGTTTCGGCGACGGGGAAGATCGCCTTGCCCTCGCCGTTGCTGCCCAAGCGGCGGCGGAATCGCTGGTACTGGGGCGCCGGGGCAGGTGCTGCGGGTGCGAGTCGCGGCCCAGGCCGCCTCGACCAGGGCAGTGCGCAGCGCGGCGTTGCCGATGGACTCGTGGTTGCCCGGGCACAGCCCGGCCCACTTGTCCAGACGCGCGGCGGTGGGTGAGCGGTTTGCTTCCACGCCGATCGCGGCGAGGACCACCCGGGCCGTGCGCGGCTCGATCCCGGGGATCGTGCCCAGCAGGTCAATCGCCGCGGCGGAGGGAGCCGCCTCGGCCCTCCACCTAGGCGTCGAGGCGGTCGATCGTGGCGGTGAGGGGGTCGACGTGGTCCAGGTGGGTGCGAAATGGCAGGGCGCGATGGGCGCTGAACCGGCCTTCGAGCGCCAGCCGCAGCTCGGAGATGTTCGGGCGCATCCGCGTCAGCTCCACGAGCACGTGCGGTCGCGCTCGCCGGCGATCAGCGCCTCGATCATCGCCGGGTGGCCTTGCCCAGCACGTCGGAGACGACCGAGTCCAGCTCGATCCCGGCGTCGTTGAGCACCACTGAACCTGCTGCGTCTCTCGAGCCGCTCTTCGATGAGCTTTCTTGACATCGCGGGTCAGGTCGCGCGCCGGCGCCTTCGTCGGGGTGGGCGCGAAGCTGCCGCCCAGCAGCCCGCACCAATCCAGCCAGGCCGCGTCGGAGACGTCGGTCTCGCGCCCCGGCAGGTTGTTCACGTGCTGGGCGTTGCAGTGCAACAGCTCATAGCCCGGCTCGGCCGTCAGCACGTGCCAGACGGGTCTCCGGTACGCCCCGGTCGCCGCCAGCGCCACTGCGTCACTCCCTCGACGGCCGGCCAGGCACGCAGCTCGCGGAGCGCCGCGGTGGAGGTTCGGTACTGGGCGCATCTCCTGCTCTCGCTCGCCCCGTCCGCGGCGGGTCGCCGGACGGCCGCCCGCACGATGTCCTTGTGCACGTTCAGGCCCGCATGGATCCACGTGCACATCCACCTCGAAGGCTCCTTGCGGGCGGTCCGACGGAAACCGCCCATGGGGCCTCTGCGTGTCGTGGATCTGACCCTCGTGCTCGTACCCACAGTCCGTTGGTGCCAGGAAGGTCTCCGACTCGCGAGCCGATCAGCCGTTCAGCGCCGCCCACGACACGCCCAATCCCGGGTGTCCAAGCCAGGCCGGTGCGAGGAGGGGGTGGTGGCCGAGGGGCGCATGAGCCGCCCCGCGGAGGTCCATCTCGCGGCGTGCAGGGGACTGTCCGTGGTGCAGCCAGCAGAGGGTGGCAAGTGCACCCAAGGCCGAGTTCGGCACGTCGAGTGCGGTCGCGGCCGCGCGGATCCAGCGGAAGAGTCGCGGTGAGTGCGCTGATTCACCGGCGAAGACGCGCAGCGTGCGCTCGATCCGGGTGGAGACGTCAGCTGGTCCGTCGATGTGGGCGAAGACGTCGGCCGCGAAGTAGAACAGGTCCCACAGCGGAAGGCCCGAATGCCGAGCCGCCTCCCAATCCACGGCGGTGAAGGAGCGACCGTCGGAGATGATGTTCCAGGTGCCGAGGTCGTTGTGCTGGAGCACGGAGGGAGTCTCGGGCACTCGGTCGACCACGTCCTCGGGAACACCCAGAGGACCACCCGTCTCCACCACCAGAGCTCGCAGTCGTGCGCGTTCTGGCTCCAGTAACTGAGGTGACCGAGCCGTGTGGCGGCCCACCCGCACGATCCAGTCGGCGATCTCGTCGAGCAGTTGCCACGGACGCCGACGGAGCAGATGCACGAGCTGAGTGCCAACAGCTGCAGTTTCGACGGACGCTGTCAGGCCGTCCACGTCGAACTGGCCCAGGTGAGAGGGAGCGTGGTCAGCCACCGGCCCACCCGACGTCTGTGCCAGCGCCAGCCCTGCGGCGTCGTCGACGAACGATCGGTCATACCCCTGGACACGGCTGAACTTGACCACCCAGGCCGGTTGCTGCCCCTCTAGGACGTAGAACACGGCTCGCTGCAGGACGTCCCCTGTGCCGAGTCGGAGGATCCAGTTCCTCCCTGGTCTAACCCCTACGCGCTCGGCAGCCTGGAGGATCGCCGGCGGCCGCGACCTGTCATTGCGGGGGAGGATCAGGGTCACCAGCGCACTGGAGGGGACGAGAGCCCGGGTGGGCACGGGTAGCCGGGTGAGCTGGGCCATGCTCCGGCTGAAGGCACGGGCCAGGGGATCACGAGGAGCCGCCTGTCGGAGATAGTGCCGGAGCGCTGTGGTGGGGGTGAGCGGCAGGACCAGTCGAGGTGCCGTGGGATCGCCGCGGACGAGCAGCGGTAGCGACGTCCGCGTGAACCCCCGCATTCGAGGAGGCCGTCCCACGAGGAGGTGGGCTCGTCCCGGAAGCCGCAGCGCCTCCGCGGCGTCGCCGGTTCCAGCGATGACGAGATCTCCGGGTTCTCCCCTGTGGCCTGCCGGCTGCCTCTCGACCTCGATGCCGGCCTCCTCGAGGCCGGCGGCCATCGCCGACAGCTGCGGCCGCTGGTCGGTCCCGACGACCACCGCATGTCGGACCTGATGCGGTAGGACGAACCGGAGGTCCGCACTGCGGAGGGTCATGGTCCGGCCAATCTAGCGGCTCTGCCTCTGTCCGCCGGGCCGCGCTCTCGCTGCTGCACTGCGGCCCCCGGAAGGAGGTGGTGGTGGGTGCGCCGCCCTCGCGGTCCGGCGCCGGGCAGGCTGGCGCCCTGCGTCCGAGGCCGACGACCTCGCCGCTGGCGCGGCGTCATGTCCGCTCCGGTTCCCGGCGACCGTCCGTGGCCCGAGTTACGGCCTGTTCGTACAGCTCCATCGTCCTGGCGGCCATCAACCGGACGTCGTACCGGTTCTCGACCAGCGCGCGCCCCTTCTCACCGAGGGAGGCCCGAACGGAAGGTGCATCGGCGAGCTGCCGGAGAGCCTGGGCGAGAGCGGACGGCTGCTCCGGCGGCACCACGAGGACCGCGGCACCCAGTGCGGTGCGCACCTGGCCCACGTCGGTGGCGATGCACGGGACACCCATTGCCATTGCTTCCAGGAGAGCGAAGGGCAGTCCCTCACGACGGGAGGAGAGGCAGAAGACGTCCAGATCGTCGAGGAAGGATGCGGTGTCCGTGACCTCGCCGACCAGGGAGACGGGGAGGTCGTGAGCACGCGCCTCCAGCGTGGCTCGCTGCGGACCTTCACCTGCGATTCGGAGGCAGACCCCGGGTCTCTCACGGACGACGAGGTCGAGTGCGTCCAGGAGGACGTCGAACCCCTTCTCCCGGACGAGGCGGCCGACACTCCCGGCGACGACTGGTTGCCCTCCGCCGGTCCGCCGCCTTGCTGGCCGATCCGGCAGCGGCACCCCGTTCGGTACCACGCGTATCCGCGCTGACGGCACTCTCAGCGTCCGCACCAGCAGCTCCTGCGTCTCGTCCGAGACGGTGATCACCGTGCGCACATCGCGGAACAGCAAGGGTAGGAGCAGTTTCTGCGGTCGGCTTCGCGCGGGCTCGGGCGAGTGGACGGTGCTGAGGAAGGGAGCCCCGCTCAGCCGCGCCGCCAGCAGGCCGTAGCGGTTGTTCGCCGGCGTCGACTGGTTGACGTGGACGAGGTCGGGCCGGGTGGACCTGACCGTCCTGACCAGCCGTACGAGAGCACCCAGGTCGCCCTTGCGGCCGACGCCGTCGACGGTGCGGACCTCGACTCCGCTCGGTAGCGCTCTCAGGAGTCGCTCGGGCACCGGGCGGGGGGCCACCACGGTGGGCGTCATCCGGCCCAGGAGTTCCTGGATCAGCCGGGCCACGTAGGTCTCCGCTCCACCCCAGACAGCCGTGTGCAACACATAGGTGACCCGCATGGCGGCCACTGTTACAGGTCGCCTCCCCGGTGGCGCCTGCTCGCCATCGGGAACCCACACCCGAACAGGGCGGAACGCGTCGCGGTCCACGTGAGGTTGCCGGTCTCGGCGCGTAGCCTCAGCCCTGCCCGGGTGGCAACGGCTGCGGCTGGTCCCGAGCGCTCGCAGGAAGCGCCGGGGTGGATGAGATCGAGCACGAGGCGGAAGGCACGAGGACGTGCGGATCGTGAGCGTCTCGCCGTTCCTGCCCTTCCCCGGGATCCCGCACGCGGGCGGCGAGTTCTTTCGCAGGCATGCCGAGCTGCTGTCCGAGGACCACGACCTCGTCGTGGTCTCGCCTCGGGTCCCGGACAACGAACTCGCCTTCGAGCGCGCCCCCGAGGTGCCCTACCAGCGGCTCCTCGTCGAGCCGCGGGCACGTCGTCGTCCGCTGGCAGCGCTGGCCGCCAGAGCGGTCCCTTTCCTGGCCGCCCGGGCCTTCGCCCACGCCTGCCTGACCGACGAGCGGGTGACCGCCGCGTTGCGGGCCGCCGACCGGGTGGAGCTCCAGTGGTTCAGCTCCGTGATTCTCGCAGCACGGATCAGACGCGCCGTGCCGGACACACCGCTGGTCGGGGTCTTCCACGACGTGGTCTCGCAGGGCCACCAGCGGAGAGCGATCAGCGGACACCTCCCGTGGCGATCGCGAACAGTGGCGCTGCTCAGGTGGCTGGTCGCGATCCCCTTGGAGTGGCGTGCCATGCGGGCACTGCAGACCGCAGTCGTGCTCAGTGACAAGGACGAGATGTTGCTGAGGCGGCGCGGGGGCTCCGCCCGTGTACTGGTCGTGTCACCACCCCTGGACTCGGACGACATGCCGGATCGACTGGAGCAGGACCGGTCGATCGAACCGCGGGTGCTGTTCGTCGGCGCGCTGGGTCGGCCGGAGAACCACGACGCCGCGATGTGGTTCCTCAGGGACATCTGGCCGCGCATCCGGTCATCCGTCGCTGAGGCCCGGTTGACCCTGGCCGGTGCAGGAGCGCGTCCGTCCCTCGTCGAGCAGGCCGCCCGGCACGACGGCGTCGAGGTCACCGGATACGTTGACAGCCTCGGTCCCTACTACCGCCAGGCGTCCGTGGTGGTGGCGCCGTTGCGCATGGGAGCGGGCGTCAAGCTCAAGTGCGTCACTGCCATGTTGTGGGGCGTTCCGGTCGTGGCCACGCGGGTGGGGGCCGAGGGAGTCGACGGTCCTGGGGTGTTCTTGGCCGTCGAGGACGACGTGCGCTGCCTCGCTGACGCCGTCGTCAAGGTCTTGGGGGATCCGGCCTCTGCGGCCGAGGTGCGGGCGCGCGCTCACGACTGGGCGCACCGCACCTACTCGTCGCAGGCGTACCGGCGCACACTCAAGCGCTTGTACGACTGACGGACGCCGGAGCGGTCAGAAGTGCTTGCCCTTCAACGGGCCTCGCAGCGTCCACTCGATCGCCTCCGCGACGACGCGCTGTAGCCGGCTGCGCGCGCTGTTGTACCGACGCTCGGCGTGGCTGCCGGAACGCCCCGAGACGTCCGGCTGGGCGCGGAGGCGGACCAGGGTCGCGCCGTCCCCGAGGCCGGCCAGGACGCGACGTGCCAGGACGTGTTCGAGGAGGACTCCGCCGGGCCCGTCCACCTCCGGCCCCGCGCCGGTCAGGTAGTCCCGCCAGGCTGCCGCCGTGGCCGCGAAGAAGCGGGTGTCCATGTGGTCGAGACCCATGGCGAGGCGTGCCGCGAACGAGCAGGGTGGCAGCGTCGGGGGCAGGCAGCGGCCGAAGTTGCGGACGACGAGCCGGCCGGTGCACTTGACCCAGACTTCTTCCCCGGCGTCGTCCCTGTAGGTCGCGGCGAACTCGTCCATCATGGCTGCCTCGGTGGCACCCTTGCCCAGCGCGACCAATGAGGGATCGGGCACGGGGGCGGGCCTCAGGTGGAGGTCCTCCGGCACGGAGCCGAGTGCATCGCGCGCCAGCTGTTCGAGGTCCTCGCCGCTGTTCTCGTAGAGCACCACGGTTGCCCCGTTCGCACGAGCGATGGGCATCCAGTGGCGCAGACTCTCCACGTACTGCTCGCGTCGCTCCGCCGGGTCGCGGAGGTACAGGACACGCATCGCCTGTGGCGTCACGGTAGCCGTGAGCAGGATCTTCACCTTCGTGGTCCTTCGTCCCATCTGGTCATCCGGCCGCCACCCGCCCACGGGGTCGGGAAGTCCGGAGTGACCGCGCCAATCGATGCCCGCTCTCCCGGAGAACTGTCCGCATGTGGCTGTCGATGACGCGTGCGCGGGCGTTCATCAGGGTGGGGTACTGCGTCAGTGTGGAGAACTCGCGACGGCGTCGCCAGCGCAGGACGTGCTGTTGCAGCAGGCGCAGTTCCAGGATCGCTGGGTGCGCCGCGGTCTCCCCGTAGGCGAGTCGGAACTGTGACTCCAGGTGCCGCCGCAGCCACCTGATCGGAGGCCCCGCCACTCCGGCGACGAAAGCGGTGTCCGAGGAGACGATCGCGAGGAAGCGCGCGGCGTCGTCCTCCGGCAGTCCGACGCGCACCAGGAGTGGATCCAGCATGGTGACACGGTCCGGGTCCGTGACGACGAGGTTGTTCGGCACGTAGTCGCCGTGCAGGAGCACCCGCCCCGCTGGTACGGCGACGTCCGGGATCTCCAGCAGTGTTCTGCGGACCGCCGTCGGCAGCCGTACGCCCACCGGGCTCAGGAGTGCTCGGTCCGCCGTCACCACGTCCTGCGCGAGGCCGCCCAGGGACACCGTCCCCCCGGGGTGCTCGGCGTGCCGGTGGAACTCCCGCAGGAACCGGCCGGCGGCCGCGACCGCCCGGGCCGCCGCCCTCGGGTGCACAGGCGCCCGGTGGACGGCCTGTCCCACGGTGGGGCCCGGTACATGCTCCATCACAACGGCACCGACGTCCTCGAGCAGGGCCACCGGACGCGAGACCGAGGCGTCGCCATCGTCGCGGTACCAGCCGTGCGCTCGTCGGAGCGCCGCGAACTGGGTCTCCGCGTCCAGCGGGGGCTCGGTGTCGACGGCGTCGTCGCCGCGAGCGGGCACCTTGATGACATAGGTCGTCCCCGAGGGGGACGCCTGCACGGTGTAGAGCGAGGACCGAGCGGTGCGCATCGGCTCCGACAGGAGGGTCAACCGCTGGCCTGTGCGTTCTGTCCGGTGCAGCTCCCGAGTCAAGGACTCGAGGACCCTCTCCAGCAACGGGTCGGGATGCGCAGCGGTCACGGCAGGCGGCTCCACACGACCTCGGCGACCTCCCGCGCGACGACCTCCGGCGGCCGCTCGCCGTCGACGACCACGGCGCCGAGTTCGTCCGCGGCAGCGGTGTACAGCCGACGGAAGTCGCGGAAATCGTGCAGCTGCCACTCGTCGGCACGACGGGCGCTGTTGGTCTCCGGGGCGACGGCGAGCAGGACGGCGACGTCGGGCTCAGGGCAGATGGCTCGGAACAGGCGTCGTTCGAGCGTGATGTCCGCGCCCCGGCGGAGTGCGTACCAGTAGACGAGCTTCACCTCGGCGTCGAGGACGAAACGGTCCAGCACGAGCACGCGCGCAGTCCGTCCCTGCCAGACCCCGCGCCAGACGAGCGTGGCGTTGCTCAGGACCACAGACGTGATCCACAGGCGCTCGGCCAGCCGGACGTGGACGGGAACCGAACGACGCGTGCGACCCGGAAGAGCGGGGACCGGCTCCGGCGTGGCTCCGTCCGTCACGACCGGACGCCGCCACCGGTCGGCGAACGCCCGGAGAGGTCCGGGCAGGGGAGGGCGCTCCGTGGTCCGCACCCAGGCTCCTGCCGTGGGGACGCCGGCGTCCTCGAGCGACTTCCGCAGCCGGGCACGCTGGGTCGACTTCCCACTGCCATCAGGACCGGACAGGGACACGAGCGTCGGACGCCATCGACGCGGGACCAGACCGCGGGCCCTGGCGCTCCGCACCCCGCGCGGACCAGAGCCCACCGCGAGCAGCAACTCGGCCGTCCGGCGCGGGGACGCCCAGGCCTCCGGTGTCGCCAGACTCCGCCTGAGCATCTCCACGGGAGCCGTGAGACCCAGCCGCCGCGCGAGGTCGGCGGCGTCGTCCCACACGCGCGGACCGGACGCGGCGGCGTCGGTTGCCCGGCGCCGACCACCCGGCGTGAGCCTGCCGCGGCGGAGCAGCAGACTCTGCGCCGTCAGCACGAGTTGTACGTGCGGGGCCGGTCGGGACAGGTGGCGGAAACCGGGCAGTGGAACGGCTCCGACCATCAGTTCCGCGCCGTCGTGGCCCCGGGCCGACGCCCAGTCGTCGCCCAGCATGAGTTCCACCGTGAGGGCGCCGTGCCCGTCGAACCTCGCCCAGGTGGTGTGCCATGCGAGGAACCCCTGCTGCTCCAGGAACGAGCGCACGAGTTCCGACTGCGCGCACCGGGCCAGGAGGTCGAGGTCGCGGCCGTGTGGCGGCGGCGACCCGGTGACGAGGACAGGGGCGTCCAGCACGTCGTCGATCGCGTGTGCCACCTGCGACACAGAGCTCAGCTCGCGCACGTCACGCTCCCGCCGTCGGCGCTTCTCTCGCCGATCGATGATGGGCCACCGTGCGGGCGACGCCGCTTGGCAGGTCCACGCGAGCCGTCCAGCCCATGGCTCGCAGACGCGTGCAGTCGAGGACGACACCGCTGGCTGGGGGCGGCGGTGCTGCGTCACCTTGAGCAACCCGGACCGCGGCACGCCCGGAGGAGTCACCGTGCCGCAGCACGAGCTCGGCCAGCTCCCGGATCGACACCTGCGCCGACTCGTCGGCGACGTTGCAGGTGAGGTCGTCATCCCCGCACAGCAGGTGGAACAACGCACTCACCGCGTCACTGACGTAGGTGTACGTGCGGCGGAGGGTGCCGTCGGAGTTGAGGACGATGTCGGCCCCGTCCAGCGCCTGCCGCAGGAAGTAGGCCTGCACCCGCGGGTCGCTGAGCTCCATGCCCGGCCCGTATGTGTGCGACAGGCGCGCGATGCGGTAGGGAACGCCGTGTTGCGCTCGGTACGCGACGCACAGGTTCTCGGCCATGCGTTTGCTCAGGGGGTAGGCGCTCCGCAGATCGAGGCTGTCCATGGCGCCGAGTGCGTCCTCGGTGAGCCGGATGAGGGAGCCGACCCCCGTCTGCGGCGGCCGGCCGTACACCTCCATGGTCGACAGCAGGCAGACCGTGGCGCCGTGCGCAGCCGCGAGGGAGAGGACGTTGTCGGTGCCGGTCACGTTCGCCCGGATGACCCCCACGGGATCGGTCCGGTAGGCCACCGGGTCAGCCGGGCTGGCTGCGTGCACGACGATGTCGACGGGGACGGGGACCTCGATCGGTGTTGTCACGTCCTGGACGAGGAGGTCGACGACACCGGCGTCGATGGACCTGCCGAACAGTGCTCGGCCACGCTCCGCCCGTCGGCTGAGCGCCAGGACCCGCGAACCGTCCCGCTGCCCCAGCTCTGCGAGCGTGTGGACGACGTACTGCCCGATCATCCCGGTCGCTCCCGTGACCAGGACCGTTGCACCCGCCAGCCGGGACCAGTCCACGGGTGCCGACAGGACGATCGCGATGTCCTCCTGCACCACCGCGGTGGTCACGACAGCTCCGCTCCTACAACGCTCGAGAGCGCTCCGGACTCGACGAGCAGCCGGAATTGGAGCAGGTCGAAGTCGGTCGTCAGCTTCACGTTGCCCCGCAGGCCGGGGACGAGGTGAAGCTCGGCGCCGTAGTGCCGCATGAGGTGTGCCTGGTCGACGAACTTGCCCAGGAGCCCATCCTCGAGCGAGCGGGTGTTGACCTGGAACACCTCGCCCAGCGGAAAAGTTTGCGGTGCTTGCAGGACGTACATGAGGTCGCGCTGAGTGACTGACTCCACCGTCTGCGCCTCATCGAGGGACATGGCGATGGTCTCGAAGCAGGGGATCGCCGTGATGGCGCTGCCGCGTTCCCGTGCCGTGGCGATGTTGCGAGTGATGAGATCGGCGTTGATGACTGGACGCACGCCGTCGTGCACGAGGGCTGTGGCGTCCTCGGGCACGTTGTCGGCCAGGGCGGCTTGCACGGCGTTGAGGATCGAGTTCTGTGCCGTGACGCCGCCGGCAACGATCGCACGCACCTTTGTGACTCCGAACTCCCTCACCAGGTCCCACGCGTGCTCGATGTAGCCGGTGAGGCAGGACAGGTAGATGGCGCCGACCTCGGGATGGGACTGGAAGTGCTCCAGCGTGTGCACCAGTACCGGCTTGTCGCGAATGGTGATGAATTGTTTCGGCAACTGCGCCTTGACCATCCGCGACCCGAGACCGCCGGCGAAGACGATGGCAACGGCATCCTGCGCTGCCATCTGCCCCACCTCCCGCCGTTCCGGTGCGCCTCGTCGCGCAGGGTAGCCGCGAGCGTGGACGGTGTCGTCGTCCGAGAGAGCGAGCTCCCCAGGAGCGCTAACGCGCGGAGCTGTGCCGCTGCACCCGACGTTGTCGCAACTCCTCCATCACGACCTCGGCCAGACAAGGTAGTTCCTCGTCGTCCGGCGCCAGCTGCAGTGCCTCCCGTACGGCCGCCCGGCCGCCTGGTCGCCAGTCCGCGCCGCTCCGTACGGCTTCCAGGAAGGGCGGGATGTCGTCCATCTGCTCCACGATCAGATCGGCGGCGATGTCCGTCATGTACGGCTCGCTCAGTCCGCGCCCGTCGACGTAGTCGGCGATGTCGGGGCAGAACAACAGCAGAGGTCGATCGAGACCGAGGTACTCCACCCAGACGCTGGAGTAGTCGCTGATCATGGCACTGCTCGCGCCGATGAACTGATAGAGCGTCATTCCGGCGGCGAAGACGTCGTCGGTGGTGATGACTCGGAGGCCACTGGCCTCGTATCGGTCTGCATCCAGTGGGTGCGGCTTCACCACCAGACGTACCCCTGCCGCCGCGGCGAGCTCTGCGAGGGTGGACACGGCGTCACGGCCGTTCCCAGCCTGGTCGGACAGTGCCGGAGCGTCCTGCCAGACCGGCCCGGACCTGCCGTTGGAGGACCGATACGTCGGCATCCACAGGACGAAGGACGAGGTCAGGTCCAGGCGCTCCAGGGCGGCTGGAGGAGGGGGCGTTCGCAACGCGACCTGCCGGGGATTGCCGGTCTGTACGAGGCGGGCGTGGGGGACACCGAGAGAGATCGCCGCTGCGTGGGCCCACAGGGGCGTATCGCAGGTCATCAAGTTGAAGGGGATGCTGGCGGAGAAAACGACGTTGTCGTTCGCCTTCGGACCAAAACCGTGCCACAGGTTGACGACGAGCTTGCGCCGCGTCAGGTCCGGCGAACCGTAGAGGCCGTGGGTGAACAACAGCACGCTTGCTCTGCTGGCTCGCCAGATCCCGCGGGCGGAGTTCTTGCCGACGATCTCAACCGGGGCTCCGCGGGGATCGGCGACGGCCAGGTACCTCGCCGCCGCCAAGGGGTCCCCGGCGAGGAGGGTCACACGCAGCGGCGTCCTCTCGGCAAGTTCGACCGCGGCGAACAGGCTGTTCTCCTCGTGGTCCGGCCAGCCATAGACACAAGCAGCCTCTCTCGGCGTCAGGCGGGAGCCAAGGACGCGATGCACTTCTCTCGACAGCCAGCGCACGACCTGCGCCCTCACAGACCCCGCCCCACGGCGAGAAGCTGTTGATGGCTGGCGGGGTGAGGACACTTCAGATGCACACCGCGTACGCGCCATCCAGGAGACCTGCCTTGCTCGGGGCGAGACCCCGTCCGGTCACTTCACCGAGCCTCCCGGTCAGCGGGCCAGTGATGACTTGAGCGGGGTTTGTCCGGTCCGGAGGATATGACGAGAGTGCGCTGTTGTTGACGGTCACCGCTGTGGGAGCAGGCCACCGTCGGCGACTCGACGTCTCATCACGCCTGGCCGGGGACTGACCGGCCACTCGGCACTGAGGGGCGTCGGGCGGTTCAGCCCGACGCCGGGGCGAGGTGCCCGGCAGGGCAGTCGAGTGGTGGGATCCACATCACTCCGCCAACCCGGTCGCACCGGTTGTCCGCGTCACTACGGGCTGGCGAGCGGCCTTCAGCCCCACGGGCCCGGATCCCGAGGGATCACCCGGGTAGGGGTGACGACGAGTGGCGGCCGCCGGGACGTGGCTCACCTACGAAACATCAGCAACCCACACCCAGGAGGGGGCCTCGGTGTACGTGATGCTGATCGTCCCCCCGGGTGGGACGCGAAAGGTGCCACCGGTGACTCCTGTCGCTATTCCGTTCAAGTGGACGGCGCTGACGATGCCGCCATTGACGAAGACCTGCACCGGAGAACTGAATGAATTGGTCAGGGCGGTCGCAGAGGCGGGAACGGCTGGGGCCGGGATGTCTTGGACCCAGTTGCCGGAGAAGCACGTCTGACAGAAGCCGTTCAGGGGTTGGGTGACCTTGATGGGGTGGTTCGTGAAGCCGGTGACCTGGACGAGGGCCGGGCTGTTCGGATTCGGCGCCACGGCAACGAACTCGCTCGAGATCTCCACAGGGCCCAGGGTGACAGGGCCGATCGTCGCGGCCGGCAACGCGGCGACCGGCCCCAGGTCCGGACCCTGCGCCCAGGTGGCCCACGCCCAGTACCCGCCGAGGATCCGTATGCCGCCGCAGGACTTCAGCGCGAGCATCTGCTCCGTGACGTACTCGATGGGCGAAGCGATCATCGTCAACTGGTTGAATCCGACGTTCAGGGTCGTGGCGGGGTCCTGGAGGATGCCGTACCGGGAGAACCCGAGATGCGTGCGGATCAAGCTGCAGTTTGTCGTGCCGCCATCGGCTTCCAGGAAGACGGAGGAGCGAGCGTTACCGTCGAGCGCGCAGTCCAACAACGACAGGTCGTTCTTGTTTCCCCTGGCGATGACCAGTCCGTCGTAGTTCCCGCTGAAGGTGCAACGTGTGAACGAGACGTGGTCAGCGTCGACACCGAAGCAGGACCCGCTGGCGAACCCCTCCGCGTAGAGGTCCTCGGCGAACGACTGATGTGTGTTCGGACCACGTGAAGCGCCGGGGGCGGCTCCGAACAACACGCCGACACCGCTTGCGGTGCTGTGTCCGTACAGGGCAAGCCCTCGGACGCCGACGTAGCTGGCGGACACCTTGATGAGGGCGATCAACGACTCCTGCGTGGTAGAGGTCGTTGGTCGGATGACGGTCCCGTACTTCGCGTTGGCGTCCTTGTCACGACTCCATGAGCCTTGGAGGTGGACGTTGCGGTCGAGATCGAGGGTCCGCGACAGCCGGTACGTCCCTGGGCGGAAGACGAGAGTTCCGCCGTTCGGCGCCGCATCGTAAGCCGCCCGGATGGTGGCGTAGTCGTCGTTGCCGCTGGGGGCTGGCGCCACCGTCAACCCCGCGCGGAGTGCGGTGACTGCGTCCTCTACGTCTTGATGGGTGGCAGGAGGCCAGGCCATGTAGTGGTCCCCTCAGTCGTGGCGTCCCCACGGGTCGGTGGGGGTCCAGCGGCCGGCAGGCAGCCATTCGCGTGGCGGTGTCGCTGTGTGTCTCACCGGCGGGCTGCAGCAGACCAGTCCCACGAGTGCCACCCCCGTGGCGGTGAGGAACCGGCGCCGCGTGATGGTCACGCCTCCACCGACCAGGCACGCATGCTGAACCCGGTCCCACGCATGCGGTGGGCGTTCGGCGCGGCGTTGGTCGAGGACAGGCCACCCGCGGCCAGGCGAGCGAGGGTGGGGGGCGTCGCGTGCATCGGCATGGCAGACCAGGGTGCTGACATGACGTGGCTGGTGCCAGGCGCCACAGGCGTCGACCGGTGCTGCCTCCCGGAAGGCGGACGTGGGTCGACCGCTCCCATGGTGTCGTCGAGGACGTCGGCGGCCACGTGATCCCGAAGGTCACCACCGGAGGACAGCCCCGAGGTCATGGATGCTCCCCATGGCGGCGTCCGGTGTGCCAGGGGCTTGGGCACGGGCACGTCTCCGTTTCCTATGGCGGTGCCGCGAGGTGGCCGGGTGGTGGGTGGCCGGTGTCGACGTCGCTGTTACGGCGACAACGTAGGCGCGGATCGTCTTGGGCGGATCGAAGCGGAGCGCCCCGGTCGAGGCAGCGCGCCGAGGAGCCACACCCATCGCGAGCAGGGTCGTGGCCCTGCCGACGGAAAACCGAGTCGCGTCGACGTCCCGACAGCCGATACCCGAGAACGAGGGAGCCGGATGCCTGCATCGACGTCACGAGTGCCCTCGATTCCAGGCGTCATCAGGACCCAGGCGTCCCGTCCTGCACGGTGGCCTCTTGCCAGCAAGCATCATCTTGTTCGTCGAGTCCGGCCGGATGCCTAGAGGGGACGCATGTTCAGTTTGGCTCACCTGCCGTATCCCGAGGACCCGCCAGCCATCGACAACGGCAGCGCCGTGATGACCGTCATCCGGGGCCTCATGACGGCCGCCGGCGACGCCGACGGCTCTCAGGCCATCCTCACTGGCTTGGGCACGCGTCACGATCTCCCGCTCACCGTGGTCCCTTGTCTCCGTGGCGGTCGAGTTGTGAGCCTGCCTGCCCGAACCGCGGACGTGGTCACGGGACGAGTACTCGGTCGGCGCTTGGTCACCGCGCACGTCTATGAGCCCCTTGCGCCCGTACCGCCGATCGAGCGACTGATCGTCCACAACCGGCCTGGCGCGGTCCTGGCCCCCGTGCCTGCTGCACGTCGCTTCCTGTACTGCCACAACGACGTCTTCGGGACATATGGACGGCGGGAGACGGAACGCATCCTCAGGCGTTGCGAAGCGGTCATCGCCGTCAGTGAGTACCTGGCGGACCGGATGCCCCGGTCCACGTCGGGGACGAGGGTGTTCCCCTTGCTCAATGGCGTGGACACCGACGAGTTCACTCCGGGCCGGCAGGTCGATCGACCGAGCATCGTCTATGTCGGTCGAGTCATACGCGAGAAGGGCGTTCACGTCTTGATCCGCGCAGCAGCCCTCCTCGGCCACCTCGATTTTCAGGTGGTCATCATGGGCGGCTCGAAGCCTGGTCGAGAGCTCACGCGATACGAGCGCCAGCTCAGGCGTCTGGTCACCTGTCACGGTATGGAGGACCGAGTTCTCTTCCACGGCAGAGTCGAGCGATCACGCGTACCGGAGATGCTGCGGCGTCATCACGTCATCGTCGTTCCATCCGTCTGGCCCGAGCCGTGCTCGCTCACCCTCGCCGAGGGCGCGGCGAGCGGTCTCGCATGCCTGGCCTCCCGAGCGGGAGGCCTGCCGGAGGTGGCCTCAGGCTCGGCTCTGCTGCACGAGCCCGGGAACGAACGAGAGCTGGCCGAGCACCTCGAACACCTGATCAGTGATGACCGAGAGCGCCGCCATTACGCGGACATGGCCCTCACCCGGGCCAGGGAACTCAGTTGGCGGCACCAGTTGCAGCAGTTCAGGCGTGTCGTGACCGACTCGTAGTCCTGCCGCACGCCGAGGCGGCGCCGTGATCGCTCGGGGTCGTGTCGACACCTGTGCTTGTTCCCGACCGTCTTGTTCGAGTGCTCCCAGGCATCGCCCCTTGGGCGTGGTTCCGAATAGCAGCCGCAGAAAGCGGATGGCCGCCGAGCGCTCGTAGCCCGCCCGAGCCCGCGGTCGTTCTCTCCTGATGTCTCGGCGGCATGCCGAGGCCAAAGATGAGGAACAGCGTCACCAGCAGGTTGAAGCTGCCCCAGGTGGTCTCGAAGAGCGAAGTCCACGCGAACGCCACGAGGCCGGCGAGTCCGGCCAGCCGCCAGGTCTCGTCAGTGGCGCGACGCCGCCACATGGCCCCCCCCGCGGCCCACAGGAGGCCGCCGAACAACACGAGTCCGATGAGGCCGTACTGGAAGAGTACCTGTAGGTAGTTGTTGTGGGGGTGTGCGAAGTCGCCCAGGGCGCCGAGGTGGCGGGCAGTGGCTTGACTGAAGGGCTCGCCCCCATATCCGATGAGCCAGTTGTCAGAGACGGTACGAAGTGTCCCCGCCCAGAGGTCGATGCGGATCGTATTGCTTGAGTAATTGCGGTCGGTCAGCGTGGTGAGACGTTCCAAGACGCCGAGATCCCCCGGCAGGATGAGCACGAGCGTCGGTACGAGGAGTGTCGCGAACACCAACCCGTGGAGGAAGCGCCGACGCCACAGCGGGCTGTTCAGGAGGATCACGCCGGCGCTCACGATGACGCCCAGCCAGGCGCTACGCGTGTAGGTCAGCAGGAGGAAGGTCCCGCCCAGGCACGCCATTGCCGCGGCCGTGCGACGTCTGTTCGTCAGGACGACCGCCAGTAGGACCAGTGACAGGAGGATTCCGAACGTGACGGGACTGTACGCAGTGCCGAAGGGCCTGTACTCACCCGTTGCAGTGTTGTACGAGAACGGCGGAGTCGTGTAACCCAGCGCGAGCAGTTCCGGTAACCCTGCAACCAACTGCCAGGCTTCGACTGCGCACATGAGCACCAGTGAGTACGTCAACCCGAGACGGATGCTGGCCCGCAGGCGGTGTTGGGTTGCCAGCCTGAAGAGCACCAGTCCGCCCACGAGCGGAGCCAACTCCGCTTGAGCCAGGGGTAGCGAGAGCCCAGCCTCGAAGTACTCCAGCCATATCATGCGGCATGCCACCCATGCGGCAAGCCCTAGTGTCCACCATTCCACGGATGTCAGGCGAGCCTGATGCGATCGTGATCTGTACAGCCACCCGCAGGCGAATATCAAGCAGAGCAGTAGTTTCGGGGTCTGCGGCCCCGAGGGGATGAGTTCGTGAGGGATGAAGGCGAACGGCAGAAAGGCCACAGTCAGCGTCAAGAGCGGCGCCTCCCCCACCAGACCACGGAGACGCCGGACGCCGGGGCGCGCATGGATGCTGAGCGTCAAGGTGACTCCTCGAGCGGGGCTGACACCAGATCCTAGGGGACCTCGAAGCACCGCCTGTGAGGATTGCGGCCACTCGCCCGGATGGGGGGCGATCCGGAACGTCGCTGTGTTGACCCGACGGGCACCGTAGCGGCCGACGTGGAGACTGCGGTCTCCCCCTCCGAGGTGGTCGGGGTCCAGCGCCTGCTCACTGGGTCGGTCGGTTGACCACCAGGCGGACGACGGCATCGGCAGGCCCCCAGGGTGAGGGTTTCGGCCGGCGCGCGGGTGAGTACTCGTGCAGTGATCCGAGGGGGGGGGCCGGAAGGGGTGGGCAGATGTCTCTAGTGGTGGCGCACGATTACGTCACACAGAGGGGCGGAGCGGAAAGGGTGGCGCTCCAGATGCTCGATGGCCTGGGACCCGATCGTCTGGTCACCAGCGTGTACAACGCCGATACGACCTTTCCCGGCTTCGCCCACCACGAGGTGCAGACCTCGGTACTACAGCGCGTCGCGGCCTTTCGGCGCGACCCCCGCCGTGCCTTCCCCCTCCTCGCCCCGGTCTGGTCCAGTCTCGAACCTCCTGCCGCCGATGTCCTCCTCTGTAGCAGCTCAGGGTGGAGTCACGGGCTCAGTCGTCGCGCAGCGACCCGAAAGGTCGTCTACTGCCACAACACCCCGCGGTGGCTCTGGCAACCGGACGACTACAGGCGGGGGCTGGGCCGAGGGGGTCGAACAGCACTGCGGCTCATGTCCCAGCCCCTCAAGTCCTGGGACCTTCGCCAGGCTCAGACCGCTGACCAGTACATCGCCAACTCGGGGGTCGTCCGCGAGCGGATACGAGACGTGTACGGCATCGACGCCCCCGTCGTCCCCCCTCCGGTCGGGTTGACGATCGACGGCGAAGTCCAACCGATCGAGGGGGTCGAGGCTGGTTTTGTGCTCACGATCGCCCGGAACCGGGGATACAAGCGTGTTGGCGCAGTCGTCGAGGCCTTTCGCCACGCGCCATCCCGCAGGTTGATGGTGATCGGTGATGAGTCCCCGGGGCAACCCGCTGCGCCGCCGAACGTCACGTTCCTCGGCCGGGTCTCGGACGCGCAACTCCGTTGGCTCTACACCCGCGCCAGTGCTCTGGTCAGCGCCTCCAAGGAGGACTTCGGACTCACGCCGATCGAGGCGAACCAGTTCGGTACCCCGGCCGTGACGATCCGAGCCGGTGGGTTCCTCGAGACCGTCCGGGAAGGTGTCAACGGTGTCTACTTCGACGACTTGGAGCCCAGTAGCCTGCTCACGTCCTTGGATCAAGCTGAGCGGCTTCCACGGGATTGCGTGGCAGCATCGGCGGCGCGTCACCAGCCGGACGTCTTCCTGCGCCAGCTGAGCCCTTTTCTCTGAGCTGCTGTCAGCGTGGTCGCGGTGAACGAGACGACGCGACGAGCTCCGGGTCGGCTGACATCCCGAAGTCGTGGATGCAAATCACGGCTTGCGAGGCCGTATGCGCCGCCGGACTTCTCCCATGTCTCTCATTCGGGGGACGACGATGTCGAGGAGTCTCCCTCCCGGTATCGCCCGGCGCAACTGAGAGGCTTTGAACATCACGGAGAGCGCATTGCTCGCCACCACGGCCCCGGCAGCTCCAATCGGCCCAAACCAATGTGCCAAGGGGAGGATCAGGACGAAGAGCGCAATGACGCCCAGTCCATCTCCCCATGACGCCCGACCAGGCCGCCCCGAGCCGACCAGCAGACCCGTCAAGGACTGGCCGACTCCCCACAGCGCCGCGGCGATGATCAGAATCTGCGCCAAGTGGACTGACGGTGTGAACTCGTCACCGAACAGCAGGGGGACGAGTATCGGCATGAGCAGGGCGCACGGGATGCACAGGCCGAGGGCGAGTGCAACGGCGAGGCGACTGCTCAACGCAAGTTCGCGCGGGTCGGACACCGTGACTGCACGGTTGAGCAGTTGCCGCTGCAGTACCGGGAACACCGCCATGGGGACTTGGGCCGCAGTCACCGCGACCGCGTAGTACCCCAACTCGTCCCGGGTCACGATGGTTATGAGTAGGAATTGGTCCAGTCGTGCGGCGAAGCTGCTGGCAAGGACTCCGAACCATGTCCGTAGGGAGAACCTGGTCATCTCGCGGAGATCGACGAACCGGGTGGGCGGAGCAGTCCCCGGCGGCTTGCGTTTGATCAGTGCGAGTGCAGCAAGCAGGCCAGTCGCTATGGACAGGAAAGCGACGCGCCCAGGCGTCAGCTCATCCATGTAGGCCAGTGCCACCACCCCGACGAGTCGGCCAAGTGCCCCGAGCCACAGATTGAGGTTCAAGCGTCCGTAGGCTTCTTGACCGGCCCGGATTCCTCTGTAGAACTCGATGACCGCACCCAGGGCGACGCCGATGCACAGCCATCGAAACAGTGGGACGAGGTCGGCGTAGGAACTGAGGATGAAATCGGCCAGGATGATGAGTGTGGCGGCTGTGAGCGTGCCTGAGACACTTACTATCAAGAGGCCGATTCGTCGAACCTTGCGCACGTCTGCCCCCGCGCGGACGTAGAAGGCCGCAGCCAGGGGTGTGCCGACCGCCGCGAACGCATCCGCCACGGTCAGAGGAGTGAGCAATGCCGCCAGCTCACCGCGGCCTTCCGGTCCCAGTCCGCGAGCGAGGATGGGGCCTGTCGCAAGGGACACGAGCGGATATGCGGCGCTTGCGGCTGCGCCGGCCGCGAGATCCCTCAACGACTCCGGCAGGTTCATGCGTCGCACGTCAGGTGTGCACTCTTCGGAGGGCTTCCTGGTACGCATCGGCGTAGGCCGCCGAGGTGGCTTCTGTAGAAAAGCGAAGCCCCGCCTCTCGACGGGCTGCCGCGCCCATGCCCTCGCGGCGCGAGTCCTGTTCGACCAGTTGCGCCATGTAGCGGCCCATCGAGCCGGCATCGCCCGGGTCGACCAGGAAGCCCGTCGTGCCGTGTTGGATCAGTTCGGGGATACCGCCGACCCGGGTCGCGATCACCGGTCGTCCCGCCCACATCGCCTCGAGGATCACCGTCGGCGTTCCTTCGGATCGGGGTTCCGATCCCATGACAAGGACGTGCGTCTCCGACAGGAACTCCACGATGTCTGCTTGTTGCGTTCGAATTTCGACGTTCTCTACGGCGAGGCCGGAGCGAAGTGCTGCGAGTTGTCCGGGAATCCTCTCGTGCCCCGGCGGTACAGGTCCTTGCAGCAGAAGTCGGGCATGATGCGTCACGCCCGACTTCTCAAACGCCTGGATCAGCAGCGGTAGCCCCTTCTGTGGATTCATGTTCGCCAGGCATCCGAAGGTCACACGGCCTACCGGGGGCTGTGGCAACTGATCGAGTGCTGCGGTGGGAACGGGAGGGAAGAAGGGGATCACCAGTCGCATGGAGCGCGACTTCCGTGACAATCCGTAGGATCGTGCGGTTGTTGTCCCGGTCGTCATGACGACGGATGAGAGCAGATACATCAGAGGAACCAGGACAACGCGAAGGGTCACAGGAGGGCGCGTGTCGAGCAGTTGCCACACCAGGGGCTTGCCTGCGATGCGCGCGGCCAGAGCGACATCGAGTTGCAGGAGTCCGTGAGCTTGAACCAAGTCGCTTTCCTGGGTGCGGAAGAGACGCGCCAGTCGCCGGACCTGGTTGGGAAAGCCCCACAGATATCTGACCCACGACGCCGGCGCACCGGCTCGCGGTCGGCGAAGAGGAAGCAGAACTGTCCGCACGCCGGCCGACGAGAGCCGACGCTCTGCGTTTCCTGGTTCCCGGGGCAGGACCACGGTGGTCTCGTAGCCCAGTACCTGGAGGTGCTCTCGCAACTGCAGGACCTGGTTGTGGGCGCCGCCGAACGTGTTGGCCGGGATGACAGCGGTGATCCGAGTAGCCATGCTCGGTGTGGCCTCACATTCCCGAATCGGTGCAGGGTCGGCGCGCGAGCGTAGCCGCGTCCCGGTGACCGTGAGAGGTCGCGGGCGACCTTCTTCATCCCCGCGGCCTGGCGCAGAGCCTGGCCGGTCGGTGGTGGGTGTTCCGCGCGCGCAGGCCGTCGTGACTGAGGTCGAGGCGGCGGCTGAGGTCGTTCCGGGTGAGGTGAGCGCCTGGGCCGTCCCTCGCCGCGGCCAGTTCTGCCGTGCCGCGGGTTAGCATCCCCCGACGCCCCCGGACTGGGGGCGATGCGACGGTCGGGGATGCTACGGATGGATGGTGCCGGTGCCGTACAGGGACATCCTCACCGCGCTGAGGAGGCTGTGGTGGCTCCCACTCCTCACCCTCTTCCTCGGCGGCCTGGCGGGCTATGCGTTCAGTGCCGCATCGACGCCCCTGTACACGTCGAGCATGCAACTGTTCGTCTCCACGACCGAAGCCAGGACGGCGACGGACTTCGTCCAGGGATCCCAGTTCTCCCAGGAGCGGGTTGCCTCCTATGCCCAGCTCCTCATGGGCGAGGAACTGGCCAGCCGAGTCAACGAGAACCTGGGCCTCGACATGGAACCGGCGGTGCTGGCGGGCAAGATAACGGCTACCCCGGTCCCCAGTACGGTGCTCATCGACGTGGAGGTGACAGACACGTCGGGGTCCAGAGCCAGGGACATCGCCGGCCAACTCGGCTCCGATTTCATCGAGATGGTCAGAGTCCTCGAGACCACGCCGGGAGCGTCGGCTCCCGTCAGGGTGACGGTCGTAGAGGGGCCCAGCTTCCACACGGCGCCGAGCTTTCCCAACACGCGACGCAACATCGCCCTCGGAATGGCGCTGGGGTTGCCCTTGGGACTCGGCCTCGTCGTGGCGCGAACTCGCCTCGACCGCTCCGTCCGAGACCCGGAGACCGTCGGAGACCTCGCGGGGGCTCCGGTCATCGGCATGATCATGCAGGACCCGGTCCTCGACAAACAGCACGTGTTCGACCGCACCTCCACCAGCCCCGCTGCTGAGGGCTACCGGCGCCTGACGACCAACCTGCAGTTCATCGACGTGGACGAGCCGCCACGGACGATCATGATCTCGAGCGCGATTCCGGGGGAGGGCAAGACGACGCTCACCCTCAACCTCGCCATAGCCCTCGCGGAGGCCGGCCGGCAGGTGGCAGTGGTGGAGGCGGACCTGCGCCGCCCCCGAGTCACGCGATACCTCGGCATGGTGAGCGGAGTGGGGCTCACCAACGTCTTGGCCGGGACGGCGGAGCTCAATGAGGTGCTGCAGGATTACGGGGACGGGTCTCTCAGCATCCTGGCTGCCGGCCCACTGCCGCCCAACCCCAGCCAGCTGCTCTCGTCGACACAGATGAAGTCGCTGATGGAGGAGCTGGCCACCAAGAACGACTTCGTGCTCGTCGACGCCCCGCCGGTTCTACCGGTCGCGGACGCCACGAGTCTGGCGGTGTTCACCGACGGGGTCCTCCTGTCCGTGCGGTACGGCTTCACGCGGAAGGACCTGGTGCGGCGCACCGCCGCTGCGCTCGAGCAGGTCGGAGCAAAGACCCTCGGCGTGGTCCTGAACGTCGTCCCGCCCCGAGCCGAGGTCAGTTCGGGCTACGGCTACCGCTACGACCCCGGCTCCACGGCGCGCGCCGCGAGACATCGCTGGCGCCGTGAGAGGACAGGCACTGCCCCCGAGTGACCTGCTCGCTTTACGGAATCCACTCAGGGGCAAGCCACAGCGGCGAGACCGCCGCGTGAGCGCAGCATGGTCGAGTGCGTTGTCCTTGGTCGGGGCATGGGGTTCTTCGCCGCGCTGTTGGTCTGCACCCGCAGCGTCTGCCGGTCGGCGCTCGCTGAGCGACTGCGGACGGCGTACAAGGAAGCGGCGTTGTGGCGCTCATGTCGGCAGGGTCCGGTGGGGCAGCGCGGGGACGGCAGCGCTCGTCGGCTCGGAGATGCATCCCCACCGCGTCGTGGTCCTCAGTGGTCCGGCGGCGAGCCCGGGGGCTTCCGCGCGCGGCAGTTCCCCGGGACCACGGCCGCCCTGCGGGCCTGGTGCTCGGCATGACCCGTGCCCAGCGGTGCGCGGTGCTGCAGGCGGGGGGCCGGGCTCCACGTCCCGGAGGAGACGCTCATGCTCCGGACCCGCGCACTCGTCAGGCAGATGGCCGAGGCGCGTGGGCGCCGGCGTGCGAGCGAGAACGACGACGTCCTCGATCCGATCGGGCGCCCCGTCGAGGTCCACCAGGAGGTGGGCGACACCAGCGCGCATGCCTCCTCACGGTGCTCGCGGCCGTCGTGGTGCTCCACCGGGACGAGGGCACAGCGCACGTGAGCGAGGAAGAACCGAGTGATGAGTCCCTGACGCGCGGCCTCAGCGACGCCAGGGACCTCGGGTCGGGACGTCGGACGGCCTCAGGTCTTCGAGTACTGCGCGGGTTCGGCGTTTCAGTTGGGCACGGTCCGCTCAATTCCGGCGACACTCCGCATTCTTGAGTCTCAAGCCGTCCGGACGGGCGGGGAAGGCCTTGACTACTCCGGAACGCGCACGGCTGAATGTCTGCTCCGACGGGAGTTCAGGAGTGCGTCGTGCTCCGTGCCTGGCCGAGGCACCCCATGCGGGAGGTGGCGGGATGGCTGTCAGGTGGTCGGGCACCGAGCCGCAGGTCGCCGATCACCCCAGCCGTCGGCCGCACTCGGATGCCTCGGTGATATGACGGCGCTCTCGTGACGAGCGGTCGAGGAATGGAGATCCCCGACGAGGTGACTCATCCCCTGGTCACGGTCGCCATACCCACGTACCGGCGACCGAAGATGTTGCGCGGGGCCATCGAGAGCGCTCTCGCCCAGACCTACACGAACACCGAGATCCTCGTCTCGGACAGCGAGGGCTCTGACGAGGTCGCGGCCTTGGTGGAGTGCTACGGCGACCGTCGGCTGCGGTACAGGCGCAACGAGAGGGAGACGAACGGTCTCGAGAACGCCCTCGCGATGTACCGGCATGCGCGCGGCGAACTCGTGGCGACCCTGCACGACGACGACGAGTGGGAACCTCGGTTCCTCGAGGTGATGGTCGAACCCCTCAGGGCCGATCCGAGCATCGTGCTCACGTTCGCTGACCACTGGGTGATGGACGCCGGCGGGGCCGTCCTCCCGGAGTGGACCGAGTCCAACACGCGGGAGCGGGGAAGGGCCGGCCTTCCAGAAGGCCGATACGAGCCCTTCACCCGCCTCGCCCTCGTGCACCGTGCCGTGTTCTTCGTGGCCGCAACGGTCTTCCGCAACGGCCTCATCGACTGGGATGAGGTGCCCCCAGAAGTGGCGCCACCCTATGAGGTGTGGATGACGTATCTCGCTTGTCGTGACGGGGGGGCCGCCTACTACGTGCCGCAGCGGCTCATGCGCTACCGGCTGCACGACGAGACGGCCACGCGGTCCAGCCGACTCGAGAGAGCGCACGTCTACACCTATGACCGCATCCTCGCCGACCCCCGGGTGAGCGATCTGAGGGAGGAACTCCTCCGCTCCAGCGCTCCCTTCAGGGCGAGCCTCGGATTGAGCCTCCTCGCTGACGGGAGTGCCGACGAGGCGCGGCGTCACCTGCTGAGAGCGCTGACGCACGGCGCCCGCCTGAGTGCCTCCGTCGGGCTGGCGCTCTCCCTGCTGCCCCCGCGGGCCCGCGCTTCGAGCATCGACAGGCTCAGAGCAGCTCGTGCGCGGCGGCGCTCTCTCAAGAGCTCGTCCTCCCGGGGCGCCGCGTGAGCATCGGGGCGGCCGACCGAGGAGGCCGCACGCGCCAGCTCCCATCCGACGGCGGTCCGGCGGCGCTGGCGCCTCAGGGTGGTGGTCCGTGTCGCCTCTGCGGGAGGCGGCTCACCGATGTCTTCGTGGACCTGGGGATGTCCCCGCCGTGCGAGAGCTACGTCCCACGTGAGCGGCTCGAGGCGCCGGAGGTCTTCTACCCCTTGCGTGTGTGGATCTGCGCCGACTGTCTCCTCGTGCAGTTGCCCCCGCACATCCCCGCCGAGGACATCTTCTCGGACTACGCCTACTTCTCCTCGTACTCGTCGTCCTGGGTCGAACACGCGCGGGTGTTCACCGACGACGCGGTCGAGCGGCTGGCCCTGGACGCCTCGAGCCTCGTGGTGGAGGTCGCCAGCAACGATGGCTACCTGCTCCAGCACCTCGTGGCGCGGGGGATCCCGGTACTCGGGGTGGAACCGGCGGCCAACATCGCCACCGTCGCCCGGGAGAGAGGCGTGCCGACGCACATCGCCTTCCTCGGCGAGGAGGAGGGACACCGCCTGCGTTCGCGGTACGGGCCGGCTCGCCTCGTCGTCGCCAACAACGTCTTCGCCCACGTACCCGACGTCCAGGACTTCAGCCGAGGACTCGCCGCCCTCCTCGCCGACGACGGCTGGTTGAGCATCGAGGTCCCGCACCTCATGCGCCTGATCGAGAGGTCGCAGTACGACACGATCTACCACGAGCACTTCTCGTACTACACGCTGCTGACCGCGCAGCGAGTGCTGGCGACTGCGGGGCTGGACGTGGTGGACGTCGAGGAGTTGGCCTCGCACGGCGGGTCCCTGCGCATCTGGGCACGTCAGGGCCGGCACGCGACGACACGGACCAGGGCGGTGGACGACCTCCTCGCAGAGGAGGCGCGTCGAGGGCTGCACACACTCGCGGGACACCTCGGCTTCGCCGAGGCCGTCTCGAGGGTCAAGCGCGACTTGCTCACCTTTCTCGCTTCAGCAGCCAACGACGGCAAGCGTGTGGTCGGCTACGGTGCTCCGGGCAAGGGCAACACGCTCCTCAACCACTGCGGGATACGGGCGGACCTGCTCCCTTACACCGTCGACAGGAACCCGTTCAAGCAGGGGAAGTACCTCCCCGGCACGCACATCCCGATCCTCGCGCCCGAGGAGATAGCCAGGGACCGGCCGGATTTCATCCTGCTCCTGCCGTGGAACCTGCGGCGCGAGATCGCCACCCAACTGGACTACGTCCGCGAGTGGGGCTGCCGCCTGGTCGTCCCCATCCCCTCACTGGACATCGACTGAGGAGCAGAGATGAAGGTCGTCCTCTTCTGCGGAGGCCACGGCATGCGCATGCGGGATGGCTCGTCCGCCGCGCCGAAGCCGATGGTCATGATCGGTGACCGTCCCCTGCTCTGGCACGTCATGCGCTACTACGCACACTACGGCCACACCGACTTCATCCTCTGTCTGGGATACGGCGCCAGAGACATCAAGGACTACTTCCTGCACTACGACGAGACCGCCACGAACGACTTCGTGCTGACCGGCGGCGGGCAGGAGGTGAACCTGCTGAGGAGCGACCTCGCGGACTGGCGCATCACCTTCCTGGACACCGGGTTGCACAGCAGCATCGGGGAGCGGCTCCGTCGCGTCCGTCCGCATCTGGAGGGCGAGGACTACTTCCTGGCCAACTACGCCGACGTGCTGAGCGACATCCCACTTCCCGAGGTGATCGACCGTTTCCGTGCCAGCGGGGCTGTCGCGTCGCTGACGGCCGTTCCGCCTCAATCGTCCTTCCACGTCCTCGAGATCGACGAGTGCGAGAGGGTTGCCGGCATCCGTCCGGTCAGCCAGTTCCCGATCTGGGAGAACGGCGGGTTCTTCGTGTTCCGCCGGGACATCTTCGACGTGCTGCTGCCGGGGGAGGACCTGGTCGACGGCGCTCTGGTCCGCCTGGCGGAGAAGGGGCAACTGGCCGCCTACCGGCACGAGGGTTTCTGGGTGCCGGCCGACACCATCAAGGAACGGGTACGACTCGAGGAGCTCTACCAGTCCGGTGTCCGTCCCTGGGCGGTCTGGGAAGCGAGCGCCGCCCTCGGTCCGACCCCCGTGCTCGCACCGGCGGAGGACCTGATGGGCTCTCTGCCCAATCCCCGATTCGAGCCGGCGCCTGCCGTCCAGGGGCGGAGTTAGCGCGTGCTGCCCCTCGTGCCGCGAGTTCCGTCGCGTCAGTTGCGCGTGCTCGCCGTCGGTGCGCATCCGGACGACGTGGAGATCGGGGCCGGGGGCGCGTTGCTGGAACTGGTCCGGGCGGTGCCCGACCTGTGCGTCGACGTCCTGGTGCTCACCGGTACGCCCACGCGGGCCGACGAGGCGCGCGCCAGCGCGGACGACTTCCTGGCTGGCGCCGAGCACGCCGTCTTCGTCCATGACCTGCCGGACGGGCGCCTCCCGGCCGCATGGGCTGAGGTGAAGGAGTTGTTGGAGAGCCGCGCCCTGACCGGCCCGGCACCGGACCTGCTCATCGGCCCGAGCCGGGACGAGGCGCACCAGGACCACCGGGTCGTCGCTGAGATCCTGCCGACCGTGTTCCGCGACGTCCTCACCCTCTGCTACGAGATCCCGAAGTGGGACGGGGATCTGATCCGGCGGACCCTCTACGTCCCGATGACCGACGAGGTGGCCGACCGCAAAGCCGAACTCCTGATGCGCCATTTCCCGTCCCAGCGAGGACGGCACTGGTTCGACCGCGACGTCTTCCTGGGACTGGCCCGATTACGCGGCGCCGAGTGCGGGTCCCGATACGCCGAGGCGTTCACCTGCTCGAAGTCCGTCATGACGTTCACGGCTGGAGGCCCGACATGACCCGATCGAATGCCGCTCCGCCGCTCCGGCGCCTCCGCACGGGGGACGTCGTCGAGGTGCGGAGTGAGGCGGAGGTGCTCGCGACCCTCGAGAGGGACGGCACGCTCGACCGGATGCCGTTCATGCCCGAGATGCTGGCGTCGTGCGGGTCCCGGTTCACCGTGGTCAGTCGCGCCGACACCACCTGCTTCTGGGGGGGACTGCGCAAGCTCGAGGACAGCGTCCACCTGGACGGGGTTCGCTGTGACGGCTCTGCCCACGGGGGTTGCCAGGCCGGCTGTCTGATCTTCTGGAAGGAGGAGTGGCTCAAGCCGGTCGATGAGTCGAGCGATGGAGCGGTCGTCCAGGCGACTCCGCCAAGACAGCGGGGAGGGGCCTCCTCTGAGGATCTCCTGCGTGCCACGCACGCGCCGGCGGCCGAGGACGGCGAAGAGCGCTGGTCGTGTCAAGCCACGGAGGTCGTCGCCGCCACGAGCAAGGTCCATCACTGGGACCTGCGGCACTTCGCTCAGGACGTCCGCAACGGGAACCTCGGTTGGCGAACCGTGTTGCGCCACCTCCTCCCGTACCTCTTCAACACCTACCAGGGGCACAGTCGTCGCCTGCCGTCGTGGCTCCTGGTCCACGGGGGGGCGCCTTTCCCCTGGGTGCACGGGAAACTGGATCGGACGCCCAAGGTCACTCTCGACCTCCAGCCCGGGGAGCGGGTCCGGGTGCGCACCCGCAAGGAGATCCGAGCCACTCTGGATCGCCGTGGCTACAACCGTGGCCTCTCCTTCGACCCGGAGATGCTGCCGTACTGCGGAACGAGTCGGCGGGTGGACCGGCGGATCCACAAGATCATCGATGATGTGACCGGTCGCATGCTGACGATGGGCGCGGATTGTCTCGTGCTCGAGGGAGCGGTGTGCCGCGGCCTTTACCACGGTCTCTGTACTCGCCAGACCGAGACCTACTGGCGTGAGGCGTGGCTCGCGCGTGACGGGGGTCGGGTCGACGAAGCCGAGGCCCACGGATGACGGAGACAGGAGGACCACTGCCGGTCGCCGTTCTCGGGTCCGGTATGGCGGCGATGGGGGCAGCTCATGTGCTGCGCGACGCCGGCATCCCAGCTGTGTGCCTCGAGGCGCGGGACCGGGCTGGTGGCCACACGACGACGTTCGAGGTCGGCAGCGGCTTCCTGTTCGACGACGGACCCCATGTCTCGTTCACCAAGCACGAGCGCATCGCGGCTCTGCTGGCCGACGCCGTCGACGGCCGTTACCGGACGGTGGAGGCGGTCATCGACAACGTGTGGCAGGGCCACCGTGTCCGGCACCCGGTGCAGTTGAACCTGCACGGTCTCCCGAAGGACCTGGCGGTGTCCGTTCTCACCGATTTCGTGGCGGAGACGTCCGCACCGCCCCGAGCGGTGAACAACTACGCCGACTGGCTCGTCGCCGCCTACGGCCGCACGTTCGCTGAGGCCTTCCCCATGGTGTACGGCCGGAAGTACCACACCACCGAGCCGGAGAACCTGACGACCGAATGGCTCGGCCCCCGCATGTACCGCCCGGACCTCGAGGAGATGCTGAGAGGGGCGCTCGATGCCACCCGCCCGCACAAGCACTACGTGACGGAGTTCCGCTACCCCGAGCGTGGCGGCTTCGGTGCCTATCTGGTCGGTCTGAGACGTGGCCTCGACGTGCGGGTGGGTCGCCGGGTGGTGGGGTTGGACCCGGAGCGTCGGCTCCTGCGCTTCGCCGATGGCAAGGAGACGCAGGCGGAAGCGGTCATCTCCTCGATACCGCTCCCGGATCTCGTACCCATGATCGAGGGAGCGCCCCCCGACGTGTTGGCCGCGGCACGAGCGTTGTCCTACAGCTCCGCCACAGTGGTGAACATAGGCGTCGAGCGGGATGACCTGTCCCCGGCGCACATCACCTACTACTACGACCCGGACGTCCTCTTCGCCCGTTTGAACTTCCCGCACATGTTCACTCCGCACGTGGCACCGGCCGGTGCTGGGTCCATCCAGGCCGAGGTCTACCACTCGGATCGCTATCGACCGCTGGGGATGACCTCGGCACAACTCGTCGAGCGAGTGCTCACCGACCTCCGTCGGTGCGGTGTGCTGCGGAGCGACGATCGGTTACTCGTCGCGGAAGCACGTCCCATCCGCTACGCCAACGTGATCTGGGACCACCAACGAGCTGATGCCGTCGACATGGTGCACAGCTTCCTGGCGAGTGTCGGCGTGGTCTGGTGCGGTCGCTACGGCGACTGGGACCACTCGTGGACGGACGAGGCCTTCCTCAGCGGCGAGCGCGCCGGACGGCACGTCCTGGCCGGAGTCCGTCTGGGGGCGGCGGCGGAGGCACTGGTCGCGGGAGCGGGATGATCAGGTGCCGGCGAGTCGTGCGACGATCGGCGCCACGGATTCCACGTCGCCTCCGAGGTTGAGGTAGCTGAAGCCATAACGCTCCCGTCGCTCGATGAGCGTGTCGACGCACCTCTCTACGTCACCGACGAGAACCGCCGGTGAGTCCGCGAGCAGCTCCGGCGCGGCGGCGATCAAGGCGGCGAAGCTCGAGCGGTTGGGCGCGCCGATGTGTCCGGGCCGCGTGATGAGACAGTGGTAGACGCTGAACTGCAGCTCGAGGTCGGAGACGCGGCGTCCTACCGCCTCCGCCGCCTCCTGTACCCAGCGCACCTTCTCGGCGATGCGATCGGCAGCCAGGTCGGCCACGGCCGCCGCGTCCTGCACGCCAGAGGGCAGGGTGCAGTGGACACCGACGATGTCGGCCACCCGGGCCGCCAGCGACAGCATCCGTCGGCCACCTCCGCCGACCAGTAGGGGAGGCCGAGGTCGTTGCACCGGTTTCGGCAGTCCGTCGAGATCGCGGATCCGGTAGTACCGGCCGGTGACGTTCACTGGTGCGGGGCCGAACAGCCCGGTCAGGATGCGTAGGGACTCCTCGAGCCGTTCGATCCTCGTCGCAGCGGGGTCCATCGGGATGCCCGCAGAGTCGTAGTCGGACTGCATCCACCCAGCGCCGATGCCCAGCTCGACCCGCCCGCTGCTGAACACGTCCAGGGTGGCGAGGGCCTTGTGGAGGATGACCGGATGGCGGTAGTCGTTCGCCAGAGCCAGGGACAGCACCCGTAGCCGGCTCGTGGCCTCGGCGGCCACGGTCATCGCGGTGACCGGTTCGAGAGCCCATCCCCGGCTGACGTGGTCCCCGATCGACAGCGTGGAGAAGCCGAGATCCTCGATGCGGCGCACCTCGGCTCTCCACCGAGCCGGGTCGCCGGTGAGCCGAGGTGCGGGGGCGATGAAGCGGAAGGGCCGGGTCACGCGACCACCTCGGGCTCCGGCAGCGGGAACACGAACCGTGTCCCGGCCCGGCGGAGGTCGTCGAGCTGAGCGAGCACCTCCGAGCGCAGCGGCCACACCAGCACGACGACGACGTCCGGCCGTCGCGCCAGGAGCTCCTCTGGTGGGATCACCGCGGTGGCGACACCTGGCAGGAAACGGCCCTGCTTGGCCGGTGCGCGGTCAGCCGTCCAGGGGATCTGGTCGGCTCGCAGACCACAGAAGTTGAGCAGGGTGGCTCCCCGGCTGGGCGCGCCGTAGGCAGCCACGGTGTGACCGGCTGAACGGCTCTCAGCGATGAAGGTGCGGAGTCGGCTGCGGACCCGGTCGGCATGTATCGCTGCCGAAGCCCAGGCTTCCGGTCGGTCGCTCCTCTGGGTGGCCTCAGCGGCCATGATCTCGACTGCGCCAGGAGCGGGGGTGAGACCAGGTGTGGTGTGACGCGCCTGGAGGCGCACCACCCCGCCGTGCAGGGGTAGGGACCGCGCATCGGTGATGGTCATGCCATGGCGGGCGAGCACGCCGGCCAGCACACCCAGAGACAGATAGCTGCGGTGGGCGTGACAGATGACGTCGAACTGTCCGCCGCCGAGGACGCCCGACACCGAGTGGAACTCGACGGCCAAGGTGCCCGTGGGCGCGACGGCGCCGACACATCGCTCCACCGCCGCATCCAGGTCGTCGGCGTGACTGAGGCTGTGGTTGACCACCACGAGGTCGAACGTCTCACCCGGCCCCAGGTCCATGCCGTCGTCGTGGTCGGTCGGCAGGCCTGCCGCTGAGGCCTGTCGGGCGAGTGCGGCGTCCCGCTCCCACCCCCTCACCACGTGGCCGGCGTCCGCGAACACGCGCAACAGGCCTCCGGCTCCGCTGCTCACATCGAGGACCGATCCTCCGTCGCGTAGGGATGACACCTCCAGCAGCTCTGCGACCCACGCCCGCTCGTGCTGCAGGACGGTTCCCGAGTACACGCTCCCGTGTCCGTGCGCGGCGTTGGCGAGTACGGGGGTCGAGGCATCCAGCTGGACCAGGCCACACTCCTGGCAACATCCGAGAGCCAACCGGTGCCGCGGCGCCGCTGCAGCCTGACCGGCGTCGTCGAACAGGTCGTCGGCGACGGGTTGAGTCCCGAGGTCGAGCACCGTGACCACGGAGGCGGTCCCACAGGCACGGCAACCGCTCGACCGCGAGTTCCTCATCCGCCACCTCATCCCCTACGGCCCTATCGTGGCAGCATGGGGCAGGCAGGGACCATGACGGAGGACCTGGCTGCCGCGTTCGCCGGCCGATCGGTGTTCGTCACTGGCCACACCGGCTTCAAGGGGTCGTGGCTGTCGCTGTGGTTGGCAGACATGGGCGCCCGCGTCACGGGCTATGCGCTGTCGCCGGAGACCGAGCCCTCCCTGTTCGAGGTGGCTGATGTGGTCAGGGACCTCGAGCGACACGTGGTGGGCGACATCCGAGACCGTGAATCGGTCGCTGACGCCCTCCAGCAGGCCGCACCCGACGTCGTGCTGCACCTCGCTGCCAGGACGGTCGTGCGCGAGGGGTACATGCGTCCCGCTGAGACGTTCGCGGTGAACGTCGATGGCACGACGGCGCTGTTGGACGCCGTCAGGACCTTGGACCGTGACTGCGCAGTCGTCGTGGTGACGAGCGACAAGTGCTACGCCAACGACGAGTCGGGGCGTCCGTTCATCGAGGACGACCGGCTCGGCGGACGCGATCCCTACAGTGCCAGCAAGGCGGCGCAGGAAATGGTCGCCCAGTCCTACCGGTGTTCGTTCTTCGACCGCACCGCTCGGGATGAAGGAGGTCCGGTACGTCGCTTGGCGACTGGACGCGCGGGCAACGTCATCGGAGGTGGAGACTGGACCGCTGACGGCTTGGTCGCCGATCTGGCGAGGGCACGAGCGCGGCGTGAGCCGACCGTGCTGCGTCATCCCTCCGCTGTCCGCCCATGGCAGCACGTGCTCGAGCCGCTGTCGGGCTATCTGACGCTGGCCGCTCATCTTGCTGGTCCGGCCGGTGACGACGTCGGCTCGGCGTACAACTTCGGCCCCGACCCGGCGGATGACGCCACGGTGGGACAGCTCGTCGACAGTCTCCTGAGCGCCTGGGATCCCGAGTCCCCGCGTGAGGGACGCTGGCGCGGTGAGGTCAGCACGGGGCATGCGCCGGAGGCCGGGGTGCTCAGGCTCGGCATCGGCAGAGCGGCCACGGACCTGTGCTGGCGGCCGCGGTGGCGCCTCGACGAGGCGGTCGCGCGGACGGCCCGGTGGTATCGGGCCTATGAATCCGATCCGGACAGTGCCCGTGCCGGCTGCCTGGTGGACATCCGCGCGTACGGCCGGGAACGCGGCGACCCCTGACGGGGCCGGCGGCGATCCGGAGGCAGTGGCGTGCTCGTGCGCTGTGAGGACGGGCGGTGCTCTCCCGGTCAGTCCCTGGCCAGCAAGCTGGGTCCGGTGTGAGCGCAGCCGAAGAGGACGTCGGTCAGCGGGCGCAGGGCCGCGGCGATCGTGTTCGCCACCTGCTGGTGCACCGGCAGGCGGCGACCGATCGGGTCCTCGATGTCGTCGTCGCCGGAAGAGGCGCGCCACTTGCGCTGGGCATCGAGGCGGATCCCCAGCTCGCGCGTCCGCGCCTCAGGAGGCAGCCGGTCCAGTCCACTCAGGTCGGCGCTCCTGAGGAGATCGGCCGCCTCGTTCACGGTGAACGTCCGCCGCAGGCCGCGCGGCGTCAGCTCCAGTGTCGACCGCCGGTGTCGCCGGGTCATGGTGAGGACCAGGTCGGCCGAGACCGCCAACTCGGGGGTCAACCGCTGTGAACGAAAGTCACGCGGAGCACCACCGAGTTCGACCAGAGCGGCGGCCGACCGAGGGTCCATCGGGTCACCATCTGTCGCACGCACGCCTGCGCTGGAGATGCGCACCTCGTCACCGTGACGGGGACACCCAGTGGTCTCGCCGAGCCACGTGGTCGCCAGCCGCTCCGCGATCGGCGAGCGGCAGACGTTGCCGGTGCATACGAAGAGAAGGTGCACGTACACAAGGTACGGATTCTCATACGGAACGTATTTTCTTGAGCCCTCACAGTCACTCCGTGGGAGGACTCATCGACGCCCGTCGCAGAGTGCGGAGAACTGGACGACCGGGTCCACTGACGTCGACGTCATGCTGCTCACCCGGCGCCCGACACCGCCGCGCATGTCCAGCAGCGTGGGTCGACGTTCGGACCACCCCCCGGTCGTCGTCGCCAACTCGCGGCCCGAGCGGTCGCCTCCGTCCGGGCGTGGACGACATGGTGACGCCCGCTGCGGTCAGGGGCGGACGGCGCACGAGCACCACCGGCGCGGCACGGACTGCGCGCTGTGCACCCCCGGGAACTTCCGTCGGGCCGGTCCCTCCGGATCGTCTGCGACGCCGCTGAGCTCAGCGTCTCCGAGAGGTGCCCAGGAGGGCGACCTCCGACAGGATGGCTGCAACCCAGCCGCACAGGACGAAGACGTCGCCGCGGTGGACCCCGTGGCTCTCGCTGAACTGGATGAGCACCGGACCGTCGGTGATGTACTCCCCCGTCACGAGCAGGAACGCGAACGCCGACAGCACCCCGGCGACGACGAGCGCGCAGCCCCAGCGGATCACGAGGGGACCGTAGCGGGGGTGCCGGTCACGCCGGGGGAGGAGCCCGGCCTACGCCTTCGCCGTCAGCGCCGTGCGGATCGCGGCGTCGACCCGGGCAGCGAACGTCGGATCCTCCGCCTCGCGAGCAATGACGGCCTCGAGTCGGAGGCGACGCGTCTCCGTCCGTCTGTGCGAAACCTGCCGCCGGGCCGGACACCTTCTACGCTCGTCGCGCCTGCCTTCCCCGCGGGTTGCCCTGTCGTCGATGCGTGTTGTGGAGAGTGGATGGCGCCGGTCGAGCTGACGTGGGGTGCGGCGACCGCGACAGGTCAACGCGAGGACAACCAGGATCGGTTTCTGGCCGAGCCGCCGATCTTCGCCGTGGCCGACGGCATGGGCGGGCACGCCGGCGGTGCCGCCGCCGCGGAGGTCGTGGTGCAGGCGCTCAAGGCCCTGACCGGTAGCAAGACCACGACCGTGCAGCGGATCCGGCTGGCCCTGCAGCGAGCCGACGGTGAGATCCGGGCCTTCAAGGGCCCGGGGCTCGGCGGCGCCGGGACGACGGTGGCTGGCGTGGCCCTCGTTGACGAGGGGAACGGGCCGCAGTGGGCGGTCTTCCACGTGGGGGACTCGCGGGTCTACCGCTGGCACGACGGCCAGCTGGAGCAGATCAGCACGGATCACTCGGTCGTGCAGGAGCTCATCGACGCCGGGTACATCTCCGACGAGATCGCCGCCACCCACCCGCAGCGGCACATCATCACCCGCGCCCTGGGCGTGGGCGCCCGCAACGAGGCAGACATCGCGCTGTTGCCCGTGCTCCCCGGGGACCGGCTCCTGGCCTGTTCCGACGGGCTGACCGGGGAACTCGGCGACGAGCGCATCGCGGAGCTGGTGGCCGTGGCAGGGAGGCCGGCTGACCTCGCCGAGGGCCTCGTCGCTGCAGCGGACACGACTGGAGCCCGCGACAACTCGACGGTCGTCCTGGTGACCGTGGAGCCGCAGCGCCCCTGAGCGCCCGTCCACGCGGTGTGCTCCGCAGAGTTGAGGGGCTGTCCGACTCCACAGGGTGGTCCACCCGGGGAGCGGGTCAGCGGGGGACGTCGGGCAGCGCCTCGTCCGCGAACTCCCCGGCGTTCTGCGACAGCGAGTCGCTCTGCAGGTACGCCCACATGCGCTCGCAGGACACCGTGTCGAGGTAGACCACGCTCGCCGGCCCCTCCATGCCCGTGCCGAGCACCGGCGTGGTGAAGAAGTCGACGCTGTCCGGCGTCAGCCCACGCAGGGAGTAGGCCAGCGACAGCATCTCGCCGTTGCCCAGGCCGTCGTCCACGGCCACGGCGCTGGTGACCGCCAGGAGCGCGGCGTCGAGCCGGGCCGGGTCGGTGAAGGTGTCGGAGCTGAACAGCTTGCCGAACACAGCCTGCAGGTACTGCTGCTGCCGGCGCACCCGGTCGAAGTCGCCGCCGGGGAGGCCGTAGCGCTGGCCCAGGTACCAGCGGGCCTGGTCGCCGTCGAGGTGGTTCATGCCGGCCGGGAAGGTGTGCGGACCGTTGCTCGTCGTCTCGGCGACGACGACGTCCACGCCGCCCAGGTCGTCGGTGACCTGGATGATCCCCTGGAAGTCGATGGCCACGTAGTGGTCGATGCGGACGTCGGTGAGCTGCTCCACGGTCTGGATGAGCAGGGTCGGCCCGCCGAACGCGTAGGCCGCGTTGATCTTGTTCCTGCCGTGGCCGGGGATCTCCACCCACGAGTCGCGCGGGATGGAGATCACCTGGGCGTGCTGCCGGTCGGCGGACAGGCGGGCGACCATGATCGCGTCGGAGCGCCCGCCCGCGGCCACGCCCACCTCCGCCGTCGCCCGGGTGTCGGAGCCGACGAGCAGGAAGGTCACGGGTGCGCCGGCGGCCTCCTGGGCCGGCGTCGCCGGCGCCGGGCGCGCCTCCTCGTCGAGGCCGGCGAAGACGTCGGAGAGGCGATCGATGTTCCCGGCGTACCGCTCGGTGAGGAACCACAGGCCGCCGCCGATGAGCAGCGCCAGCACCAGAGCGAGGACGCCCAGGCCGATGAGCGCACGGTGCAGCGGACGACGCCGCCGCGGCGCCGGCTCGACGTCCCCGTCGGTGTGCTGCTCTGGTTCGGTAGTCGTGTCAGCGCTCATGGGACCCCCGTCGGACAGGCAACAGGGCCGACGCTAGGGGCACAGGCCTGCGGAGACGATTCCTCACCACTCCTGCGAGTGAGGCATCGACCCAGGTCGGGGTCGCCCCCGATGGCTCACGTGGTCCCGGCCTCCCGCGACTGAGGCCACCGGCGGCTCGGCGTGACGTCGTGCAAGACGGTGCGGGACGGGGCAGACCTGACCTCGCGACGCTCGGCCAGACGGATCGACCGGCCGATGCCGACGGCTCCGGTGACGGCGACCAGCAGCCAGGCGGCCCCGAGGCCCCACACCCAGCTCATGTGCCCTCCCGGCGAGCTGTCCGGCACGACTCGTAGCCCCCGGCGGGCGACGGGCGCACCGAGCGCCCTTCCCGGAGCCCACTGAACCACGGGCGCTCGCCGGTCCCCACCCCCATTGCTGGGGGGCAGCGCGAGTCCGCGCCGCGGCGGCGACCCCTGGCCCCGCGTCGGTCAGGACTGCCGGCCGGCCGGTCGACACCTCGGCAGGCGCTGCCGCGTTCCGCGTGATCCACTTCGAATCGAAGGCTCGACGGGATGGCGAAGGGGAACAGCGGTCATGCGGATCTCCGTCATCGGCTGCGGGTACCTCGGGGCCGTCCATGCCGCTTCCATGGTGGAACTGGGCCATGAGGTCGTCGGCATCGACGTGGACGATCGCAAGGTGGCGTCCCTCTGCAAGGGACGCGCACCGTTCTACGAGCCGGACTTCGGCGACCTCCTCGGCCACGCGCTCGCCTCGGGGCGCCTGGGCTTCAGTACCGACATCGCCGACGCAGCGGGCGCGCAGGTCCACTTCATCTGTGTCGGGACGCCGCAGAGGCACGGCGAGTACGGCGCCGACCTGCACTTCGTCCAAGTCGCTGCCGAGTCACTGCTGCAGGTCCTCGGCGCAGGCGAGCTCGTCGTCGGGAAGTCCACCGTGCCGGTCGGGACCGCTGCGGACCTCGCAGCCATGTTCGGGGACAAGGTGCCCGGCGCGCTGCTGGCCTGGAACCCGGAGTTCCTCCGCGAGGGGTTCGCCGTCGCCGACACCCTGCACCCCGACCGGCTGGTGTACGGCCTGCCGGCCGGCCCGGACGGCGGCACCGCGCAGCGGCTGCTGGACGAGGTGTACGCGCC
>NZ_OBDO01000003.1 GCF_900215145.1 Geodermatophilus sabuli | reverse complement strand
GGCGCCGCGGGACAGGACCGCGACGGTCTCGCCCTCGTGCACCGCCGACAGCCGCAGCTGCTCCAGACAGATCGAGTTGAACAGGTTCTGGTCCACGAACTGCTCCTTCGGATGGGTGGGGACTGGACCGGGCGGAGGTCCGACACGGCTCCGCCGGGGAGGAGGGGTGGGCGACCGGGCGCGGCCGCAGGGTCAGGCGACGGTCGAGCGCTCCAGGCGACGCAGGGCGAGCATCTCGAGCACCCGCATGAGCACGATGAACAGCAGCGCGTAGGCGATCATGTCGGCCGGCCGGAGGAACCGGAACGACTCGTAGATCCGGGCACCGACCCCGTCGGACTGGGTCATCGTCTCCATGAGCACGACGAGCTTCCAGGAGAAGGCGAACGACGTGCGCAGCGCCGCCACGATGGCCGGTCGCACCTGCCCGGCGAGGACGTGCCGCAGGTAGTCGACGTGACTGAGCCGGTAGGTGGCGGCCATCTCGTCCAGCCCGCGGTCGCGCGCCTGCACCGAGCTGATCACCACGTTGGCGACCAGCGGCACGATGGCGATGGTGAGCGCGACGATGCCCGAGGTCTCGGAGATCCCGAGGATCAGGATGACCAGGATGATGTAGACGGGGTCCGGGATGGCCAGCCCGGTCACCAGGATCGGTCGCAGGAAGCTGTCGACCTTGCTGCTGAACCCGGCGAGCAGGCCCAGGACCAGCCCGGCGAGGGTCGCCGCCAGCAGCACCGTCAGCACCCGGCGTAGCGAGATCCAGGCGTCGCCGTAGAACTCGCCGTCGCCGAGCAGTTCGACGGCGGAGGCAGCGATCTCGCCGACCCCGGGGACCCAGCCGTCGGAGGTGAGGCTGATCAGCTCCCACAGCGCCGCCCCGAGGACGGCCGCCGTGATGCCGGCCAGGATGTTCCTCGCCGCGCCGCGGAACCGCACCGGCCGCTCGGGAACCGGTTCCGCGGAGACCGCCGGGCGTTCGGTGACCGCGGCGCTCACGATGCCCGCCGCTCTGGTGCACCCGGCGCGGCGTCGGTGAGCTCCCACTCCTTGAGGACGTCCGCGACCACCGAGGCCTCCAGACGAGCGAACTCCGGGTCCTCGTACTGCCGCGGCCGGGGCAGCGACACCGACAACTCCTTGAGCACCCGGGCCGGCCCGTGGCTGAGCGTCACGACCCGGTCGGCGAGGAACAGCGCCTCCTTGATGGAGTGGGTGACGAAGACCGTCGGCACCGAGGAGACCTCGCGCAGGCGGGACAACTCCAGCCGCATCGCCCGCGCGGTCACCTCGTCCAGGCCACTGAACGGCTCGTCCATGAGGACGACGTCCGGGTCGACGGCGAGGGCACGGGCGATGGAGACCCGCTGCCGCTGACCACCGGAGAGGCGCATCGGCCACGAGTCGCGGTACTCACCGACCCGCAGCATGCCGAGGTAGCGGTCGATCCGGGCGTCCCACTCGTCCTTGGGGACGCCGGCGCTCTTCATCGCGATCGTGATGTTCTGGGCGACGGTCCGCCACGGCAGGAGCCGGTGGTCCTGGAACACGTACCCGACGCGGAGCTTGCCCGACAGATCAGCGGCGGCCGGACTGCCGTTGAGCCGCAGCTCGCCGGAGTGCGCCCGGCGCAGACCGGCGAGGACGTGCAGCAGCGTGGACTTGCCACAGCCGCTGGGGCCCAGCAGCGCCAGGAACTCGCCCGGCGCCACCGTGAGGTCCACCCCGTCGACCGCGGTCCGGTCCCCGTGCTTGATCACGATGTCACGGAGGTCCAGGAACGGAGGCGTGACTCCGTCGACAGCGTTCGACATCAGGTTGACCTCGCCGGACAGAAGAGAGCCGTTGGTTGTCATGACACCCGCCATTTCAGGACGAATCGCTCGAGGGGCCGGATGACGAGGTACTCGCTGAGCAGCAGGATCGCCACGAAGACGAGCAGCCACAGCACGACCTCGGTGAGCTGGAAGCGGTCGAAGGCCCGGGCGAACTGCCATCCCATGCCGCTGCTCCCGATGAAGAGCTCGGCGAGGACGACGATCTTCCAGGCGTGCGCGTACTCGTTGCGCACCGCGGAGAAGCCGTAGGGAGCCAGCTGCGGCAGGACGACGTGCCGCAGCCGCGCCGTGCCGGTGATCCGGTAGGCGTCACCCATCTCGCCGACCTTGACGTCGAGGTTCCGCATGCCCTCGCGCAGCACGGTGGCCACGAAGGGGAAGCAGATGAAGGCGACGACGGCGTAGACGCCGATCGGGTCCCGACGGAAGACGTAGAGGGCCAGCAGCGCCGCGACGGTGCTCGGGACGGCGATGGCGAACCCGACGAAGGAGCTCATCACCCGGCCCCAGAACCAGTCCCGGCGCATGACGGCCGCAGCGGCCGCACCGAGGACCATCGCCAGGAGCAGTGAGCCGATGACCCGGAGTGTGGTGACTCCGGCGGCGTCCCAGACCTCGGCCGAGGCGAGGAAGCCGGGGAGCTCGGAGAGCACCTCTCCGATGGGTGGGACGTACCGGGTGGCCGAGCCACCGATCGCCCAGAGGACCAGGATCGATCCGATGCCGGCGAGGGACAGCGCCCACCGGTTCGCGTCCGGCAGCCGGCGTCGTGTCGATCGGGCCGGAACGGTTGCAGCGGTCATGCTCGCCTCCTTTCTGCGTGCTGTCTGAGGGGGAAGGGGTGGCGCCCGGCCGGCGGCACCGGCCGGGCGCCCCGGCTCAGCCCTTGACCAGGTCGTCGAGCACGGCGACCGGTGCGACCTCCGGCAGCTGCTCGAGACCGCCCTGCTCGACGAGGAGCTCGAGGTAGGTCATCTGCTGGTCGACGTCCTGCTGCGTCCAGTCGCTCGCGTAGCACGGCAGCTCGGCGCAGTAGTCGGCCAGTGCCTGCAGCTCCTCCTCGCTGCCCACGTCGAGGAAGCTGGCGTAGGGCTCCTCCAGGAAGAGCTGGTAGTCGCTGTCGACGACCGCCTGGACGGCTTCCTTCCAGGCCGCCTGGACCTCCCGGGCCAGCTCGGCGTTCTCCTCGAGCCACTCCATGCGGGCGGTGAGCATGGCCAGCGGGGGAGACCAGTTCGCCGCTTCCTGCCAGTAGTCGGTCACCTGGAACAGGTAGCGGCCCGGGGTCTGCTCGATCGCCCGCAGGCCGTAGGGCTCGAAGTCGAAGATCGCGTCGACCTCGCCGCTGGCCAGGAGCTCCGGCAGCGCCGCGGGTGAGGACTGCACCATCTCGTAGTCCTCGAGCGGGTTGATGCCGTGGGCCTCCTGCAGGGAGACCGCCAGCGCCTGGGTGGTGCCGGAGTCGTCCCCGAAGTGCCCGACGCGCTTGCCGACCAGGTCTGCCGGCGTCTGGTACGGGCTGTCCTCGGCGACCACGATCGCCGCGGTGTTGCTCATCGCCGGGTAGAACGAGACGACGTCGTGCCCCTCGTTGTTGGCGATCGCCGAGCTGGTGGCGTCCTGGTCCACGCCGATGTCGCTCTCGCCGATGAGGAAGGTGCTCGTCGAGGCGTCCGGGTCGACCTCGATGAACTCGGCGTTGAAGCCGTGCTCCTCGTCGATGCCGAGTTCCTGCATGACGAGGACGGGGAGGGGGGCCGGGTCGGGCAGCCCGGAGAAGCGGACGGTGGGCAGGTCGTTCCCTGCCGCAGCGCTGGAGTCCTCTCCGCCGCTGCCGCAGGCGGTGAGAGCCAGGGCGGCGGCCAGCATGCTGGCCGGCAACCGGAGGGAGCGTGTGCTCAGAGCCATCGATACCTCGTTCTCGGGGTCGGTGGAGTTCTCGGGGTGGGTGGAGTTCTCGGGGTGGGTGGAACGCGGCCCGGCGGCGTCGCCGGGGTGGTGCGACAGGGGAGCGGTCAGTCCTCGATCGGGAGGGGACCGATGTAGCTGCGGGCGAAGTTGGTGGCGTAGGCCTCGGAGTTGGCCAGCTGCCACAGTCGCGACTGCTGCAGCCGCTGCCGAAAAACGGCGTCCGGGCTGTCGGCCGGGTAGGTGTGCATCATGTGGAGCAGCGCGTGGCTGAACTCCTGCGCCCGCCAGATGTCGGGCACCCGGCGCTCGCTGTAGGCCTGCAGCTGGTCGAGCTCGGTGCCGCCGGCCAGGTCGAACTCACGCAGCACGCGGTCGAGCTCGACGGCGTCGGCGACGGCGAGGTTGAGACCCTTGCCGCCGGACGGGCTGATGATGTGCGCGGCGTCGCCGAGCAGGAAGACCCGGCCGTACTGCATGGGCTCGGCGACCCGGCTGCGCATGTCGAGCATGTTCTTGCTGAAGATCCGGCCCTCATGGAGGGTCCAACCGGGCTTCTCCAGCCGGGCCCGCAGCTCCGTCCAGATCCGCTCGTCCGGCCAGTTCTCGACCACGTCGCCGACCGGCACCTGCAGGTGGAAGCGCGTCACCGTGTCGCTGCGCAGGAGGTGACCGGCGAAGCCCCGCTCGTGCTGGGCGTAGATCGTCCACTCCGCCGAGGGCGGTGCCTCCGCCTGCAGCGTCAGCCACTGGAACTCGTGCTGCATCTCGTACTCGGTGATCGCGCCGGTGGGGGTGCTGGCCCGGGCGATGCCGTGCTGACCGTCGGCGCCGGCGAGGAACTCACCGGTGATCACACTGCCGTCCGAGCAGACGACACGGACCCCGTCGGCGTCGAACTGCAACTGCTCGGCCGCCACGCCGAGCCGGACGTCGCCGCCGGCCTCGACGAAGCCGTCGAGGAGGTCGGCCACCACCTCCTGCTGCGGGAAGACGTGGTGCGAGCGGCCGTCGTAGTACTCGGTGAAGTCGGTGTAGAAGGCCTGCCCGGCGCTGCGGAACTCGCAGCCACTGTGCCGGTGGCCCTCGGCGAACAGCCGCTTGGCCAGGCCCATCCGGCTGATCGTCTCGACCGTGCGGTACTCCAGCAGTCCGGCGCGGGTCCGGCTCACCAGCTGCTCGCGGGTGAACTTGTCCACGATCACGCAGGGGACATGGCGCCGCTGCAGCAGGTTGCCGAGGGTCAGCCCGGCGGGTCCAGCCCCGACGATCACGACGCGGGTGTGGGTGGTGGACATCGATCTCTCCTCACGAACGGCACGGAAAACGGCAGGGAAACGGCACGCCAGAGAGAGCTGACGGCCCGGGGTTCAGACGAAGTGGTCTAGTGGTCCTACCTCTGGCAGCGGCAGGAAGTAGTAGCGGGTGAGGGGATGTCTCCCTACGCCTGGTGCTCGAGCTCGCCGGCGACGTCGCTCAGGTGCTGGTGCATCACCCGGCCGGCGCGGGCGGGATCGCGCGCACGGATCGCGTCGAGCAGGGCGCGGTGCCCGGCCACCGACTTGTCGTGGGGGTCGTAGCTGGCGGAGGGCAACTTCTTGCGCATGTCGTGGAGCAGTTCGTAGACGGCGGCATGGACGGCGATGACCGTGGGGTTCCCCGTCGCCTGGGCCACCGCGAGGTGGAAGTCGGCGTCCGAGGTCTCCACAGCACCCTCGCCGTGCACCGCCTGCTCGAACCGCTCCAGTGCCGCCAGGAGCGTCTGCTCCCGCTCCGCGGTGAGGTTGGCAGCGGCGAGTGCGGCCACGCCCGGCTCGAAGGCCATCCGGAACTCCATGACGGACTCGGCTGCCGGCATGGAGAGCTCGATGACCGTGCGGAACGGCGCCATCAACTCGGCCGGGCCGGGGTGCCGCACGAACGTCCCCTCGCCGTGCCGGCTCTCGACCAGGCCCAGCAGGTCCAGTTCGCGCAGTGCCTCGCGGACCGAGTTGCGGCTGACGTTGAACTGCTCGGCGAGTTCCCGTTCCGCGGGGAGCTTGTCGCCCGAGCCCAGGACGCCCTCCCGCATCAGCTGCTGGAACTGGGAGACGACCTGGCGCGACAGTCGCCCGGACGCCACCTGACGGAACGCCGGTGCCGGTCTCGCGAGCTCGTCCTTCGCGGTCACGCTCACCCCTCTCCCTGTCGTCGCTCGGCGACTGCCGTCGCCCCTGCTCTGTCGGCCGACGGAGAGGAGTCAACGCGGTCAGTGTTACGCCTGCTCGATGCTGCGTGAACCTCTGGTTAAGAGGTCCTACCTCTGAACCGTAGTGAGCTGGGTCACCTCCGCGCAAGGGTCTCGGCGCAGAAACCGGGACGGATGCGTACGGGAGTGCGTGGTCGGGCGGCCGTCGCCGGTGGCGCCGGGTGCCATAACAGGACCGAAACGAAGAACTTCCACCGGGTTCACGCCAACCCCTTCCCATCGCGGGGAGGCGACGCTACTTTCTGGATCCCGGATCTCGGATCCTGGATCCGAAACAATGAACGTGCAGGTCACAGACCTGATCACGGAGGTGGAGCGTGCGCAGAACAGCGGAGATCGCCGGTGCGGGGCTGTCCGGTCTGGTGCTCGCCACCCGGCTGGCCCAGCTGGGCTGGCAGGTGCGGCTGCACGAACGCAACCCCGAGCTGCGCATGTTCGGTGCCGGCATCTGGATCTGGGAGAGCGGGCTGCGCACGCTGGAGGCCATCGGTGCCTTCGACCAGGCCACGGCCCGCGCCCGCAGCATCGCCGAGTGGCGGATCGCCGACCAGCACGGCGGTGTCCTCATGTCCCGGCGCACCACTCCCGACGACCGGCTCCTGCTGCCGCCACGCGCGGACCTCTACGAGGCGCTCATCGCGCAGGCGCAGCACTTCGGGGTGCAGATCGAGACCTCGTCGCTCGCGGTCGGCGCCTCGCCCGACGGCCGGCTGCAGATGGAGAACGGCAAGGAGTACGCGGCCGACCTCGTGGTCGCCGCCGATGGCGCCTACTCCCGGCTGCGCGAGTCGATCTTCTCCACCGCCTGGATGGACTTCGGCACCGAGGCCGGCATCCGGATGATGATCGACCGCGACGAGGGCGACCCCGAGGACACGATCATCGAGTACTGGCACGGCCGGCGTCGCCTGCTCTACAACCCGTGCACCGACGGCCAGGACTACATCTTCCTGAGCGCCCCGGTGTCCGACGAGCGGGCCAGCCGGATGCCCGTCGACCGTGACCTGTGGCGCACGCAGTTCCCCGCCGCCGCCCACCTGGTCGACCGGTTCGCCGAGGCCAGTCGATGGGACCGGCTGGTCAACGTCCGCTGCCGCTACTGGTCGAAGGGGCACGTCGCGGTCGTCGGGGACGCCGCCCACGCCATGCCGCCCAACCTCGGGCAGGCCGCCAACACCGCGTTCATCAACGCGATGGCGCTGGCGATGACCCTCGAGCGCGAGCGGGACGTGCCGACCGCCCTCGCCCGGTGGGAGCAGGAGAACCGCGCGCTCACCGACCACGTGCAGTGGTGGTCCTACCTCTACGGGTTCGTCGTCGCCAAGGTCCCCGACCGCATGGACGGCGTCCGCGCCCGTCTCCTGCGCTCGGTGTCCGGCTCCCGCCCGTTCCAGAACGGCCTGAACAAGGGCGCCCGGCACGTGCCCGCCGGCGCCCGGACCACCTCCCTGACCGCTTGATCCCCGGAAACCCCACCCGCAGCCGTGCGCACCCACCTGGAGGCTCTCTCGTGAAGTACGTGTCGTTCCTCAGCGACACCGGTCCCGGCGTGGGGGTGGTGCTCGGTGAGCACGTGTTCCCCGTTCCCCACGGGTACTCGGTCAGCGCCGACGGCGCCCCCCTGGGGTTGCTCGAGCTGATCCAGCGCGGAGCACCGACCTCGGTGCCCTGCGCGACCCCGCCGATCGCGCTGGCCGACGTCCGGTTGCTGGCCCCCATCCCGCGCCCGGCGCGCAACGTCATCTGCGTCGGCCAGAACTACCACCAGCACTCGCTGGAGTTCGACGCCTCCGGGTACAACTCCACGCCGAGCAACGGCGTGCCGGACCGCCCGGTCGTCTTCACCAAGGCACCCAGCTCGGTCATCGGACCGGACGACGTCATCCCGCTGCACGACGCGCTCACCACCGAGTTGGACTACGAGGCCGAGCTCGGCGTCATCATCGGCACCGGCGGCCGCGGCATCCCGGCCGAGGAGGCGCTGTCCCACGTCTGGGGCTACACGATCATCAACGACGTCACCGCGCGGGACGTGCAGCGGGACCACCGCCAGTGGTTCCTCGGCAAGTCGCTGGACGGTTCCTGCCCCATGGGCCCGTTCGCCGTCACCGCCGACGAGGTGGACCTCACCGACCTGCTCGTCGAGACCCGCGTGAACGGCGAGCTGCGGCAGAGCGCGAAGACCGGCGACCTGATCTTCGACGTCCCCACGCTGATCGCCACGATCAGCGCCGGGATGACCCTCCAGCCCGGCGACGTGATCGCGACGGGCACGCCGGCGGGGGTCGGGATCGGCTTCGACCCCCCGCGGTTCCTCCGGGCAGGCGACACTGTCGAGGTCAGCATCACCGGGCTGGGCACCCTGACCAACACCGTCGGCGGCCCGCCGGGGACCGACCCGGGGGAGCGCGCATGAGCCTTGACGGCACCAGGACCGGTGGAGCCCTGGCCGGGTTCTCCCCGATCCAGCGCGGCACCATCCGGGACGCCACCCGCGATGCCCTGCGCGACCTGATCATCAGCGGCGGCGTCGAGGTCGACACCCCGCTGCGCCAGGACGAGCTCGCCGCGCGCCTGGGCATCAGCCGCACCCCGCTGCGGGAGGCGCTGCACGCCCTGGCCAGCGAGGGCCTGGTCACCTTCGACGCCCACCGCGGCGCCGTGGTCACCCGGCCCTCGGCCCGCCAGTTGCTGGACCTCTACGAGATCCGGGAGCAGTTGGAGGTGCTGGCCGGCCGCCTGGTCGTCGCCGGCACCTCCGAGGAGCACATCAGGGCCGTGCAGGACCTGCACGGAGAGATGTCCGGGGTCACCGACCCGGTGGTGTGGGCCCAGCTCAACCAGCAGTTCCACGCCACGCTCTACGCCCCCTGCCGCAACCGGGAGCTGATCGCCCTGATCGACACGCTCTCGGCGCGGGCCAAGTTCTACGTCCGCATCCTCGTGTCGGCCGGCCCCTCGGCCGCCGCAGCCCACCGCGAGCACGGGGAGATGCTGGCCGCCCTCCAGGACCGCGACCCCGACGCGATGGAGGCGGCGATCCGCGCCCACCTGCAGGGCACCGCCGCCCAGGTCGCCCCCGCCCTCGCACCCGACGGGGACTGACCCCACCCACCCCTCAGCACCTCCGACACGCCCCCGCCGGGGCTGACAGCACCGGCGTCCCGGGGACGTGCCGCGATCCCGCGCACCCCGACCCAGGAGAGGAGTCCCCGTGTACGAGGACTGGACCCTCATCACCGGCGGCACGGTCATCGACGCCACCGGCGCCGACCCCCGCCCCGACACCGACGTCGTCCTGCACGGCGACACGATCGTCGCCGTCGGAGACGACACCACGGGCATCCCGATGCCGCCCAAGGAGGGGATGCGCCGCATCGACGCCACCGGGCGCACGGTCATGCCCGGCCTCATCGACGTGCACTGCCACATGACCTACGGCGAGGCGCGGTACGAGGAGGAGATCGACCTCTACACCAGCGCGGAGATGCGCACCCTCATCGCCGCGGCCAACGCCCGCAAGGTGCTCCGGGCCGGCATCACGAGCATCTCCCAGCCCGGCGGCAGCTACTACATCGGCGTCGGCATCCGCGAGGGCATCAAGGCCGGCCTGGTGCAGGGGCCCCGGATGACCGCGGCCGGCCGGTACCTGACGACCAGCAACGGCCTGACCGACTGGTTCCCCGACTCCGTCGGCGTCCCGGACGGCAACATCGGCACGCTGACCAACACCGCCGACCAGATGAAGAACGAGATCCGCCACCAGGTCAAGAACGGCGTCGACCTCATCAAGCTGGCCGACAGCCCCTACGGCGACTACCAGGCGTTCACCAACGACGAGATGAAGCTGGTCGCCGACCTCGTGCACCAGCTCGGCAAGAAGGTCACCATCCACGCCCGCGGGCCGGGCGAGGTCAGGGCCGCCGCCGACGCCGGCTTCGACTGGATCATGCACGGCAACGTCATGACCGACGAGGGCATCGAGAAGCTGGTCGAGAACGACGTCACCCTCGTGCCGACGCTGCTGCTCCTGGCCAACCTCGGCGACTGGCCCGAGCTCACCGGTGCTCCCTACCCGCAGTACCACGGGGCGCGCCGGATGCTGGAGAAGAGCGTCGAGAGCCTGCACAAGGCCCACGAGGCCGGGGTGGAGTTCGCGATGGGGACCGACAGCGGCTTCGCGATCACCCCCTACGGCGAGTGGCACGCCCGGGAGCTGGAGCTGCTGCGGGCCTACGCCGGCCTGTCGAACATGGAGTGCATCCTCGCCGCCACCGCCAACGGCGCGAAGATGCTCAACCTCGAGGGCAGGCTGGGCAGGCTCGTCCCCGGCTACCTCGCCGACGTCATCGTCGTGAAGGGCAACCCGGCCGAGAACCTGCACGTCCTGGTCGACAAGCGCAACGTCGAGATCGTCATCAAGGACGGCGTCGTCCAGGAGTTCCCCGACGACCTGGACATGGTCCGGTACCACAACGACCGCGACCCGCTGATCTACAGCCAGACCGAGCTGACCTACGACATGGTCACCGGCGACAACCCGGACAAGCCCTACAGCGTGCTGCCCTGGTCGATGACCGACGGCCTCGAGATCGCTCACGAGATCGACCGCAGCCAGAAGGCCATCGTCCCGGAGGACGGCGCCGTCCACGACTGACCGCGCCCGTTCCCCGCACCGCACACCGGCCCGACGCCGCACACCGATCGCGTGCTGCCCGCACCCCGGGCGGCCGACCGAAGGGAGCACTCCATGACCGTCACCCTGCACCGCAAGCCCAAGGGCCTCGGCGAGCCGCTGGGCCGCTACTCGCACGTGGCCGTCGTCGCCGACGGCGACCCCGTGTTCATCGCCGGACAGGTCGGCATGACCCAGGACGGCGAGCTGTACGGCGACGGCAGCTTCGCCGACCAGGTGCGCGGCGCCTACGCCAACCTCGGGACGGCGCTGGCCGCCGTCGGTGGCACGTTCGCCGACATCGCCAAGATGACGACCTACCTGGTCGGCGGCGGGACCCACCTGCCGGAGTTCATGAGCGTCCGGGGCGAGGTCTTCGCCGAGATCTACCCCGACGGGGACTACCCGCCCAACACGCTGCTGTTCGTCGAGCGGCTGGTGGAGGAGCCGCTGCTCATCGAGATCGAGGCCATCGCCGCCGTCCCCGGCGCCGCCGAGGTGGGGGTCGACGATGCCTGAGGTCGTCGCCAACGGCCACACCACCACCTGGTGGGAGGCCGGCACCGGTGACCCGCTGCTGCTGATCATGGGCACCGGGATGAGCGGCCGGGCCTGGACCCACGAGGTCGAGGAGCTGTCCCGGCAGTACCGCTGCATCACCTACGACATGCGCGGCGTCGGCACCGCCGACTGCACCGACTCCGACTACACCCCGGCGCTGCTGGCCGAGGACGCCGTCGCGCTCCTCGACGCGCTCGGCATCGAGTCCGCGCACGTCATGGGCTTCAGCCTCGGCTCCTGCACCGCGCAGGAGCTGGTGCTCAACCACCCCGAGCGGGTCCGCTCGGTGGTGCTGCTGTCCACCTGGAGCCGGACGGCGGACGAGAACCACGTCCGCCGGCACTACGAGTCGCGGCGGTACGCGCTGCAGCACGGCCCGCTGGACGTGTTCTCCAAGTTCGCCTTCTGGATGTGGTCGCCGACCCTGCTGGAGGAGGAGCACGAGCGCATCTGCGCCCTGGAGGCCGAGCTGCGCGAGTGGACCGGCTCGAAGGACGTCTCGGGCTTCATCGGGCACTTCACCGCCGACCTCGCCCACGACGCGATCGACCGGCTGCCCTCGATCCAGGCACCGGTGCTCGTCGTCCACGGCGACGAGGACCGGATCACCCTGCCGCGCTACAACCGGCGGGTCGCCGCGGCGATCCCCGGCGCGGAGTACGTCGAGATCCCGCGGGCCGGGCACCTCGCGTTCCTGGAGCAGCCGGACGCTGTCACCAAGGCCGTCGGGGAGTTCCTCAGCAGGTCGGGGAGCTGACCGCGATGGCCGCGACCACGGGCGTGCCCACGTTCGGCGTGCGCGCCGCCGTCCACGACTACTCGGGGGTCGTCGTCCTCCGGGACGTCGACTTCGAGCTGCACGGTGGGGAGATCCACGCGCTGCTCGGGGAGAACGGGTCGGGCAAGAGCACGCTGATCAAGGTGCTCACCGGCGCGGTCCGGCCGACGGCGGGCACCCTGTACCTCGACGGCGACCCGGTCGCCTTCGCCACGCCGCAGCAGGCGCAGGCGGCCGGGGTCGCCGTGGTGCACCAGAACTACAACCTGTTCCCGGACCTGACGGTCGAGAAGACCCTGCTCGCCAGCGCCGCCTCGACCCCCCGGCGGCTGACCGGGCTCGGCGCGGTCGACCACCGCGCCTGGCGGCAGCGCGTCGAGCAGCTGCTCGACCGGCTGGGCGTCGACCTCGACCCGCGGTCGCCGGTCGGCGCGCTCGGTCCGGCCGAGCGCAAGTTCGTCGAGATCGCCCGTGCCATGGCCACCGAGCCGCGGTTCCTGATCCTCGACGAGCCCACCGCCTCGCTCGAGCCGAGCGCCGCCGACCGGGTGCTCGCCCTGATGCGCACCCTCCGGACGCACGGCGTCGGACTGGCCTTCGTCTCCCACCGGCTGGACGAGGTGGCGGCCACCGCCGACCGGGTGACGGTGCTGCGCGACGGAGCGCGGGTCGCCGAGCGCGCCAGCACCGGGCTGACCACCGCGGAGATGGCCCGGCTGATGGTGGGCGACCGGCCTCAGGAGTCCCTGCGCCCCGAGGTCCCCACCGTGCGCCCCGACGTGCTGCTGCGGCTGCGCGAGGTCCGGTGCGTCGACGAGGGCGACTCCTTCGACCTCGACGTGCACGCCGGCGAGATCCTCGCCGTCACCGGCCTCGTCGGCTCCGGCGCGGCGAGGTTCGTCTCCATGGTCGGCGGAGACGTGCCGCTGCACGGCCGGGCGGAGATGGACGGCCGGGAGGTGCGGCTGCGCACCGCACGGGACGCCCAGGCGCAGGGGATCGGCTTCATCCCCGAGGACCGCAAGGCCCGCGGCTTGGTGCTGGAGCACTCGTGCGCGGTCAACATCTCCCTCGCCTCGCTCGGCCAGGTGGCCACCACCGGCCGGGTCTCCCGGCGCCGGCTGCTGCGCCGGGCCGAGGAGTTCCGGACCCGGCTGGACATCCGGATGCCCTCCCTCACCGCGCCGGCGTCGGCGCTGTCGGGCGGCAACCAGCAGAAGGTGCTGGTCGCCAAGTGGCTGGCCTCCGGCGTCCGGTTGATCGCCGTCGAGGAACCCACCCAGGGCGTCGACATCGGCGGGCGGGCGCAGATCCACGACCTGCTGCACGAGTTCACGGCCGGCGGCGGCGCGGTGGTGCTGTTCTCCACCGACGTCCGAGAGGTCCTCGGCCTCGCCGACCGGGTCGCGGTCTTCCGCCACGGCTGCCTGTCCCGCGTCCACCCGGTCGGCGACCTCGACCAGGCACGGCTCACCGCACTCACCGCGGGGGAGGAGCAGGACCCCGGGCCCCGGGCGGTGGACGCCGCCGTCCCGCACCCCGCCACCGCGGCCTCCGCCCCGACCCCGTCCTCCCGCCCGACCGTCCGGATGGAGAGCTCCCGATGACCGCGATGCGTGAACGCCCCGTCCGCAGCGACCCCCCGGGGGAGCGGACGCCCCGGCCACAGGTCCGGGTCCGCGGGGCACTGTTCGACCGGCTGTTCGTCCCCGTGGTGCTGCTGGCCCTGGTCGCCTACCTGTCGGCGACCAACGACGCCTTCTTCTCCCGGATCAACGTCACGAACGTGCTGATGCAGGCCTCGATCCTGGCGATCGTCGCCTTCGGCGCGACCTTCGTGATCATGGCGGGGCAGCTGGACCTCTCGATGGGCACCGGCTCGGCGCTGATCAGCGTCATCGGGGCCACGGTCATGGTCGACACCGGATCGGTCCTGATGGGCGTGGGTGCCTGCCTGCTCGCCGGGCTCCTGCTGGGCCTGGTCAACGGCGTGGTGGTCACCGCGCTGCAGGTGCCGTCGTTCATCGCCACGCTCGGCACGATGATCATCTGCGGTGGCGTCGCCCTCGCGATGACCAACGGCGGGGTGGTCAGCGGCCTCCCCTCGGGGTTCCGCGAGGTGGCCACGCTGCGCCTGTTCGGCCTCCCGGTGCTGGTCTGGGGCACCGCGGCGGTCTTCCTGCTCCTGTGGTGGCTGCAGCGCCAAACGGTGTTCGGCTACCAGGTGCTCGCCGTCGGCGGGAACGCCGAGGCCGCGCGGCTGTCGGGCATCTCCCTCGGCCGCGTCCGCCTGCTGGTCTTCGTCCTCGCCGGCCTGGCGACCGCGCTGGCCGCCATCGCCCTGCTGGTCCGCGTGCAGTCCGGTCAGCCCAACGCCAACGGCACCCTCGCCCTGGAGGCGATCGCGGCGGTGGTCGTCGGCGGCACCAGCCTCAACGGTGGCCGTGGCTCGGTGGTGCGGACCCTCTGGGGCGTGCTGCTCATCGCCGTGCTGCGCAACGGCCTGGACCTCAGCGGCATCAGCGAGGACTACAAGCAGGTGGTCCTCGGCGCGGTGTTCATCCTCGCCGCGTCGGTCGACTTCCTGCGTCGGCGCCTGGTCCGCCGGCGGGTCACGCCGTCGGTCGCCGGCCCCGCCCTGTCCACCCCGGTACCGCCGGACGCCGGGCCCGGCCCGGCCGTCACCGGCAGCGGGACCGTCCCCCCGACGTCGGCCATCGCGCCCCACCGCTGACCCCCCGAGCCCGCGCCTGGCCCGCGCCGCGCGCGTCCGCAGGTCTCCCCGCCTGCCCGTACCGCCCCGGTCCCGGACACCGCCGTCCCCCCGGCCGGTGTCCACCACCCCTCCAGGAGGTATCCGTGCGCACCTCGATCCCGTCCACCCTCACCCGCCCCGACGTCCGGCGCCGTACCGCTGCCGCGCTGGCCGCCACCGGGCTCGTCCTCTCCGTCGCCGCCTGTTCCGGTGGCGACGAGGAGGCATCCGCCTCCGGCGGTGGTGGCGAGGACCAGCTGACCGTGGAGATGAACCTCTACTCGCGGTCCCTGCCCTACTTCCAGGACTTCGTCGCCGGCGCCCAGGAGCGCGCCGAGGCCGAGGGCGTGACCCTCAACGTGACCTACGGGGAGACCGATCCGCAGCTGCAGTACGACCAGGTGCAGAACGCGCTCACCCAGTCGCCGGACGGCGTGATCGTCGTCCCGGTCGACCCGGCCGCCCTGATCCCGGTCTTCCAGCAGGCCTCGGACGGCGGCGTGCCGGTGCTCACGGCCATCAACGACATCGAGGAGGACGGCTGGCCGTCGGTGGTCGGCCACGTCGGCAAGGAGTACACCGACGTCGGCCGGGAGAAGGCCCAGTACCTCGTGGACACCCTGGGTGGTCAGGGCACGGTGGCGATGATCCACGGCATCCGCGGCCTGCTGTTCAGCGAGCTGCAGGCGCAGGGCGCCATGGAGGTGTTCGCCGAGAACCCCGGCATCACCGTCATCGACGGCCCGTACACCGGTGAGTTCAGCTCCGACGCCGGTCTGGCCGCGGCCGAGAACGTGCTGACCGCCAACCCCGACGTCGACGCCCTCTACTTCGACAACGACGACATCGCGCTGGGTGGGGTGCTCGCCGCCCAGCAGCGGGGCATCGCGATGGAGGACATCGTCATCATCGGCACCGACGGCGGCGAGCCGGCCCGGCAGGCGGTGGCCGCCGGTGAGCTGGACATGACCATCACGCTCTGCGGCTTCCTGAACGGCAAGCAGGCGATGGACACGCTGGTGTCCTTCGTCCGCGACGGCGACGAGCCGGCCGAGCGCACCGTCGAGGTGACCAGCCAGATGGTCACCCGGGACAGCTACGAGGACGTCGAGGCGCTCATCGCCTCCGGCGACTGCTGAGCCCGCCACCGCTCCCGGTCCGGCCCGCGCCCCGGACCGGACCGGGAGCGGCCCGTCCCCCGAGACCCGACCGACCAGGAGCCCTCATGTCCGACGCCCGCCCGTTCACCTCCGGCCGGGACCAGGTGATCAGCTATCCGGTGACCGCCGCCGGCATCCGCACCCGCGTCGTCGAGTCCGTCGGGGGTGTGGCGCCGCTGGTGTGCCTGCACGGCGCGGGTTCGCGGGCGGACCGCTTCGTGCCGGCCGTCCCCGGCCTGGTGGACGCCGGCTACCACGTCTTCGCGATCGACTCGCCCGGGCACGGGCTCGCCGACAAGGGCGCCGGACCGGACTACACCGCAGCCGGCTTCGCCGCGTTCTTCTCCGCCGTCCTCGACGAGCTCGGGCTGTCGGGCGTCACCGTCGCGGGCACCTCGCTGGGTGCGCACGTGGCGGCGCACATGGCGCTCACCCGCCCCGACCTGGTCTCGTCGGTGGTGCTCATCGGCGCGATCGGTCTGGCGCCGCTCCCGGAGGAGAACATGACCCCGCGGGAGGTCCTCGCCGACGCCAGCGACGCCGGCGTCCGTCGCAAGCTGGACCTCCTCGTCGCCGACCCGGCCATGGTGACCGACGCCTGGGTGCGCGAGGAGTCGATGATCAACTCCTCGCTGGGCGCCCGCGAGTCGCTGACCGCGGTGGCTGACTTCCTGCTGGGCCCGTGCAACGAGGACCTCGTCGTCGACGCGCTGGCGGACGCGGGCCTGGCCGACCGGGTGCTGCTGGTCTGGGGTGAGGACGACCGGTGGACGCCGCTGTCCATGGGGCACGCGGCGCACGCGGCGCTGCCGGGGTCACGGCTGGAGGTCATGGGGGGCTGCGGTCACGCCCCGTACTTCGAGGACCCGGACCGCTTCGCCCAGATCATGGCCGAGTGGCGACGTCTCCCCGTGTGACGTCGTCCCTCGACGTGGGGACGTCGCCGTCGACGTCCCGGTCGCTGTGGCGACTCCCGGCGCTGCGGGCACTGGTGTTCATCAGCCTCGCCGGCTTCACCAGCTTCTGCGCGACCCTCAGCGCGCTGCCCTCGTGGGCCACGGCCGGCGGCGCGACCCCGGCCGCCGCGGGCCTGGTGATCGCCGTGATGCTCGGGTGCACCGTGCTCACCCAGGTCGCCGTCCCCGCGCTGGGGGCCCGGCTGGGGTGGTCCCGGCTCTTCGCGATCGGGCTGGCGGCGATGGGCCTGCCGGCGCTGGGCTACCTGCTCGGCGACGCGCTGTGGTGGCTGATGGCGGTCTCCGCCGTCCGCGGCGCGGGCTTCGCCGTCGTCACGGTGGTCGGCGCGACCCTGACCGCGCGCATCGCACCTCCCGGGCGGCAGGGGGAGGCCGTCGGCATCTACAGCCTGTCCAGTTCCGTGCCCAACCTGCTCGCGGTCCCGGCGGGGGTGGCGCTCACCCTCGCCGGGCACTTCGAGTGGGTGGCCGTCCTGGCGGCAGCGCCCGTCCTGGCGGTGCCGTTCGTGGGGGCGCTCGGCCGTGGCGGCCTCGAGCCACGGCGCGGCAGTGGCCCCGAGCCACGGTGCGGCAGCGGGCCCGCCGCGGTGGCCCGGCGGCCGCGCCGCGTCGTCCTCGCCGCGGCCGGACCCGCGGTGGTGCTGCTCGTGGCCGCGCTGGGCTGCAGCGGACTGGTGACGTTCCTGCCGATCGGACGTCCGGACGGGGTGCTGGCGACGCTGTCGCTGCTCCTCCTGGGGGCGACGGCCGCGCTCACCCGGTGGCGTGCCGGTGCGCTCGCCGACCGGACCAGCAGCGCGCTGCTGCTGCCGGCCGGGCTGGGCCTGTGCGCGACCGGCCTGCTCCTGGTCGCCGGGGGACTGGTGCTGGGGCGCGGGGCGGGACCGGACGCCGTCGTCCTCGTAGGTGCCACGGCCTTCGGCGTCGGCTGGGGCACGGTCCAGAACCTGACGCTGGTGGCGGCCTTCGGCCGGGTGGGGCCGGACCGGGCCGCGACGGCCGGTGCCGTGTGGAACGCCGCGTTCGACACGGGGCTCGGGGTGGGGGCCCTCGTGGTCGGGGCGGTGGCCGGCACGGCGCTGGGCCTGCCGTGGACCTACGTGCTGTGCGCGCTGCTGGTCGCCCTGAGCCTGCCGCTGGCGGTGGCGACGACACCCCGGACGGCGACGGGTGTCGACGTGCCGGTGGCCGGCCCGTGACCGGATCGCCACCCCCCACCGGCTGAGCTCGCCAGGCCGGAACCGGCGCGGCGCACGCGGTCGGCGGGCGTGAGAGGTTGGCCGGCATGAGCGATGTGCAGCGGCGGGAGTCGGGACTGGTCGTCGAGGACCGCGGGCAGGTCCGGCTGCTCACCCTCGACCGGCCCGAGCGCCGCAACGCGCTGTCCTCGGCGATCCAGGCCGACCTGGTCGAGGAGCTGCTGCGCTGCGCCGAGGACGGCGGCGTCCGCGCGATCGTGCTCACCGGCAGCGGCCCGGCGTTCTGCGCCGGGTTCGACCTCAAGGAGATCCGGGAGGGCGACCGCCGGGGCGAGCGGTTCCGCCCGCCGATGAACCGGCCCACCCGCTCGCTGTTCGAGGTGGCCACCGAGACGCCGGTCCCGATCATCGCCGCGATCAACGGCGCCGCCGTCGCCGGCGGCTTCGAGCTGGCGCTCGCCTGCGACCTCCGGGTGGCCGCGCCGGGCGTGCCGATGGGACTGCCTGAGGCGAAGATCGGGATGGGCGCGAACTTCGGCTCCGTCGTCCTGCCCAAGCGCATCCCCATGGGGATCGCACTGGAGCTGCTCTACACCGGCGAGTACGTGACCAGCGAGGTCGCCGAGCGGTGGGGACTGGTCAACCGGCTCGTGCCGGCCGAGGAGGTCCTGCCGACCGCGCTGCGGCTCGCGGAGACGATCGCCGCCAACGCACCGATCTCCATCAGGCGGATGAAGGAGACCGCGGTGAAGTCGCTGGAGCTGCCGTTGTGGCAGGCGCTGCGGCTCGACGTCGGCCCCAACCCGTACCTCAGCGAGGACCGTGAGGAGGGCATCGCCGCCCACCTGGAGAAGCGCCCGCCGCGGTGGACCGGCCGCTGACCTGCCGCCGCTGGGTCAGCTCCCGGAGAAGCGCTGCTCCAGCTGCTGGACCTCGGGCAGGCCGATGACGTCGGTGAACTCGCCGAACGCCGGCAGCCCCGCCAGCGACGGGACGCCGTCGGTCTTGAGCGAGGCCAGCAGCGAGCGGATGCCCGCGGTCGCGGCCAGGAGCGTGCCGATCGGGTAGATCACCAGCGAGAAGCCGAGCTGGGTCATCCGCTCCAGCGACAGCGGGGGAGTGCGGCCGCCCTCGGCCCAGTTGAACACCAGCGGCGCCACCCCTCGGAGCTCCGTGGCCACGCGCTCGATGTCGGCCTCCGACGTCGGCGCCTCCACGAACAGCACGTCGGCGCCGGCCTCGGCGAAGGCCCGGGCGCGGGTGATCGCCTCGTCGATGCCGTGGGTGGCCACCGCGTCGGTGCGGGCGATGAGCACGAGATCGGGGTCGCGGCGGGCCTCGACGGCGGCGCGCAGCTTGCCCACCATCTCGTCCGCGCCGATCAGCGCCTTGCCGCTCATGTGCCCGCACTTCTTGGGCATCACCTGGTCCTCGAGCTGGATGCCGGCGACCCCCGCCTGCTCGTAGAGCTGCACCGTGCGGACGACGTTGATGGCGTTGCCGTAGCCGGTGTCGGCGTCGGCGATCACCGGCACGTCGACCGCGGCGGCGATCCGGCGGGCGTTGTCGACCATCTCCGCGCCGGTGAGCAGCCCGACGTCGGGGCGGCCGATGAGCGAGGCCGTCGTCCCGAACCCGGTCATGTAGACGACGTCGAACCCGGCCTGCTCCACCAGCCGGGCCGACAGCGCGTCGTAGGCGCCGGGCGCCACGAGCGGCTCCGGGGCGGCCAGCAGCTCGCGCAGCCTGGCCCGCGGCGACGGACGGCGACTTCCCAGCAGGTCTCCCACGACGGCCCCCTCTTGTATGCAGTCCCCAGGAATTTACGCAGCAGGGATTGCTCCTGGGAAGCCCTCAGCCCTACGTTGCATGCAATCTCGGAGAGGGTGTGAGCCGTGACACGGGCGCTGACCTCGGCCGAACGGGCCCTGGACATGCTGCGCGAGGCGATCCTGCGCGGCGAGCTGCCCGCCGGCGCGCGCCTCGGCGAGGTCGAACTGGCCGAGCGACTGGGGGTCAGCCGCACCCCGGTCCGGGAGGCGCTGTCCCGGCTGGCCGCCGAGGGGCTGGTCCAGCTGGTGCCCAACCGCGGCGCCCGGGTGGCCACCTGGACCGTCGACGAGCTGGAGGGCGTCTTCGAGCTGCGGGCGCTGATCGAGCCCCAGCTGACCGCGCTCGCCGTCCCACAGGCGACGGTCGCCGACGTCGACGAGCTGGACGCGGTGGCGCACGAGATGCAGCGGATCGGCGCCCCGGGCCCGGGGCAGGACCTCGACGCCCTCGTGCCGCTCAACCGCACCTTCCACGACCGGCTGGTGACCCTCGCCGGGCACCCCGCCCTGGCCGCGGCCCTCGCCGGCGTCGTCCACCCCCCGATCGTGGTGCGCAACTTCCACGCCTACGACGAGGCGTCGCTGCGCCGCAGCCTGGCCCACCACGTCGAGATCGTCGCGGCGTTGCGGGCCGGCGACCCGGAGTGGGCCCGCGCGGTGATGACCGCGCACATCCGCAACGCCCGGGCCGTCATGGTCCGCGCCGCGGCCGCCAACGTCCTGGATCTGGGCCCGGCGCGCCCGGCGTCCCGGACGCGCGCGGAGAACCGGGTCCTCGCCCCGGAGAAGAGCTGGCATCCCCGAGAGACCGAGCACCCCCGAGAGACCGAGCACCCCCGAGAGAAGGAGACCCCATGAGCTACCGGCTCGGAGTCGACGTCGGAGGGACGTTCACCGACGTCCTGCTGGTCGAGGAGGGCAGTGGCCGCACGTGGCGGGCCAAGACCGCCTCCACGCCGGCCGACCAGTCCGTCGGCGTCCTCAACGGCATCGCCAAGGCCTGTGGCGAGGCGGACATCGACCTCGCCGAGGTCGCCCAGGTGCTGCACGGCACCACCGTGGCGACCAACGCGATCCTCGAGGGCAAGGGCGCGACCGTCGGTCTGGTGACCACCCGGGGCTTCCGGCAGGTGCTGCAGATCGCCCGCTCCTACGTGCCCGGCGGGCTGGCCGGCTGGATCATCTGGCCCAAGCCGGAGCCGCTGGCGGCGCTGGAGAACACCGTCGAGGTCGACGAACGGATCGCCAGCGACGGCTCGGTCGTCCGGCCGCTCGACGAGGACGACGTCCGCGCGCAGCTGCAGCAGCTGTCCGGTCAGGACATCCAGGCGCTGGCCGTCTCGCTGATCAACTCCTTCGCCGACCCCGCCCACGAGCAGCGGATCGCCGAGATCGCCGCCGAGGTGCTGCCCGGCGTCCCGGTGTCGCTGTCCTCCGACGTGCTCCCCGAGCTGCGGGAGTACGAGCGCACGCTGACCACCGTGGCCAACGGCTACGTGCAGCCGCAGGTCAAGAAGTACGTGACGACGCTGTCCGAGCAGCTGCGCGAGGGCGGGGTGGCCGGCGAGCTGGCGATCCTGCGCAGCGACGGCGGCCTGTCCTCGGCCACGGCGGCGATCGACTCGCCGGTCACCCTCCTGCTCTCCGGCCCGGCCGGTGGCGTCACCGGCGCGGTCTGGGTCGCCGAGCAGTCCGGGCACCGCGACCTGATCACCTTCGACATGGGCGGCACGTCGACCGACGTCGGGCTGGTCCGCGACCTCGACCCGAAGATCGGCCGGGAGACCAAGGTCGGCGACCTCGCGGTGCGCGCCTCCAGCGTCGACGTCCGCACGGTCGGGGCCGGCGGCGGGTCGATCGCGCACGTGCCGGAGCTGACCCGGGCGCTGCGGGTCGGCCCGCAGTCCGCCGGCGCGGACCCGGGCCCCGCGGCCTACGGCAAGGGCGGGGTGGAGCCCACCGTCACCGACGCCAACGTCGTCCTCGGCTACCTGCCCACCACGCTGGCCGGCGGCGAGATCACCCTCGACGTCGAGGCCTCCCGCGCGGCGATCGGCAAGATCGCCGAGGCCATGGGTCTGGAGTCCGTGGAGGCCGCCGCGGCCGGGATCATCGACATCGTCAACGAGAACATGCTCGGCGGTGTCCGGCTGGTCTCGGTGCAGCAGGGCTTCGACCCCCGCGACTTCTCCCTCGTCGCCTTCGGCGGCGCCGGCCCGCTGCACGCCAACGCGATGGGCCGGCTCACCGGCGCCTGGCCGGTCATCATCCCCCCGGGGCCGGGCCTGCTCTGCGCCCTCGGCGACGCCACCACCAGCCGGCGCGACGAGTCCGCCCGCACCGTGCTGCGCCGGTTCGCCGAGCTCACCGGCGGCGACCTGGTGACGGTGCTGCGCGAGCTCGCCGACGACGCCGGTCGCCGGCTGGCCGCGCAGGGTGTGCCGACCGACGAGCAGACGGTCAGCTACCAGGTCGACGTCCGGTACCACGGCCAGGGCTTCGAGATCCCGATCGACGTCGACCCCGCCTGGCTCGCCGATCCGGACGCGGCGCTGCAGCGGCTGGGGGAGACCTTCGACGCCGAGCACGACCGGCTGTTCTCCTTCCTGCTGCGCGTCGACCACGAGATGGTCAACGCCCGCGCCACCGTCACCGGCCCGCGCCCCGACGTCGCCCCGGTCGTGCTCTCCGACGGCGACGGTGACCCGGCCGGCGCGCTGGTGCAGGACCACCGCATCTACGTCGGCGGCGAGTACGTGCCGGCCGGCGTCTACGACCGGGCGCGGCTGCGCGCCGGGGACGTGGTCCCCGGGCCGGCGATCGTCACCGAGATGGACTCCACGACCCTCGTCCTGCCCGGGCACGCGGCCACCGTGCACCCGTCGGGCAGCCTGCTGATCACCCCGCTGGAGGGCTGAGACATGGCACGGATCATCGAGACCACGACCACTCCGGTCGGCACCGTCGACGTCGACCCGGTCACCCTCGACCTCATCGAGAACGGGCTGCGCAACGCCCGCTACGAGATGGACGAGGTGCTGTTCCGCACCGCGCTGTCGCCGGGCATCCGCGAGCAGCACGACGAGTTCCCGCTGATCGCCGATCCCACCGGCAAGATGGTCGTCGGCCAGTTCGGCCTGTCGGTCCCCGACTTCCTCGCCGAGTTCGACGACACCGTCGAGGAGGGCGACGTCCTGCTCACCAGCGACCCGTACTCCTGCGGTGCGGCCATCAGCCACGCCAACGACTGGCTGGTCGTCGTCCCGATCTTCCACGAGGGCCGGGTCGTGGGCTGGGCGTCGATGTTCGGGCACATGTCCGACGTCGGCGGCAAGACGCCGTGCTCGATGCCCACCGACGCGCACACCATCTACGAGGAGGGCGTGGTCATCCCGCCCTTCAAGCTCTACCGCAAGGGCGAGGTCAACGACGACGCGTTGCGGATCATCCTCAACCAGGTGCGCAAGCCCGACTGGAACCGCGCCGACCTCAACGGCCTGGTCGCGGCCTGCCGCACCGCCGCCCGCCGGGTGGCGGAGATGTGCGACCGCTTCGGGACGGCGACCTACCTCTCGGCGCTCGACGCCCTGCTGCAGCGCAACCACTCCGCCATGAAGGTGCTGCTGCAGACGGTGTTCGAGGAGGGCCGCACGCTCTCCTTCACCGACTACATCTGCGATGACGGCGTCGGCTTCGGCCCGTACGAGCTGAAGCTGTCGCTGACCCGCACCGGGGAGAAGGTGCACCTGGACTTCACCGGCTCCTCGCCCCAGGCGGCCGGGCCGATCAACTACTACATCAACGAGAACCTGACGCGGATGTTCTTTGGGATCTACATGATCACCGTCGCCGATCCGCAGATCCTCTGGAACGACGGCTTCTACCCCCTGGTCGACGTCACGATCCCGGACGGCTCCTACTGGAAGCCCAAGCACCCGGCGTCGCTCAACGGCCGCAACCACGGCATCGGCCGGGTCTTCGACCTGTTCGGCGGGCTGCTCGGGCAGACCAACCCGGCGCTGCTCAACGCCGCCGGGTTCTCCTCCTCTCCGCACTTCATGTACTCGGGCTACTACTCCGGGGGCGCGCGCAAGGGGGAGTGGTTCCAGCTGTACTCGATCGGCTTCGGCGGCATCCCCGGCCGGCCGCTCGGCGACGGTCCCGACGGGCACTCGCTGTGGCCGAGCTTCACCAACATCCCGTGCGAGTACCTCGAGTCCTACTACCCGCTGCGGATCGAGCGCTGGGAGACCGTCGCGGACACCGGCGGCGCCGGCCTGCACCGCGGCGGCAACGGGGTCGACGTCGCCTACCGCTTCGACGAGCCGGGCACGATCGCCATCCACGACGACCGGTGGCTCACCTACCCCTGGGGCGTCAACGGCGGGCACCCCGGCGCCCGCGGCACCAAGTGGCTGGACCGCGCCGACGGCAGCCGCCAGGTGCTGCCGAGCAAGTGCCACGACGTGCCGGTGGCACCGGGAGACGTCCTGCACTTCGTCACCTGGGGCGGCGGTGGCTGGGGCGACCCGCTCGAGCGGGACCCGGAGTTGGTGGCGCTGGAGGTGCGCCGCGGGCTGGTCACCGCCGACGGCGCCAAGCGCTACGGCGTCGTGGTCTGCGACGGTGGCGAGGTGGACGTGGCGGCGACCGAGACGCTGCGCGACCAGATGCGCGCCGACCGGCCGGCCGAGCTCCCGGTGTTCGACATGGGTCCGCCGATCGAGGAGCTGCTGGCCCGCTGCGAGGAGGAGACCGGGCTGCCCGCGCCGAAGCGACCGGTCTGGGCCGGTTGAGCGTCCCCGAGCCGGCGCCCGGTCCGCACGGGTCGGCGTTCTCCGGCCGGGTCGGCTGGGGGAGCCACCCGGCGGTCCTGGTCATCGACCTGTGCCGCGCCTACACCGAGCCGGGCGGCCCGTTCGCGCTGCCCGACCCAGGGCCGGCGGTGGCGGCGTCGTCCGCGCTGGTCGACGCCGCCCGCGCCGGCGGACACCCCGTGGTCTGGACGGCGGTCCGCTACACCCGCGGCCTGGCCGACGGCGGGCTGTTCGTGCGCAAGGTGCCCGCGCTCGCCGCCTTCGCCGAGGACGCGCCGGGGGAGTGGGGGGAGCTCACCCTGCCCCCCGCGTTCGGCGAGCCGGTGGTGGTGAAGCAGTACGCCTCGGCGTTCTTCGGCACCACGCTGGCGCCCACCCTGGCCGGTCTCGGCGTCGACACCCTCGTCGTGGCCGGCGTCTCGACGTCGGGCTGCGTGCGCGCCACCGCGATGGACGCGCTCAACTCCGGCTTCCGCCCGCAGGTGGTCCGCCAGGCCTGCGCCGACCGCACGCCCGAGGTGCACCAGAGCAACCTCGCCGACCTCGACGCCAAGTACGCCGACGTGGTGGACCTGGCCGAGGCGCTCGCCCACCTCTGAGGGGTCCTCTGCGACAGTGGGCGCGTGCCGAGGACGAGCGCGGGCGTGCTGCTGTACCGGCTGCGCCCCGGCGCGCCCGAGGTGCTGGTCGGGCACATGGGCGGACCGTTCTGGGCGAAGAAGGACGACGGCGCCTGGTCGATCCCCAAGGGCGAGTACGTCGACGGGGAGGACCCGCTCACCGTCGCCCGGCGGGAGTTCGAGGAGGAGCTGGGCTCCCCGGTGCCGGCAGCCGAGCTCGTGCCCCTGGGTGAGGTGCGCCAGTCCGGCGGCAAGCGACTGACCGTCTGGGCGGGCGAGGGCGACCTCGACGCCGCCACCTGCCGCAGCAACACCTTCGAGCTGGAGTGGCCGCCGCGGTCCGGGCGCGTGCAGGAGTTCCCCGAGATCGACCGGGCCGCCTGGCTCCCGGTCGACCAGGCGCGGGCCAAGCTGGTCACGGGCCAGGTGGCGTTTCTCGACCGGCTGCTCGAACGGCTGTCCGGCTAGGTGGCGATCGGCGGCAGGTGCAGGTCGACGCCGAACAGCACCAGCGGCCACAGGATGACCGCCACGACCAGTGACAGCACCTCCGAGAGGCCGGCGACGCTGTTGTAGCCGTTGGTCAGGGCCACGACCACGCCGATCGCCAGGTACACGAGGCTGAGCAGGGAGATGCGCACGGTCGTCCTCCTCGATCCGGGGGGAGGAGCATCCGCCGCGCGGCTGTGCCCGACCTGGGTGCCGGCTGGGAGTCCGCGTCGCCGGCGCCCCACGCCGGCCCCGGGTGCCGGTTTCATGACGGTCCGTTGACGTGTCGTCCCAGCTCTCCCGCGATGGGCTGACCCGGGCGTTCGGCCTGGCAGGGTGCGCACCCGAGCGAAGTCGATCGGACTTCCGACATCGAGGAGGCACCCCATGGCGTGTGCACAGTGCGGGGCCGCCGAGCAGCGCGGCCGGTTCTGCATCGGCTGCGGCAAGGCCGTTCCGCCGACCACCCACCGCGCTCCCCGTCCGCGGTCCCCGCTGGCCGACGAGCTGACCCAGCCGGTCCTGCGGCTCGAGCGCCCCTCGAAGCCCGCCGTCCCCGCCCGCTGACGCGCTCGAAGTGGGGCCGGACAGCGGCGTCCGACCCCGTGCGCCGCCCCATGTGAGCGAGCTCACTGCTAGCAATCCGCTTGCAGGAGTTAGCGGACGGTCCGGACAGGGCACCCCTCCATACGTCAGGTCATCCCCGATGTCTGGAGTCTTCCTGTGACCGACACGCTCCGTAAGGCCGACACGGCCAAGATCGTCAACCAGCTCCGCGCCCTCCTCCTGCTGACGCAGACCGAGGAGCAGGTCGCGCGTACCCGCGTCTCCCAGGCGCGTACCGACGCGGTCCGCCGCGAGCTGAACCAGAACGCCGACAACGCCGCCGACCGCACCAAGGCGATCACCGAGCAGCTGCGCACGCTCGGCGGGGTCCCCGACGTGGTGACCCCCGCCGTCGGCCGGCTGGCTGCCGTCCTCAAGGCCGGCTTCGAGCAGGGCGAGCCGATCGAGGAGGCGCTGCTGCAGGACCTCTCGCTCGAGCACCAGCTGCTCGACCGCGCCACCCACCTGAAGGTGCTGGCCGAGAAGGCCGAACTGCCCAAGGTGAAGGCGCTCGCCGAGCGCCTGGTCACCGCGCACTCGGCCACCGTCGAGTGGCTGACCGTGGTGCTGGCCGAGGAGGCCCTGGGCGGCCCGGCCGCGCTGCGCCCGACCCCGTTCCAGCGCGTTGCCGGTGGCGCCGTCCGGGTGGCCAACGCCCCCGTGCGCTTCGCCGCCAACCGGGTGAACGAGGCGGTCGACACCGCGCAGCAGCGCCGCGAGGAGGCCGGCGAGAAGTTCAACCAGGTCGCCGACAAGGCCAGCTCCTTCACCGACGCCGTCCGCGAGACCCTCACCGTGGGCCGCAGCGCCGCGCTGCGGCGCGCCGAGCGGATCGCCCGCCGCGAGGGCGACCGCGAGACCGCCGACGCCGCCAAGGCCACGCGCGAGGAGCTCGGCGACGTCACCGCCGACGAGCTGCCCATCAAGGGCTACGACTCGCTGTCCACCCAGGACGCGATCAAGGCGGTCAAGCAGCTGCGCTCCGCGCACGACGTCAACGTGGTCATCCGCTACGAGGAGACCCACAAGAACCGGTCGAGCGTCGTCAGCGCCACCCAGACGCGCCTGGCCGACCTCGCCAAGGAGGCCGTGGGCGTCGACAGCTGACGCTCCGCGATGCACGAGGGGCCCGCACCCGGGGAACCGGGTGCGGGCCCTCTCGCGTCCTCAGCGCCGGATGTGGTGGCGGAGCCAGACCAGGTCGCCGTCGAGTCGCCGGCACTCCGCGAGCACCAGCTCGCCCGCGGGCGGCGGGCCGTCGCCGTACCATCGCCGAGCGCCGGCGGCCGGTCCGGCGAGGACGGGGTGGACCAGCAGGCTCACCTCGTCGACCAGGCCGGCGGCCAGCAGCGCACCGGTCAGCGCGCCGCCGCTGTCCACCCGCACCGTGGCCACGCCCGGCCGCGTACCGAGCTCGGTGAGGAGCGCGGGCAGGTCCACCCGTTCCCGGCCGAGCCGCAGCTCGCTCACGGGCCCGGACCGGTGCGGCGTCCGCGCACTGGACGCCGCCAGGACGTCCGACCAGTGGCCGGCAGCCCGGAGCGCCGCCCACGCACGGACGCGGGCCCGGCTGTCGACGACGACCAGCAGGGGACCGTCCGGTGCGGGACCAGGCTGGGGCGCGGAGCCCAGCGCCGGCTCCTGGGCGAGGACGGTGTCGGCTCCGGTCAGCGTCACGTCCTCGTGCCACGTGCGAGCCAGGGCGTAGAACGAACCGACGTCCGGGTCGAACCCGGTGGTCGCTCCCTCCAGGGAGACCGCGACGTGGACCACGACGCGTGGGCGCACAGCCACCTCCCGGGTGATCAGGATCGCAGTGCGTTTGACCCGCCGACGCGGCCGGGGATGGGATGGCTCATGAGCATCACACCCGACGCCCTCGAGCAGGAGTTCTCCCTGACGACGGCCGTCACCCGCCTGGACTTCCTGAGCCGGCGGGACAGCGGGGCGACCACCCTCGACACCGTCGCCGAGGTCGACGAGGACGACTGGAGCTCCTTCAAGGAGGCGGTCACGTCGCTGGACGTGCCCGAGTCCCTCGAGCTGCTCGCCCTCGGCGAGGTGGTCGCACGCAAGGCGCGCGACAGCCAGCTGGTCGGCTTCCGCGCCGCGCTGCGCGGCGGAGCCAGCTGGGCGCAGATCGCCGCCGCCCTCGACACCACCCCGGAGGAGGCGTGGACCGCCTTCCAGGGGTTGATCGAGCGCCAAGAGCGCGCGCGGGTGCTGGACCCGGACGCCGCGGCCGCGGCCCGGGAACTGGCCGGCGCCTGGCCCGGCCGCTGAGCGGCCGAGCGGCGCGGTCGCTCAGCGCACCTCGACGCCACGCCAGAACGCGACCCGCCCGGTGATCTCGCGCGCCGCGTCCGACGGCTCCGGGTAGAACCAGACCGCGTCGGGGTTGGTCTGCCCGTCGACCTCCAGCGAGTAGTAGGACGCCGTGCCCTTCCACGGGCAGAACGTGTGCGTGCCCGACGGCCGCAGGACGTCCTCGCGCACCGCCTCCCGGGGGAAGTAGGCGTTGCCCTCGACGGTGACGATGTCGTCGGACTCGGCGATGACGGTCCCGTTCCAGCTCGCGGTGGCCATGCACCGGCGAACCCCCGGGTGCCGGCAGGCATTCCGCCCGCCGGCACCGGAGCTCCGAGGCGCCCTCAGTCGCCGCGGATGTGCCGGACCACCGCCTCCAGCTCCTCCGACGGAGAGAAGTCGACGTACTCGCAGTCGGTGAGCGCCTCGGGCGCGTGGCCGGGCGCCCAGTAGAACGCCTGGCCGGCCTCGTACCTCGTGTCACCCTCCGCACCGTGCATGACGAGGCTGCCGCTGATCATGTAGCCCCAGTGCGGGCACGGGCAGCGGTCGCCCGACAGGCCGGCCAGTGCGGGGCGCAGGTCCGTCCCGGCCGGCAGCCGGATCCACCCGACGCTCATGTCCCCGAAGCGGGCGGCGCGGAAGTCCACGCCGTTGCCCTCGATGGCCACGGGCAGCGCGGTCCGTTCGATGGCCTGCATGCCCCTCACCCCTCCCTGCGTCGACGCCGGCTCACGGCCGGATGTTCTGGTTGAGGTGGAACAGGTTGCCGGAGTCGTAGGTCCGCTTGACCGCCCGCAGCCGCTCGTAGTTGGCGCCGTAGTTCTCCGGGGCCTTGTGGTGGTCGTCGCCCGAGGCGAAGTTGACGTAGCCGCCGGGCTCGGAGTGCGGCGCGATCGCCGCGTAGTAGTCCCGCACCCACTGCGTGTTGGTCTCGTTGTCGGCCGGGTCGGGCCAGAACCCGGCGATGTTGGCGGCGTAGGTGGCGTTCCGGTGGCCGAAGGCGGTCGCGTCCGGCGCGACGTCCTGCACGGCACCGTTGATCGGGTACAGGTGCATCGTCGACTGCATCGACGGCACGCGGGACCCGTGCTCGACGTGCGCGGCGATCGCCTCGTCGGTCAGCTCCGTGACGTAGGCGGCCTTCCAGTAGTTCTGCAATCCCGGGGGGAGCAGCGGGTCGAAGGCGCTGTTGAGTGCCGGGTAGGGCATCGGGCCGACGTGCTCGGCCACCACCGGCGCGACCTGGTGGATCCGGTCCACGAGCCGCTCGCCCTCGCTCTGGGACCCGGTCCAGCAGGGCACCAGGAGGACGAAGGTGTCCCCGACGCGGTCCTCGGGGATGAACGGCAGCGGTGGCGCGATCTGGAACCCGGGGAAACCACCGAACTCGCGCGGAGCGGTCTGGACGAGATCGCGGAACAGCTGGAAGACCGCCGTCGCGTCGGACAGCTCGAAGAACATCGGGCCGCCGTAGATCGTCTCCACCGGGTGCAGCCGGAAGGTGAACCGGGTGACCACGCCGAAGTTGCCCCCGCCGCCGCGCAGTGCCCAGAACAGGTCGGCGTGCTCGTCCTCGTCGGCGGTGACCACCGTGCCGTCGGCGAGGACCACCTCGGCCGCGAGGAGGTTGTCGCAGGAGAGGCCGTAGCCACGGCACAGGTAACCGATCCCGCCGCCGAGGGTCAGCCCGGCGATGCCGGTGGTCGAGATGATCCCGCCGGTGGTGGCCAGCCCCGAGGCCGCCGTCGCGTCGTTGAACCGGCCCCAGGTGGTGCCGCCGCCGGCCGCCGCTGTCCGTGCCTCGGGGTCGACGTCCACCGCCTGCATCATCGACAGGTCGGCGACGACGGCGCCGTCCCCGGTGCCGAAGCCGGGCACGCTGTGCCCGCCGCCCCGGACGGCGAGGTCCTGACCGTTCTCCGCCGCGTACCGCACCACGGCGACCACGTCGTCGACGCCGGCGCAGCGCACGACCAGGTCGGGGCGGGCGTCGATCATGCCGTTGTAGACCTTGCGGGCCTCCTCGTAGTCGTCGTCCGCGGGGCGGATCACCTGGCCCCGTACGCGGTCGGCGAGCGTCCCGGGCAGCTGTGTCGTCATGGCCCCTCCTCGGTGCGGGTTGGTCCGTGGCGCCGACGCTAGGGAGCCGACCGGTACGCGCACATGACCAGAAGTGCGCGAATCGGCGTCGGCGCGCCGGGGGCCAGTTCTGACCATCGACAGCCCCGGAGGGGGAGGGCTAGCGTCCGGGAGGGTGTCCGGCTGGACGCCGCCACCCCTCCCGTCGCGCTGGACGCGGGCCGCGGCCCCGCGCTTCGTCGGCCGCCGGGGCGAGCTCGACTGCCTCGAGGACCTGTGGACGGCGGTCCGTGGTGGTGCCCGCCAGGTCGCCTTCCTCGGCGGTGAGCCCGGCGCGGGGAAGTCCCGGCTGCTGGCCGAGTTCTGCGCCCTCCTGCACGACCGCGGCGCCACGGTGCTGCTCGGCACCTGTGTCGCCGAGTTCGGGCCGCCCTACCAGCCGTTCGTCGAGCCGGTCGAGGCGCTGCTGTCCGCGACCGGCCCGGGCGGGCCGCGCGACGCGCTGGCCCGGCTGGTGGGGCGGTCCGAGGACACCGCCGAGCCCGACACCCGCCGGGAGCTCTACGACGCCGCCGTCGACGCGATCCGGACGCTGACCCGGACCGGGCCGGTCGTCCTCGCGCTGGAGGACCTGCACTGGTGCGGCGTCGCCGGCCTGCAGCTGCTGGCCCACCTGGTCGACCGGACGGCGGAGTCGCCGCTGATGGTGCTGGGCACGCACCGGACGACGGCCCCGGAGCGGTCGGCCGCGCTCACCGCCACCATCGCGAACCTGTACCGGCTCGACGGCGTCCGGCGGCTGGACCTGGCCGGACTGTCCACGGAGGACATCGCCGAGTACCTGGCGCACGAGGCGACGCTGCCCGAGCACCGGGCCCGGGTCGCCGCGGCGCTGCTGCGTGACCGCACCGGCGGCAACCCCTTCCTGCTGCGGGAGCTGCTGCGCGAGTCGGCCGGGACGGTGCCGGGCCCGGGCGCGTCGGCGCCGCTGTCGGTGCAGGACATGGTGGCCGGCCGGCTGGAGCGGCTGAGCGCGCCCGAGCGGCAGACCCTGGAACTGGCCGCCGTCGTGGGGGAGGAGTGTGACCTCGCCACGCTGCTGGCCGTCTCCGCGTGGGGTGAGGACACCACGCTCGCGGCGCTGGACACCGCGGTCGCCCACGGCCTGCTGGAGTCCGCCGGCCCGGCGTTCCGGTTCCCGCACAGCCTGGCCCGGCAGGCCGTGCTCGACCTCGTGCCGGCCACCCGCCGCGCCCGCGAGCACCTTCGGGTCGCCGCCGTCCTCGAGGCCTCGGGGGTCGCGTCGGACCGACGCACCCAGCGGCTGGCGCACCACTACGCGCAGGGCGCCGCGCTCGGTGCCGCCGACCGGGCGGTCCGCTACCTGACCGAGGCCGCGCAGGCCGCGTCCCGCAGCCTGGCCCACGAGGACGCCGCACGGTGGTTCGAGCAGGCCGCCGCGCTGGCCGAGGACCCGCCGCACGGGCACCGGCTGCTGCTGTCGGCGGCCTCGGCGCACCTGCTCGGTGGGGACTTCGCCCGGGCCCGGGCGCTCTACGCGGAGGTCGCCAACGCCGGCGGCGTCCGCGACCGGCTGGAGGCGGCGATCGGCTTCGAGGCGGCCTCCTGGCGACCCGGACTGCCCGGCCAGCGGGCGGTCGAGCTGCTCACCGAGGCGTTGCGCGGCGTGCCGCACGACCCGGCCGACCCCCTCTACGTGCGCGGGCTGGCCGGTCTCGGCCGGGCCCTGGCGTTCCTGGGGGCGACCGACCAGGCCGGCGAGCTCGGCCGCCGGTCGGTCGAGCTGGCCCGGGCCCTGGAGGACGACGTCCTCCTCGCCGCCGTGCTCGAGGCCAGCCTCTGGAACGGGCTGCACCCCGCGGACGCCCCCGCCAAGCTGGCCCGGGCGACCGAGCTCTCCGAGCTGGCCCAACGCATCGGCGACCCCAGCCCGCTCGGCCCGGCGGGGTTCTGGCGGGCGGCGATCGCCTATCAACAGGGTGAGCCCGAAGTCCTGGCCGCGGCGTACTGGGACGTGCTGCGCATGGCCCGGGCGACCGGCGAGGCGTACTTCGAGTACGTCGCCGGGTGCATCCGCTACGGCCGCCAGTTCCTCGCCGGCGACTTCGCCGGCGCCGACGGGACCTGCGAGCAGCTGCTGGAGCTGGGGGCCACCTTCGGCACCGACGACACCGAGGGCTCCACGGCGGTGCAGAGATTCATGGTGCGGCGGGAGACCGGGGCGCTGGAGGCCGTCCGCGCGCTGGTCAGCGGGGAGGAGTCCCCGGAGGGGCACTGGGCACCGGGGCTGCTCGCCCTCTACACCGAGCTGCGGCTGGACCGTCCGGCGCACCACGTGCTGCGCTGGCTGGTCGACGGCGGGCTGGAGCGCTACGAGGACGCCCAGTGGCCCTGCGTCCTGGCGTTCACCGTGGAGGCGGCGGTGCACCTCGACGACGCCGACGCGCTGCGCACCCTGCGGCCGCGGGTGGCCGAGTACTCCGGGACCAACCTGCGGGCCGGCCAGTTCGTCGCCGTCTTCGGCAGCGCCGACCGCTACCTGGGGATGGTCGACTCGGCCCTGGGTCGGGGCACGGCCGTGCCGTTGCTGGAGGCGGCGCTGGAGATGGACACCCGGATGGGGGCCGTGGTGCACCGGGCCCAGAGCCTCGCGGCCCTGGCCGACCACCTCCGGCGCGGCGGGGACCCCGGACGGCGGGCCCGCGCGCTGGCCGAGGAGGCCGGGCAGCTGGCCCGGGACCTCGGGCTGCGGCGGGTGCTCCGGGCGCTGCGGCCGGCGGCCGTGCCCGTGCCCGTGCCCGCGGCGGCGCCGTCCCGCCCGGCGGGGCTGACCGCACGGGAAGCGGAGGTGCTGCGCCTGCTGGGGGAGGGGTTGCTCAACCGGGAGATCTCCGCCCGCCTGGTGATCAGCGAGAACACCGTCGCCAACCACGTCCGCAGCATCCTGGCCAAGACCGGCGCCGGGAACCGCACGCAGGCGGCGATGTACGCCGCCACGCACGGCCTGCTCGAAGGATCAGACGGGCTGCAGTGACCCGTTGGGCTGCACGGTCGCCGAGACCTCGACGACGACGTCGGCCGGCAGCCCGGCCCGCACGGCCGCCCGGCGGATGGCGTCGGCGGACGGCGCCTCGTACAGGCAGTAGGTCTTGCGCTTGTCGACCGACAGGAAGGAGTACAGCCAGCGCACACCCTCGTCGGCGTTGATCCGGTTGACCCCGTCGGCCATGTCGGAGGTGAGCTCGAGGACGTCGGAGTACCGGCGCTCGATCATGAAGACGGGCATCGCGGGTCCTCCCCGGAGGGGTCGGTCGGCCGCGCCGACCGTACCCCCAGGCCCCCGCCCCGAACAGGTCCGACATCATCCCTCCGTGCGCCGGCGGCGCCCCCGGGTGCCGTGCCTGCCGCGTCCGCGCGCCTCAGGAGTGCAGCAGCGCGAACGTCGCGACCGCGTGGGCGAGGGCCCGGCCCTCCTGCTCGACGTCGGCCTCGCAGACGGTCAGGTGCTCGCCGCGGGTGCGCACCCGCGCGGTGACGGTCAGGGGCCCCGGTCGCCCCGGGCGCAGGTAGGTGACCGTGAGCTGGCTGGTCGCGGGGACCTCGCCCTCCCCGGTGGTGGTGCGCACCGCCTGGCCCATGGCGGTGTCGACCAGCGTCGCCAGCACGCCCCCGTGCAGGGTGCCGGCCGGGTTGAGGTGCTCGTCGTGGGCGTCGAACCCGATCCGCGCGCTGCCGTCGTCGGCGGTGGTCACCTCCGCCCCGAGCCGCTCGGCGAACCCGCCCGGTCCCGTCTGCGCTGCCACGGGGTCGGCGCTACCCGCTGGTCGCCGGGGTGAACCCGGGACGACGGCGCCGGTCAGGACGGCGTGCGGAACCGCTCCAGTACCAGGTCGGCACCGCGGACGAGGGCCGGGGCCAGCGCGCGGATCGCCTCGGCGTCGCGCATCCGGCTGCTCGGCGCGGCCACCCCGAGGCCGGCCAGCGGCTGGCCCACCGCGTCCTTCAGCGCCACGGCGACCGCGCACACCCCGTCGGCGCTCTCCTCCCAGTTGAGCGCGTAGCCCTGCGTCCGGATGGTGGCCAGCTCGGCGCGCAGGTCGGCCAGGTCGGTGAGGGCGGCGGACGTCGTGGTCGGCGGGAGGGTGCCGTCGGGGTAGCGCCTGTCCAGCTCGGCGTCGGAGAGCACGGCCAGGACCGCCTTGCCGACGGCCGAGGCGTGGGCGGGCCGCACCACGCCGGTGCGGTTGCCGACGCGGACCGACCGCGGGCTCTCGGCGCAGTCGAGGAAGCGGACCGTCGTCCCCTCGAGCAGCGCCAGGCTGACCGTCTCCTGGGTCTCCTCGCGCAGTTGCTCGAGCACCGGGCGCGCCACGCGCCGGATGTCGATCCGGTTCACCGCGGCCAGGCCGATCTCGTAGAGGGCGGGGCCGGGCCGGTACGCGCCGTTGGGCCGGTCCTGCATGACGAACCCGCGCCGGCGCAGGGCCGTGAGCAGCCGGTGTGCCGTCGACCGGGCGACGCCGAGCAGGTCGGCCGCCTCGGCCACCCGCAGGGCCTGGCTCTCACCCACCAGCTGCAGCAGCCACAGGGCGTTGTCGACCGACGTGGTCGTCGGGCTGTCCGGGGCGGGGAGCGAGCCGGAGGCCTCGGGATTCGACATACCGGAACTGTAGAGCGCCTGGTAGGTGGATCGTGGAACTGCTGTCTAGCCTGACCGGCATGACCCGGGAGGTCCTCTCATGACTGCCAGCCCCGAGACGCGCACCGACCTGGAGCTGGAGGCCCTGTACCGCGACCTCGCCGCGGTCGACCTCCGCCCGCTGTGGACCATCACCGAGCAGCTGCTCACCCCGACGCCGCAGCCGAGGGCCGTCCCGTGGCTGTGGTCGGCCGCGACGATGAAGCCGCTGGCCCGCCGTGCGATCGAGCTCGTGCCGGTGGAGCGCGGCGGTGAACGGCGGGTGCTCAGCCTGCAGAACCCGGGCCTGGGCGGCCGGCCGTACGCGGCCGGCACGCTGTGGGGCGCCATCCAGTGCCTCGGCCCCCGGGAGACCGCGCCGGCGCACCGGCACACGCCGGGCGCGGTGCGCTGGGTCCTGGAGGGCGAGGGCGTGTGGACGACGGTGGACGGCGACGCCTGCGACATGCACCCCGGCGACCTGGTGCTCACGCCGTCGTGGAACTGGCACGACCACGTCAACGGCGGCGACTCGGAGATGTTCTGGTTCGACGGCCTGGACCTGCCGATGATCGAGGCGCTGGACGCCGTCTTCTTCGAGCAGTACCCCGGCCCGGGGGAGAACCAGCCGGCACCGGCCGAGCACAACGTCTCCGAGCGGGCCCACCCGCCGGGTACCCGGTACGTGCGGGGTGCCGTCGACGGGCCGCTCACGCCCGCTCCGTCACCGCTGCTCGTCTACCGCTGGGCCGACACCGCCGCCGAGCTCGACCGGCTGGCCGCGGACTCCGACGAGCCGGTCACCACCCTCGAGTACGTCAACCCGACGACCGGCGCCAGCGTCCTGCCCACCCTCGGCTGCTCCGTCCTCCGCGTCCGGGCCGGCGGGCACGGCCCCGCGGTGCGGCGGTCGGGCAACGCCGTCTTCGTGGCGTTCCAGGGCGCCGGTTCGACGGTGATCGACGGCCAGCGCTTCCACTGGGGCCCGGGCGACATGTTCGTCGCGCCGTCCTGGTCGGCGGTCGAGCACGCGGCCGACGAGGAGAGCGTGCTCTTCCTGCTCACCGACGCCCCCGTCCTGCGCGCCCTCGGCATCCACCGCGAGCAGGTCCTGCCCGGGCCGCAGACGGTGACCGGCACCTTCACCCCCCGCTGAGCACGACCCACCCCGCTGACACTGGAGACCCGTGAAGCTCGCCCTCTTCGACGACCACCGGCTCGGGGTCGTCTCCGCCGACGACGCGACCCTGGTCGACGTCACCGACGCGCTGCCCTGGCCGCACGACGCCGACCCGGTCACCGCCGGCTGGTGGCGGGCGCTGTGCCGGGACTTCCCGACGGTCGCGCCGCGGCTGCGGGAGGCGGCCGCCACGGGGACGCCGCGGCCGGTCGCCGCGGTCATCCTGCGCGCCCCGGTGCTGGGTCCGTCCAAGGTGGTCGCCGCGGCCAGCAACTACGGCGACCACGTCGCCGAGATGCACGGCGTCCAGCAGCGGACCCTGGGCCGGGTCGAGTCCTGGATGATGGAGTTCGACGTCTTCCTCAAGGCGCCGTCCTCGATCGTCGGCCCCGGCGCGGAGGTCGTCCTGCCGCCCGACGTCGTCGCCGCCGGGCACGAGGTGCACCACGAGTCGGAGCTGGTCGTGGTCATCGGCGCCGGGGGCCGGGACATCCCGGTCGAGTCGGCGATGGACGCCGTCCTGGGGTTCACCGCCGGGCTGGACATCACCGTGCGCAGCGCCGCGGACCGCTCCCGCCGCAAGAGCTACGACACCTTCAGCCCGCTCGGGCCCTGGCTGGTGACCGCCGACGAGATCGGTGACGGCTCGGACCTCGACATCCGGCTCACCAGCGGCGGACAGGTGCGGCAGTCGGTGAACACCCGCGACCTCATCACCCCGGTGCCGCAGATCGTCGCCTACGCCTCGACGATCATGACCCTGCTCCCCGGTGACGTGCTGTTCACCGGCGCCCCGCCCGGTGTGGGCCCCATCGCCGCCGGTGAGAAGCTGGAGATGACCATCAGCCGGATCGGGTCGATGGCGGTGACCGTCCGCTGAGCTCGGCGCCGTCGCCCGGGTCGAGGAGGAGTACATGACCAAGCCCGAGACGCTGGACTGGTGGGCCGACGGGGAGCGGCTGTTCGGCACCGCCCTCGGCCGGCTCACCGACGAGGAGTTCGAGGTCCCGTCGCTGCTGCCCGGCTGGAGCCGCCAGTACCTGCTGGCGCACGTGGCCCGCAACGCCGACGCGCTGTGCAACCTGCTCACCTGGGCGCGGACCGGCGTCGAGACGCCGATGTACGCCTCGTCCGAGGCGCGCGAGGCGGGCATCGCCGAGGCGGCGGAGCTGTCGCCGCCGGAGCTGCGGGCGGAGGTCCTGGCCGCCACCGGGCGGCTGGCCGACGCGGTGCACGGGCTCCCGGACGAGGCCTGGACCGCGCGGGTGCGGACCGCCCAGGGGCGCGAGGTGCCGGCCTCGGAGGTGCCGTGGATGCGCTGCCGCGAGGTCTTCGTCCACGCGGTAGACCTCGACGCCGGGGTCACCTTCGCCGACGTCGCCGACGAGATCCAGGCGGCGATGGTGGACGACGTGTTCCGGATGTGGGACCGCCGCGACCAGGTGCCCGACGTCGTGGTGTTCGCCGGCGACCGCGAGTGGGGGACCGGCTCGGTGGCCGTGTCCGGCCCGCTGCCCGCGGTGACGGCGTGGCTCACCGGGCGCTCGCCGGGCGACGGGCTGGTCGCCGACGGTGGCATCCCGGCGGTGCCGGCATGGCTGTGACGGCCGGCTGACGGGCGCGGCGCCGGTGGAACTGCGGCACCTCCGCTACTTCGTGTCGGTCGCCGAGGAGCTGCACTTCCGGCGGGCCGCGCAGAAACTGCACATCGCCCAGCCGGCCCTCAGCAAGCAGATCAGCGCCCTCGAGCACGAGCTCGGGGTGCGGCTGCTCGACCGCGACCGCAGGGGAGTGCTGCTCACCGAGGCCGGCCGGGTCTTCCTCAGCGAGGCGGTCGAGGTTCTCGCCCGCGCGGACGGCGCCGTCGACCGGGCCCGCGCGGTCGTCCGCGGAGAGGTGGGCCGGCTGGCGGTCGGGTTCATCCAGCCCGCGCTCGCCGACCTCCTCCCACGGTCGCTGCGGGCGTTCCGGCGGCACCACCCCGGCGTCGTCCTCAGCCTCAGCGAGGAGACCAGCCGGACCGCGCTCGAGGGGATCACCGACCGGAGCCTGCAGCTGGCGTTCGTCCGGCTGCCCGTCGCGCCCCGCCCCGAGCTGCGGACCGAGGTCGTGAGCGAGGAGCCGGTGCTGCTGGTCGTCCCGCGCGGACACCGGCTGGCCGAGCGGTCGTCGGTCCGGCTGGAGGAGGTCGCCGGCGAGGAGGTCATCCTCGTCGGGCGCTCCGTGGAGCCCGGCCTGCACGACTACTACGTCACCGCCTGCAACCGGGCCGGCTTCAGCCCGCGGGTCGCGCACGAGGTGAGCAGCACCTCGATCGCACTCGGCCTGGTCGCCGGCGGCCTGGGGATCGCGTTCGCCCCGGCGTCGGCGCGTCTCGCCGCGCAGGGCACCGTCGCGCACGTGCCCCTGGAGGACGGCGACCTCACGCTCACGATGGGGGCGCTGTGGCGAGCCGGGCCGCGTCCGGCCGTCCTGGACAACTTCCTCGCCCTGCGCCCCTGGGAGGACGGCGACCGCCCGCCGGTGAGCTGACACCTCACGGTCATCACCGGCCGGATCCGCGGCTCGGCGACACCCCGCCAGAGCCGCGAGACCCGCTGGTCGTCTTGCTCATTCCCAACGGGAATCAGTGCGGCCCGACTCCCTATCACCGGACCGTCGTGCTCCGCGTCACACCTGCCTAGATTCCCCTACGGAACGGAGTTCGCGACGGAGGGCAGGCGATGACCACGGTGCAGGAGCAGCCGGTGTCCACCGGGGGGACGCCGTCCGTCGTCCTCCATGCGGCCGAGGGGCTCCACGACCTGATCGACGGCCACGGCGACGAGAACGACCGCACGGGCCGCATCGCCGAGCCGGTCGTCGAGGCGTTGTACGACATCGGCGCGATCGGCGTCTTCACCCCGCGGGAGCTCGGCGGCGCGGAGATGACGCCGCGGCAGGCGATGGACCTGTTCCGGACCCTCTCCTACGCCGACCCCTCGACCGGCTGGGTCACCATGGCCATGGGCCTGGCGACCGGCCTGGCCGGGGCGTTCTTCGGCGAGAACGCCGCCCGCGAGCTGTTCGCCACCCCGCGGCTGGGCATCGCGGGGCAGGGGACCAGGCCCGGTCGCGCCGTCCCGGTGCCTGGCGGGCACCGGATCAGCGGCGAGTGGTCCTTCGCCTCGGGCATCAAGCACTGCACCCACCTGCACACCGCGGCGCTGGACGCCGAGACCGGGCAGACCCGGTTCTTCATCGTGCCGGTCGAGCAGGTGACCTTCATCGAGAACTGGGACGTCCTCGGCCTGCGCGGCACCGGCAGCATCGACTACACGCTCGAGGACTGCTTCGTCCCGATCGAGTACAGCTACCCCTCCCTGAGCACCGAGCCGGTCACCGGGGGCGACCTGTACCGGATCGGCATCGGCAACTTCGCCAGCATCAACCACGGCGGCTGGGTGCTCGGCGTCGGCCGCCGGGTGCTCGACGAGCTGGCCGCCGTGGTCCGCGCCAAGGCCGGCCGGCCCGGGGCGCAGACCGACACCGTCGCCTTCGCCGAACACTTCGCGGACGCCGAGGTGCGGCTGCGCGCCGCCAAGGCGCTGCTCTACGAGGTGTGGGAGGAGATCGAGGCGACGCTGGCCCGTGGCGCGGAGATCCCGCTGCGGCTGCACACGCTCAACCGCGTGGCGCTGCACAACGCCACGTTCTCCGTCGCCGGCATCGCCCAGTTCGCCTACACCTCGGCCGGGACCGACGCGCTGCGCCGGGGCACCATGCAGCGGCTGTTCCGCGACGTGCACGGCGGCACCCAGCACGTGTCGTCCTCGCCGCTGGTCATGCAGTCCGCCGGGCGTGAGCTGGCCGGGTTGGAAGAGGGCAAGCGCTGGGTGCACTTCTCCCTGAAGTGACCCATCGTTCGACCTGGCGGAACTCCGTCGACAGTGATTGTCGTCAGCAGAACAGTGACGTACGTTACAGCGCGCCGTCCGCGCTGGTCGGCGTCCCGAACGACCTCCAAGGAGACCGGATGAAGTCCTCGAGAGCCGCCTGGGCGCTGGTGACCGCCGCCGTGCTGATGACCACTGCCGCGTGCGGCGGGTCCGACGAGGGGGGATCGAGCGACGCCTCCGGCGCCACCGGCGGCGGGGACGGCGGCCTGACGACGCTGACCATGGCCGAGACCCCGGGCAGCCCGTTCGCCTTCGTCAGCTACGGCGTGCAGCGCGGCCACTTCGAGGACGAGGGCATCGACCTGCAGGCCCGGGTCAACCCCGGGGGTGGCACCTCGACCGTGCCGGCCCTGGTGCAGGGCGACATGGACGTCCTGGGCCTGGACCTGGTCTCGACGCTGACCAGCATCGGGGCCGACCTGCCGATCCGGATGGTCGCCGCCGGCAGCGCCACCTCCGAGGAGGCCGACGGCGACTTCGCGGCGGTGCTGGTGCGGGCCGACAGCCCGATCCAGGGCCCGGAGGACTTCGACGGCATCCGGATGGGGGTCAACGCGCTCCGCAACGTCAACGACCTGGCGATCGGCAGCATCCTCGAGCAGCAGGGCCTGGCCCCCGACGCGATCAGCCCCGTCGAGCTGCCGTTCCCGGACATCCTGGCCGCGATCGACCGCGGCGACGTCGACGCCGGCATCGTCATCGAGCCGTTCGCGACCATCGGGCAGAACCAGGGGCTGCGCGTCGTCGCCCGCCCGTGGCACGCGATCGAGCCGGGCATGCAGATCGGCACCATGGTGATGACCGAGCAGACCGTCGCCCGGGTGGGCGACGACGTCGTGGCGGCCTTCAGCCGGGCCGTGCAGGCGACCGCGGACGACATCCGGGAGGACCCCGACGCCTTCCGGGCCGCGCTGCCCGAGCTCACCGAGCTCGACCCGGCGCTCGCCGAGCAGATCAACCTCATCCAGTGGCGCGGCCAGAACGACCGCGAGTCGATCGAGCTCACCGGCGAGCTGATGACCCGGTACGGGCTGCTGGACGCGGAGATCGACTACGACGAGGTCATCCTCGACGACTGACCGCACGTCCCCGGTGCGGCGCCGACGCCGCACCGGGGACGCCGTCTCCCGACGAGGGGATCCGATGACGACGGTGTCCGGCCTGCCCACCGGCGGCCCGCAGCTGGTCGACCTCCCGGCCGAGGACGGCGAGCTGCTCCAGGGGCTGCTGTACCCGCCGCCGGCGCGCCCCAAGGCCGCGCTGCTGCACGTGCACGGCAAGGGCGGCAACTGCTACTCCGGACCGTCGCGCACCCTCCCGCCGCTGGTCGCGCCGGAGCGGTTCGTGCACCTGGCGCTCAACCTGCGCTGCCACGACCTGGGCTACAGCCGGCTCGGCGACGCCGCGGGCATCGCCACCGGCGCCGAGGCCGCCTCCGGCGGCATGTGGGAACGGCTCGACGACGGGCCCCGGGACCTGCGCGCCGGCGTGGCCTGGCTGCGGGAGCGGACCGGGCTGCCGGTGTTCGTCGTCGGCCACTCCGCCGGCGGCTACTTCCTCGGCGACTGGGCCCCCGGCCCCGAGGTGGCCGGGCGGGTCTTCCTGTCCCCGCTGACGTCCGTGCGCTTCCCGCTGTCGGCGTGGTTCGCCGACGACGCGGCGCTGGAGCGGGCCCGTGTGCAGGCGCAGGAGCTCGTCGACCGCGGCGAGGGCCACCTGCTGATCCCCGTGCCCGCCTGGTACTTCGCGATCTCGGCCGCCTCCTTGCTCGAGCGTCTCGCCGAGCGCCCGGACCGTTGGCTGGACGGCTGCAACGCGTCGTCGTCCCCGCTGCTGCTCGCCTGGGGCGGCGCGGAGACGCGGGTCGAGGCGTGGCGCGCGCTCTACGAGCGGATGACGGTCGCCGACCGGCGCTGTGTCGAGCTGCCCGGGGCCGGTCATGAGTACGGCGGCGCCGAGGCCGCCCTCGCGGCGGAGATCACCCGCTTCGTCACCGACCATCGCTGACCTCACCGCCCGGCCCGGCCCGGCCCGCGCCGACCCGGTGCCGGCGCGACCGGCGCGACCGGCGCGAAAACGTCTGGTCCGCCGTGTCGATCTGTGCGATTGCTGTTCGACGTGTCAGTGAGGGGCGGTCGACCGCCGGCCGACGGGGCCGCCGACCGCTCGCCCGAGGAGGGGACCGCGATGCGCTACATGGTGATCGTCAAGGCGTCCGAGGACAGCGAACGGGGCGTCCTGCCGACCGAGCAGGAGCTCGCCGAGATGGGCTCCTACAACGAGGAGCTGGTCAAGGCCGGCGTCCTGCTGGCCGGCGAGGGCCTGCACCCGAGCTCGAAGGGCTTGCGGGTGCGCTACGCCCGGGACGGGTCGAGCACGGTCGTCGACGGCCCGTTCACCGAGACCAAGGAGTTGGTGGCCGGCTACTGGGTCCTCCAGGTGAGCTCCCGCGAGGAGGTGCTCGAGTGGGTGCGGCGGGCGCCGTTCCGCGACGGCGAGGTGGAGGTCCGGCAGGTCTTCGAGGCCGACGACTTCGGTGCGGCCTACACGCCGGAGATCCGCGAGCAGGAGGACCGGATCCGGGCGGCCGTCGAGCAGCAGCAGTCCTGACGGCCGGGCGGGCGGCGGTGAGCGGCGGGACGACGACCTCCCGGGTCGTCGAGGCCGTCTGGCGGATCGAGTCCGCCAAGCTCGTCGCCGCCCTCACCCGGGTCACCGGGGACGTCGGCCTGGCCGAGGAGCTGGCGCAGGACGCGCTGGTGGCCGCGCTGGAGCGGTGGCCGCGGACCGGCGTCCCCGACAAGCCGGCGGCCTGGCTCATGGCGACGGCAAAGCACCGGGCGGTCGACGTCTTCCGGCGCGCGCAGCGGCTGGAGCGCAAGACCGTCGAGCTCGGCCGCGAGCTGACCGAGACCGAGGAGCCGGACTGGGCCTCGGCCATCGACAGGGCGCTGGACGAGGTGGTCGAGGACGACCTGCTGCGGCTGGTCTTCATCGCCTGCCACCCGGTGCTCTCCCGTGAGGCCCGGGTGGCCCTGACCCTGCGGCTGGTCGGGGGGCTCGGCACCGACGAGATCGCCCGGGCCTTCCTGGTGCCCGGCTCGACGGTCGCGCAGCGGGTCGTCCGGGCCAAGCGCACCCTCGCCGCGGCGAGGGTGCCGTTCGAGATGCCCACCGGGAACGACTTCGCGGCCCGGCTCACCTCGGTGCTCGAGGTCGTCTACCTGGTGTTCAACGAGGGCTACGCGGCGACGGCGGGGGAGTCCTGGACCCGGCCCGAGCTCTGCCAGGAGGCGCTGCGGCTGGGGCGCATCCTCGCCGCGCTGACCCCGGGGGAGTCCGAGGTCCACGGGCTGGTCGCGCTCATGGAGCTGCAGGCCTCCCGCATCCGCGCCCGCACCGGTCCCGGCGGCGAGCCGGTGCTGCTGCTCGACCAGGACCGCGGCCGGTGGGACCACGTGCTCATCGGCCGGGGGCTGGCCGCGCTGCGCCGTGCGGAGGGGAGCGGCACCGGTCTGGGTCCCTACGGGCTGCAGGCGGCCATCGCGGCCTGCCACGCGCGCGCCCGGACGGCGGAGGAGACCGACTGGGTGCGCATCGCCGCGCTCTACGACGCGTTGGCGGAGCTGCAGCCCTCCCCGGTCGTGGAGCTCAACCGCGCCGTCGCGGTCTCGCGCGCCTACGGCCCCGCCGCCGGGCTGGAGCTCGTCGACGAGCTCACCGGCGCGCCGGCGCTGCGCGGCTACCACCTGCTGCCCGCGGCCCGCGGGGACCTGCTCCTGCAGCTCGGCCGCGGCGCGGAGGCGCGGCGCGAGTTCGAGCGGGCCGCGTCGCTCACCCGCAACGAGCGGGAACGGGCCCTGCTGCTCGACCGGGCCGCCGGCTGCGGCTGACCGCGCCGCCCGTCGGCGCCGGCCCGCTCCAGGCCGTCCTCGTGGGTGGGGGGCCGGCCGACGACGACGGCTCGACAGGAAACAGAACGGGGACGTCTCATAGAGTTCCGGGAACCGCGGGTGGGGCCCGGTGCCACGGGGGTACCGGGCCCCGCGCGGGAGCGGTCAGCCGAGCCGGCTCAGCAGCGCCCGCGCGAACGCCTCGGCCTCCGGGGTCACCGGGTCGTCCGCCGCGGCGCGCAGCCAGGCCGCCAGGGGGGCGGCGAGCGCGGGGGAGAGCGCGGCGATCCACGTACCGGTCGCGGCGCGGGCCTCGGCGACGTGCTCGGTGCCGCCGCCGGCCAGCGTGGCGACGACCTCCGGCCGGGTGGCCAGGAGCCCGGCGGTCCGCCAGTCGCCGGGTGTGGTGCGGGCGGCCAGCGTCTCCAGCCGGGTCGCCGCCGTCCGGAGCAGCTCGGAGGGGTCCACCGGGGCATCGTGCCCGACCCCGGCGCACGGTGCCGGGTCCGGCGGGGTTGGGCCGCGCGTGCGCACGGGTAGCGCCCCCCGGTCCGTCCCCCTGCTCGCGGAGTGGCCCGTGGACCCGAACGACCCGCCCGTGCCCGAGCTGCAGACCATGTCGCCGGGGCTCTACGACGTGGTGCAGCTGGCCATCCTCGGCGCGGGGTTCGCGCTGTTCGCCTACCTCCTCTACTCCTGGATCAGCCGGGACGAGGTCTCCGCCCGCTACCGGCCGTCGTCGTACGCGGCCGTGTGCCTGGCGGCGGTCGCGACGGTCGCCTACCTGCTCCTCCACCTCGACTGGGACAGCGGGTTCCGGTTCGAGGGCGGCGTCTTCGTGCCGAACGAGGAGGCGCGGACGACGGAGGGCACCCGCTTCATCGACTGGTCGGTCACGGTGCCGCTGCTGACCGTCGAGCTGCTCGCCGTCTGCTCGATCGCCGGCGCGGCCGCCCGGCGGCTGCGGTTCACCACGATGGCGGCGGCCTTCCTCATGATCGTCACGGGGTACGTCGGCGCGCAGGTCGTCGACCAGGGCCGCGACACCCTCGCGCTGGTCGGGTGGGGCCTGGTCAGCACGGTCTTCTTCGCCTACCTGTACGTGGCTCTCATCGGCGCGGTGCGCCGGTCACTGCCCACGATGGGCCCCGAGGCGGCGGCGAGCCTGCGCAACGCGACGATCGTGCTGCTGAGCAGCTTCGGCATCTACCCGCTGGTCTACGCGGTCCCCGTCTTCGCCGACGTCACGCCGGCCTGGTTCACCGCCATGCAGGTCGGCTACTCGGTGGCCGACGTCGTGGCCAAGGTCGGCTTCGGGGTGCTCGTGCACAAGGTCGCCAAGCTGCGCACCGCCGAGGACGTCGCCGCGGGCGTCGACACCCACCCCGAGCCGGTGTGGTCGAGCAACGTGCACAAGAGCGACGGCGTGCTCGCCGAGCTGGGCCGGGTCTCCCCGGCGGTCGCCGACCGGCTGCGCGGGGACCGCGGCCGCGACGCCCCGCCCCGGGACGGCGGCGGCCGACCCCGGGAGGCCTGACCTCGCGCTCTCTCAGGGGGTGGCGGCGCGCCGCATCGGGACGTGCGGGATGCCGTCCTCCACGTAGCCCGGGCCGCTGCGCCGGAAGCCGAACCGCTCGTACCAGCCCTCGAGGTGGGCCTGCGCGCCGAGGGTGATCGGGTGCCCGTCGCACAGGTCGATGCCGGCGCGGATCAGCTCGGCGGCCAGCCCGCGACCGCGGTGCGTCGCTGCGGTGGCGACCCGCCCGATCGCGCGGGTGTCGCCGTCGTCCAGCACCCGGATCGTGGCCGCGACCGCGCCGTCGTCGTCGAACCACAGGTGCACGGTGGCCGGCTCGACGTCCCGGCCGTCCAGCTCCGGGTAGGGGCACTGTTGCTCCACGACGAAGACGTCGACCCGCAGCCGGCACAGCGCGTAGACCTCGAACGGCGTCAGCTGCGCGAAGCGGGCGGTGCGGAGCAGGGGTGCGGCGGCGGTCATGCCCGAAGTTGTAGCTCATCGGGCCCGGCCGCTCGGCCACCTCCCGTGGTACACCTTCTGGTCAGGGCAGCCTCACCTCATCAGAGAGGGCCATGCGTGGACGGGTTCGGGCGGGTGACCGCGAGTGCACTGACCGCTCTCACTGCTGTGGGGGTGCTCGCCGGGTGCGGTTCCGACGACGCCGCCGGCGCCGAGACCCTGACGGTCTACAGCGCCCAGCACGAGAGCCTGGTGCGCACCATGCTCGAGGGCTTCACCGCCGAGACCGGCATCGGGCTGGAGTTCCGCGACGCGAACGACGCCGAGCTGGCCAACCAGATCGTCCAGGAGGGCGAGGCGTCGCCGGCGGACGTCTTCCTCACCGAGAACAGCCCCTCGATCGACATCCTCGACGACGAGGGGCTGCTCGCGCCGCTGGACCAGTCGACGCTGGACCAGGTGGGGGAGCGGTTCCGGCCGTCGTCGGGCACGTGGACCGGTTTCGCCGCGCGCTCCACCGTGCTCGTCTACAACCCCGCCGCCCTGCCCGGGGCCGAGCTGCCGGCGTCGATCATGGAGCTCGCCGACCCGGCGTGGGAGGGCCGCATCGGCATCGCCGCCGGTGGGCCGGACTTCCAGGCGATCGTCAGCGCCGTCCTCGCCCTGCGCGGGGAGGACGCCACGCGGGCCTGGCTGGAGGGGCTGCAGCACAACGCCGACGTCTACCAGAGCAACACCGCGGTCATGCGCGCCGCCGACGAGGGCGAGATCGACGCCGGCGTGATGTACCACTACTACTGGTACCGCGACCAGGCGGAGAACGCGCTGCAGGGCGACGACGCACGGCTGCACCTCTTCGGCAACGGCGATCCCGGTGCCTTCGTGAGCGTCTCCGGCGCCGGCGTGCTGGCCTCCACCGACCAGCCGGAGGAGGCCCAGCAGCTGGTCGCGTACCTGACCGGTCCGGAGGCGCAGCGGAAGCTGGCCGAGAGCTCGGCGCTCGAGTACGCCGTCGGCACCGGCGTCGCCTCCGCCGACGCGCTGCCCCCGCTGGAGGAACTGCAGGCGCCCGACGTCGACCCGGGGTCGCTGGACCAGCGACGGGTCACCGAGCTCATGCAGGAGGTGGGGTTGCTCTGAGCGCACCCGCGTCGCCGGCCACCCGGCCCGGGACGCCGGAGCGCCCGGTGCCCCGCGGCCCCGTCCGCGCGCGCTCGCGGCTGCGTCGGACGCCGGTGCCGCTCGTGCTGGCCGCGGCCGTCGCCGCCCTCACCCTGCTGCCGCTGGTCTACATCGTCGTCTCGACCGTCGACGTCGGCTGGAGCGGCATCCGGGAGCTGGTGTTCCGCCCGCGGGTGGGCGAGCTGCTCTGGAACACCGCCCGCCTGGTCGGCGGGACGGTGCTGCTGTGCGCCGCCCTCGGGGTCGGTGCGGCGTGGCTGGTGGAGCGGACCGCCCTGCCCGGACGGCGGACCTGGCACGTGCTGCTGGTCGCGCCGCTGGCGGTGCCGGCGTTCGTCACCAGCTACGCGTGGATCTCCGTGCTCCCGGGGCTGGACACCTACGCCGGCGCGCTGCTGGTCGTGACCCTGTCCTACTTCCCGTTCGTCTACCTGCCGGTGGTCGCGGCCTTCCGCGGGCTGGACCCGGCGCTGGAGGAGACCGCCCGCGGCCTGGGCCTGTCGGGCTGGGCGGTGTTCCGGCGGGTGCAGCTGCCGCAGCTGCGGGTGGCGCTGCTCGGCGGCAGCCTGCTCGTCGCGCTGCACGTGCTCGCGGAGTTCGGCGCGCTGCAGATGCTGCGCTACGCCACCTTCACCACCGCGATCTACGACCAGTACCGGGCCACCTTCAACGGGCCGGGCGCCACCACGCTCGCCGGCGTCCTCGTGCTGCTGTGCCTGGCGCTGCTGCTGGCCGAGCTGCGGCTGCGCGGCCGGCACGGCTACGCCCGCACCGGCGCCGGGGTGGCCCGGACCGGCCGGCCGGTGCGGCTGGGCGCGCTCACCCTCCCGTCGCTGCTGGCGCTCGCGGTCCTGGTCGGGCTGTCCCTGGTGGTGCCGCTGGGCAGCCTGGGCACGTGGCTGGTCTGCGGCTCGTCCACCGACCTCGAGGTGGGCGCGTTGGTCACCACCACGGGGACGACGCTGGGCCTGGCCGCGGCGGCCGCCGCCGTCACCACCGCGATGGCCCTGCCGACCGGCTGGCTGGCGGTGCGCGCCCGCGGCCGGCTGACCACGCTGCTGGAACGCAGCACCTACCTGGGCAGCTCGGTGCCGGCGATCGTCATCGCGCTCGCGCTGGTCACCATCGCCATCGACGTGACGCCGTGGGTCTACCAGACCGTGCCGGTCCTCCTGGCCGCCTACGCGATCCTCTTCCTGCCGCGCGCGATCGTGCCCGTGCGCTCCGCGGTCGAGCAGTCGCCCCGGCTCTACGACGACGTCGCCGCCTCGCTCGGCTCCTCCGCCCCCGACCGGCTGCGCCGCGTCACGCTCCCGCTGCTCGCCCCCGGCATCGGTGCCGGCGCCGCGCTGGTCTTCCTCGCCGTCGTCACCGAGCTGACCGCCACCCTGCTGCTCGCCCCCACCGGGACGACGACGCTGGCGACGGCGTTCTGGTCGGCCAGCAGCGCGCTGGAGTACGGGGCGGCCGCGCCCTACGCCGTCGTCATGGTGCTGCTGTCGGCGCCGGCCACCGTCCTGCTCTCCCACGACGCCCGGAGAGGTCTGACCACCTGATGCCCGCCGAGGACCCGACCACGTGAGCGCGCTGACCGTCACTTGTGTGACGAAGTCCTACGGCTCCACCCCGGTGCTCACCGGGGTGGACCTGCGTGTCCCGGAAGGTGGCCTCACCGCCCTGCTCGGCCCCTCCGGCTGCGGGAAGACGACGCTGCTGCGGCTGATCGCGGGCTTCGACGACCCCGACACCGGCACGATCGAGCTGGACGGTCGGCTGGTGGCCGGTCCGGACCGCAGCGTCGCCGCCCACCGCCGGCACATCGGGTTCGTGCCGCAGGAGGGCGGGCTGTTCCCGCACCTGAGCGTCGCCGGCAACGTCGCCTTCGGTCTGCCACGGCGGCAGCGGCGCGACGGTGGCCGGGTGGGGGAGCTGCTCGGCCTCGTCGGCCTCGATCCGGCGCTGGCGCAGCGCTCGCCGCACCAGCTCTCCGGCGGTCAGCAGCAGCGCGTGGCGCTGGCCCGCGCCCTGGCGCCCGAGCCGTCGCTGGTGCTGCTCGACGAGCCGTTCTCCTCCCTCGACGCCTCGCTGCGGGAGGAGACGCGGCAGGCGGTGGTCGAGGCGCTGTCCGCCTCGGGGGCGACCGCGGTGCTGGTCACCCACGACCAGGCCGAGGCGCTGTCGATGGCCGACGAGGTGGCCGTGCTGCGCGCCGGCCGGCTGGTGCAGCTGGCCGACCCCCGCACCCTCTACCGCAGCCCGCGCGACCTCGACGTCGCGACGTTTGTGGGGGAGTCCGTCGTCCTGGACGCGGACGTCCGGGACGGGCTCGCGTACTCGGCGCTCGGCGTCCTGCCGCTGGACCGCGACTGCCGGGACGGGCTCGCGCGGGTCCTGCTGCGCCCCGAGCAGCTGCGGCTCGGGGCGCCCGGAGCCGGTGGCCCGACGGCGCGGGTGCGCGGCGTCGACTTCTTCGGTCACGACGCCCGGGTCCGGCTGCAGCTGCCTTCCGGTCCCACGTTCAGCGCGCGGTCGGAGGGCCGGGACCTGCCGTCTGCGGGGGACGACGTCTCGGTCACCGTCGTCGGCGCCGCGCTGCCGTTCCCGGTGACCGGGGCCGTGCCGATCCCGGACGGCGTGCGCTGACCGACCCGCAAACGGGTTAGGTGTGCCTACGCTCACTCGATGGACCTCTTCCTCTTCTCGGTCGACTCGTCGTGGGGTGCCGACGTGGTCGCCGCGGGCACGGCCGGGATCGTCGTCGACTGGGAACGCCGCGGGAAGCACCGGCGCCAGGCCGGCGAGGGAACGCAGATCAACGCCGACCGCCCCGAGGACCTCAGCCGCATGCGCGCGGCGACCGACGGTCGGCTGCTGTGCCGGCTCAACGGCTACGGCCCGTGGACGGCGGGCGAGGTGGACGACGCGGTGGCCCGCGGCGCCGACGAGCTGATGCTGCCGATGGTCCGCACGACCGAGGAGGTCGACCGCACCCTCGACCTGGTCGCGGGGCGCTGCGGCCTGGGCATCCTGGTCGAGACGCAGGACGCCGTCGCCCGCGCCGCCGACCTGGCCCGCCGGCCGCTGTCGCGGGTCTACGTGGGCCTCAACGACCTGCGCATCGACCGCCGCGCCACCCAGCTGTTCACCCCGCTGGTCGACGGCACCGTCGACGCCGTCCGGGCGGTCGTCGGCGACCGGCCCTTCGGCGTCGGCGGGCTGACCCTGCCCGGGGGCGGCTACCCGGTGCCCGGGGACCTGCTGGCCGCCGAACTGGTCCGCCTCGGGACGGGGTTCACCTTCCTGCGCCGCTCGTTCACCGCGGACATGGCCGGCCGCGACCCGTTCGTCGAGGTGCCGCGGCTGCTGGCCGCGCTGGACGTCCTGCGCTCCGCGACGCCCGCGGAGGCCGCCGCGCGCCGGGCGGACTTCGGGGCCGCGGTGACCGGCGTCCCGGTGGCCCAGTCGGCGTGAGGGCGCTGATCACCGGTGCCGGCGGGTTCGTCGGCCGGCACCTCGTCGCCCGGCTGCGCGCCGACGGCTGGGACGTCGTCCCGCTGACCCGGGCCGACGTCGACCTCGCCGATCCCGTCGCCGGCGCCGCGGCGGTGGTCGACGCCGCCCCCGATGTCGTGTTCTCCCTCGCCGCCGGTCGTGCGAAGGCGACGCCTGCGGAGCGGGCCGCCACCGTCGCGGTCAACACCAGCCCGTGGCTGGTCGACGCGCTGCCCTCGCGCTGCCGGGCGGTGGTCCGGCTGGGGTCCTCGACCGAGTACGCCGCCGCGCCGGTGCCGCTGGCCGAGGACTCCGCGCTGCGGCCGCGCGGCTTCTTCGGCGCGACCAAGGCCGCCGGCTCGCTGCTGCTGCAGGCGGCCGCCGCCGAGCGCGGGGTGCGGGCAGCCGTGCTGCGGGCGTTCCAGGTGTACGGGCCCGGCGACCACCCCACCCGGTTGGTCCCGGTGGTGCTGGCGGCGGCCCGGACGGGCGCGGTCGTCCCGCTGCCGGCGCGGGTGAGCCGGCGGGACTGGGTGTGGGTCGGCGACGTCGTCGACGCCTGCGTCCGCGCCGCGCTCGCCGACGGCCTCCCTCCGGGGCAGGTGCTCAACCTGGGGACCGGCGTGCAGACCTCCACCGAGGAGCTGGTGGAGGTGGCCTCGCGGGTCACCGGGCGGCCGATCGGGACGCGGCCCGGCGCCCACCCGGGTCGGGAGTGGGACACCGACTGCTGGGTCAGCGACCCGTCGCTGGCGGCGTTGCTGCTGGGCTGGCGGCCGACGGTGGACCTCGCCGAGGGGTTGCGGCGGGCCTGGGCAGCGGGCGCGTGAGCGGGCGGTCGGAGGGCCGGGCGGTCCGGGCGCGCTCCCGGGTGGTGCCCTGTCGGTGGCGCGCGTGAGCGCGCCGCCCCGGGTGGCGGTCGTCGTCCCCGTCTACCGCAACGAGGCGACGCTGGTCCCGCTCGCGCAGCGGCTGGCCGCGGCGCTGGAGGGCCGCTCCTGGCGGTTGCGGCTGGTCGTCGACGCCTCGCCCGACGACAGCGCGCGCGTCGCGCGCGGGTTGAGCGCGGCCGATCCCCGCATCGCGGTCACCGTGCTCGAGGTCAACGGCGGGCAGCACGCCGCGCTGGCCCACGGGCTGGCGGACGAACCGGACGCCGACGTCTGGGTGTGCCTGGACGCCGACCTGCAGGACCCTCCGGAGGCGGTGCCGCTGCTGCTGGACCGGCTGGCCGCCGGTGACGTCGAGGCGGTCTTCGCGGGACGCCGGGGCGCCTATGAGTCCCGGGTCCGCCGGCTCAGCGGGACGGCGCACCGCCGGGTGGCCGCGCGGCTCACCGGCCTGCCGCCGGACGCCGGCGCCTTCCTCGCCATGGGTCCGGCGGTGCGGGCCGTGGTCCTCGACGCGGTCCTCGCCGCGGCGGCGCCGAGCGTCGTGCTGGCCGTCGGGGCGGCCCGCCGGCCGGTGACCAGCGTGCCGGTGGTGCGGGACGTGCGGCCGGAGGGACGCTCGGCCTGGACCGGGCGGGCGCGTCTGGCGCAGTCGGCGCGCTCGCTGGCGTGGGCCCTGCGGCAGCCCCGCTGACGGGCGACTCTCCGAGGCTGGTGGCTGTGGTGGTCGCTCGAGCCCCCTCCCTACGGCTTCGCAAGCGCCCGTCGGGATCTGTGGACAGCCGTCCGACCTGGGGATTCGGGTAGTCCGGCACGTCCACACCCGATAGACTTCGAACAAGTGATCGACGAGGTCGGGGAGGTGTCGTGGCCGGTCTGACGGCGGAGCTGGACGCCCTGGCCGGTGACGACCTGTCCGCGGTGTTCGGCCCGCAGCTGCTGGACCGGTTGCGCGGGTTGCTGGTGGCGCACAACCGGCTGGCGGCGGAGCTCGCCCGCAGCGTGCGGAAGTGCGAGGCGATCCGGGCCGCCGAGCACGACGGGCTGAAGACGATGGGCTCCTGGCTGCGCGGGCACGCTCACTTGTCCGCGGCCGCGGTGGGCCGGATCGTGCGCAGCGGGCGGGCGCTGGCGCAGCTGCCCGCGCTGGCCGCGGCCTTCGCCGACGGGCGCGTGACCGCCGAGCAAGTCGCGGTGATCGCGCCGATCACCCGGCAGGAACACCGGGCCGCCGCCGCCGCGCAGAACGTGGACCTGGGCGAGGTCGACCGGACCCTCGCGCAGGCGGCGGTGACGCTGCCGTACGCGCAGCTGCGGCAGGCGGTGCGGCACTACCTGGACCGCCTGGACCCCGACGGGCCCGAGCCGGACCCCACCGAGGGCCGCTCGCTGACGATCGCGACGCACCCCGACGGCAGCATCAGCGGCCGGCTGGAGCTCGACGCGGTGGGCGGGGAGAGGCTGCAGGCGGCGCTGGAGTCGCTGGTGCAGGCCGGCCGCGGCGCCGGCGACACCCGGACCCGCACCCAGCAGCTGGGCGATGCCCTGGTGCAGCTGTGCGACAACGCCCTGGCCGCCGGCACCCTGCCGATCCTGCGGACGGTGAAGCCGCACGTGGTCGTCCGCGTCGACCTCGACGACCTGGCCGACCCCGCAACCGGGCCGGGCGCGGCGGAGCTGGGCTTCGGGGCGCGGATCTCCGCCACCCGCGCCCGCTGGGTGGCCTGCGACGCGAGCATCTCCCGGATCGTGATGACCCCCGACGGCGTGCCGCTGGACCTCGGCCGGGACAAACGGGTGGTCACCCCGCAGCTGCGCCGGGCCGTCGAGCACCGCGACGGCGGCTGCGTGTTCACCGGCTGCGGCGCCCCGACGCACTGGTGCGACGTCCACCAGCTGCTGGAGTGGATCAACGGCGGCGAGACGAACCTGGCCAACTCCGCCCTGTTGTGCGAGCGGCACCACACCGAGGTCCACCACGGCTTCCGCGTCCAGCGACAACCCGACGGGCGATGGCGCACCTGGCGCCCAGGGCACCGAGATCCACATCGGCCCACTGCTCCGCACCGCGGCATGAGCAGGTCATCGTCGGTCCCGCCGGCCGGTTCGTACGCGCCGTGCGGCACCCGTGCGCTCGAGCCGGCCTCAGCGTTCCCAGAGCTGCACGACGAGGTCGGTCTTGCCCGCGGGGAACGCCCGCTCGGAGGTCATCCGCAGCCCGGCGGACTCGAGGATCCCGTCGTCGTCGGTTGGTACCGGGTCGCCGTCGATGATCCGGCGGACCAGCCACACCCGATCGGCGGTCGCCGGCGCGTCGTCCGGGGGCAGGACGACGTCAGGCCGCAGCCGCGGCGCCGCCGTCCGGACGTAGTGGTCCAGTCCCGTCGCCGACCGCTGGTCGGCCGCCACCACCGGCTCGCCGACCCGGTGACGGGCGGCGAGGAAGGCCACCACCTCGTCGGCGCGCTCTCGGGGCTCGCGGACGGCCAGCGGCGAGCTGGCCAGCAGTGCGCAGGCCACGAGCAGGCCGGCCACCGGTGCCCGGGCTCCGCGCGGCACCGCCAGCGCCCCGGCGGCGGCCAGCACGCCGAGGCCGAGCAGCCCGGCGAGCAGGTAACGCGGCAGGTACACGGGCCGCACCAGCTCGGCGCCGAGCAGCAGCACCAGCGGGACCAGCACCCAGCAGACGCCCAGGACCCGCACCCCGGCCCCCCGTACCCCACCGAGCACCGCCAGGCCGACAGCCAGGTAGAGCAGGGGAGTGCGCCCCCCCGCCCACGCCTCGACGGCGAGATCGGCCAGTGTGCCGCCGGTGTCCCGGAGGTGCTCGGCGTTGCGGGCCCCGGTGCCGTTGAGCAGGTTCACCGCCACCAGCGCGGCGGTCGGGACGACTGCGGCCGCGCCCGCGATCACGACCGGCAGGGCCCGCCACCCGCGCAGCAGCAGCGCGGTCACCACGAACGCGGCCAGCGCGGTCACCGCGTACCAGTGCATGAGTCCCATGCCGGCCCCGGCCAGGCCGAACAGCACCAGCCCGCGCGGCGCCTCCTGCAGCCACCGCGCCAGGCCCAGCACCGCCCCGCCGGTGGCCAGCACGACCAGCCCGTAGCTGCGCGCCTCCACCGCCTGCTCCAGCACCAGCGGACTCGCCGCCAGCACCACGCCGGCCAGCACCCCCACCGGCCGGGACGCCAGCCGGGTCACCGCCCGGGTCACCAGGGCCAGCCCGCCCGCGGTGGCCAGCAACGACAGCACCCGCAACGAGGTGTCCCCACCGAGCCCAGGCAGCGACGCCCACGCGTGCACGACGAGGTAGTAGGGGGCGTTGTACGACGGCGGGACGTCGACCAGATAGCTCGTCGTCCCCCTGCCCTCGACGACCGCCGCCACGATCTCGCCGAACGGCAACCGCCCGACCTCGGCCGTGAACAGCTCGTCGAACCACATGCCGTGCCCCGGCAGGAGCAGCACCGTGCCGAGGACGGCGACGACCAGGGGCGGCAGCAGCTCGACCGGGGTCCACCGTGCACCGGAACGGCGAACCGGCCGTGGCGGCGCAAAGTCCACGGCCACCGGCGAGCTCACGACGCGCAGGCTAGGCGACACACGGCCGGCGCCGCGGGGAACTCACACGGGACCGTCGCGTCACCCGCCCGGCAGAGGCGATGGGCGGCGGAGGTCGACGGCGGGGGGACGGCATGGAGAACGAGGCGCCGGCTGGGCCGGGGCCCGGCTACCCGGGCCCCGCACCGTCGCCGTCGTCCGACGTGGTGGCCGCCCGGTTCCGGAGGCAGCCGCGGCGCGACACCGCGCACGAGCTCGCCGTCCGGCGGCGGTTGCACGCACGGGGTGTGCGTTACCGGGTCGACGTCCGGCCCTGCCGGGAGACCCGGGCCCGCGGTGACCTGGTGTGGAAGGGGCGGCGCCTCGTCGTGTTCCTCGACGGCTGTTTCTGGCACGCCTGCCCGACGTGCGGCCACGTCCCCCGTGCCAACCGCGACTGGTGGGTCGCCAAGCTGGCCGGGAACATCGCACGCGACCGCCGCACGGACGCGTGGCTGGAGTCGGCGGGCTGGCGCGTGCTCCGGTTCTGGGAACACGAGGACCCCGACGTCGTCGTCGACGCCATCTGCCGGGCGCTCGGGCACTGGACGGCGCACCCCACCGGGTGAATGCCGGGCATCGACCCGGGGCGGCCGGAGGCGCCCGCGGGATCCGGACCGTGCGTGCGCTCCGCAGCTACGGCCTCGTCCTGCTCGCCTTCGGTGTCCCGTTCGGCCTGCTGCGCCGGCCGGTACGCAGCGCGCACCCGGTGCAGCTGGCGCAGCTTCGGGGAGGAGGTGACGGTCCAACTGGCCGGTGACCGCGCAGCCCCGTTCGCCCACGTCTCCAGCTCGCCAGTCGTCACCCGTCCCCGGGGTCGTCCTGCTTCTTGCGCCCCCGCTGCCAATACGGGACCGCGATCCACCACCAGCCCAGCAGGACGGCGACGACGCCGGCGGTCACCCACGCCTGAGTCATGTCGAAGACGACGTCGGTCACGAGCAGCACGGCCGAGCAGATGGCGATCGCCAGCACGATGAGCCCGGCGAACGCCGACCGGTGGCTGCGCCGCAGCAGGTTCTCCTTGTCGCGCTGCCGGAACAGCACCCGGTGCTGGGCGGCGGGCGCGATGAGCAGCCCGGTCGCGATGGCGGCGGCCAGCAGGGTCACGAAGTAGACGTCGCGCTGGAAGTCGGTCAGGTCGTCGCCGCCCTGCTGGAACGGGACCACCAGCAGGAAGGCGAAGAGGAACTGCACCCCGGGCAGGGCCACGCGCAGCTCGTTGAGCAACTCCAGCAGCTCGCGGTCCACCCGCTCCTTGCGGCTCTCGCCGGGGGAGTCCTCCCCGTGGTCCGCTGCTCGCGTCTCCGCCATGCCGCCTCCCGCCCGACGTCGCCCACCCGGCGTTCCCCCGGGGCGGAGATGGTGACACCCATCGGGCCGCGGGAACGCCGGCAGAGACATCGGTCCACCCGGGCGGGGGACGGCTCCGGTCTGCCGGCCGGTCAGCTCGCCGGGCTCACATGCCCAGCGCGGTCGTCGCCTGGTCGACCAGGTCGAACCGGCCCACCGCCCAGAGGACGACGCCGGCCGCGGCCAGCCCTCCCAGCGTCACTGCCGCCGAGCTGACGGGGTGCTGGCGGGCGTGCCGCCATGCGTCGCGGGCCTTGCGCCGGAACGCTGCGAACAACCGCCGGGCCCATTCGAACTCGGTGGACCACACCCACAGGCCGGCCAGCACCGGCGGGATGGTCAGCGGTCCGGGCAGCACGGTGAGCGCGACGCCGAGCAGAACGCACAGCAGCCCGGCCACGAAGACCGTGACGCGGTACGCGGTCGCGAGGCTGGGGTGCGAACGCAGCCGGTCCCGCCGGGAGCCGGGTGCCACCGGTCGGGGAAGACCCAGCCCGTCGGTGCAGTGCGGGCAGCGGGTGGCGCCCCGCGTGGGGGAGGCGGTCCGGGGCAACGGGACTCCCGGGGTGTGGCCGGTCGCCATCAGCGCTGCGCGAGGCCGCGGGCGACCTCGCTGGGCCGCTGCTGCTCGCCGGCGTAGGAGCTCACCACCACCAGCGCTCCGGTCAGTGCCGGGACGACCCACTGCAGCCGGTCCAGCTGCTCCTGGGCGGCGGCGACCTCGGCCCTGGCCCGCTTGGTCGGCTTGGTGCCCGACCGCGACGGGACGGCGCCGGCGCCGGACACGGTCTGACCCAGGACCCGGCTGTACGCGGTGACGCCGAGGGCGGCGAGGGTGAGCGCCGTCTTCAGCACGCTCATGCCCGCGACGCCCTGCTGACGGGCGACCCGGCCACGGTTGCCGAGCAGCTGGCCCACGCTGCCGGCGAGGTGTGCACCGATCGCGGCGGCGTTGACCGGCGTCCACCGGTCCCAGCCCGCGTTGGCCACCCGGCCGGTGTCCCGGGCGCCGCCGGCCTCCGCGGCGGCGGCGTTGAGGGCGACGGCGTTGGCGAGGGTGCCGCCGAACCAAGCGGAGAGGCCGACGTCGTGCATGGCGCGGGACAGGGTGTTGCGGGCCATGGAGTACTCCAGGAGAGGGGGACGAGGTCCCGCTCCGTTACCCGCGCCGAGGCCCCGCCATACCGGTTGTGCCCGATCAGATCCCGCACCCCTCGGGGCGGACGCTCAGCTCCCGTACCGCAGCGCCGCCCGCTGGCGCGCCTTGGCGGCCTCCACCTCTCGGTCCTTGGCCGGCGCCGTCGTCACGAGGGCACCCAGCAGCCGGGACGACACCTCGGTGATCTCGGCGACGGCGCGGTCGAACGCCTCGGCGTTCACCCGCGACGGCCGCGTCGTGCCGCTGATCTTCCGCACGTACTGCAGCGCGGCGGCCTGGATCTCGTCGTCGGTCACCGGTGGCTCGAAGTTGGCCAGGGGGCGGATGTTCCGGCACATGGCCGCAGCGTAGGAGCAGCCAGGGACGATCGGCAGCCCCGCGGTGGGTCAGCCGTCGAAGCCGGCGCGGTCGATCCGGCGGTGGTAGCGGGTTCCCAGCCGGCCGCCGAGGACGGCGCCGAGCAGCGTCACGGCGACCATGGCGACCAGCGTGACGATGCCCGCGGTGGTGGCGGTGCCCTCGTCGATCGGGATCCGCGGCAGGCCGAGCGACTCGAGCACGTTGTACTCCCGGCCGAGCAGGTAGCCCGCGACCGACAGCGCCACCACGACGAGCAGCCCGATCAGCCACACCGCGACGCCCTGGCGCAGCCCGTTGAAGCGGGCCATCCGACCGGCCACGTACCCGCCGGCGAGGTAGGCCAGGAAGAGGACCGCCAGCAGCGCGATCGCGCCGGAGATCCCGATCGTGTCCGTCTGCGCCGCGGCGTCGTCCGGGGAGTCCAGGCCCTGGGTGAGGCCGAGCGCGACGCCCGCGGCCGACAGCAGCGCGATGAGCAGCACCGCCAACCCGTTGGCCGACAGCCAGCCGAAGAGGGCCGCGCCCCACTTGATGCCGCCGAAGCGCGAGCGCTGGACGGCCACGGCGTCGCGCGCGGCCCCGCGGGTGGCCGATGCGCCCTCGCGGGTCGTGGCGACGCCTTCGCGGGTCGTGGTGACGCCCCCGTGCGTGGCGTCGTGGTCGTGGGCGGTCCGGTCGCTGCTGGCCATGAGCCCTCCTCCGGGTGGTCCGCGCCGGTGGGCGCGGAGCGTGGTCGGTCGGTTCCCCCGTCGGACCCGCACAAACGGCGCCGCCCGCCGCGCCCGCCGCGCACCGGCGCGGAGCAGGGCGGACGATCGGCGCGGGCGATCGGCACGGGCGGGGGAGGTGCGGGGTGACGGTCGTGCTGGTCGACGTGGCCAACATGCTCGGCGCGCGCCCCGACGGCTGGTGGCGCGACCGCGCGGGCGCCACCACCCGGCTGCTGCGGCGCCTCGCGCCCCTGGCCGGGCGCCTGGTCCGGGCACCCGAGGGTGGGACGCTGCTGTGCCGCGAGCTGGTGGTGGTCGTGGAGGGGGCGGCACGGGACGTCCGCGTCCCGGACGGCGTCACCGTCGTGCGCGCCCGGGGCAGCGGTGACGACGCCCTCGCCGCCCGGGCCGCCGCGCTCGCCGCGGACGACGTCGCGATGCTGGTGGTGACCGCCGACCGCGGGCTGCGGTCGCGGTTGCCGGCGGGCACCCCGGTCACCGGGCCGGGCTGGTTGTACCGGGTGCTGCCCGACGCCCCCGCATGAGCGGCGGCCGGCCCGGGTAGGGCCCCGGCCACGTCGAGCCGGGGCGGTCCAGCGCTGTGCGGAGCCCTCGGCCACTGCCCGAGGAGCCCCATGTCGCCGCCTGCCGAGTCGTCCCGCGCCCTGACCGTCCTCGTGACCGGGGCCTCCAGCGGCATCGGCCGGGCGACCGTGCACACCCTGGCCGGTCGCGGCGCCCGCCTGGTGCTGGTCGCCCGTGGCCGCGGGCCGCTGGAGGAGACCGCGGCGGAGGCGCGGGAGCGGGGAGCCGGTGAGGTGCTCGTCTGCGCCGTCGACGTCACCGACGCCGACGGGCTACAGCAGGTGGTCGACACCGCCCTCACCCGGTTCGGCCGCCTCGACGTCGTCGTCCACTCGGCGCAGACGATGGCCTACGGCCGCATCGAGGACGTCCCGCGCGAGGTCTTCGAGGCCGTCGTCGACACCAGCCTGCACGGCACGGCGAACGTCGCCCGCTCGGTGCTGCCGGTCTTCCGTCGCCAGGGCGCCGGGCACCTGGTGGTGGTCAACTCGCTGCTCGGGTCGGTCACCGCACCCCTCATGGGCACCTACGCGGCGGCCAAGTGGGGCCAGCTGGGCCTGGTGCGCACCCTGCAGCAGGAGATCCGCGACGCTCCGGGTGTGCACGTCTCCGCCGTCGCCCCCGGTGGGGTCAACACCCCCATCTACTACCAGGGCGCGACGTGGGCCGGCAGCACCGGACGGCCGCCCCCGCCGGTCTACACGGCCGAGCGGGTGGCCCGCGCGGTGGTGGCCCGGCTGGACCGGCCGCGACGGCTGGTGCAGGCCGGCATCGCGAACACGGTCGTCGTCGCCGGCTTCCGGCTGCTGCCGGCTCTCTACGACACGCTGGTCGGCCCGCTGTTCAAGTCCCTCGCCCTCTCCGGGGACGGCGCCGAGCCCACCCAGGGCAACGTGTTCGCCTCCCGCCCGGAGGGGAACGCCGTGAAGGGACCCTGGCGGGCGATCTGAGCGCCACTCACCAGCGGTCGGGGCGCTCCGGCAGCTCGGCCTCGAACGACGCGACGAGCGCGGCGGCGACGTCGCGCAGCTTCACGTTGCGCCGCTGCGAGGACACCCGCAGCAGGGCGAACGCCTGCTCGGCGGAGCACCGCTCCTGGGCCATGACCAGCCCGATGGCCTGGCCGATCGTCGTCCGGGTGTCCAGGCCGCCGGCCAGCCGGTCGGCCCGGTCGTCGCCGTCTGCGATGCGCAGCGCCACAGCCAGCGCGCCGGAGGCCTGGGCCGCCCAGCGGCCGGCCGTCTCCCGGGCGTCGTCGTCGAACGCGGCGGGCTCCGTCGAGTAGAGGTTCAGCGCGCCCCGGCTGCGTCCCTCGACCTCCAGCGGCAGGGACAGCGAGGAGCGCACGCCCACCCGCACCGCCAGTGACGGGAAGTCGCCCCACCGGGTCTCCTCCGTCATGTCGTCGACGCGGACGAGGACACCCTCGCGCATCGCCTGCAGGCAGGGCCCGTCGTCGACCTCGTACTGGCGCTCGTCGGCCTCCTGGGCGAGCGGCCCGGTCGCGTTGACCGTCACCGCACCGCTGGACCGGGCCAGGGTGAGCCCGCAGGCCTGGGCGGCCGGCGTGTGCCCCACGGCCAGGTGCACGAGGTCGCCCAGGAAGGAGTTGAGGTCCCCGCCGGAAGCCAGCAGTGCCACCAGATCGGTGTCGTCGTGCGCGGGTGTCCCCACCGGTCGTACTCCTCCTCCTGCCGCGGCGTCCCGGAAACATTGTGCCCAACCGAGACGTCGCACGTCGCGTGAGTCCGCCGCGGCGTGGCGACACTCACTGGCCACGCCGCGCGTCCGCGCGGCGTGGAGGCGGCGGGCCTGGCACCGTGGAAGACGGGTGCCCGAGGTCGTGTGCTCTTCCCCCGCCCCTCGCGGCCACCCGTCTGCCGGTGGCCCGGCTCCGCTCCCGTGAGGTCCCCATGGCCCCTCCTGCCCTCGTCCTGCGTGTCCGCACGCCGGTCGCCGTCCTCGTGCGCTCGGCGCGGTCGTCCGCGCCCGAACCGTCACCGGACCGGCTGAGGTACGCCGTCGCGGCCCTCTTCGCCCTGGACGGCGCCGTGTTCGGCAGCTGGGCAGCACGCGTGCCCGACGTGGCCGGGCAGGTCGGCGCCGGGCACAGCACACTCGGCGTCGCGCTGCTGTGCCTCTCCCTCGGGGCCCTGGCGTGCATGCAGGTGACCGGCGCGCTGTGCGCCCGACTGGGCCCGGGCCTGGTCAGCGCGGCGGCCGCCGTCCTGGTCTGCCTGGCCGTCGTGCTGCCCGCCCTGGCGACCTCCGTGCCGGCGCTGTGCGTGGCGCTGCTCGCCTTCGGGGCGGCGACCGGCATGGTCAACGTCGCCGCCAACGCCCTCGGTGTCTCCGTGGAGGCCCGGATCGGGCGGCCGCTGTTGTCGGGGTTGCACGCCGGGTTCAGCTTCGGCGGCCTGGCCGGCGCGCTGCTCGGTGGGCTGGCGTCGGCCGTGGCCGGCGTGGCCGTCCACCTCGTGGCGGTCGCCTGCGCCGGACTGCTGCTCACGGCGTGGGCGGCGCCCGCGCTGGTCGGTGCCGACGCCGCGGTGTCGGTGGGCCGGGCGGACGGCGGGGCACCCGAGCGGGGCCGGCCCACCGCCGCCCTGGTGGTGCTGGGCGCCGTCGCCGGCTGCACCGCGTACGGCGAGGGGGCGCTGACCGACTGGGGTGCGCTGCTGCTGCGCACCGACCTCGGTGCGGCGCCGGTCGTCGCGGCAGGCGGCTACGCGGGCTTCTCCCTCGCGATGGCCTGTGGCCGGCTGGCCGGGAGCCGGCTGGTCCTCGCCATGGGGGAACGCCGTCTGCTGACCGGTGGCGCGCTACTGGCGGCCGCCGGTGCGACGGCCGCGGTGACGACGGCGTCCCTGCCCGTGGCGCTCACCGGCTTCGTGCTGGTCGGCCTGGGCCTGGCCAACGTCTTCCCGCTGTCGATCGCGCGGGCCGGCGTCCTCGGCGGTGCCCGCGGGATCGCGCTGGCCACCACCGTCGGCTACACGGGCCTGCTCGGGGGCCCGCCGGCCATCGGCCTGGTCGCGGAGCACCTGGGGCTGTCGGCCGCCATCGGGACGGTCGCCGTCCTGGCGCTCGTCGCGGCGGGGCTGGTGCTCACCCTGGCCGGCGAGGACGTCCGGTTGCCGGCCGCCCCTCCGGTGCTCTCCCGCGCCGCGGCCGGGCTGGGCACCCGCCTGCAGCCGGTCGTGTCGGGGTTCGGTCACGGAACGGGGGTCTACGTCCGCGACCTCGAGGTGCTGGTCGGTTTCTCGGCGGCAAGCCGGTGAACAGCGTGTTCCGTCCCCGCGCTGTGGGTTGACCGGTTCCGGTGCTGCGAGAACGCTGACCCCACCCGTCTGCCGGGGGCCGACGCGGAAGGTCAGACATGACCGCTGAACCGGGCACCCGTCCCCCTGCCGGCCGATCCCACGCCGGGGTCGAGGCCGAGCGTGTCGACGAGGGGTACCTGCACAAACGGCAACTGCGCAGCGGGACCGCGGGCTGGCTGCTGCTGGCCGGGCTCGGTGTGTCGGCCGTCATCTCCGGCGACTACGCCGGCTGGAACTTCGGGCTGGCCGAGGGCGGGTTCGGCGGCCTGCTGATCGCCGTCGTCCTGATGGCGGTCATGTACACCGCGATGGTGTTCGGGCTGGCCGAGCTCGGCTCGGCGCTGCCGACCGCCGGCGGCGGCTACACGTTCGCGCGCCGGGCACTCGGCCCGTGGGGCGGCTACGCCACCGGGATCGCCGTCCTCATCGAGTACGCCATCGCCCCGGCCGCGATCGCCACCTTCATCGGCGCCTACGTGGAGTCCCTCGGGCTGTTCGGCATCACCGACGGCTGGTGGGTCTACCTGACGGTCTACGCGTTGTTCATCGGCATCCACCTCCTGGGTGTCGGCGAGGCGCTCAAGGCGATGTTCGTGGTCACGGTCATCGCGCTGATCGGCCTGGTGGTCTTCCTCGTCGGCGCCATCCCGCAGTTCGACGCCGGCAACCTGCTCGACATCGCGCCCACCGACGCGGCCGGCGCCTCGTCGTTCCTGCCCTACGGGCTGATCGGCATCTGGGCGGCGTTCCCGTTCGCGATCTGGTTCTTCCTCGCCGTGGAGAGCGTGCCGCTGGCCGCCGAGGAGGCCCGCGACCCGGCCCGCTCGATGCCGCGCGGGATCGTCGCGGCGATGGGCGTGCTGGTCGTCCTCGCCGTCCTCATGCTCGTCTTCACCCCGGGCGCGGCCGGCTCCGCGGCGATCGCCGGGTCGGGCAACCCGCCGGTCGACGCGCTCGCCGGCTCCGCCGCCCCGGACGGGATCACGCGGGTGGTCAACTACGCCGGGCTCTTCGGGTTGGTCGCCAGCTTCTTCTCGATCATCTACGCCTACTCGCGGCAGACCTTCGCGCTCTCCCGCGCCGGCTACCTGCCGCGGGTGTTGTCGGTCACCAACTCCCGCAAGGCGCCGATGCTGGCGCTGCTGGTGCCGGGAGCGATCGGGTTCGTGCTCTCGCTGACCGGCCAGGGCGCGACGCTGCTCAACATGGCCGTCTTCGGGGCGACGGTGTCCTACGTGCTCATGATGGTCAGCCACATCGTGCTGCGCCGCCGCGAGCCGGACCTCGAACGTCCCTACCGGACGCCGGGTGGGGTGGCCACCACCGGCGTCGCTCTGGTGCTGGCCGCCGCGGCGGTGGCCGCCACCTTCCTGGTCGACATCACCGCGGCGTTCTGGACGCTGGGCGCCTACGCGGTCTTCCTCGCCTACTTCGCCCTCTACAGCCGCCACCACCTCGTGGCGTCGGCGCCCGAGGAGGAGTTCGAGCTGCTGGCCGATGCGGAGGAGGGGCTGCGGTGACGCGGCGGCGCACCACGCTCGGTGGCCACACGTACGAGTTCCCGACGCTGGTCGAGCTGATGGCCAGGGCGACGCCGGCCCGCTCCGGCGACGTCCTGGCCGGCTGCGCGGCGGAGTCCGCCGCCGAGCGGGTCGCCGCGCAGACCGTGCTGGCCGACCTGCCGCTGGCCACCTTCCTCGAGGAGCAGGTGGTCGGCTACGACGAGGACGACGTCACGCGGCTGGTCCTCGACACGCACGACCGGGCCGCGTTCGCGCCGGTCGCCTCGCTCACGGTGGGGGAGTTCCGCGACCGGCTGCTGGCCTGGGCGGCCGCCGGGGACGAGGCGGCGATCAGCGGCCTGGCCCCGGGGCTCACCCCGGAGATGGTCGCGGCGGTGTCCAAGCTGATGCGCAACGCCGACCTGGTCGCCGTGGGCCGCCGCACGCGGGTGGTGACCGGGCTGCGCAGCACTCTTGGGCTGCCCGGCCGGCTCGCCTCCCGGTTGCAGCCCAACCACCCGACCGACGACCCGCTGGGCGTGACGGCGTCCATCGTCGACGGGCTGCTGCAGGGCTGCGGGGACGCCGTCATCGGGATCAACCCGGCCACCGACTCCCCGGCACGGACCGTTGCCCTGCTGGAGCTGGTCGACACGGTGATCAGCCGCTACGAGATCCCGACGCAGTCCTGCGTGCTGGCCCACGTCACCACCACGCTGCGGGCGCTGGAGCTGGGCGCCCCGGTGGACCTGGTGTTCCAGTCGGTCGCCGGCACCCAGCCGGCCAACCGCGGCTTCGGCGTCACCCTCGACCTGCTGGCCGAGGCCCGCGCCGGTGCGCTGGCGCTCGGCCGGGGCACGGTGGGGTCCAACGTGACCTACTTCGAGACCGGTCAGGGGTCGGCCCTGTCGGCCGACGCGCACCGGGGCATCGAGGGGCGGCCGGTCGACCAGCAGACGCTGGAGGCCCGCGCCCACGCCGTGGCCCGGCACTTCGAGCCGCTGCTGGTCAACACCGTCGTCGGGTTCATCGGCCCGGAGTACCTCTACGACGGCAAGCAGGTGCTCCGAGCGGGGCTGGAGGACCACTTCTGCGGCAAGCTGCTCGGCCTGCCCATGGGCGTCGACGTCTGCTACACCAACCACGCCGAGGTCGACGAGGACGACATGGACGCGCTGATGCTGCTGCTCGGGGCGGCCGGCGTCACGTTCCTCATCGCGGTCCCCGGGGCGGACGACGTGATGCTGCACTACCAGTCGCTGGCCTTCTCCGACGTCCTCACCACCCGCTCGGTGCTCGGCGTGCGCCCGGCGCCGGAGTTCGAGGACTGGCTGGCCCGGATGGACCTGCTCGACGACGCCGGCCGGGTACGCGAGCTGACCGCCGACGCGCCCGCCGTCCGGGCCCTCCTCGCGGCGGCGGCGTCATGAGCTCGGCGCTGGACCAGCCGCTGCCGCCCGACGGCGACCCGTGGGCGGTGCTGCGCCGCGCGACCCGGGCCCGGGTGGCGCTCGGCCGTGCCGGTGACGCGCTGCCCACCTCGCGGGAGCTGGAGTTCCGGGTCGCGCACGCCGCCGCCCGCGACGCGGTGCACCAGCCCCTGGACCCGGGCGTAGTCCGCGACCTCCTGCCTGCGCACGAGGTGTTGGAGGTGCACTCCGCCGCGCCGGACCGCGCCATCTACCTCCAGCGGCCCGACCTCGGCCGCCGGCTCGCCGAGGGGACGTCGCTGCCGCGTGCCGACGCCGACCTCGCCGTGGTGATCGCCGACGGTCTGTCCCCCCGGGCGGTGCACGAGCACGCCGCCGGCCTGACGACGGCGCTGCTCGAGCGCCTGTCCGGGTGGACTGTCGCCCCGCTGGTGGTCGCGCACCAGGCCCGGGTGGCGCTGGGCGATGCGGTCGGGGCGGCGCTCGGCGTGCGGGCCGTCGTCGTGCTCATCGGTGAGCGGCCGGGGCTGTCGTCGGCGGACTCCCTCGGCGTCTACCTGACGTGGGACCCGCGGCCGGGGCGGGCGGACTCCGAGCGCAACTGCGTGTCGAACGTCCGGCCGCCGCACGGGCTGTCCTACGCACAGGCCGCCGACACGGTGGCGGCGTTGCTGTCCGCCGCGCGCGAGCTCGGCGCGTCCGGCGTGGCGCTCAAGGACGAGGGGCCGGCGCTGCCCGCCGGCGCGGGGTGAGCGTTCGGCCGACCGCGTCGGCGTCGCCGAGCGGATGACCCAGACAGCGCCCGGCGACACCGGCGGGCGCGTGCAGTGTGGGCCGGCCGTCCCGTTCCCGGAAGGAGATCGGCCGGAACCCCGGTGTGGCGGTCGCCCTGCGTGTCAGCGCCGGCGCAGCAGGCGGGGCAGCCGGCGTCGTCGTCCCGCGGTGCGCTCCTCTGCGGGCGCCGGGTCGGGGACCTCGGCCAGGGCCGCGTGGCGCTGGCGCAGCCGGGACCGGATCTCGTCCGGGGTGTGCGCGCGACGCTGGCGCTCGTTGCGGGCGAGCACCGCCCCGCTCGCCGCGACGCCCGCGAGGCCGGCCAGTCCGAGGAGCTTCCAGAGGCGCACGGTCCCCTAACGTAGCCGCGTGCCTCCGCCCCGTGTGCTGCCGCTCGACGACGCGGTCGAGTTGACCCGCACCGGTGACGTGTGGGTGTTCCGGGGCGCCTCGGTCGCCGACCGCGCCATCCAGGCGCTCACCAACGCGCCGGTGAACCACGTCGGCATGGCGGTGGTGCTCGAGGACCTGCCGCCGCTGCTGTGGCACGCCGAGCTCGGCAGGTCGCTGCCCGACGTCTGGACCGGGCAGCACCAGCGCGGCGTCCAGCTGCACGACCTCGCCGACGCCGTCCGCACGTGGCGGCAGCGCTACGGGCAGCGGGCCTGGCTGCGGCAGCTCGTCGGCCCGGCCGACGACGGCGGCGTGACCCCCGAGATGGAGGACGCCGTCCTGCGCACCGTCGCCCGCCTGGACGGCAAGCCGTTCCCCACCACCCGCGGACTGGCCGCGGGCTGGATGAACGGCCGGCTGCGCCGCCGCACGTCGGCCGAGACGGTCTTCTGCGCCGAGCTCGTGGCTGCCACCTACACCGCGATGGGGCTGCTCGGCGGCGGCCGGCCGCGGAACGCCTACGACCCGGGCAGCTTCTGGTCCGGTGACGACCTGCGGCTGCTGCAGGGCGCCCGGCTGGGCCCGGAGGTCCCCGTGGACGTCCCCGCCGCCTGAGCCGGTCGGCTCACCCCTGCCGGAGCACGCGGTAGGAGCTCTGGACCATGCCGCCGGGGAAGGTGCGCGTGCCGACGTGCTCCAGCGGGATGTCGGCCGCCAGCTCGCCGAACGGCGTGTGACCGGAGCCGATGAGCACCGGCACCCGGGACAGGGTGAGGTCGGCGACCAGCCCGGCGCGCAGGAAGGCGTGCACCGTCCGGCCGCCGTCGACGTACACCCGCCGGCACCCGGCCGCGGTCAGGGCGGCCACCGCCTCGTCGAACCCGCGGTGCACGGTGATGCGCGGATCGGCGTCGGCGGCCAACGTCGTGCTGAGCACGTGCACCGGCTTGCCCTGGTAGGGCCACTCGTCCATCGGCGCGATCACCTCGTAGGTGCCGCGGCCCATGACCAGCGCGTCGATGCCCGCGACGAAGTCGCCGAAGCCGAAGTCGCCGCCGGCGCCGTCGTCCGGGGCGCCGCCGGCCTCCGCGCCGCCGATGAGCCAGGAGAGGTCGCCGTCGAGGCGGGCGATGAACCCGTCGACGCTCATGCCGAGGAACACGGAACCGGTGAAGGAGGCATCCATGCCGGCAGCCTGCCCGAGGGTGCCGACGAGAGTCGGTGATCCGGCGTGACGTATCACGCCGGAACCGTCAGCCCTCTGGAGTACGCAATACCTGCACCACCCCCGGCGTTGACAACAGCACGGGGCAAGCGCCCAGGAGGGCCACCATGTTCGAGGCCATCGTCCCCAGGGGACCGGCCTCCGACGTACCGCCGGAGGTCACCGACCGCTCCAGGCAGAGCGGGCCGGCTCCCGTTCCCGCACACCACACGCACTGGGCCCGGCCGGACATCGCCGGTGACGTGCTCGCCGCCGCCCGTGATCCTCGTGCGGCGCCGCCGCGGGAGATCCGCATCCGGCCCGAGCTGTACCAGCGTCTGCTGGCCGACCTCGCACCGGGGGACCGCGCGGCCGTGGTCGAGCACGGTGCCCTCGGGGGACTGGCCGGCGTTCCCCTCGTCGTCGACCGGGAGCTGCCCGGCTGCCCCGGTTTCGAGGTGGTCCGCGCCCTGCCGAGCGCGCCGCACGCCCCCGCCTGGCCGGCCGCCGGCGGCCCGTCGCACGCCGCCGCGGCCTGACCGAGGCGGCGTCCCGGGTCAGCTCCGCAGGCTGGCGACCGGTTCCCCGAGTCGGACGACGGTGTCGCCGGGCCGCTCGACGTCGTCGTCGTGGGTCACGCAGACGACCACCCGGCCGGCCAGTGCGGCCCGCAGGTCACGCACCAGCGCGGCGGCGGTCGGCGGGTCCAGGTGGGCGGTCGGCTCGTCGAGCAGCACGACGTCCCGGTCGGCCAGCAGGGCGCGGGCCGCGGCCAGCCGCCGGCGCTCGCCGCCCGACAGCCCCGCCCCGCCGGCGCCGACCGGGGTGTCCAGGCCGTCCGGGAGGCCGGCCAGCAGCCCGCCGAGCCCGGTCGCGGTGAGCGCCGCGCGCATGCGCTCCTCGCCGTCCGGCCCGGTGAGCTCGCCACGGGGGGTGGCGACGGCGAGGTTGGCGCGGATCGTCGAGGCGAAGACGTGCGCCTCCTGCGGCAGCCACGCCATCCGTGACCGGACGCCGTCGCCGGTCAGCCGGTCGGCCGGGACGTCCCCGAGCTCGTAGCTCCCCGAGCGGGGACGCAGCGCCGCCAGCAGCACCGCGAGGAACGTCGACTTGCCCGCACCCGACCGGCCGCGCACGACCAGCCACCCCTCGTCGGCGCGCGCCTGGACGGTCAGCCCGCGCAGCACGTCGGGACCGCCCGGCCAGCCGGCCGTGAGGCCGTCGGTCGCCAGCGACCGCACCGGCGCCGGGACGGGCAGCGGGTCGGCGGGGTCGGCCGGCACCGGCGCGGTGAGGACGGCGTCGAGGCGGGCGCGGGCGTCGGCGAGCGCGCCCCGCCGCTGCAGCGCACCCACCAGCCCGGTCAGCGGCTCGGCCAGCGAGAGCGGGGCCAGCGCGAGCACGGCGATCGCCGGACCGGTCACCCCGGACGCCGCCCCGACGGCGGCGCCGGCCACCGCGGCCAGCCCGGTGCCGAGCACGACCAGGCCGGTGCCGAGCGCACGGGCGGCGGTGCCGGTGCGGTCGGCGGTGCTGCGGCGGGCGGCGAGGGCGGTGAGGTCGGCGGCGGTGTGCGCGGCGAGGCCGTGCGCCCGGAGGTCGGCGGCCCCCTCCAGCGCCGTCGTCGTGTCCCGCAGCGCCGCCACCCGCAGCGCCGCCTCGGTCCGGGCGGCGCCGGCGTCCACCCGCCGGTGCGCGACGAGGACCAGGGCGACCGTGGCCAGCAGGACCAGGCCGGTCGCGCCGGCCGCGGACGGGGAGACCAGCGCCAGCGCCCCCACGGTGCCGGCGGTGACCACACCGGCGACCAGCGCCGGCGGGACCACCCGCACCGACAGGTCCTGCACCAGGCCCACGTCGCCGACCACGCGGGCCAGCGCGGAGCCCGGGGTCCGGTCGGCGGCGATGCCCTGCCGGGACAGCGCGGCCCAGATGCGCACCCGCAGGTCGGCGGCCATCCGCAGCGCGGCGTCGTGCGCGGCCATCCGCTCGACCCAGCGCAGGCCGGCCCGGCCCAGCCCGAAGGCGCGCACCCCGACGATCGCGACCATCAGGGTCAGCACCGGCGGCATCTCCGCCGCCCGCACGATCAGCCAGCCCGAGACGGCGGTGAGGGCCACCCCCGCGCCGGCCGACGCGACCCCGGCGGCCACGGCCCGCGCCAGCGCCCGCCGCGGCCAGCGCGCTGCCTGGTCCGCACCCGCTGTCCGGTCCGCGTCCCGGGGCGCCGGGGCCGAGAGCCCCTCTCCGTCGGCGGCGAGATCGGCGATCTCGGCAGCCCGGGGAGCGGATGCCGCCGAGATCGGCGATGTCGTCGGTGCGGCCGGGGTGGGAGCCGCTGCGGCCAGGGTGGTGGCCCGGTCGGCGAGGGCGGCCAGAGCGGCGTCGTGGGTCACCACCAGCACCGTCACGGTCCCGCGCAGCGCGGCGAGCACCGCGGTCACCCGGGCGGCGGCGTCGTCGTCCAGGTGGGCGGTCGGCTCGTCGAGCAGCAGCAGCCGGGCGCCGCGGCGGATCCGCACCAGCGCGCGGGCCAGCGCCACCCGCTGCAGCTCGCCGGGGGAGAGGGTGCTGCAGACCCGGCCCGCCAGCGCGGCCGCGCCCACCCGGGCGAGCGCCTCGACGACGAACGCCTCGCCGACGGCGGCCTCGTCGACGGCGGACCCCCCGCCCGGTGCCGCGCCCGCGTGCCGGCGCAGCTCGTCGACGACGGTCTCCCCGGTCGTCCGCGGGTGCTGCGGCACGTACGCCACGCCACCCGCCGGGACGCCGGTGACCGACCCCCCGACCACCGCGGACGGTGGCACCAGCCCGGCCAGGACCGCCAGCAGGGTCGACTTGCCCGAGCCGCTGGCACCGCGGACGGCGACCAGCTCACCGGGCCGCACGTCGAGGTCCACCGCCGGCAGCGCGGGCGAGGTCCGGCCGGGGAAGGCGACGGTCAGCCCGCGGACGGCGACGTCGGCGCCGCGCGGGTCGTCGTCCGGCCCGGGGACGGCGGCCGGCGCGAGCGGCGCGGCGAGCACCGCGCGGGCCTCGGCGGCGGCCAGCTCCGCGTCCTCGCCGGCGTGGTGGGCGCTGCCCAGCGCACGCAGCGGGGCGAACGCCTCCGGCGCGAGCAGCAGCGCGGTCAGCCCGACGGCCAGTGCCAGGTCGCCGTGCACCAGCCGCAGGCCCACGGTCACCGCGACGAGGGCGACCGACAGGGTGGCGAGCAGCTCCAGGACCAGCGAGGACAGGAACGCCAGCCGCAGCGTGGCCAGGGTGCGGCGGCGGGACGCGTCGCCGAGCTCGGCCAGGGCCGCGGCCTGCTCGGCGGCGCGACCCAGCCCGACCAGCACGGGCAGCCCGCGCACCAGCTCGGCGACGTGGGCGGCGATGCGGTCCAGGGCGCGGGCGGCGGCGGTCGTGCCGTCCCGGGTGGTGAGGCCGACCAGCACCATGAACAGCGGCACCAGCGGCAGGGTGACCGCGACGAGGGCGGCCGACAGCAGGTCGGTCCAGGCCAGGACGACGAGCAGCACCGGCGGGACGACCAGCGTCTGGGCCAGCGCGGGCAGGCGGGTGGCCACGCCGGGGCCGAGGTCGGCCAGCCGGGTGGTGGCCAGCACCGCCGCGGGCCCGGGGCCGCCCGCGGCCTCGACCGCGGCCGGGGAGGCGGCGAGTCGGGCGACCAGCCGGGCGCGCAGCTCCTCCTCGGCGCGCCGGGCGTCGCGGGCGGCCAGCACCTCCCCGGCCCACCCGGTGACCGCGCGCAGCCCCGCCCCCGCGACGGCCACCAGCAGCGGACCGGCGAGCGCGCCCTCGGCGTGCCCGGCCGCGCGGGCGACCGCGTGCGCCAGCCCGGCGGCCAGCAGCACCAGCCCGCCCACCTGACCGAGCGCGGCCACCCCCTGCCGGACCAGCGCGCCGGTCAGCCCCGGCACCCCGGCCAGCGCCGCGAGCGGCCCGCGCCCCCGGCGGTCTCCGCGGGAACCGCCGGGCTGGGTGGTCACGCGGGCACCTCGGCGGGCGCCTCGTGCTGGGGCTCGGAGGTCAGCCGCTTCCGGAAGACCCAGTAGGTCCACGCCTGGTAGCCCAGCACCACGGGCAGGCCGATCCCGGCCGCCCAGGTCATGACGGTGAGCGTGTAGTCGCTGACCGAGGCGTCGGAGACCAGCACGTCGAAGGCGGGGTCGATCGTCGAGGGGACGACGACCGGGTAGGCGGCCCCGAAGACCGTGGCGACGGCCGCCACCAGCAGCACCCCCCAGGCGGCGAAAGCCTGCCCCTCGCGCCCGACCCGGGTGCGCGTCCACGCGACTGCCACGGCCAGCGCCGCGACCAGCCACAGCAGCGCGCTGACCGGGGTCCCGTGGCGCAGGTGCACCACGCCGGCCCATGCCAGCAGCGGCAGCGCGGCCACGGGTGCCCAGCGCCCGGCGAAGCGGCGGGCGGCGTCCCGCACCGGCCCGTCGGTCTTCAGCGCGAGGAAGAGGGCGCCGTGCACGACGGAGAAGGCCGGCACCGCGACCGCGCCGAGCAGCGCCGGCCAGCCGAGCCCGGAGAAGGCGCCGCCCACGCGCGTGCCGTCGGCGTCGATGGGCAGGCCGAGGGTGGTCGCCCCCAGCGCGGCCCCGATCCCGGCGGCGGCGATCAGCGAGCCGGCGGTGATGACCCGCGTCCAGGTCGCGTCCCAGGCCTCGGTGTGGTGGGAGTGCCGCCACTCGAACGCGACCGCCCGGATGATCAGCCCGAACAGCACGAGCACGAACGGCAGGTACAGCGCCGGCAGCCAGGTGGCGTACCAGCCGGGGAAGGCGGCGAACACCGCGCCGACGGCGGTGATCAGCCAGACCTCGTTGCCGTCCCACAGCGGGCCGATGGTGCGCAGCATGAGGTGCCGGTCGGCGGGGCGGCGGCCGAGCACCGGCAGCAGCGCGGCGACGCCGAAGTCGAACCCCTCCAGCAGCAGGAACCCGGTCCAGAGCACCGCGACGGCGGCGAACCAGAGCGTCTGCAGGTCCACGGGTCAGCTCCTCAGTACGCGAAGGACAGGACGTCGTCGGTGTCGCGACGGGTGCCGTCGCGGCCGGCGGGCAGGTCGTCGTCCGGCGTCCCCTCGGGGGTGGAGCCGGGCGTCGGGGCGCCGTCCCCGGTGGTGACGCCGCGGCGGACGAAGCGGGTGACGAGCCACAGCTCGACGACGGCCAGCGCGCCGTAGACGAGGGTCAGCACGGACAGCGAGGTCCAGACCTCGGCGGCGCTGATGCCAGGGGAGACGGCCTGGGCGGTGAAGAACCACACCTGCTCGTCGACGGGGACGTCGGGGTTCGGGTAGACGACGAAGGGCTGGCGGCCCATCTCGGTGAAGATCCAGCCGGTCGCGTTGGCCACGAAGGGCGCCGCGACGGCGAGCAGCGCGCCGTAGACGCCGATCCGCGACGTCGGCACCCGGCCCTTCCGTGTGGCCCACAGCGCGTAGGCGGCGACGCCGGCCGACACCGCGCCCATGCCGATCATGAGCCGGAAGCTCCAGTAGGTCACCGCGAGCAGCGGGGTGTAGTCGATCCCCTCGCCGGCCAGGGCGCCGAAGCGCGACGGGTCGTCGGGGTAGGTCTCGCCGTAGACGGCGCCGTACTCCTCCTGCAGCTCGTTGACGCCCGGTACGGCGGTCGAGAAGTCGCCGTGCGCGAGGTAGGAGAGCAGGTACGGGACGGTGATCGAGTGGACGTCGTCGCACTCGTTGTTGCCGACCTTGCCCCAGGCGAAGACCGAGAAGGACGCCGGCGCCTCGGTCTCGCACAGCGCCTCGGCCGAGCTCATCTTCAGCGGCTGCTGCTGGTACATCAGCTTGCCCTGCCAGTCGCCGGTCAGGGCGACGAGGACGAACGCAGCCAGCGACACCCAGCCGCCGAGCCGCACCGAGCGGCGCCACACCCGGTGGTCGACGTCGGTGGTCGGCTGCTGCGCCAGCTCCCGCTTCCGCAGGTGCCACAGGCCGATGCCGACCAGCAGGGCGCCCGCGACCATGAGCGCGGCGACGATCGCGTGGCTGAACGCGGCCAGGGCGGTGTTGTTGGTCAGCACCGCGAGGAAGTCGACCTGCACGGGGCGGCCTGTGGCGTCGTCGGTCACCACCCCGACCGGGTGCTGCATCCAGGAGTTGGCCGCGATGATGAAGTACGCGCTCACGATCGAGCCGATCACCGCCGCCCACAGTGCGGCCAGGTGCAGCTTCTTCGGGATCCGGCCCCAGCCGAAGATCCACAGGCCGAGGAACGTCGACTCGAGGAAGAACGCCAGCAGCGCCTCGAGGGCCAGCAGCGAGCCGAAGACGTCGCCGACGAACCGGCTGTACTCGCTCCAGGCCAGGCCGAACTGGAACTCCTGCACCAGGCCGGTGGCGACGCCGAGCACGAAGTTGATCAGGTAGATGCGACCCCAGAAGCGGGTCATCCGCAGCCACTCGGGCTTGTCGGTCCGCACCCACATGGTGTGCATGACCGCGACCAGGATCCCCAGGCCGATGGTCAGCGGGACCATCAGGAAGTGGTAGACGGTCGTGATCCCGAACTGCCAGCGTGCCACGTCCAGGACGTCCACGGCCGCTCTCCTCACTGGGCGACGTACGATCGGTCCACCTCTTTCTACGCGGGGTAGAAGACTTCTTCTACGACACGTAGAAGAAGTGGGGTGTGAGACGGGAGACAGGAGCAGCGGTGGCGTCGTTGGGTGAGCTGGAGCGGGCCGTCATGGACCGGCTGTGGTCGGCCGACGGTGCCGTCTCGGCGACCGAGCTGCGCGACGGGCTCGCCGACCGTGGCCTGGCGCTGACCACCGTGCACACGGTGCTGACCCGGCTGGAGCAGAAGGGCTTCGTCGTCCACGACGACGCGCGGCCGCGGCGGTTCCGGCCGCGGGCCACCCGCGAGGAGCACGCCGCCGAGCTGATGCACGAGGTGCTCGGTGCTGCCGGGGACCGGCAGGCGGTGCTGGCCCGCTTCGTCGGCAGCGTCGACGCCGACGAGGCGCGGCTGCTGCGCGAGCTCCTGGCCGCCGCCGCCGGTCCGGACGCCACCCCCGCCTGACCTCCCCGTGCTCCCCGCCACCGCGGCCGCCCTCGCCGTGCTGGCCGCGCTGCTGGCGTGGCCGGTGCCGGCGTGGCTGTCCCGGGCCCGCTGGCCGCGACGGGACCCGCTGGTCGCCCTCGTCTGCTGGCAGGCGATCGGCCTGGCCGGCGGCCTGTCGATCATCGGGGCGCTGCTGGTGCACGGCCTCGCGCCGTGGGGTCACTCGCTCCCGGAGGCCTGGTGGCACTGGGTCACCCGGCACCCCGCCGAGGCGCCGGTGCGAGGCGACCACTGGGTCACCCAGACGCTGGCCGCCGTGCTCGCCGCCGAGCTGCTCGGCGTCCTGGTGCTGTCCTGGGTCCGTACCGCCCGCACCCGCCGCCGGCACCGGGACCTGCTGGAGCTGGTCGTGGAGCCGGCCGCCGTCCCCGACGCCCGGCTGCTCGACCACCCCGCGCCGGTCGCCTTCTGCATCCCCGGCGCGAAGCCGCTGCTGGTGTTGTCGTCGGGGATGGTCGCCGAGCTCGACGAGGAGCAGCTGGCCGCCGTCGTCGCGCACGAGCGGGCGCACCTGCGCGAGCACCACCACCTGCTGCTGCTGCCGTTCGTCGCCTGGGAGGCGGCGCTGCCCGTGCTGCCCGCGGCCGGCCGGGCGCACGCCGCGGTGCGCGCCCTGGTCGAGATGCGCGCCGACGACGTGGCGCTCGGCTCGCTGACCGGGGCGGCGCCGCGGCGCACCCTGGCCCAGGCGATCGTCGTCGCCGCGGGCGGGAGCGGGGGAGCGGGCGTGCCCGACGGCGCGCTCGCGGTCACCGGCAGCGCGCTCGGGGAGCGGGTGGCCCGGCTGCTCGAGCCGCCGTCCCCGCTGCCGGGCTGGGTCCGGACGGCGGCGCTGCTGTCCGCCGTCGCGCTCCTGCTCGTCCCGACCGCGCTGCTGCTCCTCCCCGCCGCCCTCTAGGGGTGCCGCCGCTCCACCCGCTGTCGATCATGGGCTCGTTGCCGCCGCGCGCGGCGTGTCTGCCGGTGTCACCGGCAACAACCCCGTGATCGACGACCGTGGATGCTCACGCAGGGGCGGTCGCGCGGGAGTCGGAGGGGACGGCGGTGGTCGCGCCGGTGTTGCCCGGCAGGGGGGCGAACCGGCGCAGCCGCAGGCTGTTGGTGACCACGAAGACGGAGCTGAGCGCCATCGCCGCGCCGGCGATCATCGGGTTGAGCAGCCCCGCGGCGGCCAGCGGGATCGCGGCCACGTTGTAGGCGAACGCCCAGAACAGGTTGCCCTTGATGACCGCCAGGGTGCGGCGGGCCAGCCGGATCGCGTCGGCCGCCGCCCGCAGGTCGCCGCGCACCAGGGTCAGGTCGGAAGCCTGGATCGCGACGTCGGTGCCGGTGCCCATGGCCAGCCCCAGGTCGGCCTGGGCCAGCGCGGCGGCGTCGTTCACGCCGTCGCCGATCATGGCCACGACCCGCCCCTCGTCCTGCAGCCGCCGGACGACGTCCACCTTCTCCTGGGGCAGCACCTCGGCGACCACCTCGTCGATGCCCACCTCCGCGGCCACCGTCCGGGCGACGGCCGCGTTGTCGCCGGTCAGCAGGACCGGGTCCAGGCCGAGGTCCCGCAGCTGGGCGATCGCGGCGGCCGAGGTCGGCTTGACCGCGTCGGCGACGACCAGCAGGCCGACCGCCGCGCCGTCGACCGCGACCAGCACCGCCGTGCGGCCCCGCGCCTCGGCGGCGGCCTGCGCGGCGGCCAGCGGCTCCGGCACGGGCACCGACCGGTCGGCCAGCAATCGGGGCCGCCCGACGAGCACCGCGGCGCCCTCGACGACGCCCTGCACCCCGAGTCCGGTGACGTTCGCGAAACCCGCCACCGCCGGCAGCGGGCCGACCCGCTCGGCGGCGGCCGCGGCGACCGCCCGGGCGATCGGGTGCTCCGAGCCGTCCTCCAGGGCGCCGGCCAGCCGCAGCACCCGGTCGGCGTCCGCGCCGGGGGCGGCGACGACGTCGGCCAGCGTCATCCGGCCGATGGTGACGGTGCCGGTCTTGTCCAGGACGACGGTGTCGACGGCGCGGGTGGACTCCAGCACCTCCGGGCCCCTGATGAGGATGCCCAGCTGCGCGCCGCGCCCGGTGCCGACCATGAGCGCGGTCGGCGTGGCCAGCCCGAGGGCGCAAGGGCAGGCGATGATCAGCACCGCCACCGCCGCGGTGAAGGCGGCCGGGAGGCCCGCGCCGGCGCCGATCCAGAAGCCGAGGGTCGCCACCGCCAGCGCCAGCACGACCGGCACGAAGACGCCGGACACCCGGTCGGCCAGCCGCTGCACCTCGGCCTTGCCGTTCTGCGCCTCCTCGACCAGCCGGGCCATCTGTGCCAGCTGGGTCTCCGCGCCGATCCGGGTGGCGCGCACGACCAGCCGGCCGCCGGCGTTCACGGTCGACCCGACGACGACGTCCCCCGGCCCGACCTCGACCGGCACCGACTCGCCGGTGAGCATCGAGGCGTCGACCGCGGAGGCGCCCTCGGTCACCTCGCCGTCCGCGGCGATCTTCTCCCCGGGCCGGACGACGAACAGGTCGCCCACGACGAGCTGCTCGACCGGCACCCGCCGCTCGGTACCGCCGCGCAGGACCGAGACCTCCTTGGCGCCCAGCTCCATCAACGCCCGGAGGGCGGCGCCGGAGCGCCGCTTGGACCGGGCCTCGACGTACCGCCCGGCCAGCAGGAAGGTGGTGACCCCGGCGGCGGCCTCGAGGTAGATGTCAGCGTTGCCGTCGCCCCGGGCGATCGTGAACTCGAAGGGGTGGGTCATGCCGGGCTCGCCCGCGGTGCCGAGGAACAGCGCGTACAGCGACCACAGGAACGCCGCTCCGGTGCCCAGCGAGACGAGGGTGTCCATGGTCGCGGCGCCGTGGCGCAGGTTGGTCCAGGCGGCGCGGTGGAACGGCAGCCCGCCCCACACCACCACCGGCGCGGCCAGCGTCAGCGACAGCCACTGCCAGTACTCGACCTGCAGCGCCGGCACCATCGCCATGGCGACCACCGGCACGGTGAGCAGGGTGGACACCAGCAGCCGGGTGCGCAGTGTTCGGAGGGCCGTGTCCTCCTCGGACGCCTCGGGGGCGGCCGGCTGCGGCAGGGTCGCGGTGTACCCGGTCTTCTCGACGGTGGCGATCAGGTCCGCGGGGGTGACGTCCCCGCCGTAGCTGACCTTCGCCTTCTCCGTTGCGTAGTTCACCGTCGCGGTGACGCCGTCGAGCTTGTTGAGCTTCTTCTCGATGCGGGCGGCGCACGAGGCGCACGTCATCCCGCCGATGGCGAGCTCGACCTCACCGGCGGAGGGCTGGGTGGCGGTGCTCAACGAGGGTCTCCTCAGCCGCCGTGACCGTGGCCGGCCGGCTGGTCGGGGGTGGTCGACGCCTCGCTCGTCCCGACGCGGACGGTGAAGGCGGCGGTGTGCACGGCGCCGCCGTGCCGGAAGTCGAGGAACAGCCGGTAGGTCCCCGCGGACGGCACCGTCGCGACGAAGGTCTTGTGCGGTCCCGCGGTGGCGGTGGTGCCCTCCGGTGGCTCGGTCGGGTGGACGTGCAGGTAGGCCAGGTCCCCGGCGCGCAGCGCCACCAGGGTGCCGAACGAGCCGAGGTAGGGCTGCAGGTCGGTGACCGGTCGGCCGTCCCGGCTGACGCTGAAGGTCAGCTCGGACTCGCCGCCGGCGACCGGCTCCCCGGTCAGGACGACGGTGTAGCCGTCGACCTCCGCGACGGCGGCCGGATCCGGCAGGGGCGCGGGCGCCAGCTCGCCGGGCACGCTCAGGTCGCTGCCCAGGGTCAGGTTGCGGCCGAGGGCGCTCGGGGTGGAGTCGGTGACCACCCGCCAGCTGCCCGGCGTCAGCTCCAGCGGCACCTGCCACGTGCCGTCGGGACCGAGCACGGGGTAGGCGCGCTGGTAGCCGGAGAGGTCCCGGCGGACGGCGATCAGGTGCAGGTCCTCCACGTGCTCGACGTCGTAGTCGACCACCGGGGCGCCGTCGGGACCGAGGACCCGGAACGCGAGGGTCGCCGTCCCGGCGGGCAGCTGCTCGTCGAGCAGGTCGAGGACGTACCCGGAGTCGGCGACGGCGAGACCGCCGTAGCCGGCTCCGGTCGGGACCCCGGCCGGGGCGCCGGGCGTGGGCGTGGCGCCCGCGTGCGGCTCGGGTGCCCCCATCGGCCCCACCGCGGCGCCCACCCCGACGGCCGCGCCGAAGACGGCGGCCAGGCCGAGGGCGACGACGGCCAGTCGCGCCGGCGTGTCCATGACGGTCCTCTCGTGGGCGACGAGGGCATGGGGCGGTCGGCCCCGGCCGGTCAGCTGCCGGACACCTCGTAGCCGGCCTCCTCGACGGCCGCGCGCACGGCGCCGTCGTCGACCAGGTCGGTGCTGGTGACGGTCAGGCCGCCGGTCGGCAGGTCGACGTCGACGGCGGTCACGCCGGGGACGGCGGAGACCTCCTCGGTGACGGCGGTGACGCAGTGGCTGCAGGTCATGCCGACGACGGTGTACGTGGCGGTGCTCATGGCGGGTCCTCTCGGGTCTCCGGGTCAGGAACGGACCAGCCGGGCGATCGCCTCGGAGGCCTCGCGGACCTTCTCGTCGGCCTCGCGGCCGCCGGCCTGCGCCGCCTGGACGACGCAGTGCGACATGTGCTCCTCGAGCAGCCCGAGGGCGACCGACTGGAGCGCCTTCGTCATCGCCGACACCTGGGTGAGGATGTCGATGCAGTACTTCTCGTCCTCGACCATCCGCTGCAGGCCGCGTGCCTGCCCCTCGATGCGCCGCAGGCGCTTGAGGTAGTCGTCCTTGCGCTGGATGTAGCCGTGCGGAGCGCTCTCCACGGGGTTCCTCTCGGCGGTCCGGTCTCTCGCCCAGGGACGATACCCCCCTAGGGTCTATCTTCCCGGTGGGGTCGCTCACGCCCGTCCGCCGGGCGCCGCCGGTCGTCCCCGTCCCGTGCGGGGCGGCCGTCACCGGCGCGCAGCCGGTCGACCGTCGCCCGCAGTCGCTCGGTGTCGGCTCGCGCGTCGGCCAGCTCGTCCTGCAGGCCCAGGATCACCTCGGCCGAGGCCAGGGTGTGCCCGTCGTCGAGGAGCACGCGCAGTCGCGCGGCCAGGCTGAGCTGGTGACGGGAGTAGCGGCGGTGGCCGCCGGGGGAGCGGTGCGGCTGGAGGACGCCCGCGCTGTCCAGGCTGCGCAGGAAGGCGGCCTGGACGCCGAGCAGGCCCGCGGCCTGGCTCATGGTGAGCGCGGGGAAGTCGGGGTCGTCCAGGCGCCGGAGCGCCTCGCCCCCGGGGGCGGGCTGCTCGCGGTGCTGGTCGGTCATGGCCGTCCTCCTGGAGTGCGCAGGGGCCGGGTCCGTGCGGACCCGGCCCCTGGGTGCGGCGGTCGGCCGGCCTCGCGGACCACCGGCCGTGCCGAGCAGATCAGCTCTCGACGGCCTTCGCCTCGGGCGACTCGCCCTCGATGGTGCGACCCTCGACCGCGACCGGGGTGTCGGCGCGGGTGACCTGGATCTTGCGGGCCCGCGCCTTCTCGGCGACCGGGATGCTCACGGTGAGCACGCCGTCGTGGTAGCTCGCCTCGAGCCGGTCGGTGTCGAGGCTCCGGCCGAGGACCAGCTGCCGGGTGTAGCTGCCGTAGGGCCGCTCGGCGATGCTCCACTCGGCGTTCTCGAGCTGGGGCACCGAGCGCTCGGCCGTGATGGTCAGCGTCGTGCCCTCGACGGACAGGTCGATCGAGCCGGGGTCGACGCCGGGCAGGTCGAAGTGGGCGACGAAGTTGTCCCCGACCCGGTAGGCGTCCATCGGCATGCCGGACAGCGGGCGGGCGGTCATCCCGCCGCGGCCGGTGAGCTGGTCCAGCGCCCGGAAGGCGGCGGACGTGGCGGCGAACGGGTCGTAGGCGGTCAGCATCGCCATGGCTGGCAACCTCCTGTGCGTGTTCCTGTGGTGTTCGCTGCCCGAGGGTGAACCTCTAGTAGCAACTTGAGATTATCTCTGGCATGCACCTGTGTAAACATCCATCCGCCGAGTTTGTTCCCGGCCGGGTGTGCGGCGGCTCCTGCGCGCGCGATCCGACGGCACGTGCGGCAGGGTTGAGCCGTGGACGAGACGACAGCCCCCCGAGCGCAGGGGGGAACGGGGCAGGAGCACGGCACCGGCGGGACGACGGAGGTCACCACCGCCCTCGAGGGGGACGTCGCGACCCTCACCGTCACCGGCGAGCTCACCGAGGAGGCGCGGCGGCCGCTGGTCCGCACGATGACCGACCTGCTGCTCGCCGAGCCGGGGCTGCGTCGGGTGCGCCTGGACACCCGCGCGGTCTCGTACGTGAACTCCGCGGGCATGGCCGTGCTGGTGCAGCTGCAGAAGCTGGGGCAGCCGCGCGGGGTGGAGCTGGTGCTGGTCGCCCCACCGGCGGCGGTCGCCCGGCCGTTGCAGCTGTCCGGCCTGTGGCTGCGGTTCCCCGTCGAGGAGTGAACGCCGGCCCGCGCGGACCGGCGCGGGCCGGCGGGACACCCGGCGGCACCTCTTAGCCTGGTCGGGTGCCGCCCAGCCACCCCCACAGTCACGGTCCCGATCCCGACGCGCCCCCGCCGAGCGCGGAGGTACTGCTCCGCCGGCGCCGCGCGGTCCGGCTGATGATGCTGCTGCTCGTACCGGTCGGCCTGGCCACCGTCGTGGGGCTGGTCGCACTCTGGCCGGGGGACGAGCCGTCGCGGGCCCGGCAGGCCGCGGAGCTGTACGTCCCCCCGGGGACGACCTACCACGACGCCCGGGTGGCCTCGGTGGCGCCGTTCGACTGCTCGCTGCCCGGCGGTGAAGGGCAGCCGGCGCAGCAGCTCACCTGCGCCACGGTGGTCACCGAGGTGCTCGACGGCTCGGGTGCCGGGGAGTTCGTGCAGGTGGATCTCCCGGCCGAGGTGTTCGCCGCCGGGGTCGACGAGGGCGACGTCCTCGTCCTCACCCGGGACGCCGGTGCGGAGGGCCCTGCAGCGTACGCGTTCTTCGACTACGACCGGGACGTGCCCATCGTCGTCCTGACCATCGCCTTCGCCGTCGTCGTCGGCCTGGTGGCCCGGCTGCGTGGCCTGGCCTCGCTGGTCGGGCTGGCGTTCGCGTTCTTCGTGCTCCTGCAGTTCGTCCTGCCGGGCCTGCTCACCGACCAGTCGCCGGTGCTGACCAGCCTGGTCGGGTCGGCGGCGATCATGTTCGTCGTCCTCTACCTCGCGCACGGCTTCTCCGCGCGGACCACGACGGCGCTGGTGGGCACCCTGTTCGGGCTGACCCTCGTCGCCGTCCTCGGCGAGGTCGCCGTCGCCACGGCCCGGCTGACCGGGCTGACCAGCGAGGAGACCAACACGCTGCTGGGCTTCGACCCCACGCTGGACTTCTCCGGCCTGGTCCTCGCCGGTGTCGTCGTCGCCGGGCTGGGCGTGCTCAACGACGTCACCATCACCCAGGCCTCGGCGGTGTGGCAGTTGAACGAGGTCGACTCCGACATGAGCTGGCGCGAGCTGTACTCCCGCGGGATGGCCGTCGGCCGCGATCACATCGCCTCGACCGTCTACACGATCGTCTTCGCCTACGCCGGCGCGGCGCTGCCGCTGCTGCTGCTCTTCGAGCTCTACGCCCAGCCGTGGACCGTCGTGCTCACCAGCTCGGCGATGGCCGAGGAGGTCATCCGCACCTTCGTCGGTGCGATCGCGCTCGTCCTCGCCGTCCCGGTGACGACGGCGGCCGGCGCGTTCTTCGCCAAGGCCGCCGGCACCGACGCGGGGGTGGCGACCGACCGGCGGATGACCGCCCGGCTCGCCCGGTGAGCGCGGATCGGCCCCAGGAAGGACCCCCTGCCCCCCACCGCTCGCACGCTCGCGGCGGGCCCCTGCAGGGGGCCGAAGGGGACGGGGTCCGTCAACTCCTCGCGGCGGCCCGGGCCGCGCCCGGCTTCATGCCCGACGACGAGGGGACGGCGCTGTACGACGCCGCCCGCACCATCGCCGTCCCCGGCCCGCTGCTGGAGGTGGGCAGCTGGATGGGGAGGTCGGCGCTCTACCTGGCCGCCGCCGCACGGGAGACCGGCCGGCAGGTGGTGACCGTCGACCACCACCGCGGCTCCGAGGAGCACCAGCCGGGGTGGGAGTACCACGACCCCTCGTTGGTCGACCCCGCCGTCGGGCGGCTCGACACGCTGCCACGGTTCCGCCGCACCATCGCCGACGCCGGCGCCGAGGACGTCGTCATCGCCGTCGTCGCGCGGTCGGAGGTCCTCGCCCCGCTGTGGTCGACGTCGCTGGCGCTGCTGTTCCTCGACGGCAGCCACACCGAGGAGTCCGCCCGCCGTGACCAGGACGCGTGGGTCGCCAAGCTCGCCGTCGGCGGCACGCTGGCCATCCACGACGTCTTCCCCGACCCGGCCGACGGCGGCCAGGCGCCCTACGGCGTCTACCGGCGGGTGCTGGACTCGGGGGAGTTCACCGAGCTGCCGGGGACCGGCTCGCTGCGGCTGCTGCGCCGTGAGCGCTGAGCGGCTGGCGGAGGAGCGGGCCGCCGTCCTCGCCCAGATCGCGGCGCTGACGGCCGAGTTCGACGCCGTCGTCGCCGCGTCGCGGTCGTCCAACGCCGACGACGAGCACGACCCCGAGGGCGCCACGATCGCCTTCGAGCGGCAGCAGGTCGCCGCCCTGCTCGACGCGGCCCGGCGCCGGCTGGCCGACGTCGACGCCGCGCTGGCCCGGCGGGAGACCGGCGACTACGGCACCTGCGAGGACTGTGGCCGGCCGATCGCCCCCGAACGCCTGGCCGCCCGCCCCGCCGCCCGCACCTGCATCGACTGCGCACGCTGAGCTGCCCCTCACCGGGCGCGACCGGTGGCTTCCTGGCGGACGCGACGGGCACGCTCTCCTACGTCACGGGGTGACCGTCAGCTGACGTATCGGCGGGCGGTGGAGGTCCGCTGGGCGTGCTCCAGTGCGGCGAAGCGGGCCTCGGCGTGCGGCGGCAGCACCCGCCGTTCGCGCAGCACCCAGGGCAGGCCGCGCAGCGCGTCCAGCACGCCGAGCAGGCTCAGCCGGTCGCGGGGGACGGTGCGCAGCAGGTGCCCGGTGCGGCGCAGCGCCGGGCGCAGCGGGCGCCGCAGCCACGTCGTCCACAGGGTGTTGCGGATGCCGTCGCGGCGGCGCTTGTGCGGGTCGCGGGCGGTGCTCGCCTGGTGGTGCACGGTGAGCTCGGGCAGGTAGCACAGTTCCCAGCCACGGGCGGCGAGGTCGCCGGCCATGAGCTCCTCCTCGCCCCCCAGCCACAACCGCTCGCAGAAGCCGCCGACGTCGTCGAACGCCGCCCGTCGCAGCACCGAGGCGCCCGCGAGGAAGGACCCCAGCGCCGGTCCGGGCAGCCAGTCGGCGCCGCGGACCGGTGAGTCGCGCAGCTCCGGGACGATGGGGTCCTCGCGGCCGCCGGGCTCCACCAGGATCCGCGCGGTGACGACGGCCAGGCGCGGGTGGGTGTCGAAGGCGTCGGCGGCGGTGCGCAGCGACCCCGGGTCCCACCAGGTGTCGTCGTCGCAGAAGGCCACGTAGGGGGCCGACACCCGGGCCACGCCCACGTTGCGGCCGACGGCGCCCAGGTTCGCCGGGCTGGCGATGAGCTCGACCTCCGGGAACCGCTCCGCGATCGCCGCCGCCGTCCCGTCGGTCGACCCGTTGTCGACCACCACGACGTGCGGTTGCTCGGGCAGCGCGCGCAGCCGGGACAGCGCCACCAGCACCTCGTCCCGGCGCTGGTGCGTGATGACGACGACGGCCACCCGCGCGTCGGGTCGGCCCTCCTGCAGGCGCCCGCCGCGAGCCTGCGAGTGGTGGGTGGCAGGAGGGTGCTGCCTCATGCCGCGTCCCCAGCGAGCCGCCGGACGTCGGCCCACACCTCGTCGGGCACCCGGCGGCGGGCGCGCAGCGCCGCCGGCACGTCCGGGACGGCCCGCAGCAACCCCCGCAGCCCCGGGCGCCCGGCGCGGACCGCGGACTCCACCAGCCCGGGCAGGGCAGGCAGCGGGTGGCGCATGAGGGCGGTGAGCACCCGGCTGCGCCAGATCGCGGCCTGCCGGCGGGCCGGGGCGTCCCGCCGCGGTGACGGGTGGTGGTGGATGGTCACCGTGTCGACATAGGCCAGCCCCCAGCCGGCGGCCGCGAGGTCGAGCGCCACCCGCTCCTCCTCGCCGGGGAAGCGGACCACGGCGTCGAACCCGCCGACGGCAGCGAACGCCTCGGTGCGCACCAGCGCCGCGCAGGCGACGAAGCCCAGCAGCGACGGGCCGGGCAGGTCCGGAGCGGTGCCCAGCGGGCTGTCGGCCATCTCGGCGCAGACCGGGTCCAGCCGCTCCTCGGGGCCGACGAGGATGCGGGCGTTGAGCAGCGCCAGCCGCGGGTGCGCGCGCATGACCTCCACCGCGCGCGCCAGGTCGCCGGGGGCCCACCACGAGTCGTCGTCGGCGAACGCGACGAACGGCGTCCCCGCCTGCTCGGCGCCGAGCGTCCGGGCCCGGGCACCGAGGTTGTGCTCCAGGGGCAGCACGGTCACCTCGGGGTGCACCGCCCGGACGGCGTCCACGGTGCCGTCGGTGGAGCCGTTGTCGACCAGCACCACCGGGGCCTCGTGCCGGGCCAGTGAGGCGAGCAGCTCGTCCCGCCGGTTGCGGCTGGCCACCACGACGGTGACCGGGGGTGCGGTGCGGGCGGAGGGCTGGGGCGAGGTCACGACGGGACCGTGCCCGCGCCCCCCGCGAGCCAATCCACCGCGCTGTGTGACCTCTCCGTGCCAGCGGCCGGCAGCGCCCCCGGCGAGGTGAACAGCCCGCAGGCCGGGGTGGCCCCGGCCAGCGCATCCGCGGCGAGGACGACGGCCGCCGCCGTCCAGGTGGTCCGCTCGACCGGCCAGCGGGCGTCGTCGGGGTAGACGAACCCCGTCCAGTAGGAGCCGTCGTCGGCGCGCAGGTGCTGCATGGCGGCCACCTGCTCCACGGCGGCGTCCCGCTGCCCGACGGCGGCCAACGCCAGCGCCAGCTCGCAGGTCTCCGCGCCGGTCACCCACGGGCGGTCGGCCACGCACCGCGCGCCGAGGCCGGGGACGACGAAGCGGTCCCAGTCGGCGGCCAGCCGCTCGGTCGCCGCGGGGCCGGTCAGCGCACCGCCGAGGACGGGGTAGTACCAGTCCATCGAGTAGCGGGAGCGGTCGGCGAACGCCTCCGGGCGGGTGCGCAGCGCCGTGCCCAGGTCGTCGGCGGCCAGCTCCCAGTCCGGCTGGGGCTCCCCGGCGAGGGCGGCCAGCGCCACGCCGCAGCGCAGCGCCTGGAACAGGCTGGCGTTGCCGGTGAGCAGCGCGGTGTCGTCGGGCGTGCCGTCCGGCCGCAGCGCCCAGCCGACCGCGCCACCGGGCAGCTGCATGCGGGTGACCAGGTCGAGCCCGCGGCGGACCACCGGCCACAACCCGGTGACCAGCTCCTCGTCGCCGGTGCACAGCCAGCTGTGCCACAGCCCCACGGCGAGGTAGCCGGCGTGGTTGCTCTCCACCTCCGGGGCGGTCTCCACGCCGGCGCGGTACTCCGCGGCCCACGACCCGTCCGGCCGCTGCCGCCCGGCCAGCCAGCGATAGGCGGCCGCGGCCCGCTCGTGCTCGCCACCGACGTCGAGAGCCATCGCGGCCTCCACCGAGTCCCACGGGTCCAGCTGCCCGCCGCGGAACCACGGCAGCGCGCCGTCGGCGTCCTGTTCCGCGGCGATCGCCGCGACCGTCGCGGCCACCTGCCCCCCGCTCAGCACGCCGGGGAGCTCGGGCAGCAGCTCAGACAGCGGACCGCTCCCGGTGCCGGCCGTCGAGCGACCACGAGCGGGCCGCCGGCCGCCCGGGGACGGCGGGCTTGTCGGCGTAGACCACGAGACTCTTGCCGAGCACCGGGTCGAGCAGCCGCTCGGCGGTCCGGGTCAGCCAGGGCCGCTGCACGAGGTCCCACACGAGCAGCCGGTGGTAGGCCCGGACGGCGGCGCTGTCACGGTCCACCCCGACGGCGCACTTGAGCCACCAGAACGGCGCGTGCAGCGCGTGCGCGTGGTGCTGCCCGCCCGGGACCAGCCCCGCGGCGGCGAGGCGGGTGCGCAGCTCGTCGGCGCGGTAGATGCGGATGTGCCCGCCCTCGTTCGCGTGGTAGGCGTCCGACAGCGCCCAGCACACCCGCTCCGGGAAGTACCGGGGGACGGTCACCGCGACCCGCCCGCCGGGCTTGAGCACGCGGGCGATCTCGGCCAGGGCGGCGGCGTCGTCGGGGATGTGCTCGAGCACCTCGGAGGCGATCACCCGGTCGACGCTGGCGTCGGGCACCGGCAGGGCGCGGAGGTCGCCGCGGACCACCTCGTAGCGGGCGCCGTCCGGCGCCTCGCCGGCCTCCGCGATGGCGCCCAGCCAGCGCTTCGTCGTCTCGACCTCCGGGACACCCCAGTCGACGGCGACCACGCGGCCGCCGCGCCGGTAGGCCTCGAAGGCGTGCCGGCCCTCGCCGCAGCCGAGGTCGAGCACGGTCATCCCCGGCCGCAGGTCCAGCCGGTCGTAGTCGACGGTCAGCACGCCCGCACCCCGTCCGTCGTCACGAGCGCCCCTTCCGGTCCAGGACGTCGGCGTACCACTCCGCCGTCCGCTCGGCGGTGGCCCGCCACGTGTAGGAGGCCAGCGCGCGGCGCCGCCCGGCCCGGCCCAGCTGCTCGCCGAGGGACGGCGAGTCGAGGACCAGCTGCAGCGCCGCGGTCAGCTCGCCGACGTCGCCGGCCGGCACCCGCAGTCCCGCCTTGCTGCCGACGACCTCCGGCAGCGCCCCGGCGTCGGTGGTGACCAGCGGCGTGCCGCAGGCCATGGCCTCGATCGCGGGGAGGGAGAAGCCCTCGTAGAGCGACGGGATGGCGACGACGGCGGCCTCCTGCAGCAGGGCCACCAGGTCCGCCTCGGGCAGCGGGCCGGTGAACCGCACCGCGTCGCGCAGGCCCAGCCGGTCCAGCGCCGCCTGGGCCGGCCCGCCGGGCCGCGCGGTGCCGACGACGGTCAGCCGCACCGGGCGCTCGGTGCGCAGCTTCGCCACCGCCTCCAGCAGGTGCACCAGGCCCTTGAGCGGGACGTCGGCGCTGGTGGTGACCACGATCGACTGCCGGTCGCGCGGCCGGCCGGGCGGGGGTGGGGTGAAGACGTCGGGGTCGATGCCCACGGGGATGACGTCGACGCCCGCCGCGGGCACGCCGAGGTGGGTCTCGATGTCACGGCGGGAGCTCTCCGACACCGTGGTGATGCCGTTCAGCCGGGGCGCCACCCGCGCCTGCATGCCGGTGAAGGCGTACCAGCGGCGCAGCGTCAGGCGTCGCCGCAGGGAGGGGGCGGCGGCGAGCTCCAGCCGGCGGTCGATGGCGACCGGGTGGTGCACGGTCGCCACGGTGGGCACGCCGGCGCGGACCAGCCGCAGCAACCCGAGGCCCAGGCTCTGGTTGTCGTGGACGACGTCGAAGTCGGCGGCCCGGGGGAGCAGCTCGCGCGCCGCGCGCAGGCTGAAGGTGAGCGGTTCGGGGAACCCGGCGGTGCACATCAGCGCCCACTCGGTGAGGTCCACCCAGTCGCGGAACTCCGACGGCCGCGGGGTGCGGAACGGGTCGGGCTCGCGGTAGAGGTCCAGGCTCGGCAGCCGCTCCAGCGGCACACCGTCGTCCAGCTCGGGGTACGGCTGCCCGCTGAACACCGTCACCGTGTGGCCGAGGGCGGTGAGCTCGCGGGACAGGGCCCGGACGTACACGCCCTGACCGCCGCTGTGCGGCTTGCTCCGGTAGGACAGCAGTGCAACGCGCAACGACCGTCCCATGGTCGGCGACTCTAACTTCCGCCGGGAACGCGCCGGTCCCGGTTCCCCGGCTGCGCCGGGCCAGCCACTCCTGACAGGGTGGTGGGCATGCTGCGCCACGTCGTGCTCTTCACCTGGTCCGACGACGCCGACCCGGAGCGCCGGTCCACCACCCTGGCCGCGCTCCGGCGGTTGCCCGAGGAGGTGGGTGGGATGACCTCCTTCGCCGTCGGCCCCGACGCCGGTCTCCGCGAGGGCAACGCGCACACCGCCCTGGTCGCCGACTTCCCCGACGTCGAGGCGTGGCGGCGCTACGCCGAGCACCCCGTGCACCTGCAGGTCATCGCCGAGCACGTCACCCCCTACCTGGCCCAGCGGATCGCGGCCCAGTACGAGGTCTGAGGGCCGGTGCGTCGGCCGCCGCGGGCGGCTACCGTCGGCGGCATGAGAGAGCCCGCTGCTGTCCTCCGCCACGCGCGAGCCCGCGGCGGGGCGCTGCGGGTGGGCCGCCGCTCCCGCCGGGGCGCCGTCCTCGCGGCCGGGCTCCTCGCCGGGGGCGTCCTGGCCGGGTGCGGGCAGGGCGGCGGCATCCAGGAGGCCGCCGCCCCCGACCCGGCCGTCGACCCGGCCGCGGCGACGTCGGCTCCGGCGGTCGACCTCGCCGAGGGGCTGCTGCCGGCCTCGGCGTTCGCCCCCGGCGCTACGGTGCTGCCCTTGACCGAGGAACTGCTGCGCTCCTCCGGTCTGCCGGCCGGCGGCGTCCCCCCGGGCACCGAGCTCGACCTGGGTGACTGCGCGGCGCTCCTGACGCAGCTGCAGGCCGCGGCCGCCGCGGGCGTCGACGCCGCCGCCGGCCAGGCGGTGCTGGAGGGCGCGCAGGCGACCGTGCAGGGGCTCGTCGCCGGGTCCGCCGCCGGGGACGCCGTGGCCACGGTGACCGGTGCGCTGGAGGGCTGCCGGACCGCGTCGGCGAGCGTGCCCGAGCACGGGGCGGCCACCGTCACCGTCGGCGAGGTGCGCCGGCCCGACCTCGGGGACGCCGCCGTCGAGGTCGCAGCGACCGTCGACGCCACCGCTCCCGACGGCCGGCAGGTGACCGCGCCCGTGCTCGTCGCGTTCGTGCAGGACGGCGACCGGGTGATGTCCCTGGCCACGACCGTGCTGGAGGGTGGAGCGCTCGACGAGCAGGCGTTCGCCGGCCGGCTGGCGGAGGCCTACCGCGTGCAGGACGAGGCACTGGGCTGAGACAGGGCGGCCGGCGCCCTCCACAGACCCGGCCGCCGTCCACAGTCCTCCGTGCGCGGCCCCGTCGGGTGCCGCCGGCCACGAGGGTCGGCGGCATGGACGACACCCCGCGCCCCGAGGTCCGCATCTCCCAGCTCGGTGAGGTGGCCGCGGCGCTGCCTGCCCTCATCGGCTTCCACCCGCACGAGTCCGTGCTGCTGGTCGCCCTCGGGGGCGAGAGCGGCCGCCGGGTCGGCCTCACCGTGCGCGCCGACCTCCCGGTCCGGGGGACGTCGGCGCCGGCCACCCGGCTGCTCGCCCGGAGCGTCGCCACGGACGACCCCGCGGCGGTGGTCGTCGCGGTCGTGTCCGAGGCGCCCGACGACCTGCTGCCCCTGCCCGGCCAGCCGCCCGGGGCGACGGTGGCCGGGCTGCCGCACCGCGACGTCGTGCACGACGCGGTGGTCGCGCTCGCCGATCTCGGCATCCCGGTCGCCGACGCGATCCTGGTCCGCCGGGGCCGGTGGTGGTCCTACGACTGCCCGGAACCCTGCTGCGCCCCCGCGGCCGGGACGCTGCTGCCCGGCGGGGTGCCCGAGCTGACGGTCGCCTCCGTGGCCTCCGGTGTGGTCGTGGAGCGCCACCGGGCGGCGCTCGAGGAGCGGATCGCCCGCATCCCGGGGCCGGCTGCGGCGGAGATGGAGGCCCTGACCTGGCGGCACGTCGACCGCCGCGCGCGGGCGGCACAGGCCGACCGGGACGCCGAGGCCCGCCGCTCCTGGGACACCGTCGTCCGGGTCCTGGGCCGCTGCGGGCCCGGCGGCGCCCGGCTGTCGGACCGGGACGTCGCGCGGGTCGTGTGGGCGCTGGCCGACGTCCGGGTGCGCGACCGCGCCCTCACCTTCGCCCTGGGGGACGACGCCGCCGCGGCCGAGACGCTGTGGACCGAGTGCACCCGGCGGGCGCCGGCGCCGCTCGACGCCGCGCCGGCCACCCTCCTCGCGGTGAGCGCGTGGCTGCGGGGGGACGGCGCGATGGCCAACGTCGCGCTGGAGCGGGCGCTGGAGAGCCGGCCGACCTACACCTTCGCCCAGTTGCTGGCCCAGGGGCTGGCCGCCTGCCTGCCGCCCCGCGAGCTGCGGGCGATGATCACCGCGACGGCGCAGGACCCCGACGAGGTGTGGGCAGCGGGGTGAGTGCTCTCAGAGCAGCTCGGGCCGCTCCCACTCCTGGCCGAGCACGTGCTCGGCGAGGAACGCCAGCACCGTCTCGTACCAGACGCGCGAGTTGCCCGGGGTCAGCACCCAGTGGTTCTCGTCGGGTAAGTACAGGAACCGCGACGGCACCCCGCGCTTCTGCAGGTCGTACCAGAGCCGCAGGGCCTCGCCGATCGGCACCCGGTAGTCGTGGTCGCCGTGGATGACCAGCATCGGCGTCCGGATGGCGTCGGCGAACCGGTGCGGCGAGTTCTGCTCGTAGCGCTTGGGCTGCTGCAGCGGGTCGCCCCACTCCTTCTCCCAGAAGTACGCCGCGTCGGTGGTGCCGACGAAGGAGTCGATGTGCCACAGGCTCGCGTGGGTGACGATCGCCCGGAACCGGTCGGTCTGGGTCGCGATCCAGTTGGCCATGTAGCCGCCGAAGGACCCACCCATCGCCGCGGTGCGCGTGGCGTCGACCTCCGGCCGCTGCTCGGCGGCGTCGACGGCGGCCATGAGGTCGGTGTAGGGCGCCTCGCCCCAGGCACCCCAGCCACGTCGCACGAACTCCTGGCCGAAGCCCTGCGACAGTGCCGGGTTGGGCAGCAGCACGGCGTAGCCGCGGGCGGCCATGACCCAGGGGCACCAGCGCCAGGACCACGAGTTCCAGCTCATCAGCGGACCGCCGTGGACCCACAGCAGCAGGGGAGCCGGACTCTCGGCCGAGGCCCCCTCGGGCAGCACCAGCCAGGACTGCACCCGGGTGCCGTCGGCCGCGGTCGCGCTCAGCTCGTGCAGGGTGCCGGGGAGGGCGTCGAGGATGCCGGGGTTGGGCAGCGGCTCGGGGTGCTGGCCGGCGGTCTCCGGGTCCAGCCGCACGGGCGCTGGCGGCTCGTCGTAGGCCGACCGGAGCGCGTACAGGGCGCTGCCGTCGCGGGCCACCTGCAGGTCGCTGTAGGCGCCGTCCGTGGTGAGGCGCACCGGCGTCCCACCGGCCACCGGCACCCGGAAGACGGCGTGCCGGCCGTCATCGTCGGCGAGGAAGTACACCGCCGAGCCGTCGGCGGAGAACTGTGGGGCGCTGGGCCAGCGGTCGAAGCCCGCGGTGAGGTCGCGGGCCTCCCCGGTGGCGACGTCGACGTGCAGCAGCGTGTAGTCCGGCGGCTCCGCGTGGGTCGGGTGCCGCTCCCGCACGCACACCACCGCGGTCCCGTCGGGGGAGAAGCGGGCCGGGTGGACGTCGGCCAGCGGGTCGTCGACCAGCACGCGGGCCTCCCCGGTGGCGGTCTCGAGCACGACCAGACGGTCGCGGCGGCCGGCCGGTCCGTCGGGCACCGGCTCGACGCGGACCACCAGCCGGCCGTCGGGGGACAGCGCCGGGGAGTCCCCGGCCTCGTCCGGCGGGACGACGTCCGGCGTCAGGTCGCGCAGGACGGGGGGCTCGGCGGGCGCGCCGGCGGGTGGGTCCGCGGGCAGCCGGCCGGCCCAGAACAGGTGCGGCGCCGCGGGCCCGAGGTCGGAGTCCCAGTGCCGGACCGGATAGGCCTCGTGCAGGATCGCGCTGACCCCGGCCTCCTTGCGCTGCGCGCGGCGGGCGGTCTCGGCCTCGGCGTCCGCGGCACCGGGCATGGCTGCGGCGACGACCACGACCTCGCCGGTGTCGGCCGCCACCGCGAAGCCCCCGATCCCGGCCGGGTGGACCACCACCGGCCGGGCCTCGCCGCCGTCGGGGGGCAGGGCCCACAGCGCGGGCTTCGGGTCCTCACCGTTGCGCTTGGCGCCGGGATCGGGCCGGGCGGAGGTGAACAGCAGCGACCCGTCCGGCGCGAACGCCGGCGCGGACTCGCCCGGCGCGCTGCGGGTGAGCCGGCGGGCCGGGCGCCGGCCCTCCGGGTCGACCTCCCACAGGGCCGACTGCCACTTCGTGCCCTCGGGATCCAGCGTCTGCACCGAGATCGCCAGCCGCCGGCCGTCGGGCGAGAGCGCGAGGCCGGCCACGCGGGGGAGGGCGACGAAGGCGGCCAGATCAGCGAACGGCGAGGTGGGCGGGGTGACGGCCCCCGGGGCGGCGTGCGCGGGGGCCCCCGGGGCGGCGTGCGCGGGGGCGCCCGCGGCGGCGTCGTCCGGGGTGGGGGAGGACGGGTGGAACGGGGCCGGAGGCTGGCTCACGCGGGCTCTCTCTGGTGGTCCGGTCGGGCGGTCGGGCCCACCGTAGTGAGCCCGACCGCCCCGCCGTCCCCGCGTCGCGGGCCGGGCCGGCTCAGAGCCGGGATACGGCCTCGACGGGCGCGAGCTCCTCGTCCAGCGCGCTGACGAACACGTGCTGGGCCACGCCGGCGGGCAGCAACTCTCCGTCCACGCTGACCGTGCCGGCGACCAGCTGGGCCACCACGGTCGCGCCGGGGCGCAGACCCTGGTCGGCGAGCGCGCGCATGAGGTCGGAGTCCTCCTGCAGCTGCTCGCTGATCCGCTTGATCTCCACGCGGCGCCCGTCGGGGGTGGCCGTGGTGGACAGCAGGGTCAGCGAGTCCAGCACGGCCGAGGTCTCGCCACCGAGCGCGTCCAGCCCCGGGATCGGGTTCCCGAACGGCGAGACGGTCGGGTTGCCGAGCAGGCTGAGCAGCTTGCGCTCCACGGCCTCGCTCATGACGTGCTCCCAGCGGCACGCCTCCTCGTGGACGTCGGCGTAGTCCAGGCCGATGACGTCGACGAGCAGGCACTCGGCCAGCCGGTGCTTGCGCATGACCGCGGTGGCCAGCTGCCGCCCCTGGTCGGACAGCTGCAGGTGCCGGTCGCCCTCGACGGTCAGCAGGCCGTCGCGCTCCATCCGGGCGACCGTCTGGCTGACGGTCGGGCCGCTCTGGTGCAGCCGCTCGGCGATGCGCGCGCGGAGGGGGACGATCCCCTCCTCCTCCAGCTCGAAGATCGTCCGGAGGTACATCTCGGTGGTGTCGATGAGGTCGTTCACAGCTCTCCTCCGTGTCTCCCCTGATGGTACGGGGGAGCGCTCGTGGACCGGGTCACGCGGCGGCACGCTCAGAGGTCGGGAACGGTGCGCCGGCGGTAGCGTCGCACCCGAAGCGGTCCGGGGGTCGCCGGCGGCCCCGCCCGTCCCGCGCGTCAGCGAGGAGAGCTGGTGAGTGACTCGATCGCGGTCGTCTGGGACGACGCGCTGCTCGGCTACACGATGGGCGGGGACCACCCCCTCCACCCGGTCCGGCTGGACCTCACGATGCGACTGGCCGACTCACTCGGCGTCCTGGCCTCCGACCGGCTGCGGGTGCTGAAGCCGACCCCGGCCGACGTGGACCTGCTCACGCTCGTGCACGACCCGGCCTACCTGGACGCGGTGCGGCGCGCCCCGGCCGAGCCCGACATCGGCTTCGGCCTCGGGACGGCGGACAACCCCATCTTCGAGCGCATGTACGACGCCGCCGCGCTGATCACCGGCGGGAGTGTGCTCGCCGCCCAGCAGGTGCACGCGGGCACCGCCCAGCACGCGGTGAACATCTCCGGGGGCCTGCACCACGCCATGCGCGAACGCGCGTCCGGGTTCTGCGTCTTCAACGACGCCGCGGTCGCCATCGCCTGGCTGCTCGCGCAGGGCCACCAGCGGATCGCCTACGTCGACATCGACGTCCACCACGGGGACGGCGTCCAGGCCGCCTTCTACGACGACCCGCGGGTGCTCACCGTCAGCGTCCACCAGACGCCGCTGACCCTGTTCCCCGGCACCGGCTACCCGGAGGAGACCGGCGACCCGGAGAAGGCACTCGGCAGCGCGGTCAACCTGCCCCTGCCCAACGGCACCGACGACTCCGGCTGGCTGCGGGCCTTCCACGCCGTGGTGCCCAGCGTGCTGAAGGCGTTCCAGCCGGAGATCATCGTGACCCAGTGCGGGTGCGACGCCCACCACGAGGACCCTCTCGCCGACCTCTCCCTCACCGTCGACGGCCAGCGGGCCAGCTACCGCGTCCTGCACGAGCTGGCCCACGAGATCTGCGACGGCCGCTGGCTGGCCCTGGGCGGGGGCGGGTACGGCCTGGTCCGGTGCGTGCCCCGCGCCTGGACCCACCTGATCGCGGAGGCCAGCGGCGACCGGCTGGACCCGGCCACGGAGATCCCCGAGTCGTGGCGGGAGGACGTCGTCCGGCGTGGCCTGCGCGCGCGGCCGCCGACGCACATGACCGAGGGCGGCTACACCGGCTTCTCGCGCTGGGACCCGTTCACCGAGTCCCGGGTCGACCGCGCCATCTCCCGCACCCGGCGGGCGGCCTTCCCGTACTTCGGCCTCGACCCGGACGACCCCCGTGACTGAGAAAGGACCCCGTCCTCCTCACCACTCGCAGGCTCGTGGCGAGCCTCTGGACGGGGCCGCGGGCGCTGCTGGGGGGCCGTCCGGCCCCGACGAGCCCGCCGCGCCGCAGTCCCCCGCCCACTGGGAGGCCGACATCATCGCCGCCGACGGCGGCACGCTGCACCTGCGCCCGATCCGTCCCGACGACGCCGAGGCGCTGGTCGGGCTCATGGACCGCAGCTCCGACCAGACCCGCTACTACCGCTTCTTCGGCCCGATGAAGCGGCTGTCCGACCGCGACCTGCACCGGTTCACCCACGTCGACCACGACTCCCGGGTGGCCTTCGTGCTGGTCCTCGGCGACCAGGTCATCGGCGTCGGCCGCTACGACCGGTACCCGGACACCAGTGACGCCGAGGTGGCCTTCCTCATCGAGGACGCCCACCAGGGCCGCGGCCTGGGCTCGGTGCTGCTGGAGCACCTGGCCGCCGCGGCACGGGAGCGGGGCATCGAGCGGTTCGTCGCCGAGGTGCTGGCGCAGAACAACCGGATGGTCCGGGTCTTCCTCGACGCCGGGTACACGCCGAAGCGCACGTACGAGGAGGGCGTGGTCCACCTGACCTTCCCGATCGCGCCCACCGAGACCGCGCTCGCGGTGCTCTACGAGCGCGAGCAGCGCAGCGAGTCCCGCTCGATCGCCCGGCTTCTGACGCCGTCGTCGGTCGCCGTGGTGGGGGCGAGCAACGACGCGGACAAGATCGGCCACGCCGTCCTGCTGCACCTGCTGGACTACGGCTTCCGTGGTCCGGTGTACCCGGTCAACCCCGGCGCCCGGCATGTCCGGGGCGTCCCGGCGTACGCGTCGATCGAGGCCATCCCCGACGACGTCGACCTCGCCGTCCTGGCGGTGCCCGCCGACGAGGTGGCCGACGTGGTGGAGGCCTGCCGGCGCAAGCGGGTCCGCGGGCTGGTGGTCATCTCCGGCGGGTTCGGCGAGTCCGGCCCGGAGGGGCGGGTCGCCGAGCGGGCCCTGGTGGCCAGCGCCCGGGCGTCGGGGATGCGGGTGGTCGGGCCCAACTGCCTGGGCATCGTGAACACCGACACCTCGGTGCGGCTCAACGCCAGCCTGGCGCCGCGGATCCCGGGGCGCGGCCGGGTGGGCTTCTTCGCGCAGTCCGGTGCGCTCGGGTCGGCCCTGATGGAGCAGGCGCGCACCCGCAACATCGGCCTGTCCAGCTTCGTCTCCGCCGGCAACCGCGCCGACGTCAGCGGCAACGACCTGCTGCAGTACTGGGCCACCGACCCCGGGACCGAGGTCGTGATGCTGCACCTGGAGAGCTTCGGGAACCCCCGCAAGTTCGCCCGGCTGGCCCGCCGGGTGGGGCGTGACAAGCCGGTGGTGGCGGTCAAGAGCGGCCGGCACGTCCGCATGACCGAGGGCCTGGCCGGGACGTCGGTGGCGGTGCCGGAGGAGTCGGTGGCGGCGCTGTTCGCCTCCGCCGGCGTCATCCGCGTGGACACCCTGGCGCAGCTGTTCGACGTCGGCACGCTGCTGGCCCACCAGCCCCTGCCGGAGGGCGACCGGGTCGCCGTGGTCGGCAACTCCACCGCGATGGGCGTGCTGGTCGCCGACGCGGTCCTGGAGGAGGGGCTGCAGCTGGCCCGGGAGGCGCCCGCCGACATCGGGGCCGGTGGCACGGCGGAGGAGTTCCGCGCCGCCCTGCAGGACGCCGTCGGCGACCCCGGGGTCGATGCCGTGATCGCGGTGTTCCTGCCTCCGCTGAGCCGCAGGTCGGATGAGTTCGGTCGGGCGCTGCGGGAGGTGGCCCGGGACGCCGGCAAGCCGGTCGTCGCGACCTTCCTCTCCACCGAGGGCATCCCGCCGGAGCTGGCCGTCCCCGGCGAGGAGGGGATGCCCGACCGTGGCTCGGTGCCCTCGTACTCCACGCCGGAGCGCGCCGTCATCGCCCTGGCGAAGGTGGCGCAGTACGCCCGCTGGCGGCGCCGTCCGGTGGGGGAGGTGCCCGAGCTGGCCGGCGTCGACGAGCGGGCGGCGCGCGACGTCGTCCTGTCCGTGCTGGACGGACAGCCCGGCGGGCGGTCGCTCACAGACGAGGAGACGATCGCCCTGCTGGCCGCCTACGGCGTGCCGCTGCTGGGCACCCGCACGGTGACCGACGCCGAGGCCGCCGTGGCCGCGGCCGACGCCGTCGGCTACCCGGTGGTGCTCAAGTCGACGGCGCCGTGGCTGCGGCACCGCTCCGACCTCGGCGGGGTGCGGCTGGACCTGGCCGACGCCGACGCCGTCCGGACCGCCTTCGCCGCCATCCCCTCCGGCGACCCGGTGATCGTGCAGGAGATGGCCGCCCCCGGCGTGGCCACCGTCGTGGAGGTCGTCGACGACCCGTCCTTCGGGGCGCTGGTGAGCTTCGGCCTCGGCGGCGTGGCCACCGACCTGCTCGGTGACCGCGCCTACCGGACCCTCCCGCTCACCGACCTGGACGCCGCCGAGCTGGTCCGTGCGCCGCGGGCGTGGCCGCTGCTCGACGGCTACCGCGGGTCCGAGCCGGTCGACGTCGCGGCGCTGGAGGACCTCCTGCTGCGGGTGGCGCGGCTGGCCGACGACCTGCCCGAGGTGCTGCAGCTGCGGCTGGAACCGGTGATCGTCGGCCCGCCGAACCCCTGGCACGGAGGGCGCTCGCTGGTGGTCGCGGGGGCCGCGGTGCGTGTCGGCCCGCCGACGGCACGGGTGGAGCCCGGCCCCCGGCGGATGCGGGTCCCCGGCGTCTGAGCGAGCGCCTGGGACGGCGTCAGTGGTGGGGACCGTGCCGGCCGAGGGACTCCGCGGGGGTCGCGCCGGGGCGGGTCCACTGCGGCGTGGGGCGGCTGGTCGGGCCCCAGGTGGCGGTCCCGCCGGCGTCCGTGCGCCAGTACCAGGAGATCGGCGCGCCGTGCCCACCGACCGGCGAGCCGGCGTCCGGGGCCGCGGGCCAGCCCTCGGGATCGTCCTGCCACGCCTCGCGGCGGCCGTAGGGCGTCATGTCGAGCAGGCCGAGGGAACCGTCGGCCGGCTCGTTGCCCCGTCCCGTCGTCGAGTAGGTGAGGAACGCGCGGTCGCCGTCGCGCAGGTAGCAGACGATGTGCCCCTCCTCTGTGGCGATCGGCGCCTCCACGCCCCGCACCGAGTACCAGGGCTGGGCATACCCCATGAACTCGACGTAGGAGGCCACCTCGTCCCACGGGCCCGAGGTCAGGACGGCGAACGAGACGCCCCGGGCGTCGAGGTAGACGGTGTCCCGCATGTGCCAGAGGTTGAAGGTGCAGCCCTCGCACTGCCCTTGGTGCGGGGCGCCGTCGTACCACATGGAGTGGTAGACCACGAGCTCGTCGCGACCCTCGAACAGGTCCAGGAACGGGACCGGGCCGTCGGGGCCGACGACCCGGACCGTCCCGTCGACCTCCACCATCGGCAGCCGGCGGCGGGCCGCGGCGATGGCGTCCCCCTCTCGGGTGTGGGCCTTCTCGCGGACCAGTAGCTCGTTCCGGGCGGCCTGCCAGGTGGCCAGGTCCACGACGGGCGGGCGGCCGGGCAGCGCGGTGGCCGGGGCACTCGGCGTGGTCGTCATGGCGTCCTCCGTGGGATGTCGTGCGGGCAGCGGCGTGCGACGTCCGGAGACACCAGGGCAGACCCGCGAGCCGGCCGGAACTCATCGCGTCAGGGGGCCTCGGCCGAGCCGGCTGGGGGCCCGTTCAGCTCCCCGGCGTCCGCGCGGCCACCAGGTGCCCCCGGAAGGGGGCGGGCAGCGTGCCGTCCGGTGTGGCGAAGGGGGCCAGCACGTCGCGGGCGCCGGCACGGATCCGCTCGTAGACCTCCGGGGTGATCCGCTGCGCCAGCGGCGAGCCCTCGACCTCGGTGACCGCGAGCGCCTCGGCCGAGTCGAAGGCGGCCGTGCCGAGGTGCGTGCGCGTCCCGACCCGGGTCAGCCCGGCGGCGGTGACGGCCGCGCGGAGCTCGTCGACGTCGCCGCAGGCCCAGTACGCGCCCAGCAGCGAGCGGGCCTCGGGTCCGGCGTGCTGCACGGCCATCTCGACGAAGGGCCCGTAGGCGGGCTGGTCGTCCAGCGCGGCCGGCACGCACAGCGCGACCACCCCGCCGGGGCGGATCACCCGGGCCATCTCGCGCAACGCGGCCGTGCGGTCGGGGAAGAACATCAGCGCCATCGAGCACAGCACCGCGTCAAAGGTCCGCTCGGGGAACGGCAGGGCGGCGACGTCCCCCTGGCGCCACTCGAGGTCCGGCCGGACCCGGCGGGCCACGCCGAGCATGGCCTCGTTGAGGTCCACCCCGACCACCCGGCCCGTACCGCCGAGCCGGTCGGCGACGGTGCGGGCGACGATGCCGGTCCCGCAGGCGACGTCGAGGACGGCCTGCCCGGGGCGGACGCCGGCGGCGTCGGCGAGCAGCGGCGCCCACTCGGCGAAGATCGCCGGCACGAAGCGCGCCTCGTAGAGCTCGGCCGCCTCGGCACTGATCTGGAAGGTCTCGGTCGCGGATCGCGGTGTCGTCATGACGCGCTCCCGGGTGCGGTGCGCCCTGAGGATCCACCCGCCGGCCGCTCCCGTCACCAGGTCACCGCGCGGCAGAGACGCCGAGAGCCGGCCACCCTGGGGTGGCCGGCTCTCGGTGGTGACCACGGCCCTCCGGCCGCGGTGGGGTCCGGAGGACCTCAGGCCAGATAGTCGCGCAGAGCGTCGGCGCGCTCGGGGTCGCGGAGCTTGGCCATCGTCTCGCGCTCGATCTGGCGGACCCGCTCGCGGGAGAGGCCGAACTGCTTGCCGATCTGCTCCAGGGTCCGCGGCTGGCCGCCGTCCAGGCCGAAGCGGAGGACGACGACGTCGCGCTCCCGCTCCTCCAGCGTGGACAGCACGGTGCGGACGTCGCCCTTCATCATCTGGAAGGCGACGGCGTCCTCGGCGACCGCGGCGTCGGCGTCCTCGATGAAGTCGCCCAGGCGGGACTCCTCGTCGGCGCCGACGGTCTGGTCGAGGCTGACCAGGTCGCGGGAGTACTCGAGCAGCTCGGTGATCCGCTCGGGGGTCATGTCGAGCTCGAGGCCGAGCTCCTCCGGGGTGGGCTCGCGCTCGAGCTCCTGGTGGATCCGGCGCCGGGTGCGGACCACCTTGTTGACCTGCTCGGCCAGGTGCACGGGCAGCCGGATGGTGCGGCCGGAGTCGGCCATCGCACGGGTGATCGCCTGGCGGATCCACCACGTCGCGTAGGTCGAGAACTTGAAGCCCTTGGTGTAGTCGAACTTCTCCACCGCGCGGATCAGGCCGACGTTCCCCTCCTGGATGAGGTCCAGGAACGTCATGCCGTGGCCGGTGTAGCGCTTGGCGACGGAGACGACCAGCCGCAGGTTCGCCTCGAGCAGGTGCCGCTTGGCGGCCTTGCCGTCGATGGCCAGCGCCTTGTAGTCCCGCTGGTAGCTGGGGGAGAGGCCCTGCTTCTCGGCGAGCAGTCGCTCGGCGTACAGGCCGGCCTCGATCCGCTTGGCGAGCTCGACCTCCTGCTCGGCGGTGAGCAGCGCGGTCTTGCCGATGGTGTTCAGGTACACGCGCACGAGGTCGGTGGAGACCAGCCCGGTGGTGTCGGGCTCGCGCCGCGTCGAGCGCGAGCGCACCTCGAGGGTGTCGGTGGGGGAAGACTGCAGCAGCGTCACGATCTGTCTTCGTCCTTGCCTTCGGTTCGGATGCGCACCGCTGGTCGTCGGTGGCGGTGGCGCGCATCCGGGCGTCGTGGGTGGGGGCTCGCGCGGCCGGCTCCGTCAGCCGACCTCAGCCCTCGCTCAGGGATCCGTTGTGGTACGCCCTGCACAACGGCCGCAACCGGGTTGTGTGTTCCACGAATGCCGGGTTCCCAGCAAACGCACAGGGCGTGTGTTGTGTCACCCTGCGATACCCCGGGAGCCCGGGGCTCAGACCTCCAGCAGCAAGGTCATCGGTCCCTCGTTGACCGACGAGACGAGCATCCGGGCACCGAAGACGCCGGTGGCCACCTCGCCGCCCCGCCGGCGCAGCTCGGCCACCACCTCGTCCACCAGGGGTTCGGCCAGCTCGCCGGGGGCGGCGTCCTGCCAGGAGGGGCGGCGGCCCTTGCGGGTGTCGGCGTAGAGGGTGAACTGGCTGACCACCAGCACCGGGAGGTCGAGGTCGGACGCCGACCGGGCGCCGTCGTCGGTGGGGAACACCCGCAGCTCGTGGATCTTGCGGGCCAGTGCGCGGGCGCGGGCGGCGTCGTCGTCGCGGCCCGCGCCGACCAGTGCGAGCAGTCCTCGGCCGATCTCGCCGACGACGTCGCCGTCCACCGTGACCGCCGCCGTCGCGACCCTGCTCACCACCGCCCGCACGCCGACGATCCTGCCCGCGCCTCGTGGGACGGGATCACCCGTGTACCGACCTGCGGGGACGTCGTGACCCCCTCGTGATTGTCAACGAACCGAGCAGACCCTAAGTTCTGTTAGCCAAACCTTAGTTCTGCCCCACCACCGGCTCCGGCGACGCACCGTGCGGGACGTCCGCCGGCCGGGCACCGGCTGTCGCGTGGCTGCGCCACGGCCTCGCCCGGCGCCGGACCCCGGCGGCGCCGCCCACACGGCGCCGCACCACCACCGGAAGGACACCATGCGTCGCGCACCGAGACTGGTCGCACTCTCCACGGCCGCCCTGCTCGCGGGCGGGCTCGCCGCCTGCTCGTCCTCGTCGGGCAACACCGAGGCGGAGGCCGCCGGCGACTTCGCGCCGGTCACCGTCGAGCACGCCTTCGGCACCACGACGCTGGAGTCGAAGCCCGAGCGGGTGGCCACGGTGAACTGGGCCAACCACGAGGTGCCGTTGGCCCTCGGCGTCGTCCCCGTCGGCATGGCCGCCGCCAACTTCGGTGACGACGACGGCGACGGCCTGCTGCCGTGGGTCTCCGAGCGGCTCGAGGAGCTCGGCGGCCAGACGCCGGTCCTGTTCGACGAGACCGACGGGATCGACTTCGAGGCGGTCGCCGACACCGACCCCGACGTCATCCTCGCCGCGTACTCGGGGCTGACCCAGGAGGACTACGACACGCTGAGCGAGATCGCGCCGGTCGTGGCCTACCCGGAGGCGCCCTGGGCGACGCCGTGGCGGGAGATGATCGAGGTCAACGCCGCGGGGATGGGCATGGCCGAGGAGGGCGAGGAGCTGGTCGCGAGCATCGAGCAGGAGATCGCCGACGCCGTCGGTGCACACCCCCAGCTCGCGGACGAGTCGACGATGTTCCTCACCCACGTCGACACGACCGACCTGAGCGAGGTCAGCTTCTACACCCCGTTCGACACCCGCAGCGCCTTCTTCGAGGACCTCGGGCTCTCGACCCCCGCGAGCGTCACCGCGGCGTCCACCGATCCCGAGCAGTTCTCGGGGACGGTGAGCGCCGAGCAGGTCGACGCGTTCGACGACGTCGACATCATCGTGACCTACGGCGACCAGGAGCTGGTCGACGCGCTCAACGCCGACCCGCTGCTGTCGCAGATCCCCGCGGTCCGCAACGGGGCCCTCGTCCTGCTGCCCGACACCCCGCTGGGCACCGCGGCGAACCCGACCCCGCTGGCGATCTCCTGGGTGCTCGAGGAGTACGTCTCGATGCTCGCCGAGGCAGCTGACAAGTCGCAGTGACAGCGCTCCACCCCATCCCGGCCCCGGACGCCGCCGTCGCGCGGCGCCCGGGGTCGGTCCGGTTGCTGTGGCTGCTGGTCGTCGTCGCGGTCCTCGTCCTGCTGATGGCCGCCTCCGTGGCGATCGGCTCCCGCGGCGTCGGCTGGTCCGACGTCCTCGCCGCCCTCGGTGGCTCCTCGGACACGATCGAGGAGGCGGCGGTGACCAAGCGGATCCCCCGGACCGTCCTCGCGGTGCTCGTGGGCGCGGCGCTCGGGCTGTCCGGCGCGGTCATGCAGGGCGTGACCCGCAACCCGCTGGCCGATCCCGGCGTCCTCGGGATCAACATGGGCGCCTCGCTCGCCGTGGTCGCCGGCCTCGCCTGGTTCGGCCTGTTCTCGGCGACCAGCAAAATCTGGACGGCGATCGCCGGCGCCGCCCTGGCCGCGGTGTTCGTCTACGCCGTCGGCTCGCTCGGTCGCGGCGGCCCGACGCCGCTCAAGCTCGCCCTCGCCGGCGCCGCGACGTCGGCGGCCCTCACGTCCTTCATCACCGCCATCGCCCTGCCCCGCGGCGACATCGCCGCCGACGTGCAGTCGTGGCAGGTCGGCGGCGTCGGCGGCGCGACCAGCGGGACGATCACCCCGGTGCTGCCCTTCCTGGTGGCCGGCCTGGTGATCAGCCTGCTGTCGGCGCGCAGCCTGAACTCCCTGGCGCTGGGCGACGAGCTCGCCGCGGGCCTCGGCGAGCGGGTGGCCCTGGCCCGCGGCGTCGCCGCGTTCGGCTCCGTCCTGCTGTGCGGGGCGGCCACCGCGGTCGCCGGCCCGATCTGGTTCGTGGGGCTGGTCGTGCCGCATCTGTGCCGGCTGCTGGTGGGCGTGGACCACCGGTGGATGCTGCCGTTCTCGGCGCTGACCGGGGCCTGCCTGCTCACCGCCTCCGACGTGCTCGGCCGCATCGCCGCCCGCCCGTCCGAGCTCGACGTCGGCATCATCACCGCGCTGGTCGGCGCCCCGTTCTTCATCGCCATCGTGCGCCGGCAGAAGCTGCGCGAGCTGTGACCGCCGTCGTCCCGTTCCCGGCCTCGTCCGTCGACGCGGTCGCCCGGAGCCGGGTCCGTCGCTCGTCCCGCCGGCGCCTGGTGGTCACCGTGCTCGCGGTGCTCGTGGTCGTCACCTTCGCCGTCACGCTCATGGTCGGGCGGACCTTCTACCCACCCGGCGACGTCCTCCGGGTGGTGCTCGGCGAGCAGGTGCCGGGGGCGTCCTTCACGGTCGGGCGGCTGCGGCTGCCGCGCGCGGTCCTCGCGGTGGTGGCGGGCCTGTGCTTCGGTCTGGCCGGCGTCACCTTCCAGACGATGCTCCGCAACCCGCTGGCCAGTCCCGACGTCATCGGGATCAGCTCCGGGGCCAGTGCGGCGGCCGTCTTCGGCATCGTGGTCCTGTCGCTGGACGGGACGGCGGTGTCCGCCCTGGCGGTCGCCGCGGCGCTCGGCGTCGCGCTGGTGGTCTACACGCTGGCGTTCACGGACGGCGTCGCCGGCACCCGGCTGATCCTCATCGGCATCGGTGTCGGCGCGATGCTGAACAGCGTCGTGTACTACGTGCTGTCCCGGGCGGGGGCCTGGGACTACCAGGAGGCGCTGCGCTGGCTGACCGGCAGCCTCAACGGCGCCACCTGGACGGCGGTCGTGCCCGCGCTCGTCGCCCTGCTGGTGCTGGCGCCGGTGCTGCTGGGTCAGGCGAGGAACCTCTCCGCGCTCCAGCTCGGCGACGACACCGCCGCGGCGCTGGGCGTCCGGGTCGAGCGCACCCGCCTGGTCGCGATCGTCGCCGCGGTCGGCCTGATCGCCTTCGCCACCTCCGCCTGCGGGCCGATCGCGTTCGTCGCCTTCCTCTCGGGCCCGATCGCAGCGCGCATCGTGGGCCCCACCGGGTCGTTGCTGGTGCCCGCCGCGCTGGTCGGAGCCCTGCTGGTGGGGGTGGCGGACCTGGTCGGTCAGTTCGCCCTCGGCACCCGCTTCCCGGTCGGTGTCGTCACCGGCGTGCTGGGCGCCCCGTACCTGATCTACCTGATCGTCCGCACCAACCGGGCCGGGGGCTCGCTGTGAGCGGCGCTGCCGTCCCGGCGGCTGCGCTGCACGCGAGCGAACGGAGAACACCGTGACCGCCACCCACTCGCTCACCGCCGAGGACCTCACGCTGGCCTACGGCGAGCGCACCGTCATCGAGGGCCTCGACCTCGTCGTGCCGCCCGGCAGGATCACCGCGATCGTCGGTGCGAACGCCTGCGGGAAGTCCACCCTGCTCCGCTCGATGTCGCGACTGCTCGCCCCCCGCGGCGGCCGGGTCCTGCTCGACGGCAAGGCGGTGCACCGCGTGCCCGCCAAGGAGCTGGCCCGCACCCTCGGCCTGCTGCCGCAGTCGCCGATCGCGCCGGAGGGCATCACCGTCGCCGATCTCGTCGGTCGCGGTCGCCACCCGCACCAGGGCGTCTTCTCGCGCTGGAGCCGGGACGACGACGCCGCCGTCGCTGCTGCGCTCGAGGCGACGGCCACGACGGCGCTGGCCGACCGCGCCGTCGACGAGCTCTCCGGAGGGCAGCGCCAGCGGGTGTGGATCGCCATGGCGCTGGCCCAGCAGACCGACCTGCTGCTGCTGGACGAGCCGACCACGTTCCTCGACGTCGCCCACCAGGTCGAGGTGCTCGACCTGCTCACCGACCTCAACCGGGCCCGCGGCACGACGATCGTGATGGTCCTGCACGACCTCAACCTCGCTGCCCGCTACGCCGACCACCTGGTCGCGCTGTCGGCCGGGCGGGTCCACGCCGCCGGCGACCCCGCCGACGTGCTGACCGAGGACTGCGTGCGCGCCGTCTTCGGTCTGGACAGCCGGGTCATCGCCGACCCGACGTCGGGCAAGCCCCTGATGCTGCCGATCGGCCGCCACCACACGGCGGCCCCGGCCGGTGCCCTGCACGGCGTGACCGGGGACCGGGCCGGCTGACCCGGGTCAGGCGCCGGGGCGGGCCGCGACCGGCCGGCCCCGGAGGGCCCGGCCGAGCACCAGGGTGCCGATCCCGGCGAGCATGACGGTGACCAGCGCGACGCGCAGGTCGAACGCGTCCGCCAGCGCGCCGACGAGCGGCGGGGAGAGCAGGAAGCCGATCCGCAGCAGCCAGTTGATCACCGTGAGCCCGAGCCCGTGCGGTAGCCCGGGCAGTTCATCCGCGGCGTGGTACACCGCCGGGACCAGCGTGGCGACGCCGAGCCCGGCCAGGGCGAAGCCGGCCAGGGTCGTGGGGATCGACGGCAGTGCCAGGGCCAGGCCCGTGCCGACGGCGGCCAGCGCGCCCCCGGCCCGCGCCACCCGGCGCTGGCCGAACCGGTCGACCACGCGGTCGCCGGTCAGCCGGCCGACGGTCATCGCCACCGACAGCGCGACGAAACCGAGCCCGGCGGTGGCCGCGCCGGCGTCCAGCTCGGTGCGCAGGTAGAGCGCGCTCCACGAGGAGCCGGCGTCCTCGACGACCGCACCGCAGACGGCCAGCACGCCGAGCACGGCCAGCGCCGGGATCGCGGCGCGCCGCCGCGGGCGCTCCCGGGGGGCCGTGCCGGCAGTCGACTCGGGCTCGTCGGGGCCGGGCAGCAGCGCCCGGGAGACGACCAGGGCGACGGCGCCGAAGACGACGGCCGTCCCGGTGAGCTGCGCGACGAGCGGCACGTCGAGCCCCGCCGCGGCCGAGCCGAGCAGCCCGCCCGCGACCGCACCGATGCTCCAGACGCCGTGGAACGCGTTGAGGATCGAGCGCTGGTAGAGCCGCTGCACGCGGAGCCCGTGGGCGTTCTGCGCGACGTCGATGACCGCGTCCAGCGCTCCCATGACCAGCAGCGCCGCGGCCAGACCGAGCCAGTTGGGCGCCACCGACACCGTCCACACCGTGATGCCGAGGAGCACCAGGCCGGAGGAGGCGACCCGACCCGAGCCGAACCGGCGCATGAGCGCCGCGGAGGACAGGCCGGCCAGCAGGGCGCCCAGCGGCGCGGCCGCCAGCGCCGCGCCGAGCGCGGTGCTGCTCAGCCCGAGCTGGGCCTTCACCTCCGGCAGTCGCGGCACGAGGCTGGCGTAGAAGACGGCGTTCAGGAAGAAGCAGGTGGCGACCGCGGTACGGGCGCGGCGCAGGCGCGCGGCGTCGACGGTCGCGAGGGTGACGGACATGGCGGGGATCCAGGGAGGTCGGGCTCAGCCGGCGAGCCGGCGGAGGGCGGAGCGGATCTGGGCGGCGTCCATCGGGTCGGTCGACAGCGCGCTGTGCAGGACCAGGCCCTCGACCAGCGCGTCGACCTCGCGTGCATTCACCGGGTCGAGGTGCCGCTCGAGGCTGCGGCGGCTGCGGGACATCCAGTCCTGGGTGACCGCGCGGAGGGCCGGGTTCCTGGCCGCCGCGACGTAGAGCTCGACGGCGAGCACCAGGTCGCGCGGAGAGCCGAGCAGGTCGCCGGTGAGGTGCTCGACGAGGATCTCGAGCGCCGCGGCCCGATCGGGTGCGGCGCGCATGCGCTCGTCGAACCGGGCGGCGACGGTGTCGACGTGCCGGCTGAACGCCGCGGCGAGCAGGTCGGTCAGCGAGTCGAAGTGGTAGGTCAGCGACCCGAGGGGCACGTCGGCCGCCCGGGCGATCGCCCGGTGGGTGGCGGCGGTGACCCCGCGCTCGGCGATGACGTCGAGTGCGGTGTCCACCAGCCGGTCACGTCGTCCCGGGTCGTGGCGGCGGGCCGGCCGCGCCGGCGTGGCAGGCGCACTCACCGTCCGGTCGCGTCCAGCGTGCGGACGACGCGAGCCGGGTTGTCCTCTGCGAGCTCGGGGTCGTCGGCGATGTAGAGGTCGCCGGCGAGCATCCGCTCGCGCATGGTCCGGGAGTCGTCCACGTCGGGCCCTGCGCTCATGAGAACAAGCGTACACATCGAGCGCGCCGGTCGAGCCGACGTGCCGGGGTCGCCGAGCGGGTCAGCCGGCAGGGGCTGGGATGGCGCCGGTCAGGGCGTCGGTCAGCAGCGACGTGATGTTCGTGTCGGTGACCGGCACGGGGTTGGAGGGGGGTGCGGCGGCCAGCACCCGTGCGGTCGCCTCGGGGACGTCGGCCTCGGTGAACCCGAGGTCGGCCAGGCGGGATGGGGTGGGCAGGCCGGCGTAGAGCCGGCCCAGCGCGGCTCCGGCCGCAGCGGCCGGGTCCCCTCCGTCGATGGCGGGGGAGCCGAGGGCGGCGGCCAGCCGGCCGGCCAGCTCGGGGACGGCGGGCGCGTTGAGCGCCAGCACATGGGGCAGCACCGTGGCGTGGGTCGGTGCGTGCGGCAGGTCGAAGGTGCCGCCCAGGACGTGACAGATCTTGTGGTGCAGCCCGGAGCCGGCGGAGGCGAAGGCGACCGCGGCCAGGTAGCAGCCGTACAGCGCCTGCTCCCGCCCGGCCAGCCCGGTCGGGTCGGCGGCGACGGCGGGCAGCGCGCGCGCCAGGGCCCGGGCACCCTCCAGGGCCAGGGCCTGGTTGATCGGGTCGGTCCTCGGCGCCCACAGGGAGTCCACGCAGTGGGCGAGGCTGTTGAGGCCGGAGGCCACCGACAGCTCCACCGGCAGGGAGACGGTCAGGGTGGCGTCGTAGACGACGGTGGCCGGCAGCACGCGGCCGTCGACGCCGGTGGTCTTGGTCCGCGCCTCGGTCAGGCCCCACACGTCGGTGGCCTCGGAGCCGGCGTAGGTGGTCGGCACGGCCACGATGGGGATGCCGGTGGTCAGGGCGACCGCCTTCGCCAGCCCGGTCGTCGACCCGCCGCCCACGCACACCAGCAGTTCGACGTCGTGCGCGGCGGCCACCGTGCGGGCGGCCTCGGCCTTCTCCACCGGCACGTGCTGGACGACGTCGTCGAACCACACCGCGACGTCGACGTCCCGGCAGACCTGCTCGGCCAGGTGCCGCTCGGACGGTGAGGCGATCGCCATCACCCGGCCGGCCGCGCGACGCCGCACCTCCCCGGCGAGGTCCTCCGCGGCCCGTCCGGCGCCGAACAGCACCCGTTGGGCCAGCGTCGTGTGCTCGAAGGCCATGGTCATCGGTTGCTCCCACTCCGGTCGGCTCGGGCGCCGTCCGGTGTCGTCCACCCTGCCGTCGCCGGCACCTGCAGCGACAGAGACTGAACCACCTGGCGGGAGGGCGGTCGGCGCCCTCTCGCGAGGCGGCTGGCCCTACGGTGAGCCCGTGGACGCCGGCCTGCGAGCCGCGCTGGCCGCATCGAGCCTCGCGCCCCTGCCCGTTCCGGTCGCCCAGCGGCTGCTCACCGGGGCCCGGCTGGTCCGGATCCCGGCCGGCTCGGTCACCCACCGGGAGGGCGAGACGGCAGAGCACCTGGAACTGGTCGTCGACGGTCTCGTGCGGGCCTTCGTGACCGCGCCGGACGGCCGGACCATGACCGTGCGCTACTGCCGGCGCGGCGCGCTGATCGGCGCGGTGTCGCTGTACGCGACCGGGTTCTCCATGCCCGCGGGGATCCAGGCGGTGGTCGACGCCGACGTGCTCCGGATGAGCCCGGACGTGGTCCGCCGGGCCGCCGCCGAGGACCCCCGCGTGGCCGACGCCCTCCTGCGCGAGCTGGCCGACCGCGCCCTCGGTTTCATCCACGAGATCACCGGGAGCGCGTTCACCAGCGTGCGGCAGCGGGTCGCCCGCCATCTGCTGGACCTGGCGGCACAGCAGGCGCGGGTCCCCGGCGGGACGCCGCCGGTGCTGGCGGTCCCGGTCACCCAGCGGCAGCTCGCGGAGTCCGTCGGCACCGTCCGCGAGGTCGTCGTCCGGGTGCTGCGTGACCTGCGGGCAGCGGGCGTGGTGCGCACGCACGCCGACCACATCGACGTCGTCGACCCGATCCGGCTCAGCCAGGAGCAGGGTGGAACCCGGGTCCCTGCCAGGGCCTCGCGCTGAGCCGAGGCTGCCCGCATGGCCGTTGCGACGAGTGCCGAGCCCGCCCCCACGCGCCGGCTCGAGGCGACCGCGGTCGCCGGGCTGCGCCGCGTCCTGACCGGGGAGGTGTTCGGTCCGGCGGACGACGGCTACGACGAGCACCGCCGGGTGTGGAACGGGTCGATCGACCGGCACCCGGCTCTCGTCGTCCGGTGCCGGGGTGTCGACGACGTCCGCGCCGCGCTCCGCTTCGGACGCGACCAGCAGCTGCCGATCGCCGTCCGCAGCGGCGGCCACAGCTTCCCCGGGCTGTCGACCTGCGAGGACGGCCTGCTCATCGACCTGCGGCTGATGAGCGGCGTCCGCGTCGACCCCGACGCCCGCACGGTCGGCGTCCAGGCCGGGGTGCTGCTCGGGGAGCTGGACGCGGCGACCCAGGAGCACGGGCTCGCGGTGCCGGCGGGCATCGTCTCCCACACCGGGCTGACCGGCCTGACCCTCGGCGGGGGGATCGGCTGGGTCCAGCGCAAGTACGGCCTCACAGTGGACTCCCTGGCGTCGGCCGACGTGGTGACCGCGGACGGCAGTTTCGTGCGCGCCGCGGAGGACGAGAACACCGACCTGTTCTGGGGCCTGCGCGGAGGCGGCGGCAACTTCGGGATCGTCACCGACTTCCGGTTCCGTCTCGTCCCGGTGGGGCCACAGGTCATGGCCGGCGCGGCGTTCTGGCCGATCGACCAGGCGGCGTCGGTGCTGCGCCGCTACCGCGACTGGATCGCCGGCTGCCCGGACGAGCTGATGACCCTGGTCGTGCAGCGGCTGGCCCCACCGCTGCCCGCCGTCCCGACCGAGCTGGTCGGCCGGCCGGTGATCGCGGTGGCCGCGTGCTACGCCGGCGACGTGGCGGAGGGGGAGCGGGTGCTGCGGCCGATGCGCGAGTTCGGCTCACCGGTACTGGACCTGTTCGGGGCCAAGCCGTTCGTGGCCCACCAGCAGATGTTCGACCCCTCCTTCCGGCACGGCTGCTGGTACTACGTCCGCTCCTGCGACGTCGCCGAGTTGAGCGACGACGTCATCGACGTCGTCGTCGAGCACGGACGGCGGATCAGCTCACCGGTGAGCAGCATCGCGCTCTGGCAGATGGGCGGCGCGGTGGCACGGGTCGGTGAGGACGAGACGGCCTTCAACGGCCGCAGCACGGGCTTCACCTTCAACATCAACGGCAACACGGTGACCGCGGACGGGTTCGACGAGCAGCGCCAGTGGGCGCGCGACTACTGGTCCGCGCTCGCGCCGTTCCACACCGGCGTCTACGTCAACTTCCTCATGGAGGAGGGCGAGGACCGCGTGCGGGCTGCGTACGGCGGCGCCAAGTACGAACGGCTCCGGTCGCTGAAGCGCGCCTACGACCCCACGAACGTGTTCCGGATGAACCAGAACATCCGGCCGGACTGATCCGGACCGCGGCGTGGCGGGATGCCGTCCCAGCTCCGGCTGCCGGCCGGGCGGGCCGTGACGTCACGGCCAGGGTCACGAGGTCGACCACCGCCGATGGTCCGCGGCGAGTGGTCAGGCCGGCCGTGGGCGGACCGGGTGCCCGCTGATGATGGAGATGCGGTTGAAGGCGTTCATCGTGATGGCCAGCCAGCTGACCGCGGAGAACTGGTCGGCGGTCAGGGCCTCCCGGGCGCGGGTCCGCTCACGTTCCCTCGCGTGGTGGTCGGGCAACGTCGTGAGGGCCTCGGCGAGGGCCAGGGCGGCCTGCTCCGTCGGTGAGAACAGGTCGACGTCCCGCCACGCGGGCAGCACGGCGAGGCGCTGCGGCGTCTCGCCGTTCTTGACGGCCCGGCGCACGTGCAGGTCCAGGCAGAAGCCGCAGCCGTTGAGCTGGGAGACCCGGATGTTGACCAGTTCGACGAGCAGCCGGTCCAGGCCCGCGGCCTCCGCCGTGGCCGTCACCTCCCCGGCCACCGCGGACATCGACCGGTAGACGTCGGGGCTCTGCTTGTCGATGAACAGCCGGTCGTACTCCGGGGAGAGGCTCACGGGGACTCCAGGAGGGTGGGGCGCTGGTCGGGGCTCGTCCGGTCAGGGGCGGTCGGGCTGGCCGGCGCCGGGCGTCAGTCCGAACTCGGACCGGCGGTCGTCCGGCACCAGGTCCAGGTAGGCCGGGTGGCGCTGGATGTAGCGGCGGATGAACGGGCAGAACGGCAGCACCGGTGACCCCGCCGCGCGGGTGGCGTCGAGGGCGCCCCGGGCCAGCGCCGAGCCGAGCCCTCGGCCCTCGAAGGCCGGGTCGATGACGGTGTGGGTGAACGCCGTCGCCGCCGTCGTCCTCCGGTACTCGGCGAACCCGGCGACCTCGCCGTCCACCAGCACCTCGAAGCGACCGGCCTCCGGGGCGTCCACCACCTGGGGTGCGTTCTCGGTCATGACGGACACCCTCCTCCGGGATCGGCGACAGGGGCAGCCCGGCGGCGACGGAGACGCGCACCTCCCACACGGGACCTCGCGGCCACGGTCCGCCGCGGAGGGTCAGGCCCGCTCGGCCGAGGACTCCGGCCGCGCCGGGATCGAGCCGGCCGCCCAGCTGGCGAGGAGCGCCAGCTTCTCCGCCGACTCCGAGCCCGGCTCGGCGGTGTACACGGTCAGGGTCAGGCCGATGTCGGCGGCGAGCTCCGTCGCGTTGAAGCCGACGGTGAGGTCGCCGACGACGGGGTGGCGGAAGCGTTTGGTCCCGGTGTGGTGCAGGCGGACGTCATGTGCCGCCCAGCGGGTGCGGAAGGCGTCGCTGCGGGTGGCCAGCTCCCCGACGAGGTCGGTCAGCGCCCGGTTGTACGGGTCGCGGCCGGCCTCGGTGCGCAGGATGGCGACCGTGGTGTCGGCGGCCTCCTCCCAGTCCGGGTAGAAGTCGTGGGCGCTGGGGTCGAGGAAGCAGTAGCGGGCCAGGTTCACCGGAGGTGCCGCGGCGGCGTACAGCGGCGAGTAGAAGGCGAGCCCGAGCGGGTTGACCGCCAGGATGTCCAGGCGCCCGTTGCGGACGAACGCGGCGGCCGCGGTCATCGCGTCGAGCAGGTGCTGCACGGTGGGTCGCACCTGCTGGGGCCGGTCGCGGCGGCGGGGCGCGCGGGCGGTGCCCGCCCGGGCGGCACGGGCGAGGTCGTACAGGTGTGCCCGTTCGGCGTCGTCGAGCTGCAGCGCGCGGGCGATGGCGTCGAGCACGCCGTCGGAGGCGCTGCGCAGGTTGCCCTTCTCGAGGCGGGTGTAGTAGTCGGTGCTCATCCCGGCGAGCTGGGCGACCTCCTCGCGACGGAGACCGGGCACGCGGCGGCGCTGCCCGTAGAGCGGCACCCCCGCCTGGTCCGGAGTGATCTTGGCGCGCCGCGTGGCGAGGAACTGGCGCACCTCGGTCCGGTTGTCCACGCCGTCCACGCTACGGCCGGCCGCGGTGCCGAGGGGGGTTCTGCCAGGACCCGGATGACCCGGCCCTGCCACGCACGCGCCGCCGGGGGTTGTCTCGAACCCGTGAGTCCTGTGAACACCGTCGGAACCGCCCCGTCGACGGCTCCGCCGGCCGTCGGTCGTGCGCTGGCCGTGGTCCTGAGCCTGCTGACCGTCTTCGGGCCGATCTCGATGGACCTCTACCTGCCGGTCCTGCCGGCGCTGACCGGCGAGCTGCGGGCCGCGACCTCGACCGCGCAGCTGACCATCACCGCCTGCCTGCTCGGGCTGGCCCTCGGTCAGCTCGTCGCCGGCCCGCTGTCGGACCGCTTCGGCCGACGCCGCCCGCTGCTGGTCGGCGTCGTCGCCTACGTCGCCGTCTCGCTGCTGTGCGCCGTCAGCCCGACGGTCGAGACGCTGGTCGCCGCGCGGTTCGTCCAGGGCCTCGCCGGTGGGGTCGGTGTGGTCATCGCCCAGGCGGCCGGCCGCGACCTGTACTCCGGCGGACGACTGCTGCGCTACTACGGCCGGCTGACCGTGCTCGGCGGGCTGGCCGCCGTCGTCGGCCCGGTGATCGGCGGCCAGCTGGCAGCGGTCACCGACTGGCGCGGCATCTTCGTCTTCCTCGCCGCGGTCGGTGCGGCGATCCTGATCGCCTGCCTGCTGGTCTTCCGCGAGACGCTCCCCGCCGAGCGGCGCGTCAGCGGCGGGCTCGCGCAGACCGGGCGGGACATGCACCGCCTGCTGTCGGACCGCGTGTTCCTCGGCGCCGTGCTGGTCACCGGCTTCGTCAACGCCGCCCTGTTCGCCTACCTGTCCGGTGCCACCTTCGTGTTGCAGGGCGTCTACGGACTGTCCCCGCAGGGCTACTCGTACGCGTTCGGGCTCAACTCCCTCGGTTTCATGGTCTTCGGCTTCACCGCCGGGCGGACGTCGGAGCGGTGGTCGGTGCAGGGCACCCTGCTCGCCGGGATCGTGATGTGCGGAGCCGGCGCCGGCGGACTGGTCGCCACCGCGGTGCTGCACCTCCCGCTGGTGGTCGTGCTCGTCTCGCTGGTCACCCTGGTCAGTGGCGTGGCCGTCACGACCCCGCCGGCGACCTCGCTGGCCCTGGCCGACCACCCCGACATCGCCGGCACGGCCTCGTCACTGCTCGGCGTCGCCCGTTTCGCCTTCGGCGGCCTGGCCGCGCCCCTGGTGGGGCTCGGAGCCGGGGTCGCACCGCTGGCGCTGGTCACCGTCACCGCGGCCGCCCTCGGCGCTCTCGCGCACGCGGCGGCCGTGCGCCGTCCCGCACACGTGGCGGCCGTGCGCCGCCCCGCCCCGTCCCCGACGCCCACCGCCGACGTCGAGCCCGGCCTGACGCCGGCGGGCCGGTGATCCGCCGCTCGCGACTGACACGGGTCTCCCGCGGCAACTGACCACACCTGCACATCCACCACCGGTCCGCACCCGGACCGGCACGACCCGATGAGGAGCACCACCACCATGCGAGGAGCAGTTCTCCACGCCCCCGGCGACATCCGCGTCGAGCAGCGCCCCGACCCGCGGATCGAGCGGCCCACCGACGCGGTCATCCGGCTGGCCGCGACCTGCGTGTGCGGCTCGGACCTGTGGCCCTACCGCGGCATCGAGGCCGTCGACGGCCCGGCCCCGATGGGTCACGAGTACGTCGGCGTCGTGGAGGAGGTCGGCAGCGAGGTGACGACGCTCCGCCCCGGGCAGTTCGTCGTCGGCTCCTTCTTCGCCTCGGACAACACCTGCGAGATCTGCCGGGCCGGCTACCAGTCCCGCTGCGTGCACGCCGAGCCGGTCGGGGCGATCGGCACCCAGGCCGAGTACGCCCGCATCCCGCTCGCCGACGGCACCCTCGTCGCCACCCCCGAGTCGCCCTCGGACGACCTCGTGCCCAGCCTGCTGGCCGCCTCCGACGTGCTCGGCACCGGCTGGTTCGCCGCCGTCGCCGCAGAAGCCGGCCCCGGCAGGACGGTCGCCGTCGTCGGCGACGGCGCGGTCGGCCTGCTCGGCGTCCTGGCCGCCCGGCAGCTGGGTGCGGAGCGGGTCATCGCGATGAGCCGCCACACGCCGCGCCAGGAGCTGGCCCGGGAGTTCGGCGCCACCGACGTCGTCGCCGAGCGTGGCGACGACGGCGTCGCCGCGATCAAGGAGCTGACCGACGGGCTGGGTGCGCACTCGGTCATCGAGGCCGTCGGCACCCAGGAGTCGATGCTGCAGGCCATCCGCGCCACCCGCCCCGGCGGGCACGTCGGCTACGTCGGCGTCTCCCACGACGTCGCACTGCCCGGCGACGAGTTGTTCTTCTCCGGCGTGCACCTGCACGGCGGCCCCGCTCCGGTGCGCCGGTTCCTGCCCGAGCTGATCGACCTGATCGTCGACCGCGCGATCGACCCGGGCCGGGTCTTCGACCTCACCCTGCCGCTGGACCGGGCCGCCGAGGGCTACCAGGCGATGGACGAGCGGCGGGCGATCAAGACGCTGCTCACAGTCTGACCTCCCGCGCCCACAGAGGCCGATCCCGCCGGACGGGCAGGTCACCGGCCGTCCGTGCACCGGGGCGGCGCTACGACGACGGGACTGGTGAGCGTGGTCGACGCGATTGTGGGCTTGCCCGTTGTCGCAGGCCGGCTGGTGGCCAGCGTCGGGGAGCCGACGTCAGGGTCGAGTCGCGGCACGCCGGGCGCTGCCTCGGTGGGAGCGGCGGCCGGCGGCGAGGAGGCCGATGACGGCCAGGGAGACGGCGGGTGCCAGCTGCATCGCGGTGATCAGGCCGAACCGGTCGGCGAGCATGCCGATGACCAGCGGTCCGGTGGACAGACCGAGCAGGTTGTAGGCGAGGGCGAGCATGCCGAACGCGCTGGCCCGGACCGCAGGAGGGGCCAGGCCGGCCACCAGGGCGCCGGCCGGGCCGGTGGTGCCGGCGGTGAAGAAGGCGCCGGCACCGATGAGGACCAGCTGCGCCGGGCTCGCCGGGAGGGCGAAGCCGACACCGAGCAGCAGCAAGGACGCCGCCACGTAGCCCATCGCCGCGGTCCACGTGCGGACGGGGTCGGCTCGGGCGAGGCGGTCGGTGAGCAGTCCGCAGCCGACCATGCCGACGGCCATGCCCAGGAGCAGCAGCGACGCCAGCCCGGCCGCCGCGCCCGGGGGCAGGCCGTAGGCGCGGTTCAGATAGCTGGGCAGCCAGGCGAGCAGCGCCCCGGCGACGAACAGCTGCAGGCCCCCACCGAGGTAGAGGCACACGACGGCGGGCGAGGACAGCAGCGTGGCCAGCCGCGACCGCTCGGGGTGGGTGGGGGTGGCGTTGGGCCCGGGCTCGGGCTGGGTGTGCCGGTCCAGCTTCGCGTCGGTGACCAGCCGCTGGTAGAGCAGGGTGAGGACGAGCCCGATCGCAGCCATCGCGGCGACCGACCAGCGCCAGCCGTACCGGACGGCCAGCGCGCCACCGAGCGCGACGCCGAGCACGGAGCCGAATGTGCCGCCGGCGGTGAACGCCCCGGACATCGACGCCCGGCGATGCACGGGGAACACCGAGAGCACCACGGCCAGGCCGACGCTGCCATAGGCGGCCTCGCCGACCCCGATGAGCACACGGGCGGCGAGCAGCTGACCGTAGTTGGCCGCCAGCGCCGAGGCGAGCGTGGCGAGGCTCCAGACCGCGGCCATGCCGAGGATCGCCCGGCGGCGGCCGAAGCGGTCGGCGAGCATCGACAGGGGCAGGGCGAGCACGCCGACGGTGACGGCCACGACGCTGCTCAGCGCGCCGAGCTGGGTGTCCGTCAGCCCCCACTGGGCCTTGAGCAACGGAAAGACCGCGACCAGCACCTGCCGGCACATGAAGTCCGACAGCAGCAGTGCGAACAACAGGCTCAGCACCAGCCACGGGAAGAGCCCACGGTCGCCGGCCGGCGGAGCGGGGACGGTGGTGGGCGGTGCGCCGACCGGATCGCGCTCACCCACCCTGCCCGACCTCGACCCCCTGCTGCTCTTGGGCTGCGGGCCCCGTGCAGGTGCGAGCCCGCCAGTCGCTGGCGCTGGTCCCGAAGGACTGGCGGAACCACGTGGAGAAGGCGCTGGGCGTGGCGAAGCCGAGCAGACAGGAGATCTGGGTGAGCGTGAGCCGCGCGTCGGCCAGGTGGCGCGGGGCGAGCCGGGCGCGAGTGGACTGCACGATCCCCGAGAAGGTCTGCCCCTCGGCGGCCAGACGCCGGTGCAGGGTGCGCGGCTGTACGCCGAGGTCTCGGCTCACGTGGGGCATCGAGCAGCGACCGAGCGGGAGCAGGAACTCCACCAGCGTGGCGACCTCGTCGGCCGTGGTTGCCACGCGGGGAGCCGGAAGGGACTGCAGCAGTTGCCGGGTGTACGTCCGCAGCGCTGGGTCCGCGGTCACCGTCGGGGTGTCCAGATCGCGAGCGGGGAAGCTCACGCCGGTGAACTCGTGGTCGAACCGCAGCGCAGTGCCGAACACCTGGTGGAACACGGTCAGGTCGGCGGGGGCGGGATGGGAGAAGTAGACCGCCAGGGGCTCCCAGTCCGCGCGCACCAGGGTGCGGATGATCAACAGCAGGGCGGTCATCGTGTGGTCCACCGCCTGCCGGATCGGGACCGGCTCGCCGAACTCCAGCCACGCCTGCACCGTGGCCAGCCCATCGGCCTCGATGAGCCGCATGTCCAGGATGCCGCTGTAGGCGTGCTGATATCGGATCAACAGCTCCAATGCGCTGCGCAGGTCGGGCTCCTCACGCAGCACCACGCTCAGCGGACCCAGCGCGGAGAACCGGCGCATCGCCGCGAGCCGCACGGCGAAGTCCTCCTGGCCGGACTCGGCCGCGGACCGTTCCAGCAGCCGCGCGACCGGCGGGGCCGGGGTCCACCGGTCCTGGTGGATGAGCTCGGCGGCATCCAGGCCCTCGGCCGCCAGCAGCCGCTCGGGATCCAACCCGAGGGAGTGGGCCAGCTGTGGATAGCCGATCAGGACGGCATAGCGCACGAACCGGTCCATCGGCGTCCCCTCAGCGGTGTCCGAACGGCGCAAGTGAATCGTCCGAAACCGGAAAGCGCGCTCCCCGTCCCGCACCTACCGTGGCCATGCCCCGGCGCGGCGCGACGAGACAGCGTCAACAACTCTGCGATGCGTCACCGATCGTGTCGACTCGAGGCTGCGCCGGGCGCCGCGACGTGCCCGGGAGGAGGTCGGCCATGCCCAGCCCGCCATCGACCACCCCGACGGCCGGCGTCCGCCCCAGGTCGTCGCTGACCGGGCGCGACCTCGAGGCGCTCCGTCATCTCGCCGCCGGCCGGTCGACCGCCGCCATCGCCGCGGCCATGTCCGTCTCGACCAACACCGTCCGCACCCGCATCCACCGCCTGCAGAGCAAGCTCGACGCGCCGGCCCGCGACCAGGTGGTGCCGCGCGCCCGCGCGCTGGGAGTGCTGTGACGGGCGGGGTGGCCCGCGCCGGCCCGGCCCCCAGCACGGAGGGGCACCCCGGCCCTGATCGCACCCCCGGACCTCCCTGCTCGGAGGTCTTCCATCCGGACAGCCTCCAGCGCGACGAGGTCACCCTCAGAGCCCGTGCCGTTGGCCGCGGGCGAGGAAGGAAGGGCCCCCGATGTCCGAGCTGACAGCAGCCGCAGGAGAGTCGAGCCATGCCGGCTCAGCCGGTTCACCCCGCCGGCCCGGTGCCGTGGTGCTGGAGAGCAAGCTGGCCCCACCGCCGCTGGGCTTCCCCCCGGTGCCCCGCCCGCGGCTGCTGACCCTGCTCACCCGCAGGGTGGCCGCCACGCCGGTGACACTGGTGAGCGGACCGGCCGGCGCGGGGAAGACGGTGCTCGCCGCGTCCTGGCTGCGGGCACAGGGCGACCGGCAGCATGTCGCGTGGCTGTCCCTGGAGGAGTCCGACAATGCACCGGCCGCCTTCTGGGCCCACGTGGCCGCGGCGCTGCGACACGCCGGGATCGAACTGCCCGAGCCGGTCGCGCCGGGACCGGGTGAGCACGCGCCGACGCCGCAGACCCGGCTGGCCTCGGTCCTGCTCGCGCGGCCCAGGCCGCTCGTGCTGATCCTCGACAACGCCGACTGCCTGACCCATCGGGATCTCATCGGCGGCCTCGACCTGCTCGTCCGCTACGCCGGGACGCGGCTGCGGCTGGTGCTCTGCGCCCGCGCCGATCCGCCGCTGCCGCTGCACCGGTACCGACTCACCGACGCACTGACCGAGATCCGCGCGGACCGGCTGGCGTTCACCGCCGAGGAGACCGGCGTGCTGCTCGCCGCGCTTGGCGCACCGGTCCCCGAGGACATCGCCGCCGCGCTGTGTGCAGCCACCGAGGGCTGGGCCGTCGCGCTGCGGCTGGCCGCGGCACTGCTCACCCGTGGCACCCCGCCGGAGCAACTGGTCGCCGCCCTCGTCGACGACGACGGCGGCGTCGCCCAGTACCTGTCCGCCGAGGTGCTGACCCGCCAGCCCGCGGCGGTGCGCCGCTTCCTGCTGCGGATCAGCGTCACCGACCAACTGTGGCCCGACCTGCTCGAGCGGCTCACCGGCCGGCACCCGAGCACGCGGGTACTGGCGTCTCTGGCCGCCGCGAACGCCTTCGTCGAGCGCGCCATCGGCGCGGCTGGCGGCTACCGGATCCACGCACTGTTCCGCGAGCTGCTGCAGGCCCAGCTGGCCTATGAGGACCCGGGCGCATTCACCGCCCTGCACCGCGCCTGCGCCGGCTGGTACGCCGCCGCCGGGGACCTGCCGCGGGCGGTCGCGCACGCGGGCGCCGCCGGCGACCGGGAGCTCACCGCCCGTCTGCTGATCGACGATCTGGCCGTCGCCGGGCTGCTGGCGGACGGAACAGCCGCCGAATCCGTACCGACCGGCGCGGGCGGGCCGGACGCGGCGGTGCTGCGCGCCGCGGCCTCGCTCGGCTCCGGGGTCGCGGCCGCGGCGGCCGACCTGACCCTTGCCGCGGCCGCCGCTGTCGACACCCAGACCCGTTCGGCGCTGCGCGTCGCCGCCGCGGTCACCTGCGCCGCCGCGGCCGCCGGCCCGGCCGACGACGACGTACAGGCCGCGGCTGCCCACGCCGAGAGCCTCCTGGCGGAGGTGCCGGAGGAGCAGGAGCCGCGGCGGGCCGCACTGGGTGCCGTCCTGGCCGCCGAACGGGCCACCGCCCTGTTGCACACCGACGCCTCCGACGACACGCTGCTCGACGCGTTCCGCGGCGCGCTCACCGCGACCACCACCGCCGACGCCGGGTCCCGGCTGCGCGCCCGGTGCTTGGCCGACCTCGCTCTGCTGGAGGCCTTGGCCGGGCGGCTGAGCCAGGCGGCGGAGCTGGTGAGCGACTACGAGGCCCTCGCCGAGCAGCACCTCCTGCCGGAGGCCCGGCGGGAGGGCGCGGCGGCGACCGCCGCCGCCTGGACGTGCCTGGAACGCCACGAGCTCGGCGACGCCCGCCGCTGGCTCGGCCGGGCCCAGGGCCGCCCGGCAGATGCCGCGGGCACCGGCGCGCTGCGGGTCGTGCTCCACAGCCGGCTGCAGCGGGCCCGCGGCGACCTCGACGCCGCCGACCAGGCGCTGCAACCTGCCCTCGACCTCCCCGCCGTGCCGCGCTGGGTGCGCGAGCAGGTCGTCGCCGAAGCGGCGCGGGTCCGCCTCGCCCGCCGCGACGGTCCGGGCAGCCGGCGGTTGGTCGGTCGGCTACCCGCCGCCTCGCCGCGGGCCGCGGTGCTGCGCGCCACCGCTGCCGCCCTCGGCCTCGGTGAGGAGTCCCCCGGGCCGGTCGCGATCCGCAGCGGCCGGCTGTCGCCGGTGCTCGCCGTCGAGGACGCCGTCGTCCGGACCTGCCTGCTCGCCGCGACCTCGGACGTCTCGGGTGCGGTGGCCACCCTCGAGCTGGCGCTGCGCCTGGCCGCGCCGGAGCGGCTGCGCCGGCCCTTCCTCGATGCGCCACCGCAGCTGCGTCCGCTGCTGCGCACCCATCCGGCGCTGACCGCCGCCGGTTCCTGGCTGGACCCGACCGCGGCGCCCGCGCCGACGCCGCAGCGGCCAGCCGAGGGATCCGGCCTGCCGCGGACGCCGGCCCCCGCACCGCCGCTCGTCGGCGAGCTCAGCGCACGGGAGCTGGAGGTCCTGGAGCACATCGCGGCGATGCTGTCCACCGCGGAGATCGCCGCCGCCCTGTTCATCTCGGTGAACACGGTGCGCACGCACATCCGCAGCATCCTGCGCAAGCTCGCCGTCCCCGGACGAGCCGCAGCGGTGCGGCGGGCTCGCCAGCTCGGCATCCTCTGACCACCGTCGACCGCGCAGGTTCTCGTGGCGGCCACCGGCAGCTGCACTCGGTTGCCGCGCCCGCCGCCAACCATCGTGGAGGGTGTGCGCGTCGCGGTCTGCCGCTGAGAGCCGTCCGGGTCCCGGTCCGGGCTCCAGCACCAGGAACTGACCCATCATCCCGCGGTCCTCGTGCTGCAGGAAGTGGCAGTGGAACACGTATGGCGAGTCCGGGTCGGTGTGGCCGGGGAAGGACAGGAGGAGCCGGACCGTCGTCCCCGGCGCGACGTGGACCGTGTCCTTCCGGCCTCCCAGCGGGGACGACGGGCGACGACCGTCGACGTCGACGACATGGAACTGCACGCCGTGGACGTGGAAGTCGTGCGGGGTGTTGCCGGCGTTGGTGACCTCCCACACCTCGGTCTCCCCGGCCGTGACGACGTGGTCGATGCGGTTCATGTCCATGTCCAGACCGTTGACGTTCGTGCCGCTGAGTCGGAACGTCCGGATCACACTGGCGTCCGCCGGGTCGAGGTCGGGGGCCGGGGCGAGGTCCTCCGGGAGGTCCGGGCCGGGGCTGAGGCGGTCGGCGGCACGCAGCTGGAGGATGTCGAGGCGGTCGTCCCCGCCGGAGAACCGCTGGTTCCAGAAGTCGGTGCCCAGGTCCGTGTGGTGGCTGCGGAGGACGACGTCCCGCCCTGGCTGCAGGCCGACCACGATCTCGACGCGCTCCCCGGGTGACAGCCGGATGCGGTCGTCCGTCACCGGGTGGGGAAGGAGCCCACCGTCGCTGGCGATGACGGCGAACTCCTGGTCGTTGCCGTCGTCATCGACCAGCCCGAAGTCGTAGATCCGGGCTTCGGAGGCGTTGAGCAGCCGCAGACGGACCTTCTCCCGGTCGACCTCGAGGTATGGCCCGATGGTGCCGTTGACGAGGATGGTGTCACCCAGCAGGCCGGTGGGGCTGAACAGCCCGCTGCGGTGGTCGAGTTGGCCGTCGGCGGTGAAGGCCTTGTCCTGGACGATGACCGGGAGGTCGTCGACGCCGTAGTCGGAGGGCAGGTCGAGCGTCCGGCTGTTCTCGTCGTCGATGAGGAACAGGCCGGCCAGTCCCCGGTAGACGTGTTCGGCGGTCACGCCGTGCGGATGCGGGTGGTACCAGGTCGTCGCGGCGGGCTGGTCGATCGTCCAGGTCGGCGACCAGGTCTGCCCGGGTTCGATCACCTGGTGCGGTCCGCCGTCCATCTGCGCCGGCAGTTCATGGCCGTGCCAGTGCACGGTCGTGCTCTCGTCGAGGTCGTTCGTGACGTTGATCCGCACCTGCTCCTCCCGTTCGGCTCGCAACGTCGGGCCGAGGTGGGCGCCGTTGAAGCCCCAGGTGCGGGTGGCGCCGTCTCCGACACCGAAGTCAGTGGTGCCGGTGGCGGCCCGCAGGTCGAAGATCCGGATGCCGTTCTCCATGCGGGACGGGGCGAGCGGCGGGATGGCCAGCGGCCGGTCGAAGGCGACCTGGCCGGTGGTGTCGGTCGCGGCGCGCGACCACGTCAGAGCCAGCGCGCCGGACCCGGCGATCACGAGCCCCAGTGCGGCGACCAGCACCCGGGCGATCCAGTGCCGGCGCCCCCGGGTCGGGACCCGCCCGACGGCGCCGGTCATGGGGGCGATCACCGGGCCACCGCCGTCGCGGCGGAGAGGGTCACGGAGGTGTCCCAGTCGATGTGGTGGTCCCACATCCAGCGGAGCGGGTCGCGGCCGTTCCGGAACAGCTGGCGCATCACGAGGGGAAGGACGAGGTCGCGGACGACGCGGCCGAGCGGGCCGACGGTCTTCCCTGTCCCGTTGCGGCGTCCCTGGGCTCTGACCCGCTCCACGCGCTCGCGACGCAACTGCTCGTACCGGGCCAGTGCGACGGGCGCGTCGTCGAGATCGCGGAGGCAGCGGGCGAGGACCACGGCGTCCTCGATCGCCATCGCCGCGCCCTGGCCGGCCGAGGGGGAGACGGCATGCGCGGCATCCCCGATGACCACCGTGCGCCGGTCGTGCCAGGTGGGCACTGACGGCAGGTCGTACGTGATCCACGGGGAGAACACATCGTCGGTCGCCCGGATCAGGTCGACGGCCGGAGTCCGGTCGTCGGCGAACAGATCCAGCAACCGGGCCCGCCACAGCTCGGCTGGGATGGCGGCGAGCCCGCCCGGGTCGGGCTCGTGGGGTGCCGGAGGATTGGCGAACCACCACACCTCGCCGTCGGGGGCCTTGACCCAGCCGAAGAACGCGCGCCGGCCGAAGCAGAGGTGGTTCACCCCCGCCGGCCCCGGCACGTCGACGCCGCGGGCGTGGCCGCCGGTGTTCAGGAAGCCCACGTAGCTGGCGTCGGGGGCCTTCGGATCCAGCAGCCGCCGGGTGGTCGACCGGATCCCGTCCGCGCCGACGAGCACGTCGGCCTCCGCGGTCCTGCCGTCGGCGAACTGCGCCTGCACCCCACCGTCGGTGTGCCGGATGCCGGTGAGCCGCATGCCGTACTCGGTGGGGATGCTGCGCCGCTCGGCCTCGTCCCGCAGCGCCGCGTAGAGGTCCGGCCGCCGGATGGTGATGGCGGAAGTGCCGTCGTGCAGCACTCCGCCGTTGGGCACGTCGGCCAGCACCCTGCCCCGCCCGTTGAGCAGCACCATGCGCGGGGTGGCGATGCCCCGGGCGATGACCGGGGCCTCCATCCCGACGGTCCGTAGGGCGTCGATGCCGTTGAGGCCGAGGCCGAGGAAGGCGCCAACGCCGTCGGCGTCGCGGTCATGGGCCTCGTGGACGGTCGGCTCGATGCCGGCGCGTTGCAGGGCCACGGCGGCCACCTGTCCAGCGATGCCACCGCCGATCACGACTGCTGTCCGTACTCCGCTCATGCTGTCTCCCGCACGTGGGTTCGTGGGATCCGTCGGAGATGCCGGCGGCCGCTCCCGGCAGCGGGCACGGGGTCACCGACGGCAACGACGCTAGGAACGCGAGGCCCGTGGGCCATCGGCGCGACGGTGCGACCTCGCTACCGCATCCGCGGTAGGTGGGACGGGGCCCGGCTGCCGCGGTCGGCGGACCCTGCCGGCCCGGCGGTCAGTCGGGTGCGACCAGGCCCGTCTCGTGGGCGATCACGACCAGCTGGGCCCGGTCTCGGGCGTGCAACTTGCTCATCGCCCGGTTCACGTGGGTCTTGGCGGTGGCCGGGCTCATGAACAGGGCCCGGCCGATCTCGGTGGTACTCAGCCCCCGGCCCACCAGAGCGACGACCTCGCGCTCGCGCGGGGTGAGCACGTCGAGGCGTTCGGGCTGCTTGGGCCGCTCGTCGGGCCGGGACCGGAAGGTGTCGAGCAGCCGACGGGTGACGGTAGGGGACAACAGTGCGTCGCCGGCGGCGACGACGTGCACCGCCCGGCGGAGGTCCTCGGGTTCGACGTCCTTGAGCATGAAGCCGCTCGCTCCCGCCCGGAGGGCGTCGGCGATGTAGTCGTCCTGCTCGTAGGTGGTCAGCATGATGACCCGCGGGGCGTCGGGCCGGCCTGCGGCGAGGATCCGCCGGGTGGCCTCGATGCCGTCCACGACCGGCATGCGGATGTCCATGACGACGACGTCGGGGCGATGCTGCTCGGTCAGCGCGACCGCTGACGCGCCGTCGGCAGCCTCGGCGACCACCTCGATGCGCTCGTCCCGCTCGAGAACCAGCCGGAATCCCGCGCGCACCAGCGACTGGTCGTCGGCGAGCAGCACCCGGACGAGGCCGCCGACGTCCGCGCCGGTCATCGATCCGCCTCCGGAGCCGGCAGCGTCGCCTGCACTCGGAAGCCGCCGCCCGGGCGGTTGCCCGCGGAGAGCACGCCGCCGAGGGCGCGTGCCCGCTCGGTGAGGCCCAGCAGACCGGAGCCGCGATGTGCAGGCGCATCCGCGCGGCCCGCGCCGTCGTCCGCCACGGTCACCTCGACCGCCGATCGCCCCACGCTCACGCACACCGTCGCCCGTGTGGCCCGGGCATGCCGGATGACGTTGGTCAGGGCCTCCTGCACGATCCGGTACGCGGTCAGCTCCACGGCGGCCGGCAGGTCCCGGCGCTCACCCCGGACCTCCAGGTCGACCGGCAGGCCGGCCTCCTCGACACCGCGCACCAGGGGGTCCAGCTGAGCCAGTCCCGGTGTGGCCTCCCGCGTCGGCCCCTCGGCACCCGATCGGAGCACGGCGATCGTCGCGCGCAGCTCCGCCATCGCCTCGCGGCCGCAGGCGCGCAGCGTCGCCAGCGAGTTGCGGGCCTGCTCCGGTCGATCGGACAGCAGGTCAGCCGCGACCCCGGCGTGCACCGTCATCGTGGTGATCGTGTGCGCGAGGACGTCGTGCAGCTCCTGCGCGATGCGTACGCGTTCCCCGCTGACCCGGCTCTGTGCTTCGAGCTCCTTCTCGACCGCCGCGGCGCGCAGCCGCTCGCGGACCTCAGCCCGTAGCCGCCGCCGGGTCGACACGCTGTCCCCGAGCAGGAAGGCGAGCACCAGGAGCGCGACCGTCAGGGCGATCTCGAGGAAGGGCTCCCGCTCCACGAACGCCCGGTACAGCGCGCCCCCGCCGCCGAACAGCAGGACGACGAGCACGGTCTCCCACCGCTGGCCCGCCGCCGCGACGCTGTAGAAGGCCACCATCAACACCGGCAGCTCCGGCCCGCCGGGGTAGTCGAGAGCCAGGTAGGACAGCGTCAGGCCGATCGTCCCGAACAGCGCGGTCCGCGGCCGGTGCCGGCGCAGCAGCAGGGAGGCAGCGGCCGTGACGAGCAGGACCACAGCGACCGCGTCCGGCGCTCGGCTGCCCGCCTCCTCGGCGGAGAACAGCGCACCGACCGACGTCAGGGCTGCCGCGGCAGCCACGCCGGCATCCAGGGTGACGGTGGCCCATCGCGAGCCGACCCGACGGCGTGCGCGGCCGACACCCGGCGTCGTCGGTGGAGACGGTCGACCCTGCACATCCAGTCCTCGGCCAGGCGCCGCTCCCGGGCCGGCGGTGGCCGGAGGGGCCTCGCGCGCTCGTCGGTCACTCTAGGACGGGCGGCCCGCGGTGGCGTCCTCCCGGCAGCTCTCGTGCCGTACCGCACTGGTGGTGGGCCGGTCACCTCGGTACTGCCGCGTCCGCAGCACAACCGGGGGATCGCGCGGGAGATGCTCCGCGGCTGATCGCCGAGCTGGAGGGCCTGAGCGCGATCACCGGATGCACCTCTAGCGTCGGCCGAAGAGCAGCGCGAGCTGCGCGTCGAGGGCGGCGACCGCGTCCTCGTCGGCGTACTGCCGCGACAGCAGCTGGAGGCCCAATCCGTCGACGAGCGCGAGGAGCCCGGCCGCCGCCTGCTCGTGGCCGACGCCGTCCGCTCCAGCTGCTCGCAACTGGTCGGCGAGGAACGTGCGCATCTCCGCGGCGGACTCGCGCAGGCCTGACGCGAGTGCAGGCTTCACCGCGGCGTACGCGAGGAACGCGAGCACGACGTGGTTCTCCAGCCGACGGGTCTCGTCGAGCGGCAGCACCTGGAGCAGCAGACCGCGGACGAGTTCGCGCGGCGTCGCCGGCACGGACAGGGCCTGGGACCGCCGGCGGATCCGGTCCATGACCATCCCGAGGGCGAACGTCATCATCTCGTCCTTCGTGCGGAAGTAGTGCTGCACCATCCCGGTCGAGACCCCCGCCTCGGCCGCCACGTGCCGCAAGCTGACCGCTTCCAGGCCTCGCTCGGCCGCGAGCCGCATCAGCGCGTCGGCGAGCAGCTCCCGCCGTTCGTGGGGGTCCACCCTGCGGGCCATGCGACTCCTTTGCGTTGCAACTGTATTGTCATTCCACATACATTGCAGTCGTATCAGACAGGGGGCCGGGCATGCAGGTGCTGGAGTTGACGGCGATCGATGCGGCCTGGCGGGACCTGGTGGGCGGGAAGGCCGCCGGCCTCGCCGAGCTGATCGAGTCCGGCGAGCGCGTGCCCGACGGTTTCTGCATCACGACCGAGGCACATCACCGCGGCGAGGTCCCGCAGGCTGAGGTGCTCGCGGCGTACGACCGACTCGGGCGTGGCCCGGTGGCGGTCCGATCCAGTGCCACCGCCGAGGACCTGCCGGAGGCGAGCTCCGCCGGCCAGTACGAGACGTACCTCGCGGTCACGGGCGCCGAGGCGCTGCTCGAGGCGATCCGCGCCTGCTGGGACTCCTTGCACACCGAGCGTGCCACGGCCTACCGCGAAGCCGCCGGAGTGCCGCACGACGCCGTACGCATGGCGGTCGTCGTCCAGCGGATGGTCGACGCCGAGGTCGCCGGCGTGCTGTTCACCGCCAACCCGCTCACCGGCTCGCGGAGGGAGACCGTCGTCGATGCCGCACCGGGACCCGGCACGGCGGTCGTCGAGGGGACGACGGCGGCCGACCACTACGTGCTGGACGGCGCAGCCCCGGAGGAGCGTGGCTGCCTCACCCCGGCCCGGCTGGTGGAACTCCGAGACGTCGGACAGCGGCTCCAGCACCAGCTCGGTGCGCCCCAGGATCTCGAGTGGGCCTACGACCGTGACGGCACGTTGTGGCTGCTGCAGTCGCGGCCGATCACCACGCTGTTCCCCGCCCCTCCGGAGAGTGGGGAGCCGGGAACGCGGCTCTACGTCGAGTTCGGTCATGTCCAGGGCATGCTCCAGCCGGTCACGCCGATGGGCATGTCGACGCTGAAGTCGATGCTGGCGGGCATGCTCGCGTCGTTCGGCCTCACGGTCGAGATCGTCGACATCGGCGGGCGGCTGTACGGCGACCTGACCGACGCGATGCGCGACCCGTCGACCCGCCAGCGGCTGGTGAAGCTCATGGCGGTCGACTTCGGGCCGCGCGCGCAGGCGGTGGTCGAGCACCTGCTGGACGACCCGCGGTTCGCCCCGGAGAAGGGCCCCCGCCGGCGCAACACCGCCGCGCTGAAGACGGCGCCGCAGGCGGTGGCCGGGATCCTGGGCGCGTTGGCCCGGCCTGCGGCGGCGCGCGCACGGGTGTTCGGCGAGATCGAGCGCCTCCGGAGGCAGCCGATCCCCGCCCCGTCCACACCTGCGCAGCTGCTGGACCAGGTGGAGGGAGAAACCGCTGCCAGCGAGCGCATCGACTGGATCACCTGGCCCGTCGTCAGCGGACTCCTGGTGTCCGCAGCGTTGCCGCCGCTGCTCCGGGGGATCGCGAGCGACGACGAGGTGCGCGCGGTGCTCGCCGGCATGCCCTACAACGTCACGATCGAGATGGACCTCGCGCTCTGGCAGGTGGCCGAACGGGCGGCGCCGTACCGCGAGGTCCTGCTGGACACGCCACCCGACGAGCTCGCCGCAGCCCACCTGGCGGGCGAGCTGCCGGACTTCGGCCTGCGCGCGTTCCTGGACCGGTACGGCGTGAGGGCTGCCGGAGAGGTCGACGTCGGCGTACCGCGCTGGTCGGAGGACCCGACGCCGGTGTTCGCGATGCTCGCCAACCACCTGCGCGTCACCGATCCCCAACAGGCTCCTGACCAGCGGTTCGAGCGCGCCGCGGCCCAGGCCGAGGCGAAGGTCGCCGAGCTGGCTCAGCGGGCACGCCGCAACCGGCGCGTGCGTGGTCGGATCGCCGGCTTCTTCCTGCGCCGGGCGCGGGAGTTGAGCGGGCTGCGTGAGGCCGGCAAGTTCGTCGGGCTGTATGCGCTGCGCGATCGGCGCCGACGCCTCCTGCTCATCGGTGCCCAGCTCCAGGAGAACGGGCTCCTCGAGCGCGCGGACGACGTCATGTTCCTGACGATGCCCGAGCTGCGCACGGCAGTGGAGCGTGCCGACGACCTGCGCGAGGTGGTCGCTGGACGTCGGTCCGAGTACGTGCGGGAGCTGCGGCGCCGGAACGTACCGGTCGCCCTGCTGTCCGACGGCACCGACGTGGAGACGCTGCTGCCGGCCCGAGCGTCGGACGACCGCACGCTCACCGGCAGGGGAGCGGCATCCGGCCGGGTTCGTGGCCGCGCCCGCATCGTCCGCGACCCGTCGAGCGCGACCATCGAGCCGGGCGAGATCCTCGTCGCGCCCACGACCGACCCGGGCTGGACACCGCTGTTCCTCACCGCCGGCGGGCTCGTCACCGAGACCGGCGCAGTGATGGCGCACGGGCCGACCGTGGCACGGGAGTACGGCATCCCAGCGGTGATCTGCGTCCCGGGCGCCACCGAGCGCATCAGAACCGGACAGCTGATCATCGTCGACGGTGCCGCGGGGACGGTCACGGTCGAGGAACCGACGTGAACGCTGTCGCCTTCCGCGCATCGTCTCCCCTCGGGGTCTCCGGTGACTGACCACGGACGGGGATGAGGCACGATCTTCGCCGTGCCTGAAATCCGCATCACCCAGGACGCCGCCGGCCGACGAGCTGCTCGGCACCCGCTCGCGCTGCTGATCGGGATGGTGCTCGACCAGCACATGCGTCAACGAAGCAGCTGAACACTCGCAGGGGAGGTATCGCCCCGGGGGCGATCGCCCAGGGATCGGGTGGCGGAACGGGCGCGACCCCGGGGAACGGGTCCGCGCGGTCGGCGAACCCAACGCCCCCCGATCGTGCAGGGAGATGTGGTGCCCCGGCTGGACGCCTGGATGAGGCAACCTCGTCCAGGGCCTGATGGTCGTGCCGGCAACCATTGTCGGGCGTTTGAACTTCACCGGTCCGCGGAAGGGTTGATCAGCTCGACGGTGGCCATACCCGTGGGGTGGACCTCCCCGACCTGATGTTCGCCGTCGTGGGGGTCGGCGCCCTGCTGGCCTCCCTGCTGCCGCGGGTCCTGGAGGGGCGACCCTTCTCGCTGCCGATCGTGTTCCTGGCTCTCGGCGTTCTGCTCGGCACCCTGCCGCTCCTGCCGGTGGATGCCGGCCCAGCCGGGCACACGACCTTCCTGGAGCATTTCACCGAGGTCGTGATCATCATCGCGATCATGGGGGCCGGGCTCGGCCTCGACCGCATGATCGGGTGGCGCCGCTGGCGCAACACCTGGCGTCTGCTGGCCGTGGCGATGCCGCTGACCATCGTGGCCGTTGCCCTGCTGGGGTGGTGGGCTCTCGGACTGGCACCGGCCGCGGCGGCACTGCTGGGAGCGGTCCTAGCCCCAACCGATCCTGTGCTGGCCGGCGAAGTGCAGGTCGGAGAGCCGGCCAGTGAGCCGGTCGATCCTGACGTCGCCGAGGACGAGGTCCGGTTCAGTCTGACGAGCGAGGCCGGCCTCAACGATGCGCTCGCCTTCCCGTTCGTGTACTTCGCCATCACGATGGCCGAGCAGGGCACGCAGGTGCAGGACTGGTTCGCCCGGTGGCTTGCCGTCGACGTGGTGTACCGGCTCGTGGTGGGCGCGCTCGGCGGGCTGGCGGTGGGCTGGCTGCTCGGACGGCTGTTCTTCTCGACCCGGCACCACTCACTGCGGCTGGCGGAACACCGCGAGGGATTCGTCGCGCTCGCCGCCACGTTCCTCGCCTACGGGGCGACCGAACTGGCCCAGGGCTACGGGTTCGTGGCCGTCTTCGTGGCGGCGGTGACCATCCGGTCTTCCGAGCGGTTCCACGGCTACCACCGGGTGCTGCACCACTTCGTCGAGCAGGTGGAACGACTGCTCACGGTGCTCGTGCTGCTCCTTCTCGGTGCGGCGGTGGCCGACGGACTGCTGGCCGACGTCGGCTGGCGGGAGGTCGCAGTGGCGGCCGCGATCCTGCTCGTGCTGCGTCCAGCGGCAGCCGCCGTGGCGCTCGTCGGTGGAGCCGGCACGCGCGCGGAGCGGGCCGCCGTCGGGTTCTTCGGCGTGCGCGGAATCGGCTCGGTGTACTACCTGGCGTACGCCCTGAACTCCGTCGAGTTCGCCGATCCAGGCCGCCTCTACGGCGTGGTTGCGCTCGTCGTCATCGGATCGGTGCTCCTTCATGGACTGACAGCGGGTCCGGTCATGACACGCCTGGACCGGCAGCCGGGCGTAGTTCCTTCGGCAGAGACCGGCGGCGACACTTGACCCTCTTGGCGGCACGTTCACCCGATGAGACATGACCCACCGGCCGTGGGCGAGTGGACTGTCGGGTCCTGCTTCGCGGGTCCGGCCCCGGTTGGCCACGCGCGGTGGCGGGCGGCGCCCGTCGAGGAGCAGCCCGGCTCGGGGGGTGATTGCGGCAGGATGGATCTACGGCACCATCTCCGGTGTGCCGACCCTTCGCCTCACCCAGGACGACGCCGCCGACGAGCTGCTCGGCCGCGACCCGCTGGCCCTGCTGCTGGGCATGCTGTTCGACCAGCAGTTCCCGATGGAGCGCGCGTTCTCCGGGCCGCGCCTGCTGGCCGACCGCATGGGGGTCGACACCCTCACCGCGGCCGACGTCGCCGAGGCCGATCCCGAGCAGCTGACCGCCTGGTTCCAGGGTCCTCCGGCGATCCACCGCTACCCGGGGTCGATGGCCGCGCGCGCCCAGGCGGTGTGCCGGCTGCTGGTCGAGCGCTACGACGGCCGGGCGGAGGCGCTGTGGACCGACGCCCCGGACGGCGCGACGCTGCTGAAGCGGGTCGGCCAGCTCCCCGGGTTCGGTGCGCAGAAGGCGAAGATCTTCGTCGCCCTGCTCGGGAAGCAGTACGGCGTCACCCCGCCGGGCTGGCGGGAGGCCGCGGGGGAGTACGGGGAGGAGGGCTCCCGCCGCTCGGTCGCCGACATCACCGGACCCGGGTCCCTGGCCGAGGTGCGGCAGTTCAAGCAGGCGGCGAAGCAGGCCGCCAAGGCCGCCGCCGGCTCCTGAGGACCGCCGCGCAGCGGTGCCTGCACCCACCCGGATCCGGTGGCACGATGGGCGGCGCACCCGGGCTGTGCCGGGACCCGTCGCCGTCGGGACGCCGGGCGCCGCAGCCGGGAGAGGATCTGCCGAGTGCCGGTTCGACCGGTCGGCAGAGGGAAGGACATCCGTGGCCTCGAGCCAGCAGCCTGCGCGTCCCCACCGGCAGCAGCCGGTCCTCATCACCGAGGCCCAGCCGAGCCGTGCCGAGCTGCATGCGGCGCGGAAGAAGCGCTACGTGCTCACCATGACCGTCCGCGCGGTCAGCCTCGTGCTGGCCGCCGTCTTCTACCAGACGCTCTGGTTGGCGTTGATCTTCGCGGCGCTGGGCACCGTCCTGCCGTGGATCGCGGTCATGATGGCCAACGACGAGCCGCCGAAGAAGAAGCTCGACGTCAACCGCTACTCGGCCCCCCGCCCCGACCGGATCCTCGAGAACCCCGCCCGCCCCGGCCGGGTCATCGAACACTAGGAAGGACCCCCTGCCCCTGTAGGGGGCCTCAGCGCGCCCCCGGGCGGGCGACGACGGCCGCGGCCCGGGCCACGCCCGCATCCAGCGCCCGCGCCGGGTCCCCGGCGGGATCGGCCAGCCAGACCGAGAGCAGCCCCGCGGCGAAGGCGTCCCCGGCGCCGGTGGTGTCCACGACCGGCGCGGGGTGGGCCGGTCGGTGCACGAGCGTGTCGCCGGCGGCCCACAGCGCGCCGTCGGCGCCCAGGGTCACCACCGCGACCGGGTGCCGGACGGCGAGCGCGCGGGCCGCGGTCGCCGGATCGGAGCAGCCGGTGAGCAGCCGCGCCTCCTCCGCGTTCGGCAGCACGAGCGTGGCCGCCGCCGTGTCGGCCAGCCACCGCTGCACGCCGTAGCGGGCGAGGGGACCGGTCGAGGCGGGATCCACCGACACGGTGCAGCCGGCCTCGGCCGCGGCGGCCAACGCGGCCAGGCCGGCGTCGCGTGGCCGCGGGTCCAGCAGCGTGTACCCGGACAGGTGCAGGTGCCCACCGGCCCGCAGGGGCGGGACGTCGGCAGGCAGCAGCGCCAGGTTCGCGCCCCGGTCGGCCAGCATGCTGCGCTGCCCGTCCGGCTCGACCAGGCTGACGATCGTGCCGGTCGCGGCCCCGGGCACCGCCCGCACGGCCGGCGTCACCCCCGCGGCCACGAGCTCGGCGACCAGCCCGGCACCGGCGGCGTCGTCCCCCGTGCAACCGGCGAACACCACCGGCGCCCCGAGGGCGGCCAGGTGGACGGCGACGTTGGCCCCGGCGCCGCCGCCACGGGTGGTGATCCGGGCCGGCCGGTCCGATCCGGGCGCCGGTTCGCCGGCGAGCACCACCACGACGTCGGTGGCGAGGTCCCCGACGACGACGACCGGTCGCACCGCGCGGCTCAGCGGGGGAGCGCGGCCAGCGCGGCCGCGATCTGCCCGGCCAGCTCGGCATTGCGCAGCACCAGCCGCACGTTGACCGCCAGGGTGGCGCCCTCGCTGGCCCGGTGCAGGTGGTCGAGGACGAAGGGGGTGACCGCCTTGCCGCGCACCCCGGCGTCCTCCGCCGCGGCGAGCGCGCCCGCGATCACCCGGTCGTGCAGGGCGGGGTCCAACTGCTCGCCGGTCGGCAGCGGGTTGGCCACGACCACCGCGCCCGGCACGAGGTCGCGGCGGGCGGCGAACACCGCGGCCGCCTGCGCCGCGTCGTCCACCGACCAGTCCACCGTCGAGCCGGAGTCGGCGACGTAGAAGCCGGGGAAGGTCGTCGTCCGGTAGCCGACCACGGTCACCGACAGGCTCTCCAGCCGCTCCAGGGTGGCCGGGACGTCGAGGATCGACTTCACCCCGGCGCAGACGACGACCAGGGAGGTGCGGGCCAGCGCGACCAGGTCGGCGGACTCGTCGAAGGTGTCCGCGGACTGCCGGTGCACCCCGCCGAGGCCGCCCGTGGCGAAGACCCCGATGCCGGCGCGGGCGGCGAGCAGCGCGGTGCTGGACACGGTGGTCGCGCCGCTGAGGCCGAGCGCCGCGGCCACCGGCAGGTCGCGGACGCCGAGCTTGGCGAGATCCGGGTCGGCGCACACCCGGTCCACCTCGTCGGCGGTCAGCCCGACGTGCGGGACGCCGTCCAGGACGGCGATCGTCGCGGGCACCGCGCCCCCGACCCGGACGGCGGCCTCCACCTCGTCGGCGGCGGCCCGGTTGTCCGGCCGGGGCAGCCCGTGCGCCAGCAGGGTGCTCTCGAGCGCCACGACCGGACGGCCGGCGGCGAGCGCCTCGCACACCTCCGGGGAGATGGACATCCCGGGGGACGTGGGGACGGCGGGCAGCGGGGCGGCGGCGGACACCCTGACATCATGGTGGGCGGGGTGGTCGTGCCCGGCTCCGCCCCGGTGGCCGGGAACGCCCCGGTCAGCCGTCCCGTGACCTGAGGGAGCACCGCGTGAGCAACACCGACCTGCTCGAGAAGCCCGACGTCCGCGAGGGCGACACCGGCAACGCCAACGAGGTCTTCCACTACGTCCGGAAGAACAAGATCGCCGAGAGCGCGGTCATGGGCACCATGGTCGAGGCCCTCTGCGGCGAGGTCTTCCCGGTGACCAAGACCCCCAAGCCCGGCAGCCCGGTGTGCCCGGCGTGCAAGGAGGTCTACGAGCAGCTCCGCAAGGAGTGAACGACTAGAGCAGGTCCAGGCGCCGGGCGCGCTCGAGCTTGGCGGCCCGGCGCTCCTGCCGCCGCCGCTGGTGGCGGCGCAGCGGCGCGGGCCAGCGGGCCTGGATGGTGGCGTTGAGCTCGGCGCCCAGCAGCACCGCCATGCCGAAGAAGAAGCAGAACAGCAGGGCCGCGATCGGGGTGGCCAGCGCACCGTAGGGCAGCGTCGCGGTGAGGATGTCGGACACGTAGGCGCGCAGCAGCAGTGCGGCCACCAGGAAGAACGCCACCGCGAGCCCGGTCCCCGGCAGGTGTCGTCGCCACGGCAGCCGGCGCGGCAGGACGACGTGGTAGAAGCTCGTCAGCGCCAGGACCAGGCCGACGAGCACCACCGGCCAGTAGACGGCGTCGACCAGGACGGTCGCCGTTCCCCGCCAGACCACGGGCAGCAGCGAGACGATCACCTCGCGGCCCAGCACGAGCAGCGGCAGTGTGATCACCGCCATCACCAGGCCGATGACGAACAGCCACAGCGCCTTGAGGCGGGTGCGGATCGGCCCTCGGACGTCGCGCTGGTCGTAGGCGATCACGATCGTGTTCATGAACGTCGCGGTCGCCGAGGAGCCGGCCCACAGCGACAGCACGAAGCCGACGCTCATCAGATCGAGCCGGCCGGAGCCGAGGATGTCGGCGAGGGTGGGCCGGACGAGGGAGTCGACGACGTCGGGCGTGAGCGCCTCGGCGGAGGCGGTGAGCAGCTGGTCCTCGATCCGGGCCACGGATGCACCGCCGATGAAACTGCCCAGGTAGCCGAGGGAGCCGAGCAACCCGATCAGCAGCGGCGGCACCGACAGGATCTGCCAGAACGCCGCCTCCGCCGACAGCCCGAGGATGCGGTCCTGCCAGGCCTTGGCGAGGGTGCGGCCGAGGACCTGCAGCGGCACCCGCACCGGCGCGGGCCACCGGTGCAGCCGTCCCCGCGGGGGCGCCTGAGCCGGGAGCGCCGCGGCGGTCGCGAAGTCGTCGTCGGCACCGTCCGGGCCGCTCTCCGCGGGGGCCGGTGACCCCCCGGGCAGGACGGTGCTCACCGGCCCAGTGTGCACGTCAGCGGCGCGGGAGGGGTCCGGACGGGGTCACCCGGCCAGACCTCCCCCGATCGGGCGAGCGGTCAGGCCGCCGTCCGCCGGGACGGCCGGCGGCCACCCGGTGCCGGCGCCGGGGCCGGCACGGTGCCCTCCGGGCCGGGCGCGGGAGGCGCCGGTGCCACGGGGACGCAGCGGATGACCGGCTCGGCGGCGTACCGCGTCCGGAAGTCCTCGCGACGGATCTCCGCCCCGCTCTGCGGGTCCTTGAACACGCGGGTGACGGTGATGTCGAACCCGGTCGAGCCGCCCTGCGGGCTGCAGCTGCCGTCATCCGGCTTCTCCTGGACCACCGGCTGGCGCTGGTTGTACCGGTTGCTGCTGATCGACTCGATGTCGTACCGCTTGGTCCCGTAGAAGCTGACCGTCAGGGAGCTCGGCGTCCACTGGGTGTCGATGTAGACGCCGGTGCTGCTGTCGTTGCGGAACTCCAGGTCGATCGAGTCGTAGTAGACCGTCGCCTCGCGACCGGCCGGGTAGCGGCTGATGTAGTAGCTGTGCGGCTTGTGGTAGACGTCCTCGAGCCCGGCGAAGAAGACGGCGTTGAACAGCGTCGTGGCGACCTGGCTCATGCCGCCGCCGACGGCGGTCGTGAACTGGCCGTTGTTGATGACGCCGGCCTCGACGTAGCCCTGGGCCGTGCCGCGCGGGCCGGTGTGGCCGTTCAGGCTGAACGTCTCGCCGGGCCGGACGATCGCGCCGTCGATCTCCGCGGCGCCCACCCGGATGTTGGTGCCGCTGGCGGCGCTGGTGAAGTTCGTGGTGAAGGTGCTGATCTGCTCGCGGATGCCCAGCGCCTCCGCGTCGGCGGTGCTGAACTCGGCCTCGACCGCGCCCAGCTGCGCGGTCACCGTGCGCGGCGCGGGCTGCGGGAGCACCTCGAGCAGCTGACCGGCGAGCGCGGCCGGGTCGACCCCCGTGCCGTCCACCGAGGGGACGATGCTGACCGCGCTCCCGGACAGCTCGAACCGGGCGTCCTGGGCGGGGGTCCCGAACTCGGCGAAGTCGTCGCCCATGGCCTCCTGCAGCCGGGCGGGGTCGACGGCGACGGAGAGATCGCCGCTCTCCTGCGGCGTGAAGGTGAGCGAGGCGGCGATCGCGGTCGGCGGGATCTCGACCGACGTCGCGCCGTCCTCGCTGGACACGGTGACCGGCGCGGCCAGGCCCGGGGTCACCGTGGTGTCGAGGACCCGCTGGGCCTCCGCGGCGTCGACCACCACCTCGGTGACGTCGACCGGCAGCTCGATCGGTGTGGACGGGTCCCCGCCGGAGGCCAGCGCGGCGGTGACCGCGTCGGCGGCGCCGGCGCGGTCCAGCGTGCGGCCGTCCTCCGGCTCGACGATGCGCGCCTCGGCGCCCTCGACGGCGATCGAGGCGTCGACCGGTGCCCGGTCGACCTGCTCGGCGATCGCGTCGATCTGCGCGGCCAGCGCGGTCTCCTCGCCGGTGATCACCGGGGCCACCTCGCGCTCGCCGAACAGCGTCGCGAGCCGGCTCCACGGGTTCAGCGGCTGGTCGTCCGCGGCGTCCACCGTGCCGTCGACATCGAGGGTGATGCCGGCGGTGGCGGGGGAGAGGGTCGCCTCCACGTCGTCGGCCACGACCACGTGGTCGGCGGTGACCCGCGGGGCGAGCTCGGTCTGCAGCCGCTCGCTCGCGGCAGCGGTGGAGAGCCCCCCGATGTCGACGCCGGCCACGACGGTGTTCCGGGGCACGTCGCCGCTGGAGGTGAGCAGGTCGATGCCGTACGCGGCCGCCAGCACGCCGACGGCCGCGACGGGGGTGACGAGGGCCGGACGGCGCCACCAGGGGCGGCGCGGTGGCGCGTCCGCGGCCGGTGGTTCCCCTCCGGCGCCGTTGCCGGGGCCGTCGGCCGGGCCGACGCCCGGAGGCGTGCCGGAGCCGTCGCCGGACGGGGCGGTGCCGTCCCGCTCCGCGGCGGGACCCGTTCCTGGCTCCGCCGCCCCCGTCGGGGGGACGCCGGTCGCCGAGGTGGCGCTCGCGGAGGTGGCGCTCGCCGCGGCCGTGTCCGCCGGGCCGGCGGCCGGCGGCCGGGCCTGCCCGGGTGCCTCGCCCGGGGCGAAGCGGATGTCCTGGGTCTCGCCGTCCTCGACGGGGGCGGCGGGAGGCGCCGGCTCGGCCGCGGCGGCGGGGGCCTCGGGGGTGGCCGCGGGTGCGGCCGCCGGAGGGTGGGCGGTCTCCGGTCCCACGGGACCGCGGTCGCGCGGCACCGGACGGGTGTCGTCGGAGAAGACCTCGGGTTCGATCCGGGCGGTCTCGTCCTGCGGGGTGGGGGACTGGGGCATCGGGGGATCTCCGGGTCGCCGTCGACCGGGGGATCCCGGGAACGACGGAGCCGCCGGCGTCCCGTCCGCCTCAGGCGGATCCGGAACGCCGGCGGCGGCGTCGGGTGAGGGCTTCATCGCTGTCAGCGACGATAACCCCCTCGGTCAGGAGGTGATGCGCTGCTCGCCATCGGTGTCGATGATGTCGACGGCGATGTCGCGCAGCTTGCCCTCGTACTCACGGGCGTGGTGCCCGCAGAACACGAGGTCACTGCCGCTGGCGAGGACGACCCGCACCTTGGCCAGCGCACCACAGCGGTCACAGTGGAAGGGGACGACCAGGTCGTCGGCGGGCGGGGTCGTCGTCAGCGTCTGGGTCATCTGGGTCATCACTCGCTCTCTACCGCACGGACCCGCGGCTGCGGATCGGCCTCCTGCACAGCGCCAGGATGAACCCCTCTGTTCCCGATCCTGCCGATCGAACGGTGGACTCGCCGTAGACGGTGTGTCCGGGGCCGTTGAGTCGGGTGGGGCGGGTCAGCAGGGACGTCACTGGGTCGTGCAGGTCTGTGGTCGTGGTGCTCGTCGTCGTCAGTTCCGTGCGCCGGTCGTGGTCCGGCTTGGTGGGTCCGCTGCTGTCTTGACGTCCCCCACGCTACGCCGCTTACCCGGACGGTGACGGCTCACACCGCCCCACCGGCTCATCGGGGTGAGATCGTGACCATCCCGAGACGCGACCGTCACGGAGCAGTCGTCGGCCGCAACGCGCCTGGAACGACGGCCCCGGCTGTCCCGGCGAGGCCACGGCGCGGGAGGAGACGTTGGTCCCTTCCGACGTGGAGATCGGGCGCACGAGGGTGATGAACGGCACAGGGTCCTCCGGGTCGCACCTCGGCCCCGTGCCACCGGTCGCCGTCGCGGTCGGCCGGGAGTTCCGTCTCGTGAGGAGAGCCCCCCGTATGTCCATCGACTTCGCACCGTCGAGCGGCATCAACTTCACGCTCAGCGGGCAGCAGAAGAAGGTCCAGCTCGCGGCTCGCGACTTCGCGGAGAACGTGCTGGCGCCCGTCGTCCGTGACGCGGACCGGGAGCCGGACCCGTTGAAGGCGTTCCAGATGACCAAGCCGGCCTACGTCGAGGCCTACAAGCGTGGCATCGCGTTCGGGATGCTGCCGGAGGAGTACGGCGGGGGAGGGCTGACCAACGTCGAGCTGATCCTGGCCGCGGAGGAGCTGTGCGCCGTCGACCCGGGGTTCGCCTGCACGGTGCTGGTCAACGGTCTGGCCCTGATGCCGGTCTGGTACTGGGGGACCGAGGAGCAGAAGCGGCGGGTCATCGGTGCGGCCACGTCGGATCCCTCGGGTGAGTTCATTGCCGGGTACGCCGCCAGCGAGCCCCCGGGGACACCCGGCGGCACCGCGAACTTCGACACGCCAATGGCCCATCCCGTGGGCATCGGGGTGACCGCCCGGCGGGACGGCGACTCCTTCGTGCTCAACGGGCGCAAGTACTGGCCCTGCAACGTGGCGGGGTGGGACGGCGCGGGCGCGAACGTCAACCTCGTCGTCGTGCGCACGGACCCGGACAAGGGCGGCACGGAGGGCCTGTCCGCGATCCTGGTCGAGCGCGGGACCCCCGGGGTGACCTACTCCCTCATCGACACGTTCGGGCACCGCCTCACGCCGAACGCGGAGATCGTCTTCGAGGACGCGCGGGTACCGGCCGACAACCTGGTGCAGGGGACGCTCGGGAACGGCGACCTGCTCATCAACCGCAACTTCGCCTGGTCCGGGCCGGTCGCCGGGATCGCCGCGGTCGGCGTCGCCCGCGCCGCCTACGAGGCCGCGTTGACGTGGGCCAAGACCTACACCGCCGGCAGCCCGCACCCGATGATCGAGTTCCAGAACGTGGGGTACGTGCTGGGCGACGTCGCCGCGCGGATCGAGGCCTGCCGCTACTTCTGCTGGAAGGCGGCGCACTACATCGACGAGCACGACTACCACGGCGAGCTGATCGGTGCGCTGAACAAGACCTACTGCACGGAGACGCTCCTCGACAGCGTCTACAAGTGCATGCAGGTGGTCGGCGTCAACAGCGCGGACAAGAAGCACCCGTTCGAGAAGTACCTGAGGGAAGCGGCGATCTTCCCGATCTACGACGGCGGCAACTTCGGGATGCAGCGACGCCGGGTCCACGGCGTCCTGGCGAGCCCCGACTTCAACCCCCGCGCGTTGATGGACAACGAGAACGTCGAGTTCACCAAGGGCATGGAGACCATCGACACCATCCAGCGAGTCGATGCGGGGAAGCTGCCGACGACCCCCGCGCCGCGCAGGGCGCAGGACGCGAGCGTGCCCACGGCCACCCACCCCGTCGCGTAGGCGGGCGGGGCCGGGACGACGGAGGCCCCCTGAGCGGAGACGCTCAGGGGGCCTCCGTCCTCCCCTGCAGAGCCCCGCCGCGAGCGTGCGAGCGGTGGGGCAGGGGGTCCGCTGTCAGTCCAGGTAGTCGCGCAGCACCTGGGAGCGGCTCGGGTGACGCAGCTTCGACATCGTCTTCGACTCGATCTGCCGGATCCGCTCGCGGGTCACGCCGTAGACCTGGCCGATCTCGTCCAGCGTGCGGGGCTGGCCGTCGGTGAGGCCGAACCGCAGCCGGACCACGCCGGCCTCCCGCTCCGAGAGCGTCTGCAGGACGCTGGTCAGCTGGTCCTGCATGAGCGTGAAGCTCACCGCGTCGACGGCGACCACGGCCTCGGAGTCCTCGATGAAGTCACCGAGCTGGCTGTCGCCCTCGTCGCCGATGGTCTGGTCGAGGCTGATGGGCTCCCGGGCGTACTGCTGGATCTCCAGCACCTTGTCCGGGGTGATGTCCATCTCCTTGGCCAGCTCCTCCGGGGTGGGCTCGCGCCCGAGGTCCTGGAGCAGCTCGCGCTGGATGCGGCCGAGCTTGTTGATGACCTCGACCATGTGCACCGGGATGCGGATGGTGCGGGCCTGGTCGGCCATGGCGCGGGTGATGGCCTGCCGGATCCACCAGGTGGCGTACGTGGAGAACTTGTAGCCCTTGGTGTAGTCGAACTTCTCCACCGCGCGGATCAGGCCGAGGTTGCCCTCCTGGATGAGGTCCAGGAACGCCATGCCGCGGCCGGTGTAGCGCTTGGCGAGGGAGACCACGAGGCGGAGGTTGGCCTCCAGCAGGTGGTTCTTGGCCCGCTCGCCGTCACGGACGATCCAGTTGAGGTCGCGCCGCATCTGGGGGGAGAGCTTCTGGCCCTCCTCCTCGGCCTGGCGCAGCCGCTCGGCGCCGTAGAGCCCCGCCTCGATCCGCTTGGCGAGGTCGACCTCCTCCTCGGCGTTGAGCAGGGCCACCTTGCCGATCTGCTTGAGGTAGGCGCGGACGGAGTCGGCCGACGCGGTGAGCTCGGCGTCCTTGCGCGCCTGCCGCAGCGCCTCGGACTCCTCCTCGTCGTCCCACTCGAAGTCCCCGCCCTCGGGGGTCTCCTCCTCGGCGGCGGCCTCGACGGCGACGCCGTCGGGGCCGGCGACGACGGTCTCGTCGAGCTTGAGGCCCTCGCTGCCGTCGACGACCGCGACGGCGGAGTCCTCGGTGGCGACCGCGGTCAGCACGGCGCCCTCACCGGTGCCCGGCGACGGCGTGATGCTGGGCTTGCCCGTGGCGGCGGTGCTCTTCGCCGCTGCCTTCTTGCGAGCGGGGGCCTTGGCCGGGCCGGCCGAGGCAGGACCCGCGGATACCGGTGCGCTGGTCCGGGTGGCCCGGGGGGCGGCGGCAACCGTCCTGGAGCGCCCCGGGGTGCTCGCTGCGGCTTCCGGTGCTGGCTTGTCGGCGGGCACTCAGGGTTCCTTCCCGTGCTGGGTGCGTTCCCCGGGGGGCCGTCTGGTCCCCGGGCAGCGGCCTCGGCCGGCGTCCGGAGCGGGAGAGGTCCCAGCAGACCCGGCCCGGGTTTGACCGGTGCGGGGGCGGGGGATGGCTCTCGGCTGGGGAGCGACGGGGCGAGGCTCTTCCATTGTAACGACGGTCCTGGACGAAACCACCGTTGCGGACCTGGCGGGATCGCTCGCACGGGGGTGCGACGCCGAGGTCAGGAGCGTCCGCACCCTCCGTGGCGTCCCGGCCGCGAGGACCGACCGGGCCCTGCTCACTGCCCGATGCGCTCCTCGGCGGCCAGGGCGGCGCCGACGATGCCCGCGTCGTTGAGCAGCTCGGCGGGGACGACCGGGGTGCGGGTGGACAGCAGCGGCACCCACTTGTGCGCTTTCTTGCTCACGCCACCACCGACGATGATGAGGTCCGGCCAGACACTCGCCTCCAGGACGTCGAGGTAGCGGTCCACCCGGCGGGCCCACTCGGGGTAACCGAGGTGCTCCCGCTCGCGGGCCGCCGCCGACGCCCGCCGCTCGCCGTCCTCGCCGTCGACCTCGATGTGGCCGAACTCCGTGTTGGGCACCAGGACGCCGTCGGTGAACAGGGCGCTGCCGATCCCGGTGCCGAAGGTCAGCATGAGGACGACGCCCTTCTTGTCCCGGCCGGCGCCGTAGCGCATCTCGGCCAGCCCCGCGGCGTCGGCGTCGTTGAGCGTCTGCACCCCGCCGGGCACGACGGCGGCCAGCCCCTCGGCCAGGTGCGTGCCCAGCCAGCTCTTGTCGACGTTGGCCGCCGTGCGGGCCACCCCGTGCTTGAGCACCCCGGGGAAGGTGACCCCGATCCGCCCCTGCCAGTCGAAGTGACCCACGATGCGCGCGACGACGTCGTAGACCGGCTCCGGATGGGACGGCTGCGGCGTCTCGATCCGCAGCCGCTCGCCCTCCAGTTCGCCCCGGTCCAGGTCGACCAGGCACCCCTTGATCCCGCTACCACCGATGTCCACCCCGAAGCCCAGCACGCGGTCAGGGTAGTGACCGGCGCCGCAGGGGGCAGGCCCGCTCGGGCAGGATCGGCGCCGTGACCCCCGCGCCTGACGCCGCCGCCCTGCTCGACCTCGCCGTCACCACCGCCCGCGAGGCCGCCGACCTGGTGACCCGCGGCCGCGCCTCGGCCGCCGCCGGGCAGGTGGACGTGAAGTCCAGCCCCGTCGACATGGTCACCGCGGTGGACAAGGCCTGCGAGGAGCTGGTCGTGACCCGCCTGCTGTCCGCGCGGCCGGACGACGGGCTGCTGGGCGAGGAGGGGGCCGCCCGGACCGGTACCAGTGGCGTGCGGTGGGTCGTCGACCCGATCGACGGCACCACCAACTTCGTCTACGGGCTGCCGGCGTACGCGGTGTCGATCGCCGCCGAGGTGGACGGGCAGGCTCGGGCCGGGGTGGTGCTCAACGTCGCCACCGGCGAGCTGTACTCGGCGACGGCCGGTGGAGGCGCGCACCTGACGCTGCCGGGCGCCGACCCCGTCCGGCTGGGCGGCAGCCGGCCGGCGTCCCTCGAGCAGACGCTGGTCGCGACCGGGTTCGGCTACCGCGCAGAGCAGCGCCGGGCCCAGGGTGCGGTCGTCGCCGAGCTCCTGCCGTACATCCGGGACATCCGGCGGCACGGCTCCGCCGCCCTCGACCTGTGCACCGTGGCCGCCGGGCGGGTCGACGCCTACTACGAGCTGCACCTCAACCGGTGGGACTTCGCCGCGGGGGCCCTCGTCGCCGCCGAGGCCGGGGTCGTGGTCACCGGCCTGCCCGGCCGCGCGTTCGCCGAGCCCCTCGGCATCGCCGCGGCGCCGTCGGTCGCCGACGAGTTCATCGCCCTGCTCGACCGCCTGCACCCCCGCTGAGCCGGGCCGGTGCGTCCGCTCAGCAGGCGGCCGCGGCGCTCTGGGCGGTGCTCAGCGCGGCCGACACCTGCTGGGGTGTGGCCAGGCTGTCGGGGAAGACGAACTCCGGGCCGATCACGAGGTCGACCTGCGCGGTGGCGCGGGTGTCGAGGTGGTCACCGGCACCCCGCAGGACGAGCCCGACGTAGGCCGCCGCGTCGGTGCCCCGGGGACCGTGCCGGATCTCGCCGACGCCGGTCACCTCGCGGTCGCTGGGGTCGTTGGCGACCTCCTCGACGACGAAGCCACGCCCCTGCAGGTCCGCGGCCACCGACTGGGCCAGGCCCGCGGTGTCGGTCGCGTTGAACACGCGGAGGGTCAGCGTCGTGGGGTCCAGCGAGGGAGGAGCGGCCGACGCCGTCGTGCACGCCGCCGCCTGGGCCGCGTCGCGGTCCTGCTCGTCCTGCAGGACGTTCCACCACACCGCCAGCGCGGCGAGGGCCAGGACCAGCAGGAAGATCAGCGGCGGGATCGGTCGCCGGCCGCTACGGGGACGCACCGCGGGACGGTCGGTCGGCGGCGCGCTCACTGGCTCTCCTCGCCGGCGCTCGTCGGCCGCGTCCGCGGCGCTGCTGTGCGGCCGCGTGAGCTCGCCGGCTCGCTCACGTGTCCCCCTCGGTGCTGGTGGTCGGCGGGAGTCTAGGGCCGGGCGGAGGCCCTAGATCGCACCGTCGTCCAGCGCGGCGCGTCCCCGTTCGACGCACGGCCCGATGCGCTCGGCGTAGCCGGAGGTGTCCTTGCCGGCCATCGCCCCCGCCTTCGACCGGGCGACGATGCCGGCGACGATCGCGGCGAACTTGAAGTAGGCGAAGCCGACGTACCAGTTGAGGTCGGCGAGATCCAGGCCGGTGCGGGACGCGTACCGCTCGGCGACCTGCGCGCGGGTGGGGAAGCCCGGCAGCGCCGTCACGCTGCTCTGGCCGGCGACGCTCTCCTCACCGGCCTGCGGCCAGTAGACGAACAGCATGCCGACGTCGGCCAGCGGGTCACCGAGGGTCGACATCTCCCAGTCGAGGACCGCGCGGATCCCGCCGGGGCGGTCGGGGTCGAGCAGGCAGTTGTCCAGCCGGAAGTCGCCGTGGACGACGCCGTCCCGCTGCGTGGTGGGCACCGTCTCCGCCAGCCGGGCGGCGAGGGCGTCGAGATCGGGGCGGTCCTGGTCGCGGGTCGCCTCCCACTGCATGGTCCACCGGCGCACCTGCCGCGCGAGGAACCCCTCGGGGCGGCCGAAGTCGCCGAGACCCACCGCCTGGTAGTCCACCGAGTGCAGGTCGGCGAGGACGTCGACCAGCCCCTCGCCGATCCGCCGGCGCTGCTCGGGCTCGTCGGCGTAGCCGGCCGGGATCTCGTCGACGACGTGCAGCCCGACCACGCGCTCCATGACGTAGAAGGGGGCGCCGAGCACCTCAGTGTCGGTGCACAGGTGCAGCGTCCGCGGAACGGGGACGGGCGTGGGGCCCAGGGCGGTGATGACCCGGTGCTCGCGGGCCATGTCGTGTGCGGTGGCGAGCACGGCGCCGGTCGGCGGGCGCCGGAGGATCACCGGTTCCCCGGCGGCGCCGCCGTCCGGGGTCACCACGTAGGTGAGGTTGGACATGCCGGCGGCGATGAGGTCGATGCGCACCGATCGCCAGCGGTCGTCACCGAGGACCGAGGCCAGATAGGGCCCGACGACGGCTGGGTCAGCACCCACAGGAGTCGACACGGCCGCAGGGTAACCTCTGGCGCTCCGCACGCCGCCCGACCGATCCGGCGCCGATGTGTTCGTCCCGTCGCGAGTCGGGCACAAACGGGGACCGCGCGACGTTGGGGGGTCCGCTGGCGGAGCGTCACCGCCCCCGCCGTCCGGCGGAGGGGAGGCGCGGACCGCAGCACCCGGCCGGTGCCCGAGCAGCGGGCGCCGGTCTGCAGACCACCGGTCGCCCTGGCGACCGGCCAGGACGGCGACGCCCCTGGTGCCGCTGTCAGACGATGCGGGCGCCGATGCCCGCGAGAACCCCGGAGGAGGGGCACACCCCATGGCCACCGACTACGACGCCCCGCGCCGCAACGAGGCCGACGAGCTCGGCGAGGACTCGCTGGAGGAGCTCAAGGCGCGGCGAGCCGAGGCGCAGTCCTCGTCGGTCGACGTCGACGAGACCGACTTCAACGAGAACCTCGAGCTCCCCGGCGCGGACCTGTCGAACGAGGAGCTCACCGTCCGCGTCCTCCCCAAGCAGGAGGACGAGTTCACCTGCTCCCGCTGCTTCCTCGTGCAGCACCGCAGCCGGCTGGCCGCCACCCGTGGCGACCAGCTGTTCTGCCGCGACTGCGCGGCCTGAAGAAGGACACCCTGCCCCCACCGCTCGACGCTCGCGGCGGGAGGGGCGCCGTCCGGCCTCCCCACCCTCGAGGTGGGGCCGGGGTGGGGCACCGTCGGGAGGAGAGCCAGTGACAGAGAACCAGCAGCGCACCGGCGCGGTGCGCGACGTGCCGCCGCCGCGTCCCGTCGCGGGTGGCGGCAGCGCCGCGGCGCCGTCGGCGGAGGAGGGTCCCCTGGCCCGCGCCGGCCGCGTCCTGGCCGACGCCGTCTCCGGGCTCCTCGGCGGGGCCACCGGCTCCGCCGAGGGGGCCGCGGATGCCGCTGACGGGCGGCGGTCGGCCGCGTCGACCCTGCGCGACGTCGTCTCCGCCGTCGCGGCGGCCGGCTCCCGCGCTGGGCGCAGCGCCGCCCCCGGCGGGACGCCGGAACCCGACCCGGCGGCCGACCGGGGGCCCGGCGCGCCCCTCGGTGACCTGCTCGGCGCCGCCGTGCCGCTGCTGCCCATCCGGGACGCCGCCCGGCTGCGCGCGGCGCACCCGGGGGCGACCGACGACGAGATCGCCGACGCCCTCGTCGCCCGTGCGGCACGTCTCACCTCCGGCATCGGCGCGGCGACCGGCGGCATCTCCGCCGCCACCTGGTTCGCCCCGCCGTCCCTGCTGACGCTGCCGCTGGGGCTGGGTGCCGAGACGGTGCTCACCGCCGCGGTGGAGGTGGTCATGATCGGCGAGTTGCACGAGCTGTACGGCCGGCCCGCCCCCGGTGACGCGCGGGCGCGTGCGGCGGCCTACCTGGCGAGCTGGTCGGCGCAGCGGCCGGTCGACGACGCGGTCACACCGGGGATCGCCGTGCTGCTCGGTGGGGCGAGCCTGAGCGCGATCCGCCACCGCATGACCCGACGCCTGGCCCGCAGCGTCCCGGCGGCGGCGCCGTTGCTCGTCGGCGCGGCGCTCGGGGGGCGGGGCAACCGCAGGGCCACCGAGGACCTCGCCCGCCGGGTGCTCGCCGGCCTGAGAGGGCCCCGACCGTGACGTGAGAACCCCTGACCCCCTCGCAGGGGCCCGCCGCGAGCTCGTGAGCGGTGGGGGGCAAGAGGGTCCTTATAGGGTCGCCGACGTGCCCGACCTGCCCGTGCCCGAACCGGCCACCCCGGCGGTCGAGGTCCCGGTCCGGCTGACCTCGCCGGAGGACGCCGTCCCCACCTACGCCCTCCCTGGCGACGCCGGCGCGGACCTCGCCATCGCCGAGGACCTCGAGCTGGCCCCGTTCCAGCGGGCGCTGGTCGGCACCGGCGTGGCCGTGGCGATCCCCGAGGGCTACGCCGGCTTCGTGCACCCCCGGTCGGGCCTGGCGCACCGGCTGGGTCTGAGCCTGGTCAACGCGCCGGGCACGATCGACGCGGGCTACCGGGGCGAGATCAAGGTCAACCTGGTCAACCTGGACCCCACCACGCCGCTCACGCTCCGCCGCGGCGACCGCGTCGCGCAGCTGGTCGTGCAGCCGGTCGTCCAGGCCCGGTTCGTCCCGGTCGAGCAACTGCCGGAGAGCGCCCGTGGCGCGGGCGGGCACGGCTCCACCGGCGGCCACGGCAGCGCACAGTCGAAGGGACCCACCTGACATGCCGTTCGGACGGCGACGCAACCGCATCGACCGCAGCCTGCGTGAGCGCGGGGTGCCCCCCGAACCCCAGCACCGGCCCCGGGAGGTCGAGGAGACGACGGGACCCTGGGACGCAGCCGACGCCCCCGAGGACGGCGTGGCCCGCATCGACCTGGGCTCCCTGCGGCTGCCCGCGGTGCCGGGCATGGAGCTGCGGGTCGACGTCAACGCCCAGCAGAAGGTGATCGGCGCGACGCTGCGCTCGGGGGAGTCCACGCTCCAGGTGTCGGCGTTCGCCGCGCCGCGGGCCGCGGGCATCTGGGACGACGTCCGGGCCGACCTCGCCCGCAGCGCGTCCGGTCAGGGCGGGTCGCTGCGGGAGGTCGAGGGCCCCTTCGGCCACGAGCTCACCGGCACGGTCCTGGTGGCCCAGCCCGCGCAACAGGGACAGCCGGCGCCGCAGCCGGTGCGCCGGGCGGCCCGGTTCCTGGGCGTCGACGGCCCACGCTGGTTCCTCCGCGGGATGCTCAGCGGGCCGGCCGCGGAGGGGCCCGAGGCGGCCGCGCAGCTGGAGGAGGCGTTCCGGCGGATCGTCGTCGTCCGCGGCAACGAGCCGATGCCGGTCCGCGAGCAGCTGCCGCTGACCCTGCCCCCGCAGGCCGCGGCGCAGGTGGCCGCCCAGCAGGCGGCCCGGCGGCAGGCGGGCGGCGCCACCCCGCCGGCGCCGGGCGCGTGAGCACCACGCAGGCCCCCTACGGTCCGCACCCCGACCAGTTCGTCGAGCTGACCCTCCCGGCCGGCATCGGGCGCGCCCCCGTGGTCGTGGTGGTGCACGGCGGCTTCTGGCGTGCCCCGTACGGCATCGAGCTGGCCCGGCCCCTCGCCGCCGACCTCGCCGCCGCGGGCTTCGCCGCGGTCGCGGTCGAGTACCGCCGGGTGGGTGCCGGTGGGGGGTGGCCGGTCACCCTCGAGGACGTCGCGGCCGCGGTCGACGCGCTGCCGGACCTCGGGCGAACCGGCGGGGACGCTGCCGACCGGCTGGATCTGGGTTTCCTCGCGGTCGTCGGCCACTCCGCCGGCGGTCAGCTCGCGGCCTGGCTGGCCGGGCGGCAGCGGCTGCCCGAGGGGGCGCCCGGAGCGCGGCCGCGGGTGCGGGTCACCGCCGCGGTGCTGCAGGCGGGCGTCCTCGACCTGGAGCTCGCGGCCGCCCAGCGGATGGGCGACGGCGCGGTGCAGGATCTGCTCGGCGCGGAGCCCGGGGAGGCCCCCGACCGGTACGCCGTCGCCGACCCGGTGCGGCTGGTACCGGCCGGCGTGGACCTGCTGTGCGTGCACGGCACCGCCGACGACGACGTCCCGCGGGGGCAGAGCGCCCGCTACGCGGCGGCCGCCGCCGCGGCCGGGGTGCCGGTGGAGGTGCGGTGGGTGGACGCGGACCACATGGCGCTCATCGACCCCGACGGCGCGCCGTGGGCGCTGGTCCGCGAGTGGCTGCGGGAGCGCGCCGCTGCGGCGCGCGACGGATCTACCCTGGATCCGTGACGGAGACCCGTTCGGGCGGTTGGCTGGCGCGCACCCTGCAGCGGCTGACGGCCGACGACCAGACCATCGACGCCGAACGCCTGCGCGAGGGCGCGGTGAGCGCCGGCTGTGAGGCGGTCAGCGCCTGCCGCAAGGGGGCGGTGGTCACCGTGACCGGACGGCTGAAGTCGGTGGTCTACACCCCGCGCGAGACCGTGCCGACCCTGGAGGCCGAGCTCTTCGACGGCTCCGGGTCGGTCACCCTCGTCTGGCTCGGCCGCCGGCGCATCCCGGGCATCGAGCCCGGGCGCACGATGACCGCCACCGGCCGGTTCGCCTCGTTCGACGGCCGCCAGGTCATCTACAACCCCCGGTACGAGCTGAGCGCCGGGTGACGGCTGCGCCCGAGGGGGAGGGCCGGCCCGCGCCGGGGCAGCCCGCCGGCCGGCCGGCGGGGGGCGAGCCAGGAGGGTCGGGCGCGGTCACGTTCGACCGGCACCTGGTGCTGGATCAGCTGGGTGGCTGGCGCGGCATGGTCGACGCGTCGCTGCCCACGATCGCGTTCATCGTGGGCAACTCCCTGGGGGAGCTGCGCGCCGGCATCTGGTCGGCCGTCGGTGCCGCCGTCCTCGTCTTCACGCTGCGCCTGGTGCGCCGGGAGAGCGTGCAGCAGGCCGTGAGCGGCCTGTTCGGGGTGGCCATCGCCGTCGGCATCGCCGCCGCCTCCGGTCAGGCGCGGGACTTCTTCGTCCCGGGGCTGATCCGCAACGTCGCCCTCGGCGTGGTGCTGGTCGGCTCGATCGTCGTGCGCTGGCCGCTGGTCGGCGTCCTCGCGGAGTTCCTGGCGCCCAGCCACCTGGGGGCGATGGCGTCGCACTCCCTGCCCGGGCTGCGCCGCAGGATCGACCGGGTCAGCGCCTCTCTGCACCACCGCGCACCGCCGGACCCGGAGACCGGCGTCCGACCGGCCGACCCGGAGCCCGAGCGGCACTGGCGGGACGACTCCCGGATGGTGCGCGCCTACGCCTGGCTGACGTTGCTCTGGGGGGCGACGTTCCTGGTCCGCGCCGTCGTCCAGTACGTGCTGTACCGGGCGGACGAGGTGGAGCTGCTGGGCACCGCGTCCCTCGTGCTGGGCCTGCCGGTCACCGCCGTGGAGATCGTCGTGACGCTGTGGGTGGTCGCGCGACTGCACCGGCACCGCGCCGTGCCCGCCGACCGGGAGAGCGGACCCGGCGAGCCGGAGCGCCCCGCCGCCTGAGGGAGGACCCCGACCCGGTCCCTGCGGGCGTGGGCGTCAGCCGGCGTGTGCGGGGGAGAGCACCTCCTGCAGCTGCTCCTCCACGTCGGCGTGGGTGACGAACAGCAGCTCGTCCCCCGCCTCGAGCGGCTCGTCGGGGCTGGGGGTGATCACCCGGTCGCCGCGCAGCACCACGGTGAGCACGGTCTCCCGGGGCAGCGGCACCTCCCGCAGCGGGCGGCCCACCCACGGGGTGTCCTCGGCGAGGGTGATCTCGACCAGGTTGGCGGCGCCCTTGCGGAAGCTCATCAGCCGGACGACGTCGCCTACAGTCACCGCCTCCTCCACCAGCGCCGCCAGCACCCGCGGCGTGGAGACGGCGACGTCCACGCCCCAGGCCTCGGTGTAGAGCCACTCGTTGCGGGGGTCCTTGACCCGGGCCACGACGCGGTTGACGGCGAACTCGGTCTTGGCCAGCAGCGACACGACGAGGTTGGCCTTGTCGTCGCCGGTGGCGGCCACCACCACGTCGCAGGTGGCCAGCTGGGCCTCCTCGAGGGAGGAGACCTCGCAGGCGTCGGCCTGCACCCACTCCGCCCCGGGCACCGACCGGGTGCGGACCTTGCGGCCGTCCTTCTCGATGAGCATCACGGCGTGGCCGTTGTTGAGCAGCTCGCCGGCGATGGACCGGCCGACGGCGCCGGCCCCCACGATCGCCACCCGCATCAGGACTCCCCTCCCTGGGGACCGCGCTCGACGACCTCGTGCACCCGCGTGGTGATCGCGTCGGTCGCGGCCACGACGAGCTGGTCGCCGTCCTGCATGACCGTCGTCGCCGTCGGCAGCTGGGCCTCGCCGAAGCGGACCAGCCAGGCGGCCCGCGCCCCGGACTGGGCCTCCAGGTCCGACAGCTTCCGGCCGACCCAGCCCTCCGTCACGGTGACCCGGATGAGCAGCACCTGGCCGGTGGGCTCGCGCCACAACTCGCTGACCTTGACCGACAGCAGTTCGCGCAGCAGCCGGTTCACCGTCCACGGGACGGTGGCCACGCTCGGGATGCCCATCCGCTCGTAGACCTCGGCGCGCTTGGAGTCGTAGATGCGGGCGACGACGTGCTGGACGCCGAACGTCTCGCGGGCCACCCGCGCGCTGATGATGTTGGAGTTGTCGCCGCTGCTCACCGCGGCGAAGGCGCCCGCGGAGTCGATGCCGGCGTCGAGCAGGGTCTGGCGGTCGAAGCCCAGCCCGGTCACCTGGCGGCCGCCGAAGTCCGGCCCCAGCCGGCGGAAGGCCTCGGGGTCCTGGTCGATGACCGCGACGCTGTGGCCGATCTCCTCGAGCCGGCGGGCGATGGCCGAACCGACGCGGCCGCAGCCCATCACGACCACGTGCACTGGTGGACTCTCCGCTCGATGGTCCCGGTGCGCCGGCGCCGACCGCCCGCGCTGCCCGGCCGCGAAGCTACACCCGGGGGTGCCGCTCGACGCCGTCCACGCGCTGCAACTCACCCTCCCGGCGGGGGCGTGGGCCGTCCCGGCGTCCGTACGATCGCCGCCGTGCCGACCCTGTCCGACCTCGGACAACTCCCGAAACGGCTGCTCCTCGGCCGTGCCGTCCGCAGCGACCGCGCCGGTGAGTCGCTGCTGCCCAAGCGGCTCGCCCTCCCGATCTTCGCCAGCGACCCGCTCTCCTCCGTGGCCTACGCCACCCAGGAGATCCTCATCGTGCTGACGCTGGCCGGCACCGCCTTCCTCTTCCTGGCGCCGTGGCTGGCCATCGCCGTCGTGCTGCTGCTGGCGACCGTGGTGCTCTCGTACCGGCAGGTGGTCCGCGCCTACCCGTCCGGCGGCGGGGACTACGAGGTGGCGTTCAAGAACCACGGCCAGTTCGCCGGCCTGACCGTGGCCAGCGCGCTGCTCGTGGACTACGTGCTGACCGTCGCGGTGTCGGTCGCGGCCGGCACCGACAACATCATCTCCGCGTTCCCCGGGCTCAACCAGCACCGGGTGCTCATCGCGGTGGGTCTCGTCGCGCTGCTGGCCGCGGCCAACCTGCGCGGGCTGCGGGAGTCCGGCCGCACCTTCGCCCTGCCGACCTACCTGTTCATCACCGGCATCCTGGTGATGATCGTCACCGGCCTCGTGCGGGACCTGTTCACCGACTCCCCGGTGGTCGCCGAGACGGCCGGCTACACCGTCACGCCGGAGCCCGGCTTCGAGCAGCTCGGCGGGCTGGCACTGCTCTTCTTCGCGCTGCGCGCCTTCGCCTCCGGCTGCACGGCGCTGACCGGGGTGGAGGCGATCGCCAACGGCGTCCCGGCGTTCAAGCCGCCGAAGAGCCGCAACGCCGCCACCACGCTGGCGCTCATGGGCGGGATCGCCGCGGTCCTGTTCTCCGGTGTTACCGCGCTTGCACTGGCCGCCGACGTCAAGTACGTGGAGGACGCCTGCGACCTCCAGGGCTTCGCCGACTGCGACACCGAGCCGCAGCGGACCGTCATCGCGCAGCTGGCCGCAGCCACGTTCGGCGGTGACACCTCGCCGCTGTTCTTCGCCATCCAGGCGGCGACCGCGCTGGTCCTGGTCCTCGCCGCGAACACCGCGTTCAACGGCTTCCCGCTGCTGGGCTCGGTGCTGGCGCAGGACCGGTTCATGCCGCGTCAGCTGCACACCCGCGGTGACAAGCTCGTCTACAGCAACGGCATCCTGCTGCTGGCGGGCTTCGCTGCGCTGCTGCTGTTCGCGTTCGACGCGGACGTCAACCGGCTCATCCAGATGTACATCGTCGGCGTCTTCACCAGCTTCTCCATCGGCCAGTGGGGCATGGTGCGGCACTGGAACCGCCAGCTGCAGACGACGGAGGACGCGGACGCACGACGGCGGATCCGCCGCTCGCAGGCGATCAACACCGTCGGCGGTTCGCTCACCAGCGTCGTCCTGGTGATCATCGTGGTCACCAAGTTCACCCGGGGCGCCTGGCTGGTCCTGCTGGTGATGCCGGTGCTCTTCCTGCTGATGAAGGCCATCAACCGGCACTACTCCCACGTCGCGGAGCAGTTGGTGCCCGACACCGACTCCCGGACGCTGCCCAGCAAGGTGCACGCGATCGTGCTGGTCTCCAAGGTCCACAAGCCGACGCTGCGGGCGCTGGCCTTCGCCCGGGCCACCCGCCCCGACGTGCTCACCGCGCTCACCGTCAACGTCGACGACGCCGAGACGCGGGCACTGCAGGCGCAGTGGGAGAAGTACGACATCCCCGTTCCGCTGACCGTGCTGGAGTCGCCCTACCGGGAGATCACCCGGCCGGTGCTCGACTTCGTCAAGGGGATCCGCCGGGACAGCCCGCGGGAGCTGGTCGTGGTCTTCGTGCCGCAGTACGTCGTCGGCCGCTGGTGGGAGAACGTGCTGCACAACCAGAGCGCGCTGCGGCTGCGCGCCCGGCTGCAGTTCCAGCCCGGGGTCATGATCACCACCGTGCCCTGGCAGCTGGAGAGCTCGGTGGGGCGGGACGACGACGGCCGCGGCGGGGGGCCGGCGCCCGGGGACCTGCGGCGCGGACTGACCACCGACGAGGCGGAGGCGACCCCGTATGGCTGAGGGAGCCCGACGACGTGGCCGGCAGGAGGACCGCTGTGGCTGAGCGCGGACGACGCGGCGGCGGGCGACCGGGTCGCACCGCCCGCCCCGGACGCCCGGACCGCGGGGGTGGGTGGACCGGCCTGGAGTTCGAGGTGACCGTCGGGCCGGTCGCGCACGGCGGGCACTGTGTGGCCCGGCACGAGGGACGGGTGGTCTTCGTGCGGCACACGCTGCCCGGCGAGCGCGTCGTCGTCCGGGTCACCGAGGACCGCCACCCCGGCTTCTGCCGCGCCGACGCGATCGAGGTGCTGACCCCGTCGCCGGAGCGGGTCGAGCGGCCCTGCCCGTACAGCGGGCCGGGCCGGTGCGGCGGCTGCGACTGGCAGCACGCGACGCCGGCCGAGCAGCACCGGCTGAAGGCGGCCGTGGTCCGGGAGCAGCTCCTCCGGCTGGCCGGCCTGGACGTCGACGTGGTGGTCGAGGAGCTCCCCGGCGGCCCGCTGCGCTGGCGTTCCCGGGCCCGCTTCGCCGTCGACCGGTCCGGGGCGCCCGGGCTGCGCCGGCACCGCTCCCACGACGTGGTGCTGCTGGACGACTGCCCGATCACCGTCGAGCCCGCGGCCCGTGCGGTGCTGGGGCGCCGGTGGCCGGGCGCCGGGGCGGTGGACGTCGCCGTCGACTCGAACGGCACCGTGACCACCACCCGCCTGGACCGGCAGGGCCGGCCGCAGACGACCCGCGTGCTGCGCCCCGGGGAGGACGGGCCCGCCCAACCGGACGGCCGGGCCGCCCGGACGGCCGCCGGCCGCGACTGGGAGGTCGAGGGCACCGGCTTCTGGCAGGTGCACCCCGCGGCGGCCGACGCCCTCGTGTCCGCCGTCGAGGGGTTCGCCGCCGTCGGTCCGGGGGAGACGGTGCTCGACCTCTACGCCGGCGCGGGGCTGTTCGGTGGCGCGCTCGCCCCCGGCGTCGGAACGGGTGGCCGGGTCGTGTGTGTCGAGGCCGACCCGGCGGCGTGCGCCGCGGCCGAGGCCAACCTGGCCGACCTGCCGCAGGCGGAGGTCTGGCAGGGCGAGGTGGACGCCGAGGGGCTGGCCGACCTGATCGACGAGCTCGGCACGCCTCCGGACGTCGTCGTCCTGGACCCGCCGCGGGCCGGTGCCGGCCCGGCGGTGAGCCGCGTGCTGGCCGGCGCCGGCCCGCGTGCGGTGGTCTACGTCGCCTGCGACCCGGCGTCCCTCGCCCGTGACGTCGCCGTCCTCGGGACGGCGGGGTACCGGCTGGAGGCCGTCCGCGGGTTCGACGCCTTCCCCATGACCGCGCACGTGGAGTGCGTGGCCCTGCTCGTCCAGGACACGGCAGGGAGACAGCCGTACGGGAGCGCCGCGCGGTGACCCCGTGACGGGCAGCGTGGTCGCGAGTGCCGGCTGGGCGCTGACCACCGGCCGCGTGGCGAAGGCGCACGACGGCCTCGATCTCGCCGGACTGCTCGGCGGTCCGCAGCCCGGCTGCGTCGGGCGAGTGCCTCGGGGCGACGGCTCAGAGGGCGCAGCCGCCGCCGGAGGCGATCGGGCCGGCGTCGACCGGGTGGCCGGGACCGGCGTTGACGATCACCGTGCGCACGCCGGTGAGGCGGCCCAGGCAGGAGTCGGTGGACGACGAGCCGGCGTCCCGGCCGTCGACCCACACGTGCAGCCATGTCGACGCCGAGGAGGGGTAGCCGGTGTGGCAGGCGCCGTTCTGCGGCGCGGCGCCGTCACCGCAGGTGTCCTCGACGATCAGGTAACGGCTCATCGCCGGGACGTAGAAGCGGGTGCCCGCAGCCCAGTCGAGGGTGTCCTGGCCGCCGGCCTCCGAGTGCCCGACCGCGACGGTGATCGGGTCCTCGTACGTGCCGGTGCCGCCGGCCTGCCGGTGGACGATCGGGTGGGAGGTGCTCGGGCTGCCGGCCGGGGCGTTGTCGAAGTACGAGTAGCCGGTCATGTAGGCCTGGATCTCGCGCTCCCCGGTGCCCGGCGGCGCCGGGGCAGGGGCCGGCTCCGGAGCGGGCGCGGGGGCCGGCGCCGGGGTGGACCGGGTCGTCGAGGGTGTCGGCTTCGGATTCGGAGCCGGAGCCGGAGCCGGAGCCGGGACCGGCGCCGGGGTGCTCGGGGCCGCGGTGGTGGCCCTCGTGGTGGGCGCGGGCGTCTCTGACGGCGTCGCGGGGGTGGTCTGCGGCGCGGGAGTGGGCGTCACCAGCGCCGAGGAGTGCGGCACGGCCGCCCGCGAGGCGTGACCGATGCCGCGGTCGTTGGTCGGGAGCGGGCTCGCCGTGGCGCTGACCTCCGGGGTCCGCGCCGCGCCGTCCGCGGGGTCGTCGAGCACGAGGGCTCCGCTGCCGGCGACGACGCCGACGATCGCCAGGGCCCCGATGATCGTGGCGGTGCGTGGACGTCCCATCGCGCCGTATGAGCGAGTCAGGTCAGACGGGCCCCGGCGGAAGGCGGGCATGCGGACAGGGATCCCCTCGGCGGGTGGTCGACAGCTGGCTGCGGGTCGAGCCGACCCGGCCGCTGGACTCCCAACACCGAATGGAGTTGATCCAGCGCTGTGCGTCACGTTAGCCCGAACGGGGTGGGTGACGGAAGGGTCCGGATCCAGATCACTCCAGCGCTCTCCGGGGCCGCACCGGGGGGTCGGTTACCGTGCTCCCCGTGACCACCTGGGAGTACGCCTCGGTCATCACGGCCAACGACGCCGAGTCACAGCGGGCAGGGGTGAGCGTGAAGCTCCCCGGCGGCTCGCTGGAGCGGCAGAGCGGGGACACCAGCTCGGTGCTCAACCGGCTCGGAGCCGAGGGGTGGGAGCTGGTCAGCTACCACTCCAGCGGCGCGGGCACCTGGGGGTTCGAGCAGTTCTGGCTCAAGCGGCCGACGTCGGGCTGAGGGCGCCCTCCCGCGCGACGACCAGGGCGCGCCGTCGAACGTGTGTTCGGCGGGTGCGGCAGACTGGTGGGGTGGACGCGACGCTGCCCCCGGGCTGGCCGGACGCGGTGCCCCCGCCCGGTTCCCCGGACTGGGAGCAGAGCGCCGTCGCGTGGCTGTTCGACCTCGTCCCGCCGGACTACCGCGCCCACGAGGTGCTGCGTCGATACCCGGTGCTGCTCGCCCGCTTCGCCCGTGACCACGTGCGGGCCGGCCTCGAGGCCGCGCGGGCGGGGTGGCGGACGGTGCGGGTCGAGCTGGCCGACGAGCTGCCCGCCGACGCGATGACGGCGGCGATCACCGCATACGAGCGCGAGGGTGCCCGCCTGGCGGCCGCGGCGCGCGGCGTCGAGGTGGTCGGTGGTGCGCTGCGCGGCGAGCGCTGGGTCCCCCGGCTGTGAGCGGGCCCCCGCAGGAGCCGACCGGGGCGCTCGTGGGGGCGCTGTCACGGACCGGCCCGGCGCGCGGGGGAGCGGGCCGGGGCCAACTGTGAAACCCAGCGCTCGACCGGAAGACCCGGACGGACGCGGTTACAGTTGATCGGCGGCCGCTGCCGAGCCGTGCACCTGCCGCCGTCAGAGAGGACACCTCCGACTCGTGTCGCTCCTGCGATCGCTCCGCAGCCCCGCCGACCTGAGGGCGCTGCCCGCCGATCAGCTCCCGGCCCTCGCTGCCGAGATCCGCGACGCCCTCGTCACCAGCGTGGCCCGCACCGGCGGTCACCTGGGCCCCAACCTGGGGGCCGTCGAGCTCACCATCGCCCTGCACCGGGTCTTCGACTCCCCGCACGAGCCGATCCTCTTCGACACCGGACACCAGAGCTACGTGCACAAGATGCTCACCGGTCGGGTGGAGGGCTTCGAGCGGCTGCGCCAGCGCGGCGGCCTGTCCGGCTACCCCAGCCGTGCGGAGAGCGAGCACGACTGGGTCGAGAACAGCCACGCCTCCACCTCGCTGTCCTACGCCGACGGGCTGGCCAAGGCCTTCGCCGTCCGCGGGGAGAAGCGGCCGGTCGTCGCCGTCATCGGTGACGGCGCGCTGACCGGCGGCATGGCCTGGGAGGCGCTGAACAACATCGCCACCGCCCACGACCGGCCGGTGGTCATCGTGGTCAACGACAACGGCCGCTCATACTCGCCGACCATCGGCGGCGTCGCCGACGCGCTGGCCACCCTGCGGTTGCGGCCGGGGTACGAGCAGGCGCTGCTGCAGGTCCGCCAGGCGCTGCACCGGGCGCCGGTCCTCGGGTCGGCGCTCTACGACGCGCTGCACGCGATCAAGAAGGGGCTCAAGGACGTCCTGTCGCCGCAGGGGATGTTCGAGGACCTCGGGCTCAAGTACATCGGCCCGGTCGACGGCCACGACACCGAGGTGATGGAGTCCGCGCTGCGCCGCGCCCGCTCCTTCGGTGGCCCGGTGATCGTGCACGCCGTCACCACCAAGGGCTTCGGCTACCCGCCGGCCGAGACCGACCAGATCGACGCCTGGCACGCCACCGGCGTGTTCGACCCCGACAGCGGGGCCAGCGCCGCGGTGGCCCGCGACTGGACCGCCGCGTTCTCCGACGAGCTGGTGCGCATCGGCGCCGAGCGCTCCGACGTCGTCGCGATCACCGCGGCCATGCTGCACCCGACCGGGCTGGCCGCGTTCGCCGAGCGGTTCCCGGAGCGGACCTTCGACGTGGGGATCGCCGAGCAGCACGCGCTCACCTCGGCGGCGGGCCTGGCGATGGGCGGCCTGCACCCGGTGGTCGCCGTCTACTCGACCTTCCTCAACCGCGCCTTCGACCAACTGCTGATGGACGTCGCGCTGCACCGTCAGCCGGTGACCGTCGTCCTGGACCGTGCCGGGGTGACCGGCACCGACGGCGCCTCGCACAACGGCATGTGGGACATGTCGATCCTGTCGGTCGTCCCCGGCCTGCGGCTGGCGGCGCCGCGCGACGAGCCGACCCTGCGCGAGGCGCTGCGCGAGGCGGTCGCGGTGATCGACGGGCCGACCGTCGTCCGCTTCCCGAAGGGCGCGCCGCCGGTCGACATCCCGGCGCTGGAGCGGCGCGGCCCGGTCGACGTGCTGCGCCGCGGGGTCCGGGCGGAGGTGCTGCTCGTCGCCGTCGGGTCGGTGGTGCCGATGTGCCTGTCCGCCGCCGAGCGCGCCGCCGACCACGGCATCGAGGTCACCGTCGTCGACCCGCGCTGGGTGCTGCCGGTCGCGCCGGAGCTGGTGGAGCTCGCGGCCGGGCACCGGCTGGTGGTCACCGTCGAGGACGGCGGCCGCGCCGGCGGTGTCGGCACCACGCTGACCCAGGCGCTGCAGGACCGCGCCTGCGACGTACCGGTGCGGACCCTCGGGTTGCCGCAGGAGTTCCTGGAGCACGGCAGCCGTGGCCAGGTGCTGGCCGACGTCGGCCTCACCGAGCAGGACGTCGCCCGACGGATCGCCGAGTGGACCGCGGTGGTCGCCGAGCGCGCCGAGGGGCGTGTGACGGAGGTCGTCGAGGAGACGCCGTGAGCGTGATCGCCGAGATCCAGTAGAAGGACCCCGTCCTCCCCACGCCTCGCACGCTCGGCGCGAGCCTCGGGACGGGGCCGTCATCCAGGCCTCGGGGCTGCGGTACGAGGTCGGCGCCCTCGGGGCGACGCTGGAGGGCGAGGCCGACGAGGTGTGGGCCACGCTGCGCGCCGCGCACGAGGCGATGCTGGCGGCCGGCGCGACCGGCGGGCTGTCCCACATCAAGGTCGCCTCGGTGAACCGCACCATGGACAGCCTGACCCACGAGTTCCGGTGATCCCCGGACCCGAGCTCCGTTGAGACGGCGAGAGCGCCGCCCCCTCGCAGGAGGGAGCGGCGCTCTCGCCGTCTCACCGTCGTTTTCCGTGGAAACCGACGGTCACTGGGCGTCGGTTTCCACGGAATCCGACGTCAGGCGGGGAGGGAGGCCACCCCGCGGGGCAGGAACCGCCTCCCGGTGACCGCCTCGGAGACGCCGGCGCGGTCGAGGTACGCGGAGATCCCGCCCAGCCAGAACGGCCACCCGGCGCCCAGGACCATGCACAGGTCGATGTCCTGCACCGCCTGGACGACCCCCTCGTCGAGCATCAGCCCGATCTCCTCGGCCAGGGCCTGCTCGGCGTCGGCCCGCAGTTGCTCCTCGGTCAGCGGCGAGTCCCCGGCGTCGATGCCGGCGAGGTCGGAGTCGACCACGCCGGGTTCGGAGAACACCGACGCCTTGCCCAGCTCGACCATCCGCCGCAGACCCTCACCGACGACGAAGCGGTCGGGGAACGCCTCGTGCATCCGCTCGGCAACGTGCAGGGCGACCGGCGGACCGACCAGCGAGAGCAGCTCGAACGGCGTCATGGGGAGGCCCAGCGGCTCCAGCGCCCGCTCGGCGACCGCGACCGGGGTACCGGCGTCCACGGCCGCGGTGACCACGCCGAGGAATCGGGTCAACAGCCGGTTGACGACGAACGCCGGGGCGTCCGCGACGAGCACGCAGGACTTCCGCAGCGCCGTGCCGACGGCGAAGGCGGTGGCCAGCGTGGCGTCGTCGGTCTGTTCGGCGCGCACCACCTCCAGCAGCGGCAGCACCGCCACCGGGTTGAAGAAGTGCAGCCCGACGACCCGCTCCGGGTGCTCGAGCTTCGCGGCCATCGCGGTGACCGAGAGCGCCGAGGTGTTGGTGGCCAGCACGCACTCCGCCGAGACGACGGCCTCGACCTCGGCGAAGACCTGCTGCTTGACCGAGAGCTCCTCGAACACCGCCTCGATGACGAGGTCGGCGTCGACGAAGACGTCCGTGGACAGCGATCCGGTCACCAGCCCGCGCAGCCGGTTGAGCGCGTCGGGGGAGAGCCGGCCGCGGGCGGCCAGCTCGTCCAGCTCACCGTGGACGTAGCCGACGCCCTTGTCGACGCGGGCCTGGTCGACGTCGGTGAGGACGACGGGCACCTCCAGCCGACGGACGAGCAGCAGCGCGAGCTGCGAGGCCATGAGCCCCGCGCCCACGACGCCGACCTTGGTGACCTTCCGGGCCAGCTTCCGGTCCGGGGCGCCGGCCGGCCGCTTGGCCCGCTTGTTGACCAGGTCGAAGGAGTAGAGGCTCGCCCGCAGCTCGTCGCTCATCAGCAGGTCGGTCAGGGCGTCGTCCTCCGCGGCGGTGCCGGCGGAGAACGCCTCCTCGCCGACCCCGTTCCGGGCGAGGTCGAGCAGCTCCACAGCGCGCAGCGCGCCGGGGGAGGCGTTGCGGGTGCGGCCGGCGACGACGGCGCGGGCCCGGGCGATGGCGTCGTCCCACGCGCCGCGGTCGACCTCGGGGCGGGTCACGGCGACGTCCCCGGTGAGGACCCCGGCCGCCCACTCCAGCGAGCGCTCGAGGAAGTCGGCCGGCTCGAACAGGGCGTCGGCGATGCCCGTCCTCGCCGCCCGGGACGCGGAGGTCACCTTGTTCTGCGCCAGGGCGTTCTCGACGATCACCGTGACGGCCGCGTCGATGCCCACCAGGTTCGGCAGCAGCTGCGTGCCGCCCCAGCCGGGCACCAGGCCGAGGAAGACCTCGGGGAAGGCGACCGCGGCCGTGGTGGCGATGGTCCGGTGGTGGCAGTGCAGCGCCAGCTCCAGGCCGCCGCCGAGCGCGACGCCGTTGACGAAGGCGAACGTCGGGACCGGGGAGTCCTTGAGCCGGCGGAACACCCGGTGCCCCGTCTCGGCGATCTGCCGCGCGTCGGTCGCGGAGGTGATCGACGGGACGCCGGACAGGTCGGCGCCGACGGCGAACACGAACGGCTTGCCGGTGACGGCGATCGCCGCCGGCGCGGGGGAGCGGGCCGCGATCTCGTCCAGGGCGGTGTCCAGGGACGCCAACCCCGCGGGGCCGAACGTGGACGGGCGGGTGTGGTCGTGCCCGTTGTCCAGCGTGATCAGCGCGAACTCGCCCGCGATGCCGGGCACCGTGAGGTACCGGACCAGCGCCCGGGTGACGACCTCGTCCTCGAATCCGGCGCTCATGCCGATGCCTCCTCGGTGCGTGCCCCCGACCAGTTCGGGTTCTCCCAGATCACGGTGCCGCCCATGCCCAGACCGATGCACATGGCGGTGAGGCCGTAGCGGACGTCGGGCCGCTCGGCGAACTGGCGGGTCAGCTGGGTCATCAGCCGCACGCCGGAGGAGGCCAGCGGGTGGCCGACGGCGATCGCGCCGCCCCACGGGTTGACCCGCTCGTCGTCGTCGGCGATGCCGAAGTGGTCCAGGAACGCCAGGACCTGGACGGCGAAGGCCTCGTTGAGCTCGAACAGGCCGATGTCGTCGATCGACAGGCCGGTGCGCTCCAGCGCCTTCACCGTCGACGGCACCGGGCCGACGCCCATCACCTCGGGCTCGACGCCGGCGAAGCCGTAGCCGACCAGCCGCATGCCGACGGGGAGCCCGAGTTCCTCGGCCACCTCCTCGGCGGCCAGCAGGCAGCCGGTGGCGCCATCGTTGAGGCCCGCCGCGTTGCCGGCCGTCACGTGGCCGTGCGGGCGGAACGGCGTCTTGAGCGTCGCCAGGCCGTCGAGGGTGGTGTTCGGTCGCGGCGGCTCGTCGACGGTGGCCAGCCCCCAGCCGGCCTCGGCCGAGCGGATGGCGACCGGGACCAGCTCCGGGCCGATCTGACCGTTGGCGACCGCCTTGGCGTACTTCTGCTGGCTGGCCAGGGCGAACACGTCGGCGCGCTCCTTGGTCAGGTGCGGGAAGCGGTCGTGCAGGTTCTCGGCGGTCGACCCCATGACGAGGGCGGAGCCGTCGACGAGCTTCTCGCTGGAGAACCGCGGGTTGGGGTCGGCGCCCTCGCCCATCGGGTGGTGACCCATGTGCTCCACCCCGCCGGCGATGGCGACGTCGTAGGCGCCGAAGGCGATGCCGCTCGCGGTGGTGGTCACCGCGGTCATCGCGCCGGCGCACATGCGGTCGACGGCGTATCCGGGGACGCTCGTCGGCAGCCCGGCCAGCAGCGCGGCGGTGCGGCCGATCGTCAGCCCCTGGTCGCCGTTCTGGGTGGTGGCGGCGATGGCGACCTCGTCGACCCGCTCCGGCGGCAGCGACGGGTTGCGCCGCAGCAGCTCGCGGATGCAGCGCACGACCAGGTCGTCGGCGCGCGTCTCGGCGTAGACGCCCTTCGGGCCGGCCTTGCCGAAGGGGGTGCGGACGCCGTCGACGAAGACGACCTCACGCAGCGAGCGTGGCCGCCGCTCTCGAGATGACACAGGACCTCCGCAGCAGTTCGGAACCGGCCCGGTCGGGGCGCGGCACCGAACAAGTTACCGGTCGGTAACAGCCGCGGGCGAGCGCCGCCCCGTGAGGTTCAGGGAGCGATCCCCCCGTCGGGTGGCCCCGGACGTGGGAATCGCTTCCCATACCGCGGACGGCGGGCGCCTCGGTCAGGCGCGGGTGACGGCGTCGGTGAGCAGGTCGCGGGTGAGCTCGACCTGCCACTCGCGGGCACCGCCGGCGCGCAGGACGGCGGCGACCGACTCGGCGTCCCGGAGCTCCGGAGGGGTCCACGTGAGCCGCCGGACGAGGTCGGGGGAGAGCAGGTTCTCCACCGGCACGCTGTGCTTCTCCGAGAGCTCGGACAGCCCGGCGCGGGCGACCTGCAGGCGGGTGGCGGCCGCCGGGTCGCGGTCAGCCCAGCGGCTCACCGGCGGCGGCCCGTCGCCCGGCTTGCTGTGCAGCGGGAGCTCGGCGTCCGGCAGCTCCCGCCCGCGGACCAGCGCACCGAACCAGGTGCCGACCAGCTTGCGGTTGGCGCGACCGCGGAACACCGGGAGCTCCAGCAGCGCCGCCTCCGACCGTGGGTCGGCCTGGACGGCGGAGACCATCGCGGCGTCGGGCAGCACCCGCCCCGGGGCGACGTCGCGGCGGCGGGCCAGGTCGTCGCGGGCCTGCCACAGCGAGCGCAGCATGCCCAGTTGCCGCCGGTTGCGCAGACCGTGGACGCCGGACGTGCGCCGCCACGGGTCTGCCTTGGGCGCCGGCGGGCCAGCAGCGAGGATCGCCTCGAACTCCTGCCGCGCCCACTCGGTCTTGCCCTGCTCCTCGAGGATCCTGGCCAGCGCGTCACGGAGGTCCACCAGCACCTCGACGTCGAGGGCGGCGTAGACCAGCCACTCCTCGGGCAGCGGCCGGGTGCTCCAGTCGGCGGCGGAGTGCCCCTTCTGCAGCGAGAACCCGAGCAGCGACTCCACGACGGCGCCCAGGCCCACCCGCGGCAGGCCGGCCAGCCGCGCGGCCAGCTCGGTGTCGAAGACCCGCCTCGGCACCAGGCCGATCTCGGCCAGGCAGGGGAGGTCCTGGTTGGCGGCGTGCAGCACCCACTCGGCGTCGGCGATCGCCTCCTGGACCACCGACAGGTCGGGCAGGGGGACCGGGTCGACGAGACCGGTGCCGGCGCCCGCGCGGCGCAGCTGGACCAGGTAGGCCCGCTGGCCGTAGCGGTAGCCGGAAGCGCGCTCGGCGTCCACGGCCACCGGCCCGGTGCCGGCCCGCAGGGCGTCGGCGTAGTCCACCAGCGCGGTGGAGGTCTCGATGACCGGGGGCAGGCCGTCGCGCGGAGCGAGCAGCGGGACCGCCGGGGGAGCGGTCTGCTCCTCGTCCGGGGTCGGGTTGGGCTCGGTGCTCAGCGCTCGTCCACCTTCTCGCCCGTGTCGTCAGCGTGTGCAGACCGGCAGCGCGCAGCTCCGCGGAACGGGACCGCAGGGGCCGGGGAGGGCAGCCGGCGAGGGGACGTCGGACGCCCCTCGGGACACCGATGTTAGAGAGTCCCGCCGCCGGAGGGGTCGGAGGGACCAGAAGGGCCCAGCAGCCGGACGCCGGGCGGCGGCAGCCCCGCCGCGGTGCCCAGGACCTCGAGCCAGGCCAGCAGGTGCCGGTCCAGGGCGCCGTCCTCCGCCGTCCAGGAGGCGCGGATCTCGACGTCCACGGAGTGCTCGGGCCCGGCCAGCTCGCCGAAGCGGGTCGAGGCGGTGCGGGTGACCGTGCCGCCGACGGCGTGGTGGGTGGCGCCGGCCTCGGCGAGGGCGTCGGTGAGCCAGCTCCACGCGACCTCGGAGAACATCGCGTCGTCGACCATGTGCTCGTCGGTGGCCGCCGAGAGGTAGCCGACGCAGCGGGTGGTGCCGGCCCACGCCTCGTGCCCGGCCGGGTCGTGCAGCACGATGAACCGGCCGCTGGCGACCTCGACCTCCTCGTCGCCGTCGGGCTCGGTGACCAGCGCGCCGATCGCGTACGCGTGGGGCGCCAGCCGCTGCGGGGCGGGGATCTGTTCGAGGGTGATCTCCGGCCGGGCGGTCACGCGGGCCATCGCCTCCAGAGCAGCCCGGAACTCCGGGGGGACGTCGCCGGTCCGGTCGCCGGCGCCGTGCCCGGCACCGGCCAGGCTGGAAGGCTCCACGCTCGCAGGGTAGGGCGCGGACCGGCACCGTGCGCCCGACGCGCCGCACGGTTCTGGGAGGATCGGCGGTCGTGACCCCTGTTGGCGCGACCGATCCCGGCTCCTCCACCCCCACCGGCCCGGCCCACTCCGATCTCGTGCGGGCCGCGCGCGGCCTCCCGGTGAGCCGGACCCCGGTGTGGTTCATGCGGCAGGCCGGCCGCTCGCTGCCGGAGTACCGCGCGCTGCGCGCCGGCACGGCGATGCTCGAGGCCTGCCAGGACCCCGACCTGGTCACCGAGATCACCCTGCAGCCGGTCCGCCGGCACGGGGTGGACGCCGCGATCCTCTTCTCGGACATCGTGCTGCCGCTGGTCGTCTCCGGCGTGGACATCGAGATCAAGCCCGGCATCGGCCCGGTCGTGGCCCAGCCGGTGCGGACCGTCGCCGACGTCGACGCGCTGCCGCCGCTGGAGCCCCAGCGGCTGGCGTTCCTGGAGACGGCGGTGCGCCGGCTGGTCGCCGAGCTCGGCCCGACCCCGCTGATCGGCTTCGCCGGCGCCCCGTTCACCCTCGCGACCTACCTGATCGAGGGCGGCCCCTCCAAGGAGCACGCCCGCACCAAGGCGTTCATGTACGCCGAGCCCCAGGCGTGGACCCGGCTGCTGGACCGGCTGGCCGTCTCCGCGGCCACCTTCCTCCGCGCCCAGGTCGACGCCGGGGCCTCGGTGGTCCAGCTCTTCGACTCCTGGGCGGGCGTGCTGTCGGCCGCCGACTACGCCGAGCGGGTGCTGCCGCACTCCCGCGCGGTGTTCGACGGGCTGGGGGACCGGGACGTCCCCCGCATCCACTTCGGCGTCGGCACCGGGGAGCTGCTCGCACTCATCGGGGACGCCGGCGCCGACGTCGTGGGCGTCGACTGGCGGGTGCCCCTGGACGAGGCGGCGCGCCGGGTCGGGCCGCAGCGCTCGCTGCAGGGCAACCTCGACCCCGCCGTCCTGCTCGCCGACCGGGCGACGGTCGACCGCGAGGTGCGCCGGGTCGTCGAGCAGGGCCGCGCCGCCCGCGGGCACGTCTTCAACCTGGGGCACGGCGTCCTCCCCGACACCGACCCCGGTGTGCTGTCCCACGTCGTCGAGCTGGTCCACGAGCTGTCGGGCCGATGACCCGCCGGCTGGTCGTCGTCGGGGCCGGGATCACCGGCCTGGCCGCCGCGTTCGAGTGGCGCCGGCGGCGGCCGGACGACGAGATCGTGGTCCTGGAGGCCGGGAACCGGGTCGGCGGGAAGCTGGGCCGGGTCGAGCTGGCCGGGCACTGGTACGACACCGGACCCGAGGCCGTGCTCGCCCGGGTCCCCGAGGCGGTGCAGCTGGTCGAGCGCCTGGGGCTGGCCGACCGGCTGGTCCGCCCGGCCACCACGCAGGCGTCGGTCGTGCTGCCCGACGGGCGGCACCGGCTGCCGGCCGGCACGGTGCTCGGCGTCCCCGCCTCCGCCGACGGGCTGGACGGCATCCTCACGCCCGCCGGCGTGGCCCGGGTGGCCGCCGAGGCCGACCTGCCGCCGCTCGCCCTGGACGGCGACCGCACCGTGGACGTCGCCGTCGGCACCTTGCTGCGGGAACGGCTCGGCGACGAGGTGGTCGACCGGCTGGTGGAGCCGCTCCTCGGCGGCGTCTACGCCGGCCGGGCCGACGAGCTGTCGTTGAGCGCGACCATGCCGGCGCTGACCGCGCACCTGCCGGCCGCCCGGTCCGTGCTCGGTGCGGCGGCCGCCGCCCGCGACGCCGGGGCGCGCAGCCGGTTCGACGCCGACGCGCCGGTGTTCGTCACCGTCGACGAGGGGATCGGCTCGCTGCCCGCGGCGCTGGTCGCGGCGTCCCGGGCCGACGTGCGGCTGGGCACCCCGGCGCACGGGCTGACCCGGACGGCCACCGGCTTCGCGCTGTCGATCGGCCCGGCCGCGGCCCCGGAGACGCTGACCGCCGACGCCGTCCTGGTCACCACGCCGGCGCCCAAGGCCGCGCGGCTGCTGTCCGAGGTCGCGCCGGGCGCCGTCGAGCCGCTGGAGGGCATCCCGTACGCGTCGATGGCCGTCGTCGCGATGGCGTTCCCCGCGCAGGACGTCGATGCCGGCTCCGGTCTGCTCGTGCCCCCCGTCACCGGCCGGCTGGTCAAGGGCGTCACCGTGTCGTCGGCCAAGTGGCCGCACCTCGCTCCCAGCCCCGCCGCCCCCCACCTGCTGGTGCGCTCGTCCGTGGGCCGGTTCCGCGACGAGTCCCAGCTGCAGCGGACCGACGGCGACCTCGCCGCGGCCGTGGTCGCGGACGTCGCCGACCTGCTGGGCCTGTCCCGGCCGGAGCCCGTGGCGACCCGCGTGGTGCGCTGGGGCGGCGGGCTGCCGCAGTACCTGGTGGGGCACCAGGCGCGGATCGACGCGGTCCGGACGGCGGTCAGCGCGGTGCCGGGCCTGGCCATCGCCGGTGCCGCGTTCCGCGGGGTGGGCGTGCCGGCCTGCATCCGCGACGCGTACCACGCGCTGGACGCGCTGTCCTGAGCCGTGGTCCGGGCCACCGCGGTCCCGGGCATCCCCGGAGCGCCGCGGTTGTTGAGGATGGGGTGAGGACACCGCACCACCCGAACGACCCCTTCCGACCCGGTTCCCGATCTCCCCGCTGCCTGCGCCACCACGTCTGGATGGCCGCCTGCGACGACTGCCGCGACGCGCACACCGCCGTCGTCAGGCGCGAACCGGAGGAGCCGGAGCAGCCCACCGGCACGGCGGCCTGACCCCCGCCCGGTCGCGCGGCGGCCCGACCCCGCGGACGCGGGCGTCCCGCGCCGCGCGCGACAATGGGCCCATGAGCGACCAGAGCGACCAGCGCAGCATCGGCAAGCGGGCCAACGACCTCAACGCCACCATCCGCTACACGATGTGGTCGGTGTTCCGGCTGGCCCGTCCGCTGGGCGACGAGGCGCGCTCGGCGGCCGCCGACGAGGTGCAGGCGCTGCTCGACGAGCTGGCGGGCAAGGACGTCGTCGTCCGCGGCGTCTACGACGTCGCCGGGCTGCGGGCCGACGCCGACGTCATGGTCTGGTGGCACGCCGCGACGCCGGAGGCGCTGCAGGAGGCCTACACCCGGCTGCGCCGCACGACGCTCGGCCGCCACCTGGAGCCGGTGTGGTCGCAGATGGCCCTGCACCGGCCGGCGGAGTTCAACCGCAGCCACATCCCGGCGTTCCTCGCCGACGAGGAGCCGCGCCACTACGTCTGCGTGTACCCGTTCGTGCGGTCCTACGAGTGGTACCTGCTGCCCGACGAGGAGCGGCGGGCGATGCTCTCCGAGCACGGGCAGATGGCCCGCGGGTACGCCGACGTCCGGGCCAACACCGTGGCGTCGTTCGCCCTCGGCGACTACGAGTGGATGCTCGCCTTCGAGGCCGACGAGCTGCACCGCATCGTGGACCTCATGCGGGAGCTGCGGGCGTCGGCGGCTCGGCGGCACGTCCGCGAGGAGGTGCCGTTCTACACCGGCGTCCGCAAGCCCGTGGCCGAGCTCGTCCGCGACCTGCCGTGACCACACCCCGCGACGATCATGGAGTCCGGGGAGCGACACAACGGCGGACGGCCGCGCGTCGCTTCCCGGACTCCATGATCGCGGGTCAGCCCTGGGCGGGCTCCAGCCGGATCGACACGCTGTTGATGCAGTAGCGGTCGCCGGTCGGGGTCTGCGGGGCGTCCTCGAAGACGTGTCCGAGGTGGCTGTGGCAGGTGCCGCACAGCACCTCGGTGCGGACCATGCCGTGGTTGCGGTCCTCGCGGAGCACCACGTTGTCCGCCGACGTCGGCTCGTAGAACGACGGCCAGCCGCAGTGCGAGTCGAACTTGGTCTCGGAGCGGAACAGCTCCGCCCCGCACGCCCGGCAGGTGTAGACGCCGGTCGTCTTCGTGTCGACGTACTCACCGGTCCAGGGCCGCTCGGTGCCGGCCTGGCGGAGGACGGCGTACTCCTCCGGGGACAGCTGCGCCCGCCACTCCTCGTCGCTCTTGGTCACCTTCGGCTGGTTCTGCGCGGACGTCGTCATGCGTTCCACGGTACGACGCCGGAACGCGCTGACCTCGGCCGATGCCTGCCCTCCGTCAGCGGCCCAGGCCCGCCTCCCGTGCCCGCACGATCGCCTGCGCCCGGTCGGTGACCTGCAGCTTGGTGAGCACGTTCGAGACGTTGTTGCGGACCGTCTTCGGTGACAGGTACAGCGCCGCCGCGATCTGCGCGTTCGACCGGCCCGCGGCGACCAGCTCGAGCACCTCGCGCTCCCGGGTGGTCAGCTGCGGGAACGCCGTCTCCGGCCCGGTCGGCCCGGCCGCGAAGAACTCCCCGATCCGGCGGGCCAGGGCGGCCCCGAACACCGCCCCGCCGCCGGCGACGGTGGTGATCGCCCGGATCACCTCCTCCTGGTCGGCGCCCTTGAGCAGGTAGCCGCGGGCGCCGGCCCGGACGGCGGCGAACACGGTGCCGTCGTCCTCGCTCATGGTGAGCACCACGACCCCGATCGACGGCGACTCGGCGGTGATCCGCCGCGTCGCCTCGATGCCGTCGAGCACCGGCATCTGCACGTCCATGACGACGACGTCGGGCTGCTCCTCGCGAGCCAGCGCCACCGCCTCGGCCCCGTCGGCGGCGGTGCCCACGACCACCAGCCCGGACACCGAGCCGAGCAGCACCGCCAGCCCGTCCCGGTAGACGGGGTGGTCGTCCACCACGGCCACCCGCAGGGGTTCCTCCGGCTCAGCCACGATGCTCTCCTGTTCGCTTCCGCGGGCCGCTCCGCTCCTCGCTCGTTCCTCGCTGGCGGGCTTCCGGCCCTGTCCGCTCACGCCGACCCCCTCCCGTCCGCGGGCAGGACCGCCCGCACCACCGTGCCCCCGGACGCCGGGCACTCCACCGAGCAGCGCCCGCCCAGCTCCGCGGCGCGCTCGCGCAGCGACACCAGCCCCACACCCGCCGGCGCCCCGGGCGCGATCCCGACGCCGTCGTCGGCGACCTCCACCACCAGGTCGCCGTCCCCGTCGCAGGCGAGGGACACCCGCACCCTGGTCGCCGAGGCGTGCTTGGCGACGTTGGCCAGCGCCTCCGAGGCGATCCGGTAGGCGGCGACCTCGACCGCGGCGGGCAACTCGGCGAGCTCGCCGGGGTCCACCGTCACCCCGACCCGCGGCGCGAGCAGCCGCTCGGCCTGCTGGCGCACCGCCCCGGCCAGGCCGAGGTCGTCGAGCGCGGGTGGCCGCAGGTCGTGCACCAGCCGGCGGACGTCGGCCAGCGCGGCGGAGACGTCGTCGCGGGCCTGGCGGAGCAGCCGGTCGGCCTCCTCGGGGCGGCTCACGGCGAGGTTGCGGGCGGTGTCGATGCGCAGGACGACGGCGCCCAGCGAGGGGCCCAGCCCGTCGTGCAGGTCGCGGCGCAGCCGCCGGCGTTCCTCCTCGCGGGCGGCGACCAGCTGCTCCCGGCTGGCCTGCAGCTCGGCGGCGAGCGAGCCGGCGCGGGCGGCCGCGGCGGCCTGGCGGACGACGTCGGCGAGCAGCCCCTCGTCGCGGGTGACCAGGTGCGCGCGGACGCCGTCCCGGGGGAGCAGCAGCCGGCCGACCTGCTCGCCGCGGTAGGCGATCGGCAGGGACTGCACGGCGGCCGGACGGTGGCCGGACTCGGCGAGCAGGTGCTGCCCGCCGGGCTGGTCGACCTCCACGCCCACGTAGGGGGAGCGGAACGCCTCGGCGATGCCGGCGGCGACGGCCATGAGCTGCTCCTCGGCGCCGTCGGAGCGTTCCAGGCGTTCGGCCAGCCCGGAGACCACGCGGTAGGGGTCCTCCCGCTCGCCGAACACCCACCGGCGGACCAGGCGCCAGGCCTGGGCGCGCAGCGGCACGTAGAGGCCGGTGACCACGAGCAGCGCCAGCAGGGTGGCGTCCCGGTCGCCGAGCCGGTCCCCGAGCAGCGCGCCGGCGGCGGCGATCACCGCCAGGTCCAGCAGGACGACGGCCACCGCGAGCCCGCCGTAGACCAGCGTGCCGCCGAGCAGCCGGTCGATGTCGACCGCCTGCGGGCGCAGGATGCCGACCGCGACCGCCGCCCCGGTCAGCGTCACGGCCAGGGAGAGCGTGACGGAGCTGATGTCGCCGGGCGCGACGAGCGTGCCCACCATGACCAGCCCGTCGGTGACGGCGGCCCACAGCAGCCAGCGCATCCGCCGGCGGTCCTCGCCGGCCGCCGCCCGGTACCGGGCGAGCACGACGGCGACCGGCACCAGCACCCCGAGGACGGCGGCCGGGAAGGCGAACCGCAGCAGCGGCAGGACCACCGCCTCCGGCAGCGGCAGGCTGGTCGGGTCCAGGTCGAGGGAGCGGTAGATCTCCGGCGTCTCGGAGCCGGCGCGGGCGTCGGCGATCTCCGACGGCACGACCATCAGCAGCGTCGGGAGCAGTGCCGTGCACGCCAGGCTGATCAGCGCCACGGGCCGCCACCACGCGGTCGGGAGCCGCCCGTGGGGGTAGAGCAGGAGCAGCAGGGGCAGGCCGAGCAGCAGCCAGGCACCGAAGCGCTGCACGAGCCAGAACGCCAGGGTGCCGCCCGGCAGCGGCGGGTCGTGCTGCAGCGCTGAGGTCAGCCACGACTGCGCGAGCCCGTCGACGGCCCACAGCAGGGCGGTGCCGCCCACCACCCAGGACACGGCGTTGCGCGGTTCCCGCCGCAGCAGCAGGGCGGCCGGGAGGGCCAGCCCGATCCCGGGGAGGCCGAAGACCCAGCCCGGCGTGGCGTGGGCCGCCTCCCGGGCCGCCGCCGGGGTGACGACGTCCAGGACAGCGGCCGCGACGGCCGACCCGACCGTGACGACGACCAGCGCCCGGGCCGCGGCGCGCACGGCAGGGTGCGCGCCGTCGGGGTCGCCGGGGCGCCCGGGCGACGGCGTCGGGGGTCCCCCCGGCACCGCGGAGGTCGGTTCGGCGACCGGGGTTGCTGCCTGCACGCGGGCGATCCTGGCCTGCCGCCGTCCCGTGCGTCACGAGGCAGCTGTCCCGTGTCGCCCGGGACGGCGACGGGGACCGGATCGAGGGCGCCGCGCCCTGGCTGCCCGGGACGCCGCCCCGAGACGGTTCTCCCAGTCGGTGCGCAGGGCACCGCCACTTCGACCCGGGAGACGAGATGTCCCTCAGCACCACCCCCGCCCAGGCCCGCACCGACGCCGCGCCGGCCGGTCCCCGAACCGCTCCCGTCCGCCCGGCGGTGTCCACCCGGTCGGTCCGTCGGGCCGGCGCGGCCGTCGCCGCCGGGTCCGCCGCCTGGGCCGGCGGCATCCTCGCCTTCGGGCTGGACCCGGTCGACGGCTGGCAGGGGACGGTCTACAACCTGTCCTCGCTGGCGTTCCAGCTCGGCCTGGTCGCGCTGGTGACCGTGCAGCTGCGCACCGGGGCCACCGGCACCGGGAAGCTGGCCCGGTCCTCCCTGCACGCCGAGCACGTGCTGCTCGGGCTGGCGATGGTCTCGACGCTGCTCTACGCGGTCCTGCCCGAGTACCGGGAGGAGGCCTGGTTCCTGGCGCTCGACGCCTTCTGGCCGCTGTCCATGGTCGGCATGTTCGCCATCGGCATCCGGATCGCCATCGCCGGCCGCTGGACCGGTGCCGCCCGGTGGTGGCCGTTGGGCGCCGAGAGCTGGGCGCCGGTCAACATCCCGATCGCGCAGGCCCTGCCCACCCTGTCGCCGTACGTCGCCGCCGGTCACCTGCTGCTCGGCTACGCCGCGCTCGGTGTCCTGCTGGCCCTGCGGCCGGAGCTGACCGGGGCCCGCGACTGAGGAGACACTCCATCCTCCCCACCCTCCGCGAGCTCAGGGTGGGACCCGGGACGGGGCCGCCCCGCCACCCCCTGACCCGGGTGGCGGGGCGTCGCCGTGCCCGGCGGAGACTGGACCGGTGACCGCGCCCGACACCCCGCTGCCCGACGTCTGGTTCACCCGCGACCTGCCGGTGCTCCGGGCCATCGCCCGGCTGGTGGACGAGGGAGCGCACGGGGGTTCGCCCTACCTGCTGGGCCAGGTGGTGCCCGCGAGCGGCCTGCCCAAGGCCGAGGTGGTCAACGCGGCGCGGGCGCTGGTCTCGGCCGGCTACGCCGAGGCGCTGACGAACCACGCGGGGGACATCGTCCGGTTCACCGGCATCTCGCCAGAGGCCCGCCGGCTGGCCGGGCTCTGGCCGACCCCGCAGGGGGAGTGGGAGCGGCTGCTGGAGCAGGTGACGGCCCGGGCGGAGAGGGCGCCGACCGACGTCGAGCGGGAGCGGTGGCGGGCGCTCGCCGACGCGGCCACCGCCGTCGGGCCGGACGCCGGCGCGCTGCTCATGTCGGCGCTCATCGGCGGGTACGTGCCCCGCGTGCGGTGACCCGCGAACGACAGCGCCCCCGCCCGGAGAACCGGACGGGGGCGCTGGTGCCGATGCGGGATCGGCGGCTGATCGTGAGATCAGAGCGGGTTGACGTTCGCAGCCTGCGGGCCCTTCTGGCCCTGCTCGATGTCGAACGAGATCCGCTGGCCTTCGTCGAGCGAGCGGTACCCGCTGGTCTGGATGGCCGAGTAGTGGACGAACACATCCGGTCCGCCACCGTCAGGGGTGGCGAAGCCGAACCCCTTCTCCGCGTTGAACCACTTGACAGTTCCTTCGGGCATTGCTCGCTCCTAGCTGAGGTGGTGCATCGGGGTCCTGCCATAGCGCAGGGCCTTCCCGACGTGACCACCCTAGACGTTGATGGGCACCCGCGGGGGCCCGGGACTCTCCTGGTCCGGCGGGCGCGTCGTGGTCGAACGGGTCTTGCGGAGATCCTGCGGCTCCCTCGTCGAGCGCCTGCGGGAGCGGCCGGAGAGTCCTCGGTGCCGGGACGGACCCGGCTGACCCGAGGAACGGATTCCTGCCATGACCACCGCCGGCGCCCCCCAGCCCACCGCCCCGCTCGTCCTGCGCGACGTCGAGGACCTCGCCGAGAGCGACCTGGACGCCGACCTCGCCCAGCGCCTGGAGGACGCCGGCTGGCTGTGGCTGCGTGCCGACGGGGCGGGCACGGCCGGCGACGAGGTGGGCCGGATCAACGCCGGCCAGGACGCGCGGCCAGGGTCGGCCGACGCCGTCGAGCTGGCCTGGGCGATCCGACGGAACGGGCCGGCCGCCACGGCCGCGCACGGACTGGGCTTGAAGGCGGCGATGCTGGCCGCCGGCTGAGCACGGGGAGGCCGGCGTCTGCAGGGTGCGCCGGGCGGCCGGCCTCAGAGCAGGCGGCCCGGCTCCTCGGGGAAGGCCCGGCCGCTCGACGGCGCGCCGGAGTAGTCCGGTCCGCGCGCGGGGGAGGGGCCTGCCGTCAGGGCCAGCGGCTCCGCCCGCCAGGAGGGGACGCCGATCGGCGGCTGCTCCTCGCGGTACTGCTCGGCCAACCGTGCCACCTCGGCCCGCCGGGCCAGCAACGCGCGGCGCCACCTCCGGCCGCCGAGGTCGAGCCCCACGAGGACGGCGATGCCGACGGCGACGGTGAGGCAGGCGTCGGTCACCGCGGTGGCGACGTCGAGCGGCGTGAGCTGCGGCCAGCCGATCGACTCCAGCTGGGCGCCGACGATCTCGACGACGACGTAGAGCACGCCGTACACCGAGAACGAGACCCGCACCGTGCACCTCCGTCGTGGACCGATCACCGCCTCAACGGCAGATCGGGTACCTGGGCGGAGGTGGCACGTCCCCTGGACGGCGTCGGATCACCCCGCGGGGTGAGGGTCAGGGCACGAGCACCTCGTTCCAGGGACGCACCGTCCACTCGGCGACCACCCCGTGGCGCACGAACGGGTCCCCGGCGATGAACTCCTCGGCCGCCTCCCGGGTGGTGAACACCCCCATCGCATCGCCGTTCATCGGCTCGTCGAAGGTGCCGACCATGAGCAGCAGGCCGCGGTCGTGGAACTCGTGCAGTCGCGCGACGTGCGCCGGGCCGTGCTGGCGGGCCAGCGGCAGGAAGTCCTCGACCGCGCGGTAGGTCATCACGTGCTTCATGGCCGGGCATCCTGGCCGGGACCGGCGGTGGACGGCACCGGACCGGGCGTGGGCCGCCGCCGCCACGCGGACGTGACGTGCCACACCCCGGACCTCGGTCGCTGCCGGGAGCGCTCGGCGAGTGAGCCCGGGTGATCCCCAGGCTCAGCCGAAGGCGAAGTACCGGAGGACGACGTAGGGCCAGGCGATCGCCGAGGGCCGGTCATCGAAGGAGATCGCCGCGCTGCTGGTGATCAGCATCAAGACCGTCGAGCGGCACCGGGCCAACATCCTCCAGAAGCTGGAGATGCGCGACCGCACCGAGCTGACTCGCTACGCGCTGCGGACCGGGCTCATCGAGAGCTGAGAGGGAGGACACGTGGCCGAGGCGTCGGACGTGCGATCCCAGGCCCCACCAGGCCCCACCCACTAGGGTTCGGCGCGCAGCACCACCCCGTCGGCGAGGTCCACGGAGAGTGCATGATGGAGCGCCCGTACCAGATCGTCGAGACCGACACCGGGCCCGTGTGCCAGGTCCGGGCGCGGGGCACGCAGGTGATGCGTGAGCCGCACATCTTCCGCGGAACGGCGTTCACCCACGAGGAGCGCGCCGCGTTGGGTCTCGTCGGCCTGCTGCCCCACGGCGTGTCGACGATCGACGCGCAGACCAAGCGCGTCTACGCGCAATACCTGCGTGCACCGGACGACCTGGCCAAGAACGTGTACCTGACCTCGCTGAGGGACCGCAACGAGGTGCTGTTCTACCGGCTGCTCAGCGAGCACGTCGACGAGATGCTGCCGATCATCTACACCCCCACGATCGGTCAGGCGATCGAGCGCTACAGCCACGAGTACCGCCGTCCTCGCGGCGTCTTCCTGTCCATCGACCACCAGGACCAGATCGAGCAGTCGCTGGCGAACTTCGGTCGCACCGCCGACGAGGTGGACCTCATCGTCGCGACCGACTCCGAGGGGATCCTCGGCATCGGGGACCAGGGCGTCGGCGGGATCGAGATCGCGATCGGCAAGCTGACCGTGTACATCGCCGCAGCGGGGATCCATCCGCGTCGGGTCATCCCGGTCGTGCTCGACGTCGGCACGGACAACCAGGCCCTGCTCACCGACCCCATGTACCTGGGCAACCGACACGCCCGCGTGCGCGGCAAGCAGTACGACGAGTTCATCGACGCCTACGTGGAGACGGCGCACCGCATGTTCCCCGACGCGCTGCTGCACTGGGAGGACTTCGGGGTCGACAACGCCCGGCGCATCCTCGACCGGTACGCGGACGCGGTGTGCACCTTCAACGACGACATGCAGGGCACGGCGGCCGTGGCGCTGGCCGCGGCGGTGGCCGGTGTCCGGGCCGCCGGTTCGTCGATGCGTGACCAGCGCGTCGTCGTCCTGGGGCCGGGCACGGCGGGGGTGGGGATCGCGGACTTCCTCCGGGAGGCCATGGTCCGCGACGGGCTCGACCCGCAGGAGGCCGCCCGGCGCATCTGGCTGGTGGGGCGCGACGGACTGCTCACCGACGACATGGGCGCCGAGCTGCGGGACTTCCAGCTGCCCTACGCCCGCCCGGCCGGCGAGGTGGCGTCGTGGGCCTCGCCGGGCCGCTCGGTGGATCTGGCCGCCACGGTCGCGCGGGTGCACCCCACGATGCTCATCGGGACGTCGACACAGGCGGGTGCGTTCGACGAGGCGATGGTGCGGGAGATGGCCCGGCACGTCGATCGGCCCATCATCTTCCCGCTCTCCAACCCCACGCCCAGGATCGAGGCCGTGCCGGCCGACCTCCTGGCCTGGACCGAGGGGCGGGCGCTCGTGGCGACCGGCAGCCCGTTCCCGCCGGTGGTCCACGACGGGGTGACCCACCACGTCGCGCAGGCGAACAACGCGCTGGTCTTCCCCGGCCTGGGCCTGGGCGTCACGGTGGCCCGGGCCCGGCGGATCAGCCAGGGCATGATCCAGGCCTGCGCGGACGCCGTCGCCGGCCTCGCTGACGTCAGCCTGCCCGGGGCCCCTCTCCTCCCCGCCGTCTCCGACCTGCGGCACGTCTCGGCCACCGTCGGCGTCGCCGTGGCCGTCGCCGCGGCCGCTGAGGGCCTGGCGCAGGTGGAGGTGGACGCCCCGGTGCAGCAGGTGCACCAGGCCATGTGGCAGCCGACCTACCCGAGGATCGAGGCCGTCTGAGCGCTGCCGGTGGCGGGATCCCCGGGCTACGTCGCTCACGTCGGCAGGTCCAGGTCGGTGAGGGTGCCGTCGAACGCCTCCGTGGCCATCCCCAGCCCCACGGTCTCCGACGGCGTCGGGTGCGCGTGGATGTCAGGCCGACCTGCGCCAGACCGACTGCGGCGCCCGATCAGTGCCAAGGTGTGGGATCGACGTGGCGACGGTGCCGGTGACCTCGCCACTCCTCGTATCGGGAGGGGCCCGTCATGGTCGTGATCCACACCGCGATCGCCATCGCCGTCATCGTTCTGCTCATCATCAAGGTCAAGGTCGACCCGGTGATCTCGCTGATCATCGGGTCGCTCTACCTCGGCCTCGCGACCGGTGTCGGCTTCGCGGCGACGCTGACGGCGATCGCCACCGGTTTCGGCGAGATCATGGGCGAGGTCGGCCTGCTCATCGGCTTCGGCGTCCTCATCGGGGCGATGCTCCATGCGATAGGCGCCTTCCGGAAGATGGTGACGACGCTGGTGAACCGTGTCGGCGCGCACCGGCTCCCGTACGCGATGACCGCTGCCATGTCGATGATCTTCCCGTCGATCTACGTGGACGTGCAGATCGTGCTGGCCTCTCCGGTGGCGCGTTCGACCGCGCCGTTCATCGGCCGGACCGGCTTGCCGCACATGTCCGGTGCGCTCGGGACCGGGATCTTCGCCGGCTACGTCTTCGTGATCCCGGGACTGGCCGCGGTCTCCATCGCGGGCCTGCTCGAGATCCCACTCGGTACCTGGCTGCTCTACGGCCTCGTGCTGGGGCCGCTGACCGCGATCGTGACGACGTTGATCTTCCGCTTGTTCCTGCGCGGCCGGTACTGGAACGTGGCCCGGGACGAGCACGTCGACGAGGCCATGGTCGAACAGGAGACCACGGAGCTGGTCAAGGACGACAGCGCGACGCCCCCGCTGTTCGTCTGCCTGCTCCCCATCCTGGTGCCGCTGGTGATGATCGCGTTCGGTGCCTTCGCCCAGCTGCTGGGGTTCTCCAACGACGTCATCGCCTTCATCGGCGACGCCAACTTCGCGCTCTTCGTCGGTTTGGTCGGTGCCTACGTGCTGTGCCGGCGCACACTGGGCTCGGAGGGCACGGACACGGCGATGAGCGAGGGCTTCCACACCACCGGCGGCATCCTGCTCATCACCGGCATCGGCGGGTCCCTGGGTGCCGTGATCGGGGAGACCGGGCTCGACACGATCCTGGCCGACCTCTTCACGGCCGACGCCGGGGCACCGGTCATCCTCAGCATCGTGCTCGCCTGGGTCATCGCGGCGGTGCTGCACCTGGCGATCGGGTCGGTGTCGGTGGCGGCCATCACCGCCGCCGGGATCATCGGCCCGGTGCTCGGGTCGATCGACGTCTCGCCGATCGTCATCGGCCTCGCCATCGCCTCGGGCGCGATGTTCGCGCTCCAGGTCAACAGCAACTTCTTCTGGATGTACAAGTCGCTGCTGGGGCTGTCGACGCAGGGCACCTTCAAGACCCTGACGATGGTCACCTCCGTCGCCTCGGTGGTCTCGCTGCCGATGGTCATGGCGGTGGCGCTCATCGCCTAGGTCGGCGGCCGGCCGCGGCGCGGCTGGAGTACCGAACGCACCGGCTGTCCTGCCCGATCGTCCGCGACACCCTCGCGGCGGCCCACAGGTGCCGCCCGAACGACACCCGGCCTGGGTAGAGGGCGAGATCGACTCCTGCAGCTGGAGCCTCGCCTGGCCGACCGGGGCTGCGCCGCACACGGGAGCGGGCACGGTGGTGCAGTCGGCGACCAGGGCCGCGAGGGTTGATCGGGGTCAGGTGAGGGGCAGGCCGGCCAGGCCGGCGGCGAGGCCGAGCAGCGCGCACGCGCCGAGGGTGCGCAGCACCGACCACTTGACCCGGAACAGCAGGACCGCGGCCACCAGCGCGATGACCAGGGGCACGAGCCGCAGCGTGGTGAGGTCGGGCAGCTCGAACGCCAGCGGGCCGCGGTCGACGGCGACCGTGTCGGAGAAGAGCGTGTGGACGGCGAAGTAGACGCCGAGGTTGGCGATGACGCCGACCACCGCCGCGGTGATCCCGCTCAGCGCCGCCGACAGCGACCGGTTGCCGCGCAGCCGCTCCATGAACGGCGCTCCGAGCAGCACGAACAGGAAGCTGGGCACGAACGTCACCCAGGTGACCAGCAGTGAGGCGAGGGCGGCGGCGACCCACGGGTCGAGGTCGCCGGGGTTGCGGTAGGCGCCGAGGAACGCGACGAACTGCACCACCATGATCAGCGGGCCGGGCGTGGTCTCGGCCAGCGCCAGGCCGCGGACCATCTCGCGCGGTCCCAGCCAGCCGTAGACCTCGACGGCCTGCTGGGCGACGTAGGCCAGCACCGCGTAGGCGCCGCCGAAGGTGACCACGGCCGCGCCGGAGAAGAAGAGGCCCTGCTGGGTGAAGACGCTGCCCGCGCCGGTCAGCAGGGCGACCGCCACGATCGGCAGACCCCAGACGAGCAGGCCGACGAGCAGCACCGTGAGGGTCCGGCGTGCGGTGGGGGACTCGTGGTGCAGGACGTCGTCGGAGATCACCGGCGACGGGCCGGCGTCGGGCCCCTCGGCGGCCTTCTTGCGGGGCAGCGCGGACGGCCGCCACCGGCCGAGCGCCCAGCCGGCGACGCCGGCGAGGGCGACGACGACGGGGAACGGCACGCCGAACAGCGCCAGCGCGAGGAACGAGGCCACCGCGAGGACGACGAGGGCGCGGCTGTCCAACGCCTTCTTGGCCACGCGGATCACGGCCTGCACGACGATCGCGAGCACGGCCGCGGCCAGCCCGGCGAAGACCGCGGTGACCGCGGTCGTCGTGCCGTAGGCGACGTAGATCGCCGACAGCACCAGCAGCGCCACCACGCCGGGCAGGACGAACAGGCCGCCGGCGACGAGCCCGCCGCGGGTGCCGTGCAGCAGCCAGCCGACGTAGGTGGCCAGCTGCTGCGCCTCCGGGCCGGGCAGCAGGGTGCAGTAGTTCAGGGCGTGCAGGAACCGGCGCTGGCCGATCCACCGCTTCTCGTCGACCAGGGCGCGCTGCATGACCGCGATCTGGCCGGCCGGGCCGCCGAAGGTCTGCAGCGAGATGAGGAACCAGGTCCGCACCGCGGTGCGGAAGGGGATGACGGCCTGCTCCTGCGGCCGGGCTGGCTCCGGTACGGCAGCCGGCCCCTGCGTCGGGGCGGGCGGCGCGGTGTCCTGCGGCTGGGGGGACTCGCGGGTCATGGACGTCCTCGTCGGTCGGATGCGGGCACGCAGCGCAGCGGGGCGCGCGGGGTGGGACGAGCTGGACCGGTGGGGCGGGTGCTCAACGGGAGGGCGGACAGGAGCCTTCGTCCCGGTCGGTGGCCGCGTCGGGGTCCTCGGGCAGCAGCAGCCCGAGACACAGCAGCAGCGCGCCGAGGCCGAGGGTGTAGCCGGCGAAGACCGGGCCGGGGTCGAGGCCGACCGCGGCGGCCAGGCCGATGCCGAGGACGACGCCGCCGACGAGCTGGACGTAGGCGCGCATCCGGCTGCGGTGCACGTGCAGGGTGATGGAGAAGCCGTGGTCGGCGGTGCTGCGCATGGGGGTCCTCCGCGGTGGGTCAGGCCGGCTCGCGGCCGAGGAGCAGGCGGCGGCGGTGGAACTCGTAGAGCCCGTCGAAGACCGGCCCCGAGACGGCCAGGGTGTGGGCGTCGTCGCCGGTCATCGACAGCCCGCGCAGCACCACGTCCAGGCCCGGCGCCTCCGGGGCGTCGAAACGCGCGTCGTCGAGGTCGGCCTCGTGCACGATCTCCGCGAGCCGCCACAGCACCGGGTCGGTGAGCTCGTACCGGCGCAGGATCGTCTCGAACGAGCAGTCCCCGCCGTGGTGGCCCAGCTCGACACCGCGCATGTCGAACGGGGTGGCGTCGGCCGGGACCTCGTTGCGGTCGGTGACGAACACGAACTCGGCGTCCGGGTCGAGGAAGCGGCGGATCAGCCAGGCGCAGGCGGCGCGGTCGATGTGCACCCCCGCCCGGGTCGCCCACCTCACGGCGCGACCTCCGACACCGCCACGGTCTCCACTGCGGCGACGGCGGCCAGCTGGCGCAGCGCGGCCGCGGCGACCTCCCGCTCCGGCGGGGGGAAGAAGTCGCGGCGGTTGATCGCCCGCCACTCGCCCCGCAGGCGGCGCAGCGTCCTGGTCCGGTCGGTCGGGTCCGTGCCGGCGGCAGCTCGGCAGGCGCCGGCGAGGTCCCGGTACTCCGCCGCACGGGCGGCGGCCATCCCCGTGGCCAGCTCACGCTCCTGCGCCACCGTGGCCGGCCGGGCGACCCACAGCCCCGCCGTCCCGTCGGCGGCGAGGACGTCGTCGGCCAGCCACTCGAGCGCCTCACGCGTGCGGGAGTCGGCCGGCAGGGCCACGAGGCCGTCGGACAGTTGGGCGACGCCGAGTCGCTTCAGCCGCCGCCACAGGGTCGTCCGCGGCCCCGACGGCTCGCGCGGCAGCCGGTACGAGAGCAGCACCCACTCGCCGGTCTCGGCTCGGCGGGGTGGCGACGTGGACACGCGGAAACGCAACCATGGTTGCAGCAGTACGTCCAGACGAGCGCCGCGCGATCGCGCCGCCCCGCCGAGTGCCGACGTCGAGGACCCGAGGCGCTGAGAGCAGGCCAGTGCCATCACCTGCACGGGCGGGTACACACGGCGGTCCACAGCCGTAGCCGCAGCCTCTGCCGACTGACACGCTTCCGGCATGCATCAGGCGTCAGGCATGGCGGTCCCGGACACGGTCGCGGAGATGTGCCGCCCTCGGACCACCGCGGTCCTGGTCTACGACGCACAGGCCGGCATCCTCGCTCACGTCCGTGACCGCGACCGGCTCGTACAGCAGATCGGCGCGGTCCTGCAGGCCGCTCGAGCTGCCGGCGTCGCCGTGCTGTACGTCCGGCACGTGTCACTGCCGCTCTCGCACATGGGTGTGGCCGCGCTGCGGACCGCCATGGCCTGGCAACGGAAGAGCCGGCCGGACGAGGTCACACAGGCCTTCCCGCCGGACGCCCCGCAGACGCAGATCGTCGAGGAGTTGGCCCCGTCGGCCGGTGAGCCGGTGTTCGACAAGCTTGGGATGTCGGCACTCGTCGGCACCCCGGTCGAGGCAGTGCTGCGTGATCGCGGGGTGACGACGGTGGTGCTGGTCGGCGCCGTTCTGGAGATCGGGATCGAACCGACCGCGCGGCACGCCGCGGACCTCGGGTTCCTACCCGTGGTGGTCGAGGAGGCCTGCGGCGTCGTGGACGCCGAGGCGGCTCAACGGTCGATCGCCAGCCTGGACTACAGCCTGCTCAGCTACCGATGCAGCACCGAGGACGTGCTCCACGCATTCGAGCAGTGACTCGGTAGGCACGCGGCGCGAGTCGTGGTGCAGGTCGGCCTCAGACGCTGGCGTCCAGCGCAGTCCGCGGCGGTCCGTGGAGACAGCCGGGAGCGCTGTGCCAGGCGCGAGGCGGCACCGAGATCAGTCGTCTTCGCTGGTGGGACGCCTGGCGCGACTGGGCTGCACCCGTGTCGGCTCGCCCGGTCGAGCCGAGCAGTGCCCTGGGCGGTACCGGTGGAGCCGCACTTCCTGCTCGACGGGCCGCGGACCTACTCGCTGCGCAGGCACCCCGTCCCGCCGCGCGTGACCGCCTGACCGCCGATCAGTCGATTCGCTGGGCCAAGTTCACGATGAACCCCTCGGGTCCTCGCACAGACGCCATGCGCCAGATGCCTTCGTACTGACCGACACCACCGACCAGGTGGTAGCCGTCCGCGGTGAGCCGGTCGAGGATCGCCTGGAGGTCGTCCACCTCGAAGGTCACGTTGCGCAACCCCAGTTCGTTCGGCATGGGGTCGGGCGAACCGGGTTCGTGGTCGGGGTGGAGGAAGCGCGACAGTTCCAGCCCGGTTCCTCCGCCGGGCGGCCGCAGCACGACGACCTCGGTACGGCAGTGCGGGATGCCGACGACGGTGTCCAGGAAGTCGCCTTCCAGAACCGTCCGGCCCTCGGTCTCGAAGCCCAGTTCGACGAAGAAGTCCGTCACCGTGTCGAGATCCCTGACGGTGATGCCCACGTGGTCGAAGCGCCGGATGGGCGACATGGCGTACGTCCTCCTGTGTTCGTCCGTCAGGTGCAGGTTCTCATTCGGGTGCTCCTCCGCGTACCGCAGGTCCGGCGCGTGCTGGGGTCCCGCGCTTGCCTGGAGCGTTGACACCGCAGCGCGACGAGGACGGTGGCGCCGCGGCGCAGGAGCGGCGGTCGGGCCTGCATCTGGACCTTCTCCCACACGGCGGTCTGGGCCTTCGAACGCGCCGGGACGACCGCGTTCAGGAACGGAGCGAGGTGCCACGGCAGGCGAGGACTCCTGTGGACGACCTCCGTCGACATGCGTGACCGGGCGGCCGGGACGTGCACGTCACCTCTGCCACCGGGCGTGATGCTGCTGTTCAGGGCGCCGGCATCACGGTCGGGACGACTCCCGCAGTTGTCGACCGGCCTGGTCGAGCACGCGAGGTGAAGGCCCGTCGTCCTGTGTCCGAGACAGGTCGACCCACGAGGAGAGGCAAGAAGTCGGCCAGGGAAGAGCAAGAACTCGGCAAACGACGTCCGGATTCGTGTCCGACCTCTCCCTGTCCAGGAAGAGGGCGACGGTCGCCGTCGCGCATGGAGGACTCGCCCCGCCCTTCCCCGCTTGCTCCGACCTGACCCGAGGACCACTCAATGCCTCTGCTCACCCGACCCGACGGCGTGACCGCCACACCCTCCGGCCCGGTGGCCCGCCGAACTCCCGAGGGGCAACGACAGCTCCGGCGGCCCGGCCGGGTGGTCGGGCTCGACATGGCCCGGGCCCTGGCGGTGTTCGGCATGGTGGGCGCGCACTTCGGTGCGGTGCCCGCCGATGTGGGTGTCTCGCCGTCGAGCTGGCTGGGGATCGTCCACGGCCGGTCCTCCATCCTCTTCGCGGTGCTCGCCGGGGTGTCGGTGGCGCTGCTGACCGGCCGGACTGCCGCGCCGGCCGGTGAGGACCTGGTCCGCGCCCGGATCCGGCTGCTGGTTCGGGCGGCGTGGGCGTTCGGCATCGGTGCGACGCTGGAGGCGCTCGGCACCGACATCGACGTGATCCTGGGCGTCTACGCGATCCTGTTCCTCCTGGTGCTGCCGTTCCTGCGCTGGTCGCCGCGCCGACTGCTGCTCGCGGCGGCCGTGCTGGCGGTCCTGACGCCCCCACTGGCGCTGCTCCTGACGGTGTGGGCGCAAGCCACCGGGCTCGAGGAGTCCCCCTTCGTGCTGCTGATGCTCAACGGCCCCTACCCGGCCTTGATCTGGTGGACCTTCATCCTGGTCGGCATGGCCGTTGGCCGCTCCGACCTGAGCTCACCGCGGCTGCGGGCACGGCTGCTGTCCGCCGGCGCGACGCTGGCCGTACTCGGTTACACCACCGGCTGGATGACGTCCGGGTGGTGGGGGCAGGCGGCATCGACGCAGGACTGGGTCGACGGCGAGATCGACTCCCGCAGCTGGAGCCTCACCTGGCTGACCGGGGCTGCGCCACACAGCGGCACGACCTGCGAGATCGTGGGATCGGCCGGTGTCGCACTGGTCGTCATCGCGGTGTGCCTCGTCGTCGCCGAGCGGCTGCCGACGACGACCTTCCCGTTGGTGTCGGTCGGCGCGATGGCGCTGACGACCTACACCAGCCACGTCTTCGCGCCTGCCGTGCTCGACTGGGACGTCGAGGGCGTTGCGACCTGGATGGCGTTCATCGGGGTGATCGTCGTGCTCGCCACCGGTTGGCACCTGGTCGTCGGCCAGGGCCCGCTGGAGAAGCTGCTCTCCAGCAGCTCCCACAGGGCGGCAGCGTTGGCCGTCCGGCACCGGGCGTCCCGGCCGCAGCCGTCGTCCTGACCAGAGCGTCGCCGCGGACGGACACAGGGGCAGACGGCTCGCCCATCCACCGGTCGGAAGGACGCCTCCGGTGACGCGGCGTCCGAACGCTGACGGCCGTTGCCGCGTTCAGCTGTCGGGCCGACTGCCTGCCCCGCCCACTCCGTCGAAACGAGTGGCGTGCGATCCCTCGCCGCGCGGTGGACGCTCGTGATCTCGCGGGCTGGGCCCGACCTGCCCGCGGCGCCGGACTCCGCGGGCCACCAGCCACACGACCGCGGTCAGCAGGTACGCGGCGACCAGGACGCCGACGCCGACGACGACGACCCCGAGGGCGACGAGGGTGACGAACTCGGTCACGGCGTTCTCCGAGCGGGCGACGGCAGGGGCGGCGACGTGTGCTCGTCAGCATGCGCTCGGCCGCCGCGGAGCTCCACGCCCACCCGCACCGCGCGTCGGCCTCGGCGTCAGGGGGCCGCTGCGTGCCGGGTGGCCGGGTAGGCGTGGATTGTCGCGGAGCTGAGCTTCGGAACGGCATGCGTCAACCGGTGCTCGGCGTCATGGGCCAGGGTGTGCGCGTCGGCGATGCTCACCGCGCCGTCGATCTCGAGATCGGCCTCGGCGTGCAGGACGTGCCCGATCCACCGCATCCGCACCCCGCGGATGCCGGTCACTCCCGGCGTGTCCAACAGTGACCGCTCGGCGCGGTCGATCAACTCCGGATCGACGGCGTCCATCAGCCGGCGGTACACGTCACGGCCGGCAGTGCGGAGCACCGCCAGGATCGCCACCGTGATCACCAGACCCACGACCGGGTCGGCCAGCGGGAACCCGGCCGCGACCCCGCCGGCGCCGACGAGCACAGACGCGCTGACTCCCGAGCAGTCGTCCGCCGGACCTTCACACCTCGGACCTACCCCTGCAGGATCTCGGCGGAGCCCGCCGGCTCGTCCGGTGAATCGGCGGCCGCGGGCAGGAGCAGGGTGAACACCGGTGGGGACACATGCGTCAGGTGGAGCCGACCGTGCTCGGCCTCGGCGAGGCGGCGGGCCAGGGCGAGGCCGATGCCGTGCCCGTCGCGGCGGTCGGCCCGCCGGGCGAACACCATCCCGGCCGGTTCGGACAACCCCGGCCCCTCGTCGCAGACGTCCACGGCCACCGCGCCGCTGCCCTCCCGTGCGGCCACGGTGACCGTGCCGGCGCCGTGCGCCGTCGCGTTGTCGACGAGCACGGCGAGCACCTGCCGGACCGCGGCGGGCGAGGCGAGCGGGTCGGGCGTCCCCTGGTCCACCCGCAGCACGAGGTCGCGGCCGGTCAGCGCCAGCCGCGCCTCCCACTCGGGGGCGAGCTCCCCGAGCAGGGCGCCCAGGTCGATCCGGCTAGCGTGACCGGCCTGCCCGGCCCGGGCGAGCAGCAGCAGCTCGTCGATGATCGCCTCCAGGCGGTCGGCGTCGGCGAGGCTCGCGGCGATCGCCGGCCGGGGGTCCGCGTCGGCCTGCTCCAGCGCGGCCTCCAGGCGCAGCCGCAGACCGGCCAGCGGTGTGCGCAGCTGGTGGGAGGCGTCGGCGGAGAACGCGCGCTCACGGGTGATCAGGTCGTCGAGGCGGGCGGCGGTGCTGTCCAGGGCGACGCCGACGGAGTCGATCTCGGGAATGCCCCCCGGGCGGCTGCGCACGCTGAAGTCGCCGTCCCCGAGCCGTCGGGCGCTCTCCTCCAGGTCCTCCAGGGGCTGCGCCAGCCGGCGGGCCTGTCGCCGCCCCACCAGCCACGCGACGGTCACCGCCACCGTGGCGAGCCCGGCCATCCCGGTCCAGGTGACGGCCAGCTCGCCGTACACGTCCGCGCGGGACTCGGACACGAGGACGGCACCGATGATGTCCTCGCCATGCGTGACCGGCGCGGCGGCGAACAGGAGGTCGTCGTCGGCGCCGGCCTTGATGTCGCCGTCCAGCGCACCGGCCAGGACGTCCTCGTCTCGAACGGGTGCGGTCCCGGCCAGCCGGTCCCCGTCCTCGTCGAACACGGCGGCGGTGATGTCCTCACCGTCGTCCCCGACATCGGTCAGGTCGTCGGGGTCGACGGCCGCGCCGGCCTCCACGTCGTCGGCCACGGTGATCGCGACGTCGTTGGCCACCCGCAGCAGGTGCCCGCGCTCCTGCCCGACCAGGTGCCGGAACACCGCGATCCCCAGCGGCACGGCGAACAGGACCGTGGCCACGACGGAGGCCAGCACGGCCAGGGCGATGATCCGAGTGCGCACGAACACCGGCTCCGTTCAGCGGCCGCGGAAGGGGTGCGGCTCCCCCGCGAGCCAGGATGAGGTGCCCCGGCAACGCTGTCACCCCATTCCGGTGCAGTACATGTCAGGCAGATCGTCGCCCCGGAATCGCCGCCGCTCAGCCGTGGGTAAGAAGTTGGTAAAGCGGAGCAAGAAGTTGGCAAAGCGTCGGGCGACTGGCATTGCCCTGTTCGGACTCTGCTTACCGTGCCCGGCCATGAGCTCCGCCCTCGCCATCGCGCCGTCACGGAGTCCGGGTCGCTCGGCCCATGAGTCCGGCCGGATCGTCGGCCTCGATGTCGCCCGCGCCCTGGCGGTCTTCGGCATGTTCGGCGCACACGTCGGCGTTGTCACCACCGACGTCGGGAGAACGCCCTCGAGTTGGGCGGGCGTGGTCAACGGTCGGTCGTCGATCCTGTTCGCCGTCCTCGCCGGCATCTCGGTGGCCCTGCTGTCCGGACGCACCGTGCCGATCACCGGCGACGACCTGGTCCGTGCCCGGATCCGGATCCTCGTCCGGGCGGCTTGGCTGTTCGCCATCGGCGGCGTCCTCGAGGCGCTGGGCACCGACATCGACGTCATCCTCGGCGTGTACGCCCTCCTGTTCGTGCTCGCCCTGCCGTTCCTCCGATGGCCGCCCGGCCGGCTCCTCCTGCTGGCCGGTGCTCTCGCGCTGGTCACCCCTCCGATCGACCTCCTGCTGGCCCAGTTCTCCGAGGCCAACGACGCCTACGAGGCCCCGTTCGTCTGGCTGGCGGTGACCGGTTCCTACCCGGCGCTGATCTGATGGACGTTCATCCTCGTCGGGCTCGCCGTGGGCCGCTGCGACCTCACCGCCGCCCGGATGCGGTTGAGAATGGCGGCCGCCGGCGCGGGCCTGGCCGCCCTCGGCTATGGCGGCGGCTGGCTCACCACCCAGTGGTGGGCCGCAGGGCAACCGATCGAGGGGCCGGAGGGTTTCTCCTCGCGCCCCGATCAGTGGGACCCGGTCTGGCTCATCGGTGCCACCCCGCACAGCGGCACCCCGTTCGAGATCGTCGGCTCGGTCGGCGTCGCCCTGGTCGTCATCGCGGCGTGCCTGGTGCTGGCCGACTGCCTGCCGCGTGCAACCGCGCCCTTCGCAGCGGTCGGGTCGATGGCCCTCACCGCCTACGTCGGCGGCATCGTCGCCATGTGGGTCACCGGCACCCTCGACTACGACACCAACCGGCCCTGGCTGGTCTACGTCCTGATCACCACCGCCGCCGCCACACTGTGGCGGCTGTTCCTCGGCCGGGGCCCCCTGGAACGCCTGGTGACGTGGAGTTCCCTGCAAGCAGCCAGCGGTAGGGGGTCTCCGGAACGACGCGGACGGAGCCCAGCCCACACAGCCCCTGAGCTGCCCCGCGAGTCGGTTGAGTTCGCCAACGTGCAAGGGGATGCACGGTGTCCAGCGCGTCCGAAGACGTGAATGGAACAACTGTCGCTCGGTCGGAAGGTGGTGGTGAGAGTGAGCCTGCTGACGCTTGCCTTCGTGGTGGTGCTAGCAAGCCTGCTCCTGGTTCTCGGGTTCATGTACTGGCGGGAGAGCAGGCGGCCGGAGGCCCGCCGCCGACGGCAACCCGACGTCACGCAGCGGTCCGATCAACCGGCGCTCGGCGACCAGGCGGGTCGAGGAGGTCCGCCGCCACCTGCCTGACCCGGTAGCCGACCGGATCGGCGACTCGGAGCCACGTGCGGCCGGCGGCCGTGACCTGTGCCCCGCGGCGATCGCCTTCGCGGCGGCCCGCAGGTGCCGACTTCACTGAAGGACGACTGGAGACTGCGTCTGCGCTTCACGCTTCGGCCCCGCCCCGGCGGTCGTGGATCGAGGCCAGCAGGCCTTGCTGGTCGTACAGGGACGCGGCGGAGCCTGTCCTCGGGGTGCCGCCGACGAGGAGTCAGGCTCGCTGCGCGGGATCATGGGTGTCCTCGTAGTCGGCTTCTTCGATCCGCTCACCCACGAAGAACGTCGGGTAGATCTCCATCCCGATCCGGTCCATCCACGCTCGGGTACCCGCCTCCGGCGACGCCAGGAAGGCCTTCGCGTCCTCGAGGCTGGCCAACTCCATCACCATCATGACCTCGTTGGGATCATCCGAGCCGCGGTAGACCCAGTGGCGGGTGACCCCGTGCCGCCGCCGCCTCTCCGTTCCCCGGGCCAACTCGGTCTGCCACAGGTCGTAGTCCGGTACGGGGAAGATGGACACCAGGTAGACCATCGCTGCTCGTTCCCTCTGTCGTGGTGGGTGCTGCCGCCTCGCTCTCGCATTCCTGTGGGAGCCTCCCCCTGCCGCGAGGCCCGTGCTCGACGTCGAGCAGGGCCCGGACGTGGACCACGCACTTGCCGCAGTCCCGGCTCGCTCCGCATGCCTCGGCCACCTGCTTGACCGTGCGGGCGCCCTCGGCGATGGCCGCTCGCACGTCAGTGCTGCTGACGGCGCGGCAGATGCAGACGAACATCAGCGCACCTCCGCGGTCGCGGTGCAGCGGCGGGGTCGCCGCCCGGCCCTTCCCAGCACGCAGCCGGACGCTACTCACGCCGACCGTGCCTCGCTACGGACCAGCCGAGGGCGTTCGGCCCCATCCCCAGGCCACGTGGTCACACGAGTGCACCGGCCCTGTCGACGTCACCGGGTGACACATCCGTCGCTGAGGAGTGCACGCGTCGGCTCAGGCGTCGCCGGCGTCCGCGACCGAGTGGGTGAGTGTGCGCAACAGATCCGCCAACTGCATCCGCTCGTCGACCGCGAGTCCGGCGAGCAGTCGGTTCTCCAGGGCCACGTGCTCCTCGTAGAGCGCGTCGATCCGCGCCAGACCGGCTGGCGTCAGCTCGGCGTACACGACCCGCCGGTCCTCGTCCGACCGGACCCGGCGCACCAGGCCGTCGGCCTCCAGTCGGTCGATGCGCAACGTCGTGGCGGCTGACGTGAGCAGGGTGGCCTCGGCGAGCTCCCCGGTCGTGCGGCGGTGCGGGGGATCGGCGCGGCGCAACTGGGACAGCAGGTCGAACGCGGCCGAGTTGATGCCGTGCTGGTTGTGCAGGCGGCGGACCGCGGCCCGCCGCATCAGGTCCAGCCGGGCGATCCGGCCGAACACGCCGATGCTGGCCGGGTCGACGTCGGGCCGGACCGCCGCCCACCGGTCGACGACGTCGTCGACCTCGTCCGCCCGGTGGGCCTCGCCGGCCATGTCGCCTCCCCAGGGTCTCGCATCGAGAGCTTGCCTCCACTGTACGTAAGAGCTAAGAATATAAGAACTTACACATCTACCGGCGGCCACGTCGCCGGAGCGCATCGAGGGGTTCTCCATGAGCGCACCGCAGGTTGTCGGGATCGTCGGGGGAGGAGTCGGCGGGACGTGTGCGGCCATCGCGCTGCGCCAACTCGGGCGGGAGGTCGTCGTCTTCGAGCAGGCCGCCCGCCTCGGACGGGTCGGCGCGGACATCAACCTCACGCCCAACGCCGTGCTCGCGCTCGACGGGCTGGGGGTGGGGGAGGCGCTGCGCGCGACGGCCGCGCGGCCCTCGCACCGGATCAGTCGCACGTGGGACACCGGCGAGGAGACCTCGCGCCTGGAGATGGGGTCCGCCGCCGAGGAGCGCTACGGATCGCCGCAGCTCACCATCCACCGCGCCGATCTGCTCGACGCGCTCGTCGGCGCCCTGCCGGCGGGGTCCCTCCGTCTCGGGTGCGAGCTCGCGGCCCTGCGTGAAGACGGCGACCGCACCGTGCTCGAGTTCGTCGACGGCAGCTCCGAGACCGTCGACGTGCTCGTCGGCGCTGACGGCATCCACTCCCTCGTGCGGGAGGCTCTGTGGGGTCCCGAGCAGCCGGAGTTCACCGGGGTCGTCGCCTATCGCGCTGTCGTTCCCGCGGCGCGGCTCGACGTGCCCAACCTCGGGGCGTTCACCAAGTGGTGGGGGCCTGACTCGGCGACCCAGATCGTCACGTTCCCGCTCAACCGGGGGAGGGACGTCTTCGTCTTCGCCACCCGCCCGCAGGAGTCGTGGCGGGAGGAGTCGTGGACCTCGCCGGGGGACGTCGAGGAGCTCCGGCGCGCCTACGCCACGTTCCACCCGGAGGCGCGGGCGCTGCTGGACGCCTGCGGCTCGGTCATGAAGTCCGCGCTGTACGTCCGCGACCCGCTGCCGCGCTGGTCGATCGGGTCCCGGACGCTGCTGGGCGACGCCTGCCACCCGATGATGCCGTTCATGGCGCAGGGCGCCGGGATGGCGATAGAGGACGCCGTCGTCCTGGCGCGGTCGCTGGCCGCGCACCGTCCTGGGGACGCCGCCGCGGGGCTGCAGACCTATGAGCGGGCGCGGCAGGCGCGCACCGCGGACGTGCAGATCGGCTCTCGTGGCAACGACTGGCTGCGCACCGCCGGCAACGCAGACTGGGTCTACGCGTATGACGCCTGGACCGTGCCGCTCGGCTGATCCGAGCTGCCGGACGAACCCGCGCTGGGGCTCGTTCTCGTCGGCGCCGCGCTGCACCTGTCCGGGGACAGTGGGGGAGATGCAACCCTCGGCGCGGGCGCCGCCATGCGGTTGGGTGGGATGCCGGTGGGGGACCTGCTCGTCGTCTTCGCGGTCCTGGCCCCGGCCATCGCCGCAGCCTGCTCCGGCGGGCTGGCGTTGCAGACGTCCAGGGGCGCACGCCGTCGAGTCGCGACGTCCGTCATCACGACGCTGGGGCTGGTGCTGGGCGTCCTGGCGTTCCACCGCGTGCTGGTCGACTGGCTGGCTCTCCTCGCCGAGATCGGCCCACCGATCGCCGTGTCCTTTCGGTTCGAAGCCGCCCGGCAGCGCCGGGGACTCCCGCCCGGCTGATCCCCACAGGGATCTGGCTGCCTCCGGCGATCGCCGGCGGAGTGCTCATGGCGACCGGCGTTCCGGCGGCCCGCTGCTGGCGCTCACGGCCGCTCTCGTCGTCGCCGGCGTGTGGGGACCGGCCGGACGACGAACCGCGCTCGTGGCTGCCGGCCCGGGCGCGCTGGCGGATCCAGGGAACGTCCGGGGGCTCTGACGTGGGCGCGGCGCTCACGGTCGGTGGGCTCGTGTTGGCCCCTGGTTAATAACCAAGAATCTTTGCGCTCAACTATTGACTACTCGCGGAATTGCCCGGGACTATCTCTCCACGGATGTGGCCCACACCACTGTGGCGCGCACCACCACCACCAGGAGGGAGAACCCGGGTGAAACTCCTGCACGAGCCGCTCAGCGGTCGATCGCAGGCGGTCCTCGGCATCGTCGGTACGGTCGGCGCCGCGGCAGTCTGGGAGGGGGTCATCCGGTCGGGCCTCCTCGACGTGCCTGGCCTGCCGCTCCCCAGTGGCGTCATCGCCGGAGTCGCCGACCTGGTGCCGGACGGCACCTTCTGGGACCAGGTCCTCTTCACTCTGGGCGAGTGGATGCTCGGGCTGGTGATCGCCACCGTCGCCGGCGTGCTGGTCGGCGGCCTGATGGGTGCCTTCAGCAGCGTCTTCCTCGCCCTCGAGTGGCCGGTGGAGGCGTTCCGCGTCCTGCCTTCGGTCGCTGTCGGGCCGATCCTGGTGCTGCTCATCGGCCAGGGGATGTTGCCGCTGTCCCTCACCGTGGCGCTGTCCTGCGTCTGGCCCATCCTGCTCAACACGATGTACGGCGTCCGGGCCACCGACACCACAGCGGTGATGACCGCCAAGACCTTCGGCAACGGCGAGCTGGCGGTGCTGCGCAAGGTCAAGATCCCCAGCGCTCTGCCGTTCGCCTTCACGGGGGTGCGGATCGCTGCCTCGATCGGCCTGCTGGTCGCCGTCAGCGCCGAGCTGCTGATCGGGGGCGGGAACGGCATCGGCGGCTACATCCTCGAGAACAGCGCCAACGCCACCAACCTCGACCTCGTCTATGCCGCCACGCTGGTGGCCGGCCTGCTCGGAGTCCTGGTCAACCTCGTGATGGCCAAGCTCGACGACGTCGTGTTCGGCTGGAAGAAGGGGCTGGCCCAGTGACGACCCAGCAGCACAGCACCGATCAGCCGCACGTCCCGCTCAGCGCCCCCGAGTCCGAGGCGGTCGAGGAGCGCGACGCTCAGCCGGCCCCGTCGACCCGCCGGGAGCGGGCCGGCCTCTCCTGGCCGGTCAAGGTCGCCCTGCGGCTGGTGGTGCCCGCGGCCATCCTGCTCGTCTGGTGGCTGGTGTCGACCTCGCAGCGGATGGGTCTGTACGTCGTCGACCCGCTCACGGCGTTCGACCGCTTCGTCACCGACTTCCTGTCCGCCGACCCCTCGCGCTTCTTCCTCGGCGACGCGACCTACGACCACCTGTTCCCCAGCGTGGGCCGGGCTCTGGCCGGCCTGGCGATCGCCATCGTCGTCGGGGTCGTCGTCGGGATCGTCCTGGGCATCTCGCCGGTGCTCACCGGGCTGTTCCAGCCGATGGTCCACCTCGGGCGCTCCCTGCCGTCACCGGCGCTGCTCGGCGTCTTCTTCTTCATGTTCGGCACGGGCGACTTGCCGAAGATCTTCCTGATCGCCTTCAGCATCGTGTGGCCGATCCTGCTCAACACGATCGACGGCGTCAGCTCGATCGGTCAGGTGCGTGCGCAAGCGGCGCAGGTCTTCCGCATCCCCGGCAGGGACGTGCTGTTCCACATCGTCCTGCCCGGCGCCGCACCGAAGATCTTCGCCGGGATCCGGACGTCCCTGTCCCTGTCCCTCATCCTCATGATCATCTCGGAGCTGCAGAAGTCCGAGAACGGCCTGGGCTACCAGCTGATCCAGTCACAGCGGAACTTCGACTACGCCGGCTTCTGGTCCGTGCTGATCGTGCTGGTGATCCTCGGCGTGGCCTTCAACCTCATCTTCAAGTTCGTCGAGCGACGCGCGCTCGCCTGGCACCGAGGAGCGACCCAGCAGAATGACTGAGACCAGCGCGGCTACGGCCGGTACGAGCGCCGAGCTCCTGCTCGACGCAGTCTCCAAGAGCTACGGGGACAACCTCGCGGTGCGCAGCATCAGCGCCGAGGTGCCCGCCTCCAAGATCAGCGTCATCGTCGGCCCGTCCGGCTGTGGCAAGTCGACCCTGCTGCGGATCATCTCCGGGCTGGACAACCCCACCTCGGGACAGGTCCGGTTCGAGGGCGACCCCGTCGACGGGGTGCCCGAGGGGCTGGCGATGGTCTTCCAGGACTACTCGCGGTCGCTCTACCCGTGGATGCGCGTGGACAAGAACGTGGAGTTCCCGATCAAGCACCTGCCCGCGAAGGAGCGGGCGGAGCGGGTGCGCTTCGCGATCGAGGAGGTCGGGCTCACCCACAAGGAGAAGCTCTACCCCTGGCAGATGTCGGGCGGCATGCAGCAGCGCGTCGCCATCGCGCGTGCGCTGGCCTCCCATCCCAAGCTGCTCCTGATGGACGAGCCCTACGCCTCGGTCGACGCGCAGACCCGTGCCGACCTCGAGGACCTGCTCATGCGGATCCAGGCCGAGCTCGGCATCACCGTCCTGGTGGTCACGCACGACATCGACGAGAGCGTCTACCTGGCCGATCGGATCATCGTGCTGTCCTCGCCGCCCAGCGTCGTCGCCGAGGTCATCGACGTGGACCTTCCGCGGCCCCGGGATCACATCGCCACCAAGACCGACCAGCGGTTCGTGGAGATCCGCAGCCACGTCACCCGGCTGCTCCGGAGCAAGGAGCCGGCGGCCACCGCCTGATCCGCAGCCGGGGGACCAGCCGAGTCCGCCCACGGACGGTGCGGGTCCGTCCCGGTCGCGCGCTCGAACCGCTCACTGCTCAATTTCTGACTCCGGAGGTAACGACATGAAACTTCGTGGTGCGATCGCGGGTGCGACGGCGCTCGCCGTGCTGGGTCTGGCCGCGTGCGGCTCGGACGACGACAGCGCTGCCGGCGGCAGCGGCGGCTCGGCGGACGGGGGGCTCGAGACCACCGAGATCACCGTCGGTGCACTGCCGCTGGCCGACTACTCCGCCCTGTACTGGGCGCAGGAGAAGGGCTTCTTCGAGAAGGAGGGGCTCACGGTGACCCTCGAACCGGTGCAGGGTGGCCCGCAGGCCGCCCAGAGCGTGGCCGCCGGTGAGCTGGACGTGAGCTTCTCCAACACCATCTCGACGTCGATCGCCACGCAGCGGGGACTGCCGATCAAGACGGTCGTGCTCACCAGCGCCCTGGGGCCGGGCGGCCTGTCGGTCTACGTCAAGCCCGACTCGCCGATCCAGACCCTGGAGGACCTCGACGGCGCGACGGTCGGCATCAACGCCACCAACAACATCGGTGACGTCACCCTGCGGAACCTCCTCAACTCGGAGGGCCTGGAGGACGTCGAGCCCACCTTCGTCGAGGTGCCCTTCCCCGAGATGGCCGCTGGTGTCGAGGCCGGGTCGATCGACGCCGGCTACTCGCCGGAGCCCTTCTCCTCGGCCGCCCTCGCCGCTGGGATGCGGGAGGTCGTCGACCTGACCGACCCGGCGGGGCCGAACGTCGGGCTCGCGGTCTCGAACTTCATCGCCAGCGACCAGTACATCCAGGAGAACCCGAACACGGTCGCTGCGTTCGCCCGGGCGATGTACGCCGCCGGCCAGGACATCGAGGCCAACGAGGGTGAGTTCCGCGCCTGGCTGCCGAGCATCGCCAAGCTGCCCGAGGACGTCGCGCAGAACATGGCGCTGCCGGACTTCCTGCCCGAGACCGACGTGGACGAGATCCAGCGGGTCGTCGACGTCCTCGTCGAGCAGGAGCTGCTCGAGGAGGGCTACGACCCGGCCGAGTTCACGTACGTCCCAGAGGGCTGAGCGACCGGATGACGCACACCCCTGCCGATGACCTGGCCGGGATCCCCGGTCCGGCCGGCTCCGCGCACCCCGGCCCCCGCGCCGGTGGTCCGGGGGCCGGGCCCCGGGTGGCCGTACTGGGCTACGGGGCCATCGGCAGGGTCGTGGCCCGAGAACTCCTCGCGGGAGCGGTGCACGGCGCCACCCTGGTGTGCGTCGTCAACCGTTCGCCCGTGCCGGACCCGCCCGTGCCGCAGCTGTCCCTGACGGAGGCCATCGAGATCGCCGACGTCGTCGTGGAGTGCGCCGGCTCGGCCGCCCTGCTCGAGGCGATCCAGCCGGTGCTCTCCGCGGGCCTCGACCTGGTCGTGAGCTCCGTCGCGGGTCTGCTGCACCCGCGGCTGGCCGGCCGGCTGGACACGCTGGGGCCCGGCCGCCTGCGCTGTACCCACGGGGCGCTGGGCGGGCTCGATCTGCTCGCGTCCGCGGCCGCCGTGGGCGGCCTGGACCGGGCGGTCCTGCGGACCACCAAGAAGCCGATCGCCCTCATCCAGCCCTGGATGGACGAGCAGGAGGCGCGCCGGGTCCGGGGGGCGGGGGAGGACGTGCTCGTCTTCGCCGGCCCCCCGGCCGAGGCGGCCCGTCTGTTCCCCCAGTCGCTGAACGTGGCCGCTGCCCTCTCGCTCGCCGTCGGCGATCCCGACGTCGTCCGCGTGGAGCTGCACGCCGATCCCGCGGCCGATCTCACCACCCACCGCATCGAGGCGTCGGGACCGCAGGGCTCCTACGTCTTCGAGGTCCAGAACCGCCCGAGCCCGGACAACCCGCGCACCAGCGCGGTGGTGCCCTACTCGATCCTGCGCACGCTCAGCGGGCTGACCGCCCGGCCTCCGCTCATCGCCTGAAGTCGTCCGGTCCCACCCCTTGACCGTGTCGGGGGCCACACCTACATTCAAAGAGACATCTGAGCGCTAAGAAGATGAGTACTCAGATGAACGCCAGCAGAGGAGACACCATGACCGACCGGCTGGAACTCCGGCGGGACCTGCCCAACGCTGCCGCCACCACGCGGTCCTGCTCCCAGACGGACCTGCAGGCGTCGCTCCGGGACGAGATCCCCGTGGCTGGTCGCTGGCAGCGGGGGAGTGGCGACCTGATCGAGTCGGTCGACCCGGCCACCGGCAAGGTCTTCGCCACGCTCCACGGCGCCACGGTCGGCGACGTCGACCGCGCGGTCCGCGGCGGGTTGCAGGCCGCCGCCGAGTCGGGGTGGACGGCGATGCTGCCGCACGAGCGAGCCCGCGTCCTGTACCGCATCGGCGAGGCGCTGGAGCGCGATGCCGACACCGTCTCCGCGCTCCAGACGCTCGACACGGGCAAGACCCGCAGCGAGACGAAGGCGCTGTGCCTGAGCGCGGCCAACACCTTCCGTTACATGGCGTCGGCGCTGGAGACGATGGTCGGCGACGTCACCCCCTCCCGCGGCCCGTACCTGACACTCGCCACCTGGGAGCCGATGGGAGTCGTCGGCGCGATCACCCCCTGGAACTCCCCGATCGCCAGCGACGCCCAGAAGATCGCCCCCGCGCTGGCCGCCGGCAACGCCGTCGTCTCCAAGCCGCCCGTCTGGGCGCCCTGGGTGACGCTGCACCTGGCCCGCCTCGCGGAGGAGGCCGGACTGCCCGCCGGCCTGCTGTCGGTGCTCCCCGGCCCCGGCCGCACCGTGGGGGAGGCGCTGGTGGCCCACCCCGAGATCGGCAAGATCAGCTTCACCGGCGGCACGACCACCGGCAAGCACCTCGGCGAGGTGGCAGCTCGCAAGGTCATGCCGGTCACCCTCGAACTCGGGGGCAAGTCGCCCACGATCGTCTTCCCCGACGCCGACCTCGACCAGGCCGTGGCCGGGGTGGTCTACGGGATCTTCTCCTCGACCGGCCAGAGCTGCATCGCCGGCTCCCGGGTGTTCGTGCACCGGGATGTCGAGGAGGAGTTCGTGGCCCGGCTCGTCGCCGCCACCCAGCGCCTCGTGGTCGGCCCCGGGGACGACCCCCGCACGCACGTCGGGCCGATGATCACGCATTCCCACCGGGACGGCGTGGCCCGGATGGTCGACGCGGCCGTCGCCGCCGGCGCCACCGTCCTCACCGGCGGCCGGGCCCCTGAGGACGAGAGCCTGGCCGACGGGGCGTACTACCTGCCGACCATCCTCACCGGCGTCGTCAACGAGGACCGGATCTGCCAGGAGGAGGTCTTCGGTCCGGTCGCGGTGCTGCTGACCTTCGACGACGAGGACGACCTGGTCGCCCGGGCCAACGACACCGTCTACGGCCTCGCCGCCGGTATCTGGACCCGCGACTTCCCCCGCGCCTGGCGGATCGCCCGCGCCGTCAAGGCCGGGACGGTCTGGGTGAACACCTACAAGCAGTTCAGCATCTCGACCCCGTTCACCGGGCTCAAGGAGAGCGGCATCGGCCTGGAGAAGGGCCGCGACGGGATCCGCTCGTACATGCACCAGAAGTCCGTCTACGTCGACATCAGCGGCCGTCCCATCGCGTGGGGCGCCCCGGGAGGGTTCGAGCGATGAGCACGAGCACACAGATCAGCGGCGCACACCCCTACAGCCCGGCCTTCGCCGTCGGCGACCTGGCGTTCGTGTCGGGCGCGCTCTCGGTGGACACCGACGGCGTCGCCGTCCCCGGCCGCACCGAGGCCCTCGAGGCCGCGACCGCCCGCCTCGCCGAGCGGTTGGCCACGGTGGGCATGGGCCTGGAGGACGTCGTCAAGACGACGTACTTCGTCACCGACGTCAGCCTCCGCGCGGAGGCCAACGTGCACTACCAGCAGGTGTTCGCCGAGCCCCGGCCGGCACGCAGCTTCGTCGAGGTGGCGGGGCTGCCCTACGGGGCCACCGTCGAGATCGAGGCGATCGCCCACCGCGGCCGCGCCCACTGAGGGCCCCGCACGCCGACCCACCGAGCTCCCCCACCACGACGCACGGGACGACACCGAGTCCCGGCAGAACAGGAGAACCGCAGTGACCACGGAGAAGACCACCGAGCAGACGACCACGGCGCAGGGCAGCGACCTCGAGTCGCTCATCGACTCGTGCATCGCCAGCGCCGACAGCCGGTACGAGGACTGGGACACCCTCGGCTTCCAGGCGGAGAAGGGCGGCGACCGCTTCAAGCGCGCCCAGATCCGCTACATCGGTTCCGGCGCCACCGGGGACCACTCGGCCGACAGCCGGACCCTGCCGGCGGAGCACTTCACCTTCTCCAACATGCGGCTGCCCGCCGGCGCGGTCGGTCCGGAGCACACCCACCACGACGTGGAGGAGGTCTTCTACGTCCTGGAGGGCACGCTCGAGGTGTCGGTGCACGACGTCGAGGACGGCACCAAGAAGGCGACCCGCAGGCTGGGCTACCGGGACCTGATCCGCGTGCCGGCCGGAGTGCCCCGCTCCCTGGAGAACGTCGGTGACACCGACGCGCTGATGTGCGTGATCATCGGCACCCAGAAGCCGCAGCTGCCGACCTACCCGCCCACGTCGGAGATGTACGGCGTCACCCGCTGAGCCGGACCGCCACCATCCACAGGCACTGAACCAGGAGTCCGAGCATGGAGAGGAACCTCGCGGGCGAGGCCGGTCAGCACGTGCTGCGTGTCCAGCGGAAGGCCTGGGAGGCCGACGGGATCACGAGCGTGACGCTGGTCGACCCGTCCGGTGCGCCGCTGCCGACCTGGAAGCCCGGGGCGCACGTCGCCCTGCACCTGCCGAACGGCCTCGTCCGCGAGTACTCGCTGTGCTCGGACCCGTATGACTCGACGCAGTGGACCGTGGCCGTGCTGCACACCGCCGACTCCCGGGGCGGGAGCGCCTACATCCACGAGTCGCTGCCGGTGGGAGCGCACATCCCGGTGGACGGCCCACGGAACGCGTTCCACCTCGACGAAGGACCCAAGCACTTCCTCATCGCCGGCGGGATCGGGATCACCCCGATCCTGCCGATGGTCCGGGAGCTCCAGGCCCGGGGAGCGGAGTGGTCGCTGCTCTACACCGGGCGCAGCCGGCAGACGATGGCCTTCCTCCCGGCGGTGGAGCAACTGCCGCGGGAACGGCTCCACGTCCACGTCGACGAGGAGAACGGCCGGTACCCCGATCTCAAGGCCATCCTGCACAGCCAGGACCCACGCACGCTGGTGTACTGCTGCGGCCCGACGGCACTGATGGACGCGGTCGCCGAGGGCATGGAGGACCCGAGCCTCCTGCGGCTCGAGCGCTTCAAGGCCCCCGAGCGTGCCCTTCCTCCGGGCGAGACCGACCAGGCCTTCGACGTGGTCCTCCACTCCTCGGGCGAGCGCATCGCCGTCGGACCCGACGAGTCCGTGCTCGACGCGCTGGAGGCCGCCGGCGTCCCGGTCGAGTCCTCCTGCACGGAGGGGATCTGCGGCACCTGCGAGACCAAGGTCATCAGCGGCGACGTCGACCATCGCGACTTCCTGCTCACGCCGGAGGAGCACGAGGCCGCCGGAACGATGATGGTCTGCGTCTCCCGTTGCCGCGGTCGCGAGCTCGTCCTCGACCTATGACCGCCGGTGTGGCGCAACCCGCCGCCCATCCCGAACGAGGAGAAGCCATGCACTACGCCGACACACCCGTGGTCCGGCTCCGTGGTCTGCGCTCGGTCACCCTGGGGGTGCCCGACCCGGTCACCTCGAAGGACTTCTACAACGAGGTCTGGGGGCTCGGCCTCACCGAGGCCGACACCGACCGGTTCTGGCTGCGCGGCACCAGCGAGGAGCACCACATCCTCAAGCTGGAGAGCGCCGCGCAGAACTCACTGGGCGGGGTCACCTTCGCCGTCGCCACCCCGCGGGAGATCGATGACGCCGCCCGCGCACTGGAGCGCCTCGGCATCCCGCTGCTGCGTGAACCCGGTCGCTCCGACGACGCCGCCGGTGGCTACAGCATGGCGCTGGTGGACCCCGAGGGGCGGGTCGTGGAGTTGGCGGCCGACGTGCACGCCGTCGTGCGGCGGGACGAGGGCGGCTACGAGGCGCTGCCGCGCAAGCTGGCGCACGTCGTCCTCAACACCGTCGACATCGACCGGGCCACCGCCTTCTACACGCAGGTGCTCGGCATGCGGCTGTCCGACTGGTCGGAGCACCAGATGTCGTTCCTGCGGTGCAACCCCGAGCACCACGTGATCGCCTTCAACCAGGCCCCGTGGGCCTCGGTCAACCACGTCGCCTACGAGATGACGTCGGTCGACCACTTCATGAGGGGCATCGGCAGCCTCAAGGTGCACGGCATCAGCCCACAGTGGGGCCCGGGGCGGCACGGGCCGGGGGACAACACGTTCTCCTACTACACCGACCCGGCGCAGCTGGTCTGCGAGTACACCTCCGAGGTGATCCAGGTCGACGAGGACGCATGGCTGTGCCGGACCTGGAAGCGGACGCCGGAGCTGTCCGACCAGTGGCGCACCGCCGGCCCACCGACGACCACGGTCCGCTCGGCGATGGCCGGCATCCCGGACCCCGGGGCGCGGGGGCTCGTCGACGTCAAGCCCGAGTACTTCCTGCCCGTCGAGGCGGACAACGGGGCGGGACTCGGCGTCGGGGTCGAGGCCTAGACATGGCGGTCTCGTCGTCCTCAGCCACGCGCCGCCACGTCGCCGGCGGCCTGTCCCTCACCGACGAGGGGGAGGGGCCTGCCGTGCTGCTGCTCCACGGCATCGGCGGCAACGCGCGCTCCTGCACGGCCCTCGGCTCCGTCCTCGCCGGACGAGGGGTGCGCGCCCTGGCCTGGGACGCACCCGGGTACGGGGAGTCCGCCGACCCGGCCGGCGCCGACGACGTCGACCACGTCGCCCGGGTGCTCGCCGTCCTCGACGAGCTGGACCTGGACCGGGTCGACCTGGTGGGCACCTCCTGGGGCGGGGTCGTCGCCACAGTGGTCGCCGCCCGGCACCCGGACCGCGTGCGCACGCTCGTGCTGGCCGACTCCACCCGGGGCTCGGGGACCAGCCCGGCCAAGGCCGCGACCATGCGGGCACGCGTCGCCGACCTCGTCGCGCAGGGACCGGAGGCGTTCGCCGCAGCCCGGGCTCCGAAGCTGGTGGCGCCGGGCTGCGACCCCGCCGTCGCGGAGGCCGTCCGTGCCGAGATGGCCCGGGTGCGGCCGGCCGGTTACGAGGGGGCCGCGGAGTTCATGGCGGCCACCGACACCAGTTCCCTACTGCCGTCGATCACCGTCCCGACGCTGGTGCTGGTCGGCGAGCACGACACGGTCACCGGCGTCGAGGAGTCCCGACTGCTGGCCGACCGCATCCCCGGAGCTCGGTTCGTCCTGGTCCCGGACGCCGGACACGCAGCGGTCACCGAGCGGCCGGCCGAGGTGGCCGCCGCGGTGCTCGACTTCTGGAGGACCGTCGCATGACCCGCCTCAGCGTCGTCACGGGTGCCGCCCGCGGGCTGGGCCGGGTCATCGCCGAGACCCTCCTCGCCGAGGGGGACCGGCTGCTGCTGGCCGACATCCGCGGTGAGCTGCTGGAGAAGACCGCCGCCGAGCTCCGCGCCGAAGGGCACGACGTCACCGCCGTGGAGGTCGACATCGCCGAGCCCGACTCGGTGTACGCATTGGCCGAGGCCGCCGCGGGACTGGGCGGCGTGGACGCGCTGGTCAACAACGCGGCACTGGCCGACGGCGTCGGTGGAGACACCTTCTGGGAGCTCGACGCCCAGGCCTTCGCCCGGGTGATGACCGTCAACGCTCTCGGCACCTGGCAGGTGTCCGCCCGGTTGGTGCCCCAGATGCTGGCCAAGGGGAAGGGGGCGGTGGTCAACGTCGCCTCCGACACGGCGATCTACGGCTCCCCGCGCCTGGTCCACTACGTGGGCTCGAAGGGTGCCGTCATGTCGATGACCCGCACCATGGCCCGCGACGCCGGTCCGCACGGGATCCGGGTGAACGCCGTTGCACCGGGCCTGATCAGGGTCGAGGCGACCGAGACCGTGCCGCCCGAGCGGTACCAGCTCTACGCCGACAACCGGGTGCTGCCGCGCGAGCAGACCCCGCAGGACGTCGCCGATCTCGTCGCCTACCTGCTGTCGGACCGAGCCGGGTTCATCACCGGACAGGTCGTGGCCGTCGACGGCGGCTTCGTGATGCCCCAGTGAGCGGACAGGGGCGGAAGCCCGACAGCGAGGAACGAGCGAGGAGCGGAGCGCCCCGCGGGAGCGAACCAGACAGCGCAGTGACCGTGCGAGCGAACTCATCGAAGTGCAAGGGGAGGAGTTGACATGGACCTGCAACTGGGCGGCCGCGTCGTCGTCGTCACCGGAGCCAGCTCGGGGGTGGGTCTGGCCACCACCCGCTACTTGAAGGCAGAGGGCGCCCGGGTGGTCGCGTCGGCCCGTGACCTGGACCGCCTCCGGCGGGCTGTCGGTGACCTGCCGGGCCCCGGCCAGGTGCACGCCGCCGCCTGTGACGTGGTCGATCGCGATTCGGTCGAAGCCATGGTCGCCGAGGGCGTCGCGGCCTTCGGCGGTGTGGACGGCGTCGTGTGCAACGCCGGCCGATCGCTGATGGCCCCGATCGGCGACACCACCGACGAGCAGATCCGCGAGGAGCTCGAGCTCAAGGTGTTCGGAGCCTGGAACGTCATCCGGGCGGCGCGCAAGCACCTGGCCGCCTCCGACGCGGCCTCGGTGGTCAACGTCAACGCGATCCTGGCCCGCCAGCCGGAGACCCGCCTGGCGGTCACCTCTGCGGCCAGGGCGGCGCTGCTCAACCTGACCCGCACGCTGTCCCAGGATCTGGGCGCGGACGGCATCCGTGTCAACACGGTCGCCCTCGGGCTGATCGACACCGGGCAGTGGCGGCGCCGTTACGAGTCTGCCGGGACGGCGCAGAGCTACGAGGAGTGGGCCGCTGCGATCGCCGCTGACCGCGGCATCGCGCTGGGCCGGTTCGGCCGGGCCGAGGAGGTCGCCTTCCCGATCGTCAGCTTCCTCTCGCCGCTGTCGAGCTACTGCACCGGCGCCACCATCGACGTCGGTGGCGGCGTCTCCCGATACATCTGACCCGACTGCGACAGGACCACGGCCCATGACCACCATCCCTCGCCAGCCCACCGGCGGTGACGTCCTCGTCGCCGTCATGAAGCGGCACGGCATCGACACGGCCTTCGGCGTCATCAGCGTGCACAACCTGCCACTGGTCGAGGCCGTCTCCCGCGAGCTGCGCTTCGTCGAGATGCGCCACGAAGCCGCCGTCGTCAACGCTGCCGACGGCTACTCCCGCGCCACCGGCCGCATCGGCGTGGCGCTCACGAGCACGGGCACGGGCGCCGGCAACGCCGCCGGCTCGATGGTCGAGGCCCTGACCGCGGGCAGCCGGGTCCTGCACATCACCGGCCAGATCGACTCCGAGCACTATGACGCGTCAGCGCCCGGCCCCTCCCGAGGCGTGATCCACGAGTTCCCGGGCCAACTGCAGATGCTCGAGGCGATCTCGGTGTTCGCGGCGACCGTGCCGTCGGCCGACCGCGCCGAGGCGGTCCTCGAGGAGGCGCTGGCCGCGATCACCGGAATCCCCGGCGGGCCGGCGAGCGTGGAGTGGCCCTCGGACCTCCAGTACCTCGCGCGGCCCGACGAGCAGCAGCCCCACGCCGTCGAGCCGGGCTCCGCGCCGCGGCCGGACGGGGACGCACTGGACGCCGCCGCGGCGCTCCTGGCCACCGCGGAGCGGCCGCTCCTCTGGGTGGGCGGCGGTGCGGCAGGAGCCCGCGCGGAACTGACCGCGCTCGCGCACCGGCTCGGCGCCGGGGTGCTCACGAGCAACTCCGGACGGGCGATCATCCCGGAGGACGACGACCTGGTGGTCGGCAACTTCGCCAGCACCCCCGCCGTCGCGCCGCTGCTGGCCGAGGCCGACCTGATGCTCAGCATCGGCACCCACTTCCGGTCCAACGAGACCAAGAGCTACCACCTGGAGCTGCCCAAGCGGCACGTCCAGATCGACGTCGACCCGGCGGCCGTCGGACGGGTCTACCCCGCCGAGATCGGCCTGGTCGGTGACGCCTCCGCCGTGCTGGCCGCCCTGCTGGAGCGGCTGCCGGAGACCACTACCGACGCCGGCTGGCCGCAGCGGGTCCGCGCTGTCCGGGAGGGGGTCCGAGCCGACCTGTACGGGTACATCGGCGGCTACGCCGACATCTGCCGGGGGTTGCGCACCGTCCTGCCCCGCGAAGCGGTCGTGGCGCGAGACGTGACCATCCCGTCGAGCCAGTGGGGTAACCGGCTCCTGGAGTTCTACGACCGCAGCTCCAACATCTTCCCGCTGGGCGGCGGCATCGGGCAGGGGCTGGCCATGGGCATCGGCGCGGCCGTCGGCCGGCCGGAGGTGCCCACGGTGGTCATCGCCGGAGACGGCGGCCTGGCCGTGCACCTGGGGGAGCTGGCCTCGCTCTGCGGGACCGGTGCATGGGTCGTCGTCCTGGTGTTCAACGACGGCGGCTACGGAGTGCTGCGCAACATGCAGCAGGCCAACGGACTCGACGTCACCGGCGTAGACCTGTTCACCCCCGACTTCGGGCTCCTGGCACGGTCGATGGACATGCCCTACTGGCTGGTCCGCGACGCCAGCACCTTCGAGCCGGTGCTGCGCGAGGCGGTGGCCGCGCGGCGTCCTGTGTTCATCGAGGTGGACGTGACGGCGCTGGAACCCAAGCCCGGCGCCTTCACCCCGCCTGTCCACATCCCCACCCCCACCGGAAGGGCCTGAGCATGCAACTCGAACAGCCCACCGCCCAGGAACACGACGGCCTGGCCGGCGGCATCCTGTGCCTCCGCTCGGGTACCGAGCCCGCCGACTGGTTCCTCGACCAGGTCCACGCCCTGGGAGCCATCGAGTGGGCGCCCGACGGGGAACCCGATGACGAGGCCTGGCTGGCCCAGGCGGACGTCGCCATCAGCGACGACTTCGACGGCCGCCCCGTCCACGTGATCGCCGCCGGGGCGGCAGTGCCGCGGGCACTGCTCCTGGCCGCCCGCCGTCCCGATCAGGTGATCAGCATCCTGGCCGGGGACCCGGAGGTCGACGAGTCCAACCCCGCCTACTGGGAGCTGCTGCGCCAGGTGCACACGCCGACGCTGGTCGTCGTCGCCGCACCTCGACCGGACGCCGACACCTCCCAGGCCCAGACCGTGGCCGGCGGCATCGACAACGGCGTCATGGTGATCATCGACGGCACGACGGCGCCGGTGCACCGCAGCAATCCCCGCTCCTTCGCCGAGTGGATCAGCGCGTTCATGTCCATCGCCGAGGGTCTGCAGACCCTCGCGCCCCAGCCCAGGGAGGAAACGCATGCCTGAGCAGTACCTGGAAGAGCACCAGACGCACCCGGAGCCGATCAGCCCGTACGAGCAGAAGCTCTCCGGCGCCATCATGGAGGTCTTCGGTCGCGGGGTGCACGACCTGCCCGGCCTGGTCGAGGGTCTCAACGGCCTGGGCCTCAACGCCCCCGACGGGGGTCCCTGGAACGAGGACAACTTCCGCGCCGAGATGCGCCGACTGGGAGACTGAGATGACCGACGTCAGCACCAAGCCCGCCGCCCCGTCCCGTCCCCGGCCGATCAAGACGCCCAAGGTCGTGGGCACCCGCCGAGCTCTGTCCGCCGAGGAGATCGCGGCCACCGGTCTGCGTGACCGCTGGTACCCGATCCTGCCCTCGCGCTTCGTCGCCGCCGGCGAGATGGTCAAGGTCCAGCGTCTGGGCGTCGACTGGCTGCTGTTCCGCGACGCCCGCGGCAAGCTCTCCATGCTCGAGGACCGTTGCCCGCACCGCAGCGCCCCGCTGTCGGTGGGGCAGCACCTGGGCGACCGGGTGGCCTGCAAGTACCACGGCGTCCAGGTCGACGGCACGGGCACGGTCGTGTCCGTGCCCGGCATGCCCGGCTGCGCCCTGGAGGGGAAGAAGGCCACCGTGTCGCTGGACGTGGCCGAGGCCGCGGACACGATCTTCGCCTTCATACCGCTCACCGAGGACTCGCAGCCGACCGAGTTCGTGTTGCCCGACCGGCTGCAGGACCCCGCCGTGTCGTGGTTCCCCAACTACGCCGAGTGGGCGGGACCGTGGCGGTTCTACATGGACAACGTCCTCGACCCGATGCACGGCGCGTTCCTGCACCGGGACTCGCACTCCATGTTCGGAGGCGACACGTCGGCCCGGTTCCGCATCCGCGAGACCGACCGCGGCTTCTTCTTCGAGAAGACCGACCAGCGCGGGGTCAACTTCGACTGGGTGGAGTTCTGCCGGGGTTCGATGGACTACGTCGACCTCGAGATCCCCTACGCCCAGAACGCCGGCCCCGGCGGGGTGTTCGGCATCGTCGGCATGGCGACGCCGATCGACGAGAACAACTCCGCCATCTTCCACTGGCGCACCCGCCGCGTGGACGGCTGGGAGCGTGAGGTGTGGCGGTTCCTGTACCGCACGCAGCTCGAGGCCAGGCACTGGGGAGTCCTGGAGCAGGACCGGGTGGTGCTCGAGGCGCTGGCCGCCGACGCCGACGTCGACGAGCACCTCTACCAGCACGACCTCGGCGTCTCGCGGATCCGGCGCATGTACCGGGCCGACGCCCAGGCGCAGGCGAAGCAACTGGTGGGCGCGGCGAGTGTCTGACGCCGCTTCGGCGGTGGCCGGGTCTGCGGACCCGGCCGCCGCCGAGGAGACGATGCTGCTGACCATCTTCCTGCGGCACGACCAGACACAGGACCTGGTGCAGCAGCGGGACAGGCTGGACGCCGTCGACTGGTGGAACGGCTTCCCGCCCGAGGGGTGTGAGGTCGTCTCCTGGGTGGTCGCGATGGGTGTCGGCCAGATCGTCACGCTGCGGCTGCCGCCTCGACTGCTGCAGGTGGTGAACGTCGAGCTGGAGCGCCGCGCGTGGGGCGTCTTCCAGACCGACTTCTACCCCACCTACGACTTCTGGGAGACCCGGCAGCGCCTCGTCCGCGAGGCGAACGAGCGGACGGGACGCGGATGAGGATCGGCGCGGACTCGGTACCCGAGCCGCCCCGTCCGGGGATGTTCAGCAACGCCCGGGTGTACGGCGACCACTTCTTCCTGTCCGGCATGCACGCCGGTGCAGCTGAAGGCCCCGTGGGCGGGGACGACACCTACGCCCAGGCGACGGAGACCTTCCGCCGGGTCCGGGAGCTCACAGAGGCCTGCGGAGCGCGGGTGGACGACATCCTCGTCCTGCGCGTGTACCTGACCGACATCAACGACAAGGGCGCCGTCGGGAAGGCCAGGTCCGAGGTGTTCAGCGGGGACTTCCCCTGCTCGACGCTGGTGGAGGTCTCGGCGCTCGTGGATCCGGGGCTCAAGGTGGAGATCGAGGCCCAGGGCGTCATCGGGAGCGCATCCGGTTCTTGATCGGACGCGTCGCCACGGGGGCGGGTCGACTCGGGTCGACCCGCCCCGTGCTGCTGCTGGGAGCCGGCGAGCCGGTCGCGCGGCGTCAGAGGATGCCGATCATCACGGCTCACCATTCTCGTCGATTCCCGGGCCGAGCCCGGGGGCCGTCTCCTGCAGGGACTCGTACAGTCGGCCGAGCAGGTGCGCCAGGCTCGTGCGCTCGTCGCTCGTGAGCTTCCCCAGCATGCGGTTCATGTTCTCGAAGTGCGCATCTGCGACCCGGTCGACGAGTTCGCGGCCGGAGTCGGTGAGTTCGACGTACACCATGCGGTTGTCTTCGGGGTCACGTTCCCGGCGCACGTAGCCCTCCCGCTCCAGCCGCCTGACCCGCAGAGTCAGTCCGCCAGTGGTCACAAGGGTCCGACGAGCGAGTTCCCCGGCACTGAGCCGGTGCTCCGGCCCAGCCCTGCGCAGGGCCGCCAGAACGTCGAAACCCGGCTCGTTCGTGCCCGCCTCGGCGAAGCCCTCCGCGATCCCCAATCGGTAGAGCAGGAAACTGCGGTGCAGCCGTCCGAACACCTCCATGGCGGAGACGTCCAGCTTCGGGCGGACCCGGGCCCACTGACCGATGATGTCGTCGACCACATCTCGGGTGCGGGTAACGCCGTCGGTCGCGGTCATGCGTCTCCTCGTGCAGTGCGGGCCGGTCGCAACCATTTTGGCACTTAGAATCTTAGATGCGCTGTGATCTGGTTCACACCCAGGCGCCCGGGCGCGATCAGGCTGGAGTCGCGGTCACGCCGGGCAGGTGAGCCCCTCGATGAGGGTCGCCGGTACCCGAGGTGTCGGGGCAACACTCAGAGCCACGTCGCGGAGATGGGTGTGCGGGTGGACGTCGGTCACGCCGGCCTGCGCGGCGCGGGTGTGCAGCACGTCGGGGGTCATCGGGCCGCGCTGGCCGAGGAGCAGCAGCGGTGAACGCGCGTGCGGGTGCAACGCCCGCACCCGCAGATAGCGGTCGACGGCCTGGGCGGTCTTCGCGCCGAACGGCACCACCCCGGGGCGGGAGCCCTTGCCGGTGACGTAGGCCAGCTCCCGGTCCAGGTCGACATCGGTGAGTGCGAGCCCGCACAGCTCGGACACCCGCACGCCGGTGTCCAGCAGCAACCGCAGCACCACCTCGTCGCGGCGGCCGAGGAAGACGGCGCGGTCGAAGACGCCCGGGCGCCGCGGCCGACCGCGCAGGCCTTGAGCAGGGCGGCGATCTCGTCGTCGGTGAGGATCGGCACCGGCTTGTCGGGCGGGCTGGGGATCTCGATGCCGTCGGTGGGGGCCTTCTCCAGTTCTCCGGTGACCAGCCAGCGGCAGAACCGGCGCATCCCGCGCAGCCGGGTGCCGACGGTGGAGGGCTCGCACGTCTCGGCCGGCTCCGCCAGCCAGGCGCTGATCGCGTGGCGGGTCAGCTCGTCCAGCGTGGCCGGTCGGTCGTGCTCGGTCAGCCAGCGGCCGAAGTAGCGGACCGACTGGCTGTACAGCTCGATCGTCCGCGGCGCCTTGGCGGCGCGGCTCGGCCGGCCGCTTCCACCTACCACGTCGGGCGGCTTGCGTCGCGCCCGCGCGGACCGCAGCGCCAGCCGGGCGATGTGGCCGGCCGAGCGTGCTCGGCTCGCCGTGCCCGCTGGGCCGGTGACAGCTGCATCCCGGCCGTGTCGCTGTGGCGCCCTCGAGCAGCGTGGCCTCTACCGACACCAGGATCCCCGATGAGCAACAGCCGCCGCCGTGTCCGGTCCGCGTGGCCGAGAACCGCGGTCAGCTGCCGGCTGCGGTCTGCGCTCGACGTCCAGGCACCGTCTGCAGGCCGAACGCTCAGCACCTCCGGAGGTCCGGCTTGCTGATCGCCCCATCCGACTCGACGATGCGTTCGCCACCGGCTCGGCCCGCTGCCGGGAGGGCTGGGCCTGAGGGGCGAGCGCGCTCCTCCCGGGCGGCGCCTCTCGTTGCTGGTGTTGCTACGCCAGCAGTGACACCGCCGCCATGCGTTGCAGGTGCCCGACGTAGGTCTCGAACGTCCAGCCCCACGTGCCGACCAGGCGCCGGTAGAGCGTCGGATCGATCAAGACGTCGGCGATGGCGGCAGCCTGTTCGGAACCGAGTCCGGGCGGAAGCCCGCCGAGGTCGGCGAGGCGGCCGACGACATCTCGGGCGCCCTCGGCCCGCTGGTCGTCGGTCATGGCGAGGAGGGCTGCAGCCTCGGGGTCGGCGTCGGCTGCCACGACGAGGACGTGGTGGAGCGTGGCGAGCCGCTGGTTGATGGCGGCGTTCATCGCCATCCATGCGCCAAGCAGTTCGGCAGGATCCTCGCCCCGCATCATCCGCCGCACCTCCGGCCGGTCCGCGATGGCCACCGGTTCCTCGTCGCCGGCCAGCGTCCAGTCGAAGGCGAGCTTCAGTACGGCGGCCTTCGCGCCGACCGAGGTGAAGACGGTCCTGCGGCTGACCCCTGCACGCTCCGCGATGGCGTCGATCGTGGTCGGGACATAGCCGCTCGCTACGAACAGCGCGGCTCCGGCGTCGACGATCCGTCGGCGCGTGGCCCGCGACTGCTCGTCGCGCAGGGCGGAGCGGTACGGGCGGCCGCCGGCCGTCATGCCCGCAGCCCCGACAGCCGCGTCGATCGACTTGACAGCACTGTTAGTGTAATCAACACCTTGTCAGTGTAATGGGTGGTGGATCCATGGACGTTGTCATCGTTGGCGCCGGGCCCACGGGCCTGACCCTCGGCGCGGTCCTCGCCCGGCGCGGCCATCGGGTCGTGGCCGTCGACAGGGACCCCGGCCCTTCACCTGACGGCTCCTGGCGGCGCCGGGGCGTGATGCAGTTCCAGCAGGCGCACGGATTTCGCCCGCAGGTGCGCGACTTGCTGCTCGTCGAGTGGCCCGAGGCGTGGCACGCGTGGCTCGACCTCGGTGCGGAACCGATCGACCTGCCCGCCCCCGGTGCCTCGGCTCCAGCGGTCGGGGTGCGGTCCCGTCGCGTCACCTACGAGCGAGCCCTCCGCCGAGCAGCAGCAGCGGCCGACGGGCTGACCGTCGCGGTCGGTCACGTAGACGGCCTCGTCGAGCGGGGCGGTCGGGTCGTGGGCGCAGTCGTCGACGGATCGACTGTGCGCGCCGACCTGGTCGTCGACGCGAGCGGTCGCCTCTCCCGGTTGACGCCCCCGGTGATTCGCGGGGACGTCGGCATGGCGTATGTATCCCGGACCTACCGTCGGCACCCAGGCGCGACGCCGGGTGCCCTGACCACGCCGTTCGCGTGGAGCGCCCGGTTCCACGGGTACGACGGCTACGCCTTCCCTCACGAACACGGCCACGTCTCGATCGTGATCATCCGACCCAGCGCCGACGCCGGGCTGGGCGCCCTCCGTCACCCGCGCGCCTTTGAGGCCGCCTGCCGGGCGATTCCCGGGCTGGTCGAGTGGACCGACGCCCGCGTCGCCACGCCCACCAGCGGCGTCATCGTCGGTGGCGGATTGCTCAACACCTACCGGCGGCAGCTCGGTCGGCCCGGTCTGGTGGCCGTCGGTGACGCCGTCGCGACCACGGCCCCCACGGCGGGCCGAGGGCTGGCCATGGCCAGCATGCAGATCGGCGCACTCCTGCAGTTGCTCGACGCCGGCGCCGACCCTGCCACGATCGCAGCTCCGTTCGGCGCCTGGTGCGACACGTGGATCCTCCCTTGGGTCGAGGACCACCTCGCCTTCGACGCCGAGGCGGTACGCCGCTGGCAAGGCCACGACCTCGACCTCTCGCAGCCCCTGACCTCGGCCGCCATCGTCGCGGCTGCTCAAGCCGATCCCCGGATCGAAGCCCACGTCGCCGGCTTCATGGCGATGGCCGCGTTGCCGAGGTCGCTGGCTGCCGCCGAGCCGCTCGCCCGCGCCGTCTACGGGACCGGCTGGCGTCAGCCGACGGCTGAGGGCCCCACGCGCGACGAACTCGTCTCGATCGCCGAGTGGGCGCGAGCCAGCTCGGTCACCAGGCCCGAGACGGCGGTGGCGCCGATCTCCAGCTACCTCGAGCGGAGCGCATCATGAACGGCCGCCGTCCTCCGATCGCGACGTTGTCGGCGGTCGAGGCGGTGTAGGCGGGCGACGACGCCTGGATCATTCGTTTCCGCTGGCGAGACGCTTGGCGCGGCTGGGCTGCACGCGCATCGGCTCGCCCGGCATCTTCGGGGAGCGAAACCCGAAAGCGCTGTTCAGAGCGGTGAAACCGCAGGTCGCGGATGAGTGAAAGTGGGGGAGTTGTCGGGCGAGTTCTCCCGCCTCGGATCCGCGTAGAAAGCCGTCTCCCGTGTCGCCGGAAGAACCGTCCACGGTAGTAGGGCTCACTGCGGTGTGACGCTCAGACGGGCTCGTCCTCTGTAGACGCGGGAACGGGACCGCGAGGCACTCACGTGAAGTCGTGCGCGTCGCGTCGGTCGATGGCCTGTGCGTTCTGGTGATCTTCGCAGGAGTGGACGACGGGGGCCGGTCTACTGCGGCTGATCCTCGCCCGGGCGGTTCGGCCGGCCGCTTCCGTCTGCCACGTCGGGCGGCTTGCGTCGTGCCTGCGCGGACCGCAGCGCGAGGCGGGCGCAGTGGGCCTTGCGAGCGTGCCCCGCTCGGCGTGCCCGCTCGGCCGGGGACAGCACTCCGTCGGGGTCGACCTGGCGCTCGAAGCGATCCAGCATGGCGCGACGTGCCGGCGCGGTCCGCGCACTCGGGTCGGTGGTGTTGGCCCACGACTCGTGCGCGGCGAGCCGCGCGATCAGCGAGCGGTCGGCCGTCATGGGAATGAGGCTGCTGACCGTTCTCCAGTTCATCTTGCAGCGAGCGGCCTGTGCGCGGACTTGCTGGACAGCAGGAGAACAGGAGGACTTCTCCTGCTGTCCAGCGGCGTGACCCGCGAGCATGTGGTTGTGGGGGGTCACTGAGCCGCTGTCCTCCGGTGGTCGTCTGCACTGCAGGACGACTGGAGATTGCGGTTCGACCGCAGGGTGCAGGCACCGCCGCAGGGCCGAGCGTCGACGGCGTGCACCGGCCCGGTTCTCACCACAGGGGAGCGGACCCTCGTCCGAAGCTGCGGTCTCGCACGTACGGGCGTCGGCTGTAGGCCTCGAGGACGATCGTCAGCGCCGCGGCCAGTGCAGCGAGGTCGCGGTCGTAGACACGGCCGTCCTCCACCTGGTGGGCAACTCGTTGAGAAGCGGCGCCCAGTCCCGTCGCGTGGGCGTGACCGGCACGCGCGCCTCGACCCGGCGCTCGACCACTTCCACAACTGACCGCCCGCAGGTCGCCGCACGGCCCTGCTCCCAGGCGCGGCGTCGGCAGCCGACCGAGCACCACTTCGGGATGGGCCCCCGAGAACGTGGCGTGATGACACCGCCGCACCAGGCGCAGGACACAGCGGCTGCCCGCCGGGCACCCCCCATCAGCGGATGTGTGCGCCGGTGCGTCCGCCTCCGCGGACTGGTCGGTGGTACCTCGCCGGGCGGTCCGCTCTCGACGTTGTCGTTCGGCTTCACGTCGGCGGGCTCGGTCGTCGGCGCTCCTTCCAACTGCCATGCCCTCAGCGTCCGGGGCGACCTCCTGGAACCCGTCCGACGAGTTCCACGGCCTGAGGTGCATGAGGTGTGATCGATCGCGATCTTGATCGCCGCCCTTGGCGATGAGAATGCTCGTGGGGTCCGGCGGCGTCGACACACAGTGGTCCGGGAGAGCCCACAGCGGTGCATGACGCGGGGTCCCTCGGGTGTCCCCTTGATTGCGGCTGCGAGGGCGTGGGTCTGTCTCCAGGCGGAGGACCCTCCGGGTGACCCTCATCCGGGTCGACCGGACGAGGGGTCCCGAAGTGGAAGTTGTGTACGAGTGGGTCGCCGGGCTCCATGTCGGCAAGGCGGCGCCGACCGTCTGTGCGCGCACGCCGAGTCCGCGGTGACGGACGAGAGCTCGGTGCCGACTGGCTACGCCGGCGCAACGACGAGGCGCACACCCGCCGGCTGGTCGCCCAACTCGATCGCCTCGGCCACACCGTCGTCCTCGACCCGGCCGCCTGACTCAACTGGAGAAGAACTGGAGGACGGCCTCGGCCCGCCCCGCGCTGACGCGCGCCTGCAGCATCCCTGTTGACGGGTCTGTGGGCCTCTTGATCTTGTGCGTTCTCCAGTGGCATCCGTGTCTCGCCGGGACGAGGGGCGACCTACGGGATTGCCCAACCGGTCCGCATGAGGGCGTTGAGTGCCAGTGGCGAGGACTCGTCGGCCATGGCGGCACTGCGCACCCAGCTCGTGGCGAGCACGCTCAGGAACAGGTCCCTGCCGCGCACTTCGGGGCGGGCGCCGCCGTCACGTTGAGCGGCGGTGAGGAACTCGTCGGTGATGGTGATGTACCCCTGACACGTCAGGGCCAGCGGCGATGTGTCCTCGGTCAGCGCCATCCTCAGGGGCTCGGGCAGTCCCTCGAAGGCAGTGGACCACCGACCCAGCGCCTCCAGCCACTGGGCCAGAGCCTCGGTGGAGTCGCGCACCTCCCGCCGAATGGCGTCGTGACGGGACACCAGCTCGTCCTCTCGCGCCTTGAGCAGCGCGGCGAGCAACGCCTCCCGGTTCGGGAAGTGCCGGTAGAGGGTGCCCGGACCTATGCCGGCCTGTTTGGCGATGGCGTCCAGCGACCCGGTGATCCCGTGCTCGGAGAAGTACTGCTCGGCGACGTCGAGGATGTGCGTTCGGTTCCGTTGCGCGTCCGTCCGTGGCCTGCGCGCGCGAGCGCCTGTCGTATCAGACACGTCCGACCTCCCCTCGTTGACAATCCGGAGACCGTCTCCGTATGTTGGTGGTGCCAAAACGGAGACTATCTCCTTATCTAGCCACCTGGCTACCGCCGTCCTGTCCCTGGCAGCCCGGGGGAGTGGCGTCCGGATCGCCCACCAGTCGAAGGACATGTCGTGACCAGCCCGCAGATGCTCCTGGCCATCCAGATCGCCAACGGCTACGGGGCCCAGCCCGGAGCCTGGCGCATGCCTGGTGTCGACCCGTCCAGCTACACCGACATGGACCAGTTCGTGCGGTACGCGCAGGCCGCGGAGCGGGGGAAGATCCAGCTGGTATTCCTGGCCGACACCCCCGCGCTCGACGTCGACCTCGAGCGCGAGGCTCCGCACCACGCCATCGACCCGCTGGTTGTCCTGACGTCGATGGCGCGGGGCACCGAGCGGATCGGGCTGGTGGCCACCAGCTCCACGACGTTGAACGAGCCCTTCACGATCGCCCGCCAGTTCAAGGCCCTGGACGTGGTCAGTCACGGCCGGGCCGGCTGGAACGCCGTCCCGACCTCCCACCGGGCCGCAGCGGCGAACTACGGCATGACACTGCCCGCCCGGGCGGAGAAGTACGAGCGCGCCCACGAGGTCGTCCAGGTGGTCCAGGCCCTGTGGGGCAGCTGGGAGCGCGACGCCTGGGTCCGCGACGTCGCCGGCAAGCGGTTTGCCGACATGAGCAAGATCCGCCCGATCGACCTGCAGGGTCGGCACGTCGCCTCGCGGGGGCCCTTGGCGATCCCGCCGTCCGAGCAGGGGCAACCGGTCGTCTTCCAGGCCGGCGGCGGGGCGAACGGGCTGGAGCTGGCCGCGCGCTACGCCAGCGGCGTGTACGCCAATCCCTTTACCATCGAGGAGGGCCGGGCGCACCGGACGGCGTTGCGGGCGGCCGCTGAGCGCGTCGGCCGGGACCCCGACGAGGTGAAGCTGTTCGCCGGGTTCATGCCCAGCATCGCGCCGACCCGGCGGGCCGCCCTGGACCGGCGACGCCGGCTGGACGAGTCGGTCGACCTGGATCAGCGGGTGACCTACCTCGGCGCGATGCTCGGCCTGCACCTGGCCCCCGGCCGGCTGGACGAGCCACTCAACGCTCGGGAGCTCGCCGCCGTCCGCCCCAGCCCTGCGGACCCTCGGTCAGCTCGTGCGCTGGAGGTGGCCCGGGAGGGCTGGTCGCTGCGGGACGTGCTGGCCCACGGGGTCATCGACTACCACCCGGTCGTGCCCGGCACGGCCGCCGACGTCGCCGACCACATGCAGGAGTGGTTCCAAGCCGGTGCCTGCGACGGCTTCTCCCTGGCCATCGACGTCTACTCCGACGGCATCGACGCCTTCGTGGACCAGGTGGTCCCGCTGCTGCAGGAGCGCGGCCTGTTCCACCGCGACTACGAGGAAGCCACCCTGCGCGGCCATCTCGGCGCGCCCGCCCAGTACGGACTCGACCCGCGCCTCGCCGGGGCGGCGCGCACGTCGAACTGACCCCTCCCACCCGACTCATCCCCTCACACAGAGAGCATTCACATGACCATCCAGGACACCCTGGCCCCGGACGTCGCAGCGCCCGAATCTCAGACCCTCCCCAGTGACCGGCTGGCGCCAGGCAGCGCCCTGGTCATCGGGTTGCTGATGGTCTCGGCGTTCATCGTCCTGCTGAACGAGATGCTGCTGGGGGTCGCGCTCCCCACGCTGATCGTCGACCTCGGCATCACCCCGACCACCGGGCAGTGGCTGACGACCGGCTACCTGCTGACGTTGGCGGTGCTGATCCCGGCCACCGGGTTCGTGATGCGGCGGTTCCACCTGCGCACGATCTTCCTGGGCGCGATGTCACTGTTCCTCGTCGGGACGGCGATCGCCGCCCTCGCGCCGGGCTTCGGCGTCCTGTTCGCCGGCCGCATCGTCCAGGCCGCCGGGACTGCCGTCTTCATGCCGCTGCTGATGACCACGGCCATGCGCCTGATCCCCGCCGCCCGACGTGGACAGATGATGGCCGTGGTCACGGCGGTGCCGGCCGTGGCGCCGGCGGTCGGCCCCGCGCTGTCCGGAGTCGTGCTCTCCGCGCTGTCCTGGCGCTGGCTGTTCCTCCTCATGCTGCCGATCGCCGCGGCCGCCCTGGTGCTGGGCGCGGGAAAGCTCCGCAACATCACCACGCCGGAGCCGGTGACGCTCGACGTGCTGTCGCTGGTGCTGTCCGCCGTCGGGTTCGGCGCGCTGGTCTACGGGCTGGCCTCGATCGGTGAGTCGGTGTCGGGGCACGCGCCGATCCCGCCCTACCTCCCGATCGCGGTGGGGCTGGCCGGGCTCGGGGTGTTCGTCTACCGCCAGATCGCTCTGCAGCGTTCCGACAACGCGTTCCTCGACATGAGGATCTTCCGCACCAGGTCGTTCACGGTGCCGCTGCTGGTGATGGTCATCGTCGCGATGAACGGCTTCGGCACGCTGATCGTGCTACCCCTGGTCCTGGCGAACGTCGTCGGACTGAGCACCTTCGCGCTCGGCCTGTTCCTGGTGCCCGGCGGTGCGGTGATCTCGATCGTCTCCGCCCTGGGCGGCCGGGTGTACGACCGCTTCGGCCCGCGGCCCCTGGCGATCCCCGGCGCGATCGTCTGGACGGCGTCCCTCTGGTTCCTCAGCACGGTCGACGAAGGCACGGGCGTGGTCACGATCTTGGTGGCCTACCTCGTCATGTCGGCCTCGCAGGCCCTGATGTGGGCCCCGATGACGACGACCGCCTTCGCGTCCCTGCGCGCCGACCTCTATCCGCACGGAACCGCGGCCTTCACCACCGTTCAGCAACTGGCCGGCGCCGCCGGTGGGGCGGTGCTCATCTCGGCGTACACCATCGGATCCGACGCCTCGGACGCGGGCGCGCTCAGCATGGCTCAGTCAGTCTCGGCAGGGCAGGCCGCCTTCACGGCCGCCGGGGTCATCGCCGTCGGCGCCGTTCTCGGCACCTTGTTCGTGCGCAAGGCATCGGGTGGTGCTCAGACGGCTGCTCCGCGCCCGTGAGCGTGGGGATCCGCCCAGACGACGTCGGCCCCCGGACTCCGGCAGCGCGGTAGCCGGGCAGGTTCCGTCGCGCGACGGGACCAGATCACACGATCAGGAGGAAAGACAGCATGCAGATCGGCATCCTCGGCGTCGGCAACATCGGCGCCATCCTGACCCGACGACTCAGCGCGGCAGGGCACGACGTGAAGGCGGCGAACTCCCGCGGTCCGGAGACCATCCCGGCCGACGTGCTGTCCTCGGGCGGGCGGGCGGTCCACGCCCGAGACGTCGTCACCGACGTCGACGCCCTGATCGTCGCCGTCCCGCTCCACCGCATCCCGGCTGTCAAGCCGCTGGTCGACGACCTGCCGGGCGGCGCGATCGTCCTCGACACGTCGAACTACTATCCCCAGTGGAACGGCAGGATCGCAGCGCTCGACGACGGTCAGGCCGAGAGCCTGTGGGTCGCCAAGCAGCTCGGCCGCCCGGTCGTCAAGGCGTGGAACACCATCACCTCCGGTTCGTTCGCCGCTCACAACACACCTGCCGGCAGTCCGGACCGCATCGCCATCCCCGTCGCGGCCGACGAGGGCACGGACCGTGCTCTGGGCATGTCCCTGGTCGAGGACACCGGTCTCGACGCAGTTGACGCCGGGACCCTGGCCGAGTCGTGGCGGCAGGAGCCCGGCGCGCCCTGCTACGTCACCGACCTCACCCAGCAGGAGCTGCCCGGCGCCCTGGCGGCAGCAGATGCGACACGGTCGCCCAAGCGAAGGGACCTGGTGATGACCGTCATCCACGAGCTGATGGGCGACCCCACGGCCGAATTGAGCCCGGACTTCCTGGTCCGGCTCAGCCGGTTGCTCTACAGGTGACCCGATGTTCCACAGGAATTGTTTGTTGACTAGCTAGCATCCCGATGGGATGGTCTTGGCGCCCCTGATCGACGGGGGGAACGAGGTCGTGGTGCCCCTGACCCCCTGGATCGCGCTGCCGTCAGTGGTGCGACGCACAGCACACGACGAGGGCAGCGAGCCGGCAGCACCGGGCTGCGGCGCGAAACGTCAGGTGGTTGACATGGGCACGGGAACGGTGGAGTCCTCCTCGATCGGCGGCTTCGTGGAGGCGGGATTCGAAGCGGTCCGCGACGCCTTCGCCGCCGCCGCCGCTCAACCAGGTGGAGCAGCCTTCGCCGCCTACAAGGACGGGCAGCTCGTGGTCGACCTCTGGCTGGGCGAGGCCGCACCGGGGCGGCCGTGGCAGGAGGACACCCCGGCCGTCATCATGTCGGCCACCAAGGGGATAGCCGCCCTGGCGGGGCACATCCTGGTCGACCGTGGACTGCTCGACCTCGATGAGCCCGTCGCGACGTACTGGCCGGAGTTCGCCGCTGCCGGGAAGACCGCCGTCCTCGTCCGGCACGTCTTCGCACACACCTCGGGGGTGATCACGGTCCCCGGCTATGTGGACTTCATGCGCCCGGACGGAACAGGCTGGGACCAGGAGGACGAGATCGTACGCCGGATCGCGGGTGCCACCCCGCTCTGGGAGCCAGGTACCAAGGCCACCTACCACGCCCTCACCTACGGCTGGATGATGGACGAGCTGATCCGACGGATCACGGGGAAGTCGGTGCGGGACGTGATCCGCGATGAGATCACCACACCGCTGGGCATCGACATCAGCATCGGCGCCGAAGAGGGGAGCTCGCTCGGCGAGCGCCGAGCTCACGTCATCAGTCCTCCGAGGGCGACCGAGCAGCAGCCCGATCGGTTCGCGTTCGAGCAGGCTTTCACCTCGCCGGACACTCCGCTGGGCCAGTCCGTGCTGGCCGACGGGACCTCCAATGTCGTGCTCGAGCTAGAGCGGTTCATGAACGACGGGCCGGGCATCACCGTCCCCCTCTCCGGAACCGACGGCATCTCCACCGCCCGTGACCTGGCGCGCATGTACCAGCTCCTGGCGCAAGGCGGCGAGCTCGACGGCGTCCGCTTGTTGTCGCAGGAGGCGGTGCAGAAGGCCGGGAGTGTGCAGTTCGACGGACCCGACGAGATCTGGGGAATGCCGACGCGCTGGGCGCTGGGATTCCAGCTCTCGGGCGCGATGGGAATGCGCTTCGGCCTGGCGGACTCCGGGTTCGGGCATCCTGGCCAGGGAGGCCAGTACGGCTGGGCAGACCCGGACCGCGGGCTGTCGTTCGCCTTCGTGCGGTCCTACCTCGGCCTGGAGTTCGACCTGGCGGCCATGGACGCGCTCTACGAGGCGATCCGCTAGGACGTGAGGGCTCATCGGCTCGGCCCCTGGGACGAGCCAGGGGGCGATGCCGTCGCAGCCGCCCGAGAAACTGCTTGCTGCCGTCAGCGTCCGCCGGGACGGCCGGACCCCCGACCCGGCGCCCGTTCTGCTGCACGGCATGGACGACGGCGCAAGGCCGGTGCTCCGGGTACGCCGTGCAGCGGAAGCTGGAGTCCCGGATCGACATGGAGGACACCCTCCTGCACCCGGACGGCAGTCCCGCGCCCGGAAACGCCGACCTGGTCGCCGCGGCTCGAGCTCTGGGTGCAGTGTGACTCCACCAACCGTTCCCAGGGTGCCGTGGTCCACCGTCGACTTCACTGCACACCGACAGCCGGTTCTGCACCCGCCGACTCACGGAGGAGAGCCACGGTGGCCTACTACTTCGAGGACTTCCAGCCCGGTCAGGTGTTCCTGAGCCAGGGGCGCACCATCACCGAGTCGGACATCGTGTCGTTCGCCGGCTGGAGCTGGGACACCAATCCGGTGCACACGGACGCGCAGTCGGCAGAACACGGACGGTTCGGTGACCGAATCGCGCACGGACTCCTCGGGCTGCCCGTGGCCATGGGGCTGGCCTCCCGGCTCGGTGTGTTCGAATCCTGCTCGATCGCCCTGCTGGGTATCGACGGCTGGCAGTTCCGGCGCCCGCTGTGGGTAGGCGACACGGTGCGGTGCCGGGGGGAGATCCTGGCCACCCGGCTGACCAGCAAGGAAGATGCGGGGATCCTCCGACGTCGATTCACGCTGCTCAACCAGCGCGAGGAGGTTCAGGCAGGGGAGATCGGGTTGATGGTGAGCCGCCGTCCAGGTGCCTGAGCCACCGGCACCGGCGCCGGACGACGCCGCGCCCACCGCATGGTGAGGACGACGCCTGCCCGTGCCGCAAGCGCGTCGGCTCCCGGACGTTCCCGGTCGGCAAGGCGCTCATCGGGACGCCGTCCCCTCGCGGACGCGGAGAAGAACCCTTCCTGCCGCTCGGCGCTGGTCGATCTCCTCGATCGCTGCTGCAGCCTGGTCCAGAGCGAACACCGAACCGATCGGTGGGTCTATCGCGCCGGACTCCATCAGAGGCATGAGGTCGCGCCACTGCTGGCCGACATATCCCGGCTCGGTCCGCCAGAACTCCATGGAGGCCGCTCCCATCACCGTGGTGTTGGTCAGCAGCAGCCGATTGACCTTGACCGTGGGGATGTCGCGGCCGGTGAAGCCGAGGACCACGAGCCGGCCGTCGCGGGCAAGAGAGCGCAGAGAGTCGGTGAACCTGTCACCGCCGACGGGGTCCACGACGACGTCCACACCCCGGCCGTCGGTGAGCCGGCGGACCTCGTCGCGGAAGCCCTCGACCGGCACGACCTCGTGCGCTCCCGCGGCTCGGGCGACCTCGCCCTTCTCCGGGGAGGACACCACCGCGATCACCCGTGCGCCGTACGCGGCGGCCAGCTGACAGGCGGCGGTACCGACCCCACCTGCGGCGCCGTGCACCAGAACGGTCTCACCTGCCCTCAACTGTGCGCGGTGCAGGAGCGCGAAATGCATGGTCAGGTAGTTCAGGGGCACGGCCGCACCCTTGTCGAACGGGACGCCGTCGGGCAGCGGGAAGACCATGTCCGCATCGATCGCGACGGTTTCGGCGAAGCCGCCGATGACCGGCATGGCCGCAACGCGGTCCCCGGCCTTGAACCCGCCGGCGTCCTCGCGCACCACTCCTGCGACCTCCCACCCCGGGCTGAAGGGCACCTCGGGACGCAGCTGGTACTCCCCGCGGGTCTGCAGCACGTCAGGGAAGACGACGCCCGCGAACTCCACGTCGACCAACACCTGACCCTGCTCCGCCACGGGGTCGGGGACGTCGCGGACCTCGACAGCGTCCGGGCCGGTCAGGGCAGTGATGACTGCTGCGCGCACGGGACTTTCCTCCGATGTCGTGGGTGGTCAGGACACCACGGCTCCCGGCGCGTAGAACACCGCCTGGTGGTCGAGGGCGCCGCCGGATCGCCGTCCGCGATCCACACATCCGTGGCAAGGGTGACCCGTCGCGCATCGAGACCATGACATCTCGCTCGAAACGGAAACCCATGCCCGACTCCACCGTTCGCCAGCGGTCGCGTGACCCGCGTAGCCCGGTCTCGTCGGCGACAGCCTGCCCGTCGGAGTGCCGTCGGCACAAGAGTTGCTTGTTGACTAGTTACCCCATCGATGGAATGTTCGGTCGGCGGTCGCGCTGCTCCGTCGCCCCGAGGGCCGAGCCGCTCAGGACCCGACCGAACGAGAGCGGTGAGCCGTGGCCTTTGTCGTCACCACCGGTTGCTGCAACGACGCCTCCTGCGTCGACGTCTGCCCGGTCGACTGCATCCGGCCGCATCCCGAGGACCCGGCGTTCCGGACGGCCGAGCAGCTCTACATCGACCCGGACGCGTGCATCGGCTGCTCGGCCTGCATGTACGCCTGCCCGGTCTCGGCCATCCATGACGAGCTGGACCCCCCGGCTCACCTGACTGACTTCGTCGCGCTCAACCGCGACTACTTCGTCGACCAGCCGCTGGCCCCACGATTTCTGCCCGCGCCGGCACGATCCGCGACCGCCCCGCTCCGGGGGAAAGTGGCGGTGATCGGGACCGGCCCGTCAGGGTGCTACGCGATCGAGGCGCTGAGCGCGGTGCGCGGTATCGAGGTCACGGTGTTCGATCGCCAGCCCACGCCGTTCGGTCTCGTCCGGTTCGGTGTAGCGCCCGACCACCCCGACACCAAGCTCGTCAGCGACCACTTCCAGTCCGTGCTCGAGCGGCCGAACGTGACCTGCTACCTGAACGTGGAGGTGGGCACCGACATCACGCTCGCCGATCTCCGCGCGAGCCACCACGCCGTGATCCATGCCGGCGGTGCGGCTGACGACAGGAAGCTCGGGATCGACGGCGAGGCGCTGCCCGGCTGCCACTCCGCCCGCGAGTTCGTGTCCTGGTACAACGGGCACCCCGACTTCGCCGACAGGACCTTCGACCTGAGCGGTGACACGGCAGTCGTGCTGGGCAACGGGAACGTCGCCCTGGACGTCGCCCGCGTGCTCACCCGCCCAGCTGAGCTGCTGGCCACGACGGACATGGCCGAGCACGCCGTCGAGGCGTTTCGTTCCAGCAACATCCGCGAGGTCGTGATCGCCGGAAGACGCGGCCCGGCCGACGCCGCCTGCACGTTTCCGGAGCTGCTGGAGCTGAGCCGGATGCGGGGGGTCGACGTGCGGGTGCTGCACGACGACGTCGCACGCGACCAGGGCCGGTCCATGTCAGCGAGCCGACGACGCAAGCTGGACTTGTTCCGTCAACTGGCGCGCGATGACGCACCGCGACACCCGGATGCCCGCCGCATCACGTTCCGGTTCGGCGTCCAGCCGGTCCAGATCTCGGGGACGGCCGCGGTCGACTCGCTCCGCCTGCGCCCGACGGGCTCGGCCGACGCGCCCCTCGAGGTGATCCGCACCGGTCTGGTGCTCCGCGCGGTGGGCTACGAGGTCGCACCTGTCGCCGGCCTCCCGTACGACCACTCGACCAGGACTCTCGCGCACGTGGAGGGACGGCTGGTGGAGGAGGGCACCGACCGGGTGGTTCCGGGCCTCTACTGCGTCGGTTGGGCCAAGCGAGGGCCGTCCGGGGTCATCGGGACCAACAAGGTCTGCTCGAGGGAGACGGTCGACGCGGTGGTCGCCGACCTGCGAGCCGGTCGACTGGCCACTCCGGCGGTCTCGAGCGACGCCCTGGACGCCACGATCCGTGCGCGCCAGCCGCGCGTCGTCGGTCTCACTGGCTGGCGAGCCATCGACGACCGGGAGCGGGAGGAGGGTCGCTCGGCCGTCCCGCCCCGGCCGCGGCGCAAACTGGTCCGGGTCGAGACGATGCTCAGCGCCGCCGGCCTCGCGGACGCCGCCGCGACAGACGAGTCGCTCCTCGCCCCCGTTCCGGCATCCAGGGTCTGAGGACACATGGCCGAGTCCCCGCTGCCGCCCCCGTCCCAACTGCCCGAAGCGCGGAACTCCCTCCTGCGCGCGCGGACGACGTCGACGTCCACCTATTGCCGGATATGCGAGGCGTGCTGCGGACTCATCGCCGAGTTGAATGGCGACCGCCTCGTGCGCGTCCGCCCCAACTCCGAGCACGTCCATTCGCGAGGGTTCTCGTGCAACAAACCCCAGGGGCTCGTGGAGCTCACCTACGACCCTGACCGGATCACCGCACCGATGGTGCGGACCGGACCACCGGGAGAGTTCTCCCCGATCAGCTGGGACGAAGCGCTCGACCTGTGCACAGCCCGCCTGTCCGCAGTGCGGGACGAGCACGGCCCCGAGGCCATAGCCATGCTCCGAGGCAACCCGCCGTTCTTCGACTCGGGCGGCGTCCTGTGGGGTCGAGGATTCTCCGCAGCGCTGGGTATCAGCCGCACCTACACGATCAACGCCGAGGACGGCGCCGCCCGGCTGACGGCGAACGAGGCGCTGTACGGCGACGTCAGCCGGTTCCCCCGGCCCGACCTGTGGCACACGGATCTGGCCCTGATCATCGGCGCCAACCCGTTGCAAGCGCGCAGTACGAGGGTGAGCGAACCCCAGACCCGCGAGGCCTTCGATGCGATCATCGCCCGTGGCGGTCGCGTGCTCGTCGTCGACCCACGTCGCACCGTCACCGCGGACCGCTACGAGCACATCGGTATTCGCCCCGGCACCGATCCCTGGTTCCTCATGGGTGTCTGCAAGGTCATCTGCGAGAGCGACGAAGCAACTGCGCTGTCCGAGCGCGGGGCACCGGTCTCGGGCCGTCGAGAATTCGCCGCTCTGGCAGCGAGCTTCGATCTCGATGACTGTGCGGACAGGTGCGGCACCGACCGTGAGACGCTGGTCCAGGTGGGCCGGGCGTTCATCGCGGCGGGCTCGGCGATCGTCTACGGGGGAACGGGCACCTGCGCCCAGCGATTCGGCACCCTGACCAACGTCCTGCAGGACACCATCCTGGCGCTCACCGGGAACATCGACCGGGTCGGCGGACTACTGGCCGGCTGGGCGGCCATCGACCTGACTCCCGCGACTCCCGGCCCGAGGTCCGGCAGCCGGCGAAGCCGGGTCGAGGGGCGGCCGGAGGTCGCCGGCGGCCTGCCGAGTGCTGGTCTGGCCGCCGACATCACTTGTCCGGGGGAGGACCGGATCAGGGCGCTCGTCGTCTACGGCAACAACTCGGTCCTGACCAGCGGCGGTGGAGGCGGTCGGTTGGAGGCTGCGCTGCAGGAGCTGGACTTCAGCATGGCCCTGGACCTCTACATGAACGAGACGAACCGCTTCGCGCACGTCCTGCTTCCCGCGACGACCATGTACGAGCGCAGCGACTATCCGGTCACCACCGGGAACATGCAACTGCGTCCGACGGCGTACGCGACGCGCGCGGTCATCCCGCCCGTGGGCCAGGCCCGAGACTCGTGGTGGGTCTTCGACGAGGTCTCTCGCCGGATGGGGCTGGGAGGATCCTGCCCCGACAAGGAGCTCGAAGCCGCTGCCCATGCCCGGGGAGCACGGCCGACACCGGTCGAGCTCATCGATCGGCTGCTCGCGAACGGTCCCGTGGACGCGCTCACGTTCGAGGACCTCGTGACCGACCATCCCAACGGGATCGCGCTTCGGGACACCGTGCCGGTCGGCAGACTCACCGGTGGTCTACCGACACGGGACGGGTGCGTGCAGCTGTTCTCGGATCAGCTCCGGTCGGAGGTCGCGACCCTGCGTCACTACGCGGAGCCGGACGACGAATGGCCGCTGCGCCTGATCGGACGTCGGGAAAAGGGATCGCAGAACACGTGGATGCACAATGCGAGCCTCATCTATCCCGATGAGTACCGGTTCGCGGCTCACGTACACGCGACTGACGCAGCAACCTGTGGGGTGCGCGATGGCGCCGACGTCCGACTCGTGTCCAGGTCGGGATCCATCGTGGTGCCGATCGCCGTCGTCGACACCATCAGACCGGGCGTGGTGAGCGTGCCCAATGGTTGGGGGCACAAGGGTGGCTCATGGACGCGCTCGAACTCATTCGGGGGCGTCAACAGCAATGATCTCGTGAGCCCCGACGACGTCGAGGCCATCGCGGGGATGTCCATCCTCAACGGGGTCCCCGTCCGCATGGAGAAGCTCGATCCGTGAGCCAGTAGCCAGCACCTGCCACGTCACCTTCCGGCCCGTCGCCGGAGGACGTCGTCATCGCACGGAACGGAGAGGGGAGGACCCATGGAGAAGGTGACGACGTTTGGCGCGTGGCAGGTCGAACGGGCGTGGACGCCTGAGCTCGCTGCCGAACTCGAGGCGGCCGGCTACGGGATCCTCTGGATCGGTGGTTCGAGGGACAGCCATCTCCGTGTCGCTGAGGAGATGCTCACGGCCACGGAGGCGGTCGCGGTGGCGATCGGGATCGTCAACGTGTGGAGCACCGATGCCGATGTCGTCGCGCGATCGTTCCATCGGCTCGAGGAGCGCATTCCGGGCAGGTTCCTGCTCGGCGTCGGCGCCGGGCATCGTGAGAGCTTCCGGGATCGCTACGCCAAGCCGTGCACCGCGGTGAACCAGTATCTGGACCTGCTCGACGCGCATCACGTGCCGGTCGACCGCAGAGTTCTGGCCGGGCTGGGGGACCGGATGTTGCTTCTCGCGGCGACAAGGGCACGTGGGGCGCATCCCTACCTCACCACCCCGGCTCACACAGCCCACGCTCGAGATCTCATGGGCGCGGATGCCTTCCTCGCAGCCGAGCACAAGGTCGTCCTCAGTGCCGATCCCGAATCGGCGCGCTCGATCGGGCGCCCCGTCGTCGATGAGCCATACCTGCATCGACAGGACTATCTGAACAGCCTCAAGGCGCTGGGGTACTCGGACCAGGACATGGCTGACGGAGGTAGCGACCGGCTCATCGACGACCTCGTCCTGCACGGCAGCGGTGCCGACGTCGCGACCCGCCTCGCGGAGCATCACGCCCGCGGTGCCGATCACGTCGCTGTCCAAGTCCTGTCACGGCCCGGCCGTGCACTCATCGACGAGTACCGGGAGCTCGGACGGGCGTTGGAGCTGACGGGCGGGGTCGCATGAAGCCCCCGGCGCGGACCCGGAGCTCTGCACAGCCTGCCGCCCTTCCGTCGACCGGAGGCGTCGGTCTCGCTAGGGCGGAGCCTGCGCCGCCGCTCGGGCCTTGGGGCATCCTCCGGATCAGGCCCTTCCTGGTGCTCTACGTCAGTGCCGCCGTCGTGTTCCTCGGCGTGATGGCGCAGACGGTCGCTCGTGGGTGGCTGGCATTCGAGCTGACCGGGTCCAACGCCGCCCTCGGCGGCGTCCTGCTCGCGTTCGGCGTGACGATGCTGGTGGCCACGCCCTGGGGCGGGGTGGCGGCCGACCGGCTGCCGAAGCGGCTGGTTCTGCAGGTCGCCCTGTCCCTCCTCGCGGTCAGCAGCGCGGGGGTCGGGCTCGCGGTCGCAGTTCATGTCGTCGAGTACTGGATGCTGCTGGTCGCGAGTGCGCTGCAGGCCGTCGGCTTCGCTCTGTTCAACCCCGCGCGGATGGCCTTCCTCGCCGAACTGGTCCCCCGCGGGTCCATCCCCGTGGCGGTCTCGCTGCTGCTCGTCAACGCCGAGGTCAACAGGGTCGTCGGACCCGCGATCGCGGGGCTGGTCATCGGCTCACTGAGCTTCGGCACCGCGGCGGTGTTCCTCGCCACCGGGATGCTCTCGTCCGTCGGCCTGCTGCTCACCGCGGCGCTGCCGCCCGGACGGCGGGTGGGAGAGGCGTCGGATCGCTCGCCGCTGACCGAGCTGGCTGACGGCCTCCGTTACGTCCGCAGGCGCCCCGACCTCCTGGCCCCGCTCCTGTGCGGCCTCGGCGTGGCGCTCGTCGGGCTGCCCTACCTGGCCTTCCTGCCCACCGTTGCGAGCGACCTGTTCGGCCTCGGGTCGGCCGGCTACGGCATCCTGTCGGCCGCATCGGCCGTCGGCGCCGTGGTCACCGGGCTCCTGCTCGGCCGGCGGTCGTACCGACGCTCCGAGACGCGCGTCATGATCGTCGCCGGCGCGACGTGCGGGGTGGCGCTTGGCGCGCTCGCGGTCGCACAGCTGTTCGCGGTAGCGGTCGGCGCTCTGCTCGTCGTCGGCGGAGCGATGCTGGCGTTCCAGACCACCGATCAGTCCGTGCTGATCGCACGGTCGGCCATGGAGTACCACGGGCGCATCCAGGGGCTCATCATGCTGAGCTGGGGTGCCTTCGGGATCGCCGCGCTCCCCCTGGGAGTGCTGGCCGACGCGGTGGGCCTGCGCTGGACTCTGGGCGGCATGGGTCTCGCCGTCGTACTGGTGACGGGGGTGTTCGCGGTGGTCAGCCGCCGCGGGCAGGCCTCGAGTGACCGGCTGCGCGACCTCGGCTGAGGCCGGCGCCGAGTCCGGTGGGCCGCCGGGCAGGCCGGTGACGAACGGTGCGTCGTTGAGCTGCCGTCTAGACATTGTTAGCCAATCAACTAGGATTGGCGAGGTCGGACGGCTGCCGCACAGCGGGGCGGTGACATACGTGGACGACCTCATCTCAAGCTGCGCCGTTGTTCATCTCCGGAAGGACGCTCATGGCACTGGACGCCTGCATCGTCGGCGTCGGCACCAGTCGAGCCGTCGGGCTCGACCTCGGGAGGACACCGCTGGGGCTGCAGTCCGAGGCGTTCCAGGCGGCCCTGGACGACGCGGGGCTCGACAAGGGCGCGGTGGACGGGATCGTCACGGCGCGGGGCGCGCCGTACGGCGTCGACTACGACGAGTTCGTCATCGCGGCCGGGCTGGACGTGCGGTGGGTCAGCCAACTGTGGTCGCACGGCCGGTGGACCGCCTCGGCCGTGGCCCAGGCGGCGCTCGCGGTGTCCGGGGGAGTGGCCGACTGCGTCGCCGTGGCCAATGCCCACGTCTCGGAGCGCGGCTACGGCCGGCACTTCGCCGCCATCAACAACCGCCTCGACGAGAGTTTCCGCGACGGCGGCGGCCCGTACGGCGGGTGGAGCGTGCACGGCAGCCCTGGCGCCGGTACCGGGGCGGCCATGGTCGCCCAGCAGTACCTGGACCACTACGGCGCGAGCGCTGCCGACCTCGCGGCCGTCGCGGTCGGCCACCGTCGGCACGCCGCGCGGAACCCGCTCGCGCTCCTGCGCGACACGCCGCTCACCACGGAGGAGTACCTGGTCGAGCCCCCGGTCATGGGACCACTGCGCGTTCCCGACATCTGCACGATGATGGACGGGGCGACCACGCTCCTCGTCACGACGTCCGAGCGCGCGGCCGACCTCGACGTGCCCTTCGTCCGCATCGCGGGGATCGAGGGGATACACGCCAGCCGGGACAACTACGTCTTCTTCTCCCGCCCCGGGCTCGGCTCGGGGGTGAGCCCCGTCTACGACTACGTGGCGCCCCCGACGTCACCGGTCTACGGCATGGCGGGCATCAGCCGCGACGACATCGACGCGCTCTACCTGTACGACCCCTTCGCCCACATGGTGTGGATGGCCCTCGAGCGGTGGGGCTTCTGCGGCCCGGGGGAGGCGGCAGCACTCGTCCGCGAGCGGGGCATGGACATCGATTCGCCGCTGCCGATCAACACCAACGGGGGTCTGCTGGCCGAGGGCCACCTGTTCGGCTACGGGCACATCATCGAGATGACCCGTCAGCTCCGCGGTGCCGCCGGCGACCGACAGGTCGACGGTGCGGCCGCCCTGCAGTGGGCCAACGGCTGGGGCGACTCGCTGATCCTCACGAACGAGAGGGTTTGACCATGTCGACGCACACGGGCGCGACCGGACTCATCCCGCTGGCGGGTCGTGGCCGCGGGCTCGCGCCGCTGGTGCATCCGGAGATCGAACCGTTCTGGAGCTCCATCGCCGCCGGTGAGCTGTCCCTGCAGCGCTGCGGCGGGTGCCGGACGCTGCGGTTTCCGGTGGCCCCCGTGTGCCACTCCTGCCTAAGCCCCGAGTTCGCCTGGGAGGCGATCGACACGCGGGGGAGCGTCAACGTGGTCGTCGAGAACGCCCGTCCGACCGAGGGCATGCCCCGGATCGGGCTCGAGCCACCGTGGCTGGAGCTGACGCCGTACCTCACGGGCGCCGTGGACCTGGACTGTGGCCTTCGTCTGCCGGGGAGGATCGTCTGCGACTGCGGCGCGGCCCGCTCACCCGGCACCAGGGTCCGCGGGGTCAGCCTGGAGACGACGAGCACCACCCGCGTCCACGGGTTCGCGCACGCCTGCGTCGTCGGCCCGTTCGAGTAGGTCTGCCGTCTCAGCGGCCGGGTGTGCCGCCGGCCTCCCCGGCGACCGCGCGGAGGAGCGGCTCGACGCTGCCCGCGGTCGGGAGCCCGGCGACCTCCGCCACGATGCGGTCGGCCGCGTTCGCACCCACCACGGGGTCGACGAGCGAGTGGAACTTGGTGACCAGCGAGACCCAGCGCCGGTCCAACTGGCCCGCGGGGGTCGGCCGGTTGACGTCGACCTCCGCGACGCGCTCGGTCCCGTCCGTGCAGGTCACCCGAACGATGGAGGACCGGCTGTCGCTGTCGGTGCGGGCGCTGACCCGGACGCGGTCGCGCAGCGCCACGACGACCGGGTCCGCGAGCGAGGCCGGGGTGAAGGCCTGCTCGGTCAGGTCGCCGGTCACGAGCGCCATGGCGGTGGTGAAGCGCAGGCTGAACTTGCCCTCGAGCGGGGTCGAGGGCTCCGCGATGTCGCACACCCGGAGATGCCCGGCCGGCACCAGCACGTCGACGGACTCCACGTGCTCCGGCGTCACGCCGGCGGAACGCATGGACAGTCCGCCCTCGATGGCCGAGTGCGTCAGGTAGCACGCGGCGTGGTACTTGAACAGGACGTCGGTGACGGCCGGCCCGGTCCAGCCCCACGCCGCCGGAGTGCCGCCGGCGTCGGACTGCGTGTCCCGGAAGCCCTGAGCCGTCCCGAGGACGTCGGGATGTGCCGTGACCCCCCGGGCAGCCAAGGTGGCTGCCCGAAGCCCGTTCTCCGCCGCGACCCCGACCTGCAGGGGCTTGGACATCGTGCCGAACATCGACTTGAGGCCGGCAGCGCGCGATCCGGCGATCCCGAAGGCGTGCGCCCACGCGCGCTCGTCCAGCCCGAGCACGTGCGCTCCGGCTGCCGCCGCTCCGAAGGCGCCGACGGTCGCCGTCGCGTGGAAACCGCGGGCGTAGTGCGAAGGGGACATCAGTCGACCGACCAACGCCTCGGTCTCGAACCCCGCCACGAATGCGCCCACGAGCTGCTCGCCGGTGGTGCCGGCTCCCTCGGCGACCGCCAGGAGTGCGGGCAGGAGGGGTGCCGAGGGGTGGCCCTCCATGAGGGCGCTGACGTCGTCGAAGTCGAGGGCGTGCGCGGCGGTGCCGTTCACCAGGGCCGCCTGCGGCCGGGACACCCGCTCGCCGGTGCCCCACAGTGTCGCGCGCGGCGCGCCGCCCTCGTCGAGCGCCTCGGCCCGCACGTTCGTGGTCACCGGCTCGTGCACACCGCCGATCGCGACGCCGAGGGTGTCGAGGATGCAGTGGAGCGCACTCGTGACGACGTCCTCGCGGCGGTGGTCGATGCTCCGGACGCGCGCGATGACCTGACTCGTGAGCGTCCGCTCGGGCGACGTGCTCGCCTCGTCCCGACCGTCGACGCCACTGGACGACCCGCTCATCGTGAGTGCCTCCTCCGCACCGCGGCCCGGCGCGTCTTCCTCGAGTCGCTGTTGGTACGGCAGGGCAATCAGGAGCAGCGACGCCGCACGAGGGTCGACCGCTCGCCCTCGAAGACCACGACGCCGTCGTGCCTGCGCCCCCAGTGCCGGAACACCACCGTCCCCGGGTCGCGGTCGTCGCTGCCGGGTTCGACCGAGACGACCTCGGTGAAGGCCTCGATGGTGTCGCCGTGGTGCACCGGTGCGCGGAATCGCAGCCGTGACCACCCGAGCTCGGCCACGGCGTGCTCGGCGGTGTCCTGTGAGGCCAGGCCGTAGACGAGGGAGGCCGTGGCGAGGCCGAACACGAGGCGCTCGTCGCCGAGGGGTGACCCGGTCAGGAAGTGGTCGTTGAAGTGGGCCTGCGCGGTGTTCATCACCTGTTTGGCCGGCCCGCTGCCCTCGACCTCGCCCACCGTGGCCGCACGGGAGTGGCGCATCTGCTGGCCCGGGTAGAAGTCCTCGAACCAGCCCCAGGGGCCCAGCACCGAGTCGTGGTCAACCGGCATCGTCGTTCCCGTCGGCTCGTGGGGCAGCATCGTGGGGGAGACCCGAGGCCGCCCACTCGTCCAGGAGGGGCCCCACGGCGTCCTCGCCGAGCTTGGGACCTCGTCCCCTCACCCGGGACGGGGTGGCGCTGAACTTGATCGGGGAGCCGGCGATCGTCACCGGCGTGTCGGAGCCGGGCTGCTCCACCTCGACCAGCATCTCCCGGAGGTGGACGTGCTCGTCGGAGAAGATGTCGGCCGCGTCGTTGACCGGCCCGATCGGCACCCTGCCGCCGAGGGCTGCAACCACGGCCGCGGTGGGCTGTCCGGCGAGCCAGCCGCCGAGGATCCGGCGCACCTCGCCGACGTGTGCCACCCGCGACCCGTTGTCGATGAAGCGGGGGTCGTCGACGAGGTCGGGTCGGTCCATGGCCTCGGCGAGGATCCGCCAGTGGTTGTTGCTGGGGGCGGCGACGGCGATCCAGCCGTCGAGGGTCTGCATGATGTCGAACGGAGCCAGCAGCGGGTGTCCGTTGCCCATGGGCCGCGGGACGACGCCGAGGTAGGAGTGCTGGTAGACGATGCGCTCGCACAGGGCGAGCACCGCGTCGTACATCGCGACGTCGACGAACTGCCCCTCGCCGGTCCGTTCCGCGTGCCGTACGGCGGCCAGGACGGCCAACGCGAGCAGCGTGCCGGGGAAGATGTCCCCGATCCCCGGACCAGCCTTCGAGGGAGGCCCCCCCACGGGGCCGGTGATGCCAGCGAAGCCGCCCATGGCCTGGGCGACGACATCGAAGGCGGGCCAGGTCTCGTAGGGGCTCTTCCCCGACCGGGCGTCGCCGAAGCCCCGGAGGGCCGCGTAGACCAGACGGGGGTTCACCAGGGCGAGCTCCTCGTAGCTCAGGCCCAGGCGCTCCATGACGCCGGAGGAGAAGTTCTCGACGACGACGTCGGCGACCCGGACCAGTTGTCGGAACTCGGCCGCTCCTGCCTCGCTCTTCAGGTCCAGAACCACGCTGCGCTTGCCCCGGTTGACCGACTGGAAGTACCCGCCCAGCGCCTGCTCGGGGTCGTCGCCTTCACGGAGCGGGCCGAGTGCGCGAGTCCGATCACCCGACGGGGGCTCCACCTTCACCACGTCTGCGCCGAGATCGGCCAGCAGCATGGTCGTGAAGGGGCCGGCGAGCATCGACGTCAGGTCGAGCACCTTGATCCCGTTCAGGGGGCCGGAGGCGGCGGGCACCGTCATGCGACACCGCAGAGGCGGGCCCGTTCCAGGACCCCGTCGAAGATGCGCGCGGTGGCGGCGTCGATCATCTGGCCCTGGAAGGAGGCTGCGCCGAGGCCGGCGTTCTCGGCTTCTTGGACGGCGCGGACGGCCGCGGTGGCGCGCTCGATCTCCTTCTGCGTCGGCGCGAAGACCTGGTTGGCGATCGGGATCTGGCTGGGGTGGATGGCCCACTTGCCGACGCTGCCCAGCGTGGCCGCCCAGTTCGCCTCGCGCTCGTAGCCCACCGGGTTGTTGATCGCGCCGTACGGTCCGTCAACCGCGTCCAGGCCGTTCGCCCGCGCAGCCCCGATCATGCGGTTGCGCGCGTAGTGCCAGACGTCGCCGGGGTACCCGTAACCGTCCTCGGCGCCACCGCCGATGTGGCCCAGACGGATCCCCTGGCTCGCCGAGAGGTCACCGACCCCGAGGATGAGCGCCTCCAGACGCGGAGAGCACGACGCGATCTCCTCGACGCGGGCGAGGGCCTTGGTCTCCTCGATCAGCACCTCGAGGCCGATGCCGCCGACCTCCAGGCCGAGCCGGGTCTCCAGCTGGGTCAGCAGGTCGTCGACGAACCAGACGTCCCGGGGCCCGTAGACCTTGGGCACGATCACGACGTCGAGGTTCTCGCCGGCCTCGGAGACGACCTCGATCAGGTCGCCGTGGCACCACTCCGTGCTGACGGGGTTGATGCGACAGGCACGCGTCTTCTTCCCCCAGTCGAGACCGTTGAGGCCGTCGATGATGTTGCGCCGCGCCGCCTCCTTCTCCGACGCCACGACGGAGTCCTCGAGGTCGAGGAAGACCAGGTCCGCGTCGCTCGCAGCCGCCTTCGCGATCATCTTGGGGCTGACGCCCGGGGTCGAGAGCTCACTGCGTCGGAGCCGGCTGCTAGGCAAGGTCTTTCCTCCCGTTGGGGTTGGATGGGGCGTCGCCACGTGCGGCGACCAGGTTGGTGCGGACGAGCTCCACCACTGGTTCGCCGTGCTGGTTGGACGCTGTGGTGTGCCAGGTGACGATGCCGACCCCGGGTTTGCTCGCGGAGGTCCGCATCGCGACGACGCGCGACCTGGCCGTGATGGTGTCCCCGGGGTAGACCGGACGCAGGAACACGCAGTCGTCGATGCCGAGGAAGGGTCCGCCGCTCTCGCTGAGGTCCTCGACCGAGAGCCCGACGGCAGTGCACAGCACCAGCATGGGGTTGACCACCATGTCCCGGTGCCCCTGTGAGCGCGCGTACTCGACGTTGAGGTGCAGCGGCAGCCAGGCGCAGGTGGCGGTCGAGAAGGCCACGTTGTCCGCCTGGGTCAGCGTCCGGCCCCAGTGGTGGGCCATCGTCTGGTCGAGCGTGAAGTCCTCGTACTTCTTGCCCTTCGCGATCACGGGGAAGGAATCGAGATCGGGCGTGTCCTTCTCGTTCACGAGCCGTACCTCCTCGACCGCCCCGGCTGTCCACCCGAGGATGGCCGACGTCGGCAACCTCGTCCGACCGGGGGAAAGTCCATGCGCTCCATGATGGGGCCACATTGATGTTTGTCAACCAGCTAATTTCGGGAGAGGCCGCCTCGGTGAGGGGTCACCGCCGAACCCCCGCGCCCGCCAGTGGAGTCCGGGTGGCCCCCTTGACGAAATTACTAGTTGGCTGTCTAGTTAGCTCGTCGCCGTGTGATGGCAGCCACGCCGAGACGAGGTCTGTGCCAGGACATCACAGCGCCGACGCCCGTCCCCGCCGAGAGGAGACCCGAGCCGTGCAGCTGAACGCCTGCGTCGTGGGCCTGGGCACCAGCGACGTCATCGGCAAGGACCCGGGCCGCAGTCCCTTGCGCCTGCAGTTCGAGTCCTTCCGTGCCGCCCTGCGGGACGCGAATCTGGACAAGGCGGACGTCGACGGCCTCGTGACGGCCTGGGGGTCCCCGCGAGGGGTCGACTACGACGAGTTCGTCGTGGCCGCCGGCCTCGAGCTGACCTGGGTCAGCCAGCTGTGGACCCACGGCCGCTGGACCGCGACGGCGATCCAGCAGGCGGCCATGGCCGTGACCACGGGGGTCGCCGAGGTGGTCGCCGTGGTCAACAGCCACGTGGCCGCCCAGGGCTATGCCCGCAAGCTGCCTCAGATGCCGACCTCGCTCGGCGCGGTCGACGAGGCGTTGCGCGACGGCGGCGGCCCATACGGCAACTGGACGATCCACGGCACGCCGGGCGCGGGCGCAGGTGCCGCTCTGGCCGCGCAGCAGTACATGGACCGCTACGGGGCGACGGCGGCAGATCTCGCCCGGATCCCCGTCACCCTGCGCGCCTTCGCGCACGACAACCCCATGGCGGTGCTGAGGGACCGCGAACTCAGCGTCGAGCAGTACCTCGCGGAGCCCGAGCTGATGGGGCCCCTGCGCCAGTCCGACATCTGCGAGATGGTCGACGCCTCGACCTGCCTGCTCGTGACGACGGCGGAACGCGCTGCAGACGTGGGCCGGCCCGTCGTGCACATCGCAGGCATGCAGGGCATCCAGTCCGGACGCGACAACTACGTGTTCTTCTCCCGCCCCGGCCTCGGCGCCGGCGTGAGCCCGAGCTACGACTACGTGGCCCCCAAGACCTTCCCGGTGCTGGAGAGGGCGGGCATCGCCCGCGACGACCTCGACGGCTTCTACACCTACGACCCCTTCTCGCCGCAGATCTGGATGGCACTGGAACGCTGGGGGTTCTGTGCCGCCGGTGAAGCGGCCGCCTACTGCCGGGACAAGGGCATCGGCCTGGACTCGCCGCTGCCGATGAACACCTCCGGCGGGAGCCTCGCCGAGGGCCACCTGTACGGCTACGGGCACATGCTCGAGATGGTCCGGCAGCTGCGGGGCGAAGCCGGCCCGCGGCAGATCACCGGCGCCCGGGCGCTGCAGTGGGGCACCCCGTGGGGCGACGCGCTCGTCTTCACCAACGAGCAGGTGCGCTGAGATGACGATCGACGGCGGAGCGCCAGACCCGTTCGCCCTGGAGCGCGTCGACGCGGCGCCGGGCCCGGCGCCGCACGTCCACCCTGACATCGCCGGCTTCTGGGACTCGCTGCGCGAGGGCCACCTGTCCCTGCAGCGGTGCAGCGAGTGCCGCACCCTCCGGTTCCCCCTCTCGACCCACTGTCACGTGTGCCTGAGCGGCGAGTACGCCTGGGAGCCGATCGACCCGCGGGGAACCGTGAACGTGGCGATCCGGGCGCACGAGGCGGTCTCGGACCTGCCCGCCAGTGGGGTCAGCCTGCCCGAGCCCTGGCGCGGCATGACGCCGTACCTGACCGGCGCCGTCGACATGCCGGCGGGCGTGCGGCTGCCCGGCCGGATCGTCTGCACCTGCGGGCGCGCCCTGAGGCCGGGCACACCGGTGCGAGCGGTGCTGCTGGAGGCGGCCGACGGGGCCACCACGTACGGATTTGCCCACGCCTGCCCATGACGATGACAAGGAGAACGTGATGAGTGTCAGCGAGGTGTCGTCATCGGCATCAAGGGGATTCTCGGTCGGGATCGACGTGGGCGGCACGTTCACCGACCTCGCCTGCGGTGACGGTGAGTCGTTGTGGCGGGCCAAGTCGCCGACCGATCCGCAGAACTTCGGGCGCGGCGTGCTCGGGGCGTGCCAGCTCGTGGCCGACCAGATCGGCCTCGAGCTCGGGGACTTCCTCGACAAGGTCGAGCGCTTCGGGCTGGGGACGACGGCGGTGACCAACGCCCTGGTCGAGAAGCACGGGGTCCGGGCCGGTCTCCTCACCACAGCGGGCTTCGAGGACACGATCGCCATGGCGCGCTCTCGTCGCGTGTCGATCGACGGCTACCTCGTCCCGCCGTGGAGCCCGATCGAGCGGTCGTCCGTCGTCGGCGTCCACGAGCGGGTGGACCGCGACGGGAAGGTCCTCGTCCCCGTCGACCTCGACGCGGTCCGCGCCGCGGTGACCGATCTCGTCGAGACGCACCGGATCGAGGCCCTCGCCGTCTCCTTCCTGTGGTCGTTCAAGAACTCGCAGAACGAGCTCTCCGTCGTCGAGTTCCTCCGCCGCGAGTTCCCCGATCTGCCGGTGTTCAGCGGCGTCGAGATGCACCCGAGCATCCGCGAGTACGAGCGGACCCTGGTCGCCGTCCTGAACGCCGTCACGAGCACGACGCTGGACGGTATCGAGGCCCTCGCGCAGCAGCTCGCCGACACCGGTCTGCGCGTCCCACTCCTGCTGCTGCAGACCAGCGGCGGGACGGTCACCCTCGCCGAGGCCCGCCGGTCGCCCGTCGTCCTGGTGGCGTCCGGGCCCGCGGCCGGCGTGATGGCGGCGGCCGAGGTGTGCTCCGACGAGGGCATCACCGACGCGATCTGCGGCGACATGGGCGGGACCAGCTTCGACCTCGCCGTGATCGCCGACTCCCAGCCCCAGCGCTCGGAGCGCGGCGAACTGCACGGGATGATCGTCGCCCAGCCACGGGTCGACACGCTGTCCATCGGCTCGGGCGGTGGGTCCATCGGGTGGGTCGACGGTCGCGGGCTCCTGCGGGTGGGCCCCCGTTCGGCACGGGCATGGCCGGGGCCGGCGTGCTACGGCAACGGCGGGCAGGAGGCGACGATCACCGACGCCCTCGTGGTGCTCGGTTACATCGATCCGACCAGCTTCCTCGGGGGAACGATGACCCTCGACCGCGAGGCGGCCGTGCGCGTGTGCGCCACGCTGGGCGAGTCCCTGGGCCTCTCCGCCGAGGAGACCGCATGGGGCATCCGGGAGATCGCCCTCGCCGAGATGACGAAGGCGACCCGTCTGCACGCCGGTTCCAGTGGCCTCGACCCCCGCCGGCTCGCGCTGATCTCCTACGGCGGCAGCGGAGGACTCTTCACGTCGAGCATCGCGGCGGAGACGAACATCCCGCGGGTGGTCGTGCCGCCGGCGGCATCCGTCCTGTCCGCCTTCGGTGCCGCCTCGGCCGACGTGCGGCGGCAGCGGATCAAGTCCGCAGCCGTGTTGCTCGACAAGGCCGATGCGGAGGAGATCAGTGCCGAGTTGAAGCGGCTCGGCGCGACTGTCTTCCAGGACGTGGGGGACGACGGGGTGCCCGAGGGTGATCGCGCCGTGACGCACGACATCGGGGTCCGGTTCTTCCGGCAGACCTCCGAGGTGGCGGTAGCACTGGACGGTACGAGCTTCGACCCGGAGGCGATCCGCGCCGCCTTCCTCCGCCAGTACGCGGCCCGCTACGGAGTGGGCGCCATCGCCAGGCATGCACAGCTGGAGATCACGTTCCTCCGTGCCGTCGGAACCGGGCGTCTGCCCCGGGCGACGTTCCCGCTCGCTGCGGCGTCCAGGACCGACGGGGTCCCCCAGCCGTCGTCACACCGCACGGTGTTCCTGGACCGGAACGGCAGCGAGCAGGTCCCGTGCTACCGGACGCCCGAGTTGGTCCCGGGCGACCGGATCCACGGCCCGGCCCTCGCGGACGACGTCGACACCACCGTCTTCATTCCCCGCGAAGCCGTACTCACGGTCGGTGAGCGCGGCTCCCTTCGATTGGATGTGCGTCCCCATGCAGCTTGACAACATCGCGCTCGAGGTCCTTCGCCACCAGCTCGACGCGATCTGTGGCGAGGGCGCCGCGACCATCAAGCGCACAGCAGTGAGCCCGTTGGTGGTCGAGGGGGGCGACTACTCCTGCACCCTGCTCGACGGCAAGGGGCTGCTGGTGACCGGCGGCGGGCACATCGCCTACCACTTCTACGCGGCGACCAACGCGATCGCGGGCGTCTTCACCGAGCACGGTGACGACATCCAGGACGGCGACGTGTTCCTGGCCAACGACCCCCACCGCGGGGGTGGGCTCCACGCGCAGGACGTGTTCATCATGCGGCCGGTGTTCGCCGAGGAGCGCCTCGTCGCCTGGATGGCCAACTCGGCGCACGTCGTGGACGTCGGAGGCATGCAGCCGGGGTCCTTCGCGCCCAGCGCCACCGACTGCTTCTCGGAGGCCATCCGGCTGCCGGCGGTGAAGATCACCGCAGCGGGAGTGGAACGCCGCGATCCGTGGAACATCCTGCTCAACAACGTCCGCATGCCTCATCTCGTGGAGATGGACATCCGCGGGTTGGCGGCCGGCGTCGACGTCGGAGCGGCCAAGCTCCAACAGCTGGCGGACCAGATCGGTGTCGACGCGCTCCAGAAGGGCTTCGACGAGCTCAACCGGCGGACGGAAGCAGCGGTCCGACGCGAGATCGCGCTCATCGAGGACGGCGTCTACCGGTCGACCAGCTGGGCGGAGTGGAACGACGAACGATTCCGCATCCCGTGCACCACCACGGTCGACGGCGACTCCATCCGGTTCGACTTCACCGGCACGGCGCCCCAGACCACCCACTTCTTCAACTCGAAGGAGTACATCGTCAAGGGCAAGATCGGCGTCGAGCTCCAGCGCTTCATCGGTCGGGACGTCCCCCTCAACCAGGGCTTCTACGAGGCCCTCGAGGTCCACTGCCCCGTGGGCAGCTTGCTGAACTGCACGCACCCCGCACCGGTCGGCGCCGCGCACATCATCGCCTCGCACGACGCCAGCGAGGCGGCGCAGCGGACGTTCCACCAGGCCGTCGCCGCATCGCCGGCGAGCCTGAGCCGGCCCTTCCTGTCCAGCTCGCAGACGATGTCGGCGAACCAGGTCGTCACCTTCTCCGGCCAGGGCCTCACCGGCGCCACGGACTCGTGGATCATGATCGACGGCACGGCCGTCGGCTCGCCCGCCGGCAACGACCGCGACGGCACGGACTTCAACTTCTACCTGGTCGGTCAGCAGGCGGCCATCCAGACCAACGACGTCGAGGTCAGCGAATCCTGGTATCCGCTCCGCTTCGAGTACCGGCGGCGCTCCTCCGGCGTCTCCGGTGCCGGGCGGTACCGGGGAGGCTGCGGCGTGGACCTCGCGTTCACCGTCGACGGGTCACCCCATGTGAGTGGGGCGGCCATCGGTGGTCACGGTCAGATCCCCCTGCCGGGCACCGCGGGGGGATCGCCCGGACGTGGCACGTCGATCGAACTGCACGGCCCCGAGGGCGAGGTCACCCCGATCGGGACGCTCACCCAGGGATTCAGCCTGCCGGAGGGGCACAGCTTCGCGGTGAAGGCGGCCGGCGGCGGAGGCTGGGGCGATCCCCTGGACCGCGAGGTCGCCGCCGTCCTGAACGACGTCGAGACGGGGCTGATCTCGGCCGACGAGGCCCGTGCCGTGTACGGCGTCGACGTCTCGGACGGGACGACGTCGCACCGCACCGCACTCCTGCAGGAACGGCTGGCCACGGCGCGGGCGGCCGCGACGGAGCCGGGTCAGGTGGACGCGGAACAGCTGGCGTCATCCCCGGCGCTCCCCATTGCGCCCGGTGTGGACCAGCGGGGCGGCGTCGCCGTGAGCGCCCGATCCGGCGCGGTCCTGGCGCACGCGCCTGCGCACTGGACCGACGGTTGCCCCGTCCTGGTGGAGGCGGTCGCCGACGGCGTCGAGACCCGTAGCTACCTCGATCCTGCCACCGGTCACATCCTGCACACCGAGGTCGCTCTGGCAGGGGAGCCGAGGAGCTTCGAGTCCAGTCCGCTCCGCTGGAGCACCTGGAACCGCTGAGCGGGCGCCGGGGACACGGCTGCCCGCCTCCACTCGACGACGACGCAAGCCGGGACATCCACCGGTCAGAGACAGATGCTCGCGATCGGCAAGGCGCTCAGCGATGCCCCCGCCTCCGAGGTGGGCCACGCCCGGCTGCACGCCGCCTACCTCGGCGAGCCGGTCGCGGAGACCCGTCGACGACGACCCCGGCACCGAACACGACCGACCAGAGGAGCCAGTGGTGAGAATCGGAGTCCTGGGCGCCGGCAGGATCGGTGGGACGATCGCCCGACGGTTGAGCGCCGACGGCCACGCGGTGACGCTGGCCAACTCGCGAGGTCCCGAAACGCTGCGCGATCTGGCCGAGGAGATCGGAGCGACGGCCGCGCACGCAGCTGAGGCCGCCGAGGACGCGCAGGTCGTCATCACCTCCGTCCCGTTTCCCCGAGTGCCCTCGCTGCGCGAGGTCATCAGCAGGGCCCCGCAGGACGTCATCGTCATCGACACGTCGAACTACTTCTCCTTCAAGGACGGGCTGATCCAGGCCGTCGAGGACGGGCGGGTCGAGAGCGAATGGGTCCAGGAACAACTGGGGCGACCCATCGTGAAGGCGTGGAACAACACCCTCGCCGGCAGCTTCATGACCAAGGCGAGTCCGCCCGGCGCACCAGGGCGGATCGCTCTCGCCGTGTCCGGCGACGATCCCCAGGCCAAGGCCACCGCGATGAGGTTCGTGGACACGACGGGTTTCGATCCCGTCGACGCAGGCCCGATCGCCGACTCATGGCGTCAGCAGCCGGGGACGCCGGCGTACTGCACCGACCTCACCGCCGATGAGTTGCGGAAGGCCCTCGCCGCGGCGGACCGGTCGACGATGACCGAGCGGCGCGACCGGATGGTAGCCGAGATGAGGCAGCACGAGGGGATGCCCGCCAACGAGGAGCTGCTGCGGCTGAGCCGCAAGCACTATCTCGAGCCGGGGACCGGCCCCTCTCGTCGCCTCGGTCGGTGACTGCCCATCGACAGGACGCCGGTGGTGCCGGGCACAAGGGACCAGACCACGAAGCGCAGGAGGACCACATGGACAAGAAGGTCATCGTCGTAGGAGGAGCGAGTGGGGTGGGCGCCGCCTGCGTCCGCTCGCTGGCTGCAGCAGGGGCGTCCGTCGTCTCGCTCGACCTCGCCGAGGAGACGGGTACGGCCGTAGCCGAGGCCGCCGGTCAACGATTCCTCCGGTGCGACACCACCGACCGCGATGAGGTGTTCTCAGTGGTCGACCAGGCCGCCGGCAACCTGGGGGGCCTGGACGCCCTGGTCCACGTCGCGGGCATCCTCGTGCAGGGACCGGCCGAGGAACTCACCGACGAGGACTGGGCGCGCGCGATGGACGTCAACGCCCGCGGGCCGATGCTGACGAACCAGGCGGCCTTCCCGCATCTCAAGAAGGGGGAGCGGAGCAGCATTGCGAACTTCGCGTCCTCGGCCGCACTGACGGCCTACCCCAACGGCGCTGCGTACGCAGCATCCAAGGGCGCCGTGACGGCGTGGACGCGCTCGATCGCGGTCGAGTGGGCACCGTTCGGCATCCGGGCCAACGTGATCCACCCGTCGGCGGCGACGCCGATGCTCGAGAAGCACCGCAACAAGCTGTCGGAGGAGGAGAAGGTGGCCTACGACGAGCTGATCCGCCAGAAGGTGCCGCTCGGCGGCACATTCGGCGATCCCGACCGCGACATCGCACCGGTCATCACGTTCCTGGTCAGCGACGGTGCACGGTTCATGACGGGTCAGAACATCGCCGTCAACGGCGGCTACTACATCTGACCGACGCGGCGATCTGCCGCCTGCAGTCCCCGGCCGCTGCCCGCAGCGTGCGACCGGATCGAAGCCCGCCTCCGAGGTGGACGACGACCTCCGGCCAGATGTGGTCGCCATGAGCCACGGCTGCGGAGCACGCGGGCCAGCTCCCTGCGCACGGGTCATGAGCCGCTCAGCTTCATGTCTGAGCTGTCCGGTGTGCCGGTGCGCGTGCGACGTCGGCAGCGCAGGCCTCATCGCCTCCGCACCGTGCTGGATGTCGACCTGGGGAACCCGACGACGAGATCCTGACGGCGGCGCGATCAGCGAGGGGGACCTCGAGGTGGTGCATCGGCCGCGGGCGGCCTCGCCGGACCGCTCCGCGGCCGGTCCGGACCTCAGCTCACACAGGGACGACCTCGGTGGTCCCGGTCTCACCGCTGACCGCCCGGGTGGCGGCCGAGATGCTCTGCAGAGCCACGGCAGCAAGGTGCTCGCTCTCGTCACCCAGCAGGAGGCGGTCGACCTTCGCGCGGCGCCAGTACAGGTGCGCGTCGTGCTCCCAGGTGAACCCGATGCCGCCGAGCACGTGGATGAGCGTCTCGCACGCCGTCTCGAAGGTGGTGGCGCAGTAGGCCTTGGCCGCCGACGCCGCGAGGGGGAGCTGCTCGGGCGCGTGGTCGGCCGCCCACGCTGCCCACCACACGAGCGACCGCAGCTGGTTCACCGCCACCCAGTCGTCCACGAGCCGGTGCTTGACGGCCTGGTACGCGCCGATCGGTCGACCGAACGTCTCCCGGCTCCGTGCGTGCTCGATGCCGAGCTCGACGACGCGGTCCGCGGCCCCGAGGCCCTCCGCCGCGAGGACGACGCACGCCACCTGCCTGGCCCGCTCCCAGCGCTCCCGGGCGTCCCGGCAGACGACTTCCGACGAGGTCAGTTCGACGAAGCCGAGCCCGCGGGTTGCGTCGATGGGCTCGCCGGGGGAGACCCGCCCCTCGCCGAGAAGGAGGTCCTCGCCGTCGAGAGCGAGGAAGTGGGTCGCGCTGAGGGCGTCCATCGACGGGCTGGAGCCCGCGGGAGAGCCGTCCACGACCGCGATGACGGTGCGTCCCTCGCTGACGTCGCGCAACCGGCCCTCGTCGCCCTCGAGCAGCACCGCGACCCGGGCCGCGGTTGCGAGGGAGGGCCCGGCCAGCTGCCGTCCGGCCTGCTCTGCGACGAGCGCCATGTTCAGCAGCTCGGCACCGACGCCGCCGGCGATCTCCGGGATGGTCAAGGAGGAGAACCCGAGCTCGGCGAGCACGCGGGGACCCGGGGCAGGATCGCCTGCTTCGTCCAGGAGCCTGCGGGCCGTCCCGGGCCCGGCCTGCTCGGAGAAGAAGTCGCGCGCGTGCTCGGCGAAGTTCCGCTGCTCCTCGTCGATGTCGAAGTTCACGGTCGTCTACCTGCTCTCGGAAGGAGGCGTCGGGCGGGGGGCCACGCGAGCGGAGTCCGGCGGGAGGCCCAACACCCGCTCACCGAGGATGTTGCGGAGGATCTCGTCCGCGCCGCCGGCCAGCGCGATCCCTGGCGTGGAGGCCTGAGACGTCGCCCAGCGCCAGTCGCCCTCCACCGAGCGGGCCAGCACGGCTTCATCGCCGAGCAGTCGTTGGCCGAGGTCCGCGGTGGCGTGCGCGACCCGGACGGCCGTCAGCTTGCCGGCGCTGGCCTCCGGTCCGGGGCGACCGCCCCTCTCCACGCTGGTCTGGAGGCGGTACCCGGTGTACCGCGCGGCGAGCGACTCGACCAGGACGCGACCGAGAGCCTCGATGGTCAGCCTGCGCCGGTCGTCGCTCAGCTGGGGGAGCCGGCTCGCCGCGTGTGCGACGAGGGCGTCGCTGCGGACCCCGAGCTCGCCGCCGCCACCTCCGACGGCCATCCGTTCGCTCATCAGCGTCGTCAGGGCCACACGCCACCCGTCGTCGACGTCGCCCAGACGTTCGGAATCGTCGATCACGACGTCGTCGAGGAAGACCTCGTTGAAACTCTGGTGACCGTTCATCTGGCGCAGCGGTCGGACGGTGACCCCGGGGGATTCCATGTCGACGACGAACATCGTCAGGCCGCGGTGCTTCTGAGCCTCGGGGTTGGTGCGGGCCAGGAGGATGCCGTAGCGGGAGTGCTGGGCGAGGGTCGTCCACACCTTCTGCCCCTGGATGTGCCAGCCGTCGTCGTGGCGCACGGCCTTCGTCCGCAGGGCGGCCAGGTCGCTGCCGCTGCCGGGCTCGCTGAACAGCTGGCACCACAGGTCATCGGCGCGCAGCAGCCGGCGGATGTAGCGCTGCTTCTGGTCCTCGCTGCCGTGCCCGAGGACTGTGGGCCCGCACATGCCGAGTCCCACGTGGCCGATGGGGCCGGCGACGCGCGCTCGGTGCAGCTCCTCGTTGACGACGGCCTGCTGCGCGTTCGTGCCGCCGCCGCCGCCGTAGTCCTTGGGCCATGTGAGCCCGATCAGGCCGGCGTCGAACAGGATCGCCTGCGTGCGTCGGAGGCCCTCGACCCGGTCCGTCCCCGGCTCCTCCAGGTAGGCGCCGTCGCCGTGCGCGAGCTCGCTGTCGTGGTCGACGAGGAACTGGCGCACCGCGTCGCGTAGACGGGCCTGATCCGGGGTGTCGTCGAAGTCCATCCGTCATCTCTCTTCGGGGGACGCAGCCGGGGTGCGCCGCGGGGTCGTCGTGTCTGCCGCAGCCACCGCTGATCGGCGTCGCCTTGCGGACCCCGGCGAGTAGCTCCTGCAGACAGTCCTACCCGTCCGGACCGCCGGAGGGAAGAGGAAACTTGTTGGTTGACAAAAAACCTACGACGGGCATGCTGAGCCCATGCGGCGCGGTGCGTGGGACGCCGTCGGGTCGAAGGAGACTCTGTGAAGACGTATGGCCATTGGATCGACGGCGCGGAGCATGCTCCGGCGTCGGGCGAGCACATCCCGTCGACGTCTCCATGGACGGGTGCCACGGTCGCGGAGATCCCCTCGGGGGACTCCGCGGACGTCGCAGCCGCCGTCACGTCGGCCTCGGCCGCCCTCGCGGCGTGGCGGGCGCTCAAGCCGGGAGTACGTGGACGCTTGCTGGCCGATCTCGCCGACGGCATCCGTGCCGAGCGCCAGCTGCTGGCCGACCTCGAGGGCGCCGAGGCGGGCAAACCCGCAGCGCAGTCCCTTCGCGAGGTGGATGCCGCCGCGAGCTACTTCGACTTCTACGCCGGGCTCTCCAACATCCCGTCCGGCGAGGTGATCGATCTCGGCCCGGGCATGCACGGCTACACGACACACGAGCCGTATGGCGTGATCGGCGTGATCACGCCGTGGAACGCGCCGCTCAACCAGGCCGCCCGCGCCGTGGCTCCCGCCCTCCTGGCGGGGAACGTCGTGGTCGTCAAGCCGTCGGAGTTCACGTCGGCGACCACGCTCGAGCTGGCCCGCATCGCCACCGTCGCCGGTCTCCCGGCCGGCGTGCTGAACGTCGTGACGGGCACGGGCGTAGGAGCGGGACAGCCGCTCGTGGAGCACCGCGACGTGCGCAAGCTGGCCTTCACCGGCTCGCTGCGAGCCGGCCGGCAGATCGGCCGCGTCGCGGCGGACCGCGTGCTGCCGCTCACCCTCGAGCTCGGGGGCAAGTCGGCCAACATCGTCTTCGCCGACGCCGACCTGCCGGAGGCTGCGGCCGGGTCGGTGCGCGCCTTCACGGCCAATGCCGGCCAGGTCTGCAGCGCCGGCACCCGCCTGCTGGTCGCCGACGAGATCCACGACGAGTTCGTCCAGCTCCTGCTCGAACGGGTCAAGAGCGTCCAGCCCGGTGAGTCGTACGGCCAGCTGACCACCGAGGACCAGTTCACCAAGGTGCAGTCCTACTTCGAGGTCGCTCGCCAGGACGGCGCGACCCTGGCGGCCGGCGGAGCCGCGACGGGGGAGGGCTGGCTGGTCGAGCCCACCGTCTACACCGACGTCACGAACTCGATGACGATCGCCCGCGAGGAGATCTTCGGGCCGGTGCTCGCCGTGCTCCGGTTCAGCACCGAGGACGAGGCCATCGCCATCGCCAACGACTCCGAGTTCGGCCTCGCCGCCGGCATCTGGACAAGCGACGTCGCCCGTGCCCACCGGGTCGCGGCTCGACTCGAAGCAGGACAGGTCTACGTCAACGAGTGGCTGACGGGCTTGGTCGAGGGTCCCTTCGGCGGCAACAAGAACAGTGGTTACGGCCGCGAGAAGGGCATGGAGGCCCTGCGCCACTACACCCAGACGAAGTTCGTCGCGGTGAAGCTGTGAGCGGCCCGTTCCACGCGCTCGATGCCGAACACGTACTGCTGCGGGACCGCGCGCGGAACCTGGCCGAGCTGTGCCTGCCGCACGCGGAGCGCGCGGACGAGAGCGATTCCGTCGACTCCGACGTGCTGCAGCTCCTGAAGGAGAGCGGCCTGGCGGCGGTGCAGGTCCCGGCTGCGTACGGCGGCCACTTCGAGAACCCCGACTCGCTGGCCGTCACCGTGGTGCGCGAGCAGCTCGCGGCGTCCTCCAGCCACCTGGACTCCCTCTTCGCGATGCAGGGGATCGGCAGCTACGCGATCTCGGTCGGTGGCTCGGACGAGATCAAGGAGCACTGGCTCCCGCGCGTGGCCGCGATGGACGCGATCGCCGCACTGGCACTGACGGAGCCCGACGTCGGCTCCGATCTCAAGGCACTCACCACCACGATCGCGGCCGACGGTGACGAGGTGGTGGTGACCGGCACGAAGAGCTTCATCACCAACGGGGGCGACGCGAGCTACTACTGCGTGCTCGGCAAGGAGGAGGGCGACGGGGTGGGGTACTCCCTGGTCCTCGTGCCCGCTGACACCCCGGGGGTCACCACCAGCCGTCCCTACCAGATCATGGCTCCACACGTGCTCGGTGACATCGAGTTCGACGGAGTCCGGGTGCCGGTGTCACACCGCCTGGGAGCGCCCACCAAGGGCTTCGGTCTGGTGCTCGCCACGCTGGCCACGTTCCGGGTCTCCGTGGCCGGTGCCGCCATCGGTACGGCGCAGGCGGCGCTCGACGACGCTCTCGCGCACACCACCGGACGCGACCTGTTCGGCACCTCGTTGGCGCGGTTGGGCCCGGTTCCTCAGCTGCTGGCGATGTCGTGGACCGAGATCGAGATGGCCCGCAGCTTCGCCTACCAGGTCGCCCGCGCAGCCGCGGCCGACCCGCTGGGGAGCCTGCACCTGTCGTCGATGGCCAAGATCGGCGCGACCGAGATCGCCGGCCGCGTGGTCGACCGCAGCGTCCAGGTCATGGGCCGGTTCGGACTGGTCCGCGGTTCCCGGATCGAGCGGCTGTACCGGGCGGCACGCCCGATGCGCGTGTACGAGGGCGCGACCGAGGTGTTGCTCGATGGGCTGTCCAAGCAGCTGATCAAGGGGCACGGACGATGATCATCGACGCGCACTGCCACGTGTGGCCGGACGAGATCGCCCGCAAGGTGCTCGCCGACCGTCCCGTCGGACTCGACCCGGTCCACGACGGCACCCTGGACGGTCTGCGGCGCACGATGGACACCGCCGGCATCGACATGGCGATGACGCTCGCGGTGGCGAACGTCGGTCGGACCGTGCGGCGGACCAACGAGTTCATCGGCCGGGTCGACCGGTCGCGGTTCGTGCCGTTCGGCACCGTCCACCCCGACCTGTCGGTGGAGGACAACCTCGCGGCCCTGCGGGACAACGGCGTCGTCGGCGTGAAACTGCACCCGCTGTTCCAGTCGGTGGCCTTCGCGGACGCCCGGACGCGGGAGATCCTGGCCGCGCTGGCCGAGAACGACATCCCGGTCATCGCGCACGTCGGCTCCGGGGGCGACGCGGACCAGAACGAGCGGGGCGCGCCGAAGAGCCTCGCCGCGATGATCGCGGCGACCCCGGGCCTGCGGCTCATCGCGGCGCACTACGGCGGCTACCAGGTCCTCGACGAGGCCGAGCGGTGGTCGGTCGGGACCGACGTCCATCTCGAGACGTCGTGGCCACCCAGCATGGGGACCCTCCCTCCCGACCGGGTCATGAGCATCATCCGCCGCCACGGAGCCGACCGCGTCGTCTTCGGCTCGGACTGGCCGATGACCGACCCCGCCACCGAGATCGCGGCAGTGAAGGCCCTCGGTCTGACCTCCGAGGAGGAGCGCGGGGTGCTCGGCGACAACCTCGCGCGGCTGCTGCGCATCGAGCCGCCCGCGACCGCGTGAGGCCACCGCCGGGCTGCCCTTCGTCCCGTCGCCACGCCCTACGGAAGCCCGTGAAACGCCCCCATGTGAACGGCACGAGCATCGGCCTCGACGCCGCTCGACGACTCGCCAGGAGCTGACCGTGACCACCTCCGACGCCACCCACGAGCAGCCGCTGCTGGTCTCGGACCACGACGGCGTGCGCACCCTCACGCTCAACCGCCCGGCCGCGCGCAACGCGGTCAACCTGGCGCTCGCCACGGCGATCGACGCGGCGCTTACCGAGTTCGACGAGCGCCGCGACCTCAGCGTCGCGGTCCTGGCGGCGAACGGGACCACGTTCTGCGCCGGCATGGACCTCAAGGCGTTCCTGCGCGGGGAGCGACCGATCACGCCGCGACGCGGGTTCGCGGGCATCGTGCAGGAGCCCCCGCGCAAACCGATCATCGCGGCGGTCGACGGCCCCGCCGTGGCGGGGGGCTTCGAGATCGTCCTGGCCTGCGACATGATCGTCGCCGCGGAGAACGCGTTCTTCGCGCTCCCCGAGGTCAAGCGCGGTCTCGTCGCCGCCGGTGGCGGGTTGCTGCGACTGCCCGGGCGGCTGCCCTACCACCTGGCCATGGAACTGGCGCTGACCGGCAAGACGATCTCCGCGGTCGACGCCGAGCGCCTGGGCCTGGTCAACAAGCTGGTGGCGCCGGGCACCGCGGTGGCCGCGGCGACGGAGCTCGCCGCCGAGGTCGCTGCCTGTGGGCCGCTGGCCGTCGCGGCGACGAAGCAGATCCTGCAGGACAGCCCAGGCTGGCCCGCGGGGGAGGCGTTCGCGCGCCAGTCCGAGTTGACCGAGCCCGTGCGGTCGTCCGCGGACGCCGTCGAGGGCGCGCGTGCCTTCACCGAGAAGCGTCCGCCGGCGTGGACAGGCTCGTGAGTTGTGACAGGCGCCCGGCCCGTCCGGCGGGCGTCGACCGCATCCGAGCACGGTGACCGAGTGCCGACCCGGCGCCGACGGCGCTCTGGATCTGTGAGGGAGAGACCATGGACTTGGGCCTGACCGGCTGCGGGGTCATCGTGACCGGCGCGAGCAAGGGACTGGGACGAGCAGCAGCGCGCGCGTTGGCCGCCGAGGGTGCGAACGTGCTCGCCGTCGCCCGGACGGCTGCCAGTCTCGACGAGCTGGCCGCGGAGAACGCCGCCGGCACGATCCACCCCCACGTGTGCGACATGCGCGACCGTGAGCAGGTGCGAGCCCTCGCGGCCGTGGCGGTGGAGCGACTCGGGCGCCTCGACGTGGTGGTGAACAACGCAGGCATCGCACCTGCCGCCGACTTCCTCGAGATGGACATGTCCCTCTTCGACGAGGTCATGGAGGTCAACGTCGCGTCCATCGCGGTGCTCTCCCAGGCCGCCGCTCGTCACTTCGTCGCAACCGGCGAGGGTGGCCGCATCATCAACGTGGTGTCGATCTCGGGCATCCTCGGCAAGGCGACGCTGGCCGCCTACTCGGCTTCCAAGAGCGCCGCGATCCAGCTCACGAGAGCGCTCGCGGCCGAGTGGGCACGCCACGACATCCAGGTCAACGCCATCGCCCCGGGCGCCTTCGCCACCGAGGCCCAGTCCTACGTGACGAGCAACCCGGACGTCCTGGCCAAAAGGGTGCGGAAGATCCCTGCCCGACGGATGGCTCAGCCCGACGAGATCGGGCCGCTGGTCTGCTTCCTGTCGTCGACGAGTGCGAAGTTCGTGACGGGGGCCGTGTATGTGATCGACGGCGGCGAGACAGCCAAGATCTGACCGCCCACTCGGACGACACGGTCCGGTCGGATGGAGGCCTTGTGTCGGCGCCGGGCGTGTGGTGTCATCGAGCAGCAAAATAGTTGGTCAACCGACAACAGTTGCGTAGAGGAGCACCACATGCGGGATGCAGTCATCGTCGACGCGGTACGGACACCGATCGGCAAGCGGAACGGTGCTCTCGCGGACATCCACCCCGCGGACCTCTCGGCCGGCGTGCTGCGCGCCCTGGTGGAGCGCACCGGCGTCGCCCCGTCGATCGTCGACGACGTGATCTGGGGGTGCGTCAGCCAGGTCTCCGAGCAGGCCAGCAACATCGGTCGCAACGCTGTCCTGACGGCCGGGTGGCCCGAGAGCGTCCCTGCCACGTCGGTGAACCGGGCGTGCGGATCGAGCCAGCAGGCGGTGAGCTTCGCCGCCGCGGGGGTGATCGCCGGGCACTACGACTTCGCCGTGGCCGGCGGCGTCGAGTCGATGTCCCGCGTCCCGATGGGCAGCGCCGCGCAGGGGGCCCAGACCGTGCCCACGGCCGTGCTCGAGCACTACGGGGTCGACGGGTTCAACCAGGGCGTCGGCGCCGAGATGATCGCGGAGCGGTGGGGGTTCTCCCGCGCCGCGCTGGACGAGTACGCGCTGCGCTCCCACGAACTGGCGGCCGCCGCGGTCGACGCCGGCGCGTTCGCCTCTCAGCTGGTGCCGCTCGGCGGCCTGCAGTCCGACGAGGGCATCCGGCGGGGAGGCTCCCTGGAGAAGCTCGCCACCCTGCCGACTCCGTTCAAGGACGACGGCGTCATCTCGGCCGGCAACGCCTCCCAGATCTCCGACGGCGCAGGCGCCCTTCTGCTGACCACCTCGGACGTCGCCCGGGCCAACGGATTCACACCCCTGGCGCGGATCCACACCGCGGTGGTGGCCGGCGACGACCCGGTGATCATGCTGACGGCCCCGATCCGGGCCACCGAGCTGGCGCTGGAGAAGTCGGGGCTCTCGATCGACGAGATCGGCGCCTTCGAGGTCAACGAGGCGTTCGCGCCGGTTCCCCTGGCGTGGCTGGCCGAGACCGGTGCGAAGGCAGACCGGCTGAACCCGCTCGGCGGCGCCATCGCCGTCGGTCACCCCCTCGGCGGGTCGGGCGCCATCCTGATGACCCGGCTGGTGCACCACATGCGCGACAACGGGATCCGCTACGGACTCCAGACGATGTGCGAGGCCGGCGGCCTGGCCAACGCCACGATCCTCGAGCTGCTCTGACCGCCCCCACCGGGCGCCACGGACACTCCCCACTGACAGGAGAACGGCAATGCAGCTGAACGGATCCGTCATCGCGGTGACCGGCGGAGCGTCAGGTCTCGGTCTGGCCACGGCCCGGCGCCTGGTCGATGCCGGTGCGAAGGTCGCGTTGGTCGACCTCCCGGGCTCCGACGGTGAGGCGTCGGCCAAGGAGCTGGGTGAGAACGCCCGCTTCACGCCGGGTGACGTGACCGACGAGGCGTCCTTCGGGGCGGCCCTGGACGCGGCCGAGGGCCTCGGGCCGCTCCAGGGCCTCGTGCACTGCGCGGGGAGCGGCCGGAAGCTCCGCCTGCTCGACAGGGAGGGCAACCCGGGATCGCTCGAGGACTTCGAGTTCGTCATCAGGCTCAACCTGGTGGGCAGCTTCAACGCGCTCCGGCTCGGGGCGGCCCGGATGGCCCGGCACGAGCCCGTCGACGGCGAACGGGGCGCCATCATCATGACGGCGTCCGTGGCGGCGTTCGAGGGTCAGATCGGGCAGATCCCCTACACCGCCTCCAAGGCCGGCATCGTGGGCATGACCATCACCGCGGCTCGCGACCTGGCCAGCAAGGGCATCCGCGTGTGCACGATCGCCCCGGGCATCATGGACACGCCGCTGCTGGGCCGGCTCCGCGAGGACGTCCGGGAGAGCCTGGCCGTCAGCGTGCCGAACCCCCAGCGTCTCGGTACGCCCGACGAGTACGCCCAGCTCGCGCAGGCCATCCTGGAGAACGCCTACCTCAACGGCGAGACCATCCGCCTGGACGGCGCCCTCCGCATGGCGCCCCGCTAGGCCGCTGATGCCTGACCTGGAGTACACCGTCGACGGCGGCGTGGGGACGATCCTGCTGAACCGTCCGCATGCGAAGAACGCTTTCACGCTGGAGATGGTGGAGGCGTGGGCAGCCGCGCTGCGCTCCGCCCGCACCGATCCGGACGTCCGGGTCGTCGTGGTCACCGGCGCCGGCGACGCCTTCTGCGCCGGCATCGACCTGTCGGTGCTGGAGGCCGTCGGCGACGAGCCGCTGGCCCTGAAGTCGATGCTGACCGGCGGCGTGCACGAGGTCGCCCGAGCGGTCGACGAGCTGTCCAAGCCCGTCATCGCCGCCGTGAACGGCGCGGCCGTCGGCGCCGGCATGGACATGGCGCTCATGTGCGACATCCGGGTGCTCTCGCAGTCGGCCCGGCTGTCGGAGGGCTACATCCGCGTGGGTCTCGTGCCCGGCGACGGCGGGTGCTACTACCTGCCCCGCCTGGTCGGCATGTCGAAGGCCCTGGAGCTGCTCTGGACCGGGGACTTCGTCGACGCGGAGGAGGCCCTGAGGATCGGGTTGGCGACCAAGGTCTACGCCGACGCCGACTTCACGGACGCCTACCGGACCTTCGCGACCCGGCTCGCCGAACAACCGCCGATCAACGTCGCGATGATCAAGCGGGCCGCGCAGCAGTCGGTCCACTCCGACCTGCGCACGGCGCTCGACCTCATCTCCTCCCACCTGGCCGTCGTCCACGGGACGAGGGACTCCCGGGAAGCCCGCTCCGCCCTCCGCGAGCGACGCCGGCCGTCGTTCGAGGGGCGCTAGAGAACAGGAGCTGACCATGAACTCGACGGAGCCGGTGGCCCTCACCTCGGCCGAGGGCGTCACGACGATCACGTTGAACCGCCCGGAGCGCAAGAACGCGATCGATGAGTCGATGTGGCGCACGCTCAGCGACATGCTGCGGCACGTTCGCGACGACGCCGACACGCGCGCGGTCGTCCTCCAGGGTGCCGGAGGCGACTTCTGCGCTGGTGCGGACGTCGCCAAGAGCGCGCACGAGGAGCACCCTCTCCCGCGGCTGCGCCGCATCGGTGACGTCGCCCTGGCACTGTTCGAGCTGCCGGTGCCCGTGATCGCCAAGGTCGACGGCGTCGCGGCGGGGGCCGGGTGCAACATGGCCCTCGCCTGCGACCTCGTCGTCGCATCCAGCCGTGCCCGCTTCACCGAGATCTTCACCCGTCGTGGACTGTCGATCGACTTCGGTGGCTCCTGGCTGCTCCCGCGGATCGTCGGTCTGCAGCAGGCCAAGCGGCTGGCGCTGCTCGCGGAGGTCATCGACGCGGCCGAGGCCCACCGTCTCGGGATGGTGACCTGGGTCCAGCCCGAGGACCAGCTCGACGACTTCGTCGCCGGTGTCGCGCAGAAGCTGGCCGCACTGCCACCCATCGCGCTCGGGCAGACCAAGGCACTCCTCAACGAAGGCGTCGGTCTGGACCTGCCCGCGGCGATCCGCAACGAGGCCGCTGCGCAGGCGGTCAACTTCGCCACCGAGGATGCGCCGGCGGCGTTCCGGTCCTTCTTGGACAAGACCGACCCGCCTCACTACACCGGCCGGTGGGCCGTCCGACAAGGCGCGACCCGACCGTGAGAGGTTCCCGATGGACTTCCTGACACTGTCGCCCGTGGCGTTCCCGGAGCCGCTCGTCGAGCTCCGGCACCAGGTGCGGGCCTTCCTGCGCGACGAGATCACGGAAGGCCGGATCACCCCGCACTGCGACCAGTGGCTCGCCGGCTGGGATCCGGGCTTCAGCCGGCGGCTGGCCGAGCGGGGATGGCTCGGCATGGCCTTCCCGACGGAGTACGGCGGCTCAGCGGCGGGCGCGCTGGCGCGGTTCGTCGTCACCGAGGAGCTGTTGGCCGCCGGCGCGCCCGTCGCTGCGCACTGGATCGCCGATCGTCAGTCGGGACAGGCGCTGATGAAGTTCGGGACCGAGGAGCAGCGGAAGGCCTTCCTGCCGCGCATCGCCCGGGGAGAGTGCTTCTTCGCCATCGGGATGAGCGAGCCGGACACGGGCTCGGACCTCGCCTCCGTGCGCACCCGCGGCACCCGGGTGGACGGCGGCTGGGTGCTCAACGGCACGAAGCTGTGGACCAGCGGGGCCCACCACGCTCACGCCATGATCGCGCTCATCCGGACCGAGGAGCTCGGCGAGTCCAGGCACGCCGGCCTGACCCAGGTCATCGTCGAGCTCCCCGACCCGGCTGTCGAGGTTCGACCGATCCGGCTGCTGACCGGCGAGCACCACTTCAACGAGGTGGTCTTCCAGGACACCTTCGTGCCCGACTCGCGCGTGCTCGGGAAGCCCGGCGCCGGGTGGAAGCAGGTCACCAGCGAACTCGCCCTGGAACGCAGCGGCCCGGAGCGCATCCTGTCCACCTTCCCGCTGCTCGTGGTGGCGCTCCGGACGATCGCCGAGGACGGCGTGGACGTCGACCGGGCGCGACTGGGAGAGCTGGTCGCGCGCTTGTGGGCGCTGCGTCGGATGTCCATCGCGGTTGCCGGACGGCTCGAGCAGGGCGAGGACCCGGCCACTGCCGCGGCGATCGTCAAGGACCTCGGCACGCAGTTCGAGGGCGGCCTGATCGACGTCGTCCGGATGATGGTCGGGATCGAGCCGGACCTCGGGTCGTTGTACCGGCTCCCGCGGATGCTGGCCGAGGCCGTCCTGCACAGTCCCGGGTTCACCCTCCGGGGCGGCACGAACGAGATCCTGCGCGGGATCGTGGCGAAGGCAGTGGGAGCGTCATGAGCGACATCACCGAGGCACTCACCCAGGCAGTCGCCGACGCCTGCGGCCGACACCCGTCGTCCGCCGGTGCCTCGGGCACGGTGGAGTGGAACGTGCCTCTGTGGTCCGCACTCGACCAGATCGGGATCACGCTGCTTTCGGTGCCCGAGGATCGGGGTGGATCGGACGGCGACCTGGTTACCGCCGCCGCGGTGCTGGAGATCCTCGGGGAGCACTCTGCGACAGTGCCGTTCGCGGAGACCGCGATGCTGGCCGGCTGGCTGCTCGCCGAGTGCAGCGCGCCCATCCCGGCCGGCCCGATGACCGCCGCGGTCGCCGGCCCCGACGTCACCCTGGTCGAGGACGCGGGTGGGTGGGTGCTGAACGGTGAGCTCGCCCGCGTCCCGTGGGGCCGCCACGCCGACCACCTGGTGCTGCTCGTGGGGCGTCACGTCGTGACGGTCCACCGCGACGAGGTCGACCTGCGGCCCGGTGCCAACCTGGCCGGGGAGCCGCGCGACGACGTGGCCCTCCACCGCCTCGCCGTCCCCGCGGACCGGGTTCACCCCCTTCCCGCGGACTCCGCGGTCGACGCGCGGCTGTTCGCCGCCCGTGGCGTCGTGGGCCGCCTGGCCATGATGGCCGGCGCCGCGCGGCGGTCGCTGGAGATGTCCCTCGCCTATGCCTCCGAGCGCCATCAGTTCGGCCGCCCGATCGGGGGATTCCAGTCCGTCCAGCAGCAGGTCGCCGCGATGGCCGCGGAGGTCCTGCTGTGCAAGGTGGCGGCACAGTCGGCCGCGCAGGCCCTCGACTCAGGGGCCGACTGGGAACTGGCGGTCGCCGCGGCGAAGGTCTCGGCGGGCAGCGCGGCCGGCACGGTGGCCAGGATCGCCCATCAGGTCCACGGGGCGATCGGCTTCACCGACGAGCACGACCTGCGCCGGAGCACCACGAGGATCTGGAGCTGGCGTGACGAGTTCGGCAGCGTGGGGGAGTGGGCCCGGGAGCTCGGCACCCTCGCGGCGGCTGCTGGCGCCGACGGGCTGTGGCCGCTGCTGACCGAGGGCGGGGCACGGGCCGTCGCGGGTTGACGAGTGTTCGTGGCAGCCACGGTGAGATCTCACCGAAGCGTTCCCATCGACAGGAGGGCACCACCATGAGGATCGGCATCCTCGGCGTCGGGCACATCGGCAAGTCCCTGGCCCAGCAGTTGAGTGCGGCCGGACACGACGTGAAGGTGGCCAACTCGCGCGGCCCCGGGACGATCGAGTCCGACGTGCTGTCCTCGGGCGCGCGCGCCGTGACGTCGGCCGAGGCGGTGGTGGACGTCGACGTCGTCATCCTCTCCGTCCCCCTGGGCCGGATCCCGCAGGTGGCCCCGCTCCTCACCGACCTGCCCCCCGACACGGTCATCATCGACACGTCGAACTACTACCCGGCGCGCGACGGCGCGATCGAGGCCATCGAGGACGGCCAGGTCGAGAGCCTGTGGGTTGCCGAGCAGCTGGGCCGGCCGGTCGTCAAGGCCTGGAACGCCATCGGTTCCGGTTCCCTCGCCACGAAGCGAAAGCCGGCCGGGAGCCCTGACCGCATCGCGATCCCCGTGGCCGCCGACGACGACAGGGGGCGGGACGTGGCGATGGCGCTGGTCGAGGAGACCGGGCTGGACGCGTTCGATGCAGGGACACTGGCGGAGTCGTGGCGCCAGCAGCCCGGCACGCCTGGCTACTGCACGGACCTCAGCCGCGAGGAGCTGTCCGGCGCGTTGGCGGCAGCCGACGCGGCCCGCTCGCCGAGGCGGCGTGACCTCGCGGTCGAGGTCATCCTGGACAAGCTCGGGGACCCCAGGTCGAACCCGGATGCGGACTTCGGGGTCCGGCTGGCTCGCCTCATCTACATGTGAACCCCCGGCGCATCGGGGGGCGTCTTGGGGCGCCGTCGTCCTTCGCCCACCCGCGGCCACCGCGCGGCAGTAGCACCCCGCTCTTGTCGCACGGAGGCGATGGTCGGTCCGGCATCATCGGACCTCGCCCATGACGGGAAGCACCTCCCGCGTCCAGACGCTGGGTGGACCCGCTCTTTTCGTCCTGCTGTGGAGCACCGGTTTCGTCGGTGCCAGGTACGGGCTGCCCTACGCCGAGCCGTTCACCTTCCTGAGCTTGCGCCTGGGCGTCGCCGCGGCCCTGCTCGGCGTCCTCGCCGTCGCGCTGCGTTCGGCCGGCATGGCCTTCCGTCGGGAGTACGGCCGTGCCTCGGTCGCCGGTCTGCTGCTGCACGGCGGTTACCTGGGCGGCGTCTTCTACGCCATCTCGCTCGGCGTGCCCGCGGGGGTGTCGGCGGTGATCGTGAGCCTGCAACCGGTGCTCACCGCGGTCCTCGCCGCGAGAGTGCTCGGCGAGCGCCCCACGGCGCGCCAGTGGCTCGGGCTGGCGCTGGGCGTCGGAGGCGTCGTGCTGGTCGTCGGCCCGGGCATCGCCGTCGCCGGCCCCGCCGAGCCGCTTCCCGTGGCCGGTCTCGTCGCGTGCCTCGTGGCACTGGCCTCAGGGACGGTCGGCACCGTCTACCAGAAGCGGCACGGCGACCGCATCCCGCTGGTCTGGGGCACGGCGGTGCAGTACGCGGCGGCCGCGGCCGTGGTGCTGGCCGGCGCGGTGGCGACCGAGGACATGTCGATCCGGTGGACCGGTGAGTTCATCATCGCGTTCGTGTGGCTGGTGCTGTTCCTGTCGATCGGCGCCGTGCTGCTGCAGCTCCTGCTGCTGCGCCGGGGCACGGCCGCGGGTGTTTCCAGCCTTTACTACCTGGTGCCGGTGGCCACCTCGGTCGAGGCGTACCTGCTCTTCGGCGAGCGGCTCAGCGGGCCGTCGCTCGTGGGGATCGGGGTGTCCGCTCTGGGTGTCGCGCTGATGATGGCGCCGACCGGGGAGCGCTGATGCGCAGCGACCGGATCACCGCCTGCACCACGGGGGTCACGCGGGATTCCTCGGACCCCGTCAGGCCTGGCTCGCCTGCCCACTCCACTCCGCGATGACGACGCCGACGTCCGTGGGCTCGCTCGGCGGTGGCGCGGGGGTGCCGGGGTCCGTACGCGAGAACCGCGGTGCGGGGGAGGGCTGGACGATGCCGTTGAGTTCGGTGACGACGCCCCGGGCGACGACGTGCTCGTGCCGGCTGGCCTCGTCGAAGGAGAGCACGGGAGTCACGCACGCGTCGACCGCAGCGAAGACGTCCGTCCAGTGCTGGCGCGGTTCGCTCAGGAACGCGTCGGTCAACCGGGCACGCAGCGCCGGCCACCCGGACCGGTCGTGCTGGCCGGGCAGGTCCTCCCCGGCCAGACCCACTCCCTCCAGCAGCCGCTGGTAGAACTGCGGCTCGACGGCGCCGACCGCCATGTAGCCGCCGTCCGCGCACTCGTAGGTGTCGTAGAAGGGGGCGCCGCCGTCGAGGAAGTTCTCCCCACGCCTGGCGGTCCACGCCCCGCCGCCGTACATCGACCACAGCATGTGCCCGAGCACGCTCGTTCCGTCGAGCATGGCGGCATCGACGACCTGGCCGACGCCGGAGCGCTCGCGCTCCCACAGCGCCGCGAGGATCCCGGTGAGCAGGAACATCGAGCCACCGCCGTAGTCACCGATGAGGTTCAGCGGTGGGACGGGGCGCTGGCCGGCGCGTCCCACCGCGTTGAGGATGCCGGCGATCGCGAGGTAGTTGATGTCGTGCCCGGCGCGGTTCGCCAGCGGACCGTCCTGTCCCCACCCGGTCATCCGGCCGTACACGAGGCGGGGGTTCACCCGCTGGCAGTCCTGCGGCCCCAGCCCGAGTCGCTCGGCCACGCCGGGCCGGTACCCCTCGATGAGCACGTCCGCGCGTGCCAGGAGCTGGAGGACGGTCTCCCGATCAGCCGGGGACTTCAGATCGGCGGTCACCGTGCGCCGTCCGCGCAGCTGCTCGTTGCGACCCTGCGGCCCCAGGCCGAAGGGCGCGTCCGGACGCTCGACGCGGACGACGTCGGCGCCGAGATCGGCGAGGATCATCGCGGCGTGCGGGCCGGGCCCGATGCTGGCCAGCTCGACGACGCGCAGAGCCCTGAGCGGTCCTGTCATGACGTACCTCGATCCATGCGGAACTGGATGGACCGCGCACGTCGGATGGTGTGCCGGCCTGGCTTTCCGAACTCGCCGCCTCAAGCCGGCAGGCGGCCTTCCTCCGGGTCACCGTCGGACGCCACGGACCGGTCGCCGGCCAGGTGGCCGATCAGTTGATCGATGAACGACGAGAGCACGGCACCGGAATCGATGGAGTCCGGATCGAGCTTCCACAGGTAACCCACTCCGCGCAGCTGCGCGACGATGATCGCGGCCTGCAGCTCGGGATCGATGCCCGGGACGATGGAACCGTCCCGTACACCGCGCTCGATGAAGTTGCTGATGCGGGAACGGAGACCCCTGTTCAGGGCGACGAATCGATCCCGCAGCTCAGGGACGGGGCCGACGGCCTCGAAGATCAGGGCGTAGAGGACGCCGAGGGAATGTGGGTGCTTCTCGTACGAGTTCTTGATCTCGGTCAGCAGGACGCGCAGCGCCTCCCGCCCGTCCAGGCCGTGCAGCTCCGGCTCGAGGGTCTCGACATCCCAGCGACCGACGATCGAGTCGACGAGGGCCTCGAGCAACTTGGCCTTGGACCCGAAGCGAGCAGTCGCGAGGCTGCGGCTGTACCCGGCGCGCTCTCCGACCGTGGCGAGGGTCATCGACTGGTACCCGCCCTCGGCCACGAGCTCGCCTGCGGCATGGAGCAGGAGGCGGGTGGAGCGCTCAGAGCGGACCTGATGACCGTTGAGGCTCTGCTCGGTTCCCATGGCGAAATCATAGTTGATCGACCACCACATTCAAGGTGGCCGCTCGAGCGGCTCATCGGAAGGGGGTAGGCGGCAGGAGTCGGTCGGAGATCAGTCGCTGCATGATCTCCGAGGTGCCTTCGAAGATCTTGGTGAGGCGGGCGTCCCGCCAGTAGCGCTCGACGGGGAAGTCGGTGGTGTAGCCGGCGCCGCCATGGAGCTGGAGGGCCTCTGAGGTCACCCGCTCGGACATCTCCGCCGCTGCGTACTTGAGCATGGCCGCCCGGACGTCGGATGTCTCGCCCGCATCGACGTCGGCGGCGACCTCGTACATGAGCGCGCGGCACAGCTCGATCTCGGTGGCCATCGAGGCGATCTTGAAGCGGGTCGCCTGGAAGTCCCCGATGGCGTGGCCGAACTGCTCACGTTCCTGGACGTACTTGATGGCGTCCTCGAGCGCCCCCCGTGCCAGGCCGATGGAGCGTGCCGCGGTGTGGATCCGGGGCGTCAGCATGCCCTCCGCGACGCGTGCGAAGCCACGGTCCGCGGCGCCGGCGACCTGCTCGTAGCCCAGCAGCCCGTCGTCCGGCACGAAGGTGTTCTCGAAGGAGAGCTCGTACGTGCGCCACCCGTGGTAGCCGATCTTGCGGATCGGCGTGCCGGTGCAGCCCTCGGGGAACTCGCCGGGGTTCTTGTAGGCGATGAACCGTCGGATGCCCTCGTGCCGTCGGGAGGAGTCGTAGGGGGTCGTGCGAGCGACGATGAGGATGCCGTCGGCCTGGTCGGCGAAGGTGCACCACATCTTCTGCCCGTTGATCAGCCAACCGCCGTCCACCTTGTCGGCCCGGGTGCGGATGGCGGCGATGTCCGACCCCGCGCCGGGTTCGCTCATCGCGAAAGCGCCCAGCCACTCGCCGCGCGCCGCGCGGGGCAGGATGGCGGCCCGCTGGGTGGGGTCGAGGGCGGCGGCGACGCTCGAGCGCGTGATGATGCTGGCGACGCTCATCCACGCGCGAGCGAGCTCCTCGGTGATGAGCGCGTACTCGAAGACGCCGAGACCCAGGCCGTCGTGCTCCTCCGGGATGAGGATTCCGAAGAAGCCCAGCTCGGCCATCTTCTTCCGGAGCTGGTCGGGGATGAGACCGTGCTCGGGATCGAGCTGGTTCGCGACCGGGAGGACCTCCTGCATGGCGAAGTCGCGCGCCATCTGCTGGATGGCCTCGCGCTCCTCCGTCCGGTACGCAACGGGGATCCTCGGTCGGGGATCGACGAGTGGTCGTCGCATGAGGAGGCCTGCTTTCCTAGTTTGTCGACCAGCAAGTTATGGGAGCGTAGCCCTCGACGCCTCGCGATAGCAAGGTTCCTGCGCGACGGTCGACGTGCGCCAGGTGCCCGCGCCGATAGATTTGCTTGTTGACAAACTTTAGCCGGATCGGTCCTACTGAGGGAGTCCGGGGTGAAGGACCTACTGCCGCGGCCTGGGCGACGACCGAGGAAGGAGTGCGCCGGCGGAGCCATCGGCGCGGTCTTCCCGACATCGCCACCGGCGGCTTCGGAGCCCACGCGCACCTCGCCAGAGAGACCGGGTCTGCCCCAGTCGTACACCTACGCGGCGACACGGTACGAGCGGCGACTCCACTGCCGTCGCCGGACCCGGTGACCGCCACAGATCGAGACAGGGGACGACCAGATGGGCAATCGAACCGAGTTCTGGACCAGCCTCACGCCGAACGACCCTCGAGAGGCGCCCGCCGAGGCGGCACGGCTCGAAGCCGAGGGCTGGGACGGTGCGCTGATGGTGGACTCGCAGTGCATGTTCCCTGAGGTCTGGGCCTATCTCACCCTCGCTGCTCAGGGGACCAGTCGGATCAAGCTGGCCACCGGGGTCACCAACCCGATCACCCGGCATCCATCGGTGACGGCTGCTGCTGCCGCGTCCCTCCAGGTCGTCTCCGACGGCCGCGCCGTCCTGGGGATCGGGCGAGGTGACTCTGCGCTGGCCTACGTCGGGGCGTCTCCCATGGCGATCGGTGCATTCGAGCACTACCTCGAGGTGCTGCAGACCTACCTCCGCGGCGAGGAGGTCGACCTGGCGGACGCGGGTGCCATGGTGGTCAACGCCAAAGTGGGGTTCGACAACCTGGCCATCGGTTCCGGGCCGAAGGGCAGCAGCCTCAAGTGGCTGAAGGACTACGGCATGCCGAAGGTGCCGATCGAGTCCTACGCCACCGGCCCCAAGGCCATCGCCTCATCCGCGCGCGTGGCGGAGACCGTCATCCTCGGGCTCGCGGCAGAGATCAATCGAGTGGCCTGGGGTGTGGAGATCGCGCGTACTGCTGCCGCTGGGGTCGGGCAGGACGTGGGGGTGGGATGTGCCGTCGTCGTCATGCCGCACGAGGATGTCCGGCTCGCTCGTGACCTCGCGCGACCGACGGTCGCGTCGATGGCGCGCTTCTCGGCCATGAACAACAAGGTCATCGGACCGGCCACTCCCGCGCAGGCGGAGACGCTGCTCAAGCTCGCCGAGGTCTATGACATGAACAGGCACGGTGCCACGGCAGTGCAGACGGAGGTGCTGCCTGACGAGTTCGTCGACCAGTTCGGCATCGTGGGGAGCGTCGACACCTGCGTCGACAGGATCCGGGAGTTCGTCGACCTGGGCCTCCAGCGGATGACCTTCTGGACGCCCTATGTCAAGACGCCCGACCTGGCGCACTCGTACGACCTCTTGGTCAACGAGGTGCTGCCGAAGGTGCGCGCCGGCTGACCGCGGTCCGCCCGTCGCGCCGACGGCGCCATGCCCTCCGTGTGGCACATCCCGGCCGGTGAGGGTCGTGGGGGACGGGGTGGCGCTCTCGACGGCCGGCCCGAGCGGTGATCCCCACTGTGCCAGTTCCCCGGATCCGCGGCGGCGTCATCGGGGTGACTCGACCGCGAGCCGTCGACCGGCCATGGCGGGCGTCCGGGGTCGGAGGCTTCGCCGCACAGGGCCGCGCCGGACGGGAAGATTGATGGTTGACAAGTTATAGACGGCCAACCAGACTTTCGGTGACGCGCCTCACTGTGATCCACCTCGCGTCGATGGACCGCCGGGACCCGGCGGGTGACAGGTGCCCGGGATCAACGAAGAGAAGGAAGCCATGCGAGCTGCAGTGACCAGGGGCGTGGGCGAGAAGTTCGAGATCTCGGAAGTGACCATTGCCGAGCCGATGGACCACGAGGTGCTCGTCGATATTCGCGCGTCCGGTCTGTGTCACAGCGACATCACCGTCGCCGAGCAGGGGATGGGCGTTCCCATGCCAGTCGTCCTGGGGCACGAGATCGCCGGGGTCGTCACCGCCGTCGGATCAGCCGTCTCACGGATCCGCGTCGGCGACCACGTCGTGGCAGCCGCCCTGCAGCCGTGTGGCCAGTGCCGAGCGTGTCTGAAGGGCCGCCTCTGGGCCTGCTCGAAGCCGGGTGCCCTCGACCGGGACCCGGGCGCGGCACCTCGCCTGCGGGACGGCAAGGGGGCGCTCGGACAGCTCCAGGGTCTCGGTGGCTTCGCAGAGCAGGCGTTGATCCACGAGAACCAGCTGGTCGCGATCGATCCCGCGATGCCGTTCGAGCAGGCCTCGCTCATCGGTTGTGCCGTGGCGAGCGGCGCCGGCTCGGTGTTCAACGTCGCGCGGGTGCAGCCCGGTCAGTCGGTGGCCGTCTTCGGCTGCGGCGGCGTCGGCCTGAACGCGATCCAGGCGGCAGTGCTGGCCGGCGCGACGAGCGTCATCGGCGTGGACATCCAGCCCGAGAAGCTCGGCCTGGCCAAGAAGTTCGGCGCCACCGAGGTCGTCGACTCCAGCCAGGTCGACGTGGTCCAGGCGATCGGCGAGCTCACCGAGTCCGAAGGCGTGGACCACGCGTTCGTGATGGTGGGGGTGCCGGCCGTAGCGGAGTCGGCCCTCGGGGTTCTCGGTCACGACGGCACCGTGTACCTCATCGGCGGCATGTCGCCGGGCACCGAGCTGACTCTCCGCCCGTCTCCGGGCGACAGCCTGCTGCTGCCGTACCAGCAGGGAGTGCGGGGCTCCTGGCTCGGTTCCTCGAACTTCTACAACGACATCCCGCTGTACGTGGATCTCTACCTCAAGGGCCGCCTGAACCTCGACGACCTGGTGTCCAACACCATCGCGCTCGACGAGATCAACGAGGCCTACGAGGCGCTGGAGGGCGGCGGCGTCGCCCGCAGCGTGATCACTTTCCCCGCCCCGTCCTGACCGCACGCCGGTCGACCTCGACCGTCCGACCCCCTCCTCGCCCGCACTTCGGCCCAGGGTGCGGAACGGCGACTCCACGACCCACCGATCGCAAGGGAACCGCCATGAACGCGCTCCAGCTCCACCAGGCCGTCGCCGCGGAGGTCCTGCCCGAGCCGTCCCTCCACATCGCTGGGTCGGCGGTCACCACGACCGAGCGCGGGACTCTCGACCACATCGACCCCACCACGGGGCAGCTGCTCGCACCCTTCCCCGTCGCCGGCGAGCGGGAGGTCGACCAGGCGGTCCGGGCCGCTCGCAAGGCGTTCCCCGCCTGGCGACGCATGCCGGCGGACGAGCGTCGTCGGCTGCTCTGGAACATCGCCCGCGCCGTCGAGGCACACCAGGACGAGCTCAACAGGATCAGTGCCCTGGAGACGGGGGTCCCCCTCGCCGTCGGTGGCGTGGGGATGGTGATCGACCACTTCGAGTACTACGCCGGGTGGGTCGACAAGTTCGAGGGCGAACTGATCAGCACCTACCCGGGCAACGCCCTCGACTACGTCAAGTACGAGCCATACGGCGTCGTCGGTGTCTTCGTGCCGTTCAACGGGCCCGTCAACAACGCGGCGATGAAATTGGCCCCGGCGTTCGCGGCCGGCAACTGCGTGATTCTCAAGTCGCCTGAGCTCAGTCCGTTCGGGGTCATGCGACTGGCCGAGATCTGCCGGGAAGCCGGCCTGCCGGAGGGGGTGCTCAGCGTCCTCTCGGGTGACCGGGAGACCGGCCAGGCCATCATCCGCCACCCTGACGTCGCCAAGGTCGCGTTCACGGGCGGCGGCGCGGTCGCGCGCAGCATCATGGCGACCGCCTCCGAGTCGCTCACCCCGGTGGTCCTCGAGCTCGGCGGCAAGTCGGCCAACCTGATCTTCGAGGATGCGGATCTGGACGCCGCGGCGCAGATGGCCGCGATGATGAGCGCAGTGATGCTCTCGGGGCAGGGCTGCCTCTTCCCGACCCGCCTCATGGTCCAGGAGTCGGTGTACGACGAGGTGATCGATCGGGTCGCCGCCGTCACCACGAGCCCGACCATCGGCGACCCCCTCGACCCGAACGTGCTGATGGGACCGGTGATCAGCGAGCACGCTGCTGATCGGATCGTGGCGATGGTCGACGCGGCCCGGAAGGAGGCACGCGTCGTCACCGGTGGCGAGCGGCTCGAGACCCACCTCGGTGGCAACAGCTTCGTCCGACCGACGGTCCTCGCCGACGTCGACAACAACAGCACCATCGCCCAGCAGGAAGTCTTCGGCCCTGTCCTGGCGATGATGCCGTTCAGGGACGAGGCCCACGCACTCGAGATGGCCAACGGCACCGAGCACGGGCTGGCCGCCTACGTCCACACCAACGACCTGCGGCGCGCGCACCGGATCGCGGACGGTCTGGACGCCGGCTGGATCGGGGTGAACGGCTTTCCGCCCCTGGTGGCGACAGCGCCGTTCGGCGGGGTCAAGGCCTCGGGTTTCGGTCGGGAGGGCGGCCGCGCCGGCATCGAGGAATACGTCTACCAGAAGAACGTCTACATCCCGCTTTCCTGAAGACCGACGCGAAAGAGCAGGGACGTACTCGTGAATCCAGATCAACGAGCACCGCGGCTCGACCTCAGGGCGGTGTCGAAGACATTCGGGGGCACTCGTGTCCTGCACGATGTCTCGCTGGACATCGCACCGGGTGAGGTCCATGCGCTGGTGGGTCAGAACGGCTCGGGCAAATCCACCCTGATCAAGATCCTCGCGGGCTTCCACGAGGCGGATCCGGGGGCGAGCGCGCTCGTCGACGGGCGTCCTCGATCACTGGGGGACCCGGACGACATCCACGACGCCGGTGTGCGGTTCGTGCACCAGGACCTCGGTCTCGTCCCTGCCCTCTCCGTCGTCGACAACCTCGCCCTGGGGCACGGATACGCCAGAGGCATGGGAGGGCGGATCAACTGGCGCCGGCAGACAGCGGCAGCTGAGGCTGCGCTGCGGGCGATCGGCTACGAGGTGGACGTCCGCGCGTTGGTGGAGGACCTGCAGCCGGTCGAGCGGACCGCCGTGGCGATCGCCCGCGCGCTGCAGAGCGCCCAGGGCGAGATGTCGGTGCTGGTCCTGGACGAGCCGACGGCCACCATGCCCAAGGCGGAGGTCCAACGGCTTTTCGAGATCATCAACACCGTGCGCCAGCAGGGCGTCGGCATCCTGTACGTGTCGCACCACCTGGAGGAGGTGTTCGAGCTCGCGGATCGGGTGACCGTCCTGGTGGACGGGCACCGGGTGGCGACGAAGCGCTGTTCAGAGCTCGACCAGCGCGGGCTGGTCGACCTGATGACCGGTGGCGTCGTCGACGAGGCGCGACAGCGCTCGACGACCGTCCCCGGCGAGCCGCTCCTGGCGCTGCGGGGCGTCCGCGGGGCCGAGATCGTCGAGCTCGACCTGCAGGTGCTCGCCGGAGAGGTCGTGGGGGTCGCGGGCATCACCGGTTCAGGCCGCGAAGAACTCTGCTCCCTGATCTTCGGCGCCAAACCCCGCGAGGGACGCGTCACGGTCCGCGGCCGGGAGCTCCCCGCCCTGCGTCCGCACACCGCGTGCGCCCTCGGGATGGCCCTCGTGCCGGCCAACAGGCTCCGCGACGGGATCGTCTCCGGGCTCAACGTGCGCGAGAACGCCAACCTCACCACGGTGCGTCGACTGGCGCGGCACGTCCGGATCCGCCCCCGCGACGACCGTCGTCAGGCGGCGAGCATCAGCACCAAGATGTCGGTCAAGGCGCCCTCGCTGGAGTCCCCGATCGAGTCCCTGTCGGGGGGAAACCAACAGAAGGTCGTCCTGGGCAAGTGGTTGCAGACGGATCCCCACGTCCTGCTGCTCGACGAGCCCACCCAGGGCGTGGACATCAAGGCAAAGGCCGAGATCCACCACCTGATCGACGACGTGGCCAGCAAGGGCGTGGCGGTACTGGTCTGCTCGTCCGACGAGGCCGAGCTCGAGCGGCTCTGCGACCGCGTCCTCGTCCTGCGGCACGGGCGCGTGGTGAGCGAGTTCAACGGAGCCGAGGTCCAGACCCGGCGCCTGGTCCACACGAGCCTCGGGCTCACTTCATGAAGCGGACGATCAAGGAGCGGTCGGTCATGACCTCGCCCACTGACCTGCCGGCCGTCGGCACCACCGTGGTGGATCCGCCGGGGGTGACCGATCCCGGGAGCGGCCCGCGGGGGAGGCCGGCCTGGTCGGCCGGGGTCCTGCGACTGGACCGGTACTCCGGTCTCTACCTGGCCGTCATCCTGGCGGTGGTGTTCTCGGTGTTGCTGCCCGACACGTTTGGCACCCTGAGCAACGCGCGGGTGATCGCGGCCAGCTCGGCGATCGCCGGAATCCTCACCCTGGCCGTGGCCGTGTCGATGGCCGCGGGCACCTTCGACATCTCCCTCGCCGCCAACATGACGTTCTCGATCTGCCTGCTGGGAACGCTGCTGACCTCGGCCGACCTGCCCTGGGTACTGGCCGTGATCCTGACCCTGCTGGCGGGCGCGTCGATCGGCGCGGTGAACGCCTTGATCATCACCCGGCTGGGAGTCGAGCCGATCGTCGCGACGCTCGGCATGTCCTCGGTGCTCGCCGCGCTGTCGTTCTGGGTGGCCGACGGCCAGACGATCCTGCTCGATGGCGTCAGCCCGACCTTCACCGAGGCCGGCCAGGCGACGATCGCCACCGTTCCGATCACCGTCTTCTACCTCGCCGCGGTGGCCCTGGTGCTGTGGTTCCTGCTCGAGCACACCCCGCTGGGCCGCTACATCTACGCCATCGGGTCCAATCCGCAGGCGGCGAAACTCGCCGGCATCAAGGTGCTGCGGCTGCAGTCGCTGTCGTTGATGATGACCGGCGCGCTGGCCGCCCTGGCCGGGGTCGTGCTCACCATGCAGCTGGGCGCCTCCGCCTTCGGCGCCGGCGCGCCGTACCTGCTGCCGGCCTTCGCCGCGACCTTCCTGGGCGCCACCCAGATCCTGCCCGGCCGGTTCAACGTCCGCGGCACGATCATCGCCCTCTATCTGCTGGCGATCGCGGTCAAGGGACTCCAGCTGCAGTTCCCCGACCTGCCCTGGATCAAGGACCTGGTCGAAGGCACGGTCCTCATCGTCGCCGTGAGCATCACCGCGCGAGCCATTCGCCAGCGCCGAACCCGGTAACAGCACCCCATCCCGATTGCTCTGCGCCCGTGCGGGCGCGCTCGACACAAACGGAAGCAGGTCCGTCATGCCCTCTCCACGCACTCCACGCACCCGATCCCGCCAGCGACTCCTCGCCGGCATCGCCGCCGGGTCGCTGATCGTCGCGACCGGCTGTAGCACCAGCAGCGACAGCGATGCCGCCGCGGCCGGTGGCGGGGAGCTCTCCGCCGCCCAGCAGGAGTGCGTGGACAACGCCAACGCCTACCTCGACGACCGCGGCCTGCTGCCGGAGTCCATTCCCGAGGAGCTCACCCCGCTCAGCAAGCCCCCCACCGAGGGACTCACGATCACCTACGTCCACTTGCCGAGCCCGTCGGCTGTCGAGACGGCGCAGCACCTGGTGGACATCGCCCCGGAGATCGGCTGGACCGGCAAGGCCGTGACCTACGACGGGTCGGTGGAGGACGCGAACCGCAAGCTCCTGGCAGCCATCGACGACTCCGACGTCGTCCTGACCCTCGGGCTGCCTCCCGCCGCGGCCCAGGATGCCATCAGGGCGGCCGAGGAGAAGGGCGTCCTGCTGATGCTCGACGCCGTCGAACCGCCGCAGTCGGTCCCGGGATTCGGCGGCACGCCGCTCGGCGGCGACCTCTACAACAAGATGGGTGAACCGGGCGCCAACATGGTCATGCAGGCCACCAACTGCCAGGGCAACGTGGCCGTGTTCGGGCTCCCCTTCGATGCCATGCACAATCTGGCTGATGGGGTGCAGCAGGGTCTGGAGGCAAGCTGCGAGGATTGCACCTCCTCCTATACCGACATCCCGCTGAGCGCCCTCGGGTCGCCGGCGGCCACCAACGCTGTGGTCTCCAAGCTGCAGTCCGACCCGTCGATCGACTTCGCGTTCTTCACCACCGGCGACCTGGCGATCGGGATCGAACCGGCACTGAAGCAGGCGGGTCTCGACGCGCAGATCGGCGGCGCGATCCCGGTCTCGCAGAACCTCGCCGCGCTGCAGCGAGGCGACAATGCCTTCTGGCTGGGCGTTCCGCACGGGACGAGCCCCTGGCTGATCCTGGACACCGCCGTGCGCGCGCTGGACAGTGGCCAGCCCACCGTCGGCAATCACTACCCGGTTCCCGTGTTCACGCCCGACAACATCGAGTCCACCGACCCCATCCCGGTCTATCCGACCGACATCGGCGACCAGTTCAAGGAACTCTGGCAAGTCGGCTGACACCCCGGAACACCGTTCCCGAGGAGTCACGTCGAGGACTGGAGTTCACGGCTCGGCTCCATCGGTGCCAGGCGTAGAACAGGTTGACGCCGCCAGTCGGCTGAACCGCTGGTGATGGCCGATTCGAGCGGGTCAGACGGTTCGAGACACCGCCCAGTTCTGTGACCAAGACCGTTCAGACAGGAGAACCATGCGTACGCGCGCAGCAGTGCTGTACGAAGCACCGGGCAAGTGGAGCGTCGAGGAAGTGGAGCTCGACGATCCGAAGGAGGGCGAGGTCCTCGTCGAGATGGTGGCCTCGGGTCTGTGTCACAGCGATGACCACATCGCGACGGGCGACATGCCAGCGGGCCATCTGCCTTTTGTCGCCGGACACGAGGGTGCAGGCATCGTCGCCGAGGTCGGCCCGGGCGTGAAGGCACTCGAGGTCGGCGACCACGTGCTGACGTCCTTCATCCCGGCGTGTGGCGAGTGTCGTTGGTGCGCGATGGGCATGCAGAACCTGTGCGACCTCGGAGCGCTCATCATGCAGGGGCACCAGCTTGATGGCACGTTCCGGATGCACACCGCGGACGGCCGGGACATCGGCACGGCCGGCCTCCTCGGCACCTTCGCCGAGTTGCAGGTCTACGACCAGCGGTCCCTGGTCAAGATCGACAGGGACGTCCCGCTCGAGATCGCCTGCCTCGTGGCCTGTGGGGTCCAGACCGGTTTCGGATCCGCTACGACCGCGGGCAGCGTTCAGCCGGGCGACGTCGTTCTCATCGCCGGCGTCGGCGGCGTGGGGATGAACGCGGTCCAAGGCGCCCGCGAGAGCGGCGCTGCGCACGTCATCGTCGCTGACCCGGTCGCACAGAAGCAGAAGTGGGCCCTGGAGTTCGGCGCGACCGAGTCCTACGACTCCATCGCGTCCTCGATGGACCGCATTCAGCACCTGACCCACGGTCAGGGCGCTGACGTTGCGATCCTGTGCGCCGGCCTGGTGCACAACGATCTGATCGGCGAAGGCCTCCAGGCGATCCGCAAGGCCGGGACCCTGGTGTTGACGGGAATCTCTCCCGCCAGTGAGGAGGCCGTCGTCCCCGGGCTCAACGCGACGAGCATCGCGATCACGCAGAAGCGGATCCAGGGCGCCTTGTACGGCATGAAGTCGCCACGAGAGGCCATGCCGATGCTGCTGGGCATGTATCGCGCGGGCAAGCTCAAACTCGACGAGCTGGTGACCACGACGTACTCGCTCGACCAGATCAACGAGGGGTTCGACGACATGCGCAACGGCCGCAACATCCGTGGCGTCATCCACTTCGCCAAGTAACCGTGGAGGCTGCCGAGTCGGTTGAGACGGGTCTCGTCGACCGGGCTGTATGAGCGCCTCCCGCAGGGGCTGGTCGATCCGGGCAACGGGCACCTTCGACCGCTGGGCTGTGCAGGTAGCGGGCGGGCGGTGGAGGCGGCATGAGGGTCCGCTGCCACATCGCCCGCCCGTCGCCGGTCCCACCGTGGAGACCGGAAGCCCAGGATGACGCGGGCGATGGATCGGATCAGTTCAGCCGGGTGGTGCAACGGGCCCGGGTGAGCGAGTTCGGATCGAAAACGGGCATCCCCAGCGAGGAGCAACCGCCCAGGGACGAAGCCTCCGGAACGCCGCAGGGAGGCATCCGGCTCCGCCCCCGGCCGGCCAACGCGCTCAGCGTGCCGGACGAACCCGCCACCGCCATGGTCGGCGATGGGCGACGTCAGCGCACGGCCCCGCCGCCGCGGCAAGGGCAGGTGACCAGGGGGTCGGCGCTGTCCTCGCCGAGCCACAGCACGGATGGGCCGACGGCCGCCGCTGCCTCCGCCTCGACGTCCTTGCCCGATGCCACGTCCGGCCGGACACCGGCACCGGCACCACCGCTGAGAAGCCGACGGCACAGACCAGCGTTCCGGCGCGCACCGTGGTGTCGAGCTCAGAGTCGTCGCGTGCTGCGACGACCAGTGATCCGCGCGGACTCCACTGGTCCGGCCGCGAGCACAGCGGGCCGTTCAGGCGAATGGCACTGCGCCGGCCATCCGAGTGACGCCTGCGAGGGCGTGAGTCGACCGGGCAGATCAGGGCAGTTGGATCTGCTTGGACTCCAGCATGGCCTCGATGCCCTCGATTCCGCCCTCGCGCCCGAACCCGGACATCTTCATGCCGCCGAACGGAGCGGTGATGCAGGCGCCAGTGGTGTTGATCGAGACTGTCCCGCTGTCGAGCCTCGGTGCGAGCGCGAGGGCCCGGTCGACGTCGGGCGAATAGATTCCGTTACCGAGACCGAACTCCGTGTCGTTGACCGCGTCGATTCCGTCATCGAGGGTGTCGTACCCCTCGATGACGATCACCGGACCGAAGACCTCTTCCCGGTACACGCGCATTTCCGGACCAGTGTTCGTCAACAGTGTCGGAAGGAACCAGTATCCGGTGTCGAATCCCGGTCCACTGGGCCGGCCGCCGCCCGTGAGCACCGTTGCTCCGTCGTTCCGTGCACTCGTGACGTAGGACTCCACGCGGTCCACCTGTGCCTGAGAGACCAGTGGGCCGACCTCGGTCGACGGATCTGAGGGATCTCCCACGGCGAGCGTCTCGAATGCCGCGGTCAGGGCGTCGATCCACTCGGCCTCGCGCGAGTTGGGGACCAGGATGCGACTCTGCGTGGTGCACACCTGCCCGGTCTGCACCACGGATCCTCTCGTCAGGCTTGCGACGAAGTCGTGCGGCTCTGCGTCGTCGAGCACGAGCGCGGCTGACTTTCCGCCGAGCTCGAGGGTCAACCGGGTCATGCGCTCGGCAGCGGTCCGCATGACCTGCTGCCCGGCCGCTGTGCTGCCGGTGAAGGAGATGTGCGAGATGCCCGGGCGCGAGATCAGGTATTGGCCGACATCGCGTCCACCGGGCAGGAACGAGATGAGACCGTCCGGGAGGCCGGCCTCAGAGAACACCTCGGCAAGCACGAACAGAGTGAGCGGAGTCTCCGGGGAGATCTTCAGGACGACCGGGCATCCCGCGAGTAGCGCCGGCGCAATCTTCACGGCAGACAGGACCAGTGGTGCGTTCCAGGGAGCGATCGCTGCCACCGGCCCGGAAGGCTCGCGGCTGATGTACACGGACCCGCCAGGGGTGTCTCGCTTCGTGGGTCCGAGGTCGAGGGAAGATGCGAGCCGTGCTGTGTCACGGAAGATCATGGAGGCGGTCGCGGACGTGAAGCCCGCGAACGACGACAGTCCGCCCTGGTCGGTCACGTAGAGCGCCTGCAGATCAGCGGCGCGCTTGTCGATGCCCTCGGCGATCTCCGTCAGCACATCTGCCCGATCGGCGAGTGTCGTGTCCCGCCAAGCCCCCGACTTGTGCAGGGCCACGGCGGCATCCACCGCACGATCGACGTCGCGAGCGGTGGCCTCCGGGATTCGACCGATGACTTGTTCGGTTGCCGGGTTCTCGACCTCGATCCAGGCTCGCTCGGCGTCCGAGCTCCAGGCACCCGCGATGTAGAGCTCGGAGCGGCTGGTGAGAGTGGTGGTGTCGCTCATCGATTTCTCCTCTAGGCATGGCCGCCATGGTCGCCACCGTCGCCCGAACGGTTCCAGGGAGACCGGTTCAGCAGCCCTGCACGTTCCGGCACGGTCCGTGACGACGACGCGGGCGGAAGTCCGCCGCAGAGGCGAAAGTTAGACAGCCAACAATTCTGTGTCAAGGACGACCTTGACGCTGGGGCCGCGGCGGATCCGGGCGGTCGTCATTGCCCCGCTGTGGTCCAACCGGCCGCCACGGGCGGCGCTGCGGCGCTGCTCCGACGAGATCGTCGAGAACGCGCCCCAGTCAGCGAGCGGTCTCTCGCATCGGAGGCTCTCCGTCGTGGCTCCACCAACCTCGTGGTCGCCCTCCGCGCACACCTCCTGAGCGCGGGCCTCGACCGGGCAGTGGCACGTGTAGGACCGGCTCAGCGGCACGAGCGGTCCTGATGCCGCCCGACTCGGGGACCGGCGTTGATCTGGAAAGCGGAGCCGGCCCGGACGCCGCACTGACCGGCATCAGCCGACCGGGCGTCGTCCGATCGGACTCCCGGTGGATCTCCCGCGTGCTCGCCCTGTCCGCGCACGGGGACTGGCCTCCGCTCCATGCTGAGTAGATGGTTGACAAACTATAGATGCTCAACCACTCTTCCTGTGATGAGCCTCACCCGTTGGCCGGATCGCCTCGGAGCCTCGTCGGTCCGAGCAGCTGAAGGAGACGTCATGCGAGCCAGCTGGCCGACCTCACCAGGCCCTCTCCGTCCTCTCGGCGAAGGCGGTTGGCATCGAGCAAGGAGCGGTCGGTCATGACCTCGCCCACTGACCTGCCGGCCGTCGGCACCACCGTGGTGGATCCGCCGGGGGTGACCGATCCCGGGAGCGGCCCGCGGGGGAGGCCGGCCTGGTCGGCCGGGGTCCTGCGACTGGACCGGTACTCCGGTCTCTACCTGGCCGTCATCCTGGCGGTGGTGTTCTCGGTGTTGCTGCCCGACACGTTTGGCACCCTGAGCAACGCGCGGGTGATCGCGGCCAGCTCGGCGATCGCCGGAATCCTCACCCTGGCCGTGGCCGTGTCGATGGCCGCGGGCACCTTCGACATCTCCCTCGCCGCCAACATGACGTTCTCGATCTGCCTGCTGGGAACGCTGCTGACCTCGGCCGACCTGCCCTGGGTACTGGCCGTGATCCTGACCCTGCTGGCGGGCGCGTCGATCGGCGCGGTGAACGCCTTGATCATCACCCGGCTGGGAGTCGAGCCGATCGTCGCGACGCTCGGCATGTCCTCGGTGCTCGCCGCGCTGTCGTTCTGGGTGGCCGACGGCCAGACGATCCTGCTCGATGGCGTCAGCCCGACCTTCACCGAGGCCGGCCAGGCGACGATCGCCACCGTTCCGATCACCGTCTTCTACCTCGCCGCGGTGGCCCTGGTGCTGTGGTTCCTGCTCGAGCACACCCCGCTGGGCCGCTACATCTACGCCATCGGGTCCAATCCGCAGGCGGCGAAACTCGCCGGCATCAAGGTGCTGCGGCTGCAGTCGCTGTCGTTGATGATGACCGGCGCGCTGGCCGCCCTGGCCGGGGTCGTGCTCACCATGCAGCTGGGCGCCTCCGCCTTCGGCGCCGGCGCGCCGTACCTGCTGCCGGCCTTCGCCGCGACCTTCCTGGGCGCCACCCAGATCCTGCCCGGCCGGTTCAACGTCCGCGGCACGATCATCGCCCTCTATCTGCTGGCGATCGCGGTCAAGGGACTCCAGCTGCAGTTCCCCGACCTGCCCTGGATCAAGGACCTGGTCGAAGGCACGGTCCTCATCGTCGCCGTGAGCATCACCGCGCGAGCCATTCGCCAGCGCCGAACCCGGTAACAGCACCCCATCCCCATCGCTCTGCGCAGTTGAGGTCCCGCGCGCCTCGGACGCTGCGGACGCTGGACGTCCGCACTGCGCTGGCTCTGGGCGGGGCTGGACGCGGCGCCAGCCCTGACGGACGACTCGACGCAGCCGGCCGCCACCACGGGCACCGGTACGGGGAAGAAAATAACTAGTTGACAAACAAGTCAACTCTTTCCACACTGGTCGTGCAGCACGTCACATCGATGAGAACCGTCGGCCGGCGTGGCAGTACGGGCGAATCCATTCGAAGAACGCGCCCCCATGCGGGCGTGTTCGACCCAGCGGAAGCAGGTCTGTCATGCCCTCTCGTCAGTTGGCCCTCGCACGGCCTTGGAAGCGTCTCCTCGTCGGCGTCGCCGCGGGTTCGCTGGTACTCGCGGCGGCCGGCTGCGACTCCAGCGGCAGCGACACCGCCGCGGCCGGCGACGGCGAGCTGTCGGCCTCCCAGCAGGAGTGTGTGGACAAGGCGAACGAGTACCTCGACGACCGCGGGCTGCTGCCCGAGACGCTCCCCGAGGAGCTCACGCCCCTCAGCAAGCCCCCGGTCGAGGGGCTGACGATCACCCGGCTCTTCCCGGGATCGGTCCCGACGTCCGCCGCGCTGTCGCAGGAGATCGTCGACCTCGCTCCGGTGGTCGGGTGGACGGGCAGGGCCCTGTCGTACGACGGGTCCGTCGAAGACGTCAACCGCAAGGCCCTGGAGGCCATCGGTTACTCGGACATCGTCGTCATCGACGGGCTTCCCGCCGCCGCGCTCCAGGAGCCCATCAGGGCCGCGGAGCAGAACGGCGTCCTGTTGATGCTGGGGTCCATCACCGATCCGCCGGTGTCGGTCCCGGGCTTCGGTGGCACGCCGCTCGGTGGCGACACCGCCGAGCGGATCGCCGAGCTTGCCGCCTACACCTTCATGCAGGCCACCAACTGCCAAGGCAAGGCGGCGGCCTTCGGACTGCCGGTCGAGGCCCTGCAGTCCCAGGGCAACCACATGGCCGAGGTCCTGGAGGCGGAGTGCGAGGACTGCTCGCTGTCCTACACCGACATCCCCTTCAGCGACGTCGGTTCCCCTGCTGCCACCAACACCGTGGTCTCGAGGCTGCAGTCTGACCCGTCGCTCAACTTCGCGTACTTCACCATCGGCGACCTGGCGGTCGGGATCGAGCCGGCACTGAGGCAGGCGGGTCTCGACGTCCAGGTCGGCGGCGCGATCCCGGTCTCGCAGAACCTCGCTGCCCTGCAGCGCGATGAGAACGCCTTCTGGCTGGGCGTCCCCCAGGGGATGACCGCTGCGATCAACATCGACACGGCGGCGCGTGTCCTCGACACCGGCCAGCCCGTCGCCGGGGACTACTACCCGGTTCCGGTGTACACGCCCGACAACATCGAGTCCACCGACCCCATCCCGGTCTACCCGACGGACTACGAGGAGCAGTTCGAGGAGCTCTGGCAGGTCGGCTGACAGCTCACCTGAGGCCGGCTGTCACCAGGCGCCGGCCTCAGGTGCCCCACCGAGAACCCCGAAGGAGCGCAGAGTGACTGGTCCCTCAGGCGGCACCGCGCTGTCCGTGCCGGCCGTCGATGCTGCCGCGATCGCTGAGTTGATGGCGAAGCAGAAGCTCTACGAGAACCTGGCGCTCTACTGCCGTGGGCAGGACCGCAAGGACCTCGAGCTGGTGAAGTCCACGTTCTGGCCCGAGGCCACGGACGACCACGGGATGTTCGTCGGACCGGCACACGAGTTCTGCCAGTGGGCGTACGAGAACCAGAAGACCACCCGACACCGCTCGCACCACTACATCACCAACGTGCTGATCGAGCTCGACGGTGATCTGGCGCAGAGGGAGAGCGCCGTCGTCTACGTGATGGTCCGACCGGACGGCGGGCCGACCGACGTGATGGGCGGCCGCTACCGCGACCTCTGCGAACGTCGCGACGGCGAGTGGAAGGTGCTGCGCCGGGTCGTGATCTTCGACCACGTCGCTCAGTTCGCTTCCCAGGGGCAGCTCGGCGACGTCTTCGGTGGCATCCCGGCGACCGCGCGCGTCGGTGACGTCCACCCGAAGGACCCCATCTATGACGGCGCTTGGTGACCGGCTGACCGGATCGCCTCGCCGCCGACTCGGCGGAAGTCCCCGCCGTGCACACGGTGTGCGCCGCATTCGGGGTGACCGGCTCGAGTACCTACTGCGTTCGCACACGATCGACGACAAGGAGTGAGGTGCCGGCATGACGAGCACCGACCTGAGGCCGCACACCCCCGGTGGGCTGCACCTGGTACGCGTCACGCGGAACGTCCGGAGAGCCGGGTACGCGATCGCCGCACCGGACGACCAGCAGGCCCCGCCGCAGCGGGAGATCTGGGCCGTCCCCGGCGGCGGGCTGCGTCTGCCTGCGGCGGGGGCTGACCGATGAGCGACGTCGTCTCCGTGCTGGGCGGCACGGGCGCGCTGGGCAGGGCTCTGGCCCTCCGGCTGGCCCGGAGTGGCCGGACCGTCGTCCTCGGATCCAGGGACGGCGCCCGGGCCGAGGCCACAGCCGGGGAGCTACGCGAGGTCCTGGCCGGGCGAGGAGCCGAGGGGCAGGTCGACGGGGCGAGCAACGTCGAGGCGGCAGCGGCCGGCGAGATCGTGCTGCTGGCGACGCCGTGGGACGAGAGCGGTGCCTCGATCGCCGCGCTGGCGCCGGCGCTGGCCGGCCGGCTGGTCGTCTCGTGCATCAACCCGCTCGGCTTCGACGCTCGGGGCCCGCACGGGCTGCCGGTCGCGGAGGGCAGCGCCGCCGAGCAGGTCGCCGGGTTGCTTCCGGACAGCACGGTCACCGCCGCCTTCCACCATCTCTCGGCCCCCAGCCTGGCGAAGCTGGACAAGGACCTGTCGGGCGAGGACGTGCTGGTCTGCGGGGACGATGCCGCCGCCCGTACGCGGATCGTCGAGCTCGCCGCCGAGGTGACCGGCCGCCCAGGTGTGGACGTCGGCGCGCTGCGGCAGGCGCGGGTGCTCGAGCCGTTCACCGCGGTGCTGATCGCGGTGAACCGGCGGTACAAGACGCGGGCCGGCGTGCTGCTGACCCACGTGGACCTCACGCGGGGATGAACTCCCATCCGGGTGCCCCGCTCGTGCAACTGAGCCGGTCGGGGCACTGATGACGTCAGGAGTCGCGGTGCACGAGCAGCAACTCGTCGTCGCTGGGACCGCACCCGGTTCCGGGGCGTCGGTCGGCGTCCCGTTGAGCGTGCACGCCATGGAGGGCATCTCACCAACGGTGGCCGGTGAGGGGAAAGGGCTGAGCGGGGTTCTCCTGGCGTGGCGGGCGGGGGAGGGGCTCAGTCGGCTGGCGGCCGCACAGCGGCTTGGGATCGCCCACACGACCCTGCGCAGTTGGGAGGTGCTCGGCGTGTGCCCGCAGCCCGTCCACCTGCATCAGCTGGCTGCTGTCCTCCCACACGACGTCGAGCAGCTCAGGGCGCTCATCGGGCCGGACCGCGTCCGCACGGTGCGGACGTCGGGGGGAGAGGGCGCATCGGCCCTGTGCCGCGCCCGGTTGACGGCCGGCCTCACGATGACCCAGCTGGCGCTCAAGCTGGGGGTCGTTCCCTCGACCGTCTCCCGGTGGGAGAACGGTGTGCGCACGCCTGCGCCGGAGATCTGGCCGCGCCTGGTGACGGCCCTCCGGCTCGACCCGTCGCTGTGGGACGCGGTGCTGGCGGAGAACCCTGCCCGCCGCTCGGAGGGTGTCCACCTTCCCGGCCTCGGCCAGCTGCGTCGTGACCGTGGGCTGACCCAACGGGCGTTCCGCACCGCGCTCGGCATCGGGCCGACCTCCGCGGTCAGTTGGGAGCACGGCCGGGTGCGCGTGCCCGTCCATCGGCTCGACGACGTCGCCGGCGTACTGGGTGTCGACCGGACCACCCTCCTCGCAGCCGGTGTGCGCGCGCCTCGGGGGCGCACGGGCGAGCGACCGCTGGCCGATCTGCGCACAGCCGCCGGGCTGACACAACGGGAGCTGGCTCTGCACCTGGGGGTCAGCGTCCGGACGGTGGCGCACTGGGAGGCCGGCAGCCGACCGGTGCCGCTGGCCGCAGGGCGACCACTGGCCCGGCTGCTGCGACGGCCACTGCCGCGCATCGTCGCGGCCGCCGGCCTGGAGCCGGCGCGGGTGCCCAGCCCGCACACCTGGCGGCCCGCGGATCTCCCGCAGGTGGTGACGGTCCTCCGTCGGTCGTCCGGCTGGTCGGCCGTGGCGCTGGGGCGCCGGATCGGCGTGTCCGGATGGACGGTACGGAGCTGGGAGGCGGGGACCACGCTGCCCTCGCTGTCCGCGTGTCAGCGACTGGAATGGGCGCACGGCCTGCCGCGGGACTCGCTGACGCGCCTCCGCCGCAGCACACCCCGTCCTGCTGCCCAACGGTCGATGGTGCTCTCGCTCGATGCAGCGAACAGCCCGACGACCCGCTCCGCCCTGCTGCCCCTCGACGAACCGCCACACAACACCCCGCCTCGGAGGTCAGCGTGATGATCGGAGTTCCCGCGGAGTCGCGACCCCGTGAGACGCGGGTGGCGGCGACGCCCACGACGGTGACCCAGCTGGTCTCGCTCGGCCACGAGGTGGTGGTGGAGACCGGCGCGGGGGCGCGCAGCAGCTTCCCCGACGACGCCTACACGACGGCGGGGGCGCGCATCGCCGCTGCCCAGGACGCGTGGGCCTCGGACGTCGTCCTGAAGGTCAACGCGCCGTCGGCCGAGGAGATCGGGCTGCTGCGCGAGGGCACCACGCTGATCAGCCTGCTGAGCCCGGCGCTGGACCCGGACCTGGTCGACGAGCTCGCGCAGCGGCCGATCACCGCCCTGGCCATGGACGCCGTTCCGCGGATCAGCCGGGCGCAGTCACTGGACGTGCTCAGCTCGATGGCCAACATCGCCGGCTACCGCGCGGTGGTCGAGGCCGCGCACACGTTCGGCCGGTTCTTCACCGGCCAGGTGACGGCCGCGGGCAAGGTGCCACCGGCCAAGGTGCTGGTGGCCGGCGCGGGGGTCGCCGGGCTGGCCGCGATCGGCGCTGCCAGCAGCCTGGGGGCGATCGTGCGCGCCACCGACGTCCGCCCGGAGGTCGCCGAGCAGGTGCGCTCGCTGGGTGGGGAGTACGTGGCCGTGCCCGCGGCCGAGGCGCAGGTCAGCTCCGACGGCTACGCCCGGGAGATGGGCGACGACTTCAACCGCCGGGCGGCGGAGATGTACGCCGAGCAGGTCACCGACGTCGACATCGTCATCACGACCGCGCTGATCCCGGGCCGGCCCGCGCCGAGGCTGATCACCGAGGAGATGGTCGCCTCGATGAAGCCGGGCAGCGTGATCGTCGACATGGCCGCGGGGCAGGGCGGCAACGTGGCCGGGTCGGTGGCCGACGAACTGGTGGTGACCGCCAACGGGGTGTCGATCATCGGCTACACCGACCTGGCCGGACGGCTGCCGGCCCAGGCCTCCCAGCTGTACGGGACGAACCTGGTCAACCTGCTCAAGCTGCTGACGCCGGGCGAGGACGGCAAGCTCGTCCTCGACTTCGACGACGTGGTCCAGCGGGCCATGACCGTGGTGCGCGACGGCGAGAAGACCTGGCCGCCCCCGCCGGTGCAGGTCTCGGCCGCGCCGACCCCAGTCGCCGCCGCGGCCGTGGAACCCCCGCGGGAGAAGGTGCCACCACCACCGTCACGGAAGTTCGCGGTCGTGGGAATCGCTGCGGCCCTGCTGTTCCTGATCACCGCGTTCTCCCCGAACGAGCTGATCCAGCACTTCACCGTCTTCGCGCTGGCGGTCGTCGTGGGTTACTACGTGATCGGGCACGTGCACCACGCCCTCCACACGCCGCTGATGTCGGTGACCAACGCGATCTCCGGGATCATCGTGGTCGGGGCGTTGCTGCAGATCGGCCACGACGACCCAGTGGTCACCGCGCTGGCGTTCGTGGCGATCCTGGTGGCCAGCATCAACGTCTTCGGCGGTTTCGCCGTGACCCGCCGGATGCTGGCCATGTTCACCCGCGGGCCCGCACGATGACTGCCGTCGCCGCTGCGTCCGCGGCTTACATCGTCGCCGGGTTGCTGTTCATCCTGAGCCTGGCCGGACTGTCGAAGCACGAGACCGCCAAGGCGGGCAACGTCTTCGGCATGGCCGGTATGGCGATCGCCCTGGTCGCCACCATCGGGCTGGCGACCCGGAGCATCTCCGGGGTCGGCACCGTGCTGCTGGCCGCCGCCGTCGTCATCGGCGCCCTGGTCGGCCTGTGGCGGGCCCGCCGGGTCGAGATGACCGGCATGCCCGAGCTCATCGCGATCCTGCACAGTTTCGTCGGCCTGGCGGCCGTGCTCGTCGGCTGGAACGGCTACCTCTCGGTCGAGGCCGACGCCGCCGAGCAGACCGAGGTGGCCGGCAACCTGCTCGGGATCCACTCGGCCGAGGTGGTGATCGGCGTCTTCATCGGCGCGGTCACCTTCACCGGCTCCATCGTCGCCTTCCTCAAGCTCTCGGGCCGCATCAAGTCCAACCCGCTGATGCTGCCGGCCCACAACGCGCTCAATCTCGGCGCGCTCGTCACTTTCGTCGTCCTCACCGTCGTGTTCGTGATAGAGCCCAACCTGGTGGTGCTGTCGATCGTCACCCTGATCGCGCTGGCCCTGGGCTGGCACCTGGTCGCCTCGATCGGCGGCGGCGACATGCCCGTCGTGGTCTCGATGCTCAACAGCTACTCGGGCTGGGCGGCCGCCGCCTCAGGGTTCCTGCTCGGCAACGACCTGCTGATCATCACCGGCGCGCTGGTCGGGTCCTCCGGTGCCTACCTCTCCTACATCATGTGCAAGGCGATGAACCGGTCGTTCATCTCGGTCATCGCCGGCGGGTTCGGCAACGAGGGCGCCGCCGCCGTCGACAAGGACTACGGCGAGCACACCGAGATCGGCGCCGACGGCGTCGCCGAACTCCTCACCGACGCACGGTCGGTCGTCATCACCCCCGGCTACGGCATGGCCGTCGCCCAGGCGCAGAGCGCCGTCGCCGAGCTCACCCGCCACCTGCGCGACCGCGGCGTCGACGTGCGGTTCGGCATCCACCCGGTGGCCGGGCGCCTCCCCGGGCACATGAACGTGCTGCTCGCCGAGGCGAAGGTGCCCTACGACATCGTGCTGGAGATGGACGAGATCAACGACGACCTCGCCGACACCGACGTCGTCCTGGTCATCGGCGCCAACGACACGGTGAACCCGGCCGCCCTGGAGGATCCGGGCTCACCCATCGCCGGCATGCCCGTGCTCAAGGTGTGGGAGGCCGGGCACGTCGTGGTGTTCAAGCGGTCGATGAGCACCGGGTACGCCGGCGTGCAGAACCCGCTGTTCTTCCGGGACAACAGCCGGATGCTCTTCGGCGACGCCCGCGATCGCGTGGAGGACATCGTGGCAGCGCTCCCGAAGCCGGACCGGAAGACCGCTGACCCCGCTCTCCAGCACTGAGAACGGGGACGGCAGCGCGGAATGGAGACACAGGAATACCGGACGCTGACCGCGTCCGCGGCGTAGGAGGACTGACTGCATGTTCACAGCGACGCTGCGCTGCGGCACGGTGCTCAGTTACGAGGCCCGGACCTTCCGACCGGAGCCCGGTGACCTGGTGCCCTGCCGCCACCACGGCTACTGCATCGTCCAGCTGACGGGCGGCCCGGCGTCGGGCGGCGCCCTTTCGACACGGGCGCGCCCCCGGGCGCAGAGCGAACTCCGCGAGTGGATTCGCGGCCGGTCGGAGACGACCGTGCACGCCTTGCGGCGGCACGGGTTCACGCTGCGGATGGTCGCGGCCGCCGAACGGGACGGCCTCGTCGACGTCGATCTCCGTATGGGGCGAGTCGCGATACGTCCGGTGGTCGGGGCGGAGCCCACGGTCACGGACCGCGAAGCTCGCTCCTAGCCGCGCCATCCGCCCATTGATTCCGCTGCCTGCCCGCCTGGCCGGCCCAATTCTCACCACCGCTCACGTCCGCACGACCGTCGCATCCCTGGAGGCACTGTGGCCGAGCTCCGATCCCGCCGTTCCAACCTGGCCGTACCGGGCAGCAACCCCCGGTTCCTGGAGAAGGCCAAGGGCCTGCCCGCCGACCAGGTGTTCCTGGACCTGGAGGACGCCTGCGCGCCGCTGGCCAAGCCCGGCGCGCGGAAGAACATCGTCGCGGCGCTGAACGAGGGCGGCTGGGGGGAGAAGATCCGCACCGTCCGGGTCAACGACTGGACGACGGAGTGGACCTACTCCGACGTGATCGAGGTCGTCGGCGGCGCCGGGGCGAACCTGGACTGCCTGATGCTGCCCAAGGTGGTCGACGCCGCCCAGGTGCAGGCGCTGGACCTGCTGCTCACCCAGGTCGAGAAGGCCACCGGCCTGCCGGTGGGCCGGATCGGCATCGAGGCGCAGATCGAGAACGCCCAGGGCCTGATCAACGTCAACGCGATCGCGTTCGCCAGCCCGCGGATCGAGACGATCATCTTCGGCCCGGCCGACTTCATGGCCTCGATCAACATGAAGTCACTCGTGGTGGGCGCGCTGCACCCGGACTACGCCGGCGACCCGTTCCACTACATCCTCATGCAGATCCTCATGGCCGCCCGCGCCCGCGGGGTGCAGGCCATCGACGGCCCGTTCCTGCAGGTCCGCGACGTCGACGCGTTCCGCGAGGTGGCCCAGCGCTCGGCGGTGCTCGGCTTCGACGGCAAGTGGGTGCTGCACCCCGGCCAGATCGACGCGGCGAACGAGATCTACGCGCCGTCCCAGGCCGACTACGACCACGCCGAGCTGATCCTCGACGCCTACCAGTGGTCCACCTCGGAGGCCGGCGGCGCCAAGGGCTCGGCGATGCTCGGCGACGAGATGATCGACGAGGCCAGCGCCAAGATGGCGCTGGTCATCGCCGGCAAGGGCCGCGCCGCCGGTCTGCAGCGCACCTCCACCTTCACCCCGCCGGAGTAGAAGGACTCCGTCCTCTCCCCGAGCGCGGGCGCCGGGCGGCGCCCGGTCACACCGCCGGCAGGGACGCACCAGGCCGATGCGCCCGTTCGTGCCCTGACCGATCGTCGGAGGAGGGCAGCGGGACGTCTTGGAGCGGTCGGAGCTGCTCGGGTGCGACCCGACCAACGACGAGATCACGTCAGGTCAGTCCCCGAGGAGGACGCATGGTCTGCATTCGCTCCGCTGCACCCGAGGACGGTCCGCCCTTGCGTTCCCTGCTGGACGCGGTCGGACTCCTCGCCGGCGACGGGCCCCTGTCAGGTCACGACCCAGCTCAGGCGCCCCTCGACTGGTCAACGGCTCGGGTGGCAGAGGATGGACACCGTCTTGTCGGCGCCTATCAACTGCACGTCCGAAATGCCGGACCGCCAGCTCCTGCTGAACTCCTGTTCATGGCTGTTGAAGCAGCTGCACGACGACGTGGAGTCGATCTGCTCCTCGTCGAGGATGTCCTCCGTCGAGCCGCAGTCGGCGGCGTGCGGGTCGTTCACATCTTGGTGAGGCCACCTTTCGACGGGTTCTTTCGAATTCTCGGTGCGGACGCTGTCGGCATCGAGCCCGCATGCGACGGATGCTCTGGACCACTCATTCATCTCCAGATGAAGCCCGAGCGCGTGCAGCGATTCGACCTGCCATGACGGCAGTCATCTTCGATGCCATTGAGTCGCACGCCAAGAGATCGTTTCAGGATGAGCTCGGCGCGCCCGCCCCATCGTCGGCGGTGACCTGCGGGCAGCGGCTGCGGGACCGGACTGACGCCGGTGTCTGGGCGGCCCTGCACGTGCATCTGCCGGCCGAGCCGCGCGGCGCCGATGCGCTGGACCTGGACCGCTGCGCGGTCGACGGTTCACCACGGGAATCGCCCGCCGCGGCGTCCTCCACGGCTCCTGCCTGGGCCGCCGCTGCTGGGTCGTCGAACGCGGCTTCGCCTGGCGGCACGCCTTCAAGCGACTCCGCATCCGCTACGAGCTCCGTGCTGACATCCACCTCGGCCTTCTACCACTGGCCCGCGCCCTGATCTGCCACCGCCACCTGCCGTCGTTCCGAAGCACGTTCGGGAGCGCCTGCCAGTAGGTCAGCGGATGCGTAGTGAGCGTGGTCGGGTGTCCCGGCGGTCGAGGTACCAGGCGGCCCGGCGGAGGCACGGATGGTGACGATCAGCCACGCCGAGCGCCGTGATCACGCCTGTCGGCGGACGCACTTGACCGATCGGACCGGGGGCGAAGGAGGCCAAGCAGCCAGCTCTGATTGCGTCGCAGTCACCGCACCGCCGACCAGCACGATGATGACTACTCCACCACTCAGCGGGACGTCACCCTGGCGACACGAACCTTCGACAAGTCTTTTCTTCCCAGCTCAGAGAGGCATCCTCGCATTCCCGCGCCGATACACCGCGCCCGCCGTCGGTGAATCGAGGCTGCGGCATGGACAGGCCACTGGCCCGCCGACGCCCGAGCCGGTCCCTGCGTCCAAATACCGTTTCCCCGTTATTTCCCCGACTGACGGAGGAACCGTGACGAAACGTACAGCCGACCGACACCTGCCCAGCGGCGCGGCCGCACGGAAGCGGCTGCGCCCCGTGGTCGCCGCATGCGTCGCCCTTCCCGCTCTGCTGGCGACCACGGGCTTCGGCAGCGGCGGGGCGCCAGGGAGCCAGGGCGGCGGAAGCGGTCCCTCCCACGGGCCGGAACTGTCGTTCATCGACACGCACCAGCCTCCGGAGGACATCATCGCGCTCCCGGGGACCAGTTGGGTGGTCATCAGCGCGGTCACCGGCGCCGACCACCCCGGTGGGATGAACCTGGTCAACACCCGGAACGAGGAGGTGACGCCGCTCTGGCCCGCCGAGGAGGACATTGCGTACACCCCCGACCTGGAGGCTTTCCCGGGATGCACCGCCCCGCCGGATGAGGCGCTTCCTGCGACGCACGGCATCAACACAGTGCAGACCGGCGAACGGACCTTCGACCTGTACGTCGTGTACCACGGTGGCCGCGAGTCCATCGAGGTCTTCAGCCTGGACGTGCGTGGGAAGCAGCCGACGATCTCCTGGCGCGGCTGCGTCGTGGCTCCCGAAGGTGCCATCCCAAACAGCGTGGTGGCGCTGCCCGACGGCGGCATCGCGATGACCAAGTTCTGGGACTCCAGGTCGCCACTGTTCCCTCAGCTGTTCTCCGGGGAGCCGAGCGGCTCGCTCTGGACCTGGCACCGTGAGTCCGGCTGGGCGGAGGTGCCGGGCAGTCAACTGTTCGGGCCGAACGGCATCGAGGTGTCCGAGGACGGTGCCACGCTCTACACGGCGGAGACGATGAAGCAGCGCGTCGTGTCGATCCCGACGGCCGGCGGTGATCCGACTGAGCTGGCTCAGATGGACTTCCTACCCGACAACCTGCGCTGGACCGAAGCCGGAACGCTGCTGACGACCGGTCAGGAGTACGTGCCGGTGACTCCGGAGCAGGTCCAGGCATGCGCTGTCACGGGGTTCGATGTCCCCGACTCCTGCATCCCCGGCTTCGACATCGTCGAGATCGACCCCGTCGCCGGTACCTCTGAGACGGTGTTCAGCACGCGCACCACGGAGTACCGATACACCACGGTGGCCGCTCCCGTCGGCCGCGAGATCTGGGTGGGCGGCAATGCGATCAACAGCATCGCGGTCGTGTCGGGCCTGCACCGCGGCCACTCCGCGCAAGGCGGCCATCGCTGACGGCCCACCCGCCCGCGTGAGTGGGCCCACGCACCGATGCCTCGCCAGCTGCTCGGCTGGCGAGGCACCGCATGGTCGATGCGTCGCCGATGACCCGGGCGTCGGCTGCGAGCCAAGCTGGAACCGGCACGTGCGATCCCTGAAAGTGTCCTGTTCGCACCACGACGGCCGTCGGTCAGCCCAGGGCCCGGGCCGCCGGCTCGCCCCCGGCGGAACCGGGTCCCCGCTACGGTCAGCGCAGACAAACGGCCCAGTGCCGCCCGCGGACCGCGGACCGCACCTTTCCTGTTGCATGCCGTGCTGCGGGGGAATCGCCTGTGCCGCCACGACGGGCAGAGGAGCAGCCATGGACGACGGACCCCGGCGAGTGAGCTGGGACGTGACCGACGGGGTCGCCCACGTCAGGCTGGACCGCCCGGAGAAGCTCAACGCGCTGGATTCGGCAATGTTCGAGGCCCTGGTCGCCACGGGGTCGGAACTGGTGGACCACGAGGATGTCGGTGCCGTCGTCCTCAGTGGCGAGGGGCGGGCCTTCTGCGCCGGCCTCGATTTCGGCGAGTTCGCCGCCATGCGCGACCGGCCAGGATCGCGCGTCGACGCCCCGCGCTCCCGGCTGGGAGCGGCGCGGACCCGTGGGCAGCAGGCCGCGCACGTGTGGTCGCTCGTCCCGGCGCCGGTCGTTGCAGCGGTGCACGGGGTCGCGTTCGGTGGTGGCCTGCAGATCGCCCTCGGTGCCGACATCCGGATCGTCGCCCCGGACGCACGGCTGTCGGTCATGGAGATCCGGTGGGGCATCGTTCCGGACATGACCGGGACGCAGGTCTTACCCGAGCTGGTGGGCCGTGACGTGGCGAAGGAGTTGGCGCTCACCGGCCGAGAGGTGACCGGCGAGGAGGCCGTGGCGCTCGGGCTGGCCACCCGCCAGGCCGCCGATCCGCTTGCGGCGGCACTCGCGCTGGCACACGAGATCGCCGGCCACAGCCGTCGGGCGACGCGCCACGTCAAGCGGCTGATGGACCTCGCCGGACGGGTCGGCCTCGCGGAGGGACTCCAGGCCGAGCAGGACGCCATCGGAGAGCTGATCGGCTCCCCGGAGCAGGTCGCGGTGGTCGAGCGGAGGCTCGCCGGCCGCTGACTGTCCCAGGGCCGCCCCTGAACGTAGGTCTCGACGAGTGGCGGTGCGGGGAATGTGGCGGGCGGGGTAGCCATGCCAGGTGGGTCAGGGGCGGGCTTCAGAGCTGCAGGACGAGTCGAGGGCAGGCGGCTCGGGAGACGCAGATGAACATGGTGTCGTTGGTGGCCTGCTCGGCCGGCGTGAGCAGGGAGTCGCGGTGGTCGACGTCGCCCTCGAGCACCGGTCTCTCGCAGGTGCCGCAGGTGCCCTCCTGGCAGGAGGAGAGGACGGCGATCCCGGCCTCCTCGACGACATCGAGGATGGACCGGTCGGGCGGGACGGTGAGAGTGAGCCCGCTGGTGGCCAGTTCGATCTCGAACGAGTCGGTGCGCGGGGGCGCGCCGAGCTCCTTGGGGCTGAACCGCTCCATGTGGAGGCTGGGCTCGGGCCACGCCGCACAGCTCTGCTCGACGGCCTTCAGGAGCGGCTCCGGTCCGCAGCAGTAGACCAGCGTCTCCGGCCTGGGGGTTCCGAGGATCTTCTCCAGGTCGATGAGGCCGACCTCGTCCTGCGGGTGCAGGTTGACCCGGTTTCCGGCGGTCTCCTCGAGGTGCTCCAGGAACGCCATGGACCGGCGGCTGCGGCCGCCGTAGTGGAGTTCCCAGTCGGCACCTGCGGACTCTGCGGCGAAGAGCATGGGCAGGATCGGGGTTATCCCGATGCCGCCGGCGACGAACAGGTAGCGCGGCGACGGCTCCAGCGGGAAGTTGTTCCGGGGCCGCGGACGTCGACCTCCCCGCCCTCGTGCAACTTCTCGTGGACGTGCTCGGAGCCGCCCCGGCTCTCTGGCTCGCGCAGTACGGCGATCCGCCAGACGGAGCGGTCGCCAGGGACGCCGCACAGCGAGTACTGGCGGATCAGCCCATCTGCCAGCACGAGATCGATGTGCGCGCCCGGCGACCATGCCGGCAGGTCGGCGCCGGAGGGGTCGCGCAGGTCGAGGACCACGATCCCCTCGGCACCGGTGGTGCGGGCATCGACCCGCAGGCGCATGGACCTCTCCTCGGATGTGCTGGGCACGGCCGTCTCCGTTCTGGCTTCGGTGCTCCGGTCGCGCGGCAAGCGCCTACCGGGTGGGCGGGATGGTCACCACCGACCACGAGGGTGACCGCAGCCACGGGCTTCGTGGATGCTCCTTCCGGTTTTCGGAAGGTGCGGCGGACTGAGCGCCGCGTGGATCGACGAGACGGTCGTCAGCGGCGTCGTCGGTCACTGCGATGACACGACGGTCGCCGCCGAGATGAGCAACGTCGGCTGACGATCGATGCGCCCACCGCCGGACCGGCCGTCCGCGGCTCGCGTGCTCAGCGGGGCGGCGTCCGCAGTTCCTGGACGAGCGCCTGCTGCGCGCGCGTGCTCAGGACCCGGCTGTGGCGCCGGTACGCGTCGACCGAGCGGTCCGCGGGCCAGTCCGCCGGCAGGTGTTCCCGCGGTAGTCCCGGATCGGTGCGCTCGACGTCCGCCGCCGCGCGGCCGGGCACGTGGCGTTCGGGATGGGGATCCACCAGTGCGTCGGCCAGCCGGTCGCGCGGCTGGAGGCCGAGCTCGTGCTCACCGCGCTGGCCCGCCGGGTCCGGCGGATGGAGCTGGCTGGTCCGCCGGTGCCCAGGTTGAACAACACGCTGAAGGGCTGGGCCAGTGTGCCCGTCCGTGTCGAGCCCGCGTAGCGCTGCGCGGCGCGTGGGAGCCGGCCCGGCCGTCACCTGTGCCCCGGATGGCACCGTGACCGACGGCGAGACGACCGGGAGCCGCGGACGGGGCGAGACAGGTCCGGTGATCCGGCGGGCCGTGCAGCTGCTCGCCGCCTTCACCCCCGAGCGCCCCTCACTGACGCTCACCCAGCTGGCCCGACGGACAGGCCTGCCGTTGACGACGACGCACCGCCTGGTCGGAGACCTCGTCGAGTGCGGCCTGCTGGAGCGGGATGCGGGAGGCGCCTTCCACGTCGGGCTGCGGCTGTGGGAGATCGCCTCGCTGGCTCCCCGCGGCCTCGGGCTACGCGAGCTGGCCCTGCCGTTCATGGAGGACCTCTACGCCGTCACGCAGGAGAACGTGCAGCTGGCCGTCCGCGAGGGACTCGAGTCCGTCTGGGTCGAACGCATCGCCGGCCGCAGCGCGGTCCCGGTGTTCACCCGGGTCGGCGGGAGGTTCGCGCTGCATGCGACGGGGGTCGGCCGGGTCCTGCTGGCCCACGCGCCTCCCGAGGTACAGGAGGCCGTGCTCGCCGGTCCGCTGGACGAGTACACGGCGCTCACCATCACGTCCCCGGAGGCCCTGCGCCGGCTGTTGGGCGACGTGCGGGCGCACGGGTTCGCGGTCAACGACCGGCAGGTGTCGATGGAGACGTTGTCGGTCGCCGCGCCGGTCCGTGGCGCCGAGGGCAGCGTCGTGGCAGCAGTGTCGATCGTCGTGCAGGCCGGGTCAGCTCTGCCGGCCGCCCTGTCCCCGGCCGTCCAGGCCACGGCGCGGGGCATCTCTCGGGCGCTTCGCGACGCCGCCGTCGAGGGCGACTAGACCAGGCCTGGGACGCCAGGTACGCGGCGCCGCGGAGTGCGCCAGTTCCTGGTCGACCAGTCGTCGGTCCCTGAGCCGTGGTGAGGACGGTCGTGTCACCAGCCGGATCGCCACGGCGGCAGGTTATCGGGCGAGTGAGCGCTGTGCTAGCACTAGAAAAGCGTGCCGATCACTCGTTTTCGCTGGTAGAACGCTTGGCGCGGCTCGGCTGGACCCGCATCGGCTCACCCGGCATCTTCGGGTAGTCCGGCGGATAGGGCAGGTCGCCCAATCCGTCGTCCTTGGCCTGGCGTTCAGCAAGCTCCAGCAGCGGCTCGATGCCGAACGCGTGGTCGGCCAGACCGGCGTGCTTGTCACCGACGTCCTTGAACCGGGCCGGCATGGTGCGCACGTCGAAGTCGAACGGGGAGACGTCGGGCAGCTCGTCCCAGTCCACGGGGGCCGAGACCGGGGCGTGCGGCCTGGCGCGGATGGAGTAGGCGGAGGCGATCGTGCGGTCTCGGGCCATCTGGTTGTAGTCGATGAAGATCTTCTCGCCGCGCTCCTCCTTCCACCACGACATCGTCACGCGATCGGGGAGGCGCCGTTCGAGCTCGCGGCCGAAGGCGATGACCGCCCGGCGCACCTCCGGGAAGGTCCACCGCGGCTGGATGGGCACGTAGACGTGTACCCCGCGCCCGCCGGAAGTCTTCGGCCAGCCCTGCATGCCGAACTCGGCCAGCAGCTCCCGCACGTGCGGGGCCACCCACGCCGCGTCGGCGAAGTCGGTGCCCGGCTGCGGGTCCAGGTCGATGCGGATCTGGTCGGGCTGCTCGACGTCGGACTTCGACACCGGCCACGGGTGGAAGGTGAGCGTGCCCAGGTTGGCGCACCACGCGACGACGGCGACGGAGTCCGGCGCGATCTCGTCGGCGGTGCGCCCGCTGGGGAAGGTGATGTGCGCGGTCGGCACCCAGTCGGGGGCGTTCTTCGGTACCCGCTTCTGGTAGAACGCGTCGCCGGTGTTGTCGACGCGGGTGGACAGGCGCGCGCCCTCGAACACCCCGCCCGGCCAGCGCTCCAGCGTCGTCGGCCGGTCCCGCAGCGCGTTCAGGATCCCGTCGCCGACGCTGATGAAGTACTCGACGACGTCGATCTTGCGGATGCCGCGGTCGGCGAAGTACGGCTTCTCCGGGCTGGAGACCCGCACCTCGTGCCCGTCCACCTGGAGGACGACGGCGTCCTTGGCCGACGCCATCACCGACCGGACCCGGATTGCGCGTTCATCCGGCGCACCATAGGGCCCCGCCGGCTCACAGCGGGCACGTCGCGCCGTCGGCGGGCACGACCAGGTCGACCAGGTAGGCGTTGACCACGTCGTTGACGCAGCCGGTCTTGGGGTACGAGGTGTGCCCGAGGCCCTGCCAGACCAGCAGGACCGCCGACGTCAGGTCCGCCGCCATGTCCTCCGCGCCCGGCAGTGGGGTGACCGGGTCACCGGTGTTGCCGACGACGAGGATCGGCGCGGCGCCCGCGGCGTCCCGCGCCGGCAACGGCGTGCGCTCGGCCTCCCACCCCGAGCACGTGTACAGGCTCGCCGCCGAGCCGGCGCCGAAGAGCGGGTACCGCTGGCCCCAGTCGGCCGCGAGCGCCCGGATCTCGTCCTCGGCCAGCTGGGTGTCCGGATCGCGGTCAGCGCAGGTGACGGCCAGGTTGGCGTCGATGAGGTTGGAGTAGGTGCCGTCCTGCAGCCGGCCGTTGTACGCGTCGGCCAGGGAGAACAGCCCCTGGGCGTCACCGTTGCGCGCCGCCGCGAGGCCCTGGGCCAGCTGCGGCCAGGCGCTGGTGTTGTACAGCCCGGCCTGCACGGCGGTGAGGACCACCCCGGGGGTCGCCTGCCTCGTCTCGCCCGCCCGCGCGCTCGGGATCGGCGCCTGCGCGGCCTGGGCGAGCAGCTCGTCGACGAACCGGCGCGGCTCCGCGCCGATCGGGCAGCCGGCGACCAGGCTGGTGCAGTTGGCGGCGAAGGCGTCGAAACCGGCCTCCAGCCCCGCCGCGCTCGCCTCGGCGTCGGCCTGCGGGTCGTTGTCGGGGTCGACGGCGGCGTCGAGCGCCAGCGCCCGCACCCGGTCGGGGAACAGCTCCGCGTAGGTGGAGCCGAGCGTCGTGCCGTAGGACCAGCCGAGGAAGGTCAGCTGCTCGTCACCCAGCCCCTCGCGCAGGAGGTCCAGGTCGCGCGCGGTGTCGGTGGTGTTGAAGGTGCCGAGCGCGTCCCCGTACTCGTCGGTGCACCCGTCGACGACCTCCTGGGCGAGCGCGAACGAGTCGTCGAGCTGCTCGTCGCTGACCGGGCGCGGTTCGGCGGCGAGGACGCGGTCCTTCAGCTCGTCGGGGACGCACTCCACCGCCGGCGTGGACAGCCCCACCCCGCGCGGGTCGAAGCCGACCAGGTCGAAGCGGTTCAACACGTTCTCCGGCATCGTCAGCGCGCGCTGGATCGCCGCGTCGGCGCCGGAGCCACCGGGCCCGCCGGGGTTGATCACCAGCGAGCCGATCCGGTCGGTCTGCGTGGCCAGCCGGGCGCGCACCAGGAAGATCGTCAGCTTCTCGCCCTGCGGCTCGGCGTAGGTGATCGGCACCTGGGTGCTGCCGCACTCGAAGAGGATGTCGCGCTCACTGCCGGGGGTGCCGGCGATCACCGACTGGATCTGCTCGTCGCAGTCGCTCCAGGCGATCTCCTCGGCCTCCGGCGCCGCCGGCGTCGTCGACGCGGCGGAGGAGTCCGGCGACCCCGGGTCCGAGGAGGTGCACCCGGACACCGCCAACAGCAGTCCGGAGACGACGGCGACGAGGCCGCGGGACAGGCGCATGATCGCGAGCCTAGGAGCACGGGGCCGGGACCGCAGGCGCCTGTCCCGCGGTCCGCCTCAGGTCACCCGCCGACGGTCACTCTGCTCGCCGCGCCACTCCAGTCACTCCCGGGATGGTCAGCCGGCGAACACCTCGGCCGGCTTCCGCTCCTCGCTCGCTGGCGCTCGCTGCGATGCTCCCGCGGCTGTCAGCCGGCAAACACCTCGGCCGGCTTCCGCGCCGCGGTCCGCTCCTCGCTCGCTGGCGCTCGCTCCGATGCTCCCGCGGCTGTCAGCCGGCGAACACCTCGGCCAGGTCGTAGCGCACCGGCACCTCCAGCTGGTCGTACGTGCAGCTGCGCGGCTCCCGGTCGGTCCGCCAGCGCAGGAACTGCCCGGTGTGCCGCAGTCGGCGCCCCTCCAGCTGGTCGTACTTGATCTCGACCACCAGCTCCGGCCGCAGCGGAACCCACGAGAGGTCCTTGCCGGCGTTCCAGCGGCTCTGCGCCCCGGGCATCCGGTGCTCGCCCTCGCCATTGGTCTCGGCGTTCGCCCAGTCCTGCCACGGGTGGCCGTCCAGCGCCTGGGCGCGGTAGGGAGCCAGCTCCTCGACCAGCTCGGCCCGGCGGGCCATCGGGAAGGACGCCGCGACGCCGATGTGCTGGAGGTCGCCGGCGTCGTTGTAGAGCCCGAGCAGCAGGGAGCCCACGATCGGCCCGCTCTTGTGCCAGCGGAACCCGGCGACCACGCAGTCGGCCGTGCGCACGTGCTTGACCTTCGTCATGAGCCGCTGGTCCGGGCCGTAGGGCAGGTCGGCGGGCTTGGCGACGACGCCGTCCAGCCCGGCGCCCTCGAACTCCTGGAACCAGCGCTGCGCGACCTCCGCGTCCTGGGTGATGGCGGTGACGTGCACCGATTCCGTGCCCTTCCCGATCACCTCGCGCAGCCGGGCCTGCCGCTCGCCGAACGGCACCTCCATCAGCGACTCGTCGCCGATCGCCAGCAGGTCGAAGGCGACGAAGGACGCCGGCGTCTGCTCGGCCAGCAGGTCCACCCGCGACTGGGCGGGGTGGATGCGCTGCAGCAGCGCCTCGAAGTGCAGCCGGTCGCCCTGCGGCACGACGATCTCGCCGTCGATCACGCAGCGCTCCGGCAGCGCGGCCTTGACCGCCTCGACGACCTCGGGGAAGTAGCGGGTCAGCGGGCGCTCGTTGCGGCTGCCCAGCTCCACCTCGTCGCCGTCGCGGAAGACGATGCAGCGGAAGCCGTCCCACTTGGGCTCGTAGTAGAGACCCTCGGTGGTGGGCAGCTTGGTCGCGGCCTTGGCCAGCATCGGCTTCACCGGCGGCAGCACGGGCAGGTCCATGCCCGCAGTCAAGCAGCCGAGGCCGACGCCCGGCAGCTCAGTACAGCCCGCGGCCTCCGGTCGGCGGTGGTGTGGGTGCGGTGTGGGTGCCGCCGTCCCGAGCGCCCGGACAGGCTCGTCGCCATGACCGAGACCTCCTCCGCCCCCTCGCCGGCGTCCACGACATGGTCCTGGTGCACCGCGGCTTCCGCCGCGACAGCGAGTTCGCTGGTTCGCCATGAGTAGACTAAGTGATGTGACTACATCCGTCGGGGTGCACGAGGCGAAGACGCACCTGTCCCGGCTTCTCGAGAGGGTCGCCGCCGGGGAAGAGGTGGAGATCACCAACAGGGGTCGGGTGGTGGCCCGGCTCGTCGGGCCGGTTCGCCGGAGGCCGAACTTCGGCTTCGACCGTGGCCGGGTCTGGATCGCAGACGACTTCGACGACCCGCTGCCGGCGGACCTGCAGCGCGCCATCGAGGGCGAGGAGTGAGGGTTCTCCTCGACACCCACGTGCTGGTGTGGGCCGCGGCCACACCGGAACGGCTCGGCGCAGCGGAGGAGCTCCTGGCCGACGCCGACCTGCGGATGGCGTCGGCGGCCAGCATCTGGGAGCTGGCCATCAAGCAGCGGCTCGGCAAGTTGTCCCTCGGCTCAGACGTCCGGACCTGGTCGCGTCGGGTGGCCCGCGAGCTGGTGCTCGACCACCTGCCGGTGACGGCGGACCACGCCGCTGCTGTCGAACACCTCCCCGACGTGCACCGTGACCCGTTCGACCGTCTCCTCGTCGCCCAGGCCGTGGCGGAGGACGCCGTCCTGCTGACCGCGGACGCCCGCCTCACCGGCTACGGCGACGTCGTCCGGTTCATCGGCGGTCCGCCGACCGCGTAGCGGGTGAACAGGACGCCGTCCTCCTCGAGCACGTGCCGCAGCTCGAGCGGGACGAGGTCGGCGAGCGGCTCGCCGAGCAGGTGCGGCTGACCGGCGCCGACCAGCGCGGGGGACAGCGTGAGGGCGAGGTCGTCGACGACCCCGGCCCGCAGCGCGGCGCGGAACAGCTGCGGACCGCCCTCGCACAGCACCTGCTCGTGGCCGAGGTCGGCCAGCCGGTCCAGGGCGAGCGGCAGGTCGACGTCGTCCTCGCCGCAGACCAGCACGGTCACCCCCGCATCGGCTAGCGCGGCCCGCCGGTCGGGATCGGAGGACGCGCCGGTGACCAGGATCGTGGAGTCGACGGCGAGCCGGTCGCCGGGCGACAGCGACGCCCGGCGGGACACCACCGCGATCGGTGCCGCCGCCGGCCGGCCGAGCGCGGCGCGCAGGGTCGCGACGCGGGTGTCGGCGGTCACCGGCCGGTAGCCCTCGGCCGCGGCCGTGCCGTGGCCGACGAGGACGACGTCGGCCAGCGCGCGCAGCAGCGCGAACACGCGCCGGTCGCCGGGGGACCCGAGCTCTCCGCTGCGGCCGTCGACGGTGACGGCTCCGTCCAGGGACGCGACGAAGTTGCTGCGCAGGAATCGGCCCGGGGGGACCCGGTAGGCCGCGGCGAGCGCGTCGTCGTCGAGTTCGGCCGGCTCGGGGAGCAGGCGCCGCACGTCAGCGGGTGCTGATCACGGCGGCGCTCTGCGCCGGCAGGGTCACCGTCGCGCCGTCCAGGCCGGGGAGCTCGCCGGTGGCGAAGAGGACGTCGACGGCGGGGCCGTCCAGGTCGATCTCGCGGGGCTGGTCGGCCAGGTTCACCGTGACCCGCAGCGAGCCGCGGTGCACGACCAGCCAGCGGTCGGCGTCGTCCCAGGTGACCTGGACCCGCGACAGGTCCGGGTCCACGAGGTCCGGGTGCGCGCGGCGCAGCGCCAGCAGCGCCCGGTGCACGCCCAGCAGCCGGGAGTGCGGCTCCCGCTCCGGCTCGCTCCAGTCCAGCTTGGACCGGGTGAAGGTCTCCGGGTCCTGCGGGTCGGGCACGACGTCGGCGTCCCAGCCGTGCTCGGCGAACTCGCCGATCCGCCCCTCGGCGGTGGCCTTGCCCAGCTCCGGCTCGGGGTGGCTGGTGAAGAACTGCCACGGCGTCGAGGCGCCCCACTCCTCGCCCATGAACAGCATCGGGGTGAACGGGCTGGTGAGCACGAGGGTCGCGCCGACGGCGAGCAGGTCGGGGGTGAGGGAGGCGGAGATCCGGTCGCCGACGGCCCGGTTGCCGATCTGGTCGTGGTCCTGCAGGTAGGCGAGGAACTTCCAGCCGGGCAGCACGTTCGCGTCGACCGGCCGGCCGTGGTGGCGGCGGCGGAAGCTCGACCACGCGCCGTCGTGGAAGAACGCCCCGGTGAGCGTCTTGGCCAGGCCGGCGACGCCGGCGGCGGCGAAGTCGGCGTAGTAGCCCTGCCCCTCGCCGGTCAGCGTGCTGTGCAGGGCGTGGTGGAAGTCGTCGCTCCACTGCGCGGTGAGCCCCATGCCGCCGGCCACCCGCGGGGTGACCAGGCGCGGGTCGTTGAGGTCGCTCTCGGCGATGAGCGTCAGCGGCCGGCCCTCGGCGACCGAGAGGCGGTCCACCTCCTGGGCCATCTCCTCCAGCACGTGGGTGGCCCGCTCGTCGACCAGCGCGTGGACGGCGTCCAGCCGCAGCCCGTCGACGTGCATGTCGCGCAGCCACATGAGGGCGTTGTCGATGATGTAGCGGCGCACCTCGTCGGAGTCCGGCCCGGACAGGTTGACCGAGTTGCCCCAGGTGTTGGCGCCGCTCTCGGCGAAGACCGGGAAGAACAGCGGCAGGTAGTTCCCCGACGGGCCGAGGTGGTTGTAGACGACGTCCTGGATGACGCCCAGTCCGCGCGCGTGGGCGGCGTCGACGAAGCGCTGGTAGGCCGCCGGTCCGCCGTACTCCTCCTGCACCGCGTACCAGAGGACGCCGTCGTAACCCCAGTTGTGCGTGCCGTTGAAGCCGTTGACCGGGAGCAGTTCGACGAAGTCGACGCCCAGCTCCACCAGGTGGTCCAGCTTCCGGGCGGCCGCGTCGAGGGTGCCCTCCGGCGTGAACGTGCCCACGTGCATCTCGTAGACGACACCACCGGCCAGCGGGCGCCCGGTCCAGGCGTCGTCGCCCCAGCCGTGGGCGGCCGGGTCGAAGCGCCGGGACAGCCCGTGCACACCCGCGGGCTGGCGGCGCGAGCGTGGATCCGGGTAGACCTTCGCCCCGGCCTCCTCCCCGTCCCCGTCGTCGTCCAGCAGGAACCCGTAGTCCGCCTCCGGCGCGGCCTCGACCTCCGTTCGCCACCAGCCGCCGTCGTCCCGGCGCATGTCGTGCACCGCGCCGTCGACCTGGAGCCGGACGCGCTTCGGCAGCGGGGCCCAGACGGAGAACTCGACGGGTGCGGACATGCGGGACGCCTCCATGCGGGGACTGCTCGGCGGGGGACTGCGCAGCGGGGCCGGGGGTCTGGCCCGGGCCGGGGAACGGGGCAGATCATGCCCGCACACCCGACGGTCAACCGTGACGTGCGCAGCGGTCGGCCAGGGGAGGGGAAGGCGATGGCCGACTGGGTCGAGCTCCGCGTCCACGGCGTGAGCGGGACGCCGCCGGACTACATGCTGGGCAGTGCGCACACCGTCCAGGTCGCCGGCGACGACCGCAGCCGCACCTTCCGTCCCGCCGACGCACTGGGCCGCGAGGTGCGTGCCCTGGACGGCCACGTGCTCGAGGCCTTCCACTGGGGCCGCTGGACGTCGGGCTCGTGGATGCAGGCGCTGTGGCTGCTGCTCATCCCGTTCGGCATCGTCAACGCCGCGCAGTTCATGCTGCCGCCGCCCAGCACCGCAGCGCAGCGCCACCTGCACGCGCTGTGCGGAGCGCTGCTGCGCACCGTCGGCCTGGTGCTCACCGCGCTGTTCGCCCTCGCCGACGCCCTCGTGGTGGCCGACCTGGTCGCCTGGCAGTGGCTGGCCGAGCGTGGCCTGCCGGTGCCCGACCGGGTCGTCGTCGTGGCCGGCCTGGTGCTGGCCGCCGCCCTCGTCACCGCCCTGTCGCGGATCGGCGCGGTCGACACCGGCCGCCGGTACCGGTTCGCCCACGCCGGGTCGCGCGACCTCGGCCACGGCGCCGACGGGCTGGCCGGCCTCGGGGACGCCGCGTTCTTCGACGGCGACCCCGACAGCCCCGCCCTGCGCCGGCTGCACCACGCCGCCGGGCTGCTCGTCGTCGCCTGGCTCGGGTTGTCGGTGGCCGCGGACGGCGGCACCGGCTGGGCGGCGGGCTGGCGGTGGGCGCCGGCCGTCGTGCTCGGGCTGGTGGTGCTCGTCGTGCTGCTGGTCGGCGACCCGGAGCGGCGGACGACGGCGCGCGGGGCCGGCGCGGCCGAGCGGGCCCGGACGGTGCGCTGGACGACGGCCGCCGCGCGCGTCGTCCAACTGCTCACCGGGGCCGCGCTGCTGCTGGCGCTGGTCGGCGTCGCGGTCACCGACGTCGCGGCGGTCGGCCGGCTGCCGGGGACCGAGCCGGCGGTCGCCGCCCTCGTGCTGGCCGGCACCGTCGTGGTCACCCTGCTGGTGCTGGCCGTCGCCGCCCTCGCGGCCGGGACGCGGGCCGCCGCGCGGCGCGTGCTGTCCCCGTTCCGCAGGTTCGCCGGGGGGATGTCCGCGGCAGCGGCGACGGCGGTCGGCTGCTTCCTCGCCGTGGGCTCGACGGCCGGGCTCACGCTCGGCGTCGAGGAGCTGCTCGACGGGCTGACGGCGACCGACGTCGACGTGCCGGAGCTGCTGCAGCGGTTCTCCTACGCCTGGGGATTGACGGCGCTGGTCTTCGCCGGGCTCGCCCTCGCCGGCCGCCTGCGGGCGGGCCGCCGTCGGCGGGCGTTCCGGGACCGCGCACAGGCGGCGATGACCTTCGGGGACCCGCCGTCGCTGCGGCTGCCGCCGCCGTGGGTCGGCCGGACCGGCGCTGCGATGCAGCGGGCGCGGGCGAAGAACGCCGTCCCCGGGGTGCTGGCCGCCTGGACCGCCCTCGGCATCGTGCTGGCCGCGGCGATCCTGGCGGCGTCCTGGTCGGGCCGCGGTGCGGGGGAGGACCCGGCGTTCCCGGTCAGCCTGCTCACCGGGGTCTCCTCGCCGCCGGGCGGTGCGGTGACCGGGGACGACGTGGTGATCGCGCTGGGCCAGGCCACCCTGCTCGGCATCGGCCTGGTCACGGTGCTGCTCGCCCGCGGCGCGCTGCGCTCGGAGGGGGCCCGGCGCGGGCTGAACGTGGTGTGGGACGTGGTGGCGTTCTGGCCGCGGTCCGCGCACCCGTTCGTCCCGCCGCCGTACGCCTCGGAGGTGGTGCCGGCGCTGGTCCGGCGGATCTGCTGGCACCTGGGCGTGCCCGACCCACTGGAGGACGACGGCGAGGCCGGGCCGGCCGGGCCGGCGTCCGCGCTCAACCCCGCCCCGGTGCGGGAGGTGGTCGTGGCCGCGCACAGCCAGGGCAGCCTGATCTCGCTGGTCGCCCTGCTGTGGCTACCGGAGCAGGTCCGCGACCGGGTGCGCTGGGTGACGTTCGGGTCGCAGCTGCGGGAGCAGTTCGCCCGCGGCTTCCCGCACTACGTGCCGCCGGAGCTGCTGCGGGGCATGGCCGGCGCGTTCCGGTGGGTGAACCTGTACCGCGACACCGATCCCGTCGCCGGCCCGGTCACCAGTTGGGACCACACCCGCGACGGCGGGCCGTTGTCCTCCCGGCGCCTCGACGAGCCCGCGACCCGGCAGCCGGACTGGGTGGACCCGCGCACCGGCCGCCGGGTGTGCGGCAACGAGTGGCGGCTGCTGGACCCGGTGCCCGGCGACCTCGGCCTGCAGACCCGCGCCGTCACCGGGACCGGCGGGCACAGCGGCTACTGGACCGACCCGGACTGGGCACTGGCCCTCGAGGTCGCCTGCGGCCGGCTGCCCGACGGGCGGCGGTCGTGGGCGCCGGGAACCGGGGACAGCGCGCCCCGCGCCAGGGGTAGCGCGCCCCGCGCCACGGCCGAGCCGCCTGGTGACGGGGCCGGGCCGCCCGGTGACGCGGACGGGCGGCCCGGTGCCGCGGGCGGGCCCGGCCGCGGCACCGGGGGAGACGCCGGTCAGACGACGAGCGTCTGACCCACCTGGATGACGTGCGGGCTGCTGAGCTGGTGCTGGTTCAACGCGAACAGCCCCTGCCAGCCGCCGTCGGTGCCCAGCCGCGCGGCGATCGCGCCGAGCGTGTCGCCGCGCTGGACGACGTACTCGCCGGACGCCGCAGGAGCCGGGCGGTCGCCCCGGGAGGCGCGCTCGGGAGCCGGGGCCGGGGCCGGAGCCGCGGCGGGCGCTGCACCGGCGGTCGGTGCCGCCGGGTCGAGGGCCCGGCCGCAGGTGGGCCAGGCGCCCGGGCCCTGGCGGTCGAGCGTGCGCTCGGCCACCGCGATCTGCTGCTCCTTGGTGGCGAGGTCGGCGCGGGAAGCGAACTCCGCCCCGCCGAAGGCGGTCCAGGTGCTCTGGCTGAACTGCAAGCCGCCGAAGTAGCCGTTGCCGGTGTTGATGCTCCAGTTGCCGCCGGACTCGCACTGCGCGACGGCGTCCCAGTTGTTGGGGCCCGCGGCCGACGCCGGGGCGGCCAGCACGCCGAGCGAGAGAGCGGCGATGCCGGTGGTGAGGAGGGTCTTGCGGGCGAGCGAGGACGTACGCATGGGGACTCCCGATCCGCCGCCTGAGAGGTGAGCTGTCGGGTTCGGAGCGATCGGTGCCCCGGCCGCGGACGCGGCTTCACCCCGAGACGCCCGGCAGGGATCTGCCGTGCGTCGAGATGGGTCCCCCACCCCCGTCCTCGCGGTGCAGGAGGTCGCGGATGCCGACGGACGGGGTTCGGCGGATCGGCTCCGGCACCCGGTCTCGGTCGCGCGGGTGCCGCAACAACGTAACGGTCAGGTCACGGCGGGGCAGCTCGCGTCCCGGGAGGCCCGGGGTCCCGTCCCCGATCCCCGTCCGGGGTGGGCGCGGAACCGCTGGTGACGTCGCCGCGGGAGCCGTCGTCCCGCGGCGACGTGACATTGGTCTCAGTTCCGGACGAGCAGGGCGACCGGCAACCGCTCGAGCACCGCGCCGACGGGCATCCCCGCGGCGTCGGAGACGAACCGACCGCCGGTGAGCAGGTCCCGCCACGCGCCGTTCGGCAGCTGCAGGGCGGTGTCCCCCCAGCCGCCGGCGGCGGCCAGGCGCACCGGCAGGCGCGTCGCCACCGTGACCGCGCCGCCCTGCTCGTCGGACCCGCGGTCGAACGCGACCACGTGGTCGGCGGCCGAGCCGGTCGCCTCGACCGGCCGGTACCCGGCGAACCACTCCGGGTGCTCACGCCGGGCACGCAGCGTGCGGGAGACCACCAGCAGCTTCGCCGCGCCGGTCTCGTCGACGGCCGGGACCTCACCGGCGTCCAGCGACGCCAGCAGCCGGCGGCGCAGGTCGTAGTCGACGGGACGGCGGTTGTCCGGGTCCACCAGGGAGAAGTCCCACAGCTCGGTGCCCTGGTAGACGTCGGGGACGCCGGGCATCGTCAGCTGCAGCAGCTTCTGGGACAACGAGTTGGACAAGCCGAACGGGGCGATGCGCGCGACGACGTCCTCGATCGCGCCGTGCGTGGCCTCGTCGTCGAACGCGGCGTCCACCAGCTCGTGCAGCCGCGCCTCGAACTCCTCGTCCGGATCGGTCCACGTCGTCGACGTCCCGGCCTCGCGGGCGGCCTTCTCCGCGTAGGCGTGCGCCCGCTCCCGCGACAGCGGCCACGCGCCGACCAGGTTCTGCCACACCAGGTGCGCCATCGGACGGTCGGCGAGCGGGTGCCGGTGCAGCAGCCGGCGCACCAGCTGCGTCCACTCGCCGGGCTGCTCGGCGAGCACCGCCAGCCGGGCGCGGACGTCCTCGCTGCGCTTGGTGTCGTGCGTCGACAGCGTGGTCATCGACTGCGGCTTGCGCTCGGCGCGGCGGACCTGCGCCTCGTGGAACTCCGCCACCGAGCTGCCGAACCGCGCGGGGTCGCCGCCCACCTCGTTGAGGGCGACGAACCGCGCCCACCGGTAGTAGGCGCTGTCCTCGACACTCTTGGCCATGACCGGGCCGCTGGTCTGCTCGAACCGGGTCGCGGCCTCGGTGCCGGCCTGGGCCAGCACCGGGTGCAGGGCGTCGACCGCGTCGCGCAGGTCCGGGCGCCGCTCGCGCACCGCCGCCACGGTCGCGGTCAGGTGCTCGGCGCCGTCGGGCAGGTAGGTGCGGTAGACCGGGAAGCCCGCCAGCAGCTCGGCCAGCGCCTCGGTCTGCTGCGCGCGGTCGACGCCGGGCAGCTCGCCGATGACCCGCACCAGGCGGGCGACCTCCGAGCCGAGGATCCCGTCGGTCACCTCCCGCTTGCAGCCGTGCACCAGCTCGGCGTAGTCGACCGCCCGGCCCGACAGCTCGGTGTCCAGCGCGGTCAAGGGCGCCTCACCGGCCGGGTCGACCAGGACGCCGTCGACCTCGGCGAGCGCGTCGTAACCCGTCGTTCCGGCGGTCGCCCAGCTCTCCGGCAGGTCCTCCCCGGGCTCGAGGATCTTCTCCACGACCGTCCACCGGCCCCCGGAGGCCTCGGCCAACCGGTCGAGATAGCCCTTGGGGTCGGCCAGGCCGTCGGGGTGGTCGATCCGCAGCCCGTCGACCGCGCCTGCCTCGACCAGCTCCAGCACCATCCGGTGGGTCGCGGCGAAGACCTCGGGGTCCTCGGCGCGCAGCCCGGCGAGGGTGTTGATCGCGAAGAAGCGCCGGTAGTTCAGGTCGGCGTCGGCGCGCCGCCAGTCGACCAGCTCGTAGTGCTGACGGGCGTGCACCTCCTGCGGCGTGCCCTCCGCGGTGCCGGGCGCGATCGGGAAGCGGTTGTCGTAGTAGCGCAGCTCGCTGCCGACCACCTCGAGCTTCTCGACGTCGTCCGCCGAGCCCAGCACCGGCAGGCGCACCTTGCCGCCGCCGAAGTCCCAGTCGATGTCGAAGGCAGCTGCATGGGCACTGGCGCGCCCGTGCTCCAGCACGTCCCACCACCACGGCGCCTCCGCCGGGTCGGCCACGCCCATGTGGTTGGGCACCAGGTCCAGCACCAGGCCGAGCCCGTGCTCGTGGAGGGCACCGACCAGCCGGTCGAAGGCCTCCCGCCCGCCGCGGGACTCGTCGACGTGCTCGTGGTCGACGGTGTCGTAGCCGTGCGTGCTGCCCGACGCCGCGCGCAGCAGCGGTGAGGAGTACGCGTGGCTGACCCCGAGGTCGGCCAGGTAGCCGGCCACCGACGCGGCGTCGTCGAGGGTGAAGTCCGACGTCACCTGCAGCCGGTAGGTCGCCGTCGGGACGCCGCGTCGTCGGTCCTCGCCGAGGGGTCCGGACACCGTCACGACCGCCGGGGAGCGCTGAGCACGACCATCGACCGGTCCTGCACGGTGATGGACTCGCCCGGCTTGAGCTCCACCGGCTCCACCTCGCCGAGCTCGGCGGTGTCGACCACGACCGTCCAGGCCTGGGCGTACTCCTCCGACGGCAGGCAGAAGTCCATCGGCTCGTGCGAGGCGTTGAACGCCAGGTAGAAGTGGTCGTCCACGACGTCCTCGCCGCGCTCGTCGGTGGACCGGATGCCGTGCCCGTTGAGGTACATGGCGATCGACTTGGCGAACGCGGCGTCCCAGTCGTCCTCGGTCATCAGGTCGCCGGCCGGCGTGAGCCACGCGATGTCCTGTACCGGTGCACCCTCCTCGCGCCGGACCGGTCGGCCGTGGAAGAAGCGACGGCGACGGAAGGTCGGGTGCTGGGCGCGCAGCCGGGTGACCAGCTTGGTGAACTCGAGCAGGCCCTCGTCGACGTCGGCCCAGTCGATCCAGGTCAGCGGGGAGTCCTGGCAGTACCCGTTGTTGTTGCCCTTCTGCGTCCGCCCCAGCTCGTCGCCGTGCAGGAGCATCGGCACGCCCTGGCTGAGCATGAGCGTGGCCAGGAAGTTGCGCCGCTGGCGGGCCCGGAGCGTGAGCACCTTCTTGTCGACGGTCTGGCCCTCCACCCCGCAGTTCCAGCTGCGGTTGTGGCTCTCGCCGTCGTTGTTGCCCTCGCCGTTGGCCTCGTTGTGCTTCTCGTTGTACGAGACCAGGTCCGTGAGCGTGAAGCCGTCGTGCGCGGTGACGAAGTTGATGCTCGCCACCGGGCGCCGCCCCGAGTGCTGGTAGAGGTCCGACGAGCCGGTGATCCGGCTGGCGAACTCGCCGACCGCGGCGTCCTCGCCGCGCCAGAAGTCGCGGACGGTGTCGCGGTACTTGCCGTTCCACTCGGTCCACAGGGCCGGGAAGTTGCCCACCTGGTAACCGCCCTCACCGACGTCCCACGGCTCGGCGATGAGCTTCACCTGGCTGACCACCGGGTCCTGGTGCACCAGGTCGAAGAACGCCGACAGCCGGTCGACGGCGTGCAGTTCGCGGGCCAGCGTCGAGGCGAGGTCGAAGCGGAAGCCGTCGACGTGCATCTCGGTGACCCAGTAGCGCAGCGAGTCCATGATCAGCTGCAGTGCCTGGGGGGTGCGGGCGTTGAGCGAGTTCCCGGTGCCCGTGTAGTCCATGTAGTACTGCGGGTCGTCCTCGACCAGCCGGTAGTACGCCCGGTTGTCGATGCCCTTGAACGACAGCGTCGGACCCAGGTGGTTGCCCTCGGCGGTGTGGTTGTAGACCACGTCGAGGATGACCTCGATGCCCGCCTCGTGCAGGGTCCGGACCATGCCCTTGAACTCCTGCACCTGCATGCCGTTGTCGGTGTTGCTGGCGTACTCGTTGTGCGGGGCGAAGAAGCCGATCGTGTTGTAGCCCCAGTAGTTGCGCAGGCCCTTCTGCTGCAGGGTGTCGTCCTGCACGAACTGGTGCACCGGCATGAGCTCGATGGCGGTGACGCCGAGGGACTGCAGGTGGTCGATGACCGCCGGGTGGGCGATGCCGGCGTAGGTGCCCCGGAGGTCCTCCGGCACGTCCGGGTGCGTCATGGTCAGGCCCTTGACGTGGGCCTCGTAGATGACCGTCTTGTGGTACGGCGTCCTCGGCGGGCGGTCCACGCCCCAGTCGAAGTACGGGTTGACGACGACGGACTTCGGCATGTGTGCGGCCGAGTCGTCGTCGTTGCACTCGCCGCTGTCGAAGTCGTACCCGAACACCGACTGGTCCCAGTCGACCTGGCCGTCGATCGCCTTGGCGTAGGGGTCCAGCAGCAGCTTGTTCGGGTTGCAGCGCAGACCCTGGGCCGGGTCGTAGGGCCCGTGGACCCGGTAGCCGTAGCGCTGACCCGGCTGGATGCCGGGCAGGAACGCGTGCCAGACGTAGCCGTCCATCTCCGGCAGCCGGATGCGCGTCTCCGTGCCGGCCTCGTCGAACAGGCACAGCTCGACCTTCTCGGCCACCTCGCTGAAGATCGCGAAGTTGGTGCCGGTGCCGTCGAACGTGGCACCGAGCGGGTAGGCGGTGCCGGGCCATACCTGGTTCATCGTGCGGGGTCCTCCTGCGCTGGCGCCCCCGGGACGCCGGGGGCCGGTGGCCTCCCCGCCGCGGGGCGTCGGTGAGGAGGTCGGGGCACACGTGGCACCCCGTGCCCACCGTTGCCCCCTCCGGGCGCCGCGCACACCTCGCGCCGGCAGGCCTGGGGGAGATCTCGCTCACCCGCGGACGACGACGCCCCCCGCGGAGCTCCGCGGGGGGCGTCGTGCGCAGGTCCGGCCGGGCAGCGGCGCCGGGGTCCGACCTCGCCCGGGCGCTGCCCGGGTGGCGCTGGTCCTCGACGGTGACCGCTCCTGCGACCGGGACGCTAGGGGGCCCCGTACCCCGGGGCAAGCACCGGGGGCCAGTCGATCGGTCCCGTGCGCCCCGCCGGTGCACCGGCGTCGCACGGGCACCGTCCTGTCACACCCCCGTCGTACCGTCGTCCCCGTGCGCTCGACCACCGATCTCCGGCCCACCCGAGGGCGCTTCCGCGTCGTCAGCGAGTTCGAGCCCTCGGGCGACCAGCCCGCCGCGATCACGGCGCTCGCCGAGCGGGTGAACGCGGGGGAGGAGGACACGGTCCTCCTCGGCGCCACCGGCACCGGCAAGTCGGCCACGACGGCCTGGCTCATCGAGCAGGTGCAGCGCCCGACGCTGGTGATGGCGCCGAACAAGACCCTCGCCGCGCAGCTGGCCAACGAGTTCCGCGAGCTGATGCCCGACGCGGCGGTCGAGTACTTCGTCTCGTACTACGACTACTACCAGCCCGAGGCCTACGTCCCGCAGACCGACACCTACATCGAGAAGGACTCCTCGATCAACGAGGAGGTCGAGCGGCTGCGGCACTCGGCGACCAACAGCCTGCTCACCCGGCGCGACGTCGTCGTGGTCTCCACCGTCTCCTGCATCTACGGCCTGGGCACCCCGGAGGAGTACGTCGACCGGGCGCTGAAGATCAAGGTGGGGGAGGAGCGCGACCGCGACGAGCTGCTGCGCACCCTGGTCACCGAGCAGTACACCCGCAACGACCTCTCCTTCACCCGGGGCACCTTCCGGGTCCGGGGCGACACCATCGAGGTGTTCCCGGTGTACGAGGAGCTCGCCTGCCGCATCGAGATGTTCGGCGACGAGGTCGAGCGGCTGTACTACCTGCACCCGCTGACCGGCGAGGTGGTGCGCGAGGTCGACGAGCTGTTCGTCTTCCCGGCCACCCACTACGTCGCCGGTCCCGAGCGCATGGAGCGGGCCATCGCCTCCATCGAGGCCGAGCTGGAGCAGCGGCTGGCCGAGCTGGAGCGGCAGGGCAAGCTGCTGGAGGCCCAGCGGCTGCGCATGCGCACCACCTACGACATCGAGATGATGCGGCAGGTCGGGTTCTGCTCCGGCATCGAGAACTACTCGCGGCACATCGACGGCCGCGCCCCCGGCAGCGCCGGCGCCTGCCTCATCGACTACTTCCCCGACGACTTCCTGCTGGTCATCGACGAGTCGCACGTGACCGTGCCGCAGATCGGCGGCATGTACGAGGGCGACATGAGCCGCAAGCGCACGCTGGTCGAGCACGGCTTCCGGCTCCCCTCGGCGATGGACAACCGCCCGCTGAAGTGGGAGGAGTTCACCGACCGGATCGGGCAGACGGTCTACCTGTCGGCCACACCCGGCCCCTACGAGCTGGGCCGGGTGCAGGGCGACGTCGTCGAGCAGGTCATCCGCCCGACCGGCCTGGTCGACCCGGAGGTCGTGGTCAAGCCGACCAAGGGCCAGATCGACGACCTGGTGCACGAGATCCGCACCCGAACGGAGAAGGACGAGCGCATCCTGGTCACCACGCTGACCAAGAAGATGGCCGAGGACCTCACCGACTACCTGCTCGAGCTCGGCATCAAGGTGCGCTACCTGCACTCGGAGGTCGACACCCTGCGCCGGGTCGAGCTGCTGCGGGAACTGCGTCAGGGCGAGTACGACGTCCTGGTCGGCATCAACCTGCTGCGCGAGGGCCTCGACCTGCCGGAGGTGTCCCTGGTGGCGATCCTCGACGCCGACAAGGAGGGGTTCCTGCGGTCGGGCACCTCGCTGATCCAGACGATCGGCCGGGCCGCGCGCAACGTCTCCGGTCAGGTCCACATGTACGCCGACAAGATCACCCCGTCGATGGCGCACGCCATCGAGGAGACCAACCGGCGGCGCGAGAAGCAGATCGCCTACAACACCGAGCGCGGCATCGACCCGCAGCCCCTCCGGAAGAAGATCGTCGACATCCTCGAGGGCATCTACCGGGAGGCGGAGGACTCCGAGTCCGCCGAGCTGATCGGCGGCTCGGGCCGGCAGCAGTCCCGCGGCAAGGCCCCGGTGCCCGGCTTGTCGTCGAGGACCGCCAAGGGCAAGGCCGGCTCGATCGACGTGCAAGGGCTGCCGCGCAACGAGCTGGCGGACCTGATCACGCAGATGAACGAGCAGATGCTGGCCGCCGCCCGGGAGCTGCAGTTCGAGGTGGCGGCCCGCCTCCGCGACGAGCTGGCCGAGCTGAAGAAGGAGCTCCGCCAGTTCGACGCGGCGCACGCCTGAATGGCCCTCTGCGGGCTCCCACCGCGAGCGTGCGAGGGATGGGGTAGGGGGTCCTTGCTGCCTCGCAGGCTCGGCGCGGGTGCCGGGAGCGATGCCGTTCCGGTTCGTCCCAGAAGGGAGCGCCGTGCAACTCGAGGAGCTGGTCGCCCACTGCCTGGGCAAGCCGGGGGCCGAGGAGACACACCCCTGGGGTGAAGCCGAGCTCGTGGCCAAGGCGGGCGGGAAGGCGTTCGCCTTCATCGGCCTGGACAGCGGCGGGGTCAGCGTCAAGTGCGGCCGGGACGCCGCGGAGGCCGCCGAGTGGCGCGCGCGGTATCCCAGCGCGATCACCACCAGTGCCTACGTGGGCCGGTACGGCTGGAACTCGGTGGACTGGACCGGCCCGGTTCCCGACGACGAGATCCGCGAGCTGGTCGACGCCTCCTACGACGCCGCCGTCGCGGCGCTGCCGAGGAGCCGGCGCCCGCCGGCGCCGGCCTGACGGGGGCCCTGCCCCGCCCGCTCACGGCGGGACCTGCAGGGAGACCGGCCGGGCGGGCCACCGGCCGAGGCGCTGCCCGCAGCGGATTCGCGGAACGGGGAACTCCGGCGGGTCTCCCGGCGTTGCACCCAGTGGATCCACGGTGTCTGCGGTCGATGACGCCTGCCCGCCGCCGGGTCCGCACGTGGAGGGGAGTATCCCCGCGCGGCAGAGTCGTCAACACGAGGTCCCATGACCTCCGGCCCTGCCGGTCGCCGGCCGAGCCGGCGGTGGGAGAGACCTCCGGTCACTGACGTACGCCAGTACCGGAGGTATGCAGTTCATGGACGTCCCCTTCTGGGTGTGGGCGGTCACCGTCGCCGCGATCGTCGGCATGCTCGTGTTCGACTTCGTCGGCCACGTCCGCACCCCGCACGCACCCACCCTGCGCGAGTCGGCCATCTGGTCGGCGGTCTACGTCGGCATCGCCGTCGTCTTCGGCCTGCTGGTCCTGTGGTTCGCGGGTCCGCAGTTCGGCGGCGAGTACTTCGCCGGCTACGTCACCGAGAAGAGCCTCTCGGTCGACAACCTCTTCGTCTTCGTGCTGATCATGAGCAGCTTCGCGGTGCCCCGGGAACTGCAGCAGAAGGTGCTGCTGTTCGGCATCGCCTTCGCGCTCGTCCTGCGCACGGCGCTGATCTTCGTCGGGGCCGCGGCCATCGAGAACATCAGCTGGATCTTCTACGTCTTCGGTGCGTTCCTGATCTACACCGCCTGGCTGCAGGCCAAGGGCGGGCACACCCACGAGGAGGAGTTCAAGGAGAACGGCGTCCTCCGCCTCACCCGCCGGCTGCTGCCGACCACCGACGACTACCACTCGGACCGGTTGACGACGAAGATCGGCGGCAAGCGGTACATCACCCCGCTGGCCATCGCGCTGGTCGCCATCGGCAGCGCCGACATCCTGTTCGCCGTCGACTCGATCCCGGCGATCTTCGGGCTCACCCAGGAGACCTACCTGGTCTTCACCGCCAACGCCTTCGCGCTGCTGGGCCTGCGGCAGCTGTTCTTCCTCCTCGACGGCCTGCTCGACAAGCTCGTCTACCTGTCCTACGGCCTGGCGGTCATCCTCGGGTTCATCGGCGTCAAGCTGGTGATCCACGCCCTGCACGAGAACGAGCTGCCGTTCATCAACGGGGGTGAGCACGTGACCGCGATCCCGGAGATCCCGACCTGGCTGTCGCTGGTGGTCATCCTGCTCACGCTGGTCGTCACGACCGTGGCCAGCCTGGCCAGGAACCGGCGCGACGGGAACCGCGGCGTGGAGCGCTCCACCGCCCCCGCCGGCCCGGAGGTCACCGGCGCGGCCGACGGCGACGAACTGCCGGCGTCGGACCGCCGGCCCGCCGGGGACCCGGTGGGCCGCGGCGTGGGATCCACGCAGGGCTGACGGCGCCTGGGCGCGCTGGCTGACGGCGCGGCGGGCGGCGACGCGCGGGGAAGGGCCCGCCGCCCGCCGAGCGGCGGTCGGCGGGCCCGGAGCGGGGCCCGTAGAGTCGTAGCCCGTGGATCTCCCCGTCTGGTTCGAGGTCGCGACGTTCGTGGGGCTCACGGTCCTGCTGCTCGCCGATCTCGCCATCGTCGCCCGCCGCCCGCACGAGCCCTCCATGAAGGAGGCCAGCCTGTGGGTGAGCTTCTACGTCGGCCTGGCGCTGATCTTCGGCGTGGTGCTGCTGGCGGTGACGAACGCCCAGTTCGCGACCGAGTTCTACGCGGGCTGGCTGACCGAGTACAGCCTCTCGGTCGACAACCTGTTCGTCTTCGTGATCATCATGGCTCGCTTCCAGGTGCCGCGGAACCTGCAGCAGGAAGCCCTGATGGTCGGCATCATCATCGCGCTGGTCCTGCGGGGCGTCTTCATCCTGCTCGGCGCCGCGGTCATCGAGCGGTTCACCTGGGTCTTCTACATCTTCGGTGCCTTCCTGGTGTACACGGCGATCAACCTCGTCCGGCACCGCGGCGAGGACGAGGACTACGAGGAGAACGCCTTCATCCGGCGGATGCGCCGGGTGCTGCCCATCACCCAGGACTTCCGCGGCAGCAAGATCCGCGTCACCCAGGACGGCAAGAAGTACTGGACGCCGATGATCGTGGTGTTCCTGGCGCTGGGGACCACCGACCTGCTGTTCGCCCTGGACAGCATCCCGGCGATCTTCGGGCTGACCAAGGAGCCCTTCATCGTCTTCACGGCCAACGTCTTCGCCCTCATGGGGCTGCGGCAGCTGTACTTCCTGCTGGGCGGGCTGCTCAAGCGGCTGGTGTACCTGTCGCTGGGCCTGGCGGTGATCCTGGCCTTCATCGGCGTGAAGTTGATCATGGAGGCGCTGCACACCAACGAGCTGCCGTTCATCAACGGCGGTGAGCACATCGAGTCGGTGCCGGAGATCCCGATCTGGCTGTCCCTGACGATCATCGTCGGCGTGTTGATCGTCGCGACGGTGGCCAGCCTCATCAAGACCCGCGGCCAGTTCACCTCGGAGTCCCCGACCGAGCCCGAGATCGCGGGCGAGATCCCGTCGCACGGGCCGGAGGCGCTGGCAGACGCCGAGCGGCGCGCGACCAGGGCCGACGGCCACGGAACGGAGGGGGACCGCCACCGCGGCTGACCCCGCGGACGCCGTCCGTCGGGTCCGCGTGGCCGCATCATGCGCCCGAACGACCTCGAGCTCCTGCGCACGCCGGGCGTCCCCACCGTCTCCCCGGACGGCCGCATCGCCGTCGTCGCCGTCACCCGGCTCGACCTCGGCGAGGACGCGTACCGGAGCCGGCTGTGGGCGGTCCCGACCGACGGGTCGGCACCGGCCCGCGCGCTGACCGCCGGTCACCGGGACACCGCGCCGTCGTTCTCCCCGGACGGTCGCTGGCTGGCCTACCTGGGCGCCGACCCGGGCGGGCACCCGCAGGTCCACCTCCTGCCGACCGCCGGCGGAGCGCCCCGGCGGCTCACCGACCACCCGCTCGGCGCCGGCGCCCCGGTGTGGGCGCCGGACTCCCGCCGGCTGGCCTACACCGCCCGCGTGCCGGAGCCGGGGCGCTACGGCACCGACCCGGCCGTCGCGCCCGAGGCCGAGCCGCCCCGGGTGATCAGCACGCTGAAGTACCGGCTGGACGGCGTCGGCTTCGTCGTCGACCAGCGCAGCCACGTCTTCGTCCTGGACCTGCCGCCCGCCGGGGAGGACGACGGGACGCCGCTGCCGCAGCCGCGCCAGGTCACCGACGGGCCGCACGACGACACCGACGTCACCTGGAGCCCCGACGGCACCGAGCTGGCGTTCGTGTCGGCCCGGCACCCGCGGGCCGACCGTGACCTGGTCCGGGACGTGTACGCCGTGCCCGCCGGGGGCGGGACGCTGCGGCGGGTCACCGACGGGCGGGCCGACTGCTCCCTGCCCGCCTACGACGCCCCGGGCACCACGATCTGGCTCACCGCCCGCCCCGACCTCGGCCCCGACGGGCTCGACGAGTTCGCCCGCAGCACCACGCTGTGCCGGGTGCCGGCCGCCGGCGGCGCCGTGGAGCCGGTGCTCGACCCCGAGCACACCGAGCGCGGCGACGAGACCCCGGCGACCGTGCTGGCCGGCGGTGCGGTCCACCTCGGCGTGCAGCGGCGTGGGGCGGTCGAGCTGCTGCGGGTGCCGCTGGACGGCGGGCCGGCCGAGGCCCTGGTCGACGGGCCGTTCACCGTGCGAGGGGTGGCCGTCGGCGGCGGGGTCGTCGTCGCGACGGTGGCGCACGACCGCTCGGCCGGGGAGCTGATCGCGATCACGCCGGGACGCCGGCGGCTGCTCACCGGTTTCGGCCGCGCCCTCGGGGCCACCGGGCGGCTGCACCGGATGCGCGAGCTGACCGTGGCCGCGCCCGACGGGTACCCGGTGCACGGCTGGGTCACCGGGCCCGACGGTCCCGGCCCGCACCCGGTCGTGCTGGCGTTGCACGGCGGGCCCTACCGGCAGTACGGCTGGTCCCTGCTGGACGAGGTGCAGGTCCTCGTGTCGGCCGGGTACGCCGTCGTCCGGTGCAACCCGCGCGGCTCGTCCGGCTACGGGCAGGCGCACGGGCGGGCTCTGCACGGCGCCTGGGGGACCGTCGACGCCGCCGACGTCCTGGCCTTCCTCGATGCCGCTCTGGAGGACCCCGCGCTGGACCCGCACCGGGTCGGCGTCATGGGCGGCTCCTACGGCGGCTACCTGGCCGCGGTGCTGATCGGCCGGTCGCCGCGGTTCGCCGCGGCGGTCGTGGAGCGCGCCTTTCTCGACCCGGTGGGCTTCGTCGGCTCGTCCGACATCGGGTGGTACCTCGTCGACGCCCACCTGGGCACGGATCCGGCGCGGTTGTCCGAGCAGAGCGCGCTGGCCCGGGCCGGGGAGATCACCACGCCGACCCTGGTGGTGCACGCCGAGCAGGACTGGCGCTGCCCGGTCGAGCAGGCGCAGCGGCTCTATGTCGAGCTGAAGCGTCGCGGCGTCCCGTCGGAGCTGCTGCTGTTCCCCGGGGAGGGGCACGAGCTGAGCCGGACGGGTCGCCCGCGGCACCGGCTGGCGCGGATGGAGCACGTGCTGCGGTGGTGCGACCGCTGGCTGTCCGCGGGCACCGACCCGGGCCCGGGGTTGGACGAGCTGACCGACGACGTCGTGGACGCCGAGCCACTCCCGGACGACGACGGTGCGGGCCGCGAGCCGCTGACCGTGCGCGCCACCCGCCTCGGCTGAGCCTCCCTGCGGTGTGGGGAGCAACTCCCCGTCCTGGGCGCCAGGCCGGGGGAACTGCTCCCCACACCTCGATGGGGCGCCCGGGGTCAGCCGGTGGCGGCCTGCTCGCCGGCGTGCTCGGCGACGAAGTCGCGCAGCACCGGGTACACCTCGGCTTCCCAGCGGGACCCGCTGAAGACGCCGTAGTGGCCGACGCCCTCCTGCAGGTGGTGTCGCTTGTGCGCCGCCGGGATGCCGGAGCACAGGTCGTGCGCGGCCTCGGTCTGGCCGGGGGAGCAGATGTCGTCGCGGGCGCCCTCGACGGTCAGCAGCGCCGTCCGCCGGATCGCCGCCGGGTCGACCGGCTGCCCGCGCCAGGTGAACCGGCCGGTGGCCAGGTGGTGCTCCTGGAAGATGCGGCCCACCGTCTCGAGGTAGAACTCGGCCGGGACGTCCATGACCGCGCCGTACTCGTCGTAGAAGGCGCGGGTCGAGGCCGCCCGCTCCGCGTTGCCGGTGACCAGGTCGCGGTAGAGCTGCGCGTGGGCGCCGAGGTGGCGGCGGGGGTTCATCGACATGAACGCCGTCAGCTGGACGACGCCCGGGTAGACCCGCCGGCCGGCGCCGGCGTAGCGCCGCGGCACGGTGGTGATCAGCCGCCGCTCGTAAACCGACAGCGGCTGCTTGCCGGCCGTCTCGTTGATCCGGTTCGGGTTCACGCGGGTGTCGATCGGCCCGGCCATGAGGGTGAGCGTGGCGGGCTGGGCGTCGTCGTCCGCCGCGGCGAGCAGCGCGACGGCGGCGAGCACCGGGACGGCGGGCTGGCAGACGGCCACGACGTTCGCCCCCGGCCCGAGCAGCCGCAGCGCGTCCATGACGTGCTCGATGTACTCGTCCAACCCGAACGGCCCCTCCGACGCCGGGACGTCCCGGGCGTTGTGCCAGTCCAGGACGTACACGTCGTGGTCGGCGAGCAGGGTGCGGATGGTCGGCCGGATGAGGGTGGTGAAGTGCCCCGACATCGGCCCCACCACGAGCACCGGAGGCTGCCCGGTCACCGTCGGCTTGCGGAAGTGCAGCAGCGTGGCGAACGGGGTGGAGCTGACCGGGTGCTCGGAGACCGCCGCGCTGCGGCCACCGGTCAGCACCGCGTCGATGCCGTACTCGGGGCGGTCGTGCGTGGGCCGCGATCTCGCGACGATGTCGCAGGCCGCCCTCAGGTGCCGCACCGGTGGGGCACCGCCGAGCCGGGGCGGGAGCGCCGACAGCGCGCGGGCGGTGAGCCCGGAGGCAGCGACCACGGGGGCGCCCGCCCGGCGGTTGATCTCGTAGGCGGTGTAGAGCATCGGGACCCGTCCTGTTCTCTGGTGCGGCATCGACGGTGACGCACGTCACGGTCACGGGGACGTTAACCGCCGTTCGCGTCCAGCGCGCGACGGCGGCGGGCGCGTCGTCCCTCCCGTCACACGGGTCCCGCGGGGCTGGCAGGGTGGGCCACACACCGAGACGGAGGAGGACGACGTGGTCGATCGCCGGGTGCCCCGCTGGTCGGAGCTGCGCGAGCTGATCCGGCCGCGCCGGCTGCCGGGCGACGCGACCGACCGCCGACTGGCCGCGGCCGCGACCGTCGGCGACCTGCGGGAGATCGCCCGGCGGCGGGTGCCGCGCGCGGTCTTCGACTACACCGACGGCGCCGCGGGTGCCGAGACCAGCCTGCGGCGCTCCCGTGAGGCGTTCGCGCGCCTGGAGTTCCGCCCCAGCGTGCTGCGCGACGTCTCCGTCGTCGACCCGTCCACGACCGTCCTCGGCCGCCCCTCCGCGCTGCCGCTGGTCTTCGCCCCGACCGGCTTCACCCGGCTGATGCACACCGAGGGCGAGCCGGCCGTGGGGCGGGTGGCGCAGCGGGTCGGCATCCCGCACGCGCTGTCGACCATGGGGACGACGACGATCGAGGCGCTGGCCGACGCGGCGCCCGGCGCGCGCAAGTGGTTCCAGCTCTACCTGTGGCGCGACCGCGAGGCCAGCGAGGGGCTGGTGGAGCGGGCGGCCGCGGCCGGCTACGAGGCGCTGGTGCTGACCGTCGACACCCCGGTCGCCGGGCCGCGGCTGCGCGACGTGCGCAACGGCTTCACCATCCCGCCGGCGCTCACCCTGAAGACGATGGCCAACGCCGCCGTCCACCCGCGCTGGTGGGTCGACCTGCTCACCACCGAGCCCCTGGAGTTCGCCTCGCTGCGCTCCTGGGGCGGCACGGTCGCCGAGCTCGCCGACCGCGTCTTCGAGCCGGCCGCGACCCTCGCCGACGTCGCGGACCTGCGGGCGCGCTGGTCCGGCGCGCTGGTGGTCAAGGGCGTGCAGACGGCCGACGACGCCCGAGCGGTCGTGGACGCCGGCGCCGACGCGGTCGTCGTCTCCAACCACGGCGGCCGGCAGCTGGACCGCGCGCCCACGCCGCTGGCCGAGCTGCCCGCGGTCGTCGCCGCCGTCGGCGACCGCGCGGAGGTCTACCTGGACGGCGGCATCCTCGACGGGGCCGACGTCGTGGCGGCGGTGGCCCTCGGGGCGCGGGCCTGTCTCGTCGGCCGGGCCTACCTGTACGGGCTCATGGCCGGCGGCGAGCGCGGGGTGCAGCGGGCCACCGACATCCTGGCCGCGGAGATCGCCCGCACGCTGCAGCTGCTCGGCGTCCCGTCGGTGGCGGAGCTGACCCCGGACCGGGTCCGGTTGCGGCCCGGGGCGGAGTGGTTGCCGGACTGAGCTGCGGGTTCCTAGGGTGCGGCATGGACGTCGTCGAGGTCGTGCCCACGTTCGAGCAGTACGCGTTCACCTTCGGCGGCGTGGCCCCGCTGCGCCGCGTGACCCCCGGGACGGCGCTGCGCCTGTGGTCCGACGACGCCTTCTGCGGGGCGCTGCAGAAGACCACCGACCTGTCCAGCGAGAAGGTCGACCTGCGCTTCGTGAACCCGCAGACCGGCCCCTTCCACGTGGAGGGCGCCGAGCCCGGGGACACCCTCGCGCTGCACTTCGTGGCCATGGAGCCGGCCCGCGACTGGGGTGCCTCGGCGGCGATCCCGTTCTTCGGCGGGCTCACCAGCACCGACCGGACGGCGACACTGCAGGACCCCCTCCCGGACACCACCTGGATCTACGAGCTGGACCGCGCCGCCAACACCGTCACCTTCGCCGCGCAGCACACCGACCTGCAGATCGCCCTCCCGGTCGAGCCGATGCTCGGCACCGTCGGAGTGGCCCCGCCCGGCGGTGAGGTCCGCAGCTCGCTGGTCCCCGAGCGCTTCGGCGGCAACATGGACACCCCGCAGATGCGCCCGGGCGCCACCTGCTTCCTCGGCGTGAACGTCGAGGGAGCGCTGTTCTCCGTCGGCGACGGGCACTACCGGCAGGGTGAGGGCGAGGCGTGCGGGACCGCCGTCGAGGGCGCGATGACCACCACCCTGATCGTCGAGCTCGTCAAGGGCGGGGCGCCGCTGTGGCCGCGCCTCGAGGACGACACGCACTGGATGACCGTCGGCTCCAGCCGGCCGCTGGAGGACGCCTGGCGGATCGGTCAGGTGGAGCTGGTGCGCTGGTTCGGCGAGCTCTACGGGCTGCACCCGATGGACGCCTACCAGCTGCTCTCGCAGATCAGCGAGGTGCCCATCGCCAACGTGGTCGACGCCAACTACAGCGCCGTGGTGAAGGCCCGCAAGTCCCTCCTGCCTCGGGCCACGGCCTACGGCGGGCTGCACGACGACCTGCGCCGCCGCGCAGCGACCCTGCTCTGACCCCTCCAGGAGGAACCCCGTGGACCTGCAGCTGACCGGCTCCCGCGTGCTCGTCACCGGCGGCACCCGTGGCATCGGACGCGCGATCGTCGACGCGTTCGTCTACGAGGGTGCCGTCGTGGAGTTCTGCGCCCGCGACACCGCCGAGATCGAGGCGACCGAGAAGGCCGTCGCCGAGCGCGGCGGGCGCGCCACCGGCGTCCGGCTCGACGTGCGTGACGGCGCGGCGCTCACCTCCTGGGTGGAGGACGCCGCCGGCCGGCTGGGTGGCCTGGACGCCGTCGTCGCCAACGTCAGCGCCCTGGCGGCCGGCCCGGGGGAGGAGAACTGGTACGCCTCCTTCGAGGTCGACCTCATGCACACGGTGCGGCTGGTCACCGCCGCCCTGCCGCACCTGGAGGCCAGCCGGCGCGGCTCGATCGTGGCGATCTCCAGCGTCTCCGGCCGCGAGTCCGACTTCGCCTCCGGCCCGTACGGGACGATGAAGACCGCGATCGTCGGCTACATCTCGGGCCTGGCGTTCCAGCTCGCCGGCCGCGGCGTCCGGGCCAACGTCGTCTCCCCCGGCAACACCTACTTCGAGGGCGGCTTCTGGCAGGGCATCGAGCGGGGGCAGCCGGAGCTCTTCGCCGACTCGCTGGCGCTGAACCCCACCGGCCGGATGGGGAAGCCGGAGGAGATGGCCAAGGCGGTCGTCTTCCTGTCCAGCCCGGTCTCCAGCTTCACGACCGGCACGAACCTCGTCGTGGACGGTGCCCTCACGCGCGGCATCCAACTGTGACTCTGAGAGGGTGAGCCATGGCGCTCATCTACCCCGTCGCGGCCGACTCGCCCGAGCCCGAGGACGGCACCGACCCCGACTTCGCCGAACTGGCGGCCGACCTCTCCGACACCTGGCTGGTCGAGGTCGCCGTCGCCGAGGACGGGGACGACGCCTGCTTCGGCCCGCTCAGCGCCCGTGCGGCGTGGGACCTCGCGCTCGACGTCGACGAGCGGCGTCCGGGGTGGACGGTGTCGATCGTGCCGCTGCACGTCGCCTGCACCGCCGACGAACTGGTCGCCGCCTTCGAGGACGACGAGGAGTAGCCCTCAGCCGGCCGGTGGCAGCCGGTCACCGGCCGGGCCGGCGACGGAGTGACGCCGGTCGGGTGAGGGCTCGCCGGGTCGCCCGGCGGTGCACCGGCCGTCGGCGCACCGCCGTCTGGTGGCTGCCCGCCGCAGCGGCTAGGCAGGCCGCGACCGCAGCCGCGGTGCCGACGGGAGGTCACGACGATGGTCAGCCGTGCCGAGGAGATCCGGACCCTGGTGCGTCGGCTGGAGGACGCGATCAACACGCGCCAGCTGGACCTGCTCGACGAGCTGCTCGCCGCCGACTTCGTCCGTCGCAGCGAGGCGACCCCGCAGCTGCCCGTCGCCGACCGGGAGCAGTTCCGGGACGTCCTCCGGCAGGACGCCGCGGCCTTCCCCGACAACACCCAGACGTTCACCCGGGTCCTGGTGGACGGCGACTGGGCCGCCGTCTGGGCCACCTACGAGGGCACGCAGACAGGACAGCTGGGGCCGTTCCCCCCGTCGGGGAAGCGGGCCACGTTCGACTTCGCCGGTGTCCTCCGGGTCGCCGACGGCCGGATCGCCGAGTGGTGGGTGACCTGGGACAACCTGACGGTGCTGACCCAGCTGGGGCACCTGCCCGCCGGCTGACTCACCAGCCGCGGGCGCGCCACTCCGGCAGGTGCGGGCGCTCGGCGCCGATCGTGGTGTCCTTGCCGTGCCCCGGGTACACCCACGCGTCGTCGGGCAGCGTGCCGAACAGCCGCTGCTCGACGTCGTCGATGAGGCTGGCGAAGCGCTGCGCGTCCTGCTGGGTGTTGCCGACCCCGCCGGGGAAGAGGCTGTCGCCGGTGAAGACGTGCGTGCCGGCGTCCTCGGGGCCGCGCCAGACGAGGGCGATGCTGCCGGGCGTGTGACCGCGCAGGTGGACCACCTCGAGCACCTGGTCGCCGACGCGCACCGTGTCCCCGTGCTCGACCGGCCGCTGCACCGGCACGGGCAGGTCGCCGGCGTCGGCCGGGTGGGCCACGGTGGTGGCGCCGGTCGCCTCGACGACCTGGGGGAGGGCGCGGTGGTGGTCCCAGTGCCCGTGCGTGGTGACGACGGTGCGCAGCGGCGCGTCGCCGATGAACGCGCGCAGCGTCTCGGGCTCCGCGGCGGCGTCGACGAGCAGCGCCTCGCCGGTCGCGGTGCAGCGCAGCAGGTAGGCGTTGTTGGCCATCTCGCTGACCGCGATCTTGCTGATCGTCAGCCCCGGCAGCTCCCGGACGTCGGCGGGCCCGCCCACCTCGACGTCGCCGGTGTAGGTCCCCGAGCTCATCCCTGGACTCCGTTCGAGAGTGTCGGTGGCCGCGGTTACGGTCCCGGCATGGACGCTAGCGGAGGTCTGTCGGTCGGCGCCCGGGTCGATGGTGGGGCCGGCACGGTCGTGGGCCTCCCGGCCACTGAGCTGGCCGCACGCGTGCGGTCGGGGGAGCTGACGGCGGTCGAGGTGGTGCGCGCCCACCTCGCGCACCTCGACGCGGTCGAGGCCCGGGTGGGGGCCTTCCGGGTGGTCCGCCGGGACGCCGCGCTCGCCGAGGCCGCCGCCGTCGACGCCGACCCGCGCCGCGGCTCGCTGCCGCTGGCCGGGGTGCCGGTCGCGGTCAAGGACAACGTCGCCGTGGCCGGCGAGGCCTGCACCGACGGGTCGCCGGCCTGCCCCGTCCGCCCCGCGAGCGCCGACCACCCCGTCGTCGCCCGGCTCCGCGCGGCGGGCGCCGTCGTCGTCGGCATCACCCGGGCGCCCGAGCTGTGCCTCTACGCCTCCACCGACGGTCCCGGCGCGGTGAGCCGCAACCCCTGGGACACCGCACGCTCCCCGGCCGGCAGCTCCGGGGGCAGTGCCGCGGCGGTCGCCTCCGGCTCGGTGCCGCTGGCCCACGGCAACGACGGCATGGGGTCCCTGCGGTTGCCGGCGGCGGCCTGCGGGCTGGTGACCCTCAAACCCGGCCGCGGGGTGGTGCCGGGCGGGATCGGCGCCGACGACTGGTCGGGCATGGCGGTCAACGGGGCGCTGGCCACGACGGTGGCCGACCTCGCCCTCGCACACGCGGTGATGGCGGGGGAGGAGCCGGCGCCCCCGGCCGGGCCCGGCCGCCCGCTGCGCATCGCCGTCTCCACCCGGTCGCCACTCCCAGGCGTCCGCGCCGACGCCCGGGCCCGCGCCGCCGTGGAGCGGACCGTCGCCACGCTCACCGCCGCCGGGCACACCGTGGTCCGGCGCGACCCGCCGGTCACGCCCGCCGCGGCGGCCGGCGCGGTCGCGCGCTGGATGGCCGGCGCCGCCGACGACGCCGCGCACCTCGGCATCGCCCTCGCCGACCTGCAGCCGCGCAGCCGCACGCACGCCCGCATCGGGCGGGTCGTCCGCGCGGCCGGCCTGGTCCGGCCGGCCACCGCAGAACGGTTCCGCGAGCGGATGACCGCCTTCTTCGACGACGTCGACGTGCTGCTCACCCCCGTGACGACGGGCCCGCCGCTGTCCGCCCGCCCGTGGCACGAGCGCGGTTTCCTGGCCAACGTCACGGCCAACGCGCGGTGGGCCCCGTGGACCGCGGCCTGGAACCTCGCCGGCCTGCCCGCACTGGTGCTGCCGGCCGGGGTCCGTCCCGAGGGGCATCCCCTGGCGGTCCAGGTCGCCGGCCCCCCGGCCGCCGAGGCGCGACTACTCTGGCTCGCCGGAGAGCTGGAGCGCCAGCAGCCGTGGCGCCGGTACGCGCCGGTCTTCGACCCCACCGAGCCCGTCCCCGCGGCACCCGGCTGACCCACCCGGGTGCCGGCGGGGGCGGATGACCGGCATCACGCGGGTCGAGGCCCGGCCGGGGGAACAGGCACACAGCGCGACGGCTTGTCTCCGAAGGGACATCGGCACCGGGTAGAGCCGGCGCCGCGCACACCGCATTCCACGCTCCAGCGACCGACAGGGAACACATGGACCGCCTCGTCGTCCGCGGCGCCCGCGAGCACAACCTCAAGGACGTCCACCTCGACCTGCCCCGCGACGCGCTGATCGTCTTCACGGGCCTGTCCGGCTCGGGCAAGTCGAGCCTCGCCTTCGACACGATCTTCGCGGAGGGCCAGCGCCGGTACGTCGAGTCGCTGTCGGCCTACGCCCGGCAGTTCCTCGGTCAGATGGACAAGCCGGACGTCGACTTCATCGAGGGCCTGAGCCCGGCCGTCTCGATCGACCAGAAGTCGACCAACCGCAACCCGCGGTCGACCGTCGGCACCATCACCGAGGTCTACGACTACCTCCGCCTCCTCTACGCCCGCGCCGGCCAGCCGCACTGCCCGAACTGCGGCAAGCCGATCTCGCGGCAGACCCCGCAGCAGATCGTGGACCAGGTGCTGGGCATGGAGGAGGGCACCCGCTTCCAGGTGCTCGCACCCGTCGTCCGTGCCCGGAAGGGCGAGTACGTCGACCTGTTCAGCTCGCTGCAGACGCAGGGGTTCTCCCGCGTCCGCGTCGACGGCGTCGTCCACCAGCTCACCGAGCCGCCGACGCTGAAGAAGCAGGAGAAGCACACGATCGAGGTGATCGTCGACCGGCTCACCGTCAAGGAGAGCGCCAAGCGGCGGCTCACCGACTCGGTCGAGACCGCCCTCGGCCTGGCCGGCGGACTCGTCGTCCTCGACTTCGTCGACCTGCCGGAGGCCGACCCGCACCGTGAGCGGACCTTCTCCGAGCACCTGGCCTGCGTCGACGACGGCCTCTCCTTCGAGGCGCTGGAGCCGCGGTCGTTCTCGTTCAACTCGCCCTTCGGCGCCTGCCCCGAGTGCACCGGCATCGGCACCCGCAAGGAGGTCGACCCCGACCTCGTCGTGCCCGATCCGGAGAAGAGCCTGGCGCAGGGCGCCATCGCGCCGTGGTCGACCTCGATGAGCAACGAGTACTTCTCACGGCTGCTCACCGGCCTGTCCCAGCAGCTGGGCTTCTCCATGGACGACCCGTGGGAGCGGCTGCCCGCGAAGGTGCAGAAGGCCGTCCTGCACGGCTCGCCGGACCAGGTGCACGTCCGCTACAAGAACCGCTACGGCCGCGAGCGCAGCTACTACGCGGCGTTCGAGGGCGTGCTGCCCTTCCTGGAGCGGCGGCACGACGACACCGACAGCGACTACATGCGGGACAAGTACGAGGGCTACATGCGCGACGTGCCGTGTCCGGTCTGTCACGGCACGCGCCTCAAGCCGGAGATCCTCGCCGTCAAGCTCAGCGGCCGTTCCATCGCCGAGGTCACCGGGCTGTCCATCGGCGAGGCCTCGGAGTGGCTCGACGGCCTGGAGCTGGGCGAGCGGGAGCGGGCCATCGCCGATCGCGTGCTCAAGGAGATCCAGGCGCGGCTGTCCTTCCTCGTCGACGTCGGCCTGGACTACCTGTCCCTCGACCGGCCGGCGGCCACCCTCGCCGGTGGTGAGGCCCAGCGCATCCGCCTGGCCACCCAGATCGGCTCCGGGCTCGTGGGCGTCCTCTACGTCCTGGACGAGCCGTCGATCGGCCTGCACCAGCGGGACAACACCCGGCTCATCGAGACGTTGATCCGGCTGCGCGACATGGGCAACACGCTCATCGTCGTCGAGCACGACGAGGACACGATCAAGGTCGCCGACTGGGTCGTCGACATCGGCCCGGGCGCCGGCGAGCACGGCGGCGAGGTCGTCGTGAGCGGCACCGTCGACGACCTGCTCAACAGCGAGCGGTCGATCACCGGGCAGTACCTGTCCGGCCGCAGGGAGATCACCGTCCCGGAGAAGCGGCGCGAGCCGACCCCGGGCCGCGAGCTGGTGGTCAAGGGCGCCCGCGAGCACAACCTGCGCGGCGTCGACGTCACCTTCCCGCTCGGCTGCCTGGTGGCCGTCACCGGCGTCTCGGGGTCCGGCAAGTCCAGCCTGGTCAACGACATCCTCTACACGACGCTGGCCAACCAGCTGAACCGGGCGCGCATGGTGCCCGGCCGGCACCGGACGGTCACCGGCCTGGAGCACCTGGACAAGGTCGTGCACGTCGACCAGTCGCCGATCGGCCGCACCCCGCGGTCCAACCCGGCGACGTACACCGGCGTCTGGGACCACGTCCGCAAGCTGTTCGCCAGCACCTCCGAGGCGAAGATGCGCGGCTACCTGCCGGGCCGGTTCAGCTTCAACGTCAAGGGCGGCCGCTGCGAGGCGTGCTCCGGCGACGGCACGCTGAAGATCGAGATGAACTTCCTGCCCGACGTGTACGTCCCCTGCGAGGTGTGCAAGGGCGCCCGGTTCAACCGGGAGACCCTCGAGGTGCACTACAAGGGCAAGACGGTGGCCGAGGTCCTGGACATGCCGATCGAGGAGGCCGCCGACTTCTTCGCGGCCATCCCGGCGATCGCCCGCTACCTGCGCACCCTCACCGAGGTGGGGCTGGGCTACGTCCGGCTCGGCCAGCCGGCGACCACCCTCTCCGGCGGTGAGGCCCAGCGGGTCAAGCTGGCCAGCGAGCTGCAGAAGCGGTCCAACGGCCGCAGCATCTACGTCCTCGACGAGCCCACCACCGGACTGCACTTCGAGGACATCCGCAAGCTGCTGCTCGTGCTCCAGGGCCTGGTCGACAAGGGCAACTCGGTGGTGGTCATCGAGCACAACCTCGACGTCATCAAGAGCGCCGACTGGCTCATCGACATGGGCCCCGAGGGCGGGTTCCGCGGCGGCACGGTCGTCGCCGAGGGGCCGCCGGAGTTCGTGGCCGGGGTGCCGGAGAGCCACACCGGCCGGTACCTGGCCCGGATCCTCGACCCGGAGTCCGTGGCCGCCGCGTCGGCCCCGAAGAAGCGGGTCCGCAAGAAGGCCAGCTGACGCAGGCCGCACCTCGGAACGGCCACCCCATCGCTTGAGCGGGGGGTGGCCGTTCCCGTACGGTCCGTGTGACCGGCATCACTCCCATGGTCCTGGCGTGGTGCGGCCACCGAGGAGGAGACGCGCATGGGCGCTGTCCCGCACCACGCGAGCCACCGGCGATGAGCGCGCTCACGCCCGACTGCGACCCGGACCTCTCCGGCTGCGGTTCGGTGACGGACCGCCCGGGCCCGGGGATCCGCTCCACCCTGGTGCTGCTGGGCGCCCTCGTGGCCTCCGTGCTCGTGGCCACCGGCGACGCGGTGCCGATGGTGCTGAGCGTCGTCGCCGGTGGGGTCGCGCTCCTCTCCACATGGGCGCTGGCCCGCCGGGTCGTGCGCCTCGCGCGGCGCGCCGCGCCCGCCGTCGCCGCACACGGGGCGTCGGTCGCCGCGGTGCGGCGGTCCCGCCCGGCAGCCTGACCGTCGCGCCGTCGCGCCGTCGCGCCGTCGCGCCGTCGCGCCGTCGCGCCGTCGCGCCGTCGGGGCGAACAGGCCGTTCGCCCGGTCCGGGGTTACGGTGAGTCCTCTCGTTCCTCGCCCCCGGAGGGGGTCCCGGCATGCCGCTGAGCCGCAGGTCGTTCCTCGCCGGCGTGGTCGCCGCGCCGGTCCTCGGCGGGCTGGCCGGCTGCGCCGGCACGGTGGTCCAACCCGGCGACCTCTCCCGACTGCGGATCATGGCGCCGGCCAGCCCCGGCGGCGGCTGGGACACCACGGCGCGGGTGATGCAACGGGTCATCCAGCAGAGCGGCCTGGCCCGCAACGTGCAGGTGTTCAACGTCGAGGGCGCCGGCGGGGTGATCGGCCTGGGCCAGCTCGGCCGTGAGGACGACGACGCCCTGCTGATGATGATGGGCCTGGTCATGGTGGGCGCCGTCGACACCAACGACTCCTCCACCCGGCTCACCGACGTCACCCCCATCGCCCGGCTCATCGGTGAGACGGAGCTGATCGCCGCCCCGCCCGACGCGCCCTTCGACGACATCGCCGGCTTCGTGGAGGTCTGGGCGGCCGACCCGGCCGCCACGCCGATCGCCGGTGGCTCCGCCGGCGGCACCGACCAGATCCTCGCCGGCCTGCTCGCCCAGGCCGCCGGCATCGACCCGGCCCAGGTCAACTACATCCCGTACTCCGGTGGCGGCGAGTCGCTGTCGGCGATGCTCGGGGGCCAGGTGACGGCCGGCATCTCCGGCACCGCCGACTACGGGCCCCAGGTGGCCTCCGGAGACCTCAAGGGGCTGGCGGTCTCCACCGCCGAGCGCAGCGACCAGGTGCCCGACGTCCCCACGCTGATCGAGTCGGGCTTCGACGTCGAGGTCTCCAACTGGCGTGGCGTCATGGCCCGCCCCGGCATGACCGCCGGCGCGCGGGAGGACCTCATCGCGCTGGTCGTCGACACCCACGACAGCGACGAGTGGGCCGAGGCGCTGGAGAACAACGGCTGGGACGACCTCCTGCTCACCGGGGACGACTACGCGGAGTTCCTGGCCGCGGAGGAGGCGCGGGTGCGCGAGATCCTGGTACAGATCGGCCTGATCCAGTGACCGCGCCCGAGCCCGTGCCGGCCCCGCCGGGCGACGTGGGGTCGCCGGCCACCGGCCCCCCGGAGACCGCGGCGGCGCGGGCCGGCCGCAACAACGGCGAGCTCGCCCTGACCGTCCTGCTCGGCGTCCTCGGGGTCTACCTGGTCGTGGACGCCGGCAGCATCGCCGTCCCCGGGTCGGCGAGCAACGTCGGGCCGCGGTTCTTCCCCTACCTCGTCGGCGGCCTGATCATCGTCACCGCTGTGGCCCTCGGCGTGCGGGTGTTCCTCGGCGACCGCGGTCCCGCCGACGAGAGCGAGGACGTCGACCTCACGGCCGGCACCGACTGGCGCGCGGTCGGCATCATCGCCGCAGCCTTCCTCGCCCACGCCCTCCTCATCAACGTGATCGGCTGGCCGCTGGCGGTCACCCTGATGTTCGGCACGATCGCCTGGGCCCTCGGGGCCCGTGGCATCGTCCGGCCGCTGCTCGCCGGGGGGATCACCTCGGTCGTCGTCTGGATCGTGTTCGTCAAGGCGCTCAACGTGGCGCTGCCCGGCGGGACGTTCCTCGAGCTGGCGACGAGCTGGTTCTAGATGGACGCCCTCACCGATCTCGCCGCCGGCTTCGCCGACGCCCTCACCCCGATCAACCTGCTGTTCGCGTTCATCGGGGTGCTGCTGGGGACGGCGGTCGGCGTCCTCCCCGGCATCGGCCCGGCCATGACCGTGGCGCTGCTGCTGCCGGTCACCTACGTCCTCGAGCCGACCAGCGCGTTCATCATGTTCGCCGGCATCTACTACGGCGGCATGTACGGCGGGTCGACGACGTCGATCCTGCTCAACACCCCCGGCGAGGCCAGCTCGATCATGACGGCGCTCGAGGGCAACAAGATGGCCAAGGCCGGCCGCGGGGCCGCGGCCCTGGCGACCGCGGCCATCGGGTCCTTCGTGGCCGGGACGATCGGCACCCTGCTGCTCGCGCTGGTCGCGCCCACCGTGGTGGACCTCGCCATCGGGATCACCGCGGCGGACTACTTCGCGCTGGCCGTGTTCGCCTTCGTCGCGGTGGCCACGGTGCTGGGTGCGTCCCCGCTGCGCGGCCTGGCCTCCCTGGGCTTGGGGCTCTACCTCGGGCTGGTCGGCACCGACGTGCTCACCGGTCAGGAGCGGTTCACCGTCGGCGTCCCGCAGCTGTCCGACGGCATCGATGTCGTCGTCGTGGCAGTGGCCCTCTTCGCCGTCGGGGAGGCGCTGTACGTCGCCTCCCGACTGCGGCACGGGCCCGTGCAGGTGATGGACGCGTCCGGCCCCTACATGACCCGCTCGGACCTGCGCCGCTCCTGGGCGCCGTGGCTGCGTGGCACCGCGCTCGGGTTCCCGTTCGGGGCGCTGCCGGCCGGCGGTGCCGAGATCCCGACCTTCCTCTCCTACGCCTCCGAGCGGCGGCTCACGAAGCACCCCGAGGAGTTCGGCAAGGGCGCCATCGAGGGGGTGGCCGGCCCGGAGGCGGCGAACAACGCCGCGGCGGCCGGCGTGCTGGTCCCGCTGCTGACGCTCGGGCTGCCGACGTCGGCCACCGCGGCGATCCTGCTGGCCGCGTTCCAGGGCTACGGCATCCAGCCGGGCCCGACCCTGCTGACCACCGAGTCGACACTGGTCTGGACGTTGATCGCGGCCCTGTTCATCGGCAACACGATGCTGCTGGTGCTGAACCTGCCACTGGCCGGCGTGTGGGTGAAGCTGCTGCGCATCCCGCGGCCCTACCTGTACGCGGGCATCCTGCTGTTCGCCTCGCTCGGGTGCTACGCGGTGAACGCCGACCCGCTCGACCTGGTGCTGTTGCTGCTGCTCGGCGGGCTCGGGTTCGTCATGCGGCGCTACGGCTGGCCCGTGGCGCCGGCGATCATCGGCCTGATCCTCGGGCCGATCGCCGAGACCAACCTCCGGCGGGCGCTGGCCATCAGCGGCGGCGACCTCAGCGTCCTGGTCGACACCTGGTTCAGCCGGATCGTGCTGCTGCTGTCGTTCCTCGCCCTCGTCGTGCCGATCGTGTTGCGCGTCGTCCGCGGGCGCCGGTCGACGCCGGAGGAGCTCCAGGAGACGGGCGAGCTGCGCCACCACGAGACCGCGGCGGCCAACCGCGAGGGAGGGGAGGGCTCGTGAGCGGGGTCGTGGTCGTCGGCGTCGTCCCCAACCCCCGGGGTCAGGCGGCGCTCGAGCACGCGGTCGCCGAGGCACAGCGGCGGGGCGCGCGGCTGGTCGTGGTCAACAGCTCGCGCGGTGACGCGCTGGTCGACGAGGAGTACCTCCAGGGCCCCCCGCTGCGGCAGCTGGAGGCGGACCTGACGGTGTCCGGCGTGCCCTTCGAGCTCCGCCAGCCGGTGGGCCGCGACGTGGCCGAGGAGCTGGCCGCCGCCGTCGCGGAGACCGACGCGGACCTGCTGGTGATCGGGCTGCGCCGGCGCTCGGCGGTCGGGAAGCTGCTCATGGGCAGCGCCGCCCAGCGGATCCTGCTCGACGTCGACTGTCCGGTCCTCGCCGTGAAGGGCCCGCCGCGGAACGGGGGGTGACGTCGCCCGCCCGGCTCAGCCCGACCGCGTCTGCGGCCGGTCCGGCGACGGGTGGGCGCTGTCCGCGGCGTGGTCCGCGGCCGTGCGCGGGGCCGGGGTCCCGGAGCCGGCCTCGACCTCGTCCCAGAACGCGGCCACGCGGGCGTTCCACCGGTCCGGCACCTCCTGGAACGGCTGGTGCGACTCGGTCTCCCAGACCTCGAAGCGCGCGCCCGGGATGGCGTCGGCGACCGCGCGACCGAGTTCCGGGCGCGCCGTCGGGTCGATGCCGCCGGCCAGTACGAGCGTGGGCGCGGTGATCGTCGGCAGTGAGCCGGTTCCGTCATGGGCCCAGAAGGCGCTCAGGAAGCGGTGCAGGTCGTCCGACGACTGCTTGTGGGGGAAGTCGACGACCTCGTCGATGATGGCGGCGACGGTGCCGTCGTTGTGCGCCCTGGGCGTGTAGATGCTCAGGAAGAAGTGCTCGAGGAACGTCCGCTCGTCCGGCGCGGCGTCGATCAGCCACTCGATGAACCGTCCCCACGCACGGAGGTAGGGGTCGGGCACCACCCAGGTGCTCTGCAGGACCAGGCTGCGCACCCGGTCCGGGTGCCGCGCCGCCAGCTCCTGGCCGATGATGCTGCCGCCGGAGAAGCCGGCCACGTGCGCCGACGCGATGCCGTGCGCGTCCAGCACCGCGGCGGCGTCGTCGGCCATCGCCGCCACCGTCACCGGACCGGCCGGCATCGCCGTGCGCCCCGCGCCCCGGTTGTCGAACGCGGTCAGCCGGTACCGGTCGGCCAGCCCGTCCAGCTGGAACTGCCAGGACTCGACGGTGTCGCCGAGCCCACCGATCAGCAGCACGTCGGGGCCCTGCCCCACCTGCTCGGTCCAGATCTCGAGCGCGCCGGAGCGGACGTGGGCACCCATCGGTGGGCCTTCCTCGCGCCCCCGTGCACCGGACAGGGTGGAGCCGACGGCGGGAGCGTGTCAACGGCCGGGGAATCACACCGATGTCGTCCCGGTGACCCCGGCCGCCCCGGTACCCGGGCGAACCGTCGTCCGGCCCACCTAACCTGGGGGCCATGCCCGACCCGTCCACGTACCGACCGGCGGTCGGCAGCATCCCGGAGGACCCAGGGGTCTACAAGTTCCGCGACCCCAGCGGGCGGGTGGTCTACGTCGGCAAGGCCAAGAACCTCCGGCAGCGGCTGAACAGCTACTTCGCCGACGTCGCGGGCCTGCACCCCCGCACCCGGCAGATGGTGACGACGGCGGCCAGCGTCGAGTGGACCGTCGTCGGCACCGAGGTGGAGGCGCTCCAGCTCGAGTACAACTGGATCAAGGAGTTCGACCCCCGGTTCAACGTCCGGTACCGCGACGACAAGAGCTACCCGTCGCTGGCCGTGACGCTGAACGAGGAGTACCCGCGGCTGCAGGTCATGCGCGGCCCCAAGAAGAAGGGCGTGCGCTACTTCGGGCCCTACGCGCACGCCTGGGCGATCCGCGAGACGCTCGACACGCTCACCCGGGTCTTCCCGGCGCGCACCTGCTCCAACGGCGTCTTCAAGCGGGCGGGGCAGATCGGCCGGCCCTGCCTGCTCGGCTACATCGGCAAGTGCGCCGCACCCTGCGTCGGCCGGGTCTCCGCCGAGGAGCACCGCGAGATCGTCGACGACTTCTGCGACTTCATGGCCGGCCGCACCGAGCAGATGGTGAAGCGGCTGGAGCGCGAGATGGCCGCCGCCGCCGAGGCGATGGAGTACGAGAAGGCCGCCCGGCTGCGCGACGACCTGGGAGCGCTCAAGCGGGCGATGGAGAAGCAGGCCGTCGTCCTCGGCGACGGCACCGACGCCGACGTCGTGGCCTTCGCCCAGGACGAGCTGGAGGCCTCGGTGCAGGTCTTCCACGTGCGCGGCGGGCGGGTGCGCGGCCAGCGCGGGTGGATCGTCGACAAGGTCGAGGAGGTCACCACCGGCGAGCTCGTCGAGCAGTTCCTCCTGCAGGTGTACGGGGGCTCCGGCGCCGGGGCCGAGCAGTCCGCAGAGGCGGGGGAGGCGGTGCCGCGGGAGGTGCTCGTCCCGGAGCTGCCCGCCGACGCCGACGTCTACGCCGAGCTGCTCAGCGAGCTGCGCGGGTCGCGGGTGTCCCTGCGGGTGCCCCAGCGCGGGGACAAGCGGGCGCTGCTGGAGACGGTGGAGCGCAACGCCAAGGAGGCGTTCGCCCGGCACCGGGTCAAGCGGTCCAGCGACCTCACCGCCCGGTCGCTCGCCCTCAGCGAGCTGCAGGAGGCGCTGGAGCTGCCCGAGGCCCCGCTGCGGATCGAGTGCATGGACGTCTCGCACGTCCAGGGCACGAACGTCGTGGCCAGCATGGTCGTCTTCGAGGACGGCCTGGCGAAGAAGTCCGACTACCGCCGGTTCTCCGTCACCAACGGAACCGACGACACCGCGGCGATGGCCGAGGTGGTCCGCCGGCGGTTCGCCCGCCACCTCAAGGAGGAGACCGACCGCAAGGACGAGCAGGGCATCGCGGCGGAGGAGGGGCGGCCGCGCCGGTTCGCCTACCCGCCCAACCTGCTCGTCGTCGACGGCGGCGCGCCCCAGGTGGCCGCCGCCGCGCGGTCCCTGGACGAGCTGGGCATCGTCGACGTCGCCGTCTGCGGCCTGGCCAAGCGCATGGAGGAGGTGTGGCTGCCCGGCGAGACGGACCCGGTGATCCTGCCGCGCACCTCCGAGGCGCTGTACCTGCTCCAGCGGGTGCGCGACGAGGCGCACCGGTTCGCGATCACCTACCACCGGCAGAAGCGCTCCACCAGCATGCTGGTCTCCCTGTTGGACGACGTCCCCGGTCTCGGGGAGACGCGGCGGAAGGCGCTGATGAAGCAGTTCGGATCACTCAAACGGCTGAGGGCGGCCACCGTCGAGGAGCTGGTGGCCGTGCCCGGCATCGGCCGGCGGACGGCGGAGGCGGTCCTGGCCGCCGTGACACGGCCGGAGACGGGGTCCTCCGGTGACGCGGCGGACCCCCTGGACGCCATGGCCGCCGGGCCCGCCGACGAGGTCGTGGAGAGCACCACGGCCCCGGCCGGCCCCGCCGAGCGCGGCACGCCGCAGTCGGCCGCCGGGTCCACCGCCGAGGTCGGGCTGGTGGCCTCGTGAACGAGCTCGCGAGCTCACGCAGGGGCAGGGCAGTGCCACGAACGCGTCCGACGAGCGCCAGCGGGGAGGACGCGTGAGTGAGCTGACCCGTGCCCACGGGGCGGGCGCCCTCGGCACACCGCCGGGCACCTCGGGCCACCCGCACACCGACGTCCCCCCGCCGATCGACCCGACGTCGACCGAGACCCAGCCGCTGGACGTCGTCGTCGTGACCGGCCTGTCCGGGGCGGGCAAGAACAGCGCCGGCCGGGTGCTGGAGGACCTCGGCTGGTTCGTCGTGGACAACCTGCCGCCGGCGCTGCTGCTGCCGATGGTGGAGCTGGGCGCCCGCGGCGACGTCCGCCGGTTCGCCGCGGTCGTCGACGTCCGCAGCCGGGCGTTCTCCAGCGACCTGCAGGAGGCGATCCGCATCCTGGCCGAGGCCGGTCACCGCCCGCGGGTCGTGTACGTGCACGCCCGCGACGAGGTGCTGGTGCGCCGGTACGAGTCGGTCCGCCGGGAGCACCCGCTGCAGGGCAGCGGCACGCTCATCGACGGCATCTCCACCGAGCGGGCGCTGCTCACCGGCATCGCCGGCGAGGCGGACCTGTGGGTGGACACCAGCGACCTCAACGTGCACCAGCTGCGCGCCACGCTGGAGAACGCCTTCGCCCGCGAGGGCCAGACGCCGCCGCTCACGGCGACCGTGCTCAGCTTCGGGTTCAAGTACGGGCTGCCGCTGGACGCCGACCTCGTGGTCGACGCCCGGTTCCTGCCCAACCCGCACTGGCTGCCGGAGCTGCGACCGCACACCGGCCAGGACCCGGACGTGCGCGACTACGTCCTCAGCCAGGAGGCCGCCGCGCCGTTCCTCGACCGCTACACCGACGTGCTGCGGCTGCTGATCCCCGGCTACCGGCGGGAGGGCAAGCGGTACCTGACGCTCGCCGTGGGCTGCACCGGCGGCAAGCACCGCAGCGTCGCGATCGCGGAGGAGTTCGCCCGGCGGCTGTCCGCCGACGGCATCGACGTCGCCGTGCAGCACCGCGACCTGGGCCGCGAGTGATGGGGGCCGGGGACACCGTGCCGCCGGTCCCGCGGCGAGCGCCGCGCGTGGTCGCGTTCGGCGGCGGCCACGGGTTGGCCGCCGCCCTCGGCGCGTGGCGGAGGCTCACCGACGACCTCACCGCGGTGGTCACCGTGGCCGACGACGGCGGCTCCTCCGGGCGCATCCGCCGCGAGATGCCCGTCCTGCCGCCGGGGGACCTCCGCATGGCGCTCACCGCGCTCGCCGACGACGGCGAGCACACCCGCGAGATGAGCCGGCTGCTCCAGCACCGCTTCGGTGGCACCGGTGTGCTGGCCGGCCACCCCGTGGGCAACCTCGTGCTCACCGGGCTGATCGAGCTGCACGGCGGCGACACCGTGCGGGCGCTGGACGACCTGTGCCGGCTGCTCGGCGCCCGCGGCCGGGTGCTGCCCATGGCCGACGTCCCGCTGGACCTCGTGGCGCGGGTGGAGAGCACCGACCCCGACGACCCCTCGCGGACCCGCACCATCCGCGGCCAGGTGGCGATCGCCAGCACGCCTGGCCGGGTCCGGGACATCATCGTCTCGCCGCCGGACCCGCCGGTGAACCCGGCGGTGCTCGACGCGATCGCCACCGCGGACGTCGTCTCGCTGGGCCCCGGGTCCTGGTACACCTCGGTGCTGCCGCACCTGCTGGTCCCGCGGCTGCGGGCGGCGCTGGCCGACAGCCCCGCCCGCGTGGTGGTCGTGCTGAACCTGGAGCCGCAGCCGGGGGAGACCGACGGCTTCTCGCCGGAGGAGCACCTCACGGTGCTCCGCGCCCATCTCGGCGGAGTGGCGCTGCACACTGTGATCGCCGATGTCGACTCGGTTGTTGACCGCTGTGGTCTCCTGTCTGCGGTGCGCGAGTGCGGTGCGGAGCTGGTCCTGGCTCCTGTCGCCGAGCTCGACGGGGCACCGCGGCACGACCCGGCCCGCCTCGCGGCGGCGCTGCAGTCGGCCGTGGGGGCGCGCTAGGCATGGAAATCCATGGCCGGTTACCGGAACCTCAGGTGCGGGAACCGGCACGAAGGGCAGTAGAGGGGACGCCGCACATGGGGCCTGGTTACCCCGGGGGGACGTGGGGGTGGATGGCATGGCGATGACGGCCATGGTCAAGGACGAGCTGTCTCGGGTGGAGTGCACCAAGACCTCCGAGCGCAAGGCGGAGGTCACGGCGCTGCTGCGGTTCAGCGGCGGCCTGCACATCGTCGGTGGCCGGGTGGTCATCGAGGCCGAGCTCGACACCGGCTCGGTGGCCCGGCGCCTGCGCCGCGACATCAGCGAGGTCTACGGCTACACCAGCGGTGTCAGCGTGCTCGCCGGCGGCAACATCCGCCGTGGCGTGCGCTACCTCGTCCGCATCGCGAAGCACGGCGAGGGCCTGGCCCGGCAGACCGGACTGGTCGACCAGCGTGGCCGCCCGGTCCGCGGGCTGCCGCCGTCGGTCGTCTCCGGCGGGATCAACGACGCCGAGGCCGCCTGGCGCGGGGCCTTCCTCGCCCACGGGTCGCTGACCGAGCCGGGTCGCTCGTCGTCCCTCGAGGTGACCTGTCCCGGCCCCGAGGCGGCCATGGCGCTGGTCGGGGCGGCCCGCCGGCTGGGCATCGCGGCCAAGGCCCGCGAGGTGCGCGGCGCGGACCGGGTCGTCGTCCGGGACGGCGACGCGATCAGCGCGCTGCTGACCCGCATGGGCGCCCACGACGCGGTGCTGGCCTGGGAGGAGCGGCGGATGCGCCGCGAGGTCCGTGCCACCGCCAACCGGCTGGCCAACTTCGACGACGCGAACCTGCGCCGCTCGGCCCGGGCGGCCGTGGCCGCCAGTGCCCGGGTGGAGCGGGCGCTGGAGATCCTCAACGGCGATGCCCCCGAGCACCTGCTGGTCGCCGGGCGGCTGCGCCTGGAGTTCGGCCAGGCGTCGCTGGAGGAGCTCGGCCAGCGCGCCGACCCGCCGATGACGAAGGACGCCGTCGCCGGGCGGATCCGCCGCCTGCTGGCGATGGCCGACAAGCGCGCCAAGGACCTCGGCATCCCCGACACCGAGTCCGTCGTGACCGAGGACATGCTGGCCCAGTAGTCGAAGGACCCCCTGCCCCCCGCCACTCGCAGGCTCGCGGCGGGACCCTGCAGGGGGCCGTTCCAGTACGTCACCACGCTCGGCGCGGGACCCTGAAGGGTGGCCGTTCCAGTACGTCACCGGGCTCGCGGCGGGACCGCGCAGGGGGCCGCTGGGGAGGCGGCCCGGGTCGCCTCCCCAGGCGGCCCGGGCCCCGTCGTCCCGGGGCAGATAGGGTCGTCGCCGGGGTGAGGCCGCGCAGTGGCGCGGCCCCCGACAGACAGCGTCGACCGACATCGGAGGCTGCAGTGACCGTACGGGTGGGCATCAACGGATTCGGCCGGATCGGCCGCAACTTCTGGCGCGCGGCCGCGGCCAGCGGCCAGGACATCGAGATCGTGGCGGTGAACGACCTCACCAGCCCGGAGGCCCTGGCGCACCTGCTGAAGTACGACAGCATCCTGGGCAAGCTCGCCGAGGACGTCGCGGCCGACGGCGAGGGCATCAAGATCGCCGGGAAGACCATGAAGGTCCTCTCCGAGCGCGACCCGGCCAACCTGCCCTGGGGCGACCTGGGGGTCGACGTCGTCGTCGAGTCCACCGGCTTCTTCACCAAGGCCGCCGACGCGCGCAAGCACGTCGACGCCGGTGGCGCCAAGAAGGTCATCATCTCCGCGCCGGCCACCGACGACGACATCACGATCGTCATGGGCGTCAACGACGACCTCTACGACGGGTCGCAGACGATCATCAGCAACGCGTCCTGCACCACGAACTGCCTGGCGCCGCTGGCGAAGGTCCTCAACGACGCGTTCGGCATCGAGCGCGGCCTGATGACCACGATCCACGCCTACACCGCCGACCAGAACCTGCAGGACGGCCCGCACAAGGACCTCCGTCGCGCCCGCGCCGCCGCGCTGAACATGGTCCCGACGTCCACCGGCGCCGCGAAGGCCATCGGCCTGGTGCTGCCGGAGCTCAAGGGCAAGCTCGACGGCTACGCCATCCGCGTCCCCGTGCCCACCGGCTCGGCCACCGACCTCACCGTGCAGCTGACCCGCGAGGCGTCGGCCGAGGAGATCGACGCCGCCTACCGCGAGGCCGCCGCCGGCCCGCTGGGCAGGTACCTCACCTACACCGACGCGCCGATCGTCTCCTCCGACATCGTCACCGACCCGTCGTCGTGCATCTACGACGCGAAGCTGACCAAGGTCTTCGGCCCGATGGCCAAGGTGCTCGGCTGGTACGACAACGAGTGGGGTTACTCCAACCGGCTCGTCGACCTCACCTCGCTGGTGGGCAAGTCCCTCTGATGCGGTCCCTCGACGACCTGCTCGCCGAGGGGGTCTCGGGTCGGCGCGTGCTCGTGCGCGCCGACCTGAACGTCCCCGTCGACAAGAGCACCCGCGCCATCACCGACGACGGCCGGATCCGGGCCAGCCTGCCCACGCTGCAGGCGCTCCGGGACGCCGGCGCCCGCGTGGTCGTGGCCGCCCACCTCGGCCGGCCCAAGGGGGCGCCGGACCCGCAGTTCTCGCTGGCCCCGGTCGCCGAGCGGCTCGGCGAGCTGCTCGGCGTCACGGTGCCCCTGGCCGCCGACGTGGCGGGCGACGACGCGCAGGCCAAGGCCGCCACCCTGGGCGACGGCGACGTCCTGCTGCTGGAGAACGTCCGGTTCGAGGCGGCCGAGACGTCCAAGGACGACGCCGAGCGGGGCGCGCTGGCCGACCGGCTGGCGGCGCTGGCCGACGTCTACGTCGACGACGCCTTCGGCGCGGTGCACCGCAAGCACGCCTCGGTGTTCGACGTCGCCCAGCGCCTGCCGCACGTCGCCGGCCGTCTGGTCGCCCGGGAGCTCGACGTCCTCACCCGGCTGACGCAGGACCCGCAGCGGCCCTACGTCGTCGTCCTCGGCGGCTCGAAGGTCAGCGACAAGCTCGCCGTCATCGAGGCGCTGCTGCCCAAGGTCGACCGGCTGCTGGTCGGCGGCGGGATGTGCTTCACCTTCCTCGCCGCCCAGGGCCACGGGGTCGGGAAGTCGCTGCTCGAGGAGGACCAGGTCGAGACCTGCCGGCGCCTGCTGGCCGAGGCGGGGGACCGCATCGTGCTGCCGCTCGACGTGGTCTGCGCGCCGGAGTTCAGCGCCGAGGCCTCCACGACCACGGTGACCGTGGAAGCGATCCCCGGCGAGCAGCTGGGCCTGGACGTCGGGCCGCGCACCGTCGAGCTGTTCGGGGCGACCCTCGGCGACGCGCGCACCGTGTTCTGGAACGGCCCGATGGGTGTCTTCGAGCTCGCGCCGTTCCAGGCAGGCACCCGCGGCGTGGCCGAGGCCGTCGGCGCCGTCGACGGGCTGTCGGTCGTCGGTGGCGGGGACTCCGCCGCGGCGGTGCGCCAGCTCGGTCTCGACGAGGCCGCCTACGGGCACATCAGCACCGGCGGCGGGGCGTCGCTGGAGTACCTCGAGGGCCGGGAACTGCCGGGCCTCGCGGTGCTGGCGGACTGAGGGGAGCGGACGTGGCACGGAAGACCACACCGGCGCGCCGGGAGGGGCGGCGCCCGCTGATCGCCGGCAACTGGAAGATGAACCTCACCCACCTCGAGGCCATCGGCCTGGTGCAGAAGCTCGCGTTCTCCCTCAAGGAGCCCGAGCTCGAGGCCGCCGAGGTCGTCGTCCTGCCGCCGTTCACCGCGCTGCGCAGCGTGCAGACGCTGGTGACCGGCGACAAGCTCGAGGTCGGCTACGGCGCGCAGGACCTCTCCGCCCACGACTCCGGCGCCTACACCGGCGAGGTCAGCGGCGCGATGCTGGCGGCCCTGGCCTGCCGGTACGTCGTCGTCGGACACTCCGAGCGCCGGGCGCTGCACGGTGAGGACGACGCGGTCGTCGCGAGCAAGGTGCAGGCGGCGCTGCGGCACGGCCTGGTCCCGATCCTCTGCGTCGGGGAGGGGCTCGACGTCCGCAGGGCCGGCACGCACGTGTCGCACTGCACCACGCAGCTCGACGCCGCGCTGGAGGGGCTGACCGCCGAGCAGCTCCTCGCACCCGGCGACGGCGCCGGCAGCGGGGGTGCCGGGTCCGGCGGCGGGGTGGTCATCGCCTACGAGCCGGTCTGGGCCATCGGCACCGGCGAGGTGGCCACACCCGAGGACGCGCAGGAGGTGTGCGGTGCCATCCGGTCACGGCTCGCCGAGCGTTTCGGCCCGGAGGCGGCCGCCGTCGTCCGTATCCTCTACGGCGGGTCGGTGAAGGCCGCGAACACGGTCGGGATCCTGGCCGGGCCGGACGTCGACGGCGCGCTCGTCGGTGGTGCCAGCCTGGACGCCGACGAGTTCGTGCAGATCTGTCGGACAGCAGCCGACGGCAGCTGACCGCCGCCGGCCCGTAGGGGGAAGCGGGTAGGTGGACAGCACGCAGGAGCGGTCGGCGGGGCGGGTCCCGGCCTGGGCCCGGGGCACCCGCGGCCGCGTCCTCGGGATCGCCGCCGCCGTCGTCCTCGTGGTCGTGGGGGCCGTCACCTGGAGCGGCCGCGGGGACGACGAGACGGGCGTCCCCGTGTCGGGCGGCGGCCCGGACGCCGGGCTCACCGGTGTCCGGGCACCGTCCGACGCGACCGGCGGGACGCTGCGGGTGGTGGCCGGTGAGCTCGACAGCCTCGACCCGCAACGCTCGTACCTGCCCGCGGTGTGGAACCTCATGCGGCTCTACGCCCGCACGCTGGTGACCTACTCCACGGAGCCGGGCGCGACCGACGGGCTGGTGCCCGATCTGGCGACCGACCTCGGGACCACACCCGACGGAGGGACGACCTGGACCTTCACCCTGCGCGAGGGCGCCCGGTTCGAGAACGGCCGGACGATCACATCCCGCGACGTCAAGTACGGCATCGAGCGCTCCTTCGCATCCGACGTCATCGTCGGCGGCCCCACCCACGTGGTGGAGCTGCTCGACGACCCGGGCAACCCCTATGCCGGCCCCTACCAGGACGAGGCCCCCGACAAGCTGGGCCTGGCCGCGATCGAGACCCCGGACGACCGCACGATCACCTTCCGGCTGCGCACCGCCGAACCGGACTTCCCCTACGTGATGGCGCTCCCGTCCAGCAGCCCGGTGCCGATCGAGAACGACACCGCCGCCGACTACGGCCGTGACCCGGTGTCCTCCGGGCCCTACGCGGTCACCTCCGTCGACGCCGCGACGGGCATCCTGCTCGACCGCAACCCCCAGTGGGACCCGGCGAGCGACGACGTCCGCACCGCCCTGCCCGACCAGGTCCTCGTCCGCACCGGGCTGACCGGGGTCGAGCGGGACCAGGCGCTGCTGGCCGGCTCCGCGGACGTCGACGTCTCCGGCACCGGCGTCCAGGCGCCGACGACGGCACGGCTCGCCGAGGGCACCGGCGGCGACGTCCCGCTGGGCGACCGCGTCGACGAGGTGACCAGCGGGGTGGTGAGGCTGCTCGCGCTGCCCACCAACGTCGCGCCCATGGACAACCCGGAGTGCCGGGCCGCGGTCGTCGCGGCCGTGGACCGGCGGGCGGTGCAGGAGCAGCTCGGCGGGTCGGTCAACGCCGTGCGCACCTCGCAGCTGTGGCCGCGCGGGCTGGTCGGCGGCCCGGAGGAGTCCGATCCGCAGCCGGACCCGGACGCCGCCCGCGAGCACCTGCGCGCCTGCGGCCAGCCGGACGGCTTCCACACCGTGCTCGCCGTGCCCGACGCCGCGACCAGCGTGGCCGTCGCCGAGGAGATCGCCGGCCAGCTGGGCGCGATCGGCATCGAGGTCGAGGTCCGGCCGCTGGCCGCGCCGGGCTTCTACGCCACCGACGTCGGGAACCCCGACAACGTCGCGGCCAACGGGTTCGGCATCGTGCTCGCCACCTGGACGGCCGACTTCCCGACGCCCGGCTCGTTCCTCGTGCCGCTGGTCGACGGCCGGTCGGTGAGCCCGGTGGGCAACACCAACTTCGCGCGGCTGACCGTCCCCGAGGTCGACGCGCTGATCGACACCGCGCGCACCGCCGGTGAGGGCGCACGGACGGCCTGGCGGGACGTCGCGGCCGCGGCCACGGCGACCGGTGCCTACGTGCCCCTCGCGGAGACGCGGGTGCAGCTGCTCGCGGGGCAGCGGTTGCGCAACGGCGTGGTGATGGCGGCCTACACCGGCTACGACCTGGCGACCGCCGGCGTCCGCTGAGCGGCGCCCGCCGGGTGACGCGTCCCCCGACTGAGGGCGGGTCCCGGCCGCGTCGGCCGGGCGGGCGCGGCCGGTCGGTTACCCTCGAGTCATGATCGAGCTGGTCCTCAACCTCCTGCTGGTGCTCACCAGCGTGCTCCTCGTGGTGCTGATCCTCCTGCACCGGGGCAAGGGTGGTGGCCTGTCTTCGATGTTCGGCGGTGCGGTCTCCTCGCAGCTGTCCGGTTCCTCGGTGGTCGAGAAGAACCTCAACCGGCTCACCGTCTTCACCGGGCTGGTCTGGGCCGTCTGCGTGATCGGCATCGGGATCCTGCTCAAGGCCTGAGGCAGGCCCGCCCCCCATCGCTCGCGAGCTCGCGACGGGACCCAGCAGGGGCCGGAGCCCCGGGACAGACCCCACCATTTCGGGACGACCTCGTTCCGTGGCACAAAACGTGACCAGGATCGCGCTCTCCAGGCCCTAGACTGCCCGCGCGGCAGAGGTCGCCGCAGACCGCTGGGGACACAGGGGGCGCTCGTGGCTGGTGGGAACGCGATCCGGGGCACCCGGGTGGGTGCAGGGCCGATGGGTGAGGCCGAGCGCGGTGAGGCCGCGCCGCGTCACCGGGTGGGCTACTGGTGCACGCAGGGGCACGAGACCCTGGTTGCCTTCGCCTTCGACGCCGAGGTGCCCGAGCTGTGGGACTGCCCTCGGTGCGGCCTCCCCGCCGGGCAGGACCAGGCGGCTCCGCCGCCGGCCCCCCGTACCGAGCCCTACAAGACCCACCTCGCGTACGTGCGGGAGCGGCGCAGCGACGCCGACGGCGACGCGCTGCTCGAGGAGGCGCTCGCCAAGCTGCGCGCCCGCCGCGGCGCCTGACCGACTCCGACGCTCACCGCCCGGTGCCCGAGCCGTCCGCTCGGACACCGGGCGGTCGTCACTCCGGGGCCGGGCGGGGGAGGGGGAGCGGGGCGTGGGCCCGCCAGGCGCCCTGCTCGTGGTCCCAGTAACAGCCGCGGTGCCGCGACACGGGCGGCGCCGGCGGACGGGCCGGCAGCGGGAGCAGCACGTCGGGGACGGGCTGGCCGACGGCGAGGGTGGGTATGGTCATGGGGCTCTCCGCGCTGGCGCCGACGGGGCGGCGCGATGGCGCCGTCGTCGGGATCCACTGGTGCCTTGTGCTCGGGTACGTCGGGCAGTGTGCGCGCCGTGTCCCGCGCGGACCAGGGGACCAGGTCCCGGGGGCCTGGGCAGCGCGTCGCTCGACCTCGCGCGCGGTGCGGGCTACCGGGCGGCGTCGAGCTCCCCGGCCGCGGCGGCGTCCAGCAACCACCGGGTGGCCCGGCGGCCGTGCACCCCGGCGGCGGGGAGCTGTTGCGGCCCGGCGCCGGCCCGCAGGGCCGCCGCCACGGCGGGTGCCTTCCCCTCACCGGAGACGAGCAGCCAGATCTCCTCGGCGGCGTTGATCGCGGCGAAGCCGAGGCTGATCCGGGTGGGGGGCGGCTTGGGGCAGTCGCGCACCGCGACCACGAGCCGGTCGTCGGAGGCGGCGGGGGAGTCCGGGAAGATCGACGCCACGTGTCCCTCGGGGCCCATGCCGAGCAGCAGCACGTCGACGCGGGGCAACGCCGCACCCTCCGGGGCGGCTGCGGCCAGCTGCTCGGCGTACCAGGCGGCGGCCTCCTCGGGCTCGGCGAACCCGGCGTCCGAGGCGGGCATCGCGTGCACCCGCTCGGCCGGGACGCCGACCGGGTCCAGCAGGGCCCGGCGGGCGCCGGTCTCGTTGCGCTCCTCGCTGCCGGCGGGTACGAACCGCTCGTCGCCCCACCAGACGTCCACCGCCGTCCAGTCGACCCGTTCCCGCTCCGGCTCGGCCGCCAGCGCGGCGGCCCGCTCGAGGACGGCGGTGCCGATGCCGCCGCCGGTCAGGACCACCGTCGCGGTGTCGTGCACCGCCTGGGCGGCCGCGAGCCGCGCGACCAGCGCGGAGGCGACGGCGCGGGCGAGGTGGTCGGCGTCGGGCTCGACGACGACGTCGGGGACGGGCCGGCCGTCGTCGGGCAGCGCCGCGGCGATCCGGTCACCCGGCGAGAAGCTCACCGGCTCACCTCCTGGGTGTCGTGCTCGCCGTGCTCGGCCGCGTCGTCGGAGCCCTGCGAGTCGAGGGGCACGGTCGGCAGCGGCTCGCCGTCGCCGCCCCGGACCTCCGCGGGGTCGAACCAGACGTGCTCGCGGACGGGAGAGCGGTCGGCGAGGCCGTGCACCCCGGTCGTTGCCTCCAGGGCCTCGGCGAAGGGCTCGTCGGGATCCAGCCGGCGCAGCTCCTCACCGATCAGGTCACCGAGCTGGCGGTCGGGCAGCGCCACGGTCGCCTCGGGCCGGTACGGCTGGGCGATCAGCGCCCCGCCGCGACGGTCGGCGGTGACCCGCACCTCCTCGTCCTGGTCGAGCTGGAGGACGACGGAGCAGACGCCGCTCGGCCCGGGCCGCCGGTCGCCCTCGGTGACGGTGACCTCGCAGCCACACCGGGCGCTCAGCCAGCCGGCGAGCAGCTCGGCGGTCGCGTTCCCCGGCTCGCCCTCGACCCGGCCCCCGCGCACGCGGACGACGTCCCCGCGGCGACCGGACACCGAGTCCACCGTCGAGGTGAGCGTGGCCCGCCAGGGCGTGCTGCGGGTCCAGGCCAGGTCGGTGTCACCCGGGGAGTAGTCGGCGGCGCGGGTGCGCAGGGCGGCCAGCTGGTCGTCGGCCAGGGAGGTGTCGGTTATCCGCCGGTCGGCGATGACGGCGAGCGCGTCGGTGGCCAGCCGTTCCGGCGGGGCGCCGTGCCACCAGGTGACCACCGGCGCGTCGGCGGCCAGCAGCGGCAGCACCACCGACTCGGCGTGCAGCCCCAGCCGGCCGTACATCCGCATGACCACCGCCTCCCCCGGACCGAGGCGGCCGCCGATGAGCACCTCGGCGTCCAGCCGGGGCGAGGGTGCCTCGATCTGGCGGCGGACGACGATGAGCAGCCGGCAGGGGTGCTGCTCGGCGGCGGCGGTCGCGGCCTCCTCGGCCTCGGCGACCCGGCCCTCGTCGGCCACGACCACCAGGGTGAGGGCGACGCCGGAGAGCACGGCGCCGCCGGTGCGCCGCTGCGCGGCCAGCTCCTTGACCACCGCGGAGCCGGTGGTGTCCCACAGGGTCGTCATGAGGTCTCCTCGGATCGGTCGGGGGAGGGGGTGGCGGGCCGGGACCGGGTGGTCACGGGCGTCGCCACCGGCGTCCCTCGGCGGCGAGCATCTCGTCGGCGGCACGCGGGCCCCACTCGCCGGCCCGGTACGGGTGCGGCGTCGTCCCGGCCCAGAACTCCTCGAGCGGGTCGATGACCGCCCACGACGCCTCCACCTCGGCGTTGCGCGGGAAGAGCGTGGCGTCGCCGAGGAGGACGTCGAGCAGGAGGCGCTCGTAGGCCTCGGGACTGGCCTCGGTGAACTGCTCGCCGTAGAGGAAGTCCATCGACACGTCGCGGACCTCCATGACGCTGCCGGGCACCTTCGACCCGAACTTGAGGGTGACGCCCTCGTCCGGCTGGACCCGCACGACCAGCTGGTTGTTGCCCAGCTCCTCGGTGTCGGTGGCGGCGAAGGGCAGGTGCGGCGCCTGCTTGAAGACCAGCGCGATCTCGGTGACCCGCCGCGGCAGGCGCTTGCCGGTGCGCAGGTAGAACGGCACGCCCGCCCAGCGGCGGGTCTCGACGCCCAGCCGCACGGCGGCGTAGGTCTCGGTGGTCGACTCCGGGTCGACGCCCTCCTCCTGCCGGTAGCCGGACGCGCGCTGCCCGGCCAGCCAGCCCTGCTCGTACTGCCCGCGGACGGCGAAGGTGCCGAGGTCCTCCGGCAGCGAGATGGCCCGCAGCACCTTGAGCTTCTCGGTGCGGATCTCCTCGGCGGAGAACTCGACCGGTTCCTCCATGGCGGTGAGCGCCAGCAGTTGCAGCAGGTGGTTCTGCAGCACGTCCCGGGCGGCGCCGGTCTCCTCGTAGAACCCGGCCCGCCCGCCGATCCCGACGTCCTCGGCCATCGTGATCTGCACCGAGTCGACGTGGTGGCCGTTCCACACCGGCTCGAACAGGGTGTTGGCGAACCGCAGCGCCATCAGGTTCTGGACGGTCTCCTTGCCCAGGTAGTGGTCGATGCGGAAGACGTCGTCGGCGGTGAACACCGAGTCGACCAGCGCGTTGAGCTCGCGGCTGGAGGCCAGGTCGGTACCGAACGGCTTCTCCACCACGACCCGGCGCCAGCGGTCGGGCGTGCTGTCGGCCATGCCGGTCCGCTGCATCTGCTTGAGCACGATGGGGAACATCGCCGGGGGGATGGACAGGTAGAACGCCGCGTTGCCGCCGATGCCGTGGGTGCCCTCCAGCTCGCCGAGGGTCGCCGCGAGCTGGTCGAAGGCGTTGTCGTCGTCGAACGAGCCCTGCACGAACCGGACGCTGCCGGCCAGCCGCTCCCAGACCTCCTCGCGCCACGGCGTGCGGGCGGCCTTGCGGGCGGCGTCGCGGGCCAGCTCGGCGAAGTCCTCGTCGCCCCAGTCCCGCCGGGCGAAGCCCAGCAGGGCGAAGTTGGTCGGCAGCAGCCCCCGGTTGGCCAGGTCGTACACCGCGGGGAGCAACTTCTTGCGGGCCAGGTCGCCGGTGATGCCGAACACCACGAGCGCGCACGGCTCGGGCACGCGGGGCAGCCGCCGGTCCCGCGGGTCCCGGAGCGGGTTGGAGATCATCGTCCGTCCTCGAGGTCGGGGTGCGGGCTCGCCGTCCGGCGCGGCGGTGGACCGGGCGGCGGGTGGATCGGGGGTGCGGCCGTGGACCGTTCCCCTCGGACTGCGATCCTGGCCGACACCGGTCAGCGCAGCGCGTCGAGCAGCTGGCCGACGCCGGCCACGCGATCGGTCAGGTGCAGGTGCAGCAGCGGGCGGCCTCGGTCGGCCAGTGCCTGGCGGTCGCCGGCGGCCTGGGCGGCCTGCAGGGCGCCGAAGCCGTACGGCCGGTCGGGCACGGGGAGGTCGGCGTCCAGCTCACCCGTGAGCTGCAGGAACGCCCCGGTCTGCGGCCCGCCCTTGTGGTACTGGCCGGTGGAGTGCAGGAACCGCGGGCCCCAGCCGAAGGTGACCGCGTGCCCGGTGCGGGCGGCCAGGACCCCGCGCAGTTCCGCGGCGCGGGCGTCGCGAGCCCGGTCCAGGTAGGCCATGACCGCGAGGTACCCGCGCGGGGGGACGGCGGCCATCAGCGCGTCCAGCGCCAGGCGGACGCCGTCGAGCTGGCTGAGGTCGACCTGGTCGAGCAGGTCGCCGGAGTCGAAGAGCTCGACCGCGCCGATCGTGGCCACCGGCTTCTCGTCGGGCAGCCCGCCCTCCAGCAGCCGCCGGGTGTTCTCCTTGCTCTCGGTCACGTTCGGCTGGTCGAACGGGTTGATGCCGAGCAAGTGGCCGGCGACGGCGGTCGCGTACTCCCAGCCGAGGAACTGGGCGCCCAGCGGACCGGTGACGCCGATCGACGGACCCGGCCCGAGCGGGTCGCCGCCGACCACGGCCAGCAGGGTGTCCGGGTCGGTGGCGCCGGGGGCGTCGGGGGCGTCGAGCACGACCGGCAGCAGGCCGCGGCCCTGCTTGCCGGTGGACTCCGCGATGAGGTGCTCGGCCCAGTCGCCGAAGCCGGTGGTGCCGGAGCCGCCGTCGACCAGCGCGACCTTGTCCCGGCCGGTGCGGAAACCCCCGCCGAGCGCGACCCCCAGCTCCAGGGCGGGGTTGTCCGGCTCGGTCAGGTGCTCGGCCAGCTCGGCGGCCTCCTCCAGCAGCGCGCCGGCGTCGGCGCCGGCCAGCGCCGCGGGGACGAGCCCGAAGGCCGACAGGGCGCTGTAGCGGCCACCCACGGTCGGGTCGGCCAGGAAGACCGCGCGGGCGCCCATCGCCGCCGCCGTCTCCGCCAGCGGGGACCCGGGGTCGGTGACGACGACGAACCGCGCCCCGATCTGCTGCTCGTCCAGCCCCGCGGCGGCGAACGCGTCCACGAAGGCCCGCCGGTGGCTGTCGGTCTCCACCGTGTCGCCGGACTTGGAGCTGACCACCACGACCGTGCGGGCGAGGTCGGTCAACGCCGCGGCGACCTGGCCGGGATCGGTGCTGTCCAGCACGACCAGCGGCACACCGGCCGTCCGGCAGATCACCTCGGGGGCGAGCGAGGAGCCGCCCATGCCGCACAGCACGACCCGGTCCAGGCCCTCGGCCTGGAGCTCGGCGCGCAGTGCGGTCACCCGCGGGAGGAGCTCCCGCGACGTGGCCGGGAGGTCCAGCCACCCCAGCCGGACCGACGCCTCGCCCTCGGCCTCCGGACCCCAGAGGGTGGGGTCCTTGCGCACCAGCCGGCCGGCGACGTCGTCGTCGGCCAGCTGGGTGCGGACGGCCTGCGGGACGTCGAGTCCGGCGCAGGAGAAGCGCAAGGTCACGCCTTGTCCTGGAGTTGGGTGCGCACCGACTCGGTCAGCTCGTCCCACGAGTCGGCGAACTTCTGCACGCCCTCCTCCTCCAGCACCCGGAAGACGTCGTCGAGGTCGACCCCGGCGTCGCTGATGGCCTGCATCACCGCGGCGGCCTCGTCGTAGGTCTTCTGCACCGGCGTGCCCGCGCTGCCGTGGTCGGCGTAGGCCATGAGCGTCTTCTCCGGCATGGTGTTGACCGTGCCGGGGGCGATGAGCTCGCTGATGTAGAGGGTGTCGGGGTAGTCGGGGTTCTTCACGCCCGTCGAGGCCCACAGCGGCCGCTGCGGGCGCGCCCCCTTCGCCTCCAGGGCCTTCCAGCGGTCGGAGGAGAAGACCTCCTCGTAGGCCTGGTAGGCCAGCTGGGCGTTGGCCAGGGCCGCCTTGCCCTTGAGGGCGGCGTCGGCGCCGGCCTCGTCCAGCCGCTTGTCGATCTCGCTGTCCACGCGGGACACGAAGAACGACGCCACGGAGGCGATGCCGCCCAGCTCGGCGTCCGGGTCGGCGGAGATCCGCTGCTCCAGCCCGCTGAGGTAGGCGTCCATGACCGCCCGGTAGCGCTCGAGGCTGAAGATGAGGGTGACGTTGACGCTGATCCCGCGGGCGATGGACGTCGTGATCGCCGGCAGGCCGGCCTCCGTCGCCGGGATCTTGATGAACAGGTTGGGCCGGTCCACCAGCCACCACAGGTGCGCGGCCTCCGCGGCGGTGGCGTCGGTGTCGTGCGCCAGACCCGGCGCGACCTCCAGGGACACCCGGCCGTCGCCGGGCTGCCGCTGGGCCACCGGTGCCAGCAGGTCGCAGGCGTCGCGGACGTCGGCCGCCGTGATGGTCCGCAGCGCCTCCTCGACGCTGACCCTGCGGACGGCGAGGGCGTGCAGCTGGTCGTCGTAGGAGTCCGACCCGCTGATCGCCGCGGCGAAGATCGTCGGGTTGGTGGTGACGCCGACGACGGAGTGCTCGTCGACCAGCGACTGGAGGTTGCCGCTGCGGATGCGGTCGCGGGACAGGTCGTCGAGCCAGACGGCGACCCCGGCCTCCGACAGCTCGGCCAGCTTCTCGTTCTGTGCCATGTCTCTGCCTCTCTCGGTGAGGTACTGGAACGGCCACCTTTCAGGGTCCCGCGCCGAGCTCGCGAGGCGTGGGGGGAAGGGTGGTCCTTCAGCGGTCGCCGGTGGGGTGCGGCAGGCCGCCGGTGGCCGCGACGGGGCCGGCCGGGACGGCGGTGCCGGACCGGGCGGCCTCGATGCTCTCGCGGGCGGCGGTCACGACCGCCTCGTCGGTGAGACCGAACTCCTCGTACAGGACGCTGTACGCGGCGCTGGCCCCGTAGTGGGTGAGGCCGACGATCCGCCCGGCGTCGCCGACGAACTCCCGCCAGCCCATGGGGACGCCGGCCTCGACGCTCACCCGGGCGCGGACCGACGGCGGGAGCACCTCGTCCTTGTAGGACTGCTCCTGGTCGGTGAACCACTCGACGCACGGCACGGAGACGACCCGGGTCGGGACGCCGTCGGCCTCCAGCCGCTCGCGGGCCGCGACGGCGATCTGCACCTCCGAGCCGGTGCCCAGCAGGATGACCTCGGGGTCGCCGTTCGAGGCGTCGGCCAGGACGTACGCGCCGCGGGCCACCCCCTCGGCGGAGGCGAGCTGTCCACGGTCGAACACCGGGAGGTTCTGCCGGGACAGCAGGAGCCCGGCCGGCCGGTCGTTGTTCTCCAGGATCGTCCGCCAGGCGACCGCCACCTCGTTGGCGTCCGCCGGCCGGACGACGTCCAGCCCGGGGATGGCGCGCAGCGCGGCGAGGTGCTCGATCGGCTGGTGGGTCGGGCCGTCCTCACCGAGGCCGATGGAGTCGTGCGTCCAGACGTAGGTGACCGGCAGCTGCATGAGCGCGGCCAGCCGCACCGCCCCGCGCATGTAGTCGGAGAAGGTGAGGAACGTGCCGCCGTAGACCCGCGTGCCACCGTGCAGCGCGATGCCGTTCATGATCGCGCCCATGGCGTGCTCCCGGACGCCGAAGTGCAGGGTGCGGCCGTACGGCCCGCCCGACCACATCTTCGTCTGCCGGTCCGCGGGCAGGAAGGACGGTTCGCCCTTCACCGCGGTGTTGTTGCTCTCGGCGAGGTCGGCCGAGCCGCCCCACAGCTCAGGCAGGACCGGGTAGAGGGCGGCGAGCACTTCGCCGGAGGCCTTGCGGGTGGCCACGCCCTTGGCGTCGGCGTCCCAGGAGGGCAGCTCCGCGGCGAAGCCCTCCGGCAGCGTCCGGGTGGTCATGCGCTCCAGCAGCGCCGAGGCGTCCGGGTTGGCCCGCTGCCACTCCTGGAACCGCTCCTGCCAGTCGGCGTGCTCCTGCCGGCCCTTCTCGACGACGGAACGGGCGTGGGCCAGGACGTCGTCGTCCACCTGGAAGGTGCGCTCGGGGTCGAAGCCGAGGATCTCCTTGGTGGCCCGGACCTCGTCCTCGCCGAGGGCCGAGCCGTGCGCGGCACCGGTGTTCTGCTTGTTCGGTGCCGGCCAGGCGATGATCGTCCGCAGCACGATGATCGACGGGCGGCCGGTCTCGGCCTTGGCGGCGGCGAACGCGGCGTCCACCGCGGCGAGGTCCTCACCGTCGTCCACGTTCTGGACGTGCCAGCCGTAGGCCTCGTACCGCTTGCCGACGTCCTCGGTGAAGGCGACGTTCGTGTCGTCCTCGATCGAGATCCGGTTGTCGTCGTAGACGAGCACCAGGTTGCCCAGCTGCTGGGTGCCGGCCAGCGAGGACGCCTCGCCGCTGACCCCCTCCTCCAGGTCGCCGTCGGAGGCGAAGGCCCAGATCGTGTGGTCGAAGATGCTCTGGCCCTCGGGGGCGTCGGGGTCGAGCAGCCCGCGCTCGCGCCGGGCCGCCATCGCCATCCCGACCGCGTTGGCCACGCCCTGACCCAGCGGGCCGGTCGTCGTCTCCACGCCCGGCGTGTGGTTCACCTCGGGGTGGCCCGGGGTCTTCGACCCCCAGGTACGCAGCGCCTGCAGGTCCGCCAGCTCCAGGCCGTAGCCGGAGAGGTAGAGCTGGATGTAGAGGGTCAGGCTCGAGTGGCCCATCGACAGGACGAAGCGGTCGCGGGCCGGCCACTGCGGGTCGGTCGGGTCGTGCCGCAGCCACTTGTGGAACAGCAGGTAGGCCGTCGGCGCCATGCTCATCGCCGTCCCGGGGTGGCCGTTCCCGACCTGCTGGACGGCGTCCATCGCGAGCACGCGGACGGTGTCGATGGCCCGGCGGTCGAGGTCGCCGAAGCCCTCGGGCAGGGTGGGGGAGGGCTGGGTCGGGTTGCCGGTCGGTGCGTCGGTCGCCGCCTCGGCCGGGGCCTCGGACGCGGTGCTCTTCGTTCCCATCTTGCGGGTGCTCCCTCGGGGGTCGGCCTGTGCGGGACCGCCCGGGACGACCGGTGGAGACCGACCGACCGCGGGCGGACGACGGTGCGCGGCTCCAGCGACCGGGCGTCGCGCGGCTCGTGGCCCGTCGCGGACCCGGACGCACCGTCGTCGTCGACGTCGGCCCTACCCGCTGCATGCGCAGCACCAACGTGACGAGACCCTAGTCATGCCCGCCGGTGCCGGCGGTGGCCGCGGGATACAGTGGCTGCTGTTCTCCCCGTCCCCTCTCGGAAGGGACCTCGTGCTGTCCAGGTGCCCGGTGGTGCCCTGCCCGTGTGCCTGCGCACCCGAGGCCGCACGGTGACCGCGCTGTCCGAGCGCCCGGCCGTCCAGGCCCGTCGCCTCTCGAACACCGTGCGGGCGTACGTGGCCCTGACCAAGCCGCGGATCATCGAGTTGCTGCTGGTCACCACGCTGCCGGCGATGATGCTGGCCTCCGGGGGCTGGCCCTCCTGGCGGCTGCTGATCGCCACGATGGTCGGCGGCACCCTCGCCGCCGGTGCGGCCAACGTCTTCAACTGCTGGTACGACCGCGACATCGACCGGCTCATGCACCGCACGGAGCGGCGGCCGCTGCCGATGGGCGAGATCAGCCCCCGCGCCGCCCTGGTGTTCGGGCTGGTGCTCACCGTGGTGTCGGTCGGGCTGCTCGCCACGACCACGACGCTGCTGGCCGCGGGCCTCGCGCTGGCCGCGATCGTCTACTACGCGGTCCTCTACACGATGGTGTTCAAGCGGTACACCCGCCGCAGCACCGAGTTCGGCGGGGTGCCGGGAGCGGCGCCGGTGCTGATCGGCTGGGCCGCCGTGACCGGCTCGCTGGCCTGGCCCGCCGTCGTGTTCTTCGGCGTCGTCTTCTGCTGGCAGATGCCGCACTTCTGGGCGCTCGCCATGCGCTTCAAGGCCGACTACGCCCGCGCGGACGTGCCGATGCTGCCGGTGGTGTCCTCCGCGGTGTCGGTGGGCCGGCAGACCGTGGCCTGGACCTGGCTGACCGTCGCCGTCTCGCTGCTGCTGTGGCCGGTGGCCGACGGGTTCGGCATCAGCTGGATCTACACCGCCGCCGCGGCGGCCCTCGGCCTGTGGTTCGCCGTCGAGGCGCACCGGCTGCTGCGCCGCATCCGCTCCGGCGCGGAGACCAAGCCGATGCAGCTGTTCCACATCTCGATCACCTACATGACGCTGCTGTCGGTCGCGATCATCGTCGACGTCCTCGTCTGACGGCTGTGCACCTCGTCGGCCTACCGGCCGACACCGCGGCCAGGTGCCGTCCCGTCCTGGATCGAGCCCGGGACTCCCGCCCCCTGCTCGGGGGAGCCTCCGGCCCCCCGCTCCCAGGGACCGCACCGCGGCCAGGTGTCGTCCCGTCCTGGATCGAGCCCGGGACTCCCGCCCCTGCTCGGGGGAGCCTCCGGCCCCCCGCTCCCAGGGACCGCACCGCGGCCAGGTGTCGTCCCGTCCTGGATCGAGCCCGGGACTCCCGCCCCTGCTCGGGGGAGCCTCCGGCCCGCCCCGGTCAGCGGGTGGCGGAGGCCGGGACCGACGGGGCGTCCAGCGGCAGCTCGGACGCCGGGCCGCGCACCGACCACACCAGGCGGGCGGTGAACGCCGTCACCAGCACCGCACCCAGCATGTGCAGCAGCACGAGGGCGACCGGCAGGTCGGTGAAGTACTGCACGTAGCCCAGCACCCCCTGGGCGAGCTGGACGACCAGCAGGTCGCGGGCGGCCCGCTTCAGGCGCCCGGGGGAGTCGGTGGCGTACAGGGCGACCAGCAGCGCGATCGTCAGGCCCAGCAGCAGGAAGACCGAGTCGGCGTGCAGCTGGCTGACCAGTTCGGGGTCGAACCCGGTGCGGCCGGCGCCGGGGTCGCCGCTGTGCGGGCCGCTGCCGGTGACCACCGTGCCGAGCACCAGGACCGCGGCGGTCGCCGCTGCGATCCCGGTCACCAGCAGCGCGAAGGGACGGCGGACCAGCAGCTGGCCCACCCCGGGCTCCCGCGAGCGCAGCCACAGCACGGTCGTCACCGCGACCAGCGCCGAGGACACCAGGAAGTGGGCGGCCACCGTCCACGGGTTCAGCCCGGTCAACACCGTGACCCCGCCGAGGAGGGCCTGGGCGGGGATGCCGAGGAACGCCAGGACGGCGAGACCGCGCAGATCCCGCCGGGTGGAGCGGAAGACCGCGACCACGGTGGCGATCGCCACGGCGGCGAGGACGAAGGTGAGCAGCCGGTTGCCGAACTCGATGACACCGTGCCCGGCGAGCTCCGGGGTCGCGACGAAACTCTCGTCGGTGCACCGTGGCCAGGTGGGGCAGCCGAGGCCGGAACCGGTCAGCCGGACGGCACCCCCGGTGACGACGATGGCGCCGTTGGCGACGGCGTTGGCCAGGGCGAACCGTGACACGACGGCAGGGGAGACCGGCACGCCCCGATGCTAGGCGGTGGGGAGCCGCGCACCGGTCGTCCCGGCGGGTGATCCGCGTCCACCACCGGCACGGACGCCGTCGGCCCTCGGTGGTGTGCCTCACAGGTCGCCCCGTGCCCGCGCTCGTCCGCCCCAGAAGTTAGGTCTGCCTTGCTTGCGAGCGCCCCGAAATAGGTAACACTTGTGTTGTGGAAAGCGACCACGTGCAGGCGGGCGGGCCCCCGGGGCCCTCGTCCCGGCCGTCGGCGAGCGCTGACGACGGCCGCACCCGGCACCGCGTCACCGCGCTCCTGCTGGAGCACGGCCCACAGACCGCGACCGAGCTGGCCGGCCGGCTGGGCATCTCGCCGACCGCCGTCCGCCGGCACCTCGACGCGCTGGTCGCCACCGGCCGGGTCGAGGAGCGGCTGGGGGGCGGTCCGGCGCGCCGCGGTCGCGGCCGCCCGGCTCGGCTGTTCCACCTCACCGACGCCGGACGCTCGGACTTCCCGCACGCCTACGACGACCTGGCGCTGACGGCGCTGCGGTACGTGGCCGCCTCCGGCGGTCCCGACGCCGTCCGGGCGGTCGCCGAGGCTCAGCTCTCCGGGCTCGAGCAGCGCTGCTCCACGGCCGTGGAGCACGCGGCCGCCACCGGCACCGTGGACCGTGCGCAGGTGCTCGCGACCGCCCTCACGGCCGAGGGCTACGCTGCCTCGGCCTCGGCGATCTCCAGCGGCGGGCAGCTCTGCCAGCACCACTGCCCGGTGGCGCACGTGGCGGCCGAGTTCCCGCAACTGTGCGAGGCCGAGACGGCGGTGATCGGCCGGCTGGTGGGTACCCACGTCCAGCGGCTGGCCACGATCGCGCACGGCGACGGCGTCTGCACCACCCACATCCCGGGTCCGATCCGGGTGGGGGCGGGCGGCCGGGACCACATCCGCGCGGGGAACAGATCGACCCCCGCACGCCCTGTACCAGGTGAGCGGGGAGCGCGGCCGACGACGGCCACCACGCGCACCGCACCGTCCACCAGCTCCACTCACACGTTCGACCGGGAGAGGACGCCCGTATGACCAGCACCCAGCAGCCGGTGACCAGCACGCCGCTGACGCAGGACGAGCAGATCGACGCGCTCGGCCGCTACGAGTACGGCTGGGCTGACGCCGACGTCGCCGGTGCCTCCGCCCGCCGCGGGTTGGACGAGGACGTCGTCCGCGACATCTCCGCCCGCAAGAACGAGCCCGAGTGGATGCTCGAGCGCCGCCTCAAGGCCCTCAAGCTGTTCGGCCGCAAGCCCATGCCCGACTGGGGCTCGGACCTGTCCGGCATCGACTTCCAGAACATCAAGTACTTCGTGCGCTCCACCGAGGCCCAGGCGGCCTCGTGGGAGGACCTGCCCGACGACATCAAGAACACCTACGACCGGCTGGGCATCCCGGAGGCCGAGAAGCAGCGGCTGGTCTCCGGTGTCGCGGCGCAGTACGAGTCCGAGGTCGTCTACCACCAGATCCAGAAGGAGCTGGAGGACCAGGGCGTCGTCTTCCTCGACACCGACTCCGCCCTCCGGGAGCACCCGGAGATCTTCCAGGAGTACTTCGGCTCTGTGATCCCGTCCGGGGACAACAAGTTCGCCGCGCTGAACACCGCCGTGTGGTCGGGTGGCTCGTTCATCTACGTGCCGAAGGGCGTGCACGTCGACATCCCGCTGCAGGCCTACTTCCGGATCAACACCGAGAACATGGGCCAGTTCGAGCGGACGCTGATCATCGTCGACGAGGGCGCCTACGTGCACTACGTCGAGGGCTGCACCGCGCCGATCTACAAGTCGGACTCGCTGCACTCGGCGGTCGTCGAGATCATCGTCAAGAAGAACGCGCGCTGCCGGTACACGACCATCCAGAACTGGTCGAACAACGTCTACAACCTGGTCACCAAGCGGGCGATCGCCCACGAGGGCGCGACCATGGAGTGGGTCGACGGCAACCTCGGCTCCAAGGTGACGATGAAGTACCCGGCGGTCTGGATGACCGGCGAGCACGCCAAGGGTGAGGTGCTCTCCATCGCCTTCGCCGGGGAGGGTCAGCACCAGGACGCCGGCGCCAAGATGGTGCACGCCGCGCCCAACACCTCCTCGACGATCGTGTCGAAGTCGGTGGCCCGCGGCGGCGGCCGGACCTCCTACCGCGGTCTGGTCCAGATCGACGAGGGCGCCCACGGCTCGAAGTCGACGGTGAAGTGCGACGCGCTGCTGGTCGACACCATCAGCCGGTCGGACACCTACCCCTACGTCGACGTCCGCGAGGACGACGTCGCCATGGGCCACGAGGCGACGGTCTCCCGCGTCAGCGAGGACCAGCTCTTCTACCTGATGAGCCGCGGCATGTCCGAGGACGAGGCGATGGCGATGGTGGTCCGCGGCTTCGTGGAGCCGATCGCCCGCGAGCTCCCCATGGAGTACGCGCTCGAGCTCAACCGCCTGATCGAACTGCAGATGGAAGGTGCCGTCGGCTGATGCCAGCCCCCGACAACACCAGCACGACCGTCGAGACCACCGGCAGCCTGGCCGGCGAGCTGTTCGCCCCGGGGGTCGGCGCCCAGGCCGGGCCGCCGACCACCCCGGCCGGCGGCACCGCCACGGCCGGCGAGGCCGGGCCCGGTGCGCATTCGCACGGCGGCCCGGCACCGACCGGCTCCCCGGCCGAGCGGTTCACCTCCACCGATCCCGACGCGTTCGGCGAGCCCACCGGCCGTGAGGAGGACTGGCGCTTCACCCCGATGCGCCGGATCCGCCCGCTGCTGCAGGGCGCACCGTCCGACGCGCACCTGCAGTGGGACACCGACCTCCCCGAGGGCGTCGAGTTGACCAGCGTCGCCGCCGACGACCCGCTGCTCAAGGGCCTGCCCGAGCCGGTGGACCGGCTCGCCGCGCTCACCCGTCAGCGCAGCGGCGGCGCCGCCGTCGTGCGCGTGCCGGCCGAGGCGCAGCTGGACCGCCCGGTCGTCCTGCGGCTGACGGGCACCGGCTCCGACGACGTCGTCTGGGGCCAGCTGGTCGTCGAGGTCGGCGCGTTCGCCGAGGCGACCGTCGTCCTGGACCACAGCGGCCTGGCGAGGTACTCCGGTGGCGTCGCGGTCCTCGTCGGGGACGGCGCGCAGGTCACCGTCGTCTCCGTGCAGGACTGGGCGCCCGGCGCGGTGCACGGCGGGCAGTTCGACGCCGTCGTCGGCCGTGACGCGACCGTCAAGCAGGTCGTGGTCACCCTCGGCGGCGACCTCGTCCGCCTGCTCAGCAACGTGCAGTACGCCGGCCCCGGCGGGACGGCGGAGCTGTTCGGTGTCTACTTCGCCGACGAGACCCAGCACCAGGAGCACCGGCTGTGGGTCGACCACGCCGTGCCCAACTGCACCAGCAACGTCCTCTACAAGGGCGCGCTGCAGGGGGAGAAGGCGCACACGGTGTGGGTCGGTGACGTCCGGATCCGCCCGGCGGCCACCGGCACCGACACCTACGAGCTCAACCGCAACCTGGTGCTCACCGACGGCGCCCGCGCCGACTCCGTGCCCAACCTGGAGATCGAGACCGGCGAGATCGTCGGTGCCGGTCACGCCAGCGCCACCGGCCGGTTCGACGACGAGCAGCTGTTCTACCTGTGCTCGCGGGGCATCGACGCCGAGACCGCCCGCCGCCTGGTCGTGCGCGGCTTCTTCGCCGACGTCGTGCAGCACATCGGCCTGCCGGAGCTGCAGGACCGGCTGATGGGCACCATCGAGGCCCGCCTCGGTGCCCTGCCCGGCCTGGACGAGCAGTCCGTGGAGGCCTGACATGGCGTTCGAGCGGGTCTGCGCGCTGTCCGAGGTCCCGGCGAACGGCTCCCTGCGGGTCGAGCTCGCGGACGCCGATGTCGCCGTGGTCCGCTTCGAGGGCGAGGTCTACGCGATCGAGGACCTCTGCTCGCACGCCGAGGTCCCGCTGTCCGAGGGCGAGGTCGAGGAGTTCCACGACGCCCCCACCATCGAGTGCTACCTGCACGGGTCGTGCTTCGACCTGCGCACCGGTGAGCCCACCAACCTGCCGGCCACCGAGCCGGTGCCCGTCTACCCGGTCCGGGTCGACGGCGACGACGTCCTGGTCGACGTCGACGCCTCGGTCCCCGCGGCCCGCAACTGAGGAGCGAGAAGACAAGTGTCCGTGCTGGAGATCCGCGACCTGCACGTCACCGTGGGGGAGGGCGACGACACCAAGGAGATCCTCCGCGGTGTCGACCTGACCGTCCGCTCCGGTGAGACCCACGCGATCATGGGCCCGAACGGGTCGGGCAAGTCGACCCTGGCCTACTCGATCGCCGGTCACCCGAAGTACACGATCACCGGTGGCACGGTGACCCTCGACGGCGAGGACGTCCTCGCGATGAGCGTCGACGAGCGCGCCCGCGCCGGCCTGTTCCTCGCCATGCAGTACCCGGTCGAGGTCCCCGGCGTCTCGGTGTCGAACTTCCTGCGCACGGCCGCCACCGCCGTCCAGGGCGCGGCGCCCAAGCTGCGCACCTGGGTCAAGGACGTCAAGAACGAGATGGCGGCCCTGGAGATGGACCCGGCGTTCGCCGAGCGCAACGTCAACGAGGGTTTCTCCGGCGGTGAGAAGAAGCGCCACGAGATCCTGCAGATGCGCCTGCTCAAGCCGCGCATCGCGATCCTCGACGAGACCGACTCCGGCCTCGACGTCGACGCGCTGCGGATCGTCTCCGAGGGCGTCAACCGCACCCGCGCGGAGGGGGAGGTCGGCGTCCTGCTGATCACCCACTACACGCGCATCCTGCGGTACATCAAGCCCGACTTCGTGCACGTCTTCGTCGCCGGCAAGATCGTCGAGGAGGGCGGTCCGGAGCTCGCGGAGAAGCTGGAGAACGAGGGCTACGCCGCCTACGTCAAGGACTCCAACGAGCAGGCCAGCGCCGAGAAGACCGCTGCGGAGGTCCTCCAGTCATGACCCAGACCGTCTCGCGTCCCGAAGCCGGGGCGCAGAAGGCGCCCCTGCCTCTGGACGTCGAGGCGATCCGGGCGGACTTCCCGATCCTGTCGCGCACCGTCCGCGACGGGAAGCGGCTGGTCTACCTCGACTCCGGGGCCACCTCGCAGAAGCCCCGCAGCGTCCTGGACGCCGAGCGGGACTTCTACGAGACCTGCAACGCCGCCCCGCACCGGGGCGCGCACCAGCTGGCCGAGGAGGCCACCGGTCGCTACGAGGCGGCGCGCGCCACGATCGGGGCCTTCATCGGCGCCCCGGCCGAGGAGATCGTCTTCACCCGCAACAGCACCGAGGCGATCAACCTCGTGGCCTACGCGCTCTCCAACGCGGTCACCGCCAAGGAGGAGCAGTTCCGCCGGTACGCCGTCGGGCAGGGCGACGAGATCGTGGTCACCGAGATGGAGCACCACGCCAACCTGGTGCCCTGGCAGCAGCTGTGCGAGCGCACCGGGGCCACGCTGCGCTGGCTGGGACTCACCGACGACGGCCGGCTGGACCTCTCCGACCTCGCCACCGTGGTCACCGAGCGGACCAAGCTGGTCGCGGTCACCCAGCAGTCGAACATCCTCGGCACGATCAACCCGCTCGGGGACATCGTCGCCCGCGCCCACGAGGTCGGCGCGCTGGTCCTGGTCGACGGCGCCCAGTCGGTGCCGCACCAGCCGGTCGACGTCACCGAGCTCGGCGCGGACTTCCTCGTGTTCTCCGGGCACAAGATGCTCGGGCCCACCGGGGTCGGCGTCCTGTGGGGCCGCTACGAGGTCCTCGACGCGCTGCCGCCCTTCCTCACCGGCGGCTCGATGATCGAGGTCGTCCGCATGGAGGGCAGCACCTTCATGCCCCCGCCGCAGCGGTTCGAGGCCGGCGTCCCCATGACCGCGCAGGTCATCGGGCTGGCCGCGGCCGTCGAGTACCTGCTGGCGCTGGGCATGGACAGGGTGGAGCAGCACGAGAAGGCGCTCACCGCCTACGCCCTGGCGAAGCTGGCGGAGATCCCCGGCGTCACCGTCATCGGCCCGCCGGACACCGTGGCCCGGGGCGGCGCGATCTCCTTCACCGTCGACGGCGTCCACCCGCACGACGTCGGGCAGGTCCTCGACGACCTCGGCGTCGAGGTCCGCGTGGGCCACCACTGCGCCTGGCCGGTGGTGCGGCGATACGGCGTCCCCGCCACGACCCGGGCGACGTTCTACGTGCACACCGGGTACGACGACATCGACGCCCTGGCCGACGCCGTCCGGAAGGCGCAGGAGTTCTTCGGCGTTGCCACACCTGTGACGACGCGTGAGGCGGGCTGAGGATGCAGCTGGAGTCGATGTACCAGGAGATCATCCTGGACCACTACCGGAACCCGCACGGCCGCGGTCTGCGCGAGCCGTTCGAGGCCGAGGTGCACCACGTCAACCCCACCTGCGGCGACGAGGTGACCCTCCGGGTGCACCTGGACGGCGACCGGCTCGCCGACGTCTCCTACGAGGGGATGGGCTGCTCGATCAGCCAGGCGTCGGTCTCGGCGATGTACGACCTCGTCATCGGCAAGAGCGTCCCGGAGGCGCTGGAGGCCGGTGAGCACTTCATGACGCTGATGCAGAGCAAGGGCGACGCCTCGGTGGCCGAGAAGCTCGAGGACGAGCTGGAGGACGCCGTCGCGTTCGCCGGGGTGTCTAAGTACCCCGCACGCATCAAGTGCGCCCTGATGAGCTGGATGGCCCTCAAGGACGCCGGCGCCCGGGCCCTGTCGGTCGCCCACCCGACCACCTCGACTGGAGGGCAGAACGCATGAGCGAGACGACCGAGAACGCCGTGACCACCGAGACCGCCACCCCCGACGCGACTCAGGCGGAGCTGCCGCCGTACAAGTCGGCCCTCATCGAGGACGTCGAGGAGGCCATGCGTGACGTCGTCGACCCCGAGCTGGGGGTCAACGTCGTCGACCTGGGGCTGGTCTACGGCATCGACGTGGACGAGTCGAACGTGGCCGTCATCGACATGACGCTGACGTCGGCGGCCTGCCCGCTGACCGACGTCATCGAGGACCAGGCTCGCGAGGCGCTGACCGGCGGCCCCGGCCCCGGACTGGTCGACGACATCCGGATCAACTGGGTCTGGATGCCGCCGTGGGGTCCGGACAAGATCACCGACGACGGCCGCGAGCAGCTGCGGGCCCTGGGCTTCCGCGTGTAGTCCGGGCAGACGCCCACGACCGTGGCGCCGTGAGCCTGCCCTCCGGGTGGTGGCCGCGGCGCCACGGTCGTCTCCGGCCCTCGGCTCCCCGGTCATCCGGCCCCGCTGCGGGGTCCCGCGCCGAGCGCGCGGGGGGCAGGGGGCCTTCCTCAGCGCATCTCCGCCACGCGGCGGCGGAACCCGTCGGCGCGGTCGGCCGGTGTGAGCCCGCCGCCGGGCTCCAGCTCACTCCGGCGCCTGCGCAGCACCACCTCCCGCCACGCGCCGACGGCCAGCAGGCTGACGCCGACGACGAGCCCGCTGCCGACCGCCAGGGGGAGTTGCACGGCGAGCAGTCCGAGGGCCAGGGTCACGGCCGTGGCCGCGCCCGCGACCACCGGGGCGCGGACCGACCGCCACGCGCCCAGGGCCATGACGACGGCGGCCACGACGAACACCAGCAGCGGTCGGGTGCTGCCCGGTGCCGCCACCGCCCAGACGACCGACGGCGCTGCGGCGACCCACAGGCCCGGGCCCCAGGCCGGCGCGGACCGCCCCTCCGCCAGTCGTGGCCCGGCTGCCATCAGCAGGCCCAGTGCCGCCGGGAGCGTCCAGCTCTCGGGGACGACCCCCCCGGTGAGAGCCGCCACGATCCAGGCCGCCAGGACCAGCTGAGCCGCGCCGGCCCGCCAGGCAGGCGACGCCTCGGGGGCTGCCTCCTCGTCCGGGTCGTCCGGATCGTCCGGGTCCTCCGGGCGCCGCTGCGCGGCTGGTGTGCGGGCGGCCACCCGCGCGTCGGTGGAGCGGTGGCGGGTCGGCGACGGCGCGGGCGGCACCCCGATCGCGGCCTGCGCGGCCCGCCGGACGGCCCGCACGCCGTCGCGGACGGCTCGCAGCCCGGCACGGACGGCGCGCGCTCCCGCTCCGGCGGCGCGGACGCCGGGGCGCAGCGCAGCCCGCAGCCGGTCCGCCCAGCGCGGCCCCGCGTCCGCGTCCGGCCGCCCGGCGCGCCCCATCCGGGCCGGCACGCGGCCACTGCGTGTCCTCCGCCACAGCAGCCACGCCCACGCGTAGGTGCACGCCCCCTGGACGGCGAGGTGGGCGGCCAGCTGGTCACGGGTCCGGAGGGCCACCAGCAGCGCGGTGGCGGCCGCCGCGCAGGTCGCGCCGGCGGTCACGGTGGGCCGCCGGGTCCGCATCGCCATGAGCAGCCCTCCGGCGAGGGCGAGGACGTACAGGCCGGTGAGGGCCACCGCGGCGCCTCGCGGACCGCCCAGGCCGCCGGCCGGCACCGCGCACAGCGCCGCGAGCCCGCCGCACGCGACAGCCGCCGGGAACGCCCGCGGTCGCTCGTCCACCCGCAGCACGGCGGTGAGCAGGCCGGCCGCGGCGGTCACCGCCAGCAGCCACGACAGCGCCGTCCAGCGGGCGTCGGTGAGCAGCTGGACGAGACACAGGGCGACGAGCGTCGCGCCCGCCGCCACCGCCGCGGGCAGCAGGACCCGGCGCGCGGCACCGGGGAGCAGGGCCGCGGCGGCCGAGGTGAGGGCGACCCCCAGGTAGCCGGCCAGCGGGACGGCCACCGGCCCGGGGCTGTGCAGCGCGGCTCCGACGGCGGCTCCGACGGCGATCCCGGCCAGGGCGGCCACCGATGAGCGCGGCCGCAGCAGGGTGCGCAGCTCCCGCCGTTCGGTCGCGGCCAGCAGGCCCAGCGCGGCCACGACGGTGAGGAGCACCGGCAGCCACCGCGCCGGACCGGCCCCGCTCCAGGCGGTGGCCACGGCGCTGCCCACCCCGGCGACCCACCAGGGCAGCGCGGCCACCAGCGCGATCCGGGCGACGAGCGGCCGCGCCGCGCCGGCGGTTCCCAGGCCGGCGACCGCCGCGCCGATGGTTAGTGAGACGTCGGGCAGGCCCGACGCCGCACCGTCGACCGCGCGCAGCGCCGTCACCTGGACAGCGGCCCACACGGCCAGTGGCCAGGCGGCCGGTCGGGGGAGGAGGAACGCCAGGACGGCGAACACGGCACCGGTGGCGACCGGGGGGCCCAGCCCGCCGGACAGCAGCGAGCCCCCCGGGTCGGCGCCGAGGGCGGTGAGCACGACCGCCGCGGCGGCGAGCGCCTCCTCCGACCGGGGGAGCGTGGCCACCGCGCCGGCCCAGGACGCGATCGCCGCCGCGACGGCGAGGCCGAGGAGCAGGACGCGGGCCCAGTCGCCGCCGAACAGGGCGGTCATGCCGGCGCCGGCGGTGGCGATGAGCACCACCCCGACCGCGAGCAGCCACTCCAGCCCGCGCGCCCGGTAGGGGAGCGGAGGCGCCTGCGCAGGGTCCACGACCGCACTCCTCCCTGCCGCCGTCCGGTCCACGGTAGGGCCCGGGGCGCCGGAGCCACCCGCCGGCGGTCAGCGCATCTGCGCCACCCAGGCCACCGCCTCCCGGGCCTGCTGCCGCCGACGCTCGTAGGTGGCGCCGAGGACCAGGAGGATCAGGCCCGCGGCGGCCAGCACCAGCCAGCGGGGAGCCAGCGGGGCGTAGGGCGTCAACCGGCCGAGGACGACCGTGGCCAGCGCCGCCGCGCCGACGACGAAGGGCGCCTGCCGCCGGGTGAGGGTGCCGGCCACGGCGAACGCCGTCGCGCCCGCCACCACGAGCACCAGTCGCAGGGCGGACGGCTCCGCGACCGCCATCAGCGCCGACGGTGCCAGCGCGGTCACCACCGCCGGCCCCTCGGCCGCCCACGACCGGGCGCCGTCCCGCAGCTGCGGGACGGCGAGCAGCAGGAGGCCGCCGGCGGCCGGCAGCGTGTACGCCTCGGGGGTGGCCACGCCCGCACCGCCGACCGCCGTCCAGGCCGCCGCGACGAGGGCGGCGACCGCACCGACGGCGACGTCACGGCGGTGCGCGGCCAGCGCGTAGGCCCCGGCCGCGGCGCCGGTCACCGCGAGCACGAGGGCCGCCTGCCCCCACGCCTGCACCCCGGCGGTCGTCGCGAGCGCGCACAGCCCGGCCAGCAGACCGGTGCCGGCGGTGACCCGTTCCTCCGTCGACGGCGTCCACAGCGCGGCCAGGCCGAAGCCGGCCGCGCCGACGAGGGCGAGCAGCAGGCCGGTGGCCGCCAGGCCGAGCCACCCCGCCTCCTGCGCGAGGAGGGCGGCCGCAGCCGGGCACGCCAGGCTCGCGGCGAGCGCCCGCGGCCGCAGTGCCGGCAGCCGGGCGGCGGACAACGCGGCCGGGACGGTGGCCCCGAGGACGACCACGGCCAGCGCACCCGGACGCTCGGTGACCAGCAGCGTGGCCGAACCGGTCACCGCCAGGGCGGTCCCCGCCGCGGTCGACGCGGCCGCCACGGCATGCAGGTGTGCGGTCAGGACACCGGCGCCGAGCAACGCGACCCCCAGGGCCGCGGCGGCGACCGGCCCCGGCCCGCCGGCCCGCGCCATGGCCCCGGAGAGGGCCAGCGCGGCGACGCCCGCCCCTGCGCCGGCCAGCACCCAGGCGCGCGGCAGGGTGGCCGCCAGCCGGGGCTCCCGCAGTAGCAGCAGCGTCAGGGCGCCGGCCGCAGCGATCAGGACCGCCGCCGACCACGAGTCGACCGGCGGACGGCTCCAGGCCGCGGCGACGCCCAGGCCGGCCCCGGCGAACGTCCAGAGCAGCGCCAGCACGCGCGCGACCGGTTGCAGGGCGGGCCGCAGCGCCAGGGGGAGCAGGACGTCGAGCAGGGCGACGGCGAGCGCGACCGCAGCTCCCGCCGTCCCGCCGACCGCACCCGGCGGCAGCAGCAGGAGCGCCACCGGCTGTGCCGCCAGCACCGCCACCAGCGGCCACGTGACGGTGCTGCGGCGCAGCCGGGCCAGCCCGGCCGCCACGCCCACGACGACCGCGCAGGACAGCGCCGTCCAGATCCGGAGCGGGACAGCGTCGGCCCCGGCGAGCCCCAGCGCGTGGGCCGCACCCAGGTCGACCGCCAGCAACGCGGCCCCCGCGGCGGCGAGGGCCTCCTCGGTGGCGCGCAACCCCTTGCGCCCCGTCCAGGCGGACAGCCCGCAGGCGGACGCGGTGACCGCCAGCATCACGGTCGCCTGGAAGGCCAGGCCCAGCCGCGTCCACGCCACCGCGACGAACGCGATGGCCGCGGCGACGACCAGCAGGGCGCCCAGGCCGAGCAACACCTGTTGGGGGCTGACCCGGCGGCGGGCCGCCGGGTGCCCTGCGGCGCCCGCCCCGGGCGCCGGGGCCCCCGGCGGCAACCGCGGCGGCCGAGACCACGGGGGAGGCGGCACCGCGGCGGGCGGGAGGGGTGCCGCCGGGACCGGTGGCAGGTCGCCGGACCACGGCACCGAGCGCGGCCCGGCCGGTCCCGGCGGAGAGCCGGCCACCGATCGCAGGGTGGCGAGCAACCGGTCCCGGTCCCGCGCCAGCTGGTCGATCGTGGCGCCGATCCGGGCCACGACGAGCGCCGCCTCACCGACGGCGGGCAGCCCGCACGACGGACACGGCGCCGGTCCGGGCCCGGCACTCGGGCGGCCACAGACCGGGCAGGGCACACCCCAGGGCGTCCCGTTCGGCGAGGTCATGCCCGGATCCTGGCGTGACCGACGTCCCGCTGGGGCGACCGTTCCCCGTCTGTGGACGGCGATGCCGCCGACGTCACCCCGGAACTCGGCGGACCGGAGCCCGCCGAGCGCCTACCCTGGGATCAGTGATCACGACCACCGGCCTGGAGTTGCGCGCCGGCGCCCGCATCCTCATCAGCGAGGCGACCCTCCGCGTGCAGCCCGGTGACCGCATCGGGCTGGTCGGCCGCAACGGGGCCGGCAAGACCACCACCCTCACCACCCTCGCCGGCGAGCGGCTGCCGCACGCCGGCAAGGTCGAGGTGACGGGGGAGATCGGATACCTGCCGCAGGACCCGCGCAGCGGCGACCTCGACATCACCGCCAGCGACCGCGTCCTGTCCGGCCGCGGCCTCGACGTGCTGCGCGCGCAGATGACCAAGGCCCAGGTGGCGATGGCCGAGCCGGCCGACGACGCCGAGCGCGACCGCGCGGTGCGCCGTTACGGCCGCCTGGAGGACCAGTTCGCCGCACTCGGCGGGTACGCCGCGGAGAGCGAGGCCGCCCGCATCTGCACCGCGCTGGGCCTGCCCGACCGCGTGCTGGCCCAGCCCCTGCGCACCCTCTCCGGCGGGCAGCGTCGCCGCGTCGAGCTCGCCCGCATCCTCTTCTCCGATGCCGAGACACTGCTGCTCGACGAGCCGACCAACCACCTCGACGCCGACTCGATCACCTGGCTCAAGGGGTTCCTGGCCTCACACAAGGGCGGGCTCATCGTCATCAGCCACGACGTCGAGCTGCTCGACGCCGTCGTCAACAAGGTGTGGCACCTCGACGCCAACCGGGCCACCGTCGACGTCTACAACCTCGGCTGGAAGCCCTACCTCGCCCAGCGGGAGACCGACGAGCGCCGGCGCAAGCAGGAGCGGGCCAACACCGAGCGCAAGATCGACGCGCTGTCCGCGCAGGCGGACAAGATGCGCGCCAAGGCGACCAAGGCCAAGGCGGCACAGAGCATGGACAAGCGCGCCCAGCGGCTGGCCGCCGGGCTGGAGGCCGTGCGCGTCCAGGACCGCGTCGCCAAGCTGCGGTTCCCCACGCCCACGCCGTGCGGGAAGACCCCGCTCACCGCGGAGGGCCTGTCCAAGAGCTACGGCTCGCTGGAGGTCTTCACCGACGTCGACCTCGCCGTCGACCGCGGCACTCGGGTCGTCGTCCTCGGGCTCAACGGCGCCGGGAAGACGACGCTGTTGCGCATGCTCGCTGGCACCGAGATGCCCGACACCGGCGAGGTCAAGGCCGGCCACGGCCTGCGGGTCGGCTACTACGCGCAGGAGCACGAGACCATCGACCTCGACCGCTCGCTGCTCGAGGTGATGCGGTCGGCGGCCCCGGACAGCACCGACACCGAACTGCGGCGCATCCTCGGCGCCTTCCTCTTCTCCGGCGACACGGTCGACCAGCGGGCCGGCACGCTCTCCGGCGGCGAGAAGACCCGGCTGGCCATGGCCACGCTGGTCGTCTCGGGCGCCAACGTGCTACTGCTCGACGAGCCCACCAACAACCTCGATCCCGCCAGCCGCGAGCAGGTCCTCGAGGCGCTGCGCACGTACACCGGCGCCATCGTGCTCGTCACCCACGACGAGGGCGCCGTCCGGGCGCTGGACCCGGACAAGGTCATCCTGCTGCCCGACGGCACCGAGGACGCCTGGAGCGAGGACCTCGCCGATCTGGTCGAACTGGCGTAGCACTTCGTCGGCCTACCGGCCGACACCGCGGCCACGTGCCGTCCCGGCCGCCGTGGAGCCCCACCCGTGTCCCGCTCGGGAGGCCCTGCGGGCCTCCGCGACCGGTCCACCCTGTCGGGTGCCGTCCCCGGCTGCCGTCGACACTGCCGTCAGGTGCCGTCCCGGCCGCCGTGGAGCCCCACCCGTGTCCCGCTCGGGAGGCCCTGCGGGCCTCCGCGACCGGTCCACCCTGTCGGGTGCCGTCCCCGGCTGCCGTCGACACTGCCGTCAGGTGCCGTCCCGGCCGCCGTGGAGCCCCACCCGTGTCCCGCTCGGGAGGCCCTGCGGGCCTCCGCGACCGGTCCACCCTGTCGGGTGCCGTCCCCGGCCCCGCCCCCGTAGGCGGACGGTTCTCGCTCGCGTGGCCGAGTGCGCGGGGCTGGGTGATCATGGGTCGCGGGATGCCGAGGTCAGTGGGGCCCGGCGCCAAGGGGACGAGCTGCCGGAGCGGGCCAGGACGGCCCGCACGGTCGCTGACGGAGGGGAGTCATGGCCGACTCGAGCACTGCGGACCTCGGCAAGGGCAAGCGCATCACCGGAGGTGACCGGTCGTCGCTGGCCGACGAGCTGCGCCAGCGGTACGACGGTGGGGAGAGCATCCGGTCCCTGGCCACGTCGACCAACCGCTCGTACGGCTTCGTCCACCGTCTGCTGTCGGAGTCGGGTGCCACCCTCCGCAGCCGCGGAGGAGCCAACCGGAACAGCAAGAAGGCGTGACGCCGGACGACGACGCCGGGTGGGTGCGGACGGCGCGGGACGGCGCCGTCCTCACCGTCACGCTGGACCGCCCCGACCAGCTCAACGCGCAGACCCCCGCCACCTGGACCGCGCTGGCCGCCGTCGGGGAGTCGCTCGACGACGCCGTGCGCGTGGTGGTGCTGCGCGGCGCCGGCCGGTCCTTCTCCGCTGGACTGGACCGCAGTCTGTTCAGCCCCGACCCCGGCACCGCCGGTGGGCTCGGCGAGCTGGCGCGGCTGCCGACCGAGGAGACCCAGGAGCGGATCCGCCGCTACCAGTCCGGGTTCCGGTGGCTACGCGCGCCCGGCATCGTCTCCGTGGCCGCCGTCCAGGGGCATGCGATCGGCGCAGGTGCCCAGCTGGCCCTCGCCTGCGACCTGCGGGTCCTCACCGAGGACGCCGTGCTGCGGCTGCCCGAGGCCACGCTCGGCCTGGTCCCCGACCTCACCGGGACCAGCACCCTGGTCGAGCTCGTCGGCTACTCCCGGGCGCTGGAGATGTGCCTGACCGGCCGCGGGGTCGGGGCGGCCGAGGCGCACGCCGTCGGGCTGGCCAACGCCGTCGTCCCGGCCGACCGCCTCGACGCCGCCGTCACCGAACTGGTCACCGCGATCACCGCGGCGCCGGTCGGGGCCAGCCGGGAGACCGCCGCCCTGGTGCGCTCCGCCGTCCGCAACGACCCCGCGACCCAGGACGCCGCCGAGCGCGCGGCCCAGACCCGCCGGCTGGCCGAACTCGTCGGAGGGGCCTGACACCCTGCGGACGGAATCCGCCGTCGCGCGGTGGTGTTGGCCGGACGACGGGAAGGCGGTGGTGAGGACGTGAGCAGTCCCATGACCTCGATGGCGGCGATGCGGTCGTTCCGCCGCGACCCGTCCGTCGCCGCGCGGGAGCTGCCGAAGGGCACGGTCCGGCGGATCCTCGGCGTGGCCCGGCCCTACCGGCGGGACCTGACGTTCTTCGTGCTGCTGGTGGTCGGCTCCTCGGTCATCGGGGTGCTGACCCCGCTGCTGGCCGGTCGGATCATCAACCGGATCGCCGGCCTGGAGGGCACGGCCGCGGACATCGTGCGCATCGCGCTGCTGATCGCCGCGCTCGCGGTGGTCGACGCCGGCATCTCCCTGGTCACCCGCTGGTTCTCCGCGCGGATCGGCGAGGGCGTCATCTACGACCTGCGCAGCCGGGTGTTCGAGCACGTGCAGCGGATGCCGGTCGCGTTCTTCACCCGCACCCAGACCGGCGCACTGGTCAGCCGGCTGAACAACGACGTCATCGGCGCCCAGCAGGCGTTCACCTCGACGCTGTCGGGGGTGCTGTCCAACGCCATCGGTCTGGTGCTGACCGCCGGGGTGATGTTCAGCCTCTCCTGGCAGATCACCACGCTGTCGCTGGTGCTGGTGCCGGTGTTCGTCCTGCCCGCGCGGCGCATCGGCCGGCGGCTGCAGGAGATCACCCGGGAGTCCTACGGGCTCAACGCGTCGATGAACGCGACGATGACCGAGCGGTTCAACGTCGCCGGCGCGCTGCTGGTCAAGCTCTTCGGGCGCCCAGGGGTGGAGGCCGACGGGTTCCGCGGCCGGGCGGCCCGGGTGCGCGACATCGGCGTCCTGTCGGCCATGTACGGGCGCACCTTCTTCACCGCGCTGACGCTGGTCGCCGCGCTGGCCACCGCGCTGGTCTACGGCCTCGGTGGCTGGCTGGCGTTCACCGGCTCCCTCAGCCCCGGGGACGTCGTCGCCCTGGCGTTGCTGCTGTCGCGCCTGTACGGGCCGCTGACGGCGCTGTCCAACGTCCGCGTCGACGTCATGAGCGCGATGGTCAGCTTCGACCGGGTCTTCGAGGTGCTCGACCTGGAGCCGATGATCCGCGAGGAACCCGACGCCGTCCCGGTCCCGGCCGGCGACCGGTCCATCGAGTTCGAGCACGTCTCGTTCAGCTACCCGTCGGCCGCGGAGGTCTCGCTGCCGTCGCTGGAGGACGTGTCCCTCCCCGAGCACGGCGGGCCGACGGCCGTGCTGCACGACGTCTCCTTCCGCGTCGCCCCGGGTCGGTTGGTGGCCCTGGTCGGGCACTCCGGAGCCGGGAAGTCGACGATCGCCAACCTGGTGTCGCGGCTGTACGACGTGACCAGCGGCACGGTCCGCGTCGGCGGCGTCGACGTCCGGCACGTCACGCTGGACTCGCTCCGCGACGCGATCGGCGTGGTCAGCCAGGACGCCCACCTCTTCCACGACACCATCCGCGCCAACCTGGTCTACGCCCGGCCGGAGGCGACCGAGGAGCAGCTGTGGGCGGCGCTGGCCGGCGCCCGGATCGCCGGGCTGGTGCGCTCGCTGCCCGACGGTCTGGACACCGTCGTCGGCGACCGCGGGTACCGGCTCTCCGGGGGCGAGAAGCAGCGGCTGGCGATCGCCCGGGTCCTGCTGAAGGCGCCGGGCATCGTCATCCTCGACGAGGCGACCGCACACCTGGACAGCGAGTCCGAGGTCGCGGTGCAGCACGCCCTCGACACCGCGCTGACCGGCCGCACGTCGCTGGTCATCGCCCACCGGCTGTCGACGATCCGCAGCGCGGACCAGATCCTCGTCGTCGATGACGGTCGCATCGCGGAGTCGGGCACGCACGCTGAGTTGCTGGCGCTCGGAGGGCGGTACGCCGACCTGTACCGCACGCAGTTCGCTGTCGGCGAGGGGCGAACGGTGGGCGCGGCCTGACCACTACCGTCACTCCTGTCCCAGCACACACCCGGGACGACGTGACCGGGCTGGCGCGGTCACGCGGGAAGACTGCACCGCCGGTCGGCGGCGCCAGCGAGGAGGAGTCTGTGACCGCAGCGCACCCGTACGACGCCCAGATCCGTGCGCTCTACACGTCGTTCCTCGACGGCTGGAACCGGCGCAGCGGTGCGGCGGTCGCAGCCGGCTTCGCCGACGACGGCGACATCATCGGCTTCGACGGTTCCCACCACCGCGGCCGGCTGTCCATCGCCGCGGACCTCAGGCAGGTCTTCGGCAGTCACCAGACGCCGACCTACGTCGGGATCGTGCGGTCGGTCCGGCCGCTGGCACCCGGGGTAGCGCTGCTGCTCGCGCACGCCGGGATGATCCCGCCGGGCGGGGAGGACCTCGACCCCGCGCTGCACACGGTGCACACGGTCGTCGCCGTCGACGAGGGCGGCGGCCGCTGGCGGATCTCCCTGCTCCAGGCGACCCCGGCCGCGTGGCACGGCCGCGGTGACGCCCGGAACGCCCTCACGCAGGAGTTGCACGGCCTGCTCGCCGTCCGGTGAACTCACGCGGGGGCACCGCCGTGCTCGTGGCCGCCGAGGACCTGTGGGCCGGTCAGGAGCAACTGGTGCTGCTCGACGTCCGGTGGTCGCTGGCCGATCCCCGTGGGCGCGAGCTGTACCGCTCCGGTCACCTGCCGGGCGCGGTCTTCGTCGACCTCGACGGCGAGCTGAGCGAGCCGCCCTCCGCCGCGGAGGGACGGCACCCCCTGCCGTCGTTACAGCGACTGCAATCGGCCGCCCGGCGATGGGGCATCCACGAGGGTGACCGGGTGGCTGTCTACGACGACGCCGGGGGCCTGGCGGCCGCCCGGGCCTGGTGGCTGCTGCGCTGGGGTGGCCTCCCCGACGTCCGCCTGCTCGACGGCGGCCTCGCGGCGTGGAGCCGGGCGGGCGGCCCACTGGAGACCGGCGACGTCGTCCCGGAGCCGGGGGACGTGACCCTTCGAGGAGGCGGCATGCCGGTGCTCACCATCGACGACGCGGCCGGGCTCCCGGGTGCCGGCGGCGTCCTGCTCGACGCGCGCGCCGCCGAGCGCTACCGCGGCGACGTCGAGCCGATCGACCCCCGGGCGGGACACGTGCCCGGCGCCGTCAGCGCGCCGACGACGGAGAACCTGGGCGGCGACGGACGCTTCCTTCCAGCGGCTGTACTCACCGCGCGCTTCGCCGAACTGGGCATCGGCCCCGGCCGGCCGGTCGCCGCGTACTGCGGTTCGGGGGTCGCCGCCGCCCACGAGGTCGCCGCCCTGGCCGTGGCCGGCATCGAGGCCGCGCTGTGGCCGGGCTCCTGGTCACAGTGGTCGAACGACCCCGACCGCCCGGTGGCGACCGGCCCTCGGCCCTGACGCCCGGACGGGGCGTCCGCCGGCAGGGTCAGGCCGCGGCGCCGACGGCGCTGGCGGCTGCAGGCTCGTCCGGCCGCCGACGGCGGGCCGTCGCCCCGGCGGCCAGCAGCACCAGCCCGGCCACGGCCCACCCGGTGAGGACGAGGACGGGTGTCGCGGCACCGGCGCCGCCGAACCAGGACACCGACCGCAGCAGCGACCCTGTCGCCGCGACCAGATCGTGGACGCCGCGATCGTGCGGTTCGCCGCGAACGGCTGTCGGGCCCAGGCGGCCGGGCGGTTGCGGCGAGAAGCCGATCCGCAGCAGGTGGGGGCCACGATGTTCTCGCTGGTCCTCGGGTTCCTGCTCCAGCGGCTGCTGCTCGGCGACGTGCCCGCCGCCGCGTACGGCGACGCCGTCCGCGCGCTGGTGGCCGGGGGGACGCGCCCGGACGGTCAGGCCGGGGCCACCGCCGCGTCGTAGCGGTCGAGCAGCACCGCGGCGATCCGCTCGTCGGGCAGCAGGGGGGCGGTGACGGCGTCGGCGCCCGCGCCGGCGAGCTTGTCGTGGAAGTGTCCGGGCGCGAGCAGGTAGGCCGCCACGACGACCCGCTCGGCACCCGCCCGGCGGGCGGCGGCGACCGCCGTGGCCACGGGCGGCTGTGCGGCCGACCCGTAGCCCGTGGTCACCGGGCCGGCCCAGGTGCGCTGCAGGAGCCCGGCGGTGTCCTGCACGTCGGCGACCGAGCGCGGGTCGCTGGAGCCCGCCGCGGCCAGCACCACCGCGGTGTGCGGGTCGCGCGGATCGGCCCGGGTGGTCCGCAGCCGGTCGGCGAGGACCTCGACCAGTCGCGGGTCCGGGCCGAGCGGCCGGGCGGCCACCGCACCCGCGGCGCCCTCGACGGCCCGCGCGATGTCCACGTGCACGTGGTAGCCGCCCGACAGCAGCAGCGGGACGACGACGGCGGGCCGCCCGTCGGCGCGCAGCCCGGCCACGACGTCGGCCACGGTGGGGGGTTGCACGTCCACGAACGCCGCCGTCGTCGTCAGGCCGGGGCGCAGGGCGCGGGCGGCGAGGGCCAGTTCGGCGATGAGCCGGCGTCCGGTGGGGTTGCGGGTGCCGTGGGCGCAGGCGACCAGCACGGGCAGGGGGTCGACCGGCCCGGTCACGGACTGCGCAGCCGGCCGCCGTCGACGGCGACCATGGTCCCGGTGACGTAGGAGGCCGCGGGGGAGAGGAGGAACGCGGCCACGCGCCCGAACTCCTCCGGGCGCCCGTAGCGGCGTAGCGGGATCGACGCCTCGGTCGCGCGGCGGGCGGCGTCGGGGTCCGGCTTCTGCGAGTCGATCTCGAGGATGCGGTCGGTGGCGGTGGCCCCCGGCAGCAGCCCCACGACCCGGATCCCGCGCGGGCCCAGTTCGTCCGACAGGCCCTTGGCGGTCATGGCGAGGCCGGGCCGCAACCCGTTGGAGACCGCCAGACCCTCCAGGGGCTGCCGCACGGACGTGGAGAGCACGAAGGCGATCGCGGCGCCCTCGCACAGGTGCGGGACGAGCGCCTTCACCAGGCGCAGCGGCCCGAGCAGCAGGCTCTCGACGCCGTCGCGCCAGTGCTCCTCGGCGGTGTCGAGCACCGTGCCGGGAGCGGGCCCGCCGACCGAGATCAGCGAGCCGTGCAGCTCGCCCAGCCGCTCCAGCGCCGTCTCGACCAGCCGCTGGGCGGCCCCGGGGTCGCCGAGGTCCGCGGCCTCGCCGTGAGCGGCCGGTGCGCCGCCGAGCTCCTCGGCGGCGCTGCCGACGGCGTCGGCGGAGCGGGAGCTGACCAGCACCCGGGCGCCGTCGTCGACCAGGGCCTGGGCGGTCGCGAACCCCAGCCCCCGGCTCGCGCCGGTGAGCAGGAATCCGCGACCGCCCAGGCCCAGGTCCATCAGCGGGCAGCCATCAGTTGGCAGAGCCCCGCAGGGAGCGCAGGACGTACTGCATGATCCCGCCGTTGCGGTAGTAGTTCGCCTCACCGGGGGTGTCGATCCGGACGACGGCGTCGAACTCGGTGTCGCCGGCCTGCACCTTCACCGTGCGCGGCGTCTCGCCGTCGTTGAGCGCGGTGATCCCGGTGATCGTGAACTCCTCGTCGCCGGTCAGGCCCAGCGACTCGCGGTTCTGGCCCTCGGGGAACTGCAGCGGCAGCACGCCCATGCCGATGAGGTTCGAGCGGTGGATGCGCTCGTAGCTCTCGGCGATGACCGCCTTGACACCCAGCAGAGCCGTGCCCTTGGCCGCCCAGTCACGGGAGGAGCCCGAGCCGTACTCCTTGCCGGCCAGCACGACCAGCGGGATGCCGGCCTCCTGGTAGGCCTGCGAGGCGTCGTAGATCGACGTCGTCTCGCCGGTGAGGTGGTTCTTGGTGACGCCACCCTCGGTGCCCGGCGCCAGCTGGTTGCGCAGCCGGATGTTGGCGAAGGTGCCGCGGATCATGACCTCGTGGTTGCCGCGGCGGGAGCCGTAGGAGTTGAAGTCGCGCCGCTCGACGCCGTGCTCGCGCAGGTACTCCCCGGCGGGGGAGTCGGCCTTGATGGACCCGGCCGGCGAGATGTGGTCGGTGGTCACCGAGTCGCCGAGCACCGCCAGCGTGCGGGCGCCGGTGATGTCGCCGACCGGGGCCGGCTCGGCCGGCATGCCGTCGAAGTACGGGGGACGGCGGACGTAGGTGCTCTGCGGGTCCCAGTCGAAGGTGTCACCGGTCGGCGTGGGCAGGTTCTGCCACTGCTCGGTGCCGGCGAAGACGTCCTCGTAGCTGCGGCCGAACTGCTCCGCCGAGACGGCGTGGTCGATGACCCGCTGGACCTCCTGCGGGGACGGCCAGATGTCGTGCAGGTACACGTCGTTGCCGTCGGCGTCCTGGCCCAGCGGGTCGTTGTTCAGGTCGACGTCCATCGAGCCGGCCAGCGCGTAGGCGATCACCAGCGGCGGGCTGGCCAGGTAGTTCATCTTGACATCGGGGTTGATCCGGCCCTCGAAGTTGCGGTTGCCCGACAGCACCGAGACGACGGCGAGGTCGGCCTCGTTGACCGCCGCGGACACCGGCTCCGGCAGTGGGCCGGAGTTGCCGATGCAGGTGGTGCAGCCGTAGCCGACCAGGTAGAAGCCCAGCTTCTCCAGGTACGGGGTGAGCTCGGCCTTCTCGTAGTAGTCCATGACGACCTTGGACCCGGGGGCCAGCGTCGTCTTCACCCACGGCTTGCTGGTCAGGCCGCGCTCCACGGCGTTCTTGGCCAGCAGCGCCGCGCCGATCATCACCTGCGGGTTGGAGGTGTTGGTGCACGAGGTGATCGCGGCGATCACGACGTGGCCGTGGTCGACGAAGGTCTCGGTGCCGTCCTCCATGACCACCCGCGTGGGCTTGGACGCGCGGTCGCCGTCCACCGGGCCGTGGGAGGCGCCGTGCGGCTTGCCGGAGGCGCCGTTGCCGTGCGCGAAGGGGCTGGCCGGGTCGGAGGCCGGGAAGGTCTCCTCGACCGCCTCGTCAACACTGGAGCCGGCGTCGCGCGGGGCGTCGTCGTCGTCCTTCTGCATCTCGTCGATCGGCGCATAGGTCGGCAGCGCCTCCCGGAACGAGGCCTTGGCGTCGGTGATGGCGACGCGGTCCTGCGGGCGCTTTGGGCCGGCGATCGACGGGACGACGGTGGAGAGGTCCAGCTCCAGGTACTCGGAGAAGGCCGGCTCGCGGGAGGCGTCGTGCCAGAGACCCTGCTCCTTGGCGTAGGCCTCGACCAGCGCGACCTGCTCGGCGCTGCGGCCGGTGAGCCGCAGGTAGGTGATGGTCTCCTCGTCGATGGGGAACATCGCCGCGGTGGAGCCGAACTCCGGGCTCATGTTGCCGATCGTGGCCCGGTTGGCCAGCGGGACGGCGGAGACGCCGGCGCCGTAGAACTCGACGAACTTCCCGACCACGCCGTGCTGGCGGAGCATCTCGGTGATGGTCAGGACGAGGTCGGTGGCGGTGGCGCCGTCGGGCAGCTCACCGGTCAGCTTGAAGCCGACGACCCGCGGGATGAGCATCGAGACCGGCTGGCCGAGCATCGCGGCCTCGGCCTCGATGCCGCCGACGCCCCAGCCCAGCACGCCCAGGCCGTTGACCATCGTGGTGTGCGAGTCGGTGCCGACGCAGGTGTCGGGGTAGGCGACGACGCGGTCCCCCTCCTGCCGCGGGAAGACCACGCGGGCCAGGTGCTCGATGTTGACCTGGTGCACGATGCCGGTGCCCGGCGGTACGACCTTGAAGTCGCTGAAGGCCCCCTGGCCCCAGCGGAGGAACTGGTAGCGCTCGCCGTTGCGCTCGTACTCGATCTCGACGTTGCGCTCGAAGGACTCCGGGGTCCCGAAGACGTCGGCGATGACGGAGTGGTCGATGACGAGCTCGGCCGGGGCGAGCGGGTTGATCTTCTGCGGGTCGCCGCCGATCTCGGCCATGGCCTCGCGCATGGTGGCGAGGTCGACGATGCAGGGAACGCCGGTGAAGTCCTGCATGACCACGCGGGCCGGGGTGAACTGGATCTCCTGGTTGGGCTCCGCGGTCGGGTCCCAGCTGGCGATCGCCCGGACGTGCTCGGCGGTGATGTCCGCGCCGTCCTCCGTGCGCAGCAGGTTCTCGAGGAGGACCTTCAGGCTGAAGGGCAGCTTCTCGGAGCCCTCCACCGCGTCGAGCCGGTAGATGTCGTAGTCGGTGCCGTCGACGGTGAGCGTCGACCGTGCCCCGAAGCTGTCCTTGCTGGCTGCCAATTCTCTGCGCCTACCCCTCGCTGGTCTGTCGCGCTGATTGCCACCCCCGATCATCCCAGCCGTCCGCCATCCCCGCGCAGGTGAGGCGACCCTTCCCTCCCAGGAGGGGGCGCCGCACGATCAGCCGGGCTGGTCGTGCGGTGTCCTGGCTCACCGCCGGCGGTGAGCCAGGAGGCGCTCCGGTGAGCCGGGCTGATCGTGCGGGGTGCCGGTGAGCCGGGCTGATCGTGCGGGGTGCCGGCGCGCCGGGCTGGTCGTGCGGGGTGCCGGCGCGCCGGGCTGGTCGTGCGGGGTGAGGGCGGGGCGGCGGCCCTCCTACCGTGGACGCCGTGACGACCGGCACCGTGCCCGACCCGCTGCCCGACTGGCTGACCTCCGCGGAGCGGGTCACCGTGCTCACCGGCGCGGGGATCTCCACTGACAGCGGCATCCCCGACTACCGCGGCCCGAACGGCGTCTGGACGAGGGACCCGGACGCCGAGAAGCTCGTGACGCTGTCCTACTACGTGGCCGACCCCGACATCCGGCGCCGGGCCTGGCTGATGCGCCGCGACCTGCAGGTCGGAGAGGTCCGCCCCAACGCCGGGCACCGGGCCCTCGTCGAGCTCGAGCGGCAGGGCCGGCTGCGCGGGCTGCTCACCCAGAACATCGACGGCCTGCACCAGGCCGCCGGGTCCTCGCCCGCGCTCGTGCTGGAGCTGCACGGCACCGTGCACGAGGTCGAGTGCCTGTCCTGCCGCGATCGGACGACGATGGCCGACGCGCTGGCCCGGGTCGATGCCGGCGAGGCCGACCCGGCGTGCCGGCGCTGCGGCGGCATCCTCAAGTCGGCGACGATCAGCTTCGGCCAGGTCCTGGACGCCGAGGTCATCGAGGCCGCCGCCGTGGCCGCCACCGACTGCGACGTGTTCCTGGCCGTCGGCACCTCCCTCACCGTCCACCCCGCGGCCGGTCTCACCGACCTGGCGGCGGGCGCCGGCGCACGGGTCGTCGTCGTCAACGCCGAGCCCACGCCCTACGACGCCCTCGCCGACCTCGTCGTCCGCGAGCCGATCGGCACCGCCCTGCCGCGCCTGGTCGCCCGCTGACCGCGGCGGGTTCCGAGACCTGCCCGATCCGCCCCGTGCCAGCTAGCGTGACAGGGACCACGTCCAGCGGCTGGCTCCCGGTCCGGGGGCGGCCACAGCACCCGGGAGCCGGACATGCGCGTGCCCTTGACCACCCGTGACTTCCTGGACCGTGCCGAGCTGGTCTACGGCGACCGCGTCGGCATCGTCGACGAGCCCAACCAGCCGGCGCCCTCGACCGGCGAGCTCACCTACCGCGAGGTGGCCCGGCGGGGACGCGCCCTGCAGGCCGGGCTCGACGCGCTCGGCGTGGGTGAGGGTGAGCGGGTGGCGATCGTCAGCCACAACGCCGGCCGGCTGCTGGAGTGCCTGCTCGCCGTCCCGTCGTCCGGCCGGGTCGCCGTCCCGGTCAACTTCCGGCTGCAACCGGAGGAGGTCAGCTACATCGTCGGCCACTGCGGCGCCCGGGTGCTGCTGGTCGACCCGGAGCTCGAGGCCTCCCTCAAGAGCGTGGAGGCCGAGCACAAGTTCAGCACCGGCGAGGAGTACGAGCAGCTGCTGCGGTTCGACACCGAGCCGCGGCCGTGGTCGGAGCCGGACGAGGACGCCATCGCCACCATCAACTACACCAGCGGGACGACGGCCCGGCCCAAGGGCGTGCAGATGACCCACCGCAACGAGTGGGTCAACGCCGTCACCTTCGCCATGCACATGCAGATCAGCGACCGCGACGTCTACATGCACACGCTGCCGATGTTCCACTGCAACGGCTGGGGCCTGCCGTACTCCACCGCCGGGCTGGGCGCCCGCCAGGTGGTGCTGCGCAAGGTCGACGGCCCGGAGATCCTGCGGCGGGTCGAGCAACACGGCGTGACGGTCATGGCCGGTGCGCCGGCGGTGTGGAACGCCGTGCTCGACGCCGCCGCCGACTGGGACGGCGAGATCCCCGGTCGCGACCGGGTGCGCATCATCGTCGCCGGCGCTCCGCCGCCCTCGCGCACCATCGCCCGGGTCGAGGCGGAGCTGGGTTGGGAGTTCAACCAGATCTACGGCCTCACCGAGACCGCGCCGCTGCTCACCATCAACCGCCCGCGGGAGGAGTACGACCACCTGGACGCCGAGGAGCGGGCCAAGCGGCTGTCCCGGGCGGGCGTGCCTGCGCTGGGCATCCGGCTGAGCACCAGCGAGTCGGGGGAGGTGCTGGCCCAGGGCAACACCGTCCTGGCTGGGTACTGGAACAACCCCGACGCCTCCGGCGAGGCGCTGGAGGGCGGCTGGTTCCACACCGGGGACGGCGGGACGATCGACGAGGGCGGCTACCTCACGATCTCCGACCGCAAGAAGGACGTGATCATCACCGGCGGCGAGAACGTCTCCTCCATCGAGGTGGAGGACGCCGTCTTCAGCCACCCCGCCGTCGCGGAGGTCGCCGTCATCGGGGTCCCCGACGACAAGTGGGGGGAGATGGTCACCGCGATCGTCGTCCTCGCCGAGGGGCAGACGGCGACGGCGGAGGAGATCATCGCCCACTGCCGCGAGCGGATCGCCACCTACAAGGCCCCGAAGCGGGTGGAGTTCACCAGCGAGATCGCCCGCACCGCCACCGGCAAGATCCAGAAGTTCAAACTGCGCGAGGCGTTCTGGTCCACGTCCGACCGTCAGGTCAACTGACCCGGCATCACCCCTCCGGGTGAGGGGGTGCTCAACCCCCTCACCGGACGGGTCGATCCCGCACCAGGAAGCGCTCCCCGGAGCGCGTCGGTGCAGGGTCGAGGAGGGGTCGGGTCGTGGACAGCGCAGGACGTACTGACCGGAGTCGCACGAGGGGCCGGGGTCCCCGGTGGCTCCGTGGCGTCGGGACGGCCGCCGTCACGCTCGTGATCGTGGGTCTGGCGCCCGGGACGGCGTCCGCCACCCCGGAGGACGACGCGGTCGCCGCCGCCCGGAGCGAACGGGATGCCGCCGCGGCGCAGGTCGGTGCCATCAGCGCGGAGCTGGCGCAGGCCGAGGCGTCGGCCGCGGCGGCGCATCAAGCCGCGCAGATCGCGCTGCAGGAGTACGAGGAGCGCCGCGCCGCCCAGCAGGAGGCGCAGGCTGCGGCCGACGCCGCCGCGGAGGCGGCCGTGCAGGCCGAGGCCGAGCTCGCGCGCGGCCGGGCGCAGGTCGTCGCCTTCGCGCGGTCCAGTTACATGCAGGGCAGCACCACCCCCGGCGCCGCGGCCCTGATGAGCGCCGAGGGCCCGGCCCAGCTGGTGGAGCGGGCGGCGCTGCTCGACGCCGCCGGTTCGCACCGCGTGGACGTCGTCACCCAGCTGACCGTCCTCGAGGCGCAGGCCACCGCGGCCGAGGATGCGGCCCGGGAGGCGGTGCAGGAGGCCACCGAGCTCGAGGCGCAGGCGGGGGAGCTCCTGGCCGCCGCCCAGCAGCAGGAGGTCTCCGCCCGCGCGCTGACCGCGGAGCTCAGCGTGCGGCGCCAGACGTGGGAGGCCGAGCTCGCCGAGGCGCAGGAGGTGCTCTACGGCGCCGAGGGCGCCCGGGACGCCGCGGCGGCTGCCGCGGCAGCGGAGCAGGCGGCGCAGTCCCGCCCGCCGGCGACCACGTCCGGGTCGGGCAGCTCGTCCTCGGGGGGCTCGTCGTCGGGGAGTTCGTCCTCGGGCGGCGCGTCGTCGGGTGGCGCATCGAAGCCCACCGGCAGCACGACGGCCGGGACCCCCACGGGGTCGGCCGTCCAGGTCGCGATCGCGGCGGCGAAGTCCCAGGGTGGGCTGCCCTACAGCTGGGGCGGCGGCAGCAGCCGGGGCCCGTCCTACGGCATCCCGCCGGACACCGGCATCTTCGGCTTCGACTGCTCGGGCCTGACCGAGTACGCCTACGCCGCGGTCGGCATCGCGATCGGCAGCACCAGCCGGGACCAGTACTGGCGGTTCCGCGACCGGACCGTGGCGGCCTCGGACCTGCAGCCCGGGGACCTGGTCTTCTGGGCCAACGGGAGCGTCTACACGTCGATCTACCACGTGGCCCTGTACATCGGGAACGGCCAGGTCATCCAGGCGCCGCAGAGCAACGACGTGGTCAGGATCTCGTCGATGTGGTTCGGCTCGGACTACTACGGCGCCGTCCGCCCCACTGGCTGAGGGAGGACCCCGTCCTCCCCATCCCTCGCCGCTCGTGGCGGGACCGGAGGCCGGGCATGAGGGCGTCGGGCAGCCACGGGGGGAGCTGCCCGACGCGGGATCGAGGCTAGCAGCCTGCGGGGTCCGCGGGCAGGGGTGCGCACACGCCACGCGGACGGTCGGCGCGCCGGTCTGGCGGTGATCGTGGCTCGCCCGGGGCGGGCGGACGACGCGCGTCCGGGAAGCGTCCAGGTCCGTGTAGGACACTTGTCCTCCACAGGGACGATCCCCAGCGAGGAGACCGCGTGACCAGCGCCGCCAGCACCCCCCTCGAGCAGCCCGCCGGCGCATCGGCCGCCGGTCAACCGGTGCCGCCGTCGGCCGACGCGGCCCGCCTGGAGCGGGTGCTGTTCGAGATCAAGCGGGTCATCGTGGGGCAGGACCGGCTGGTCGAGCGGATGCTCGTCGCGGTGCTCGCCCGCGGTCACGTGCTGCTGGAGGGTGTGCCCGGCGTCGCCAAGACCCTCGCGGTGGAGACGCTGGCCACCGTCGTCGGCGGCTCGTTCGCCCGCCTGCAGTTCACCCCCGACCTGGTGCCCGCCGACATCATCGGCACCCGCATCTACAAGGCCGGCCAGGATGCCTTCGACACCGAGCTCGGGCCGGTGTTCGCGAACTTCGTGCTGACCGACGAGATCAACCGCGCGCCGGCCAAGGTGCAGTCGGCGCTGCTGGAGGTCATGGCCGAGAAGCAGGTCTCCATCGGTGGTGTCACCCACCCGCTGCCCGACCCCTTCCTCGTGCTGGCCACCCAGAACCCGATCGAGTCCGAGGGCGTCTACCCGCTGCCCGAGGCCCAGCGCGACCGGTTCCTCATGAAGGTGCTCGTGGACTACCCGAGCCCGGAAGAGGAGCGCGAGATCATCTACCGGATGGGCGCGACGCCGCCGGTGGCCGACACCGTCCTCGGCCCCGTCGACCTCGTCCGGATGCAACACACCGCCTCGCAGGTGTTCGTGCACCACGCGCTGGTCGACTACGTCGTCCGCCTGGTGGTGGCCACCCGCGCGCCGCGCGAGCACGGCATGGACGACGTCGCCGCGTGGGTCTCCTACGGCGCCAGCCCCCGCGCCTCGCTCGGCCTGATCGCCGCCAGCCGGGCGCTGGCGCTGGTCCGTGGCCGGGACTACGTGCTGCCCCAGGACGTCCTCGACGTCACCGCCGACGTGCTGCGCCACCGGCTGGTGCTCTCCTACGACGCGCTGGCCGACGGCGTGCCCGCCGACCACGTGGTCAAGCGGATCCTGCAGACCGTGCCGCTGCCGCAGGTGACGCCTCGGCAGCGGGCCGGTGGCTTCGGCCCGAGCGCGCCCGGCGGGCCGGCCGTGCCCCAGTTCGGGCCGCTCCCGGGGCAGCCGCAGTTCGCTCCCGGCCAGCCGGGTCCGCAGTTCAGTCCGCCGCAGGGCCAGCCGCTGCCGCAGGGGCAGCCCGTGCCGCAGTTCGGCCCCGGCCCCGGCCAGTCCGGTCCGCAGGGCGCGGCGGGCGGTCAGGGCGCCGCGGGTCCCGAGGGTCAGCCGGCTCCCCAGGGCCAGCCGGGCGGGGCGCCGTACGGCGGATCCGGCCCCACCGGGAACGGCTTCGCACGCGGGTCCGCACCGGCGTGATCCTGCGTCGCCGCACGGCGGAGCCCGCGGAGCCGGAACCGGCCCGGCACGCGCCCACGCCCGGCTCCGGTATCGACCCGGGATCGGGGGACGGGGCGCCGCCGAACTTCGCCGAGGGCCCGGCCGACGTCCTGCTGCAGCGGCTGGAGCTCACCATCCGGCGCCGTCTCGACGGTCTGCTCCAGGGGGACCACCTGGGGCTGGTCCCGGGGTCCGGCAGCGAGGCCGGCGACTCGCGCACCTACCACCCCGGCGACGACGTCCGGCGGATGGACTGGCCGGTGACCGCGCGCACCCTGGTGCCGCACGTGCGCGAGACGGTCGCCGACCGCGAGCTGGAGACGTGGGCGGTCGTGGACCTCTCGGCCAGCCTCGACTTCGGCACCGCGCGCTGCCAGAAGCGCGATCTCGCCATCGCCGGCCTGGCGGCGGTCAGCCACCTGACCGTCCGGGGCGGCAACCGCCTCGGCGCGGTCGTTACCACCGGCGAGCGGGTCGACCGCTACCCCGCGGCGTCCGGCCGGCTGGCCGCCGACCGGCTGCTGCGCGCCGTCGTCGCCACACCCCGCGCGACCGGGGGCCGCCGCGGCGACCTCGCCGCCGCCCTGGAGTCCCTGCGCCGGCCGCAGCGCCGCCGCGGGCTGGTCGTCGTGGTCTCGGACTTCCTCGGTTCTGACGCGCGGGGCACCGCCGACTGGGAACGCCCCCTGCGCGGCCTGTCCGGGCGGCACGAGCTGCTCGCCATCGAGGTGGTGGACCCCCGGGAGCTGGAGCTGCCCGACGTCGGCCTGCTCACCGTCGTCGACCCCGAGAGCGGGCAGACGATGGAGGTGCCGACCGGGGACGCGGAGTTCCGCGCCCGCTTCGCCGCCGGTGCCGCGGCCCAGCGCGCGGAGGTCGCCGCGGCCCTGCGGAGGGCCGGCGCCGGGCACCTGCAGCTGCGCACCGACCGCGACTGGCTGATGGACGTCGTCCGCTTCGTCGCGGACCGGCGGCGCGCCGGCTCCGGGGGCGCGTCGCGATGACATCCTCGATCCCGACGTCCTGCCGCGACCGCGGAGGAGCCGCCCGATGACCTTCCAGGCCCCGTTGTGGCTGCTCGCCCTGCTCGCCGTCGTGGCGCTGGTCGCGCTGTACGTGGTGCTGCAGCTGCGCCGCAAGGCCTACGCGGCCCGGTTCACCAACGTCGCCCTGCTGGACACCCTGGTGCCCAAGCGGCCCGGGTGGCGGCGGCACCTGGCCTTCGGGCTGGTGGCGCTCGGGATGGCCGCGCTGCTCGTCTCGCTCGCCGTCCCCTCCACCGAGGTCCGCGTGCCGCGGGAACGGGCCACGGTGGTCATGGCCGTCGACGTCTCGCTGTCGATGCAGGCCACCGACATCGAGCCGAGCCGGTTCGAGGCGATGCAGACGGCGGCCAAGCAGTTCGTCGACGTCCTGCCGGCGCGGATCAACCTCGGCCTGGTGTCCTTCGCCGGGACGGCGACCACGCTGGTCACGCCGACCACCGACCGCGGGCAGGTGCGCGCGGCGATCGACAACCTGGACCTGGCCGAGTCGACCGCGATCGGCGAGGCGGTGTTCACGTCGCTGACCGCGGTGCAGAACTACCAGGCGACGCTGGACGCGCCCGAGGAGGACCTACCCCCGGCGCGGATCGTGCTGCTGTCCGACGGCTACAACACCGTGGGCCGCGACGACACCCAGGCGATCAGCGCCGCCGTCGACGCCGGCATCCCGGTCTCCACCATCGCGTTCGGCACCGACTACGGCACCCTCGACCTCGACGGTGAGCGGGTGCCCGTGCCGGTGGACCGCGAGACGCTGGAGCGGGTCGCCGACGAGACCGGCGGCAGCTACAGCGAGGCGGCCAGCGCCGCGGAGCTCGAGCAGGTCTACGAGGACCTCGGCAGCCAGATCGGCTACACGACCGAACCGCGCGACGTCAGCTACTGGTTCGTCCGCGCCGGCGTGCTCGTCGCGTTGGTGGGCCTCGTCCTCAGCCTGCTCTGGACCAACCGCCTCGTGTGAAGGCGGACCCGGTCCTCGCCACCCCTCGCAGGCTCGGGCCGGGACCCGGGACGGGGCCGCCGCGCTACCGCGCAGGGTCGAGGGTGAGCTTGCCGGTGGTGCGGCGGGCGAGCAGGTCCTGGTGGGCCTCCCGGACGGCGGTCAGTGGGTAGCGGCCCCCGGCGATCGGCCTGAGCGCACCCTCGGCCACCAGCGGCAGCAGCTCGGTCATCGCGTCGTCCATCATCTGCGGCCGCGTCATGCAGTGGGCCAGCCAGAAGCCGATGACGGCGCGGCTGCGCTGCATGAGCGCACCCGGCGGCACGGTCCGGGTCTCCTGGCGGGAGGCCATGCCGTAGGTGACCAGCCTTCCGAAGGGGGCCAGCGCGGACAGGGACCCGGCGAAGACGTTGCCGCCGGTCATCTCCAGGACGACGTCCACCGGCCGGCCGCCGTTGGCGTCGCGCAGCGCGGCGGTGAAGGCCTTCGGGTCGTCGTCGGCGAGGGCGGGGTCGACGCTGGCGTCGGCGCCCAGCTCCTCGGTCAGCGCCCGCTTCTCGGCGCTGGAGGCGGTGGCGATGACCCGCCCGGCGCCCCACCGCCTGGCCAGCTGGACCGCCAGGGAGCCGACCCCGCCGGCGCCGGCGATGACGACGACGGTCTCCCCGGCGGCCAGGTGCGCGCTGGTGCGCAGCAGGTGCCAGGCGGTCGCGCCCTGGAGGACGACGGCCAGTGCCTGCTCGTCGGTCACACCGTCGGGCACCGGCCACGTCAGGCGCGGGTGTGCGGCCACCTTCTCCGCGTAGCCGCCGCCGTCGAGCAGCCCGACCACCCGGGGCCCCCCACCTGCCGGGGTCCCGACGAACTCCGCGCCGGGCACCAGGGGCAGCTGTTGCGGGGCGAGGTAGCTGTTCTCGACCTGGTGGGTGTCGGCGAAGTTCACCCCGGCCGAGGAGACGTCGAACAGCTGCTGCCCCTCACCGGGGACCGGGTCGGGCAGGTCGACGACGTCGAGGACCTCGGGGCCGCCGAAGCGGGTGATCTGCACGGCTCGCACACCGGCAGACTACGAGGCAGCTCGTATCCCGCTGCGGCTGAGGATGCCGCCGGTCGGTGGCGCTCCAGGCCCCGTTCGGCCGCGGCCGTCTCTGTGTCCGACGCTGCGTCCGTTCCGCTGGACTGCACGGTGGGTGTTCAGCAGGGCGGCGGTGGAGCTTCTCGACCACGAGGGGGGAGGGGCTGGGTCGGCGCGACGCGGCGGCACGTGTTTCAGCCGGTGGACGATTTCGGCCGCCGTCGTGGAGGAAGGGGAGTAGACCCATCAGCAGCGACCTCCCCCGCCGGAAGTGGGAGGTCCACCGTCACAGCGGGCGTGACCCGACATCGAGCGAGCTCCGGCTCACCCGGACGGGCAGCGAGACCCGGGAGCTGAGATGAGACCTACGACCGGAGGGACTCTGGCAGTCCTCCTCCTGCTGGCCGCTGCGTGTAGCCAGGAGGACCCGAATCCCTCGGACACCTCGGTCGCCGGGGCGCCGACACTGCAGGCGACCGTCGGCACCGAAGAGTCCCCGGACGCCTTCGAGATCGACCTGGTCGACGAGAACGGCGATCCGGTGACGCAGCTGCCCGCCGGCGAGTACAACATCGAGGTGACGGACCGGACCGCCGACCACAACTTCCACCTCAGTGGTGGGGACGGGGCGGTCGACGAGAAGACCGGCCCCGGGGAGAAGGTGGAGACCCTCTGGGTGGTCACCTTCGAGCCGGGTGAGTACCGCTACATCTGCGATCCGCACCCCAGCATGAACGGTCACTTCACCGTCACCTGAGCGTGCCCCGTCGACCGACGCGGCAGGGGCCGGTGCGCCACGGGCGCCGGCCTCAGGTCCGCCGTCGGCCGGCGAGCTGCGCGTCGACCCACGTCGCGGCGAGTGCGCGGGCGCGGACCAGCGGGTCGTCGTCGGGGAGGCCGGGCGTCGTGGCGGCGCGGGCGAAGCGGTCCAGCGCGCCGTCGTAGAGCAACAGGAGCGTGGCTGCGGCGTCGTCCGGGTCCGGGACGCCGGCGGCGGACGCCAGGGTGCGCAGGCGCTCCACGAGCAGGTGGGTGTCCGCTTCCAGCCACCGGTGTCCCGGGTGGTCGGCCGGCAGCTCGGTGGCCGCCGCGAGGAAGGCGCAGCCCCGCCGGTTGCCCTCGTGCGACCGGTACCGGCCGACCGCGTCGAACAGCGACAGCAGCCGTTCGACCGGGTCCTCGCGCTCGGCCAGGACCGCGTCCCAGGTCCGCCGCCACACCTCGTGCCGTTGCTCGAGGTAGGCGGCCACCAGGGCGTCCTTCCCGGCGAAGTGGGCGTACATCGTCGCGGGGGACACGCCGGCGCGAGCCAGGACCGCGTCGACGCTGGTCGCGGCGATGCCGGACTCGTAGAAGAGCTCGCCCGCCGCAGCCAGCAGCCGCTCGCGCGCCGGTCGACTGGCCGCTGCCCTCGTCATCGCTCTAGCGTAACGATCGTTATGCCAAAACGATCGTTACGGTCCTCGACGGAGACCGCCCGCGGAGCGGCCCTGGTGGTCTCCGGCGCAGCCGTCATCGCCGTCACCTACGGCTTGGCCCGCTACGGCTACGGCCTCTACCTGCCGCAGTTCCGCGCCGCCTTCGGGCTCTCGCCCGGCGCTGCCGGCGCCATCGCGGCGGGCGGCTACGTCGGCTACTGCGGCGCGGCCGTGGTGGCGAGCCGCCTCGTCGGGGGAGGGCGGGCCCGCCGGGCCCTGTGGGCGGCCGGCGGCAGTGCGGCGCTCGGCTCGATCCTCGTGGCCGCCGCCTGGGACGGGGCCTCGCTGGCCACGGGCGCGTTGATCGCCGGGAGCGGCGCCGGCGCCGCCACCCCGGCCCTGGTCGCCGCCGTCGCCCACACGATCCCCCTCCCGGACCAGCCGCGGGCCCAGGGCCTGGTGAACGGCGGCACGGGCGCCGGCGTGGTCGGCGGCGGGCTGCTGGTGCTGTCGGTCCCCGAGGCCTGGCGCTGGTCGTGGGCGGGGTTCGCGGTCGTGTCGCTGCTGGTCACCGCGTGCGCCGACCGCCGCACCCGCTGGCGCTCGGTACCGGAGGGCCCGGCCGGTCGTGGTGGCACGGACCCGGACGAGCGGGCGCTGGCCCCACGGCTCGGCCGGCCGCTGGTCGCCGCGCTCCTGGCCGGCGCCGGTTGCGCCGGCGTGTGGACCTTCGCCCGGGACCTCATGACCGCCGACGGGGGGCTGCCCCCCGCGGTCACCGGTCTGTTGTGGTGCCTCCTCGGGGCGGCCGGCCTGCTCGGCGGGCTCAGCGGCGTGCTGGTCCGACGGGTCGGCCTGCGCGTCGCGTGGCGGACCACCGTGCTGGCCGCCGCCGCGGGCACGGTCCTGCTCGGTGCACTCCCGGGGGCCGTGGTCCCCGCCGCGATCGCCCTCGCGTGCTTCGGCAGCGCCTTCGTCGCGCTCAGCGGCGTGCTGCTCGCCTGGGGCGCGCAGCGGGTCCCCGCCGCCGCGGCGGGCGCGACGGCCGTCCTGTTCATCGGGCTCACCGTCGGTCAGGCCGTCGGCGCCGTCGCGCTCGGTGTGCTCAGCGAGGCCGCCGGGACGCTGACGGCCTTCCTGGCCGCGGGCACGCTCCTGGTCGTCTCCGCTGCCGCGGCCGAGCGTCGGCAGGGCCGGTGAGTCATCGCCCGGGAGCCTGACGGCACACTGGCCGTGGTCGGCGCCCGGTCGTGCGGGTGGCCGCGCGGGTCCGCGCCTCCTCGAGGTCGTGGACGTGGGGAACGACCGAGGAGGCTCCCATTCCGGCTGACCGGATCCTGGAGGACGCGACCCGGATCGCCGACCTCCTGCTCGATGTCCAGACCCGGGTGAACGCGCAGATCGACGCGGCGCTCACCGAACTGCTGCCGGGGGTCCAGCAGCGGCTGGGGGTCGAGCCCGCGGACCCCGTCGACCTCTCCGGGCTGGTGAACGCCCGCATCACCGGCCTGAGCGTCGTCGTCACGCCGGCCGCGGTGGCGGCCGTCGTCCCGCTGTCGCCCGGGTCCGTCGCGACGACGCGAACCGGGCGCCGGGCCGTGACCGCCGTCGTCGAGGGTGCCGACGACCGCCTGGCCGTCATCGCCGGCCCGTGCTCCATCCACGATCCGGCCGCCGCGCTGGAGTACGCCGCGTTCCTCGCCCGCATGCGGGAGCGGCACGGCCGGGACCTCGAGATCCTCATGCGGACCTACACGGAGAAGCCTCGGACCGAGGTCGACTGGAAGGGGTTCGCCTACGACCCGTTCCTCGACGGATCGAGCCGGATCAGCGTCGGCCTGGTCGCGACCCGGATGCTCATGTGCCGGATCACCGAGCTCGGCGTGCCGGTCGCGGCCGAACCGCTCAACGCGCTGACGCCGCAGTACGTCAACGGGCTGGTCACCTACAACGGCGTCGGCGCGCGCAACGTCACCGACCAGACGGCGCGGGAGCGGGTGTCCGGCTTCTCGTCCGTCGTCGGCTTCAAGAACTCCCCGGAGGGGAGCATCGACGCCGCGATCCAGGCCGTCGTGGCCGCGCGTGCGCCCCACGAGTTCCTGGGTGTCGACCACCACGGGGTGAGCGCTCAGCTCTCGACGACCGGCAACGACACCGCCCACGTCATCCTGCGGGGCGACAGGAGCGGCCCCAACCACTCCGCGGCCCACATCGCCGAGACCAGGCGGAAGCTGGCCGGGCGGGGCCTGCCGGAGGTGGTCGTGGTCGACGCCTCCCACGGCAACAGCCAGAAGGACCACCGGCGCCAGATCGAGGTCGTGCGGGACCTCGCCGGTCAGCTCGCCGGCGGGGAGCGGGCGATCCGCGGCGTGATGCTGGAGAGCAACCTCGTCGCCGGGAGGCAGGACCTCGACCGCCGCCACCCGGAGCGGCTCCAGTACGGCACCAGCGTCACCGACGCGTGCATCGACCTCGACACGACCGAGGTGGCGCTCGCCGAGCTCGCCGCGGCGACCCGTGCGCGGCGCGCGGTCGTCGGGCGGGGGTGAGCCGCCGACGTCACGGGGGCTCGATCGGTACCACGGCCACGGGGCCGGTGGCTCGGTGGAGGACGGCGCGCGTGGTCGACCGCATCGTCGCGATCGGCCCGCGCCGGCGGTGCCCGACGACGAGCAGCTCCGCCGTCAGCGCCGCGGCGAGCAGGCCGTGGGCAGTCCGGTCCCGGACGATCACCTCCCGGACCAGGACGTCGGGCCACCGCTGCTGCCAGCCGGCCAGCGCGGTGCTCAGCACGCGTTCCTCGTCGCTGCGGACGGCGGCCCAGTCGACCAGAGGGCCCTCCGACTCGTACTCCGTCGTCACGGGGAGGTCGCGCCAGGCGTGGACGGCGACGAGGTCCGTGCGCCGGATCGAGGCCTCCCGGAAGGCGAACCCGAGCACCTCCTCCGTGCCGCGGTCCTCCTCGGCGTCCTCGCCGCGGCGTCCCTCGACGCCGACGACCACCGAACGGCGGCCGCGGACGACGATCGACGTCGTGGTGTCGGGCACGACCACGACCGGGCAACGGGCGGAGGCGGCGACACCCTTCGCCGTCGACCCGATGGACGGACCGCCGACCCGGCCGGCGCGCCGGCCGCCGCCCAGGACCAGCAACTGGGCCGCCGCGGAGACGGCGCGGAGGACGTCCGCCGGGTCGCCCTGCTCCATCGACCAGCTCACCTCGACGTCCCTGTCGGTCCCGGCGAGGGAGTCCGCGACCTTACGCAGGACGGCATCGGCCCGGGTGCCCAGGAGATCGGTGACGCCGAGCGAGGCGTGCAGCAGGTGCAGCGGCGCCGCGCGCCGGCGAGCTGCTGCTGCCGCGAGCCGGGCGGCCCGGACGGAGACCTCGGACCCGTCGACCCCGGCGATCACCGGGCGCTGCGCCCGATTGGCTGTCATCGCGTCCCCCACCAGCTCGATCACGGCACCATGCCATGCCGTCGGCTCGGTCGCGCCTCCCGGCCGCCGACCTGCTCGCGCGGAGGTGTGACCTGCGCCGACCGACTAGGTTCGGTGCCCGACGGTGCGGTCGGCGCAGGGGAGTGACGCAGTGGGCAGATCGGTGCTCGTGACCGGGGGCAACCGGGGGATCGGGCTGGCCATCGCCCGCTCCTTCGCCGAGCAGGGCGACGCGGTGGCGGTCACCCACCGCGGCAGCGGCGTCCCCGACGGGCTGTTCGGTGTGCAGTGCGACGTCACCAGTGCCGACGACGTCGACCGGGCCTTCAGCGAGGTCGAGGAGCACCAGGGGCCGGTGGAGGTGCTGGTGAGCAACGCCGGCATCACGCGCGACGGCCTGCTCATGCGGATGAAGGAGGAGGACTTCACCGACGTCCTCGACGCCAACCTCACCGCCGCCTACCGGGTGTCCAAGCGGGCCGCGGCCAAGATGGTGCGGGCGCGGAAGGGCCGGATGGTCTTCATCTCCTCGGTCGTGGGCCTGCTGGGCTCGGCGGGGCAGACCAACTACGCGGCGAGCAAGGCCGGCCTGGTCGGCCTGGCCCGCTCGATCGCCCGGGAGCTCGGCAGCCGCGGCATCACCGCCAACGTGGTGGCACCCGGCTTCGTCGAGACGGACATGACCGCGCAGCTGCCGGAGAAGCGCCAGCAGGAGATCCTCGGGCAGGTGCCGCTGGGCCGGTACGCCTCGCCGGAGGAGATCGCCGGCGTCGTGCGCTTCCTGGCCGGCGACGCGGGCGGCTACATCACCGGGGCGGTCGTCCCGGTCGACGGCGGACTGGGAATGGGGCACTGATGGGCATCCTCGAGGGCAAGAAGATCCTGGTCACGGGGGTCCTCACCGAGGCGTCGATCGCGTACGCGACCGCCCGTATCGCGCAGGAGCAGGGCGCCACCGTGGTCCTGTCCAACTTCGGTCGCGCCCTGTCGCTGTGCCAGCGGATCGCCAAGCGGCTGCCGCAGGAGGCGCCGGTGGTCGAGCTCGACGTCACCGACACCGAGCACCTGTCGACCCTCGCCGACCGGCTGCGCGAGCACGTCGGCGACAGCCTCGACGGCGTCGTCCACTCGATCGGCTTCGCCCCGCAGGAGGCGATGGGGGAGGGCTTCCCCGAGGTCGCGTGGGAGCACGCGGCGACGGCGTTCCAGGTGTCGACCTGGTCGATGGCCTCGCTGACCAACGCCTGCCGCCCGCTGTTCGGCGACACCGCCTCGGTCGTGGGGCTCACCTTCGACGCGACCGTCGCCTGGCCGGTCTACGGCTGGATGGGCGCGGCCAAGGCTGCGCTGGAGTCGACCTCCCGCTACCTGGCCCGCGAGCTCGGACCGGAGGGCGTGCGGGTGAACCTGGTCGCGGCCGGGCCGCTGCGCAGCATGGCCATGAAGTCGATCCCGGGCAGCGCGCAGTTCGAGGAGGCGTGGGAGGGACGCGCCCCGCTGGGCTGGTCGGTCACCGACACCGAGCCCGCCGGCAAGGCCGTCGTCGCCCTGCTGTCGGACTGGTTCCCCGCCACCACCGGCGAGATCGTGCACGTGGACGGGGGGTTCCACGCCGTAGGCGTGTGAACGGTCACAGAGCCACGCCGTCGGCGTGTGAGCCGCATCCGTTCCCGCCCCCGGAGAGAAGAACACCCGTGCCCCGCGCCACCGACGTCGACCTCCACCCCGGCCAGCGCCCCGACGAGGACCCCTCGCTCGCCGTCCGCAACAACGGGGGCGTCCCGCCGTCGGACCGGCCGGCACCGCCCGGGCGGCGCGAGGCGCTGCTGGTGCTGTCCTTCGGCGGCCCCGAGGGGCCCGACGACGTCATGCCGTTCCTCGAGAACGTCACCCGCGGCCGCGGCATCCCGCGCGAGCGGCTCGAAGCGGTCGCCGAGCACTACCACCACTTCGGCGGCGTCAGCCCGATCAACGACCAGAACAAGGCGCTGATCGCCGCCGTCGAGGCCGACCTCGCCGCCGCCGGGGTGGACCTGCCGGTCTACTGGGGCAACCGCAACTGGGCGCCCTACGTCGAGGACGCCTGGGTGCAGATGGCCGACGACGGCATCGAGCACGTCTACGTCTTCGCCACCTCGGCCTACGCCTCGGCGTCGGGCTGCCGGCAGTACCACGAGGACGTCGCCCGGGCCCGCGCCGCGTCCGGGCCGGGGGCGCCGACGGCCGAGAAGCTCCCGCACTACTTCGACGCCCCCGGCTTCGTCCGGGCCAACGCCGACGCGCTGGCCGCCGCGCTGGCGTCGCTGCCCGACGACGTCCGCGACACCGCCCGGCTGGTGGCGACGGCACACAGCATCCCGGACACGATGGCCGCCGTCGCCGGCCCCGAGGGCCACGCCTACGAGGCCGAGCTCATGGCCGCCGCTCAGCAGGTCGTGGACGCCGCCGCGCCGGGCCGGTCGTTCGACCTGGTCTGGCAGAGCCGCAGCGGCCCGCCGTCGGTGCCGTGGCTGGAGCCCGACGTCAACGACCACCTGCGCGCGCTGGCCGCGGCGGGGGAGCGGGCGGTCGTCCTCTTCCCGGTCGGCTTCGTCAGCGACCACCTCGAGGTCATCTGGGACCTGGACAACGAGGCACGGGAGACCGCCGCCGAGCTGGGGCTCGCCTTCGCCCGCGCGGGGACGGCCGGCACGCACCCGGCCTTCGTCGCCACGGTGCGGGAGCTGGTGCGGGAGCGCCGCGCCGGCACCGTCCCGCGGCTGGGCACCAACTGCCCCGCAGCGTGCTGTTTCGTCGCGAGGCCCGCTCGCCCCACCCGCAGTTGATCATCGTCGGGTGGTCGGCCGGCTCGCCGATGGCCGCCGCCGGACGACGGTGATCGACTCCTGAGCGTCAACTCATCTCGGGACGGCGTTGAAGGCGGCGGTGACCGCCTCGCGGACGGCGTCGGCCAGCGGGCGCAGCGCGTCGTCCCGGGCGGCGGCCTGGGTGTGCGTCACCGCCCCGCCGGGGGCGTCGGTGAGCGCCAGGTCGAGGACCCGCGCCAGCCGCTGCGCGCGGGCCAGCACCGACAGCGCCACGGGGTCGGTGCCCGGCGGCATCCCCGGCACGTGCGCCGGCCGGGCCAGCCCGGCCAGCAGCGCGGGTACCTCCGGGTGCCAGCGGGCGAGGTCGAGGGCGACCAGCGCGCGGGCGGCGTCCCCCACGGCGAGGTCCAGTGTCCCGGACACCGCGCGCAGCGAACCCTCCACCGGCGGCGGCGCCGACGGGACGCCGTCCAGCGGGAACGCCGTCCACTGCACCGCCTCGGGGCCGAGGGGCTCGGGGACCAGGGTGAGGCGCTCCCCGACGGCCGCCTGCCCGGCCTCCAGCGCCAGCTCCTGGAGGCCCGGGGCGCGCGGGAGCCCGCGGACGTCGCCGGGCACGGGGAGGACCAGCCGGAACCGGCGCTCGCCCAGACCGCGCAGCGCGGTCAGCGCCCAGCCGAGGGGGACCGCCTCGTCGGTGCCGGGCAGCCCGGACACCCGGTGCGCGGTCTCGCCGAGCAGCGCGTCCAGTGCCTCGTCGTAGGAGGAACGGCCGGTGAGCCAGGCGGTCGCCCAGACCGCGAACCGGCCGGCGGGGAAGTCGTGCACCCAGCGAGGTTATGTCGGGGCCCGGAATGGTGACGATGGTGTTGAGATCGATCACTCTCCGGTTCCGGTCTGGGAGAGTGACGGTGTGGACGCCTGGCTGCTCTGGCTCATCGCATCGGGCCTGTTCGCCGCGGGGGAGATGGCGAGTCTCGACCTCGTGCTGCTCATGTTCGCCGGAGGCGCGCTGGGCGGGATGACGGTGGCCCTCCTCGGCGGGCCGGTGGTGTTGCAGCTGGTCGGGTTCATCGTCGTCTCGGCGCTGCTGCTGGTCCTCGTGCGTCCGCTCGCCAAGCGGCACCTGGTGGACCGGACGCCCGAGCAGCTCGACGGTGTGGCCGTCCTGATCGGCCGGACGGCGAAGGTCACCGAGGCCGTCGACGGGCACGGCGGGCGCATCCGGCTGGGCGCCGACGAGTGGACCGCGCGCAGCCAGTACGGCGGCGAGCACTTCCCGGTCGGCACCACCGTGCGGATCCTGCAGGTCGACGGTGCCACCGCCGTCGTGGGAGACGCCCTCGAGCTGGAGTGACCCGCCCCCGGACCCGTTCCACCCCCCTGACGAAGGGAACACCCCGTGACGCCCGCCCTGATCGCCCTCATCGTGATCGCCCTGCTGGCGATCGTCGTCATCGCCAAGAGCGTGACGATCGTGCCGCAGGCGCAGGCCAAGGTGGTCGAGCGGCTCGGCCGCTACAGCCGCACGCTCTCCCCGGGCCTGTCGATCCTCGTGCCGTTCATCGACCGCGTCCGCGCCACCATCGACCTGCGGGAGCAGGTCATCTCCTTCCCCCCGCAGCCGGTGATCACCGCCGACAACCTGCAGGTGGGCATCGACACCGTCGTCTATTTCCAGGTGACCGATCCCCGGCTGGCCGTCTACGGCATCGCGAACTACATCACCGGCATGGAGCAGCTGACCACGACGACGCTGCGCAACGTCGTCGGTGGGCTGAACCTGGAGGGCGCCCTGACCGGCCGCGACGGCATCAACAGCCAGTTGCGCTCGGTGCTCGACGGCACCACCGGCCCGTGGGGTCTGCGGGTGGCCCGCGTGGAGATCAAGGCGATCGACCCACCGCCCTCCATCCAGGACTCCATGGAGAAGCAGATGCGCGCCGACCGCGACAAGCGCGCCATCATCCTCACCGCCGAGGGCGCCCGGCAGTCGGCGATCACGACGGCCGAGGGTGAGAAGGCCGCGGCGATCCTGTCGGCCGAGGGCAAGAAGCAGGCGGCGATCCTCGAGGCGGAGGCCGAGCGGCAGAGCCGCATCCTGCGCGCCGAGGGTGAGCGCGCGGCGCTGTTCCTGCAGGCGCAGGGCCAGGCGAAGTCGATCGAGACGGTGTTCCAGGCCATCCACGACGGCAAGCCCGACCAGGGGCTGCTGGCCTACCAGTACCTGCAGACGCTGCCGCAGATCGCCCAGGGCGACGCCAACAAGATGTGGATCGTCCCCAGCGAGTTCAGCAAGGCCCTGGAGGGGCTGGCCACCCTCGGCGGCGCCGAGGGCGGGAAGTCGTGGATGGACGTCGGCCCGTCGGCCAACGGCGGGACCGGGCCCAAGGACGGCGGGCTGGACACCTCGAGCTGGTTCGAGTCGCAGCTGCCGCGGGCGGCCGACCAGCCGGAGGCGAGGATCGAGCTGTCCAGCATCTCCGACAGCACACCGGCCATCCCGACCCCGCCGCCGCTGTCCCAGGTCACCGAGGACGTCCGCCACAGCGGGGCGGCCGTGGACCCCGCGGTGCGGGAGCAGTTCGACGTCCCCGACGACCCGCAGCCCCGCGCGTAGACAGGCCCACCCCGGCCGGGAACGGCTCCCGAGCGGGGTGGACCGGTCGCGGGGCCCGGAGGGTTCCCGAGCGGGACACGGGCAGCGGCTCCAGCCCGGTCGGGAACGGCTCCGGGTACCCCGTCGACCGGTGGGTCGACGGGGTACTCAGTCCTTGAGCAGGCCCTCGCGGAGCTTGGCGAGGGTCTGGCTGAGCAGCCGCGAGACGTGCATCTGCGAGATGCCGATGTCGGCGGCGATCTGCGACTGGGTCATGTTGCCGAAGAACCGCAGGATCAGGATGCGGCGCTCACGGGCCGGGATCGTGGCCAGCAACGGCTGCAGCGACTCCCGGTACTCGACGCCCTCCAGCGCGGCGTCCTCCTCGCCGAGGGTGGCCGCGAGGGTGGGGGAGTCGTCCTCGCCGGAGAGCCGCTCGTCGAGCGAGCTGCTGCGGTAGGCGTTGGCGACGGCGAGGCCCTCGAGCACCTCCGCGCGCGGGATGCCCAGGTGCTCGGCGAGCTCCGACGGCGTCGGGGCGCGACCGTTCTTCTGGGCCAACTCACCCACGGCGGCGTTCAGCGACAGGTGCAGCTCCTGCAGCCGGCGCGGCACCCGCACCGACCAGCCCTGGTCGCGGAAGTGCCGCTTGATCTCACCGGTGATCGTCGGGACGGCGAAGGAGAGGAACTCCACGCCGCGGGTGGGGTCGAAGCGGTCGATCGCGGCGATCAGGCCGAGGGTGCCGACCTGCAGGAGGTCGTCGAAGGGCTCACCGCGGTTGCTGAACCGGCGGGCGAAGTGGCGGACGAGCGGCAGGTGCTCCTCGACGAGGATCTCCCGCAGCCGTTCCCGCCGGGGGTCGCCCTTCTCCAGCGTGGCCAGCTCCGCGAACAGGGGGGCGGTGCGCTCGGCGCGGCGGCGGTTGTCCGACACCGGGACGGCGTCGGGCTCGACCGCGACCTCGGGATCCACCTCGACCTCCGGGTCGGCCTCGGCGTGGGCATGGGCGGCAGCGTCCGGTTCCGCTGCGGCATCCGTCGGCGGTACCGCCTCGACGCGGGGGTCGGGCACCAATACCGGCTGCTCCTCGGACGCGACCCCTCCCGGTGTCCCTCGCGGGGCGGTCGGGGAATCTTCGTCGCGCAGGGTGTCCTCCTCGACGGTCTGGGACCTCGCGGTCGCCCCCCGGGTCACCGCGCGACCGAGACGTTCTGGCCCGCGCCACCGAGCAGCTGGTCCGGGTGCTGGCCCGGCAGGAACTTGTCCATCGAGATGAGCGCGACCGCGGCGGCGGAGCCGTCGCCGGCCGGCACGGTCGCCTGCGTGGCCGGCCCGGCCTCGACGTTGTCGACCAGGGTGTGCAGCACCGCCCAGCCGAAGCCGTCGCGGGGGACGTCGGTGCCCTCGACGGTGGGCACCCAGGCGTCGATGTGCAGGCCGGCCCGGGTCGTCTCGAACACGACGGTCAGCCGCCGGTCACCGGACACCACCGAGGCCAGCGTCGCGCACGCCTCGTCCACGGCCAGGCGGAGGTCCTCGACCGCGTCGAGGTCGTAGTCCATCCGCATCGCCAGGTCACCGGCCATGGCCCGCACCGCGGGCAGCTGGGTCGGGGTGGTGGGCACCCGCAGTTCCAGTCGCTCGGCGCGCCGCCCGTCGTGCGCGAGGGCACCCCTCGAGTCCACCATCCGTCGTCTGCTCCTCATCTCGTGCGTTCCGCGCCCGGCGCCGGGGCCCGGCGCCGGGCGGTTCGCAGACCATCCTGCCCGACGAATCGCCGGAACCGGCGCGCCGCCGACGGGCAACGCGCCCGAAGGGATGCTGTACCCAACTGCCGGGAGGCACCAAACCCCCGCCCCCACCAGGGGGAGCGCGGTTGCCGCCCCCCTGGCGCTGCTGTTTCCTGGCCGCAGATGAACACCAGCCAGGGGAGCTCGCCCAGCGGGTCCCGTCCCGTCCAGGAGGCGGGCGGAGCCGCGCTGGTCGCCGCGATGGAGGAGGCCCCGGCGGCGATCTACTGCCTCGCCGGGCCCGCGCTGGAACCGGTCTGGGCCAACGCCCGCGCCCGGGAGCTGGGCACGGCCCGCGCGGACCTCCCCTCCGTCGCCGGACGCCGCGTCGCCGACGTGGCCGACACCGTTGCCCGAACCGGCCGGACGGAGACGCTGCACGGCGTCCTCGGGTCGAACGGGCAGACCGCCAACGTCGTCCTGCAGCCCCTCACCGTCGGTGGCGAGCCGGGGGTGCTGCTCGTGTTCGAGGCCGAGCAACCGCACGACGGGTCGGAGGACGGTCCGGACGCCGAGGCCGCCGTGGTCGACCAGGTGCAGCACTCGCTGCTGCCGCCGACGCTGCCCCTGCTGCCCGACGTCCGGCTCTCGGGCAGTTACCACCGGGCCAGTTCGGTGCGCGCGGCGGGCGGTGACTGGTACGACGCCGTGCCGCTCGGGCGCGGCCGGCTGGCGCTGGTGATCGGGGACGCGGTCGGTCACGGTGTCCCGGCCGCCGGTGCGATGAGCCGGCTGCGCGGCGCCATGCGGTCGGTGGCGCTGCGTGACCCGTCGCCGGCCGCGGTCGTGGCCGCCCTCGACGCGTTCGCCGCCCAGATGGAGGACGTCGAGGGCGCCTCGGTGTTCTACGGCGTGCTGGAGGCCGCCACGGGCCGGCTGACCTACGCCGCCGCGGGGCACCCCCCGCCGCTGCTCGTGCGGGCCGACGGGACGACCTCCTACCTGCCGCTCACCGCCCGTCCACCGCTGGGCAGCCTCCCGGGGGCGCCGACGGTCGTCGCCACCGCGGAGCTGGAGCTGGGGGCCACGCTCGTCCTCTACTCCGACGGGGCGGTCACCGCCTGGGGGCCGCCGCCGGCCCACGGCCTGGACCGGCTGGCGCAGGTCGCCCGCGAGGCGCTGACCGGGTCCGGCGCCCTCGACGGCGAGGGGTCGGCCGGACTGGCCGCCGCCGTCGTCGAGCGGTTGCTGGACGCGCCGGAGCGGCCCGACGACATCGCCGTCCTCGTGGCACACCGCCGGGCGGAGGGGACGGCGAGCCTGGACCTCGACCTGTCCGCCGTCCCCGCGTCGCTGCCGGCGGTTCGCCGGCGGCTGGTGAACTGGCTGACGGCGCTGGGCATGGGCGAGCAGGACCGGGTGGGCGTCATGGTGGCGGTGGGGGAGGCCTGCGCGAACGCCGCCGAGCACGCCTACCGCGGCACCGAGCCGGGCCGCATGTATGTCACCGCGGCCGTCGACGTCGACGGGCTGCTGACCGTCACCGTCCGCGACGAGGGCCGCTGGCGGCCGCCGGACCGTGACCCCGGCGACCGCGGTCGCGGGCTGCTGATCATGCGGCAGCTGGTCGACGGCGTGGTGCTGCAGGGTGAGCACGGGACCACCGTCACGCTGAGCATGCAGCTTCGCCGCAGCCCGGACGAGATCGAGGAGCGGCACGCGGAGGCCAGCACCGCCGAGGTCGTCGTGGACCGCGCGAGCGAGCGGCCGGTGGTCCGGGTGTCCGGCGTGGTGGACCTCATCGGCGCCGAGCGGATGCGCATCCGGCTGCTGGAGGCCAGCCACGGCGGCACCGGTCGCGTGGAGCTGGACCTCACGGCGGTGACGCTGTTCAGCAGCGCGGCGGTGCGCGTCGTCCTGGCCATGGCGCGGATCGCCGGTGACGAGGGCTGGCGGCTGCTCGTGCACGCACCCGAGGGCGGCGTCACCCGGCACATCCTGGACATCAGCGGGCTGGCGGGCCTGGTCGAGCTGCGCTGAGGGGGTGACGTCGCCGGCGGCGCGGTTTGGGGAACGCCGACGGTGCGCATCTCCCGGGACGTGAGACTCCGCCGCAGCGACGTGCACGGCCCCGGGTGGCGACGCCGGCGCGCCGGTCGCGGTTTCGCCTACTACGACTCCGACGGCTCGTTGATCCGGGACGAGCGTCTGGACCGGGTCCGGGCCCTGGCCATCCCGCCGGCGTGGCAGGACGTCTGGATCTGCCCCTGGCCCAACGGGCACATCCAGGCCACCGGGGTGGATGCCGCGGGCCGGCGCCAGTACCGCTACCACGACGCGTGGCGCGCGCGCCGCGACGCCGAGAAGCACGAGCGGGTGCTGGAGATCGCCCACCAGCTGCCCGACGTCCGTGAGGCGGTGGTCGAGGCGGTCACCGGCAGCGGGCTCACCCGGGAGCGGGTGCTCGCCGCCGCCGTGCGCCTGCTGGACCTCGGCGCCTTCCGGGTCGGCAGCGAGCAGTACGCGGAGGACAACGGCACCTACGGCCTGGCCACGCTCCGCCGGGATCACGTGCGGGTGCGCGGCGAGCGGGTGTTCTTCTCCTACACCGCCAAGGGCGGCATCGAGCGGGAGGTCGAGCTCACCGACCGGCCGACGGCCGACGTCGTCCGGGAGCTGCTCAAGCGGCCGGAGGACACCGGCGAGGAGCTGCTCGGCTACTGGGTCGACGACCCGACCGGTCCCGGCCGGGCCTGGCACGACGTGACCAGTACCGAGGTCAACGGCTACCTCAAGGAGATCAGCGACGCGGAGATCACCGCGAAGGACTTCCGCACCTGGAACGCCACGGTGCTGATGGCCGCCTCGCTCGCCGAGACGCCGCAGCCGGCGACGAAGACCGCCCGCAAGCGGGTGGTCAAACAGGCCTACGAGCGGGTGTCGGAGACGCTGGGCAACACCCCGGCGGTCTGCAAGGCCAGCTACGTCGACCCGCGGGTCGTCGACCGCTTCGAGCACGGGGAGACGATCGCGCCCGCCCTGGGTGAGGCGGCGTCGGCCTCCGACGACCGGACGGCACAGAAGGTGCTGGAGCAGGCGGTCTGCCGGCTGCTCACCAGCTGAGTCCCGGGCACGACGAAGGCCCCGCCACCGGCGGGGCCTTCGTCCGCGGCCCCCTGCGGGCTCCCGCCGCGGGCTCGTGAGCGGTGGTGCGCAGGGGGTTCTCTCTCAGCGAGCGCTGCCGTCCACGATGGTGAAGAGGTCGATCAGGCCGGTGACCTCCAGCGGTCGCGTCACGGCACGGGTGGTCGCCACCAGGCGGAGGTCGACCTCGCGGGAGCGGGCCGACTTCTGGGTCTCGACGAGGACGGCCAGCCCGGCGGAGCCGAGGAACTGGACACCGGACAGGTCGATGACCAGGCTCGCCGGCTGCTGCTCGAGCTGGGTGTCCAGCGACGAGCGGAGGACGGGGGCGGTGAACGTGTCCACTTCGCCGACGACCGTCACCGTGACCGCGCCGTCGTCCCCGGTGGAGGTGGAGAGCGTGATCACGTCGTCGAAGGGCGCCTCGGTGCCTTCGGTCGACACGTCGGGCTGCCCCTCGGCAGGCAGGTCGGATGTGGTCACGGGCTGAGCTCCTCTCAACGGCAGTGCCCGACGGCACGACCGCCCGGTCAATCTACCGCTGCGCGGACCCCCGGTGTCGTGACCCCCGGACCCGCTCGTCGTCGAACGTGTCCTCGCCGGTGTGCGCCGGCCAGGCCGCGGCTGCCTGCTGAACCGCCGCACCAACGTAGACAACGGTCCTCCGACGCGCCAACCCGCCCACCCGCGCGCGGCCGCGCCGGCCGGTGCCGGGACGAGCCGGTCGGAGCGGGTCCCCACCACGGGCGGGGAGGCCCCACGGCGTCGGCCTGGGTGGGCCGACACCGCACTCAGTCGACCACGTGGACGGCGGCCTCCTCCGGGCCCTCGCCACCCACCGGCAGGTCCCCGGTCGCCTCGACGTCGCCGGCGGTGCGGTTGGCCCCGGAGTCCGACTCCGGGGTGGTGGAGGTGTCCTGCTCGAGCTGCAGGGAGGCCCGCTGCGGGTCCTCGGCGGCGCGGACGCCGGGCTGGACGTCGGGTACCTCACGGTCCAGCCGGCCGGTGAGCGACTCGCCCTCCGCCTGCTCGAACGAGGTGGTGCCGAAGTCGACGCTGGCGCCGGGCTCGTCGCCCGGGACGGGGGCGAACTGGGGGTCCTCGGCGCGCTCCTGGGTGGGCGAGTCGTCCTGGGAGACCTCGGGGATGCCCTCGTCCTCGGGGAACACGTCGCGGGCGGTCTGGCCCTCGGGCTGCGTCATTCGGTGCCTCCTCTGCGCGGGACGGCCCGCGCGCTCGGGGATGCGGCCGGGGAGCCGGCCGACGTCTGGGTCCGGCCTACCCGTCGCGTGCCCGGCCATGCGTGACCCTCGTCCTGCCGACGGGCGGTCCCGATCCGGCATGGGCCCAGGAACGGCGGGGTAGCTGGCGCCCATGGCGATCGCAGACGAGATGCAGCGGATCGGGGCCCCGGTCCGCCGCTGGGCCCGCATCCAGAGGCGCGAGTACTCACAGGGAGAACCGCGCCCGCTGAGCGGGGACCTCGGGGCGATGGGCGTGTACAGCGCCGTGGTGGCCGCCGGTGCGGTCGTCGTCCGGGCCTCGGGCCGGCCGCTGCCCCGGCGCATCCCGCTGGGGGACGCGGTGCTGCTGACCGTCGGCACCTTCCGGTTGGCCCGCCGGATCGCCAAGGACCCGGTGACCAGCCCCCTGCGCGCACCGTTCACCGCCTTCCAGGGCCCGTCGGGGCACGCCGAGGTGGCCGAGGAGGTGCGCGAGCACGGCGGCGTCAAGCACGCCGTCGGAGAGCTGCTCACCTGCCCGTTCTGCCTGGCCCAGTGGGTCGGCACGGCGTTCGTGTTCGCCTACGTGGCCGCTCCGAACGCGACCCGGCTGGCCGCGCTGACGATGACCGCGGTCGCCGGCTCCGACGTCCTGCAGTTCGCCTACGACGCCATCCAGAACGGTGCCCTCGAGCCCGGGGACGAGGAGGGCTGAAGTCCTCCGTACGGGCGAGACGCGGGGGGTTCGACCTGCCGCTCGCCGGGGAACGGACCTATCCTGCGATCTTGACCGCGCAAGGCCTTCCCCGCCCGCGGTCTGGGACGGGCCTTCCGGAGGAGAGCGGCATGCGGTCGATCTGGCGCGGCGCGGTGTCCTTCGGCCTGGTGAGCATCGGCGTGAAGCTGTACACCGCGACCGAGGACCACGACATCCGGTTCAACCAGGTGCATGCCACCGACGGCGGCCGGATCAAGTACAAGCGGGTCTGCTCGATCGACGGCGAGGAGGTCGAGTACTCCGAGATCGCCAAGGGCTACGAGCTGCCCGACGGTCAGCTGGTGATCCTCACCGACGAGGACTTCGAGGACCTCCCGCTGGCCTCGCGCCGCGAGATCGAGGTCCTGGAGTTCGTCGAGCAGGACGAGATCGACCCGATCCACTTCGAGAAGACCTACTACCTGGAGCCCGACGCCTCGGCGACCCGCCCCTACGTGCTGCTGCGCGACGCCCTGGAGAACGCCGGTCAGGTCGCCATCACCAAGATCGCGATCCGCTCGCGGGAGTCGCTGGCGGCGCTGCGCGTCCGCGACGGCGTCATGGTGCTGCACACCATGCGCTGGCCCGACGAGATCCGGCGTCCGGACTTCGCCTTCCTCGACGAGGACATCGCCGTCCGGCCCCAGGAACTGCAGATGGCCGAGGCGCTGATCACCTCCATGACCGGCGAGTTCGACCCCGCGGCCTTCACCGACGACTACCGCGAGGCGATGTCCGCGCTCCTGGAGGCCAAGCAGAGCGGCGGCGAGGTGCAGCCGCTGCCGGAGACCGCCGACTCCGGAGCGGCCGTCGTCGACCTGATGAGCGCCCTGCGCCGCAGTGTCGAGACGGCCCGGGGCGGCGCCCCGGCGGAGGACGACGGCCCCGCCCGGCGTGCCCCGGCGAAGAAGGCGACCGCCGCGAAGCGGGCCTCCGCCCGCGCGGACGACGAGGTCGAGGAGCGGCCGGCGCGGAAGACCACCGCCCGGAAGACGACGGCCCGGAAGGCGACGGCCCGCACGGCGACGGCCCGGAAGGCGACGGCCCGCACGGCGATGGCTGCCGAGGAGTCCGCGGCCAGGACCCCCGCGAAGAAGGCGACGGCCGCGAAGAAGGCGACGGCCACCAAGCGGACCCCGGCCGCGGGGAAGGCGACCGCGGACCAGCCGGCCAAGCGCGCCCGCCGCACCGCCTGAGGTGGCTGCGCCGGTCGCGGTGCCCACCCCGATGCTGGCCACCGCCGCGCCGCTCCCGGCGCCCGAGCAGGACGCGCAGTGGGGCTACGAGTTCAAGTGGGACGGCGTCCGGGCGGTCGCCGTCGTGCGGGCCGGCACGCTCGGGCTCTGGGCGCGCAGCGGCACCGACATCACGGTGCGCTATCCGGAGCTCGCCCGGCTGCCGGCGCAGCTGGCCGGCCACGACGCCGTCCTCGACGGCGAGGTGGTCGCCCTCGACGCCCAGGGGCGCCCGGACTTCGGTGCGCTGCAGGGCCGGATGCACCGCACCGGCCCGGAGGTGGCGCGAATGGCCGCCGCCGCGCCCGTCACCTACCTCGTCTTCGACCTGCTGGCTCTCGACGGGGAGGACCTCACCGGCCTGCCCTACGAGCGCCGGCGCGAGCGGCTGGACGCCCTCGGCGTCGGCGGGCAGCGCTGGACGGGCACGCCCTGGTTCCGGGGCGGTGGCGAGGCGGTGCTGGCGGCCAGCCGGGAGAACGGCCTGGAGGGGGTGGTCGCCAAGCGGCTGGACTCCCCGTACCGCCCCGGCCTGCGCGGCCCGGACTGGCGCAAGGTCAAGAACGTCCGCACCCAGTCCGTCGTCGTCGGCGGCTGGCGGCCGGGGCAGGGCCGGCGCGCCGGGGGAGTCGGGTCGCTGCTGGTCGGCGTGCACGACGACGGCGGCCGCTTCGTCTACGCCGGGCACGTCGGCACCGGCTTCACGGCGCAGGCGCTGCGCGACCTCGAGGAGCTGTTCACCCCGCGCCGGACCAGCCCGTTCGTGGGCGCGCTGCCGCGGGAGGTGATCCGCGACGCGCGCTGGGTGGAGCCGGACCTGGTCGGCGAGGTGGCCTTCGCCGTCTGGACGGCGGACGGCCGGCTGCGGCACCCCTCGTGGCGGGGGCTGCGCGACGACATCGCGCCCGAGGACGTCGTGGAGGAGTGGTGATGCGTTCCCGGCCGCCGTCCGGGGCACGGGAGGGGGCGTGAGCCGGCAGCTGGTGCGGGTGGACGGTCGGCAGCTGACCGTGTCCAACCTGGAGAAGGTGCTCTTCCCGGAGGTCTCGTTCACCAAGGCGCAGGTGATCGACTACTACGTGCGGATCGCGCCGGTGCTGCTGCCGCACCTGTCCGGCCGGCCGGTCACCTTCACCCGCTGGCCCGACGGCGTGGAGGGGCAGGCGTTCTTCGAGAAGAACAGCGCCCGGCACGCCCCGGACTGGGTGCGGCGGGTGACGGTGCCGAGTCCGGGCAGCTCCCGCGGTCGGGAGACCCTGGACATGGTCGTCCTCGAGACGGTCGCCGACCTCGCCTGGGCGGCCAACCTCGCCGCGCTGGAGTTGCACGTGCCGCAGTGGCAGGTCGGCAGCAAGCTGCAGCCGGCGCTGCCCGACCTGCTCGTGCTCGACCTGGACCCGGGGCCGGAGACCGGCATCCTCGAGTGCTGCGAGGTGGCCGAGCGGTTGCGCGAGCGGCTCGTGCAGGACGGCCTGGACCCGGTGGTGAAGACGTCGGGGTCGAAGGGGATGCAGGTGTACGCGCCGATCCGGGTGACCGACCGCGAGCACCCCAGCCGGTACGCCAAGCAGCTCGCGCAGGAGTTGTCGGCGGAGACCCCCGACGAGGTCGTCTGGCGTATGGAGAAGGTGCTGCGGCCGGGCAAGGTGCTCATCGACTGGAGCCAGAACAACCCGGCGAAGACCACCGTGGCGCCGTACTCGCTGCGCGCCCGCCCCGACGCGACGGTCTCCACCCCGATCGGCTGGGACGAGGTCGAGGCGGTGGTCGACGGCGCCGACCCCGGCCTGCTGCGCTTCCGCACCGAGGAGGTGCTGGCCCGGGTGGAGGAGTACGGCGACCTGTTCGACGTCGGGCAGCGCCGCCCGGCCCGGCTGCCCGCCGGGTGAGCCCCGCTGCGAGGTGAGCAGGTCGTCCGCCGGGAGGGTGACGCCGGGGCGGCCGGCACCCCCGGCCGGGACGGTCCGTCGCGTTCTGCGACGATCCCGATCATGTCCGTCGCTGGCCTGCACGAGCCCCGCCCCGCCGACGCCGGCCGCCTGGTCGTCCGCTGCCCCGACCGCCCCGGCATCGTCGCCGTGCTCTCCCGGCTGCTCGCCGACGTCGGGGCCAACATCACCGACTCGCAGCAGCACTCCTCGGACCCCACCGGAGGCACCTTCACCCTGCGCCTGGAGTTCATGCTCGCCGACCTGGCGGCCCGGCGCTCGCAGCTGGAGGGGGCGCTGGACCTGCTGGCGCGGCAGTGGCAGATGACCTGGCGGCTGACCGAGGCCGCGCACCGGCCGAGCATCGCGGTGTTCGTCAGCAGGACCGACCACGTCCTGCAGGAGCTCATCTACCGGGTGCGGGCGGGCGACCTGCAGGCCGAGATCACCGCCGTCGTCTCCAACCACCCCGACCTGGAGCCGGTCGCCCACGCCGCGGGCATCCCGTTCCACCACGTGCCGGTGACGCCGGAGACCAAGGAGGCGGCGGAGGCGCGCGCACTGGAGCTCGTCGGCGACGTGGACCTGGTGGTGCTGGCCCGCTACATGCAGATCGTCTCGGCGGACTTCTGCAGCCGGTTCCCCGAGCGGCTGATCAACATCCACCACAGCTTCCTGCCGGCGTTCGTCGGCGCGAACCCCTACCGGGCGGCGTACGACCGCGGCGTCAAGCTGATCGGGGCGACCGCGCACTACGTGACGCCGGAGCTGGACGCCGGGCCGATCATCGAGCAGGAGGTCGCCCGGGTCGACCACCGCGCGTCGGTGGAGGACATGCGGCGCATCGGCCGCTACGTGGAGCGCCAGGTGCTGGCCCAGGCGGTGACCTGGCACGTGGAGGACCGCGTGATCGTCGACGGCGAGAAGACCATCGTCTTCGCCTGAGCGCGGACGCCGTGAGCTCGCCGTGGAGGGGCTCCGCCCTCCCCACCCCCCTGGGCTCAGGGCGCCATCCGGGACGGAACTTCGGGAGGGGGGCCGGATGGGGCCGTCCCGGGGGAGTCCTTGATTTGACTGAATCAAGAAAACGGGGTTGGGTGGACCCCGATGGAGACGACGTGGGCAGACCGGCTCCGGGCGGCCGGGCTGCGGGTCACTCGCCCCCGGCTGTCGGTGCTGGACGTGCTCGCCGAGCACCCCCACGCCGACGCCGACGCCATCGTCACCGGTGCCCGTGAACTGCACCCGTCGCTGTCGCCCCAGGCGGTGTACGGGGTGCTCAAGGCGCTCGTCGCGACCGGGCTCGCCCGGCGGATCGAGCCCGCGGGCGCGCCCGCGCTCTTCGAGCTGCGGGTCGGCGACAACCACCACCACCTGGTCTGCCGCTCCTGCGGCGCGGTCGCGGACGTCGACTGCGCCGTCGGTGCGGTTGCGTGCCTGACGCCCTCGGACACGGCGGGTTTCGTCGTGGACGAGGCGGAGGTCGTCTTCTGGGGTCTCTGCCGGGATTGCCGGGCAGTGGCGCCGGCGGAGGCAGCGCAGGTCCCCGAGCAGGACAATCGAGGAGGAGTACGAGCATGACCGACGTCGCATCGCAGGGCCCGGCGGCCAGCGAGGCCGACCGCGCGGTCCTGACCAACCGTCAGGGTCACCCGGTCTACGACAACCAGAACCAGCGGACGGTGGGCGCGCGTGGCCCGGCGACCCTGGAGAACTACCAGTTCCTCGAGAAGATCAGCCACTTCGACCGGGAGCGCATCCCGGAGCGCGTGGTGCACGCCCGGGGCGTCACCGCCTTCGGCTCCTTCGAGGCCGACGGCACCGTCGGTGACGAGCCGATCAGCAGGTACACCCGCGCCAAGCTCTTCCAGGAGAAGGGCAAGAAGACCGACGTGGCGATCCGCTTCTCCACCGTCGCCGGTGGCCGGGACTCCTCGGAGATGGCCCGCGACCCGCGCGGCTTCGCGGTGAAGTTCTACACCGAGGACGGCAACTGGGACCTCGTCGGCAACAACCTGGGGGTCTTCTTCATCCGGGACGCCATCAAGTTCCCCGACTTCATCCACTCGCAGAAGCCGGACCCGGTGACGTTCGAGGCCAACGTCGCCGAGCGCGCCTTCGACTTCTTCAGCCAGACCCCCGAGGCCATGCACATGGTCTCCCTGGTCTTCAGCCCCCGCGGCCTGCCGGCGTCCTACCGGCACATGCAGGGCTTCGGCGTGAACACCTACAAGTGGGTCAACGCCCGGGGCGAGACCGTGCTGGTCAAGTACCACTGGCTGCCCAAGCAGGGCGTGAAGTCCTTCACGGCCGCTGACGGGGCCGCCATCCAGGCGAACACCCTCGGTCACCACACCAAGGACCTCTACGACGCCATCGAGCGCGGCGACTTCCCCCAGTGGGAGCTGCACGTGCAGCTGATGAGCGACGACGAGCACCCCGAGCTGGACTTCGACCCGCTCGACGACACCAAGGTGTGGCCGGAAGAGGTCTTCCCGCTGCGCAAGGTCGGGACGATGACCCTCGACCGGATGCCGGAGAACTTCTTCACCGAGAACGAGCAGATCGCCTTCGGCACCGGCGTCCTGGTCGACGGCCTGGACTTCTCCGACGACAAGATGCTGGTCGGCCGGACGTTCTCCTACTCCGACACCCAGCGTTACCGGGTGGGCCCGAACTACCTGCAGCTGCCGGTGAACCAGGCCAAGAACGCCACGGTCCACACCAACCAGCGCGACGGGCAGATGGCCTACGGCGTGGACATCGCCCCCGGCCAGAACCCGCACGTGAACTACGAGCCGTCGATCACCGGTGGCCTGCGTGAGGCCGAGTACCCGGCCCACGACGAGCAGGGTCCGGTCATCACCGGCCGGCTGACCCGCAAGCGGATCCCGCGGACCAACGACTACGAGCAGGCCGGCGAGCGCTACCTGCTGTCGGAGCAGTGGGAGAAGGACGACCTGGTGACGAACCTGGTCGGCGCCCTCTCGCAGTGCCGCCGCGAGATCCAGGAGCGGATGGTCTGGCACTTCTTCATGTGCGAGGACGAGCTGGGCCAGCGCGTCGGTGAGGGTCTCGGCATCACCGCGGACGACGTCCGTGGCCTGCCGCCCCTGCAGACGCAGACCCTGACCGAGGAGGAGCAGCAGCGCGCCGCCAACCTCGGCAAGAACGGCCCCCGCAACGTCGCGGGCCTGGTCATGACGCACTGCGTGCCCAACGAGCACGTGGTCGTCGCCGGCTGACCTCAGCCGACCGCACCACAGGCGGGCCGCGACCGGGACCCCCGGTCGCGGCCCGTCCCGCGTTCCCGCCCCGACCGCCGCGCTGACCATCGTCGGCGTCGAGCCGATCGGCTGGCGGTGGATGTCCGTGATCGGTGCCCTGCCGGGCAGGGTCACTCCCCGCGGCGGCGCTCCTGCTCGGCCAGGAACCGCTCGAGCTCCGCGCCGATCTCCTCGCCGCTGGGCACCTCGCCGATCTCGCTGAGCAGCTCGCTGCCCTCGCGGGCGGTGGTGAACTGGTCGTACTGCTGCTCCAGCGCCGCGACGACCGCGGTGTTCTCGCTGCTGCGGCCGATCTGCTCGTCGACCTCGGTGCGGTGCACCTCGGCGGCCTCGCGCAGCGAGTCGGTCGGCACGTGCAGCCCGGTCAGCCGGGACAGGTGCTCGAGCAGGGTGAGCGACGCCGCGGGGAAGGTCGCCTGCGCCAGGTAGTGCGGCACGTGCGCGGCCACGCCGAACGCGTCGACACCGGCCTCGCCCAGCCGCAGCTCCAGCAGCGCCGCGACGCTGCCCGGGATGCGCATCTCGCCCCAGTACACGGGGTACTCCGCGATGAGCGGACGACGGGACGCGTGCGCCGTCACCGTCACCGGACGCGTGTGCGGCACCGGCATCGGGATGGCCTGCAGCGCCACGACCGACGTCACGCCCAGCCGCTCCACCAGTCCGGCCACCGCGGCGACGAACCGCTCCCAGGCGAAGTCCGGCTCGGCGCCGTGCAACAGCAGGAACGGCTCGCCCGCGTCGTCCTCGAGGGCGTGGAGCAGCAGCTCGGGGGCGGCGAAGGACTCGTAGTGGTCGCCGTTGAACGTCATCCGCGGCCGGTGGGCGCGGTAGTCGACCAGGCTGTCGACGTCGAACCGTGCGATGACCTCGTTCGGCAGGCTGGCCAGCAGGTGCGCGCCGGCCAGGGCGCCGGCGTGCGCGGCGTCGAACTCGCCGGCCAGGTCGTGGACCAGGACGAGACCGCGGCGGTCGCCGGCGCCGGCCACCCGCGCCTCGCGGGTCAGGAAGGGCTCCGCCCCGGCGAGGAGCTCGACGAGGTCCTCGGGTCGCTGCGCCACGGTGGGGTGCCTCCTCAGGATCCGGTGTTACGGCATGTGCAGCCCGCTGCGGGCCGCGGACATTCCCGGGCTCACCCGCGGGGGTGCTCGGGTCCGCCGTCGGCCGGGGCCGGTTCCCGTGTCAGCGCCGCGCCCTGCTCGTCCCCGGTGACCTGCGGTCGGGTGCCGTCGTCGGCGACCTCGGGGGAGCGGCCGTCGAGCTCGTCGCGCACGTACCGGTAGATGACCGCGATCAGCGCGGCGACCGGGACGCCGAGGAACGCGCCGGTGATGCCGGCGAGGCTGCCGCCCGCGGTGACCGCCAGGATCACCACGGCGGCGTGCAGGTTGAACCCGCGGCCCTGGATGATCGGCTGCAGCACGTTGCCCTCGAGCTGCTGCACCACCAGCACGATGGCCAGGACGATCAGCGCCGTCGTCCAGCCGTTGCTCACCAGCGCGATGAGCACGGCGAAGGCGCCGGCGACGAACGCACCGATGATCGGGATGAAGGCGCCGAAGAAGGTCAGCACCGACAGGGGCAGCACCAGCGGGACGTCGAGGATCCACAGGCCGAGGCCGATGAAGAAGGCGTCGACGAAGCCGACGAGGGCCTGCTGGCGGATGAAGTCCGACAGGGTGGACCAGGTCTTGTGGGACAGCGCGGCCACGTGCGGCGCGGCGCGGGAGCCGGTCTGCGCCGACAGCCACGGCACCCAGCGCGGGCCGTCCTTGACGAAGAAGAAGGCCAGCAGCAGCGCCAGCACGAGGTTGATCAGGCCGTTGCCGATCGCCGAGGCGCCGGTCAGGGCGTAGCCGGCGATGTTCTGGGCGTTGCTCTGGATCGAGTTGATGGCCTGGTCGACGGCCTGGCCGATCTGGTCCTCGCCGAGGTTGAACGGTGGCCCGGTCAGCCACCCCTGCAGCTCCTGCAGCCCGCCGCTGGCCTGGTCGGCCAGCTCGCCCACCTGGTCGGCCACCGAGGGGGCGATCGCGGCGATGATGCCGCCGAACAAGGCGAGGGCGCCGACGGTGACGAGCGCCGCGGCCAGCGCCGGCGGCCAGCCGTGCTGGCGGAGGAAGCGGGTGGGCGGCCACAGCACCGTGGCGAACAACAGCCCCAGCACGATCGGCAGCAGGATCACCCAGAGCCGGCCGAGCACGTACCCGACGACGACCAGGGCCGCGACGATGAGCAGCAGTTGCGCGGAGAAGACCGCCAGCGCGCGCAGGGCGTGCTGCAGCCGGGGCCCGCGTCCCTCGACCGGTGCCGGGGCGCTGGTCACGGCCGCCGGCGTGCCGTCCCGGTCGGACCGGTCGGCCCGGTCGGACCGGTCCGACGAGGTGGCCCCCGCCTCGGGGTGCGCGGCGGGTCGGCCGAACGAGCGGAGCCTCATGGGTCGATCACAACACAGATGGATGCCACCAGCCGGGCGGAAACGATCATCGTTGCGGCGTCGTAGCGTCGCCCCATGCCGAAGACCGCGACAACGGACCGGGTCGACCGGGCCGCGCTCGAGGAGTTCCTGCGTTCCCGCCACAAGGCGGTGCTGGTGACCCGCCGCGGCAGCGGGGGAGTGCAGCTCTCCCCGGTGACCTGCGGGCTGGACGGTGAAGGCCGCATCGTCGTCTCCACCTATCCCCAGCGGGCCAAGGTGACCAACGCCCGGCGCGACCCCGCCGTCTCCCTGTGCGTGCTGTCCGACGACTTCGACGGACCGTGGGTGCAGGTGGACGGCCGCGCCGAGGTGCTGGACCTGCCCGAGGCCCTCGAGCCGCTGGTCGAGTACTTCCGGTCGATCAGCGGCGAGCACCCGGACTGGGACGAGTACCGCGCCGCGATGACCCGTCAGGGCAAGTCGCTGCTGCGGGTGACGATCGAGCGGTGGGGCCCGGTCGCGACCGGCGGCTTCCCGCCCGACGTCGCCGCGCGGGTGTAGGTCCTGGTCCGGCCCGGGGAAAGCTGACAGGCTTGCCCGGTGCCGTTCGTGGTGACCGCCGTCGCGTCCGGTGGGGGTGCACCCGAGCAGGTCGCGGCGGCCCTGCGCCACCTCGGGGAGCTCCCCGCCGTCCGGCCGTTCGCCCGGGCGGCGGACGGCGACCTGCAGGGGGTCCTGGCCGACCCGGCCGCCGCCGTCGACGTGGTCCTCGGTCTGGTGCGGACGCCGGGCTGGTACGTCGGGGTGGGCGCCGGGGCGCTGCCCGACGGCGCACGTCCCACCGGATCGGCCCTGCTGTCCGCCCGCCGTGCCTCCGACGCCGCCCGGCAGCGCGGCACCCGGCTGGCCGTCCGCGGCGCGGTCCCCACCGAGGCGGCCGACGCGCAGGCGGTGCTGACGGCCCTGGCCGTGGTCGTCCAGCGGCGCAGCCCGCAGGCGTGGGAGGCGGCCGAGCTGGTCGCCGGCGGGCGCACCCAGGCGCGGGCAGCCGCGGCGCTGGGCATCTCCCGCCAGGCCGTGGGCCAGCGGCTGGCGGCGGGCCTGTGGGAGCTGGAGCGGGAACTGCGCCCGACCGCCGCGCGGCTGCTCGCCCGCGCGGAGGGCTGACCCCGGGGCCGGCGCCGGACGTCGTCGTCGCGCGCGGTGATCACCGGGGAGCGAGAATGACGAGGTCACCGAGTCCGACCCCTGGGAGTGCCCGTGCCCGAGCCGTCCGCGTCAGGCGCGATCCGCAACGTCGAGCTGCTCGGCGTCTACACCAACGACCACCTCGCCGCGGCGACGGGCGGGATCGAGCTGGTGAGCCGGATGCTGGGCCGCCACCGCGGCAGCGGGTACGGGCCGCGGCTGGAGGAGCTGCTCGGCGAGCTGCGCGAGGAGCGCGCGGCGCTGGAGACGACGATGCAGTCGCTGGGCGTGCCCGTACGCCAGTACAAGCAGGTCGCCACGTGGATCGGGGAGAAGCTGTCCCGGGTCAAGCTCAACGGGCACCTGCTCTCCCGCTCGCCGCTGTCGGACCTCGTGGAGTTCGAGTTCATCGCCACCGCGGTGCTGGCCAAGCGGGCCGGCTTCGAGACGTTGCGGGAGGTCGCCGCCGTCGACGACCGCATCGACGCGGCGCTGTTCGAGCGGCTGATCGAGCAGGCCGACAAGCAGCACCACTGGCTCGCCGACGCCCGCCGCGAGGTGGCCGCGCGCGTCTTCGGCGGCTCGGCGGACGCGGCCGACGCCGCCGCCGACACCTGAGCCGGGGCCGGTGGGCGGCGCTCCCTCCGGCCCGGTAGAACACCCGTCATGTGCCACGACACCGACAGCCGCCCACCCGCGCCGCCACGCAGCGGCGACGTCGTCGAGCGCGGCACCCTGACCCTCACCGCGGCCGACGGCACCGAGTTCGCCGCCGCCTACGCGGCTCCCGGTGGGCCGGCCCGCGTGGGGGTTGTCGTCCTGCCCGACATCCGCGGGCTGCACCCCTACTATGTCGCCCTCGCGGCGCGCTTCGCCGAGGCCGGTCTCCCGGCGCTGGCCGTCGACTACTTCGGGCGGACGGCGGAGCTGCCGCCCACCGGCACCCGCGAGCAGGACTTCGACTGGCAGACGCACATCCCGCAGACGACGCCGGAGGGCGTGGACGCCGACGTCGCCGCGGCCGTCGCGTACCTGCGGGAGCGCACCCGGCCGGACCTGCCGGTGGTGACCGTCGGCTTCTGTTTCGGCGGCAGCCACTCGTGGCGGCTGGCCGGCGGCGACCTGGACCTCGCCGCCTGCATCGGCTTCTACGGCCGGCCGGCGATGGTCGGCGAGGTGACCGCCACCCGGCCCACGCTGATGGTCATCGCCGGTGCCGACAGCGCGACGCCGGTGGAGGACCAGCTGACGCTGGCGGAGCGGCTGCGGGCCGGTGGTGCGGAGGTGGAGACGGCGGTCTACGACGGCGCCCCGCACTCCTTCTTCGACCGGGCGTACGGCGACTGGGCCGGCGCCTGCGCCGACGTCTGGCAGCGGGTGCTGGCCCTCACCGACCGGGTCGCCACCGCCTGACAGTGAGGATGTAGCCGGACGAGGTCGCCCCGGCTGGTCTGACTCTCCGCCGGACCGGTCGCGACGCGGGGCACCTCCTAGGCTCGGGGTGTGAACGCGGACAGCGGCGGCGGCATCGACCCGGGCGTCATCGAACTGGCGGCGCGGGTCTTCGACCTCGCGCGGTTCGGCGCGACCGAGGAGCTGGCGGCCTACGTCGACGCGGGGGTGCCGGCCAACCTGACCAACGACAAGGGCGACACGCTGCTCATCCTCGCCGCGTACCAGGGCCACGCCGACACCGTGGCCGCGCTGCTGTCCCGCGGCGCAGACCCCGGCCGCGCCAACGACCGGGGCCAGACGGCGCTGGCCGCCGCGGTGTTCAAGCAGTCGGCGGACACCGTGCGCGTGCTGCTGGACGCCGGTGCCGACCCGGACGCCGGCGGGCCGACCGCCCGGGAGACCGCGGCGTTCTTCGACCTGCCGGGGATGACGGCGCTGCTGGACGGTGCGGGTACCTGAGCCCGACGGCCCGGCATGCCACGCTCGTGCCCGGGTACTGCGGCGCGGCACGGGGGGAGAGCGGAGTGCACATGGGCGGACAGGACGTCGAGGCGGCGGGCGGGCTGGTCCCCGCACGCGCCGCGGGCTGAGCCGGCGGGACGAGGACGATGGTCGCTCAGCAGCGGCTCCCGGGCACCGGTGCCGACGTGCCTCCCGCGGCGGGGGCCACGGCTCTCACCCCGGCCGACGCCGCCGGCGTGCAGGCAGCCGCCGTGGACGCCGCCACCTCGGGCGCCGCTGCCGCGGCCGACCCGGCGCCGGCCGCGGGGCCGGTGGCCGCAGCCCCCGAGCAGGTCGGCCCCTCGACCGCCGGGCTGCCGCGCTGGCTGGTGCTGCTCGTCGGCTGCGCCGCCGCCACGATCGCCATCGCCGGCGTCCGGTCGATCGCCTGGCTGGTCGGCCCGGTGCTGCTCGCGCTCGTGGTCGTCATCGCGCTCATGCCCGTGCAACGTTTCCTGCAGCGGCACGGCTGGCCGCGCTGGCTGAGCGCGGCGGTCCTGCTGGTGCTGGTGTGGAGCATCCTGCTGGCCTTCGTGGCACTGCTCGTCGTCTCCATCGCCCAGTTCGCCAACCTGCTCCCCGACTACGCCGGCTCCGCCGAGCGGCTGCTGGCCTCGGTGGTGGCCGACCTCAACGACCGCGGGATCGTCTCCGGGCAGCTGTCGGACCTCGTCGCCCAGTTCGACTACAGCCAGCTCGTCGGGGTGGCCACCGGCCTGCTCGCCCGGGTCAGCGACGCCGCGACCACCCTGGTCCTGCTGCTGTCGGCGATCGTGTTCCTCTCCATCGAGTCCGGCGGGTTCGGCCGGCGGCTGGCGCTGGTGGCCGCCGAGCGTCCGCACCTGCCGATCGCGCTGGGGCTGTTCGCCCGCGGCACCCGCAGCTACCTGCTGGTCAGCACCGTCTTCGGGGCGATCGTCGCGATCGGCGACACGATCGCGCTGGCGATCATCGGCATCCCGCTGCCGGTGGTGTGGGGGTTGCTGTCGTTCATCACCAACTACGTGCCCAACATCGGCTTCGTCCTCGGGCTGGTGCCGCCGGCGATCCTCGGACTCCTCGGCGGCGGGTGGACGGAGTTCTGGGTCGTCGTCGCGGTCTACGCGCTGCTCAACTTCGTCGTCCAGACGCTCATCCAGCCGCGGTTCGTCGGCGACTCGGTCGGGCTGTCCATGACGGTCACCTTCGTCGCCCTGCTGTTCTGGGGCTGGGTGCTGGGCGCGCTCGGGGCACTGCTGGCGATCCCGCTGACACTGCTGGTCAAGGCGATGCTCGTGGACGTCGACCCACGCGGGCACTGGCTCGACGCGCTGCTGCGCGAGGAGCCGCGGGCGCCGCGGACCAGCCGCGCCCGGCAGCGGGCGAACGCCCGGCGGGCGGCGCTGGCCTCGGTGCGTGCGCTGCAGCCGCACCTGCCCGGCCGCAAGCACTCCGAGGACTGACCGCAGCGAGCGCGGAGCCGACCGTCGAGCGGGGTCGGTCCAGGACCGAACGTGCAGGTCAGGGCGGAATGTCAGACCCCCGGAGGACGTTGTCACCATGTCGGGCACCCCGCCCGGCCGGACGTCTTCGGAGGACGATGATGAAGGGCGATCGCGTAGAGATAGTGATCGACGCCGGCGGTGCGACCCGCACGTACGACATCGAGGCCACCCGTGCCGGACGGCGGGTGGACGTCACCCACGGCCGCGGCGTCGTGGAGGTCACGGAGACCACCCGCGGTGGCACCCCGGTCCGCACGGCCCGTTTCATGGCCGGGCGGGTGTTGGCGCTCGTGGAGCACCCGGCTCCGCGGCGGGCACCGGACGACGCCGAGGTGACCCCGCTGCGGAAGTCGGCCTGAACGGGGTCCCGGCCCTCCGCAGATCCGGGAGGAGGCCGGCAGTGGCCGGGCACCAGAGATGAGCCACGCCGAGGCGGGGCCGGCGCAGGAGCTGGTCGTCATGGTGGGCCTGCAGGGCAGCGGGAAGTCGACCTGGGTGCGCGAGCACCTGGGCGGCTCGCACGTGGTGGTGAGCAAGGACCACTGGCCCAACGCGCGCCGCCGTGAGGCCCGGCAGCAACGGGTGGTCGCGGAGCTCCTGGCGCAGGGGTCGAGCGTCGTCGTCGACAACACCGACGCGACGCCGGAGGACCGCGCCCCGCTGGTGGCCGCGGCCCGGGCGGCCGGCGTCGGCGTCCGCGCGGTCTGGCTGGACACCCCCGTGGACACCTGCGTGGCGCGCAACGAGGCGCGGGAGGGACGGGCCCGCGTGCCCCTGGCCGGGCTCTATGGCACCGCGGCCCGGTTCGGGCCGCCCACGACGGACGAGGGCTTCGACCGGGTCGACGTCGTCGGCGCCGCGCGTACCGACGCGCCGGGGGCTACCGGTCGGTAGGGAGCGCGGTGGGCCGCCGTACCGTGTCGGGAGCGCACTCGACGGCGCAGACACGAGAGGGATCTTCCGTATGAGCGAGGCAAGCACCACCGGGGCCCGTGTGGCCATCGTGACCGGGGCCGCCCGCGGCATCGGCGCGGCCACCGCCCTACGGCTGGCGCAGGACGGGTTCGCCGTGGGCGTGCTGGACCTGGACGAGACCGCCGGCAAGGAGACCGTGGCGGCCATCGAGGCGGCCGGCGGCCGGGCGCTGGCCGTGGGCGCCGACGTCAGCGACCCCGAGCAGGTCGAGGCCGCGGTGGGCCGCATCGCCGCCGAGCTGGGCGCGCCGACGGTCCTGGTCAACAACGCCGGTGTCACCCGGGACAACCTGCTGTTCAAGATGACCGAGTCCGACTGGGACACGGTCATGAACGTCCACCTGCGCGGCGCGTTCCTGATGACCCGCGCGGTGCAGAAGCACATGATCGAGGCCAAGTGGGGCCGGATCGTCAACCTGTCGAGCACCTCGGCGCTGGGCAACCGCGGTCAGGTCAACTACTCGGCGGCCAAGGCCGGTCTGCAGGGCTTCACCAAGACACTCGCGATCGAGCTCGGCAAGTTCGGCGTCACCGCCAACGCGGTGGCGCCCGGGTTCATCCAGACGGAGATGACGAAGGCGACCGCCGAGCGGGTGGGCGTCTCCTTCGAGGACTTCATCGCCGCTGCGGCCAAGGAGATCCCGGTGCAGCGCGTCGGGCAGCCCGAGGACATCGCGCACCTGGTGTCGTTCTTCGTCAGCGAGGGCGCCGGCTTCGTCTCGGGGCAGGTCGTCTACGCCGCGGGCGGCCCCAAGGCCTGAGGCCGGACCGCCTGCCCGCACCGGCGGGACGGGCCGCGCGGGGCCCGGCCGGGAGCGTTCCCGGCCGGGCCCCGTGGCGTTCCGGTGCACATCCGCGGATGTGCACGCCGGCGGGCATGGCGGAGGAGCGAGCGGCGTTGTACGGAGCGTGCTGAAGGACTCTCCAGCCCCCCGCCACTCGCCGGCTCGCAGCGGGTCCCTGCACGGGGGCCTGCGCCTGGCTCTCCTCGGTGACTCCCTCGCGTACGGCTCCGGCGCCGCCCGGGTCCAGGACACCCTCGGTCCGCGGCTGGCGGTCGTGCTGGAGGACGCCGGCTTCGACGTCGACCTGACCGTGCTCGCCGTCCCGGGGGCCGTCTCCCACGACCTCGCCGCGCAGGCCCGGCGGGCCGTACCGCTGGACGTCGACCTCGCCGTCGTGGTGGTCGGCGCGAACGACCTCGCCCGCATGGTGCCGCCCGCGCAGGCGGCCGCGGGCCTGGCCGGCGCGCTGGGCACCCTCCGCGCGGCGGGTGCCGACGTCGTGGTCGTGCCGGCGCCGGACATGTCGATGGTGCCGTTCGTGCCCCCGGCGTTCCGGTCGCTGGTGCAGGCCGCCTCCGCCGCCCTGCAGCGTGAGCAGGCCGCCGTCGCCCGGGCCGCCGGCGCGCAGGTCGCCGGGGTGTCCGACGCCGTGGCCACCGCGTTCGCCGCCGACCTCGCGATGTTCTCCGCCGACCGCTTCCACCCCTCCTCGGCCGGCTACGCCGTCATCGCCGACGCGCTGGCCCCGCACGTGCTGGCCGCGGCCGTCGCCCGCCGGGACGACGACGCCGCCTGAGCCCCGGCTCTCCGGCGTCCCGCCCCACCGCAGCGCGTCCTCCCTCACGGCCGGCGGTGAGGGAGGACGCGCGATGATCAGGTCCCCTGGTCGTGGCGGCCACTGTCAGGAGAGGTGGTGCACCTCCTGCAGCCCGTACACCGGCGTCGGGATGCCGACCTGGCGCGCTTTGAGCTGCAGCGCCAGGTACAGCGAGTAGTGCCGGGACTGGTGCAGGTTGCCGCCGTGGAACCACAGCGCCTCCTGCTGGGTGGGCTTCCACATGTTGCGCTGCTCGCCCTCCCACGGGCCCGGGTCCTTCGTGGTGTCCGAGCCCAGCCCCCACACCTTCCCGACCCGGTCGGCGACCTCCTGGGAGATGAGGTCGGCGGCCCAGCCGTTCATCGACCCGTACCCGGTCGCGTACACGACGAGGTCGGCGGGGAGCTCCGTGCCGTCGGCGAGGACGACGGCGTCCTCGGTGAGGCGGTCGACCTGGCCCTGGGCCAGCTTCACCTCACCGTCGGCGACCAGGTCGGCGGCGCCCACGTCGATGTAGTAGCCCGAGCCCCGGCGCAGGTACTTCATGAACAGCCCGGAGCCGTCCTCGCCCCAGTCGTGCCAGAACCCGGCCCGCTCCAGCCGCTCGTAGAAGTCGGCGTCATGCTCGGCCATCTGCTCGTACAGGGGGATCTGGAACTCGTGCATGACCCGGTACGGGATCGAGGCGAAGACCAGGTCGGCCTTCTCGGTGGTCATCCCGTTGGCGACCGCCTCCTCGCTGTAGAGCGCGCCGAGCCCGATGTCCATGAGGGTGTTGCTCTTCACGATGTGGGTCGAGGAGCGCTGGACCATCGTGACGTCCGCGTCGTGCTCCCACAGCGCGCCGCAGATGTCGAAGGCGGAGTTGTTGCTGCCGATGACGACGCAGCGCTTGCCGGCGTAGGCGTCCGGGCCGGGGTGGGCCGAGGAGTGGTGCTGGTCCCCGCGGAACACGTCCCGCCCCGGGATGTCGGGGATGTTGGGCTTGCCGGACATGCCGGTCGCCAGCACCAGGTGCTTCGGGCGCAGGGTCAGCGGGTCGCCCTCGCGCTCGACCTCGACCGTCCACTCACCCCTCTCGGGCGAGTACGAGGCCGTCGTCGCCACGGTGCTCGACCAGTACGGGACCTCCATGGCCTCGACGTAGGACTCCAGCCAGTCGCCGATCTTGTCCTTGGGTGAGAACACCGGCCAGGTGTCCGGGAACTTCAGGTACGGCAGGTGGTCGTACCAGACGGGGTCGTGCAGGCAGAGGGACTTGTAGCGGCCGCGCCACTGGTCGCCGGGTCGCGGGTGCTTGTCGACGACGATCGCCGGCACGCCGAGCTGACGCAGCCGCGCGCCCAGAGCGATGCCCCCCTGGCCGCCGCCGACGACGAGCACGTAGGGCTGGACGGAGGTGCCCAGCTCGGCCTGCTCCTTCTCCCGCCGCTCCAGCCAGGTCAGCCGCTGCCTGTTGGCGCCGTGCTCGGCGCCCATCGGCCGACGCGAGCCGCGCGGCTCCTCGTGTCCGGTCAGCTCGTACAGCGTGGTCAGCAGGGTCCACGCCTTCGTCGTCCCGTCCTCGTCGACGAGCCGGGCGGTGCCGCGTCCCCGGCCGACGGCGGTCTCGAAGGTGAACCAGACGGTGACCACGCCGTCGGCCTCCTCCGGGGACTCCTCGACGACGAACGACCGCGGGTCGGTGCGGTCGAGGGTGTGGGTCAGCAGGTCGCGGACGCCGCCGGGGTCCTCGACGGTGCGGATGTTCCAGGTGAAGGACACCAGGTCGCGCCAGAAGCTGGTGGTCGCGAACAGCCCGGCGGCGCGGTCGACGTCGCGGGCGGTGAGGGCGTCCTCGAAGGTCGTGAGCCACGTGGCGGCCCGGTCGGCGGGGGAACCGGTGGAGCCGGGGCGTTCGATCGTCTGGGTCATGCGCTGCCTCCTGCGTCGTTGCGGGGACCGGGCTCGCCCGGCAGCAGACCGCGCGACGGGTCGCGGCGGGAAGCGTTGCAGGGGGTTGCAGCCCCTATGGTCGGTGGTGCAGGTCACACAGGGAGGAGCCGCCGATGGCGAGCCCGGTCCAGAGCGCCCTCCCGCCGGGCGCCGACCCACACGCGCACACCCGGCTGCTGCAGCGGGTGCGCGCAGCCGCGCTGGCCGGCAGCACGCCGCCCGCCGCACCGCGGCCGGTGATCGGGGCCTCGTGGCGGCGGGTGCTGGGGGCGGGGCTCGACCCCTCCGACGCACCCGACGTCGCGCCCCTGGACGGCGCCGAGCTCGAGCGGCGGCGCGCCGAGAGCGGGCTGGCGCCGCTGCTGCCCCTGCTGCGCGAGCGGCTGCTGCCGGTGGCCCGCGACGCCGGCCAGGTGCTGGTGGTCGTGGACGCCGCCTGCCGGGTCCTGTGGCGCGAGGGCGGGCCGGGGGTGTGCCGTCGGGCCGACCGGCTGGGCTTCGTGGAGGGCTCGGCCTGGGACGAGGACACGGTGGGCACGAACGCGATCGGCACCAGCCTGGTCGTCGGCGCCCCGCTGCAGGTGCACGCCGGCGAGCACTACGCGGAGGGCCACCAGCCGTGGACCTGCGCGGCCGCACCGCTGCACCACCCCGTCACCGGCCGTCTGCTCGGCGCGGTCGACCTCTCCGGCCCGGCGGCCACCGTGCACCCGAGCACGATCGCCCTCGTCGACGCCGTCGCCCGCCTCGCCGAGCTGGAGCTGCGCGCCGCGCACACCCGCTCGGTGGAGCGGCTGCGGGCGCTGGCGGCACCGCTGCTGGCCCGCCTCCCGGGGCCGGCGCTGGTGGTGGGCGCCGACGGGTGCACCGCCGCGGCCACGGGGCTGGCCGCGCCGGACCGGGTGCCGCTGCCCGACGACGTCGGCCCCGGTCCGCTGCTGGTACCGGCGCTGGGCTGGTGCACCGCGGAGCCGCTGCCCGGCGGGTGGCTGCTGCGCCTCGACGGCACGGCGGACGCGGTCCGCCCGGCCGGGGTCGTCCTCGACCTCGCCGGCCCGCGGCCGCAGGTGCGCGTCACCGGGCCCAGCGGCACCTGGTCGGCCGGGCTGAGCCTGCGGCACGCGGAGATCCTGCTGGCGCTGGCTCAGGCCCCGTCGGGTCGCAGCGCCGCCGGGCTCGCCGGTGACCTCTTCGGCGACCCGCGGCGCACGGTCACGGTGCGGGCCGAGGTGTCGCGGCTGCGGCGGACGCTCGGTGCCGTCGTCTCCGCGCAGCCGTACCGCATCGACGAGGACGTGCACCTGGAGGTGCGCCTGCCCGCCCCGGTCGCCCGGCTGCTCCCGGCGTCCACCGCCCCGCTGGTGGAGCGGCTGCGGCGGGGGACGCCCCTGCCGGGCTGATCACCTCGGCAGCTGTTCCGCGCGCAGCGCCCGTGGCTCGGCGAACCGGGTGAGCACCGGGCCGAGGACGGCGAGGACCAGCACGTAGCCGGTCGCGACCGGGCCGAGGCCGGTCACGCCGGCCGCGACGGCGAGCCCCGCGATGACGATCGAGAACTCCCCGCGGGCGACCAGGGCCGTGCCGGCGCGCAGCCGCCCGGGTGCGGCGACGCCGTCCCGCCCGGCGGCGAACCAGCCGGTGGCCACCTTGGTGGCGGTGGTGACCACGGCCAGTGCCAGGACGGCGGGCAGCACCGGCAGCACCGCGCCGGGGTCGGTGGACAGGCCGAAGGCGACGAAGAAGGTGGCGGCGAAGAGGTCCCGCAGCGGGGCGAGGATCGCCCGGGCCCGCTCGGCGAAGGACGCCGGCAGCGCCAGCCCGACGAGGAAGGCCCCGACGGCGGCGGAGGCGCCCATCGACTGCGCGAGCCCCGCCACCAGCAGGGTCAGCCCGACCAGCCGGAGAAGCACCTGCTCGTCGTCGGTGGAGGCCAGCAGCCGGCCGAGCCGGTGGCCGTGCCGCCGGGAGGCCAGCAGCACCAGCACGACGGCGCCCACGGCCAGGGCGATGCCGGCGATGGCCGACGCGGGGCCCGCCCCGGCCAGCGCGACCACGAGCAGGGGGAGGAACAGCGCCATCGAGAGGTCCTCGAGCACGAGCACCGACAGGACCGCGGGGGTCTCCCGGTTGGCCAGCCGGCCGAGGTCGCTGAGCAACCGGGCGACGATCCCGGAGGAGGAGATCCAGGTGACGCCGGCCAGCGCCAGGGCGCCCTGCCAGGGCAGGCCGAGCAGCAGCCCGGCGACGAACCCGGGTGGGGCGTTGAGCAGCAGGTCGACCGCGCCGGAGGGCGCGTGCCGGCGCAGCGAGCCGAACAGCTCGTCGGCGGAGAACTCCAGGCCGAGGGCGAGCAGGAGGAGCACCACGCCGATCTCGGCCGCGGCCTCGATGAACGGCTGGGCGGTGGCCAGCGGGACCACCCCGCCGTCGCCGAGCGCGAGCGCCGCCACCAGCACGAACGGGATCGGGGACAGGCCGATCCGCCGGGCCAGCAGGCCCAGCAGGGACAGGCCGAGGAAGAGCAGGCCGAGCTCGACGAGGAGCGCGGCGACGTGGTCCACCCCGACCCGCCTCAGGCCGCTCCGGCCAGGCGCCGGTCCAGCTGCTCCAGGCCGGTCTGGGAGCCGATGGCGACCAGCACGTCGCCGGCCCGCAGCAGGTCGGCCGGCCCGGGTGACGGGACGACGTCGGTGTCGCGCACGATCGCCACGATCGAGCAGCCGGTGAGGGTGCGGGCGCGGGTGTCGCCGAGCGAACGGCCGGCGAACGGCGAGTCCGGGCGGAGCGCGAAGCGTCCGGACTCCAGCCCGGGCACCTCCCGGGAGAGGTCGGCGAAGCGCTGGGTCAGCCGGGGGGCACCGAGCACCTCGGCGACGGCGTCGACCTCCTCGGCGTCGAGCCTGATCACGCTGCGCGCGCGGTCGGGGTCGCGCCGGTCGTAGACGGCGATCTCCGCCGAGCCCTCGCGCCGCATCACGAGCGCGAGCAGGTCACCGGCACGGGTCTGCAGCTGGTACCGCACGCCGACGCCCGGCAGCAACGTCTCCTCGAGGTCCACCGGCGCATCGTGGCAGACCGCCGCGGCTCTCACCGGGCGGTGGCGAGCAGCTGCGCCAGGTGCAGCGCCCGGCGGCCGGCGAGGTCGTCGAGCTGGGTGCGGCAGGAGAACCCGTCGGCGAGGACGACCGCGTCCGGCCCGGCGTTCCGGACGGCGGGCAGCAGCTGGTGCTCGGCGATGGCCACCGACACCTCGTGGTGACCGCGCTCGACCCCCCAGTTGCCCGCCAGTCCGCAGCAGCCACCGACCCGGCGGACGGTGGCGCCGGCGTCGCGCAGCAGCCGCTCGTCGGCCGTCCACCCGAGCACGGCGGCGTGGTGGCAGTGCGGCTGGGCGACGACCTCGACGCCGGCCAGCGACGGCGGTGTCCAGCCCGGGGTGTCCCGCAGCAGCTCCGCGAGGGTGCGGGTGCCGGCGGCGACCCGCTCGGCCATGTCACCCCCGCCCACCCCGCCCACCAGTTCCAGGGCGTCCCCGCGCAGGACCGCGGTGCACGACGGCTCGACCCCCACGATCGGGACGCCGGCGTCGGCCAGCGGGGCCAGCAGCGCCACCGTGCGGGCCAGCGTGCGGCGCGCGGCGTCCAGTTGGCCGGTGGTGATCCAGGTGAGCCCGCAGCACGCCTCGGCCGGGGGCACCTGGACCCGGTAGCCGGCCGCCGCCAGCACCTCGGCCGTCGCTTCGGCGACCTCCGGGGCGAAGTGGTCGGTGAACGAGTCGACCCACAACGCCACCGCCGGTCCCGCCCCGTCCGGCACCGGCCGCCGCGCCCACGTCTCCCGGAAGGTGCGGGGCGCGAACGCCGGCAGGCCGCGCCGCTGGTCGACGCCGGCGCCCCACCTCGCCAGCCGGCCGCCGAGCCGGGAGGTCATGACCGCGTTGACCAGCCGCGGTGCGCGGGCGGCCAGGTCGGCCCAGAACGGCAGCCGGCCCAGCGTGTAGTGCGAGCGCGGGCGGATGCGGTGCCGGTGGCTCTGGTACAGCACCTCGGCCTTGTAGGTGGCCATGTCCACGCCGGTGGGGCAGTCCCGCGAGCAGCCCTTGCACGACAGGCACAGGTCCAGCGCGTCGTGCACCTCCGGGGAGCGCCAGTCGCGCACCGGCCCGCCCGGGGCGAGCATCTCCTGCAGCACGCGGGCGCGGCCGCGGGTGGTGTCCTTCTCCTCGCGGGTGGCCGGCCACGACGGGCACATCACCCCGCCGGTGGCCTGCAGGTCGGCCCGGCACTTGCCGACGCCGGTGCAGCGGTGGACGGCGGCGGAGAAGTCGCCGCCGTCGTGGCGGTGGGCCAGGGCCAGGCCGGCGGTGTGCCGCGGCGCGGCGGCCACGCGGATGTCGTCCTCCACGCGGGCCGGGCGGACGAGCACGCCGGGGTTGAGCACGTCCTCCGGGTCGAACACGGCCTTGACCCGCTCGAAGAGCCCGAGCACGTGCGGGGAGTACATCGAGGACAGCAGCTCGCTGCGGGCCCGGCCGTCGCCGTGCTCGCCGGACACCGAGCCGCCGAACCGGGCCACCAGGGCGGCGGCGTCGGTGACGAACGCGCGGTAGGCCGCGCGCCCGCGGTCGGCGCCGCGCCCGAGTGGGAAGTCGATCCGCACGTGCACGCAGCCGTCGCCGAAGTGGCCGTAGGGCACGCCCTGCAGGCCGTGCGCGCCCAGCAGCTCCTCGAAGCCGCGCAGGTACTCGCCCAGCCGCTCCACCGGGACGGCGGCGTCCTCCCACCCGGCGTGCGCCGGACGGCCGTCGGAGGTGCGCGCGGCCAGGCCGGCGCCGTCCTCCCGGATCCGCCAGATGGCGGCCGCCTCGGCCGGGTCGGTGACCACCAGCGCGTCCAGCGCCCCCGCGTCGGCGAGGACGCCCTTCGCCCTGGCCTCGATCTCGGCGACGGTGTCCCCGGTGAGCTCCACGATCAGCCAGCCGTCGCCGCGGGGCAGGTCGGGCACGACCGCGGCCGGGACGTCGCGCAGCCGCTGCACGATCCGCTGGTCGAGCCCCTCGCAGGCGGTGGGCTCGTGCCGCAGCAGCGCCGGGGTGGCGTCGGCGGCATCGGCCATCGAGGGGTAGCCGAGCACCACCAGTCCGCGGTACGGGGCGTCGGTGACCAGCCGCACGGTGGCGCCGAGCACCAGGGCGAGCGTGCCCTCGCTGCCGACCAGCGCCTTGGCCACGTCGAACCCGCGCTCGGGCAGCAGGTGCTCCAGCGAGTAGCCCGACACCTGCCGGCCGAAGCGGCCCAGCTCGGTGCGGATCGCCGCGAGCTCGCCGTCCACGAGCGCCCGCAGCTCCCCGAGCACCCCGCTGGGAGGGGCAGAGATGGCCATTTCTGCCCCCAGGGAGAGCCGCTGCCCGCCGCCGGTGACGACGTCGAGACCGACCACGTTGTCCGCCGTCCGGCCGTAGCCCAGGGCCCGGGAGCCGCAGGCGTTGTTGCCGATCATCCCGCCGATCGTGCAGCGGTTGTGGGTGCTCGGATCGGGGCCGAACCGCAGCCCGTGCGGTGCGGCCGCCTTCTGCAGCGCGGCCTGCACGACGCCGGGGTCGACGGTCGCCGTCCGGGCCTCGGCGTCGATGGCGTGCACCCGCGACAGGTACCGGCTGGTGTCGACCACCACGCCCGGGCCGACCGCGTTGCCGGCGATGGAGGTGCCCGCGCCGCGGGCGGTCAGCGGGACGCCGGCCTCGCGGCAGACGGTGAGGGTCGCCTCGATCTCGTCGGGGTGCCGCGGGCGGACGACCACCCGGGGCAGCACCCGGTACAGGGAGCCGTCGGAGGAGTACAGCGCCCGGGCCAGGCCGGAGTCGTCGACGTCGCCGACGCCGGCCCGGAGCAGCGCGGAAAGCAGGTCGGCGTCGGGGGGAGCGGCCGTGGTCACCCCGCCAGTCTCTGTCCCCGGGGCCCGCCCCGGCGAGCGGGGGTCAGCGCGCCAGGCCCGCGGGGTCCTCCGGCAGGTGGGCGCGCGCCCACAGCGCCGCCGACGTCCGGTCCCGCACGCCGATCCGCTGGAAGACGCTCGTCAGGTGCGCCTTCACGGTGCCCTCCCGGATCCCGAGGGCCCGGGCGATCTGCTTGTTGGCCAGGCCGCGGCCGACCAGCGCCAGCACCTCCTGCTCCCGCCCGGTGAGCTCCACCGCCCGGGTGGGGGAGCGGCGGCCGTGCAGCACGGTGCGGGCCACCCGCGGGTCCAGCGGCGAGTGGCCGCGGGCCGTGGAGCGGATGGCGGCGAGCAGGTCCGCGGGCTCGGTGTCCTTGAGGACGTACCCGCCGGCGCCGGCGTCGAGGGCCTCGACGGACGCATGGCCGTGCCGACGACGTTGGTCACCATGGCCCGTCCTCCCCGTCACCCCCCCGGAGGCCACTCGACCAGCCCGTGGGTCGACCGCGCACCTGGACAGGGGTCCTACGACCAGGCCCCTGACCAGGGCACCGACCCCGCCGGGGTCACCAGAGCGACAGCGACCGGCGGAAGATCCCGGCGACGTCGTCCTCGGTGACGTCCTTGGGGGCGGTGGCCAGCAGCCGCTGCTGCTTCATCGTGCCGTCGACGAGGTCGGGGACGTCGCCCTCGTCGTAGCCGACCGCCCCGATGCCGCCGGGGATGTCGATGTCGCGCATGAGGGCGGTCAGCACCGTGGGCAGGAACTCCGCGGGGTCGTCGGGCTGCTCGGCGCGCGGGTCCAGCAGCCGGGCCGCGCGCAGGTGCCGCTCGGGGTCGGCGTCGAAGGTGAACCGGAAGGCCTCGGGCGCGGTGAGGGCCACGGACATGCCGTGCGGGACCATCGGCTCGTCGGCGGGGTAGTCCTTGGGGTGGAAGTCCTTGACCCGGCCGGCGATTGGGTAGGCGTTGGCGTGCGGGATGTGCACCCCGGCGTTGCCGAAGCCCATCCCGGCGAAGGTCGCGGCCATGGCCATCGCCCCGCGGGCGTCCTCGTCCTCGCCGTGGCGCACGGCGGTGCGGAAGGAGCCGGCGAGCAGGGTCATCGCCTTCTCCGACCACATGTCGGCGATCGGGTTCGCCCCGCAGTAGGGCACCCGCTCCTCCGGCCGCTTGTGCTCGAACGTCGTGTACGGGCGGGCGGTGTAGCTCTCCAGCGCGTGGCAGAGGATGTCCATGCCCGACGCGGCGGTGACCCCGGCGGGCTGGGTCCGGGTCAGGGCCGGGTCGACCACGGCCATGGTGGGCCGCAGGCGGGCGTGGCTGATGCCGGTCTTCACCTTGAGTTCCAGCACGTCGAGCACGCAGATCGTGGTGCTCTCCGCGCCCGTGCCGGTGGTCGTGGGGACGGCGACCAGCGGGTTGAGCGGGTTCACCGGCGCCCGGCCCTCGCCGACGGGCTTGTTGATGTAGTCCATCAGCCCGCCGGGGTTGGTGGTGAGCAGGTTGACCGCCTTGGCGGTGTCGATGCTCGACCCGCCGCCCACCGCGACGATCGCGTCCCACGGTCCGTGCTCGCGGGCCCAGTCGACGGCGTGCTGCAGGCTCTCGTCGGTCGGCTCGACGTGCGCACCGTCGAAGACGACCGCCTCGATGGCGAACTGGCCCATCTGGTCGGCGACCCGCTGGGGGTGCCCGGTCGAGGCCACGCCCGGGTCGGTGACGACGAGGACCCGCTTCGCCCCCGTGAGGCTGAGGTCGTAGCCGATCTCGTCGGAGGCGCCGTGGCCGAACTTCAGCTGCGGTGCGCCGTAGGTGAAGACGCTCTCGGGGTTCGCGGGGGAGTAGGTGGACGAGGTCGCTGACATGGGCGGGGCCCCTCCTCGGACGACGCGGCGGTCGGTGGCACGGTCCGTGCGGCACCTGCGAGTCTGCTGCGGTCACCAGCGGTCGGCCAGCCCGACGGGAGCCGGACGCGCCGCCTCGACCGAGGGAGAGGACATCCGCATGCACCTCACCGCACCGCAGGGCGACACCGCACGGGGGACGACGGCCGGCCCGCTGGACGACGCGGAACTGGCGGCCGTCGACGCGTGGTGGCGGGCGGCGAACTACCTCTCGGTCGGCCAGATCTACCTGATGGCCAACCCGCTGCTGCGGGAACCGCTGCGTCCCGAGCACGTCAAGCCCCGGCTGCTCGGGCACTGGGGCACCACGCCGGGGCTGAACTTCCTCTACGCGCACCTCAACCGGGCCATCGCCGCGCGCGACCTGGACATGGTCTACGTGATGGGCCCCGGGCACGGTGGCCCCGGGCCGGTGGCCGCGGCCTGGCTGGAGGGCACCTACAGCGAGGTGTACCCCGACGTCTCCCAGGACGCCGCCGGCATGGCGCGGCTGTTCACCCAGTTCTCCTTCCCGGGCGGCATCCCGAGCCATGTCGCGCCCGAGACGCCGGGGTCGATCCACGAGGGCGGTGAACTCGGGTACGCCCTCTCGCACGCCTACGGGGCGGCGTTCGACAACCCCGGCCTGGTCGTCGCCGCGGTCATCGGCGACGGCGAGGCCGAGACCGGGCCGCTGGCCGCGAGCTGGCACGCGAACAAGTTCGCCGACCCGGTCACCGACGGCGCCGTGCTGCCGGTCCTGCACCTCAACGGCTACAAGATCGCCAACCCGACGGTGCTGGCCCGCATCCCACGCGACGAGCTGGTGGAGCTGATGCGCGGCTACGGGCACACGCCGTACCTCGTCGAGGGCGACGACCCCGCCACCATGCACCAGCAGTTCGCCGCCACCCTCGACCGCTGCCTGGACGAGATCGCCGAGATCCAGCGCCGGGCCCGCGAGGACGGCGTCCGGGAACGGCCGCGCTGGCCGATGATCGTGCTCGCCTCACCGAAGGGCTGGACCGGCCCCGTGCAGGTCGACGGCGTGCAGGTCCAGGGCACCTGGCGCGCCCACCAGGTGCCCTTCGCCAACGCCCGCGACGACGACGGACACCGGCGGGTGCTGGAGGAGTGGCTGCGCAGCTACCGGCCCGAGGAGCTGTTCGACGCCGACGGTGCCCCGGTCCCCGCCGTCCGGGACCTGCACCCGGTGGGGGAGCGGCGGATGAGCGCCAACCCGCACGCCAACGGCGGGACGCTGCTGCAGCCGCTGCGGATGCCGGACTTCCGTGCGCACGCCGTCCCGGTCGACGCGCCGGGCACGGGGGCGGTGGAGGCGACGCGGGTGCTCGGCACGTTCCTGCGCGAGGTGATGCGGCAGAACGCGACCACGTTCCGCGTCTTCGCCCCCGACGAGAACAACTCCAACCGGCTCGGCGCGCTCCTGGAGGTCACCGACCGGGCGTGGATGGCCGAGCGGCTCCCCGGCGACGACCACCTCGCACCCGACGGCCGGGTCATGGAGATCCTCTCCGAGCACACCTGCCAGGGCTGGCTGGAGGGCTACCTCCTGACCGGCCGGCACGGGTTCTTCTCCTGCTACGAGGCGTTCATCCACCTCGTCGACTCGATGGTCAACCAGCACGCCAAGTGGCTGAAGACCACCAACGGCATCCCCTGGCGGCGGCCGATCGCGTCGCTGAACTACCTGCTCACGTCGCACGTGTGGCGCCAGGACCACAACGGCTTCTCCCACCAGGACCCGGGCTTCATCGACCACGTGGTCAACAAGAAGGCAGACGTCATCCGGGTGTACCTGCCGCCGGACGCCAACACCCTGCTGTCCGTCGCGGACCACTGCCTGCGCACCCGGCAGTACGTCAACGTGATCGTGGCCGGCAAGCAACCGGCCCTGCAGTACCTGGACATGCAGTCGGCGATCGAGCACTGCACCAAGGGGATCGGCATCTGGGAGTGGGCCAGCAGCGACGAGGGACGCGAACCGGACGTCGTCATGGCCTGCGCCGGCGACGTCCCGACCATGGAGACCCTGGCCGCGGTGGAGATCCTCCGCGGCTGGTTCCCCGACCTGCGCATCCGCGTGGTCAACGTCGTCGACCTCATGCGGCTGCAGGACGACCGGTCCCATCCGCACGGCCTGTCCGACGCCGAGTTCGACTCGCTGTTCACCCGCGACAAGCCGGTGATCTTCGCCTACCACGGCTACCCCTGGCTCATCCACCGGCTGACCTACCGGCGGGCCAACCACCAGGAGCTGCACGTCCGCGGCTACGTCGAGGAGGGGACGACGACCACCCCGTTCGACATGTGCTTGATGAACCGGCTGGACCGCTACGACCTCGCCATCGACGTCATCGACCGGGTCCCGCGCCTCCAGGCGGTCGGCGCCCACCACCGGGACCGGCTGCGCGACCAGATCATCGAGCACCGGCAGTACGTGCGGACCCACGGCGAGGACCTGCCGGAGGTCCGCGACTGGCAGTGGTCGGGCGCCGCGGGCCCGGTCGTCACCGGGGGGAACGAGCCGCTGCACGAGCCGGCGTCGTCATGAGGGTGCTCGTCGTCAACGCCGGCTCCAGCAGCCTCAAGCTCAGCCGGATCGGCAGCGACGGCGCGGTCACCGACGCGGTGACCGTGGAGCGGTGGCAGGGGGCGGGGCACCTCCAGCCCCTCGCCGACTTCCTCGACCACTGCGGCCCGGTGGACGCCGTCGGACACCGGGTCGTGCACGGCGGCCCCCGCCACACCGGGCCCGCACGGGTCGACCCGGTGCTGGTCGCCGGGCTCTACTCGCTCACCACGCTCGCGCCGCTGCACAACCCGCGGGCGTTGGCCGGGATCCGGGCGGTGGAGGACCTGGTGCCCGGCGTTCCCGCGGTCGCCTGCTTCGACACGACCTTCCACACCGCCCTGCCGGCGGCCGCCCGTACCTACGCCCTGCCGCGGGAGTGGAACCGGCGGTGGGACCTGCGCCGGTACGGGTTCCACGGGCTCTCGCACGCCCACGCCGTCCGGCGCGCGGCCGAGCTGCTCGGCCGCGCGCCCGAGCGGCTGCGGATCGTGTCGGCGCACCTGGGGGCCGGGGCGTCGCTGGCGGCCGTCCGCGACGGCGTCTCGGTCGACACCACGATGGGCTTCACCCCGCTGGCCGGGCTGGTCATGAACACCCGGCCGGGCACCGTCGACCCTGGGCTGCTGCTGTGGCTGCTGGAGCACGGCGGGCAGCCGCGGACCGAGCTGGCCGACGTCCTGGAGCACCACGCGGGCCTGAAGGGCCTCACCGGCACCTCCGGCGACCTGCGGGAGGTCCTCGCCGGCCGCGACGCCGGGGATCCCGACTGCGCCCTGGCGTTCGACGTCTACCTGCACCGGCTGTGCCGGGAGGTCGCGGCGATGACCGCGGCGACGGGGGGCCTGGACCTGCTGGTGTTCACCGGCGGGGTGGGCGAGCACGCCTGGCAGGTGCGCGCGGCGGTGGCCGAGCGGCTGGCGCACCTGGGGCTGGCCGTCGACGACGCGGCCAACCGGGCGGTCACCGCTGACGCCGACGTCAGCGCTCCCGGGGCCGGCGCCCGGACGGTCGTCGTCACCTCCCGGGAGGACCTGGAGATCCGCCGTCAGGTGCTCGAGGTGCTGGGGACCGGCTGAGCGTCGTCGTCCGGACGATGACGGCGCGGCCGGTCACCGTGCCGGCCCGCAGCGCGGCGTAGGCCTCCGGCGCGCGGCTCAGCGGCCACTCCGTCGTCGTCTGGGCGACCAGGTCGCCGCGGGCGGCCAGGGCCAGCACGGAGTGCAGCTCCGGCCGGGTGCCCCAGTACGTGGTCAGGACGCGGATCCCGTAGGGCATCGTCAGCCAGGAGACGGCAGCGTGCCGCCGGCGATCCCGACGACGAGCCGTCGCCGGTGCCGGCGCGCGACCCCCGCGGCGGGCGACGGGTGGGGCCCCCGGCCGAGGCGGCCCCACCCGGCTGCCTCACTCGGTCGGCGGCTCGTCCTTGCCGGCCTCCTCGAGCTCGTCGGCCTCCTCCTTGGTCTTGTGCACCGCGCCGTCGGCGTGCTCCGGCGGGCCGTAGACGGTGTAGAGGACCAGCGGGTTGGGCCCGGTGTTGACGAAGTTGTGCTTCGTCCCGGCCGGCACGACGACGAGGTCGCCCTGCGCGACCTTCTTCTTGCTGCCGGAGATCTGCGCCTCGCCGGTGCCGCTGACGAAGGTGAGGATCTGGTCGATGTCCTCGTGCACCTCCTCGCCGATCTCCCCGCCCGGCGGGATCGTCATGATCACCAACTGGGTCTTCTCGCCGGTCCACAGGACGCGGCGGAAGTCGGCGGACTTCTCCGCCTCGGTCGCGATGGTGTAGTGGATGACGGACGCCATCGAGGGCGCTCCTCTCGTCGGACGGTCTCGTGCAGCCGGGGACGGCTGGCCCCGGCGGACGCCGGTCCTCCTGCCCGCGGCCGCGCGCGGTTAGTCCTGTCCGGAGGGAGGAGTCGATCACCCCGGGTGAGGAGACTCACCGGGCTCGCGGGAAGAACCCGGGGCTGCGCGGTGTCGGCATCGAGGTGACGTCGTCGACCGCCACCCGCCCCACGGCCCGTGCCTACACCGTCTGGGCGGTGGCGCTGGCCGCGTATGCCGTCGCCGTGTTCCACCGCGCTTCGCTCGGCGTGGCCGGGGTCGAGGCGCAGGAGCGCTTCTCCGCGGGCGCCTCGGCGATCTCGCTGTTCCTGGTGCTGCAGCTGGTCGTCTATGCCGGCATGCAGGTGCCCGTCGGCGTCGCGCTGGACCGGTTCGGCTCGCGGCGGCTCATCCTCGCCGGCGCGTTGACCATGGCCGCCGGGCAGGCGGTGCTCGCCGTCGCCGGTGACGTGCCCACCGCCGTCGGCGCCCGGGTCCTGGTCGGCGCCGGCGACGCGATGACGTTCGTCAGCGTGCTGCGGGTGATCGGCTTCTGGTTCCCCGGCCCGACGGTCCCGCTGATCACCCAGCTCACCGGCATGCTCGGCCAGGCCGGGCAGATCGTCGCCGCGTACCCGCTCGTGGCCCTGCTGCACTCGGTGTCGTGGGAGGCGACGTTCCTCGGTGCCGCCGCCGTCGGGGTGCTGGTCGCCGTCCTGGTGGTCGTCGCGCTGCGAGACGCACCGCCGGGCACGGAGCTCGCCACCCCCGCGGGCCTGGCCGAGGTGCGCCGGAGCCTCGCCCTCACCTGGCGGGAGCCGGGAACCCAGATCGGCCTCTACACCCACCTGGTGACCCAGTTCTCCGGCACCGTGTTCGCGCTGCTGTGGGGATACCCGTTCCTCGTCGTCGGCCAGGGCCGCAGCCCGGCGACGGCGGCCGGCCTGCTCACCCTGCTCGTGGTCGTCGGCATCCTCGTCGGCCCGCTGCTGGGCCGGCTGTGCGGGCGCTGGCCGCTGCGCCGGTCGGTGCTGGTGTTCTCCGTCCTCGGGCTGACGGCGGCGGCGTGGACCCTCGTCCTGCTGTGGCCGGGGCGGGCGCCGTTGGCGGTGCTGGTGCTGCTGGTGGTCGTCCTGGGGACCAACGGCCCGGGTTCCATGATCGGCTTCGACTTCGCCCGCACCTGGAACCCGGCCGAGCGGCAGGGGAGCGCCAGCGGCGTGGTGAACGTCGGGGGCTTCCTGGCCTCGCTGCTCACCATCCTGGCCGTCGGCGCGGTGCTCGACGTGCTCACCCCGGGCGCCTCCACCGACTACTCGCTGGACGCCTTCCGCGCCGCGTTCGCCGTCCAGTACGTGTTCTGGGCGGTCGGTCTGGTGGGGGTCGTCCGGCACCGGCGGCAGCTGCGCGAGCGGCTGGCCCGCGACGGCGTCGTCCTCGCTCCGCTGCACGTGGCCGTGGGCGCTCGCCTGCGCGGGGTCTCGGCCTACCGCTGACCCTGCTGCCTCACCGTCCGTAGCCGTCTCGGTGCGTGGTGACGAGCTACGCCGGGTGTCCCCTCCGGCTGTGGCCGCGGCGCGGTGCGGGTCCCCGCCGTCTGGCAACCTGCGGGCCCCAGCACGACATCGAGCTGTCCGGGCGTCCGGCCGGTCATGCCACCGGCACGGCCGCACGTCGGGGCAGGAGGGAGGCCCCGGTGTTCCGACGCGGCGAGGTGGTCGTGGACGGCAGCCGGCACGCGGGCGTGCCGGGCGCGGGGAGAGGGCCGAGGCGTCCCAACCTGGCCGGTGACCTGGAGACCATGCTGGAGGCCCGGCCGCTGTTCCGGACGGGGCTGCGCGGCTACGACCGGTTGCAGGTGGACAACTACGTCACCTGGGCCGAGACCGAGCTGACCGCCGTCCGCCGGGAGAACGACGACCTGCTGTCCCGCTACGGTGCCTGCGCGGCCGAGCTGGAGATCTCCCGCCGGCTGCTGGCCTGCTCACCCGTGGGCCGTGAGCTGGTGCGCACCTCCGAGCGGGTCGGCGAGATCCTGCGGCTGGCTGCCGACGAGGCGGCCGGGCTCACCGAGGCGGGGTCGACCGAGGCCGACCGCATCCGGGCCCACGCCCGCGCGGAGGCCGACGTGCTGCTCCGCCGCGCCACCGAGATCAAGACCGCCGCGCTGGCCGAGGCCCGGCGGGTGGAGGAGGAGGCCCGCGCCACGCGGCAGGAGGCGGCCGCCCGGCTGCGGGAGGCCGGTGTGGAGTCCGACCGGCTGCTGGCCCAGGCCGCCGGCGAGCGGGAGCGGCTGGCCGCCGAGGCCCGGGCCGAGCGGGAGCGGCTGGACACCGAGGCGCAGGCCGAGCGGGAGCGGCTGGACACCGAGACGCGGGCCGGGTGCGCGCGGCGGGACGCGGAGAGCCGCGCCGAGCGGGAGCGGCTGGACGCGGCGGCCGAGGCCGAGCGCGAGCAGCTCACCGGCGAGGCCCACCGCGCGGTGTGCCGCCTGGCCGGCCAGCTCGAGGACGCGGTCGCCACACTTTCGGGGCTGCTGGCCGAGGCCCGGGCCGGGGAGGAACCGCAGCGGGTGGAGCAGCTGGCCTCCTGAGCGCTCGGCTGGCGCCCGGCGACCCCACCGAGCACGATCGCCTCAGGGCATCGGGGCCGGTCAGGGGGTCGTCGTGGACGTCGTCGTCGGGCTGGACTCGGGGACGACGGCGACCAAGGCGGTCACCGCCGGCGCCGAGGGGCGGGTGCGCGACCTCGTCAGCGTCGGCTACCCGTTGCTGGTGCCGGCACCCGGCCGCGCGGAGCTCGACGCCGGGCGGCTGCAGTCGGCCGCCGTCGAGGCGCTCGCGGCCGTCGCCGCCCGCGCCCGCGAGCGCGGGGACCGCGTGGTCGCGGTCGCCCTCAGCGCCGCCATGCACGGCCTGGTGCCCATGGACGACGACGGCGCCCCGATCGGCCCCCTGGTCACCTGGGCGGACAACCGGGCGGCCCAGTGGGCGCAGGCCCTGGTCGCCGACGGCCGGGCCGCGGACCTGCACGCCCGCACCGGCACACCGGTGCACCCCATGTCGCCGCTGGTGAAGCTCTCCTGGGAACGTGCCGAAGACCCCGACCTGGTCACCCGCACCCCGCGCTGGGGTGGGGTCAAGGAGCTCCTCGTCGCCGCCCTGCACGGCGGGCCGCAGGTGCTGGACCGGGCGTGCGCCTCCTCCACCGGCCTCTACGACATCCGGGCCGCCCGCTGGGACGACGAGGCGACCGCGATCGCCGGCGTGCGGCCCGACCAGCTCGGCGAGGTGCTGCCCACGACGGCGGTCCTCCCCGGCCTGCGCCCCGAGGTGGCGGAGGCGACCGGGCTGCCCGCGGACCTGCCGCTGGTGATCGGCGCCTCCGACGGCGTGCTGGCCAACGTCGGCATCGGGGCGGTGCGGCCGGACATCGCGGCGGTCTCCCTCGGCACCAGCGGGGCCATGCGGGTCGTCGTCCCACGGCCGACGGTGGACCCCGGCCGCCGGCTGTTCTGCTACGCGCTCACCGACGACCACTGGGTGGTGGGCGGCGCGGTCAACAACGGCGGCTCGGTGGTGCGGTGGGCCGCGCGGGCGCTGGCCGCCGACTTCGACCGCCCCGACCCCGAGGGCGAGGACGCCGACGACCTCGACGCCCGGCTGCTGGCCGAGGCCACGCAGGTGTCCGCCGGGAGCGCCGGCCTGCTGTGCCTGCCCTACCTGCTGGGCGAGCGGGCGCCGTGGTGGCGGTCCGGGCTGCGCGGGGCCTACATCGGGCTGCGCCGCGAGCACCGCCGCCCGCACCTGGTGCGCGCCGCGGTCGAGGGCGTCTGCCAGCAGCTGGCCCTGGTCCGCGACGCCTTCGCCGCGACCGACCTGCCGGTGCGCGAGGTGCGGGCGACCGGCGGTGCCGTGGCCTCGTCGCTGTGGGTGCACACCCTCGCCGCCGCGCTGGACCTCCCGGTCCGGGTGGCCGACTCCCCGGAGGGCACCGGCCTGGGCGCCGCCCTGCTCGGGTGGCACGCCCTCGGTGCGCTGCCCGACCTCGACGCGGTCACCGCGCTGGTCGAGGTGAACGACCCGGTGGAGCCCGACCCCGAGGAGGTGGCCGTCTACGCGCGGCTGCGCCCGCTGGTCGACCGCTCCACCCAGGCGCTCACCGACGTCCTCACCACGCTCGACACGTTCGACGACCGCCCCAGCCATCCCGAGTAGCCCGCCACACCGAGGAGGAGCCGTGCCCGAGGTCGAACCCACGCCGGACGCCGGACCACTGCACCGGCGCGCGAGGGAGCGGTGGACGTCATGAGAGGTGTCGCACGGGCGGCGGCGGCGGGGCTGGCCGCGTTGTCGGCGGTCGCCGCGCGCGACCTGCTGCAGCGGGAGCACACCCTGCTGCGCAACTTCCCGGTGGTCGGCCACGCGCGCTACCTGCTGGAGGCGATCGGCCCGGAGCTGCGCCAGTACCTCGTCGCGGGCAACAACGAGGAACGGCCGTTCACCCGCGACCAGCGCCGCTGGGTGTACGCCTCGGCCAAGAAGGAGAACAACTACTTCGGGTTCGGCACCGACAACGACCTCGAGTACACCGCCGGCTACCCGGTCATCAACCACCGGACGTTCGGGTCCGCGGTCCCGCCGTCGGCACCCATGTCGGCGCACGACGTCGCGCTGCCGTCGGCGAAGGTGCTCGGTGGCGCGCGCGGCCGGGCGCGGGCGTTCCGGCCGGCCTCGGTCGTGAACATCTCGGCGATGAGCTTCGGCTCGCTGTCCGGAGCCGCGGTGGAGGCGCTCAACCGCGGGGCGGCGCTGGCCGGCTGCCTGCACAACACCGGCGAGGGCGGGATCTCGGTGCACCACCGGCACGGCGGGGAGCTGGTGTACCAGATCGGCACCGCCTACTTCGGCTGCCGCGACGAGCACGGCCGGTTCGACCTCGACCGGCTCAAGGACCTCGTCGCCGCCGCACCCGTGCGGGCGCTGGAGGTCAAGCTCAGCCAGGGCGCCAAGCCGGGACTCGGCGGCGTGCTGCCCGGCGCGAAGGTGTCGGCGGAGATCGCCGCCGCCCGCGGGGTGCCGGAGGGCGTGGACTGCGTGAGCCCGTCGCGGCACGCCGAGTTCTCCGACGTCGACAGCATGCTGGACTGGGTGGAGCTCCTGGCCGCCGAGACGGGGCTGCCCGTGGGCATCAAGTCCGCCGTCGGCGACCTGGGCTTCTGGCACGAGCTGACCGACCTGATGAGCCGCACCGGCCGCGGGGTGGACTTCGTGACCGTGGACGGCGGCGAGGGCGGCACCGGCGCCGCGCCGCTGATCTTCACCGACTCGGTGTCGCTGCCCTTCCAGCTCGGCTTCGCCCGCGTGTACGCGGCGTTCGCCCGGGCCGGGCTGCACGAGCAGGTGACGTTCGTCGGCGCCGGCAAGCTCGGGCTGCCGGACAACGCGACAGTCGCCTTCGCGCTGGGCTGCGACATGGTCAACGTCGCCCGCGAGGCGATGCTGGCGATCGGCTGCATCCAGGCGCAGAAGTGCCACACCGACACCTGCCCGACCGGGGTGGCCACCCAGAACCCGTGGCTGGCCCACGGGCTGGACCCGGGGCTCAAGTCGGTGCGGGCGGCCAACTACGTCGAGACGCTGCGCCGGGACCTGTTCAAGGTGGCCGAGGCCTGCGGGGTGCTGCACCCGGGGCTGATCGGGCCCGAGGCGGTGGAGGTCCTCGACGGCCGCACCCACTCGACGCCACTCGGCGAGGTCTACGGCTACCAGCCCGGATGGGGGCTGCCGTCGGCCGCCGACCGCGCCGAGATCACCCGGATCATGGCCGGCGAGGCCCCGCAGGGCGGCTCCGCGCCGGCCTCACCCGACGCCACCGGCTGAGCGGCTCCAGGGGCCGACGAACCGGCGGTCACCCCCGGGAGGCCGGGCGTAGCGACGCGCGCGGCGCCTCGATCGACCGGTCGTCCCGGGCCCGGGCGGGGTCCGCCCGGCCCCCCGGACCGCTAGCTTCCCCGTTCACCTGTGGTCCCGATCCCCGGAGGACCTCGATGGCGGGTTACGTCTACCGGTGTCCCAGGTGCGGCCCCTGGGAGGTCCGCCGCCCCATCGGCACCGCCGAGAGCTCCGGCCGCTGTCCCGGCTGCGGGGCGGAGGGCCGGCGCGTCTACACCGCCCCCCTGCTCAGCCGTACCGCCGCGCCCGTGGCCGCCGCGCGGCTGCGCGAGGAGGCGAGCGGGGACGCGCCCACGGTGACCACGACGGTCCCGCGCGCCGCCGGCCGCCCGGCCCCGCGGGACCCGCGCTGGGACGCGCTGCCCCGGCCCTGACCGCCCCCGGGCCCCGCGACCCCCCGAACGGCCCGTTCCCCGCGGGCTGACGCTCACCATCACCGCAGATCGGAGAGTGGGGACATGCCAGACGTGGTGTTCACCGTCGACCAGGCCAAGTCCATGAGGGACCAGGCCGTACCCGGCCACAACCGCTGGCACCCGGACGTCCCGGTCGCGGCGATGGTGCGGCCCGGGCAGAGCATCCGGGTCGAGTGCCGCGAGTGGACCGACGGCCAGATCGGCAACAACGACTCCGCCAACGACGTCCGCGACGTCGACCTGACCCACGCGCACATGCTCAGCGGGCCGATCGGTGTCGAAGGCGCGGAGCCCGGCGACCTCCTCGTCGTCGACATCCTCGACCTCGGGCCGGTGCCGGCGCCGCAGGAGTTCGGCGACGCACCCGGCCAGGGCTGGGGCTACACCGGCATCTTCGCCAAGGTCAACGGCGGCGGCTTCCTGACCGACTACTTCCCGGACGCCTACAAGGCGATCTGGGACTTCCAGGGGCAGGTCGCCACCTCCCGGCACATCCCGGGAGTCCGGTACACCGGTCTCACCCACCCGGGGCTGTTCGGAACGGCCCCGTCGGCCGACCTGCTGGCGAAGTGGAACGAGCGGGAGCGGGCGCTGATCGCGACCGACCCCGACCGGGTGCCGCCGCTGGCGCTCCCGCCCCTGGCCGAGAACACCCTCGGGGGGACGGCGAGCGGCGACGCGCTCGACGGCATCGCCCGGGACGGCGCCCGCACCGTGCCGGCCCGCGAGAACGGCGGCAACCACGACATCAAGAACTTCTCGCGCGGATCGCGGGTGTTCTACCCGGTGCACGTCGACGGCGCGAAGCTCTCCGGCGGCGACCTGCACTTCAGCCAGGGCGACGGCGAGATCACCTTCTGTGGCGCCATCGAGATGGGTGGCTTCATCGACTTCCACATCGACCTGATCAAGGGCGGCATGGAGGCCTACGGCGTGACCACCAACCCCGTGTTCATGCCGGGCAACGTCGAGCCCCGGTACTCGGAGTTCCTGACCTTCATCGGGGTCTCGGTCGACCACGAGACCAACACGAACCAGTACCTGGACGCCACGCTGGCCTACCGGCGGGCGTGCCTCAACGCCGTCCGGTACCTGGAGAAGTTCGGGTACTCCGGTGAGCAGGCCTACCTGCTGCTGGGCTCGGCGCCGATCGAGGGCCGGGTCAGCGGGGTCGTCGACATCCCGAACGCCTGCTGCTCGCTCTACCTGCCGACGGCTGTCTTCGACTTCGACATCAGGCCGTCGGCCGCCGGGCCGCAGCGTGCCGACCGCGGGCAGTGCGCCGTGACGTCGTGACGGGCCGGCCGGGGCCGGCACGCACCGGCTGACCGAGGTGTCCGGACGGGCGTCCGCTCAGGCCGCTTCCGGTTCGGCGAGGAGTCTGACGGTGGGCCGGGCGGTCACGACGACCGGCCCACCGCAGTTCCAGCAGACCGGGTCGACAGCGCCGTCCTCCTGCTCGTCCTGGCCGCCGACCTCGCACCGCCGGCACGTCCAGACCACCTCGATCCGGTGCTCCACGGATGGCTCCTCGTGTGTCTGCGCTCCGTGGCCGCCGGCTGTTCGAGGCCGGGCGCGGGGTACCCCCGCGTGCCGTCCACCAACCGGGAGGAGGAGTCACCGACCGTGATCCGGAGAGAGGGCCCGTGACCGACGACCTGCCGCCGATCGAGCGGCACCAGGCGACCGACCGCTTCGGCAAGGAGGCGCTGCGGGCGGCGCACCGGCTCACCGAGGCGCTGGCCGAGGTCGAGGACGCCGCGCCCGAGCCGGTGCTCTTCCGCCGGAACGGTCCGCACCGCTCCCTGGACGGGCTCGCGGCGCTCCTCGACGAGGCGCTGGAGGAACCCGACCCGGGCGAGCGGTCCACCGGCGACCGGGAGGGCCGCCGGGAGCCCTGACCGCTGCAGGGGGACGGCCGGGCACGGCCGTCCCGGGCCGGCGTGACAACCGCCGGCGCACCGCCACGGGGGACATCCGCACCGTCGCGGGACCGGAGGAGATGAACGCACATGGGAGCCGTGGGCCTGCTGTACGTGGGGGTCGTCCTGTTCGTCAACGGCCTGATGCTGCTGGGCCGGGTGGACGCCCGGGCCGCCGCACCGATCAACTTGTTCGTGGGCGCGCTGCAGGTCTTCACGCCCACCTACCTGATCGTCAGCTCCGGTGGTGACCCCGCCGCCATCCTGGGCGCATCGGGCATCTACCTGTTCGGCTTCACGTACCTGTACGTCGGGATCAACCTGCTCGCCGACCTGGACGGGACGGGACTGGGGTGGTTCTCCGCCTTCGTCGCTGTCTGTGCGGTGGTCTACGCCGGCCTGAACTTCTTCTACTTCGAGCCGCGGGACGCCGCCTTCGGTGTCATCTGGCTGTTCTGGGCCGTGCTCTGGGCGCTGTTCTGGCTGGTCCTCGGGCTCAAGCGGGAGGACCTCACGCGCTACACCGGCGCGATCGCAGTGGTCGCCGGCCTGGTCAGTGCCGCCCTCCCGGCCTTCCTGCTGCTGACGGGGGTCTGGGCCGACAACGTGGGCCTGTGGGCGATCGTCCTGGCCGTCGTCTTCGTGGCCAGCCTCGTGCTGCTGTACCCGCGGCTGCGGGCCCACCCCGAGCCGGCGGTGCCGCCGTCCGCGCCGGTCCCGCAGGGTGCTCCCGAGGGGCCCGAGGGCGTGCCGGTGGCCCGGAACTCGACCGACCGCAACGACGCCGGCACCCCGCGCCGGACGCCTCGGGCATAGGAGGCGTTCCCCACGTCGGGCCGCGCCGGACGTGGGGAAGGCCTCCTGTGCCTCGCCTCCTATGCCTTGCCGCGGAGGAGCTGGTCGAACGGCGTGACGTCGGCGAACGGGTCGGCCGGGCGGGCCGACGACGGCCGGCCGGCCACGATGTCGGCCAGCTCGCCGGCCGCGCGCTCGACGCGCGCGGCCAGCGCCCGGTCGACGCCGTCGGCGCCGCCCCAGTCCTCCGAGGCGGCGAAGACCCCGGTGGGGACGGCGACCGCGCGCAGGTAGGCGAACAGCGGGCGCAGGGCGTGCTCGATGACCAGCGAGTGCCGTGCGGTGCCCGCGGTGGCGCCGAGCAGCACCGGCCTGCCGGTCAGCGACTCCTTGTCCAGGACGTCGAAGAACGTCTTGAAGAGGCCGCTGTAGGAACCCGAGAACACCGGGGTCACCACGATGAGCCCGTCGGCGCCGGTGACGGTGTCGACGGCCGCCTGCAGGGAGGTGTTGGCGAACCCGGTGACGAGGTCGTCGGCCAGGTCGCGGGCGTGCGTGCGCAGCTCGACCACCTCCACGGTGGCGTCGTCGCCGCGGGCCCGGAGGGCGTCGACGGTGGCCACGCTGAGCCGGTCGGCGAGCAGCCGCGTGGACGACGGCGTGGACAGCCCCGCGCTGACGACGGCGAGGGTGCGCGTGGTCACCGGACCTCGACCTCCTCGCGGGCCTGCCCGGTGACGTCATCGGCGGGCGCGTGCACGGTGGCGTCCCTCGCCCCGCCGCGGGCGGCGACCCGCGACGCGTGGGTCGGGACCTCGGGCACGTGCGCGGGCTTGAGGGCGGCGAACTCCCGCCGCAGCACCGGCACGACCTCCTCCCCGAGGATGTCCAGCTGCTCCAGCACCGTCTTCAGCGGCAGGCCGGCGTGGTCGATGAGGAACAGCTGCCGCTGGTAGTCCCCGACGTACTCGCGGAAGCCGAGGGTGCGCTCGATGACCTGCTGCGGGGAGCCGACGGTCAGCGGCGTCTCGCGGCTGAAGTCCTCCAGCGACGGGCCGTGGCCGTAGACGGGGGCGTTGTCGAAGTAGGGGCGGAACTCACGGACGGCGTCCTGGCTGTTCCGGCGCATGAACACCTGCCCACCGAGGCCGACGATCGCCTGGTCGGCCGAGCCGTGACCGTGGTGTTCGTAGCGCTGGCGGTAGAACTCGACCATCCGCTGGGTGTGCTGCGGCGGCCAGAAGATGTGGTTGTGGAAGAAGCCGTCACCGTAGTACGCAGCCTGCTCGGCGATCTGCGGCGAGCGGATGGAGCCGTGCCACACGAAGGGGGCGACGCCGTCCAGGGGCCGCGGGGTCGAGGTGAAGCCCTGCAGCGGGGTGCGGTACTGGCCGGACCAGTTGACGACGTCGGAGTCCCACAGCCGGCGCAGCAGCGCGTAGTTCTCCACGGCCAGCGGGATGCCGTCGCGGATGTCCTTGCCGAACCACGGGTAGACCGGGCCGGTGTTGCCGCGGCCCATCATGAGGTCCACCCGGCCGCCGGCCAGGTGCTGCAGCATCGCGTAGTCCTCGGCGATCTTCACCGGGTCGTTGGTGGTGATCAGCGTCGTCGCCGTCGACAGCTGCAGCGTCCGCGTCCGCGCGGCGACGTAGGCCAGCGTGGTGGTGGGGGAGGACGAGAAGAACGGCGGGTTGTGGTGCTCGCCCAGCGCGAAGACGTCGAGCCCGACCTCCTCGGCCTTCTCCGCGATGGTGACGACCGCCTGGATCCGCTCCGCCTCGCTGGGCGTGCGGCCGGTCGTGGGGTCGGTCGTGATGTCGCTGACCGAGAAGATCCCGAACTGCATCTCGTGCTCCAAGTGGTTGAGAGCGCAACTACTGACCGGTGCAACACCGTCCCCGCCTGCGTATTCCGGATCCGGCCCGCCTCTGCCGCGACGAGGGTCACGTAAACCCTGAGGCGCCTGGGATTGTCACGGGACGGTAACGGCCCCTACGGTGGAGAGGTCCGGTCGGTCGTTCTTCCCCCACCCGGGGGAGCCTGGCCGGACGCCGCCGAGTCGTGTCCGCGCACCGCGGACGTGAGCCGGGGACCCACCGCAGTCCTGGGGTGAATCCTGCTCCCGAGCAGGTAGGGCACCTTCCCGCCCGAACCCGTCAGCTAACTCGGTAGGCGGCCATGGAAGGAACGGAGAGAGCATCCGCATGCCTCGCCCACGGGCCCTCCCGGCCCGCAGGGATCCCGTGCCACGCGCACCTCGCGCCTCTTCCTCGGCCCGCTGATCCCGCCTCGCCGTTGACCGGCCGCGCGCGTCCCTGACCGCCGCCGGCACGCCCCCGCAGACCCCGCCGCGTCCCGGGCTGCCCTCTGTCCTGAGGAGCCGGCCCGCGTGCGCCCTCGCGCCCCGGAGCACCCCACTCGATGAAGCACCGCACCACGCAGTTCCCCGCCGTCGACGACACGACCCCCGCCGACACCGTCCCCGCCGTCGACACCCCCCGCCGCCTCCGGCTGCCCGCCGCGGGCCGCCGTCCGGCGTTCTTCCTGGCCGCCGCCGCGGCCGGCGCGATCGTGGTCAACGTCGTCGTCGGCGGCCAGACCGGCGCCGAGGCCGAGACGGCCACCCAGAGCGCGTCGGTGAGCGTCGCCGAGCAGCTGGGCATCACCGCCGACGGCGCCACCGCGGCGACCTCGAACGCCGCCGACCTGGCCCCGCTGCAGGACCTCGCCGCCTCGCGCAGCGAGCGGGAGGCCGCCGCGGCCAGCGCCGCCCAGGCGCAGGCCGCGGCCGACCAGGCCGAGCTGGACCGCCAGGCCGCCGAGCGGGAGGCCGCCGAGCGCGCCGCCGCCGAGGCCGCCGCCGCCGAGCAGGCCGCACGGGAGGCCGCCGAGCGGGAGGCCGCCGAGCGCGCCGCCGCCGCGGCAGCTCCCGCGCCCGCCGCCCCGGCCGCCGCCCCGGCCGCCCAGAGCAGCGGCGGGTCCGCGGCCCCGCGCGGCTCCTTCAAGGAGTACGCGATGGCCAAGGTCGGCAGCGCCCAGCAGTTCAGCTGCCTGGAGAACCTGTGGGGCAAGGAGAGCGGCTGGAACCCCAACGCGCAGAACCCCACCAGCACCGCCTACGGCATCCCGCAGTTCCTGAACTCCACCTGGGCCGGCACGGGGATCGCCAAGACCTCCGACGGCTACCGCCAGATCGACGCCGGGCTGATCTACATCGAGAACCGCTACGGCAGCCCCTGCAGCGCCTGGGCGCACTCGCAGGCCAACAACTGGTACTGATCCGCACCCGGTGCTGAGCCGGGGACCCGTTCGAGGGGCCGTCCTGACCGGACGGCCCCTCGAGCCGTCTCCGGGCCCGTGTGCGACGGTCGGGCCGTGCCGTTCGTGACGGGGGAGGAGATCCGGGTGGACCCGCACGTCCTGGGAACCGGGAGCAGGGTGGTCCCGTCCGGCTTCGTCCGCGCGCACACCCGCGTCCGCCGGCCGTCGTCGGTCCCGGAGGTCCGGTTGCACGTGGCCGACGACGTCGTCGCCCTCTGGGAGGCGATGGAGACCGAGCCGGGCGGCGCGGGGGAGGCACCGCCGTTCTGGGCCGCGGCCTGGCCCGGGGGGCAGGCGCTGGCCCGCTTCGTGCTGGACCGGCCCGAGGTCGTCGCGGGGCGGGCGGTGCTCGACCTCGGCGCCGGCAGCGGCCTGGTGGCGCTCGCCGCCCGCCTGGCCGGCGCCCCGTGGGTGCTGGCCAGTGACGTCGACCCGTTCAGCCGCGCCGCGGTCGGTGTCAACGCCGGCCTCAACGGGATCGCCGGGGTGAGCGTGACCGGCGACGTCCTGGGCCGGGACCTCGCCGGTGTCGACGTCGTCCTGGCCGGCGACGTCTGCTATGACCGCGAGATGACCGAGCGCGTGCTGCCGTTCCTCGACCGCGCTCGCGCCCGCGGAGTGGAGGTGTACGTCGGCGACCCGGGGCGGCCCTACCTGCCGCACGACCGGCTGGCCGCTGCCGCGGTCTACGAGATCCCCGAGACCGAGGGCCCGGGCCTGCGGCGGACGACGGTCTGGCGGCTGCCGTGACCGAGCACGTGGACGTCCTCGTCGTCGGCGCCGGGCTCTCCGGCATCGGCGCCGCGTGCCACCTCCAGCGGGAGTGCCCCGACCTCAGCTACGCCGTCCTGGAGTCCCGCGAGGCCATCGGCGGGACCTGGGACCTGTTCCGCTACCCCGGCGTCCGCTCGGACTCGGACATGTTCACCCTCGGCTACTCGTTCAAGCCGTGGACGCAGGCACGGGCGATCGCCGACGGCGACTCGATCCGCCGCTACGTGCAGGAGACCGCGCGCGAGCACGGCGTGGACCGGCACATCCGGTTCGGCCACCGGGTGCTCGCCGCCGAGTGGTCCACCGGGCAGGCGCGCTGGACGGTCACCGCGCAGCGCACCGACACCGGCGAGACCGTGCGAATGACCTGCTCGTGGCTGTCGGTCTGCTCCGGCTACTACCGCTACGACCGGGGTCACCGCCCGCGGTTCCCCGGCGAGGAGCGCTTCCCCGGCCCGGTCGTCCATCCGCAGCACTGGCCCGACGGCCTCGAGTACGCCGGCAAGCGCGTCGTCGTCATCGGCAGCGGCGCCACGGCGGTGACCCTGGTGCCGACGATGGCGCGGACCGCCGCGCACGTGACCATGCTGCAGCGCACCCCCAGCTACGTGCTCGCGCTGCCGGGCCGGGACCAGCTGGCCGACGCCCTGCGCCGCCGGCTGCCCGCCGGGGCGGTCTACCCGGTGGTGCGGTGGAAGAACGTGCTGGTCTCCATGGCGTCCTACCAGTTCAGCCGGCGCCGCCCGGGGGCCATGAAGGCGGTCATCCAGCGGCTGGCCCGCAGGCAGCTGCCCGCCGGGTTCGACGTCGGGACGCACTTCGGACCGCCCTACGACCCCTGGGACCAGCGGCTGTGCCTGGTGCCCGACGGCGACCTGTTCACCGCGATCCGCGAGGGCCGGGCCGACGTCGTGACCGACCGGGTCGCGACCTTCACCGAGACCGGCATCGCGCTGGAGTCCGGCGCCGAGCTGCCCGCCGACGTCGTCGTCACCGCCACCGGGCTGGACCTGCTGCCGATCGGCGGCATGACGCTGACCGTGGACGGCGAGGCGGTCGAGCTGTCCGAGCGGGTGTCCTACAAGGGCATGATGATCTCCGGCGTGCCGAACTTCGCCATGACCATCGGCTACACGAACGCCTCCTGGACGCTCAAGGCCGACCTCGTTGCCCGCTACGTCTGCCGGCTGCTGCGGCACATGGCCGCGCACGGCCACGCCAGCTGCACCCCCGTCGCCCCGCCCGAGGGCGGCACCGAGCCGTTCATCGGCCTGAGCGCCGGCTACGTGCGGCGCAGCCTGTCCGCGCTGCCGAGGCAGGGTGCCCACGCGCCGTGGCGGCTGCACCAGAACTACGTCCGCGACGTGCTGCTGATGCGCCACGGCCCGGTGGACGACGAGGGCGTCCGTTTCGCCGCACGGCCGGCACCCGCCGCCGAGGAGGCCGTCGCATGAGGCTCGCGCCCTACGTCTTCGCCGGCGGCACGGCGGTCGTCACCGGCGCGGCCGGTGGCATCGGCGCCGCGCTCACGCACGGGCTGGCCCGGCGCGGCAGCTCGCTGGTCCTGCTCGACCGGGACGTCGCGGGCCTCGCGACCGTCGCGGGCGCCATCCGAGCCGCGCACCCCGAACTCGCCGTCACCACGTACGAGGTCGACCTCGCCGACGCCGCGGCCACCCTGCGGGCCGCCGACGTGCTGGCCACCGCGCACCCCGAGATCACCCTGCTGGTCAACAACGCCGGGGTGGCCCTGGCCGGGCGGTTCGACCAGGTCACCCTCGAGGAGTTCGACTTGCTCCTGGAGGTCAACCTCCGGGCCGTCGTCCGGCTGACGCACGCGCTGCTGCCGGCGCTGAAGGCGCACCCCGGCTCGCACCTCGTCACCGTCTCCAGCCTCTTCGGGCTGGTCGCGCCGGCCGGCCAGGCCGCGTACGCGACGAGCAAGTTCGCCGTCCGCGGGTTCACCGAGGCGCTCCGCCACGAGCTGGCCGACGACGGTGTGGGCGTCACGTGCGTGCACCCGGGCGGCATCCGCACCCGGATCGCCGCGGACGCCCGGGTGGGGTCCGGCGTCCCGGCCGCGGAGGGGGAGCAGGGCAAGCGCGACTTCGCCAAGCTGCTCACCATGGACCCCGCGAAGGCGGCGGAGACCATCCTCACCGCGGTGGAACGGCGTCGGCCCCGCCAGCTGGTCGGCTGGAGCGCCGTCGTCCCCGACCTGCTGGTCCGGCTCGCGCCGGGCTCGCACGGGCGGCTGCTGGCCGGCCTGACCGCGCTCGCGGGCCGCGGCCGCGGCTGACCGGGAGCGCACGGTGGCGGTGCACGTCGGGACGTCGGGGTGGAGCTACGACCACTGGGACGGCGTCCTCTACCCGCCGGGCACGCCGGTGCGGGACCGGCTGGCCCACTACGTGCGGCGCTTCGGGACCGTCGAGCTCAACGCCAGCTTCTACCGCTGGCCGCGGACGGCGACCTTCGCCGGCTGGCGCCGCCGCCTCCCGCCCGGCTTCCAGCTGTCGGTCAAGGCGCCGCGCGGCCTGACCCACGCCAAGCGGCTGTACGCCCCCGAGGTGTGGGTGGAGCGGCTGGTCAGCTGCTGGCACGAGCTGGGGGACCGGCGGGCGGTGCTGCTGGTCCAGCTGCACCCCGCGCACGAGCGGGACGACGAGCGGCTGCGGTACTTCCTCGGCCTGCTGCCGGACTGGATGCGGGTGGCCGTGGAGTTCCGCCACCCCAGCTGGCACGCCGACGAGGTGTTCGCCCTGCTGGAGCGGTACGGCGCGGCCTACTGCGTGATGAGCGGCGCGGGGCTGCCGTGCGTGCTGCGGGCGACCGCGTCGTTCGTGTACGTCCGGCTGCACGGCCCCGACACCGCGCACCTCTACGCCGGCTCCTACCCCGACGCCGACCTGCGCTGGTGGGCCGACCGGATCGGGGAGTGGGCCGGATCCGGACGGGACGTGTACGTCTACTTCAACAACGACGGCCACGGGTACGCCGTCCGCAACGCCGAGACGCTGCAGGCACTGGTCGACGGGTGATGTCCTGCGCGGCCCCCGGGAGGTGCCGCCGCTCCACGGCGCCGGCGTTCCCGCGGGAACGGCAGACGCCTCAGCGTGGCCGAGGACGTCGCCGCGGGAACACCGGAGCAGCGTGCGGGCCGGACGGGGCCGTGCAGCGATCAGGAGACGGCGGAGTGTCCTGGCCGACAGTGAGGGGAAGGGGAACGGACGCGGGCCGCCACGAGCACGACGACGGCAGCCGGGTCAGCCGGGGCCCGCCCGAGGCAGCCGGCGGGCTGCTCCGTGGCGACCCGTCCGGCTCGGGCCGTCGCCAGCCCGCGGAACCACGGCTGCGCACCGCCCGGGCGGTGAGCAGCCCGTACCCGACGGCGTTCGGCAGCAGCGCGACGGTGTAGATGCCGGCCTGCACACCCGGGCCGGCGACCTCCAGGCCGAGCGGCGTGAACGCGTAGTGGCCGAGGAAGCCGCCGGCATAGGGCCCGGCGCCGGCGCGCTCGCGCAGCGCCAGCTCCCACTCGGTGAGCGGGCACGGTGCGCCGGCCAGGTTGACCGCCAGGATCGCCGCGGCCACCGGTGCGTGCAGCAGCACCAGACGTGGCCACCGCAGGGCCAGCAGCGCGCCGGTCAGCATGAGGACCACGGCCAGCGCGTGCACAGCCGCGACGGCGTACGCCCAGGACACGCCTCCAGGCTGGCACGCCGGTGGCCCCGGCGGGAGGCCCCGGACGGGAGACTGGGCGCATGAGCGAGCGCGAGGAGAGCGGCCGCGACCCGGGCAACCGGGTGCCCCGGTCGATCGAGGACTTCGTCAACCAGCTGCGCGGGTTCACCGACCGCGCCCGGGGCATGGCCGCCGGCGCCGTCCCCTTCGGCCTGCCGAGGCTGCCCTCACCGCCGGGGGCGATGTCGGCGGCCCAGCTCCAGGCGATCGACAAGGCCGTGCGCGGGCAGCGGCAGCAGATCCAGGCGATGACGGCCCAGCTGGAGGCCTTCGACGAGCAGCTGGCCGTGTTCGAGCGGATCCTCGACCCGCTCGTGGAGTGGAGCTCCACCTGGGCCCGGCTGGAGGAGTCGGTGGCCGACCTCGTCCGCCGGCAGCCGGTCGAGGGCGACGACCCGGCAGGCGGCGACGGACCACCGGCGGGCCGGCCGGTCTGACCCCCCGTGGCTCAGCGCTGGTCGCGGCGCAGCGGGTGGTCGGGGGGCACCTCGACCAGCACGATCCGGACGCCGTCGGGGTCGGCCACCCAGCCCTCCACCAGCCCCCACGGCTCGGTCCGCGGCTCGTGCAGCACCCGCACGCCCGCGCTGCGCAGCCGCTCGAACTCCGTGGCGACGTCGCGCACCTGCAGCCACAGCGACAGGCCCCTCGGCGGCTCGTCGCTGCGGCCGGCCACCTCGAGCAGCCCGTTGCCGAGGAAGAAGACCAGCCCCGGGTCCTCGGCCGGTCCGAACTCCCGGTACACGGCCAGCTCCAGGACGTCGCGGTAGAAGGCCCGGGAGCGGGCGGGATCGGTCGGGCGCAGCAGAACCCTGCTGCTCAGCACGTCCACCCCGGCATCATCGGGGCAGACGGCGTCCCCGGACAGGGGCCGCCCCGCCGACAGGAGGAACCCCATGGCCCAGCGCTACGAGTACAAGGTGGTGGAGCTCCGGGAGGGGCTGCTCGGCGGGAAGATGTCGGGTGACAAGCTGGAGAAGGTGCTCAACGAGCACGCCCGCTCGGGATGGCAGCTCAAGGCCATCACGTCCGTGGAGGTCAAGGGCCGGATCGGCCCAGGCGGCGTCGAGGGCGTGCTGGTCACCCTGGAGCGCCTCACCGCCTGATCCCTGGAGGCCCCGTGCCCGACGCTGCTGACGCCCGGGCCGGGCTCCGGGCCGACTGCACCCGCTGCGCGGGGCTGTGCTGCGTGGCGCCGGCCTTCGCCGCGTCGGCCGACTTCGCGCTGGACAAGCCGGCCGGGCGGGCGTGCCTGCACCTGCAGGGCGACTCGCGCTGCGGGATCCACGCCGAGCTGCGCGAGCGCGGGTTCCCGGGCTGCACGGTCTTCGACTGCTTCGGCGCCGGCCAGCAGACGGTGCAGGTCACCTTCGGCGGGCGCGACTGGCGCGGCGACCCCGAGCGGGCGGCGTCGGTGTTCGCGGCCTTCGGCGTGCAACGGCAACTGCACGAGCTGCTCTGGTACCTCACCGAGGCGCTCGCCCTGCCCGCAGCCGGCCCGCTGCGGCGGGAGCTGACCGCGGCCCGCGACCGCACCGAGCGGCTCACCGGCGCGGCGCCGGAGCAGCTGGCCGGTGTCGACACCGCGGCCCTGCGTGCCGAGGCGGGTGCGCTGCTGACGTCGGTCAGCGAGCTGGCCCGGGCGGGGGTACGGGGCCGGCGGCGGGACCGGCGCAACGCCGACCTCATGGGGGCCGACCTGCGGCGCGCGGACCTGCGCGGCGTCAGCCTGCGCGGCGCGTACCTGATCGGCGCGGACCTGCGGGGCGTCGACCTGACGGCGGCGGACCTGCTGGGTGCCGACCTGCGGGCGGCGGACCTCCGCGGCGCGGACCTCGCCGGCACGCTGTTCCTCACCCGCCCGCAGGTGGCCGCGGCCCGTGGGGACGACGCCACGCGCCTCCCCCCGGGGCTGGAGCACCCGGAGCACTGGGGCCGGCGGTGAACGGGGAGGACGCCGCGCGCTGGCTGACGGCCCACCGCGGTGGCGCGGCGCCGGTGGACGTGCTGGCGTTCTTCGACCGGCTGCCCGCCGTCGGCCCGGACGCCATGGTCGGCCGGTGGCGCGGTGCGGAGCTCCGCACCGGCTCGCGGCTGGACGGCCTGCTGACCGCCCACGGCTGGTACGGCAAGGAGGTCCTCGACGCCGACACGGTGCACCCGCTGCTGTTCCCCGACCGGGCCGGCCGGCCGCGACCGGTGCAGCCCGCCCCCGCTCCGCTGAGCCTGCTCCGCCACGCCCCGGCGCTGGCCCGCGGCGCACCCGCCCGCGCCGCGTTCGCCGTCCTCCGCCCGCTGCTGCGGACCCGGCGCCCGGCGGCGCGGGTGCGCGTGCTGGCGTACCGGGGGGTGACGACCGCCGCGGTGGTCTACGACCGGCTGCCGGTCGTCGACGTCCTGCGCGCGGTCACCCCCGACGTGCTGCTCGGGCTCATGGACCTGCGGGACCTGCCGGAGCCGTTCTTCTTCGTGCTGGAGCGCGACGGCGGCTGACCCCGCTCAGGGCTCCAGGACGTCGTCGGCGGCGTCGCCCGGCCGGCCGCGGCGGCGCAGCATGCCGGTGACCGAGCCGAGCCGGGTGGTCGCCTGCCGCAACCCGGACACCAGGGGCAGCAGGTCCTCCGACACCCGCCGCAGCGTGTCCGGCACGGTGTCGATGGCGGGGTCGTCGAGGACCTTGCCCACGCGCTCCAGGCCGGGCTTCAGCGCCCGGACCGGTTCCTCGAGCTCCTCGACGAGCGTCTCCAGGCGCTCGGCGGTCCGCTGCGCCGACGCGATCGCGTCGGTGGCGACGCGGGTGGCCGCGATCAGCTCCCGGACGGCGGTGTTGAGGTCGGTCAGCGTCCGCGGCAGCTGGGCCAGCGCCTCGGTCTGGGCCTGCAACGTGCTGATCAGCTCGGAGAGGCCGGGGATGCGCGGCATGCCGAGGCCGCGGAAGGGGTCCACGCCGCAACGGTCGGTGACGTGGGCCGCCGCCGCAACCGTCGCGCGGCCAGCACGCGGCCAGGACGCGGTCAGTGCCAGGTGGTGACGCGGACCGTCGTCCCCGCGGGGGAGGAGCGGACCTGGACCAGGTCGCACAGCTGGTGGACCAGGCGGACGCCGTGGCCGCCCTCCCGCGGGGGGTCCGGCAGCCGGCGGCCGATCAGCGGGTCGGCCAGGTGCCCCGCGTCGGAGAACTCCACCACGGTGGCGCCGGGCTCGTTCCACATCGCCAGCACTCCGGTGCCCCCGCCGTGGCGGATGCTGTTGGTGGCCAGCTCCGACGCCGCCAGCGCCAGCGCCTCCACCTGCTCGGCGGTCAGCCCGCTGGTGCGGGCGTACTGCGCCACGGTCCGCCGCACCGCGGGCACGTCGGCGGGCCCGAACTCCCCGCGGAGCACCACCTCGCCGGGCGGCGGGAGCGAGGTGGCCAGCAGCTCGGCCGCCGTCGGGCCGCCGGGGCCACCGGTGGGGAGGACGCCGTCGGCGCCGGTGCGGTAGGGATGGGTGCCCAGCGCCCGCTCGCACACCTCCGCGGGGAGTCCGCCCTGGTCGTACGGGCACAGCAGCCGCCAGGCGGGGCCGTCGTCGAAGGCAGCGTTGAGCAGCAGCTCGTGCAGCTCGCACTCGACGAGCTCGGCGGGGGAGCGGCCCGGGTAGGCCGGCTCGCCCACCCCGCGCAGCGTCCGGCCGGCCCGGTGGTGCCGGTCGAGGGCCGCGGCCCACACGCTGATGATCCGGCCGGGGTTGCCGCCGATCGCGGTCATGTCGAGGAAGTCGACGGCGGCCGCGTCGTCGCCCAGCGCGGCGCGCAGCTGCTCCAGCCTTGGCGGGGGCTCGGCGACCACGACCGCCTCGTCGTGCGCCAGGCCCTCGCGGACGAAGGCGGCGACGACGGCGGCGAACTCGTCGTCCTCCCGGTAGGCGAACGTCTCGTGCGAGAACCCGGGTGCCGGGGCACCGGCGGCGCGGGCGAGGAGAGGGCTCACGACCGCGCCCGCAGTGAGACGGTCGGCACGCGGTCGTACCCCAGCGGCCGCCACGCCCGGGCGAACAGCGGGGAGACGCCGACGACCGCGACGTCCCGGCCGCCGTCGGCGTACACCCGGAACGGCGCCAGGACGTCGTGGGGGAGGGCGGCCGGCAGGGCCCCGGCGTCGTGGACCCAGCCGGAGTGGTCGGCCGGGGCAGCGGGGACGGCCTCGGTCACCTGCCCCTGGTTGCGCATGGGTCCACCGTAGGCCGCGGGCGGTTCCGGCCGACAGCACCGCAGGTCACAGGCTCTTCAGGATGTCCTCGACCCGTTCGCGGGCGTCGCCGAAGAGCATCCGGGTGTTGTCCCGGAAGAACAGCGGGTTCTGGACCCCGGCGTACCCGGTGTTCATGGACCGCTTGAACACGACGACGTGCTCGGCCTCCCACACCGTGAGGACCGGCATGCCGGCGATCGGGCTGCCCGGGTCCTCCAGCGCCGCCGGGTTGACGGTGTCGTTGGCGCCGATGACCAGGACGACGGAGGTCTTCGCGAAGTCCTCGTTGATCTCGTCCATCTCCAGGACGACGTCGTAGGGCACCTTCGCCTCGGCCAGCAACACGTTCATGTGCCCGGGCAGCCGGCCGGCGACCGGGTGGATCCCGAACCGCACCCGCACGCCGGCCTCGGTGAGCTTGCGGGTGAGCTCGGCGACCGGGCCCTGGGCGTGCGCGACCGCCATGCCGTAGCCGGGCGTGATGACCACCGACTCCGCGGTCCGCAGCAGCTCGGCGGCCTCCTCGGCGGTGATCTCGGTGTGCTCGCCCTCCACGCCCGCGGCGGTGCTGCCCTCGTTGCCGAACCCGCCGGCGATGACCGAGAGGAAGGAGCGGTTCATCGCCCGGCACATGATGTAGGAGAGGTAGGCACCCGAGGAGCCGACGAGCGCGCCGGTGACGATGAGCAGGTCGTTGTCCAGCAGGAAGCCGGAGGCGGCGGCGGCCCAGCCGGAGTAGCTGTTGAGCATCGAGACGACGACGGGCATGTCGCCGCCGCCGATGGAGGCGACCAGGTGCCAGCCCAGCGCGAGGGCGAGCACGGTGACGGCGGCCAGGAGGCCCAGGCCGGGACGCGCCACGAACGCGACGGTCAGGACGAGGAAGGCGACCAGCGCGCCGAGGTTCAGCCAGTTGCGGCCCGGCAGCATCAGCGGGTTGCTCCTGATGCGGGCCGACAGCTTGAGGAAGGCGACGATCGAGCCGGTGAAGGTGACCGCGCCGACGAACACGCCGATGGCGACCTCGGCGGAGTGGATGCCGAGCAGGCCCGGGGGCACCTCGGTCTGCGCTGCGCCCTCCCGCTCCACCGACAGGTAGCCGTTCCAGCCGACGAGGACCGCGGCGAGGCCGACGAAGCTGTGCAGCACCGCGATCAGTTCCGGCATGCCGGTCATCTCGACCCGGCCGGCGCGCCACAGGCCGATGGCGGCGCCGATGAGCATGGCGACGACGATCCCGCCGACGGCGGCCGCGGGGATGCTGCGGGTGGCCAGCCCGATGGTGGCCACCAGGGCGATCGCCATGCCGGCGATGCCGTAGGCGTTGCCGGTCCTCGCCGTCTCGTGCCTCGACAGCCCCGCCAGGCTGAGGACGAACAGCAGCGCGGCGACGATGTAGGCCGCGGCGGCGGCGGAGGCGGCGGTCACGGCCGGGTCCGGGTCGGCCCGCCGGCGGCGAACATGCCCAGCATGCGGCGGGTGACGGCGAAGCCGCCGAAGACGTTGATCGAGGCGACCAGCACCGCCACGAACGCGAGCACGGTGACCAGCGTGCTGGTGTGGCCGAGCTGCAGCAGGGCGCCGACCACGATGATCCCGGAGATGGCGTTGGTGACGCTCATCAGCGGGGTGTGCAGCGCGTGGTGCACGTTCCCGATCACGTAGAAGCCGACCACGATGGCCAGCGCGAAGACGGTGAGGTTCCCGATCAGCTGGTTCGGTGAGAACGCGGTGGCGAGGAACAGCAGCACCGCCGCCGTCCCCACCACCGCGGCGGTGCGGACCGGCGAGGCCGGGCGCCGGGCCGCTGGTGGGTGGGCCGCCGGCCGCAGCGCGGGCGGGGCGGCCGGCGCCGCGGACACCTGGACCGGGGGCGGGGGCCAGAGCACCTCGCCGTCCCGGACGACGGTCATGGCCCGCTGGACGACGTCGTCGAGGTCGAGGACGAGCTGCCCGTCCTTGGCCGGGGTCAGCAGCTTCACCAGGTTGACCAGGTTGGTGCCGAACAGCTGCGAGGCCTGCCCCGGCAACCGGCCGGGCAGGTCGGTGTAGCCGATGATCGACACCCCGCCCGGTGTGGTCACGACCTGGTCGGGGACCGAGCCGGCGACGTTGCCGCCCTGGGCGGCGGCCATGTCCACGATCACGCTGCCCGGCCGCATGCTCGCCACCATCTCCTCGGCGATCAGCCGCGGCGCCGGCCGGCCGGGGATCAGCGCGGTGGTGATCACGATGTCGACGTCGCGGACCTGTTCGGCGTACATCCGCGCGGCCCGGCGGTCGTAGTCCTCCGACGTCACGCCGGCGTACCCGGTGCCGCCGGCCGACTGCTCGTCGGCCGGCACGCCCACGTACTCCCCGCCCAGGGAGGCGATCTGCTCGGCCACCTCCGGGCGGACGTCGGTGGCCCGCACCACCGCCCCGAGGCTGCTCGCCGTCCCGATCGCCGCCAGCCCCGCCACCCCGGCGCCGGCGACCAGCACCTTGGCCGGCGGCACCTTGCCCGCGGCGGTCACCTGCCCGGTGAAGAACCGCCCGAAGGCGTGCGCCGCCTCGATCACCGCCCGGTACCCGGCGATGTTCGCCATCGAGGACAGCACGTCCAGCGACTGGGCGCGGGAGATCCGCGGCACGGCGTCCATCGCCAGCGCGGTGACCGGCCGGGCCGCGAGGGTCCGCACGAGCTCGGGGTCCAGCGCCGGGGACAGCGTGCTGACCAGCACCGCGCCGTCGCGCAGCAGCTCGATCTCCGCGGGCGTCGGCTTGGCCACGTGCAGGACGAGGTCGGCGGTCCACGCCTCGGCCGCTGTCCCGATCCGCGCACCGGCGTCGGCGTAGGCGGCGTCCGGGGAGCTGGCGGCCACCCCGGCACCGCTCTCCACCACGACGTCGTAGCCGAGGCCGAGCAACTGCCGCACCGTGGCTGGCGTCGCGGCCACCCGCGTCTCGCCGGGGCGGGTCTCCCTGGGCACTCCGATGAGCACGTCCGCTCCTTCCTGGAGGTGGCGCAGCCGGGGCCGATCATGCCGCCCCCGCGGCTCCCGGCGCCCCTCGACGGCCGCCCGGGACGGCCTCCCCCCGGAGGGTGAGGGCCCCTCGGGCTCGCGTGCAGAGGCAGGTCCGGCCTGCCGTACTGGTCGGTGAGCCGGGAACTGCCGGACCACCGACCGGTGCCGAGCCGGTACAGACCACGTTGGGGGGAGCGTGTCAGCGCCGACCGTGCCTGCCGAACCTCTGGTGTCGCCGGACATCGTCTCCTCGATCTTCTACGGCGCGGCGGTGAGCGACACCCTCGTCCTGCTGGTGGCGGAGATGGTCGGGGGCACCGCACGGATCACCTGGTGCAACGAGGGCGCGACCCAGCTCCTCGGCTACGGCCTGGAGGACCTGCGCACCCTGCCCGTCTCGGCGCTGGTGCCCACGCTCCGAGGCGGGGAGGTCAAGCTGCTGCTGCGCCGGGAGCGCAGCGCGCGGATGAACCTGCCGGTCCGCACCGCCAGCGGCGCCCTCGTCGAGGTGGTCGTGCTGTGCACCCCCTCGCCGTCGGGCCGCATGTGGACCCTGCGGCTGGTGCCGGCCACCAACGACTCCGAGCGCGCACTGCGCGCGACCGCCGACGCCCACGAGCGGCGCTTCGCGACCCTGACCGAGCGCTCGCCGGTCCCGACCCTGCTGTCGGAGCAGGGCATGCGGCTGGCGCACGTCAACGACGCGTTCTGCAGCCTGGTCGGGCTGCAGGCCGAGCAGTTGCTGGGGACCGGCTGGATGGCCACCGTGCACCCCGAGGACCTCGACGGCGTGATCGAGCAGGTGGTCGCCGTCCTGGGGGGCGGGGACGGCGAGGCGACGGCCCGGCTGGTCCGGGAGGACGGCACGGAACGGACGACGGTCATCCGCTTCGCCCACCTGTTCACCCCGGGCGTGGGCGCGGGCTTCGTCGGCACGATCGAGGACATCACCGACCGGCTGGCCTTCGAGGCGCGGCTGGCGCACCAGGCCAACCACGACCCCCTCACGGGCCTGCCGAACCGCACCCTGCTGGCCGAGCACGTGGCCGGCCGGTTCACCCCCGGCGGGAGCGGGCTGGCCTGCCTGTTCCTCGACCTGGACAACTTCAAGGTCGTCAACGACTCCCTCGGCCACGCGGCCGGCGACGAGCTGCTGGTCGAGATCGCCGACCGGCTGCGCTCGACCGTCCGCCCCGGCGACCTGGTGGCCCGCTTCGGCGGGGACGAGTTCGTCGTCGTGTGCGAGGGCGTGGAGGAGGCCGATGCGGTCACCGTCGCCGAGCGGATCGGCGCGGCGCTGGCCGAGCCGGTGCGGCTGGGCGGGGTGGACGTCCGCCCGCACGCCAGCGTCGGCGTGACCGTGCAGACCGACGAGCACACCGCCGCCGAGGAGCTCATCCGCGACTGCGACATCGCGATGTACCAGGCCAAGGCCGGTGGCAAGGGCCGGATCACCGTGCTCGACCAGCAGGCCCGCGCCGAGGCCCGCGACAAGCTCCGGCTGGTGGCCGAGCTGCGCACGGCCATCGAGCGCCGCGACATCACCCTGCTCTACCAGCCGATCTTCAGCACCGCCGACCGCTCCTCGGTCGCGGTGGAGTCGCTGGCTCGCTGGGAGCACGCCGAGCGGGGCGCCATCAGCCCGGCGACCTTCGTCGCCCTGGCCGAGGAAAGCGGCCTGATCGGCCCGCTCGGCCTGCTGGTGCTGGACGAGACCTGCCGCCAGCTGGCCGAGTGGGACGCCGAGCTCGGGGCCGCCGCCCCGCAGCGGGCCAACGTGAACGTGTCGGCGCTGCAGCTCGACGGCAACCTGCACCCCCAGGTCGTCGCCGCGCTGGCGCGGCACCGGCTGCACCCCTCGCGGCTGTCGATCGAGATCACCGAGTCGGCCCTGATGAAGGACCCCGCCTCCGCCCGCGCGGTGCTCACCCAGCTGCGCGACCTCGGCGTCCAGCTGGCCATCGACGACTTCGGCACCGGGTACTCCTCGCTGGCCCATCTGCGGCACCTGCCGGTGGACTGCCTCAAGGTCGACCGTTCCTTCGTCGCCGAGCTCGGCCAGGGGCACACCGAGATCGCCTCGGCGGTCATCGCGCTGGCCGAGAACCTCGGTCTGACCACCGTCGCCGAGGGCGTGGAGACCGCCGAGCAGGCCGAGCAGCTGGCCGCCCTCGGGGCCGGCTTCCTGCAGGGCTTCAGCCTCGCCCAGCCGATGACCGGCGAGCGCACCGCCGCCTGGTTCGCCGCGCGCGCCCGGTGACCGGCCGCGCGGTGACGCAGCACCCGATGACGCCCCGCCCGATGACCCTCGCCCGCCTCACCTCCCCGGGAGCCGCCGTGCCCGCCACCCTGGCCCCCGCGCCGACCTTCGACCTGGAGGGCGTGCTCGCCAGCATCGACACCATGGCCGCGCAGAAGCCGGTCGCGGCCCAGATCGTGTCGGTGGCCAACTCCGACGACACCAGCGCCGCGGCGCTGGCCCAGATCCTCGCCGCTGACGTGGCGCTGGCCAGCCGGGTGATGAAGCTGGCCAACTCCGCCTACTTCGGCATGCGCGGGCGGGTGACCTCGCTGCAGTTCGCGGTCACCGTCGTCGGGTTCACCACGGTGCGCACGATGGCGACCGTCGCGGTCACCGACCTCGATGACGAGTCGCGGCTGCCCGCCGACTTCTGGCGCACGAGCACCAGCGTCGCGCTGGCCGCCTCCACCCTCGCGCCCCGCTTCGGGGAGCGGCCACAGGACGCGCTGTGCCTCGGGCTGCTCGCCCCGCTCGGTGTCGCGCTGCTGCACCACAACGACCAGGAGGGGTACGCCGAGCTGTCCGCGGCCGAGCCGACGGCCACCGGACGCCGCGCGGCGGAGGTCCGCCGCTACGGCATCCACGCCTACCGGCTGACCGCGGTGGCGCTGGAGCAGTGGGGCTTCGCGCGCAGCATGGTCGCCCCGCTGGCCGCCGTCGACGACCTGTCCGACGGGGACGCCGGCCTGCTGCGCGCCGCGCTGGAGCTGGCCGCCCGGCTCACCGTGGCGGACCACCAGGCGGTCCCGATGGAGCGGCTCACCCGCGGCCTGCTGCGGGAGGACGCCGTCCCCCCGGTCATGGACAGGGTCCGTGCCGAGGCCGAGGAGCTCCGCCTGGCGATGCTCGGGCAGTGACCCCAGGGGCGGAGACGGCCATCCCCGCCCCTGCGGACCGGAGACGGCAGCGGCCGGCGTCCCCACGTGGGGACGCCGGCCGCTGCTTCTCGGGGAGCCGCTCAGGGGGTGTAGGGCGCGCCCAGCGGGTCGACCGTCTCGTAGGCGGTGACCCCCGAGGCCAGGCGGGCCAGCGCCCAGTCGCCGTCACCGAGCAGGTGGTCGATGGCGGTGAGCCGGCTGGTGTAGTGCCCCACCTTGTACTCCGCGGTCACGCCGATGCCGCCGTGCAGCTGGATGGCCTCCTTGCCGATGTGCCGGCCGGCGCGGCTGGTCTGCAGCCGGGCGCGGTCGGCGGCGGAGACGACGTCCCCGCCGGCGTCGGCGACCATCGACGCCCACAGCGCGGTGCTGCGGGCCAGCTCCAGGCCGATGTACATGTCCGCGGCCCGGAAGGTCAGCGCCTGGAACCTGTTCAGGGTGACCCCGAACTGCTTGCGGGTCTTGAGGTACTCGGCGGTGGTCCGCAGCGCGGTGTCCATCGCGCCGATGGCCTCGTGGCTGTAGGCGATGCGGGCGGCGGCCAGCATCTGCTCGACCTCCGCGGTGCGGTCCCCGGTGCCCTCGCCCAGCAGCTCGGCCGGGGTGCCGTCGAACCGGACGTTCGCCGCGCGGCCGCCGTCGTGGGTGCGGTAGCCGGTCCGGGTGAGGCCCTCGGCGTCACCGCGGACGAGGAAGAGCGCGGTGGCGCCGTCGGTCACCGCCGACACGACGAGGACGTCGGCCCGCGCGCCGTTGGGAACCGGCTCCTTGACGCCGGTCAGCCGCCACGTGCCGCCGTCCTGTGTCGCGGTCACCGCGGACGCCGACGGGCTCCAGCGGGTGCCGGGCTCGGCGTGTGCGAACGCGAGCACGCTCGCGCCCTCGGCCAGCGGCCCGAGCACCTCGGCGCGCTGGACGGCGGTGCCGACCGCGGCCACCACGCCGCCGGCGAGGACGACCGCCTCGACGAACGGCTCCGGCGCCAGGACCCGGCCGACCTCCTCGGCGACGATCGCCACCTCGAGCGGCCCGGCGCCCATGCCGCCGTCCTCCTCGGCGAAGGGCAGGCCGAGCAGGCCCATCTCCGCCAGGCGCGACCACGTCTTCTCGTCGAAGCCCGGGTCCTGTGCGACGACCTTCCGGCGCTGTTCGGCGTCGCCGTACGCCCGCTCCAGCAGGCCGCGCACGGCCACCCGGAGGTCGTTCTGCTCGCTGTCGAAGTCGAAGTCCACGGCTACCTCACAACCCCAGGATCGTGCCGGCGATGATGGTGCGCTGCACCTCGTTGGAGCCTCCGTAGATGGAGACCTTGCGGTAGTTCAGGTACTCCGGCGTCGCGACCCGTGCCCAGTCGGGGACGTCGGACCCCTCCTCGGCGTACGAGGCCACCGAGAGCGGACCGGCGATGTCGACGATCAGCTCGGTCGCGGCCTGCTGCAGCTCCGAGCCGCGCAGCTTGAGCACCGACGACGCCGGGTGCGGCCGGCCGTCGGCGGAGTTGGCCACCACGCGCAGGGCGGTGAGCTCGAGCGCGAGGAGCTCGTTCTCCACCTCCGCGATGCGACCGGCCATGCGGGGGTCCTCGGCCAGCGGCCGGCCGTCGACGGTGGTCGCCCGCGCGTACTCCTTGGCCTGGGCGAGCAGCCGCTTGGTGGCGCCCACCCGGGCGATCCCCACGCGCTCGTTGCCGAGGAGGAACTTCGCGTAGTCCCAGCCGCGGTTCTCCTCGCCGATCAGGTTCTCCGCCGGCACCCGGACGTCCTCGAAGAAGACCTCGTTGACCTCGAAGCTGCCGTCGAGCAGCTCGATCGGCCGCAGGGTGACCCCGGGGGAGTCCATGGGGAAGACCAGCAGGGAGATGCCGCGCTGGCGCTTCTCCGCGGTCGGGTCGGTGCGCACCAGGCAGAAGATCCAGTCGGCGTGCTGCCCCAGGGTCGTCCACGTCTTCTGGCCGTTGACCACCCAGTCGTCGCCGTCGCGGACCGCGGGGGTGCGCAGCGAGGCGAGGTCGGAGCCGGCGTCGGGCTCGGAGAAGCCCTGGCACCACCAGATGTCGAGGTTGGCCGTCTTGGCCAGGAACCGCTCCTTCTGCTCCTGGTTGCCGAAGGCCGCCAGCACCGGGCCGATCATGCTGGCGTTGAACGCCAGGGGCTCCGGCACGTTGGCCAGCTGCATCTCCTCACGCCAGATGTGGCGCTGCAGCGGGGTCCAGTCGCGGCCGCCCCACTCCACCGGCCAGTGCGGCACGGCCAGCCCGGCGGCGTTGAGGATCCGCTGGGTCCGGACGTAGTGCTCCTTGGACACGTGCCGCCGGGCCGCGACGGTGTCGCGGATGTCCTGCGGGATCTGGGTGGTGAAGAACGTCCGCATCTCCTCCCGGAAGGCCTCCAGCTCCGGGGACAGCTGCAACCGCATCGGACCTCTCTCCTGACGGCGGCTCCGCCGTCTCGCAGGGTGGGACCCCGACGATGCCACAAGAGCTACTGGCCGGTAGTCCCTGGGGCGGTGGCGCGTCGGCGCCCCCGCGGGCGGGGGTGCCGACGGTCGGGGAACCGGACCCCGGCAGCCACGCGTTGCCCCGCCATGGAGCTGATCTGCCCGAAGTGTCACGGCGCGATGCGCACCTACGAGCGCAACGGCGTGCACGTCGACCAGTGCACGGACTGCCGCGGCATCTTCCTCGACCGTGGCGAGCTCGAGCGCCTGGTCGACGCCGAGACCGCGTGGCACGGCCGCCCGTCGGCCGGGACGGGCGGCGGAACCCCGCAGCCGTCGTCCCCCGGCGGGTCGGGGCACGCGGCGTCCGAGCACGGCGCCGGCGGCTACGGGACGTCGGGCCATGCCCCCGGCTCCACCGGCGGGCTGGGCGCGGTCGTCGGCGAGGTGCTCAGCCAGGTGCAGGGGAAGAAGCACCCCTCGTACGGGCACGGTTCCAAGCGCAAGCAGTCGTTCCTCGGCGAGTTGTTCGGCTGACGCCTGCGCGCGGTGTGCGTGGATCGACGGGCCGGCCCGGGCCCCCCGCCGATCCGCGCCGCACGGTCGCCCCGTGGGAGCGTCGACGACCGCAGCAGAGGACGCTGGGGGACGTGTTCGACGTCGACTGGATGGGCCAGCTGACCCGTGAGGTGTTGCGCGAACGGGTGCCCGCGCTGATCGCCGAGGCCTGCGCCTGGTGCGTCGGGATCTCCGACCGGCGCCACCACGAGCGGCGGCGCGGCCGGCTGGTGGAGACCGGCGGGACCAACGCCGACCGGATGGCCTGCGGGCTGCCGCTCAGCGGCGAGGAGGACGGCCGCCTGGACCTCGGGGACGCGCGGCCGGGCAGCTTCCGCGACGCGCTCAACGCGGTGGACGCCGACGGGGTGGTCTACGCCGACCGATTCGATCGCGAGGTGATCGAGCCGTTCGTGCTGGCCACCTGCGTGCTCGCCGCCGAGCGGGCCCGGGCCACCCGCCGCCGCGACTGGGCCGAGCTGCTCGACGACCTCGGGGAGGACGGCTGCGACCTCGCCGGCGTCGTCCGCGCGGGGGAGTGGGAGGCGCCGCTGCGTACCGAGGCCGAGCACCTGGTGCTCGCCGCGCTGGCCGACGTCCCGCTGCTGGACGTCGAGGCCGAGGGCTTGCCGCTGTCGCTGGTCCGCGCCGCCGAGGCGCTCACCCGGGGTGCCGCGGACCCGGCGCCGGTGCCGGCGCGGGAGGACCTCGCCGCCTCGGGCGCGGTCTTCCTCGCCCGGGCGGCGCTGGCGGAGACGGGGCTGCCCGAGCCGGTGGCCCCGCGGCACGCCGACCGGCTGCTGACCGCGCTGCTGGCCGAGGGGCTGGAGCCCGACGAGCTGGGCGGTGTCCTGCCGCACCTGCCGCTGGCGCCGGGCACCGCCGACGCCGTCCTCACCCTGCTCGACGCCGGCTCCTCCCAGGCATAGGAAGCGGGCTCAGAGGTCCAGGGGCAGGCCGGTGTAGTTCTCCGCGAGCTCGCGGGCGGCCGGCTCGGAGGCGGCGATCCGGCGCAGCTGGGACAGCTGCAACTCGGCATCGAAGTCGTCACCGGAGCGGTGCAGCATCGAGGTCATGAACCAGGAGAAGTGGGTGCACCGCCACACCCGGGCCAGCGCGCGGTCGGAGTAGGTGTCGACCAGGTCCGTCTGCTTCTCGTGCAGCAGCCGCACCAGCGCCTGCGCCAGCAGCGTGACGTCGGCGACGGCGAGGTTGAGGCCCTTGGCGCCGGTGGGCGGCACGATGTGCGCGGCGTCCCCGGCGAGGAAGAGGCGCCCGCGGCGCATCGGGGTGCTGACGAAGGAGCGCATCGGCAGGACCGACTTCTCGGTGATCGTGCCGGTGGTGAGCTCCCAGCCCTCGAGGGCGAACCGCGTGGCGAGGTTCTCCCAGATCCGGTCGTCGGACCAGTCCTCGATCTTCTCGGCGGGGTCGACCTGCAGGTACAGGCGGGACACCGACGGCGAGCGCATGGAGTACAGCGCGAACCCCTCGGGGTGCCAGGCGTAGATGAGCTCGTCGGTGGCGGGTGCGGCGTCGGCCAGGATGCCCAGCCACGCGTAGGGGTAGGTGCGCTCCCAGACCCGCCCGGCTGCGCCCTGCACGACCGCACGCGAGGGGCCGTGGAAGCCGTCGGTGCCGGCGATGACGTCGCACTCGAGGACCTGCTCGACGCCGTCGGCGTCGGTGAACCGGATCCGGGGGCTGTCGCCGTCGACGTCCTCGGGGCGGACGTCGGAGACCTCGAACAGCAGCGGCGGGCCGCCGTCGAGCTGGGCCGCGATGAGGTCCTTGGTCACCTCGGTCTGGCCGTAGACCCAGACCGTGCGGCCGCACAGCTCCGGGAAGTCCAGCTTGTGCCGGGTACCGGGGTACTGCAGGTAGATGCCGCGGTGCTCGAGGCCCTCCCGCTGCAGCCGGTCGCCGAGGCCCGCGGCGGTCAGCGTGTCGACGGTGTGCTGCTCCAGGATCCCGGCCCGGATGCGGGCCTCCACGTAGTCCCGCGACCGGTTCTCCAGGACGACGGAGTCGATCCCCTGGAGGTGCAGCAGCCGCGACAGCAGCAGGCCGGCCGGGCCGGCTCCGATGATCCCCACCTGAGTACGCACGAGGCGAGTGTGACCGGCGGTACGCCGCCAGGGGAACCGCGCGCTCCCGGTCAGTGGAAGTGGCGGACCTGGGACAGCTGGCGCCCGATGCCGCGCGCCGCCACCTCGAGCACCGGCACCAGCCGGGTGAGGTCACGGCGGTGGCTGGGGGCGACGACGCCCAGCGCGGCGACGACGACCGCGTCCCCGCCCCGCTCGGCACGGACCGGGACGGCGACCGACAGCGTGCCCAGCGACATCTCCTCCGCCGTCCGCGCGTACCCGCGCCGGCGCACCTCGCCGAGCTCGCGCCGCAGCCGCGCCGGGTCGACGACGGTGTGCCGGGTGGCCCGCCTCGGTGCCCGCAGCACGGCCTCGATGACGTCGTCCGGGGCGGCGGCGAGCAGCACCTTGCCCACGCCGGTGGCGTGCAGCGGCAGCCGGCTGCCCACCTGGCTGACCACCGGGACCGACTCGCGGCCGGAGATCCGCTCGACGTAGAGCGCGGAGCGGCCCTCGCGGACGGCGAGGTGCACCGTGTCCCGGGTGGCGGTGTGCACGTCGAGCAGGAAGGGGGCGGCGACCTGCCGCAGCTCCAGCTGCACCGGGGCGAGCAGTCCGAGGTCCCACAGCTTGCGGCCGATCTCGTAGCGGCCGTCGGCCCGCCGGGCGAGCGCGCCCCACTCGGTGAGCTCGCCGAGCAGCCGGTGCGTGGTCGACAGCGGCGTCCCCGACCGCTCGGCGATCTCCGACAGCGACAGCCGGGGCGCGCTGCTGTCGAAGGCGTCGAGCACGGCCAGCGCCCGGGAGGTGACCGACCGCCCCGACGTCGCGCTCCCACCGGCCACGAGCACCTCTTTCCACTGGACGGGAGTCCCGGCTTGGGCAGCCTAGACCGGCGGCCGTACCGTCCCACCATGACCGGGACCACATCCGGCAGCCGGCTCCAGCTGCCGCGCTACCTCCGCGAGGACGCCTCGCTGCGCACCCCCGTCGGGTTCCCCGACTACAAGAGCACCGGACTGCGCGCCCCGCTGCGCACCCCCGTCGACCTGCCGCACCGGCTCACCGAGATCACCGGCCCGGTGCTCGGCGAGGACCGGGTCGTACAGCAGGACACCGACCTGACGTGGCGCAACGGCGGGGAGGCGGTGGGCCAGCGGATCCTCGTCCACGGGCGGGTCCTCGACAGCGACGGCCGCCCCGTGCCGGACGCCCTGGTCGAGGTGTGGCAGGCCAACGCGGCCGGCCGCTACCGGCACGTCGTCGACAACTGGCCCGCGCCGCTGGACCCCCACTTCGACGGCCTGGGCCGCGTGGTCACCGACAGCCTCGGCCGGTACGAGTTCCTCACGATCAAGCCCGGCGCCTACCCCTGGGGCAACCACCACAACGCCTGGCGCCCGGCGCACATCCACTTCAGCCTGTTCGGCCGGGCCTTCACCCAGCGCCTGGTCACCCAGATGTACTTCCCGGACGACCCGCTGTTCGGCCAGGACCCGATCTACAACGCCATCCCGGCGGCCGCGCGGCACCGGGCGATCAGCCGGTTCGACCTCGAGCGGACCCAGGACAACTGGGCCCTGGCCTTCCAGTGGGACATCGTGCTCCGGGGCACGGACCAGACCCCGTTCGAGACCGACGACGACGGAGATGTCGCGTGACGTACGACCCGCTGGACGTGCCCGCAGACCCGGCCACGCCCTTCCAGCCGCGCTCGGGGCAGCGCGGCTCCGGCTTCCTCACCGACCCGCTGCGGCTGGGCACCACCCCGAGCGCGACGGTCGGGCCCTACCTGGCGATCGGCCTGACCTGGCCGGACGGTCAGTGGGCCGCCGCCGAGGGCACCGAGGGGGGCATCTGGATCCGCGGGCGGGTCTTCGACGGCGCCGGCGACGTCGTCCCCGACGCCATGCTGGAGACCTGGCAGGCCGACCCGGACGGCGGCTTCCCCTCGCCGGAGGACCCGCGGGGCGCGTCGTCGCACCCCGGCTTCCGCGGCTACGCCCGCGTGCAGACCATCGACCCCCCGGGCGAGTTCGGCATCCACACCCTCAAGCCCGGCCGGGTGCCCGACGGCGAGGGCGGCCTGCAGGCCCCGCACATCGACGTCAGCGTCTTCGCCCGCGGCCTGCTCGACCGCGTCGTCACGCGGATCTACTTCGCCGACGAGGCCGAGGCCAACGCCGAGGACGTCGTCCTGCAGGGGCTGTCGGCGGACCAGCGCGCCACGCTGCTGGCCACCCCCACCGAGGACGGCTACCGCTTCGACGTGCACCTGCAGGGTGAGCGGGAGACGGTCTTCTTCGCGGTGTGACCGGTCACGGTAGGAAGGACCCGTGACAGGTCTGTTCGCCGGCACGTTCGCCCGCGGCGCGGCGGCGGCCGCGGTCTCCGACGACGCCTGGTTCCGGGCGCTGCTCGACGTCGAGGCCGCGCTCGCCCGCGCCGCGGCGCGCACCGGCCTGGTGCCGGCGACGGCCGCCGACGCCGTGACCGCCGCCTGCGCCGACCCCGCGCGGCTGGACCTCGCCACGGTGGTGGCGAGGGCCGCCGACGCCGGCAACCCGGTGCCGCCGCTGGTGCGGGCGGTGCAGGACGCGGTGGGGGAGCGCGACGCGGTCGCCGTCCACGTGGGCGGCACCAGCCAGGACGTGCTCGACACCGCGCTCGTGCTGCTGGCCCGCAACGCCATCGCGACGATCGACGCCGACCTGGCCGCCGCCGCCGACACGGCGGCCGCGCTGGCCGGCACCCACCGCGACGACGTCGTCATGGGCCGCACGCTCATGCAGCAGGCGCTGCCGACCACCTTCGGGCTCAAGGCCGCCGGCTGGCTGGCCGGCCTGGACGGCGCCCGCCTGCGGCTGGCCGAGGTGGTCGCGTCGCTGCCCGTGCAGTACGGCGGCGCGGTCGGCACGCTCGCGGCCAGCCACGGCTCCGGTGTCGACGTGCGGGCGGCCCTGGCCGCGGAGCTGGGCCTGGCCACCACCGCCGTCCCCTGGCACACCGTCCGGCTGCCGATCGCCGACCTCGCCGGGGCGCTGGGAGCCGCCGCCGGGGTGGTTGCCACGGTCGCCGTCGACGTCGTCCTGCTCGCGCAGTCGGAGGTCGCCGAGGCCGCCGAGGTGGGGGAGGGGCGCGGCGGCTCGTCCGCGATGCCGCACAAGCGCAACCCCGTCGCGGCGATCTCCGCCCGCGCCTGCGCCCGCCGTGCACCCGGGCTGGTGGCCACGCTGCTGGTGGCCATGGAGCAGGAGCACGAGCGGGCCGCCGGCGCCTGGCACAGCGAGTGGCCGGCGCTGACCGACCTGCTCACCACCGTCGGGTCCGCCGTGGCCTGGCTGGCCGAGAGCCTGCGCGGGCTGCGCCCCGACGTCGCCCGGATGGCCGGCACCGCCGCCGCGGCCGCCGAGGGCCCGCTGGCCGGCGCGCTGGCCGACGCGCTCACCCCGACCCTCGGCAAGGGGGCGGCGCACGACGCCGCGTCCGCCGCCGTCCGGGAGGCCCGGGAGACCGGGCGGTCGCTGGCCGACGTGGTGGCCGCGCGCACCGACGTCGATGCCGCCGCCGTCCTGGCGGCCGCGGCACCGGACGTCGGCGAGGCCGGCGCCCAGGTCGACGCCGCACTCGGCGAGCACGCCGCGCTCACCGAGGGCACGCCGTGACGACCGCGGCGCTGCCCTCCCACCCCGACCGAGGAGCCCCATGAGCGAGCTGCCCAGCACCGACGACGCCCGCCGGGACGCCGGCATGGCCACCCGCCGGCAGGTGCTCGGCGACGAGTGGGTCGACCGGGCGGTGGCCGGCACGACCCCCTTCACCGCCGACTTCCAGGACTTCATCACCCGGGTGGCGTGGGGCGACATCTGGCAGCGGCCCGGGCTCGCCCGTCGGGACCGCAGCCTGATGACGCTGTCGATCACCATCGCGCTGCGGCACTGGGACGAGTTCGCCCTGCACGTGCGCGCCGCGGTGAACAACGGGCTCACCGACGCCGAGATCGCCGAGTGCATCCAGCACGCGGCGGTGTATGCGGGCGTGCCGGCGGCCAACCACGCGTTCAAGGTGGCCGGGCCGATCCTCGCGGAGCTGCGCGGCTCCTGACCGCCGTCCACCGACGGGGCCGGTGACCGGGCGGTGCCGCGGGCGGGGGCGTCCCGCGGCACCGCACGGCCGGTCCGGGTGCCGGTGCCGATGCGGCGGCGTCGACGTCCCAGACGGTAGGACCGCCGGGCGCCCGGCGGACCCGTCCGCCGCCCGTTCACCGCGGGCGCGGCGTGGTGGCCACCGGCTGTCGAGGCGGGGCCACAACCGGTCGTGCACACCGGCCGGACCCTCGAGCGGACCCGACCCGGACGCGGGGAGCCCCCGGGGGCCCTGCCCAGGAGAGGGCGGACGAGCCGGCGCGCCGCGGCACACAGGGTCAGGGCCGTGCCACTCAGCGGCCCCGCGACGGTGGGTTACCCGCGAGTGACCTCATCGTCGGGTCGCAGGGGCAACCGGGACGGAGACGTGGGAATGGCACTGCTGGACGGGGGCCTGGACCGACGGGTCCGGCGGCACCTACGACGCGGTGGAGCCGGCGACGGGCGACGTCATCGCCCCGGTGGGCAGGGCGACGCCGGAGGACGTGCACACCGCTGCGGTCCGGGCCGTGGCGGCCCAGCGCGCGTGGGCCGCGGCGCCGTTCGAGGAGCGGGCGCGGGTGCTGCGCCCGGCCGGTGAGGTCCTCGAGGCGGACGCCGAGGAGCTCAAGGGCTGGCTGGCGCGGGTGTGGTGGGGGTGATCGCGCCGTTCAACGTGCCGACCATCCTGGCCATCCGGGCCATCGCCCCGGCGCTGGCCCTCGGCAACGCGGTGGTCCTCAAGCCCGACCCCCGCACCGCCGTCTGCGGGGGCGCGGTGTTCGCGCGGGTCTTCGAGGAGGCCGGGCTGCCGGCCGGCGTCCTCCAGGTGCTGCCCGGCGGCGCCGACGTCGGCGAGGCGCTGGTCGTCGAGCCCGCGGTGCGGGTCATCGCCTTCACCGGTTCCACCCGGGCCGGCCGGGCCGTCGGGTCCCTGGCGGGCCAGCACCTCAAGCGCGCGCACCTGGAGCTGGGCGGCAACTCCGCGTTGATCGTGCTCCCGGACGGCGACGTGACCGCCGCGGCCGGCGTCGGGGCGGGGGGCACGTTCTCCCACTCCGGCCAGATCTGCATGGCCACCAGCCGGCACCTGGTGCACGAGTCGATCGCCGAGGAGTACACCGCCGTCCTCACCGAGAAGGTCGAGAAGCTGCCGGTCGGCGACCCGTTCCGCGAGCAGGTGGCGCTCGGCCCGGTCATCGACGCCGGCCAGCGCGACCGCGTGCACGGGCTGGTGACCGCCAGCGTCGAGGCCGGCGCCACGGTGCGCACCGGCGGTACCTACGAGGGCCTGTTCTACCGGCCCACGGTGCTCGGCGACGTCCCGGTCGACGCCCCGGCGTACCGGGAGGAGATCTTCGGCCCGGTCGCGCCCGTCACCCCGGTCGCCAGCCTGGACGAGGTGGCCGAGCTGGCCGCCGGCACGGAGTACGGGCTGTCACTGGGCATCCTGACCCGCGACGTCTACGCCGGCCTGCAGCTGGCCGAGCGGATCCCGTCCGGCCTGGTGCACATCAACGACCAGACGGTCGACGACGAGGCGGTGGCGCCCTTCGGCGGGGTGGGTGCGTCGGGCACCGGCTCTCGGCACGGCGGCCCCCAGGCCACCATCGAGGCCTTCACCGAGACCCAGTGGGTGACGCTGCGCGGCGACCTCCCCACCTACCCCTTCTGATCCACCGGCCCTCCTGAGCCACCGCCACCGGCGCGGTCCCGGTGCCGGTCCCCGCGGGGACCGGCACCGGGGACCGCGCCGTCAGGCGACCGCGGCGGGCAGCTGCATCTCGCCGACATCGGCGGGGATGGTGAGGGGGGCGCCGGTGTTGTCGGCGACCTCCTGGGGGGTGACGCCGGGGGCGGTCTCGCGCAGGGTGAAGCCGTCGGCGGTGACGTCGATGACGGCGAGGTCGGTGATGACCCGGTTCACACACGCCCGCCCGGT
>NZ_OBDO01000002.1 GCF_900215145.1 Geodermatophilus sabuli | reverse complement strand
ACCGGGCGGGCGTGTGTGAACCGGGTCATCACCGACCTCGCCGTCATCGACGTCACCGCCGACGGCTTCACCCTGCGCGAGACCGCCCCCGGCGTTTCCCCCGAGGAGGTCGCCGACAACACCGGCGCCCCCCTCACCATCGGCGACGACGTCCGCGAGATGCGGTTCCCGGTCGGGGTGTGAGAAAGGACCCCGTCCTCCCCACCCTTCGCAGGCTCAGGGCGGAACCCGGGACGGGGCCGTGGGGCGCCGGCGAGGAGGTCCGGTGACCTTCTCGGTCATCGCGCGCGATCCGATGACGGGCGACCTGGGCATCGCCGTCTCCTCGTGCATCCTCGCCGTCGGCCGGGCGGTGCCCACCGCCCGGCCGGGTGTGGGCGTGGTCGCGGTGCAGGCGCGCAGCCGGCGCGGGCTCGGGCCGTCCCTGCTGCACGGCCTCGAGGAGGGGGCCACCCCCGCCGACCTGGTGAAGCGGGCCGCGCACTCCGCCGAGGACGCCGACCGGCAGGTCGCCGTCCTCGATCCCGCCGGCCGGGTGGCCGCCGACACCGGGCGCGGGTCCTTCCCCGTCAGCGGGCACCTGCTCGGCGACGGGATGAGCGTCCAGGGCAACATGCTCGCCTCCCCGGAGGTGCTGCCGGCGATGGCCCGGGCGTTCACCGCCGCCCGTGGAGACCTGCCGGACCGGCTGCTGGCCGCCCTGACCGCCGGGCAGGACGCCGGCGGGGACGTGCGCGGCCGGCAGTCCGCGGCGCTGCTCGTGGTCAGCGGCTCCCCCGCCACCGACGAGGACGACGGCGTGCGGATGGACCTGCGGGTCGACGACTCCGGCGCCCCCGTGGCGCAGCTGCGGATGCTGCGCAACCTGCAGCGGGCCTACGCCGAGCGCGACTACGAACACCTGGCGCTGTTCGCCCCCGAGGGGGCCCGTGACCTGTACGCGGCCCTGGCCGCCTCGCAACGGGGCGACCGGGCCGGCGCCCGCATCGCGCTGGAGGCGATGCGTGCCCGGCCCGGCTGGTCCGCCTGGCTGGCGGCGATGGCCGGGGACTCCCGGTTGGCGGGCGTCTCGCGACTGCTCGGGTGAGAGCCGGTCAGCTCAGCCCGCAGGACCCGTCCGGCGACTCCTGCAACGGCACGGGGTCGATCTCGTAGATCGTCGCGCCGTCCTGCTCGTACACCGGTCGCAGCGAGGCCACCGACGCGAGGTCGCGGAAGCCTTCGTTGGGGGTGAGGCCGCCCAGGATGGTGGCCTCCGAGGAGTAGACGTACCGCACGCCGAGGTCCTCCACGGCCTCGCGCACGCGCTCACTGGAGTCCAGGCAGTTGAGCCCGTCGACCACCACCTGCCTGTCGTCTGGCAGCGGCGGCTTCACCGGCTTGGTCAACGCCGCGCCGAACACCGGCTGGACACCGCCCAGCGACCACATCCACGCCGACCCGTCGTTCGGGTCGTTCAACACGGGTCCTCGACCGGCGAGGTCCCCGAGCACCCGAAACGCCGTCACGTCGACGGTGGACACCGCGCCTCCACCCCCGGGGACGTAAGCGGTCTCCATCCGCTCCCGGTTCTCCTGCACGTAGAACCCGCTGAGGACCCCCATGAGCACCACCACGACGACGACCCCGACCGCCACCGCCGATGTCCGGAGCACCGCGACCCGGTCCCCCAGCCGGGCGCTCACCGTGTGCAGCAGGGCACCGACCAGGCCGCCGATCTGCACGACGCCGATCGCGGCGAAGACGGCCAGCCCGAGGAACACCAGCCCCTCGAAGCGGAACCGGTCGTTCCACCACGGGCCGGTGAGCAGCTGCACCAGCGGGCCCTCGTACGCGGCCGCCAGGATGCAGAGCACGAGCACGATGCCGGTCGCGGCGTACCACCACCGCAGCCCGCGGGTGCGCCAGCCGACGGCGATGCCGACGAGGGCCGGGACCGCCAGCCACAGCTGGGGGTACTCGCTGTCGTAGTTGTAGAGCAGGAGTTCGCCGAGGGCCTCGCCCGCGGACTGCACGGCCGGCCAGTCGACGACGGTGCCGCCGCTGGTGTCGACGAGGGCCTTCCCGATCAGGGGGAGGGCGAGGACCGCCGCCAGCACTGCCGCCGGCAGCAGCACGAGGAGGTCCCGCCCCACGGGGCTGGTGCGCTGCACCCACCGTCCGACCACCAGGCAGGCGCCGAAGACGGCCGCCGACAGCGCCGCGCTCGGGTGGATGAGGGCCAGTGCGGCGGTGGACACGCCGAAGGTCGCCGTGAGCGCGACGTCCCGCCGCTCCAGCGTGCGCAGCAGCAGGACGAGGAACGCCGGGACGAACGTGATCCCGAAGACGAAGACCCAGATCGGGCCCCGCCAGATGAGGTCGAACGGGTACCCGGTCGTGGCGGCCAGCGTGATCGGCGCGACCGCGGCGGCCCGGAAGAGCCCGAGCTCCCGCAGCAGGCCCACCAGGCCGAGCCCCGCCACCAGCGGGATGCACGCCATGAGCGCGTTGATGCTGGTGAGGCTCGTCCCGTCGAACTGGTCGACCAGCGAGGCCATCGCGTGCAGCGCGTCGGGATACACCGAGGCACCTTCGGGATAGCCGTTGAGCTCCCCGGCCACCGTCGGGCCGACCTGTCCGGTGCGGGTGATCGTCTCGACCAGGTTGACGTGGAACAGCGCGTCGAAGCCCTGGTTCGGGCTGGCCAGGCCGCCGGTGCCCACGACCACGGTGCGGAACCCGATCGCCGCACCGACGAGCGTGCCGACGCCGGCCAGCACCGCCCAGAGCCGGCCCCCGTCGTCCGGTCGGTCCCCGGGGGCCCCCACCTCCGCGGGACGACGACGCGCGCGCCAGGCCGTCCCCGCGGCGACGCCGGCGACCACGACCGCCGCCACGGCGCCCGCGCTCCACGGCGTCCAGTCCAGGCCCAGGAGGCCGACCACGAGGATGCCGATCAGCACGAGGCCGAACGTGAGAAGGGGCGAAGCCGCCAGAGCCGCCCACCCCCGCATCCGCAGGGACAGCGACAGCAGCAACCCCGGGAGGACCAGGAGCAGCACGGCCACAGCGAGCGTCAGGAACACGTTCAGGTCAAGCACCGTCCAGGCTTCTCGGTCCACACGTCCGTGGACACGGCCGATCCAGCGTAGGTCAATGTCACGCAGAGTCGGCCGGAGGACACAGTGCGCCGTGCCACCAGCCGGGGCCCGCCGGCTCCGTTCGCGCCCGAGCGGCCTGGGCGGCCACTGCCGGCGGCCGCCGGGCAAGAAGGCGGCCCAGGGCTGACGCCGACCGCGACGAGGGGCCGGCTGCTCGAGCTGCCGGCCCCTCGGGTTGCTCCCCGGTGTGGCAGGCCCTGCTCACGGGCGAGCGGCTGCGGCAGGTTCCCTGTCAGCCGGCCGGCCAGTCCTCGGCCGGCTCTCCCCCGCCACAGCGACACCGGCCTCGGGGCTGAGGTCGAGCCGCCGCAGGAGCTGGGCGTTGAGAGCGACCACCACGGTGGACAGGGACATCAGCAGCGCACCGACCTCCATGGGGAGGACGAACCCGATCGGGGCCAGGACCCCGGCTGCCAGAGGCACCGAGATCAGGTTGTACCCGGCGGCCCACCAGAGGTTCTGCTCCATCTTGCGGTAGCCGGCCCGGGAGAGCCGGATGACCGAGAGGACCGAGCGGGGGTCGTCGGAGGCGAGGATGACGCCGGCCGAGGCGATGGCGACGTCGGTGCCGGCGCCGATGGCGATGCCCACGTCGGCCTGGGCCAGGGCTGGGGCGTCGTTGACCCCGTCCCCGACCATGGCCACCGCCCGCCCCTGCCGCTGGAGTCCGGCGACCTTCTCGCTCTTGTCCTCCGGCCGCACACCCGCGAACACCTGGTCGATGCCGAGCTCGGCAGCCACCGCGCGAGCGACCGGCTCGGCGTCCCCGGTGATCATCACGACCTCGACGCCGAGGGCGTGCAGCGCGTCGACCGCCTCGCGCGACTCCGGCCGGATCTCGTCGGCCAGCGCGAGGGCTCCGGCGATGGCACCGTCGAGGAGCACGTGCAGCACCGTCGCGCCTGCCTCGGCCCACACCTGCGCGGCGGGCAGCGGCTGCAGGCCGTACTCGGCCAGCAGATGCGGGCCACCGACGGCCACGGTGTGACCGTCGACCTGCGCGGTCACACCGACAGCGGCCGATGCCCTGAAGTCCGTGGCCGGCGAGATCCTCAGACCCCGGTGCCGGGCTGCGGCGACGATGGCCCGGGCGAGCGGGTGCTCACTGTCGGCCTCCGCGGCGGCGGCCATCGCAATGACCTCCGCCTCGGGCGCACCGGTGGTCGCGACGTGCTCCACGGCCGGCTCGCCCCTGGTCAGCGTGCCGGTCTTGTCGAACAGCACGGTGTCGATGCTGCGCATGCGCTCCAGCGCAGCGCGGTCCTTGACGAGGACGCCGCCCCGGGCGGCCCGCTCGGTGGAGATGGCGACGACCAGCGGGATGGCGAGGCCCAGGGCGTGCGGGCAGGCGATGACCAGGACGGTGATGACGCGGGTGAGGGCGCTCTCCGGGGCGCCGTAGGCGGACCAGACGACCGCTGTGATCGCCGCGACGACGAGGGCGAACCAGAACAGCCAGCCGGCCGCCTTGTCCGCGAGCAACTGCGCGCGCGTGGAGGAGGACTGCGCCTCGGCGACCAGCCGCTGGATGCCGGCGAGGGCGGTGTCGTCGCCGACGGCGGTGACCCTGACCCGGATCGCGGTGTCGGTGGCGACGGTCCCCGCGACCACCGAGTCCCCCGGAGCCCGGCGCACGGGCCGCGACTCACCGGTGATCATGGACTCGTCCACGTCGGCGGTGCCGTCGACGATCTCCCCGTCGGCGGGTACGCGCCCGCCCGGACGGACGATGACCACGTCGTCCGTGGCCAGGTCGGCGGGGGCGACGGTCACGACGCGGTCGCCGTCGACTCGCTCCGCCTCATCGGGCAGGAGCGCGGCCAGCGAGTCCAACGCGGAGGAGGTCTGGGCCAGCGACCGCATCTCGATCCAGTGGCCGAGCAGCATGATGACGATCAGCAGGGCCAGCTCCCACCAGAACTCCAGCTCGTGGGAGAGCACCCCCAGGCTGGCGCCCCAGGAGGCGACGAAGGCCACGGTGATGGCCATGCCGATCAGCAGCATCATCCCCGGCTTGCGGGTCCGGACCTCACCGACCGCACCCGTGAGGAAGGGGCGGCCGCCCCAGACGTACATCACGGTGCCGAGCACCGGGGCGACCCACGTCAGGCCAGGGACGTCGGGCAGCGAGTAGCCGACGATCGAGGCGAACATCGCGCTGAGCAGCACCGTGGGAACCGCCAACGCCAGCATGATCCAGAACAGCCGCCGGAACATCCCGACGTGGTCACCGTGCCCGGAGTGCCCGGCATGGCCGCCGGGGTCCGCGCCGCCATGACCACCGTCGTGGCGGGCCGGCATCGAGTCGTGGTCATCGGAGCCGGGGGAAGCCGCCGCGGTCAGCGGATCCTCGACCTCCGAACCCATGCCGCTCGCACCCTCCGCGTCGGGCATGCCCTGCCCATGGGTGGAGCTGTGGTCGTGTTCCGACTGGACCGCGCCGTCGTGTCCTGGATGCGGGCCACCGGGGCGGCTCGTGTGGTCGGCCATTGCTGCCGACCTCCTTCCCTGCGTGTCTCGGCGAGCTGATGGGTGCGGCCGGTCACCGCGCGGCAACGGTCTCCCGCGGTGAGGTACCCGGGGTGTCGACGCCGCCACCGGTGCGCACGGAGGGGGCGGCCGGGTCGTTCGCGGTCCTGAAGCTGCGCAGCCGCAGGCTGTTGGCCACGACGAACACCGAGGAGAACGCCATCGCGGCACCGGCGAGCATCGGGTTGAGCAGCCCGGCGGCGGCCAGCGGCAGGGCGGCCACGTTGTAGGCGAACGCCCAGAACAGGTTGCCCCTGATGGTGCCCAGCGTCCTGCGGGACAGCCGGATGGCGTCCGCGGCAGCGCGCAGGTCACCGCGGACCAGGGTGAGATCGCTGGCCTCGATGGCCACGTCGGTGCCGGTGCCCATCGCCAGGCCGAGGTCGGCCTGGGCGAGTGCGGCGGCGTCGTTGACGCCGTCGCCGACCATCGCCACGACCTTGCCCTCGGCCTGCAGCCGCTGGACGACGGCGACCTTGTCGGCCGGCAGCACCTCGGCGATCACCTCGTCGATGCCGACCGCGTCGGCGACGGACCGGGCGACGGTGGCGTTGTCGCCGGTGAGCAGCACCGGGGTCAGGCCCAGGGCGCGCAGCTGGTGGATGGCCTCGGCGGAGGTCTCCTTGATGGCGTCGGCGACCACGAGGACGCCGCGGGCGGCGCCGTCCCAGCCGACCGCGACCGCGGTCCTGCCCTCGGCCTCGGCCGCGGCCTTCGCCCGCTCCAGGTCGGCGCTCAGGTGCACCGACCAGTCCTCCAGCAGCCGGGTGCGGCCGACGAGCACCGCGTGCCCGTCGACGACGCCCTGCACGCCGAGGCCCTCCACGTTGGTGAAGCCCTCGACGGCCGGCAGGTCGCCGACCTGCTCGGTGGCGCCCTTGGCGATGGCCTGGGCGATGGGGTGCTCGGAGGCGTCCTCCAGCGCGCCGGCCAGCCGCAGCACCCGCGCGCGGTCCTCGCCGGGAGCGACGACGACGTCGAGCAGGGTCATCCGACCGGTGGTGACGGTGCCGGTCTTGTCCAGCACGACGGTGTCGACCGTGCGGGTGTTCTCCAGAACCTCGGGGCCCTTGATCAGGATGCCCAGCTGGGCACCGCGGCCGGTGCCGACCATGAGGGCGGTCGGCGTGGCCAGTCCGAGCGCGCACGGGCAGGCGATGATCAGCACGGCGACCGCGGCGGTGAACGCGGCGGCCAGCCCGCCACCGGCACCCAGCCAGAAGCCGAGGGTGCCGACGGCCAGGGCGATGACGATCGGGACGAAGATGCCCGAGATGCGGTCGGCGAGGCGCTGCACCTCGGCCTTGCCGTTCTGGGCGTCCTCGACCAGCCGGGCCGTCTGCGCCAGCTGGGTGTCGGCGCCGATGCGGGTGGCCCGCACGACCAGCCGGCCGCCGGCGTTGACGGTGGCGCCCACGACGGCGTCGCCGGGGCCGACCTCGACCGGCACGGACTCGCCGGTGAGCATCGAGGCGTCGACCGCGGAGGCGCCCTCGGTGATCACGCCGTCGGTGGCGATCTTCTCGCCGGGACGGACGACGAACAGGTCGTCGATGGCCAGCTGGTCGGTCGGGATGCGGTGCTCGGCGCCGCCGCGCAGCACCGAGACCTCCTTCGCGCCGAGCTCGAGCAGGGCACGCAGGGCGGCGCCGGCGCGGCGCTTGGAGCGGGCCTCGAAATACCGGCCGGCGAGGATGAACGTGGTCACCCCGGCCGCGGCCTCGAGGTAGATGTTCCCCGCGCCGTCGCTGCGCGCGATGGTCAGCTCGAACGGGTGCGTCATGCCCGGCTCGCCGGCGGTGCCGAGGAACAGCGCGTACAGCGACCAGGCCAACGCGGCGATGGTGCCCATCGAGATGAGCGTGTCCATCGTGGCCGCGCCGTGGCGCAGGTTGGTCCAGGCCGCCTTGTGGAACGGCCACGCACCCCAGACCACCACCGGCGCGGCCAGGGTGAGCGACAGCCACTGCCAGTAGGTGACCTGCAGCGCCGGGACCATCGCCATCGCCACCACCGGGACGGTCAGGACGGCCGAGATCAGGAGCCGCTGCCGCAGTAGGAGGACCCCGTCCTCCTCACCCCTCGCAGGTTCGGGGTGAGCCTCGGGACGGGGCCGCGGGGGCTCGGGCAGGTGCGCGGTGTAGCCGGTCTTCTCCACCGTCGCGATCAGGTCGGCAGGCGTGACCTCGCCGCTGAAGGTGACCTTCGCCTTCTCGGTGGCGTAGTTGACCGTGGCGGTGACGCCGTCGAGCTTGTTGAGCTTCTTCTCGATGCGGGCGGCGCACGAGGCGCACGTCATCCCGCCGATCGCCAACTCGACCTGGCCGCCGCCGGCCGCGGCCGGGGGGGTCGTGCGCTCGATCGCGGAGCTCATCGTCTTCTTCCTTCGAGACTGCTGGGGATGGGATCGGGAGGGCGTCGCCTCAGCCGTGTCCGTGGCCGTCGTCGACGTGGCCGCTGCCACCGTCGGTCGGGCCGGGAGTCGCCGTGGTGCCGCCGGCGCTGGTGGCCGCGGCGGTGTCGCCGGCGCGGACCGTGAACTCGGCGGTGCGCACGACGTCGCCGTGCTGGAAGTCCAGGAACAGCCGGTACTCCCCGGCAGAGGGTGCGGTGGCGTAGAAGGTGACGTCGGGCCCAGGTGCGGTGGTGCCGTCGCCGGGCTCGCCGGCCGGGTGCACGTGCAGGTAGGCCAGGTCGCCGTCGCGCAGGGCGACCAGGTGCCCGTAGGCGGCGAGGTAGGGCTGCAGGTCGGTGACCGGCCGGCCGTCCCGGCTGACCGACAGGGTGAGCTCCGACTCCTGGCCCGGGACCAGTTGCCCGTCGAGGGTGACGGTGTACCCGTCGACCTCGGCCGTGGTGGAGGGCTCGGGCAGCGGCTGAGGGGTGTGGTCGCCGGCGACGGCGACGTCGGCGCCCAGGACGAGCGGCTCGTCGGGGCCGGCGGGGTCGAAGTCGGCGAACAGCCGCCAGCTGCCGGCGGTCAGGTCCAGCGGGATCGACCAGGTGCCGTCCGCGGCGAGGTCGGGGTGCACGTGCTGGTAGCCGGTGAGGTCCCGGCGGACCGCGATCAGGTGCAGGTCCTCGTCGTGGGCGGTGTCGTAGGCGGTCACCGGCTGCCCGTCGGGGCCGAGGACCCGGAACGACACCGAGGTGGTCGCGCCGGCCGGCAGGGAGCCGGCGGCGTCGAGGGTGTAGCCGTTCTCGGAGACCTGCAGGCCGCCAGGCAGGTGGGTACCGGCGGCGGATGCCTGTGCGCTGGTGTCCATCGGGGACTCTGCGGGCGTCTCGCCGTGGGGAGCGGTGTCGTGGCCGGCCGTGTCGTCAGCGGCCGCGCCGACGGGTCCGACCACCGAACCGAGGCCGGCGGCCGCGCCGAGGACGGCGACCAGCCCGAGCGTGTAGGCGCCGAGCTTGGCGGGTGTGTTCATCGCAGGTTCTCCGGGTCAGGAGCGGACGAGGCGGGCGATCGCCTCGGAGGCCTCGCGGACCTTCGCGTCGGCCTCCGAGCCGCCCTTCTGCGCGGCGTCCACCACGCAGCCGGCCAGGTGCTCATCGAGCAGGCCGAGGGAGAAGGACTGCAGGGCGCGGGTCGCCGCGGAGACCTGGGTCAGGATGTCGATGCAGTACTGGTCGTCCTCGACCATGCGCTGCAGGCCGCGGATCTGGCCCTCGATGCGGCGCAGGCGCTTGAGGTGCTCGTCCTTGTCGTGGCTGTAGCCGGCCATGTCTGTCGTTCTCCTCGTGAGGTGGGACGGATCGGGAGGCGGGGCACCGGGCAGCCGGCGCCCCGCCGGGGATGCCGGTCAGCCGGTGACGACCTCGTAGCCGGCCTCGTCGACGGCGGCAGCCACCGCGTCGTCGGGCACGGGACCGGTGCTGCGGACGGTGACGCGGCCGCCGGCCACGTCGACGTCGACGTCGGTGACGCCCGGGATCTTGGTGACCTCCTCGGTCACCGCGCTGGCGCAGTGCCCACAGGTCATTCCTCGGACGGTGTACTCGGTGCTCGTCACGACACCTCTCCTCTCACGGCTAGATACCCCCTAGTGGTACCTGGTACAAGTAATACCCCTACCGGGTACATTCCGCAAGCAGTGGACGGATTCGTCCAGCGAGCCGCGGCGTGCGTCCGGCGGGCTGACGAAGTCCACCGAGCCCGCGCGTGCGTGCGCCGACGCGCATCTCGCCTCGGGAGGCCCTCGTGAGGATCAGGACCCCGATGGATTCGTCGTCCAGGCACCCACGGGGGCTCCCACGATGGCAGCGAGGCGAGTAGCTCCCCCGGCACACCTGCTGGAGTAGTCCTCGGTCGGATCGACCCGGCCGCCCTTCGGGACCGTGGGGCTCGTGGACGACGCCGCGGGACAGCCCGTGTGGCCGCCGTAGCGGCTACGGCCGTTCATGCGGCTGCGGCGGCCGAGCGACGGGTGGCGCGACCGACGGCGGCGAGGGTGAGCGCCACGGCGGCGAGGGTCAGCGGCCAGCCCAGCAGCAGCTTGCCGACGGCGAGCAGCCCGGGCAGGTCCTCCCGGTACAGCAACGCCTGCACGCCGGCGCGCACGGCGAACACCGCCGACCAGCCGAAGGTGGCGAGGACGAACAGCCGGCGCAGGCGTGGATCGTCGCGCCAGTCGCGCCGCCGGTAGAGCCAGCCGTAGAGGGTGCCGACCAGCGGATAGCCGATCAGGGCGGAGCCGGCGAAGACGGCCCCGTAGGCGGCGTCGACGAGGATGCCGGGCAGGAAGAACCCGCGGGCCTCGCCGGAGCCGGCGGCGAACAGCACGGCGACGGTGAGGCCGGCCAGCCCGCCCAGGGCCTGACGCAGTGACTCCCTGCGGATCAGTCGCAGCGCGACGATGCCCAGGCCGGTCGTGGCGGCCGCGCCGATCGCCGCGGCCAGGGCCGTCGGCCGCGTGGTCTGCGCGCCGGCGACGGCGTTCACGGCGACGAAGAGCAGCGGGGGCAGGCCGCCGTCGACGAGGCCGCGGGTCCCGCCGAGCGCGGGGGGAAGGCCGCTGGGTGGTGCCGCCGCCGCGGACGGAGCGTCGGTGGGGGGCGTCGTCCCGGTGCGGGGCGCGGTGTCGGTGAGGCTCATCGGTGCCTTCTCTCCGGCCGAGGCGTGTGGTGGTACGTCCCCACAGTCGGCGGGCGTCCTGTCGTGGCGCTGTCCACCCGCTTGCGCGAGCCGTGTCAGGCGCGGGCCCGGGAGCCTGCGGTGGAGTCAGGCGCCGGCCCGGGTCAGGCGCTCGGGCTTGGTGGCGATCAGTGGCGCGAGCAGTCCGATCGCGCCGCGCATGGCGCGCGGAACCGGCGGGATGTGGGCCCAGTCGATGCCGCCGAAGGGCGGTTGCGGGTCGTAGTCCAGCGCCAGCTGCACGCGGCGGGCGGTGGCCTCGTCGGTGAGGCGGGCGACCAGGTGCAGCGCCCAGTCGATGCCTGCCGACACCCCGGCGGCCATGGTGACGTTGCCGTCCTCGATCCACCGCTGCCGGTGGTAGGTGGCCCCCAGCGGCTTCAGCACCCCGGCGAAGAACCAGTTGGTGGTGGCGTGGCGGCCCCGGAGGAGGCCGACCGCGCCCAGTATGAGCGAACCGGTGCACACCGACCCGACGACGTCGGCGGAGGCGGCCGCGGTGCGCACGTAGGCGCGCACACCGGGGTCGCGCATCGCCCGAAGGGTGCCGATCCGGCCGCCGGGGACGACGAGTACCTCCGGGTGCGGGACCTCGGCGAAGGTCCGGTCGGCGGTCAGCTGGAGCGGGAGGTCGGTGGCCATCGGGTCGGGGTGGGCGCCGACGACCACGGTGCGGTACCGCGGCGCGAACCGCTCGAGCTCGGTGAGCACCTGCAGCGGGCCGACCAGGTCCAGGGCGGTGAGCCCGGGGTAGAGCACGACCGCGATGGTCGTGGCGCTGCTGTCGGCGGCGGTCATGGCGTTCGCCTCGGCTCTGCGTGGTCTTCGGAGCGGCCGGCGCGGGGCCGCGGGGTGCGCAGCCGCACCGCCAGGTCGGGATCGCCGCGGTCCGGGCCGAGCGGCCCGAGCGGCGGCGAGGGGTCGTACTCCATGAACAGCTGCGCCAGCAGCGCGGACGAGCGGTCCTTCAACCGGGCGAGCAGGGCCAGCATCGCGTCGATGCCGGCCGCCCCACCGGCGGCGGTGAGGAACCGCCCGTCCTCCACCCACGGTTCCCGCGCCCATGTGGCGCCGGCCTTCTCCAGTTGCTCGGCGTAGGCCCAGTGGACCGCGGCCCGGCGACCGATGAGCAGGCCGGCGGCGGCGAGCACCAGCGCGCCGTTGCCGGTGGCGCCGACCAGCTGCGCGGTCGCCGCCGCGGTGCGGACGTAGCCGACGAGCGCCTCATCGGCCATCGCCCCGACCGTCGCCGGCCCACCGCCGGGCACGATGACCGCGAACGGCGCGGGCACCTCGGCGAACGAAGCGGCCGGGACGACCTGTAGCGCGGTGTCGGTGGGCAGCCTGTCCGTGCGGTCGCCGACGACGACGGTGCGGTACCTCGTGCCGGTCAGGTTGCGCAGGACGGTCAGCGGTCCGATCAGGTCCAGCGGCGTCACGCCCGGGTACACGGCGAATGCCAGCAACTGCTTCTCCCGCCGCCGGGTCCGGGCGGTCATGACGTCGCCGCCGGCGTGACGGTGAAGGTGAACACCATCCCGCTGTGCATGTGCTCGGCGATGTGGCAGTGCGCCATCCAGCGCCCCGGGTGGGTGACGTCGAAGAGCAGGTCGACGGCCTGCCCGGTGGGGATGAGCACGGTGTCCTTCCACACCAGGTCGGGCTCCGGCGCCCCGTCGCGCGCGAGGACGAGGAAGCGCCCAGCTCCGTGGATGTGGAACGGGTGGTGCATCGGGTGGTCGGAGTCCCGCTCGTTGACCACCCGCAGCTTGACCCGGTCGCCGACGGCGAACCGCCAGTCGGTCGGAGGCGCGTCCTGGCCAGCGGTGCGGTCCAGCAGTTGCCAGTGCATGGTGGCGGAGGTCATGGCCCGGTTCATCGCGACCATGTGGTCCTCCCACTCGATCCCGTCGCCGGCGTCGTCCTGCTTGCCGGACATGTCGTGGCCCATGTCCATGTGGTCGTCCATGTCCATGTGGTCGCCCATGTCCATGTGGTCGCCCATGTCCATGTGGTCGCCCATGTCCATCTGTGCCGTGATGGCGAGGGTCTTGTCCGGTGGTGCGGCCAGCCACCGGTCGAGCTGCTCCCGCTCGGCGGCCAGTTCCGGGGCGGAGCGCAGCTGCTCGAACGCCGCGGCCAGGGGTGGCTGCGCGGCATGCTCCGTCACGGTGATCACCGCGAGCCGGTCGGTGTGCTCGGGAGTGCGGTGCAGGAGGACGTACTCCCCCGCCCGGTCCACCAGGACATCGACCACCGCGCGCTCCGAGGGGGCGAGGGTCACGTCGTCGACGAACTGCTCGTGCTCGACCCGGCCGTTGTCGCCGCCGACGAGCTTCATGCGCGCTCCGGGCAGGGCCACCCGGAAGACGCGGCTGTTGGCGGTGTTGACCAGCCACAGCCGCATGACCTCACCGGTCTTCGCGGTCAGCGTCAGGGCGGTCTCGCCGGCGACGAGCAGCAGGTTGCCGTATCGGCCCATCGCCGCGTAGTCGGTCTGCGTGCGGCTGAACGGGGCGATCGCGCCGTCCTCGAGCAGCACGTCGTCGAGGGTGAGGACGACGTCGCGGTGGGCAGGCGGCCAGTAGTCCGGCTCCGCCGGCTCCACGAGGACGGTGCCGTAGAGGCCCATCTCCTGCGTGTAGTCCTCCCGGACGTGCGGGTGGTACCAGAACAGCCCCGCGTCGACGAAGGGCAGCCGGTAGGTGAACGCGCCGCCGGGCGGGATCGACGCCTGTGTCATCCCTGGCACGCCGTCCTGGCTGCTGTCCAGCCGGAGCCCGTGCCAGTGGACGGTCGTCTCCAGATCGGTGTCGTTGGTGACGTGCACGGTGATCTCCGAGCCCTGCCGCACGCGCAGCGTCGGGCCGGGGATCGAGCCGTTGTAGGCCAGCATCCGCACCGTCGTCCCTGCCAGCCGCTTGGCGACCGGTGCGAGGCTCAGCTGGACCTGATCGCCGTCGGCGAGGTCGAGGACCTGTGAGTGGGTGGCCTCGGGCAGGCCGGTGGTGTCGGTGGAGAAGAAGGTGTCCACGGGACGTCCTCCTGTTCGGGTGGTGCCGGTACGCAGGGAGCCGTCGGTGGCCGGGGCGACGGCGTAGCCGGCGGCGGAGACGGCCGCGGTGACCGCTGCCGGATCGACCGGGCCGGTCACCTGGACAGTGCGGGTGGCCAGGTCTGCCTGGAGGATCTGCACGCCCGGGACGTCGCTGATCGTGGCGCTGACCGCCCGGACGTCCTGCCGGGCGGTCATCGCCGGCACGTGCACCGAGATCATCGCGTCTCCCTGGGCGGGTCGATTGCTCTCACCGTCGCGGGCCGCGCTGTCCGAACGCTGTCTGCCGGCTGACCGTGCCGGCCCCCTCCCTGCGCGACGGCTCGTTGTCTCGCCTTCTCGTGAGGACCAGAATCGGCGCCTCGACCAGACGGACCCGTACCGAGAGAGGCGCTGCATGGAGATCCGCGTCCTCGGGCCGGTCGACGTGGTCGCCGACGGGCAGGTCCGGTCGCTACCCGGGGGCGGTGAGCGGGAGCTGCTGGCACTCCTGGCCCTGTCGGCCGGCCGGGTGGTCGCCGTTCCGACTCTGGTCGACACGCTGTGGGGCGAGGGGCTGCCCGCCCACCCGGGCAACGCGCTGCAGGTGCGGGTGTCCAAGCTCCGCCGGGCGCTGGCCGCCGCCGGCGCACCCAGCGCGCTGGTCGTCACCCGTCCGCCGGGCTACCTGCTCGACGTCGACCGTGATCGGGTCGACGCGCCGCGCTTCACCGACCAGGTGGCGGCCGCGCGTGCCGCCGCCGACGCCGATCCGGCCACCGCCGCCCGGTGGTACCGCGAGGCGCTGGCGCTGTGGCGCGGCCCGGCGCTGGCGGAGTTCGCCGATGCCGCGTGGGCCGGCCCGGAATCGGCCCGCCTGGACGAGCTGCAGCTGGCCGCCCGGGAGGAACTGATCGACCTCGAGCTCGCCGCGGGCCGGCACATCGACGTGCTCGGCGAGCTGGAGCAGCTCACCGCGGCGCATCCGCTGCGGGAGCGGCTGCACGCCCGGCTGATGCTCGCGCTCTACCGCGCCGGCCGGCAGGCCGACGCGCTCGCCGCCTACCACCGGGCCCGCGACGTCCTCGACGCCGAGCTCGGCCTCGAGCCCGCCGCAGAGCTGCGCGAGCTGCACGAGGCGATCCTCCAGCAGCGTCTCGACCTGCAGGCTCCCGCGCGGGCCCCGACCATCGCCGTCCCCGAGGTGACCGCTCCGACTCCGCCGACGCACCGGTTGCCGGCGCGGCTGACGTCGTTCCTGGGTCGTGAGGCTGATCTGGATCGGGTGCGCGAACTGCTTCGAGGAGCGCGGCTGGTCACCGTCACCGGTCCCGGGGGGGTCGGCAAGACCAGCCTTGCGCTGGAGGCCGCTCGCGCCGTCGCCGCGGGGTTCGGCGACGGCGTCGGATGCATCCGACTGGCCGGGGTCACCGACCCCGCGCAGGTGTCCTCGGCCGTGCTGCCGGCGTTGGAGATCCGGGACGTGGCGACGACGACCGCGGAGGAGCAGCTGCTCGGGCACCTGCGCGACCGCTCGGTGCTGCTGGTGCTGGACAACTGTGAACACCTCGCCGACGCCTGCGCGCTGCTGGCCGAGCGGCTGCTGGAGTCCTGCCCCGGCGTGCGGCTGCTGGCCACCAGCCGCGAACCGCTGGCCGCCCGCGGCGAGGTCCAGTACGCGATCGACCCGCTGCCGGTCCCGCCGGCGGCCGCCGACCCGGCTGAGCTGACCGCCAGCGCCGCCACCCAGCTCTTCCTCGACCGGGCCCGCGGCACCCTGCCTGACTTCGCCGTCCGCGGCGAGGCGGACGCGGCGGCGGTCGCCGACATCTGCCGGCACCTCGACGGGATGCCGCTGGCCATCGAGCTGGCCGCCGCCCGGGTGGCGGCGCTCCCGGTCGGCGAACTCGCGCGGCGGATGGGTGACCGGTTCGCGCTGCTCACCACCGGTCCCCGGACCGCGGAGGCGCGCCAGCGGACCCTGCGCGCCACCGTGGACTGGAGCTACCAGCTGCTCAGCGACCCAGAGCGGGTGCTGCTGCGACGGCTGTCGGTGTTCCGCGGCAGCTGGACGCTGGAGGCGATGCAGGCGGTCGCCGGCAGCGACCCGCTGGAGCCGTCGGCGCTGGTGGACCTGCTGGGCCGGCTGGTCGACCGGTCCCTGGTCGTGGTCGACCGCGCCACCCCCGACCGGGACGCCGGGCCGCGCTACCACCTGCTGGAGACCATCCGGCAGTACGCCGCCGAGCGGCTGGCCGAGTCCGGCGAGGCCGACGAGGTTGCCCGGGCGCACGTCGGCCACCTCACCGACCTGGTCGAACGCGCCGAGACCGACCTGCGCGGGGACGGGCAGGCGCGGTGGCTGCTCCGGCTGGCACTCGAGCGCGACGACATCGACGCCGCGCTGGCCTGGTGCACCGCCCACGCGACCGACGAGCCCGATGCCGGACTCCGGCTGGTCGCGCCGTTGGGCTGGTACTGGTACTTCGCCACCCGCCCGGACGGGGGCCAGCGGGTCGCCGCGATGGTCGAAGCCACCCCGACCGGGTCCCCGGTAGCGCGGGCGCGGGCGCTGCAGTCCCTCGCCGTCGCCGCCCGGCCCGGGGCCTGCATCGTTCACCCCGACGCGGACTGCGCCGCAGCGGCGGCGCAGAGCCGGTCGCTGTTCGGCGAGCTCGGTGAGGAGTTCGGCACTGCGCTGTCGGACGCCCTGCTCGCCGTCGAGGCCATCGGCGCCGACGACCCAGCGGGGGCCTTCGCGCTGCTCGAGCAGGCCGACCGCGAGTTCATCCGGGACGGCGACGCCTGGTGCGCGGCGCTGGCGGACTTCGTCCGGCTGGAGCTGCACGCCGGCACCGGCGACCTGACCGCGGCCACCGAGGTCGGACACCGGGCGCTGCTGGCCTTCCGGGCGCTGGGCGACCAGTGGGGCGTATCGGCCATCCAGTTCCACCTCGGCATGGCCCTGCACCGCGCCGCTCGGCTCGAGGAGGCCCTGGCCATGTACGAGGGGGCGCTGGCCAGCGTCCGGGACGTCGGACCGGCGAACACCGTCCAGTACGCGCTCGCCGGTGCCGGCCACGTCACCCTTCTGCTCGGCAACCCCGACCGAGCCGCGCAGCTGTTCACCGACTCGCACGCCGTGGCCCAGCAGCTCGGCGCCGCCGGCAATCCGCGGGCCGCGGTCGGCGAGGGGCTGCTCGCCCGCGACCGCGGTGACCTGGCCGCCGCGCGCGAGCGGTTCACGGCCGCGCAGCAGTTGCTGGCCGGGCTGACCGAGACGGAATGGACCGCCGCAGCCCTGGTCGGCCTCAGCCATGTCGCCGAGGCGAGCGGCGATCTCGACAGCGCCGAGTTCTCCCACCGCCGTGCGTGGCAGACCGCACCCGGACACGCCGCCGCACTGGAGGGCCTGGCCTGTGTGGCCGCCGCACGGGGCGAGGCCACCGCCACGGCTCGGCTGCTGGGCGCGGCGGCTGCCTGGCGGCAGAAGCGGCATCGCCCCGCATCGCGGCTCGAGCGGGCCGACGCCGAACGGGCCGAGCGCCGCGCCCGCGCGCAGCTCGGCGATCAGGAGTTCGACGCGGAGTTCAACGCCGGCGCGTCCCGGCCCGATGCCGTCGCCGGTGACCTGGACGGAGTCGCGGCTCAGCGCTGAACACCGGGGAGGTCGTCCGGACGCCGGATCAGCGGATCCGGGTCTTCGTCAGCTCCGCCCTCGGCGAGCTCGCCGACGAGCGCCGCGCGGTGCGGGCCGCGGTTCGGCCGTAGCTCTTGGTGAGGTCGCGGTTCTCGATCATCACTGCTCCTCGGGGACGTCGGGTGGCGGTCAGGCCGCGGAGGCGGGCATCGGGACGGTGGCCGGTGTAGGCCGGTGGCCAGACGCACCGAGTCGGGCGCGGGTCACCGCGATGGCGACCAGGCCGATCATGGCGAGGGCCAGCAGGTGCATGAGCGAGGCGAACGGCTGGTCGGGATAGAGCTGGGCGAGGAACCCGGCGCCGAAGCCGCTCCCCGCGGCGACGCCGTTGCCGGCCGCGTGCAGCAGCCCGACGAGGAACAGGCTGCCGGTGCGGTTGTAGGCGAACCCCATCAGCGCCCGGATCGGGATGTTGACCACGATCAGGAACGCCATCAGCGCCACCGCCATCGGCAGCGGACTGCCGACCACCAGGGCGACGTGCTGCAGCGCGAACAGCGGGGCGGTCAGCGCCGCGGCGCGCATCGGGGTGGTGCGGGTCTGCAGCCGGGCCTGGACAAAGCCCATCCAGGCCACTTCTTCGGCCCAGTTGTTCGGCACCAGGGACACCACCGTCTGCACCAGCAACCCGGCCACCAGCGCCGACACCAACGCCCCGGTGGTCAGGGCTGCGGTCGGCGCGCCGAAGAACGCGAGCGCCAGCCCGGTGGCCAGGGCCGGCATCCCGGCCAGGACGAGGGCGTACCAGCGCGCCGAGACCCACACGTCGACCGCCCGGCGCCACAGCTGACGCACTCCGGCCGCCCCGTCGACGATCCGGGTGATCACGACGGCCGGCAGCAGCAGCCCTGTCAGGGTGCTGGCGACGACGAACACCTGCGCCGGCAGGTCGACGCCGTAGCCGCGCGCGACGATCGGGGCGAACACCAGCGCCTGCCCGACGGTGGAGAACCACACCAGGAACGCGGTCAGCGGACGGCGGCGGACGAACCCAGCCAGGCCGGGTCTGCCGGGCCGGGCCGGCGTCGGGTCCGGCTGGGACCGGTCGTACGTGGTGGTGTACATGACGCTCCTTCGCGGCGAGGGACCCGGCTCAGACGCTGTCGGAACCGGTGGTGCGGCGCCGGGAACGCTGCTGGAGCCCGCTGTCGCGGCGCTGTCGAAGCGCTGATCACGGCAGACAGCGGCGGCCGGTAGCCGTGGGACGGATCCCGCGGCTACCGGCCGTCGAAGGGCGATCCCGCCGACGCCCACCTGCCCCGGCGCTGGTGGCTGCGGCCGGTCAGTCGGGCAGAACGCTGGTGCCGGTGCGCACGGCCTGCACGACGTCGTCGATGGCGTTCGCGGAGTCGGCGGCGCCGCCTTCCTCGTCCAGCAGGCCGGTGTGCGAGGCGTCCGCCGAGCGCTGGCTGCTGTTCGTCGACAGCTCGGCCATCCGGTTGTGGGCGTCCGCCCAGACCGGATCGGTGACGTGTTCGGCGGCGGTGAGCACCACCAGCGGCGCGCTGCCGAGGGTGGACAGCCCCTGGGCCTGGGTGAGCAGCGCGGGCAGGGTGGTGTACTCGGCGACGGTGTTGCGCCACCCACGCGGGCTGGCGCCGAAGGCCCGGACCTGACTCGCGGCCGGCTCGGGCAGGGCGGACCAGAAGGAGGTCGGCAGCAGCCGCCCGACGCCGAGGCGCGCCACGCTGGGCAGCATCGCGACCGCGCTGGGCGGACCGGCGTGGGCCGCACCGTCGGCCGTGGCCCCGTAGGGGTTGGTGGCGTCCAGTAGGACCATCCCGGCGACCTGCTCGGGGTAGCGGTCGGCGTAGACCATCGCGTGGTCCCCACCGATCGAGTGCCCGACCAGCACGTACGGGCCCTGCTCGCCGGCGCGGGCCAGCAGGGTGTGCAAGTCGGCGGCGACGGCCAGCGCGTCCTGCGCCTCGGGGGTGTCCTCGCTCCAGCCCTGCCCGGCGCGGTCGTACGCGCAGACCCGGGTGGTGCCCGCAACGGGCGGCGCGATCCGGGCCCAGCCCGTCGAGAACCCACCCAGCCCGCTCATCAGCACGACGGTGGGGCCGCCGGAGCCCGTGCAGTTCAGGTGCAGCCGGTGGCCGCCGACGTCGTAGAGCCGGCCGGGCATCGCGTAGCTGCGCTGATCGGAGGCCAGGCCGACGGTCTCGACGGCGCCGCCGACGGCCGCGGCGGCCATCACCGCCACGACGGGGTAGAGCAGCCAGCGGCCGCTGCCGGCGGCCAGGGAGCGGCGCACCCGGATCCCCATCCACACGGCGAGCGCGAGCAGCAGCGGCGGCCACACCCAGCCGGCGGCGGTCAGCACCCGGTCGCCCGGAGTCGTCACCAGCAGCCCCACGGCGGTGACGCCCAGCGCGGCCGCCGGAACCCACGCCCACCGCTGGGACTGGGTCGTCCGCCGGGAGGTGAGCCCCGCCAGCATCGCCCAGCCGGCCGCGAAGCCGAGCAGCGCCGACCCGGTGAGGACGGCCTCGGATCCGCCGCCGAACACGATCAGGGTCAGGACGGCGGCCAGCACCAGGCCGATGAGCAGCGATCCGGCGATGATCAGCCGGATGTGGCCGCGGCGGGTGCCGCGGCCGGCGGTGGACACGGCCGCCGAGGCGGCCGCAGCGGTTGTGGTCATCGTGCGGCCTCTCGACGGGGTGGGATGACGCTGCCGGGAACGCTGCTGCAGCCCGCTGTCGTGGCGCTGTCGATGCGCTGACCACGGCAGGCAGTCCTACCATCAGCACCGACGGAGGCGGCGAGACGTCGGTCCCAGCGGGGCTCGGTCGCCGCCGGTCAGGCCGGGGCGCGCTCGCCGGCGGCGGCGCGGGTCAGGCGGCCGATTCCGGGCACGAAGCGGCCGGTCCGAGCGGCGTAGTCGGCGTAGGCCGCGCCGTGCACCCGGAGCAGGTGTGGCTCCTCGGCACTCCGAACCTGGAGCTGCACCGCGGCCACGAGTGCGGTCAGCGCGGCCACGGTGACCCAGGTGGGCACCATCAGCACGTTCCCGGCCTGGGCGGTGACCATCGCGGTGAAGATCGGGTTGCGCACCGCACCGAACAGCGGGCCCGAGGTGACCAGCTCGGTGCGCTCGGTCGAATCGACGCCGATGCGCCAGGAGGCGCCCATGCCGGTCTGGGCGGCCAGCGTCGCGGCGAACCCGGCCAGCGCGACCACCAGACCGGCGGCCTGCAGCGCGGCCGGCGGATCGATCGGGGTCACGCCGAGGACGGCCATCAACGGCCCCGCCAGGCCCGCGACCATCGCGACGACGAACAGCACACCGCCCCACCACTCCGGCTCGGCCGGGGTTCCGGAGATGCCCTTGAAGCCGGTGGACCCGGTGCGGCGGTGCTGCACCGCCGAGCGCACGCCGAACAGGACGACGAGCGCGAGCACGTAGAGGACGAGCGCGGCGGTGGTCATCGGAGCTGCTCCCCGGGCGTGATGGTCAGGGTCTGCGGTGCCGGCGCATCGTGCGCGCAGCACGCGTCGGTGCAGCCGGGCCCGCAGCCGCAGGCGTCGCCGTCGGTGTCCGCGCCGAGGCGGGGCGGAGCGCAGCAGCCCTCGCCTCGCCACGCCTCGAGGCCCTCGCGGACGGCCACGGCGGCGATGACCAGGCCGGCGACCGGGTCGGCCCAGCTCCAGCCGAGGGTGGCGTTGAGCACCAGGCCGACGAGGAGAACCGCGCTCAGGTAGGTGCACAGCAGGGTCTGGGTGGAGTCGGCGACGACGGCGTTGGAGCCCAACGCCTTGCCGGTGCGCCGCTGCGCCCAGGACAGGAACGGCATGATCACCAGCGACGCGGCCGCCAGGCCGATGCCGATCGGAGAGACGTCGGGCTCGCCGCCGAAGAACAGGGCGCGCACCGACTCGAACACCACGTAGGCGGCCAGCGTGAAGAACGAGAAGGCCATCAGCCGCAGCGCCTGCCGTTCCCGGGTCTCCGGCATCCGGTGGCGGAACTGCCACAGGATGATCAGGCCGCTGGACACCTCGACGACGGAGTCCAGGCCGAACCCGACCAGCGCGACCGACCCGGCGACCACCCCGGCGGCGATCGCGATGACCGCCTCGACGATGTTGTAGGTGACGCTGGCGCCGGCCAGCAGCTGCGCGCGGCGACCCAGGTGGGCCCGCTGGGCCGCGGTCGGGGACGCGACGGTCGATGAGGCGCTCACCGGGCCGCCGCCTCGCCGTACGTCGGGCACAGGGTGACCGCGTCGCCGGTGGCTGCCAGCAGTCGCTCGGCGGCGGCCAAGAGCCCCAGGACCTCCGGCGTCGAGGTCAGCGCCCACAGCGACGCCCGGCCCTGCGGGCGGGAGGTCACCAGGCCGCAGTCCTTCAGGCAGGCCAGGTGCGCCGACACCGTCGACTGGGCCAGGCCGAGATGGCGGGTCAGCTCCACGACCTTGTGCTCACCGAGGGCCAGGTGGCGCACGATCGCCAGCCGGGCCGGCTCGCCCAGGCTGCGGAACAGGCAGGTGGCCGCCGACAGCGCCGCCGCCTCGTCCAGCCCGGTCTCCCGGTTCTGGGTCGTCGTCGTGTCCACAGCATCGGCCTTTCATCGTTTGCAACCGATGATAGCGCCCGTAGTGGGCAGCTGGGTTCAGCGGCCCGCCATGCACGACGACCCCCCGCTCCGGCGCAGCGGGGGGTCGTCGTCGCGGTGTCAGCAGCAGCCGGTGCCGCACTCCTCGGTGGTGCAGCCCTCGCAGCACTCGTCGTTCATGGCAGGTCACCTCCCCTCGGTGGCGTCGGTGACCGGGCGGAGCAGCGCGTGGGCCGAGGCGGGGCAGGCGCCGCGCAGCTCAGCGGAGGCACTCAGCGCCGCGGGCAGCTGGTCGCGGTCAACCGGGGTGAAGCCGAACCGCGGGAAGTAGCCGGCGGCGGTCTCGGTGAGCAGGCCGACCGGGGCGCCGACGTCATCGACCAGGGCCAGGGCCGCGGCGGTGAGCGTGGCGCCGACACCGCGCCCGCGCCACGCCGGCGCCACGGCGACCGACCGCAGCAAGAAGGCGGTGGCGTCCCCACTGCCGTGCCGCTCGAGCGCGACGGTGCCAGCGAGCGTCCCGGCGGCGTCGGCGACCAGGACGTGCGCGGCGTTGTGCAGGCCGGCCAGCGGCAGCCCGGCGGCGGCGAGGAGGTCAGAGATGACGGCGAGGTCCGCCGGTGTCGCCTTGCGGACGAGCGCCGGCGGGACCTCGCGCGGGGTGGTGATCACGCGCAGCAGGGCGCGGCGCCCTCCCGACGCAGCTCCCGGCCGCGGTCGGCGGCGAGCAGCTCGACGTAGGGCGTGGTCATGGTCGTTCTCCATGTCAGGGTCAGCAGCAGGCGGGCGAGGCGGCCGGGGTTGCGGAAGTGGACGAGTCGCCGGCGGCGGGCTCGGGGGTCTCCGCCGAGGCGGCGGGGGTGCAGCAGGCCGGCGCAGGGGTGGTGTCGCCGCCGGTCCGGGTGGCCGCGGGGGCGGCGTCGCCGAAGAACGTCTGCGAGTCGGCCAGGACCGTGTAGATCTCGAAGCGCACGTCGTCGGGGGTGTTCTCGACCCAGAACTTGGTCTGCTCGGCGTAGCAGCAGGTGGAGTCGCGCTCCTCGGTCGAGGCCAGGCCGACCGCGGCCAGGCGGGTCTGCTCGGCGTCGACAGTCTCGACGTCGGCCACCTCGATGCCGAGGTGGTTCAGGGTGCCGCCTGTGCCGGGGTTCTCCAGCAGCACCAGCTTCAGCGGCGGGTCGGCGATCGCGAAGTTCGCGTACCCGGGCCGGGTCTTGGCCGGCTCGGTGCCGAACAGCTTGGCGTAGAAGGCGGTGGCGGCCTCGACGTCGTCGACGTTGAGGGCTAGCTGGATGCGGGACATGGGTGACCTCCCGGTCGTTGGCACGAACGCTCAAACCATTGACGGTTGTTGATGAGTCACTGTGCCGCTACCATTGACAGCTGTCAATGGGTTCGCGAGAGCGGCCACGACGACGAGGAGAGCGACCCGATGACCGTGCGCGAGCTGCCGGTGCTCGACCAGCCCGAGGTGACCGCCTGCTGCGCGCCGCTGACCGCCGAGGTGCTGTCCGCGCCTGACGCGAAGACCCTGGCGAAGCAGTTCGCCGCGCTGGGCGATCCGGTGCGCCTGCAGCTGCTGTCGCTACTGGCCACCGCCGACGGCGGCGCGATCTGCGTGTGCGACCTCACCGAACCGGTCGGCCGCACCCAGGGCACCGTCAGCCACCACCTGCGGATCCTGGTCGAGAGCGGGCTGGCCACCGGCGAGAAGCGCGGCCGCAACGTCTGGTACGCCGTCGTCCCCGCCGCGCTGGAGGCCCTGCGCGGCGCGCTGGCGACCCGCTGACCTGGTCGCCACCGTGGTCGGCTCCGGCATCGCCACCCAGTGGCTGTCCCCGGACGACGTCGACCTGCAACTGCTGGAGAACGCGCTGATCACCGGCGCGGTGCTGGCCACCTTCGCGCTGCTGCTGGTCATCTCCGGCGTGGTCCGCTCCGGTCGCCGGTGAGCTCGCCGCCGCCGGCCCCACCGACCCCGGCCCCGCCGTCAACCCGGTCGTCGCGCAGGGGCTGGCGGAGCGGGGCCTGCCGGTCGGCGACCACACCCCGACCAAGCTCGACCACGGGCTGGCCGAGGCCGGCGACGTGGAGATCACGCTGAGCTGCGGAGAGGCCTGCCCGTACGTGCCGGGCACGCGGTACGAGGACTGGGAGGTCACCGACCCGAGGGGACAGGACCTCGACACCGTGCGGCGCATCGTCGACGACCTCGACACCCGGGTCCGCCGGCTGTTCGCACAGGCGTCACACCAACCGTGCCGCGCGATTCCGTCGGGTGCCGAGATCACCGCAGCGGGTGGTCGTCCGAGCGACGGGCACCGGCGTCCCCGCAGGGGCCCTCTCATGGCCTGGACCTGCGGAAACGCTGGACGACGTCCTACTTCAGGAGACTCCGTGCGATCACCATGCGCTGGATCTGGTTGGTGCCCTCGTAGATCTGGGTGATCTTGGCGTCGCGCATCATCCGCTCGACCGGGAAGTCCTGCGTGTACCCGGCCCCTCCGAACAGCTGGACGGCGTCGGTGGTCACCTTCATCGCGACGTCGGAGGCGAACGCCTTGGCCGCGGCGCACAGCCGGGCGAGGTCCGGGCCGCCGTTCTCCCCGCGGGCGGCGGCGACGTAGACCAGGTGCCGGGCGGCCTCGATCTGCATGATCATGTCGGCGAGCATGAACTGCACGCCCTGGAAGTCCGAGACGGCCTTGCCGAACTGCTTGCGCTCGCGGGTGTACTCGACCGCGGCGTCCAGCGCGCCCTGGGCGATGCCCACGGCCTGCGCGCCGATGGTGGGACGGGTGAAGTCCAGTGTCCGCAGCGCGGTCTTGAAGCCGGTGCCGGGCTCGCCGATGATGCGGTCGGCCGGGATGGTGCAGTCGGTGAAGTACAGCTCGCAGGTGGGCGAGCCCTTGATGCCCATCTTGCGTTCCTTGGGGCCGACGGCGAAGCCCGGGTCGTCCTTGTGGACGACGAACGCGGAGATGCCGTTGGCGCCCTTGTCGGGGTCGGTGACGGCCATGACCGTGTACCAGGTGGAGACCCCGGAGTTGGTGATCCACGCCTTGGTGCCGTTGAGCACCCAGCTGTCGCCCTCGCGGCGGGCGCGGGTCTTCATCGCGGCGGCGTCCGAGCCGGCCTCCCGCTCGGACAGGCCGTAGCTGATCATCGCCTCACCGGCGGCGATGGAGGGCAGCACGGCCTGCTTGAGCTCCTCCGACGCCGACAGGATGATCGGCATCGAGCCCAGCTTGTTGACCGCCGGGATGAGCGAGGCGGACGCGTCGACGCGGGCTACCTCCTCGATGACGATGCAGGTCGCGATCGGGTCCGCGCCCTCGCCGCCGTAGGCCTCGGGGATGTGGGTGGCGTGGAAGCCCGCCGCGGTCAGCGCCTTCTGCGCCTCGACCGGGTAGCGGGACTCGGCATCCACCTCGGCCGCGTGCGGCGCGATCTCCCGCTCGGCGATGTCCCGGACCGCGGCCCGGATCGCGTCGTGCTCCTCGGTCAGCGCGTACAGCCCGCCGGCGTTGTTACCCACGGGTAGATCGTAGGACGTCGCGCCCCGGAAGACGATGCACCGGCCTCCTCAGGAGGAGGCGAGCCGCTCCTGCAGCGCGGCGTCGCGGACGACGACGGCGTCGGCGAGCTCGGCCTGGAAACGCTCCACGGCGGCGCGCAGCTCCGGGTCGGCCGCGGCCAGGATGCGGACGGCGAGCAACCCGGCGTTGCGTCCGCCCCCGATCGACACCGTCGCCACCGGCACCCCGGCCGGCATCTGCACGATCGACAGCAGGCTGTCCAGGCCGTCGAGGCGGTCCAGCGGGCGGGGGACGCCGATCACGGGCAGCGGCGTCGCGGCCGCGACCATGCCGGGGAGGTGCGCCGCTCCCCCGGCACCGGCGATGACGACCCGCAGACCGCGGCCGGCGGCGGACTCGGCGTAGTCGAGCATGCGGCGCGGGGTGCGGTGGGCGGAGACGACGTGCGCCTCGTACGGGAGGTCGAACTCGGCGAGCGCCTCCGCCGCGGGCTCCATCATCGGCCAGTCGGAGTCGCTGCCCATGACGATGCCGACGACGGGGCTGTCCAGGGCGCTGCTCACGGGGCTCCTCGGGGCTCGGGCTCTCAGTGCTCGGTGTCGAAGGCGAACGCGGGGTCGATCTCGCCGTCGGCGAGGTAGCGGGCCGCGGCGACCGCGCGGGCCCGCACCTCGTCGAGGTCGTCCCCCAGCGCGGTCACGTGGCCGAGCTTGCGGCCGGGGCGCTGGCCCTTGCCGTACCAGTGCAGCTTCACGTCGGGCCAGTGCGCCATGAGGTGGTGCACCCGCTCGTCGAGCCCCGGCCCGGCCCAGCCCTCCTCGGCGGCGCGCCCTCCGAGGACGTTGGCCATCACCACGACCGGCGCCGTCATGGCCGTGGCGCCCAGCGGGTAGTCCAGGACGGCGCGCAGGTGCTGCTCGAACTGGCTGGTGCGGGCACCCTCGATGGTCCAGTGCCCGGAGTTGTGCGGCCGCATGGCCAGCTCGTTGACCAGCACCGCGTCGGCGGTCTGGAACAGCTCGACGGCCAGCACGCCGACGACCCCGACGCGGTCGGCGACGCGGACGGCGAGCTCCTGGGCGGCGGTCGCGAGGTCGTCGTCCAGACCGGGGGCGGGAGCGAGCACCTCGTGGCAGACGCCGTCGCGCTGCACCGTCTCGACCACCGGCCAGACCGCCACCTGCCCGAACGGGGACCGGGCGACGACGGCCGCCAGCTCGCGCACCATCGGCACGCGCTCCTCGGCCAGGAGCGTGCCGTGCCGCTCGACCAGCTCGGCGGCCGCGTCAGCGTCGTCCACGACGAAGACGCCCTTGCCGTCGTAGCCGCCGCGGGGCGTCTTGAGCACCACGGGCCAGCCGTGCGCGGCGCCGAACTGCTCGACGTCGGCGACGGAGGCCACCTCGGCCCACACCGGCTGCGGTTCGCCAGCCTCGGAGAGTGCCCGCCGGAGCACGAGCTTGTCCTGGGCGTGGACCAGCGCGTCCGGCCCGGGCGCGACCCGGTGACCGGCGGCCTCGAGGGCGTGCAGGTGGTCAGTGGGGACGTGCTCGTGGTCGAAGGTGACCACGGTCGCGCCCTCGGCGAGGGCGAGCAGCGCGTCGAGGTCGCGGTGGTCACCGAGGCGGACGTCGGCGGCGACCAGCGCCGCGGACTCCTCCGGACCGATCGAGAGCACGCGCAGCGACTGGCCGAGGGCGACCGCCGCCTGGTGGGTCATCCGGGCCAGCTGGCCGCCACCGACCATCGCGACGACGGGCAGTCCGGTGCGCGGGTCGAGACGGGATGCCATGGTGCAGCGAGCGTAACCAGCGTCAACCGGACCCCGACATGGCGGCCGCCAGTCGCTCCCCCACCAGGGAGACGACCTGCTCGACCGGGTGGATGCCGTCATCACTGGCGCCCGCGATCCAGCTGCCGTCGTCCGACATGCCCGACCACGGGTCCACGAACCCCCAGCCCTGCTCGATCGCCAGCTCCGCCAACTGCGCGTTGAGCTGGAGTACCCCCGTGGCCTCGTCGTCGCGGGGCGGGATGGCGGAGAGGAGGACCGTCGGCACGCCTGCGATCTCGACGATCTGTACCAGGTTGTCCCGGATCACCTCCCACGGCACGTCCTCGCCGAGGTCGTTGGTGCCTCCCATCACCACGAGGACGTCGGCGTCCACGCGGCTGACGCCGTCCCGCATGACCGCGGTCGTGGCGCCCGGAACGGCGTAGCCGCCGACGAAGTCCAGCCGCCGGTGCTGCACCGCGAACGGGATCCACGAGCTCCGGTCGTTCACCGTCGCCCCCTCGACGGCCGCGAAGCCCGCTGTGATCGAGTCACCGACGACCGCGAACCGCAGTCCGGAGGCGGTCTCCGTGCCGGCCGAGGACTCCGACGGCTCCGGCGTCGCCGATGCCGGAGGTCCGGTCGGGGCGGACGCAGCGGGCGCGGTCGAGGAGGGCGCAGCCGGGGCGGCCGGAGCCGGCGACGTCGCGGTGGCCGACGTCGGCGCAGCTCCCTCGGCGGTTCCGTCGTCGCATGACGGCAGGGCGAGCAGCACACCCAGCGCGGCGGCCACCAGACGGAGCCGGCCGCCGGCCGGCCCACCGCGGGCGCGGGTCGTGGTCACGCGGGCAAGTGTCGCGCCGGACGTACCGTGCACCGTCGCCGGCCTCCGTAGATTGCTGCCATGCCCGCACACCCGCCGGCCGGCTCCCGCGTCCGCCCCGCGTGGCGCCTGCTGCTCAAGGAGCTGGGTGCCTTCGGCGTCGTCGGCGCGGTCTGCTTCGTGATCGACCTCGGGTTGTTCCAGCTGCTGTACACCTCGGCGGGTCTCGGAGCGGTGACCGCCAAGCTGGTCTCGACCCTCGTGTCCATGACGGCCGCGTTCCTCGGTCACCGCTTCTGGTCCTTCTCGCACCGGGCCCGGACGGGACTGCGGCGCGAGTACCCCCTGTTCGCCGTGGTCAACGGCGTGACCCTGGGACTCGGCCTGGCGATCGTCGCGTTCGTCCGCTACCCCCTGGGACAGGAACACGCCCTGGTCCTCCAGGCAGCGAACGTGGTCTCGATCGGAATCGGTAGCGTCGTCCGCTACCTGGCCTACCGCCGCTGGGTGTTCCCGGCGATCGCGCCTTCGACCTGAGGCCCGGACCGCGTCGCACCGGGCTCGGCCGGGGTGGCCGCGCCGGAGGGCCGGCCGCGCGCGTTCACCCGGCCAGGCGGGACCCGTGCCGGCCGGCGACGACCTCGAGACGGGTCGGGATGCGGGTGCGCAGCTCCTCGAGGTGGCTGATGACGCCGACCGTCCGCCCGCCGCGGCGCAGCTCGTCGAGCACGTTCATCACCGCGTCGAGGGCCTGCGCGTCCAGGGTGCCGAACCCCTCGTCGACGAAGAGCGTGTCCATCTGCACGCCCCCGGCCTCGGCGGTGACGACGTCGGCCAGCCCGAGCGCCAGCGCGAGGGAGGCCATGAAGCTCTCCCCGCCGGAGAGGGTCTTCGTGGGCCGGCGGGTGCCGGTGTACTCGTCGAACACGTCGAGGCCGAGCCCGCCGCGGGCGCCGTGCCGGCCCTGCGCGTCGCTGTGCAGGAACGTGTAGCGGGCACCGGACATGTCCTGCAACCGCCGGCTGGCCACCTCGGCGACCTGCTCCAGCCGGGCGGCCAGCACGAAGGACTGCAGCCGCATCCGCAGCGTGTTGGCACCGCGGCCGGTGACGAGGTCGGCCAGACCGGTGACCTGCCCGGCCCAGGCGCGCCGCTCGGCGAGCTCCACCTCCGCGGCCACCACCTCACCGGCCAGTGCGTCGAGGGCGCCGGCGCACCGGCGGGCCTGGTCGAGCGCGGCGACCGCCTCCTCGCGGCGGGCGGTGAGCGCCGCGCACCGCTCCTGCAGGGCCGGCAGGTCGGGGCGATCGGGCAGATCGGTGAGCTCGGGGTCGGCGAGGGCGGCGACGGCGACCGCACGGGCCTCGTCGTGCTCGCGGATCCGCTGTTCCAGGACCGGGAGCTCACCGTTGCGCAGCAGGGCGCCGGCCGCGTCGAGCAGGTCGGGGAACCCGGCGGCGGCGGCGCGCTCGGCCGCGGTGCGCCGGGCGGTCCCGGCGGCAGCGCGGGCGCGGAGCTCCTCGGCCTCGGCGCCGACGACCGCCTCGCAGCGCTCGGCCGCGGTGGTGAGCCGGTGCACCCGGGCGGGCAGGTCGGCGTCCGTGCCACGGGCGGCGTCCAGCCGGGCGGTCAGCTCGCGGAGGGCCTCCTCGCGTGCCGCCCGCGCCGTGGTGCACCGCTGCAGCTCCTCGCGGCCGGCGGCGAGCGCCGCCGCGGCGGCGTCCCGGCCGCTCTCGGCCGCGGCCAGCGCCCGGCGGGCGTCGCCGGCGGCCCCGGCTCGGGCGGCGACCTCGTCGAGTGCGGCCCGGGCCTCGGCCGCGCGGACGGCCAGTTCCGCCACCGGCAGCTCCGCGGCCCGCGCGCGGAGGACGGCGAGCTCGCGCTCCCGCTCGTCGGCCGCCTGCCGCGTCGCGGCGGCCCGCGCCTCGGCGACGTCGGCGGCAGCGCGGGCCCGCTCCTCGTCGTCCGCGGAGACGGCCCGGCCGGTGGGCAGCGCCGGCCGGGGGTGCTCGGTGGCGCCACAGACGGGGCAGTCGGCACCCGGCACCAGCCCGGTCGCGAGTTCGGCGGCCATCCCGTCGAGCCGGGCGGCGCGCAGCTCGACCAGCTCCTCCCGGGCCTCCAGCCATGCCACCCGCGCGGCGTCGGCCACCGCGCGGGCCGTGTCGAGGTCGGCGGCCACGCGCTCGGCGGCGTTCGCGGCGGCCAGCGCCGTCCGGGCGGCCCCGTCGGCCGCGGTGAGCCCCGGCAGCTGCGCGGCCGCTGCCAGCGCCTCGTCGAGCCGCTGCTGGGCCTCCGCGACGCGGCCGGGCCACGCCTGTGCCGCGCGGGCACCCTCGTCGCAGCGGGCGGTGAGCGCCTCGACGTCCCGCTCCAGGCGGGCCAGCTCGCGGACCAGCCCGTCCGCCCGCTCCGCCTCGGGCACCAGGGCGCGGGCCGTGGCCGCGTCGTCGCGCAGCTCCCGGGCGAGGAGGAGGTCCGCGTCGCGGCCGTCGGAGACCGCCGCCCAGGCGGTCCGGGCCGAGGCCAGTGCGGTGGCCGCGGTGCCCGCGTCGCGCGCGGAGCGGGCGGCGGCGTCCAGGACGTCGCGCAGACCCTCGGCGCGGCGACCGGCGTCGGCACGGGCGCGCAGCGGCGTGAGCTGCTCCTCGCGTTCGGCCAGCCGGGCCAGCTCCTCACGCGCCCGGGCACGGCGGTCGTGCCGCGCGGCCACGGCGCGGGCGTCGGCCAGCTCGGCGTCCAGCCGGGTGCCGGCAGCGGCGGCCGCCTCGGCCTCGGCAGCGGCGCGGGTCTGCCGGGCGGCGGCACGTCCCCGGACGGCATTCACCCAGGAGCCGACCGTCGTCCCGGGGTGGGCCCCGACCAGTTCGGGGGCCAGCTCCTCGGGCACGTCGACGTCGGCGATCTGGGCGACGCGGTGCAGCAGCGTGCTGATCCGGTGGCGGTCGGCGCGCAGCGTCTCCTCGGCGGCGCGCCGCTCGGCGGCCAGCCAGTCCTCGGCGCGGGCGAACCGGCCGACGTCGAAGAGCGTGCGCAGCAGGCGCGCGCGGTCCTCGGGTTCGGCCCGCAGGAACCGGGCGAAGTCGCCCTGCGGCAGGAGCACCACCTGGCAGAACTGCTCGGCCGAGAGGCCCAGCCGCTCCCGGAGGTACTCCGACCCCTCGTCGATGCGCGTGCTGACCGGCTCCCACGTCCCGCCGTCCCAGCGCTGGACGAGCAGCTTGGCCTGCTCGGTGGTCTCGCCAACGCCCCGCTTCTTCGGGCGGGTCTGCTCCGGGCGGCGCACCACGAGCAGCCGTTCCCCGGCGAGGGTCAGCTCGAGGGAGACCTCGGTGCGGGTGGCGGCGCCGGCGTGGTCGCTGCGCAGCCGCTTCTCCTCGCCGCGGGCACCCGGGACGGTGCCGTAGAGGGCAAAGACGACGGCGTCCAGCAGCGTCGTCTTGCCCGCGCCGGTGGGACCCCACAGCAGGAACAGCCCGTCACGGGCGACGTCGTCGACGTCGACGGTCTCGGTGCCGGCGAAGGGGCCGAAGGCGGACAGGCTGAGCGAGTGCAGCCTCACCGGGCCGCCTCCTCGCGGGCCTCGGCGCCCAGGGCCCGGGCCAGGAGCTCGCACTCGGCGGCGGTCGCGCCCACCCCGCCGCGGACGTGGGTGACGAACTCGCCGGCCACGTCGATGTCGCTGCGGCCACGCAACCGTTCCTGGTAGCTGCGTCCGTCTCCGCCGGCCGCGCCGCCGGCCCACTCCAGGTGCACGCAGTGCGGGAAGCGGCTGCGCAACTGCCGCATCGGGTCGGCGGGGCGCGCGGCGTCGGTCAGCCTCGCGGAGACGAAGTGCTGCTCGAAGACCGTGTGCGCCGGGTCGGCGAGCAGCTCGTCGAGGGTGCCGGTGAGCACGGTCAGCGGCCGGGGGGTGGGCAGGAACAGCGGACGCACCCCGGCCAGGCCGGTGGCGTCGAGGTCGACGAGCCAGGCCTGCTTCTGCTGGCCGGCCTCCCCGAAGGAGTAGGCGAGGGGCGAGCCGCTGTAGCGCAGCCGCGGGCTGAGCGTCTGGGGCCGGTGCAGATGCCCCAGGGCCACGTAGTCGACCCCGTCGAACACCCCCGCGGGCACCAGGTCGACGCCGCCGACGCAGATGTCGCGTTCGCTGTCGCTGGCCACGCCACCTCCGACGAACGCGTGGGCCAGCACCACCGACCGCGTGCCGGGACGGAGGAAGAGGTCGGCGCGCACCCGGTCCATCGCCTCGGCGAGCACCGCCTCGTGGCTGCGCGCCAGGCCGGCGTCCCGCCCGCCCGCCAGCTCGTGCCGGGCGATCTCCGGCTCCAGGTAGGGCAGCCCGTAGACGGCAACGTCGCCGTGCTCGTCACGCAGCAGGACCGGCTCGTCGAGCCGGTCGGTGGCGGCCCGCACGTGCAGCCCCGCGACGGACAGCAGCCCGGAGAAGGTGCCCAGGCGGCGCGCGGAGTCGTGGTTGCCCGGGGTGAGGACGACGGTGGCGCCGGCGCGCAGCAGGCGGCCGACGACCCGGTCGAGCACCGCGGTGGCGTCGGCCGAGGGCACCGCGCGGTCGTACACGTCGCCGGCCACGACGACGACGTCGACGGACTCGCCGACCACGACGTCGGCCAGGCCGCCGAGCACCGCCTCCTGCTCACGGAGCAGGTCGGCGCCGTGCAGGGAGCGGCCGATGTGCCAGTCGGAGGTGTGCAGCAGCCGCATGGGCGCAGAAGGTAGGTCGGGGTACTGACAGAACCGCCCAGGCGCGCCGTGACGGGCCCGTCACAGCGAGCGGCCGCCGGTCAGAACCGCGCGGTCGGCTGGGCGGTCTCCCAGCCGTGGAGGTAGCCGGCCGCCTCCCGTGCCCGCCGGTCGGCGTCCTCCTCCATCATGTGGTTGAGCAGCTGCTGCACCCCGTCGCTGTCGGGGATCCGCCGCAGCACCGTGGCGCCACTGTCGCCGGCCGACTCGATGGTCAGCGTGCCGGAGTTGATCAGCCGCTCCCACAGCGTCTGGCGGTAGGAGACGTCGGTGATGCGGGACAGGCCGATGTCGCGACCGCTGCGGGCGAGCACGCCCTGGCGGAAGAGCAGCCGGTGCGTGGTGATGACGTAGTGGGTGGTCCGCCACCGCAGCAGCGGCACCAGCACGGACCACGCCAGCAGGGCGAGCGCGACGCCGGCGATGGCCATCCGCACGGCGCCCTGCTGCGCCCCGTCGGGCACCAGCGCCGCGGCGAAGGTGGCGGCGCCGACCACGAGGAGGAACGCCACGATCGGCCAGGAGATCGTCAGCCAGTGCGGGTGGAGGTGCCGGACGACCTCTTCGTCGTCGGCCAGCAGCTTGTCCGGGTAGGGCACCCCGCCAGGATGACTGACCGTCGGTGCACCGTCACGCAGCGCGCCGACGCCATCGGTGGATCGCGGTCACGCCGGCTGGTGCTCGGCGGATGCCGGGACCGGCTGCTCCGCACGGGGCTGCGGCACGACGGCCTGCTGCACCGACGGCCGCGAGCGGTCCGCGCGGGCCCAGCGACCGGGGCCACGGTGGCGCAGGAAGAGCCGCGCCGGCTCCTCCAGGTAGCGGTGGCAGAGGTGCGCCAGGACGACGGTGACCAGCAGCACCTGCGGGATGAGGTACCCGGCGAGACCACTGCCCGGCGCGATGGCCGGCGTCCAGCCCATGTGGGTCCAGAAGACCTCGAAGACCGGGATGTGGACGAGGTAGAGGCTGTAGGAGATCCGCCCCCCGTGCACCATCGGCCCGGTGGCGAGCACCCGGCTGAGCCCGCTGCGGGACAGCGCCAGAGCGCCCACGAGGACCGGGAACAGCAGGACGACGACGCCCCCGAACTCCCCGACCCCCTGGCCACGCCAGTGGCCCCACCACAGCCCGACGAGGATCTCGACCACGGCCAGCACCGCGACGCCCGCGGCGACGCGCTCGACCCACGGGGTGACGCGGATCCGGCGGACGGCCAGGCAGGTCAGCGCACCGGCCAGGAAGCCGGCGCCGATCCGCAGCGCCCAGCTCCACGGGAAGTAGGGCTCACCGGTGGTGAAGCAGGTGTAGGCGAAGGGCAGCATCGCGCCAACGGCCAGCGCGCCGGTCACCGCCGGGTGGGCGTTGCGCAGCCGCCACAGGACGAGGACCGCCAGCGGGAAGACCACGTAGGCCAGCCACTCCGCGCTGATCGACCAGGCCGCCCCGACCCACGAGGAGCCGTCGAAGGTCGACCGGCCCCACAGCTGGACCATGAGCAACTGCTGGAGGTAGTGCCACAGGTCGACGGTCGGCTGGGTGTGCTGCCAGACGATGAAGCCGTCGGTCACCCGCGAGGCCTTGTAGAGCATCCAGCCGCCGAACAGCGTGGTGACCACCGCGTAGACCGGCCAGATCCGGCACACCCGAGCCCACCAGAAGGCCACCGTCCGCCGGACCGAGGGGCGGCGGCCCGTCTTGTCCAGGTAGGTGAGCGTGATGACGAAGCCGCTGAGCACGTAGAAGAGGTCCACGCCGAGCGCTCCGGTCTGGACGAGCGGCTGCAGCGGCTCCCAGTACCGGGTGTAGGTGTCCCCCGGCGTGAACGAGAAGTGGAAGACCACGACCCAGAGCGCGGCGACGATGCGCAGCCCCGTCAGCGACCGGATCTCGCCGCCGGTCAGGTGGCTGGGACTGGCAACGGTCACGGGAGGCGGCCCTTCTCGCACAGCGATCGGTGAACGACCGCCTACAAACAGTAGTTGGACGCTAACCGAACGGACCCGTCCGTCCGGGCTCCGACACCGCCGTCGCCACCCCGCCGACCCCACGGGTCACAGGCGTCCCGGCGACGCTCCCCGCACGTGCCGGACGTCCCCCGAGGCGAGCTCCAGGCGTCCCGCGGCCGTCCGGACGACGAGCCGGCCGTCCCAGTCCACCGCCTCCGCGACGCCGTCCACGCTGGAGCCGTCGGGGAGGGTGACGACGACCGGCGTCCCGACCGTGGAGGACCACGCCAGGTAGTCGCGGGCCAGGCCCGAGCCGACCGGGTCACCGAGGGCCTGCACCCAGGCCAGGTAGCGGCGCTCGAACCCGCGCAGGAACCGGAGCAGGACCGCCGCGCGGTCGACCGGCGCCCCGGCGGCCAGTGCCAGGGAGGTGCCACCCTCGGGCAGCTCGCCGGCGTGGGTGGAGACGTTGAGCCCGACGCCCACGACGACCGCACCGGAGGCGACCTCGGCCAGGATGCCGGCGAGCTTGGCACCGTCGGCGGCGAGCAGGTCGTTGGGCCACTTGAGCGAGGCCCGGACGCCGGGGACCTCGGCGACGGCCTCGGCGAGCGCGACGCCGGTCAGCAGCGGCAGCCAGCCCCGCCGGGCCGCCGGGACGTCCGGGCGCAGCAGCAGGGAGACGGTGAGGCCGGCGCGGGGCGGGGAGGTCCAGGTGCGGGCCAGGCGCCCGCGGCCGGCGGCCTGGTGCTCGGCGACGAGCACGGTGCCCTCCGGCGCCTCCTCGGCCGCGGCGGCCACGAGGACGGCGTTGGTGGAGCCGACCTCCTCCACCACCTCCAGCGAGCGCCACAGGCCGCTGTCCGCCGTGAGCGCGGCCGACACGCGCGCCGCGTCGAGGGGCGGCCGGTCCGGGTCGACGGAGCGGGACGGCGACGGTTCGGGCACTCCCCTACGCTACGGAACTCGTGAGCGAGCATCGCAGCGAGCGACCCGGCCGGCAGTGGAGCGGATCGCGGTGAGCGCGGCCGAAGCGGACGGCGCCGGCGAGCACGTGCCGGGCGACGTCGACATCCACACGACCGCCGGCAAGCTGGCCGACTTCGAGCGGCGCGTCCAGGAAGCCACGCACGCCGGCTCCGAGCGCGCGGTCGAGAAACAGCACGCCGCCGGGAAGATGACCGCCCGGGAGCGGATCGAGGCGCTGCTGGACCCGGGCTCGTTCACCGAGCTCGACGAGTTCGCCCGGCACCGCTCCACCAACTTCGGCATGGAGGCCCGGCGGCCCTTCGGCGACGGCGTGGTCACCGGCCACGGCACCGTCGACGGCCGCCCGGTCTGCGTCTTCTCCCAGGACGTCACCGTGTTCGGCGGCAGCCTCGGGGAGGTCTACGGCGAGAAGATCGTCAAGGTCCTCGACCTCGCGATGCGCAACGGCTGCCCGGTCATTGGCATCAACGAGGGCGGCGGCGCGCGGATCCAGGAGGGCGTGGTCGCCCTCGGCCTTTACGCCGAGATCTTCCGGCGCAACGTGCACGCCTCGGGCGTCATCCCGCAGATCTCGCTGGTCATGGGGGCGGCGGCCGGCGGGCACGTCTACTCCCCCGCCCTCACCGACTTCATCGTGATGGTCGACCAGACCAGCCAGATGTTCATCACCGGCCCGGACGTCGTGAAGACCGTCACCGGCGAGGACGTCACCCTGGAGGAGCTCGGCGGCGCCCGCACGCACAACACCAAGTCCGGGGTGGCCCACTACCTGGCCGAGGACGAGGCCGACGCGCTGGACTACGTCAAGGCGCTGCTGTCCTACCTGCCCAGCAACAACCTCGACCCGCTCCCGGCGGTGGAGGTGCCGCCGGCGGACGTCGGCGTCCCCGAGGGGGTCACCGACGACGACCTCGAGCTCGACACGTTCATCCCGGACTCGCCGAACACCCCGTACGACATGCACACCGTCATCCAGCACGTCCTGGACGACGGCGAGTTCCTCGAGGTGCAGGCGCTGTTCGCGCCCAACATCGTCGTCGGCTTCGGCCGCGTGGAGGGTCGGCCGGTGGGCGTGGTGGCCAACCAGCCCACCCAGTTCGCCGGCACGCTCGACATCGACGCCAGCGAGAAGGCCGCCCGGTTCGTCCGCACCTGCGACGCCTTCAACATCCCGGTGCTGACCTTCGTCGACGTCCCCGGCTTCCTGCCCGGCACCTCGCAGGAGTGGGAGGGGATCATCCGGCGCGGCGCCAAGCTGATCTACGCCTACGCCGAGGCCACCGTCCCCAAGATCACCGTGATCACCCGCAAGGCCTACGGCGGCGCCTACGACGTCATGGGCTCCAAGCACCTGGGCGCGGACCTCAACCTGGCCTGGCCGACAGCGCAGATCGCGGTCATGGGCGCCCAGGGCGCGGTCAACATCCTGTACCGCAAGGAGCTGGCCGAGGCCGACGACCCCGAGACCCGCCGTGCCGAGCTCATCACCGAGTACGAGGACGCGCTGCTCTCGCCGTACATCGCGGCCGACCGCGGGTACGTGGACATGGTGATCCGGCCGTCGCACACCCGCGTGCAGGTCACGCGGGCGCTGCGCCTGCTCGCCAACAAGCGGCAGACGCTCCCGCCCAAGAAGCACGGGAACATCCCCCTGTGAGCGAGCATCGCAGGGAGCGCCAGCACCGAGGAGCGCCGGCGACCAGCCTCGCGGACCGAGGGACGACACTGTGATGTCCGAGTCCGCGTCCGAGCCGCGCCCCCCGCTGCTGCGGGTGGTCCGGGGCGAGCCCACCGCCGAGGAGCTCGCCGCGCTCACCGTCGTCGTCGCCGCCCTCTCCCAGCGGCGGACCCGGCGCCGGCCGACACCGGTCGGGGCGTGGGCGTCCTTCGGGGACCGTCATCGCACAGCACTGCGTCCCGGCCCCGGCGGCTGGCGCGCCTCCGGGAGGTCGGCATGAGCGTGGACCGTCGGCTGGTGCTCGCGTCGGCGTCGCCGGCGCGGCTGGCGCTGCTGCGGCAGGCGGGGCTGGCCCCCGAGGTCGTCGTCAGCGACATCGACGAGGCGGCCGTGCGGGCGCCTCGGGTGGGCGAGCGGGTGGCCCTGCTGGCCGCGGCGAAGGCCACCGCGGTCGCGCGGCTGGAGACCGACGCCCTCGTCATCGGCGCCGACTCGCTGCTGGAGTTCCGGGGCCAGCCCATGGGCAAGCCGACCGACGTCCAGGAGGCCCGCGACCGCTGGCAGCGGATGAGCGGCAGGAGCGGCGTGCTGCACACCGGCCAGGCGCTCTTCGACGTCCGCGACGGTCAGGTGCTCGGCCGCGACGTCGCCGTCGTCTCCACCGTGGTGCACTTCGCCGACCCGACGCCCCAGGAGATCGAGGCCTACCTGGCCACCGGCGAGCCCCTCGCCGTGGCCGGCGCCTTCACCCTCGACGGGCTCGGTGCGCCGTTCGTCCGCCGGGTGGACGGCGACCCCGCCGCCGTCGTCGGCCTCTCGCTGGCCACGCTGCGCACGCAGCTGGCCCGGCGCGGCCTGGCCATCACCGACCTCTGGCGCCGCTGAACCCGTTCGCGCAGCCAGCTCCACAGAGTCCGACCCCGAGGAGAACACCGGTGCAGAAGGTCCTGATCGCCAACCGAGGCGAGATCGCGGTGCGCGTCGCCCGCGCCTGCAAGGACGCCGGGCTGACCAGCGTCGCCGTCTACGCCGAACCCGACCGGGACGCGCTGCACGTGCGGACGGCCGACGAGGCGTTCGCGCTCGGGGGGACGACGCCCGGCGACTCCTACCTGGTGATAGACAAGATCCTCGACGCCGCCCGGCAGTCCGGCGCCGACGCGATCCACCCCGGGTACGGCTTCCTGTCGGAGAACGCCGACTTCGCCCGCGCCGTTCTCGAGGCCGGGCTGACCTGGATCGGCCCGTCCCCCGAGTCGATCATCGCCCTCGGTGACAAGGTGCAGGCCCGCCACATCGCCACCAAGGCCGGCGCGCCCCTCGTCCCGGGCACCAAGGACCCGGTCTCCGGCGCCGACGAGGTCGTCGCGTTCGCCGAGGAGCACGGGCTGCCGGTGGCCATCAAGGCGGCCTTCGGCGGCGGCGGGCGCGGGCTGAAGGTGGCCCGCACCATGGAGGAGATCCCGCACCTGTTCGACTCCGCCGTCCGCGAGGCGGTCTCGGCGTTCGGCCGCGGTGAGTGCTTCGTCGAGCGGTTCCTGGACCAGCCGCGGCACGTCGAGGCCCAGGTGCTGGCCGACACCCACGGCAACGTCGTCGTCGTCGGCACCCGCGACTGCTCGCTGCAGCGGCGCAACCAGAAGCTGGTCGAGGAGGCGCCGGCGCCGTTCCTCACCGACGAGCAGCGCGAGCGCATCCACTCCTCGGCGAAGGCGATCTGCGCGGAGGCCGGGTACCACGGCGCCGGCACGGTGGAGTACCTGGTCGGCGCCGACGGCTCGATCTCCTTCCTGGAGGTCAACACCCGGCTGCAGGTGGAGCACCCGGTGTCGGAGGAGACCTCCGGCATCGACCTGGTCCGCCAGCAGTTCCGGATCGCCGAGGGCCTGCCGCTGGACATCACCGAGGACCCCACCCCGCGCGGGCACAGCATCGAGTTCCGGATCAACGCCGAGGACGCCGGGCGCAACTTCATGCCCGCGCCCGGCCCGGTGACCCGGCTGGAGATCCCGCAGGGGCCCGGCGTGCGCTGGGACTCCGGGGTGGAGACCGGCGGTGAGGTGGCCGGTGCGTTCGACTCGATGCTGGCCAAGCTCATCGTCACCGGTGCCACCCGGGAGGAGGCGCTGCAGCGGGCCCGCCGCGCGCTGGACGAGCTGGTCGTCGAGGGCATGCCGACGGTGATCCCCTTCCACCGGGCCGTGGTCCGGGACGAGGCGTTCACCAGCGAGCCGTTCACGGTGCACACCCGCTGGATCGAGACCGGGTGGGACAACCAGGTCCCGCCGTACGACGCCGCCCCGGCCGGGCATGAGGAGGCCGAGCCGCGGCAGACCGTCGTCGTCGAGGTCGGCGGACGGCGGCTGGAGGTGTCGCTGCCCGCCGGCCTGGCCGCCGGCGGTGGCGGCGCACCCGCCGCGGCCGGGGGCGCCAAGCCGCGCAAGCGGGGCGGCGGGCACGGCGGCTCGGCGGCCTCCGGCGACGCCCTGACCAGCCCGATGCAGGGGACGATCGTCAAGGTCGCGGTCGAGGAGGGGGCCACCGTGGCCGCCGGCGATCTGGTCGTCGTCCTCGAGGCGATGAAGATGGAGCAGCCCATCCCCGCCCACAAGGCCGGCGTGGTCACCGACCTCGCCGCCGAGGTCGGCGCCTCGGTCAGCAGCGGCGCGGTGATCTGCACGATCGCCGACGCCGGGTAGCGCGCTCCCGCGGTCCGACGTCCCAGGCCCTCAGCCGGGACGCCGGACCCCGAGGGTGTCCACGCCGTCGGCGTCCCAGTCGCCGGAGAAGGCGGTGTCCGCGGGGTCGCCGTAGGCCGCCTGGAGGTCCGCGACGCCCGAGGTGAGGCTGAACCGCAGGTGGTAGACCGCGCCCCGCCGGACGGCCAGCGTGTCGCCGCGCTGACCCGCGCCCCAGCGACCCACCAGCACGGTGTCCTGCGGCTCGCCGTAGCCGAAGGTGCTGTCGGCCACGCCGGTGCTCAGCCCGTTCTTCACGTGGTAGTACGCGCCCCGCCGCACCGTCAGGCTGTCCGCGCCGTCACCGTCCCAGTCCCCCACCAGGACGACGTCCCCCGGGTCGCCGTAGGTGATCACGACGTCGGCCGCCCCGGTCCGCACGGAGTTCGTGACGAAGTAGCGGTTGCCCCGGCGCACCGCGAGCGTGTCCCGGCCGTCGCCGTCCCAGTCCCCCACCAGGACCGCGTCGCCGGGGTCCCCGTACGCGAAGACGTGGTCGGCGGCACCACTGGTGTTCTGCTCGCGGACGTGGAAGGTGTTCCCCCGGCGGACCGTGAGGGTGTCCACCCCGTCGCCGTTCCAGTCACCGACGAGCACGTCGTCGGCCGGGCCGCCGTAGTGGAAGACACGGTTGGCCACCCCGGTGAACCGGTCGTTCAGGAAGTACGTGCTCCCCGTCCCCCCGATCCCGCCGGTCCCGCCGGTCCCGCCGGTCCCTGGAGGAGCCGACACCGGACCCGCCTGCCCGGTCTCGACCTGGATCCGCGCCCCTGACCCGGTCGCCTCCAGCACCCGGACGGTGAACCGCGCGTCCCCGAACGACACCGGAGCGCCGCCGGCGGGCAGCGCCACGGCCACGTCGCCGGCCCAGAGCGCGGTCCGCGACGGCGTCGCGTCGAGGAGCAGGGAGGTGTCGTTGCCGTCGCGAGCGAGCCGGAGCACGACACCGGACTCGAGCCGGCGACGGTTGGCCGCCGTCCCCAGCCAGCTGTCCTGGCCGGTCGCCGACCGGTACTCCAGCCAGTACTCGTCACCGTCGCCGTCGAGCAGGCGCACCGCCCGGGACCCCGTGCGGGCCCCCAACGGCGAGAGCAGGAACTGCCCGGCGGGTGCCGCGGCGGAGACCGTGGGCACCGCCCCCGGCGGCAGCAGCCCGAGCCGGGCGGCGTGCGGTGCGCCGAGCGAGCCGAGCTGGTCCCAGGAGACCCCCATGACGTCGTACCAGTCGGCGTACCCGGCGACCCGGCACGCGCCTGTCTCCACGGCACCGTCGCACTGCAGCTGGGAGGCGTGTCCGAGGCCGAAGTTGTGCCCGAGCTCGTGCGCCAGCACGGAGGTGGCCGTGCCGCGCACGTAGAGCCGGCCCCCGGAGGAGATCGAACTCCCGACCTCGGCCAGTCCCGCGGAGCAGCCGCCCGCCGTCGACGGCAGGTGGACCAACAGGTGCTGGCCGGGGCCGCCGCGCCACCCGACGCGGGCGGCCGCCTCGTTCCACAGCGCGTAGGGGGAGTCGCACCCGGCGGAGGTGGGCAACCACCCCGACGAGCCGGTGACGCGGAGCCGGAGGGCGCCGTCGCTCTGCCGGGCCCAGAAGTCGGCCACGGGACCGTCGACCGCCGAGACCAGGTCCGCCAGGCTCGTCGCGTCCGGCGCCGACCCCGGGGGCAGCACCATGACGACGGTGACGGCGTTGGTGACGCCGTCCGCCGCGGCCACCCGTGGAGCGGCCGGCGCGGCCGCCACGACGTCGGCGGCGAGCACCTCCACGGCCGGTTCCAGGGCCGCCGCAGCCGGCGTCCGGTCGGCCACCGGCTCCCCGACGACCACCTCCACCGTGGCGCCGACGGGCAGGTGGTCGACGTCGTCGGTCGGCACCCGGACGGCCTCGCCCGGCGCCGTCTCGATCCAGCTGAGCGGCCCCTCGTCGGCGTGGCGGACGGCCGCGCCGGGGGAGGCGGGTTCCGGCCAGGCCTGCACCAGTTCGCCGACGACGGTCTCACCGCGGGGAGCCGCGTCGTCCGCGGCCGCCGGCAGGGCGGGGAGGACCGGCAGGACGGCGGCCGCTGCGGTGGCGAGCACGAGCAGCCGGGTGGGGGGACGGCGGCGAGCGGTCACGGTCGGACTCCAGGCGGTGGGCGGGGACTCCACCCGCATCGGCACGGACGCGGGGGAACTGGAGGGGACCGTCGTGTCAGGCACCCCGGCGGACCCTGCGCAGCCGCGCGACCGTCGCGCCGGCGAGCGCCGTGACGGCGAGGCCCGCGGCGGCGAGCACGAGGGACCCGCCGCGGTTCCCGGTCGAGGTCTGCACGGTCACCTCGGACAACTCGGCCTGCAGCACGCCCGCCGGACTCGCCCCGGCGACCGGGTCTCCTGCGGGCACCGGAGCAGCCGGCGGTCCACCGGGGACGTCGTCGCCCGCGGCGGGCGCATCGGCAGCGCTGTCGGAGGTCTCCGGCGTCGAGCCGGCCAGCACCCGTGGGTGGGCCGGCGCGGGTGCCGCGCTCCGCGGAACGGCGCGGGCGGTCGTGGTGACCGCGACCGTGGCGGCACCGGCCCCGAGGTCGGTGACGGTGACGGTGACGTCGCCGCCCGAGAGGGACACCGGCACGCCGGGCACCAGCGCGGCCTGCAGGTCGCCGAGCCACGACGCCGCGGCCGCGGGCGTCCCGTCGAGCAGCAGCGAGGTGTCCGGCATCGCGCCGGTGCGGTGCAGCAGCACGCCGGACTGCAGCATGAAGCGGTTGTCCCCGGAGTCGAGCCAGCCGTCCCGGCCGGCGGCGGCGCGGTACTCCAGCCAGTAGGCACCCCCCTCGGGGTCGGCGATCCGGACGGCGCGGGTCCCGGTGCGCCCGGCCAGCGGGGCGAGGGTGAGGGTCGTCGTCGCGCCGTCCGCCGGCAGTGCCACCTGGGCCGACGGCGGCAGCACGCCGAGGGTGGCCGCCTGGGGGGCGTTGAGGGCGCCGAGCCGGTCCCAGGAGGCCCCCATGACGTCGTAGTAGTCGCGGTAGGCCGTGGTGCGGCAGGTGCCGCCCTCGACCGCACCGTCGCACTGGTGCCCCGAGGAGTGGCCCAGCCCGAAGTTGTGGCCCAGCTCGTGGGCGATGACCGACGGCAGGAGGTCGCTGACGTACAGCCGGCCGCCGGCGCCCGGTCCCGCGCCGACCTCACCCATGGCGTAGGCGCAGTCGGTGCCGGCCGAGTCGGCCAGGTACAGGAGCAGGTGCCGCCCCGGGCCGTCCCTGAAACCGACGGCGGCGGCGACCTCGTTCCACAGCAGCGTCGGCGTCGAGCAGTCCACCGTCGCCTGCACCCAGCCGGGGGCGGTCGCGGTGACGCCGAGCCGGATGCCGCCGTCGGTCTGCTCGGACCAGAACCCGGCGACCTCGTCGTCGACGACCGACACCAGCTGCTCCAGCGACGTGCCGTCCTCCTGGCCGCCGGGCGGCAGGACCCGCACCACCGTGACCTCGTTGGTGAGCGCCCCGCCCGGCGTGCCCTCGGCCCCGGGACCGGACCGCAGCAGCGCGGCCTCCAGCAGGTCGTGCGCGGGCTCGATGCCCTGCTCTGCGGCGGGGTCGGTCAGCTGTCCGCCGACGGTGACCTCGACGGTGGCACCGACGGGGAGCCCCGCGGCGGCCTCCGTGGGGATCCGCACGGCCTCGCCGTCGGCACCCTCGACCCAGGTCAGCGGGGCGTGCTCGGCCGCCGGCGCGTCGTCCGCGGCGTGCCCGGCCGGCCCCGCCTCCGCCCAGGTCTGCACGAGCTCGCCGACGACGGTCTGCGCCCCGGCAGCGTCCGGCTGGTCGGCCTGCGCGACCGCGGGCGGCAGCGCCAGGGAGACGGCGACCGCGGTCGCCACGCCGGCCAGCGCCCGGAGGGGGCGGCGGGCGGCGGGGGACTTCCGGTCGGGGCGCATCCCCTCCGACATCGGCGGCCGGCGCCCCTGTCGGCACCGGATCCGCAGGATCCAGTCGAACGCCCTGTCCCATCAGCCACGCCCGCCGCGGATCTCCCCGCGGCCCCACGGGCCCCGTCCCGGCAGCCCCGCGGACCCCCGCCGTCCCGGCCGGTTCAGGCCAGCGCGTCGGCGCCCATCAGCCGGCGGCCGGCCTCGGTGATCGACCCCGACAGCGACGGGTAGATCGCGAAGGTGTGCGCGAGGTCGGTGACGGTCAGGCCCTTGGTGACGGCGAGGGCGATCGGCAGGATCAGCTCCGAGGCGCCCGGGGCCACCACCACCCCGCCGACGACGACCCCGGTGGCCTGACGGGCGAACAGCTTGACGAAGCCGTCACGCAGGTCGCTCATCTTGGCCCGGGCGTTGGTGGCCAGCGGCAGCCGGACGACGTCGACCTGGATGTCGTCGGGCAGCGACTTCTCCTGCACCCCCACGGTGGCGATCTCGGGGTGGGTGAAGACGTTGGCCGCGACCGTCTTCAGCCGGATCGGGGTGACCGCCTCGCCGAGGGCGTGCCACATCGCGATCCGACCCTGCATCGCGGCCACCGACGCCAGCTGGAACACCCCGGTCACGTCACCGGCGGCGTAGATGCCGGGCACGCTGGTGCGCGAGACCCGGTCGACGACGACGTGGCCGGAGGGCGCGAGCGCCACCCCGCACTGCTCCAGGTTGAGCCCGGCGGTGTTCGGGACCGTGCCCACGGTCATCAGCGCGTGCGAGCCGTCGACGGTGCGGCCGTCGGTCAGCTCGACGGCGACGCCCTTCTCGGTACGCCGGACGCCGGCGGCCCGGCCACGCTCCAGCCGGCCACCGCGGGACTGGAAGACCTCCTCGAGCACCTCGGCGGCGTCGGAGTCCTCACCGGGCAGGACGCGGTCACGGGAGGAGACCAGGGTGACGGGGACGCCGGCCTCCAGGTAGCCGGAGGCGAACTCCGCGCCGGTGACGCCGGAGCCGACGACCACCAGGTGCTCGGGCAGCTCCTGCAGGTCGTAGACGTCGCGCCAGTCGAGGATCCGCTCGTGGTCGGGCTCGGCGCCGGGCAGCACGCGGGGGTCGGCGCCCGTGGCGATGAGGACGACGTCGCACTCCAGCGTCTCGCTGACCGCACCCTCGGCGTCCACGACGTCGACCCGGTGCTCCACCAGGCCGCGGACCTCGTCGGTCAGCCGGCCCTGGCCGGCGAGCACGCGCACGCCCTCGGCGACCAGGCGGGCCCGGATGTCGGCCGACTGCGCCACGGCCAGGCCCCTGACCCGCTGGTTGACCGCGGCGAGGTCGATGCCGACGGCCGCCAGCTCGGCGCCCTGCACCCCGAGGGACAGGGAGTCGCGGACGGCGGTCATCGCGCCGGCGGAGGCGATGAACGTCTTCGACGGCACGCAGTCGGTGAGCACGCTGGCCCCGCCGACGCCGTCCCGCTCGATGACGGTCACCTCCGCACCGAGGGATGCGGCCACGAGCGCGGCCTCGTAGCCGGCGGGACCGCCGCCGATGATCACGATGCGGGTCATGTGGGTCCTTCTCGGTGCGGTGCGGATGCGTGCCGGGGGCCATTCTCCCCGCCCGCGGGCGTCGCCGTCGTCCATCCCCCGGGGTCGAGCGCGCCACACCGGCCGTAGGCTCGCCGTCGATGGGCCTCTACGCCGCCTACGGGTCGAACATGGACCCCGCACAGATGCTCCGGCGCTGTCCCTCCTCCCCGCACACCGGCACCGGCTGGATCCGCGGCTGGCGGCTGACCTTCGGCGGGGAGGAACTCGGGTGGGAGGGGGCGCTGGCCACCCTCGTCCCCGACGACACGACGCCCGGTGAGTCCCTCTCCCCCGGCGTCTTCGTCGCGCTCTACGACCTCACCGAGGTCGACGAGCGGGCGCTGGACGCATGGGAGGGCGCCGACCACGGGCTCTACCGGAAGCTGCACCTGCGGGTGCACACGCTGGCCGGTGACGTCGTCGCCTACGTCTACGTGCTCGACGCCTTCGAGGGCGGGTTGCCCTCGGCCCGCCACCTCGGCGGGATCGCCGACGCGGCCGAGGCCGCGGGCGCCCCGGACGACTACCTGGTCGAGCTGCGCTCCCGGGAGTGCCGCTCCACGGGCGTGTGAGCCCCGCGTGATCATGAAGTCCGGGAAGCGACGCCCCGGCGGCGGTCCTGGTGTCGCTTCCCGGACTTCATGATCGCTGGCGATAGGGGACGCCGAGCGCGCGCGCCGTCCGCGCCACCATCGCCAGGTGTCGGCGGTACACGTCGATCGCGGTGACGTGCAGCAGCGTCCACCCGTGCTCGGTCACCCAGTTGTGTCGGTCCCGGTCGGCGGCCAGCTGCTCGCGCGTCATGTGCGCCTCGAGCCCGTCGAACTCGACCCCGACGCACTTCTCCGCCCAGCCCATGTCGAGGTAGTGCGTGCGACCGTCGTCGACCAGTCGGATCTGCAGCCGGGGAGCAGGCAGGCCGGCCTGGATGAAGCGCCACCGCGTGCGTGACTCCATCGGCGACTCGGCCGCGGCGTCGGAGACCGGGATCAACTCGCGCAGCCGGACGACCTGGCGCAGACCCGCCTGGGCCGCGGCCGCCGCAGCGAGCTGCTCCCGGGTGCACGTCCCCGTCCTGAGCGCGGCGTCCAGCGTCGCCAGACCGTCGATCGGGGCGGTGGTGCGCACGACGTCGCAGGCGGTGCGCGCCGGCGGAGTGCACCACACACCGTCCACGAGCACGGCGTCGTCGGTCCCGAGCGAGGACGGGTGGACCTGCACGCCGGGCAGCCGCCGGTTGACCAACTGCGGGGGTCCGAGGAAGTGCAGCATGCGGTTCCCCAGCACGTCGAAGCCCCACAGCGAGGCCGCGGTCGAGTGGCACGCCACGAGGTCACCGCCGACCGCCAGTGCCGCGGCGCGCACACGCAGCAGCGGTGAGTCGGGCAGCTCCCCGTCGAGCAGCACGCCGCGCCACGGGCTGCGCCGCCAGCGCCCGGTGCGAACCAGCGCGCGGACCTCGGCGTCGCTGCAGTGGTCCAGTGCCTGCGACGTGGAGAAGACCCCCTGCTGGGCGGCGATGAGGCGGTAGAGCGCGAAGTCCACGCCGGGCAGCGTCCGACGTCGCCGAGGCCGCCACCCCGGCCTCCGCGGATCTGTGGACGACTACGAGTGCTGTGGACGCCCGCGTGATCATGAAGTCCGGGAAGCGACACCCCGCACCGACTCGGCGGGTCGCTTCCCGGGTCTCATGATCGCGGGCTCAGGGGGACGCGAGGAAGGTCTCCAGCAGCTGGCGGGCGGCCAGCGCGGGGGTGAGCTCGCCGGCGAGCACCGCCTTCTCCAGCTCGGGCGCGGCCGACCGCACGCCGGGGTGGGCGCGGAGCCGGTGCTCGAGCCCGTCGCGGACCAGCTGCCAGGTCCAGCGCACCTGCTGGCCACGGCGCCGCTCGTCGAACTCCCCGGAGGCCCGCATGCGGTCCTGGTGCTCGACCAGCTTGGCCCACACCACGTCGAGGCCCTCGCCGGTCAGCCCGGCGCAGGTCAGCACCGGCACGTCCCAGCCGCCGGCCACGTGGCCGCGCAGCATGCGGATCGCGCCGGCCAGCTCCCGCGCCGCCTTCCGGGCGTCGGGGGCCCCGGGCCCGTCGGCCTTGTTGACGGCGATGACGTCGGCGATCTCGAGGATGCCGCGCTTGATGCCCTGCAGCTGGTCGCCGGTGCGGGCGAGGGTGAGGAAGAGGAACGAGTCGACCATCTCCGCGACCGTCACCTCGGACTGGCCGACGCCGACGGTCTCCACCAGGACGACGTCGTAGCCGGCCGCCTCGACGACGACCATCGACTCCCGCGTCGCCTGCGCGACCCCGCCGAGCGTGCCGGAGGTCGGCGACGGGCGGATGAAGGCCGCCGGGTCGACGGCCAGCCGGGCCATCCGGGTCTTGTCACCGAGGATCGACCCGCCCGACCGGGCCGACGACGGGTCGACGGCGAGCACCGCCACCTTCGACCCGGCCGCGGTGAGCGTCACCCCGAGCTGGTCGATGAAGGTGGACTTGCCCACGCCCGGCACACCGCTGATACCGACCCGCCGCGCCACGCCGGTGTGCGGCAGCAGCTCGACGAGCAGCTCCTGGGCGCGCTCGCGGTGGTCGGCCCGCCGGGACTCCACGAGGGTGATGGCCCGCGCCATCACCCTCCGGTCCCCGGCCAGCACCCCCTCGACCAGCGCCGGGACGTCGACCTGCCGGCCCCGAGGGGCAGAAATGGCCATTTCTGCCCCTCGGGGCCCGCCTGGCTCCGCCATCAGTGACCGAGGCGCGTCGACAGCGTGCGCAGCAGCTCCTGCGCCGCCTCCGCGATCACGGTGCCGGGCGGGAAGACCGCCGCCGCCCCCATCTCGCGCAGGGTCGGCACGTCGTCGGGCGGGATGACGCCGCCGACCACGATCAGCACGTCGTCGGCCCCCAGCCCGGCGAGCGCGTCCCTCAGCGCCGGCACCAGCGTGAGGTGCCCGGCCGCCAGCGAGGACACCCCGACGACGTGCACGTCGGCCTCCACCGCCTGGCGGGCCACCTCCTCCGGCGTCTGGAACAGCGGGCCGACGTCGACGTCGAACCCCAGGTCGGCGAACGCGGTGGCGATCACCTTCTGGCCGCGGTCGTGGCCGTCCTGGCCCATCTTGGCGACCAGGATGCGGGGACGGCGGCCCTCCGCCTCCTCGAACGCCTCGGCCATCCGGCGGGTCTCCTCCACGGGACCCGATGCTCCCGCCTCTTCCCGGTAGACGCCCGAGATGGTCCGGACCTGACCGGAGTGCCGGCCGTAGACCTCCTCGAGCGCGTCGGAGATCTCCCCGACCGTGGCCTTGGCCCGCGCCGCGTCGACGGCGAGCCGCAACAGGTTCGAGTCCAGGTCGTCCCCCCGACGTCCCTCGGCGGCGGCCCGCGCGGCGTCGGTGAGCCGGCGCAGGGCGTCCTGGACCGCCCCGGCGTCGCGGGAGGCCCGCAGCTCCTCCAGCTTGGCCTTCTGCTGGGCCAGCACGTCGGCGTTGTCGACGCGCAGCACCTCGATCGCCTCGTCGGCCTCGACGCGGTACTTGTTGATCCCGATGACCGGCTGCCGGCCGGAGTCGATGCGCGCCTGGGTGCGGGCGGCGGCCTCCTCGATGCGCAGCTTCGGGATGCCGTCGTCGATCGCCTGCGCCATGCCGCCGTGCTCGGCGACCTCCTCGATGTGCGCCCACGCGCGGCGGGCCAGGTCGTAGGTGAGCTTCTCGACGTAGGCCGAGCCACCCCACGGGTCGATGACCCGCGTGGTCCCGGACTCCTGCTGCAGCAGCAGCTGGGTGTTGCGGGCGATCCGGGCGGAGAAGTCGGTCGGCAGGGCCAGCGCCTCGTCGAGGGCGTTGGTGTGCAGCGACTGGGTGTGCCCCTGGGTGGCGGCCATGGCCTCCAGGCAGGTGCGGACGACGTTGTTGTAGACGTCCTGGGCGGTCAGTGACCAGCCCGAGGTCTGCGAGTGGGTGCGCAACGACATCGACTTCGGGTTCTGCGCACCGGCGTCCTTCACCAGCCGGGCCCACAGCAGTCGCGCCGCCCGGAGCTTCGCGACCTCCATGAAGAAGTTCATGCCGATCGCCCAGAAGAACGACAACCGCGGGGCGAACGCGTCGACGTCCAGCCCGGCGCCCTTGCCGGCGTTGAGGTACTCGACGCCGTCGGCCAGCGTGTAGGCCAGCTCCAGGTCGGCCGTCGCCCCGGCCTCCTGGATGTGGTAGCCGGAGATGGAGATCGAGTTGAACCGCGGCATCTCGCGCGAGGTGAACGCGAAGATGTCGCTGATGATCTGCATCGAGGGCTTGGGCGGGTAGATGTAGGTGTTGCGGACCATGAACTCCTTGAGGATGTCGTTCTGGATGGTCCCGGTCAGCTGCGCCGGAGCCACCCCCTGCTCCTCGGCGGCGACGATGTAGAGCGCCAGCACCGGCAGCACCGCGCCGTTCATGGTCATCGACACGCTCATGCGGTCCAGCGGGATGCCGTCGAACAGCTGCCGCATGTCCAGGATCGAGTCCACCGCCACGCCCGCCATCCCGACGTCGCCGACGACCCGCGGGTGGTCGGAGTCGTAGCCGCGGTGGGTGGGCAGGTCGAACGCGATGGACAGCCCCTTCTGACCGGCGGCGAGGTTGCGCCGGTAGAAGGCGTTGGACTCCGTCGCGGTGGAGAAGCCCGCGTACTGGCGGACCGTCCACGGCTGCGTGGTGTACATCGTCGGGTAGGGGCCGCGCAGGTACGGCGGCAGCCCCGGCAGGGTGGCGAGGAAGTCCACGCCCTGGAGGTCGCCCGGGCCGAACAGCGGCGGGACGGCGATGCCCTCGGGGGTCTCCCAGGCCGCCTCCCCCACGCTGTGCCCGGTGGTCTCCTCGAACCGCTTGGCCCAGGCTGCATGGTCACCCGCCCCATCCGCCCCGGCCCGGCCGCCGGCCGCCGGACGGCCCAGCTCGACGTCGCTGAAGTCGGGGATGGCGCTCATGCCGGAACTCCCAGCTGCTCGTGGACTCGCTGCAACACGTCGAGCGCGTCGCACCCGGCGTACACGTACCCGTCGACACCGTCGACACCGAGGGAGGGCTTGCCGGCGAGCCACACCTGTGTGGCACCGGCGGCGCGCAGCTCCGCCGCGAGGCCGGCCGCGGACTCCGCGTAGTCGCGGTCGGTGCCGCAGATGCAGGCGACCGTCGTCCCGGCCTCGCCGAGACCGCCGGCCCCGTCGCCGGCCGGTGTCGCCAGGCCGCCGGCCTGGAGGAGGTTGGCCGCGAAGGTGGCCCGGGCGGTGTGCCGGGCGATCGGGCCGATCGTGGCGAGGTACACCGTCGGACGCTCCGCCGCCGCCTCGGCGCGGTCGCGCAGCGCCTCGAACTCCTGCGCCGCGCGCACCCGGGGCAGGCCCCCGCTCGGCAGCACCTCGGCGGCCGGCGGCCGCTCTGGCAGCTGCTCGGTCAGGTTGGGGAACTCGCTGACCCCGGTGATGGCGTCCCGTCGGTGGGCCAGCCGCTCGGAACGGGCGGCCCAGGCGGCGCCGATCCGGTCGCGGACCAGGCCCGAGGCGAGGGCGGCCGGCAGCCCGCCGGCCCGCTCGATCTCGGTGAACCACTCCCACGCGGCCTGGGCCAGTGACTCGGTCAGCGACTCGACGTACCAGGAGCCCCCGGCCGGGTCGAGGACGCGGGCGAGGTGGCCCTCCTCGACCAGCAGGCTCTGGGTGTTGCGGGCGATCCGGCGGGAGAAGGCGTCGGGCAGCCCGAGCGCGGCGTCGAAGGGCTGCACCGTCACGGCGTCGGCCCCGCCCACACCGGCGGCGAAGCAGGCCACCGTCGTCCGCAGCATGTTCACCCAGGGGTCGCGCCGGGTCGTCATCACCGAGGAGGTGACGGCGTGCTGGCGCTGCCCCCGCACGTCGGCGGAGGCGCCGCTGACGTCGCCGACGCGGTCCCACAGCCGCCGGGCCGCGCGCAGCCCCGCGATGGTCGTGAACTGGTCGGCGCTGGCGGCGAACCGGAACTCCAGCTGACCGAAGGCCTCGTCGACGCCCAGGCCGCCCTCGGTGAGGGCGCGCAGGTAGGCCACGCCGGCGGCCAGCGCGCAGCCGAGCTCCTCCACCGCCGAGGCGCCGGCGTCGGCGTAGACGGTGCCGTCGACGACGACGCTGCGCAGACCCGGGTGGGCGGCGGCGCGCCGGGCGAAGCCGGCCAGGCCGGTGAGGTCCTGCTCCTGTCCGGAGGCGGCTTGCAGGCCGAGCGGGTCCAGCCCCAGCGAGCCGCCCGGCGCGAGGTCGGTGCGCCCCTCGACGAGGGACAGCAACGCCTCGGCGGCCGGCTCGCCGCCCTGCACGCTCACCGGCGCGAGGTCGAGGAGGACGTCGGTGAGCACCTCGCCCAGCGACCCGACCGGGATCGCCCCCTCGCCCAGGACCAGCCACAGCGAGGTGACGCCGTTCTCCAGGTCGGCGGCGATCGCCTCCCGGGTGACCGCGACGTCGGGGTGGGCGTGCCGCTGCCGGACGTCCCAGCCGCCGGGGACGCCGAACGCGGCGGGGTCCCCGCCCCCGGGCACCGTGGCGCCGGCGCGGGAGCCACGGACGAACGGTGGGAGCCCGGGGACGCCGACGGCCGTGGGCAGGTCCGCGGCGTCCTCGGCGGTGTACAGGGGGCCGACGGTCACCCCGGTGGCGACCGTGCGGCGCAGCGCGTCCTCGACCGGGTCGGGGAGCTGTTCGCGGCCGGCCTTGCGCAGCACCCCGGCCACCAGGTCGCGCCACTGGTCCCGCGTGACCGCGGGGAACTCGCCGGCGAGCCGGAGGTCCGCGGGGACCTCGTGCTCGGCCGGTACCTCGGCGTCGCCGGGATGGGCCGGATGCGGATCGGTGGAACTCATCGTCGGGCTCCCCTCCAGTCGATCTGCGGAGTATCTACCGCCGCTCGCCGGGGCGGGCGCGGCCGGGGTGCGGTGAGCGGCCGGACGGCTCGACCCCGGCGTCGGCGGCCAGGGCGTGCAGGGCGGTGCGCGCCAGCAGCCGCACCCCCACCCCGATCGCCTTCTCGTCGACGTCGAAGGTGCCGCGGTGCAGGTCCAGCGGGGCGCCGCCGCCGTGCGTGCCCAGCCGGGCCAGCGCGATGGGCAGGACGTCGGCGAACCAGCCGAAGTCCTCCCCGCCCATGCTCTGCGGGGACAGCCGCAGGCCGTCGCTGCCCACGGTCTCCAGTGCGGCCGACCGCAGCAGCGCGACGGCGCGGGGGTCGTTGACCACCGGGGGCACGCCGCGGACGTAGTCGACGTCCACCTGCGCGCCGGTGGTCGCCGCGACCCGCTCGACCAGGCTGCGCAGCAGGGTCTCGGCGTTGCGCCACTCATCGCGGTCGAGCACGCGCACGGTGCCGCGCAGGTGGCCGCGCTGCGGGATGGCGTTGGCCGCGACGCCGGCCTGCACCGCGCCCCACACCAGGGACATGCCCGCCCGCGGGTCGACCTGGCGGGACAGCAGCGCGGGCAGGTCGGTGATCAGCCGGCCCAGCGCGTCGACGAGGTCGACGGTGAGCTGCGGGCGGGCGGTGTGCCCGCCAGGACCGGTGAGGGTGACGTCCATCCGGTCGCAGGCGGCGGTGATCGAGCCGGTCCGCAGCCCCACCGTCCCGGCCGGCAGCGACGGGTCGCAGTGCAGCGCGAACGCCCGGGAGGCGCCGTCGAGCACGCCGGCGGCGACCACCTCGCTGGCGCCCCCGGGGATGGACTCCTCGGCCGGCTGGAAGACGCAGCGGACGGTGCCGGGCAGCTCGTCGAGGCCGGCCAGCGCCAGGGCGGCACCGAGGACGACGGTGGTGTGCACGTCGTGCCCGCAGGCGTGGCAGGCGCCCTCGCGGGTCGAGGCGTACGGGACGTCCTTGAGGTCGGGCAGCGGGAGGGCGTCGATGTCGGCCCGCAGCACGACCGTCGGCCCGGACCCGCCCGCCCCCTCGCCGACGTCCACGACCAGGCCGGTCCCGGTGGGCAACCGCTTGGGCTCCAGGTCCGCGTTGCGCAGCCGCTGCTCGATGAAGGACGTCGTCTCGAACTCGGCGAAGGCCAGCTCGGGGTGCGCGTGCAGGTGGCGGCGAACGGCGACCAGCTGCTGCTGGCGGGCGGTGACCCACTCGTCGACCGCCGTCCCGAGCGCCTCCGGGAACTCCGTCACGCCGGGCGCCCCCCGGCCGGGTCGGGCACCGGGCGGCCGCCGACGGGTGCGACCGGCATGCCCACGGCGGGTGCGGCCGGCAACCCGTCGCGCATCTCGGCGAGCAGACTGTCGACCACCGCGCGCAGGTCGCCGTCGTGGGCGGCGGCGACCGCGCGCTGCCGCTGGTAGGAGGCGCCCACGGCGAGGATGCGCTCGACGTCGGCCAGCTCCGCCTCGCAGCCCAGCCGGCGGGCGGTGGGGGTGAGGTCCTCGACCAGGTCGGCGATCGCCTGGCGCACCGGGCGCACGGTGCCCTTCTCGTCGACGACGATGTCGGCGTCGAGCCCGTACCGGGCGGCCCGCCACTTGTTCTCCCGCAGTACCCAGCCCGCCGGGACCGGCAGCGTGTAGCCGCGGTCCAGCTCGCGGTCGAACTGCTCGACCAGGCACTGGGACAGGGCGGCGACCGCACCGATCTCGTCGAGGGTGGGCAGCCCGTCGCAGATGCGCAGCTCGACGGTGCCGAAGTCGGGGTGCGGGCGGATGTCCCACCACACCTCGCGCACGCTCTCGATGGCGTGGGTGGAGATGAGCGTCTCCATGTACTCCTCGAAGCGGTCCCAGCCCGACAGCTGGTAGGGCAGCCCGGCCGTCGGCATCCCCTCGAACACCTTCGAGCGGGCGCTGGCCAGGCCGGTGTCGGCGCCGACCCAGTACGGGGAGGACGCCGACAGCGCGAGGAAGTGCGGCACGTACTGGGTGAGCGCGTTGACGATCGGGATCGCCTTCTCCGGCGCCCGGACGCCGACGTGCACGTGCACCCCGAAGATCTGCAGCCGCCGGGCCAGCCACTGCATCTTCTCCACCAGCTGGAGGTAGCGCTCCTTGGGCGAGATCTGCTGGGTCTGCCAGTCGGTGATGGGGTGGGTGCCGGCGCACAGGAGCCCCAGGCCGCGGTGCTCGGCGGCGGTGCGCACCTCGGCGAGGGTGCCGGCGAGGTCGGCCTTGGCCTCGGCGACGGTGGTGCAGACGCCGGTGATGATCTCGATCGTCGACTGCAGCAGCTCGTGCTTGGCCTTGGGGTGCTCGTCGCCGCCTGCGGGCCGGAGCTCCTCGAGGATCTCCACCGCCCCGGCGGTCAGCTGCCGGGTCTCGAGGTCGACGAGCTGCAACTCCCACTCCACACCCAGGCTGGCGCGTTCGGAGGAGTGGAAGGGGATCTGCACGCTGCGGAGTGTAGGGACGATCACCGTCCCCGGCTGGTCGGTGCGAGCGCGGCCGGGACACGGCCGCTGGGCTAGCGTCGCCGCGTGAGTTCCCCTGCGCCCGACGACCCCTCCGCCCTGGCCGCCCGCGCGGCCGGCGACCTCACCACCGCCCTCGGCGGCGACCACGACGTCGCCATCGTCATGGGGTCCGGCTGGGCCCCGGCCGCCGATGCCTTCGGGGCCGTCGACGGCAGCATCGCGATCGGGGACCTGCCCGGGTTCGCCGCCCCGACGGCGGTCGGCCACGGCGGGGAGGTCCGCTCGGTCCGGGTCGGGCAGCGGCGGGTGCTGCTCTTCCTGGGCCGCACGCACCTCTACGAGGGCCGCGGCGTCGAGCCGGTGGTGCACGGCGTCCGGACGGCGGCCGCGGCGGGCGTGCGCACCGTCGTCCTCACCAACGCCGCCGGCGGGCTGGCGCCGGACCACCGGGTCGGCCAGGCGGTGCTGATCAGCGACCACCTCAACCTGACCGCCCGCTCGCCGCTGGTGGGTGCGACCTTCGTCGACCTCACCGACCTGTACTCCGCGCGGCTGCGGTCGCTGGCCCGCGAGCTCGACCCCTCGCTGACCGAGGGCGTCTACGCCGCACTGCCCGGCCCGCACTACGAGACGCCGGCCGAGATCCGGATGCTGCGCACGCTGGGCGCGGATCTGGTCGGCATGTCCACGGCGCTGGAGGCGATCGCCGCGCGGGCCGCCGGCCTGGAGGTGGTGGGCCTGTCGATGGTCACCAACGCCGCGGCCGGCATCACCGGCGAGAAGCTCGACCACGAGGAGGTGCTCGCGGCGGGCAAGGCCGCGGCCGGCCGGCTGGGCGAGTTCCTCGTGGCGTTCGTGGGGCGGCTGCCGTGAGTCAGGTGCTGGTGACGGGGGCCGCCGGGCGGATCGGCACCGTGCTGCGCGGCGGGCTGCCCGAGCGCGGCTGGGCGGTCCGCTCGCTCGACGTCGTCCCGATGACCGACACCCGGCCCGGCGAGGAGCAGGTGGTCGCCGACACCACCGACCTCACCGCGATGGAGGACGCCGTCGCCGGGGTCTCCGCCGTCGTGCACCTGGCGGGGATCGCCACGGAGTCGACCTGGCCGGCGATCTCGCACGCCAACATCGAGGGCACCTACTGCGTGCTGGAGGCCGCCCGGCGGGCCGGGGTCTCCCGCGTCGTCCTGGCCAGCAGCAACCACGCCACCGGCTACACCCCCCGCCCGGACGGCGGACTGCTGCGCGAGGTCGACGCCCCGCCGCGGCCGGACACGTACTACGGCGTCTCCAAGGCGGCGATGGAGGCGCTGGGCTCGCTCTACGTCGACCGGTACGGGATGGACGTCGTCTGCCTGCGGATCGGGAGCGCCTTCGCCGAGCCCACGACGGTCCGCCACCTGTCGACGTGGCTGTCCCCCGGCGACCAGGTCCGCCTCGTCGACGCCGCACTCCGGGCGCCGGCCCCCGGCTTCGCCGTCGTCTGGGGCGTGTCGGCCAACACCCGCAACTGGTGGGACCTCACCGCCGCGCGGGCGCTGGGGTACGAGCCGGCCGACGACGCCGAGGTGTTCGCGTCGGCGCTGGTCGAGGCGTACGGCGAGCCGGACCTCGCCGACCCCGTGCACGCGCGCGTGGGTGGCGAGTACACGCTGGCGCAGTTCGACGCCGAGAACGTCGAGCCGCCCCTGCCCGGCGGGGACATCGCACCGGGCAGCGGGGCCGAGCGGTGAGCGGGCCGGCGAGCCCGCCCGGGGGCGCCGCAGCCTGGCCGGCGACACCGCCGAGCGCCGGCAGGGAGGCGTCGTGAGCCTCCTCGGCCTGGCTCGCGACTGGGCCGACGCCGACCCGCACGCCGGCGACCGCGCGGAGATCGAGGCGCTGATCGAGGCGGAGGACACGACCGAGCTGGAGCGCCGGTTCGCCGGCCCGCTCACCTTCGGCACGGCGGGGCTGCGCGGGCCGGTGCGCGCCGGCCCGGCCGGCATGAACGCCGCCGTCGTCACCCGGGCCGCCGCGGGGCTGGCCCGGTACCTGGCCGACTCGGGGCACGCCGGCGCCGGGGTGGTCATCGGCTTCGACGCCCGCCGCCGCTCCGACGAGTTCGCCCAGGTGTCGGCGGCGGTGCTCGCGGGCGCGGGCTTCGCCGTCCAGGTGCTGCCGCGGCCGCTGCCCACGCCGGTGCTCGCCTTCGCCGTCCGGCACCTGGGCTGCGCGGCCGGCGTGATGGTGACCGCCAGCCACAACCCGCCCGACGACAACGGCTACAAGGTCTACCTGGACGACGGCGCCCAGCTGGTGCCCCCGGCCGACCGGCTGATCGAGGCCGCCATCTCCGCGGTGGGGCCGGCGCGGGAGGTGCCGCGCTCCGACGACTGGCTCACCCTCGGCGACGACGTCCAGGCCGACTACGTGGCCGCCGTCGTGGCCGCTCTGCAGCCCGACCGCGTGCCGGCCGCGGACCGTGCGGCGCTGACGGTGGCCTACACCGCGATGCACGGGGTCGGGGCGGAGACCACCCGCACGGTGTTCGCCGCGGCCAGGTTCGCGCCGCCGGTGAGCGTCGCCGAGCAGGACTCCCCCGACCCGGCGTTCCCGACCGTCACCTTCCCGAACCCGGAGGAACCGGGCGCGGTCGACCTCCTCCAGGCCCTGGCCGACCGCGTCGGCGCGGACGTCGCCATCGCCGAGGACCCCGACGCCGACCGCTGCTCGGTGGTCTGCGGGGGCCGCCAGCTGACCGGCGACGAGGTGGGCGCCCTGCTCGCCGACTGGCTGCTGCGCCGCGGGGTGCGCGGCACGTACGCGGCGTCGCTGGTGAGCGGCTCCCTGCTGTCGGTACTGGCCGCGGCGCACGGGGTGCGGTTCGCCGAGACCCCCACCGGGTTCAAGTGGATCGTCCGGGCCGGCATCGACGACGTCCCCCTCGTCTTCGGCTACGAGGAGGCGCTGGGGTACGCCGTCGCGCCGCAGGTGGTCAAGGACAAGGACGGCATCTCGGCCGCGCTCGCCGTCGCGCTGCTCGCGGCGGAGCTGAAGGCCTCAGGGCGCACGCTGCTGGACCGGCTCGACGAGCTGGCCGGCGAGCACGGGCTGTTCGTGACCGGGCAGCTGTCGGTGCGGGTCGAGGACCTCTCCCGGATCGGCGCCATGATGGCCCGGCTGCGGTCCGCGCCGCCCACCCGCCTGCTGGGCCGCGAGGTGGCGGTCGCCGACCTGGCGCACGAGCAGCCGCCGGTGGACGCCGTCCGGCTGCTGGGCGACGGCGTCCGGGTGATCGTGCGGCCCAGCGGCACCGAACCGAAGCTCAAGGCCTACCTGGAGACGGTGGTGCCGGTGCACGACGACGCCGGGCTGATCGCCGCCCGCGGCCGCGGTGCCGACGAACTCGACGAGCTGCGCGCCGAGATGGCCGCGGCGCTGGGGGTGTAGTCGTGGCGATCCGGGCGCTGGTGTTCGACGTCTTCGGGACGGTCGTGGACTGGCGCGGCGGGGTCGCGCGGGAGGCCCGGCGACTGCTGGGGCCGTCGGTCGACGCCGCCGCGCTCGCCGACGACTGGCGCCGCCGGTACGTGCCCTCGATGGAGCGGGTGCGCTCCGGCGAGCTGCCGTGGACGCCGCTGGACGCCCTGCACCGCTCCTCCCTGGACGACGTCCTCGCCGCCGCCGGCCGGCCCGACGTCGCGCCGGAGGTGCGCGACGAGCTGACGCTGGCCTGGCACCGGCTCGACCCGTGGCCGGACGTCGTCCCGGGGCTGACCCGGCTGGCGCGGGCACACGTGCTCGCGCCGCTGTCCAACGGCAACGTCGCGCTGATCGTCGACATGGCCAAGCGGGCCGGGCTGCCGTGGGACTGCGTGCTGGGCGCGGAGATCGTGCAGCACTACAAGCCCGACCCGGAGGTCTACGACGCCGCGCCGCGGCTGCTGGCGTTGCCGCCGTCGTCGGTGCTGATGGTCGCCGCGCACGTCGAGGACCTGACCGCGGCCCGCGCCCGCGGCCTGCGGACGGCGTACGTGCACCGCCCCGACGAGTTCGGCGGCCGGGCGGTGCCGCCGGAGACGGACCCGGACGCCGACCTGTCGGTGCGCTCGTTCGAGGAGCTGGCCGACCGGCTCGGGGCCTAGCGTGGGCCGGTGATCACCGGCTTCCACACGATCGTCTACTCCGACGACCCCGAGGCGACACGGCGCTTCTTCCGCGAGGTGCTGCGCTGGCCGTCGCTGGACGCCGGCGGCGGCTGGCTCATCTTCAAGACCCCGCCGAGCGAGCTCGGCGTGCACCCCACCGCGGACGAGCCCGGCGAGGCCTGGGCCTCCGTGCCGTACCACCAGGCGTCGCTGATGTGCGACGACGTCGCGGCGACGGCCGCCGAGCTCCGCGCGGCCGGCATCGAGGTGCGGGAGGAGGTGCAGGACCAGGGTTTCGGCCTGGTGACGTCGCTGCGTGTGCCCGGCGCCGGCTGGATGCTGCTGTACCAGCCCCGGCACGGGCTGGCGTACGAGCTGGAGGGCTGAGCAGGGCGGGCTCCCCGGGGCCCGCCCGCCGGCCCCGTCAGTTGACCTGCGCCAGCAGGGTGTCCAGGTCGACCTCCCCGCCCAGCAGCCCCTGGGCCTCGGGCAGCTCGGTGTACATCTCGAAGGTCTCCTGGCTCACCTCGGTGTTCCACTCGGGGAGCCGCACCTTCGCTGCGACCTCCTCGGGGATGTCGAGGTACGTCGGCAGGATCGCGCGCACCGCGTCCGGGTTCTCCTGCGCGTAGTTGAGGGACTGCACCATCGCCGTGGTGAACCGCTCGACGAGTTCCGGGTTCTCGGCGGCGTAGGCCGTGCTCGTGAAGTAGGTGGACACCTCCACCTGGACGTCGGTGAAGTCGTTGAGCGGCGTGGTCAGCACGCGGATGCCCTGGCCCTCGGCGAGGGTCACGAAGGGCTCCACCAGCCAGGCGGCGTCGACGTCCCCTGCCGCCAGAGCCGCGGCCATGTTGGGGAAGGGCAGCTCGACGAAGGTGACCGCGTTCGGGTCGCCGCCGTCCGCCCGCACCGACGCCTTGACCACCGTGTCGCCGATGGCGTTGATGGTGTTCGTGGCGACGGTCTTGCCGGCGAGGTCGGCCGGGCGCGTGATCGCCGGGTCCGCGGTGACGATCGTGAACGGGTCACGCTCCGGGTCGCCGGTGCTGTCGACCGCGCTGCAGAGCACCTGGAGAGGCAGCTCGTTCGACGCGGCGACCACCAGCGACAGGTTGTTGCCGAAGCCGATGTCGATGCTCCCGCTGGCGACGCCGGGCACGATCGCCGCACCGCCCTGGCCCGCACTGAGGTCGAGCTCGATGCCCTGGTCCTCGAAGAAGCCCTGCTCCTGGCCGAGGTAGACGGGAGCGACGTCGATGATCGGGATGATCCCCAACGCAATCGTCTCGGTGCCCTGTCCCCCACCGCCACCGCCCTGCTGCTCCTCCTCCGGATCGCTGGAGCAACCGAGGAGCAGCACCGGCAGCGCGAGGACCGCGGCAGCAGCCGCCCGTCCACTCGATCGGGTCGTCGGCCGGGCACCGTGGCGGGTCACCCGCGCATCGTGGCACGCATCACATCGCTCCGCGGTCCGCCGGTGGAGCACGAGGGACACCGGCAATGCGATCGGGTGGTTGTCCACAGGGCCGCGTGCCCGGGTCGGCGGCGCTCCGTAGTGTCCCGGCGGTTGGTGGATCGACTCGGGGGGTGGACGACGTGGCACGGCGCACGACGCTGCGACTGGTGGCCGGCCTGGCGGTGGGGGTGGCGCTGCTCGGCGGATGCGCGGAGAAGCAGGAGGCCAGCGACACCCTGCCGAGCGCTGGTGCGGCAGAGCCGTCGGAGGCGGAACTCCCACCCCTCGGGCCGGCCGAGTTTCCTGTTCCGGACGGAGCCCGCGAAAAGACGCCAGAAGGAGCGCTCAGTTTCGCGAGGTACTACATGAGTCTAGGCAAGGAGATCGGCGCAGGCTCCGTGCCAGCTCAATCCCTTCGCGATTTGAGCGTTAGCTGTCCCCTTTGTCAGCAGATCGCCGCCTCCTACGAAGCCGATCAACAGTCGGGGTACACCTATCGCGGCTTCACCTACACCTTCAAGGAGTACGGCCCACCGCTAGTCACAGGAAATGAGGCCGAACTCGGCTTCGTCTACTCCCAAAGCGAGTACGTCGTCGTGGACGCCTCCGGCCGCGAAGTACTCGAGCGCTCAGGTGACGCCTCAGGCGACCTGCAATCCGGCATGTTGTTGCAGTGGCGGGCCGACCTCAATTCGTGGCTGGTCTCCAGTCTCACGGTCGGATAGCGGGGGATGAAGAAGTCACTTGGCACTCTTGCGACTGCGGTCTGCCTACTCCTTGGGACTTCGGCGACCGCTCACGGCGCCTGCGATGGATACGTCTGTGACGGCCCGCAGGTAACACCGGGCTCCGGGACGCTGGACGCCTCATACATTGAAATAAGCGGTCCTGGCGGCTGGGTCGCTGGGAACGCCGCGCCCGACGCCCATCCCTACACCTACCGACTCACGTCTCCGTGCCAATTCGACACGGCCGCCGGGGACACATGCCGCGCGGAGGACGACCGGCTCTGCCCCGTACCGCCGGACCGGGTCGCCCAGTTCCTGGTCATCGAACAGCGTCGACTCGTCCTCCCCGACGGCACGACCGCGGACGGCTCGCCGGTTCCCGCAGGCGCCACGCCCGGCAGTCCGATCGGCGCCTGGGAGGCAGTCACACGCACCTGCGTGGACATCACGGCGCTCAACCCGCCGCCGTCCCCGGGTGAGGTGTTCCGCTACTTCCAGACCCTCCCCTTGCCGCAGCTGGCCACCCAGCAGCAGCCGCCCGGCAACGGCCTGGTGGGTCTGCCGGTCGTCTTCCACACCGACGGCCCGACCACGCAGACCTTCTCCGTCGACATCCGCGGGTTCGACGTCGACATCGTCGCGACCGCCAGCAGCTTCACCTGGCACACCGGCGACGGAACCGTGCTCACCAGCACCGACCCCGGCGCCCCCTACCCGGACCACGCGGTCAGCCACAGCTACCGCAGTGGCACCTACATCGCCGCGCTGACCACGACCTGGAGCGGCACGTTCAGCGTCGACGGCGGGGCGAGCGCCGACGTCCCCGGCACGACGACCACTGACGGCCCGCCGGTCACGTTCGCCGTCCTGCAGGCCAACGCGGTCCTCACCGACCCCTACGACTGACCGCCTCCCGCGGCGTTCCGCACGCTCCTGCGGCGTTGCACCACCGCAAGCCGGGTGAGAACACCGCAGGAGCAGCGCGGGACTCAGTCCTCGACCGGCTCCCGGCACCCCGACGCGAGCGCCCGCTCGGCCGCGGCGAGCACCGCCACCACGGTCCGCCCGAAGCCGACGTCACAGGGGTGCGCTCCGCCGGTCATGGCGGCCGCACCCAGCTCGTCGACCGCGACCGACAGCGCTTCGACCGGGTGCTCGGTGTCGGGCAGCAGGACGACGCGGCCGGCGTCCCCGTGCACGTAGAACTCGATGCCCGTCGACATCGGCGTGACCGTGTGGGACAGCGTCACCGTCGACGACACCCCGGCGGAGTGCTGCAGCACCAGGTGGACGGTGTCGCCCGACCCGCCGCCGGCCTGCACCGTCGTCACCGGCCCGAGAGCCGGCAGGAGCAGGGAGAGGGCGTGCGGGCCGATGTCCCACAGCGCCCCGTGCCGCCGGCGCCACGCGGAGTCGAAGGGGCTCCCGGCCAGGGCGCTGAGCCAGGTGCCCGCACCGCCGGCGAGCATCGTGCGGCCCGCCTGCGCCAGCCACGTGGCCGTGCTCGGCTGGAACCGGAAGGTGAAGAAGACGACCGACGCGACGCCGGCCGCCCGCACCGCGGAGACGACCCGGTCGGCGTCGGCCAGCGACAGCCCGATCGGCTTCTCCAGCAGGAGGTGCTTGCCCGCGGCGGCGGCGCGCTCCACCAGCGCGACCTGCACGTCCGGCGGGACGGCGATCGCGACCGCGTCGACCTCCGCCAGCAGGGCGTCGAGGTCGGCGTAGCCCGGGACGTCGAACTCCGCCCCCACCGCCTTGGCCTTGGCGAGGTCGCGGCCCCAGACGCCGGCGAGGGACGCCGTCGGGTGCTCGGCCAGCGCGGCGGCGTGCACCGTCTGCGCCCAGTGCCCGGTGCCGAGCACCCCGAAGCGCACGGTCACACCGCGCCGAACTGGCGGTCGCCGGCGTCGCCCAGGCCCGGGACGATGTACGCCTTGTCGTTGAGACCCTCGTCGACCGAGGCCGTGAAGACCCGCAGCGGCAGCCCGCTCTCCTCCAGCCGCGTGATGCCCTCGGGGGCGGCCAGCGCGCACAGCACGGTGATCGAGGTGACGCCGCGAGCGGTCAGCAGGCCGCAGCAGTGCACCAGCGAACCCCCGGTGGCCAGCATCGGGTCGAGGACGAACACCTCGCGGTCGACCAGCGTCTCCGGCAGGGAGGCCATGTACGCCTCCGGCTGGAACGTCTCCTCGTTGCGGGCCAGGCCGACGAAGCCCATCTGCGACTCCGGCAGCATCCCGTGCGCGGTGTCGGCCATGCCGAGCCCGGCCCGCAGCACCGGCACGATCAGCGGCGGGGCGGCCAGGCGGTAGCCGGTGGTCGAGGTGACCGGCGTGGTGATCGGGTCCTCGGCGACGGCGAGGTCGCGGGTGGCCTCGTAGACCAGCATCTGGGTCAGTTCCCGCAGCGCCGCGCGGAACGCCGCGTTGTCGGTCCGTTCGTCCCGCATGCGGGTCAGGCGGGCACGGGCGAGCGGGTGGTCGACGACGGTCAGCTGCACGGGCGCCACCGTATCGGCCGGGTCCGGGCGGGCTCAGGGGAGAATGCCCCCATGACCCACGTGCTGGACCCCGACGCCGTGACGGCGGAGACCCCGCCGCGGCGCGAGCCCCTGGCGCCGTACCGCGACGTGACCCGCTCCGACGCCGCCTTCCGGGCCTTCCTGCACGGCCTCCCGGGGGTCGACCAGGTCGGCGCCGAGGCCCGCGTCGCGGTGCTCGGCACGCGGTCGATCAAGACCACCGCCAAGGCCTGGGCCATCGACACCGCGATCTCGATGGTCGACCTCACCACGCTCGAGGGCGCCGACACCCCGGGCAAGGTCCGCTCCCTGGCCGCCAAGGCCCGCCGTCCCGACCCCGGCGACCCGTCCTGCCCCCAGGTGGCCGCGGTCTGCGTCTACGGCGACCTCGCCGGCGTGGCCTCCGAGGCGCTGGCGGGCTCGGGCGTCCACACCGCCGCCGTCGCCACCGCGTTCCCCAGCGGCCGGGCCAGCCGGGCGGTGAAGCTGGCCGACGTCCGGGACGCCGTGACGAACGGCGCGGACGAGATCGACATGGTCATCGACCGCGGCGCCTTCCTCGCCGGCCGGTACCTCGACGTCTACGACGAGATCGTGGCGGTCAAGGAGGCCTGTGCGCGCCCGGACGGGCAGGGCAGGGCGCACCTCAAGGTCATCCTCGAGACCGGTGAGCTGGTCACCCTCGACGCGGTCCGCCGCGCGTCGTGGCTGGCGATGCTCGCCGGCGGTGACTTCATCAAGACCTCCACCGGCAAGGTCTCCCCCGCCGCGACCCTGCCGGTCTGCCTGGTGATGCTCGAGGCGGTCCGCGACTTCCGCGCCGCCACCGGCCGCCAGGTCGGCGTCAAGCCCGCCGGTGGCATCCGGAACACCAAGGACGCCGTCAAGCACCTGGTCCTCGTCAACGAGGTCGCCGGGCCGGACTGGCTGTCCCCCGACTGGTTCCGCTTCGGCGCGTCCAGCCTGCTCAACGACCTGCTCCTGCAGCGGCAGAAGCTGCGCACCGGCCACTACTCCGGCCCCGACCACGTGACGATCGACTGAGGCGATGACCGAGAACCCGTTCCAGTACGCGCCGGCGCCCGAGTCGCGGTCCATCGTCGACATCGCGCCGTCCTACGGCCTGTTCGTCGACGGCGAGTTCGTCGACGGCGGCGGCAAGTCGTTCAAGACCGTCAACCCGGCCACCGAGGAGGTCCTCTCCGAGGTCGCCGCGGGCACCGCCGAGGACGTCGACCGCGCCGTCCGGGCCGCCCGCCGCGCGTTCACCCGCGTCTGGGGGCCGATGCGCCCGGCGGACCGCGGCAAGTACCTGTTCCGCATCGCCCGGCTGCTGCAGGAGCGCGCGCGGGAGTTCGCCGTCCTGGAGTCGCTGGACAACGGCAAGCCGATCCGGGAGTCCCGCGACGTCGACGTCCCCCTGGCCGCGGCGCACTTCTTCTACCACGCCGGCTGGGCCGACAAGCTGGGCTGGGCGGGCCTGGGCCCCGGCCCGCGGCCGCTCGGTGTCGCCGGTCAGGTCATCCCCTGGAACTTCCCGCTGCTGATGCTGGCGTGGAAGGTCGCCCCGGCGCTGGCCACCGGCAACACCGTCGTCCTCAAGCCGGCCGAGACGACGCCGCTGACCGCGCTGCTGTTCGCCGAGGTGTGCCGGCAGGCGGACCTGCCGCCCGGCGTGGTGAACATCGTGACCGGCGCCGGCGACACCGGCCGGGCGGTCGTGGAGCACGACGACGTCGACAAGGTGGCGTTCACCGGCTCGACCGAGGTGGGCCGCTCCATCGCCCGCGCGGTCGCCGGAACCCGGAAGAAGCTCACCCTGGAGCTCGGCGGCAAGGCGGCGAACATCGTGTTCGACGACGCCCCGATCGACCAGGCCGTCGATGGCATCGTGCAGGGGATCTTCTTCAACCAGGGGCACGTCTGCTGCGCCGGCAGCCGGCTGCTGGTGCAGGAGAACGTCCACGACGAGGTCATCGCCTCGCTGCAGCGGCGGATCGGCACCCTGCGCCTCGGCGACCCGCTGGACAAGAACACCGACATCGGCGCGATCAACTCCGCCGAGCAGCTGGCCCGCATCCGCGAGCTGTCCGACGTCGGGGTCGCCGAGGGGGCGCAGCGCTGGCAGCCGGCGTGCGAGCTGCCCGCCCGCGGCTTCTGGTTCCCCCCGACGGTCTTCACCGACGTCTCCCCCGCGCACCGCATCGCCCGCGACGAGGTGTTCGGGCCGGTCCTGTCGGTGCTCACCTTCCGGACGCCGGACGAGGCGGTCGCCAAGGCCAACAACACCACCTACGGGCTGTCGGCCGGCATCTGGACGGAGAAGGGCTCCCGGATCCTGAAGATCGCCGACCAGCTGCGGGCTGGGGTGGTGTGGGCCAACACGTTCAACAAGTTCGACCCGACGTCGCCGTTCGGCGGCTACAAGCAGTCCGGCTACGGCCGCGAGGGCGGCCGACACGGGCTCGCCGCCTATCTGAAGGGGAGCGACGCATGAGCGGGCTCGCCAGCTCACCGACGAGCACAGCAGCCCCGCGGACGCGGGCGACGAGCGCCAGCGGGGAGGACGAGTGAGCAGCGACCGACTGGCCGTGCGCAAGACGTACAAGCTCTACGTCAACGGCGCCTTCCCGCGGTCGGAGTCCGGCCGCACCTACGAGGTCACCGACACCCGAGGGCACTTCCTCGCCAACGCCGCCTGGGCCTCCCGCAAGGACGCCCGGGACGCCGTCGTCGCCGCCCGCGCCGCGTTCCGCGGGTGGTCCGGCGCGACCGCCTACAACCGCGGCCAGGTCCTGTACCGGGTGGCCGAGGTGATGGAGGGCCGCCACGTCCAGTTCTGCGAGGAGGTCGCCGCCGGCGAGGGCATCTCGGGGAGCAAGGCCCGCGCCGCCGTCGACGCCGCGATCGACCGCTGGGTCTGGTACGCCGGGTGGACCGACAAGCTCGGCGCCGTCCTCGGCGGCGCCAACCCCGTCGCCGGCCCGTACTTCGACTTCTCCCTGCCCGAGCCCACCGGCGTCGTCGCCGTCCTCGCGCCGCAGCGGTCCTCGCTGCTCGGCCTGGTCAGCGTGCTCGCCCCCGTGCTGGCCGGTGGCAACACCGCCGTCGTGGTGACGTCGAAGGAGCGGCCGCTGCCGGCCGTGACCCTCGGCGAGGTGCTCGCGACCAGCGACGTCCCGGCCGGGGTGGTCAACCTGCTCACCGGGGACGCCGGGGAGATCGGACCGTGGCTGGCCGAGCACGACGACGTCGACGCCGTCGACCTGACCGGCGCCCCCGCCGGCCGGGCGATGGAGCTGGAGCGGCTCGCGGCGGGCAGCATCAAGCGGGTGGTCCGCCCGCCGGCGGAGGAGCCGGACTGGACGGCCGACCCCGGGCTGTCGCGGCTGACCCCGTTCCTGGAGACCAAGACGGTCTGGCACCCGATGGGCGTCTGAGCGGACCCCTCCTCCCACCCCTCGCGAGCTCGGGGCGGTGCCCTGGAGCGGGCCGTTCCAGCACCTTCCGAACCCGGAGGTGCGGTCCCAGGGGGACCGGGCAGGATGTCCCCCGTGGCCAGGCCGAGCATCGTCCCCATCTCACTCACCGTCGACGACCGCACCGGCTACACGCTGTGGGCCCCGCCGTGGGAGGAGGACGGCGAGGAGTGGCAGGCGTTCCTCGGCACGTCCGAGGGCGACACGGCGACCGTGCACCTCTTCCCGACGCCCGCGGCCCTGGCCGTCTTCTGCCGCACCCGGACCGACCACGACCTCGCCGACCACCCGGTGTGGCCGGTCGTCGTCGGACTCGGCGCCGCCGACCTCACCCCGGACGACGACCACGGCTACGACCTCGACGGCGTCTATGACATCGCCGCGGAGAACCCGGACCGCTGGGCGGTCGAGGAGCTCGCCGCGACGATCGACATCGTCAGCCGGCTGGCCGAGTGCCTGGACCTCGCTGACGAGGCGGACGACGACCTCGACGACGAGCTGACCGACACCGACACCGACGACGACGACCGGGACGTCGATGCCGACGTCGACCTGGACCGCCGACCGGCCACCGACGTCGAGCGGGGCGGGGAGTTCGGCGCCCTGGCCGAGCTCGTGGCCCGCCCCGAGATCGGCTCGCTCGGCCTGGGCGTCGACGCCTTCGTCGGCCGTGCCGGTGAGGACGCCTGGCTCGGGGTCGGCAGCGCCCTCGACGACCTGTGGGAGGACGTCCTCGAGGAGCTGTCGGCGCACCTGGACTGGACCGGGGGTGGCACCGTCACCCTCGCCGACTACCCGTCGGCGGCGGAGCAGGACGACGGCGAGGACGACCTGACCGACGCCGAGGACGCCGCTGCCGACGGTGGCGCGACGGCGGCCACGCCCACCCCCGTGAGCGCCATCGCCCGACCCGGCCGGATCAGCGCCCCGCCCGCGGAGGTGGCCAAGGCCGCGGAGTTCTGGGAGGCCGTCGGGATCCTGCCGGTGGAGCTCGTCGTCCCCGAGGGCGCGGGGCTGACCCTGCGCTGCTACGTCGACGACCGGGCCCGCTTCCTGGGCCGCGACGGCGAGGTCTTCCTGTTCGCCTCGCCCGAGGAGCTGGGCCGCTTCTGCGCCGGCGACGAGGACCACGACCTGACCGAGATCGCCTCCTGGCCGGAGGTGGCCGGCACCGACGTCCCGCCGCTGCCGTCCGAGCAGGACCGCTACGACCTCACCGAGCTGACCGAGGTCATGGCGGAGGTCGCCGACGGCGCCGCCGGGCTGGTTCCCCACCGCGCCCTCCTCCAGCCGGTGGAGGGCGCGCGGGACGTCGCCGAGTACGCCGGACTGACCCGTGTCGAGTCGCTGCTGCGGCCCACCGAGCCGCTGGGCCGCGCCGTCGCCCTCGCCGACGGGGAGCCCGACGCCCCGCTGCGCGCCGAGGACGCCGCGACGCTGCGGTCGGCGTGGGACGACGTCGTCACCGCGGTGAGCGGAGCGCTGGTCTTCCGCGACTGAGGGCCTGTCCGAGGCCCTCGACAGACGGCAGCGGCCGGCCCCGGGAACCGGGACCGGCCGCTGCCGTGGTGCGCTGGGATCAGTTGGAGAAGTCCGCCGAGCGGCCGGGACGCCCGCCCTGGCCGCGGGAGCCGCCGGGCCGGCGGTCACCGTAGGAGCGGTCGCCCTCCCGGCGCGGGCGCTCGGAGCGCTCGCCCACCGGACGGTCGCCGTCCCGGCGGGGACGGTCACCGTAGGGACGGCGGGGGCGGTCACCGTCGCGCCGCGGACGACGCGGGCCGCCGGAGCCCGCCGGGCGGCGGGACTCGCGCACCGGGCGCTCGATCGGCTCGACGTGCACGCCGCTGGCGACGAGCTCGGCGATCGGGGCGTCACCCGGACGGATCCGGTCGACCATCGGGTCCACCTTGGCCGAGCGGAACCGGCGCTTGGCCTGGCCCACCTGGTCGGGCAGCAGCAGCGAGACGACGACACCGGCGGCACCCGCGCGGGCGGTGCGGCCCGAACGGTGCAGGTAGGTCTTGGCGTCCGTCGGCGGGTCGTAGTGCAGGACCAGCGAGACGTCGTCGACGTGGATGCCGCGGGCGGCGACGTCGGTGGCGACGAGCACCGGGCTGCGGGCGTCGGTGAACGCCTCCAGCGCTCGCTTGCGCGCCGACTGCGGCAGCCCGCCGTGGATGGCCTCGGCCTTGATGCCGGCGGCCTGCAGGTTCTCGGTCAGCCGGTCCACGCCGAGCTGGGTCCGCGCGAAGACGATCGTGCGGCCCGGGCGGGAGGCCAGCTCGGTGGCCACCTGCAGCTTGTCGCGGAAGGCGAGGCTGAACGCGAGGTGCTCGGCCGGCGGTGCGTCGTCGCCGGCGCGCTTGACCTCGTGCCGGGCCGGGTCCTTCAGGTAGCGGCGGACCAGCGCGTCGACCTCGCCGTCCAGCGTGGCCGAGAACAGCAGCCGCTGCGCGTCGGACACGGTCTGGTCGAGCAGCTCCTTGACGACCGGGAGGAAGCCCAGGTCGGCCATGAAGTCGGCCTCGTCCAGCACGGTGACGACGACCTCGGCGAGGCTCGCCTCGCCCTGGCTGATCAGGTCCTGCAGGCGCCCGGGGGTGGCGATGACGACGTCGACGCCGCGGCGCAGCTGCTGGATCTGGCGGTACATGGGCGCGCCGCCGTACACGGTGGCGAGCTGGACGCCGATGGCCTGGCCGAGGGGCGCCAGGTTGTCGTGCACCTGCTGGGCGAGCTCACGGGTCGGCACGAGGACGAGGCCGCGCGGGGCGCGCCGGCCGTTCTTGACGTCGGCGCCGATGCGGGCCAGCAGCGGCAGGCCGAAGGCCAGGGTCTTGCCCGAGCCGGTGGCGGCCTTGCCGAGGACGTCGCGGCCGGCCAGGGCGTCGGGCAGGGCCGACGTCTGGATCGCGAAGGGGCGGTGGATGCCGCGCCGCTCGAGGGCGGTCACCAGCTGCTGGGGCAGGCCCAGCTGGCCGAAGGTGGGGCCGGTCGGCGTCTCGACGGTGTTCTCCGCCGCGACGTCCGCGACGGTGTTCTCGGTGGTGTTCTGACCTTCGTTGGAGGCGAAGGAGACAGGGTGGACCAAAGTCATGCGGGGTGGGGCTCCGATACAGCTCGGAGCGCGTCCCGTGGAAGCGGAGAGCGCCGCAGGTACCGGCGTCCTCACTGGCGATCGTCTGCGCCCAGGGATGGAACGCTGGATCTGCACGGATGCGCTCATGCCCGGACGAACCGTCCGGGAGGATGACCGGCCTGAGTGCCGGTACGCCTAGGTTAGCAGCGGAGATCGCGGCGCGATTCCCGAGAGCGGGGTGTGCGCCGTCACCTCAGCCCTGCCGCAGCGCGGCCACCTCAGCCCTGCCGCAGCGCGGCGTACCCGGGCCGGACGACGTCGGCCAGCAGCCGCGCCCGCTCCGTCTCGTCGACGAACGCCGCGGCGAGTGCGCGCTCGGCGACCGCCTGGACGTCGTCCCAGTCCCAGCCGCAGGTGGCGACCACGTCGGCGAGCTCGCTGGTCACCGAGACCCCGCTCATCAGCCGGTTGTCGGTGTTGACCGTGACCGCGAAGCCCAGCCGGTGCAACCGGCCCACCGGGTGCTCGGCCAGCGAGGGGTAGGCGCCGGTCTGCACGTTGGACGACGGCGCGACCTCCAGGGTCACCTGCTCGTCGCGGACCCGCTCGGCCACCGGGCCCAGCGACCCGTCGGCGGCGACCTGGTCGGCGATGCGGACGCCGTGGCCCAGCCGTTCGGCGCGGGCGCCGTCCAGGGCGGCCACGATGCTGTCGATGCCGGCCGCCTCGCCGGCGTGGACGGTGCGGTGCGCGCCGGTCCGGTCCAGCAGCGCGATCGCCGACGGGTGCCGGTCGGGCGGGAAGCCGTCCTCCGGGCCGGCGAGGTCGAAGCCGACCACGCCGCCGTCCCGGTGGCGGACGACGAGCTCGGCCACCTCGTCCCACCGGTCGTTCTGCCGCATGGCGCACAGCAGGGTGCCGACGGTGATCGGGGTGCCGGCCTCGGCGGCCTCCCGGGCACCCTGGGCGTAGCCGTCGAGCATCGCCTCGACCGCCGCGTCCATCGGCATGGCGGTCAGCAGCTCCGGCGCCATGCGGATCTCGGCGTAGACCACGCCGTCCGCGGCGAGGTCGAGGGCGCACTCCCGGGCCACCCGCCGCACCGCGTCGGACCGCTGCATCACCGCGACGGTGTGCGCGAAGGTCTCCAGGTACCGCTCCAGCGAGCCGGAGTCGGCCGCCGCCTGGAACCAGCGGCCCAGCTCGTCGGCGTCGTCGGTGGGCAGGTCGCGGTAGCCGCAGTCGTCGGCGAGCTCGAGCACCGTCTGCGGCCGCAGCCCGCCGTCGAGGTGGTCGTGCAGGAGGACCTTCGGGGCCCGGCGGAGGGAGGCGGCGTCGAGAGGTGCAGGCACCGAGTCATTGTCGTCCGCCCCGCGCGCCGACTCGCGCCGGGGACGCCACCCGGCCTCGACCGGGACACGGGACGGCCCAGCGCAGCTCGGGGACGGCACCTGGCCGCGGGTGGACCGGTCGCGGAGGCCCGGAGGGCCTCCCGACCGGGACACGGGGAGGGCTCCACGGCAACCGGGAACGGCACCTGGCCGCGGGTGGACCGGTCGCGGAGGCCCGGAGGGCCTCCCGACCGGGACACGGGGAGGGCTCCACGGCAACCAGGGACGGCACCTGGCCGCGGTGTCGTCCGGTAGGACGACGGAGCACTCAGCCGCGGTCCTGCCAGCGGAAGGTCTTGACGCACAGCGCGAGTCCGACGATGCACCAGATGCCCAGCACGAGAGCGACCCGGCCGAGCTCCCAGCTGCCGGCCGGTTCCGCCGCCGCCAGGGCGTCGGGCAGGAACACCGACCGGAGACCCTGCGCCATCCACTTCAGCGGGAACAGGGCGGCGATCGTCTGCATCCACGTCGGCACCTGGCTGAACTGGAAGAAGACACCGGAGATGAACTGCAAGACCAGCGCGATCGGGGTGACCATCGCCGAGGCCGAGCGGCCGTTCTTGGCCAGGCTGGAGACGGCGATGCCCAGCAGCGTGCACGCCGACGACCCCAGCGCGGTGACCCACACGAAGGTAATCCAGTCGCTGCCCGACGGCAGCACGACGCCGTAGGCCAGCCGGCCGACCGCCAGCAGGATCACCACGATCAGCACGGTGACCGCGAGGACCTGCACGACCTTGCCGACGAAGTAGGCGCTCTTCGGCATCGGGGTGCCGGACAGGTGCTTGAGGGTCCCGTCGGACCGCTCGGTGGCGATGCTGATCGCCATGTTCTGCAGGCTGGCGCCCAGGATGCCCGCGGCGACGATCCCGGCCATGAAGTACTGGGTGAAGGTGACGCCGCCGCCGATGTCGTAGTCGAGGACCGCCCCGAAGACGACCAGGAGGATCACCGGGAACGCGAGGGTGAAGACCACCGACTCGCGCTGACGGAAGAACTCCTTGAGCTCGACCCCGCCGCGCGTGCGCCACACGCTGCCGACCGAGGGCAGCGAGCGCTCCGTGGTCGCCGTCATGCCGGCTCTCCGATCATGCGCAGGTACACGTCCTCGAGGGTGGGCCGGGCGACGGCGAGGTCGGGCACCTCTCCCGGGAAACGGGTGGCCAGCTCCCGCACGAACGCGGTCGGGCCGACGGTCTCGGCGGTGCGCCGCACGCCGTCCTCGGTCCAGGAGACGACCGCGGGGGCCTGCCCCCGCCCGCCCAGCTCGGCGGGCACGGCCACCTCGACCAGCCGGCCGCGGGCGATGACACCCACCCGGTCGGCCAGCTCCTCGGCCTCGTCCAGGTAGTGGGTGGTCAGCAACATCGTCGTCCCCAGGTCGCGCAGGGACCGGATCAGCGACCAGAACTGGCGGCGGGCCTCCGGGTCGAAACCCGTGGTCGGCTCGTCGAGGAACAGCAGCCGGGGGCGGCCGACGATGCCGAGGGCGACGTCGAGCCGGCGCCGCTGCCCCCCGGACAGCGTGCGGCCGCGCGCGCCCGCCTTCTCGGTGAGCCCGACCAACTCGAGCACCTCCGCCGGGTCTCGGGGATCGGCGTAGTAGGACGCCTGGGCCCGCAGCAGCTCCAGGCAGGTCAGCTGGCTGTCACCGCCGCCGGACTGCAGCACGATGCCGATGTCGGCCTTCCAGCGCCGCCCGCCGGTCGCGGGGTCCACGCCCAGCACCCGGACGTCGCCGCCGTCGCGCTGCCGGTACCCCTCGAGCACCTCGACCGTGGTGGTCTTCCCGGCGCCGTTCGGGCCGAGCAGGGCGAAGATCTCCCCCCGCCGGATGTCGAGGTCCAGGCCGGCGACGGCGGTGCTGTCGCCGTAGCGCTTGACCAGGCCGCGCACCGAGATGGCGGCGTCGGGATCCAGGGGCGTCGCGGGATGCACCGCACCGGGCGCGGTCGCGGTCGCGGCGGGCGTTCGTGTCACGAGGGGTCAGTGTCCTCTCCGCGCCTGTGTGGCCGCGCCCGCCCCTCCCCGTGCACGGGCTCAGGCGGTGATGCGGTCCAGCACCAGTGGCAGCGGCACGTCGTCGGTGTCCACGCCGATCGCGCCGTGCAGCGCGTCCAGCGCCCGCTCGATGCGTGACGGGTCGTCGGTGTGCAGCTCCAGCAGCGGCTGCCCCTCGGTCACCTGCTGCCCCACCCCGGCGTTCCAGGTGACGCCCGCCGCGGCCGAGACCGGGTCCTCCTTGCGGGCGCGCCCGGCCCCCAGCCGCCAGGCGGCCACGCCGAGCGCGTAGGCGTCGAGCCGGGTGAGCGTGCCGGTCGCGGGCGCCGTCACGACGTGCTTCTCGGCCGGCTGCGGCAGCGGCGCGTCGGGGTCGCCGCCCTGGGCGGCGATCATCCGCCGCCACACGTCCATGGCGCGACCGTCGCGCAGGGCCTCGGCCGGGTCGACGTCGGGCCGCCCGGCGCCGGCCAGCATCTCCCGCGCCAGCGCGAGGGTCAGCTCGACGACGTCGGCGGGCCCCCCGCCGGCGAGCACCTCGACCGACTCCGCGACCTCGACGGCGTTGCCCGCGGCGCGCCCCAGCGGCCGGTCCATCGCCGTCACGAGTGCCACCGTGCGCACCCCCGCGGCCTCCCCCAGCCCGACCATCGTGCGGGCCAGTTCACGGGAGGCCGCCGGGTCCTTCATGAAGGCACCCGAACCGGTCTTCACGTCGAGCACCAGCGCGTCGGCGCCCTCGGCGATCTTCTTGCTCATGATCGAGCTGGCGATCAGCGGGATGGACTCCACCGTGCCGGTGACGTCACGCAGCGCGTAGAGCTTCTTGTCCGCCGGGGCGAGGTCGTTGCCCGCCGCACAGATCACCGCGCCCACCTCGCGCAGCTGCGCCAGGTAGGCCTCCTCGTGGACGTCGGCCCGCCAGCCGGGGATCGCCTCGAGCTTGTCCAGCGTGCCGCCGGTGTGCCCCAGCCCCCGCCCGGACAGCTGCGGCACCGCCACCCCGCACGCCGCGACCAGGGGCGCCAGCGGCAGCGTGATCTTGTCGCCGACGCCACCGGTGGAGTGCTTGTCGGCAGTTGGGCGGCCCAGCGGGGAGAGGTCCTTGCGCTCGCCGGAGTCGATCATCGCCTGGGTCCAGACGGCGAGCTCGTCCGCGCTCATCCCGCGGAAGAACACCGCCATCAGCAGCGCACTCATCTGCTCGTCGGGGACGCTGCCCGCGGTGTAGGCGTCGATCACCCAGCGGATCTGCTCCGGGCTCAGCCCGGCGCCGTCCCGCTTGGCGCGGATGACGTCGATCGCGTCGAAGCCGGCCATCAGCCCTGCCCTCGCTCCACCGCCGGCACGTCCCCGCCGGACCGCGTGGCGGCAGCCAGCAGGTCGTCCGGCCCGAACGCGTCCGGCAGGACCTCGCGCATCGGCACGATCCCCAGGGAGACCGTCTCGATGAGCATGTCCGCGCCACCGTGCTCCCACAGCAACTGCCGGCACCGCCCGCAGGGCATCAGCGGCTGGCCGTCCCCGCCCACGCAGGCGACCGCGACCAGCCGGCCGCCGCCGGTGCGAGCGAGGTCGCTGACCATGCCGCACTCGGCGCACAGGCCCAGCCCGTAGGAGGCGTTCTCGACGTTGCAGCCGGTGACCACGCGGCCGTCGTCCACCAACCCCGCGACCCCCACCGGGAAGCGCGAGTAGGGGGCGTAGGCGTGGGCCATCGCCTCCCGGGCGGCCGCGCGCAGCGCGTCCCAGTCCGGCTCGATCACTAGTGCTCTCCTCGTCGGTAGACCAGCCCGTCGGCCTTGGGCGGCCGGAGTCGTTGGGACGCCAGTGACAGCACCAGGAGCGTGGTCAGGTGCGGCGTGAACGACACCAGCCCGGGGGCGAGCTCGTCGATGGTCAGGAACCCGGTCAGCGCGCCCGCCGCCACGACGGCGGCCAGTACCGCCCGCACCGCGTGCCGGTGCACGGCCTGCCAGACGGCGACGGCCGCCAGCAGCACCGCCACCAGCAGGAACAGCGCCACCACGGCCGACCGGCTGCGCAGCTGCAACGCGTCGGCGAAGCCGAACAGGCCCGCGCCGGCCGCCAGCCCGCCGGGCCGCCAGTTGCCGAAGATCAGGGCGGCCAGACCGATGAAGCCACGGCCGTTGGTCTGCCCCTCGCGGTAGATGCCGGCGATGAACACGAGGAACACGCCGCCCATGCCGGCCAGCGCGCCGGAGGTGGTCACGGCGATGTACTTCAGCCGGTAGACGGGGACGCCCAGGGAGTCCGCGGCCGCCGGGTTCTCACCGCAGGAACGCAGGCGCAGCCCGAAGGCCGTGCGCCACAGCAGCAGGTAGGACGCCGGGACCAGCAGCACCGCCAGGACGGTGAGCAGTCCCACGCCGCTGGTGAGCCCGCGGAGGACGCCGGCGACGTCGCTGACGAGGAACCAGCCCTGCCGCTCGAGGTCGCCGAGCAGGTCGGGACCCGAGGACAGCACCGGTATCGAGAAGTCCGGCTGGTCGCCCGTGATCGCCGGCGACTGGGTGACGCCGCCCCCGGCCGGGTTGTCGGTGTAGTACAGCTCGGAGAGGAAGCGCACGACGCCCGCGGCCAGGATGTTGATCGCCACGCCGGAGACCACGTGGTCGACGCCGAAGGTCACCGTCGTCACCGCGTGCAGCAGGCCGCCGAGCGCGCCGAACAGCAGCCCGCCGACCAGCGCCGCGCCCCAGCCCCACTGGTAGCCGGCGAAACCCGCGCCCCAGGTGCCGAGGGTCATCATCCCGTCGAGGCCGATGTTGACCACGCCGGCCCGTTCGGAGAACAGGCCGCCGAGGGCGGCCAGGCCGATCGGCACGGCCAGCAGCAGCGCCGCCGAGATGGTGGACGACGACGTGAGCGCCTGCTCGCCGCTGATCACGCGGACCGCGGAGAGGAGCACGACCGCGCCCACCGCCAACCAGGTGAGCCGGCGGGCGCGGCCGCCGCCGAGGAACAGCTCGCCGACCGGGCCGCGCGCCGGCCGGGTGTCCTGCGAGGTCACGACGGTGCTCATTCGGGGGCCCCCTCGGAGGCGTGGAGCGCCAGCGGGACGTCCTCGTGGGGTCGGTTCATGCCCCGGTCCCCTGCCGCTCGTCGGTCTGCCGGCCGGCGCCGGTGGTGGGGTCGACGCCCGCGCCGGTCCCGGCACCCCCGCCGTCCGTGGTCTGCCCCGGGCCGGCGCTGCCGTCGCTGGCCACGGGGGCGGGGCCGGCCTGCGCCGAGCGACGCTCCGCGGCGCGCAGCGCGACCCGCCGGGCCACCTCGTTGGAGATGACCACGGCGAGCACGATCACGCCCTGGATGATCGTGACCACCGACGACGGGAAGTCCGCGATCTGCAGCGGCACCAGCGCGCGGTCGAGGAAGGCGAACAGCAGCGCGGCGAACGCGATCCCGGCCGGGTTGTTGCGCCCCAGCAGGGCGACCGCGATGCCGAGGAAGCCCAGGCCGGCGGTGAAGTCGGTCGTGTAGCTGTGCGTCGTCCCGAGCAGGTCGGGTATGCCGATCAGGCCGGCGACCGCGCCCGACAGCAGCATCGTCTTGACGACCATCCCGCGGGCGTCCACGCCGCTGGCCCTCGCCGCCGACGGCGAGAGGCCGGTGGCCCGCAGGTCGAAGCCGAAGCGGGTCCGGTTGAGCAGGATCGCGATCGCGACGCCGAGCAGCGCCGCCACGACCAGGAAGCCGTAGAGCTGCCGCGGCGGGTTGGCCAGCCCGAAGAGGTCGAAGACGCCGTTGAGGCCGGGCATCCACCCGGACTCCGGGATCTCCGCGGTGCTGATGATCGACGCGCCCTCCGGGCTGCCGCGGAACGGTCCGGTCAGCAGGAACGACGCGATGCCCAGCGCGATGAAGTTGAGCATGATCGAGCTGATGACCTCGCTGACCCCGCGGGTCACCTTGAGCACGGCGACGATGCCCGCCCAGATCGCGGCGACGGCCATCGCCACCACCACGATCAACAGCACGTGCAGCGGGCCGGGCAGGACGACGGCGGCGCCGACCGCGGCGGCCATGACCGTCGCCAGCCGGTACTGGCCCTCGACGCCGATGTTGAACAGCCCCATCCGGAAGGCGATCGCGACCGCCAGCCCGGAGATGAACAGCGGGATGGCCCGGTTGAGGATCACGACGAGCGCGGTCACCTGCTGGCTGGGGGTGTCGCCGAAGTCCAGCATCACGGCGAACACCTCGAACGGGTCGACCCCCAGGACGGCCATCACCAGCCCGGAGATCACGATCGCCGCGACGATGGCCAGCAGCGGCGCGGCCAGGGCCGCGACGATCCGGCGGAGGACGCTCATGCCGCACCCGCCGTCGTCCGGCCGCCGGTCATGTGCCCACCCAGCTCCTCGGGGGTGACCGTGGTGGGGTCCAGCGTGGCCACCAGCCGGCCGCGCAGCATGACGTGCAGCGTGTCCGACAGGCCGATGAGCTCGTCGAGGTCGGCGGAGACCAGCAGGATGCCCAGCCCGGCGGCGCGGGCGTCCTTGAGCAGGCCCCAGATGACCGCCTGGGCACCGACGTCCACGCCGCGGGTGGGGTGGGCGGCCAGCAGCAGCCGCGGCTGCGCGCTCATCTCCCGCCCGACGATCAGCTTCTGCTGGTTGCCGCCGGACAGGGCCACGGCGAGGGTGTCCGGCCCGGGGGCGCGGACGTCGTACTCGCGCATGATCCGCTCGGTGTCCGCCCGCGCGCCCCTGCGGTCGATGAAGGGGCCCTTCACCGCCGGCGGGCGGGTCTGGTGGCCCAGGATCCGGTTCTCCCAGAGCGAGGCGTCCAGCAGCATGCCCTGGCGGTGCCGGTCCTCGGGGATGAAGCCGAGCCCGGCCTCCCGGCGGGCGCGGGTGCTCCAGGCGCTGATGTCCTCCCCGCCGAGCACCACGGTGCCGGTGGCGACGTCGCGCAGGCCCATGACCGCGTCGATCAGCTCGGACTGGCCGTTGCCTTCGACGCCGGCGATCCCGACGACCTCGCCCTCGCGGACGGTCAGTTCGACCGCGTCGACCAGCGGACGGCCGCCGGCGCCGGCGACGGTGACCCCGTGCAGCTCGAGCACGGGGGTGTCGCGGACGGTGGAGGTGCGGGTCTCCGGCGAGGGCAGCTCGGCGCCGACCATCATCTCGGCCAGTTCCCGGCTCGACGTCGTCTCGGGGTCCGCCGTGCCCACCGTCGTGCCGCGCCGGATCACGGTGATCGAGTCGGCGACCTTCCGGACCTCGTCCAGCTTGTGCGAGATGAAGATGACCGTGAGGCCCTCGCGCTTGAGCTCGGCCAGGTTGCCGAACAGCTCGTCGACCTCCTGCGGTACGAGGACGGCGGTCGGCTCGTCGAGGATCAGGGTGGTGGCGCCCCGGTAGAGCACCTTGGCGATCTCGACCCGCTGCCGGTCGCCGACGCCGAGGTCCTCGACCATCGCGTCGGGGTCCAGCCCCAGGGCGTAGGCGTCGGAGATCTCGCGGATCCGGCGGCGGGCCTCGCCCCGGTCCAGCCGGCCGCCCTTCGTGGGCTCACTGCCCAGGACCACGTTCTCCAGCACGGTGAAGTTGTCGGCGAGCATGAAGTGCTGGTGGACCATGCCGATCCCGGCGGCGATCGCGTCGCCCGGGCTGCGGAAGTGCACCTCGCGCCCGTGCAGCAGGATCTGCCCCTCGTCGGGCCGGTGCATGCCGTAGAGCGTCTTCATCAGCGTCGACTTGCCGGCGCCGTTCTCGCCCACGATGGCGTGCACCTCGCCGCGACGGACCCGCAGCTCGATGTCCTTGTTGGCCACGACGCCCGGGAAGCGCTTGGTGATGCCGCGCAGCTCCACGGCCAGCGGCGCCTCCGCGCCCTCGGCACCGCGGCCCGGTGGCTCCCCCGACGGCACGCCGGCTGTGGCCCCGTCTTCTGGCGGCATCGTGCGCCCTCTCCCTCGCTGCGCGCCCCGCGGGTGTGCCGGGCACGTCCACTCTGCTGCATCGGTGGCGCGGGATCGACCGCCGCCACCGCTCCGTCGCCGGGTTCCACCGGCCGCCGAATGATCGCGCACCGGGAGGCGGGACCGGGCGGGCAGGGGCGCCCTGCTGACGGCAGCGGGTCCGGGGGCGCGTGCGCCCCCGGACCCGCTGTCGGTCGTGCTCAGCCGATCGGCGTCACGGGGTCGTGGGGACCGTGATCGCGCCGTCGATGATCTGCTGGCGGTAGCCGTCGATGTCGCTCTGGATGTCGTCGATGAAGCCACCGCTGGTGGCCAGCCCGACGCCGTCGGACTCCAGGTCGTAGACCTCGTCCGCGCCACCGGCGACGTTGCCGTCGACGAACTCGCCGATGAACGTCTGCACCGCGTTGTCCACGCGCTTGAGCATCGAGGTCATGACCACCGACTGCAGCGCCGGGTCGACCGTCTGGTACTGGTCGGAGTCGACGCCGATGGCGCGGCCACCGGAGGCGGCAGCGGCCTGGAAGACGCCGATGCCCGAGCCGCCGGCCGCGTGGTAGACGATGTCGGCGCCGGCGTCGTACATGCCCTGCGCGACGATCTGGCCGCGGGCCGGGTCGTTGAACCCGGAGAAGTCACCGGCCGGCGAGATGTACTGCCGGTCGATGATGATCTGCGGGTTGACCGCCTGGGCGCCGGCCACGTAGCCGGCCTCGAACTTCTGGATCAGCGGGGTCTCGACGCCGCCGACGAAGCCGATGTGGCCGGTCTCGCTCTTCAGCGCGGCCGCGACACCGGCGAGGAAGGAGCCCTGCTCCTCGGCGAACAGCAGGCCGGTCAGGTTCTCAGGGCTGCCGGCGTCCGCGACCGCCCCGTCGACCTGCGCGAAGGTGACGTCCGGGTACTGCTCGGCCACCTCGCCGATCACGTCGCTGTAGGCGAACCCCACGGCGATGATCGGGTTGAAGCCCTGGTCGGCCAGCTGGGTCAGCAGGTCCGCGCGGTTGGAGGCGTCGGCGTTCGGGGACAGCTCGGTGACCTCGCCACCGTGCTCCTCGATCGCGGCCTCGACGCCGGCCACGGCCGAGTCGTTGAACGAGCGGTCGCCGCGGCCGCCGGTGTCGAAGGCCAGGCCGATCTGCAGCTCGGCGCTCTCGCCGCCGCCGGACCCGCCGCCGCTGGCGCTACCGCCGCCCTCCTCGTCGCTGGCGCAGGCCGCCAGGGCCATGCTGCCGGCCAGCAGCAACGCCGCGGCCTTCATCCTCCGCGCTCGGCGCAAGACGGTCTCCTCTCTGGGGGGACGGGTCCGTGGGGAACCGGGCCCGCCCCGGTGTCATCGGGGGCCACGCGCCGCGGACCGGCACAGCCGGGACCACCGCACGCGCGACCAGCGCACGCTAACCGCGGTCGGCGGCACCGCCGCCCCCTCCCCAGGAGACCGAGATGCGATCGTTGCGAAGGGCCCTCCGGGCCAGTGGCGTGGGCCACGACGACCGTGCGGCACGAGTTCCAGCGGTCTCGCCACTAGCGTCCCCACCATGGGACGACGGAGACTGCGGGCCGGGCTGGCCGCGGTCCTCACCGCCGCGGTCCTGCTGACCGGGGCGGCTCCGGCGCTCGCCGAGGACCCCCGTCCCACCGCCGACCTGGCGGCGCCCACGCCCACCGCCCCCCTGCCGGGCGGCCCGCCGCAGGGCAGCGGCCCGGGCGGTGTCACGGTCGGCGGCGATGAACTCGACACCCGGGGCACCGTCGTCACCGACGGCGCCCCTCCGCTGCCCGACGGGCTGACCGCGGCGGGGTGGCTGGTGGCCGACGCGACCAGCGGCGTGGTCCTGGCCGCCCGGGACCCGCACGGCCGCTACTACCCGGCCAGCACGCTCAAGACGCTGACCCTGCTCACGCTCGTGCCGCTGCTGGACCCCGCCATGGTCGTCGAGGGCACCGTCGAGGACGAGAACATGGAGGGCAGCCGGGTCGGGATGGTGGCCGGCGGGCACTATCCGGTCTCGCTGCTGTTCGAGGCGCTGGTGATGCAGTCGGGCAACGACGCGGCCAACGCGCTCGCCCGCGCCGCCGGCGGCGTCGACGTCACCGTGCGGGCGATGAACGAGACGGCGGCGGCCCTCGGCGCGTTCGACACCGTCGCCGGGTCGCCGTCCGGGCTCGACGTGGCGGGCCAGACCTCCTCCCCCTACGACCTGGCGCTGGTCTTCCGGCGGCTGGTCGCCGACCCGCGCACCGCCGCCATCCTCCAGACGCCGATCGCGCAGATGCCACCGGTCCTGGGACGCTCCGAGGGCTACGAGATCCAGAACGAGAACCCGCTGCTGACCCGGTACCCGGGCGACCTCGGCGGCAAGACCGGGTTCACCGACGCCGCCCGGCACACCTTCGTCACCGCCGCCGAGCGCGACGGCCGCCGGCTGGTCGTCAGCGTCATGAACACCGAGAACGTGCCGCTGCGCGCCGCCGACCAGGCCGCGCTGCTGCTCGACTGGGGCTTCGCCGTCCCCGCCGGCTCACCGGGCGTCGGCGTGCTGGTCGACTCCGCGGCCGACGTCTCCCCGCCGACCACCGCCCCGCCGCCGACGACGCCGTCGGCCGTGCGGGCGGTCCCCGCGCCGGGCACCGCGGCCGCCGGCGAGCCGGCCGGTGAGTCGCCGCTCCTGGCGCTGGGGCTGGGCGCCGCGGCGGTCGCCGTCGTCCTCGCCGCCCTGGTGGGCCGTCGCCGCGCGGTCCGGCGGGTGCCTGGCGGGGAGCCGCCGGTCAGCGGTCGGCCGGCGGCACCATCGTCTCCAGGCGGTCCGGAACCGCCGGGGCCGACTCCTGGACCCGGGGCAGGGTCGCCGTCCAGGCGGCGGTGAAGAAGGCGAACCGGCAGACGAGGTTGAGCCACACGAGGATGCCGACGGCCCCCCCGAAGGCCGAGGCCGTGACGCTGCCGGAGATCAGCGAGAGGTAGAGGCTGCCGAGCAGTTTCATCACCTCCAGCCCGGCCGCGCCGAACAGGGCACCGGGCAGCAGCCGCCGCACCGGGTGCGACGTCGAGGGCACCACCTTGAGCAGCCACAGGAACACCACGACGTCGGTGCCGATCGCGAGCGCGAGCCCCAGCGCGGCGGTGAGCACCGGCAGGCCCGGGGCGTCCGCGAGCCCGAGCAGCCCCAGCAGCCACCCCGTGGCCTGGGTGACCACGCCGGTGAAGCCGAGGCTGAGGAGTCCGGTGACGCCGAGGGCCAGCAGCGCGAACAGGTCCTGCACGTTGTCGCGGAGGAACTCCGGCTCGTCGGCCCGCCCCTTCCAGATGCGCTCCATCCCGAGGCGCAGCTGGTCCATGGCGCGCAGCCCGGCGAACAGGAAGCCGGCCAGCCCGATGACGCCCACGACGCCGGCCGACCCCACCGCCGAGCGCAACTCCCGGACGATCTCCTCGCCGGTGGGACCGGGGAAGGCGTCGCGGATGGCGGCGTACAGCTGGTCCTGCAGCAGCTGGTCCCCCGCCAGCACCATCCCGACGACGGAGGCGGCCACCAGCAGGGCCGGGAACAGCCCGAGGAACACGAAGTACGTGACACCGGCCGCCATGAGGTCGCCCTGCGTGCGCCGGTAGCGGCCACCGGCGCGGGCCAGGTGGTCGAACCACGGCAGGCGACGCCGCAGGGCGGTGACGAGCGAGTCCCACCCGTCGGTCAGTCGGGTGAGCCACGACCAGCGGCCGCCGGGGCCCGGTGGGTCGGTGCCCACGGGCCCGGAGCGCTCGGCGGGGGCGGCGCTCATCCGCCCCAGCCTGCGGCCCGGCCGCACGGTGGGCGACCCTGGGGACGCTTCAGCGCGCCGGACCGGTGAGGGGGTACTCCCGGGCGACGACCCACGACCCGTCGGCGTTCTGCTCGAACTCGGTGAAGTGCGCCACCCGGAACTGCGCCGAGAGGTCGGCCAGGCCGCAGTAGGCGAGGTCGAGCATGTCGGCCGGGACGTCGTGCGCGACGGTCACGTGGGGGTGGTACGGGTAGGACAGCGACCGGTCCAGCGGCCCGCACCGGACGTCGTTGGCGATCAGCTCGCAGTTGCCGATGCCCCGGGCCACGGCCACGAACACCACCTCCGAGACCGGCGAGAAGGTTCCGGTGCCCGACAGGTGCATGTCGAAGGGCGGGTGGCTGGCCGCCACGGACGCCAGGTGGGCGCTGATCGCCGGCCGGTCGGCGGCGGCCACCTCGGTCGGCGGCAGCAGCGTGACGTGCGGCGGGACCAGGCTGGCCTGCGGGTCGCCGACCTTGGTCCGCCAGTCGACGAACAGCTGTGACCACGGCTCCGGGATGGGGACGACCACCCCGAGGACGGCGGTCTCCGGCCGCACGGTGCGGCTGCGCAGCACGAAGGTGTCGTCGTTCATGCGCCCGCTCCGGTGGGTGGCAGGAAGCCGACCCGGTCGTAGACGGCGGCGACGGTCCCGACGGCGACCTCCCGGGCGCGGGCCGCACCGGCGGCCAGCACCCGCTCGAGCTCGGCCCGGTCGTCCAGCAGCTCCTGGGTGCGCGCGCGGACCGGCGTCACGAAGTCGACGACGACCTCGGCGAGCTCCTTCTTCAGGTCGCCGTAGCCGCGCCCGGCGAACCGCTCCTCCAGCTCCGCGACGGTCGACCCGGACAGCGTGCTGTGGATGGTCAGCAGGTTGGTGATGCCCGGCTTCTCCACCGGGTCCGCGACGACCTCCCGGCCGGTGTCGGTGACCGCCGAGCGGATCTTCTTCGCCGTCACCTTGGGGTCGTCGAGCAGGAAGATGCAGCCGGCCGGCGGGAGGCTCTTGCTCATCTTCTTGTCCGGGGACTGCAGGTCCATCACCCGCGCCGCACCCTCCGGGATGACCCCCTCGGGCACCGGGAAGGTGTCGCCGAAGCGGCCGTTGAAGCGGATCGCGAGGTCGCGCGTCAGCTCCAGGTGCTGGCGCTGGTCGTCGCCGACCGGGACCTGCTGGGCCTGGTAGACCAGGATGTCGGCGGCCATGAGCACCGGGTAGGTGAACAGGCCGACGGTCGTCCCCGCCGTCCCCTCGCGCTGGCTCTTGTCCTTGAACTGGGTCATCCGACTGGCCTCGCCGAAGCCGGTGAGGCACTCCAGCACCCACGACAACTGCAGGTGCTCGGGCACGTGGCTCTGCACGAACAGGGCGCTGCGCTCGGGGTCGACGCCCAGCGCGAGCAGCTGCGCGGCCGAGACGAGGCTGTTGCGCCGCAGCTCCGCAGGATCCTGCGGGACGGTGATCGCGTGCAGGTCGACCACGCAGTAGAAGGCCTCCGTCGTCTCCTGCAACGCCACCCACTGACGCAGCGCGCCCAGGTGGTTGCCGAGGTGGAACGAACCCGCCGTCGGCTGGATGCCGGAGAGCACACGGGGAAGAGGCACGTCGGTCATCAAACCAGCCGCCGTGGGGACGCCGCGCCGCGCCTCCCGAACGCCCTCGTCACCGACGGCGGGTCACGCGACCGGCGTGGCGGAGCGCACCTGGTCGAGCGCGGCGAGGAAGGCGTCGTCCTCCTCGGACGTGCCCACGGTGACCCGGACGCCCTCCCCGGCGAACGGACGGGTGATGACCGCCCGCGCCTCCAGCGCGGCGGCCAGGCCGGCGGCCTGCTCCCCCACCGGCAGCCAGACGAAGTTGGCCTGGCTGTCGGAGACGTCGAGGCCGCGCTCGCGCAGAGCCGCGGTGAGCCGCTCCCGCTCGGCGGTGACCGCCGCGCACCGCCGGCGCACCTCGTCCTCGCTGGCCAGCGCGGCGACGGCCGCCGCCTGGGCGAGGGAGGAGACGCTGAAGGGCACGTGGGTCCGGCGCACCGCGTCGGCCACCGCGGGGTCCTCGGCCACCAGGTAGCCGACCCGCAGGCCGGCCAGCCCCCAGGCCTTGGAGAAGGTGCGCAGCACGGCCACGTTGGGCCGCCCGCGCATCAGCTCCAGCCCGTCGGGGACGTCGGGGTCGGTGACGAACTCGCGGTAGGCCTCGTCGAGGACGACGAGGGTCCCGGCGGGGACGGCGTCGAGGAAGCGCTCCAGCTCCCGGCGGCGCACCGCCGTCCCGGTCGGGTTGTTGGGGTTGCACACGAAGACGACGCGGGTGGTGTCGTCGACCGCCGCGGCGAGGGCGTCGAGGTCGTGGGTGTCGGCCGGCCCGCCGGGGCGGCCGGGCACCAGCGGCACCTGGATCGAGCGGGCGCCGGCGACCTGGGCCAGCAGCGGGTACATCTCGAACGAGCGCCAGGCGAACGCGATGCTCGTGCCGGGGTCGTTGAACGACTGGGCCAGCTGCTGGCAGAGCATGACCGCGCCGCAGCCGGTGACCACCTGCGCGGGGTCGACGCCGTAGCGCTCGGCCAGCGCCCGGGTGAGGACGACGGCACCGTTGTCCGGGTAGCGGTTGGTCTCCGCGGCCGCACCGGCCAGGGCCTCGACGACGGCGGGCAGCGGCGGGAAGGCGACCTCGTTGCTGGCCAGCTTGACCGCCTGCGCGACGCCGATCTCGCGGGCGAGGTCGGCCGGGTTGCGCCCCGGCTTGTAGGCGGGCAGCTGCTGCACCGCCGGTCGTGCGCTGACCACTGGTTCCGCCTCCTGACCGCGCCGCCCGTGGACCGTCTCTAGGGTGGGCGCATGCGCGTACTCGTCGCCGGTGGGGCCGGCTACATCGGCAGCGTAGTCACGGCCGCCCTCCTCGCGGGCGGCCACGAGGTCACCGTGCTCGACGACCTCTCCACCGGTCACGCCGACGCGGTGCCCGAGGGTGCGGCGTTCGTGCGGGCCTCGCTGCACGACTCCGCGCCCGTGCTGGCCGACGTCCGCCCCGAGGCGGTCCTCCACTTCGCGGCGAAGAGCCTCGTCGGGGAGTCGCAGGTCCAGCCGGAGATCTACTGGGACACCAACGTCGCGGGGTCACTGGCGTTGCTGGAGGCCATGCGGGCGGCCGACTGCCGCCGCATCGTCTTCTCCTCCACCGCGGCGACCTACGGCGAGCCGGAGCAGGTGCCCATCCGCGAGGACGCCCCCACCCGGCCGACCAACACCTACGGCGCCACGAAGCTCGCCGTCGACGCGATGCTGACCTCGTACGCCGCCGCGTACGACTTCGCCGCGGTCAGCCTGCGCTACTTCAACGTGGCCGGCGCCGCCTACGGCCGGGGCGAGCGGCACACCACCGAGACCCACCTCATCCCGATCGCCCTGCAGGTCGTCGCCGGCACCCGCGAGGCGATGACCGTCTACGGCGAGGACTACCCGACGCCGGACGGCACCTGCATCCGCGACTACATCCACGTCGCCGACCTCGCCGACGCGCACCTGCTCGCGCTGACCGCACCGGCACCGGGCGAGCACCGCATCTACAACCTGGGCAACGGCACCGGCTTCTCGGTGCAGCAGGTCGTCGACGCCGTCCGTGAGGTCACCGGGCACCCCGTGCCGGTCGTCGTCGGGGAACGCCGGGCCGGGGACCCCGCGCAGCTGGTGGCCTCCAGCGACCGGATCCGCGCCGACCTGGGCTGGACGCCGAAGCACGCCGACCTGGCCGGCATCGTCCGGGACGCCTGGGAGACCACCCAGAAGCGCGCCTGAGGCGGCCGCTGCGCAGGGTGCCGCCGCGACCCCGTCCCGGTTCGGCCCCGTCCGGAGGTTCGCCGCGAGCCTGCGAGCGGTGAGGAGGACGGGGTCCTCCTACGCCTCGGGGTCGACGACGGCCGGCTCCGGGTCGGGGACCGGGCTGACCGACAGCCGCGCGATGCGGCGCCCGTCCAGTTCGAGCACGGTGAGGGTGCGGCCCCCGACCGTCACGGCGTCCCCGACGTCGGGCAGCCGGCCGAGCTCGGCGAGCACGTACCCGGCGACCGTCTCGTACGGCCCCTCGGGCAGCTGCACCCCGGTGGCCTCGCGGAAGTCGTCGAGGTTGAGCAGGCCGTCGACCTCCGACGGCCCGCCGGGCACGTCGGCGCCCTCCTCGGTGACGTCCTCGTCGTACTCGTCGTAGATCTCCCCGATGACCTCCTCGATGAGGTCCTCGAGCGTGACGATGCCGTCGGTGCCGCCGTACTCGTCGATGACGATGGCGAGGTGGTGGTTCTCCCGGCGCATCTCCGACAGCGCGGTGAGGACACCCGCGGTGCCCGGCAACCGCTTCACCTCCCGGACGAGGTCGCCGACGGTCGCCGCCCGCCCGGCGGGGTGGTGGGGCAGGAACAGGTCGCGCACGTGCACGAACCCGACGACGTCGTCCTCGTCCCGGCCGACGACCGGGTAGCGCGAGTGGCTGGAGTCGTGCACCTGCTTGGCGGCGCGGCTGGCGGTCATCGACGCATCGAGGAAGTCGACCTCGGTGCGCGGGGTCATGACCTCGCGGACCTCGCGGTCGCCGGCGCGGAACACCTCACCGATCAGCCGGCGCTCGTCGGTGCTCAGCGACTCGTGCGCGGCGACGAGGTCGCGCAGCTCCTCCTGGCTGATCGCCTCCCCGCTGGCCTTCGGGTCACCGCCGAGCAGGCGGACCAGCAGGTTGGTCGAGACCGACAGCAGCCAGATGACCGGCCGGAACAGCGTGGCGATGCCGTTGAGCGGGGCGGCGACGAGGAGCGAGAAGCCCTCGGCGCGCTGGAGGGCCAGCCGCTTCGGGGTCAGCTCGCCCACGACCAGCGACAGGTAGCTGATGGCGATGGTGACGAGGACCAGCGCCAGCGTGCCCGCCAGCCGCTCGCTCACGCCGAGGCCCTCGAGCCGGTCGGCCAGCGGCGCGGACAGGGTGCTGGCACCGAAGGCCGCGGAGAAGAACCCGGCCAGGGTGACGCCGACCTGGACGGCCGCGAGGAAGCGGTTGGGGTCGCTGAGCAGGCGCGCCACGGCCTTGCCGCGCCGCCCCGCGTTGTCGGCCATGGCGCGCACCTGGGACTCGCGCAGGCTCACCAGCGCGATCTCCGCACCGGAGAAGGCACCGCCGACGAGCACGAAGACGACGACCATGACGATGTTGAGCCAGACGTCGCTCACCGGCGGCGCGCTCCTCGGTCGGGGCAGATGGGACGGGTCCATGCTGCCTGCCCCCGCCAGGCGCGCCCACCGGAGGTCGCCGTGGAGAGGTGAAGCCGAACGTGATGTGATGTTGCGCACAGCACGGTGCCGATCACGGAGTGCCTACGGCTACTCTGCCCAAAGTAACGATCCGTGATCTAGCAACTCGTGAGGGTTACCTCGTGCACCACATGCCGGCGGGTCGCCCGCCTTCCTCGCGGATCGCCGCAGCGCTCGGCCGCTGGGTCTCCGTCCTCACCCGCGCGTTCGGCCTGCGCCGCGTCCTGCCGGTCTTGGCGGTGGTCCTCGCGGTCGCGGGCATCGCGTTCGCCGTCCCGGTGGTGTCGAGCGTCGTGACCAGCTCCTCGGAGCGCGCCGCCCTGGAGTCCGCCGCGGCCGCGGGCGCGGCCTCCTCGGGCGCGGCACGCTCGGGCCGGACGTCGTCCGCCCCGTCGACGTCCGGGGGCGGCACGGTGCAGATGGGCGTGGACGGCGCCCCCGCCGCCGAGGCCCCGGCGGAGTCCCCTGCACCGCCCGCGGCGCCCGCCGCCGAGCCGTCGGAGGAGAGCGCCGCGCCCGCAGCGGCTGCCGGCGAGACCACCTCGGCGTCGGAGCCCACCGCGCCCGCCGAGCCCGCCGAGCCCGCCGAGCCCGCCGAGCCCGCCGAGCAGAAGGCCGAGGAGAGCCCCGAGCGACCGGGGTCCGCCACGTCCCCGGCTCCCGCCCCGGCTCCCGCGCCGCGGGCCGCCCCCGCCCCGGCTCCCGCGCCGCGGGCCGCCCCCGCCGCGCTGGCCGCCCCGGGCACCGAGGGACAGGTCCTGACGCTGGTGAACCAGGCTCGCGCCACCGCCGGCTGCGCACCCCTCGTCGCCGACAGCGCGCTGGCCGCCGTCGCCCGGGCGCACAGCGCCGACATGCGCGACCGCGACTACTTCTCGCACGACACGCCGGAGGGCCTCTCCCCCTTCGACCGGGCCGAGAAGGCCGGCGTCGGCTACGCACGCGCGGAGAACATCGCCTACGGCCAGCCCGACGCGGCCGCGGTGATGGAGGACTGGATGACCAGCTCCGGCCACCGGGCCAACATCCTCGACTGCGAGCTCACCAAGCTGGGCGTGGGCGTGGCCGAGGGGCCCGGCGGCCCCTGGTGGACCCAGCTCTTCGGCGCCTGACCCGCTCCGGCCCGCTTCCGCCGACGGCCGGTGACCAGCTCCCGAACGCGGCAGCGGCCCTCTCGCCGCGAGGCGAGAGGGCCGCTGGGGTCCACCCCGAGCGCGGGGTGACGAGGACGGAGTCCGCTCTCAGGCCATGGCCTTCTGCAGGTTGGCGTCGATGGCCGCCAGGAAGTCCTGGGTCGTCAGCCAGGGCTGGTCCTTGCTGATCAGCAGCGCGAGGTCCTTGGTCATCTGGCCGCCCTCGACGGTGTCGATGCAGACCTTCTCCAGCGTCTCGGCGAAGCGGGTCACCTCGGGGGTGTTGTCCAGCTTGCCGCGGTGGGCCAGGCCCCGGGTCCAGGCGAAGATCGACGCGATCGGGTTGGTCGACGTCTCCTTGCCCTGCTGGTGCTGGCGGAAGTGCCGGGTCACCGTGCCGTGCGCGGCCTCGGCCTCGACGGTGCGGCCGTCGGGGCTCATCAGCACCGAGGTCATGAGGCCGAGCGAGCCGAAGCCCTGGGCCACGGTGTCGGACTGCACGTCACCGTCGTAGTTCTTGCAGGCCCAGACGTAGCCGCCCTCCCACTTGAGGGAGGCGGCGACCATGTCGTCGATGAGACGGTGCTCGTAGGTGAGGCCGGCGCCGTCGAACTTCCCCTTGAACTCGGCCTCGAACACCTCGGCGAACAGGTCCTTGAACCGGCCGTCGTAGGCCTTGAGGATCGTGTTCTTCGTCGAGAGGTACAGCGGGTAGCCGCGCTGCAGCGAGTAGTTCATCGAGGCCCGGGCGAAGTCGCGGATCGACTCGTCGAGGTTGTACATGGCCATGGCCACGCCGCCCCCGGGCGACTGGAACACCTCGTGCTCGATCGGCGCCGAGCCGTCCTTCGGCGTGAAGGTGATCGTCAGCGTCCCCTCGCCGGGGAACTTGAAGTCGGTGGCGCGGTACTGGTCACCGAAGGCGTGACGGCCGACGACGATCGGCTTGGTCCAGCCCGGCACCAGCCGCGGCACGTTCGACATGATGATCGGCTCGCGGAAGATGACGCCGCCGAGGATGTTGCGGATCGTCCCGTTGGGCGAGCGGTACATGCGCTTGAGGCCGAACTCCTCGACCCGCGCCTCGTCCGGGGTGATCGTCGCGCACTTGACGCCGACGCCGTGCTCCTTGATGGCGTTGGCCGCGTCGACCGTGATCTGGTCGTCGGTCTCGTCGCGCTTCTCGATCCCGAGGTCGTAGTACTCGAGGTCGACGTCGAGGTACGGGAGGATCAGCTGGTCCTTGATGAACTGCCAGATGATCCGGGTCATCTCGTCGCCGTCGAGCTCGACGATCTTCCCCTCGACCTTGATCTTGCTCACGCGTTCTCCTCGCTAGCGCTCGTCGGCCGCGTTCGCGGCCGCTGCTGTGTCCATGGGTGCGCTCGCACGCTCGCGCACTCTGCGTTTCCCTCTCTGCACCTCTGATCGGGTCGGTCAGAGGTCGGCTACGTCGGCCTGCTTGGCGCGCACGGCCTCGGCCGCCTCGCGGAGCCCGGCCAGCTCGCTCTCGGTCAGGTCGCCCTCCGCGACCCGGCGGACACCCTCGCGCCCGATCTCGGCCTCGACCCCCAGGTACACCCCGGAGATGCCGTACTCGCCGTCCACCCAGGCGCACACCGGCATCACGGCGCCGGAGTCCTCCATGACGGCGCGGGCCATGCGGGCCGCGGCGGCCGAGGGCGCGTAGTAGGCCGAGCCGGTCTTCAGCAGCGCCACGACCTCGGCGCCCCCGTTGCGGGTGCGGTCGACCAGGTGCTCGATGCGGTCCGCGGCCATCACGTCGGCCAGCGGCTTGCCGTCGACGGTGCAGCGCGAGGGCACCGGCACCATCGTGTCGCCGTGCGAGCCGAGGGTGAGGGTGCGCACCGAGGCCACCGGGACGCCGAGTTCCTCGGCGACGTTGTTGGTGAACCGGGCGGTGTCGAGCATCCCGGCCTGGCCCATGACACGGTTCTTCGGGAACTGGGTGGCCAGCTGGGCCAGCGCGGTCATCTCGTCCAGCGGGTTGGAGACCACGATGACCACCGCGTCCGGCGAGGTCTGCGCGATGTTCTCGGCGACCTGGCGGACGATCTTGGCGTTGGTCTCGATGAGGTCCATCCGGCTCATGCCGGGCTTGCGTGGCAGCCCCGCGGTGATCACGACGACGTCGGAGCCCTCGGTGCCCTCGTACGACCCGCCGCCGACACCGACGACCTCCGTCTCGAAGCCCTCGATCGGCCGGGACTGGTTCATGTCGAGGGCGATGCCCTCGGGCTTGCCCTCGACGATGTCGGTGAGCACGACGGTCTCGAAGATGTCGTACTCCGCGAGGCGGAGGGCGGTGGTCGAGCCGTAGAAGCCGGCACCGACGACGGTGACCTTGCCGTTCCTGGGCTGCTCTGCCATGGCGGCCAACCTATCGCTGGGTGGCCCTCAGCGCCCGGTCGGGTGCCGAGGCACCTCACTCACCGGGGATCGCGAGGGCGAACGCGGCCAGCGTGACCCCCACCCCGGCCAGCAGGACGACGTCCGCCGGCCGGCTGCGGACGGCGAGGAAGCCCACCCGCCGGACCGGCAGGAGCAGCCGCAGCAGCCCACCGCCGACCAGCGCCACCCCGACGACGACGAGCCCCCGCCGCCAGTACTCGAACGCGACCATGCCCAGCCCCACCGCCACCCCGACCAGCACCAGCAGCAACGGCAGCTGCCGGAGGAGGCCGGCCAGGAACGGCCGGCGGGTGTAGAGCGGCGGGCGCGACATCAGGCGGTGAGGACGTCCACGGCGGCGGCCTGCTCGGCGGCCAGGACGACGTTCTGCAGCAGCATCGCTCGGGTCATCGGGCCGACCCCGCCGGGGTTGGGCGCCACGAACCCCGCCACCTCGACGACGTCCTTGGCGACGTCCCCCGCGATCTTGCCGTCGACCCGGCTCACCCCCACGTCGAGGACGGCGGCGCCCGGCTTGACCAGGTCACGGCCGACCAGACCGGGCACGCCGGCGGCGGCGACCACGATGTCGGCGGTGCGCAGGTGCGCGGCGAGGTCACGGGTCCCGGTGTGGCACAGGGTCACCGTGGCGTTCTCGCTGCGACGCGTGAGCAGCAGGCCCAGCGGCCGGCCCACGGTGATGCCGCGGCCGACGACGACCACCTCGGCGCCGGCGATCGGCACGTCGTACCGGCGCAGCAGCTCCACGATGCCGACCGGCGTGCACGGCAGCGCGCCGGGCACGTTGAGGACCAGTCGGCCGAGGTTCACCGGGTGCAGTCCGTCGGCGTCCTTCGCCGGGTCCATCCGCTCGAGGACGACGCTGGCCTCGATCCCCCGCGGCAGCGGCAGCTGGACGATGTAGCCGGTGCAGGCCGGGTCGGCGTTGAGCTCGTCGACGACCTCGAGCACGTCGGAGAGCGTGGCGGTGGCGGGCAGCTCGCGCTGGATGCTGGCGATGCCCACCTGCGCGCAGTCGGAGTGCTTGGCGTTGACGTACCAGCGGCTGCCGGGGTCGTCGCCGACGAGCAGGGTGCCGAGGCCGGGCCGGTGACCGGTGGCGGTGAGGGCGGCGACCCGGTCGGTCAGCTCCGCCCGGATCGCTGCTGCGGTCGCCTTGCCGTCCAGGATCGTCGCGGGCACGTCCGACAGTCTGCCCGAGAGCCCTCCGCCGGACGCCAGGGCGGCCCTAGGCTCGCGGGCAGCGGGCGCTTCCCCGCCTGCCGACCCGCGAGGAGAGCAGATGACCGAGCGCGACCAGTCCCCGGCCGGCACGCAGCGCGGCGCCGACGACTGGCGGGAGCAGACGACACCGGGCCTCCAGCCGGTGGGCGGCGCGCGTCCCGACGCCGGGTACGGCGGCTACGCGGGTGGTGCGCCACCCACCGCGGTGCCGCCCGGACAGCCTCCCGCCTCGTCGACCGCGCCGCAGTACTCGACCAAGCCGGTGACGGTGCGCCGTCCGGACGCCCTGGCCGGGCTGCTGCTCGTGCTGGCCGGCGTCGCGGCCGGCGTCAGCCTGCTGCTGCGCTGGCTCAGCACCAGCGAGCTGACCGGGCTGGACCTGGTCCGGCGCGGCGTGGAGGGCCTGGGCCGCGACGTGGCCGGCGTGTTCGCCGACGGGATGTGGCAGCCGGTGGCCGTCGTCGGTGGCGGTGCGGTGCTGCTCGTGCTCGGCATCCTGGTGCTGCTGCCGGCTCGCTCGCACCGCTTCCTCGGCGTGCTGGCGCTGCTGGTGAGCCTGGTCGCGTTCGCCGGGGTGCTCGTGCCGTTGGCCGACGCCGGGTGGGAGAGGGCCACCTTCGACACCGGTTTCTGGTTCGCCGTCGCCGTCCCGGCGCTGGGACTGCTGGGCGCGCTCAAGGCGATGGTGACCAGCCCGAGGAGGTGACCGTCCCTCAGTCGCTCACGAGGGCGCCGTGGGCGCGGGCGAACTGGACGGCTTGCACGAGGTCCAGGCGGACGCCGGTCAGCTCGAACGCCAGCCAGTTGACCCCGTCGGTCGACGCGCCGCGCAGGTCGGTGCCGCGCAGCTTGACGCCCTGCAGCCGGGCCCGGTCGAGGTCGGCGCCGGTCAGGTCGCACTCGCGCAGGTCGGCGTCGGTGAGGTCCGCCTCGCGGAACCGGTGACCGGACAGGTCCAGCCCCGAGAGGTCGGCGCCGCGGAGGTTCGTCCAGCTCCAGTCGCTCTCGGTCGACGTCATGGGGCGCACCTGCGCGCCGGGGAACTGCGAGCCGGTCAGCTTGCAGCCGTCCCAGGTGACGTCGAACAGCCGCGCCCGGTCGAACCGGCAGGAGAGGAACGCCGAGCCCAGGTGCCGCGAGCCGCCCATCCGGACGCCGGTCAGCACGCAGGACTCGAACACGCACCGGCGGGTGACCAGCTCCTCCAGCCCGGCGTCGTCGAAGCGGCAGCGGGTGAAGGTCACCCCGTCGAGCTCGGCGCCCCACCAGTCCACCCGGGCGAGGTCCTGGCCCTCGACCTCGGCACCGGCCTCGGGGGGGCGGACGTGCGGGCGCGGCCCGGTGGACGGCACGCGGCCCTCGCGCAGGGGCCCGCTGCGAGCCGGCGAGGGGCGGGGGGCGGGAGGGTCCGCCATCAGTGCGCGAAGTGGCGGGTCCCGGTGAGGTACAGCGGCACGCCCGCGGCCGCCGCCGCGGCGATGACCTCCTCGTCCCGCACCGACCCGCCGGGCTGCACGACCGCCCGCACGCCGGCGTCGATCAGCACCTGCAGGCCGTCGGCGAAGGGGAAGAAGGCGTCGGAGGCGGCGACCGCACCGGCGGCGCGGTCCCCCGCCCGGGAGACGGCGAGACGGGCGGCGTCCACGCGGTTGACCTGGCCCATGCCCACGCCGACGGTGGCCTTCTCGTGCGCGAGCAGGATCGCGTTGCTGCGGACGGCGCGGACACTGCGCCAGGCGAACACGAGGTCGTCGAGGCCGGCGGCGTCCAGCGGCTGCCCGGTGGTCAGCGTCCAGGTGGTCGGGTCGTCGCCGGGCGCGTCCACCCGGTCGGTGACCTGCAGCAGCAGCCCGCCGCTGACCGGCCGCAGCTCGGTGGCCGGCCGGCCGGCGTCGGGGAGCCGCAGCAGGCGGATGTTCTTCTTCGCGGTGAGCACCTCCACCGCGTCGTCGGTGAACGACGGCGCCACCACGACCTCGGTGAAGACGCCGGCGACCTGCTCGGCCATGGCGAGGTCCACCTCGCGGTTGGCGGCGATCACGCCCCCGAAGGCCGACACCGGGTCGCAGGCATGTGCCTTGCGGTGCGCGGCGGCGATGTCGGGGCCCACGGCGATGCCGCAGGGGTTGGCGTGCTTGATGATCGCCACGCAGGGGTCGGTGTGGTCGTGCGCGGCCCGCCAGGCGGCGTCGGTGTCGACGTAGTTGTTGTAGGACATCTGCTTGCCGTGCAACTGCTCGGCGTGCGCCAGGCCCCGCTCGGAGCTGCGGTACAGCGCCGCACGCTGGTGCGGGTTCTCGCCGTAGCGGAGGACGTCGGCGCGCTCCCAGCTGGCCCCCACCCACGCGGGGAACCCGGACTCGTCGTCCGGCGCCAGGACGTTGCCCATCCAGGAGGCCACCGCGATGTCGTAGGCCGCGGTGTGCCGGAAGGCCGCCGCGGCCAGCCGCTGCCGCTCCCCCAGGGTGAAGCCGCCGGCGGACACCGCCGCGAGGACGTCGCCGTACCGGCCGGGGTCGACGACGACGGCGACCGACGGGTGGTTCTTGGCCGCTGCCCGCACCATCGCCGGGCCGCCGATGTCGATCTGCTCGACGCACTCGTCGGCGGTGGCGCCCGAGGCGACCGTCTCGGTGAACGGGTAGAGGTTGACCACCACGAGGTCGAAGGGCGTGATCCCGAGCTCCTCGAGCTGCCGGACGTGCTCGGGCTTGCGGCGGTCGGCCAGGATGCCGGCGTGCACCCCCGGGTGCAGGGTCTTCACCCGCCCGTCGAGGCACTCCGGGAAGCCGGTGACCTGCTCGACGGGGGTGACCGGCACCCCGGCGTCGGCGATGCGGCGCGCGGTGGCACCGGTGCTGACCAGCTCCACCCCGGCGTCGGCCAGCCCGCGGGCGAGCTCCTCGATGCCGGTCTTGTCGTACACGCCCAGCAGGGCCCGGCGGATCGGGGTGCGGTCGCTCATCGGGGCTCCTCCGTGTCGTTCCCAGCGTGGCCGGTGACGAGCCGCGCCACCGTGTCCACCAGGAGCTTCCGCTCCACGGTCTTGATCCGTTCGTGCAGCCGGGCCTCGTCGTCCTCCGGGAGGACGGGCACCTCGCGCTGGGCGAGCACCGGTCCGGTGTCGATGCCGGCGTCGACCAGGTGCACCGTGCTGCCGGTGACCTCGACGCCCGCGGCGAGCGCGTCCCGCACGGCGTGCGCGCCGGGAAAGGCGGGCAGCAGCGCCGGGTGGGTGTTCACCAGCCGCCCGCCGAAGCGAGCCAGCACCGCCGACCCCACGATCTTCATGAACCCGGCCGAGACGACCAGGTCGGGCCGGTGCTCGGCGATGGCGGCGGCCAGCGCGGCGTCCCAGGCGGTCCGGTCGGCGTGGTCGCGCAGCCGGCAGGTGAAGGTGGCGATGCCGCGGCGGCGGGCGTGCTCGAGCCCCTCGGCGTCGCGGTCGCTGCCCACGGCGACGACCGTCGCGGGGTAGCCCGGGTCGTCGGTGGCCGCCAGCAGCGCCGCGCACAGCGACCCGGTGCCGGAGAGGAGGACCACGACCCGCGCCCGCGGGAACGGCTCGGGTGCGGGCACGCCTGTGACCCTAACCGGGCCACAGCACCCCCTCCCCGGCCCCCTCGCAATGGCCCGCCGCGAGCGGTGGGGGGCGAGGGGGTCCGCTCTCAGCCCCGGGCCCGCCAGCGGCTGACGGCGGCCCCGACCGCCGCGGCGATCCCCGCCTGCGCCGCGAAGGCCAGTCCGGTGGACACCGCGGGCGCGCCCACCTCCGCCAGTGCACCGTCGCCGAGCGCCCCACCGCCGATCCAGGCCAGGAGGCCGCAGGCGACCCCGAGGAGGGCCCCCGCGAGCACGCCCCAGAGCCCGGCGACGACCGAACCGCCGTCGGCGCCGCCCTGGTCGAACCGGCGACCGAGCGTGACGCCGGCGACCAGCCCGGCCAGCGCCGGCACCACCTGCGCGACGAGCGCGACCAGCGGCACCGCCTGCGTGTCGGGCAGCGCCGCGAGCAACGGCAGCGCCGGCACGGCCCCCAGGGTCACGCCGTGCACCGACACCAGCGTGCCGCTGCCGACGGCGAACCCCGGGCCGGCCGCGAGCCCGATGGCGGCGGCCGCGGCGTTGGGCAGCAGCAGGACCCCGAGGGCCAGGAGACCGACCACGCCGGCGCCCGAACCGCCGAGGGAACCGGAGAGGGCGGCGTAGCCACGGGCGTCGGCGGCGAGGGCCACGGCGACCACGGCCAGCCCGCACGCCACCGCAGCGAGGAACCCGGCGAGCACGGCGCGCAGCAGCGGCCGGACCGGTGGCGGCAACCGGTCGAGCACGTGGTCCAGGAGGCCGAACTCCCGCGCGGTCCCCCATCCGGCGGCGACGACGGCGAGCACGGCCGCCCCGAGGGTGCAGCGGAGCAGGTCGACGCGGGCACCGGCGTCGTCGACCGCGAGGGCGAGCAGGACGGCCATGACGGTGTGGGCGGCGGCGAGGGGGCCCAGGACGGCGGCCACGCCCCGCACCCCGCTGACGTCGCAGGCCCGCACGACCCCGCGGCCGGCGCTGGACAGGCCCCAGGCGATGGCCAGGGTGAGCAGCAACGGGGCCAGCACGAGCGGCCCGGAGGCGACGGTGAGCCCACCGCCCTGGGCGAGCAGCCACAACTGACCGGCCAGCCGGGCCGCCCCCCCGACCGGCAACCCGCCGGCCGGGTCCAGCGTCTGCACGACGACGACGGCGAGCCCGAGCCCGAGCAGGCCGAGGACCGAGACCGCCAGGGCGGCCACGGCGGCGAGCACGGCGGGCTGCCACGGCCGCCCGGCGCCCGGCTCCTGCTGCCCGGGCAGGGTCAGGCGTGCGAGCAGGGAGACCACTCCCCCACTGTCGCAAGGCCGGACGGCGATCGCCGTCGCACGCGCCCAACCGCGTCCACAAAGGCGGCGGGGGCCGGCGACCCGCAGGTCGCCGGCCCCCGCCGGGCAGTGAGGTCCGTCTCGGTCAGCCGTTGTCCGGGTTCGGCCCCGGCTCGCTGCCGGAGGCGGTGGCGCCGCCGGAGCCGCCCGTGCCCGGGCCGGGCTCGGGTCGCGTGGCCGGCGGGGGTGGCGGCGGGGGCATGCGGTGGGCCTGGGTCCGACCGGAGGACGGCTGGTCCGGCGCCGAGCCCCCCTGGGGCTGCTGCTGACCGTAGAACGGCTGCTGGCCGTACGACGGCTGCTGGCCGTAGGGCGGCTGCTGCCCGTACGGCTGCTGCTGGGCGGGGTACCCGTAGGGCGACTGGCCAGGCGCTCCGCCCTGCGTGCCGTACTGCGGCGCCTGCTGGTCGGCCGACCGGGAGGCGCCTGCGAGGCCACCCGGGAGGGCCGGACGGTTCCGCAGTTCCTGCAGCAGCCGGAGGACGGCGAACGCGAGGACCGCGGCTGCCGCGAGGAAACCCAGCAGTGCCCAGATCGAGAACGAGAAGCCCTCGGTGAACGAGTCCAGCCAGCCCAGCAGCGCGAACAGGAAGCCCAGGGCCGCCAGGCCGACCGTGATGGCCGACCGGGGGAACCCGAGCCTCAGGTCGACGAAGGCCGGCAGCAGGGTCCACACCGTGGCCAGCAGGAAGAGGAAGACCGCCGTCGTCACCTGGCCGGACTGCCAGCCGCTGAAGCTGAAGTCGGACCCGAAGAAGGCGTCGTCGACCTGGTACCAGGGGAAGAACGCCAGGACGAGGAACAGCAGCGTGCCGCCGGCGATGACGTAGTCCGCCATCGTCAGCCTCTTGAGGTCGAAGCCCACCGAGGTACCGGGCCGGGCCGGGCCGCCGTGGGAGCCCTGCCCGTAGGGCGGCTGCCCGTACCCGGGTTGCTGCCCGTACTGCCCCGGCTGCCCGTAGGGCGGCTGCTGGCCGTAGCCGGGCTGCTGCCCGTAGGGGAGTTGCTGGCCGTAGGGAGGCTGCTGCGCGTATCCCGGCTGGTGGCCGTGGCCGGGCTCCTGCGGGTACGGCGGCTGGCCGTACTGCGGCTGCCCGTAGCCGGGGGGAGGCGGCTGCTGCCCGTACCCCGGTTGCCCGCCGTGGCCCGGCTGCTGACCACCGGCCCCGGGCTCCTGCCCGGGCTGGGAGCCGTACCCCGGCTGTCCGGGCCCGCCCGGGGGCGGAGGCGGCTGACTGGTCATCGCGGAGCGCTCCTCAGTAGTGGCTTGGTCACTCAGCGCATCGTCGGTGAGTGGGGGCGGTACGTGCAACGGTGGCACTCAGACCTCGCCCGTGGGGACGCTACCGAGCCCCGGGGACGCCACTGCCCGGCGACCTCGTCGGAGGTCGCCGGGCAGCACGAGCCGCTCGGCCCCCTGGAGGGCCCCGTCGCGAGCTCGCGAGCGGCGGGGGGCAGGGGGTCCTTCTTCAGCCCCCGACGATCTCCCGCATGAGGCGGGCGGTCTCCGACGGCGTCTTGCCCACGCGCACACCGGCGGCCTCGAGGGCCTCCTGCTTGGCCTGCGCGGTGCCGGCCGAGCCGGACACGATCGCGCCCGCGTGACCCATGGTCTTGCCCTCGGGCGCGGTGAACCCGGCGACGTACCCGACGACCGGCTTGGTGACGTTCGCCTTGATGAAGTCGGCGGCCCGCTCCTCGGCGTCGCCACCGATCTCACCGATCATCACGATCGCCTCGGTCTCCGGGTCCTCCTGGAAGGCCTGGAGGCAGTCGATGTGCGTGGTCCCGATGACCGGGTCGCCACCGATGCCGACCGCGGTGGAGAACCCGATGTCGCGGAGCTCGTACATCATCTGGTAGGTCAGCGTGCCGGACTTGCTGACCAGCCCGATCTTGCCCTGCTTGGTGATGGTGGCCGGGATGATGCCGGCGTTGGAGCGTCCGGGGCTGATCAGACCCGGACAGTTCGGGCCGATGATGCGGGTCGAACCGCCCTGGGCGTGCGCCCAGAAGTGGGTCGAGTCGTGCACCGGGATGCCCTCGGTGATGACGACGGCGAGACCGATCTGCGCATCGACGGCCTCGATGACCGCGTTCTTGGCGCCGGCCGGCGGCACGAAGATGACGCTGACGTCGGCGCCGGTCTCCTTCATCGCCTCGGCGACGGAGCCGAACACCGGCACGCCGGTGCCGTCGAAGTCGACGCTCTGGCCGGCCTTCTTCGGGTTCACGCCACCGACGATGGCCGTCCCCGAGGCCAGCATGCGCTGGGTGTGCTTGCGCCCCTCGGAGCCGGTCATGCCCTGGACGATGACCTTGCTGTTCTCGTTGAGGAAGATCGACATCTCTGGTGTCCTGTCGGTTGCGGGGGCGGTCAGGCGGCGGCGAGCTCGGCGGCCCGGCGTGCGGCGCCGTCCATCGTGTCCACGACGGTCACCAGCGGGTGGTTGGCCTCGGCGAGGATGCGCCGGCCCTCCTCGACGTTGTTGCCGTCGAGACGCACGACCAGCGGCTTGGTCGCCTCGTCGCCGAGGAGCTGGAGCGCCGAGACGATGCCGTTGGCGACGGCGTCGCAGGCGGTGATACCGCCGAAGACGTTGACGAACACGCTCTTCACGGCGGGGTCGGACAGGATGATGTGCAGCCCGTTGGCCATGACCTCGGCCGAGGCGCCACCGCCGATGTCGAGGAAGTTGGCGGGCTTGACGCCACCGAACTCCTCGCCGGCGTAGGCGACCACGTCGAGGGTGCTCATGACCAGCCCGGCACCGTTGCCGATGATGCCGACCTCGCCCTCGAGCTTGACGTAGTTGAGGTCCTTCTCCTTGGCCGCTGCCTCCAGCGGGTCGGCCGAGGCGGCGTCCTCCAGCGCAGCGTGGTCGGCGTGGCGGAAGCCGGCGTTCTCGTCGAGGGTCACCTTCGCGTCGAGCGCGAGCACGGTGCCGTCGGGCGCCTTGGCCAGCGGGTTGACCTCCACCAGGGTGGCGTCCTCCTTGGCGAACACGTCCCACAGCTGGACGGCGATCGCGATGACCTGGTCGCGCACCTCGGCGGGGAAGCCGGCGGCGTCGACGATCTCGGCGGCCTTCGCGGAGTCGACGCCGGTGGTGGCGTCCACGGGGATGCGGGCCAGCGCCTCGGGCCGCTCGACCGCGAGCTGCTCGATCTCCATGCCGCCCTCGACGCTGGCCATGGCCAGGAAGGTGCGGTTGGCGCGGTCGAGCAGGTAGGAGAAGTAGTACTCCTCGGCGATGTCGCTGGCCTGGGCGACCATCACGCGATGGGTGATGTGGCCCTTGATGTCCAGGCCGAGGATGTCCTGGGCGCGCGCCTTGGCGCTCTCGGCGTCGTCGGCGAGCTTGACGCCGCCGGCCTTGCCGCGACCACCGGTCTTGACCTGCGCCTTGACGACGACGGGAGCGGCGATCTCCCGTGCGATCGCCTCCGCCTGCTCCGGCGTCTCGGCGACGCCGCCGGGCAGCACGGGCACGCCGTGAGCGGCCAACAGGTCACGGGCCTGGTACTCGAAGAGATCCACGAGCAGGCACCGTAACCCCCCTGGAATGCCGCCGTCGCCCCCACGTCGGAGGGCGTGGCCGGTCTCACAGCACCCCGGACGGGGAGCCGGGAACCCCTCCGGACGGCCATCCGGACGACCGTGCTGGTCAACCCCACGGCGACGGCGGCGAGGGCCTGGCACCCGGTCGGCCGGCGACGCCACCCGCCGGGGTCAGGGCCGGTCGCCCGGCGCGGCGGAGCGGCGCAGCCGCCACGCCAGGACGGTCAGGACGCCGTAGCCGAGACCGGCCACCAGCAGCCCCACGCCGGGCAGGGTCCACTCGAGCTCATCGGAGACGGCGGCGTCGCGCAGGCCGGTCAGCCCGGCGGTCAGTACGACGGCGGTGATGGCCAGCAGCCCACCGACGGCGGCCAGCCGCGGTCGCAGCGAGGGCGCCAGCACCGAGCAGAGGACGACCGCGCCGGCCAGCAGCAGGCCACCGAGCAACGCCAGCCCGGGCCGCTCGAGCAGGCCCTGCGGCCCGTCCTGCTCGACCACGGTCTGCAGCCCCGTCGCGGGGTCCGTGACCAGCCGGTCGGGGACGTCGGCCGCCGGCAGCACGAGGCAGAGCACGGTCCCGACGCCGAGCAGCACGGCGAGGCCGGCCAGGCCCGGACGGGCGGGGTCCAGCGCCCCGCCGTCCTCCATGACCGTGCGCCCCCACGACACGGCGGCCAGCACGCCGGCGAGCACGGTGAGCCCGAGGGAGACGACGCCGGACACCCAGCCGGCGCCGATCTCGACCGAGCTGGTCAGCACCTGCTGCCCGGCGATCACCTCCACGCCCGGACGGGTGGTGGACGCGTCCGCCCGGTAGAGCTCGATCAGCAGCAGGCCGACCGCGAGGGCGCCGGCCACGCCCGCGTAGCCCAGTCCGAACCGGGGCACCCGGCCGGCGGCCAGCCCGGCGCCCACGGCGGCAGAGGTGAGCGGGGTGAGCAGTCCGAGCAGCACGCTGCCGGGTCCGCCACCCTGGGCCACCTCCTGCCCGCCCACCACCAGGTAGGTCGGGAAGAGCGCGACCACCCCGGCCAGGCCGGCCAGGACCAGCAGCGCGCCGGCCAGCCGCGCGGTCGCCGGGACGGTCCCGACGACGAGGCCGTCGGCCGGCCCGCGCGCCGGGCCCGGCCGGTCCGACGGACGGCGCGGCCCCGTGCGCCGGGAGGTCGCGGCGCGACGATCGGCGCCGCTGCCCCGGCCGACGTCCCCGTCGCGGGCGGACCGGACGCCCCGGCCGGTGTCGCGGTCACGCGTGGAGCCATCGCGGGCGGCCACCGGTCTCCTCCGTCCAGTCGGTCACGAACCGGCGTCGATCCGTCGGTGCCACGTTGCGCTTGTGTGACGAACAGCACACCGCAGCTTTACCGTCAGGTGAACCGGGCATGACCGGGTCAACTACGCCACCGGCGACGTCGAACCCGGGCTCGACCGGTGGTCACGAACGGGGAGGGACTGGCAGATGCGCCCACTCGACGACCCGGAGTCCGGTCCAGACTCGCACACCGCCGGCAACGCCCCGTGGACGCCACGGGTCCCGTTGCGGTCCCTCGTCAGCCGCGCGGCGCTCGCCGGCGGCATCACCGAACTGGCCCTCGTCGGCGCACACATGCTCATGTACCCGCTCGGCACGCGCAGCGAGCCGCTGCGGCTGGATCCGCGCTGTCGCCCCGGCGAGCAGCCCCCAGGCGTGCGGGCGCTCTTCGCCGCCGACCCGCTGGCGGCGCGCATCCCGGTCGTCCTCGTCCACGGCCTCGTCGACAACCAGTCGATCTTCGCGGTGATGCGGCGCAGCCTGCGCCGCCGCGGCTTCGCGCACGTCTGCTCGTGGAACTACAGCCCACTGCTGACCGACGTCGCGCGCGGCGCCCGAGCCCTCGGCGAGCACCTCGACCGCGTCTGCGAGCAGACCGGGCACGAGCGGGTACACGTGGTCGGTCACAGCCTCGGCGGGCTGATCGCCCGCTACCACGTGCAGCGACAGGACGGCGACCGGCGGGTGGAGTCCCTGGTGACCCTCGGAACGCCGCACCAGGGTTCGGTGCTGGCCCACCTCGTGCCCACCCCGCTGGTGCGCCAGCTCCGTCCCGGTTCGCCGGTCCTGCAGGAGCTGGCCGAGCCCGCGCCGGGCGTACGCACGCCGATGACCGCGATCTACAGCGACCTGGACCAGGTGGTGCTGCCGACGCACGCCGGCCGGTGCGACCACCCGGACCTGGTCGCCCGCAACGTGCTGGTCCGCGGGGTGGGCCACATGTCGCTGCCGTTCCACCGGGGCGTCGTCGACGAGGTCGCCGCGTCCCTCGCCGGGGTGCGCCGCCCCGAGCTGCCCCCGATCGCCGCGCCGGCCGCCGTCGCCTGAGAGAGGGCCCCCTTCCTCCCCACCCCTCGCAGGCTCGGGGCGGGTCCCTGGATGGGGGTCGCCTGCTCACGTCCCTGTCGTCACACCGGTCCCTCTGGTTGCAGACAAGGCGACACGGGGTGTCGTTGACGCCCGGTCACCTGACGGATCGTTACGGTCCGATCACGGCGCCGGTACCCACCGGCGGGCGTCGCACGCCGGACGCCCCAGCCACCGTCGCTCCCCCGGCGACCTGCCCTCGCGGCACCCGTTCGGGAGGGTCGCTGCCCCAAGGAGGTGCTCCGTGACCCGTCAGCCCGCGCTGCTCGAGCGACCGGGGACCGACCACGCGCCGGCCACTCCCGTCATCCCCCTCCCGCGAGCCGCCGTCGACCTGCTGCCGCGAGCGACCACCGCGACCGAGGTCCCCGCACCGGCTGCGTCCGAGGTCCCCGAGGACGCCGCGCCCGCGACCCGCCGCAGCCTCCCCCGTCCGCCCGGCAGGCGCGGTCCCCTCTGGCTCGCCGCCCTCGTGGTCGGCGCCGTCGTCGCCGCCCTGCCCACCACCATGGGCGACCAGGCCACCGGCGTGGCGGTCAGCGCCGCCGAGTACGGCCTCGGCGTCGCCTCCGACGTCGGCCTGACCGGCGACATGGAGGACGCCGGCGTACGTCGCGGTATCACCGAGGCCGAGGCCCAGGCCCGCCTGGGTGAACTCGCCGCCTCCCGCGCCGCCCGCGCCCCGCGCACGGTCCTCCCGACGCAGGGCCGGCTCACCACCTGCTTCTGCCAGCGCTGGGGCACCATGCACTACGGCCTCGACCTCGCGGCGCCGCTGGGCACCCCGATCCTGACCGCCACCGACGGCGTGGTCATCCGCGCCGGCCGTGCCTCCGGGTACGGCAACGCGGTCTACATCCAGGACGCCGACGGGAACGTCCACGTCTACGGCCACATGCGCTACTACTCGGTGTCGGCCGGCGACCTCGTACACGCCGGCGACCAGATCGCCAAGGTCGGCAACGAGGGACAGTCCACCGGGCCGCACCTGCACTACGAGATCCACCGCGGCGGCATGACCGGCCGCCCCATCGACCCGCAGGAGTTCCTCGCGGAGCGCGGCGTCAGCGTCTGATCTGTCGGCCTCCGGCCGACGACCGCGGCCACGGGCCGTCCCCTGCTGCGCCGAGCGCGTCCCGCCGTCTCGCTCGGGGACCTCCGGAGGTCAGAGCTTGACGAGGGGGGCGTAGCGCAGGACCAGACGCTTGGTCCCACCCGAGCCGAAGTCCACGGTGGCCTGGGCCTTGTCGCCGGCGCCGGTCACCTCCACGACCGTGCCGAGCCCGAACGCGTCGTGGCTGACCCGGTCCCCCACCTCCACGGAGATGACCGCACGGTTTCCGGCGCCGCCCCGCAGCCCGCCGGTGGACAGGCCCGTGGCCGCCACCCGCGTCTGCGCGGACCGGTACCCCGTGCTCGGCGCGGGGACCGGCTCCTTGCCCGCCCACTGCACGGTGTCGGCCGGCAGCTCGTCGAGGAACCGGGACGGCGGGTTGTACGCCGGCTGCCCCCAGCTGGTGCGCACCGTCGCCCGGGAGATGAACAGCCGCTGCTGCGCCCGGGTGATGCCGACGTAGGCCAGCCGGCGCTCCTCCTCCAGCTCCCGCGGGTCGCCGAGCGCCCGCAGGTGCGGGAAGACGCCGTCCTCCATGCCGGTGAGGAAGACGACCGGGAACTCCAGCCCCTTGGCCGTGTGCAGGGTCATCATCGTGACGACGCCCGCGTCGTCCCCGGCGACGGGGATCTGGTCGGCGTCGGCCACCAGGGACACCTGCTCGAGGAAGTCGGTGACCGAGCCCCCGGGGTTGGCCGCCTCGAACTCCGCGGCCACCGAGATGAGCTCGTGGAGGTTGTCGACGCGGCCCTCGTCCTGCGGGTCGGTGCTGGCCTGCAGCTCGGCGAGGTAGCCGGTGCGGTCGAGGATGCTCTCCAGCAGCGCGGCCGGGCCGGAACCGGTCTCGACCAGGTTCTCGAACTCCTCGAGCAGCGCGACGAACTCCTGGATCGCCTTCAGCGACCGCGGCGCGAGGGCGTTGACCTCCGAGCACCGGCGCAGCGCGCTGGCGAAGGCGATGCGCTCCCGATCGGCGAACGTCTCGATGCAGGACTCGGCCTTCTCGCCGATGCCGCGCTTGGGCACGTTGATGACCCGCCGCAGGCTGACGACGTCGGCCGGGTTGGCCACCACCTTGAGGTAGGCCAACGCGTCGCGGACCTCCTTGCGCTCGTAGAAGCGCACCCCGCCGACGACCTTGTAGGGCATGCCGACGCGGATGAACACCTCCTCGAAGACCCGGGAGGCGTTGTTCGTGCGGTAGAAGACCGCGATGTCCTTGGGCCTGGCCGTGCCCTCATCGACCAGCGCGTCGATCTGCTCGGCGACCCAGGCGGCCTCGTCGTGCTCGTTCTCGGCGACGTAGCCCTCGATGAGCTCACCGTCCCCGGCGTCGGTCCAGAGGTTCTTCGGCCGCCGGCCGGTGTTCTTGGCGATGACCTGGTTGGCCGCCTTGAGGATGCGCTGCGTGGAGCGGTAGTTCTGCTCCAGCAGGATCGTCGTCGCCTGCGGGTAGTCGCGCTCGAACTCGTCGATGTTGCGGATCGTCGCGCCGCGGAAGGCGTAGATCGACTGGTCGGCGTCACCGACGACGCACAGCTCGGCCGGCGGGACGACGCCGCCCTCCGGCCCCACCAGCTCGCGGACCAGCACGTACTGGGCGTGGTTGGTGTCCTGGTACTCGTCGACCAGCACGTGGCGGAAGCGGCGGCGGTAGTGCTCGGCCACGTCGGGGAAGGCCTGCAGCAGGTGGACCGTCGTCATGATCAGGTCGTCGAAGTCCATGGCGTGCGCCTCGCGCAGCCGCCGCTGGTAGAGCTTGTAGGCCTCGGCGAGCACCTTCTCCGGCGCCGTCCCGGGGACGTAGCTCTCCTCGTCGATCAGCTCGTTCTTCAGGTTCGACACCTGGGTGGCGAGGCTGCGGCCCGGATAGCGCTTGGCGTCGAGGTCGAGGTCGCGGGCGACCATCGTCATCAGCCGGACCGAGTCGCCCTGGTCGTAGATCGTGAACGACGACTTCATGCCGAGCTTGGCGGCCTCGGCGCGCAGGATGCGCACGCACATGGAGTGGAACGTCGACACCCACATCGCGCGGGCCCGCGGGCCGACCAGGTGCGCGACGCGCTCCTTCATCTCGCCGGCGGCCTTGTTGGTGAAGGTGATCGCGAGGATCTCGCCGGGCTGCACGCCACGGGCGCCGAGCAGGTAGGCGATCCGGTGCGCGAGCACGCGGGTCTTGCCCGACCCGGCGCCGGCGACGATGAGCAGCGGCCCGCCCTCGTGGACGACCGCCTGCCGCTGAGGGCCGTTGAGCCCGGCGAGCATGCGGTCCAGCTCGCGGCCCACGGAGCCGGGAGCGGAGCGCTGGAGGCCCTCCGTGCCGGGAAGGGACTTCTGGGCACCGACGAGGGCCTGCTGGACGCTGCTCATGACGACACCACTGTAGTTCGCACGAGTGACGCTCCCGGGCGGTGCGGAACAGGCGTCACACGCGCCCCCGACCGGGGGGAGCCGGTGGCGATCTCGGTGCCAGCTGTGGCAGACTCCCCGCCGTGCTCACCGCGCTCAGCTTTTACTACGGCCACCGGGATCCGGTGTCCGTCACCGCTGGCTGAGCACACGCCGCAACAGACGCCCCGGGCCCGAGGAGCCCGGGGCGTTTCTCGTTCCAGGGGTCCGACGGCCTGCCGCCCGCCCCGGAGGAACACCCCATGACCGCCACGCTCCCCACCACGGCCGCGACCGACACCGACGTGCGCATCTCCGAGCTCCGCGAGGAGATCGACGCCTGCGACGCCGCCCTCATCGACCTCGTCCGGCGCCGGCTGTCCGTGTCGCAGGAGATCGGTGAGCTGCGCCGCACCGCGGGCGGCACCCGCCTGTCGCTGGCCCGCGAGCAGCAGGTGCTCGCCCGGTTCCAGGAGGCGCTCGGCCGTGACGGCGCGATCCTCGGGATGATGCTGCTCCGCCAGGGCCGCGGCCGTCTCTGAACGCGGATCCACCCACCGGAACGTCGTCGTCACGTCGGCGTGGCCCTGCTCGACCGGCCCCCAGGCGCCGAGCAGGGTGACGTCGTCCGAGCCGGCCCACAGGGCCGCGTACGGAGTGCGGGCCGCCGCGAACGCCCCCGGCGACGAGCCAGGTGCTCCGGTCCGCGATGGGACGGAACCCCTGCGGCGCGTCCCGCCGTGGCCCGTCGCGACGGGTCCGCGGGGGTGGGGCCACCGGATCGGTGGACACCGCGACGGAGGGCGAGCGTGTTCCCGCGTCCTCGTGCCACTATGCGACGATGCCGAACCTCACGGTCAGTGACGGCACTGCACGCAGTGCTGTGCTCGGACGGCCCCGGCGCCCGCCCGTCGACGTCTGGCTGGTCGACCTCGGGCCCGACGAGTCCACACTGGCCCGGGCCGCGACCGCACTCACCGACGCGGAGCTGAGTCGCGCCGACCGCGGCACACCCGCCGTGCGTCGGCGCCGCATCGCCCTTCGAGCGGCGTTACGGTGCGTGATCGCGGCGGAGCTCTCCTGCACGCCGAGCCGCGTCCCCCTGTCACTGACGCCGGCCGGACGCCCGTTCGTACCGGCCACGGTCCCCGGCGCGCGGAGCCTCGACGTCAGCTGCGCGGCCAGCGCCGACCTCGGGCTGGTGGTCCTCGGGCGCGGGACGCAGGTCGGGATCGACCTCGAGCAGGTGGGCCCGTGGACGCCGGACACCCGGGACGAGGGCTGGCTCACCGACCGGGAGGCGGGCGCCATCGCCGTGCTCGGAGAACCGCAGCGGGCTCGAGTCGCAGCGCGGACCTGGACGGTGAAGGAGGCCGTGCTGAAGGCGTCCGGGTCCGGGATCGCGACGCCACCCCGGCTGGTCGACACCGGCACCGGGGAGGGATCGGAGCGCAGGGTGGGCCGCTGGCACGTCGTCGCCGTCCCCGTACCGGTCGGGTTCGTCGCGAGCCTCGCCACCTCGCGTCGGGTCGCGCGGCGCCGTCGCCCCCTCGCGCCTCGCGTGCTCGGTCACGGCATCTGGTCACTGGAGAAGGGTGTTCGCTCATGACGGCGACGGTCACCGCGTCCACCCCAGCGGGAGAGGAACCCCGGACCTCCCAGTGGGCGGAGTTCCGTGCGCGCTGCGAGGAGCTCGCGGGCCGCCCCCTCGGCTCGCCGTTGGCGTTCCACGACTTCTCGATCCGGGAGGGCGACGCGTTCTGGCGCACCCTCCTCGAGTGGTCGGGCCTGCCGTGGTCGGGCAGCCCCGAGCCGACGGTCGTCGGCGATGACGTCGAGGGAGCGCGCTTCTTCCCCGAGGTGCGCCTCAACTACGTCGAGGCCCTGCTGCGCCCGCTGCCGGGGGTGGACGACGAGGCCCCCGCGCTGACGTCGCTGCACGCCGACCGGCCGGCGGAGCGCCTCAGCCGGCGGGAGCTGCGCGAGGCGGTCGGCGTGACCGCCGCCGCGCTGGCCGACGCCGGGATCGGAGTCGGCAGCCGGGTCCTCGCGGTGGCGCCGAACAACGCCACCGTGGCGGTGGCCGTCCTGGCGGCGGCGTCCCTGGGTGCCGTCGTCGCGACGTCGACGCCGGACGTCGGCACGGCCGCGCTCCTCGGCCGCTTCCAGCAGGTGGAGGCCCAGCTGCTGCTGCTCGACCGGAACGGCCTGCACGGAGGACCCGAAGAGGGCACCTCGGCGTTGCTGGCCGGCCTCCCGACGGTGCGCCGCCTCGTGCTCCTCGACGAGCTGCCCGTGGGTGACGCCCCGGCGACCCGCCTTCCCGACCTGGTCGCGGCCGCGGCGGGTGCCCCGCGCCCGGACTGGCCACGGCTGCCGTTCGACCACCCGCTGTTCGTGATGTTCTCGTCGGGCACGACCGGACCGCCCAAGGCGATCGTCCACGGGGCGGGTGGCGCGTTGCTCGAGCACCTCAAGGAGCACCGCCTGCACGGCGACCTCCGGCCCGCGGACCGCATGTACTTCCACACCACCACCGCCTGGATGATGTGGAACTGGCAGCTGTCCGCGCTGGCGGTCGGCGCATCGGTCGTCGTCTACGACGGCCCCGTCCACGGACCCGAGACCCTCTGGCGGATCGTCGCCGACGAACGCGTGACCGTGTTCGGGACGAGCCCCACCTACCTCCAGCTGTGCCAGGACGCCGGCCACCGGCCCGCGGACGAGTACGACCTGAGCCACCTGCGCGCCGTGCTGTCCACCGGTGCCGTCCTGCACGACTGGCAGTTCGAGTGGGTGGCCCGGGCGGTGGGACCCCAGCCGCTGCAGTCGATCTCGGGGGGCACCGACATCCTCGGCTGCTTCGTCCTCGGCCACCCCGAGCTGCCCGTCAGCCCGGGCCGGTGCCAGACGCGCAGCCTCGGCCTGGACGTCGTCGCCGTCGACCCGGACGGCCGGGAGGTCGCCGGCGAGGTGGGTGAACTGGTCTGCCGCCGGCCGTTCCCGTCACGACCGATCGGCTTCCTCCAGGACCCGGACGGCTCCCGCTTCCACCGCGCGTACTTCTCCCAGCACGCCGGGGTGTGGACCCACGGCGACCTCGTGGAGTTCGGCCCGGACGGCTCGGCCCGCATGCACGGCCGCTCCGACGGGGTGCTCAACGTCAACGGCGTGCGGATCGGCCCCAGCGAGGTCTACACGGCCCTGCACGAGGTCACCGAGATCACCAGCGCCATGGCCGTCGAGCAGCGGGACGCCTCCGCCCCGGGCCGGACCCGGATGGTCCTGCTCGTGGTGCTGCAGCCGGGAGCCGCCCTCGACGGCGAGCTGGAGCGGAGGATCCGCCGCGCCCTCCGGCGCAACGCGTCCCCCGCGCACGTGCCGTCCCTGGTGCTGGCGGTCCCCGAGCTGCCGGTGACCCACAACGGCAAGGCCTCCGAACGGGCCGCCCGTGACGCGGTCAACGGCGACGTGGTCGCCAACGAGGCGGCGCTGCGCAACCCGGGGTGTCTGGCCGTCATCCGGGCTGCCGTCGAGCGCGCGGCGGGCTCCGATGAGCCCGCCCCCGGGCCCGGGCACAGCACCGCCGTCCCCCGGGCCGCGGCAGGCGTCTCCGTGCCGGAGCCCCTGGCGCGGATCTGGCGGGAGGTCCTCGGCACCGCCGACACGCGGCCGGACGACGACTTCATGGACCTGGGCGGCTCGTCCCGGCAGGTGATGAGCCTCCTGCGCCGGGTGAAGCTCGACCTGGGCGTGGATGTGCAGATCCTGACCTTCTACGCCGACCCGACCCTCCAGGGGCTGGCACGGACGATCGAGCAGAGCCCCCGGGGCGAGACCACCGGGGTCCAGCTCCTGCGGCCCGGCACCGGTCGGCCGGTCTTCCTCGCCTGTGACGCATGGGGGCAGCTCAACGAGCTGCAGGCACTCGTCGTCGCCCTCGAGACCGACCGGCCCGTGTACGGCGTGCAGCCGGCGCTGAGCGACGGCGACGGCCGGCGGCGCAGCATCGCCGAGCTCGCCGACGACACCACCGGTCAGCTGCTGACTGTCCAGCCGACGGGACCGCACAGCCTGGTCGGCTACTCGTTCGGCGGGCTGCTGGTCTACGAGGTGGCGTGCCGGCTCAGGGCCGCGGGGCACCCCGTCGCCTTCCTCGGCCTCGTCGACGCCCTCCCGCCCACGGCGAGCCTGACACCCCGCGAGGCGGCCGCGCGCCGGTGGGCGGGCCGCTGGGACACCCTGCGCTCCCCCGCACGGCTGACCGAGCAGCTGCACCTGCGCCTGACCGGCGAGCACGCCGACCCCGAGGAAGCCGCGTGGCTCCGGTCGTCGACCACGTACAACGCCCACCGGCTCACGCCCTACGACGGGGCGGTGACGTACTTCCAGGCGGCCCGACGCCTCCCCGTGGTGGGCAACACGCTCGCGGCCTGGCGCCGGGCGGCCCCGCACCTCCTGGTCACGGAGATCCCCGCCGACCACAACAGCGTGCTGGCCCACCCGCACGTCCTCGAGCTGGCCCGCCGCCTGTCGGCCACGCTCGCGTGACGGCGCACCGCCGCCAGCCCCTCACTACGCTCCCACGAGTGCCCCCGCCTGAACCGCGACAGCCCTCCCAGCACGTCGAGCGCGTCCTGTGCGTGCTCGCCCACCCCGACGACATCGACTTCGGCAGCTCCGGGACCGTCGCCACGTGGACCGCGGCCGGCACCGAGGTCACCTACCTCATCGTCACCGACGGCGACGCCGGCGGTTTCGACGACACCCCCCGCGACCAGATGGGCCCGCTGCGGCGCGCCGAGCAGGAGGCGGCGGCCAAGGCGGTCGGCGTGTCCGACGTCCGGTTCCTCGGCTACCCCGACGGGCGGCTGGAGCTGACCCTGGACCTGCGGCGCGACATCAGCCGGGTGATCCGGCAGGTCCGGCCGCAGCGGGTGCTGACCAGCTCCCCGGAGCGGTTCTGGGAGCGGGTCGCCGCCAGCCACCCCGACCACATGACCGTCGGTGAGTCGACGCTGCGGGCGGTCTACCCCGACGCCCGCAACCCCTTCGCCTTCCCCGAGCTGCTCGCCGAGGAGGGGCTGGAGGCGTGGACGGTCGAGGAGGTCTGGCTGACCGCCAGCCCGCGCGCCGACCACGTCGTCGACGTCACCGACGTGCTGGAACTCAAGTTCGCCGCACTCACGAGCCACGTCAGCCAGGTCGGCCACCTCGACGACCTCGAGGAGTTCGTGACCGGCTGGATGCGGGAGACCGGCCGCCGCCTCGGCCTGCCCGAGGGCCGCCTGGGCGAGGGCTTCCACGTGGTGCACACGGGCTGACGCAGCGGTGCCCCCGGCCGGGAGGCCGGGGGCACCGCCCAACGCGCCGGAGGTCAGCCGAGGATGGCGAGGATCCGGTTCAGCAGCGCTGCGATCCCACCCAGCGGGTTGCCCGGTCCGTCGAGCAGCCCGGCGATGGCGCACAGCAGGTTGCCCAGCAGGTTGCCCGGCCCCTGCTCGGCGGTGATCGTCAGGACGACCTGGTCCAGGTGGATCACGAGGCCCAGCAGATCCAGGTCCAATGGCCCGAGCACGAGGTTGAGGATCTCGCACGTGCCGGTGGTCTGGTTGAGGTCGACCGGCCAGGTGACGTCCAACGGAGCCGGGCCGAAGCCGGTGAGGGTCCCCACCGCCTGCAGGGCGCCGTCCTCCACGACGAACCGCTGGATGTCGAGAGTCCCCTCGGTCGCGACACCGTTGACCGTCCCGGTGACCGCCTGCTCGAGGGCGGCTGCCGGCGGTGCGGCCGCCGCCGCACCCCCGGCCGCCATGCCCAGGACGCTGACCACTGCGAAGCTGACGACCAGCGCGAGGATCCTGCGGTGGAGGCGAGGGGGTGTCCGCTCCGCGTCACGAGTGGACGCGGTGACGTGCTCTTGTGCATTCATGTGGTGACGTCCTCAGTGCTGTACCGGCGTCGGGTGCGACGCGGGCCCCGGTTCCCGGGACCCACACCGAAGACGTCGTGACACCCCTCGCGTGACGTGGGCCACATCCGGCGGGTCGGCCGGACCGGCCGACATCTCCCGCCGCAGAACACGTCATGCGAGGGCGGCCCCGCCGTCCTCTCCCGTCTCGGGCTCGGGCGACCTCAGAGCAGGCGGTTGGTCGCCGCCCAGCGGGTGAGCTCGTTGCGGTTGGACAGCTGGAGCTTGCGCAGCACGTTGGACGCGTGGGACTCGACCGTCTTCACCGAGATGAACAGCCGCGAGCCGATCTCCCGGTAGGTGTAGCCGCGGGCCAGCAGCTGCATGACCTCCCGCTCGCGGGCGCTGAGCAGGTCCAGCCCGGGATCGGTCGCCGGGTCCTCCGACGGGGCCGGGGCGGACGCCGACGTCGCGGCGAACGCGTCGAGCACGAAGCCGGCCAGCCGCGGGCTGAACACCACGTCCCCGTCGGCGACCCGGTGGACCGCGTCGAGCAGGTCCGGCCCGGAGATGGTCTTGGTGACGTACCCGCGGGCGCCGGCCCGGATGACGGCGATGACGTCCTCGGCGGCGTCGGACACCGACAGCGCCAGCCAGCGCACCGTCGGCAGCTCGGCGCGCAGCGTCTCGAGCACCGCGTGCCCGCCGCCACCAGGCAGATGGACGTCGAGCAGCACGACGTCGGGCACGGTCGACCGGATGCCGTCGACCGCGCCTGCGACGTCGGCGGCCTCCCCCACGACGGTCACGGCGTCGCCCAGCTCGGTGCGCACGCCCGAGCGGACCATGGCGTGGTCGTCGACGAGGAAGACGCGCGGCCTCGCCGGCGCCTCCACGGCCTCACCCGAGGTCACGCGGCCTCCTCCCTCGGCAGGTACATCTCGACCTCGGTCCCCTCTCCCGGCGCGGAACGCACCGTCGCCGTCCCACCCACCCGGGACAGCCGTCCGGTGACGGAGTCCCGCAGCCCGCGCCGGTCGGCCGGCACGGCGCCCGGGTCGAACCCGGCGCCCCGGTCGCGGACGAAGACCTCCACCCGCTGCGGGGTCACCTCGGTGTACAGGTCCGCCGACGTCGCGCCGGAGTGCTTGGCCGCGTTGACGAGGGCCTCCTTGGTGGCCGCGCCCAGGGCGGCGAGCGCGTCGTCGACCGGCGTGTCCCCGACCACCACCGACTCGACGGTCAGCGCGTGGTCGGCCTCCACCTCGGCCACCATGCCGGAGACCAGCGCCGCCCAGGTGCCCCCGGCCGCCTTCTCCGGCTCGTAGAGCCAGGTCCGCAGCTCGCGCTCCTGGCTGCGCGCCAGCCGGGCCACCGCCTTGGGGTCCTCGGCGTGGCGCTGGATCAGCGCCAGCGTCTGCAGCACGGAGTCGTGCAGGTGGGCGGCGACGGCGGCCCGCTCCTCCGAGCGGACCCGCGCGGTGCGTTCGGCCTCCCGCGAGGCGAGCAGACGCCGCCACAGCGGGGCGGTGGCCAGGACGAGGCCGACGAGGATGACCAGGGTCGCGGCGAAGCCGTTGCGGGCGTTGGCCAGCTGACCGGTCGTGGCCAGCAGCAGCACCACGCCGACCACGCCGAGGGCGATGCCGCCGGCCAGCACCCACGGCACCCCGGGCCGGGCCAGGGTGCGGTCGGTGTCCAGCTGCCGCCAGATGACCGCCAGCCCGGCGCCGACCAGGACCAGCGGGACGACGAGGTCGCTGTTGCCCCAGGTGGCCAGGTTGGTCACCAGGATGAGTGCCCCGAACCCCAGCAGGGTCAGCCCGAGCGCCTGCCGGCGGCTGGGCTCGGTGTCCGCGTCGGTGGCCTCGGGCACCACGTCGACGTCCGTGACGGGCATGAAGAACCACAGCAACGCGTAGGCGATGACGCCGACACCGGTGACGGCGAGCACCACGAAGACGATGCGGACGACGAGCGGGTCCAGCTTCAGGTGGACCGCCGTCCCCACCGCGACACCGGCCAGCAGCCGCCCCGACTGCGGGCGCGCCAGCGGCGGGCGCTGCGGCACGAGGGCAGTCGTCGTCACGCTGTCGATCGTCGCACCGCGCGACGCCGTCTCACACCGGTGATCACCCTGGAGTACCGGACCAGGGTCGATTGGGGGCCTTCCCTGATGTCGCGGGGCCACCGTGCGCCGCACTCTCATGGCATGACATCGGCACCACCTCCTCCCCCCATCCCTCCCGCGCCACCGCCGTTCGACCCGCCGGCGGCCGAGTACCCGCCGCCGGGCCCGCCGGTCCGCCCGCCGCTGCGGCGCAGCCGCACCGACAAGGTCATCGGCGGCGTCTCCGGCGGACTGGCCGAGTACACCGGCATCGACGCGCTGCTCTGGCGGGTCGGCTTCGTCGCCCTGGCCCTGGCCGGCCCCGGCATCCCCGTCTACCTGCTGCTGTGGCTGTTCATGTCGGCCGGTCCGCGGGACGACGCCGTCGCCGCGCGGGTCAAGGCACCGGCCGAGCCGCGTTCGCCCATCCCGGGGACGACGCTGGCCGGGCTGCTCATCGTGGCCGGCACGCTGGTCCTCATCAGCCGGTTCACCGACTGGTCGATCGGCCCGCGGTGGATCCTCGGGTCGGCCCTGCTGGTCGTCGGGCTCGGGCTGGTCGCCGCCGCGTTCACCGGCGGTCGCCGGGCCAAGGGCGGCCTGATCGCCCTCGGCGCCGTGCTCTCCCTGGCGCTCATCGCGGTCGCGAACGAGCCGTGGCACAACGTGGACGGCGGCATCGGGGACCGCACGTACCGCCCGGCGACCGCCGAGGACGTCCGCGCCGAGTACCACCTGGGCATGGGCGATGCGGTGCTCGACCTGACCGACGTCGACCTCGCCGGCCTCGACGGGCCGATCACCACGCGGATCGACGCCGGCGTGGGTGACGTGGACGTCCTCGTGCCCCGCTCGGCCGACGTCCGGGTCAGCGTCGACAGCGGCCTCGGCAACGTCGACGTCTTCGACGGGAGCGCCGTCGAGGGCTTCCACCGCGGGCTCGGCTCGGCCGGGTGGACCGGCGACGACGAGCCCGAGATCGTCCTGACCATCAACGCCGGTATCGGCGACGTGGAGGTGTCCCGTGCCTGACTACAGCGAGTTCCCGACGACGCCCACCGCCTGGCAGGAACACGCCTTCGGGGACGTGACCCCGCTGGCGATCGAGGCCCCGCCCCCGCCGCCCGCGCGCCGGGGTGTCGACCTCACCGCGCTGGTGCCCGGACTGGTGTTCGTGGTCCTGGCCATCTCCCTGATGTTCGGCGCGGTCTTCCCGTTCAGCCTGTTCGACGACGGCGGGCTGCTCTGGCTGGTGCTCATCGGTGCCGGAGTGGCCCTGCTGGTCAGCGAGGTGCGCAAGGCCCGCCGCAGGCGGGGCTGACGCCACGGGAGGGGTGCAGCGGGCAGCGGGCCCGGGGAGCGGATCGGCTCCCCGGGCCCGCTGCCGTCGTCAGCTGGTGACGCGGTCGCAGAACGCCAGCGCCCGCTCCCACAGCGCCTCGGCGGCGGTCGCGTCGAACTCCGCGGGGAGGCTCGGGTCGGTGAACAGGTGGCCGGCGACCGGGTACTCGACGAGCTCGACCTCTCCCCCGCCACTGCGCACCTCGGCCACGAAGGCGTCGAGCCACTCCTGGTGGCGGAACGGGTCGCGCTCGCCGTGGTGGATCTGCACGGGCACGCCGGCGGGCCACCCCGGGACGCCCATGACCGCGAGCGGCAACGCGCCGGAGAAGAGCAGCGCACCGGCGCAGCGCCGCTGCGTGGCCACGTACTCGGCCATCCCCGCGCCGTTGGAGAAGCCGGCCGCGACGAAGCCGTCGGGCAGCTCCCCGACGCCGTCCAGCGCGGCCTGCATGAGCGCCGGGAAGCCGACCTCCTCGACGTACGCGCTGGCCTCGGCGTAGTCGTCGAAGGCCCGCCCGCCGTACTGGTCGACGACGAGCACGTCGTGACCGGCGGCCCGCAGGCGGTCGGCGGCGTCGGTGATCCCGGGGCGGACGCCGAGGGCGGAGTGGAAGAGCGCGATCGTGGCCATGCCCCGGAGCCTGCCCGTTCCCTACGACACCGGGCGGTCCCGGCTCACTCCCACTCGATGGTGCCCGGCGGCTTGCTGGTGACGTCGAGGACGACCCGGTTGACCTCGGCCACCTCGTTGGTGATCCGGGTGGAGATCCGGGCCAGCACGTCGTAGGGCAGCCGGGTCCAGTCGGCGGTCATGGCGTCCTCGCTGGAGACCGGCCGCAGCACGACGGGGTGCCCGTACGTGCGTCCGTCGCCCTGGACGCCGACCGACCGGACGTCGGCCAGCAGCACCACGGGGCACTGCCAGATCTCGCGGTCCAGGCCCGCCGCGGTGAGCTCGGCGCGGGCGATCGCGTCGGCCTTGCGCAGCACGTCGAGCCGTTCCCGGGTGACCTCACCGACGATGCGGATGCCCAGCCCCGGGCCGGGGAACGGCTGCCGCCACACCAGCGACTCGGGCAGGCCGAGCTGCAGGCCCACCTCGCGGACCTCGTCCTTGAACAGCGTCCGCAGCGGCTCGACGAGGGTGAAGGTGAGGTCCTCGGGCAGCCCGCCGACGTTGTGGTGGCTCTTGATGTTCGCCGTCCCGGTGCCGCCGCCGGACTCGACGACGTCGGGGTACAGCGTCCCCTGCACGAGGAAGTCCACCGTCTCCCCGTGCGCCTCGGCATCGGCGACGACGTCGAGCGCGGCCCGCTCGAAGACGCGGATGAACTCCCGCCCGATGACCTTGCGCTTCTGCTCCGGGTCGCTCATCCCGGCCAGCGCGTCGAGGAACTGGTCACGGGCGTCGACCACCCGCAGATCGGCACCGGTCACGGCGACGAAGTCCCGCTCGATCTGCTCGGTCTCGCCCGCGCGCATCAGCCCGTGGTCGACGTAGACGCAGGTCAGCCGGTCCCCGATCGCACGCTGCACGAGCGCGGCGGCGACCGCGGAGTCCACGCCGCCGGACAGCGCGCACAGTGCCCGGCGGTCACCCACCTGGGCACGGATCCGCTCGACCTGCTCCTCGACGACGTTGGCCATCGTCCAGGTCGGCTCCAGCCCGGCGATGTCGAACAGGAAGTGCTCGAGCACCGTCTGCCCGTGCGCGGTGTGCCGCACCTCGGGGTGGAACTGGACGCCGGCGAGCTTGCGGTCGACGTCCTCGAAGGCCGCCACCGGCGCCCCCGTGGAGGTGGCGGTGACGGTGAACCCGGGGGGCGCGGTGCTGACGGCGTCCCCGTGGCTCATCCACACCGACTGCTCGACCGGCAGCGCGCCGAACAGCCGGCCCTGCGTGGTGACCGTCAGCGGGGTGCCGCCGTACTCGCGGTCGCCGGTGTGCGCGACCGTCCCGCCGAGGCTCTGCGCCATCGCCTGGAAGCCGTAGCAGATGCCGAACGCCGGGACGCCGGCCTCGAACAGCGTCGGGTCGACCTGCGGGGCACCCTCGGCGTAGACGCTCGACGGCCCACCGGACAGCACGATCGCCGCCGGCTTGCGGGCGACGATCTCCTCGGCCGGGACGTCGGAGGGCACGATCTCGGAGTAGACGCCGGCCTCGCGGATCCGGCGGGCGATCAGCTGCGCGTACTGGGCGCCGAAGTCGACGACCAGGACGGTCGGGAAGTCCATCAGTGGTCCTGCGTGGGGGACTCGTGGCCCCCGATGACCAGGTCGACCCGCTGGAACTCCTTGAGGTCGCGGTAGCCGGTCTTCGCCATGGTGCGCGCCAGCGCCCCGAACAGGTTGGTCCGCCCGTCGGCGGCCTCCGCCGGGCCGAGCAGCACCTGCTGCAGCGACCCCGCCGGGGACACCGCCGGCGACGCCCCGCCGCGCGGCAGCCGCGGGTGCGCGGCCACCGAGTCCCACCAGATGCCGCCGCCGGGCGCCTCGGCCGCGGTCCGCAGCGGCTCGCCCACCTGGACGGCGTCGGCACCGCAGGCGAGGGCGCGGGCGATGGCGCCGCTGGTCTCGATCCGGCCGTTGGCGATCACGTGCACGTACCGGCCGCCGGTCTCGTCCAGGTAGTCGCGGCGGGCCGCCGCGGCATCGACGATCGCGCTGGCCAGGGGCACCCGCACGCCCATCACGGTGTCACCGGTGGAGAAGCTGTCGGCGCCCACGCCGACGATCACACCGGCCGCGCCGGTGCGCATGAGGTGCAGCGCGGTCTGGTAGTTCGCCGCGCCACCGACGATCACCGGGACGTCGAGGTCGGCGATGAACTCCTTGAGGTTGAGCGCGTCGCCCTGGCTCGTCACGTGCTCCGCGGAGACGATCGTGCCCTGGATGACCAGCAGGTCCACGCCGGCCGCCAGCACCGCGGGCGCCAGCTGCTGGGTGTGCTGCGGGGAGACCCGGACCGCGGTGGTCACACCCGCGTCGCGCATCTCCTTGATCCGCGCGGTGATCAGGTCCGGCTTCACCGGCTCGCAGTACACGTCCTGCAGCACCGACACCGGCGGCGCGCCCTCGGGGGCGGCCTCGCGGATGCGGCGGTAGGCCGGGGTGGGGTCGTCGTACCGGGTCCACAGCCCCTCGGCGTTGAGCACGCCCAGGCCACCGGCCTGGCCGACGGCGATCGCCGTGGCCGGGCTGACGACGGCGTCCGAGGGGCTGGTCACCAGCGGGATGTCGAACCGGAAGGCGTCGATCTGCCAGGCGGTCGAGACGTCGTCGACGTCCCGGGTGCGCCGGGACGGCACGATCGAGACCTCGTCGAGGTCGTAGCCGCGGCGGGCGAAGCGGTTCAGCCCGATCTCGACGGTGTCACGCGTGGGCATTCCGGTCACCGACCCCGGTAGTTGGGTGCTTCGACTGTCATCTGGATGTCGTGCGGATGGCTCTCGACCAGCCCGGCGGAGGTGATACGGGTCAGCTGTCCGCGGTCCTGCAGGTCCTCGACGGTCTGCGCACCCGCGTAGCCCATCGAGGCGCGCAGGCCGCCGACGAGCTGGTGGGCCACGCCGGCCAGCGGGCCGCGGTAGGGCACCTGGCCCTCGATGCCCTCGGGGACGAGCTTGTCGTCGGAGAGGACGTCGTCGGCGAAGTAGCGGTCGCGGCTGTAGGACTGGTTGCCGCGCTTCTGCATCGCGCCCAGCGACCCCATGCCGCGGTAGGTCTTGTACTGCTTGCCGTTGACGAACACCAGCTCGCCGGGCGCCTCCTCGACGCCGGCGAACAGCCCGCCGATCATCACCGTGGACGCGCCCGCCACCAGGGCCTTGGCGATGTCGCCGGAGTACTGCAGCCCACCGTCGGCGATGACGGGGACGCCCGCCGGCCGGGCGGCGAGCGCGGCCTCGTAGATGGCGGTGACCTGCGGGACGCCGACGCCGGCGACCACCCGCGTGGTGCAGATCGAGCCCGGCCCGACGCCGACCTTGACCGCGTCCACCCCGGCGTCGATCAGCGCCTGCGCACCGGCGCGGGTGGCGACGTTGCCGCCCACCACCTGCACGCCGTGGCCGACGTTCGCGAAGTCCTCCTTGACGCGGGCGACCATGTCCAGCACCGCGCGCTGGTGACCGTGCGCAGTGTCGACGACGAGCACGTCCACCCCGGCGTCGACCAGGAGCCCGGCCCGCTTGTAGGCGTCCTCGCCGACGCCCAGCGCCGCACCGACCATCAGCCGGCCGTCGACGTCCTTGGTGGCGTTGGGGTACTGGTCGCGCTTGACGAAGTCCTTGACGGTGATCAGCCCGCGCAGCCGGCCGGCGTCGTCCACCAGCGGCAGCTTCTCGATCTTGTTCTTGCGCAGCAGGGCCAGCGCGGTGTCGGGGTCGACGCCCACCGGGGCGGTCACCAGCGGCATCGGCGTCATGACGTCCTGGACCAGCACCGACTGGTCGGTCTCGAACCGCATGTCGCGGTTGGTGACGATCCCCACCAGCACGCCGTCGGCGTCGACCACGGGGGCACCGGAGATGCGGTAGCGCGCCGACAGCGCGTCCACCTCGGCCAGCGTGTTGTCCGGCGAGCAGGTGACCGGGTTGGTCACCATGCCGGCCTCGGAGCGCTTCACGAGGTCGACCTGACCGGCCTGCTCCTCCGCGGCGAGGTTGCGGTGCAGGACGCCGATGCCGCCCGCGCGGGCCATGGCGATCGCCATCCGCGCCTCGGTGACGGTGTCCATCGCGCTGGAGACCAGCGGCACGGCCAGCCGGATCCCGCGCGTGAGCCGGCTGCTGGTGTCCACCTCGGCCGGGACGACGTCGGACGCACCGGGGATCAGCAGGACGTCGTCGTAGGTCAGCCCGAGCGGCGCGAACTTCGCCGGCAGCTCGGGAACGAACTCGTCGGGCTGCATCGAAGCCGCCACCCCTCCGGATCGGCCGGCGCCCTGGTGGGCGCGCGGGAGCCTCCTCCCGATCGTAGGCGGCGGGCCCGCGCGCTCGATGTGATGCCCGTCAGGCCACTACCGTGGAGGCCGTGAGTACGTGGGACGACGCCTCCGGGCCTGACTTCGGGCCCGCCGACCAGCCAGGTCCGCCGCCGCTGACCATGGAGGAGCGGGCCGGCGTCCTGGACGACCTCGCCGAACTGGAGGTGTTCCGCACCCTCCTGGAACCGACCGGCATCAAGGGCATCGTCGTGGACTGCCCCGACTGCGACGAGGAACACCACGTCGACTGGGCGCTCATGCAGGCCAACCTGCGCCAGCTCCTCGAGGAGGGGCAGACCGGCCGCCACGAGCCGCCGTTCGACCCCGACCCCGACGACTACGTCAGCTGGGACTACGCCAGCGGGTACGCCGACGGGATCGCGGCCATGGCCGAGCGCGAGGAGCCCGGCGGCACCGGCCGCGGCGGCAAGCACGCCCGCGACGACTGAGTCACTGCGGTTCTCCGGACCGCACCGCGGCCAGGTGCCGTTCCCGGCTCCCGTTGAGCCGCTGCCCGTGTCCCGATCGGGGACCCTCCGGGCCCCGCGATCGGTCGACCCGGCTGGCGGCCGTCCCCGGCCGAGCCTCCCAGGCGGGTCTGCGGCACTGCCGAAGACGACGAGAGCCCCCGACCTGTACGTCGGGGGCTCTCGTCATCGCGCGGTCGGGACCGACCGCGACGTCACTGCATCATGCCGCGGCGGAAGCCGGTGGCCACCGCCTCGGCGCGGTCCTTCGCGCCCAGCTTGCGGAACAGCCGGCGGGCGTGGGTCTTGATGGTGTCCTCGGACAGGTAGAGCTCCCGGCCGATCTGGGCGTTGCTCTTGCCCTGGCTCATGCCGGTGAGCACCTGCATCTCGCGCATCGACAGGCTGACCGGGGCGGGCTCGCGCACGGTCGAGCGCACCGTCGTGGGGGTGGCCCCGGCAAGCGGGGTGGCACCGCTCCACGCGGGGGCTCCGGTGGCCGCGCCGACCGAGGCCAACGGCACCGGCTGGTGCGGGATGGCGGGCGCCGCACCCCGACCGTCGACCCGCAGGCCGACCCGGGACAGCCCCAGGCCCATCTCCAGGGCCGTGGCGTCCCAGCGCAGGTAGCCGCGCGCACCGACGGCGACCGCGGCCCGCACGCTCTCGGCGTCGTCCGGCGCGCCCAGCACGAGGACGGGCAGCCGGGGGTGCGCACGCAGCGCCTGGGTGGCGACGGTCAGGCCGGAGTCCAGCGCCCGCTGGGTGCCGACGAGCAGCACGTCGGGCAGCCGGGTGGCCAGCCGGGACATGAGGGCGGCGGCGTCGCCCACGACCTCCACCCGCCCCACGAACGGCAGCGCCACCAGCCGGCCCGCGATGTCGTCGCGGACCCGCCGACGCTCGTCGTAGACCCACACGGTCGTCGTCCCGTGGCCCGGGCCGCGCATCCTGTCGTCGATCACGCCTGCTCCTCGCTCTCCCGGCCGCACGGTGCCGGCCGGGTCCCACCGCCCGGATCCCCCGGCCGGGTGTCGCTCGGGCGGGAGACCCCACCCGGGGACCCCGCCGTCGCTGTCGGTCGAACCGGTGCTCCGCGGGGTGTCCCACGCCGGAGTTCGGCACGACCTGCAGCCACCTTGATCGAGCACGGGGAATGGCGACAGCGCCTCTCACCCAGCGGGGGGAGACGGGAGCCGTGAAAATGCGGGGTCCGGGTGTGTTTGACCCGCGGAGGCCTCGGGCACCGGGCCCCATGCAGCCGGACCGCCCCCTCCGGCTCGCACCGAGCCGAGGAGGACCTTCATGGCCGACATCCGCCGACTCCCCACCCCCGTTGCCGAGGTCTGGGACTGGCAGTTGCACGGAGCCTGCCGTGGCGAGAGCACGGCCCTGTTCTTCCACCCCGACGGTGAGCGCGGCCCCGCCCGGGCCCGGCGTCAGGCGGCCGCGAAGGCCGTGTGCGCCGGCTGCCCCGTCATCGACGCGTGCCTGAAGCACGCCCTGTCGGTCCGCGAGCCGTACGGCGTGTGGGGCGGCATGAGCGAGGAGGAGCGCGCCCGGCTCATCGCCGCGGAGCCGGCCGCGGTCGCCGCCGGGGTCTGACCGAAGGACCTCCCTGCGGGGAGGCCACCAGAGACGCCGAGAGGGCCGGTCCAGCAGTTGCTGGACCGGCCCTCTCGGCGTGTGCGGGCGCTCTCAGGTGTTGATCATCGGCATGTGGCTGCTGGACACGCCGGCGCGCCCCGCCACATGCCGATGATCAACACAGGCGCGTCGGGCTCAGTGGCTGTGCCCGTGGCCGTGCGAGTGACCGTGGGTGTGGTGCCCGGCGCCGGCGTGGTCGTGCGCCTCCTCGGGAGCCTCGACGACGGCGGAGTCGGTGGTCAGCACCATCGCGGCGATCGAGACGGCGTTGCCGAGGGCGGCCTTGGTGACCTTGACCGGGTCGATGACGCCCTGGGCGGCCAGGTCGCCGTACTCGCCGGTCGCGGCGTTGAAGCCCGTGCCCTTGCCGGCCTCACGCACCTTGGCGACGACGACCCGCCCCTCGAACCCGGCGTTCTCGGCGATCCGCACCAGCGGCGCGTCGAGGGCCGAGCGGACGGCGCGGGCGCCGGTCAGCTCGTCACCGGAGAGGCCGAGGGAGTCGATCGCGGCGGCCGCGTGCACCAGCGCCGAACCACCACCGGGGACGACGCCCTCCTCCACCGCGGCCCGGGTGGCGGAGATGGCGTCCTCGATGCGGTGCTTCTTCTCCTTCATCTCGACCTCGGTGGCCGCGCCGACGCGGATCACGCCGATGCCGCCGGCGAGCTTGGCCAGCCGCTCCTGCAGCTTCTCGCGGTCCCAGTCGGAGTCGGTCGCCTCGATCTCGCGCCGGATCTGGGCGACCCGGTCACCGATGGCCTGCGACGTGCCGCCGCCGTCCACGATCGTGGTGTTGTCCTTGTCGACGGTGACCCGGCGGGCGGTGCCGAGGACCTCGAGGCCGACCTGGTCGAGCTTGAGGCCGACGTCCTCGCTGACCACCTGACCGCCGGTGACGACGGCGAGGTCGGTCATGAACGCCTTGCGGCGGTCGCCGAAGTACGGCGACTTCACGGCGACGACCTTGATCGTCTTCCGGATGGAGTTGACGACGAGGGTGGACAGCGCCTCGCCCTCGACGTCCTCGGCGACGATGAGCAGCGGCCGGGCACCGGTGGACAGCACCTTCTCCAGCAGCGGCAGCAGGTCGGCCAGGGCGCTGATCTTGCCGCTGACCAGCAGGACGAGGGCGTCGTCGAGGACGGCCTCCATCGCCTCCTGGTCGGTGACGAAGTAGGGCGACAGGTAGCCCTTGTCGAACTGCACGCCCTCGGTCACGTCGAGCTCGGTGGAGAGGGTGTTGCTCTCCTCGACGGTGATGACGCCGTCCTTGCCGACCTTCTCCATCGCCTCGCCGATGAGCCGGCCGACCTCGGCGTCCTGCGCGGAGATCGTCGCGACACCGGCGATGGAGGCCTGGTCGGAGACCGGGATGGCCACCTCGTCGAGGGCCTTCGAGACGGCCTCGGCGGCGGCGCGCATGCCGGTGCCCAGCGCCATCGGGCCGGCGCCCGCGGCGACGTTGCGCATGCCCTCGTGGACCAGGGCCTGCGCCAGCACCGTGGCGGTGGTGGTGCCGTCACCGGCGACGTCGTTGGTCTTGGTGGCGACGTTCTTGGCCAGCTGGGCGCCGAGGTTCTCGTACGGGTCCTCGAGGTCGACCTCGCGGGCGATGGTGACGCCGTCGTTGGTGATGGTGGGCGCGCCGAACTTCTTGTCGAGGACGACGTTGCGACCACGCGGGCCGAGGGTCACCTTGACCGCGTCGGCCAGCTTGTCCACACCACGCTCGAGCGCGCGGCGGGCGTCCTCGTTGAACTTGATGATCTTGGCCATGGGCCCTTCCGATCAGTCAGTGCAGGGCGAAAGACGACCGCCCCGGGACCCGAGTTCGGGTCGCCCGGGGCGGTCGGAGGCCCCTTGCAGAGCGCGGGTGCGGCCCCGTCCAGGGCACCGCCCCCGAGCCCGCGAGGGGTGGGGAGGACGGGGTCCTCTTACTTCTCCACGACGGCGAGCAGGTCGCGGGCGGAGAGCACGAGGTACTCCTCGCCGGCGTACTTGACCTCGGTGCCGCCGTACTTGGAGTAGATGACCACGTCGCCGACCTTGACGTCGAGCGGGACGCGGTTGCCGTTGTCGTCGACGCGGCCGGGGCCCACGGCGACGACGGTGCCCTCCTGGGGCTTCTCCTTGGCGGTGTCCGGGATGACCAGGCCGGAGGCGGTCGTGGTCTCGGCCTCGTTGGCCTGGACCACGACGCGGTCCTCCAGCGGCTTGATGGTGACCTTGGTAGCGGTCGTCACGTCGGTGACGCCCCCTTCGGTGTCGGACGGCTGGTGGGTTGGTGCTGATGCTGTGGCACGGGGCCCGGCCTGCCGTCGCGGGGGTCAGGCGCCTGCCCGTGTCGATTGGCACTCTACCCAGGGGAGTGCCAGCCACTCAACCGGGTCCCCGGACCGGGCGACGCACCGGTGCGGCACGCTGTCGTCGTGCCCGTCGAGCCCGCTCCGGACGCGCTCGCGCAGCTCAGATGGCTGCGGACCCCGGAGGGCGCCGCCGCGGCCGCCCGGGCGGCGCAGCTGCTGGCCGGTGGCGCGGACCTGCTGACCGGTCTCGGACGGCTGCGCGCCGAGGTCGGTGCGGAGCACGCCGGCCCGGCGTGGGAGCTGGCCCGGCTGCGGGCGCGGGCGCGACCGGTGTTCGGCGCTGACGCCGACGTCCTGTTCCTCACCGCGGACACCCTGGAGCAGGCCGGCCGGCCCGCGCTGGCGGCCCGGCGGGCGGAGCGGCTGCTGGACGGGGCGGCGCACCCGGCCGCGGACCTGGGCTGCGCGTCCGGCACCGACACCGTGGCGCTCGCCCGGGCCGGCGCCCCTGTGGTCGCCGTCGACCGGGATCCGCTGGCCCGGGAGCTGACCGCCGCCAACGCCGCCGCGCTGGGCGTCGCCGACCGGGTCACGGTGGTCGACGCCGACGTCGTCGACCTGGTGGCCCGTGCCGGCGACGGCGCGGTGGCCGGGTGCACCGCCGCCGTCCTGGACCCCGCCCGGCGGGCGGCCGGACGGCGGCAACTGGACCCCGACCGGTGGTCGCCGCCGTGGTCGGCGGTGACCACCCTGCTCGACGCCGTGCCCCACGCGGTGGTGAAGGTGGCGCCCGGTCTGGAGCACGACCGGGTGCCGGCCGGCGTCGAGGCGGAGTGGGTGTCGGCCGGCGGCTCGATCGTCGAGGCGCTGCTCTGGGGACGGGCGGTGTCGACGACGTGGCGCCGCGCCGCGCTCGTGCACGGCGCCGAGGTGCTCGAGCTGACCGCGGACACCGACCCCGGCCCCGCCCCGGTGGGCCCGGTGCGCGGCTGGCTGCACGAACCGGACCCGGCGGTGATCCGGTCGGGGCTGGTGTCGCTGGTCGGCGCCAACCTGGGCGCCACGCTGGTCGACCCGACGATCGCCTACCTGACCTCGGACTCCCCCGCCGGCTCCCCGTGGGTCTCCTCGTACCGGGTCGACGAGGTGCTGCCGTTCAACCTCAAGAAGCTCAGGGCGCTGCTGCGGGCCCGCGGGGTCGGGCGGGTGGTCGTGAAGAAGCGGGGGTCACCGATCGAGCCGGAGCAGCTGGCCCGGCAGCTGCGCGGACCGGGCGACGGGACGGCGGTCGTCGTCGTCACCCGGGTCGGCGGCCGCCCCACCGCCCTGGTGTGCGACGTGCCCTGAGGGGCAGGAATGGCCATTTCTGCCCCTCAGGGGCTCAGCGGGTGACGACGTCGATCGGCAGGGAGCTGTCCGCGCCGATGTCCGGGGCCGACGGCGCGACCCCCGCAGCCACCAGCCGGGAGCCCAGCGCGGCCACCATCGCGCCGTTGTCGGTGCACAGCCGGGGGCTGGGCACCCGCAGCACGATGCCGGCCCTCGCGCAGCGTTCCTCGGCCAGCGCGCGCAGCCGGGAGTTGGCCGCGACCCCACCGCCGAGCACCAGGTGGTCGACGCCGTGGTCCTTGCAGGCGCGGACGGCCTTCCTCGTCAGCACGTCGGCGACCGCCTCCTGGAACGACGCTGCGACGTCGGCGACCGGCACCGGCTCCCCCGCCCGCTGACGGGCCTCCACCCACCGGGCGACGGCGGTCTTCAGGCCCGAGAACGAGAAGTCGTAGGGGGCGTCGCGGGGGCCGGTGAGCCCGCGCGGGAAGTCGATGGCCGCGGGGTCACCCTCGCGCGCGGCCCGGTCGATCGGCGGCCCGCCGGGGAACGGCAGGCCGAGCACGCGGGCCACCTTGTCGAAGGCCTCGCCGGCCGCGTCGTCGATGGTGCGGCCCAGCGACTGCACCTCACGGGCGAGGTCCGGCACCAGCAGCAGCGAGCTGTGCCCGCCGGAGACCAGCAGCGCCATCGACGGCTCGGCCAGGCGGCCGTGCTGCAGCTCGTCGACGGCGACGTGCGCGGCCAGGTGGTTGACGCCGTACAGCGGCTTGCCCAGCGCCAGGGCGTAGGCCTTGGCGGCGGCCAGCCCGACCAGCAGCGCGCCGGTGAGCCCCGGCCCGGCGGTCACCGCGACGGCGTCGACGTCGGAGGCATGCACGCCCGCCTCGGCCAGGGCGCGGTGCACGGTGGGCACCATCGCCTCCAGGTGCGCCCGGGAGGCGATCTCCGGCACGACCCCGCCGAAGCGCTCGTGCTCGGCCATCGACGTGGCCAGGGCGTCGGACAGCAGCGTCTGCCCGCGGACCAGGCCGACGCCGGTCTCGTCGCACGAGGTCTCGAACCCCAGTACGAGCGGCTCACTCACAGCTTCTCCCGTTTCATCACCACGGCGTCCGCGCCGCTCGGTTGGTAGTAGCCCCTGCGTCGGCCGACCTCGGTGAACCCGCGGCGCCGGTAGAGGCCCTGGGCGACCTCGTTGTCGGCCCGCACCTCGAGCAGCACCACCGGGCTGCGCCGGTCGGCCTCGGCGAGCAACGCGTCCAGCAGCTGCGCCCCGATGCCCTCGCCCTGCCGGTCGCCGGCCACCCCGATGGTGGCCACGTGCGCCTCGTCGTCGTAGGCGATGAGCCCCGCGTAGCCGACGACGCGGTCGCCGTCCTCGGCCACCAGGTAGTGACGGGTGTCGGTGCGGGAGAGCTCGTCGCGGTACATCGCCGCCGTCCACGTGTCGGGGGCGAACAGCTCCTCCTCCAGCTGCAGGACGGCCTCGAGATCGCCGAGCCGCATGGGTCGCAGCCGCGCGCTCATGCGCTCGTCGCGGGCTTGAAGGAGGTCGGCGGGACGGCGTCGGGGCGGCGCAGGTACAGCGGCACCAGCGCGGGGTGGGTGGTGGACGACAGGGCCGACGGGTCGACGAGCTGCGCGGCCGCGGCCCGGAGCAGCCCCGCCGTCGTCACGTCGGCCGGGGTGACCGGCGCGCCCAGCCGCTCGGCGAACCGCGGGTCGCCGACCACCGGCCCCTGGACGGCGAGCTCCTCGGGGCGCACCACGCCAGGCCCGTCGGTGCGCGCGCCGTCGGCGCCGTAGGCGGCCCAGTAGACCTCCTTGCGCCGCGCGTCGGTGACCACGGTGCGGGCCCCGGACCCGACCGCGTCGAGCGAGCAGACGCCGACGGCGGGCACCCCGCGGGCGTCGGCCAGGGCGGCGGCGGTGACCACGCCGACCCGCAGCCCGGTGAACGGCCCGGGCCCCAGTCCGGTCACCACGGCGTCGAGGTCGGTCACCGCGCGGCCGGCCTCGGCCAGCACCTCGGTGACCGCGACGGTGAGCAGCTCGGCGTGCCGGTTCCCGGAGGGCACCGTGCGCTCGGCCAGCACCTCCGGTCCGCCGTCCGGGGACCACCGGGCGAGACCGGCGACAAGCGTCGGCGTGGCGGTGTCGAGGGCGAGGACCAGCACGACTCCTCAGCGTAGGTGAGCGCCGGCAGGCACCTCGGGGCCGATCGCCGGCCCCGGAGCCGGGACGGTCGTGGTCCACTGCACCGCGCTCCCCTGCCCCCGATCGAGAGGACCCTGCTCCATGCCCGCCACCCTGCTGCTCGTCCACGGCGCCTGGCACGGCTCCTGGTGCTGGGAGCGGCTGACGGGCGCGCTCGGCGGCGTGGCGGTGCGCACCGTGGACCTGCCCAGCGTCGGCACCGACCCGGCGGCCCTCGGCGGGCTCTACGACGACGCCGACGCCGTCCGCGCCGCGCTGGCGGGGATCGAGGGTCCGGTCGTCGTCGTGGGGCACTCCTACGGCGGCGCGGTGGTCACCGAGGCGGTCCGCGCCGACAGCGGCGTCGCGCACCTGGTGTACCTGTGCGCGTTCCAGCTCGACGAGGGCGACTCCCTGCTCGGCAGCGTCGGCGGGGAGGGACCGCCGTGGTGGGAGGCCACCGGGCCCGCCATCGCTGTCCGCTCGCCCGAGCAGGTCTTCTACAACGGGGTCGCCCCCGAGCTGACGGAGTCCGCGGTCGCGCGCCTCGGTCTGCAGTCGAGGGCGTCGGCCGAGCAGCCGCTCACCAACGTCGCCTGGCGGTCGGTGCCCAGCACGTACGTCGTCTGCGAGCAGGACCAGGCGATCCCCGTCGTCGCCCAGGAGGCGATGTCCGCGCGGGCCGGCGAGGTGCTGCGGATGGACGCGGGGCACTCGCCGTTCCTGTCGCACCCGGCGGAGCTGGCCGGGCTGCTGCGGCCGATCGTCGACCGGGCCGGCTGAGCCGCCGGTCAGCCGCTGAGCCGCTGCTCCCAGCCGGGGCCGTGCGGCACGAGCAGCGCCGTCCGGACGTCGTCGTCGCGGCGGTCCAGCCGCACCTCGAGGTGCTCGTCGGCCAGCCGCTCGACCAGCCCCTGGCCCCACTCGACCACCGTCACCGACTCCTCTGTCGAGGCGTCGAGGTCCAGGTCGTCGACGTCGGCGACGCTGCCCAGCCGGTAGGCGTCCACGTGCACCAGCGGCAGCCGGCCGCCCCGGTGCACCCGGGCGATCACGAAGGTGGGCGAGGTGACCGGCTCCCGCACCCCCAGGGCCGCCCCGATGCCCTGGGTGAGCGCGGTCTTGCCGGCCCCGAGCGGGCCGACCAGCACCACCAGGTCACCGGCGCGCGCCACGCCGGCCAGCGCCGCGCCCAGGGCGCGGGTGTCCTCCGGGGTGGGCAGCACGTGCTCGCGCCTCACGTCAGGCTCCCCGCGACGGCGGTCAGGTCGGCCAGCAGCCCGGCTCGTGGCGCCCCGTTGGGCCCGAACCGGATCGCCGCCGACGGGTGGTAGGTGGCCCAGACGGCCCGCCCCTCGACGTCGTGCGGCCGCCCGCGGACCTCGCCCAGCACCGTGCGGGGCCCGAGGAACCACTTGGCCGACGACAGGCCCAGCGCCACGACCACCGGCGGGTCCAGCAGCGCCAGCTGGCGGCGCAGCCAGCCGCTGCAGCGGGCCACCTCCGGCGCCTTCGGCGTCCGGTTGCCCGGCGGGCGGCACTTCACCACGTTGAGCACGGCGGCCTGCGCGCGGTCCAGCCCGGCCTCGGCGAGCAGCTCGTCGAGCAGCGCGCCGGACCGCCCGACGAACGGCCGGCCGGTCGCGTCCTCCTGCGCGCCCGGCGCCTCACCGACCAGGGCGAGCCGGGGGCGCCCGCCGACCGGGATGTCGCCGACCACGACGTGCTCGCGGGTGGCGGCCAGCTCCGGGCAGGCGACGCAGGGCCGCGCGGCGGCCGCCAGCGACTCCCAGTCCGGCGCGGCGGCGGCCACCCGGGCCACCTCCTCGGCGGCGGCGTCGAACCGGGGCGGACGGGGTCGGCTCATCGGCCCGACACGGCCGGCTGCTCGGCGACCACCCGGCGCAGCAGCGCCGACAGCGCCCCGGTCACCTCGTCCGGCCTCTCCAGCAGCACCATGTGCCCGGCCCCGGGCACGACCACGTACTCAGCGTCCGCCAACCGCTCCACGATCAGGTCGCTGTGCTCGCTGGGGATGAGCTTGTCCCGGTCTCCGGTGAGCACCAGGGTCGGGACGGACCGCAACGGCTCCAGGGACGCCGTCTCGTCCAGGCCGGCCAGCGCCGGGTAGAACTCCGCGATCACCTCGACCGGCGTGCCGGCGATCATCGAGTCGACGTAGCGCCCCAGGGCCGGGTCGACGTCGCGTGAGCCGAACGACAGCGACCACGTCACGTGCGAGATCAGGTCGGCGGCCAGCTTGCGGGTGCGCTCGGCGAGGGCCGGACGCCGGCGCATCGTGAACGCCGCGACGGGGAACACCGCCGCGCGGACGCGGGTGAGCAGCTCGGGCAGGCCGAAGTCGAGGTCGGCGAGGTTGCCCGACGAGGTGCTCACCAGCGCCGCGGCGACGACCCGGTCGCCGAAGAGCTCCGGTCGCAGGGCCGCCAGGGCCATGACGGTCATGCCGCCCATCGAGTGCCCGACCAGCACCACGGGGCCGCGCGGCACCCGCGTCTGGAGGACCCGCGCGAGGTCGCGACCCAGCTGCTCCATCGTGGAGTTCTCGGGCGCACCCCGCCCGGAGGCGCCGTGGCCGCGCTGGTCGTAGAAGACCAGCCGCGCCTTCGGCCGCGAACCGTTGGCGGTGGCCAGCTCGGCGGCCAGCGACCGCCGCTGGAACGTCCACGACGCCATCGACAGCGTGTAGCCGTGCACGAAGACCAGCGTCAGCGGCGCGTCGGCGGGACCGACCTCCTCGACGTGCAGCAGCACGCCGTCGTCGGCCTGCACCAGCGCGGTGCGGTCCGCCGGCCGGGACTCGGCACCGAGCGGGTCGTCCTCGCGCAGCTCGGCGTCCGTGCGCCCCGGGAGCAGGCCAGCGGCGGAGCCCAGTCGCTCGGCGACGACCCGCCGCGTCGCGGCCCGGCTGACGGCGACCCCGACGGCGGTGCCGGCCGCGGCCAGCCCGAGCACCGCGCCCACGACGCCCGCGCGGTGGGTGGCCAGCCCCGCGACCGGGGAACGCCTGGCCGGGTGGCCCTTCCCCGGGTGCTTCCGGACGGGGTGCTTCGCCGCCATCAGACAGCCCCCGCCGAGCCGACGTGGCGGCGCACGAACCGGCCGCCGATCCGGGCGACCAGCTCGTAGTGGATGGTCTCGACCGCGTCCGCCCACTGCTGCGCGGTCGGCTCGCCGTCCACGCCCGGGCCCCAGAGGACGACCGGGTCGCCAGGGGCCACCGGGTCGTCGCCGACGTCCAGCACGAACTGGTCCATGCACACCCGCCCGGCGATCGTCCGCTGCCGGCCACCGGCCAGCACCGGCGCCCGGTTGCCGCCGGCCCGGGGCACGCCGTCGGCGTAGCCCACCGGCACCACGGCCAGGGTGGTCTCCGCCGGCGGCGAGTAGGTGTGCCCGTAGGAGACGCCGACACCGCCGGGCACCCGCTTGGTGAGCATCACCCGCGCCTGCACGGTCATCGCCGGGCGCAGCCCGTGCGCGGCCGGGTCGCCGCCCAGCGGGTCCAACCCGTAGAGGGCGACACCGGGGCGGACCATGTCGAACCAGGTGTCCGGCAGCGCCACGGTCGCCGCGGAGTTGGCCAGGTGCCGCCGGGCGTCGGTGAGGCCGGCGTCCCGGGCCACGGCCACGGCCTGCTCGAACACGCCCACCTGCAACCCGATCGTCGGGTGCGTCGGCGCGTCGGCGTAGGCCAGGTGGCTCCACAGCCCCACGACCTCGACGTCGCCGTCGGCCTGCGCACGCGCGGCGGCGGCCACGAGGTCGGGCCACTGCTCCGGAGTCGCCCCACCCCGGGACAGCCCGGTGTCGACCTTCAGGTGCAGGCGGGCGGTGCGGCCCGTGGCCCGGGCGGCGGCCACGACCTCCGCCAGCCCCCAGACGGCGTTGACCGAGACCTCGACGTCGGCTCGGAGCGCGGCCACGAAGTCCTCCCCGGGGCCGTTGAGCCAGGCCAGCACGGGCGCGTCGACGCCGGCGGCACGCAGCGCCAGGGCCTCCTCCAGGACCGCCACGCCGAGCGCGTCGGCGCCACCGGCGAGCGCCGCCCGCGCGGCGGGGACCAGGCCGTGCCCGTAGCCGTCGGCCTTGACCACCGCCATCAGCGGCCGGCCGACCCGCTCGCGCAGCACCGCGGTGTTGGCGGCGATCACATCGAGGTCGACGACGACTTCCGCACGGGCTCCGTTCGTCACGCCCCCGAGTCTCCCAGGCCGCCGCGGGGCGACCGGTGCAGGCGGGCCAGCGTCGCGGGCAGCCGGCGGACCAGGTCGCCGGCGACCAGCGGCCCCGCCTCGGCGGCCACCTGCCCGGCGCGTCCGTGCACGTGCGCCGCGACCGCGGCCGCCTCGACCGCGGGCAGGCCCGTGGCCAGCAGCGCCCCGCCGATGCCGGAGAGCACGTCGCCGGTGCCGGCCGTGGCGAGCCACGGGGTGCCGGTGCCGTTGACGAACGCGCTCCCGTCGGGCGCGGCGACGACGGTGGCCTCGCCCTTGAGCAGGACGACGGCGCCCAGGTCGACGGCCAGCCGGCGGGCGGCCCCGATCCGGTCCGGACCCACCTCGTACCCGAACCGGGCGAACTCCCGGTCGTGCGGGGTCAGCACCGTGGGCGCGCCGCGGCCCCGCACGAGCTCGGGCTGCTGCGCGGCCATCGTCAGGGCGTCGGCGTCGACCAGCACCGGCAGGTCCGTCGCCAGCACCTCGGCCAGGACGCCGCGGGCGTCGTCGTCGGTGCCCATGCCCGGGCCCACGACCCACGCCTGCACCCGCCCGGCCTCGGCGGGCCGGCCGGCGGTGACGATCACCTCGGGCCAGGCGGCCCGTACGCCGTCGGCCGCCGTCCCGGCGTAGCGGACCAGTCCCGGCCGGGTCCGCAGCGCCGCCCCGGTGCACAGGACGCCGGCGCCCGGGTAGGCCGCGGAGCCCGCGACGATGCCGACCACGCCCTGGGAGTACTTGTCGTCCTCCGCGGCCGGCGGCCGGATGCGGGCGGCCGCGTCGGCGTCGGTGAGCTGCCGGACCGACGGCGCCGGCAGGTGCGCGCCCAGGCCGATGTCCACCAGGTGGACGACGCCGGCGTGGCGGCGCCCCTCCCCCACCACCAGCCCGGCCTTGACCGCGCCGAAGGTGACGGTGTGCTGGGCCGGGACGGCGGCCCCGGTGACGGCGCCGGTGCTCGCGTCCACCCCGCTGGGGACGTCGACCGCGACCAGGAGCCCCGGTCCGGCCACCGCCCGCTCGACCAGTGCCGCGGCCGCGGGCCGCAGCGCGCCGGCGCCGCCGATGCCGACGATCCCGTCGAGGACCAGCTCCGCCCGGTCCAGTCCGGTGGCCCCCTCCGGACCGGTGACCCGGCCACCGGCGGCCCGCAGCGCCGCCAGGCCGGCCGGGTGCGCGCGCTCGGCGTCCAGCAGGACGGCGATCACCCGGGCGCCGCGCCGGGCCAGCTGCGCCCCGGCGAACAGCGCGTCCCCGCCGTTGTTGCCGGCGCCCACGAGCGCGGTGACCCGGGCACCGTGCGCGCGGCCCAGCAGCCCCAGGCAGGCCGTCGCCAGGCCGGTGGCCGCCCGCTGCATCAGCACGCCCTCGCGGGTGGCGGCCAGCAGCGGCGCCTCCGCCGCTCGCACCTCGTCGGCGGTGTACAGACCGATCACGAGGCCGCCTCGCCACGTGAGCCCGGTCACGAGTCGCCCCCGCGGTGGAAGCCCTCCGCGACCACCACGGCCGAGGCGATGCCGCCGTCGTGGCTCAGCGACACGTGCCAGGAGCTCACGCCCAGCTGGGCGGCCCGCCCGGCCACGCTGCCGCGGACCTCCAGGTGCGGCCGGCCGTGCTCGCCGACGGTGACCTCGGCGTCGTGCCAGCGCAGGTCGCCGGGCGCGCCGAGGGCCTTGGCCAGGGCCTCCTTGGCGGCGAAGCGGGCGGCCAACGACTCCCCGGTCCGCGGCGCGCCGGACGGCGTGCTCTGCTCGGCCGCGGTGAACAGCCGGTTGCGCAGCCCGGGTGTGCGGGTCAGCGACTCGGCGAACCGCTCCACGGGCACGACGTCGATCCCGACCCCGATGATCACCCGGTCAGTCTGCCCGGTGACGTGATGGAACGGCGCGGCTGCAGGGACCCGCGGCGCGCGGAGCGTGTCGTGGGGGCAGCCGGGTCCTCCTATTCGACGGTGACGCTCTTGGCCAAGTTGCGCGGCTGGTCGACGTCGTACCCGCGGGTGTCGGCGATCTCGCAGGCCAGCACCTGCAACGGCACCGTCGTCACGATCGGCGCCATGAGCGTCGGCGTCCGGGGCACGCGGATGATGTGGTCGGCGTAGGGGACGACGTCCTCGTCGCCCTCCTCGGCGATCACGATCGTGCGCGCACCGCGGGCGCGGACCTCCTGGATGTTGGAGACCACCTTGCCGTGCACCGACTCGCGGGCCCGCGGCGAGGGGACGACGACGACCACCGGCGTCCCCTGGTCGATCAGCGCGATCGGCCCGTGCTTGAGCTCCCCGGCCGCGAAGCCCTCGGCGTGGATGTAGGCGAGCTCCTTGAGCTTGAGCGCGCCCTCCAGCGCCACCGGGTATGCGACGTGGCGGCCCAGGAACAGGATCGTGTCCGCGCCGGCCAGGGAGCGGCCGAGCTCGCGCACCGGCTCCATCTGGAGCAGCACCTCGCTGACCGCCTCCGGCAGCCGGCGCAGGTCCTCCACGATGGCGGCGACCTCGTCGTCGTACTTGACGCCGCGCACCTGGGCCAGGAACAGCCCGACCAGGTAGCAGGCGACGATCTGCGCCAGGAAGCTCTTCGTCGAGGCGACGGCGATCTCCGGCCCGGCGTGCGTGTAGAGGACGGCGTCGGACTCGCGCGGGATCGTCGAGCCGTTGACGTTGCAGATGGCCAGCACGCGAGCCTTCTGGTCCTTGGCGTGGCGCAGCGCCATGAGGGTGTCCATCGTCTCGCCGGACTGGCTGATGACGACGACGAGCGTCGAGCGGTCCAGCACCGGGTCGCGGTAGCGGAACTCGCTGGCGACCTCGACCTCGACCGGGATGCGGGTCCAGTGCTCGATCGCGTACTTGGCGATCAGCCCCGCGTGGTACGAGGTACCACAGGAGACGACGAAGACCTTGTCGATGTCGCGCAGGTCCTGGTCGGACAGCCGGACCTCGTCGAGGACCAGACCGCCGTCGTCGCCGAGCCGGCCGAGCAGGGTGTCGGCGACCGCCTGCGGCTGCTCGGCGATCTCCTTGAGCATGAACCAGGCGTGGCCGCCCTTCTCGGCGGCGGCGGCGTCCCAGTCCACCGTGTAGGCGGTCGGCTCGACGACGGTGCCGGCGAAGTCGGTGACGGTGAGCCCGCGGGTGCGGTCGATCTCGACGACCTGGTCCTGCCCGAGCTCGCGGGCCTCGCGGGTGTGCGCGATGAACGCGGCGACGTCGGAGCCCAGGAAGTACTCAGCAGTACCGTCGACTGTTTCTCCCAGGCCCACCACCAGCGGGCTGTTGCGGCGGGAGGCGACCAGCGTGTCGGGCTCGTCGGCGTGCGAGGCGACCAGGGTGAAGGCGCCCTCCAGCCGGTTGCTCACCGCCCGCATCGCCTCGGCCAGGCGGCCGGGGCCCTCGGGGGTCTCGGCGTAGGCCGACGCCAGCAGGTGGGCGGCGACCTCGGTGTCGGTCTCGGAGGTGAACTCGACGCCGGCGGTCTCGCACTCGGCGCGCAGGGCGGCGAAGTTCTCGATGATGCCGTTGTGGACCAGGGCCACCTTGCCGTCGGCCGACAGGTGGGGATGGGCGTTGCGGTCGGTCGGGCCGCCGTGCGTGGCCCACCGGGTGTGCCCGATGCCGATGGTGGCAGCGGGCAGCGGCTCCTCGACGAGGGCCTTCTCCAGGTTGGCCAGCTTCCCGGCCTTCTTCGCCGTCGCCATCCCGCCCTCAGCGAGGACGGCGACCCCCGCCGAGTCGTAACCCCGGTACTCGAGACGGCGCAGACCCTCCAGGACGACGTCCAGGGCGTTCTGCGGGCCGACGTATCCCACGATGCCGCACATTGTGCCGAGGGTACCGGCGGAACCGGACCGCCCCGTCCCCGTCGGCCACTGTGCACCCGTATCGGTGAGGAGATGCTCGCCTCACTCGCGTGGTCCCGACCACGGGGTCACCGCTCCCGGCGGACGCCTCGCTGCGCAGCGCGGCCCGGTCACGGCCCGCGGCCGTCAGCTACAGGAGGCGACGATCTCGGCCAGCCGGGCGGCGATGGCGTCGGCCTGCTCCTGGGTGGGGGCCTCCACCATCACGCGGACCAGCTGCTCGGTGCCCGACGGGCGCAGCAGCACTCGGCCGTCGTCGCCGAGCTCGGCCTCGCAGGCGTTGACCGCGTCGGCGACCTCCTCGCTCTCGACGACCGCCAGCCGGTCCCGGACCGGGACGTTGACCAGGGTCTGGGGCAGCCGCTGCACCACGGACGCCAGCTCGGCCAGGGGGGACCCCGTGGCGGCCATGCGGGACAGCAGCGACAGGCCGGTGAGCAGACCGTCGCCGGTGGTGGCGTGGTCCAGGAAGACCAGGTGCCCGCTCTGCTCCCCGCCGAGGCTGAGCTCGCGGTCGCGCAGCGCCTCCAGCACGTAGCGGTCGCCGACCGCGGTGGTGTGCACCGCGATCCCGGCCGCACGCATCGTGTGGTGGAAGCCCAGGTTGCTCATGACGGTCGCCACGACGGTGTCGCCGGCCAGCTGGCCGCGCTCCTTGAGGGCGAGGGCGCAGACGGCGAGGATCGCGTCGCCGTCGACGACCTCACCGGTTGCCGTGACCGCGAGGCAGCGGTCGGCGTCGCCGTCGTGGGCGATGCCGAGGTCGGCCCCGTGGGCGCGGACCGCCTCGGTCAGCGGACCCAGATGGGTGGAGCCGATGCCGTCGTTGATGTTCCAGCCGTCCGGCTCGCCGCCGATGACGTGGACGGTGGCGCCGGCCCGGCGGTAGACCTCGGGCGCGACGGTCGCCGCGGCGCCGTGCGCGCAGTCGACGACGAGCGTCAGGCCCGACAGCGGCTGGAGCACCGTCGAGAGCAGGTGCTCGATGTAGGTGTCGCCGGCGCCGGCGAGGTCGCGGACGCGGCCGACCCCGGCCCCGGTGGGGCGGTGGCCGGTCGTGTCGCCGGCGGTGACGGCCTGCTCGATCGCCGCCTCGACGGCGTCGGGCAGTTTGTGGCCACCGCGGCTGAACAACTTGATGCCGTTGTCGGGCATCGGGTTGTGGCTGGCGGAGATCATCACGCCGAGGTCCGCGCCGGTGGACGCGGTCAGGTGCGCGATCGCCGGGGTGGGCAGCACCCCGGCCCGCAGCACCTCCGCACCGGCACTGGCGAGGCCCGCCACGACGGCGGCCTCGAGCATCTCCCCACTGGCGCGGGGGTCGCGGCCGACGACCGCGACGGGACGCGAGGTCCCGTCGCGGTCGGCGAGCACGCCGGCGGCGGCACGTGCCACCGCGAGAGCCAACTCCGGCGTGAGGTCGGCGTTGGCCCGACCCCGGACGCCGTCGGTCCCGAACAGGCGACCCACGGGCGTACCGGTCAGCGCTTCGAGTACTGAGGCGCCTTGCGGGCCTTCTTGAGGCCGTACTTCTTGCGCTCGGTGACGCGGGCGTCGCGAGTCAGGAAGCCGGCCTTCTTCAGTGCCGGGCGGTCGTCCGGCTCGACCTCGATGAGGGCGCGGGCGATCGCCAGGCGCAGCGCGCCGGCCTGACCGCTGACGCCGCCACCGCGGAGGATGCCGACGACGTCGTACTGCTCGGCCTTCTCGAGGATCACGAACGGCTCACGGATGAGCTGCTGGTGCACCTTGTTCGGGAAGTAGTCCTCGATGGTGCGGCCGTTGAGGCGGAACTGGCCGGAGCCCGGCAGCAGCCGGACGCGGACGATGGCCTCCTTGCGCCGGCCGACGGTCTGCACCGGACGCCCCTCGGCGTCGGTCACGGTCAGGGCGCTGGTCACTGGGCCACCTGCTTGATCTCGTAGGTCTGGGGCTGCTGCGCGGCGTGCGGGTGCTCCGGCCCGGCGTACACCTTCAGCTTCTTGAGCATCTGACGGCCCAGGCTGTTGTGCGGCAGCATCCCCTTGATCGCGCGCTCGATGACGCGGTCGGGGTGCGTGCGCAGCTGGTCGCCGACCGGGATCGTCTTGAGGCCGCCCGGGTACCCGGAGTGCCGGTAGGCGACCTTCGTGTCGCGCTTGGAGCCGGTCAGCGCCACCTTGCCGGCGTTGACGATGACGACGAAGTCGCCGACGTCCACGTGCGGGGCGTACTGGGGCTTGTGCTTGCCGCGGAGCAGGATCGCGGTCTGGCTGGCGAGTCGACCGAGCACCACGTCAGTGGCGTCGATGACGTGCCAGGCCCGGCTGACCTCGCCGGGCTTGGGGGTGTACGTGCGCATGCGCTCGCGTCCTCCGTCGTCGTCGGATCGGCTGGTGGGATCGCCTCACCGAACACGGGAGACGGTGCAGCGCGCGCGGACACCAGCCGGCCCGAGCGCCAGCCGGTCACGATACCAGCCGGCAGATCCTCGTCGCCGGGCCGGGACGGAGGCCGCTCAGCTCACCTCGTGCAGCTTGCCGGACGCGACGTCGTAGACGGTGCCCCTCACCTCGCGCGAGACCAGGTAGGGACTCTCCTGGATCAGGCGCATCGACTCGCGGACGTCGTCGTCGGCGTCGCGGAAGGCACGCACCGCCCACGGTGGGCGACGTCCGGTGGCCCGCTCGACGAGGTCGGCGAAGGAGTTGTCGTCCGTGGCCTGCAGACCGCACTCGGTGTGGTGCACGAGGAGGATCTCGCGAGTGCCCAGTACATGCTGGGAGACGGTCAGCGAACGGATGACGTCCTCGGTGATCACGCCGCCGGCGTTGCGGATCACGTGCGCGTCGCCGACCTCCAGACCCAGCATCTGGAACAGCGGCATCCGGGAGTCCATGCAGGCCACCACGGCGACGCGCCGCACCGGACGCACGTCCTTGGAGCCGGGGAACCGCTGGGCCCACTCCGAGTTGGCCGCCAGCATCCGGTCGATCTCGCCCACGTGTGCCCTCCGACTCGCGACTGGCCCTCGACCCTAGCGGGGGTCCGGCTGGCCGACCCCCCGGGCTGCCGTAGGAGTCCCCCGCCGGCCCTGCGGCTCCCTCCCGGGTGCGTCCGGCTGCGATCGGACAGGATGTGCCCCGTGCGCACGGTCGAGGAACACCAGGCGGTCGTCGCGGCGCTGCTGCCCGCCCTGCCCGAGGAGGAGGTGGAGCTCGGCGCCGCGCACAACCGCGTGCTCGCCCGCGACGTGACGGCGCGGGTCGCGCTGCCCGGCTTCGACAACTCCGCGATGGACGGCTACGCCGCGCGGTGGTCGGAGGTGACCGCGACCCCCGTCCGGCTGCCGGTGGCCGACGACGTCCCCGCCGGGCGCACCGACGTCCGGCCCCTGGCCGTGGGCACCGTGCAGCGGATCATGACCGGCGCGCCACTGCCCGAGGGCGCGGACGTCGTCGTCCCGGTGGAGCTGACCGACGGCGGCACCGAGGTGGTCGAGATCCGGGACGCACCCGCGGCCGGCACCCACCTGCGCGCCGCCGGCGAGGACATCGCCGCCGGCGCCGTCGCGCTCACCGCGGGCACCCCGCTCGGTGCCGCCCAGCTCGGCCTGGCCGCCGCGGTGGGCGCCCGCACCCTGCCGGTGCGCCGGCGCCCCCGGGTGCTCGTGCTGTCCACGGGCAGCGAGCTGGTCGAGCCCGGCGCACCGTTGCTGCCGGGCCAGATCTACGAGTCCAACTCCGCGCTGCTCGTCGCCGCCGTCGAGGACGCCGGCGGGACGGCGCGGCGGTTGCACTTCGTCCCCGACGACGTCGAGCAGTTCCTCACCACCGTCCGGGCGGAGCTGGCCACGGCCGACCTGCTCGTCACCAGCGGCGGCGTGAGCGCCGGCGCCTACGAGGTGGTCAAGGACGCGTTCCGCGAGCTGGGCACCGTCGAGTTCGTCAAGGTCGCGATGCAGCCCGGCGGCCCCCAGGGCGCGGGCACCGTCGACGGCGTCCCCGTCGTGACGCTGCCCGGCAACCCGGTCAGCTCGTTCGTCTCCTTCGAGGTGTTCGTGCGCCCGGCGCTGCGCCGGGCGCTGGGCCACGCGGCCCCCGGCCGGCTGCGCGCGCCGGCGACCCTCACCGCGCCGCTGCGCTCGCCGGCCGGCCGCCGCCAGTTCCTCCGCGGCCGCTACGACGCCGGCCGGGTGTCCCAGGTCGGCGGGCCCGGGTCGCACCTCGTCGCCCACCTGGCCCGCGCCAACTGCCTGGTCGTCGTCCCCGAGGACGTCACCGAACTGCCCGCCGGCGCCCAGGTGGACGTCGTGCTGATCGAAGGAGCCCTCCAGTGACCGGTGACCCCGCGAGCATCGACCCGACGGTCGACAACCCGACCCGGGAGGCCGGCGAGGCGACGCCGCTGCCGGGGTCGCCGCGCCTGACCCACGTCGACGCGGCCGGCGCCGCCCGCATGGTCGACGTCTCCGCCAAGCCGGTCACCGCCCGCGAGGCCACCGCTGCCGGCCGGGTCCTGGTCAGCTCCGAGGTCGTCGCGCTGCTGCGCGGCGAGGGCGTGCCCAAGGGCGACGCCGTCGCCGTCGCGCGGATCGCCGGCATCGCCGGGGCCAAGCGGACGCCGGACCTCGTGCCGCTCTGTCACCCCATCGCGCTGCACGGCGTCACCGTCGACGTGACCGTCGCCGACGACGCCGTGGAGATCACCGCGACCGCCCGCACCGCCGACCGCACCGGCGTGGAGATGGAGGCGCTCACCTCCGTCGCCGTCGCCGGGCTCACCGTGATCGACATGGTGAAGGCGGTCGACCCGCGGGCCACGATCACCGACGTCCGGCTGCTGGCCAAGTCCGGCGGCAAGAGCGGCGAGTGGCGGAGATGAGCGAGCTCCCGGAGGGCGCTCGCGCCGTCGTCGTCACCGCGTCCAACCGCGCCGCGGCCGGCGTCTACCCCGACCGCAGCGGGGAGGCGCTGGCCGAGGGCCTGCGGACGCTGGGGTTCGTCGTGGAGGGCCCGCACGTGCGCCCCGACGACGTCGCCGAGCTCGAGGTGGTGCTGCGTGAGGCGGTGGCCTCCGGCGCCGACGTCGTCCTCACCACCGGCGGCACCGGGCTCTCCCCCACCGACGTCACCCCCGAGGCGACCCGCGCCGTCCTCGAGCGGGAGGCACCGGGCATCGCCGAGGCGGTGCGCCGCCACGGCGAGCCGACGGTGCCCACCGCGGTCCTCTCCCGCGGGCTGGCCGGCACCGCCGGGCGGAGCCTGATCGTCAACCTGCCCGGCTCCACCGGCGGGGTGCGCGACGGGCTGGCCGTGCTCGGCCCGCTGCTGCCGCACGTGGTGTCGCAGCTGCGCGGCGGCGACCACTGAGCACACCACTCAGCACCTCGTCGTCCTACCGGTCGTCCCACCGGACGACACGGCGGCCGGGTGCCGTCCCCGACCCGCGCTGAGCCCACCCCGTGCCCCGATCCGGGACCCCCGCCCCGATCGGGCACCCGGCCACGCGCCGTCTCCTCGACTCACTCCGGGAGCACGAGGCGTTCCGGCCTCGAGTAGACGTTGCAGCCCTCGCCGCGGAGGAACCCGACGAGGGTGATCCCGACGTCGGCTGCCAGCTCCACGGCCAGGGACGACGGCGCCGACACCGCGGCCAGCACCGGGATGCCGGCCATCGCGGCCTTCTGGGTCAGCTCGAAGCTCGCCCGCCCGCTGACCAGGAGCACGTGTCCCGCCAGCGGCAGCCGCCCCTCCCGCACCGCGTCGCCGACGACCTTGTCGACGGCGTTGTGCCGGCCGACGTCCTCGCGCAGGGCGACCAGCTCCCCCTCGGCGGTGAACAGGCCGGCGGCGTGCAGACCACCCGTCTTGTCGAACACCTGCTGGGCCGCGCGCAGCCGGTCGGGCAGCGCCAGCAGCGTCGCCAGCTCCAGGCGGGTGCCGTCGGACGCGACGTCGTGCCGGGTCCTGGTGCGGATCGCGTCGATGCTCGCCTTGCCGCACACCCCGCAGGAGCTGGAGGTGTAGAAGTTCCGGTCCAGCGCGGTGTCGGGCGGCTCCACGCCGGGCGCGAGGTCGACGTCGACGACGTTGTAGGTGTTGCGCCCGTCGGCGTCCACGGAGTCGCAGTAGCGCAACCCGAGGACGTCGTCGCCGCCGTCGATGACCCCCTCGGTCAGCAGGAAGCCGTGCACCAGGTCGAAGTCGTGCCCGGGCGTGCGCATCGTGACCGCCAGCGGCGTCCCCGACAGGCGGATCTCCAGCGGCTCCTCGGCCGCCACGGTGTCCGGGCGGGTGCTCTGCGTCGAGCCGCGGATGCGCAGCACCGGCGTCCGGCTCGTGACTCGTCCCACGGCAGGCGACGGTACCCACGCCCGACCCCTACGGTTCGCGGTGTGCCCACGCTGCCGCCGTACGCCGCCGTCGTCCTCGCCGGCGGCCGGGCGGCGCGGATGGGCGGGCAGCCCAAGCCGCAGCTCGACGTCGGCGGCCGGTCGCTGCTCGTCGCGGTGCTGGCGGCGGTCCCCGACGCCGACCCGCGCGTGGTCGTGGGGCCGCCGCAACCGGTGCCACCGGGCGTCGTCGTCGTCCGTGAGGAACCGCCCCGTGGCGGCCCCGTGGCGGCCATGCGCGCCGGCCTGACCGTCGTGCCGACCGAGGTGGTCGCCCTCCTCGCCGGCGACCTGCCGTTCCTGACCCCGGGACTGATCCGGGCGATGCGGGAGCGGCTCACCGGCGACGGCGTCCTGGTCGTCGACGACACCGACCGGGACCAGCTGTTGCTGGGCGTGTGGCGCACCGCCGCCCTGCGCTCCGCCGTGGCCGACGTCTCCGGCCCGACCTCCGTGCGCAAGGTCCTCGCTCCGCTGGCCGTGCGCCGGCTGCACCCTCCGGTCACGCCCGGCCGGCCGCCGCCCTGGACCGACTGCGACACCCCGGCCGACCTGGCCCGGGCCCGGGCGGCCGCCGTCCAGGCCGCTCAGGCCGCCCGGGTGCGCCGGCGGCGCCCGGGGTAGGCCCGGGGGCATGCGCATCGTCATCGCCGGGGCCCACGGGCAGATCGCCCGCCGTCTCGGCCGCCTGCTGTCCGGCCGCGGCGACACCGTGGTCGGGATCATCCGCAACCCCGGTCACCAGGACGACCTGCGGGACGACGGGGTCGAGCCGGTCGTGCTCGACCTCGAGCAGGCCACCGTCGACGACGTGGCCGGTGTGCTCACGGGGGCCGACGCGGTCGTCTTCGCCGCGGGCGCCGGACCGGGCAGCGGCGCGGCCCGCAAGCACACCGTCGACCGGGGGGCGGCGGTGCTGCTCGCGGAGGCCGCCGAGCGGGCCGGCGTGCGCCGCTACCTGCTGGTCTCCTCGATGGGGGTGGAGCAGGCCCGCGCGGGCACACCGCGGGGCATGGACCCGGTCTTCGCGACCTACCTGCAGGCCAAGCTGGCCGCTGAGGACGCCATCCTGCCGCGACCGGCCCTCGACACGGTGGTCCTGCGGCCGGGGCGACTGACCGACGACCCCGGCACCGGCCGGGTCACCCTCGAGCACGGGGTGGAGTACGGCGAGGTGCCGCGGGACGACGTCGCTGCGGTCCTGCTGGCCTTCCTCGACGACGCGAAGGACGGCGTCGTGGTCGAGCTGGTCAGCGGACCGACGCCGATCGCCGAGGCGGTGGCCGCACTGCCCTGAGAGGGCCCTGCCCGCGCCGGGAGCCGCCCTCAGTCGCGGCGGGCGCGGGTGACCTGGGCCCGGGCGGCCAGTTCCGCGTCCGGCGGGTAGTCCACCGCGACGAGGGTGAGTCCACCGGCCGGGGCCACGAGCACCTCGCTCGCCCGCTCCGTGCGAGGCAGCAGCCCGGCCGGCCACTCGGGTGGCCGCCGCCCCTCCCCCACCGCCAGCAGGGCGCCGACCAGGCTGCGGACCATCGAGTGGCAGAAGGCGTCCGCCGACGCCCGGACGCGGACCAGGTCGCCGTTCCGCTCCACCGACAGTCCCAGCAGGGTGCGGATGGTCGTCGCCCCCTCACGCCGGCGGCAGTACGCGGCGAAGTCGTGCTCGCCCAGGAGCAGGCCGGCCGCCAGGTGCATGGCGTCGACGTCCAGCCGTCGCGGCCAGCCCACGGTGTCGGCACGGCGCAGCGGCGGCGGCCCGGAATCGGCGTCGGCGAGCCGGTAGACGTAGTGCCGGCGCAGCGCACCGAAGCGCGCGTCGAAGTCGTCCGGCGCCTCGCCGACCGCGGGCACGGCGATGTCGAGCGGGAGGACCCCGCGCAGCCGGCGCACCAGCCGGTCTCGCTGCGCGTCCCACGCCTCGCGGGGGACGTCGGTGTGTGCGACTTGACCAGTCGCGTGGACGCCGGCATCGGTGCGGCCCGCCACGGTCAGCTCGACGGGGCACCGCAGCACGGTCTGCAGGGCCGCCTCCAGGTCACCCTGCACGGTGCGCTGGGCGGGTTGCCGGGCCCAGCCGTGCAGCGCGGTGCCGTCGTAGGCGATCCGGAGCCGGAGACGGACGAGCCCGCCACCGGGGACGGTGGCGGGCTCGTCGACGTCGTGCACGGTGCGGGCTCCAGCACCCCGGGGAGGGGTGCTCAGCGGATCACTGGGGGTCGAGCTCGGCTTCGCCGCCGGGCGCCTGCTGGCTGGCGGTGGCAGCATCGCCCAGCTCCGCGGCGTTCACCTCGGCGGCAGCGGCCTCGGCCAGCTCGGCCGACACGTTGTCGCCCTCGACAACCACGCCGTTCTCCGCGATCGGCTCGGGGGTGACGTCGCCGTCGTCCTGCCGCTCGCCGTCCGGGTTGTAGACGTCGGTGACGATCTCCTGCGCCTCGGGGTCGACGCGACCCTCGGTGACGGCCGGGGAGGTGTCCCCGCCGGGGCCGGTGGTCTCGCCCACGGACGTCGCGCCCTGGTCACCGCCACCGGCGGGCACCCCGGCGGCGCCGGCGTTGCCGCCCTCGCCCGGGTTCGCCCGGTCAGTCACCGCGCGCCGTCCGTGCCCTCGGCGTCGCCCGGGGACTGGGCGTCAGCGGCCACGGGCTCGGCGTCGGCGTCGTCCGTGGTGGCCTCGGCGTCGCCGGTGGTGACGACCTCGTCGGTCGCCGTGGTCTCGGCGGCCTCGACGTCAGCGGCATCGAGGGCGTCGGCGGTGACCTCACCGGAGGCAGCGGCGGCACCGGCACCGGTGGCGAACCGGGTGCCGCGGGCGCGCTCGGCCTCGCCGACGGCCTCCTGGCCCACGGTCAGCGCCTCGACCAGCTCGATGACCGCCATGGGGGCGTTGTCACCCTTGCGCGGCCCGACCTTGGTGATGCGGGTGTAGCCACCGGGACGGTTCTGGTAGCGAGGCCCGATCTCCGCGAAGAGGGTGTGGACGACGTCCTTGTCCCGGATGGTCGTCATGACCTGACGACGGGCGTGCAGGTCACCGCGCTTGGCGAAGGTGACCAGCTTCTCGGCCAGCGGGCGGAGCCGCTTGGCCTTGGTCTCGGTGGTGGTGATCCGCCCGTGCTCGAACAGCGACGTGGCCAGGTTGGCCAGCATCAGCCGCTCGTGCGAGGGGGACCCGCCGAGACGGGGGCCCTTGGTGGGGGTGGGCATGTCGGTCCTTCCTCAGGCGGCCGGGCGGTCGGTGCCGGGCTGCATCATCCGTGGTGCTGTCGTCGCTTCAGTGTGGCTGCCCGGACAGCGGTGCCGGACGGCGGGTCGCCCCGCCGTCCGGCCCGGACAGCTGCGCAGCTCAGAGCTGCTCGGTCTCCTGGTAGGACCCGTCGCTGTACTCGACCTCCGCGTACTCGCCGTGCTGCTGGTAGGCGTCGGTCTCGTAGCCCTCGTCGTAGCTCTCCACCGAGGTGGGGATGAACCCGGGCGGGCTGTCCTTGAGCGCCAGGCCCATGGCCGCGAGCTTCATCTTGACCTCGTCGATCGACTTGGCCCCGAAGTTGCGGATGTCGAGCAGGTCGGCCTCGGAGCGGGTGACGAGCTCACCGACGGTGTGCACGCCCTCGCGCTTGAGGCAGTTGTAGGACCGGACGGTGAGGTCCATGTCCTCGATCGGCATCGAGAAGTTCGCGATGTCGGCGGCCTCGGCCGGGCTCGGGCCGACCTCGATGCCCTCGGCGTCGATGTTCAGCTCGCGCAGCAGGCCGAACAGCTCCACCAGCGTCGAGCCGGCGCTGGCGATGGCGTCCCGCGGGGCGATCGACGGCTTGGTCTCGACGTCCACGACGAGGCGGTCGAAGTCCGTCCGCTGCTCGACACGGGTCGCCTCGACGGCGTAGGTCACCTTCAGCACCGGCGAGTAGATGGAGTCGACCGGGATCCGGCCGATCTCCTGGCCGGGCTGCTTGTTCTGCGGCGCCGGCACGTAGCCGCGGCCACGCTCGACGACGAGCTCGATCTCGAGCCGGCCCTTGCCGTTGAGGGTGGCGATGTGCAGCTCGGGGTTGTGCACCTCGACACCGGCCGGGGGCGCGATGTCGGCGGCGGTCACCTCACCGGGACCCTGCTTGCGCAGGTACATGGTCACCGGCTCGTCGGAGTCGGAGCTGACGACCAGGCCCTTGAGGTTCAGGATGATCTCGGTGACGTCCTCCTTGACGCCCGGCACGGTGGTGAACTCGTGCAGGGTGCCCTCGATCCGGATGCTGGTGACAGCAGCGCCGGGGATCGAGGACAGGAGGGTGCGGCGCAGGGAGTTGCCGAGGGTGTAGCCGAAGCCGGGCTCGAGCGGCTCGATGACGAACCGCGAGCGCTGCTCGGAGATGGTCTCCTCGGTCAGCGTCGGGCGCTGTGCGATGAGCATGGGGGTGTTCTCCTCTGGGTCCTCCGGCGCCCGCCATATGACGCCGTGAGGGGGGTGGTGCAGGCCCCGGTGGACATCCGTCCGCCCGTCGGGGCCGGTACCCGGTGCGGGGGTCGTGACCCCCGCACCGGGCGGCGAGCTCTTACTTGGAGTAGAGCTCGACGATCAGCTGCTCCTGGACCGGGGTGTCGATCACCTGGCGGGCCGGGACGCTGTGCACGAGCACGCGCAGCTGGGAGCTGATGACCTCCAGCCACGGCGGCACGGGGCGCTCACCGGCGCGGGCCTGGGCGACCTCGAAGGGCAGCATCCGCCGCGACTTCTCGGCGACCTCGATGATGTCGTTGGAGCTCACCCGGTAGGACGGGATGTCGACCTTGCGGCCGTTCACCCGGATGTGGCCGTGGCGCACCAGCTGGCGGGCCATGTCGCGGGACTCGGCGAAGCCGGCCCGGTAGACCACGTTGTCCAGGCGCGACTCGAGGATCTGCAGCAGGACCTCACCGGTCTTGCCCGACTTCTTGTTGGCCTCTTCGTAGTAGCCGCGGAACTGCTTCTCCAGCACGCCGTAGATGCGGCGGGCCTTCTGCTTCTCGCGCAGCTGCAGCAGGTACTCGCTGTCCTTGCTGCGGCCCCGGCCGTGCTCGCCCGGCGGGTACGGCCGGATCTCGATCGGGCACTTCGGGGACTCGCACTTGCTGCCCTTGAGGAACAGCTTCATCTTCTCGCGCCGGCACATGCGGCAGTCGGCTCCGGTGTAACGGGCCACGTCAGGTACTCCTCGTTCGTCTCGTCAGTGGCCGGTCAGACCCGGCGGCGCTTCTTGGGGCGGCAGCCGTTGTGCGGCTGCGGCGTCACGTCCTGGATCTGGCCGACCTCGAGACCCGTGGCCTGCAGGGACCGGATGGCCGTCTCGCGACCGGAGCCGGGGCCCTTGACGAAGACGTCGACCTTGCGCATGCCGTGCTCCTGCGCCTTGCGCGCGGCGTTCTCGGCAGCCATCTGCGCCGCGAACGGCGTGGACTTGCGCGAGCCCTTGAAGCCGACGTGGCCGGCGGAGGCCCAGCTGATCACGTTGCCGGTCGGGTCGGTGATCGACACGATCGTGTTGTTGAACGTGCTCTTGATGTGCGCGGCGCCGTGGGCGACGTTCTTCTTCTCCTTGCGGCGGACCTTCTTGGCACCAGCCGCAGTACGAGCCCTGGGAGGCATGTCTCTCCGGTTTCCTTCAGTTCAGTGGCCAGATGAGCACGCTGCGCGCCGTCGTTCCCGCCCTCACGGGTCGCCACGGCGGCGCACACAGCGGCTTACTTCTTGCCGGCCTTCTTCTTGCCGGCGATGGTCTTGCGCGGGCCCTTGCTCGAGCGCGCGTTGGTGCGGGTGCGCTGACCGTGGACGGGCAGCCCGCGACGGTGACGCAGCCCCTGGTAGCAGCCGATCTCCACCTTGCGGCGGATGTCGGACGCCACCTCGCGGCGCAGGTCACCCTCGACGCGGAAGTGCTCGTCGATGTAGTCACGCAGCTTCAGCAGGTCCTCGTCGCTGAGGTCCTTGGCGCGCAGGTCGGGGCTGACGCCCGTCGCGGCCAGGGTCTCCTTCGCGTGGGCCTTGCCGATGCCGTAGATGTAGGTGAGCGCGATCTCCATCCGCTTCTCGCGGGGGAGGTCGACGCCGGCCAGTCGTGCCATGTCCAGGTACTCCCTCAGCCCTGCCGCTGCTTGTGGCGGGCGTTGTCGCAGATGACCATGACCCGGCCGTGCCGGCGGATCACCTTGCACTTGTCGCAGATCTTCTTCACCGACGGCTGGACCTTCACCGGTGCCGCCCCTCATTCCTGTCGATCGTGTGCCGAACGCGCCGGGCCCGGGTCGGGGCGGCGCGGAGCGGCGGTTACTTGTACCGGTAGACGATGCGACCGCGGGTCAGGTCGTAGGGCGAGAGCTCCACGACCACGCGGTCCTCGGGCAGGATGCGGATGTAGTGCTGTCGCATCTTGCCGCTGATGTGGGCGAGCACCCGGTGCCCGTTCTGCAACTCGACCCGGAACATCGCGTTGGGCAGCGGCTCGACGACGCGACCCTCGACCTCGATGGCCCCGTCCTTCTTCGCCATGCCCTACACGGCCTCCCGTACTCGGTGGTGCTGGTGGTCCTCGCGCGGCCACGCCGGATCCCGGCGGTCACGCTCGGCTTGTTTGCAGAACAGATGGTGCAGACGTCCTCGCGAGGGCGCCCTGCGTCATGCGGCCACAGCACGACGACAAGACGGCGCGAACGCCAACGGACACTCTACCCCGCCTCGGCGTGCCGCTCCAACCCGGGCCGGTGTGATCCGCCAGGGTGGGAGCAGGGTCCCTGACCCCCACCGCTCGCGCATTCCCGGCGAGCGGCCCCGTCCGGAGCCGGCGGAGGACGGGGTCCTCCATCAGGTGCGGGGCGTGATCCCGAAGGGGGCCAGACCCGCCACGCCGCCGTCCTCCGCGGTGAGGACCCACGGGCCCTCGGGCGTGATGGCGACGGTGTGCTCGAAGTGGGCGGCCCGCGAGCCGTCCTTGGTCACCACGGTCCAGCCGTCCTCGAGCTCGACGGTTGCGGGGTCGCCCACCGTCACCATCGGCTCGATCGCCAGCACCAACCCGGGGACGAGCTTGGGGCCGCGACCGGCCCGGCCGTAGTTCAGCACGTGCGGGTCCTGGTGCATCTCGGTCCCGATCCCGTGCCCGCCGTAGTGGTCGACGATGCCGTAGGGGTGTTGCTCGGCGGTGATCGACTCCTCGACGGCGTGACTGATGTCGGTCAGCCGGCCCCCGGCGACGGCCTTCGCCAGGCCAGCCCACATCGACCGCTCCGTGACCTCGAGCAGCGCGGCGTCCTCCGTCGAGGGCTCCCCCACCGTCACCGTGATCGCGGAGTCACTGTGCCAGCCGGCGAGGATGGCGCCGCAGTCAATGGAGATGTTGTCCCCCTCGGCCAGCCGGCGCTCGGCGTTCGGGATGCCGTGGACGATCTCGTCGTTGATCGACGCGCAGATGGTGCCGGTGAAGCCGTGGTAGCCCAGGAAGTTGGGCACCGCGCCCTGGGACCGGATGTGGTCCTCGGCGACGGCGTCGAGCTCCTTGGTGCTGACGCCCGGCCGCACGGCCGCCCGGACGGCCTTCAGGGCACCCGCCGTGACCAGCCCGGAGGCACGCATGAGCTCGATCTCGTGCGGGGTCTTGATCTGGATCATCCGTCCACTCCACTTCGCCAGCAGCGGCAGCCGGCCGAGGAGTCCGGCGGCCGTCATGTGCGCCGCCGCCCCTCAGCCTGCGCTGGGCTGCCCGGTCGTCGCGTCCGGCTGCCCTCCGCCGTCGGGCCACCCGAGCGCGCGCAGCGCCCGCTCGGTGACCTCGTCGACCGCGCCGATGGCGTCGATGCGCGTGAGCAGCCCCTCGGCCTCGTAGAACCCCGACAGCGGCTCGGTCTGTTCCCGGTAGACCTTCAGGCGGTGCCGCACCGTCTCGGGCCTGTCGTCCTCGCGCTGCACCCACTCGCCGTCGACCAGCATCCGCCGGCCGGAGAGCCGGCGCACCAGCTCCTCCTCCTCGACGACCAGCTCGAGCACCCGGTCCAGGCCGTGCCCCAGGTCCTGCAGGGAGGCGCGCAGCTGCTCGGCCTGCGGGATGGTGCGCGGGAAACCGTCGAGCAGGAACCCGCCCTTGGCGTCGGGCTCGGCCAACCGGTCCTTGACCATGGCCACGGTGACCTCGTCGGGCACCAGGTCGCCGGCGTCCATGTAGACCTTGGCCTTGAGGCCGAGCTCGGTCTGCCCGCTGACGTTGGCCCGGAAGATGTCGCCCGTGGAGATGGCCGGCACACCGAGCCGGCCGGCGATGACCTGCGCCTGGGTGCCCTTGCCCGCGCCCGGAGGGCCGAGCAGCACGACGCGCACTACTTCAGGAACCCTTCGTAGTTGCGCTGGTTGAGTTGCGTCTCGATCTGCTTCACCGTCTCCAACCCCACTCCCACCATGATCAACACCGCGGTCCCGCCGAACGGGAAGTTCTGGTTCTGTCCCTCCTGCGTGATGGAGAGGAACAGGTTGGGCAACACTGCCACCAGGCCCAGGTAGATCGACCCGGGGAGGGTGATCCGGGAGAGCACGTACTGCAGGTACTCCGCGGTCGGGCGACCGGGGCGGATGCCGGGGATGAAGCCGCCGTAGCGCTTCATGTCCTCGGCCCGCTCCTCCGGGTTGAACGTGATCGACACGTAGAAGTACGTGAAGAACACGATGAGGCCGAAGTACACGGCGATGTGGACCGGGCTGCTCTGGTCGATGACGTAGTTCTCGAAGAACCGCCGGACCGGGCCGGTCTCGTCACCCTGCAGCTGGGTGATCAGCTGCGGCAGGTAGAGCAGCGACGAGGCGAAGATGACCGGGATGACGCCGGCCTGGTTCACCTTCAGCGGCAGGTAGGTCGACGTCCCGCCGTACATGCGGCGGCCGACCATGCGCTTGGCGTACTGGACGGGGATCCGGCGCTGCGCCTGCTCCACGTACACCACCGAGGTGATGATCACGACGGCCAGCAGGCACACCAGCGCGAACACGAAGCCACCGCGGGTCTGCAGGATCTGCCCACCCTCGGCCGGGATGCGGGCCGCGATGGAGGTGAAGATCAGCACGGACATGCCGTTGCCGATCCCCTTCTCCGTCAGCAGTTCACCCAGCCACATGATGACGGCGGTGCCGGCGGTCATCGCGACGACCAGGACCACCGTCGTCCAGATGGAGTCCGACGGGATGATGTCCTGCGAGCAGTTCGGGAACAGCTGACCGCTGCGGGCCAGGGCGATGACACCGGTGCTCTGCAGGACCGCGAGGGCGATGGTCAGGTAGCGGGTGTACTGGGTCAGCTTGGCCTGACCCGACTGCCCTTCCTTCTTCAGCTGCTCGAACCGCGGGATGACCACGACCAGCAGCTGCACGATGATGCTCGCCGTGATGTACGGCATGATCCCGAGCGCGAAGATCGACAGCCTCAGCAGCGCGCCGCCGGAGAAGAGGTTGACCAGGGAGTAGAGGTCCCGCTGGTCGGAGGCCTGCGCGGCCTCCAGGCAGCTGTTGATCGCCGCCACGGAGACCCCGGGCCCCGGTATCTGGGCGCCCAGCCGGTACACGGCGATGATCGCCAGGGAGAACAGCAGCTTGCGCCGGAGGTCTGGCGTCCGGAACGCCGCGGCGAACGCCTGCAGCACGTGCCCTCCCCTACTCGGTCGGATGAGGTTAGCAACGGGAGGGGCGGATCCGGCCGAGGGCCCGTCCACACGGGCGCCGCGCGCCGTCCGCCCCGTCGGTGACCCGGCGCGGGCGCGTCCGGGCCGGGCAGCAGACGACCCCCGGGGTGCGTCTCGCGGAGAGACGCGCCCCGGGGGTCATCAGCGCTCAGATGCGGGTGGTGCTGCCCCCGGCCGCGCTGATCTTCTCAGCGGCGGACGACGAGAACGCGTGCGCGTGCACGTGCACCTCTACCCCGCCCAGGTCGCCGGTGCCCAGCACCTTCACCGGCTGGCCGCGGCGCACGGCGCCGGCGTCGGCGAGGGTGTCGGGGTTGACCGAACCGCCCTGGGGGAACAGCGCCGCGATCCGGTCGAGGTTGACGACCTGGAAGACGACCTTGTTCGGGTTCTTGAAGCCCGAGAGCTTGGGCAGCCGCATGTGCAGCGGCGTCTGTCCGCCCTCGAACCGCGCGGAGGTGTTGCCCCGCGCGCCGGTGCCCTTGGTGCCGCGGCCCGCGGTCTTGCCCTTGGAGCCCTCACCGCGACCCACGCGGGTCTTGGCGGTGTGGGCGCCCGGGGCCGGACGCAGGTGGTGGACCTTGAGAGTCATGAGATGTCCCTACTCAGCCGCGGTTCAGCTGATCTCTTCGACGGCGACCAGGTGCGGCACCGTCGCGACCATCCCGCGGATCTCGGGACGGTCCTCCTGCACGACCGAGTCGTTGATCCTCTTGAGGCCGAGCGAGCGCAGCGTCTGACGCTGGTTCGGCTTGGTCCCGATCGCGGACTTGACCTGGGTGACCTTGAGCTGCGCCATGTCAGACCCCCTGGCCCGCACGTGCACGGAGCATGGCCGCCGGGGCGACGTCCTCCAGGGGCAGGCCGCGGCGCGCCGCGATCTCCTCGGGACGGACGAGGTCCTTCAGCGCCTGCATCGTCGCGTGCACGATGTTGATCGGGTTGGAGGACCCGAGGCTCTTGGACAGCACGTCGTGGATGCCGGCGCACTCGAGCACGGCGCGCACCGGGCCGCCGGCGATGACACCGGTACCGGGGCTGGCCGGCTTGAGCAGCACCACACCGGCCGCCGCCTCACCCTGCACCGGGTGCGGGATGGTGCTGGCGATGCGGGGCACCTTGTAGAAGTGCTTCTTGGCCTCCTCGACGCCCTTGGCGATCGCCGCGGGCACCTCCTTGGCCTTGCCGTAGCCGACGCCCACGGTGCCGTCACCGTCGCCCACGATCACCAGGGCGGTGAAGCTGAAGCGCCGACCACCCTTGACGACCTTGGACACGCGGTTGATGGCCACCACGCGCTCGATGAAGTTGCTCTTCTCGGCAGGCGCGCCGCCGGGCCCCCGCCCGCCGTCACGACGGTCGCGGCGGTCGTTACCGCCGCCGGCGCCGCCGCCGCGTCGCTGTGGTCCTGGCATCAGACGTCCCTCTCGATCTGCTCGTTCGCGGTGTAGCTCATCAGAAGTCCAGCCCGCCCTCGCGGGCGCCGTCCGCCAGCGCCGCGATGCGGCCGTGGTACCGGTTGCCGCCGCGGTCGAAGACGACCGCCGCGATCCCGGCGGCCTTGGCACGCTCGGCGACGAGGGCCCCCACCTGGCGGGCCAGGGTGGACTTGTCCCCCTCGGCGGCGCGCAGGCTCGGGTCCAGCGTCGAGGCGCTGACCAGGGTACGGCCGACGGTGTCGTCGACCACCTGGACGTGGATGTGCCGCGAGCTGCGGTGGACCACCAGGCGCGGACGCTCCGGCGTGCCCGAGACCCGCTTGCGCAGCCGGTTGTGCCGGCGCAGGCGGGAGACCCGCCGTGCGGTGCTGATGTCGGTGCCGACGGGCTTGTGCACCCGAGCGGCCGCCTTCTCGGTCTGTGCCATCACTTACCCGTCTTCCCGACCTTGCGCTTGACGACCTCACCCTGGTAGCGCACGCCCTTGCCCTTGTACGGGTCGGGGCGGCGCAGCTTGCGGATGTTGGCCGCGACCTGGCCCACCTGCTGCTTGTCGATGCCGGTCACCCGCAGGCGGGTCGGGGACTCGACGGTGAAGGTGATGCCCTCCGGGGCCTTCACCGGCACCGGGTGGCTGTACCCGAGGGCGAACTCGAGGTCCGAGCCCTTGGCCGCGACGCGGTAACCGACGCCGACGATCTCGAGGGTCTTGGTGTACCCCTCGGTCACGCCGGTGATCATGTTGGCGATCAGGGTGCGCGACAGCCCGTGCAGGGCCCGGCTCTCCCGCTCGTCGTTGGGGCGCTGCACGCTCAGCGTGCCGTCCTCGCCGCGCTCGACGGTGATGGGCGCTGCGACGGTGTGGGTCAGCGAGCCCTTGGGGCCCTTCACGCTGACCGTCCGACCGTCGACCGCGACGTCCACGCCACCGGGCACGGGAATCGGGAGTCGTCCGATCCGTGACATCTGCTCGCTCCCTTACCAGACGTAGGCGAGGACTTCCCCACCCACGCCCTTCTTGTTCGCCTGCCGGTCGGTGAGCAGCCCGGTCGAGGTGGAGATGATGGCCACCCCGAGGCCGCCGAGCACCTTGGGCAGTGCGGTGGACTTGGCGTACACCCGCAGACCGGGCTTGGAGACGCGCCGGACGCCGGCGATGCTCCGCTCACGGTTGGGGCCGTACTTGAGGTCGACGACCAGCTCCTTGCGGGTGGTGCCGTCCTTCTCGACCTCGTTGACGGTCCAGCCGGCGATGTAGCCCTCCTGCTGGAGGATCTCGGCGATGTGCGTCTTCAACTTCGACGACGGCATGGTCGTGGAGTCGTGGTACGCCTGGTTGGCGTTCCGGATCCGCGTGAGCATGTCCGCGATCGGGTCGGTCATCGTCATGGGGTGTGGTGCCTCTCTCGCCGCGGTTCCTCACGCTGTACGCGTGGGCCTCTCGGCGATCGGTGGTGCTCGATTGGTGACGTGCTGGAGCGGCCCCGCTGCAGGGCCACCGTATGGCCCCGTCCCGGGTCCCACCCTGAGCTTGCGGAGGGTGGGGAGGACGGGGTCCTCTTACTTCACCAGCTGGACTTGCGCACGCCCGGGAGCTCGCCCGCGTGGGCCATCTCCCGGAGGCAGATCCGGCACAGGCCGAACTTGCGGAACACCGAGTGCGGGCGACCGCACCGCTGGCAGCGGGTGTACCCGCGGACCGCGAACTTCGGCTTGCGGGCCGCCTTGTTGATCAGCGCCTTCTTGGCCATCTGAGTGTCTCCTCGCCCCGGCTCAGCGGGTGGTGGTCACGACGGGCGAGCCGGCGAACGGGAAGCCCAGCAGGCGGAGGAGCTCGCGACCCTCCTCGTCGTTCGTGGCGGTGGTGACCAGCGTGATGTCCATACCGCGGGGACGGTCGATCTTGTCGACGTCGATCTCGCGGAACATCGACTGCTCGGTCAGGCCGAACGTGTAGTTGCCGTGACCGTCGAACTGCTGCGAGTTGAGCCCGCGGAAGTCACGGATGCGGGGCAGGGCCAGCGACAGCAGCCGGTCCAGGAACTCCCACATGCGGTCACCGCGCAGGGTGACCTTCGCGCCGATCGGCATGCCCTCGCGGAGCTTGAACTGCGCGATGGACTTGCGGGCGCGGACGACGGCCGGCTTCTGGCCGGTGATGGCGGTGAGGTCACGGACCGCGCCGTCCATCAGCTTCGCGTCACGGGTCGCCTCGCCGACGCCCATGTTGACGACGATCTTCGTCAGCCGCGGGATCTGCATGACGTTGTCGTAGTTGAACTCCGACTGCAGCGCCGGGGCGATCTGCTCGCGGTAGTGGGCGAGCATGCGGGGCAGCTCACGGGTGGGTGCGCTCATGGCCGTCAGAGGTCCTTACCGGTGCGCCGCGAGACCCGGATGCTGCGGCCTTCCTCGTCCTTGCGGTAACCGACCCGGGTCGGCTTGTCCTCGGAGTCGATCACCATCACGTTGCTCACGTGGATGGGAGCCTCCTGCGTGACGATCCCGCCCGACTGGGCACCACGCTGGTTGGAGCTGATCCGGGTGTGCTTCTTGACCCGGCCCACGCCCTCGACGAGGACCTTCTGCAGCTTCGGGTAGGCAGCGATGACCCGGCCCTTGGCGCCCTTGTCCTTGCCGGACAGCACGACGACGGTGTCGCCCTTCTTCACCTTCATCGACGGCGTCTTGTCCGCCATGATCACAGCACCTCCGGGGCGAGCGAGATGATCCGCATGAAGCGCTTGTCACGCAGCTCGCGGCCGACCGGGCCGAAGATGCGCGTACCGCGCGGGTCGCCGCTGTCGCGGATGATGACCGCGGCGTTCTCGTCGAAGCGGATGTAGGAGCCGTCCGGACGACGACGCTCCTTGACCGTGCGGACGACGACGGCCTTGACCACGTCGCCCCGCTTGACGCCGGCACCCGGCAGCGCGTCCTTCACGGTGGCGACGATGATGTCGCCGATGCCCGCGTAGCGTCGCCCGGATCCGCCGAGCACCCGGATGCAGAGGATCTCCTTTGCACCGGTGTTGTCGGCGACCCGCAGTCGCGACTCCTGCTGGATCACGTCCTACTCCCAAATCTCAGTGGTGACAGCCGGGCCGGAACGGTGAACCGGCTGTCCGATACCCACGTGCGGACGCACCGGCAGCGTTCTGCCGCCGGTGCGTCCGAGCACGAGTACCGGGATGGGCGCGCACCCGTGGGGCGCGCCAGTCGTCCAGAGTACCTGCTCCTGGACCAGCCCCGGAGGGCCACGTCTCACGAGGCCCGCCCGGGCCCCGCAGGACCTACTTGGCCTTCTCGACGACCTCGACCAGCCGCCACCGCTTGGTGGCCGACGTCGGCCGGGTCTCCATGATCTGCACGCGGTCGCCGATGCCGGCGACCTCCTGCTCGTCGTGGGCCTTCAGCTTGCTGGTGCGACGGATGACCTTGCCGTAGAGGCCGTGCTTCACGCGGTCCTCGACCTCGACGACGATCGTCTTGTCCATCTTGTCGCTGACCACGAGGCCCTCGCGGACCTTGCGGTAGCCGCGGCCGGGGAGGCCGGGGCCGGTCGCAGTCGTCTGCGTCTCGCTCATGCCACACCCTCGTTCGGGGCGACCGAGAGACCCAGCTCGCGCTCGCGCATGATCGTGTAGATCCGGGCGATGTCGCGGCGGACGGTCTGCAGCCGCCTGTTGTTGTCCAGCTGACCGGTGGCCACCTGGAACCGCAGGTTGAACAGTTCTTCCTTCGACTCGCGCAGCCGCGAGGCGAGCTCGTCAGCAGAGAGCTCGCGCAGCTCGGGAGCGGTCAGACCGGCGGCCATCACGCCTCTCCTTCACGAGTGATGAAACGGCACTTCATCGGCAGCTTGTGGATCGCGCGGCGCATGGCCTCGCGGGCCACGGGCTCGGCGACACCGGACAGCTCGAACATGATCCGGCCCGGCTTGACGTTGGCGACCCACCACTCGGGCGAGCCCTTACCGGAACCCATGCGGGTCTCGGCGGGCTTCTTGGTGAGGGGGCGGTCCGGGTAGATGGAGATCCAGACCTTCCCGCCACGACGGATGTGCCGGGTCATGGCGATACGAGCGGACTCGATCTGCCGGTTGGTCACGTACGCCGGCTCGAGGGCCTGGATGGCGTACTCACCGAAGTTGATCTCGGTGCCGCCCTTGGCACGACCCGAACGGCTCGGGTGGTGCTGCTTGCGGTGCTTGACGCGCCGTGGGATCAGCACGTGTCAGCCCTCCGTGTTCTCGGTGGCCGTCGTCTCCGCGGCAGCGGTGGCCTCGGGGCCGGCCGCCTCGGCGACGGTCTGCTCCGGCGCGATCTCGCCGGAGGTCTGTGCCACGACGGCGTCGGTGGTGTCCACGGCCGGCCCGGTCGTCGACTCGGCCGCTGCGCGGCCGGCCTCGGTGCCACCGGCGGTGGTGCCGGAGGACCCGGACCGGCGCTGCGGACGCTGGGCGCGCTCGCGGCGCTGCTGACGGGCGGCGAGGGCCTCGAGGGCCTCACGCTCGGCACGCGAGCCGCTGACGTCGCCCTTGTAGATCCACACCTTCACGCCGATGCGGCCGAAGGTGGTGCGGGCCTCGTAGATGCCGTAGTCGATGTTCGCGCGGAGCGTGTGCAGCGGCACGCGACCCTCGCGGTAGAACTCCGACCGGCTCATCTCGGTGCCGCCGAGGCGCCCGGAGCACTGCACTCGGATGCCCTTGACCTGCGGGCTGCGCTGGGCCGACTGCATGGCCTTGCGCATGGCGCGACGGAAGCTCACCCGGCTGGAGAGCTGCTCGGCGACGCCCTGGGCGACCAGCTGCGCGTCCGACTCGGGGTTCTTCACCTCGAGGATGTTCAGCTGCACCTGCTTGCCGGTGAGCTTCTCGAGCTCGCCGCGGATGCGGTCGGCCTCCGCACCGCGACGGCCGATGACGATGCCCGGCCGGGCGGTGTGGATGTCGACGCGGACCCGGTCACGGGTGCGCTCGATCTCGACCTTGGAGATGCCGGCCCGCTCCATGCCCTTGGACATGAGCTTGCGGATGGCGACGTCTTCCTTGACGTAGTCCTTGTAGAGCTTGTCGGCGTACCACCGGGACTTGTAGTCGGTGGTGATGCCGAGCCGGAACCCGTGCGGGTTGACCTTCTGACCCACTAGCGGGTCCCTCCCCTCGTGTTGCTCTTCTGCTGCTGGGTGGCCGGGCCGGACTGGCCGGTACGGCGGCGAGCGGTGCGCGACTTGCCGGCGAGCTCGTCGCTGGCGGTCACCTCCGCGACCTCGACGGTGATGTGCGAGGTCCGCTTGTTGATGCGGAACGCACGGCCCTGCGCCCGCGGACGGATCCGCTTGAGCGTCGGGCCCTCGTCGACGTACGCGGCGCTCACGACCAGGGCGGCCGGGTCCAGCCGCAGGTTGTGCTCGGCGTTCGCGACGGCGCTGGCCACCACCTTGAGCACCGGCTCACTGGCGGCCTGCGGGGCGAACCGCAGCAGCGCCAGGGCCTCGTCGGTCGGCAGGTAGCGGATGAGGTCCACCACCCGGCGTGCCTTCATGGGGGTGACGCGGACGAACCGGGCCGTGGCCCGGGCGACCGGCGTCTCCTGTCCCACCTGGGAAGTCATTGGAATCTCTCTCTACCTGGTCAGCCGCGCCGGGACCGGCGGTCGTCCTTGATGTGCCCACGGAAGGTGCGCGTGGGCGCGAACTCGCCGAGCTTGTGCCCGACCATCGCCTCGGTCACGAAGACCGGGACGTGCTTGCGGCCGTCGTGCACGGCGATCGTGTGCCCGAGCATGTCGGGGATGATCGTCGAGCGACGCGACCAGGTGCGGATGACGGTCTTGGTGCCCTTGTCGTTCTGCGCGTCCACCTTCTTGAGCAGGTGATCGTCGACGAACGGGCCCTTCTTCAGGCTGCGTGGCATGTCTGTCGGACTCCTCTACCCGCTCAGCGCTTCTTGTTGGTGCGCCGGCGGCGCACGATCAGGGCGTCACTGGCCTTCCGCTTGCGCGTCCGGCCCTCCGGCTTGCCCTTCGGGTTCACCGGGTGGCGACCACCGGAGGTCTTGCCCTCACCACCGCCGTGCGGGTGGTCCACCGGGTTCATGGCGACACCACGGACGGTCGGGCGCTTGCCCTTCCACCGCATGCGGCCGGCCTTGCCCCAGTTGATGTTCGACTGCTCGGCGTTGCCCACCTCGCCGACGGTCGCGCGGCAGCGGACGTCGACGTTGCGGATCTCGCCCGACGGCATGCGCAGCTGCGCGAGACGGCCCTCACGGGCGACCAGCTGGACGCTGGTACCGGCCGAGCGGGCGATCTTCGCGCCGCCACCGGGACGGAGCTCGATGGCATGAACCACGGTGCCCACCGGGATGTTCCGCAGCGGCAGGTTGTTGCCCGGCTTGATGTCGGCCGCGGGGCCGCACTCCACCGTGTCACCCTGCTTCAGGCGGGCCGGCGCGATGATGTACCGCTTCTCGCCGTCGGCGAAGTGCAGCAGCGCGATGCGCGAGGTGCGGTTGGGGTCGTACTCGATGTGCGCGACCTTGGCCGGCACGCCGTCCTTGTCGGCCCGGCGGAAGTCGATCACCCGGTAGGCACGCTTGTGCCCGCCGCCCTGGTGTCGCGCCGTGACCTTCCCGTGGACGTTGCGCCCGCCGCGACCGTGCAGCGGTCGGACCAGCGACTTCTCGGGATGGTCGCGGGTGACCTCGGCGAAGTCGGCGACGCTGGAGCCGCGGCGGCCCGGCGTCGTCGGCTTGTACTTGCGGATAGCCATTGCTGACTCAGTCCTCTATCTCTGGTCCGAACGGTCCCGGCGCTCAGGCGCCGGGACCACCGAAGATCTCGATGCGGTCGCCGGGGGCGAGGGACACGATGGCGCGCTTGGTGTCCTTCCGCTTGCCCATCCCACCCTTGGCCCGCTTGCGCTTGCCCTGGCGGTTGATCGTGTTCACGCCGAGCACCTTCACGTTGAAGATCTGCTCGACCGCGATCTTGATCTGCGTCTTGTTGGCCTCGGGCAGCACGATGAACGTGTACTGGTTGTCGTCCAGCAGCCCGTAGCTCTTCTCCGAGATGACCGGGGACAGCAGGACGTCCCGGGGGTCGCGGACGCTCACTTGGTCTCCTCGCTGGCGCTCGTCGGCCGCGTGAGCGGCGCTGCTGTGCCCTCGGGCGAGCTCGCGAGCTCGCTCGCCGGCTTCTCCTCGGTGGTGTCGCTGTCGAGGTCCAGGTCGGTGGTGCCCTGGGCCGGCTGGATCGACGGGATGGCGCCGGGGACGTCGGGCGTCGTGAGGTCGGGCTTCTCCACCCCACGGCGCTTGCCGGACGTCGGACCGGCCACGAACTCGGCGAGGGCGGTCTCGGTGAAGACCACCTCGTCGGAGACCAGCACGTCGTAGGTGTTGAGCTGCCCGGCCTCGATCAGGTGCACCTGCGGCACGTTGCGCAGGCTCACCCAGTTGAGGACGTCGTCGTGGTCGAGGACGACCAGGACCCGCTTGGCGGAGGTGATCGCCTCGAGGGTGGCCAGCGCGGCCTTCGTCTTCGGGGCGTCCCCGTCGACGAAGGTGCTCACCACGTGCACGCGGTTCTCACGGGCCCGGTCGGAGAGGGCACCGCGGAGGGCGGCGGCCTTCATCTTCTTGGGGGTCCGTTGGGTGTAGTCGCGGGGCTGCGGCCCGTGGACGGTGCCACCGCCCTCGAACTGCGGAGCGCGGGTCGAGCCCTGGCGGGCGCGGCCGGTGCCCTTCTGCCGGTACGGCTTGGCGCCACCGCCGCTGACCTGACCGCGGGTCTTGGTCGCGTGCGTGCCCTGGCGAGCGGCGGCCAGCTGGGCCACCACGACCTGGTGCATGAGCGAGACGTTGGCCGACGCGTCGAAGAGCTCACCGGGCAGCGTCACGCTGCCGGCGGTCTCCCCCGCCGGGGTCCGGACGTCGACCTCACGGTCGGTCCGGGTCTCGGTGGACTGGGTCACTGGTTGTCACTCCCCACGGGGCCGCCCTTGACGGCCGACCGGACGAGCACGAGCCCGCCCTTCGGGCCCGGGATCGCGCCCTTGATCAGCAGCAGCCCGCGCTCGGCGTCCACCTTGTGCACGTTGAGCGACAGGGTCGTCGTCTTCACCGCGCCCATGCGGCCGGCCATGCGCAGGCCCTTGAAGACGCGGCCGGGGGTCGAGGCCCCGCCGATGGAACCGGGCGACCGGTGCTTGCGCTGGGTGCCGTGCGCCGCGCCGAGGCCCTTGAAGCCGTGACGCTTCATGACGCCGGCGGTGCCCTTGCCCTTGCTGGTGCCGATGACGTCGACCTTCGCGACGCCGTCGAGGACCTCGGCGGTCAGCTCCTGGCCGACCGTGTAGCTCGAGGCGTCCGCGGTGCGCAGTTCCACCAGGTGCCGGCGCGGCGTGACGCCCGCCTTGGCGAAGTGCCCACCCTCGGGCCTGTTCACCTTGCGCGGGTCGATCTCACCGAATCCGAGCTGGACGGCGGAGTAGCCGTCGACCTCGGGGGTGCGCACCTGGGTCACCACACACGGACCCGCCTTGACGACGGTCACCGGCACGATGCGGTTGTTCTCGTCGAAGACCTGGGTCATGCCCAGCTTCTCGCCGAGGAGACCACGGAATGTGCTCGCCATGTCTGCTGACTGCCCTTACTGGATGTTGACGTCGACCGAAGCCGGCAGGTCGATGCGCATGAGCGCGTCGACCGTCTTCGGCGTCGGGTCGAGGATGTCGATGAGCCGCTTGTGCGTACGCATCTCGAAGTGCTCCCGCGAGTCCTTGTACTTGTGCGGGGACCGGATGACGCAGTACACGTTCTTCTCCGTCGGCAGCGGCACCGGGCCGACGACGCGCGCACCGGTCTTGGTCACCGTCTCGACGATGCGCCGCGCCGAGGCGTCGATCGCCTCGTGGTCGTAGGCCTTCAGCCGGATGCGGATCTTCTGTCCCGCCATCGCTGTCTTCTGCTCCTGCCGATCGGTGTCTGTACTAGCTGGGAACGCCGGGTGGTCCGAACCGTGATCCGGTCAGGCCCCAGCGGGATGGGCGGTTCCCCGCCCAGGAACGGGCGGCGGCCGCAGTCGGCCGCCGCCCGTCCGGGGTGTTACTTGATGATCTTGGTGACGCGACCAGCGCCGACCGTCCGGCCACCCTCACGGATGGCGAACTTCAGGCCCTCCTCCATGGCGATCGGCTGGATCAGCTCGACCGTCATGTCGGTGTTGTCGCCCGGCATGACCATCTCGGTGCCGGCGGGCAGGGTCACCACACCCGTCACGTCCGTCGTCCGGAAGTAGAACTGGGGACGGTAGTTGTTGAAGAACGGCGTGTGACGGCCGCCCTCGTCCTTCGAGAGGATGAAGACCGAGGCCTCGAAGTTGGTGTGCGGGGTGATGGAACCCGGCTTCACCACGACCTGGCCGCGCTCGACGTCCTCGCGCTTGATGCCGCGCAGCAGCAGCCCGACGTTGTCGCCGGCCTGGCCCTGGTCGAGCAGCTTGCGGAACATCTCGACGCCGGTGACGGTCGTCTTGGTCGAGCTCGGACGGATGCCGACGATCTCGATCTCCTCGGACACCTTGACGATGCCACGCTCCACACGACCGGTCACGACGGTGCCGCGGCCGGTGATGGTGAAGACGTCCTCGACGGGCATGAGGAAGGGCTTGTCGATCTCACGCAGCGGCTCGGGGATCGCGGAGTCGACCGCGTCCATGAGCTCCATGAGCTTGTTGCCCCACTCGGCGTCGCCCTCGAGGGCCTTCAGCGCCGAGACGCGGACCACGGGGACGTCGTCGCCCGGGAACTCGTACTCGCTGAGCAGCTCGCGCACCTCGAGCTCGACGAGCTCGAGGATCTCCTCGTCGTCGACCATGTCGGCCTTGTTGAGCGCCACGACGATGTAGGGGACGCCGACCTGACGGGCCAGGAGGACGTGCTCCTTGGTCTGCGGCATCGGACCGTCGGTCGCCGCGACCACCAGGATGGCGCCGTCCATCTGCGCCGCACCGGTGATCATGTTCTTGATGTAGTCGGCGTGACCGGGGCAGTCGACGTGCGCGTAGTGCCGGCTCTCGGTCTGGTACTCGACGTGCGCGATCGAGATCGTGATGCCACGGGCCTTCTCCTCGGGCGCCTTGTCGATCGAGTCGAAGGCGGACGCCTCGTTGAGGTCCGGGTACTTGTCGTGCAGCACCTTGGTGATCGCCGCGGTCAGCGTGGTCTTGCCGTGGTCGATGTGCCCGATGGTGCCGATGTTGACGTGCGGCTTGGTCCGCTCGAACTTGGCCTTGGCCACTGGGTTCCTCTCCTCGTGGTGTCGCAGTCGTGCGCGAACTCTGGGGTGGGCTGGCTGGGGGGCCGGGCGGGGTGTACCCCCACCCGGCAGGTCACTCGCCGGTCGCCTTGGCGATGATCTCCTTGGCGACGTTCTGCGGGACCTCGGCGTACGAGTCGAACACCATGGTGTAGCTCGCCCGCCCCTGGGTGCGGCTGCGCAGGTCGCCCACGTAGCCGAACATCTCCGAGAGCGGGACCAGGGCCCGGACGACACGGGCGCCGGAGCGCTCCTCCATCGCCTGGATGGTGCCGCGCCGGGAGTTCAGGTCGCCGATGACGTCACCCATGTAGTCCTCGGGGGTGACGACCTCGACGGCCATGAGCGGCTCGAGCAGGGCCGGGCTGGCCTTGCGTGCGGCCTCCTTGAAGACCATCGAGCCGGCGATCTTGAAGGCCATCTCCGAGGAGTCGACCTCGTGGTACTGGCCGTCGACCAGGATCGCCTTGACGCCGACCAGCGGGTAGCCGGCGAGGACCCCGTACTGCATGGCGTCCTGGATCCCCTGGTCCACCGACGGGATGTACTCCCGCGGGATGCGACCACCGGTGACGGCGTTCTCGAACTCGTAGGTCGGGCCGTCGCCACTCACCTCGAGCGGCTCGAGGGTGACCTGCACCTTCGCGAACTGACCGGACCCACCGGTCTGCTTCTTGTGGGTGTAGTCGTACTTCTCGACCCTCTTGCGGATCGTCTCGCGGTAGGCCACCTGCGGCTTGCCGACGTTGGCCTCGACCTTGAACTCGCGCCGCATGCGGTCGACGAGGATCTCCAGGTGGAGCTCGCCCATGCCGGAGATGACCGTCTGACCGGTCTCCTCGTCGAGGCGGACCTGGAAGGTCGGGTCCTCCTCGGCCAGCTTCTGGATGGCCGTGCCGAGCTTCTCCTGGTCGCTCTTGGTCTTCGGCTCGATCGCGACCGAGATGACCGGCGCCGGGAACGTCATCGACTCCAGGATGACCGGCTTCTGCGGGTCGCTGAGCGTGTCACCCGTGGTGGTCTGCTTCAGGCCGACGACGGCGACGATCTGACCGGCACCCACACCCTCGCGCTCCTCGCGCTTGTTGGCGTGCATCTGGTAGATCTTGCCGATCCGCTCCTTGCGGTCCTTGGTGCTGTTGAGCACCGGGGACCCGGAGTTGATCTTGCCGGAGTAGACCCGGATGTAGGTCAGCTTGCCGAGGTGCTGGTCGGTCTGGATCTTGAAGGCCAGCGCGGAGAACGGCTCGCTCTCGTCGGCGTGCCGCAGGACCTCGGTCTCGCCGTCCAGCGCGGTGCCGACGATCGCCTCGATGTCCAGCGGGCTGGGCAGGTAGTCGGTGACCGCGTCGAGCAGGGGCTGGATGCCCTTGTTCTTGAACGCCGTGCCGGTGAGGACCGGGTTGACCTGCGCGGCGATGGTCGCCTTGCGGATCGCGGCCTTCAGGCGCTCGACGGAGATCTCCTCCCCACCGAGGTAGGCCTCCATGAGCTCGTCGTCGAAGTCGGCGATGCCCTCGAGCAGCTTCTCGCGGTACTCGGCGGCCTGGTCGGCGAGCTCGGCGGGGATCTCCTCGACCGCGTAGTCCTCACCCATCTGCGTCTCGCCACGCCAGGTGAGCGCACGCATCTGGACCAGGTCGACGACGCCGATGAAGTCGGCCTCGGCACCGATCGGCAGCTGCAGGACCAGCGGGTTGGCAGCGAGCCGCTCGACCATCATGTCGACGCAGCGGAAGAAGTCCGCGCCGGTGCGGTCGAGCTTGTTGACGAAGCACATGCGCGGGACGCCGTACTTCTCGGCCTGCCGCCACACCTGCTCGGTCTGCGGCTCGACGCCGGCGACCCCGTCGTAGACGGCGACGGCACCGTCGAGCACCCGCAGAGACCGCTCCACCTCGACGGTGAAGTCGACGTGCCCCGGGGTGTCGATGATGTTGATGTCGTGACCGTTCCAGGAGCACTTCGTCGCGGCGGACGTGATGGTGATGCCGCGCTCCTGCTCCTGCTCCATCCAGTCCATCGTGGCCGCGCCGTCGTGGACCTCACCGATCTTGTAGTTGATACCGGTGTAGAAGAGGATGCGCTCGGTCGTCGTGGTCTTGCCGGCGTCGATGTGCGCCATGATCCCGATGTTGCGGGTCTTGGCGAGCTGGGCCTGGCTGTCGGCCATCTGTCTCGTCTCCTCTTTGGTTCGCAGTCCGCGTGCGGTGTCCAGGGGGTGGCCCGGACTACCCGCCGGCCGCGGGGGCTGGCGGAGCCAGCCGCGGTCGCACTTACCAGCGGTAGTGCGCGAAGGCCTTGTTCGACTCGGCCATCTTGTGCGTGTCCTCGCGGCGCTTCACCGCGGCACCGAGGCCGTTGCTGGCGTCGAGGAGCTCGTTCATCAGGCGCTCGGTCATCGTCTTCTCACGACGAGCGCGGCTGTACTGGATCAGCCAGCGCAGGCCCAGCGTGGTGCTCCGTGAGGCACGGACCTCGACCGGGACCTGGTAGGTCGCACCACCGACGCGGCGGCTGCGGACCTCGAGGGCGGGCTTGACGTTGTCCAGCGCCCGCTTGAGCGTGACGACCGGGTCGGTGTCGGTCTTCGTCCGGCAGCCCTCGAGGGCGCCGTAGACGATCGACTCGGCGACCGAGCGCTTGCCGTCGACGAGAACCTTGTTCACCAGCTGGGTCACCAGCGGCGACTGGTACACCGGGTCGGCGACCAGGGGGCGGCGCGGTGCAGGGCCCTTGCGCGGCATGTCAGCTCTTCTCCTTCTTCGCGCCGTACCGGCTGCGAGCCTGCTTGCGGTTGCGGACACCCTGGGTGTCGAGCGAGCCGCGGATGATCTTGTAACGCACGCCGGGGAGGTCCTTCACGCGGCCGCCGCGCACGAGCACCATCGAGTGCTCCTGCAGGTTGTGGCCGACGCCCGGGATGTAGGCGGTCACCTCGATGCCACTCGTGAGACGCACGCGAGCGACCTTGCGCAGCGCCGAGTTGGGCTTCTTCGGCGTCGTCGTGTACACGCGGGTGCACACGCCACGACGCTGAGGGGAGCCCTTCAGCGCCGGGGTCTTGGTCTTCTCGACCTTGTCCTCGCGGCCCTTGCGGACCAGCTGGTTGATCGTGGGCATGGGTGGCCTGGATCTCCTACCTGCGCTGGGTCGTGCTTGTGGACGGTGCTCTGCTGTGCCTGGGTGCCGGTCCTGCTGGGGTCGTACCCGGTGCCGGCCGTGGTCCACCACCGGTCCCCGCGGTCGGGCGTGTCGCCCTTCCCAGGACCGGCCGGCGTTTGGAACCGGATCGGTCGCCCCCCGCGACTCGGCGCCACCACCTACCGGCAGGCGCACCGCGAACGGGAGCAGGCCCAGGGCACCCTGGGCACGGCTGACCACGATACCCGCGTGCTCGGACGCGGTCAAAGCCGGGTCCGCCACATGTCGACAGGCGGTGGGTCAGCCCACCCGCCGGGGTCGTACGGCAGGGTGAACGCCGCACCGACCGGGGGTGTTCCCGCGGCGGACGGACCCGACCGGCGGCCCGGCGGTGGCGCGACTGTACCGGTCACGCCGCGTCGGAGAGGTGCTCCGCACGCTCCGACACCCACCCCGGCTGGGCCGATGGCGACCGACGCGCGACTGTCGTACCCCGGCCCTACCGTCGGTGGCAGGACGCCCACCGAACGCCACCGGAGGATCCCGTGCACGTCGACCTCGCCCGCGAGCTCAAGGCCCATCTGTCGGCTCGCCTGGCCGAGGCAGGTCCGGTCAGCGCCAGCGCCCTGGCCGGTTGGGCCCGCCCGGCGCTCGGCCTGGCACCCATCGGCCCCGGCCGGGCCCACCTGGCCATCCGCGTCACCGCCAAGGACGACGCCGACCTCCTGCTCAACGGCCTGGACGACGCCGTGCTGGAGGAGGTGGACGTCCGGGTGATCGGCGCGGTGCGGGCGCTGTCCTCCCCCACCCCGGGCGAGCTCCAGCGCCGCACCCGGCCGCTGCACCCTGGGCTGTCGGTGGCCCACTCGACAGTCAGCGCTGGCACGCTGGGCGGCTTCGTGCGCGTGGACGGCCGGCTCGGCCTGCTGTCGAACAACCACGTCCTCGCGGCCACGGACTCGGCCGCCGTCGGGGACGCGGTCCTCCAGCCCGGGCCGGCGGACGGCGGCCGCGACGCCGACCGGGTCGCCACCCTCGCCGCCTTCGTCCGGTTCCGCGAGGACGGTCGGGCCAACCTCGTCGACGCCGCGGTCGCCGCGCTGGACCCCGAGGTCCCCGTCGAACCCGGCCGGCTCCCCGGCGGCCCGCTGGAGGGCGAGGTGCCCGCGATGGACGACGTCGACCCGGACGAGCAGGTCGAGAAGGTGGGCCGCACGACGGCGCACACCATCGGCCGGATCACCGCCGTGGAGGTGGACGGCGTGAGCGTGCAGTACGACCGAGGCGTGCACGTCTTCGACGACCAGGTGGAGATCGAGGGGCTCAGCGGCAGCTTCAGCGACGGCGGGGACAGCGGCTCGGTCATCTGGCGCAGCTCGGACCGCGCACCGCTGGGCCTGCTCTTCGCGGGCAGCGAGACCGGGGGCCGCAACGGCGGCGGTGTCACGTTCGCCAACCCGCTGAGCACGGTCCTGGAACTGCTCGAACTGCAATGGGTCGCCTCGTAGAAGGAGGCCCCTGCCCCGCCACGCGCCGGTTCGATGCGGGACCCTGCCTGTGGGCCGCCGCCGTACGACCGGTCAGGGGCTGTCGTGTTCGGGGGTTCGGGGGCACCATGGGTAGCATGACTGACCGCGCCTCCGCCCGAGCCGCCAAGAGCGCCCTCAGCGCCCGGCTGGCCACCGTCCCGGGCGTGGTCGGCGTCGGGCTCGCCCGGCGTGACAGCGGCTACGTGGTGAAGGTCGACCTCGCGGACCCGGGTGTGGCCAGCCGCGTCCCAGGGGACGTCGACGGCGTCCGCGTGGTCACCGAGGTCGTCGGGGTGGTCCGCGCCCTCTGAAGGAACACCCCGCCTCCCCGACCCTCGTGGGAGGACCCCGTCCCCCTCGCAGGCTCGGGGCCGGACCCGGGCCGGGGCCCTGGAGGGGGCCGTACGTGCCGATACGGTCGTGCCGGCGCCACCGGGGTGCCGCCGACCTGAGGAGTGCACGTGCGCATCGGCATCCAGGCCAGCTACAGCGGGGGGTTCCGCGAGACCGCCGCGGAGATCCGTGACCTCGAGTCCGCCGGCCTCGACCTGGCGATGGTGGCGGAGGTCTACACCTTCGACGCGGTGAGCCAGCTCGGCTACCTGGCCGCGGTCACCGAGCGACTCGAGCTCATGAGCGGCATCTTCCCCATCTACAGCCGCACGCCGGCGCTGACCGCGATGACGGCGGCCGGGCTGGACTTCGTCTCCGGTGGCCGCTTCACCCTCGGGCTGGGCGCCTCCGGCCCGCAGGTCATCGAGGGCTGGCACGGCGTCCCCTACGACGCTCCGCTGCAGCGCACCCGCGAGATCGTGGAGATCTGCCGGCAGGTGTGGCGCCGTGAGCGGCTGGCGCACGAGGGGCCGAAGTACACCATCCCGCTCCCGCCCGAGCAGGGCACCGGTCTCGGCAAGCCGCTGAAGCTGATCAACACGCCGGTTCGCGAACGCATCCCCGTGCTGCTCGCCGCCCTCGGCCCCAAGAACGTCGAGCTGGCTGCCGAGATCGCCGAGGCGTGGGAGCCGATCTTCTTCGTGCCGGAGAAGGCGGCGTCGGTGTGGGGCCAGTCCCTGGCCACGGGTAGGGCCAAGCGCGACGCCGCGCTGGGCGAGCTGCAGGTGGTGACCGGTGTGCCCGTGGCGATCGGGGACGACGCCGAGGGCATGCTCGACCTCGTGCGGCCGTCACTCGCGCTCTACATCGGCGGGATGGGCGCCCGCGGCAAGAACTTCTACAACGACCTCGCCCGGCGCTACGGCTACGAGGACGAGGCCCGGACCATCCAGGACCTGTACCTCGACGGCAAGAAGGACGAGGCCGCGGCGGCGGTGCCCGAGGAGCTGGTCCGCGCCACCTCTCTGATCGGACCGGAGTCGTACGTGGCCGAGCGCGTCGCCGCCTTCCGCGAGGCCGGGGTGACCACCCTGATGCTGCAGCCCCTCGACGACAGCCGGGAGAGCCGGCTCCGCACGGTGGAGACGATGCGCCGCATCACGGACCGCTGAGCACCCTGCCCTGAGGGAGCAGCCGGGTTCCGTCACGTGCCCTCGACGGACGCCCTCAGCCGCCTGATGAGGGCTGGCGCCCCGCCTGATCATGGCTCGGTCACGTGACACGACAGGGCCCCGCGGACCTGACGGTCCGCGGGGCCCTGTCATGCACTACCGGAGATCAGCCCCGCCAGTCGTACTCCTCGAGGCGCACGGCCTCGCCGGTGCCCTGACCGAAGACATCCGGGCTGTAGTACTGCCCGTCGTCGTACCCGGCCATGGTGTACACCGCGGCGCGGGCCTCCTCGGTCGGCTCGACCGTGATGTTCCGGTAGCGGCTGATGCCGGTACCGGCCGGGATGAGCTTCCCGATGATCACGTTCTCCTTGAGGCCGAGCAGGCTGTCGCTCTTCCCCTGGATCGCGGCGTCGGTGAGCACCTTGGTCGTCTCCTGGAAGGAGGCGGCCGACAGCCAGGACTCGGTCGCGAGCGAGGCCTTGGTGATGCCCATGAGCACCGGGCGGGCCGAGGCCGGCTCGCCACCCTCGGCGACGACCCGACGGTTCTCGGTCTCGAACAGCGTCCGCTCGACCAGCGCCCCGGGCAGGAACTCCGTCGCGCCCGAGTCGATGATGGTCACCCGCTTCAGCATCTGCCGGATGATCACCTCGATGTGCTTGTCGTGGATCGACACACCCTGGCTGCGGTAGACCTCCTGGACCTCGCGGACCAGGTGCAGCTGCACCTCGCGCGGGCCCATGATCCGCAGCACCTCGTGCGGGTCGACCGCACCCTCGGTGAGCTGCTCGCCGACCTCGACGTGGCCGCCGTCCTCGACCCGCAGCCGCGACCGGCGCGACAGCTTGTCGTAGACGACCTCGTCGGAGCCGTCGTCCGGGGTGATCGTGAGCTTCCGGAACTGCTCGCCGTCCTCGATGCGGACGGTGCCGGCCAGCTCGGCGATCGGCGCCTTGCCCTTGGGGACGCGGGCCTCGAAGAGCTCCACGACACGGGGCAGACCGTGGGTGATGTCCTCACCCGCGACACCACCGGTGTGGAAGGTGCGCATCGTCAGCTGCGTGCCGGGCTCACCGATCGACTGGGCGGCGATGATGCCGACCGCCTCGCCGACGTCCACCAGCTTTCCGGTCGCCAGCGACCGGCCGTAGCAGGTGGCGCAGGTGCCGAGCAGCGACTCGCAGGTCAGGACGCAGCGGACCTTGACCTCGGCGACACCGGCGTCGATCAGCGTCTGGATCAGCACGTCACCCAGATCGGAGTTCGCCTGGGCGACGACGGTCCCGTCCTCGGCGACCACGTCGGCGGCCAGCGCACGGGCGTACACGCTGGTCTCGACGTGCGCGTCGCGGGTCAGCTGGCCGTTCACCACGGTGCCGATCGGCATGATCACGCCGCGCTCGGTGCCGCAGTCCTCCTCGCGGATGATGACGTCCTGGGAGACGTCGACCAGCCGGCGGGTGAGGTACCCGGAGTCGGCGGTACGCAGCGCAGTGTCGGCCAGGCCCTTGCGGGCACCGTGCGTGGAGATGAAGTACTCCAGCACCGACAGGCCCTCCCGGAAGTTGGCCTTGATCGGCCGCGGGATGATCTCGCCCTTCGGGTTGGCGACCAGGCCGCGCATACCGGCGATCTGGCTGATCTGCATCATGTTGCCTCGGGCGCCCGAGTTGACCATGACCCAGACCGGGTTGGTGGTCGGGAAGTTGTCCACCATCGCCTGGCTGACCTCGGCCCGCGCGCGGGTCCAGATCTCGATCAGCTCGCCGCGACGCTCGGCGTCGGTGATGACACCGCGCTCGTACTGCTTCTCGATCTGCCGCGCCTCGGCCTCGTGCCGGTCCAGGATCTCCTGCTTGGCCGGCGGGGTGACCACGTCGTCGATGGCGATCGTGATCCCCGCGCGGGTGGCCCAGTGGAACCCGGCGGACTTGAGGGCGTCCAGCGTCGCCGCGACCTGCACCTTGGGGTAACGCTCGGCGAGGTCGTTGACGATCGCCCCGAGCTCCTTCTTCGGCACCTGGTAGTTGACGAAGCGGTAGTCCTCGGGCAGGGCCTCGTTGAACAGCACGCGGCCCAGGCTGGTGGAGACGAGCGCCGACTGACCGGGCTCCCAGCCCTCCGGGGCGACCCACGGCTCGTTGGGGCCGTTGTCGACGCCGAAGACCTCGTCGAGGCGGATGAGCACCCGCTCCTGCAGGCCGAGCGCACCCTTGTCGTAGGCCATGACCGCCTCGGCGGTCGTCGAGTACGACTTGGGCAGCTCGCCCTCGGCCAGCTCCACCGACCCGGTGAGGGTCGTCAGGTGGTAGAGGCCCAGCACCATGTCCTGGGTCGGCGCGGTGATCGGACGACCGTCGGCCGGGCTCAGGATGTTGTTGCTGGACAGCATGAGGATGCGGGCCTCGGCCTGCGCCTCGGCCGACAGCGGCAGGTGCACCGCCATCTGGTCGCCGTCGAAGTCCGCGTTGAACGCGGTGCACACCAGCGGGTGGATCTGGATGGCCTTGCCCTCGACCAGCTGCGGCTCGAAGGCCTGGATGCCCAGGCGGTGCAGGGTCGGCGCGCGGTTCAGCAGCACCGGGTGCTCGGTGATGACCTCCTCGAGCACGTCCCACACGACGGGGCGGGCGCGCTCGACCATGCGCTTGGCGGACTTGATGTTCTGCGCGTGGTTGAGGTCCACCAGCCGCTTCATGACGAAGGGCTTGAACAGCTCCAGCGCCATCTGCTTGGGCAGACCGCACTGGTGCAGCTTCAGCTGCGGGCCGACGACGATGACCGAACGGCCGGAGTAGTCGACGCGCTTGCCGAGCAGGTTCTGGCGGAACCGGCCCTGCTTGCCCTTGAGCAGGTCGCTCAGGGACTTCAGGGGACGGTTGCCCGGGCCGGTGACCGGCCGGCCGCGACGGCCGTTGTCGAACAGCGCGTCCACGGACTCCTGGAGCATCCGCTTCTCGTTGTTGACGATGATCTCCGGCGCGCCCAGGTCGAGCAGCCGCTTGAGGCGGTTGTTCCGGTTGATCACCCGGCGGTAGAGGTCGTTCATGTCACTGGTGGCGAAGCGGCCACCGTCGAGCTGCACCATCGGGCGCAGGTCCGGCGGGATGACCGGGACGCAGTCCAGCACCATGCCCATGGGCGAGTTGCGGGTCTGCTGGAACGCCGCGACGACCTTCAGCCGCTTGAGGGCCCGCAGCTTGCGCTGGCCCTTGCCGCTGCGGATGGTCTCGCGCAGCGAGGCGGCCTCGGCGTCGAGGTCGAAGTCGGCGAGCAGCTTCTGCAGCGCCGCGGCACCCATGCCGCCCTCGAAGTACTCACCGAAGCGGTCGCGCAGCTCGCGGTAGAGGCCCTCATCGGCGATGAGCTGTTTGACCTCGAGCTTGCGGAAGGTGTCGAGCACCTCCTCGAGGCGGTCGATCTCCCGCTGGGCGCGGTCGCGCAGCTGGCGCATCTCGCGCTCGCCGCCCTCCCGCACCTTGCGCCGGACGTCGGACTTGGCGCCCTCGGCCTCGAGCTCGGCGAGGTCGGCCTCCAGCTTCTGCTGGCGGGCCTCGACGTCGGCGTCGCGGCGGCCCTCGAGGTTGTGCTTCTCCGCGCTGATCTCGGCCTCGATGGTCGGGAGGTCGCGGTGGCGCGCCTCGTCGTCGACCGAGGTGATCAGGTAGGCGGCGAAGTAGATGATCTTCTCGAGGTCCTTGGGCGCGAGGTCGAGCAGGTAGCCCAGGCGCGAGGGGACGCCCTTGAAGAACCAGATGTGGGTGACCGGAGCGGCCAGCTCGATGTGGCCCATCCGCTCGCGGCGGACCTTGGCCCGGGTCACCTCGACGCCGCAGCGCTCGCAGATGATGCCCTTGAACCGGACCCGCTTGTACTTACCGCAGTAGCACTCCCAGTCCCGGGTGGGACCGAAGATCTTCTCGCAGAAGAGACCGTCCTTCTCCGGACGCAGCGTCCGGTAGTTGATGGTCTCGGGCTTCTTCACCTCACCGTGGCTCCACTGGCGGATGTCGTCGCCGGTGGCCAGACCGATGCGGAGCTCGTCGAAGAAGTTGACGTCGAGCAAAGTGATGACCCCTTTCCGGGGCTCGTTACTGGACTCTTATCCGATGTCTTGGCTGGAAGGCCCCCTCCGGGATCCCCTGAGCTTGCGAAGGGGATCCCGGAGGGGGTCCTTTCTCACACGTCTTCGACGGACGACGGCTCGCGGCGGGACAGGTCGATGCCCAGCTCCTCCGCGGCCCGGAAGACCTCGTCGTCGGTGTCGCGCAGCTCGATCGCCTGCCCGTCACCGGAGAGGACCTCGACGTTGAGGCAGAGCGACTGCAGCTCCTTGAGCAACACCTTGAACGACTCCGGGATGCCCGGCTCGGGGATGTTCTCGCCCTTGACGATGGCCTCGTAGACCTTGACGCGGCCCAGGATGTCGTCGGACTTGATGGTGAGCAGCTCCTGCAACGCGTACGCCGCGCCGTAGGCCTGCATCGCCCAGCACTCCATCTCACCGAAGCGCTGACCACCGAACTGCGCCTTACCACCCAGCGGCTGCTGCGTGATCATCGAGTACGGGCCGGTCGAACGGGCGTGGATCTTGTCGTCGACCAGGTGCAGCAGCTTCAGGATGTAGACGTAGCCCACCGAGATCGGCTCCGGGAACGGCTCGCCGGAGCGGCCGTCGAACAGCCGCGCCTTGCCGGTCGGAGCCACCATCCGCTCGCCGTCGCGGTTCGGGATGGTCGAGCCGAGCAGCCCGACGATCTCCTCCTCGCGCGCACCGTCGAACACCGGCGTCGCGGTCCGGGTGCCCGGCTCGGCCGCGCGGGCCCCCTGGGGCAGGTTGGCCGCCCACTCCGGGTCGCCCTCCACCTGCCAGCCGGACTTGGCGACCCACCCGAGGTGGGTCTCCAGGACCTGGCCGACGTTCATGCGGCCGGGGACGCCCAGCGGGTTGAGGACGATGTCCACCGGGGTGCCGTCCTCGAGGAACGGCATGTCCTCCTGGGGCAGGATCTTCGCGATGACGCCCTTGTTGCCGTGGCGGCCGGCGAGCTTGTCACCGTCGGAGATCTTGCGCATCTGGGCGACGTAGACCCGGATCAGCTCGTTGACGCCGGCGGGCAGCTCGTCGCCGTCCTCGCGCGAGAACACGCGGACGCCGATGACCTTGCCGGACTCACCGTGCTTGACCTTGAGGCTGGTGTCGCGGACCTCGCGGGCCTTCTCACCGAAGATCGCCCGCAGCAGCCGCTCCTCGGGGGTCAGCTCGGTCTCGCCCTTGGGCGTGACCTTGCCGACGAGGATGTCGCCGGGGACGACCTCGGCACCGATGCGGATGATGCCGCGCTCGTCGAGGTCGGCGAGGACCTCCTCGGAGACGTTCGGGATATCCCGGGTGATCTCCTCGGCACCGAGCTTGGTGTCGCGCGCGTCGACCTCGAACTCCTCGATGTGGATAGAGGACAGGACATCGTCCTGCACGAGGCGCTGCGACAGGATGATCGCGTCCTCGTAGTTGTGGCCCTCCCACGGCATGAAGGCGACGAGCAGGTTCTTGCCCAGCGCCATCTCACCCTGGTCGGTGCACGGGCCGTCGGCGATGACCTGACCGACCTCGACCCGCTGCCCCTCGTCGACGACGGGGGTCTGGTTGATCGAGGTGCCCTGGTTGGAGCGGCGGAACTTCAGCAGCCGGTAGGTCTGCCGGGTGCCGTCGTCGGCCATGATCGTGACGTAGTCGGCGGTGGAGTCCTCCACCACACCGGCCTTCTCGGCCACGACGACGTCGCCGGCGTCGACGGCGGCACGCAGCTCCATGCCGGTGCCGACCAGCGGCGCCTCGCTGCGCAGCAGCGGGACGGCCTGACGCTGCATGTTGGCGCCCATGAGCGCGCGGTTGGCGTCGTCGTGCTCGAGGAACGGGATCATCGCCGTCGCGACCGAGGTCATCTGCCGCGGCGAGACGTCCATGTAGTCGACGTTCTCGGGCGCGAGGTCGGTGGTCTCGCCGCCCTTGGTGCGGACCAGGACCTGGTCCTCGGCGAACCGGCCGTTGGCGTCCAGCGGCGAGTTGGCCTGGGCGACGACGAAGCGGTCCTCCTCGTCGGCGGTCAGGTAGTCGATCTGGTTGGTGACCGTGCCGTTGACGACCTTGCGGTACGGCGTCTCGATGAAGCCGAAGGCGTTGACCCGGCCGAACGAGGACAGCGAGCCGATCAGGCCGATGTTCGGGCCTTCCGGCGTCTCGATCGGGCACATCCGGCCGTAGTGGCTCGGGTGCACGTCGCGGACCTCCATGCCGGCCCGCTCACGCGACAGACCGCCCGGACCCAGTGCCGACAGGCGGCGCTTGTGGGTCAGGCCCGCGAGCGGGTTGGTCTGGTCCATGAACTGGGACAGCTGGCTGGTGCCGAAGAACTCCTTGATGGAGGCGACGACCGGCCGGATGTTGATCAGGGTCTGCGGCGTGATCGCCTCGACGTCCTGCGTCGTCATCCGCTCGCGGACCACGCGCTCCATGCGGGAGAGGCCGACCCGGATCTGGTTCTGGATCAGCTCGCCGACGGTGCGCAGCCGACGGTTGCCGAAGTGGTCGATGTCGTCGACGCCGTGGTCGGGCTCGCCGGCGTGCAGACGCACGACGTACTCGATGGTGGCGACGATGTCGTCCTCGGTCAGCGTCAGCGTGGTCTGCGGGACCTCGACGCCGAGCTTCTTGTTGACCTTGTACCGGCCGACCTTCGCCAGGTCGTAGCGCTTCGGGTTGAAGAACAGGTTCTCCAGCAGCGCCTGCGCGGACTCACGCGTCGGCGGCTCGCCCGGCCGCAGCTTGCGGTAGATGTCGAGCAGCGCCTCGTCCTGCCCGGCGATGTGGTCCTTCTCCAGGGTGGCCAGGACGGTGGGCGACCACTGGAAGTGCTCGCGGATGCGGTCCTCGGCCCAGCCGAGGGCCTTGAGCAGCACGGTGACCGGCTGGCGGCGCTTGCGGTCGATCCGGACGCCGACGGTGTCGCGCTTGTCGACGTCGAACTCCAGCCACGCCCCGCGGCTGGGGATCACCTTGGCGCTGAAGACGTCCTTGTCCGACGTCTTGTCCAGGCTCTTGTCGAAGTAGACGCCCGGGCTGCGGACCAGCTGGGAGACGACGACGCGCTCGGTCCCGTTGATGACGAACGTGCCCTTGTTCGTCATGATGGGGAAGTCGCCCATGAACACCGTCTGGCTCTTGATCTCGCCGGTGGTGTTGTTCATGAACTCGGCGGTGACGAACAGCGGCGCCGCGTACGTCATGTCCTTGTCCTTGCACTCCTCGAGGGACGCCTTGACGTCCTCGAAGCGCGGGTTGGAGAAGGACAGCGACATGGAACCGCTGAAGTCCTCGATCGGGGAGATCTCCTCGAGGATCTCGGCCAGGCCGCCGACGGCGTCGGCCTGCTCCTCGGGCGGGAGGGTCGCCCGCCACTCGGGGCTCCCGACCAGCCAGTCGAAGGAGGCGGTCTGCAGGGCCAGCAGGTCCGGCACCGCGAGCGGCTCGGAGATCTTCGCGAACGACACGCGCAGCGGCGCGCCGGGGATCTTCTGCTGGTCGGCCTCGCCGGTGCGGGGGCCGGTCTGCGGGTTCTGCGGGGTGTGCTGGGTGGAACCTGACTCGGTGGTGCTGGCGGAGATGCTGGTGGGGCGAGAGCCTGCCAAGATGCGTCCTTCCAAGGACCTCACGACGTGCGGGCGGTGGGTGCTGGGTCGTCCTGGGTCGTCGTCGGTAATGGCGGGGCTGTCCGTCTGGGCTGCTGAACGGCCGGAACGGAGGGTCGGCGGGCGCCCGGGGAGGGTTCCCCCGGGCACCCCACGTGACCCGTCTCGGCGGGTGAGCAGTCAGGGGGCAGCGCAACAGAGAACCCTACCCCTTCCCGGGCAGGCTGTCCACGTCGGGGGGCCGGTAGCGACCAGGCACACACCCCGGGAAGGAGCAGCCGTCCCGGCGGGTGCGGGCCGCGCCTCGACGACACGGCCATGATGCCAGCCCGGCGACTCGGTGGGTACAGCCACGCCGGGGACCGTGGCGGTGATCGCGCGGGCCGCGGCCCGCGGCGCGGGCGCGACGGCACCGGCCCCGGGGACGCCGGAGGGGCCGCCCCCCTGGTGGAGGACGGCCCCTGCGGGTCGTGCGAGGTGGTGCTCCCCCGGGTCAGGCCGGGGAGGGGGTCACGCGCCGCGTGACCTGCCCGGCGGCGACTCCGCCGGACACCGGGTCACTTGACGGTGACGGTGGCGCCCGCGCCCTCGAGGGCGGCCTTGGCCTTCTCGGCAGCGTCCTTGGCGACCTTCTCCAGGACCGGCTTCGGCGCGCCGTCGACCAGGTCCTTGGCCTCCTTGAGGCCGAGCGAGGTCAGGCCGCGCACCTCCTTGATGACCTGGATCTTCTTGTCGCCGGCGCTCTCGAGGATGACGTCGAACTCGTCCTGCTCCTCGGCGGCGGGGGCACCGCCGTCGCCACCACCGGCGGCCGGGGCGGCCGCGACGGCGACGGGGGCAGCAGCGGTGACCTCGAAGGTCTCCTCGAACTGCTTCACGAAGTCGGACAGCTCGAGCAGCGTCATCTCCTTGAACGCGTCGAGCAGCTCCGTGGTGGACAGCTTGGCCATGATCTCTCCTTCTGGGTCAGTCGGTGCTGGCCGCGGCGTCCGCGGCGACAGCGGTGTCATCGGTGGCCTGGGCGGCCGTGTCGGTGGTGTCAGCAGCAGTCGCGTCGGCGGCCTGGTCGGCCGCGGCAGGAGCGTCCTCGGCGGGCTTCTTCTCCTGCAGCGCGGCGGCCAGACGGGCGACCTGCGACAGCGGGGCCTGGAACAGGCCCGCGGCCTTGCTGAGGTTGCCCTTCATCGCGCCGGCCAGCTTGGCCAGGAGCACCTCACGGGGCTCGACGTCGGCGAGGGCGGTGACCTCGGCGGCGCCGACCGTGCGGCCCTCGACCACACCACCCTTGACGACGAGCAGCGGGTTGGCGCGCGCGAAGTCACGGATGGCCTTGGCCGCGTTCACCGGGTCGCCCTCGATGAAGGCGATCGCGGTGGGCCCGTTGAGCAGCGGGGCGAGGTCGGCGAAACCGACCTGCTCCGCGGCCCGCTTCGTCAGGGTGTTCTTGACGACGGCGTAGCTGCTGCCCTCACCGAGGGATCGGCGCAGCTGGGTCAGCTGGGCCACGGTCAGCCCGCGGTACTCGGTGAGCACCGCCGCGCTGGACGACTGGAACCGCTGGGTGATCTCGTCGATCACCACGGCCTTCGCCTGCGTGGGCATGGGCCTCCTCTCGTCTGTCGGGCGACCACCGGCCGGTGCGCGACGACGGGCGATCAACGGCCCCGGAGACGAGGAACGCCCCGGCGCAGGGCGCACGGGGCGAGGGGCGGGCGCAGGGCGCCCGACGATCGAACCGTCCTCCTGCGCGGGCCGCCCGGCATCTGCGGGACCTTCGATCGCACGCGGACGTGCGACGACCTGCGGTCTTGGGGGGAACGCCGATGAGCATACGCCATGCCGCGGGGGCGCCGCTGTCGCCGTCGTCACGCAGGGACGCCGAGGGCCCCGCAGCGACGTGCGCTGCGAGGCCCCTGGCGACGTGCTGGAGCGGCCCGGTCCCGTCCAGGGGCCCACCCCGGGCCTGCGCGGGGTGGGGACGACGGGGTCCCCTCTCAGGTGGTGGGCTCGTCCACCGTGAGGTTGCGGGTGCGGTTCGGGTCGACCGGGATGCCCGGGCCCATGGTCGTGGAGACGGTGACCTTCTTGAGGTACCGGCCCTTGGCGGCCGAGGGCTTCGCCCGGAGGACCTCGTCGAGCGCCGCGGCGTAGTTCTCCACCAGCTTGGTCTCGTCGAAGGACGTCTTGCCGATGACCAGGTGCAGGTTGGCCTGCTTGTCGACGCGGAAGTTGATCTTCCCGCCCTTGATGTCGTTGACGGCCTTGGTGACGTCGGGGGTCACGGTGCCGGTCTTCGGGTTCGGCATCAGGCCACGGGGGCCGAGGATGCGGGCGATCCGGCCGACCTTGGCCATCTGGTCAGGGGTCGCGATCGCCGCGTCGAAGTCCAGGAAGCCGCCCTGGATGCGCTCGATCAGGTCGTCGGAGCCGACGACGTCAGCGCCGGCGGCCTCGGCCTCGGCGGCCTTGTCGCCGGTCGCGAAGACGATGACGCGGGCGGTCTTGCCGGTGCCGTGGGGCAGGTTGACCGTGCCGCGGACCATCTGGTCGGCCTTGCGGGGGTCCACGCCCAGGCGCATGGCGACCTCGACGGTGGCGTCGTAGGACGTCGGCGACGTCTCCTTGGCCAGGGTCGCCGCCTGCAGCGGGGAGTACAGGGTCTCGCGGTCGACCTTCGCGGCCGCCTCGCGGAACTTCTTGCCGTGCTTCGCCATGGGTGGGTCCTCTCCCCCGGCGCGCGGCCGGGAGTCGCGTGGTGCGCGGGCCTGGCGCAGGCCCTCCCACGAGTGCTGTACGGGTCCGTGCCGGACCCGGTGGTGCAACGCCGCCGGACCGGCGGCGCATCCCTCTTACTGGACGGTGATGCCCATCGACCGGGCGGTGCCGGCGATGATCTTCTCGGCCTCGTCGAGGGAGTTGGCGTTGAGGTCGGCCATCTTGGTCTGGGCGATCTCGCGGACCTGGTCACGCGTCACGGTGGCGACCTTGGTCTTGTGCGGCTCGCCGGAGCCCTTCTCCACGCCGGCCGCCTTGAGCAGCATGCGCGCCGCCGGAGGGGTCTTGGTGACGAAGGTGAACGAGCGGTCCTCGTAGACGGAGATCTCGACCGGGACCACGTTGCCGCGCTGCGACTCCGTGGCGGCGTTGTAGGCCTTGCAGAACTCCATGATGTTGACGCCGTGCTGGCCGAGCGCCGGACCGACGGGCGGGGCGGGGGTGGCCGCACCGGCGTTGATCTGGAGCTTGATGACCGCGGTCAACCGCTTCCTGGGGGGCATGACTTCCTTCTTCGTGACGGGATGGAACGGCCCTGCCGCCGGGTCCCACCGCGAGCGTGCGAGCGGTGGGGGGCGACAGGGACCTCCTTCAGATCTTCTGGACCTGGTTGAACGAGAGCTCGACCGGCGTCTCCCGGCCGAAGATCGAGACGAGCACCTGCAGCTTCTGCTGCTCGGCGTTGATCTCGTTGATCGTGGCGGGGAGCGTGGCGAACGGCCCGTCCATGACCGTGACCGACTCGCCGACCTCGAAGTCCACCACGGCGGTCGGCGCGGCGGCGGCCGTGGTCGTCGTCTCGGTCGCCTTGGCGGCCGGCTGGGTGGTGGCCGGGGCGAGGATCTTGACGACCTCGTCCAGGGTGAGCGGCGAGGGCCGCGAGGTGGCGCCCACGAAGCCGGTCACGCCCGGGGTGTTGCGCACCGCGCCCCAGGACTCGTCGTTGAGCTCCATGCGCACCAGCAGGTACCCGGGGAACACCTTGCGGTTGACCTGGGTGCGCTTGCCGTTCTTGATCTCGGTGACCTCCTCGGTGGGCACCTCGATCTGGTAGATGAAGTCCTCCATGTCCAGCGACTGGATGCGGGACTCGAGGTTGGTCTTCACCTTGTTCTCGTAGCCGGCGTAGGAGTGCACGACGTACCAGTCGCCGGGGGCGATCCGCAGGGCCTTGCGCAGCGCCTCGACCGGGTCCTCGTCCTCGTCGGCCTCCGCGACGTCGGAGTCGGCCGCAGGGGCGGTCAGCGGGTCGCTGACCAGGCTGTCGACGTCGCCGTCCTCGACCTCGGGGGTCGCGTCGGCCACACCGGTCAGGGCGTCCTGGTCGGCGGTGTCGGTGGAGCCCTCGGCGGCGCCGGTCTCGCCCGCACCGGTCTCCAGGTCCGCACTGCCACGGACGTCGAAGCGGGCGTCGTCGAGGTCGATGGCCTCGACGGCGCTGTCGGTGTCGAAGGGCTCGCGGGGGTCGGTCACGGGGATCTCTTCCTTGTCGGTGGTGCAGGCGCGGGTGGGCTCAGCCGAAGACGGCGAGCACGCCCTTGGCGAAGAGGAGGTCCAGGCCGGCGACCAGCGCGACCATGAAGGCCACGAAGACGATGACGACGGTCGTGTAGGTGATCAGCTCGCGCCGGCCCGGCCAGATGACCTTGCGCAGCTCGGCGACGACCTCGCGCAGGAACCGGCCGATGCTGCGCTTCTGCCGGATCTCCTCCGCGCGCGCCCGCTCCGCGGCCGCCCGGGACCGCGTGCCGGCCCCCTCGGTGGCCCGGCCGGCGGGCCGGGTGGAGGCCCGCTCGCGAGCCGCACGCCGGGTCCGCGCAGTCGACTCGTCGTCCTCGTCGTCGTCGCCGGCGGTGATCCGGCCACCACGGCGCCGCGCCGGCGTGGCGACGACCTTGTCCTCGTCGGCCTGGGCCTCGGCGGCCAGCTCGTCCTCGGCGGCTTCGAGCTCGGTGGCGTCGTCGACCCCCGGAGCCTCGCGGTCGAGCTGTTCGTCGGTCAGCTCGGCGTCGGAGGCGGCGCGAGGGTCGTCCTCGCGTCCCGGCTTCTCGTCGCTCACTGGGCCTCGCTCGCCTCGTGGTGGTGGCCGCTGCTCTCGGGCCGTCGGTCGGGTGTCGTACTGGTCGTGCACGTCGCCGGCGCGGAGCCGGCGGCACGGGCAGGGGTGACAGGACTTGAACCTGCAGCCTGCGGTTTTGGAGACCGCTGCTCTGCCAATTGAGCTACACCCCTTTGGGGACCCCCTCCTCCCACCCTTCGCGGACTCGGGGTGGGACCCGGGACGGAGCCGTCCGGGACCGCCTACCCACCACAGCCGGGCTCCGAGCCCCGTAGGGGGATCCGGGGCACGCCGGTGGCGGGGTCAACTGCCCCAGGACAGCGAGTGTACGGGACCGCCGGGACCGGCAGCCAACCTGCTCCGGACCGGGGCGTCGCGGGCGATGAGTCCGGCGCCGGCGGGCGGTCCTCCCCAGCATGACCGAGCTGCGAGTGCACAACCTGTCCGTGTCGCTGGACGGCTACGGCGCCGGCCCGGACCAGACCACCGAGAACCCCCTCGGCGTCGGCGGCGAGCTGCTGCACGAGTGGATCTTCGGGGACCGCACCCCTGTCGACGAGCGGTTCGTGGCGGCGGGGGTGGACGGCGTGGGCGCGACGATCATGGGACGCAACATGTTCGGCCCGGTCCGCGGCCCGTGGCCGGACGCGTCCTGGCGCGGGTGGTGGGGCGAGGACCCGCCGTTCCACCACGACGTGTTCGTGCTGACCCACCACCCGCGCCCGTCGCTGGAGATGGCCGGGGGCACCACCTTCCACTTCGTCACCGACGGCATCGAGGCCGCCCTGGCCCGCGCCCGGGATGCCGCCGCTGGGCGGGCCGTGCGCCTCGGTGGTGGGATGGCCACGGTGCGCCAGTACCTGCGCGCGGGACTGGTCGACGAGCTGCACGTGGCCGTCGTCCCCGTGCTGCTGGGCGGGGGCGAGCGGCTGTTCGACGACCTCGGCGACGCCCTCAGCGGCTGGACGTGCGTGGAGTACGCGCCCTCCCCCTCGGTCGCGCACGTGCGGCTGCGCCCGCGGCAACCGGGATCGGGGGCGACCCCGGACGCCGCGCTTTGACACGATGAGCACATGACCGCCGTCTCCTCCTCGGAGCCCGCTGCCCCGTCCACCGAGCTGCCGCCCGTCCAGCGGCGCATCTCCCGCCGCATCGCCGCGATCGCCGAGTCGGCGACGCTCGCGGTCGACGCCAAGGCAAAGGCGCTCAAGGCCGCCGGCAAGCCGGTGATCGGCTTCGGCGCGGGCGAGCCGGACTTCCCGACGCCGGACTACGTCGTCGCGGCCGCGGTCGCCGCGTGCTCGCAGCCGGCGATGCACCGGTACACCCCGGCGGGCGGGCTGCCGGCCCTCAAGGAGGCGATCGTCGCGAAGACCGCGCGCGACTCCGGCCTGCAGGTGACCCCGGCCAACGTCCTGGTCACCAACGGCGGCAAGCAGGCGGTCTACGAGGCCTTCGCCACGATGCTCGACCCGGGCGACGAGGTGCTGCTGCCCGCCCCGTACTGGACGACCTACCCGGAGGCCATCGCGCTGGCCGGCGGCGTCCCGGTGCCGGTCGTCGCCGACGAGGAGAGCGGCTACCTCGTCTCGGTGGCGCAGCTGGAGGCGGCGCGGACGCCGCGCACCAAGGTGCTGCTGTTCTGCTCCCCGTCCAACCCGACCGGGGCGGTGTACCCGCCGGAGGTGGTCGAGGAGATCGGGCGCTGGGCGGTGGACAACGGGATCTGGGTGCTCACCGACGAGATCTACGAGCACCTCACCTACGACGGGGCGACCGCGCCGTCCATGCCCGTGCTGGTCCCCGAGCTCGCCGACACGTGCGTCGTCGTCAACGGCGTGGCCAAGACCTACGCCATGACCGGCTGGCGGGTGGGCTGGATCGTCGGTCCGGCGGACGTCGTCAAGGCCGCCACCAACCTGCAGTCGCACGCCACGTCCAACGTGGCCAACGTGTCGCAGGCGGCCGCCATCGCCGCACTGACCGGCGACCTGTCCGCCGTGGGGACGATGAAGGCGGCCTTCGACCGCCGCCGCCGGACGATCGTCTCGATGCTGCGCGAGATCCCGGGGGTCGCCTGCCCCGAGCCACAGGGCGCCTTCTACGTCTACCCGTCGGTGAAGGCGCTGCTCGGGCGCGAGATCGCCGGCCGGACGGCGAGCAACAGCGTCGAGCTGGCCGAGATCATCCTCGAGGAGGCCGAGGTCGCCGTCGTCCCGGGGGAGGCGTTCGGCACCCCCGGCTACCTGCGGATGTCCTACGCGCTCGGGGACGACGACCTCGTCGAGGGCGTCAGCCGCATGCAGCGTCTGCTCGGCCAGGCGGGCTGAGCGGGGCCGCGGCGGGATCGCGCAGGGGGTCTCAGCCGGGCAGGTCCTCGGGCCGCAGGGCGCCGGCGTCGACGAGCACGTCCAGCGCCGCGGGCAGGTCGGCCAGCGCCCGGGCGACGTCGTCGGGGGTGGCGATCGTCCAGGCGTTGGCGTCGACGTAGCAACGGACGGCGGCGTCGAAGGCCCGGGGGCCGGCGGCGTCACGGGCGGTGAGCAGGGCGGCGGCACCCTTGCCGTAGACCTGCTCGAAGTACTGTCCGGACTCCGAGAACTGGTCCATGGCGGCACCGACGTCCCCGGGCAGCGCCAGCTGCTGCGCCACGTCGCCGGGCGGGAAGCCCACCGACTCGGCGTAGCTGGCGAACGCCTCGTCGAGCCACGGGTCGCGGAACTGGGAGTCGCCGACCATCCCGTAGAACCACATGTGCGCCACCTCGTGCAGCAGGACCAGCTGGTCCGCGCCGGCCAGGAGGATGGAGCTCGGGTACTCGATCCCGCCGCCGCGGTCGGGCAGCAGCGGCACGGTCAGCGTGCGGTAGGGGAAGGCGCCGAACCGCTCCGCCAGGTCGCCGATCGCCTCGACCGTCCAGTCGGCCAGCCCGTCCGCGGGCATCCCCGCGTCGGGCAGCACGCCGGTGGTCACCCGGACGCCGCCCGGGGTGGTCGTGGTGGCGGTGGCGAACTCCCCCACCGCGACGCTCACGTCTCGGGCCACCGGTTCGGTGGCGGTCCAGGTGCGCCGGCCGTCCCGGACGGCCGAGGGCTCGTCCTGGTCGCCGGTCATCAGCACGGTGAGCGCCGCCGGTGCGGAGACCCGGATGTGGGTGTCGGCCACCGGGCTGGTGGCCGTCTCGCCGAGGATGCCGACGAACGGGTCCCGCGCCCAGCCGACACCCGGCTCCCGGGCGAGCAGCGGCGCACCACTGGCCCACCAGGACACGCCCTCGGCCGTGCCGACCCGCTCGAAGCCGCCGCTCCCCAGCAGCAGCGTGAAGTCCAGCGCCACCTGGGTCTCGTCGCCGGCCTCGAGCTCCCGCTCCAGGCGGATGACGTAGAGCCCGCCGGGGCCGTCGGCCTGCCCGTCCTCGTAGCCGCTGCCGGCGACGTCCTCGCCCCGGACGGCGTCCACGGTGAGGCGGTTGCCCTCCGCGGCCGCGCCGGGGGCGTTGGGCACGAGCCGGAAGACCAGTTCAACCGTCGCCCGGTCCGCGGTGAAGACGACGGTCTCGGTGCCCGTCACGGTGCGCAGGTCGTCGTCGAGACGGAAGTCGAGGCCGACCCGGGGCCGGTCCGGGTCCGGGGCGGCCCGCTCGGCACAGTCGCCCTCGGCCGGGTCTCCCGGCGGGACCCCGCGACCGGCGTCCGCGGACGCCCGCGCCTCGGCGGCGACGGTGTCGGCGAAGGACGTCCCGCAGCCGGGCACGAGCAGCAGCGCCGCGACAGCCAGGACGGCGCGACGCCGGGCGGTCACGCCAGGCGGACGGTTGCGCGGGCCAGGGAGAGGACCTTCTCGCCGCCGCTGGTGACGGTGAGGTCGATGCGGGCCCGGCCGTCGTCGTCCAGCGCGCCCACCTTGCCGCGGACGACGACCTCCGCGCCGGTGTCGTCGTCGGGCACGACGACCGGACGGCCGAACCGGACGTGGTACTCGACGAGCGCGCCCGGGTCCCCGATCCAGGCGGTGACGGCGCGGGCGGCCAGGGCCATGGTGAGCATCCCGTGGGCGATGACCCCGGGCAGGCCGACCTCGGTGGCCACCCGGTCGTTCCAGTGGATGGGGTTGAAGTCCCCGGAGGCGCCGGCGTAGCGGACCAGGTCGGCCCGGGTGACGCGGTGGGTCTGCTCGGGGAGCTCGGTCCCGACCGCGACGTCGGCGGCCCGCACGGTGGCTGTCATCCCGCCCCCCTCGCGACGAGCATGGACGTCGCCGAGCAGACCGGCTCGCCGTCCTCGGTGGCGACGTCGACCCGCGTGGTGAGCAGGTCGTTGCCCGCGACGCTGCGCACGGCCTCGATGGTGGGCGTGGCGATGAGACGGTCCCCGGCGCGGATGGCGCGGTGGTGGGTGAACCGCTGCTCGCCGTGCACGACACGGCCGTAGTCGAGGTCGACGTCCGGGTCCTCCACGACGACACCGGCTGCCGAGAGCGTCAGCACGATGGCGAAGGTGGGCGGGGCGATGACGTCGGGGTGGCCGGCGGCGCGGGCGGCGTCGGCGTCGCGGTGCACCGGGCTCGACTCGCCGATGGCGGCGGCGAACTCGGCGATCTTCTCGCGGCCGACCTCGTAGACGGCAGAGGGCGGGTAGCTGCGCCCGACCAGTGTCGGATCAAGCGCCATGCTCCCGCCCTCCTGCGTGGACCGTCAGGTCAGCGTGTCTCTGCGGTGGCAGGGACCGCGTCAGCGCGTCTCTGCGGTGGCAGAGACCGCGTCAGCGCGTCTCACGGTGAATCGTGTGCTTGCGGTCCTTCGGGCAGTACTTCTTCAGCTCGAGCCGGTCCGGGTCGTTCCGCCGGTTCTTGCGGGTGATGTAGTTGCGGTTCTTGCACTCCTGGCACGCCAGGGTGATCTTCGGACGGATGTCGGTGGCTGCCACGGGAGTGTCTCCTAGCCTTGTCGGACGGGCCTGCCGGGCCCGGCGTGTGAACGACGCCCACACGACGACGGACCCCGGGATGCGGGGTCCGTCGAGAGTAGCGGTGACCGGATTTGAACCGGTGACACAGCGATTATGAGCCGCTTGCTCTGCCTGGCTGAGCTACACCGCCGGGAGGACCGTGCGGCCCGGTCTCGCGACAGGACCGGTTGGTCGGAGCCCCTTTACGGAATCGAACCGTAGACCTTCTCCTTACCATGGAGACGCTCTGCCGACTGAGCTAAAGGGGCGGTGGCCGAAGCCGTGGAGAACTGTACCTGACGCCTGCCGGGGTCCGTCGCAGGGGGTCCCGGGGGGCGTCAGGTGCGGACGAACAGCCGCCGGTGCGGCGTCCCGGGGATCGCCGAGCGGACGCCGGTGCGGGCCAGGATCCAGCTCTCCAGCCGGTCGTCGGGCAGCGGCCGGCTGACCAGGAAGCCCTGCAGCTTGTCGCAGCCCATCTCGGCCAGGAGGTTGCGGGTCAGCTCGTCCTCGACACCCTCGGCGACGACCCGCAGGCCCAGGTTGTGCGCCAGCTCGATGATCGAGCGGGCGATGAAGGACTCTCCCTGGCTGGTGGACATCCCCAGCACGAAGGACTTGTCGATCTTCACCTCGTCGATCGGCAGCTGCCGCAGCTGGGACAACGACGAGTAGCCCGTGCCGAAGTCGTCCATCGACAGTCGCAGCCCCAGGGCGTGCAGGTCGGCGAGGACGGTGCTGCTGCGGACGGAGTCGTCGACGACGCTGCCCTCGGTGAGCTCCAGGGTGAGCAGCTCCCCCGGGACGCCGTGCCGCCGCAGCGCGCGCCGGACACGGTCGACCAGGTCGGGCTCGCCGAGACAGCGGGCGGAGAGGTTCACCGCGACCGACAGCGCGATGTCCTGGTCCAGCCACTTGCGGCAGCGGGCCAGGGCCAGGTCCAGGACGTGGTCGGTGAGCGGGCCGATGCGGCCGATCTGCTCGGCGAGGTGGATGAAGTCGTCGGGCGCGATGGCGCCGTAGCGCGGGTGCGCCCAGCGGACCAGCGTCTCCACCGAGACGATGTCGGAGGTCCGGGCGTCGATGATCGGCTGGAACACCACGCTGATCTGGCCCTCGACCATCGCCGACTCCAGCTCGGTGCCCAGCTGCAGGCGGCGCAGGCTCTGCTGGTCGAGCACCGGGTGATAGCTGGCCACGCCGCTGGAGCCGGCGCCGGCCAGCAGGGCGACGTCCGCCCGCTGCATGAGCGTGCCGGCGTCGGTGCCGTGGACCGGGGCGGCGGCGACGCCGATGGACAGCGTCACCTCCAGGTCGAGACCGGCCACCCGGGCACGGGTGGAGGTGGCCTCCCGCAGCCGCCGCGCGGCGCGCTCGGTGGCCGCCAGCGACAGGCCGGGCAGCAGGACGGCGAACTGCTCGCCCTCCATCCGGGCCACGAGCGCCTGCGGCGGCGCGTGCTCGCGCAGCAGGCCGGCGGTCACGAGCAGCAGCTCGTCGCTGGCCGCGTGCCCGAGGGTGTCGGTGACCTCGGTGTAGTTGTCGAGCGCGGCGAGGATCAGCCCGGCGCGGCCGGCGACCGGGTCGGCGCCCAGCAGCTGGTCGATCTCCACGGCCAGCCGCTGCCGGTTGGGCAGGCCGGTGAGGCGGTCGTGGTCGGCGTCGTAGCGGATCTGGCTGAGCAGCTGCTGCTGCCGGATCGCGGCGTTGATGTGGGTGAGCATCGAGTCCAGCGCGGACCGGTCACCGTCGGCGAAGGAGAGGGCGTCGCTGCGCCGGTCGCAGATCTCGAGGTACCCCGGCTCCCCCGCGGCGGTGGCCACGGGGGCGGCCAGCAGGTCCTCGGCGTCCCGGCGGGCCAGGGCTGCGGCCTCGGCCTCCGTCGCGCGGGCGAGCGACACCAGGACCGGCCCGTCGACGGAGCCGTCCGTCGCCCGCCGCCGGATGAGGTCGTCCGGGTCACCGGGCCCGTCGTACCAGGCGCGCCCGTCCTCGGTGGCGACCACCAGCCGGGGCTCCTCGTCGAGGTAGGGCGGCAGCCACAGGGCGACGCGGTCGGCGTTGAGCAGCTCCTTGACCGCCTCGACGATGCGCAGGGTGCCGTCCTCGTCGGACCCGACCTGCTCGACGCGGCGGGCGAACTCGTACACGCGCTGCAGTCGGTGCCCCTCGCCGGCCACCCTCGCGAACCGCCGGAACAGGACGATGACGGCCACGGCCGCGGGCACGATGAGCACCGCCGCCCAGCCGGTCTGCCGGGTCAGCATCATCGCGACGACCGCGACGGACACGGCGAAGGGCCCGACGACGGCGATCGGCAGCAGGAGCTCCTGCCACAGCCGGCGACTGGGGTTGCCCCCGCTTAGCCGGATGGCACCGACCACGAGGGGTGTGCCGACGACGTCGGCGGCGAAGACGGCGACGAGGAGGTAGAGCCAGCTGATCGGGTCGTCGATCCCGTCGAAGGGCAGCGCCTGCAGGACGACGACGGCGACGGCGACCTCGACGATGGCCACCGCCATGTTGAACACGGCCTTGGCCGGGGCGTAGCGCTGGACGGCGAGGCTGAGCCCGAGGCCGAGCGCGCGGGCCACCGCGGCCCAGATCCCGCCCACCTCGACCAGCGCGATGGTGAGGGCGAGCTCGCTCACCGACCAGGACCAGGTCTGGCGCCGGAACTCCACGTGCAGCGACACGGTCTCGGTGACGAAGAACGCGGCGGTCACGACCAGGAACGGCAGGGGCTCCAGCGACGTGCTCGTCCCCGGGAACACGAGGACGGCCGTGATGAGGGCGAGCAGGACCCCGGCTGTCGCGATGACCCACGGGTGCAGGGGCGCAGCGGAGCGCGGCAACGGCACGTGCGCCTCGGGACTGGCCAACGTCACCCGGATTCTGGGAGGGGAGGAGAGCGCGCCGAGGCTAACAGCGGGACACACGCCCGGGAACGGACCCAACCCGAAGGGGGCAGCCGGCTCTGGGGCGAGGCCGGCTGCCCTGGCACACCGCTACCGGAGCGTCAACGGCTCCACTTGGAGCCCCGGCTCCACTTCGACCCCCGGCTCCACTTGGAACCCCGGCTCCACTTCGACCCACGCTGCGTGTTCATGACGCCTCCTCAGGCATGAAGAACTGCTCGACCGTGCGGCAGTCACCCAGGCGCGGGGGCAGAGCGTCGTTCGGTACGGACCGCGCCCGAGACATTGCTGCCCGTCACCCGATCGGGACAAGCACGGAAGATCACGACGGTGTGACGAACCGTCATGCCGTCACACAGAGTGATCCGACGTACCTGACCGTCACCCATTCGCGTGATCGCCGGGACGGGTGATGCGGACGGTACAGCCGGGATCCCATGCGGCACGACCGACGCAATCCACAGGGCACCAGCGCCTCCACCGGCGCACCGACGCGGCCGTCCACAGCTGTCCACAGGTCGGCCCACAGGCAGGGGACGAGGGGGCGGGCTCTCTACGCTGCCGGCGTGCGACAGGACGACCGGAGTTCCGAGCGCGGCTCGACGCTGCCCCTGGTGCTGGTGTGCTGGCTGGTCGCCGCACTGATGGCCTTCGGCGCGGTCGCCGCCTCCGATGCCTTCCTCGAGCAGCAGGAGGTGCAGGCGGTGTGCGACGGCGCGGCCCTGGCCGCGGCGAACGCGACCGACGAGGCCACCCTGTACGCCATCGGGGTCGGCGAGACGCTGCCACTGACCCGCGCGGGCGCGGGTGCGGCGATCGTCGACCAGCTCGCCGACGGCGACACCCGGCTGGACGCCTGGGCCGCCGAGACCGACGGTGCGGAGGTCACGGTGACCTGCACGCGACACGTGGAGATCGCCTTCGGCTGGCTGTTCCTGGGCGGGCAGCCGCTCGAGCGCACCGCGGTCGCCAGCGCCCGGGCCCCGACACTGCCCTGAGGGCCGGGAACGGCAGAGGGCCCCGACCTCAGCTGAGGTCGGGGCCCTCCTCGTACCTGTGGCGGGTGAAGGATTCGAACCTTCGTAGGCTAAGCCGACGGATTTACAGTCCGCTCCCATTGGCCACTCGGGCAACCCGCCGTGGTGGTACGGGGAGAGAGCGTACAAGACGCCGTCACCCGGTCCGTCCGGTGTCCCCCCGGGCCCCTGCGGACCGGGTGACGCACCGAGAGGAGTACCCAGATGGCCGACTCGTCCTTCGACGTGGTGAGCAAGGTCGACCGCCAGGAGGTCGACAACGCGCTCAACCAGGCGGCCAAGGAGCTCGCCCAGCGGTTCGACTTCCGCGGCACGAACGCCTCGATCGCCTGGGCCGGCGAGGAGGGCGTGACCCTCAGCGCCGACACCGAGGAGCGCGTCACCGCCGCGCTCGACGTCTTCAAGGACAAGCTCGTCAAGCGGGGCATCTCGCTGAAGTCCCTGGATGCCGACGAGCCGCAGTCCTCGGGGAAGTCGTACCGGATCTCCGCCCGCATCAAGCAGGGCATCGAGTCGGACAAGGCCAAGCAGATCGCGAAGATCATCCGCGACGAGGGCCCCAAGGGCGTCCAGGCCCAGATCCAGGGTGACCAGCTGCGGGTCAGCGGCAAGAAGCGGGACGACCTGCAGGCGGTGCAGCAGCTGCTGAAGAGCAAGGACCTCGACGTCGCCCTGCAGTTCGACAACTACCGCTGACCGGAGACGAGGCCGCAGGCCAGCGCGTCGTCACGCGCCTCGGCCCGCACTGGTTCCGCAGAAGCGGCCAGCTCGATGGCCATCGGGTCGCCGACCGGGGCGCGTGCGGGCGTCGGCCGTGTCGAGTCGGCCACTGCCCGGCCGTCGGCAGAGTCGCTCCGGGGGAGGCGGGACGCGGTCCTCGTGGCCGCCGGCCCGCTGACCGTCGGGTCCAGCCGCCGGTGTACGCCGCCGCATCAGGGAGCGAGGCACCGCATCGGCGGGGAGGCTCGATCGACAGGTCGGGCCGAGGTCAGCTCGGCTTCTCGCCCAGCATGACCAGGCGCGTCGGCGCGGACTGCTGAGCCACCCGCACACCGGCGAACCGGGCGCCCGTCAACAGGTCGGCGAGTTCACCCTGCGTGATCATGCCGCAGCCGACGAGCGCCTCGTGCAGCTGCACTCCTGCCAACATCTTGTAGACCGGGTGTTCGCGATGAGCCTGCGGCGAGTCCGGGTAGGGCAGCTCCGAGACGACGACGGTGCCATTCGGCTTCAGCGCGCCGCACCCGGTCGAGCACGTCGTGGGGTCCCGTGCCACAGGGCAGCGCACCGGTCACCGCGAGCAGTCGGGCACCCGGAGTCCAGTCGGCGGCCACCGCCGAGCCCGCGCCCGTCCAGGGGCTCACCCCGTGAGCTCACGGGGGAGAGCCACTGGACGGGCGCCTCACTCGAGCTCCCGGGCCATCTGCTCCAACCGGGCGATCCGTTGCGGCATGGGCGGGTGGGTGGCGAACAGCGTGGCCAGCCCCTGCCCCCGGAACGGGTTCGCGATCATGAGGTGGCTCTGGGTCACCAGGCGGTCCTCCTGCGGCAACGGGCGGGCGGTCGCTCCCCGCTCGATGCGGCGCAGCGCGTCAGCGAGGGCCAGCGGGTCCCGCGACAGCGCCGCCCCGGAGGCGTCGGCCTGGTACTCCCGGCTCCGGCTGACCGCCATCTGCACCAGGCCCGCGGCGAGCGGACCGAGGAACACCAGGAGGAGGCTGCCGAGGGCGTTCCCACCGCCCCGGTCGTCGTCGGACCGGCCGCCGAACAGGGACGCGAACATCGCCATGTGCGCGAGGTAGGTGATCACCGTCGCCATCGCGCCGGCGACCGAACTGATCAGGATGTCGCGGTTGTAGACGTGGGAGAGCTCGTGGGCGAGCACCGCGCGCAACTGCCGCCGGTCGAGCAGCTCCAGGATCCCCTGGGTGACGCAGACGGCCGCATTGCGCGGGTTGCGCCCGGTCGCGAAGGCGTTGGGCTGGTCGGTGGGGCTCACGTACAGGCGGGGCATCGGCTGGCGGGCCTCGGTGGCCAGCTCACGGACGATCGCGTACAGCGCCGGGGCCTGGGTCTCGGTCACCGGGAAGGCCCGCATGGCGCGCAGGGCGAGCTTGTCGCTGTTGACGTAGGCGTAGCCGTTCACCGCGAGGGCGATCACCAGGGCGATCAGCAAGCCGCTCCGGCCGCCGATCAGCGCGCCGGCGGCCAGGATCAGCCCACCCATGAGACCGAGGAGCACCGCGGTCTTCAGTCCGTTGCTCCAGCGCTGCACGACCCCACCAACGGGTCACCGGGGGGCGTCGTTCCCCCCGTGACCCGTCCCTCCTGCCTGGCGATGGCGTGCGACCGCGCTCACGGAATGCCCTCCCGCGCGCAGAGGTTGCGCACACTGGTGCCGGGCCGCCCGGCAGGTGCGACTGTGGCTCGCGTCACGGGCCCGCGAGAACTCAGCCACGTAATCTCGGCCGGTGGAGGTACACCACTGATGACTGCGACCAACCCGCCCCTCACCGCCACGGCGGGCAGCTCGGCTCCCGGCGGCCTCGTGAAGAGCGTCGTCGAGCTCGACCGGGTCGTCATCCGCCTGGCCGGGGACTCCGGTGACGGCATGCAGCTGACCGGCAACCGGTTCACGAGCGAGACGGCGTCGTTCGGCAACGACCTCTCGACGCTGCCCAACTTCCCCGCCGAGATCCGCGCGCCAACGGGGACCCTCCCGGGCGTCAGCTCCTTCCAGCTGCACTTCGCCGACCACGACATCATGACGCCGGGCGACGCCCCCGACGTGCTGGTCGCCATGAACCCGGCCGCGCTCAAGGCCAACCTCGCCGACCTGCCCGGCGGCGGGCTGCTCATCGTCGACTCCGACGAGTTCACCCCGCGCAACCTGGCCAAGGTCGGTTACGCCACCAACCCGGTCGAGGACGGCTCCCTCGACGGCTGGCAGACCGTCAGCGTGCCGCTGACCAGCATGACCCTCGAGGCGCTCGCCGACTCCGGCCTCGGCAAGAAGGAGGCCGAGCGCTCGAAGAACATGTTCACCCTCGGCCTGCTGAGCTGGATGTACCACCGGCCCACCGAGGGCACGGTCCGCTTCCTGGAACGCCAGTTCCGCCGCAAGCCCGAGATCGCCGCGGCCAACATCGCCGCCTTCCGCGCCGGCTACAACTACGGCGAGACGACGGAGGCCTTCGCGGTCTCCTACGAGATCAAGCCCGCCCCGATGGCGCCGGGCCGCTACCGCAACATCTCCGGCAACCAGGCGCTGGCCCTCGGCATCGTGGCGGCCGGTCAGCGCTCGGGGCTGCCGGTCTTCCTCGGCGCCTACCCGATCACCCCGGCGTCGGACATCCTCCACGAGCTGTCCCGGCACAAGGCGTTCGGCGTCCGCACGTTCCAGGCCGAGGACGAGATCGCCGGTGTCGCCTCGGCGATCGGCGCGTCCTTCGGCGGCGCGCTCGGCGTCACGACGACGTCCGGCCCGGGCATCTCGCTGAAGTCCGAGGCCATCGGGCTGGCGGTGATGACCGAGCTGCCCCTGCTCGTCATCGACGTCCAGCGCGGTGGCCCGTCCACGGGCCTGCCGACCAAGACCGAGCAGTCCGACCTGCTGCAGGCCATGTTCGGCCGCAACGGCGAGGCTCCACTGCCGGTCATCGCACCCCGCTCCCCCGGCGACTGCTTCGACGCCGCGATCGAGGCCGTGCGGATCGCGCTGACCTACCGCACGCCGGTGATCCTGCTGTCCGACGGCTACCTGGCCAACGGCGCCGAGCCGTGGGCGATCCCGGACGTCGAGTCGCTGCCGGACCTGCGGGTGGAGTTCGCGACCGAGCCCAACGGCGAGGACGGCGAGTTCCTGCCCTACCTGCGCGACCCGGAGACCCTCGCCCGCCCGTGGGCGATCCCCGGCACCTCCGGCATGCAGCACCGCATCGGCGGTCTGGAGAAGGCCGACAAGACCGGCAACATCTCCTACGACCCGGCCAACCACGACCTCATGACCCGCCTCCGGCAGGCCAAGGTCGACGGCATCGCGGCGACCCTGCCGCTCACCGAGGTCGACGACCCCGACGGCGACGCCCGCATCGCCGTCATCGGCTGGGGCTCCACCTACGGCCCGATCGGCGCCGCCTGCCGGCGGATCCGGCGTTCCGGGCGGTCGGTCGCGCAGATCCACCTGCGCCACCTCAACCCGATGCCGGCCGACCTCGGCGACGTCCTGCGCCGCTACGACCGCGTCGTCTGCCCCGAGATGAACCTCGGCCAGCTGGCCCTGCTGCTGCGCGCCAAGTACCTCGTCGACGTCCAGAGCCACACGCAGGTGCGCGGGCTGCCCTTCCGGGCCGCCGAGCTCGCCGCGGTGATCCAGGACGTCATCGACTCCACCAGCGGCGCCCCGCTCGCCGCCGACCCCACCGGAGGAGCGGAATGACCACCGTCGACCTCGGCATGCCCGCCGAAGGCCCGATCGCCGACGCGATCGCGGCCTCGGTCGCCACCCAGGGCGAGAAGCAGACCGTCCTCAAGGCCAAGGACATGAAGACCGACCAGGAGGTGCGCTGGTGCCCCGGGTGCGGTGACTACGTCATCCTCAACGCGGTCCAGAGCTTCCTGCCCAGCCTCGGCATCGCCCGCGAGGACATGGTCATCGTCTCCGGCATCGGGTGCTCCTCGCGTTTCCCGTACTACATGAACACCTACGGGATGCACTCGATCCACGGCCGCGCGCCGGCGATCGCCACCGGCCTGGCCGCCTCGCGCCCGGACCTGTCGGTCTGGGTGGTCACCGGGGACGGCGACGCGCTGTCGATCGGCGGCAACCACCTGATCCACACGCTGCGCCGCAACGTGAACCTGACGATCCTGCTGTTCAACAACCGGATCTACGGGCTCACCAAGGGTCAGTACTCGCCCACCAGCGAGGTCGGCAAGATCACCAAGTCCACCCCGATGGGCTCGCTGGACCACCCGTTCAACCCGGTGTCGCTGGCGCTCGGCGCCGACGCCACCTTCGTGGGCCGCGCGATGGACTCCGACCGCAAGGGCCTCACCGAGGTGCTGCGGCAGGCCGCCGAGCACCAGGGCACCTCGCTGGTGGAGATCTACCAGAACTGCAACATCTTCAACGACGGCGCCTTCGACCTGCTCAAGGACCCGACCACCGGCACGCAGTGGTCGATCCCCCTGGAGCACGGCAAGCCGCTGGTCTTCGGCCCCGACGGCGCCTCGTGTGTGGTCCGGGACGAGTTCGGCGGGCTGCGCATCGCCGAGACCAACCAGGTGGACGCGGCCGACATCGTCGTCCACGACGTCACCCGGCAGGACCCGTCCTATGCCTTCGCGCTGTCCCGGCTGGCCAGCCAGGACCTCCGGTACACCCCCATGGGCGTGTTCCGCGCGGTGCAGAAGCCGACCTACGACCGGATGATGGCCGACCAGATCAAGGACGCCCGGACGACGTCGCCTGGCGACCTGGACGCGATCCTGGCCGGCAGCGACACCTGGACCGTCTCCGCCTGAGCCAGGCCTGACGACGCCGAAGGGCGCCCGGGAACGAGTCGTTCCCGGGCGCCCTCCGTGCCTCCCGGCCTCAGTGCCGGGGACCTCCAGTGGGGTCAGTGGCCCTTGCCCTTGTCGTCGTCCTTGTCGTCGTCGCCGTTGTCCTTGTCGTCGCCGTTGTCGTCATCGACGACCTCGACCCACTCGGACTCTTCGGCGAGCTCGTCGTCGTCGTCGTTGATGGTCACCGTCACCTTGACCCAGTCACCCTCCTCGGCGGCCTCGTCCTTCTTCTCCAGCGTGACGGTGATCTCGTTCTCCTCGCCGTTGCAGTCGAGGGCCTTGTCCCCCTCGTAGCGGATGTCCTCGTGGCGGTTCTTGGCGGTCACGTCGGCGCTGATGTCGTACTCGTCATCGTCGTCGTCGCACTCGTACGTGAACGTGACGTCGAGCTCGTCGCCGTCGTCCCCGAGTTCGGCCTCGTCGTTGATGTCGACGACCTTGGCCCAGGCGTCGTCGTCGTGGTGGCCGTCGCCACCACCCGCCAGGGCGGGCGAGATGCCGGTGAAGACCAGCGCCGTAGCGGCCGGTACGACGAGAAGCAGGCGTGAACGGTGCTGCATGGGAGATCCCCCTCCACATGGGCCGCGGCGGTGCGGCCGTCTCTTCGGACCCCCGCGACCCTTCCGAGACGGGGAGTTCCGTCACAAGACCGCAAAGAAAAATCCCGCAGTTCCGTGGTAGCTCAGGGGCGGGGCGTGACCCGCAGTAGCTGGTCTGCGTCGTCACCGTTGTCCGTGGTGACGTACAGGGCGCCGTCGACGCCCTGCTGAACGGTGCGGATGCGCCCGTACCGGCCCTCCAGCTCCGGCAGCCGGAACTGCTCGAGCAGCGCGCCGTCGTCGGCCACGCGCAGCGCCAGCACCCCGCGGTCCTTGAGGACGCCGATGAGGAGCAGCCCCTCGTAGGCCTGCCACTGGCTGCCCTCGAGGAAGGTGACGCCGCACGTGGCGATGGTGGGGTCCCCCGAGGCCCAGGTGGCCGGCAGGACGTCGGGCAGCGCGGGGTCGGTCATCGGCACCCGCTCGTCGTAGCCGGGCCCCGGCCGGTAACCACCGTTGCCGCCGGACTCCAGCAGGGTCACCTCGTCGTCCACGGCGGTGCCCTGCTCGGCGGCGAAGACCTCGCCGCCCCCGGGGCGCACCGCCAGCCCCTGCACGTTGCGGTGCCCGTAGGTCCACAGGTACGCGGCGACGCCGGAGCGATCAGCGAACGGGTTGCCGGCCGCGGGCGCGCCGGTGGCGGCGTCGATGCGGAGCACCTTGCCGGCGAGGGTGCCGAGGTCCTGCGGGTTCTCCGACACGGCGTTGTCCCCGGTGCCCACGAGCATCGCGCCGGTGGGGTCGAAGCGCAGCCGGCAGCCCCCGTGCCGACCCGAGCGCTCGTTGACCGGGATGCCCCCCAGCAGCGGGTCGGCGACGCGGGTGGCCGTGCGCCACGCCGGGTCGACGGTCCAGGCGACCACGGCGATCGAGCGGCCTCCGCCGTCCTGCCGCCCCTGGCAGGTGTAGAAGCGCCGGTTCTGCTGGAACGCCGGGTCGAGCACCAGGCCCATGAGACCGGTCTCCCCCGTCGCGAAGAGGTCGCCGAAGTCGGCCGCGACGTCCTGCACCGTGCCGTCGGGGAGGACGGCGGTGAGGCCGCCACCGCGCTCGTCGACGAGGAGGGTGCCGTCGGGCGCCTGGGCGACGTCCCAGGGGTGGTCGAGGTCGTCGGCCAGCACCGCGACGTCGAGGGCGGGGGCCACGGCCGGCGGCGCGGTCGTCGTCGTGGGGGCGACGATGCCCGACGACGGCGTCCGCGTGGCCCCGGGGGGTGAGACCTCGCCGTCGCCACTGCAGGCACCCAGCAGTGCCACGGCGGCGATCAGGCAGGTCAGGCGGGCGCGCACCCGCCCAGCATGCCGTCCCCGCTCAGCTTGTGCGCGTGACGACGTACTCGCACAGCGCGGCGAGCGCCTCCCGGACCGGCCCCTCGGGGACCGCCGCGAGGCGGGCGCGTGCCCGGTCGGCGTACTCGCGCAGGACGCCGGTGGCCCGGTCCAGGGACGCCGACGACCGCAGCAGACCCAGCGCCTCGGCGTGCTCGCCGTCGTCGGGGAGCGGACGGGCGACCAGCTCCCGCAGCCGCTGCTCGGCGGGGTCCTCGCCGGCCAGCGCGAACAGCGCGGGGAGCGTGACGATGCCCTCGCGCAGGTCGGTACCCGGCGACTTCCCGGAGGCGCCGTCCCGGCTGACGATGTCGAGCAGGTCGTCGGAGAGCTGGAAGGCCACCCCGACCTCCTCGGCGAAGGCGGTCAGCGCGGCCACCAGTTCCTCCCCCACCCCGGCGAAGGAGGCACCGAACCGCGCCGAGGTCGCGACCAGCGAGCCGGTCTTGTCCGCCAGCACCTGCAGGTGGTGGGCGACCGGGTCGGCGCCGGGACGGGGGCCGACGGTCTCCAGGATCTGGCCGGTGACCAGCCGCTCGAAGGTGCGGGCCTGGATGCGCACCGCCTCCGGACCGAGGTCGGCGAGCAGGTCGGAGGCCCGGGCGAAGAGGAAGTCGCCGGTGAGGATGGCGATGCTGTTGGACCACCGGCTGTTGGCACTCGGCGCCCCACGCCGGACGGCGGCCTCGTCCATGACGTCGTCGTGGTACAGCGTGGCCAGGTGGGTGAGCTCGCAGACGACGGCGGCCTCGGTGACCCCCGGGGCGTGTGGGTCGCCCAGCTCGGCGGCGAGCAGCGCCAGCAGGGGCCGGAACCGCTTGCCGCCCGCGGCGACGAGGTGCCCGGCGGCCTGGGAGACGAAGTCGTGGTCACTGTCCACGGCCTCCAGCAGCGTCGCCTCCACCCGTGCCAGGCCGTCGGCGAGGCGGACGCCGAGGTCCCCCTCGGGCAGCCACGGCCCGATCGTCGAGGCAGGGGTCGAGATCCGCTGCCAGGTCTCGGCCGGGGTGTCCCCGTCGACGGCGGCGCTGGCTCCGGTCATCAACCGACGAATCTAGCCGCCTGCTCGGCGAGGTCGAGCACCGCCCCGGGGACGACGCCCAGCACGACGGTGGCGGTGACGGTCACCGCGAGCACGATCGTCGTGGGCAGACCCGGCACGCCGACCGTGGGCCCGTCCGCGGCGGGCTCGCTGAAGTACATGAGCACGAGCACCCGCAGGTAGAAGAACGCCGCCACCGCACTGGCCAGCAGCGCCACCACCACCAGCGGCCACGCGCCGTCGTCGATGGCCGGCCGGAAGACGGCGAACTTGCCGGTGAAGCCGCTGGTGAGCGGGATGCCGGCGAGCGCGAGCAGGAACAGGCCCATGACGGCCGCGGTCAGCGGCGACCGCCGGGCCAGCCCCGCCCACTTCGACAGGTGGGTGGCCTCGCCGTCACCGTCGCGGAGGAGGGTGACGACGGCGAAGGCGCCGAGGGTGGTGAGCCCGTAGGCCAGCAGGTAGAACATCGTGCCGCCGAGCCCGGTGCCCTGCCCGTCCGCGCCGCCGCCGTAGCCGATGACGCCGGTGAGCAGGAAGCCGGCGTGCGCGATGGAGGAGTAGGCGAGCATCCGCTTGATGTCGGTCTGGGTGAGGCCGAGGACCGCCCCGACCACCATGGAGACGATGGCGATGCCGTACACCAGCGGCCGCCAGGTCCACTCGCTGGTGCCGAAGGCCACGTAGAGCAGCCGCAGGATGGCCCCGAAGGCGGCGACCTTGGTGCAGGCGGCCATGAAGGCGGTGACCGGCGTCGGCGCACCCTGGTACACGTCCGGTGTCCAGGCGTGGAACGGCGCGACGCTGGCCTTGAACATGAGGCCGACGAACAGCAGGCCCAGCCCGAGCACCAGCAGCACGTCGGTGCCGCCGGCGGCGGACGCGGTGCGGATGTCGGCGAGCCGGACGCTGCCGGTGGCGCCGTAGACCAGCGCCAGTCCGTAGAGGAAGAACGCCGAGGCGAAGGAGCCCAGGAGGAAGTACTTGACCGCCGCCTCCTGCGACAGCAACCGCCGGCGCCGGGCCAGGCCGCTGATCAGGTACAGCGGGAGGCTGAGCACCTCGAGCGCGACGAACATGATGAGCAGGTCGTTGGCCGCGACGAACAGCATCATGCCGCCGATGGCGAAGGTCGCCAGGGGGTAGACCTCGGTCTGCACCCGGTGGGCGGTCAGCAGTTCGCGGTCGCGCGGGCTGCCGGCGGGCACCGCGGCGGCGGCGACGAACGCCGAACGCGCCGGGTCCAGCGAGCGCTCGGCGAACAGCAGGACCGACAGCGCCCCGAGCCCGGCGATGGTGGCCATCAGGAAGACCGAGGCGCCGTCGACGGCGAGCGCTCCGCCCGCGGTGACCTGCCGTTCGCCGACCAGGAGGAGGGTGGTGACCAGGCCGCCGACCGTGCCGACCAGCGCCACGGCCACCTGGACCGCGTGCCGGCGCTCCCGCGGGCCGAAGGCCTCCACGAGGACACCGATGCAGGCGGCGCCGAAGACGACCAGCAGCGGCGCCAGGGCGCCCAGGGACAGGCTCGGGGCCGTGATCGCGTCCGCCGCGCTGAGCATCAGTCGGTCCCCTCGGTGTCGGTGGCCGGCTGCACGCCGGCGGGGTCGGCTCCGATGTCGCTCATCGTGGCGGCGACGGCCGGCTCGATGAGGTCGATGAGCGGCTGCGGGTAGACGCCCAGCGCGATGATCAGCGCGACCATCGGCCCGGCGACGGCCAGCTCCCGCCGGGACAGGTCCCGCACCCGCAGCCGCGCCGCCGCGGGCGCCGGCGCGGTCACGGTGGCCGTGCCGCTGCCGCCGACCGGCTCGGCGGGGGTGGGCCCGGTGCCGGCCTCCAGCAGCACGCCACGCGGCGGGCCGTGCATCGTGCGCTGGTAGACCAGCAGCGAGTACAGCGCGGCCAGGATGATCCCGGCCGTCGCCAGGATCGTGAACACCGGCACGGACGGGAACGACCCGATCAGGACGAGCAGTTCGCTGACGAAGCTGTTGGTGCCGGGCAGCGCGAGCGCGGCCAGGCAGGCGATGAGGAACGCGCCGGCCAGCTTGGGGGCCTGCGCGGCGATCCCCCCGTAGTCGGCGATCTGCCGGGAGCCGCCGCGGGCGATCAGCATGCCGACGATGAGGAACAGCAGTCCGGTCGCGATGCCGTGGTTGACCATGTACAGCACCGCTCCGGTGCCGGCCTCCGTGGTGAAGGCGAAGATGCCCAGCGCGATGTAACCGAAGTGCGCGATCGACGTGTAGGACACCCAGCGCTTGAGGTCGGACTGTCCCATCGCCAGCAGGGCCGCGTAGAGGATGCCGGCGACGGCGAGCACCAGCACGAACGGCGCGAGGTCGCGGGAGGCGTCGGGGAACAGCGGCAGGCAGTAGCGGATGAAGCCGAAGGTGCCGACCTTGTCCAGGACGCCGACGAGCAGCACCGCGCCGCCGATGGGTGCCTCGGCACCGGAGTCGGGCAGCCAGGTGTGGAACGGCACCAGCGGCGCCTTGATCGCGAAGGCGACGAAGAACCCGAGGAAGAGCAGCTTCTGCACGCCCGGGTCGATCTCGATCTGGCGCAGCGCGTCGAAGGCGAAGGTGCCCTCCCCCAGCTCGCTGCTGCTCACCACGTACAGGCCGATGACGGCGGCGAGCATGACCAGGCCGCCGACCAGGCTGTAGAGGAAGAACTTGACCGCCGCGTACTGCCGTCGCGGTCCGCCGAAGCTGCCGATCAGGAAGTACATCGGGACGAGCATCGCCTCGAAGAAGACGTAGAAGAGGAAGACGTCGGTCGCGGCGAAGACGCCGACCATCATCGCCTCGAGCAGCAGCAGCCAGGCGAAGAAGGTGCTCATCGACCGGTTGGCGGGCGGGGTGTCGCGCCACGAGGCGACGACGACCACCGGCACGAGGACGCCGATGAGCAGCAGCATCACCAGCGCGATGCCGTCGACGCCGAGGGCGAAGTCGACGCCGAAGTCCGGGATCCAGGACACCGAGGTGGTCAGCTGGAACCGGTCGCCACCGGCGTCGAACGCGATCGTCGCCAGCACGGCGAGCAGGAACACCAGCGCGCTCACGCCGAGGGCGACCTGCTTGGCCAGGACGTCGCGGCCCCGGGGCAGCGCGGCGACCACCGCGGCGCCCACCGCCGGGACGGCGATCATGGTGAGCAGGAACGGGAAGTCGTTCACGACAGCGCCTCTCGATCCGAAGTCGGCCTGCTCATCCGGCCGTCACCGCCAGCAGCGCCCCGGCGACGACGACGGCGCCGCCGAGCATCGAGAGGGCGTAGGAGCGGACGAAACCGGTCTGGGCACGGCCCAGCCGCGACGACGAGCCACCCAGCGTGGCGGCCAGCCCGTTCACCGCGCCGTCCACCCCGCGGTTGTCGACGAACACCAGCGCGCGGGTCAGCCACTGCCCCGGCCGCATGAACAGGGACTCGTTGACCGTGTCGGCGTACAGCGCGCGGCGGGCGGCACGGACCACCGGCGACACCCGCACCGGCGCGGTCAGCGGCACCTCGCGGCGGCCGACGAACAGCCAGGCCGTGCCGGCGCCGAGCACCATCACGAGGGTCACCAGCACGCTGACCACCAGCGGAGCGACCACGTGCTCGGCCCCCTCCGGTTCCCCGAACACCGGCGCCAGCCACTCCTCGAGCGGGAAGGCGACGACCAGCAGGAAGCCGGCGAGCACCGACCCGACGGCGAGCACGATCATCGGCACGGTCATGACCGACGGCGACTCGTGCGGGTGGACGCCGTCCTCCCACCTCGGGCGACCGCCGAAGGTCAGGAGCATCAGCCGGGTCATGTAGAAGGCGGTCAGCCCGGCGGCGAGGATGGCGACCGCGCCCAGCACGTAGCCCCAGCCGTCGCCCCGGTCGAACGCGGCCTCGATGATCGCGTCCTTGCTGTAGAAGCCGGACAGGAACGGGAAGCCGATCAGCGCCAGGTAGCCCAGCCCGAAGGTCACGAAGGTGACCTTCATCTTCGAGGCCAGCCCGCCGTAGCGGCGCATGTCCACCGAGTCGTTCATGGCGTGCATGACCGAGCCGGCGCCGAGGAACAGCCCGGCCTTGAAGAAACCGTGGGTGAGCAGGTGCGCCAGCGCCGCCACGTAGCCGGCCGGGCCGAGGCCGACGGCCAGGAACATGTAGCCGATCTGGCTGACCGTGGAGTAGGCCAGCACCTTCTTGATGTCGTCCTGGGCGCAGCCGGCGATCGCCCCGATCATCAGCGTGACCGCGCCGACGGCCAGGACGACGGCACGCGCAGTCGGTGTCTGGTCGTAGATCGGGGCGCTGCGGGCGATGAGGTACACGCCGGCGGTGACCATCGTCGCGGCGTGGATGAGCGCCGAGACCGGGGTCGGGCCCTCCATCGCGTCGGGGAGCCACGCCTGCAGCGGGAACTGGCCGGACTTGCCGCAGGCGCCCAGGAGCAGCAGCAGGCCGATCGCGGTGACCGTGCCGCCGGCGAGCACGCCGACCGACCCGAAGACGCCCTCGAAGGTGACCGTGCCGAGCTGGGCGAACATCACGAAGATGGCCAGCGCCAGCCCGACGTCACCGACCCGGTTCATGATGAACGCCTTCTTCGCGGCGGTCGCCGCCGACGGGCGCTCGTGCCAGAAGGCGATGAGCAGGTAGGAGGCCAGGCCCACGCCCTCCCAGCCCACGTAGAGGGCCACGAAGTTGTCGGCGAGGACCAGCAGCAGCATCGCCGCGATGAAGAGGTTGAGGTAGGCGAAGAACCGGCGGCGCCGCGGGTCGTGCGCCATGTAGCCGATCGAGTAGACGTGGATCAGCGCGCCCACGCCGGTGATCAGCAGGACGAACACCGCCGACAGCGGGTCGTACAGCAGCCCGGCCTGCACGTCGAGCGAGCCGGTGGCGGCGAAGGTGAACAGGTCGACGTCCACCTGCCGCCCGTCGAGGGCGAACGTGCAGAGCAGGCCGAGCACGAAGGCGGCGACCACCGTGCCCGTGCCGAGCAGGTGGCCCCAGCGGTCGGTGCGCCGGCCGCCGAGCAGCAGCACGGCGGCGCCGGCCAGCGGCAGCGCGATCAGCAGCCAGGAGGCGGCGAGCAGCCCGTCGGCGGGCACGGTGTCCATCCCCGGATCCCCGTTCTCAGTACTTGAGCAGGTTGGCGTCGTCGACCGACGCCGACCGGCGGGTCCGGTAGATCGACATGATGATCGCGAGGCCGACGACGACCTCCGCGGCGGCGACGACCATGACGAAGAACGCCATGATCTGGCCGTCGAGGGTGCCGCTGGCCCGGGCGAAGGTGACCAGCGTCAGGTTCACCGAGTTGAGCATCAGCTCGATGCACATGAAGACGACGATGGCGTTGCGCCGCACGAGGACGCCGACCGCGCCGATGGTGAACAGGATCGCCGCGAGCACCAGGTAGTGGGTCAGGCTCACGAGTCCTCCTCGCTGGCGCTCGTCGGCCGCGTTCGCGGCGCTGCTGTGCTCATCGGTGAGCTCGCCCGCTCGCTCACCTGTCCCGTCCCCCCGGGATGTCGCTGGGTGCCGGGTCCAGGGTGCCGAGCGCCGCGTCGGGGCTGCCCAGCTCGGCCCGGCCGGTGGGACGCGGCATCTGGTCGACCTCCTGGGGGTCGATCCCGGTGGCGAAGCTGTCCTCGGCGACCCGGCCGTCGGGGAGCAGGGCCGGTGCGGCGACCGAGTTGGCCCGGGCGTACACGCCGGGGCCGGGCAGGGTCTGCGGCCGGTCGGTGAGGAACCGGGCGCGGGAGAGCTCCTTCTGGGTGGGCCGGGTGCCGGGCTCGCGCTCGATGTGGGCCAGCACCATGGCGCCGACCGCGGCGGTGATCAGCAGCGCGCTGGTCACCTCGAAGGCCAGCAGGTAGCGGGTGAAGATGAGCGCGGCGATCGCCTCGATGTTGCTGTTCTCCCCGCCCTGCACCGCCGCCAGCCCGGTGACCGGGAGGTCCTGGGTGGCCCGGGCGACGCCCGCGCCGACCAGCCCGGCGAAGCCGATGCCCAGCAGGATCGCGGCCACCCGCTGCCCGCGGAGGGTCTCGACCACCGAGTCGGAGGAGTCCCGGCCGACGAGCATGAGGACGAACAGGAAGAGGATCATGATCGCGCCGGTGTAGACGATGATCTGCACCGCGCCGAGGAACGGCGCCTCCTGGACGACGTAGAAGACGCCCAACGCCAGCATCGTGTTGACCAGCCACAGGGCCGAGTGGACGGCGTTGCGGGACAGCACCATGCCGAGGGCCCCGGCGAGGGCGATCGGCCCGAGCACCCAGAAGACGACGGCCTCGCCGGTGCCGATGACGACGTCCGGGTTCACCGCTCCTCCTCGCTGGCGCTCGTCGGGTCTGTGCCCCGCGTTGCTGTGTCCCTGCGTGACCTCGCGAGCTCGGTCACGTCCGCTCCTCCGCGACGGGCTCGGCCGGCGAGGTGGGGTCCGGCGTCCGCACGTAGTAGTCCTTCTCGTCGTCCCCGAGGCGCATGGGGTGCGGCGGGGCCTCCATGCCGGGCAGCAGGGGGGCCATCAGCTGCTCCTTGGTGTAGATGAGGTCGCGGCGGTTGTCGTCGGCGAGCTCGAAGTCGTTGCTCATGGTCAGCGAGCGGGTCGGGCAGGCCTCGATGCACAGCCCGCAGAAGATGCAGCGCAGGTAGTTGATCTGGTAGATCCGCCCGTACCGCTCACCGGGTGAGTAGCGCGCGTCCTCGGTGTTGTCGCCGCCCTCCACGTAGATGGCGTCGGCGGGGCAGGCCCAGGCGCACAGCTCACAGCCGACGCACTTCTCCAGCCCGTCCGGGTGCCGGTTGAGCACGTGCCGGCCGTGGTAGCGCGGCTTGGTCACCTTCGGGACCTCGGGGTACTCCTCGGTGGTCACCTTGCGGAAGATCTGCGCGAAGGTGACCCCGAAGCCCTGCCCGGGGCCGGGCAGCCAGCTGGACCGCTTGACGGGACCGGCGTCGCGATCGCGGCGGGCGAGCTCGCCGCGGGAGGCCTGCGCCAGCCCCTTCTCCTCGCCCTCGGCGGGCGGGTTGCGGTCAGACATCGTCGTCCTCCTGGCTGGTGGCGGCGCCGCGTCGTCCGGTGCTGACCACGCCACCGGCGGGGACGGGCTCCCGGCCGCGAAGGCGCGGCGACGGCGGCACCTTCAGGTCCATGGGCGGGATCGGGAAGCCGCCCTCGGCGCGGCTCGGCCCGGGGCGCTGGGCCGACCGGCGGCGCGGCCCAGCCGGCGGCAGGACCTCCGGCTCGGCGTCGGTCGGGTGGATCGAGCCGGCCGCGGCCTTGGTCGCGGCGATCCGGGTCTCCCGGTTCGCCGCCCGGCTGGCGACCAGCAGCCCGGCGAGCACGAGCAGGGCGATCGGGACGCCGACGAACAGGGCCACCTGGCCGGTGGAGAGGTCGGCCTCACGGGCGACGGTGCGCATGGTGGCGACGGCGAGGATCCAGACCAGCGCCGTCGGCACCAGCACCTTCCAGCCGAACCGCATGAACTGGTCGTAGCGGAGGCGGGGCAGCGTGCCGCGTAGCCAGATGAACACGAACAGCGCGACGACGACCTTGAGGAAGAACCACAGCAGCGGCCACCAGCCGGTGTTGGCGCCGTCCCAGATCGAGATCGGCCACGGGGCCCGCCAGCCGCCGAGGAACAGGGTCGCGGCCAGGGCCGAGACGGTGACCATGTTGATGTACTCGGCGAGGAAGAACAGCGCGAACTTCAGCGACGAGTACTCGGTGTGGAACCCGCCGACCAGCTCGCTCTCGGCCTCGGGGAGGTCGAACGGCGCGCGGTTGGTCTCGCCGACCACCGCGATGGCGTAGATGACGAAGGAGACCGGCAGCAGGACCGCGTACCAGCTGGGTCCGGTGAACTCCAGGCCGAAGAAGGAGACCGGGTTGCCGTCGGCCTGCGCCGCGACGATCTCCGACGTCGACATCGAGCCCGCGTAGAGGAAGACCGCGACGATCGACAGTCCCATCGCGATCTCGTAGCTGACCATCTGCGCGGCGCTGCGCAGGCTGCCCAGCAGCGGGTAGGTGGAGCCGGACGCCCAGCCGGCCAGCACGATGCCGTAGACGCCCATCGCCGAGCAGGCGAGCACGACCAGCACGCCGATGGGGGCGTCGGTGAGCTGCAGCGGCGTCCGCTCGCCGAAGATGCTCACCGTCGGGCCGAGCGGGATGACCGAGAACGCGAGGAACGCCGGGATCGCGGCGATGACCGGGGCCAGGAAGTAGACCGGCTTGTCCGCGAGCGCCGGCATGATGTCTTCCTTGAACGCCAGCTTCAGCCCGTCGGCGAGGCTCTGCAGGTAGCCACGGGGGCCCACCCGGTTGGGGCCGATCCGCTGCTGCATCCGCGCGACGACCTTGCGCTCGAAGACGATCGCGAACAGGGTCAGCAGCACGAGGGCGGCGAAGACACCGACGATCTTGATGAGGACGATCCACCAGACGTCGCTGCCGAAGTCCTCCAGCGTCGGCTGGTCGGGCGCGGCCAGCACGTCCAGCCCGGGGAGGGTCACTGTGCACCCCCGGCCACGAGCCGGACGACGCCACCGGGCGGGGTACCGAGCCGGGTCCGGACCTCGCTGCCCGGTGCGCGCATCGGCAGCCAGACCACCTGGTCGGGCATCTCGGTGACCTGCACCGGCAGGCTGACATCCCCCATCGCACCGCACACGGTCACGCGGTCGCCGTCGGCCAGACCCAGCCGCCGGGCGGCGTCCTTGCCGAGGCGGGCGACCGGCGGGCGCGCGGTGCCGGCGAGCTCCGGCTCGTCGCGCTGCAGGGTGCCGACGTCGAGCAGCTGCCGCCACGAGGCGAGCACCGCCTCGTCCTCGGCCAGCGGCGGGTCGTCCGGCGGCGTGACGTCCAGGCCGACGACGTCCGGCCGCTCGGCGACGACGCCCAGGGCGGCCAGCTCGGCGCGAGCCACCTCGGGAGCGGGCAGCCGCAGGTCGACGTCCAGCTCGTCGGCCAGGCCCTGCAGCACCCGGCCGTCGGGCAGCTGTCCGGTGCCGTGCAGGGTGGCGTCGAAGGGACGCAGCCGCCCCTCCCAGTCCAGGTAGCCGCCGGCCTTCTCGGGAGCCGCCGCCACCGGCAGGACGACGTCGGCGTGCTCGGTCACCGCGCTCGGGAACATCTCCAGACTGACCACGAACTGCGCGTCGGCGAGGGCAGCCGCGGCCAGCCGTGGGTCGGGCAGGTCGGCGACGTCGACGCCGCCGACCAGCAGGCCCGCGAGGTCTCCGTGGGTGACCGCCGCGAGGATGCCGGTGGTGTCCCGGCCCGGGGTGGCGGGCAGCTCGGCGACGCCCCAGGCGGCGGCGACCTGGGCGCGGGCGCCGGCATCGGAGACCGGACGGCCGCCAGGGAGCAGGGTCGGCAGCGCGCCGGCCTCCACCGCGCCGCGCTCCCCGGCCCGCCGCGGCACCCAGGCCACGCGGACGCCGGTCGCCCGGGCGAGGGCGGCCAGCGCGGAGAACGCGCCGGGCACCTCGGCCAGCCGCTCACCGGCCAGGACGACGGCGCCCGGCCGCCGCAGCGCCTCCACCGCGGGACCACCCCAGGTGCCCTCGGCGAGCGCGGCCAGCGAGCGGGCCTCGGTGCCGGGCAGCGTGGTGAGCACCGTGGCCTGCAGCTTCTCGGCGGCGCGGGTGACGAAGGGGGCGAGGTCGAAGACCGGCAGCTGCCGGGTGCGCACGGCCCGGCGCAACCGCAGGAAGACGATCGGCGACTCCTCCTCGGGCTCGAAGCCGGCGAGCAGGACCGCGGAGGCGTCGGTGAGGTCGGCGTAGGTGACCGCCCCGTTGAACGGACCCGTGCCGGCGACGTGTGCGGCGAGGAAGGCCAACTCCTCGGCCGAGTGCGCTCGGGCGCGGGCGTCGACGTCGTTGGTGCCGAGCGCGACGCGGGCGAACTTGGCGTAGGCGTAGGCGTCCTCGACCGTCAGCCGCCCACCGGGCAGGACGCCGACGCCGCCGGCCTCGCGCGCGGCGCGCAGCCCCTCGGCTGCCGCGGCCCACGCCTCGGGCCAGGACGCCGGCTGCAGCACGCCGTCCCGCCGGACCAGCGGGGTGGTGAGCCGCTCGTTGGCGGTGGCGTAGCGGAAGGCCCAGCGGCCCTTGTCGCAGTTCCACTCCTCGTTGACCGCCGGGTCCTCCCCGGCCAGTCGGCGCAGCACCTTCCCGCGGCGGTAGTCGGTGCGCTGGGCGCAGCCGGATGCGCAGTGCTCGCAGACGCTGGGCTCGCTGCGCAGGTCGAACGGGCGGGAGCGGAACCGGTACTGGGCGCTGGTGAGCGCGCCGACCGGGCAGATCTGGGTGGTGTTGCCGGAGAAGTAGGAGGAGAACGGCTCGTCCTCGTAGATCGCCACCTGCTCCAGGGCGCCCCGCTCGAACAGCTCGATGAACGGGTCGCCGGCGACCTGCTGGGAGAACCGGGTGCACCGGGCGCAGAGGACGCAGCGCTCCCGGTCGAGCAGGACCTCGCTGCTGATGGGCAGGGGCTTGGGGTAGGTCCGCTTGACGTCGACGAACCGGCTCTCGGCGCGGCCGTTGCTCATCGCCTGGTTCTGCAGGGGGCACTCGCCACCCTTGTCGCAGACCGGGCAGTCCAGCGGGTGGTTGATGAGCAGCAGCTCCATCGTGCCCTGCTGCGCCTTGTCGGCGACCGGGCTGGTGAGCTGGGTCTTCACCACCATCCCGTCGGTGACCGGCATGGTGCAGGAGGCCACCGGCTTGCGCTGGCCCTCCACCTCCACGAGGCACTGCCGGCAGGCACCGACGGGCTCCAGCAGCGGGTGGTCGCAGAACCGCGGGATCTGGACGCCGATCTGCTCGGCGGCTCGGATGATCAACGTCCCCTTGGGCACCGCGACGTCGAACCCGTCGATGACGCAGTGCACGGCGTCGGGGGGCGTGTGCGGGCCGGGTACCGCCGGGACGGCGGCCGCGGCCGGCTGAGGGGTCGTCACTGGTCCTCCTCACTGGCGCTCGTCGGGCCAGTGCCGTGGCGTGCTGTGTCTCTGCGCGACCCTGCGAACTCGGTCACGAGGCCACTCCTACGGGCTCGAGCCGGAGGCTGCGGCCCAGGCGGGCCTGTTCCTCCGGCGGCAGCAGCGCGACGTAGTCGTCGCGGAAGTACTTCAGCGAGCTGGAGATGCAGCTCGTGGCGCCGTCACCCAGGGCGCAGAACGAGCGGCCCAGGATGTTGTCGCAGGTGTCGGTCAGCAGGTCGAGGTCGGCCGCCGTCCCCCGGCCGTGGACGAGCCGGTCGAGGATCTGGACCAGCCAGTAGGTGCCCTCCCGGCACGGGGTGCACTTGCCGCAGCTCTCGTGGGCGTAGAACTCGGTGAACCGCAGGGTGGCCTCGACGATCGAGTCGGTCTCGTCGAAGACCATGAGCGCCGTGGTCCCGAGCATGGAGCCCGCGGCCGCCACCGAGTCGAAGTCCAGCGGGACGTCGAGGTGCTCGGGGGTGAAGTACGGCGTCGAGGAGCCGCCCGGCGTCCAGAACTTCAGCTGGTGCCCGGGGCGGACGCCGCCGGCCATCTCCAGCAGCTCGCGCATCGTCGTCCCCATGGGCGCCTCGTACTGGCCGGGGCGGACGACGCGACCCGACAGGGAGTAGATCTTCGGACCCGGGGACTTCTCCGGGCCGAACTCCTTGAACCAGTCCGAACCACCCCGGACGACGAACGGCACGCTGGCCAGGGTCTCCACGTTGTTGATCACCGTGGGGGCGCCGTAGAGGCCGGCGACTGCGGGGAACGGGGGCTTGAGCCGCGGCTGGCCCCGGTAGCCCTCCAGGGAGTCCAGCAGCGCGGTCTCCTCGCCGCAGATGTAGGCGCCCGCACCGGCGTGCACGACCAGCTCGAGGTCGTAGCCCGAGCCCAGGATGTCGGTGCCCAGGTAGCCGGCGGCGTAGGCCTCCCGGACGGCGTCGACCAGCCGGCGGTGGGCGTGCACCGCCTCCCCACGGACGTAGATGACCGCCAGCTCCGAGCGGATCGCGTACGCCGCGATCACCACGCCCTCGATGAGCGAGTGCGGGTCGGCCATCATCAGCGGGAGGTCCTTGCAGGTGCCAGGCTCCCCCTCGTCGGCGTTGACCACGAGGTACTTGGGCATCGCGGCCGGCCCGGTCCGCGTCTCCCCCGGCTTGGGCTGCGGGATGAAGCTCCACTTCATGCCGGTCGGGAAGCCGGCGCCGCCGCGGCCGCGCAGGCCGGAGTCCTTGACCAGCGAGACCAGCTCGTCCGGGCTCATGCCCAGTGCGGTGCGCAGGGCGGTGTAGCCGTCGAGCCGCTCGTAGGTGGACAGCCGCCAGGACTGCGGCTCGGCCCAGCGGGACGTCAGCACGGGGGCGAGAGGCACGGTCAGGCCTCCTGGTTCTGGGCTCGCGGTGGATTCGGGCTGGGCGAGGTGGGAGGCGTGGTGCCGGTGGCGGGCTCGGTGGCCGGCGGGTTCTCGGTGCCGGCCCGCTGCCGGCCCCGCGGCTGCCCGTACTCGGCTCCCTTGTCGGGATGGGTCTGCTCGGCGCCGGCCCGCTCGGCCGGGGTGTCGGCGGCGGCGACGCGGGCGTCGGCGGCCTCCTCCCCCGGCGTCTCCCCGGTGCGGCCGGAGGGCCGCACGGTCTCGCGCGGCTCGCCGGTGTCGGCGGACGGCTGCCCGGGCCCGGGCCCGGGCATCGGCGGGGCGGCCTCGCCGCGCTCGGCGGCCAGCCGCAGGCCGGCCAGCGTCGGCTCGATCGCGCCCTCGGCGTCGATGGCGGCGCGCCGGGTGGCCTCGTCGCCGTACTGGTCGAACCCGGCCAGCTGGCGCGAGACGCCGCGGAAGTCGGTGAGCGGGGCGCCGCGGGTGGGATGCGGCTTCTCCCCGCGCCGCAGGGCCGCGACGAGCGTCCGGGCGCTGTCGACGTCCTGCTGGTCGTAGAACTCGTAGTCGACGGTCACCACCGGCGCGTAGTCGCAGGCGGCCAGGCACTCGGCGTGCTCGAGGGTGATCGAGCCGTCGGGAGCGGTCTCGTCGTGGTGGACGCCGAGGTCCGCGGCGAGCGCGTCGAAGATCCGCTGCCCGCCGAGCACGCTGCACAGCGTGTTGGTGCAGACGCTGACGAGGTGCCGGCCGGTGGGACGCCGCTTGTACATCGTGTAGAAGGTCGCGACCGCGCCGACCTCGGCCTTGGTGAGGCCGAGCTCCTCCGCGCACAGCGCCACGCCCTCGGGTGAGACGTAGCCCTGGTAGCTCTGCACCAGGTGCAGCATCGGCAGCAGAGCCGACCGCGGCTGCGGGTAGCGGGCGATGATCTCCCGCGCTTCGAGCCGGGTCTGCTCGGTCAACGGCGGCAGCTCCGCCAGCGTCTCGGGGCTCGCGTCGACCGGGCTCGAGTCGAGCCCGGTGACCGCCGTCCCCTCGGCACTCCCTGGGAGTGCGCTCATCGGTCGACACCTCCCATCACCGGGTCGAGCGAGGCGATCGCGGCGATGACGTCGGCGATCATGCCGCCCTCGCTCATCGCCGCCGTGGCCTGCAGGTTCACGAAGCTGGGGTCACGCACGTGGACCCGCCACGGCCGGGTGCCGCCGTCGCTGACCACGTGGTAACCGAGCTCGCCGCGGGGGGACTCGAGCGGCACGTAGACCTGACCGGCCGGCACCCGGAACCCCTCGGTGACCAGTTTGAAGTGGTGGATCAGGGCCTCCATCGACTGGCCCATGATGTGCTTGACGTGCTCGAGGGAGTTGCCCATGCCGTCGGGCCCGAGGGACAGCTGCGCGGGCCAGGCGATCTTCTTGTCCTGCACCATGACCGGCCCGGGCTCCAGGCGGTCGAGCGCCTGCTCGACGATCTTCATCGACTCGGTGATCTCGGCCATGCGGACCAGGTAGCGGCCCCACGCGTCGCAGGTGTCGGTGGTCGGCACCTCGAAGTCGTACGTCTCGTAGCCCAGGTAGGGCTCCACCTTGCGGAGGTCCCACGGCAGCCCGGCGGCGCGCAGGACCGGGCCGGTGACGCCGAGCGCCACGCAGCCGGTGACGTCGAGGTAGCCGGCGTCCTTGAGGCGGGCCTGCCAGATCGGCTGGCCGGTGAGCAGCTTGTGGAAGTCGGCCACCCGCGCCGGCATGAACTCCAGGAACTCGCGGATGTGCTCGACCACGCCCTCGGGGAGGTCCTGCGCCAGGCCGCCGGGGCGGATGTAGGCGTGGTTCATCCGCAGGCCGGTGATCTCCTCGAGCAGGTCGAGGACCAGCTCCCGCTCCCGGAAGCCGTTGGTCATGCCGGTGAGCGCGCCCATCTCCATGCCGAAGGTGGCCAGCGCGACCAGGTGCGAGGCGATCCGGTTGAGCTCCATCACCAGCACGCGGATGGTCTGTGCGCGCTGCGGGACCTCGATGCCGAGCAGCTTCTCGACGGACATGGAGTAGCCGGCCTCGTTGAACAGCGGGGACAGGTAGTCCATCCGCGTCACGAAGGTCGTGCCCTGGACCCAGTTGCGGTACTCGGTGTTCTTCTCGATCCCGGTGTGCAGGTAGCCGATGACCACCCGCGCCTTGGTGACCGTCTCGCCCTCGAGATCGAGCACCAGCCGCAGCACGCCGTGCGTGGAGGGGTGCTGCGGGCCCATGTTGACGACGAGGCGCTCCTCGCCGTACGCCTCGGTGCCGAGGGTCTGGTCCCAGTCGCCGCCGGTGACGGTGTAGACGCGGCCCTCGGTGGTCTCCCGCGAGCCGGCATAGGGGTCGTACGTGGTGCTCATCGTCGGCCCCTCATCGGTAGGCCCTGCGGGTGTCGGGGGGCGGGATGGTGGCGTCGTGGTACTCGACCGGGACGCCGCCGAGCGGGTAGTCCTTGCGCTGGGGATGGCCGTCCCAGTCGTCGGGCATGAGGATCCGGGTCAGCGCCGGGTGGCCGTCGAAGACCACGCCGAACATGTCCCACGTCTCCCGCTCGTGCCAGTCCGCCGTCGGGTAGAGGGGGACGACCGACGGGACGTGCGGGTCCTCGGCGGTCACCGCGACCTCCAGCCGGATGCGCCGCCGGTAGGTCATCGACGTCAGGTGGTAGACGACGTGCAGCCGGGGACGGTCGGAGGTCGCCGCGGGGCCGCCGCTGTCGAGGTAGTCGACCCCGGAGACGCTGCTGCACAGCTCGAAGCGCAGCGCCTCGTCGTCCCGGAGGGCCTGCACCAACGTGAGCAGGTGCTCGCGGGTCACGAAGTAGGTGATCTCGCCGCGGTCGACCAGCACCCGCTGCACGGCGGCGTCGTAGGTCGCCTGGCCGACCGCCTCGATGAGCGCGTCGGTGACCTCGTCGAAGTAGCCGCCGTAGGGACGGTCGGTCGAGTGCAGCGCCACCGCGCCGCCGGGCTCGATGCGCACCAGCCCGCCGAAGCCGGAGGTGTCGCCGCTGCCGGAGACGCCGAACGCGCCCTTGCGGAAGCCGCCGCTGGGTGCCGCGCTCTCGCCGTAGCCGGCCTCGCCGCTGCCCGGCCGGGCCGGCACGCCGCCGTCGTCGCTCATGGCTCCACTCCGAGTTCGTTCCGCTCCTCGGTCGCTGTCCCCCGCGAGCGGGAGGTGCCCCCAGCCCGCGGCGATGCTCGCTCGCCGGTCGTGTTCGCGGCCCTCATCGGGGGCTCCGGACCGAGGGCTCCGGCAGCAGGACGGCGTTGCCGCCCCGCTGCTCGATGGCGAACTGCCCGGTGCGCCGTTCGGCGGCGGCCCGCTCGTAGGCCTCGCGGGCGGCCTTGTCCACGCGCACCGTCGACGGCATCTCGACCAGCGGGTCCGGTGCCGTGCCGTCGGCGCGGGCCTCGGCCAGCTGCCGCGCCCGCTTCGGGCCGAGCGGCTCGTTCATGATCTTGTAGTGCAGCTTGAGGATGGCGTCGGTGAGCATCTCCGGCCGCGGCGGGCACCCGGGCAGGTACATGTCCACGGGCACGATGTGGTCGACGCCCTGCACGATCGCGTAGTTGTTGAACATCCCGCCGGAGCTGGCGCACACGCCCATCGCCAGCACCCAGCGCGGCTCCGGCATCTGGTCGTAGATCTGCCGCAGGACCGGCGCCATCTTCTGGCTGACCCGCCCGGCCACGATCATGAGGTCCGCCTGCCGGGGTGAGGCGCGGAAGACCTCCATACCGAAGCGGGCCAGGTCGTAGCGGCCGGCGCCGGTGGCCATCATCTCGATCGCGCAGCAGGCCAGGCCGAACGTCGCCGGCCACAGCGATGACTTGCGGGTCCAGTTGACCAGCTTCTCCACCGTGGTCAGCAGGACGCCGCTCGGCAGCTTCTCCTCGAGTCCCATGGCTTGCTCCTGTCAGTCCCAGTCGAGCCCGCCGCGGCGCCAGACGTAGGCGTACGCGATGAAGACGGTGCCGATGAACACGACCATCTCGACCAGCCCGAAGACGCCGAGCGCGTCGTTGGCCACGGCCCAGGGGTAGAGGAAGACGATCTCGATGTCGAAGACGATGAACAACATCGCGACGAGGTAGTACTTGACCGGGAACCGGCCGCCGGTGAGCGGCTGGTCCACCGGCTCGATGCCGCACTCGTAGGCGGCGAGCTTGGCCTGGTTGTGGCGGCGTGGCCCGACGAACGGCGCGACCGTGACCGAGAACAGCGCGAACGCCGCGGCCAGCGCGAACAGCCCGACGATCGGGACGTAGGTCGAGAGCATCAGCGGCACCCTACGGTGATCGAGATCACGGTCATGGCAAGGGGTGATCGTGGACACGACGTGTCGGCATGACGGCGGGGCGTGATGGCGGTCATCGGTCAGACCGCCGGGGCGAGTCGGGTGAGGACGGCGACGACGCGGTCGAAGCGGTCGCCGTCCCGGCCGTCGGAGAGGTTGCCCATCAGCCGCAGCGCCGCGTTGACCATCGCCGGCCGCCCGAGGCCGTGCGCGGTGGCGAAGCGCACCAGCTCGGGGCGGTCGAGCAGCGCGAGGAAGGCCAGGCCCAGCCGGTGGTGGCGGCCGTACTCCTCGCGCAGCCGGGCCGGGTACCGGCGCAGCGCCCCCTCACGGGCCGGGCCCTCCGGCCGGGCCAGGCCCTCGGTCGCGGCCTCGGCGGCCATGGCGCCGGTCTCCAGCGCGTAGCTGATGCCCTCGCCGTTGAACGGGTTGATCGTGCCGGCGGCGTCCCCGGTCAGCAGCAGCCCGCGGGTGTAGGCCGGCCGCCGGTGCAGCGCCATGGGGAGGCCGGCGCCGCGCAGCGGGGTCACCGCGTGCTCCTCCCCGAACTGCCACTCCGGCGGGAGCGTCGCCAGCCACTCGCGCAGCACGGCGCGCGGCTCGGCCCCCGTGCCGCGGCGGCGGTCGAGCAGCCCGTACCCGACGTTGCTCGTGCCGTCGCCCATGCCGAAGGCCCAGCCGTAGCCGGGCATGGAGTCCGCGCTGGGCCCGGACGCCGAGAGGTCGAAGGAGATGTCGAGATAGGCGTCGTCGGTCCGCGGGGAGCGGACGTACCGGCGGACGGCGACGCCGAGCGGCCGGTCCTCGCGGCGGACGAGCCCCAGGGCCTTGCCCAGCCGCCCGGACAGCCCCTCAGCAGAGACGACGAGCGGCGCCCGCCAGGCCACCGGCTCCCTGCCCAGGCCCTGCTCGGCGCGCACGCCGGCGACGCGGCCGGCCTCGTCGAGCAGCGGGCCGGTGACGGTCACCTCCTGGACCACCCGCGCACCGGCCGCCTCGGCGTGCGCGGCCAGCTGGGCGTCGAGGTCACGGCGGTTGCGCACGAGGCTGTGGGAGGGCCAGCGGTCCAGCGTCGGCCAGTCGACCTCGACGACCCGGCCGCCGCCGGTGACGCGCAGCCCCCGGTGCCGGACCCACCCGGCGGTGTCCACGCCCATGTCGGCCAGCGCCTGCACCCCGCGCGGGGTCAGGCCGTCGCCGCAGACCTTCTCCCGGGGGAACCGGGCCTTCTCGAGCACAACGACGTCCCGGCCGGCGCGGGCCAGGTGCCAGGCCGCCGAGGAGCCCGCGGGACCCGCGCCGACGACCACCACGTCGGCCTGCCGGTCGCCGTCGCCCACCTCGACCCTCCCCTGGAGCTCGTGACTTTGTGAATTGCTTCACAAAGTCCGTCGGTCACCACTCTAGGCCGAGGTGTGACCTTGCTGACAAGCCGCCTCCCGCGAGGCGCACGGAGAGGACCCCGCTGCACCCCCCACTCGCAGGCTCGCGGCGGGGCGGGGCTGGATCCGCTCGAGGAGCGGGCTGAATCCTCTGGAGGCGGCAGAGCCTTCCTCAGGCGTGGGGCTTGCGGCCGCGGTGCAGCGCGACGATGCCGCCGGTGAGGTCCCGCCAGGCGACGTCGGCCCAGCCGGCCGCCTGCAGCCGCGCGGCCAGCGCCGGCTGGTCGGGCCAGGCCCGGATGGACTCGGCGAGGTACACGTACGCGTCGGGGTTGCTGCTGACGGCGCGGGCGATCCGCGGCAGCGCGCGCATCAGGTACTCGGTGTAGACGGTGCGGAACGGCGACCAGGTGGGGCTGGAGAACTCGCAGACCACCAGCCTGCCACCGGGGCGGGTGACCCGGGAGAACTCGCGCAGCGCGGCGTCGGGGTCGGCGACGTTGCGCAGGCCGAAGGAGATGACCACGCCGTCGACGCTCTCGTCGGCCAGCGGCAGGGCCATCGCGTCACCGGCCACCTTGGGCACCGGCCGGGACGCCCCCGCCCGCAGCATGCCCTGGGAGAAGTCGCAGGCGATGGCGTGCACGCCCCCGCCGGCCAGCTCCACCGTGGAGACGGCCGTCCCCGCGGCGACGTCGAGCACGGTCTGGCCGGGGCGGGCACCGAGGGCCTCCCGCGTGGCCCGTCGCCAGGAGGCGTCCAGGCCCCCGGACAGGACGGTGTTCGTGACGTCGTAGCGTCGAGCGACCCGGTCGAACATGGCGGCGACGTCGGCCGGCTGCTTGTCGAGGCCGGCGCGCAACCCGGCGGTGTGTGCGTCCTCTCGCCGGTCTCCCACGGCACCGACGCTACCGGGCTGCCTAGTCTTGGTCCGTGACCGCGGCTGCCGTGACCTCCCGGGACGCGGTCACCCCTGTCGTCTCGACGACGCCGCTGGACGACGTCCCCGCCCTGCTCGACCTGCTACCCGCGGCCGCTGCCCTGTCGTGGGTCCGCCGCGGCGAGGGGCTGGTCGGCTGGGGCGAGGCCGCGCGGTTGGAGGTCTCCGGTCCCACCGCCCTCGCGGAGGCGGCCGCCTGGTGGGAGGAGTTCAACGCCGGCCTCGACGTCGACGACCCGATCGGTGTGCCGGGCTCCGGGCCCGTGGCCTTCGCCAGCATCGCCTTCGACCCGGCCGCCGGGACGTCGGTGTTCGTCGTCCCCGAGGTGGTCGTCGGCCGGCGGGACGGCGTCGCGTGGCTGACCACCGCCGGCGGCGGCGACCCCGTCGACGTGCTGACCTCGGCGCCGGCGGCGCTGCCCGCCCCGCTGGGCCGGCTGCGCTACGCCGACGGCGCGCTGGACCCGGCGTCGTGGTGCGCGACGGTCGCGGCGGCCGTCGCGCGCATCACCGCGGGCGACCTGGAGAAGGTGGTGCTCGCCCGCGACCTGCTGGTCACCGCGGACGCCCCGCTCGACCCCCGGTCCCTCCTGGTCCGGCTGGCCGCGCGCTTCCCCGACTGCTGGACCTTCGCCGTCGACGGCCTGCTCGGTGCGACGCCGGAGCTGCTGCTGCGCCGCACCGGACGCACCCTCTCCTCCCGCGTGCTGGCCGGCACCGCGCCACGCGGAGCCGGCGCGGACGACGACCGGCTGGCCGCGGCCCTGCTCGGCTCGGCGAAGGACCGCGGCGAGCACGCGCTCGCCGTCGACTCGCTGGTGCGGGCCCTCGAGCCCTACTGCAGCGGCCTCACCGTGCCGGAGGAGCCGGCGCTGCTGACGCTGGCCAACGTCCGGCACCTGGCCACCGACGTCACCGGCGTCCAGGCCCGGGGCGGAGCCCACGGCCGGGTCGGGCTGCTGGAGCTGGTCGGCGCGGTGCACCCCACCGCTGCGGTCTGCGGGACCCCGACGGCGGAGGCCGCCACCCTCATCGGGGAGCTGGAGGGGATGGACCGCGGCCGCTACGCCGGGCCGGTGGGCTGGCTCGACGCCCGCGGTGACGGCGAGTTCGGCCTGGCGCTGCGCTGCGCCCAGTTGTCCGACGACGACCCGGCGACCGCCCGGCTGTTCGCCGGCTGCGGGATCGTCGCCGGCTCCGACCCGGCCGCGGAGCTCGCCGAGACGCAGGCCAAGTTCGCCGCGTTCCAGGCGGCCCTGGAGAGCTAGCGCAGCAGCCGCTCCACCGCCTCGGCGCCCAGGCCGACACGCTCGTAGTGCTCGCGGGCGAGCTCGAGGTAGTCGTAGGCGTCGAAGGTGCCGTTGGGCTGGCCGTCCTCGTCGAGCCAGATGAGCGGGCCGGTCACGTTGAAGTGCACCCGCATCGGTTCGTCGGACTCGTGCGCGACCAGGGTGTGGGCCTCTCCCGGCGTCTCGTAGACGAAGGTGCCCTTGGTGGCGACCCAGTCGTGCTCCAGGTAGCTCCACTTCCCCGACAGCGTGTAACCGAACACCTGGTGCGGGTGGTAGTGCCGGTTCACCAGCCCGGCCTGCCTCGCCCACAGGACATCGGCCCACCGGTTCTGGGTCAGCGAGATCCACAGCGGGCGGGAGCCGACGGTGTCCGACAGCGGGATGAAGTACCGCTCGTCGTCGTCGAGCGTGTCGGGCAGGAAGATCTCGGGAGCGGCGTCTCTGCGGAAGACGTTCTCGATCGGCTTGATGTCACGCCAGAACTCGCGGCCGGTCTGGGGCTCGGGGCTCACCATCGCAGGCTCCTCCTGGAGGCGGAAGGGGACTTCCAGCCTGCTCCGTCGGCATCCCCTCGGCCACCCAGGCGGCCCGGCAGCCGTGGTTCTCGACTGCCGGGCCTGGGCGTACGGGGCTGCCGGCCACCCCGCCCGCCGTGCCGCACCCCTGCCCGGACGATCAACCACTCAACCGGCGCCTCCTCGGCCCCCGCGCGCGCCGGTCAGGACCTCGGTCGCGACGCCGCGCAGGTCCCGGGCCAGGTCGGCCTCGACCCGCTGCCCGGTGCGGACGACGACCACCCGCGGCCCACCGGCGGCGACCGCGGCGGCGAGGTCAGCGGGGCGCTCGACCCGGACGGCGGGCCAGCCCAGCGCCTCGGCGACGGCGACCAGGTCGCGACCGTGCGGGGTGCCGAACACCCGCCGGTAGCCGGCCTCGTACCGCGGCTGCCCGGGCTCCAGCTGGGCGAAGATGCCGCCGCCGTCGTTGTCGGGCACGACGAGGGTGAGGTCCGGTCGCGGCTCCCCGTCACCCCCGAGCAGGCCCTGCAGGTCGTGCAGGAACGTGAGGTCGCCGAGGAGCGCGACAGCCGGGCCCGCACCGGCCCGCTGGTGCACCAGCGCGGCGCCGACGGCGGTGGACACCGTGCCGTCGATGCCGGCGACCCCCCGGTTGGCGAGCACGGTCAGCCCCGCCCGCGGGACGGCGAGCCGGTCGACGTCGCGCACGGGCGTCGACGACCCCAGGACCAGCAGCGCCCCGTCGGGCAGCCCGGCGACCAGGTCGCGGGCCAGCCGGGCGGCGGTCAGCCCCTCGACGGCGTCCAGCAGCCCGTCGACCGCCGTCCCCAGCCGCGCGGCGGCGGCCGCCCAGTCCGCCCGCCACGCGGGGTCGGCCGGGGCCCCACCGGCCGGCAGCACCCCGACGGCCGCGGTCGACCGGCCGGCGTCGGCCCAGCGGGGGGCGGCGGCGACCGTCTCGACCCGGACGGCGGGATCGGCCAGCAGCGCCGACACCGGCCGCGAGAGCGTGGGGCGCCCGACCACCAGCACCCGCTCGGGGCGGTGCGCGGCCAGCCAGTCCGGGACGCCGAGCAGCAGCGCACCACCGCGCAGCGACGCCGCCCAGGCACCGCTGGACGGCTCGGCGAGCACCGGCCACCCCCGCGTGTCGGCGAGCGCGGCGGCGGCTCGGCCCAGCGCGGCGGGCGCGTCGCCGACCACGACGAGCGTCCGGGCCGGTCCGGCGTCGCGGACCGGGGCTGGGCACGCAGCGGCCCCCGCCGTCCACGGCGCGCCGTCCGGGCGGCCGGCCCACGGCTCGGGGAGCACGGCGGGGGCGGCGTCGTCGGGCAGCAGCGGCTCGCGGAACGGCAGGTTGAGGTGCACCGGGCCCGGGTCGCCGGACAGCGTCCCGCGGGCCACCAGCAGGGCCTTGGCCACCAGCGAGCGCCAGTACCGGTTCTGCGCCGCCTCCCGTCCCGCCTCGGGCACGCCGGCGTCGACCGCCGCGCGCACCGCGCCGCCGTACAGCCCCGGCTGGGCGATCGTCTGGTTGGCGCCGGTGTCGCGCAGCTCCGGTGGCCGGTCGGCGGTGAGCGCCAGCAGCGGCACACCGGCGGCGTCGGCCTCGAGGACCGCGGCGTGCAGGTGCGCCGTCGCCGTGCCGGATGTCGTGAGCACCGGCACCGGCCGCCCCGACGCCCTGGCCAGGCCGAGGGCGAGGAAGGACGCCGTGCGCTCGTCGATGCGCACGTGCAGGGTCAGCCGGCCGGCCCGCTCGGCCTCGAACAGCGCCAGCGCGACCGGCGCCGAGCGGGAGCCGGGTGAGAGCACCGCGTCGGTGACGCCGCCACGGACCAGCTCGTCGACGAGCACCCGCGCGCAGGCGGTGGAGGGGTTCACGCGGTCACCACGGCGGCCAGCCGGGCGCCCCAGCGGGCCTGGGTGAGCGGGTCGGCGGCGACGGCGTCGACCCGGTCGGGTTCGGGGCGCGTGACCGGCAGCGCGCCGTCCACCGGGAGCAGCGGTGTGCTGGTGACGTCGTCGGTGAACAGCGCGACGGTGGCCAGGCCGCAGGCGAACGGGAGCTCGGGCAGTGCCGCCGCCAGCGCGACCCCGGCGGCGATGCCCACCGAGGACTCCAGGGCCGAGGACACCACGCACGGCAGGTCCTGCGCCTCGGCCACCCGCAGCGCCGCCCGGACCCCGCCGAGCGGCTGCACCTTGAGGACGACCACGTCGCAGGCCTCGCGCAGGTCCACCCGCAGCGGGTCGGCGGCGCGGCGCACGACCTCGTCGGCGGCCACGCGGACGTCGGTGCGCCGCCGCAGCGCGGCGAGCTCCGCAAGGGTGGCGCAGGGCTGCTCGACGTACTCCAGGCAGACGCGGTCCAGGTCGCGGATGCGGCGCACCGCGGTGTCGACGTCCCAGGCCGCGTTGGCGTCGACGCGAACCGCGCCGTCCGGACCCAGGGCGTCGCGGACCGCCTCCACCCGCGCGAGATCGTCGGCCGCCGTCTGCCCGGGCTCGGCCACCTTGACCTTCGCGGTGCGGCAGCCCGATGCCGCGACGATCGCGTGCGCCCGCTCGGCGTCGACCGCCGGCACCGTCACGTTGACCGGCACGGTGTCCCGCAGCGGCGCCGGCCAGCCCTCGACCGCGGACTCGACGGCCGCGGCCCACCAGCGCCGGCTCTCGGCGACGTCGTAGTCCCAGAAGGGCGAGAACTCGCCCCACCCGGCCGGGCCGCGCACCAGGACGCCGTCGCGGACGTCGACGCCGCGGAAGCGGGTGCGCATCGGCACCGACCAGACCCGCACGGCGTCGATCTCCGCCGCGACCTCCACACGAGCAGCGTAATCCGGCCCTCCTGCAGGGCCCCGCTGCCAGCCCTGACGGCCCCTTCCAGGGTCCCGCCGCGAGCCGGCGAGGGGCGGGGGGCGAGGGGATCCTCCACGGGGGACAGGAGGGTCCTTACGCTGGTGCCTCGTGGCCCGGCACCTGACCCTCGTGTCCGCGCCCGCCGACCCCCGGGCGCTGCTGCCGCACCTGCGCGCCGCGCTCGAGGGCACCGCTCCGCTGGCGGTGCTGCCCGCCGGGCCGCCGGCCGCGGTGGACGCCGCGCGCACGCTGCTGCGCCCGCAGGAGCCCCTGGAGCCGGGCGCGGACCTCGTCGTCGTCACCTCCGGCTCGACCGGGGGCGGCCGCGGCGTGCTGCTGCCGGCCTCGGCCGTCGTGGCCTCGGCCGAGGCGACGATGCGGCGGCTGGGCGGTCCCGGGGCGTGGCTGCTGGTCCTCCCGGTGTCGTCGGTCGCCGGGCTGCAGGTGCTGTGCCGGTCGGTCGTCGCGCGCACCGAGCCGACGGTGCCGGCCCGCGGCGAGGGGCTGGCGGCCGCGGTCGCCCGCATGCCCCCCGGCCGGCGGTACGCGGCGATGGTGCCCACCCAGCTGCGCCGGTTCCTCGAGGCCGAGGCCGGCGGGCTGCGCGCCCTGGACGCGGTGCTGGTGGGCGGCGCGGCCACCGACCCGGCGCTGCTGGCGCGGGCCCGGGACGAGGGGGTCACCGTCGCCACGAGCTACGGCATGACCGAGACGGCGGGCGGCTGCGTGTACGACGGACGACCGCTGGACGGCGTGCGGGTACGGGTGACCGAGGGAGGGGTCGAGCTCGCCGGGCCCGTGCTCGCGCTCGGCTACCGGCTGGACCCCGAGGGGACCGCGGCGGCCTTCGCCGACGGCTGGTTCCGCACCCGGGACGCCGGCTCGCTCGGCCCCGACGGGCGGCTCACCGTGCACGGCCGGCTGGACGACGTCGTGATCACCGGAGGGGTGAACGTGGCACCCCAGGCGGTGGAGGCCGTGCTGCGCGAGCACCCCGCCGTCGCCGACGCGGTGGTGTTCGGCCGGCACGACGAGGAGTGGGGCCAGCGCGTGGTCGCCGCCGTCGTCCCGGTGCCCGGGGCCGAGCCGGACCTGGACGTGTTGCGGCCGTGGGTGCGCGAGCGGCTCGGCGGGCCCGCCGCGCCGCGGGAACTGCACCGCATCGCCGCGGTCCCGACCCTGCACACCGGCAAGCCCGACCGCCGCGGCCTCGCCGCCCGGATCACCGCCGCGCCGGCGGCCGACGAGAGGCACTGACCCGATGGCCACCCCCGTCCAGTGGCTGGCCGGTGCCCGCCCGCGCACCCTGCCCGCCGCCGTGTCCCCCGTGTTGGTCGGCTCCGGTGTCGCCGCGGCCCTGGACGGCTTCCGGCTCGGCCCGGCGCTCCTGGCACTGGTCGTGGCGCTGGCCCTGCAGGTGGCGGTCAACTACGCCAACGACTACTCCGACGGGACCCGCGGCACCGACACCGTGCGGGTGGGGCCGATGCGGCTGGTCGGCTCGGGAGCGGCCACCCCGCGGCAGGTCCTCCTCGCGGCGGCGCTGTCCTTCGCCGTCGCCGGGGTGGCCGGGCTGGCGCTGGCGGCGCTGTCGAGCTGGTGGCTGGTCGTGGTCGGCGCGGTCTGCATCGTCGCGGCCTGGACCTACACCGGCGGGCCGATCCCCTACGGCTACCGGGCGCTCGGGGAGGTGTTCGTCTTCGTCTTCTTCGGTCCGGTCGCCGTCGTCGGGACGACGTTCGCGCAGACCCGCTCGGTGGAGGCGCTGGCCGTCGCGGCGTCGGTGCCGGTCGGTCTGCTGATCGTGGCGCTGCTGGTCGTCAACAACCTGCGCGACATCGAGGGCGACGCCGCCGTCGGCAAGCGGACGCTGGCCGTGCTGATGGGCGAGCGCGGCACCCGCATCGCGTTCGCGGCGCTGCCGGCGGTGGCCTTCGCCGTCGTGGCGGCGATCGGGGTCGTCCGGCCGTGGGCGCTGCTCGGGCTGCTCGCCGTCCCGCTGGCCGTGCCGCCGGTGCGCACGGTGCTCTCCGGTGGGCGCGGGCCGGCGCTCATCGGCGCCCTCGGCGGCACCGGCCGGCTCACCCTGGTCACCGGCGTCCTGCTGGGCGCCGGTCTCGCGCTCAGCGGCTGAGGCCCCCTGTCCCCACCCTGCCGCCGTGCCCGCGGGCCTGCTCGGCGGCCGGTTCGGCCCTGTCCGGGACGACCTGGTCGCCGCCGACGGCACGGCGCAGTGGGTGATCGGGACCGTCGTCGCGGGGCTCGGTCAGCTCTCGTCGCCGGCGAGCCGGGCGTCGACGTCCCGCTTGGCCTGCTTGCGGGCCAGGCTGCGCGCGGCCAGCCCCTCGGTCAGCCGCTCCCGCGACGGGCGCAGCAGCAGGTAGGACACCGGCATCGACAGCAGCAGGCCGAAGAGCGCGCCGGACCAGAGGTCCAGGCCGACCCACCACAGCAGCAGCACCAGGGCCGCGGCGATGGCCAACCGGCCGACGGTGTAGACGACCAGCCAGGGCACGATCCTCGGCGGCGCCGCCGGCCCACCCGTCGGCGCCCCCGGCACCGTCGGTTCAGCGTTCTCGGCCATGGCGGCCCTCCCACTTGGTACTCAGGACGACGGTCGTCCGGGTGCGTGCGACGCCCCGGATCCTGTTCAACGCACTGATGGTGGCCTCCAGTGCCGGGATGTCCGTCACGCGGATCTTCAGCACGTAGCCCTCGGCACCGGCGACCCGCCAGCAGTCCTCGACCTCGGGCATGGCGCGCAGCGCCTCCTCGATGCCGGTGTCGTCGACCGAGTCGCTCTCGATGACGCTGATCAGCGCCGTGACGTCCAGACCCACGGCCCCGGGGTCGACGACCGCCCGGTACCCGAGGACCACCCCCGCGGCCTCCAGCTTGCCGACGCGCTCGTGCACGGCCGGTGCGGACAGGCCCACCTGGCGGGCGAGCTCGGCGTAGCTGGCCCGCCCGTTGGCGCTGAGCAGGTCGATCAGCTGCCGGTCGACGGCGTCGATGGCGCTCTCCCCTCGTGCGGCGCTCCACTGCCGCGGTCGAGTATCGCCGCGGACGTACTGTGGGTGGCAGTCGGGCTGGACTCGGTGGAGGGGGAGATCGTCATGGCGTTCCTGGTGGTGCTGGTCCTGGTGGTCGCCGTGACGGTCCTCGTCATGCGCTCGAGTGCGCAGAGCGGCCCAGGTGGGGGTGGGCGCCCCGCGATGCGGCCGCGTCCGCGGCCGACCCGCAGCGGCCCGCCGCTGGCTCCCGACGACGACCCGGAGTTCCTGCGCGAGCTCGAGCGCCGCACCCGCCGGGACGACGGCTCCCCGGCCTAGCAGCGCGGCGGCGCCGGTCCCGTCCCGAGCCTGCGAGGGGCGAGGAGGACGGGCGGCCCGCTGCAGGGTCCCGCCGCGAGCCGGCGGGGGGCAGAGGGCCTTCCTCAGGCGGCTCGGACCTCAGGCGGCTCGGAAGAACCGCCGCCAGCCGCGCGGGCGGGCCGGCTGCTCCGCCGCCCCGCCGGCCTGACGGGCCGGCTCGGCCGACATGCCACCGGGCCAGCCCAGGCCCTCGTGCGTCGTCGACTCGCCGGGCCAGCCCAGTTCGCTCTCCGTCGAGTCGGCGCGCAGGTCCCCGTGCCGGGCGGCCGGCAGGCCCGCGGGCCGCCGCGCCAGTGCCGCCGCGACGACGGGGTGCACCACGGCGTCGTCGGCGGCGGAGTGCCTACCCACGGCGGACCGCCGAGTTCAGCGTCATGCGCGCATGGAAGCACGCGCCGGTGGGCCGCGTCACGCTGCCGGGCACCGGAGCGGCGAACGTGTCCTCCCGAGGAGGGACCTGACCGGCCTCAGCTGACCCCGGCGTAGCTGTGCAGGCCGGTGGAGACCATGTTCACGTAGAGCAGGTTGAACACCATCACGACCAGCCCGATCACGTTGACCCACGCCGAAGGGCGGCCCCGCCAGCCGGCCGTCGTCCGGGCGTGCAGGTAGCCGGCGTACACGACCCAGGCGATGAACGCCCAGGTCTCCTTCGGGTCCCAGCCCCAGAAGCGGCCCCAGGCGCTCTCGGCCCAGATGGCCCCGGCGATGACCGCGAAGGTCCAGATCGGGAAGCCGAAGACGGCGGTGCGGTGCGCGATCCGGTCCAGCGTCGCCGCGCCGGGCAGCCGCGAGAGCACCGAGCTGCCGGCGTCGTCCCCACGGGCGTCGTGCCGGACGCGCAGGAGGTACAGGACGCTGGCGATCCCGCTGACGAAGAAGATGCCGAACCCGATGATCGCGGTGCTGACGTGGACGGCGAGCCAACTCGACCGCAGCGCGGCGACCAGCGGACCGGCCTCCGCGTACAGGAACAGCCCGATCGCGACGAGGCTCAGCACGACCGGAGCCAGCACGAAGGCGCCGATGTCGCGCACCGCGGGGGTCCGGACGGCGAGCACGAGGAACGCGACCACGCCCACGAGGACGACGGCGGTGGCGAACTCGTACATGTTGCCCCAGGGCAGCCGCCCGGCGGCGAGCCCGCGGGTGAGCAGGACCCCGGTGTGCACCAGTGCGCCGAGGACGGTGACGCCGAGCCCGATCAGGCCCCAGCGCGCGGTGGACGGCGTCTCGACCGGGGCCACGCCGTCCCCGGTCCCCCCGCCGGCGCCGGCGCCGACCAGCTGGCGGGCGGCGGGGCGGCGGCCGAAGGCCAGCTGCGCGGAGAAGGCGACGACGGCCACCGAGTAGAGCGCGACGGCGATGGAGAACAGGGTGTCCGACAGGTCGGCCAGCGACTGGTCAACGGTCACGCGGGGGAGCCTCCGGTTCCGGTGCGGCCCCGACGGACGACGGGGCGGGGGGCTGGGTGGAACGGGCGTCGAGCGCGGTGCGCAGCCGGTCGGTGAGCTCGGCGAAGCGGGCGGCGCTCTCGCCACCGCCGCGGGTCAGCGAGCCGACCGTGAGCACGGTACCGCCGCTGCCCGGGTCGGGGCCGACGCGGGCGAAGAAGCGCTCCCGGCGGAGCAGCAGCAGGGCGAGCAGGCCGAGCAGCAGGCTGATGGCCGACACCAGCACCCACACCTGCCCGGGGTCGTGGGAGAACTGCAGCGCGGCGAACTGGGCGTAGCCGTCGAAGGTGATGGCGGTGCCGTCGTCGAGGGTGAGGGACTCGCCGACGGCGAGGTTGGCGCGGCCGGCCTCGGCGAGCCGGCCGCGCTCGACCTGGCTCTGGTCCAGCGAGTACACCGACTGCGGCAGCCCCGAGTCCAGCCCCAGGTAGCCCCGGTAGGCGATGATCGCCACCTGGGGGCTCAGCGGCCGGGGGTCGATCGAGGTCAGGATGCCGCCCTGCAGCACGCCGGTCGGGGCGAAGAACCCCTCGAGAGCGAGCTGGTCGTCGGTGCCGGCGCCCAGGTCGGGCAGCTTGAGCGCGCCCTGGCTGGCCATCGTCGCCTGGTCCGCGGGCAGGAACGGCGCCGAGACGCCCTCGAAGACCCGGCCGTCGGGGAGGGCGACGGTGAACCGCGGGCTGTAGCCGTGGCCGGTCACGTAGACCCGGTCGCCGTCGACGCGCAGCGGGTCGTTGACGCCGATCGTCGTGGACCGGCCGTCCTCGCCGGGCGCGCCGTACGTGATGTCGGCGGTGTAGGAGGAGGCCGTGAGGTCCTCCTCGTACTCGGCGCGGAAGTCCTCGAGGTCCACGCACAGCGGGGTGAGGTCGGCGCCCTCGACCAGTGGGCCGGAGGAGTAGGTGTCGTACTGCTGGAAGGAGTTGCAGAACCCCTGGCCCTCGGTGACCAGGATGCTGCCCTCGTAGCCCCAGAGCTTGCCGCCGGCCAGGCCGAGCAGCAGGGCGACCAGGGAGAGGTGGAACAGGATGTTCCCGGTCTCCTTCCAGAAGCCCTTCTCCGCCGACAGCTCCATGCCGCTGGACCCGGCGGAGTCGGCGGGGCCGGCTCCGGGCTCCCGGCGGACCACGCGGAACCGCTGGACGCGCAGCTCCTCCTCGACGACGTCGAGCGCGGCCGGCCCGGCCAGGGGGGTGGTCAGCTCCGCGGAGTCGGGCAGCCGCAGCAGCCGGCGCGGGGCCGGGGGCGGGGCGGCGCGCAGCGCGCGGACGTGCTCGACCAGCCGCGGGACGACGCAGCCGATCAGCGAGACGAACAGCAACAGGTAGACCGCGGCGAACCACGGCGAGCTGAAGACGTCGAACAGGTAGAGCCGGTCCAGCCACGGCGCGAGGGCGGGGTGGTCGGCGAAGTACTGGGTGACGTTGTTCTGGCTGAGCGAGCGCTGCGGCAGCAACGACCCGGGGATCGCGGCCAGCGCCAGCAGGAGCAGCAGGATGATCGCCGTCCGCATGGCGGTGAGCCGGCGCCACCAGCGCAGCCACAGGTCGAGCACGCGCCGGCCGAGCGAGGGGCGGGCGGGCGGCTGCGGCGCCGCATCGGGCCGCGGCGGGGCCACGGTGCTCATGGTCGGCCTCCGGGCTCGTTCCGTTCCTCGCTCGCCGGCCCCCGCACGCGGGAGGTGCCCCCAGCCGGCGGCGCTGCTCGCTCCCCCGTCGTCGTCGTGGCACTCACAGGGCCGACTCCCCGAAGCCGGTGGTCGCCAGCCACGACCGCAGCCAGCCCATCATCTCCGTCCACGCCCCGGTGACCAGCAGGACGCCGACCACCACCAGCAGCGCGCCCCCGACCCGGGTGACGGTGCGCGCGTGCCGGCGCAGGAAGGACGTCGCCCCGAGGGCCCAGCGGGCGCCGAGGGCGACCAGCACGAACGGGACCCCGAGGCCGAGGCAGTACGCGATGCCGAGGAACGCGCCGCGGCCGGCGGTCGCCTCGACGTAGGCGAGGGAGTTCACCGCGGCGAGCGTCGGCCCGAGGCACGGCGTCCAGCCGAGGCCGAAGACGATGCCCAGCAGCGGCGCACCGGCCAGCCCGGCGACCGGGCGGGCCGACAGGCGGGCGGTGCGCTGGAGGAACGGCAGCCAGCCGAGGAAGGCCAGCCCCATGACGATGGTGACGACGCCGAAGACGCGGGTGAGCACGTCGGCGTGCTGCAGCAGCAGCCGGCCCAGGCCGCCGAACGCCGCACCGAACGCGACGAAGACTGCGGTGAAGCCGAGCACGAACAGCAGCGCGCCCAGCACCATCCGGCCGCGGGGAGCGCGGTCGTCGACCGCCACGTCGACCGCCACGTCCTCCGCGACCATGGCGCCCTGACCACCGGCGGAGCCCGCAGGCCGGTCGCGGCGCCGTGATCGCGAGGGGCTGGGTGCTCCCACCCCGGCCAGGCCGGTGACGTAGGACAGGTACCCGGGCACCAGCGGCAGGACGCAGGGCGAGGCGAAGCTGACCAGCCCGACCAGGGCGGCGACGGCGGCGGCGACGAGCAGCGGGCCGTCGGTGACCAGACCGCCGAGGGTCTCCCCCATCAGCCCTCCTCCCCCAGCAGCAGGTCGAGCACGGCCCGCAGGTCCTCCTGGGCGACCTCACCGGTGTAGACGGCGGCCACCCGGCCGTCGCGGTCGAGCACGATGGTCGACGGGATGGCGTTGGCCGGGTAGTCCCGGAACGCCAGCGCCACCTCGCCGCGCGGGTCGTAGAGCGACGGGAACTCGATGCCCTCGCTGTCGACGAACGCCTGCGCGAACTGCTCGCTGGTCTCCTTGACGTTCAGCCCGAGGAACGCGACGCCCCGGTCGCGGACGTCGGCGTAGACCTCCTGGAACTGCGGCGTCTCCACCCGGCAGGGTGGGCACCACGAGCCCCAGAAGTTGAGCACCGCGACGTCCCCGGCCAGCTCGGTGGAGGTGAAGTCGCCACCGCCGAGGAGGGTGCCGGAGAAGTCGGGTGCGGCGGCGCGCTCGGCCTCCGGGATGACCTCCCCTGCCGGGGTGCCGGCGACGAACCGGAACTGTCCGCCGTTGTTCACGTCGACCGCGGAGGAGCCGGTGGAGCAGCCCGCGAGCACCACCGCGCCCAGCAGCACGCCGAGCAGCCGCCCGCGGGGACGCGGAGCGCCGGCGGGGCGTCCACGGAGGGAGTACCTCATGCCCCGGGCACCGCGTCGGGGTCGGTGGCGCCGGCGGGCTCGGCGTAGGAGAGCCCCACGAAGCGGTCCCCGTCGTAGGTCAGCGAGGTGACGCTGGCCAGGCCGCACTGCCGGCGCCGCGGGTCGTGCACGTAGCGGCGTCCCTCCAGGTGCAGGCGCAGCGTCCAGACGGGCAGCTGGTGGCTGACGCAGACCGCGGCCGACCCGCGGGCGGCGTCGCGCGCGGCCTCCACCGCGGCGACCATGCGGGCGGCGATCTCCACGTAGGGCTCGCCCCACGAGGGCCGGAACGGGTTGCGCAGCTTCCACCAGTGCTGGGGCCGGCGCAGGGCGCCGTCCCCGACGCCGACCCGCAGCCCCTCGAAGGCGTTGCCCGCCTCGATGAGCCGCTCGTCGATCGTCACCGGCAGGTCGAGGGCCGCGGCGATCGGCGCGGCGGTCTGCTGGGCGCGCTCGAGCGGGCTGGAGACGAGGTGGGTGATCGGCTGCCGGGCGGCGAACCACTCCGCGGCCGCCTGGGCCATGGCCTCGCCGGTCTCGGACAGCCGGTAGCCGGGCAGCCGGCCGTAGAGGAGCTTCTCGGGGTTGAAGACCTCCCCGTGGCGCAGCAGGTGGACGACGGTGGTCTGCCCCTGGGACGAGGCCATCAGGTGCTGACCCCGGCCGGGTCCTCGGCGGCCGGCGCCGTGCCGGGCTCCACCGCGGCGGCGGCGCGGGCGGCGGCGGGCAGCGCCTCCAGCACCCGCTCGACGGCCTCGTCGTCCAGGGCCGCGTTGACGAACCACGCCTCGAACGCCGACGGCGGCAGGTACACGCCGCGGGCCAGCATGGTGTGGAAGAAGGCGGTGTAGCGGGCGGCGTCCTGGGAGCGGGCGTCGTCGTAGTCGCGGACCTGCCGCCCGTCGGGGACGAAGAACACCGAGAACATCGAGCCGGCCTGCTGCACCCGGTGCGGGACGCCGGCGGAGAACAGGGCCGCGCTGGCCGCTCCGCGCAGGATCCCGGCCACCTCGTCGCAGCGGGCGTAGACCTCGCGGGTGCAGTGGCGCAGCGTGGCCAGGCCGGCGGCGACGGCCACCGGGTTCCCCGACAGCGTGCCCGCCTGGTAGACCGGGCCGGCCGGGGCCAGGTGCTGCATGAGGTCGGCGCGGCCACCGAACGCGGCGGCGGGCAGCCCGCCGCCCATGACCTTCCCGAAGGTGAACAGGTCGGCGTCGACCGGGTCCAGGCCGTACCAGCCCGACCGGGAGACCCGGAAGCCGGTCATGACCTCGTCGACGATCAGCAGCGCGCCGTGCGCGGCGGTGATCCGGCGCAGCTCGGCGTTGAACCCGTCCAGCGGCGGGACGACGCCCATGTTGCCCACCGCCGCCTCGGTGATGACGGCGGCGATCCGGTCGCCCCGCTCGGCGAACACGGCCTCGACCGCGGCGACGTCGTTGTAGGGCACGACGACGGTGTCGGCAGCCGCGCCGGTGGTGACGCCGGGGGTGTCGGGCAGGCCGAGGGTGGCCACGCCCGAGCCGGCCGAGGCCAGCAGCGCGTCGACGTGCCCGTGGTAGCAGCCGGCGAACTTGACCACCAGCGGGCGGCCGGTGACGCCTCGGGCCAGCCGGACCGCCGAGAGCACCGCCTCGGTGCCGGAGTTGACCAGCCGGACCTGCTCCACCGGCGCGACCCGGGCGATGATCTCCTCGGCCAGCTCCAGCTCGCCCTCGGTGGGGGCGCCGAAGGTCAGGCCGCGGCGCGCGGCGGCGATGACCGCCTCCACGACCGCCGGGTGGGCGTGGCCGAGCAGCAGCGGGCCCCAGGAGGCGACCAGGTCGACGTACCGCCGCCCGTCGGCGTCGGTGAGGTACGCCCCGGCGCCCTGCGTCATGAACCGCGGGGTGCCGCCGACGGCGCGGAAGGCGCGCACCGGGCTGTTCACCCCGCCGGGGGTGACCCGCTGACCGCGGGCGAACAGGCCGGCCGACGTGGGGGCCTCGTAGTGGTACGGCGTGGAGTCCAGCGAGGTCACGAGCCCAGTGTCCCCTTCGTCCCTGTGTGCCCCTCCGGGGTGTCCCGGACGGCGGTGAGCAGTGCGGTGGTGAGCGCGCCCGGGTCGCGGGTGGGCACGAGCACGGTGCGCCCGTCGGCGAGCCGCAGCGGCAGCCCGGCCCGCCCGCGCGGCACCGACCAGCCGCCGCCCAGCACCGGGGCGCCGGCGTCCACCCCCGCCGTCCCGGCGCCGACCGCGCGCAGGTGGGCGGCGTCGACGTCGGCCAGCAGGACGCGCTCGCGACCGACGGTGAGCGCGGGGTCGGCGCCCTCGGCGTCGACCCGGACGCCCCAGGCGCGGCGGGCCGAGAGCACCCCGGCCCCCACCACCCCCAGGACGGCGAGCAGCACCAGCGCCCAGACCGGCGAGGGCACGGCCAGGGCCGGCAGGAGCTGGTCCCCGACGACGAGGAGCCCGAGAGCCCCGGCGACCAGCCAGAACGGCCGCCAGGAGGCCCCGGGCTCGGCGTAGCCGCCCCCCGCCGGGCCCATCAGCGCAGCCAGCGGGCCGCTTCCACCGCCCAGTAGGTCAGCACGGTGCCGGCACCGGCCCGGCGGATGGCGGTGAGCGTCTCCAGGACAGCCCGCTGCCGGTCCACCCAGCCGTTGGCGGCGGCCGCCTCGACCATCGCGTACTCGCCGCTGACCTGGTACGCGCTGACCGGGACGTCGACGGAGTCGGCCACCCGCGCGACGATGTCCAGGTAGGGCAGCGCGGGCTTGACCATGACCGCGTCGGCACCCTCGGCGAGGTCCTGCGCCACCTCGCGCAGCGCCTCGTCCACGTTCGGCGGGTCCATCTGGTAGGTCGAGCGGTCGCCGAACTGCGGCGCGCCCTCGGCGGCCTCGCGGAAGGGCCCGTAGAAGCCCGAGGCGTACTTCGCGGCGTAGGCCAGGATCGGCACCTCGGTGAACGCGGCGCTGTCCAGCCCGGCGCGGATCGCCGCGACCTGCCCGTCCATCATCCCGCTGGGGGCGACCAGGTGGGCGCCGGCCTGGGCCTGGGCGATCGCCACCGCCGCGTAGCGGTCCAGGGTCGGGTCGTTGTCGACGACGAGTCCCCCGCCCTGCCCCCGGACCCCACCCCTGGCCGGCGTCACGATGCCGCAGTGCCCGTGGTCGGTGTACTCGCACAGGCAGAGGTCGGCCATGAGCACCAGCTCGTCGCCGAGGTCGGCCCGCAGCTGCTGCAGCGCGACGTTGACGATCCCGTCGGCGGCGTCGGCCTGCGAGCCCACCGGGTCCTTCTCCGACGGGATGCCGAACAGCATCAGCCCGGAGATGCCGGCCTCGGCCGCCTCGTGGGCGGCCTTGCGCAGCGAGTCCAGGGTGTGCTGGACGACGCCGGGCATCGAGCTGATCGGCACCGGCTCGGCGATGTCCTGCTTGACGAAGACCGGCAGCACGAGGTCCGCCGGGGACAGCCGCGTCTGCGCGGTCAGCCGCCGCAGGGCGGGCGTCGACCGCAGCCGACGCCCGCGCGCGAACCCGGCACTCACTTCTCGCCCCCGTCCTCCGCCTCGCGGAGGGACTCGGCGTACTCGGCCAGCGCGTCGACCAGCGGCGCGACGGCGGCGGTCTCCGGCTGGACGTCGACCCGCAGACCGAACTCCTGCGCCGTCTCGGCCGTGTGCGGACCGATCACCGCGACGACGGTCTTGGCGTGCGGCTTCCCGGCGATGCCGACCAGGTTGCGCACCGTGCTCGACGAGGTGAAGCACACCGCGTCGAAGCCGCCGCCCTTGATCGCCTCGCGCACCGCGGCGGCCGGCGGGGCGGCCCGGACGGTCCGATAGGCGGTGACGTCGTCGATCTCCCAGCCGCGCTCCTTGAGGCCGGCTGCGAGGGTCTCGGTGGCGATGTCGGCGCGGGGCAGCAGCACCCGGTCGATCGGGTCGAGGACGTCGTCGTACTCGGGGAAGTCGGCCAGCAGGCCCTCGCTGGACTGCGGCCCGGTGGGCAGCAGCTCGGGCACGATGCCGAAGTCACGGACGGCCTCGGCGGTCTGCTCACCGACGCAGGCCACCTTGACGCCGGCGAACGCGCGGGCGTCGAGGCCGAGCTCGGCGAACTTCTCCCGCACCGCCTTCACCGCGTTCACGGAGGTGAACACGATCCAGCCGTAGCGGCCGGTGACCAGGCCCTTGATGGCGCGGTCCATCTGCGCGGGGCTGCGGGGCGGCTCGACGGCGATCGTCGGGACCTCGACCGGGACGGCGCCGTAGGCCCGCAGCCGGTCGCTCATGTCGCCGGCCTGGTCCTTGGTGCGCGGCACCAGCACCCGCCAGCCGAACAGCGGCCGGCTCTCCCACCACGAGAGCTTGCCCCGCTTGTCGACGGCCGAGCCGACCGTGGCCACGACCGGGCCGGTGACGGCGTCCAGGCCGGCGGTCTTCTCCGCGACGGCGGAGAGCTTGCCGACAACGCTCTTCTGGCCGGTGCCCGAGCCACCGGTGGTGACCACGACGGGGGTCGAGCCGGACAGGCCGCCCTCGACCAGCCGCGCGGCGGCGTCGGGCAGCTCCTCGGCGTTGCCCGACAGCACCAGCGGCGCGTCCAGGCCCTTGGCGGCGGCGGCGAGCGCCGCGAGGTCCGCCTCGCCGCCGCGGAGGTCGGCGGTCAGGGCGGTGCCGCCGAGGGCGACACCGGCGAATGCCGGCACCGCGGTCACGGGGGCGACGCCGGGCACGACGTCGAAGCCGACGGAGGTGCGGCCCACGGCCAGCACCTCCTTGACCACGGCGTCGCTGGTGAAGGGGTCGCCGGCGACCAGGCGGACGACGGTGCCGCCCGCCTTGGCCGCGGCCACGGCGGCCTTGGCCACCTCGGCCGGCTCGCCGACCGCGGGGGTCAGCTCCAGCTCGGGGCGCGCCTCGCGGACGGCGTCGTGGATGGCCGGCGGGACGTCGGTGTCGACGAGGACCGTGTCGGCCTCGCGCAGCGCCGCGGTCGCCCGGGCGGTGAGCATCCCGGGATCGCCCGGTCCGGCGCCGACGAAGACGACCTTGCCGGCCGTCCCGTTCTGCTTGCGGAAGCGCGTCATCGCGTGCTCCTGTTCCTGGCCCGTGAGGGCTGGTGTGCGGGGGTCGGTGAGGCCGGGGTGGGCTGCCCGGCCGGGGTGGGGGTGCTGGGTCGTCGGGGTGGCCTCGCGAGCTCGCTCACCCCGAGGCCGCCAGACCTCGCGAGCTCGCTCACCTCGAGGCCGCCATGAGCTCGGCGGCGCCGCGGTCGATGAGCTCGGCGGCGAGCTCGCGGCCGAGCCGCTCGGCGTCGGCCGGCGGCCCGGAGATCGAGTCGCGGACGCCGTCGCTGCCGTCGAGCGCGGTCACCGAGGCGCGGAGGAACAGCTCGGGGCCGTCCTCGCCCTCGGCCAGTTCCGCGTAGGCCGCGACCGGCGCGCTGCAGCCGGCCTCGAGCGCGGCCAGGGTCGTGCGCTCGGCGACCACGCAGGCCCGGGTGGCGGCGTCGTCGAGGGCGGCGAGCAGCTCTCTGGTGCGGACGTCGTCGGCCCGGCACTCCACGGCCAGCGCGCCCTGCGCCGGAGCGGGGAGCACCTGCAGCGGGTCGAGGGTCTCGGTGATCGCCGCCAGCCGGCCCAGCCGGGTCAGCCCGGCGCGGGCCAGCACGACGGCGTCCAGATCACCCTGCGCTCCGTCGCCGCCCAGGACCCTCCCGATCCGGGTGTCGACGTTGCCCCGGATCGGCACGATCTCCAGGCCGAGCCCCAACGCCCGCAGCTGGGCGACGCGGCGGGGCGCGCCGGTGCCGACCCGCGAGCCGGACGGCAGCTCGCCGAGCGTGTGGCCGTCGCGGGCGACCAGCGCGTCGCGGGGGTCCTCCCGCGTCGGGACGGCGGCCACCACCAGACCCGGCTCGGGCGTCGTGGGGAGGTCCTTGAAGCTGTGGACGGCGATGTCGACCGCGCCCTCGAGCAGCGCCTGGCGGATCGCGGCGACGAAGACGCCCGTGCCGCCGAGCTGCGAGATCGCCGCCGAGGAGCGGTCCCCCTCGGTGCTGATGTGCACCAGCTCGACGGGGACGCCGCTGGCCGCGGTGATCGCGTCGGCGACGGTCTGGGACTGGGTGGTCGCCAGCCGGCTGGCCCGGGTGCCCAGCCGCAGCGGGGTCATCCCCGCCGTCGCCGCGGCCTCTGCGGACCTCGCGAGGTCGGTCACGACATGCCCCCGGACCCGAGCTCGTCGGGGTCGACGGTGACCGCCTCGGCCAGGTTGGTCCGCTCCGGGCCCACCTCGGCGTCGATGCCGAGGCCGAACAGGGCGCGCAGTGCGTCGGCGTAGTCCACGCCCCCGGGGGCGCTGGCCAGCTCCTTGACCCGGACCGTCGGCTCGTGCAGCAGCTTGTCCACGACGCGGCGCACCGTGCGGGCCACCTCGTGGCGGGCGCGGGCGTCGAGGCCCGGCAGCCGGCTGGACAGCCGCAGCAGCTCGGCGTCGACGACCTCGGCGGCCTGGCTGCGGAGGGCGGAGACGGTGGGGGCGACCGCCGCGGCCTGCCGCTCGGCGCGCAGCAGCGCGGTCTCGGCCTCGATGAGGGCGTGCGCCGCGGCGACGTCGTCGGCCGCGACCGGGCTCGCGGCGTGCCCGCCGCCGGCCGTCCGCTCGCCCTGCAGGAGGGCGAGGTCGACGACGTGCACGCCGGGCAGCGCCGCGACGCCGGGGTCGACGTCGCGCGGCAGGGCGAGGTCGATGACGACCAGCGGCCGGTGCTGCCGGCCGGCCATCGCCGCGGCGACGACGTCGGTGACGACCACCAGGCCGCGTGCGCCGGTGCAGGTGACCAGCACGTCGGCGGCGGCGAGCTCCTCGGGCAGCGCGGACAGCTCCGCTGCGCGCCCCTCGACGGCGGTGGCCAGCCGCTGGGCGTGCTCGGGGGTGCGGCTGCTGACGGTGACCGACGCACCGCGGCGGGCCAGCGTGGTCGCGGCCAGCGCGCCCATCGAGCCGGCACCGACGACCAGCACCGGGCGGCCGGCCAGCGGGCCGATGCGGTCCTCGGCGCGGTCGAGGGAGACCGACACCAGCGAGGCCCCGGCCCGGTCGATGCCGGTCTCGGAGTGCACCCGCTTGCCGACCCGCAGCGCCCGCTGGGCCACCGGGTGCAGCGCGCGGCCGACCGTGCCCTCCTCGCGGGCGAGGGCGTAGGCGTTGCGCAGCTGACCGAGCACCTGGGTCTCGCCCACGACCATCGAGTCCAGCCCGGCGGCCACCGTGAACAGGTGGGTGACGGCCTGCTCCTCGTAGTGCACGGTCACGTACGGCGAGAGCTCCTCGACCGTGGCCCCCGCCTGCCGGGCGAGCACCCGGCTCACCTCGGTGACACCGCCGTGGAAGCGCTCGACCTCGGCGAAGACCTCGACCCGGTTGCAGGTGGCGAGCACGATCGCCTCGCTGACGTGGTCGGTCCCGACCAGCTCGTGCAGCGCCTTGACGGTGTCGTCGGTGCCCATCGCGAACTGCTCGAGCAGGGCGACGGGTGCATTCTGGTGGCTGACGCCGACCGCCAGCAGACTCATGCCAGCACCTCCACGGGTGCGGCCGCCCGTTGCTGGCCGAGGAAGGCGAGGACCTGCAGCTCGACGGACAGGTCGACCTGACGGACGTCGACCCCTGCGGGCGCGGACAGTGCCACCGGTGCGAAGTTCAAGATGCTCCTCACCCCGGCTGCGGTCAGCCGGTCGCAGACCGACTGGGCGACCTCGGCCGGTGTCGCGATGACCCCGATGGTGGCCGCCGTCGCGGCGACCACCTCGTCGAGCTGCTCCATGGGACGGACCGCCTGCCCGCCGACCGCCACGCCCACCCGGGCCGGGTCGGCGTCGAACAGGCCGATGAACCGGAACCCGCGGCTGCCGAAGCCGGCGTAGTCGGCCAGTGCCGCGCCGAGGTTGCCGATCCCGACGAGGACGCAGGCCCGGGATCGTTCGACACCGAGCACCCCGGCGATGCGGTCGCGCAGGGTGGCCACCTCGTAGCCCACACCGCGGACGCCGCAGGGACCCAGGTGGGAGAGGTCCTTGCGCAGGCCGGCGGGGTTGACGCCGGCCGCGGAGGCCAGCTCTCCCGAGGAGACGTTGCTGCGACCGCCGTCCGCCAGGCCGGTGAGGACCCTCAGGTAGACGGCGAGGCGAGCGACGGTGGCCTCCGGGATCCGGGGCCGCTGGTGGGACACGGGCCTCTACTCCACAGCAGTCGCGCCCGTCCGTCCGGCGGGTGCCGGATGCGGTCGATCGACATCGGGGACGCGGGCGGGTTGCCGCCCGGCGACAGCCACGGTAACCGCTTGTGAACGCAGGAACAAAGTCGCTGGGGGCCCGGAACGGCCACTGCCCAGCGCATACGGGGCCTGCTGTGGTCGAGACCATACCCGGCGGCTCCCGGATCGACCCGCCCGGGTGACCCCGACAGGCCCGCGGCTGTCGTCAGGCCGTGCCCACCTGCCCGACTCCGCGCCCCGGTCCGCTCCTCGCTCGCAGAGCTCGCTGCGATGCTCCCGCGGCTGTCGTCAGGCCAACCCGAGGTCGCGGCGCAGCCGGGGCACGTCGACGGTGAAGTACGAGTGCTCGCGACCGTCCAGCAGCACCACCGGCACCCGGTCGCCGTACTCGGCCTGCAGGTCCGGGTCGGCGTCCACGTCGACCGCCGTGGTGGTCAGCCCCGCCTCCGCGGCGATCTGCTCCAGCGTGGTGGCCGCGTTCGCGCACAGGTGACAGCCCTGGCGGGTGATCAGCTGCAGACGGGCCGGCTCACTCATCGCCGGCCTCCGTTCCCGCCGGCCGCGGCTCGGTGAGACCGAGTTCACGCAGCCGGGCCCGGCTCACCTTGCCGGTGAGCGAGTGCGGCAGCGTCGCCAGGACCTGGACCGACGTGGGCACCTTGTAGCGCGCCAGGGACGCCGCGGCGTGGTCGCGCAGCTCCTCGAAGGTGAGCCGCTGCCCGGGCCGCAGCGCCACCACCGCCCGCACGGCAGCACCGGTGCGCGGGTCCGGGACCCCGATGACGGCGCTCTCGGCGACCGCCGGGTGGGCATCGAGCACCCGTTCCACCTCCGCGGGGTAGACGTTGAACCCGCTGACCAGGATGAGGTCGCTGCGCCGGTCGACCAGGTGCAGGTCGCCGTCCTCGTCGGCGTAGGCGAGATCCCCCGTGGCCAGCCAGCCGTCGGCGTCGGGCCCGTCGGCCCCGTCGGGCCAGTACCCGGAGAACAGGTTGGGCCCACGCACCCAGATCTCCCCGGGGCCGTCCTCGGTGAGGTCCCCACGGCCGGGACCGTCCGCGTCCGGCTCGTGCAGGGCGGTGTCGCGCAGCTGCAGCTCCACGCCCGGGATCGGTCCGCCGATGCAGGCCGGCTTGGCCCGCCCGGTCGCCAGGGTGCTGGCCACCACCGGGCAGGCCTCGGTCAGCCCGTACCCCTCCCAGACGGTCACCGCGGCCCGCTCCCGCATCGCCGTCCAGACACCCGCGGGCAGCGGGGCGGCGCCGCAGGAGGCCATCCGGACGGCGGCGAAGGCGCGGCGCAGGTCGGCGTCGGAACCCGCGGAGTCGGCCGCGGCCAGCCACGCCTGGTACATCGGCGGCGCGCCCGGGACCGCGGTGACCTGCTCGCGGGCCATCAGCGCCAGCGCCCCCACCGGGTCGAACGCCTCCATCAGCACCGCGCAGGCGCCGGTCGCCGCGACCAGCCCGAACCCGGCGTTGAGGCCGTAGACGTGGAACAGCGGCAGCACCAGGAGCACCCGGTCGTCAGGGCGCACCGGCGTCGGCTGCATCGCCAGGCACTGCTCCTGGTTGGCCCGCAGCGCGGCCGCCGACAGCATCGCGCCACGCGGGCGGCCGGTCGTGCCGCTGGTGTAGGCCAGGAAGGCCGGCGCCGTGTCCGGATCCCGCCCGTCCCCCTCGGCTCCAGCCGGCCCCGGCCCGTCCCCGGCCGGCGGGCCCGCCACGACGGGGACCCCGGCCAGCGGCGTCCGTCCGGCGGTGGCGACCAGCAGCGCCGCGGCGGAGTCGGTGAGCACGTACTCCAGCTCCGCGTCGGTGTAGGCGGTGTTCACCGGGACCACCACCAGCCCGGCCCGCAGCGCGCCCAGCGCGGCCCGCAGCCAGTCCACGCCGTTGGGCAGCTGCACGGCCACCCGCTCCCCCGCTGCCAGCCCCCGGGCGGCGTACCCGGCGGCCGCCCGGTCGACCTCCGCGTCCAGCTCGCCCCACGTCAGCCGCTCCTCGCCCGCGACCACCGCCGGTGCCCCCGGACGCGCGCGGGCCGCCGCCCGCACGAGCGAGGACAGCGACGTCCCGACGTCGGTCATGCACATCTCCTCCGGTGGAGCGGTCATGGCCACCCGCAGGAAGGGCCACGACACGGCGCGTGACCGGGGTGGCGTGGACGGGCTGCAGCGATGTTGTCACCATGGGCGCTGCACCGCAGCACCGCGCGCCGCCGCGACCGGCTGGGCGCGTCTCCCCGGAGCCGGAGGGCTCAGCGGGCCGACGAGGAGGACGAGCGCCCGCATGCCCCGACCGCACCCGGTGGACCAGCGGCCACCCGCCGCCACCCCGGCTGGCCCGCGGCCCCGCCCCACCCCGCACCCGCGTGCGGCACCACCGCTCGAGGAGATGACGGCGCCCCCCGGCGAGCCCGGACAGGTCGCCCCGCCACTCGACGTCTGGGAGCTGGTCCGCCGGGCCCAGCAGGGGGACGCCGAGGCCTTCGGGCAGCTCTACGACCACTACGTGGCGATGGTCTTCCGCTACCTGTACCACCGGGTCGGCGACCGGGCCGCGGCCGAGGACCTCACCAGCGAGACCTTCGTGCGGGCCCTCCGGCGGATCGACTCGCTGACCTACCAGGGCCGCGACGTCGGCGCCTGGCTGGTCACCATCGCCCGGAACCTCGTGCTCGACCACGTGAAGAGCAGCCGCTACCGGCTCGAGGTCACCACCGCCGACATGCGCGACGCCGACCGCGCCACCGACGGCCCCGAGGACGCCGTCGTCCAACAGCTGACCAACGAGCAGCTGCTGTCGTGCGTCCGGCAGCTCGGCGGCGAGCAACAGGAGTGCATCTCGCTGCGGTTCCTCCAGGGGCTGTCGGTGTCGGAGACCGCGGCGGTCATGGGCAAGAAGGACGGCGCGATCAAGGCCCTGCAGCACCGCGCGGTGCGCCGCCTGGCCCGCCTGCTGCCCGAGGGCCTGCGATGAACGCCACGCCCTCGTCGTACCGGTACCCCGTACCGGCGCGCCCGCCGATGTCGTTGCCGGAGTGGATGCGCCGTGTCCGGCGGCGTCCTCGTTCGTCCGGAGGTCCCAGGTGAGAACGCACGACGACGCCGCGCCCGCGGCCTCCCGGCGTGCCGCCGTCCGGGACCGGGAGGACGTCGTCGTCGCCTGCCTGCACGCGCTGGCCGGAGACCTCGACGACACGCCCGACCCCGCGTTCCGGGCCGCCACCCGCGACCGGCTGGTGGCCATGGCGGCCGTGCGCTCCCCTCAACCGCCGCCGACCCGGCTGCGCCGGCTGCTGGCGGCCCGCGCCGACCGGCCCGCCGGGCCCTGGCGCGCCCGGCTCACGGCCGGCCTGGCCGGTGCCGCCCTCACCGTGACGACCCTGGGCGCCCTGGTCGCCCTCGCCACCGGCGCCGGCCCGGGCGACGTCCTCTACGGTGTCAAGCGCGGCACCGAGCAGGGCCGGCTCGCCCTGGCCGGGGACGACCGCGGCCTCACCCTGCTGGAGTTCGCCACCACCCGGCTGGCCGAGATCGACGCGCTCGACGGCGCCGAGCCGGCCGACGTCGTCGTCACGCTGCTGGACACGATGGACGTGCAGACGGCGGAGGGCGCCGCCCTGCTGGCCACCTCGGCGGTCACCGCCACGGACGCCGCCCCGCTGGACGAGCTGGCCGGCTGGGCCGCGGACCAGGACGCCGGGCTGGCGGCGCTGCGGCCGGAGCTGCCGGCCGGCACCACCGGAGCCGCGCAGGAGTCCACGGACCTGCTGGCCGCGGTGACCGCCCGCGCCGCCGGCCTCCGGGTCGCCCTCGCGTGCCCGGGCGGGCCCGCGACCGCCGGCGCCGACGTCCTCGGCCCCGTGCCGGCCCCCTGCCCGACCGACGTCGGCGCCCCGCCGCCCGCGGCCCCGGCGCCGGCCCCAGCCCCGGCACCCCCGAGCCCGCCACCGAGCGCGGCCCCCGGCACCCCGGCGTCCCCGACCCCCGCGATACCCGCCCCGGTGCCAGCCGTACCCGAGAAACCGGCCGGCACCGGCGTCCCGGGCCCGGCCACGCCGCCCGGCGGCGCGCCGCCGCGGCCCGCGGAGCCCCCCTCGGCCGTCCCCGCACCCGGCCGCGCCGGTGGCGCCCCACCGGCCCCCGCGGTACCGACCCCGGCCGTGCCGCGACCGTTGCGGACGCCTCCGCCGCCACTGGTCGACACCCCGCTGTCGAGCTGCATCCCGTTCCTCGTCTGCTGAACCCGCGACGGCGGCCCACCGACGGCCTGGTTAGGGTTCCGGAGCAGGTCCACCACCCCGCAGCCCGGTCCCGCGCCGGCCGCGCCGGGTCGACAGGGAGGTCGTCGTGCCGGGACTCCCCTTCCGTGGCCGCCGCGCGCGGAGGGCGGGCGAGCTGCCCGACGAGGAGACCCGCGCGCACGTCGCCGGTGCCGCGTCGGCCGCGGCCGCCGAGGTCGCGCCGGCCCCGGCCGTCGTCCCCGACCTCACCACCGCCGCGTTCTTCGACGTCGACAACACGATGATGATGGGCGCGTCCCTGTTCTGGTTCGCCCGCGGACTGGCCGCCCGCAAGTACTTCCGGGCGCGGGACCTCGCGCTGTTCGTGTGGCAGCAGGCCAAGTTCCGGGTCGCCGGCAACGAGAGCGCCGACGACATGCACACCATCCGGGAGAACGCGCTGGCGTTCGTCGCCGACCGCCCGGTCGACGAGATCGTGGCGGTCAGCGAGGAGATCTACGACGAGCTCATGGCCGACCGGATCTGGGCCGGCACGCGGGTGCTGGCCCAGAAGCACCTCGACGCCGGCCAGCGCGTCTGGCTGGTCACCGCCACCCCGGTCGAGCTGGCCCGCATCATCGCCCACCGGCTGGGCCTCACCGGCGCCCTGGGCACCGTGGCCGAGGTCGTCGACGGCCGGTACACCGGCCGGCTGGTCGGGGAGCTCATGCACGGCGAGGCCAAGGCCGAGGCGGTGCGGGCACTGGCCGAGCGGGAGGGGCTGGACCTGTCCCGCTGCACCGCCTACAGCGACAGCTCCAACGACCTGCCGATGCTGACCCTCGTGGGGACGGCGGTCGCGGTGAACCCCGACACCGAGCTGCGCGCCGTCGCCCGCTCCCGGGGCTGGGCCATCCGCGACTTCCGGACCGGGCGCAAGGCCGCCAAGATCGGCGTCCCGACGGTGGCCGCCGCCGCCGTCTCCGGTGGCCTCGTGGGAGGCGCGGTGGCCCTCCGCCGCCGCAACCGCTGGCCCTGGTGACGCGCTGCAACGGCCCTCGTCAGGGGCCCGCGCCGAACTGGCGAGGCGTGGGGGGACGAGGGTCCTCCCTCAGCCGAAGACGGACTTGCGCTGCAGCAGCAGCTGGTAGATCGACTGCTGGATGGTCTCGCGCACCTGGTCGGTCAGGTTGAACACCAGCATCGGGTCCTCGGCGGCCGCCGGACCGAAGGACGCCGTCTCGATCGGCTCGCCGAACGCGATCAGCCACTTCGACGGGAGCGGCACCAGCCCCAGCGGGCCGAGCACCGGGAAGGTCGGCGTGATCGGGAAGTACGGCAGGCCGAGGAGCCGGGCGATGGTCTTGGCGTTGCCGAGCATCGGGTAGGTCTCCTCGGCGCCCACGATGGCGCACGGGATGATCGGCGCCCCGGTGCGCAGTGCCGCCGTGACGAAACCACCCCGACCGAACCGTTGCAGGGTGTACCGCTCGCGGAACGGCTTGCCGATCCCCTTGAAGCCCTCGGGGAACACCCCGACGAGCTCGCCGCCGGTGAGCAGCCGCTCGGCGTCCTCGTTGCAGGCCAGGGTGGTGCCCATCTTGCGGGACACGGTGCCGACGAACGGCATCTCGAACACGAGGTCGGCGCCGAGCAGCCGCAGCCGGCGCTGCTCCGGGTGGTCGTCGTGCAGGGCGACCGTCGTCATCAGCGCGTCGACCGGCAGCGTCCCCGAGTGGTTCGCCACCACGAGCCCGCCGCCGGAGCCGGGCACGTTCTCCACGCCGTGGGTCTCCACCCGGAACCAGCGTGAGAAGAGCGGGCGCAGCAGCGGGAGCAGCACGTGGTCGGTGAGGTCGGGGTCGAAGCCGAACTCGTCCGTCTCGTAGTCGCCGGTCAGCCGGCGCCGGAGGAACTCCAGGCCACCGGTGACCTGCTCCTCCCAGCTCGGGGACGGCGGCCGCGGCACGCGCGGTTCGTCGTCCTCGGGCCGCAGGGGGATGACCCGGGCCTCAGGCATCGCGCACCGCCCGCAGGTCGGGGGCCGCCGGCACCGGGCGCAGCCGCTGCCCGACCGAGGCGACCGTGGCCCCCACCCGGTCCACCACGGCCTGGGCCCGCGACGTCACGCTGCCGACGAGATCCGGGGGGACGACCGGGGGCACGGTGCTCGCGTAGTCGGCCAGCGCCTCGGCGGTCGTGTAGAGGGGGGTGTAGCCGAACTCGTCGCGCAGGACCGTCGTGTCGACCACCCGGCCGAAGTTGAGGAAGCGCATCTGCTCCGGGGAGTAGTCGACGAACCCGAACCGGCGGGTGAGGCGCCCCACCGAGCCCAGCGTGGGCGAGGGCAGCGGGACCTGCAGCCGGCCCAGCCGGCGGATGACCTGCGACAGCAGGAGGGTGCCCTCCCCGCCGACGTTGACCGTGCCGGAGAAGTCACCGGTGGTCGCCTGCGCGAGCACCGCCAGGGCGTCGTCCTCGTGCAGCAACTGGACCCGGGCGTCGTAGCCGAGGGCCGTGGGCACCAGGGGCATCCGCAGGAAGTGTGTGAGCAGGGAGTCGATGCGCGGCCCGATGAAGTTGGTGAACCGCAGGGCGGCCACGCCGACGTCGGGACGGCGGCGGGCGAAGGACCGGACGTAGCCCTCGATGTCGAGGCTGTCCTTGGCGAAGCCGCCCGAGGGGACCCGCCGGGCCTGCATGGCCTCGGTGAAGACGGCGGGGTCACGGGAGGAGGCGCCGTAGACGGCGCTGGTCGACTTCAGCACGAACCGGCGGACCGACGGCGCCCGCTGGCAGGCGGCCAGGAGCTGCATCGTCCCGATGACGTTGAGCTCCTTCATGGGCCCACGCCCGCCGGAACCGGCCGGCGTGGAGCTGATGTTCATGTGCACGACCGTGTCCACCGAGGCGGTCGCGATGACCTTGCCGATCAGCGGGTTGCGGATGTCGGCGCGCACGAACTCGGTGCGGCCGAGGCGCCGGAGCACCTCCGGCGACGGGGGGACGGTGTCCACCCCGATCACCCGCTCGATGAAGCGGTCGCGAGCGAGCTCGGCCGCCAGCGCACCGCCGAGCCACCGACTCACACCGGTGACCAGGACGACCGCGGGCGGCACGAGCGTCAGCTCACTTCTTGTTGCGTCGCTGGACGCGGGTCTTCTTCAGCAGCTTGCGGTGCTTCTTCTTCGCCATCCGCTTGCGGCGCTTCTTGATGACCGAACCCATGCCCTGTGCTCCTGGTGTCGTCGCCGCGCGGCGTCCAGGAGGGACCGGGGTCCCGTCGGGCGCCGTGCGAGGTGATCAGCTCGAGTGCGACGGCCCGGATCCACATCGGTCCGGCGTCGCTCGGCGTCCGAGCCTACCCGGCGCCCCCGCGGCGACGCTGCCGCGGGAACGGAGCCGGCGTGGAGCCCCACTCCTGCGGGGTGGGTCGGCCTCCCTGCAGGACAGGGCGACCCGTCCCGGGTCCCACCCTGAGCCTGCGAAGGGGGGAGGACGGGGTCCCCGCTCAGGCGATGTCGGTGTAGGCGTCGCGCAGGTAGTCCTGCACGGCGCGCTCCGGCACGCGGAACGAGCGGCCGACACGGACGGCGGCGAGCTCGCCGGCGTGCACGAGGCGGTACACGGTCATCTTGGAGACCCGCATCATGCTGGCGACCTCGGCGACGGTCAGGAAGGTGACCGAGGCGCGGGGCGCGGGGACGGCCGGGCGGCCGACGGGCATGGCGGCCGGGTGGGCCGGGGCGATCGGGCGGGCCATCGTCGCAGCCATCGGACGGCCGACCTGACGCGGGGCCGGGACGCCGGGACGGGCGTAGGCGGTGGCAGTGGCGGTGCGCTGGGGCATGGTCATGACTTCATCTCCGGACCTAGCACGCGTCGGGCGCCGGCTTCCCCACCGACTACGGGACACGCACGTGCTGATACAGAGCGTAGGGGGACAGGCGTGACAGAAGCGATGGAAGAAACGAACATGCGGACCGGTCCGTCCTGGGCAGAACTACACCTATGTCAGTACGTCGACATGCGTCTGGGCGCGTCGTGGACGACACGTCGCCGTCCAGTCACGGAACGTCGACATGTCGCCGTCCTGAGGCGCTAAGGTCACCGGTCCTGCATCCGGCCGAGCTCCACTGACCGGTCGTGCGCCGCCTCGATCGCCGCGATGAGCGCCGCACGGACGCCGTGCCGCTCCAGCTCGCGGATCGCCGCGATCGTCGTCCCCCCGGGACTGGTGACCGCCTCACGCAGCTGCACCGGGTGCTCCCCGGAGTCGCGCAGCATCACCGCCGAGCCCAGCGCGGTCTGCACGATGAGGTCCGCGGCCAGGGTCCGGGGCAGGCCGAGCAGGATGCCGGCGTCGATCATCGCCTCGACCAGATAGAAGAAGTAGGCCGGACCGCTGCCCGACAGCGCCGTCACGGCGTCCTGCTGGCTCTCCGGCACGCGGCGCACCCGCCCGACGGCGGCCAGCAGCGCCTCCGCCTCGTCCAGGTGGGCCTCGTCGGCGTGCGCGCCGGCCGAGAGCACACACATGCCCTCGTCCACCAGTGCCGGGGTGTTGGGCATGACCCGGACGACGGGGACACCCTCCGGCAGCGCCGCCTCGATGGTGGACGTCGGGACGCCCGCGGCGACGGAGACGACGAGGTGCCCGGGGTCGACCGCACCGCCCAGCAGGCCGAGCAGGGTGCCGATGTCCTGCGGCTTGACCGCCAGCAGGAGCACCCGGGACCGGGCCGCCGCCTCGGTGAGCCCGAGAGCCGGCACGCCGTAGCGCTCGGTCAGCTCGGCGGCCCGCTCGGGGCTGCGCTCGCAGACCACGATGCCGTCGGACCCGCTGCGGCGGACCAGGCCCGACAGCAGGGCCTCCCCGATCTTGCCGCCTCCGATGATCGCCAGCCCCTCACGCCGGGTCGCGCTCATCGCGGACCCGCCAGGCGGCGCAGCGCCGCGGTCGCGGCGCCCTCCCCCGAGGGGACGGCGACCCGCACCCGGTACCCGCCGGCGACCAGCCGGCGCTGCTGCTCGGTGCGGACTCTCCACGGCATGACGTACTCCCAGCTGTCCGGTGTTCGCTCGTTCCAGGCGGCCCGCTCGCCGGCGATGGCGACCAGCCGCGCGTCGGTGGTGGCGACCGCGGGGTGCCCGGACCCCGCCATCAGGACGTTCAGGCAGCGCACGAAGGCCAGGTCCGCCGCGGCGCCCCGGCCGCCGCCCAGCCGCACCCGGCCGCCGGCGTGGACGCGGCACCGCTCCTCGGCGCCGGGTCGGTCCGCTCGCACCACGACGACCGGCGCGGGCAGGGCGGCAGCGAGGGCGTCGACCCGCGCGGAGTCCCCGTCCAGGGCCACGCCGAGTCCGGCGTCGGCGGCGGCCCGCGCGACCGCGGCTGCCTCCGCGGTACCGAGCGCGGTCACGGGGACGGTGAGCTCGCAGCGCGGCGCCAGGCCGGCGCCGGCGACCCGCGAGACGAGCCCGCGGAACTCCCCGGCGGGATCGGCGGAGCCCGCGGCGGGCCGGTGTTCGAGCGCGACGGGAAAGCCCGCCGCCACCAGGCCGGCCGCCGTCGTCAGCGGGTCGTCGCCCCGGCGGGCGGCCCCGGCCGGCACTCCGGGGCGGCGGGCTAGCAGCCGGCGCACCGGGAACGGGGTCTGCGTGCGCACGTGCCGAACGTAGTGCGGGGGCGTGTGCCGTCGTCGGGGCCGGGGTAGCGGCGGCCGCATGTCAGGAGAACTGGACGGGATGAGGGTGGCGGTCCTCGCGACCGACGGCGTGGAGCAGGTCGAGCTCGAGCGGCCGTGGCAGGCGCTGGAGGAGGCCGGCGCCGAACCGGAACTGGTGTCCCTGGAGACCGGACAGATCACCGCCTACGACCACATCGACAAGGCCGGCACCAAGCAGGTCGACCTCGACGTGAGCTCCGCCGATCCCGACGACTACGCGGCGCTGGTGCTGCCCGGCGGGGTCGTCAACGGCGACTTCATCCGCGCCGACGCCGACGCCGTCGCCTTCGTGAAGGCCTTCTTCGAGGCCGGCAAGCCGGTCGCGGCGATCTGCCACGCCCCCTGGGTGCTGGCCGAGGCCGACGTCGTCCGCGGTCGCCGGATGACCTCGTGGCCGTCGCTGCAGACCGACCTGCGCAACGCCGGCGCGAAGTGGGTCGACGAGGAGGTCGTCGTCGACGGGAACCTGGTGACCAGCCGCAAGCCCGACGACCTCGACGCGTTCACCGCTGCGATGGTCGAGCAGTTCGCGGCCGGCCCCGAGGAGGACGACGAGGGCTGACGAGGACTCCCTGTCCCGGTGAGGAGGCCGCCCTCAGGTGCCGGCGAGCAGGCCGGCTGCCGGCGCGATGGTCAGCACCGTCGCCGCGAACACGAGGACGCCGACCAGCCGGAAGCCGGCCGGCTCCTTGTCCTGCCGCTGCCGCCACGCCCCGACCCCGGCGACGAGCGCGGCGACGGCGAGCGGGGCGAGCACCACGGCCAGGTACGGCAGCAGCTCCCACAGCACGGTGAAGAGGAAGTAGATGCCGACGCCGGCGGCGAGCGCGACGACGAGCTCGCCGGCGAAGCGCAACCACGCCAGAGCCCCCTCCCGCGGGCCGAGCGGCTCGTCGACCAGTGGGGCGTCGTCGTCGGACCGGACGACGGGGATCGGCCCCGTGGAGGGGCCCGCGTCGGCCGGCCGCTGGGCCCGGAGCGAGCCGGTGGCGGACGTGGTCGCCCCCGGAACGCCCGGCTTCTGCGAGGGCCGCAGGCCCGGGATGGCGGCGGTGGACGGCTCCGGCCGGGCCCGCCGGCGGTCGGACGTGGGCGTGGGGCTCGGCCGGGGGAGGTCGCCGGTCCGGTCGACGGCGCGACGCCCGAAGGGGGCACGCTCGCCCACCCGACCGGTGTCGGCCCCGGGCTCCCCGCCACTCCCCCGCTGGCGCACGCCGGTGTCGTGCTCGTCGTCCCGGCGCCGGCGGCCGCGCGCCGGGGACTCCACCCCGGCCTCCCGGAGGATGTCGGCGAGCGGCCGGCCCCCCGTCTCCGGGTCCCGGCGGGGTGCGCCCCGCTCCCCAGGGGAGGTGGTCACTGCTCTTCCCCCAACCAGTCCAGTCGCCGCAGGATGACGCCCTCCCGCAGGGCCCACGGGCAGATCCGGACGGACGGTACGTCCAGCTCCCGCATCGCGGCGCGCGCCACGACGGCACCCGCGGGGACCTGGTGGGCGCGGTCGGGCGACACGCCGCGCAGCTCGGCCAGCGCGGAGGACTCGATGCGCGACACGAAGCCGATGAGCTGGCCCAGGCCGTCCTGGGTGAGCTGGCGGGGCACCTGCAGACCGGCGGAGTAGGGCGCGGCGCCGGTCAGCCGGGCCAGGGTGCGGAAGGTCTTGCTGGTCGCCGCGACGAGGTCCGGCGGGCCACCGGCCAGCAGCTCCTTCGCGGCCGGCGCGAGCAGGTCGGTTGCGTACGCGTCCAGCCGCTCCAGGGCGGCGAGGTCGGGCCGGCCGCCCCGCAGGGCGTCGGGGAGGTGGTGGCGGGTCATCCGGCCGGCCCCGAGGGGCAGGGAGAGCGCGACGTCGGGGTCCTCGTCGACGCCGCTGGCCAGCTCCAGCGAGCCGCCCCCGATGTCGAGCACCAGCAGCCGCCCCGCGCTCCAGCCGAACCACCGGCGGACGGCGAGGAAGGTCAGCCGGGCCTCCTCCTCGCCGCTGGTCACCTGCAGCTCGACGCCGGTCCGCTGCCGGACCCGCTCGAGCACCTCCAGCCCGTTGCGCGCCTCACGGATCGCGGAGGTGACCAGCGCCAGCAGCTCCTCGCAGCCCTGCTCCGCGGCCTGGTCGCAGGCCCGGCGGACGGCCTCGACCAGCGCCTTCTCGCCCTCCGTGGAGAGGACGTCGTCCGGGCCGACGTGCTCGGCCAGGCGCAGCACCGCCCGGTCGTCGTGCATGGGCGTGGGGTGCGCGCCCCTGTGCGCGTCGACCACGAGGAGGTGCACGGTGTTCGATCCGACGTCCAGCACCCCGAGCCGCATGGGGTCAGTCTGCCGGTCGCGGCCACGTCGGGCCGATCCGGTCAGCAGCCGGGCCCCTCCGAGGTGGCCGTCATCTCCAGCATCGAGCGCACCACCTCGGCGTCGAGATCCTCCGGCCGCCGGTACCGGATGCACCCCTTGCCGACGCTCAGCCCGGCGAGGCGGTCGCGGTGCGCGGCCACGACGTCGGTGCGCAGGACGTAGAGGGAGAGGTACTGCTGCTGCGCCGCGAAGGCGATCCCGCCGGTGTCGACGCCCTCGCGCCAGTACGCCGGCATCCCGTACCGCATGCCCTCGGTGAAGCCCTCGAGGTGGGTGCGGCAGAGGTCGCGCAGCAACAGGACGGCAGGCCGGCGGGGCCCGGTCACCTGGTCGACGTACTCGTCGACGGCCGGGTCGGGGGTCACCACGCGAACACGCTCGCACGACGGCGGACGCCTACGCTCGACCAGGTGCAGGACGTCCCCCCCGAGGTACCGCTGGACTTCGCCCGGGAGTGGGTCGAGTTCCCCGATCCAGCCGACCCCGGCCACGTCGTCCGTGCAGACCTGACCTGGCTGTCCTCCGCCTGGACGTGCGTGTTCGGCCGCGGCTGCGCCGGCGTGGTCGAGGGCCGGCCCGACGACGGGTGCTGCAGCCACGGCGCCTTCTTCACCGACGAGGACGACCTGGCGCGGGTGACCGCCGCCGTCGCCGACCTCACCGACGAGGACTGGCAGCTGGCCCCGGTCGGCCGCGGCGCCTGGACCGAGGAGGACTCCGCCGACGACGACGCCGAAGGCGGGGTCCGCTCGCTGCGCACCCGGCGGGTGGACGGCGCCTGCGTCTTCCTCAACCGGCCGGGCTTCCCGGGCGGCACCGGCTGCGCGCTGCACCGCATGGCGCTGCGGGAGGACCTGCACCCGCTGCTCACCAAGCCGGACGTCTGCTGGCAGCTGCCGGTGCGCCGCGAGCAGGAGCAGGTGGAGCGGCCGGACGGGACGACGGTGCTGGTGTCCAGCATCGGCGAGTTCGACCGGCGTGGATGGGGCCCTGGCGGGCACGACCTGCACTGGTGGTGCACCGGTTCCCCCGCCGCGCACGTCTCCCCCGAACCCCTGGTGCTGACCTACGCCGCGGAGCTCACCGCACTGTTGGGCGGGCCCGCCTACGAGGAGCTGCGCCGGCTCACCGAGGCCCGGCTGGACCAGGGGCTGCTCGCCCCGCACCCGGCGAGCCCGCCGGCGCACCGCGGCCCGCGACCGGTCGTCCTGCACCGGCGCCGCCCCGAGCCGGACCACCCGTCCGGGGTGCGGCAGGCCTGACCTGTGGCCTCCCGCCACTACCCTTCTCCGGAACGGACGGACGAGCGGACGGCGGGGACAGTGATCGAGGAGCGCGCGGCGGCGGGCCCTCCCGCAGCCGGGGACCGCGCGCGGGACGCGCGAGTGGACGACGCCCGCCCGGACAACGCCTTCCTCGCGCTGGTCCGCATCCCGGTCTTCCGCCGCCTGTGGGCGGCCATCACCATCTCCAGCCTCGGCGACTGGCTCGGGCTGCTGGCGACGACCGCGATGGCCCAGCAGCTCACCCGGGAGGAGTCGCTGGCCGTCCAGGGTGCGGCGATCTCTGGCGTGATCCTCACCCGCCTGCTGCCCGACCTCGTGCTGGGCCCGCTGGCCGGGGCCCTCGCGGACCGGCTGGACCGCCGGACGACGGTCGTCATCGGCGAGCTGCTGGCCATGTCGCTGTACCTGTCGATCGCGGTCAGCTACCAGCTGACCTGGCTCTACATCGCCCAGTTCCTGGTCGAGGCGGTCGGGCTGTTCACCAACCCGGCCAAGCAGGCCATGTGGGTGGCGATCGTCCCGCGTGAGCGGCTGGCCGTGGCCAACCAGGTGTCGCTGTTCTCCGTCTACGGCGCCGTCCCGGTCGCCGCGCTGGTGTTCGCGCTGCTGTCCACCGCCACCCGGGTGTTCTCCGACGGTTCGGGCAGCGAGGCGCGGACGGCCATCGTCGTCGCCCTGGTGTTCAACGCCGCCACGTTCGGGCTCAGCGCCATGACCGTGCTGCTCTCCCGGCGGCTCATCCCACCGACGGCGGTCGACCGGGACGGCGGGCAGCGCAACGTCTTCTCCCTCGTGGTCGAGGGGGTGGCGTTCCTCCGCGGGCAACCGCTGATGCGGGCGCTGTACGTGGGCGTGATCGGCGCGTTCGGCGCCGGCGGGCTCACCATCGGCGTCGCCCAACTCTACGTCGCGACCCTGGAGGCCGGCACGGCCGGCTACGGCGTCGTGTTCGGCGTGGTCTTCACCGGCCTGGCGATCGGGATGCTCGTCGGGCCGCGCATCCTGCCGACAGTGCCGCGGCGCAGCGTCTTCTCGCACGCGATCGGCCTGGCCGGGCTGGCCCTGCTGGCGATGTCGCTGCTGCGGGACTTCGTCCTGGCCACCGGGGCGGCGTTCCTCGTCGGGCTGTTCGCCGGCGTCAGCTGGATCATCGGCTACACGCTGATCGGCTTCGAGGTGGAGGACCGGCTGCGCGGCCGGGTCTTCGCCTTCGTCATCTCCTCGGTGCGGATCGTCCTGCTGCTGGCCGTCGCCGTCGGCCCCGGCCTGGCCGGCCTGCTGGGCAGCCACGACATCCAGTTCGGCGACCTGGTCCTGACCGTCACCGGCCCCGGGCTCACGCTGATGATCGGCGGGTTCCTCGCCCTCGGGGTGAGCGCCTACGCCACCCGCCAGGTCGCTCCCGGCCGCTCGCGCACCCGCGTCCGCGACGTGCTCCGGCTGCTGTGGGGCCGGTCGGACCTCCTCTCGGCGTCGGCCAGCAGCGTCGGGCTGTTCGTCGTCGTCGAGGGCGCCGACCGCGCCCTCACCCACCGCTACGCCGAGGACCTCGCCGGGGTGCTGCGCGAGTGCGGCTGCCCCGTCCTGGTGACCTCCGAGCCGAGCGACACCGCCCTCGGCCGGCAGGTCCGTGGGGTGCTGTTCCCGCCGGCCCCGGGCAGCGGCACCGGCTTCCCTCCGGCCGAGCCGGCCACCGACGACGACGGCCGGCCGGTCGGGGCGCACACGGCGGCGCTGCTGGCGGCCGCGGACCGCGCCCAGCACGTCGCGACGGTGATCCGCCCGGCGCTGGAGCGCAACGAGGTCGTCGTGAACACCCACTACGTGGACACCTCGATCGCCTTCCACGGCGCCGGGCAGGGGCTCGACGGCGACCGGATCTTCCGCACGTCGCTGTGGGTCACCCGCGGCCTGCTGCCCGACCTCACCGTGGTCGTGGACGCCCCGGTCACGGCCGCCCCCGCCGGCGCGGACCCGGTGGCGGTGCGCCGGGCCTTCCTCGCCCAGGCCGACGCCGCGCCGGACCGCTACGTCGTCGTCCCCGGCGATCTGCTGGAGCCCGACGCCGACGGGAGCCTGGTGTCCCCGGTGGTCCGGCGGCGGATCACCACGCTCCTCGCGCTGCGCTACCCGCCGGCCTCCGGCGCGGCCGACCCGCCCGTCGGCGCGACCGCTCCCGCGTCCCCGGGCCCGGCCGAGGGCTCCGTAGGCTGACCACGTGAGTGCGCCGGCAGTGTGGACCGCGGAGGACACCGAGGACGTCGTCTGCTGCCTGTGCGGCCTCCCGGGCACGCTGGTGCACGACGTCGCCCCGTTCGGCGTGGTCCGCTGCCCGCAGTGCGCGCTGGTGTTCATCAGCCCACGGCTGCGTCCCGAGGCGCTGCAGCGGCTCTACGACGACGTCGGCTACTTCGAGGGCGGCGTCTACGGCAACGCCCTCTCCAGCAGCGCCCTCTCGGGCAGCACCGCCTCCGGCAGTGCGCCCTCCGACGGCGACGCCGCCGAGGCCGGTGGCGGCCGGTTCTCCCCCGCCATGCTGCTGCAGCGCACCTGGACCGCGGGGCGGCTGCGGCTGATCGAGCGGGAGCACGGCGGCGCACCGGCCGGCGGGCGGCTCCTGGAGGTGGGCGCGGGCTACGGCCTGTTCCTGGCCGCGGCGCGGGCGGCGGGCTGGAAGACGTCGGGCGTGGAGCTGTCCCGCACCGGCGCCGGGCACGCCCGCGACACGCTGGGGCTCGACGTCTTCTGCGGTCAGGTGGAGGACGCCCCGCTGACGCCGGGCTTCGACGTGGTGTGCGCCTGGGACACCGTCGAGCACGTGCCCGACCCGCTGGCCTTCTGGCGGACGGCGCGCTCGCTGGTCGCCGACGACGGCGTCGTCCTGTTCTCCACGCCGTACTACTCGTCGCTGCCGGCGCGGTTGCTGGGCACCCGGTGGTGGACGCTCAAGCCGACCGAGCACATCTGGCACTTCACGCCGCGCACGCACGCGCTGCTGCTGGCCCGGGCGGGGTTCGCGCTGACCGAGGTGGTCCGCAACCCGCTGGCGCCGGCGAACGCCGCCCGCCTGGACTCGCTGGTCGGCATCGCCCGCCCCATCCCCGGCACCTGAGGGCGCGCCACGTCCTCGGCGCCCAGGCTGCCTCGTCAGGCGGCGCGGTCGTCCCCCACGAGGGTCGCGGCCCGGAACGTCTGCCGGTAGGCCCGCGGCGAGACCCCGCGGCGGCGGGTGAACTGCTCGCGCAGCCCCGCGGCGGTGCCGAAGCCGACCAGCCGGGCGATCTCCTCGACCGGGGCGTCGCTGTTCTCCAGCAACTCCTCGGCGGCGGCCAGCCGCTGGCCGAGCAGCCAGGCGTGCGGCGTCGTCCCGGTGGTGGCCTTGAACCGGCGGGCGAAGCTGCGCGGGCTCATCAGCGCCCGCCGGGCCAGCAGGTCGACGCTGATGTCGTCGGCCAGGTGCGCCGCGGCCCACTCGAGGACGGCGCCGAGCAGGTCGTCCTCGCAGTCGGGCACCGGGGCGTCGATGAACTGCGCCTGCCCGCCGTCGCGGTGCGGCGGGACGACCATCTCGCGGGCCAGCGCGTTGGCCGCGGCGGCACCCCACTCCCGGCGGACGACGTGCAGCAGGGTGTCCACCCCGGCGGCGGTGCCGGCCCCGGTGATGATCGAGCCGTTGTCGACGTAGAGCACCATCGGGTCGACCCGCACCGCCGGGTACCGCGCGGCGAGCTCGCCGGCGTACTTCCAGTGCGTCGTGGCCCGCTGACCGTCCAGCAGACCGGCCTCGGCCAGCACGAAGGCGCCCGTGCACTGGCTGACGATCAGCGCGCCGTTGGCGTGTGCGGTGCGGAACGCGTCGAGCAGTTGCGGCGTGGGCACGCGGCTGAACAGCTCCCAGGCGGTGATCGTCACGATGTCCGACTGCGCGAGCCGCTCGAGGCCGTGCTCGACGGTGATCGGGATGCCGGTGTCGGTACGGACGACGCCCGGCTGCTCGGTGACCAGGCCGAAGTCGAAGCGGGGCAGACCCATGGCGGTGCGGTCGTAGCCGAACACCTCCGCGGCCACGCCGAGGCCGAAGCTGCCCACCAGACCGTCGGCGACGACGGTGCTGACGACGAGGGGACGCCCACTGGCTGTCATGCCCACATGATGGCAGAGAACTTGCGATTGCGGTCAGTCCTGCCACTCGTGCGCGGGTGTGGCCGGGAGCACGCTCATCCCATGTTGCTCATCACCTGCCCCGTCACGAACACCGACGAGCTGGTCGCGGACCAGCGCATCCGCTCGGTGGTCAACCACCTCACCCACATCGCACTGCACGTCGAGTGCCCCGCGTGCGGGGCGGTGCACGTCTACCGCACCGGCCGCCGCTGGGACGCCCTCCGCGAGCAGCGGGCCGCTGCGCCGGCCGCCCCCGTCCCGGCGCCCGAGCTGGCGACCGCCTGACCGGCCGGGGCCGCGCCGCTCGACCTGCGGGTCGACGCGCGCGGCCCTACGCTCGAACACATGAGCGAATCGAACGTGCACACCGAACGCACCACCGAGAAGGACCCGTCGGACTGGGTCACCGGCGACGAGCCGGCCACCGGAGCGCAGAAGAGCTACCTCGGGACGCTCGCCCGCGAGGCCGGTGAAGAGGTCCCGGAGGACATCACCAAGGCCGACGCATCCCGCAAGATCGACGAGCTGCAGGAGGAGACCGGCCGGGGTCAGTGACCCCGCCCGGCCCCGCCCTCAGGCCTCGAACTTGTAGCCGAGCCCTCGGACGGTGACCAGGTACTTCGGGTTGGCGGGGTCGGGCTCGATCTTGGCCCGCAGCCGCTTCACGTGGACGTCGAGGGTCTTGGTGTCACCCACGTAGTCCGAGCCCCACACCCGGTCGATGAGCTGCACGCGGGTGAGCACCCGGCCCGCGTTGCGCAGCAGCAGCTCGAGCAGGTCGAACTCCTTCAGCGGCAGCGCGACCGGCTCGCCGTCCACGGAGACGACGTGCCGCTCGACGTCCATGCGCACCGGCCCGGCTTCCAGCGCACCGTCGGCCGGGGCCTCGGCGTCGCCGTGGCGGCGCAGCACGGCCCGGATCCGGGCGACCAGCTCGCGGGCGGAGTACGGCTTGGTGACGTAGTCGTCGGCGCCGAGCTCCAGCCCCACGACCTTGTCCACCTCGGAGTCCTTGGCGGTCAGCATGATGATCGGCACGTTGCTGCGGGCGCGCAGCGAGCGGCACACCTCGGTGCCGGGCAGGCCGGGGAGCATGAGGTCGAGCAGCACGATGTCCGCGCCCCCGCGGTCGAACTCGGCCAGCGCCTCGGGCCCGCTGGGCGCCACGACCGCGTCGTAGCCCTCCCGCCGCAGCATGTAGGACAGCGCGTCGGAGAAGGACTCCTCGTCCTCCACCACCAGCACTCGGGTCATGTCCGTCCCTTCGGGGCGTCACCGGCGACCACGTCGCCGCCGGGCTCGGGGCCGGCGACCGCGTCGCCGGTGGGTTCGGAACCGGCGGATGCGCCGGCAGGATCGAGCGCGGGAGAGCCGCCCCGCGGAGGCAGCGCACGGGCACCAGCGGCGGCGGACGACGCCTCGACGTCCACCTGCGCGGCCAGCGGGACCCGCAGCGTGAACGTGGAGCCCAGGCCCTCCTCGCTCCACACGCTCACCGAGCCGCCGTGGTTGCTGGCCACGTGCTTGACGATGGCCAGGCCGAGGCCGGTGCCGCCGGTGGTCGAGGCCCGCGACTGGTCCACGCGGTAGAACCGCTCGAAGACCCGCGACCGGTCTTCCCGCGGGATGCCGATGCCGCTGTCGGTCACGGTGATCTCCGCGAAGCCGGAGCGACCGCGGGCGCCGACCGCGATTCGGGTCCCCTCCGGGCTGTAGGCGACGGCGTTGGCCAGCAGGTTGGTCACCGCGGTCGCCAGCTGCGACTCGACGCCGCGGACCACCAGACCGTGCTGCCCGCCGGAGGCGATGGTGATCTGCTTGGCCGACGCGGCGAGGCCGGTGCGGTCCACCGCCTCGGCGACGACGCGGTCCACCTCAACCGGGACCAGCTCGGGCAGCGGCTCACCGCCCTGCAGGCGGGACAGGTCGATCAGCTCGCGGACCAGCCGCGAGAGCCGCTCGGCCTCGTGGGTCATGCGCGCGGAGAACCGGCGCACCGTCTCGGGGTCGTCGGCGGCGTCCTCCACGGCCTCGGCCAGCAGGCGCAGCGCACCGACCGGCGTCTTCAGCTCGTGGCCGACGTTGGCCACGAAGTCGCGCCGGACCACCTCCACCCGGCGCGCCTCCGTGACGTCCATCAGCACGAGGGCGACCGGCCCCGGGAGTGCACCGGTCTCCAGCCGGATGCCGTGCACGCCGACCTGCCGCGGCCCCCCGCCGACCAGCTCCCCCGGGAGGTCCACGTCGAGCCGGCGGCGCCTGCCGCTCCGGACGTCCTTGGCCAGCTCCAGCAGCTCGGGGACCAGCAGTCGCGTGCCCCGCACGACACCCAGGGCCCGCGCCGGCGGGTTGGCCAGGACCACCACGTCGTCGGCGTCCAGGAACACGACCGCGGGGTCCATGAGGTCGATCAGCCGGCGGGCCAGGATGGCCTCCGACAGCGGCGGCGCCGCCGGCGGGGGCGAGCGGTCGAAGTCCGGCCGGTTGTAGCGCAGCAGGACGGTGGCGACGAGGGCACCGCCGACGACGAGGCCGACCACGAGGGCGACCGTGGGACTCACGCTTCCTCCTCGCCGCCGCACGCGGCCGCACCTCGCGAGCCCGCTCTCCCCGCCGATGCTAGGCGGCTGCGACCCCCCGGCATCCCCCGTCGGAGTGGCGGCACCAGGCCGTACCGGCACTGTTCACGTTCCCGTGCCCGCTCGTTCACCCGCGGGGCCGGGAACCGGCACGGTTCCGGACCTACGCTCAGGACAGACGCACCGGGACGTCGAGGATCCGGAGCCCGGTGCTGCAGACACGGCCACTCGGCCGACGAGGAGGAAGACGGTGCGCGACAACTACCGCGAGGAGCTCGACGACATCCGCGGCTGCCTGGTGGACATGGCGAACTCGGTGGGGTCCCAGCTGTCCAAGGCGACCACCGCACTGCTCGACGCCGACGTCACCCTCGCCGACCTGGTGATCGCCGCCGACGACCAGCTCGACGCCACCCGCGAGAGCATCGAGCAGCGCTGTTTCACGCTGCTGGCCCGCCAGGCCCCGGTGGCGACCGAGCTGCGCACGGTCATCACGGCCATGCGCATCGCCAGCGACTTCGAGCGCATGGGCGACCTCGCCGAACACGTCGCCAAGGTGGCGCGGATGCGCTTCCCCGACTCGGCGGTGCCCCAGGAGGTGCGGCCGGTGTTCCTCGAGGCCGGCCACGTCGCCGAGAGCCTGGTCACCAAGGCCGGCACGGTCATCGCCAAGCAGGACGTCGAGGCCGCCCTCGAGCTGGAGGAGGACGACGACGCGATGGACCGACTGCACCGCCAGCTGTTCCGCGAGGTGCTCTCCGAGGACTGGCCGCACGGCGTCGAGACCGCCATCGACATCACCCTGCTCGGCCGCTACTACGAGCGGTTCGCCGACCACGCGGTGAGCGTCGCCCGCCGGGTGGTCTACCTGGTGACCGGCGAGCACCGGATCAACGCCGCCGGCTGAGCGACCTGTCGTCCTCCGGACGACACCGCGGTGACACCGTCGTCCTCCGGACGACACCGCGGCCAGGTGCCGTCCCCCGCGGCGCGGAGCCGCTGCCCGTGTCCCGGTCGGGAGGCCCCTCCGGGCCCCCGCGACCGGTCCACCCAGCCGGGTGCCGTACCCGGCTCCTGCAGTCCCGGACGTCGACGGGACCCTTCCCCACCGTGGGAAGGGTCCCGTCCAGCGCTTCCTCGCCGCCCCCTCCGGGGCCGGCTCGTCAGCGCTTCCCCTGGTTCTTGACCGCCTCGATCGCGGCGGCGGCGGCCTCGGGATCCAGGTACTCACCACCGGGCTTGACCGGGCGCAGCTCGTCGTCGAGGTCGTAGCGCAGGGGGACGCCGGTCGGGATGTTGAGGCCGACGACCTCGTCCTCCCCCATCCCGTCCAGGTGCTTCACCAGCGCCCGGAGACTGTTGCCGTGCGCGGCGACGAGCACGGTGAGGCCGGCACGCAGGTCCGGCACGATCGCGTCGTACCAGTAGGGCAGCATCCGCACGACGACGTCGGCCAGGCACTCGGTGGCCGGGCGCACCTCCGGCGGCAGCATCGCGTAGCGCGGGTCGTCGTCCTGGGCGTACTCACTGCCGGGCTCGATGGGCGGCGGCGGAGTGCTGTACGAGCGGCGCCACACGGTGAACTGCTCCTCGCCGTACTCCGCGAGCGTGGCGGCCTTGTCCTTGCCCTGCAGCGCGCCGTAGTGCCGCTCGTTGAGCCGCCACGAGCGCTTGACCGGGATCCACTGCCGGTCGGCGGCGGCCAGCGCCAGCTCGGCGGTGCTGATGGCCCGCTTGAGCACGGAGGTGTGCGCGACCTCCGGCAGCAGCCCGTGCTGGGCGAGCAGCTCCCCGCCGCGGGCGGCCTCGATGCGGCCCTTGTCCGACAGCGGCACGTCCACCCAGCCGGTGAACAGGTTGGCCTTGTTCCACTCGCTCTCGCCGTGGCGGAGCAGCAGCAGCGTCCCGGGGGGTGTCCTCGTCACGCGGCCATCCTGCCCGATCCGGTGCGGCTCGTCGTCGGCCCCGTCCAGAGGCTCGTCCCGAGCGTGCGAGGGATGAGGAGGACGGGGTCCTTCAACCGGTGAGCAGCGGCCACACGACCCACAGCTCGAAGACCGCGGGCGGCACCAGGCCGGTGAGCAACCACGGGCTGCGGACCGGTCTGGCCACCCCCCAGCGCAGCGCCGCGACGACGGCGACGCTGCAGGCCACCGCCACGGTCAGCCACAGCACCACCGCGGGGACGTCGACGACGAGCAGCTGGGCCAGCGCGAGCTCCACGGCGCACAGCAGGATCGGATAGGCCAACGCGGAGGCGGCCACCACGCCCACGAGCGCCCGGACGAAGCGCTCCTGCGTGGGTCCCTCCTGCACCGGCGTCACGCTAACGGCTGCCGGCGGGCACCGGGACCGGTCCGGGCAGGATCACGGCATGACCGCTGTGCAGCGCTGGCGTGACGAGCTGGCCGCGTGGGCCATCGACCCGGCTGTCCTCGCCGCCGCCCCCGAGTCGCCGTACGGCTTCCCGCCCGGGCTGTTCGGCAGCGACCGCCGTCCCGGCCGCACCGTCGACGCCGCGCGGGAGGTGGCGCCGTCCAGCGTGCTCGACGTCGGTTGCGGAGGCGGCGCGGCGAGCATCCCCGTCGGGGCGCCCGAGTTGCTGGCGGTCGACTCCTCCGAAGAGATGCTGGAGCGCTACCGCGCGGCGGCCGGGAGCACCCCGGTGCGGACCTGGTGCGGCCGCTGGCCCGACGTCGCCGAGGAGGTCCCGCCCGCCGACGTCGTCGTCGCCGCGGACGTCGCCTACAACGTCCCCGACGTCGAGGCGTTCGTGGCCGCGCTGACCGCGCACGCCCGACGCCGGGTCGTGGTCGAACTCGGGGACGTCCACCCGTGGACGTCGATGGGCGCGCTGTGGCGGCACTTCCACGGTCAGGACCGCCCCGCCGGACCGTCGGCGGCGCAATTCGGCGCGGTGCTCGCCGAGCTGGGGATCGCCGCCGAGTCCGCGACCGAGCCGCGGCCGGACCCGTGGCAGGACGCCCCGGCGGACGTCGTCCTGGCCTTCACCCGCCGCCGGCTGTGCCTGCCGGTCGACCGCGAGCCGGAGGTGGCCGAGGCGATGCGCCGGTTCCGCGACGACCGGCCGCGCACGTCGACGACCTACTGGTGGGTCGGTACCGCGTCCTGACCGGCGGGACGGCGGCGGCCGGGCAGCCAGGCGAGGACGACGACGGCGGCGACCAGCGTGGCCCCCGCGGTGCCCACCGCGGTGAGGTGCATGGCCGAGACGAAGGCGTCCTGGGCAGGGCCCACGACGCTCCCCGCGGCCGCCGCGACGTCGGCGTCGCCACCGGCGCGGGCGGCCGCCACCGCCTCCAGGGTGGCCACGATCGAGGTGCTCGCCTCCGCCCGGGCGTCCGGCGGCAGACCGTCGACGGCATCCCCCAGATGGGCCGCGTACGAGGCCGCCAGCAGCGAGCCGAGGATGGCCACCCCCAGGGCACCGCCGACCTGGCGCACCGAGTTGTTCACCGCCGCGCCCGCGCCCGCCTTGTGCCGGGGGACGACGGACATGATCGACTCGGTGGTCGGCGCCATGACCGCACCCATGCCCAGGCCCTGCACCGACAGGATCGTGAGCAGCAGCCACAGCGGCGAACCGCCGTCGAGCAGCTGGAACCCGAGGACGGCGGTCGTGATGAGCACGAAGCCGGTGGCCACGACGAGCTTCGCGCCGAGCCGCTCGGCGATCCGCGAGGCCACCGGCGCCGTGATCCCCATGCCCAGGGCCATGGGGATCAGCGCGGCACCACTGGCCAGCGGCCCGTCGCCGCGCACGCCCTGCAGGTAGTAGACGAGGTAGAACGTCGCGCCCATGAGGGCGAAGAAGTTCAGCCCGAGCGCCGCCGCGGCCGCGGAGAAGGCCGGGTTGCGGAAGAGCGAGACGTCCAGGGCAGGGTGGCTGGACCGCCGCTGCAGCAGCACGAAGACGACGAGCAGCACCAGGCCGCCGAGCAGCGGCACGAGGACGCTGGGCGACGTCCAGCCCGCCCCCGAACCGCCGTGGATGATCCCGTAGACCAGGCCCACCAGCGCCGCGATCGACAGCAGCACACCGGGCACGTCCAGCCGCCCCGGTGCTGGGTCCCGGGACTCCGGGACGACGAGCACCGTGGCGACGATGCCGAGGACGGCGACCGGGACGGCGATCAGGAAGATCGCGCCCCACCAGAAGTGCTCCAGCACCGCGCCGCTGGCGAGCGGGCCGCCGGCGACCGCGAGGCCGGCCACCCCGGCCCAGATGCCGATGGCCCGGCCCCGCTCGCCGGGCGGGAAGACGTTGGTGATGACCGCGAGGGTGGCCGGCTGCACCGCCGCCCCGCCGATGCCCATGACCGCCCGCCACACGATCAGCTCCACCGGGCTGTCGCTGAACGCGCCCAGCAGCGAGGCGGCGGTGTAGATCGACAGCCCCAGCACCAGGACCTTCCGGCGGCCGATCCGGTCGCCGAGCACGCCCCACGAGAACAGCAGGCCGGCGAAGACCAGGATGTAGGCGTCGATCGCCCACTGCAGCTGGCCCTGGGTGGCGCCGAGCTCCCGCTGCAGCGTCGGGATCGCGACGTTGAGCGTCGTGTTGCCCATGATCACCACGAGCAGGCAGACCGTCATGGTGGCCAGCACCCACCACCGGCGGGCGTAGCCGGGCCGCTCCGCGGTCGCGGCCGGCACCCGGTCGGTGGTCGTCACGCCCCGGCGTCCGCGGGGCGCGACCTCCGGGTCGGGTCGGCGAAGTCGGCGAACGCCTCGAGGTTGCGCAGCGACTCACCGCGCTTGACCCGCCACTCCCACTCGCGCCGGATCGACGTGCCGAAGCCGATCTCCAGCATGGTGTTGAAGTGGTCGTCGGCGTAGCTCAGCACCGCGCCCAGGATGCGGTCGAGCTCCTCGGGGGTGACCGCCGCGTGCGGCAGCCGGCCGGTGAGGTAGACGTCACCGACGCTGTCGATGGAGTAGGCGACCCCGTACATGCGGGCGTTGTGCTGCAGCAGGTAGGTCCACAGCTGCTCGCGGTTCTCGTCGGGCTGGCGGCAGACGAAGGCCTCCACCCGCAGGGCGTGCTCGCCGACGATCAGCCCGCAGACGGTCTTGAGCTTCTTGGTCCCCGGCAGGTCGACCAGCCAGCGGCCGGGTGCGGGGTGCTCGTGCGCCAGCTCCGCGTCCCGCAGCGTCTGCTCGATCACCGCGTCGAGCTCCCCGGTGCTCATCGGGCCACCTGGGCGCCGAGCGCCCGCACCGCCCCCAGGCCGCGGGCCGCGCGCAGCACCGGGGCGGCGACGGCCTGCCGCGCGGCGGCCGCCATCTCCTCGGCCGCGGCGGTGTAGGCCGCCACCAGCGAGTCGACGGTGCGCTCCCAGGAGAAGGCGGCCGCGTGACGGCGGGCACCGGCGGACAGCAGCTCCCGGCGGGTGAGGACGGCGCGGATCGCGGCGGCGTAGTCGGCCGGGTCGCGGCCCCCGACGAGCACACCGGAGACCCCGTCGCGGACCGCCGTCCGCAGGCCCCCGACGGCGGCGGCGACGACCGGGGTGCCGCACGCCTGCGCCTCGAGCGCGACCAGCCCGAAGGACTCGTTGTGGCTCGGCACGACGGCGACGTCGGCGGCGCGGTAGTGCCGGGCCAGCTGCTCGGCGTGCTGAGGCGGGAGGAAGCGCACGAGGTCGGCGATGCCCAGCTCGACGGCGAGCTGTTCCAGCTGCTGCGGGGCCTCCAGGCCCGACCCGCTGGGCGCGCCGATCACGTGCACCTGGAGCCGGTCGCGCAGCGCCGGGTCCTCGGCGAGCATCCGCGCGGCGGCCTCGAGCAGCAGGTCGGGCGCCTTGAGCGGTTGGATCCGGCCGACGAACAGCAGCACCACGGCGTCGTCGGCGATGCCGAGCGCCCGGCGGGCCGCCGTCCGGTCGCCGGGCGTGAACCGGTCGAGGTCGACTCCGGGCGGGACGACGAGGGTGCGGCGCGGGTCGGCGGCGTAGTGGTCGACGAGCTGGCGGGCCTCGTCCTCGGTGTTGGCGATCAGCCGGTCGGCCTCGGCCACCACCTGCTCCTCACCGATCACGCGGCCCCGCGGCTCCGGCCGGTCGCCGGCGGCGAGGGCGGCGTTCTTCACCTTGGCGAGGGTGTGCGCGGTGTGGATGAGCGGGACGCTCCACCGGTCGCGGGCCAGCCAGCCCACCTGGCCCGACAGCCAGTAGTGGGAGTGGACGACGTCGTAGTGACCGGGCTCGTGCTGCGCCTCCTCGCGCAGCACGGCAGCGGTGAAGGCGCACAGCTGGCTCGGCAGCTCCTCCTTGCCCAGGCCCTCGAACGGGCCGGCGCTGACGTGCCGCACGGTCACGCCGGGGCTCATCTCGACCACCGGTGGCAGGTCGCTGGAGGTGGCGCGGGTGAAGACGTCGACCTCGATGCCGCGGGCAGCCAGCCGGCGGGAGACCTCGACGACGTAGACGTTCATGCCGCCGGCGTCACCGGCACCGGGCTGGTCCAGCGGACTGGTGTGCACCGACAGGGTCGCCACCCGCCGGGGCACGGCCGACCGGGAACGGCGGCGAGCGGCCACGTCCGACCTCCCGCCTCGGCTGGGGGCGCCGGACGGCACCCGCTCGACTCTGCACGTGGGGGCGCCGGAGGCACCCGCTCGACTCTCCATCCTGCAACAGCGCCAGGATGGGGTTCATGCCCGGCCCCTCCGCCCAGTCTCCCTCCACTCCCGCCGACCTGCCCGGCCGGGGCCGCACCGCCGTCGTCACCGGCGCCTCCAGCGGCATCGGGGCGGCCACCGCACGCCGGTTGGCCGCCGAGGGCTTCGACGTCGTCCTCGGCGCGCGGCGGATGGACCGGCTGACCGCACTGGCCGGGGAGATCGGCGCGCGGGCGCTGCCCCTGGACCTCACCGACCCGGCGTCGGTCGAGGAGTTCGCCGGCTCCCTCGCTCGCGTGGACGTGCTGGTCAACAACGCCGGCGGGGCCTTCGACGCCGCCCCCGTCGCCGAGGCCGACCTGGACTCGTGGCAGCGCACCTACGAGGTCAACGTGCTCGGCACCGTCCGCCTGACCAAGGCGCTGCTGCCCGCGCTGATCGCCTCCGGGGCCGGCGACCTGCTGTTCACGGGCTCCACCGCGGGGCTGATCTCCTACGAGGGCGGGGCGTCCTACACGGCGGCCAAGCACGCGGTGCACACGCTGGCCGAGACGCTGCGGCTGGAGCTGTACGACCAGCCGGTGCGGGTGGTCGAGATCGCACCGGGGATGGTCAGGACCGAGGAGTTCACGCTCAACCGGGTCGGCGACCGGGACAAGGCCGAGGCGGTCTACCGGGGGGTGCGCGAGCCGTTGGTCGCCGAGGACGTCGCCGACTGCATCGCCTGGGCCCTGACCCGGCCGCACCACGTCAACGTCGACCTGCTGGTCGTCCGCCCCCGCGCCCAGGCGGCCCAGCACAAGGTCTTCCGCGAGGAGATCTGACCGGAGCGCCTCCCGCCGACCTCCCGATCTGCCTGCGACCTCACGACCTGCCCCGTGACCTCCCCGATGGTCAACGGCGGGTGAGCAGCACCGGGTCGGGCGAGGGCGTCGTCGGCTCCCGCTCGAGGGTCACGCCGAAGCGCTCCGCGACGGCGGCGACCACCGTGTCGGCGAAGGCCAGCAGCTCGGCGGCGGTGGCACCGTCCGACGTCGTCAGGGCCAGGCTGTGGCGGGACGACGTCCCGACCCGGCCCTGGCGGGTGCCGCGGCCGAAGCCGGCGTGCTGCACCAGCCAGGCGGCGCTGAGCTTCACGTGCCCGTCGCCGGCCGGCCAGCTCGGGCAGCCCTCGACGGACTGCGCCACAGGCACGATCGGGTTGGTGAAGAACGAACCGGCGCTGCGGCTGTCGGGGTCGGCCGGGTCCCAGACCATCCCCTTGCCGCGGCGGAGCTCCAGCACCGCGGCACGCACGTCGGCCAGCGGGGCCGGCGTCCCCAGCTCGACACCCAGCCGGCGGGCCAGCTCGGCGTAGCCGACCGGCCGGGACAGCTCCCCGGGCGCCAGCTGGAAGGAGACCTCGAGGACGACGAACCGGCCGGGCTCGCGCTTGAGCCGGCTGTCGCGGTAGGCGAACCCGCACTCCGCGGGCGTCAGCACCCTCTCGACGCCGTCGGCCCGGTCGTACGCGCGCACCGCGGTGATGACCTGCGCGACCTCCTGGCCGTACGCACCGACGTTCTGCACGGGCGTGGCACCGGTCGAGCCGGGGATGCCCGACAACGCCTCCACGCCCGCCAGTTGCTGCTCGACGGTGTACGCGACCAGGTCGTCCCACGGCTCCCCCGCCTGGACGAGCAGCTGCGACCCGTCGCGCTGGACCCCGCGGCTGCGGATGGCGACGACGTCGCCGGGCCAGCCCTCGTCGGGGGCGATCAGGTTCGAGCCACCGCCGAGCAGCAGCAGGGGCCGGCCGGCCGTGTCGGCCTCGCGGACGGCGGCGACCAGCTCGCCGGCATCGGTGACCTCGACGAGCCGCTCGGCGGGGCCGCCCACCGCCAGCGTCGTCAGCTCCGCGAGGCGGGCGTTCCGTCGGACCTGCACGGCTCCACGCTAACCGGGTCTACGCTCTGGACCGGTGAGCGAGGCGGGAGGCGGTGACCACAAGCGCCGGGCCGTCCTCACCCCCAGGAAGGCCAACCCGCGCCTCGCCGCCGGCCGCGCCCGGGCTCTCGGCCTGCCGACGCGGGGCACCACGAACGCCAACCGGCTGCGCCGCGTCGACCGCTGGCTGCTGGCCACCCAGCTCCCTCGGCTGCGCGACGCCGCCCGCCCGCTCGTCGTCGACCTCGGCTACGGCTCGTCCGCCGTCACCACGCTGGAGATGGCCGACCGGCTGGGACCGGAGGTGCACGGTCTGGAGGTCGTCGGCCTGGAGATCGACCCGGCGCGGGTCGCCGCCGTCGCCGCCGACCGCGACCCGCCGCGGGTGGACTTCCGCCTCGGCGGCTTCGAGCTGGCCGGGCTGCAGCCGGTGCTGGTCCGGGCGTTCAACGTGCTGCGCCAGTACGACGAGGAGTCCGCCGCCCGAGCCTGGGAGACCACGTGCGCCGCGCTCGGGCCGGGCGGGCTGCTGGTGGAGGGGACCTGCGACGAGTGGGGACGCCGCGCCGCCTGGGTCGCCCTGGACGCCGACGGGCCGCTCACCCTCACGCTGTCGGCCCGGGTGGCGGACCTGGACCGGCCCTCCGACCTCGCCGAGCGGCTGCCCAAGGCGCTGATCCACCACAACGTCCCGGGGCAGCCGGTCCACGAGTTCCTGCGCGCCCTCGACGGCGCCTGGGCCACCGCCGCCGGGCTGTCCACCTTCGGCCCGCGCCAGCGCTGGACCGCGGCCGTGCAGGCGCTGGCCGACCAGGGCTGGCCGTTCGTCGGCTCGTCGCGGCGGTGGCGGCACGGTGAGGTCACCGTGCGCTGGTCGGCCGTCGCCCCGGCCTGAGCCCGCCCGGAACCGTCCCCGGGATGCGCCAGGATGCGGGCATGGCAGACGCAGTCACGGGCCCGGCCAGCTACTTCCCGTCGATCGAGGCGAAGTACGGGCGGCCGATCGCGGAGTGGCAGGAGCTGATCAGGGCCTCGCCGCTGACGAAACACATGGAGCTCGTCGGGTGGCTGAAGTCCGAGCACGGGATGGGGCACGGGCACGCGAACGCCCTGGTCGCCGCCACCCTGGCGGAGGGCACGCCGGCCTGAGGCGGGCGGTCCGGCACCATGGACGGCGTGACGTCCCTGGTCGGTGAGCCCCTGCGGCTGCGCTGCATCGAGGCCGTCGTCGAGGAGGGCGAGCGGTTCGGCGTCCTCGTCCAGGAGGTCGAGGCCGGGCTGACGGCGGCGCACCTGGACACACCCGTGCCGTGGGTACCCGCCTGGACGGTCCGCGACCTCGTCGGGCACCTCGGCGCCGTGCACCGCTGGGCGACGGCCATCGTGCAGGCGGGCACCACCGAGCCGCCCCCGCCGCCGCCCCGGCCACCGGACGACGGCCTGCTCGACTGGTACGCCGCCGGGCTGACCGACCTGGTGCACGCGCTGCGCGGCACGCCCGGGGACTCCCCGTGCTGGCACATGAGCCCGGCAGCACCCAAGGCCGCCGCGTCGTGGGCACGCCGGCAGGCACACGAGCTCGCCGTCCACCGGATGGACCTCGAGGTCGCCGCCGGCGTCCCGGTCACCGCCGTCGAGGCCGAGCTGGCCGAGGACGGCGTCGACGAGGTGCTGCGGGTCGTCGTCCCCCGCTGGGCGCACACCGAGCCGCTGCGCACCGCCACGGCGAGCGTCGCCGTGCGCAGCACCGACACCGGACGCGCGTGGCTTGTGCGCCTCACCGACGGCGCGGTCGAGGTCCGCGACGGCGACGCAGCCACCGGCGCCACCGGCGCCCCCGCCGACGCCCGGCTCGAGGCACCCGCCGGTGCGCTGCTGCGCCGGCTGTGGGGCCGCCCGGCCGAGGTCGCCGTCACCGGGGACCCGGCGGCCGAGTCCCTGCTGCGCGGCCGATGAGCCGGCGTCCCGTTCCCGAGGTCGTCCCCCCAGGCCCCACGCCGGTGGACGGCGGCACCGCCGAGCTGCTCGGGGACGCCGACCGCGACGGCTCGTGGGTGCTCATGGTCGACGGGACGCCGCAGTCGCACGTCGACCTCGCCGACCCCGGACACCTGGAGTTCGAGTACGTGCGCCGGATCGGCCACGTCCTGGACCTGGCCGCCGACGAGGGCGCGCCGATCGACGTCGTCCACCTGGGGGGCGGGGCGCTCACCCTGCCCCGGTACGTCGCGGTGACCCGCCCCGGCTCCCGGCAGCGGGTGGTGGAGCTGGACCAGCCGCTCACCGACCTGGTGCGCGCCCACCTCCCGCTCCCCCGCGGCGCGCGGATCCGGGTCCGCGCCGCGGACGCCCGCGCCGGGCTGGAGGCCCTGCCGGCGGGGAGCGCCGACGTGGTCGTCAGTGACGTCTTCGCCGGGGCCCGGACCCCTGCCCACCTGACCAGCGTGGAGTACGCCCAGCAGGCGCGGCGGGTGCTGCGCCCCGGTGGGGTGTACGCGGTCAACGTCGCCGACGGCCCGCCGCTGCGCTTCGCCCGCGTCCAGGTCGCGACGCTGCGCGCCGTCTTCGCGCACGTGTGCCTGCTGGCCGAGCCGGGCACGCTGCGCGGCCGCCGTTTCGGCAACCTGGTGGCGGTGGCCTCGGACGCCGAGCTGCCGGCCCCCGCGCTGGTACGCCGCTGCGCCTCGGACCCCATGCCCAGCCGGGTGGTCGAGGGCGCCGACCTCGACCGGTTCGCCGGGCGGGCCCAGCCGGTCCACGACGCCGACGCCGTCGCCTCCCCCGAGCCCCCGGAAGGGGTGTTCAGTCGCTGAGCGCGGCCTCGAACGCCGCCAGCGCGGCGTCGCCGAACAGCACGAACCGCACTTCCTGGACGTGCTCGACCGCCGTGGCGCGCACCCCCGCGACCGCCTGGACGGCGGCGTCCTCCAGCGGCCAGCCGTACACGCCCGCCGAGATGGCGGGGAAGGCCACCGAGTGCGCGCCCAGGCCGTCGGCGACCCGCAGGCTCTCGGTGTAGCAGGAGCGCAGGACGGCCGACCGGTCCTGCGTCGCCGACCAGATCGGCCCGGCGGTGTGCACGACCCAGCGGGCGGGGAGCCGGCCGGCCGTCGTCGCCACGGCTCGGCCGCGGGGCAGCCTGCCGTCGGGCAGCCGCGCCTTCAGCGCCCGGCACTCCGCCAGGATCTGCGGACCACCGGCCGCGTGGATCGCGCCGTCGACGCCGCCACCGCCGAGCAGGCCGGGGTTGGCCGCGTTCACGACGACGTCGACGTCGGCCTGGGTGATGTCACCGAGAACGGCCCGCAGCAGCACGTCTGGACCGTAGGGTCGGGCGCATGACCTCGCCCGTCCGCCCCCCGCTGCGTCGCGACACCCGGAACAAGGTGATCGCAGGGGTCTGCTCAGGCATCGCCCGGCGCTACGGCCTGTCGACCTCCGGGCTGCGCCTGGCGTTCGTGCTCTCCTGCATCCTGCCCGGGCCGCAGTTCATCGCCTACCTGGTGCTGTGGATCGTCATCCCCGCGGACCGCGGCTACTGACCCGTCGTCACCAGCTGCTGCCGCCGCGGCGCAGGCCGCGGACGGCGGGCCGGACGTCGACCAGGTAGACGATCGCGGCGATGATCGCCGGCAAGCCCAGGAAGCTCATCGGGCCCTGCCAGAAGACGACGAGCACCGCGAGCCCGGTGATCGCCGCCCAGGCGGGCTTCGTCAGCTTGCCCGCCGCGACGTAGCCGGCCGCCGGCCGGATCAGCGCGTCGACGAGGGCGTACGCGGTCAACACCAGGGCGCCGTAGTACAGGCCCAGGTAGATGACCCCGTCGAAGGACAGCATGCTCGGAGGGTACCCGCAGGAGCGCCGCAACCCGGGGTGCGCGCGGCGCCCCGGTCACGCCACCACCCGTCGGGGGCACGGCGTCACGGTTCCGCCCCGGCACGGCACAGGGCCCCGGAGCGCGGTGCGCTCCGGGGCCCTGTCCTGTCATCGGTCCCCTGCGGGGAGCAGGGGACCCTCTCTCAGCTGTCGCTCTTGGCCGGCACCACGGTCGGGTCGGTCCGCTTCGCAGTGCGAGCGCGGCTGACGCGGACCGAGGCCTTCGCCGGGGTGCTCTTGCGCGCGGCCGAGCTCTTCTTGACGGGCTTGGCCGGCTCGGTGACGTCGGCCTCGGCGATGGTGGCCTTGGCGGTGTCGGCGGCCTGGGCCGTCTTCTCCTCGGCGGCGTCGACGACCTTGGCGGTCTTCGCCGCGGCCTTCTGGGCCACCGAGGTGACCTCGTTGGAGGCCTCGGCGACGGTCTCGGCGGTCTCCTCGAGGACGTCCTCGAGACGGTCCTCGACCACGTCCACGGCGCGCTCGGCACGGAAGACGACCTTGCGGAAGGTCGGCTGGCGACGCAGCTCCTCGACGACCTCGCCACCGCGGACCGCGAGGGACTCGAGGGTGGCGACCGCCTGGGTGCGGGCGGTGCTGACCAGGTCGGTCACGGTGCTCTTGACCGACTCGGGGCGGACGGCGGCGGCCACGTGCTGGGCCGACGTGCGGGCGGACTGCACGGCGTCACGGGCGCGGCCGGCGGCCTCCTCGGCGCGGGTGCGGGCCTCCTTGGCGGCCAGGTCGGCCTGGACCTGGGCCTCGCCCGGCAGGGCCTCGGCGCGCGAGCGCAGCGTCCCGACGACGGCGCGGGCGCGCTCGACGGCCAGGTCACCGGCGCCGACGGCGGCCAGCAGGACGGTCTTGTTCTGGACGACGACGGTCTCGCCGACCTTCTTGAGGGTCTCGGTGGTGCTCATGCGGACTCCTTCGAGGGGCTGGGGGTGGTGTGGGGAGCTGTGGTCGGTGCAGCGGGCGGGGTCGCGGCGTGCTCACGGACGTAGGTCTCGTAGAGCTCGAGCAGGACGGCCTTGTGCCGCTCGGACAGCGACTCGTCGTTGCGGATCGCGGCCACGGTGTCGGGGTTGCCGGCGCGGCGGTCGAGGATCCCGGCCTGCTCGTACAGCGTCTCGGCCGAGATCTTCAGGCCCTTGGCGATGGCGGCGAGGATCTCCGCCGACGGCTTGCGCAGGCCCCGCTCCACCTGGGAGAGGTAGGGGTTGCTCACCCCCGCGCTGCGGGCGAGTTCCCGCAGGGACACCCGCGCGGCGCTGCGCTGCTCCCGGATGAAGTCGCCCACCTGCGAGCTGGTCGCCGAGACCTTGGACCGCTCGGCGGCCACCGTCTCCGCGACGCTGCCCGCGAGCTGGTCCACCTTCTCGCGGACGGTGGTCACCTGCTCGCGGACGAACTCACCGGGCTTCTGCACACCAGCAACGCTAGCCACAGGTGCTAGCTCTTGCAAGCGGTACAGCAAGCACCAGGGCGTGACACGTCTCACAGTCCGACGGTCCGGCTCAACTCCCGAACGTCACGGCCGAGCACACCTCGCCGACCACGCCGTCCCCGCCGGACACGGGGAGCAGCGACCACGGGCCCAGGCGCTCCGCCGGGACGCCGAGCCGGCGCAGGCCCGCGCACAGGGCCGGGGTGCGACCCCGCTCGCCGCCGTCGTCCAGCTTCAGCGCGACCGCGCCCCGGCCGGGCACCGCGGCCACGTGCACGCCGTCGGCACCGCCCTTGACCAGGAGCCCGTCCACGGCGCGCATCAGGTCGGTGTCCTCGCGTCCGGTGCCGGCGACGAACCACGGGTGGGTCCGCATCGCGTCGGCCACCGCCCGCTCCCGGCTGCCCGGCGGCGCCTCCACCAGCGAGGACACCGCTCGAGCCAGCCCGGTCAGCGGCAGCGCGTGCTGCGGTGCGCCACAGCCGTCGACGACGACGGCGCTGACCGGCGTCCCGGCGGCCTCGCCGAGCCGCGCCTCGATCGCCCGCTGCAGCGGGTGCCCGCGGTCCAGGTAGCCCTGGGTCGGCCAGCCGGCCGCCACGCAGGCCGCGAGCATCGCGGCGTGCTTGCCGGAGCAGTTCATGGCCAGCCGCTCCGGTTCCCGCCCGGTCGCGAGCCAGCCCGCGCGGGTGGGTTCGTGCTGGGGCAGCGCGGGCGGGCAGCCGAGGTCGTCGGGCCCCAGGCCGGCCGCAGCCAGCACCGCCGCCGCGAGCTCCCGGTGCCCGTCCTCCCCGGAGTGCGAGCCGGCCCCGATGGCGAGTTCCTCCCCGGAGCGGGGCGCCCAGCCGGCGGCCAGCAGCGCGGTGGCCTGCACCGGCTTGTTCGCCGACCGGGGGAGGACCGGCCGCTCGACGTCGCCGGCAGACGCCAGCACGTCGCCGTCCGGGCCGACGACGACGACCGCCCCGCGGTGCACCGACTCGAGGAACCCCGAGCGCCACACCTCCACGAGCACCGGGTTCTCCGGCCATGGCGACGTGCTGGAACGGTCACGCTCCCGGGCCCCGCGCCGAGCGTGGGGGGACGAGCGGTCCTCGTTCAGTGGCGGGCCTCGTCGGCGAGGAGCGCGGCGACGTCGGCCTCGCCGTTCTGGTAGCGGCGGCCCAGCTCCGCGGCCAGCCCGTCCATCACCTGCTGCACGCCGCGCCGGCGCTCCGACAACGACGTCTCGGCCGCGGCCAGCGCGCGGGCGGCCGTCTCCAGGTCGGCGTCGCTCAGCTCGGGGACCGTGGACAGGTCGATGCCGCGGGTCAGCCCGTTCACCCAGGACTCGTACTCCTCGGGCGCGGCCGGCTGCACGGTCTGGTGCCGGCCCAGGCCGTGCGCGGGGCCGCGGCCCTTCTCCGCGAGGATCTCCGGCAGCAGGTCGACCAGCGACCGGCCGTCGTGCTCGGCGCGGCGCTGCAGCTCGCGGCGCACGATGTCCAGCCGGCCCTGCAGCAGGCGGCGGGTGTAGGAGAGGTTGACCTCCTCCTGCTCGGCCTTGCGACGCAACGCGCGTACGTCGGCCATCGGCCGCTGCACGGCGGCCTCGAGGAAGCCGGGGTCGAGCAGCGCGTCGACGGCGGCGCCGCCGGCGGGCGTCGGTTCGGGGGTCACGGGGCGGCCTCCACGGTGGTGGTGATGCCGAGCAGGGCTCGGGCGTCCTCGATGGTCATGGGCGGGCGCTGGGCGATCCGGGCGAGGCCGGCGGCGCGGGCCACCAGCTGCGCGTTGTCGCGCACCGGCTCTCCCGGCGCGTAGGTCAGGGTGTCCTCCATGCCGACCCGCAGGTGACCGCCGGCCGACAGCGCGGCCAGCATCACCGGCAGCGAGGTCCGCCCCACGCCGGTCGCGGCGAACGTCGCCCCCGGCGGCAGGTGCGGCAGGCAGGCGGCCAGCGCCTGCGTCGTCCCGGGCATCCCGCCGGGGACACCCATGACGAGGTCGACGTGCACGTGTCCGCCGTGCGGTGGGCCGTACCGGTCCAGGAGCCGGGCCAGGGTGGCCAGGTGCCCGAGGTCGAACACCTCGTACTCGGGCACGATCCCCCGCTGCTGCATCCGCGTGTGCAGCTCCACGATGAGGTCCCACGGGTTGCTGAAGACGTCGCGGCCGAAGTTGACCGTGCCCAGCGACAGCGACGCGGCGTCCGGCTCGGCGTCGAGGACGGCCAGGCGCGCGTCGAACGGGTCGGTCACCGCCCCGCCGGTGGACAGCTGCACGACGAGGTCGGTCGACTCCCGGACCGCGGCGACCACCTCGCGGACCCGCCCGAGGTCCAGCGTCGGCCGCGTCTCGGCGTCGCGGACGTGCAGGTGGACGACCGCGGCGCCCAGGGCCTGGCAGTCCCGCGCGGTGGCCGCGACCTCCTCGACGGTCACCGGCAGTGCCGGGACGTCGGCCTTCGCCGACTCCGCCCCCGTCGGGGCGACCGTGATCAGGGTGCCGGAGCTCACCGTTGGATGGTGGCAGACCGGACCGCCCGCACCCGGTCGCGGGCCGCGGCGCGCGCGTCGTCGAGCTCCGCCTGCGCGTCGTCCGGGTCGATCGCCGCCCGCGCGCCACCCACGGTCAGCTCGGCGTCCGCCGTCACCGACTGCTTGACCAGCGCCAGGGCGATGACGCCGAGCTCGTGGTGCCGGACGACGGTGCCGGCGCGGCCCACCTCGCGGGTCCCGCTCAGCACCGGCGTCCCGGGGGCGGGCAGCTCCTCGCTGAGCCCGTCGAGGTGCAGGAGCACCAGCCGCCGCGGCGGGCGGCCGAGGTTGTGCACCCGGGCCACGGTCTCCTGACCGCGGTAGCAGCCCTTGTCCAGGTGGACGGCGCTGCTCAGCCAGCCGGTCTCGTTGGGGATGGTGCGGTGGTCGGTGTCGACACCGGAGCGCGGGCGGCGGGCCTCCACCCGCAGCGCCTCGTGGGCGTCCCGCCCGGCCGGCGTCGCCCCCGCCGCGAGCAGCGCCTCGGCCCGGGCGGCCAGCTCCGAGCGCGCGACCAGCAGGTCGACGACGTCGGCGCCGTCCCCGATCGGAGGCATGCGGCGCGCCCAGCCGCCGCCGTCCACGGCGAGCACCGCGTACGGCTCCGTCGGCACCGGCAGGCCGGCGGCGGCCAGCACGTCGGCCCCGCGGGGCCCGACCAGCGACAGCAGCGCCCACTCGGCGGTGACCAGGGCCGGCTCCACGCGCAGCATGAAGCGCATCCGGTCGAGGAAGGTGTGCAGCTGCTCCCCGGACCGCGGCTCGACGTCGACCCAGGTGGTGCCGGCGAGGTCGGCGAGGACGAGGTGGTGCTCGACGTGCCCGTTCGGCGAGAGCAGCAGCGCCTCCGCGCCGGTGCCGTCGGCCAGCCGCTCGAGGTGCTGGGTGGTCAGGCTGTGCAACCAGGTGAGCCGGTCGGCGCCGGGGACGGCCAGCACGTCCCGGTCGCTGCGGTCGACCAGGCCGGCGCCCTCGGCCAGCGCGCGCTGCTCCCGCAGGGGGTCGCCGTAGTGCGCCGGGACGGATCCGTCCTCCACGGCGACGGCGCCCGGGCGCGAGAGGAGGGGTGAGGTGGTCATGAGTGCTCCGTTCCAGCGCGTTCACGGCAGGCGCGGCACGTCCCGGACAGCGCGACGTGCCCCACGTCCAGCTGGAAACCCAGGTCGGCGGCCAGACGTTCCGCGGCGCTGTCGAGCAGCGCGGGGTCGGCGGAGACGATCGCGCCGCAGCCCTGGCAGACGACGTGCAGGTGCGGGTGCTCGGCGGCGTGGTACACCGGCGCGCCTTTGCCGAGATGGGTGTGCCAGACCAGTCCGAGCCGCTCGAGCAGCTCGAGGGCGCGGTACACCGTCGAGGTGTCGGGGGCGGCGCCGTCCGGGCCGGCCTCCTCGCGCAGCCGGGCGCTGATCGCCTCCGGCGTGGCGTGCTCGAGCGAGGCCACCGCGGTCAGCACCCGCTGGCGCTGGGTGGTCAGCCGGAGGCCGCGCGCCCGCAGGCGTTCGGCCAGGGGGGCGGCGAGCTCCGTGCGGGACGAGTCGGCCACGCCTGTGAGCCTAGGCCCGGGCGAGATCCCGGAGTTCGGCCAGCAGGTCGGCGTAGGCGGGCACCGGCACGCCGTCCACCGACGCCCCCGGCGCCCCGGTGACGCCGTCGACCGCCCCGGCCGCGGTGGCCGCGTCGAGCACGGCGGCGTCGACGGCGGGGTCCAGCAGCGCCCGCAGCGCCGCGCCGTGCCCGGGCACCAGGACGGCGAGCGCGGCCACCAGCGCCGAGCACCCCCAGTTCGACGTCCCGGCGGCCACCAGCGCACCCACCGGCACCCGGCAGGCGATCCGCTCGCCGTGCGCCACCTCGGCCGCGACCACGGCGGCCGGCACGTTGCCCATGCCGATCTCGTTGCCGCCGTCCCCGACCGCGCCGGTGACCAGGCCGGGCAGCGCGAAGGCCGCGTGCAGCGGCGCGGTGGACGCCGTGATGTCCACCGCCCGCATGGTCATGACCCGCCCCTCGGCGTTGGGGCCCAGCCGCTCGACGGCGACCAGGTGCGACAGGTCCAGCGCCCCGACCCGGGCGGCGACGGCGTCGTCGGCACCGAGCGGGACGACCGCGAGCCGCCCGGCACCCAGGACGTCCAGGCAGGCGCGGGTCACGTCGGCGCAGGGGTCGTCGGTGACCACCACCGGGTCCGCGCCGATCCGGGCCAGCGCCGCGGCCAGGACGGCGGTGCCGACCGGCCCGTCGGTCTCCGCCGCGGGCGCCGGCGCCCAGGCGATGTGCACGCCGGTGACCAGACCGACCCGGCTGCCGGCCGCCCCGGCCGTGGCGAGGTCGGCGGCCAGCCGCCCCAGCTGGCCGCGGACCGCGGCGCCCAGGGCGGTGACGTCGCGGGCACCCGGCCGCAGCACCGCCTGCTCGATGGCGACCAGGCGGTCCCTCACCGGACCGGCGGGCGGGCCTCCGCCAGCACCCGCTGCAGCGACTCCAGGTACGCCGGGGGGACGGCGTGCGGCCCGTGCGGCTCGAGGAAGCCGGCGACCGTCGCGCCGGTCACCGCCGCGAACGAGGCCGCCTCCTCCCCCAGCGCCCGCACCACGGGGAAGCCGCCCCAGGCCGTGCTCCGCGCCAGGTGCGCCATCGCCGCCGCGCTCTCGGCCCGCTCGCCCACGCAGTCGAAGGGCTTCTCGGTGGCCCACAGCACGCGGAAGCCGTCGGCGAGGGAGGTGTCCTCCAGCGGGTTGCCCCCGAACATGGCGACCGCCTCCTCGGGGGTGAGGAAGACCGCGAAGCACAGGAAGGTGAACAGGCACTTGTCGCAGTGCAGGCACCACCGCTGGGTGGCCCGCCCACCCAGGTGCTCCTGGGTGTAGGAGCGGTTGCAGCTGAGGATCTCCTCGCGCAGCCCGGGCAGGGCGGCCACCGCGGCGACCGTCGCGAGCTCCGACAGCTGCCGGGTGAGGCTGAAGTACCCCACGTCGAGCTCGGCGGCGGCCGCGGCGAACAGCCGCTCGAACTCGTAGGACTTCGAGTACTGGTGGTTCACCCGCGCTCCGTCGACCTCGAGGGTCTCCTCGTCGGCGGAGCGCTCGTTGGCGAAGACCACCGGCCCGAAGCCGCCCAGGACGGCGACCAGCGTGGAGATCGCCGAGTTGATCGCGGTCACCGGCACGTGCCCGTTCAGGCCACCGGCCCTCGTGCGCTCGGCCAGCAGCGGGTCCAGCCGCCGGCGGACGCCGATCAGCGGCACCCCCGCGGCGGCGGTGACGTCGCGCTGGGCGCCGGTCGGGTTGATCGCCAGCGCCGTCGCCGGGGTGACGACCACGAGCGCCAGCGCGGAGTCCTTGCCGCCGCCCACCGGCAGCAGCGCGCCACCGGCGGCGGCGTCCGCGGGCGGCGGGTCGGCGGGACGCAGCTCGACGTCGAACTGCACCGCGTGTGGCACCGGCAGCCGGTTGACGGCGGCGAACTCGCCGAGACCGTGCGTGTAGGCGGCCTCGGCGACCGCGAGCTGCGCGGCGGTCAGCGGCCGGGTCACCGTCACCCGGCCGGGCGCGCGCAGCTTGTAGTAGCTGGTGCCCATGACCAGGTGGACCAGGTCCAGCGCGGCGTCCAGCCGGGCGAGGTCGACGCCGGCGACGTGCTCGGTGTCCAGCACCAGCCGCTCGGTGAACTCGTCGTCGCCGAGCCGGTAGGTGAACGCCGCCTCGCCGGTGGTGAGGTCCAGCGAGCGCTCGGCGACGACGAACGGGTCAGACGATGCTCCCCGGTCCGACTCCGCGTCGCGGTCCGCTCCTCGCTCGTTCCTCGCTGCGATGCTCCCGCGGCTGTCGTCAGACGGCTCGCGCACCGGCGTCCCGGAGGATCTGCTCATAGGTCCGCGCCAACTCCTCGTAGTTCCGGTAGCGGTTGTAGCTGGGGGCGCCCGGCGACAGCAGCACCACGCCGCCGGACGGCGTCGCCCGCACCGCCTCGACGACGGCCTCGGGCAGGCCCGTCGTCTCGATCACCGGGGGCTCGACCCGGCGGTCGGCGGCCGCCGCCCGGACGTCGGCGGCCAGCCGCGCGCCGGTGTCGGGCACGGTCACCACCCGCACCGCGCCCTCCCGCGCGACGACGGCGCGGGCCAGCTCGGTGTAGTCCAGGCCGCGGTCCTGGCCGCCGGCGATGAGGGTGACCGGCCGCGCGGCGAACGCCTCCAGCGCAGCCAGCACCGAGACCGGGGTGGTGCTCAGCGTGTCGTCGACGAACGTGACGCCGTCCCGGGTGGCGACCGGGGCCAGCCGGTGCGGCAGAGCCCGGAACCCGCCCACCGCGGCGCGCACGGCGTCCCCCGTCGCGGTGAGGTCCACGCCCATCCGGACGCAGGCGGCGAGCGCGACGTGCACATTGGCGACGTTGTGCACGCCCGGCAGGTGCTCGGGCCGGAACCCGGCCGCCTCGGCCGCGGGGACGACGTCGCCCGGGTCGACCAGCAGCGACGGCTCGAGGTACCGCTCGGCGATCGTGCGGGCCTGGGGACCGACGACGACCGACCCCGGGGCGCACCCGGCGAAGACGTGCAGCTTGTCGCGGTAGTAGGCCTCGACGCCGCCGTGCCAGTCGAGGTGCTCGGGCGCCAGCGAGGTGATCGCGCCCCAGCCGGCGAAGTCGTCGACGGCCGCGGCCTGGTAGCTGGAGACCTCCACGACCAGCGACGTCCCGTCGCCGACGGCGCCGTCCAGCAGGACGTCGAGCAGCGGGGTGCCGATGTTGCCCGCGTGCACGGCGGGCCGGCCGGCCGCGGCCAGCACCGCCGCGGCGAGCGCGCTGGTGGTGCTCTTGCCCTTGGTGCCGGTGACGCAGAGGGTCGGCACGCCCCGGGCGCCGAACTCGGCGAGCGCCAGCCCGGTGCCGGAGGTGACGGTGGTGCGCGCGGCCAGGGCCCGCGCCTCCTCGCGGTAGGGGCTGATGCCCGGCGAGCGGACGACGACGTCGCAGCCGGTCAGGGCGGCGACGTCCGCGCCGCCCTCGACCCCGGGCGGCAGCTGCGCGGGGTCCGGGGGGGCGGCGTCGACGACGACGACGCCCGCCGCGCCGGACGCCAGCGCGGCACGGACGGCGGCGCGACCCTCGCGCCCGTGGCCCCAGACGCCGACCCGGCGCCCGGCCAGTTCAGCGAGCCTCACCGGCGCCTGCGGGTGGGGACGGCCGGGCGGGGACTCACGCTCCCCACTGTACGGAGCAGCGGTCGCGCCGAGCCCGCGCCGCCGGGACCGGTAGTGTCCAGCCCTGGTGTGCCGGGAAGTCTGGTCGGCGGCGTCTCACCCGACCCCTCCCCCTGGAGCCACCCGTGACCACACCCACCCGCCTGTTCGGCCGCGGCTCCTGGACCGAGGCCAGCCGCGTCGCCGCGGTGCTCCGCCGGGAGACCGTCGGCGGCGCGCTGCTGCTCGCCGCCGCCGCGGTCGCCCTGGTCTGGGCCAACTCCCCCTGGGCGGACAGCTACGAGGCGCTGCGCGACACCCGGGTCGGCCCGGCGTCCCTGCACCTGGACCTCACCCTGGGCACGTGGGCCGCCGACGGGCTGCTGGCCATCTTCTTCTTCGTGGCCGGGCTGGAACTCAAGCGGGAGTTCGTCGCCGGTGACCTGCGCGACCCGCGCCGGGCCGCGCTGCCGGTGGCCGCCGCCGTGGGCGGCATGGCCGTGCCGGCGCTGTTCTTCGTGCTGTTCAACCTCGGCCGGGACGACGGCGCCCTGCGCGGCTGGGCCATCCCCTCTGCCACCGACATCGCCTTCGCCCTCGCCGTCCTGGCGGTGATCAGCACCCACCTGCCCAGCGCGCTGCGGACGTTCCTGCTCACCCTCGCCGTGGTCGACGACCTGCTGGCGATCGTGGTCATCGCGATCTTCTACACCGACGACTTCTCGGTGGTCCCGCTCCTGTTGGCGCTGGTCCCGCTGGCCCTGTTCGGGCTGCTCGTGCAGAAGCGGATCCGTTCGTGGTGGCTGCTGCTGCCCCTGGCCGCCGGGACGTGGGTGCTGGTGCACGAGTCCGGCGTCCACGCCACCGTCGCGGGCGTGCTGCTGGCCTTCACCGTCCCCGTCGTGCGCAGCGCGGCCGCCGGCGGGCCGGACGCCGGCCCGGGGCTGGCCGAGCACCTCGAGCACCGGCTGCGCCCGCTGTCGGCCGGGGTGGCCGTCCCGGTGTTCGCCTTCTTCTCCGCGGGGGTGGCCGTCGGCGGGCTCTCCGGCCTGACCGCCTCCGTCACCGACAGCGTGGCCGTCGGCATCGCCGTCGGTCTCGTGGCCGGCAAGGCGATCGGCATCACCGCGGCGACCTGGCTGGTGTCCCGGTTCACCCGCGCCGAGCTGGACGAGAACCTGGGCTGGCCGGACGTCGTCGGCCTGGCGCTGCTCGGCGGCATCGGGTTCACCGTGTCGCTGCTCATCACCGAACTGGCCTTCGGGCTGGGGTCCTCGACCTACGACCACGCCAAGGTGGGCATCCTCACCGGCACGATCGTGGCGGCGGCCCTGGCCGCCGTCGTCCTCCGGCTCAGGAACCGCCGCTACCGGCGCATGTACGAGGAGGAGCGGGTCGACCACGACGCCGACGGCATCCCCGACGTCTACCAGGTCCGGACCGTCGACGACGACGCCGAGCACCGTGGACCGGGGCCGGGGCGCACGGCAGGCGGTTCCGCTGAGAGCTGAGAAACGACGTTGCCGCCCCCTCCGGCGCGACGTACCGTCGAGGTACACGAGAGAGGAGGTGGTCCGTAACTTGCATGCTTATCGGACTCGTGAGGTGGCTGTCCGCTAGCCGCCGTCCAGATGGGCCGCCCGTTCAGACGACAGTCTGAGCGACGGCAGATCGCCCGTCCGTCGTACGGCGGCGAGCGAGAACCGGACAGTCACCCGACCCCCGGGCCGCCGACCGTTGTCCAGTCGGCCCGCGTGCAGCTCCCCCGCTCCGGCGGGGTCCAGCGCCGCGGAGCAGCCCGGGGGTTGTCCGTTCTCCGGGGGGAGTCAGGTGCAGTTCGCCGGCTGGGCGGATGGGAGGGCCGGCTCCGAGAGCGACGTCTCCGCCGGCACCTGGGTCGCCGAGGCCGTCGGTCCCTCCTCCGAGCACGTCGTCGGGGGGCTGGTGCCGCCGGTCTTCGCCGCCTACGCCCGCGTCTTCCACCCCGCGGCGCGCTACGCCGGCCTGCACGACGTCGACGTCTCCTGGACCGAGGTCGCCGCGGCCAACCGCACCGTCGCCCACCCGGCCATGGAGTGGGGCTCGATCACCGGCGCGATGGAGTTCCTCACCGAGGCCGACCAGTCCCCGCTGTGGGACGGCGCACCCGCCATGGGGCACCTGCCCGTGGCCGTCGCCACCCGGCTGGCCGACGTCCTGGCCCGGCACACCACGACGCCGGAGGACTGCTGGTTCGGCGTCTGGTCCGGCTTCGGCTACGCCGTCGCCGACCGGCCGACGCTCGACCTGCCCGGGCGCGAGCACTGGCTGCTGCGGGGGCCGATCGGGCTCGCCGCCGCGAACCTGGCGCCCGAGCCGGCCGAGCAGAGCGCGAACCTGTGGTGGCCGGCCGACCGGGCGTGGTTCGTCGCCACCGACATCGACCTGGTCGCCACCTACGTCGGCGGCAGCCAGGCCTGCATCGCCGACGTGGTCGCCGCCGAGGGCCTCGAGGTGGCCGAGGTGTCCCCGAACCAGCGCGTCACCTGGGACGCCGACACGGTCAACCCGCTGCCCGTCGACGCCCCCGACTGACCACCGAGGGGCAGACATGGCCATTTCTGCCCCTCGGGACGTGCGCGGGCTACAGAACGGCGAGCTCCGCGGCGAGGTCGTCGAGCCCCAGCGACCCCTGTGACAGCGCGGCCATGTGCCAGGTCTTGAGGTCGAAGTCCGCCCCCCGCGCGCGGAGGGCGGCGGCGCGGCCCTCCAGCCACGCCCGCTCCCCCAGCTTGTAACTGATCGCCTGCCCCGGGATGCCCAGGTAGCGGATCAGCTCGCTGTCGAGGAAGGCGGTGCTGCTCCCGCTGTGCTCGCCGAAGAAGGCGCGGCCGAGTTCCGGCGTCCACGGCCGCCCCCGGTGCCCGGCCAGCACCCCCTCGGCGTCGTCGGGGACCGGCAGCCGCAGGTGCATGCCGATGTCGACGACGACCCGCATGGCGCGCAGCTGCTGGGCGTCGAGGTAGCCGAGCCGGGTGCCGGGGTCGGTGAAGTAGCCGAGCTCGTCCATGAGCCGCTCGGCGTAGAGCGCCCAGCCCTCCACGTTGGCGCCCACGGAGCCCAGCGAGGTCTGGTACGTCGACAGCTGCCCGGACACGTACGCCCACTGGGCCAGCTGGAGGTGGTGGCCGGGGACGCCCTCGTGGTACCAGATCGAGGTGAGGTCCCACAGCGGGAACCGCTCGCGGCCCAGCGTCGGCAGCCAGGTGCGGCCGGGGCGGGAGAAGTCCTGCGCGGGGCGCGTGTAGTACGGAGCGGCGGCAGTGCCGGGGGGCGCGATCATCGCCTCGACGCGGCGCACCGGCTCCGCGAGCTCGAAGTGCTCGCCGTCCATCGCCTCGATGGCCTCGTCCATCATCGCCTGGAGCCGCTCGCGGATGGCCTCGACGCCGTCCACGGCCGGGCCGTGGACCTCCAGCCAGCGCATCGCCTCCATCGGGGTGCCGCCCGGGACGACCGCCTGAGCCGCGGCGCGCTGCTCGGCGAGGATGCGCCCGTGCTCGGCCCAGCCCCAGGCGTAGGCCTCCTCCAGGCCGTCGCCGGCGCCGAGGTCTGAGCCGGTCCAGCGGCGGGCGTGCAGGGCGTAGCGGTCGCGACCGACGGCGTCCGGCGTCCCCTCGGCCTGGGGTGCATAGGTGTCGCGGAGGAAGTCCCGGATCTCCGCGACCGCCTCGTCGGCGGCGCGCGCCGACGTCTCCAGCTCCGCGCGCAGGGCGTCGGGGCCGCCTGCGGCGAAGCCGGCGAAGAAGGGGCCGGTCAGCCACTCGTCCAGCTGCCCGACGACGGTGGACACCTGGCGGGGCGCGACGAACAGCCCGCGGCGGGCACCCTCCTCCAGCGACGCCCGGAAGCCCCGGTAGGCCTCGGGCACCCGCGCCATCCGGCGGGCGATGACCGCCCAGTCGTCCTCGGCGGCCGAGGGCATGAGCAGGAAGACCTGCCGGATCGAGTGCACCGGGCTGAACAGGTTCGACAGGGCGCGCAGGCCCTCGCCGGCCTCGTGGACGGCGAGCTCGGCACCGAGCCGCTCACGCAGCAGCCGGGCGCAGTTCCGCTCGATCGGGTCGTCGGCCAGCGCGGGGTCGGCGGCCAGGACGCGGTCGAGCTCGGTGAGGGTGTCGCGGGCCAGCTGCGCCTCGGCCTCGAGTCCCGGGGGGCTCGGGTCGGGCAGCCGGTCGTCGCCGGGGCGGGCGCCCAGCGAGGTGGCGACGAGAGGGTCCAGGTCGCAGACCGCGTCGACGTACCGGTCGGCGACCTGGCGGGGAGTGCTGGCGTCGCTCATCGGATCCGTTCCAGGCGGGCGGACATGGTGGGGCGCAGCGGCGCGTCGCTCCCGGCCCGGTCAACGGCGTACATGAGCGCACCCTCGACGATGCCGTAGAGCCGGACGGCGCGGGCGACGTCCGGCGCGTCCGGCGTCCGGGCGACGACGTCGCTGGTCAGCTCCCAGCTGGTCGTCGTCCGCGCCCGGCCGACGTAGATCTCCACCAGCCCGTCGGGGCTGGCCACGAGCAGCTCGACGTCGTCCCCGCCGCGGGGCCGCCAGAAGCCGGACTCCCGCACGTCCGGGCCCACGATCTGCCCGTCGTCGGTGAGCCGCCAGGTGCGGGACTCGTAGGCCAGGAAGCCGCGGCCGTCGTGGCTGAAGCGGATCCACTGGCCGAACCGGTGGTCGCCGCCGGCACCGGCGGCCTGCCCCTCGCCGTGCCACTCGCCGAGCAGCGGCAGCACCCCGAGCAGCCCCTCGGAGACCTCCGGGCCGGAACGGACGTCGACGGTGTCGGGCACCGGCAGCTCGGTGTCGCCGTTCACGAGTCCTCCTCGCCGGCGCTCGGCCGCGTCCGCGGCGCTGCCGTGGTCACGGACGAGCTCGCGAGCTCGTTCATCGACGCGCTCCCGTGGGGCGCCGGGCGAGCCGGACGGCGCCGTACCCGCAGCTGAGCGCGGCGAGCGACGCCAGGGCGACGAGGACCCAGGCAGAGACCATGGGCTCCACCGTAGGACGCCGCCCGGCGCCCGGCTCAGGCGGTCGCCGGGACCGCCACGGCCGTCGCGGCCACCACCTCGGGCCACGGCGTCGCGGTCAGCCCGAACGTGGCCGTCGTCGCCGTCGCGTCGATCACGTACTCCTGGTCGAACTGGTGCCGGATGTCGACGATCTCGCGCATCATCGGCGAGACCAGCCCGATCCCGCGCAGCACCGGCCACGGGATGCCGCTCACCCGCGCCGGAGGTACCGGGGACGCGGGCGAGGACATCGCCGCGGCCAGGTCGCCGAGGGCCTGCCGCTGTGAGCGCGGCGGTGCGCTCGGCACGTGCCACGCCCGCCCCAGCGCCCGCTCGTCGGTGCCCAGGGTGGCCAGGGTGGCGGCGACGTCGGGCAGGTACGCCCAGCTGCGCGGCGCGTCGGGGTCGCCGATCACCCAGGCACGCCGGCCGCGGCGCAGCGTGGGCAACTGGCGGACCAGGTGCGAGCGCGCGGCCGGCACCTGGGGACCGACGTAGTCGGCGGCCCGCGCCTCGGTCATCCGGATGCGGCCGGCCTCGTGCGCGGCCAGCGCCTCCTGCCACATCGCGATCCGCACGCGGCCCTTGACGTCGGTGGCGGCCAGCGGGCTGTCCGGGCTCATCGGGTTCTCGGGCCGGCCGTAGACGTAGAGGTTGGACATCGTCACCAGCACCGCGCCGGTGCGCTCCGCAGCCGACAGCAGGGCGGCGGCGACCGGCGGCCAGTCGGTGGCCCACCGGTGGTAGGCGGGGTTGACGGCGTTGTAGAGGGCAGCGGCGCCCCGGGCGGCCTCGGCGAGGGCGTCGGCGTCGCTCGCGTCGACGGCTCGGTGCTCCACCGCGTCGGTCGAGGTGCCGCCGCTGCGGGAGAGCACCCGCACCCGCTGACCCTGCGCGGCCAGCAGCTCCGCGGTCGTCGTCCCCACCGGGCCCTTGCCCACGATCACGTGCAGTGCCACGTGGTTCCCTCCTCCTCCTGGGCGAGAGCGGCGCTCTCGGTCCGGGACAACGCTCGCACTCCATCCCCATCCCGGTCAAGAGCAGTGCTCACAGTTGCGGTCACTGCTCTCGTCACGGGAGGATGCGCGCATGCCACCCACCGCCCGGGAGCGCGTCCGCGCCGAGCTGACCGCGGAGATCACCGCCGCCGCGCGCCGGCAGCTGGCCGAGGTGGGGGCCGCGGCGCTGTCCCTGCGGGCGGTGGCCCGGGAGCTGGGCATGGCCTCCTCAGCGCTCTACCGCTACTTCCCCAGCCGCGACGACCTGCTGACCCGGCTGATCATCGACGGCTACGACGCACTCGGTGCCGCCGCCGAGGCCGCCGACGACCCCACCGCCGCACCGCGCGAGCGGTGGGTGGCGGTCTGCCGCGCCGTCCGCGGCTGGGCCCGCGCCCACCCGCACGAGTACGCCCTGCTCTACGGCTCACCGGTGCCCGGCTACGCGGCTCCACGGGACACGGTGCCGGCCGCCGCCCGCGTCGGCGTCGTCCTCGGACGCGTCCTGGGGGACGCCGCCCGCAGCGGCGCCCTGCCCGCGGTCACCGGCGTCCCGCGCGACCGGTCCCTGATCAGCGACGAGACCGCGGCGGTGCTCGGCGGGGGACACCCCGCCCTGGACGACGCCGTCCGGCTGCGGGCGCTGCTGGCCTGGAGTTCGCTCTACGGGACGATCAGCTTCGAGCTGTTCGGGCACCTCGTCGGGTCGGTCGAGGACGCCGACCGCTACTTCGACGCGGCGATGGCCGAGCTGGCCGGCCTGGTCGGCCTCTGACGTGCCCTTCACCCCCAGCCACGCAGCGGCGGTGCTGCCGTTCCTGCGCACCCCCCTGCCGGCCTCGGCGCTGGTCATCGGCAGCATGTCGCCGGACCTGCCCTTCTACCTGCCCGTGCCGGTGCCGGTGCCGACCCACACCGCGCTCGCCGTCGTCACCGTCGACGTCGCGCTGGGGGCGCTGGCCTGGACCGTGTGGCACGGGCTGCTCGCGCCGCCCGCCGTCGCCTGCGCCCCCAGCGCCGTGCGGGCGCGGCTGACCGGCCTCCGGCTGGGTCTGCGGCCGCGGACCGCGACGGTCCCGGCGGTGGTCTGGACGCTGCTGGCGCTGGCCGTCGGTGCGGCCACGCACGTCCTCTGGGACGAGTTCACCCACGCGCGCCGCTGGGGTCCCACCCTCCTGCCCGTGCTGGCCGATCAGTGGGGGCTGCTGCCGGGCTACCGGTGGCTGCAGTACCTCGGCGGACTGGTCGGCGGGCTGGTGCTGCTCGCGTGGCTGGCCCGGTGGTGGCGACGGACCCCCGCGCGCCCCGCGGCCGCCCGGCCCGCAGCGCGCTGGGTCTGGGCACTGCTGGTCGTGGTCGGCGTCGCCACCGGGGGCGCCGCGGCCCTGACCGCGCCGAGCCCTGGGTCGGCGGCCTTCGTCGGCGCCACCTGGGGCGGGGGCAGCGCGCTCGCCGTCGCCGTCGCGCTGGCGGCCGGCTGGCACGCCCGCCACCGAGCGGCCGGGGACCAGCCCGTGCGCTGACCCGCCCGTCGGCCCCGGGGCAGCGGGTGCCCGCGCGGCCGCCCGGACCGATGCGGCAGGCTGGGACGCCGGTCGGACGAGGCAGGACACCGGAGGGCAGCGTCATCGAGGAGCATCGGCGGGTCGGCCCCGACACCGGGGAGGTGCGCCTGCAGGCGGTCGAGAGCCGGCTCTCGCGCACCGTCGCCCGCTACGAGCGGGTGCTGGCCAACGTCGCCGACGGCATCTACGGCCTCGACGCCGACGGGCGGGTGGAGTTCGTCAACCCGGCCGCGGCGCGGATGACCGGCCACCCCGCGGACGAGCAGCTCGGCCTCGACCAGCACGAGCTGCTGCACGCCGTCCGGCCCGACGGGTCGCCGTACCCCAAGGCGGAGTGCCCGGTGTGGCGGGCGCTCCGCACCGGACGGACGATGGCCAGCGACGACGAGGTGTTCTGGCGCGCCGACGGCACGCCCGTCCCCGTGGAGCTCATCGCCGTCCCCACGGTGGAGGACGGCGCCGTGACCGGCGTCGTCGTCTCCTTCCGCGACCTCACCGACCGGCTGGCCGCGCAGCGGCAGGCCGCCGAGCTGCAGCGCCTGGCCGAGGCGGCCGCCGCCCAGCGGGCCCTGTCCGACCGCCTGCAGCAGGCGCTCCTGACCCCGCCGCCGGAGCCGGACCACCTGCACATCGCCGTGCGCTACCGGCCGGCCGCCCACGAGGCCCAGGTCGGCGGCGACTGGTACGACGCGTTCCTCCAGCCCGACGGCGCGACGATGCTCGTCATCGGGGACGTCGTCGGCCACGACAGCACCGCCGCCGCGGCGATGGGACAGCTGCGCGGGCTGCTGCGGGCACTGGCCTACGACAACGACGAGCCGCCCTCGGCCACGCTCACCCGGGCCGAGCACGCCGCCCGCGGGCTGGCGGTCAGCAACCTGGCCACCGTGGTGCTCGCCCGGATCGAGCGCCGTCCGGACGTGCCCGTCGCCGGCCCCCGCGTGCTGCGGTGGAGCAACGCCGGGCACCTGCCGCCGGTGCTGCTCGCCCCGGACGGCACCACCACGCTGCTGGAGACGCGGCCCGACCTCATGCTCGGGGTCGACCCCGACGCACCCCGCACCGACCACACCGCCGAGCTCGACGACGGCGCCACCCTGCTGCTGGTCACCGACGGGCTCGTGGAGCGCCGCGACGCCGACCTCGACGAGGGGCTGGCCACCCTGCGGGAGGCGTTGCGGGACCTCGGCCGGGTGCCGCTGGAGGAGCTGTGCGACACGCTCCTGGCCCGGGTGCTCCCCGCGGACGGCGCGGACGACGTCGCGCTGGTCGCCGTCCGCGTCTACCCGGAGGACCGGCCCCGCCCACCGGAGGCCGGACCCAACCGCCTGCCACCCGGGCTGGCCTGAGCACGCGAGAGCGCCCCTCTCGCACGAGCGAGAGGGGCGCTGCCGTGTGGCCCCGCCCTGAGCCTGCGAAGGTGGGCGGACGGGGTCCTTCCTCAGGCGATGGCGACGGTGGTCTCGTTCAGGCCGACCTCGGCGGTGAGCACGCGCTCGCCCCTGCCGACCGGCGCGAGCGAGCGGAGCTTCCACTCACCGGGCGCGGCGAAGAACCGGAACTCGCCTTCGGGGCTGGTCACGACCTCGGCGGTGAACTCGTCGGTCGCGTCGAGCAGCCGCACGTAGGCGCCTGCGACGGGCGCGCCGTCGTGCCAGACCGAGCCCTGGATGACCGTCTGGGTGCTCAGGTCGATGCCGGCCAGGCCACCGCCCTGCTTCGGGGCTCCGCACATGTCAGCTCACTTCTCGATCGGGACGCCGACCAGCGAGCCGTACTCGACCCAGCTGCCGTCGTAGTTCTTCACGTCGGACTTGCCGAGCAGCTCACGCAGCACGAACCAGGTGTGGCTGGAGCGCTCGCCGATGCGGCAGTAGGCGATGGTGGCCTTGCTCTCGTCGAAGCCCTGCTCGTCGTAGAGCTTGGCCAGCTCCTCGTCGGACTTGAACGTGCCGTCCTCGTTGGCCGCCTTGCTCCACGGGATGTTCATCGCCGTGGGCACGTGGCCGCCCTTCTGCGCCATCTCCTGCGGGAGGTGGGCGGGGGCGAGGATCTTGCCGGAGAACTCGTCGGGCGAGCGGACGTCGATGAGGTTCTTCGAGCCGATCGAGGCGACGACCTCGTCGCGGAAGGCGCGGATCGACAGGTCGGGGTCCTTGGCCACGTACTGGGTGGCGGGGCGCTCGACCGGGTCCTTCGACAGCGGGCGGCCGTCGAGCTCCCACTTCTTGCGGCCGCCGTCCATGAGCTTGACCGACTCGTGGCCGTAGAGCTTGAAGTACCAGTACGCGTAGGCGGCGAACCAGTTGTTGTTGCCGCCGTAGAGGACCACGGTGTCGTCGTTGCCGATGCCGCGGGAGGACAGCAGCGCCTCGAACGCGGCCCTGTCGACGAAGTCGCGGCGCAGCGGGTCCTGGAGGTCCTTCTTCCAGTCCAGCTTCACGGCGCCCTCGAGGTGGCCGCCGTCGTAGGCGCTGGTGTCCTCGTCGACCTCGACGAAGACGAGACCGGGCTGGCCGAGGTGCTCCTGGGCCCAGTCGACGGAGACGAGCACGTCGTTGCGGCTCATGGGGGGTGTTCCTCCCTGGTGGTCGGGGTGTGCGGGTCGGACGGGATGCGGGCGCCGGATCGGACCCGCGGTGGACTCACGTGCGGGGGTGCGCCCCGGGCCGGCTCCGGTCCGGGGGACCGGGTGCGCGGGGCTCGTGCGGCAGTGCTCCCGGACGGCGGTCGGAGCGCGTCTGGACGAGGCAGGCTCGCCCTCAGGGGGCCGGACACAGGCAGCTGCCGACGCGGCACAGGTCGACTGTGCGGCGCGAGGTCAGCAGGATGCCCACGGCGTGAGGGTAACCGATCACACGCCACTGCCCTCCCCGGCGCCTCGGCCGGCGGGCAGCTGCGCCGCCACCAGCGCGGCGAGCTCGCCGGGCCGGGGAGCGCGGTCCAGCCGGCGGAGCAGGCGTCCGTCGGGGGCCAGGAACAGCAGCGTCGGGGTGACCCGGACGTCCAGTGCCCGGACGGCGTCGAGGTGGCTCTCGGCGTCCACGTCGACCGCGGCCAGCCCCGGCCGGGTGGTGGCCATCTGCCGCAACCGCGCCCGGGTCGCCCGGCAGGGGCCGCAGAACGCCGTGGAGAACTGGACGACGGTCAGGTCGGCGTCCTGCGGGCGCACACCCAGGCCGTCCAGGACGGCGGCCGGCACCCAGCCCGCGATGTCCCCGGTCGCGTCCATCCCCTGACCCAACCCGACCGGTCCGGGACGTGTTCCCGGGGGTCAGCCGCGCAGCACGGTGTCGGTCGCCTCGACCGCGACGTCCACGCCGTCCTCGCCGGGGCTCACGCCGGTGACCCGGAGGCCGAAGGGCAGTTGGGGGACGGGATAGCGCAGCTCCAGCAGGTCGGTGGCCTGCGCCACGAGCCAGCTCGGCACCTCCACGCCCGCGCCGGAGGCCTCGGAGACGTCGACCACGACGTCGTCGCCGTCGAGGGTCACGGTGCCCGTGGCGGTGAGCGGCAGGGTGAGGCCGGCCAGCTGCACGGTGCTCTCGATCCGCAGCCCGTCGCCCTCCCGCGCGAGGGTGGTGCCCGGGGGCAACTGCTCGGACAGCAGCGCGTAGGACAGCGTCGCCGTCCCGTCGATCCGCTCCACCGGCACCTCCTGCACCGACCCGGACAGGACGGCGGACAACGGCACCTCCACCCCGCGCAGCCGGACGGCGGCCCGGGTGCCCTCCGGCTGGCCGAGGTCGGCCGCGGTCAGGGCGATCCGCACGTCGTCGTACCGCCCGCCCACCGCCTGCGTGAGGAACGGGAAACCCGCGATGTCGACCACGGGCTGTCCGGCCAGCTGCCCGCGTTCGGCGATCGCCTCCCCCACCCGGTCCTCGGCGATCCCCACGCCGACGCGGTCGGCGACCGCCGCCAGGCCGAGGAGCAGGAGCAGCACCACCACCAGCGCGCGCACGGCCGACCGCCTCTCAGAGGGCGTTCTGCAGGACCAGGGAGAAGGCGACCGGCGCGCAGGCGGCGAACGGCAGGACCGCCTGCACCAGCGGCACGGCCCACGCCGTCCGCGGCCCCTCGGCCACCACGTACCCCGCGGCCAGGCCCACCAGCGCGGCCACCCCGGCCAGCGCCAGCCCGAAGAGCAGCACCGGGAGGACGTCGGCCAGCTCACCCGTGCCGTGCCGGGCCAGCACGACCGCGGCGCCGGCGAGCACCGACACCACCAGGCCGACGACGCCACTGGGCACCCCGGCAGCGATCGCCGGCCGCGGGAGCACGAGGTCGACCAGGTGGCCCGCCACCAGGGTGACGCCGACCACCAGCAGCGCCGTCGTCGCCGCGGCGGCGTCCGGCCCGTCCGGGTCGAGGAGCACCAGCACCGCCAGCGCGGTCACCGCGCACAGCAGGAGGACGACCCCCGCCAGCGAGCCGACGACCTGCCGTCGCGGCGCCCGGCGCAGCATCTGGTGCAGCACCGCCGCGAGGAAACCCAGCCCCGGCACGGCCAGCAGGGAGCCGAGCTCGGGCCGCTCCGGCAGCACCACCAGCAGGTCGGCGCCGGCGGCCGCGGCCAGGCCGAGGGCCGGGGCACCGGCCCGCCCCTCGATGCCGGTCGCCGGCACCCAGGCCGCCACCAGCGCGACCTGCAGGACGGCGACGGCGGCCAGCCGGCCCGGCGTCCCCGCGTACTCACCGAGCAGCACGAGCAGCGCGGCGCCGGCGGCGACCGCCGCGGCCGCGGGCAGGTGCTGCCCCCGGGCCGAGAACCCGGTGCGCAGGGTGGCGGCTGTCACCCGTTGATCGTCGCAGACGCCCAGCGGCCGATCCGCTCGACGAGCGGGCCGGTGGGGCCTCCGGCGTGTCCCGAGCCCGGGACGACCCACGCGGTCGCCGATCCGCCGCCCACGGACCTCCCACGGACCGTCACGCGTTGCAGTTCGGGAACGACGGACCGGATCGGCAACACGTCGGTTATCCTGCTGTCTCTCTCTCGACAGCGTCGTCGTGGGCCCCCGGACGACCCCGTCCCCGGCTCCCCTGAGGAGACGACATGCGACTCGTGCTCATGACCGCCGCGCGCCAGGCCACGACCGAGGTGCTGCCCGCCCTCGGGCTGCTGGGCCACCAGGTGCGCGTGGTCGCCCCCGAGCTGTCCAGCCTGCTCGACGGAGACTCCGGTGACGTCGTGCTGGTCGACGCCCGCCACGACCTGATCCAGGCCCGCACGCTCTGCGGGCTGCTCTCCTCGACCGGCGTCGCCTCGGCGCTGGTGGCGGTGCTGTCGGAGGGCGGCCTGGTCGCGCTGTCGGCCGACTGGGGCGTCGACGACGTCCTCCTCGACACCGCCGGCCCCGCCGAGGTCGATGCCCGCCTGAAGTGGGCGACCGCCCGCCGGCTGGCCGCCGCCACCCCGGCCGACGGCCCCGAGGGCGGCGTCACCCAGGCCGGCGAGCTGGTCATCGACGAGCACAGCTACTCGGCCAAGCTGCGCGGCCGGCCGCTCGACCTCACCTACAAGGAGTTCGAGCTCCTCAAGTACCTCGCCCAGCACCCGGGCCGGGTCTTCTCCCGCGCCCAGCTGCTGCAGGAGATCTGGGGCTACGACTACTTCGGCGGCACCCGCACGGTCGACGTCCACGTGCGGCGGCTGCGGGCCAAGCTCGGCACCGAGCACGAGGCGCTGATCGGCACCGTCCGGAACGTGGGCTACAAGCTGGACCAGCAGGTCGCCGACGCGACCGCCGCCGCGGCCCGCACCGAGTCCGACACCGAGCTGGTCTGAGGCCGCCCTGTCCGCTCCCCTCCCCGTCCGGGACGTCCCGCGCCTGGCTGCGGCCGACGTGCCCGCCGTGCTCGCCCTGCTGCGCGCCGCCACGGCGGCCGACGGCGTCCGTCCCCTGTCGGAGGACGCCGAGCTGCGGCTGCAGCACGGCGGCCCCGCCGGTGGACGCGACGTGCTGGCCCGGACGCCGGACGGCGAGCTGGCCGGCTACGCGCGGTTCGAGGGCGGGGACGGGACCGGTGACGCCGAGGCCGAGTTCGTCGTCGCGCCCGGTGCCCGCCGCCAGGGGGTGGGCCGCTGCCTGCTGACCCGCCTGGAGGAGCTGGCCGGCGACCGCCCCCTGCGGGTCTGGGCGCACGGCGACCTCCCCGGCTCGGCGGAGCTGGCCACCGGTCGCGGCTACACCCGGGCCCGGGTGCTGCTGCAGATGCGTCGCGACCTCGCCGGCGTCGACCCCGACCCGCGGCCGGCCCTCCCCGACGGCGTGCGGGTGCACACCTTCCGGCCCGGCCACGACGAGGGCGCGTGGCTGCGGGTCAACGCCCGCGCCTTCGCCAGCCACCCCGAGCAGGGCAGCTGGACGCGCGAGGACCTGCGCCTGCGCGAGGCCGAGCCGTGGTTCGACCCCGCCGGGTTCTTCCTGGCCTGGCGCGGGGACCGGGACGACCGCGGCACGCTGCTCGGCTCGCACTGGACCAAGGTGCACCCGCCCGGCGACGAGGGGCCGGAGGCGGTGGGCGAGGTCTACGTCCTCGGCATCGACCCCGACGCCCAGGGACTGGGCCTGGGCCGCGCGCTCACCGACCTCGGGCTGGCGCACCTGCGCGCCCGCGGGCTGGGCCAGGTCCTCCTCTACGTCGACGAGGACAACACCGCCGCGGTGACGCTCTACGAGCGCAGCGGCTTCACCCGGCACGCCGTCGACGTCTCCTGGCGCCGCGCCCTCTAGTACCGGTACGGCCACGGCCGCGAGTCGCCGCGCGCCCGTTCACCTGCTCGACGTGACGTGGTTCTCACCCCGTCGACCAAGTCTCCATCGGCGTTCACCTCGCGTTCACCGAGCAACCCGGATGCGTCCACCTCGGCTGCCTAGCGTCGGTTCCCGTTGGTTCCCTGCTGCCCGGCGTCGAAGCCCGGGCACACGTCGAAAGGCACAGTGTTGAAGCTCAGCACCAGGTCGCGCGCCGTCGCTCTCTCGACGGCGCTCGCCGGCACCCTCGCGCTCGCCGCGTGTGGCGCCTCCAACGAGGGGAACGCGAGCGACAGCGGCAGCACCGGCGGCGGCTCCGCGGAGCTGAGCGGAACCCTGGTGGGCGCCGGCTCCAGCGCCATGCAGGCGGCGATGCAGGGCTTCATCGCCGGGTACTCCGGCGTGCAGTCCGGCGTGACCGTCAACTACGACCCGGTGGGCTCCGGCGGTGGCCGCGAGCAGTTCCTGGCCGGCGGCACCGACTTCGCCGGGTCCGACGCGGCGCTGGACGAGGAGGAACTCACCCAGGCGCAGGAGCGCTGCGCCGGCGGCGAGATCTTCGAGCTGCCGAACTACATCGCCCCCATCGCGGTGGTCTACAACCTCGAGGGGGTCGACCAGCTGAACCTCGCGCCCGAGACGGTGGCCGGCATCTTCAACCAGCAGATCACCACCTGGAACGACCCGGCCATCGCCGCCGACAACCCCGGCGTGACCCTCCCCGACCAGGCGATCACCCCGGTCAACCGGTCCGACGAGTCCGGCACCACCGAGAACCTCACCGAGTACCTGTCCGCCGCCGCCGGTGAGGCGTGGCCGCACGAGCCGAGCGGTGACTGGCCGGTCGCCGGTGGTGAGGCCGCGCAGGGCACCTCGGGCGTCGTCAGCGCGGTCGGTGGCGGCAACGGCACCATCGGCTACGCCGACCTGTCCCAGGCCGGCGACCTCGGCGTCGCCAGCATCGGCGTCGGCGAGGAGTTCGTGACGCCGACTGCGGAGGCCGCAGCCGCCGTCGTCGAGAACTCCGAGACCCTCCCGGGCCGCGGGCAGTACGACTTCGCCATCGAGCTGGCCCGGGACACCACCGAGTCGGGCAACTACCCGATCGTGCTGGTCAGCTACCACATCGGCTGCATCCAGTACGACGACCAGGAGAAGGCCGACCTGGTCAAGGACTTCATGGGCTACGTGATCAGCGAGGAGGGTCAGCAGGCGGCGGCCGAGGCCGCCGGTTCCGCCCCCATCTCCGACGCCCTGCGCGAGCAGGCCCAGGGTGCGGTCGACGCCATCACCGCCGGCTGACCCCAGCCGCACGGGTGACGGCCCGGGACGCCGAGACGGCGCCCGGGCCGTCGCCCCGCCCGGCGACGGGCGACCGCACCGCAGGACCCAGCCCCGCCCACACCCCACGGAGCATCGGTGACCGCCACCAGGACCCCGACCGAGCCCGGCGCCGCCAAGCCGGTCCGCCGGCCGGGCGACCGCATCTTCGCCGGTAGCGCCAAGGGCGCCGGCATCCTGATCCTCGTCATCCTCGCCGGTGTCGCGGCGTTCCTGATCGCCGAGGCGCTGCCCGCGCTCAGCGCCCCCAGTGACGACATCCCCGGCGGCGAGGGCCTGGCCGGCTACGTCCTCCCCCTCGTCTTCGGCACCCTGCTGTCCGCGGTGATCGCCCTCGTCGTGGCCACCCCGCTGGCGGTGGCCATCGCCCTCTTCATCACCCACTACGCCCCGCGCCGGCTGGCCCAGGGGCTGGGGTACGTCGTCGACCTGCTGGCCGCGATCCCGAGCATCGTCTACGGCTTCTGGGGCATCGCCTGGCTCGCGCCGAAGCTGGTGCCCTTCTACCAGTGGCTGGAGGACAACTTCGGATTCATCCCGCTGTTCGCCGGTCCGACGTCCTCCACCGGCCGCACGATGCTCACCGCCGGCCTGGTCCTGGCCATCATGATCCTGCCGATCATCAGCGCGATCTCCCGCGAGGTCTTCCTCCAGGTGCCCACGCTGCACAAGGAGGCGGCGCTGGCGCTGGGGGCCACCCGCTGGGAGATGGTCAAGATGGCCGTCCTCCCCTACGGCAAGTCGGGGATCATCGGCGGGGCGATGCTCGGTCTCGGCCGGGCCCTCGGCGAGACGATGGCCGTGGCACTGGTCCTCTCCGTCTCCGGTGGCATCACGTTCAACCTGATCAGCAGCGGGAACCCCTCGACGGTCGCCGCCAACATCGCACTCGAGTTCCCGGAGTCCAGCGGGATCGACGTGAACACCCTGATCGCCAGCGGACTGGCGCTGTTCGTGATCACCCTGGCCGTCAACATGCTCGCCCGCTGGATCGTCAACCGCCGGGCCGACTTCTCCGGAGCCAACTGATGAGCCTCCAGACGAGCCCCACCTCGACCGGCGCGTCGGCGGACGACGCCACAGCGGGGCGGTCCCGGCGCCGGCTCCCGCAGTGGGCGTCGGTCGCCGCCTTCCTCGCCGCGGCCCTTGTGGCCGTCCTGCTCGAGCTGCTCGGTGAGTTCAACATCGCGCTGGTCGTCATCTACACAGTCGTCCTCGGCACGGTCGCCGCCTACGTCGTGTCCCGGGTCGTCGAGGGCCGCCGCAAGGCGACCGACCGCCTGGTGACCTGCCTGGTCGTGAGCGCCTTCGGCATCGCGGTGGTGCCCCTGGTCGCCCTGGTGTGGACGGTCGTCGGCCGCGGCATCGAGCGGCTGGACGGGGAGTTCTTCGGCTCCTCCCTCGTCGGCATCGTCGGCGAGGGCGGCGGGGCCTACCACGCGATCATGGGCACGCTGATCATCACCCTCCTCACGACGCTGATCTCGGTGCCGATCGGGCTGATGACCGCCATCTACCTCGTCGAGTACGGCCGCGGCCGGCTCAAGCGGTCGATCACCTTCCTGGTCGACGTCATGACCGGCATCCCGTCGATCGTGGCCGGCCTGTTCGCCTACGCGCTGTTCGCGCTGTTCTTCGGCCCCGGCATCCGGCTGGGCATCATGGGCGCGGTCGCCCTGTCGGTGCTGATGATCCCGGTCGTCGTCCGCTCGGCCGAGGAGGTCCTCAAGCTCGTCCCCAACGAGCTCCGCGAGGCCGCCTACGCCCTCGGCGTCCCGAAGTGGCGGACGATCGTCAAGGTCGTCATCCCGACGGCCATCGCCGGCCTGGGCACCGGCGTGACGCTGGCCATCGCCCGCGTCGTCGGCGAGACCGCGCCCCTGCTCATCACCGTCGGCATCACGAACGGGACCAACCTCGACCCGTTCGACTCCCGGATGGCCAGCCTCCCGGTCTACGCCTACTACCAGCTCACGCAGCCGGGCGTCCCCCCGGAGTACGCCATCGACCGCGCCTGGACGGCGGCGCTGCTCCTCATCATGCTGGTCATGGGCCTCAACGTGGTCGCCCGCCTGATCAGTCGCTTCTTCGCCCCCAAGACCGGCCGCTGACCGGGTCAGCACCGACCAACGAAGGGACCACAGCGTGGCCAAGCGCATCGACGTCTCCGACCTCAACATCTACTACGGCAACTTCCTCGCCGTCGAGGGCGTCAACGTCTCCATCGAGCCGCGCAGCATCACCGCGCTGATCGGGCCGTCGGGCTGCGGGAAGTCGACGTTCCTGCGCTCGCTGAACCGGATGCACGAGGTCATCCCGGGCGCCCGCGTCGAGGGGAAGGTCGTCATGGACGGCCAGGACCTCTACGGCGCGGACGCCGACCCCGTCGACGTCCGCCGGCAGATCGGCATGGTGTTCCAGCGGCCCAACCCGTTCCCGACGATGTCGATCTACGACAACGTCGCCGCGGGGGTGCGGCTCAACAGCCGGAAGATGAAGAAGGCCGACCTCGACGACCTCGTCGAGCGCTCCCTCAAGGGCGCCAACCTCTGGAACGAGGTGAAGGACCGCCTCGACCGTCCGGGGTCGAGCCTGTCCGGCGGTCAGCAACAGCGGCTGTGCATCGCCCGGGCCATCGCCGTCGAGCCGGACGTGTTGCTGATGGACGAGCCGTGCTCGGCCCTGGACCCGATCTCCACGCTGGCGATCGAGGACCTGATGACCGAGTTGAAGGAACGGTTCACCATCGTGATCGTCACGCACAACATGCAGCAGGCCGCGCGGGTCAGCGAGCAGACCGGCTTCTTCAACCTCAACGGCGTCGGCCAGCCGGGCCGGCTGATCGAGTTCAACCCGACCGAGAAGATCTTCAGCAACCCCGACCAGAAGGCGACCGAGGACTACATCTCCGGCCGCTTCGGCTGAGCCCGACCGCACACCGGGAGGGGTCGCCGCACCGCGGCGGCCCCTCCCGCGTCCGCTGTGCCGCCGGGTGTCAGGACCGGGTCAGCCGCAGCTGACGGGCGTGGAGCTGGAGGCGGGCTCGGTCGGGGGGGCGACGGCGGCGGCTTCCGGGGCCGGCTCGGCGGCGGCTTCCGAGGCCGGCTCGGCGGCGGCACCGGGCGGCGGCACGGTCACGGGGACGACGGTCGAGTAGCCCGGGCCGATCACCAGCTGGACGGCGTCGCCGATCGTGTCGCTGGCCTGCAGCGCCGAGCCGGGGACGGCGGCGGCGACCGTGCGGGCCCGTTCCTCGGCTCCGGGCCCGTACCGGACGACGGTCTGGTTCACGGTGCCCTGCTCGTTGCCGACCGTGCCCACCCCGAAGCCCTGCCCGCGCAGGAGGTCGGCGACGGTGGCGGCCAGGCCGCTGGTGGCGGTGCCGTTGAGGACGTCGACGGTGACGTCGGCGGGGAGGACGGTCAGCGGCTGCTCGGCAGGCGCGGGCGCCGGCTGCTCGGCCTGGGCCTCCGCGGTGGGCGGGGCCGGGGCGGCGGCGTCGGCCTGGGCCTGCGCGGTCAGCTCCGGTGGCAGCCCGCCTTCGTCGATGACGGCGTCGAACAGCGAGCGGGTGGCGCCGGAGTCGAGCAGCACGTACGCCTGGTCGGTGCCGGCCGGCACGTACCCGACCTGCGACACCGGCAGCCCGGTCCGCTGGACGGCGTCGCCGGTGAGGTCACCCAGCGTGCCGGCCAGCGTGCGGAGGTCGCCGAGGTTGGTGTCCTCGTCCACGGTGAGCCCCCCGGACGCGCGCATGAGGAACTGGGTGAGGGTCACGGGGTTGCCGAGGGTGCCCCAGGACATCGCCGTCCGCAGGGTCGCGGTGAGCAGCAGCTGCGCGCGCTCGGCCACCGCGGCGCCGGTGACGTCGGAGCCGGCGTCGCCCGGGGTGAGGAACGCCGACGCCTGCTCGCCGGACACCTGGCTGCCACCGGCCGGCAGCGGCTGCGCCGAGGCGGCCACCGCGGGGGTCGGCTGCGGAAGGCACATGGCGACGCCGCCGAGCGCGTCGACCATGTCCGGCAGCCGGGTGAGGTCCACGCCCAGGTAGTGGTCGACCCGCAGCCCGGAGACCTGCTGCACGGCCCGGACCATGCAGGCGGGCCCGCCGTCGAGGAGCGAGGTGGCGAAGGCCTCCGTCGCGGGCTCGCGCAGCTCGCCGTCGGAGCCCACGCAGGCGGGGGTGTCGACCAGCGCCGTCGGCGGGATGCTCACCAGGACGGCGCGCTGCTCGTCCGGGGAGACGTGGGCCAGCAGCGTGGCGACCCCGGCGGGGCCCTCGGCGCCGGGCAACCCGGTGCCGACGACGAGATAGGTGGCCGCGCCCTCCTGCAACCGCGGCGCCAGCACCTCCGGACCCTGCGAGGCGAGGGCCTCGGCCCGCTGGATGCTCTGGTCCACGTAGAAGTAGAGGCCGAGGTGGTAGGCGACGACGACGCCCACCACCACCAGCAGGCCGAGCGCGGCCCGGATCAGCCGCCGGCGGCCGGGGCTGCGCGCCGCGCGCCGGGCGGCTCGCCGCGCCCGTGGCCCGGGCGGGGCCAGCCGGGTGGCGCCGGACAGCGGGACGTCGCGCCCAGGGATGGGGGGCAGGGGGGCGATCGGCCGGGAGTGCCGGTAGCCGGGCTGGTCGGCCAGCGGCGGGAACAGCGGGGTGGACGGCCGGCCCGGCAGCGGCGGCACCGGCGGCAGCCCGCTGCGTGCGGGCCGGGCGGCGGGCTCTGCCGGCTGTGACGCGGCGGTCCGGGCGACGGCCGGCGGCGGGACGGAGCCCTGCTCCGTGGGGGTGACCGGCCCCGCGGCCGGGGTGCCCGGCACGGGCGGGAAACCGCGTCGGGGTCCCGGGGTCTCCTCGTCCACCCGCTCGCGGGACTCGGCGCGGGCGTCGTCGGCGGCACGCGGCACGGCACGGGCGTCGTCGGCGACACGGGCGTCGTCGCCGGGGACCGGCGGCCGTCCCCTCCGGTGTGCCGGTGCCTGCTCGCCGAGGGGGAGCGGGATCTCGCCGGTGCGGGCGGCGCGGCGGCGGCCGACCTCACCGCCCTGGCGGGCGATCAACTGCTCGACGGTGATCGGTTCGCGGCCGGGCACGGCCGGGTCCGGGGACGACGGCCGCCGGCGGCCGCGGAACCGGCCCGGCGCGCGGCCGTCCCCCGCGTCGTCGCGCGTCCGCTTGTCCCCCACCGGTGTCGACTTCCCATCGTCGTACCCATGTCGCCATGGCCCGCGCCGCCTGCTCCGCGCGGGCGCGGCTGGCCGCACACCGCGCGATCGCGGCAGCACTCCACGATACGGACGGAACGGCTGTCGCCCCGCCGACGCGCTGAGTCACCGAGCGTGACTCCGCGCGCCGCCGTAGCGTCGCCGAGGTGAAGCTGCCGTTGATCCCTGGCCCCTCGGACGTGATCTCCGCGGTGGAGGGCCTGCGCGACGGCGTGTCCGAGGCGCTCGCACTGGTGCCCCGGGTGGCGGCGGTGGTCGGCCGGGTGGAGACGCTCCTGGACCGGGTCGAGGCCGTGGTGGGCCGCGTCGAGGGTGTCGCAGGCCGCGCAGAGGGCCTGGTCGCCGCCGTCGGGGAGACCCAGCGCAAGGCCGACCAGGCGATCGACGCCGTCGGCACCACCCAACAGAAAGCCGACCAGGCGATCGACGCCGTCGGCACCACCCAGCAGAAAGCCGACGCAGCCATCGACGCCGTCGGCACCACCCAGCAGAAAGCCGACCAGGCGATCGACGCCGTCGGCACCACCCAACGCAAGGCCGACGCAGCCATCGACGCCGTCGGCACCACCCAGCAGAAAGCCGACGCAGCCATCGACGCCGTCGGCACCACCCAACGCAAGGCCGACGAGGCCGTCACCGCCGTCGGCGGGACGGTCGCGCGCGCTGAGGAGCTGGTCGGTTCGGCGGAGGGCATGCTGGGTCGGGTGGACCCGCTGGTCGACGTCTTCGAGGGGCCGCTGCTGGCGCTGGCCCCGGCGGTACGCCGGCTGGCCGCGAGCGTCGAGCCCGACGAGGTCGACGCGGTGATCGCCTTCATCGACCGGCTGCCGCAGCTGATGACGCACCTGGACGAGGACGTGCTGCCGGTCGTGGCGTCGATGGGCAACGTCGCCACCGACGTGCACGACCTGCTGGACACCATGCAGGACGTGCGGCACGTGGTGAAGGGCTTCCCCGGCTCCCGGCTGTTCCGCCGGCGCGGCGCGGAGGAGATCGCGGAGGACGAGGATCGCATCACCGCGGACGGCGGTCAGGAGCCGGACCGCGTCGGCTCCTGACCGCGGCCGCTCAGGTCTCGGTGGGGTACCCGAGCGCGCGGACGACGTCGCCGATGCGCTCGTAGGTCTCCCCCTCGGGGAGCTGGCGCAGCTCGTCGACGACCGCGTCGGGGGCGCGGTGGTCCAGCGCCGCCTCGACGAGGGCGGGACCGTCGCTGGGGAAGTCGGCACGGTCCAGCCAGCGCGCCAGCTCCGCGCGGCGGACGACGGCGTCGGCGTCCATGCCGACCGGCGTGCCACCGACGAGGCTGCCGGCGGGGTCGGCGTCGACGTCCGGATCCCCCTCCGCGGACGGCTCGACCTCGCGCCACTCCTGGGCGCGCGTGGCGCGCTCGCCCTTGAGCATCCCCTGGATCTCGTGCTCCATCTCCTCGTCGACCCGCGGGCTGTGCTTGGTGCTGCGGGCCGCCGCTCCGGCGAACTGGTCTCCGGTCTCGCTCACGATCGCGCTCCTCCTCGTCCGTTCGTCACTTCTCGTGCAGGGCGCCGGGCTTGTGCACCGCCGTCTTGCCGCTCTTGTCGCTCTCGACCTCGTACTGCGGCTCGTCCGGACTGGCCTTCACCGTCCGTCCGGAGGCCTCGGTCTCCTTCGTGATCTTGCGCTTGACGGTGCCCTCGGCCTGACTGCCGTGGCTGTTCCACGTGACGTGGTCGCCCTTGCTGAACTCGTCTGCCATCCGTGGCCTCCAGGCCCTCCGACGCTGTCCCCCTGCCCCTGCCCCCGGGGCGGCCGGGACACACATCACCCGTTCGGAACGCCGCATCACCCGTAGGGGCTCTACCCGACGGTCTCAGGTCACGTAGCGTTGCTGGCGACGGGAAGCGCTACGACATCGCGCCTGATGGATGCGGTGCCGCAGCTACCCACGGTGACGTGGTCCCGTCCTCGATCGCCGGCCCGGTCGACTCCATTCCCCCGGGGTCGGCCGGGTCGGCCCGTTCTAGGCTGGGCGGACCGTGACCGAGCTCGCGAGGTCACCCATGGGCACAGCACGGTCGGTCTCGATGCCGACGAGCACCAGCGAGGAGGCTTCGTGACCGCTCCCGACGCCACCCGCCCGGTCGACGTCCTCACCGTGGCCTCGGTCGCCGACCTCACCCCGTCGATGCGCCGGGTGCTGCTGTCGGGCACCCCCGCCGCGGTGGCGGCCGCCGGGCCGACGATCTCGCTGCTGGTGCCCCGCGTCGGTGACCCGGCGCCGCGGTGGCCGGCGGTGGCCCGCGACGGCCGGATCGTCTGGCCCCAGGGCACGCACGGGGTGCACCTGCGCAGCTACACCGCCCGCCGGCAGGACCCCGACCGCGGGGAGGTGGAGATCGACTTCGTCCTGCACGGCGACGGCCCCGCGGCCGCGTGGGCGGCGGCCGCCGTACCCGGGGCGCCGGTCGCCGTCGCCGGTGGCGGGCCCCTGGGCGAGCGGCCCGCGGGCCGGCTGCTGCTCGTCGGGGACGAGACCGCCCTGCCCGCGATCACGCGGATCCTGGCCGCGGCCCCGCCGGGCACACGCGGCCTGGCGCTCATCGAGGTGGCCGACGCCGCGGAGGAGCAGCCGGTGCCCGCGCCGGACGGCGTCGCGGTGCGCTGGCTGCACCGCGACGGCACGCCGCCCGGGGAGAGCACGCTGCTCGCCGACGCGGTCGCCGGGCTCGACCGGCCCGAGGGGGACGACGTCTTCGCCTGGGTGGCCGCCGAGTCCGCCGCCGTCCGCACCATCCGGGCCGACCTGCGCGGCCGCTGGGGTCTGGGGCGGGCCCAGCACCACGCGATCGGCTACTGGCGCCGCGGCCGCGCCATGTCCCCCAGCGGCTGACCCGTCGTCCAGACTCCTCACAGGGAGCGCCCAGGGATGGCGCAGCCCCCGGTCCCAGGCTGGGACCATGACGACGGTTGCGCGTTCGACGGGAGGTGCTGTGAGCGGCACCGGCAGGAGCACGGCCCCGGAGGCTCGCCTCCTCGTGGTGGACGACGAGCCGAACATCCGGGAGCTGCTCTCGGCCAGCCTGCGCTACGCCGGGTTCGAGGTGGCCACCGCCGCCGACGGGCAGCAGGCGCTGGCGATGGCCGCGACGTTCCGCCCGGACCTGCTCGTGCTGGACGTGATGATGCCCGGGCTGGACGGCTTCGGCGTCGTCCGCCGGCTGCGGGAGAGCGGCCGGCACACGCCGGTGCTGTTCCTCACCGCCCGGGACGCCGCCGAGGACAAGGTCTCCGGCCTCACGCTCGGCGGGGACGACTACGTCACCAAGCCGTTCAGCCTGGACGAGGTGCTGGCCCGCATCCGGGCGGTGCTGCGCCGGAGCACCGGCCAGCAGCGCGCCGCCGAGTCGCCGCGGCTGTCCTTCGCCGACATCGAGCTCGACGAGGAGTCGCACGAGGTCATCAAGGCCGGCCAGGTGGTCAGCCTGTCCCCGACGGAGTTCAAGCTGCTGCGCTACCTGATGGCCAACGCCGGCCGGGTGCTGTCGAAGGCGCAGATCCTCGACCACGTGTGGAACTACGACTTCAACGGCGAGGCCAACGTCGTGGAGTCCTACATCTCCTACCTGCGGCGCAAGGTGGACACCACCGAGCCGCGTCTGCTGCACACGATCCGCGGCGTCGGCTACACGCTGCGGCTCCCCCGCGGGACGTGAGCGGACAGGGGCGCGAGCACCGCGGCGAGCACCAGCGAGCGAAGAGCGGCTCGCTCGAGCGGCAGCGAGCCGGTGATCCCGTGAGCGGCCGCGGACCGGGGTCGCCGTGAGCGGGCAGCCCCCCGTGCGAACGGGTCCCCGCGTCCCCCTCCGCATCACGCTGGTCGCCCTGCTCGTCGCCCTCGTGACGGTCAGCCTGGCCGCCACCGGCCTGGCCGCGACCTCCCTGCTGCGCGGCTACCTGCTCGACCAGCAGGACAGCGCGTTGCGGGCCGCGGTGCACCAGTTCGAGCGCAACCGGCAGGTCCTCGACGCCTGCCTGGCCGGCCAGTACAGCGCGATGCCCGGCGCCGCCTACTACGGCTGCCTTCCCCCGGACTCCGACGACGTCGTGGACCTGCAGGGCCCACCCGAGCGCTCCAGCGTCCCCCGGTTCGACCGGGACCTGGACGACGACCACGGCGGGTACGGGTCGGGCAGCCGGCCGTTCACCGCCTCCTCCGCCGACGGCCGGACCGACTGGCGGATCCTGACCGGGGAGCTGCCCGGCGGCTACACCCTCGTGATCGGTACCGACCTGGAAAGGGACCAGGCCGCGATCCGCCGGCTGGTCCGCATCGAGGCGGTCGTCGGGCTGATCGTGCTCCTGCTGCTCGGGGCCACCGGGTACCTCGTCGTCCGCAACAGCCTGCGACCGCTGGCCGAGGTCGAGCGCACCGCCCGCGCGATCGCCGCCGGCGACCTGTCCCAGCGGGTGCCGGAGGGCGACGAGCGGACCGAGGTGGGCCGGTTGACCACCGCGCTCAACGGCATGCTCGGGCGCATCGAGAGCGCCTTCCGCGCGCAGCAGGCCTCCGAGGAGCAGGCCCGCGCCTCCGAGAGCCGGATGCGCCGCTTCATCGCCGACGCCAGCCACGAGCTGCGCACCCCGCTGACCTCGATCCGCGGCTTCGCCGAGCTGTACCGGCAGGGCGCGGTCCGGGACCCGGAGGAGACCGCCCGGCTCATGCAGCGGATCGAGTCCGAGGGAGCCCGCATGGGGGTCCTCGTCGAGGACCTGCTGCAGCTGGCACGGCTGGACCAGCAGCGTCCGCTGACCATCACCCCCGTCGACCTGGGCGAGCTGGCCGGGGACGCCGTCCACGACGCCCGCGCCGTCCAGCCGGACCGGCCGGTCACCCTGCACCTGGACGAGTCGCTCAGCGAGCTCCCCGTCGTCCTCGGCGACGAGGCCCGGCTGCGCCAGGTCGTGGGCAACCTGGTGACCAACGCGCTGGTGCACACCCCGCCCACGGTCGCGGTCAGGGTGGACATCTCCGACGAGCCGGCGGCCGGGGACGTGACCGGCGACGGGGAGGACGGCGGTGTCGTCGTCCTCCGGGTCGCCGACGAGGGGCCGGGGATGGCCCCCGAGCACGCCGCCCGCGTCTTCGAGCGGTTCTACCGGGCCGACCCGTCCCGCAACCGCGCCGGGGGCGGCACCGGGCTCGGGTTGGCGATCGTCTCCGCGCTGGTCGCCGCGCACGGCGGCACCGTGCACCTGGACACCGCGCCCGGCCGCGGAGCGGCGTTCACCGTCCGGCTGCCCCGCTCGGGGCCGGCTGTCGGTGACGGGGCCGGCGCCCCGGCCGCGCACCCCGTCGCCGACCACCCGGCCGACGGCGACGGGGTGGGGGGCTGAGCCGGGCTCGTGGCCCGGCGTTACGGTCCGACCGTGGACTCCGACGGCGACGGGCAGCCCTACGACAGCGACCTGATGGCCGCGGTGGGCGAGCTGGGCAGCGCTCTCCGGGAACTGGTCGACGCCTCGGTGCGCACGACCGTCCCCGCCGCCGTGCTGCGCGCCGCCGCCGCTGAGGCCCGCGCGGCCACCGCCCGGCTCGCCGCGGGGCGGCGGCCGCCGACGCAGCTGCCCTCCCTCGACGACCCGCTGGTGTTCCGCCGCGTCTACAACCCGGTGAGCGGTGTGGGCAGCGCCATCGCCCCGCCGCTGTCCATCAGCCGGACCGCGGACGGCGTCGCCGCCGAGGCGACGCTGGGCCTGGCCTACGAGGGCCCGCCCGGCTACGTGCACGGCGGCGTGAGCAGCCTGCTCATGGACCAGCTGCTCGGCTCGGCCGCGATCGCCGCCGGCCTGTGGGGCATGACGGTCCGGCTGGAGCTGGACTACCGGGGCCCGGTGCCGCTGTCGACGCCGCTGCAGCTGCGTTCCCGGGTGGTCGAGGCGGCCGGCCGCAAGTGCGTCGTCACTGGCGAGATCGCGACCGCCGCGGACCCGGAGCGCGTGCTCGTGGCCGCCCGCGGCGTGTTCGTCATGCCCCGCGAGGAGGTGCACGCCACCTACTTCGGGGCGATCACCGATGCATCGGGGCGGCACGCACCCCCCGGCCGGCCCACCGACGCCACCGCACTGGCGGAGCGGCCGTGACCGACGTCGAGGTGGCCGCGGAGGTCGCCGGCGCGGCTGCCGCGGCGCTGCTGCAGCTGCGCGCCGACGGACAGCGCACCGGCCGCGCCCTGGGTGACGCCGGGGACGCCGCGGCCCAGGCCGCGATCAGCGGGCTGCTGGCCGCCCGGCGCCCGGGGGACGCCGTCTTCAGCGAAGAGGCCGTCGACGACCCGGCCCGGCTGTCCGCGGACCGGGTGTGGATCGTCGACCCGCTCGACGGCACCCGCGAGTACGGCGAGGAGCGGCCGGACTGGGCGGTGCACGTGGCGCTGTGGGCCGACGGCGACCTCACGGCGGCCGCCGTGGCCCTGCCCGCGCTCGGGGAGGTCCTCGTCACCGACCCGGCCCCGGTCGTGCCGCCGTCCGGGAGCGGGCGGCTGCGCATCGCGGTGAGCCGCACCCGGCCGCCCGTGGCCGCCGACGCCGCCGCGGCCGCCCTCGACGCCGAGCTGGTGCCGATGGGGTCGGCCGGTTACAAGGTCACCGCCGTCGTCCGAGGTGAGGTGGACGCGTACGTGCACGCCGGCGGGATGTACCAGTGGGACTCCGCCGCCCCGGTCGCCGTCGCCCGCGCCGCCGGGCTGACCGCCGTCCGGCTCGACGGCTCGCCGCTGCACTACAACGGCGCCGACCCGTACCTGCCCGACCTCGTGGTCTGCCGCCCGGAGCTCGCCGACCGGCTGCTGGAGGCCGTCGCCGGCGAACGGTGAGTCCGGGGTCACAGCGGGACCCGCGCGGCGATGACGGACACTGGAGGGGGAATCCCTCCCGGACCGGTGCGGTTGGTGCTGGTTCGAGCCCTGTCCCCGAACGACCGGAGCACCGCCCCGTGAGCACACCCGACTACCGGCTCTCCCAGCTGGAGACGCTGGAGGCCGAGTCCATCCACGTCGTCCGTGAGGTGGCCGCGGAGCTCGAGCGCCCGGTGCTGCTCTTCTCCGGCGGCAAGGACTCGATCGTGATGCTGGAGCTGGCCCGCAAGGCGTTCGCGCCGGCCCGCATCCCGTTCCCGGTCATGCACGTGGACACCGGACTGAACTTCCCCGACGTCCTGGAGTTCCGCGACAAGCGCGTCGCCGAGCTCGGCGTCCAGCTCATCGTCGCCTCGGTGCCCGACGCGATGGCCAAGGGGCTGGTCAAGGAGGAGCCCAACGGCTCCCGCAACCGCATCCAGACGCCGGTGCTGCTCGACGCGGTCGAGGAGCACGGCTTCACCGCGCTGTTCGGCGGTGCCCGCCGCGACGAGGACAAGGCGCGGGCCAAGGAGCGGGTCTTCTCCTTCCGCGACGAGTTCGGCCAGTGGGACCCCAAGAACCAGCGCCCCGAGCTCTGGGACCTCTACAACGGCCGGATCCACCTCGGCGAGTCGATCCGGGTGTTCCCGCTGTCGAACTGGACCGAGCTGGACATCTGGCAGTACATCGCCCGCGAGCGGATCGCGATCCCGCCGCTGTACCTGGCCGAGGAGCGGGAGGTCGTGGAGCGCCAGGGGATGCTCTACGCCGTCAACGAGTTCATCCGCCCGCGGGAGGACGAGCAGCCGTTCCGCGCGATGGTCCGCTACCGCACCGTGGGCGACGCCAACCTGACCGCCGCCGTCCGGTCGGAGGCGACCACCGTCGAGGAGGTCATCGCCGAGGTCGCGGTGACCCGGATGACCGAGCGCGGCGCGACCCGCGGCGACGACAAGGTGAGCGACGCCGCCATGGAGGACCGGAAGAAGGAGGGCTACTTCTGATGGCCTCGCACACGGACACCGCCGCCCAGCCCGGCAGCCACCCCGTCGACGTCCACTCGCCGGTCGCCGAGCACGCCGTCGAGCTGGCCACCGCGCGCAAGGACATCCTGCGCATCGCCACCGCCGGCTCGGTGGACGACGGCAAGAGCACGCTGATCGGCCGGCTGCTCTACGACAGCAAGGCGATCTTCGAGGACCAGTACGAGGCGGTCGCCCGGGCCAGCAAGGGCAGCTTCGTCGACCTGGCACTGCTCACCGACGGCCTGCGTGCCGAGCGCGAGCAGGGCATCACCATCGACGTCGCCTACCGGTACTTCGCGACCCCGCGCCGTACGTTCATCCTGGCCGACACGCCGGGCCACGTGCAGTACACGCGGAACATGGTCACCGGCGCCTCCACCGCCGACCTCGCGATCGTCCTGGTCGATGCCCGCAAGGGCATGGTCGAGCAGAGCCGGCGGCACGCGTTCCTCGCCTCGCTGTTGCGGGTCCCGCACCTGGTGGTGGCGGTCAACAAGATGGACCTCGTCGACTGGTCGGAGGAGGTCTTCGAGGGGATCCGGGACGAGTTCAGCGCCTTCGCCGCGAAGCTCGCCGTCCCGGACCTCACGGTCATCCCGATCTCCGCGCTGCACGGCGACAACGTCGTCACCCACTCGCCGAACACGCCCTGGTACGAGGGCGCGACGCTGATCCACCACCTCGAGCACGTGCACGTGGCCAGCGACCGCAACCTCACCGACGCCCGGTTCCCGGTGCAGTACGTGATCCGCCCGCAGTCCGACGCCTTCCACGACTACCGCGGCTACGCGGGCACCGTGGCCAGCGGGGTGCTGCGCCCCGGCGACGAGGTGCAGGTGCTGCCCAGCGGCCTGACGACCACGATCGCCGGCATCGACGGTCCCCGCGGCCCGGTGGAGGAGGCGTTCCCCCCGATGGCGGTGACCGTCCGGCTGACCGACGACCTCGACGTCTCCCGTGGCGACCTCATCTGCCGACCGGAGAACGCGCCGACCGCGACCCAGGACCTCGACGCGCTGGTGTGCTGGATGGCCGACGAGCCGCTGCGTCCCCGCCAGCGGATCGCGGTCAAGCACACCACCCGCACGGTGCGCGCCATGGTGAAGGACCTCGCCTACCGGCTGGACGTGAACACGCTGCACCGCGACGTCGAGGCCACCGAGCTGGGCCTCAACGACATCGGCCGGGTGCGGCTGCGGGCCACCCAGCCGCTGTTCGTCGACGACTACACCCGCAACCGGGCGACCGGCCGGTTCATCCTGGTCGACGAGGCCACCAACGCCACCGTCGGCGCCGGGATGCTCACCCCCGCCGGCTGAGGGAGGGCCCGTCCTCCCCACCCTCCGCAGGCTCGGGGCGGGACCCGGGACGGGATCGCAGCGAGGCTCGGCCCCACGTGGGGACCGGGCCTCGCTGCGTTCCGACGTCGGTTTCCGCGGGCGCAGACCTCAGGCGGCGGCTGCGGCTCCCCCGGCCGCCTTCTCCAGCGCCCGTCGGGTGAGTAGCCGGGCCAGGTGCCGGCGGTACTCCTGGTCGGCGTGCATGTCGGCGCCGGGGCTGGTGCCCTGGTCGGCCAGCGCCGCGGCCTCGGCGATCGAGGCGCCCCGCGCGAGGGCCTCCTCCGTCGCGGTGGCCCGCACGACCGTCCCGGCCATGTTGGCCAGCGCCACCCGGCCGTCCACCGCGGCCGCGGCGACGATCGGCCAGTCGTTGGCCCGTCGGGTGAACTTCTCGTAGGCCCACCCGGCCGACCCGGTGCGCGGCACGCGGATCTCGATGATCAGCTCGTCCTCCGCGAGGGCGGTCTCGAAGAAGCCCTGCCAGAACTCGGTCACCGGGATGCTCCGGCGCCCGTTCGGGCCCTGCACGACCACCGTGCCTCCCAGCGCCAGCAGCGCCGTGGGGAGGTCGGACGCCGGGTCGCTGTGCGCCACCGTGCCGCCGATCGTGCCGCGGTGACGCACCTGCGGGTCACCGACCTGGCTGGCGGTGTACGGCAGGATCGGCACCTCGGCGCGCGCGACCTCGTCGTGCTCCAGCTGGTGGTGCCGGGTGCCGGCCCCGATGGCCACCTCGTCGCCCTCGACCCGGACGTAGGACATCCCGGGGATCCGGCTGATGTCGATGACGACTGCGGGCATGGCCAGCCGGAGCTTCATGATGGGCAGCAGCGAGTGGCCACCGGCCATGACCTTCGCGTCGTCCCCGTGCTCCACGAGCGCGGCGATCGCCTCCTCGACCGACGTCGGCCGCACGTAGTCGAAGGGCCCCGGGATCATCGGGCGACCTCCTGCGACTGCGGCACCTGGCCGGCCGCCGGGCCGGCCTTGGCGGCGGACTGCACCGCCCGGACGATGTTGTGGTATCCGGTGCAGCGGCAGAGGTTGCCCTCCAGCCCCTCCCGGACCTCCCGGTCGCTGGGGTCGGGGTTGTCGGCCACGACGCCGATCGCGGCCATCACCATGCCCGGGGTGCAGAAGCCGCACTGCAGGCCGTGCTCCTCGCGGAACGCCTTCTGCATCGGGTGCAGCTCGCCGTCCGGCCCAGCCAGCCCTTCCAGCGTCGTCACCTGCGAGCCGTCGGCCTGGGCCGCCAGCACGGTGCAGGACTTCACCGTCAGGCCGTCGACGACGACGGTGCACGCACCGCACGACGTGGTGTCGCAGCCGATGTTCGTGGCCTTGAGCCCGCACGTGTCCCGCAGGTAGTGCGCCAGCAGCAGACGGGGCTCCACCTCGTCGCTGCGCTGCTGACCGTTGACGGTCAGGGTGACCTTCATCAGTTCGTGCCCTCCTGCTGAGCCTGCTGGATGGCCCGCCACACCTTCATCGGTGTGGTGGGCATGTCGATGTGCCGGACGCCGAGGTGCGCGACGGCGTCGATGACGGCGTTGTGGACGGCGGGGGTGGAGCCGATGGTGCCCGCCTCGCCGATGCCCTTCGCGCCGAGCGGGTTGATCGGCGTGGGCGTGGCCATGTCGACCAGCTCGAAGCTGGGCAGCTCGGTGGGCGAAACGAACGGGTAGTCGGCCAGCGTGGACGTCTGCGGATTGCCGTCGGCGTCGTAGAGGACCTCCTCCAGCAGCGCCTGTGCCACGCCCTGGGCGAAGCCACCGTGCCGCTGCCCCTCGGCCAGCAGCGGGTTGACGATGATGCCGGCGTCGTCCACGGCCACCAGGCGCTGCAGCTCGGCCTTGCCGGACTCGGTGTCGACCTCGACGACGGCCACGTGCGCCCCGAACGGGAAGGTGGGCGCCGCCGCCTCGAAGCGGGTCTGGACGACGAGCGGCTCCTTCTCGGCCAGCTGGGCGAACGTGATCCCGGAGCCCGGGGTGCCGCGCACGCTCAGCCCGGCGGCGGTGAGGTCGACCTCGAGGTCGGACGGATCGGCCTCCAGCTGCTCGGCGGCGCGCTGCCGGGCCAGCTCGATCAGCTCGGTGGCCGCCTGGTGCACCGCTGCCCCGCCCTGCTGGAGGCTGCGCGAACCCATGGTGCCGCCGCCGCGCGGAATCCGGTCGGTGTCGCCGTGCAGCACGGTGATCTTCTCGACCGGGATGCCCAACTGGTCGCTGGCGAGCATCGCCCACGCGGTGGCGTGGCCCTGGCCGTGCGGCGAGGTGCCGGTGAGCACGGTCGCCGTCCCGTCGGGGTGGACCTCGAGCTCGGCGGACTCCGCCGCGCCCAGGCCGGTGTCGGCACCGGTGATCTCGACGTAGGTCGACAGGCCGATGCCCAGCTGCTTCACCTCGCCGGCCTCCCGGCGGCGGGCCTGCTCGGCCCGCAGCTCCTGGTAGCCGGCCGCCTCCAGCGCCTTCTCGAGCGCCACGACGTACTCACCGGAGTCGTAGGTCGCGCCCGAGGGGGTGGTGTGCGGCTCGTGGAACGGCGGGACCAGGTTCTTCCGGCGCACCTCGGCCGGGTCCATCCCGATCTCGGCGGCGAACATGTCCACTGCCCGCTCGACGGCGGCGGTCGCCTCCGGACGGCCGGCGCCGCGGTAGGCGCCGATGGAGGTGGCGTTGTTGACCAGCACCCGTGCAGAGGCGTGCACCTTCGGGAAGGCGTAGGTCGCCGCGGCCATCAGCATGGTCAGCGTCGGGAGGATGACGCCGACCCGCGGGTAGGCGCCGGCCTCCTGGTCCACGTGGATGGCATAGGCCTCGACGGTGCCGTCCCGCCGGCCACCGATGGTGACCAGTTGGTCCTGGCCGCGCCCGTGCAGCATGCCGAGCAGGTTCTCGGAGCGGTTCTCGGTCCACCGGACCGGCCGGCCCACGCGCTGCGCCAGCCACGCGACGAAGGCGTACTCGGGGTCGGCGCCGATCTTGGCGCCGAAGCCACCGCCGACGTCGGGGGTGACCAGGTGGACCAGCGCCGGGTCGAGGCCGAGCCAGCCGGCGATCTCGCCCTTGGCCTGTTGGGCGCCCTGGTTGGTGCACCAGATGGTCACCCGGCCGTCCTCGCCCCACGCGGCGGCGGCGGCGCGGGTCTCCAGCGGCACCGGCGCCACGCGCTGGTTCTTGACGGCCTGCCGGACGACCACCTCGCAGCCGCTGAAGAAGTCCTCCGGGGGCGGGCCGCCGAAGACCGCCGCGACGTTGGTCCCGGCCTCCTCGAACAGCAGCACCTCGTCCTTCGCCGCGTCAGCCGTGGAGACGACGGTCGGCAGGGGGTCGATGTCGACGGAGACCAGCTCCGCGGCGTCCTCGCCCTGGTAGCGGTCCTCGGTGAGGACGACGGCGACGATGTCGCCGACGAACCGGACCTTGTCGGTGGCCAGCCAGGGCCGCTGCATGGCGGGCGGCACCATCGGCAGGCCGGCGGGGAGCGGGGCGAGGTCCGGACAGTCCTCGGCCGTGTACACGGCGACGACCCCGGGCGCCTCACGGGCAGCCGAGGCGTCCACCGACAGCACGCGGCCGTGGGCGACCTGCGAACGGATGAAGGTGGCGTGCAGCGCACCGGTGAGCCGGTCGTCGACCAGGTCGTCGGTGTAGGTCGCACCACGCGTGAGGAACAGCGGGTCCTCCGTGCGGACCACGCGGGTACCGAGGATGCTCATGCGCTCACTTTCCGTCGGGCGAGAGACCGCGGTCACTATTTCTGACCGGGCGCTCTTGCGCCAACCCCCTCCCGTCCTGCGGAATCGCCGCCGTCCGACGGTGCGGCCTCCCCGCGTGTGGTGAGCTGACTCGGATGGAGTCCGCAGCGCGGCTGGGCGGGGTCGCGCAGTGCCTCGGGTACCTGATGGCCGCGGCCGGCCCGCTGGCGCTGGGCTGGCTGAACGACCGCACCGGCGGCTGGCCCTGGCCGATGGCGCTGCTGCTCGCGCCCATGGCGTGGGCCGGCTGGGGGCGGCGCGCAGCGGCGTCCTCCGGGTGGAGGAGCGGCCACGGGAGCCCAGCGCCGCATGAGTCAGCGCAGGGTCACCGGCAGGTGCTCGAAGCCACGCAGGGTCTGCAGCTCGCGCCGCACCGGACGGCCGGCCACCCGCAGCCGCGGGAAGCGCTCGGTGAGAGCCCGCAGCGCCACGGCGCCCTCAAGCCGCGCGAGGCCGGCGCCGACGCAGTAGTGGATTCCGGCGGAGAAGGCGAGGTGCTCCCGCACGTCGGCGCGGGCGACGTCGAAGCGCCCGGGGTCGGCGAACACCTCCGGGTCGCGGTTGGCCGCCCCCAGCAGGACGACGACGCGGGTGCCGGCTCCCAGCTCCGTACCAGCCACGGTGGTGTCCGTCCGCACCATCCGGCCGGTGATCTGCACCGGACTGTCGTGGCGGAGCACCTCCTCCACGGCGTTCGGCCAGCCCGACGGGTCGGCCAGCAGGGCGTCGCGCTGGTCGCGGTGCGCGTCGAGGAGGACGACGGCGTTGCCGAGCAGGTTCACCGTCGTCTCGAAGCCGGCGCCGAGCAGCAGCATCACGGTGGCGTGCAGCTCGCGGTCGGTGAGCGCGCCGCCGTCCGCCGCGGTGACGAGCTGGCTGACGAGGTCGTCGCCGGGGTCACTGCGCAGCCGGGCGAAGTGCTCGGCCAGGAAGGCGTGCAGGGCCCGCATGGCGCGGTCGGCGGTCAGGAACCGGCGGAAGGGCAGGCCGGGGTCCAGGGTGGCCGCGGCGGCCGCTCCCCAGCGCAGGAAGTCCTCCTGCCGGTCGCCGGGCACGCCGAGCAGGTCGGCGATGACCAGGACGGGCAGCGGGGCGGCGTAGGCGGCGACCAGGTCGACGGTCTCGCCGCGGGCGGCCGGGCCCTCCAGGCGGTCCAGGAGCTCCTCGGCCGTGCGCCGGACCAGGGGTTCGGCGGCCGCGGTCGCACGCGGCGTGAAGGCCCGGCCGACCAGCCTGCGGTACCGGGTGTGGTCGGGCGGGTCGACGACGAGCATCGACGGCGGCTCGGCGACGCCGGTGGCGGTGGGGTCGTCCCCGACGGCCAGCGCCCACCGCACCGGCCGGGGCGCGGCCGACCAGTCGAAGCCGACGCCGAAGCGGTCCGAGCGCAGCAGCGCCGAGGCCGCGGCGTGCGAGGTGGTGACCGGCCCGAGGGCGCTGGGCACCCACGGCCCCCGGGCGCGCAGCTGCTCGTACAGCGCGTACGGCTCGGCGCGCAGCGCCGGGTCGCGCATCAGCCGGGCGACCAGGTCGCCCCGGCCGACGGCGCGGCTCAGGTAGGCCGCGGGCAGGCCGTGCCGCACGGCCCAGCGAGCCACCGTCCGGACCGGGCCGGGCACGGCGGACGGCCGCGTCCGCCGTGCGCGGGTCCCGGCGGGGGAGCTCACCCCCGCCCCGGGCTCAGCTGGTGGGGTCCGGCGCCGAGGACGGGTCGCCGTCCCAGTCCTTGCCCGCCACGTCGGCGTGCTCGGAGGCGCTGTCGGTCTGCTCGGCGACGGTGCGGACCATCTCCTCGTCGGACAGGCCCTCGCCGGCGCTCTCGGTGCGTCCGGTCGGCTCGCTCATGGCATCTCCTCCTGGCTCGTGCGGTCCCCGGAGGGCTCCCCGCCAGCCGTCGATGACAAACCACCGGGCGCTCACGACTACGCCGGGGCCAGGTCGAACCAGACCCGCTTGCCGCCGCTGTGGGGCTCCACGCCCCAGCGGTCGGCGATGCCGGCGACCAGCCGCATCCCGCGGCCGCGGGCGGCGGTCACGTCGAGCTCGCGCACGAGGGGCTGCACCGCCGACCCGTCGACCACCGCGATCCGCAGCCACTCGTCGGACAGGGTGACCTCGAGGGTGAACGACGCCTCCCCGCCCACGTGGTCGATGACGTTGGCCACGACCTCGGTGGTCAGCAGCGTGGCGTCCTCGGTGTCGTGCGGGGCCCGCCACGCCTGCAGCAGGTCCTGCACCAGGCGGCGGGCGACCCGCACGCTGGGCGGCGCGGGGGTCAGGTCGATGACGGCGCTGAGCGTGGACATCCGGTCTCCTCGGGAAGGCGCCGGGTCCCCATGCCAGCCGCGCCACTCGGTTGCACACAACAGAACCATGGCGAACCGGCGCTGCGCAACGACCCCCACCCGCCATCGACACCGCGCGTCACGCCCCTTGCACGCAACCCGCGTTCAGTCGGGTAGTGTGCAATCCAGTTGTTGCCCACTGGACGCCGCTGGAGTGGCGGGAGGAGGCGTCGTGGACGTCGAGGAGCGAACCGCCGAGACCACCGACGACGCCGCCGAGGCGCTCTCCGCGCTGCTCGCCGTGCTCGACACCTGCCTCGTCGAGCTGACCGGGGCACGGGCGCGCGCCGAGAGGCTGCTGGACGCGCGGCGCTCGGGGCGGGCCTGGCTGGACATCGTCACCGAGGAGCGGCGCCCCCTCGTGGTGGAGCAGATCAGCACCGTGATGGCGGCCCTGTCGACGGCCGGTGGCGCCTGGCGCCGCGAGCAGGCGCACGCCCTGCAGTCCGAGCAGGTGAGCATCAACCGCATCGCCGCCCTCTTCGGCGTGACGCGGCAGCGCATCTCCGCCCTGCTGCGCGACCGCGCCGAGGCCGCCCGCGCCCAGGCCTGAGCCCCCACCCCTGTCGGTTCCCGCGGAAACCGACGGGCCGCATCCGTCGGTTTCCGCGGAAACCGACGGGGGGGTCAGGCGGTGAGCTGGTCGATCGCCTTGTAGACCCGCTGCTCGGAGATCGCCCGCGGCGTCCCGATGCTCTGCGCGAACAGGCCGACCCGCAGCTCCTCGATCATCCAGCGCACCCGCGCCACCGGGTCGTCCGGCGCCCCCGTGGCCGGGACCTGCCGGCGCAGCTGCTCGTACTCCGCGGTGACCGCCGCGACCTGCGCCATCCACAGCTCGTCGCGGACGGCGTTGGCCGGCAGCTTCTCCAGCCGGTGCACCATCGCCGTGAGGTACCGGACGACGTCGGGCAGCCGGCGGCGCCCGGTCGCGGCGACGAACCCGCGGTGCAGCAATCCACCCATCTGCCGGCGCAGGTCGGCGACCGCCGCCTCGGGTACCCGCCGTCCGGGCGCCGCGCCGATCGCCACCGCGACCTCGCGAGCCCGGGTGAGCACCGCCTCCACCTTCTGCACCGTGTCGGTGGTCAACGGCAGCAACTGCGTCCGCGCCGTCCCGACCAGGGCGGTGAAGGCGGCCTCGTCGCGCGGGGGTCCGCCGGCGGCGGCGATGAGCTCGTCGGCGGCGGCGTCCACGCAGTCGTCGACCAGGGCGGGGATCTCGCCGTCCGGGTTGAACTGCAGCGCCAGGCGCGTGCGCGGCGACAGCGACTTCACCACCTGCCGGGTGGGTGAACCGGCGACCAGCACCAGCAACCGGCGAGCGCCGCGCCAGGTCAGCCGGGTGGCCTCCACCTCGGTCGCGACCACGCGGATGCCCACGGTCTGGCCCTCGTCGACCAGCGCGGGGAAGGCGGTGACCACGTGGCCGCCGCGGCGGACGTCGACGGTGCGCGGCAGCGTGCCGAACGACCACGTGGTGAGCCCCGTGCGCTCCACCGACGAGGCCGCCGCGGCCAGGCTCGCCCGGCTCTGCGGCGCGACCTCCCGGCGCAGCGCCTGCAGGTCCTTGCCGGTGGCCAGCGGCCGGTGCCGGTCGTCGACCACGCGGAAGGTGGCCCGCAGGTGGTCGGGCACCTGGTCCGGCGCCCACGCGTCCGGCGGGACCACCACCGCCGCCGACCGGCGCAGCTCCCGCTCCAGCGCCGGCAGCAGCGGCTCGGTCGGCGCGATGTGCGGCAGCACCTCGCGGACGCGGTCGGGGATCGGCACCAGCGCCCGGCGCAGCTGCTTGGGCAGGGTGCGCAGCAGCGCGGTGACCAACTCCTCCCGCAGCCCGGGGACGGTGAAGGCCAGCGACTCCCCCGACGTCCGCTCCGCGACGGCGTCGAGCACCGCCAGGGGGACGTCGACGGTGACGCCGTCGGCCGGGGTGCCCGGGGCGAACGCGTAGGACAGCGGCAGGGTCAGCCCCTGCGACAGCGGCACCTCGTCGGGGAACTCCTCGACCCGCACCTGCCCGGCCGCCGCGGCGTTGGTGAGCATCTCCGGGGTGAAGGTGAGCAGGTCCGGGGTCTCCCGCCGGGCGGCCTTCCACCACTTGTCGAAGTGCCGGGTGGAGACGACGTCGGCGGGGATGCGGGCGTCGTAGAGCTCGAACAGCGTCTCGTCGTCCACCCGGATGTCGCGGCGGCGGGCGCGCTCCTCCAGCTCGGCCACCCGCTGCATCGCCTTCTGGTTGTCGTGCCAGAAGCGGTGGTGGGTCGTCCACTCGCCCTGCACCAGCGCGTGCCGGATGAACAGCTCGCGCGAGACGACGGGGTCGATCGACCCGTACTGCACGCGGCGCCCGACGACCAGCGGGATGCCGTAGAGGGTGACCCGCTCGGTGGCGACGACCGAGCCGCGCTTGGCGTCCCAGCGGGGCTCGGAGTACTGCCGCTTGACCAGGTGGTCGGCCAGCCGCTCCACGACCTCGGGGTCGATGCGGGCGACGGTGCGGGCGAACAGCCGGCTGGTCTCGACCAGCTCCGCGGCGACCACCCAGCGCGGCGGCTTCTTCGCCAGCGGGGTGCCCGGCGCGATCACGAACCGGGCGTTGCGGGCGCCGAGGTACTCCCGGCCCCGGCCGCGCCCGGCCTTGGCGTCCTCGACCTGCACACCGACGTGCGACAGCAGCCCGGCCAGCAGGGCGGTGTGGATGCCGCGCTCGTCCGGCTCGGCGGCCGGCTCGCCCACGGACATGCCCAGCCGGCGGGCGGTGCTGCGGAGCTGGCCGTAGAGGTCCTGCCACTCGCGGATGCGCAGGTAGTGCAGGAACTCCCGCTTGATGGTGCGCCGGAACTGGCTGCCCGAGAGCGCCTCCTGCTGCTCGCCGAGGTACCGCCACAGGTTGAGCAGGGCGAGGAAGTCGGAGTTCTCGTCGGCGAACCGCGCGTGCATCTCGTCGGCGGCCTGCTGGTGCTCCGTCGGCCGCTCACGGGGGTCCTGGATGGTCAGCCCGGCGGCGATGACGAGGACCTCCTCGAGCACCCCGCGCCGGTCGGCCTCGACCACCATCCGGGCCATGCGCGGGTCCAGCGGCAGGGCGGCCAGCGCCCGCCCGGTGGGGGTCAGCCGGCGGCGGGCGGGGTCGTCACCGGAGGGCTCGAGGGCGCCGAGCTCCTCCAGCAGCGCGATGCCGTCGGCGACGGCCCGGCGATCCGGCGGGTCGATGAACGGGAAGTCGGCGACGTCCCCGAGCCCGAGCGCGGCCATCTGCAGCAGCACCGAGGCCAGGCTGGTGCGCAGGATCTCCGGGTCGGTGTACTCCGGCCGGCTCTCGAAGTCCTCCTCCGTGTAGAGCCGGATCGCGATGCCGTCGGAGGTGCGCCCGCAGCGGCCCGACCGCTGCCGCGCCGAGGCCTGGCTGATCGGCTCGATCGGCAGCCGCTGCACCTTCAGCCGCGCGCTGTACCGCGAGATCCGCGCCGTGCCCGGGTCGACGACGTACCGGATGCCCGGCACGGTGAGCGAGGTCTCGGCGACGTTGGTGGCCAGCACGATCCGCCGACCGGTGTGCGGCGCGAAGACCTTGTGCTGGTCGGCGGCCGACAGCCGCGAGTAGAGCGGGACGACCTCCGCGGAGGGGAAGCGCTCGCCCAGGACGTCGGCGGTGTCCCGGATCTCCCGCTCACCGGCGAGGAACACCAGGACGTCGCCCGGCCCCTCGGCCAGCAGCTCGTCGACGGCGTCGGCGATCGCGGTCACCTGGTCGCGGTCCGGGTCGGCGGCGGGGTCGCCCTCGGGGGCGTCGGGGTCGACCACCGGCCGGTAGCGGACCTCCACCGGGTAGGTGCGCCCGCTCACCTCGACCACCGGCACCTCGGCGCCGTCCGCGCTGAAGTGCTTGGCGATCCGCTCGACGTCGATCGTCGCGGAGGTGATGACGAGCTTGAGGTCCGGCCGCTGCGGCAGCAGCCGGGCGAGGTAGCCGAGCAGGAAGTCGATGTTGAGGCTGCGCTCGTGCGCCTCGTCGATGATCAGCGTGTCGTACTGGCGCAGCAGCCGGTCGCGGCCGATCTCGGCGAGCAGGACACCGTCGGTCATGACCTTGACCAGCGTCGTGTCGCCGACCTGGTCGGTGAACCGGACCTTCCAGCCGACGACGTCGCCCAGCGGCCGCTCCAGCTCCTCGGCGATCCGCTCGGCGACGGTGCGGGCGGCGATCCGGCGCGGCTGGGTGTGCCCGATCCGCCCCCGGACGCCCCGGCCCAGCTCGAGGGCGATCTTGGGCAGCTGGGTGGTCTTGCCGGACCCGGTCTCCCCCGCGACGACGACCACCTGGTGCTCGCGCAGCGCCGCGGCGATGTCGTCGCGGCGCATGCTCACCGGCAGCGCGGCGGGGTAGTTGACCGTCGGGACGGCGGCCCGGCGACGGGCGATCCGCTCCTCGGCGGCGGTGACGTCGGTGGCGATCGCCGCCTGCTGGCGGGCCCGGGCCTGCGCGTCGCGGGTGCGGCGGGTGCCGTCGAGACGACGGCGCAGGCGGTGCTCGTCCTCGAGGGTGAGGCCGGCCAGCCGCGTCCGCAGGTCGTCGGGCGGGGTGGTCACGGTCCAGCTCCTCGATCGGTGGGTGGGGCCGCCAGGAGGGGACGGCGGCAGGGTGGAGCGCCGCGGCGGCGGGTACCGGCGTCCAGGATCCCACCGTCGTTGCCCGGGGGTGCAGTGGCGGACCTCACCGCATGGGGCCGACAACTCCATGCATGCGGCGTACAACCGGTTGTACGATGCACATGTTCCGTCGTCCGGCTCCGGAGTGCCCGTGACCCCCACCACCGAGCCCACCGGGGCCGCTGCCGACCGCCTGGCCGAGGTCCGCACCCTCGGCGAGCAGCTCCCCCGCTTCATGCGGCTGGCGCACGCGCTGAAGAGCGCCCAGCCCACCGAGGGGCGCGACCGCGCCGCGCTCGTCCTGCTGTTCCCCCTGGTCCGGTTGGGTCCCCTGCGTCAGGGCGCGCTCGCCGACCTGGTGCACGCCGACCCGTCCACGGTCAGCCGGCACGTCGCCACGCTCATCGAGCAGCGCCTGGTCCGGCGGGTCGCCGACGAGACCGACGGTCGGGCCAGCCGGCTCGTGGTCACCGACGACGGCCGCGCCGCGCTGGAGCAGATGCGCAGCGAGCGCGAGGCCGTCCTGGCCCGCGTGACCGCCGACTGGTCCGCGGCCGACCTCGCGGCCCTCACCACCCTCTTCGGCCGGCTGATGGACGACCTCGCCTCGTCCCTGCCCGCCGAGCCCCCCGCCGCGCCGTCCCCGAGAGAGAAGTCATGACCCACAGCACCCGCACCGACGCGGCCGGGCGGAGGAGCGCCCGCGCGGCCTCGGCCGCCCCGGACGCCGACGGCGTCTTCAGCCACCGGCAGATCGTCACGATCCTCGTCGGACTGATGATCGCGATGTTCCTGGCCGCCCTCGACCAGACCGTGGTCTCCACCGCCATCCGCACCATCGCCGACGACCTGCAGGGCTACGACCTGCAGGCGTGGGCCACCACGGCGTTCCTCATCACGTCGACGATCGCCACCCCGCTGTACGGGAAGCTGTCCGACATCTACGGCCGCCGGCCGTTCTACCTGTTCGCCATCGGCGTCTTCGTCGTCGGCTCGGTGCTGTGCGGGATCGCCGACTCGATGTACCAGCTCGCGGCGTTCCGGGCGATCCAGGGCATCGGCGCCGGCGGCCTGATGTCGCTGGCCCTGGCCATCATCGGCGACATCGTCCCGCCGCGGGAACGCTCCCGGTACCAGGGCTACTTCATGGCCGTGTTCGGCACCTCCAGCGTGCTCGGGCCGGTCATCGGCGGCTTCTTCGCCGGGCAGTCCTCGCTGCTGGGGATCACCGGCTGGCGCTGGATCTTCTTCATCAACGTGCCGCTGGGCCTGCTCGCCTTCGTCGCGGTCTACCGCGTCCTGCACCTGCCGCACGAACGCCGCGACCACCGCATCGACTGGCCCGGCGCGCTCGCGTTGATCACCTTCCTCGTGCCGTTGCTGATCGTGGCCGAGCAAGGCCGGCTGTGGGGCTGGACGTCGGGCCGTGCCCTCGCCTGCTACGCGATCGGCGCGGTCGGCTTCGCGCTGTTCCTGCTCGCCGAGCGCGCGTACCGCGAGGAGGCGCTGCTCCCCCTGCGTCTGTTCGGCAACCGCAGCTTCACCGTCAGCGCCATCGGCAGCGTCGTGATGGGCGCCGGCATGTTCGGCGGCCTGCTGCTGCTCCCCCAGTACCTGCAGATCGTGCACGGCTCCAGCGCGACGGTCGCCGGCCTGCAGCTGATCCCGCTGGTCGCCGGGATCATGGTCGGGGCGATGAGCTCCGGCATCGCGATCTCCAGGACCGGGAAGTACAAGGCCTTCCCCCTCGTGGGCATCGCGCTGATGACGATCGCCCTGGTCGGGATGTCGCTGGTCGTCGAGGCCGACACCTCGATCTGGACGCTGGTGCCGTTCATGGTGGTGCTCGGCCTGGGCCTCGGCTTCAACTTCCAGCCGGTCATCCTCGCCGTCCAGAACGCCGTCTCGCCGCGGGAGATCGGGGTGGCCACCTCGTCAGTGACGTTCTTCCGCCAGATGGGCGGCACCATCGGGACCGCCGCCTTCCTCTCGATCATGTTCACCCGGCTGCCCACCGACATCGGCACCGCCGTCACCGACGCCGCCGCACGGGACCCCGAGGTCGCCGCCGCTGCCGCGCGGTTCGACTTCAGCCGGGCCCTGGACGACACCAGCGCGATCGGGACCGAGCCGCTCCTGGTCGAGCCGTTCAAGGTGGGGTTCTCCAACACCATCGACCTGGTGTTCCTGATCGCCGCCTGCGTGGTGGTCATCGGGTTCTTCGTGTTCCTGTTCCTGCCGCAGCTGGCGCTGTCGGACAAGTCCGGCATCCAGGCACGGCAGGCCGCCGAGCAGACCGCGGGCGCCCCCGCCGCGGACGACGACACCGACCAGGCGGTGCAGGCGGTGGGCGCCGCGGCACCCACCTCGACCCCGCCGCCGTCCGGCCGGCCGGGCAACGCCGGCACGTCGGGTGGCCGGCACCGCGGCTGACCGACCCCGCGGCTCGGGCGGGCCGGTCGTCCGGCGGGGGCAACCGCTGGGCGACCGTGACCGCCGTGCCACGACCCGCGCCTACTGTGGCGGCGGCTCCCGCACCCCGTTCCTGGAGGCACCCCGTGCGCTCGTCGTTGATCCTGTCCCGCCGCGACCTGGAGTTCCTGCTCCACGAGTGGCTGGCCGTCGAGGAGCTCACGAAGCGCCCCCGCCACGCAGAGCACTCGCGGGAGACCTTCGACGCCGTGCTGGAGCTCGCCGAGCAGATCGCCACCGACCACTTCGCCCCGCACAACCGCACCGCCGACGAGCACGAGCCACGGATGGTCGACGGGCGCGTGGAGATGATCCCGGAGGTGAGCCGGGCGCTGCGGGTCTTCGCCGACGCCGGGCTGATCGCCGGCACCTTCGACGAGGAGCTCGGTGGCATGCAGCTGCCGCACACCGTCGCCCAGGCCGCGATGGCGTGGTTCCAGGCGGCCAACGTCGGCACCTCGGCCTACCCGTTCCTCACCATGGCCAACGCCCGGCTGCTGGTCGCGCACGGCAGCCGGGAGCAGGTGGACACCTACGTGCGGCCGATGCTCGAGGGGCGCTGGTTCGGCACGATGGCGCTGTCGGAGCCCCAGGCGGGCTCCTCGCTGGCCGACATCACCACCCGCGCCGACCGGCAGGACGACGGCACGTACCGGCTCACCGGCAACAAGATGTGGATCTCCGCGGGCGACCACGAGCTGAGCGAGAACATCGTGCACCTCGTGCTGGCCAAGGTCCCCGGAGGCCCGCCCGGCGTGAAGGGCATCTCCCTGTTCGTCGTCCCCAAGCACCTGGTGCGCGACGACGACTCGCTCGGCGAGCGCAACGACGTCGTCCTCGCCGGGCTCAACCACAAGATGGGCTACCGCGGGACGACGAACACCCTGCTCAACTTCGGCGAGGGCGTGCACACCCCCGGCGGGCGGGCCGGCGCGGTCGGGTACCTCGTGGGCGAGGAGCACCGCGGCCTGACCTACATGTTCCACATGATGAACGAGGCGCGGGTCGGCGTGGGGGCGGGGGCGGCGGCGCTGGCCTGCACCGGCTACCTGCACGCGCTGGAGTACGCCCGTACCCGCACCCAGGGCCGGCCGCCGACGAACCGCGACCCGGCCACGCCGCCGGTGCCGATCGTCGAGCACACCGACGTCCGGCGGATGCTGCTGGCCGCGAAGTCCTACGCGGAGGGCGGGCTGGCGCTGGCGCTGTACTGCGCGCGGCTGGTCGACGAGGAGCAGACCGGCGGCTCCGAGGCCGAGCGGGCCCGCGCCCACCTGCTGCTGGAGGTGCTGACCCCGATCGCGAAGTCCTGGCCCTCGCAGTGGGGGCCGGTCGCCGACGATCTGGCCATCCAGGTGCACGGCGGCTACGGCTACACCCGCGACCACCCTGTGGAGCAGTTCTATCGGGACAACCGGCTCAACCCGATCCACGAGGGCACCGCCGGCATCCAGGGCCTGGACCTGCTGGGCCGCAAGGTCGTGATGGAGGGCGGGGCCGGGCTGGCGCTGCTCGGGCAGACGATCACCGCGACGACGGCGCGGGCGGCCGGCACGGAGTGGGCCGGCTACGCCGCCGACCTCGACGCCGCCGTGGCCCGGCTGGGTGCGGTGACCGCGACGCTGTGGGGCGCGGACGACCCGGCGGTCACGCTCGCCAACGCCACCGCCTACCTCGAGGCCGCCGGGCACGTGGTGGTCGCGTGGCTGTGGCTGGACCAGGTCCTGGCCACCGGCGACCACGACAGCGACTTCCACCAGGGCAAGCGGGCCGCGGCCCGGTACTTCCACCGCCACGAACTGCCGAAGGTCGCGGTGACCCTCGACCTGCTGGAGTCGCTGGACCGCACCGTCCTCGACACCCCGGCGGCCTGGCTCTGAGCCGCACCCCACGCGCCCACGCGGCTGAGGTGCTGGAACGGCCGCCCCTCAGGGGCCCACGCCGAGCGTGCGAGGCGTGGGGGGAGGGGTGGTCCCCTCTCAGGCGGCGCGGGCGGCGCCCACCGGCTCGGCCGCGGCGGACCGGCCGGGGAGGCGGGTGGTGGAACGGGCGGCGGCCGCGGCGCTCTTCTCCCGTTCGTAGCGTGCCGTGGACGAGGTGCCCATGACGATCACCAGTGCGGTCAGGACCAGGAACCCGATCAGGGTCACGGCCGGCCACAACACCATCAGTACATCCCCCTGCTGTTCTCTCGGCTGAGCCGCCGGGCGAGGCCGGCGGCACGTCGTCGGGCCATGTCTTCCCCCGCCGACTGCCGTCTCAATCGTCGGAACGTGAGGTCTTCCTGACACTCCGCGGCCGACCCCACCCCATCGGGGGACGCCGGGTGACCGCGCCGAGCGCGTCCCGGCCGTGGTCTCATCCCCGCGTGCCCGCCGACGACGACACCGCGGCGCAGCGCCGCCGCGGGCCCCGGGCCGGGCTGCTGGTCGCCACCCTCGCCCTGGGCACGACCGCGCTCTCGCTGCTGCAGAGCCTGGTCGTGCCCATCCTGGACGCCATCGGCGACCAGCTGGGCGTCTCCCCGGCCGCGGCCGGGTGGGTGCTGACCGCGAACCTGCTGGCAGCCGCCGTCTCCACGCCCGTCCTCGGCCGGCTCGGCGACACCTGGGGCGAGCGCCCGGTGATGATCGGCATCCTGGTCGCGATGACCGCGGGCACGCTGCTGGCCCTGCTGACGTCCTCACTGCCGGCGCTGATCGCGGCCCGCGTGCTGCAAGGCGTCTCCTACGGGCTCTTCCCCCTGTCCATCAGCGTGCTGCGCCGCGAGCTGCCCGCGGCCCGGCTCAGCGTCGGCATGTCCGTCGTCAGCAGCACGCTGGCCGTCGGGGGCGTCGTCGGCCTGGTCGCCGCGGCGCTGCTCACCCGGGACGGCGGGGACTACCACCGGCCGTTCTGGATCGGCCTGGCCGCGGCCGTCACCGCGCTGGTGCTCGTCGTCCTCGTCCTGCCCCGCCGTCCGGCGACGGGGTCGGGCCGGGTCGACTGGTGGGGCGCCGTCGTCCTGGCGTGCGGCCTGGTCCTCCTGCTGCTGCCGGTGTCGCAGGGCAATTCCTGGGGCTGGGGCTCACCCGCGACGGTCGGCTGTGCGGTGGGGGCCGCCGTCGTCCTGGCCGGGTGGGTGCTGCTCCAGCGGCACCGGGAGGACCCGCTGGTCCGTCCGGCGATGCTGGCCGACCCCCGCACGCTGGTGCCCAACCTCGCCGGGGTGATGACCGGCATCGGCCTGTTCGCCTCCTTCCTCGCCGTCCTCCAGTTCGTGCAGACGCCGCCGGAGGCCGCCGGCTACGGGTTCGGCGCCTCCGTGGTGGAGGCGGCCGTGGTCTTCCTGCTGCCGGGGGGTCTGGCCGGCGTGCTGCTGGCGCCGGTGGCGGGGCGGGTCGTCGCCCGTGCCGGCGGGCTGCCCACCCTGCTCACCGGTGCGGCCTGCGGCCTGGCCGGCTTCCTGCTGCTGGCGCTGCTCCGCGACGTCGCGTGGCAGGTGGTCGTCGCCGGTCTGCTGACCCAGCTCTGGGCCACCGTGGCCTACGCCGCCCTGCCCGCGCTGGTGGTGTCGGCCGTCCGGCCCGAGGAGACCGGGGTGGCCAACGCGGTGAACTCCATCGCCCGCTCGGTGGGGCAGGCCGTCGGGAGCACGGTGACCGTCGCCGTGCTGGCCGCGGGCGTGGACCCCGCCACCGGCTTCCCGTCGGCCGCGGCGTTCACCGCGGTGGCCCTCGTGGGCGCGGGGGGAGCCGCCGCGGTGGTCCTGCTGAGCGCCGCCGGACTGGCCGGGCGGCGGGGCCGCGGCGGTCCGGACCGGCTGGCCGACGTCGAGCAGGCGACGGCGGCGGCCGGTGAGTGGTCGCCCGTCAGCGGCCTGCGCTGAGGTCACGGAGCGGTCGCGACACGCCACCGACCTGCATGGAACGGAGCCGTCCGGGGAACCCACGTGCTGACGAGTTCCCACCCGACCGGAGGACGAACGAATGGCCCGCTCCACCGGCTCCCGCGGCGACACCACCGCGAAGGACACCCGGTTCTCCGGCAACGCGGCCGGCGACCCCGCCCCCGACGACGACAAGGTCAGCGGCACCCGCGCCGACTACGCGCCCACCGGCGCGGATCCGAAGCCGACGACCGGCGGCACCCTGAAGCGCACGGTCAAGGAGTTCAGCGAGGACAACCTCACCGACTGGGCGGCCGCGCTCACCTACTACGGCGTGCTGGCGCTGTTCCCGGCGCTGATCGCCCTGGTGTCGATCGTCGGCCTGCTGGTCGACCCGGACCAGCTCTCCGACGCGCTCACCACGATCGTGCCGGGGTCCGCCGCGGCGACGATCAACCCGGTCATCGAGCAGATCGCGTCCAACACGGCCACCGCCGGCCTCGGCCTGGTCATCGGTCTGGCCGCGGCCATCTGGTCGGCATCGGGGTACGTCGGCGCGTTCACCCGCGCCGCCAACATCGTGTACGAGACGCCCGAGGGCCGGAAGGTCTGGAAGCTCAAGCCGCTGCAGCTGCTGGTGACCCTCATCGGCGTGCTGTTCGCCGCCGTCATCGTCGCCGCGGTCGTGCTCAGCGGCCCGGTCGCCGACGCCGTCGGGCAGGCCCTCGGCCTGGGCAGCGGCGTCACGACGGTCTGGAACATCGCCAAGTGGCCGGTGATCGTCGTCCTGGTCGGCCTGATGATCGCCGTCCTGTACTACGCGACGCCGAACGTCCGGCTGCGCGGCTTCCGCTTCGTGAGCCCCGGCGCGGCCGTGGCCATCCTGGTGTGGGCCGTGGCGTCGGCGTTGTTCGCCTTCTACGTGGCCAACTTCGGCAGCTACAACAAGACCTACGGGGCGCTGGCCGGTGTGGTCATCTTCCTGGTCTGGTTCTGGCTGACCAACGTGGCCCTGCTGTTCGGCATCGAGCTCGACGCGGAGATCGAGCGGACCAAGGAGCTCAAGGCGGGCGTGCCGCGGGCGGACAAGGAGATCCAGCTCGACGCCCGCTCGGACCCCAAGCCCCAGCAGACCACCTGAACCGAGCAGCCGCGCACGACGAGGGCCCCTCCCCCACGGGGAGGGGCCCTCGTCGCTTCAGCGGGACGTCGGCGGGCGGTCCCCGCGGCGGGCGACCGGCACCCGCTCCACCAGGCCGGCGAGCCCGGCCAGGCCGCGGCTGACCGCCTTCCCGGCCGGCGCGAGCCGTTCGGGCACCCGCCGGACGACGGCGTCGACGACGTCCCGGCTGCGGTCGAGCACCGACAGCGGCAGTGCCGACAGCGCGTTGCCGGGCGGCCGTCGGGAGACCATCGGGTGCGGGCGGGTGGGCGAGACCCGCCGGACGACCTCCCACTGCCGGCCCAGCCGCCGCAGCTGCGCCGGGTCCAGTTTCTCCTGCAGGCGCGGGAACAGGACGTCCTCCTCGTCGCGGACGTCCTCGCGCAGCACCTCGACCAGCCGGGACAGCCGCTGCGCGCGGCGCGGGTCGTCGTGACCGAGGGTCTCCAGCTCGGTCACCAGCTCGTTGACCTCCTGGTGTTCCTCCTCCACCCGCAGGGTCAGCGCCTCGCCGTCGGGCAGGACCCGGCGCAGCACCGGCCACAGCACCGACTCCTCGGCGAAGGCGTGGCTGAACACCAGGCGGTCGATGCGGGTGAGCACCTCCTCCTGCGCCTGCCCGGTGGTGCCCTCCAGCTCGTGCAACAGCCGGTCCAGGTCGACGTGGTCCCGGCGCTGGCGGACCAGGACGCTGCCCGGCCCCCCGAGCTCCTCCACCGTCTGGTCGGCGATCGATCTGCCCACGGCAGGCTCCTCAGCTCGTGCGGGTCGGCGATGCCTCGTCCTGCCCGGGCGGGGCCCCCGGCATGCACGCTCAGCGGCCGGCCCACCACAGCGCCGCTGCCTCGGCGGGGGTCTTCCCGTCGAGGACCACCAGGCGGTTGAGCCGCACCAGGTCGGCCCGGTCCAGCCGGGCGCTGACCGCGTCCAGCGCCTCCCGCAGGCCCTCCCCCACCCGCTCCAGGACCGCGGTGCGCACGATCGGCACCACGTTCTCGTGCGGCTGCAGCCCGCGGTCGTCCTCCAGCAGCACCAGGGGGGCGGCGGCCAGCCGGGCGTCGGTCGTCTCCAGCATCCCGACGTCGATCGTCCCGGCCAGCACCGCCTCCGCCGTCGCCGAGCGGGTCGGCATCGGCAGCACCTGGCCGAACTGCAGGCCGTAGACCTCGCGCAGCCCGGGCAGGCAGTACCGCCGCTCCGGGCACTCGGGGGGCCCGCCGAACACCAGCCCCGGGGCGAGCGGGGCGAGGTCGGACAGCCGGGTGACGCCCCGCTGCTCGGCGAAGGCGGCGCGGACGACGAAGCCGTTCTGGTCCTCGGCATCGGCCGCGGCGAGCACGGTGGCCCCGCGCTGCCCCATGACCCGGCCCAGGGCGGCGTGCAGGTGCTCGGGCTCCCGGGGGACCGCCGGCCCACCGGGGTCGACGAACTCCAGCGCGGCGCCCAGGTAGTCGACGACGACGTCGACCACGCCCTGCTCCAGCGCCGGCAGCACCACCTCGCGCGTGCCGGTGCCGTGCTGCACGTCCACCGGCAGCCCGGCGCGGCGGACCGCCTCGGCGTACACCTCGGCCAGGATCTGGTTCTCGGTGAAGTCGTAGGAGGCGATGCGGACCGCCTCCTGCGCCGCCGGTGCCGGGGCGGGCGACGTCGACCCGCAGGCGGTCAGCAGCGCGAGGAGCACGGCGACCACCGGGAGGACGGCTCGGCGACACCGCATCGGGCCTCCTCCCGCCGTCCGGAGCAACGCTAACCGGGGACGGCGACGATTTCGATGGACCCGGCGCCGGGTCAGGGGCAGCATCGGTCGGCATGGCGTCGCCCCCGCACGCCGTCCCGGAGGCCGATCCGGTCCGGCGTCCCGGTCCGCCGGGCATCCAGCGTGTCCGCCGGCGCCGTCGCCCCTCCGGTGAGCCCCCGCCGCTGCCCCGGCACCTCAACGCCTCCGGCCGGTGGTGGCTGGGCCTGTCCGCCGCCGTGTTCGCCGGCTGGGCGGCGGTCGTCGTCACCGACGAGGTGCCGCTGGTGGACCTCGCGGACACGCGGGTGCTGCAGGCGATCGCGACGCTGCGCTCCCCCGGGCTCACCACGGTCGCCGAGGCGGCCGGCGTCCTGGCGACACCGCCGGTGGTGCACGGGCTGTGGTTGACCAACCTGGCCGTCCTCGTGGTGTTCCGCCGCTGGCACCACCTGTTCACCTGGGTCGGCGTGGCGCTGGTCGTGGTGAACCTCGGCTCCCTGGCCACGCTGCTGCTGCGGCGGCCGCGCCCGTTCGAGGTCGAGCTGCTGGGGTCGTGGTCGGGCTACGCGATGCCGTCACTGCCGGTGACGGTGCTGTCCGCGTTCCTGGTGAGCACCGTGTACGCCCTCGTGCCGGCCGGCCGGTCCCGCACGATCGGCAAGTGGGTGGTCGTCGGTCTGCTGGCGGTCACCGTGGCCTCCCGGTTGTACCTGGCGCAGGACCACCCCAGCGGCATCGTGGCCGGGGTGGTCCTCGGCGTCGCCACCCCGCTGGCCGCGTTCCGGCTGATGACCCCGAACGACGTCCACCCGGTGCGCTACCGCCGCGGCCGCCCGGCGCACCTGGACGTCTCCGGCGCCCGGGGAGAGGCCATCGTGCGGGCGCTGCAGGACCAGCTGGGCCTGCTGGCCACCGAGGTGCAGCCGTTCCACCTGGAGGGCTCCGGCGGGTCGACGCCGCTGCGGATCACGGTCAAGGCCGAGGACGGCGAGGGCTTCGTGTTCGGCAAGCTGTACGCCGCCACCCACGTCCGGTCCGACCGGTGGTTCAAGCTGGCCCGCACGCTGCTCTACGGCGGGCTGGAGGACGAGAAGCCGTTCCACACCGTGCGCCGGCTGGTGCAGTACGAGGACTACGTGCTGCGGCTGTTCACCGACTCCGGGCTGCCCGTGCCCCAGCCCATGGGGATCGTGGAGATCACCCCGGAACGCGAGTACCTGCTGGTCACGGAGTTCCTCCTGGGTGCCCAGGAGATCGGCGACGCCGACATCGACGACGCGGTCGTCGACCAGGGGCTGGCCGTGGTGCGGCGGATGTGGGACATCGGCGTGGCGCACCGCGACGTCAAGCCGGCCAACGTCCTGGTGCGCGACGGCACCCTCTACCTCATCGACTCCGCCTTCGCCGAGATCCGGCCGAGCCCGTGGCGGCAGGCGGTGGACCTGGCCAACATGATGCTGGTGCTCGCGCTGCGCACCGACGCCGCGCGGGTCCACGCCCGGGCGCGGGTCCGCTTCTCCGACGAGGAGATCGCCGAGGCCTTCGCCGCCACCCGCGGGATGACCATGCCCACGCAGCTGCGCCGCTGCCTGCGGGCCGACAGCCGCGACCTGCACGCCGACTTCCTGGGGCTGCTGCCCTACCGGCTGCCCCCGGTGCGCATGCAGCGGTGGAGCTGGCGGCGGGTGGGGCTGTCCCTGCTGGCCCTGCTCGGGCTGGTCCTCGCGGGGCTCGTGGCCGCCGGCCTGCTGGACTCGCCGCTGTGAGCCGGGCACCGCGGGCGGCCGCGCTCGCCGCCACGCTCACCCTCGCGCTCGGCGGGTGCGTGGCACCGGTCAGCAGCTCGTTCGGCGCCGCGCCGGGCTGCTCGATCGGGGACGACGGCAAGGCGGCCAACGGGGTGCTGCTCATGGCGCAGGCCGTCCCGACCGCGTCGCGGGTGCCCTGCGTCCAGGGGCTGCCGCTCGGCTGGCACTTCGCCGGGCTGGAGGCCCGCAACGGTGAGGCGCGCTTCTGGCTGGACTCCGACCGCGACGGGGCGCGCGCCATCGAGGTACGGCTGAGCGCCGACTGCCGCACCGACGGCGCGACGGAGATCCCCAGCGACCGCGACGGCATGCGCCGGCTGGAGCGGGTCACCGAGGTCACCCCGCAGTACCGGGGCTCCCGCTTCTACCTGTTCACCGGGGGCTGCCTGACGCTGGTCTTCACCCTGTCCGGCGACAACCGGGGCGAGCCGCTGGCGCTGGCCAGCCAGGGCATCGGCGTCCTGCGCCGGGGTCAGCTCGACGACCAGGTGCGCGCCGAGACCGGCGGCCGGCTCGGCCTCGACCCCCCGGGCGCGGACGGGGACCCGCCGTGAGCCGGCCCCGCTGGCAGCGGGTGGTCGCGCCGGTGCTGTCCCTGGCCCTCGCCGCCGCCGTCCTGTGGTGGTTCCTGCCCCAGTTCACCAGCGTCTCCGCCGTGTGGGACACGGTCCGCGCGATGACCTGGGTGGAGATCGGCGTGCTGGCCCTGGCTGCCGCGTGGAACCTGGCCACCTACCAGTTCCTGGTCGTCGCGACCATGCCGGGGCTGACGCTGCGGCAGGCGACGGTCTCGACGCTGACGACCACCGCGGTCTCCAACACCGTCGTCGGCGGGGCGGCCATCGCCCTCGGCCTGACCTACGGCATGAACTCCTCGTGGGGCTTCTCGCGCTCGCGGACCTCGGTCTCCCTGCTCGTGTCGGGGCTGTGGAACAACTTCGCGAAGCTGGCGCTGCCGGTGTTGGCCCTGAGCCTGCTCGCGTTCAGCTCCACGCCCAGCACCGGCCGGGTCCTGGCGGGGGCGGCCGGCCTGGCGGGCCTGGTCGTCGCCGTCGTCCTCATGGCCCTGTTGCTGCGCAGCCGGGAGGGGGCGGCGCGGGTCGGCACGGGCCTCGGGCGGGTGGCCTCGGCGGTGATCCGGCCGTTCGGTCGGCCGCCCGTGCAGGGCTGGGATCTCGCGACGACCAAGTTCCGCGACCGGACGACGCTGCTGCTGCGGGCCCGCTGGCACTGGATCACCGCGGCGACGCTGGTCAGCCACCTCTCGCTGTTCCTCGTGCTGGTGCTGGCGCTGCGGGCCGTCGGGGTGGACGCCGCCCAGGTGAGCGTGGTCGAGGCGCTGGCGGTGTTCGCCTTCGCCCGGCTGCTCACCGCCGTGCCGTTCACCCCCGGCGGGCTCGGCGTGGTGGAGGTCGCGATGATCGCGGGGCTGGCCGCCGCCGGCGGGGAACGCGCGCTGGTGGCCGCCGGCGTGCTCGTCTACCGGGCGCTGACCTACGTGCTGCCCATCCCGCTCGGTCTGTGCACGTACCTGTTCTGGCGGCGCAACCGGTCGTGGCGGCGACCGCCGAACACGGCGCCGCGGACGGCGCTGGTCCCGGAGACGGTCTGACCGTGTCCCATGTCTGGGTCGAGACCGGCTCTCCGGCCCACACCAGTCGAACCTGGAGCAGGCCCGACACCCATCCGGCTGAGCAGGCGGGCCGTGCCGGACCGTGGTTGAGTGTCTGCGGTCGCACCGCGATCCAGGTACCGAGGAGGCCGGCCATGACCGACGCCGCGAACGCACGACGGCCCGAGGACCGCACCACCGACGGACCCACCCAGGACGCCGGCGATGCCGTGATGGGCCTGGACATGCTCCTCGTCGACGGTGCCCGCGGGCCCCTGCGCCGCATGATCCCCCCGGCCCGCACCACGCTCGCGCTCGGCCGGGCCCTGGCCGGACGCCCCCAGGTCGTGGCCCGCCGCGCCGGCGGCCTGGTCAAGGACCTCGGCAAGGTCGTCGTGGGGCGCTCCGACATCGAGCCCTCACCCAAGGACAAGCGCTACACCGACCCGGCGTGGCAGGGCAACGGGCTCATGCGCCGCGCGATGCAGGCGCACATCGCCGCCGCCCGCACCGCGATGGGCCTGGTGGAGGACGCCGACCTCGACTGGCGCGACGACGAGCGCATCCGCTTCACCATGACCAACCTCGTCGACGCCCTGGCGCCCAGCAACACCCCGCTGAACCCGCTGCTGTGGAAGGCGATCATCGACACCGGTGGCCGCAACGCCGTCACCGGGCTGCGCCAGATGGCCCACGACCTCCTGACCCCGCCGCGCGTGCCCGCGATGGTGGAGGAGGACGCGTTCACCGTCGGCGAGGACCTCGCCGTCACCCCCGGCTCGGTGGTGCTGCGGACGCCGGTGTTCGAGCTGATCCAGTACCGGCCGACCACCGAGAAGGTGCGGCAGATCCCGCTGGTCATCGTCCCGCCGACGATCAACAAGTACTACATCACCGACCTCGCGCCCGGCCGCAGCATCGTCGAGCACTACGTCGCCTCCGGCCAGCAGGTCTTCATGATGTCGTGGCGCAACCCGGACGAGCGGCACGCCGACTGGGGCCTGGACACCTACGGGCAGGCCGTCCTCGACGCGATGGCCGCCGCCGAGAAGATCACCGGCAGCGACCGGACTGCGCTGCAGGGCTTCTGCTCCGGCGGCATCATCCTGGCGATGGTGCTGGCCCATCTGGCCGAGACGGGGGCGCAGCACCGGGTGGCCGCCTCCAGCTACGCCGTCGCCGTCCTCGACTGGTCGAAGGCCGGGACGATCGGCGCGCTGATGGACGAGGAGGCGGTCAAGGAGGCGACGGAGAGGTCGCGCAAGAAGGGCTACCTGGACGGCGCCTCGCTGGCCGAGGTCTTCGCCTGGCTGCGGCCCAACGACCTGGTGTGGAACTACTGGGTCAACAACTACCTGCAGGGCAACCCCCCGCCGGCATTCGACATCCTCTACTGGAACTCCGACACCACCCGGATGAGCGCCGCCCTGCACCGGGACTTCATCGACGTCGCCATCGGCAACAAGCTGGCCCAGCCGGGTGCGGCGACGATGCTGGGTTCCCCGGTGGACCTGTCCAAGGTGGAGGTCGACGCCTACGTCACCGCCGGCATCGCCGACCACATCTGCCCGTGGCAGTCCTGCTACCGGACCACCCAGCTGCTGGGCGGGCGCAACCGGTTCATCCTGTCCACGAGCGGCCACATCGCCTCCCTGGTGAACCCACCGACGAACCCGAAGGCGTCCTTCCAGTTCGCCCCCGAGACGCCGGCGGACCCCGAGCGGTGGCTGGAGCTGGCGGAGAAGCAGAAGGGCTCCTGGTGGCCGGACTTCGTGTCCTGGCTGACCGAGCGCACCGGCGACGAGGTCGACGCGCCGTCGGCGCTGGGCAACGACGAACTGCCGCCGCTGGCGGAGGCGCCGGGCACGTATGTCTTCGACAAGTAGCTCCCCGCAGGCGTCCCGCGGCGGCCGGTTCCGCCCCGGCGAGACCGTGCGCACGCTGACCGTCTCGGGGCGCACCCTGCGGGTCTCGGTCCGCGCCGGGGACGACGACTCGGTGCCGCCGCTGCTGCTCATGAACGGCATCGGCGCGAGCCTGGAGGTGCTGCAGCCGTTCGTCGACGTCCTCGACCGGCGGCGGACGGTGATCAGGTTCGACGTCCCGGGGGTGGGCGGCTCCCCGCGGCCGGTCGTGCCGTACGTGCTGGCGACGTTCAGCCCGGTGGTGGCGGGCCTGCTCAGCAAGCTGGGCCACGAGGACCCGGTCGACGTCCTGGGGCTGTCGTGGGGCGGGGGGCTGGCCCAGCACTTCGCCGTCCAGCACCGCCGCCGCGTGCGGCGGCTGGTCCTCGCGGCGACCGGGACCGGCTCGATCATGGTGCCCGGGCATCCGCGCGTGCTCGCCCGGATGCTCACCCCGCGCCGGCACCGCGACCCCGCGTACACCCGGAACGTGGCCGGGACCATCTACGGCGGCAGCGTCCGCGACGACCCCGCCCTGGCAGCGCGGGTGCTGCACTCGGCCAGCCGGCTGGGCCCGCGGCGCGGCTACTACTACCAGCTGGCCGCCAGCGCCGGCTGGAGCAGCCTGCCGTTCCTCCGGCTGATCCGGCAGCCCACGCTGGTGGTCGCCGGCGACGACGACCCGATCGTGCCGGTGGTCAACGCGCAGATCATGGCCCGGCTGATCCCCGACGCGCAGCTGCACGTCTACGGCGGCGGACACCTGGCGCTGATCACCGAGGCCCGCCATCTGGCCCCGGTGGTGGAGCGCTTCCTGGACTGAGTCGGACCGCGGGCAGGGCCGGGCGCAGCAGCGCCCCGGCGTCGGCGGCGGGCATCGGCCGGTGGAGCAGGACAGCCTGGGCCTGGACGATCTCCTGCTCCACGCCGCTGCGCGCGGCGTCGAGCTGCGCGACGGCCCGGACGGCGTCCTCGGCGCGCTCGGCGCTGGCGGCCTCGGCCGCCCGGGTGCGTGCGATGTCCGCCGTCAGCACGACGACCCCGACGACGGGGATGAGCACGAGCGCCGTGCGGTACAGCCACGCGCCGGCGGCTCCTGGTTCGCCTGGTCCGGTCATCGACCGGACGGCGCCGTTCCTTGCGCCTCTTCCCCAGCGTGGGTGACCGGCCCGCGCGGGGGCCGGTTCCCGGCGGCTGCTCGCCGCCGGGAACCGGCCGGCCGTCAGGGCGTCAGCGCCGACCGGTCGACGGCGGTCACGAGGTGGCAGCCGGTCGAGCCGAACGGCGTCACCTGGAAGCCCATCTCCGCGAGGACGCCGGCGATCGCGGCGTTCATCGTCCGCTGCACCGCCGCGTCCGCCTCGGCGCCGCGGACCTGCTGCAGGCTCATCCGGTCGTGCTGGCGCCAGCTGACGAGGATGCCGCGGCGCCCGGGATCGGGAGTCAGGCAGACCCCGCCGACCGAACCGCCTCCCGCCGGGCTGCGCTCGGCGCAGTCGTGCAGCGGCAGCCCCGCCTCGACGACGGCGCCGGCGACCTCCACCAGGAGGGTGGTCAGCGCGTCGGTGTCGGTCAGCAGCTCGTCCCAGTCCTCGGCCAGCCGGTCCAGCTGGTTGCCGAGCTCGGCCAGCCACGCCCGCTCCTGGGGCGACTGCCGCCGCACCACGGCCCCGTCGGCACGGGGCACGCCGTAGACCGCTCGGACGTCGTCGGACAGCCCGCCGGACAGGGCGGCCCAGTCCGCCTCGATCCGGTCCGGGAACGGTCCCGCGACGACCCGCGCAGCGGGCTGGTCCTCGGACTCGTCGACCAGCCACCACCCCGAGGGCCGGTCGAGGCCCTTTCCCGCGGGGTGACTCGCCGCGACCCGCTCGCGCCGCCGCTGGCGCACCGGTGCGCCGCCGTTGCGGCCCGGGGCGGCGGGCCGGTCGGCGGCCGGTCGCCCGGCGGGACGATCACCGGCGGGGCTCTGGCCCGCACCCGCGGGGACCGCCGCCGGCTGCGCCTGCTTCTGCACGCGGTTGCGCTCGAACTCATACCGGGCGGTCGAACGGGTGCCGAGCGCGATGACCACGCACGCCAGCACGACGAAGCCCAGCAGGGTCACTGCCGGCCACAGGATCATCGCTCCTCCTCCGTGCACCGCGGGACGACCGTCTGACGAGGGGTGGACACGGCGGCGTTCACCAGGCGCACCAGGTGCCCTGCGGTCCGGCGCCCCAGTTGGCCGCGCGCCGCACCCACTCCTGGGACTGCGCTCGGAGGGCGGCCCGGCGCGCGCCGCGCACGTGCGGCACGACCGGCCGGGCTCCCTCGGGGGGCTCGGGCACGAACATGTCCAACAGCAGGGTCAGGCCGTCATCGGCCGGGGGCCGCTCGACCTCGGTCGGCGGGTGGGGAACCAGTACAGCGGGGGCGCTCACGCAGGGTCTCCTCGGACGTCCTGTCCGCGGCTGGGGAAGTGCCGTGGACAAGGGGAAAACTAGGGTGGCCGCCGCCCTGACCTGCGGTTCTCGCCGGGCCGTGGAGGAGCCCGTGACGAGATCGTTGCCCGGGCCCGGCTGCGCGGTCGGTGACCCCCCGCTGCGCCCGGTGCCTTGTCGACTTCCCTCCCGTTCTCCAGCGTGCGCGGGCGGTGACCGATCCGTGGTCAGTCCTGGAGCACCTGTCCGCCCGGCATGTCGCGCCGGCCGACGCGGGCGGGCCGACACCGGCCACGGCCGCCCCTGCGCGCCGTCGCTGCGGGAGCGCGGCGGTTCCCGATCGCGGCGGGGGACAGGTCCTCAGGCCCGAGGGGACCGATGTCGTCCCGCACGCGGTCGACCCGGGGTTCGGCGCGGCGGCTCTGGGAACCGAGCGAGCAACTGGTCCGGGCTGACTGGCGTTCATGCCCATCCATGGGATGACGAGATCCTGGCGCGCCCACTGATCCCGCGACCGGGGTACCACGACGCGCTCCGTCTGCCGATGACAGGACCCGACGATCAGCATCGTGGCTGCAGCAGGCCCATGACCAGGTCCTGCGGCCGGTGAGGAAGGGAACGCACGTGAAGCGACGTATCGGCATTGGCGGCGCTCTGGCGCTGGGGCTCTCCGCCGTTCTGGCAACTCCCGCGCAGGCCGCGGACACGGAGACGATCTACGTCCCGGACGACTTCGTCCAGGCCCTGTCCAGCACCAAGGGAACCGGCTCCTGGGAGCTCGAGGGCAGCTCCCTCCACCTCAAGACCGTTACGGGGACCGACAAGGTGGCCGAGTACGTCGCCACCGACCAGTCGCTTGCCGCCATCGGCGAGCCGGCCCTGGACTACACCAGCGCGACCGGCGCAGCTCCCGGCTTCCAGCTGATCATCGACTTCGACGCCAACGGCAGCCCCGACGGCATCCTCATCGGTGAGCCTGGCGCGTACGGCAATGACTGGTGGCTGAACAACGCCGCAGCCGGCTTCGTGAAGGAGAAGGCGCCTTCCCACACGTCTGGGTTCGGAAGCACCAACCACGGCACGCTCGACCAGTGGCGCGATGCGTTCACCGACGCCAACGTGACCGCGTTCGGCTTCTCCCTCGGTACCGGCCCGACCGGGGAAGGCGTGCTCAACGCCATCGACTTCGCCGGGTCCCGCTACACCTTCGCCGCGCACACCGTGCTCGAGGGCAAGGACGACTGCAAGAAGGGCGGCTGGGCCACGAGCACCAAGCCGGAGTTCCCCAACCAGGGGCAGTGTGTGAGCTACTTCGCCAAGATGGAGAAGATGAAGTAGGCACTACATCCTCTCGGACCGAAGGCCCCCACCTCCGTTACAAAGGTGGGGGCCTTCGGCGTCTGCACAGGGAGGACGTCGAACACCGTGGGCTGTGTCGCGAACAGTGCCGCGCCGGGTAGGCCGGTGACCAATGCCCCTCGGCGATCACCGCCAGACAGCACTGCTCGGCCACGCTCAACTGCCTCATCGAGGGCAGCCGGCACTGGGGTCGAGCACCACCCGAAGCTCCGGCGTCAAGCATCAGTCGAAGCACCACATCGACGTGGTGGGCCCCGTGGGGATCGAACCCACAACCCGCGGATTAAAAGTCCGCTGCTCTGCCAGTTGAGCTAGAGGCCCGGTGGGTGCAGAGAACCCTCCAGACAACCCACGAGACAACGCGTGAGACTGCTGAGCGGCCTGCGGCCCGCTTCGAGGCTACCGCCGGCGCCGGGTGCCACCACGAGCAGCGCACGGCCCGGTGTGCAGAGCCGCCTAGAGCTGCTCCCCGAGCCGACGGGCCAACTCCCGCGCGTCGGCGCGGGCCCGGTCTGCCCGGGCGGCCGGGGTGTCGGCGGGTGCCGCGGCCGATGACGGCGTGGGAGGCGCGTCCGATCCGGGCAGGCCGGTGGCCAGGCGGACGGCGAACCCGGTTCCGGTCCGGAACACCTCCAGCGTGTCGCAGGCCTGCCGGACCAGCCACAGCCCCGCCCCAGCAGGTGGGAAGCCGTTGCCCGGCGGGGTGTAGCCGGCGAGCGGGTCGTCGAACCCGTCCCCGCGGTCCGTGACCGTGCACTCGAGCCGGGTCGGCGTCGCCCACAGCCGGACGACCACCGGCGGGCGACCGTGCCGCAAGGCGTTGAGGAGCACCTCGGCGACCGCCGCGGCGAAACGGCCGCGCAGCTGCCCCGGCTCGCCTGAGCCGTCCAGGGCGGCGCGCACTCGCGCCCGCAGCTCCGGCAGCCGGCTGGCATCGGCCAGGTCTGCCAGCTGGAGCGTAGGCGGGGTGTCTTCCGCTCGACCCGCCCGGGTGGTCGGGGTCCGGCGCAGGACGGTCGCGGGGTCCACGTAACGGTGATTGGGCACGGGGCCCGCGGGGGTCATCAGCGCGGGATGGGTCTCCTCGACGCCTTCGCAGATCGCGTCGGACAGCGCGCGCCGGTCGAAGGCGCACACGCTTGACAGCGGTAGCGGTCCCAGTGCGACGTTGGAGATCGCCTCGCAGCGATGCCACTCGTGCCATTCGTCGCCGGATTGATCGACCGGGATCTCGCCGAGCAGCCGTACTCCGGAGGCCCCGGCCACCAGCTGGCGGCGGACCACCCGGCGGAGCGTGGCGATCACGTGCGCGGTCCGGGTGTAGATCCCCTCCCGCGGCAGGACGACGATGCGGTCGTCGTGACCGAGGGCCTCGGCCAGCAGGGCGCTGTTCTCCTCCCGGCAGGCGAGCACGACAGCCTCGCCGGCGGCCAGCCCGTCGGCCAGGAACGGCACGACCGCCGACGCCAGGTGCTCGGCGGAGCGGTAGAGGAGCGCGGCGTGCAGGTGGGATGGTCCGGTGGTGGAGATCAGTGCTCGCCCCCCACCAGGTGCATGCCGGGCAGCTCGTCGACCTCCAGCATGCGCATCGTGAGCTCGACCGGCGGTTGCAGCGCGACGAGCAGGACGTGGCCGCCTGACGACCGGTAGCTACGGGTGGCGTCGTCGAGCCGCCAGCACGAACCGGCGTCGACGTAGCTGACCTCGCCCAGGTCCACCCACAGCACCCGCGCCCGGTGACGGCTCGCGGCGCTCAGCACCGCAGTGAAGACGTCGGTGTTGGTGGCGTCGACCTCTCCGTGCAGGGCCAGCCCGTCCAGGTCCCGACTGGTGGAGAAGGTCGACTGGTGCACGCCGGCCAGGTGCGTGGTGACTGCGTCGTCCAGCCACGTGCCGGTGGTGGCCGCCTCGGAGTACTGACACATCGCGCTCATCGGCAGGTCGCCGACGAGCGCGTCGAGCCGTTGCTCGACACCGTGGACCGCACTGGGTGACAGGACGCTCAGCGCCGCCCGCACCTCCGCCGAGATGCGCACCGACGCGAACCCCTCGGCCAGCGCGTGCTCCACGACCACGCGCTGGCCCTCCGGCGGATAGAACTCCTCCGGCGGCAGCACCACGAGCTGCCCATCGCGGACGGCGGCGGCAACGTCCACACCCCGCGTCTCCAGCACCGGGACCAGCGCGTCCTCCGGCATGAGCGGAAGCTCGGTATAGATGATCTTCTCGCCCAGCTCCAGCCCACGACGAACCCAGGCGGTCAGACCCGCCAGCCGCTCACCCTCGGTCCGGTGCAGCAGCAGGACGTGCCCATCCCACTCCGCGTCCGGAGCCTCCCGGACATCGCCCACAGGCCAACGCTACGCGCCGAGCACGCCGCTCAGGAGAAGGACGAAAGACACCGACGACCGCTCGGAGAGGCGCCGTTCCACATGTGGTGCTGCTGCGCTCCACCGAGGACGGCGCCCGTCCCGAGAGCCCGACCACCACGATGCGTCGGCGAGGCGAAGGAGCAGGTCCAGGCGTCTTCTGCATCCACCAGAGGCCCGGTGGGTGCAGAACACCCTCCGAAACCCACGAGACAACGCGTGAGACTTCTGGCCACCCCGCAGCCCGGTGTGAGGCTACCGCCGGCACTGCGCTTTGCCGTTGAGCGCGGCTCCAACGAGACCGTCCCGCCCGCAACTCCCCGCCGCAGCGCCCGGCCGGGCGGTCCACCACCTCGCGGCGGCGGGCCGGCCGCGCAGCCGCCGGAGCTGCGGCGCTTCCTGCTGCGCTCCACCGCACAGATGACCACCGCCCTGGCCCTGTCGGCGAACACGGTGCGGGGGCACGTCCGCACGCTGCAGCGCACGCTCGCGGCCCCGGACCGGGACGGCCTCGTCGGCCGCGCCCGCGGGCTCGGCCTGCTGTAGCCGGGCACGCCGGTCCGATCTCCCGGTCGGTCAGCCCCTCACCGAGCAGCTCGAACACGGCCGCTCCTGGGAGTGGGCCCGGCGAGCAGCCGGGTCAGGTCGGCCTCAGCGCTGCTGCGCCTCGGCGCCGCCGTTCATCGAGCCGATCCAACGGGCCGCGTAGCGGATCTCGCGCCTCCTCGGCCTTCCAGGAGAAGCGGACACACCCCCATCGGAACGAGCCCGGCGTCCTGAGAACCGACGGATGGGCCGGTCGGCTGCGCCGAGAAGATGCAGGTCGCATCCGATCTACGGAGCCCCAGACACCCGGCGGGCTGAGTCTCCCGAACCGCCCACCTGCGGTCAGAGCACGTCGAGCAGGAACAGCACGAGGAGGGTCAGCGCGGCCGAGAGGACCAGCGACCCGAGGCACCCCAGCCGGCTGGAGAAGAAGAGGAACACCGGCCCCTGTTACCCAACGAGCCCACAGCGACTCGGAACATCACCGTCCGTGCTCTTCGTCACGGCATTTCACCCGTTCAGGGGATCTCCGTCGGCGGTGTTCGTTACGTAGCGTCACTTCTGCCCGAGCGGTCGACCGGTACGGACACGGTCGACGCCCCGGGCGACCCCCAGGCCCCGGCCCGGTCGTCCCGTTCCCCCCGGGGCGGCCGGGCCGGATCCCACTCACCGCCGTTGCGCGCACACGCCGTCCACCATCGCCCACAGCAGCGCCTCCTGGGCCTCGTCGACCGGCAGCGGCACCGGGACGGCGTCGGCGTCGCCCACCTCCACCTGCAGCGGGAAGAGGAACGGCTGCTTGGTCTCGGCGAGCACGTGCGGCTCGCAGGTCGCCACCGTGAAGGTCATCGGCGTCGACACCTCGGCCTCGCCGCCCTCGAGCACGACCGGCGCCTCGTCGAGGGCCACGTCCACGAGGACGCTGGGACGCACCCCGACGACGGTGACCGCGCGGTCGTCGTCCCCCCGCCGGGTCAGGACGACGCTGCCGGTGGCCTCCTCGCCGTCGACGACGAGGCCGGTCAGCGCGATGCCGGCGACGTCGAGCACCCCGGCCACGGCGCACTCCTCGCGGTGGACGACCGCCAGGTCGTCGCCCGCCAGCGGCACCCGTACCTCCTCCACCGCCCCGCCCGGCCGGCTCAGCGCGAGCCGGGCCGAGACCGGATCGGGGGCGGCCGCGCAGTTCGGTTCGCCGTAGGGCGTGGGCAGGTCGATCACGCGGCCGGGCGTGAACTCGGCCGTCAGCGGCGTGGGCGGCAGCGGCGCGAACCCCGGCGAGTCGAGCGCGACGGCGGTGACCGTGAACGGTTCGGTGCCGACGTCGGTCACCCGCACCTGGACCCGCCCGCCCACCACGACGTCCGTGCGCAGGCGCACGACCTCCGCCTCGATCCCCGGCACGGCCGGGACGGCCGGGGCCACGGACGTCGTCGGAGATGCGGACGGCGTCGGCGCAGCGGACGGCGTGGACGGGGACCCGGCTCCCCCAGCGCCGCACGCCGCGCACAGCAGAGCCGCCAGTCCGGCACCCGCGCGTCTCATGGCGCCGCAGCGTAGGACCGCGCCGCCGTTCGCAGGGGGCGCTGCTACCGCTGGTGGCCGGGCAGGCGGGCCATGACCCGGCCGGCCTCCATCCGGGTCTCCAGCTTCTCCTGCGGGTTGGCGGCCGGGCCGCGCCGCGGCTCGCCGTTGTCCAGGTCGAACGCCGACCCGTGCCAGGGGCACACCAGGCACTGATGGCCGCGCACCTCCTCGACCGCGCCCTCGTGCAGCGGGCCGGACAGGTGCGAGCACGCGCCGATGAACGCGTCGACCCGGGTCCCCCGGCGGACGGCGACCAGCGGGACGTCCACGCCCGCCCCCGGGCCGGTGCGCAGCGCCGGGCGCCCCTCGGGCAGGTCGTCGAGCGGGCCGAGGTCGATCCAGTCGGTGGACAGCGCGCGGGCTGCCGTGGCGGCGTGCGAGGCCCCGGAGGACTGCGCGTAGGACATGTGGCCGCCGATGGCCGCCGAGCCGGTCGCGATGCCGAGTCCGGCATAGGACAGGACGCGGCCGAGCGTGCCCCGCCCCCGGCCGCGGGCCACCAGGGACCCGACGTAGAGCCCCAGCGCCGCGGTGTTGGCCAGCGCGTGCAGCGCGCCGAGCCGGCGGACACCGGAGCCCTGCTCCGACCAGTCGGCGGCACCGCTCAGCGCCGCGGGGACGGCGGCGGCGACACCCGTGCCGATGAGGACCGTTGCCGCCGGCCGCAGCGGCGGGACGGCGTCCAGCAGACCGGCCGACACCCAGCTGCCCACGGGGACCTGGACGAGCACCGGGTGCAGCGGGTGCCCCAGCCAGGTGCCGTGCAACGCGTCCTTGACCGCGTCGGGCAGGCTCTGCACCGCCCTGCGGGCCGGCTCGATCGCCTTGTCGAAGGTCGCGACGTCTGCGACCCGGTCGAGGATCCCCATGAGGCTCATGCCGACCCCCCTACCCGCGCGGAGCCGCCGCGATGCCGGTGCGCCCGCCGCCACCGTCCCGGGACGGGGAGTGAGCAGGTCAGCACGGGGCGCACCTGCCGCTCGGGGGGTCGGTCCGGCGTGACGGGTCACACAACGGAATCGTCACAGGTCAGGGGAATAACGGCTGGCATGCAGCCGATTCACAGGAGGAACCTGCACAAACGACCTGTGCCGTCGAGAGGATGCTCGTGACCTGCCCGTCGTTGCTCGCCCGGCGCCCCGCGGTCGGCAACGTCGTCAGCAGCATCACGCACCGGGTCCGCGCCGAGGACGCGGTCGGGCAGTTCGTCCGGTTCGTGCTGGTCGGCGGCGCGACGACGCTGGTCTACGCCGCCCTGTTCGTCGCCCTCGAGGGCCTGGGCTACCTGCCGGCCCACCTGGTGGCGACGGCGGCCTCGACGGTGCTGGCCAACGAGATGCACCGCAGGCGCACCTTCCGCGCCGGGGAGCGGGTGCACTGGTTCACCGCCCAGTGGGAGGCCGGCGGGATCACCGTCATCGGCCTCCTGGCCACCAGCGCGGCGCTCGGCGTCCTCGACTCCACGGTCGCCTCGGTCAGCGTGTACGTGCAGGTCGCCTGCGTGGTCACCCTGACGGCGCTGATCGGCCTCATGCGGTTCATCGCGCTGCGCTGGATCTTCCGCACGCCCGTCGCCGACGCCGCCTGAGTCGGCCGGCGCCGCGGTCCGGCGCGCCCGTCACCAGCACGGCACCGGGGTGTCGTGCTCACTAGCCTGATGCAGGTGAGCGAGCCGAGCAGCCCCGGCCCCGCGCGCGGCTCCGTCGTCCTGCGCCGCGCCGGTCGCTGGGCGCTGCGGCTGGCCGTCGTCCTGGCCGGCGCGTTCCTCGGCATCCTGCTGCTCGGGCGGGTCGACGCCCAGATCGGGCCGTTCGACGCGACGGTGGCCTACCGCCCCCTCGGCGGCGGCGCGGACCTCGACGTCCCCCCGCTGGGCGCCCTGCAGGTCGATGCCTTCGACGGCCCGCTGCGGTTGGAGATCCAGCTCAGTCGGGTGGACGAGATCCGCGCCCAGGCGCTGGCCACCGACCCGACCCTGCTGGACGGGGTGGTGGACCGGGTCAGCACCGACCTGCAGGACGCCGTCGTGCGGGTGACCGTCCTGACCGCCGTCGCCGCAATCGCGGGGGCGATGGCGGCCGCGCTGTTGATGCTCCGCCGGCGGCGCGAGGTGTTCCTCGCCCTGGGGTTGTCCACCGCCCTGGTGGCGGGCACCGGCGGCCTGGCTGCGGCCACCTGGCGCCCGGAGGCGCTGCTGCAGCCGACGTACACCGGGCTGCTGGTGAACGCCAACAGCCTGATCGGCAGCGCGCAGGACATCGTGGCCCGCTTCGACGCCTACCGGGCGTCGCTGGAGGACCTCGTCACCAACGTCAGCACCCTGTACTCGACGCTGTCGGCGTTGCCCGCTCCCGGGGGCGCCACCGACAGCGTCGCCCTGCTGCACGTCTCCGACCTGCACCTCAACCCGGCCGGGTTCGACCTGGTGCGTCAGGTGGTGACGCAGTTCGACGTGGACGGCGTCCTGGACACCGGCGACATCACCGACTGGGGCAGCGAGCCGGAGAACCAGCTGATCGGCGGCATCGGCGGCCTGGGGGTCCCCTACGTCTTCATCCGCGGCAACCACGACTCCGCCGTGACCGCCGGGCTGGTCGCCGCGCAGCCGAACGCGACGGTCCTCGACGACTCGGCGGTCACCGTGGCCGGGATCGAGGTCGTCGGGACGCCGGACCCCCGGTTCACCCCCGACCAGGACGCCACCGGCGCCACCGAGTCGCTGGAGGAGACCGGGGAGGGCCTCGCGGAGTTCGCCGAGACCTTCCCGTCCCCGCCGGCCATCGCGATGGTCCACGACCCGAAGCAGGCGACCCCGCTGGACGACGTCGTCCCGCTGGTGCTGGCCGGGCACACCCACGAGCGGGACGTCTCCGAGCTCGACGGCGGGACGCGGCTCATGGTCCAGGGCTCGACCGGCGGCGCCGGCCTGCGCGGCCTCCAGGGCGAGTACCCCGAGCCGCTGACCTGCACGGTCCTGTACCTCGACCCGGCCACCGGCGTGCTGACCGCCTACGACGAGATCACGCTCGGCGGGCTCGGGGAGACCGAGGTGACCATCGAGCGCGTCGTCGTCCCGCCGCCGGGGGACGGTTCCGACGGGTCCGGTGGGGACGGCAGCCCCGACGGGGACGGCGGTTTCGGCACGAACGGCGGGTCCGGCACGGACGGCGACCCGGACGGCTCCACCCCGCCCGCCTCCCCGACCGGCTGACGGGCCGCGCCTACGCTCGCGGCATGTCCTCGACGACGTCGACCCGCGCCCCCCGCCTGGCCGCCGCCGCCCTCGCCGGCGGGCTGGTCCTGCTGCCGCTGACCGCCTGCTCGTTCACCTCGAACAACCTCTCCTGCAGCGCCAGCTCCTGCTCGGTGACGCTCTCCGGCGACGGCTCCGAGGTGGAGATCCTGGGCACCTCGCTGGCCTTCGGCGGAGTGCAGGACGGCCGCGCCGAGCTCCGCGTGGGGAACGCCAGCGTCTCCTGCGCCCAGGGGGAGACGGTGACCGCCGGTCCGCTGTCGCTGGAGTGCACGTCCGTGGGGAACGACTCCGTGGAGGTCACCGCCTCGCTGGGCTGACCGCGACCCGACTCCCTGTTGATCATGGGGGTGTGGCCGGCGACACGGGCCGACACGCCGCGACAGGTCCCAACGAGCCCATGGTCAACGAGGTCAGCCGGCGGGTGCATCCGGGGCGGGACCGGGTCAGCCCTGGTCGGCGACCTCCACCACCACGCGGGTGGGCCTGTCGAGCGAGTAGACCCGGAACGGCACCTGCGCCCGCGTCCCGATGAAGGCGACCGAGGTCCCCTCGAACGTGGCGTCCCAGACGACCTCCGTCACCGTCTGCGTCCCGGTGCCGGGCAACGGGTCCGGGCCGGCCCACTCCTCGACCCCGGTGTCGTACGGGTATCCGACCCCGGTGAGCGTCACCTGGAGCACCGCGTCGCCGGCCACCTCCAGCGCTTCACCACTCCCCTGAGAGGCCGCCTGGTCCACGTAGCGGACGTCCCAGCCAGGGGTGCCGGTACCGCCCACCTCGAGGACCACCCGGTCGAAGCCGTCCTGCCGACCGGTGCGGATCTCGCTGACAGTGACCCGGGCGTCGGCCGACGCCTCTGCCGTGTCGGGCCGGGTGTCGGCCGGGAAGGGCACGCCACCAGCACCAGCACCAGCACCAGCGTCTGCGCCGCCGCCACCGCCGCTCTCTCCGCCGGGGGTGTCGCTCGCCGGCGAGGCAGAGCCGGTCGTCTGCGACGACGACGCGGCGGTGGACGCCGAGGACGCAGCCGGGGCGGAGTCGCCGCCACCGCACCCGGCGAGCAGGACGGTGGCGAGCAGGACGGAGGGGCAGACCAGAGCGGCTGCGCGACGGTGGGTCACCGCCCCATGGTCTCAGCGGCGCCGGCGCCCAGCCCGCAGCAGGGGCAACGTGTCGCCGCCGGCCGGCCGTGGCGACGGACGACGGCCACCCATCCCCAGCCACACCAGCACGAACGTGCTGCCGGTGTCCGCGCGTCGACCCGCCGGGGGACCCCCTGTCGGACCCGTCCCGGGAACCATGTATCGTTCTCGCTGCCCCCGGCGAACACGAGCCCCCATCGTCTAGCGGTCCAGGACGCCGCCCTTTCAAGGCGGTAGCACGGGTTCGAACCCCGTTGGGGGCACGGCACCACCAGCAAGGCCCTGTAGCGCAGTTGGTTAGCGCGCCGCCCTGTCACGGCGGAGGTCGCGGGTTCGAGTCCCGTCAGGGTCGCTCTCCGGTGTTCAGCACCGGGAGGGGCAGGTAGCTCAGTCGGTACGAGCGCTCGCCTGAAAAGCGAGAGGTCGGCGGTTCGACCCCGCCCCTGCCCACACTTCTCCACCCGCCACCGTCCCGCCCCCCCGGGGCGGCAGACACCGTCGCGGTGAGCTCCCTCCTCACCACGCCCCGCGCGCGCGACGCCTCTCGGCTGACCACCGACACCAGCCGCCCGGATGCCCTGCGTTTCTACGAGCGGCTCGGCTTCGTCGCCTCGCACGTGGGCCTGCAGCTGCCCCTGTGCGGGATCAGGCCCCCGCGCGGTCGGCGACCACCTGCGCGTAGACCTGCTCGTGCACGGCCCGGACGGCCGCGGCCTGCTCGGCCCGCCACGCCCGGTCCGCCGGTCGGGGCGCCGGCCGGGTCAGGGCGGCGGCGACGGCGCCGTCCAGCGACACCGGGTCGAAGCCGCGCTCCTCGTCGTTGCCGTACGTGACGACGTCGGACCACTGGTCGGCGAACCAGCCGCAGCTGGGCGCGACGACGCGGGTGCCGACGTCCCGGCAGATCTCCAGGTCCAGCGAGTGCGTGCCACAGTTCTCCGGCAGGACGGCGACGTGCAGCTCCTGCAGCTGCTGGACCCACCCGTCGGCCTTGCGCGGCAGGTACTCCAGGGTGTCGCCGGCCGCGGGCACCGGTGGCGGCTCGACGCCGTCGTCGAGGAGCACCCGCAGCCGACCGCCGCCGTTGACCGCACCGGACAGCGCCGCCCGGACCAGCCCGACCGGGTCGGGCACCGCGATCCCGGGCGCCCGCAGGGCCAGGCCGACGAGGCCGCGCTCGGCACCGAGATCGGGCACCGGGGCGGCGACCGAGGGGTGCGCGACGACGATCGCCGTCCGCCCGTAGCGCTCGGCGATGTCGTCGGCCCCGCCGGGCGTCAGTGTGAGCACCACCTCGGCGGTCGCCAGCAGCGCGCTCAGGTGCGCCTCGTGCCGCCGCGGCGAGGACTGCGCCGGGTCGCGCAGCTGGTGCACCGTCGTCACCAGCGGGACGCCGGTACGACGCACGGTCTCCGTCCAGCTGACCATCTCGTCCTCGGGCAGGTGACCGTAGCCGGAGTGCACGTGCACGACGTCGACCTCGTCCGAGTGCGCCGCGAGGTACGCCGGGTCCAGCCACGGGCTCTGCGGGGTGGCCGGCCCGACCCGGACGACGTCCGCCGGCAGGACGGCGTCGACGTAGGGGTCGCTGTGCGGCACGCTCACCACCCGGATCCCCGGGTCGGCGGACCCCTCTGTGGCGCTCACGCGGACGTGCTCCTCCTACGGCCGCGCACTGCGACAGGTGGCGGGACTCCTCGAGGCAACTGGTCGAACGGGCGTACCCATGATCCCGGCGGCGAACCTGTGACGTGACCCTGGGTGCGCGCGTCCACCCGAAGAGTCGACAACCACCCCCGGGAGCGCGTCAGCGGGCCGCGGCCACCCGCGCCGCGGCCAGGTGGGCGTGCACCAGCGTGATGGCCAGTGCCCCCTCCCCGACCGCCGAGGCGACCCGCTTGACCGAACCCTGCCGCGTGTCGCCGGCGGCGAAGACGCCGGGCGCGCTGGTCTCCAGCAGCGCGGGGGGCCGCTCCAGCGACCAGGCCGGGTCGGCGTCGGGCGCGGTCAGCGCACTGCCGGTGAGCAGGAACCCCCACCGGTCGCGGGCGAGCGTGCCGGCCAGCCAGTCGGTGCGCGGTTCGCTGCCGATGAGCAGGAACAGGACGCCGTTCTCCTCGGTCTCCGCACCGGTGTCCAGGTCGCGCACGGTGAAGGACTCGAGGAACTCGGTGCCGCGGCCGCCGACCACCTCGGCCCGCGGGCGCACGTCGACGTGGGGGAGGGCCTCGAGCTCCCGGATGAGGTAGTCCGACATCGTCTCGGACAGCCCGGCCCGCCGGACCAGGACCGTGACCCGGTCGGCGAACCGGGAGAGGTGCACCGCCGCCTGGCCGGCGGAGTTCCCGCCACCCACGACGAAGACGTGCCGCCCGCGCATCGCCGGGGCCTCGCTGACCGCCGCCCCGTAGAACACGCCGCGGCCGGTCAGCGCCTCCAGGTCCGGGACGCCGATCCGTCGCCAGCTCGCGCCCAGCGCCAGGACGACGGTCCGCCCGCGCACCGAGGTGCCGTCGCTGAGCGCGACGTGGTGCAGCCCGCCCTCGGTGTGCAGGCCCTGCGCGTACCGCATGAAGTGGAACGTGCTGCCGAACGCCCAGGCCTGCTGGTAGGAGCTGAAGGCCAGCCGGTTGCCGGTGATCCCGGTCGGGAAGCCGGGGTAGTTGCGGATCATCGAGCTGGTACCCGCCTGCCCACCGACCGCCTCGGCCTCCAGGACGAGGGTGGACAGCCCCTCGGAGGCGGCGTACACGCTGGCCCCGAGTCCCGCCGGGCCGGCGCCGACGACGACCACGTCGTACACGGCGTCGGGGTCGAGGGGCTCGAACAGGCCGAACGCCTCGGCCACCTCCAGGTCGGTGGGGTCCTGCAGGACCGGGCGCTCGGGGTGGAAGCGCATCACGACCACCGGCAGCCGGGGCGACTGCAGCTCCAGCCCGTCGAGCAGCGCCTGGCCGCGCGGGGACGACGCCTCGTAGAAGCCCAGGGGGATGCGGTTGCGGGTCATCTGGTCGCGCAGGTGCTGGGCTCGGGACGACCAGCGGTCACCGATCATCACCACCGCCTCGCGTCCGCTGCCCTGACGCGACGTCCACTCGTCGAGGACCTCGGTGACCGCCCGGTGGAACTCCTCGTCGACGTACTCCTCGGGTGCGTAGACCCACCGGTCGAGCTGTCCGAGGGTCAGCGCCTCGAAGATCGGGCGGGTGGTCTCCCAGGCGCCCCACCGGACGAGCGCGACGGCGAGGGCACTCGGGTGCCGGGCGTGCAGCGCCCGGAGCACCGCGAGCCCGTCCGGGTCCTCCTCGCCCAGCCCGCCGAGCAGAGCGGCCACGGGCGGGTGCCCCCAGGCGGCCAGCGCCCCCGGCACCTCCTCGGCCCGGGTGCAGGCGATGATCACGTAGTCGCCGCCGTAGCGCCGCTTGAGCTCCCGGACCGTGGCCAGCCGGGGGATCTCGTCCCGGCAGACGACGACCAGCGCGCCGTGGTGCGCCTCAGCCATGGTGCCGGCCACTCGGAGAGCGGGCCAGCCGCCAGCCCGCGGCTCCGGTGGCGATGACCACCACCACCAGGACGGCGAATCCCCACGCCGCCAAGCCGGACCACGCGACGGCACCGCTGTACCGGACCACCGCGACCGCCACCAGGACGCCGAAGACGGTGTAGGCGATCGCCGCCGTCCGGAGCCGCCCGAGGTCCCCGGCCACGGCCGCCAGCGCCGTCGCCACCCCGAAGGCGACCAGCCAGGCGGCGATGACGCGCCCGGTGAACGGGGTCAGGGGCCATGGCCACAGCGTCGTGGCCGACGTCGGTACCACGAACAGCGCGAGGCCGACGCCGAGCAGGACCGCCGACTCGGCCGCCAGGGCGATGCGCAGCGGGCGCGGCACCGGGTCCAGGGGAGGCGGGTCGTCCCCGGGTGCCCGCTCCTGCCACCAGATCAGCACGACCATGCCCACCGGGACGACGACGTAGACGGCCAGCCAGAACCAGGCCGCCACCTTCGGCAGCAGGGGCAGCCCGCCGAAGTCGTCGTCGAAGTGCATCCGGTTCACGTGCACCAGGGTGGCCACCAGGGTCAGGACGACGAAGACCAGGATCGTCAGCATCGGCACCCGCGTGCGGGCCCACACGCCGTCGCGCAGCGAGAGGACGACGAGCACGCACCCGGCGGCGTAGCCCGCGCCGAGGAACGCCGCGGTGAGCGGCGGCCGGATCGTCCAGGCGAACGTCTCGTCGGTCTGCTCGGCGAGGACGAACAGCGACCCGACGGCCATCGCGGTGAGCACCGCGAAGACGACGAGCAGGGCGCGCATCGCGGGGACCAGCCGGCGGACCGGCGGGGCCGGCGCCTCGGTGTACGTCGCCGAGGTGTCCACTCGGACCTCCGGTGCCTGGATCCCCGTGCCACGGTCTCGGACTGGGGCATCGAACCACCGGCCACGGGTGCTGTCACGGCTTTTCCGCCGCGCTCCGGCGTCCCTAGACTCGCCCCGGACAGCGCCGGCTCCCGGCGCCGCCGTCGGCGCCCGTCGGGAGGTGTCCGTGGCCGGACCGGTACCGGTGACCGACGACGCCCCGGCGCCGATCGCCACCCCCGACCAGCGGCTGCGGGTCTTCGTCTCCTCGACGCTGGAGGAGCTGGCCGCCGAGCGGCGGGCCGTGCGCGCGGCGGTGACCCGGATGCGGCTGACCCCCGTGCTGTTCGAGCTGGGCGCGCGGCCACACCCACCGCGGGACCTCTACCGCGCCTACCTGGCGCAGAGCGCCGTGTTCGTCGGCGTCTACGGGGAGCGCTACGGCTGGGTCGCGCCCGGGATGACCGTCTCGGGGCTGGAGGACGAGTACGACCTGTCCGCAGGCAAGCCGCGGCTGCTCTACGTCCGGCGGACCGCACCGGCCCGCGACCCCCGGCTGGCCGGGCTCATCACCCGCATGCAGGCGGAGGGCGGCGCCTCGACGACGCCGTACGACGACCCGGACCAGCTCGCCGAGCTCGTCGCCGACGACCTGGCGGTCCTGCTCACCGAGCGGTTCGCCGCGCCCCGCCCGCAGCCGCCGGGCCTGGCCGCCGGGTGGCTGCCCGCCCCTCCGACCCCGCTGGTCGACCGCACCGCCGAGCTGGAGCTGCTCACCGGCCTGCTCACCGACCCGGCGGTCCGGCTGGTCACCCTCACCGGACCGGGCGGCACCGGGAAGACCCGGCTCGCGCTGGCCGCCGCCGAGCGCCTCGTGCCGGACCGGGACGGCGTCTGGTGGATCGACCTCGCGCCGCTGCGGGACCCCGCGGAGGTGCCGGTCACGGTCGCCGCCGCGCTGGGCGTGACCGCCGAGGGACGCCGTCCGCTGCTGGACCTGGTCGCCGAGCGACTGGCGGGGCTGCGCGCCCTGCTGGTGGTGGACAACGTCGAGCAGGTGCTGGACGCCGCACCCGCGGCCGCGCCGCTGCTGGCCCGCTGCCCGCGCACCCAGCTGCTGGTGACCAGCCGCGCGGTGCTCGGCCTGCGCGGTGAGCACGACGTGCCCCTCGGGCCGCTCGCCGTCCCCGGGCCCGGTGAGGAGCGGCCCGACCAGGTGCGGGCCGCTCCCGCCGTGGCGCTGTTCACCGCCCGTGCACACCGCGCCGACCCGTCGTTCGCGGTGACCGACGCGACCGCGGCGACCGTCGCCGAGGTGGTCCGCCGGCTGGACGGGCTGCCGCTGGCGGTGGAGCTGGCCGCGGCCCGGGTGCGCACCCTGCCGCCCGCCGTGCTGCTGCGCCGACTGGACCGCGCACTGGACCTGCGCGGAGGCGACGTCGACGCCCCCGGCCGGCAGCGCACCCTGCGGGAGACCATCGCGTGGAGCCACGACCTCCTCGCCGAGCCGGAGCGGGCCCTGCTCGCCCGGCTCTCGGTCTGCGCGGGCGGGTTCACGCTGGACACCGCCGAGGCGGTCGGTGCCGTCGACGACGACCTCGACGTCCTGGAGACCCTGTCCTCGCTGGTCTCCCACAGCCTGGTCACGCCCGCCGACGCCGGCGCCGGCGAGCCGCGCTTCCGGATGCTCGGCCTGGTCCGCGCCTTCGCCGTCGAGCGGCTGCGGGAGCGCGGCGAGGAGGAGGCCGCCCGCAGCCGGCTCGCCGAGCACCTCGCCGGGTTCGCCCGTGAGGCGGGCGCGGCGCTGTCCGGCCCGGGGCACCGGCTCTGGCTCGCCCGGCTCGAGGCCGAGGCCGCCGACCTGCAGGCGGCCCTGCGCTGGGCCGTGGACGGTGACCACGCCGAGCTCGCCGTCCGGCTGACCGCACCGCTGGCCCGCTGGTGGTGGGCGCGGGGGCTGCTCCCCGACATGGCGGTGCTGGCCGAGCGCACCGCCGCGCTGCCGTCGGCCGCGCGGCTGCCGCCGGAGGCGGCCGGGCGGCTGCTCTGGGCCCGCGCCGCGACCCGGGTCGCCCTCGGCCGCGTCGCGGAGGCCCGGCCGCTGCTGGAGCGGCTCGTCGCCGACGCCCGGGGGCACGGTGACGCCTGGCTGCTGGGCCACGCGCTCAACGGCCTGGCGATGACCCTGCCGCCGGGCGACCCCGACCTCGCGCCCACCCTCGACGCCGCGGTGGCCGCCCTGCAGGCCAGCGGCGACACCTGGTCGGTGGCGTTCGCCCAGCTGTTCCGCGGAGCCGTCGCCGTCCTGGCAGGGGTCCCCGCCGAGGCCGCCCGGCTGCACGGGGAGGCGCTCGAGGCGGCCCGCGCCCTCGGCGACGACCGCCTCACGGCCACCCTCTGCGACCAGCTCGCCCTGGACGCCCTCGGAACCGGCGACCGGGCGGCGGCCCGCGCCGCGCTGACCGACGCCGCCGGGCTGCACCGGCGGCTCTCCGACCTGGAGGGCCTCGCCTACTGCCTCGACGGGCTGGCCGCCCTCGCCCTCGCCGAGGGGGACGCGCCCCAGGCCGCCCGGCTCGCCGGCGCCGCCGCGGCCACCCGGTCGCGGACCGGCGTCGCCGTCTGGCCTCCGCTGCAGCCCCTCGCCCGCCGGCTCGAGGACGCCCTCACCGCCGCGCTCGGTCCCGACGAGGCCCGCCGGCACCGGGCCGCAGGGGCGCAGCTGGAGCCGTGGACGGCGCTGGACGAGGGGCTGGCCGCGGTCAGCTGAGGCGCTGGGTGGGCTCCCCCTCCCGGCCATCGCGGGCGGCGGCGTAGGCCGGTGCGCGGAAGCGCGCCATCGGACCGTCGGGCACGAGCCCCGGCGGCGGGTTCCGGACGGCGTCGAACCGCAGGTCGGGGTCGAGCTCCGCGACCGGCGCGAGCAACCGCAGCCGGCCGAACGGGTGCCAGGCGCCGCCGCCCCGCGCGACCGCGAGGGTGAACACCGGACGGCCGGCGGTGATCGCGGCGGCCAGCGGCCCCGGCTCGCTCGGCAGCGGCACTGACGACTCCGGCCAGGCCGCGAGGTGCAGCGTCCCGGCGTCGGACCGGTACCCCATGAGCGAGGAGTAGGTGCTCGCGGCGTCCCGCCGGAACGCCGGCAGGAAGCGCGTCAGCCGGCCCCGGCCGGTGCCGGACAGCAGCAGGTCGACCGGCGGCTCGCCCGGGAGGCGGACCGCCAGGCCGAGCAGGTCCGGTAGCCGGGCGGGCAGCCCGGCGCCGCGGGACAGCCGCACGAGGACCTCCCGGCTGCCCTCCTCCGCCAGCCACGGCACGCCCTCGGCCTCCGGGCCACCGGTGCGGTCGAGGACGCCGTCCACGACGACGCCGCGCGGGTGCATCGGCTTCCCGGAGCGGCGGCGGGCCAGCGCGCCGAGCGGGATGCCGACGACCCGTCCGGCCGTGCGGGGCAGGTCGGGCACGGTTCCTCCTGTCGACGACGTCCCGCTCCCATACCCCGATCCGACGTCCGCCGTGCACCTGTGCCGATCCTCCAGTGACGGGTGTGACGAGCGGGTCGCGGTCCGTCAGATCCTGTGCACCGGCCGCCCGATGTCGGTGGGCATTCGCCCTGTGGCACGGAGCGGTCCGGCACCTACCGTCAGGACATGTTCACGACGCTCCTGGTGATCGGCGGGGTCCTCGTCGGACTGGTCGCCCTGCTCGCGCTCATCGTCAGCCTGAGCGCCCGTCCGGCCACCCGCGGGTCCGCGCCGACGGCCGGGAGCCCCGGGTGGGTCGCCGCCACCGGCCGCGCCCACCCCGACGCGTGGTCCGAGCCGGTGCCGACCTCGGAGATCCCGGCGGCCCGCTGACCGCCCCCTGACCCGGCGTCCCGGCGGCTGCGGGCAGCGCGCCGCCGGGACGCTCCGGCTCCCGGCCGCCGGCCGCGCGCTGCCGACTGTTCCGGAACGTCGGCGTGCGCCATGATCGGACCGCGTCCAACCGCTCACACCGGGTGGCTCGACGCCGGCGAGGTCGGACATGGCTCGGTCGCACACCACCCGGGCGGACGGGGAGCCCCCGCTCCGCCGGCTGCGGGCGGCCGGGCTGCTGCTCCTCGCCCTGCCACTGGCCGGCGCGCTGGTCGCCGCCCTCCTGTCCCCGTGGGTCGTGGGCCCCGGCGTGGCCGCCAGCAGCTCCGCGTCCCTCCTGGCGCCGCTCCCGGTGGAGCTGACCGACGCCACCCCCGCGGGCAACACCGTCGTCCTCGCCGCCGACGGCTCGCTGATCACGCACTTCTACCGGCACAACCGGACCCCGGTGGCCGCCGACCGGATCGCCGACGTCATGGAGCAGGCGCTGGTCGACATCGAGGACGCGCGCTTCCACCAGCACAACGGGCTCGACGTCGAGGGGACCCTGCGCGCGCTCGTGCGGAACCTGACCGCGGGGTCCGTGGAGGAGGGGGGTTCGACCATCACCCAGCAGCTGGTCAAGCAGACGCTGCTGGAGACCGCCTCGACGCCGGAGGAGCAACAGGCGGCCATCGAGCAGAGCCTGGCCCGCAAGCTGCGTGAGGCCCGGCTGGCACTGGCCCTGGAGGAGACGTACTCCAAGCAGGAGATCCTCACCCGCTACCTCAACCTCGTGTACTTCGGCGAGGGTGCCTACGGGATCCAGGCCGCGGCGCAGACCTACTTCAGCGTGGACGCCGCCGACCTCACCCTCCCCCAGGCCGCGCTGCTGGCCGGGCTGGTCCAGACACCCGCGGCCGACAACCCGCTCGTCGACCCGGAGCGCGCCCGCGAGCGCCGCGACCAGGTGCTCACCCGCATGCACGACCTCGGGCACATCACCGACCAGGAGCTCGCCGAGGCCTCGGCCGCGCCGGTGGAGACCGCTCCCGCGCGGGCCCCGCGCAACGGCTGCGTCGACGCCGTGATCGGCGGCTTCTTCTGCGACTTCCTGCAGCGCCACCTCACCGACGTCCTGGGCATCTCCCAGGAGCGGCTGGAGGACGGCGGGCTGACCATCCGGACGACGCTGCGGCCGGACGTGCAGACCTCGGGCGACGCCGCGGTGCTGGCCAGCCTGCCGATGGGCGACCCGCTGGCCGCGATCTTCACCGCCGTCGAACCGGGCACGGGTCACGTGCTGGCGATGAGCGTGAACCGGCGGTTCGGCTACGACGCCGACGACCCGGCCCAGGAGTCGGTGAACCTCAACGTCGCGGCCAGCCAGGGGGCGGGCTCCACCTACAAGGTGTTCGTCGCGGCAGCGGCGCTGGAGCGCGGCTTCCCGCCCTGGCACACGATCACCACCAGCGACCCCTACGTCTCCCAGGTGTACCGCGACGGCGCGGGGCCCTACGTCGTCGAGAACGTCGGCGACTTCCCACCCACGCTGACGATGACCGAGGCGCTGATCCGCTCCTCCAACACCTACTTCGTCGCCCTGGAGGACCAGCTCGGCAGTGTCGAGGGCCCGGTCCGGGCCGCCCAGCGGATGGGGCTGTCCTCCCTGGACCCGGTCGCCGACCGGGTCGTGGCCGAACGCCGCGGCTCGTTCACCCTCGGCCCGGAGGCGACCAGCCCGCTCGCCCTCGCCAGCGCCTACTCGACCCTGGGGGCCGGCGGCACCCGCTGCACGCCCACCCCGGTCACCGAGGTCCTCGACCGCAACGGGCGGCCGCTGGCCGGCCCGGACGGCACACCGGTGCCGACCGGTCCGTCCTGTGAGCCGGGGGCGATCCGGCCGGAGGTCGCCACCACCCTCAACCAGATCCTGGTCGGGGACACCGCCCTGCCCATCGGCACCGGCACCCGCGCCGCCGTCCCCGGCCACCAGGTCGCGGGCAAGACCGGCACCAGCCAGGACCGCTTCTCCGTGGCCTTCGTCGGCTACACCCCGCGGTACGCGGCGAGCGTGATGGTGCTCAACCCGAAGCAGAACCAGGACGTCGGCGGCTTCGGGGGCGGGCGGGGCGCCCAGGTCTGGCACGACGCGATGCTGCCGGTGCTCACCGCCGGGCCACCGGAACCCTTCCCGCCCGCGGGCCTCCCGCTGGTCCCGCCGCCCGGCTGACCGCTCACGCCCCGGTCATCAGCTCCGCGGCCCGCTCGCCGATCATCACCGCGGTCGCGGCCGGCCCGCGGGTGGTCACCCACGGCATGACCGAGGTGTCGACCACCCGCAGCCCCTCCACGCCGCGGACGCGCAGGTGCTGGTCGACCACCGCGCCCGGGTCGCCGGCCGGTCCCATCCGCGCCGTCCCGGCCAGGTGGACGGCGGTGGCCAGGTGCCGGCGGACCCAGCGGTCCAGCTGCCGGTCGTCGGTCAGGACGTCGTCGGGCAGGCCGGTCCGCTCGGCCACCAGCGGGGCCAGGGACGGCGCCCGCAGCAGCTCGGCCGCCAGCCGGACCACCTCCCGCATCCGCCGCCGGTCGGACGCCTCGGTGAGGTAGCGGTACTCGATCCGCGGCTGCACGCGCGGGTCGGCCGAGGTGAGGCTCAACCGTCCGCGGCTGTCCTCGGCCTGCAGCGCGACGCCGAGGAACAGGTCGTCGCGGCGCCGCGCCGTGTCGACCAGGCGGTGCAGCGAGGCCCCGCGCAGGGCGCGCACGGTGTCCGCCGGGCGCCGCAGCACGTCGGTCACGCCGGCCAGCCGGGAGCCGGCCGAGCGGTCGAGCATGACCCGGCTGAACGGCTTGAGCCAGGGCATCACCTCCAGGTCGCCGGGGGTGCCGCCGCCGTCGGAGGTGGTGTGGAGGACGCCGTGCAGCGGGTGGAGGTCCCGCGGCATCGGCAGCCGGCGGGCCGGCCGGTAGGTGACGTAGAGGTCGGGGTGGTCGGTGAACTCCGACCCGACCCCGGGCACGTCGGCCACCACGTCGATGCCGAGGGCGCGCAGGTCGTCGGCCGGGCCGATGCCGGAGAGCAGCAGCAGCTGCGGCGAGCCGACCGCGCCGGCGCTGAGCACCACCTCCGCGGCGCGGACGACGCCGTCGTCGGTCTGCACGCCCACGGCGCGGCCGGCCTCGACGACGACGCGCCGCGCGTGCACGCCCCCGCGCACCGTCAACCCCCGGTGCCCCCGCCGCGGGGACAGGTAGGCCATCGCGGTGTTGGCGCGCACGCCGTCGGCGACGTTGAGCGGCACCGGCCCGTACCCCGGGGCGCCGTCGGCGTTCTTGTCCGGCTCGGCGGGGAAGCCGAGATCGCCGGTCGCGGCGGCGAAGGCGTCGGCCAGGGGGTGCCCCTCCTGCGGACGCCGCACCGGGACCGGCCCCGCGCTGCCGTGGCCGGGCCGGTCGCCGTACTCCCGGTCGGACTCCAGGCGGACGAAGGAGGGCAGCACCCGGTCGGCCGACCACAGGTCGTTCCCGGCGGCCGCCCAGCCGTCGAAGTCCGCGCGGGTGCCCCGGATGAAGTAGCCGCCGTTGAGCGCGCTCGACCCGCCCACGACCCGGCCGCGCGGCACCGGGAAGGTGACCTCCTCGGTGAGGATCCCCGACAGGTCCCAGTTGGCCGGGTGACCGGGCACGGCGGCGCCCATGGCGGCCGCGTCCCGCAACACCGGCGGGAAGTCCTCGGGGCGGGCGTGGTCGGCGCCGGCCTCCAGCACCAGCACCCGGCGTCCGGCGTCGGCCAGTCGGGCCGCCAGCGGCGCGCCCGACGTCCCGGCGCCCACGACGACGACGTCCCACTCGGGGGGAGGGGGCATCGTCACAGCCCGAGGACCCCCGGCAGGTCCAGCCGGCGCACCTTGCCCGTGGAGGTGCGCGGCAGCTCGGTGACCGGGTGCAGGCTCTTCGGTCGCTTGGCCGGGCTCAGCCGTTCCCGCGCCCAGGCGGCGAGCTCCGCGGGGTCGACCGGGCCCACGTACGCGGCGACCACCCGCTGGCCCCACTGCTCGTCGGGCACCCCGACGACCGCGCTCTCCACGACCCCGGGGTGGGCGTCGAGCACCGCCTCCACCTCGGCCGGGTAGACGTTGACCCCGCCGGAGATGACGAGGTCCTCCCGCCGCCCGTCGAGCCACACCACACCGTCGTCGTCCACCCGACCGAGGTCGCCGACGGTGACCCGGTCACCACGCCAGGCCGCCGCCGTCTTCTCCGGTGCCCGCCAGTACTCGAACCGCGCCCACCGCGGCACCGCGCACCACAGCTGGCCGCGCTCGTCGGTCTCCAGCCGCCGTCCCGGCCGGGCCCGGCCGACGGACCCGGGGGAGGCCAGCCAGTCCTCGGGCGAGCAGACGGTGAACTGCGCCTCCGTGGAGCCGTAGAACTCCCAGACGCTGCCCCCGGGCAACGCGGCCAGCACCGCCCGCTTGAGCGGCTCGGGGCAGGGCGCGCCCGCGTGCACCAGCCGCCGGAAGGAGGACCAGTCGACGTCGCGGTGTGCGATCAGCCGCTGCAGGTGGGTCGGCACGCAGAACGCGGTGGTCGGGCGCAGCGTGGTGATCGCCTCCGCCGCCCGGCCGGCGTCGAACGGGCCGGGGAGCAGCACCTCGCCGCCGGCCAGCAGCGTGTGCACGGCGAAGCGCAGCGGCGCCGAGTGGTGCAGCGGGGAGAGCACCAGGTGCCGGTCGCCGGGGACGAAGCCCCACAGGTCGATCTCCTCGGCCGCGAGCGCGCGGGCGTCGTCCTCGGCGAGCACGCCGGACCACACGCCCTTGCGCCGGCCGGTGGTCCCGGAGGTGTAGTGCATGGGCCGGGCCAGCGGGACGTCGGCCAGCTCGGCCTCGTCGGTCCCGGTCAGGAGCCGGGCCGGCTCGGCGCCGACGTCCAGCCCGGGGTCGGCGTCGGTGGCCAGACCGGCCCGCTCGGCGGCCGGCAGTGCGGGGTCGAGCACGACCGGGACCACCCCGGTGCGCAGCGCCCCGAGGACGACGGCCAGCAGCGCCGGCGAGGACGCCGCCGACACCAGCAGCCGGTCGCCCGGGGTCAGGCCCGCGGCCCGCAGCGCGGCGGCCGCCCGCCGCTGGTCGCGCTCGCTGTCGGCGGCGCGGACCACCGCCACCTGGCTCACGCCCGGCGCACCGGCCCGTCGAGCCGGCCCTCCACGCGGCCCTCCGCGAGCAGCTTCACCAGCGTCGCGCGGGTGGACTGGGCGGCGGCCGGCCACACCTCCCGCGGCACCGCCGCGTACACGGTGGCGACCAGCTCGTCGACCGTCCGGGGTCCCTCGGCCAGCGCCGCGAGCAGCTGCTCCTCCCGCATCGCGCGGTGGGCCAGGTAGAAGTCCAGGACCGCGCCCGGATCCTCGGTGAGCTCCGGCCCGTGCCCGCAGTACAGCGCGCTGGGACCGAGGTCGTGCACCCGGCGCAGCGACTCCAGGTAGGCCAGGACGTCCCCCTCGGGATGGGTCACCACCGACGTCCCGCGGCCGAGCACGTGGTCGCCGACGAGCACCGCACCCGACTCCAGCCGGAACGCCAGGTGGTCGGCGGTGTGCCCCGGCGTCGGCACGACGTCCAGCGTCGTCCCGGCCAGCCCGAGCCGCTCCCCCGGCGCCAGCACCCGCCCGCCCGGCCCGGCGACGCGCTGGTCGGCGGCCGCCACCGGTGCGCCGAAGTGGGCACCCCAGGGCAGCGCGGCCTCCGCGTGGTCGCCGTGGTGGTGGGTGACGAGGACGGCGACGCAGCGGGCACCGCGGTCGGCCAGCGCCGCCTCCACCGCCGCGAGGTGGGCATGGTCGTCGGGGCCGGGGTCGACGAGGACCGCCTGGCCCGCGCCCGGGGCGCCCACCAGGTAGGTGTTGGTGCCGTCGAGGGTCATCGGCGAGGGGTTGGGGGCGAGTACGCGGGTGACCAGCGGCTCCAGCGCCGCCGTCCGCGGCAGCTCGCCGGGCGCCGGGAGGTCCCAGCTCGTGCGCGGGTCGGCCGGGGTCTGCACGACCGGCACCGTAGCCCGCCCGCCGCCCGGGGGTCGTGCGCAGCGGTTAGCGTTCGCCCATGCGCGCGCCCGCCACCCTCGTCCGCTCCGCCGTCGCCGGAGCCGCGGCCGTCCTGCTGCTCACCGCCTGCGGCGGGTCCGGGGAGGACGAGCCGGCCGCCTCGTCCAGCGCCCCCTCGTCGAGCTCGGCGTCGGCCACCAGCGAGCCGGCCGGGACGACCGCGCCGGACCCGGCCGCCGCCGAGTTCTGCGGGCAGGTGACGACGGCGTTCTCGACCTTCAGCAGCCTGCAGACGGCCACCCCGGCCGAGCTCGCCGCCAACCTCCCCCAGATCGTGGGCACGCTGGAGCAGGTCGAGCCGCCCGCCGAGATCGCCGGCGACTGGGAGACGTTCGTCGGCAGCCTCCGGCAGCTGGGGGCCACCGCGGCGACGCTGGACCTCAGCACCCCCGAGGGACAGCAGCAGCTGGCCGACGCCGAGCAGCAGCTGACCCAGGGGCTCGGCGCCGCGCAGACGAACCTGCTCACCTACATCTCCGCCAACTGCGGGCTCGGCGGCGCCGCCCCCACCGGCTGAACGCCCCGGAGTGGCCGCCGCGCGCTCGCGACGGGCGAGGGGCCCTCCCTCAGCAGCCGCTGATGCTCACGCCGCGGGAGCGCATCCACGGCACCGGGTCGACCTGGCCGCCGTACATGGCCCCGCTCGGGTGGATCTCGAAGTGCAGGTGCGGGCCGGTGGACTGCCCGCGGTTGCCGACCTCGGCGATCTGCTCGCCGGCCACCACCCGCTCGCCGTCCCGCACGAAGTAGCGGTTGACGTGGCCGTAGACGCTCACCGCGCCGTCGTCGCCGCGGATGTAGACGGCGTAGCCGAAGCCGGTCGCGGTGCCGACCCGCTGCACGACGCCGGAGTGGGCGGCGTACACCGGGGTGCCGATCGGCGCGGCGATGTCCACGCCGCCGTGCAGGGCACCCCACCGCCAGCCGAAGCAGCTGGACGTGCGGCCGGAGGTCGGCTTCACGTACGGGCCGGACCCGCCCGAACGCCCGGGGCTCGCGCTCGCCCCGCCGCTCCCGCTGGAGGCCGCCGACCGGGCGGCCGCGGCCGCGGCGGCGGCCTCCTCGGCGGCGCGCCGGGCCGCGGCGGCGGCGGCCGCCTCCTCGGCGGCCTTCTGCTGCTGCCACGCCTGGTAGGCGTCCCGGGCGCCCTGTAGCTGCAGCAACTGGATCTGCGCGGCCTGCAACTGCTGGTCGTAGCTCGCCTTCTGCGCGGCGACCTGGTCGTAGGCGGCCTGCTGGGCCGACAGCTGGCTGTCGGCGGCGGCCTTGGCCTCCTCCGCCGCGGCCTCGGCGGCGGCCATCTCGTCGCGGGCGGCGCGGGCGGCGGAGTCGGCGTTGGCCTGCTGGACCCGGGCGACCTCGAGCTGGCCGAGGACGTCGAGCTGGTTCTCCGAGACGTAGTCGAGCATCGCCGCTCGCTGGACCAGCTCGGCCGGACCCTCGGCCTCGAGCAGCACCGCCGCGGTCGACAGCGTGCTGCCGTTCATGTAGCTGTCCCGGGAGAAGCCGGCGATGCGGGCGGTGGCGGCGGCGACTGCCTCCGCGGCGACCTGCAGCTCCGCCGCGGTCCGCTCGGCGGCGGCCTGGGCCTGCGTGAGGGCCTCCTCGGCGGCGAGGTAGGCGGCACCGGCGGCCTCGGCCTGGACGGCGTAGCGCTCCAGCTCACCCTCGGCGGCGGCGACCAGGGCGGCGATCCGGCCCACCTCGGCGGCGGCGGCGTCCTGGGCCGACCGCGCCTGGCCGATCTCGGCGTCGCTGGGGTTGGGCGGCGGCGCGGGAGCGGCGCCGGCCGGGGCCGCCGTGCCCAGCAGCACCGCGCCGGCCACCGCCCCGGCGAGCACGGCCCGCACGGCACGAGCACGCGTCCGCGAGCGGTGCGTCGCGGCCCCGGTGGGTCCGGACGCGCGCCGACGGGGACGGCTGTGCAGCATGACGCTCCCTGGTGAAGAGGGGCGGGGGCTGACGCAGCGTGACAGCGTCACACCGGGTGACAAAGCCAACACGCGGCACAGTCGTCACGCCGTGCCCACGGAGCGCCTGCTCCCCTCCTGTCCCTCTTGTTCTCGTCACCCAGAGGGGTGACCTTGAGGCCTAGCTGCCGTCTTTCTGCGGCAGGGGCCGTTCCAGCTCCGTCGTGAGCTCCGCGAGCTCCGCGCCACCGGCCATGAGGCGGGTGATCTCCTCGACGCTGACCTCCCCCTTCGCGAAGTCGCCGAGGCTGCGCCCGCGGCCGAGCAGGAGGAACCGGTCGCCCACGGGGTGGGCGTGGTGCGGGTTGTGGGTGATGAAGACCACCCCGACGCCGCGGTCGCGCGCCTGGGCGATGTAGCGCAGCACGATCCCGGCCTGCTTCACGCCGAGCGCCGAGGTCGGCTCGTCGAGGATGAGCACCCGCGCGCCGAAGTGGACGGCGCGGGCGATCGCCACCGACTGCCGCTCGCCACCGGACAGCGTGCCCACCGGCTGGTCCGGGTCGCGGATGTCGATGCCCATCGCCAGCAGCTCGCGCCGGGTGACCTCCTTGGCCCGGGCGGAGTCGAACCGGCGGAACGGCCCCCGCCCGCGGGTCGGCTCGGCCCCGAGGAAGAAGTTCCGCCAGATCGCCATCAGCGGGATCATCGCGAGGTCCTGGTAGACCGTGGCGATCCCGGCGTCCAGGGCGTCGCGCGGCGCCGAGAAGGACACCGGCTGCCCGTCGAGCAGCACCTGCCCGCGGTCCGGCCGGTGCACCCCGGCGAGGATCTTGATCAGCGTGGACTTCCCCGCGCCGTTGTCCCCCAGCACGCAGGTGACCTCGCCGGCCCGCACCGTGGTGCTGATGCCGTCGAGGGCGATGACGGAGCCGAAGTCCTTGCCGACGTCGCGCAGCTCCAGCAGTGCCGGTCCGCCCAGCCCGGCCCCGGGGTCGGTCATCGCCGGGCCGCCTCGGCGTAGCGGCGGACCAGCCGGTTGGCCAGGACGGCGAGCAGCAGCATCACCCCGAGGAAGAAGTAGAACCAGTCGGCGTCCCAGCGCAGGTAGACGATGCCCAGCTGGGTCATGCCGAAGATGAGCGCCCCCAGCGAGGCGCCCACCGCCGAGCCGAAGCCGCCGGTGAGCAGGCACCCGCCGATGACCGCGGCGACGATGTAGATCAGCTCCTGGCCGATGCCGGTGTTGGCCTGCACCGAGGTCAGCCGGACGGCCAGGGTGGTGCCGACGAACCAGGCCGCGGCGGCCGTCGTCATGAACAGCGTGATGGTGGTGCGCCGCGCGGGGACGCCGACGTTGCGCGCGGCGACCTCGTCCCCGCCGGTGGCGAACACCCAGTTGCCGAAGCGGGTGCGCAGCAGCACCCAGGTGGCCAGCGCGGTGAACAGCACCCACCACAGGATCGCCACGCGGAACTCCACCCCGGCGACCTCCAGGCGCGAGGCGAACACCCACTCCGCGCTGCCGTAGCCGCCGGCCGAGGCGATCCCGCCGGCGCTGACCGTGCCGGTGAACAGCTTGGTCAGGCCCAGGTTGAGGCCCTGCAGCATCAGGAACGTGCCCAGCGTGATGATGAAGCTGGGCAGTCCGGTGCGGGTCACCAGCCAGCCGTTCAGGAAGCCGATGGCCAGCGCGACGACCAGCGCCGCCGCGATCGCCACCCAGATGTGCTGGCCGAACTCCGTCGCGACGATCCCGACCGTCAGCGCCGTCGTCCCGGTCATCACCCCGGCGGAGAGGTCGAAGTGCCCGCCGATCATGAGCAGCGCGACGGCGACCGCCATGATCCCGAGCGTGGACGCCGGGTCCAGCCAGTTGGCCACGCCGCTGAGCGAGCGGAACACCGACGACTGCAGAGCGAAGAACGTGAAGATCACCACGGCGCCGATGAGGGCGCCGAGCTCGGGCTTGACCAGCAGCCGCCGCAGCGGGCCGACGGCGGCGACCCGCTCGTCGGCCCGGGCGGGCGCTGCGTCGGTGGCGGTACTCAGCGGGGCCTGCTCATCGGGTGCCGGCCGAGGCCAGGTCGGCGATCTCGTCGACGTTGTCCGCGTCGACGATGCCGGGCCCGGTGAGCACCGGCTGGCCGCCACCGACGGTGTTCAGGTTCTGCGCGTACAGCTTGAGCATCACGACCGGCAGGTACCCCTGCTCGAACTGCTGCTGGTCGACGGCGAAGGAGATGTCGCCGGCCTGGATGCCGCTGATCACGTCCTGGTTGAGGTCGAACGTGGCGATCGCGGCGTCGGACCCGGCGTCGGACGCCGCGGCGACGGCGACCGCGGCCACCGCGGAGTTCAGTGTCAGGACGCCGTCGATGCTCGGGTCGCTCTGCAGTTGCGAGGTGATGGTCGACTGCGCGCCCTGCAGGTCGTTGATGTCCACCTGCAGCGGCGTCAGCTGCCGCCCCAGGCCCTCGGCCGCGCCGGCGCAGCGCTGCTCGTGGCCGATGTTGCCGGCCTCGTGGACGACGCACAGCACGTTCTGCACGCCGTCGGCGGCCAGCCGCTCCCCGGCGCCCCGCCCGGCGATCACCTCGTCCTGGCCGACGTGTCCGATGGCGCCGAACTCCGCCGACCGGTCCCCGCCGGAGTTGATCGTCACGACCGGGATGCCGGCGGCGACGGCGACCTCGATGGAGTCCTGCAGCGCGTCGGGGTTGGCCATCGAGACGACGAGGCCGTCGACGTCCTGGTTGACCGCGGCGTCGATGAGCTGGGACTGGCGCTGCGGGTCGCCGTCGCTCTGGTAGTCCACGGAGACCCCGAGGTCCTCGCCGGCGGCCTCCGCGCCGTTCTGCACGACGTCCCAGAAGGCGTCCCCGGCCGAGCCGTGGGTGACCACGGCGAAGGAGAGGTCCCCGCCGCTGTCGGCGCCGCCGCCGCCACCTCCACCCCCGCTGTCCCCGCTGCCGCCCTCGGTGGTGCAGGCGGCGAGCAACAACGGCGCCGCGACGGCCAGTGCGAGCAGTCGCTTGGGTGCAGCCATGGGTCCGTCGTCCTCCGGGTCGGTGGGGGTTCCGACCCAGGATCATGCCCGCCCCCGCGTGCAGGCGCGGCGCAGACCCACCCTCCCGGGCACCCGGTCGGGGATCCTGCGCGTTCTACGCTCCCCGCGTGGACGTTCTCGGCTCCGGTCACGAACAGGTCGTCTTCTGCTCCGACCCCGGGTCCGGACTCCGCGCGGTCATCGCCATCTACTCCACGGCACTGGGCCCCGCCCTCGGTGGCACCCGGTTCTACCCGTACCCCAGCGAGGACGCCGCGGTCGCCGACGCCCTGGCCCTGTCGAAGGCCATGGCCTACAAGAACAGCCTCGCCGGGCTGGACCTCGGCGGCGGCAAGGCGGTCATCATCGGCGACCCGCACACCGACAAGACGGAGGCGCTGCTGCGCGCCTACGGCCGGTTCGTCGAGTCCCTGGGCGGCCGCTACCTGACCGCCTGCGACGTGGGCACCTACAACGCCGACCTCGACGTCGTCGCGCGGGAGACCCGCTTCGCGCACGGCCGGTCCGAGGCGTACGGCGGTTGCGGCGACTCCTCGGTGCTCACCGCCTACGGCGTCTTCCAGGGCATGCGCGCCGCCGCGCAGCACCGCTGGGGCAAGCCGTCCCTCGCCGGGCGCACGGTCGCCGTGGCCGGCGTCGGCAAGGTGGGCGGCTGGCTGGTCGACCGGCTGGTCGAGGACGGCGCGGACGTCGTGGTCACCGACGTGGACGCCGGCGCCGTGGAGCGGGTGCTGGCCCGCCACCCCGCCGTGGACGCCGTGGCCGACACCGCGACGCTCGTCCGCACCCCCTCGGACGTCTACGCGCCCTGCGCCCTCGGGGGCGCCCTGGACGACGAGACCGTCGCGGCGCTGGAGGCCGAGGTCGTCTGCGGCGGCGCCAACAACCAGCTGGCCCACGACGGCACCGCCGAGCAGTTGCTGCGCCGCGGCATCCTCTACGCGCCCGACTACCTGGTCAACGCCGGCGGCGTGATCCAGGTCGAGGACGAGCGGCACGGGTTCTCCTTCGTCCGCGCCGAGGCCAGGACCGCCGGCATCTTCGACGTCGCGCTGCGCGTCTTCCGGGCCGCCGAGGAGCAGGGCGTCTCCCCTGCCGTCGCCGCCGACCGGCTGGCCGAGGAGCGGATGGCCGCCGTCGGCCGGCTGGCCACCATCCGGCTGCCGCGCTGAGCCGGGAACGGCCTGGTCCGGCGCTCGTTCCGCCCCCGAGCGGGGGACAGCGGGGGGAGACCCGTGCCCGTCGCCGATCCGTGTCGTAAGCTCGGTCGAGACACAGTCACTCAGTCGGGGTCGCCACGCGGGCCGTCCAGCCCGGAGCTGGGCTCCCGTACTCCGTAACGAGGGGGTCGAGCCGATGGGGCGCGGCCGAGCGAAGGCCAAGCAGACACGCGTGGCCCGTGAGCTCAAGTACAGCTCACCGAACACCGACCTCTCCGCTCTCCAGCGCGAGTTGGCCGGATCACCGTCGTCGTACGCCGCTCCTCACCGGGCGACCGACGACGACGAGGACGACGAGTACACCGACCGCTGGGCGGACGACGACTCGGACGACGACTGGGCCACCAGCCGTTGACCCGGGTGCGTCCGCACCTCCCGGTCTGACCGCAACGACACCGCCGCTCCTCCGGGGGCGGCGGTGTCGTTGCGCGCCCACCTCGCGGCGCCGGCCCGACGGGCAGGCGCCGGACGTCAGCGGTGGCTGCCGACCAGCCGCGTGGCGGTGTCGGTCGTGCGCTGCTGCACCCTGCCGGCGACCCAGGCGGGCACGCCGCGGTCCGTGAGCGTGGTCACGACGGCGTCGGCGACCTCGGGTGCGACGGCGGCGACCATGCCGACGCCGCAGTTGAAGGCCCGCTCGGACTCCGTGCGCGGCACCCCGTGCTCCTCGAGCAGGCGCACGGCCGCCGGCAGCGCCCAGGTGCCCCGGTCGAGCACCGCCTCCAGGCCGTCGGGGACGACGCGGGCGGTGTTGCCCGCCAGCCCGCCCCCGGTGATGTGGGCGTACGCGTGCACCCCGTCGACGCCGAACTGCGCCACCAGGTCCAGGCAGTCCAGCGCGTAGATGCGGGTGGGCTCGAGCAGCTCCTCGCCCAGCGGGCGGGACAGGCCCGCCGGGGTGGCGTGCAGGTCCAGGCCCGCGGCGGCGACCACCCGGCGGACCAGGGAGTAGCCGTTGGAGTGGAAGCCGGAGGACGCCATCGCGACCACCGCGTCGCCGTACCGGACCCGCTCGGGGCCCAGGACCGCGTCGGCCTCGACGACACCGACGGCCGTGGCGGCCAGGTCGTAGTCGTCGGCCCCCATGAGGTCGCCGTGCTCGGCGGTCTCCCCGCCGACCAGCGCCGCGCCGGCCTGCGTGCAGCCGGTGGCGATGCCGGTGACGATCGCGGCGATGCGCTCGGGCACGACCCGGCCACAGGCGACGTAGTCCTGCAGGAACAGCGGCTCGGCGCCGCAGGCCACCAGGTCGTCGACGACCATCGCGACCAGGTCGATGCCGACCGTGTCGTGCCGGTCCAGGGCCCGGGCCAGGGCGATCTTGGTGCCGACGCCGTCGGTGGAGGAGGCCAGCAGCGGCCGGCGGTACTTCGCGGTGTCGAGGGCGAACAGTCCGGCGAACCCGCCGAGTCCGCCGACGACCTCCGGGCGGTTGGTGCCCTCCACCGCCGTCCGCATGAGGGTGACCGCCCGCTCCCCGGCGTCGATGTCGACGCCGGAGGCGGCGTAGGTGAACGCGCTCTCCCCGGCGCCCCCGCGCTCGCTCACGGGCGGCTCAGGGCGTCGTCGGCACCACCGGGGACGGTGGCGCTGCCGGCCTGCTGGCCGGTCCAGCCGCTGACCGACCGGGTGGTGGTGGCGTCCACCCGCCGGCCGATGCCCTCCAGCAGGTGCTTGCCCAGCACCTCGGTCTCGCCGAGCGGGATCGGGTACTGGCCGGTGAAGCACGCGGTGCACAGGCGGTTCACCGGCTGCTCGGTGGCGGCGATCAGGCCCTGCTCGGAGACGTAGGCCAGCGAGTCGGCGTTGATCGAGGCCCGGACGCCGTCGACGTCCAGACCGTTGGCGATCAGCTCGGCCCGGCTGGCGAAGTCGATGCCGTAGAAGCACGGCCACTTCACCGGCGGCGAGGAGATCCGCACGTGCACCTCGACCGCGCCGGCCTCCCGCAGCATGCGGATCAGCGCCCGCTGCGTGTTGCCCCGCACGATCGAGTCGTCGACGACGACCAGCCGCTTGCCACGGATGACGTCGCGCAGCGGGTTGAGCTTCAGCCGGATGCCCAGCTGGCGGATCGTCTGCGAGGGCTGGATGAAGGTCCGGCCCACGTAGGAGTTCTTGACCAGGCCGAGGCCGTAGGGGATGCCGCTGGCCTCGGCGTACCCGACCGCGGCCGGGGTGCCCGACTCCGGGACCGGGATGACCAGGTCGGCGTCCGCCGGGTGCTCCTTGGCCAGCCGACGACCGATCTCCACGCGCGCGGCGTGCACGCCGCGGCCGCTGATCGTGGTGTCGGGGCGGGCCAGGTAGACGTACTCGAAGACGCAGCCCTTCGGCTCGGCCGCCGCGAAGTGCTGGCTGCGCAGTCCGTCCTCGTCGATGGCGATCAGCTCCCCGGGCTCCACCTCGCGCACGATCGAGGCGCCCACGATGTCCAGGGCCGCGGTCTCACTGGCCACCACCCAGCCACGCTCGAGCCGGCCCAGCACCAGCGGGCGCACGCCCTGCGGGTCGCGGGCGGCGTACAGGGTGGTCTCGTCCATGAAGGTGAAGCTGAAGGCGCCGCGCAGCTGCGGCAGCACCTCCATCGCGGCGGCCTCGACCGACAGGTCGGGCCGGGCGGCGATGAGCGCCGTCACCAGGTCGGAGTCGGTGGTGGAGGTGAAGACCCCCCGCACCCCGGCGTCGGCGGCCGTGACGGCCAGCTCGGCGGTGTTCACCAGGTTGCCGTTGTGGCACAGCGCCAGGCCGGTGCCGGCGTCGGTGGTGCGGAACGTGGGCTGGGCGTTCTCCCACGTCGACGCGCCGGTCGTCGAGTAGCGGGTGTGCCCCACGGCGAGGTGCCCGTGCAGGCTGTTGAGGGTCGCCTCGTCGAAGACCTGGCTGACCAGCCCGAGGTCCTTGTAGACGACGACCGAGGCGCCGTCGGACACCGCGATCCCGGCCGCCTCCTGACCTCGGTGCTGCAGGGCGTACAAACCGAAGTAGGTGAGCTTCGCGACCTCCTCCCCCGGCGCCCAGACGCCGAAGACGCCACAGGCGTCCTGGGGTCCGGGAGACTGGGGGTCGAGGTCGTGCGTCAGCCGTCCATCACCGCGAGGCACGCACCCCACGGTACCGGGGTGGGCCCCATCACCCGGCATCCACAGGGTGACCGTGCCCACGTCCCCGCGGTCCTCCGCGTCGCCACCCCGGGAACCCGGGACGGCGGCCGGCGCGTTGACCCCCAGCCCCGTCCCACGCTGCACCGGAGGTGCCCGTGCCGACCGCCCTGCCCACCACCACCGACCAGGCCGAGCGGCTGATCACCCTCGGCGCGCACGAGGTGGCCGGGCTGTCGGCCGCGGACCTGCGCAGTTGTGCCGCACACGTGCAGACCACCGGCGCGCTGCTCGTGCTGTCCCCCGACCGGGCGCCGGCCTCGGCGCTCGCGCCGCTGCTGGAGCTGCGGGGCCGCCGCGGTTTCGTCGTGACCGACATGACGGACGTCGACGCCTTCGTCCCGATCGAGGGTGTCGAGCTGCCCTCCGGGCCGGTCTACGTGCTGGAGGGCCTGGACCGTGGGGACGCGATGGCGAACTGGAGCCCTGACGAGGCGCTGCCGGCGCTCACCGGCGCCGGCCGGACGCCGCTGACGCTGACGGAGGGCATCCACTGGGTGCTGCAGGCGCCCGAGGTCCTCGACCGCAACCACTGCTTCATGACGATCGCCTCGCGGCGGCGCCGGCCGAACGGGGCGCTGGACGCCCGGACCCCGGCGCTGTGGATCAGCAACGGCACCGGCCGCGACGGCCGCGAGCGGCGCGACGCCCCGAAGGTCGGCTGGTGCTGGGCCGGCAACCGGCACACGTGGCTGGGCTTCGCCTCCGCCCAGCGACGTGTGCCGGTCACCTGAGGTGACCAGAGGACCCGGCCGCCGGACCGCTCAGTGGATGTTGTCGGTCTCGGCGGCGACGGTGGTGTCGTCGCCGTGGCCGGTCTTGACGACGGTGTCGCCGTGCAGCGTCAGCAACCGGGCCCGGATCGACTCCAGGATCGTCGGCTTGTCGCTGTAGGACCGCCCGGTGGCGCCGGGGCCGCCGCAGAACAGCGTGTCCCCGGTGAACACCGTGTTGAGGTCCGGCGCGTGCAGGCAGGTGCTGCCCGGCGAGTGGCCGGGGGTGTGCAGCGCCGTCAGCGTCGTCCCGGCGATCTCGAACCGGGTGCCCTCGGCCAGCTCGTGGTCGGGGGCGGCATCCGGGTGGACGACGTCCCACAGCATCCGGTCGGCCGGGTTGAACCAGATCGGCGCCCCGGTGGCCTCGCGCAGCGCCACCGCGGCGGTGATGTGGTCGTTGTGCCCGTGGGTGAGCACGATCGCCTTCACCGTGCGCCCGCCGACCGCCTCGAGGATCGGCGCGGCGTCGTGCGGGGCGTCGATGACGAGCACCTCGCTGTCGTCGCCGACCAGCCAGACGTTGTTGTCGACGTCGAAGTCCTGCCCGTCGAGGCTGAAGACCCCGCTGACGACGGTCTTGTCGATCCTCGCGGTGCTCATGACTCGACTCCGGACTCGTTCCGCTCCTCGCTCGTTCCTCGCTGCGATGCTCGCTCGCCCGTCGTCTTCGCGGTCACTTGAAGACGACCACCGAACGCAGCACCTCGCCGTGGTGCATCTTCTCGAAGGCGGCGTCGACGTCGTCGATGCCGATCGTCTCGGAGACGAAGTCGTCGAGCGGGAAGCGGCCCTGCAGGTACAGGTCGATGAGCATCGGGAAGTCGCGGCTGGGCAGGCAGTCGCCGTACCAGGAGGACTTCGTCGCGCCACCGCGGCCGAAGACCTCGATCAGCGGCAGTTCGATCGTCATGTCCGGCGTCGGGACCCCGACCAGCACCACACGGCCGGCCAGGTCGCGGGCGTAGAACGCCTGCTCGAACACGGCCGGGTGGCCGACGGCGTCGATCGCGACGTCCACGCCGAAGCCGCCGGTGTGGCCCTTGATGGCCTCCACCGCGTCGGTGTTCTTGCTGTTGACCGTGTGGGTGGCACCGAACTTCTTGGCCCACTCCAGCTTCCGGTCGTCGATGTCGACGGCGATGATCGTCGTCGCGCCGGCCAGCTTCGCCCCGGCGATCGCGGCGTCCCCGACGCCGCCGCAGCCGAAGACGGCCACGGACTCGCCGCGCTGGACCGCCCCGGTGTTGATGGCCGCACCCACGCCGGCCATCACGCCGCATCCCAGCAGCCCGGCGGCGGTCGGCGGGGCGGCCGGGTCGACCTTGGTGCACTGGCCGGAGTGGACCAGCGTCTTCTCCACGAACGCGCCGATGCCCAGCGCCGGGGACAGCTCGGTGCCGTCGGCCAGGGTCATCTTCTGGCTGGCGTTGTGGGTGTTGAAGCAGTACTGCAGCGCGCCCTTGCGGCAGGCACGGCACTCCCCGCACACCGCGCGCCAGTTGAGGACCACGTAGTCGCCGACGGCGACGTTGGTGACGCCCGCACCGACGGCGGAGACGACGCCGGCGGCCTCGTGGCCCAGCAGGAACGGGAACTCGTCGTTGATCCCGCCCTCGCGGTAGTGCAGGTCGGTGTGGCAGACCCCGCACGCCTGGATGTCCACGACGGCCTCACCCGGGCCGGGGTCGGGGACGATGATCGTCTCGACGGTGACCGGAGCACCCTTGCTGCGGGCGACGACGCCCTTCACCTCATAGGCCATGCGGGCAGCCTAGATCGGGCCCCGGACGCCGCCACGGCCGCTCCCGGCATGCGGAAGCACCGCCACGGTCGTTGAGTTCGCAACGGAACGGTCACGGTCGCCGCGCGGCAGGTCCGGGCCCGTCGTAACGTCCCCGGGGCTTCGTGGGCGTGAGCCCGTGACGCACCCCGGTGCAGCCGGGGCCACCCCTCGACCGGAGGTCCGTCCGTGGCAGTACCGAGTTTCCTGGCGCGCGAGCGCATCGTGGCCCGACCCGGGTTCAACCGGTGGCTGATCCCGCCGGCCGCACTGGCCGTGCACCTGTGCATCGGCCAGGCCTACGCGACCAGCGTCTACAAGACGGCGCTGGTGGAGCACTTCGACGCGAGCCTGACCGCGATCGGCATCATCTTCTCGATCGCCATCGTCATGCTCGGCGTCTCCGCCGCGCTCTTCGGCACGTGGGTGGACCGCAACGGCCCGCGCGCGGCGATGTTCACCTCCGCCTGCTTCTGGGTGACCGGCTTCCTCGTCGGCGGGCTGGGCATCGAGACCCAGCAGTTGTGGCTGCTGTACTTCGGCTACGGCGTCCTCGGCGGCATCGGCCTGGGCATCGGTTACATCTCCCCGGTCTCCACGCTGATCAAGTGGTTCCCCGACCGGCCCGGCCTGGCCACCGGCATGGCGATCATGGGCTTCGGCGGCGGTGCGCTGATCGCCTCACCGCTCTCCCGCCAGCTCATGGGGTTCTACGACCCGAGCTACGACAGTGCCGACCCGACGTCCGTGCCCACCGGCGGTGCGGTCTCGGCCCTCTTCTTCACCCTGGCCGCCGTCTACCTGGTCTACATGATGTTCGGCGCGTTCATCGTCCGGGTGCCGGCCGACGACTGGCGCCCTGCGGGCTTCGACCCGGCGTCGGTGAAGCAGAAGGCGCTGGTCACCACCGAGAGCGTGTCGGCCGGCAACGCGATCAGGACGCCGCAGTTCTGGCTGCTGTGGATCGTCCTGTTCTGCAACGTCACCGCGGGCATCGGGATCCTGGAGCAGGCCAGCCCGATGATCCAGGACTTCTTCCGGCAGGACGGCAGCTCCCTCGTCGCGGGTGCGGCCGCCACCGGCTTCGTGGGCCTGCTGTCGTTGTTCAACATGGGCGGCCGGTTCGCCTGGTCGACGACGTCGGACTTCATCGGCCGCAAGCCGATCTACATGGTCTACCTGGGTGGCGGGCTGGTGCTCTACGTCCTGCTGGCGACCGTCGGCAGCAGCGCCACCTGGGTGTTCGTCATCCTGGCCGCGATCATCATCTCGTTCTACGGAGGCGGGTTCGCCACCATCCCGGCCTACCTGCGTGACCTGTTCGGCACCTTCCAGGTCGGCGCCATCCACGGCCGGCTGCTGACCGCGTGGTCGGCCGCCGGTATCGCGGGGCCGCTGATCATCAACAGCGTGCTGGACACCCAGGGCACCCCCGGCGAGCTGGTCGCGGCCAACTACCGGCCCGCGCTGTTCATCATGGTCGGCCTGCTCGCGGTCGGGTTCATCGCGAACCTGCTGGTCCGGCCGGTCGCCAGCAAGTGGCACGAGCCGAAGGCCACCACCCCCGCCACCGCCCGCGCCGACCACGAACGGAGTGCCACCCGATGAGTTCCCCCGCACGCGACCAGCAGCCCACCCACACCCCGGCGGGGCTCATCGCCTTCGCCTGGGCCCTCGTCGGCGTCCCGCTGGCCTACGGGCTGTTCCAGACGGTCAAGACGGCGGCCAGCCTCTTCACCGGTTGAACCGGACGACCACACCGAACGGCGGGTGCCTCCACGCGGGGGCGCCCGCCGTTCGCCGTCCAGGGGCAGAAATGGCCACTTCTGCCCCTGACACGGTCACTGGAGGGGTGGCAGGGGCAGGTGGTCGGAGAGGTCGGCGCGGTTGCCGCTGGCGGTGAGCAGCCCGTCGGCGACGGCGGTCGCCCAGTCGAGCCGGCCACTGGCCAGCCGCAGCCAGGTGGCCGCGTCGGTCTCGACCACGTTGGGCGGGGTGCCACGGGTGTGCCGCGGCCCGGGCACGCACTGGACGGCGACGTGCGGGGGCACCCGGAGCTCCACCGAACGCCCGGGCACCTGCTGGGCCAGCCAGCGGGCGCTGGTCTTCACCGCGACGCCCACCACCGACCGGGGCGGCTGCTCGGCCTCCCCCGCCAGCCAGGCCAGCGTGGGCGCCAGCGCCGCCCGCAGCTCCTCGGCGGGGATGGGGCCGGGCATCAGCTCGTGGGGACGGTCCCCGCCGGCACCCTGCCCACCGTGGCCTCGGGCGACCCGAACAGCGCGGGCAGGGTGGCGCTCCACGCGGCGCGCAGCCCGGCCAGCGGCAGCTCGCCCACGCCCTCGACCGCGAGCACGTCGCCGCCCGTCGTCCCGAGCTCGGTGACGGTGACACCGGCCGCCTCGGCGGCGGTCCGCACCGCCTCGGGGTCCGACGTGGTGACGACGGCGCGCGCGGCGGACTCGCTGAACAGCGCGGGGAAAGGGTCCCCGGACAGGCCCAGCCGGGCGCCGACGCCGTACCGCAGCGCCGACTCGGCCAGCGCCTGCGCGAGGCCGCCGTCGGCGAGGTCGTGCGCGGAGCCGACCAGGCCCTGGCGGGACAGGGCGGCGAGCAGCTCACCGAGGGCGCGCTCGGCCTCGAGGTCGACCGCCGGCGGGCGGCCGCCGAGGTGGCCGTGCACGACCGACGCCCACGCGGACCCGCCGAACTCCGGCTTCGTCTCGCCGAGCAGGAGCACCGTCTCCCCCGCCGTCCGCCAGCCGGTGGGCACCCGGCGCCGGACGTCCTCGTGCACCCCGAGGACGCCGATGACCGGGGTCGGGTTGATCGGGACGTCGCCGGTCTGGTTGTAGAGGCTCACGTTGCCGCCGGTGACCGGCAGGCCGAGGGTGCGGCAGGCGTCGGCCAGGCCGCGGACGGTCTCGGCGAACTGCCACATGACCTCCGGCTCCTCCGGGGAGCCGAAGTTCAGGCAGTTGGTGACCGCCAGCGGGCGCGCGCCGGAGACGGCGACGTTGCGGTAGGCCTCGGCGAGGTTGAGCTGCGCCCCGGTGTACGGGTCCAGCCGGGCGTAGCGGCCGTTGCCGTCCAGGGCGAGCGCGATGCCGCGGTGGGTCTGCTCGTCGATGCGGACCACGCCGGCGTCGTCGGGCTGGGCCAGCACGGTGTTGCCACGCACGTAGCGGTCGTACTGCTCGGTGACCCAGGACTTGTCCGCGCCGTCCGGGCTGGCGACGACGGCCAGCCAGTGGGCGGTGAGCTCCTCGGGCGTCTGCGGGCGCGGCAGCGCGGCCGGGTCGTCGGCCTGCAGGGCGTCGAGGTCGGCCGGGCGGGCCATCGGCCGCTCGTAGACCGGGCCCTCGTGGGCGACGGTCCGCGGCGGGACGTCGACGATGCGCTCGCCGTGCCAGTCGACGGTGAGCCGGTCGCCGTCGGTGACCTCACCGATGACGGTGGCCAGCACGTCCCACTTGCGGCAGACGGCGAGGAAGGCGTCGACCTTGTCCGGCTCGACGATCGCGCACATGCGCTCCTGCGACTCGCTCATCAGGATCTCGGCCGGGGTGAGCGTGGAGTCGCGCAGCGGCACGGTGTCCAGGTCGACGTGCATGCCGCCGGTGCCGGCGCTGGCCAGCTCGCTCGTGGCGCAGGACAGGCCGGCGCCGCCGAGGTCCTGGATGCCGGTGACGAGGTCCGCGGCGAAGATCTCCAGGCACGCCTCGATGAGCAGCTTCTCGGTGAACGGGTCACCGACCTGCACGCTGGGCCGCTTGGCCGGGCCCTCGGCGTCGAAGGTCTCCGACGCCAGGACGCTCACGCCGCCGATGCCGTCCCCGCCCGTGCGTGCCCCGAACAGGATGACCTTGTTGCCGACGCCCTCGGCCTTGGCCAGCCGGACGTCCTCGTGCCTCATGACGCCGACGCACAGCGCGTTGACCAGCGGGTTGCCCACGTAGCAGTCGTCGAACAGCAGCTCGCCGCCGATGTTGGGCAGGCCCAGGCAGTTGCCGTAGCCGCCCACGCCGGCGACGACGCCGGGCAGCACGCGGGCGGTGTCGGGGGCGTCGGCGCGGCCGAAGCGGAGCGAGTCCATGACCGCGACCGGGCGGGCGCCCATGGTCAGGATGTCGCGGACGATGCCACCGACCCCGGTGGCCGCGCCCTGGTAGGGCTCCACGTAGCTCGGGTGGTTGTGCGACTCGACCTTGAAGGTGACCGCGTAGCCGTCGCCCACGTCGACGACGCCGGCGTTCTCGCCGATGCCGACCAGCAGCGCGTCACTCGGCGGCAGGTCGCCGAAGCGGCGCAGGTGCACCTTGCTGGACTTGTAGGAGCAGTGCTCGCTCCACATGACGCTGTACATCGCCAGCTCGGCGGTGGTGGGGCGGCGGCCGAGGATGTCCCTGATGCGGGCGTACTCGTCGGCCTCGAGCCCGAGCTCGGCGAACGGCTGCTCGTCGTCCGGGGTGCTCGCGGCGAGCTCGACGGTGTCGAGCCGGTGGCTGAGCCGGCCGGGCCCGGTGTCGAGGTCGGAGAGGCCCTGCGTCGCGCTGTCGGTGCTCACGCCGCCACCATCGCCGTCACGACGCTGGTGAAGAAGCCGAGCCCGTCGGTGCTCGGGCCGGTGAGGTCCTCGACCGCGTGCTCCGGGTGGGGCATGAGGCCGACGACGCGGCCGTCCTCGCTGGTCACCCCGGCGATGTCGCGCATCGAGCCGTTCGGGTTGCCGTCGACGTACCGGACGACGACCCGGCCCTCGCCCTCGATGCGGTCGAGGTCGGCGGGCGCGGCGACGTAGCGGCCCTCACCGTTCTTCACCGGGACGACGATCCGCTGGCCGGTCGCGTAGTCGTGCGTCCACGCGGTGTCGGCGCGCTCGATGCGCAGCGCCTGGTCGCGGTTGCGGAAGTGCAGGTGTCCGTTGCGGGTGAGCGCGCCGGGCAGCAGGCCGGCCTCGCAGAGCACCTGGAAGCCGTTGCAGATGCCGAGCACCGGCATGCCCTGGCGGGCCCGGTCGACGACGTCCTGCATGATCGGCGCCCGCGCCGCGATCGCGCCCGCGCGCAGGTAGTCGCCGTAGGAGAAGCCCCCGGGGAGGACGACGGCGTCGACGCCCTCGAGGTCGTGCTCGGCGTGCCAGAGCGGCACCGACTCCGCGCCGGCCAGCCGCACCGCGCGCACGGCGTCGACGTCGTCCAGGGAGCCCGGGAAGGTGATGACACCGATGCGCACAGCGGTTCCGTTCAGTCGGTCGGGAGGTGCAGCTCGACGTCCTCGATGACGGGGTTGGCCAGCAGTGTCTCGGCGATCTGCTTCAGCTCCGCCTCGTCCGGCGTCCCGTCGACCTCGAGCACGAAGTGCTTGCCCTGGCGGACGCTGCGGATGCTGTCGTGGCCGAGCCGGCCCAGCGCTCCCAGCACCGCCTGACCCTGGGGGTCGGAGATCTCCGGCTTCAACACGACGTCGACGACCACCTGGGGCACGCGGTCGAGCGTACCGGGGTGACGCGGCCCACCGGCCGGGGTGCGGGTGATGCTGCTCTCCCCGCGCGCTGTCCCTCGCCGGCTCCCCGGACTCCCGCCGAGATCGGCGATCTCGGCGGGATCAGCACACCATGGCGCCGAGACCGCCGATCTCGTCAGCGCAGGGCCCGCCTGATCTCGGCGACCACCTCGTCCGCCCGGCCCAGGACGTCGGCCGACGTGAACCGCAGGACCGTCCATCCCGCCGCGACGAGCCTGTTCTGGCGGCGCAGGTCGTTGACGAACACGTCGCGTTCGCGGTGGACGTCGCCGTCGAACTCCACGAGGACCCTGCGCTCCGGCCACGCCAGGTCGGCGCGCCCCAATGCCGTGCCGGAGGCGTCGCGGACGACGTACTGCAGCACGGGCGCCGGCAGGCCGGCCGCGTGGACCAGCCACCGGAGCACCGACTCCATCGGCGACTCGGCCCGTGGATCGCCCACCGGCAGCACGTCGCGCGCCCGCCCGCAGCCCCGGCCGGTGGGACGCCGAGCCAGCTGGTGCGCGAGGTCGGCGCGGGAACACCGCCCGTCCAGCAACTGGTCGGTGACGGCGAGCAGCGCCTCGGGCGGCAGCACGCCGGCCAGGTCGCGCCACGTGCGCGCCGGGGTGGTCACGGGCAGCCGGGACACGCGGGTCGTCTCGTCCTCGGTGAGCGGTGTGCGGTGCACCTGGCGGTCGCGCCGGCTGCCGGCCGATGACCCCCCGGGCACGATGAGGTGCGTGCGCACGTCGGCCCGGTCCCTCAGCGGGACCTGGACGCCCCACAGGTCCGCCGCGGTCAGGTGGCTGAGGACGGCACCGGGCGGCGCGGTCAGCAGCACCGCGGCGAGCCGGGCCTCCCGGTCACCTGTCAGAGCCCGGGGCAGGTAGGTGTCGCGCGACAGCCGTGCGACGGCGGGGTGCCGGAGCCCCCGGTCGGAGATCCCCGCGGAGCGGGCGAGGGCACGGGTGGCGGGACCGGTGAGCCGGGATCGCGGGCGACGGCTGGGCACCGCGGGGAGGCTGCCGCAATCGGCATCCCCTCGCTGCCGTCGTCCACAGGCTCTTGCCGAGATCGGCGATCTCGGCGGCATCGACGGCGAGAGGTGCCGAGACCGGCGATCTCGGCGGGACGAGGGGCAGCCGCGTCAACCGACGAGGAGGGACCAGACGGCGTCGGGGGCCTCCCAGTGGGCGTTGTGGCCGGCGCCCTCGACGAGCACCGCGTCCGGGTCCACCCGGCGCATCGCCTCGAGCCCGACCATCGGGTCGGCGGCCCCGGCGGCCAGCCGCAGCGGCGCGACCGCCCGGGAGAGCACCGTCTCCACCGGCGGCCCGACCGCGGCGAACGCGCGCGGGTCGAGCGCGGGCGCGAACCCGCCGTCGACCTCCTGGACGCCGGCCAGCGCGACCGGGTCGTCCGGCGCCACCAGGCCGCTCAGACCGGCCAGCCGCAGGTGCCGGTCGGCGGCCTCGGCGGCGGTGGGGAAGACCTGCCGGGGGCGCGCGGCGAGCGACCGGGCGCGGGTCACCTCGTCGTCCGTCCAGTCGATCTTGACGCCGACGGCGACCACGCGGGTCACCTCGACGCCGTACCACCCACCGGCCAGCACCGCCCCGACGACGCCGCCGAAGGAGTGCCCCAGCACGGTCACCCGCGCGGCCCCGGCCTCGACCGCCAGCCCGGCCACGTCGGCGGCGTGCATCGCGTACCCGTAGGGCGGCTCGGCCACCGACCGGCCGTGGCCGCGCAGGTCGGGCACCGCCCACGACCCCGGCCACGAGGCCTCCACCAGCGGCAGCAACCGGTTCCACACCGCGCCCGTGGCGCCCAGCCCGTGCAGGAGGAGCAGCAGGTCGTTCCCGGACCCGCCGCACCGGGAGGAGATGCCCGCGCGCGTCAGTTGCACGTCAGCGGACCGTAGTGGCCTTCAGCGGAACGTGGTGCCGGTCAGCTGCTCGTAGGCGGTCACGTAGCGCTCGCGGGTCGCCTCGACCACGTCGGCCGGGAGCTCCGGCGGCGGGGAGACCCGGTCCCAGCCGGACGCCGTCAGCCAGTCGCGCACGTACTGCTTGTCGTACGAGGGCTGCGCGTCGCCCGGCGACCAGGTGAGCGCCGGCCAGAAGCGGGAGGAGTCGGGGGTGAGCACCTCGTCGCCGAGGGTCAGCCGGCCGTCGCCGTCCAGGCCGAACTCGAACTTCGTGTCGGCCAGGATGATCCCCGCCTCCCGCGCGATCTCCGCGCCGCGGCGGTAGAGCGCCAGGGTCAGCTCCCGCAGCTCGGCGGCCCGGTCGGCCCCCACGGCGGCCTCCACCGCGGCGAAGTCGATGGCCTCGTCGTGCTCGCCCAGCTCCGCCTTGGTGGACGGCGTGAACACCGGCTCGGGCAGCTGGGAGCCCTCGACCAGCCCGGCGGGCAGCGCGACGTCCCGGATGGCCCCGGTGCGCGCGTACTCCACCGTCCCCGACCCCGACAGGTAGCCGCGCGCCACGCACTCGACCGGCAGCATCGACAGCCGCCGCACGAGCATCGCCCGCCCGGCCACCTCGGCCGGCACGTCCGACGCCGACACGAGGTGGTGCGCCGCCCCGAAGGAGTCCAGCACCGGCGTCAGCTGCCCGAACCACCACACCGACAGCGCGGTGAGGACCCGCCCCTTGTCGGGGATCGGGGTGGGCAGCACGTGGTCGTAGGCCGAGATGCGGTCCGACGCCACCAGCAGCAGCCGGCCGGAGCCGGCGTCGTAGACCTCGCGGACCTTGCCGCGGGCGACGAGAGGGAGGTTCACGACGTCACCGGTTCACCACCGCGGCGCGCTCCGCTCCTCGCTCGCTGGCGCTCGCTGCGATGCTCACGCTCCTGTCCGTTCACGAGAGCGCGGCCAGCCGCTCGAACAGCGGGTCCAGGTTGGCCACGTACCGCTCCGGGCGGCAGATCTCGTCCAGCCGGTTCTCGTCGAGCGTCACACCCGAGGCGGCGGCCCGCTCGCGCAGCGTCGTCCGGAACGGCGTCCCGGTGTTCCACGTCGCCATCGCCGCCGACTGCACCAGCGCGTAGGCGTCCTCGCGGGACAGGCCGCCCTCCACCACCTCGAGCAGCACCGAGGAGGTGTAGATCAGCCCGCCGGTCGACTCCAGGTTGGCCCGCATCCGGTCCGCGTCCACCACCAGGTCCTCCACCAGGCCGGTGGTCAGGTGCAGCAGGTAGTCGGTGGTGATCGCGGCGTCGGGCAGGAACACCCGCTCGGTGGAGGAGTGCGAGATGTCCCGCTCGTGCCACAGCGGGATGCCCTCCATCACCGGGACGACGGCGGCGCGCACCACCCGGGCGAGGCCGGCGATGCGCTCGGAGCGGATCGGGTTCTTCTTGTGCGGCATCGCGCTGGAGCCCTTCTGGCCGGAGCCGAACGCCTCCGACAGCTCGCGCACCTCGGTCCGCTGCCCGTGCCGGACCTCCAGCGCCACCGTCTCGCAGACGGTCGCGATGATCGCCAGCGCCGCGACCCACTCGCTGACCGAGTCGCGCAGCACCACCTGGGTGGAGGCCTCGGCGGGACGCAGGTCCAGCGCCCGCGCGACCGCCACCTCCACCGACGGGTCGATGAGCGAGTACGTGCCGACGGCGCCGGAGATGGCGACGACGCCGACCCGTTCGCGGGCCGCTCGCAGCCGGTCCCGCGAGCGGGCCGCGGCGAAGGCGATGTCGGCGACCCGGTGGCCCCACACGTCCGGCTCGGCGTGCACCCCGTGGGTCCGGCCCACCTTGATCGTGTGCCGGTGGGCCAGCGCGTGGTCGCGGAGCACCGCGACCAGCCGGTCCATCCGCGCCAGCAGCAGGTCGGTGGCCTCCGTCAGCTGCACCGCCAGCGCGGTGTCGAGCAGGTCCGACGACGTCATGCCGTGGTGCACGAACGCCGCCGCCGACCGCGGCTCGGTGTTGTCCGCCCACGCGGTGAGGAAGGCGATGACGTCGTGCTGCGTCGTCTCCTCGACCTCCGCGACCCGCTCGGGGGTCGGCGGCGCCGCGTTGCGCACGGGCTCCACGACGTCGGCGGGGACGCGCCCGGCCGCGGCGTGCGCCTCGAGCACGAGGGTCTCGACCCGGCACCACAGCTCGTACTTGTGCTGGTCGCTCCAGACCCGGCCCATCTCGGGGAGCGTGTAGCGCTCGATCATCGGGGTACCGCCCGCCACCGGTCAGCTCGTCGCTCCACGGGGACATCCTCCCGCAGGGCTACCGTGATCATGACGGCCCCTACTGCCCGCCGGAGGTACCGATGCTGCGACGGGCGTCCTCCCTGGTGGCCCGGGCGCGCGAGCGCATCCGCGCGGCCGCCGAGCACGACCCGCACGGCTGGCCGGAGCGGGACGACGACCGCGCGATCCTCGTGCACGACGACGTCCCCGCCGCGCCGGCCACCGACGCGGCCACCGGGGACGGCGACGCGCCGCCACTGGGCAGCCCCGAACCGGGCGCCCCGGACCTCGACGGCCCGATCGGCCCCGGCGGGGTGAGCGGCCCCCCGGCCGGCGGCCGCCCGCACCGGTCCGGCCAGCACGCCCGCCGGCTCACCGGCGCCGACCGCCGGAGCGCCGACGACGCCGTCGTCCCGGCCGGTCTGCGGATCGCCGCCGCGTGGTCCTGGCGGCTGATCGTGGTGATCGCCGGCATCTTCGTGCTGCTCTACGCCGCCGCCTACGTCGCCGTCGTCGTCGTGCCGGTGTTCGTGGCGCTGCTGCTGTCGGCCCTGCTCCAGCCCGGTGCCGCCGCCCTGGTGCGACGCGGCTGGCGCCGGTCCCTGGCCGCGCTGACGATGCTCATCGTCGGGCTCGCCGTCGTCGCCGGGATCATCACGCTGGTCGTGGAGCGGTTCACCGCCGGCTTCTCCGACCTGGCCGACCAGGTGAACCAGGGCCTGACCCAGGTCCGCGACTTCGTCGTCGACAGCTTCCCGGTGTCGCAGCGGCAGATCGACGAGGCGCTGACCGCTGCGCAGGACGCGCTGGTGGCCAACCAGGACACGCTCACCTCGGGGGCGCTCACCACGGCGGCGACCGTGGGCGAGGTCTTCACCGGGATCGTGCTGGCGCTGTTCACGCTCTTCTTCTTCCTCAAGGACGGCCGCTCCATCTGGCTGTGGCTGCTCGGCCTGTGCCCGGCCGACGCCCGGGCCTACGTCGACGAGGCCGCCCGCCGCTCGTGGCGCACGCTCATCTCCTACGTGCGCGCGACCGTCGCCGTCGCCCTGGTCGACGCGCTGGGCATCGGCATCGGCCTGGCCGTCCTGGGCGTGCCGCTGGTCATCCCGCTGGCCGCGCTGGTGTTCCTCGGCGCGTTCATCCCGATCATCGGGTCGTTCCTCGCCGGCTCGGTGGCGGTGCTGGTGGCGCTGGTGTCCAAGGGGCCGATCACCGCCCTCATCGCGTTGGCCGTCGTGGTGGCGGTCATGCAGCTGGAGGGGCACGTGCTGCAGCCGCTGCTGCTCGGGCGGGCGGTGCGCGTGCACCCGCTGGCGGTCGTCCTGGCGATCGCCGCTGGCCTGCTGGTCGCCGGCATCTTCGGCGCCCTCATCGCCGTGCCGCTGGTGGCCTGCGCCAACGTCGCCGGCACCTACCTGAGCCGGCGGCACGACGGGCCGCGGCCCCCCGAGCCGCGCCCGCAGCGGGCGCGGCCGGCGGTGACCGCGGAGTGAGCGGACCCGGGACGGGGCCGGACGCGACGTCCTGACCGGTCAGGTGACGCTGATGCGGCCTTCGACGGCGGCCAGCGCGATGTCGGTGCGCCAGTGCGCGTCGGCCAGCCGGATCCCGGCCACCCGCTCGTAGGCCAGCTGCCGCGCGGCGGCCAGGTCGGCACCGACCCCGGTCACCGCGAGCACCCGGCCACCGGCGGACCGGACCGTCCCGTCCGCGTCCACCGTGGTGCCCGCGTGCAGCACGCCCTCCGCGTCCGCGCCGGTGATCGGGTCGCCGGTGCGCGGCCGCTCCGGGTAGCCCGGCGCGGCGACGACCACGGTGACCGCCGCGCCGGACCGCCAGCGCAGCGGCGGGTGGTCGGCCAGCGTGCCGGTGGCCGCCGCGTGCAGCAGCCCGGCCAGCGGGGTCTCCAGCAGCGGCAGCACCACCTGGGTCTCCGGGTCGCCGAAGCGGGCGTTGAACTCCACGACCCGCACGCCGCGCGAGGTCAGGGCCAGCCCGGCGTACAGCAGGCCGGCGAACGGCTCGCCGCGGTGGGCCATCTCGTCGACGGTCGGCTGCAGCACGGTGGCCAGCACCTCGTCGACCAGACCCGGCGGCGCCCAGGGCAACGGCGCGTAGGCGCCCATCCCGCCGGTGTTGGGCCCCGCGTCTCCGTCGTCGCGCCGCTTGGCGTCCTGCGCGGGCACCAGCGGGAGGACCGTCGTCCCGTCGGTGACGGCGAACAGCGAGACCTCGGGGCCGTCGAGGTACTCCTCGACGAGCACCGCGCCACCGGCCTCCAGGACGCGGTGTCCGTGGGCGACGGCGGCGTCCCGGTCGGTCGTGACGACGACGCCCTTGCCCGCGGCCAGCCCGTCGTCCTTCACCACGTAGGGGCCCCCGCCCACGGCCGCCGCCTCGTCCAGCGCGGTCTCCAGCTCCGCCGGGCCGCCGACCGGCCACGCACGGGCGGTGGGCACTCCCGCGGCGGTCATCACGTGCTTGGCGAAGGACTTGCTGCCCTCGAGCTGGGCCGCCTCGGCGGACGGTCCGAAGCAGGCGATCCCGGCGTCCCGGACGGCGTCGGCGGCCCCGGCCACCAGCGGCACCTCCGGGCCGACGACCACCAGGTCGGCACCCCAGCCGGTGGCCAGCGCGGCGACCGCGACCGGGTCGGCCACGTCCAGCGGCCGTCCACCGCCGCACACCTCGGCCAGCGCGCGGGTACCGGCGTTGCCGGGCGCGCAGGCCAGCGCCGTCACGGCGGGGTCGTCGTGCAGAGCGACGCACAGGGCGTGCTCCCGGGCACCGGAGCCGATCACGAGCACGCGCACGGACCGCGACCCTACCGACGGGGGGATCAGCGCACCCGGTTGGGCTGGGCCCGCATCGCCTTGTGCAGCGCCCGGACGCGGGCGTGCTCGGTGGCCCGCGCGCGGGCGTCGGAGCGCAACGCCTGCCGGCGGGCCTCGGCCTGCAGCTTGCGCCAGGCGGTGTAGCGGGCCGGGTCCAGCCGGCCGTCGGCGATCGCGGCGGCGACGGCGCACCCCGGCTCCGCGCGGTGCCCGCAGTCGCGGAACCGGCACCGCGCGGCCAGGTCGGTGACGTCGGCATAGGCGGTGTCGATGCCCTCGTCGTCGACCAGGCCGAGCTCGCGCATGCCGGGGGTGTCGACCAGCAGCCCGCCGCCGGGCAGCAGGTGCAGCTCGCGGGCGGTGGTGGTGTGCCGGCCGCGACCGTCGCTCTCCCGCACCTCCCGGGTGGCTATCACCGGCACCCCGAGCAGCGCGTTGGCCAGGCTGGACTTGCCCACCCCGGAGGGCCCCACCATGGCCGCCGTCCGGCCGGGTCCGATCCGGGCCGCGACGTCCGCGACGCCGGCACCCGTCACCGAGCTGACCGGCAGGACGTCGACGCCGAGGGCGGCCTCGGCCACCTCCTGCGCCAGGGCGGGCACGTCGTCGCAGAGGTCTGCCTTGGTGAGGACGACGACCGGCACCGCCCCGCTGCCCCACGCGACGGCCAGGTAGCGCTCCACCCGCCGTGTCCGCCGCGGGCCGGTGGCGGCGTCGACGACGAGGACCGTGTCCAGGTTGGCGGCCACCACCTGCGGAGCCGACGTCCGGCCGGCCATCACGCGGGTGAACGCCGTCCGGCGGGGCAGCACCGCGACGGCGAGCTCCCCGCGCAGGGCCACCCAGTCGCCGACCGCGGGACCGGTGTCGGCGAGCAGCGCGGCCCCGGGGTGGGCGCGCAGCTCACCGTCGGCGGTGAGCACGGTCAGGCGGCCGCGGTCGACCCGCGCCACCCGGCCCGGCGCACACCCGGGCGGCAGCTCCGCCGCACGTTCCGGCGTCCAACCCAGGAGTGAGATCTCGGTCACGGCGGAATGGTCGCGCGCAGGTCAGTGCGGCGTCTCCCGAATTGTGCTGCACGCGACTCCGCGCGTTCGCGTTCTGTTCACGTCGCTGAGGTGTCCTCAGAGACATGCACGCGAGTGAGTCGCTGGCAGTCCGCCCGGCGACCGGCCTCCCCTGTCCCGTCATCGTGGGTCACCGCGGCGCCTCCGCGTACCGGCCCGAGCACACCGCCGCCAGCTACGAGCTCGCCATCGACCTCGGTGCCGACCTCATCGAGCCCGACGTCGTGGTCAGCCGCGACGGCGCGCTCGTCGTCCGGCACGAGAACGAGCTGTCCCGCTCCACCGACGTCGCCGACCGGCCGGAGTTCGCGCACCGCCGGGCGACCCGCGTCGTCGGCGGGCGCCAGCGGACCGGCTGGTTCGCCGAGGACTTCACCCTCGCCGAGCTGCGCACCCTGCGGGCGGTGGAGCGCATGCCGGCGCTGCGCCCGCTGAACACCACCTACGACGGCCGCTTCGGCGTCCTGACCCTGGCCGAGGTCGTCGAGATCGCCCGCCGCCGCTCCACCCCCGGGCGGCAGGTGCGCGTCCTGGCCGAGCTGAAGAAGCCGAGCTGGGCCGGCCGGCACGGGCTGCCGATGGTGGAGCTGGTCGCCGCCGAGCTGCGCCGCCTGGGCGCCGACACGCCGGACGGCACCGTCGTCCTGCAGTCCTTCGACGCCGCGGCGCTGCGGCAGCTGCGCGCCGACCTCGGGAACCGCGGCCCCACCATGCTGCAACTGGTGGACGACGACGCCGGGGACGACGTCCTCGTCTCCCCGTCCGGGCTGCGCGAGGTCAGCACCTACGCGCAGGGCATCGCGCCCAGCCGGCACCGCATCCTGCTGCGGGACGCCGAGCAGTCGCTGACCGGCGTCTCCGACCTCGTCGCCCAGGCACACCGCGCCGGCCTGCTCGTCGTCCCGTGGACGCTGCGGCCGGAGAACGCCTTCCTGCCCCGGCACCTGCGCCGCGGTACGGACCCGATCGGCCACGGCGACGCCCAGACCGAGGCCCGGCTGCTGCTGGCGCTCGGCGTCGACGGGCTCATCACCGACGCCCCCGAGGTCGCCGTCCGCGCCCGGGCGGAGCTGCAGACCGCCGCCGCTGCTGCGCCCGGCCTCAGCCGATGAGGTCGTGGACGACGACGTTCTCGTCGCGGCCCGGGCCCACCCCGATGACGCTCATGCGGGCGCCGGAGAGCTCCTCCAGCCGCCGCACGTAGGCCTGCGCGTTGGCCGGCAGCTCGTCGAAGGTCCGGCAGTGCCGGATGTCCTCGGACCAGCCCGGCAGCTCCTCGTAGACCGGCGTGGCGTGGTGGAAGTCGGTCTGGGTCATCGGCATCTCGTCGTGGCGGACGCCGTCGACGTCGTAGGCGACGCAGATCGGCACCGTGTCGAGGCCGGAGAGCACGTCGAGCTTGGTGAGGAAGTAGTCGGTGATCCCGTTGACCCGGCTGGCGTAGCGCGCGACGACGGCGTCGAACCAGCCGCAGCGGCGGTCGCGGCCGGTGGTCACGCCGACCTCACCGCCCTGCGTGCGCAGGTACTCGCCGTCGGCGTCGAACAGCTCGGTCGGGAACGGGCCGGAGCCGACGCGGGTCGTGTAGGCCTTGAGGATGCCGACGACCCGCTGGATGCGGGTGGGCCCGATGCCCGAGCCGGCCGACGCCCCACCGGCGGTCGGGCTGGACGACGTCACGAACGGGTACGTGCCGTGGTCGACGTCCAGCAGGGTGCCCTGCGAACCCTCCAGCAGCACCCACTCGCCGGCGTCGAGGGCGTTGGCCAGCAGCAGCCGGGTGTCGGCGATCCGGTGCTCGAGCTCGCGGGCGTACCGCGAGTACTCCTCGACGACCTCGTCGACGTCGATCGCCTTGCGGTTGTAGACCTTGACCAGGATCTGGTTCTTCTCCTCGAGCGTGCCCTCGAGCTTCTGCCGCAGGATCGACAGGTCCAGCAGGTCCTGCACGCGGATGCCGGTGCGCGCGACCTTGTCGCCGTAGGCGGGACCGATGCCGCGGCCGGTGGTGCCGATCTTGCGCTTGCCGAGGAACCGCTCGGTGACCCGGTCCAGCGCCCGGTGGTGCGGCATGATCAGGTGCGCGTCGGCGGAGATCACCAGGCGCGAGGTGTCCACGCCGCGCTCCTCGAGGCCGGCCAGCTCCCCGATCAGCACCTCCGGGTCGATGACGACGCCGTTGCCGATGACGGGCGTGCAGCCGGGCGTGAGGATGCCCGACGGGATCAGGTGCAGCGCGTACCGCTCGCCGTCCGGCGTGATCACCGTGTGGCCGGCGTTGTTGCCGCCCTGGTAGCGCACCACGTACGGCACGCGGCCCCCGAGCAGGTCGGTGGCCTTCCCCTTGCCCTCGTCGCCCCACTGGGCGCCGATCAGCACGACTGCCGGCATCGCTTGGTTCCCCTCGAACTCCGTCACCGGCGGATGACCGGCTGGCAGGTGGCAGGGTATCGGCATGTCGCTCGTCGAGTTCGACCTGCGCGGCCTCGGACCCGGCCAGACACCGGCCCGGGAGGCCGTCGCGCCGGCGCGGGAGGCCGACGCGGTGCTGGTCAAGGGGCCGGTCCCGGCGCTGGCCGCGGTGCTCGCGGCGCTCGACAAGGGCGGGCGGACGGCGCAGGTCCCGGTCTCGTGGGAGCCGGCCGACGACACCGCCTCGACGGGGCTGGCCCGCGCGCTGGGCGTGGGCACCGGTGTCGAGCGGGAGCTCAGCCTGGTGCGCGACGACCACGGCGGGGTGCTGCTGCACCACGGCCGGCTCGAGGCCGCCGACCCCGGGCGGCGCGGCCCGCTCGCCCGCCGGTTCGGGGCGCAGGCCCACAACGACGCGGCCAAGGTCGCCGACGGGCAGATCACCCGCATCGACGTCCGGCCGGACTGGCGGGAGGTGGACACCCTCGGCGTCGTCGTCATGACCCTGCCGCTGCGCCCCGCCCGGCGCACCACCGGCCGGGCGGTGCAGATCGCGTGCGACCCCGCGCGGGTGGTGCGCGACGGGGTCCCGTACCCCCGGCCGGTCAGCCGCTGGACCTGGTTCGCCGACTACCGGGTGCGCTGGCGGCTGCGTCCCTGAGCGGCTCGCCCGGGTCCGGCCCCGAGCGGGGTGAGGGGTGGGGATGAGAGGGTCCTCCTCTCGTGGACACTGGGGGCACGTCTCTCGTCGAGGAGGCCCCCCTGCCGACGTCCTGTCCCCGCCGGTGACCGCCGACGGCCTGCCCTCGTTCGGGCACCACACCGCCGTGGCCCCTGCCCGGGGACGGCGGCTGCTCGACGGGGCCCTCGCCCGCCCCAGCCTGGCGGCGTTCGTGGGCCTGGCCGTCGTCCTGGCCTTCTTCGTCCCGCAGGCACCGCACCTGCTCAGCACCGGTGGGCTGGCCAGCGCCCTGGACGCGGCGGCCCTGCTCGGCATCGGCGGGGTGGCGGTCGCGCTGCTGCTGGTGTCGGGACACTTCGACCTGTCGATCGGGATGGTCTCCGTGGGCAGCGCGCTGCTCACCGGGGTGCTCATCGCCGAGGCCGGCTGGGGCACCTGGCCGGCGCTGGCCGGGTCCCTGGCCGTCGCGCTGCTGGTCGGCCTGGTCAACGGCTGGCTGGTGGTCACGACCGGGGTGCCGAGCTTCCTGGTCACCCTCGCCACGTTCCTCGTGCTGCAGGGGGTCGCCCTCGCCGGCACCCGCTCTCTCACCCGCTCCGTCCGCGTCGACGGCCTGGACGGGGCGCCCGGCTGGTCGTCGGCGGCGACCGTGTTCGGGTCCACGGTGCAGGTGGGCGACGGGCGGTTCCGCGTCTCGCTGCTGTGGTGGCTGCTGTTGACCGTCTGGGCGTCCTGGGTGCTGTGGCGGACGCGCTTCGGCAACGGGGTGTTCGCGGTGGGGGGCGCCCGCCGTGCGGCGCGTGAGCTGGGCGTGCCCGACCGGCGCACGACCGTCGTCCTGTACTGCTGCACCGCCGCCGCCGGCTGGCTGGTCGGCACGCTCGGGGTGGTGCGGCTCGGCGGGGTGCAGGCCAGCACCGGCCTGGGGACGGCGATCGAGTTCATCGTGGTCGCGGTGATCGGCGGCTGCCTGCTCACCGGCGGCTACGGGTCGGCGGTGGGGGCGGCGGTCGGCGCGCTGCTCTACGCCACGGCGCGGCAGGGGGTGGTGCTGGCCGGGTGGGACGCCCGCTGGTTCGAGGCCTTCCTCGGCGTGCTGCTGCTGGTGGCACTGCTGGCCAACGGGGTCGTCCGCGGCCGGCTGAGGGCGGTGCCGCGATCGTGAGCGAGACCGTCGACCGCCCCGGCCCCCTGCTGGAGCTGCGCAGGGTCAGCGTCCACCACGGGAGCGTCGCGGCGCTGGCCCGGGTCACCGCGGCGTTCCGCCCCGGGGAGATCACCTGCGTGCTCGGCGAGAACGGCTCCGGCAAGTCCACGCTGGTCTCGCTGCTGTCCGGGCTGTGCCGGCACGACGAGGGCGAGGTGCTCCTCGACGGGCACCCGGTGCGCTTCCGCTCCCCGAAGGCGGCCCGCGCCGCCGGCATCGCCACCGTCTGGCAGGACCTCGCGGTCGCACCGCTGCTGTCGGTGTGGCGCAACTTCTTCCTCGGCGCCGAGCCCACCCGCGGGGCCTGGCCGCTGCGCCGGCTGGACCTCGCGACGGCACGGGAGACCACCGTGCGCGCCATGGCCCAGGTCGGCGTCCCGGGCATCGACCCGGATCGGCCCGCGTCCACCCTGCGCGCCGGTGAGCGGCAGACCCTCGCCATCGCCCGCGCCCTGCACTTCGGCGTCCGGGCGCTGGTGATCGACGAGCCCACGGCCCCGATGACGGTCCAGCAGCACACGCTGGTGGGGCAGGCCGTGCTGACGGCCCGCGCCCGCGGGCTGGCGATCGTGGCGGTGACCAACAACCCGCGGTACGCCCACCTGGTCGGCGACCGGTTCCTGTTGCTGGCGCACGGTCACGTGGCCGGCGACCTGACGCGTGAGGACGTCGACGCCGACGTCCTCACGCGACTCATGGCCGGCGGGGACGAGCTGAACTCCCTCACCGCGCGGCTGCGCCAGCTGCATCCGGAACTCGAGGACCGGTGAGCACCCGGGCCGGCGCAGCCGCGCCGGTCAGGTGAAGATGCTCACCCCGCCCGGGCCGACGAGCAGGCCCACCACGATGAGCACGATGCCCCAGAGCAGTTGCCTGCGGACGATGGCGACGATGCCGGCGATCACGAGGACGACGGCGAGGATCCAGAGAAGTGTGGCCATGCAGCACCTCCGGGAACGGGCGTCCGGGTTGGACGCCGGGGACGGAGCGTAGCCACCTCCCGACAAACGCGCACGTCGAACGACCACCGAGCGTGAGGACGGCGCGACCGGGCTCCGGGAGTGGCTCAGGCGGCTGGGCGGATCAGGCGCTCCAGCAGGTCCACGTGCCAGTCGACCTGGACCCGCCGGCCGACGTGCCCGCCGGGCCGGACGAGGTCGAACCGGGTGAGGACGGCGCCGGCGTCGGCCCACAGCAGCGCCAGGTGGCCCGGGGCCGGGCGCGGCGGTTCGGGATCCGCGTCGAGGTCCAGCTGCAGCTGCCGGCTGGGGGACTGCCGGTAGAACGCGCGCAGCCCCTCGGTGGCGGCCGCCGGGAGCTCGCCGTCGTCGGAACGCCACACGCGCAGCACGTCGGTCGGGGTGCGCAGCAGCAGACCGCTCATCGGCAGCCCGAGGTTGTCGGTGCTGGTGTCGGCGAACTCCAGCCGGGAGGTCAGCCACGGGTCGCCGTCGTCCTCCGGCGTGGCGCCCCAGGGCTTGAGCCGCTCCATCGCCTCGCGGCGGACCAGCTGGTGGTCGAGGTGGCGGTCCGCGCTCGGGTTCCAGCCGTGGGCGGCGTGGATCGCGGCGCTCACCGTCACCCCGGCCGACAGCGCGCGGTGGACCTCGAGCAGCAGCGGGCGCAGGCGCGCCGTCACGGCCGCCGGTGAGTGCTCCACGACCACATCGTCGTCCTACCGGACGACAGTCGCGGCCAGGTGCCGTCCCGACCGCCGTGGAGCCGCTGCCCGTGCCCCGATCGGGGACCCTCCGGGCCCCGCGACCGACCCACCCCCGGCCAGGTGCCGTCCCCGGCCGAGCGCCGGCCCCGCCGGAGGGGCGGAGACGCCTGCCTCCGCCCCTCCGGGGAGCCCTCTCACGCCGCGAGGTCCGGGTCGCAGTCGCGCAGCAGCTGGATGAGGCGCTCCTGCTCGGCCGTCTCGCCGATCGCCTCGGCGGCGCGGGCCAGCACGGTCACGCAGCGCAGGAAGCCCTGGTTGGGCTCGTGCGACCACGGCACCGGGCCGTAGCCCTTCCAGCCATTCCGGCGCAGCGCGTCCAGGCCCCGGTGGTAACCGGTGCGGGCGTAGGCGTAGGCCTCGATGGTGTCGCCCAGCGCCCGCTCGGGCCGGTTCAGCGCCTCCTCGGCCAGCGCGGCCCACGCCGCGCTCACCGTCGGGTGGTGCGCGGCGACCTCGGCCGGCGTGCTGCCCGCCGTGAACTCCGCGTCGGCCTCGGGGTTGGCCGGGAGCAGGGTGGCCGGCGGCTCCCCCAGCAGGTTCTGGTGCGAGTGCGTCACAGGCCCTCCTCGCTGGCGCTCGTCGGACCCGCGCCGCGCATCGCTCCGTCCACGCGTGACCTCGCGAGCTCGGTCACGTCATGCCCCCGTCGACTGGCCGGCCGACAGCAGGTCCTCGCACGCCTGGACGACACGCGCGGCCATCCCGGTCTCGGCGGCCTTCAGGTAGCTGCGCGGGTCGTAGGCCTTCTTGTTGCCGACCTCGCCGTCGATCTTGAGGACGCCGTCGTAGTTGCTCAACATGTGCCCGGCGATGGGCCGGGTGAAGGCGTACTGGGTGTCGGTGTCGACGTTCATCTTCACCACGCCGTAGGAGAGCGCCTCGCGGATCTCCTCCTGCGCGGAGCCCGAACCGCCGTGGAAGACGAGGTTGAACGGCTTGCTGCCCTCGGCCAGGCCGAACTCCTTGCTGACGACGTCCTGCCCCTGCTTGAGGATCTCGGGGCGGAGCTTGACGTTGCCCGGCTTGTAGACACCGTGCACGTTGCCGAAGGTGGCGGCGAGCAGGTAGACGCCCTTCTCGCCGAGGCCGAGCGCCTTGGCGGTGGCGACGAAGTCGCCCTCGGCGGTGTACAGCTTCTCGTTGATGTCGTGGGCGACGCCGTCCTCCTCGCCGCCGACGACGCCGATCTCGACCTCGAGCACCAGCTTCGCGGCGGCCGACTTCTCGATCAGCTCCTCGGCGATGTGCAGGTTCTCGTCGAGGTCGATCGCCGAGCCGTCCCACATGTGCGACTGGAACAGCGGCGCCTGGCCGGCGTCCACCCGGGCCTTGGACAGGGCGATCAGCGGGCGTACGTAGCCGTCGAGCTTGTCCTTCGGGCAGTGGTCGGTGTGCAGCGCGACGTTGACCGGGTACTTCTCGGCGACGACGTGCGCGAACTCCGCCAGCGCCACCGCGCCGGTGACCATGTCCTTGACGCGGGTGCCCGAGCTGAACTCCGCGCCACCGGTGGAGAACTGGATGATGCCGTCGCTGCCGGCGTCGGCGAAGCCGCGCAGGGCCGCGTTGACCGTCTCGGACGACGTGCAGTTGATCGCCGGGTAGGCGAAGCCGCCCTCCTTGGCCCGGTTGATCATGTCGGCGTAGACCTCAGGGGTCGCGATGGGCATGCGAGGCGCTCCTTGCGTCGGGATCGGCGCTTGCTGCCGGCCAGTATCCCGCCGGGCCGGTTCCCCGCGACACCGGCTACACCCGGTCGGGCTCCACGTGCAGCCCCAGCGCGGTCACCAGGTCGACCGCCTGGACGACGTCGACCCGGGCGCCGGCCAGCTCCACCTCCCGCGGGTCCAGCGCCGACAGGTCGCTGCCCCGCAGGTCGGCACCGGAGAGGTCGGCCCCGTGCCACTCCGCGCCGGAGAGGTCGAGGTCCCGCAGCGTCGCGCCCGGGGCCCGCGCGCCGGTCAGGTCGGCCTCCCGCATGCGGGCGCCGGTGAGCGTCGCCTTCGCCAGGTCCGCCCCCGCCAGGCCGACGAAGGACCAGTCGCCGCCGGTGACGGTGAGCAGGTCGAAGGTGCAGCGCTCGAAGCGGGAGCCGACCAGCTTGCAGCCGGCGAGCGTCGCCTGGAAGAACGAGCAGCCGGTGAACGTGCAGTTCAGGAACGCCGCGTCGGTGTGGCGCGACTGGTTGAACCGGCAGTCGCGGAAGACGCAGTCGGTGAAGACGGCGCCGTCGTCCGTCGTCTCGGACAGGTCGACCCCGCTGAAGGTGACCCCGGCGTGCTCCTGGCCGGACAGGTCGTGGCCGTACCAGTCCGCGCCACGGACCTCGCCCCCGGCGGTCACCCCCGCTCCGCGCGGCTGGCCACCCGGGCGGCGACGAGCACCGGGTCGTGGACCGGCGCGAACGGCGGGGCGTAGGAGAGGTCCGAGCCGGCGAACTCCTCGGCGGTCAGGCCCGCCCAGATGGCGGTGGCCAGGACGTCGATGCGCTTGCCGCTGCCCGGCCCGCCGACGACCTGGGCGCCGAGCAGCTCCCCGGAGCCGCGGTCGCTGACCAGCTTCACCGCGATCTCCGCCGCACCGGGGAAGTAGCCGGCCCTCGTCGTCCCCTCGATCGTCTCGGCGCGGACGTCGTAGCCGGCCGCCTCCGCCTGCGTGGTGCACAGGCCGGTGCGGCCGATCTCCAGCTCCCCGACCGCGGTGAGGGCGGTGCCCAGCACCCCGGCGAAGCGGGCCGCCCGCCCCCCGACGACCGAGCCCACGACCCGGCCCTGCTTGTTGGCGTGGGTACCCAGCGCGACGTGCGCCGGCTCCCCGGTCAGCCGGTGGAACGTCTGCACGCAGTCGCCGGCGGCGAACACCTCCGGGTGCGAGCGGGAGCGCATGGTGCGGTCGACCTCGATCGCCCCGGTCTCCCCCAGCCGCAGGCCGGCGTCGCGGGCCAGCGACACCTCCGGGCCCATGCCCAGCCCGAGGACGACGAGGTCGCACGGGTAGCTGCCGGCGTCGGTGCGCACGGCCCGCACCACCCCGTCGGCGTCGGTCTCGATCTCCCGCACCGGCTGGTCGGGCTGCACGTCGATGCCCATGTCGCCGATGGCCTTGCAGACCCGTTCCCCCATGTCGGCGTCGAGCAGCGCCATGGGCAGCGGGTCGGCGAGGACGACGGTCACCGCCAGGCCGCGGGCGTGCAGCACGTCGGCCATCTCCAGGCCGATGTACCCGCCCCCCAGGACGACGGCGCGGCGGGCGCCGGCGGCGACGGCGGCCCGGATGTCGGCGCCGTCGGCCAGCCGGTGCACCCCGTGCACGCCGTCGGCGTCCAGCCCCGGCACCGGCGGGCGCAACGGGCGGCCGCCGGTGGCCACGAGCAGGTGGTCGTAGCCCAGCGTCTGCCCGTCGACGGTGCGCACCGTGCCGGCGTCGAGGTCGATCGCCTCGGCCCGCGTGCCGGTGCGGACGTCGATGTCCTGGGCGGCGAACTCGTGCGGGGTGCGGGCGATCAGCCGGTCCCGGTCGGAGACCACGTCGCCGACCCAGTAGGGGATGCCGCAGGCGGAGTAGGAGACGTCCGGCCCCTGCTCGAGCACGGTGATGGCCAGGTCGGAGGCGCCGCGCAGCCGCCGGGTCTGCGCCGCGGCGGACATGCCCGCGGCGTCCCCGCCGATGACCAGGAAGCGGTCTGCACCCATGGGGTCAGCGTGTCAGGCGGCGCAGCACCTTGCCGGGGTTGAGCAGGCCCTGCGGGTCCAGCGCGGCCTTGATCGATCGGTGCACCTCCAGCGACACCGGGCCGATCTCCCGCTCCAGCCAGTCGACCTTGATGGCGCCGACGCCGTGCTCGCCGGTGATCGTGCCGCCGAGGGACAGGCCGAGTTCGAGGATGTCGTCGAACGCCGCGAACGCCCGGTCCCGCTGGTCGGCGTCCGTGGGGTCGAAGCAGATCGTGGGGTGCATGTTGCCGTCGCCGGCGTGCCCGACGACCCCGATGGTCAGCCCGCGCTCGGCGGCGATGGTGTCGCAGCCGTCGAGGAACTGGGCGATCCGGGAGCGGGGGACGGCGACGTCGTCGATGAGCGTGCTGCCCAGCCGCTCCAGCGCCGGCAACGCCATCCGGCGGGCGGCGAGCAGCAGGTCGCCCTCGGCGGGGTCCTCGGTCGTGTGCACGAGGTCGGCGCCGGCCTCGCGGCACAGCTGCGCCAGCGCCTCGATCTCGCGGGCCGCGGCCTCTCCCCCGGCGTCGGACTGGGCGACCAGCAGGGCGTGCGCGCCACGGTCCAGGTCGGCGTGCAGCAGGTCGTCGACGGCGCAGATGCAGGTGTTGTCCATGACCTCCAGCAGGCTGGGCACCAGCCCACTGGTGACCACCCGCTCGACGACCTGCCCGGTCTGGGCGGTGGTGGCGAAGGTGGCCACGAGGGTGACCGGCCGCTGCGGCGCCGGGCGCAGGGCGAGCGTCGCCTCGGTGATGACGCCGAGGGTGCCCTCGGAGCCGACGAACAGCCGGGCCAGGTCGTAGCCGGCGACGCCCTTCACCGTGCGCCGGCCGGTCCGCAGCACCCGCCCGTCGGCGAGCACGACCTCCAGGCCCAGCACGTAGTCGGTGGTGACGCCGTACTTGACGCAGCACAGCCCACCGGAGTTGGTGGACAGGTTGCCGCCGATCGTGCACCAGTCGTAGCTGGAGGGGTCCGGCGGGTAGAACAGGCCGGACCCGGCGACCGCGTCGCGCAGCGCCTTGTTCACGACGCCGGGCTGGACGACGGCCAGCCGGTCGGCCGGGGACACCTCCAGGACGGCGTCCATCCGGGTCATGACCAGCGTGATCGCGCCGTCGACGGCGTTGCTCGCCCCGGCCAGCCCGGAGCCGGCGCCGCGGGGCACCACCGGGATCCCGTGCCGCGAGGCGACCCGCATGACCGCGACGACGTCGGCCGTGCTGCGGGGGAGGACGACGGCCGCCGGCGTCCCCGCCTCGGCGAGCATCGCCTGGTCACGGGAGTAGGCCGCGGTGACGTCGGGGTCGGTCAGGACGTTGTCGGCACCGAGGGCATCGGCCAGCTCGGCCACCCACGCCGTCGTCACGGTGGTCACCGTCACACCGTACGGCCTCGCCGGGCGGCGCTCGATGATCAGGTCACCTGGTCATCGAGCGTCCTCGCTCACGGCCGACGGTGATCCAGGACGCGCTGGGACCAGGTCACCTGATCCCAGCGGCGCCGCTCAATCGAGGCCGAGGTCGGCGAGGGTGAAGGCGGCGCGGTACTCCAGGCCGGCCTCCTCGACCGCGGCGCGCCCGCCCCGGTCGACGATGACGGCGACCGCGATCGGCTCCGCGCCGGCCTCCTGCAGGGCCTCGACGGCGGTCAGCGGGCTGGAGCCGGTGGTGGACACGTCCTCGACCACCAGCACGCTGCGCCCGGCGACGTCCGGTCCCTCGATCCGCCGCTGCAGCCCGTGTGCCTTGCCCGCCTTGCGGACGACGCAGGCGTCGAGGAAACCCTCCCCCGCGGCGGCCGCGTGCAGCATCGCCGTGGCGACCGGGTCGGCGCCCAGGGTGAGCCCGCCGACGACGTCGTAGCGCAGGTCGCCGGTCAGCTGCCGCATCACCCGCCCGACCAGGGGCGCGCCCTCGTGGTGCAGGGTCAGCCGGCGCATGTCGATGTACCAGTCGGCCTCGCGCCCCGACGAGAGCGTCACCCGGCCGTGCACCACCGCGAGCTCGACGATCAACTCCAGCAGGCGGTTCCGATCAGGGTGGGCGGCCCCGTCCCGGGGGCCCGCCCCGAGGGACGAGGGGCGGGCGGGGACAGGGTCCTCTCTCATGCGCCCGACCCTACTGAGGGCCACGATGCGGCCATGCCCGTCTCCCGCACCCGTCTCGCCGCCGCCGCGGGACCACTGGCCGCCGCCGTCCTCGGTGGGCTGGCCACCGACCCCGACAGCCGGTGGTTCCGCCGCCTCGACAAGCCCGCCTGGTACCCGCCGCCGCAGACCTTCGGCATCGTCTGGACCGGCCTGTACGCCGGGACGGCGTGGGCCGCCGGGGAGGTGCTCGACCGCCTGGGGGACCGGGGCCGGCCCTTCGCCCGCGCCTACGCGCTCAACCTGGCCCTCAACACCGCTTGGACCCCGCTGTTCTTCCGGGCCCACCGGCCGTGGCTGGCCGCCGCCGAGGCCGCCGTCCTCACCGCCTCGACGGTGGACCTGGTCCGCCGCGCGTCGACGGTGAGCGGCCCGGCCGCCGCGGTGCTCGCGCCCTACGCCGCGTGGACGGCGTTCGCGACCGCCCTGACGACCGCGATCGCCCGCCGCAACTGACCTCAGTCGGCCGGTGGGGTGAGCACCTGGTCGATGAGGTAGACGGTCGCGTTCGCCGTCTGCACGTTGCCGCAGACCACCGTGGCGCCGGTGGCGCCGACGAGCGTCTGGTCGGCGGTGATCATGAACGACTCCCCCGAGCCCTCGACCGTGACCTGGCCGCCGCTGAGCGTGGTGTGCGTGCCGGCGAGCTCGTCCGGGCCCAGCCGGCCGGGGACCACGTGGTGGGTGATCAGCTCGGTCAGCCGCGGGGTGTCGGCCAGCAGCGGGTCCAGCATCTCGGCCGGCACCGCCTCGTAGGCCTGGTTCACCGGCGCGAGAACGGTGAGGTCCTCGGTCGTGTTGAGCGAGTCGACGAGGGTCGCCATGTGCAGGGTGACCATGAGGTTGGACAGCACCGGGTTGTTGGACACAGCGGTGGCCAGCAGGTCGTCGGCCATGCCGGCGAGGCTGCCCTCGCCCTCGGGGGGCAGCGCCCCGCAGCCGGCACCGAACGGGCCCGTGGCCACGGGGGCCTCCGCGGCGGTGGTGGCGGCCGCCGACCCGGGCTGTGCTGCCGAGCCCTCCGCGGAGTCGCCGGAGCCGCAGCCGGCCAGCAGGACGACCAGCGCCGTCGCAGCGGCGAGCAGTGCGCTGCGGGCGGGGGTGCGCGTCACGGGATGGAGCTCCTTCGGGTCGGGCGCGGCCATTCTCCCCGGGCCGTCTCCGGCCCCGGGCGAGGCCCGGCCGGCACCCCGATCGGTGGTGGGATGCCGGCCGGGCCGGCGGTCAGCGCAGGCCCGCGGCGCGGCGCCAGCCCATGGTCCGGTACCACTCGCTCGACGACCGCCGGGCCAGCAGCACGACGCCGACGATCAGCAGCAGCATCTGGCAGACCGAGAGGGCGGAGAGGAAGCCGGTGGTCGGCTGGGTCAGCGCGGTCAGGCCGCCGATGATCCCGAACGCACCGAGGACCAACAGGACGATCCGCGCCCAGTTGCGCCCGTTCCAGGCGAACCAGATGAACAACGCCTGGAGCGCCACGATCAGCAGGCCGAGGACGGCGCTCACGGTGATGACGGCCTGGAGGGCGTCCTCCGAGACCGTGACCCCCTGCCGCGCCAGCTCGGCGTCGAGCAGGCTGTCCATGCTCGAGAACGTGATGATCGACCCGACCAGGCCGAGGACGAGGTTCGCGATGAAGGCGCCGATGCCGAAACGGACCGCGTCCGGGCGCGGCGGGGCCTCCTGCGGCGCGTGCCCGGGGGCCGACGGCGCCGGCGCGTAGCCGTACTGCCCCGGCGGTTGCTGCCAGCCCTGCTGCGGCGGCGGCGCCTGCCACCCCTGCTGGGGTGGCGCCTGCCAGCCCTGCTGAGGCGGGGGCTGCCAGCCCTGCTGGGGCTCCTGAGCGCCCCACCCACCCTGACCGCCCTGCTGAGGCTCCTGAGCGCCCCACCCACCCTGACCGCCCTGACCTGACGTCATCTGCGCGCTCCTGTCCTCGTCCCCCGGTCTCGGCGCAGATGGTCGTCCACGGCCGGGGCGGGAGCCAGGAGCCGGGACGTTTCGAGACCGGATCGGTAGGGACCGGACCCCACCCGAGGACGCCGTCGGGCCCGCCGTCCGGGGAGGACGGCGGGCCCGACGGCGTGGGGAGAGGAGCCCTGGCTCAGCCGCGGCGGACGATCAGGCCCTCGACGGCGAGGTCGTCCGGCGCGTCGACGACGACCTCGTCGCCGTCCCGGATGTCACCGGCCAGGAGCGCCTTGGCGAGCTGGTCGCCGATCGCCGACTGCACGAGCCGGCGCAGGGGCCGCGCACCGTAGACGGGGTCGAAGCCGTTGATCGCCAGCCACTCCCGCGCCGCGTCGGTCACCTCCAGGGTGAGCCGCCGCGCGGCCAGCCGCCGGGCCAGGACGCCGACCTGGATGTCGACGATGCCGGCCAGCTCGTCGCTGCCCAGTGCGTGGAAGACCACGACGTCGTCGAGCCGGTTGAGGAACTCCGGCTTGAAGTGCTGCCGGACCACCTCCATGACCGCGTTCCGGCGCCGCTCCTCCTCGACCGACTGGTCGGCGATCAGGTGCGAGCCGAGGTTCGACGTCAGGATCAGGATGGTGTTCCGGAAGTCGACGGTGCGGCCCTGGCCGTCGGTCAGCCGGCCGTCGTCGAGCACCTGCAGCAGCACGTCGAAGACGTCCTGGTGTGCCTTCTCCACCTCGTCGAACAGCACGACCGTGTAGGGCCGCCGCCGCACGGCCTCGGTGAGCTGGCCACCGGACTCGTACCCGACGTAGCCGGGCGGGGCGCCGACCAGCCGCGCGACCGAGTGCTTCTCGGAGTACTCGCTCATGTCGATGCGGACCATCGCCCGCTCGTCGTCGAACAGGAACTCCGCCAGCGCCTTGGCCAGCTCGGTCTTGCCGACGCCGGTGGGGCCGAGGAACAGGAACGAGCCGGTCGGCCGGTTCGGGTCGGCCACGCCGGACCGCGCCCGGCGGACGGCGTCGGACACGGCACGCACGGCGTCGGGCTGGCCGACGACCCGCCGGCCGAGCTCGTCCTCCATCCGCAGCAGCTTCTGGGTCTCGCCCTCGAGCAGCCGGCCGGCCGGGATGCCGGTCCAGGCCTGCACGACCTCGGCGATGTCGTCCGGGCCGACCTCCTCCTTGAGCATGGAGTCGCCGCCGGCCACCGAGGCCTCGGCCTCGGCCAGCGCCTTCTCCAGCTGCGGCAGCCGGCCGTAGCGCAGCTCGGCGACGTGCGCGAGCTCCCCGTCCCGCTCGGCGCGCTCGGCCTCCAGGCGGGCCCGCTCCAGCTCCTCCTTGATCTGCTGGATGCGGACGATCGCGCCCTTGTCCTGCTGCCAGCGGGCGGTCAGCTCGTCGAGCTGCTGGCGCTTGTCGGCGAGGTCGGCGCGCAGCGCCGCCAGCCGCTCCACGGACGACGGGTCGTCCTCCTTGGCCAGCGCCATCTCCTCGATCTCCAGCCGGCGGACGGCGCGCTCGACCTCGTCGACCTCGACCGGACGGCTGTCGATCTCCATGCGCAGCCGGCTGGCCGCCTCGTCGACCAGGTCGATCGCCTTGTCCGGCAGGAACCGGGCCGTGACGTACCGGTCGGACAGGGCGGCGGCGGCGACGATCGCGGCGTCGGTGATGCGGACACCGTGGTGCACCTCGTAGCGCTCCTTGAGGCCACGCAGGATCCCGATGGTGTCCTCGACGCTGGGCTCGCCGACGAAGACCTGCTGGAAGCGCCGCTCGAGGGCGGGGTCCTTCTCGATGTGCTCGCGGTACTCGTCCAGCGTCGTCGCGCCGACCATGCGCAGCTCCCCCCGGGCGAGCATCGGCTTGATCATGTTGCCGGCGTCCATCGCGGAGTCGCCGGTCGCACCCGCGCCGACGATGGTGTGCAACTCGTCGATGAACGTGACGACCTGGCCCTCGGCCTCGGTGATCTCCTGCAGGACGGCCTTGAGCCGCTCCTCGAACTCACCGCGGTACTTCGCGCCGGCCACCATCGACCCCAGGTCCAGGGCCATGAGCCGCTTGCCCTTGAGGCTCTCGGGGACGTCGCCGGCGACGATCCGCTGGGCCAGGCCCTCGACGATCGCCGTCTTGCCGACGCCGGGCTCGCCGATGAGCACCGGGTTGTTCTTGGTGCGCCGGGACAGCACCTGCACGACCCGGCGGATCTCGGTGTCGCGGCCGACGACCGGGTCGATCTTGCCCTCGCGGGCACGCTCGGTGAGGTCGACGGCGTACTTCTCCAGCGCCTGGAAGGTGCTCTCCGGGTCGGCGTTGGTCACCTTGCGGTTGCCGCGCACGGTGCGGAAGGCGGCCAGCAGCGCGTCCCGGGTCGCGCCGGCGCTGCCCAGCACCGTCGCGGCCTCGCCGTCGGAACTCGCCAGGCCGACCAGCAGGTGCTCGGTGGAGACGTACTCGTCCCCGAGCGCACTGGCCTGCTCCCCGGCGGCATTGAGCACCCGCAGCAGCTCGCGGGACGGCGAGGGGGCGGGGACGGTGGCACCGCTGACGCTGGGCATCCGCCGCAGCGCCGCCTCGGCCTTGGCGCGGACGTCGGAGACGTCGGCGCCCACGGCCTTGAGCAGGGGGCCGGCGATGCCGTCGGTCTGCTCCAGCAGGGCGACGAGCAGGTGCAGCGGCTCGAGGGCCGCCTGGCCACGGTCGACCGCCAGCCGCTGGGCGGCCGCGATCGCCTCCTGCGAACGGGTGGTGAGCTTGCTCTGCATGGTCTGTGAGGAGGTCCTCTCCGCGTGGGCCGGGGACTCCGGCCGTGGTTCTCGTCCCGTCCAACGCGGACGGGGTTGAGTCTGTTCCACTCAACCTGGCTGCGCCCCTCCGGTGCAAGTACCGCAGGTCCTCCCCCGGCCGGGTCGATCAGGAGCAACTCCCCGTGGCGCCCGGACGCGGCGGCCTAGACTCCTGGGGATGACGCGTCTGCCGGCACCGAGCGCGGTCCTCGAGGACCAACTCTGCTTCGCGCTCTACGCCGCCTCCCGGGCGATGACGGCGCGCTACCGCCCCCTGCTCGACGCGATCGGCCTCACCTACCCGCAGTACCTCGTGATGATGCTGCTCTGGGAGTCCGACAACCAGACCGTCGGCCAGCTCGGGGCGCGGCTGTCCCTGGACAGCGGCACGCTCTCCCCGCTGCTCAAGCGGCTCACCTCCGCCGGTCTGGTCACCCGGCACCGCCGGGTCGAGGACGAGCGTTCGGTGTCCATCTCCCTGACCGATGCCGGCCGCGCGCTGCGCGACAAGGCCGATTCCATCTCCGGCGAGATCATCTGCGCCCTCGACCTGGACCGCCAGGAGTTCGCCGACCTCAAGGCGAAGCTGCAACTGGTCACCGAGCGGGTCGGCGGGCACTGACCCCCGGGCGGTTGCGCGCGACCGCCCGGGTAGGCGAGCGTGGTGCGCAGCCAACCGAGGAGGTCGCATGCCCACCCGCAGCGCTCGCACCGCCTGGAACGGGACCCTCATGGAGGGGTCCGGCCAGGTCGAGCTCTCCAGCTCCAAGATCGGCACGTACGAGGTGTCGTTCCCCAAGCGCACGGCCGAGGACGCCGGCGGCACCACCAGCCCCGAGGAACTGATCGCCGCCGCCCACTCGGCCTGTTTCGCGATGGCGCTGTCCAGCGAGATCGGCAAGGCCGGGGGCACTCCGCAGGCGCTCGAGGTGTCCGCCGACGTCACCCTCGGCCAGAAGGACGGCGCGCCCACCATCACCACGATCACGCTCACCGTCCGCGGCGAGGTCGACGGCCTCGACGCCGCCGGCTTCGACAAGGCCGCCCAGGCGGCGAAGGTCGGCTGCCCGGTGAGCAAGGCCCTGGCCGGCGTCGACATCACCCTGGACGCCGCGCTCGACAGCTGAGACGACGACGGCGGCCCGCTCCCGGGTGGGAGCGGGCCGCCGTGGCCCAGCAGCGTCCCGCCGCGGCCCCGTCCCGAGCGGGCGGAGGGCCGGGAGGACGGGGCTCCTGGTCACCTCCCGGCGCGCAGGCGCTCCTCGCCGCTCTCGGTGCTCAGGGCGACCTCGCGGATGAAGACGATCACGGCCACCGCGACCACGGCCAGCACCGCGGAGATCGCGAAGATCCGCCCGGTGGCGTCGCCGTAGGACACCTCGATCAGCGTCCGGATCGCCGGTGGCGCGTCGGCCAGGTCGGCCAGCCCCACGTCGCCGGACGCCGCGGCCTGCTCGGCACCCGGGACGCCGGCCAGCCCTTCGGCGATCAGGTCGCCGACCCGGCTGCTGAGCACCGCACCCAGGACCGAGACCCCGATCGTGCCGCCGAGGCTGCGGAAGAACGCCACCGCAGAGCTCGCCGCTCCCAGGTCACGGGCGGCGACGGTGTTCTGCACCGCCAGCACCAGGTTCTGCATGGTCATGCCGATGCCGACGCCCAGGACGAAGAGGAAGACGCCGAGCAGGGCCATGTTCGTCTCGTGGTCGATCGTCGACAGCAGCCCGAAGCCGACCACCACGAGCACCGATCCGGCGACCAGGTAGGCCTTCCACCGGCCGAAGCGGGTGATGAGGATGCCGGAGACGGTGGAGGAGATGAGCAGGCCGCCGACCATCGGGATGGTGAGCAGGCCGGCCGCCGTCGGGGAGTAGCCGCGGGAGATCTGCAGGTACTGGCCCAGGAAGACCGATGACCCGAACATCGCGACGCCGATCGCGATGCTGGCGACGATGGCCAGCGTCGTCGTCCGGTCGCGGAACAGCCGCAGCGGCACGATCGGCTCGGGGTGCCGCAGCTCGGTGACGACGAACGCCACGATGGCCAGGACACCGCCGGTGACGAACAGCACGGTCTCCACCGACCACCAGGCGAACGTGCCGCCGGCCAGCGTCACCCAGATGAGCAGCGTCGAGACACCGGCGGTCAGGAAGGTCGCGCCGAGGTAGTCGATGCGCACCTTCCGCTTGGTGACCGGCAGGTGCAGCGTGCGCTGCAGCAGGACCAGCGCGACGACGGCGAACGGGACGCCGACGTAGAACACCGAGCGCCAGCCCAGCCAGCTGGTGTCCACGAGGACGCCGCCGATGAGCGGGCCGCCGACCGTGGCCACGGCCATGACCGCGCCGATGAGGCCGGAGTACCGGCCCCGCTCCCGGGGGCTGATCATCGCGGCCATCGCGATCTGCATGAGCGCCTGGATGCCACCGAGGCCGAGGCCCTGGAGCACCCGCCAGGCGATGAGGCTGTCCACCGACTGGGACAGGCCGGCGAGCATCGAGCCGACGATGAAGATGACGATCGAGATCTGGATCAGCAGCTTCTTGCTGAACAGGTCCGCGAACTTGCCCCAGACAGGCGTCGACGCGGTCGAGGCCAGCAGGGTCGCGGTGACCACCCAGGTGTACTGCCCCTGGGTGCCGCGCAGCTCGGTGATGATCGTGGGCAGCGCGTTGGAGACGACGGTCGAGGACAGGAAGGCCACGAACATCGCCAGCAACATGCCGGACAGCGCCGAGAGGATCTGCCGGTGCGTCATCCCGCCCTGCTGCTCGACGGGGGCGACGTCGACGGCCGCCGCGACGCGGGGTTCGAGGGTGCTGGTCACAGTGCTCCTGGACGGTTCAGGTCGGGAAGAGGTGGGCGAGAGGGAGCCGGGTGAGCCGGCGGGACCGCTCACGAGGCGGTCCGGGAGGCGCCTGCGGCGGCGGAGGCGTCCAGGTCTGTGGCGAGGCGCTCGAGCAGGTCGCTGAGCCGGCGGGCGTCGGACTCGTCCCAGCCCGCCAGCGCGGTCTGCGCCCACTCCGCGCGCAGGGCGCGGGTCCCGGCGAGGGCGGCCGCGCCGGCCTCGGTCAGGTACATGAGGCTGGCCCGGCCGTCGTCCGGGTCGGCACGGCGCGCCACGTACCCGGAGCGCTCGAGGACGGCCAGCTGGCGGCTGGCCACGGAGACGTCCACGCCGGCCCGCGCGGCCAGGGCACTGCAGCGCTGTTCGCCGTCCTGCTGGAGCGGCACGAGCAGCGCCCAGCCGTAGGACGGCAGGTCCCCGTAGAGGGCGTCGGCGGCGCGGACGCTGAGGTGGCGGCCGCTGCGGACGATGCGAGCCACGCCGGCGGTCAGCCGGTCGCGGGTCTGGGGGGTGATGGGCACGGGGCTCCTCGCCACGATGTTGCTTGTAGACCGCAACCATACAGTCGGTTGGTTGCGGTCTGCAACTGTTGTGACGCAGCGAACCCCCCGCCCAGGACGCAGGTGTCTGGCGGGGTACCGCGCGCGGCGGCGAGACGCGCCGGCCTGCCGGCGTGCCCGCCCGCCGCTGCTCAGCGGCGGGACGCGCCCTCTCCGGCGTCGGCGACGACGTCGGCGTCGCGGGCCTCACCGAGGCGGTTGAGCCGGCCGAGGAGGTCGCCCAGGACCGCGACGTCCTCCACCGGCCAGTCGGCGAGGTCGGCCTCCCAGCGGGCCCGGCGGGCGTCGCGGATGCGCGAGAGCCGGGCGGCGCCCTCGGCCGAGGTGCGCAGCACCTGGGCGCGGCCGTCGGCGGGGTCTGGCTCCCGGGTGACCAGGCCGAGGTCGACGAGGGAGCCGATCTGCCGGCTCACCGTGCTCTTGTCCAGGCCGAGCCGGGCGACCAGGTCGCTGGCGCGTAGCGGACCGGCGTCCTCCAGGAGGACCAGCAGGCCGTAGGCCGAGCCGTCCAGGTCGGGGTGCAGCTCGCGGGAGAGCCGGGCCGACATCGCGCGGGACCGGCGCAGCAGCAGCGCGATCTCCCGCTCCACGTGCACGATCGCCTCGCGCACGCCGGCGTCGCTCACCGCTGCCGCCCGGGACGCCAGACGACCAGCGCCGAGGTGGCGGGCCGCAGCGGCACGAGGTCACGGCCGTAGCCGGCCCGCAACGCCGACTCGGCCGCGATCCGCCGGGTCTCGGACACCTCCAGCTCGCTCAGCAGCTCCTGCACCCGCTGCTGCAGCGCCTCCACCTGCGACTCGAGGTCGATGATCCGCTTGATGCCGGCCAGGTTGACGCCGTCCTCCTGCGAGAGGCGCTGGACCTCCCGCAGCAGGGCGACGTCGCGCGGGCTGTACCGCCGGCCGCCCCCGGGCGTGCGCCCGGGACTCACCAGGCCCAGCCGGTCGTACTGGCGCAGGGTCTGCGCGTGCATGCCCGCGAGCTCGGCGGCCACCGAGATGACGAAGACCGGGGCGTCCTCGGCGACCGCCCGCCCGACGTCCCGCCGCTCGCGGCCCTCGGCTGCGGTGGTCACTTCGTACCGCCCTGGACGGCGGCGGTGATCCGCGGCCGCGGGTCCCCGAGCTCGGCGTCGAGCACCTTGACCGCCTCCTCGGCGGCGGCGCTGAGTCGCTTGGGGACCGCGACCTCGACGGTCACCAGCAGGTCACCGGCGCGGCCCTTGCCCGGCACGCCGCGTCCGCGCACGCGCAGCGTCTGGCCGCTGGCCGTGCCCGCCGGCACCTTGAGGGAGACGTTGCCGTGCAGCGTCGGGACGGTCAGCGTCGTCCCGAGGGCCGCCTCCGCGTAGGTGATCGGCACGGTGAGGGTGAGGTCGTTGCCCTTGCGGCCGTACAGCTCGTGATCGGAGACGTGGACGACGACGTACAGGTCACCGGCCGGGCCACCGCGCCGACCCGGCGCACCCTTGCCCGCGAGCCGGATGCGCTGGCCGTCCTTGACCCCGGCGGGGATCCGGACGGTGATGGTGCGGGTCTGCGTGGTCACCCCGTTGCCGGCACAGGTGGGGCACGGGTCGTCGACCACCTGGCCGGTGCCACGGCAGTTGCGGCACGGCTCGGAGAAGGCGAACGCCCCCTGGCTGCGGCTGGTGACGCCGGCCCCCTGGCACACCGGGCAGGTGTGCGGCGAGGTGCCGGGCTTGGCGCCGCTGCCGTGGCAGGTCGGGCAGGTCCCCGGGCTCTGCATGCGCAGCGGCACCGTGACGCCGAGGACGGCCTCGTCGAAGGAGAGCGTCGCCTCGGTCTCGACGTCCTGCCCGCGGGCGGGGCCCGACGCCGCCTGGCTGCGCGCCCGCGCGGAGCCGCCTCCCCCACCGCCGCCGAACAGGCCGCCGAAGAGGTCGCCGAGCCCGCCGGCACCGGCGCGGCCGGCACCGCCGGCCGCGCCGAACAGGTCGCCGAGGTCGAACGGCGTGCTGCCGCCGGCACCACCACCCGGGAAGCCCCCGGGGAAGCCGGCGCGGGCCCCGGCACCCCCGGACCCGAACAGGCGGCGGGCCTCGTCGTACTCGGCCCGTCGCTTGGTGTCCGACAGGACGTCGTAGGCCTCCGAGACCTCCTTGAACCGGGTCTCGGCCTCCACGTTGCCCGGGTTCTTGTCCGGGTGGAGGTCGCGCGCCAGCTGGCGGTAGGCCTTCTTGATCGCCGCCGCGTCGGCGTCCTGGGCGACGCCGAGAGCGGCGTAGTAGTCCTTCTCGATGAAGTCCCGGGTGCTCATCGGGCGCCCCCTCTCTGGCTCAGTCGGACGCCGGGGCGCCGTCGCCCGGCGGTGTCGCGGCCTCGACGACCGCACCGTCGGCCGACGTCGCCGGGCCCTCCGGGTCGGTGACCGCCACCATCGCCGTCCGCAGCACGCGCTCGCCGCGGCGGAAACCCTGCCGCAGGACGGTCGTGGCGGTCGGCACCTGCACCTCGCCCGAGGTGTCGTGCATGACGGCCTCGTGCAGGGAGGGGTCGAACGGGTCCCCGGCCACGCCGAAGGCCTCCACGCCCAGGCCGTCGAGCAGGCCCAGGACACGGTCCGCGACCAGCTTGAAGGCGCCGGTCAGGTCGCCGTGGTCGCGCGCCCGCTCGATGTCGTCGACGATCGGGAACAACTGGGCCGCGAACCGCTCGGCGGCCTGGTCGACCACGAGCTGACGGTCCCGGTCCACCCGGCGGCGGTAGTTGGCGTACTCCGCGGTGACCCGCTGGAGGTCGTCGGTCCGCTCCGCCAGCTGGGCTCTCACGTCGTCGTCCCCCGGGGCCGGCTGCTGCTCGGCGACGGTCTCGTGCTCGCTCATCTGCTCCCCTTGCGCCGGCCAGCTCTCCGCTGGGCCCGGCGCGGTCCGGTCCGGAACGTCTGCGCCCGTGCGGGCGCCGGCCGGCTGCTCACCGGCCGGCTCCCGCACGGTGCCGCTGATCGGGTCGATCCGCCGCTTGTCGCGGATGATGACCCGCGGCTCCTCGTCCCTCTGTGTCACGGTCGACCTCCGCAAGCGTCGGCCGATGTCACCGGCGGTCGTTGTCCTCGTCGACGATCTCGGCGTCGACGACGTCGTCGTCGCCCGTCGTCGTACCGGACGCACCGGCCTCACCGGGGGTTCCCGCACCGGCACCGGCACCGGCACCCGCGGCACCGGCACCCGCGGCGCCCGCCTCGGCCTGCTGGGCGTACAGCGCCCCACCGACCTCCTGCGAGACGCGGGCCACCTTCTCCTGCGCCGCCTTGATCGCCGCGATGTCGGAGCCACCGAGCGCCGAGCGCAGCTCGGTGAGGGCCTCACCGAGCTCCTCCTTCTTCTCGGCCGGGATCTTCTCCCCGTTCTCGGCCAGGAACTTCTCGGTCTGGTACTGCAGCGACTCGGCGAGGTTGCGGGTCTCGGCCTCCTCGCGGCGGCGCTTGTCCTCCTCCGCGTGCGCCTCGGCGTCCTTCATCATCCGCTCGATGTCGTCCTTCGGGAGCGCCGAGCCGCCGGTGATGGTCATCGACTGCTCCTTGCCCGTGCCGAGGTCCTTGGCGGTGACGTGCACGATGCCGTTGGCGTCGATGTCGAAGGCCACCTCGATCTGCGGGACGCCGCGCGGCGCCGGGGGCAGGCCGGTCAGCTCGAACATGCCGAGCTTCTTGTTGTAGGCGGCCATCTCGCGCTCGCCCTGGAACACCTGGATCTGCACGGACGGCTGGTTGTCGTCGGCCGTCGTGAAGATCTCCGAGCGCTTGGTCGGGATCGTGGTGTTGCGCTCGATGAGCTTGGTCATGATCCCGCCCTTGGTCTCGATGCCCAGGGACAGCGGGGTGACGTCGAGCAGCAGGACGTCCTTGACCTCGCCGCGGAGGACACCGGCCTGCAGCGCGGCACCGATGGCGACGACCTCGTCGGGGTTGACGCCCTTGTTGGGCTCCTTGCCGCCGGTCAGCTCGCGGACGAGGTCGGTGACGGCCGGCATGCGGGTGGAGCCACCGACGAGGACGACATGGTCGATCTGGCCGACGGAGATGCCGGCGTCCCGGACGACCTGGTTGAACGGCGCGCGGGCCCGCTCGAGCAGGTCCTGGGTCATCCGCTGGAACTCGGCGCGGGTGATCGTCACGTCCAGGTGCAGCGGGCCCTCGGCGCCGGCGGTGATGTAGGGCAGGTTCACGTTCGTCGACTGCGCGCCGGACAGCTCGATCTTGGCCTTCTCGGCGGCCTCACGGAGGCGCTGCATGGCCAGCTTGTCCTTGGACAGGTCGATGCCGTTGGAGGCGTTGAACGTCTTGACCAGGTGGTCGACGACCTTCTGGTCCCAGTCGTCGCCACCGAGGTGGTTGTCACCGGCGGTGGCCTTCACCTCGATGACGCCCTCGCCGATCTCCAGCAGGGAGACGTCGAAGGTGCCACCACCGAGGTCGAAGACGAGGATCGTCTGCTCGGTCTCGCCCTTGTCCAGGCCGTAGGCGAGCGCGGCGGCCGTCGGCTCGTTGACGATGCGCAGGACGTTGAGGCCCGCGATCTCACCGGCCTCCTTGGTGGCCTGGCGCTGCGCGTCCTCGAAGTAGGCCGGGACGGTGATGACCGCGTCGGTCACCGGCTCGCCCAGGTAGGTCTCGGCGTCCCGCTTGAGCTTCTGCAGGATGCGCGCGGAGATCTCCTGCGGCGTGTACTTCTTGCCGTCGATCTCGTTGGACTTCCAGTCGGTGCCCATGTGCCGCTTGACGGAGCGGATGGTGCGGTCGACGTTGGTGACCGCCTGGTTCTTCGCCGACTGGCCGACGAGGACCTCGCCGTTCTTCGCGAACGCGACGACCGACGGGGTGGTGCGCGAACCCTCGGAGTTGGCGATGACCGTCGGCTCGCCGCCCTCCAGGACGGTGACGACGGAGTTGGTGGTGCCGAGGTCGATACCGACCGCTCGAGCCATGGAGATGGCCTCTCTTCCGTGTGTACCGGGTGGTGCTGAACCGTCTGCAGGAGTTGGGTGCCCATCTTGCGCGGGGTCCACTCAACTTTCCTGCCCACCCTAACGGCAGCCCCGACGGAACTGTTCCCGGGGTGCGTTCCGAGCCCGCCCCCACGTCCGGGTGGCCGCCCCGCTCCTGCCGGGTGGTCGCCCGCCATGCCGCAAGATCAGCGAGGCTGATCGTGCGGCGTCCTGGCTCAGCGCACACCTCGAGCCAGGACGCCGCACGGCGAGCCAGGAAGGCGGGGTCAGGCGGCTCCGGCCTGACCCGAGCCCGGCTCCGGCGTCCGGACCACCGTGAACCGGCGTGGCCCCGCCAGGCGCCGGGCCAGCAACTCGCGCAGCCGCGCGGTGACGAGTCGGCCGCCAGCCGTGACGTCGTCCTGGGCGACGCGGACGACTCGGACGTCGAGATCCCGGATCCGGTCCTCCCTGCGCTTCTCGAGCCAGAGCACCTCACCCGGCGCGCGCCCACCTCGCGGCTCGAGGTACTTCACCCGCCCGTCGAACTCGACGGCGACGGCGGCTTCCTCGTACCAGGCATCGACCCGTGCCACGAAGCCTCGCGCGTCGTGCAGCTCGACCTGCAACTCGGGACGCGGCAGCCCATTGCCCAGGAGCACGAGACGACCTCGGGACTCGAGCGGGGACTCACTGCGCCCGTCCGCCAGGTGGACGGCGCGCGCGGCGGCGCCGACACCTGGCCGGTGCCGCGCACCCAGGACGCCCGCCACCAAGAGCGCACGGTTGACACGCCGGCTCTGCAGCGCCTCGTCGATCGCCACGACCGCATCGACCAGCGCCCACTCCCGAGCGCAGTCGACGAGGGTGCGCGCCGGCGTCGTCACGGAGAAGGCCGCCAACCGAAGGACGTCGTCGGCCGGGAGGGACGCCCGCGCCACGCGGTAGCCGCGCCCCTCACGCCACTGGGCCTCGTCGGTGAGTCGGACGTCCTCCCCTGCCGCTGCCGGGACGAGCATGCGGTGGACGCGCGCCGCTGAGCTGTGACTGAGCACTGGACCCGACCCGAGCGACAGGACCACCGCGACGCTCTCCACCAGGTGCCTCGATCGGACGTCGTCGCGAACCGTTGCCCACCGCCCGGCGTCCACGTACACACCCCGGCGCAGGCGGTGCCACCGGCCGGAACCGAGCGCGCTGCGGATCTCGTCCGGGCGATACCCGGCGCGGCGCGCCTCGGCAGCGGTGAACACGCCGAAACGGCGGTCGGCGAGCGTCTCGAGGGCGGGGTGCATCGCGGCAGCATCGAGCCTCCCGGATGCACCTCGGAGTGCACCCTGTGGACCCGTCGCCGGAGTCCACAGACAGTCGGCACTCCTGGCTCAGGTCAGGGCGTCCTGGCTCGTCGCGGACGGCGAGCCAGGACACGTTGTGACCCACCCAGCTGATCGTGCGGCCACGGGCGCCACGGAGGGGGGCGGGCGGCCCGCACCGGGGGTTACCGACGAGTAGCGTCCGCGTCCGGCGGCTATCGTGCGACGCGTGCGGGCGTGGCGCCCGCGGCGGTCCGTCGCCGGCGGGCGGGGGATCAACCGACGCCGTCAGGCGTGTGCGGGAGGAAGAACATGACGGGCCCGTTGCAGATCGTCCTGGGGACGATCAGCGTGCTGTTCCTGGTCGTGGCGTCCGTGATGGCCTACCGGGCGGTGCGCGCGATGGTCCGGATCATCCGGACCGGTCAGCCCGACGGCACCCGCTTCGGCCCGGCGAAGACCCGGCTGAAGACGCTGCTGGTCGAGTCCCTCGGCCACACCCGGATGCTCAAGTGGTCGACGATCGGTGTGGCCCACTGGTTCGTCTTCGTCGGGTTCTACGGCCTGTTCCTCACCCTGGTCGAAGCCTTCGGTGAGGTCTGGAACCCGGCCTTCCACCTGCCGCTGATCGGCGAGTGGGGCCTGTGGAACCTCTTCGCCGACGTCATCGGCGCCGGGACGATCCTCGGGATCATCTACCTGATCATCCGGCGCCAGCGGGACCACCCGCGCCGGCAGGGCCGCACGAGCCGCTTCGCCGGCACGAACGAGGGCCGCGGCTACTTCGTCGAGGCCGTCGTCCTGACCGTCGGCGTCTGCATCCTGCTGATCCGCGCGCTGAAGGTCTCCTCCGGCCTGACCGACGCACCCGCCTGGTCGCACCCGGTCTCCGGCGCCGTGGCGAACCTGTTGCCCGACAGCCCAGACCTGCTCTCGCTCGTCGCGTTCGTCAAGATCGTCGTCTCGCTGGTCTGGCTGGTCGTCATCAGCCGGATCCTGAACATGGGCGTCGCCTGGCACCGGTTCAGCGCCTTCTTCAACATCTACTTCAAGCGTGAGGACGACGGCGGCGTCGCGCTGGGCCCGCTGCAGCCGATGACCTCCGGGGGCGTGCCGATCGACTTCGAGGACCCCGACGAGGACGCCGTCTTCGGTCGCGGCAAGATCGAGGACTTCACCTGGAAGGGGATGCTGGACTTCACCACCTGCACCGAGTGCGGGCGGTGCCAGAGCCAGTGCCCGGCGTGGAACACGGGCAAGCCGCTCAGCCCCAAGATGGTGATCATGGACCTCCGCGACCACCTGTACGCGAAGGCCCCGTACCTGCTCGGCGAGCGGACCGCGTCCGAGACCGCCCCCGACTACGACGTCCTGAAGCCCAGCGACGAGCAGGTCTGGGCGTCGGGCTACGCGCGCATCGAGGGCACCAACGACGCCCAGGCGCACCGCCCGCTGGTGGGCACGCTCGAGGAGGGCGGGGTCATCGACCCCGACGTCCTGTGGAGCTGCACCAACTGCGGCGCCTGCGTCGAGCAGTGCCCGGTCGACATCGAGCACGTCGACCACATCGACGACATGCGCCGCTACCAGGTGCTCATCGAGTCCAACTTCCCCTCCGAGGCCGGCGTGATGCTGCGCAACCTGGAGAACCGGGGCAACCCGTGGGGCGTCCAGGCCAGCACCCGCGAGGACTGGATCAAGGAGATGGACTTCGAGGTCCGGATGGCCGACGGCCCGCTGGACTACGACGTCGAGTACCTGTTCTGGGTCGGCTGCGCCGGCGCCATCGACGACCGCGCGAAGAAGGTCACCAAGGCCGTCGCCGAGCTGCTGCACACCGCCGGCGTGGAGTTCGCCGTCCTCGGCTCCGGGGAGACCTGCTCCGGCGACCCGGCCCGCCGCATGGGCAACGAGTTCGTCTTCCAGCAGCTGGCCATGGAGAACGTGGAGACGCTCAACGGCGTCTTCGAGGGGCGCGTCCCCGGGATGCGCAAGATCGTCACCACCTGCCCGCACTGCTTCAACTCACTCGGCCGCGAGTACCCGCAGGTCGGCGGCGACTACGAGGTCGTGCACCACACGCAGCTGCTCAACCAGCTGGTGGAGGGGGGCCGGCTGACCCCGGTCACCCCGGTCGACCGCAAGGTCACCTACCACGACCCGTGCTTCCTCGGCCGGCACAACAAGGTCTACACGCCGCCGCGGGAGATCCTCGACTCCGTCCAGGGTCTGTCCACCCAGGAGATGCACCGCTGCAAGGACCGCGGCTTCTGCTGCGGCGCCGGCGGCGCCCGCATGTGGATGGAGGAGAAGATCGGCAAGCGGATCAACATGGAGCGCACCGAGGAGGCCCTCGACCTCGACCCGGACGTCATCTCCACCGCGTGCCCGTTCTGCATCACGATGCTCAGTGACGCGCTGACCACCAAGAAGCAGAACGGCGAGGCCGGGGAGCACGTCGAGGTCCTCGACGTCAGCCAGATCCTGCTGCGCTCGCTCGCCCCGGTCGGCGCCCCGGGCACCGAGTCGGGCGCGGACGTCGGCACGAAGGCCGACGACGTGGCGGGCCTGGACTCGGCCAGCACGGAGCACGGCCCGCAGAGCTGACCTGCACCGCTCCAGACACGACGGCGCGCGTTCCCCTCGGGGAGCCCGCGCCGTCGTCGTCTCCCGGGGGCCGGGATGGCGGGCCGCCGACCGCGCCGTCCCCGCGACCACGCCGCAGGCGTCACCGCTCCCCCGCCCGGGCCGCCAGCCACTCGAAGCCATGCCACAGCCCCGGGTCCTGGCGGCGGGCCCGCTCCCACGCCACGAAATCCGCCGTCACCGACCAGGTGCGCGCAATGTTGGCGCCCCACCCCTCGAGCAGGACGTCCGCGGGCACGAGGTCCCGCCGGGCGAGCAGTCCGGCGGCGGACCAGGTCGAGCAGACGTGGCGCGCCGCGTCGACCTCCGCCGGAGTCCAGTTGCCGGCGTCGGGGTCGGACGAGCCGGTCCGCGCGACTGCCGCGTACAGGGTCCGCCCGTCGGCTCGCGCCGTCTCGCTCTGCAGGAAGGTCCACAGCTGGAGGACGTTCGCCCCGCCGCCCCCGTGGCGCGCCAGCCGTACCTGCTTGGCTGCGAACAGAAGCGCGGCGGCCCCGACGACCAGGGCCACGGTCTGGATGAGGTTGGCCCATGCAGCACTCGACATGCGCGCCGATCCTCCTCGGCGGGTCCGGGCGGCCGGGCACGGGGAGGCCGATGGTTGCATGGGCTAACCACCCGGCGGAACCTCGTCCCGGTCGGAGGGGGACCATCGTCCGGTGACACGCAGCACCGCGCCGGCTCCCCCCGCCACCCCGACCGCCGCGGGGCACCGCCGCGGGCTGCTGCTCATCGGGACGGCGATCGTCCTGACCGGCTTCAACCTGCGCACCGCGGTCAACAGCATCGGGCCGGTGCTGGAGGAGATCGAGCGGGGCCTGGGCATCTCCAGCGGGATGGCCGGGCTGATCACCACCATGCCGGTGCTGTGCTTCGCCGCCATCGGCTTCGCCGGACCACCGCTGGCCGCCCGCTTCCGCGACGGGCACGTGCTGGCCGGCGCGCTGATCGCGATGGCCGCCGGCCTGGTGGTACGGGCTCTGGCCGGCACCTTCTGGCTGTTCCTCGTCGGCACGGTGCTGGCGATGGTCGGCGGCGCGCTGGGCAACGTGCTGCTGCCCAGCCTGGTCAAGCGCTACTTCCCGAGCCGGACGGGGCTGCTGGTCGGCGCCTACAGCATGTCGATGGCCGGCGGCGGCGCGATCGCCTCCATCTCCGCGGCGCCGATCGCTGCCGCCGCCGGGGCCGACGGCTGGCGCTGGGCGCTGGGCTGCTGGGCGGTGCCCGCGCTGCTGGCCGCGCTGCCCTGGCTGGCCGTGCCGGCCCGCCCGGGCGCGTCCCGGGACGCCGCCCGCGACGCCCGCGCCGCGGTGCGGATGCGCTCCCTCGTGCGCAGCCCGATGGCCGTGGCGCTGGCGGTCTTCTTCGGGGCCCAGTCGATGCAGGCCTACGTCCTCCTCGGGTGGACGGCGCAGTACCTGCGGGACTCCGGCCTGAGCGCGGCGACCGCCGGCCTGCTGCTCGGCATCAACACCATCGTGGTCATCCCGCTCAACGCGATCATCCCGGTGCTCACGGTCCGGCAGCACCTGCAGCGGCCCCTGCTCGCCGGCTTCGGGGTCTGCTACGTCGCCGGCTGGGTGGGCCTCTGGCTCGCCCCGCGCACCGTGCCGTGGTTGTGGATGAGCCTGCTCGCCCTCGGCATGGGCACCTTCGCCATGGTGCTCACGCTGATCGGGCTGCGGGCCCGGACCGCGGAGACGACGGCCGCACTGTCCACCGTCGTCCAGGGGTGGGGGTACCTGCTCGCCGGGGCCGGGCCGCTGCTGGTCGGCGTCCTGCGGGGCAGCACCGGCGGCTACACCGGCATGTTCGTCGTCGTGCTCACCGGGGTGGCCGTGCTCATGGTCACCGGCTGGTTCGTCTCCCGGCCGCGTTTCGTCGACGACGAGGTGCCGGGCTGGTCATCGGCCGCCCACCACGGCGACGTCGTGGAGGTGGCCGGGGCCGAGCCGCCGGTCACCGTCCACGTCACGGAGCCGGACGGCGGGTCTCGGCGCGGGTGAAGTTGCGGAACGACCGGGACGGCGTGGGGCCGCGCTGGTCCTGGTAGCGGGAGCCGTAGACCGCGGAGCCGTACGGGTGCTCGGCCGGGCTGGTCAGCCGGAACAGGCACAGCTGGCCGATCTTCATGCCCGGCCACAGCGTGATCGGCAGGTTGGCCACGTTGGACAGCTCCAGCGTGATGTGGCCGCTGAACCCCGGGTCGACGAAGCCGGCCGTGGAGTGGGTGAGCAGCCCGAGCCGGCCCAGTGAGCTCTTGCCCTCCAGGCGGGCGGCGAGGTCGTCGGGGATGGTCACCACCTCGAGCGTCGAGCCGAGGACGAACTCCCCCGGGTGCAGGACGAACGGCTCGTCACCGTCGGGCTCGACCAGCGTGGTCAGGTCGTCCTGCTGCTGCGCGGGGTCGATGTGGGTGTACCGGGCGTTGTTGAAGACACGGAAGAACCGGTCCAGCCGGACGTCGATGCTCGAGGGCTGCACCAGCCCCTCGTCATAGGGCTCGATGCCGAGCCGCCCCTCGGCGATGGCGGCCGCGATGTCGCGGTCGGACAGCAGCATGCGCCGGAGTCTAGGGAGGCCCGCCCTCACCCTCCCGGGCGAACCGGAACCGCGCGGTCCCCAGGCCTCCGTGACCGACACCGGTGGCGTCCCCGCCCGGCTACACCCGGCGCCGCGGCTGCCGATGACACAGGAGCACCCCAGCCCGCCCCCAGGAGGACACTTGCCCGACACGCAGGCGCGGCCCCCGGCCACCCGGAGCGCCGGCCGTGGCGTCCGGCCCACGGGCGTGGAGCGCACGTTCGGCCGCGACGAGCTGATCGTCTCCAAGACCGACCTGCGGGGCGTCATCACCTACGCCAACGACGTCTTCCTGCGGGTCAGCGACTACGACCTGGACCAGGTCGTGGGGCAGCCGCACAACCTCATCCGGCACCCGGACATGCCGCGCGCGGTCTTCGCGCTGCTGTGGCGGACCCTCGCGGCGGGCCAGGAACTGTTCGCCTACATCAACAACCTCGCCGCGGACGGCGCGCACTACTGGGTCCTGGCCCACGTCACGCCGTCCTACGGCACCGACGGCTCGGTCGTCGGCTACCACTCGAACCGGCGCAGCCCCGCCCCCGGCGCGATCCGCCAGGTCGCCCCCCTCTACCAGCGGCTGCTCGCCGAGGAGCGCCGGTACCCGACGGCCAAGGCCGCGGTCGAGGCGTCGTCCCGGCTGCTGGACGAGCTGGTCGCGGAGCAGGCGCCGTCGTACGACGAGTTCATCTGGTCGGTCATCAACCGCGAGGAGCGCTGAGGTGGGCATCCGCACGAGGGGCGAAGGCGGACGGCGCAGCGACGCCGAGGAGCTCGCGGTCTACCGGGCGTTCGTCCGTCAGCTGACCGAGACGTGCCTGGCCGCCGCGCGCGGCGACCTCGAGGCCCGCAGCCGCCCGACGCCGGGCATCGAGGCCGTGCCGGAGCTGCAAACCCTGCACGACAGCGCGAACCGCGTGCTCGACGTCTCCGACGCCTTCGTCCGCGAGTCGTCGGCGGCGCTCGCCGCAGCGGCGGAGGGCCGCTTCTCCCGCTCGGTGCTGCTCACCGGGCTGGCCGGGGCCTACCGCAAGGGCGCCGCGGAGATCAACACCGCCCGGGCGGCCATGGAGCGGACCGCCGGCCGGGTCACCGAGGCACAGACCGCCCGGCTGCGGCTGGCCGACGAGTTCGAGGCCGTCGTCCTGGCGATGTCCGAGCAGGTCGCGACGGCGTCGACGGAGATGAGCGCTTCGGCGTCCGGGCTGACCGCCGCGGCGTCGGCGGCGAGCGCGGAGACGGGGACGGCGCAGGAGACGATGAGCTCGCTCACCCGGTCCTCCGCGGAGATCAAGGACGTCATCGCACTCATCGACGCCGTCGCCGCACAGACCCGGCTGCTGGCCCTCAACGCCACCATCGAGGCCGCCCGTGCCGGCGAGGCCGGCAAGGGCTTCGCCGTCGTCGCCACCGAGGTCAAGGACCTCGCCGACCAGACCGCCCGGGCCACCGTGCGGGTCACCACCCAGGTCGAGCAGGTCCGGGAGGCCTGCGAGGAGGTCGCCGCCGTCATGGACAAGGTGGGGACGACGGTCACCGAGATGAACGGTCTCGTGGACGGCATCGCCGCCGCGGTCGACGGCTCGGCCTCCATGGGCGCCGGTGCCAGCGACATCACCGGGTTGTCCCAGATGGCCGAGCGGCTGCGGTCGGAGGCGACCGGCTTCCTCGCCGAGATGCGCCGATGACACCGGGGTACGGTTCGGGCCGGTCGTCCGGCCTCTGACCGGGCGACCGGCGCACGAGCCACGGCGCCGGCGCGCCCGTCGAGGACCGGAGTCGGAGGTGTGCGTGCCCCCCAGCGCCCACACCGGCCTGCCACCGGGCCCGGGGGACGCCGAGCTGTTCCGGGACGGCGGCGAGAACGGTCGGCTGATGGCCGCGCTGGACTGGTCCACCACCCCGCTCGGGCCGGTCTCCGGCTGGCCGGCCAGCCTCCGGCACGCCGTCCGCACGGTGCTGGCCTCGCGCTTCCCCATGATCCTCACCTGGGGTCCGCAGTTCACCCAGATCTACAACGACGCCTACGCCGACCTGATCGGCGGCAAGCACCCCGGCGCCATCGGGGACGACCTGCGGGTCACCCTCGCGGAGGGCTGGGCGGCCCTCGAGGGCCCCGTCGAGCGGGCGATGACCACCCGCGAGCCGTCGTGGATCCCGCAGCTGCTGCTGCTGCTCGAGCGGGCCGGGTACCGCGAGGAGACCTACTTCACGGTCTCCCACGCCCCGGCCTACGGCGACGACGGCGAGGTCGCCGGCATGCACGCGGTCTGCACGGAGGTCACCCGCCAGGTCCTGGCCGAGCGCCGCCAGCGGCTGCTGCACGACGTCGCCGGCTCCGGCCGGTTGGGCGACGAGTTGGCCACGGTGGAGGGGATGACCGCCACGCTGGCCGGCAACCCCCTCGACGTCCCGTTCGCGGCCGTCTACCTCGCCGGACCCGACGGCACCGGACTGCGGCGGGCAGCCACCGTGGGCTGCGACCCGCGGCTGCTGCCCGAGACGGCGGCCTCCGCCACGGAGCTGCTGCCGCCCGAGGTCGAGCGGCTGGCGGTCCCCGGGGGGCCGTGGGGCGACCCGGTCACCGCGGCCGTCGTCCTCCCCCTGGCCGGGAGCCCGGGCGCCGAGCAGGTGGGCGCGCTCGTGGTCGGCGTCAACCCCAACCGGGCGCTGGACGAGGAGTACCGCTCGTTCCACGAGCTGCTCGCCGCCCAGTTCGCCGGCGCGGTGCTCAACGCGCGCGCCTACGCCGCCGAGCGGGCCCGCGCGGAGGCCCTCGCCGAGCTCGACCGGGCCAAGACGGCGTTCTTCGCCGACGTGAGCCACGAGCTGCGCACCCCCCTGACCCTGCTGCTGGCCCCGATCGCCGACGCGCTGTCCGGGGTCGCGCTGCCGCCGGCCGCGCGGGACCAGCTCACCCTCGCGCTGCGCAACGGGCAGCGGCTGCAGGGCCTGGTCAACGACCTGCTGGAGTTCGTCAGCATCGAGGCCGGCCGCACCGCCGCCGTCCGGGTGGAGACCGACCTCCCCGCCCTCACGACGGAGCTGGCCGGGGTGCTGCGCGCCGCGGCCGAGCGGGCCGGGCTGGAGCTGACGGTCGACTGCCCCCCGCTGGGTCGCCCGGCGTTCGTCGACCCGCGGATGTGGGAGAAGATCGTCGTCAACCTCGTCGCGAACGCGGTGAAGTACACCTTCGTCGGGGCCATCGCCGTCACCCTGCGGGCCGACGGCGACGTGATCACGCTGCAGGTGTCCGACACCGGCGTGGGCATCCCCGCCGAGGAGCTGCCGCACCTGTTCGAACGCTTCCACCGGGTCGCCGGCTCCCCCGCCCGCAGCCGCGAGGGCACCGGACTGGGGCTGGCCATGGTCCGCGAGCTCGCCGCGCTGCACGGCGGCGGCATCCGGGTGTCCAGCGAGCCCGGGGCCGGCAGCACCTTCACCGTCACCGTGCCCTTCGGCTCCCCGGACGCCGTCACCGCCGCACCCACCGCCGCGCCGTCCGAGGCCGCCCGCGGTGCGGCCGTCACCCCCTGGGACGACGACCTCGCCCGGACCGCGCCCGAGCCCGGCACCGCACCCGAGCCGGGCACCTGCGTGCTGGTGGTGGACGACAACGCCGACATGCGCGCCTACCTCACCCGGCTGCTGTCCCCGCACTGGAGCGTCCGGACGGCGACCAACGGCCTGGAGGCGCTGGCGGTCCTCGCCTCGGCTCGCCCGGACGTGGTGCTGACCGACGTGATGATGCCGGGGCTGGACGGGTTCGGCCTGCTCCGTGCGCTGCGGGCCGACCCCGCGACGCGGACGGTGCCGGTGGTCATGCTGACCGCGCGGGCCGGCCAGGAGGCCGCCGTCGAGGGGTTCGACGCCGGGGTCGACGACTACCTGCCCAAGCCGTTCGAGTCCGCCGAGCTGATCGCCCGGTTGCGGGCGGTGCTCGACCGCGCCGCCGGCTCCCGCGGCGCCGTCCCCCCGCCGCCGTCGGGCGACGGGGCCGGCCACGCCGGGCTCCCCGCACCCCCCGTGACACCGGCGCCCCGGCTGCCGATGACGGCGTCCGCGCCCGTGTCCGCCCCGTCGCCGGACCGCGCTCCCGCGTCCCGGCCGGTCACGGGCCACTGGCGGTTCCCCGCGGCCGGCTCGGCCATCCCGGCGCTGCGCCGCCGGCTGCGGGCGCTGTTCGCGGAGGCCGGCCTGGACGAGGACCGCGCCTACGACCTCGTGCTCGCCACCTGCGAGGCCGCCACGAACGCCGTCGAGCACGCCCAGGACCCGACCGAGCCGTTCATCGACGTCGCGGTCGACGTGGCCCGAGGCCGGGTGGAGATCGCCGTCCGCGACTACGGCCGGTGGCGCGAGCGGGTACCGAGCATGGACCGGGGCCGCGGCTCGATGCTGATGAGCGCGGTCGGCGAGATCACCGCGACCCCGAGCCCGGCCGGCACGACGGTGGTCATCCGCTCGGTCTGACCGCAGGAGCCCGCGCCCCTCGGACGGCGGCGGTGCTGGCCCTCGCCATCGGCCGTTCCGGGTGCAGCAGGAGGCGTGGCCGGGCGGACACCCCCGCCGGGGACCCTGCTCCCCTCCCCGGGCACCGTCCGGGTAAGCTCGGCTGCGTCCTGCGGGTGTAGTTCAATGGCAGAACATCAGCTTCCCAAGCTGACAGTGCGAGTTCGATTCTCGTCACCCGCTCTCCTCGCCCCTCGCGGGCGCCCTCCGGCGGGCCGACGTCCGTGCCCGGCCGGAGGTCCCCGTTCCCTCTCCTGAGCTCGTGGCCCGCCTCCGTGCCGCCGGCTGCGTCTTCGCCGACGAGGAGGCCGCCGCCCTCGTCGCCGCGACACCGGACCCGGCCGCCCTCGAGGGGCTGGTCGCCCGGCGGGTGGCCGGGGAGCCGCTGGAGACGGTGCTCGGCTGGGCGGAGTTCTGCGGCCTGCGCATCGCCGTCGCGCCCGGGGTCTTCGTGCCGCGTCGCCGGACCGGCCTCCTCGTCGACCACGCGGCCACCGTCCTGGCGAACGCGTCCCGGCCGGTCGTGGTCGACCTCTGCTGCGGCACGGGTGCGGTGGGCGTGGCTGTGGCCGCCGCCGTCGGCCCGGTGGAGCTGCACGCCGCCGACGTCGACCCGGTGGCGGTCCGTTGCGCCGAGCGCAACGTCGTCCCCGTCGGCGGCCGGGTCCACCAGGGGGACCTCTACGACGCCCTGCCGGCCGGGCTGCGGGGGCGGGTGGACCTGCTGGCGGTCAACGCCCCCTACGTCCCGACGGCGGCGATCGCGCTGATGCCCCCGGAGGCACGCGAGCACGAGCCCCGCACCGCCCTGGACGGCGGCGCGGACGGCGTCGGGCTGCAGCGCCGGGTGGCCGCTGGGGCGCGCCGGTGGCTGGCTCCCGGCGGGGTCCTGCTGGTGGAGACCAGCCGGGCGCAGGCCCCACTGACCGCGGCCGCCGTCACGGCCGGTGGGCTGGTGGCGCAGGTCCTGCACGACGACGACCGGGACGCCACCGCGGTCTCCGGCACCGCGCCCGGCCCCCGGTGAACCGCGCCGCGGACGGCGGCGACGCGGCCACCACCACCCGACCGAGAGGCGATGTCACCAAACGGTCACTCCACGCAGTGGCACGCACGGTTCCGAACCGGAACGGTGTCGTCACTCCTCGACCTGGGCGGACACCGGGTCCTTGGGCCCTGCCGGAGCCGCGGACGGGCCGTCACGATGCCCCGCATGGCCGATGCACTCGGGCTTCGTGGAGAGCCGCGCGCGAAGGACCCCGGGTCTCCCCGGCTCGTCCGGCGGCCGGTCGACGGCGCGGTGCGCGCACAGGGGGGCGACATGACGGACGGCACGGGGCCGGACGGGACCGGCGACCCGGCGGCGGTCGGACCCACCCGGCTCACGCCGTGGCTGCCGCGCCGGCAGAACCCGTGGCTCGTCGTCGACGTCGACGGCTCCCCCGGCAGCTACGGCGCCCTGGTGTGGGCACTGCGCGAGGCCGCCCGCCGGGAGGGCACCGTGGTGGCGGTCAGCGTCCTGGAGGAGACCGACCCCGATCCGCTGGCCGCCCTGGGACGCCGCGACCCCGCACCCGCCCTCGAGCGGCTGGAGGCGCTGGTGCTGCGCGCCATCGCCGAGACCGGCGTGGTCGGGCGCACCCGCACCACGGTGCTCGAGCGGCCGGTGTTCGAGGCGCTCACCGGAGCGGCCCGCGGCGCCGACCTCGTCGTCGTCAGCGCGCACGGCAAGACGCTGCTGCGCCCGGCGGTCCCCCGCCCGCACCCGCGCCGCCTGGCCCGCGGGGCGTGACCGGAGGCCCCCATCCCCGCACTCCTCCCACCGCTCCCGGGGCCCCCGGTGGCCGGGCCGTGACCCCGCCCGCCGCCGAGGACCCCGGTGTGCCGATCCCCGTCCCCGTCCTCGCCGCCGGCGTCCGGGCGGCGGCGCACAGCGACCACCTCGACGCGACGCTGCGGGGGGTCGTCAGCGCGGCTGTCGAGCACCTGGACGCGACCTTCGGCGCGCTCGGCGTGCTGGACCGCACCGGCACCCACATCGAGCGGTTCGTCGTCGTCGGCATGGACGCCGCCGTGCGGGAGCGCATCGGCCGCCTCCCCACCGGCGAGGGCGTGCTGGGGATGATGATCGGCGCCTCCGGCCCCCTGCGCCTCGACGACCTCACCACCCACCCCGAGGCGGTCGGCTTCCCGCCCGGCCACCCTCCGATGCACAGCTTCCTGGGCATGCCGATCCGGGCGGCCGGGTCGGTGTTCGCCATCCTGTTCCTGACCGTCAAGCGGCCCGAGGGGTCGTTCACCGACGTCGACGAGCGCGCGGTGCAGGCGCTCGCCGCGACCGCCGGCCTGGCCATCGAGAACGCCCTGCGCGTGGAGCGGGCCGAGCACCGGCGGGCGTGGGCGCAGGCCGGGACGGACATCGTGACCGCCCTGCTCTCCGGCGCCGACCCGGACACCGTGCTCCGCGCGATCGCCGAGCGGGTCGCCGCCCTGGCCGCCGCCGACAGTGCCGGGGTGCTCGTGCCCAGCCCGGACGACGCCGACGTCCTCACCGTCGTCGACGCCGTGGGCCTGGACAGCGAGGACGTCGAGGGCGTGCGGCTGCCCCTGGCCGACAGCCAGTTGGGGGTGGCGCACCGGTCCGGCGTGCCCCGGATCATCGCCGACGTGAGCGCGGCGGCCGCCGAGGGACGGCAGGCGCCGGTGCTGGGCGAGCTCGCCACCGGTTACGGGCCGACCCTGTTCATCCCGCTCGGCGGCCGCCCGCCCCTGGGCACCGTGGTGGCCATGCGGCGCAGCGGAGGCGAGCCCTTCCGGCCCGACACCCTGGAGCACGCCTCGGCCTTCGCCGCCCAGGCCGCCGTCGCCCTGCAGCTGGCCCGCAGCCAGCAGCGGGAACGCCGGCTGCAGGTGGAGGCCGATCGCGACCGGATCGCCCGCGACCTGCACGACCACGTCGTCCAGCGGATCTTCGCCACGGGCCTGGCGCTGGACCGGATCAGCCGGTCACTGACGGCCGACCACCCGGAGGCCGCCGCCCGGCTCGCGGAGCGGGTCGACGAGCTGGACGGGACGATCGCCCGCATCCGGTCGGCCATCTTCGAGCTGCACCAGCCCGAGGACGACTCGCCCGACGCGGTGCGTACCCGCATCGCCGACGTCGTCCGGTCGATCACCGGGGGCCAGGGCGTCCGACCCGACGTCCGCTTCAAGGGTCTGGACGAGCTGCCCTCGGGGCTGGTGCCCGACGTGGTCGCCGTCGTCCGGGAGCTGGTGACCAACGTCGTCCGGCACGCCCGGGCCAGCCGCGTGGCGGTGACGGTCAGCGTCACGTCCGACGTGCGAGTCGTGGTCACCGACGACGGCACGGGGTTGCCGGCGGTGACCGTCCGCAGCGGGCTCACCAACCTCACCGACCGCGCCGAGCGGCACGGTGGCCGGCTGACGACGTCGGCCGGCCCGGCGGGGACGGAGATCCGCTGGACGGTGCCGCTCCCCACCCAGCGCTGACCGGGCTGGGCGGTCGGCTCAACCGCCCGCGTCGGGGCGGTCGCGCAGCTCGGTGGCGAGGATGGCCGCCTGGGTGCGGCGCTCCAGGCCCAGCTTGGCCAACAGGTGGCTGGTGTAGTTCTTCACCGTCTTCTCCGCAAGACCCATCCGCTCCCCGATCTGCCGGTTGGTCAGCCCCTCACCGATCAGCCGCAGCACCGTGCGCTCCTGCTCGGTCAGCACCGCGAGCCGGCGGTCGCGCTCGACGGGGCGGCGGCGGGCGGCCAGCACCGATCCGGCGTCCTGGTCGAACAGCGTCCCACCGGTGGCGACGGTCCGGACCGCGGACACCAGCGCCGAGCCGCGCACCTGCTTGAGCAGGTAGCCGGCCGCGCCGGCGGCCACCGCGGCGGCGACCGCGTCGTCGTCGGCGTAGCTGGTCAGCATCAGGCAGCGCAGGCCGGGCACGCGCTCGCGCAGCTGCCGGCAGACCTCGGCGCCGTCGCCGTCGGGCAGCCGCATGTCGACGACGGTGACGTCCGGCCGCACCGCGGGCACGCGGGCCAGGGCCTCGGCGACCGACCCGGCCTCGCCCACCACGCGGATCGCCGGGTCCTCCTCGAGCAGCTCGGCCACCCCCCGCCGCACGACCTCGTGGTCGTCGACGAGGAAGACCCGCACGTCCGTGCGCTCTTCCCCCACCAGCAGCCCCCTCCTGGCGAGTGACCCAGTTCACAGAGCCTAGGAGGCGGGACGGCCGCCGTCACGCGGCGCGAGTGTGCGGTCAGGCGGGGAGGAGCACGGCGGCGTACAGCGTGAGGCCGGGGCCGAACGCCATGGCGACGACCGGGCCGTCGACGTCCCCGAGCTCGTCGAGCACGAGCAGCACCGTGGCCGACGAGCAGTTGCCGTGCTCGGCCAGCACTCGCCGGGAGGCCGCGAGCTGGGTCTCGGCCAGGCCCAGCTCGTCGCGGACGACGTCCAGGATGCGCGGACCGCCGGGGTGCACCGCCCATCCGGCGACGTCCTCCGAGCGCAGCCCGACGCCGGTGAGCAGCTCGTCGACGACGTCGCCGACGTGCCGGGACAGCACGTCGGGCACCCGCGGCGACAGGCCCATGCGGAACCCGAGGTCGGTGACGTCCCAGGTCATGTGGTCGGCGGTGGAGGCGTCGGTGCGCGCCACGATGCCGGCCACCCGGCGCCCGCGCCGGGCCCCGGGCTGCACCACGACCGCGGCCGCGGCGTCGGAGAACAGCGCGTGCGCGACGACCTGCTCGAGGTCGGCCTGGGCCGGCTGCACGTGCAGGCTGGTCAGCTCGCAGCAGAGCAGCACGGCCGGCCTGGACCGGGCCGTCACGAAGTCGGCGACAGCGGCCAGCCCGGGGATGGCGGCGTAGCAGCCCATGTGCCCGACCAGCAGCCGCTGCAGGCCGGCCGGCATGCCCAGGTCGTTGGCCAGGCGGATGTCCAGGCCGGGCGTGGCGTAGCCCGTGCAGGTGGCGACCGCGAACAGGCCGACGTCCCCCGGGGCCAGGCCGGCGGCGTCGAGGGCCCCGGCCACCGCCTGCTTGCCGAGCGGGAGCGCCTCCTGCACGTAGCGCTGCATCCGGGCGCCGGTGCCCCAGGTGCTGAGGTCCTCGTCCAGCGGGTTGGCCACCGCGTGGCGGCGGCGCACCCCGGAGGAGCTGAAGATGCGCCGCGCGGCGCGCAGCCCGGCGTAGTGCCCGGCGAAGAAGCCGTCCCAGACGGCGTCCTGGTCGATCGTCGTGGGCAGGGCGGCTCCGGCGCCGGTGACGACGGCGGCGCTCACCAGGCCACCTCGCCGTCGCCTGACCACGGGGGCGGGGCGGCGGTCACGGGGGCTCGCAGCAGGGTGCTCCCGGCCGCTGCTCCGCTGGTGCACGGGCTCGGCATCATGCGGAAACGGTACGGGTGACCTGCACGTCGCGCCGCATCATCGCTTGCGGCCGTACCCGGCGAAGACCACCGCGGTGGAGCGGGTCGGCTTCATCCGGACCGAGCGGCGCCGGCCCAGCCGCCAGGCGATCGCCTCCCGCATCGAGGGGCGCAGGCCGACCAGCCGCAGGTCGAGTCCCAGGCGGTCGGCCTCGGCCAGCAACCGGCGACGGTCCACGAACAGTGCCGGGTCGTGCAGTCCCGGTGGCGGGCCTCCGGGGAGCCGTTCGGCCACGGTCACCATGAGGAACCGCCCCACGCGGGTCGCCGCCAGGGCGTCGATCACCAGGGTGCCCCCCGGCCGCAGCAGCCGGGCGCACTCGGCCAGGACGGCGACGTCGTCCTCGACGTGCTCGAGGATCTCCCCGGCGACGACGACGTCCGCGCACCCGTCGGCGAGCGGGACGGCGTACACCGACGCCTGCACCGCCAGCACCCCGTGCTCGCGGGCGGACTCCAGCCCGCGCCGACCGAGGTCGACCCCGACGTGCGCGTAGCCCAGCCGGGCCGCGTGGGGCGCCATGAGACCGCCACCGCACGCCAGGTCGACCAGCACCGCGCCCGGTGCCGCGGCCGGCGGGATGTGCTCGGCGCGCGAGGCGGCCAGCCAGTGCAGCGCGGCGAACCCGCCCGAGACGTCCCACCACTGGTCGGCGAGCTCGTCGTACTGGCGGGGGTCGTTGCGGGGCAGTCCGCTCATGCGGGCATTCAACGGCCCTCGCGCGGATCGTGGCCCCAGTTCGCCATGCGCGTGCCTCCGGGGGTGTCGGGTGCTCGTCCGTGCGGTACCGCAGCCAGATGGCTCGGAAACGGACGATGCGGACGGTGGACCGGACGGACGCGACCGAGACCGCGCAGCTCCGGGGCCAGACGCCGGAGCAGGTGCTCGACCGAAACCTCGCGGAGCTGCTGCAGGAGATGCGGGTCGCGATCACCGGCGTCCAGGTGCTGTTCGCCTTCCTGCTGACCCTGCCGTTCACGGTCCGCTTCGACGAGCAGGGGCTGTTCGGCACCACCGTCTACACGGTCACCCTGCTCAGCACGGCGACCGCGATCCTGGTGCTGATCGCGCCCGTGTCGTTCCACCGCACGCTGTTCCGTCAACGACGCAAGGCGGAGCTGGTGGCCTTCGCCGACCGCGCACTGCTCATCGGGCTGGGCCTGCTCTTCCTCGGCATCGCCAGCGCGGTCCTGCTGGTGCTCGACGTCGTGCTGGGCCGGTGGCCGGCCGTGATCGGCTGCGGGTTCGTCGTCCTGGTGGGCGCGGTCTCCTGGTACGTCGCCCCCCTGCGCCACCGCCGGTCACCCCCGGTGTGAGCGGGCTCTGGTAGAGCTGACCCCGGTCGTCCCTCCGGAGGTGCGCGTGTCAGTGACCGTCGTCGGCAGCCTCAACGAGGACGTGCTGGTGCGCGTCGGGCGCCTACCCGGGCGCGGGGAGACCGCCATCGGCCGCGACACGGTGCTGGCCCCGGGGGGCAAGGGCGCGAACCAGGCGGCGGCGGCCGGCCGGCTGGGCACCGGGGTGGTCATGGTCGGCCGGGTCGGCGCCGACCCGGCCGGGGAGCGGCAGCTCGCGGCGCTGGCCGAGGCGGGGGTCGACGTGGCGCACGTGCGGCAGATCGCGGGGAGCCCCACCGGCAGCGCGACGATCCCGGTCGAGGAGGGCAGCGGGGAGAACCTCATCGTCGTCGTCCCCGGGGCCAATGCCCAACTGCGGCCGGCGGACGTCGACGTCGACCCAGTGCGGGACGCGGGGGTGGTCCTCCTGCAGCTGGAGATCCCGCTGGCCACCGTGACGGCCGCCGCGGCCGCCGCCGGCGGCACCGTCGTCCTCACCCCCGCCCCGGCCCGACCCCTCCCGCCCGAGCTGCTCGCCCGCGTCGACGTGCTGGTGCCGAACGAGCACGAGCTGGTGACGCTGGCCGGCGCCGCACCGGCCGACCGCAGCCCGGCCGAGCTCGCCGGCCTGGCGCGCGCGCTCGAGGCGGACACCGTGGTCGTGACCCTGGGGGCCCGCGGCGCGCTGCTGGTGCCCGGCGTCGGGCCGACGCTGCTACAGGCACCGCCACCGGTGCGGGCGGTCGACACCACCGGGGCCGGCGACTGCTTCTGCGGCGCGCTCGGCGTCGCCCTGGCCGACGGGGCGGTACCCAGCGAGGCCGTCGCCGTCGCGGTGACCGCGGCCGCGCTGTCCACCACGGGGGCCGGTGCCCGCGCCGCGCTGCCGGACGCAGCGGCCGTCGCCCGACTGCGTCGCGAGCTGCCGCCGGCGACGACGCTGCGGGGTTGAGCAGCCGGTTCGCCGGGCACTGGCCGGGCGGAGCGCACCGAGCCCCGACCGAGGAGGACGACGATGACCGAGCCGGAACGCCCGCCGCGCAGCCCCGAACGCGCCGAGGGCGACCCGCCCGGCGAGGACTCGACCAGCGGCCGCACGCCGCGCGCCGAGGAGCCCGCCGAGGGCGAGGACACTCAGGGCGGGGGCGCGGACACCCCCTGAACGCTGGCGGGCGGGGTGGCCGGTGCGGCAGGCTGCGGTGCCGTGCTGCTCGACGCCACCCTGCCCGCCGACCTCGACGAGGTACCCGGGGTCGCCCGCGACCTGGAGCAGCGCGGCTACGCCGGCGTGTGGACGTCGGAGACCAACCGCGACCCGTTCCTCCCGCTGCTGGTCGCCGGCCGGGCGACCACCCGGCTGCAGGTCGGGACGGCGATCGCGGTCGCCTTCGCCCGGTCCCCGATGACGGTGGCCATCACCGCCCACGACCTGCAGCGCCACACCCGCGGCCGGTTCGTCCTGGGCCTGGGGACCCAGGTGCGCGCGCACGTGGAGCGGCGGTTCTCGATGCCGTGGAGCGCCCCGGTGCCGCGGATGCGCGAGTACGTCGCCGCGCTGCGGGCCATCTGGTCGGCCTGGCAGGAGGGCACCCCGCTCCGCTTCCGGGGCGAGCACTACACGCACACCCTCATGACGCCGGTGTTCAGCCCCGAACCGCACGCGTGGGGTGGGCCGCCGGTGTACCTGGCCGCCGTGGGGCCGGCGATGACCCGGCTGGCCGGCGAGATCGCCGACGGCCTCTTCGCGCACTCCTTCACCACCGCCCGGTACCTGCGCGAGCGCACACTGCCGGCGCTGGCCGAGGGGCTGTCGGCGTCCGGCCGGTCGCGGTCCGACGTACCGGTGAGCCTGCCCGGGTTCGTCGTCACCGGGGCGACCGACGTCGAGCGGGCGGCGGCCTCCGACGCGGTCCGCGCCCAGATCGCCTTCTACGGCAGCACGCCCGCCTACCGGCCGGTGCTGGAGCTGCACGGCTGGGAGGGCCTCGCCGACGAGCTGCACGCGCTGTCCGTCGGGCGCCGCGAGGACCGCTGGACGGCGATGCGCGACCTGGTCGACGACGAGGTCCTGGACGCGTTCGCCGTGGTCGCCGGCCCGGCGGACGTCGGCGCACGGGTGCGCGAGCGCTTCGCGGGGCTGGTCGACCGGTTCAGCATGTCCACCGTCGCGCCGTCCCGCGCCGAGGCCGGGGACGCGCTCCTGGCGGCCCTCCGCAGCGACCTCGACGGGCACGCAGAGTGACCCATCTCTCAGCGTTTCCGCTTCAACTCACCGTTTCAGGTCTGTTTCCCGGGCCCTCGCGCGGGGGACGCTGGGTGGTATGGAGGACACGCAGCGCGACATGCGAGTAATCGACGAGAACCCGACCGAGCGTCAGGCGGACGGGTCGCAGGCCCAGCAGGCCTCGGCCGTCCCCGTGGCGCGGATGCTGGCCAACCCCCGCCGGGTGCGCCGGGCCTGACCGCCCCCTCCCGGATCCCCCGAGCGCCGGGGGATGCGGAGGATGGCCGGGGACCCCGAAGTCACGGAACGTCACAACCGTCCCACCGACCACCGGGGTCCCGGCCAACCCGGGCGTCTCTCGTCACTCACTGCAACCACCAGGCGCCGGACCCCGGCGTGCCGCGAACTGATCCGTCACGGGCTGGGGCAGCATCCCCGACGTGACCGCAGCCGCCCTCCCCCTCGCCGTCGACGACGCCACGGTTCCCGTCCGCCGGAGCCGGGCCGAGCGGCAGGCCATCGTCCTGGACACCGCGGAGCGGTTGTTCGCCACCCGCAGCTCCCGCAGCGTGGGCATGGACGAGCTGGTCCGCGAGACCGGGCTCGGCAAGATGACGGTCTACCGGCTCTTCAAGAGCAAGGACGACCTCGTCGGCGCCTACCTGGCGCGCAAGGCGGCCACCGTGCTGGCCTTCATCGACGCCGAGCTGGTGCGCCGGGAGGGGGACCCCCGGGCCGCGCTGCTGTCGGTGGTCGACGTCGTCGAGCGGGACGTCACCCGCACCGGCTTCCGCGGCTGCCCGTTCACGAACGTCAGCAGCGAGTACGACGACCCGCAGCACCCCGCCCGCAGCGCCGCCGCCGACTACAAGTTCGAGCTGCACGCGCGCCTGGAGCGCCTCGCCGGCCAGGTGGTGCCCGGTGCCGGTGACGACCTCGCCGCGCAGGTCCACCTGATCATCGACGGCATGTACCTCTCCGGCGGGCTGCTCGGCCCCGACGGCCCGGCCGCGCACGGCCGCGCGCTCGCCGAGCGGCTCATCGACGCCGCGATCGCCGCCCGCTGACCACCCGGCGGCCCTCCGGACCGCATCGCGGCGCCGTCCCGCGTCGATCGCGGGTTGATGCGGGCCCGCCCGGCGTCTCCCTCGGTGTCGCATGCAACAACGCCGTGATCACCGGGCGGAGTCCCGCTCCTCCCCGCTCGCTGACCTGCGGACGGACGGCCTGCACCGCACGATGGGGTGGTGAGCACCGACCGCAGCCGGCTCGACCTCGACGACACCACGGTGGAGGGCCTGGGCAAGCTGTCCGAGGCCCTGGAGACCATCGAGCAGGCCCGCGGGCAGCTCTACGGTTTCCACCAGCACTCGGGCAAGGCCGACCTGCTGCTCCAGGACGCCGTCGAGCTGTTCCGCGAGGCCGGCCACACGCAGCTGGCCGACGACCTCGACCGTGACCTGGTCGGCCGCAACGTCATCGCCGACCGCTGGACCTTCCAGATCGTCGAGGACTACGACGCGAACTACTGGTCGGTGTTCCGGGACTTCGACGAGCGGGCCCGCGCGGAGCTGGCCGACGGCGACCGGCACGTCTACGAGGCCCGGATGAAGCAGCGCGAGCGCACCCGCGGCCGGCCCCACCACGAGGCCGGCCCCGCCCTCGACGAATAGGCGAGGACATCGCCGCCCGTGTGGACCGGTCGGGTCAGACGACCTCAGCCAGGCGGCCGACGGCCTCCGCGGCCGCCTCGTAGGCGGTGCCGGCGTCGAGCAGCGTGGCCTCGTCGAACGGCCGGCCCATCAGCTGCATGCCGAGGGGCAGGCCCGCGGCGTCGAACCCGGTGGGCAGCGCGATGCTCGGCAGGCCGGTGAGGTTGGCCGGGGAGGTGAGCCGCACCATCGCCAGGTCCACCGACTCGGTGGTGCCGTCGGGCCAGGTGACGTCCATCTGGTCGACCACCGGTGCGGCGAAGGGCTGTACCGGCGCGACGACGACGTCGACGTCGGCGAACAGTTGCGCCCAGGCCCGCTGGATGAGGGTGCGCACCCGCAGCGCCTTGATGTAGTCGGTGGCCAGCACCAGCTCGCCCACCTCGAGCTGCATCCGCGTCTCGGGCCGGTAGAGCTCGCCCTTCGTGCGCAGCGCCTCCTGGTGGTAGGCGGCGGCCTCGGGCAGCACGATCCCCCACTCCGCGGCCAGGACCTGGTCCGGGTACGGGATGGTCACCTCCCGCGTCTGGGCGCCGACACCCACCAGGACGTCGACCGCCGCCCGCACCGACGCCTCGACGTCCGGGTGCACGTGGTCGAAGAAGAAGTTCGTGGGCACGCCGATCCGCAGCCCGCGCACGTCCCCGGTGGTGCCGGCGGCGTAGCCGGGGACCGGCACGTCCACCGAGGCGGGGTCCAGCGGGTCGTGCCCGGCGATGACGTCCAGCACCAGCGCGGCGTCCCGCACGTTGCGGGTCAGCGGGCCGACGTGGTCCAGGGACCACGACAGCGACGTCACCCCGCGCCGCGACGTCCGGCCGTGGGTGGGCTTGAGGCCGACGGTGCCGCACAGGGTGGCCGGGATCCGGATCGAGCCGGCCGTGTCGGTGCCCATGCCGACCAGGCAGGACCCGACCGCCACCGCCGCCCCGGAGCCCCCGCTGGACCCGCCGGGGATGCGCGAGGTGTCCCACGGGTTCCGGGTCGTGTGGGTGCGCCCGCCGTAGGCGAACTCGTGCGTGTGGGTCTTGCCGACCATGACCATCCCGGCCGAGCGCAGCCGCTCGACGGCGACGGCGTCGGTGTCGGGCACGTACCCCTCGCGCACCTTCGAGCTCGACGTCGACGGGATGCCGGCGGTGTCGTAGATGTCCTTGACGCCCAGCGGGATGCCGTGCAGCGGCCCCCGGTACCGGCCCGCGGCGATCTCCGCCTCCGCGGTCCGCGCCTGCTCCCGCGCCAGGTCGGCGCAGACGTGCACGAACGCGTTGATCGCCGGCTCGGTGGCCTCGATCCGACCGAGCGCGGAGTCGGTCAGCTCCACCGGGGACAGGCGGCCGGCGGCGATCTCCTCCGCCGCCGCGGTCAGGGTGAGCTCGTACGGCTGCACGGTCAGGCCTCCCAGCGGGCGTCGAAGGCGGTGGCCGGCGGGGTCTCCCCCAGCGGGACGTCGTCCAGCCGGTCGATGAGGGCGTACATCTCGCCCAGGACGGCGCCGACCTCCTCGTACCGGTCGGCGGCGAGGTCGAGGCGGGCGCCGCGGGCGGCGTGCGCCGTCGCCTCGGCGGAGAAGGAGCGCGGGATCGGTGGCACGGGCAGCTCCTCGGCTCGGGGCGGTCGTCCGCGGCAGTCTGCCGCCTGCTCCCGGCCGGGCCGCGCCGGCTCCCGCGTCCGAGCTGTCCGCTGCGGCGATCCGGTGACCCGGTGGGGGCCCGCTCGGCTCGCCGTCCGGACGGCGGTGTCGCACAGTCGGGACGTGACGATGCCCGAGCCCGCCGACGACCGCGACGTCCAGCCCCTCGGCGGGGAGATGGCCCCGCCGGCCGACCCGGAGTCCCAGGGCGGCACCGAGGGCCCGGCCTCCGGGGTGGCCGGCCCCAGCTACCCACCGGCGGAGAGCGAGCCGGACGCCGGGTGACCGTGCGCCCGGGGGCGGGCGGCAGCAGACTCGACCCGTGACGTCTCCCGGATCGCCCGTCGACCCCCTGAGCACCCCCTCCGGCACCGGCTACGGCACACCGGGTACTGCCGGCGGCTCCCCCGCGCCCGCCACGACCGGCCGGACCACGCCGCAGCGGCACGCCGGCCGCACCATCGGGCGCACCCTCGCCCTCGCCCTGCTGCTGACGGTCACCGTCATCCTGGTGCTGTTCGTCGTCTTCAACACCCAGAACGTCGACATCAGCCTGGTCTTCGGCAACGTCAACGCCCCGCTCGTGGTGGCCCTGCTCATCGCCGCCGTCCTGGGCGCGCTGGTGGGCTGGCTGAGCAGCCTGGTGCTGCGCGCCCGCCGTCGGAACCGCTGACGACGCTCGCGCTAGTCGTCCATCGGCGGCATCTGGTCCATCTCGTCCACCACGTCGGCGCCGGGGACGCTGAGGGCCGGGATCGCCTCGGGGGCGGCAACCAGCAGCACGGCCAGCGCGAGCAGCAGTGCCGTCGTCCCGAGGGTCGCCACCCGGCGCCACGGCAGGGTCTTCTCGACCGCGATCAGGCCGGCGACCACGGCCATCCACACCAGGCTCATGACGCCCAGCGCGAACAGCGACGCCATCAGCGCCCAACAGCAGCCGACGCACCAGGCGCCGTTCCGGGCCCCCATCCGCAGCGCACCCCCGGGGCCGTCCCGCCAGGAGCCGAGCAGGAAGCCGAGCGGACTGCGGCACTTGCCGAGGCAGACGTCCTTGAGCGGGGTCAGCTCGTAGACCGCCGCGACGGCGAGCGTGCCGGCCGCGACCCACCTGCCGGCGCGATCCCACGCGAGCACGTCGCCCGCGAGCCGGTCCACGGCGGTCAGGAGCGTGAAGGCGACCAGCCCGGCGGCGGCCCACGTGACCAGGTAGCCCGCCACGAACAGGGCGGGCGAGAGCGGAGAGCGCTGCCGGGTCATGCGGGAGTACAGCGCGACCGTCGGTGCGACCGACGGGAACATCATCGCGGCCATCATCACGACCCAGACCCCGAGGAACCAGCCCAGCGTCCCGAGACCGCTCCACGGTCCCTCGTCCATGCCGCGCATCTGCCGAGCCGTCCACCACCAGCCGACACCGGCGAGAGCGAACAGCGCGACGACCAGGCCGAGGCGGACCCGGACGGCGGCGAACGCCGGCGCGAGGCCCTCACCCGGAACGCGGTCCTGCGCCCGGACGCTCATCGGGTCAGGCGGACCAGGTGAACTCGGCGGTGGACAGGCCGGTCCTGCCCTCGTACGCGATACCGAACGCGTTGATCCGCGAGCGCCGGGCCTCCGCCATCGTCAGGTTCGACCCGACCGGGTGGAACATCCCGTCGAACTGGACCGGCCGCCCGTTCTCGACCCCGAACGGCACGATGTCCTGGACCTCGAAGTCGATCGCGTCCCCGACGCGCACGCTGTGCAGCAGACCGTCGTCGCGGATCTCGATGGCGGCCCGCTCGACGCCCACGATCTCCCCCACGAGCGGGGCGAGCGCGGCCATCGGGCCCCCGAGCTGACCCCCGAAGACCTTGACCAGCTTGTCGAACTGGTCGTCGGTGGCCTGGTCGTCGACGAACATCCCGAGGCGCCAGTTGCCGTCGGTCATGACCTTCGGGGTGTCGATGATCGTCACGACCCGACGGCCCCGGACGTCGGTGCCGTCCACGTCGCCCTCACGGATGTCGAAGGCCAGCGTCGCCCGGCAGAAGTCGTACGTGGCGCCGTGGTCGAACGTGAGGTTGCACGGACACATCAGCTCACACGAGCAGGTCTCTGCGTAGCTGCCCCTGAGGTTCCACACCATCGTCGGCTCCCTCTACGAGGCATCCAGTGTCCTGCCGCCCGACCACGGGGGTCAACCACCACCGCGGGGCGCTCACCGCCACCGCTCCCGACATCCCTCCGACGGGTCCTTGCTCTGGTTACCGGCCGGTAATACCGTTTGTTACCCGCGAGTACCCCCTCGTGGGACGCCGGCCCGGGAGCACGTCACACATGAGCCACTACACCGCGAACCTGCGCGACCTCGAGTTCAACCTGTTCGAGTTCCTCGACACCAAGGACCGCTTCGGCACCGGCCCGTTCGAGCAGATGGACGCCGAGACCGCCCGCGGGGTGCTCGCCGAGATCCGCCGGCTCGCCGAGGGCCCGATCGCGGCCTCCTTCACCGATGCCGACCGCAACCCGCCGGTGTTCGACCCCGCCACGCACGCGGTGACGCTGCCCGAGTCGTTCAAGGAGTCGGTCGAGGCGCTGCACGCCGGCGAGTGGTACCGCCTGGACCTCTCCGAGGAGCTCGGCGGCTTCGGCGCGCCCGCGGCCCTGACCTGGGGCGCGTTCGAGATGGTGCTCGGCGCCAACCCGGCGGTGTTCATGTACGGCTCCGGCCCGGCGTTCGCCCAGACGCTGTTCGACCTCGGCACCGAGGACCAGAGGAAGCTCGCCCGCCTGATGATCGACCGGGGCTGGGGCGCCACCATGGTGCTCACCGAGCCCGACGCCGGCTCCGACGTCGGCGCCGGCCGCACCAGGGCCGTGCAGCAGCCCGACGGCTCCTGGCACATCACCGGGGTGAAGCGGTTCATCACCTCCGCCGAGCACGACCTGTCCGACAACATCGTCCACCTGGTGCTGGCCCGCCCCGAGGGCGCGGGGCCCGGCACCAAGGGGCTGTCGCTGTTCGTCGTCCCCAAGTTCCACGTGGACCTGGAGACCGGTGAGCCGGGCGAGCGCAACGGCGCCTACGTCACCAACGTCGAGAAGAAGATGGGCCTCAAGGTCTCCACGACCTGTGAGGTCACCTTCGGCGACGGGCCGGTGCCGGCCAAGGGCTGGCTGGTCGGCGACGTGCACGACGGCATCGCCCAGATGTTCAAGGTCATCGAGTACGCGCGGATGTTCGTCGGCACCAAGGCGATCGCGACCCTCTCGGCCGGCTACCAGGTGGCGCTGGACTACGCGAAGAACCGCGTCCAGGGCGCCGACCTCACCGCCACCAGCAAGGACGCCCCGCGGGTGACCATCACCCACCACCCCGACGTCCGCCGCTCGCTGATGCTGCAGAAGTCCTACGCCGAGGGCATGCGCGCGTTGTACCTGTACGCCGCCGGCTTCCGCGACCAGGTGACCCAGGCCGAGGCCGCCGGCACCGCCGACAGCGAGGAGGCTCGACTGGCCGCCCGGCTCAACGACCTGCTGCTCCCCGTGGTGAAGGGCTTCGGCTCGGAGCGGGCCACGCAGCTGCTCACCGCCGAGTCGCTGCAGACCCTCGGCGGCTCCGGCTTCCTGCAGGACTACCCGGTCGAGCAGTACATCCGCGACTCCAAGATCGACACCCTGTACGAGGGCACCACGGCGATCCAGGGGCAGGACTTCTTCTTCCGCAAGATCGTCAAGGACGGCGGCGTCGCGCTGACCTGGCTGGCCGCGCAGATCCAGGCCACGGTCGAGGACGAGGCCGGCAACGGCCGGCTCAAGCAGGAGCGCGCGCTGCTGGGCACCGCCCTCGGTGAGGTCCAGCAGATGCTCACGGCGATGTTCGGTCACCTCACCGCCGCCCAGCAGGACGTCACCAACCTGTACAAGGTCGGCCAGAACACCTCGCGGCTGCTGCTGGCCACCGGCGACCTGGTCACCGCCTGGTTGCTGGTGCGCCAGGCCGAGGTGGCGCTCACCGCCCTCGCCGGCGAGGTCCGGACCGCGGACCGGCACTTCTACGAGGGGAAGCTCGCCGCCGCCCGGTTCTTCTGCACCCAGGTGCTGCCCCGGCTCTCGTCGGAGCGGGCCGTCGTCGAGCTGACCGACAACGCCCTGATGGAGGTCGACGAGGCCGCCTTCTGAAGAAGGACCCCCCGTCCCTCCCACCCTCCGCCAGCGCAGGGTGGACCCGGCACGGCGCCAGAAGACGGCCGGCGGCCGTCTCCCTCGCGGGAGGCGGCCGCCGGCCGTTTTCCCGGGAGCAGTGGCGGGCAAGGTCCCGGGGACACCGCCGTCGCACAGGAGGTTCCCGTGACCGACCCGCAGGGCAGCGACCGGATCCAGCAGGACATCCCGACCGCGTCGGGAAGCGGCGACAACAGCAGCACCGGCACCGGTTTCGACGACGTCCCCCTCACCCGTGAGGAGGCGGTGGAGCGGGACGCCGCCCAGCCCGACGACCTGCCGGCCAAGGCCGACAGCGACCCGGCGCGCGCCGAGCGCGGCGGGTCCGGCGGCAGCGTCTGAGCCCCGGCGACCACGACCACCTGGAGGAGCAGCATGAGCGCACCCGACCCGACCGGCTACCACGAGGGCGAGGACGTCTCCGACGGCCCGAGCAGCGGCAACCTGATCGACGGCGTCCCGGGCGAGGACCGTCCCGACGGCGGCGAGCAGGACGTGACGCTGACCACCGACGACGAGGCCCAGCGCGACGAGGGCACCGCCCGTCCGGGCAACGCCGCGTCCTGAAGAAGGTCCCGTCCTCCGCGCCCTCCGGCCCCGTCCAGGGGCCCGCCCTGAGCTTGCGAAGGGTGGGGAGGAGGGGGTCCTTCTAGATCCACCCGTGCCGGCGCGCGGCCTGCACGGCCGCGTGCCGGTTGGGCGCACCCAGCTTCGCCGCCGCGGCCGACAGGTGGTTGCGGACCGTCCCCGGTGACAGGTGCGCGCGGGCGGCGATCTCCTCCACCGGCGCGCCCCCGGCCGCGAGCTCCAGGACGTCGGCCTCGCGCGGCGTGAGCGGGCTGTCGCCCGCGCTGATCGCCTCGGCGGCCAGCTCCGGGTCGACGTAGCGGCCGCCGCGGTGCACGGTGCGGACGACGTCGGTGAGCACCGGCGCGCTGACCGTCTTGGGCAGGAAGCCGCGCACCCCCGCCTCCAGCGCGCGCTTGAGGTGCCCGGCGCGGCCGTGGCCGGTCACGATGACGGCCGCGCAGCCGGGCACCGTCGTCGCCAGCTCGGCGGCCACCGTGATCCCGTCCCGGTCGGGCATCTGCAGGTCGAGGACGGCGACGTCCGGGGTGTGCGCCCGCGCCATGGCCAGCGCCTCCTCCCCCGAGGCCGCCTGGGCGACGACCTCGAGGTCCTCCTCCAGCGCCAGCAGCGCCGCCAGCGCGGAGCGGATCAGGTTCTCGTCGTCAGCGAGCAGCACCCGGATCACGCCGGCACCCCCACCGGCAGGGATGCGGTGAGCACGAACCGGTCCCGCTCGCGCCGGGTGGACAGCCGGCCACCGGCGACGGCCAGCCGCTCGGCCAGGCCTGTGAGCCCGCTGCCCCAGCCGCTGCCGGACCCCGCCACGCCGTCGTTGGTCACCGTCAGCTCCGCCTCCCCGCCGGCCGTCCGCAGCTCCACCGTGCACTCGGTCGCCCGGCTGTGCCGCAACACGTTGGTCACCGCCTCCCGCACCACCCAGCCCAGCGCCGCCTGCACCGGTTCCGGGAGCGCGGCACCGCCGTCCTCCCCGCTCACCGTGCAGCCGACCCCGGCGGCGCGCAGCACCGACCGGGCGCCGGCCAGCTCGCCGGCCAGGTCGGTGCGCCGGTAGCCGCGGACGACGTCGCGCACCTCCCGCAGCGACTCCTCGGCGACCCGGCTGATGTCGGCCAACTCCTCGGCGGCGCCGTCGCGGCCGCGGCGCACGAGCTCGGCGGCCAGCTGGCTCTTCACCGCGATCGCCGACAGGTTGCGCCCCATGACGTCGTGCAGGTCGCGGGCGAAGCGCAGCCGCTCCTCGGCGACGGCCAGCTGCAGCTGCGCCCCACGGCTGCGCTCCATCTCGCGGACGACGTCGAGCACCCACACGGAGAACCGGAAGGCCAGGGTCAGGAACGTCGAGGTGGCGCCGACGACGATGGCCAGGACCGCGCCGACACCGAGGGGCGCGCCGATCGCCAGGACGACGATCCCGGTCGCCCCGCCGATGCCGGAGCCGGCCCGCGTCAGCGTGCGGGTCGGCCACACCGTCGAGGCCGCGACCAGCGCCATGGCCGGGGGCATGGCCACGCCCCAGGGCAGGGCGGGTGTGTCGGGGGCGTCGGGCGTGAAGGCGAGGACGGCCGCGGCCGCGGCGGCCACGGCGGCGGCCGCGGCGGCGAGCGCCGGGCGGCGCGGCAGCCCGCGGCCCTCCCCGTGCGCGGCCAGGCCGGCGCGGGCCAGCAGCACCGCGGTGGCGGCCACCGCGACGGAGGCCAGGACGAACACCGTCGTCGCCGGCTGGACCCGCTGGGCCGCGGAGCCGGCGATCCCGAGGGCGAGCAGCGGGGCCATCGCCAGCCAGATGTAGAACGACCAGCGGGTGTACAGCTCGATGCGCTGCGGCGCCGTGCGGTTCTCCCACCAGCGGGCGACGGTCGGCACGGCGGTCATGCTGCCGTACCGACCGCGCCCGCCCGGATCGGCCCAGATCACCTGCGCGGCGCCCAGCGGAACACCCGGCCGGCCAGGAGGCCGCCGACGATGGTCCACGCGGCCAGGACCGCCAGCGGGAGGACCGCCGCCGACCAGGCGCCGGCCAGGTCGACCGCCCGGCCGTCCCACGCGCGGCCCGTGAGACCGAGCTGGGCCAGCTCGACGACCGGCGTGAGCGGCAGGAACCGCAGGACGCCGGCGAGCGCCTCGGGGAAGACGCTCAGCGGCGTGAACAGGCCGGAGCCGACGGTGGCTCCCATCACCAGGGGCAGCGTGGTGATCTGGGCGCTCTCGGCGGTGCGGGTGAACGCGGTGCTGGCCGCGGCGAGCACCACCATCAGCGCGGCGCCGAGGACGAGGGCCAGCAGCGGCAGGACGACGTCCACCGGGGCGGACCACTCGCCGATCACCGTCACGCCGGCGGTGACGAGCGCGACCTGGGCGAGGGTCACCAGCAGGGTCGGCACGGCGGTGCCGAGCAGGATCTCCGGCCCGGTGAGCTCGCCGGTGCGCATCCGCTGGAGCACCAGGTCCTCGCGGCGGGCGACGTAGGTGGTGACCAGGTTGTAGTAGGTGACGAACAGCAGGGTGATGCCGAGGCCGGTGACGACGAGCTGGTTGCCGCCGGCGGTGTCGAGGCCGATGGCCCGCACCGCCGCGACCAGCAGCAGCGGCATGAGCACGGAGTTGACGACGGCGGTGCGGTTGCGCAGCAGCAGCCGGGTCTCGGCGCCGGCGAGCGCGAGCACGCGGCGGCGGGCGCCGGAGGCTGTGGGGGCGGCGAGCACGGTCATGGTGGGTCTCCTCAGCGGGGGTGCGGAGTCGATCGGGGTGCGGTTCCCGCCCTCGAGCGACTCCGCTGCGGGTCGGGCGGCGGGGTCGGGCGGCGGGGTCGGGCGGCTGGGTCGGGCGACAGTCAGGCGGCGGGGTCGGCTGCGGCGGGCTCGGCTGCGGCGGGCTCGGCATCGGCGACCGCGAGGAAGGCCCGCTCGAGGGAGGCAGAGCGGGCCTGCAGGCCGGCCAGCACGACCCGGTGCTCCGCGGCCCAGGTGAGCAGCGCGGTGAGCGCCGGCTGCAGGGCGCGGGTGTGCAGCTCGACGTCCGGACGCCGGGTGTGTGCCCGCACCCCGGGCAGCGACGGCAGCGCCGGGGCGTCGGCGGTCAGGGTGAAGGTGATCGTGGCCGGCTGGGTCGCGGCGATCTCCTCGCGGGTGCCGGCGAGCACGATCCGCCCGGCCCGCATGATCGCGATCCGGTCGGCGAGCTGCTCCGCCTCCTCGAGGTGGTGCGTGGTGAGCACGACGGCGGCGCCGTCGTCCACCAGGCCGCGGACCAGCGTCCAGACGCTGCGCCGGCTCTCCGGGTCCAGCCCGGTGGTGGGCTCGTCGAGGACCAGGACGGCCGGGCGGCCGAGCAGCGCCAGCGTCAGGTCCAGCCGGCGGCGCTCGCCTCCGGAGAGGCTGCGGACGCGGACGTCGGCCCGGCCGGCGAGGTCGACCATCTCCAGCGCCTCGCCGACCGGCCGCGGATCGGTGAGGGTGCGCCCCCAGGGCCGCACGGTCTCCGCCACGGTGAGGTCGCCGGGCAGCCCGCTGGCCTGCAGGAGCACCCCGAGGTGCCGGCGGACGGCGGACCGCTCGTGCTGCGGGTCACGGCCGAACACCCGCACGGAGCCGCCGGAGGGGGCGGCCAGGCCCTCGAGCACCTCCAACGCGGAGGTCTTGCCGGCGCCGTTGACGCCGAGCACCGCCAGCACCTCGCCGGGGTGGACCTCGAAGGAGATGCCGCGGACCGCCTCGAACGACCCGTAACGGCGGCGCAGGTCCACGACCTCGACGGCGGGCACGGTCGGCGGGACCGGCGACGGCGGGGCGGGGGCGGTGGTCGGGTGCACGGGGCCTCCTCGGTGCGCCCGCCGGTCGGGGATCCAGCCAGTGCTCCCGGGCGCACCTCCGAGGCTGCCGCCGTCCCGGCCCCGACACAGGTGCCGGTTCTCACGACTTCCGGCGACGCGGCCCACGGACGGCCCATGACACGTGTCATGGGCCGCCCGTGGGTGCTCAGACCGACGTGGAGCGGCGCTCCTTGACGACGACGGCCTTGTCCGCGGCGAGGTCGCGCCGGCCCGTCTCCCCGTAGGTCGCAACGGCGAGCAGCGTGACGACGGCACAGGCGACGATGTAGAGGGCGACGGCGAACTCGTTCGGGTCGTCGAAGCTGCCCAGCAGCGCCAGGGCGATCAGCGGCGCCGGGGCGCCGGCCACCAGGGAGGCGAGCTGGGCGCCGATCGAGACACCGGTGTAGCGGGCCTTGGTGCCGAACAGCTCGGAGAAGAACGCCGCCTGCGGGCCGTACATGGCGCCGTGGAAGAGCAGCCCGACGGTGATGGCGAGGACGGAGAGGAAGAAGTCGCCGGTGTCGAGCAGGCCGAAGAAGGCGAACGCCCACAGGCCGACACCCAGGGCACCGAAGAGGTAGACCGGCTTGCGGCCGATCCGGTCCGACAGCGCGCCCCACAGCGGGATGGTCACCAGGTGCACCGCCGAGGCGATCAGGACCGCGTTCAGCGCGAACGACGAGTCCAGCCCCACGACGTTGGTCAGGTAGGTGAGGCTGAAGGCGGTGAGCAGGTAGAAGGAGACGTTCTCGGCGATCCGCGCCCCCATGGCGGTGAGCACCTCGCGCTTGTAGCGGGTGAGCACCGTGACGATCGGCGCCTTCTCTGCCACCCCGCTCGCCGCGGCCTTGGCCTCGGCCTCCCGCTGGGCCTCGAGGAACACCGGAGACTCGGACACCGTCAGCCGCACCCACAGGCCGACCAGGATGAGCACCGCGGACAGCAGGAACGGGATCCGCCAGCCCCAGGCCTCGAACGCCTCGTCGGACTGGAACGTGGCCAGCAGGGCGAGGACGCCGGTGGCCAGCAGGTTGCCCGCCGGTGCGCCGGCCTGCGGCCACGAGGCCCAGAAGCCGCGGTTCTCCGGCTTGCCGTGCTCGGAGACGATGAGGACCGCACCGCCCCACTCGCCGCCGAGGGCGAAGCCCTGGACCAGCCGCAGCGCGATGAGCAGCACCGGCGCCAGCACGCCGACGGAGCCGTAGGTGGGCAGCAGCCCGATGCAGAAGGTGGCCCCGCCCATCATCATCAGCGAGATCACCAGCAGTTTCTTGCGGCCGAGCCGGTCCCCGAAGTGGCCGAAGACGAGCGCGCCCACCGGGCGGGCGAAGAAGCCGACGGCGTAGGTGGCGAACGCGGCCAGGACGCCGACGAAGGCGTCCTGCTCCGGGAAGAACAGGGGGCCGAAGACGAGCGCGGCGGCCGAGCCGTAGAGGAAGAAGTCGTACCACTCGACGGTCGTGCCGATGATGCTGGCGCCGACCACGCGGGCGAAGTTCGAGCCCGAGGGCGCGGTGGACTGCGCAGGCGCGGACATGGGTCTCCTACTCGAGCAGTTCCGGAACGGTCGGTATCGACGCTAGGTCCCCGTGGCGTGGCCCACCATCCGAGGCTGTGCGACGGTGGCGGCCATGGAGGCGACGGGCACGCTGGCGGGACGACGGGCACTGGTCACGGGAGGGGCGTCGGGCATCGGGCGCGCCTGTGTGGAGCGGCTGGCGGCGGCGGGAGCGGCCGTCGTGGTGCTGGACCGGGACGGCGACGCGGCGAAGGAGGTGGCCGCGACCGTCGACGGGACGGCGATCGCCGCGGACCTGACCGACCTCGACGGCATCGACTCCCTCGACCTGGACGTCGACGTCCTGGTCAACAACGCCGGGCTGCAGCACGTCGCCCCGCTGCACGAGTTCCCCGTCGACCGGTTCTCGCTGATCCTCCGACTGATGCTCGAGGCGCCGTTCCGGCTGGTCCGCGGCGCGCTCCCGCACATGTACGGCCGGGGTTGGGGGCGGATCGTGAACGTCAGCTCGATCCACGGGTTGCGGGCCTCGGCGTACAAGAGCGCGTACGTCACCGCCAAGCACGGCCTGGAGGGGCTGTCGAAGGTCATCGCGCTGGAGGGCGCCCCGCACGGGGTCACCTCGAACTGCGTGAACCCGGCCTACGTGCGGACGCCGCTGGTGGAGGGGCAGATCGCCGACCAGGCGCGGGCGCACGGGCTCTCGGAGGACGAGGTCGTGGAGCAGGTCATGCTGGCGCCCGCTGCGGTGAAGCGGTTGATCGAGCCGGAGGAGGTGGCCGAGGCGGTCGCCTACCTGTGCTCCCCGGTCGCCGCCTCGATCACCGGCAGCTCGCTGGTCATGGACGGCGGCTGGAGCGCCCACTGAGGAAGGACCCCGTCCCCCTCACCGCTCGCAGGCTCGCGGCGAGCCTCTGGACAGGGCTGACGACGCTGCAGCCGGGCCGCATACGCTGGGCGGGTGCGCGCTGAGGCCTGGCAGGAGGGGGCCCGGGCACACGCGGAACGGGCCGATGCGCTGACCGCCGGGCACCGCGCCCGGAAGGCGGCCGGGCAGCGGCACGCGGTCGAGGACTTCCTCTACGAGTACTACGGCACCCGCCCGTCGGTGCTGCGCCGCTGGCACCCCGGCGCCGGCACCGCGCTGGCGCCGTCGGACGACGGTCCGGCTCCGCACGCGGCCTGGCGCTGGTACGCGACGGACGACGACGGGACCGCCGGCCTGGACGAGGCCGCGTTCCTCGCCGACCGCGGGGACACCGTGCGCTTCGTGCACCGGTTGCTGGCCGCCACCGCCTCGCGGCCGGCGTTCGCCGGCTGCTTCGGGCTGCACGAGTGGGCGATGGTCTACCGGCAGGACGAGCACCGCCACCCGCTGCCGCTGCGGCTGGGCCGGGCCGGCACCGACGCCGTGGTCGAGGCGCACCCGATCCGCTGCACGCACTTCGACGCCTACCGCTTCTTCACCCCGGCCGCCGCGGGGCTCAACCAGCTGCGGCCGACGCGCGCGAGCCAGCCGGACCTGGAGCAGCCGGGCTGCCTGCACGCGACCATGGACCTCTACAAGTGGGCCACCAAGCTGGGCCCGGCCGTCCCTGGCGACCTGCTGCTGGACTGCTTCGAGCTGGCCCGGGACGTGCGCGAGCTGGACATGCGTGCCTCCCCCTACGACCTGCGCGGCTACGGGCGGGCCCCGGTCCGCATCGAGACACCCGAGGGGCGCGCGGAGTACGCCGCCACCCAGCGCGGCTTCGCCCGGCGCGGCGCGGTCCTGCGCGAGCGGCTGACGGCGGTCACCGGGGCGTTGCTCGCCGTCCCCGGCGACGTCGCCGCGGCGTCCCCGGCGGGTCGTACCGTCGGGAGGTGACCTCCACGCGCACCGACCGCTGGCTGCGGCTCGACGGCACGACGAACACCCGCGACCTCGGGGGCCTGCCCACGCACGACGGCGGGACGACGCTGCCCGGACGGGTGCTGCGCAGCGACAACCTGCAGACGCTGACCGAGCCCGACGTCCGCCGGCTGGTCGACGAAGTGCGGCTGCGCGAGGTGGTCGACCTGCGCACCACCGCGGAGGTGCTGCTGGAGGGGCGCGGCCCGCTGCGCGCGGTGCCCGGCATCACCCACCGGCACTTCACCCTGCTGCCCGAGCGTGGCCACCACACCGACGTCTTCGCGGTGGAGGAGGCCGAGGTGCCCGAGCTCCCCGCGGACTGGGCGGAGTCCCTGCTCCCGCGCCAGGTGGCCGAGCACGACGCGGGCGAGCCGCCGGCGGTGCGCTCCTACCTCGGGTACCTGACCCACCGGCCGGAGAACGTGCTCGGCGCCCTGCGGGCGATCAGCGCGGGCACCGGCGGCGCCGCGGTGGTGCACTGCGCGGCGGGCAAGGACCGCACCGGGGTCGTCGCGATGTTCTGCCTCGCCGCCGCCGGCGTGCCCGCCGAGGAGATCGTGGCCGACTACGCCCTGACCGCCGAGGTGATCGACGCGCTGGTGGCCAAGCTGGCCGCCTCCCCCACCTACGCCGAGGACATGACCCGCCGCGACGTCGCCAGCCACACGCCCCGGGCGGAGACGATGAACCGGCTGCTCACCCTGCTCGACGACCGGCACGGCGGCCCACTGGGGTGGCTCACCGAGCACGGCTTCGGCCGGGAGGAGCAGGCCACGCTGCGCGCCCGCCTCCGCGGCTGACACGGTTCTCCTGCGCGATCGTCCGAGGACACCATCCGGAGATCCACGGCCACGCCGAGCAGGGTGTGAGCCATGGGCTGCAGCCGGGTGGTGGACCTCGATGCGCCGCCGGCCACGACGGTGCCAGGAAGGGCACCCGTCCGCGCAACTGCTACACAAGGCACGTCGCCATCAAGGGAAGTGTAGGAGATCTGAGGGGCGGCTCGACCCCGCCCCGAGGCGCCGTCAACGACTGTGATCGGCCCCACTCAGGCGTTTCTGCGCCTCGGATGTGGCGTCGTGCAGTGCATCGACGTATCCCGGCAGGGCACTCCTGTCATAGCGAGAGCTGGGAATCGACACGGACATGCCCGCCAGGGGGCGCTGCGCACCGTCCAGGAGGCAGGCACCCACCGCGACGACACCCTGCTCGCTCTCCTCCTGGTTGAGCGCGTAACCCTGCTTGCGCACCGTCTCGAGCCCACGATGCAGACCGGCGAGGCTCAGGGTGGTGCCCCGCCACGGGGCGAGCCCAGTGCGATGGAGCTGATCCACCTCGACCCGCGGCAAGCTCGCGAGCATCGCCTTCCCGGTCGAGGAGCAGAACGCGGGCATGCGCCGTCCGACCCGCATACCCACACGGAGGGCGTGCTCCCCCTCGACCCCGTCGATGAACAGGACATCCGCCCCGGACAAGACCGCCAGGTGCGTCGTCTCGTTCGTCTTCTGCCTCAGGAGCTCGAGCGCCGGCCGGACCACCCTCGTCAGCGCCGCACGTGACAGTGGCGCCGCGACGGGGTCCGCGATCTGCGGCCCCGGCCGATAGCGACGCTCGCGATCCTGCACAGCGAAGCCCCGGTGGCAGAGGGCCGACAGCAAGCGATGCGCAGTGGACGGCGCGACGTCGAGTGACTCCGCGGCCGCGGTGACGCTGAGAGCGCCCTGCTGTCGGAGCATGATCAGCAACCGGAGTGCTCGATCGACGGCCGTGACGGGCAGCGGCGCTGGGACCTCATTCCGCATCACGGAATGGTGCCTCGTGCTGGTTGCCGCGTCGAGGTCCGCCTCCTAGCTTTCCCGGCATGTCGTTCTCCACCAGCCGATCACCAGCGATGCACATCTGTCGCATGTCCCCGCCGCTGGTGGGTCGACCCTCTTACTGTTGTGATACAGGTCACCCAACGGTGTGACGGTGCCCTGTCCTCCGCTTCCCCAGCTCTGATCAGGCTGTTCGCCGTCCGGCCGCAAGGCCCCGACTGGAGGAGACCGCAGTGGACCGTTCTGGCTGGAAGGGCGTCGGCTTGGCCCGCTCCCACATCCGCACACGAGGCGGCGTTGGTCTGGCGGTCGTGGCCGCCCTCTCCCTCGTCCTGACCGCATGCAGTGGCACGGCGAGTGCCGACTCCGGCGGCGGAGGGGCATCAGTCATGCCGGCCCGCGCCGACACCTCCGAGCACCGGTGTGAGTCCCTCGCCGATCGTGACATGCCAGAGGTGACCGGGATGTCGGCGGAACTGATCACGTCCGGCACGTTCGTGGACCCCGAGGGCGAGGGTCAGGACCAGGAGGACCTACCCGAGTTCTGCCGTGTCGCCTTGACGGTGGACCCGCAGATCAACATCGAGGTGTGGCTCCCGACGGAGAACTACAACGGGCGCTTCCAGGCCGTGGGCAACGGCTACTTCGCTGGGTTCATCGCCTACGACTCGATGGGTCCGGCGCTGCGCGCCGGGTATGCGACGGCGTCGACGGACACGGGACACCCGGAGACGGGCACCAGCGGCGCATGGGCCATGACGGACGACGGCGAGCAGAACTGGCAGCTCATCGAGGACTTCGCCTCCCGCGCCCTCATGGAACTCACGACGAAGTCGCAGGATCTCGTCCGGGCCTTCTACCGTGACGAGCCGGAGTACTCGTACTGGACAGGATGCTCCACCGGCGGCCGGCAGGGGATGATGCTGGCTCAACGGATGCCGGGTGCGTACGACGGCATCCTGTCCGAGGCACCGGCGATCAACTGGGACCGCTTCCTCGTGGCCGAGATGTGGCCTCAGGTGGTCATGCACCAGGATCTCGGCGGCCCCATCCCGACCTGCAAGCTGGAACTCGCAACGCAAGCAGCGGTGGAGCACTGCGACGCGCTGGACGGTGTCCAGGACGGGTTGTTGGAGGATCCGCGGCGTTGCGACTTCGACCCCGCGACGCTGGTCGGTCAGGAGACTCCCTGTGGTGTCGTCACCGAGGCGGAGGCTGCGGCGCTCCAGAAGATCTGGGATGGCCCGCGGGCGGCCGACGGCTCGTTCCTGTGGTACGGGCTCGAGCCGGGGGCGCCGCTCGGTGACGACCCCGCGGGTGTCGGCTCCAGGGGAGGCGTCTGGGAGCCGGGCGGCCCGGGATGGGACCGGCTGGCCGGGACGAACCCCTTCCTGGTCAGCGATGAGTACATCAAGTACTTCGTTCTCGCCGATCCCGACTGGGACTACCGGACGCTGACGTACGAGGGGTTCGAGCAGGTGTTCCGTCAGTCGCAGGAGATGTTCAACGACGTCATCGGCACGGATGACCCGGATCTGTCCGAGTTCCGGGACGCCGGCAACAAGGTGCTCCTGTGGCACGGTTGGGATGACCGCATGATCTTCCCCATGGGCACGGTCGACTACTACGAACGCGTCCAGGACGAGTTGGGCGGTGACGTGACCGACTTCGCCCGGTTGTTCATGGCTCCCGGCGTCGACCACTGTGCGGGTGGGCCTGGCCCACAGCCGGTGGACCCGTTCGAGGCGCTCGTGAACTGGGTGGAGAAGGGCGAAGCCCCCGAGCAGCTGCTGGCGTCCGGGTCGGGCGAGGACGACCAGGTCGTGCGGACCCGGCCGCTGTGTCTGTACCCGGCGGTGGCTCGGTACACCGGTGAGGGCAGCACCGATGAGGCAGCCAACTTCGAGTGCGTCCTCCGGTGAGCTGCTGGCGGTGACGGCAACGGACACCCGCTCCTGGAGCGGGACGGGCGGTTCCGGCTTCCCGGTCGGTTGAGTCACCGCTCCACCCGACAGGTGGCAGGGCTGCACATCATGCGCAGCCCTGCCACCACAGGCTCGTCCGGACACGGGTCCTTCAGCCCTCGGCGTCCTCCGCACGGGTTCGGCCGGCGTGCTTGACCCGGTACATCGCCGCGTCCGCGTCGCGCAGCAGCGCGTCGGCCCGGCCCCATTCCCCGCTGTGGACGGCGACGCCGACGCTGGTGCCGACCGCGACCTGGGCGCCGTCGAGCCGGAACGTCTCGTCGAAGCAGCCGTGCACGCGGGCCACGACGCGGTCGGCGTCCTCGGGGTGGGCGAGTCCGGGGAGGATGACGGCGAACTCGTCGCCGGAGAGCCGCCCGACGGTGTCGCCCGGGCGCACCGCCGCCCGCAGCCGGGCCGAGACCTGGCGGAGCAGTTCATCGCCGGCCGCGTGCCCGTACGAGTCGTTGACCGCCTTGAACCGGTCGAGGTCGCAGAAGAGCACGGCGACGTGCTGGCCGGGGCCGGCGGCGGCGAGGGCGCTGCCCAGCCGGTCGAGGAAGAGCACCCGGTTGGGCAGGCCGGTGAGCGCGTCGTGGGTGGCCTGGTGCCGGACCGTCTCCAGCAGCCGGGCCTTCTGCAGCGCCGTCGACGCCTGGTCACCGACGCCGCGCAGGCGGGCCAGCACGTCGCCGTCCAGCCGCGGGGTGACCCGGTCGGCCGCCCAGCCGGCCGTCGCGACGCCGAGGAAGGTCCGCCCGGACAGCACCGGGACGGCGACCGCGCGGGCGACCCCCAGGGCGGTCAGCAGCTGGCCCAGGCCGGGGCTGGCGGTCGCAGGGTCGAGGAAGCGCGGCTCGCGGTCGGTCAGCATGCCGACCAGCTCCGGGGTGTCCTCGGCCTGGAGCGTGGTCGCCATCAGCGTGTCGTGCCGGGTCCCCGGGGAGCCGGCGGCCGCGGCGGGGACCAGCGATCCGCTCCCCGGCTCCCACAGCAGCATCGCGCCGCTGTCGCACCCCACGATGCGGGGCAGCGCCCCGGCGACACCGCGGCAGACGGCGGCGGCGTCCTCGGTCTGCGCCAGCTCGTGGGCCAGGGTGAGGAGCGCCCCGGCCCGGGATGCCTCCTGCCGGGCGCTCCCCAGGGCGAGGAGCAGGTCCAGCGCGCCGGCGGCGTGCCCGGCGTAGGCGGCCAGCATCTGCCGCTCGTGCCCGAGTGGCCCGTCGCCGGGCCGGTAGACCGACGCGAGCCGGCCGTGGGTCCGCCGGGCGGAGACCACGTCGACCGCGACGACGTTCGGCCCCGGATCGCCGCCGGACAGCAGCACGTCGACCAGTCCGGCGACCACCGCCTCCGGCAGTCCCGCGCTGTGCACCAGCGGCGGGCCCCCGGCCGGGTCGTGGGCGGCGAGCACGTGGCCGGGCGCCAGGACCGCCTCGGCGGCGCGGGCCACGATGCGCTCCAGGGCGGAGTCGACGTCGCCACTGGACACCAGGTCCGTGGCGGCGGACTGCAGGACCCTGAGCTGCTCGCGCAGGGCGTCGAGCTCGGGCACCACCGACCGGTGGTCCCGACGGAACCGGCGACGGCGCTCCCACGTCACGTGGTACAGGCACGCCGGGTGGCCGTCCGACTCGCACGCGTCGTGCCGCACCTCGGCGGGGGCGCAGCCGAAGATCGTCGGGATCATCGTGATGAGGCCGCGGGCGTAGTCGCAGTCCAGCCGTGAGTGCACGTACCCGGGGTGCAGCGTGAACCGGATCGTCGCCGTCGTGGCCCCGGCCTCGAGGACCTCCATCGTGGAGGTGGTGGAGAACTTGGCCACCGCCCGTGGCAGCTGCCGGTACACCTGCCGGGGCGAGCCCATGGCGCGGATGAGCAGGATCACCGCGGGGTTGACGCCGTGGGTCACCGCACCGCACCCGATCCGGAACATCGCCCGTGGGTCGCCCAGCAGCTCCGTGGCGGCGGCGAACAGCCGGATGCGGGTGTCGTAGCTGGACCAGTGCGCGGCGCTGGAGAGCTCCCCGGCGCTGAACGGCACACCCGACCGCCGCAGCACCTCCGCGACCGCCGCCTCGCCGGCCTCGGCGCGCACGAAGGCGAGGACGAGCCCAGTGGTGGCCCCGGAGGTCTCGCGGGCCTCCTCAGGGGGAACGGTGTTCATCGGGCCCCCACCCCCTGGCGGTGCCCGGCGGCGCGGCGGCCCTGAGTCCTCACAGCCGGTCGATCGGCAACTGCGTCCGGGCGATTGAGCGGAACGCCCCCAAGGAGGGAGGCGCCGGCACCACCACGCCCGGGCTGCACGACCAACACGGAGCCCACCATCAGCACGACCAGCGCGACCCCGCCGCCCGGGCACCCGACGAGCACGCCCACGGCGGCGGTCATGGAGGTCGTCGACAACACCGCCATGGTCTCCGTGCCCGGCGCCATGGACGCCGGCGTCACCAGCGCCCTCTTCTGGCTGGCCCTGGCCGGCTCGCTGGCGGTCGCCTTCGTGGTCACCCTGCCGGTCAACCGCGCGATGATCACCCGCGGCAGGGAGCACGCGTCGTCCACGGGATGCACTGAGGACCGCACCCCGGACGGCAGACGACCCCGGTCTCCAGGACGGAGGCCGGGGTCGTGCGGATGTCGCGGCGGACTCAGCGGTAGAGGCCGCTGCCGTTCGCCATCGTCAGCAGCTCGTCGCGCATGGACGGGCTGCTGCTGCGCGCGAGGGCGCGCTCCAGCGCCCGGCGCGTGCGCGCCGCCTGCCGACGCTGCCGCCAGCTGGAGGTCACGGTGCTCATCGCCTGATGCCTTCTCTCGGTTCTCGGGGTCTCTCACCTGGAGTAAAGCAGGCGAGGGCCGCGATATTCCGACGATTGCGAGGGTGATGCACCTGACACGGCGACGGATCCTCACTCCGCGGGGTGAGTTGCGCCTCAGTCGACGGCGAGCACCGACCGCGCGGCCGCCCGGGCCGCCTGCGGCTCGTCGGCCGCCAGGGCGCCCTCGGCGGCCCGCCGACAGGCGTCGAGGTCCACCGTGGCCAGGCGCGCGCCCACGCCGGCGATCGACGACGCGGCGCACGACAGCGAGGTGACGCCGAGACCGACGAGGACGCACGCCAGCAGCGGGTCGGCCGCCGCCTCGCCGCAGACACCGACCGGCCGGCCGGCCCGGGCACCGGCGGCCGCGGTGATCCGGACCAGCTCCAGCAGGGCCGGCTGCCACGGGTCGGTGAGGTCGGCGAGGTCGGCGGACAGCCGGTCGGCGGCGAGCGTGTACTGCGACAGGTCGTTGGTGCCGATCGACAGGAAGTCCACGTGCTGGAGCAACCGGTCGGCCTGCAGCGCCGCCGACGGCACCTCGATCATCACGCCGGGCACGAGTCCGCGTTCGCGCACCAGCCGGGCGAAGCCCGCCGCCTCCGGGACCGTCGCCACCATCGGCGCCATCACCCAGGGCTCCGTGCCGGTCCGCCGGGCGGCCTCGGCGATCGCGTCGAGCTGCCGTTCCAGCAGGCCCGGGTCGCGGCGGGCGTTGCGCAGGCCCCGGACGCCGAGCGCCGGGTTGGCCTCGTCCGGGGCCGTCGCGAACGCCAGCGGCTTGTCCGACCCCGCGTCCAGGGTGCGGACGACGACCCGCCGGTCCGCGAAGGCGGTGAGCACCTCGGCGTACCCGCGGGCCTGCTCCTCGACCGAGGGCTCCTCGGCGCGGCCGAGGAAGGCGAGCTCGGTGCGGAGCAGGCCGACCCCCTCGGCGTGCGCGGCCACGGCGGCCCGCGCCCCGGCGCCGTCCTGCACGTTGGCGAGCACCTTGACCGCCACGCCGTCCCGGGTGGTCCCGGGACCGCGGTAGCCGGCGAGGGCCGCGGCCGCGGCCCGGGAGGCCTCGACCCGGGTGCGCGCGTCCTCGGGGTCGGGGTCGACGGTCACCGTGCCCTGCTCGCCGTCGAGCAGGACGGTCGCGCCGGCCGGGACGTCGTCGAGGCCGCCCACCGCGACCACGCAGGGCAGGCCGAGCTGGCGGGCGATGATCGCGGTGTGGCTGGTCGTGCCGCCCAGGCGGGTGGCCAGGCCGAGCACGCGGGCCGGGTCGAGGCCCGCGGTGTCGGCGGGCGCCAGGTCGTCGGCGAGCAGTACCGACGGGACGGCCGGGCTGGGCACGCCCGGCTCTCCCTGCCCGGTCAGCTCGGCGACGATCCGGTCGCGGATGTCCCGGACGTCGGTGACCCGCTCGGCCATGAGCCCGCCGAGCCCGGTGAACAGGTCGACGAACTGCTGGGCGGCCTGCACGGTGGCGACGGCGGCGGGGGCGCCGGCGTCGATGCGCTGCTCGACGGCCGACAGCAGGCCACGGTCCCGGGCGAGACCTGCGGTGGCGGCGAGCACCTCGGCGCTGACCCCCGTGGCGCCGGCCGCGCGCTCGGCCAGCCGGTCGGCGACCACGCCGGCGGCGGCGGCGAAGCGCGACCGCTCCCCCGCCCGCTCGTCCTCGCGCACGACCGCCCCGTCGTCGGCAGGGAGGCGCACCGCGCCGGACGGGCGCACGACCGGGCCGTACGCGACGCCGGGGACGACCGGCGTGCCGGGGAGCACGGTCGGCCCGCCGGTGGTGGGGAGGGCGGTGCCCGGAGCGGTGGTGGACATGAGTACCTGCCTGGGAGATGAGGGGGACAGGAGCGCGGCGGACGCCGTCGTCCTCCGGTGACCACCGTCACGGAAATGTGTTGACTTGTCAATGGATCACACGTAGAACAACAGCATCACAACCACAAACCCACACAGTCGGGCAATCGAGAGGGGGCGGAGCGTGTACGCAGAAGAACGCCAGCAGGCGATCGCCAGGCTGGTCGCCGACCGCGGCCGCGTCGCGGTGACCGCGCTCGCCGAGGAGTTCGGCGTCACCACCGAGACGGTGCGCCGCGACCTCGCCGTCCTCGAGCGGACCGGGATGCTCCGCCGCGTGCACGGCGGCGCCGTGCCGGCCGGGGCGCTCACCTACGTCGAGACCGCCCTCGGCGAGCGGCACGGCACCCGCAGCGAGCAGAAGCGGAAGATCGCCGCCGCTGCCGTCGACCTGCTGCCGGGAGTCGACGGCAGCCTGCTCCTGGACGGCGGCAGCTCCACCGCCGCGCTGGCCGAACTGCTGCCGGGCGACCGACGGCTGTTCGTCGCCACGCACTCCGTCCCCATCGCTGCCCGCGTGGGCACCCTGCCCGGCCTCTCGCTCTACGTCATCGGCGGTCGGGTCCGCGGCATCACCCAGTGCGCGGTCGGTGAGCAGGCCGTCAGCACCCTGGCCGACCTGCGGGTCGACGTCGCCTTCCTCGGCAGCAACGGGGTCTCCCCGGAACACGGCTTCTCCACGCCCGACGAGGCCGAGGCGTCGGTCAAGCGCGCCATGACCCGCGCCGGCCAGAAGGTCGTCGTCCTGGCCGACAGCAGCAAGCTGGGCCGCGAGCACCTGGTCCGCTTCGCCGCCCCGGCCGACGTCGACGTCCTGGTGACCGACTCCGACGCCGACCCCGCCGCGGTCGCCCGCCTGGAGGCCGCCGGCGTCGAGGTCGTGGTCGCGTGAGCACGCCGGCCGGCCGGATCGTCACCCTGACCGCGAACCCGAGCCTGGACCGCACCCTCGCGCTGCCCGGCCCGCTGGAGCGCGGCGGCGTCGTCCGGCTCGCGCCCAGCTCCACCGAGCCGGGCGGCAAGGGCGTCAACGTCGCGCGGGCGGTCGCCGCGGCCGGGGCGGACGTGGTGACCGTCCTCCCCGCGGGCGACGACGACCCGATCGTCGCCGCGCTGCACCGGCTGGGCCTGCCGCTGGCGTCGGTGCCGGTCGACAGCCCGGTGCGCACCAACTACACGCTGGCCGAGCCGGACGGGACGACGACGAAGCTCAACGAGCCCGGCGCCGCGCTGGACGCCGGCACCCGCGCCGCGCTGGCTGCCGTCCTGCACCAGCACGCCGCCGGCGCGCGCTGGGTGGTGCTGTCCGGGTCGCTGCCGCCGGGCACGCCGGTCGCCTGGTACGCCGACCTGGTCCGCGCCCTGCGCGACACCGGCGCGCGCATCGCCGTCGACACCTCCGAGGCCCCGCTGCTGGCCCTGCTGGGAGCCGGCCCGGACGCCGCGCCGGACCTGCTCAAGCCCAACGCCGAGGAGCTCGCCCAGCTGACCGGGGCCACCGAGGCGGAGCTGACCGCCGATCCCGACGCCGCCCTGGCCGCCGTCGCGACGCTGCACGAGCGCGGCGTCGCGGAGGTCCTGCTGACCCTGGGGGGCGACGGCGCCCTGCTGTCCGGCCCCGAGGGCGTGTGGTCGGCGACCCCGCCGCCGACCACCGTGCGCAGCACGGTCGGCGCCGGGGACTGCAGCCTCGCCGGCCACCTGCTCGCCGACCTCGCCGGCGCGCCGGCCGCCGAACGGCTGCGCTCCGCCGTCGCCTACGGGGCCGCCAGCGCGTCCCTGCCCGGCTCCGCCGTCCCCACCCCGGCCCAGGTCGACCCCGCCGCCGTCGCGGTCACCGCCGTCCGCGGCCCCGTGCCTCCCCCCGCACCGCCCGGCACGTCCCGCACCACCGTCCCGGCCGCCGGCCGCGACGTCCGCTGACGCCCTCCCGGAGAGGCACGCCATGCCCGACCTGATCACCCCCGACCTGGTGACGCTCGACGCCGACCTCGGCGCCGACAAGCACACGGTCGTCCGCCGGCTGGCCGCGCTGGTCGCCGCCTCCGGCCGGGCCACCGGCGCCGACGGCCTCGCCGACGACGCGCTGGCCCGCGAGGCCCAGGCGGCCACCGGCCTGCCCGGCGGCATAGCGATCCCGCACTGCCGCTCCGAGGCGGTGACCGATGCGTCGCTGGCCTTCGCCCGCCTCTCGCCGAAGGTCGACTTCGGCGCCCCCGACGGCCCGGCGGACCTGGTCTTCCTGATCGCCGCACCCGCCCACGGGGACGCCGACCACCTGACGCTGCTGACCGCCCTGGCCCGCGCGCTGGTGCGGCCGGAGTTCGTCGCCTCGCTGCGCGCCGCGGGCTCCGACGCCGACGTCGTCCGGCTGGTGCAGGAGGTCGTGGCACCCGAGCCGGCCGCCGCCCCCGTCGGGTCCCCGGCCGGTGCCCCGGCGCCCACCCCGGCCCCGCCCGCCCAGCCCGAGGCCGCCGCGGCACGCCGCAGCCTCGTGGTGGTCAGCGCCTGCCCGACCGGCATCGCCCACACCTACATGGCCGCCGACAAGCTCACCGCCGCGGCCGAGGCCGCCGGGGTGGACGTCCACGTCGAGACCCAGGGCTCCTCGGGCTCCACGCCGCTGCGCCCCGACGTCGTCCGCGCCGCCGACGCGGTCATCTTCGCCGTGGACGTGGGCGTGAAGGACCGGGAGCGGTTCGCCGGCAAGCCCCTCGTCCAGTCCGGCACCAAGCGGGCCATCAACGAGCCCGACGTCATGATCCGCGAGGCGCTGGCCGCGGCCGACGACCCGAACGCCCGTCGGGTGCCCGGCGGCGGTGCCGCGGGTGAGGCCTCCGCCGCGGCGTCGTCCGCGGGCGGGCCGAGCACCGGCGCGGAGATCCGCCGCTGGCTGCTGACCGGCGTCAGCTACATGATCCCGTTCGTCGCCGCGGGTGGCCTGCTCATCGCGCTGGGCTTCCTCTTCGGCGGCTACCAGATCGTCAACCCCGACCCGGCGTCGGACGCGGGCGACAGCTACGCGCTGAACTGGGTCCTCAACAACACGTTCCTCAACCTGCCCGACAGCCCGACGCTCGAGGGACTCAACGACGGCTTCTGGGGCTACCTCGGCGCGATCTGCACCGTCCTCGGCCAGGCGGCGTTCGGCTTCCTGGTGCCGGCGCTGGCCGGGTACATCGCCTACGCGATCGCCGACCGCCCGGGCATCGCCCCCGGCTTCGTCATCGGCGCGGTGTCCCTGACCGTCGGCGCCGGCTTCCTGGGTGGCCTGGTGGGCGGCATCCTCGCCGGCCTGGTGGCCCTGTGGATCAGCCGGTGGAAGCTGCCCACCGGCGTTCGCGGCCTGCAGCCGGTGGTCATCATCCCGCTGCTCGCGACCCTGATCTCCAGCGGGATCATGGTCGCAGTGCTCGGCCGCCCGCTGGCTGCCGCCCTCGAGGGCCTGGGCAACTGGCTGAACGGCCTCAGCGGCACCTCCGCGATCCTGCTGGGGATCATCCTCGGCCTGATGATGTGCTTCGACCTGGGTGGCCCGGTGAACAAGTCGGCCTACCTGTTCGCCACCGCGGGCCTGGCCTCGCAGACCAGCGGGTCGCTCGTCATCATGGCCACGGTCATGGCCGCCGGCATGGTGCCCCCGCTGGCGATGGCGCTGAGCACGGCGATCCGGCCGAAGCTCTACACCCCGGCCGAGCGGGACAACGGCAAGGCGGCCTGGCTGCTGGGCTTGTCGTTCATCTCGGAGGGCGCCATCCCGTTCGCGGCGGCCGACCCGCTGCGGGTCATCCCCTCGATGATGCTGGGCGGCGCCGCGACGGGCGCGATCGTCGCGGCGAGCGGCGTGGAGCTGCGGGCTCCGCACGGCGGCATCTTCGTGTTCTTCGCGATGAGCAACGTGCTGGTGTTCGTGATCGCGCTGATCGTGGGGACGATCGTCGGCGGGCTCGCCGTCACGATCGCCAAGAGCATCGGCCGGCCGACGACCGAGGACGTCCCCGAGGACGCCGTGGACATGGCCCACGCCCACGTCGCCACCCCCGTCACCCAGCCGGCCCGCGCCTGACCGGGCACGCTGTCCCTGACCCGCCCCAGCAGCGAGGAGACCCCATGCCCAGTCAGACCGTCACCGTCGGATCCCGCGTCGGGCTGCACGCCCGCCCGGCCGCCCTCATCGCCGAGGCCGTCGGCAAGGCCGGGGTCCCGGTCACCCTGGCCACCGAGGGCGGCAACCCGGTGGACGCCGGCTCACCGCTGATGATCATGACGCTCGGCGCCAAGCAGGGCACGTCGGTGGTCGTGACCACCGACGACCCCGCCGTCCTCGACCAGATCGCCGGCCTGGTCGCCCAGGATCTGGACGCGGAGTAGCGCCACCCCACAGACGACGGCGCCCGTTCCCTGCAGAAGGGGGCGGGCGCCGTCACGTGGTGCAGGGTTCAGGTCACGGCTGGTCGGGCCGGGAGACCTCGCCGCGCCAGGCACCGGTCTCGGTGCCGCGGCTCTCGATGAACTCCTTGAACTTCTTCGCGTCGGCCTTCACCTGCCGGTCGTCGAAGCCCAGGGCCGCGCCGGCCTTCTCGACGATCCCGGTCGGCTCCCAGTCGATCTGGATCATCACGCGGGTCTTGGCGTCGTCGAGCCGGTGGAAGGTCACCACACCCGCGTGCTTGGCCTCGCCACTGGTGCTGGTCCAGGCCACCCGCTCCTCGGGGCGCTGCTCGGTGATCTCGGCGTCGAACTCGCGCTTCACGCCGTCGATGTTCGTGACCCAGTGGGTGTGCGTGTCGTCGAGCTGGGTGATCCGCTCGACCCCGCCCATGAACTGCGGGAAACTCTCGAACTGCGTCCACTGGTCGTAGGCCACGCGGATCGGCACGTCGACGTCGATGGCTTCCTGCACGCTGGCCACTGTCAGCTCCTCTGCTCGGGTACTGGTCGTGGACGCCCTACCCGCAGGATCCGGACGGGACACGTCCGTCGCGGCTCAGCGCAGTGTGGCCGCGACGCTCCCCCGCACCGGCCGGCCCTCGGACAGCAGCAGCATCTGGACGAGGTGGTAGGCGTCGGGCTGCCCGTCCCAGGTGCCCGAGGCGACCCGCCCGTCCGGCGTCAGCTCGTGGTGCCAGCTGCCGGTGACCGGGTCGGCGAACCGCTCCTCGCCGTGGGCCCGCCACCGTCGCGCGAGGTCGCCGTAGCGCCGGTCGCCGGTCACCCCGGCGAACGCCTCCGCCGCGGCCACCGCCTCGCACAGCACCCAGTGCATGCGGGCGCCCACGACCACGCGGTCGTCCCAGCCCAGCGTGTACGGGAAGCCGTCCGCGCCGTCAGCGGCCCAGCCGCGCGTCGCCGCCGCGTCGAACAGCGCCACCCCGTCGTCGATCAGCCAGGCCGGCGGCTCCGGCGTGACCGCGCGCAGGTGCAGCGCCAGCCTGGCCCACTCGAACTGGTGCCCGATCGTCACGCCGTACGGGCGGAAGGGGTCGGCCGGCTCGTCGCGGTTGTACTCCGGCAGCGGCGTCCAGTCGGGGGTGAAGTGCTCCGGCAACCGCCAGGCGCGCTCCCGTGCCCATCCGTGCACGACCCGCTCGGTGCTGCGGAGCGCCTGGGTGCGCAGGCGTGCCGCCCGCGGGTCGCCGTCGCCCAGCGCGTCGGCGGCGGCCAGGGACGCCTCGACGCCGTGCATGTTGGCGTTCGCCCCGCGGTAGTCCGACAGCCGCGTCCAGCCGGCGTCCCACTCCTCCACCGCCAGGCCGGCGTCGTCGTCCCAGAAGCGGGTCTGCCAGACGTCGAGCGCGTCGTCGAGCAGCTCCCGGCCGCCTGGCGCGCCGACCACGGTGGCCGTCGCCCCGGCGAGGACGACGAAGGCGTGCACGTAGGCGGACTTCGTGTCGTCCTCCGCCGTCGCGTACCAGCCGCCGCGGGCGGCGTCCCGCAGCGGGCCGTCGGTCAGCGCCTCGACACCGTGACGGACCAGTTCCCCTGCCCCGGGCCGGCCCAGCAACTGGGCCAGCCCGAAGACGTGTGTCTTGCGCGCGGTGATGAAGGTCATCAGCGGCCGCTCGGCGATGACCTGCCCGTTCCCGCCGAGGAAGCCGAACCCGCCGGGCACGGCCGAGCGCTCGGCGAAGTCCAGCAGCCGCTGCAGGTCCGTCATGCGCTCAGAACGCCAGCGCCGTGCCGGGGTCGGCGAGCAGGGCACCGACGTCGGCGAGGAACCGGCTGCCGAGCTCCCCGTCGATGACCCGGTGGTCGAAGGACAGCGCCAGCTGCGTCACCTGCCGGGGCTTGACCCTGCCCTTGTGCACCCACGGCATCTCGCGGACCGCCCCGAAGGCCAGGATCGCCGACTCCCCCGGGTTGAGGATCGGCGTGCCGCTGTCGACGCCGAACACGCCCACGTTGGTGATCGTGATCGTGCCGCCGGTCATGTCCGCCGGTGGGGTGCGGCCGGCGCGGGCGGTCTCGGTGAGCCCGGTGAGCGCGGCGGCCAGCTCCGGGAGGGACAGCCGGCCGGCGTCCTTGACGTTGGGGACGACGAGCCCGCGCGGCGTGGCCGCGGCGATGCCGAGGTTCACCTGCCCGTGGACGACGATCTCCTGCGCGGCCTCGTCCCAGGAGCTGTTCACCATGGGGTGCCGGCGCGCGGCCAGCAGCAGCGCCTTGGCCACGAACAGCAGCGGGCTGACCTTGAGTCCGGCGAACTCCGGCCGGGCGGCCAGCCGGGTGCGCAGCTTCATCATCCGCGTGACGTCGACGGTGAGGAACTCGGTGACGTGCGGAGCGGTGAAGGCGCTGGCCACCATCGCCGCGGCGGTGTGCTTGCGGACCCCCTTGACGGGGATCCGCTGCGTCTCCCCCGCCGCGACGGCGGCCACCGGGACGGCCACCGCCGTGCCGACCGCCGGGCCGCCGGCCGCCTGGCCGCCGGCCGCCGCCTCGACGTCGGCGCGGGTGATGACGCCGCCGGGGCCGCTGCCGGTCAACGCGGTGAGGTCCACGCCGAGGTCCCGGGCCAGCTTGCGGACCGGGGGCTTGGCCAGCGGGCGCAGCCGGCCCCGGCCAGGCGCGGCGACGAGCGCGGTCGCCGCCTCCTCGGCCGCGGCGTGCGCCTCGGCGGCGCGGCCGACCTCCAGCCCGCCGTGCCGCACCGGCTTGGTCCGCGCGTCGGGCGCCGTGGTGAGCAGCGGCGTGCCGCGGGAGCCGTCGTCGTCGGCGGACCCGGCCAGCGGGGTGGGCGTGGCAGCCGCGTGGACCGCCCGGCGTGGCCGCCGGCGCGCCTCGGTGGTGCGCGGGCCGTAGCCGACGAGCACCGCCGTCCGCCCGCCGGGAGCCGCTCCGCCGATCAGCCCGGCGGCTGGCTCGGCGGCGCTGTCGCCGGTCGGGGCCGCGTCCCCACCGACGTCGATGGTGATGATCGGCGTCCCGACGTCGACGGTCTCACCGGCGTCGTGCAGCAGCGCGGTGACGGTGCCGGCCCACGGCGAGGGCAGTTCGACGGCGGCCTTCGCCGTCTCGACCTCGCACAGCGGCTGGTTGACCGTGACCGTGTCGCCGACGGCGACCAGCCACTGCAGGATCTCGCCCTCGGTCAGCCCCTCGCCGACGTCCGGGAGCTTGAACTGGCGCAGCTCGGCCATCCTCAGAACCCCATCGAGCGGTCGACGGCGTCGAGCACGCGGTCGAGGTCGGGGAGGTACTCCTCCTCCAGCTTCGACGGCGGGTACGGGGTGTCGTAGCCGCCCACGCGCAGCACCGGCGCCTCCAGCGAGTGGAAGCAGGTCTCGGTGACCCGCGCGGCGATCTCCGCCCCCAGGCCCAGCGTCACCGCCGCCTCGTGGACGACGACGCAGCGCCCGGTGCGCCGCACCGAGTCGAACACCGGGTCGAGGTCGAGCGGGCTCAGCGTGCGCAGGTCGACCACCTCCAGCGAGCGGCCCTCCTCCGCGGCGGCCTCCGCGGCCTGCAGCGCCGTCTTCACCATCGGCCCGTAGGCCAGCACGGTGACGTCGTCGCCGCCGCGCACGACGCGGGAGGCGAACAGCGGCTCGGGGGTGGTGTCGGGATCGACCTCAGCCTTCTCCCAGTACCGCCGCTTGGGCTCGAGGAACACGATCGGGTCCGGGTGGGCGATCGCCTGCTGGATGCCGAAGTAGGCGTCGACCGGGTTGCTGACCGCGACGACCTTGAGCCCGGGGGTGTGCGCGAAGTAGGCCTCGGGGCTCTCGCTGTGGTGCTCGACCGCGCCGATGCCGCCGCCGAAGGGGATGCGGATGACGATCGGCATGGCCAGCTTCCCGCGGGAACGGGCGTGGATCTTGGCCACCTGGGTGACGATCTGGTTGTAGGCGGGGAAGACGAACCCGTCGAACTGGATCTCGCAGACCGGCCGGTAGCCCCGCATGGCCAGGCCGACGGCGGTGCCGAGGATGCCGGCCTCGGCCAGCGGGGTGTCGACGACGCGGTCCTCGCCGAAGTCCTTCTGCAGGCCGTCGGTGATGCGGAAGACACCGCCCAGACGGCCGATGTCCTCGCCCATGAGCACGACCTTGGCGTCGTCCTCCATCGCCTTGCGCAGGCCGAGGTTGAGCGCCTTGCCGATGGTGAGCGTCTGGGCGGCCATCAGTGCTCGCCCCCCTCGAAGCTCGCCTGGTACGCCTCGAACTCGGCCTGCTGGGCGGCCAGGTGCGGGGTCTGCTCGGCGTAGACGTGGTCGAACATCGCCGTCCCGGGCGGGTCGGGCATCTCGACGGTGCCGCGGCGGATCCGCACCGCGAGCTCGTCGGCCTCGGCCTCGACGGAGTCGAAGAAGGCGGCGTCGGCCGCGCCACTCCGGGACAGGTGGGCCTTGAGCCGGGCGATCGGGTCGCGCAGCTTCCACTCCTCCAGCTCGCTGGCCAGCCGGTAGCGGGTGGGGTCGTCGGAGGTGGTGTGCGCACCCATCCGGTAGGTGAACGCCTCGATGAACGTCGGGCCCTGCCCCTCGCGCGCGGCCTGCAGGGCGGCCCGCGTCACCGCCAGGACGGCGAGGACGTCGTTGCCGTCGACCCGGACGCCGGGGAACCCGAAGCCGGCGGCGCGCTGGTAGAGCGGGACCCGCGACTGGCGTTCCAGCGGCACGCTGATCGCGTACTGGTTGTTCTGGCAGAAGAAGACGACGGGGGCGGAGAAGCTGGCGGCCCAGATCATGGCCTCGTTGACCTCGCCCTGGCTGGTCGCGCCGTCGCCGAGGAAGGCGATCGTGGCGGTCTCCGCGCTGTCACGCTGCAGGCCCATCGCGTAGCCGGTGGCGTGCAGGGTCTGCGCGCCGATGACGACGGTGTAGAGGTTGAAGCCGGTGGCGACCGGGTCCCAGCCGCCGTTGTCCACGCCGCGGAAGAGGCTGATGACGTCCAGCGGGTCGACGCCGCGGGTCCAGGCGACACCGTGCTCGCGGTACGTGGGGAAGGCCATGTCCCCGGGCTGCAGGGCACGGCCGGCGCCGATCTGGGCGGCCTCCTGACCGAGCAGCGACGCCCAGATGCCCAGCTCGCCCTGCCGCTGCAGGGCGGTCGCCTCGACGTCCCACCGGCGGACCAGGACCAGGTCGCGGTAGAGCCCGCACAGCTCGTCGGGGGCGAGGTCCAGGGAGTACTCGGGGTGCTCGACGCGCTCACCCTCCGGCGTCAGGAGCTGCACCAGGTCCGGCTGCTGGGGCAGGTGGGGCGCCTCGGCCCCGGGGACGGGGTCGACCACCTCGGTGGTCGCGCTCGACACGCTCACGCACTCACTCCTCCGTCGACCGGGCGGCCGGGGTCGCCGGCTGCACGGTGGTGGGACGTCTCGTGGCGCCAGGGTGTGGGGCCACTCACACATCGTGGCACGGAACCCGGCTCCGCGAGAAGATCACCGCTCCGCCGAGATGCGCAAGGGCTGTCCCACCTGGTGCGCAGAATGCTCGGGAGTGGGACGTCCCCGCATGTCAGACTGAGCACCGTGCCGGCCCTCGATGCCACCGACGCCCGATTGCTGCGCGCCCTCACCGAGGACCCCCGCGCCACCGTCATGGCGCTCTCGCAGCAGCTCGGCTTGGCTCGCAACACCGTGCAGGCACGACTGTCGCGCCTGGAGAGCAGCGGCGCGCTGGCCCCGTTCGACGCCCGGGTGCACCCCGAGGCGCTGGGCTACCGGCTGGGGGCGTACGTCACGGTGCAGGTGGTGCAGCGCAGCCTGGCCGACGTCGGGGAGGCGCTGGCCCACATCCCCGAGGTGCTCGAGGTGACGGCGTTGTCGGGCGTCGCGGACCTGCTGGTGCGCGTCGTGGCCACCGACGCCGACGACCTGTGGCGGATCACCGAGCGCGTGCTGGCCATCCCCGGGGTCCAGCGCACCGACACCGCGCTCGCGCTGCGCCGCCTGGTCGACCACCGGATCGGTCCCCTGCTCGACCGGGTCGCCGGCAGCGACTGAGTGGCTGCAGGCGGTCGACGGCTGGCTCCGCGGCGTACACGCCGGGGTGCGCGGCGCCGTCGAGGGTTGCCTCGCGGACCCGGCCGGCTGACCGTCCGCCCGGACGGCGGCGCGAGCCACGACGACCACCCGGGCGGGGACCGGGGGTAGGTGCCGGAGGCCGCCGCACTCCGAGGAGATCCGTGTCCCCTGCCGACCGTGCCCTGCTGCAGGACCTGCTCGCCGCCTACGGGCCCGGCGGACAGGAGGACGAGGGCCGGGAGGTCTGCCGGCGGGCCCTCGAGCCCCTGGTCGACGAGCTCACCGTGGACGCCGCCGGCAACCTCGTCGGGCTGCTGCGCGGCACCGGTGGGAGCGACGCCCCGGTCATCCGGGTGATGGCGCACCTGGACGAGCTGGCCATGATCGTCAAGCGGGTGGAGCCCGACGGCACGCTGCGGCTGTCCCAGCTCGGCACCATGTACCCGGGCAACTTCGGGCTCGGCCCGCTCACCGTGCTCGGGGACGCGGAGCGTTTCACCGCCGTCCTCCTGCTCGGGTCCGAGCACACGACACAGGAGACGCCGCGGGTCTGGCAGACCAAGCCCGACGGCGGCGACCAGGCCATGCAGTGGGACGACGTGTACGCCTTCACCGGCCGCAGCGTCGAGGACCTCGAGGCGGCCGGCGTGCACCCGGGCACCCGCGTCTGCGTGCACGCCAGCCGCCGCACCCTGGTGGAGTTCGGCGACTTCATCGGCTCGTACTTCCTCGACGACCGCACGGCTCTCACCGCCCTGGTCGCCGCCGCGCGGCTGCTGCGAGAGCAGGACCGGCGTCCACCGGCCGACGTCTACCTGGTCTGCACGGTCGGCGAGGAGATGGGCGGCATCGGCGCCACCCACGCCAGCCGCACGCTGCCGGGCGAGGTCACCCTGGCCCTGGACATCGGCCCGGCGGAGGCGGAGTACCAGGTGCCGGCCGACTCCGGACCGGTCGTGGCCTACGCCGACGACGCCGTCGTCTACGACAAGGCCATCAGCGACCGGCTCCTGGCACTGGGCCACGAGCTCGGCCTGGCGCCGCGCGCCGCCGTCTGGGAGTCCTTCGACTCCGACGCATCCCAGGCCCGCAGCAGCGGCCAGACCGCCCGGGCCGCGCTGCTCTCGCTGCCGACGCTGAGCACCCACGGCTACGAGGTGCAGCACACCGAGACCGTGGGGCGCTGCGCCCGCCTGCTCGCCGGGTTCCTCCACCGACCGGTGGGCTGACCAGCCCGAACCGGTGTGCCGGGTCGCCGCCGGGGTAGGGCGCGACCATGGCCAAGCGCACCCCCGTGGGGACGATCGGCAAGGGACGGCGCGGCATCAGCCCGCTCGGCTGGGCGCTGCGTGGAGCCGCGGCGGGAGCGGCGGGCAGCACCGCCCTCAACGCTGTCACCTACCTCGACATGGCCGTCCGCGGCCGCGCGAGCAGCTCCACCCCCGAGCAGACCGTGGAGATCCTCGCCGAGAAGGCCCACGTGCCCATCCCGGGGGACGACGAGACGCGGCAGAACCGGGTGCAGGGGCTCGGTCCGCTGTCCGGGCTGGTCGCCGGGATCGGCGTGGGCGTGCTCGTCGGGCTGGTCCGGGCGGCGGGCTTCCGGTCGCAGCCGCTGGTCGGCACGCTGCTGACCACCGCCGGGGTCCTGGTGGCCGCCAACGGGCCGATGACCGTCCTCGGCATCACCGACCCGCGCACCTGGTCCACCACCGACTGGGTCAGCGACCTCGTGCCGCACCTCGTCTACGGCGCGGTCGTGAAGACGACGATGGAGGCCTTCGACCTCCCCTGACGCCGCCGTCCCCAGGGTGGCCAGGCAGGTCAGTGCCGCCAGCCGCCCTCGTCGACCCCGCCGGGCACCGGGCCCGCCGGGTCGTACGGCGTGCGGGTGAACACGAAGGTGCCCAGGTCGAGGTGGTCGGCGGCGATCGTGAGGGGTTCGCCGGCGTAGTAGCCGTCCAGCCCGACCCACGTGCCGTCGTCCCGGCGGGCGAAGCGGCTGGCCCGCCCGGCCCGGCCCGGCAGCGGACCCAGGTGGAGCAGCCCCCCGTGCAGCGCCTGCAGCAGGTACGGCGAGGGGCCCCAGAACCAGACGCCGAGGTCCTCCAGCGGCACGGGGGACGGCGCGGGGGTCCACGGCTCGACGATCCGCGGCTCGGCGGCCCGCAGGTCGGCCAGCAGGCCGAACACCACCGGCTCGGGGCCGCTCGTCGCGTTGGCCAGGGACACCGCGCCGGTCCCCTCGTCGCGGTCGACGAAGACGCCGGCGAGGAAGCCGGGCATCGACCCGCCGTGTCCCACCAGGGTGCGTCCCTCCACCCGCATGACCTGCAGGCCCAGCCCGTAGGCCGACCAGCCCGGCGCCGAGGAGTCCACCCCGGCCGGGATCGCCATCTCCTCCAGCGTCGCCGGGTCGAGCACGTCACCGGTGTCGCCGAGCAGGAAGACCGCGAACCGCGCGAGGTCGGCCAGCGGAGACCACAGCTGTCCCGCAGCGGCCATCACCCCGGCGTGGTGCTCCGGCTCGGGCAGGACGACGTCGGCCCACGGGTGCACCGCGTGCCCCTCGGCGGCCGGGGCCACCGGTCGCGGCGTCGTGCGGGTCATGCCGAGCGGGGCCAGCACCTCGTCACGGACGACGTCGTCCCACGCGCGACCGCGCAGCCGCGCGACGAGCTCGCCGAGCAGCCCGAAGCCCAGGTTGGAGTAGTGGAACCGGCGCGCGGCGCCGAGGACGGCGTGCTCGTCGGCCAGCCCGAGCTCCTCCAGGGGCCCGCCCGGCGTGCGCTCCCACCAGCCGCCCGGGCTCTCCGCGGCGGCCCCACCGAGGTGGGACAGCAGCTGACCGACGGTGCGCTGGCCGAGCGGCGTCCCCGGCACGTGCCGCTCCAGGGGGTCGTCCAGGTGCACCCGGCCCTCGTCGCGCAGCCGCAGCACCGCGACGGCGGTCACCGTCTTGCTGATCGACCCCAGCCGGTACTGGACGTCGGTGTGCGGCTCGGAGACGTCGCCGCGCCCCACCGACCAGGCCAGTCCGCCGTCCCGGACGACGCCGGCCACCAGGCTGGGCGCCCGGCCGTCGCGCTGCACCCTCGCGACGCGGGCGAGGAGGGTGCGGGCGGTGGAGGGCAGCACGGGTTCCGGCATGACCGGAACCTAGCGAGCCGCGAGGTCAGGTCGTGTCCCTGGCCCGTCTCCGGTCTGCTCCTCGCTGTGATGCTCCCGGCGCGGTCGTCAGGCGGTCGGGACGGGCTCGGGCAGCGGCAGGCGGTCGGTGCGGGTGGCCCAGCGGTCGAACCACAGGGTGACCAGCGGCGGGACCGATGCCGCGAGGGCGAGCAGCGTGGTGACCGCGTTCCAGCGGAGCACGCGGGCGGCCAGGAGGGTGACCAGCACGTAGGCCACGAAGACCCCGCCGTGGATCGGCCCGAAGATCTGCACGCCGCGCTCGGAGGACCCGAGGACCCACTTCACGAACATGCCGAACAGCAGGGCCACCCAGGAGCAGGCCTCGGCGAGGGCGACGGCACGGAAGGCGAGGGCGACGGCACGGGCGTTCATCGCCTGCCATCCTCCCCGATGCGCGGTGCGACGTCCGCCCCGCCCCCGCGGAGGCCGGCGGGACCGGCCGGGCCGGGTGCTGGCAGGGTCGACGGCCGTGCGGGGACTGGCGCGGCGGGAGTTCTGCCTCGTGCTGCTGCGGCGCATGGCCGACCTGCGTCCCGACCTCGTCGCCGAGGCGCTGCCCCGGCTGGGGGCCAGCCGCGCGGAGGCGCACGCCGCGCACACCCGCTGGCAGGCGCTGCAGCACTCGCCGCGGGCGCCACGGGGGCTGGCGCTGCGCACCGCCGTCCTCGGCCCACCGGACGAGCTCGAGGACCGCCGGTTCGGCGACCTCGACGTGCAGGTCCGCCGGTGGCCGGTGCCGCTGTGGCCGCACCTGTACTGGGAGGTGCTCTCCGGGCCGGGCGGCACGGTGCTCCACGAGCACCTGGCCCGGGCACCCGGCTCACCGGTCCCACCGGCCACCGCGAGGCGGCTGCTGGTGTGGGAGCACGTCCTGGACGACGTCGTGGGCCTGCCCGGCGCCCGCAGCGTGGACCCCGGCGTCGTCACCCGCTGGGAGGTCGCCCTGCCCGGCGGGGTGCGGGCCCGGTTCGTCTGGGGCCTGCTGCAGCAGGTCAGCGGAGGGGCGGCGCGCTGACGGCGGCCCTGAGCCCCTGGCCCGTCCCGGGTCCCGCCCCGAGCCTGCGAGGGGTGGGGAGGACGGGGTCCTCGCTCAGCCGGCGATGCGGTTGAACCGGGGGGTGGTGCCCATGGCGTCGACGCTGGCCACCTTCACGACGTCGCCGGAGGTCGGTGCGTGCACCATCTGGCCGTTGCCGAGGTAGATGCCGATGTGGCTGACCGGGCTGTAGAAGGCGACCAGGTCACCGGCGCGGGCCTCGGCCCGGGACACCTGGGTCCCCATGGACGACTGCATCCGGCTGGAGTGCGGCAGGCCGATCCCGGCCGCCCGGAAGGCGTACTGGACCAGGCCCGAGCAGTCGTAGGAGCCCGGCCCGGACGCCGCCCAGACGTAGGGCTTGCCGCGCTGGGCCATCGCCGTGTCGATCGCGCTCTGGATCGCCCCGCTGCTCGCCACCACCGGCGCGGACGCCGGGGCCGCCGGGGCCGCCCGCTCCGCGCGGCTGGCCCGCTCGCCGCCGCCGCCGGCGGCGCCGTGCGCGGCGGCGGCCGCGTCCAGGGCGGCCCGCCGCTCGCTCGCGCTGAGCCGGGCGTAGTCGGCCTGGTACTCGTTGATCTGTGCCTGCAGGTCGCCCTGCTGCGCGGCGACGGCGTCGTACTGGGCCTGCGCCTCGGCGGCGGCGTCGTCGGCCACCGCCTTGGCCTGCGCGGCGACCTCGCCGGCGGCCGCGGCCTGCGCCAGCAGCGCGTTCTGGTGCCCCGCCACGGTCTCCAGCAGCGTCACCCGGTTGACGAACTCGTCGGCCGAGCCGCTGGTCATGAGCGCCTGCAGCGAGCCCATGCTGTCGCCGGTGAACGCGCTGCGGGCGATGCCCCGCACGTGCTCCTGCGCCGCGGTGACCGCGCCCTGCGCCTCGGCCACCGCCGCGGCCGCGGCCTGGGCGTCGGCCTGCTGGGCGGCCAGCGCCTCGCGGGCCTCGTTGAACTCCTCGGTGACGACCTCCAGCTCGTGCCCGCGGGCGGCGACGATCGCGGCCGCCTCCTGGGCGGTGGCCGGCTCCTCCGCGACGGCGGAGGAGGGCAGGAGGGTGATGCCGAGAGCCCCGGCGACGGTCAGGACGAGGACGGCGCGGCGGGCGGTGCGAGGGGACGCCATGGTGCGGCGGCACTCCGTTTCTTCCACGGCCGCCTACCGGGTTAGCTGACGGGTTCGGGCGGGAAGGCGCCCGGCGCGTCCGACCACGTGGCCGTGCGCGCTTCACCCCAGTGCTGCGGTGGGTCCCCGGCCTGGCACCCCCGGGGAGGAGGGCGCCGGCTCGGCGGCGTCCGCGGAGTGTCACCCAGGTTGGTGACGGAGCGCCCCGCCGGACGTACTCACCGTAAGGGGCGTGACGCCGCCGTGACAATTACCCGGATGTGATTTGGTGGACTCTCGACTCGACACGCCACACGACCGTGGCCGCTGGGGCCGGTGGTGCGGCTGGGGTTTGGCGGACGCCGCCCGCGAGCACGAGCAGCACATGACGCTCAGACGACCCCTGGCCGCCCTCCTCCTCGCGGGGGCGCTCGCCGGGCCCCTGGCCGCGTGCAGCAGCGCCGAGAGCGGCGGGAACACCGACGTCAACCGGAACGAGCAGGACTGCGGCACCGCCGAGCAGGCCCCGGGGCAGGACTGCGAGGAGAGCGAGGACGCCCCCGGCCAGGGGGGCTGACCGTGCCGGCACCGGCTACGGTCCGCCGGTGAGCGGACAGGGGCGCGGGCACCGCGGCGAGGGACGAACGAGGAGCCGGACGCCCCGCAGGAGCGGACTGTGACACCGAGCGGCCAGGGTCGGTACGACGCCGTCGTCGTCGGTGGCGGGCACAACGGGCTGGTGGCCGCGGCCTACCTCGCCCGGGCCGGCTGGTCGGTGCTGGTGCTCGAGCGGCGGGAGCGGGTCGGCGGCGCGGCGGTCAGCGAGCAGGTCTTCCCCGGGGTCGACGTCCGGCTGTCGGCGTACTCGTACCTGGTCAGCCTGCTGCCCGACCGGATCGTCGCCGACCTCGGCCTGGAGCTGACCCTCGCCGACCGGGCGGTGGCCTCCTACACCGCCGTGTCCGGCGGGCCGGGGCTGCTGGTCGAGCGGGACGAGGGGCCGGCCACCGCGGCCTCCTTCCGGGCGCTGACCGGGTCCGACGCGGAGCTGGCCGGCTGGCGCCGCTTCTACGGCCGGCTGGCCACTCTGGCCGAGGACCTCGCCCCCACCCTCACCGAGCCGCTGCTCTCCCCCGGCGAGCTGGCCGGCCGGCTGCGGGATCCGCAGCTGTGGCTGGACCTCGCCAGCCGCCCGCTCGCCGACGTCGTCGCCGACGAGCTGGCCTCCGACGTCGTCCGCGGCGTCGCGCTCACCGACGGGCTCATCGGCACCTTCGCCGACCTGCACACCGCGGACTCACCGGCCGGCCGCTGCTTCATCTACCACGTGGTCGGCAACGGCACGGGGCGCTGGCGGGTGCCGGTCGGCGGGATGGGCGCGGTCACCGGCGCCATGGCCGCCGCCGCGCGCGGCGCCGGCGCCGAGCTGGTCACCCGGGCGACGGTGACCGCGCTGGAACCGCGCGCCGACGGGGCCACCGTGCACTGGACCGACGACGACGGCACCGAGCGGGCGGTGGACGCCGGGCACGTGGTCGTCGGCGCGGCGCCCGCGGTGCTCGACGAGCTCACCGGCGCCTCCCCCCGGCCCAGCGCCGACGGCGCCCAGCTCAAGGTCAACATGGTGCTCGCGCGGCTGCCGCGGCTGCGTTCGGGCGTCGACCCCGCGACCGCCTTCGCCGGCACCTTCCACGTCGACGAGGCCGCCGGCCAACTCGACGCCGCGTACGCGCAGGCGGCGGCCGGCCGGCTGCCCGACGTCATCCCCTTCGAGGTGTACTGCCACTCGCTCACCGACCCGTCGGTCCTCGGGCCGGCCGAGCGGGTGGCCGGGTACCAGACGCTCACCCTGTTCGGCCTCCACACGCCGGCGGCGCTGTTCAGGGACGACCCGGTGGGCACCCGCCGCGAGGCGGTGCGGCGGGTCGTCGCCCAGCTCGACGCACACCTGGCCGAGCCGCTGCTGGACTGCCTGGCCCACGACGCCGGCGGCGAGCTCTGCCTGCAGGCGGCGTCCCCACTGGACGTCGAGGCCTCCCTCGCGATGCCCGGCGGCCACATCTTCCACGGGGACCTCGCCTGGCCGGTGGCCGCGATGCCGGAGCAGGTCGGCACGTGGGGCGTGGCGACGGCGCACCCACGGGTGGTCGCCGCCTCCTCCGGTGGCACGGTCCGCGGCGGGGCGGTCAGCGGCCTGGGCGGCTACGCGGCGGCGCGATCCCTGCTGGACCGGTCCTGACGGCGCGCTGGACGGCGGCCCGGCTGCGCCGTGAGACGTCGTCGCTGCTGGGGGCCGCGGGGCAGCGGCTGCGTGGGCGCGACCTCTCCCTCATCGCGGCCGGCCTGACCTTCTACGCGGGCATCGCGGTGGTGCCGCTGCTGCTGGTCGCGTTCCGCCTCACGGCGCTGCTGAGCTCCCCGGGCACCGTCCGGGAGCTCAGCGACCGCCTCGGGGACCTGCTGCCCCCCGAGCTGGGCGCCCCGGAGGCGCTGCGGGCCCTCGCCCGGGCCGGCGTGGAGATGGGCGTGCTCGACGTCGCCCTGGCGTTGCTGCCCCTGTCGCTCTACGGCGAGGGCCTGCGGCGGGCCCTGCTGCGCTTCACCCCCCGCCAGGACACCCTGACCGGCTGGCGGGGCCGACTGCTGGCGCTGCCGCTGGTGGTGGTCACCCCGGTGCTGCTGTACCCGCTGCTGCGGGCCGCCGCCGCGATGGCCGACCTCACCGACCGCGGCAACTGGCTGGGCAGCTTCGCCGTCGGCTACTACTCGGTGCTGTTCGCGCTGACCGTCCCCCTGCTGTGGGGCTTCGGCGTCGTCGCGGCCGGCCGGCTGCGCTGGCCCGCCCTCGTGACCGGCGCGCTGTTCACCGCCGCCTGCCTGTCGGGCTTCCTGCAGGGCTTCGTGCTGTTCCTGTCCCTGCCGCTGGCCCTGGGAGCGCCGTTCGGCGGCCTGACGGTCGTCGGTGCGGTGGTCGCGATCAGCCTGTGGCTGTTCCTGCTGCACCTGGTGCTCATCGGGGGCTGGCTGCTCACCCAGGCGCTGCACGAGCGGATCCGCTCCGGTCAGGCCGGCGGGGGCGCGGCGGGTGCGGGCCCGGGAGGTGGCTCGGCCGGCGGCGGTGCCGGTTCCACCGGTGCCGGTTCCGCCGGGGCGGGTGGCGGGGGCGGCGGCGCCGGTTCCCCCGCGGGCGGCGGCGGTGCGGGCGCCTCCGGTGGGGGCGCCGGCGTGTCCGGTGGCGGCGGCCGGGGCGCGGGTCGGGGTGCGGGGGCGGGCTCGACGTAGTCGGCGCCGTTGCTCACCAGGATCGACACGACCTGGTCCGGCACGGCGCGCCCCCCGCGCGGCGGGCTGGTGCCCAGGAGGGCGCCGGCGGGACGCGCGCTGTCGACCCGGACGGTGGTGTGGCGGAACCCGGCGTCGATGAGCTTCGCCTGGCAGACGCGCACCGAGGAGCACCCCGGCACCGGGCGCGTGTTGCCGTTCTGCACCACCTCGTCGGCCGGGGGGAACTCCCTGCTGCCGCGGGCCTCCAGGATCGGCGCCATGGCGTCGCGCCAGACGGTGGCGGCCTTCCCGCCACCGAACCCGCCGACGTTCTGCTTCCGCTTCGGGTTGAACACCATGACGCTCGCGGCGACGTCGGGGGTGTAGCCGACGAAGGCGATCGAGTCGTTGTCCTGTGCGGTGCCGGTCTTGCCGGCGATCTGGTGACCGGGCAGGTAGGCGCGCGCGCCGGTCTGGCCGGGGTTCCCGGGCTCGACGTCCTTGCGCAGCATCTGGTTGAGCGTGTTGGCCACCCCGGGGGCGACCGCCTCGGGCGTGCACCGGTCCCCGACCGCCAGCGGCTCCCCGTCGGGGCCGGTGGCCGGCTCGCCGTGCTGGTCGAGGACGGCGGTCACCGGGACGACGTCGCACTGGGTGCCGCTGGCCGCCAGCGTCGAGTAGGCGCTGGCCAGCGCGAGCGGGCTGGTGGCCTCGGCGCCGAAGGTGAACGACCCCCGGTTCTCGTCGATGATCCGCTGCGCCAGGGCGGGGTCGTTGAACTGGAACAGCCCCATGCGCTCGGCCATCCGCACCGGCTCCTCGACGTTGCCGAGGGCGTCCTCGAGGGCGAGGAAGTAGGTGTTGGACGACTGGTAGAGGGCGGTCGTCAGGTCCAGCGTGGACCGGTAGCGGCCGGCGTTCGACACGTCGTAGCGCCCGGCGCCGTCCCGGTAGACGCGGGAGACGTAGGGGTCCCCCGTCGTCAGCGTGTAGTAGCTGGAGTACCCGCGGGCCAGGGCGGCGGCAGCGGTGAACACCTTGTACGTCGAGCCCGACCCCTTGCTCGGGGCGACGTTGAGGTTGAACGACTCCTGGGCCGGGTCCTCGGTGTCGTAGCCGAACACCCGGTTGACGCTCATCGCCAGCAGGTGGCCCGTCCCGGGCTCGACGGCGGTGAACATGCCGGCCAGCGAGTCGCCCATCGACAAGGTGTCCAGGACGGCGGCGTCACCGGCGCGCTGCAGCTCGACGTCCAGCGTCGTCTGGATGACGTAGCCGTTGTCCTCGAGGTCCTCCTGGGTGAGGCCGAGCTCCTGGATCAGGTGGCGCTGCACGAAGTCGCAGACGAACGGCCCCACGCTCGCCTCGACGCAGCCGCGGCGGGGGGCCGGTGCGGGCGCCAGGCCCAGCGGCGCGGCCTGCGCGGCGGTCGCCTGCTCGACGGTGACGTAGCCCTGCTCGGCCATCCGCGAGAGGACCTCGTTGCGCCGCTCGGTCGCCGCCTCCGGGTTGGTGAAGGGGTCGTCGGCGGTGGGGCTCTGCGCCAGGCCGGCCAGCAGCGCGGCCTGCGGCAGGTCCAGCGCCGCGGCGTCGATGCCGAAGAACGCGCGGGCGGCCGGCTGCACGCCGTAGGCGTTCTGCCCGAAGTACACGATGTTGAGGTAGCGGGTGAGGATCTCGTCCTTGGAGTAGGAGTCCTCCAGCGCGAGGGCGAGGCGGGCCTCGCGCAGCTTGCGGCCCACGGTCTGCTCGGTGGCCGCCTGGCGCTCCTCCGGGGTGGTCGCCGTCTGCAGCAGCGTCTGCTTGACCAGCTGCTGGGTGAGCGTCGACCCGCCCTCCTGCACACCGCCGGCGGCGAGGTTGGTGACCAGCGCGCGCACCGTGCCCTGGACGTCGAGACCGTGGTGCTCGTAGAAGCGGGCGTCCTCGATCGCGACCATCGCGTGCTTCATGACCTCGGCGATCTGGTCGTGCGCGACGGGAGCCCGGTTCTCGTCGTAGAAGTACGTGATCGGCTCGCCGTTGGCCGCCAGCAGCACGGTGTTGGGCGGGGGCGGGTCGACGGTCAGCTCGGTGGGCAGGTCGCCGAGGAGGCCCGTCGACTGCTGCGCGGCCACGGCGGGCCCGCCGACCCACGGGAAGAGGAGTGCTGCGACGAGTGCTCCGGCCGCGACGACCGTGGCAGCCAGCTTGAGCAGCGTCCTGACCCGTGCGTCCGTGCGCAGGTCCATGGGCCCCCTTCCGTGGAGGAACTCACTGGAACAGAGAACGTGGTCGTCCACAACCACCCGCGCCGCACGCGCCCGGCCCTGACACCAAAGCGTGAAGGCGCGCTCACTCCACGAGCAGCTCCGGGAGATCGCCGCGGTGCAGCACCACCAGCGTGCTCACCGCCCGGGTGAGAACGACGTAGAGCCGGTGCAGCCCGCGCGGCTCCGCGGCGACGACGCCCGCCGGATCCACCACGACGACCGCGTCGAACTCCAGGCCCTTCGCCAGCGAGGCCGGGACGACGGTCACCCGGGCGGGGTCCCCGTCCTCGGTCAGCACCGCCGCGGGCAGGCCGGCGGCGGTCAGCGCCCCGGCCAGCGCGGGGACGGCGGCGTCCGCGCCGACCACACCGATCGACCCCGGCGCGGCCCGCAGCTCCCGGACGACGTCGGCAAGCGGCCCGGCGAACGCGTCCACCGAGCGCACGGCCAGGGCGCCCGCGCCCTGACGGACCGCGGTCGCGGGGGCCAGGCCGGGGGCGAGGGCCGGGAGGAGGCGGTTGGCGAACTCGAGCACCTCGCCGGGCACCCGGTAGCCGCGGGTGAGCGCGTGGACGACGGTGTCGGGACGGCCCAGCCCGGCCAGCGTCCGTCCCCAGTCCGACGCCGACCACGGGCTGGTCGCCTGGGCGAGGTCCCCGAGCACGGTGAGCGACCCGGCGGCCAGCCGACGGGCCACCGCCCGGCACTCCATCGGGGAGAGGTCCTGCGCCTCGTCGACCACCACGTGCCCGTAGCCGGGAGTGCGCTCGAGCAGCCCGGCCACCTCGTCGACGAGCACCGCGTCGGCCGGGGTCCACGGTGCGGTGCGCGGCGACCGGGGCGCCGGTTCCCACCGCAGCAGGGCCTGCTCCTCGTCGTCGAGCAAGCCGCGGGCGGCCCGGGCGAGCAGGCCGGCGTCGGTGTACAGCGCGCTGACCAGTTCCGCGGCGTCGCGGGCGGGCCAGACGGCGTCGCAGAACGCCCGGGCCTCCGGGCTGCGGGCGGCCCGGCGGGTCTCGGCGTCGGTCGGGCTGCCGCCGGCCTCCTCCGCCTGCCGGCGGGCGTCCTCGGCCAGCCCCAGGGCGAGCCGCTCCCGCCCGGCGGCGTAGTGCAGCAGCTGCTGGTCGTCACCGGCGCGGCCCCGGCGGCGCAGGTCGTCGACGGCGCGCTTGAGCCGCTCGACCGGCACCCGGTACCGGCGTCCCCCGATCGGCACCTGCAGGTCGTCGGCGGGCTTGGCGATCGCCCCCCACAGCGCCCGGTGCAGCACCTCGGCCATCCGTGCGTCGCCCTTCACGACGGCGGCCTCGGGGCGGTCCACGGCCCGCACCGGCACCCGTGCGGTGAGCTCGGCGACCGTGGTCTGCTGGACGTCGATCTCGCCGAGGGTGGGCAGCACCTGCTCGATGTAGCGGAGGAACGCCCGGTTCGGGCCGACGACCAGGACGCCGGTGCGGGCGAGCCGGCCCCCGTGGGTGTAGAGCAGGTAGGCGGCGCGGTGCAGGCCGACGGCGGTCTTGCCGGTGCCCGGCGCCCCCTGGACGCAGACCGACTCGGCCAGCGGGGCCCGCACGATCGCGTCCTGCTCCGGCTGGATGGTCGCCACGATGTCGCGCATGGGACCGCTGCGGGGGCGCTCGATCTCCTCCCGCAGCAGCCGGCTGCCGCCGTCCGGGGCGGCGGGCGCGGCGGCGCCGCGGAGCGGCTCGTCCTCGTAGCCGGTGAGCTCTCCGCCGGAGAAGCCGAACCGCCGCCGGCGCACCAGGCCCTGCGGATCGGCGGCGCTGGCCCGGTAGAACGGCCGGCTCATCGGCGCCCGCCAGTCGATGACGACCGGCGTCCCGGCCGCGTCGCGGACGTGCCGGCGGCCGATGTGGAACGTCTCGGCCGAGCCGTCGACGGTCCGGGAGTCCGTGCGGCCGAAGAAGGCCGGCACCTCCGGGTCCGCGGCCAGCGCGCGCAGGCGCTCCGCGCGGGCGGCGCCGAGCCGCTCGGCGGCCCAGGCGTCGACGCCGGCGTCCACGAGGGCGTCCGCCGCCGTCCGCATCCCGGTCAGGCACTCCGCCGCGTGCGCCAGGTGGGCGCGCTCAGCGACGAGGACGGGGTCGGTCGCGCTCGCTGAGGACACGGTCGGGCGACGCTACGCCTCGGCTTCCGTTCCGTCACGCGGTTTCCCGGGTGCGGCCGGCCGCCCGGTCAGCGGCGATCGTCGGGCTCCACGATGTGCACCCGCACCGCCCGGAACTGCTCCGGCGTGGCCAGCAGCACGACCTTGGTGGGCTCCCCCACCTCCAGCGGCGGCTCGCGCCGCAGCGCCGCCAGCGTCCGGAGCCGGGGGTCGGCCAGGACGTCGTCGACCAGCCCGCGGTCGCCGCCGGTGAACAGCGCGACCACGTCGGCGATGTGCGGCAGGAGCACCCGGGCGGCGGTGTCCGCGGCCGCCGTCACGACGGCGTCGGTCTGGTGGCCGCGGCGTCGGGCGAAGCGCTGCTGGCTCCAGCCGCCGGCGGCGGTGCGGCCCTGGACCTGGCGGGCGTCGACCTTGGAGACGACGAGGTCCGCGCCGTCGAATACCCCGACCGCCCACCGCCCGCGACGGACCAGCAGGACGGCCGCCCGGTGCGACTGCCGCGCCGCTGCCGTGAAGGAGCTGAGCACGGCCGGCCCCGGCTGCCAGCCGAACGGCGCCCGCAGCGTGACGGTCGTCGTGTCCGCGCAGGTGACCTGCACGGCGCCGTCGGCGTCCGATGCCACCCGGTCGAAGCTGCCGTGCCGGTCGGCGACGCCGTCCAGCCAGCGGCCCAGGCGTTCCGGGGGCACGCCGAGGATGCGGCCACCCCCGGCGGCCGGTCGGGCGCGGGTCACCATCCGGACCCTAGTGCGGCCCGGGCGGTGGCCCGCCGCTCGACACCGGGGACGACCGCGGCCGGACGGCACCCGACGCGCCGGACCCGCCTCAGCCCCGGGTGGTGGGCAGGCCGGCCGCCCGCCAGGCCTGGTAGCCGCCGATGACGTCGGTGGCCCGGCTGAGGCCGAGGACGCGGAGCGAGTCGGCGGCCAGGCTGGAGGAGTACCCCTCGTTGCACAGCACGATGACCTCGACGTCGTAGCCGGTGGCCTCCGGCAGCTTGGCGTCGCTGGCCGGGTCGAAGCGCCACTCCAGGTGGTTGCGCTCGACGACGAGCGCACCCGGCACCTCCCCGTCGGCGTCCCGCTGGAACGCCGGACGGGTGTCGACGAGGACAGCGCCGCCGGCCACGTGGGCGGCGGCCTCCGCCGGCTCCAGCCGGTGCAGGCGGGCGCGCGCCTCGGCGAGCACCTCGTCGATGGTCCTGGCCCCGCTCGGGCGCCCGGCACGGATCGGCTCGTCGCTCATGGGGCCATTCTGCGGCTCCCGCTCACCGGGCCATCGCGGGCTCGGCGGCGTGCTCGGCCGGCACGCGCAGCACCCGCTGCGCGGCGCAGACGGTGATCGCCGCGACCGCCGCCGCGACGGTCGCGACGAGGAAGGCGGCGTTGGCGCCGACCGTGTCGACGACCTTCCCCGAGATCGACGTGCCCACGGCCACGCCGAGGGCCAGCGCGGTGCCGATCCAGGTGAAGGCCTCGGTCGTCGCCGAGCGGGGCACGAGCAACTCGGCGAGGGTGAACGAGCTGATCAGCGAGGGCGAGACGGCGACCCCGGCGACCACCACGAACGGGATCATCAGCCAGATGTCGCGGATGACCAGCAGCGGGAGGCTCAGCACGGTCAGCAGCACGAGGGCCACGGCCAGCCGCAGCCGCAGCGGCTGCTTCCAGTGGACCGTGCCCCACCCGATGCCGCTGGCCATCGACCCGACGGCGAGGGCGGCGATCAGGACGCCGGACAGCGACATCGCGTCCACCTCGTCGGCGAAGGCGACCAGCGCGATCTCCAGGGTGCCGAGGATGGCGCCGACCGCCGCGCCCACCACGAACAGCACGCGGATGCCGGCGCTGCGGATCGCCGTCGGCCCCGAGCGCGCCGCGTGCCCGTGGGGTGGAGGCTCGGTCTGGCCCTGCGCGGCGAACAGCAGGCTGCCGACGACGGCGAGGGTGAAGGCGGTGACCACGCCTGAGGTGGAGTGCCCGGTGGTGGACAGGAAGGTGACCAGGACCGGGCCGACGATGAAGACGAACTCGTCGAGGACCGACTCCATCGCCAGCGCGGTCGGCAGCCGGTGCGTGCCGCGCAGCAGGTGCGTCCAGCGGACCCGGATCATCGAGGAGACTGGGGGGATGCACGCGCCGGCCACCCCGGCGGAGACGAACACGGTCCACAGCGGCCAGTCCTGCTTGACCGCCGGCAGGAAGACGCAGCCCGCGACGACGAAGATCGCCACGACCGGCAGCAGCGTGCGCCGCTGCCCGTGGGTGTCGGCCCAGCGGCCGATGAGCGGGCCGGAGATGGCGGTGGTCACCGCGCCGGTGGCGGCGACCACACCCCCCAGGCCGTAGGAGCCGGTCTCCGACGCGATCAGCAGGACCGAGCCCAGGCCCACCATCGACAACGGCAGCCGCCCCACGAACGCGGCCAGCACCATCGGCAGCGCGTGCGGCGTACGCAGCACCTGCAGGTAGGGATTGGGCACGGGACGGGGACCTGTCGTGTCAGGTGGCGATCGGGCGGGGGTACGCCCAGCCACGCTAACCGACCGGGCGGGCCCTGGCCGGTCGGCGCACGCCGGTGCCGGTCGGGCGCCCGGCGTCCGGGAGGGGAAGACCCCGCCCCGGTCGCCGTTGACCGGGGCGGGGCCTCATGACCGGCTCGGGTGAGCCGGGGCAGGGCGCCTCCTTCAGGAGAGCCGGTGCTCCAGGATGGCGAGCTCGTCCCACAGGGTGCTGGGCAGCTTGTCGCCGAACTTCTGGAACCACTCGGTGATCTGGGGGATCTCGGCGCGCCACTCGTCCGCGTCGACGGCGAGGGCCTTGCGGAGCTGCTCGTAGCTCAGGTCGAGGCCGTCGACGTCCAGCGAGTCGGCGGTGGGCACGTGCCCGACCGGCGTCTCGACGGCGGCCGCGGTGCCCTCGAGCCGCTCGACGACCCACTTCAGGACCCGGCTGTTCTCGCCGAAGCCCGGCCAGAGGAAGCCGCCGTCGGCGTCGCGCCGGAACCAGTTCACGTAGAAGATCTTCGGCAGCTGGGCAGCGTCGTGCGCCTTGCCGGTCTCGACCCAGTGCCGGAAGTAGTCGCCGGCGTTGTACCCGATGAACGGCAGCATGGCGAAGGGGTCGCGGCGGACGACGCCGACCGCGCCGGTGGCCGCGGCGGTGGTCTCCGAGGAGAGCGTGGCCCCCATGAAGACGCCGTGGTTCCAGTCGCGGGCTTCGGTGACCAGCGGGATCGTCGTCTTGCGGCGGCCACCGAAGAGGATCGCCGAGATCGGCACGCCCTGCGGTTCGGAGTACTCCGGCGCCAGGATCGGGCACTGGGTGATCGGCGTGCAGAACCGGCTGTTCGGGTGGCTGGACAGCTCGCCGCTCTCCGGCGTCCAGTCCCGGCCCTTCCAGTCGGTGAGGTGGGCGGGGGCGTCGTCGGTCATGCCCTCCCACCAGACGTCGCCGTCGTCGGTCAGCGCGACGTTGGTGAAGACCGAGTTGCCCTGCTCGATGGTGCGCATGGCGTTGGGGTTGGTGTCCCAGCCGGTGCCCGGCGCGACGCCGAACAGGCCGAACTCCGGGTTGACGGCGTACAGCCGGCCGTCCGCACCGAAGCGCATCCAGGCGATGTCGTCACCGAGGGTCTCCACCGTCCAGCCGGGGATGGTCGGCTCCAGCATCGCCAGGTTCGTCTTGCCGCAGGCCGACGGGAAGGCGGCGGCGACGTAGTACGTCTTCTGCTGCGGGCTGGTCAGCTTGAGGATCAGCATGTGCTCGGCCAGCCAGCCCTCGTCGCGGGCCATGACCGAGGCGATCCGCAGCGAGTAGCACTTCTTGCCCAGCAGCGCGTTGCCGCCGTAGCCCGAGCCGTAGGACCAGATGGTCCGCTCCTCGGGGAACTGCACGATGTACTTGGTGGAGCTGCACGGCCACGGCACGTCGGCCTGGCCGGGCTCCAGCGGGGCGCCCAGGGAGTGCATCGCCGGCACGAACGGGCGGTCGGTGCCCATGGCCTCGAGGACGTACGTGCCGATGCGGGCCATGACCCGCATCGAGACGACGACGTACTCCGAGTCGGTGAGCTCGACGCCGAACATGGGGTTCTCGGCCTCGACCGGGCCCATGCAGAACGGGATGACGTACATGGTCCGGCCGCGCATGCACCCGCGGTACAGCTCGGTCATGACCGACTTCATCTCGTCGGGGGCCATCCAGTTGTTGGTCGGCCCCGCGTCGGCCTCGTCGACCGAGCAGATGTAGGTGCGGTCCTCGACGCGCGCGACGTCGCTGGGGTCGGAGGCGCACCAGAACGAGTTGGGCTTCTTCTCCAACCGGGTGAAGGTGCCCGCGTCGACCAGCTCCTGGGTGAGGCGCTCCCACTCCTCGTCGGTCCCGTCCACCCAGACGACCTGATCGGGGGTGGTCAGCTCGGCCATCTCCCGCACCCACGCGAGCAGCCGGGCGTGGGTGGTCGGGGCGTTGTCGAGACCGGGGGTGGCCACAGAAGTCAAGGCGTCTCCATCTGTCGGGCACGCGGGGCAGGGAGCCGCCGACGTGGGGAGTGCTGCTGGCGCAGGTGGACCCGGACCGCGCGGCGCCGCTCGCGCCGGGGATCCCGGAGTGCGCTCAGACTATCGACGGGGTCGCCCGCTGTAACCGTGAGAGATGACACGTATAGGACGTCTACCCGCCGGGACCGAAGACCCTGGTGACGGCGGACCCATCCGGTCGGGGAGCGGCGCTCAGCCGGCCCCGCCGCGGCCGTACAGGGGTCCCACCTCGGCCCAGAACGGCGCCCACTCACCAGGGCCGCCCGTACCGGTCAGCTCCGCCTCGAGCTTGTCGAGGTACCAGTGCCAGCCCCCGGCGACGTCACCGACCCCGGTCCCCGCCGCGAGGACCTGGGTGAACACGAGGGTGGTCGTGCCGCCGTCGGAGGTGAGGTCGAGCTCGACCCGCCACTGCTCCGACGTGGTCCACTCCAGCACGAGCCGCCGGGGCGGGTCGCACTCGACGATCCGCATCGCCTCGCCCTCGTGCTCGCCCTCCTCGTGGGTCATGACGAAGGTGCCCGTACCGCCCGGGCCGCGCTCGCCGTCGTAGGTGCCGATCCAGCGGGCCAGCCGGTCGGGCTCGGTGAGCGCCGCCCAGACGTCGTCCACGGGGTCGGGCCAGGACCGGCGGAACTCCAGCCGCTGCCGGCCGTCGGGTTCGGTGCTGACGACGCCTCGGCGGGCGTGCGCGTCCTGCTGGGTCATCTCGGGTCTCCGCCCTGCCTGGCCCGCCGTCCGCGGGCGATCTCGGTGTCCAGTGCGTCGAGCCGCTGGGCCCACAGGTCGCGGTAGGGCTCCAGCCACTCGTCGAGCTCCCGCAGCGGGCGCGGGTCGAGCGCGTAGAGCCGGCGGCGCCCCTCGCCGCGACTGGTGACCAGCCCCGCCTCCCGCAGCACCCGCAGGTGCCGGCTGATCGCCGGCCGGCTCACCGGGAAGCGCCCGGCCAGCTCCCCCGCGGCGAGCTCGCCGTGGGACAGCAGGTCGACCAGCTGCCGGCGGGTCGGGTCGGCGAGCGCCGCGATCGCCTCCACGGCACATACGTAACACATCGGTTACGCGTTGACGAGGGGTTGGGGCGCGGCCCCAGCGGGCACGAGCGGCTCATGACGGTCACCGACCCCGACGTCCCCGACCCGCTCAACGACCCCCGCACCCTGCAGGCCGACCCCGGCGCCTACGGCCAGGGCGAGGACCTCGCCTCGGGCGAGGACGACGCCGCCGTCAGCGGCGAGGAGGAGATGGCCGAGGAGGAGAGGGAGCAGGGCGAGGAGCTCGCCGCAGGGCGCACCGCGGCGGACGACGCCGGCGGCGGGGACGTCACCGGCGGGATGGCCCCCGGGGTCGGCACCGCGTCCGACTGAGACGGATCGGTCCGTTTCCCCGTCACCCGGCGCGGGAAGTGTGGTGGTCCCCACGGTTCAGCGACGAGGAGGCTGTGATGGCCACCGGTGAGACCGGCTTCGAGGACGTCACCTACGACCTGATCTCGGTGCAGTACCACTCGCTCAAGGCCGGGCACGACTACGGCCAGTACGTGCGTGACGCGGACAACGCCGGGCTGAAGGACATCGCGGACTTCTTCCGCGAGGTCATGGAGCAGGACTCCGCGCGCGCCCGGCGCTGCCACGAGTTCCTGCGGAACATCTCCGGCACCGAGCAGGGCGGCCCCGCCACCCAGTAGGGGGCGACCGCCGCCGGACACCCGGGCAGGATGGGCGGCGTGATCCGGACGCCGCTGACCCGCTGGTTCGACCTCGCCGCACCGGTCGTCGGCGCACCGATGGCCGGTGTGGCCGGCGGGGCCCTGGCCCGCGCCGTCTCCCTCGGCGGTGGGCTGGGCATGATCGGCGTGGGCAACGCGACGACGCCGGAGTTCGTGGCCGAGCAGGCCGCGATCCCCGCCGCCGATGACCTGCCGTTCGGCATCGGCCTGATGGCGTGGGTGCTCGAGACCCGCCCGGAGCTGCTCGAGGCGACGATTGCCACCCGGCCGGCGCTGGTCTCGGTCTCCTTCGGCGACCCCGCGCCGTCGGTCCGCCCGCTGCACGACGCCGGGATCGCCGTCGCCACGCAGGTCAACACCGTCGACGACGTCGCCCGGGCCGCCGAGGCCGGCGTCGACGTGCTCGTCGCCCAGGGCACCGAGGCCGGCGGGCACACCGGGCACCGCGCCACCCTCCCCCTGCTCCAGGAGGTGCTGGCCCTCACCGACCGGCCGGTGCTGGCCGCCGGCGGGATCGCCACCGGCGCCGGGGTGGCCGCCGCCCTGGCCGCCGGGGCCGCCGGGGTCTGGATCGGCACGCCGCTGCTGGCCTGCCCCGAGGCGCTCAACTCACCCGCGGCGCGAGCCCGGGTCACCGCGGCCCGCGGCGAGGACACCGTGCTCACCCGGGCCTTCGACGTGGCCCAGGGCCTGGCCTGGCCGCAGCGGTGGCCGGGGCGCGCCCTGGTCAACGACTTCAGCCGCACCTGGCACGGTCGGGAGGCGGAGCTGCCCGGGCACCCGGACGCCGCGCGGGTCGTGGAGGCCCGCCGGACCGGCGACCTGGACGCCGCACCGCTCTACGCCGGGGAGTCGGTGGGCCTGGTCACCGCCGAGCGGCCGGCGGCCGACGTCGTCCGGGAACTGGCCGGGGACGCCGAGCGGCGGCTGCGGGCGGTGGCGGGCCTGCTGGACTAGACGGCGCAGCTGTCGTCGGTGCAGCCGTCGGCGGCCGGCACCGTCACCAGCGGGTGCGCGTCGGCCCACGCCCGCTCCAGCACCTGCAGGAGCAGCTCCGCCGGCTGGGCGCCGGCCGCGCCGTACTTCCGGTCGACGACGAAGAAGGGGACGCCGGTCGCGCCGAGGGCCTGGGCCGTCCGGACGTCCTGGCTCACCGCGTGCCGGTAACGGGAGTCGCCCAGCGCCGCGCGCACCTCGGCCTCGTCCAGGCCGACCTCGGCGGCGAGCGGGACGAGCGCTTCGACGTCGAACACCGACCGCCGCTCCTCGAAGTGGGCGTGCAGCAGGCGCTCCTGCATCTGCCCCTGCAGGCCGTGCTCGGCCGCGAGGTGGAGGAGCTCGTGGGCCAGCCGGGTGTTGCCGCTGACGCCGTCCGCGAGGGAGTAGTCGAGCCCCTCGGCGGCGGCGGTCTCCTCGACGTGCCGCATCGTCGCGCGCATCTCCTCCTCGCTGCGGCCGTACTTGGCGGCCAGTGCGGGCAGCGTCGCGTGGGTCTCGCCCTCGGACGCGGTGGGGTCGAGCTGGTACGAGCGCCAGACGACCTCGACCTGGTCGCGGTGGGGGAATCGCGCGAGCGCGGTCTCCAGCCGGCGCTTGCCGATGTAGCACCACGGACAGACGACGTCGGACCACACCTCGATGCGCACGTCGGCGACCAACCGCGGCCCGCCCGCCGTCATTCCGCCCGGGCCGCCTCGGCCGTCGCGCGGGGTGGAGTCGCTCGGGAACGGGCCCGCCACCGAGCGACTCCGCTCAGCGGACGCCGACGAGGTCGACGACGAAGACGAGCGTCGCGCCGGGCCTGATGACGCCGCCGGCGCCGCGGTCGCCGTAGGCCTTGTGCGGCGGGATCGTCAGCCGACGCCGGCCACCCACCTTCATGCCGGTCATGCCCTCGTCCCAGCCCTGGATGACCATGCCGACGCCGAGCCGGAACTCCAGGGGGTCGCCGCGGTCCCAGGAGGCGTCGAACTGCTCGCCGCCGTCGTGGGTGACCCCGACGTAGTGCGCGCTCACCAGGTCGCCGGCCTTGGCCTCCGGACCGTCGCCGACGACGAGGTCCTCGACCACCAGGTCGTCGGGCGCCGGGCCGGTGGGCGGCTCGACGTCGGGGCGGGTCAGCTCGGCCACGGGATCTCCTCGGGGTGCGGGTGCCGGGTCGGTGCCCGACGGGTCACCCCCATCCAAACAGCGGTCCCCCCGGGACGCCGACCGGCCCCGGCGCTCACACCCGGTCGAGGACGTCGTCCGCCGGCGACTGCCCGGCGGGGGCGGCACCCCCGTCGAGCGGGTGCGCGACCTCGTCGGCCGGCATCCGCGCCGCCAGCACCGCCACGGCCGCCAGGAGCGGCGGCGCCAGCCCGGCCACCAGGAACGTCGCGGCCGAACCGATGAGCTCGCTGACCGGCCCGGCCAGCGCCATGGACAACGGCATGAGGCTGAGGGAGACGAAGAAGTCCAGGCTGGAGACCCGGCCGAGCAGCGCCGGCGGCACCCGCCGCTGCAGGAGCGTGCCCCAGATGACGGTGCCGGCCTCGAAGGCCGCACCGACCAGGGCCCCGGCCGCGATCATCAGCGGGAGGCTCGAGGAGAGGCCGAAGACGACCATCGGCACGCACCCCAGCCCCCACAGCGCGACCATCACGGTCAGGTACCGCCGGGGCAGCCGCAGCGACGCGACGACCAGGGAGCCGATCGCCCCGCCGATGCCGAACGCGGCCAGCACGTAGGCGTGCTGCGTCGGACCGCCGCCCGCGTCCCGGATGGCGAAGGGGACCAGGACCTCCAGCGGCCCGAGGAGCGCCAGCACCATCAGCGACGCGAACAGCAGGGTGGCCAGCAGCCAGGGCGTGCGCAGCATGTATGCGAAGCCCTCGCGCAGGTCGGCCAGCACCCCGGCCGGCCGGGCGCCGTCATCGGGGTCCCCCCGCCGGACGGGGGTGACCGGCAGGGCGAGGACGTGCGCGGCGGCGAGCAGGGAGGCGATCGCGGTGGCGGCCAGGGCCGCGCCCGGGGAGACCGCGGCGACGAGGAACCCGGCGGCCGCCGGCCCGGCCGCGTTCTGCAGGAGGGGACGGACGGCGCCCTCGAGCCCGTTGGCCGCGAGCAGATCCCCCTCGGGCACGAGGGCCGGCAGCTGCGCGGAGTAGGCCGGGTAGTACAGCCCCGTCGCCAGCCCCACGGCAAGGCCGGCCGCGGCCAGCTGCCACAGCGTCAGCAGGCCCAGCAACGACAGGCCGGCGACCACGGCGACGGCCGCCGCCTGGACGAGCGCCACCGCCAGCAGGAGGTACCACTGCGGGACCCGGTCGGCGAGCACCCCGCCGAACAGGGTGCTGGCCAGCATCCCGCCGGCGGACAGGCCGGTGACCAGCGAGAGGGCGGCCGGGCCCCCGCCCAGGGCCACCACCTGCCAGACCGCGGCGACCGCCCACAGCCCGGCGGCCAGCAGCGACAGCGCCATCGACGCGGCCAGCAGCCGGTAGTCGCGGTGCCGCAGCGGCGACAGCGCGCGCGGCAGCGGGGCCATGGGAGCGCCTCCTCGTCGGGATCCGGTCCGCTCATGGTCGGCGACGGGTACGACAGGACGCACCCGATTTCCCGGGCCGCGCGCCGGGGAGGCCCCCGTCGCCAGCACCCCCGCTACCGTCCGGCGGCGTGATCGACCACCTGGGACTGCAGGCCGCCGACGTCGCGGCCGCCATCGCCTTCTACACGCGGGTGTTCGCCCCCGTCGGCCTGCGCGAGGCGATGCGCTACGAGACGCCGGACGGCCCGGTCGTCGGGTTCGCCGGGCCGGACGGGCACCCGCAACTGTGGGTCAGCCCGCTGGCCGAGGGCACCGAGCGCCCCGTGCACCTGGCGCTGCGGGCGCCGTCCCGCGCGGCCGTCGACGAGGTGTTCGCGCTGGCCCGGGACGCCGGCGCCGAGGTGCTGCACGAGCCGCGGGTCTGGCCGGAGTACCACCCGGGCTACTACGGCGCGTTCTTCCGCGACCCCGACGGCAACAACGTGGAGGCGGTGCACCACACCCCACCGTCCCCGCCGGTGCAGGACTGACCGGGTGCGAGCCCGGGCGGCCCGTGCTGGGCTGGGCGCATGCCCGAGCAGTCCCCGTGGTGGACCCGTGCGGTCGTCTACCAGGTTTACCCCCGCTCGTTCATGGACTCCGACGGCGACGGCATCGGTGACCTCGGCGGGGTGCTCCAGCGGCTGGACCACCTGGCCGACCTGGGCGTCGACGTCCTGTGGCTCTCCCCGGTCTACCCGTCCCCCCAGGCGGACAACGGCTACGACATCAGCGACTACACCGAGGTCGACCCCCTGTTCGGCAGCCTGACGCAGCTCGACGCGCTGATCGCCGCCCTCCACGAGCGCGGGATGAAGCTGGTCATGGACCTGGTGGTCAACCACACCAGCGACGCGCACCCCTGGTTCCTGGAGAGCAGGTCGTCGAAGGACTCGCCCAAGCGCGACTGGTACTGGTGGCGGCCGCCGCGGCCGGGGATGGCCGCCGGCGCGCCGGGCGCGGAGCCGACCAACTGGCACTCGTTCTTCTCCGGCCCGACCTGGGAGCTCGACGAGGCCAGCGGCGAGTACTACCTGCACCTGTTCGACCGCCGGCAGCCGGACCTCAACTGGGAGAACCCCGAGGTCCGGGACGCGGTGTACGCGATGATGCGGTGGTGGCTCGACCGCGGGGTCGACGGCTTCCGCATGGACGTCATCAACATGATCAGCAAGGACGTCGGCCCGGACGGCGCCCTGCACGACGGCCCGCCGCTGCCGGGGGTGCCCTACGGCGACGGCTCGGCGTCGTACCTGTGCGGGCCGCGGATCCACGAGTTCCTGCAGGAGATGCACCGCGCGGTCTTCGCCGGCCGCCGGGAGCAGTTGCTGCTCGTCGGTGAGATGCCCGGCGTGACCGTCGAGGCGGCCCGGCTGTTCACCGACCCGGCCCGAGAGGAGGTGGACATGGTGTTCCAGTTCGAGCACGTCGGGCTGGACTTCGAGGGCAGCAAGTTCTCCCCGCGGCCGCTGCGGCTCACCGACCTCAAGGCCTCGTTCGGGCGGTGGCAGGTGGGGCTGGCCGACGTCGGCTGGAACTCCCTCTACTGGGACAACCACGACCAGCCGCGGGCGGTCTCCCGGTTCGGCGACGACTCGCCGGAGTGCCGGCGGGACTCCGCGACCTGCCTGGCCACGCTGCTGCACCTGCACCGGGGGACGCCCTACGTCTACCAGGGCGAGGAGCTCGGGATGGCCAACGCCCCGTTCGAGAGCCTCGACGACTTCCGGGACGTCGAGTCGCTCAACCACTTCGCGCAGGCCGTCGCCCACGGTGCGGACCCGGACACCGAGCTGGCCGCGATGCGGCGGATGGGCCGGGACAACGCGCGCACGCCGGTGCAGTGGGACGACTCCCCGAACGCCGGCTTCACCTCCGGGACGCCGTGGATCGCGGTGAACCCCGACCACGTGCGGTGGAACGCCGCCGCGCAGCGGGCCGACCCGACGTCGGTGTTCGCCCACCACCAGCGGCTGATCGCGCTGCGGCACGAGTCGCCGGTGGTCGCGCTGGGCGACTTCACCATGGTGCTGCCCGAACACGAGTCGGTGTACGCCTTCACCCGCTCGCTGGACGGCGAGACGCTGTTCGTCGTGTGCAACGTGAGCGGGCACGAGTACCGGCTGGGCGAACTGCTGCCCGAGGTGGCCGGCACCGAACTGGTGCTGGGCAACCTGCCGGAGGGCGACCCGGCCGTGCTGCGCCCCTGGGAGTCGCGGGTGCTCAGGAGCTGACCGCCCGGCCCGCAGCCGGGCGCGGCGGAGTCGCGTCCGGCCCTGCATCCCTCGTGGCGCGCGTCACACGGCGAGCCGCTACTGTCCGGGTCCGGCGATCCCGGGGGGAGCTGATGAGGGTTGTGGAGCGACCGGTCAGGGCCTCGGTGGCGGCGGTCGGGGCGACGGTCCTGCTCGCCGCCTGCGGCGGGGGCGACACCGGAGGCAGCGAGGAGGGTGACCCGCTGACCGTGTGGACCCTGGAGAACCTCCCCGACCGCCTCGCCGTCCAGGAGGAGATCGCCGCGGCCTTCACCGGGAGCAGCGGGGTCGAGGTCGAGCTCGTCGCCGTCGACCCGAACCAGTTCAACCAGCTCCTCATCTCCTCGGCCGCCGCGGGGCGGCTGCCCGACGTCATCGGCGCCCTGCCGCTGGCCGGCGTCCAGCTGCTGGCGACCAACGACCTCATCGACCGCGAGATGACCGCCTCCGTGGTGGAGGGCCTGGGCGCCGGCACCTTCTCCGAGCACGCGCTGGAGCTGACCCGGGACGGCGATGCGCAGGTCGCCGTCCCCAGCGACGGGTGGGCGCAGCTGCTCGTCTACCGCAAGGACCTCTTCGACGCCGCGGGCCTCGCCGCACCGGAGACCTACGACGAGATCCTCGCCGCCGCGCAGGAACTGGACAGCCCCGAGGTGGCCGGCTTCGTCGGGGCCACCGTGCCGAACGACGCCTTCACCCAGCAGACCTTCGAGCACCTCGCCCTGGGCAACGGCTGCCAGCTGGTGGACGACACAGGTGAGGTCACGATCGAGAGCGAGGCGTGCGTGGGGTCGTTCGCGTTCTACGACGAGCTGATCAGCGACTACTCAGTGAGCGGGGCGCAGGACGTCGACACCACGCGCGCCGCCTACTTCGCCGGGCAGTCGGCCATGGTCGTGTGGTCCTCGTTCATCCTCGACGAGATGGCCGGCCTGCGGGCCGATGCGCTGCCGACGTGCCCGGAGTGCGCGGCCGACCCTGCGTTCCTCGCCCGGAACAGCGGCGTGGTCACCGGGATCTCGGGGCCCGACGGCGACGGGCCCGAGCAGTTCGGCGACATCGTCTCCTGGGCCGTCACGGTCGACGCGCAGGCCACCGCCGCCAACTTCGTCGACTACATGATGGAGGACGGGTACGAGCAGTGGATCGGCTTCTCGCCGGAGGGCAAGGTGCCGACCCGGCAGGGCACGGCCGAGGAGCCGACGCGGTACATCGACGCCTGGGCCACCCTGCCCTCGGGCGTGGACACCAAGGCGCCGTTGACCGACTTCTACACGGCCGAGGTCCTCGACGCCCTGCGGACCGCCCCCGACAGGATCGGCCCCTGGGGGATCCCTCAGGGGCAGGGCGCACTGATCGGCGCCTCCCTCGGCGAGCTCCCCGTCCCGCAGGCCATCGCCGCGATGACCGAGGGCGAGGTGGATCCGAGCGGAGCGGCCCGACAGGCGGCCGAGGCACTCCGTGAGATCGCCTCGTCGGTGGACTGACGTGCGCCCGGCGGTGTCCGAGAGTCGGCAGGCCGGTGACCGGGAGGCACGATCCCCGGGTCGGGGGACCCTGCGCGAACGCGAGTCGCGAACCGGGCTGGCCCTGATCTCTCCGACCGTCGTCCTCGTCCTGGTGCTGGTGGTGCTGCCGATCCTGTGGACGGTGGTGCTCGCCTTCCAGGACCTGAAGCTCATCCGGCTCCGCACGTCCGGGCTGTTCGGGACCCCCACGTTCGAGAACTTCGCCGACGTGTTCGGCTCTCCCGGGTTCTGGGACTCGCTGGTCACCACGCTCGTCTACGCCAGCGGCGGCACCGCGGCGTCGATCGGGCTCGGGCTGGTCGCGGCGCTGGCCCTCCGCCACGGCTTCCGCGGCCGCATGCTGATCCGGGCGTCGCTGCTGCTGCCCTACGTCGCACCGGTGGTGGCGGCCACCTTCGTCTGGGGCGTGATGCTCAACCCCCAGTTCGGCATCGTGAACGAGGTGGGGACCCGCCTGCTCGGCTGGGACGAGCCCATCGCCTTCCTGTCCGAGCGCCCGACCGCCCTGCTGACCGTCATCTTCTTCGAGATGTGGCGCTCGTTCCCGTTCGCCTTCCTCTTCATCACCGCACGCCTGCAGGCCGCGCCGGCCACCCTGGAGGAGGCCGCCCGGGTCGACGGCGCGACGCCGACGCAGGTGTTCCGCCACATCGTCTGGCCCCAGCTGCTGCCGACGATCGCGGTGTTGGCGCTGCTCCGCTTCATCTGGACCTTCAACAACTTCGACGACATCTACCTGCTCACCGGCGGAGGGGCGGGCACCGACGTCATCAGCGTGCGGGTGTTCGAGTTCCTGATCAGCCGCGGGGACATCGGCGCGGCGTCCGCGCAGGCGCTCGTCCTCTCCGCCGTGTTGATGGTGCTGGTCACGGTGTACTACCGGTTCGCGGCGAAGGACGAGGTGGCCTGATGGCGGGCATCGCGACCGTGGCGGCGGAGTCCTCCGCCGAAGCCGGCACCCGGCCCAGCGGCCCGCCGGCGGGACGCCGCTGGTCGCGGACCACCGTCGAGACCCGGGTGCTCGGCGTCCTGCGGTGGGTGGTGATCGCAGGGCTGCTGCTGTTCACCCTGTTCCCCTTCTACTACATGGTGCTGCTCTCTCTCCGGGACCTGAGCTCGCTGCTGCAGGCCCCGGCACGCCTGTGGCCGACGCTGTCGGAACTGACGGTCGCCACGTACCGCGACGTCCTCGCCCCCACCGAGTCCGGCGGGCAGGGGTTCCTGCGCTTCATGGCCATCAGCGGCCTGGTCGCGCTCGGCACGGTCGCGGTGACGCTCGCCTTCGCGGTCCTGGGCTCGTACGCCCTCGCCCGGTTGCGGTTCCCCGGCCACCGCAGGATCAGCGTGCTGTTCCTCGCCGTCTACCTGTTCCCGAGCATCCTGCTCGCCGTCCCGCTGTTCATCTTCTTCACGCGGGTCGGGCTGCGCGGCGCCCTGCCTGCGCTCGTGCTCGTGTACGTGTCGCAGACCGTCGCGGTCGCCATCTACATGCTGCGCAACTACTTCCAGACCGTGCCGGCCAGCATCGAGGAGGCCGCCGCGGTCGACGGCGCCGACAGGTTCACCATCATGCGCAAGATCACCCTGCCGCTGGCCATGCCGGCGATCCTGTCCAACGCCCTCTTCGTCTTCATGATCGCGTGGAACGAGTTCCTGTTCGCGCTGCTGTTCCTGGTGGAGGACCGGTCGCGGTGGACGGTCTCCCTGGGCCTCTCCCAGCTCGCGGGCAGCATCGAGATCCCCACGACGGTGCTCATGGCCGGATCGGTGATCCTGACGGTGCCGATCGTCGTGCTCTTCCTCGCCACCGAGAGGCTCCTCACCGGCGGCCTGACCGCCGGCGCCGAGAAGGGGTGAGGACCCGGCGTCAGCCGGTGCCCCGACGCGCGTCGCCTCAGGCCCGCTCGCTGACCTGCGGGTTCGAGCGGCGGGCCAGCGGGTGGGCCAGCTCGTCGGCCGGCAGCCGTGCGGCCAGCAGCACGACCACGGCCAGCACCGCGGGGACCAGCCCGGCGACGAGGAAGGTGGCCGGCAGGCCGATCAGCTCGCTGACCGGGCCGGCCAGGGCCATGGACAGCGGCATGAACGCCGTGGAGACGAAGAAGTCCAGGCTGGAGACCCGGCCGAGCAGCGCCGGCGGTACCCGGCGTTGCAGCAGGGTGCCCCAGATGACCATCCCCGCCTGCGCGGTCCCGCCCGTGACCAGCCCCGCCGCGATCATCACGCCGAGGCTCGTCGTGGTGCCGAAGACGACCAGCGGGACGCAGCCGAGACCCCAGAGCAGGGTCATGACCGTGAGGTAGCGGCGCGGCAGCCGCAGGGAGGCGACCGTCATGGAGCCGAGCGCGCCGCCGACGCCGAACGCGGCCAGCACGAGGGCGTGCTGGAACGGCCCGCCGCCGGCCCGGTCCTTGATCGCGAACGGCGCCAGCACCTCGAAGGGGCCGATCATCACCAGCAGCATGAGCGAGGCGAACAGCAGCGTGGCCCGCAGCCACGGCGTCGCGACCACGTAGGTGAAGCCCTCGCGCACGTCGGCGACCAGGCCGCGCACGGGGTGCGCCGGCGCCGCGCCCGGCTCCCGCCGCACCGGCGTCGCCGGCAGCGCCGCGACGCACAGCGCTGCCCCCAGCGCCGCGCCCGCGGTGACGGCCAGGGCCACCCCGGGCGACGTCCCGGCGATCAGCCCGCCGGCCAGCGCGGGACCGGTGGCCTGGTAGAGCACCGGCCGCATCGTGCCCTCGAGCCCGTTGGCCGGCAGCAGCTCGTCCTCGGGGAGCAGCGCCGGTACCAGCGCGGAGTACGCCGGGTAGTAGCAGCCGTTGGCCAGACCACCGGCGAGCGCGACGACGGCCAGTTGCCACAGCGTCAGCACCCCGGCCAGCGAGAGTGCCGCGACCAGGGCGGTGCCGACCGTCTGCACCAGCGCCACGGCCAGCAGCACGTGCCGCTGCGGGACGCGGTCGGCGAGCGCACCGCCCAGCAGGGTGCTCGCCAGCATGCCCGCGGCGGCCAGCCCGCTGACCAGGGACAGCTCGGCCGGACCACCGTCCAGGGCGACGACCTGCCACACGACGGCGACGGCGAAGGTGCTGTTGGTGAGCAGCGAGAGTGCGAGCGAGGCGGCCAGCAGGCGGTAGCGCGGGTGCCGCAACGGGGTGAGCGCGCGCGGCAGGCCGGACATCCGAGCTACTCCCCCGTGTACGGACCGGCCCGGGTTCAGACCAGAGGTGACCGGGGGAGGATACGGTCGCTGATGATCCGCTTCTGGATCTCGCTGGTGCCCTCGAAGATCGTGGTGAGCCGGGCGTCGCGCCAGTGCCGCTCGACCTGCCGCTCCGTGGTGTAGCCGTTGCCGCCGTGCAGCTGCATGGCCTGGTTGGTCACCCGGACCGACATCTCGGTCGCCTCCAGCTTCACCATCGCCGCCTCGCGCTCGCACGGGACGCCGAGGTCGAGCAGGTGGGCGACCTGCCGGTAGAACGCCCGGGACTGCTCGACCTGCGCGGCCATCTCCGCGACGGCGAAGCGCAGCGCCTGGAAGTCGCCGATCGGGTGGCCGAACTGCTCGCGCTCCTGCAGGTAGAGGACGGAGTCCTCCAGTGCCGCGCGGGCCAGGCCGACGGCGCGGGCGGCGGTGTGCACGCGGGCGGTGTTGAGGAACAGCTGCGCCTGGGCGAAGCCGGCCCGCCGGCCGGCAGCGCCCTCCTCGTCGCTCGCGGCGGCCTCGTCGACGACGTTCCCCCGCGGGATGCGGACGCCGTCGAACGTGAGGTCCCAGGTGAGGAAGCCGTGGTAGCCGACCTTGTCGATCGGCGAGCCGGTCAGCCCGTCGGGGAACACGCCGCGCTCCTTCTCCAGCAGCAGGTTCACCAGGCCCACCGAGCGGGACTCGCCGGGCGCCGGGTCGCGCTCCCGGACCAGCACCTGGATGAAGTCGGCGGCCAGGGCGTTGCCGCACCAGCGCTTCCGGCCGGTCACCACCCACTCGTCGCCGTCGAGGACCGCGCGGGTGGCCACACCGGCCAGGTCGGAGCCGGCGTCGGGCTCGGAGAGCGCGATCGCGCCGATCCACTCGCCGCGGGCGCTGCGCCGCAGCAGCTCGTGCCGGCGTCCGGCGTCGGCCACCGCCGTCCCGAGGCCCTGGGAGCGGGCCAGGATGCTGGCCGTCGACATCCACGCCCGCGCGAGTTCCTCGCTGACCAGGCAGTACTCGAAGACGCCCAGGCCCAGGCCGCCGTGCTCGGCCGGCACGGTGATGCCGAACCACCCCAGCTCGGCCAGCCGGGCCAGCAGCGACGCCGGGATCTCCCCCTTCTGCGGGTCGAGCTCGTCGGCGACCGGCAGCACCTCCTCCATGGCGACCCGGCGGGCCTGCAGCTGCAGCGCCTCGCGCTCCGGCGTGTGCCACGGGGGCAGCAGGGCGGGCGGCTGCAGCGGCTGGGGGTCAGGCGTCGCGGACATCGGACGGGTTCTCCTGCGGTCGGGGGTGCTCCCCACCCTGGCCGCCGGCCGGGGGCGGCGCAGGTCGGCCGTTCGCCTGGGTGCTCGACGACGGCGGGCACCCCCTCGGGATCGGACCGGTCCCTCACGAGGGACCGGAGGGCTGGCTCCGCCCCACCGGCCGGGCCTACCGTCGTCGGCACGCGCGGGCCGGGAGTCGACGTCGCGGACGCGGCCGGCCCCGGGACGGAGGCGAGGCCGTGGCGACGTTCGTGCTCGTGCACCCGGCGTGGTTCGGCGGCTGGTGCTGGCGGCGGGTCGCACCCGCGTTGCGCGCCGCGGGCCACGAGGCGCTCACGCCGACGCTCACCGGGCTCGGTGAGCGCGCGCACCTGCTGGACCACGGGACCGACCTCGCCACCCACGTGGAGGACGTCGTCGCGCTGCTGACCTGCGAGGACCTCGAGGAGGTCGTCCTGGTCGGCACCAGCTCCGGGGGGATGGTGGTCACCGGGGTGGCCGACCGGGTACCGGAGCGGATCGCCGAGCTGGTCTACCTCGACGCCTTCGTGCCGCAGGACGGCCAGTGCCTGCTCGACCTCCTGACGCCGGAGCGGCGGTCGGGCTTCGAGGCGCTCGCGGAGCGGGAGGGCGACGGCTGGCTGGTGCCCCGCACCGCGCCACCCCCGTGGTCGGAGATCCTCCCCCGGTTCTGGGAGGTCACCGACCCCGCGGACCTCGCCTGGGTGCTGCCCCGCCTGCACTCCACCCCGCTCGGGCACTTCAGCCGGCCGGTCCACCTGCTCAGCGAGGCGGCCCGGCAGCTCCCGCGGACCTACGTGCGCTGCGCCCGGTACCCGCAGCCGGCCTTCGACCGCTTCGCGCAGCAGGCCCGGGAGACGCCGGGCTGGCGGTACCGCGAGCTCGACTCCTCCCACATCCCCTACGTCACCTGCCCCGACCGGCTCGCCGGCGTCCTGCTCGAGTCGGTGACCGACTGGAACGGCCCCTCTACAGGGTCCCGCCGCGAGCCTGCGAGTGGTGGGGGGTAGAGGGGTCCTTCGTCAGCGGGGACCGCGCTCCCGGGCCAGCGCGAGGTAGTGCTCGACGGCGCCCGGGTCGTCGACGGCCCCCACGTTGAGCGCCTTGGCCGGGTCCACCCCCTGGAACAGCCGCTTGAGCGGCACCTCCAGCCGCTTGCCGGTGCGGGTGTGCGGCACCGCGGGCACGGCGATGACCTCGTCCGGGACGTGCCGCGGGCTGGCCTGGCGGCGGATGGCGTCGCGGATCCGGGTGGTGAGCTCGTCGGTGAGCTCCGCACCCTCGGCCAGCTTCACGAACAGCGGCATCCAGTAGCCGCCGTCCCGCTGCTCGACACCGAGGACGACGCAGTCGAGCACCTCCGGCACGGACTCCACGGCGGCGTAGATGTCGGCCGTCCCCATGCGGACGCCGCCGCGGTTGAGGGTGGAGTCCGACCGGCCGGTGATCAGGCAGGTGCCGCGCTCGGTGACCTCCATCCAGTCGCCGTGCCGCCAGACGCCCGGCCACGGCTCGAAGTAGGACTCGCGGTAGCGGGCGCCGTCGGGGTCGTTCCAGAAGTACAGCGGCATCGACGGCATCGGCTCGGTGATCACCAGTTCGCCGAGCTCCCCGACCACCGGCTGCCCCTGCTCGTCCCAGGAGGCGGCGGCGACGCCGAGCATCGGCCGCTGCAGCTCGCCGGCGACCACCGGCAGCAGCGGCGCGCTGCCGACGAACCCCGTCGCGACGTCGGTGCCGCCGGACAGCGAGCCGAGGAAGACGTCGGGCCCCACCGCGTCGTAGACCCACTCGAAGGTCGACGCCGGCAGGGGGGACCCGGTGGAGCCGAGGAACCGCAGCGCCGACAGGTCGTGGCTGTCCCCCGGCCGGATGCCGGCCTTCTCGCACGCGGTCAGGTACCCGGCGCTGGTGCCCAGGTAGGTCAGCCGGGTCTGCGCGGCGATGGCGAACTGGGCGTCGACCGACGGGTACGCGGGGGCACCGTCGTGGACCACCACGGTCGCGCCGCACAGCAGCGCCGAGGCGGCGATGTTCCACATGATCCAGGCGGTGGAGGCGTACCAGTAGAAGCGGTCGCCGGGGCCGACGTCGCCGTGCAGCGCCAGCTGCTTGTGCTCCTCGAGGGTCACCCCGCCGTGGCCGTGCACGATCCCCTTGGGCAGGCCGGTGGTGCCCGACGAGTAGACGATCCACAGCGGGTGGTCGAACGGGAGCGGCTCGAACCGGGGCTCCTGCTCCTCGGCCACCGCCTCGGTCCAGGGCAGCGCGTCGGCCGGCACCGCGTCGGGGAACAGCCGGGGGACGGCGATCGTCGTCCGCACGCTGGGCAGCGCGCCGCGCAGCTCGGTGACGACGTCACGCCGGTCGTACTCGCGGCCGTTGAACCGGTACCCGTCGACGGCGACCAGCACGGTCGGCTCGATCTGCGTGAAGCGGTCGAGGACCGCGCGGGTGCCGAAGTCGGGGGCGCAGGAGGACCAGACCGCGCCGATGGCCGCCGTCCCGAGGAAGGCGACGACCGCCTCGGGGACGTTGGGCAGGTAGCCGGCGACCCGGTCACCGCGCTGGACGCCGAGCCGGCGCAGCGTGGCGGCGAAGGCGCCGACGCGGGCGCGCAGCTGCGCCCAGCTGGTCTCCTCCGGCTCGCGGTCCTCGGCGACGGCGATGAGCGCCGGGGAGTCGGCGGGGACGGCGCCCTCGGCGACGGCGCGCAGCGCCTGCTCGGCGTAGTTGAGCGTGGCGTCGGGGAACCACTGCGCGCCGGGCATCGCGCGGCGGGTGAGCACCCGGTCGTCGGGGACGTCGGGCAGCACGCCGGTCCAGCCCGCCACGTCGGCCCAGAACTGGTCGAGGTGCTCGACCGACCAGCGCCAGATCGCGTCGTAGTCGGGCGGGTCGCCGAGGTCCAGGCCCCGCTTCCGCGCGACCCAGCCGGCGAACTCCGCGATCCGGGTGGCGCGCATCGACTCCGGGGTCGGGCGCCAGAGGACGGTCGGCTCGCTCGTGGTGTTCCCAGTCACACCGGCACCCTGCCATCCCCCGGGCGCTGCGCCGACGGGGTCCACCCACCAAGATGACGTCGATGAGCGGACCCGAGCCCGGCAGCGAGGAACGCAACGTCCTCGGTGGGCCCCTCGAGCCGTGCGGCACCGAGCCGATGACCGGCTTCTACCGCACCGGCGTCTGCAGCAGCGGCCCGGAGGACGTCGGCAGCCACACCGTCTGCACCGTGGTGTCGGCCCCCTTCCTCGCGCTGCAGCGGGAGCTGGGCAACGACCTCAGCACGCCGCGGCCCGAGTACGGCTTCCCCGGGCTGCGCCCCGGCGACCGCTGGTGCGTCGTCGCCGCCCGCTGGCTGCAGGCCCACGAGGCGGGCGCGGCGGCCGGCGTCGTCCTGGCCGCCACCCACGCCCGCGCCCTCGAGGTCGTCCCGCTCGAGGTGCTGCGCCGCTACGCCGTCGACGTCCCCGACGACCTCAGCGGCCTGGACTGAAGGAGGACCCCCTTGCCCGCACCATGGAAGGACCCCCGCACGGGGGCCACCGCGGCTGGACACCTCGACGAGGAGCGCACATGACCGACCTGCTGGACCTGCCGGTGACCACCCTGCAGGGCGAGGCCACCACCCTGGGCGCGCTGGCCGGTGGTGGCGCGGCGCTCGTCGTCAACGTCGCCAGCCGCTGCGGCCTCACCCCCCAGTACAGCCAGCTGGAGGCGCTGCAGCAGGACTACGGCGCACGCGGCCTCACCGTGATCGGCGCCCCCTGCAACCAGTTCATGGGGCAGGAGCCGGGCACCGCGGAGGAGATCGAGAGCTTCTGCTCCACCACCTACGGCGTCACCTTCCCGCTGACCGAGAAGCTGGAGGTCAACGGCCCGGGCGCGCACCCGCTCTTCCAGCGGCTGACCGAGGCCCCCGACGCCACCGGCCAGGCCGGCGAGGTGGCGTGGAACTTCGAGAAGTGGCTCGTCGGGGCCGACGGGGAGGTCCTCGCCCGCTTCCGGCCGCAGACCCAGCCCGACTCACCCGAGGTCCGGCACGCCATCGAGCAGGCCCTGCCCCGGTGACCCGGGACGCCGACCTGCACTTCTGGTTCGACCCGGTCTGTCCCTTCGCCTGGCTGACCAGCCAGTGGGTGCGGACCGTGGCCGCCCAGCGGGAGTACACCGTCGAGTGGCGGCTGATCTCGCTGCGGCTGCTCAACCGGCACGTCGACTACGACGCCCGGTTCCCGCCCGAGTACGAGGCGGGCCACACCGCGGGGCTGCGGCTGCTGCGGGTCGCCGCCCGCGCCCGCGCCGAACTCGGCGCCGACGTGCTCGACCCCCTCTACGCGGCCATGGGGGAGCGGATCTTCCAGGCCGACCAGGTCCCCGACCGGGAGCACCGGGGCCGGACGGAGTTCGTCGAGCCGATCCTCACCGCCGCCGGCCTGCCGGTCGAGCTGGCCGACGCCCTGGACGACGAGTCGTGGGACGCCGGGATCCAGGCCGAGACCGACGAGGCCCTGCGCCTGGCCGGTGCGGACGTCGGGACGCCGGTCCTGCACTTCCGGCCCCCGGACGGCGCCGCCTTCTTCGGCCCGGTGATCAGCCGGGTGCCCAGCCCCGAGGAGGCCGTCGCGCTGTGGGACCACGTGGTGGCGCTCGCCGCCTTCCCCGGGTTCGCCGAGCTCAAGCGCAGCCTGCGGGAGCGGCCGCAGCTGCCGGCGTTCGGCGTCCGGCCGGGCGAGGTGGGCGTGCAGGAGGACTGGCACGGGGGCAGCCGCCGCCAGCGCCGGTGACCGCGGGTGCCGGAGTCGCTGAGGTGAGGCTAACCTGCACTGGCTGACCCGTTCCCGTGGCTGACCTGTGCAGCAGGCCGACGCCCCGATCCCCTCGTCCCTGGAGCCGCTCGTGTCCTCGACCGACGCCGCGCCCCGGGCGACCGGGACGGTGGCGCCGCCCCGGACCCGCGGCCTCCTGCGCGGTCGCGGCCCCCGGTTCCTCGGCGCCCTGGCGCTGCTGGCGCTGGTGGTCGTCGCCACGGCGCTCAGCATCGCGGTGGGCACCCGCAGCATCGGCCTCGGCACGGTGTGGCAGGCCCTGACCGACTCCTCCCTGGGCGCCGAGGAGGCGGTGATCGTGCGGGAACTGCGACTCCCCCGCACCGTCCTCGGCCTCATGGTCGGCCTCGCCCTCGGCGTCGCCGGCGCGCTCACCCAGGGCCACACCCGCAACCCGCTGGGCGACCCGGGGCTGCTCGGGGTCACCGCCGGCGCGTCGTTCGGCGTCGTCCTCGCCATCTGGCTGCTGGGCCTGAGCACCCCGGCCGGCTACATCTGGTTCGGCTTCGCCGGCGCGCTGGTGGGCACCGTCCTCGTCTTCTCCCTCGGCTCGGTCGGGCGCGGTGGCGCCACCCCCGTGACGCTCGCGCTGGCCGGCGCGGCGCTGTCGGCGCTGCTCTACGCGCTGGTCCGCGCCATCCTGGTCAGCGACTCCAACAGCCTCGACAGCTACCGGTTCTGGGTGGTCGGCGCCCTGGCCGGCCGTGGCACGGACATCGCGTGGCAGGTCGCGCCGTTCATCGCCGCCGGGCTGGTCCTCGCGCTGCTCAACGCCCCGGCGCTGGACCTGCTCGGCCTCGGTGAGGACGTCGCCCGCGGTCTCGGCCAGCGCGTCTGGCTGGCCCGGCTGGTCGGCCTGGGGGCGGTCACCCTGCTCTGCGGCGCGGCCACCGCCGCCTGCGGTCCGATCGCCTTCGTGGGGCTGATCGTCCCGCACGTCGTCCGGGCGCTCACCGGTCCCGCGCACCGCTGGCTCGTCCCGCTGTCCGGCCTGCTGGGGGCGGCGTTCCTGCTGCTGGCCGACGTCCTCGGCCGGGTCCTCGCGCGCCCCGGCGAGCTGCAGGTCGGCATCGTGCTCGCCCTGGTCGGCGCGCCGTTCTTCATCGCGCTCATCCGCCGCCGCCGGTTGGCCGGCCCGTGACCGAGCTCGCGAGGTCACGCAGGGACACAGCACCGCCGGGCACGCGGCCGACGAGCGCCGGCGAGGAGGACGCGTGACCGCCACGGCTCCGGAGCGTGTCGCCGTGGCGCGCGAGACGGTCGTCCGCGCCGGCCCGGTCTCCGGCCGGGTCCGCTGGCGCCAGCTGCTCGTGCCGGTGGTCTGCGCCGTCGCCGCCGTCCTGCTGGGCGCGCTGAGCCTGGGCCGCGGCGACTTCCCGATCAGCGTGGGCGAGGTCCTGAAGACCCTCGTCGGCCTCGGCGAGGACACCCAGGAGTTCATCGTGCTCGAGCTGCGGGCGCCGCGGATCGTCGTCGGCGCGCTGGTCGGGCTGGCGTTCGGCGTCGCCGGGGCGCTGTTCCAGACCTTCGCGCGCAACCCGCTCGCCTCCCCCGACATCCTCGGCATCACCCAGGGCGCCTCGGTGGGGGCGGTGGCGGCGATCGTGCTGAGCGGGACGTCCGGCGGCGGGGCGCTCCTCGGCGGCCTCGGCGTCCCCCTGGCCGCGCTCCTCGGCGCGCTGCTCACCGGCGTGCTGCTCTTCGTGCTCGCCTGGCGCCGCGGCGTCGACGGGTACCGGCTGGTCCTGGTCGGCATCGCGCTGTGGGCCGTCGCCTCCGCCCTCACCGACTGGCTGCTCACCCGCGCGGAGATCTTCGACGCCGCGTCGGCCTACGTCTGGATCACCGGCTCGCTCAACGCCCGGACCTGGGACCAGGCCGTCCCGCTGGCGATCGCCCTCGCCGTGCTGGTCCCGCTCGCGCTGGCCGCCAGCCGCGCCCTGGGCGTCCTGCAGTTCGGCGACGACACCGCCCGCGGGCTGGGCGTGCGCCTCCCCCTGGCCCAGGCCGTGGTCGTCCTCGTCGCCGTCGCGCTCACCGCCGCCGCCGTGGCCGCCGCCGGCCCGATCTCCTACGTCGCCCTGGTGGTCCCGCAGATCGCCGTCCGCCTCAGCGGTGGCTCCCGGCCGCCGCTGGTCGCCTCCGGCCTGCTCGGTGCCGTGCTCGTCATCGGCGCGGACCTGCTGACCCGCACCGTCCTGCCCCAGGCCCTGCCGGTCGGGATCCTCACCGCCGCGGTCGGCGCCCCCTACCTGCTCTGGCTCCTCGTTCGCGGAAGGCGGCGATCCACGCTGTGACGACCACCGCGCACCACCCGGTCACGACAGGCACCGAGGCCCGGCCGGTCCGCCTCGCCGCCGAGTCGCTCAGCCTTGGCTACGACGACCGCGTGGTCGTCCGCGACCTGGACCTGCAGCTCACCGACGGCTCGTTCACCGCGATCGTGGGCCCGAACGGCTGCGGCAAGTCCACCCTGCTCCGGGCGCTGGGCCGGCTGCTGCGGCCCCGCCAGGGGCAGGTGCTGCTCGACGGCCACGCCATCGCCAGGACGCCGACCCGCGAGGTCGCCAAGGTGCTCGGGTTGTTGCCGCAGACCCCGGTCGCGCCGGAGGGGCTCACCGTGGCCGACCTGGTCGCCCGCGGCCGTCACCCGCACCAGTCCTGGCTGCAGCAGTGGTCGCGCGGCGACGAGGCCGCCGTCGCGGAGGCGCTGGCCTGGACCGACATGTCCGACCTGGCCGAGCGGCCCGTCGACGCGCTGTCCGGCGGGCAGCGGCAGCGGGCCTGGATCTCGATGGCACTGGCCCAGGGCACCGACCTGCTGCTGCTCGACGAGCCGACGACGTACCTGGACCTGTCGCACCAGATCGACGTCCTGGAGCTGGTGGGCCGGCTGCACACCGAGCGGGGCCGCACCGTCGTCGTCGTCCTGCACGACCTGAACCTCGCCGCGCGGTACGCCCAGCGGCTGGTAGCCATGAAGGACGGCGTCCTCCTCGCCTCGGGGACGCCCGCCGAGGTGCTCACCGAGCAGCTGCTGGCCGACGTCTTCGACCTGGAGGCGCGGATCGTGCCCGACCCGGTCGCCGGGACCCCGATGGTCGTACCGGTCCGCCGCCTGCGCTGAGAGAGGACCTCCCTGCCCCCACCACTCGCAGGCTCGCGGCGGGACCCTGCAGGGAGGCCATCAGCCGGCGATGCCCTGCCGCCAGTAGCCCATGAACGCCACCGAGCCGCGCGGGACGCCGAGGTCGCCGACCAGGTGCCGGCGCAGCTGCTTGACCACCCCGGCCTCGCCGGCCAGCCAGGCGTAGCAGCTCGAGGCGGCCCCGTCGTCGCCCCGCCCACCCTCGGGCACCTCCCACAGCGGCTGGGAGTCGACGTCGACGTCCTCCGGGGCCTCCGCCGGTGTCGCGGCCACGCCCAGCTCGCACAGCGCGGCGTGCACCGCCGGTACCAGCAGCGACCCGCGGGCGGCGCCGGACCGCGGCAGCCAGCGCACGGTCACCCCGGCCGGCAGGGCGAGGTTCATCGCGTCCCCCGCGGCCGGCACCTCCAGGAGGGCCATCACGCGGCGCGCCTCACCGAGGGACGACTCCAGGATCGAGCACACCGCGGGGACGGCGGTCTCGTCGCCGGCGAGCAGCAGCGTCGTGGCGGCGGCGGGCGGCGCCCACTCCACGCCCCACATCCGCCCGCGCCCGGGCCGGTCGGGGCCGAGCAGCACGATGCGGTCGCCGGGCACCGCCGAGGCGGCCCAGCGGGCGGCGGGGCCGGCGTGCCCGTCGTCCACGCCGTGCAGGACCACGTCGACGTCGACCTCGGCGAGCTCGGGGCGAGCGGCGCGCACCGTGTAGGTGCGGATCCACGGCCGCTGCTCCTCGGGCATCGCGCAGTACTCGGGGTACCAGTCCGACCCGCGGTCCATCAGCCGGCGCAGCCCGGCCGGGTCCTGGGCGAGCACCAGCTTGATCCGCTGGTCGTCACCGGCGACGCCGAAGCCGGCCAGGTCGGGGCCGGTGAAGGTGAGGCGCACGAAGCTCGGCCCCAGCCGGCGGACGGCGGCGACCTCCACGTCGAAGAAGGCCCACTCGGGCGCGGTCTGGACCGCTGTCTCGACGGTGAGGGTCATGCGACGTCTCCGCTCTCCCGGTGCCCCGACCCTTGCGGACGGCAGCGCAGGTGAGGCTAACCTAAGCCGCCTCTCGGGGGAACACTCCGAGGTGACCTGCGAGGAGACCCGTTGCACCGCATTCCGCGCCGCCTGATCGGCGCCTCCCTCACCGTCGCCGCGCTGCTCGCGGCCGCCGGCTGCTCCGACGACGACCCCGCCGGCGCGGCCGGCGCCACCGCCTCGGGGGAGAGCGGCTGGGAGTTCACCGACGACATGGGCAACACCGTCGCGCTCGGCGAGGTCCCGACCCGGATCGCCGGCCTCAACGACGTCGTCGCCTCGCTGTGGAACTACGGCATCGAGCCGGTCGCCACCTTCGGCCAGACCTCGGCCGAGGACGACGTCGCCTTCGACGGCAAGGACCTCGGCGACCTGGCGATCCTCGGCGAGAGCTACGGGCAGATCGACCTCGAGCAGCTGGCCGCGGCCGATCCCGACGTCATCGTCACCTCCGTCTACCCGACCGACTCCGAGGGCACGCTGGACGAGACCCAGCCGCTCTACGGCTTCGAGTCGGTCGAGCAGCAGGAGCAGGTCGCCGAGATCGCGCCGATCATCGCGATCGCCTACCGCGGCTCGGCCGCCGACGTCATCGAGCGGACCGTCGAGCTCGCCGAGTCCCTCGGTGCCGACAGCGAGGTGGTCGACGCCGCCCGCGCGGACTTCGAGGCCGCCTCGCAGACCCTGTCCGAGGCCGCCCGGGGCGGGGTGACCGTGCTGCCGGTGTACGCCACGGTCGCCGACGGCTGGTGGATGAACAAGGCCCCCGACGACCCGCAGCTGCGGCTCTACCAGGAGCTCGGCGTGCAGTTCGTCGACCCGGGCGGCGACGGCTACTTCTGGGAGTCGGTCGGCTGGGAGGAGGTCCCGAACCACCCGAGTGACGTCATCCTCTACTCGCTGCGGTTCAGCATGACGCCGGAGGAGATCGCGGCCCAGCCCACCGCCGCGCTGCTGCCCGCCGTCCGGGCCGGGCAGCTGTACCCGTGGAAGTACATCGGGATGGACCACGTCGCCCAGGCCGCCTACATGGAGGAGCTGGCCGGCTACCTGACCGAGGCCCGGGAGGTCACCTGAGACCGCAGGGCCACCTGAGCGAGGACCCTCCTGGTCCCCGCCGCGCGCAGGATCGCGACGGTCCCCTGCAGGAGGGCCACGGTCAGACGTGCGCCGGCGTCTCGGGCAGGGGCGCCGGCGCCTCTGCCCGGGCCGTCTGCGCCAGCACGATCCCCACGAGGACGACGAACCCGCCCAGCACCTGCCAGCCCGACAGCACCTGCTCCACCCAGAGCCAGGCCACCACCGAGGCGAGCACCGGCTCGACGGTCGCGACGAGACCGGCGGTCGTCGGCGGCAGGTGCCGCAGCGCCGAGATGGACAGCCAGAACGGCACCACCGCCCCGAGGACGACGATCCAGGCCACCAGCACCCACAGCGGCAGCTCCAGCGAGCCGATCGACACCGGCACCCGCTCGCCGAGCACCCCGGCGTCGAACTCCCACCACGGCGCGGCCACCGACCAGAACAGCGCGGCGGCCACGAAGCTCCAGCACGTCAGCCCGACCGGGTCGCGGGTGGCCGCGCCCCGCTCGCCCAGGAGGTAGTAGGTGGCCAGGCACACCGCGGCGGCCAGCGCGGCGGCCACACCGAGCGGGTCCAGCGAGCCACCGCCCTGCCAGACCTCCGCCACGAAGACCAGGCCGGACAGCGACAGCAGCAGCGCCCCCCACAGCCGGCTGCGCACCCGCTCGCGGCGGACCAGCCAGACGTAGAGGGCGATGAGGACCGGCGCGGTCATCTCGAAGACCAGCGCGATCCCGACCGGCAGGCGGCCGATCGCCACGTAGTAGAGGAACTGCGTCAGGGCGACCCCCACCACGCCGAGCACGGTGAGGAGGGGCAACTCCCGCCGGCTGGTCCGCAGCCGCCCGGGCGAGACGAGCGCCAGGACGACGAGCAGCGCCACGGCCGCACCGGCGCACCGCAGCGCGGTCAGCCGGGTGGCCGGGATGCCGGCCTGCAGCGCCAGCGTGGAGACGGTGCCGTTGACGGCGAAGAACCCCGCGGCGACGACGGTGGTGGCGTATCCGAGGGCGGGACGGGGCATGGCGAGCAAGGTAGTCCCCGTAACGCCCCGTGCCACCTACGGGCTCGGGGGCCGGCCCGTCAGGCGCGCCGCGCGGCGACGAAACGCTGCCGCACCCGGAAGCCGGTGCCGTCGTCCTCCTCCGCCCGCCAGCGGAACGCCTCCGCCGTCACCTCCGAGAAGACCCAGCGCAGCCCGGTCCCGTCCCGCTCGCCGGCGAGGACCAGGCCGTCCGGGGACGGCGTCGCGGTGAAGGGGATGACCCAACCGCGGGCCGGGCCGTGCCAGGTGGACCGGTAGCGGCCGAGTGCCTCGTCCCAGAACCGCAGGCTCAGTCCCCACTCGCCGTCGGGGGCGCCGGCGGCCCGCGCGGCCCGGGAGGGGCTGATCCAGACGTCGGCCAGCGCCCGCCCGTCCAGCGCCCAGCCGAAGTGCCACTCGCCGTCCCGCTCCGTCTCGGTGCCGTCGGCCGCGACGTCGGTCACGCGGAGGTCCCAGCTGCCGACCAGCGGCGCGAAGACCGCCAGCCGGCCGGCCAGCTCCGGCCGGGGCGCGGCTGCAGTGAACACCCCGGCCAGGGCGTCGGCGGGGGTCACTGCACGTTCGCGGGGTCCATCCAGATGACCTCCCAGACGTGGCCGTCGGGGTCGGTGAAGCTGGCGCCGTACATGAACCCGTGGTCCTGGGCCGGCAGCCACGGCTTCCCGCCGTGTGCCAGCGCCCGGGACACGAGCTCGTCGACCTCCTCGCGGCTGCTCGCCGACAGGCCGTTGAGCACCGTGGTCGACTGCGCCGGGTCCCCGACCTCGCCGGTGACGAAGTCGGCGAAGCGGTCGCGGGTCAGCAGCATGACGACGATGTTCTCGTCGACCACCACCGAGGCGGTCCGCTCGTCGGAGAACTGCTCGTTGAAGGAGAACCCGAGGCCGCCGTAGAACGCCTTGGCGGCGGCCAGGTCCCGCACCGGCAGGTTCACGAAGATCATGCGCACGTCGTCCATCCCGTCGTCCGGGGGCCCGGTCGGCCCCGTCGCAGCTACGACGGGGCCGACCGGCCGGACTCATCGGTCGTCGCGGTCCGGCACCGGCGAGCCGACGTCGCGCACCTGCTTGGTGCCGTCCTGCTGCCGCTTCCGGGCAGCTGCCACGGGGGAGGTGCCGCCGCTGCTCGAGCCGGACTCGACGACCAGCACGAAGTCCTCCCCGTGCCGGGTGATGCCCTCGACGACGGCCTGCTCGACCGCCTCGGCGGCGACCGTGCGGCGCAGCATCATCGGGTCGGTGCGCACGTCCCTGGCCAGCGCCACCGCCAGGCCGACCATCACCAGCGCGAACGGGAGCGCGGCGATGATGGTCAGGTTCTGCAGGCCGGTCAGGGCCTCGTCGCCGCCGACCAGCAGCATGATCGCGGCGACCGCACCCATGACCACGCCCCAGAAGACCACCGTGGACCGGCTGGGCTCGATCGTGCCGCGCTCCGACAGCGACCCCATGACGATCGACGCGGCGTCGGCGCCGGAGACGAAGAAGATCGCCACCAACACCATGACCAGCACGGTCATCACGGTGGCCAGCGGGAAGGTCTCGAGGACGCCGAACAGCTGCCCCTCCGGCGTCCCCTGCCCGGCGACGTCGGCGCCCTCGCGCTGGGTGACGATGCCGGCCCCGCCGAAGACCGCGAACCAGATCAAGCTGACCACGCTCGGCACCAGCAGGACGCCGCTGACGAACTGCCGGATGGTGCGGCCCCGGCTGATGCGGGCGATGAACAGCCCGACGAACGGCGTCCAGCTGATCCACCAGGCCCAGTAGAAGACCGTCCAGCCGGACAGCCAGGCGGCCATCGCGTCGCCACCACTGGCCTCGGTGCGCGCGGCCATGTCACCGAGGTCGGCGAAGTAGTTGCCGACCGTCGTCGGGATGAGGTCGAGGATGAAGACCGTCGGGCCGACGACGAAGACGAACAGGGCCAGGACCAGCGCGAGCACCATGTTGATGTTGGCCAGCCACTGGATGCCCTTGGCGATGCCGGACACCGCGGAGGCGACGAACGCCGCGGTCAGGACGGCGATGATGCCGACGAGCAGGCCGTTGCCCACGTCCCCGGCCCAGCCGAGGATCTCCATCCCGCTGCCGATCTGCAGCGCGCCCAGCCCCAGCGAGGCGGCCGATCCGAACAGCGTCGCGAAGATCGCCAGGACGTCGATGACCTTGCCGGCCGGGCCCTCGGTGCGCCGCTTCCCGAACAGCGGGGCGAAGGCGGCGCTGATCAGCTGCGGCCGGCCACGACGGAAGGTGCCGTACGCGATGGCCAGGCCGACGACGGCGTAGATGGCCCACGGGTGCAGCGACCAGTGGAACAGCGTGGTCGCCATCGCCGTCTCCACGGCCTCGGGCGTCTCGGCGGTCACGCTGCGCGGCGGCGGGGAGACGTAGTGGCTCAACGGCTCGCCGACGCCGAAGAACATCAGCCCGATGCCCATCCCGGCGCTGAACATCATCGCGATCCAGGAGACCGTCCGGAACTCCGGCGCCTCGTCGTCGCGGCCCAGCGGGATCCGCCCGTACCTGCTGGCGGCCAACCACAGGACGAACAGGACGAACGCCGAGGCGAGCAGCACGAACAGCCAGCCGAGGTTGTGCATGACCCACCCGAGCGCCGAGCCGCTCGCGGACCCCAGCCCCTCGGGGGAGGCGAACCCCCACACGACGAAGGCCAGCGCGACGACGGCCGCGACGCCGAAGACCACCCGGTCGAGGGAGCCACCCCGGTCGGCCGGCAGGGGTGGCGGCGGGGCGACGGCCGGGTGCGCCCCGGAACCGGTGGATGCATCGTGGACTTCGGGTGTCTTCGTCACGGCTGCGTGCGGCGCCGGGCGGACCGGCGCTCCTCCCTCTCGGTCGACGTCGGGTGCGTCACCTCTCCCGGGTGCGCGGGAGCGGTACCACTCCCCCACCGTCCGGAGCGGACCGGTCGGATGCAAGCCCGCCGTGATCTGGGCGAGACAACGGCGCGACGCACCGCCGGTGCCTGTGTGCCCCCGGGACGACGCGGGCACACCTGCCACGTGGCGCCGTGGTCCCCTCCGCCCGAGTCGCGGCCGACCTGGTCCCCGCGTCGCCGGAAACTGCTGGTCGGGCTGGCGGTGGGGGTGGCCGTGGGCGTCCTCGGCTCGTTCGTGCTGCCGGCGCGGTACGGCATCACGGCGCTGTTCCTCGCCGCCCTCAGCGGCTTCCTGCTGGTGGTCGCCGTCGTGGTGTTCGTCACCTACCCGGGACCGGACACCCTGGGCCAGCTGCTGCGCACGCCACCCCTGGCCGGGGCGGTCCTCGTCGTGGCGGTGCTGCTCGTGCTCTCGAACCCCGCCGGGTCGCTGCGCTGGCTGTGGGTCGTGGCGGCCGTCGTGGCGGCGGGATGGACGGCGTTCGCGGTGTGGGCGACCAGGCGCTCCGGCGGCTGACAGCCACGGGAGCATCGCAGCGAGCGCCAGCGAGCGAGGAGCGGACCGGGGCGCGGAAGCCGCCCCGGGGACACGGCGGCTGACAGCCACGGGAGCATCGCAGCGAGCGCCGGCGAGCGAGGAGCGGACCGGGGCGCGGAAGCCGCCCCGGGGACACGGCGGCTGACCGCCACGGGAGGCGGCCCTGCGGTGAGGTGGCAAGGGGCCCGCGGAGAGACTGCGGGCATGGACCTACCCACCGCCCTGTACGAACCGGTCGACGGGGGTCACCTCGCCACCGCCCTGACCATCGGCCCCTGGGACCCGCGGCTGCAGCACGCGGGGCCACCCGCTGCCTTGCTGGCCCGCGAGGCGGAGTCGGTGAGCGGGATCGCCGACGGGCAGACCGTCCGGCTGGCCTACGACATCCTCGGGCCGGTGCCGGTGGGCCCGGTCGCGGTCTCGGCGCGGGTGCTGCGCCCGGGCCGCCGGGTCGAGCTGGTCGAGGCCCGGCTCACGGCCGGCGACGACCGGCCGCTCATGCGGCTGACCGCGTGGCGGGTGCGTTCCCGGAACTCCGAGGGCACACCCGAGCCGGCCGTCCCGCTGCCCGGACCGGAGCGGAGCCGGCCGGAGACGGCGGACTTCTTCACCACCGAGGTGGCCTACCACCGGGCGCTGGAGTGGCGGTTCGCCTCGGGCTCCTTCAACGCGCCCGGCCCCGCCGCCGCCTGGACCCGCCCGCTGTGCGCCCTGGTGGACGGCGAGCCGATGACCCCGCTGCAGCACCTGCTGGTCATGACCGACGCGGCCAGCGGCATCTCCGCCGTCCTCGACTGGACGACGGCCACGTTCGCCAACGTCGACCTCGGCCTGTCCCTGGTGCGCCCGCCCGCCGGCGAGTGGCTGGGCGTGGACGCGGCCACCACCATCGGCCCGTCCGGCGCCGGCCAGTGCTTCGCCGACCTCTACGACGCCACCGGCCGCGTCGGCCGCTCCGCGCAGTCGCTGTTCGTCGAGCCGCGCTGAGCGACGCTCACGGCTCGCGCTGCAGCCGGTACAGGTGCTCGTCGGACCGGAGGAAGACCTCCAGGGCCCGGGGCGGCCGGTAGCCGCTCGGCAGCACGTCGGTGACGCGCCAGCCGGGGAAGGCCGCGGTGATCTCGTCCCGGCGCGCGCCGCGGATCAGCGGGCGCCGGCGACGCGGCCACACGGTGAGGACGACCGCGGCGTCCGGGGCGGTGACCGCGGCGATCCCGCGGCCCATGGCGCGCTGCTGCGCCGGCTCGAGGTCGTGGAAGGTGCCGGTGTCCACGACCAGCCGGAACCCGTCCCCGACCTCCGCGGGCGACAGCCGGGTGACGTCCCCGCGGAGGAAGCGCACCTCGACGCCCTCCCGGGCCGCGCGGGCACGGGCCCGTCGCAGGGGGCTGTCCACCAGGTCGACCCCGGTGACCTCCCAGCCCCGGTCGGCCAGGAACAGCGCCCAGATCCCGCTGCCGGTGCCGATGTCCAGCGCCCGGCCGAAGGGCGGCTCCCGCCCCGCCTCCTCCTTGGTCACCAGCTCCCCGAGCACCCGGATGAACTCCGGGCACTGCTCGGCGTCCTCCCAGGGGTGGAAACCGAACCGGTACGCCGCGTGCCACCACATGTCCGTCCCCTTCCGCGCCGTGCGTCGGCGACGCGACCGACGCTAAGGAGGGGCGGCGGCCCGCACATCGGCACGACCACCGGACCTGCGCGCGTGGGATCAGCAGTTCTACGCAGGGGCGCGGACCTCAGGGCCGGACGCAGCCGTGCTCGTAGGCCCACGCCGTGGCCGCAGCCCGGGAGGGGACGCCGAGCTTGGCGAGGATGCTGCCGACGTGGGTCGCCGCGGTGCGCTCGCTGATGACGAGTTCGGCCGCGATGGCCCGGTTGCTACGGCCTCGGGCGACCAGGGTGAGCACCTCGCGCTCGCGCGCGGTCAGCCCCCATCCCCCGGTGCGCCGCTCCGCGGCGGCGGCGGCCAGCCGGTCGAGGTCGGGCACCGCGCCGAGATCGGTGAACACCGCCCGGGCGGCGTCGAACTCCAGCGCCGCCCCCTCCTCGTCGCCGAGGGCCCGGCAGGCCGCGCCGACCAGGAGCCGGGTCCGGGCCTCCCGGTGCGGGGCGTCCAGGTCCTGCCACCGGACGGCCGATCGCCGCAGGCTGGCCAGGGCGAGGCGGGGGTCCCCGTCGGCAAGCAGGACGGAGCCCGTCGCGGTGTCCGCCTCCGCCGCGAGCACGGGGGTGCCGAGGCGGGCCGCCGTCCCGGTGAGCTCCTCCGCGGCGGCCCGCGCCGCGCCGAGGTCGCCTCCGGCCAGGGCCAGCTCGACCAGGGCCGGCAGCAGGCGGGAGCGCTGCAGCGGGTCGCCGGTCTCCTCCAGCGACCGGCGGAGGGCGGCGAGCCCCGCGGGCGACCGGCCCTGGTCGGCGCGCAGCAGGGCGAGCCCGGGCAGCGGGTCGCGCCCGGACCGGCCGGCCTCGCGGTAGGCGGCCTCCGCAGGCCCCTGCCGCCCGGTCAGCCGGAGCAGCTCGGCGTGCAGGTAGCTCGCCGCCCCGAGCACGAGCCGCCCCATCGGGTCGACCAGGTGCGTCCGCGCCCGCTCCACCTCGGCCGCCGCCTCGCGCCAGGCGCCGTGGAACTCCAGGACCTCGGCCCGGTGCAGCAGGCACTGGCCGCGGTAGAGCAGGACGTCGGGGTTGCGCTCGCACCACTCGCTGAAGTCCGCCGACCACACGTCGACCCGGTGCACGTCGCGCAGCTCCTGGCAGGCGTCGATCACCGTGCAGTAGCTGTCCCCGACGGCGACGGCGGAGACCTCCTCGCCCGTCACCGACACCATCGCCTCGTCCAGCAGCGCCACCCCCTCCCGGATCCGGTCGAGGTAGATCAGGCACCGACCTCGGCCGATGCGGGCGAGGGCGGCCAGCTCCGGGTCGGCGAAGCGCTCGGCGACCGCGCCGGCCCGGTCGAAGGCGTCGTACGCCGCCGGCACGTCCCCGCTGAAGACCGCCCGCAGGCCGGCGGCGTAGCACAGGTGGCCACGCTCGACGCAGTCCTCCTCGGCCTCGTCCAGCTGCCGCTGCCCCCGGTCCACCCAGCCGCCGCCCCGCGCCAGGTCGCGCCGGTTGAGCAGGGCGAAGGCCAGCCAGAACGCCGAGCGCGCCGCGCGGGCGTGGGCGCCGAGCCGCGTGCACTCGGCGTGCGCACGGCGCCACGCCACCAGGCTCGTCCCGGCCGCACCGGTGAGGTGCGCACAGACGGCGAGCCGCTCGAGGTCGTCCACGCCGAGGTCGTCCAGGCCGGCGGCGAGCAGGGCGGCACCGGCCTCCCGCCAGCGCCCTGCGCGGAAGGCCGCCCTCGCGGGCTCGACCCCCACGGCCATGCCCACAGCCTCCCGCGCGCCGTCCCTGCGGGAAACGGGTTGCCCCGCCGGCGGACCCGAGGGGTCGGTTGACACGGCAGCGGAGGACCGGGGGAGGCTGGGTCGCGATGGAACCACTCGACGCAGTGCTGAACTGGCTGTCCGGCCGCGGGCTGGAGATCGTCCTCATCATCCTGGGGTCGGTGCTGCTGGCCCGGCTGGTCGCGTGGGTCGGCACGAAGATCACCGACAGCATCGACGCCCGCTCCACCGGCGGCGACGTGCTGGTGCGGTCCGAGGCGGCCAAGCACCGGCACTCCCTGACCCAGGTGATCACCTGGACCCTCGTGGTGCTGATCTACGCGATCGCCGCCTTCTTCGTCCTCGACCGCGCGGGCATCCCGATCGGCGGGCTGGTGGCACCGGCGACCGTGCTCGGCGTCGGCCTGGGCTTCGGCGCCCAGCGGATCGTCGGTGACGTGCTCGCCGGGTTCTTCATCATCACCGAGCGGCAGTACGGCTTCGGCGACGTCGTCTCCATCCAGGTCGTGGGCGGCGGCGATCCCGCGACCGGCACCGTCGAGGACGTCACGCTGCGGATCACCCGGCTGCGCTCCCCCGACGGCGAGGTGGTCACGCTCCCCAACGGGCAGATCGTCAAGGTCGTCAACCTGTCCCGCGACTGGGCCCGCGCCGTGGTCGACATCCCGGTCCCGACCACCGTCGACGTCAGCCGGGTCAACGACCTGCTGCACACGGTGGGCAAGGAGGCCTTCGCCGACCCGGCGATGCGCCCGCTCCTGCTCGACGAGCCCAGCGTCATGGGGGTCGAGACGCTGGACCTGGAGCAGGTCAACGTGCGCATGGTGGCCCGGACGCTGCCCGGCAAGCAGTTCGAGGTCGGCCGCTACCTGCGCGCCCGCGTCGTCCAGACGTTCAGCCGGGCGGGGCTGAACCTGCCGCCACCCACCTCGCACGTGGCCGCCGACGACCTCACCGCCTCCGGGGACGGCGCCCGATGAGCCCGCGACACGGCGACGACGACCCGACCCGGGAGATCCCCACGGGGCGGCCGTCGGTGCGCAGCACCCCGCCGTCACGGGCACGCCTGTTGTGGGCGGCCGTGCCGCACCACCTCGGCCGCGCCCGCACCTCCACCGTCGTCCTCACGATCCTCTTCCTCGCCGTCGGCACGCTGTACCTCAACGTCCGCCCCCCGGTGACGGGGGTGGGGACGGTCCAGGAGCCCGCCGGGAGCACCCAGCCGGCGGAGGTGCCCGAGGAGCCCACCGAGCCGACGGAGACCGCCGTCCCGACGGAGCCGACCGAGACCGCGGAGACCACCGAGCCGACCACCACCTCGCGCAGCACCGAGCCGACGACGACACCACCGCAGACCGAGGAGACGACGCCGGAGGAGACCACCGAGGAGGAGGAGACGGCGGAGACCGGCCCCGGCGAGCCCACCACCACCCGGGCGCCCGCGTCGGAGGCACCGGCCACCACCTCCGCGGAGCCGTGACGTCCGCCCCGCACGGCGACCACCAGGCACCTCGCCGCGCCGCGAGCGTGGCCCGCAGGGCAGGATCAGCACCCCGCGCCTCGGCGGACGAGGCGCCCGTGGAGGGAGACACCCCGTGGCCATCCGATCCCTGACCCGGCGTGGACGGGTCGCCGTCGCGGCCGCCGCCGGCCTGACCCTCGTGCTCGCCGGATGCGGGGACGACTCCGGCGGCGACGCGGGCAGCGGTGGTGGGGGCGGCGATGCCGCGGCGAGCAGCGAGCCGTTGCCGAGCGTCGAGGCCGACGACGCGCTCGCCGCGCTCGTGCCCGCGGACGTCGCCGAGGACGGCGCGCTCACCGTCGGCAGCGACACGACCTACGCGCCCAACGAGTTCGTCGCCGAGGACGGCGAGACGATCGTCGGCTTCGACGTCGACCTGTTCACGCTGGTGGCGCAGAAGCTGGGGCTGGAGGCGCAGTTCCAGACCGCCCCGTTCGACTCGATCATCGCCGGCGTCGGCTCGGGCCGGTACGAGGTGGGCGTGTCCTCGTTCACGATCAACCCCGAGCGGCTCCAGCAGGCCAACATGGTCAGCTACTACTCGGCGGGCACCCAGTGGGCCACCAAGGCCGGCAACCCCGAGGGTGTCGACCCCGACAACGCCTGCGGGCTGACCATCGCCGTGCAGAAGGCCACCGTCCAGGTGGAGGACATCACCGCCCGGTCGGAGGCCTGCGAGGCCGCCGGCGAGGAGCCGATCACGATCAACCAGTACGACGGACAGGACCAGGCCACCGCCGCGGTCGTGTCCGGCGCCGCCGTCGCCGGCCTGGCCGACTCCCCGATCATGGCCTACGCCGTCCAGCAGACCAACGGCCAGCTGGAGCTGCTGGGCGACATCTACGACTCGGCGCCCTACGGCTACGTCGTCCCGCAGGACCAGGCGGAGTTCGCCCAGGCCCTCGCCGACGCCGTCCGTGCCCTGATCGAGGACGGCACGTACACCGAGGTGCTCGAGCGGTGGGGCGTCGAGGACGGCGCCATCGACGACCCGACGGTGAACCCCACCGTCGGCTGACCGGAGCGTCCCGCCATGGCCGCCGAGGCCCCTGACACGACCCGGCCGGCACCGCCCGAGCCCATCGAGGCGGTGCCGGTCCGGCACCCGGGGCGGTGGATCGCCACCGCCGTCATCGCCGTGCTGGCGGCGATGTTCGTCCACATGCTGGTCACCAACCCGGTGTTCCAGTGGGACTTCATGCTCGACAACATGTTCACGCCCGCGGTCCTCCGCGGCGCGCAGACGACGTTGATCATGACCGTCCTCGCCATGGTGCTGGGCGTGGTGCTCGGCATCGTCCTGGCGGTCATGCGGCTCTCGCCCAACCCGGTCGTCTCCGGCACCGCGTGGACCTACATCTGGTTCTTCCGGGCCATCCCGCGCATCGTCCTGCTGTTCTTCTGCGCCAACCTGGGCGCGATGTACGGCACCTACGAGCTCGGCATCCCGTTCGACCAGCAGCTCATGGGCTGGCTCGGGCTCTCCGGCGACTTGCGGTTCCTCGGCCTCGACGGCAACCAGATCTTCGCCGGCTTCACCGCGGGCCTGCTGGGCCTGGTGCTGTCCGAGGGCGCCTACATGGCCGAGATCGTGCGGGCCGGCATCCAGTCGGTCGACCCCGGCCAGGTCGAGGCGGCGAACGCGCTGGGCATGAGCCGCGGGAAGGCGATGCGGCGGATCGTGCTGCCGCAGGCGATGCGGGTGATCATCCCGCCGACCGGCAACGAGACGATCGCGATGCTCAAGGACACCTCGCTGCTCATCGCCGTCCCGGTGACCACGGAGCTCAACTTCCAGCTGCGGGCGATCGGCAGCCGCACCTTCCAGATCATCCCGATGGCCGTCGCCTCGATCCTCTGGTACCTCGCACTGTCGAGCCTGCTGATGGTCGGCCAGCACTTCCTGGAACGGCGGTTCAGCCGCGGCTTCGGCACGCGGGAGACCAAGGCGCAGCGGGCCGCGCGCCAGGCCCGGGAGATCGGGAACACGAAGTGAGCGACGGGGCGCAGCCGATGGTGCGGGCCGAGGGGGTCCGCAAGTCCTTCGGCCAGGTCGAGGTGCTCAAGGGCATCGACCTGGACGTGCAGTCGGGTGAGGTCGTGTGCGTCATCGGCCCGTCGGGGTCGGGGAAGTCGACCTTCCTGCGCTGCATCAACCACCTGGAGCAGGTCACCGCCGGCCGGTTGTGGGTGAACGGCCACCTCGTCGGCTACCGCGAGCGCGGCGGCAAGCTGTACGAGCTGCGCGACAAGGAGGTCTCCGCGCAGCGCCGGGACATCGGCATGGTCTTCCAGCGGTTCAACCTGTTCCCGCACATGACGGCGTTGGAGAACGTCATGGAGGCGCCGGTCCAGGTGAAGGGCGTGCGCAAGGCGGACGCCCGCCGTCGGGGGATCGAGCTGCTGGAACGGGTGGGCCTCGCCGAGCGCGTGCACAACTACCCCAACCAGCTCTCCGGCGGCCAGCAGCAGCGGGTGGCGATCGCCCGGGCGCTGGCGATGGAGCCCAGTCTCATGCTCTTCGACGAGCCGACCTCCGCCCTGGACCCGGAGCTGGTCGGGGAGGTCCTCGACGTGATGCGTGGGCTGGCCCAGTCGGGCATGACGATGGTCGTCGTCACCCACGAGATGGGCTTCGCCCGCGAGGTCGGGGACAAGCTGGTCTTCATGGACGACGGCGTGGTCGTCGAGGTCGGCGACCCGCGGCAGGTGCTCGGCGACCCGCAGCACGTCCGCACCCGGGCGTTCCTGTCCAAGGTGCTCTGACCATCCGTCTCCTGCGCCACCCGCACCTGGAGCAGGACTACGCCGCCGCATGGGAGGAGTGGGAGGACTCCGGCGACCGGGCTGCATGGGAGCCGACCGTCGCCGACGGGCTCGGCGATGCTGCGCGGTGAGATCCGCCTGACCGATCTGGAACCGGTCCGCGGCAGCGAGGCGGACGAGCGGCGGCCCGCCGTCATCGTGAGCAACGACCGCGCCAACGCCGCTGCCGCACGGTCGGGGCGAGGGGTCGTGACCGTCGTCCCCGTCAGCAGCAACACGGCCCGGGTCTTCCCCTTCCAGACCCTGCTGCCGGCCGGGTCGACCGGGTTGCGCGTGGACTCCAAGGCCCAGGCCGAGCAGGTGCGCTCCGTGGCGGTCGAACGCATCGGCCCGGCCCTGGGCCGGCTGCCCGCAGAGCTGATGACCGCACTGGACGACGCCCTGCGGCTGCACCTCCACCTCTGAGACCGCGTGTCGCGGCCCACGGCGTGGGACCCCTGTTCCACCTGGGACGACGCGGTGCCTAAGATCGCGGCTGGCTCACGAGAGGCAGTGGAAAGCACCTGGCTGGCTGCCCGGCAACCTCGACTCCGTCCGAGGTGCTCCAGGGGAAGAGCCGGCCGGGCGGCGTCCGCCGTCCGGCAAGGACGGAGGTCCCCGTGCGCCGCGGGGTCTCCCGACGAGAGGAGACCGGCGCATGACCGACCCCCAGAGCTGGAGCTTCGAGACCCGGCAGATCCACGCCGGCACGAGCCCCGACCCCACGACCGGCGCCCGCGCGCTGCCGATCTACGCCACCACCAGCTACCAGTTCCGCGACGCCCAGCACGCCGCCGACCTGTTCGCGCTGGCCGAGATGGGCAACATCTACACGCGGATCATGAACCCGACGCAGGACGCGCTCGAGCAGCGCGTGGCCTCGCTGGAGGGCGGCGTCGCGGCGCTCGCCGTCGCCAGCGGACAGGCGGCGGAGACCCTCGCCATCCTCAACATCGCCGAGTCCGGCAGCCACGTCGTCGCCTCGGCGTCGCTGTACGGCGGCACCTACAACCTGCTGCACCACTCGCTGCCCAAGCTGGGCATCACCGTCTCCTTCGTCGAGGACCCCGACGACCCGGAGAACTGGCAGTCGCTGGTGCGGGAGAACACCAAGGCGTTCTACGCCGAGAGCATCGGAAACCCGAAGGGCGACATCCTCGACATCAGCGCGGTGTCGGAGGTGGCACACCGCAACGGCGTCCCGCTGATCGTCGACAACACGATCGCCACGCCGTACCTGATCCGCCCGATCGAGTTCGGCGCCGACATCGTCGTCCACTCGGCCACGAAGTACCTCGGCGGTCACGGCACGGCGATCGCCGGCCTGATCGTCGACTCGGGCAACTTCGACTGGACCGGCGGGAAGTTCCCCGGCTTCACCGCGCCCGACCCGACCTACCACGGTGTGGTGTACGCCGACCTCGGTGCGCCGGCCTTCGCGCTCAAGGCCAGGGTGCAGCTGCTGCGCGACCTCGGCCCGGCGATCTCGCCGTTCAACGCGTTCCTCGTCGTCCAGGGCATCGAGACGCTGTCGCTGCGCATGGAGCGGCACGTGGCCAACGCCCAGCGGGTCGCGGAGTTCCTGGAGGGCCACGACGCCGTCGACCGGGTCAACTACCCCGGCCTGGCGTCGTCCCCGTGGCACGCCGCCCAGGAGAAGTACGCGCCGCGCGGCGCCGGCGCCGTCCTGACCTTCGAGCTGCACGGCGGCGTCGAGGCCGGCAAGCGGTTCGTCGACGCCCTGGAGCTGCACAGCCACGTGGCCAACATCGGCGACGTCCGCAGCCTGGTCATCCACCCCGCGTCGACGACGCACTCGCAGCTGACCGCCGAGGAGCAGCTGACCACCGGCGTCACCCCGGGCCTGGTGCGCCTGGCCGTCGGGCTCGAGGGCATCGACGACATCCTGGCCGACCTGGAGGCCGGCTTCCGCGCGGCGAAGTCTGCCGAGTGAGAGGGGCGTCCTGATGGTGGGCGGGGTCCGGGTCGGGCAGGTCGCTGCCCCCTGGGCCCCGCCGCACCCCGGCGGCTGGCGCGAGGGCGACCCGGTGGGCAGCCGGCGCTTCCTCGACCTGACCGGTCCGCTGGAGCTGGAGCGCGGCAGCTCGCTGCCCGCGGTCCGGGTCGCCTACGAGACGTGGGGCACCCTGGCGCCCGACGGCGGCAACGCCGTCCTCGTCGAGCACGCGCTGACCGGCGACAGCCACGTGGTCGGCCCGGCCGGCCCCGGGCACCCGACGCCGGGCTGGTGGGAGGGCCTGGTCGGCCCCGGTGCGCCGCTGGACACCGACCGGTTGTTCGTCGTCTGCGCCAACGTGCTCGGCGGCTGCCAGGGGACGACGGGGCCGTCGTCGACCGCCCCGGACGGCGTCCCCCACGGGTCCCGATTCCCCACCGTCACCGTGCACGACCAGGTGCGGGTCGAGGCGGCGCTCGCCGACACGCTGGGCATCGGCCGGTGGGCGGCGGTGCTCGGCGGCTCGATGGGCGGCATGCGGGCGCTGGAGTGGGCCGTCGCCTTCCCCGAGCGGGTGGCCGCGCTGCTGTTCCTGGCCTCCGGCGCCGCCGCGACCGCCGACCAGATCGGCACGCAGACCACCCAGCAGGCCGCGGTCCGCGCCGACCCCGCCTGGGCCGGCGGCGACTACCTGCCCGACCCCGGGCCGGTCGCCGGGCTCGGTGTCGCCCGGCGGATCGCGCACCTGACCTACCGCAGCGCGCTGGAGCTCGACGAGCGGTTCGGCACGACCGTGCAGGACGACGGCCGGTACGCCGTCGCCTCCTACCTCGACCACCACGCGAGCAAGCTGGCCCGCCGGTTCGACCCCGGCAGCTACGTGGTGCTCACCGAGAGCATGAACCACTGGGACGTCGGCCGCGGCCGCGGCGGGGTCCAGGCCGCGCTGTCGCGGGTCACCGCGCGGACGGTCGTCGCCGGCGTCGACACCGACCGGCTCTACCCCCTGGCCCTGCAGCAGCAGGTGGCCGACGGCCTCGGCGTGCCCCTGCAGGTGATCCCGTCGCCGTACGGGCACGACGGGTTCCTCATCGAGATCGAGGCCGTGGGCGCCCTGGTCCGGGAACTGCTCGGCGCCTGACCCCCGGCGCTTCAGCTCATGTCGTCGCCGGGCACCAGGCCCGCGGGCGGGAGCTTGCCGCGCACCACCGGACGGACCCGGCGCGCCGAGGTCAGGCGGTCGGTGTAACTGGCCGCGTTGCCCCGGATGTGCGCCAGGTCCTCGTCGGACGCCTGGCGGATCACCTTGGCGGGGATGCCGGCGACCAGCGAGCCCGGCGGCACCTGGGTGCCCTGGGTGACGACCGCACCGGCGGCCACGATGGAGCCCGACCCGATGTGGGCGCCGTTCATCACCACGCTGCCCATGCCGACCAGGACGTCGTCGTCCACGCGGGCCCCGTGCAGGACCACCCGGTGGCCGACGGTGACCCCGCGGCCGATGACCAGCGGGAAGCCGGGGTCGGAGTGCAGCGTGCAGCCGTCCTGCACGTTGGATCCCTCACCGATCTCGATGACCTCGTGGTCGGCCCGGGCGACCGCGCCGTACCAGATGCTCGACCGGGGGCCCATGGTCACGGCGCCGACGACCACCGCCGTCGGCGCGACGAAGGCGTCCTCGTCGATCTTGGGGCCGCCGAAGTCCAGTTCCGCGATGTAGTTCTCCGCCACGACGCCCAGCAGAGCACAGGAGGGCCGCGCGCGCACCGGTCGCGCGCACGGCAGGATCAGGGGCATGCCCGGACCGCTGCCGCCGCTGCCCACCTCGATCGTGGGGAGTCTCCCGCAGCCCGGCTGGCTCATCGACCACGACAAGCTCGCCCACCAGTTCCCGCCGCGGGTGCGCGCCAAGGAGCTGTGGCGGGTGGCGCCGGACCAGCTCGAGGAGGCCCAGGACGACGCGACCCTGCTCGCCGTCCGGGCGCAGGAGGCCGCCGGGCTCGACGTCCTCACCGACGGCGAGCAGCGCCGGGAGTCCTACTCCAACCACTTCGCCACCGCGCTGGACGGCGTGGACGTCGACGACCCGGGCACCGTGCTGAACCGCTCCGGTCAGCCGATCCCCGTCCCCCGCGTGGTCGGCGACATCACCCGCCGCGAGCCCATCCAGGCCCGTGACGTGCGGTTCCTGCGCGCGGCCACCGACCGGACCGTGAAGATCACGCTGCCGGGGCCGTTCACCATGGCCCAGCAGGCCCAGGACGACCACTACGGCGACGACCGCTCGCTCGCGCTGGCCTACGCCGACGTCGTCCGCGAGGAGATCGCCGACCTGTTCGCCGCGGGCGCCGACATCGTGCAGATCGACGAGCCGTGGCTGCAGGCCCGCCCCGACGTCGCGCGGCGGTACGGCGCGGAGGCGGTCACCCGGGCCGTGGAGGGCGCAGCCGGCCCCGTGCACCTGCACCTGTGCTTCGGCTACGCCGCGATGGTGTCCGAGCGCCCGGAGGGCTACTCCTTCCTGCCCGAGCTGGCCGACACCCCGGTCGACACCGTGTCGGTGGAGACCGCCCAGTCCCACCTCGACCCGGCCCAGCTGCGGCCGCTACGCGGCAAGGGCATCGCCCTCGGTGTCCTGGACCTGTCGACCCCGGAGGTGGAGACCCCCGGGGTCGTCGCCGACCGGGTCCGCCGCGCGCTGGACGACGTGGACGTGGCACGGCTCGTGCTCACCAGCGACTGCGGCCTCAAGTACCTGCCGCGTGCCTCGGCCGAGGGCAAGATGCGGGCCCTGGCCGAGGCGGCGCGGCTGCTGCGCAGCGAGCTCTAGCTTTCGCCCTTGAGGTCAAGGGTCTCGTGCGGGCGGGCGTGAGCGGACCGGGCACTTTGGTGTCCGGCCTCGGGCAGCAGCGTGGTGGTCG
>NZ_OBDO01000006.1 GCF_900215145.1 Geodermatophilus sabuli | reverse complement strand
TCCACCGCCTGCTGCACGTGCTGGTCCATCGTCAGCGGAATGTCCTCCGGGAAGTCGGCGGGCTCCCACTCCGGCCCGTAGGGAGCCGCGGTGATGACCAGCTTCTCCTGGTTCTCCGGGAACAGGGAATCGTCGAGGAAGTACATGCGCGTGTCTCCGTTTCGTCGTTCGGTGTCAGAAGGTGGGGGTGCCGACGATTCCCGCGCGCTCCATCTTGCGGACGGCGGGCCAGTAGTCCTGGACGGCGTAGTGCTGGGTGTTGCGGTTGTCCCAGATCGCGAAGCTGTTGTTCGTCCAGCGCCAGCGCACGTGGTACTCCGGAACGGACGCCTGCCGGATCAGGTAGTTGAGCAGTTCGCTCGCACCGGGTGAGTAGTCGTGCCCGAATCGCACGTTCTCGGGGGTGTGGTAGTTCGTGAAGTGCGTCGTGAACGCGTTCACGAACAGGACCTTCTCGCCCGTCTCGGGGTGGGTGCGGACCACGGGGTGCTCGGCGTCCGGGAAACGGGCGTGCAGCGCGTGCCGCTGTTCCTCGGACATCGCGGCGCCGAAGCTGGCCTCGATGCTGTGCCGGGCCTTGAGGCCGTCGATCTGCTGCTTCACGTGCTCGGGCAGCCGTCGGTACGCCTCGGCCATGTTCACCCAGATGGTGTCGCCACCCACCGGGGGACCCTCCACGCAGCGCAGCACCGAGCCCAGTGGCGGCGCCTCGCGCCAGGTCGCGTCGCAGTGGAAGGCGTTCTCGTAGTGCTCCGGCTTGCTGTCGAGGTCCTTGTAGATGCGGACCAGCCCCGGGTGCTCCGGGTCGCTCCCGGCGACCGGGTGGTCCTCGAGGGGACCGAAGCGCTCGGCCAGCGCGACGTGCTCGGCGCGGGTGATGTCCTGGTCGCGGAGGAACAGCACCTTGTACTCCAGGAGCAGCGCCCGGAGCTCGGCGAAGAGCTCGGCATCGCGGGAGGCCTCGGCGAGGCTGACGGAGCGCAGCTCGGCGCCGATGGTGGCGGTGAGCGGCAGGACCTCGATGGCGCGGGGCCCGACGGTGAAGGACGGGAAGCGGTCGTCGACCGGGGTGTCGTAGACGGTGGTCATGGTTTCTCCTTGGGCGGGGGCGGATCAGGACTCGAGGACGAAGACCGAGGAGCCGACGCTGCGGCCGGACTCCAGGTCGCGGTGGGCCTGGACGGCGTCGTCCAGGGCGTACCGCTGGTTGATGGCGACGCGGATGCGGCCGGAGGCGAGGTGGCCGAAGAGCTCGCCGGCGAGCTCGCCGCGCTCGGCCGGGTCGGCGATGTAGTCGGCGAGGGCCGGCCGGGTCACGAACAGCGAGCCCTTGACCGCCAGCTGCATCGCGTCGATCGGCGGGATCGGGCCCGACGCCGTCCCGAAGCAGACCAACAGGCCGCGGCGGCGCAGCGAGTCCAGCGACGACGGGACGGTGGTCCGGCCGATGCTGTCGTAGGCGACCTGGACGCCGACGCCGTCGGTGAGCTCGCGGACCCGGGCGGCGACGTCCTCGCGGGTGTAGACGATCGTGTGGGTGCAGCCGTGCGCCCGCGCCACCGCGGCCTTCTCGTCGGTGGACACGGTGCCGATGACGTTCACGCCCAGGAGGCGGGCCCACTGGCAGAAGATGAGGCCGACGCCACCGGCCGCGGCGTGCAGCAGAACCGTGGCGCCGGGGTCGAGGTCCGCGATCCGGCGCAGCAGGTACGCGCAGGTCAGCCCGCGCATGGTCGTCGCGGCCGCCGTCTCGAACGGGATCGTGTCGGGCAGCTTGATCAGCGGGGCGACGTCCATGACCCGCTCGGTGCTGTACGCGCCGAGGGGGCTGCCGGTGTAGGTGACCCGGTCGCCCTCGGCGAACCCGGTGACCCCGGCGCCCACGGCCTCGATGACGCCGGCCGCTTCCACTCCCATGCCCGCGGGGAGTGCCGCGGGGTAGAGCCCGGTGCGGAAGTAGGTGTCGGCGAAGTTCAGGCCGACGGCCACGTGGCGGACCCGCACCTCACCGGACCCCGGCTCACCGACCGGCAGCGACTCCCAGCGGAGCACCTCCGGTCCGCCGGTCTCGTGGAAGCGGATGCCTTTCGCCATGGACTGGTTCTCCTTCTCAGAGGTACGCCGAGGAGCGCGCGGGGCGCGCGTGCGGGGGGATGCGGGTCGGCGGCTCGGGTGATCCGCTCTGCCGGGGATCGGTTCCTGCTCTCCCGACGGCTTCTACTGTGGCAGCGACCACGCCGCAGAGCTGTACGGATCCGGACAAGAGCCTTAGCGTCTTCGGACACGTGGTGAGGGGAGGCGGCGGTGCGTCCCGGTGTCCGGTGCGCGACGCTCGACGGGTACGTCAGGGTGGCGCGGTCCTGCGGCCTCGATCCGGCGCGTCTGCTGGCCGGGGAGGGGCTGACCGTCGCCGACCTGGCCGTGCCGGACAAGTGGGTGCCGGCGGCCGCGGTCGCCCGCCTGCTGGACCGGACCGCCGTGGAGTCCGGCGTCGAGGACGTCGCGCTGCGGCTGGCCGGCGTGCGCCGGCTCGCGACGCTCGGGCCGCTGAGCGTGGTGCTGCGCCAGGAGCCGGACCTGCGCAGCGCGCTGAGCCTGCTCTGCCGGTACGAGCACAGCTACAACGAGGCCCTGCGGCTGCGGCTGGAGGAGGCAGGCGACCTGGCCACCATGCGGCTGTGGTTCGAGTTCGGTGAGCCCGCGCCCGCCCGCCAGGCCCTCGAGCTGGCCACCGCGACGCTCGTCGGGATCGTCCGGGAGCTCCTCGGCCGGCAGTGGGAGCCGCTGTCGCTGTGCTTCACGCACCGCGCTCCGGCGTCGACCGCCGCGCACCGGGCGGTGTTCGGTCCCCGGCTGCAGTTCGAGCACGACTTCACCGGGCTCGTCTTCTACGCCGCGGAGCTGGACGCCACGAACACGATGTCCGACCCACTGCTGCGGCCGTACGCCGACCAGCTCCGCGAGGCGCTCGGCGCCCCGCCCGCCGCGACCGTCACCGGGCAGGTCACGCAGCTGGTGGAGATGCTCCTGCCCGTCGGGCGCTGCTCGACGCGGCAGGTCGCCGGCAGCCTGGGGATGACCGAGCGGACCCTGCACCGCCGGCTGGCCGCGGAGGGCCGGTCCTTCTCGTCGATCGTCCACGAGGTCCGGGCGGCGCTCGCCGAGCGCCACCTGGCGGCCGACCGCTACACGTTGACCGACGTGTCGGAGCTGCTGGGCTTCACCGCGCCGAGCGCGTTCTCGCGGTGGTTCCGGCAGCAGTTCGGGATGAGCCCCTCGGCGTGGCGGGCCACCACCCGGCCCGCCGGGTGAACCGCCTCAGGTGACGGAGCCGGCGGCGGTGTCGGCCAGCGCCTGCACGAAGGCGGCGCGCGGACGTCCGCGCCGCAGCACCCGCTGCCGGTGGGCGCCCGAGCCACGCCGCAGCCGTGCGGTGAGCAGCGACTCGATCAGCGCCCGGTCCCCGGTCGCATCGAGTGCCGGCCCGATCGTCGCCAGGAGCAGAGGGAGCAGAGCGACCACCCGCGTCCATCCACCGAGCCACGGGTCGACGACCACGGCGGACGTCCCGCGCCGGGCCGCTCCGTACCCTGCCGCGACCAGCGACCGGTCCGGCGTGGCAGGCACCGGCAGACCGGCGACCTGATCGGCCACAGCGGTCATCACGAGCGCGCGGCACAGTCCGGCCAGCAGCACGGCGTCGGAGACGGTGAGGCAGGTGTCGGCGATGCGGACCTCGACGGTCGGGTACCGCGGGGAGAGCCGGGCCCAGAAGTAGACGCCGCAGTCGTCGAGGGCCGCACGGGAGGCGACGAGGTCGGCGACCCGCTCGTCGTACTCCGCGGCGCCCGCGCAGCACGGCGGCGGGAGGAACGTCGGCCACCGCCGCTGCACGACGAACCGATGACTGCTCCAGCCGGTGTCGTGGCCCCGCCAGAACGGGCTGTTGCCGGCCAGCGCCAGCAGGACCGGGAGCCATGGCCGGAGCCGGCACAGCACCGCCACCCCGAGATCGCGTGAGGCCATCCCCACGTGCACCTGACCGGCGCAGGTGATCTCCTCCCCCGTGACGCCCGGCACGGTGGCGACCAGCCTGCGGTACCTGTCGTCGTCGGTGAGCGCCGCGAAGCCGGGCGCGTCGGCGGGTGGCGTCCCCACGGCGGCCAGCCGGACCCCGTGGTCAGCAGCGACCCTGGCGACCGCCCCGCGGGATGCAGACAGCTCCCGCCCGACGGCGGTCAACTCCCGGCAGATCCCGGTGCTCAGCTCGATCTGGCAGCGGGCGAACTCCGCGGTCGCCCGCACGCCGGGGGCGAGGGCGGCGAGCACGTCCGGCGCCACGCCGGCTGTTCGGCCATCCGGTCGGAGCAGGAAGAACTCCTCCTCGACGCCCACCGTGGGGACCGCGGCGGCCGACGGCGCCGGTGCGGGGCGGACCGCGGGGCCGGCGCTCACCCGCGGAGGCCCCCGTCCTGTGGTGGGAACGTCACTGCACCGGCTCGAGCGCGATCGGCGCGAACGGGTACAGCTCCTCCCGCCCGTGGCCGATCCTGACGCAGGTTCCCTCGGGGACCTCCCGCCACGCGCCGCGCAACCCGCCGAGCGGCTCGGAGACGACGACGCGGGCGTCGTCCGACAGCCGGTGCAGAACCGGGTTGGACGGGTACTGCGCGCGCAGCGTGCTGACGTCGGTGCTGTGGAACAGCGAGCGCGACCGCCCCTCGCTGGAGTACCTGAACGCCCACAGCGTCTCACCGTCGGTCGTCGCCACGGTCATCTGCAGCGGGAACTGCGTGCCGTGCCGCCGGCCGACGTCCTCGATCAGGCCGACGGCGCGGGCCACCGCCGCGGGCGGATCCTCCTCGAGGCCGAACGTGAGCGCCAGGAAGAAGAACAGCTCCGAATCGGTGGACCCCTCGATGTCGGGGAACAGCGCTGGGTCCACCGCGAGGGTCAGTTCTCGCTTCGCGTCCCGGAAGCCGGCGATCGCACCGTTGTGCACCCACATCCACCGGCCGTGCCGGAACGGGTGGCAGTTGGTCTGCTGCACCGGCGTCCCGGTGGACGCCCGGACATGGGCCAGGACGAGATGCGAGCTCAGGTGCGATGCGAGCTCCCGCAGGTTCCGGTCGTTCCAGGCGGGCTCGATGCTCCGGTACAGGCCGGGCTCGTGCTGCTCGCCGTACCAGCCCACCCCGAACCCGTCACCGTTGGTCGGCTCGACTCCCAGCCGGGCGTGCAGGCTCTGCACGACCAGTGAGTTCTCCGGCACGTAGAGCAGGTCCTCGACCAGCAGCGGGGCGCCGGTGTAGGCCATCCAGCGACACACGAACGCCTCCCTCAGACGGCCACGACGGCGCGGGCAGGTGACCCAGCGACCTCGACCTGCACGGGTGCGGGCCGGTTGGTCGGAGCGCTCATCGGGTCTCCATCCCCTCGGCCTGCACGGAGATCCGGGTCCCGCCGATCCCGGCGAGGATGCTGGACAGCTGCTCGAGGGCGCCGATGACCGCCGGCCGCCCCGACACGCGCGCGAACTCGGCTGCGGCCTCCACCTTGGGCCCCATCGAGCCGGCCGGGAACAGGCCGGGGTCGAGCGCGTCGGGGTGGGCGGTCACGACCGCGCGCTGCCGGTCGGTGCCCCAGTCGAGGTAGACCGCCTCGACGTCGGTGGCGATGACGAGGAGGTCGGCGGACAGGTCCCGGGCGAGGACGGCGGAGGCGCGGTCCTTGTCGATGACCGCCTCGACCCCGACGAGGGTGCGGGTGCCCGGCGAGTACATGGTCGGGATCCCCCCGCCACCCGCGCAGATGACCACGCACCCCTGCGCGAGCAACCACTGGACCGGCCGGATCTCGACGATCCGCTGCGGTTGCGGGGAGGGGACGACCCGCCGCCACCGGTCGCCGTCCTGGCGGAACACCCAGCCGCGCCGTGCTGCGAGCTGCTCGGCGACGTCGGCCGGGTAGACCGGGCCGACGAACTTCGTCGGGGCGGTGAACGCCGGGTCCGCCGGGTCGACCTGCGTCATCGTCAAGATCGTCGCCAGGGGCTTCTCCGCCGGCAGGAGGTTGCCCAGCTCCTGCTCGATGAGGTAGCCGATCATCCCCTCGGTCTGGGCTCCCAGGACGTCGAAGGGATAGGCCGACACCTCGTCGTAGGCGGCCGCCTGCAGCGCGAGCAGGCCGACCTGCGGCCCGTTGCCGTGGGAGACGACCAGCTCGTGTTCCTCGGCGGCGGGCGCGAGTGACTTGCAGGCCGTGGCGATGTTCAGCCGCTGCCCGTCGACGGTCATCGGCTCGCCGCGGCGCTGCAGTGCGTTGCCGCCGAGTGCGACGACGATCCTCATGGCCTGCTCCTGTCGCCGGCGACGGCGGCGGCTCAGTCGCCGATGGTGGCGACCATGACCGCCTTGATGGTGTGCAGCCGGTTCTCGGCCTGGTCGAAGGCGATGTTCGCCGTCGAGGCGAAGACCTCTCCGGTCACCTCGAGGCCACCGGTGATCCCGGTCAGGTCGGCGACCTTGCGCCCGACCGCCGTCCTCGTGTCGTGGAAGGCGGGCAGGCAGTGCATGAACCGGGCACGCGGGTTGCCGGTGAGCTCCAGCGCCCGCGCGTTGACCTGGTACGGGAGGAGCTCCTCGACCCGGCCCTTCCAGACGTCGTCCGGCTCCCCCATCGACACCCAGACGTCGGTGTGCACGAAGTCGGCGCCGGGGAGCGCCTCCTGCGGGTCCGCCGTCAGAGTGATGTGGCCGCCGGACTCCTCTGCCCGCTCCCGTGCGAGGTCCTGCACGTCCTTGTCGGGCCAGAGCGCCTCCGGGGCGCAGATGCGCACGTCGGACCCCATGATCGCGCCGGTCACCAGGAGCGAGCGTCCCATGTTGAACCGGCCGTCGCCCATGAAGCAGTAGGCCAGCTCGTGAGGGCGCTTGCCGGAGTGCTCGGTCATGGTCAGGAAGTCGGCGAGCATCTGGGTGGGGTGCCACTCGTCGGTCAGCCCGTTGTAGACCGGCACGGCGGAGTTCGCGGCCAGCTCCTCCACGGTGGCCTGCGCCTTGCCGCGGAACTCGATGCCGTCGAACATCCGTGCCAGCACCTGCGCCGTGTCGGCGGCCGACTCCTTGTGGCCGATCTGCGAGGACTGCGGATCGAGGTAGGTGACGTGCCCGCCCTGGTCGTACGCCGCGACCTCGAAGGCGCACCGGGTGCGGGTGGACGTCTTCTCGAAGATGAGCGCGACGTCCCTCCCCCGCATCCGCTGCCGCTCGGTCCCCGTCGCCTTCGCGCGCTTGAGGTCGTACGAGAGGTCGAGCAGGAACTGCAGCTCGGCGGTCGTGAAGTCGAGCTCCTTGAGGAAGTCGCGGCCGTGCAGGTTCAGTGCCATCTCGGGCTCCGTCCGGGCGAGGGCTGAGTCGGGTGGAGGGTCGGCCGGGAGATCACGCGTCGGCTGCGTCGCGCTCGATGGGGCAGGACATGCAGCGCGGGCCGCCGCGGCCGCGGCCGAGCTCCTCGCCGGCGATCGTCACGATCTCGATGCCGTTGCGGCGCAGGAAGGTGTTGGTCGTGGTGTTGCGCTCGTACCCGAAGATCACCCCGGGGGCGACGGCCAGGAAGTTGTTGCCGTCGTCCCACTGCTCGCGCTGGGCGCCGAGCACATCGATCGGCGTGCGCATCACGTTGATCTTGTCGACCCCGATCGCCTCGGCGACGACCGGCCACAGCTCGGCGTTCTCGGTGACCTGGTAGTCGCCGCCGCTGCCGACCGGGGTGAGCGTGAACGACCGGAGCGTCTCAGGGAGGTGCGGGTACACGCTGAAGGCGTCGCGGTCGATCATCGTCATGGCCGTGTCGAGGTGCATGAACGCCCGCGTCTTCGGCAGCTCGACGGCGATGACCTTGGTGACCGATCCGTGCTCGAAGTACCGGCGGGCGAGGAACTCGATGCCCTGGGGACTGGTCCGCTCTCCCATGCCGACCATGACCGCGCCGTTGCCGATCACGAGGATGTCCCCGCCCTCGCAGTTGGCCGGGTCGTGGTTGTCGCTGTCGTTGCCGTAGTAGAAGTGCGGCGGGTCGGCGGCGAACATCGGGTGGAACGTCCAGACCACGCGCGAGTTGATCGTCTCGCGCTTGCGCGCCGTCTTGCTCATCGGGTTGACCGACAGTCCGTCGTAGACCCAGGCGGAGTTGTCCCGCTGGAACAGGTGGTTGGGCAGCGGGGGGAGCAGGAAGTCGTCGTCGTCGAGGTACTCCAGCAGCAGGCTGGAGGTCTTGGGCAGGTCGAGGTCGGACTTGAGGACGCCGCCCACGAGCGCCTCCGCCAGCAGGTCGGCGGGCCGGCTGCCGATCAGCTCGTCCAGCGGGGCGTCGAGCGCGGGCCCGAAGCGGGTGGCGGTCGTCAGCTCCTCCTGGAGGAACTCACGCGCACCGGGCTGGTCGATCGCCTGGGCGAGCAGGTCGTGGAAGAGGTAGACCTTCACGCCCTTCTGCCGCAGCTTCTCGGCGAACGCGTCGTGCTCCTCCCGGGCGCGTTGGGCCCACATGACGTCGTCGAAGAGCAGGTCGTCGACGTTCTGCGGTGACAGGCGGGTCAGCTCGAGGCCCGGCCGGTGCAGGATCACCTGGTGGAGCGCCCCGACCTCCGAGTCGACGTGGAACGGCATGGTCTGCTCCTTCGTGCCAGTGGGTCAGGGTCGCCAGGCCGGGACGGCGGGCGGTTCGGACATCGAGGTCCGGTGCTTGAGGTAGATCGGGATCCCGGCGAGGAACGCGCCGCCGGCGAAGATGAACGGCAGGTACTCCTTGATGAAGGTGTCCTCACCGGTGTTGCGCGAGTACCAGATGAACAGCACCGAGAAGACGAGGCCGACTACCGCGATGCCGAGGTCGCGGACGAACCGGGGGGTCTGCAGCTCCCGGTGGTCGACCAGCCGCCACTTGATCTGGGCCAGCGCGGAGAACGCGTAGGGGATCGCCGCGGTGATGCCCGACATGTAGACGAGGGTGTTGAAGACGGTGATCCCGACCGAACCCGCGTAGGACATGATCATGAAGATCGAGGCCAGGGCGGTCGAGACGACGATGCCGAACGCCGGGACGCCGTTCCGGTTGAGCTTCTTGAAGCGCTCCGGGAACAGACCGTCCTTGGCAGCGGCCAGCGGCATCTCGGCGCAGATCATGGTCCAGCCGTTCAGCGCACCGAAGCCGGAGATCACGACGAGCGCCGACATCACGTAGCCGGCCCAGGTCCCGCCGAAGATCTGGTTCACGGCGGCGGCGAACGGCGCTGTCGACTCCGAGAGGGTCGCTGCCGACACGATGCCGAACACCGCGGTGAGCGACAGCAGGTAGACGACCGCCGTGCCGAGGGTGCCGTAGATGGTGGCTCGCGGGACGTTCTTGTCGGGATTGCGCACCTTCGCGGCGGCGACCGCCGCGCACTCGACGCCGAGGTAGCTGAACAGGCACAGGGCCATCGCGCCGAAGATCGCGCCCACCGCGCTGTCGCCGCTGGTGTTCCAGACGTCGAAGTTGCCGCTGCTCATGAAGAACAGGCCGGCCGTCGACATGAAGACCAGCGGGATGAACTTCAGGATCGAGGTCCACGTCTGGACGGTGCCCATCGCCCCGACCCCGCGGAGGTTGATGGCCGCGGGAAGCCACAGCCCGATGAGCGCCAGGACGACCGAGAACGCCTTGTTCTGGTCGGTGTTGACGAACTCCTCGACGTAGAGGACCCAGCCCACGACGATCGCCGCGTTCCCGGACCACGCCGTGATCCAGTAGAGCCAGGCGTTCGAGAAGCCGGCCAGGTTGCCGAACGCCGCGCGGGCGTAGGCGTAGGGCCCGCCGTCGGCCGGCAGCCGCCGGGACAGCGAGGCGAACATGACGGCCAGGGCCAGCGCGCCCACCGTCGTCAGCGCCATCGCGATCAGGCTGATCGGCCCGTAGGAGGCCAGGGACGCCGGCAGGTTGAAGATGCCGACGCCGATGATGCTGCCGACGATCAGGGCGGTGGCCGGACCGAGGCCGAGCGTGCCGCGGGGCTCCTCGTCGGCCGGGACGGGCCCGGCGGGCGGCGCTGGCGCGGTGCTCATGACGGCTCCTTCCGCAGGGTTCTGCCGGCCATTGGATCGAGGGAGTCCGCGAGGAGCCTCCTCCGCCAGGGATGAATGACCCCGCACGCCCACAGGGTCGAACAGGGGCTCTCCGACTACTGGGGGGACAACACCCTGGGGTTCCTCGCCCCGGATCCGCGGCTACGCCCCGTCGAGGAGCACCGGTACACACTCCGGTCGACTTCGTGCTGCCGGCCGCGCGCCGTCCACGCACCCGGGGCCCGGCTCGCCGTCGAGCCGGGCCCCGGGTCGCCGGGTGGGTGATCAGCTCGTGGGCGCTGGCGTCGGCTCCTCCTCGGAGAACACCTCCCGGAGCTTGTCCTCCTGCTCGTGGCTGAGGTTCGTCTCGATGAGGACCATCTGCTGACCCGCGAACGCCTCCTTCACCTTGTCGACCACCGCGCCCGACGAGAGGACGAACAGGGCCGAGGTCCCCGGCTGGATCTCCTCCCGCATCCGGCGGATGAAGGCGTCGTCGATGCCGACGTCGGACATGCTGCCGGTCAGGGCCCCCATCCCGGCGCCGATCGCCATGCCGAGCAGCGGGACGAAGAAGATCAGGCCGAACAGCATCCCCCAGAACGCGCCGCCGAGGGCTCCGGCGCCGGTCAGGCTGTTGAGCTGGCGCGTCTTGGGCTTCTTCGCCCCTTCGGGATAGGTGACGATGGCGGCGTCGTGGATCCGGATCAGTTCCCTCCGCTGCAGGGTCTTGAGCGTGTCCTCCGCAATGGCTGCGCCGTTCGCGGTGGGGAACTTCCAGACGGTCATGGTGGCCATCGATCTCTCCTCGGGTTGCTCGGCCGGAACCGGTCGGTCCGGGGTGGTGCCGCCGGTCCGCCGGCCGGCGCCGCGGGAACGGGTCAACTCGCGGCGGGCGCAGCGGCGGCGGCCGGTTCGAATGCGAAGAGGCCGAGGCCCGGGACGACGGCCGCCAGGCCGAGCACCCCGGCCACGACCCGTACGCCGGTGTGCCGGCTCGCCGTCGCCCTCGAGCAACGGCTGGAGACGGCCGCGGTCATGTCGGCTCCTCCCCCGTACCAACCAGCCACCCCGACGCTGCCGTCCTCGGCTCCCGTCGACCTCATCCCCCGCGGATGACGCCGTATCCCGCCGCTGACCGGCACGGTCTGCGTCATGTCGAAGCGCTTGACCGCCCCGGTGATCCTCTTCGTCATGGTGGTGGGGCTGGCCTCCTGCTCGTCGGAACCGGACAGCGGGACCGCCACGGCGACCTCCACGAGCCCTGACGTGTGCGACTCGGCCGACGACCTGCGGACGTCGCTGTCCGCGCTGCGGGACGTCCAGGTGGTCCAGGAGGGCACCGGCGCCCTGGAGGACGCCTGGGCGACGACCAAGGACGCCTGGGCGCAGTTCGCCGACGCCGCCCGCGCCGAGTACAGGGACGCGGTCGACAGCGTGCAGGGCGAAGCCGACGCGGTCGAGGCCGCGGTCGACGCGGCGCGGGCCACCCCGTCGGCCGACGCGCTCGGGACGGCGGCCAGCAGCGTCGGCGTCTTCCTCCAGGATGCCGACGCCCTCGTGGACGAGGCGGGCGCCAGGTGCTGACCGTCGAGGATTCGGGATCCGCCTCCGAGGGGGCCACGCCACGGACGCCGGGGCCGACCCCGAGGGAACGGCGGGCCGCGGGAGGGCCATGCGGGTGAGCGTGCCGCTGGCCGCGCACGTCGAGTTCGCCCGGCCGCCCGACCACCGCCGGCTGATGGAGGCCGCGCCCGCGGGTCGGGTGCAGGCGCACGCCGGCGTCCAGTGGCCGCTCACCCGGCCGGGATGACGCCCCCTCCATCCGGGGAGCCGAGGATCCGGCGCGTGGACCCCGCCCCCCGGGAGAGCCCGCTGGCGTTGCCCGGCGAGCCCGTCCCCGACCGTCGGGCACTCGTCACCGCCCTCGGGCGGACGCTGCTGACCGTCGTCGGCCTCCTGGTCCTCTACGCCGTCCTCCCGCTCGACGGCCCGTTCGACGTGGGGACCCTGGTGGCACTCGTCGCCGGCCTGGTGACCGTGGGCCTCCTCGTCGCGTGGCAGTCGCGGGCGATCCTGCGCTCCCGCCATCCCGCGCTGCGCGCGGTGGAGGCGGTCACGGCATCCATCCCGCTGTTCCTCCTGCTCTTCGCCGCGGCGGACGTCGTCCTCGCGGGCACCGACCCGGACGCGTTCACCGAACCGCTGAACCGGACCGACGCGGTGTACTTCGTGGTCACGGTCTTCGCCACGGTCGGCTTCGGGGACATCTCACCGGTCAGCGACGCCGCACGGATCCTCACCACGCTCCAGATGGTGGGTGACCTGGTGCTCATCGGCCTGGTGCTGCGTGTCTTCGTCGCCGCCGTGGACCGGCGCCGCCAGCGCGCGGACCAGGGAACCGCGAGCCCCCGCTGACCTGACCGGTTCCACGTCGAGCAGCCGGCCCTCCTCCCGGCTGCACTCCGCGTCGGTGAGGACACCGGCTCCCGCCTGCGGATGGCGACGGGATGGGGTCGTCCACACGGGATGAGGCCCGCCGGCGCCGCCTTCCCGAGGCTCGACGCCGTAGGTCCCCGGCCATCAGGAGGAACCATGACGCAGACCGCCCCGGACAACGCACTCCACCGCATCGCCGACGGCGATGCCCCGGTCCTCGAGCAGCTTCTCGAGATGAACCTCGACGCGCTGGAGCGGTCGGGGCTCGACGACGAGACCTACCTGCTCGTCCGACTGGCCGCCCTCGTGGCCATGGATGCGCCTCCGATCTCCTACCTGATCACCCTCGGCGTCGCCGAGGAGGGCGGTCTGACGGTGGAGAAGGCACAGGCCGTCCTGGTCGCCATCGCCCCCGTCGTCGGGAGCGCGCGGGTGACCGCGGCGGCCGGTGCCATCGTGCGCGGTGTGCTCGGTGCTGCCGCCCTCGGCGGCCAGGTCGTCCCGGAGCAGCGGACCCCGTAGGTCGGCGCCCACGCCGCTGCAGGTCACAGCCGGACCCGCGGTCGACAGCCGGCCTCCTGCGAGAGGCCGGCTGTCGCTCGGGGTCACCGGACCCGCCACCCCGTCGACGACCTCGCCGATGCGGTCCCCGGGCGCGTGGACGGCGGCGCCTACCGCTCGTCCAGCTCCCGGCCGTGGACCGTCAGCGCGTAGACGGCCACCACGCCCAGCGCGATCACGCTCGTCGACCACACCGGCGATGCGGCCAGGAAGCCGAAGTTCACGACGGCGCCGAGAACCGCGACGATGACGGCCGCGCGCCGGGCCCACCGGTGTCCGCCCCACAGGATCCCGGCGCCGGCCGTCAGCGCGAGCAGCCCGCCGATCAGGTGCACCCAGCCCCACGCGACGTGGCTCTCCAGGACGAGCAGCTCGTTGGTCCGGACGGTGACGTGGTGGGCGTCCAGCAGCGCGACCACCCCCAGCAGTGCCCAGAACACGCCCATCAGCGCCATGATGCCGGCGCCGGCATAGGCCCAGTTCTGCCAGGCCGCCGACGGCGTACGGCCCGGGGGAGGTGGAGAGCCCATGGGTGGTCCTCCTCGAGCGAGCGGACATCGGGTCAGCCGGCCGCCGCACCGTGGGGCGGCCTGTTCGGGATGAGCTCCCGACGGCACCATGTGCCGGTACTCGGCGGGCGTGATGGCACTGCTCTCCGGGAGGCCGGGAGTCGGGTGACGAGCGGCTCAGTTGCCGTGCTCCCGGGGCGCGTTCGGCAGTTTGGACAGGGCGGCGGTGATGAAGGGGCCGACCAGCCGGTCGGCGCACTCGGCGGCCACGGCGACCTCCAGCTCACCAGAACCGAGCAGGGTGAACCGCAGGGAGACCGGTCGCGCCCCCAGACCCCGGACCTCCCCCTGCCCGAGGGTCCGGACGGTGACGTCCGGGGCGATGCCGACAGGGAGCGGTTCCAACCAGAGCCGCAGGGCGCCGGTGCGGACCACCAGCACGTCGTTGACCCAAGCGGCCCGCGTGCACCGCAGACACCATCGTGCGTGCTGCCGGCGCCACCCTGCGGCCGGCGGTCCGATACGGCAGCGGAAGGACGACAGGTCCCGGGCGTAGCGGACCCTCGCCCACACCGTCAGGACGGCCAGGGTGACCAGCACGGACGCGGCCGACCCGGCGAGCACCGTCACCACCGTCGCCGCCGCTACGACGAGCCGGTGTCAGACGGCTCCGGGCCGGCGGTGCGGACCTCCAACAGGTCCAGTCCCAGGCTGCGCAGCCGCTGCAGCATGCCGTGCAGGCCCGGCTGGTCCGTCGGTTCTGTCCGGAGGATGGTCAGTGGCGGTTCCTCACCGAAGTCCTCGGCACCGATCTCCGCGAGGAGTTCAGCCGGAACTGGTCCACGCACCCGGAGCTCGTACACACGACGTCCCATTCTGCGCGCTCCCTAGTGATCGGCGCGGACCCCGTTCCGCAGACCGTCCCCGGAGCCGCCCGGCCGACCCGATTCGCTCTGACGCCCCACCCGGGGCGCTTGGCGGCTTCGATCCGATGGGGCGGAGCATGGTCCACCGGGGGGCCGGCGACCTCCTCCCTCCCGGATGAGGGCGGGCTCCGACCGCTCCACGGACCGCCGACCACGGACGCCGGACACGGGGCCCGGAGCACCGTTCGGTGCGGTCACCGAAGGGCGTCGACGCGGTGCAGCTGCCGGACCCGGTCATCCGGGCAGGGGGATGGTCACCGTCCGGCAGGTCCTCATCCTGAGCAGCACGACGAGTTCTCCACGGAGGTGGACCATGCGCACGGCCGCCGACGACTACCCGCTGCTGGACCTGATGTGGACGTTCGTCCTCTTCTTCGCGCTGATGGTCTACTTCTGGCTGGTCGTCACCGTCTTCGGGGACCTGTTCCGACGGCACGACACGTCCGGCTGGGCCAAGACCGCCTGGGCCGTCTTCGTCCTCGTGGTGCCGTTGATCGGCTCGCTGACGTACCTCATCACGCAGGGACGCGCCATGGCCGACCGGAACGTCCAGCAGGCCGACCGGGCGAGGCAGGGGACCGACGCCTACATCCGGTCGGTTGCGGCCCCCGGTCTCCACGGCATCGACGAGATCGCCCGCGCCAAGGGGCTGCTCGACGAAGGTGCGATCAGCCAGGAGGAGTTCGAGCAGCTGAAGCGGCGCGTCCTCGTCTGAGTCGGAGACACGGACCCGGCCGTGACCGGCCACGGGCGGAGGGCCACAGGATGATCGCGAAGCGGCACACCTTCGTCAGCCGGTCGCTGCGCCGGCTGACGCTCGGCTCCGGGCCCCTCGAGCGCCGCACCGATCGGCTCCAGGCGATCGGGCGGCTCGTCGTCGTCCTGTCGATGCTCGCCGCCCCGTTGCTCGCCGTGGTGGCGTCCGCTGCCACGACGGCGCACCTCCAGGCGGTCGCGGCCGCGGAGGCGTCGGACCGCTCCCCCACCCACGCCGTTCTGCTCGAGGTGGCCCCGGAGCCGACGCCGCCCAGTGGTGCCACCGTCAACGCCGTCCCGAGCACGGGGGTCCCGGTACGGGCGGCCTGGTCCCTGCCCGGTGGTGTGACCCGGGAGGGGTTCGTGTCGGCGAGGCCCCACACCCCGATCGGTGCCACCGTGCCGGTGTGGGTCGACGGGGAGGGCGACCTCACCTCGGCCCCACTCGACCGGTCGAGCATCCCCAACCGGGCGGCCGCCGCGGGGCTGTTGCCGCTGATCGGCCTCCCCCTGGCGACATGGACGCTCTACGTCGCCCTCACCCGTGCCCTGGACGCCTCCCGGGAGCGCGCATGGGAGGAGGAGTGGACCGCGGTCGAGCCCGACTGGAACTCCCGGCTCCTCTAGGAGCCTGCTGCAGATCGGGCCGGCGCGGGCCGTGAGACGGCGGGACGACGGGTCAGCGGAGTGCCTTGACCTCGCGCCCGTGGACGACGATCGCGTAGATCACGATGACGTCGAGGGTGATCACGATGGTCGACCACAACGGATGGGCCGAGATGAACGCCAGGTTCGCCAGCGCACTCAGCAGCGCGATGCCGACGCCGACCACGCGGGCGACCATGTTGCCCGCCAGGAGCCCCAGGCCGGCGAGAACCCCGACGATGCCGATGGCGGTGTGGATCCAGCCCCAGGTGTTGTAGTCGACGTCCACCACGAGACCGCCCGACGTCACCGCGTAGAAGCCGTCGTCGAAGAGGGCCACCAGCCCCTGGATGATCTGGAAGAGGCCCAGCATGATCAGCATGACGCCACCGAAGACCACCCAGCCGGCCCAGGCCGACGTCGGCTCGGTGTACGGGATGCCGGTATCCGTGGAGCTGTGCTGCGGGGTGTCGGTCATGTGCCCTGTCCTCCGGGATCCACCCCCGGCTCCGGCCGCCCGCGGTCCGAGGCGGTCGGGCGAGGTCCTGACGGCGTGCGTCGACAGCGTGGAACGCCTCCGGGGGCCCGGCATCGTCCGCCACGAGTGAACGGTGTCGGCCGGTGGCGCCGGGCGATCGTGCGTCGGCTCATCAGGCCGAGGGGTCCCCCGCGGTGCCGGGGCCCGGCCGTACCGACGAGCTGCGGCCCGGTGCGATGCTGTCTCCCCACCGGCCGTGCCGGGTCACCGTCCGGAAGGGGACGACGACGCCGTCCTCGGCCGGGGTGGCGCCGGCGGCGTGCTGCACGGATCCCTCTTGCCCGGCCCGTGCCGCACCACGGTGCCGGCGTGGCGGATCCGCACACCGGCGGATCTCCACCACCTGCACGTCACCCTCGGTCAGCCGGTCCAGCACGTCGGAGAGGTCCCGGGTGGCCGGAACGCGGAATCGGTACAGGGTCTGGCGCGGCACGGCAGTCGGTCTCAGCGGGACGCGGAAGGTGGAGAGCACCGCGTCGTTCATGAGCGTTTCCACGAGCACCTCGTACCGGGTTCGAGCCGCCTCCATGGCCACCGACCTCCATGCCTGCCCCACGGACGTGAGTCCCGCCCGGAGTGGGCCGCCAGGCAGGGTCTCCCTCTGGTGTTGTCGCTGCTCCCGAGGCTCCAGGAGCGGACGAGCGGACGCCTCCCCCGCAGTGCGCGAGACGGGAGCCGTCCTCAGAGCAGTCCGCGTTCGCGTGCCCCGCCTGGTTGCGCCTGCTCACAGCCAGCGTGCGCAGGATGCTCCGGATTGGGTGCGCGCACCGTGTTCACCGGACATGGTCACCCTCGACGGGTTCAGCCCACAAGGCGGGGGTCTGCAGCCGGTGACGGCTCAGGGACGGGCGTGACGGGCCCGTGTCGTCTGCGCAGGACGATGTCCCCCGGCCGGGGGGGCGCCAGGATCGGAGGCGCTGAACGGCGTGCGAGGCGCCCGCTCGAGCGCTTCGGAGAGGCACCACACGACCACCGGCGGGAGGCCGCCATGACAGCGTCCGCGCCGCCCCTGGACGATCTCGCCCTGCTCGACCGGCACATCACGGAGGCCTTCACCGACCTCCGAGCGACCCGGGCCGTGGCAGCGAGGACGGGCAACCGCCAGAACCAGGACTCCACGACCCGAGCCGAGGAACACCTGAACGCGTTGCTCGAGTACCGCCACGCCGCGGTGCGGCGGCAGGCCCTGGACCACCTGGTCGGGGACCCGCGGCCGCGACCCATCGGCCCGTGAGGGGAGCCAGACCCATGTCCGAGTCACCCATGTCCGAGTCGACGCATGGCGAGACCGTGGCGAAGCCGGTGCCGGATGGGATGCCCGTGCTGAGACGGGGCAAGCACAGGAACCCGTCGCGGGGCGCCTGCTTCATGGAGTACACGGCTCTGCTGGCCGGTGAGCCCTTCACGGACCATCCACGCTGCGTGGACGGTGAGCTGGCCGCGATCCTCCGGGCCGCCAACGACATGCTGTCGAACGCCGACCGCCGCCTCCTCGTGCCCTTGCTCGGGCGGGCCATCGGCCTCACGGTCGAGCCTCCCCCGCCGGGCCCGACGGGATACCGACGCGCCGCGGTCCGGCGCCGCCGGGAGTTGACGGCGCCGTATCGGGAGCGGACCGCACGGTTGCGCCGGGAGGCGACGTCCCGGTTCCTGACCGCGGTCGAACCGTCGTCCTCTCCGGACACGAGGGCCTCGCTCGAACGGACCGGAGAGCTCTCCTGGGTGTTCTGGGAGACCCTGACGGAGCCGGCCTCGCTGTCCACGTCGCCGGAGTACGTACGCCGGCTCATCCACCGTCTCCACGTCCTCCACGACTGCTACGAGCAGGCCATGGACGACCTGGGCATCCCCCGCAGGGGATCGACGGGGCGCTCGCCTGCCCGCGAGGCTGCCCCGCACCCCATCCCGGCGCGGTGACCGCGACCTGAGCTCTCCCCGCGTCCCACCCCGGTCCGAGGACTACGGCGGACCGGGGTCATCGCCGTCCGGGACGGGCAGACCGGTCTCCGCGCGTGCCCGTCCCGGTCCCCCGTCGAGGCCCCGGCGGCTGAGGGCGCGCTCGTAGCGGGTGGAGAGCGGGGCGGCGGAGAACCCGTGTGCGATGACGCTCAGCAGCACGGTCACGGCGACGATCGCGACGACCTCGTCGGCAGCGTCTCCGAGCTGCTCGAGGGCGAGCAGGGCGAAGACCAGCGAGGCGAGCCCTCGGGGTCCGAACCAGCCCAGGAACAGCACGGAGTCGCGGTCGAGGCCGGCGCCGACACAGGCCAGGGCGACCGGCACCATCCGCACCAGCGTGAGGCTCAGGACCGCGTACAGCACCATCACCGGGTCGACCCCGTCGACGACGATCGGGATGGCCAGCGCGCCGAACGCGAGCCAGACGAGAACGGACACGAACGCGCCGGCCTGTTCGAGGAAGACCAGCTCGGCCGGGCCCCGCCGACCCGCTGCCGCACCGAACGCGAGCCCGCCGGAGAAGGCGGCGACGAAGCCGTTCCCGTGGACGGCGAGCGCGCCGGCGTAGGCGGCGAGAGCGAGAGCCAACACGGCGACGCCGACGAAGTCCTCCGCGGCCCACCCGCGAGCGCGCGCCCGCTGCAGCAGCCACCCACCTACCAGGCCGATCCCGGCGCCCACGGCCACGCCGACGCCGAGCTCGACGAGCGCCTCCCCGAGCCACGACTCGCTGCCGTCCTCGTGGACGGCCGTCGCGCCGGCCAGGGCGAACAGGACCACCGGCGTGACGATGCCGTCGTTCACACCGCTCTCGACGGTGATCAGCTCCCGCATCCGTGCGGGCACGGCGGGGTTGGTGACCACCGGGAGTCCCAGCGCTGCGTCCGTCGGCGCGAGGGCGGCGGCCACCAGCAGAGCCAGCCAGATGCTGAGGTCCGGGAAGAGCCAGTACGCCAGTACCCAGCCGGCAACCACGGTGAGCGGCAGCCCGACCGCCAGCAGCCGCAGGTAGCGGCCGGCATCACGACGCATCTCCCCGAGCGGAACGCCTGCGGCGTCGGAGAAGAGCACCCACACCAGCGCCAGCTCGACCAGTGGCTTCAGTGCCTCAGGGGCGGACTGCGCATCGACCAGGCCGGCCGCCGCGAGCAAGCCGCCCACCCCGACGAAGACGATCGGTGCCGTGAGGTCGGCGCGCTGGAGGCGGGCTGACAGGACACCCCACAGGAAGATGACCGTGCTGACGATCGCGATGATCTGGGCCGTCATGGGGCCTCCCGGTGCGTCCCGGCGTGGGGTGGCTCCGGTCGGACCGGCGGCACCGGACGGACGACGATCCGCTGCGCTCGCCGTCAGTCCGTGATCGGCCGTACCGCCGGCGGCATGTGGGCGTCCGCCTCGGACGACGGGGCCTGCGGGCCCCCACTCTCGGTGCGGCCGCAGCGGTCAGCGGCCGGACCTCCCGTCGGGGGTGAGCCGCGTTCCGGCTCGGCCGTCATGAGGGTGCGCTCCGCCTGGAGCACATGACGGTCCAGGCGCAGCAGGACCAACACGTGCGTGAGAGCCGGCGACGCCCCGTGCAGGGTGATCCGACGGCCGTGCCGGAGCCCCCGGCGGTACGCGATCAGCAGGCCGCGCACCCCGGCATGGTCGATGTCGGTCAACCCGCCGACGTCGACCACCCAGCTCGGGTGCTGTTCCCCCAGCAACGCCGACACGGCGTCGTACAGCAGGTGGCTGGTGCGCACGTACAGCCGTCCGGTCATCGTCAGGCGTCCGGTGTCCAGATCGACGCGCACCCCGAACTCCGACGGCGCGGCGGGGGGCGCAGGACGCGGGCGGGCGGAGGACCTGGCGGCCCCCGCACCCACCCTCCGGCGGACGACGGCATGCCGGAGCGGGCGGGCCGCTCCGCGGACGGGGTCCGACCCGGGACGGACGATCGACGGCACCGAGCCGCTCGTCGCCTCGGCGGACTCGCCTGCCACGGTCATCCGTCGTCCTCCCCGGGCGCCGACGACGGGCCGCGACGGCGGACGTGCCCAGGGGCATCGTCGCGGAGGTACGGTCCGCCGACCTCATCCACCGCGGACGAGCGGCGGCCCCACAGATGGACCGCCGGCAGAGCAGGGCCGCGGCTCCGGGGCGCATCCACCGTCTCCGGGAGGCGCAGGGATGTCGAGCCAGGACCCTGTGCGTCCGGACGGCGTCGCAGAGGTCATCGAGCCCCGCCAGGCGACCGCACCACGGACCTCGGGTCCTCTGTCGCCCGCCTGGCGGGGTGCCGACAGTGTGTCATCCGGGGAGACGGATCGCCGATCAGCCCGGATGCCTCGCCTCGGACGGGACGACGAGGGCCCCCTGGTCCTGAGCTGCCCGCACGGCCGCGCCCCGGCCGACGACGTCCAGCTTGCGCTGTACCCGCCGGATCCTGGTGCGTGCGGTGTTCGTCGACACCGAGAGGCTCGACGCGATCTGGGCTGTCGACCTCCCCCGGGCCAGGCAGCCGAGCACCTCGAGGTCGCGGCGATTCAGTGCCGACGCGCGGGCCGCGCCTGCCACGCCACCGACCGGAGGGCGCGGCTCCGGGGCTGCTTCCCCGCCTCCATGATCCGGGAGGCCGGACGAGGCGGAGGTGCCGACCGCCGGTGGTGCGGTCCGGCGGGGCGCCGGCAGCGCGATGCCCGGAGGAACCGTGGGGGCGGGCGCGTGGTCACCGGTCATCTGAGGCCTCCGAGGGTTCACCGGGCGTTCGGCACGGACCCGGGCCGCTGCACCGGACTGCTCGGGAACCGGTCTCGGTCCGCCCACGAGACGAGCTCGCGGCGGGTTCGCGACAACACGGTAGGGAGGCTGCGGCGACTCCGCTTTACCGATGCCGTCGCGGCCCTTATCTTTTCGCCCATCGCGGAGGAGGACCGGTCGTGCTTCCTCGTATCCGAACGAACACCCTCACCGGCTACGCGGAACTCGCCCGGTCCTCGGGGCTGGACCCAGCGGTGCTGATGGCGCAGGTGGGCCTGGACCTCGCCGACCTCGACGAGCCCGACCGCTGGATCCCGGCTGCGCCCGCCGCCCGGCTCCTGGAGCTGTCCGCACAGCAGTCGGGCTGCCCGGACTTCGGGCTGCGCCTGGCAGACGTCCGTCGCCTCGGCACCCTCGGCCCGTTGAGCGTCGTGCTCCGGGACGAGCCCGACCTGCGCAGTGCCGTGGACCTCCTGGAGACGTACGAGCACACCTACAACGAGGCGCTGCACCTGCGACTGCAGGAGGACGGCGAGCACGCGACGATCGAGGTCTGGCTCGAGTTCGGGGAGCCCGCACCGCGCGATCAGGCGCTCGATCTCGTCATGGCGACGCTCCTGGGCATCGTCCGGACCCTGGTGCGCAGCGACTGGGAACCCCGGTCCGCTGCCTTCGCCCGTCCTCCGCCCCCGGAGCCCGAACCGTGGCGTCGGCGCTTCGGCCCCGGCGTGGTCTTCGCTCGTCAACACACCGGCCTGGCCTTCCACGCACGGGAGCTCGGCGCCCGGGTGCAGACGGCGGACACCTCGCTGCGGCCGTACACGCAGCAGTTCCTCCGCACGGTCGTGGCCCCCCAGGCTCCCGCTGCGACCACGCGCCTGACGGACGTGGCGGAGGTGGTGGAGCTCCTGCTGCCGCTCGGGCGCCAGTCGGTCACACACACGAGCCGGCTCCTCGGCCTCCCGCCCCGAGGACTCCAGCGGTACCTGGCCGAGCAGCACGAGACCTTCTCCTCCATCCTGAGCACGACCCGGGCACGCATGGCGGAGCGCTATCTGCCCAATGAGCGCTACTCGCTGACCGAGGTGTCGCAACTGCTGGGGTTCAGTGCACCCAGCGCCTTCTCCCGCTGGTTCCACCGGCAGTTCGGCACGAGCCCCACGGAGTGGCGGAGGGCGGCTCGCGACGGGTCGCGGCCGGACGCCGCGCCGGTCCGGGAGCCGGGGAGCCCGCCGTGAGGCGAGACGCCGAGGCGGACCGCGAGGTTCCTCGCGGAGGCACCGGCAGGACCGTCCAGGGAGGGTGATCCCCCGGCACGACGGGGACGCCACGATCCTCGGACGCCGAGGATCGTGCCTGGGAGGTGCGTCGTGGCATCCATGCGTGCCCGGCAGTGGTGGGCGCGGGGGTCTCTCGCGCTCGTCGCGGCCGCCCTCCTGCTCCTGCTGTCCCTGGCCGGGGAGGGCGGCTTGTGGCTGGTGTTGCTCACCGCGGGAGCCGCCGCCGTCGTGGTCGCGGCGATCTTCTGGTTCCTGCTGCACCGCGGGCCGGTGCGGGGGCTGGCCGTGACCCTGGCGGTGGCGACCCCGGTGACGCTCCTCGTGGTCTTCGCGGTCAACGGTCTGCTGTGGGTGGCCGTCGTGGCCGCCGCGCTGCTGGCCGCCGGGGGGGCCGTCGCCCGCATGGCGCTGCGGCCCGACCGCTCGCGCTGGACGATGGAGGTCACCGAGACACCGCCGCCACGGCGCCCGTTCCTGGTGATGAACCCGCGGTCCGGCGGGGGAAAGGTCGGCCGGTTCCGGTTGCGGGAGAGGGCCGAGGAGCTCGGGGCCGAGGTGGCCCTGCTCGACCAGCCCGGCACCGACGTCCAGGAACTGGCCCGGAGTGCGCTGGCCCGCGGTGCGGACCTCCTGGGCGTGGCCGGCGGGGACGGCACGCAGGCCCTCGTGGCCCAGGTCGCGGCCGAGCACGACGTGCCGTTCCTCGTCATCAGTGCCGGAACCCGCAACCACTTCGCCCTCGACCTGGGGTTGGACCGGCAGGACCCCACCGGCTGCCTCGATGCGCTCCACGACGGCGTGGAGGCGCGGATCGACCTCGGCGACATCAACGGCCGGACGTTCGTGAACAACGCGTCCTTCGGTGCCTACGCGGAGATCGTGGAGAGTCCGGCCTACCGCGACGACAAACGCCGGACGATCCTCGATGCCCTGCCGGACCTGCTGGCCCGCCGGCGCGGCGCCCACCTCGTCGCCGAGGTCGGCGAGTCGAGGTTCGACGCGCCGCAGGCCCTGCTGGTGAGCAACAACCCGTACGGGGCCTCCGACCTCGTCGGGTCGGGACGCCGGCCGCGGCTGGACCGTGGGGTCCTCGGTGTGCTCGCCGTTCGCGTGGACGGCACGCGGCAGGCCGTCGGGCTGCTGAACGGCGCCCACCGGGAGGGTCTGCAGCTGGCGGAGGCACCGGAGGTCGTGGTCACCGCCGACGTCGCCGACGTCCCGGTCGGCGTCGACGGCGAGACGGTGCGGATGACGACCCCGGTGCGGTGCGCGATCCGTCCCGGCGTCCTCCGGGTCAGGCTCCCCCGCGACCGTCCAGGGGTGAAGCCGCCGCGGGCACGCCTGGACTGGGCCGCGCTGTGGGGTCTCGCGACCGGGCGGTCACCCGGGCCGGCCGGGGCCGTCGACCGGCCGGCACCGGTGGGCGCGCGCCGCGCCGCGCGGTCACCGCGTCCGGACGCCTGACCTCCGGTGCCCGTCCCCGTTGCGACCAACTCACTCCGGCGTTGCGACCGACTCACTCCGGCTGCCGAGTCGGCGCCGGGGACGACCGGGGACCGGGCACCGTCCCGGCCCGCGCGGCGCCACCCCCGCCCCAGGTGGCGCCGGTCTGCTGCCGGTAGGCCTCGACCGCGGCCTCGACGGTCGGGAACAGGTGCTGCGGCTCGATCGCGCGGGTGAGGCCGCACCGGTCGATCTTGCGGCGGACGGGGTCCTTCAGCTCGGCGAACGCGAGGGTCTGGCCGCGCTCGTCGAGCGCGCGGTCGAGGTCGAGCAGCACGTCGGCGGCCGTGGTGTCGACGTCGGTGACGGGTTCGGCGGCGATCACGATCCACCGGGGCGCCGGCTCGGTGCGGGCGATCGCGGTGACCTCGTCCCGGAACGTCCTGGCGTTGGCGAAGAACAGCGGCGCGTCGAACCGGTAGACGACCAGTCCGGGGAGCTGCTCGGCCTCCGGGTACGAGCGGACGGAGTGGTAGCCGGGCAGCCCCTCGGTCCGGCCGAGGACGGTCGTGTACGGCCGCCAGGCCCGCCGGAAGACGTTGAGGATCGACAGGCCGACCGCGATCGCGATGCCCGGCAGCACCCCCAGCAGCGCCACGCCGGCGAACGCGACCAGCGACAGGCTGAACTCGACCCTGCGCTGGTGCCACAGGCGGGCGGTGCCGGGGAGGTCGGCCAGCGACAGCGACGCGGTGATCACCACGGCGGCCAACGCGGACTGCGGCAGGTCCCGGAACAGACCGGGCAGGAGGAGGATCATGACGATGATCAGCGCGGCGCCGGTGACACCGGTCAGCTGGCTGCGTGCGCCCGCACGCTCGGCGACCGCCGTGCGGGAGGCGCTGGTGCTCACCGGGAAGCCCTGGAACAGGCCGGCGGCGAGGTTGGCCGCGCCGATGCCGATCATCTCCTGGTTGCCGCGCACCTCCTGACCGGTGCGCTCGGCGAACGCCGACGCGGTCGAGATGGTGTCGGCCAGCGACACGAGCGCGATGGCGAACGCCCCCGCCAGCAGCAGCCCCAGGTCGGACCAGCCGACCGCGGGGATCGTCAGCGGCGGGAAGCCTTCCGGCAGCACCCCGACCAGGCTGACCCCGCGCTCGCCCAACCGGAAGGCGATGCTCACCGCGATGGCGAGGACGACCATGACGAGCACGGCCGGCACCCTGGGCCACCGCCGGAGGACCAGGATCAGGCCGATGCCGCCGAGGCCGACCGCCGCCGCGGCCGGGACGACCTCGCCCTGCGCGACCCCACGCGCGAACCCGACGACCTCCCCGACGAGGCCGTCCGCGTCGACCGAGAAGCCGAACAGCTTGGGCAGCTGGCCGACCAGGATGGTCAGGGCCAACCCGTTCATGTAGCCGATCATGGTGGGCTTGGAGAGCAGGTCGGCGACGAAGCCCAGGCCGGCGATGCCCGCGGCGATCATGATGACCGCCACCATCAGGGCGAGCATCGACGCCAGCGCGACCGCCCGCTCCGGATCGCCGCCCGCGACCACCAGCGGCAGGATCGTCGCCGCGATCATCGGACCGAGCGAGGAGTCGGGCCCGAGCACCAGGATCCGCGACGGGCCGAACACGGCGTACCCGAGCAGGCAGGTGATGGTGGTGTACAGGCCGGTGATCGGTGGCAGGCCGGCCAGCTCCGCATAGGCCATCCCCTGCGGCACGAGGAGCGCGGTCAGCACCGCCCCGGCCACGAGGTCCTTGACCAGCCAGGACCGGCGGTACTCGCGGATCGCCCCCACCCCGGGCGGCACGAAGCGCACGGTCGTGCTCACCGGGGATGGCGACCAGCGGCGGCCGGCGGTCGCGGCCGGGCGCCCCGTTCCCCGTCGGACCGGCGCGTGCCGCCTGCGTCCCGCAGGGTCCGGTAGGCCGCGCGCAGGCGCTTCTCGACGAGGATCGGGACGAACGCCTGGACACGGGCGGTCGCGAACGTCCCGAGCACCTCCGTCGCCAGGCGGCGGATCTCGTGCCGGTCCACCCCGTACTCGGCGTGCAGCCGTCCGACGAGGGCGTCGACGAAGGACGTGCCGGCGCGGATCGGGCCGCCGCACGGATCGGCGTCCCGGCCGACGACCACCGGGGCGGTCACGGTCATCTCGCACCCCCTCGCGCCGTCGTCCTCCGGGAACCGGCCCGAGTGTCGCGGGCGACCCGGGCGGCGGACCTCATCCGTGCCGGATGACGGCGCCCGGTCAGCCCTGCCGGTCCAGGCGCCAGGCCACCACCCCGAACAGCACGCCGAGCGCGTTCGTCGCCCAGTGCGCAGCGGCGCTGGCGAGCACGCTGCCGCTGCGCCGGCGCAGCTCGCCGAAGACCAGCCCCCCGATCGCGGTGAACGCGACGGTCCCCGCGACGACGACGGCGCTGCCGGCGCCGCCGACCGCGTCGGACACGCCGCGGTTGGTCTCGCCCAGGTCCACCGACGGGATGATGTGCCACAACCCGAAGAGCACCGAGGTCGTGACCAGGACCTGCCACTGCCGCAGGTGCCGCGCGAGCACTCCCCAGAGGACCGACCGGAAGGCGAGCTCCTCCAGCGCCACGGTGCCGAGCGGGATGACGACGAACGCCTTGTGCAGCGCCCCCGGGACGGGCAGGTCGTAGCGCACGTCCTGGAACGCCGGCCGGGTGACGGGCAGGAGCAGGCCGATCACGTAGACGCCCGCCGCGACGGCGATCGCGCCGAGTCCCCAGCGGCAGCCGGCCCGCAACCGGTCCCGGCCGAGGCCGAGCTGCGACCAGGTCAGCCCCTCCCAGCGTGCCCAGGCGAGGAGTGCGACACCCTCCAGCCCGCGCACCCACCAGGGCGGGTGCAGCCCGTGGTCGACGACGTTGACGGCGGCGAGCGCGACGACGACGCCACCGGAGACCAGCCGGTGGTGCCTGCGGCGGGCGGCCGACGTCGTCACGCCGGCGACCGGGCCACGTCAGCCTCCCCCGACCAGCTGCCGCAGCCGGTCGGTGTCGGCGTCGGTCCAGCCGGGCGGCTGCGTCACCTCCGCCCACGCGTTCGCGTAGTCGGCCTCGTACTTGTGGCCGTGCCCGTCGGGCACCCCGGTCGAGAACACCAGGTCGGCGGTGACCTGCCAGAAGGTGACGAACGGCAGCCAGGCCATGTCGGGCGACACGTCCGGCCCGCGGGCGCCCTCGAGCCAGTCGGGTCGGTTCAGGAGCAGCCGCGGGGACCACCACACGATCGGGTCGGAGGCGTTCTGCAGGTAGACCACCCGGGGCGCCTCCCACGGGGCCGGCGGTCCGGCGAGATCGGGCGCCTCGTCGGCGAACCGCGCGGTCCGGCCCTCCTCGTACACCGGGAGCCACTCCGGCGTGCCGGCATCCCGGTCGGCCACCAGGCCGCGCCACAGCTCGTTGAAGTTCGGCGGCCCCGCCCACACCACCCCGGCGGTGCGGTTCTCGATGTCGGCCAGGCCGCTGAAGGCGGCCTCCCCGCCGAAGGTCCCGAGGCTCTCCCCGAACACGTACAGCTCCGGCCGGTCGTCCACGGGCAGCTGCGCCCAGGCTCCGTACACGGCGTCGAACAGCGCCCGTCCGGCGTCCCGGGCCTTGACCTGGTCGACGAGGAAGGACAGCCAGCTGGGCAGGTAGGAGTACTGCATCGCCACCATCGCGCTGTCGCCGTTGAGCGCGTACTCCAGCGCGCCGCTCGCAGCGGGGTCGACCCACCCGGTCCCGGTGGTGGTGACCACGACCAGCACCTCCCGGTCGAAGCCACCCGCGCGCTCGAGGTCGGCGACGGCCAGGGCCGCGCGGTCGCGCACGTCCGCCGCGGACGCCAGGCCGACGTAGGCGCGGACCGGCTGGCTCGCCGGGCGGCCGGAGAAGGCGGTGAGCTCCTCCGGCGTCGGGCCGGTACCGACGAAGTTGCGTCCCTGGAGACCCAGGTCCTCCCACGGCACCAGGGACCCGGGACTCCCCGACCGCTCAGGGATCGTGGGACGGACGGCGCCCTCCTCCGTGCCGTCGTCCTTGACGCTGAACGTGGAGTTCATGGCCTCGACCAGCCCCTGGAAGAGGACGCCGTTGAGCAGGAAGACCAGCAGGACGACGACCGCGACGACGCCGAGCGGGCGGGCGACCCGGCCCGGCAGCACGCGGCCCAGCGTCCGGACCAGCCAGCGGGCCGCCCACCGGACGCCGCGGGCGATCGCGACCAGTCCCGCGAACACCAGCACCGCCACGACCACGATCCCGACGGCGGAGAACTCCTCCGGCGGGTCGAGGCCCATGAGCCGGTGGATCTGCTGCTGCCAGTACAGGCCGAAGCCCACCGCGATCAGGACCAGCGCCGGCCCGGCGACCGCCAGCACCCGCCAGGCGAGGCGGCGTGACCCGGCGGAGAGCCGGCGGTCGGTGACCTCCGCGACGAACCAGGCCACCGCGGCACCCAGGCCGTACCCGATCGCCGCGGTGATCCCGGCGAGGATCCCCTGCAGCAGCCAGCCCCGGGGCAGCAGGGACGGGGTGAGGGAACTGCAGCCGAGCAGCAGGGCGCCGACCGTCCCGCTCCACGGGTAGCGCGGCAACCACCGTGTCCACGCCGGTGCACGCTGCCGCCCGTCCCCTGCCGGTACCGACGGGGGCACGACGTCGGTGTGGCCGTCGGGGGGCCTCGTCGCCGGCTGGGTCGTCATGGCGCGCTCCGCTCGTGGGAGCGTCGACGCTACGGACGGCCCGCGCGGAACGACTCGCACCAGGAGGATGAGCCGCGGGCGGCGGTCCGCGAGCACCATCCCGGCATGCGGCGGGCCAGGATGGGATCAGGACGACGGTCGACAGTGGCGCTGCCGGGGCCGGGCTCCCCGCCGGACGTCGGGCTGGTGGTCGCCGCGGCGACGGCTCCGGGCACGTTCGCGCCCTCGCTCTCGCCTCGCAGCCCCGTCGACCAGGGCCTGGTGACCGGGCTGGCCACGGGGTTGCACTTCCTGCTGTCGGTCGGGGCGCAGGACGCGCTGGTGGCCACCGCCCGGGTCCTCATCGGTGGGGAGCGGTCCCCGGCCGCATCGCGCGCCGCCACGATGGCGCTCGACTGCCTGGCGGCGCCCGCCGGGCTGGCCGTGCTCCGGGCCCTGCCGCCGCGGGCCGACGACCCGCTCCGGGGAGCCGTTCGCCAGGCCGCCTGGCGACTCGGTGCCGCCGGGCTGAGTGGCGCGCTGCTCGGCGGCGCCCAGTTCGGCACCCGCGCGCTCGACGACCGCCTGCGGCTCGGTGGGCGCCTGGCCGCCGTCCCGCTGGCCGTCCCCGTCGGCCTGGGCGTCGCCTTCGTGCTCGACCGGCTCCGCGCGGGCGAGCACGCCGAGGACACCGGCGGGACCCGGGCTCCGTCGCCGCTGTCCTCCCTGGCCGTCGCGTCGGGGGTCGTCGGGTCCCTCGCCGGCGCCGCCTACGGCGAGCACGCCCTCACCGACCTCGTCGCCCGCCGGCTGGCCGCGGAGCTGCCCGGGCCGCCCGAGGTGTGGCGACTGGCCGGCCACGCCGGCTTCCTCGCCGGCCTGGGGCTCGGCGCCACCTCGCTCTGGCAGCGTGCGATGCGGCGCATCGAGGCGAGGACGTCGACCGACGTGCCGGTGATCGAGCCGGGCGAGGCCGACCGGTGGGTCGCCTCGACGGTCAGCGGCGGCCCCGGCAGCCACGTGTCCTGGGCGGGGATGGGCCGCGACGGTCGGCTGCACGCCCTCGCATCGGTCCGCCCGCGGCCGCTGCCCGACCCCCCGGCCGGCGTGCCGGACCTGTCCATCGAGACCGTCATGGGCACGCCGGCGCGCGCCGCCCCGGTGCAGGTGTACGTCGGGCTCGACAACGCGCCGACCCCGCGCGCACGGGTGGACCTCGCCATGGCGGAGCTGGAGCGGACCGGCGCTCTCGACCGGTCCCTGGTCGTCCTGGTCTCGCCGACCGGAACCGGCTACGTCAACTACGTCGCCACCGCGGCGCTGCAGTACCTCGCGCTCGGCGACGTCGCCACGGTGACCCTGCAGTACTCGCGCCGCCCGTCGCCGCTGTCCCTCGGCTTGGTGTCCAGGGCCCGGGAGCAGAACCGGCTGCTGTGTCTGCGGGTCCTCCAGCGCCTCCGCGAGCGTCCCGGCCCCCGCCCGCGCGTCGTCCTGTTCGGCGAGAGCCTCGGCGCGCACACCAGCCAGGACGTGTTCCTGCACTGGGGAACGCTGGGTCTCGACGCCATGGGCATCGACCGGGCGCTGTGGATCGGGACGCCGTACGGGAGCGGGTGGATGCGCCAGGTCACCCGCGGCGACCGCCTGGACGTGGACGCCGACGCCGTCGCCGTCGTCAACGACCACGACCAGCTCACCGCCCTCGCCGAGCAGCGCGGCTCCCTGCCGCGGTTCGTCCTGCTGAGCCACGACAACGACGGCGTGACGAAGTTCGGCCCGGACCTGCTCTGGTACCCCCCGGACTGGCTCGGTCCCTCCCGGCCACGCCCGGAGCCGGTCGCGGTGGGGAGCCCCCGTGGCATCCCCCCGGCCATGCGGTGGCGGCCGGTGACCTCGTTCTTCCAGGGCCTCATGGACATGAAGAACGCGCAGACGTCGTCCGGTGCCTTCGGGGCGACGCAGCACGACTACCGCGCGGACCTGCCCCGCTTCCTCGACAGCGTGTTCGGGCTGGCCGCGTCCCCGGAACAGCTCGTCCGGATCGAGGAGACCCTCCAAGCCCGCGAGAGCGTCCGGGAGCGGCTGTTCGCCGTCGTTCCCGGAGCCGTCGGCTGACCGGCGGCACATCCTCCGCACCGGACGGTGCGTGCGGGGCCCGTACGGGGCGACCCTGCCGCCATGCGGGCGAGTCTCGAAGCGCACCTCGGGTCCCGGCAGGTCGGCAAGGTGGTCTACGGCTCGATCATCGGCCTGGCCCTGGTCGTGACGCTGGAGAAGCACCCGCCGGCGCCGTGGGTCATGGCCGTGTGGCTGCTCGGGACGGCCCTGGCCGTCGGGCTGGCCGAGGTCTACAGCGAGGTCGTCGGCGTCGAGACGAGCACCCGGCAGCCGGTCAGCCGTCCCCAGTTCGGGCACATGGCGGAGGACGCCGTGGCGGTCGGCTTCGGCGTCGCCTTCCCCGCCGTGTTCTTCCTGCTCTCCGCGCTCGGGTTGTTCGAGGTCGACACCGCGTTCACCATCGCCAAGTGGACGGGCCTGGGCCTGATCGGCTTCTACGGGTACTGGGCGGCCCGGTTCGCCGGCGCGGCGACCCACCACGCCCTGCTCAAGGGCGCGCTCGTGGCCCTCATCGGGGCCGGGCTGATCGCGCTGAAGGCGCTGGTCCACTGACCCGGGGCCACTCCGGTGGGCCGGAGCTCGCCGACCTCACGGCGCGCTGCGCTGCCAGCTGAACCGCGGGACGACGTCGGCCCGCCACAGCCCCCAGCCGACGGCCTCGCCCACGGCGGCTCCGATCATCGCCCCGATGACCACGTCGCCCGGGTAGTGCACCCCCGTGTGGATCCGCGAGTAACCGACCACAGCTGCCAGCGTGCGCAGGGGTGCGGCCGCGACGGGCAGGACCCGGGCGACCGCGGCGGCGAACGCGAAGCCGGAGGCGGTGTGGCCGGACGGGAAGGACGCCGAGTGCGGCATCGGCACCCACCGGACCTCGGGGACGCCGGCGAGGTCGCGGTCGGGCCGCCGACGGCGGGCGGCGACCTTGAAGCCGATGTTGACGACGGCGGAGTCCACGGCGACGGCCGCCAGACCGACCCCGGCGGCCCGCCGACCGGCACGACCGCCCGTGGCGGCCATCACCCCGGCGACCGCCATCCACAGCCGGGACCGGTCCGCGAACCGGGACAGCCGGCGCACCGGGCGGTCGAGGACGGGCGCGGGCGTCCCGGCCACCGCCCGGTAGACGGCACGGTCGATCCGCCCGAGGTCCCGGAGCAGGCGCACCGCCGTCGCCCGCCTGGGTGCCCGGGCGGCCGGCGGCCCGGCCGCCAGTCGCTCGGCCAGCCGTTCCTCGGAGGGCGGGGTCCGCGGAGGTGCCGTGTCCATGTGCCCTCCTCGGGCGAGGTCGCCGACGGCGCGCGACGAGCGGTGCGTCAGCGAGTGTGCAGGGACGATCGTCCGTCGTGGACCGGCCGGGACTCATCCCGGTCGGGTGATCGGGCGGCGACCCCGGTCACGTCGTCGGGACCGGCGAGGCGGACGACGTCCCTGGCAGACCGGGAGCCTGCAGCTCACCCCGACGGGATGAGGCCCCCATCGCCGGCCTGAAGCACGGTCGCCGGCATGACCGAGACCGTCACACGTGAGACCGCGATCTCCGAGCACGGCATCATCGGCGACCTCCAGACCGCCGCGCTCGTCACGACGGACGGATCGATCGACTGGTTCTGCTGGCCGCGGTTCGACTCCCCCGCCGTCTTCGGTGCGCTGCTCGACGACGAGGTCGGTGGGCACTTCCGCATCCACCCCGCGGGGACCTCGTACACGTGCAAGCAGATGTACCTCCCGGACACCGCCGTCCTGGTCACCCGGTTCTTCTCCGAAGCCGGCCTCGGCCAGGTCGTCGACTTCATGCCCCCTGCCGGGGACACCGCGACCGACCGGCACCGGATCGTACGGATCGTGCAGTGCGTGCGGGGCCGGATGACCTTCGAGGTCGACGTCGCGCCGCGCTTCGACTACGGCCGGCACCCGCACCGTCTCGAGGTCACCGACAACGGCGTCGCGTTCGTGGCGGGCAGCCAACGGCTCACGCTGCACATCGTCCGGGAGCCCGAGGACGAGCGGCTCGCCGACGTGCGGGCCGAGGACAGCAACCTGCTCGGCACCCTCAGCCTGGTCGCGGGTCAGACGCGCGGGGTGGTCCTCGAGTCCGACGCCGACGGACCGCCGCGTGAGGTCCGCCTCAGGGAGGTGCAGGCCCTCCTCGACGAGACCATCGCCTACTGGCGCTCCTGGGTGGCCCGGTCGACCTACACCGGGCGGTGGCGGGAGGACGTGAACCGCTCGGCCATCACGCTGAAGCTGATGACCTACGCGCCCTCCGGCGGCATCGTCGCCGCACCGACCGCCGCCCTGCCCGAGCAGATCGGCGGCGAGCGCAACTGGGACTACCGGTACACGTGGGTGCGCGACGCCTCGTTCTCGGTGCACGCGCTGCTGAAGCTCGGGATGACCGACGAGGCGGCCCGCTTCGGGACCTGGCTGGGAGACCGGATCCGCGAGCGGCTCGCCAGCGACAGCGGACCGCTGAACATCATGTACCGGATCGACGGTTCCTCGGACCTCAAGGAGGACGTGCTCGACCACTGGCGCGGGTACCGGGGCTCGGCACCGGTCCGCATCGGCAACGGCGCGGCCGAGCAACTCCAACTGGACATCTACGGCGAGGCACTCGACAGCGTCTACGCCGGCGTGCGGGCAGGGCTGCCACTGCCCCACCAGGGCTGGACGGCGACCAGCCGGGTGCTGGACTGGCTCGCCGAGAACTGGGACCAGCCCGAGGAGGGCATCTGGGAGACCCGCGGCGGGCGCGAGCCGTTCACCTACGGACGGGTGATGTGCTGGGTGGCCTTCGACCGCGGGATCCGGATGGCCCTGGAGCACGGCCGGCCGGCGTCGGTGGACCGCTGGCGCGCCGAGCGGGACCGGATCTACCAGCAGGTCATGGAGCGGGGCTTCCACCCGACGCGCAGGGCGTTCGTGCAGCACTACAACACCGACGTGCTCGACTCGTCCCTGCTGCGCATGCCGACCGTCGGCTTCGTCGACGGTCGGGACCCGCTGTGGCTGTCGACTCTCACGGCGATGGACGACGAGCTGGTCACCGACAGCCTCGTCTACCGCTACGACCCCGATGCCTCGCCGGACGGGCTGCGCGGCTCGGAGGGCACGTTCTCCCTCTGCACCTTCGCGTACGTGGACGCACTGACTCGCGCCGGGCGGCTGAACGAGGCCCGGACCGCCTTCGAGAAGATGCTGACCTACGGCAACCACGTCGGTCTGTACTCCGAGGAGATCGCCCTCACCGGCGAGCAGATCGGCAACTTCCCGCAGGCCTTCACCCACCTGGCGCTCATCGACGCCGCGGTGACCCTCGATGCGGCTCTCGACGGGCGCAGCCCCCGCTGACCGGTCCGGCCCTCGCCCGGGGGGCGGGCGACGTCCCGGATCGTGACGGACACCTCCGCCGCGATCCGGGAGGTCGACGGGCGCCGGTGGGCGCCCGTCGCGCCGCGCGGTCACCGCGTACGGACGCCCGACCGGAGGAACGGCGCAACCGGGAACCGGCCGGGTCGGGTCATCCCCGCGGGGGGACGCCGGTCAGTACCGGTGGGCTCCTACGGTCGGGCTGCGGCGTGGGAGGCGGTCGTGGTCCAGCGTCGACGAGGGAGCCGGGATGCAGACAGGTCATGGCCTCCGGACGGCCGGGCGCCGGCTGGAGACGACGTTGCTGGGCCGCTCCGTCGGTTCCTTCCTGGCCCTCCAGGGGATCGACCGCGCGACCGCCATCGCCGCGCAGGCCTTCACTGCCCTGATCCCGCTGGTCCTCCTGGTCTCCGGGCTGGCGGCGGCCGACCACCGCGACCTGGTGTCCGACCTGCTCGTCCGCAAGTTCCACCTGGAGGGTTCCGCCGCAGACGCGGTGCGCGAACTGTTCGCACAGCCCTCTCCCACCTCGACCGGCGTGTTCAGCGTGGTGCTCCTCGTCTTCTCCGGCGTCTCGCTGACCCGGCGGATGCAACGGATGTACCAGGACGCCTGGCGGCTCCCCCCGCGCCGCGGGGTCAGGGGGTCGCTCAACGCCGCCCTCGCCCTGGCCTTCCTGCTGGTGGAGCTCGGGCTGCTGTTCCTGGTCCGTACCCTGGTCAGTTCGCTACCGGCCGGCTGGGCACTGGGCGGGACGATCTCCGTCCTGGGCAGCCTGCTGCTCTGGACGGCCGTCCCGTGGCTCCTGCTGGACCGGCGGGTCCCCTGGCGCCGGCTGATGCCGACCGGGGCACTGACGGCCGCCTGCGCGGGGATCTACGCGCTGGCCACCACGGTCTACATGCCTCGCCTGATGTCCACCTACAGCCTGCGCTACGGCCTGTTCGGCGTGACGCTCGCGCTCATCGGGTGGCTGCTGTGCATCGCGTTCATCTTCGTCGCGACCACGATCCTGGCCGCCGAGTTCGACCGCGACCAGGACCTCTGGGCCACACGCCTGCGGGACCGGCTCGGTCTGGGTCAGCGGAACGACGGGCAGGCGCCCGGCGACGGCGTCCCTCCGGTGGGCGGTGAGCTCCCATCCGGGGATGTCCGCTCCCTGCGCGGCTGACTCCTCCTGCGGGAGGCGGCCGCGCAGCTCCCCGGGAGCGGCGGGCGGAGGACCTCAGGCGGTCGCCGTCGCCCGGGCCGGGGTCACGGCGACCTCGACCGGGACCGGGGCCGGCGGGTGCAGCCGGCGACGGTGCACCCACTTGTCGAGCTCGACGACGATGGGCATCACGAGGGCCAGGCCGATGCAGGCCAGCCACTGCAGGCCGGTCAGTGACTGGGCCAGCAACCCGTTCTGCAGGAAGTCCAGCTCGGTGGAGAGCACCAGCAGCCCGGCGGGGATGACCGACCACTTCACCGCGGTCAGGATCGGCGGGGTCAGCCCCGAGGTGGGATCGCGGCGCATGACCACGCCGCTGAAGATCGTGCCCAGACCGATGACGACGTAGCACATGGTCATCGACGCGCTCGCGACGTCGGTGCTCGGCTGGTCCGGGCCGGCGACCAGCGGCACCAGACCCGCCAGGAACAGCACCGCGCCGTAGACGATCCAGCGGGTGACCGCCGGGAGGTTGGTGATCGCCACCTTCGGGTCCCGCGGTGGCCGGTCCATGATCTCGGGATCGGCCGGATCGAGCAGGATCACCACGACCGGGAAGATGGCCACGAAGAAGTTGAGGAACAGCACCATGAGCGGGGTCATCGCCACGCCGGAGTTGATGTTGAACACCGTCGCGGTGACGAACAGCAGCACCAGCGACAGCAGCTGGGTCATCTGGTAGCGGATGTAGGAGACGACCTTGCCGTAGATGCTGCGGCCCAGCTCCACGGCGTGCACCAGGGTGCCGAAGTTGTCATCGGTGAGGATCATCCGCGCCGCCTGCTTGGAGACCTCGCTGCCGCTGCCCATCGCGACCCCGATGTCGGCCTGCTTGAGCGCGGCGGCGTCGTTGACCGCGTCCCCGGTCATCGCGACGATCTGGCCCTCGCCCTGCATGATGCGGGCCAGCCGCAGCTTGTCCTCCGGGGTGACCCGGCCGAACACGTGCAGCCTCGGCAGCCGGCGGCGCAGCTCCTCATCCGACAGGGCCTGCAGCTCCGCGCCGCTGATCGCGCCCTCGCCCAGCCCGAGCTCCGAGCCGATGGCGTGCGCGGTGACGGCGTGGTCACCGGTGATCATCCGGACGTCGATGCCGGCCCGCAGCGCGGTCTCCACGGCGGCCTTCGCCGACGGCCGCAACGGATCGATGATGCCCACCATCCCCACGAAACCCAGCTCGGTGGTCAACGCCATCGGATCGGCCTGCAGGACGGCGACCTCGTCGTCACGCACCAGCCGGGCGGCGAAGGCCAGCACGCGGAGGCCCTGCTCGCCCATGTGCCGGTTGGCCGCCTCGATCCGGTCGCGCTCCGGCCCGATCGGCACCGCGGGCGAACGGAACGGCCCCCCGGCCGTGCTGCACCGGCCCAGCACGACGTCGGGAGCGCCCTTGACCAGCTCCACCACGTAGTGGGCGCCGTCGATCTCCACCCGGTGGAAGGTGGCCATGAACTTGTACTCGGAGTCGAACGGCACCTCCGCCAGCCGCGGATAGGCCCGCCGGGTCTGATCGGCGTCCACCCCGAGCTTGGCGGCCAGCACCACCAGCGCCGCCTCGGTCGGATCGCCGATCACCGCACCGTCGTCGCCGACGGTGGCGTCACTGTCCAGCACCAGCGCGTAGGCCAGCCGGGTGAAGTCGGGGAGCTCGCTACCGGCCACCGCGCGGATCCCGCCGGACTTCCGGTAACCCTCGCCGTCCACGGTGAACCAGGCACCGTCGACGTACAGGGTCGACACCATCATCTGGTTCAGCGTCAGCGTGCCGGTCTTGTCGGTGTTGATCACACTGGTCGCGCCGAGGGTCTCCACATCGGTCAGGTTCTTCACCACCGCCTTGGCCTCGGCCAGCTGCCGGGCCCCGAAGGACAGCATCGCCTGTACGAACGTCGGCAGCCCGGTCGGGATCGCCGAGATGGCCATGGCCGTCCCCAGCAGCAGCACGTCCTCGATGGGCAGGTCCCGGGCCAGGCCGACGACCACGATCAGCGCCACCGCCGTCCACGCGACGATGCCGAGCAGCCGGGTGAGGCCGTCGAGTTCCTTCTGCAGCGGCGACCGGGTCCGGTCCACCGACGTGAGCATCGTGGCGATCTTGCCCATCTCGGTCTGCATGCCGGTCGCCGTGACGACCATGCTCGCCGTGCCGCGGGTGACCGAGGTGTTCTGGAACAGCATGTTCACCCGGTCACCGAGCCCGACATCGGGCCCGGCGAGCGTCTCCGCGCCCTTGCTGATCGGGGCGCTCTCCCCGGTCAGCGCCGCCTCCTGCGTCTCCAGCGTGGCCGCGGCGACGACCCGCCCGTCGGCCGGCACGATGTCACCGGCCTCCAGCCGCACCACGTCCCCGGGCACGACCTCCTCGGCCGGGATCATCTCCAGCTGCCCCTCCCGCAGCACCCGGGACTGCGGCACCTGCAGCTTGGACAGGGCATCGACACTCGCCCGGGCCTTCATGTCCTGCCGGGTGCCGAGCAGCACGTTGAGCAGCACCAGCGCGGCCACCAGCACCGCCGTGGACACCTGGCTGATCAGCAGGCTGGCCACCGCCACCACGATCAGCATGATGTTCATCGGATCGCGCAACTGCGACAGCGCCACCGCCCAGATCGACGGCGGCTTCTCGCTGGTGAGCCTGTTCGGCCCGATCTCCTGCAGACGCTGCGCGGCCTCCCGGTGGGTCAGCCCGCTCTGCACGTCCGCGCCGTAGTCGATCACCACCTGCTCGGCGGGACACAGGTACGGCGGGAGTCCCCCCGCGCTCGCCGTCCGCTGGACGGGGATCGTCGGCTGGGCCGAGACCCGGTTGGTCGGAGCGCTCATCGGGTCTCCATCCCCTCGGCGTGCATCGAGGTGCGGGTCCCGCCGTCGCCGGCGAGCATCGAGGACAACTGGTCCAGCGAACCGATGCCGCCGAGGGCGACGACGATCTCCTGCCGACTCTCCTGTCGCTGGTGGAGAGTGGCCTCGCCATTGCATCCGGGCAGGTGCGGCGGGTCCTCCCCCTCTGTGGATGAATCCCCGGGGCGGATCACGCGGCTCACCCGGCCGGGACCGCCACCTCGTGCACGGTGCGGGCCCCGCGCCGGCCGCGGGCAGCGTCGCCCCGGCCGTGCCCGTTCCCGCGGGAGGGGTGGTCGCCGGTCCCCGCCTCGGCCTCGAGCTCCACCCGGGCGGCGCGCAGCCGCTCCTTGGCCTCGTCACTGACGACGGGGTACCGGGGGTCGATCTGCATCAGCGTGTGCGCGAGGACCGCGGAGACGCAGATCCGGGCGAACCACTTCCGGTCGGCCGGGATCACGTACCACGGCGCCCACTTCGTGCTCGTGGCCGACAGCATCTCGGAGAAGGCGGCCTGGTAGTCGTCCCAGAAGCGGCGCTCGGTCACGTCGTTGGCAGAGAACTTCCAGTTCTTCTCGGCGAGGTCGATGCGGGCCAGGAAGCGCCGCCGCTGCTCCTCCTTGGACAGGTTCAGGAAGAGCTTGACGACGACGAACCCGTTGTCGGTCAGGTAGCGCTCCCAGTCGTTGATCTGCTGGTAGCGGCGCGCCCAGATGTCGTGACCCCTCGCCTGCGGGGGCAGCTGCTGGCGCTCCAGGATCTCGGGGTGCACCCGGACCACCAGCACCTCCTCGTATTGCGACCGGTTGAAGATGCCGATCTCCCCGCGGGCCGGCAGCTTCCGGGCATAGCGCCAGAGGAAGTCGTGGTCGAGCTCCTCGCTCGAGGGTGCCTTGAAGCCGTGCACGTGCACGCCCTGCGGGTTGACCCCGCTCATCACGTGCCGGATGGTCCCGTCCTTGCCGCCGGCGTCGAGCGACTGCAGGCACACCAGCACGCCGTAGGTGTCCTGCGCGGCCAGACGGGCCTGGTACTCGGCCAGCAGCCCGACGCCGGTCTGCAGGAGGTCGAGACCGTCGGCCTTCTTGACGAAGCTCGCCTTGTAGCGGGGGTCGAAGTCCTTGCCGAGACGCACCTTCGTCCCCGGCTCGACCCGCAGGGGGGTGATCGCGTCTGCGATCCGCCGGGCTCTGTCGTCCGCCATCGTCGTCCTCCGACCGTGCGCGTGGTCCCGCGACCGTGATGCCGGCAACCTGGCGTGAGGCCGCCCGCGGGTCATCCCCCCAGGCGGATGACGCCGGTCCGCGGTCCCTGGGGTGGGGCGTCAGACCGGCGCGCGGGAGAGGCGTTCCACCACGACGCGCTCGCTGGCCGTGTGGTGCGCGACGTCGAGGTGGTACGGCTGCGACCGGGCGGCCGCGGACCCAGTGCCTGCCGGGCCGGGGACACTGCAGGGGCCCGGCTGCCGGGCAGCCAGGCCCCTGGTCGGGGATCGCGCTCAGCCCGTCGTCGCTCCGCTCCGCTCCTCATCCTCCTCGGAGAAGACCTCGCGCAGCTTGCCCTCCTGCTCGTGGCTGAGGTTCGTCTCGACCAGGATCATCTGCTGACCCTCGAACGCCTCCTTCACCTTGTCGACCACCGCGTTCGACGAGAGGACGAACAGGGCCGAGGTCCCCGGCTGGATCTCCTCCCGCATCCGGCGGATGAAGCTGTCGTCGATGCCGACGTCGGCCATGCTGCCGGTCAGGGCCCCCATCCCGGCGCCGATCGCCATGCCCAGCAGCGGGACGAAGAAGATCAGGCCGAACAGCATCCCCCAGAACGCACCGCCGAGAGCACCGGCCGAGGTCATGTTGCGGAGCTGCCTCGTCTTCGGCTTCTTCGCCCCCTCCGGCCAGGACACGATCGCCGCGTCGTGGATCTGGATCAGCTCCCTGCGCTGCAGGTCCTTGAGCGTCGCCTCGGCTCTGTCTGCGCCGTGGGCGGTGGGGAACTTCCAGACGGTCATGGTGGCCATCGACTTCTCCTCGGGTGTGCGCGACCGGAACCGGAGTGGTCCGGGGTCAGGAGTTGAGGATCTGGCTCTTCTGGAGCTCGAACTCGGCGGAGTCGAGGACGCCGGAGTCCCGGAGCTGGGCCAGCTCGCGCAGCTGGGCCAGCTTGGTGTTCGTGTCGGTGCGTGGCGGTCCGGCCGGCTCGGCGTACTGCGGTTCCGGCGCTGCCTGAGCCTGTTGCTGGCCGGCCCAGCGGTTGCCCTGGCGGCGGGAGACGCGGTTGGACACGGCGGTCGCCGTCCCCGCGACGACGGCGGTGCGGGCCACACCACGCAGCAGTCCTGGCATGTCGGCTCCTCTGTTCTGGTCGGTGCCGAGCCGGCCGGCCGGCCGGCTCGGTGGTGCTCAACCCATCGACGGGTGTTCCCGCCGGGTGCCGGGTCGCCAGAAGGCGGCGGCGACCAGCGCCACGCCGAGGAATGCGACCTGCAGGCCGAAGACGATGCACAGCACCAGGACCGTCGCCTGGGGCCAGGAGATGGCCAGCACGCCCACGATGACGTTGACCGCGCCGAGCGCGACCAGCCAGCCCCACCCGGGGATCTCCCGCCGCGCGACGACGGCGAGGCCGGCCCGGCCTGCGCCGTGGACGATCAGGGACAGCCCGGTGATCAGCACCAGCGTCCAGAGCGTGACGCCCGGCCAGAACACGGCCAGGACGCCACCGACCACGAGGACCGCTCCCAGTACGAGCGACCCCGTGCGGTGCCGCTCGGCGTCCCACCCGACGGCGATCTCCAGCAGCCCGCCGACGACGAAGGCCAGGCCGACCAGCAACGCCAGGCTGCGCGCGGCGGCGACGGGGTTGAACAGCAGCACGATCCCGAGGACGACGACGGCCAGGCCGAGCAGCCCGACCGCGACCCGCAGCCCCGTGTGCCCCGCCGGGGCGGCCGCGTAGGGGCTGGACACGTTGGCGGTCATGTCGGTTCCTCCCCGAGTGGCGTTCCTGGCTGCCGAGGTTCGCCTCCGGCCCGGTGGGTTGACCTCATCCCCCCCGGATGACGCAGCCGCCCGCCCCGGCCGGGGACCGTCGGGTCAGGAGGCAGGAGTACGACAGCCGGGATCGAGACCGTCGTCATCTCGGTGGCGATCGCCGCCTGCTCGGACGCGGGCTCGTCGTCGAGCGCGGCGCCCTCGAGTGCGGCGGCGTCCTCGTCCGTGCTGCCGGCGCCCTCATCGACGAGGTGAGCACGTCGTGCTGACCGCGACCGCGGTCCCCCCGGACCAGGCCGCTGCCCAGAACGGCCGCCCCACACCGCAGCAGCGGAAGGCCACCGGCAAGGCGCTGCGCGCGGCCGTGCCCCTCGACGCGCACGCCGAGTCCCCTCGGGCGACGCGCTCCCGCGACCCGCTGACCCTGCTCGAGGAGCAGGCGGTCGACCGGCTGCCGGAGCTCGGGCCGATCCGCTACGGACGGATGCTCCAGTCCCCCTTCGCCTACTACCGGGGCGCCGCCCGCGTCATGGCCGCCGACCTCGCCGGCGCGCGTTACCGAGCCGCGATGGCGGAGTTCGCGGCGGCCCGTGACATCGAGGTCTGGTACTCGCGGCTCGACGCCGAGGAGTTCCGCGACCAGCTCGCGCCACGGCTGGAGGCGGGCATGCGCAAGCGGCTGACCCGTGCGCTGGAACGGGCACGGACGCGGGACACGCTGCAGCCTTCGGCAAGCTGACCAAGGTCGTCGACGGGCGGTTGCGCATCCGCGCGGAGCCCCCGCTGCTCGTGCCACTGCGCGACCTGGTGCCCGAGATCGAGGAGCGGGACCTGGAGGCGGCCTTCCACGCGCTCATCCGGCAGTACCGCGGTTCCCTGCAGTCCGACCGCCGCGCCCTGCTCGAGCGCTACTCCTTCGTCGACATGGCCCGCAAGGTCGTCGGCGTGGGCAGTGTCGGCACCCGCTGCTGGGTCGTCCTGCTCGTCGGACGCGACACGGACGACCCGCTGCTGCTGCAGATCAAGGAGGCGACGCGGTCGGTGCACGCGGAGTTCCTGGGGCGCAGCCGCCACGCCAACCAGGGACAGCGGGTCGTGGCCGGCCAGCGGCTGATGCAGCAGGCGAGCGACATCTCCCTGGGCTGGCAGCGGACGGCAGGCATCGACGGCGTCGAGCGGGACTTCTCCGTGCGGCAGCTGCGTGACTGGAAGGGCTCGATGGAGGTGGAGGAGCTGCGTGTCGACGGGCTGGGGATCTACGGCGAGCTGTGCGCCTGGTGCCTCGCCCGCGCACACGCCCGCTCCGGTGACCGGATCGCGATCGCCGGGTACCTCGGCTCCTCGGCCGCCTTCGAGAACGCCCTGACCGACTTCGCCGCCGCCTGCGCCGACGTGAACGAGGGCGACCACCGCCAGCTGGCCGAGGCCGCCGCCGGCCGCGTGCTGGCCCGGACGGACACCTGAGCGCACTCCCCCGGTCCGGGGTCACCCCCGGCCCGGCCCGGGGGTCACCGTCCGGCGCGGCCGGCTGAACCGCGTCAGACGCCGAGCAGCCGGTTCTTCTCGCGGCCGAACTCCTCGTCGGTGAGGACGCCGGCGTCCCGGGCGGCGCCCAGGCGGACGAGCAGGTCCAGGCGGTCGTTGAGCGTGGAGATCGTCTCGGGCGTGAGCGCCGCCGGGACGAACGGTGCCGCAGCCGGGGCCGGCTCCACCGCGGTCGCGACCGGAGCGCCGACCCGCGCGCCCTCGGCCGCGCCGTCGACCCGGAGGACACCTGCACGGGGGGCGGGGACGGCTCCAGGAGTCACCGGGGCGCCGCCGCCGGCGATGCCGTCCGGACCGGTCGAGAGCACGGCCCCGGACGACGCGGGCTGCTCCGCGGGTGCCGGCTCCGGGGCCCGGCTCCGCAGCCACTCCAGAGCCCCGAGGTAGAGCGCGACGAGGGCAGCGATCCAGATCAGCACCGACAGGGTCGGCGCGGGCCAGAAGAGCAGCACCAGCGCGCCGATGGCGATGCCGGCCCACCGCGCGGGGCCGTGGTGGTCACGCACCACCGCACCGAGGCGGACCGCCCGCTCCGGCAGGTCCAGGCCCTCGGCGAAGGCCTGCGTCCAGACGGTGACGCGCCGGGTCCAGAATTCCCGGACCCCTGCGGCCGCCTCCTCCGTGTCCCCGGTGGCGGCCGCGGTCCCCGCCGCAGTGGCTGCCCGGGCCTCACGCCTGCGCTGCACCTGCACCCGCGCCGAGGCCACCCCGCGCCGCACCCCGGCCACGATGCCGAGCCGGCCCCAGACGAGGGTCAGCACGAGGACGAGCAGGGCGGCTGCGAGCAACCAGAGCGTCCAGGACCGCAGGCTCGCGGCGAGCACGTCGTAGATCGCACCGACGGCGTCCCGGTTGTCGGGGCGCACCTGCGGCAGGAGCACCCCGCGTGCGACCCGGAGCGCGAGCAGCACGAGCAGCGTGAGCACCGTGGTGGTCACGGCCCACGCCCGCAGCGTGGCGCGGCGACGCCGGGACACGCCGAGGGCGCCGGCGAGCGTGCCCAGCGCCAGCAGCCCCAGCCACCACCAGACCGACTTCAGCAGGTCGATCGCGGTGTAGATCTGCGGAGCGTCGGCGGGGGCCAGGATCGTCACGCCCACGTCGTCCGGCAGCAGGTCGAGGATCTGGCCGGCGATGCCGTCCTTCGCCGAGTCGGGCACACGGTCCTTGGCCTGACCGAGGGTGAACCGCACCGGCTCCCCGGCGATCAGCTGGTCGTGCGCGGAGGTGAGCGCGGCCTGCGTCAGCGGTCGGAACGGGTCGTCGGTGAGCAACCGGCGGACGCCGGCCGACACGAGCGAGCCGATGCCCTCCTCCACCGTCGACCGGAACACCTGCAGGCGGGGCGGCAGGACGGTGAGCGCGTCGTCGATGACCTGCTGCACCTCCGCGTTGTCCATCACGGTGGACGTGACGCGCTCGGTGATGCGCGACTCCACCTCAGGCAGGTCGACCATCGTCTCCACGTTGGTCACGAAGACCTGCGTGTTGACCACGTTGTGACGGGTCCACAACGAGGTGCTCGCCAGGACCAGGGCGACAGCGCTGACCAGGACCAGCAGTCCCGTGACGAAACGGCGCACGGTTCCTCCTCTCCCGCAGCAGGCGCGCGACCGCACCCGGCGGACAGCGGACCAGCCTGGTTCCGGAGGCGCTCGGTCTCATCACCCCTCAGGGATGAAGCGCCTGCGCTGGACCGCCGAGCGGGAGACGGAACCGCACCCCCTTCGCGGGGATGCCCGCCCACGGTGACGACGGGGGCGGTGCTCCGGGCGGATCACCCTCACCGGCGAGCAGATCGGCGACCTCCCGCAGGTCGCCACCCCCTGGCCGTCGTCGATGCCGCGGGGCCCCCTCGACGCAGGCCCCGACGGGCGCAGCCCCCGCTGCCCGGTCCGGCCCTCGTCCGGAGCGGGTGAGGTCCGGCGACGGTCCCCGTCGCGACGCTGGGGAACGGCGCGAACCTGCGCGGGGTCCTCGGCGCGGCCGCTCTGGCCGACCAGGTCCCGGAGCAGCGCTCCTCGTAGTGCACACCGCACGCCGGCCGGCGCCGACCACGGAGGACACGTCATGACCACGATCGGCACCGGTCCGGCACCGGCGCGGGCGGGGACCGTGGTCCTCCCCCTCGCCCTGGCCCAGTTCATCGCCAGCTACGCCGCCTCGAACATGAACGTCGCGATCAGCACGATCGCCGACGACCTGGACACCGACGTCGCGGGGATCCAGACGACCATCACGCTGTTCACGCTGACGATGGCGGCACTGATGATCCCCGGGAGCAAGCTCACCGACATCTGGGGGCGCAAGTACTGCTTCATCCTCGGCCTGCTGGTCTACGGCGCCGGTGCGCTCCTGGCCGCCGTGGCCCCGGGGCTGGTGCTGCTGACCATCGGCTACTCGCTGCTCGAGGGCATCGGCTCGGCGCTCATGATCCCGCCGATCTACATCCTCGTCACCGTGCTCTTCGACGACCTGAAGACCCGGGCCAAGTGGTTCGGCGTCGTCAGCGGGGCCGCGGGCCTGGGCGCTGCCGCCGGGCCGCTGATCGGTGGCCTGGTCACCAGCTACGTCAGCTGGCGGGCCTCGTTCCTGCTCCAGGTGGTCGTGGTGGCCCTGATCGCGCTCCTGGCCCGCCGGATCGACGACCCGCCGCTGCCGGCCGAACGACCCCACTTCGACGGCCTCGGCGCGGTCCTGTCGGCGGCCGGGCTGTTCCTCGTCGTCTTCGGGATCCTGCAGACCAACACCCGCGGCTGGGTCTCGCCCCTGGTGTGGACCTACGTCGCCCTGGGCGTGCTCGTCCTGGCCGGGTTCTTCGTGTACGCACGGGCCCGGGAGCGCGGCGGCCGCACACCCCTGGTCTCGGTCCGCCTGTTCCGGAACCGCACGTCGAACCTCGGTCTGGTCACCCAGAGCATCCAGTGGCTGGTGATGCAGGGCGCCTTCTTCGTCATCTCGGTGTTCCTGCAGCAGGAGCGCGGCTACTCGGCGATCCAGACCGGCCTCATGCTGGTGCCGGCCACGATCGGTGTCCTGATCTCGTCCGGGATGGCCCAGCGGATGGCCAGCCGGCACCCGCAGCGCCTGCTGATCCGGGCCGGGTTCACCCTGACCGTCGTCGGGCTGGCCCTCCTCGTCGCCCTGGTCCGGCAGGACTCGGCCGTCTGGACCTTCTGGCCCGGCCTGTTCCTCATGGGGTTCGGCGTCGGCGCCATGCTCACCGCGTCGGTCAACGTCGTGCAGTCGGCGTGGCCGGAGGACGTCCAGGGCGACATCTCCGGCGTCTCCCGGAGCGCGTCGAACCTCGGCTCGTCGCTGGGCGTGGCGGTCGCCGGATCGGTGATCGTCGCGGCGACGGCCGGCGGCAACCCGCCGTTCCTGACCGCGATCGTGGTGGTCGGGTGCTTCGCGATCGTCGGGTGGGTCGCCGCCCTCCTCCTCCCCCACGGACCTCGCCGGGTCACGGCCGCCTGACCGTGGTTCCTCCAGCGTCGTCGACGGCACAGCGGACCGAGACGACCAGGAGACCCCCGGGCGACGGTGTGGGCGCTGACGCCTCACCGACGACCCGGAGTTCTCGTGTCCCACGCCGAGGCCCGTCCGACCGCACCCGGCCGGCGCCCGGATCCACCCTGCCGACGGCCGCGACCTGTGCCGGTGTCCCCCGCAGCCGCGGACACGACGGCGGCACCCCGGCCGCCGGCCGGGGTGCCGCTGTGGTGGAGCGCAGTGATCAGCTGGGGACCTTCGGCACCATTCGGTCGTACTCGTCCCGGGTGATGGCGCCGCTGTCCAGGAGGTCGCGGGCCTTCGCCGACTGGACCGTGTCGGCGTCGGCGGCCACCGACCGGATGTAGGCGTCGGTGGCGGCGCGCTGCCGCTCGACCACGCGCTCGGTGCGCTCGGCCATGGAGCGGCCCTGGGAGATCAGGTACACGAAGACCCCCAGGTAGGGCAGCAGGATCGTGAAGACCACCCAGCCGGTCTTGGCCCCGCCCCCGATGTCGCGGCGCGAGAAGAGGTCCCCGTAGACGCGGAACAGCAACCAGAACCAGAGGATCCAGCAGAAGAAGAGGAACATCGTCCAGAACAGGTCGAGCAGCGGCATGGGGTCCTCCTCGTGGTCCGGGTGATCGCCGCAGAGCCTCGCGAACACCGGCCCGCGGGCTCATCACCCCGGTCGGATGACAGCCGAGGTCAGACGCCCCGCTCGCGGGGAGCCTCGGGGAGCCCGGACAGGGCCGCCGTGAGGAAGGGCCCCACCAGCCGGCCGACGTCCTCGTGCGCCGCCGCGACCTCCATCTGACAGCCGTCGTGCGCGGTGAACCGCAGGGCGACCGGGCGCCGCCCCAGTCCGCGCACCTGCCCCGGCTCCAGGGCCTCCACCGTCACCTCCCGGCCGACCCCGACCGCGAGCGGCGTGAGCCACAGCCGCAGCAGGCCGGACCGGAGCAGGAGCACGCCGTCGACCCATGCCGCACGCGTGCGCCGGAGACACCATCGCGCGTGCTGCCCCCGGCGCGACCACGGGGGCGCGCTGACGCGACAGCGGAAGAAGGGCAGCTCACGGTCATAGCGGATCCGGCCCCACACCGCCAGGACGACGACCGTCGTCCCGACGAGGGCGACGCCGCCCAGCGCCACCAGGACGGGGGACATCGGGCATCACGCTCCCTCGCACGCGAGCCGATCACGGACGGGCCGGAGGGCACGCGGCCCGGACTGCTCACGTCGAGTCGTCGACGTAGGGCTCCGGTCCGGTCGTGCGGACCTCCATCAGGACCAGGCCCAGGCTGCTCAGGCGCTGCAGCATGCCGTGCAGACCGGGCTGATCCGTGGGTTCTGTCCGCAGGATGGTCAGTGGCGGCTCCTCGCCGAGGTCCTCCGCGCCGATCTCGTCGAGGAGCTCGGCGGGGACCGGTCCGCGCACACGGAGTTCGTACACCTGACGTCCCATCTGCACTGCTCCTTCGCTCGAGGCGGGCGCCGCGCGGCGGGAGTTCGCCGCAGGAACCGCTCAACGAGCCGGACGACCGCCGCCGCCGGTTCCCCGGGGACGCGTGAGGTCCGATCCGATCCCCGGAGCCTCGCGGGTCGGAGGGCCGGTTGCCTCGTCCTCCGTGGATGAGGCGGCCACCGGTGGCCGGGGTGCCCGGCCGATGAGGTGGCCACCGGTGGCCGGGTGCCCGGCCGGAGTGCTCCGACGGACCTCGCGATCCCGGGCGCCGGCCGCTCGACGGCCACGCGGAGTCATCCGGTCGGGGCGATGGGGCCCCGCCCGCCGGTCCCCATGCTGGGCGGGAGACACCCTCTCCCGGAGGTGCACCATGACCACGGTTGCAGCCGACTACCCACTCGCCGACCTGCTGTGGACGTTCGTCCTGTTCTTCGCCCTGATGGCGTACTTCTGGCTGCTCATCACCGTCTTCGGCGACCTCTTCCGCCGGCGGGACGTCTCGGGCTGGGGGAAGGCCGCCTGGACGGTGTTCGTCATCGTCGTCCCCCTCATCGGCTCACTCACGTACCTGATCACCCAGGGGCGGGCGATGGCCGACCGCGACGTGGAGCGGGTGGCCGAGGCGAAGCAGCGGGCTGACGAGCACATCCGCTCGGTGGCCGCCCCGGGCTACCGCGGGATCGACGAGATCGCCCGCGGCAAGGAGCTGCTCGACCGCGGGGCGATCAGCCAGGAGGAGTTCGAGCAGCTCAAGCGGCGCGTGCTGGTCTGAGCGTCCCGCCCAGTCTCTCCGGTCCGCAGACGTCAGGAACCGAGGGCCGTGGCCATGAGCACTTCCACCGACACCGCGCTCCGGCGCTCACTGCGGCGGTTCACCCTGGGTTCGGGGCCACTGAAGCGTGGCTCGGACCGGCTGCAGGTGGCCGGCCGGCTCGTCGTCGTCCTCGCCCTGCTGGTCGCCCCTCCGCTGGCCGTGGCCGCCACGGCTGCCACCACGTCGCGGCTCGAGGCGCTGGCCGCGGCCGGAGCGGCCGAACGGTCCCGCGTGGACGCCGTCCTGCTCGAGGACGCGCCGGAGGCCGGCGCCAGCGGCTACGGCGAGCAGGAGCCGGTGACGGTGCCGGCCCGTGCGGTCTGGCCGGTCCCGGGCGGGACGGAGCGCGAGGGCATCGTGCTGGTCAGCCCCCACACGGCCGCCGGGACGGCAGTCCCCGTGTGGGTCGACCGCGACGACGGGCACGTCACCAGCCCGCCGATGGACCGCAGCCGCATCGACGGCTCGGCCATGGGGGTCGGGGCGGTCTTCCTCCTCGGGGTCCCGCTCGCGACGTGGACCCTCTACGTCGTTCTCTGCGCCGCCCTGGACGCCCACCGGCAACGCCGGTGGGCGCAGGGTTGGGCGGCGGTCGAACCCGAGTGGGGCACCCGGCTGCTCTGAACCCGCCGGGCACCGCCCGTCCGGACCGGTCAGCCCACCGGCCGCGACGGCTCGGAGCCCTCGGTGGTGGTCCTCTCCTCGGCCTCGATCTCGTCGAGCGCCGCCACCAGGTCCTGCACGGGGATGTGGCCGGCCGCCACCAGCATGCCGCCGGACCGACGCAGCGCGGCCGCGAACGGGGTGGCCCAGACGTTCTCGTAGACCAGGACGCCCGCGGCGGTCCCGGGGTCCAGTGCCGCGGCGGCCTCGGCGAGGTCGTCCGGGCGGAGCAGACCGGAGGCCGCACCCTCGAACAGCGCCGCCTCGACGACCTTCATGCGCTCCAGGTCGAGCTGGCTCAGCGTCGTGACGGTGCCGTCCTCGTCCTTCCGGATGAACTCGAGGTCGAGGATGCGGATGACACCCCGGTCCACGAGGTCGATCAGCAGCGGGAAGGCCTCCCCCGTCATGCGCTCGGTCGGGAACGCCACGACGAGGTAGTCGATCGGTCCCATCTGGTCGAGGTCGGAGACCTGCTCGAGGTCAGCGGTCATGTCTCCCCCAAAGGGACGAGGAACGGGATTTCTCGGGGACGTCCCCACGGTGCCGGGGCGCTGCCGGTCCCCACGTCACCCGGCGCGGACGATCTGCTCCGTCGGCAGTAGGACGGCGAACGCAGCGCGCCGTGCACGGTGACGGGGTACACGAGCACGACGTCGACCGCGACGACGACCGCCGCGCCGACGGGGAAGACCCCAGCCCCGGACGGCGGGACGAGCACCATCAACTGCTCCGGCACGAGGAGACGCCGGGACGGGCGTGGCCCGTCCCGGCGGGGACGCGGCGCGGGTGCCCGTCCCCTCGAGGACGGGCACCCGCGCCCACTGCGGTCAGCGGTACTGGCTCTTCAACTCGCGCCCGTGGACGATGATCGCGTAGATCACGATGACGTCGAGTGCGATCAGGATGACCGACCACACGGGGTAGGCGGAGATGAACGCCAGGTTCACCAGGGCGCTCAGGAACGCGATCCCGACACCGACGACCCGGGCCGCCATGTTCCCTGCCAGGAGGCCCACCCCGGCCAGGACGGCGACGACGCCGATGATGATGTGGGTCCATCCCCAGGTGTTGTAGTCCACGTCGACCACGAGGCCGCTCGGGCGGACCAGGTAGAAGCCGTCGTCGAACACGGCGATGAGCCCCTGGATCGCCTGGAACGTCCCCATCATGATCAGCATGACGCCGCCGAAGACGACCCACCCTGCCCAGGCGCTGGGTCCCTGCTCGTAACTCTCGTCGGTCGCCGGCGAGCGGCGGTGCGAGGTGTCCGTCATGTGCCTGTCCTCCTTGGTCCGGCCTCGGTTCCGGGCCGCCCTGTGCAAGGGGGTGACGGGCGAGGTCCTGGGTGGTCGTGCGTCAGCAGCGTGTCGCCGCTGCGGCGGCTCGGCATCGTCCGCACCGCATGAACGGCGGCGCCGGTCACCCGGCTGAGCAGGCGTCCGGTGGGTGCGGAGCCGGCCCGAGCGGTGGCCGGGAGTCGGGGCCGGCGGTCCCGGTCCGGAAGGGGACGACGACGCCGGCGCCGTCGTCGTCGCATCCGGGGGCGTCGAGCTCGTCACCTGTCGGCCGGCGACGACTGCGGCGCGGCGGCTCAGCGCCCCGGCGGATCTCCAGCAGCTCCACGTGCCGCTCGATCAGCCGGTGCACGACGTCGGTGAGGTCGCGGTCGGCGGGGATGCGCAGCCGGTACACCGTGTTCCGCGGCACGCTGGTCGGTTCGAGGGGAACCCGGAACGCGGCCAGCGCCGCCGGGCTCAGGACTGTCCCGATACGCAGCTCGAACCGGTTCCGCGCCGCTTCCATGGCCACCGCTCCCTCCTGGCCGGCCCCGCCGGCCGTGAGCCGTACGAACCCCACCACGGTGGCGCGCAAGCACCTCGCCCGCCTCGTCCCCCGGGCATGAACTCAGAGCAGGCCACGCTCGCGGGCCCGGCGGACGGCCTGGTTGCGCCTGCTGACGGCGAGCTTGCGCAGGATGCTCCGGATGTGCGTGCGGACGGTGTTCACCGAGATGAACATGGTCGCCGCGATCTCCGCCGTGGACAGCATCCCGGCCAGGTGCTGGAGGACCTCCATCTCCCGGTCGCTGAGTTCCTGGATGACCTGCGCCACCTCGGACCGCGCCGCGCGGCGTTGCCCGTCGGGGCGCGGCTGGGCGGTCGATGACGGACTCAGCCACGCAGCGGGCTCCTGCAACCGGGGGTGGGTGCGCAGCAGACGGCGTGCCTGGGGCGGTGTGTCGATGAAGGGCCAGCGCAGCAGCTCCGGTCGTGCGAGCTCCAGCGCCGCGGCGAGCTGCTCCGCCGCGGCGGGCACGCGGCCGGCCTCCAGGAGTTGGCACGCCCGGATCACCGAGGACTCCACCGCCGCCGCCGGAACCGCGGGGGGCTCGGCCTCGGTCGGCGCGGGCGCGGCCGGGGCGCCGGACAGCAGTCCGACCGTGTCGCGCAGCCGCCGGCTCCACGGCTCGTCGGCGGTGGTGTCCTGGAGGATCGCCAGCCCCTCGTCGACGTGCCCTCGCGCCACCGCGAGCCGGACCAGCTCAGCGACGACCTGCTCGGCCACCCACCGGGGCAGGCGCGGGCCGCGCAGGTGCGGGCCCAGGCACTGCTCGGCTGCGTCGTACTCGTGCCGGAGCCGGAACAGCTGGCTCTGCAGCACCGCCAGCAGCGGTGGTGTCGTCGCAGCGGCGGAGGGCCCGCCGTCCCGGTCCCTCGTGCGGGCCCGAGCCCGGACCAGCCACTCGCGCGCCTCGGTGAGGGAGTAGCGGCGCAGGTGGACCCATGCCAGCGCGGCCGCCGCGGCCGGTTCCCGTTCGGCCTCCTCCCGGCCCTCGTCGCTCGCGAGCGCCTCGGCCTCCTCGGCCAGGTGGGCGGCTCGGGTCAGGTGGCCGTCCAGCGCCTCCAGAACCGCGAGGTGGGCGACGGTGCGGCTGCGCAGGCTGCGGGAGGCCGCCGTCTGGGCGGCGGCCGCGGCGCTGCGCAGTCCCGCGAGCAGCTGTCGGTCCGGCGCGTCGGTGCCGAGTGCCGCGAGCGCGCGCACGGAACTCAGCACCGCCGCACACTCCCGGTGCTCGCGTCGCTCCTCGCCGGGGAGCGCGGCCACGAGGGAACCGGCGGCGTCGGCCTCGGCCAGCAGTGCACTGGGGGCGGTGGCCGCTGCGGCATCCGCCACGAGGCAGGTCAGCGCAGCCGACACGCGGAGCATCATCCGATGCCCCTCCCCGCGAGCGGTCGCGACCGCGGCGAGGTCGGCCGGTGTGGGCACGTGTCCTCCGGCCAGCGCGGCGGCGCTGCGGATGACGGCGGCCTCGGGGCCGGGGAACTGCGCCGGGAGGGCTTGCACGCCCGGCAGCGCAGGGTCCGACCGGTGGGCCAGCAGGCGCATGACCAGCAGGTCGTCGATGAGCACCCGGGTGGCGAAGTCCCAGTCCCCCGCGGCGACGGCGTGCCCCACCGCCTCCGGGGACCGGCCCGCCTCGGCGTACCAGGCCGCGCAGGTGCGGTGCAGGCCGGCGACCTCACCGGGGTGGTCGTAGGCCAGCTGGGCCTGCAGCATCTCGCGGAACAGCGGGTGGATCCGGAACCCCTCGGGCGCCCCGGGGAACTCCTCCACGAAGGCGTTGGCCCGCGCCAGCCCGGCGAGGACCCGCCGGCCGATCGGCCGTCCGCAGAGCCGGTCCACCAGGTCCGGCCAGCACTCCGCCGTCACGCTGACCCGCATCAGGAACCGCCGGACGCTGGCCGGTTGCCGCTGGAGCACCTCCGCGAACAGGTACTGGGCCACGCTCCCGTCGTCGTGCGCCAGCGACGTCACCAGGTGCTCCGGTGACGCCCCCTGCTTGAGTGGAGCGGCGGCCAGCCGCAGGCCGACCGCCCAGCCCTGCGCCTCGGTGCACAGCGCCCGGGCGACCTCCGGCGACACCGGGACGCCCATGGCGGTGAGCAGGTCGTGGTTCTCCTCCGGCGTGAACGCCAGCTCGTCGCCGCGGATCTCGGACACGGTCCCCGCCAGGCGGTACTGGTGGAGCGGCAGCAGCGGGTCGGCGCGAGCGCACAGCACCAGTCGCAGCCGGCTCCCCCCGTGGCGGACGAGCAGGTCGAGACCGTTGGTGATCGCCCGATCCCTCACGTGGTCAGCGTCGTCGACCACCAGCACCACCGTCCGCGGCAGCGCAGCCAGGTGTGCGGCCAACTGCGGGACGAACCAGCCCGGCGGGGCCTCCCCCGGAACGAGCGACGGCAGATCGGTGCACGGGACCCCGGCGGCGGCCAGCGCTCCCACGACGTAGTTCCAGAAGGTGGCGGGGTCGTCGTCGTAGTCGTCCAGGGTGAGCCAGGCCACCGGTCTGCCGTCCTGCTGGGCCTGTCGCCACGAGGTCGCGAGCACGGTCTTGCCCGAGCCCGCCGGTCCGCTGAGCAGGGTCAGCGGGGACCTCTGAACGGCCCGGGAGAGCTGGCTGACCAGACGCGGCCGCAGCACCGTCGCGTGCGCGGGCTGCGGTGGGGTGACCTTGGACGCGAGCAACGCGACGCCCTGCCGCGTGGCGGGCGGGACCGTCGCTCCAGGAGCGGGTGAGCGGGCCGACGAGGACCTCACCATGGCTCGTCCTCCCCCTCGCTTCTCGGACCGTCCCCCGAAGTCGCGCTCCCCTCCCCCGGCTCCGCAGCCGGATGTGCGATCGATCCGTGCCCAGCCTCGTCCCCCCATCCGGCACACACAGAGCCGAAGGTCCTGTCGGATGGACCTTCCGGTGAACAGCAGGTGACCGACCGGAAGGGTCTCGCGGAGAACGGGTGACCGACTCACCCGTTTCGGATGAGGGGGATCCGCCGTCCTCGACGGATGCTGACGGCTCCGATGGCCGGGGAGGCCCCATGATCCCGACAGTGGACGACGGCCTCCGGTGGCCGTGAACCCGGTGGACCCGCCGGTGCGCAATCTCCGGCCGGTGCAGCCGCCCGACCCGTCCGGCGCCTCGCCCCCCTCCCCCTCGCCGGTCCTCGGCGTGCAGCCCGGCGGCAGCGCGGTCGAGGACGCGGTCAACGGTGCCGTCGCCGTCCTCACGGTCGCGACGGCACTCCTCCGGTACGTCGCGGAGACCGCTGCCCAGGGCCGGAGCGCCGTCGTCTCCCGGCTGCCGATGACCGGGCACCTACCCGCGCTGCCGCACGCGCTCGCGCACCCGGCGTCGGCCGCGGTACGTGCGCTGTCGGGGATGGCGGACCGCGTCGTCCCCGGCGTGACCCGTGCGGTGCTCGCCCGCCTCGACGTCCCCGCACTCGTCCGTCAGTACGTCGACCTGGACCGGCTCGCCGCGCTGCTGGACGTGGACGCCGTGGTGGCGCGGGTCGACCTCGACGCAGCCATGGACCGCGCGGACATCGCCCGCATCCTCGACCGCGTGGACATCGACGCCGTCGTCGACCGCGCCGACATCGCCCGCGTCCTGAGCCGGGTCGACCTCGACGCCGTCGTGGACCGGGTCGACATCGCCCGCATCCTCGACCGGGTGGACATCGACGCCGTCGTCGACCGCGCCGACATCGCCCGCGTCCTGAGCCGGGTCGACCTCGACGCCGTCGTGGACCGGGTCGACATCGCCCGCATCCTCGACCGGGTGGACATCGACGCCGTCGTCGACCGCGCCGACATCGCCCGCGTCCTGAGCCGGGTCGACCTCGACGCCGTCGTGGACCGGGTCGACATCGCCCGCATCCTCGACCGGGTGGACATCGACGCCGTCGTCGACCGCGCCGACATCGACCGGGTGATCGCCCGCACGGACATCGCCGGCCTGGCCCGGTACGCCGTCGCGGTGATCGACCTGCCCGGGCTGCTGCGCGCCTCGAGCGACTCGGTCACCTCGGACATGGTGCGCAGCGTGCGCGACCAGGGCGCGGACGCCGACCGGGCGGTGGAACGGGTCGTCGACCGGCTGCTGCACCGGCGCGGCCGCCGGACTGCGACGGAGGACCGCACCGCGGGACACGACGAACCGGGGCACACCGGTGACCGCGGCTGACGAGCGGCCCTCCTACGGCACTCCCTGGCACGACGCGCCACCGCCGCTGCCCGTCGCGGCGGAACGCGCCGGCATCCGGGGGGCCCGCGCCGGCCTGGTCACCCGCTCGCTGGCGAACGTGGTGGACGTGCTCGTCGTGGCGGTGCTGGTGGGCGGTGGCTACGCGGCCGTCGCGGCGGCCCGGTTCCTGCTGTCCCCGACCACGTTCACGTTCCCCGCACCGGCGCCGGCGACGCTGCTCCTCATGGGGCTCGCCGTCCAGGCGGTCTACTTCATGGTCACCTGGGCGGTGGCCGGCCGCACGTACGGCGATCGGATGCTGGGGCTGCGCGTGGCCGACGACCGGGGGGTCCGGCTGGGGTGGAAGCGGTGTGCAGCGCGGGCGGCACTCTGCACGATCTTCCCCATCGGGCTGGTCTGGGTGCTCGTGAGCGGGGAGAACCGCTCGCTCCAGGACCTGCTGCTGAGGACCTCGGCCCTCTACGACTGATCGCGGGTCACCCTCCCGAGGGGACGCCGGAACCGGCGACAGCGACCACCGTGGCGGCATGCCCGAGCCCGAGAACGGACGCGCACTGCCGTTGTGGCTGACCGTCGTCCTGGGCGTCGCCGGCGCGGCCGGCGCGCTCTGGGGGATCTCCACCTACTCGGGGATCGTCGCCCCCACCCTCCTGGCGTTCGTGCTGACCGTCACCGCCTCCCCGCTGGTGGGCGTGCTGGTCCGCCGCGGCGTGCGGCGGGGGTTCGCGGTCGCGGTGACCGTCGTGCTCGTGAACGGCGGGCTGATCGCGTTCGCCGTCGCCCTCGTCGTCTCGGTGGGCCAGCTGGCGACGGTCCTGCCGCAGTACTCCGACGAGTGGGAGCAGTGGGTGGACGACGTGCGCGGCGCCCTGGCCGCCGCTGGCGTCGGCCGGGAGCAGGTGGAACAGATGGTGAGCTCGCTCTCGCTGTCCTCGGTCGTCTCCGCTGTCGGTGGGCTGCTGGCCGGTGTGGCGAGTGCGGTGGGTGCGCTGGTCCTCGTGCTGGCCACGGTGCTGTTCATGTCGGCCGACGCCGCCGGGACGCCCGAGCGGCTGGCCACGGTGCCGGGCACCTGGCGGCTGCGCGCTGCCTTCGGCGACTTCGCCCGCAACACCCGGCGCTATCTGGTCGTGACCACGATCTTCGGCTTCGCCGTCGCCGTCGTCGACTACGTCGCCCTGGTACTGCTGGGGGTCCCGCTGGCCCTGCTGTGGGGCCTGCTGTCGTTCCTGACCAACTACGTCCCCAACATCGGTTTCTTCCTGGGGCTGGCGCCACCTGCGCTGCTCGCCCTCCTGGACGGGGGGCCACGTCAGGCGGTTCTCGTCGTGCTCGTCTACACGGTGGCGAACTTCGTCCTGCAGTCGGTCATCCAGCCGGTCGTCGTCGGCGACGCCGTCGGCCTGTCGGTCACGCTGACCTTCTTGTCCGTCATCGTCTGGACGGTGGTCCTGGGGCCCTTGGGCGCGATCCTGGCGATCCCCCTCACGCTCTTCCTGGTCGCTCTGCTGGTCGGCCAGGACCCGGAGCGCCGGTGGGCCCGGGTCCTGCTCGCAGGCGCGTCGGGCGCGGGCTCCCCGGAGAAGTCGGCCGGGTCCGGCAGGGGCCGCCGACGCGCGGGCGAGGGTGTGCCGGCCCCTGCCCCGCGGTCGTCTGCGGCGGACGATGACCGCGCCGTCCCCGACGGACCAGTGTCGGGTCGGGCGGAGACGCAGTCCGACGTCCCGCCAGCACCCGGTTCAGGTGAACCGTGACGACCACGGGAGGTCCGCCATGACGACCCTCGCGCCCCCCTCGGACCGCTTCGCCGTCCTGGACGTGCTCATCGCCCGCGCTCTCGCCGAGCTGCGCGACGCCCGACTGCGTTGCGCGAGGACGAGCGACCGGCAGAACCTGGACCACCAGACGCGGGCCGAGGCCAACCTCAACGCCCTCCTCGAGTACCGCCACGCGACCCAGCACCGGTGATCCGGCCCGCTGTGCACCCACCGATGCCGTCCGCTGCGGATGACGCGAGCGAGGAGCGAGGTCCCACCGGAGCGGACGCCTCCGGGCAGTGACCCCGGTCTCGACGCCACCCGTACGCATCCGGTGACCGCTCGGCCGCTCGATCGCCGGGCGGATCAGTCGGCTCGGGCCACCGGTTCCTGCGGTTCCTGCTGCGGGTGTGGCTGACCGGTCCGGGCGAGCACGACGACTCCGACGGCCGCGACCACTGCGGCGGGCAGCCAGATCGCGGCGTGCCCGGGCTCCAGCCGCTCACCGAGCAGCAGCCGGGCGGCCGGTACCGCGGCCAGGGGGTCGAGCAGGATCAGGGCCGGCAGCGACCAGGAGAGCGACCCACGCGCGTAGGCCTGCTGACCGGCCAGGATCGCGACGCCGGCGACGACGACCGCCCCCCACATCGCCACGCCGGCCAGCGCGCGTGCCCAGCCACCCTCCTGCAGGCTCCGGATGCCGACGGAGATGAGCACGGCGGCGATCCCCGCGGCGATGCCGGCGGCGCTCCCGCACGCGACCGCTCCGTGCGGCCCGTGTCCGAACAGGGCCGCCCCCACCACCAGGGCAACGGAGCCGACGACCGCGACGACCACCGCCACGGAGGACGGCGGCGGCTGGTGGGCGGCCGCGGTCGGCTGTGCGGCGAGGAGGAAGACCGCCAGCCCGCCCGTGGTGAGCGCGACACCCACGAGTTCCAGCCGGAGGGGCACCTGCCGATTGCGGACCGCACGGAGGCCCAGGCCGAAGACCAGCGTGACAGCCAGGACCGGCTGGACCACCGCAACGGGCGCGACCGCCAGTGCGGCGACCTGGGCTCCGGTGCCGAGCACCGTGGCGGTCTGGCCCAGCATCCACCTCCGCCGCCTCACCAGGCGCCGCAGGCTCAGGCGCCGGTCCGTCGTGCTCAACTCCGCCGCCTCGTGCTGCAGGACCGCGCCGACCGCGAAGAGCACGGCCGCCAGCGCGACCAGGCCCAGCCCCAGGACGGGGTTCCCGGTCCGGTCCTCGGCGAGTGCCTGCATGCTCCAGGTATGCCCCTCCGACCGCCGGCTGGCCAGGGGCGTAGGGCCGTCCGCGGTCGAGGCCGATCGACCGGGAGTAGTCGACCACCATGCCGGACGACGGGACGGGTGCGGTGGTCGGCTCCTCCGCCCGCCGAGGCGCTGCGGATCGTCGGCCGGCGACCAGCATGCCGCTGGGTCGAGCTCTACCACGGCACACCGGGCACCGTGTCCCGGTGCGTGGATGATGGCCCGATGCTGCTCATCGAGGATCGCGATGACGTTGCCGTTCTGCGCATCGAGCACGGCCGGGTCGGCGCCCTGGACGTGGAGCTGCTGAACGCACTCGCCGAGGCGGTCACCGCATGCGACCGCGCGCTGGTCCTCACCGGCAGCGGCTCCTCCTTCTCCGCCGGGGTGGACCTGCGCCGGATCCTGGACGGCGGCCGGCCATACACCGAGGAACTCCTGGCGGCGCTGTCCCGCACGTTCCGCGTCGTGTTCGACCATCCGCGGCCGACGGTTGCGGCGGTCAACGGGCATGCGATCGCCGGCGGCTGCGTGCTGGCCCTCGCCTGCGACCTGCGGCTGATGTCGGGCGGACGGATCGGGTTGCCCGAGCTGGCGGTCGGCGTCCCCTTCCCGACCACCGCCCTGGAGATCGTCCGGCACGCGCTCGGCTCCCGCGCCGGCCGGGTGCTGCTCGGCGCGCAGACCGAAGACCGCGAGCGGGCGCTGAGCCTGGGGATGGTCGACGAGCTCACCGAGCCCGGCGAGCTGCTGCCGCGGGCGGTCGCGCTGGCCGCTGAGCTGGCCGCCCGGTCGCCGGAGTCCTACCGGCTGGCCAAGGTCGCGCTGCACCGCCCCGCGAACGCGGCGATGCAGGCGATCGCCGGAGGTGACGCGGCCGTCCTCGCCGGCTGGACCGCTGACGACACCCGGCTGCGGATCGAGGCCGCGCTGGCGGCGCTCGCCCGGCGCTGAACGCGATCCCGCACGCCCAGGCGTCGGCCGTGAGTGTGCCGGCGTCCACCAACAGCCCGGGCGGTGGCTGACAGGTCAGCTGCCCTGGCCATCGGCTCGCGCGCCGGGTTCCTCGGCCGACGCGAGCACGAGCCGGGATCCGCGGAGCACGCTGATCCGGACGGCGATGTAGTGCCAGCCGTGGTGCGCGCTCAACGGCGCGAACTCCACGCGGTCGAGCTCGGCGATCTCGTTCGGATCGACGATCAGCCGAGATGGGCCGATCACGCTGACGGACCAGCCTTCTCGGGTCGCCGGCTCATACGTGTCGACCTCGAAGGCCACGACGTGTCCGTTCCTTGCGGAGGCGATCGCCGCGGCGGCCAGGCTGGCCACGACCAACTCGTCCCCTCGGACCACGAAGTGGCTCGGGAGGATCATGGGTAGCGCGCCCTGCGTGAAAGCCAGCCTGCCGAACGTCGCCGACCCCAGGAGAGCACAGCACTCCTGGTCATCGAGATCGTGGAGGAGGTGACGAGTCGAGCGCATGGCGGACCTCACGGTGGAACACGATGCCCGGTCGGAGCCGCTGTCGGAACCAACCTCCGTGTGCGGTCTCCCTCGTCCCGGCGTGGGAGGTGACCACGAGACACAGTTCCGGCCACTCCTCCTGTGTGACGACGCACACAGACTGTGACGGGACGGAGCAGCGGCCCGAAGAGCCGGCCCGACGTACTACACACCCTTGACGATCTGCGTTGATCCCGTAGAGGATTCGGCAGCCCACCCCTCCCCGAGGAGCGCTGCCGTGACCGTGATCGCGAACGACCCCACACCCGGCTCGGACGACCTGTGGCGCTGGTCCGCCACTCAACTGGCTCACGGCATCGCCACCGGGCAGGTGTCGGCGCGCGAGGTCGTGCAGAGTTGCCTGGATCGCATCGACGCGGTCAACCCGCGGCTCAACGCGCTGATCGAGGTCCGGCCCGAGGAAGCGCTCGAGGCGGCCGACGCAGCCGACCGCGAGACCGCGTCCGGCGCCGAGCTCGGCCCCCTCCACGGCGTACCGGTGGCCATCAAGGTGAATTCCGACCAGGTCGGTCACGCGACCACGAACGGGGTCGCGGCCTTCAAGGACAACGTCGCCTCGACCGACAGCCCGCACGTGGCCAACCTCCGGCAGTCAGGGGCGATCCTGCTCGGCCGCAGCAACACCCCGGCGTTCTCCTACCGCTGGTTCACCAACAACGACCTGCACGGGCGGACCCTCAACCCCTGGGACGCCGCCCGCACTCCGGGCGGGTCCAGTGGCGGTGCGAGTTCCGCTGTCGCGTCGGGCATGGTCCCGATCGCCCACGGCAACGACATCGGGGGATCGGTCCGCTACCCCGCCTACGCCTGCGGCGTCGTGGGTCTCCGGCCGACCGTGGGCCGGGTGGCCGGTCTCTACGGCCCGGAGGGCGCCGACCCGGCGCTGTCGGTGCAGTCGATGCTGGTGCAAGGTCCCCTGGCCCGCTCGGTCGCCGACACCCGTCTGGCGCTGCGGGGGATGACCGGTGCCGACCCCCGCGACCCCTTCCACGTGCCCGGGGCGCCCGCAGCGCCGGCCGCCGAACGCCCGTTCCGGATCGCCGTGGTCCGCGATCACGGCGTCGCCACGCCCACCCCGGCGGTCGATGACGCCCTGGACCGGGCCGCCAGCTGGCTGGGCGACGCCGGCTACGTGGTCGAGGAGGTCGAGCTCCCGTTGCTGGCCGAGGCCTACCGGCTCTGGTACCTGCTGTGCATGGAGGAGTTCCGGCAGATCATGCCCCTGGTCGAGGAGGTCGGCGACGAGGGCATGAAGAAGGCGGCGGAGGGCTACTACGCCGTCTCCGCCGAGTGGTGGGGCGAGCGGCCCGGCCTGACCGACTACATGAACGGGTACGCGCGGCGGGGCACGTTGATCCGCCAGCTCGGGGAGTTCATGCAGCGCTTCTCCACGGTACTGCTGCCGGTGTCCGCCGAGCAGGCGTTCGAGCAGGACGCCGACATCGCCAGCGTCGAGAGCATGCGGCGCGTGATGGCCGCACAGGCGTCGATGATGGCCATCCCCGTGCTCGGGTTCCCCGCGCTCTCGGTGCCCACCGGGATAACCGACGGACTGCCGGCCGGCGTCCAGCTGCTGGGCCGCCGCTTCGGCGAGGACGGCATCCTCGACGCCGCCGAGGTGATCGAAGCCCGCGCCGGCACCTTCACGCCCATCGACCCCCACTGACCGTGGCCGGTGGGGCGCCGTCGCGCCGCGGTGACCTCCAGCCGACCCGGCCCGTTGGACGAGGAGTCGCTGCTCGATGCGGGCGCGGTCATCGAGGCCGGCACCGGCATCCTCACGCCGATCGACCCCCGTTGGAGGTCAGAGCGTCGCCGCCCGTCGGAGGCGGCGCTCTGTCATCGCCGCCGCGACCGCGTCGAGCCGATGACGCCGCCGGGACGGTGCTCAGTCACGGCATCCGGGTACGCGAGGCCCTGGTGCGGAGGCCGCGGGACGAGTGGTCGCGTGACGGTCGGCCAGCAGTTTCATGGAGCCATAACCTGACTGCGTGCCCGCCTGGCCTCCCAATCCCCGTATGCCGTACCTGCGTCTCCCGGAGCGGGCCTGGCGTGCGGTCGCAGGGAACAGCCCGCCGACCGCGCCGATCGGCCTGCGGGCCCAGTCCAGCCGGATGGACGACCTCACCGCGCACGCCGCGCTGGGCCTGGCCCTGCGCATCGGCGCGTCCATGCTCGCCGTCGGAGCTCCCTCTGCCGACGTGACCGCGACGGTGCTGCGGGTCGCCGCGGCCTATGGGTTGACCAGCTGCCAGGTCGACATCACCTTCACCTCCCTCACGGTGAGCTTCGACCGGGAGGACGCGGTACCGCTCACCGCGATGCGGATCGTCCGGATGAGCCGGACCGACTACACCCGCCTGCAGGGGATCACCGATCTCGCCCGTGCGATCGGCGCGGGTGACCTCGACGTCGAGGAGGGACACCGCCGACTGGACCGTGTGGTCGCGGCGCCCGCCACGTACCGCCGGACGGTGAATGCGCTGGCCTGGGCCGGCGTGGCCGGGTGTTTCGGGATCGTCCTCGGCGGTGGGTGGCGGGAGGCCCTCATCGCCGCCCTGACCACCGCCCTGATCGAGCAGGTGCTGCGCGTGCTCAACCGGCGGAGCCTGCCGGTCTTCTTCCAGCAGGTGGTGGGGGCCGCGCTCGCGACCGGGGTCGCCGTCCTCCTGCTCGCCTGGGACGTCGACGTCCGGACCTCCCTGGTCGTCGCCGCCGGCATCGTCGTGCTCCTCGCCGGCCTGTCCCTGGTCACCGCGGCCCAGGACGCGATCAGCGGGTTCCCGGTGACCGCCGGGGCGCGGGCCTTCGAGGTCGTGACGCTGACCGCCGGCATCGTCGTGGGCATCGCCGGCGTGCTGGACCTGGCCCAGCGCGCCCGACTCCCGCTGACCGTCGTCACGTCGCCCTCCCCGGTGCCCTTTCCCGTCGCCCTGGCCGCATCCGCCGGGATCGCCGGGTTCTGGGCCCTGGCCAGCCATGCCCGGCCGCGCGCCGTCGGCCTCGCCGCGATCGCCGGAGCGCTGGCCTGGACGACGTTCTGGGCGCTCAGCGCAGTGGGTGCCGGCGCTCCGCTGGCCAGCGGGGTCGCGGCCGTCGTCATCGGGTTCTGCGGTGAGGTGTTGACCCAGCGGCTGCGGGTCCCACCGCAGCTCGTCGCCGTCTGCGGCATCGTCCCGCTGCTGCCCGGGCTGGCGATCTACCACGGCCTGTTCCGGATCGTCGTCGACGCCGACATCGACGGCGGACTCGCTGCCCTCGTCGGGGCCTCGGCCGTCGGTCTCGCACTTGCCGCCGGCGTCACGCTGGGTGAGTACCTCGGCAGGCCGGTCAGCGGTGAGCGGGACCGGTTCGACGAGAGGGTCCGCAGGCGGGCCATGACCACCGACTGAGCTGCTCATCGGCCACGCTGCGGCACGGACCTCAGCCCACGACCTGGGAGGACGTCCGCACCGGACCCACGGGGCCAGGGCGTGGCGCCGCGCCACGACGAACGGGGCTCAGCCGTGCGGCACGCCAGCCCCGCAGGGAACTGAGCACCGCCACGCCCTCCGCCCGCCCGAGATCGGCCACGTGCAGCACCCGCTCCGCCAGGCGGCCCGTCTCGAGCAGACGCGCGCGCTCGACGCCCGGGAGGCACCCGGACCCCAGCGGGGGTGTCCACCACCGCCCGCCGATCCGCACCGCGAGCGTGGCCCGGGTGACCTCGGTGAGCTCCCCTCTCACGTTGACCATGATCACGTCGTCGACATCAGGGCGCCGCTCGCGTCGCCGGTCGTACGGCTCCCGCATGCTCGTCTTGTGGTAGAGCCAGGACTCCCCCGGGTCGACCGGCTCGTCGTCGACCGCGAGCAGCACCGGGGCCGCCGGGATCCCGGGTGGTGCTGCCACGTCGATGGCGAGTGTCCCGCTGCGGCCGAGCCGTAACCGGACGCGCGCCGCCGGCTCCCCTGCCAGCCTGGCCTCGAGGAGACGGCGCGCCGCCGGCAGGTCGAACCGGAACCCCAGGTGCTCGGCGGAGTCCGCCAGGCGCTGGAGATGCCGATCGCCGTTGCGCAGGCCCCGCCGGGGCTCGAACCGCATCGTCTCCATCAGCTCGAACTCGCGGGGCCGGGCACGGAGGACGGCCGCCTTGGCGAGCACCTCGTCGTGTTCGGCCGCCGCCTCGGAGCTCCAGGTGATGCCGCCCCCGGTGCCGTACACGGCCTCCCCCGTGGTGCTGTCGACCACGGCCGTGCGGATGGCCACGGTGAAGCGGGCGCGCACCGGCGCGTCGGGCGGCCCCACGAGGCCGATGGCTCCGCAGTAGACGCCACGGGGCTCGGGTTCGACGGACCGGATGATCTCCATCGAACTCGACTTGGGTGCCCCCGTGACCGAACCGCAGGGGAACAGGGCACCGAACAGCTCCACCAGCCCCGTTCCGGGGCGGAGGCGGGCCGTGACGTCGGAGGTCAGCTGGAGGACCGTCTCGTAGTGCTCGACGGTGAACAGCGCCGGCACGTCGACGCTGCCGATCTCCGCGACCCGGCCGATGTCGCTGCGCATGAGGTCGACGATCATGACGTTCTCTGCCCGCTCCTTGGCGCTGGAGCGCAGCTGCTCGGCCGCGCGCCGGTCCTCGTCCCGGTGTCGTCCCCGCCGCGCCGTCCCCTTCATGGGGCGGAGCAGCACGTGGTCCCCGCGGCGTTCGAAGAACAGCTCGGGGCTGGCACTGGCCACGGCGAACCGGCCGAGGTCCAGGTAGGCGTTGTGGGCCCCGCGCTGGCTCAGCGCCAGGTCCTGGTACAGGAGGAAGGGATCCCCCACCACGTGTCCGGACACCCGCACGGTCAGGTTGCACTGGAACGTGTCCCCGGCGGCGATCCGCTCCTGGACCTGCCGGACGCCGCGGGCGTGCCCGGCCGGGGTCCACGTCGGTCGCCACCGAGCTGTCCCTGCCGGGCGTGCGCCGGCCGGCACGGCGGCCTCCAGCGTGGGCACGGGAACCGGCTCGTCGCAGAGCCCGAACCACACCAGTGGCATGCCCATGGGCGTGGACCCGTGCACGGCGAGCTGCGGGTCCAGACCGGCGGCGGCCTCGTAGGCGAGGTATCCGAAGGCCCACTGCCCGGCGTCGGTGGCCCGCTCCACCTCGGTCAGGACGTCGAGGACCTCCTCGGGCCGCTCGGCGACCAGCACGCGGCGTGGCGGCGGGCAGCGGACCGCGGTCCCCGCGCGCAGGTCGTCGAACCGTGCCCACGGCGCCCCTGGCCGGCTGCCGGAGCTCACCGTGCCGTCGTTCGGGGACCCACCGCGGCGAGCAGGTGGAACGAGCCGCTGACCACGACCGGCAGCCGGGGGTCGGCCCTGTCTGCGGCACGGGTCACCGCGCACGCCGGGTCCTCCGCCACCACGGCCTCGACCCCGCACTCCCCCGCCGCCTCGGCGATCTGCTCGGCGGGCACCGACGTGCCGGCGGGGTGGTCGCCGTCCTCGGTGGCGAACTGCGTGGCGACGACCACGGACGCGGTGGGGGCGATGACCCGCACGGCGGCCCGGAGGTCCTTGTCCTGCTTGAAGGCGAGCACCCACGGGAACCGGGCGCCGGGATGGACCTCCTGCAGGGTCGCGACCAGCGCTGCGAGCTTCAGCGGGTTGTGCGCTCCGTCGAGGACCGCCGGCCGGCCGCCGATGACTCGGCGTTCGAACCGGCCGGGGAGCGTGGCGCTCCGCAGCCCCAGTCGAACGGCATCCGCATCGAGGGCCCAGCCGTCCCGGGCAGCCATCGACCCGACGGCACGCAGCGCGAGATGGGCGTTGCCGGCCTGGTGCCGCCCGGTCAGGCCGAGGGTCAGGGGCGGACGGCCCCGGAGGCGCAGCTCGGTACCCCACGGCCCGACCCGGGCCCCCACCACCGGGGGACCTTGATCGACCCACCGCAGAGCGCAGCCCCGGCGAGTGGCCTCCGCGCTCAGCACCTCCTCCACGTCCGCACTGGGTTGGCGAGCGGCGACCGCACGACCGCCGGGCGGGAGGATGCCGGACTTCTGCGCCGCGATCTCGCGCAGCGAGGTGCCGAGCAGGTCCTGGTGGTCCAGACCGATCGGCGTGATGACCGCGAGCTTGTCCGCCCGGGAGATCGTGTTCGTGGAGTCGAGCAGTCCTCCGACCCCCGTCTCGACGACCCCGTAGTCGACGCGGTCGGCGAACAGGCTGAAGGCGATGGCGTTGGTGACCTCGAAGAACGACGGCCGACCGTGTCCGGCCCGCTCCACGGCCTCGACTGCCGGCCGGATCCGGACCAGCGCTGCGTCGACGAGCTCGGCCGGCGCCGGCCCGCCGTCCACCTGGAACCGCTCGAGGAGGGAGTAGACGTGCGGTGAGAGGTGGACCCCGACCCGGAACCCGTGCGCCCGCAGCAGGCTCGCGACGACGGTGCTCACCGAGCCCTTCCCGGCCGTGCCGGCCACGTGCACGGCGCGGAAGCGGTCCTGCGGATGCCCCAGCTCGCCGACGAGGGCCTGGGCGCGGGCGAGCCCTGCGCCCGCCGGTCCCCGTTGCGGTCCGAGCTCCTCGGACAGGTACCGGCGGACGCGGTCGAGCGCGGCCCGGGACGAGGGTGCGGTGGTCGGCGGCGGCCGGACCGCGGTCCGGGTCGGCATCAGACCTCCAGAGGCCGGTTCACCGGAAGACGACCGTGCTGTGGCCGTTGAGCAGCACCCGACGCTCGCTGTGCCAGCGCACGGCCCGGGAGAGCGCGAGCGCCTCTGCGTCCTGACCGACGGTGGCCAGCGCTCGGGGGTCGAAGGTGTGGTCGATGCGGATCACCTCCTGCTCGATGATCGGGCCCTCGTCCAGGTCGGGCGTCACGTAGTGCGCGGTCGCGCCGACGAGCTTCACCCCGCGGTCGAAGGCCTGGTGGTAGGGCTTGGCGCCCTTGAAGCCCGGCAGGAAGGAGTGGTGGATGTTGATCGCCCGGCCGTGCAGGGCTGCGCAGGCCTCGTCGGAGAGCACCTGCATGTACCGGGCCAGCACGACCAGGTCCCCCCGGTGCTCGTCGACCAGCTCCAACAGCCGCTCCTCGGCCCGTCGCTTGGTGGCCGGGGTGACGGGCAGGTGGTGGAACGGCAGCCCGGCCGCCTCGGCCATCGGACGCAGGTCCTCGTGGTTGGAGACCACGGCGACGAGCTCGGCGCCGAGGCTGCCGGCCCGCCAGCGGAAGATGAGGTCGTTGAGGCAGTGGCCGAGCTTGGACACCATGACCACGACTCGCGGCGGCTGGCCCCCGGTCATCTGGTAGGCCATGCCGAACGCGTCGGCCACCGCACGGAACTCCGTCGACAGGTGGTCGGCGTCGGTGTCCTGCGAGCAGACGAACGCGGTCCGCAGGAACAGCTGGCCGCGGACGGCGTCGTCGAACTGCTGGTGCTCGACGATGTCGCAGCCGTGCTCGAACAGGAACGAGCTGACCGCGTGGACGATGCCCGGACGCTCCTGGCAGCTCAGCGTGAGGGTGAAGGGGTGGGACACGGTGCCTCCTCAGCACTCGACGATGTTGAGCGCCAGCCCGCCGCGGGCGGTCTCCTTGTACTTGTCCTTCATGTCCGCACCGGTCTCGCGCATCGTCTTGATGGCCTTGTCCAGCGGGACGTGGTGCCGGCCGTCACCGCGGACGGCCATGCGGGCAGCGGTGATGGCCTTGACCGAGCCGACGGCGTTGCGCTCGATGCAGGGGATCTGCACCAGGCCCCCGACGGGGTCACAGGTGAGGCCGAGGTTGTGCTCGATGCCGATCTCGGCGGCGTTCTCCACCTGCTCCGGAGTCCCCCCGATGACCTCGGCGAGGCCGGCGGCGGCCATGGAGCAGGCCGAGCCGACCTCCCCCTGGCAGCCCACCTCGGCCCCGGAGATGGAGGCGTTCTCCTTGAACAGCAGCCCGATCGCCGCAGCGGTGAGCAGGAACCGCACCACCCCGTCGTCGCTGTAGGAGTCGAGGAAGTCGCGGTAGTAGTGCAGGACGGCCGGCACGATGCCGGCGGCGCCGTTGGTCGGCGCGGTCACCACCCGCCCGCCGGCGGCGTTCTCCTCGTTGACGGCCAGGGCGTAGAGGGTGACCCACTCCATGGCGCGCAGCGCGTCACCCTCGTCCGGGTGCTCCTCCAGCTGGGCGCGCAGCGCGGCCGCGCGCCGCCGGACCCTGAGCCCACCGGGGAGGACTCCGGTCGTCCGCGTGCCGCGCTCCACGCACTCCTGCATCACCGACCAGACGTGCAGCAGTCCGGTGCGGACCTCGGCCTCGCTGCGCCACGAGAGCTCGTTGGCCAACATCACGTCACTGATGCGCAGTCCCGTCTCCCGGGTGCGCGCCAGCAACTCCTCACCGGTGCGGAAGGGGTAGCGCACCGGCGTGCTGTCCTCGACGACCACCGGGGCGCCGGTCTGGTCCTGGTCGAGGACGAAGCCACCGCCGACCGAGTAGTACTCCCGCCGGCGCAGCTGCGCCCCGTCGGCGTCGACGGCGAGGAAGAGCATGCCGTTGCTGTGGAACTCCAGCCGCTTGCGCCGGTGCAGCACGACGTCGTCGTCCACCGAGAACGCGATGGGGTGGTCACCGGCCAGGCGGAGCTTCCCCTCGCGGCGGATGGTCTCGACCCGCGGCTCGGCCGCCAGGGGGTCGACGAGGTCGGGCTGCTCACCCTCCAGCCCGAGGACGACGGCCTTGACGCTGCCGTGGCCGTGCCCCGTCGCGCCGAGTGATCCGAACAGCTCGCAGCGCACGCCGGCCACCCGCCCGAGGAGGCCCTCCTCCGCGAGACGCGAGACGAAGGCGCACGCGGCCCGCATGGGGCCGACGGTGTGCGAGCTGGACGGACCGATCCCCACCTTGAACAGGTCGAAGGCGCTGATGGTCATCCGTGCCTCTCTCTCCGCGGTTGTGTCAGGCACCACCTGCGACCGAGGTACACAGTTGGTATATCAGATGTACAGTAACCGTATGTCGATCCCTCTCAAGGGGCAAGCCCCGGTGGCCCTCAACCTCTACGATCTGCTGGTGACCGTCGCACCGTTGGATCTCGACCCGTCGGCTGCCAGGTCCCTCGCGGACAAGGCCTATGCGGCGATCCGGGACCGGCTGATCATGCTGACCATCCGTCCCGGCGATCCGATCGATGACGACGCGCTCGCGCAGGACCTCGGAGTGGGCCGCACCCCGGTCCGCGAGGCGTTGAAGCGACTGGAGGTCGACCGACTGGTCGTGTCGTACCCGCGGCGGGGCACGTTCGCGACCGGGATGGACATCTCCGATCTGGCGCACATCTCCGAGATCCGCGCCCAGCTCGAGCCGCTGGCCGCCCGTCGCGCCGCGGAGCGGGCCGCCCGGATGGGGTACGCCGAGCTCGAGGAGCTGGCCACCCGCATCGAGGACCTGGACGTCACCCGGATCGACCGGGCGGAGTTGATGCGCTGGGACCTCTCCGTGCACCGGACCATCTACCGGGCGGCCGGCAACCCGCACCTCGAGGACGTCCTCATCCGCTACGACAACCTGGCCACGCGGATCTTCTGCCTGTTCCTGGACCGCCTGCCCACGGTGGACGCGCACGTCGGCGAGCACGTGGAGTTGCTCCGAGCGATCGCGGCCGGCGACGCCGACCGTGCCGACGACCTCGCCCGTGAGCACGTCCTGGGCTTCGAGCGGGCGATCCGCGCGGTGATCTGAGGGAGGAACCCCTGCCCCGCGGGGAACACCGTCACCGCCCGTCGGCCCCTCTGCAGGGTCCCGCCGCGAGCTTGCGAGTGGTGGGGGCAGAGGGGTCCTTGTTCAGGCGGTGCCGACGGCGGCCAGGACCGTCAGGACGTCCCGCGTGGCGGCGACGTCGTGCACGCGGAGCACGGACGCCCCCCGCTGGACCGCGACGAGCGCCGCGGCCAGCGACCCGGGCAGCCGGTCCCCCACGGTCCGTCCGGTCAGCTGGCCGACCACGGACTTGCGGGACAGGCCCACCATGACCGGGAACCCCAGTCGGGTGAAGGCGTCGAGCGACGCGAGGAGGGCGACGTTGTGCTCCAGCGTCTTGCCGAACCCGAAGCCTGGGTCGATCACCAGGTTCTCCGGGCGGACGCCGGCATCGAGGCAGGCGACGACGCGCTCGGCGAGGAAGGCACGCACCTCGGCGACGACGTCCTGGTAACGCGGGTCCTCCTGCATGGTCTCCGGCGCGCGCTGCATGTGCATGAGGCAGACCGGGACACCGAGCTCCGCCACGGCCGCCAGGGCGCCCGGCCGCTGCAGTGCGCGCACGTCGTTGACCATGCTGGCCCCGGCGGCCACGGCGGCGCGCATGACCTCAGGACGCGAGGTGTCCACGGACAGCGGCACGGTGGCCTGACCGGCCAAGGCCTCGACCACCGGGACGACGCGGTCCAGTTCCTCCGTGAGGGTCGGCGGGCGTGCGCCGGGTCGGGTGGACTCCCCGCCGATGTCGATGAGGTCGGCCCCCTCGGCAGCCAGGGCGCACCCGTGCCGCACGGCCCGGTCGAGGCTGTCGAACAGCCCGCCGTCGGAGAAGGAGTCGGGGGTGACGTTGAGGATGCCGCAGACCAGGGGCCGTCCCGCGCGGAGGACCCGGCTGAGGGGGTGCGTCGAGGGGCCGGTGCCCGCGGTCGCGCGGTCCACCACGGCCGTGCCGGTCATCAGGGTGCTCCGTCCGCTCAGCCGCGCGAGGAGGCGACCGTGTGCCGCAACAGGAGCGCCGTGGTGACCGGGCCGACCCCGCCCGGGACCGGCGTCAGGGCGGCCACCCGCCCGGTGACCGAGCCGGCCTCGACGTCCCCGACCAGGCCTCCGTCGGGCGTCGGGTTGGTCCCGACGTCGATGACGACCGCGTCCTCGGCGACGTGCTCGGCCGTGATCAGCTCCGGACGTCCGACAGCGGCGACGAGCACGTCCGCGGTCCGGGTGACCGCGGCCAGGTCCTTGGTGCGGCTGTGGCAGACGGTCACGGTGGCGTCCCGCTGCAGCAACAGGTGCGCCGCGGGCTTGCCCACGACGGTGGAGCGCCCGACCACGACGGCGTGCGCCCCGGACAGCGGGACCCCGTGGTGGTCCAGGAGCGCGAGCACGGCCTCGGCCGTCGCCGGCGCGAAGGCGGGCAGGCCCGCGGCCAGCCGTCCCAGGCTGAGCGGGTTGGCGCCGTCGACGTCCTTGGCCGGGTCGATCGACGCGGCGAGGTCCTCGACGACGGCACCGGCCGGGAGCGGGGTCTGCAGGATGATGCCGTGCACCGCCGGGTCCGCGCTGAGGGCGTCCAGCTCGGCGCGGATCCGGTCCGGCGGCGCCGACTCCCCGAGGTCGACGACCGAGCAGGCGATGCCGGTCCTCTCCGCGGCACGGGCGATCGAGCGGACGTACCAGGCACTGGACTCGTCCGCCGTCGCCACGACGACGGCCAGCCGGGGCGGCGTCCCGGCCGCGGCCAGCTCCGCGGCCGCGGTGGCGACCTCGGCGCGGATGCCGGCGGCCAGCTCGGTCCCGCCCAGCGTCGCGGTCATCGGACCAGCCCGTCCCGGACGGCGGCGGTGACCTTCTCCGCCCGCAGGACGAGGTCGTCGACGGTGTCCACGACCGCGGCGAGCTCGCCCCGGATCGCCGGGTCCGGGATGCCGCCGAGGTTGACCTCCACGTTGACCCGGGCCGTCGTGGCCGCGGCCCGGGCCGCCTCGGCGGCCGCGGCGACGTCGCTGACCACGGTGCGGTTGCCGATCGGGAGGAGCTGCTCGGCCAGGCACAGCACCTGCTCGGCGACGGCGACGACGATCGCCGGCACGTGCGCCGCGCCGACCAGGGCCCTGGCGATGACCTCGGACCGGGCGGCGGCCTCGTCCGCGGTCCCCTTCGGGAGCCGGTAGGCCACGGTCACCGCGGTGAAGGCCGCGGCGTCCTCCTCGGCCAGGCCCAACGCGTTCTCGCGCAGCCGGTCCGCGGTGTGCGTGATGGTGGTGATCTCCTCGGCGTGGTCGGCGTACTTCGCGGAGTCGCTGTAGCGGGCGACCATCGCCACCAGGGCGGCGGCCTGCGCGGCGTGCAGTGCAGCGGTCGCCCCACCTCCCGGCGCGGGGACCCTGGCGGCGAGCTGCTTCAGGAAGGTCTCGATGGTGTCGGTGCGCATGGCGCTCCTCCGGGGGCGGTGTCGGGGGATGGACGGGGAGGCAGGCGGCCCCCTGGCCGGGCCCCGCCGCGAGCGGGCGAGTGGCGGGGCCCGGCCAGGGGACCTCCCTCAGCCCCGGATCCGGGTCATCTCGGGGTCGACGAGCGGCTCGGCGGCGACGGTCGCCCGGATGCGTTGGCCGAAGTACTCGATCTCGACCGCCGTGCCGACGGTCGCCGAGGCCGGCAGCCACGCGTAGGCGATCGGCCGGCCGACGGTGTGCCCGAAGGCGGCGCTGGTCACGTAGCCGGCCGGACGGCCGTCGACGAAGACCGGCTCGTGGCCGAGGACGACGCTGCGGCCGTCGTCGATCGTCAGGCAGGACAGCCGGCGGCTGATCCCGGCGTCGCCGAGCGCGGCGACGGCCCGACTGCCCACGAAGCCGTCCTTCTGCTTGCGGACGGCGAAGCCGAGACCGGCCTCGTAGGGGTTGTGCTCGGTGGTCATGTCGTGCCCCCAGGCGCGGTAGCCCTTCTCCAGCCGCAGGCTGCTGAAGGCCGCGCGGCCCGCGGCGATCACACCGAGGTCCTGGCCGGCGCGCCAGAGCACGTCCCACAGCCGCTGACCGTTGTCGGCACTGGTGTAGATCTCCCACCCCAGCTCGCCGACGTAGGACAGCCGCATCGCTGTCACCGGCACTCCCCCGATCCGGGCCCGCTTGGCGCGGAAGTACTTCAGCCCGCCGTTGGAGAAGTCGTCGGCGCTGAGCCGCTGGACGAGGTCGCGGGCCCGCGGGCCCCACAGGCCGATGCAGCACGTCCCGCCGGTGACGTCCCGGATCTGCACGCTGCCGTCCTCCGGCGCCTCGCGCCGCAGGTGGTCGTGGTCGAGCGGGCCGTTGGCCCCGACCTGGAACAGCTGCTCACCCAGCCGGGCGACGGTCAGGTCGCTGCGGATGCCACCGGCCTCGTCGAGGGCCAGCGTGTAGGTCACCGACCCGACCGACTTGTCCATCTCGCCCGTCGTCAGCCGCTGCAGGAGGTCGAGGGCCCCGGGGCCGCTGACCTCGAGCCGCTTGAGCGGCGTCATGTCGTACATCGCCACGGCGGTGCGGGTCCGCCACGCCTCGGCCGCCGCGATCGGGGACCAGAACTGCCCCGCCCACGCGTCGCGCTCCGGCGGCACCCACTCCGCGGGCAGCTCGTCCACCAGGCCGGCGTTGGCCTCGTACCAGTGCGGCCGCTCCCAGCCGGCCCCCTCGAGGAAGACCGCGCCCAGCTCCTGCTGCCGGGCGTGGAAGGGGCTGACCCGCAGGTCGCGGGGAGACAGCCGCGGCTGCAGCGGGTGCAGCACGTCGTAGATCTCGACGAAGTTCTGCTGGGAGGTCTCGCTCACGTACTCCGGCGCGAGCTGGACCTCCTCGAAGCGGTGGACGTCGCAGCCGTGCAGGTCGACCTCGCTGCGCCCGTCGACCAGCAGCTGGGCCACCGCCCGGGCCACCCCGGCGGAGTGGGTCACCCAGACCGCCTCGGCGATCCAGAAGCCCTTCACGTCGGTGGCCTCGCCGACCAGCGGGCCGCCGTCGGGGGTGAAGGAGAAGACACCGTTGAAGCCGGTGTCGATCTTCGACGAGCGCAGTGAGGGCAGCAGCAGCTGGCTCTGCTCCCACTGGGCGGCGAAGTCCTCCTCGGTGAAGGGCAGCATCGAGGGCATCGACTCCTCCCCGACTCCGTCCCCCTGCGGCAGCTCCCGCAGGTCGACCGGCATCGGCCGGTGCGCGTAGGAGCCGATGCCCAGGGAGTCACCGCGCTCGCGGTAGTAGAGGTCCTGGTCCTGGTGCCGGAGGATCGGCAGGCTGGCCTCGGTGAGCTCGTCGTTGCGCCCGACCAGCTCCGGCACCTGGCCGGTCCAGACGAACTGGTGGGCCAGTGGCAGCAGCGGCACGTCCATGCCGACCATGGCCCCCAGCTCCTGCCCCCAGAAGCCGGCGCAGGACACCACGACGTCCGCGGGGATGACCCCGTCGGGGGTCCGGACGCCGGTCACCCGGCCGCCGGTCTGCTCGATGCCCGTCACCCGGGTCGAGCCCTGGAAGCGGGCGCCGCGCGCCTCGGCGCGGCGGGCCAGCGCGACGACCGCCCGGGAGGCCTTGGCCAGGCCGTCGGTCGGGATGTGCAGCCCGCCGAGGACGCGGTCGCGGTCGACCAGCGGGTGCAGCCGCACGCACTCGTCCGCGTCGACCACCTGCGCCTCGACGCCCCAGGAGGTGGCCCAGCCCTGCTTGCGGTGCAGGTCCGTGAGCCGCTCCGGCGTGGTGGCCACCTCCAGGCCCCCGACCTGGTTGAAGCACCAGGCGCCGTCCACGTCGATGTCGGTGAACTTCTCGACCGTGTAGCTGGCGAACGCCGTCATCGTCTTGGAGGCGTTGGTCTGGAAGACCAGCCCGGGCGCGTGCGAGGTGGACCCCCCGGTCAGCGGGAGGGGTCCCTGGTCGACCACGGTGACGCGGTCCCAGCCGCGGGCGGTCAGCTCGTCGGCCAGGTTGGCCCCGACGATCCCCGCTCCGATGATGACCACACGAGGGGTGGTGGACATTGCTCTGCTCCTGACTGCTAGAAGATCACGGTCGGCCCCTCTGCAGGGTCCCGCCGCGAGCCTGCGAGGGGCGGGGGGCAGAGGGGTCCTTCATCAGCTGGTGGTGGGGGTGAACTCGAGGGCCGCGTCCAGCAGCCAGTCGGCGAGGTAGCCGGCGAAGGAGGACCGGACGAGGACGACGAAGTCCTCCCCGGCGTCGGACAGACCGAGCAGGACGATGCCCGCCTGGCCGAGGATCGTCTGCGCACTGCGGCCCCGCCCGAACACGCGCGGGTGCAGGTCGATCGAGCAGCCCGTGGCCAGGACGTCGCGCACCCGCGCACCGGTCAGCCGCAGACCGATCCGCTGGGCGGAGACGTCGGTCGCCGATCCCCCCAGCGGGAGGACGGCGGCGCGGACCCGGGCCTCGAGTTCCTCGGGCGACTCGGAGGTGCTGGTGAGCAACCACTCGTCCGGGCCGAGCCACACGGCCCGGCCCGTGCCGGCCGGCACCCAGGTGTTGGGGGTCGTCGGCAGGTCGACGCCCAGCGCCGCCGACGCCTCGGCGCCGACGGTGCCGAGCCGGACGTCGACCATCGCCACGAACGGTTCGGCGGTGATGCCGACGGTGGCGGGCAGGCGCGCGAAGGCGGCGGTCCAGGCCATGAGCGGGTGCCTGGCCTCCAGTGGGTGGGTGCGCAGCAGCTCAGCCATCGCGACGGGCTCCTTCGGGATCGACCAGCACCGGCCCGGTGACCTCGACCGGGACGAGGATGCCGTGGACGGGGACGTGGACGGTGTCACCGATGCGCTCCCGGCCGCCCTTGACCAGGGCGAGGGCGAACGGGCGCGCGAGCTCGGCGCTGCGGTAGCTGGAGGTGACGTGGCCGAGCATCGGGACCGGCGGCGGTGGCAGCTGGCCGTCGGCGCGGAACTCGACGATCTGCGAGCCCTCCGGCAGCACGGTCTGCCGGTCCACCGGCAGCAACCCGACCAGCTGCTTGCGCAGCGGGTCCTGGTTGGCCGGCCGGGCGAAGGACCGCTTGCCGACGAAGTCGGGCTTCTTCTTGGAGACGGCCCAGGCCATGCCGAGGTCGTGCGGGGTGACGGTGCCGTCGGTGTCCTGCCCGATGATCGGGTAGCCCTTCTCGGCGCGCAGGACGTGCATGGTCTCGGTGCCGTAGGGCGTGATGCCGTACGGGCGGCCGGCCTCGAGCAGCCGCTGCCACACCGGGACCGCGTACCAGGGGTTGACGTAGACCTCGAAGGCGAGCTCGCCGGAGAAGCTGATCCGGGCCAGCCGGACCGGCACCCCGTCGAGGGTCGTGTCCCGCCAGGTCATGAACGGGAAGGCCTCGGTGGAGACGTCCACCTGGGGGAAGACCGCGCCGATGACGTCCCGGGAGCGGGGGCCGACGACGGGGAAGGTGACCCACTGCTCGGTGACCGAGGTGCAGTGGACCCGCAGCTCCGGCCACTCGGTCTGGACCCACTCCTCCATCCAGTCGAGGATCCTCGCCGCCCCGCCGGTGGTGGTCAGGACGAGGAAGCGGTCCTCGGCCAGGCGCAGCACGGTGCCGTCGTCGATGACCATCCCGTCGACGCCGCACATGACGCCGTAGCGGACCGAACCGACCTTCAGGCTGCTGATCAGGTTGGTGTAGAGCCGGTCGAGCAGGACGGCGGCGTCCGGCCCCTGGACGTCGATCTTGCCGAGGGTGGAGCCGTCGAGGATCCCCACTCCCGTCCGGGCCGCGGCGCACTCGCGCAGGACGGCGGTCTCCATGTCCTCGCCGGGCTCCGGGTAGTAGCGGGGCCGCTTCCACTGGCCGACGTCCTCGAACACGGCTCCGGCCGCCACGTGCCACTCGTGCAGGGCGGTCGTCCGCTCGGGGTCGAACAGCGAGCCGCGGTCGCGGCCGGCCAGCGCGGCGAAGGCCACCGGGGTGTAGGGCGGGCGGAAGGTGGTGGTGCCGGTGTCCTGCACCGGGATGCCGAGGAGCTCGGCGGTGATGCCGGAGGTGAGGACACCCGACGTCTTGCCCTGGTCGTGCGCGGTCCCGATGGTCGTGTACCGCTTGATGTGCTCGATGGAGCGCAGGCCGGCGCCGACCGCACGGGCGATGTCGGCGACCGTGGCGTCGCGTTGCAGGTCGACGAACTGGCTGCCGCCGTGCGCGCCGGAGGTGTCCGGCACCCGCCACAGCACCAGCGGGGCGGCCGGGACGGCGGGCTCGGGGGCCGTGGGCAGCCGGTCGTCCGCGCCCGGCTCGATCGCCAGGTGCGACAGCGCCGCGCGGGCGACGCGCCGGCCGTCGGCCAGGCACCCGGCCAGGTCGAGGACCCCGGCGGCGGAGCCCGCGACCGAGAGCCCCTCCACCTGCTCGCCGGGGAGGAAGGCCCCGAGGGTCTCGTCGTAGCGGAGCCGGCCGCGGGCCTGGCTGAACAGGTGCACCGCGGGGTTCCAGCCGCCGCTGACCAGCAGCAGGTCGCAGGCGATCGCGCTGCCGGCGCCGACCTCCCCGTCGACGAACGGCGCGACGAGCGCGTGCGTGACCCGCTCGACACCGTGGGTCCCGGTCACGACCGCACCGGACAGGACCCGGATGCCGGCGCGCTCGCACTCCTCCCGGCGCTGCGGCGAGCCGGCCGGCCGGGCGTCGACCACGGCCTGCACCCGCACACCCGCGCGGGACAGGTCCAGCGCCGCGTCGTAGGCGCTGTCGTTGGTGGTGAAGACGACCGCCTCACGCCCGGGCAGCACGCCGTAGCGGTGCAGGAACGTCCGCGCGGCACCGGCGAGCATGACGCCCGGGCGGTCGTTATCGGTGAACACGACGGGGCGCTCGTGCGCTCCGGTGGCGATGACGATCGACCGCGCCCGGATGCGCCACACCCGCTGGCGAGAGACGTTCTTGGGTGCCTCGGCGCCGAGGTGGTCGGTGCGCCGCTCCAGCGCGAGGACGAAGCCGTCGTCGTAGCTGCCGAAGGCGGTGGTGCGCTGCAGGTGCAGCACCTCCGGGTGGCGGGACAGTTCGGCGACTGCGGCCGCGACCCAGGCCGGCGCCGCGACGCCGTCGAGCTGGTCGGTGCCCGACAGCAGTGAGCCGCCGGCCTCGGACTGCTCGTCCACCAGCGCGACGCGGGCGCCGGACCGCGCGGCGCTGAGGGCGGCGGCCAGACCCGCGGGGCCGGCCCCCACGACGAGCACGTCGACGTGGTGGTGGACGGCGTCGTAGCGGGCGGAGTCGGGGACGTCGGCCAGGCGACCCTGTCCCGGCAGGCCGCGGGCGACCAGCCCTTCGTGCAGCTCGAGCGTGGTGGCCAGCAGCATCGGCTCCGGGAAGGGCTCCTCGACCTGCACCAGGCCGCCCGGGTCCTCAGCCCACGCCGCGGCGATCCCGCGGGGCCGCCCCAGCTTGGTGCTCGTGGCGACCTGGTGCCGGCCGTTGGCCAGCAGCGCCGAGGCGAGCGTGTCGCCGGGGTGGCCGGGGAGGGTCTGCCCGTCGAAGGTGAACTCGATGGTGGTGGTGCGGTCGATGCGGCCGCCCGAGGCGGTGCGGAAGGGGCTGCTCATCAGGTCACCGGCTTCGGGTCATCGAGGCGGGAGACGCGCTCGAAGCGGTAGGTGGCGGTGTCGCGGATCGCGGTGAACCAGCGGCGGCAGCCGGCGCTGTGGTTCCAGCGCTCGGCGAAGCGGCCCTTGGGGTTGTCGCGGAAGAAGACGTAGTGGGCCCACTGCTCGTCGGAGAGCACGGCCGGGTCGGCCGGGTACGGCACGCCGGCCTGGCCGCCGTAGGAGAACTCGACCTCCTCGCGGGGGCCGCACCACGGGCATGCGATGAGTTGCACGGGGACTCCCTGGGTCAGTGGGCGACGGCGGCTGCGCCGTGCTCGTCGACGAGTGCGCCGGTGACGAAGCGGTCGAGGCTGAACGGCGCCACGGACGGGTGGGGCTCGTCGTGGGCGATGGTGTGCGCCAGGGCCCAGCCGATGCCGGGTGTGGCCTTGAACCCGCCGGTGCCCCAGCCGCAGTTGAGGTAGAGGTTCTCGTAGGGCGTGCGGCCGACGATCGGTGAGGCGTCGGGGCTGGTGTCGACGATGCCGCCCCAGGTGCGCAGCAGGTGCGCCCGCGCGAACACCGGGAAGAGCTCGACGGCGGCGGCCATCTGGCGCTCGATGATGTGGAAGGCGCCGCGCTGGCCGTAGCCGTTGTACGAGTCGACGCCGGCGCCCATCACCAGCTCGCCCTTGTGGGCCTGGGAGACGTACACGTGCACCGCGTTGGACATGACGACCGTGGGGTGCACCGGCTCGAGCAGTTCGGAGACCAGCGCCTGCAGCGGGTGGCTCTGCACCGGCACGCGGATGCCCAGCATGTCGGTGAGGACCGAGGTGTGGCCGGCCGCGCAGAGGGCGACCGTGCCCGCGGCGATGGTGCCGCGGGTGGTCTGCACCCCGGTGACCCGGTTGCCGTCGGTGGCGAACCCCGTGACCTCGCAGTCCTGGATGAGGTCGATGCCCGCCTCGTCGGCCCGGCGAGCGAAACCCCAGGCCACGTAGTCGTGCTTGGCGATTCCGGCGCGCGGCTGGTACGTCGCTCCCAGGACCGGGTAGCGGATGTCGGCCGACGTGTTGACGATCGGGCAGATCTTGCGGACCTCGTCCGGCTCCACCCACTCCGCGTCGACGCCGTTGAGCTTGTTGGCCTCGACGCGCCGCACGCTGTCGCGGACGTCCTGCAGGGTGTGGGCGAGGTTGAGGACGCCGCGCTGGCTGAACAGGATCGGGTAGTCGAGGTCCTCCTCGAGCCCCTCCCACAGCTTCAGGGCGTGCTCGTAGATGGTCGAGCTCTCGTCCCACAGGTAGTTGGACCGGATGATCGTGGTGTTGCGGGCCATGTTGCCGCCGGCGAGCCACCCCTTCTCCAGCACCGCGACGTTCGTGATGCCGTGGTTCTTGGCGAGGTAGTGGGCGGTGGCCAGTCCGTGGCCGCCACCGCCGACGATCACCACGTCGTAGGCGCGCTTGGGCTCCGCGTCGCGCCAGAGGAGGTCCGGGTGCTCCGGCAGGTCGGCGCCGGGGGGTCGAGGACTCATCGGCCGGCCTCCGTCAGGTCGGGGTAGAGCGGGTGTCGGTCGGCGAGCCGGGCGACCCGCGCGCGGAGTCCGGGGAGCTGCTCGTCCCCGGTCGAGGGCCGGAGCGCGGCGGCGATCACGTCGGAGACCTCGGCGAAGTCGTCGAGCCCGAAGCCGCGGGCGGCCAGCGCGGGGGTGCCGATGCGCACCCCGGAGCTGACCATCGGCGGGCGGGGGTCGAAGGGCACGGCGTTGCGGTTGACGGTGATGCCGACGGCGTGGAGCCGGTCCTCGGCCTGCCGGCCGTCGAGCGCCGACTCGCGCAGGTCCACGAGGACGAGGTGGACGTCCGTGCCGCCGCTGATCACGTCGATGCCGGCCGCGCGGGAGTCAGGAGCCATCAGCCGGTCGGCGAGGATCCGCGCCCCGGCGAGGGTGCGCTGCTGGCGCTCGCGGAAGGCCGGTTCACCGGCCAGCTTGAAGGCCACCGCCTTGGCGGCGATGACGTGCTCGAGCGGCCCGCCCTGCTGGCCGGGGAAGACCGACGAGTTGAACTTCTTGGCCAGGTCCGCCGTGGCCAGGATGACGCCGCCGCGCGGGCCGCCCAGGGTCTTGTGGGTGGTCGAGGTGACCACGTGGGCGTGCGGCACCGGAGAGGGGTGCAGCCCGGCGGCGACGAGCCCGGCGAAGTGGGCCATGTCCACCATCAGGAGGGCGCCGACCTCGTCGGCGATCCGGCGGAACTCGGCGAAGTCGAGGTGGCGGGGATAGGCCGACCAGCCGGCCACGATGAGCTTGGGCCGCCGCTCCACCGCCAGCTTCTCCACCTCGGCCATGTCGACCCGGTGGTCCTCGCGACCCACGTGGTAGGCGGCGACGTCGTAGAGCTTGCCGGAGAAGTTGAGCTTCATGCCGTGGGTCAGGTGACCGCCGTGGGCCAGGTCGAGCCCGAGGATGGTGTCGCCAGGGTCGAGCAGGGCGGACATCGCCGCGGCGTTGGCCTGGGCCCCGGAGTGCGGCTGGACGTTGGCGTACTCCGCGCCGAACAAGGCCTTCAGCCGGTCGATGGCGAGCTGCTCGATCACGTCGACGTGCTCGCAGCCGCCGTAGTACCGCCGGCCGGGGTACCCCTCCGCGTACTTGTTGGTCAGGACCGAGCCCTGGGCCTGCATGACCGCGACCGGGGCGCAGTTCTCGCTGGCGATCATCTCCAGCGTCGACTGCTGGCGGTGCAGCTCGGCGGCGATCGCCGCGAAGACCTCCGGGTCGGTGTCCTCCAGCGATCGGTCGAGCACACGGTCCGGAACGGCTTCAACCTGGACGACCATGCCGAAGTCCCTTCTGTCATGAAATAGAGCCGAGGACTGGTATATCAGTCGTGCAACACCGTAGGGTGGCTGCCGAGCGGGGTCAAGGGGTGCCGCCGAAGCGATCCCAGTCGATCTCCACCGCGATCGGCACCCCGCCCACCGAGAGCCCGCTGCGCCCCGTCGGCGCACCCCCACGAGAGGAGATCCAGCGTCATGGCCCATGAGGTGAAGGGCGTCGTCGCCCGCAGCAAGGGTGCTCCGGTCACCGTCGAGACGATCATCGTCCCCGACCCCGGCCCGGGTGAGGCGGTCGTGGACGTCCAGGCGTGCGGGGTCTGCGCGACCGACCTGCACTACCGCGAGGGCAACATCAACGACGAGTTCCCGTTCCTCCTCGGCCACGAGGCCGCCGGCCTGGTCTCCGCCGTCGGTGCGGGCGTCACCGACGTCGCCGTCGGCGACTACGTGGTCCTCAACTGGCGCGCGGTGTGCGGCGAGTGCCGCGCCTGCCGCAAGGGCGAACTGCAGTACTGCTTCAACACCCACAACGCCACGCAGAAGATGACCCTGGCCGACGGCACCGAGCTGTCCCCGGCGCTGGGCATCGGCGCGTTCGTGGAGAAGACGCTGGTCCACTCCGGCCAGTGCACCAAGGTCGACCCCGCCGCCCCGCCGACCGCCGCGGGCCTGCTCGGCTGCGGCGTCATGGCCGGCGTGGGTGCGGCCATCAACACCGGCGCGGTCCAGCGCGGCGAGAGCGTCGCCGTCTTCGGCTGCGGCGGCGTCGGCGACGCCGCGATCGCCGGCGCCAAGCTGGCCGGCGCGACCACGATCATCGCCGTCGACATCGACGACCGGAAGCTGGAGTGGGCCCGCCAGATGGGAGCCACCCACACCGTCAACAGCAAGAACACCGACGCGGTGGAGGCCATCAAGGGCCACACCGGCGGCTTCGGCGTGGACGTCGCGATCGATGCCGTGGGCCACCCGGCGGTGTTCGAGCAGGCCTTCTACGCCCGCGACCTGGCCGGCCGCGTGGTGCTGGTCGGCGTCCCGACACCGGACATGACGATCGAGCTGCCGCTGATCGAGGTCTTCGGCCGCGGCGGGGCGGTGAAGTCCTCCTGGTACGGCGACTGCCTGCCCTCCCGCGACTTCCCGATGCTCATCGACCTGTACCTGCAGGGCCGCTTCCCGCTCGACCAGTTCGTCACCGAGGCCGTCGGCCTGGACGACGTCGAGGAGGCCTTCGACAACCTGCGCCAGGGCGAGGTGCTGCGCTCCGTGGTGGTGTTGGACAAGTGACCGTGACGACGACGGGCCAGCGAGCACCGCAGCCGAGGAACGAGCGAACAGCGGAACGAGCGAGGAGTCGGGCCATGAGCACCGCGCGGATCGACAAGGTCGTCGTCAGCGGCGTCTTCAGCCTGGACGGGGAGGACTTCGCCGTCGACAACAACGTCTGGCTGGTCGGCGACGACAGCGAGGTGCTGGTCATCGACGCCCCGCACCGCGCCGAGCCGATCCTCGAGGCGATCGGCGGCCGCACGGTGACGGGGATCGTGCTCACCCACGGGCACAACGACCACATCACCGCCGCGGTCGACCTGCGTGAGGCCACGGGTGCGCCGATCTCGATCAACCCCGCCGACCTCATGCTGTGGAGGAGCGTCCACCCCGAAGCCCTGCCCGACCAGCCCGTCGGACACTGCACCCCCTTCTACGTGGCCGGGACGTTCCTGCTCTCGATGCACACCCCGGGCCACAGCCCCGGCAGCACCTCGCTCTACGCCCGCGACCTGAACACCGTCTTCACCGGCGACACGCTGTTCTGCGGCGGTCCCGGCGCCACCGGACGGTCCTACAGCGACCAGCCGACCATCCTGCACTCGATCCGCTCGTGCCTGCTGACCCTCCCCGAGGACACCGTCGTCAGGACCGGGCACGGCGACGACACGGTCATCGCCGCGGAGGTGGGCAGTGTCCGTTGAGATCCCGGGCCGGACCCGGGCGCCGACGGGATCGGGATCACCCACGGTCGACGGCCGGCCGACGCGGCAGCGGGCACGGGTGGCGCTGGAGCGGGCGCTGCGGGAGGCGAGCTACGAGGTCCTGCCGCTGCGCGGCGCCGAGGAGTCCGTCGTCGAGCACGTCCCCCGCTCCGTGCCGCTCACCGTGACCGTGACCGAGGCCAAGGGGCTGACGCCCACCCTGGAGTTGGCGGAGCGGTTGTCGGGCCACGGGTTCGCCGCGACGCCGCACCTGGCCGCGCGACTCGTCCGCGACAGGGGCCACCTGGACGACATCGTGGGTCGCCTGCGTGCCGCCGGGGTGGACGGCGTGTTCGTCGTCGGGGGCGACGCCGCCGATCCCGCGGGGACGTTCCCCGACGCGCTCTCGCTGCTGGAGGAGCTGGAGACCGCCGGCCACTCCTTCCGGCAGGTGGGGATCGGCGGCTACCCCGAGGGGCACGGACACATCAGCCCGGAGCTGATCGAGCGCGCCCTCGAACGCAAGGCGCCGCACGCCACCCACGTCATCACGCAGTTGTGCTTCTCCGCCGCGACGACGACCGCCTGGGCGCGGGAGGCGAAGCGGAGAGGGGTGGACCTGCCGATCCGGGTCGGACTCCCCGGCGCGGTGACCCGCCAGAAGCTGATCCGCATCTCGGCCACCCTCGGCCTCGGCCGGTCCGCGCGCTTCCTCACCAAGCAGCACGGCCTGTTGTGGCGCTTCTTCCTCCCGCACGGCTATCAGCCCGACCGTCTGGTCGAACGCCTCGCACCGACCCTCGGCGACCCCGGGCACGGCCTGCACGGTGTGCACCTGTTCACCTTCAACGAGGTGCAGCGGACCGAGGCGTGGCGACAGGCGTGGCTGACCCGCCTGGCGGACGCCGGGTGCGGAGACCGGTGAGACGACCGGTGAGATGACCGGTGACCGGACCGCGCCGGGCTGCGTCGGTGACGTCCCCTACGGGGGCGTCACCCTCCTCGGCTCACCAGGAGGCGGCCGCTACCCCAGTGCGAGCTCCCTGCTGATCAGGGGGACGGGCAGCACCGTGCTGGTGGACCCCTCGACCGAGGTCCACCGGCGCGGCGGGGTGTCAGGGGCAGTGGACCTGGTCGCCGTCAGCCATGCCCACGAGGACCACGTCGCGGGGCTCCACCTGTTCCCGGACGTGCCGGTCCTCGCCCATCCCGCCGAGGTCGGCGCCATCCGGTCCCCCGAGGCCCTGCTCGCGGGCTTCGGGCTGGGCCGGGAGGAGGCCGCGGTCTTCCGGGAGGAGCTCCGCGACACGTTCCACCTGGCCGGGCACCAGCACGTCGGCACGGTCGAGGACGGCGACGTCCTGGACCTCGGCGGCCGGACGGTGACCGTCCTGCACCTGCCGGGGCACACCGCGGGTCACTGCGGCTTCCTCGTCGAGCCCGACGGCTTCCTGTTCCTCGCGGACATCGACCTCACGTCCTTCGGCCCCTACTACGGCGACCTGTCCAGCAGCCTCGAGGACTTCGAGGCGTCGCTCGCGCGCCTGCGGGAGGTGGAGGCGCGCTGGTACGGCACGGCCCACCACGTGGGCGTGCTCGAGGGGCGTCCGGCCTTCCACGCCGCGCTGGACCGGTTCGCCGCGGTCATCCGGCGCCGGGACGGGAGGCTGCTGGAACTGCTGCGGCAGCCGCGCACGCTCGCGGACGTCGTCGCGCGCCGGCTGGTGTACCGGCCGCACGTCCGGTCGCCGCTGGTCGACGCGGTCGAACGGCGGACCGCCCTCCTGCACCTGGAACGACTCGAGCGCCTCGGCCTCGTCGTCGCCACCGAGGGCGGCTACCTCGCGGTGTGACCGACGGCGAGGCACCCGCGCTGCGGGGCCGGGAGGACGTCGTCCTCCCGGCCCCGCAGCGGTGCGTGCCAGCTCAACGTGACAGGCGCTGCGTCAGCCACTCGTGGAAGGCACCGATGTGGTGCTCGGAGGGCACGAGGACGCCGCCGTTGGCGTAGGCACGAGAGGACATGGCCGGCTGGGTCCGCTCACAGGCCGCGAAGTCCTGCTCGTTCACCCGGTGGAACAGCTCCACCGACCGCGACACGTCCCTGCCCGACTCGACGACGTCGTGCGTGTACAGCCAGTCGCACTCCACGATCGTCCGGTCGGCCGAGACGGGGAACATGCGGTGGAAGATGACGTGGTCCGGGACGAGGTTGATGAAGACGGTCGGTTTGACCGTGATCGCGTAGTAGCGCCGGTCGTGGTCCTCGTCGACGCCCGGGAGCCGGTCGAAGCCCTCGCCGCCGTCCACGGTGAAGCCCTTGACGTCGTCCCCGAACTCCGCGCCGTGCCCGACGAAGAACTGCGCCGCGTAGCCGTCGGCGAACTCGGGGAGCACCTCGGTGAGCTCCGGGTGGATCGTCGCGCAGTGGTAGCACTCCATGAAGTTCTCGATGATGAGCTTCCAGTTCGCCTGGACGTCGTAGGTGACGCGGCGCCCCACGGACAGCGAGTCGAGGTCGTAGTGCTCGATCGCCTCCACGCTCCCGAGGCGCTCGACGACGTCGCCCATGACGTCGTGCTCGAAGGACGGTGGTTCCTTCGCCAGACACACCCAGGCGTACCCCAGCCACTCACGCAGCGCCACGGTCACCAAGCCGTACTCGATCCGGTCGATGTCGGGCATCTTGGTCAGGTTGGGGGCCGCGATCAGCTTGCCCTCGAGGTCGTAGGTCCACGCGTGGTACGGGCACCGGAAGGCCCGGTTGGTCGCGCCCGACTCCTCTGTACAGATCTGCGCACCCCGGTGCCGACAGATGTTGAGGAACGCGCGTAGCTGCCCGTCCCGGCCGCGGACCACGAGGACGCTCTCGCGGCCCACCTGGACCTTCTTGAAGGAGCCGGGCTTCGCCAGGTCGCCCGATCGCACGGCGCAGAACCACATGTCCTCGAAGACGTGGGACTGCTCCAGCGCGAACACGGCGGGGTCGGTGTAGTAGTGGCCCGGCAGCGTGGAGATGAGGCTCGCGGGCTGTTCGGTGGTGGTCATACGGCACCTCTGGGTTCCGTCGGCGATCGGAGGGACGCCGGGAGTCGGACAACGCAGATGTCTGCGACTGGCCACGGTCGTCATCCGCCAGCGAGCTCTGGACGACCGGTGTGTTGCACATTACACAGCGGGTCGCGCAAGACGCAACGAACCACGCGGCATCAGCGACGAGCCCGAACCGGACGTGACACCACGCCGGCTCCGCGCCGGCAGGACCGGCCGCCGGTCGATGAGCGCCACCCACCTCTGCCCCGGCTCGCGACGACCCGCCTCGGCGGCGACGCCGCGCCGGATCAGTCGCGCTGACCGAAGAAGCCGAGCCTCCTGCTCAGCTCCTCGGCGCCCGCCACGACGTGCCGGGCGAGCCGCGGGAAGTCCTGCGCGTCCATGCGGAAGGACGGCCCCGACACGCTGAGCGCCGCGATGACGTCTCCATCGGCACCCCGGACGGGTGCGGCGACGGCACTGAGGCCGACCTCGAACTCCTCGGCCGTCGATCCCCATCCCTGCTCGACGATCCGGTCGAGGTCCCGTTGCAACGCCTCGGGATCGGTGATGGTGGCCGGGGTGTGGCGCGGCAGCTCCCGGGAAAGCACGCCCTTGCGGATGGCGTCGGGAGCGTGGGCCAGGAGCACCTTGCCGCTCGACGTCGCGTGCAGAGGGGTGCCCTGGCCCACCCAGTTGTGGGTGCTGAGCGCCGCCGGCCCGCGGGCCTGGCTGACGTTCACCGCCCGGTCGCTGTCCAGGATCGCGATGTTGACCGTCTCCTCGAGGTCGGCAGCTAGCGACTCGCAGATCCGGCGCCCCTGCTGGGCGATGTCCAGCTGCGCCGCAGCGGCGCCGGCCAGGCGCACGACCCCGAAGCCCAGCCGGTACTTGCCCCGGTCGGCCAACTGCTCGACGAAGCCCCGGCTCTCCAGCACCGCGACCAGCCGGAACGCGGTGGACTTGTGCACACCGAGCTCGGCAGCCACCTCCGTGACGCCGGCCTCTCCGTGGGCCGCCAGGATCTCGAGGACGCTCAGCGCGCGGTCCACGGACTGCACCGCGGCAACCGAACCACGCCCGGCGTTCACACTCTGCGGCCCACTCATGGCCTCAGGGTAGGTCTCGGCCCGCTGGGCGCCGTCGTCTCACTTGACGGCGCCCAGGTGCGCGACGATGCTGTTGCGCTATCAGCAGTGAGTTGCGCTGGAAGCAACAAACGCCGCTTGGAGGGCCCCATGATCCCGGTCTGCCCCACGACCGCGCTGCCGCCCGGCGAGGCGATCCGAGTCGACGCCGACGAGCCCATCGCGGTCTTCAACGTCGACGGCGACTTCTACGCGATCGACGACACGTGCACCCACCAGGACGCGTCGCTGGCCGATGGCTGGGTGGACGGCTGCGCCGTCGAGTGCCCCCTGCACGCCTCCTGCTTCGACCTGCGCACCGGGAAGGTGTCCGGCCCGCCGGCCAAGACACCGGTCGGCACGCACCGGGTCGTCGTCCAGGACGGCACGATCTACGTGCAGCCGGGGACCGCCGCGGACGGTGCCGCATGAGCCCCACGATCGCCGTGGTCGGAGCCTCGCTGGCCGGCCTCTCGGCTGCGCGCGCGCTCCGCGACCAGTCCTATGACGGCCGCATCGTGGTCATCGGCGACGAGGTGCACGCCCCCTACGACCGCCCACCCCTGTCCAAGGGCTTCCTGGCCGGCACGGCGTCGCTGGAGGACATCACCCTGGGCGCACCCGACGATGCGGAGCTGCGCCTCGAGTGGCGGCTGGGCACGACGGCGGTCGGCCTGGACCACCGGAGCCGCTCGGTGCTGCTGCACGACGGCAGCGAGGTGCGGGCCGACGGCGTCGTCCTCGCCACCGGGGCCCGCGCTCGGCGCCTGCCCGGGGGGAAGGGGCTCGACGGTGTGCACGTGCTGCGCTCGTTGGACGACGCGATCGCGCTCCGGGTGGACCTGGCCACGGCCGAACGGCTCGTCGTCATCGGCGCCGGCTTCATCGGCGCGGAGGTCGCCTCCACGGCCCGCACGCTCGGGCTCCAGGTGACCGTCGTCGAGACCCAGCCCGTCCCGCTCGCCGGTCCCCTGGGCCCGGAGATGGGTGGCGTCTGCGCGGAGTTGCACGCCGACCACGGCACCCGGCTGCTGACCGGCACCGGGGTCGCGGGGCTGGTCGGCACCGGCAGGGTCGAGGCCGTCGACCTGACTGACGGCACGCGCCTGCCCGCCGACGTGGTGGTCGTGGGCATCGGCGCCACGCCCAACACCGAGTGGCTGGCCGACTCCGGCGTGGCCCTCGGCAACGGCGTCCTCACCGACGCGCGCGGCGCCACCACCATCCCGGGCGTGGTCGCCGTCGGCGACTGCGCCGCGGCGTGGTCGGCCTCCCACGGGCGGCACGTCCGCATCGAGCACTGGACCCACGCACTGGAGCAGCCCGCCGCCGCGGTCGCCACCCTGCTGGGCACGGGAGGGCCGGCGCCCACCCCGGTCCCCTACTTCTGGTCCGACCAGTACGGCGCCCGCATCCAGTTCGCGGGGTCGCGTCGAGACGGTGACGTCGCCCGCGTGGTGGAGGGCAGCTGCGCCGACCGCAGCTTCCTGGTGGCCTACGAGCGCGACGGGCACCCCGTTGCCGTCCTCGGGATGAACCAGCCGCGCCTGTTCACCCGGTGGCGCCGGCAGCTCCGCTCGGCCGTGCCGGCGACGTCCTGACGCTCCACCCCCCGCCGCGGGCGGGCGGCCCACGGCCGTAGCTCATCACCCTCGGACCGCCGTCGCTTCGGTGACGGCGGTCCGCGGCGGTGCGCATCGACTCGGTGAGCAGTTCCGCCGCGCCCCGGCGGGCATCTCCGATTTCGTCACACCGTTTTCAACGGGCGGTGTCGGGCCCGGTGCGGCAGGCGGAGCCTCCCGGCACCGGAGCGACACGCAGCAGCTCCGGTGCCGGGAGGCCCTCACCCGCCGGCCGAGGTCCCTAGTCGCGCGGATCCGACGGCCTGCCCATCGCCTCCGCCTTGGGCTGAGGCGGCGCAGGGACAGGGACGCCGCCGGCCGACGCCACGAAGTTGCCGCTCGGGCTGACCGAGAGCGGGCCGTTCACCTCCGAGCCCACGGAGAGCGCCTGCGCCGCGGCGGTGTCCGATGGCCCGCTCGGGGTCTTCTCCACCACCAGGACGAAGTCGTCGCCGTGGCGGCGGATGCCGTCGACGACGGCCTGCTGGATCGCCAGGGTGGCGTAGTTGCCCCGCAGGACGATGGGGTCGCGGCGGAGGTCCTTGACCAGACTCACGGCCAACGCCGCCATCACGAGGGCGAACGGCAGCGCCGCGATGATCGTCAGGTTCTGCAGCCCGGTCAGGGCCGCGCCGTCCTCGCCCAGGAGCAGCATGATCGCTGCGACGGAACCCATCACGACGCCCCAGAAGACGACGACCGAACGGCTGGGTTCCAGGGTGCCGCGTTGCGAGAGCGACCCCATGACGATCGAGGCCGCGTCAGCACCGGAGACGAAGAAGATCCCCACGAGGACCATCACGAGCACGGTCGCGGCGGTGGACAGGGGGTACTGCCCCAGGACGGCGAACAGCTGCCCCTCGGTGGTGCCCTGACCGGCGACGTCGAGGCCGTCGCGCTGCGCGGCGATCCCCGCACCGCCGAACACGGCGAACCAGAGCAAGCTGACCAGACTGGGCACCAGGAGCACGCCGGTGACGAACTGGCGGATGGTGCGGCCCCGGCTGATGCGGGCGATGAACAGACCGACGAACGGCGTCCAGCTGATCCACCACGCCCAGTAGAAGACCGTCCAGCCGCGCAGCCAGGCGGCCATCGGGTCACCACCGGTGGCCTCGGTGCGTGCGGCCATCTCGCCCAGGTCGGAGAAGTAGCTGCCGACCGCGTCGGGGATCAGGTTGAGGATGAAGATCGTCGGACCGAGCACGAAGACGAACAGCGCGAGAACCAGTGCCAGGACCATGTTGATGTTGGACAGCCACTGGATCCCGCGAGCGATGCCCGAGACGGCGGATGCGACGAACGCCGCGGTCAGCACCGCGATGATCGCGACCAGGATGCCGTTGCCGACGTCCCCGCCCCAGCCGAGGATCTCGACCCCGCTGCCGATCTGCAGGGCACCCAGCCCGAGCGAGGCCGCCGACCCGAACAGCGTCGCGAAGATCGCCAGGACGTCGATGACCCGGCCGGCCGGACCCGCGGCCCTCCGCTCGCCGAGCAACGGGATGAAGGCGGAGCTGATCAGCTGACGGCGGCCCCGTCGGAAGGTGCCGTAGGCGATGGCCAGACCGACGACGGCGTACATCGCCCACGGGTGCAGCGTCCAGTGGAACAGCGTGGTCGCCATCGCCGTCTCGATGGCCTGGGACGACTCGGCCTCGGTCGTGAGCGGCGGCGGGGAGACGTAGTGCGACAGCGGCTCAGCGACTCCGAAGAACATCAACCCGATGCCCATGCCGGCGCTGAACATCATCGCGATCCACGAGATGGTGCGGAACTCCGGCCGTTCGTCGTCACGCCCCAGCGGGATCCGCCCGTACTTGCTGGCCGCCAGCCAGATCACGTAGATGACGAACGCCGACGCGAGGAGGACGAACAGCCACCCGAGATTCCCGGTGACCCAGCCGAGGACGGACCCGCTCACCGTGCCCAGCCCCGTTGGCGTCGCGAAGCCCCAGACCACGAAGCCCAGGGCCATGGCCGCGGCAATGGCGAACAGGACCCTGTCCACGGCCCAGTGGCGGTCGGCAACGCAGGGTGGTGGCTCCGCGATGGCGGGGTGGGTCCCGGTGACGGACACATCCGCGGCCTGGACGGTGGGGTGCTGCTCTCCCGCGGCGCCGGCCCCGGTCCCCGGAATCGGATCGGCTCCGACGTCCTCCGAGCGGCTCAGCGGGTGCGGGCGCGGGCCTTCCTCGCTGCGCGGTTGCTCCATGACACTCCCCAATCGTGTTGCGTCATTCGAGACTGGTTTCGCATGAGGGAACCAGAGGCGGTGTCATGGGACAAGGGGCGGAAGTGATTCTCCCCACAGTGCGGCCGCGCGCCGTCACACCGCATGCGCTCCGGTGAGCGGAACTCGACCCGTTCTCGCCGGGTCGCCCGGTGCCTCAGCCGCGCTTCACCGCCGCGCGACTGAACCGCCCGCGCGCCGCCGAGGTCCCAGCCGGTCAACGCCGAGGCGATCACTCGTGGAGCCGCCGCAGCACGTCGTAGAAGGCCTGCTTGCCCTCGAAGCCGATGCCGGGGATCTCGGTGAGTCCGACTCGGCTGTCGCGGACCACGGCATCGTCGGCGAAGCCGCCGGTGGGCTGGAACTCCCCGGGGTAGGACTCGTTGCCGCCGAGCTTGAGGGCGGCAGCGATGTGCAGGGAGAACTGGTGCCCGCCGTGCGGGATGCAGCGGCGCGAGGACCAGCCGTGCTGGGCGAGCATCTCCTGGGTGCGCAGGTACTCGGTCAGGCCGTAGCTGAGCGCGGGGTCGAACTGCAGGTAGTCCCGATCGGCGCGCATCCCGCCGTAGCGGATGAGGTTGCGTGCGTCCTGGACCGAGAACAGGTTCTCGCCGGTCGCGATGGGGCCGCTGTAGTGCTCGGACAAGACCGCGTTCAGCTGGTAGTCCAGCGGGTCGCCGACCTCCTCGTACCAGAAGAGACCATAGGGCTCGATCGCGCGGCCGTACCGCAGGGCGGTGTCGAGGTCGAAGCGGCCGTTGACGTCGACCGCCAGCCGCGAGCCGTCGCCGTCGAGGACCTCGAGGACGGCCTCGATGCGCTGGAGGTCCTCCGACAGGTCCGCGCCGCCGATCTTCATCTTCACGACGCGGTAGCCCTGGTCGAGGAACCCGCGCATCTCGTCCTGCAGGTCGCTCAGGCCCTTGCCTGGGGCGTAGTAGCCGCCGGCGGCGTACACGAACACGGAGTCGTCGGGCTGCCCGTCGCCGTACCGGTCCGACAGGTACCGGTACAACGGCTGGTCGGCGATCTTCGCGGCCAGGTCGAACAGGGCCATGTCGACGACGCCGACGGCGACGGAACGCTCACCGTGGCCACCGGGCTTCTCGTTGTCCATCATGATCGGCCACGCTCTGGTGGGGTCCAGCTCCCCGGCCTCGTTCAGCAGGGCATCCGGTTCGGCGGCGGTGAGCCGCGGGAGGATGCGGCGGCGCAGGATCTCACCGGCGCTGTAGCGGCCGTTGGAGTTGAAGCCGTAGCCGACCACCGGCTTCCCGTCGCGCACCACGTCGCTGACGATCGCCACGATCGAGCAGTCCATCGAGCTGAAGTCGATCCAGGCGTTGCGGATCGAGGAGCTGATCGGGACGACCCCTTCGTGCACTGATCGGATCTTCATCGCATGGTCTCCGTTCGGGGATGGGATGTGGGCGCTGCGGTGGACCGCTCGGCGGCGAGGCACTGCACCGTCTCGCGCAACTCGTGGGTCCCGCGGTCGCGCGGGATGCCGATGCCGTCATCGGGGATGAGGGCGATGCGACAGCGCGTCATGGGTCCAGTGGACCGGGCTCCGCTTCGCAGGTCCAAGACGTAGATCTTCGCCCGTCGAGAGGCTGTGCCTATCAGCCGGACGGGTCGACGACCGCCCGCGTCAGCTCGAGGAAGGCCGCGGCGGCCGGGCTGAGCCGGCCCGACCGGTACACCAGCGACACCTGCAGGACGTCGGGGCAGTCCAGCGCGCGGACGGCTGCACCGGCCGACCGGGCGAGTGCCTGCCACGAGTCGGGGACGACGGCGATCCCGACCCCCGTCAGCACCAGCGGCAACACCGCCTCCCGGTGCTCCACCTCGACCGCGAACCGGATGTCGGGGACCTGGCGGCGCAGAGTGTCGGCCACCCGGCGCATCGCGGTGCCCTGCTGGCCGACGATGAGCGCGCGGCCGGCGAGATCGGCCGGGCGCACGGGGTCCCCGGCGGGCAGTGCCGCCTCGTCCCCGGCCAGGAGGGCGAAACGCTGCGTCTCCAGGTGCAGGACCCTCAGCTCCGGCGATTCCGGTGCGGAGGACGCGGTGGCCACCAACCCGAGTTCGGCGTCGCCGGTGGCGAGCATCCCGTGCACGTCGGTGGGCGTGCTCGCCCCGCGGACGGTGAGCTGCACCAGCGGGTGCCGGGCGGCGAAGGTGGCGATCATGCCGGTGAGCGGGCTGACCGACTGCGAGGGCATCGTCGCGATGACCAACTCCCCGCCCAGCAGTCCCTCGACGGCCGCCACGGTCGCCCGGGCCAGGTCCAGTCCGCGCATCACCTCGCGGGCAGGACCGATCAGTGCCCGTCCGGCAGCGGTGAGCACCAGACGCCGTCCGGTGCGGTGGAACAGCAGGCTGCCCAGGTCCCGCTCCAGCGTCCGCAGCGCCTGGGAGACCGAGGGCTGGGCGACGTAGAGGTGCTCAGCCGCCCGGTGCACGCTGCCGGCGTCGACGACGGCGAGGAAGTACCGCAGCTGCCGTGTGTCCACGGTCACCTCCGCTGACAGGGGACGGCCTCGGAGCTGTGGCGGCACGGCAGGCACCCGGCCCCGGAGCAGACTCTGGTCGGATGACGGTCACATCGCCCTGCTTGGAAGAGCTCGGTTCACCTGGCGTGCCCAGCACTCACCCCGGTGAGCAGACGCAGCTCGGCGGCCATCGCCACCGGCTTCTCCAGGGGCAGGAAGTGCGATGCCGCGAACTCGCGGTACCGGGCTCCGGGCACGCTGTCGGCCGCGCGTCGGACGTCCACGACGTCGACGAGCGTGTCGTACCTCCCCGCCAGGAAGGTCACCGGACACGACAGGGAGGCCACGTCGAGTGGCGCGTGATCGGCGACGGCGACGGCGAGCCGCCGGAACCACGACCAGTCGTGCTCGGCGAACTCGCCCACCACCACGGCCAACGCCTCCACCCGGGCCGTGTCCGCGCCCGTCCGTTCCGCGATGGCCGGCGCGAGCAGGGTCTGCCACGGCTGCGTACTGCGCGTGAGGACCGGGAGCAGCGGTCCGATGACGGGCAGCAGGCGACTCCCGATCCGCCCTGCCGGCGCCCGCCAGCGGCGCGGGACCCCGAACGGCGCGAAGAGCGACGAGAAGGAACCGCCCGGGACGCCGGCGACAGCCAGGACGCCGTCGACCCGCTCCGAGTCCTCCAGCGCCAACTCGAACGCGACGTTGACCCCGAGCGACCAGCCCACGACCGTCACCGTCGCCAGGCCGAAGGCGTCGAGGACCGCGCGGGCGTCGGCCACGTGGTCCTCGACCTGCACCCGTGCCACGTCACGCGGACGTTCGGAGGCCCCGAGCCCGCGGTGGTCCCACCCGACAACCTGGAAGCCACTGTTCTCCGCCACCACAGCCGGCCATGCCGACGAGGAGGCGCCCAACCCGTTGCACAGCAACACGGGGACCCCCTCGCCGCAGGACCAGGCGCGGATGAGCGTCCCGTCCGGACTGGTCACCTGCAGGGAACTCACCGGCGGGAAACGGCGGCTGATCGGATCCTCCTCGACACGGGTGTCCGTGAGCCCGGTGGTCAGGCACCCGGTCCACGACACGGCTCACGCACGAGGCTACGAGCCCTGCGCCCGGGTGGCCCGGGTGCGAGAGCTCGTCACCTTCCGCTGACTCCTCGCGCAGCCACGTCCTCCCCGAGGACAGTGACCGCATGGAGCTGGGCCTTGCGGTCGCGGACAGGGTGCTGGGCGCCGTTCGGGCCCTTCATCAAGTCCACCGGCGGGTACGCGTTCGGGTACATCGCGCGGCCTTTGTGGGAGTTGGGGTCCCGCAGTACTTCATCAACGTGACCAACCTGTCTGCCCAGCGCGAGGTCGTTCTCACCCATGTCTGGTTCGACGCACCCGTCTTCTACGTGGACAACCCCGAGCGGCCACTCCCCAAGCGGCTGCGACTCGACGAGCCGTGGGAGACATGGGCTCCCCTCCATCTGGTGGGCGACGGAGGCGAGACGCGTGCGCGAGTCCGGCTCTCCAACGGCAAGGTCGTGAAGTCTCGCGCAGGCCGGCCTCCTGCCCAGGGGTCCGTACCGGGAGCAACGGGAGAATGACGGAACAGCGCTCGGCTCTGCGCCGGTGCCACCGGCGTGGTCCAGCTGGATCGTCCCGCAAGCCGATCGCTAGCCGGGCGTCCCATCGCGCTCGCTTCTCCGGGCGAGGCTCTGGACCTGCCCTGCGTGTATGTCGCTCACCCATTCCCAGCCGGGCGCGGCCGATGGGCCGATCCGCGGGTCGTCGGGAGTGTGGCCGTTCCGCAGGGCGTGTACGTACGCCCGGTCCTGGTCGATCCGTGCGCGTACCTGATCGGCTCCGCCGACGGACCCGTGACCGGGGATGACGACGTCGGCGTCGTCCGCCACGCCCTCGAGCAGGCGCAACCCGACGAGGTAGTCCTCGATCGGGTCGTTGGTGCCGTTCAGGTCGTCGAGCATCGGGATCAGGACGTCGGAGAGCATGTCGCCGGCCACGAGAACGCCGTGTTCTTCGATCACCAGCGCCGCATGCCCCGGGGCATGCGCCGGGTGCTCGATGATCCGCACCCGAGGACCATCCCAGGGAATCCGCGCAGTTCCGGCTGGCAGACCGGTGATGAGGCCGAACAGGTCCAGCGGTACCTCATCGGCGATCTCCGGCGGTAGCCCCTCGGAGACGCGGCACTTCCAGTCCGCGTGCGACAGCAGATCTCGCACGTGGGCCGCGCAGCGCGCTGTCCCGTAACGGGGCGCTTCGCCGAGGTGGGCGTGCCAGAGCACGTGATCCCAGTCAGGATGCGTCGAGAAGCCCGCCACGACGGGGTGGCCCAACTCGCGGAGGTCGTTCGCGAGGCAGACCATCTCCGAGTCCCGTATCCCTGGGTCGATGAGCAACACGCCGGCCCGGCCGTGCACGACCACGGCGTTGTTCTGGAGTAGCTCGCTCTGGTGGATCCGCACACCCTCCGCGACCTGCCTCAGCACGGGTGGCTCCTTCCGCTCGTGGTCTCGTCGAGGAACATCTCGTCCAGCAGCAGGCCGTCGTCGTCCTCGGTGGAGCCGTAGGAGCCACCCGCCATCACGACCGGTCGTACTCGTCGTGTCGTCGCCACCAGACGTACGGGTCGCCTTGCGAGCGATCCGCCGGGGAGTCCTCCCAGTGCTCCTGGCGACCGAGCGGCGTGAGGTCGAGGAACGTGAACGCGGATCCAATCGTCTCGACACCACGCCCGTTGACGAAGTACGTGCGGAAGACCGCGTCGTCGTCCCGGATGAACACGTTGAGGCCGAAGTACTCCTCGACATCGAAGTCACGGGAGAAGTCGTTCCCGATCAGCGTGTACCAGGGCACACGCCATCCCATCCGGTCGCGGTAGGTCGCGATGCGTTCCTGAGGCGCGGCGGACACGAAGGCGAGCGTCGTGTCACGAGCGTTCAGGTGCGCGGGATGCGTGACGCTGTCGGCGAACATGGAGCAGCCGGAGCACGCTCCCTCGGGCCAGCCCTCGACATCGGGTGCATAGAAGAAGCGATAGACGATCAGTTGCCGGCGGCCCTCGAAGAGGTCCACCAGGCCGACCTCACCGGCGGGACCCACGAACCGGTAGCCGGTGTCGACCCGCATCATCGGCATCCGTCGCCGCGCCGCGGACATCTCGTCACGGGCAGCGGTGAGCGCCTTCTCCTTGGTCAACAGCGTCTCGAACGAGGCGCGCCACTCAGCCGGCGAGACCACCTCCGGAAGCCCGAGGTCCTCGTGCGTGCGTGACGGGGCATCCGTCATGTGGCACCTCCCTCGGGACACTGCTGATCCAGGCCGGTCGTACCCGCAGGACAGCTGTCGACCGGGGGCCGCCCCGCATCCGACGGGGAAGACTGCCGGGCGCCACCGAACTCATCGGCTGAGACCAGGACGGCCGTGCCCTTCGTCGAGACGGTCTCCACCGCGATCTGATCGCCGTTGACCTCTTCGATCAGAACCGCTCAGCGGAGTACCACCGGGGTCCATAGCATCGGCGAGATGCATGAGCGCTCGCACGTCCAGGTCACCCTGGGCCAGCAGCTCTACCCCGTGCTCGAGCAGTGCAGGAAGCCCGAGGTCCTGTGGGCGAAGCTGGCCACCGGCAACTACGACTGGCTGGGCGTCCGGAGCAACGGCAAGTACGTGCTGGGACGGCCGCGGCTGTCCGCCGTCGTCCAGGAGGAGGCCGGTCCGCCGCCCGACGACGCCCGGGCGCCGCACCGCATCGAGGCGCTGGGACCGCTGCAGCGGGTCCCGCGGTGGGAGGCCTACGCGACGGCCGAGGAGGCCCGGGAGACCTTCCGCCGCCTGGCGCAGGGGGATCCGATCACCCCGCTGCGGACGTCTGGCGTGTGGCGGGCCCGCCTCGTCCTCGACGGCCGGTCCGTGGAGGAGCGGCTGGTCGTCCGCCCGCTCCCCCGGCTGCTCTGATCCGGACGCGGCGGTGCCCGCCACCCTGGTGAGCGGGGTGGCGGGCACCGTCGGTGGTGAGGCCGGTCAGCCGCCGCGGACGGCGACCGGGGCCTCGCGGGCGACCTCGGACAGGTCGTGCGTCCGGAAGTCGTCCTCGAGTTCCTCGAGCGACCGGCCCCGGGTCTCCGGCGCGAACTTCTTGACGAAGGTGAGCGAGCCGATGTTCACCAGCGCGAACAACCCGAAGGTCAGGCTGGCACCCAGCGCCGCCACCAGGGGCGGGAACGCGAAGGAGATCGCCGCGTTCACCGTCCACAGCACGAACACCGCGATGCCCATCGCGAAGCCGCGGATCGTCATCGGGAAGATCTCCGACAGCAGCAGCCAGACCAGCGTGCCGATGAACGTCTGCACGAAGAAGACGACGAGCAGCATCGCGGCGAGGATCAGGTAGCTCCGGAACCCCGACTCGGGGAGGAGGAACGACAGGGCGAGCACGGCGTGCCCGGCCGCGACCCCGGTGAACCCGGTGAGCAGCAGCGGCCGCCGGTTGTGCCGCCCGATCAGGACGATCCCGAGGATCGTGCCGATGATGGCGACCACCCCGACGGTGATGGTGAGGATGAGCGAGGCGCTCGCCCCGAGTCCGGTCGACTCGAGGATGGTCGGTGCGTAGTAGTTGACCGTGTTGATGCCGGTCGCCTGCTGCACCGTCGCGAGGCCGCACCCGAGCCACAGGATCCGGCGCATCCAGGGGAACGCCCGCAGGTCGCGCAGGGCCGCGCCCTTGTCCTCGGAGGTGTCCCGCTTCGCGTGCTCGGCGATGACGTTGTACTCCTCGGCCGCCTCCGCGGGGTCACGACTGAGGCCGAGGACGCGCCGGGTCTCGTCGAACCGCCCGCGGACGGCGTACCAGCGCGGCGAGTCCGGCAGGAAGAACATGCCGACGAAGAGGGCGATGGCGGGGAGCGTGGCGATGCCGAGCATCCACCGCCAGACGTGCGGGTCCTGGATGAGGGCGTCCAGCAGCGCGTTCATCGCGAAGGCGAGGAACTGGCCGGTCACGATCATCAGCTCGTTGATGGTGACCATGCGGCCCCGCCGGTCGGCGGGGGCCATCTCGGCGAGGTACAGGGGGCACGTCACCGCGGCGGCCCCGACGCCGAAGCCCAGCAGGATCCGGCCCGTGGTCATGACCCCCACGTTGGGCGCGATCGCACAGATGAGGGCACCGGACAGGAACAGGCCGGCGCAGACGAGCAGGCTGCCCTTGCGGCCGAGCTTGTCGGCCAGCTTGCCGCCGAGCAGCGCGCCGAAGGCCGCGCCGGGGAACAGCAGCGAGCTGACGACCACGGCCTCGGTGAAGGTGGTGAGGGCGAGGTCCTCCTTCATGTACAGCAGGGCACCGGAGATGACCCCGGTGTCGTAGCCGAACAGGAGACCGCCGAGGGTCGAGATGACCGTCAGCTTGACCAGGAACCGGTTGTGCGCGGGCGATCGTGGCGCCGCGCTGGACGTCCCGGAGGACGAGTGGATCGACATGGGCCGCTCTTTCGAGGAGGAGGGCGTCATGGCCCCGGGTGGAGGTGGGGTGGTTCAGGTGGAGGACCCGGCTCGCCCGTGCGGGCGGGGACTCCGGACGTGGGGCGGGATGCGCGGGGAGTGCGTCGACGGCCGGGCGAGGGAGCCGGGTCCCGGCCGCGCGGCCGGACACAGGGGTCGCGCCCGCGGACGGGCACGCCGGGCCGGCGCACCGTGTCGTCGATCGGTGCGGGGCGGAACGAGCGGGGGCACACGGCGACCCGCGTCCCCCGGCGAGCCGGGTGCCGCCTCCGGTCGACGTCGCGGAGGATGAGGCCGTGAGCCCCTGGCGCAGAGGTGGGCGAGCGTCCGTCCGGGAGCTCGCGGCCGGCTTCGCGCGCCTGGTGCGCCGGCGCGGCCGGTCCGCGGCGTTCCGTGCGCTGCGCATGACCGGGGCGACCGTGGCCGCCTACCTCGTCGCCCAGGCAGCCGGTCTGCACGAGCCGCCGCCGTTGATCGCGGCGCTCACCGCACTGCTCGTCGTGCAGGCCACGCTCACGAGCACCCTGGTCAACGGGGTGCAGCGGGTGCTCGCCGTGGTCTCCGGCGTGGCGCTCGCGGTGGTGTTCGCCGCCGTCGTGGGGCTCAGCTGGTGGAGTCTCGGGGCTCTCGTGGCGGCGGCCATCCTCGTCGGCCAGCTGCTGCGCCTCGGGCCACACCTCGTGGAGGTGCCGATCAGCGCCATGCTCGTGCTGGGAGTCGGTGCGTCGGGCGTGGAGTCCGTCGGTGGTGACCGCGTCCTCGAGACGTTGATCGGCGCGGCCGTCGGCATGTCGGTGAACGTCCTGTTCCCCCCGGCCGTGCAGACCCGGTACGCGGTCCGGTCGGTCGAGCGGTTCGCCGGGGAGATCGCCGCCCTGCTCGACGAGGCCGCCGGCGTCCTGGTCGCCGGCCCGGTGACCCCGGAGCAGACGACGCGCTGGCTGCAGGCCGCGCGACGTCTCAACCGGCACGTCCCCCGGCTGGACCGGGCGCTCGCGCACGCAGAGGAGAGCCGCCGGCTCAACGTGCGGGCCCTGCGGTCCCCGTGGGCGACCACCGGCGTCCGCGCCGGCCTGGACGCGCTGGAGTACACGTCGGTCTCGCTGCGGACGCTGTTCCGCGCGATCGACGACGCGACCCGCGAACGCACCGGTGTCCAGGACGACGCCGACTACGCCGACACGGTCCGGCGTACCACCGCCAGCCTGCTGGAGCGCATGGGCACCGTCGTCCGGGAGTTCGGCCGGGTCCTGACGGCGGAGCCCGGAGACGTCCGAGCCGCCGGGGAGGACCGATTGGCCGGCGCGCTGGCGGCCATGGTCAGCGGGCGCACGCTCGTGGCGGACCTGCTGATCGGTGACCCGCGCAGCAGGACGGGGCTGTGGGAGCTGAACTCCGCACTGCTCACGACCGTCGACCGGGTCGTCGACGAGCTCGGCCCCGGGTCGGCGGACGACGTCCCGGCCCTGCCCGTTCGGCCCCGCGCCACGCAGCGGGCGACGGACCGGTTGCGCCTGGGCCGCCGCCCGTCCTGACGTCGCGGGGCGTCGGTCGACGACGACCGTCTCGCGTGCGGACACGTCGTCCCTCCTTCCAGGGCGTGCGCGGGCGGGATGGGCCGGGGACAGGGGCCCGGGGATCAGAGGTCGCCGTCGAGGAACTGGGCTCGGCCCAGTCCGAAGGACCAGTCGGCCCGGGTGTTGCCGACGACGGACACCACGAGGTCGCCGGGTGCCAGGGCGGTGGCCTCGCCGAGCCGTCGGCACAGGCCCGCGTAGAGGGCCCGCTTCTGCTCGTCGGAACGCCCCTGCTGGAACACCTGCAGCACGACGAGGTCGTCGGTGCGCTCGATGCCGAGCCCGGTGTCCTCGCAGATCAGCTGTCCCGGCTTGTGCTCGGTGATCACCTGGTAGCGGTCTCCGGGCGGAGCGGCGAAGACGTCGAGCACGACCTCCTGGACCGTGTCGGCCAGCAGCCGGAGCTCCTCGGGCCCGCGTCGTCCCTCGACGACGTCGATGCGGATCAGGGGCACAGGGCCTCCCTCGACGATGGGTCGACCGGCGTGACGCCGGCCACACAGTCGAGGACTATGTCAGGACATTAAGACTTTGTGAAGACACGTTTGGCAGACTTCGCGGACGCGGCGGCACCGACCCGCCGCTCGCCGGAGGCGCGACGAGGCCGACGAACCGCACCAGAGGTGCGGGTCGCCAGGCAGGGACGCCGCCGATCAGCGACCGACGAGCGTCGTCTCGAAGTCGTAGCGGGAGGCGCGGTAGACGTGGCGGCCGTGCTCGACGGGAGCGCCCTTGTCGTCGAACGCCGTGCGCTGCATCGTCAGGAGCGCCGACCGTGGCGGCTCCTCCAGCAGCCGCGCCTCGTCGGCGCGAGCCAGCCGCGCCCCGATCCGCTGGTGGGCGACGCGCAGGTGGACACCCTGGCCACGGAGGTACTGGTACAGGCCCCGCTCGGTGAGCTCGGCGACCGTCGGCTCGAACCGCGCGGGCAGGTAGTTGGTGAGGATCGCCAGTGGCTCGCCGTGGGTCCGGCGCAGCCGACGGAGGGCGACGACCGCCTCGTCCGGGGCGACGTCCAGTTCGGCAGCGACGTCGGCCGGCGCAGGCACCCGCTCGAGCGAGAGGACCTCGGTCGACGGCGTCTCGCCGCCTCGCGCGAGGTCGTCGTAGAGGCTGGTGAGCTCGACCGACCGCCGGACGTGGGGCTGGATGACCTGGGTCCCCACGCCGCGCTTGCGGACGAGCAGGCCCTTGTCGACGAGCTCCTGGACGGCACGGCGGACCGTCGGTCGGGACAGGCCGTAGTGCTGGGCCAGGAGGAGTTCGTTCTCGAGCTTGGACCCCGCGGGCAGGCTGCCGTCGGAGATGGCCCGCTCCATGGCCTGCGACAGCTGGAAGTACAGCGGGGTCGGGCTCGAGCGGTCGATGTCGAAGGCCGGCGTGACGGCCACCGCGTCCTCCTCGTCCGGGCCTGACAGGGCGGCGCCCGACGGCGGCGCCACGTCCATCCTCGCACCCGGACCCGCTCGTCGGCCTCACCACGTCGGGGCATTCGGATCTCCGGACGTCTTGCTGTCTTTATGTCCTGACAAAGTCTTGACGCGCCTCTGTGTCCTGGCGCACAGTCTCAGGCACCGCAAGACGACGTACAGGGACGGAGCGCACCGTGCAGAACGCACCCGACGTGGTGGTCATGGGCCGCAGCGGCGTCGACATCTACCCGCTGCAGGTCGGCGTCGGGCTCGAGGACGTCACCACCTTCGGCAAGTTCCTCGGCGGCAGTGCAGCCAACGTCGCCGTCGCCGCCGCGCGTCTCGGTCACTCCCCCGCCCTGGTCACGGGAGTGGGCGACGACCCCTTCGGGCGCTTCGTCCGCCGGGCGCTGCGCGAGCTGGGGATCGACGACGGCCAGGTCGTCGTCGACTCCGAGCACCCGACGCCGGTGACCTTCTGCGAGATCTTCCCCCCCGACGACTTCCCGCTGTACTTCTACCGCCGACCCGCGGCTCCCGACCTGCAGCTCCGGGCCGAGGACCTCGACCTCGACGCGATCCGCGGCGCGGCGCTGTTCTGGGCGACGGTGACCGGGTTGTCCGAGGAACCGAGCCGCTCGGCTCACCACGCCGCCTGGGAGGCGCGGGCACGGCGGCGGCACACCGTGCTCGACCTCGACTACCGGCCCGTGTTCTGGTCCTCGCCGGAGGAGGCCACGGCCCAGGTCCGGGCCGCCCTCCCGCACGTCACGGTCGCCGTCGGCAACCGGGAGGAGTGCGAGGTCGCCACCGGGGAGACCGATCCCGACCGGGCCGCCGACGCCCTGCTCGACGCGGGCCTGGAGCTGGCCGTCGTCAAGCAGGGGCCGCGCGGCGTCCTCGGCAAGACCCGCAGCGAGCGGGTGGTGGTCCCGCCCACGCCGGTCGAGGTGGTCAACGGGCTCGGCGCCGGTGACGCCTTCGGCGGCTCGCTCGTGCACGGCCTGCTCACCGGCCTGCCCCTGGAACAGGTGCTGCGCAACGCCAACGCGGCCGGGGCGATCGTCGCCTCCCGGCTGGAGTGCTCGACCGCCATGCCGACCGCCGACGAGGTCGCCGCGCACGTCGCCGCCCACCGACTGGAGGACACCCGTGTCTGACACCGCCCTGGATCTCCCCGACGTCGCGACGAGCGCGCCGCTGTGCTCCTCCTACGCCGAGGTGACCGAGCTGCGCAGCCGGCATCCCGGAGCGATCGCACAGGCGCTGGCCACCCGACGGCGGCGCCCGTCGTTCCTCCCGGAGGACGGCCGGCTCATGCTGGTGGCCGCCGACCACCCCGCCCGTGGCGCGCTGGCCGCGCAGGGACGGCCGACGGCGATGAGCAGCCGTACCGACATGCTCGACCGGCTGCGCACCGCGCTGGCGCGGCCCGGCGTGGACGGCCTGCTGGCCACCGCCGACATCGCCGAGGACCTCCTGCTCCTGGGCGCGCTCGAGGACAAGGTCGTCGTCGCCTCGATGAACCGCGGCGGCCTGGCCGGCTCCACCTTCGAGCTGGACGACCGGATGACCGCCTACGACGTGCGGGGCGTGGTGGAGGCCCGCTTCGACGCCGCGAAGATGCTCAACCGATTCGACCTCGACGACCCGGGCACCGTGGTCTCGATGGAGTCGGCCGGCCGCGCGGTCACCGAACTCGCCCGCGCCGGGGTGATCGCCATGCTCGAACCCTTCCTGTCCCGCCGGGCGGACGGCCGGGTGGTCAACGACCTGTCGCCTGACGCGGTCATCAAGAGCGTGCACATCGCCCAGGGCCTGGGCGCCACCTCGGCCTACACCTGGCTCAAGCTCCCCGTGGTCGACGAGATGGAGCGCGTCATGGACGCGACCACGCTGCCCACCCTGATGCTCGGCGGCGACCCGTCCCGGCGCCCGGACGAGACCTACGCGCAGTGGCGCGACGCCCTGGCGCTGCCGTCGGTGCGCGGCCTGGTGGTCGGCCGGACGCTGCTCTACCCGCCCGACGACGACGTCGCCGACGCCGTGGACACCGCCGTGTCCCTCGTCCACTGAAGAAGGACCCCGTCCTCCCCGCCCTCCGCACGCTCAGGGCGGGACCCGGGACGGGGCCACCGTCGAGGAGCCACTCATGACCGCCACCACCCGCACGCTGCACCTGCCCGACGGCAGCGCGGCCACCCAGGACTACGCCCTCGAGGTGACCCCCGAGTCGGCCGGCTGGCGGCACTCCGGCCTGCGCGTCCTCGAGCTGATCGCCGGCGGCAGGCACACGCTGCACACCGGTGAGGACGAGGTCGTCGTCGTCCCGCTCTCCGGCGGGCTCGTCGTCGCCTGCGACGGCCAGACCCTGACCCTCGCCGGCCGGGCCTCGGTCTTCGCCGGTCCCACCGACTTCGCCTACCTGCCCCGCGACGCCACCGCGGAGCTCTCCAGCGAGGGCGGCGGCCGGTTCGCCCTCTGCACGGCACGGGCCCGCCGGACCCTCCCGGTCCGCCACGGCCCGGCCTCGGGAGTGCCGGTGGAGCTGCGCGGGGCCGGCTCCTGCAGCCGGCAGGTCAACAACTTCGCCACCGCCGGTGTGTTCGAGGCCGACTCGATCATCGCCTGCGAGGTGATCACCCCGGGCGGCAACTGGTCGAGCTATCCGCCGCACAAGCACGACGAGACCTCCGAGGTGGAGAGCGAGCTCGAGGAGATCTACTACTTCGAGGTCGCTCCCGGCCCGCAGGGTCAGCCCGGCCTGGCCTACCACCGGGTCTACGGCACACCGGAGCGGCCGATCGACGTGCTGGCCGAGGTCCGCGACCGCGACGTCGTCCTGGTCCCCCACGGCTGGCACGGCCCGTCGATCGCCGCGCCCGGCCACGACCTCTACTACCTCAACGTCATGGCCGGCCCCGGCCCCGAACGCGCCTGGCGCATCGTCGACGACCCCGTCCACGCCTGGGTCCGCGACACCTGGACCGAGCAGGACGTCGACTCGCGGCTGCCCCTGCACGCCCCCGACCGCGCAGCCGCACATCCCCCCACCCGCCCCGACCAGAACGGAGCGACCCGACCGTGAGCGCGCCGTCCCACCCCCAGGCCCGGACGGAGACCGTCCGGCTGACCGTCTCCCAGGCCGTCGTCCGCTTCCTCGCCCAGCAGCACACCGAACGCGACGGCGTGCGCCAGCGGCTGTTCGCCGGCTGCTTCGGCATCTTCGGCCACGGCAACGTCGCCGGCCTCGGCCAGGCACTGCTGCAGGCCGAGATCGACGAGCCCGGCGCCCTCCCCTACGTGCTCGGCCGCAACGAGCAGGCCATGGTGCACACCGCCGTGGCCTACGCCCGGGCGAGGGACCGGCTGCAGACCTGGGCGGTCTCCACCAGCGTGGGCCCCGGCGCCACCAACATGGTCACCGGCGCCGCACTGGCCACGATCAACCGGCTCCCCGTGCTGCTGCTGCCGGCCGACACCTTCGCCACCCGCTCCGCCGGGTCGCTGCTGCAGGAGCTGGAGCTGCCCGCGTCCGGTGACGTCACCGTCAACGACGCGTTCCGCCCGGTGTCGCGGTACTTCGACCGCATCTGGCGGCCGGAGCAGCTGCCCAGCGCCCTGCTGGCCGCCATGCGGGTGCTCACCGACCCGGCCGAGACCGGCGCGGTCACCCTCTGTTTCCCGCAGGACGTGCAGGCCGAGGCCTTCGACTGGCCGGTGGAGCTGTTCGCCGAGCGCACCTGGCACGTGGGCCGGCCACTGCCCGAGGCGGCCGCGCTGGCCCGCGCGGTCGAGGTCATCCGCTCGGCCCGCCGGCCGCTCGTCGTCGCCGGTGGGGGCGTCATCTACGCCCAGGCCACCGACGCCCTGGACGCGTTCGCCACCGCCACCGGCATCCCGGTCGGGCAGACCCAGGCCGGCAAGGGCGCACTGCCCTTCGACCACGCGCAGTCGGTCGGCGCCATCGGCTCCACCGGGACCACCGCGGCCAACGCCCTGGCCCGCGACGCGGACGTCGTCATCGGCATCGGCACCCGCTACCAGGACTTCACGACCGCGTCGCGCACCGCGTTCAGCGACCCGGACGTGCGTTTCGTCAACGTCAACGTCGCCCCGCTCGACGCCGTCAAGCACGCCGGCGTGACCGTGCAGGCCGACGCCCGCGAGACCCTCACCGCGCTCACCGATGCACTGGCCGGCTGGTCGGTCGACGACCGGTACCGCGCCCGGACCGCCGAGCTGGCCGCGGAGTGGGAGCGCACCGTCCAGGCCGCCTACCACCCGCCGACGCCGAGCGCCGGCGAGGGCGGCAGGCTCACCCAGAACGAGGTCATCGGGCTGGTCAACGAGGTGTCCGGGCCGCGCGACGTCGTGGTCTGCGCAGCGGGCTCGATGCCCGGTGACCTGCACAAGATGTGGCGGGTCCGCGACCGCAAGGGCTACCACGTCGAGTACGGCTACTCGTGCATGGGCTACGAGGTGGCCGGCGGCCTGGGCGTGGCCATGGCCGACCCCGACCGGGACGTGTTCGTCATGGTCGGAGACGGCTCCTACCTGATGATGGCCACCGAGCTGGTCACCGCCGTGCAGGAGGGCGTCAAGCTGGTCGTCGTCCTCGTGCAGAACCACGGCTTCGCCTCCATCGGCGCGCTGTCCGAGCAGCTGGGTTCCCAGCGCTTCGGCACCCGCTACCGCTCCCGCGCGCAGAACGGCCGGCTCGAGGGCGGCGTCCTCCCGGTGGACCTCGCCGCCAACGCCGCCAGCCTGGGCGTCGACGTCCTCACCGTCCAGGACGGGCCCAGCCTCGAGGCCGCGCTGCGCAAGGCCAAGGCCAGCGACCGCGCCACCGTCGTCCACGTCGAGACCGACCCGCTGGTCGACGCCCCCTCCAGCGAGTCGTGGTGGGACGTGCCGGTCAGCGAGGTCTCCACCCTCGAGTCCACCCAGCGCGCCCGCGCCGTCTACGAGCAGTGGAAGGCGCGCCAGCACCCGTACCTGACGCCGTCCGAGCGCGGTCCCGCGCACTCCTGAGCAGCCCCACCCGAGGAGAGATGACATGACCGCGCAGCACTCGGCAGCCCCCGCCCCGCAGACGACGGGCCCCCAGTCGACCGGCGGAGCCCGGATCCGGGTGGGGTCGGCGCCCGACTCGTGGGGCGTCTGGTTCCCCGACGACCCCCAGCAGGTCCCGTGGCCGCGCTTCCTCGACGAGGTCAGCGCCGCCGGCTACGAGTGGATCGAGCTCGGCCCCTACGGCTACCTGCCCACCGACCCGGCCCGGCTGGGCGACGAGCTGGCCGCCCGTGGCCTGCGCGTGTCGGCCGGGACGGTGTTCGAGCACCTGCACCGCCCCGACTCCTGGGACGACGTGTGGCGCCAGGTCGGCGACGTCGCGACGCTCACCCGCGCGGTGGGGGGCACCCACGTGGTGGTCATCCCCGACGTCTGGCGCGACCACAGGACGGGCGAGGCCATCGAGCCCCGCGAGCTCCCCGGCGAGGCCTGGCAGCGCCTGGCCGCCGGCATGGACCGGCTCGGCCGGGCGGTGCAGGAGGAGTACGGCCTGGACATCGCCTTCCACCCGCACGCCGACAGCCACGTGGGACACCAGCGGGACATCGAGCGCTTCCTCGCCGAGACCGACCCGCGGTACGTGCCCCTGTGCCTGGACACCGGACACGTCAGCTACTACGGCGGGGACAACCTGGACCTCATCCGCCGCTTTCCCGAGCGGATCGGCTACCTGCACCTCAAGCAGGTCGACCCGGCGGTCATCGAGCGGGTGCACGCCGAGGACGTCCCCTTCCCCCAGGCGGTGCAGCTCGGCGCCATGATCGAGCCCCCCAACGGCGTGCCGGACCTCCCGCCGCTGCTGGAGGAGGTCGAGCGGCTGGGGCTCGACGTGTTCGCCATCGTCGAGCACGACCTCTACCCCTGCCCGCCCGACGTCCCCCTCCCCATCGCGCAGCGCACCCACCGGCTGATCGGCTCCTGCGGGCTGCGCTCGATGGAGATCGGCCGCCCCCGCACCACCTCCACGGAGGCGCAGGCATGACCGCCACCGAGACACTGCCCGCCGTCCCGGTGGCCGAGCCGATCCCCGCCGACCTGCGCGTCGCCGTCCTCGGCGTCGGCCTGATGGGCGCCGACCACGTCGCCCGGCTGCACCGCCGGATCTCCGGCGCACGCGTGGCCGTCGTCAGTGACGCGGCCGCCGACCGTGCCGGCCAGGTCGCCGCCGAGGTCCCCGGTTGCCGCGTGGTCCCCGACCCGCTGGCCGCCATCGCCGACCCCGAGGTCGACGCGGTCGTCCTGGCCAGCCCCGGCCGGTTCCACGAGGAGCAGGTGCTCGCCTGCATCGAGCGCGGCATCCCGGTGCTCTGCGAGAAGCCGCTGACCATGGAGGCCGGCAGCTCGCTGGGCATCGTCCGCGCCGAGGACGCGTACACCGCCCGCACCGGGCGGCGACTGGTCCAGGTCGGGTTCATGCGCCGCTTCGACCCCGAGTACGCCCAGTTGCGGGAGCTGATCGCCTCCGGCGCGATCGGCGAACCACTGGTGGTCCACTGCGCCCACCGCAACCCCGCCGTTCCCCCGGGCGTCACCACCGAGTCGATCGTCCAGGACTCGGTGGTGCACGAGGTCGACGTCGCGCGCTTCCTCCTCGGCGAGGAGATCGCGGCGGTCACCGTCCTGCGGCCGCGCTCGACCCGGCACGCGGGCGAGGGGCTGTCCGACCCCCTGCTGGTGCTCCTCGAGACGACCGGCGGCCGGATGGTCGACGTCGAGTGCTTCGTGAGCACCGGCCTCGCCTACGAGGTCCGCACCGAGGTCGTCGGCGAGGACGGCAGCGCGATGATCGGCCTGGGTCAGGGGGTGGTCCGGCAGTCCGCAGGTCCAGCCGGCGCCGTCCGCAGCACCGTGATCGCCCCGGGCTTCCGCGAACGCTTCGCCCTGGCCTACGACCTGGAGCTGCGGCGCTGGGTGGACGCCGCCCGCCGCGGCACCGTCGACGGGCCCGGCGCCTGGGACGGCTACGCCGCCCAGGCGGTGTGCGCGGCCGGCGTGGAGGCGCTGCGCACCGGACGTCGGACCGAGGTCCGGCTCGAGTCGCGGGAGGCGACGCAGTCATGAGGATCGCACTGGACCCGCAGATGCTGCGGACCACGCCGCTGCTGGAGCTGCCCGACGTCGTGGCCGGCATGGGCTACGAGTGGATCGAGCTCTCCCCCCGCGAGGACTTCATCCCCTTCTTCAAGCACCCCCGGGTGGACACCGCAACCGTCCGGGCCTTCAAGGGCAGGCTGGCCTCCGCCGGCGTCGGCATCACCTCGCTGCTGCCGGTCATGCGCTGGTCCGGGCCGGGCGAGGTGGAGCGGCAGGCCGCCGTCCGGTACTGGAAGCGGGCCATCGAGATCTGCGCCGAGCTCGGCGTCGACACGATGAACAGCGAGTTCAACGGCCGGCCCGAGGCGCCCGAGCTCGCCGAGGCCATGTTCTGGCGATCGATGGAGGAGCTGCTGCCCGTCTTCGAGCGCGAGGGCGTCACGCTCGTGCTGGAACCGCACCCCGACGACTTCATCGAGCTCGGGCACCCGGCGATCGACATGGTGCGGGGCATCGACAGCCGGTACGTGTCCTTCCTGTACTGCCTGCCGCACACGTTCCACCAGGGCGACGACGCGCCGGGGATCATCGCGCACGCCGGTGACCTGCTCACCCACGTGCACGTCGCCGACTCGATGGACCACACCGCCTCCGACGGGCTGCGGTACATCACGAACCCGCCCGGCAACCCGGTCCGCGTCCACCAGCACATGGAGATCGGCCGGGGGGACGTCGACTTCGACGAGGCCTTCGCCGCCCTGGCCGGGATCGGCTTCGACGGCGTCCTGACCACCTGCGTCTTCGGCTGGGACGAGCAGGCCCGCGAGTCGGGCACCCGGATGCTCGCCGCCATCCGTGAGCTGGTCGCCAAGCACTTCCCCGACGGCACGACCCCCTGACCCGTCCCGCACTCCACGAGAGGCAGCACCATGGCTGAGCACATCCCCCACTGGATCGACGGCGCCCGTCGTGAGGGCACCAGCGGCCGCACCGGCGAGGTGACCGACTCCGCGATCGGCGAGGTCGTCGGCGAGGTCGCGCTGGCCTCCACCGAGGAGGTCGACGCGGCCGTCGCCGCCGCCACCGCCGCCTTCCCGCGCTGGCGGGACACCTCGCTGGCCAAGCGCACCGCTGTGCTGTTCCGCTTCCGCGAGCTGCTCAACGCCCGCAAGCCCGAGCTGGCCGCGATCATCACCGCCGAGCACGGCAAGGTCCTCGACGACGCCCTCGGCGAGGTCTCCCGTGGCCAGGAGGTCGTCGAGTACGCCTGCGGGGTGCCCTCGCTCGTGCGCGGCGGGTTCACCGAGAACGCCTCGACCAACGTCGACGTCTTCTCGATCCGCCAGCCGCTCGGCCCGGTGGCGGTGATCAGCCCGTTCAACTTCCCGGCGATGGTCCCGATGTGGTTCTTCCCCATCGCGATCGCCACCGGCAACACCGTCGTCCTCAAGCCCAGCGAGCAGGACCCCTCCGCCGCGATCTGGATGGCCGAGCTGTGGAAGGAGGCCGGCCTGCCCGACGGCGTCTTCAACGTCGCGCAGGGCGACAAGGTCGCCGTCGACCGGCTGCTCGAGCACCCCGACGTCAAGGCCGTGTCCTTCGTCGGGTCCACGGCGATCGCCCGCTACGTCTACGAGACCGGCACCCAGCACGGCAAGCGCGTGCAGGCCCTCGGCGGCGCCAAGAACCACATGGTCGTGCTGCCCGACGCCGACCTCGACCTCGCCGCCGACCAGGCGGTGAACTCCGGCTTCGGCTCCGCCGGCGAGCGGTGCATGGCCATCAGCGCGGTGCTCGCGGTGGGCGGGGTCGGCGACGACCTGGTCGCCCGCATCGCTGAGCGCACCCGGACGCTGCGCACCGGCGACGGCCGCAAGGGCTGCGACATGGGCCCGCTGATCAGCAGGAAGCACCGCGACCGCGTCGAGTCCTACGTCGAGGCCGGCGAGAAGGAGGGCGCGAAGGTCGTCGTGGACGGCCGCCGGGTGCAGCCCGACGGCGGCGAGGACGGGTTCTGGCTCGGCCCCACGCTGGTCGACCACGTCGAGCCGCACATGAGCGTCTACACCGACGAGATCTTCGGCCCTGTCCTCTCGGTGCTGCGGGTGGACACCTACGAGCACGCCCTCGAGCTGATCAACGGCAACGAGTACGGCAACGGGACGGCGATCTTCACCAACGACGGCGGCGCCGCCCGGCGGTTCCAGAACGAGGTGGAGGTCGGGATGATCGGCATCAACGTGCCCATCCCGGTGCCGATGGCCTACTACTCCTTCGGCGGGTGGAAGAACAGCCTGTTCGGCGACTCCCACGCCCACGGCGCCGAGGGCGTGCACTTCTTCACCCGGGGCAAGGTCGTCACGTCCCGCTGGCTGGACCCCAGCCACGGCGGCCTGAACCTCGGCTTCCCGCAGAACGTCTGACGAAGGACCCCGCTGCTCCCTCCGTGGAGGACCCCGTCCTCCCCACCCCTCGCACGCTCGGGGCGGGACCCGGGACGGGGCCGGCGGCGGGCCCCTGCAGCGGGGCCGCCCGGACCGGCCGGCGTCGGCGAGACCCGTCTCCGCCGACGCCGGCCCCGAGTTCCCACCCGCCGCGCAGCACACCGGAGAGGTCACCCCACGCCATGGCTCTGAGACTGGGCGCCTACACCGCCTGCCTGCACGACCGCCCGCTGACCGACGCGCTCGACGTGCTGCAGGCCAACGGCCTGACCTCGGTCGAGGTCAACACCGGCGGCTTCATCCCCTCGCCGCACTGCCACGTCGACCTGCTGCTGTCCTCGGAACGGGCCCGCCGGGAGTACCTCGACGTCTTCGCCGCACGCGGGATGGAGCTGACCGGGCTCAACTGCAACGGCAACCCGCTCAACCCGCTGCCCGGCGTCGGCCCGAAGCACGCCGACGACCTGCGCCGGACCATCGAGCTCGCCGGACTGCTGGGCATCCGGAACGTCGTCACCATGTCGGGCACGCCCGGCTCGGACGCCGACGCCAGGTACCCGTCCTGGGTGGTCAACCCCTGGGACGGCGTCTACATGGACGTCCTGGACTACCAGTGGGGCGTGGCCGCCGAGTTCTGGACGGAGATCGACGCCCTCGCCCGCAGCAACGACGTCCGGGTGGCCATCGAGATGCACCCGCACAACCTGGTCTTCTCCCCCGTCACGCTCGAGCGGCTCGTCCAGCTCACCGGTGCCACGAACCTGGGCGCGGAGATGGACCCGTCACACCTGATGTGGCAGGGGATGGACGTCGTCGCCTGCATCCGCCGGCTCGGCCCGTTGGTGTTCCACGCCGCGGCCAAGGACGCGGCGATCACACCCGGCGTCGACGTCCGCGGCGTGCTGGACACCTCTTTCCGTCGGGTGCCCGCCGACGCACCGGACAGGGTGCCGACCGGGACCGGGTTCTGGTGCAACGCCTGGCCCGAGGACCCCGCCTGGCGGTTCGTGGCGGTGGGCATCGGGCACGACATCGACTGGTGGACCGAGTTCCTCCGCGCGCTCGCGGAGATCGACCCGGACATGGCGGTCAACATCGAGCACGAGGACTCCGCCTTCGGCCGGCTCGACGGGCTCGTCCTGGCTGCCGAGAACCTCCGGGCCGCCGCGGACAAGGCGTAGGTCGTCGATGCGGCCGCCGGGGCGGGTGGACCGCGACGGGTGTCCCGTCGCGGTCGTCACCGGCGCGGGCTCAGGGATCGGTCGGGCGACCGCGCTGCGGCTGGCCGTGGACGGGTTCCGGGTCACCCTCGCCGGTCGCCGCCGGCCGGCTCTCCAGGAGACCGCCGACCTCATCGGTACCCCGGACACGCTGGTCACGGTCTGCGACGTCACCGACGCCGGCGCCGTCAGTGCCATGGTGTCGGCCACCGACCGCGTCTTCGGACGCATCGACGTCGTGGTGAACAACGCCGGGATCTCGCTCACCTCGGCGTTCGACCGGGTGACCCTGACCGCCTGGCGGGAGGTGATGGCCGCCGACGTGGAGTCGGTCGTGCTCGTCACCCAGGCCGCGATGCCGTTCCTCCTGGAGCGCGGCGGGAGCGTGGTCAACGTCGCGTCGGTCGCCGGCCTCGGCGGCGACGCAGGCATGACCGGCTACAACGCGGCGAAGGGCGCGCTGGTCAACCTCACCCGGTCGCTGGCGGTCGAGTTCGCTGCCCGAGGGGTGCGTGTCAATGCCGTCGCCCCCTCGCTGACCTCGACGGACGCGACCGCGGACATCCCGGCCGAGGACGTCGCGGAGTTCCTCCGGCGCATCCCCATGGGACGGGCGGCGGACCCGGCGGAGGTCGCCGACGTCATCGCCTTCCTGACGAGCCGGGACGCGCGGTTCGTCACGGGGGTGGTCCTGCCGGTCGACGGAGGACTCCGGGCCGGCAGCGGCCAGCCCCCGCACCGATGACCGCCGCGACGCCCCGTCCGGACGATCACATCCACCGACAGACGAGGAACAGGAGCAAGGACATGGCCGGACCATCGTTCGACCGCAACCGCTTTGCGGGCAGGGTCGCCTTCATCAGCGGTGTCGCCCGCGGGCAGGGCCGGCAGTTCGCCGTCGACCTCGCCGAGGAAGGAGCCGACATCATCGGCTTCGACATCTGCGAGGACATCCCCGGGGCCAGCACGGGAATGGCCACCACGGCCGACCTCGAGGCGACCCGCGCCGCGGTCGAGGCCACGGGACGCCGGATGGTGGCCGAGCAGGCCGACGTGCGGGACTACGCCGCGGTGCAGGCCGTGCTCGACAAGGGGCTCGCCGAGTTCGGCCGGGTCGACGTCGTGGTCGCGAACGCCGGCATCCTGGCGGGCGCCGGGCCCTTCTGGGAGATCAGCCTGCAGAACTGGAAGGACACCGTCGACACCGACCTCACCGGTGTCTGGCACACGGTCCGCGCCGCCACGCCCGCCATGATCGCGGGCGGGCGCGGCGGGGCGATCGTCATGATCGCCTCAGCGGGTGCGACCAAGGGATTCCAGAACATCACGCACTACGTGGCGGCCAAGACGGCGCTGGTGGGCATGCTCAAGCCGATGGCCGCCGAGCTCGGGCCGCACTTCATCCGGGTCAACGCCCTGTCGCCGACCAACGTCAACACGGCGATCTACATGACCGAGACCAACAAGCGGCTGTTCCTCCCGGACAACCCGAACCCGACGGACGAGGAGTACGAGATCGCCTCCCGCCCGCAGCACGTCATCCCCATCGGCTGGATGGAGACCAGGGACACCTCGGCCGCGCTGCGTTGGCTGGTCTCGGACGAGGCGCGGTACGTCACCGGTCTGGAACTGCGGGTCGACGCCGGCGTCGTCCTGCGGTGACAACCGCAGGTCGCCAGGCGACACCGGCGCCGGGATCCTCGTCACCGGGCCGGAAGAGCTGACCGACGCCACCGCTGCGGCCGCTCAAGCCGACACCATCGAGCAACTGGTCAGCACCACCCTGCTCCAGTTCCTGTCCTGCACCGCGGAGCGCCGGACAGGTCGGCCCTCCGCGACCCAGTCGGGGCGACGTGGCCGACCACCGTTGGACCGGAGGAGAGCTGCACGGTCGTCCTCCACCGTCGCCGAGCACCCGATCCATCAGCAGGAGTCGTGACCACGGCTCAGCGTTGAGCACGAGACCTCCGGTCTCGCAGGGACCGGGCGGCCGGCCGCGCACGTGGCCGCCAAGACGGGGATCAGCCCGGTCGCGGCCGGGGGCCGGGTGGCCGGGTGGCCGGGTGGCCGGGTGGCCGGGTGGCCGGAGCACTCGAGCAGCACCCCCGGAGCGCGAGGCAGGTCGGCCAGGCTCGGACCGGACGTCGACCGTCGCGGTGGCACCGAACTCGCGCGACTGGCCTCAGGCGCCGGCGTCGACCTCAGCGCGGCGCACCGACTGGCGCACCGTCTCCGTCGACCCGACACCCGGCTTCTGCCCCACCGAGCGCATGGCCTCCCACTCGGTGGCATGGTGCGGCCGACACTGGCCACGATGCGCGCCGCCCGCTCCCGCAACCCCCGCGGACAGCGGGTCGTCCGACCTGCCATGACTCCCTCTCGAGGACTTGGTCAACCGCCCCCTGGGCACTCCCCACGTGGCGGTCCCACCGCCAGCGCCCATGCCCGCAGGATCTCTGGCGGTGGGACGACGATCTCCGGCGGTTGGGAGACCGCTGGCCATGTGAGCCTTCTACGGATCGGGAGCACACCGTGATCCCGCTTGGTCACACCAGTGCCGACGGGTGAGCAGCCCGCGTCGGGCGCACTGGCGTTGCTGCGGACGAACCCCGAGTTCCGGCGCCTGACCACCGCCAGGGTGGTCTCCTTCGTCGGCGACTCGCTGAGCCTGGTGGCGCTCATGCTGCACGTCGCGGCTACGACCGGGCAGGCGCTGGCGGTGGCGGCGCTTCTGCTGGTGGGCGACTTCGGGCCGGCGCTGCTCAGCCCGATCAGCGGCGCGTTCAGCGACCGCTTCGACCGCCGACACGTGATGGTCGTGTGCGAGTTGGTACAGGCGGCGCTGCTCGTGGCGATCGCGGTGGCGCTGCCGCCGCTGCCGCTGTTGCTCGTGCTCGTCGGGCTCCGGGCATGGGCCGGGCAGGTGTTCCAGCCGGCCTCCCGCGCATCGATCCCGGCGCTGGTGCGTGGTCGGGACCTGGAGTCTGCCAACTCGACGCTGGGCTTCGGCGCGAATGCCGCGGAGGCCATCGGCCCGTTGCTTGCCGCCGCGATGGTGCCGCTGCTCGGCGTCCGCGGAGTACTGCTGGTCGATGCGGCGTCCTTCCTGGTCTCGGCCTTGTTGCTGGTCCGGCTGCCCGCGCTGCCGCCCACGTCCGAGCCTGACGGGAGCCCAGCGCCGCGGCTGCTCGCCCAGGCCCGGGAAGGACTCGGCTACATCTGGTCGGTCCGCTCGGTGCGCATCATCGCTCTTGGGTTCTTCGCCGTGGTCGCCGCCAACGGGATCGATGATGTCGCGCTGCTCGTGCTGGCCACCGAGACCTTCGGAGCGGGCGAGTCGGCTGTTGGTCTGCTCCTGGCTGCTGTCGGCATCGGGCTGCTGATCGGCTACGCGCTGCTCACCTGGGCCGGCACCCGACTGCCCATGGTGGCGTTGCTCGTGTCCGGGTTCGCGGTCAGCAGCGTCGGCAACCTGCTCACCGGGCTGGCTTGGGCCGTCGCCGCAGCGTTCACGGTGCAGCTACTGCGCGGAATCGGAATCGCCGCGATGGACGTCGCCAGCAACACACTGCTGCAACGACTGGTCCCCGACCGGATGCTGGGCCGGGTGTTCGGCAACCTGTACGGCGCGATCGGGGTCGCGGCCGGCATCTCGTACATCGGCGGTGGCCTGCTGCTGGACGCGACGTCAGCACCCACGACGTTCCTGGTCGCCGGCGCAGCGGGCACCCTGGCCGCCATCGCGGTCGCGGTCACCCTTCCCCGCGCCGTCCGCGCCGAGTGGTGACCACGCGCCGCTCACGATTCCCCTCCCCTGCGGCCGAGCTCGACAGGACCAGGCTGGGCGGCCGGGCAGATTGGCTGATCCTCGGACGAGCGTCGTCTCCCAGGCCGCCATACCCGTCTGCCCGCGTCGCACCGGCACGCCGAATCCCGGAGTCAGCCGGGCGGGCGAGAGGTGCGGGGGGCCGGATGGGCACGCGCGCCGGACGGCGGTGGGGTCCACTCCCTACGCTGGCGGCGTGTTCCTCCTCTTCGGCTTCGGCACCAAGCAGCGCGACCTGGGGCCCGGGAAGGTCCACACCTGCCCGCGCTGCGGCAACACCACACAGTGGACGCACGTGCGGCAGTTCAAGCAGTTCACGGTGTTCTTCGTGCCGATCGCCCGATGGGGACGCCGGCAGCTCGAGGTCTGCGGGATCTGCGGCACCGCCGTCGGGATGTGAGCACGGTCGCCCTGAGTCCGGTCGTCGGGCCGCGCGGCCTCCTATGTGCGCCCTGGGGCACCTCGGGCACTCGTCGTACGCGATCACAGCGAACACCCGCCCCCGCGTCGTGCCGTTCGGCGCGAAGACCGCCCAGGCCGTCGACCGCTATCTGCGGGTGCGGGCGCTGCACCCCTACGCCGGTCCCCGCTACTGCTGCTCGGTCAGCGCGGCGCGATGACCCCCGACGGCGCCCGCGACGTGCTGCACACCCGCGCCGCGCAGGCCGGCGCCGCCAACGTCCACCCGCATCGCTTCCGGCACACCTTCGCCCACCGCTGGCTCGCCGGCGGCGGACAGGAGCGGGACCTGATGATGCTGGCCGGCTGGCGCTCGGACGACATGCTCTCCCGCTACGCCGCTTCCACGGCCGTCGAGCGCGCCCATGACGCGCACCGACGCCGTCGAAGACAGCGGCGACCCCGGCACCGTCGGGGAGTTCGCGCGCTCCTCGGCGAAGTCGTCGTAGGCCAGGACGTGCTCGGCGCCGGCTGCCCGCGCGGCCTCGGCCTTGGCCTCGTTCGACACCGTGCCGATGACACGGCCGCCGCGGATCTTCACGACCTGGGTGAGCAGCTGACCGACGCCTCCCGCCGCGGCGTGCACCAGCACGGTGTCACCCGGCTGGACCGGATGGGCATCCGTGGCCAGGTAGTGGGCGGTGACGCCCTGCATGAGCGCCCCGGCGGCGGTCACGTCGTCCAGCCCGTCAGGGACGCGCACGGCCTTGCCGGCGTCGACGACCGCGGCATCGGCGAAGCTGCCCTGACCACCGGACAGCCGACCCACGCGCTGCCCGACGGTCAGGTCGGTGACGTCGGCGCCGACCTCGGCCACGACCCCACGCCGTCCACCCCGGCGACGTAGGGCGGTCGCACCAGCGTGGCACCGGTGCGCTGGTAGACGTCCATGTAGTTGATCCCGGCCACGGACACGTCGACCAGGACCTGGTTGGGGCCCGGGGTCGGGCGCGGCTGCTCGCTCGCCGTGAAGACCTGTGGGCCGCCGAACTGGGTCACGATGACGGCCTCCATGGTCACGCGCCGGTCTTGGTCGTGGCAGGCGGAGTCGTTGTCGCCCGTTGGCCGAGGCACACGTTGATCTGCTTCGTCTGCGTGAAACCGGCGATCATGCCCTCGAGGGACACCTCCCGGCCGATGCCGCTCTGCTTGTAGCCGCCGTAGGACTGACCCACGACCTGTCCCCCGCCCTGGTTGACCTGCACCCAGCCGGCCTCGAGGCGGTGTGCGGTGCTGATCGCCTGGTCGATGTCCTGGCTCCAGACGTAGGCCGCGAGCCCGTAGGCGGAGTCGTTGGCCATGCGGACGACGTCGTCCACGTCCGTCCACGGGATGGCCACGACCACCGGGCCGAAGATCTCCTCGCGGGCGAGGCGGAAGCTGTTGTCGCCGCCGGAGAACAGCGTCGGGACGTGGAAGAGCCCCTCGGCCAGCGGACCGGTGGTCGGCGGCAACCCGCCCAACTCGACGCGCATGTTCGCCAGCCCGTCCTCCAGGTAGTCCCGGATGGAGTCGTACTGGCTCTGGTTGATGATCGCGCCGATGTCGTTCGACTCGTCCAGCGGGTCACCGACCTTGAGCGCTCCCAGCCGATCGGCCAGCCGGGCGAGGACCTCGTCATGGACGTCCCGGTGCAGGTACAGCCGGGAGCCGGCGGTGCAGCTCTGACCCTGCCGGGTGACCCGGGAGGACAGCACCAGGCCGTCGATCAGTTCGTCGGTCACCGCGCCGGGGAAGACGATCGACGGGTTCTTGCCGCCCAGCTCCAGGGAGACGTGGGCAAGCCGCTCCCCTGCCCGTCCGGCGATGCCGCGCCCCACCTCGGTCGAGCCGGTGAAGGACACCTTGTCGACGCCGGGGTGGTCCACCAGTGCCGCTCCTGCCTCGCGCCCGGTACCGGTCACCACGTTGAGCACGCCGGGAGGCAGGAACTCCTCGCAGACTTCGGCCATCAGGAGGATGGACAGCGGAGCGTCTTCGGCGGCCTTGAGCACGATGGTGTTCCCCGCGGCCAAGGCGGCCGGGACCTTGAAGCCGGCGATCATCAGCGGGGAGTTCCACGGGAGGATCGCGCCGACGACCCCGAGCGGCTCCTGCCGCGTGTACTGCAGCTGCGCTGCCCCGGCTGGCAGCGTCGTGCCCTTCACCTCCCCCGCGACACCGCCGAAGTAACGGAACAGGTCGACCAGCGTCGCCACCTCCGGTCGTGCCTGGGTGCGCAGCGCGTTCCCGGTGTCCACGGCGGTCACCTGTGCAAGTTCTTCGGCGCGAGCCTCGATGGCGTCAGCGATCTTGAGCAGTACGCGCTGACGGGCCGTGAAGTGCTGGTCGCGCCAGGCGGGGAACGCTGCCCGCGCCGCGGAGACCGCCAGGTCGACGTCGGCGCCGGTGCCGCGGGGAACGCGGGCCAGGACCTTGCCCCGGTGACCGGGGCTGACGATCTCCCGCCAGTCGCCTTCGACGGCTTCGACCCACTTACCGCCGATCAGCATCAGCTGAGTCGGAGCCGACGTCTTGCCGGTGGAGGGGCTCAGGACGCTCTGTTCGGTCATGGTTGTCTCCTTCGGGTTCGCGGGTGACGTGTTCAGTGGCCCGGACGGTCGGCGCCACCCGGCGCGGCCGTGACGGGATCCCCGAGCTGGGCGTCGAGGGTGGCGTAGTCGAGCCCGTTCGTTTCCCGGGACTTCACCAGCGCGATGGCACTGATGACGATCGCCACCAGCAGGTAGATCGTGATCGGGATGGAGCTGCCGAAGGCCGCGAGGAGGCTGCCGGCGATGATGGGGGCGAGGGCGCCGGCGAAGACCGCGGTCACCTGGGCGCCGATCGAGATCCCCGTGTACCGCATCCGGGTGGGGAACATCTCGGACATGAACGCGGCCTGGGGGCCGTACATGAGGCCCTGGGCGACCAACCCCACGGTGAGGATCGCCACGATGGCGAATGTGCGGTCGGAGTCGAGCACCCGGAATGCCACCACCGCCCACACCGCTGCCAGCACCAGCCCGGCGGCGATCACCGGCTTGCGGCCGATGCGGTCGGAGAGGTATCCGAAGCACGGCACGGCGAAGAGGTGGACGACGTGCGCGATCAGCATGAGCCCGAGGATCCGGGAGGTATCCGTCCCCACCACGACGCTGAGGTAGGTGATGGAGAAGGAGACCACCATGTAGTACTGGATGTTCTCGGCCACCCGGAGCCCCATCGCCACCAGCAGTTCGCGCTTGTGGTCACGGACGACCTCCTTGAACGGGGAGATCTCCTCATGCCGGGCAGCGGCCTGCGCCATGGCCTCCTTGTAGATCGGCGCGTCCTCGATCTTCGTGCGGATGTAGTAGCCGAGCAGGACGAGGACGGCGGAGGCGATGAAGGCGACCCGCCAGCCCCAGGACAGGAACTGGTCCTCGGTCAGCGTCACCGACAGAACAGCCAGCACCGCCGTTGCGAGGATGTTGCCGGCGGGCACCGCGGCTTGCGGGAAGCTGGCCCACAACCCCCGGCGGTCGGCACCGCCGTGTTCGCTGACGAGGAGAACGGCGCCGCCCCACTCCCCTCCGAGGGCGAAGCCCTGGGCGAAGCGCAGCGCCACGAGCATGGCGGGAGCCCAGACTCCGACCTGCTGGTAGGTGGGGAGCAGGCCGATGCCGACCGTCGCGAGGCCGATGATCAGGAGGCTCAGCTGCAGGAGCTTCTTCCGGCCCAGCTTGTCACCGAAGTGGCCGAAGATCACCCCACCGATCGGCCGGGCGACGAAGCCGACGGCATAGGTCCCGAGCGCGGCGATGATGCCGGTCAGCTCGGATCCGGTGTTGGGGAAGAACACCGTGCCGAAGACCAGCGTGGCCGCGGTCGCGTAGATGAAGAAGTCGTACCACTCGACCACCGTGCCGGCGGTGGAGGCGACGATGACCTTCGTCGCGGGCCGCGTACGCTTGGTGTCGGTGACGGCCATCAGCGGACACCCCCCGCGAGCTGCGCGAAGTCGGCGTCCGAGGCGATATCCCTGCCGCGGACCGTCGGGCCTGCGGCCCGGAGGTCGGTGCCCATCGGCCGGCCCAACTGACCGAAGCCGATCCAGGTGACTGTGGCCATGGCGTGCTCCTTGGGGGGTTGTCTGGCGGCCCTCGTGGTCGGCCTTGACTTCCAAACAGTGAGCGAGGCCACGTACTGCGGACAAGCACCGACTTGGAACAGACCCTGTGCAGAAATGCACACTGCTGACCAGGCGCCGGCCCCTCGCCTCCACCTCCTCCAAGACCTCCGCCAGCCGCACGGGCCCAAGGCCGCACACAGGCCGTCCGCCCGAGGACCGCGTCCGCTCGGCCCCATCCACGCTCTCGGGGGTTGGACTGACGCTGGACGCGAAACGTCGGGCTCTGTTCCCGCGGCCTGCAGCCGCTTACCGCCTGGGATGGCCTTGGTGATCAGCCTGCGCATCTGCTGCCCAGGGGGTGCGGCAGCTCTGCATTCCTGCACACGTGGTCTGTGTTGTTGGTTCTTGGCCACGCGGAAGGCGGCTCCCACGATTCGGGCATCTGACGTCTAGGGGTCACTGGCGGGCGACCGCCGGCGGCCCGAAGGAGTGGTCATGAGCAACGTCGCCTGGATCGGGCTGGGCCACATGGGTGTCCCCATGTCGAAGCACCTGGTCGACGCGGGACACACCGTCCGCGGCGTCGACATCGAGGAGGGCGCCCGGGCGCGGGCCCGGGAGAACGGCGTGGAGGTCGTGGACTCGATCGGCGACGCGGTGCGCGACGTCGACGCCGTGTTCACGATGCTGCCGACCGGCAAGGAGGTCACAGCGGTCCTGACCGGGCCGGACGGCGCCTTCGCCCACATGCCGGAGGGCGCGGTCGCGGCCGACTTCTCCACCACCGGGATCGAGACCGCAGAGACGCTCAGCGAGCAGGCGCGTGAGCAGGGCGTCGGTTTCGTCGACGCCCCGGTCTCCGGCGGGGTGCAGGGAGCGGAGAAGGGGGACCTGGCCTTGATGCTCGGCGGCGAGGTCGATCACGTCCTCGCGGTCGAGCGCTTCACCAAGCTGGTCGGCAACTACATCGTCCACGTCGGCCCGAGCGGGCGCGGACAGGCCATGAAGGTGGTCAACAACGCGATGATGGGCGTCGCGATGGCGGTGTCCTGCGAGGCCTCGGTGCTTGCGCAGCGTCTCGGGCTGGACCCGCAGGTCTTCTACGACATGGTCCTGCGTTCGTCGGGGGACAACTGGGCCTTCCGCAACTGGTTCCCGCTGCCCGGCGTCGTCCCGACCTCCCCGGCCTCGCACGGCTACGAGGCCGGCTTCATGGTCGACCTGGTCGCCAAGGACCTCCGGCTGGCCGTCGAACTCGGCACCGAGCTGGACGTGACGATGGCGACCTCGAAGACCGCCTTCGAGCTCTTCCGCCGGACTTCGGAGGCCGGCGCCGGGAAGCGCGACCTCACCTCGCTGGCGCTTGAACTCGGCGCGCAGGTCGACCCGCCCGCTGCCGGCTGACCCGCCCGGCGGGCGGTCGCCCACCAGGCACGCACGCCACGACCCCGTCGTCGCGGAGGTACACCTCCGCGGCGGCGGGCCCAGCACGGGAAGACCTCCTCTTCGACCGTTCGCACCTCGGGAGACCACACCATGGCGCTGTTCGCCCTGATCTATCGCTACATCGACGACCCCGACGCCGTCTCGAAGCACCGTCCCGAGCACCGGGCCTATCTGAGGTCGCTGTCCGAGGGCGGAGAGCTCCTCGTGGCAGGTCCTCTGGGGGAGCCCGGACCGGCGGGTGGCCTGCTCGTGCTCGACGTGGAGTCCGCTGAGCGCGTGCAGCAGATCGCCGAGGACGACCCCTTCCACCTCCACGGCGTGGTCACCGAACGGACGGTCCAGCAGTGGACCGTGTCGATCGGCGCCGACCGGTTCCCTGCGCAGCTGTCGACTCCGTAGCGGTCTGCAGCCAGCGGGTCGGTGCGGCCGACCCGCTGGAGTCGCTCAGCGCGGACCTGACCTGCCGTCAGGCATCAGTCCAGCTCGTGGCGTCGGAGCCGCACCTCCTCGTGGATCACCTCACGCACCGCACGCACCGCCGGGCGTGACGTGCTGTCACGTCGCGCTGCCAACGTGAAGGCGAGCCGCAGGGGTGGGACCCCGACGTCGACGCGCTGCAGCTCCGGCGCACGCAGGGCCAGGAACGTCGGCAGGATGCCGATCCCAGCTCCGACGCGCACCGCCTCGAGCTGCGCGAAGATGTTCGTCGAGGCGAAGCGGGCCACGACCCCGGGCAGGTGCTGGGTGAGGTCCAGGTCGCCGACCTGGAGCAACGAGTCGACGTAGAACACGACGGTGTGCCGACGGAGGTCCTCGACAGAAGTCGGCGCACCGTGGCGCTCCAGGTACGCGGTGCTCGCGAAGAGGTGGAGCGAGTAGTCCGCCAGCTTCTCGGCGAACAGCCGACCGGTCGCGGGTTTGCCGACAGCGATCGCCAGGTCGAACCCGGATTGGTGCAGGATCAGGTTCCGGGTCGCGGTGATCAGCTCGATGTTGAGACCGGGGTGCCGCTCACGCAGTCGCTCGAGTGCCGGCACGACGAACAGCGTCCCGAAGCCATCGGGCGCGGTGATCCGGAAGTTGCCGGCTACGACATCGTCGGCAGATCCGGACGCCGCCAGCGCGGCCCGCTCCACGGCCTCCTGGATCGGCCGCGCCGGCTCGGCCACGGCTCGGCCGACCTCGGTCAACTCCCAGCCGTCGGCGCCGCGTTCGAGCAACCGCACCTTGAGGACCTTCTCGAGGACCTTGATCCGGCGCGAGACCGTGGTGTGGTCCACCCCGAGGGCGTCGGCCGCCGCCGTCAGGCGCCCGGTGTTCGCAACGGCGAGCAGATAGCGGAGGTCATCGGCCCGGAGCCGACGCACGTCCAACTCAGCACTCATCGGGCCTCCTCCATCGGCACATCCGCCCACGGCAGATCGCCGACACCTGCAACATCGCACACCTAAAGCGCACAGACGTCCAGTCATCTGTCAGGACCGGACAGGTCGGCCGTGGGCGAGCCGGTCGGTCGGCGGGCGACAGAGTCGTTGCCGGACGGGAGTCCGCCGTGGGCGGTCAGCCGCTCGGGCGCAGGCCCACCATCAACCCGATCTCCCCCGCTTGGATGTCCTCCTCGCGCTGGTTGAGGAGCGTGAGACGCCGTCGCAGGATGCCCGCATCGCCCTTGCTGGTGAGCCGGGTGTCCAGGATCTCCACCCGGCACCGCACCGTGTCACCGATGAGCAGCGGCCGCCGGAACTGCCAGTCCTCGATGCCCAGCAGTGCGATCGAGCAGGACTCGAAGACCCCGAGCCGGGATGCCAGTCCCAGAGCCACGGACAACGAGCGCTCCCTTCCGATCGACCGGCCCCTGCGGAGGGACGGTCCCGAGAGTCGTCGGCCGGTCGGTGTGGGCGCCTCGACCTCTCGTCCGAGTCCACCGTCGTCCCACCGTTGCCGGCGGCTCCACTCCCCCACGGGACTCGGACCCTTCCGAACGCTCAGAAACCCGAGACCAGGAGGAGCACCTACGACGCCGTCGAGAAGGCGACGGTCACGCGGCTAACGGATCGCCTCGTAGAGAGCCTCCATGGGAGTCACGTCGAACTCGGGGCCGAGGTAGGACCGTAGGCAGGCGAACGACAGGCCACGACTCGGGTCGGCCCAGCCGTACTGGCCTCCCTGACCGGGATGCCCGAAGCCGGCGCCGTCCCGTCCGAAGCTCGCTCCCAGGTTCGGCGACAGGTGGAAGCCCAGCGCCCACCGCGCCGGCGTACCCCAGAACTCGCTGGTCCCCTCGAACTCCACCGCGCTGGCGTTCTGCACCGCGCTCTCCGACAGCAACCGGACGCCGTCGAGCTCGCCACCCCGGGCCAGCAGCTGGTACATACGCGCCAGGTCGCGGGCGGTGCTGATGCCGTTGGTCCCGGACAGTTGAACGGCGATGCCCGGGCCCTCGTTCATGAACCGCTCGAGTTCGACGATGAGGTTGGAGTTCCCCGTGGCCAGCAGGGACTGGCCCAGCGGGGTGTCCGCCGAGGTGAAGTCCCGTTCGAACGCGAGGCGCTCGGGCGTCGCCTCGGTCGCCGCCGGGGGGTTGATGACGCGGGCTCGGCGCTCGCCGAGCTGGTCGCCGGCAGGAGCTCCGAGACGGATGTCGATGCCCAGCGGCGTGGCGATCTCCTCACGGATCACGTCCCGCATCGAGCTCCCCGTCACCCTCCGGACGAGCTCGTCCATCATCCAGCCGTAGGTGAGGGCGTGGTAAGTCGCCTTGGTACCCGGCTCCCAGAGCGGGGTGGCCGTCGCGATCCGGCGCATGATCTCGTCCTCGCGCTCCCAGCCAGTTCCGTCCGGGCACATGAAGTCCAGGTAGCCGGGGACCGTGGTCACACCCGAGGTGTGCGAGAAGACGTGACGTACGAGGACGCGCCCCTTGCCCCCTGCGGCGAACTCGGGCCAGTACGTCGCGACGGGCGCATCGAGGTCGAGCAGTCCGCGGTCGACGCAGATGTGGCCCGCCAGCGCCGTGACCCCCTTGATGGCCGACATGGTGACCGCCGGAGTGTCCTGCTGCCAGGGCCGGCCCGGTGCGGCCTCCCCCAACCAGAGGTCCACCACAGGCCGACCGTCGAGATAGGCGGCGAAAGCCGCTCCACCCGGTCGAGTGGCGGAGGCGGCGAAGGCGTCCCGGACCCCTTCGAACCCTGCCTCCACGAAGCCGCCGACCACGGACGACTCCGCCGCCTCCGTGCTCGTCGGTGCCCCCTGATGTCCACGCCGCAGCTCGGTGCTGCCGACTGGCACGTCCGCCTGTGTGCTGCGCGTCAACCCGGACACCACATGCTCAGCTGAAGGCCGGCCCCCGGGTGTCGGGGTCTGCTGGTCACTGGAACTCATCGTCGGGTTCCTCTCTCGTTCCCTCATCGGAAGCGTGCGCGCCAGCGCAGGCCGCCCCATGGATCAGCGGGGCCGTGAGACAGGCAGCCTCAGTGATGACAGGCGGCCGATCGCCGTTCGGAACGGGCCGCACCCGCCCTGACAGTCGCGCGGTACTCATGGTGCGGCCTGCCCGCCACCACGATCGATGACCATCCGCGCAGGTTCCCTGTGCACATCTGCAGACGTTTCCGGTGACCCGAGGTACGACTGTCAACGACGGCCCAAAGTTGACCCCCTAGCGACGGGGGGGGTTCCAGGGGCGAAGGGGTCAGTTTCAAGGCGCCGTCGACACGGACAGTCTGCGGCCGACACGGCAGCCGGATCACGAAGCACGCTGGGACCCCTCCCGACCAGCGCTCGATGCGAGGGGGGCGCATGCGGGTCCGGAAGGCCACCGAGCCGCCGTCGGCGCTGTGGCCGGCGCCGACTGGCTGCCGGTCGCAGGTCCAGCCGTGACAGGCCTCGTCACGTCCCGCGTGAGCGCACTGTGCATGTGCGGCGCGTCCAGTGGCACTTCGCATGAGCTCGGCGATTGAGGGACCACAATCGCTGGTACCAGCAGAGGCACCTGGGTTTCAGCAGGAGCACGGTGTACGGAGCACGCCTTGCAGCGGTTTGCCCAGAGGAGCATGGCGGGATGGCATCGCGGGCGGACGGTAAGGATGAGGAGCGCCGCGACTAGGAGCTACAAGAGATCACGGTTGGAGTGCTGGAACCGCACAACGCCCCGATCACCCTCGCGGCCTACGACCCCGACTGGCCTCGGCGGTTCGACCGCGAGGCCGACCGCCTTCGCTCGGTGCTCGGCAACGAGGCACTGCGCATCGAGCACGTCGGGTCGACCTCGGTTCCCGGCCTGATGGCCAAGCCCATCATCGACATCCTGCTGGTCGTGCCGGATTCGGCGGACGAGCCGTGCTACGTGCCGCATCTGCAGACGGTCGGCTACGTCATGCGGATTCGGGAGCCAGAGTGGTTCGAGCACCGCCTGTTCAGAGGGCCGGACACCGCCATCAACCTGCACGTCTTCAGCTCAGGCGCGGCCGAAGTGGAGCGGATGCTGCGCTTCCGGGACCGGCTGCGCGACGACCACACCGCGCGGGACCGCTACCAGCGCGCCAAACGCGAGCTCGCTCAGCAGACCTGGCGGCATGTGCAGGACTACGCCGATGCCAAGACCGCCGTCATCACCGAAATCCTTGACGACGCGGAGGGCGTACCCATCCCGGGGCCTGTAGCCGACGGGTCGTAAGTGGCGCATCCGCCGCGATTGCCAGCACGGCGCTCATCTCATGAGCCCCGATCGGCTTTGCTCCGAGGGCGCGTTTGCTCGCCTGTGCGGGCTCGCACCGCTGCCGACCAGCGGCACCGGTTCCAGCCGTGGCGGCCGTCGTGCGGCGAACTGGGGGCGATTCCCGAGCTTGGGTCGCCGGCTGGATACGCAGGTCAGGGGCCTGCCGGCCCTCAGGACTCGGCACCCGGACCAGCGCTTGCTGGCGAGGTCAGCCGTAGCTGGGGTCGAGAGGAGTCGAGGGGGTCACGGCAACGGCGTCGAGCGCAGGAGTTGCGAGGACGGCGGCGATCGCCGCGGGGCTGCCGCCGACGTAGGTCAGGTAGCCGTCGATCTCGGTGGCGACCAGCCAGGTCCGATCGGCCGGCCACCACAGGCTCGCGCAGCGCCACTCCAGCGGAGTCGGCAGCACCGGGGCGGCGGCCACCGGCCCGGTGAGCAGGTGATAGCCCCGATCCGGGGTTCGAACGCGCATGGGCCGGTCTCTCCAGGCGTCGGTCTCCTCGAGGCCGAAGCCCTCCCAGAGACAGAAGTAGGCCTCCTCCGGCGTCCCGGTGAAGCTGGAGAGGATGCCGGCGAGGACCTCGGTCTCCTGTGCGTCCAGGCCGCCGTCGGAGGGCCGGCCCCAGCGGTCCGCCCCCGCCACGAGGTCGTCGAACCGGATCTCGGCGGTGAGCGGCACGCCGGTGTGCACGGCGATCTCCGACCACCGGTGCCGCCGCTCGCCGTCCGGGTCGTATGTGGGGGGCAGCACCCGGGCGTAGGCAGGGAAGACCGACGGCACCATCGCCGCGACCGTCCTGGACCTGGCGCTGGATGTCAGCGCTGTCTCCACCCAGGCCGCAGGCCCGACGTGGGCCAGCACCGACAATCCCGGCGCCCAGGGAACGGGCTCCCTCGGTTCCATCTCGCCATTCTCTTGGCTCCTCCTCTCCTGTCGGGGATGCTTTCCGCGACAGGCGGCCGGAGCGCCAGCGGTATCACTCTGACGCCGAACCGAGCGCAGGCCGAGTTCGGCAGCAGGCGTTGCCCTTGGTTGCTGAGGCCAACCCCGCAACACCAACTCAGGCGGAGTGATCGCCGAGGAGACCCTCGACGACGCCGTCGTCGCCACCAACCGGGTCCTGCACGGTCCCGAGCACCTCAGCCGGCTGATCCTGCCGATCATCCGACCGGTGAGGGTCGCCAGGCCGGCCCGCGCAGTCACCGCTCCCAAGTCCTGAAACCCCAGGAGGAACCCATGCGTGCAGCAGTCATCACCGCCTTGACCGGCCCGGACGCCGTGGAGGTGCGCGAGGTCCCCGACCCCGTGCCGCGGCCGGGGCAGGTGCTGGTCGACGTGGACTTCGCGGGCGTCGTCTTCCCGGACGTGCTGCAGACCCGCGGCGAGTACCAACTGCGCCCCGAGCTGCCCTTCACCCCGGGGTGGGAGGTCGCCGGGGTGGTACGTGAGGACACCGGTCACTTCGCGGCCGGTGACCGGGTGGCGGCGATGCCGGTCACCGGCGGCTTCGCCGAGACCGTCGCCGTCGACGCGGACATGGTCTTCCCGCTGCCCGACGACGTGCCGGCCGACAAGGGGGCGGCGCTGCCGCTCAACTACCTGACCATGCACTTCGCCCTCACCCGCCGCGCTCGGCTGGAGACGGGCGAGACCGTTCTGGTGCACGGCGCGGCGGGTGGCGTCGGAACCGCTGCATGCCAGTTGGCCGCGGCCTACGGGGCACGGGTGATCGCGGTCGTGTCCACTCCGGACAAGGGCGAGGTCGCCCGCGCCGCCGGAGCGCACGAGGTCGTGCCGGTCGACGGGTTCCGCGACGAGGTCCGCCGGCTGACCGAGGGACGAGGTGTGGACGTCGTGGTCGACCCCGTCGGCGGGGACCGCTTCACGGACTCGCTGCGCTCACTGGCCCGCGAGGGCCGGCTGGTGGTCCTCGGCTTCACCGGCCGGGAGATCCCCACGGTCAAGGTCAATCGGCTGCTGCTGACCAACACCACGGTGATGGGCGCCGCCTCAGCGGAGTTCTGGCGAACCGAGCCGGGGTACGTGGCTCAGCAATGGCGCGACCTCGTACCGCTCATGCAGTCCGGTGCCATCGACCCCCCGATCGGTTCGGTCTTCTCACTGGACGAGACGGCGGCAGCGATCCGGGAGATCGACCAGCGCCGAGCGGCGGGAAGAGTGCTCCTGCGTGTGCGCGAGTCGACGGCATCCCGGTGACCGTCGAGGTCAGTTGTAGATCAACCGGTTCACGCGGACCAGGAAGTCCCCGCTCAGCGAGCGGGCATCAGACAACTAGGCCGCCGGTCGAGGGTCGGCATCGCCGTCGAGCGGGTCGGCGAGGCCGTTCCACCGACTGCCCGCCCTCCCTCTCCCGCGAGGGCCGGCCGTCGTGCCCGAATACACCGGCCGTCGGCATCCCGCATCGTCACCAGCAGCGGCCTCCACCGTCGATCAGCGCCGTCACGAGGCAGTCGGTGATACGCCGCCGAGAAGGCCGCGGACGAAACGGCTAGCGGATCGCCTCGTAGAGCGCGTCCATCGGAGCCAGGTCATCTCGCAGGTCGAGGTAGGACCGCACGTAGGCGAACGACAGCCCACGACCCGGGTCGGCCCAGGCGTACTGGCCTCCCTGTCCAGGTTGCCCGAACCTCGAGCCGTCCAGTCCGTAACGCGTCCCCATGTTCCCCGACAGCTGGTATCCGAGCGCCCACTGGGCCGGCGTGCCCCAGAGCTCGTCGGTCCCGTCGAACTCCGAGGTGGCGGCGTTCTCCACCGCGGCCTCCGACAGCAACCGGACGTCGTCGAGCTCGCCACGTCGGGCGAGGAGCTGGTACATCCGCGCCAGGCCACGGGCGGTGCCGATGCCGTTGGTGCCGGACAGCGGGACGGTGATGCCTGGCCCGTCGTTCACGAACCGGTCGAGTTCGATGATGGGGTTGGAGGGGTCCCGGTGGCCATCAGGGACTGACCGAACGGGGTGTCCGCCGAGGTGAACGCCCGCTCGAAGGTGAGCCTCTCGGGCTGCTCCTCGGTCGCCCGTGGCGGCGTGATGACCCGAGCTCGGCGCGCGCCGAGCGAGTCACCGGCGGGGCTCCGAGACGGATGTCGATGCCCAGCGGTGTCGCGATCTCGTCGCGGATGACGTCCTGCACCGACTTCGCCGTGACCCGCCGGATCAGCTCGTTCAGCATCCAGCCGAGGTGAAGGCGTGGTAAGTCGCCTCGGTACCCGGCTCCCAGAGCGGTGTGGCCGCCGCGATCCGGCGACCGGCGCGAGTGCGCCGATCCCCCGCCAGGGCCTCACCGCTCGGTCAGCAGTTCCGCAGCATCGGTGAAGGGCAGCTCGTGCGCCTCGGCAACCGGCTGATTGACGAGGTGCCCGTCGACGGTGCTCAATCCCAGGCGCAGCGCCGGGTCGACCGCGGCGGCGCCGACGACGCCGTGCTGGGCGACCCGGACGACGTACGGCAACGTGGCCGAGGTCAAGGCGAGTGTGGAGGTGCGGGCCACCGCTCCGGGGATGTTGGCCACGCAGTAGTGGGTGACACCCTCCTCGACGTAGGTGGGGTCGGAATGGGTGGTCGGCCGGCTGGTCTCAAAGCACCCGCCCTGGTCGATGGCGATGTCGACCACCACGCTGCCCGGGCTCATCGCGGCGACCATGTCCCGGCTGACCAGCTTGGGCGCCTTCGCGCCGGGCACCAGGACCGCGCCGATCACGACGTCGGCCTCGGCGACGTACGCGGCCGTCCGGGCCCGGTTGGGCGTCACCAGGTCCAGTCGCCCGCCGAAGATGTCGGACAGGTAGGCGAGCCGGCTGGGGTTCGTGTCGAGAACCCGGACGATGGCCCGCATGCCCAGGGCGATCTTCGCCGCCTCGGTGCCGGCCACGCCGCCGCCGATGATGAGGACCTTCGCCGCCGGGGTGCCGGGGACGCCGCCGAGGAGGATCCCCGCTCCCCCGGCTGGGCTCTCCAGGTGGTGCGCGGCCGCCTGCACGGCCATCCGGCCGGCGACCTCGCTCATCGGCGTGAGCAGCGGGAGCTTGCGGTCGGGGGTCTGCACGGTCTCGTACGCGATGGAGTCGATCCGCCGCTCGAGCAGGAACTCGGTCAGTCCGCGGTCGGCAGCCAGGTGCAGGTACGTGAACAGCTGCTGGCCCGGGCGGAACCGGTCGTACTCCGCGGGCACCGGCTCCTTGACCTTGAGGATCAGATCGGCTGAGGCGAACACATCGTCCGCCGTCGGGACGACCTCGGCGCCGACCGCGGCGTACTCGTCGTCGGCGAAGCGTGACCCGGTGCCGGCGCCTGACTGCACGACGACCTGGTGACCGTTGTGCACCAGCTCGACGACGCCGTCCGGGGTGAGGGCCACCCGCTTCTCGTTGTCCTTGATCTCGCTCGGTACACCGATGACGAGCGTGCTCATGTCGTGTCTCCTCCGGTCGAGGGCCCGGCGCGGTGCGCACCGGAGCGTGTGGTCGGGAGCCAGGACGCTGATGCGGTCGCGGCTCGGTGGAACCAGCGGATCCTCGCGTCAGACCAGTTCCTGGGCCTCGGGCGAGGTCTGCCGCAGGATCTGCGTGGTCATCCCAGGCTCCTCGTGGGTGACGTCCCACTGAGAGGTGGATGTAGTCCTCACCGTGTCGGTCAGCGGTGTGGTGACTATGACGCGATCAGTGCCGGCTGCGCCACCTCCTCCGCTGAGTCCCTGCGGTTGGCGAGCAGAGCCATGGAGCCTGCGGAGAGGTAGCGGCGGTCGGAGACCTGCCATTCGTCGTGGGCCTCGGCCAGGACCGCGCCGGCCAGCCATGGCTGCCGTGGAACAGGCTGATCGCCGCTCTGACCTGGCAGCGTGCCCAGCCGGGGAGTCGATGCTCGCCATCGGAGCCTCCGCGGCCGACGTGACCGCGACGGTGCTCCGAGTGGCCGCCGCGTACGGACTGACCAGCTGCCAGGTCGACGTCACGTTCCCGTCGCTGATGGTCAGCTACGACCGGGGAGAATTCGGTCCCCCTCACCGCGATGCACACCGTACGTACGCCCCGGATGGACTACACCCGCCTGCAGGGGGTCACGGAGCTGGCGCACGCCATCGGCGCCGGGGGTATCGACATCGAGGAGGCGCACCGCCGGCTGGACGCAGTCGTGTCGGCACCACACACGTACCGCCGCATCGTCCACGCGCTGGGCTGGTCCGGCGTGGCCGGGTCCACCGGCATCGTCGTGGGCATCGCCGGCGTGCTGGACCTCGCCCAGCGAGCACAGGTTCCGCTGGACGTCGTCCCCCAGTCGCCTTCACCTGCGCCGTTCGTCGTGGGGCTGGCGGCGTCGGCTGGGATCGCCGGGTTCTGGGCCTGGCCTCCGAGGCCCGTCCACGCGCCACCGGCCTCGCCGCGGTGGCCGGCGCACTGGCCTGGACGACGTTCTGGGCGGCCAGCGGGCTGGGCACCGGCCCCGCGGTCGCCAGCGGGATCGCGGCGGTCGCCATCGGGTTCTGCGGAGAGCTGCTGACCGAGCGGCTCCGGATGCCGCCGATGCTCGTCGCGGTCTGCGGCATCGTCCCGCTGTTGCCGGGCCTGACGATCTACCGAGGCCTCTTCGCGATCGTCGTGGACGCCGACATCCAAGGCGGACTCAACGCCCTCGTCGGAGCGGGCGCCATCGGGCTCGCGCTCGCCGCCGGCGTCACGCTGGGCGAGTACCTCGGCAGACCGGTCAGGGGTGGACGCGACCGGTACGACCGGCGTGTGCGCCGTCGGGCCACGACCGCCGAGTGGGTTCCGCCGAGGACACCGGCGAGGGCGGGCTCCGGATCGGGCGAGACCCTTCAGCTCCGGGGATGTGATTCTCGTCGCTCCCCCGTAGTGTCGGCTCCCGGTAGCCACCTGAACGCCAGTCACCCAGAACGGGAGGCGTGATGGTCAACCGAGTGCTGATGTGGGCTGCTGCGAGCCCCCGGCTCCAGCGGCAGGTCACCGAGAACCCGGTTGCCCGCCGGGCCGCACACCGCTTCGTCGCTGGGGCGAGGCTGGAGGACGCGCTCGAGGCGGCAGCGGAACTCAACTCCCGTGGCATCGGCAGCATCCTCGATCTCCTCGGTGAGGGGGTCGAGGACCTGTCCGGCGTGGGCCACGCCGTGGCCGAGTACGAGGAGGCGACCCAGGCGATCGCCGCTCAGGGTCTGGATTCCACGATCTCCATCAAACTGTCCCAGTTGGGGCAGACCGTGGACCGGGATGCGTGCGTGGCCAACCTGGGTCGGATCCTCGGCGGGGCCAAGGCGGTGGGTGTCCGGGTCGAGATCGACATGGAGGACAGCACCCTCGTCCCGGACACACTGGAACTGTTCCGGGAGGCGGCGACCGCGCATCCGCAGACGCGGCTCGCCATCCAGGCGATGCTGCGCCGCACGCCCCTGGACTTGGAGGCGTTGGCGCCGCTGAAGCCACGGGTCCGGTTGGTCAAGGGCGCCTACGCGGAACCGGTCGAGCTCGCGCAGCAGGGCAAGGGCGAGATCCGGGCGCAGTTCAAGTTCCTCACCGACTGGCTCTTCCGCCACGGTGTCGACCCCGCGTTCGGCACGCACGACGACGAGCTGATCGCACATGCGCGCAAGGCTGCGGTCCAGGCCGGCAAGGGACCCGAGGACTTCGAGTTCCAGTTCCTGTACGGCATCCGCCGCGACCTCCAGCGCGAGCTCGTGGACAACGGTCACCGCGTCCGCGTGTACGTCCCGTTCGGTTCGGCCTGGTACCCCTACCTGACCCGCCGCATGGCCGAGCGTCCCGCCAATCTGCTGTTCTTCCTGCGCGCCCTCGTGGGTCGATGAAGCACCCGACAACAGGAGCGTGATCCGTCATGTTCGACGCCATCACCCAGGTGCCTCCCCCCGTCAACGAGCCCATCCACGACTTCGCCCCCGGCAGCGCGGAACGGACCGCGCTCGAGGCGCGGTTGAAGCAGATCGCCACCGAGCGGGTCGAGCTCACCATGACGATCGGCGGTGAGCAGCGACTCGGCGGCGGCGAGCCCATCGACGTGGTGCAGCCCCACCGCAAGAGCGCCGTGCTCGGCACGATGAACAACGCGACGCCGGAGGACGTCCGGGCCGCCGTGGAGGCAGCGCGCGCCGCCGCTCCGGCGTGGCAGCGCATGTCGTACGACGACCGGGCGGCCATCTTCCTCAAGGCCGCCGAACTGCTCGCCGGTCCGTGGCGGCACACGCTCGCCGCGGCCACGATGCTCGGCCAGAGCAAGACGTGCTACCAGGCGGAGATCGACACGCCCTGCGAGCTGGTCGACTTCTGGCGGTTCAACGTCCACTTCGGCCGGCAGATCCTCGAAGAGCAGCCGATCAGCTCGCCGGGTGTGTGGAACCGCTTCGACCACCGCCCCCTAGAGGGTTTCGTCCTCGCCATCACGCCTTTCAACTTCACGGCCATCGCCGGCAACCTGCCCACCGCGCCGGCCCTCATGGGGAACACCGTGCTGTGGAAGCCGTCACCGACGCAGCAGCTCGCCGCGCACCACACGATGCGGCTGCTGGAGGCAGCGGGCCTGCCCCCCGGCGTCATCAACATGGTCACCGGCGACGGGCGCGCGGTCAGCGAGGTGGCGCTGGTCCATCCCGACATGGCGGGAATCCACTTCACCGGCTCCAGTTCCACCTTCGGTCACCTGTGGCGGACGGTCACGGAGAACCTGACGACCTACCGCGCCTACCCGCGGCTGGTGGGTGAGACCGGCGGCAAGGACTTCGTCGTCGCGCACCCCTCGGCCGACGTCGACGTGCTGCGTACCGCGCTGGTGCGGGGGGCCTTCGAGTTCCAGGGACAGAAGTGCTCGGCGGCCTCCCGGGCCTACATCCCGCGGTCGGTGTGGGATCGACTGCGCGACGGGTTCATCGACGAGGTCGAGGGCATGTCGATGGGGGACATCACGGACTTCTCCGTCTTCCTCGGCGCGGTCATCGACCAGCGGTCCTTCGACCGGCTCAGCGGCGTCCTGGACCGGGTCCGGAGTGAGTCGGGGGTGGAGCTCCTCGCGGGGGGCACCGCCGATGACAGCGAGGGGTTCTTCATCCGTCCCACCGTGGTGCAGGCCGACAACCCGGCCCACGAGATCTTCACCACCGAGTACTTCGGGCCGTTCCTCGGGGTGTTCGTCTACGACGACGCCGACTACGACCGCGTCATCCGCGAGGCCGCCGACATCGCACCGTACGGGCTCACCGGATCGATCATCGCGCAGGACCGCGCCGCGGTCGTCGAGGCCATGGAGGTGCTGCGGTTCTCGGCCGGCAACTTCTACATCAACGACAAACCCACCGGGGCCGTCGTCGGCCAGCAGCCCTTCGGGGGTGCCCGGGCCAGCGGCACCAACGACAAGGCCGGATCGGTGCTCAACCTGCTGCGCTGGGTGTCCCCACGGTCGATCAAGGAGAGCTTCGTACCGCCCACCGACTACCGCTATCCGCACATGGGGAGCTGATGCCGATCCGGCCACCGGCAGGCCGCTGAGAGCAGCGCCCGACCGTGTGGAGGGGGAGTTGCCTCCCCACGGCCCGAACCACCGAGCCCCGCAGCCGCTGACGCCTGGTGGCGCTGATCCGGCCGCGCTGTCCGCGGCGCTGCGGACTCCGAGGACTGTCCTTCGCCCCAGTTGACGGGCGACCTGCACGTCACCGTGGTACCGCCCGATGATGGGGAGAACACTCATGGGTACTCCGACAAGGCAGTCGATGTTCCGGCGCATGCCGGTCGATCAGATGGACGAGATCGAGAAGGAGAGCGGGACCGGCGCGCTCGCCAAGACCCTCGGGCTCTGGCAGCTGACCGCGATCGGTGTCGGCGGCATCATCGGCGTCGGGATCTTCTCCCTCGCGGGGCTGGTGGCGGCCGGGGACGCGGACAACCCCGGCGTCGGGCCGGCCGTGCTGGTCGCCTTCCTCATCGCCGGGCTGGCGTCGGCGGCCGCGGCGGTGTCCTACGCCGAGTTCGCCGGCATGATCCCGCGGGCCGGCTCGGCCTACACCTACGGGTACGTCGCCCTCGGCGAGATCATCGGCTGGTTCATCGGCTGGGACCTGCTCCTGGAGTACATCGCCATCGTCGCGGTCGTGGCGATCGGCATCTCCGGCTACCTCGCGGCGTTCCTCGAGGGCTTCGGGATCGCCCTGCCGCTGTCGATCACCGCGTCTCCCGAGGAGGGCGGCGTCGTCAACATCCCGGCCGTCCTGATCTGCCTGCTCGTCACCTTCATCCTCAGCCGCGGCACGAAGACCTTCGGCCGGTTCGAGCTCATCGCCGTGGCCATCAAGATCGTGCTCATCCTCTTCATCATCGGGCTCGGCATCTTCTACATCGACACCCAGAACTACAACCCGTTCATGCCGGCCGGCTTCGGCCCGGTGCTCACCGGCGCGGCCACCGTCTTCTTCGCGGTCTTCGGCTACGACGCCATGAGCACCGCCGCCGAGGAGGCCGAGGACGGCAGGAAGCACATGCCCAAGGCGATCATCCTGTCGCTGGTCATCGCGATGACGCTCTACGTGGCCGCCACGCTCGTGCTCACCGGGATGCAGAACTACCGGGACATCGATCCGACCGCCGGCTTCGCCTCGGCCTTCACCAGCGTCGGCCTCCCGGTGATCGCCAGCATCATCTCCGTCTTCGCCGTGCTGTCCATCCTGACCGTGATGCTGACCTTCCTGCTCGGCGTCACCCGCGTCTGGTTCTCCATGAGCCGCGACGGGCTGCTGCCCACCTGGTTCGCCAAGGTGGACCGCCACGGCACCCCGCAGCGCGTCACCTGGATCGCCGGCATCGGTGCGGCCGTGCTCGCCGGCGTCTTCCCGATCCGCGCCGTCGCGGACCTGACCAACATCGGCATCCTCTCCGCGTTCATCGTCGTGTGCGCCGCGGTCATCCTGTTCCGCTACACCCAGCCCGACACACCCCGTTCCTTCCGCCTGCCCTTCATGCCCGTCGTCCCCGCCTTCGGAGTCCTGTCGTCGCTGTTCCTGATCTGGCAACTGCCCTGGGAGACCTGGGCGCGCTTCGCGATCTGGCTCCTCATCGGGTTCGCCATCTACTTCACCTACGGCCGCAAGCACTCGCTGCTGAACCCCGACAGCCCGCACCACCGGCGGCAACCGACCTCGAGCCCCTGACGTACGCACGGCGGCACCGCCCGCACGGACGTTGGTGAGCGCCAGAGGTCACGCCAGGCCTCCTCGAGCATGTGCAGCTCGACGGCTCCTCATGAGCAGGCGCCCATCGTCGCGCCGGAGGACACGCCGCTCCCCCACCGCGGCCGCCCGGGTCGTCCTCGTCGCCGAGGTGATCGACCCCAGGTCATCAGACCCGGCTCGGTCCGGGTCCGCGTTCGCCTGCTACCGCGCCGCACCTGCGTCAGCCCGGACGTGGCCGGCGGTCGTGACCGGATCTGGGGCCTCGCGTAGCGACCGCCGGTCGGAGTCGTGCAGGGCGCCGGCGGCGGCGGTCAGCGCGGCGATCACGGCTCCGATCTCCGGATGGCGGGCGGCAGGTCGGGGGAGCACCTCGACGTGTCGGTACACGGTCACGCCGGCGGGCCGAGGAGTGACCACTCCGGGATCTGGCACCGTGTGCATCAGCCGACCTCGCGCTCACCGCCCTTCAGGCAGCGACCGCGGCCGGCACGGCCTCCTCAGCGGCCTGGTCGGCGCGCAGGGAGCGGTAGACGACGTCGGAGAGCCGGCGCTTGAGGCAGCGCAGGGGCTCGCGGCTGGTCTCGGTGGCGCCGACCACCGCCGAGCCAGAGACTTCCCCAGGCCACCTCGCCCGCTGGTCGGGTGCGCTGATCGAGGACAGACATGGAGCTCTTCGAGATGACGCGGCTACTGCCCGGACGTGCGCCCCGTCTCCTCGGTGGGCGCGCCGCTGGGAAGCCCGGAGTCCGCCGAGGCGTCGCGCGCCCTTGGCACCGACGTCGTCGTCGCGCGACCGCTCGGGGTGAACCGCGTGACGAAGTCCAGCGCTGTCTGGGCGACCTCGCGCCAGCCGTGGTCGATCGTGAGGGCGTGGCCTCGGTTCGGCATTCTCACGATCTCCGTCACGGCAGGGTTGCGCCGCTGCCGCTTGTAGGAGGCGTTCGCGATCGCCCACGGCACCGTGTGGTCCTTCTCGCCCTCGATGATCAGCAGCGGACCGCGGTCGGGGTTCTTCGTGTCGACCTGCGCCTCCGTCCGCGGATTGAGGTTCGCGTTGCCCATCTGCACGAGCGAGAGTCCGGAGCCGGCAACGTGGTACCTGTCGTAGAGCTCCCTCGCCTCCTTCTCGTCGAGCGCGTTCGCCCAGCTGTACCTGAACTGGTCGAACGTGAGCGTGAGCGCCCGGCCGCGGGTGCGCGGGTTGATCAGGAAGGGGCCCGCCGACCGGAGCGTGGCGGCCGGCAGCGGCAGCACGCCGCGAAAGATCCCGGGGTCGATCGCCACCGTGGCCGCCGAGAGGCCCCGGCCCGCGAGCATCTGCGCCAGCAGACCCCCGGTCGAGTGCCCGATGAGGGCCGGCTTCTTGTCCAGGGCCTTGATGACCTCGGTGGTGTGATCGGCGATCTGCCTCAAGGACTTCCCGGCGAGGATCTCCGGCTCCGCCCGGGCGGCTTCGATCGTGTCCGGATCGTCTGGCCAGTCCGGCGTGAGCGGTGCGTAGCCGGCCTGCCGGAAGAGGTCCGCCCAGTTGGCCCAGCTGCTCGGCAGCAGCCAGAGGCCGTGGATGAAGACGACTGGGGTGTCGCCGGAGGCGTTGGCGGCCTCGATCTCCCGGATCTCCCGCTTGGACGTCGTTGCCATGACGAGTCTCCTCCGGTCGGAGTGGATGAGTCAGGGAGTGCTGGAAGCTGACGAGGGCCTCAGCAGCGCGACCTCCTGCGCCTCGGAACCGTCCTGCCGCGGTGGCTGCTGGTCATGTCGGCCTCGCCCTGCCGCCACCGGGGTCCTCGCGCGGATCGTCCCGACCAGTCCTGGCCCGCACCAGTGCTCTTCGTCCCTCGGGACCAGCCGGTCAGCGGGCAGCACGAGCGCGTCTACGTGACCGTGCACGGCAAGCCCTCCGCGGTGCTGCTGGCCACCGAGGACCTCGAGTCACTCGAGGAGGCCATCGAGATCCTCGCCGAGGCCGACGCCGACGCCATGCGGCGGCTGCACGCCTCCGAGGCCGAGCTCGCCCGCGGCGAGGTCGAGCGCCGAGAGGACCTGGCGGCGGCCATGGCCCGCCGACGCAGCCAGCGGCAGTGACCGACGCTCCGGAGTTCTACCTCCTCGCCTTCACCCCGACTGCCCGTCGCCAGCTCACCGGCCAACTCCCCGAAGCCGTCTCCGCGGCCGCTCATGCGTTCATCCTCGGCTCGCTGCCCGACCACCCCAACCGCGCGGGCCAGGACTCCCCCACCACTCGGTGACCGGCACAGCGTCCGCTGTGGGACCTACCGAGTCGTCCACCGGCATCGACGGAGGACCCCCGAACCGTCACCGTTCTCGACGTCGCCCACCGGCGCGACGCTCACCGGACGACCGGCTGACTCGCGGCGGGCGTCAGCCGGCACCAACACCGTCGCAGCGCTCCCCAGCGAGCTGATTCCGTCACTGGCGACTGCCTGTGCCGGGACGGCTGCCACCACTGCACGTTCGTGGGCGGGGCCCTCAGCCCGGCGTGACCGGTCCCGGAGACTCGGGGACCACTCGTCGCCGGTCAGCAGGTGAGAGCAGGGCACCCACGACACCGACCACGGTCACCAGGCCACCGACCACGTGCATCGGGGTGAAGCCCTCGCCCAGCAGCAGCCAGGCGAGGCCGCCGGACAGGAACGGCATGGCGAGCTGCATCACCGGCGGCAGGTTGGCCGGAACCCGCGACAGCGAATGCGTCGTGAGGAAGTGGCCCAAGGCGCCGGGAACGACCGCGATGCTCGCCGCGATCAGCAGGTCCGTGGTGTCGATGCTCGAGATCCGTTCCCCGGTCACCGCGGCGAACAACGAGACGGCCAGTCCGGCGACGACCGCCACCCCCAGCAGGAAGGGCAACGCGCCGATGTGGGCCATCGCCTGCTTGGACCAGACGAAGTAGAAGGCGAAGCACACCACGTTCGCCAGCGCCAACGCCATGCCGACCGGATTTCCCTCCGGTCCCGTGGTACCCGCCAGGACGACCAGAGCCGCGCCGACGCCCGCGAGCACCGACCAGAGGCGAAAGGCGAGGCCAGGACGCTCGCCGAAGACCACGAAGGCGAGGACTCCGACCAGGATCGGTTGCAGCACCTGCATCAGGGTCACGTCGACCACCGACATCGCCTTGATCGAGATCATGAAGAACAGCTGGTGTGTGCCGAAGGCCAGACCGGCCGCCGCCGTCCAGCCCCACCCGCGTCGGCTGGCACGCGTTCCCCGTACGCGGTGCCGCCACAGCGTGAGCGCCCCGAGCAGCAGGGCGCCGATCCACAGACGCCAGAAGGACAGCACAGCACCGGACGTGGTGGAGCCGGCGACAAGCACCGGTCCGAGGCTGAAGAGCACGACACCGATCCACAGCATGAGCAACGGCCGCTCGTCCAGCGCCTGAACCGCCCTCGCCCGCGTCGCTGCAGGAGTCACTGAGCGCGACCTCCCGATGTCTCAGGGGACCGCGGGGTCCCAGGCAGGGTCACAGGCAGTAGGGGCAGCACCGGAAACCGCACGCGACCTCGCGCAAGCAGCGGAGCATCGCCTCGGGCCGGACGTCTTTCGGCACCAGGGCCTGCGCACCGACGGCTGAGACCTCGGGACGTGCCGCGTGGACCTCCCCGGTCACCATGACGATCCCAACCTCGGGTCGGACGGAGCGCAGCGCTTCCGGTGAGCGCCAGGCCGTTCATCACTGGCATGGACAGGTCCACGAGGACCACGTCGGGACACTGTTCCCTTCAGGGGACCCCCTCGGTCCGGCACCCTTCACGCGAACCTACGCGAACTCCGGATGCCACACGCCGGGCTGCACACGCTCCGCCACTCGGCCGCCAGCGTCATGCTCACCCGCGGCGTGCCGCTCGAGGTGGTGTGCGAGATCCTCGGCCACTCGTCGATCGCCATCACCGGTCGCTCTCCGTCACCGGTGGATCGGCCGCGCGGACCGTGAAAGTCCCCGTCCGACGCTCGCGCCGCCGGGTGGGGCGCGGGCTCAGGGTGACCTGAAGGTGGTCACACCACCGCCGGACCCCGCGTTGCTGTACCAATTCCCCCGCGCTCGGGCGCGTCGTCTGGATGCGGAGCCTGGTTTCCTGCCCACCGGCACCGGCTCGACCGCGACGGCCATCGTGCGGCGAACAATGCGACGACACGCGCTGTCGCGGTCCTCAACCCCACCCGTCGCGGTCGATCGCCCAGTTCGGGCCGTCCGCCGGCGTCTTCGGGGTCAGGACTCCTCCAGGTCCTGGAGCTGCTGGCGTAACCGGGCGACGGCGTCTCCGGCAGCGGCAGCGCGGTCGCGCGTGGCGGCGATGACATGCTGTGGCGCCTTGGTGAGGAAGCCTTCGTCGGCCAGCCGGTGGGCGGTCTGGTCACGTTCCCGCTCGGCGGCCGCCAGCTGCTTGCGGAGTCTGAGGATCTCGCCGTCGACGTCGACGGCGCCGGACAGGTCGAGGCCCACCCGTGTCGCAGCGGTCGTCACGACCGCCAGCCCGGCGGGCAGCTGGTCTGCGGCTGTGACCGTGAGGTCTGCGAGCGCCCCCAGCTGCGGCGCCCAGAGCGCCAGATCGCCGACGATCGTCGCCGGGACCCTCCTGCCGGGCCGGAGACCTTGCTGAGCGCGGAATCGGCGCACCTCGACCACCAGTTCCTGGAGCCGGCGCAGCTCCGCCTCAGCGGTGGCGTCGTGCGCGCCAACGACGGTCGGCCAGCTCGCGGTCACCACCGTCGTCCCCCCGGTCAACGCCCGCCACAGGACGTCGGTGACGAACGGGACCACCGGGTGCAGCAGGCGAAGCAGCGTGTCGAGACAGCGCCCGAGCACCAGGCGGGTCCGCTCCGCTGCCGCACCGCCCTCGCGCAGCGGGACCTTGGTCAACTCGATGTACCAGTCGAACAGCTCGTCCCAGGCGAAGTGGAAGAGACTGTCGCAGGCCTTGGCGAACTCGAAGCCGTCGTAGAGGACGTCGACCTCGTCCCGCAGCCGGCTCAAACGGGACAGGATCCACCGGTCGGGCATCGACAGGTCGCCAGGCAGTTCGCCCTCGGGTACCCGTGCGCCGTTGAGCGAGGCGAACCGCGTGGCGTTCCAGAGCTTGTTCACGAAGTTGCGGCTGCCCTGCACCCACTCCTCGCTCACCGGCAGGTCGACGCCGGGGTTCGCGCCCCGGGCGAGAGTCCACCGCAGCGCGTCGGCGCCGTAGGCGTCCATCCAGTCGAGCGGGTCGACGACGTTGCCGGCCGACTTGGACATCTTGCGGCCGCGGCCGTCCCGTACCAGCCCGGTGACCGCTACCTGACGGAACGGCACCTGCGGCTGGACGTAGGTGCAGAACATCATCATCCGGGCCACCCAGAAGAAGATGATGTCGTAGCCGGTGACCAGGACGTCGGTCGGATAGAAGCGCTCGAGGTCAGGGGTCTGCTCTGGCCAGCCGAGCGTGGACGCCGGCCACAACGCCGAGGAGAACCACGTGTCCAGGACGTCCTCGTCCTGCACCCACCCCTCACCCGACGGTGTCTCCTCGTCCGCATCGGGGACCACGACCTCTCCGTCAGGGCCGTACCAGACCGGGATCCGGTGCCCCCACCACAGCTGGCGGCTGATGCACCAGTCGTGCATGCCCTCGACCCACCCGAGGTAGCGGTCGGCCATCGCCGCGGGCACGAACACCGTGTCTCCGGTCCGGACCGCGTCGGCGGCCCTCCGGGCCAGCGGGGCGACGCGGACGAACCACTGCAGCGACAGCCGGGGCTCCACCACCGTGCCGCAGCGGGAGCAGTGACCGACCGCGTGCACGTACGGGCGCTGCTCCTCCACGATCAGCTGCTGCTCCCTGAGCGCCGCGACGATCGCCGGGCGCGCCTCGAGGCGGTCGAGGTCCTGGAACGGGCCGGGCACGGTCACCACCCCCCGCTCGTCGAGCACGGTGATCGACGGCAGCCCGTGCCGCAGCCCGATCTCGAAGTCGTTGGGGTCATGGGCCGGGGTGACCTTCACCGCGCCGCTGCCGAAGGCGGGGTCGACGTGCTCATCGGCGACAACAGGGATCTGGCGACCGGTCAGCGGCACGGTCAGCAGGGTGCCGACCAGGTGCGTGTAGCGGTCGTCGTCGGGGTGCACGGCGACGGCGGTGTCCCCCAGCATCGTCTCCGGCCGGGTGGTGGCCACGGTCAGCGCTCCATAGCAGATCGAGACGAGTTCACCCGCGGTGTCGCGGTGCTCGACCTCGATGTCCGACAGCGCGGTCAGGCACCGTGGGCACCAGTTCGTGATCCTCTCGGCGCGGTAGACCAGTCCGTCGTCGTGCAAACGCTTGAAGACGGTGCGGACGGCACGGGAGAGCCCCTCGTCCATGGTGAAGCGCTCCCGGCTCCAGGCCAGCCCCTCGCCCAGGCGCCGCATCTGGCCGAGGATCTTGCCGCCGTACTCCTCCTTCCACTGCCAGACCCGCGTGACGAACGCCTCGCGGCCCAGATCTCGGCGGCTCTTGCCCTCCTTCGCCAGCTCCCGCTCCACGACGTTCTGCGTGGCGATCCCCGCGTGGTCCATACCCGGTAACCACAGCACGTCGAAGCCCTGCATGCGCCTCCGCCGGCTGAGGGCGTCCATGAGCGTGTGCTGGAAGGCATGCCCCAGGTGCAGGGAGCCGGTCACGTTCGGCGGCGGGATGACGATCGCGAAGGGAGGCCTGCCCGAGGTGGGGTCGGCCTCGAAGACCCCCAGATCCATCCAGCGCTGATAGGTCGGGCCCTCCACCGACGCCGGGTCGTAGGCCGTGCCCAGCTCGGGCATCGAGACCGGAGAGCGCTCGGGGCCACCCATGGTCCGAGCCTAGGAACACTTCGGGCCGAGGCGGATGGATGTCACCGCGGACGTGGGGAGCTGTGCAGGACCATCCTTCGTCGGCGGAGTGCGCGGCACCCGGAGCCCTACGGTCGGCACCCGCCCGGACCCACGACCACCCTCGCCGTCCTCACCGACGCCGGCTGGGACGAGGTGGTCGCCACCGCGCCTGGTCGCGTCGCCGAGGTGCGCCGGGTGGTCTTCGACCCGCTGACCAGGACCCAGGTACGCCAGCTACACGAGATCGCAAGGTCGCCAACTCCGACACGCGACATCGAGAAGACCGGCGACCTCACGGAGTCAGTCCCCGGGTCTCCCGAGCCTCAGCCTCCATGTCGATCGCCACGAGGCGGCAGGTTGCCACCTGGACCGCCAGCGACCCCCGAGGGGGCGGACACGTCTCGACCTCGCGCCGGCCATCTGATCACGCCCTCACTGCTGCTCCTGCAAGCGCCGAACGCCCTGCAATCTGGACCGAAGATCACCAAGATCAGAGGCAACACACCTCTTGCCTCCCCCGGTGTGGCCGTCGGGCGGATGAAGCAGCGCTCTGTGAGCTCGGATCGGCCCTCGCTGAGGAACTACTGTCTGGCGATCGACGGCGCCAATGTGGAGAAGATCGTCGATGCCGAGGCGGTGACGGTCGAGGTGTTCGCCCAATGGCTGCACGCCAGGCTCCCCGCCGCCGTGGGCGGGCTGCGCAGCGCGGCGCTGGCCGTCCGGGGTATGGGAGTCCCAGGTCGCTTTCGGCGGCGACAGGTCGTTCCTGTGAGTCCGCTCGGACGACGCTTCGCCCGGGCCGTCGTCGGGCCGTTGCCGATCCCGCTCGCGGACGGGCTCCGGCGGGCCCTGGCGCCGGGCGCCGGGACGTCCCCGTTGACCCGCCTGCGCCGGGCGGCGGTGCGCGGGCTGTACCAGGGTGGGATTCCTCGGGCGGTGTCGAGCTTCCGCCTGATCGACAACCCGGATCTCCAGTTCGTCGCCATCGACTCGCAGGTCCTGGAGCAGCTCTATTGGTGCGGCGAACGGGGCTGGGAGCCCGAGCTGCTGCCCTGGTGGCGGGCTTTCTGTCGTAGCTCACAGTCGGTGCTGGAGCTGGGGACCAACATCGGCTATTTCGCCGTGCAGGGCGGCCGAGCCGCCCCTGGTGTGCGTTACGTCGCCGTGGAGCCGCACCCGGTGTCCGCGCAGATCTGCCGGACACACCTCACCCTCAACCAGGTCGCCTCCGTCGAACTCATCGAGGCCGCTGCGGTAGCCGACCCCGCCGTCTCGACGGTGTCCCTGCTCGTCCCGGATCACCAGGCGGCCACCCCGACGATCGCCTTCCTGCCGGTCGACACCGAACTCCCGCCGGAGATGGCGCGGAACGTCACCACCGCGCACGAGGTGCCGGCGATCGACGTCCGGCGACTGCTCGACGGCGTGGACTTGATCAAGATGGACGTCGAGGGTCAGGAGCACGTCCTGCTCGCGGCCATGCGGACGCACCTTCGTGAGAGGCGACCGACGCTCTTCGTCGAGGTGTTGCCCGGCACGGTGAAGCTCCGCGCGCTGCTGGCCGAACTCTGCACCGCCGAGGGGTACCGCTGCTACGCCGCCACACCTCGACAATTGGTCGAGCTGCTCCCAGAGCAGCTGCCGAACGTGCAGCTCAAGGACGAGTTTGGCGGCCAGGACGTCATCCTCTGCGCCGCCGACCTGCCGCTACCGTGATGCAACGTCTTCCGCGCGGACCGCCCACCCCCGCATACGAGGACTGGGCAGACGCCCCCGGCGTCACCGTGATCGTCATCCGCTGACCGCACCGCGCGGGGCCAGCGACGCTGACACCCCCCGGCCAGCCGCGCAACCCGGCTGCCGCCGCACAGTCCTCCAGCGCCGCCGACACTCCCTGACCCCGGACCACTGGAGGGAAGCTGGAGGAGACGCAGCACTGTCGAGCCCGAGCGCGCGAGCCGTCATGCACAGGTCAGGTACGCCGTCCCCAGGTTCGGCGCCTCTCCGCCAGCCGCGCCGGGTGACGTCCCTGCGGCGGCGCAGGTCCGACTCATCCCGCAACCGAGGGACGTTCCCGTCGCGGCGGATCCTCGCTCTGCCCCACCCGAGCCACCACGGGGGACCGGTCGGATCAGCCGTTGGCAGGGCGGTCCGAGGTGCCGGCGCCCATTCAGGCGCGGGGCAGGGCCAGATCGGCTGTGACTGGCAGGTGGTCGGACCCGGCGGTGCTGAGCACAGCCGCACTGCACGTTGTGACGTCGTTGCTGTGCAGGACGTAGTCGATGCGGGCGTGAGGGTTCTCGGTCGAATACGTGTAGCCGGGTCCCACGCCGGCCTCGGCCCACGCGTCGACGAGGTCCTGGGTGATGGCGTCGATCTCCGGGGTGTCCGGGCCGGCGTTGAGATCGCCGGTGAGGATGACCGGCTCCCCGGCGGTGCTGATCCTCTTTCGGATGGCGGCGACCTGGGCGAGGCGCTCCTGCTGGCTGGTGTGCTGCAGGTGCGTGGTGAACACCCGCACCGGGATTCCGCGCATGGTGACCAGCGCCTCGAGCAGGCCTCGCTGCTCGGAGCTCCCACTGCGGGGCAGCAGGGTGTTGCGCCACTCGCGGATGGGCGCGTCGGACAGGATGGCGTTGCCGTACTGACGTCGCGGCGCACCGGGGGTCAGCGGGCCGAGGTCCAGGTTCGCGCCGTACACGAGATGCATGCTCAGGTCCCGCGCCAGTTCTGCGGCCTGGTCGGCGAAGTCGCTGCGCTGACTCCAATGCCGGTCGACTTCTTGCAGGCCCACGATGTCGGCGCCGGAGTGACCGATCTCGGCCGCGACCCGGTCGAGATCCAGGCGGTCATCGACGCCCTGGCCGTGCGCGATGTTGTAGGACATGACGCGGATGGGCCGGTGCGCGGTGGCTGACTCGGCGAGAGCGCGCGACGACGTGCCGTCCGCCGAGACGTCGAGGGCCGCTCCGCGCGGGGTGGTCGGGTTGAGGTGCACGAGGCCTCCCGTCAGAGCGGGGTTGGGCTGCATCACGCAGCCGAATGCGCCTGAGTGAGCGTTGCGCCGACGGCCCGCGGCCATCGGATGAGCGCTGGACGACTACTTAGTGTAGTGGTACACGTGAGAAAAGTAGCCGCTATCACCCGGGTCGGAAAGCCTTCGGCGCCTGCCTTGCGTCCGTGTGATGCGTCTGCTGTCCGCGTGGACACGGGATGACGACGTGCAAGGGACCTGCACCACGGCCAGCGTGATGCTCATGAGAGGTGTCCCGCTCAAGGTGGTCTCGGAGATCCTCGGCCACTCCTCGATCGCCATCCCGGCGACATCTACGGCCACGTCTCCCCCGACGTCGCCCGCCAGACCATGGACGCCCTCGGCGACGCCTTCCACCGGTAGCTGACGGGCCACCACATCCGAGCCGGCGGTCGCTCTGCGTCACCAGAAGATCGGTCGCGGGGACGGTGCACGTTCCCGCCCGACGTCCCGCGCCAGCAGCTCGCGCGCGAGGGTCACCCAACGGAGGTCAAAATGATGGTCAAACCGCCGCCGGAACGACCCAGGGGCCGTTCCGGATCTCTCCGGAGACGGCCCCTGAGCTGCGGTTTCCCGCGGTCGGGCTGACAGGATTTGAACCTGCGACCCCTTGACCCCCAGGCGACGGCAGCGTGTCCGCGGCAGTTCGTTGAAGTCCGTCCGAGCAGGTCAAACGGCATACGGAACGACGACGGACCGCAGAGGACGAGGGCGAATCGGGCGCAATGGTGGTCAAGATGGTGGTCAAGAACCGCTGCCCCCACCTGCGAGGACCCCCGGCCGACTCGTCGGGATCCGTCGTCACTGAACGTGGCCGCGATGAAGGGGGTATCGACTACCGCTCCCTCATCACTGGGATGGCCGTTGCCAGGAGCATCCCGCGGCCGGGTGACGGTTGATGCGCTGCTTGTCCCACAGTCGCGTGCCCGCGGCTCGCCGACACGCGAGGTTGTACGACTTGCGCAGGTTAGACGGCTGGGGCGTTCGCCGTCGTGCCGCCCGCTACAGCGTCGTTCGGACCGCGTTGCTGTACCGGTTGCTGTACTCGTTTCCCGCGTTCGGGCGCGTCGACCACGTCCGCATCCCGGTCGACGGTCCGATCGGCGCCCTGTGCGGTCACGTCCGCGGCCTTCGACGCCGAGCACACCGCGCTGACCGTCGCGCCCCGGCGCTTGGCGAGTTGGACCGCGGCGAGCCCGACTCCCCCGGAAGCGCCCGTCACGAGCACCCGCTCCGACGTGACCGCGGCCCGGTGGAGCATGTTCTCCGCCGTGGAGTAGGCGCACGGCAGAGCTGCCAGTTCCTCGTCGCTCCAGTCACTGCGAACGGCGCATGTCTCGCGTGAGGGAGTCACCGTGAACTACGCGAACCCACCGTCACACTCGCTGCCGAGGGTCCAGCACTCGAACGGCCGGTAGCCGACCGGCGTGCGGAGCATGGTGCGGACGGGGACCCGTTCGCCGATGCGGTCCCGGGAGACCCCCTCCCCCACGTCCACGATGCGACCGCAGACATCCGCACCCTGGATGCGCGGGAACTCGAGGGCTGTGCCCGACCACGTGGCGTCGATGGTCTCGACGGCGCCGAGCCCCGCGGCTCCGCCTTCTCCGGTCCCGGAGGTGATGGCCCTCAAGTACCACCCGATCCGCGTGTTCACGTCTGTGTTGTTGATCCCGGCTGCGGCAACCTGGATGAAGCACCTCGCCCTCTCCGAGGTGAGGGACGGGTACGTCCGTCCGGTACTCGAGCTTCTCCAGCCCGCCGTGTCCGATGAGGAGGGCGGCCATCGTCCGGGGCAACGACATGTGAGTTGCTCCGTCCCGCCTCTCGTCCTGGACAAGCGGCTGTGTGCTGCTCGCAGCGACGAGTCCTCCCGACGCGTGACGCACGCACGCATCACCTTCCGCGCCCGCTCCCGTGCCCGCGGTCACCGATGGGCCCCGACCTGCATCGACGGGTGGGGCGAGGAAGGGTCAGATCGCGCTGCACAGGCGGAAGGAGTCGAGCACGGCCGCGTGGATGTTGCGGCTGCTCACCGCATCGCCTACGCGGTAGATGCTGAACCGGCCGTCCTCGTTGTGGGTCGGCGACTGGGGCAACAGCGCCAAGAGCTCCCGGGTGTCGATCTCGCCGCCGTTGATCGAGGCGTCGACGAGTGCGTCGTAGAGGTCGGTCACGGGCAGCGTTCCGTGCTCGATCACGATCGTGTCGGCGTACCGCTCGATCGACCGCCGAGCACCGTCCACGGCGAACGTCGCCTTGAGCCGTCCGTCGGATCGTTCGACGCGGACCAGGCGGTGGGCAGGCGTCATCGTCACGTCGTGCTCGGCGAGCATCTGCAGGTAGCCGGCCATCGTGAGCGCACCGACGTCGGGCGAGATGGTCCGCTCCGGGGTGACCAGTTCGACCGAGGCCGCGGCGGGCGCGATGACCTCGATGACGTCGAGCGCCTGGTGCCCTCCGTGGTCGTCGTAGACGAGCACGTCGCCGGTGGGCTTGACCGCTCCCGACATGACGTCCCAGGAGTCGATCGCGAGGTGACCGCCCTCAGCGACCTCGACGTCGGGCAGACCACCGGTCGCGACCACGATGACGTCGAAGCCCCCGTCGGCGAGCTCGTCTGGCTCCACCAGGTGGTTGAGCTCGAGGTGGACACCGAGCCGCTTGCACTCCTCGATCCGCCAGTCGACGATCCCGATCAGGTCACGTCGCCGCGGGGACTTCGCCGCGAGGGCGATCTGGCCGCCCAGGCTGGGGTTCGCCTCGAAGAGGACGACCTCGTGTCCCCGTTCGGCGAGCGTCCTCGCGGCTTCCAGTCCGGCGGGCCCACCGCCGACGACGGCGGCCCTCTTCCGCTCGGCCGCCGCGCGGACGGTGTGCGGGAGGCGCAGCTCCCGGCCGGTCGACGGGTTGTGGGCACAGTAGGCCGCACCGGAGCTGTAGATGCCATCGATGCACATGTTGGCGCCCACACACGGGCGGATCCGGTCCACCTGCCGGGCGGCGACCTTGTTCGGCAGGTGGGGGTCCGCGATCAACGCCCGGGTCATCCCGACCAGGTCCACGAGGCCCTCGGTGACGGCGTACCGCGCAGTCGCCACGTCGCCGATCTTGGCCGCGTGCATGACCGGGACGTCGACGTTCTCCTTCACCCAGCCGGTGAACGTCAGGTGCGGCGCCGCCGGCGTGCCCATCGGCGGGATCACCTGCGCCAGCTCGGCGTCCGTGTCGATGAACCCCTTGATCACGCTGAAGAAGTCGATGCCCGCACCGGTGAGGGCGTGCGCGATCCGCAGGGCCTCGTCGGTCCGGAGACCGTCGCTGCGTCCCTCGTCGAAGGTCATGCGGACGCCGACGACGAACTCCTCACCGACGGCGGCGCGGATCGCACGGACGACCTGCAGCGGAAAGCGCATCCGGTTCTCGAAGGACCCTCCGTACTCGTCGTCGCGGCGGTTCCGGGCCGGTGTCCAGAAGGCGTCCAGCAGGTGCCCGTACGCCATGAGCTCGATGCCGTCCAGTCCCCCCTCCTTGCAGCGAACGGCCGCGTCGGCGAAGTCCCGGACGATGCGGTCGAGGTCCCATCGGTCCGCCGGCCGCGTGAACGCCCGGTGCGCCGACTCCCGGAGGGCGCTGACCGACAGGGCTGGCAGCCAGTCGTGGGTGTAGTTGCTGGTCCGGTGACCGAGGTGGGTCAGCTGGGTCATGACCGCGGCGCCGTGCTCGTGGACCTCGTCCGCGAGACGACGCAGCAGCGGGACCGCCTCGTCCTTGAACAGCTGCAGGTTGCCGAATGCCGGCGCGCTCTCCGGGCTGACGATGGCGCTGCCGCCGATCATCGTGAGCCCGACCCCGCCTCGCGCCTTCTCCACGTGATAAGCCCGGTACCGGTCCCCCGGGAGCCCGTCCTCGCTGTACGCGGGCTCGTGGGAGGTGCTGACGATCCGGTTGCGGAGGGTGACGCCCTTGAGCGTGAAGGGACTCATCAACGGGTCTGCGGACTGCACGGGTGCCTCCAGGAACAACGGCGGCCGAGGGCGTCTCCCCGGCCTCTCCTCCGCGCTTCCTGCCTCGTCGGAGGAGTCGGCACGGTCGCGACGTCGACGGCCCCTCGACCAGGTCCCGCTCGGTGGACGGCGCCCGCCGCAGGGGCTGGCAGCGGCCCTCAGTCGCGTCGAGAGGAAGAGTGCAGCGGTGTCCGCCCGTCCGGTAGCACCGCGCCCGGACTCGTACCGGGCGTGAGTCAGCGAGTTACACTCTGCACTGCACGCCCGAGGAGTCAGGTGAGCGATCCGCAGCTGGAGGACCTCTCGCGGGACGTCGACGAGGCGGTACGTCTGCGCGCACGACTGGTGCAGGACGTGCTGTCGCTCGGGTCTGCGCGCGCCGCCCGGGAACACGGCGTCACCAGGCAGACGGCCGCCAAGTGGGCCCAGCGCTACCGCACAGGCGGGGTGGCACAGCTGACCCGGCCCGCCCACCGACGCCGGACGACGGAGGAGTTGCGGCACGCCGCCCTGACCGCGCCGCTCTGGATGCCCACCACCAAGTGGTCCAGTCGCTCGATCGCTGACGCCCTCGGCGTCAGCCAGTCCTTCGTGGCGCGCGCCTGGGAGGCCCTGCGGTCCGGTACCGCGATCAGCGACGACCTGGCCGCCGCGACGACCGGGCGCCAGCCGGCCGTCCTCGGCCTCCTGGTGACGTCGCAGTACGCCGTCCTGGCCGTCCAGCTGACGCCCGTTCCCCGGGGGGAGGACGCTGTTCCACCGGCACGCGTCGACCCGGCGGTGCAACGGTCGCTGCGCGCGGTCCTGGCCTCCGATCTGGTCCGCCCCGAGGTGCCGGCGACCTCCGCCGCCGGCACGGGTCCGTTCTGGGACGAGGTGGTCGACGCTGCCGACCCGGACGCGACCCTGATGGCCCTCGCGTCCGCCGAGGCACCCGTGCCGACCGAGGTGTCGGTCCGGAGGGTCTGCCGGGATCGCGGCGAGTGGCTGTCCCTCTTCTCGCCGCTCGTCGACTGGGGGGCGCTCCTCTCCCCCGCTTCGGCACTGCAGTTGCAGAACGACCTGCGCGCGTGGGCGCGAGCGCCCCGCCGTGCGTTCACCTGGGTGCGTCCCACGCCCCGGACGGGAGGAGGCCGCGGACCCGCGACCCGGTCCGCAGCGCGTTCCCTGGGACCGGAACGGGCTCTCGCCGACGAGGTCGTCCTGACGATCCGGCAGGGCATCGCGGAAGGCCGCCTCGCCGGTGGCGACCGCGTCACCGAGCGGTACCTGGCGGGTCGGCTGCGCACGACGCGAGGCCAGGTCAGGACGGCCCTGCGGCTCCTGGAGAGGGACGGCCTGCTCACGATCACGACCGGGCACGCAGCGGTGGTCCCCGTCCTGACGACGAACGACGTCGTCGAGACGTACGCCGCTCGGCGCGCGCTCGGGACCCTGGTCATCCGAGCCGCCGTCCGGTGGTCCCCGCAGGAGCGGCAGTCGGTCAGGGACTCGCTGGACGCGCTGGAACGCAGCGCCTCGACCGGCGACGTCCACCGGGCCGGCGAGGCGGACATCGCCTTCCAGAACGCCCTCGCCGAGGCCTCGGGCCTGGTGCGCATCGCGCCCATGCTCGAGGTCCTGGCCGACCACCTGCGCATGTTCATCGCCGTGATGGGGCTGGACTACGCGTATCCGATCGATGCGATGGTGCGTGATGATCGCGCCATCTTCGAGGCCATCGACGCGGGAGACGGCGAGCTCGCGGCGGAACGGTGGCGCGTCAAGATCGACGACGCCGCCGCCTACATGCTCGGCCAGCTCTCCACCACCAGGTCGCGGCCGACCAGGAGGCTGTGAGCAGTCGAGGACGACCTGGGCGGCTGTCGCCGGCCGGTCCGGCGCCTCGGTGGGCGGGGCGCCGGAGCCCCCGCACAGTGAGAGGGGCTGACCGTTGACAGTGGTCCAGCTCACACTGTTTCGTATGGCGCGACGGAAGCGCTCTGCGGAACGGAAGGTGTCTCATGAGCCCCGACGGCCCCGAACACCCGATGCGTGCCCGAGCAACCGACGGTGACATGGCGGTCGAGGAGACCGTCGTCACCCAGCGCTTCGTGCACGCCGCGCCCGATGACGACCGGATGCACCCGCGAGCCGCCGACGTGGACCAACCGGTCGACTGGACCGTCTTCGTCGCCGGCCTCGCCCTGACCCTGGCGTTCGTGCTGTGGGGTGTCATCTCGCCGACCTCGTTGGCCACCGCGGCCTCGACGGTCCTGGCGAAGATGATCGACGCCACCGGCTGGGTGTACGTGCTCGCGACGGCCGGCTTCGTCGCGCTCATGCTGTTGCTCGCACTCTCGCGCTACGGCCGGATCCGGCTGGGTCGCGACGACGAGCGGCCCGAGTTCAGCACCGTCTCCTGGATCTCCATGATGTTCGCCACCGGCATGGGCATCGGGCTGATCTTCTGGGGCGTCGCCGAGCCGCTGTCGCACCTGCTCACCCCGCCGCTGGGGCTCGCGGAGGCCGAGACGCCGGAGTCGAGCCAACTCGGCATGGAGTACACGATCTTCCACTGGGGGCTGCACCCGTGGGCGCTGTACGGCGTCGTCGGGCTCGCCCTGGCCTACGCGACGTTCCGCAAGGGCCTGCCCAACCTGCTCAGCTCGATCGTCTTCCCGCGGAAGGACCCCTCGCACCCTGCCCGCCGGGCCGTCGACATCTTCGGCCTGTTCATCACCACCTTCGGGGCAGCGACGTCCCTGGGGTTGGGCGCCCTCCAGATCAACAGCGGGCTGACGCGGGTCTTCGACGCCCCCCAGAGCAACACCGTCTCCATCGTGGTGATCGTCGTGCTGACCGCCCTGTTCGTGGTCTCTGCGGTCAGTGGCACCGAGCGGGGCATCAAGTGGCTGGCGAACACCAACGCCGGGTTGGCCGTAGCAGTGCTCGTCTTCGTGTTCGCCTTCGGGCCCACGATCTTCCTGATGAACACCTTCGTCGAGTCCTTCGGCGGTTACCTGGCCCAGTTCGTGCCCATGTCGTTCCGCACCGGCGCCGCCGGTGGCGGCGAGTGGCTCGCCGGCTGGACGATCTTCTACTGGGCGTGGTGGATGTCGTGGGCGCCGTTCGTGGGCACCTTCATGGCCCGGATCTCCCGAGGGCGGACCATCCGCGAGTTCGTGATCTGCGTGCTCGTCGTCCCGACGCTCGTCAGCACGGTGTGGTTCGTCGTGATGGGTGGCACCGCCATCCGGTTCCAGCTCACCGGGGTCACCGACATGGCTGCGTCGTTGAGCACCGGCGTCGAGAACACGCTGTTCACGATGCTCGACGCGCTGCCGTTCTCGACCCTCACCGCGGTGCTCGTCGTCGTCCTGATCATGCTGTTCTACGTCGCCGGCGCCGACGCGGCGTCCCTGGTGCTCGGGATGCTCTCCCAGGGCGGCTCGCTGCACCCCCGGACCTGGCTGGTGGTGACGTGGGGATCGATGATCGGCGCGGTCGCGATCGCCCTGCTGCTCGCCGGTGGCCTGGAGGCGATCCAGACCACGGTCATCGTCTTCGGCGTCCCCTTCCTGGTCGTCATGCTCGGTGTCTGCTACAGCCTGCTCAAGCAACTGCGCAGCGAGCCAGTGGTCACCACGGTCCCGCCAGGTGTCCGCACGGTGGTCGCGGAGATGCGATCGAACACGGTCCAGCAACCGGACGCGGCCCAGCAGCCGACCCCGGCCGGCCCCGAGAACGGCACCGCCGCTGCCACCCACGAGCCGACGGCGTCACGGACACCGATCTGACCGGTGCAGCCACCGGATGCGCATCGGCAGTGAGCCGCGCGTGACCGGGTCACCCGACACGTCGCTCCGCCAGGCCACCAGACCGAGGTACGACGTCCCACGGTCGGTCGCGTCGGCCCGGACCCGCGAGGCGCAGCCCGAGGTGGACGCCCCGCTGGTCCGCGGGGCCGTCGAACACGGGCTCGCCCGCACCCGCGACGCGCTGCGCCGCCACGACCTGGCAGCCGCGCTGCTCGTGGATCCCGTCAACATCCGGTACGTCTCCGGGACGTCGACCATGCCGGTCTGGACGCTGCACGTGATCGACCGTTACGTGCTGGTGCCGGCCGAGAGCGAGCCGATCCTGTGGGAGTACGCGTCGGCACCGGCCGAGCTGGTGTCCCCGCATCCGCACCTCGAGACCCGGACGGCGACGAGCTGGTCGGTCTTCGGGTCTGCGGAGCGAGCCCAGGGCCGCGCCGAGCGGTTCGCGGCAGAGGTGGCCGACGTCCTGCAGGAGCGGGGGGTCCGAGACGACCGGATCGGGGTGGACAGGCTCGACACGTACGGGTTCCTGGCTCTCCAGGCGGCCGGCCTGCACCTCGAACCGGCACAGCTGGCGATCGAGCAGGCGCGCGCCACGAAGGGGGCGGCGGAGATCGAGCTCATCCGCCGATCGGTTCGGGCATGCGACGCGGCGATCACCCACCTGCACCAGGCGATCCGGCCGGGCCTGACCGAGAACGAGGCCTGGGCGCTGTTCACGGGCCGAGCGTTCGCCCTGGGTGGCGAGTACGTCGAGGCACGCCTGCTGTCGTCCGGACCGCGGACGAACCCCTGGTTCCGCGAGGCCGGCGATCGCCGCATCGAGTCCGGCGACCTGGTCTCCTTCGACACCGACCTCATCGGTCCGGCCGGCTACCTCGCAGACGTGTCCCGCACGTACCTGGCCGGCGACAGGAAGCCCACCGCTCGGCAGCAGAGGTTGTACGCGGATGCCGAGGCCTTCCTCGGGGAGGTCATCGGTGCGTTGAGGCCGGGGGCCGCCTTCGACGAGGTGGGCGGACGACTCAGCAGTCGCCTCCCCCGTGCCTACCACCCGCAGCGGTACCCGTTCATCGCCCACGGCAGCGGGCTGAGCGACGAGTACCCGGCCATCGTCTTCGAGGACCACCACGCCGGCCAGATCGAGGCCGGGATGGTGTTCAGCGTCGAGGCGTACGTGGGGGTCGAAGGGGAGGACGAGGGGCTCAAGCTGGAGGAGCAGGTCCTCGTGACCGACGGCGGCGTGGAGGTGCTCAGCCACGCACCGCACGACGAGCGCCTGTCCGGCGGCTGACGGGCTCCCGCGCTGTTGACTGCTCCCGAGACGGCGTGCTACCACTCACCTAGTGGATACGCCCATCCATTCAGTGGTCACCCCAGCGCCGGCTGCAGACCGAGCCGGCCGACGCCGCGCCAGCACCGCGATCAGCGAGCTCGTCCCCTCCACCCAGGAGACGCACCATGACCATCCACCTCGAGCGCCCCACCGGACACGACCTGGTCGACCTGGTGGAGCGTCGTGCTCCCGGGTACAGCCTGGAGGCGCCCTTCTACACGAGCCAGGAGGTCTTCGACCTGGACCTGAGCGCGATCTTCGCCAGGCACTGGCTCTTCGCGGCCGCTGAGGCGGAACTCCCTGAACCGGGCGACTTCGTCACCGTCGCGGTGGGCAGCTACTCCGTCATCATCGTCCGGGACGACGACGAAGAGCTGCGCGCCTTCCACAACGTGTGCCGGCACCGGGGATCGCGGCTGCTCGACGAGCCGCGGGGCAGCGTGGGGAACCTCGTCTGCCCCTACCACCACTGGACCTACGGCGTCGACGGTCGACTGATGCACGCCGACAACCAGCCGGCCTCGTTCGACCGCAGCTGCTTCAGCCTCAGGCCGGTCCAGGTGCGCAGCATCGGCGGTCTGGTGTTCCTGTGCCTCGCCGATGACCCACCGGCCGACTTCGACGAGGTCGCCGCGCGCATCGAGCCCTTCCTGGCCCCGTACGGGCTGCGCCAGGCGAAGGTCGCCCACCAGATCGACATCGTCGAGACCGGCAACTGGAAGCTCGTCATGGAGAACAACCGTGAGTGCTACCACTGCGACGGCCACCCCGAGCTGGTGAGCGCCTACTTCCCCCTGTTCGGCTACACCGCCGAGGACGTCCCGCCGCGGCTGCGGCCGGTCCACCAGCGCTACGTCGAGGCCGCTGCCGCACTCCGGTCGGCGTGCGTCCGGCAGGGCTTCCCCGTCGAGGGAGCTCGGGAACTCGACACCCGCGCCACGGGGTTCCAGCTCTCCCACGCCCCGCTCGACGGTGCCGGGAAGTCGTTCAACACGAACGGCGAGTCGGTGTGCAGCAGGCTCATGGGGTCCATGACCTCGGACCAGTTCGGTGACCTGTCCCTGCACGTGCAGCCGAACTCGTGGTTCCACCTGCTGGCCGACCACGCGGTGGTGTTCTCCGTGCTGCCGCTCGCCCCGGACCGGACCCTCCTGCGGACGACCTGGCTGGTCCACCCGGACGCGGTGGAGGGCGTGGACTACGACGTGGCCACCCTGACCAGGGTCTGGCAGGCGACGAACCAGCAGGACGGGACCCTGGTGGCCCGCACCCAGAAGGGCGTCGAAGACCCCGGCTACCGGCCGGGCCCGTACTCGACGGTCGAAGGGGACGTCGATGCCTTCGTCACCTGGTACGTCTCCCGGCTGGCCGCTCACCTGTCCCGCTAGGGACACATCGACGGTCGAGGCCGCAGAACCGCAGAGGTGGGACATGGACGAGACGGAAGGCCGGACGAGGCCATCGGCGCTGCCGGGCCCGGGACCTCGTGGCCGCACGACGACCGGTGACGAGGGAGCCAAGCTCAACCAATCGGTCAGGAAGGCGATCACCCTCCTCCGCGCGACGGCCGACGACCACAAGGCGAACGTCTCGTCGCTGGCCCGGGCTGCCGGGCTCCCGCGGGCCACGGCGCTCCGGATGATCCAGACGCTGGAACAGGAGGGCTTCCTCCTCCGGGTCGCAGGTGACGACCGGGTGCTCCTGGGGCCGGAGCTGCTGCGCCTGGCCCGGAACACCGAGAAAGGGCTCCTCCTCCTGGAGGCAGCTCGCCCGGTTCTCGGTGAGCTGGTTGCCGCGGTCAGGGAGACCGGGACGCTGAGCGTCGTGGCCCCCGACGGAGGCCTGGACCTGGTGCACCAGGTCGACGCACCCCACCACCTCCGACCGGGATCCTGGGTCGGGCAGCGGTTCCCGCTGCACGCCAGCGCGAGCGGGAAGGTGCTGCTCGCCACGTTCGACGACGAGCAGCTCGAGCGCTTCCTCCGCGATCCGCTCGTCCGTCTGACCCCCGCGACGATCACGACGGCCGACGAGCTGCGCATCGACCTCCGCCGCGTCCGCGAGCGAGGGCACGCCCTCTCCATGGACGAGGCGGAAGAAGGCCTGTCGGGCGTCGCGACGGGCATCCACGGGCCGGCCGGCGAGCTCGTCGGCGTGCTCACCGTCAGCGGCCCCACGCAGCGACTCGACGGGCGCCGGGCGCGACGAGCGGCCGACGTCCTGGCGCACGCGGCCGGCCGCATCGAGTCAGCACTCCATCAGGGGCGGGAGCGCGCCCGGGCCCTCTGACCCGACGCCGAGCGGCCCTGCCGCGCGGCGGCCCGACCCGGGCCTGGACCCGCCCCTGCCCACCCAGCCCGTCGCCGGCCGACACACCCGGTACCCGAGCCAGCACGTCGAGAGGCTTCCCGATGACCGCGCCCCCCAGTCCCGTGGCGGTACTGGATGCAGGCCCGCCGGCGCCGGCCCCCGCTGGTGGGCACGTCGGTCTGACGGCCCACCCGTCCGTGCTCCCGGTCTGGGGAGAGACGGACGACTCCACGCTCGTGTGCCGGCAGGTCCTCGACGTCACCCACGACGTCAAGACGTTCCTGTTCGAGTCCGAAGACCCCGCGCTGTTCCACTACGACCCCGGCCAGTTCATCACCCTGCGACTGCAGATCGGCGGCCGCGCGGTCGACCGGTGCTACACGATCTCCACGCCACCGACGCGGCCCCATCTGATCGGGATCACGGTCAAACGACAACCCGGAGGGCTCGTCTCCAACTGGCTGCACGACACCATGGGCCCTGGCCAGCGCGTATCGGCCGACGGACCGTTCGGGCTCTTCTCGCCCGCCCGCCATCCCGCAGGCAAGTATCTGTTCCTGTCGGCAGGCAGCGGCGTCACCCCGCTCATGTCCATGACGCGCACGCTGTACGACCTCGGCTCGGACACCGACGTCCTGTTCGTGCACAGTGCGCGGACGCCGTCCGACATCATCTTCCGGCGTGAGCTCGACGTGATGGCGAGCACGGCCCCGACCATCCGCGTCGCCCACATCTGCGAGCGGGACTCCCCTCGGGAGCCGTGGGTCGGGCTGCGGGGCTTCCTGAGCGGCGAGATGCTGCGGGTCCTCGCGCCCGACCTCCACGAGCGCGACGTGTTCTGCTGCGGACCCACCCCGTACATGGCCGCGGTCCGCCGGATGCTCGTCACGGCGGGCTTCGACATGGCGCGCTACCACGAGGAGTCCTTCTCCTTCGAAGACCTCACGGTCGAGGAGTCTCCGGCTCGCGCGGACACCGATGGGCCGGACGAGTCCCAGCCCCCGAGCGCTGGAGCGCAGACCGCCGAGTTCTCCGTCGAGTTCGTCCGCAGCGGTCGCACGTTCCGCTGCGGTGCCGACCAGAACGTCCTGGACGCCGCGTACGAGGCCGGCTTGACCCCTCCCTCGTCCTGCGGCCAGGGCATGTGCGGCACCTGCAAGACGACCGTGCTCTCCGGCACGGTGGACATGCAGCACCAGGGCGGGATCCGGCCGCGCGAGATCGCGCAGCACAAGCTGCTCATCTGCTGCTCGAAGCCGCTCAGTGACCTCCGGATCGACGCCTGACCCACTCGTGCTCGTCCGGCGACCGGCCCAGCGCGGGCCACCCGGCACGACGGCGGCCGCGGGCCCGCCGTCCGCGGGGGACGGCGTGACGCGGGATGGCAGCCCATCGCCGGCCCCAGCGACGGACGAGCGCGCGACGGGCTGCGCGCCGCCCCGTCAGCCGCGCTTGGGATGGCCGTTGCGCTGCGAGATCTCGTCAGCCGCCGCGAGGACGTGTTTGGCCAGGCCCGGGATCGTGTCCTCGTTGACCCGGAACGTGGGCCCGGAGACCGTGACGGAGGCGACCACACCGCCGTCGATGGAGCGGATCGGAGCCGCGACGGCCGCCAGGCCCATCTCGTGCTCCTCGCTCGTGGAGGCGTAGCCCCGCTCCCGGACGAGCCCGAGCTGCTCCCTGAGGACGATCGGGTCCACCATGGTGTGCGGGGTGTACCTCTCCAGGTCCTCGGCGAGCACGGCGTCCACCTGGTCGGGCGGCATGTGCGCCAGGAACACCTTGCCGGCCGAGGTCGCGTGCATGGGGCTGCGCTGCCCCACCCAGTTCACGGTCGTCACCGCCGCGGCGCCGATCACCTGGTCGACGCTGACGACCCACCGACCGTCGCGCACCGCCACGTTGACCGTCTCGCCCACCGTCTCCGCGAGTTCCCGACAGACTGTGAGCTCGAGCAGGGAGAGGTGGCCGGTCCTCGTCGCGCCCGCAGCCAGCTGCACCACCCCGTAGCCGAGCTGATACCTACCGCGCTCGGCGTTCTGCTCGACCAGCCCGCGCGCGTCCAGGGTGGCGAGCAGTCGGAACACGGTCGACTTGTGCAGGCCCAGGACGCCGGCGATTTCCGTGACGCTGGCGCTGCCACGGCGGGCGAGCACCTGGAGGATCGATATCGCTCGATCCACGGACTGCACAGAGTTGTCCCGCGGAGTGCGACTGTCCTGCATGGCGAAAAGGTAGCCGTAGCCGGGCTGTCGAGGCCACCAGCTGCGGACGGGCGACACGACCGCGCAGCCGAGCCGCCTGGGCGCGCTCCCGTCCGCACGGACCTGCGTACGTGAGACGCCGATGCCGCAGGATCGACGAACGACTCACCGTCCGTGCCGTGTCCGGCGTGGGGACCGGCGGCTGGAGAACGAGCGCCTGCCCCGCCCAGCGGACAGGGGCCGTGCCGGAGTCTCCGGACACGGCCCCCGAGCTGCGGTTTCCCGCTGTCGGGCTGACAGGATGTGAACCTGCGACCCCTTGACCCCCAGTCACGTTCGGGGCGTTCGCCACGGATCGCGCGTGTCTTGTCTGCGCAGCTCGACGGCGAACGACATCCGTCGAGGTCCGGTCCGATTCGCCGCCGTTCCGATCGCGTTGCTGTACCGGTTGCTGTATTGCCCTTCCGCGCCCGGGCGGGTTGAGCGCGCCGGTTGCTGGCCGGGCTCTCGGCTGTCGCCGCTCGTCGCCGCCGACGGGGTGCTCGCCACAGCGTCCCCTCCGATCGACGGCGATTGCCGGAAGTGGTTGACCTTCGTCAGGCCGATCCTGCGGGAACTCCCGTCGTCCGGGACCACATCCCCCTGACTGGATGATGGCCCGATGCTGATCGCCGAGGATCGGGATGAGGTTGCTGCCCTGCGCATCGAGCACGGCCGGGTCGGCGCCCTCGACGTGGAGCTGTTGGACTCCCTCACCGAGGCCGTCACCGCGGGTGCTGCACACAGCCACGGAGATCGCGCTCAGCACCCCGGTTCCTCCCGGGTCGCTCCTCTGCTGAGCGCGGTGACCATGGGCAGAGGGCGCGGCCGGGCGTAGCCCGACCCCGGGTGACCGGGTCACACACCGGATGCGCCACGGCGACGTGAACGTGCGTTAACGTGCCGCGCAGTCGATGACCGCCGGCCCACCGGACCGTGGACCCGCAGGTGGAGGTGAGCGTGGTGGAAGCCCCTGAGAACGGCCCGTCCGTACGGGGGGCCGCGAGGACGCGGCTGCCCGGCCTGCCCGACCGGGTCGAGATCTACGAAGTGGGCCCGCGCGACGGGCTGCAGAACGAGTCGGCTGTCGTGCCCGTCGCGGTGAAGGCGGAGTTCGTGCGCCGGCTGGTCGCCGCGGGTCTGCGCACGGTGGAGCTGACCAGTTTCGTGCCGCGACGGTGGATCCCCCAGCTCGGCGACGCCGAGGAGCTGCTCGGGCTGCTCGGCGACGACCAGCCCCCGCGCGCCCCCGTGCTCGTCCCCAACGAGAAGGGCCTCGAGCGCGCCGTCGCAGCGGGTGCGCGCGAGGTGGCGGTGTTCGCCTCGGCCACCGAGTCGTTCGCGCAGCGCAACCTGAACCGCAGCGTCGCCGAGTCGCTGGAGGTGTTCGCCCCCGTCGTCGCGCAGGCCCGCTCCGCCGGGCTGCCCGTGCGCGGGTACGTCTCCATGTGCTTCGGCGACCCCTGGGAGGGCGCGGTCCCGCTCGAGCAGGTCACGGAGGTCGCGCTGCGGCTGGCCGAGCTCGGCTGCACCGAGATCAGCCTCGGTGACACCATCGGCGTCGGTACCCCTGGCCAGGTCGCCGCCCTGCTGGACCTGCTCGGGCGCGGTGGGCTGGGCGTCGATCGGCTCGCCGTCCACTTCCACGACACCTACGGGCAGGCGCTGGCCAACACGCTGACCGCCCTCCAGCACGGCGTCACCACCGTGGACGCCTCCGCCGGCGGGCTCGGCGGCTGCCCCTACGCCGGCAGCGCCACCGGCAACCTGCCCACCGAAGACCTCGTCTGGCAGCTGTCCGGCCTCGGCATCGACACCGGTGTGGACCTGACCGCCCTCGCCCGCACCAGTCTCTGGCTGGCTGGAGAGCTCGGCCGGCCCAGCCCGTCCCGCGCCCTCGCCGCCCTCGCCCCCTCCCTGTGGGAGAACTGAGGACGGGAACGCGGCGGGACGGGAGTGCGCAGACCGTCAGCCGCGGATCACGTGAGCGTGGTCGGCGGCGAAGTCGGCGAAGGAGCGGGGCGCACGGTCCAGTAGGTCCTCGACCGTCGTCGTCACAAAGCTGCTGCCGCCGGCCCGGTAGAAGCCGCGGCCGTAGATCGAGGCGAACTCGACGGCGACCCACTCCGGCCATCCGGTCGCGACGAGGTGGGCCTCGTACTCATCCGCGGTCAGGTCCACGTACTCGATCCGCCGGTCGAGCGCCTCGCTGAGGACGTCGGCCATCTCCGAGTAGGTCACCGCGGCCGGTCCGGTCAGCTCGTAGGCCGCCCCCTCGTGCCCCGGCTCGGTCAGCACCACGGCGACGACCTCACCGATGTCCCGGGTGTCGAGCTTGGCCACCCGGGCGTCGCCCAGCGGGGCGTAGAACCGGCCCTCGTCTCGCAGGGACGGGACGTCGAGCAGGAGCACGTTCTGGAAGAAGGAGCTGGGGCGGATGTGCGTCCAGGCCATCCCCGACCGCTGGACCTCCTGCTCACCCTTCCAGTGGAAGCTCAGGCTCATCGACGGCTCGTCGGCAGCGACCCCGATCGCGGACATCTTCACGAAGTGCCGGACCCCGGCGTCGGCCGCCAGCGCCACGGTTGCCGACTGCACCTCGTCCCAGCCCGGGAGGGTGGGCGGGACGTAGTAGACCTTGTCGACGCCCGCCAGCGCGGGTGCCAGTGTCTCCGGCACCGCGGAGTCGCCCGCGATCACCTCGGCGCCGGCGAGCGCGGGCAGTGTGCGGGCCCGCTCGGGATCGCGGGTGGCGACGCGCACCTCCGCGCCGCGCCGGAGCAGCTGCTGCACCGCCTCGCTGCCGGTGCCGCCGGTGCCGCCGATGACCAGGACGTGCGGGGTCGTCGTCATTGATCTTCCGTTCGAGGAGTGTCGGGTCGCAGCGCGCAGGCAGGAGCGATGAGGTGGGGAGTCAGGCCGCGCGGAGCACGTCGGCGTGCTCCCGGGCCCAGTCGGCGAATGACCGGGGCGGCCGCCCCAGGAGGTCCTCGACCGTGCTGGTGACCCGGGCGCTGGCGCCGGCGCGCTGCTTGCCGCGTCCGTAGAGGGTCGCGAACTCCTCAGCCAGCCACTGCGGGACGCCGACCGAGATCAGCAGGGCGGCGTAGTCGTCCGGCGGCATGTCCACGTACCGGATCTCGCGCCCGAGCGCACGGCTGAGTTCGGCCGCGATGTCGTCGTAGGTCAGCGGGTCGGGCCCGGTGAGCTCGTAGGTCCGGTTCTCGTGGCCGGGCTCGCTGAGCACCGTCGCCACCACCTCGCCGATGTCGCGGGCGTCGACCTTGGCGAACCGGGCATCGCCCACGCAGGAGTAGAAGGCGGACTGGGCCTTGATCGCCGGGGCGTCGAGCAGCAGCACGTTCTGGAAGAAGGAGTTCGCCCGGATGTGGGTGAACCCGATCCCCCGGCGCTGGATCTCCTGCTCGCCGCGGTGGTGGAAACGCAGGATCAGCGACGGCTCGGCGGGGTCGGCCCCGAAGACCGAGAGCTTGGCCGCGTGCCGCACACCTGCGGCGGCCGCCATGTCGATCATCGCGGACTGCGTCTCGTCCCAGCCCGGGTGCGTGGGCGGGACCAGGTAGAGCTTCTCGACGTCCCGGAAGGCCTCGGCCAGCGTCTCCGGCCGAGAGGAGTCGCCGGCCACGAGCTCGGCACCCCGCAGCGCCGGGTTCTCCACCGCTCGCGACGGGTCGCGGCTGACGACCCGCACCGGCAGGCTCCGCTGCACGAGATGGCGGACCGCCTCGCTGCCGGTGGCTCCGGTGCCGCCGATGACCAGGATCCGGCCGTCGCTCACGTGTCGAGCTCCTTGAGCTCGTTGTAGGTGACCCGCTGCTCCCACGGAACCCAGGCATCGATCGTGTCGGCCGTGATCATGCGGCCGATCGGGCTGACGAAGACCTGGCCGTCCAGCGGCTCGCCGTGCACCAGGTGCCGGGCGAGCAGGTCGCCGACGGCCGTACCGATGCCCGGGATGTCGGGGTCCCAGGTGCCGTGGTGGACGCCGCGGCGGATGAGGTCGACGGCCTTCGGGGTGCCGTTGCGGGAGACCATCGTGACCTCGCCGAGCCGACCGGCCTCCTCGAGCGCCTGGACGGCGCCGAGCATGGTCTCGTCGTTGTACGGGATGAGCCCGTCGAGCTTCGGGAAGTCGGCGAGGATGTTCGCCGTCTTCTCCCGGCCGCCCTCGGCGACGTCGGTGGTGTTCTTGTAGCGCGGGTCCTCGGGGTCGTTGACCAGCCGCAGCCCCGCCCACTGCACGCCGTGGGTGATGCCGAGCATGAGCTCGATGTCGTCGACGACGTCCGGGCCGCCGACGACGGCCACCTCGGCCCCGGGGTGCAGCATCCCGGCCAGGGACTCGGCCATGTAGACGCCGTGGTTGAAGTTGGGGTAGACGACTGAGGCGTCCACCGGGTACCTCGGCTTCTCGAGGGTGACGACCTTGACGCCCTTGCTGCGGGCGTAGGCGACCGCCTCGGCGGGCTCCGCCGCGTCGATGACCCAGACCACGATGACGTCGACCCCGGCGTCCGCGCCGGCCCGGACCGCCCGGCCGTAGCCGTCGATCCAGTTCTCCCCGCGGAAGTCCGGGAAGCTCAGCCGGCACTCGATGCCGTCGGCGGCGAGCCGGCTCTCCAGGCCGTGGCCCAGCGCGTCCACGGCCTGGTTCGACCCGTAGGCCATGGGACTGACGAACAACACGCGCACTTGTCTGCTCCTTCGTCGCAAGCCGGCTCGGGCGCGGCTTCAGTCCAGGCCGTGGACCAGCGGGCGCCAGGCCACGCGCTGCTCCCACGGCTGCCAGGCGTCGAGGTTCCCGGCGTGCACCATCCGGCCGACGGGGCTCATCGCCAGCTCCCCCGGTGCGGCGTCCCCGGTCACGAGCCGGGCGGCGAGCGCACCCGCGGCCCAGCCGATGCCCGTGGGCTCGATGTCCCAGGTGCCCGAGGTGAGGCCGTCCCGGACGGCCTGGACGGCCTTCGGAGCGGCGTTGCGGGACACCATCGGCAGTCGGCCCCGCCGCGGGTCGCCCTCCAGCGCCCGCAACACACCCAGCATCGACTCGTCGTTGTAGGGCACCAGCGCGGTGATCTCAGGGTGCTTCGCCAGCAGCCGGACCGCGACCTCGTGACCGCCGTCGGCGACGTCGATCATGTTGCGCCACTCGTCCAGGCCCGGATCGTTGACGACCGGGATCCCGGCCCGGCGGAAGCCGAAGAGCAGGCCGGCGACCTCCTCGTTGTCGTCCGGGGTCCCGGGCCCGCCGATGATCCCGATCCGGTCCTCGCCGGTCAGCCGGGCGGCGAGCCAGCCGGCCATGAACAGCCCCTGGTTGAAGTTGGGGTAGACGACCGCACCGTCGACCTCGAAGTCGGGCCGGACCAGCGAGACCAACCGCCCGCCGGCCGCACGGACCCGGGCGGCAGCCTCGGCCGGCTGGGCGGGATCGAGGGCGTACATCACGATGACGTCGACGCCGGCCTCGATCCCGGCATCGAAGGCCTCCGCGGTCTGCTGTCCGATGTCGGGCAGGCGGAAGTCCGTCGTCAGGACCCGGGTCTCGCCGCCGGCCTGCCGCACCGCGGCGTCCAACCCGTACGCCAGCGCGTCGATGGCCGGGTTACCACCCTCGGGAAGGGGGTTCACGTAGAGAACGCGCATGCGAGCTTCCTTCCTCGGTGGTCCGGGTGCGCCCGGCGCGCGGACCGTGAGCGCGCCACGGGTCCGGGGTGCCGGTGACGGCTGCGTGGTCCGGACGCTAGGACGCCGTTCGTTCGAGAGTCAATGCCCAGCGGTCCATTTTGGGTCGAATTCGGAGCCGAAGACAGGGGAAAGCGTCGATGTCCGTCTCAGGCGTGCCAGGGATCTCCCGGTGCCGGCACCGGGAGGCCTCTGACGGGCGAGGGTCAGACCAGCGATGCGACCTGGAGCGTGACCTCGACGTTGCCCCGGGTCGCCCGGGAGTACGGGCACATCTGGTGCGCCGCCTCCAGCAGCTCCGCGACCTGTCCGGCATCGACCGAGGAGGGGAAGGCGACCACCAGGGTGACGACCAGGTCGGACACACCGCGCTCGTGGGCCAGCCCCACCTTCACGGTCACCTCGAGCCCCGTCACGTCGAGCCCGCGCTGACCGGCGAGGTGCTGCACGGTGGAGGAGAAGCACGCGGCGTAGCCGGCGGCGAACAGCTGCTCGGGATTGGTCCGGTCGCCGCCCGGTCCGCCGAGCTCCACGGGGATGGCCAGGTCGAGGTCGAGGACGCCGTCGTCGCTGACGACCTCGCCGTCGCGGCCGCCGCGGGCGGTTGCTGCCGTGGAGTAGAGGATGCGCACGTGGCTCTCCCGGATCGCAGGCGCTTCCCGAACGGAAGCGACTTTCGAGCCCGAACTTAGGTTCCCGTCCGGGATCCGGCAAGAACCAGCCGGTGATGCGACGGGATACGACCCACCGCTCCGTAAGGTGATCAGCCGCTGACCTGCGCGCCATGGCACGGGTCGTCAGCAGTGTCGTCGGGCTGGAGCTGCTGCACCGAGTCGCCGGTCGACACCAACCCTCCGGGAAACCGGTGCTTGACACACCTCCCGGCCATCGCCACCATTCCGCTACCAAAACGCTTTGGCATGTCCTGCGCCACATCCTCGGAGCCCCGGCGTAGCGGGCGGCGCGGTCTCCGCAGGGTCCGCGCCCGTGGCCGACGTCCGCCTCGGCGCTCCGCTCCACCCCTGAACCGCCCGGCCGGCCGGCGACTGCCTGCCCTCGGCCGGCGAGAACCTGGAGGTACCCGTGCACGACCCCGACGCCCGGACCGAGGCCGCGAACCGCGACGCGGTGCAGCGGCTCTTCAACGGGCAGCCCCGGCTGGTGGACGTCCGGCCGGCGATCGACGCGCTCCCCGGGATGACCAGGGACACCGTCCTCACGTCCGGCCCGCCGCTCCCCTGGTCCGAGTACACCGGCGGGCAGCGCCAGGCCATCCTCGGCGGCGTCGTCTACGAGGGGCTCGCCCCCGATCTGGAGGGGGCCGAGAAGGCCCTCGCCAACGGCGACGTCCGGGTGGCCGGCTGCCACGACTTCGCCACCGTCGGCTCGCTGGCCGGCGTCACCACCGCCTCGATGCCGGTGCTCGTCGTCGAGGACCGCAACAGCGGCCACCGCGGGCACTGCACGCTCTTCGAGGGCGAGACCAAGGCCCGGCTCAACTACGGGCTCTACGACCAGGACGTCCAGCAGAACCTCGAGTTCCTGGCCGACGTGATCGGCCCGACGCTGGGCGAGGTCGTCCGGTCCGTTGAGGGCGGCATCCCGCTGCGGCCGCTGATCGAGCGGGCCCTGCGGCAGGGCGACGAACTGCACAGCCGGAACACGGCCGCGTCGCTGCTGTTCCTGCGCGAGATCGTGCCGGCCCTGCTCGACCTGGCGTCACCCCACGCACGTGCGCTCACCGACTACATGACCTCGGGGGACTACTTCTTCCTGCGCCTGTCGATGGCCGCGTCGAAGTCGACGGCCGACCGCGCCTACGACGTCCCGGGCTCCTCCGTCGTCACCGCGATGGCGTTCTCCTGTCGGGAGTTCGGCATCCGGGTGGCCGGCCTCGGGTCGCGCTGGTTCCGCGGCCCGCTGCCCACCCCGGAGACCCACCGACTCTTCCCCGGGTTCACCGCCGACGACATCGAGGTCATGGGCGGCGAGAGCCCGATCACCGAGGTCAACGGCCTGGGCGGGCTGGCCCAGGCCGCGGCGTTCCCGCTGCAGGCCTACCAGGGCGGCACGCCCCAACGGATGGTCGAACGCAACCTCGAGATGTACGAGATCACGGTCGCCGAGCACCCGACGTTCCGCATCCCGTTCCTGGAGTACCGCGGCACTCCGGCCGGCATCGACGCCCGGCGTGTGGCCGCCACCGGGATCACCCCGGTCATGGACGTCGGCATCGCCGGGCGGGCCGGCGGTCAGATCGGTGCCGGCTGCTTCCGCGCGCCGCTCCAGCCCTTCCTGGATGCCGCCGCGGCCCTCGACGCCACTGCCTGACCCTGCACCCCATCCACTCCCCCGCACATCTGCGCGGGGCACCGACAGGAGGAACCACATGGACACCGTCAACGAGATCAGCGACGAGAACCGCAGGCTCGCCGGGGAACTGGCCGGGCAGGGCGTCAAGTACGCCCTCGCCAGCTGGATCGACGTGCTGGGCCGGCCGAAGTCCAAGACGGTCCCGATCGACCACCTGCCCAACCTGCTGGCCGGGTCGGAGCGGTACACCCCGCGCGGGATGGGCGGCATCGGGGTCATGGACCCGGTCGAGGACGAGGTCGCCGGCATCCCGGACCCCTCCAGCCTGAAGATCCTCCCCTGGGACCGGCGGGTTGCCTGGATGGTCGCGGACATGTCCTGGGGCGGCCGGGAGCCGTACGCGCTCTGCCCGCGCTCGATCCTCAAGAAGCAGGTCGCGGCGGCCGCCGAGCTGGGCTTCGTCGCCCAGCTCGGGGTGGAGCCAGAGTTCTACGTCTTCAAGCCGGAGTCGCTGCAGGAGGGCAGCCGCCAGCTGATCCCGATGGCGCAGAGCGGTGAGATCAAGCCGTCCCCCGCCTACGACGTCGAGACGACGGTCGACTCGCTGCCCTTCCTCGACAAGATGGCCAGCTACATGGCGGAGTTGGACTTCGGGCTGTTCAGCTTCGACGCCGAGGGCGGCGAGGGTCAGTACGAGTTCGACTTCGCGCACGCCCCCGTACTCGAGTCGGCCGACCGGCTGACGCTGTTCCGTTTCATGGCCCGGCAGGCGGCCAAGGAGTGCGGCCTGCTCGTGACCTTCATGCCAAAACCCTTTGCTGACCTCTGGGGTTCCGGCGCGCACTTCAACATGAGCCTCGAGGACGCCGACACCGAGAAGAACGTCTTCCGCGAGGGCACCGGCAACGAGGCCTGGACCAAGCTCGCCTACGCGTTCGTCGGCGGCATCCTCAAGCACGCCCGCGCGCTGACCGCCCTGGCCAACCCGACGACGAACTCCTACCGCCGGCTGGTCCCCCGACTGGCCGACGGCCAGATCTCGTGGGCCCCCACGAAGATCAGCTACGGCTACAACAACCGGTCCTGCATGCTGCGGCTGCCGGCCAACCGTCCGGCCGTCGAGAACCGCGCGGTGGACAGCGCGGCCAACACCTACCTGACGGCCGCCTTCATGCTCGCCGCCGGGCTGGACGGGATCCGCAACAACATCGACCCGGGCGAGGCACGCGACGACCTGTCCTACATGGCCCAGGTCGACAGCCTGCCGCGCAGCCTCCTGGAGGCAGTCGAGGCCTTCGAGGCCGACCCGCTCACCCACGAGGTGTTCCACCCCAACTTCATCCGCGAGTACGCCGAGATGAAGGTCGCCGAGTGGGACCGCGCCAACCTCGAGGTGACCGACCGCGAGCGCGCGGCCTACCTGCTGAACCTGTGACCGTCGTCGGCATCGTGGCGGGGTACGCGGACGGGGCACTCTCCCTCCTGCGGGCGTACGTCGACGCCGTGCTCGCCGCGGGCGGCACGCCGGTGGTGCTGCCCGCGGCCTTCGGGCCGGGCGACGACCGCCTGGAGGAGGCGCTGCGCCCGGTCGAGGCGCTCCTGCTCACCGGCGGCGGGGACATCTCCCCCGAGCGCTACGGCGCCCGGCCCAGCACCACGCTGGACCACGTCGACCCCGTGCGGGACGACATGGAGCTGCGGACGCTGGCGTGGGCCGAACGGGCCGGCGTCCGGGTCTGCGGCATCTGCCGGGGCGCGCAGCTCATGGCGGTGGCGCACGGCGGCAGCCTGTTCCAGGACCTGCCGGCAGCAGGCTTCGACGCGCACGTCGACGTCCAGCACGACCGGGGCTACGCGACGCTCCGGCACGGGCTCAAAGCCGAGCCGGAGACGCTGACCAGCGCCGTGCTCGGTGACCTGGACGAGGTCAACACCCACCACCACCAGGCGGTGCGCTCCCCGGGTGAGGGGCTGACCGCCACCGCGTGGAGCTCCGACGGCGTGATCGAGGCGATCGAGGGTCCCGGCCTGCTCGGCCTGCAGTGGCACCCCGAGACCCTCTGCGCCACCGATCCCCGGCACCTACGTCCCTTCCAGTAGCTCGTCAACGGAGAACAGGGGTTGCGCACGTGAACGGAGACAGCAGCACCGCAGCACCGCCCGCCGCCAAGGACCAGGTCGGCAGGATCGAGCGGTACGGCGTCGAGTACATCCCCGAGGGCGAGCGCCGATCCGGGCCGAAGAACATCCGGGCCATCCTCTTCGGCGGCAGTCTGACCTTCAGCCTGATCATCATCGGCTGGTTCCCCATCAGCTTCGGGCTCAGTTGGTGGCAGGCCGCGAGCGCCGTGGCGGTGGGGTCCGCGTTCGGCGCCGCTCTGCTGGCGCCGATGGGCCTGATGGGGCCCCGCACCGGCACCAACAACCCGGTCTCCAGCGGTGCCTACTTCGGCGTCGCCGGGCGGCTCATCGGCTCGTTCCTGGAGGCGACGGCGTCGCTCGCCTTCGCCGCGCTCAGCATCTGGACCGGTGGCGACGCGCTGGCCGGCGCGCTGCAGGCCTTCTTCGGGATCGAGGACGACACCGTGCCGCGGCTGGTGGCCTACGGCGTCCTGTCGGTGATCGTCACGGTCGTGTCGATCCTCGGGCACGCCAACATGGTCGCCGCGCAGCGGTTCATGCTCCCCACGGCCGGCCTGGTCATGGTGGTCGGCCTGGTCGTGTACGGGCGCGACTTCGACGCCTCCTACGCCGGGACAGGGGAATACGCGCTCGGCTCGGCCGCGGCCACCTGGGTGCTCTCGGCGTTGATCTGCGGCTCGACCGTCGCCTCGTACGGCGCCTACGCCGGCGACTGGACCCGGCACATCTCCACGAAGCTGCACACCAACGGGTCCATCGTGCGGTCGCTGTTCCTGGGCGGCCTGTTCGGGATGGGCGGCCCGTTCATGTGGGGCACCTTCACCTCGGCGGCCATGTTCTCCGCCGGCACCGCGGACGCCGGGACGCCGTACGTGCTCGCCCTCGTCGACGCCGCTCCGCTGTGGTTCGTGCCGGGCCTGATCTACATGGGTCTGGCCTCGGGGACGGCGCAGGCGGTGATCAACACCTACGGCACCGGCCTGGACACCTCGGCGATCATCCCGAAGCTCAACCGGGTCCAAGCCACCCTGCTGGCCTGCGTCCTGGCCACGGCGCTGGTGTACATCGGCGAGTTCAGTCAGGGCATCGAGGACGGCGTCAGCGTGTTCCTCACCCTGCTGGCCAGCTTCTCCATCCCGTGGATCGTGATGGTGACGATCGGCCACCTGCGCCGGAAGGGCTGGTACGACGTCGACGCCCTGCAGGTGTTCAACCGGGGCGAGAAGGGCGGTATCTACTGGTTCCGGCACGGGTTCCACCTGCCGGCCATGACGGTGTGGGGGCTGTCCACCACGACGGGGCTGTTCTTCTCCGCCAACACCTGGTTCGTCGGCCCCGGCGCCGACCTGCTCGGGGGCATCGACGTCGGCTTCCTGGTCGCCGGGATGGTCGCCGCGGTGCTCTACCCGCTCGCGCTCCGGCTGTTCCCGGAACCGCCGGAGGTGTTCGGCCCGTCGGACGACTCGTCCGCCGGCCCCGCAGCCTGGCCGCAGCCGGCGAGCGAGACGGAGCTGGTGTGATCGGCTCCGCCCCGGCCGGCCCAGCCGCGCGGCCGTCCGCGCGGCTGGGCCGGCTCCGTCCCGGGACGCCGCGGTGAGGGGCCTCGTCCTCAAGGCGAGCCCGCGGCGCGACGGCAACTCGGCCCTGCTCGCCGACGCCGCGGCCGCCGGTGTCCGGGAGGCCGGGCACGAGGTCACCGTCCTGCACCTGGACGACTTCGTGGAGGGGATGCTGCGCGACTGCCGTACCTGCCGGCACGATGACGGCGCCTGCGGCATCCCCGACGGCTACGAGCGGCTGCTGACCGAGCACCTGGTCCCCGCCGACGCCCTCGTGCTGGCGACCCCTCTCTACTGGTACGGGATGAGCGCGCGGCTCAAGAGCACGGTGGACCGGCTCTTCTGCTTCATGTCCGAGGACCATCCGGGCTCGGCCGCCGTGCTGGCCGGGCTGCCCGGCAAGCGGGTCGCCGTGCTCATCGCCTGCGAGGAGAGCTACCGCGGCGCGACGCTGGGCCTGCAGGGGCAGTTCCAGGAGCTGACCCGGTACCTCCGGCAGGACCTGGTCGGCGTCGTCGTCGGCATCGGCAACAGCCGCGGTGACGTCCGGCACGACCCCGGCGACCCGCTGCGCGCCGCCGCCGACCTGGGCCGGCGGCTGTTCGACCTCCGGATCACCGACTACCGGTTCGACACGCCTCGCGACAACGCCGTCTGGTCGGCCGGCTGACGCAGCGTCGAACCCCGCGCGCACAGCTCCACGGGGACGGCGACGTCGTGCGGGGCCGCCCGGGTGTCCTCGACGAGGTCGAGCAGAGCGCCGGCGGCCGCCCGGCCGATGTCGCGCGGGTTGAGGAACGTCCCGGTGACCTGCGGAGAGGTCAGCTGGAGCACCGAGCTGTCGACGGCGCTGCAGACCCCGAGCTCCTCGGGCACGCTCAGACCGCGTCGCTGCGCCTCGTGCAGCACGCCGAGCGCGAGGTCCTCGGAGCTGGCGTAGACGGCGTCGGGCCGGGGGTCGCGGTCGAGCAGCTCGCCCAGCGCCTCGGCGGCCGCGTTCTCGGTGGGCGGCTCGTCGACCCGGACCACGACCGGCTCGACCCCGCGGGCCGCCGTCCAGGCGGTGTAGGCCTCGAGCATGTCGGAGGTGTAGGACCGCGCGGTGCTCGTGATCATCAGCGCCGGGCGCCGGTACCCCTGCTCGGCGAGGTGGTCCAGCATCGCGCCGGCGGCCTCCCGGTGGTCGTTGTCCACGACTGCCACGACGGGTTCGACGAGCGTCGGCCGGCCGGTGGTCACCATGCGGCGGGGGTGGTGCCACCGCTCGGTGAACAGCGGCTCGTCACCGCGCGGGTCGACGATGATCACGCCGTCGACGGCGAACTCCTCGACCGTGGCGGCGTCGGCGTTCGGCGGGGTGAGGATGAGGGCGTACCCCCGCTCGGCGGCGGCGGCCGCGGCGCCGTTGAGCAGGTCGAGGAAGTAGTCCGACCGCGGGATCAGCGCGCTGGAGCTGGTGTCCCCCGTGAAGCAGGCGACCTGGACGGCCAGCGTGCGGCTGCGGCGGGTCACCAGTTGCTGGGCGTGGACGTTCGGCCGGTACGCCAGGTCGGCGACCGCCTGCTCCACCCGGCGACGCGTCGCCTCCGCGATCCGGCCGTTCCCGCTCAGCACATGGGACACCGTGGTGATCGACACGCCCGCCGCTTCCGCGACCTCACGAATCGTGGTCGGCACGCCGCCCCCATCTGTCCGGGGCCAAGCCCACTGGCGGCGAGCTTACTGTTCTGCCCACCGAGGACACGCCGTCCACCGGCTCAGGGGATCTCCCACTCGTAGGAGAACTTCTCGGTCTTCAGGATCAGCGACGTCTCGACGTCGGTGATCCCCTCCATCCGGCCGAGCACGTCCGTGGAGAACCGGACGACGTGCTCGTGGTCGGTGAAGAACGACTCCAGGATCAGGTCGTATCGCCCCGCCGAGACACCGCAGTAGCGCACCTCGGGCCGCTCGACCAATGCGTCGGCGACCTTCTGCAGCGCGTTCAGCTGGACCGAGATGCCCATGATCGCCGAGACCGTGAGCCCGGCGAGCCGGGGCGTCGGCACCGCGACGATCTGCACGAGGTCGGCCTCCAGCAGGGCCGCGAGCCGCTTGCGGACGGTTGTCTCGGTCACCCCGAGCCGGCGCGCGATCTCGGTGTTGCTGGTCCGGCCGTCGACCTGCAGGACGCGGAGGATCTCGCGATCGGTGTCGTCGATGGCCGTCGGGGGCAGGGCGCCGGGCACGACGCCGTCCGCGGGGCGGCCGTCGGACTCGGCCGGTGAGCTGCGACGGGGCATGGGCGAGAGCCTAGGAGTCCGGCCGGTTCCGTGCGGTCGCCCGACCGGTGGACCCGTCAGTAGATCTGCGTCTGCGTCAAGGCCTGGTAACGGGCCGGGTCGCGCCGGCGCAGCACGGTCGTGACCACCACGCCGACCGCGAAGGCGACCGGGAGGCAGGCCAGCAACAGCACGTTGACCCAGTCGGTCCGCCCGCTCAGCAGGTCGAAGTTGATGGCCACCAACCAGGTGGCGACCCCCAGGCCGACGAGGCTGGCCAGCGGGGCGGCCAGCGTCGCCCAGACCGACATCCCGTGCCCGGCCGCGTGCCGCCGGAAGTAGACGACGATCGCCACCGCGCACAGCGCCTGCAGCACGATGACCGCCAGGATGCCCGGTCCCACCATCAGCAGGAACAGCCCCAGGTAGGGATCGGCCCCGGCCAGAGCGAACAGCAGCACGACCACCACCGCGGCCGCCGCCTGGACCGCGCTGGCGACGTGCGGCGACCCGTGCCGCGGGTGCACCGACGCCAGCCCGACCCGGCAGCAGCCCCTCCCGGCCCAGCGTGAACAGGTAGCGGGAGGTCGTGTTGTGGAACGCGAGCGTCGAGGCGAACGCGCTGGTGATCAGCAGGAGCTCCATGACCACCGTCGCCCCGTGGCCCACGTACTGCTCGGTGGCGATGAAGAACAACTCGGTCGGGTTCTCCGACGCCGCCGCGACGATCCCCGACTCCCCGAAGGCGACCACGGCGATCCACGCCATGAACGTGTAGAACACGCCGAGGAAGCCGACGGCCAGGTAGGTCGCCCGGGGCACCGTGCGGGCCGGGTCCCGGGTCTCCTCCGCGTAGATGGCGGTGGACTCGAAACCGATGAAGGCGCCGAACACGACGGCGAACATGGCACCGGTGCCACCGCCGGCGAAGATCGCTGACGGGGAGAACGAGCCGAGGTCCAGCCCCTCCGGGCCGCCCTGGACGAGGACCGGGACGGCGAGGACGAGCAGGATCGCGACCTCGGCGAGCAGCGCGATGCCGAGCACCTTGGCCGACAGTGAGATGCGCCGGTGCCCGAGCACCGCGACGATCGCGATCGCGAACAGCGGGAAGACCGGCCAGGGCACGTCCACCCCGGTCAGCCGGCTGACCGTGCCGGCCGAGAACGACCCGAACGCCCCCAGCTGGCCGATCGCGATCACCGAGTACGCGCACAGCGCCAGCACGGCGGCGCCGCCACCCATCGGCCGGCCCAGGCTGCGCCCGATGTAGGAGTAGAACGCCCCGGGATTGCGGATCCGCAGCGCCATCCGGGTGAACCCGACGGCGAACAGCAGCAGCACCAGGGCGGCGACCAACTGGGCTCCCGGCGCGCCGACCCCGCCGATGAGGAAGGCCAGCGGGGCGAAGCCGGCCACGACCAGCATCTCCTGCGGATGCGACCGGGGGGCTGCGGACGGGCGTGGTGCTGCCGGCACGCGCCCGGCGGGGGGAATGGACCAGGCCCTCGCCGGGCGGTGCGCGGATGGTCGGCCCGGGTGGGCGGGTCAGCCCGCCCGGGCGGCTCGGTCAGGCGGGGACGTACCGGCGTCGGTAGGCGTCGGCCGCGTCGGTGAAGCAGTCCAGGTCCGGGCGCAGGACGCCGGCGCCGATCTGACCGCCGTCCTTGCCGGCCAGGCCGCCGTCGATGACCGGGACGACCCCGCTTCCCAGGACCGCGAAGACGTCGATGCCGATCGGGGAGCCGCGGAAGTCCAACGGTGGCAGCCGGAAGTCCGGGTGCTCCCCCACGGTGATCGCGTACATCGCCTCGTTGTTGGCGCGCATCGCCTCGCTGGTGCCGCCCTGATAGGCCTGCAGGGTGGGCGCGCAGGCCTGGGCGAAACCCCCCAGCCCGATCGTCTCCGTCACGCAGCTCTCCCCACCGATCCACTCGGCGTCGGCCGCGGTGAACCCGTCGAAGAACCGGCCCTCGAGGCGCGGGTGCGCCCCGCGGAACCACTCGTCCTCCAGCCCGCTGACCCGGATGCCGAAGTCGCGGCAGTTCAGCGCCATGCCGGTGAGCACGCTGCTGTACGGGATGCCGTGTGCGGCGTCAGCGGTGGCCTTGGCCGCCGCCATGCCGACCCGGAGGAAGGCGTACTCGTTGCGGCCGAGGAACTCGAAGACCGCACGGGCGGCCGCCGCGTGCTCCGTCGACTCCAGGTCGAGGAACGCCGGGGTCAGCTCCCGGGTGAGCAGGAGCGTGGCGGCGGTGTTGCGGCTGTGCAACTCGTCGCCCAGGCGCAGTGCCCGGGCCATGAGCGGCTTGAGCCGGATCGGGCCCGTGCGGCGCAGGCACTCGGCCAGCAGCGGACCCATCACCTGCTCCAGCCACCGCAGACCGCGGACGACCTCCTCGCTGTAGGACCCGTAGTTGAGCCGGTGCCGGCTCTCCCCCTCGTAGAGGTTGCAGAAGGCGGTGTTCCCGTGGGTCTCGTCGCGGACGACGAGCACCGGCATCGAGGCGGTGTAGATGCCGGCGACCGAGCCGATGCAGGCGTGCTGCTGCGTGCTGCGCACCCGGACCCGGCCGGCGGCGATGGCCTCCTCCGCGTCGGCCGGATCACCGGCGAGCCCCTCGTAGACGGTGGCGTAGAGGACCGCGCGGCGCTGACCGCCGGTGTACTCGTGCCACTCCAGGGGGGCGCCCGAGGTCAGGATCGTCGAGGCCGTCATGCCCGGCACGACCTCCCCGGCGGGTGCGACGTCCACCAGGACCGGCTCCGCACCGGTCAGCCGGGACAGCGTCTCCGCGTTGGCGGCGCGGCGGCGGTCCTCGACGTCGGCGGGCAGGTCCAGGGCAGCGGTCTGCGAGTCGATGCTCATCCGCGGCCTCAGATCCGCTGCAGGTAGGTGCGCGTCTCCCAGTCGGTGACGACCGACCGGTACTCGTGCGCCTCCTGCCGCTTGTAGGCCAGGTACGTGGCGTGGAAGGCGGGGCCGAACACGTCCTTGGCGACGTCGTCGGTCTCGAACTCGTCCAGCGCCTCGTCGAGGGTGGCCGGCAGGGCGAGGTCGCCGTACTGCGCCAGCTCCTCCTCGCTCAGCTTGTAGGTGTCGCGGTTGAGCGGCTCACCGGCGTCGAGCTGCCGCTTGATGCCGTCGAGCCCGGCGGCCAGGACCATCGCGATGCCCAGGTGGTAGTTCACCGCGCTGTCGGCGGTGCGGACCTCCAGGCAGTGCCGGTTGACCGGCATGCGGCACATCAGGGTGCGGTTGTTCTCGCCCCAGCCCCGGTGGACCGGCGCCCAGGAGATCTCGTCCATGTAGCCCTTGCTGGTGAAGCGCTTGTAGGAGTTCACCGTCGGGCAGATGACCGCGTTGATCGCGCCGGCGTGGGCCAGCACCCCGGCCACGAAGTGGCGGGAGAGGTCGCTGTAGGCCCGGGTGCCGTCGCCGGCGGCGAAGACGTTCTCGCCGGTGTCGACGTCGGCGAGGCTGATGTTGATGTGCGCCGCCGAGCCGAAGTCGTCCTGGAACGGCTTGGGCATGAAGGTGGCGATGCAGCCGTTCTCGCGCGCGACGTGCTTGGCCATCAACCGGAACAGCACCATCTGGTCGGCCATGGTCAGCGCGTCGGTGTAGTCGAAGTTGAACTCGTACTGGCCGTCGCCGCCCTCGTGGTCGAAGGAGTAGACGCCCCAGCCGAGGCCGTTCATGTGCTGGACCATCGGGCCCAGGAACGGCTCGGCCAGGACCGTGGCCTCCAGGTCGTAACCGCGCGTCTTGGCGTGCGCCCGGTCGCTGGCCACCAGCGGCTCCCAGCCGTCGGCGGTCTCCCGCACGACGTAGAACTCCGGCTCGATGCCGACGTTGGCGGTGAACCCGGCGGCTGCGGCGGCGTCCACCTGACGGACCAGCGCGTTGCGCGCGTCCTGCTCGTAGGGCACGCCGTCCAGGTGCAGCCGGGTGGGTACCAGGGCGAAGCGCTTGTCCCAGGGGAGGACGACGAGCCGGTCCAGGTCGGGCAGGCCCGCGCACTCGTCCTCGTGCGGGCCGAGGTCGCCCATGCCCTCCAGCGCCCCGACGGTGTAGAGCTCCGAGCCCTTGGCCATCGAGGGCAGCGACTGGACCGGCACGCACTTGCTCTTGGGCACGCCGTGGATGTCGGTGTACCAGCCGAAGACGTACTCGACGCCCTGCTCCATCAGCTGGTCGCGCAGCTCCTGCGCTTGTGTCATGAGTCACTCCTTGATCGGATTTCGTAGCAGCTTCGCAGGTTACGATCGAATGTCAACAGCTAAGGCTGTATCAGTTGCGGAGTTTCGATCGGTACAGCGCGGTCGCCGGAGCGCCCCCACGACCGGTCCCCGGGCATGCCACAGCCGTGGCCGGCCCCTCGGGCCGGCCACGGAGTGGCGCGCTCGGAGAGCGGGTCAGGAAGCGGCGTTCGGCGTGAGGACGGCGCGGCCGCGGACCCGGCCGCTGTCCAGGTCGTCGAGGGCCGAGACGGCGTCCTCCAGGGCGTAGCGCTTGGTCTCGAGCTTCACCCGGTCGCGGACCACCAGGGCCATCAGCTCGGAGAGGTCGGCGTAGTTGCCGACCATGGTGCTGACGACGGTCGCCTCCTTGAGGATCAGTTCCATCGACGCCAGGCCCAGCTGGGCGCCGTAGCCGACGATCGAGTACGTGCCGCCTTGGCCCAGCATCGAGACGGCCTGCTGAGGGGTGTCGCCCTCGACCACGAAGTCGAGGACCACGTTCGCGCCGGCTCCGCCGGTGAGCTCCGCGACCCCCGCCGCGGCGTCCTCGACGCCGAAGACGGCCTCGGCGCCCACCTTGGCGGCCAGGTCACGGCCGAGCTCGCTCTTGTCGACGGCGACGACCCGGGCCGGCGTCATCTCGTTCAGCAACTGGACGCCGATGTGCCCGAGGCCGCCACCCGCGCCGAGCACGACGACCGTCTGCCCCGGCTGGAGGATCTTCGAGGCCTTGCGGACCGCGCGGTAGGCGGTCAGCCCGGCGTCCGCGTAGGGGGCCACGTCGATCGGATCGATCTCCTGCGGCAGCACGACCAGCGCCCGCTCCGACGTCCGCATGTACTCGGCGTAGCCGCCGTCGGCGTTGACGCCGGTGAACATGCCGGCCACGCAGTACATGTCCTCACCGCGCCGGCAGCCGGCGCAGACGCCGCAGGTGGCCAGCGGGTGGCAGATGACGGTGTCACCGACCTCCACGCTGGTGACCGATTCCCCGACGGCCTGGACCCAGCCGGCGTTCTCGTGCCCTAGGGCGAAGGGCAGTTCGGGGCCCATGACCTGCTCGAACCAACCGTCGCGCACATGCAGGTCGGTGCGGCACACCCCGGCGCCACCGATCCGGACGATGACGTCGTTCGGCCCCTGCAGGTCCGGCTGCGGGACGTCGTCGAGCCGGGGCATGGTGTGGTACTCGTGGAGCCGGACGGCCTTCATTGCTTCCTCCTGGGATGTGACAGGGGCCTCACCGTCCTCATCAGCGCCGCTCGTCGCAATTGGCCGAAAGGCCATGGCTGCGGCCTCCGCGGCCGCCCGGCCTGGAAAGACTGGCCTTTGCGCCAATGGACCGCGCACCACCGACCGCCCAGCATTCGGGGTGACGAGCTTCACACCCACGCGGAGGTCCCACCATGTCGTTGACGGAAGCCACGCCCCCGGCCGCGCCCATGCGTGGGGCCGAGCAGGTCGAGGGCCTGCTCGAGGTCCTGGCCGAGCGGGCCGCCCGTCCCCTCGAGGAGGCCCGCGCCCTGCCCGGAGCCTTCTACACCAACGAGGCGCTCTACGAGCTCGAGATCGAGAAGATCTGGCGCCAGTCCTGGATCCGCGTCGGCCGCGTGGAGGAGCTGGCCCAGCCCGGTGACTTCATCAAGCGCGACATCGCCGGCGAGCCGATCCTGATCACCCGCGGCGCCGACGGTGAGATCCGGGCGCTGTCCCGGGTGTGCCAGCACCGGTTCATGGACGTCCTCGCCGAGTGCGAGGGGCAGAAGGGCAACGCGGAGACCTTCGCCTGCCCCTACCACAAGTGGACCTACGGGCTGGACGGCAAGCTGCAGGGCGCGGCCCACATGAACAAGAGCAACCTGTATCAGCGGACGAAGGACGACATCGCGCTGCCGACCTTCACGACCGCCGTCTGGCAGGGCTTCGTCTTCGTCAACCTGGACGCCGATCCCGCCCCGCTGAGCGACCTGACCGACCAGATCGAGCCGCGCCTGGGCAACTACGACATCAGCGAGTGGCGGCTGGCCGACCGCATCATCTGGGGTGAGGTGGAGGCCAACTGGAAGATCGGGATGGAGAACGGCCGGGAGGCCTACCACCACATCGGCACGCACCTGAACTCGCTCGAGGCGATGTGGCCGGCCCACATGGTCGACTTCGACGAGGTCGCGAGCAGCGACTTCTTCTTCGCCCGGATGTTCGTCTCCCCGGAGGCGGCCGGCGGGCAGGAGGACGGCCACCACCTCCAGCCGCTGCTACTGCCCGGGGCGCCGAACCTGACGGCCTACGAGCGGTCGTTCGTCACCGTGGCCGGGCTCTATCCGGGCTTCATCCTCGTCCCCGGCCCGGACGCCACGCTGACCATCACCTTCCTGCCGACCGGCCCGACGTCGCACTACGCGGAACTGGACATCCTGGTCCACGAGTCCGCCCTGTCGGACCCGGAGCTGACGGAGAAGGTCGCGGAGTACCGGGAGTGGCTCACCAGCGTCAATGGTGAGGACGCCAAGGCCCAGGCGGACGTCCAAATCGCGCTGACCACCCGGACCAACGTCGACGGCGGTCCGCTGTCGCACCTGGAGGTGGCCGTCCAGACCTTCCAGCGGTACCTGGCCAAGAAGCTGGTCGACTGACCGGCGCGACCGCCCCGCGGCCCGCCGCGTCCCCCGAGCCCCGAGCTCGGGGGACGCGGCGGGCCTGCGTCGTGCCGGGGCCCACCCCGCGCGGCTGGGTCGGTACGGATCGCCTCACCGGCACGTGAATTCCAGTCGAATTCCTGTACCTCGGGTCGAAAGAAGAGCACCATGCGGTCGCCCGGTGCTCACCCATCCGACGGGAGGTCGCTCATGGCCGGCATGCCGCCCTGGCAGGGCATCCCGCTCAGCAGTGAGGCCGTCGAGGTCGTCTCGCAGGTCGCGGGGATCGTCACCTCCAGCACCTCGGTCGAGGAGCGCATGGAGGAGGTGCTCGACCAGCTCCGGCGGGTCTTCCCCTTCGACGCCGGCATCGTGACCAGTTCGACCACCACGCCGTCGGGCTCCCGGACACCGATCGTGTCTCGGGGCTACGACGACGCCTTCGTCGAGTACCTGCTCAGCCCCGAGTGGCAGGCCGAGCTCATCGAGCCCTTCGGCATGCCGCGCACAGGGTGGCCGCTGCGGGAGCGGGACCTGCCGGTCGACCCGATGACCGTCCGGGGGATCGCCGAGTACGGCCGCGCCCAGGGGCTCTACGAGGGCATGGTGAGCGCCCTCCACACGCCGGACGGCCGGCACACCGGCTTCCTCATGCTCTCCGGGTCCAGCGAGGAGTCCCCGTCTGATGAGGCGTGCGCGGTGGTCGGGCGGCTGTCCCTGGCGCTGGCGAACATGGTCGACCCGCTGCAGTCGGCACGGGTCCTGGCCACGACCCTCGAGGCCGACGCCACGTCGGTGGCCGTCCGGCCCGACGGGACCGTCGTCCCGCTGCACGTGCCCGGGGGGACCGACTCCCCCGTGCTGGCCCTCCCCGTCCCGGAGATCGTCGCACGCGTGCTGCCCCGGGGCCGGTGGACCGCCTCGTTCCTGTGGCCCCGCGACGGCGGCTGGTACGCCTGCCAGGCCTTCCGCTGCCGGGACGGCGTCGCCGTCCTCGCCGTCCGGGACGCCGGTCGGATGCACGACCTCACGCCCCGCGAGCTGGAGGTCCTCACCAGCCTCACCACCGGGGACTCCAACAGCGACATCGCCGACCAGCTGTCGGTGACCACCCGGACCGTGCGCGCCCACGTCGAGCACGTCATGGCCAAGCTGCGGGTCGGTTCGCGCTCGGCCGCGGTGTCCCGCGCCCTGGCCGAGGGGCTCATCCTCCCCCGCTGAGCGGGCCGCGGCGGTCGAAAACCGATCCTCGACCGGCTTCTCCGGTCGAAGATCGGCGTTTGCGCCAATTGTCGGCTCCCTCCCCTGCCTGTGAGATCGGTCACGAAGAACCGCCGAACAGACAGAGGTGAAGAACGTGAGGGTCCGGATGACCGCAGCAGGCACCGCCAACTGGAAGACCCCCGTCCAGATCGGCCTGGACCAGTGGCGGGTGAACTACGAGACCTGGATGGTCACCCGGTACACCTTCGAGAACGGCCGCGTCGTGCACGTGAAGACCCGCTACGCCGGCGTCGACGACATCGACCTGAGCGCGAACGCGTCGGTCAGCGGCGGGTTCGGCCACATCGAGGGCAACGACGAGGACGGCGACAAGCTCTTCGGCCGCGTCGACTGGGTGGTCCGCGAGGGCTACCAGGGCGGCGTCTACACGTTCCTCGGCGGCACCGGGAAGTGGAAGGACGCCAGCGGCGTCGTCGAGGCCGCGGTGTGGACCGACGAGGAGGAGCACGAGCAGGTGATGCCGCCGACCGGGCCGATGCGCAACTACGGCTTCGTCGACGGCGAGGGCGAGATGTCGGTCCCCAGCCTCGGCGCCTGAGCGCGACGGCGGTCCGGCACCATGCCTCCCCTGTCCCGACGCTCGGCGGGCACGACCCCGGCGTTCAACCCCCTCGCGCGGCGGCGGGCACCCGCCCTGCACCGGCTGCGCGTCGCCGACGTCCACCCGCTCACCGAGGACGCGGTGAGCATCAGCTTCGAGGTGCCGGACCGCCTGCGCGACGACTTCCGGTTCCGCCCGGGGCAGCACCTGGTGCTGGTCCACCCGGACGGCGAGACCCGGCGGACCTACTCCATCTGCAGTCCCGCGGGCGGCCGGCTCCAGGTCGGCGTCAAGCGGCAGGACGGCGGGCTGTTCTCCACCTGGGCGACCACCGAGCTGCGCCCCGGGGACGAGCTCGACGTCATGACGCCGATGGGCCGGTTCTGCCTGGAGCTGCTGCCCACCCACAGCAAGCACTACGCCGCGATCGCGGTCGGCAGCGGGATCACCCCGATCCTGTCGCACGTCGCGACCGTGCTGGAGGTGGAGCGGCACAGCACCGTCACGCTGGTCTACGCCAATCGGACCAGGGCCAGCACGATGTTCGCCGCCGAGATCGACGAGCTGGTCACCCGGTATCCCGGCCGGCTCACCGTCCACCACGTGCTCTCCCGGGAGCCCGCGTCCGGCGACCACCTGTCCGGTCGGCTGACCGGTGAGCTGCTGCGCACCACGGTCGTGGCCGACGGCGTGGACGCCTGGCTGCTCTGCGGGCCGGAGGAGCTGATCGGCGAGGTCACCACGCTGCTCGCCTCACTCGGGGTGCCGGCGCGCTCGATCCACCACGAGCTGTTCACCTCCGGTCAGGACGACGCCGAGGAGGAGCCGTCCGGAGACGTCGTCGACAGCGACGTCACGATCATCGCGCGCGGCGAGAAGACCACGGTGCGCGTGACCGCCGCGGACCGTTCGGTCCTGGATGCGGTGCTGCCGGTGCGCCCCGAGGTCCCCTACTCCTGCCGGGACGGCGTCTGCGCAACCTGCCGAGCGCTCACGGTCGAGGGCTCGGTGGTGATGCGGCGGACCACCGGGCTGGACGCCGACGAGCTGGGCGCCGGCTACGTCCTCACCTGCCAGGCCCGCCCCACCAGCAACCGGGTCGTCCTCGACCTGGACGCCTGAGCCACCCCTTCCCCACTCTCCCGAGGAGACCCGTACGTGACGAGCGACGAGCAGTCCATCCGCGCCACCATCACCGGTTGGGTGCAGGCGATGAAGGCGCTGGACTTCACCGCCGGCCGGCAGTACTGGGACAGCGACTTCGACGGCCTCGTGTACCAGCCCGAGGAGCACGTCCTCCCGATCACCGACTGGGACGCGCTGCTGCGCTACTGGGAAGGCGACACCGGGCACGTCGAGTCGATGCTGGAGTGGGACGAGATCGCCACCGACGTCGCCGTCCTCGGGGACGCCGCGTTCGGCTTCAGCCGGCTGCGCACCCGGATCAAGCTCCACGGCGCCGACCCGACCTTCGACGGTGAGGTCCGCTGCTCGTTCGTCCTCCGTCGCACCCCGGCGGGCTGGCGGCTGGTCCACCACCACGAGTCCCGCCTCGTCGGCGTCGACGAGGCGCTGGAGTCGCTGGCCGGCTGATCCCCACGGTCGCGGGCACGCAGCGCTGCGCTGCCCGAGCTCCACCGGGTGCAGGTGCCCCCTCGCGGGACGCCTGCACCCGGGCTCCGACGTGCCCCGGCACGTGTGCACCACGGCGTCCGCTCGAGCCCCGGCGGACGACCGCACGATCGGCAGCGCGGAGACGCGGCGCCCGTTCCGAGGAGTTCCCATGTCCGACACCGTTCTCACCCCGCAGGGAAGCACCGCGGCCCCCGCGACTGACGTCGCAGGCAAGGTCGAGGTGAGGGGCATCGACTTCGTCCCGCCCGAGGAACGCCACGGCGGTCCTCGGGACGTGGCCTGGATCTACTTCTCCGCGAACATGCTCTACCTGTTCTTCGTGCTCGGCGGGACGATGATCTTGCTCGGGTTGTCGATGTGGCAGTCGATCGGCGTCGTGCTGGTCGCCAACCTGGTCTACGTCCTCGTGGGCTGGCTGGCCACCAGCGGGTTCGCCTCCGGAACGCCGTCGGCCGTGGTGTCCCGGGCCTTCTTCGGCGTCCACGGCAACCGGGTGCTCATGTCGGGCGTCATGTGGGTGATCGCCGTCGTCTACGGCGCCATCAACCTGGCCCTCGGCGCGCTCGCCGGCTTCGCGCTGGCCGGAGAGCTCGGCATCCCGGTGAACGTGCCGGTGCAGGTCGTCATCCTGCTGGTGCTGGCCGTGGTGACCTTCACGGTCTGCATCTACGGGCACGCGACGATGGTGAAGCTCAGCCCGGTCTTCGGGTTGGTCATGAGCGCGGTCCTGCTCCTCCTCGGGGTCTTCGTCGTCCGGGAGGCCGACTTCGGTTACGTGCCGGCGGCACCGCTGGAGGGCTCACCGCTGCTGGCGTCGCTCCTCATCGGCTTCACGCTGATCGCCGCCCCGGCGATGTCCTACGTCAACGGCGCGGACTTCGCCCGGTACCTGCCGGTCTCCTCGTCCCGCGGCAAGGTGACCCTCTGGACGGCGGCCGGCGGGATGCTCCCCTCGGTGGTCATCTCGCTGCTCGGCGTGCTGGCCGGCACCCGGATCGACATGACCGACCCCCAGGTGAGCATCGCCGAGATCGTGCCCACCTGGTTCTACCCCCTGTTCCTGTTCGTCGTCGTCGGCGGCTCGGTGTCGAACAACGTGCTGCTCGCGTACTCGGCCGGGCTGTACCAGCAGGGCATGGGCGTCAAGCTGAGCCGGGTGCGCTCGGTGCTCCTCATCGGCGTGCTGATCACCGCCGTGGCCGCCTACGCCTCGTTCGCCACCGACTTCCTGGTGACGGTGAGCAACTTCCTGCAGTTCAGCATCACCGTGCTGGCCCCGCTGATGGCCGTGTACGCGACCGACATCGCGGTGCGCCGGAACCGCTACGACGGCCTGGCGCTGCACGACGAGACGCCCAACGGACCGTTCTGGTATCGCGGCGGGGTCAACTGGGCGGGTGCCATCGCGCTGCTGCTCGGCAGCGTCACCGCTCTGCTCTGCGTCAACACGACCCTCTGGACCGCCCCGATCGCGGTGGCGCTCGACGGTGCCGACCTGTCGGTCATCGTCGGCGCGGTCGTCGCCTCGATCGCCTACCTGGCGCTGCGCCCGCTCGCCCGGCCGGACGGCGACCCGCTCCGGGCGCCCGCCCCCGCGGCGCCCCAGCAGATGCGGGCAGAGTGAGGACAGCCGTCTGAGGCACGGGCGGCCGGCCGGGCATCGACACCGGCCGGCCGCTCGCGCGCACCCCGGCCCCGAGGCACGGCGCGACCAGCCGCCCGAACAGCCGTACGTCCGGCACGGCCGGCGTCGGATCCACAGGAGAACCATGGACGACACGCTCTTCCACCTGGTCTGCACCATGCTCGGCTACGAACCCGAGCGCGTGCTGAGCGTCCGCATCAACCCCCGCCAGGTCGTCGTGACGACCGCGGACCCAGCAGGAGAGCTGCGCAGCACCACGTACCGGCAGAGCGCAGGTCCGGTGCAGGCCGTACTGCAGCGCCGCTCCCCGGACCTCTCCGGGGAGACCCGGTGAGCCCGACGGATCTGCTGACCGGCCTGCTCGCCGACCTGGCCACGGAGGGGCGGGAGCTCGACGACCTGGTGGCCCCGCTGCCGACCGCGGCGTGGACGACGCCCACGCCCGCAGCCGGCTGGACGATCGCCCACCAGATCGCCCACCTCGTCTGGACCGACGAGGTGGCGCTGCGGGCGGCCACCGACCTGGAGGGGTTCCGCGCCGACGTGGTCGCCAGCGCGCCGGACGTCACCGCGGCGGTGGACGCCGCCGCCGCGGCGGGCGCGGCCACCTCCCCGCCGGAGCTGCTCGCCCGGTGGCGGACGTCGCGGGCCGCGCTCGCCTCGGCCCTGACCGCGCTGCCGCCGGGCACGGCCCTCCCCTGGTTCGGCCCGGACATGAGCGCGCCCTCCATGGCGACCGCCCGGCTGATGGAGACCTGGGCGCACGGTGTCGACGTCCGCGACGCCCTCGACCGGCCGATCCCCGCCACGTCCCGCCTGCGCGCGGTCGCACATCTGGGGGTGCGCACCCGCGGCTTCGCCTTCCGGCAGCACGTTCTGACACCCCCGGCCGCGGAGGTCCGGGTCGAGCTGACCGGTCCGGACGGCGAGGTCTGGACGTGGGGCCCACCCGAGGCGCCCCAGCAGGTCACCGGGCCGGCCCTCGACTTCTGCCTGCGGGTCACCCAGCGCCGGCACCGCGATGACCTCGCCCTGGAGGCCGTGGGCGCCGACGCCCAACGGTGGCTGGACCTGGCCCAGGCCTTCGCCGGCCCACCCGGAGCGGGCCGACCGCCGCGCGCCGCGGCCCCGCCTCGCTCGGCGCCGCCGCTCCCCGTGCGGGGCTGACCGGGTCGGTCCCGCCCAGCAGCGTGACGCCGCCGACCTGTTCGACCAGCCGCTCCGCTGGCGACCGTAGATGTCCTTGCAACCGCGTTGCTGTGGTCATGCAGGAGGCGGGTCGGCCCTCACGCCGGGAGGACACCTGCCGGTCCTCCCTCCGCTCAGCGGCGGTGCTCGCGGCCCGGCTCCCCCAGCCCGCCGACCAGCCGCGGCGGGTCGAACTCCGTGAACCGTGCGGTGGTCCCGAGCTGCAGGGTGTCGGCGGCCGCGTTCAGTCGCTCCGGTTCCGCGACCCCGTGCCAGCGACCGGTGTCGAGCCGCTGCTCGAGGGCCTGCAGCGCCGCGACCTGCTCGGCCGGCTGGAACTCGCAGTGTCCGGTCCCCTGGACGTAGGCCTGCCGCAGCTGCCGGTCCTCCCCGGCCCGGTGCACCAGCTCCTCGTACCAGTCCTCGTGCTCCACGGGCACCAGCTCGTCAGCGACGGTGTGGATCGCCAGCTCGGGCACCTCGAGGTCGCCGGTGACCATCGACGAGCGCGTCAGGTCGGCGATGGCCTCCGGGTCGGCTTCGACGTCCGCGTCGCGGGTCAGCGTCGCCAGGTCGGCCTCGAGGTCGAGTCCGGCATCCTGGTACAGACCCCACACCTGCTCGGCGTGCGGACTGCTCTCCAGCAGCTCGCGGTAGTCGACACCGACGTTGGAGGCGCTGTTGCCGCCCGCGGCCAGCTCGATCTGCTGGCGACCGGTCACGTAGCGCTCGAGGCCGCCGCCGTCGATCAGCGCCTGGTACTGCTGCACCTGCTGGGCGGCGTGGTCGTCCTGTGGTGCGGGGGCGTCGCCGGAGTACCAGGTCGCCAGGTCGAGGTAGGCGGAGGCGAGCGCGATCCGGGCCCGTCCCTCCGCCGTGCCCTGGGCTGCGGTGACCGCCGCGATCAGGGCGTCGGCCGCCTGCTGCGCCTGCTCGGCGCTCTCGTACCGGACCAGCGGAACGTCCACACCCAGCAGGTGGGACAGCGTGTACACGCCGTCGAGTTGGTAGTTGTTGAGGTTCAGCGCGCCGGCGACGATCCCGCAGGTGGTCAGGACGCCGTCGATCTCGCCCCGCGGGTCCTCCGCCTGCCGGGCACTGACGAGTCCGCCCATGGACCGGCCGAAGGCGATGGTCCGTTCCGGTTCGACGCCGAGCAGGTCCTCGAACGCCGCCAGGGCGCCGAACTGGTCGTCGACCGCGGTCTCCAGCGCCCACAGCGACGGCCCCGAGTACGACGAACCGACCAGGGCGTATCCACGGTCCAGCAGAGCCTGCCGGGTCTCCTCGTTCGGCGCGTCCTGTGCCCGCAGCGGGCCGAAGCCGTGGGCGAAGAGGACGACGGTGCCGTTCCACCGCTGCGGCACGTGTGCCACCCAGGTGGCGCCGTTGTCGAGCACGCCGTCGTACGCCCCGGCGCCCACCTCCGGCTGCGGTGTCGTGTCCGCACTGGCCACGGTCACCGACGCGCCCCCACCGACCAGCGTGACGGCTCCAGCCACCGCCGTCAGTCGTGTCGTCCACCTGCTCATCGACCGCCTCGTCCCCGCCGGGCAACCCGGCATCGACTCCATGTGACGCAGACCACCCTCGCAGCCGCCACGGATCCTGCGAGTCGATCTCCACGGTGGTGGCTGCGGAGGCGAGGCGTTCGACGTGTCCCGGCGAGCGAACGGTGGGGCTTCGATCCGGCTGCCCCACCGAGCCGGAGGACGACCACCCGGCACGCGACCCGGAGGGTGCATGTGAATCACGTGGGCCCCTACCGCGGCCAGGTCCGCATCCCACCGGCTACCCAGTACGTCACCGTGGCGACGATCGGCGCCTGGGACCATCCTCGACGTCGTCGAGGAGGCCGGGATCTCGGTGCTCTCGTCCTGTCAGGAAGGCACCTGCGGCACCTGCGAGACGCCGGTGCTCGAGGGCGACGTCGACCACCGCGACTCCCTGCTCACGCCGGCCGAGCAGGCCACCAACGACACCATGTTCATCTGCGTCTCCCGAGCCGCCTGTCCCCGACTGGTCCTCGAGCTCTGATCGTCTCCATGACCCAGTCGGGCCTCGCCCGAGCGAGGAGCTCGACGCCGGGATGGCGATGGACCGCTCGACCTCGACCGACAGGACGGCCCTGGCAACCGCCGACGGGCCGTCCTGCGTCGAAGCTCAGTCCAGGGGCATGCCCGCGTAGTCCTCCGCGTGGAGCCTCGACCCCGACGACGAGCTCACGACCAATGTCCAGTTCCGCGTTAGGGCGGTCGAAGTCGATGATGTCGGTGAACCGGTGCAGCATCCGGGTCAGCCACCAGGAAACGGCACGGTCGACCCGAGCCTGCAGTTCCTCCCAGGCACGGTGGGCTGGCCACTCCGCGACATCGGTGACCGCCCAACCGTAGCCCCCTGATTGATGCCTAAGAAATGATCACTCAACATGATCACCGCATCCCAGCACGCTGCCGCGCGCCGATCCGCGAGCCAGTGACCGAACTCAGGTCGGGTGTCGGACCACCGATCGTCCGGGCGACCGCTCATCGACCAGGCCGATGAGCGGGAACCCCTGAGCGTACTGCTTCACTTTTCGACCTCCGCCCGCCAACCCAACCGAGCCCATACCGTGCCACCGATGAGGATCGCGAGAAGTGGCAGGAGGAGCGCGAAGTTGACCCAATTGGGCCAGGGCACTCCAGTGAGCAGTTCGAAGCGAGTCACCATCAGCACTACGGCCGCCGTCAGGCACACTGTGGAGATCCCCGGCGCAATTGCCCGCGCCCAGGAGGTGGCCTCCAGGTCAGGGTTCCGCCTGAAGAAGCCGACGACCGAGGCCGACGCGAATGCCTGCATCGCAATGATGCCGACCACGCCGGCGCCGGCCAGGGGGATGAAGATCTGGAGATAAGGGTCTGCGCCCAGCGCTCCGAGAAGAATCACGAACAATGCGCTGAACGCCGACTGGGCGGCCACGGCCGTCCGCGGAGATCCGCTACCCGGGTGGACATGTCGGAGCGCCCGAGGCAGCACACCTTCCCGGCCGAGTGCGAAGAAGTAGCGAACCGCCTCGTTGTGGAACCCGAGAGTCGAGGCGAAGGTGCCCGTGCACAGCAACACCAGCATCATGTCGGCGGCCGGTGTGCCGACATAGCTCTCCATCGCGCTGAAGACCAGATTCACAGGATCATTCGTAGCGGCCTCGACGACCGATTGCTCCCCATAGGCTATGACGATCGTCCAACAGATGAATGCATAGAAGAGCCCTAGGAAGGCGACCGCAGCGTACGTTGCTCGAGGGATCGTCCGTCGTGGCTCTCGAGCCTCCTCGGAGTAGACGACCGTTGCCTCGCAGCCGAGGAAGGCGCCGAAGGCGAAGACGAGCATCGCCCCGGTACCGCCGGTGAGGTTGGCGGGGTTGAACGAGCCGACGCTGATACCGGACGCGCCGCCCTGCAGCAGAACGGGCACGGCGAGGATCAGGAGGATGATGACTTCGAGGGAGAGGAAGAAACCCAGCACCTGAGCGCTCAGAGTGATGGTGCGAGAGCCGAGCCAGCCGATGAGCAACCAGACGATGATGGCGAACACCCACCACGGAACGTCTACGTCCGCTATCGCGAGCAACGCCTGTTGCGCAAAGAACCCTGTGGCCGCCACCTGGCCGGCTGCGATGAGGTTGTACGCGGTCAGGACGGTCAGACCCGACCCCACGCCGAGGGGGCGACTGATGCCCTCACGCACGAACGCGTAAAATGCTCCTGCATTGTGAACGTGGCGACTCATGGCCACATAGCCCACCGCGAAGAGCGCGAAGACCATGCCGGCGATAAGGAAACCGAGAGGCGTCGCGATGCCGCCGAACGCAATGCCGATCGGAGCTACGCCCGCCATCAGGAGCAACGGGCCGGCTGCCGCGACGACGAAGAAGGCGACGTGACTTGTGCCCAACCTGTTCTTGGCCAGTCCCGTTTCAGCTTGCGCAGGTCTGGTGTCTCGAGATGCCGTCATCTGTGGTCTCCTTTGCGCTGATCTCGAGTCGTGGCCCAACATTGACGAAGGAACCGCCTGGCCTCATAAACCACCGCACTCCCGATGCCGCGGAGCGGGGCCCTCCCCATAGCTATCAGGAGTTAGAGGAACTCGACACGAATCGGTGACGGCGCCGCGCCGTTGACGTTGTCTTCCGGCGGTTCGAGGTCGTAAGCGCAGGAGGTTATTCCGACGATGCAAGGCATGGCCGCGCGGAGAACGATCGAATCACCGGGCCCGGTCGGCGAGGGCCGCAAGGCGATCGTCCCATCCGACTGAGGGTATGTGTCCTGGAACAGGTTGATCGGATCGGGCAGGTCGTCGGGGCTGATCGAACGGATCGATGACAACCCAGAGACGAGGTTGTCGAAGCAATTCCGGTGGCCAGGATGACCGAGGCTGGCGTACCACGTCGCGCTGCAGGCAGCGTAGAGAAAGTCGTGCACGCCGTTGCTGTCGTCGGAGACTATTTCGAACATCGGTCGCCCTCGGCTCGAATAGAAATGGTCGCCAGGCGATAGCCGGTACTTGGGGTTGTTGAAGAGTACCGTCTTCGCCGGGGAGGAGGTCTCCGAGATGTCGTCAGCCGCCAGTGCGACGAAGTCGGCGATCTGTTGGCCTTCCACATCCACGACCCGGAATTCTTCGCCGGCGCCGATACTGAAACCACGGCCTTCTGCGGACGGGATCGTCAGCGCACCCCGTGTCCTGTCTTGAATGGACATCTCTCCTCCTGATGAACGTGCCTGTGGTTCTATCCAGTGGTCTGACTTTCCTCAGAAAAACTTCACAGTGCGGACCGCTTACGGGTTGGTCATGGAGCGCGGCGATTCGGAACCTCGTTCCGCACGGGTAATCGAGTCCCTGTGCTTCACAGCCAGAGCGCTGATTGCCTCCAAGACGCAACGGTTCGCATTCTGCGCAGTCAGTTCGGCGTGATCATAGGGGGGTGATACCTCGACCACGTCCATGGCGATGACGTTCGTCTTCTCGGCGATCCGCCGTATGGCGCGCAGTAGATCGGCCGGTTGCATTCCACCCGGTTCCGGCGTGCCGGTTCCGGGCGCGAACCCCGGATCCAGAACATCGATATCGACCGAGAGGTAGATGACGTCCGGGCCATCCAGGGCCTCCTCGATCGCCGTATCGATGACGGCGTCCACGCCACGGTCGAGCAGTTCGCCCATGAGATGCCATCTCATTTGCTGCGCGTGCATCCACTCGAGGATCTCCGGAGGGGGCCAATAGCCACGGAGCCCGACCTGGACGAAGTTCCTCCCCGCGACGGCTCCGGACTCGATCAGACGTCTCATCGGCGTTCCGTGGGAGCGGAGATTTCCCCAGACCTCGTCCGCCGTGTCGGCGTGGGCGTCGAAGTGGATCACCCCGAGTTCACGAGGGGCCACGGCTTCGGCCACCGCTGAAGCCGAGGGATAGGTGATGGAGTGATCGCCCCCCAGAACGATGGGGACGATGCCACGCTGGGCAACCGCCAGTACGCGGTCATGAATCGCCTTGTGTGATTCCTCGACCAGTCCCGGCACGCATGCGGCATCGCCGAAGTCGATGACGTCGAGTACGTCGAAGGGCGCCACCTGCAGGTCCAGGTGCCAAAACGGATAGATGTAGTTGGCGAAACGGATGGATCTCGGTCCGAAGCGTGCTCCCGGACGATTCACCACGGAGTCATCCCAGGGAGCGCCTACTATGGCGACGTCAGGAGTGCGGTCATCCAACTCCTCCGGCATCGCCAGATATGGAACCTTCATAAAGCTGGGAAGACCGAGGTAGCTGGGCCCGTCCTGGAACGTCCGGGGATCTGGCGGCCGGTCTGGCATGGTCCTTCTCCTGCAGACGTCGATGCGGGGAGTTGGCTTTGCTCGGCGGCGACGTCGGGTTTCGCCGCGCGTCGATGCTTGCGGTGTCCGAGGCGTGATGCCCGAGAGCTCAGAGGCTGGGAGTACGAGCCGTCCAGTCGGTCGCCGCCTCGTAGGTGTGCCCGATGCGCAACACGGTCCGCTCGTCGTACGGGCGTCCGATGACCTGCAGACCGACAGGTAGGCCGTTCGAGTCGAAGCCGCACGGCAGAGACAGAGCCGGCAGGCCGGTGACGTTGCCCGGTGCCGAGTGCCCGACATAGGCGTTGATCACGCTCTTGCGGACCCCCTTGGGGAACTCGAACTCCTGCTGACCGACACGGGCTGCCGTCGCCGGCAACGTGGGGCAGACGATCGCATCGAGACCCTCGAAGGCCTCACGGAAGGCCTCCTTGATCAGCGTGCGGACTCGGAGGACCTTGAGATACTGGCTGGCCAGCATTACTTCGCCGACTTCCAGGAAGATGCGGACGTCGTCCTGGTAATGCTCACCGCGAGCACGCAGCATCGACTGGTGGTAGGCGGAGGCTTCGGGGACGATGAGCCCGAACTCGACGGCCATCATCTGTTGTGCGTAGGGGATCTCGACCTCCCGCACCGTGGCCCCATTCGCTGCCAGCACGGCCACGGCCTCGCGCACGAACGTCTCCACCTGTGGGTCGACGTCGTCGAAGAAGTAGTTGGTCGGGAGCCCGATGGTCAGGCCGGAGACCCCGGCGTCGATGCCGTCGGTGTAGTCGGGAATCGCAACCTCCGCGGTCGCCGGGTCCCGAGGGTCGAAGCCCGCGACAACGCCCAGCATCAAGGCAGCGTCCCGCACAGTGCGGGTCAGCGGGCCCACGTGGTCCAGAGCCCAGCACAGCGAAGTGACCCCGTGTCGGGAGACCCGGCCGTACGTCGGCTTGAGGCCCACGGTGCCGCAGACCGAGGCGGGGATCCGGATCGACCCGCCCGTGTCGCTGCCCATGGCCGCCAGACACTCCCCGGACGCGACAGCCGCGCCGGAGCCACCACTGGAGCCACCCGGGATACGCGCGAGGTCCCATGGATTGCGGGTGGTGGGCGTGATGACGCCGTAGGCGAATTCGTGCGTGTGCGTCTTTCCGACCATGATCGCGCCTGCGTCCCGCAACCGTTGCACACAGGCCGAGTCCTCGGTGGCCATGTGGTCCACGCGGACCTTCGAGCTCGCAGACGTCGGGAACCCCGCCACGTCGAAGAGATCCTTGATGCCGATCGGGATGCCGTGCAGCGGCCCCCGGTAGCTGCCGTCGGCGATCTCCTTCTCGGCGATCGCCGCCGCCTCCATCGCCTGCTCGGTGGCGACGACGACGAACGCGCTCAGCCGGCCGTCCACCTCGTCGATGCGCTCGAGCACAGAACGCGTGAGTTCGACGGGTGACAGTTCCCGGGACGCGACGAGGCGCGAAGCCTCGGTGATGCTCAGCTGGTACGGCTTCATCTGCTCACTCCCAGCGTGGGTCGTAGGCGGAGGCCGGAGGAGTCTCACCGACGTCCACGGCATCGAGGCTGTCGATGAGCCCGACGATCAGGTCGAGAGCCGGGGCCATGGCGGCCTTGCGTTCAGGGGAGAGGTCCAGGCGGGCAAAGGACACCAACGCGGTGAGTCCCGCCTCGTCGAAGTTGTCGCGCGGCATGGCCGTCCCGTTCAGACTTGTGGTGACCCGTCTCGGAGGCGCGAGCCGGATGGCGGATCGGAGGTCGTCGACGCGTGGTGGTGGCCGGCCACTTGAGCACCGTCCATGTCGCGCACCCCTTCGTCGCCCTGTGGTGCGCGTCACCGTAGCGATGTCGAGTGGATGCGTCGATACCTGTCGGCACGTCGGTTGTTGCCGGTCGCTTCGTGATCTGGGCCAACGCAGGACGGGACCCCGACCGCGCGACTTGACTGGTCACCAGCCAAGAGACAGCCAGGTCGTGACGACACCTGCGCCGAGCTCGGCAACGCACTGAGGGGTGGGTGTGCGCAGGATGGCGGGTGCAGGGCGCGAAGGCGGTCGGCCCCGACGGGACGGGCCGGCGGCGATCAACCGGCCACTCGGGCGAGAAGTTGCGCTACACCGCCCACCGGTCAGCCAACCTTCTTGTGTGGCTGCCCTTCGGACTCGATCGCCTCGGACGCCGACATGTCGAGCTGAACGCCTGCTCCGAGGAGCCCCTGCAGGAACCGGAACGCGTCACGGATCGACCCATCCGTATCCACGGAGTAGTAGCGCCGACGGCCGTCACGACGTTCGTTCACCACGCCCGATGTGCGCAGGATCCGCAGATGACTGGAAACCGTGCTGCGGCCGACGACGTCGACCCGCTCCGCGATCTCGGTGACAGTGAGCTCGCCGTCCTCTCCCAGCGCAGAGAGGATCTGCCGCCGAACCCGGTCGGACAGGGCGTCGAAGGCGAGGATTTCGTTCGCGCTCACAGCATGTCAGTGTACATCCGTCGACATCTGTCGACGTGACGAAGTATTGGCGACTCGCGTACGACGCGCAGTCGTCGCAGTCGGGAGCCGTCGCCGACGGAATGGCGAGTTGGTCGGGATCGCCATGTCGGGCCCCCGCCCCTGGACGCGCGTCCAGGCGTTGTACCGCAAGCACGGCGCCGTTGCCGAGGAGACGGCCCCGGTCAAGGACGGGGTGCTGGAGATCCGCATACGCCGCAAGGGTGCAACTCGGTCGGTAATCGAGCGCGCCGACCGGACCGCCCGCCCATGAACCGGCCGGCAGCGGCTACTCGACATCGTCGAAGATTCGGAACCGTCCCATCCGCGCCTCAGCGAGGTAGAGCCGTGGCGACAGCAGGTCTCGCCCACCCACAGCCGCGCCGACCCGCCTCGCAGCGGCCTCGACGAAGGCTCGGCCTTGCTGACGCGGGTGGTCGTCGGGACACACGTGGACGGCTCGCGCGTATAGATGAATTGCCTCGTAGACGGTTTGCGTCAATGTCGAGACCGATGGAGCCCATCTGCCATGCGCCGACCGGTAGCGTTTGAGGAACTCCCCATTCCCCGGCACCGCTGTATCCTGGAAGTACGCCTGCGCCGTCCAGATACCTTCTGCCGAAGGCCCGATGTTCTCCAGGGTCGATTCGTCCATGAGCAACGACAGGGATCCTGTCTCGGACCGGAGTCCGGACGCGGCGAACTGGCGTTGGAACTCCATTTCGTCGCGTCCGACGAGTGACGACATGACCAGATCGGCGCCCGAACGCCGTATCGCTTCGATGACTTCACTGAAATCACTGGTCCCGAGCGGCGTGAACACCTCGCCCGCCACCTGCCCCACGGCATCCGCGATCGCCTTTCGCGTCACTCGATGCGCGGCAAAGGACCAGCTGTAGTCCTGCCCGACCAGGAACCAGCCACACCCTCCCGTCTCGTTCATGATCCGCCCGACCATCGCATCGGCTTGAGCTGCCGGCTGCTCGCCGATCCGCACGACACATGGCGAGTCGCTGTTCTCGCGTTCGTTCGTGGTCGCATGGACGAGTAGTGCTGCCCCATCGGGGAGCGATCGCGTGATGGCAGTGAAGCTGGCTGACGTCACGCAGGCGAAGATGACCCGGCATCCGAGGCGGACAAGGCGTTTGGCCTCTCGCTCGGCGGTCCACGGGTTCGAGCCGTCGTCCGCAACGAGCAGTTCGACCTCACGACCGGCTAGTCCACCTTCGACGTTGATCTCGTCCACGGCGAGCTCGGCGAGGTATTCGGCAGCAGGCACGCAGAGGGCGGCAGGCCCCGTCTTGGAGGCGATCAAGCCGATACGAACGACGCCAGGCCGCAGCGGTGGCGCCGGGATGACGCCGCCCCTGTGCTGAACCAGCCACTCGACGCCCGCCGGGGATACCTCGACGCTGACCCGGATCCGGGTACCACTCGGCCCTGATGGATCGAACTGCAGCCTGATCCGACCCCGCCACGGCTGGGAATGGTCGACGACGATCATCGACGGCGGCCGGATCGCGGTGATCCGCCCGAGGAGCTCGACACTCTCCCCATCGACGTCATGGCCGCCGTTGGGCAGGGTCAGCCGCACCGGGGCGCCCACTTCGACGGAATCACATCGCGCGTCGAGTAGCCAGCTACCCGACCCCCGCCCACCGAAGAGACCGAATGCCACTTTCGGGGGCAGGTCCACCACCGAGTCCGCCGAGAGCATCGTGCCAGCCACGTCTCCACCAACCCCACGAACGACAGCTGCTGCCAGCCCAGGCAATTGAACCGTCCTGGATCTGACGGAGGCCGGACTTGGGCCACCTCGAGGACCGGGGTGGCGGTGGTGTCACGGTAGTGGTGATCTTCGAACTCGACCGGTGGTCGGTTGCCGATCCCCGAATGCACTCGCTCGTTGTTGGAACCAGTGGACGCAGAAGGCGGTCTCCCGCTCGACCTCGTTGCGTCCGTCCAGGAGCGCTGCCGGTCGATCAGTTCAGTCTGGTACAGGCCGATGGTTGAACCGCCCCGGGTTCAGAACCGAGCCCTGCCAGCGCCACGCTCGCTAGAAGTCGCAAGACCAGGTGCCACACACCTCCTGCAGTACGGCCGTCACAGCGCTGTGCACTGACGCTCAGGTGTCCCCCACGACCCTTTGACGTCGGGTCAACGGGGCTCGAAGCGACGAGCAGGACGCCGGCCGGAACGGGCACAGTCGCGAACGGATGAGGCGAGCGGACGCCCTGCCAAGCGCCCGGCGACGCCTTCGCCGGGTCGCGAACGGGCGCTCACCGCGCGGTTGTGACTCAGCGTGGCCGCGGCGCCTTGTCTCGGCGGCGTGGGTGGGGAGAGCCCCTCCCCGGCCCGCGTCCACAGCCCGAACCGCAGGTAAGGGTGGCCTAATGGTGGTCAAACCGCCGCCGGAACGGGTCAGGGGCCGTTCCGGATCTCTCCGGACACGGCCCCTGACCTGCGGTTTCCCGCTGTCGGGCTGACAGGATTTGAACCTGCGACCCCTTGACCCCCAGTCACATTCGGGAGGTTCGTTGCCGTCCGCCGATGTGCCGGTTGCGCAGGTGTAGGGCCTGCGTCGTACGCGGCCGTCCGCCCCAATCCGCCTTGGTTCGAGGCGCGTTGCTGTACCGGTTGCTGTAGTCCTTCCCCGCGTTCGGGCGCGTCACTTCGACGCTAAGTCCGGCACTGAAAGTGTTTCGAATGGGCGGACACCCCAGCTTCAGGAGGTTCCCGCGCCTCCCACACGTGGTCGATCGCGTGCTCGGTCCTGTACCTCCGCAAGCCCTCGTCGACCCGGTCGGCCAGCCCCAGCAGGGCGAGCTCGCGCAGCGCGGTGAGGTTGCCGATCCGGAAGTAGTCCCCGATCGCCGCGTCACCTTCTCGGCTGGGCAGCGTTGCCGTGGGCCCTCCGGCGGCGCAGCGCCTCCGGGGACATGCCGACCAGCTCGACCTGATCGGCCCGGCGCACCACGGCGTCGGGCACCGTCTCCTGAGGCGGACACCGGTGATCTGCTCGACCACGTCGGTGAGGCTCTCCAGGTGCTGCACATCCAGCGTGGTCAGCACGCTGATCCCGGCAGCCAGCAGCTGCTCGACGTCCTCCCAGCGCTTGGCGTGCCGGGAGCCAGGGGCGTTGGTGTGGGCGAGTTCGTCGATCACGACGACCTCGGGGCGTCGGGCGAGGACTCCGTCGACGTCGAGTTCGGTCAGCATGACGCCGCGGTGGGTGACCTCGGCGCGGTGCAGGACCTCGAGCCCTTCGAGCTGCTCGGTGGTGTGCTCGCGGCCGTGGGTCTCGATCAGCCCGACGACCACGTCGGTCCCCCGGGACAGGCGGCGGTGCGCCTCGCCGAGCACGGCGGAGGTCTTACCGACGCCCGGCGCGGCGCCCAGGTAGATGCGCAGGATCCCTCGGGACACGCCGCCATGATCACCCCGGATGGCGCCCACCGGGGAGGGGCCAGTGCCGACAGGACGCCAAGGCCCGGGGCGGGCCGCGATAAACCCTGAGGGCCGGGCCCCTCCTCGGCAGGGCCCTGGAGGGAGCACCCGGTGTGGACCGAGCGACCGTCGGCGTCCTTTGCCGCCTCGTCGTCCCCGCCCGTTGCCGCCCCGAACGCGAATGCGCTCAGTGGCTCACCGACGGAAGTACAGGCGGATGGCCGTCCCCGTGGGGCTGGAGGCGACGGCGGCGTCGTCGGCGAGACTCCACGCGAGCCACATCCCGCGACTCCCCTCGAGATCATCGGCAGGAGGGACGTAGCCGCAGGTCTCATCGGGCAGCCCTGGCCCGGTGTCGGAGACCTCGACGACGAGGGTCTCGTGGTCGGTCCAGAACGCGACCTCGACGAACGCGGCGACCCGCAGAGCGTTGGTGAGCAGTTCGTGCGTCGCCAGGACGACATCCTCGGCCCGCGCCCGCCATCCGTCGACCACCGCCGCGGCCAACGCCCGGCGTGCCTCCCGCGGTGCGGTAACGGTCCACACGACCGAATGCCCGGGTCTGGCGTCCCATTCCGGCTGCACCGATCTGAGGAACCCCTGCGGGTCCTCGTACGCGGCCGCCGCCACCGGTGCGTGCCCACTCCAGGTGAGCGGATGCGTGCGGACGACCGCGTCGAGCACCGACGCTGGGAGCCGCCGCCGGTCGTGCAGGCACAGGCTGTAGTACGGCATGGCGGCGTAGCACTGGTTCGCGACGGCCTCGAAGCGACTCCACTCCCGACCGTCTTCGCGTGCCAGCCACACCGGCTCCGCGACCAGCCGCCAGGTCGGCGCAGCGGATCGCAGGGTCCGTAGGTCGCGGTCGTAGGCCTGCAGTGTCCCGTGTCCGCCACGCCACCAGGTCTCCGCCGCGGCGAAGGTCGCCAGCCGGCGAACGTCCTGCCCCAGCTCCTCGGCCAGGAGCCTGCGGACCCGCTCGCCGGCGACGACGAGGACCGGCTCCCCACGGGACAGCCCTTCCATCGCGAAGGGCACGATCCGGTCGAGGACCTCCTGGTCGGTGGCGAAGAGGAACGCCTCGTGGGCGAAGTCCGTGCCGTCCCACTCGCCGGTCGGACGCATCGAAGTCATGTGCAGATCGCCTGCCCATCGGCTAGGTCGAACAGCTCCAGGCATCGGCCGACGAGCCGGCGAGCTCGGACCATCCGCAGGTGGACGCCCACCTCACCCAGCAGGCGGACAGCCGTGGCCAGCATGCGCGCGCCGGCCACGTCCAGGAAGTCGAGGTCGGCCAGATCCAGCACCACCTCGCCGGGCGCATCCCGTGTCACGTCGACGAGGGCGCGCAGCACAGCGTCCGCGAGGCTCTGGTCCACCTCCCCGCGCAGGGACAGCCACGGTCCTCGCTCGCAGAGGCATCCCAGCGGCTCCCGTCCCCCGTGGTGCTGATCGGGATGCAGGACGGCAAGCGGCCGCAGGACGTCGTCATCCAGCGACGAGTCGTACAAGCACAACGCCGTCAGAGCGACAGTTGCCGTCATCCCGTCGGCCAGTCGCTCGTAGACGTGCAGCTGCCGACGGTCAACGGAACCCCGTTGGGCCAACGTGGTGACATCCGCGGCCACCCGCAAACCGGTGCGCCCACGCCCGAGGGCGGCCGCCACCTCACCGCGATACGACTCCACCTGCTCCACCGGCTCCAGCCCGCGCGCCGGGTCGACGATCTCGGCCATGAGCCGCACCTCGAGCTGCCCACTGGCCAGCATCTCGTCGCGCCCGGGCAGCGAAGCGAGTGCCCCCAGCAGAGCCACTCGCGACGCCCCGATCAGGAGCAGTTGCTCGCTCAGCCGCCGTCCCTCGTCGAGATAGGGCAGGACCGCGGCCGAGAAATCCGAGGGATCGTCGAACGTCCAGAAGACGTGGTCTCCGGGCCTCAGGCCTGTCGGCGATGCCAGCTGCCGCAGGGCTGTCACCCCGACGACGCTACCCCGCATCGCGCACAGGACGCGGATGGTCATGGTCGTCGCACTCTCCCGGCCGGACCGGTCGCCGAGCGCTGCGGCCCCTCGGTTGTCAGCGACGGGCTCGTCGTGTCGGCCGACAACCCCGTGGCACGACGTGACAAGCGTCGTTCCGCGTGCCGCCGCGACCGCCCGAGTCATCGCCGAGAAGCGGCGCGGGACCGGCGACATCCTGGTCTTCGGAAGCCGGACAATGTGGAACGGGCCGCTTCTTCAGGGTCTGGCCGACGAGATCCATCTCATGGTGAGGCCTCGGGCGCTCGCTGGTGGCACACCGACCGTCGACCGGCCCACCGACCTGCACCTGCTTGACGTTCGCCGCCCCGAGGGATCCGACAACGTCCTGCTTCGCTACGCCGTCCGTCGGTGAGTCTGCTCGATCGTGGTGAGCGTCGCGTAGCTGGCATCGCCGGTCGGCAAGCGTCCCCGTAAGCCGCACCCTCGGTTAGCTGGCTGGGCGTCACCTGAAGCGGCCCACCTAGGCCGTGTTGATCAAGTATGATTTGATCCCGATCAGGGTGGCGGCGAGGCTGAGGGCGGCGCAGTAACTGCGGAAGAGTGTGTCGGAGCGCATCGCGATTCCGCGCCACACCTAGGCCTCCTCGGCGCCCCACCGTCCGAGCGCGACGATCGCCTCGCGCAAGGCAAGCCCGCGATCGGTCAGCGCGTAGGCCCGGGTGTTGTGCCGGAGCGGCAGACGGGTCAGTACGCCGGCCGCTTCGAGCTCGCGCAGGCGGGTCGCGAGCATGTTCGTCGGCACGCCGAGGTTGCGCTGCAGATCGCCGTAGCGCTGCGGCCCGTCGAGCAGCCGCTCCACGACGAGCAGTGCCCACCGTGCTCCGACGATGTCGAGGGCCGCGGCGAGGTCGCTCACGCGGTCGGATCGGCGTCCGGCTTCATCCAGAACGGCGAGTAGTGGTAGCCGTCGGGGTCGTCAAACTGGCGCTGGTACATGAAGGGGTAGTCGTCGGTGTCACCGATCCGCCCGCCGGCGGCGCCGGCGCGCTCGGCGAGCTCGTCGACCGCCTCGCGGCTGCCAAGGTCGAACGAGACCGTGACCTTCGAGGGCGTGTGGGGTCCGCCGACCAGCTCCCCGACGCCACCGACGCTCGCGTACATCTCGCGGCTGCCGAGCATGACGTACTGCTCGGGCGCGATCGCGAAGCACGACACGTTGTGATCGGACATCTCGGCGTTGAGCGTCCAGCCGAGGGCGGTGTAGAAGGCGGTCGCGCGCTCGACGCTCTCGACCGGGCAGGTGATGAAGAGGCTCATGCGGTCACACTTGCAAAATGCAAGTGTGACGTCAAGTCCCGGCCGCGCACTCAAGTTGGGCCGTGTTCATCGAGAGAGCTTTCGTTTCCTGAAGCCGCCTGATCCGAAAATCCTCCGGTGACCCCGGTCAGGCCGCGGGGTTGAGGGTGACGGAGTAGCCGAGGGCCTGCAGTTCGCGGACGTGTTGGCGGACCTTGCGTTCGGGGTTGGTGCGGGCGGCGTAGTAGTCCGGGCCGAGGTCGACGAACTGGGCCTCGGTGTCGGAGAGCAGCGCCCAGATGATGACCAGGATCGATCGGCCGACCGCGACGATCGCCCGCTTCTTGCCGCGGCGTCGGGCGATCCGTCGGTAGCGCTCGCCGAGGAAGGTGTCGGTGCGGGCGGCGCTGACCGCGGCCTCGCCGACCACCCGCGCCAGGTAGCGGTTGCCCTTGCCGGTGCCGGCGTTGCCCTTCGGGCGGCCGGCGGACTCACTCACTCCGGGCGCGAAGCGGGCCCAGGAGGTCAGGTGCGCCGGTGTCGGGAACCGGCCTATGTCGGTGCCGATTTCGGCCAGGATCATCTGGGCCGCCACCGGCCCGATCCCGGGAATGGCATCCAGGCGCGCGACCGACGGTGCCAGCTCGCCGATCCGGGCGTCGATACGGGCCTGCACGGTGGCGATGTCGGCGGTGATCGCATCCACTCGCTGCAGCATCTGGGTCAGCAGGAAGGCGTGGTGCTCGGTGAACCGGCCGGTCAGTGCCTCGGTCAGCCGGGCGGTCTTGGACCGCAGGCTGCCGCGGGCCAGCTCGGCGAGCACCGCCGGATCGCGCTCGCCGGTGATGAGCGCGGCCATCATCGCCCGCCCGGATGCGCCGAACGGATCGCTCACCACGGCCGTCAGCTTGATCAGCGCGTCCTCGAGCAGCTTCTCCACCCGCTGCTTCTCCGCGGTGCGCACGGCGAGTAGATCGACCCGGTAGCGGGTCAGATCGCGCAGCTGCCGGATCGCCGGCGGCGGCACGAAGCTGGGGCGCAGCATCTGCCGTTCGGCGACCTTGCACAGCCAGACCGCGTCCAGCCGGTCGGTCTTCGGTCGGCCGGGCAGGTGCTTGACGTCGTGGGCGTTGACCAGCCAGGTCTCGAAGCGGTCCTCCAGTAGGTAGAACGGCGCCCGCCAGTAGTCGCTGGTCGCCTCCATCACCACCCGGGTCACGCCCAGGCCGGCCAGCCAGTCGCCCAGCCCGAGCAGCGCGGCGGTCATCGTGGAGGTGGTGCGGACCTCCTGCATCCGCTGCCCGGCCGGCCCGGGTACCCGGGCGCAGCAGACCACCTCGGCCTTGCCGATATCCAGCGCCGCGACCCGCTCGATGACCTCGGGCTCGTCGGTCTCGACCTGCATCGCCCTCGCCTCCTCGGTGCGCGTGTGGAGGCGGTCATCCGTGGGAGCTGCAGGGATCGGCGAATCTGATCCTCGTGCTCGCAGCACACGAAACGGCCCACAGCACAGCTCCCGGCGCCCGACTTCAGAACGGCCTCGAACGACCAGGCGACTACGACGTCAACGGGTGGCCGCGCACGATTTTCAGCCCGGAACGGCGCTCCCCGGCAGGGGCCAATGGGACTTCAGGGACACTCTTCAGCCATCGCCCGCGACCTGCCCGGCCTCGTCGGGTTCCTGATGGCCACCGGGCTGCGCATCGGCGAGGCCTGCGGCCTGGCCTGGAACGCCGTCGACCTCGAAGTCGGCACCATCGAGGTGCGGGTGTCCGCGGTCCGCGTCCGCGGACAGGGCCTGGTCGTGAAGTCGACCAAGACCGACGCCGGCACCCGCACCCTGGTCCTGCCGCGCTGGTGCACCGCGATGCTGCGCGACCGCGCCGAACACCTCACCGCGACCGACGACGACCCCGGCCGCCGGCCGGTGTTCCCCGCCCCCTTGGGCGGCTGGCGCGACCCCTCCAACACCCAAGCCGACCTACGCGACGCCTTTGCCAGCGCCGGCTTCGACTAGGTCACCACCCACACCTTCCGCAAGACCGTCGCCACCCTCATGGACCACGCCGGCCTGTCCCGCCGCGCCGCCGCCGACCAGCTCGGCCACGCCAACACCTCCATGACCACCGACGTCTACGTCGGCCGCAAGGTCGCCGCCACCGGCGCCGCCGCAGTACTCGAGGTCCTCGCGCCATGACACGTCAACCACCTCTGCGAACACCTCCGGGTAGCTCCCTACCGATGCCCACTAGCCAGCTGGCGGAGTCAGCCGCAGCTCACTCACTCTGGGGATCCTGCCCAGCTCACTCACGCATCTACGCCCCTCGGATGCCCGTACCCGCCGCGGCGTCAGCTGCAAGCGCTGCCCGAGTTTGCCGGTACAGCGAGTTGCCGACCGAACCGTTCCGTCCAGGTCCGAGTCGAGGCTTTCGTGTTCGCCCAATACCCCGCCGGTCGGTCGCTTCGCGATATCGCAGCGCTGACCGGCCGGTCGTTCTCAGCTGTGCGCAACTCCTGGACAAGCACGACATCGCGCGTAGAGGCGTCGGAGCAGCCGTCATCGAGACCCACGACAGCCTCGTGGCTCGCCGGGACTGGCGTCGACGAAACGGTGAGGGCGTTTCGGATCCGGCCGGGGCGGGGCGCACGAGCAGGCCGAGCTGGAGGCTCGCGGGCCGACCTCCGGCCGGTCGCGCCCGCGCTAGGTCTCGTCGTTCACGACGCTGCTGTCGGGGCGGCGACAGCAGGGGCGGCCCCGCCGTCCCTGTGCTGGAACGGCGGGACCTGACCGCATCGGCCTCCGCGGAAGCCGCTGCGGCTGCTCATCAGTCTCCGGAGGTCTCCGGCCCCGGGCGACTCCGTGGGAGGCCGGACGAGTCAGCGCGCCGGCGGCAGCCAGCTCCCCGGAGGTAGCTCGCCGGTGTGCACCAGGTCGTCGGCGACCGCGCGCAGTTTGCGGTTGGTCTTCATCGACATCTGGGCCAGGACCTGGAACGCCTGGTCCGCGGTGAGCTTGTGGCGGTCCATCAGGATGCCTTTGGCCTGGTCGATGACGCCCCGGGCCTCCAGCGCGATCTGCAGGTTGTCGGCCCTGTCCCGGGCACTCAGGTAGGCGTGCAGGTTGCCGGCGGCGACCGCCGCGTAAGGGGCGAACCTGGTGGCCGCGGTTCGGCTGTCCTCGTCGAAGGCGTGCGGCCGGCGGGCGTAGACGTTCAGTGCGCCGGTGACCTCGTCGTCGTCGATGACCAGCGGGGTTGACAGGGAGCTGAGGTTGCCGTGCTCGACGGCTCGGGGCATGTAGTCCTGCCAGCGGCTGTCGGTGCGGGTGTCGGCGATCTCGGTCTGCTCGCCGGTGCGGGCGGCGTGCAGGCACGGTCCGTGGCCTCGCTCGTACTGGGTCTCGTCGAGATCGGTGGCCAGCTGCCCGGTGGATGCCACCGTGGTCGGGCGGCCCTTGACCAGCAGCAACACCGACGCCTCGGGGTTGCCGGGCAACACGGTCTTCGCCAGGTCGGCGATCGTCTGCAGCAGCTCCTCCATCGACACCGTGCGCAGGGACAGCGAACCCAGGCGCTCCAGCGCCTGAACGGCGGAAGTCGGTGAGGAAGTCTGGTCACTGGCCACGGGCGGGCCTCCGGCCTGCTGACACCGGGGATGGGCGACCTCGGCCACGAACCCCGACCTGGGGTCCGCGCGCACACTGCGCCGCCGGGGCGCAGCCTGGTCGCCGGGCGATCCTCGACGACCAACCAGAAACGCTACGCGCCCCGGCGCCCACGGGAGACATCGCCGACGCCAACGGCGCACTCCACGAAGCGCGGGGCAGTAGCAGACGCCTGCGCCGCCGGGGGCGGGACCGCGGAACACGCGGCAGCAACGTCCTGGCACAGCACAGCTGGGTCTGCCTGGGGAACGTCGCCGGCGGCGGGGCCACCCATCTGTCGGTTCCTGCGGGCATGATCACCGGCCGGAGGTGACGCCGTGCCCGCGCATGCAGAACCACACATCCCCGTCGGTCGGCCGGCCGACGGCGCGCCGGCGTACGCACCGACCGGCCGACTGGCAGTCGTCGACGGGCAGCGGCGCGGCGGACGGCCTGGTCGTGGTGGCGCCGCAGTGCCACCCAGCGCAGGCACTGATCAACCGCCGGGTCCGACCCGTCGGCTCGGTATCCTCGCCGTGCGCACTCGAACAGACGGGGCGGTGTGTCTGGTTCCCAGGGGGAATGTGTGGCTGGCTCGCTGCCGTCGGGCACCGCGCTGCCCTCGCGCTCGGATCCGGCCTTCGAGCGGTTCGCCCGCCTGGTCCGCCGCCAGTTGGACGTCCCGGTCGCGCTGGTCACCCTGGTGTCGGCGGACGAGCAGGTGTTCCCGGGCGCGGTCGGGCTGCCCGAGCCGTGGCGGTCGACCCGCCGCACGCCGCTGAGCCACTCGTTCTGCCAGCACGTGGTGCGCTCGGCAGCCCCGCTGATCGTCTCCGATGCCCGCACCGACCCGCGGGTCGCCGACAACCTGGCCATCCCGGACCTGCACGTCATCGCCTACGCCGGCGTGCCGATTACCGACGCCGACGGAGCGGTGGTCGGCTCGCTGTGCGCCATCGCCAGCCGGCCGCGGACCTGGTCGGACGAGGACCTGGCGGTGCTCATCGACCTGGCCGACGCGTGTAGTTCGGAGCTGCAGCTGCGCACGGCCCAGCAGCGCGCGGATCAGGCCGCCGCGCAGGCGCGGAGGCTGCTGGCGCAGCAGCAGGTCGACCGGTCCCGGTGGGCGCTGGCGCTGGACGCGGGCCAGGTGGGCACCTTCGACCTGGACTTGGGCACGGGGGCGCTGACCGTCGACGACCGGCTGCTGGAACTGTCGGGGATGGACCGGGTCACCTTCACCGGCCGTCCGGAGGACGTCTACGCGCACGTCCACCCCGACGACGTCGCCGAGGTCGTGGCCCGGGTCCGGAAGGCCGTGGCCACCGGCGGGACCTACCAGGCCGAGTACCGCATCGTGCTGGCCGACGGCTCGCACCGCTGGATCGCCGCCCGGGGCCAGACCGTCGGCGGGGTGGACGGCACCGATCCGCGGCTGGTTGGCGTGGTGATCGACACCACCACGCAGCGGGAGCCGCAGGAGCAGACCGCGCAGATCGTCGACGAGATGGCCGTCGGGTTCATCGCGCTGGACCCCGACTGGGTGATCACCCACGTCAACCGCGAGGCCGAGCGGATCACCGGGCAGCCCCGCGAGCAGCTGCTGGGCCGCACGCTGTGGGAGGCGTTCCCGGCCACGGTGGACACCGCGTTCGAGAAGCACTACCGCCGCGCCGCCGACACCGGGCAGCCGGTGTCCTTCGACGCCTACTACCCCGAGCCGCTGGACGTCTGGGTGGAGGTGCGCGCGGTTCCCCGCCCGGCCGGGGTGGCGTTGCACTTCGTCGACATCACCGCCCGCGCGCAGGCCGCCCAGCAGTTCGAGCGGGCCGCCGCACGGGAGCGGCTGCTCGGCCGGATCACCGAGGAACTCGTCGGCACCCTCGACGCCGACGAGGCCGCCGAGCGCCTGTCCCGGCTGGTCGTCCCCGCGATCGCCGACTGGTGCGTCGTCACCATCGGCGACGACGACCTGGCCGCCGGCTCCCGCCGCGGCCTGCGCACCGCCGCCGCCTGGCACGTCGACCCCGCGATGCGGGAGACCACCGCCGCCTACGCCCAGGCGCGGCTGGGCTCACTGGAGGACGACGCGATCCTCATCCGCGCGATGCGCAGCGGGCAGCTGCAGCTCATCGACGCCGGGGCGACCGGGCAGGTGCAGGACATGCTCGCCGGCGGCCCGGTGCAGGAGCTCATGGGCGCGCTCGCGCCGGAGGCCGTCGCCGTCCTGCCGCTGCCCGGCCGGAACGGGCCGGTGGGCATTCTCAGCCTGGCCAACGGCGCCGCCCGCGGGTCGTTCACCCCCGAGGACCTGGTCACCGCCCGGCACATCGCGGCCCGCTCCGGGCTCGTCCTGGACGGCGCCCGGCTGTACCGGCAGCAGCGCGGGCTGGCCGAGGGCTTCCAGCGGTCGCTGCTCACCGCGCCGTTCGAACCGGACCATCTGCAGGTCGTGGTCCGCTACGTGCCGGCATCGCAGGCCGCCCAGGTCGGCGGGGACTGGTACGACTCGTTCATGCAGCCGGGTGGCGCGACGATGCTGGTGATCGGGGACGTCGCCGGCCACGACGTGCAGGCGGCGGCCGCGATGGGGCAGCTGCGCAGCATCGTGCGGACCGTCGGGGCGCTGGACCACGACGGTCCGGCCGCGGTGCTGCGCCAGGTGGAGCGGGTGATGGAGACGCTGCAGGCGCCGATCCTCGCCACCACCGTGGTCGCGCGGTTGGAGCAGACGGACCCGGAGAAGGACGCCGGGCTGACCCGGCTGCGCTGGTCGAACGCCGGCCATCCGCCGCCGATGGCCGTCGCGCCCGACGGCACGGTCACCGTGCTCACCGCCGAGCGCGCTGACCTGCTGCTGGGCGTCGACCCGACCGCACCGCGCCGGGAGTCGCAGGTGACGCTGGGCTGGGACACGGTCGTTGTCCTGTACACCGACGGGCTCATCGAGCGCCGCGACGCCGACCTCGACACCGGCATCACCCGGCTACAGGCCACGCTGGCCGAGCTCGCCGGCCGGGACCTCGACGAGCTGTGCGACGAGTTGCTGGCCCGGATGCTGTCCGACGCGCCCGACGACGACGTCGCGCTGGTCGCGGTGCGCCTGCACCGGCAGGACCGGCCGCGTCCGGCCGAGGCCGGCCCCAACAGGGTGCCGCCGGGCTTCCCCGTCGACTGAGTGCCCCACGGGGCACCGGCGACGAGGCCGCAGGTCAGCGCCAGCTGGTGGACAGCCGCACGCTGACGCCGCGATCATCGCGCCGGATGGCGACGTGGTCGCACAGCTGCCGGGCCAGCCACAGGCCCATCCCGCCGTTCGACAGGTCCTCGCCGTGTGCAGGGCCGTAACCGGCGAACGGGTCGTCGAGGCCGTGGCCGGAGTCCCGGATGGTGCACACCAGCCGGCCGGGCGGGGTCCACAGCCGCAGGCCCGCGGGAGGGGTGCCGTGCCGGACGGCGTTGGAGGTCATCTCGTCGACGGCCATGAGGAAGTCCTCGAGCACGTCGGGCGGCCCGTCGACGGTGCGCAGCAGGTCGCGCACGGCGTGCCGTGGGCCGATGCAGTCGGTGATGTCGTCGTCGGCCAGCGCCGGGGCCGTGGCCTCCAGCGGCTCCTCGGGCACCGGCAGGGCGCGCAGGTAGCTGGCCGGGTCGACGAAGTCGGCGTTGGCCGCAGGCCCGGCGGAGGTGACCAGCTGGGGATGGGTCCGGCGAACCGAGGCCAGGATCGGCTCGGGCAAGGCGGCGTCGAACACGCACAAGCCCCACAGCGGGTGGGGACCGAACGCGACGTTGACCACGGCCTCGTAGGCCTGCCACTCGCGCCAGTCGGCGGGCGTGGTGCCGAAGTCGGTCTCGCCGACCACGCGCAACCGGCGGCCCGGCGCGGCGTGCTCGGCGGCGAACCGGCGGAACGCCGTGATGGCCGTGGGCGTGCGGGCGCGGTAGAGGGCGTGTCGCTCCACGATCATCACCCGCGGGTCGTCGCCGACGGCCTCGCGCAGCGCGCCGGTGGCCGTCGGACCGGCCGCGATGAGCGCGGCGTCCCCGGCGGCCAACCCCTCCAGCAGCCACGGGGCCGCGATCGCGGTGAGCTGCTCGACGTCGTCGTAGACGAGCGCGTCATGCCGGAACCCCGGCGCGGCACCGCGGTCCACCACGGCGTGTCCGCGATCTTCGGTGGTGCCCCCGTGGTGCCAGCTCAAGACTGCGTCCTCCATCGTGACCGCCGCCGTGTCGGGCGCGACGTCACCCCACGGTAGAACGGCTCGGGTTGTACCCGGCTCATCGCCGGACACGCGGGCGACGCGGCGAGCACAGCCGTGGCGCGCCTCACCGTGGCAGACCGGCGGTCACCGGCCGCAGGGCCGCGGCGGCAGCCGCGTCAGATGCTGAGGTCCCGGGAAGTCCCGGGGGGTGCCGGGAGGTGCCGGTGAGCCACTCCAGGACCACGATGCTGGCGTCGTCCCGCAGTGGGTCGGCCTGGCAGCGCGCTGGGGCTTTTCCACCTGGGCCGGTTCGCGCAGGCCTACCGCGAACGTTTCCACGAGCCTTCTTCACAGAAGCTGGCGCGCTGACCCGAGGGTCAGCGCGCCAGGTCATGGTGCGGCCGGAGTGTCGGCTTCTCGGCGAGCTCCAGCGCCGCGGTGGCCGCGACTGTGCTCGTCCCGCGACCTTCCGGCAGTAGGGAGGAGCGCAGGGCGACGTACAGCAGGGGGCAGAGGACGAGCGCGACCAGGAAGCCGAGGTTGGTACGGCCAGAGTCCTGCAGCCAGGAGGCCAGCGCCGACGAGCCGAGCATGGCCACGATGCCGGCCCAGTTGAACTGCTCGACCCGCTCGGCCGGCCGCGCCGCGCCGCGCCGCAGCACGAAGAAGTCGACGATCATCAGCGCGCACAGCGCGGTCGTGAGGATGCCCAGCAGACCGAGGAAGGAGTTGATCCGGTCGAGGATGTCGCCCCAGATGGCGAGCAGCGCGATCACATTGCCGAGCACGACCATGACCAGGCGGCCCGGGCTGCGCCGGAAGACGGCGTCGAAGAGGTTGCTCAGCGCGAGCGACCCCGAGTAGGTGTTGAGGCTCTGCGCCTTGGCCTGGGCGGCGTACATCACGAGGAAGCCAAGGAAGCCGGACAGGACGATGAAGTACGCGCCGGGGTTGGCCGACGACATGAAGGCGATCTTCTCCGGGATCGTGGCACCCGCCTGGCTCGCGGCCTGGGCGGCGTTGGTCGGGTCTGCCAGGTGCTCGGCGACCACGAGGTTCCCCGCCTGGAAGACGATCGTGCCGATCGCGACGACGACGATGTTGACCACGATGGCGCCGCCGACGGCGAGGATCTTCACGTCGCCCGAGGTGCGGGCGTAGCGGCTGAAGTCGGCGCCTACGAGTGCCAGCGCGCCGGCGATGCCTGCGATGATCGACAGGGCGGCGGTGATCTCGGTGAAGCCCACCTGCGGCGGGGTGTAGGCCCACACGTCGGCGAGTGAGACCGCGGACTTGTCGAGCGCGACCACGGTGACGACGACGAAGAGCAAGCCGCACACGACGGTGAGCAGCAACGAGACCTTCTGCACCAGGCCGAGACCGAAGGTGGTCAGCACGATCCAGACGACGGTCAGCACACCGTAGATCCCGATCTTGTTGGCGGTCGATGGTTCCCAGCCGAACATGAAGATCGTGCCGTGGTAGAGCAGCGCGTTCTCCAGGGCCAGGAAACCGAGGATCATGAAGGCGAACACCAGCGAGGCAAGCGCCGAGCCGCGGGTGCCGAGGCCGTGGAAACGGGCGGTGACCGTCGACGACGTCCCGGTGGCCTGGCAGACACGTCCGACTGCCCAGCCGATCATGGATCCGAAGGCAGCCGCGATCACCGCGACCACCAAGCCCCACTTGGTGCCGGCGGTGAAGGTCACCGCGGCCCCGACCCCGAGGACGACGAGCGTGGAGCCGACACCTGCGGTGTTGGCGAACAGCGACCAGCCGCTCCTGCGCTGGTCGAGCGGGACGGACTGCAGTGCGTTGTCCTCGATGACGGCCCGCAGGTCGGGCCGTCGGGTGGCGTTCTCGGGCATGACGGAACTCCTGAGGGGCGGTAGGCGGGGGCGGTGAAGGCCGCCCCGGCGCGGATGCGCCGGGCGGGTGCGGAAGCCCGGGAGTGGGACCAGGCTCCGGGTCAGAGGTTGAGCCGGGCCTCGATCTCCGCCGCGCGATCGCGCAGGTACATCACGAAGGAGCCGCTGCGGTCGACGACGCAGTCGTACTGGTCGAGCACGACGATCGTCGTCGTGCCGAGCTCGATCACGGCGGGACCGCTGACCCGGGCGTTCGGCCCCATCGCCGTGCCCTGGTGGACGTCGACCTCGACCATCGCCTTCTGCGCCGGCGACCAGATCGCGCGCCGGGCGGGGCGCTCGGGCTTGTCGACGGGGACCTCGGAGCTGAGGTCCATGCGCTCGTCGGAGGTCCGGCCGACCGCCGACAGGCGGACGTTGAGGACGTCGATCGGCATCTCGTCGCTGTGGTACCCGAAGAGCAGCTCGTGCTCGGCGTGGAAGGCCGCAGCGATCGCCGCCGCGTCGGGTGCAATCAGCATCGCCTCGTCGAGCGGGATGTTGAGCTCGTACCACTGCCCCTTGTAGCGCAGGTCGAGCGAGGGCTCGAAGGCGATCGCGTCGTCGCCGACGCCCTCGCCGTGCAGTGTCGCGCGGCCCTCCTCGGCCATCGTCTTCCAGGTCCGGAGCAGTCCGGTCAGGTCGAGCGTGTCGAGGCGGTCGTTGGCGCTCTGCACGTAGTCGTGCTTGAAGTCGCACACGAGCATGCCTGCGGCACAGAAGATCGACGAGTCGCGCGGCGTGATGAGGACGGGGATGTCCAGCTCACCGGCGATCGCGGCGGCGTGGACTGGACCGGCACCCCCGGCGACGACGATCGGGAAGTCCCGCGGGTCGAGGCCGCGCCGTACCGTGATGTCACGGACGCCCGAGGCCATGGAGACGTTGACCATCTCGTAGATGCCGGCCGCCGCCTCCACGACACTGATCCCGAGCGGCTCGGCGACGTGGCGACGGATCGCGCCCTCGGCGGCCTGCTTGTCCAGCGACATCTGGCCGTTGAGGAAGCTGTCGGGGTCGAGGTAGCCGAGCACGACGTCGGCGTCGGTCGTCGTCGCCCGCTCGCCGCCGCGGCCGTAGCAGGCGGGGCCCGGTACGGCGCCCGCGCTCTGCGGGCCGACGCTGAGCAGGCCCCCCTCGTCGACCGATGCGATCGAGCCGCCACCCGCGCCGATGGTGTGGATGTCGACCGACGGCAGCGCCAGCGACCAGCGGTCGATGCTGCCGTCCGTCATCACGAGCGGTTTGCCGCCCTTGACGGCGGCGGCGTCGAAACTGGTCCCGCCCATGTCGACGGTCAGGCACGAGTCCCAGCCGTGCTCGGCGGTGACCAGCAGTCCGGCTGTCGGCCCCGATGCGGGTCCGGAGAGCAGCGAGAGCGCGGCCCGGCGCGCCAGCTCGGCCGGGGTCGCGACGCCACCGTTGGATTGCATCATCAGCAGCAGGCCGCCGAAGCGCACTTCCTCCAGGATGCCGGTGAGGGTCGCGAGATACGACGAGATGATCGGCCCCGCGTAGGAGTTGAGCACCGCAGCGCTCGACCGCTCGTAGTACCGCGCCTGCCCGAGCAGCTCGGCGGACTCGGTGAGGTAGACGTCGGGCAGCGCCTCGCCCAGGATCTCCGCGGCACGGCGCTCGTGAGCGCCGTTGGCGTGCGAGTGCATGAAGGAGATGGCGAGGGCCTGGACGCCCTCCTCGCGCAGGACCTTCGCTGCGGCGCGGACGCCGTCCTCGTCGAGCGGGGTCACCTCGCTGCCCTTGTAGTCCATCCGGCCCCGGATGGGCAGCCGGAGGTGACGCGGTGCCAGCGGCTCCGGCATCGCGAGGTGGTTGTCGTAGCCGTCCTCGCGGGTGCCGTGCCGCATCGGCAGCACGTCGCGGAAGCCCTCGGTGACCAGCATGGCGGTCTTCGGGCCCCGCCGGGTCAGCAGCGCGTTGGTGGTGACCGTCGTGCCGTGCACGATCAGGCCGATCCGGTCGACGAACTCCTCGATCGGGGTGCGCTCGAGCTCGGCCAGCTCGCGCAGGCCGTTGAGGACCGCCTGCGGCGGGTCGGACGGGACCGAGCTGGTCTTGTGGATGCGGCGGCTGCCGTCCGGGTAGATCACCAGGAAGTCGGTGAACGTGCCGCCGACGTCGATTCCGATGCGGATGCTCATGGTGGCTCCTTCTGGAGCGGGTCAGGCGCGCAGCGCCGCGGTGTGGGCTTCGTCGACGGCCGTGCCGTCGGCGTTGAGGACGACGCCATAGTCGGCGCGGGCCTTCTCGGGCGAGAGGAGGCCGTCGCGGACCTCCGCCAGCACCTTGTCGGCGGGACGGCGACGCGGGTCGCCGTACCCGGCACCGCCACCGGCGGAGGAGATGACGCGGGTGCCGACCGGCTGGTCGATGATCTCCTTGGAGCCCCACTCCTGGCTGCTTCCGTCGGGGTACTCCACGCGCAGCTCGTTGAGGCCGGAGTCGTGGCCGCCGAACAAGCCGCGGGCGGGATAGGCGCCCTCGTGGGCCATGTTGTCGGCCAGGGTCACCCCGATCTGCCCCTCGCCGTACGTGCGCCAGGCGGAGCGGGTGCCGTAGCCGCCGCGGAACTCGCCCGAGCCCGCGGAGTCCGGAAGGTACTCGTTGTACTCCAGGAAGTGCGGCGTGGTGATCTCGAGCATCTCCGGGTCCGGGTAGCGCATCTGGCCGGCGGTGCCGGTGAAGCCGAGCGCGTCCCACCCGTCCTGGCCCTGGACGCCGCCCGGGCCGGTGCGCTGGAAGACGGTGAACGCCGCGAAGGGCTCACCGGTGCGCGGGTCGATACCGTTGGTGGCGGTGCACATGTACTTGTTCCAGCCGGCGCAGACCCGATCGGGCAGCGCGTCGGCGAGGGCCAGCATGATCGCCTCGACGACCTCGTCACAGAGCTGGTTGCCGTAGATCGTCGCAGCCGGGAACTCCGGGTCGACGATCGAGCCCTTGCGGAAGCGCGTCGCGATCGGCGCGAACAGCCCCTGGTTGGTGGGGATCCGGATGCCGCCGCTCGCCATCAGCATGAGAAAGGCGATGCGGACGGCGCCCTTGGCCGCGGCCGGGGGCATGTTGCAGATCCCGGGCGACTGGTCATCAGAGCCGGAGAAGTCGAACACGATGTCGCTGCCGGTGATCTCGATGTCGACGGCGATCTTGTACTTCTTCGTGGGGTCGACGCCGTCGGAGGTCATGAAGCTCTCGCCGTGGTACCGGCCGTCGGGCCAGCGGCCGACCTCGGCCTCCACCTGGCGCCGCGAGCTGTCGAGGATGTACTCCCAGTGCGACTCGTAACTCTCGAGCCCGTACCGCTCGACCACCTCGACCACGCGGCGAGCGCCAACGGTGCAGCAGCCGACCATGGCCCGGATGTCCTCCATGACGAAGCCGAACCGGATGTTCGCGGCGAGCAGGTCCCAGACGTCCTTGCGCGGTACGCCCCTCTCGGCGAGCTTGAGCGGCGGGATGCGCAACGCCTCCTGCCAGATGTCGCGGGCGTTGGGGTTGTAGCCGCCCGCGGTCATGCCGCCGATGTCGGCGAGGTGTCCCTTCGCGGCGGCCCAGCCGATGAGCCGCCCTTCGGTGAAGATCGGCAGGAAGATGCCGGTGTCGGCGTTCTGGTTGCCGCCGTGGTACACGTCGTTGTGGATGATGACGTCGCCCTCGTGGATGTCATCCCCGAAGTACTCGATGATGTACTCGAGCGACGGGTGTGCCCCGAAGGCGATGATCGCGGCGAACTCGGCCTGTGCAAGGGTGTTGCCGTTTCGGTCGAAGATGACCGTCACGAGGTCGCCGATCTCGTTGAAGATCGGCGAGCGCGACGAGCGCATCAGCATCGTCGCCATCTCCTTGCTGATGGAGTCGACCCGGCGCTGCAGCACGGAGGCCGTGATCGGGTCGATGTCGGCGGCCGTCGCGGCCGGCGCGGTGCTCTGGTCAGTGACCATGGACGGAGACCCCTCCTCGGGAGATTCGGTGAAGGCCGGTGGGGTGCTCGGACAGCTTCCGGCTCCCGCCCGGCCCCACGATGAAGGTGTCGGACATGTAGCCGCTGCTGCGACCCTCGGTGTCCTGGACCATCGGGTGGAGTGTCAGGGCCATGCCCGCCTCGATGGTGTTGTCGGTCGACTGGTCGGGCTCCTCGACGACGTCGAGCCCGATCATCGGGTCCTCGATGACATCGAGCCCGAGCGAGTGCCCCGACCAGTACGACGTGGTGGCGCCGTGCTGCTCGACGCCGTCGAGCACGGTGCGCTGGATGTCGCTGGGCACCGCGCCTGGGGTCATCGCCCGGGCGCCGTTCCCGATGCCGTCGGTGACCGCACGGGCCATCCGGGTGGTCACCTCGTCGGCCGGGGCGAAGGTGACCATCCGGGCCAGCTCGGTCCAGTAGCCGCGAGGCCCGATCATCTCGAACGAGAAGGTGTGCACGTCGTGCGTGCCGAGCACCCGGTCGCGCGGGCTGTCGAAGGTGGAGCGGGAGTGCTCGTTCTGCTCGTCGGTGTGCATGGAGAGGAAGATCGGGTCCTCGCCGCCGAGCAGGTGGCCCACCCGGTGCATCTCCGCGGCGATCTCGCGCTCGGTGATCCCGGCGTGCGCGATTTCGAGCAGCCGGTGGAAGCACTGGTCGAGGATGTACGCCGACTCCTCGGCGCCCGCCAGCTCGTAGGCGCTCTTGACCGCGCGGACCCGTTCGAATCCCTTGGTGAAGTCGACGAACGCGCAGCCCGGGAACGCCTCGGTGAGCGCGAGGTACTCGTTGACCTTGAGCACCTGGCCCAGCCCGATGACGCCGACCCTCTCGAGCCGGTTGGCCTCCTTGAGCGCCTCGACCAGGCCCGCGCCCGTCGTCTGCGGGAAGCGGTAGTCACTGACCCAGCCCGACGCCGGCTTGCGGGCGCTCACCAGGCTTCCGGACAGCACCAGCACAGGCTCGCGGGCGCGCAACAGGACCGCGTTGCCGTACTTGTGGCACAGGTTGTAGTCGGCGACGTAGCGCAACGATCCCTTGTGCCCGCGGTAGTCGTTGGCCGCGAAGACGAGGGCGTCCAGGTCGTGCTCGGCCATCGCCTTGTCGAGAGCGGCCCAACGCCGATCCCGCTCGTCGATGGACTGCGACATGGGAGGACCTCCGATGAGGGCAGGGGTGTACGACGGCTCCGTCGCACCTGGATCGCGTGAGGCTCGGTGGGTCCGGATCGAGAAGAATCGCTCGATCGGGGGCCGGCGTCCTCGGAGTGCCCCGACCGTAGGGCCGGCTCGTCTGCGCGGAGAACGATCGGCGCTAAGTTTTTCGTTGTGGCGAATTCCACACCGCCGATCGAGTCCCTCCACCGCGGGCTCGTCCTCCTCAGGGAGCTGCGCGACGGCCGGGTCCTCGGGGTCAAAGACGCGGCCGAGCTGCTTGGCGTGGCGCCCTCGACGGCGCACCGGCTGCTCACGGCGCTCTGCTTCGACGGCTTCGCGATCCAGGACCGCGACCGGCAGTACCGGCTGGGTCCCGAGCTGCGCCCCGAGCGGGTGCGCGGCATGGACGTCGACGAGTTCCGCACGCTGGTGCACCCGGTGATCGACCGGCTGAGCAAGACGGTGGGCGAGACCGTCCACGTCTGGGTCCGGCAGGGCCCGCTGCTGCGCTGGGTCGACGGTGTCGAGGGCACCGCGCCGGCCCATGTGCCCTCCGACCGGTGGGACCGTGTGCCTGCGTACGCATCCGCAGCCGGCAAGGCCCTGCTGTCGGAGCTCAACGGCAAGCAGCTCGAGAAGGTGTTCGCTGGCGGTCTGCCACCGGCCCGCGCCTCGCACATCACCAACCTGGCCTCGCTCAAGCGGCACCTGCAGGCCGTACGCACCCGCGGATACGCGATCAGCATCGAGGAGTCGGCCCAGGGCGTGGACGGCGTCGCGGTCTGCTCGAAGGACTCGCTCGGGCGCCCGATCTTCGCGATCTCGCTCGCGATCCCGAGCTCGCGCTTCGAGCGCGGGCGGGTCCCGGACTACGTCGAGGCCCTGCGCTACGCCGTGGAGCAGACCGAGGAAGCGCTGGGCGCACGCACGGCCTGACTCCCCCACGCCAGGTCGGGCCGGGTTCCGACCTGCCGGAATTCCCGAGAAGGGAATCGTCGACGTCGCCCGTGGTGTGACTCAGCGCGCCGTGAATAGCGTTCCGCCACCTGAAGGGCAGTGGAGGCGACCGCCACCGGGCGGGCCTGCTGCCGCAGATCGACGAAGCGATCAGTGCGAGGGGCGACATGACGATCCAGGAACAACGGCCGGCAGCAATGGCCGCACGCATCGACCGATGGACCGATCTGGTCCGCCCGGATCGGGTGCACCGGACGCTATACACCGAGACACAGGTCTTTGCCGAGGAGATGGTGAAGGTCTTCGGTGGCGAGTCGTGGGTCTACCTCGCCCACGAGTCCCAGCTACCCCAACCGAACGCCTTCGTCTCGGTGCGGATGGGCCTGCGCCCGGTACTGGTCACCCGGGACCGGCACGGCGGACTGCACGCGATCTTCAACCGTTGCGCGCACCGCGCGGCAACGGTCTGCCGTGAGGAGTCCGGCACGGCGAAGAGCTTCCAGTGCCCGTACCACGGCTGGACGTTCAAGAACAACGGCGAGCTCGTCGGCGTCCCCTGGCCCCAGGGCTACGGCGAGATGGACAGAGCCGAGTTCGGACTGACCCGAGTGACCCGGGTCGAGAGCTACCGCGGCTTCGTCTTCGGGACGATGAACGCCGACGCCCCGTCGGTCGAAGAGTGGCTCGGCCACGCCCGGCCCTGGCTGGACCACTGGCTCGACAGGGCTCCCGAGGGCGAGGTGCTTCTCGGCTCCGCCGCCTACCGGATGGGCTTCCGCGGCAACTGGAAACTGGCCTACGACAACGCCGGCGACGGATACCACCCGTCCTTCTCGCACCGCTCCCTGCTGGAGATGGCCTCGCGGATGGGTGAGTCGAAGGACATGTCGTACTTCGGCCGCACCCCGGACGACGGCCCGATGGTGTCGTACTCCCTCGGCAACGGGCACAGCGTGATCGACCAGCGCCCAGCCCACGGCGACGAGCCGGGCAGCTTCTGGCGCAATCAGCGGCCGCAACCGGGGCGCGAGTTCTTCGAGGAGAGCATCCGCGCGGAGCACGGCGACGACGCCGACCGGCTGCTCGACCTGGCCATCGGCGCGCAGATCAACCTCAGCATCTTCCCGAACCTGCTGATCATCGGGAACCAGATCCAGGTCATCGAGCCGCTGGCCGTCGACCGCACCCAGCTGACTTGGCACGCGACGAGGATCGGCGGCGTCCCCGACGAGGTGAGCATCCTGCGGATGCGCACTCAGGAGGACTTCCCGGCGTTCGGCGAGCCGGACGACCAGGCCAACTTCGAGGAGGCCCAGCGCGGCCTCGCCGCGCCCGAGGCGGAGTGGATCCTCATGAACCGCGGTCTCGATGTCACCGAGTGGCAGTCCCTCGTCGACGGCGTGATCGTCACGGCCGTCACCGACGAGCTGCACATGCGCAGCTACTACGACGAGTGGCTGCGCCGGATGCGGGAGGAGGTCCGATGAGGCTCTCCGCACTCCCCCCGCAGTTCCGGGACACGTCGGCGCACTCCTTCCACGCCGACGCGGACTGGTACGACGAGCTCGACTCCTTCCGCGCGCTGCTCGCCGACGACTGGCCGGCCGCGCCGGTCGAGGAGTGGCACCTGGCGCAGTCCTTCCTCTCCCGTGAGGCTCGGCTGGTCGACGAGGGCCGGTTCAACGACTGGCTCGACCTGTTCGCCGGCGACTGCCTGTACTGGGTCCCCGTGACCGCCGGCGGCGGCGACCCGCGCCGCGAGGTGAGCCACGCCTTCGACGACCACCGGCGGCTCACCGACCGCGTCTACTGGCTGCGCACCGGCCTGGCGTACAGCCAGATCCCGGCGTCGCGCACTCGGCATGCGATCACCAACGTCGAGACCGTCGTCGACCCGGAGGGCCGCCGCCTCGTGCGGTCGACGTTCGTCGTGCACGAGTTCCGCGCCGGCGTCGCCAAGACGTACGCCGGCTGGTACGGACACGTGCTCCTGCCGCACGGCGACGACTGGCTGATCCGGCTCAAGATGGTGAACCTGCTCGACTCCGAGCAGTACCACGAGAACCTGACTCTGGTGTTCTGACGTGGAGACCGCCGACATCGCGCGCCTCGAGCGCGAGCTCGTCCTGTTGCGCTCGCGGGTGCAGCGGCTCGAGCGTGACCTCTGCTCCGTCCAGCCGCTGGTCCGGACCGCGCGCCGGCTCGCCCCGTGGGACTTCACGCCGTACCAGGTGCGACCCGACGGCGACTGGGTCGCCGTCGATCGACGTCGGATGGAGGAGCTCCTCGCGGCGCTCGCCGGGATCGACCACTGGGCGCCCTGGCGCACCCCCATCGAACCGAGGCCCCAGCCATGAGCATCGCCGTCCTCAGCCACGTCCGGGAGCCGTCGGTCACCGTCCTGCGCGACAGGGCGGCGGCCGTCGGACGGGAGCTGACCGTCTACGCCGCCTACCGCGGCGACTTCCCCGACCCCGGGGAGCACGAGGCCTGGGTGGTGCTCGGCGGCCCACAGAGCGTCGATGCGGACCGCGCGGCTCTCCAGCCCGAGATCGACGTCCTCACCGCTGCGATCGAGCACGACGTGCCGATGCTCGCGATCTGCCTCGGCGCCCAGCTGCTCGCGGTCGCCACCGGCGGGCGAGCGTTCGCCGGCCTCCATGGCCTGGAGAGTGGCCTGGTCGAGGTCTGTTCCACCACCGCGCAGCCGCCGTCGGGCCGGTACTACTCGTTCCACTCGGACTCCATGGAGCCGCCGCCGGGCGCCGAGCTCCTGGCGAAGAGCGACCGGTACCTCCAGGCCTGGCGCCACCGCACCGCGCTGGCCGTCCAGTTCCACCCCGAGCTCGACGCCGCCGGCTTCGCGGCCCTCCTCGATGGCGAGGAGGAGAAACTCCGGCGCTTCGGGGTCGACGTGCCGGCGCTGCGGGAGGAGGCCGCGATCCCGCAGTGCTTGCCGACCGCGGGCGAACGCCTCATCGACACCTGGCTGGCCGGACTCCCGGCCCGCCGCTGACCCCATCACTCGACCTACACAGGGAGACTCCCATGTCCGCGAAGTTCATCGAGAAGCACGGCCTCTACACGGCCGACCAGGCCACTGCGGCGGAGCAGTCGCTGAAGATCATCGAGCGTGAGGGCATCGAGATCGTCCGGCTCGTCTGGCCCGACCAGCACGGTCTCCTGCGCGGCAAGGCGTTGACTGCCGACGCGTACCGGGCCGCCCTGGCCGCCGGCAACGACATCACCATGGCGCCCTTCTTCTTCGACCCCGCGAACGCGATCGTGTTCAACCCGTTCACGCCCGACGGCGGCTTCACCGTCGACGGCCTGGCCGGCAGCCCGAACGTGAAGATGGTGCCCGACCCGGGCACCCTCACCGTGCTGCCCTGGCTGGACAAGACGGCGCTGGTCTTCTGCGACCTCTACCTGGCCGACGGGAGGCCGTTCCCGCTCGCACCGCGCTCGATCCTCAAGCAGATCCTGGCCGAGATGGCCGACGCCGGGATGCGGCTGATCACGGGCGTAGAGATGGAGTGGTACCTCACCAAGGTGCTCGAGGAGAGCCTGTCAGGAGTCTCCCTGGGCGCCCCGGGCACGCCCGCCGACCCGCCGTCGGTCGCACCGGTGGCGCGGGGCTACAGCTACCTGCTGGTGGAGCACCTCGACGAGATCGACCCGATCCTGGCGCCGATCCGCGATGCCCTCCTGGCGATGGGTCTCCCGCTGCGCTCGTTCGACGACGAGTGGGCGCCGAGCCAGGTCGAGACCACGTTCGACGTCCTGGAGGGCCTCGCCGCGGCCGACTCGGCTGCGCTGTTCCGGACGACGGTCAAGCAGGTCGCCAAGCGGCACGGCCACCACGCGTCCTTCATGTGCACTCCCGCGATCGCCGGCTTCTACGCCAACGGCTGGCACCTGCACACCTCGATCGTGGACGCCGAAGGCCGCAACCTGATGGTCCCCGACGATGGCGAGTCCCTCTCCGAGCTCGGCCGCCACTACGTCGGAGGCACGCTCGCCCACGGTGTCGCCGCCTCGGTGTTCACGACGCCGACGGTCAATGGCTACCGCCGGCGTCGGCCCTACTCGCTCGCCCCCGACCGGCTCACCTGGGGCCAGGACAACCGCGCGGCGATGATGCGTGTCATCAGCGCACCGGGTGACACCGCCTCGCACGTCGAGAACAGGGTCGGCGACTCGGCGGCCAATCCGTACCTCTACGTCGCGGCGCAGGCCGCCGCCGGTCTCGACGGCATCGTCAACCGGATCGACCCGGGCCCGATCAGCGACGACCCGTACGCCGCGGACGTCCCCCAGCTGCCGACGACGCTCGCCGAGGCGGTGGACGCGCTGGAGGGGGATGCCTTCTACCGGAAGGCGTTCGGTGACGCCTTCGTCGACTACCTGGTGACGATGAAGCGCAGCGAGGTCGACCGGCATCGCGCCTGGGTCGAGGCCAACCCCGACGAGACGACCTACGTCAACGGTGTCACCGACTGGGAGCACCGCGAGTACTTCGACCTGTTCTGACCGGGCGCCACGAGACAGGAGCTGCCATGCCCACCATCGAGTTCACCTGCCCAGACGGCAGCCGTCGCACCGTCGAGGCGCGCGCGGGCGCGTCGGTGATGGAGACCGCCGTAAAGCTCGGCGTGCCCGGGATCGTCGGCGAATGCGGCGGCGGTTTGTCCTGCGCGACCTGCCATGTGTTCGTCGACGTCGACCAGATCGACGTGACCGGCCGGGCGACCGACTTCGAGGAGGAGATGCTCGAGGACGCGATGACCCCGCCGACCGAGCTCAGCCGGCTGTCGTGCCAGATCGCCATGAGCGACGCGCTCGACGGCCTCCGCGTGACGATCGCCAAGGAGCAGCAGTGACCGGCTGCGTCGCCGTGGTGGGTGCGGGCCAGGCCGGCCTGCAGCTCGCCACCACCCTCCGAACCCTGGGGTACGACGGCCGCATCGTGCTGGTCGGCGCCGAGCCGGGACTCCCCTACCAGCGGCCGCCGCTGTCCAAGGGATTCCTGGCCGGGACGGTCCCGCACGAGGAGCTCGAGCTGCGTGACCCGTCGCTTCTCGCCGAGCAGCGGATCGAGCTGCACGCCGGTCGCCGGGTGGTCGGTGCCGTCCTGGACCGGGCGGGCGGCCTGCTCCGACTCGACGACGGCAGCGAGCTCGCCTTCGATCGTCTCGGTCTCGCGACCGGGGCGACCGCGCGCCGGCTGCCGGTTCCCGGCGCGGACCTCCCCGGCATGCTCACCCTCCGCAGCGTGGCGGACGCCGAGCAGCTCCGCGCGGGCCTGGCGGATGCCGCTGACATCATCGTGGTCGGCGGAGGCTTCGTCGGGCTCGAGGTGGCCGCGACGGCGCGTGCCCAGGGACGCCGGGTGACCGTCGTCGAGGCAGCCGACCGGCTGCTCGCCCGGGTCGTCGCGGCGCCGTTCTCCGCACACGTCAGGACCTGGCACGAGGCCCGGGGCACCACGGTCCTCACCGGCGCCGCGGTCGCCGGGCTGACCGGCACCGACCGGGTCACCGGCGTCACCCTCGGCGATGGCCGCACCCTGCCCGCAGACCTCGTCGTCGCCGGCGTCGGGGCCTCGCCGGTCACGAGCCTGGCGGAGGAGCTCGGCCTCGACGTCGAGCGCGGCATCGTCACTGACGTGGCCGGCCGCACGAGCCACCCGCGCGTCGTCGCCGTCGGCGACTGCACGGTCCAACCGCATCCCCACGCCCCTGACCGGCTGCTCGGCATCGAGTCGGTCAACAACGCCGTCGAGCAGGCCACCGCAGCGGCCGCTGTCCTGCTGGGCCACGAGCCGGCCCCGCGCGGGGTGCCGTGGTTCTGGTCCAACCAAGGGGACCTCAGACTGCAGCTCGTCGGGATCTCCGACGGGTACGACGAGCTCGTCGTCCGACGCGGCGGCAGCGCGGGGGAAGGGCGCCTGACCGTCCTCTACTACCGTTGGGGCCGACTCATCGCGGCCGATGTGGCGGGCAACCCTCGCGACTTCACCGCGATTCGGAGCGCCCTGGCCGAGGGACGCACCCTCGATCCGATCCTGGCACAGGACACCGATGTGCCGTTGCGCACGCTGCTCACCGAAGCGCGTGGGCTGCCCGCTGATGCTGCTGCGAGGGCCTGAGAACGCGTCTCACAACTGGGTTCAGCGGGCCAGGCGGCGGGACATGGTGATGATCATCGCGACGTAGACCATCGCCTCGGCGTGTTCGGGCAGGGTCTCGTAGTCGCGCACGCAGCGGCGGTGCTTGCTGATCCAGGCCAGCGTTCGCTCCACCACCCAGCGGCGCGGAATGACCCGGAAGCCGGCCAGATCATCGGTGCGCTCGACGATCGTGACGGTGAAGGCCAGCACGGCCTTGGCCCAGTCGACCAGTCGTCCGGTGTAGCCGCCGTCGGCCCAGACCAGGGCGACGGTGGAGAACATCGCCCGCAACGCGGCCAGCAGTCGGACCGCGCCGTCGCGATCCTGGATCCCGGCGATGGTGACCACCACGGCCAGCAGCAGCCCGGAGGTGTCCACGGCCAGATGGCGTTTGCGGCCGTTGACCCGCTTGCCGGCGTCGTAGCCGCGCGAGCGCGCCGGCACGGTGTCCGCGCCCCGCACCGAGGCGGAGTCGATGACCGCCGGAACGGGCCAGGGGCCGTTCCGGATCTTCCCGGATACGGCCCCTGACCTGCGTTTTCGCTGTCTGGCTGACAGGATTTGAACCTGCGACCCCTTGACCCCCAGTCACATCCGAGGGGTTTCCTGCGGTTCGCCAAAGTCCTATCAGCGCAGGTCAGTGGCCCGGGATGTCCGTCGGCGTCCGGTCCTGTTCGCCGCCGTTCGGAACGCGTTGCTGTACCCGTTGCTGTAACTCTCCCCCGCGCTCGGGCGTGTAACGCCAATGCCAAGTCGTGTGCTGAGAACGCGCCGAACAGAGCGGCAGTCCCGGGAGATTGACGGGCTGATGCCGTCACCATCCCGCCAGGCGCGCCCGGCGACTCTCTCGCCTGATGACGCTGAGCGAATCCTGGATGACGCCTGTAGCGCCGCTGGCTTCCTCCAGTCTTCCTCCGGTTGGTCCGCGCGGAATACTGGACGCCCTCGCCTCCGGCGGATTCACACCCAAGCCTGCAACTTGATGCCGGGATGCTTGGTCGTTGTCGAGCCGCGATGAATGTGCAGGTGAAGCGGCCAGCGTGGCGTTGTCCATGCATGGCTGAAGGGGGCCGCCTTCGAGAGTATTGGATGCGTAGAAGATGCATGACCTCGGGAGCGAGTCGTCGCCACGCATGCCGACACGGCCGCCGGCTCCCGGCGGTGGCCGCCCTGTTCGACCGATCGACACCTGGGGCGCGAGGCCGACGAGGCAGCCTCGGCGCGCGAACGAGAGGAGTCACGGTGACCCACTACTACGAGGACTTCCGGCCTGGTCAGGTGTTCCTGAGTCAGGCGCGCACCATCACCGAGGCGGACGTCGTCAGCTTCGCCGGCTGGAGCTGGGACACCAATCCCGTGCACACCGACGCGGAAGCCGCCCGGCACGGACGCTTCGGTGAACGCATCGCGCACGGCGTTCTCGGGCTGTCCGTCGCGCTGGGGCTGGCATCGCGGCTCGGGGTGTTCGAGTCCTGCTCGATCGCGCTGCTGGGCATCGACGGATGGCGGTTCCGGCGGCCCCTGATGCTCGGGGACACGGTGCGCTGCCGCGTGGAGATTCTGGACACCAGGCTGACCAGCAAGGGGGATGCGGGCATCCTGCGGCGGCGCTTCACCCTCCTCAACCAGCGCGACGAGGACGTCCAGGAGGGAGAGCTCCCCTTGCTGGTGAGCCTCCGTCCCGGCGGCCGACCCTAGGCGCCGCATGGCCCTTCCACGCGTCGAGCCGGCTGTGCGCCCTTGCCGCGCCGCCGTCCTCGCTCTCGCCCGCCCCCGGCGTGGATGCCCTCCGGGTGAGCGGCTCACCGAGAATCGGTCCGCGCTACAGGTTGAGCACGAGTCGAGGTGAGCGCGACCGGGATACGCAGACCATCATCGTGGTGCTCGTGGCTCGTTCGTCATCCGTCAGAACGGAGTCGCGGTGGTCTGGCGTTCCGTCGACCACGGAAACCTCGCACGTCCCACAGGTACCTTCGCCGCAGGAGGACAGGATGTCCACGCCAGCATCCTCGACCACCTCGAGTATCGACCGGTCAGCGGGCACGGGCAGAACAGCGCCGGTTTGGGCCAACTCGATCTCGAAGGACTCTCCGGGGTCTGTGGCTCCGGCCTTGGGAGCGAACCGTTCCAGACGCAGGGACCCGCGGGGCCATCGCGCGCACTGCTGCTCCACGGCGGACAGAAGTCCTTCGGGACCACAGCAGTACACAGCGGTGTCGGCAGCGGTCTCGCCGGGCTCGGCCAAGATCGTAGCCAGGTCGAGCAGGCCTGCTTCGTCCTGCGGGTACACCGTCACGCGCCCGGGGTAGCTCTGTTCGAGTTGCTCACAGAAGGCCATCGATGCCCTGGTGCGGCCGCCGTAGACGAGTTGCCAGTCCGCCCCCGCGGCGTCGACGGCGGCGATCATCGGAAGGATCGGCGTGACGCCGATGCCGCCGGCGATGAACACATACCGCTTCGCGAGATCCAGTGGGAAGAGGTTGCGAGGGCCCCGTGCACGCACCGTGTCACCCGCGGCGAGGACGTCGTGCACATACGCCGACCCCCCGCGACCTGCCGGCTCTCGAAGTACGGCGACCTGCAGTACTGACCGGTCGTCCGGATCCCCACACAACGAGTACTGACGGGTGAGTTCGTCGGTGAGCACGAGGTCCACGTGCGCGCCGGGCTCCCATTCGGGCAGGTCGAGGCCGTCGACCCTGCGCAGAGTCAGGCGGATGACTCCCAGAGCAACCGTCTCCTTCTTCTCCAGCACCAGATCGAGATCGTGTTCGTTGTGGCTCACGGTCCGCATCGATTCCTCTTTCTTTCTGGCCTCAGACCGGCGGCGGACGCCAGTTCGGATGAGTCGAGCAAAGGCGGAAACGCCGAGAGCCCCCTACGCGGCCGGAGGTTCGGCTGGTGATTGCGTGGCTTCACGCAGACGGTCGTGCTCGCGCCAAATGTGGCTGTCAGCTCACAGCGCGGTCGGAGTGGCTGCCCGGGCGAGCTGTCAATGTGGCCAGCGCTGAGGCAAGCGTGTCGCGGCGGTGGTCGTTCATCACACGGATGGTCAGCACTCGGTCCTGCGCCGCGAGCGCATCGACGAGATCCTCGTGCTGGGTGACTATCTCTTCGCGATCGGCCGTGGCGACATGAACCATTCGAAACGGCTCGGCGAGATTCCAGTACCGCTCGGCCTCCGAGACGAAGACCTTCTTCGGCGACAGGCGGAAGACCGCGAAGTGGAACTCGCGGTTGAGTTCACTCGCGGAGCTCAGGTCCGAGGTCGCCGCGGACAGCCGCGCGTTGAGCTCCCGGAGGTGGTCGACCTCCTCGGGCGACGGCCACCGAGCAGTCCTGATGAGCTCCGTCTCCAGATACTCGAGGAGGGCGACGATCTGCCGGAACTCGTCGATGCTCAGCTCGGCCACGAAGTAGCCCTGGTTGAGTCGGTGCGTGAGCAGACCCTCGCTGGCCAAGACCCGGAGCGCCTCACGCAACGGGACACGGCTGACTCCGAGCACGGCGGCCATCTCGTCCTGCCGGATCTGATCGCCGGGCTTGAGCTCACCCTGGACGACCAGCTGACGCAGCGCGCGGAGCGCGGTCCCGACCGCACCCCGAGCCTGCCCACCGCCAGCCGTCCCGGGTGTCCGCCCCGCCACTTCACCGTCCGTTCGTCCTGGCACCCGGCGCGTGGCCCGGGTGGCGACCAGATGGTAGTTCGTCCGGCCGGCGGCTCTGCCCGGACGTGGCGTGTTCACCACGATAGTCAGCGCACCTTTCCCGGGTCGAGGCCGAAGATCTCCAGCGTCGATTCGCCCGCCCGGATGCGGCTGATCATTCAGCAAGGCGCCGCCGCACTCCGGGCGGCGATCGAGACCGCGAGCAACCTCGCCGATCACCTCCTCGACGCCTGCGTCATGGGCACCGCGCACGACAGGCGCCCGGGCGCTGTCCAGCGAACGGTCCGCGAGGCGGCGGTCATCATCTCCGCCTCGCCGCCGTCCCGATGGCTGGACCGCATCGATCGGGTGACCGAGGCCCTCAACGTGTCTCCAGGCACCGTCCACACGGCTGTGCTCAACGCCAGACCCGTCTCCGGACTACCGTTGGTAAGCAGCCGGCTCAGGCGATCCCAGCAGTCAGGACACGCGCCGTGGACCTCCACGCTGACTCTGCCTTGTCCGGGGCATCCAACCTCCGTCCCAACGACCATCGCGAGGGCGCGCACTGAGGCTGCGCCTCCGGGGAACGGCTGCTAGGGCCTGTTTGAAAGGTCGCGCAGCCAGATGTCGATGTCGCTGATTTGGACGGTGGCCTCGTAGCGGACGGCGAGCTTGTCATAGCGGGTGGCGAAGCCGCGGTGCTGCTTGTGCAGGTTGATGCCGCATTCGACGGCATGCCGCTGCCGGTAGCGGTCCGAGTCGAACGTCGGCGGTCGCCCGCCGGCGGAGCCCTTCTTCCGCCGGTTGGCCTGCTGATCGGCCTTGACCGGAATGGTCGCCGGGATGCCGCGCCGGCGCAGATAGGCCCGGTTGGCGCGGCTGGAGTAGGCCTTGTCGGCCAGCACCCGGTCCGGGCGGGTGCGCGGCCGGCCCGGGCCGGACCGGCGCGGCACCCGGATCCGCCCGAGCACGGTGGTGAACTGGGGGCTGTCGGCGGCCTGCCCGGGCGTCAACGCGGTGGCCAGCGTCTTGCGTCCCTGCTCGACGGCGAGATGCACCTTGGTCGACAGGCCACCGCGGGAGCGGCCGAGGGCATGATCGGTCGGCTCCCCGACCGGCGGCTCGGCTTGGGTCTCGGGATGGCGGCGGGCGCGGCGGCGTGCTGATGGGCCCGGTTGATCGTGGAGTCCACCGACACCACCCACTCGATCGACCCGGCCTCGGCGCCCAGCGCCTGCAGGCCCGTGAGGATCGCCGCCCAGGTGCCGGCCAACTGCCAAGCGCGGAAGAGCCCGTAGATGCTCTGCCAGGTGCCGTAGCGCTCCGGCACATCGCGCCAGGGACAACCGGTCCGGGTGCGAAAGCGGATGCCGTCGACGAGCTGGCGAAGGGTCCATTTCCGGGGTCTGCCGGGCTTCGGCCCGACCGGCAGCAGCGCTTCCAGCAGCGACGCCAGGATCGCCCACTGCTCGTCGGTCAGGTCATGGCGGGCACCGGCGGGTAGGGTGCCGTCCACGAGGTCTCCGTGGTGAGGGTCTTCTTGGTCGTTGATCCCTCTACCGGAGACCTCGCCTTCTTCCCGGCACCGACACGCCAGCCCCGGCCCGCGAACGGCTTCTCAAACAGGGCCTAGTACCGCCACCCAAGCTCGCCCTAAAGGCGGCCTAAGGGACGTAGGCCTGGAGCAGCCCGCCATGTGACTCCTTGCTCTGGCGCGAAGGCACTCTCCGGCGCTGAGAGGGGATCTCAAGAAACCCTGACCGTGAGACCATCACGAGCATGGATCCGGTCTCAGTGATCGTCACAGCGGTTGTCCTCGGAGCATCGGCCGGATTGCAGGACACTGCTAGTCAGGCCGTTAAGGATGCCTACGCCGCACTCAAGCGCCTCTTCGGAGAGCGATACCAACACGTAAGCGTCACCCCGCTGGAGTCCAAGCCTGAGTCCGAGCCTAAACGACTCTCTCTCGCCGAAGACCTCACCGCCGCCAATGCCAATGAGGACGCCGAGTTGTTGGAGGCCGCTAGGCGACTGATCTCCGCCGTCAGAGAACATGAACCAACGGTGGCAACGGCACGAGGCATCGACTTGGCTCGACTTGAGGCCGAGGCGGTTCGCATTCGAGACGTGCGTTCTCGCGACACAGGAGTACATGGCCAAGACTGGAAAGTGAACAGCGAGATCGAGATAACCGGAATAACCGCTGGCATTGAAGAGGAGCGCCGAAGTCCGACAAACCCTTAGGTGCGGGAGGTCAGCCCGCCCCTTCCGCGGCAGAAGCGTCGGGCTTAAGCAAAGTAGAGGTCCGCCTGACCAATGTCACCGCAGGCGGCAATATCACGATCTTCAACCGGACGCGGCGCGCCGCGGCTGCAGTCCTGACGATAAGCCCGACCCAAGACGCGACGGGATTCGTTGCTCGCGTCGCAGACCTTGAACAGCTGTTGGGCATCCTCAATCCACACCCAGTTGACAAGAGCTCCAGCAACCTAAGCTACCTCGGGGCCGCGGCAATATCTGGGCTGCCGGGCGTCGGGAAGACCGCGTTGGTTCGCAAAGCTGCGGCGATTGCTGTGTCACGCCACTGGTTCCCCGGCGCAGCGCTATTCATGGATCTGAACGGCTATGACTTAGATCCGGAGGAGCGCATTTGGCCGCCACAGTTGTTTGGCGGGCTTCTCCGTGCCCTCGGAGTCAATATAGACGACATTCCGGCCTCGGAGGATGAGCAAGCCACGGCGTACCATGATCGACTCTCCCGTCTTGCCGCCAACGGGAAATCTGTATTGCTGATCTTCGACAGCGTAAGCGATTCCCGGCAAGTACGGTCTCTCTTGCCACAAGACCGCATCCATCGAGTCCTAATCACCTCGAGAGACACGCTCGGAGAACTCCCAGCACAATTGCTTGGGATCAGCGCCCTTGGAGTGGACGACGGTATCGAGGTCTTGAAGGTCGCCCTAAGGCGCCGTCATCCCGGTGATAGTCGGCTTGCCGATGACCCCAACACTGTGCGCCGGCTGGCGGAAGTATGCGCGGGCCTTCCACTCGCGCTTCAAATTGTGGCGGCTCTGCTAGCCGTAGAAGCCGACCTGCCAGCTGCCGAGCTACTTGATGGCCTGATAGAAGAGCGCACGCGGCTCTCGGCGATGACGTTCACCGAGGACTGGGCAGTTCGAGCGGCCTTCGACCTCTCCTATGCTCGCCTCAGCGAGGACTTGGCTTGGGTATTTCGGATAGCTTCTGTCACGCCCGGCCCAGATAGTAGCCTCGAGATGATCTCGGCGGCCTGCGGGAAAGCAATCGCGGAAGCTCGACTCAGCGTCATGAGATTGGGCCGGGCACACCTAATAGATAGAAGAGCCAAGCGATGGCACATGCACGATTTGGTCCGACTATACGCGACGGAGCAACTGCGGCCAGGGGAGCGCAAGTCCGCGCTGGATCGTTTAGTTCGGCACTGCGCCTCTACCGCGTCGGCTGCCAAACGCCGCTACATCGCGGTCCCTGGAGACGCCGCGCCGACGGACTTTGACACCCAGCAGAGCGCATTAGGGTGGTTCAGGCAGGAGCGCACATCCCTAGTCTCAGTAATCCGATCGGCGAGCAAAGAGGATTCTCATCAGTCCACCTGCGCCAACCTAGCCGTGTCCCTCTCTCCCTTCTTCACGCACACACGCCACCTGCAAGATTGGCTCATGACGGCATCAATTGGCCTTTCGTGCGCACAAAGTACCGGAGATCGACTCCTGGAGGGCCGGGCGTGGATCAACCTTGGAGGCGCATTGAGGGAGACTCGGAAATTCCCTCATTCCTGTGTCGCACTTCGCTCGGCCGCAAGTATGTGCAGAGAGGTCGGAGACCAGTACGGCGAAGGGCAAGCGTGGTGCAACCTGGGGGCAGCGCTGCAGCAAATGCGGCAATTTGAGGAGGCTTGTAGCGCGCTTCGCAAGGCGCGGGCCATCTGTGTCGAAATTGCAGATCGGCGCGGCGAGGTCAGCGCTTGGATTAACCTGGGGACAGCCTTGCAGCAGATGCGGCGATTCGGCGAAGCCCAGCCAGCATTGGAGCGCGCTCGAGAAATTGGACAAGCTATCGGTAACCGGGGAATTGAGGGAAAGGCGTTGAATAACCTTGGCTTGGTGAGGCTTCAGGTGCGGCGATTCAAGGAAGCTATCCCCGCACTCGACCAGGCGCGAGCCTGCTGCCAGGAAACGGATGACAGCTACGGCGAGGCCAAAGCATTGACAAACCTCGGCATTGCTTTGCAGGAGGTAGGGCGTCCCGAAGATGCTGTTGCGGTGCTGGAGCAAGCCCGTGCTCTCTTTCGGGATCTGGATGACCGACATGGAGACGCATTGGCATGCACCAACCTTGGCCTGGCACTACGGGCAAGTTCGCGAGGAGGAGACGCCATAGTCGTCTTGAAGGAGTCAATTGAAATTCATCGCAGCTTGGAGGACCGATATCACGAGGCGTTAAGTTGGAACAATCTCGCCCTAGCCTTCGGGGACGAAGAGCAATATTCTGAAGCGATTGCAGCTTGCCGGACGGCTATTGCTATCCATAAGGAAGGAGGCGACCGACATGAGGAGGCACAGGCATGGAGCAACCTCGCCTCGATCCTCCGACGCGACGCACAGTTTGACCCCTCTCTCGCGGCAGATAGGTGCGCACTTGAGGGCTATCGCGCGACGGGCGACGGGCGCCGTCAGGCAGAGATATTGCTGACTAGCGGCCTTATCCTTTCCGAGGAAGGAGACTTAGATCAGGCCGTCAGCACTCTGAAGTCCGCCCAGAAGATCTACTGTGCAATCGGCGATCGAAGTGGTGAAGGATTCGCGTCCCTCAGTTTAGCCCTTGCGCTACAGGAAGTCGGGCAGAAGGATCAAGCGCTCGCGACTCTCGACCAGGCGCTTAGCGCCTTCGAGGAGACAGAGGATCAGCATGGCCAGGGACACGCCTGGATGAGTCGGGGACTGGTATTTTGGTTTGCAGAAAGGCCTCCGGAGGCGATCGCCGCCTTTGACAATGCCCGAAGATTGCTTCTGGATGCCGGAGATCTCGCGGGTGCTGCCAGGGCATGCGGCCACGTCGCTTCGGTTCTGCTTGATGTGGGACAGGTGGAGCAGGCAATCACCGCGCTGACCGGTGCCGTCGAGCTTTACGGACAACTCGGGGACCATGGAGCAGAGGCAGGCGAATTGGACAGGCTTGGATCGATCCTGCAGGATGCCGGGCGGCACGACGAGGGAGACGCCGCTTCAGAGCGGGCCTCGCGTCTTTATCAACTATCGCATGAGAAGGCTAAAACAAGCGGCGTAGGGACTTAGACGTCAAGGCGCGCTGCAACGGTGCCACCTCGCACGGTCCGTCAGAGATGGAGGGGACCCTGGGCCGGAGTTCGGCTCCTCTCACGAGCGCTGGACATCTTCGCCGCCTGGCGTTGCGTCTCGGCGCCCTAGAGTGGGCCGCTATGGAACGCCGGGCCCAGGGGGTTGCGGGATCGGATGGCGTGCCACGAGGCGAGGATTTGCTAGCCCGCCGTCTTGCACCACCTCGATCCACGTCACCCGCCCTTGAACGCGTGCATCAGCTTGAACGTCAAGGCCGCCGTGGTGAGTCTCCACGAAGCGCCGACGGCCATCTGGCCCCGTGCTGCGGATGCATTGGAAGTCGACGAGTTGGTTCCGCTCGATCGCTTCCCCACAGCATTCGTGCTCCCAGTCACCAACCTCTACGACGACGTCCACGACATGCAACTGTGCCCGGCTGCTGGATGTCTCGTAGTGGGCCGCTTGGGGACACCCGCCTAGCCCCGCCGTAAGGGCGGCCTATGGGTCACAGGGAGCGGCTGCGCTGGACCGGGCCGCCAAGGTCGACCCGGCTCTGCTGCCGTTCTCCCCAACCGACTCACCGTAGCGTCTAGGCATCGCCGCGTCGGCCACCTTCGCGGCCGACGCGGACCCCCGGAACGCCGACATCGCCGACGTGGACGGCGCCGGGCAGGCCTGGGTCAACTACGACCAGTTTCAGCCACCCGGTCGCCTCCGCAAGTTCTGACCGGGCCCCGGTAGGGGACTCCAGGACCTCGGAGAGCGGGCCCGTGCGGCGACGCCATAACGTGCCGGCCATGGCTCAACCCACCCGTGTACCGCTGCCCGCCGACGACTACCTGACGCGCATCGGACAGCTTGTGTACATGGTGGGCCACCTCGAGTGGGGCGTTCTCGGCGATCTCTCAGCGCTCGGCAACCCCGGCGGGTTGAGCGTGGACGACCTGGCCGGCCAGTCAACCGGCGCCATCGCCCAGCGGCTCACTGCAGCAGTCGCCAAGATCAGCGATCCCGACATCCAGCAGTTCATCGCTACCGCGGGCCAGGCGCTCAGCGACCTCGCCAGTCGACGGAACGGCGTGATGCACTCCCGCCCCGCAACGGCGCCCGACGGACAACAGACGCTGTATCGATGGACCGCCGGACCGAAGCCAGCCGCCGAGGCCTACATCGTTGACCGGACACTGCTCGACCAGTTGATCGCGGACATCGACTCATGGAGCAGCAAGGTCACCAGTCTCCGGCACGCCGCCCGAGCCGCCGCAAGCTCTCCACTCGGACAGTGAGCTGGCGCGCCACCAGGGGGCGTTCAGTCCCCGATGAACATCAGGACGGCTCCAACGACGACCAGGACTGGGCCGGGGAGAGACATCGCCAGCGCCCGCCACTTGTCCCTCCGCAGCTCGGCATCGAAGTCCGTGGCCGGGGTTCCCCCGTCCATGACGTTGGTCTTCTTCGCCACTCGCCAGACGGCATCCGCGACGACGAGGACCGCTCCGATGATGTTGATGATCGCGCCAGCCTGAGCCACGTCGAGAGCCTAGGGACGCTCGATGACCAGCCCTTAAGGGGCGCTTAGGGAGACATCCGTTCAGCGGCCAGACCGTCGGATCGCACCGACAGCCTGTGCTCCCGCTCGGGCGCGCGGAGAAACCCGCAGGAGGTAGCTCGTCACGGCAGTCGGCCCTTCAAGGTCAGCCCGCCACCAGAATGCCCTGTCGGAGTGGGATCGTCAGGCCCGGAGAGACCGGCTCTTGACGGTGGCCGCGTACTCGTTCCAGGTCCGCCCACGGGCGCCGGTCGTCGTCACCGGGCCGGCGACCTGCAGCGTCGACCAGTCGGGCAGTTCGCCGGCGCCGTCGTCGAGCACCAACTGGCGGAGCGCGCCCCGCAGTCCGGCGGTGGCCCGCTCCAGGTGCTCGTACGGCAGCGCCGTCGTCGCCGAGTAGCTCGTCATGAACGGGTCGTCAGTCGGCCACCGCGCCCACGGGCTGCTCGTCGTCCACCGCCCGGGAGTCGTTCCACAGTCGGGCCGCGGTGAACAGCACGCCGACGATCAGCGCCACCGCCACCCCCGTCAGGCTCAACCACACCTGCAGCAGATCCAGCACCACGGTCGTCCCCCTCAGCGCACGGTCCAGGAACCGATGGTCGCGACCGCCCGCGGTCGGGGGACATGGGCGTGAGGCGCACACCACTCGACAGAGGGATTACGACGGCCCCCAGCACACCGTCCTGGCCGACAACCACCCGAACGACAGGGCCCCGGTCGTGGAGGCGGGCACGGGAGCCCGTCAACGAAGATGGCCGCCAGCGGCGCTGCCCGGCGCCCCGCACCCTCAGGGGCGGGCCGGATCCGGGTGATCAGAGGTCGGGCGGCGCTGGAAGGACACCCCTAGCAGCATCCGGCCCGGATCGGACGGCGGCGAGAGACAGGGCGGCGGCGTGCGCGCGGTCGAGTAGACGCTCGGGCGCGCTCGGGAGAGGCCGCTGGGACGCGGTCGCCGGTGACGCGGCGCAAGCGAGTACGTGGGTCAGTCCGGTTGACAGGTCCGCGGCGCGGCCGACGGCCAGCCGGAGGCGGTCGAGGTCGGTGCCGCTGGCCCGCACCTGGCGTCCGGCGATCACCGCCGACACGCGATCCAACGGCATGTTCTCCATGGGCGGCAGGTCGCGGGCGTTGGCGTACAGCCGACCGGTGCGGGACCAGCGGCCGACAGCGACGATGAGTTTGCCGCCCAGGGCCGGCAACTGGCCGGTGACCCGCTGGGCCGCTGCGGCCACGTCCACCGGCTCGCTGCCATCGCGCCGTGCGGTTGTGCCGGCGTCTGCCTCCACCTCGTGACGCAGCGCGCCCACGAGCGCCTGCGCCCACGCGACGACACCTCGACGGTCGCCGGCCTCTTCTCGCTGGCCGTCGTGGAAGACCGTGCTGGCGCGGCCGGCCAGTTGCCACGCGAGCCCGGTGACCAGGAGCGGTCCGGCGTCTCCCCCGGCCCGGCCCGTCGTGAAAGCGGCGTAACGGCAGGTGATCTCGGCGGCGGCGACCCCGGCACGAAAGTCCCGCAGTGCCAGATTGCCGGCCTGCCCAGCCCGGTCCAGAGCCGCGACGAGCGCCGCCGAGGCGTCCAGGGCCGTCACGGCGGTCTCCCCGGACGGCGGACGGGGCATGGGAACGAGGCGGTCGAGCACCGCGGCCCCCTCGGCGTTCGGCGGATCGATCTGTGCGTCGCGTTCGACGGCGGCGGCGATCATGCGGACGAACGCCAGCTCCGGGGCCGCACTTTCCGGGAGCAACCGGCGCCCCAGCCGCGCGCACCGATCGGCCACCTCGGCCAGCTCCACGGTGACCGCCCACCGATGCGCGCGGCCCATGCTCACCCGGTCCCGGCCGATCAGGTCGGCGGCGGCGCCGGCGAGGTCGGTGAGCGGTCCGCCGGTGGTCGGCCACAGCCGGCCGGCGGTGGCGCAGGCATCGGCGAGCTCGGTGCTGGTCGACTGCCGGGCACTGGCCGTCGGGGTGAGCCCGTCGTCGGTCAGTCCGGTCAGCGCCCGGCCCAGGTGGGACAGCGCTCCGGTGACGTCCTCGATGGCTGCCGCCGGAGCTGGTGCGCCAGCCTGCTCGGCGAGGTCATCGAGCAGCTGCTGCAGCGTGGTGGCCACCGCTCAGCCCAGCCGGCGCAGGGCATGGCGGGCGGTCCGGGCGGCGTCGAGAACCGGTGAGTGGGTGAAGACGTCCTCGGCCAGGGCGGCCAGGGCGCCCATGGCGGTGCGGAGGCTGGCGCGCGGATCGCCGTCGAGAAGCGCGGTGGGTCGGGGGCGGGCGCCGGCCCGCTCCAGGAGCTCGGCGGCGTACAGGCACTGCAGTGCGATCTCGGCGGGCACCTGGTCGCGGTCGGCGCCGACGGCGTCGAGCAGCGCGGCGGCGTAGCTGAGCGGATCGGTGATCGATGCGGCGGTCACGGCGGATCTCCTCCTCGGGTGGTCGGGGCACGGGTCGACGCTTCGCCGTTCGCTTCATTCGGTGAGATGGGCCCGGGGATGTGTGGAGCGCCGGCCGGGCTGTGGACGCCGGGGCCGGGTCCTGGGGCGGACCGCCCGGTCGCCGCGTCGAGGGTCGGCAGGGCGGCCGGGCAGTCGTCGAGCAGCCGCCAGTGCAGCTCCCGGGCCGGGTGCCGGTCCGGCAGCGGTACCGCGGCGGCGAGCGCGGGGAGCCGGCCGACGACGTCGTAGCCGGCGGCCGCGGCGCGGTCGAGCGCGGCGGCCAACGGCGGCCAGTCCGGCCCGAGTGGGAGGCGCGGATCGATCCGCTCGGCGACGGCTTCCCACGCCGGTGCGGCGGCCGGCTCGTTCCCGTCGTCGGGTTCGCTCTCCAGTTCGGTGGCGATCCGCAGGATGCGGGCGGCGACCGTGTGCCGCTCCTCGGGGGTGAGTGCGTCGAGCCAGGCGGCCAGCAGCCGCGGGGTGTGCCGGGTCATCCAGGTGCGGCTGACCCGGACGCCGTCCACGAGGCTCACCCAGTCGCCGTCGCCGGGACGGGCCGGAGGATCGCCGCTCACCGTGTTCCTCCCGGCGTGCTCCGGCCCGGCCGCACGGTGCCGGCCGCCCGGCCGGGCCCGGCGTCGCCGTCGAAGAGGGCCCGCCGCGCCTCGGCGGCCCGGGGGGTGTCGTACTCGGCGGCCCACGAGCGGGCAGGCCAGTCGGTGTGCCGGCCGGGTGGGCAGCCGATGCCGAGCCGTTCGGTCATCCGTAGGTGGAAGCCGGGCAGCGCGTAGCGGTGCCATTCCTCCAGCGCGTGCGGGGCGAGGGCGTCGGCGGCGGTGACCCGCAGGCAGGCGAGCACCGCGAGCTCGGACACCAGGTGGGGGTGGGCGGGCCAGCAGGAGGGGATGGCAGCGGCGGTCTGCCAGGCGTAGGTGTGGTTGAGCCAGGCGGCGACGTCGTCCAGCCAGGTCCACAGCTGCGCGCGGACGTGCGGGGAGCAGCCGGCCGGATTCCAGGGCCGGTCCAGCAGCGGAAGCCCGGCCGGCTCGAGGCCGCCGTCCTCGGCCTGCCGCAGCTGCTCCAGGGCGGTGCGCACCGCCCGCGGTGGCGTGGGGAAGGGGGTGACGAGCTCGGGGGCGGTCACCGTGTCCGCCGGTCGGCAGGTGCGCGGCCGGCGGCCGCGGTCGGGGCGGGTGCCGATCCAAGACAGTCCCCCAGCCCGGATGCGGAGTTCCGGACGGCGGCGACCCGGGAGCGGGCCGCGGCCTGGGCGTCCAGCAGCAGCCGCCCTCCGCGGCCGAAGATGCAGCGGTCGAGCCGGGCGAGGAGCGGCGGCGCGTGCTCGGCGACGACCAGCGCCCGGCCGGGCGGGAGCTGGCGGATCTCCTCCGGCCGCAGCACCGGCACGCTCTCCCCGTGGGTGGAGCGGCCCCATCCGGCGCGGCCGTAGGTGTAGGTGGCGCGCCGCACCCGCGTGGTGCCGGTCAGCTCCGACAGGTCGCGGTTGAAGCCGCCGTCCTTGCCGCCGCCGAAGGCGACGACGACGTTGGTGAGCCCGAACAGCGCGCGGGCCTCGTCCTCGCCGTAGACGATGACCAGCTGCCGCCAGGTCTGCGCGGCGTACAGGAAGCTGACGCCCAGGGCCCGGTCGTTGGCCATCCGGGTGCGCAGGGTGGGCAGCGGCGCGGTGGAGGGCAGCTCGTCCAGGCAGGCCAGCAGCGGCGGGCACAGCCGCCCGGTGGGCGCCGCGGCGGCCAGCTGCAGCGCGGTGTCGAGGACGTGCTCGGCCAGCGCGGTCATCAGCGGCGACGCCGACGCGTAGGGATCGTCGCGGCCGAGCAGGTAGAGGGTGCCGCCGGCGGCGAGCAAGGCGGCGACGTCGGTGGCCGGGCGGCCGGGCCCGGGCACGCAGCGTCGGCGGATGCCGGCCTGGAAGAACAGGGCCAGCGCCTGCTGGACGGTGGTGGCGGTGTTGCCGGCGGTGCGGGGGTCGCCCTGCAGGGCGCCGTGCAGCAGCCCGTCCCACAGCGGTGCGGCACCGGGGTGGCCGCGCAGGATGTCGACCGGCTGCGTGGAGGCCTGCGGATGGGCGGCCCACGCCAGGACGTCCTCGAGGGTGCCGCCGGTGAGTGCGGCGGCGTGCAGGTAGGCCTGCAGCACCTTGGCCGCCTCGAAGGAGTAGAACCGGGCCGCGCTGTCGGTGTTGCCGTCGGTGACCGCGCCGGTGACGGTGCCGGCGGTGAAGGCCTTGGCGCGGCGTTCGGCGACCATCGGATCCGCGCAGCCGGCGACCGGATCCCAGACCAGCTCCGGCAGGCCGGGCACGGCCCCGAAGGGGTCGAGCACGGCGACCGGCCGGTCGCCGTCGCCGCGCGGGCCGACGGTGAGCAGCAGGTCCTCGGCCTTGGTGAGCGTCACCAGCGCCGCGCCCGGCGCGGACAGCAGCGCCGGCGCCAGCAGGTCGAGGGTCTTGCCCGAGCCCTGCGGCCCGTAGACGCCGGTGGTGCGGTCGAACGGCACCCACAGCTCCCCGGCGGCGGGCACGGCGGCGCGGCCCAGCCGCCAGCCCACCTCCCGGTGCGCGGCGCGGCGGGCTCCGCGCCGGCGGGCCGCGGCCAGGTCGGGCCGGACGACCGGCGCGACCCGGTGCAGCCGCCCGCGGCCGAGCACGTCGGTGACCTGGCCGCGGGTGGCCATCCCGGACGGGCCGCCCAGCCGCCGGTGCGCGGCCCGGGCCGCTCCCCCGCTGCCGGCCCCGAACAGCCCGAGCACCGCCGCGGTGACGCCGTACACGAGGGCGGACGACGGCACCGCCGCCGCCTGCCCGGCGTTCAGGCCCGCGGTGGCGTCCCCGGTGAGCAGCCCGCCGACCGACGACACCAGGGCGGCCGCCCCCTTGGGCCACACCCAGCCGCCGCCGGCCAGCGCCGCGGCGGCGGCGCGGCCGGCCGGCAGCAGCAGCGCGGCGGCCGCCGCCCACGTCAGCGCGGCCGCGACCGGGATCTCCCAGGAGGCCGGGCCGACGTCGGCGCGCGACGGGCCGGCGCTCATCGCCGCCGTCCCAACGCTGGTCCGTGCATGGCTCCTCCTCCGATGGCGGGCGTGGTCATCCGGGGCCGGGGGCGTGCAGGTCGACGCCGCGGTCGGCCAGCCACGGCGCCGGATCCACCGGGACGCCGTCGCGGCGAACCTCGAAGTGCAGGTGGACGCCGGTGCTGTTGCCGGTGGACCCCTGGAAGCCGATCAGCGCCCCCGCGCGCACCGGCTGCCCGGCCCGGACCGCGTAGGCCGACAGGTGCCCGTAGCGGGTGGTTACGCCGCCGCCGTGGTCGAGCACGACGAGGTTGCCGTAACCCGCGAGATCCAGGCCGCCGTCGCGGTCGCAGTAGGCGCTGGTGCACGCCGCGACGACCACGGTGCCGTCGGCGGCCGCGTAGACGGGGGCGTCGCGGGGTCCGGCGATGTCGATCCCCGCGTGCAGCGTTCCCCAGCGGGGCCCGTAGCCGGAGGTGACGGTGCCGGCGGTGGGCCGGCTCCACGCCCCGGCGGCGACCGGCAGGCCCGGACAGATCCCAGCCACAGCCCCGGCCGGGTCGGCGGCCGCCGCACGGGCGGCCGGCCACAGCAGCGCGGTCAGCTCGCGGGCGAACGGCTCCCAACGGGCGTAGGCGCCGCCGGCCGCCGAGATCTGCACCGCCTGCGCGGCCCGGGTGAGCGGAAGGGTCCGCCAGTCCGGCACCTGGATGAGCCGCCGGTAGAAGGCCTCGGCGGCGTAGACGGGGTCCATCAGCTGCGCGACGGTGCCCCAGCCGGCCAGCCAGCGCTGCTGGAAAATGTTGACGCTGTCGTGGTCGGCGCCGAGCCCGTCGTGCGCGTACTGCAGGCTGGTCGCGGTCACGGCCGCCTGCGCGGCGGTCAGCTCGGGGCTGCGGCCGTCGTTGGCCAGCATCCGGAGGCGGGACTCCTGCTGCGCGGTGCCCAGCGCCACGGTCGCCGCGTACGGGTCCAGGCCCATCGTCGCGGCGACGGTGACGATGGTCTGCGCCTGCCCCATCTGAGTGGCGTCCAGCTCGAGGCCGGCGACGGTGGCGCCGGTGCCGGCCCGCGCGCAGGCCGACGACGCCGTCGGTTCGGGGGCGGCGAGGACCGCGAGCGGGACCAGCAGCAGCGCGAGGGCGCCGACCACCGGGACCGCGGCGGGAGCGGCCGCCCACCACAGCCGGGCCCGCGCCGCCCCGCTCACGCCGGGCCGCCGGCGGTGAGGGCCTCGTTGGTGAAGGTCAGCCGCAGCTCCGGCGCGGTGAGAACGGTCTGCACCTTGAACGCCCGGTCCCCCACCAGCCACAGGGCGCGGCCCTGGCCGGCGACCGCCCAGCCGGTGACCACCCGCTGGGCGGTCGGGGCCAGGCCGAGCATGGCGCCGAGCTCGTCGCCGACGGCCTGGTCCTGGCCGTGCAGCACCTTGACGTCGCACAGGTGCAGCAGGTCGCGGGCGATGGCGACCGCCTGGGAGGGGGCGTCGCCGGCGGTGAGCATGTCCGAGGGCTTGTGGGCCAGCAGGATCTGCACGTCGGCGTCGCGGCGGGACAGCCGCAGGTTGGCGTCCAGGCTCCGCACCGCCTCCACACCCAGGCGCATCTGCCGCCAGGTCTCGTCGCGGATGACGATGCGCAGGTCGCCGGGGTCGGCGATCTCCCGCATCGCCTGCCCCCACGAGTTCAGGCAGGTCAGCGCGATGCCGACGGCGGAGTCGCCGAGCGGCTCCAGGCGGGACAGCGACAGGGACTGGATCGGTGCCCGCCAGTCGACGGCGATGGTGGTGTGGTCGTCGAACAGCCCGGCCAGGGACCCCTTGACCAGGGACCCGAGGGCGTCGCGCAGCGTGCGGGTGGCGTCGAGGAAGTGCCGGCGGTCGGCGTAGCGGCAGCCGGCGACCAGCTCGTCGGGCGGCTCGTCCAGGGCGCGCCACAGCCGCGGGATGGTGACCTCGGTCAGCCGGCTGGCGCCGGTGCGGTGGCCGGTGAGCAGCCGCAGCGCCTCCCCGACCGCGGTCTCCTCCACCGGGCCGAACGGCACGGACTGGGAGCCGACCAGGCCGCGCAGCAGCACCAGCCAGCGGGCGAACAGGATGGCCCCGCGGCGCCGGGCCTCGGCTTCGTCCAGCCGCTCCCACCCGGAACCGAGCGGGCCGAAGGCCAGCGGGTTGATCCGGGCGGGCAGGCCGGAGCCGAGAACGAACGGCTCCACGCCCAGCGCCCGGCACAGCGGCTCGTACTCGTCCTTGGTGTCGCCCAGGACCAGGGTGCGGTAGCCGAAGCCCAGCATCCGCAGGGCGAGGGCCTTGACGGTAGCGGACTTGCCGCGGCCGGGCTTGCCGAAGACGACGACGTTGGGATTGGTGACCGGGATGTCGTCGTCGGTGACCCAGCCGATCGGATCGCAGTAGAACGCCCCGCCCGACAGCAGGTCGATGCCCATCTGCGCGCCGGTGGGCGGCAGTCCGCTGGTGGCGATCAGCGGCCACACCACCGGCGTCTGCTCCGAGGTCATCCGCCACACCGTCAGCGGCGCCGGCGTCGCCGCCCGGCCGAGACCGCGGCCGCGGGGCCCGCGGCGCGGCACCGGCTGCGCGAACGGGCCCCGCTCCCGCGGCGGCTGCTCCACGGTGGGCCGGGCGGGCAGCCGGTGGCCGAAGTCGTCGAGCAGGACGGCGACCTCGCGGCCCCGCCGGTCGCAGCGCCGGGTCATCGTCGGCCCCGCCGGTGGGGCAGGCCGACGCCGAGGGGGATGGCGGCGGCGGCGAACCCGGAGTCCTGCGCCAGGTCCAGCCGCAGCGGCACGTAGCCGGCGGCGCGGATGGAGGCGTCCAGCCGGCGGCCGTGCTCGGCGACCGGCCAGGTGCCGGGCACGGTGACGCAGGCGGCGACGGCGGGGCGCACCAGCGCGCGCCCGGCGGCGAGCTTCTCGTCGGCGGCGCCGATCCGCTCGGTGTCCCGGCGCTGCCGGGCCCGCTGCCGGAAGCCCATCCGGGCGCGCAGCTCGTTGCCGGTGCTGGCGCTCATGTCCTCCCGGCCGACCAGCCGGGCGGCCCGCTCCAGCGGCAGCGGGGCGAGGAAGATGGTTAGGCTGCGCCGCTCCCCCGCCGTCGTGGGCACCAGCACCGGCGCCAGGGCGCCGAGCACCGCGCCGGAGTCGGGCAGCAGGATCGTGTCGGTGACCGACGCCCACGCGTCGTGCACGTAGTGCCGCAGCTCCGCGCGGGCCAGCGTGGGGCCGGCGGCGGCCATCGGCACGCCGGCCGCCAGCTGCGGATCCGCGGCGGCGGCCAGGTCCGCGGCGACCAGCTGGGCGCGGTCGCCGGGGGCGAATCCGGTGCGGACCGCGGCGGCCAGCGCGGCGGAGTCCAGCCAGGTCACGGAGGTGCAGCCGACCGGTCCGCGCAGCGCGGCCTCCACCTCGGCCATCACCCCGTGCAGCACCCGGGCGCGGCCGTCCACGCCCCCACCGGCCTCCCGGGCGGCCCGGTGAGTCCGCGCCTCGCCGACGACGACGGTCACGAAGGCCTCGGTGCGCACCGCGGCCGGCGTGAGGGCGGCCCCCAGCAGCGCGTTAACCCGCACGGCCAGCGCCGGCGCCTCGGGGCGGGTGTGGGCGCGCTCCCAGGCGGCCCGCTCGGCTCCGTCGTCGGGCACGGTCCGCACCTGCAGGGCCAGCACGTCGACCAGCTCGGTGCGGGCGGCCAGCTCGCACAGCTCGGCCAGCCCGGCGCCCATCCGGTCGCGGTCTGCCGGCTCGGCCAGCCCGATGCCGGGATGGTCGATCCGCGCCACCGCCGCCCAGGTGCGCGCCGCCAGGTCCTGCACGATCACCGGGCGGGTGAACAGCTGCCCGAACGGCGGCCCGTCGTGAGTGCGGATGCCGGCCAGCACGCCCGGCAGGTCCGCCGTGGTCAGGTCGTCGGCCGTTCCTGCCGCGGCCCGGGAGCCGAACACCGTCCAGCCCATGGCGCCTCCGATGCCGTGCAGGCAGAGATCGCCGAACCAGCGACCGGCGGCGCGGCCCCGCACGGGAACCAGCAGCACGGCGGCCAACAGCGCCCACACCGGCAGCCAGAGGACGAGCAGCCCCCACGCCTGGGCGTTCAGGGCCAGCAGCGGCGGGACGCCGGCGAGGGCGACCAAGGCCAGCTGGGCGCCGGTCATCCCGAGGAACCAGCCCGCGTCGTCCTTGGCGTAGTCGCCGTAGCGGGCGCTCATCGCCCACCGCCGTCCGCGGGCGGATCGCCCCGCGGCGCCCGGGGAACCGTCGGCTCGACCTCGTCCCGGCCTCCGGGGCCCGTGCCGTCGGCCTGCTGGGCCGGCCAGACCACCACCGGCCGCTCGCGGGCATCGCCGTCGACCGCCGGGTGCGCAACGGCACCCGCAACGCCCCGTGGCGGGCCGCCGCCCGGGCGCACCGACCGCCCGCCCCGCCGCCGACCCGGCGCCCCCGTTGCACTCCCGACGCCGCCCGCCGCCGGGCGGCCGTTCACCGGCTGCCCGAAGTAGGGATCGGTGTGCCCGACGCCAGCACCGGAGAGCACGTCGGCGGCCGAGGCGGCCACCCCGGCGGCCAGCCGGCCGGCCTGCGTGGTCCCGGCGGTCAGCGCGGACAGCGCACCGGCGAACCGGCCCTGCGTCGCGGCGTCGGCGGTCGACTCACCCTGCGTGCGGTTCCCGGCCATCCGGGCCGCCGCGCCCGAGGCGGCCGCCCCGCCGACGGCGGCCGAGGACGCGCCCGCGGCGGCGCCACCACCCCGGCCGCCGAGGCGCTGCAGGGCGCCGAGCACGCCGCCGGAGGCGGTCAGCGACTGCCGCAGCGCCGCTCCGCTGGAGGTGCCCGGGTCGACGAAGGCCAGCAGCCGGAACAGCGCCAGCGGGCAGACGGCGCCCAGCAGGACCAGCAGGCAGCCGACCACCGCCATGCCGACCGCGGCCTCGGTGCTGGTCTCCTCGGCCCCGGTGAGGATGCCCTCGGTGATGGTCACGCCGACGCCGAGGACGAGCACGGCGACCGGGGAGACCAGCAGGGCGGCGAGGAACCAGCGCAGGCTGCGCCAGAACCAGGCGCTCGAGGCCTGGGCCAGCAGGCCGCCGGCCGAGATCGCCGAGGTGGCCGTCAGCACGATCAGCGCCGCCTCGCGGACCAGCATCAGCAGCAGGTAGCCGACGCTGGCCGGCACCAGCAGAAAGATGGAGGAGACGCCGAGGACGGTTGCGACCGTGCCGTCGACCAGGTCGCGGCCCACGCTGATCGAGGGGTCGAAGGCGGCGAGGGTGTCGATGCCCAGCAGGCTGCGCAGCAGGGCGGTGGTCAGCCCGGAGACGCCGGTGACCAGCAGCGCCGCCACGGCGACGTAGCCGGCCCAGACCAGCCCGAACTGGACCAGCCCGACCAGCAGCCGGCCCAGCGTCTGCCCGTCCCGCCGCACCGCCGCGGCGCCCAGCTGCAGCAGCGCCATCAGGCCGGCCACCGTGGCGCCGATGCCGAAGGTCACCGGATAGACCCCGGCCAGCGGGCCGTCGGCGGACAGGTCCGGGGTCGTCAGGGCGCCGACCACCGCGAAGGCCAGGCGCAGCAGCCACAGCCCGGCCTCCCACAGCGACACCATGGCGCTGATCCACACTTCGGTGACCACCGCTCCGGCCGCCTCGCCGGCGACGCAGAACGGGTCGGTCGGCAGGCACGACAGCGCACCGTCGTCCGCGGCCGGCGCCGGAGGAAAGGCCCACACCTGGTCGGCCGACGCCGGTGCGGTCGCCGCGAGGCAGGCCCCCAGGGTGATCGCCAGCAGGACGGCCATCGTGCACAGGCGCATCCATCCGATGGGCCGTCGCGGCAGCGCCCTAGACATGGCGGAGGTCCCGCCAGCCGGCGGCGATGGCCGCCTCGGTGCCGGGCCAGATGGACGGCGCCGGCGCCGGCTCGGTCCCGGCGCCGATCACCCACCGGTCCCCGGTCCAGGTCATGCGCTGGCAGTCGGCGATCGCGGTCCGCGAGGTCCGCTCCACGGTGACGGTGAGCTCGAAGTCGACGCACGCCACCGCGAAGTCCGGGCCCACGGTGCCCTTGATCATTCCCATCACCGGGCGGACCACGACGGCCAGCTGGGGAGATCCGGCGCCGGACAGGCCGGCGGCCGACAGCAGCCGGGCCATGCCGTCCACCCCGGACCACGTCGTCGGGGTGGGGCCGCCCGGGGCGGCCCACTCGGCGATCACCCGCCGCACGCCGTCCAGTGACCCGCTCTCCATCGCGGTCACGTCGATCGCCGCCAGCTGCGCCAGCGCCCCCTCCGGAGTGCGGGGAAAGCCGGTGGGCACGTCCGCCGGACCCATGCTCGTGGGGCGGGGCAGCTCGAGCCCGCCGGCGACACGGGACGACACCGGGCCGGGCAGCGCCGCCTCGGGCTCGGCGGACGGCATCGGCGCGGCCGCGAGTGCGTCCTTCTGGGACATGTCCGTGGAGGGACCCGCCTGTCGCGGTGCCTCGGTGGTGCCCGGTCCGTCCTCGGTCACCGCTTCGATCACCGCGAGAACCAGCCCGACGAACACCGCCGTTGCGACCAGAGCACCGAGCCCGAGGACGGCGAGCAGCCGGGCCGGGCCCCACTCCGGCGCACTGACGCCGTGGACGTCTCGACCGCGGCGCATCACGTGCACCCGCTGCCGGTGATCGAATCCAGGATCACCAGGATGACCGTGTAGGTGATCGCCACCATGACGACGACCGCGACTCCCATCGCCCCGTAGCGGGAGGCGTGTGGGTGGGAGAAGATCCGCCCCACCAGGATGGAGCCCAGCGATACCACGGCGCCGATCCCGATCAGCGCCAGGACTCCCCACTTCGTCCACGCCGTCACGTCGTCGGCGAACGTCTGCATTCCCGGCGGCGCCTCGGGGCAGACCGCCGCGACCACCTCCCCGCGCGCAGCGGCCACATGCCAGGTGTCCAGCAGATGCGGCCCGGCGAGAAGGGTGACGACGGCATCCACCATCTCCACCGCCATGGCCCGGGTCGTGCGTGCGCTCGTCATCGGAGGCCTCGCGCCGGGCTCGTCCGCGTCGACGGCACGCGGTGTTGCTGGTCAGGCGACGGCACGACCGGCGTCACCAGCGCGGCCAGCGACCGCCCCGCGGCCGCCACCCGCCTCGGCAACCCGTCCGCGGTCAGGCCGGCTGTCTCCAGCCGCCGGTCGACCGGAACCGGGACCACTCGCCCGCAGGACCGCAACTTGCTCAGGAGCGGTCCGGAGCTGGCCTCCACCGCCCGTGGCCAGCGGGCCGGCCCCACCGCAGCCACCAGGGCCTCGCCGCCGATGGTGCTCAAAACATGCTCGGTCTGCCGGACGGCGGGCACCGTCCCCCGAGTCACCACGACCACCCGCTCGCCGTGCCCGAATGCCCGCACGGACTCGGCCCCGAGCAGCTCAGTGGTCAGAGACCAGCCGGCATCGACGACCAACAACCGCTCCACGCCGGCTGCCTCAGGTAGCCGCGGTGGCCCTGTCTCGGCCGGACCTCCAGCAAGGCGAAGGACCTCAAGCCCACCGCGACGACCGCGCCGCCAGGGGCCGTCCGCCCCGAGCTCGATGCTCGACGCAGCCGCCAGCCCCGACAGCGCCGGCTTGGCGTACTCCACGAGCTGCACCGGTCGGCGGTACGCCAGTCCCTCGGCGATCGCCAGCGCGACCGTCGACGCGCCCGCTCCGGCATGCCCCGCCAGGACCAGCACCACGGGACCGCCGAGGTGGGCGCCGGCCCAGGGCAGACGCACGCCATCCGAGCGAGACGTCCGGGACTCAAGCGAGGCGTCCTGCCCACCTCCGCCGACGGCCGCCTCAGCTCTGCTCCGGCCGTCGAAGGCGCCGGCCCGGATCGCGAGGACGGCCGCCCTCATCACCTCGACCGTCACGGGCCGTGGCTCACCGATCCCGGTGAGATCGGCGGTCGCCGTCGACGCCGGGCACATCGGGGAACGACCCCTGGGGTACGGCGTGGTGTCGCGACCGAACGCCGCTGCAGAGAGACGCATGCCGCCGACCATGTCGACGCGGCTCCGGTCTTCCTCCAGTCGTCGAAGGCCAGCCGACTTTTCAGGTACGCAGCGGTCGCACCAGCCTTAGCTCGGGGACCCTGCAGAGCCCGCCACGCGAGCGGGCTAGGCACTCAGCCGTTTGACTCAAGGCTCACTGGAGGATCACCTGCTCAGCGACGCAACGCCCCCCCCTTGTAGGGCACCACGCGAAGACTGGCCAAGCACACCGTCTCCCGACCACGCTCCCAGCGAGGCCAGGCCGTCGGGTGCACGACCGAGCCGACACCGGCTTGGCTCCGCGAGCCCAACCGCCCCCAGCAGATCCAGCACGACCCGTAGCTCCGACCTCTGAGCAATGAGGCCCAGCCGACTCCGTAGGGACACGGACAAGACCCTCCCGAGCACATGCCGATAGGCACCGTGCGGGCGGGCGGTGGGCCCCCAACCGCCGGCTCCTGCAGATTCGATCGGCTCAAACAGCGCGCGCAGATGGTGTGGCCCAGCCGGCGCGGGGGGCAGCACCGACAAGGGCATGCCCTGCCCGCCGCGCCAAACCGTGAGGACGAAACGGATTCTTCACGACCTACTAGTGCAACTTCTGCTTAGTCGGCCACGGATTGGTGAGCAGGCAGCTTGCCGCGGCGACGAAGCGCCGCGATCAACGGATCTTCCACGAGCCCCTCCTCGGATCTGTCAACGATGGCACTTCCACGAGCCGGCGTCTGCTTGTTGACGTCCAATAGCAGGTCCGACGCCGAGACGTTGCCACCCATCGCCTCATACCTCTCGAGTAAGAGATCAAAGCCTCCCGCCGCATACTCCTCTAAGGCCCGCAATCTAGCTTCCTCCGCTGTTGCACCGTCGGCTATGACAGACAAGTCCCACTCGCCATCGCGATAGGCAAGGGAAAACGCCAACTCAAATGCGCCGGTAGCCTCCCACATGATGTTGTCCCGCACGGTTGTGCCGCCGGTGACAACTGGCCGCCGACGCCCTGCGGTCGCACCAAGGGCGGCAGCGAATGCAACTATCTGCCGCATTTCGTTGAACGGCCCAGTTCGGGCGCGTCCCGCCGTTGAGGAGACTCGACTGCTAGTGATCAGCAGATCAAGAACGCTCTGATGCCTAGGGTCGATCCGGACTGATGCCACGTCAGATCACCCGCACCGACGTGACCGCATCCTTCAACGACTCATCTATGGTCACATACGGCGCATCCTTGCCGCGCCAGCGAACTAGCTCGTTCTCGAAGATCCCCTCGGGACCCCCATCCGACGAGGTCTTCAGCTCCAATACGTACGCCTTACCGACACGATGCTCGATTCGCTCAAGGTCTTTCAGGGCAGCCTTACTGACGGTCATTACCACCTGAGTCCCCAGGTCGCCGATGGCAGTCGTGATCGTTCCTGCATACGTTTCATCGAAAGGGCTGTAAGGAGCGTCCAGGACGACCGGATAAGCATCGGCCCCAATCCGCACATTACCCATGTCGGCCAACTCTGCCTTTCGGGCCAGATTGCGATACTGTGGCGCAAGGCCAGCGACTGCGCCCAAGAACGCTAACGTGAGAGCCGTCTTCTCCGACTGAGACAAGGCCCGTGTCCGTCCATTAACAGTGGCCCGCACCGTGAAGTTGTCTGCAACCTCGAGGACGTAGGGCTTATTGATCATGCGAGAGTAAGTCGCGTTGAGGGCACGCTGGAAGTCAGTACGCCCGTACCTACGCATCGCATCGGCAATCCTGTCGAAGACACCGGCTGTATCAGCGAGCAAGGTTTGCACGACCTGCTTCTGCCGGTACTCATCCTGCCGGGAGGCCTTACGTTCATACTCGAGCTTTGCCTCGGATTCTTCACCTTCGGCATCCTCGATCAGCCGGTCGATCTGCTCGGCCTCGGTCTCAAGTTCATGCAGAGTTCTCTGTCTGGCGCGAAGTTTGGCCCGCGCCAGCGCGCCCTGGTCGGGGTCGACCTCATCCTGGTCCGCCTCGAACTCCTCAAGGGCGCGTTCAGCCTCCGCGAGCCGTGCCTTGGCTGCGATCAGTGCGTTGTCCGCCTCTGCAATCACTCGAGAGATAACCTCAGACAAACCCTCTCCGAGATCGGAAGTATCTAGGTCGAGGCGCTGCGCAAGGCGCAATGCTTGCGTGCGAGCATTACGCCCCCAAGCCGTCAACGTGCTGCGGACACTCAGGGCATTGGCGGCGATGTTGCTGTCGGTCACCGCGCCTCGTAGGTACTTCACGTGTTGATGTGCGGCTTCATCCATCTCACGTCCGCAAACGACGCACGGCATCGCTGGGTCATCAAGGATCTTGTCCAAGATGTCACTCGAGATGCTTGGCGGGATGCGACCAGCGCGCTCAGCTCTGTTGAGAGCGGCGACAGCGTCGTCCACGAAGGACGTCGCATACACGACATGCTCCATATCCCTGAAGCACTCGTTCAAGACCGCCGCGGCCTCCTCCGCCGCGACCTTTGCACCTTCTCGGTCGCCACGCAACGCGTCGCGCTGACGCATCCACTGCTCAATCGCCTGTTGATTGTTCTGTCGCTCTTCTTCCTCCGCCTCGGAGAGCGCAACAGCCGCTGCCGCTATAACGTCGGGAAGCTCGGACCTACGACGCTTGCGGCGGGAAACCACCTCCTGCGCTTCTTCCCAACGAACACGCGCCGTCTCGATGGTTTCATCGCGCAGACGAGGGGGCATGCGGAGCATCTCGGAACCTACGGCTGCGCGAAGGTTCGCCGACGCGCTGATGTAGGGATCGAATCCCAACAGGCTCTCGATTGCCTTGCGAAGGTCGATCCCGCCACCCGTTGTGCCATCGGTAATGCTCAGTGTCTGTAGCGACTCTGCCGGGAAGAAGAAGACGTCCTTCAGTGACTTGGGCAACACGTTGTAGACATCATTCAGGCTCGCATCAAGCGTCTCGCCGGCGCGCGGGCGCCCAGGCCCAGGCTTGCGCTTCACCGCAACGGTCGAGCCAGTCTCACCAGGTCGCTTTCGGCGAACTACCGTGAATTCGTCACCGTCATCGTTGAAACTTGCGCTCACCTCTACATAGGGGTCCCCTCCCCGAGCTAGGGCGAGGTCATGGATGAGCTTGTCAGGCTCATCGAAGCCTGGGGTGAAGTCTTCGTAGAGGCACCAGGTGAACGCGTTCAGCAGACCGGTCTTCCCGGAACCGTTCGGCCCCAGAAGCAGGGTCATCGGCGCTCGCTCGTCCACCGCGAACTCGATCCGCGGCTGGCTCCCGAGGAACTGCCGCCAGTTGTGCATCTGCAGCGATGTAAAGTGCACCCTTCAACCCTTCGCTGTCGGGTTCATGATCTCGATAGCCATAGCGGCATAGTCCTCAGGCGTTGAACTTTGCGGTGCGTGACGGTCACGCAACTCTCGCTTCACCACCCGCTCCATTAAACGCGCCACGTTGTCATCCAGCGTAGTGATTACTTCATCGATTTCGTCGTCGATCGTTCGGTCAGCCACGCCCGCGCCCCTCACTCCTCGTCCACTCTTCCCAAGCATCGTCCGTCAGATCCGACATCCAGGGGAAGTCCTCATCGATGAGACCACCCGCCAGAGCTCGCTCGCGTACCGCTTGCATTGCACTGTTCCGGTTCTCCGCGGCATCGGCGAGCTCGTACGCTCTTGCTAGCTCGGACGCCAGGAGCGTGCGATCGGAATCCAACATGTCGTGGTTGATGGGCGGCAGGACGAGCATGTCATGCACATCCGCGATCGTTTTTCCAGGAGACCGCCGAAGGATCCGCCCGCGACGCTGAACGAACTGTCGAGGATTCTGCGTGCTCGCCATCATGATTCCTACACGAGCTTCAGGGATGTCAACTCCCTCATCGAGGCACCGCATCGCGATCAAAGCTTGAAGCTCGCCCGACGCAAGGCGTTCCTGAAGCCGCCGGCGCTCGTCCGATGGAGTCTCCGACGTGTAGGAACTGACCCGCATCTGGAAACGGTTCCCCAGCAGGTCGGCCACCCGGCGGAGTGAGCTCTCGTGGGCGCCCCGTGCAGCCCCCTCACCGACGTAGACCAGAAGGTGTTGCGCGCTCCTGAAGTCAGGGGGGCTCGACATGATAGCGGCGAGCGCTTGCACTTTGGCTTCGGCATGAGAGACGACGTTGCTGCGCGCTCGAATGTGAGCGTCCGCATCTCGCCCGACGCCCAAAGCAGCGGCAATAAGTCGAGACAACCGCTTGTACTCAGCCGCCTCGTCAGCGGAAAGCTCGACGAAGTCAATGTGGTAGCGATAGGGGCAAAGAGCTCGATACTCGTAGATTGCTTGCTTGATGTTGATACTTAGGACCGGATCCCCGAAGTAGGCCAGCAGCCGTTCGGTTCCCTCGTCGTCATGATGTCGCTTCGGCGTGGCAGACAGACCTAGAGTAAAGGTCGGCAACGGCGGAAGCGCATCGAGGCGGTTAGGTGTGCCCAGTGAGTGCATCTCGTCGCCGATAATCATCAGGCCGCCGCGGAATTCGCGCACGACTTCTCGTAGTGCGCCGGTAAGACTGTCCGCGGTTGCGACCACCATCGCCACATAAGGCCCGGTGCGACCAGCATCAGCGCGTCTGAAGGCGTCCAGGGCGGTCTGGCGTTCGGCAGGTGATGATTGACCATCCCAACGAATTGGGCGGAAGCCAAACCTGCGCGCACGTGACAGCCATTGATCAACAAGGTCCGAGAGCGGCACCGTTACCAGGATGACCAGCGGCCGCTTCGCGGATACAGATGCGGCCACTGCCTCCACGCTCGCCGCTAGTGCGGTTTCCGTCTTGCCCGTGCCCGTGGCCATCGCGAAGGTGCCTCGCCCGCCACCTTGTATCCACGCGTCAACGGCAGCGCGCTGGTAGGGCCGAGGGCGGAAGTCTTCAGGCATGGACGGCCAACGCTCGTCCTCGGCGCTAGGTCGCTTTGCAGGCACGTCAATGTACACGACTGGGGTACGCGGAGGCCGCTCGCCAAAACGCTCCCTAAGGGCGTCGCCCAGCCAGCTCGTGGCGGTCCACGTCCAAATCTCGGGGCGCTTCTTGTTCCAGGCCGAATCAAACAGCGAACGCTCGCTAACTGCGAACTCACGCTGGCCGTCAATCCAGCTTCGGTGCAGCGGGAATGCCTCGGCGTTGAGGGTCAATCCTCCTGCGGTTTCGTTCGGCGACCCCGTGAAAGTCATCCACTCCAAGGGGTCGCCGAAGGATGTGAAGACGCCCACCTTCTTGTGGTACAGCGTAACGCGTCCGTCTGACATTACGCGGAGCGCGATCCGGACGTCGAGCAGCCCTTGAGAGACCATCCACGAAAGCAATTGAAGATTGTTCAGCTCGCTGGGTGTTTCCGGCTGCGCGAGACCATCCGCCAATGAGTCTTTTAGCAGTTGCCTCGCCGCCTCCCCTCGAACGATCGCCTCAAGATCCTCCTCGGACAGATTCTTGGGAGAGGCCAGAACCCGCATCCGGCCACCCCGCGCAACGAACGAGTCGAGCCCCGTCGAGACCAGTGCCAAGGCGTGTGAGCTGAAGAACCCCACCGCACGATCGTAAGTGTCCGCAAGTTCCAACGCAGGAACGTAGAAGTCGCGCACTAGGTCATCTTCGTCGCTTGCGTAATTCGTCTTCCACGCCCCCGAAGACAATCTCATGAACGTCTCCGACGAAGACGAGTCAGCAAGGCATTATCGTTCTCATCTGCGTCCTCTGCAGATCGGGTCAGCGCCGCGCGCTTCGGGTCCTCGCGCGGCAGCGGGGATGTTACCGACGCGGTTTCGAACAGGAAAACTTTGTCCGGCCTCGGGATGAGCCACACAGCGGTGCCTGGGAGTAGTCGACGAGTTTCGAGAACTGTCCTGAGACGGCCGATCTCCAGACGATCAGCGACGCCTGTAAGGCGCCAAATGACGCTCACCTCGCTGTCCGCGTCGGCGAGCGGAAGCCGGAAGTTGGCTCCGGGACGCAGCCCGTTGGCGTAGGCCACGTGGGGGGACAGCAGCAGGGAATAGCCCCGTAGGTGGTCCGATTTTATATCGACCCGTTCCCCCCAACCTTCGGCAAACTCACGAACGGTCCCGCTGGGGGTGAGAGGCTTGGGCACAAACCCGTAGGTGGCCGCTCGGCGCACGAAGCCCGCTTCGTCGGTCTCGAATAGAGATCCGCCGGCATACGCACGGACAGACGCCTCGGCAACCTTGAGGCGTTGAGGCAACTCACGCAGCAACGTGGTGAGCGGCACGGCGCCGCCGGCCTGGTCGATTCTATCCCTGATGGCTTCCACGATCCCTTGGTAAGGGTAATCAACGCGATCAGCGAAGTCCCAGTGCTCCTTATCGGTCCGGACGATCTCGGGAGTTTCGGTCAGGATATTGGTAATGTAGCTGGAGGTAGCGTCGACCAACTGCGCCAACTCCTGCGCTGTCATTGGAGCTGCACTGAGCCGTAGGGCAACCAATGCTCGGGCGCGACTGGTTGGAGCTGGCAACAAGCGCCCGAGGAAGATCTGAGCACCCAACTCAATCAATCTCTCTTTTCGGTGGTCCGGCGTTGAAAAGAGGCCTGGCACCCAACTGTCCACTTCTTCGATAGCTACGTCGAGGCGCCCGGAGGCAATGACGTCCCGGAGGATGGTTGGCAGACGACTCCACGGCTCAAGAGCCGAGGGGGCCAAGACCCAACTGCCGTCAAGGACGCGCTGGCCGAACCTCAGGAGGACGGGCACAGCCACCTCGCTCGGGACCATGCCCTCCGTGAGCCGGTCCGCCAGCGCCGCGACGTCGGATAGGCGGGCGACCGCGGGGAGCCACGCATCCACTGCTTCGCCCCAGATGCGAATCGACCAGTCAGAGTCGACTCTGTGCCACCATCTCGCTGCCGCCTTGACTTCGAGTTGGCTAACACGTTGCCTCGTGATCCCGAGCTCGGCGCCAACCTCGGCACCGGATCGTGGTCGGGCAGGCAACAGCCGCTCGGTTACGAGGTGCGCATCTCGTGCGGTGAGGGCATCTAAAGCGGCGAGTATCGCGTGTCCGACAGGCTTGAAGCCGAGGAAAGCAAGCGCATCGGAGAGGCTCGACCCTGCGGCGGCCGGCGGCCAATGATCAACGAGGTCGCTAAGATGCCCCGCGCCTTGGACGCCAGCGCATGCGATAACGCGGGCTAGGGCGAGGCCCACGGCATCAGCGCCGTGATCTGCATCGAACGTCGCGGGATCAAACAACAGACACTCGCCGGGTGAGCTGAAGGCGTCCGTCATAGAGCGCCGTCCGCCGGCTTGCGCTTGCCGCAACCAGCCGACCGCAGGCGATTCACCTTGATCCTGACGTTTGGCGCCCCGCCCTTCAACCACGGCGGGTCTAGGCGGCTTAGCCTGGCGACGGCTTGGCCTGCGACCTCTGGATAGCCGCTGAGCACGAGCACCATCCCGCGGAGGGCGTTTGGGTCTGCAAGGTCGTTCCGCGGTGCGGCCATGGCGGCAGTTTCAGGACGGGCCGGTCGTGAGCCTGACGGAGCCGAGCTCCGGTCGTGACGGCGGTGGACGGACCGCGCGTGCTGACATGAGAGCGCCTTTGCGACCGGCGCGCACAGCCAAGCGATCAGGAGGTGGCGTGCCATCATCGCCACGCCTTGCTCCTACTCATCGCGCCCCCGTGCTCATGGACCTCCCTGAAGGATGCCAGCGTCGACGGGCAATCGGGGCGACTGAGGCTTGCGTGTCACCCCGTTGGGCTCGTCGCCACCGTGGGACGCAGCCGCCTCAGAGCACCGCTACCTCCGCCGTTCTAACCCAGTGGCTGGCGGAGTCACCGACGACGGGTCGCCGACCCGTATCGGTCTACCAGTCGTCCAACGGCGTCAGCTGACGGTGGTTGAGTGTCGGACGAGCCTGTGCCCACGTAGACGGACGCCAGCCGAGACAAGTGTCGCCTCCCAGCCTTTGAGAGTGCCGATGCGCTCCGGATGGGCGTAGAGCCCGGCACGCGTCTCCGCATTCGTCAGTCGTTCATACCGCGAACGCTTGGGATCGTCGGGACCAAGGAATTCTTCCTTGCGGTGCAACAACGGCGGGTTGTCCGACTGGCGATAGTCCCGCCAGTCCACTGTCAGTCTTCTGAGGTGGACAGTGACTGCGCTCGCCAGCGTCGGGTGAGCGTCCCGGTCGAACGTCGGGTACGACAGGTAGGACACCTGAGGTTGGGTGACCGACAATTTGATCAAGTTGGCGTCCTGCACCATGCCGGCCAGCACGCGGGCACATCCTTCGTAGACCTGCAGCACGGGCGGTAGGTGGCCAAGGGCGCTGCGGTGGACGTAGAGGGCGCTGGGCGTCGGCTTGCCGGCCTTGGCGCTGCGGGCCGACACGAGCACCATCGCTGGGTCGCCGCAGGCCAGGAGCAGGCGGTCGGCCTGCACACAAGCCGCCTGGTAGGAGCCGAACAACGTCCGGATGTCGGCGGCCAACGTCGGTGGCAGCTGCGCAGAGCGCGGACGCTTGCTGAAGCGGGACAGCGCGATGTAGATGAGCAGTTCGGCGCGTCGCTGGATCGTGACCTGCTGCCACAGGTCCGGGCTGGTCACCTCCTGGATGAGGCGGACAGCCCGACCCACTCCGCCGACGGCCGTGCACAGGGCGGCGTTCTCCGACTCGTCCAGTTCTCCGCGCCGCGGCGGTCGCGCGTGCGCCGTCATGAAGTTGAGCAGGGGTGCGACGGTCTCGCGGTATGTCTCGTAGACGGCGTGCGGATCGACCTCGACCCGCGGCCGGTAGCTGTGGACCCGGGTGGAGAGGAAGTTCTGTGCGTCGGCGGGATCACGGAACACGTAGAAGATGCCCGGCGCGGCGGCGAGCGGGGCCACCCCGAGCACCGTTTCGATCCACGCGGCCAGCTCGGTCTGGGTGAAGAACTTCTGGAAGGTGCCGGTGCGCGTGAGCAGTCCGTCTCCCAGCGGCCGGCCGACGAGGTCGCGTGCATCCCAGGTGAGACGTGCGCTCACGATGAGCAGTCGCTTGGCCAGCGACCAGGCGTCCTGAAGGCAGGCGGCGCGCTCCACTCGATCCTCGATGACATTCACAACGTAACCGAGGTTGACCACCTCGGCCGGCGTGCGGTCGACGCCTGGGCGATGAACGGGATCCCAGCCGTCAGCTCCGAAGCCGACCGCGCGCAGGTGGCGCACATCATCACCTCGGCCACTGCCGTAGTCGAAGATGCGCTGCATCGGAGACAGCAGCTGATCACTCAGGGCGGTGGCGAGCGGCCGGGACAGGCGCGACCGCGCCATGGCCGTCCGGTGGCGGGCCACCGCCGACGTCATGCGGCCGGCGCCTCGGCGAGCGCCAGGCTGGCCAGCCCGGCGACATCCGTCACCCGGGGATCGCCGAACAGGTAGCCGATCCCTCGGTGCAGGTGCAGCCGGAACTGCTGTGCGAGGGTCTCCTCGTCCAGGCTCAAGCCATCCTGGTGGCAGCGGTAGCGCAAGAGAGCCCAGAGCGCGTCGCCGTAGTCTCCGGCGAAGACCCGCCAGGTCATCTCCACGTTGCTGTCGAGAGCCAGCTTGACCGCTGGCGGTGGCGCCGGCTCGGCCAACGACCGGCAGAGTGCCCACCGGCACAGCACGTTCCAGTGCATGATGCCGGTTCGGCGTTTCAGGGTGACCAGCTGGTCCCGCGCCGCCTGCGACAGCCGGATGTGTTCCAGAGGCATGGATCTACTCCCAGAAGTAGCCGGGTTCGACCGCCGTCGCGTTCGTTGCCGGGTCGAAGCACAGCTGATAGCGGCGGCCGATGTGTGGGGCCAGTCGGTCATAGGCGGCGTCGTCAATCTCGGTGTCGGTCGACAACAGGATCACCTGGTGGCTGGCGTACGGGAAGTAGCGCTCCAGCAGGTGGGCTCGGTGGGTGCCGTCGAGCCGACCGAGCGGCGTGTCGATGACTACCGGCAGGGGCTGCCCTGCGGCCCGGGCGAGACCCCAGAGCAGCGCGACCGCCAGTAGCTGGCGCTCCCCGGCCGAGAGCGCAGCGGCCGACACTGGGTGGCCGCCGGGACCGGTGAGCTGCACTCCGTAGGTCTTCGGGTCGATGGCGATGCGCGCGATGAGGTCGGACTTGCGCAGCAACCGGCCGAGGGCCTCCAGCACCAGCGCCCCGATGCGGTCGAGGTGCCGCTGGATGGCCGCCAAACGGAGCCGCTCCAGCGTGACCTGCACGCGGTCAACGTGGTCGACGAGCCGTCGCCCGTCGTCCGCAATCAAGCCTGCCTGGGCTGACTTGGTGAGGGCAGCCTCGTAGCTAGCGTCGGCGCGGGCCAGCTCTTGCCGCAGCGCGGCCAAGTGCTCCTCGAGCTGGACGAGCCGGGCATCTAGACGCAAGGCCTCCGCTGCGGCGGCATCCCGCTCCGCCAACAGCGGCGCCAGCGAGGCCGCGTCGGGGATGGCGACAACGACACGCTCGGCCTGATCCAGCTCCGCCCGAACCTCCGCGCGGCGCTGCACGAGTTGCTCCACGCGACGCTGCGCTGCCGGCAGCGCGGCGGTCGCGATCTGCTCGATCGACGCGACCTCCCGCAGTCCGGTGATCACTGGCACGTCAGCGGCACCGGCTCGGGTCTGGCGGTCGGCAGTGAGGTGCTGCTCAACGGAGCGGAGCGCATCGTCGGACAAGGCGACGCGCAACTGCGAGAGCAGCGCGGCATCCCGCTCCGCGAGGACGTCGGTGATGATGCGCTCTCGTGCGGCCGCCGTTTCGGCCCGGGCTTGGGCAGCCACCTGGCCTAGAAGCGTCTTGTTCAGCAGCAGCGGCGCCGCCTCGGACAGCTCGGCGCGCAGCTCGTCTTCATAGGCGACGAATTGCTTCTTCAGCACGTTCGCCCGAGCTTCGGCCGCGTCCCGCTGATCGAGCAGTTCGCCACCGGCCGCCCGGTAGCGTTCGGTCAGCTCGAAGGCGAGCTTGTCGGCCTGCTCCTTGTCCCCCCGGGCCGTCGCCACCGCGGTCGCGGCGGCCTCTTCCGCTTGCCGCGCTTCCGTCACCCTGAGCCGCCGCTCGTCGACCGTCTGACGCAGTTCCTTAGGCACGTGCTGGGCACGGTGCCGCCGCTTGATCACTGCCAGGTCGGTGCTGAGGCGGTCCACCAAGTCCAACCCGAGCAAGGCGGCCAACGCCGAGGCCAGTACCTGCCGTGACCGTTCCAGGTCGGCGAGGGCCTCGATCTGCTCGCCGTCGAAGAAGAACAAGCCAGCGATGCCGCGCGGCAGGAACGTCTCGACGTAGTCACTCCAGCTCGCGGTGAGAGCGTTGTCGTGGCGCCCGTCGACCGAGACGAGCACGATCTCGCGGATGGACTGGCCGGTGCTGCGCCAGCTGCGCCGGATCCGGTAGTGCCGCTCGCTGCCCTGCTGATGCGCGTGGAAGGCGAGCTCGATGGCGGCACCTTCGCTGTGTGGCACACCGCGGTGGATCAGGCTGCGCAGATAGTTCTCGTAGCTTCCTGTGCGGCGGCCCGACGCCTGCGCAAGGGAGCCGTACAAGGCGAGATGGATCGCCTCCAGGATGGTCGTCTTGCCAGCACCGTTGAGACCGCCGATCAGCACGACCGGCTTGTTCCGGGCGGGCGGCGTCAACTCGATGGCGTGACGGCCGGCGAAGGTGCCGACGTTGTGCAGGACGAGCTCGTCGAGGATCACCGCGTGACCTGATCCCCGAGCAGGTTGACGTAGGGGTCAGCCTCCTCACGCGGATCCGGCCCTTGCGGATCGGTCCCGGCGGCGGCCTCGTCCAGCGCCGTCCTGCGCTCGAGGGCTCGCAGCACGGCGTCGGCCTCGTCGTCGTAGAAGCCGCGGCGGAGGGCCTTCTCAATCGACTCGAACAGGCCCGACCGCCGGGCCTGGGCCCGGTGGCGCTGCTCGATGTCCAGCAGCTCGCGCACGAGCTCGAAGTGCAGCCGATCCTCGCCGGCCACCTGCTCCAAGATCGCCACCATGGCGGGGCCCAGCGGCAGGTGCTCATCGAGGGGCCGGCCCGGATACGGCGCTCCCATGGCCACTTCGTAGATGCCCGGCAGGTGGTCCTCGAACTCGTGCTTCTCGACCACCCAGAGCCGGCGAATCTCCTCCAGCTCATCGAGGGTGATGAGCTCGAGCCGCCGAACGTAGTCCGGCCCGTGCTCGCGGATCCAAGACTGCGCCTCCAGCAGCCGCTGCAGCCAGCGCTCCCGTGATGCCTGGGTGTACGGGCCGGGGATCGGCTTGTCGTTGAAGAGCTGGACGGTGCCGTTCATCCGCCGGAAGTCGCGCAGGGGCCGGTCGTCGGCCACGTCCAGCTCGTTGCGCAGCTCCAGCAGCGGCAGCATCCACTCCTTCTGCTCGTCGTTCTGGATCATCGCCGCCATCGACTTGTCCTGGTCGACCAGCGTGCAGGTCCAGCAGCCGAAGCGGCTGTCGCCGCAGCTAGGGGTGCTGGCGTCGACCACCAGCGGGCACTCGCCGTCCGCCGACGCCCCCTGATACATGGTCAGCAGTTCCTTGTTGGAGTAGCCCCAGGGGTTCTTGACCTGCATGAGGAAGGTCCAGACGTCGTCGTTGGACCAGTCCTCGACCGGGGAGTAGACGAGACAGTTGGGCAGCGAGTCGTTCGGGCTGAGCAGGTCACGGACCCGGCGCGACTCCAGGGCGGTCATCCGGTGCGACCGACCGGCCGACTCGGCCTTGCGGGTGCCGAGCACCAAGATCGCCTCACCGTGCGCCTGCACCATCTCGCGGATGAAGGTGTTCGACGGCTTGATCTTCAGCCGCTCGGTGCACCAGCGGAACTTCGGCCGGGGTGCCGGGTAGCCGCGACCGATCAGGTTGACCCAGAAGGTGTCGGCCACGGCAGGCGTCAAGCGGTGCGGCGTCAGCGGCAGCCCGGCCGTGGCAGCGGCCTCGGCCATGACCTCGAGCGAGTGCGTTACCCAGGCGGCGACGACCGGGTTCTCCACCAGCGTGTCGGTGCTGATGACGTGCACCGGCTTGGTGCGCTGCTCCGCCGGCAGCCCGGCAAGGGCCAGCCAGACCAGCTGCAGCACCGCCGTCGAATCCTTGCCACCGGAGTACCCGATCACCCACGGAACGCTGTCGGCGAGGTAGAGCTGCTGTGTCTGGCCCACCAGGGCCTCGACGGTGGCGGCGAAGCCGGACCCGTCGAAGGCGGAGCGGGGCCGGATGGGCAGGCTGCGCGTCATGCGTCTCCTCGTCGAAAGGTGTCGTCGATCTGCTGCTCCTCGGGCGGCAGCGGTAGGCCCAGGGCGCTGCGGATGGCCGCCGTCGTCAGCAGCACGTTGGCGCGGCTCTTGGAGACCTTGCCGCCGAGGACGGCGCGGCCCTCCCAGGCGGCACTCCCTCGGTGCCAGTCCAGCTGCCGCAGGCCCTTCAGGGTCTTCTGCCAGCTCGTCCGGCTCGTACTCGCCCGCAGCAGGCTGTTGCCGATGATGCCGAGGGCGTGCAGGACGATGCCGTGGCTGTGGATGAAGTCGCGGCGGATCTCACCGGCGCTCAGCTCGCGCTGCCGCACCATCGTCCACTCCGGGAACTGCTCGGCGACCACCTCCCAGTAGGCCGTCGCCAGGTCGACCCGCCGCTCCAGCGAATCGGGTTCGATGTCCTCGAGCAGCGCACGGTTGGCGTTGTAGAAGGCCGACAGGGTGAACAGCTTGCGAGACCGGGCCGACAGGTTGCTCGTCTCGGTCTCAGTCAGGTCGTTGAACAGGTCCGACCGGAACACGACCAGCCGCGAAATGGCCGACATCTCGTCGCGGTGGTCGTAGAGCACGCCGATCGACTTGGCCGGCCGGATGGCGTGGCGGTTGAGGTCGGCGAACATCTGTTGGGAGCGCTCCAGCCCGATGTCCAGAAACATGACGATGGCGATGCTCTCGTCCCCGAGTTCCGGGTTTTCGGCCAGCGCCTGTTGAATGCCGGCCCGGCGGTGCTGCCCGTCGTTGATGACGAACTTGGCTTCCATCGGGATGGTCAGGGTGCCGAGCCGCTCGCCGCCGCGGCCGTCGGCGTCGAAGGCCTCGAAGCGAACGTCGGCGTTGACCGACGCGGTGAGGGCTGAGAAGACGTAGCTGGTCGGGTTGTCCAGGATGTAGCGGGCGATCTCGGGGACTCGCGCCTTGTTGAGGGTGCGTTGCGCGCGCAGCTCCGGCGTCAGCTCCTCCTCGTCGAAGACGAACAGCCGGGGAATGAGGCGCAGGGGGCACATCGTGACGTAGTACTCGCGGCCGGCTTGGATGCCCCGGATCGCCGGGAAGACGTACTCGAAGGCGGACGCCCGCGTCCTGGCGGGGGCCGCGGGACTGACACGCGGTGCGGCCATGCCCGTCTGTCTACGCTCCTGATGTACGGATCGCAAGTTCCGTACAGAGGGCCTGTCGTGTCCTAACACCTGTCGTCCCGTTGCCGTACCTTGCGACCTATGAGGACGGTAGAGGCGAGCACTGACAGGACCGCGCACCGGCTCGCGCCGGGCGACCACGGTCGCCCCGTCTACCTCGACTGCAACGCCACCACGCCGGTCGAGCCGGCGGTTCTTGCCGAGGTGATGCACTACCTGAGCGAGGAGTACGGAAACGCCGGCAGCCGGACCCACACCTACGGCCAGGCTGCGAAGGAGCGCGTCCAGCAGGCGCGGGTGGAGCTAGCGGCCGTTGTCGGCGCTCAGCCCGAAGAGGTGATCCTCACGAGCGGTGCCACCGAGAGCAACAACCTGGCCATCCTCGGGCTGGCCGCACACGGTGAGCGCACTGGCCGCCGGCACATCATCAGCACGCAGATCGAGCACAAGGCCGTCCTCGAGCCGCTGGAGGCGCTCGGCGCTCGCGGCTTCGACATCACCCTGCTCCCACCGGTCGCAGGCGGGTGGATTGAAGCCGAGGCGGTGGCAGCCGCCCTGCGCCCAGACACACTGCTGGTGTCCGTCATGGCGGCGAACAACGAGACCGGCGTCATACAGCCGATCGACGAGATCGCCTCGACTCTCGCTGGCCACGAGGCCTTCTTCCACGTCGACGCGGCGCAGGCGTTCGGCAAGGTGATCAACCCTCTGCGCAACCGCCGGATGGATCTCATCTCCGCATCCGGGCACAAGCTGTACGCCCCCAAGGGCGTCGGCGCCCTGGTCGCCCGCCGGCGCGGGTTCACGCGACCCCCACTCACGCCCCTGATGTACGGCGGCGGCCAAGAACGAGGTCTGCGACCTGGCACGCTGCCGGTGGCCTTGATCGCCGGCTTGGGCACCGCCGCTCGACTGGCCCTGCAGCAACATGAGCAGCGCACGGCGCACAACGAGGCCCTCAAGCGAGACGCCGTGGAGACGCTTGCGTCACTCGGTGCGTCCTTCAACGGTGACCCCGACCGCAGCCTGCCTAATGCCATCAATTTCTCGATGCCCGAGATCGACTCGGAAGCAGCCATCGTTGCCTTGAGGGACCTCGTGGCCCTATCGAACGGTTCGGCGTGCACCGCCCAGAGTTACAAGCCGAGCCATGTACTGACCGCCGCTGGGTATTCAGACCAGCGCATCGCGGGCGCGATTCGCTTGTCCTGGTGTCACATGACAGGAGCAATCCCTTGGCCGCAGATCGTTGACCGTCTCAAGCAACTCAGAATTGCAGGTGATTGACCTAGGGGTTATCCGAGCCGCTGCAGGTTTGACGGAGCCACAGGGGCGGGGCGATCGCGGCGGCAACCAGGCCGAACCGGATCGCCAATCCGACTTCTCCTTGCTTTCGATGATCTCCATCGGAGGCGTGCCCGCACCCGCGCAGGGCCCTTGCGACACCCGATCTTGGCTCGGCCTGACACCGTGCGCCGTCCGACCTCGCGCGTTGCTCGCGCGTTGCACGGTCGACCGCTCCCCTGGCCCCGTCAAGAGGCCTTGGGCACAAGCGCGGAAGGTCAGCCAACAGCACGCTGTGCGTGCTTGGGCTCAATCAGAGCCGGGTGCCGCGCCGGCCGGGACCGGGACGGCCGCGTACCCGCCCGGAGTGGGTGTTCGGCGACAAGACTCACTCCAGCCGCGGAGATGGGACCTACCTGCGCCGTCGAGGTCTCCCGTAGACCGTCCCGGACAAGGCCGACCCGCAGGCCATCGGCGAAGAAGGGCTCCGGTGGCCGCCGCCCGCTGACCATCAACTTGGACCGCTAACTGTCGCTACGGAATCCTCCCGTCCGCTAGGGCGCTACCGTGCAGATCGCCTACTTCGATATCTGGCTTTGCGACTCATCGAACACTGCACGGCCGGGAGATCATCAGCGCGCATTCGTCGTCCTCACCACGGCGGCCAGCGTCGATCTGGTCGAACAAGTCAACACGGACGGCAACAGCAGGCGGCCGGGGGCGCCGCATCTCCGGCGATAGTCGATCCGCTGCAAGTCACGCGGATTAGTACGACGGCGTCGTCTTGCCAGCAGGTGCTATTACGGAGCGCGATCGAGGTACTGACGGCGAGCGCGGTTGATGGCCTCGGCGGTGCTGAGCGGTAGGTCCATCTCGTCGTCGCCGTCGTGGACATCGATGATGCGTGCGACGTAGGTCTCGGCTTCGGCCGGGTTACCTCCGCGGTAGGCGACCCCCATGGCGTCGAGCAGGACCCTCTGGTCGTCGGGCGCAACCAGGAGCGCGGTGGCGCTAGCGGTTCGGGCGGCGTTCAGGTCGTCGTCGGCGAGAGCTGCCGTGACGACCTGGTGGGCGACATCGCAGATCCCCGCGGTGAGGGACAGGTCCAGGCCGCCCAGCCACTCGTAGCCCGTAGGACGCTGGGCGAAGGGCGGCCCGGACACCAGCTCCAGCGCGGCCAGCAGGTCGGGCATGCCGTCGCTACCGCGCACGCCGGCACGGGCACGCAGCTGGCGAAAGAGGTCGGCGTCGACGAGGACGTTGGTCAGCGCGTAGGGGCCGCGGTGGCCGGAGCTGAGGTGCTTCTCGCCGGTGGTCGGGTCGGTGCCGAGCCAGGCTCGGGCGCCGGCGGTAATCCGGTGCACGTAGGCGCGAGCGCTGACCGGGTCGGTTCTGCCACCACGCGCGGGCTGCAGAGCGGTGGCAGCTTCATCGACGGTTGCGCCGTGAGGACGCGTGGCGAGGTAGGCGATCGCCTCCTCGTAGCGGCGGCGCAGCCCGGACCGGGCGGCGGCCTGCTCGTCGCCGTGCGCGCGCAGGGTGACGGGGCCGAGCAGGGTCAGACGAGGGCGTGTGCAGTCGGGATCCCCCCAGTCGGCGAGGTCGCGGTCGAGCGGCTCAAGATCGTCCTCGATCCGCTTCTGCAGCTCGGGCGCCCGGCTGTGGTCAACCGCCGCTGCATACTCGCCCGCGGTGGGCGCGGGGCACGCTGCCCGATCGACCGGCTGCGGCGTGCAGTCGGGGGCGACGGCCGCCGACGAGCGGCGTCGGGGCGGCCGGGGTGCGGGGACGTGCGTGGGTGGCTCGCTCTCGTCGAGCTGAAGCACATCGCCGCGCAGAGCGCCAGCGGCGTCGGTGTGTACCTGCCAGGGCCGGTTGCCGTCGGCTGCAGGGATGGGTTGGTCTGCGGTGTCGCGCTCGAAGGCCAGCAGGATGGCGATGTCGCGGGCCTGCTGGGCGGTCAGCTGCGGCGCCGGCAGCCGCAGGTCCAGTGCCGGTAGCAGGAGGGACCCATCGTCGTCGAGCGTGAGCAGCCACTCGTCGATCTCCTGCTTCGAGTCGGCGCCTAGGACGACGACGATCGGGCTGCGATGCTTCCGTCCTTCCAACGTGGTGGCCGCTTTGGCGAGGGCATCGTCGTCGTCCGCCACGAGGGGGGCGAGGACGACGTGCGGCATCCAGCCGGTTCCGGTCGCCGCGTGCAGCCGCCCCTGCAGGGTGTCTTCGCCGTCGCGTTCGATGACGTCCTTGAGCGCGGGCTGCAGGTCGGCGTCGGAGGGAACGTCGGCCGGGTGGATCCGTTCCGGGGCGAGGTCGACCAGCTCCTGGCCGAACCCGACGGTGGTGACCGTGAGCAGGTCCGACCACGCGTTGACGCCGAGCTCAGCGGCCAGGTGCCGGGCGAAGTCCTCACAGCGGTCGGCCGGGCCGGTCAGGCGAAGCACGCCGATGCGTTCCAAATCCAGCAGCCAGCGTCGTCCGTCGTCGCTGCCGATGGTGACGAGCGTCGGGTACGGCGCCAGGCGGGCACGGGCCACGTCGATGTCGAAGCCCATGTCGTCGCTCAGCTCGAGGGACCACCAGCGGCCCGTCTCGTCGGCGGTCCAGGGGGCGGGCGGTGGTCGGTCCGCGGCGGTGTGCAGCCGTAGTCCCAGCCGCTGGCCGTCGAGCCGGGCGGCGACGACGTCGGGAAGCGCCCCGTCGGGGTCCTGGGAGACCAGCACCGCAAGGCCGCGGAGTGCCCGATCGAGCACGGCGTAGTCGGCCCGGCCGGCGTCGGCGGCGGTGGTCACGGCCGTCTGCGTGGCGGACAGCTCGGCCGGCAGGGGCGCCAGCCTGCGCCCGGGGCGGCGGTGACGCAGGCGCCGGCGGCGATGGGCGAGCCAGACGGCGCCCAGGCCGGCGGCGAGCAGGGCTCCGCTGCCGCTCAACACGATCGCCAGGTCGGACGGGGACTCCTGGGCGGCGTCGGCCTCCCCGGCGGCCGCGGCCGAGTCAGCATCGGACGGGCTCTCCGTCGCGGGCGACGTCGGTGACGCCGGCGGCGACTCGGTCGGCGCGCCGGAGCCGTCCTCGTGCGGCGGCCCCGGCGCCGGTGGCTCGGGCCCGGTTGGCGGGATGGGCACGGGGGCCGGCGGATCGGTCGGCGGCAGGTCGAGGACCTGGCCGGGGCGGATCAGATCGGGGTCGGTGAACCGGCCGCCGCCAGGCACGGGTTCGCGGGCGTTCAGGTCGAAGATCGGCTGCCAGCTGTCCAAGCCGTGCTGCTCGGCGATATCGACGAGGGTGTCCCCGGGCTGCACGACCACCTCATCGGCGGCCGGCTCCGGGGCGGGGAGCGTGGCATCGGGCGGGAGGACGAGGACCCAGCCGGCGCGGACGAGTCCAGGGTCTGTGAGCGCGCCGCCGTCGGGCTGGGGGCGGCCGCGGTTGAGGTCGAGGATCTCCTCGAAGCGGGCCCAGTCCCCCAGGTAGCGGGCGGCGATGCGGCCGAGGGTGTCGCGGGGCTGCACCGTGTAGGCGGGCCCGGCCGCGGCGGGCGCGGCCCGCTGGGTCTCCGGTGCCGGGGCGGGTGCCCGCGGAGCCTCCTCGGCCGGCTGCTCGGCGACGACCGGTGGGCCGGCGAGCGCGGGGGCGACGAGCAGCGGTGCTCCGCCGGCACCGACGACGGCGGCCACCAGCAGGCCGGCCAGCTGCTGGGGGGCCGCGAGCCCGGGCAGCCGGAGCGGCGGGCGGCCGCGCAGCTGGGTGACGAGTTCGACGGCCACGGACAGGGCGAACACCGCCCACGCGGCCCAGCCGAGCACGACGAGGAGCCCGAGGAAGACCGCGCCGGTGTCCGGACCGCTCAGGGCCGCGGTGACCTGCGCCCAGGACGGCGGCTCGTCGGGCAGGTAGCCGCCGCCCACCCTCCACAGCGCGGCCGGCACGCCGACGACTCCGGTCGCGAGGAGGGCGGCGGCGAATAGGCGGCGCAGCGGATCGAGGGTCCGCGGTGGCGCGGTCATGGGCCGGCTCCCCCGTTCTGGTCGGTGATCAGGTCGGCGGTGCCGGTGCCCTCCACGGTCAGGGAGGTGATGCCGATGAGGCCGAGGAAGGTGGTGGGCTCGGTGATCGTGGTGGTCACCCGCAGGGTGTCGCCGTCGACGACGGTCACGGCGCCGGTCACGTCGTTGCGGGCGAGGTAGTCCCGCGCCGCGGCGGCCGCCGCGGCCGGGTCTACCTGCACTCGTCCGGCGAGGGCGGCGGGAACGTCGAGGGCCTGCCCGCCGGCGCGGGCGGCCTCGTCGGCGATGGCGTTCGCGCGCTGGGTGGCGGCCACCTTGGCGCCGCCGTCGACGGCCAGGCCGATGATCAGCAGCAGGCCGGGAACGAGGACGGCGAGGAAGACGCCGATCGCCCCCCGCTCGTGGTGCGGCGGATGGAGGCCGGTTCGCGGGGTCATCGTTCGCGGTAGGCGTCGACGGGGCTGGTGAAGGTGGCCCCGACGGTGACCGCGCCGGGCAGGCCGGGGGCCAGCAGGTCGACCAGGCCGACGACGCAGGCGATGGTGACGGTGACGTCGCCGGGCTGGCCGGGCGGCGCGGCGAAGCCGGCGGTGTCTACGTCGACGGAAACCTGCTGGCAGCGCAGGTCCTGCGCGGCCAGGGTCTGCTGCGCCTGCGCGCCGGCCAGGGCGGCGGCGGTGCCGGCGTCCCGGGCGAGGGAGGCCTCCCGGGCGGCGGCGCGGGCGGCCTCGGCGACGGCGGCCTCGGCGACCACGGTGCGTCCTGCGAGAACGGCGAAGGACAGCAGCAGGAGCAGCGCCGGGGCCAGCAGCGCCAGCTCGACCGACACCGAGCCCCGCTCCCCTCCCCCGGCGCTCATGGGGTGGGCCGTTCGACGGGGCCGACGGCGGTCTGGCTCACCGACCAGCCGGACAGGCCGGGGAACAGGCTGAGCGAGGTGCCCGTGACGGTCACCGCGATGCTGGTCGGCGAGCCGCTCACGCTCACGTCCCGGCCGGTGAGCAGGTCGGAGGCGGCCTGGTCGAGGAAGCCCTCGGCGGCCGACGCGGCGCGCGCGGCCGAGGCGGGCTGCACCCGGCCCTCCCGGGCGCCCTCCTGCGCGGCCCCGAGCGCGATGGAGCGGGCGTAGAACCACAGCGCCGCCTGGATCAGCGTCATCACCAGCAGGAGCACCACGGGAAAGGTGACGGCCAGCTCCACCGACGCCGCGCCGCGCTCCCCCGACCGGCACCTGGCCACCCGAGACCCGGCCGCGCCGCCACGGTCAGGGCCGGGCCGGGGCGGCGGGGTCGGACCGCGCGGGCGGGCGGGGCGGGCCACGGCGCGGCTACTGGATCTGGGCCGAGCGCGAGGTCACGGCGTTGGCGATCACCACGACCAGGGCCACGGCGATGCCGACCAGCGCCACGGTGATAATCACCTGCTCCACCGAGACCGAGCCCCGCTCCGGCGCCGCGCGGAGCGCGCGCAGCCGGTCCCGCAGCGCCGCCCCGAAGGGGGTGAGGGTAGCGATCAGCGATGTCATCGGGGTGTCCTTCCGAGTCGGGGCGTCGGGTCAGCCAGCCATGAGCCGGGCCAGGGCGGGATAGAGGAACAGCAGCAGGAAGCCGATGGACAACAGCGCCACCGGAGCGGTGAGCTTCTCGCTGGCGGTGTTGGCCGCCGCCTCCTCCTCGGCCAGCAGCTGCACCCGCAGGGAGGAGGCGCGGGCCCGCAGCGTGTGCGCGATCGCCGCCCCATCCTGGGCGGCGACCACCGCGATGTCGGCGACGTCGGCCAGCTCCCCGACGCCGGTGTCCGCGGCCAGCCGGCGCAGCCCGTCCCACGGCGGGTCACCGCCGAGCCGGGCGGCCACGAGCGCGTCGGAGATCCGCCGGAACACCCAGCCCTCCCCCAGCGCTGCGGCCCGCTCCAGGGCGATGGTGGGCCCCTCGCTCGCATCCCGCCGCAGGCTGACCAGGTCCAGGTACGAGCACAGCGCCCGGCGCATCTGCCCGCGCGCCTCCGCGGCCTGATCCCGCACGACAAGGTCGACGACGAGGAACAGCACCCCGGCCAGCGCCAGCGACCCCAGCACCGGCACCACCACCGGAAGCCGCACACCCGCCGCGCCGAGCACCGCGGCGAGCAGCGGCACGAACACCGCGCCGAACACGGCCACGCCGACCTTGCGGGCGGCGTACCCCTCCGGCGTCCAGCCGATTAACGCCAGGGACGAGGACGGCGCCCGCAGGCCGGCGGCGGCGAGCCGGGCCGCGGCCCAGGGGCCGGCGCGGCCGGCCGCCCGCGCCCACCGATCGCCGGACTGCGGCACGGGCATCGTCGCGGGAGCCGACGCTCGCCCGTCCAGGCGGGCCAGCGCGTCGGACAGCCGTGGCTGCTCGACCACCAGGGCCGCGCGGACCAGCAGGAAGACGCCGAGCCCGAGCAGCGCGCCGCAGCCGATGAGCATCGCCTGGCCGCCGCTCATCGCGCCGCCACCTCCTCCGGCTCGACGGCCGGCCGCCCGGCGCGGTCGCGGTCGACCAGGAAGCGCGGGGACGGCGCGGGCACGGTGAGCCGGCGCATCCACAGCAGGCAGCCGACCATCAGCCCGGCGATGGCGGCCAGCACCAGCTGTCCGACGGCGCTGCCGTAGGGCGTGAGGTAGTCGCCGTTCAGCGCCGCCAGTCCGGCCGCGGCGACGGTGATCAGCAGCAGCCAGCGGGCGTTGGCGCGGGGCTTGGCGCGGTCGGCCTCGACCTTGCGGCGCATGGTGACTTCTTCGGTGAGGCTGTGCGCGAGCTCGGTCAACACGCGCGCCAGCCCCGGCCCGCGGAGCTCGGCGCCGAGCAGCAGCGCGGCCACCACCAGGTCACCGGCGGCGTCGTCCAGGTCGTCGGCGAACGCCAGCAGCGCACGGGGGGTCGGCCAGCGGGCCTGCAGCCGGGCGGCCAGCGTCGCCACCTCCGCCTGGATCGGCTCGGGCGCGGTGCGCGCCGAGCGGATCAGCGTCTGCTCCAGGCCTCCGCCGGCGGCGAGCACGTCGGACAGTCGGCGCACCCATTCCTGCAGCGCCTCCAGCCGCTCCACCGCGGCGTTGCCGGTGGCGAACTGCGCCAGCAACCACGGCACACCGACCACCGCTCCCCCGGCGAGCACGCCGCCCACCGGCCATCCGGACGCCAGCCACACCGCGGCCGCCACCACGGCGGCGGCGCCCCACAGGACCCGCTGCCGCCGCGCCGTCCGCGGATCGAGGCGCGTCGAGGGACTGGGTCGGCGGCGCGAGGGCCGGGCCGGCGCCTCCGCGGCGGTGAGGGCATGCGCGGCCAGCAGCGGGCCGCTGACCAGCAGGGCCCCGCAGACCGCGGCGAACAGCACGCTGCCGCTCACCGCCGTCCCCCCGTCGCCGCGGCCCGGCGGCCGTGCCCGGATCGCAGCCAGTCGGCGTCGAAGCCGACCCGCAGGTAGTCGGCCAGGTCCACCGGGTCGTGCTCGCCCACGGCGCGCCCGTCCGGGCCCGGGGCGAACACCTCCGTGACCGCCGGGCGGCCGCCCTCGCCCAGGCCGTTGCACTCGACGACCTGGCTGACGAACCGATGCCGCGGCCCGCCGATCCACCGCTCGTCGACGGTGGTGAGGTGCACGACCAGGTCGATCGCCGAGGCGCAGGACCGGTACGCGTGCTCGGGGGTCACCGCGGCGCGGCCGCGCATGCACAGGTTGGCCAGCCGCTCGAAGGCATGGCGCGCCGAGCGGGCGTGCAGCGTGCAGGCCGAGCCGCCCTCCGCGGCCTCCATGACCTCGATCAGCGGCCAGGCCTCCTCGCCGCGGACCTCGCCCAGCCACACCCGGGACACGTTCATCACCAGCGCCTGCTCGACCAGTTCGGTCAGCGTCACCTCGCCGAGTCGGCGACCGTCCGGGCCGCGCTCGCCGGTGCCCTCCCGGGCCTCGAAGGGCACCACCCGCGGATGCCGGTCGGGCAGCTCGTGCAGCAGCAGCTCGAAGTGCTTCTCGATCGTGGCCAGGTTCTCGCTCACCGGCAGCTCGTTCGCCAGGGCCCGCAGCAGCAGCGTCTTGCCGGCGCCCTGCCCGCCGGTGACCACGATGTTCTTGCGCGCCCGCACCGCGGCCCGCAGGAACTCCGCCAGCGGCCGGTCGATCGCCCGCAGGCCGACCAGGTCGTCGAGGTCGACGTTGCGAATCCGGTGCCGGCGGATCACCATCTGCGGCCGCGGCACGGTCTCGATCACCGCCGCCAACCGCGACCCGTCCGGCAGGCGCATGGTCAGCAGCGGGCTGGCCGTGGTCAGCGTCCGCTCGGCGCGGCCCAGCCGGGCGGCGATGTGCTGCAGCTGCCGGACCAGGTCCTCGTCGGAGTCGGCGATCGGGTCGGCCCGGACGTCGCGCCCGTCGGCGTAGCCCAGCCAGACGTTGTCGAAGCCGTGCGCCTCGATGTTCTCCACCTGCGGGTCGTCCACGTAGGGCTGCAGCCGGCCCAGGCCGAACTGCGCGGCGAACACCGCCTCGGCGATCGCGAGCTCGTCGGCCGGCGTGGGCACCGCTTGGCCGGTGCGCATCCGCTCGCGTACGAGCTCGTCGATGCCGTCCTGGATGAGGGTGCGGGCCAGCTCCTGCTGGGCGGCGGAGCTCAGCGCCGGGCGGCGCTTGAGCTCCGCGGCCAGTTCTGTCGCCGTCGTCTCGTGCAGCCGGCGCACCAGCGTCCAATCCACCGAGGCGGTTGGCTCGTCCGCAGCTCGGGATGCGGCCGCCGTCGTCCGGTGGGTCACGGGCTCAGCGACCACGGCCGCCTCCGACGGTGGTCTCGGGTGCAGATCGAGTCGCCGGCGGCGGGGTCAGCCGGCCCTCGTGCGCCTCCGCGAACTCGACCAGCCGGACCGCGACGGAACGAGCGGCACGCAGCAGGGCCGACTGAGTGAACAGCCGGCCGGCCGGAGCGCCGTCGCCGAGCACCGCTGCCGCCCGGGGATCCCGCGGCAGCACGCCGACGACCGGCACCCCCAACGCGTCGGCGATCTCCCGCTCGCCATAGGGCTCCCCCGGCCCGATGACGATCGCCGCCACCGCTCCCGGGTGCGGGGCCAGGCCCGATCCCTCCTCGCGGAATTCGGCGACGGCCTGCGCGGCCGCGCGCACCGCGCGCAGCGTCGAACCGGTGACCACCACCACGGCGGCGGCCCGACGGACCACGGCGTGGGGGAAGTGCTCGGCCCGGAGCCGCCCGCAGTCGGCCACCACGTCGACGGCACCGTCCTCCATCGACGCGAGCACGGTGGCCAGCCGCTCCCAGTCCACGTGCCGGGCGGTGGCCGGATCGGCCAGACCGGGCAACAGCCGCGCCCGGCCGGCCGCGTCCAGCTGCAGGAGGTGAGCGTCCAGCTGTCCCGCCATCTGGCCGCGCCGTGCGACGAACTCCAGGTCGGCGAGCCCGCCCGCGGTCAGCTGGGCTCGCCCGTAGCCGGCCAGCACGTCACCGCCCGCCGGATCCAGCTCCGCCAGCACCACGCCGCGCGGCCAGGACAGCGTCAAGGCCAGCCCGGTGGTGGTCACACCCGGAGCGCCCTTGGCCGAGCTCAGCGCGATCAACACGGCGGCGCCCTCGCCTACTCGCCGGCCACCACGACGATGGCGATCAGGCCCGCGGCTGCACGGGCCGCGACGTCCGGCCCGTCGGCGGCGTCGAGAAGCACATCCACCACCCGCAATCCGTCGGTGCCGGGCGCCCCGGACTGCACGACCGTGGCGGCCACCGTGCGGGGCGGCGCCGCCGCGTCGGGTGCTGCTGCCCCGCCGCCGCCGGTCACCGGAACGAGGAGCACGTCATCCCCGGGCCGCAGGGGCGTCGCGGGGAGCTGGACGGCGGACACCCCGACGCCGACCAGCTGCTGGCCGGGCGGGGGCAGCGGCTGCTCGGTCAGCGCCTCGCGGGTGAGGAGCGACCCCGGGGTGAGGGTGGTGGCGGCGACCATGCCGATGACCCGGTCGCGGTCGCCGTACAGGATGGGTGTCAGCGCCGGATCGGCGGACACCCGCGCCTCCACGAGGTCGGCGGCGGTGATCTGCTGTCCCCAGGGCACCTCCCGCGCCACCGCGATCACCGGCGCCGTCTGCCCCAGCGACGTGGCCAGGTAGGCGGCCCCCACGGCACCGAGAACCACCATCGCCACCGCCAGGGCCAGCAGCGCCGGACGACGGCGGCGGCGCGGTGGCGGCAGCGCCGGCGCTCGGGACAACCCGTTGGCCGCCGCCACCGCACTCGGCGCGGTGGGCCTCGGAGCTTCCGTGCGCGTCATCGGCTGCCGCCGTCCTGGTTGAGGACGTGCAGCTCGCCCACGAACAACTCCGCCGACGACGACAGCTCCAGCGTCTCCGTGCCCGAGAGGCCGCCACCGGACCAGGTGATCGTCCACGTGCTGGTCGCCGTGACCGGCCACGCGCCGCCCGGCACGTGCCGGCTCGACGCCTGCGCATACACGTGGCCGCAGTCCGGCGAGGCGCCCGCCGCTCCCGGCGAGTATGGCGTTCCGGCGCCACAGACGATCGCGGTGCCATCGCCCATGTCCCAGACGATGCGACTCACCTCGCCGACGGCGGTGACCGTGACCGCACCGGCCGACACCGACTGCCGGGTCGGGCCGAGGAACTGCTCGCCGCGCTCGGTCCACATCCACACCGGCAGCCCGACCAGCCCGCTGGTCGAGCCCGGCGGCGGCGCCATCCGGATCTCCGGTGCCCGCATCACCAGCGAGGCGATCGCCTGCTCCGCCAGGACTCGCGGATCCACTGGGGGTGCCGGCGGAGCAGCGCCGTTCGCCACGTAGACGAGCAGCGTGCTCAGGCCCGGCCCGTCCGTCCGCGGACACTGCTGCACGTACATCACGCCGTCGGCCGGAGAGCGCCCCTCCCACAAGGCACTCGTGGTCGGAGGCTGTGGCTGGGCCACGGTGTACGTGCACGGGTTCGTGGATGAGTTGCTGCCGCTGCTCGCCCTTCCGCGGGCTGTCTGCGTCTGAGCTGCGGCCGGGTTCGAGTCGCTAGAAGCGCCGCCGCCTCCCGGGGTCGACGCCCACAGCAGGCACGCCCCTGTCCGGGGGTTGACCTTGGAGCACTCAACCGCTGGCTCGGCTGCGGCTGTGCTCGGAGATGCCATGCTGATGAACCCAGCCGCCACGACCGCTGCGACCAGGCGCAGGCCGCGCCTCAGCACGGCCGATCCGTCAATGGCTCGAGCGTGGTCACGAGCCACGGTTCTCCGGGCTCCGACAGGAACTGGACGACGGTGATGTCCCAGACGTACTTGGCCGGGGTCCCAGGGGGGACTATCTCGCCGGTCTCGATGTTGACCGTCTGAGCGCTCTGACTGTCGTAGCAGCCGGTGAGTTCCACGGTTGGTCCCTCGGGCGAAGTCAGATCAACTCCGGCGACCCGTAGATCCACTGCAGAGTCACCCTCCTGCCGAAGCCCGAGGGTCGCGTAGTCCCGCACGGACTGGACCGTTAGAAGGGCCGCTGGATCTGCGGCGTACTGGCGAATCTCTGGCTCCCAATCTCGAGCGCCTGGGTCTCGACTGGCCGCATCGCTGACTCGAAGTAGCTCCTCGAAAGTCCGGGTTGCGGCCGCAGCCGCCTCTCCCTGGGGAGTTGAAGCCTCCGACGTCCCAGATGGCGACGTCGGGGCGGACGAGGGCGAAGTCGTCGCGCTCGGCGACGACGCCTCCGGAGCGGCGGCTTCGCCGTCTGCGCAGCCCGTGAGGGAAAGGAGGGCAAGGAATGCGCCGGTAGCCCACCGCGGTGGGGTCATCGCGTATGCCCTTGCTCAGTCCGCAGGCCAGGCTGCAGACCGCGGCTCACTGTCACCGATCGATGTGCAGGAGTCGACCGCACGTCGGCCCGTGTCACGCTCGACGATGTCGTGCGGGCCATCGGAACCTCCCGGGCAACGGTGGCGGGAAATTACCACCGGAGACCGACGGGAAGGGTAGCCCGAATCTCCAGTAGTTCTCCGGTCAGCCGTTGGACGGCGCCACGGGCGCGTGGTCACTGCGCGAGCGACGGATCGCGGCGCGGACTCGGGCGGCGTCCACCCGTAGGACTTCGGCGACGGCTCGGAGCGCGTCGTCAGTGGGCTCGGTGCCGGGGCGACCGTCTTCCAGGCGCACGTAGGTCATGACCGACATTCCCGGAGCGGTTACCTCGTTCGTGGCCAGACCCGCCGACAGTCGAAGAGCCGCCAAGGGGGGATCGGCGGGATCGACGTCGAGGAGATGCAACGGGTCGACGCCCAGAGCGGCGGCCAGCCGGGGTACGAAACGAGGCCGCGGTCGTTCGAGTCCTGCCTCCCAGACCCGGATCCGCGCCGGACTGGAGAGCTCCAGTTCCGTGGCCAGCTGTTCTCTAGTAAGTCCTCTGGCTTCTCGAGCAGCCTGCAGGCGGTCGCCTCGAAGCAGCGGCCGCGCCATGGCAGTCCCCCATCACCTGTTCGGTGACACCCGCCCCGTGGCGCTGCAGGCTAGTCCCCCTGCCGGCTCGATCCTTCGCGCTGCGCCGTCCGTGCCAGGTCCGCAGCTCGACTTCCGTCGCCTGCCCTTGGGGCGGGGCTGGAGTCTTGTCTTCGCCCCGAGGCGGCGGGCCGGTCACGAACTGGAGGCGGACCCGAGACCACTCCCTGATCGTCGACGGACGAGCAGGACGCAGGCTGATTGCGCCCTCGACGGTTCGGCCGTCGCCGTGTGACCGCGCAGGGATGGGGATGTCATGAGTGATCCGCAGCGCCTCCGGGACGTCCTGGCGAAGGACCCGCTGCTGCTGACCCCGGAGGAAGCCGCCGAAATTCTCCGCGTGGGGCGCACGACGATCTATGCGCTCATGAAGTCGGGCGGCCTCCGGCCCGTGCACATCGGCCGCAGCTGCCGACTCGCACGGGCCGAACTGGAGCGCTACGTCGCCTGTCTGCAGTCAGCTCCACCGCCTCCCCCGGCCGAACGCGACGGTCGACCCGGCGCAGGCGCTACCACAGACCATGACGGTCGGCTCGAGCTCGTCCACAGCCCGCCGGACATTCCGTGACGTCTGTGAAAGTCCGGTCGCCGGCCTAGCGGCGCACCTGACACTCGTCGTTGCGTGAATGGCGACGGAGGAGCCGATCAGTGAGTCCCAGGGCGCGGACCTCGTCGTCGGCGAGGAGGCGGGGCAACAGCGAAGGCTCGGCCCCTCGCCGCCGACCCGACGGTCGATGGCAGATTAACCTCCGCGTCACCGACGAGGCCGGCAAGGCCAGCCGGCACACCGTCTACGGCGATACGGCGCAGGACGCGCGCGACAAGGCAGCAGAGATCCGGAAGCGGGTCGAGGGCGGCCACCCGGCGCGCGACCGGCGGGAGACGGTCGCGGCCTTCACGCTGCACTGGATCGACACGGCGCTGCAGGCCTCCGAGCGCAAGCGGAACACCAAGATCATGTACGCCGGCGTCGCACGCACCCACATCCTCGGCAGCTCGCTCGCCGATCTAACGCTGGACCGGGTCCGCCCGTCGCACGTCGAGGGCTGGATCGTCGGGCTGCGCCGCAAGGGGCTGGCCGAGTCGAGCATCCGCTCCGCCTACACCATCCTGCGCGCCATCCTGGACACCGCCGTCCGTGACGGTGCGCTGGCGACCAACCCGGCAGGAGCCATCCGCCGGCCCCGGGTCACGGTCAGGGAGGCTCCGCACCTGACCCCCGCACAGGTCGGGGAACTGCTCCGCGCCGCGGAGGGCAGCAGGTACGCCGGGCTGTTCGCGTTCCTGGTGCACACCGGCCTGCGCCGCGGCGAGGCGCTCGCCCTGCGGTGGGCGGACGTCGACTTCGCCAACAACCTGCTGCGCGTCCGCGGCACGCTGGCCCGGATCGACGGCGAGCTGCTGGTCACCGAACCGAAGACCGCCAAGTCCAAGCGGTTCGTGCCACTGTCCGAGCCCGCCGGCCAGCTGCTGCACGACCAGCAGATCGCCCAGGCCGAGGAACGGCGCCTCGCGGGCTCCGCGTGGCGGCAGACCGGGTTCGTGTTCACCACCGAGTTTGGCGAGCCCTGCGAGCCGCGCAACGCCTTCCGGGCGCTCCGGGTCGCCGCCGCCAGGGCCGGGCTGCCGCACGCCGGGCTGCACACCCTCCGCCACTCGGCCGCCAGCGTGATGCTGAGCCGCGGCGTCCCGCTCAAGGTGGTCTCGGAGATCCTCGGGCACTCCTCGATCGCCATCACCGGCGACATCTACGGCCACGTCTCCCCTGACGTCGCCCGCCGGGCCATGGACACCCTCGGCGACGCCTTCGACCGGTAGCCACCAGGCCGTCACACCCCCGGGGCGGCGGTCGCTCTCCGTCACCGGCGGATCGGGCGCGCGAACGCTGCACATCTCCGTCCGAGGCCCGCGCTGACCGGTCCCGCGCGTACTTAGGGTGGCCTAATGGTGGTCAAAATGGTGGTCAAACCACCCCCGGAACGGGTCAGGGGCCGTTCCGGATCTCTCCGGACACGGCCCCTGAGCTGCGGTTTCCCGCTGTCGGGCTGACAGGATTTGAACCTGCGACCCCTTGACCCCCAGTCAAGTGCGCTACCAAGCTGCGCTACAGCCCGAGCGCCGGGCGGCTCGCACCGCCCGATCGCTGCAGGAGCAGGTTACCGCACCGCCGTCGCGCTCCCGACCGGTGGTCAGCCGCGCGCCGTCACCGGGCTGTCCGCGGCGGCGAGCACCTGGCGCAGGGTGGCGGCGAAAGCCTCCGGCTCCCCTGGCTGGCCGTACTCGTCGCCGAGGAAGCCGCCGTGGTCACCGGGGAACACGGTGGTCGTCATCCCCAGGCGCTCGGCCAGTGCGACGGCAGCGCGGTGCGCGAGCTGACCCTCCGAGCCGACCCCGGCGGCGACCACGATGCGGGTCGACGCGGCACGCAGGGCGTAGACGTCGTGCACGTGGTGGGTGCAGGAGACGAGGTTCTGCCCGAGCAGCGGGTCGTCGCGGGTGCCGTCGTCCTCGGTCGGCAGGCCGAACGCGGCCGGGTCCGGCGCCGGCTGCTCGGCGAAGTCCGCGGGCACCGGCCCCTGGTGGCCGACCAGCTGGATGAACATCGCCATCGCCGGGCCCACGCCACTGCGCCGGTAGGTCTCGTGCAGATGCCGGGAGGCCGCCAGGGCCTCCTCCCGGTCCGGGAGGAGCTGAGCGGCCGGGGGCTCGTGCGCCACCAGCGTGCGCACCTGCTCCGGGTGCCGCGCCACGAGGACCAGCGCGTTGACCGCTCCCCCGCTGCTGGCGAAGACGTCCACGGGCCCGTCGCCCAGCGCCGCGATCAGCCGCGAGAGGTCGTCGGCGTGTTCCTCCGGCGTGCTCACCGACGCACCGTCGGTGCGCCGGCTGCGACCCACCCCGCGCGGGTCGTAGGTGACCAGCGTGCGGTCCGGCAGGTACCCGGCCAGCGTGCCGAACCCCTCGGCGCCCATCGGCGAGCCGATCAGCAACAGCACCGGCTCCGGGCCCGACCCGGGGCGGACGTCGTAGGTGAGCACGGCACCCGGGACATCGAGGGTGTGCGTCTGCGCTGCGGGCATGGCCGGCCTCCGGGAGGGCTGTCGAGGACTGTCGTCCTGCAGACCCCCGCCGGAGGCCGGACTCATCGCCGGCCGCTCAGCCCCTCTGCTTCTCCGTGCCCCGGCCCTCGCGGACCTTGACGGAGATCTCGATCGGCGTGCCGTGGAAGCCCCACTGCTCGCGCAGCTTGCGCTCCAGGAACCGGCGGTAGCCGGCCTCCAGGAAGCCGGTGGAGAAGACGACGAACCGCGGCGGGCGGACGTCGGCCTGCGTCACGTACTTGATCTTCGGGGCGCGCCCACCACGGGCCGGCGGCGGCGTCTCCTGCACCAGCGCCCGGACGTAGGTGTTGAGCTCCGCGGTGGGGATGCGGGACTCCCACGAGGCCAGCGCGTCGCGCAGGTGCTGGGCCAGCTTGTTCACCCCGCGGCCGGTGGCGGCGGAGATGTTGACCCGCGACGCCCACTTGACCCGAGCGAGGTCGCGCTCGATCTCGCGCTCCAGCTGGGCGTGCCGGTCCTCGTCGAGGGTGTCCCACTTGTTGAAGGCCAGCACCAGCGCCCGGCCGGCCTCGATCACCTGGGTGATGACCCGCTGGTCCTGCTCGCTGATCACCTCGTCGGCGGCCAGCAGCACGACGGCGACCTCGGCGGCCTGGATGGCGGCCTCGGTGCGCAGGCTGGCGTAGTACTCCATGCCGCTGGCGGTGTTCACCTTGCGCCGCAGCCCGGCGGTGTCGACGAACCGCCACTCCTCGCCGCCCAGCGTGACGATCGAGTCGACCGGGTCGACGGTGGTGCCGGCGACGGAGTCCACGACCGAGCGCTCGTCCTTGGCCAGCCGGTTGAGGAGGCTGGACTTGCCCACGTTCGGCCGCCCGACGAGTGCCACCCGGCGCGGGCCGCCCTCCTCCAGCTGCTCGCGCGGCGCCTCGGGCAGCGCGTCGAGCACCAGGTCGAGCAGGTCACCGCTGCCGCGCCCGTGCAGGGCGCTCACCGGCTGCGGCTCTCCCAGGCCCAGCGACCACAGCTCGGCGGCGTTGGCCTCGCTGCGCTCGTCGTCGACCTTGTTGGCCACGACGATGACCGGCCGGTCGCTGCGGCGCAGGATCCGCGCCGCAGCCAGGTCGGTGTCGGTGGCGCCGACCGCGCTGTCGACGACGAGGACGATGACGTCGGCGGTCGTCATCGCGTACTCGGCCTGCCGGCTGATCGAGGCACCCAGCCCGGCGGCCTTCGGGTCCCAGCCGCCGGTGTCGACGACGGTGAACCGCTTGCCGTTCCAGAGCGCCTCGTAGGTGATGCGGTCGCGGGTGACGCCCGGGACGTCCTGCACCACCGCGGCGCGGCGGCCCAGGATCCGGTTGACCAGCGTCGACTTGCCCACGTTCGGGCGGCCGACGATCGCCACGACCGGCAGCGGTCCGCCGTTGCTCTCGGTCATCGCCGTGCTCCCACGGCCGACTGCGCCAGCTCGACGACGCGGTCGACGACGCCCTGGCGGTCCAGGTCGGTGCTGTCCACGATCATCGCGTCGGCGGCCGGGCGCAGCGGGCTGTCGGCCCGGCTGCTGTCGTACTCGTCGCGGCGGCGCAGGTCGACCGCCAGAGCGGCCACCTCCTCCGGCGTCGTCAGGCCGAGCTGGGCGGCCCGGCGCTCGGCCCGGGCCTCCGGCGCCGCGGTCAGGTACACCTTGAGCGTCGCGTCGGGCAGGACGACGGTGCCGATGTCGCGCCCCTCGACGACCACCGCGTCCGCGGCGGCCACCAGGGCCCGCTGTTGGTCGACCAGCCGGCGGCGCACCGCGGGTACGGCCGAGACCGCCGAGACCGCACGGGTCACCTCCGCGCCGCGGATCCGCACGGCGACGTCGACGCCGTCGACCTGCACCAGCTCGGTGTCCGCCGCCGTCCCGACCTCGATCCGCGCCGCGGCCACGACGGCGGCCACGGCCTCGGCGTCCTCCGGGTCGATGCCGGCGTCGAGGACGGCGACCGTCGCCGCGCGGTACATCGCGCCGGTGTCCAGGTAGGCCGCCCCCAGCCGCGTGGCCACGGCGCGCGCGACGCTGGACTTGCCCGTCCCCGACGGCCCGTCCAGCGTGATCTGGCCCCGGAACCCGCTCACTGCGCTGTCGCCCAGCGCAGTGGTCTCCGCTCGCTGGCGCTCGCTCACTGCGCTATCGCCCAGCGCAGTGGTCTCCGCTCGCTGGCGCTCGCTCACTGCGCTGTCGCCCAGCGCAGTGGTCTCCGCTCGCTGGCGCTCGCTCACTGCGCTATCGCCCAGCGCAGTGGTCTCCGCTCGCTGGCGCTCGCTCACTGCGCTATGTCCCGTCGCAGCGCCACGGCTCCACGCAGGTACACGTGCTGGATCTCCGCGCGCGGCCGGTCGGTCTCCACGTGGGCCATGAGCCGCAGCACCCGCGGCAGCGCGTGCGGGACGCCGATCTCGCTGGCGCACATCAGCGGCACGTCACCGAATCCCAGCTCCCGCGCGGCCAGCGCCGGGAACTCCGAGACCAGGTCGGGGGTGGCGGTGAACAGGATGCTGATGACGTCATCGTGCTGCAGCTGGTTGCGCTCCATGACCGTGCTGACCAGCTCGCGGGTCGCATCGAGGACCAGCTCCCGGTCGTCGGCGTCCACCTGTGTCGCACCCCGGATGGCTCGGACGGCCACTACCACTCTCCTCGATCGATGCGGGGCACGGGTCGCCGTGCCCCTCGGTCGAGTCTAGGTATGCCGCGCCAGTCGCCCCGGCCGAGGCCGAGAAGGAGAGCGACGCGCGGTCAGGAGATCGGGAAGACCTGCCCGTCCCGGGCCACCGTCACCGGCCCGTCGAACGTGGTCCGGGCGGCGCCCGCCCACTGCTCGTCGGTCGCCACCCCGGCCAGGTGGCTGAGGACGAGGTGCCCGACGCCCGCAGCCGCCGCGACCCGCCCCGTGCCCTCCGGTTCGGTGTGACTCTCGGCGAGGTGGTCGATGAACTCGTCGGGGTAGTCCGGGTTGCCGCGGTAGAAGTCCAGGTAGACCGCCTCGTGGACCAGGACGTCGGCACCGCGGGCGAGCTCGACGACGTTGGCGTGCTCGGCGGTGTCGCCGGAGAAGGCGACCACCCCGTGCGGCGTCTCGAACCGGAACCCGTAGGAGGGGTACACCGGCGGGTGGTCCACGAGCGCGGCCAGGATGCGCACCCGCTCGTCCTCGTACACCAGGAACGGCGCCATCGGGGGCGCCAGCGGGCCACGCGGCCCGGCGCCCACCCCCGCGGGCAGCGCGATGTCCTCCGCCACGACCAGGTCGGGAAGGGGCGGGCGGGCCTCGTCGTACACGCGGATGTTGACGTCGTAGGCGTAGGCGGCCAACAGGGCGGCGACGGTGTCCTCCGTGCCCGGGGTCGCCGGGGTGACGACGGCCTCGGCCCCCTCGGGCAGCGCGCCGGCACCGCCCGGGCCGAGCACCCGGAAGGGACGGGTGAAGCCGTCCACCGGGGCGCCCCAGTTGAACAGGAGCAGGCCGGGCAGCTCGGCCGTGTGGTCGGAGTGCATGTGCGTGAGCAGGACGGCGCGCAACTCCGACATCGGCAGCAGCGCCTCCACGGCCTGCCGCACCACGCCCAACCCGCAGTCGACCAGGTAGAGGTGCCCGTCGACGACGACCGCGCTGGCGATCCCGCGGCGCGGGCTGCGCACCGCCGGGCCCGCGGCCGTCCCCAGGGTGACGAGGACGGTCCCGGTGGCCGGGATCGGCTGGGGTTCGTCGGGGTCAGGCGTGCTCGCCCGCGCCGCGCCACCGAGGACGCCGCCCAGCACGCCACCACCGGCCACCGCGGCGCCCACCGCGAGCGATCCCCCGAGGAAGGAGCGGCGGGTCGGTCCTCCAGCGGTCATGGGGTCCCCCAGACGCGAACGGCAGCCGGTGTCCCCAGGGTCCGAGCCGACCGCGGACCTGTCAAAACCGCGCGGGTCCGCCCAGCGGGCGGATGCCCCACGTCCCCGTCGTCGACTCGCCCGGCTCCAGCCGGCGCACCGCCTCACCGCTGCCGAAGGCGTCGGGCGGGCAGGTCATCGGCTCGACCGCCAGCCCGCGCCGGCGCCGTGGCTCGGGCAGCACGTCGCCGGTGAACAGCTGCAGGTACCCGTAGTGCTCGTCCATCCAGACCGCGACGCCCCGGCCGTCCGGGCCGAGCAGCCGCACCTCGGCCCGCCCGTCGGGGCCCCGCCCGAGGTCGGCGAAGCAGGAGTCGACGACGAGGTCCCCGATCCGGCGTCCGGCCCGCAGGTCGTAGGGAGTGCCCTCGACCGGCACCGCCCGCGTCGGCAGCGCCCGCTCGTCGGTCTCGATCCGGGTGGCGCCGGGGGCGACCAGGGTGCAGTCGTCCAGCCGCGGACCGGCGAGGACGTAGGGGTGGTGGCCCTCTCCGTACGGCAGCGCCCGCGTGCCCTCGTTGGTCGCGGTCGTGGTCACCGTCAGCCCGTCGGCCGAGAGCGCGTAGGCGACCCGCAGCCGCAGGGTGAACGGGTAGCCCGGCCGCGGGAACAGCAGGTGCTCCAGCACCACCCCGTCCGCGGCGCGCTCGACCGCCCGCCACGGGACGAACTGCACGAGACCGTGGATGGCGGTGCCCCGCTCCGGCTCGGTCACCGGGGTGCGGTGCTCCTCGCCGTCCCAGGTGTAGACGCCGTCGCGCAGCCGGTTGGGCCACGGCGCCAGCACGTGGCCGCGGGCGGCCTCCGCCATCTCCTCGGGGCCGTAGCCGTCGAGGACCTCCCGGTCGCCCACCCGGTGGGTGCGGAGTCCCCCGCCCACCTCGACGACCGTCGCCTCGGCGTCCCCGCAGCGGAGGACGAACTGCTCCCCAGTCGGCAGCACGCTCACTGCAGCCGGTCCGCGGTGAGGTCGCGGACCTCGGCGTAGCGCTCGCGCACGTGCGGCACGGGGTCGGCCTCGTGCACCTCGGTGCCGGGCCGGGGCCACTCGGGTGCGGTGTCCCCGCCGGCGAGCACCCAGGCGGCCTGGCGCGCCGCACCGTCGGCGACGTACTCCCCCGGCGGCGGGACGAGCACCGGGACGCCGAGGACGGCGGGCGCGATCCGACGGACCGCCTCCGACCGGGCGCCACCGCCGACCATGAGCACGCGGCGGACCGGGGTGCCGGTCGCGGCGACGGCGTCCAGCCCGTCGGCCAGCCCGCACAGCAGCCCCTCCACCGCGGCCCGCGCCAGGTGTGCGGGGTCGGCGGTGCCGAGGGTCAGCCCGTGCAGGGCACCGGTGGAGGTCGGGCGGTCCGGCGTCCGCTCGCCCTCCAGGTACGGCACGAGCACCAGTCCGCCGGCGCCGGGCGGCGCCGACAGCGCCAGCCGGGACAGCTCGGCGTGGTCGACGCCGAGCAGCCGGGCGGTGGCGTCGAGGACGCGCGCGGCGTTGAGCGTGGCGATCAGCGGCAGGAAGTTGCCGGTGGCGTCGGCGAAGCCCGCGACGGTGCCGGTCGGGTCGGCCGCCGGGGTGGTCGAGACGATCGACACCACCCCTGACGTGCCGATCGACAGCACCACGTCGCCGGGCTCGGCGGCCAGGCCGAGCGCGGCGGCGGCGTTGTCGCCGGTGCCCGGCCCCAGGACCGCCCCGCCGGGCGTCGTGCCGCCGGCCTCCGCCGGGCCGAGCACCCGGGGGACGACGACGGTGCGGCCCAGCGCGCGCTCCAGCAGGTCCATCCGGTACTCGCCGGTGGCGGGCGACCAGTAACCGGTGCCGCTGGCGTCCCCGCGGTCGGTGACCAGCGCGCCGAGCGACGGCGTCCCCGCCAGCCGCCACGTCAGCCAGTCGTGCGGCAGGCAGACCGCCGTCGTCCGCGCCGCGTTCTCCGGCTCGGCCTCGGCCAGCCAGCGCAGCTTGCTGACGGTGAACGACGCGACCGGCACCAGGCCCACCGCCTCGGCCCACGCCCGGCCGCCGCCCAACTCCTCGGTGAGGTCCCGGGCGGCCTGCGCGGAGCGGGTGTCGTTCCACAGCAGTGCGGGCCGGACCACCTCGCCGTCGGCGTCCAGGCAGACCATGCCGTGCTGCTGGCCGCCCACGGCCACCGCCGCGACGTCGTCCAGACCACCGGCCTGGGCCAGCGCGTCCCGCAGCGCGGCCTCCCAGGCCGCCGGGTCGACCTCGGTGCCCTCCGGGTGCGGCGCCCGGCCCTCCCGGACCAGGGCGCCGCTGCCGGCGTCGCGGACCACGACCTTGCACGCCTGGGTCGACGTGTCGACCCCCGCCACGAGCGCCATGACGCCTGCCCGCCGCCTCAGCGCGCGCCGAGGAGGTGCTCCACGGCCAGCTGCGACAGCCGGATCACGCCGGCGCCGCGGCGACCGGCGGCCTCGGCGTCGAAGTCCTCGAACGCCGCGCGGTCGGCCAGCAGGCCCTCGTAGGACTCGCCGGCGGCCAGCGTCGGCTGGGCCAGCTCCGGCACGCGGGCGGCGGCCAGCGCCTCGGCCACCTCCGGGTCGGCGCGGAACGCCGCGGCCCGCTCCTTGAGCAGCAGGTAGGTGCGCATGTTGGCCGCGGCCGAGCGCCACACGCCGTCCATGTCCTCGGTGCGCAGCGGCTTGTAGTCGAAGTGCCGCGGGCCCTCGTAGGCCGGTCCGCCGCCCACGCCGCCGTGCTCCAGCAGGTCGACGGTGGCGAACGCCGACAGCAGGTCGCCGTGGCCGAACACGAGGTCCTGGTCGTACTTCGGCCCGTGCTGGCCGTTGAGATCGATGTGGAACAGCTTCCCCTGCCACAGCGCCTGGGCGATGCCGTGCGTGTAGTTCAGCCCGGCCATCTGCTCGTGCCCGACCTCGGGGTTCACCCCGACCAGGTCGGCGTGCTCGAGGGTGGAGATGAACGCCAGCGCGTGCCCGATGGTGGGCAGGAAGATGTCGCCGCGGGGCTCGTTGGGCTTGGGCTCCAGGGCGAAACGCAGCCCGTAGCCGCGGTCCTCCGAGTACTGGGCGAGGGTGTCCAGGCCCTCGCGGTACCGGTCGAGGGCGGCCCGCAGGTCCTTGGCGGTGTCCACCTCGGCGCCCTCGCGGCCGCCCCACAGCACGTAGGTCTGCGCCCCCAGCTCGGCGGCGAGGTCCATGTTGCGCATGACCTTGCGCAGCGCGAAGCGGCGGACGTCGCGGTCGTTGGCGGTGAGCGCGCCCTCCTTGAACACCGGGTGGGTGAACAGGTTGGTCGTGGCCATGGGGACGACGAGGCCGGTCTCCTCCAGCGCCGCCCGGAACCGCTTGACGTGGTTCTCCCGCGCGGCGTCGTCGCTGCCGAAGGGGATGAGGTCGTCGTCGTGGAAGGTGACCCCGTAGGCGCCGAGCTCGGCCAGGCGGTGCACCGACTCCACCGGGTCCACCGGCTCACGGGTGGCGTCGCCGAACGGGTCGCGGGCCGGCCAGCCGACCGTCCAGAGGCCGAAGGAGAACTTGTCCTCGCGGGTGGGCTGCGGAGTGCTCATGGGGTTCCCTCCATCGGGTTTTGTTCTGCCGTAGAACATAAGCCACACCCGCGGCTAGCCTCAAGGGGTGCGGACGACGGAGGGGACCGGGGCGCGGCAGTCGACGCTGCGCAGCAGCAACCTGGCCCTCGTGCTGCGCACCGTGTGCGCCGCCGCCCAGCCGCTCTCCCGCGCCGACGTCGCCGGCCGCACCGGTTCGACCCGGGCCACGGCCGCCCGGCTGGTCGACGAGCTCGTCGCCGGCGGGCTGCTCGACGAGGGCGAGCGCGTCGCGCCGCCCCGCCGCGGGCGCCCGGCCACCCCGCTGCTCCCCGGCGGACGGATCGGCGCCCTGGGCCTGCAGGTCGACGCCGGGCTGCTCGCCGCGCGGGTGCTGGACCTGCGCGGCCGGGTGGTCGCCGAGAGCGTCGAGGACGGGGACTTCGTGGGCAGCGACCCGGCGGCCACGCTGCGCCGGCTGGGCGCCCTGGCCACCGAGCTCCTCGCCGGCGTCCCGGGGCAGCTGCGCCTGGTCGGCGCCGGCCTGGCCCTGCCGGGCATCGTCAGCGTGGCCGACGGCGTGCTGCTGCGGGCGCCCAACCTCGGCTGGTCCGACGTCCGGCCCGCGGACCTGCTCGCCCCGCACCTGCCGGGTGGCCTGCACCCCACACCGGGCAACGAGGCCGACCTCGCCGCCCGCACGGTCGCCGAGATCGCGCCCGGCCGACCCGGGGAGCGGCGCGACTTCCTCTACCTCTCCGGGCAGATCGGCATCGGCGGCGCCGCCGTCCTCGCCGGGCAGGTGATGACGGGCAGCGCCGGCTGGGCCGGCGAGCTGGGGCACGTGTGCGTCGACCCGGGCGGGCCGCCCTGCCGGTGCGGCTCCACCGGCTGCCTCGAGCAGTACGCCGGCCGCCACGCCCTCCTCACGGCCGCCGGGCTCCCCCTCGACACCCCCTCGGCCGAGCTCGCGGCCCGCGCGGCGGCCGGGGAGCCCGGCGCCGGGCGGGCGCTGGAGACCGCGGCGGGCGCGCTGGGCGTCGGGCTGGCCGGCGTCGTCAACGTGCTCGACATCCCCACCGTCGTCCTCGGGGGCTACCTGGGCGCGCTCGCCGACCTGCTACGCCCGGAGGTCGAGGCCCTGCTGGCGCGGCGCGTGCTGTCGGCCCGGTGGCGGCGGCCCACGATCGAGGCCGCCACCGCGGCACCGGCGGCCGGCGCGACGGGCGCCGCCCTGCGCGCGCTGGCCGACGTCCTGGCCGACCCCGTGCGCTGGCTCCACTGACGCTCCCCCCGTGTCGGTTTCCGCGGAAACCGACGGACCCCCCGTGTCGGTTTCCGCGGAAACCGACGGAGGGCCGCTAGAGGCCGACCTGCTCCTGCAGCGCGCCCACCTCGGCGCGGCTGAGGCGGCGGATCGAGCCGACCCGCATGCGCTCCAGCTTCACCGGGCCGACCGCCGTGCGGGTCAGCCGCGACACCGGCAGCCCGACGTGCGCCAGCAGCCGGCGCACGATGTGCTTGCGGCCCTCGTGCAGCACCACCTCGACCACCGACTGCCCGGCGTGGGTGTCGACCACCCGGAACGAGTCGACCCGCACCGGGCCGTCGTCCAGCTCGACGCCGGCCCGCAGCCGCTTGGCCAGGTCGCGCGGGACGGAGCCCGACACCTGGGCCAGGTAGGTCTTGCGCACCTCGTAGGAGGGGTGGGCCAGGCGGTGGGCCAGCTCACCGTCGTTGGTGACCAGCAGCAGCCCCTCGGTGTCCTGGTCCAGCCGGCCCACGTGCACGAGCCCCGGGGCGAGGTCGCCGACCATGTCACCGATGGTCGGGCGGTTGCGGTCGTCGCTCATCGCGGTGATGACGCCGGTGGGCTTGTTCAGGGCGTAGGTGACACGGTCGTCGCGCAGCTCCAGGCGGGCGCCGTCGACGGCGATCTTGTCCCGCAGGGGGTCGACCCGCATGCCCTGCACGGTCACGGTGCGGCCGTTCACGCTGATCCGGCCGGCGTCGATCATGTCCTCGCAGACGCGGCGGGAGCCCACACCGGCCCGGGCCAGGACCTTCTGCAGCCGCTCGCCCTCCCGCTCGTCGTCGGGCTCGGCTGGCTCGCGGTCGCCGGGGTGGACGGGGGCGAGCTCCATGTCCTCCGACCAGCCCTCGCCGGCGTCGGTGGTGTTCTCGTCGTGCGGAGCGCTGTTCATCGCCGTCCAGTCTCCCACCCGGTGGCGCGGGTGCCGCCACGCCGCCGGGGGGAGCCCGCGGTCAGCAGTTCGCCTGGCTCCACTCGTCGACGGCCGACCCCGTGGCGACGAGGTCCTCCTGCACCTGGGTGGCCTCGCCGACGAACTCGGTGTTGGCCGACGGGTCGGTGAGGTCCACCTCGCCCAGCAGGTCGCGCATGCCGCTCCAGGCCGTCACCAGGTCCTGCCACTCGTCGGCGACGTCCTCCGGCGGGTCGACGGCCTCCAGGCGCTCGACGGCGTCGCCGACGATGCCCGGCGCCTGCTCCGGCTCCGCGCTGACCGCCTCGAGCTCGGCGGTCACGTCGGAGAGCAGGTCGGGGACGTCCTCGCAGAAGGCGGCCTGACGCTCCTCGTCCTCGGAGGCGCCACACCCGGCCAGGAGGAGGGCGGCGACGGCGAGCGGGGCGCCGAGAACACGGACGGAGAGTGAGCGGGACATGACCAGACCGTAGCCTCCGGGCTGGTCACCGACCCGCCGTCGTCCCCGGGCGGGTGACCACGGTGTCGCTCAGGCGTCGGGGTGCTCGTCGAGGACGCTGCCCGTCTCGGGCAGCAGCGGGCCGAGCTCCGGCAGCTCGTCCAGACCGGTGAGGCCCAGCCGCTCGAGGAACAGCGGCGTGGTCCCGTACAGCCCGCCACCGGTGTCGGGGTCGCTGCCGACCTCGTGCACGAGGTCGCGGCTGATCAGCGTGCGCATGACGCCGTCCACCCCGACGCCGCGGATCGCCGACACCCGGGCACGGGTCACCGGCTGGCGGTAGGCGATGACCGCGAGCGTCTCCAGCGCGGCCTGGGTGAGCCGGCTGCGCTGGCCGTCGACGAGGTACCGCTCGACGACCGGCGCGTAGTCCTCCCGGGTGTACAGCCGCCAGCCCTCCCCCACCCGGCGCAGAGTCAGGCCCGCGGCGCGGCGCTCGTAGTCCTCGGCCAGCTCCGCCAGCGCCGCCCGCACGCGGGGCACCGGGCAGCGCAGCGCACCGGCGAGGGTGACCTCGTCGACGGGTGTGTCGACGACGAACAGCAGCGCCTCCAGCGCCCCGCGCAGCGCGCCCGGGTCGAGGTCGGCCGCCTCCGGCTCGGGCTCGGCGTCGGGTTCCGGCTCGGGCCCCGGCGACGGGACGGCGGGCGGGGGCAGCGGTGCCGGCTCGACGACCGGCCCGGGCGGGGTGTCCCCCGCCGGCGCCGGCCGCTCGGCCACCCGCGCGGCCAGCTCCGCGGCGACGGCGTCCCAGGTCTCCGGGTCCGGGCCGCCGCGCTCCTCGGCCTCCTCCCGGGTGGCGTCCAGCTCCGCGGCGAGGGACTCCCAGGAGATCGGCGGCCGATCCTCACTCATGCGTACTCCTCGTCGGCGTGGGCGGCGGCATCGACGTCGGCGTCCGGCTCGGGCGCGGTGCCCCCGGTCCACCGCACGTGCAGCTCCCCGAGCGGGGTCAGCTGCTCGAAGGCCACCCGCTGCTGGCGGTACAGCTCCAGCAGCGCGAGGAACCGGGCGATGACCTCCAGCGTGTGCCCGCAGTCGGCGGTCAGCGCCCGGAACGTCGTCGTCCCGGCGCCCATGAGCTGGTTGCGCACCAGCAGCAACTGCTCGGCGACGCTCACCGCCGGGGCGTGCAGGTGGGAGACGCCGACGACGGCCGGCGCCTTCGGGGCCAGGGCCCGGGCGGCCAGCGCGGCGAACTGCTCGGGGGTCACGCCCAGCAGCACCTCGGGCAACAGCTCGGCGAAACGCGGCTCGAGGGCGGCGTCACGGGGGTGGCGGCGGATCGCCTCGGCCTCCCGCTCCCGCAGGAACGTGGCGGCCTGCTTGTAGGCCTTGTACTGCAGCAGCCGCGCGAAGAGCAGGTCGCGCGCCTCGAGCAGCTCGAGGTCCTCCTCGTCCTCGACGTCCGCGGCCGGCAGCAGCCGGGCGGCCTTGAGGTCGAGCAGGGTGGCGGCGACGACGAGGAACTCGCTGGCCTGGTCGAGGTGCAGCTCGTCGCCGAGCGCCCGCAGGTGGGCGATGAACTCGTCGGTGACCTGCGACAGCGCGATCTCGGTGACGTCGAGCTTGTGCTTGCCGATCAGCTGCAGCAGCAGGTCGAACGGGCCCTCGAAGTTGGTCAGCCGGACGGTGAAGCGGCCCGACGGCGCGGGGTCGGCGACCGCCGGGTTCCCGTCCACGACCCCCGAGGGTAGAAGAAGGACCCCGTCCTCCTCACACCTCGCAGGCTCGGCATGAGCCTCGGGACGGGGCCGGCTCAGCGGCCCGTGAGCCGCCGGACCAGCACCGACTCCTCGCCGCGGTCCCCGAGGTCGGCGAGCAGCACGGCGATGGCCTCCCGCACGATGCGCCCGCGGTCGGCGGCCACGCCGTGCTCGGCCCGCAGGGTCAGCCGCGCGCTCTCCAGCGCCAGCAGCTCGTCGGCGGAGATGTAGACGGTGATCTTCTCGTCGTGCTTGGTGCGCTCGGTGCGGGTCGGGCGCCCGCGGGTGGGCCGGGCCGGCGGGCGCATCGGCGCCGGGGCCGGCGCCCGATAGGCCGCGAGGGCGTCGTCGCCGTCCGCCGCGCCGCCGGGGACGAGGGTCAGCGGCGCGGTCGTCTCGGCAGGGGTCGGCTCGCCGCGCCGCGGAGCCGCACCGCGCAGGGCCGGCGAGCTCACCGTCGCGCTGATGCTGGGCAGCTCGGTGACCTCGGGGGTCGCCGCCGCGGCGTCGGTGCGGCGGAACAGCTCCGCCGCGCCGGGGAGGACGGGACGCCGCGTCACAGGGCGAGCACCTCCTTGGCCAGGTCGCGGTAGGCCGAGGCACCGGAGGAGGTGGGCGCCCAGGTGGTGATGGGCTGGCCGGCGACCGTGGTCTCCGGGAAGCGCACGGTGCGGTGGATGACGGTCTGGAAGACGGTGTCGCCGAACGCCTCGACGACGCGACTGAACACCTCACGGCAGTGCACGGTGCGCGAGTCGTACATCGTGGCCAGGATCCCGGAGATCTCCAGGTCGGGGTTGAGCCGCTCCTTGACCTTCTCGATCGTGTCGACCAGCAGCGCCACCCCGCGCAGGGAGAAGAACTCGCACTCCAGCGGGATCACCACGCCCTGGGCGGCGGTCAGGGCGTTGACCGTGAGCAGGCCAAGCGAGGGCTGGCAGTCGATGAGGATGTAGTCGTACTCGTCCCGGACGTCGGCGATCACCCGCAGCAGCGTCTGCTCGCGGGCCACCTCGCTGACCAGCTGGACCTCCGCGGCGGACAGGTCGATGTTGCTGGGCACGAGGTCGAGGCCGGGGATGTCGGTCGGCACCCGGACGTCGGCCAGGGTCGTCTGCCGCTCCATGAGGGCGTTGTAGATCGTGCGGTCCATGGCCTGGGCCGGCACGCCGAGCCCGACGGACAGCGCACCCTGCGGGTCGAGGTCGATGAGCAGCACGCGGCGGCCGTACTCGACCAGCGCCGCGCCCAGGTTGATGGTCGACGTCGTCTTGCCGACGCCGCCCTTCTGGTTGCACATCGCGATGATGCGGGCGGGGCCGTGCTGCGTGAGCGGCTTGGGCTCCGGCAGCTTGCGCACCCGCGCACGGGCGGGGTCCAGCCGCGAGGCGGCGGCGCCCATCTCCGGTCCGGTGTCGGTCGGGAGCGCGACGGCCGGTGCGGCCACGTCCCCTCGCATCGCCATCGGTCAGTTGCCTCCACCTCGTGCCCGTTCCGGCCGCCTGGCCGGGGCGGACAGCCGTTCTGTCCGCTCGGGTGTGCACGACGCTAGGGAGAGTTGCGCGGTTTACCGAGGAGGCACGCCGTAGGCCGTGTCGACATGGCGACCACTGCCAACGTCGCACGGAGATCGAGCCGAGACCATTGGCAGGTGACGCCAACTCATTGCAGGTTCGACTGTCAGGTCAGCGCACGCGGGTGGCTGCTGGCGTAGACCTCGCGCAGCCGGTCGACGGTGACCAGGGTGTACACCTGGGTGGTCGTCACCGACGCGTGGCCGAGCAGCTCCTGCACCACGCGGACGTCGGCGCCGCCGTCGAGCAGGTGGGTGGCGAAGGAGTGCCGCAGCGTGTGCGGCGACACCTCCTCACCGAGGCCCGCCCGCTCGGCCGCCGTCCGCAGGATCGCCCAGGCGCTCTGCCGGGACAGCGAGCCCCCGCGGGCGTTGAGGAACAGCGCGCCGCCGCGCCCGCCGGAGCGGCCGGCCGTGGCGAGCGCCGGGCGGGCCCGCACCAGGTAGTCCTCCACCGCCCGGACGGCGAAGCTGCCCACCGGGACCAGCCGCTGCTTGCCGCCCTTGCCGGCCAGCCGCACCACGCGCTGTCCGCGGTCCAGGTCGTCGACGGCCAGCCCGACGGCCTCGGAGATGCGCGCGCCGGTGCCGTACAGCAGCTCCAGCAGCGCGCGGTCGCGCAGCCCGCGGGGGCCCTCGACCGCGCCGGCGGCCTCGATCAGCGCCACCACCGACTCGACCGGGATGGCCTTGGGCAGCCGCCGCGCCGGCGTGGGCGGGCGGACCTCGTGCGCGACGTCGTCCGGGACCAACCCGTCGAGCAGGGCGAAGCGGTGCAGCCCCCGGACGGCGACCACCGCGCGCGCGGCCGACGTCGCCGACAGCGGCGGGTGCGCGTCGTCCCCCTGGCGCAGCGCGGTGAGGAAGCCGGCGACGTCGGACTCGGCCACCTCGGCCAGGCCGCGTACCCCGGCGGACTCGAGGAACTCGGCGTAGCGCCGCAGGTCGCGCCGGTAGGAGGCGATCGTGTTGGCGGCCAGGCCCCGCTCGACGGTCAGGTGGTCGAGGTAGCCGGTGACCACCCGGCCGACGTCGGTGGGCGGTGCGGTGACGGTCAGTGGAGCACCTCCTCCAGTGCAACGGGGGTCATGCCGTGGGCCACCGCGACCTCGGGCAGCACCACCTGCCCGGCGACCACGTTGACCCCGCGCGCGAGCGCCCGGTCCGCGCGGACCGCGGCCACGGTGCCCGCGGTGGCCAGGGCCATCACGTAGGGCAACGTCACGTTGGTCAGCGCGTGGGTCGAGGTGTTGGGCACCGCGCCGGGCATGTTCGCCACGCAGTAGAACACCGACCCGTGCACGCGGTAGGTCGGCTCGTCGTGGGTCGTGGGTCGCGTGTCCTCGAAGCAGCCGCCCTGGTCGACCGCGATGTCGACGAGCACCGACCCGGGCTTCATCCGCGACACCAGCTCGTTGCTCACCAGCGTCGGGGCCTTGGCGCCGGGCACCAGCACCGCGCCGATGACGAGGTCGGCGTCGAGCACCGCGCGCTCGACCTCGTAGGCGTTGGAGGCCACCGTCTGCAGGTGACCCTGGTAGATGCGGTCGGCGGCGCGCAGCTTGTCCACGTCGCGGTCGAGCACGATGACCTCGGCCTGCATGCCGAGCGCGATCGCCGCGGCGTTCATGCCCGCCACGCCGGCGCCGATGACGACCACCTTCGCCGCGTACACCCCCGACACGCCACCCAGCAGCACCCCGCGGCCACCGTGCGCGCGCTCCAGGCTGTGCGCACCGACCTGCGGCGCCATCCGCCCGGCCACCTCCGACATGGGCGCCAGCAGCGGCAGGGCGCCGTCGGCGGTCTGCACCGTCTCGTAGGCGATCGCCGTGGTGCCGGAGGTGACCAGGGCGTCGGTGCACTCCTTCGACGCCGCCAGGTGCAGGTAGGTGAACAGCGTCTGACCTGCCCGCAGCCGCCCGTACTCCTCGGCGACCGGTTCCTTGACCTTGAGCAGCAGGTCGGCCGCGCCCCACACCTCGTCGGCCGTGGGCAGGATCCGCGCACCGGCGGCCACGTAGTCGTCGTCGGGGATGGAGGACCCCTCCCCCGCGCCGCACTCGACCAGCACCGTGTGCCCGGCGCGCACCAGCTCCGTGACCCCGGCCGGGGTCAGCGCCACCCGGTACTCGCGGTTCTTGACCTCTCGGGGCACCCCGACCTGCATCATCCGCTCTCCCGGTCCCGGTGCGGAGCTCCCGAGGGTGGCGGGGCCCCGTCCCGCGTCGCGGGCGCGCCCGGTCGGGGCGCGCCTCGCGCGGAGTGTAGGCGGGGTCACCTCTGGGCCCGAGTGGATCGGGCCCACGACACCGGCACGGGTGAACGGCGGTCCTCGCCGGGTAGGGGGAGCCGGCGCACCCGGCCGGCCGGTGGGCCACCTCGACCCGCGGAGGACGCTCGATGCCCCTGTACGCCACCCGTCCCCGACTGCGGGCGCGGCAGTTGGCTGCCGACGCCGGCCTGCTCGCCTGGCTGCTCGTGTGGGTACTGGTCGCCCGGACGGTGCACGGGGCCGTCCTCGTGCTCGCCGAGCCCGGGCGCGCGGTCGAGGACCTCGGCACGTCCGTGGCCGGGAACATGGCGTCGGCGGCGGAGGCGGCCGGAGCCGTGCCCCTCGTGGGCGACGATCTCGCCGCACCGCTGGACGCCCTGGGCGCGGCGGGCACCTCGGCCGGCAGCGCCGGGCAGGCGGCGCAGGACGCCGTCGGCACCCTCGCCACCGTGCTGGCGCTCGCCCTGGTCGTCCTGCCGGTGACCTGGGCGGTGCTGCGCTGGGCGCCGTGGCGGCTGCGCTGGGCCCGGGAGGCGCGGGCGGTGCGGGCGATGGCTGTCGCCGACCCGCACGTGCTGGCCGCCCGGGCCCTGGCCACCGCTCCGCTGTCCCGCCTGGCCGCGCTGCCGCCGGGGACCGCCGCGGCCTGGCACGCCGGCGACCCGGCCGCCACCCGGGCCCTGGCCGGACTGGAACTGGACCGCGTGGGGGTGACCCTCCCGGTTTGGCGTTGAGGACCGCCCCGTCCGTGCCGATGTCTGTCGCGGACACCCGGAGGTGGGCATGGCCGCAGGACGGCGGGGCGGGCGGCAGCGGAGCCGTCGCGACGTACGGCGGCGGAGCCGACGGGGCGGCCGCTACGGCACCGCCGTCGGCGTGGTCGCCGCCGGTCTGGTCACCCTGAGCGCGCCGGCGACCCACGTGGCCGCCCAGCTCACCGCGGTCAGCACGCCGTCCCGGCCGTCGGCGCCGGCCCCCGTCGTCCCGCCGGCCGCCGCCCTGGCCGCCGACACCGCGACCCTGCCGGTCCCCGTCGCGCCGCCGGTGATCGCCACCGGCCCCGCGCCGCCGGCCCCCCGCGGCATCGACGTCGACGTCCCGAACCCGATGGTCCCCCGCGGCGTCCCGCTGGAGACCGAGCCCCGTCCGGACCTCTGCGGCGGCTACGCCAACCCGCGGCGGATCAGCCCTGCCGTCGCGCCCGGCCCGGGCACCGCGGCGGTGAGCTGGCAGGCCGACGGTCACTCCGACGTGCGCCGCTACCGGGTGCAGGCGGTCCGCCAGCGACTGGCGCCCGGCCTCCAGCCCGCGCCGCCGCAGCAGGTCGTCGGCCAGCCGGCGGGCTGCGAGCAGGTGGGGGTCACGTTCGCCGGGCTGGAGCGCGGCGTGCCCTACGTGTTCTGGCTGGAGGAGGAGGTCGAGGACAGCCTGTCCCTGCGCTGGGTGCAGGTGGGGACCTCGACCCCCGTCGTCATCGGCTGAAGGAGGACCCCTCCGCCCCCCACCGCTCGCACGCTCGCAGCGGGACCCTGCGGAGGAGCCGGTCGTGGGGTGTCACTCCGCGTCGGCGGGGCGCAGCTCGGGCTTCGTCGCCCGCACCTGGGCGGCGGCGAGCACGCCGATGACCGCCGAGGAGTTGCGGATTCCGCCGGAGAGGACCCGGGCGACGGCGTCGGCGAGCGGCACCCGCTCCACGGTCATGTCGAGCTCCTCGTGCTCGACGGTGAAGCCCTCCGGCCGCTCCACCTCCGACAGCCCCTCGGCCAGGTAGACGAGCACCTGCTCGCTGCAGAAGCCCGGTGTGCTGTAGCTGGTCACCAGCAGCGACCAGCGCTCCGCGGACAGGCGCGCCTCCTCCGCCAGCTCCCGCTGGGCCGTGGCCAGCGGCGGCTCGCCGTCGGCGTCGCGCAGGCCGGCCGGCAGCTCCCACAGGTACCCACCGACGGGGTGGCGGTACTGCCGCACCATCACGACCCGGTCCTCGTCGTCCACGGCGGCGACGCACACGGCGCCGATGTGCCGGACGACCTCGCGGTCGCTGTGCCCACCGCCGGGCATGGCGACGGTGTCCCGGACGAGGGTGATGATCCGGCCCTCGTGGAGGGTCTCGGTCGCCAGGACCTCGTACTCCCCCGGCCGCGCCGGCTCGACCATCAGACCCCGACCTCCCGGGGCGCGACGTCCCGTCGTGCCATCAGATCCCCACCTTCTCCGCCTCGTCCACCGGCACCGGCAGCCGCGCGGACTCGGAGAAGTCGATCGCGGCCTGCACGAACGCCGCGAAGAGCGGGTGCGGGCGGGTCGGGCGGCTCTTCAGCTCCGGGTGGGCCTGGGTGCCGACGAAGAACGGGTGGGTCTCCCGCGGCAGCTCGGCGAACTCCACCAGCAGCCCGTCGGGCGAGGTGCCGGAGAACACCAGGCCGGCCTCGGCCAGCCGGTCGCGGTAGGCGTTGGCCACCTCGTAGCGGTGCCGGTGGCGCTCGGTGATCTCGGTGGCGCCGTAGGCCTCGGCGACGACCGAGCCCTTCTGGAGCGCGGCCGGGTAGCTGCCGAGCCGCATGGTGCCGCCCATGTCGCGCTGACCGGCGACGACGTCGACCTGGCTGGCCATCGTCGCGATGACGGCGTCGGGGGTCTCCGGGTCGAACTCGGCGGAGTTGGCCTCCTCCAGCCCGGCCAGGTTGCGGGCGGCCTCGATGACCATGCACTGCAGGCCCAGGCACAGCCCCAGCAGCGGGATGCCGTTGACGCGGGCGTAGCGGATGGCGCCGAGCTTGCCGTCGATGCCGCGGACGCCGAACCCGCCGGGGATGCAGACGCCGTCCGCGCCGGCCAGCGCGTGCGCCGCCCCCTCGGGGGTCTGGCAGTCGTCGGAGGGCACCCAGCGGATCTGCACCCGGCTGCGGTGGGCGAACCCGCCGGCCCGCAGCGCCTCGGTCACCGACAGGTAGGCGTCGGGCAGGTCGATGTACTTGCCGACCAGCGCGATGGTGACGGTCCGCTTGGGCGCGTGGACCCGGTCCAGCAGGTCGCCCCACACGGTCCAGTCGACGTCCCGGAACGGCAGCCCCAGCCGGCGGACGACGTAGGCGTCCAGGCCCTCGCGGTGCAGCACCTTGGGGATGTCGTAGATCGACGGCGCGTCGGGGCAGGAGATGACGCCCTCGGCGTCGACGTCGCACATCAGGCTGATCTTGCGCTTGAGACCGGTGCCGATCTCGCGGTCGGACCGGCAGACCAGCGCGTCGGGCTGGATGCCGATGCTGCGCAGCGCGGCGACCGAGTGTTGGGTCGGCTTGGTCTTCAGCTCGCCCGACGGCGCGATGTAGGGCACCAGCGAGATGTGCAGGAAGAAGCAGTTGTCGCGGCCGATCTCGTGCCGCACCTGGCGGGCGGCCTCGAGGAACGGCAGCGACTCGATGTCGCCGACGGTGCCGCCGATCTCGGTGATGACAACGTCGACCCGATCCTCGTCGTATCCCGCCCGCCCCACGGCCCCGGCCATGATCCGGGCCTTGATCTCGTTGGTGATGTGCGGGATGACCTGCACGGTGTCGCCGAGGTACTCGCCGCGGCGCTCCTTGGCGATCACGTCGGAGTACACCTGGCCGGTCGTGACGTTGGCCCGCCCGGTCAGGTCGGTGTCGAGGAACCGCTCGTAGTGGCCGATGTCCAGGTCGGTCTCGGCGCCGTCCTCGGTGACGAACACCTCGCCGTGCTGGAAGGGGTTCATCGTGCCGGGGTCGACGTTGAGGTAGGGGTCCAGCTTCTGCATGGTCACCCGCAGCCCCCGGCTGGACAGCAGCGCCCCGAGGGAGCTGGCCGTCAGGCCCTTGCCGAGAGAGGAGACCACTCCACCGGTGACGAAGACGTACTTCGTCGGCTGGGAGTTGTGGAGGAGACCCCCCGGCCCGTAGTTACTGTCACGCGTTCCAGACGGTCGATCCACGGGAGACGACCGTAACACGGTCCGGTCCCTCGACCGGGTCGGGACCCGGGGTGCCGTCGGCCTCCTCGGTCCCCGCCCGGCCGGCGGTCCGCGGAGCCGCGGCCAGCCACACCAGCAGCGGCACCAGCAGCGCCGCCGCGGTCGCCGGCAGGGCCACCCCGGAGTCGTTGACCGCGGCGCCCACCGCCAGGCTCAGCGCGACCGCCAGGAGCCCGGCCCGCAGGGTCGCGAGGTCGTCGGCGGCCAGCAGATCCGACCGGCCGCGCAGCAGCCCGGGGCCGCGCAGCGGCGCCGGCAGCAGGCGCTGCACCCACCCGCCCCACCGCCCCCCGGCCGGGCGGACCAGCCAGACCGCGGCCACCAGCGCCACCGGCAGCATCCAGGCCAGCGGGCTGCCGAGGAGGATGTCGAGGTTGGCCTGCGCCTTGCGGCTGACCACGGTCCACGCCTCGCCGGTCAGCACCTGCTCGACGAACCGGCCGAGGTGGCTGCGGTCGCCGGGCGGACGCAGCCAGTCGAGGACCGCGAGCGTGCCGACGGCGACCACGGCCGTCGCCAGCACCGCGGCGAGCCGGGTCAGGGTGACGCGGGTGCGGGTGAGCAGCATGGCCAGCAGCAGGAAGCCGGGCAGGGCGGCGAGCACGCCGCCGAAGTCCCGCCCCAGGCCAGGCGCGCCGATGACCAGCACGAGCAGCGCGCCGGCGCCCAGCACCGTGCCGGCCACCACCGCCCGCGCCCGGGCCGCCGGGGCCCGCCGTCCGGCCGCCGCCGCCGCGAAGGCGGTCAGCAGCAGCGAGCTCACCGCCAGGAGCCCGAAGGAGAGGTTGCCGTAGCCGGTGAAGCGGCCGGCGACGATCGCGTCGTAGCCGAGCAGGCCGCCCAGCTCCAGGGACGACCCGGTGAGCACGTCACCGACCAGGGTGGCCAGGGTGATCGTCAGGACCGCCGCCGGTGGCCCGAGGCGGGAGGTCCGCCAGGGGCCGAGCGCGGCCACCGCCGTCACGGCCGCGGCGGTCAGCAGCACCGACCCGGCGAGCGCCAGCTGTGCTCGTCCGCCCTCCCCGCCGGTCCGCTCCCACGGCAGCAGGCCGGCCAGGTAGGTGGCGACCGGCAGCGCCGCGGCGCCCAGCGCGACCGGGCGGACGGCGCCGCGCAGCCACTCCCCCGCCGGCCGCGGCGCCCGGTTCCGGCGCCGGCCGCCGGCCACGACCAGGCCCAGCCCGACGACGGCGGCGGTCACGGCGACCAGACCCCAGAAGAACGCGCCGGTGCTGCGGTGGTGGACCGTCGCGGTGGTGTTCGCGCGGTCGAGGACGTCGACCGCCTCGGCCAGCGGCGGCCGCTCGCCGGCCACCCGCAGCGGCTGGCCGTTCATCGACGCCGGCACGTCCAGGCCGAGGGCGGTGAGCGCGGTCGGGGCGACGTCGATGAGCTGGGTGAAGGGCGCCCGGCCGGTGCTGGCCGAGCTCAGCCAGGCGGCCTCGTCGAAACCGGGCCCCGAGGCGATGCCCACGTGCAGCTGCGGCCGGCCGTCGTTGACCTCCGAGACGCCCTGGAGGAGCAGCAGGGTCTCCCCCGGCACGGCGTCCACCGCGTCGGTCAGGCGGCCGACGGCGGCGTCGATCGCGTCCACGGCGGCGGCCCGCGGCTGCGGCTCGGTGCCGGTGTCGCTGCTCTCGAGGTCGGCCTGCCCGGCGTCGACGAGCGGGTCGAGGGACACCAGCGTCAGCGGGCAGCCGGTGAGGATCTCGGCGACCAGCCCGGGGTCGGGAGGCAGCCGCTCCCGCTGGGTGAGCTCCACGCCGGGCGCGGCGACGGCGAGCGCCGGGGCGCGGCCGACGACGGTGGCGCAGCCCACCGCGGCGCCGAGCGCGGCCGGCTCGGCCCCGAAGCGGGCGGTGCCCCGGTCGGCCGCCACCGCGGCGACGGCCGACTGCGGATCGGCCAGCCCCGCGGCGGCGAGCCGCTCCTGCAGCCCGCAGTGCGACAGCGACGGCGCGACCGGCGGGACGGCGGGGGCCTGCTCCTCCTCCGGCACGGCGTCGTCGGCGGGGCCCGCCTCGGGCTCGGCCGGCTCGCCGTCGGTGCCGGGTGCCTCGCCGGGCAGGGGCACGGTCGGCAGCGGCACCGGCGGGATCGCCTCGTCGGGGGCGGGGAAGCGGGCCCGGTTGCCGGCACCGAGGGTGGCCCACCCGTCGAGCAGGCAACTGGTGGCGCGGGCGGCGCGGACGGAGACGGCGCTGATCGGCGCGTCCTCGGCCAGCGCCCACAGGTTCGGCGTCGCCTCCGGGTCGAGATCGCTCCACACCAGGCCGGGGACGCCGACGACGAGCACGCGGTCGGCTCGGGCCCCGGCGGCGGGGGCCGCGGCGGCCGTCGTCCCGCCGGCGATCAGCACGGTGAGGAGCACGGCCAGCAGCGCGGCGGCCCGGCGGACCGACGTCATCGGGCGCCGGCCCCCGGCGGGCCGAGGAGTTCCCGGTACACGGCGACCAGCTGGCGGGCGGTGGCCGCCTCGTCCGGCCAGGTCGCGGCCTGGCGGGTGCCGGCCTCGGCCAGCGCCCGTGCTCGATCCGGGTCGGTCAGCAGCCCGGTGACGGCCTCGGCCAGCGCCGCGGCGTCCCCCACCGGGACCAGCTCGGCGGCGTCCCCGAGCAGCTCGGGCAGCCCACCGGTGCGGGTGGCCACCAGCGGTGTCCCGGAGCGCAGCGCCTCCTGCGCGGTCAGCGAGCGGGCCTCCCAGCGGGAGGGCAGCACGCACACGTCGGCGGCGGCGAGCAGGTCCGCGACGTCGCCGCGGCGGCCGAGCAGGACGACCGGTAGCCGCTCGGCGGCGATCCGGGCGCCGAGTTCCTCCTGCAGCGGACCGTCACCGGCGACGGCGACCAGCGGCGCCTCGGGCAGCCGCGCGTCGGCGGTCCAGCGGGCGGCCGCGGCCAGCAGGACGTCGTAGCCCTTCTGCGGGTGCAGCCGGCCGACCGCCACCACGAGCGGGCGCCCGTCGGACAGGCCGAGGTCCGCGCGCACCGCGGCGGCGGGCCGGCCCGGCGGGGGCAGCGGCGGCGCGGACACCGGCGCCACCCGGACGTCGCGGGCACCCTGCCGCCAGGCGTTCTCGGCGAGGTCACCCGAGGCGGCCAGCACGAGGTCCGCGCCCCGGACGGTGGCCCGCTCGGCGGCCCGCAGCACCCGGCGCAGCGCACCGCCGCCGTCGGGCAGTGCGTTGTGCAGGGTGAGGACCAGCGGCCGGGTGCGGTCCCCGAGCCGGCGGGCCGCGGCGGCGACCAGGCCGGCGCGCAGCCCGTGGGCGTGCACGACGTCGGCCCCGGCGGTGGCCTGCCGCAGTGCCGCGACGGCGCGGGCGTCGGCGGCCGGGGCCAGGCCGGCGGAGATCCCGACAGGGGTGAACGACGCGCCGGTCGCCGTGAACCCGAACAGCTGCTCGGTGGTGGCCGGCCCGCAGACCGCGACGTCCGCTCCGGCCGCGAGCAGCGCCGGCAGCACCGCCCGCACGTGGGTGCCGACGCCGCCGGTGCTGGTCGCCAGCACCTCGGTCACCCGGCGGCCCTGCAGCGGGAGCGGCTCAGCCACCGCGCACCTCCTGGGGGTCGATCGAACGCAGTCCACGCACGGCAGCCCGCAGCGGGCCGCGCGCCGTCCCCATCATGACCGCCGCGACGACGGCCAGGGCGCTCGCCGCGGCGAGCAGCCCGGCACCGACCACGGACACCAGGCCGCCCCGGGGCACCGGGTCGGCACCCAGCGCACCGGCGACCAGCAGGCCGGCGGCGCCGCCCAGGACCGCGGCCACCAGCGCGGGCAGCCCGGCTCGCGCCACGCCGGCCAGCCCCGCCGGCCCGACGACGCGCGCCACGACGGCCAGCAGCCCCAGCCCGGCGACGGTCACGCCGAGGCTGTGCCCGGCGGCCAGTGCCGCGCTCCGGTGGGCGGCCGGCAGCAGCCCGGCCAGGACGACGTCGGCGACGACGGCGAGCAGCCAGCCGCCCAGCACGCACACCGTCGCGGCCTTCCACAGCCCGCGGGCGTACAGCGCCCGGGTGAGGACGGCGACCAGCGCGTAGCCCAGCAGGCCCGGTGCGAAGGCGATGATCGTGTCGCGCAGGGCCGCCACCGTCGCGTCGGACCCACTGCCCAGGAAGACCCGCGCCATGGGCCCGGCGACCGCCACGAGCACCGCCGCGGCCGCGAGCGCGGTGACCAGCACGAGAACGGTGACCGGGGCCAGCCCGCGCCGGAACCCGTGCTCGTCGCCGGCGTCGGCCCGCTCGGCCAGCCCCGGGTAGGCGGAGGTGGCCAGCGGCACGGCCAGCGCCGCCCAGGGGACGAGGAAGAGGGTGAGGCCGGCGGTGTAGGCGACCTGGGTGCCGTCGGGCGCGCCGGCGTTGGCCAGCCGGATCGCCACCACGGCCACCAGCTGCTGCCCGGCGAGGGTGAGCACGCCGGCGAGGGCCAGCCTGCGCACCCGCGGCGCCGCGCCGACCGGGAAGCGCAGCGCCGGGCGCAGGCCCAGCCGCAACCGCCGCAGCGGGAACAGCAGGCTGAGCGCCATGGCCGCCACGCCGAGCGTCGTCCCCACGGAGAGGACCAGCTCGGCCCGGGTGGAGAGGTCCCCGGCGGTCGGGCTGCCGCCGATGCGGGCGAACGTGAGGTAGGCCGCGGCCACCACCACGCTCGAGAGCAGCGGCGCCACCGCCGGCCCGACGAAGCGCCGGTGCGCCTGCAGCACCCCGGTGAGCACGATGGCGATGCCGTAGAGCACCACCTGCGGCGCGAAGACCAGCAGGAACCGGGCGGCCAGGTCGACCTGGGCCGGGTCCCCGCCGCCCAGCAGCAGGCGGGCGATCGGCTCGGCGAGCACGGCCACGAGCACCGCGAGCGGGACGAGGACCAGCAGGCTCCACCCCAGCAACGCCGAGGCGGTGCGCCGGACCCGCTCCCGGTCGCCGGCGGCGATCCCGCCGGCCAGCATCGGGACGACCAGGCCGGCCAGGGCGCCGCCGGCCACGACCTCGAAGACGATGTTGGGGACGGCGTTGGCCGCCACGTAGGTGTCCCCGGTGCTGTCGGCGCCGACGGCGTTGGTGAACACCAGCGTGCGGCCGAAGCCGGCCAGCCGGGCCAGGACGGTGAGGACGGACATGAGCGCGGCGGCGCCGGCGACGCCGCTGAGGACCTGCCGCCGGGTCATGCCGGGCGGCGGCCGAGCCGGTCCAGTTCCCGCAGCCCCGGGGTCGCGTCGATGACGGCGGTGAAGCTCACCTTCTCGCTGGCCAGCGTCAGCGCCACCACGGCGGCCAGCAGTGCGGCGCGGGCCGGGCGGGCGGGCAGCTCCGCCAGCCGCAGTCCGAGGAGGGCCCCGACGGCGTTGGCGCCGCAGTCGCCGAGCATCACGCGCTCGTCGAGGTCTGCGGGCAGGGTGCCGAGGGTGGCACCGAGCGGGCCGGCGACGAGGGTGCCGGCGGGCCCGCCGAGCGTGGCCCCCGCGACCAGGGCGGCGGCCTTGCCCGCCCGGCCCGGCCGCAGGTCCAGCAGGTTGACGAGGTTGGCGGTGCCGGCGACCAGGCCGGTGGTGAGGACGGCGTCCAGCAGCGCGCCGGCGCCGCGACCGCGCCGGGTCAGGAGGGCGGCGACCGCGGCGGCCGCCCCGATGCCGGCGACCTTGACCGCGCCCGCGGACACGCGCCCGGCGCGCAGCGCGGCCAGGTGACCGGCCAGGCCCTTGTCGCGCGCCTGCTCGGGGCGGGCGCCGGCGAGGTCGTCGTAGGCGCCGACCAGCCCGGAGGCGGTGCCGACCAGGACGGCGGCGGCGCGGGCACCCGCCGGGGCGCCGGCGGCCGCGGTGGCCGTGGCGGCCAACGCCAGCGCGGGGCCGCCGAGCAGGGTGACCGGGCGGCCGGCGTAGTTGGTGCGGCGCCAGGGCGCCCCGGCCGGGCGCGTGGTCAGGGCCGCGGCTCCGGCCAGTGCGGCGCGGGCCGCGATCCCGCCGCCGAGTGCGAGCAGCGCCCGCCGCCGGGCGCCGCCGTCGGACCGGCGGGTCACGGGGTGGCGGCGGGGACCGGGGGCACCGGCTGGGTGTCCTCGCCCGTGCCGTACTTGCCGGACGTGCCCTCGCCCTCCCGCCCGAGCGCCAGCACCGTGCTGACCCGGCCGGCGGGGGTGCCGACGTTGTCGACGGTGGACACCGCGGCGGAGACCTCCGGGTCGGCGCGGATGACCCCGACCAGGCCGGTGTCCCGCGCGCTGGCAGCGTCGCCGGAGACGACGGCACCGGAGCCGGCGGCGTCCAGGGCCACGGCCAGGTCGACCAGGGTGTCGGTGCGGTCGGCGGCCTCGTCGTCGGGGAAGTCACCGGCGGTGAGGACGACCGCGAAGTCGGCCGGGGTCACCGACGGCGACTCCTGGGTGAGCACCTCCAGCGCGGAGAGGCCGGCGAGGACCGAGGAGAGCGCGGCGGTGTCCGGTGCCGGCGCTCCCCCGGCGGGCACCATGAGGACCTGCGCCAGCAGCGACCCCACCAGCTGACCGGTGTCGTCGGTCTCCGGGAGGGTCAGGCCGGTGGGCAGGCCCGGGCCGGTCACGTAGCTCTGCAGGCTGGCGGCCGTCGCGGGGTCGCTGTACTCCGGCTGCAGGCGGAGGGTGCCGGTCACCGTGCCGCCGGCCTGGCCCACCAGCGTGGAGAGCTCCTCGACGGTGTCGGCCTCGACCTCCTCACCGGTCAGCACGAGCACGACGCTGCGGCCGGTGAGGCTGCCGGCGACCAGGGCGGGGGCGACGGCGTCCTCGAAGGCGTCGCCAGTGTCCAGCTGGGCCTGCAGGTCGCGGGACTGGTCCTCCAGCGACCGCTTGTCCGCGGCGAGCGCGTCCACCTGGCTCTCGAGGTCGCTGAGGATCGGCTGGTTCAGCGCGGTGGTGCCGATGACGATCCCGAGCGCCACGGCCAGGAACACCGCGATCAACGAGACCAGGTGGTAGCGGAAGTCGATCACGAGAAGAGGTTCTCCAGCCAGAACACGAAACTGTTCCATTGGTCGAGCAGCAGCTCGAAGTAGACGCGGCCGGCCGCGGACACCGCGAGCGCCGACCCGATGGCCACGAAGGCGGCCAGCACCAGCACGACCAGCGCGGTGGTGGAGATGCGGCTGCGGTAGAGCCGGCTGACGCCCTTGGCGTCGACCAGCTTGCCGCCCAGCCGCAGCCGGGTGAGGAAGGTCGAGGCCATGCCGCCGCGGCCCTTGTCGAGGAACTCCACCAGGGTGGCGTGCGTGCCGACGGCGACGATGAGCTTGGCGCCCTTCTCGTCGGCCAGCAGCATCGCGATGTCCTCGCTGGTGGCCGCGGCCGGGAAGGTGATGGCGTCGACACCGAGGTCCTGGACGCGGGCCAGGCCGGGGGCGCGGCCGTCGGCGTAGGCGTGGACGACGACCTCGGCGCCGCAGCGCAGGACGTCGTCGCTCACCGAGTCCATGTCGCCGATGATCATGTCCGGCTGGTAACCGGCCTCCTTGAGCGCGTCGGCGCCGCCGTCGACCCCGATGAGCACCGGCCGGTAGTCGCGGATGTAGGGCCGCAGCGCCTGGAGGTCCTCCTTGTAGTCGTAGCCGCGGACGACCACGAGCACGTGCCGACCCTCGATCTGCGTCGTCACGTCGGGCACGCCCACGCCGTCGAGCAGCAGCGCCCGCTCGCGCTTCATGTACTCCATGGTGTTGGTGGCGAACGCCTCCAACTGCACCGACAGCCCGGCCTTGGCCTCGGCCATGGCCTCGGCGACGGTCTCGGGGGTCTGCAGGGTGCCCTTGGCGAGCACGGTGCCGTCCTCGAGCAGCAGCGTGTCGCCGTCGAGCCGGACCTGGGCGCCCTCCTTGACCGCGGAGAGCACCTCCTTGCCGACGTTGTCGACCAGCGGGATGCCCGCGTCGGTGAGGATCTCGGGGCCGAGGTTCGGATAGCGGCCGGAGGTGCTGGCCGAGGCGTTGACGACGGCGGCGACCTTGCAGGCCACGAGGGAGTCCGCGCTCACGCGGTCGATGTCGACGTGGTCGATGACGGCGACGTCACCGGGGCGCAGGCGCTTGGTGAGGTTCTTCGTCCGACGGTCCAGCCGGACGGTGCCGGCCACCACCCCGGGGGCCGATTCCGGTGCCCGGCCACGACGGAGAGAGCCGATGCGCATGGCCTACACCCTCCCACGGGCGCTCCGGCGGGCCGTCCACCGACGCGCAGGGGCGACCGTTCCGTCACGCTGAGTGTCCGACACCACGAAGGCGCGACACGCCGGGCGCGGTGCCGCGACCGGGGCCGCCGGAGCGTGCAGGGCGGCTGGCTAGCGTTGCCGGGGTGACACGAGGGGCGCACGCGGTCGACCGGACCCACCAGGACGACCTGCCCACCGAGGACGTGCCCGCGGGCGGCGCGCTGCCCGCCGGTGCGCTCCCCGACGACACCCGGGACGGCGTCCCCCTCGCGGGCACCGCGCCGCCCGATGACGCCCCGGCCGACGGCCCGCCCGTGGCCGGCGACCTGCCGGTCCCCGACGAGGCCGTGGGGACGGACACCGCCGCGCCACCGCTACCCGGGGCCACGGCGCCCGCCCCCGCTGCGACCGCGGCAGCACCGGCCGACCCGGGCCGCGGCGGGCGGCGGAACCGGCGCGCGCTGCGCGGCCCGGGTCTGCGCGAGCGCCGCCGGCAGCAGACGCGCGCGGCGATCGTGGACGCCGCCGCCGAGCTGTTCGCCGAGCGCGGCTTCGACGCGGTCAGCGTGGTGGAGATCGCCCAGCGCGCGGGCGTGGTCGAGAAGACGGTGTTCAACCACTTCCCGGTCAAGGAGGGCCTGGTCTTCGAGGCCGACCCGCCGATGCGGGCCGCGCTGCTCGACGCGGTGCGCACCCGGCCGGCCGGGGAGTCGGTGACCGCGGCGGCCGGCACCTTCGTCGTCCGGGCCATGAGCGGGCTGGGCGCGCCGGAGGCAGCGGCCGGCGTGGCGGAGATGGCCCGGATCATCCGCGGCAGCCACACGCTGCAGGTGCGCGAGCGCGAGATCCTGGGGCAGCTCACCTCGGCGCTGGCCGAGCTGATCGCCGAGGAGACCCGCGCCGAGCCCGGCGAGCTCGCCCCGGGGCTGGCCGCCCACGCGGTGCTGGCCCTGTACGCGGCGCTGCTCGAGCTGGCCCGCGACCGGGTGCTGGCCGGGGTCACCGGCCCGGAGCTCACCGCCGAGCTGCGCGCCCGCGGCGAGCGCGGCCTGGCCCTGCTGCAGTTCGGCCTGGCGGGGTACGCCAAGCGGCGCTGACCCCCAGGCTCCGGCCGGGTTCCGGGACGGATCCGCCCGGGACGTCCCGTCCGCCACCCCGGAGGACGCTCAGACCTGCAGTTGCAGCGCGCGGAGCAGCTGGGTGGACCGGTCGCCGGGGATGTCGGGGTCCTGGGTGAAGAGGGCGACGGCGACCATGTACTCGTCGTCCCCGGCCCAGCCGCGACCCCCGGCGCAGATCGCCCGGATGTGCTCGCGCACCTTGGGCTCGGAACTGTAGGGGCCGTAGTCCAGCCCCATCGCCAGGAAGTTGGCCACCCGGTAGCCCAGGTCACCGGCGGTGGCCACGGTGCCGGCCGGGTCGGAGTAGCTGGGGACGGCGACGACGACGTTGCGGTAGCCGGACTTCAGCAGCTGCAGCACGAGGTCGTTGCCGTACACCCCGCCCCACAGCTCCGGCATGAGGATGTCGCGGTCCGGCGCCGGGATGTAGGGCGGGTTGGCGATCACCGTGGAGACCGCGGGCGCGCCCGCGGAGTCCGCGCCGTCGAAGAAGTCGCCGAGCTCGACGGTGTAGCGGTCGGCGACGCCGCGGGCGGCGATGTTCTCGCGTGCCCGGGCCACCGACGGGGCGCTGATGTCGAAGCTGCGCACCCGCAGCTCCGGCAGCCCGGCCACGACGTCGGCGATGGCGGTGGCGTCACCGGTGCCGAGCTCGACCACGCCCTCCTCCGCCCAGTTCAGCTGCTGGCGGTAGTGCTGCAGGAGCATGCAGACGGAGAACCCGTAGTGCGCCGACTCGTCAGCAGAGGAGAAGCAGCTCACCGGGCGGCACCGCCGGTCCGGCGGGCCGTGGGGTGGTCGACTCCGACCAGGCATCGGTTGCGCACGACCGACGCCTACCCCGCCCGCGGGCCCGCCACTCCTCGCCGTCCCCCGGCCGGGCACCGCCGCGGCCGGACGGTCACCCGGACGGGTGCCTGCCCGGCCGCCCCGCCCCGGTACCGGCGCCCACGTCCTGGGCCGGCCGCTGTGCCGCGACGCGGGCCTCGGCGGCCACCGCCAGCAGCTCGCGGGCGTGCGCCTGACCGGTGTCGCTGTCGGTGAGCCCGGACAGCATCCGAGCCAGCTCCCGCACCCGGTCCTCCCCGTCGACGGCACGGATGTCGGTGGCGGTGACGCCGGCGCCGGTGTCCGGGGACTTGTCGACGACCAGGTGGGTGTCGGCGAACGCCGCGACCTGGGCCAGGTGGGTGACGACGACGACCTGGTGCCGGCGGGCCAACCGGGCCAGCCGCCGGCCGATCTCCCCGGCCGCCTGCCCGCCGACGCCCGCGTCGACCTCGTCGAACACCATGACCGGCACGGGGTCCGCGCCCGCGAACACCACCTCGATCGCGAGCATCACGCGGGAGAGCTCACCGCCGGAGGCGCCCTTGTGCACCGGCCGGGGCGGGGCCCCGGGATGGGCGGCCATGAGCAGGGCCACCTCGTCGATGCCCTCCGGGCCGGGCGCGTCGGGGTCGCTGTCGACGGAGAAGGAGACGCGCGCGCTCTTCATCGCCAGTCCGGCCAGCTCCCGGCCCACCGCCGCGGCGAACCCGTCGGCGGCCGCCCGCCGGCCGGCCGACACCTGCGCACCGAGGTCGGCCACCTCGGCGCGGGCGGCGTCGCGCTCGGCCTCCAGCGCCTCGAGGGCCTCGTCGGAGACGTCGAGCTCCGCCAGCCGCCGACGGGCGTCCTCCGCCCACGCCAGCACGCCGGTGGCCCCCTCCCCCACGTCGGCGTACTTGCGGACCAGCGCCGTGATCGCCGCGCGCCGGTCCAGCACCTCGGCCAGTCGCGCCGGGTCGGCGTCGAGGTCGGCGACGTACGTCGCCAACTGGCCGGCGACGTCGGAGACGACCGCGACGGCGTCGGAGAGGTCCTGGGCCAGCATCACCAGCGTGGGGTCGTCGGAGGCGGCCAGGGCGCGCTCGGCGATGGCGAGCGCGGCGCTGGCGTCCTGCGGCAGGTCCTCCCCGCCGAGATCGCCGGTCACGTCGCCGACGAGGGCCATCCGGGCCTCGTCGGCGGCGGCGCGCAGCGCGTCGGCGTCGCTGAGCCGCCGGGCCTGCGCGTCGAGCTCCTGGTCCTCACCCGGCTGGGGACCGACGCCCTCGATCTCCTCGATCCCGTGCCGCAGCACGTCGGCGGCCTGGGCGAGCTCGCGGGCCTGGCCGCGCCGGCGTTCGAGGTCGGTGGCCAGCTGTCGCCAGCGGGCGTACGCCTCCCGGTAGCGGTCCAGCAGCGCCAGGTGGTCGCCGCCGGCGTAGCGGTCCAGCGCCCGCCGCTGCTCGGCGGGGCGGGACAGCCGCAGCTGGTCGCTCTGCCCGTGCACCGCCAGCAGCCCCTCGGCCAGCTCGGCGACGACGCCCACCGGGACACTGCGCCCGCCGAGGTGCGCCCGTGACCGGCCTTCCGCGCTCACCGTCCGGGCGAGGATGAGGCTGCCGTCGTCGTCCGGGTCGGCGCCGGCGTCCGCGGCGCGCTCCCACACCGGCGAGTCCGGGGGCAGGGCCAGCCGGCCCTCGACCCCGGCGCGGCCGTTGGCCCGCACCCGGCCAGGGTCGGCGCGCCCGCCGAACAGCAGGGTGAGCCCGGTGACGACCATCGTCTTGCCGGCGCCGGTCTCGCCGGTGACCACGGTCAGCCCGTCGCCGAGCTCCAGGGTCACGTCGTCGATGGCGCCGAGACCGCGGATGCGCAGCTCGGTCAGCCGGCCGCGCCGGCCGGGTGCCGACGGATCCGCCGACGCCGCGCCGGCGGGTGCGGCGCGACCGGGGACCCGCCCCGGCTCCCCGGCCGCGCTACCCGGCCCCGCCTCGCCGGGGACCGGGTCCCCCTGGTCGGTGACCTGGGGGACTACCGGGACGGCCGCGGCCTTGCCCGCCTTGCGGCGGGGTTCACGCGCCGTCGTCGTCCGTGCCGCCACCGCGGTCCTCCTCCCCCGGGTTCCCGCTGACGATGCCGCGGGCCAGGACGTTGCGGGTCGGGATGAGCTCGTGGCCGGGGTCGTGCGTGCGCGCGTCCCGGAAGCCACGGACGGGGAGGCCGAACTTGGCCACGAGCCGGTCCCCGAAGGTGGCCTTGTGCACGCGGGCGATCCGCACCGAACGGTCGGCCCGGCGCACGTCCACCCGCCCTCCTTCGGGCACCTCCAGCGCCCGGCGGCCGTCGGCGGAGACCCGCGCGCGGTTGCCGTCGGCGGGGATGACCACGGTGAGCACCGAGTCCGGTGAGGTGACCAGCGGCCGGGAGAACAGCGCGTGCGCGTTCGACGGCACGACGAGCATCGCCTCGACGTCGGGCCAGACCACGGGGCCGCCGGCGGAGAACGCGTAGGCCGTGGAGCCGGTGGGGGTGGAGAAGAGGATCCCGTCGCAGCCGAAGCTGGTCAGTGGGCGCCCGTCGATCGCGAGCACGACGTCGAGCACCCGGGAGCGCTCCATCTTCTCCACGGAGACCTCGTTGAGCGCCCACGTGCCGCCCACCACCGCGCCGGCGTCGTCCAGGACGTCGACCTCGATGGCCAGCCGCTTCTCCACCGAGTACTCGCAGCGCTCGATGGCGGTCAGCGTCTCCTCCACCGCCTCCGGCTCGGTCTCGGCGAGGAAGCCGACCCGGCCCAGGTTGACGCCCATCAGCGCGGCGTTGCTGTAGCGGGCCAGCTCGGCGGCGCGCAGGAAGGTGCCGTCCCCCCCGAAGACCATGACGATCTCGGCGCCCCGGGCGGCCTCGGCGTCGGCCGCGACGACGTGCGCACCCTCGATGTCGAGATCGGGCGCCTCGTTCTCCAGCAGGCGCACGGTGATGCCCGCCTTGGCCAGGCGGGCGGCCGAGCTGCACGCGAGCTCGACGATGTCCTGCCGACCGGTGTGCACGGTGAGCAGCACGTGCCGGCTCGCGCCGGGCGCCCACAGCGCGGGGCTGACCTCGGTCACGCTGCCTCCTCGCCGGTGCTGGTCGGTCGCGTTCCGGGCCGTCCGGTGTCCCGGCCTGACCTCGCGGGATCGGTCACTGGTCCTCCTCGGTGACACCGGTCGATGGGTTGGGCCGATGGTTCACGATGGTCCTTCCTCGACGGCCCCGCGCACGTCGTCCTCCCGCGGCGGGCCGGCGTCACGCCGCAGCCACAGGAAGAACTCGACGTTCCCGGCCGGCCCGGGCAGGGGGCTGGCGACCACGCCGGCGGTGCCCCAGCCGAGGGTGGCCGCGGCCCGGGCCACCTCCAGGACGGCGTCCTGCCGATGGGCGGGGTCGCGGACGACTCCTCCCGCGCCGAGCCGCTCCCGCCCCACCTCGAACTGTGGCTTGACCATGGGCAGCAGGTCGGCCTCGCCCCTGGCGCAGGCGGTGAGCGCGGGGAGCACCAGCCGCAGCGAGATGAACGACAGGTCGGCGACGACGAGGTCGACCGGGCCGCCGATCTGCTCCGGGGTCAGGGAGCGCACGTTGGTCCGCTCGAGCACCGTCACGCGGTCGTCGGTTCGTAGCGACCAGGCCAGCTCGCCGTACCCGACGTCGACAGCGACCACCTCCCGGGCGCCGCGGCGCAGCAGCACCTCGGTGAAGCCACCGGTCGAGGCCCCCGCGTCGAGCGCCCGCCGGCCCTCCACCGGGACCGGGAACGCCTCGAGGGCCCCCAGCAGCTTGTGCGCCCCCCGGGACACCCAGCTCGGCTCGTCGGGGTCGGTCCGGACGACGACGGGGGTGTCGGGGCCCACACCCGTGGCGGGCTTGGTGGCCGCGCGCCCGGAGACGGCGACCCGGCCGTCGTGGATCAGCGCGACGGCGTGTTCGCGGGACCGGGCCAGCCCGCGCCGCACGAGCTCCGCGTCGAGCCGGCTGCGGCGGACCATCAGAGCTGGTCGATCGTGGCGAGCTCGCGCTGCAGCCGGGCGTGCTCGGCCTCGAAGGCGGCCACGTGCTCGGCGAGCGGCCGCTCCGCGAGGCCGGCGAAGGCATCGCCCTGCGTGGTGGGCGCGCCGGCCGCCTCCGGACCCTCCGGCTCCGCGCCCCTGACCGCCTCCGGTTCCGCGCTCCTGGCCGCCGGCGGAGCGGCCGGGGCAGGCGGGCCGGGCACCGGCGCCGGGCGCAGGCCGGGACGCGGCGGACCGGGCACCGGTCGCGGTCGGCTCGGCTCGGTCATCACTCGCCTCTCGGGAGGGTGGGTGCGCGGTGCGCTGCTGCGCCGGCGCGGTCGACGCACTGCCGACGGCGCGTGCCGGCCGGCGGTACGTCCCGGCCGCGAGATTACCGGCCGGGGACGACGGGCACGGGTCGTGGACGGGGGGATAGCGTTCGCCCGCCCGATCCCCTCGCGCGATGGAGGCACGCCGGCGTGGCCACGATGGAGCAGTGCATGACCGCCCTCAAGGGCATCCTCGGAGATCTCGCGGCCAACCCGGCCGCCGAGGGCCTCGACCGCAGTCTGTCCTGCCGGATCCCCGACCTCGGCCAGATCGTCCGGGGACGGCTGGCCCGCGGCACGGTCCACGAGCTGCGCGCCGAGCCGGAGGACCAGTCCCTGGAGAAGGCCGACATCCGGCTGACGATGACCAGCGACGACCTGGTCGCCCTCACCGACGGCCAGCTCTCCTTCGGTCCGGCGTGGGCGACGGGCCGGATCAAGCTCGAGGCCGGGCTGCGCGACCTGCTGCGGCTGCGCAAGATGATCTGAGCCCCCGATTCCACTGTGCCGCGCCGCTCGTCAGGCTCGTTCCTTCGGGTGACCCGGCTCGCCGGGGCCTGTTCGAGGGGCGCTCCCGGCTGACAGACTGCAACGCGGGGTTCCACCGGGAGGAGGGGAGCTCCGCGCCGTCGTCACCGGGGACGACGTCCACGGGGGGGCTCTCTTGTTGCGGGACACGTCGACCTTGCTGCGGGACACGTCGACCGAACCCATGTCCGTCGCCGTTCTCCGGCTGTGTGCACCGGAGCTGGCTCCGATGTGGCGGCGGCTGCAGGCCGCCGGTGGCGTCAGCACCCCCTTCCTCGCGTGGGAGTGGTTCTCCGCCCTCGCCGAGCAGCCAGAGCTGTCCCGGTCCGTGCGGGTCGTGGCGGTGCGCCGTCCCGGTGAACCGGAGGCCGGCCTGTTCCCCCTCGAGCTCGTGCGGGGGCCGCGAGGCCGACGGACGGTCCGCTGCGCCGGAACGGACAAGCTGGGTGCCGACCACCTCGACGTCGTGGCCCTCCCTGCCGATCGGGGCGCCGTCGCGGCCGCGGTCGCGCGGTACCTGGCACGGTCGTTGCGCTGGGACGCGGCCGACCTGGAGGGGCTGGCCGCGGACGGGGCCCTGGCGCGGGCGCTGCGGGACGAGCTCCGGCTGCCCCGGTGCCTCCCGCACCGATCCGAGGTGGAGTCGGTGCCCGTCGTGGCCTTGAGGGGTGAGGAGGCCGACGCGGTGCGGGCTCGTCTGCGCCGCCGCTGCGCACGGGGCCTCAAGTCGGCGCAGCGGGCTGGGGGCGGGTTCTCCGTCGTGGACGACCCCGACCAGGTGGGGGCCCTGGTGGAGTCCCTCATGGACATGCACAACGCCCGGTTCCAGTGCGAGTCGGTCGTCTTCTCCACCCCGGCGCTGCGCACCTTCCACGTCACCGCGGTGACCCGCCTGGCCGCTGCAGGCATGGCCCGGGTGTGTCGTCTGTCGACCGCCACGGACGACATCGCCCTCGAGTACGTCCTGATGATGGGCGACCGGGCGTACAGCTACCAGAGCGGGTTCCGCCCCGATGGTGGCCACTCCCCCGGCCGGACGGTCATGTGCCAGGCCATGCTCGTCGCCGCGGAGGAGGGCCGCGCGGAGTACGACCTGCTCCGCGGTGACGAGTCGTACAAGGCCGAGTACGCGACGGGCAACCGTCCCGACGTGCGCATCCGGGCCCTGCAGCCCACCGTTCGGGCGGTGGCCTGGGGGACGATCCTGCTGCTGCGCCGAGTGGCCAGGGTCGCGCGGCGGAGGTGGGGCGCCGGCGATGGGGGGCACTGAGGCACGTCCGACGCAGGAACCCGTGGAGGTCCACGACATGCCGTCCGGCGACCGAACGGCGCTGCACAGTTTCCTGTGGTCCGGGCTGTCGTTCGGCGTGACGAAGCTGGCCGTCTTCGCGTCCACGCTCGTGCTGGCACGCATCCTCGTGCCGGACGACTTCGGGGTCGTCGCCGCCGCGATGACGGTGATCGCCCTGTTCGAGATCGGCTTGGACCTCGGCGTGGGATCGGCACTGATCCACGACCAGGAGCGCGGCATCACGAGCCGGGTCCAGACGGCGTTCACCCTCAACCTCGGGATCGCAGCACTGCTGACCGCGGTGTTCGTCCTGTGTGCCCCGGCCGTCGCGGCCTACTTCCGGGTTCCCGAGTCCGCCGACGTCTTCCGAGCCGTCGCGTTCTACCTCCTGTTGCGTGGCGCCGGTCAGGTGCAGGACGCCGTCCTCCGGCGCGACCTCCAGTTCCGGCGTCGGACGCTGGCCGAGCTCGCCCGGGCCGTGACGCGGTTCGGGGTCTCCATCCCCCTGGCACTCCTCGACCACGGGGTCTGGGCCCTCGTGTGGGGCCTCCTGGCGGCCGAGGTCGCGGGCACGATCGTGAACTGGGTGCTGGTGCCGTTCCTGCCTCGGTTCACCGTCGACCGCACGGCGGTGCGCACGCTGCTCAGCTTCGGCCTGGCCGTCGTCGCCGTACAGGCCGTCTCGGTCGTGTCATCGAATGCCGACTACCTCGCCGTGGGCCGCGTCCTCGGCCCGGAGGACCTCGGTCAGTACACGATGGCCTATCGGCTGCCCGAACTGTTGATCGACAACGTCTACTGGATCTTCTCCAGCATCGCACTGCCGTGGTACTCGCGCGCTCGTGACCGAGCGGCCGGCACCTTCAAGGACACGATGCTGCGCGCGCTGACCCTGCTCACCCTGTTCGGCTTCCCGATGGGGGCCGCGCTCGCACTGGTGGCACGCGATGCGATCCCGGTGCTGTTCTCCGAGCAGTGGCTGCCCGCCGTCGGGCCCATGGCCCTGCTCGCGCTGGCAGCCGGCGTGAACGCCATCGGCTTCGCCTCCGGGGACATCTTCCCGGCGCTGGGCCAGCCGGGGCTGCTCCTGCGACTGGACCTCGTCTTCGCGGCCACCGAGATCGCGGCGTTCTTCCTCCTTGCCCGGCACGGCATCCTGGTCGTCGCAGCCGTGCACCTCGTGTCCGGCGCGCTCTACATGCTCCTCCGACTGGTCGTGGCCAACCGCCTCGTCGGTACGGGCATGCGCGAGTGCGGCCGGGCGATGGTCCCCGGAGTCGCGGTCACCGTCGGCATCACGGCATGTGCCCTGCCCCTCCTCTTCCTCCTCCAGCCGGGGGTGGGCTCCCTCCTGGCCGTGATCGGTGCCGGTGTCGTGGGAGCCGCGCTCGGTGCGGCACTGGGAGCCCGGGATGCCATCACCGATGTCGTCCGCACCGTGGCAGCGGCCCGTGGCCGCTGACACCGTGGCCCGTCTCCTCGACGGGCGGGAGATCGGGCGCGACGTGATCGCGGCCTGGCGGGACCTCGCGTCCCGCGCCGCCGAGCCGAACCCGTGCAACGAGCCCGAGACCCTGCTGCCCGCCATCCGTCACCTCCCCGGGGGTTCGACGGTGCGACTGTTGGTCGTCACCCGGGGCCGGGAGCTGGATGTCTGCCTGCCGGTGGTGCCGGTGCGGCGGTGGCGGTCCAAGGTGCCCCTCCCCGCGTTCAGGTCGTGGACGCACGACTACCAGTTGATCGGCACGCCCCTGGTGGACCGCGACCGGGCGGCGGAGGCGTTGACCGCTGTCCTGCGGGCGTCGCGGCGGGTCCGGGGCACGTCCCTGTTCCTCGAGATCGAGGACCTCGGCATCGACGGCCCGGTGGCGCAGGCGCTCGAGGAGGCGGCGGCCGCCGTCCGCGGCCGGCTCCTGCGCTGGGAAGGGCACGAACGGGCGACCCTGAGCCGCGCCGAAACCGTGAGCGGCCCGCCGAACAGCAGCCGGCACAAGCGGGCGCGCCGGTCCCGACGGGCCTTGGAGCGGGCTGCCGGACCGCTGACCGTCGTCGACCGGGCCGGGGACCCGGAGGCTGTCGAGGACTTCCTCGCGCTGGAGGCGGCGGGCTGGAAGGGCCGCGCCGGGACGGCGATGGCGTGCACTCCGGGCGATGCGGCCTTCTTCCGCGAGTTGTGCCGCAACTTCGCAGCCGCCGGTCGGTTGGAGCTGCGATCGCTGGAGGTCTCCGGTGAGCCGGTGGCCATGCAGACCGCGCTGCGGGCCGGCGGTGCCGTCTTCCACATGAAGATCGCCTATGACGAGCGCTTCGGTGACTACTCGCCGGGCGTCCAACTGCTCGTCGACTACGCGGATCGGTTCCCCACGGAGGACCTCGAGTTCCGCGACTCGTGCACGGCCGCCGACAACGCCACGGAGAGCCAACTGTGGCCGGGACGGCGCGGGATCGCCACGGTGGTGACCCCGTTCGCCGAGCCGCTGAGCAGAGCGGCCGCGTCGGCCCTCGACCTCGCCCGCGCACGCCGAGCGGGGACGTGAGACTGCACCCCGCTCAGCAGCGCCGCTGGACGTCCCGCACCCGGCGGGCGCGGACCGTGGACCAGGCCGGGGACCTGCTCCGGTGCCGTACGTACCTGGTCAGTGACGGCGGAGACCCGCGGCAGGGCCCGGCCGATCACCTGGCCCCGTCCATGCCCCAGCGTGCCAGCGCTGCCGACGAGGCCTCGTCGGCGGCCTGCACCCGCGGCGGTGCGGTGGCCTCGGGGTGGACCGTCCAGTGCGCGACGCACAGCGCCCGCAGCCCGTCGAGCCCGTCGTCGTCCGCCCCGGCAGGGTCCGCGGCGGGGTCCGCGCCCAGTGCGAGCCGGCCGTCCTCTCCTGCTCGTCGCGCCACCCAATCGCCGCAGCGCCAGCCCGCGCCCGCGGCGACGACCGCCGGATGGGCGGTGAGCAGCCCCGAGGCGTCGGCCGCCACGAGGTCCGGCCGCTGGCCGGGGGGCGCGGCGAGCAGCCCCGCCGGGTCGGTGACGCCGGTGAGCACGAGCAGACTGGCCGCTCCCGCGCGCCGGCCGCCCTCGATGTCGGTGTCGAGCCGGTCGCCGACGACCAGCGGACGCCGGGCGGCCGTGCGCCGGACACACTCGGCGTGCATCGCGGGGTCCGGCTTCCCGGTGACCAGCGGCGGCCGGCCGGTGACGGTGCTGACCACGGTGACCATCGCGCCGTTGCCCGGCAGCGGGCCACGCGGCGAGGGGATCGTGGCGTCGGTGTTGGTGGCCACGTGCTCGGCACCGTTGCGGATCGCGACGACCGCCTCGGCCAGCTGCGCCCAGCCCACCTCCCGGCCGTACCCCTGGACGACGGCCGCCGGCTGGTCCTCCGCCCGCTCCACGACGGTCAGCCCCGCGGCCCGCAACGCGGCCGGGACGCCGGCGCCACCGACCGGCAGCACGCGCGCTCCGGGGCCCAGCCGCGCGGCCACCACCGAGGCCGCCGCCTGCGAACTGGTGATCACGTCGTCCGGGCCTGCGGGTATGCCCAGGTCGGAGAGGTGCCGGGCGACGTCCTCGGGCGTGCGCGCGGCGTTGTTCGTGACGAAGCCCAGCCGCATGCCGACCTCGCGGGCACGGGCGAGCGCCGCGGGTATCCCGGGCACGGCGTCGGGACCGACGTACACGACCCCGTCGAGGTCGAGCAGCGCCACGTCGAAGACCGTCGTGGGCGGCCGGTCGCACCCGGTGGCCAGCGACGGCGGACCGCCGCTCACGTCGTCCTCCCGGTGCGGCGGGCCCGGACCCCGCGCAGCGCCCGCGTGTAGTGGCCGAGGTCCGGTCGCATCGCGACGGCGAGGGCCAGGTGCTCGGCGGCGAGGTCGAGGTCGCCGGCCCGGCTGGCGGCCAGCCCCAGCCCGAACTGGGCGTAGTCGTCGGTGGGGTTGCGGGAGATCAGCTCGCTGAAGGTGCTCATCGCCTCCGCGTAGCGTCCGGCGTCGTACTGCGCCCGCGCCAGTGCCTCGAGCAGGCTGCGTGACCCCGGCTCGGCGTCCACCGCCCGGCCGAGCAGCGTCGCGGCCGCCGCCGGGTCGCGGTTGGCCAGCAACTGCAGCCCGCGCTGGTACCAGTCGTAGACGTCCCCCTCGGGAGACCCCACGTCCGCCACACCTGCCCCCCTCGGTCACCGGCTCCACAGCCGCCCGCGCACCGGCGGCACCGCGCCGGCAGCGGCCGGGACGGCGCACCGGGGCACGCCGCTCCTACGATTCCCCTCGTGCCCTCGTCGTCGGCGGACTCCCCGCTCCCCACAGCGACAGGGCTCGAGGTCCGGCCCTTCCGCGCCCTGACCTACCGGCAACGAGACCCCGGGCATCTGGCCCGGGTGAGCTCGCCAGCGTACGACCTGGTGACCCCCGAGGGACGGGAGCGCCTGGCCGCGGCCGATCCGCACAACGTCGTGCGCCTCATCCTCCCCCACGTGCCGCCGGTGGCCGGGCGTCCCGGGGACGACTCCGTGCAGCGGTCGGCCGAGCAGTCGGCCCGCACGCTGCGGCAGTGGCAGGCGGACGGCGTGCTCGCCCGCGACGCCGACCCGGCACTGTGGGTCTACGAGATGCGCCCGGCCGACGGCACACCGGCCACGGTCGGGTGGCTGGGCGCGGTCGCCCTGCCCCCGGCCGGCTCCCGGGCGGTGCTGCCGCACGAGGACACCTACCCTGTGGCCGTCGAGGGCCGCCGCGCGCTGCTCGCTGCGACGGGCACCGACCTCGAGCCGATCGTGCTGGCCCACGACCCCGACCCGGAGGTGCCGCTCCTGACGGAGGCGGCCCGGGGAACCGAGCCGACGCTGCACGTCGCCGACGCCGACGGCGTGCAGCACCGCCTGTGGCGGGTGACCGATCCCGGCCTGGTGCGCGGGCTGGTGGGCGCGCTCGGGCGGACCGGGGCGGTCATCGCCGATGGCCACCACCGGTTCGCCGCGGCGCGCGCCAACGAGAGCCGCGCGCCCGGCGCGCCGGGCGCGGGCGCCCTGCTCGCCCTGCTCACGCCCATGGGGCCCGGCGGGCTGACGGTGCGCGGCATCCACCGCGTGGTACCCGACCTGCCTCTCGCCGACGCGGTCACCGCCGCGGCGGCCGGGTTCGCGGTCACCGACGTCCCGGTGGGCGACGACGGGACGGCCGCGGCGGTGCAGCGCTGGCTCGGCGACCCGTCGGAGGAGGGCTTCCTGCTGAGCGACGGCGCCCGGCTGGTCCGGCTGGGCAGCCCGTCGGCGCAGGTCCGCGCCTGCGTGCCGCCCGAGGCGCCGGCGGCCTGGCGGAGGCTGGACGTCGTCCTGGCCCACCACGGTCTGCTCCAGGCGCTCTGGGGACGCCCGGACGACCCCGAGTCGGTGCTGGTGGCACACACGGTCCAGGAGGCGCTCGCCGGAGCGGCCGCCAGGCACGGGGTCGCCGTCCTGCTGCGTGGACCGTCGCCGGCCGACGTCGCGGCGGTGGCGCGGACCGGGGCACGGATGCCACGCAAGTCGACCCTGTTCGTCCCGAAGCCGCGCACCGGTCTGGTGCTGCGCCCCCACGCGGACTGATCCGGTCACGCCGTCGCGACCGCCGGCCCCGAGGACCGGGGGACCTTCCGTCCGCGCCGGCAGTTGACCTCGCAGACCGACGCCGTTCCGGTCGGGGTGCGCCAGAAGCGGCGCTGCAGCGCCCCCTCGACCTCCACGACGTCACCTGCCTCCCATGCCGCCACGCGGCGCTGCAGGCCTCGGTCGTAGGTGATGCAGGTCAGGACGTCGACGGACTGCCCTCGAGTCCGCGGCTCGGGCCGGCGCACCACCAGGCGGAAGGTGACCAGCGTGTCACCGCTGGGGAGGGTCTTCAGCTCCGCCGGGGCGGACAGCCGCCCGCGGAGCACGACGTCGTTCCGGTCGATGACTGCCACGCTCATGACGGCAGCCTTGCCGCCGGCGGGTCCCCGACCCACCCCTGCCGCCGTCCTGTGGACGCGCGGCCGGGATGTGGACGGGGACGGCACCGGTGTCGACGCTCAGTGCTGGGGGTCCTCCCCGCCCTCGTCGGTCTCGTCGGTCTCGCCGAGCAGCTCGGCGACCTCGGCCTCGATGTCCTCGGACAGGTCCGGCTCGTCCCCGGCGTCCGGTGCCGCGTCGTCGGCCGTCGCCGGGCGGGCCTGCGTCACGGACTCCTCGGGGAGCTGGTCCTCCACGGGCCCCTCGGCCCGGGAGTCGTCGTGGGGGACGCCCACAGGGAGCTCCGCCCCGGGGAGCACCTCCTCGGAGAACTCCACGTCGGGCTCCTCGGGGGTGTGCGCGGCGACCGCCTCGGACCACGCCGCGGCGAGGACCTCCTCACCGGCTTCCGCCAGCAGCTGCGCGTAGGACTCCGCGAGCCGGAGGGTGCCCTCATCGGTGAGGTCCACGGCGTCCGGCGTGGGCCGTCCTCCGAGCGCGCCCTCGAGGACCAGCCGGGCTGCGGGCAACTCCCCCAGGTCCTGACGCGCGCCGGCCTCGACCAGCTGGAGCTCCACGACGTCCTCCGCACCGGGGTGCTCGGCCAGCGCCTCGCGGACCAGGCGGAGAGCCACCTCAGGGCGGCCCAGGGCCCGCTCGCAGTCGGCGAGGACCGCGCGGTACGCCTCGTCACCCGTCATCCGCCGGTAGGCGCGCAGCTCCCGGGCGGCCTCGGCGTAGTCACCGGCGTGGTACGCCGCGACGCCGACCGCCTCCCTGACCACCGCGATGCGGGAGGCCCGGTCCCGCGCGGCACGCGCGTGCGCGAGCGCCTCCTCGGGCTGCTCGTCCACCAGCGTGCCGGCGGCCACGAGGTGCCGGGCCACCCGCTCGGCGTTGCGGGACTCCAGCCCGCGCAGCGCCTGCCGGACAGCGGGATCGAGGTCGCGCGCCTCGGCCCAGTCCGGGAGGGCGGGTCCAGCGGCGAGCGGCGGCGTCCGTTCCTGACCGCCCGCGGCGCGCGGCCGGTCGGCGGGTCGCCCGCGCCGGTCGTCGCTCGGCCGGCGGTCGCGCCACTCACCGCGGCCGCCACCGGCGGCCGAGCGCTGGGGACGGCGCTCCTGCCAACCGCCCCCGGAACGCTCCGGCCGATCGGCCTGCCCACCCCGGTCCTGCCTGTTCCCCCGCGCACCCGTGGGGCGCTGCGGGCGGTCCGACCGCGTGCCCTCCCCGGAGGGACGCGCCGGGCGCTCGCTCCACTGGGGACGGTCACCGCGCGGACGGTCGGTGTCCGGACGGCGGTCACGCCAGTCGCCGCGCGCGGCGTCCGGCCGCTGGGGCCGCCCGCGCTCGGGACGACGCTCCTGCCAACCACCCCGCTCACCCGCGGGACGCTGCGGACGATCCCCCTGCGGACGACGCTCCTGCCAGCCACCCCGCTCACCCGCGAGACGCTGCGGACGATCCCCCTGCGGACGACGCTCCTGCCAGCCACCCCGCCCGCCGGCCGGACGCTGCGGACGATCCCCCTGCGGACGACGCTCCTGCCAGCCACCCCGCCCGCCGGCCGGACGCTGCGGACGATCCCCCTGCGGACGACGCTCCTGCCAGCCACCCCGCCCGCCGGCCGGACGCTGCGGACGATCCCCCTGCGGACGACGCTCCTGCCAGCCACCCCGCCCGCCGGCCGGACGCTGCGGACGATCCCCCTGCGGACGACGCTCCTGCCAGCCACCCTGGCCACTGCCACGGTCCGAGCGGCCAGGTGCGACACCACGCGAGCCGTCGCCGGGGGCCCGGTCCCGCCACTGCGGCCGGTCCTGGCGCTGTCCCTCCTCGCGGGGACGCCGCTCCTGCCAGTCAGGACGCCGGGACTCGCCGGCTCCACCGCCGGTCGGACGGCGCCCCTGCCACGATCCCTGGCCGCCTCGCGGGGCGGCACCGCGCTGCCCGCCCCCGCCCTGCGATCGTGTGGGCCCCCCGGTGCGGCCCCCTCGCGGGCCGCCCTGTCCGCCGGAACCGCCGGCGCCTCGACGCGGAGAAGTCATGTCAGTGTGCCTACCTCGAAGATCGATCCGGCACGCACGGGTGCTGGCGGGAAAAGGGCCGGACGCACGAAGACGGGGGTCAGAGCACGTGGCTCTGACCCCCGTCTTCATGAATGGTTGTCCGGCGGCGTCCTACTCTCCCACCCCGTCTCCGGGGCAGTACCATCGGCGCTGAGAGGCTTAGCTTCCGGGTTCGGAATGAGACC
>NZ_OBDO01000009.1 GCF_900215145.1 Geodermatophilus sabuli | reverse complement strand
GGCGCGTACACCTCGTCCAGCAGCCGCTGCGCGGTGCCGCCGTCCGGGCCGGCCGGCAGGCCGTACACCAGCCGGTCGGGGTGCAGGGTGTCGGCCACGGCGAACCCCTCCCGGAGGAACTCCGGATTCCAGGCCAGCAGCGCGCCGGGCACCTTGTCCCCGATCAGCTCCGCCAGCCCCGCCGCGGTGCCCACCGGCACCGTGGACTTGCCCACCACCAGCTGCCCCGGCTCCAGCACGGCCAGCAGCGCCTCGGTGGCGGCCTGCACGTAGCGCAGGTCCGCGGCGTACTCCCCGCGCTTCTGCGGCGTGCCCACACACACGAAGTGCACCGCGGCGCCGGCGGCGTCGGCGATGTCGGTGGAGAACCGCAACCGGCCGGTGGCCAAGGTGCGCTCGAGCAGCTCCTCGAACCCGGGCTCGTAGAACGGCGCCCGCGCCGCCCGCAGCGCGGCGATCTTCGGCTCGTCGACGTCGACGCCGACCACCTCGTGACCCAACTCGGCCATCGACGCCGCGTGCACCGCACCCAGGTAACCGCAGCCCACGACCGAGATCCTCATCGACACGAACTCCCCTGAGACGAGCTGCCCGCCGACCGTCCGGCAGCGGGAGGGCGACGCGCGGCAGACACCGGGCGACGAGCCCGGATGCTGGCACCCACAGAGCCCGGGAGGAAGCGGTGAGCCGCCATCCGCCGGGACCCGCCGGGCTAATTGGTCCCAAGGGGTGAGAACGCTCCCTGTAACCGGGTCGGTCCGTTCCGTGACGCCTATCGTCCGTTCAGCGCGACACGAGGCGTAGGGCCGACCGGCCTGTCCGACACCGAAACGGGGACGCACGATGGACTTCGGCGAGATGGTGCGAGCGCTGCGGCGGGGATGGTGGATGCCAGCGCTGGGCCTCCTCCTCGGGGGGCTCGCCGCGGCGGCGATCACGCTGATGACCACGGCCGTCTACACGTCGCACACGCAGCTGTTCGTGTCGACGACCGACTCGTCCTCCACTGCCGAGGTGTTCCAGGGCAACCAGTTCGCGGAGAAGCGCATCGCGTCCTATGCGGAGCTGCTGACCAGTCAGGAGCTGGCCGCGCGGGTGGTGGCGGACCTCGGTCTCGATCTGACGCCCGGTGAGCTGGTCTCCCGCATCGACGCGGCACCGGTCTCGGGCACGGTGGTCCTCGACGTCGGCGTGACCGATCCCTCGCCCGAGCAGGCGCAGCGGATCGCCCGGACCGTCGCCGACGAGTTCGTCACCGCGGTGGAGGAGTTGGAGACGCCGGCCGGTGCCCTCACCTCGCCGGTCAAGGTGACCGTGTTCGGCGCCGCGGACCTGCCGGGCTCGCCCAGCGCGCCGCAGCCGGTGCTCAACCTCGCCGTCGGGCTGGTGATCGGGGTCGGAGTGGGAGCCGCCACGGCCGTCGTCCGGGCTCGCCTGGACCGGTCGGTCAAGGACCCGGACGAGGTGGCGGACCTGGCCGGTGCGCCGATCATCGGCGTCGTCCTCCGCGACGACGCGCTGGAGGACGACCACCGCATCGACCCGCAGAGCTCCGGCCGGTCGGCCGAGGCCTACCGGCACCTGCAGACCAACCTGCAGTTCCTCGACGTCGACACGCCTCCGCGGGTGCTCATGGTCTCCAGCGCCATGCCCTCCGAGGGCAAGACGACAGTTGCGGTGAACCTGGCCCTCAGCCTGGCGGACGCCGGCAAGCGGGTCGCGCTCATCGAGGCCGACCTGCGGCGACCGCGCGTGATCAGCTACCTCGGTCTCGTCGACGGCGCTGGACTGACCAACGTCCTGACCGGTCAGGCGCAGGTGGAGGAGGTGGAGCAGCCCTACGGGAAGGACGGCGCCCTGGTGGTCGTCGGCGCCGGCCCGACCGCGCCGAACCCGGCGCAGCTGCTGGCGTCGGGCGCCATGCGGGCGCTCCTGGAGGAGCTCCGGGCCGGCCACGACTACGTCATCCTCGACGCGCCGCCCCTGCTGCCCGTCGCCGACGCCACCGGCCTGGCCGTGCTGGTCGACGGAGTGCTCCTGTCCGTGCGCCACGGGAACACGACGAAGGAGCAGGTGCAGCGGACCCGCGCCACGCTGGACCGGGTCGGAGCCCGCACGATCGGAGCCGTCCTGAACATCGTGCCGGTGCGGGACGACATTAGCTCGGCGTACGGCTACGACCGCGAGTACGCCGCCCAGCCGGCGTCCTCGGCCGGCTAGATGGGATCAGCTCGGACGCTGACCGGTCCCGGACGACACCTGGCCGGCGTGCGGTGACCGCGCCCGGCGCCGAGTCGGTCCCCTCCCCGGGGTACCGCCTGCTGTTCGTCTGCACCGGGAACATCTGCCGGTCTGCGGCAGCCGAGCGACTGGCCCGGAGGCAGCTCGAGGCTCTCCTCGGCGCCGCCGCGGCCTCGGTGCTGGTCCACAGCGCCGGTACCCGCGCGGCTGTCGGGTCTGCGATCCACCCGGACAGCGCCTCGGTCCTCCGCCGGCTCGGCGGTGACGACGAGCAGTTCACGGCCCGCCGGCTGCGCCGGCAGATGGTCACCGAGGCCGACCTCGTCCTCACCATGACCCGCGAGCACCGCCAGGCCGTGCTCGGCCTCGAGCCCCGGGCCCTGTCCCGGACCTTCACGCTCAGGGAGGCCGCGGACCTGGTGCGGCTGCTCGACGCGCCGCCTGGCACGACACGGACCGCGGGGGACGGGGGCCCGCGCGGCCTCGCTCTGCGGATGGCCGCGGCTCGGCGCCTGCGCACCAGCAGCGCCGAGGACGACATCGTCGACCCGATGGGCGGGCCCCCGGAGGCGCACCGCCGCGCCGGCGAGAGCATCGCGGAGTGCCTCGGGCCGGTCCTCGACCACGTCGTCCGCCACCTCGGGAGCTGACTCGTCGCACCCGGCCACCGTCCCCGACAGCGGCCGGTGTCCGCGCCGGCCTGCTGTGCCAGGAGCGGCGATCCGTTCCGGCGGAACCGCGGTCAGGCCGGTCAGGGAGCGGTGCGAACCGGCGGGGCGGGACGGGACCGGGCAACGGCCCAGACGGCGAGCTCGTCCCGGAAGAGCCGTCGGCAGGCGACCAGGGCTGCCGCCGCGGCCAGCACGCCGGCGGCGGCCGTGCCGAGGGCGACGACGAGGTCGGGGGCGGAATGCCGCAGCGCCGTGGCCACCGGCCAGGCCGCCGCGGCGGTGGCCGCCGCGATCGGCAGTGACTTGGCGAAGCTCCGCAGCACACGCCCGGCCAACCCGCGGCTGATCCGGGCCGAGAAGGTGAGCATCGTGGCGAAGTGCAGGACGATCGCCACGGACGCGCCGACGGCCACCCCACTGATGCCCCAGGTGCTGCCGATCGCGCAGCCCACCGCGACCTCGGCCGCGTAGAGCCACTGTCGCCAGGCGCCCCCGAGGACCGCGCCCGTGGCGCGGGTCAGCGAGCCGCTGATCTTGTACGCGGTCCGGGGGAGGAGCACCACGGCGAAGACCTGCAGCGGCAGGACCACCGCCGACCAGCCGGGCCCCAGCAGGATCGCGACCACCTCGGGGGCGAGGACGGACAGCAGCACACTGACCGGCAGCGTCAGGAGGGCCACCAGCGAGCAGGCCAGGACGTAGGCCCGGGCCAGGCGCTCACGGTCGTCCTGGATGCGGGCCAGCGACGGGAACAGCACCTTGTCCGCGACGGTCCCGATGAGGTTCGCGGGCTGGACGAGCAGCTGGTAGGCCCGCGAGTAGACCCCCAGGGAGGCCGGGCCCAGGGTCGAGGTGACCACGAGGTTGTCCCCGTTGAGCCCCACCCAGTTGCCCAGCTGCGACAACGAGTACGCAGACCCGAAGCTCAGGATCCGCCGCCCGGACCGGGCCATGACCGCAGGCCGGCAGGGCCGCACGGCGTGGCGGACGAGCGCGTAGCCCCCGATCGCCGTCAGCGCCGCCTGGGCGACCTGACCCCACACGAGGGCGGCCGCACCCGCGCCGGCGAGGGCGAGGACGACCGACGTCCCCAGGTGTCCGACGCCGTAGGACAGCAGCTCCACCAGGACGAGGTCCCGGAAACGCAGGCGCCGCTGCAGCAGGGCCAGGGAGACCGAGCTGAGGCCGCCGAGGACCAGCACGATCGACAGCAACCGCAGGAAGGAGGAGTCCGCCGGGAGGCCCACGAGCGGGTTGACCACCGGGGCGGCGAGGAACAGCACCGTCGCCAGGGCCACGCCCAGACCCGCGGCCACGGTGAAGGCGGTGGCCACGTCCGCGCGGCTCAGCTCCCGGGACTGCACCAGGGCGGGTCCGATGCCCAGCTGCCCCAGCATGACGGCGAGGCTCATCACGACCGTGGCCGCCATCGCGGTGCCGAACTGCTCGGCCGACAACAGCCGGGACAGCACCACGATGGAGACGACCTGCAGCAGCGACTGACCGAGGGCGCCGAGCAGCGACCAGGACAGCCCCCGGACGGCTGATCGGGTCATGGACCGTCCTGGTCCTGCGACGCGGGCAGCCGGCTCCGCGGTCCGGACCCCGTCCGGCGGACTCACCTGCCTCGCCGCTCCAGCCGGGCGACGACGCCGCGGACGGTGCGCCGGGCCACGCGCAGGCCCCGGGTGCGGCTCCGCTTGACCGCCGTCCGCACGACCAGCAACAGCCACGCGAGGACCATCCCGGGCTCGGCGAGCAGGGCGACCGGTCCGGTCGCCGGGCCCAGCAGCAGTCGGGTCGGGACGCCGGTGACCCGGGGCGAGAAGACGGTGAGGACGCGGTCGCCGTAGGAGCTGACGCCGAGGGGGGTGTCGGCCTCCGGCGACCGGGCGCCCCGGCCGACGACGGTGGGCGAGTCGGCCAGCCGCGGTCGTTCGTCGGGGAGGTCCTGGAGGAACTCCCAGTCGATGACCTTCAGGCCCTCGCCCGCGTCGCTCATCAGGTTCAGCGGCGTGAGGTCGAGCAGGTAGCTGCCCCGGTCGTGCAGCGTCCGGGCGAGCCCGGCCAGCGCACGGCTGGTGCGCGGTGTCAGCTGCACGTGCGGGCCGTCGGGCAGCGAGCGGCGGACGTGCGCCCGGGTGTCGCGGTATCGGGGGGACAGCAGCCAGTTGCTGCCCGCCTCCAGCAGGGCGGGCACCTCGGGGAGGTCGGCGAACTCCGTGCGAGCGCGCAGCTCGCGCTCCAGGAACCGGCGGGCGCTCGGGGCGAACAGCTTGCACACGCACTCGCCGAACTCCGGGTGCGCCACGACCGCGGTCACGGCCCGGCGTCGCTGGCTGGGCAGCAACTCCACCATCGGGTACGGGAAGGTCATCGTGGCGCGCAGGTCCGCGACCCGTGTCCGGAGTCCCGCCGCGAGGCCGGGGTCCTCCAGGGCGTCGAGGTAGTCCAGCGCCTGGCGGGGGTTGTCCGAGCTGTGCAGGGGGTTGAACCGCGCCTCCGCCGGTTGCCCGGCCAGCAGCCGGCGCCGGATGGCCAGCTTGGCTGCGGTGACCCGATCCGGGGTGGAGCCCGTTCCGTCGTCGACGACCGCGGCGAGGTCGTAGGCCACGACGTAGGCGGTCGGCCCACCGCCCCCGACGGCCCAGGGGCCCGCACCCCAGTTGCCCCCTCGCACGCGGGCACGGACCCGCGCTGCCTGCTCCGGGGTCAGCGGAACGGTCGCCAGCGGCTCCCAGCCCTCGCGGAGGAGCTCGGCGCGCATCCGGTCGATCAGGCCGGCTGCCTGCTCGCGCACCACGAACACGGCCAGCCCCGGGATCCCGGCGTGAGCGGGGCCGAACTCGTCCTCGAGGTGGTCTCGCAGCCACGGGTTGTCCTCCGCGAGCTTCTCGAGGGTGTCCAGCGGCGGGCGCAGGCCCGTTCCCGCCAGGTGCGCGTCGAGGTCGTCCAGGGTGAGCCGGATCGACAGCCCGGCGCCGGCGGCCAGGTCGCCGAGGACCGACGTGTAGTCGTGTTCCGGGGAGCCGGCCGCGGGGCGGCCCCCCGGCTCGCCGGGCAGTCCCGACCGCAGGCCCTTGTGGTAGACGACGTGATAGGCCATCGAGTCGAAGTGGTCCACCGGCGAGGGGGCCCGGTAACGCCCCCGCCACAGGACGGCGCGCTCGAGGACCCGCGCGGCGAGCGCGGGAGAGAGGTACGGGATCCCCCGGAAGTCCGAGCCCGGCAGCCCCGTCACCGAGTACACGTCGAACTCCTGCCGCGCCGGCGCCACCCGGTGGGACCGCACCAGGGTCTGCAGCAGCGGGAGGTCCTCGTCGGCCACGAGGATGTCGACGTCCTCGCCGGGTTCGACGTCGGGGAGCGTCTCGAACCAGCGCAGGACCGCGTAACGCACCCCACGGCGGTTGAGCTCGTCGAAGAACCCGTCGAGCGAGAGCCCGGCCCGCAGGTGCCGGCGGGTCGCCTGCCGGGGAGCCAGCAGCCCCAGCCCCAGCGGTGTCAGCACCCGTTCCTTCATCGCGTTTCTCTCCATGACGTCGACGGCCTCACGGCTCCGGTCCACCGGCGCCGTCCACACAGCGGCGCCGCGACGGCGAGCCCGCCGTCCGTTGCTCCCGATCCTGCCGCCCGCCCGCTGTCCCGGGTGGGCCGCGGCGGTCGCACTCACCCTTCGGGGGCACCTGCGGGCGCGCGGACCGTCCGCCGGCGCCAAGCCTGCGTGTCCAGGTGCGGCCCGCTCCGGGCCCAGCGCGCTGCCCGGGCCGCCGCTCGGAGCCCGCGCTGTACCGAGCCCAGGGCCAGGACCCGCAGCACAGCCGGGAGGACGACGCCGGGCACGACGTCCCCGGGAGAGAGGTAGGACGACGCGGGGCGCCCGTAGTCCACGTGACGGGACAACCCGCGCCACCACAGCTCGCCCAGGCGGGCCCGGGTCAGCGCCCCGCGGACCGGGCCGGCCAGCCCCGCCAGCGCGGCGTCGGCGTGCTGGACCAGCAGCTCCCGCTCAGCCATGACCGCGCCCACCACGTTCCCGGTGATGGTCCCCCCGTGGACCGCGCGGACCGTCACCGGACACGTGCGGTTCCACAACCGGTCACGGGCGCCCGGCTCCGCGGCGAGGACGAGCCAGAAGGCGTAGTCGACCAGCCGGCGCACCGCGGGGAACCCACCCACACGGACCCCCGGTTCCCGGCGGATGAGCGTCGACGAGCTCACGAACGGGTTGCGCTTCCAGAGGCTGCGCAGGTCGACCGGAACGGCCGGCTCCAGGCCCGTCGCCGCACGGGGCACGGCCGAGGTGTCGGGCACCTCCCCGAAGCCGAGGACCCATGCGTCCGGGTGCTCCTCCACCGCCTCCTCGAACAGCCGGCCGGCGCCGGGCAGCAACCGGTCGTCGCTGTCGAGGACGAGCAGCCACGGCGCGCCCGACCGTTCCAGCAGCGTCTGCCGCGCGTGTCCGACACCGCGGTTCTCGGTCGCGTCGACGACCTCGGCGCCGGCCGCACGCGCCCGCTCCACCGTGCGGTCGGTGCTGCCGTCGGAGTACACGAGGACCCGCTCCGGGCGTGGTCGCTGCGCGAGCGCCGAGGCGACCGCGGCGGCGATGGAGTCCTCGGCCTGGTACGCCGGGATCAGGACGTCGTAGCTCAGCGTCATGCGGATGCCTCCTCGAGGCGCCTCGATGCGTCGTGCGGCGCCGCCCGCTCGTCCCCGTCCCCGGCACGGGGGCGCGGGGCGAGGGCCGACGGGTGCGCGGTGTCCGGGCGGGCCGTGTCGTCCCGGGGCACCAGGTGGGACAGCAGCACGAGCAGCACGGTGAGGCAGGACGGGTAGAGCAGCACCGGGTCGGAGATGCTCGTGATGACGGCGTAGGCCAGCAGCACCAGGGCGACCCGGGAGGCCCGGGCGGCCAGCACCAGGGCGACGAGCCCGACGGCGGCGACGGCCGTGCCGATGCGCCCGACCTCCAGCCACAGTTGCACGTAGGTGCTGTGTGCGCCCAGCTGATCGCCCATCACCGAGGCCGTCTGTCCCCAGCCGATACCGAGCAGTTCGTGCCCTCGCGTGGCCTCCAGGGCGTCCTGCCACTGCCCGAGCCGCCACCCCGAGGCGTTCTGACCGGACAGTCCGCCGGTCTCGGTGATGCTCTCCAGCCGGGTCACCACGGTCGTGCCGATGAACGGCATGGCGGCGACGGCCGGCAGGAGGAGTCCGAAGAACCGCCGACCGCGCAGCCACAGGGCGGGGAGCAGGAGAACGAGGAACACGAGGAGGGCCGCCCGGCTGCCGGTGAGGAGCAGGGCCACCAGCAGGATGGCCGCCGAGCCGATCCGCGGGGCGGAGAACCGCCTCGCGTACAGCTGGTGGAGCAGGACGAGGCTGAGGGTGTACGCGGCGAAGTTGGGGTGCCCGAACAGGCCCCCGAAGCGCTGCCCCACTCCCTCTGCCGTGCCGAACGCCTCCGGGTAGCCGGTCAGGGGCTGGGCGATGAGGACGACGGCCCCTGCGGTCACCGCGATCTCCACCCAGTCCACGGCGCGGCGGCGCGTGGCAGGGGAGGAGTTCGCCAGCAGGAGCGCCAGGACCGACAGGGAGAGGAACCGTGCGGTGCCGGGCAGACCCGCCCCACCGTTGGCCGCTGCCGCGAGGGTCACGGCCAGCGCGACCGCGGTGGACCACGCGGCGAGCGGTGTGCCGTGGCGCCGCGCCGCCAGCAGCCAGCCGATCCCCACGGCGGCGCCGTACAGGACCGCGACGTTGTCCAGGGTGACCGGGCCCGCGGCGTACCCCGAGAGGAACAGGGGGCCGCCGACCATGGCGGCCAAGGCGGTCGTCCGGGGCCTCAGGACGGTCGCGCCGATGACGGCCAGGCCGGCGACCGCCGCGCCGGTCGCCAGAGGCGCTCGGAGGACGCCCGCGACGGCGGCGACGACGGCAACCGCGGGGAGCAGGGGCCAGAGCGTCGGGAGGAGCCTGCTGCGCGGCCGGGGGGCGCTCACGCGTTCGTGCGCAGGGCGAGGGTCAGGAGGAGCAGCGCGCGGGGGCTCTCCACCAGGTAGCGCCGGCCCATCCGGCGCGGCTCGTGCACGAGCCGGTAGGCCCACTCGAACCCGAGCCGGCCCACCCACGCCGGAGCCGCCGGCATGTCGTTCGTGGCCATCTCCACGGCTCCGCCCACGCCGACGATCAGACCGCGGGGGAGGAGCTCGGCGAGCGCCTGGCCCACCGGCTCACCGCGCGGTGCGCCCAGACTCACGAGGACGACGTCGCAGTCGCGTTCGGAGACCTCCCGTGCGATGGCGGCCACATCCCACGTGCGGGCGTCCCCGTGGTGTCCGTAGGCCAGGGTCACGTCGTTGCGCGCGAGACGCCGGGCGAACCTGACGGCGACGTCGCTCCGGGTCCCGAGCAGCGCGACCCGGCGTCCGGCGAAGGACCGGTCCCGGAGCAGCGCGTCGACGATGTCCCGACCGGTCACACGGGCGCAGGTGCGACCGGTGCGCCGGGCGAGGTAGGCCAGGGGCCATCCGTCGGCGGACACCAGGTCGGCGGCCATCACGGCCTCCGCGGCCGGCTGGGAGGTCGCGATGAGGTGCACGTGCTGGAGGTTGACCGTCTGCACCCGGACGGGCTGAGTCCGCCACGGCGCGGCGAAGACGTCCTCGAGGGAGGCGACGAGGCGGTGTCCCTGCGTGCAGGAGCGCCAGAAGCCGGCCACCCGGGTGGCGGGAGTGGAGGTCAGCACGGGGTCACCTCTCGGGTGGACAGGACGCGGGCCGGGTTCCCGGCGACGGAGGCGGCGGGCGGGACGTCCTGCAGGACGACGCTCCCCGCGCCGATGACCGCGCCCCGGCCCACGGAGATGGCTCCCAGCAGGACGCTGTGGGGGCCCACGTCGACGTGGGAGGCGAGCTCCGGACAGTCCGCGTCGGTGCGACGCGAGCCGAGGGTCGTGGTGTGCCGGAGGGTGACGTGGTCGCCGATACGGGTGGCGCGGTTGACGACCAGGCCCATGCCGTGGTGGACGGCGAGGCCGCGGCCCACCGCCGTCGACACGGGGAGGTCGATCCCGAAGAACCTCAGGGCCACGACGCGGTAGAGCAGCATCAGCGGGGCAGCGAGCAGACGCCGGGGGACACCGCCGCCGCCTCGGGCCCGCTGCGCCAGCCGGAAGAGGACCAGGACCAGCTGGATCCCCGGCCGGCCACGGTTGGCCGGCCAGTCCTGGAAGAGCCCCGGGCGACCGGGGCGGTCGCGGGTCTCGGCGGGCATCTCTCAGGCCGCCCGGTAGGAGGTGGTGAGCGCCCGGCCGACGGCCTCGACGCTGCAGTTCTCCTGGGCCCACGCCAGTCCGCGCCGGCCCCACTCGGCCCGACGGGCCGGGTCGGCGAGCAGGTCGCCGAGCGTGGCGGCGAGGCGAGCCGGGTCGCCGTCGACCAGGGCGACCCCCTGCTCCTCGCCGAGCTGGTCGATCTCCCCGACCGGCGTGGTCACGACCGGGACCCCGAGGGCGAGGCTCTCCAGGACGAACATCGGCAGGGCCTCGTCGCGGGACGGCAGGCAGGCGACGCGCGCGGAGCCGAGGACGCCGAGCAACTCCGAGCGGGCCAGGGACCCGGCGTATCGCATCCCGTCGGGCAGGTCGGTGAGCGGCAGGTCTCCGGGGGGCCCGCACAGCAGGCAGGTCGCCTCCGGATGACGTCGGCGCACCGAGGGCCACGCGGCGACGAGCCGGTCGACGCCCTTGCGGCTCCCCACCACGCCACCGAAGACGATGTCCGCGACGTGGGTCGGGAGCGGGGCGGTCGCGAGTTCGGCCATGTCGACGGGATTGAGCACCGGCCGCACGAGCGTGTCCGGGCACAGCGCGGACACCCGCGCCGCCGCGTGCGGGCCGAGCGTGAAGACCACGGAGCAGGAGCGCAGGACCAGCCGCACCAGGGTCGCGTGTCGCGAGGAGAACTGGAGGAAGCGAGCGCCGTGGAGGGTGGCCGCCGTCCTGATGCCCAACGCCCGCGCGATCAGCAGCACCGCACCCTCGCGGAGGAAGGAGCCGCCTTCGCTCAGGTGGGCGTGGACCCAGTCGGGCCGGCGCCCACCACGGCCGGCGAGGCCGGCAACCAGCCTGATGGCCGCGCCCAGACCGTGGTCCCGGGCGGACGGTGCCCACGTGGCGGCGGTGGCGGCGCGGACGCCGGTGCCGGGCGCACGCGCGAGCAGGCCGATGACCGTCGCCATCCCACCCGTGGTCTCCACGTCGGGCCCGACGTGCAGGACGTGCAGGATGCGCGGTTCGTCGCTCACGTGCTCCCCCGGTGTCGAACGCTGTCGGGGGAAGGTAGGAAGGTGTTCACCGCACTGTCACCATGCGATTACTCGTAAGAGTGACGACCCCGGGCTGCGTTCGCCCCATCCGGGGATGCGCGCCGGCCGTGGCACCGGTGGCCCGGGATGACGCCCCGTGACGGCGGCAGGGGCAGCTCGCCGGGACTAACCTGGGTTCCCGGCCCCCCGCGCACCCGGCGCGACGTGTGTGGCTCCCGGCTCCAGGAGTGAGAACTCAGTGACCTTGCGCGGCGTGCTCGACGTCGTCCTCACCGACCCCGGCATGGCCCGCGTGGTGGCCGCCGCAGGGAACGCCGAGCTGGCGGTCACCGCCCCGCCGTCGGTGCAGCCACTGGTGGCCGCCGCGCTGGCGGCGGCCGGTGGGGAGAGCGGCGTCCCCGTCCTGGTCGTGACGGCGGGGGAGCGGGACGCCGACGCCGTCGCCGACCAGCTGCGCTGCTTCCTGCCCGACCGTCGCACCGAGGTCTTCCCCGCCTGGGAGACGCTGCCGCACGAGCGGCTGTCCCCGCGCGCGGACACCGTCGGCCGCCGGCTCGCGGTGCTGCGCGACCTCACCCACCCCGGCGTCAACGGCACCATCGACGTCCTCGTCGCGCCGGTGCGCAGCGTGCTGCAGCCGCTGGCCCCGGGCCTTGGCGACCTCGTCCCCGTCGAGTTGCGGGCGGGCGACTCCGCCGAGCTCGACGACGTCGCGCAGGCGCTGTCCGACGCCGCCTACACCCGCGTGGAGCTGGTGGAGAAGCGGGGCGAGTTCGCCGTCCGCGGCGGCCTGCTCGACGTCTTCCCGCCGACCGAGCCGCACCCGGTCCGGGTGGAGTTCTGGGGCGACGAGGTCGACGAGCTGCGCTACTTCTCCGCCGCCGACCAGCGTTCCCTCGACGAGCGTCCCGAGCGGCTGTGGGCCCCGCCGTGCCGCGAGCTGCTGCTGACCCCGGAGGTCCGGGCACGCGCCGCCGAGCTGGCTCATCAGCACCCCGGGCTGCTGGAGGTCCTCGGCAAGGTCGCCGAGGGCATCGCCGTCGAGGGCATGGAGTCGCTGACCCCGGCGCTGATCGGCGGCCGGCACATGGACCTCCTCACCGACCTCGTGCCGCGCGGCACGCACGTGCTGGTCTGCGACCCCGAGCGGGTGCGCAGCCGCGCCGCGGACCTGGTCCGCACCGCCGAGGAGTTCCTCGCCGCGGCTTGGTCGTCCGCTGCTGCGGGGGCCACCGCCGCCGGGGCAGGGGAGGCGCCGCTGGACCTCGGGGCGTCGTCCTTCCGGGACCTGGCGGACGTCGAGTCCGCCGCCCGCGGCCGCGGCCTGCCCTGGTGGTCAACGGGTGCGTTCACGCTCGCGATCGAGGATGACGACACGCACGTCGCCCTCGATGCCACCACCGTCGACCGCTTCGCCGGTGACGTGCCGCGCGCCATCGACCAGCTGCGCACGTGGTCCCGGGAGGGGTGGCGGCTGGTCGTCACCTTCGCCGGCCCGGGCCCCGCGCAGCGCGCCGCCGACCAGTTCGCCGAGGCCGATCTCGGCGCCCGGCTGGTCCCCGACATCGCCACGGCCCCCGAGTCGCGGCTGACCCACGTCACCCAGGGCAACCTCGAGGCCGGGTTCACCTTCCCCGGCGTCGGGCTCGCGCTGCTGACCGAGCACGACCTCACCGGGCAGCGCGGCACCTCGATGCGGGACGCGGTCAAGATGCCGGCCCGCCGCCGCAACGCCGTCGACCTGGTGCAGCTGCAGCCCGGCGACCTCGTCGTGCACGAGCACCACGGCATCGGCCGCTACATCGAGATGGTCAGCCGCACCGTCAACGGCGGGCAGCGCGACTACCTGATCGTCGAGTACGCGCCGTCCAAGCGGAACCAGCCGCCGGACCGCCTGTTCGTCCCCACCGACGCCCTCGACCAGCTGACCCGCTACGTCGGCGGCGAGGCCCCGGCGCTGTCCAAGCTGGGGGGCGCCGACTGGCAGAAGACCAAGGGGCAGGCCCGCCGGGCGGTCAAGCAGATCGCCGCGGAGCTGATCCGGCTGTACTCGGCGCGGATGGCGACCCAGGGGCACGCGTTCGGTCCGGACACCGTCTGGCAGCGCGAGCTGGAGGACGCCTTCCCGTTCCACGAGACACCGGACCAGCTGGCCGCCATCGACGAGGTCAAGACCGACATGCAGAACCCGGTCCCGATGGACCGGATCATCTGCGGCGACGTCGGCTACGGGAAGACCGAGATCGCCGTCCGCGCGGCGTTCAAGGCGGTGCAGGACGGCAAGCAGGTCGCCGTCCTGGTGCCGACGACGCTGCTGGCCAACCAGCACTTCAAGACCTTCTCCGAGCGGTTCGCCCAGTTCCCGGTGAAGGTGCAGGTGCTGTCCCGCTTCCAGTCCGACGCGGAGACCCGGCAGATCCTCGAGGAGCTCGCCCGTGGCGAGGTGGACGTGCTGGTGGGCACCCACCGGCTGCTGCAGCCGACCATTCGCTGGAAGGACCTCGGCCTGGTCGTCGTCGACGAGGAGCAGCGTTTCGGCGTCGAGCACAAGGAGTACCTGAAGACCATGCGGACGGCGGTCGACGTCCTGTCGATGTCGGCCACCCCGATCCCGCGCACGCTGGAGATGTCGCTGACCGGCATCCGGGAGATGTCGACGATCCTGACCCCGCCGGAGGAGCGGCACCCGGTGCTGACCTACGTCGGCGCCTGGGACGACAAGCAGATGGCCGCCGCGATCCGCCGCGAGCTGCTGCGCGACGGTCAGGTGTTCGTCATCCACAACCGGGTGCAGTCGATCGACAAGGCGGCGGCGAAGATCCGCAACCTCGTGCCCGAGGCCCGCGTCGCCGTCGGCCACGGGCAGATGAAGGAGCACGAGCTCGAGCGGATCATGGTCGGCTTCTGGGAGAAGGAGTACGACGTCCTGGTCGCGACGACGATCGTCGAGTCGGGCCTGGACATCCCCAACGCCAACACCCTGATCGTCGACCGGGCCGACACCTTCGGCCTCTCCCAGCTGCACCAGATCCGCGGCCGGGTCGGCCGTGGTCGCGAGCGGGCCTATGCCTACTTCACCTACGACCCCTCCCGGCCGCTGACCGAGACCTCGGTCGACCGGCTGACCACCATCGCGCACAACACCGACCTGGGTGCCGGCATGGCGGTGGCGATGAAGGACCTCGAGATCCGCGGGTCGGGCAACCTGCTCGGCGGCGAGCAGTCCGGGCACATCGCCGGCGTCGGGTTCGACCTCTATGTGCGGCTGGTCGGGGAGGCGGTGACCGACTACCGGGCGCAGCTGTCCGGCGAGGAGGTCCCGGCCGAGCCGGCCGAGGTCCGCGTGGACCTGCCGGTGGACGCGCACCTGCCGCACGACTACGTGCCCGGCGAGCGGCTGCGCATGGAGGCCTACCGCAAGGTCGCCTCCGTCCAGTCCGACGAGCAGGCCCAGGCGGTGCTCGACGAGCTGACCGACCGCTACGGCGCCCCGCCGGCGCCGGTGCTCAACCTGCTGGCCGTCGCCCGGTTCCGCGCCGCGGTGCGCACGTGGGGGATCACCGAGGTGTCGATGCAGGGCCGGGCGATCCGGATCAGCCCCGTGCCGTTGCGGGAGTCCCAGCAGATGCGGCTGGCCCGGCTGGCCGACGGTGCGACCTACAAGTCCACCGTCGACACCATCTCGCTCAAGGTGCCGGTCGGCCCGGACCGGAGGACGCCGCTGCGCGACGTCGCGCTGCTGGAGAACCTGCACTCGTTGCTGGCCGCCGTCCTCGAACAGCCGGTGGCCGCCTGACAGCCGCGGGAGCATCGCAGCGAGCGCCGGCGAGCGAGGAGCGGACCGTGGCGCGGAAGGCGGCGGTGTCGTGGCCGCCTGACAGCCGCGGGAGCATCGCAGCGAGCGCCGGCGAGCGAGGAGCGGACCGTGGCGCGGAAGGCGGCGGTGTCGTCGCCGCCTGAGGGATGGAGTGGGTTCGTCGGCGTCACACCGCCGAATCGACTCCGCCTGCGTCGTGGGTCACAGGTGGTGTGGCACGCTCCGAGCCGTGCAGACCCGTCGCCTGACCGCATCGCTGGCCCTCGGCCTCGTCGCGCTCGCCGGGGTGGCCGGCTGCCGGACGTCACCCAACGTCGCCGCCTACGTCGGCGACGAGCAGGTCACCGTGGCCGAGCTGCAGGAGGCGGTGGACCAGCGCCTGTCCGACCCGGCGCTCGCCGCGGCCACCGCGGGCCGCGAGGACGAGTTCACCCGCCTCGTGCTCACCCGCATGGTGCAGGTGGAGGTGTACGCGCAGGCGGCGGAGGAGTACGGGGTCACGCCGTCGGACGGCGAGGTCCGCGAGCTGCTCGACGAGCTGATCGGCGACCAGGACCCGGAGGCCCTGTACGCCCAGGCCGCCGCCCAGGGAGTCGGGCGGACCGACATCTTCGAGACCGTCCGCCAGCAGCTGGTCCGGCAGCGCATCGCGGTGTCCGAGGGGCTCGCCGAGGGGCTGACCGAGGAGCAGCTGCGCGCCGACTACGAGGAGGCGCTGCCCTCCCTGTCGCAGGTCTCGCTCGGCTACGTCACGGTGCCCGACCAGGCTGCCGCCGACGCCGCCGTCGCCACGCTGCAGGCCGACCCCGCCGCCTACCCGACGCTCGCGGCCCAGTACCCGTCGAGCACCACGCTCCCGCAGGTGGAGCCGCGCGCCCGGGAGGAGGTGCCGACCGTCCTCGCCGACCAGGTCACCGCGGCCGCGCCGAACACGGCGTTCACCGTCCCCGTGCCGGAGGTGGGCGGCGTGCTCGTCGTCTTCGTCGGCCAGCCCGTGGTGCCGAGCTTCGAGGAGGTCCGCGGTGACCTGGAGGAGGCCGCGGCCTCGGAGGCCGACGGCGCCGCCCAGCAGGTGGTCGCCGACGTCCGGGCCGACCTCGACATCACCGTCAACCCGCGCTACGGCACCATCGAGGAGGGCCAGATCGTCCCGGCCGACGGCGGGGTCGTCGACATCCTCGAGGGGGAGGGCGCCACCGGGCCGGGGACCGCTCCGGGCGCCGACGGGGCGGGGACCGCTCCCGGCGCCGGCGGCGCGCCTGCCGGAGACTGACCGGGTGCCCGTCGCGCTCGCCGTCACCGTCAGTCCCTCCCTCCCCGGCCTGCTCGGCCCCGCCGGCTGGCGGGCGCTGGCCGGCGAGCGCCCGATCGTGGCGCTGCCCGGCGCGGCGGCCACCGCCGCCGCCCTGCGCGCCGCCGGCTGGGTGGTCGAGGACCTCCCCGACGCGGGTGCGGCGGCCGCCCGGCCCGACGAGGTCGTCGCGCTGGTGTCCGGTGAGCGGGTCGAGGCCGCGGAGCTCGTGGACGGCGCCCCGGTGCCGTCCGGGGCCAGGCTGCTCGACGTCGTCGCCGTGATGGACCGCCTGCGCTCGCCCGGCGGCTGCCCGTGGGACGCCGAGCAGACCCACGCCTCGCTGCGTGGCTACCTGCTGGAGGAGGCGCACGAGGCCTACGACGCGATCGTCGACGACGACGCCGCGGCGATGCGCGAGGAACTCGGCGACGTCCTGCTCCAGGTCGTCTTCCACGCGCGCGTGGCCGCGGAGGCCGGAGCCGACCGCCGGTTCACCATCGACGAGGTCGCCGGTGACCTGGTCGACAAGCTGGTCCGCCGGCACCCGCACGTGTTCGGCGACGCCGGTCCGCGGGACGTCGCGGAGGTCGAGGCCGGGTGGGAGGAGATCAAGAAGGCCGAGAAGCAGCGCCGGTCACCGACCGAGGGCGTCTCCCGCTCCCAGCCGGCGGCCGCCTGGGGGGCGGCGCTGGTGCGCCGGGCCGCGCGGGCCGGCCTGCCCGTCCCGGAGCCGGCCGAGTTGTCCACCCGCAGCCCGGAGGAGCTGGGGGAGCGGCTGCTGGCCGTGGTCAGCGGTGCGGCGCAGCGCGGGTGGGACGTCGAGGACGCGCTGCGGGAGGCGGTCCGCCGCTATGCGGGCGAGCTGGACGCCGCCGCGGAGGCGCGCGCCGGCTCCTGACCCTGCCCGCCCGGTGGGCGAGTTGTCCACAGGGGGTATCTGCGCTGCTCAGGCGGGCGCGGTTGCACTATAGTCGTACACGTGTTCGAACCGGACGACGTGGGCGAGCGAGTGGCGGGCGGCTCGTCGTCCCTCGAGCAGCGGATGGTCCTCGTCCCCAAGGGCGATCCGCCGTTCGTCCCGAGCCCCGAGCCGCTGTACGTCGTCGACGTCCTCCACCCAGGGCTGCGACGGGGTGAGAGCTGGCTCGTCGAGGGCCGCGTGTCGCACGGGAGGCGGGAAGGCGCCACTGCCCGGTGCGGCGCCCCGACCGCCGACGCCGCCGCGGCCGGGTTCGCGGAGCTGAACCGGCTGCTGGAGGCCGGCGCCGAGCCGCTGCAGCGGGCGGCGGCCGCCGCCCGGGAGATGGCCCGGTGGTCGGCGGTGCTCGCGACCGCCCTGGCCGAGTTCGCCCGCTGCCGGCCAGCAGCCGTGCTGGACCGGCCGCCCGGCGAGCCGGGGGCCATGTCGGCGGCCACGCGGGCGGCCCGGCCGCAGGTGCTGACCGAGGTGAGCGAGTGGGCCGTCGACGAAGTCGCACCGACGCTGCGGATCAGCTCCGCCGCCGCCACCGCGCAGCTGGTCGAGTCGCTCGTGCTGGTGGAGCGGCTGCCGCGCACGCTGGAGCTGCTGGCTCGCGGGGAACTCACACCGGCACACGCCCGCCAGATGGTGACCGTCGTCGGGCCCGTGCAGGACGACGCCGTGCGCGCCGACATCGAGGAGCACGTGCTGCGCCTGCTGGGGCGCAAGACGCCGCCGCAGCTGGGGGAGACGGCCCGGCGCATCGTGCTCCGCAAGGACGCCGACGCCGCGGCCCGCAAGCTGGTGAAGGCCGTCCGGGAGCGCGGCGTCCGGCTGCACGACCGCCGGGACGGCACCGGCACCGTGGCGATCGACCTGCCGCTGCCGGCTGCCGCCGCGATCTACCGGGCGCTGGAGGCGTACGCCGAGGAGGTCCGCGCCGATGGGGACGAGCGCACCAAGCAGCAGCGGATGGCCGACTGCCTGCAGGACCTGGTGCTGCGGCCCGGTGAACACGGCATGGCACCGGTGACCATCGCGCTCACCCTGGTCGCGACCCTGGAGACGATGCTCGGCGGCGCGGAGCCGGGGCAAGTCGAGGGGCACCTGGTGCCGGCCGAGCTGGTCCGCGAGCTGGGCTACGCCTTCGGGCTCATGCCGCGCCCCGCCCCGGAGGTCGACGGGCCGCCGGAGCACCCACCGTCGACCGACCTGACGCCATCGACCGATCGGCCGCCGGCGGATGAACCACCAGGCGACACGGTCACCGCCGACCCGGCGCCGTCGCCCGACCAGCCGCTGGCGGGCGGGCCACCGCGCGACCCGCTCTCTCCTGGACCGGCGCGGTCACCTGACGAGCCGGCCGACAGCGAGTTCCTCAGGAACGAATGCGATGGTGCCGTGGCCCCACCGGACGAGATCGCCGAACCGGCATCCGTGTCCGACCGCGGCCTGACGGAATGGCTCGCGCTCGCGGCTGCCCGGCACGACGCGGCGGTGCGGGAGGGGCTGGGCAGCGCCCGGCGTGCGGTGCTCGACGGCACCTGGACCGACGGTGAGCTGCGCGCGGTGCTCGATCTGGGTGCACTGATGGGAGTGCGCGACATCGCCGGCACCGGCCTCGCCCACCGGCCGCACATCGCGATCGTCGACCAGCTCCGCGGCACCCTGGTCGCGCTCACCGACGCCACCGCGATCCGCCGGGGCGAGGCGCTCGGCCCGCCCGCGGAGACCGACGGCTACACGCCCGGCGCCGAACTCGACCGCTTCGTGCGCCTGCGGGACCGCCGGTGCCGCTTCCCCGGCTGCCGGGGTCGTGCCCGGACGTGCGACCTCGACCACCGTCAGGAGTGGCCCGCCGGCCCGACGGCACACCACAACCTGTGCTGTCTGTGCGAGCACCACCACCGGCTCAAGCACCAGGCGCCGGGATGGCGCTTCGACGAGGCGGACGACGGCGGGCTGGCGGTCACGATGCCCGACGGCGAGGTGCTGGTCAGCCACCCACCCAGGTTCGGCACCGACCTCGACCTGCCGCCCTACTGACCCACGGACCCGTCCGCCCGTGAGGTCCGTGCGGGTGCTGCGGCCGTCCGGGGAAGGCTGGCTCGCCGTCGTTCACCTGCGCTTGGCGAGCGGTGCCACGCGGGCTGGCTAGGCTGCCCCCGTGCCCAGCATCGACGCCGTAGGCGCGCGGGAGATCCTCGACTCGCGCGGAAACCCCACCGTGGAGGTCGAGGTCGCCCTCGACGACGGGACGATCGCGCGGGCCGCGGTGCCCAGCGGCGCCTCCACCGGCGCCTTCGAGGCGGTGGAGCTGCGCGACGGTGGTGAACGCTACGGCGGCAAGGGCGTGACCCAGGCCGTCGACGGCGTCCTCGACGTCATCGGCCCGGAGCTGGTCGGCTACGACGCCAGCGAGCAGCGGCTGGTCGACCAGCGGCTGATCGACCTCGACGGCACGCCGGACAAGTCCCGCCTCGGCGCCAACGCGCTCCTCGGCGTCAGCCTCGCGGTGGCCAAGGCAGCCGCGGACTCCGCTGGCCTGCCGCTGTTCCGCTACGTCGGCGGGCCCGCGGCGCACGTGCTCCCGGTGCCGATGATGAACATCGTCAACGGCGGCGCCCACGCCGACAGCAACGTCGACGTGCAGGAGTTCATGATCGCCCCGATCGGCGCGGCGACCTTCGCCGAGGCGCTGGCCGTGGGCACCGAGACCTACCACGCGCTCAAGGCGGTGCTGAAGGGCCGCGGGCTGTCCACCGGCCTCGGTGACGAGGGCGGCTTCGCCCCTGACCTGCCCAGCAACCGCGACGCGCTGGACCTCATCGCCGAGGCCGTCGAGAAGGCCGGCTACACCCTCGGCGAGGACATCGCCCTGGCCCTCGACGTCGCCGCCACCGAGTTCCACACCGACGGCGGCTACGACTTCGAGGGGCAGAGCCGCTCGGCCGAGTACCTCACCGACTACTACCGCGAGCTGGTCGACGCCTACCCGATCGTCTCGATCGAGGACCCCCTGTCGGAGGAGGACTGGGACGGCTGGATCGCGCTGACCGCCGCCCTCGGCGACCGCGTGCAGCTCGTCGGCGACGACCTGTTCGTCACCAACCCGGTGCGCCTGGCCGACGGCATCGCCCGCAAGTCCGGGAACGCCCTGCTGGTGAAGGTCAACCAGATCGGCACGCTCACCGAGACCCTCGACGCGGTGAACCTGGCCCACCGCAGCGGCTACCGCTGCATGATGAGCCACCGTTCCGGCGAGACCGAGGACACCACGATCGCCGACCTCGCCGTCGCCACCGACTGCGGCCAGATCAAGACCGGCGCCCCCGCCCGCAGCGAGCGCGTGGCCAAGTACAACCAGCTGCTGCGCATCGAGGAGGAGCTCGACGACGCCGCCCGGTACGCGGGTGCCGCGGCGTTCCCGCGGCTGACCGGCCGATGAGGCCCGCTCGCCGATGAGCGCCGCGCGCGCCCGCCGCAGCGGGCCCGCGCCGGGGGGACGTCGCTCGACCGGGCGGCCGCTCACCCACGCGGCCTCCCGCCCCGTCCCGGCCGGCTCCCGCTCTGGTGCGGGCAGCCGGCCGGAGGCGCGCCGGCCCGGGCGACGCCCCCCGCGGTCGACGGCCGCCGCGGGCACCCCCCGGCGGCCGCTGTTCACCGGCCGCGCGGTGCTCCTCGGCGGGCTGGTGCTCCTGCTGGCCCTGACCCTCGCCGGGCCGGTCCGCCAGTTCCTCGCTGGCCGGGCGGAGCTCACCCGACTCGCCGCCGAGGGGACGGCGCTGGACCGGCGCATCGAGGACCTGCAGGACCAGCTCGAGCGCCAGGGTGACCCCGCCTTCGTCGCGCGCGAGGCGCGGGAGCGTCTGACCTACGTGCTCCCCGGCGACCGCCTGCTCGTCGTGGTCGACGGCGACGCGGTCGAGGGGGACGCCGGCACCGTCCCCGAACCGGACGACGGTGGACTGCCCTGGTACGACGCACTGCTGCAGTCGGTCGCGGAGGCCGACGGCGACGAGGAGCCGAACGAGTGAAGGAACCGGTCACCCCGGCGGAGCGGGAGGTCGTCGCCCGCCAGCTGGGCCGGCCACCGCGTGCTGTGCACGCGGTGGCGCACCGCTGCCCCTGCGGGCAGCCCGACGTCGTGGAGACCTCACCGCGGCTGGAGGACGGCACCCCGTTCCCGACGCTGTACTACCTGACCTGCCCGCGGGCGAACGCCGCTGCCAGCCGGCTGGAGTCGGCCGGCCGGATGCGCGAGTGGCAGGACGAGCTGGCCACCGACCCCGAGCTGGCCGCCCGGTACCGCGCCGCCCACGAGGCCTACCTCGCCGAACGTGACGCGCTGGGCGTGCTGCCCACCCGCAACACCGCCGGCGGCATGCCCGACCGCGTCAAGTGCCTGCACGCGCTGGCCGGCCACGCGCTGGCCGCCGGCCCGGGCGTCAACCCGATCGGCGACCGCGCGGTGGCCGAGATGGGGGAGTGGTGGGCGAACGGCCCCTGCGCCCAGGAGGACCGGCCGTGACGAGGGTGGCGGCGATCGACTGCGGCACCAACTCGATCCGCCTGCTCGTCGCCGACGTCCCACCGGAGGGGCCGCACACCGACCTCCTGCGCCGGATGGAGGTGGTCCGCCTCGGGCAGGGCGTCGACGCCACCGGCCGGCTGGCGCCCGAGGCGATCGAGCGCACCCGCGTCGTGCTGGCGCAGTACGCCGCCCAGGCGCGGGACCTGGGCGCCACGGCGGTGCGCATGGTCGCGACCAGTGCCAGCCGGGACGCCGCCAACCGCGCCGACTTCGAGGCGATGGTCACTGCCACGCTCGGCCGGCTGCCCGACGTCGTCGCCGGCGACGAGGAGGCACGGCTGTCCTTCCTCGGGGCCACCGCCTCCCTCGACGCCGCGGTGGCCGCGCACGGCCAGCCGGCGCCCCACCCGCCGTACCTGGTCGTCGACATCGGCGGCGGGTCGACCGAGTTCGTGCTCGGCGACGCCGGTGGGGTGCGGGCGGCCCGCTCGGTCGACGTCGGCTGTGTCCGGCTCACCGAGCGGCACCTGCACGGCGACCCGCCGACCGCCGACGAGATCCAGCGCGCCGAGGCCGACATCCGCGCCGCGCTCGCCGACGTCGTCAGCACGGTGCCCGTGCACGAGGCGGCCACCCTGGTCGGGCTGGCCGGCTCGGTGACCACCGTCGCCGCGCTCGCGCTGCGCCTGCCCGCCTACGACCCGGTGGCCATCCACGGCTCGCGGATCCCGGTGGCCGGCGTCCGCTCGGTGACCGCCGGCCTGCTCACCGCCACCCGCCGGCGGCGGGCGCTGGAGGCGGTGATGCACCCGGGGCGGGTCGACGTCATCGGCGCCGGCTCACTGGTCCTGCGGGTGGTCATGGACGCGTTCGCCCTCGACGACGTCGTGGTCAGTGAGCACGACATCCTCGACGGCATCGCCCTGCAGCTCGCGCGCGGCTGACCCCGGCTCAGGTGGTGCCCTCGTTGATCCCCGGCGGCAGCTTCCCGGTCAGCTTCTCGTAGCTGGCCGCGGCGCCGCGGGCGGCGACGAGACGCCCCGCGGCGATGGCGAGCCCGGAGACCCCGGCCCAGGCCAGCGCCTCGGGCCAGCTGACCCCCGGCGCCGCCGGGTTCTTGGGGGGCATCGTCCCGCGCACGCCGTACCAGGCGGCGTCGGTCGCCTTCCGGACGGCGATCCCCGCCGGCACCGCGAAGCCCGCCGAGAGCAGCTTCCAGGTGAGCGGGGCCTTCTGCTTCTTCTTCCTGGCCACGAGGCGATCATGCCGGGGTCCGCGTCGGCACGCAGACGACGGGTGGTTCCCTGACGGGGTGGCGACCGACGCGGCCGGCTTCCCGGTGACCCGCACCCCCGCCGGCGTCGTCCGCTCGGCGCGCGGCACCCGCGACCTCGCCGTCCTCGACGCCCGCATCTCCGGCTGCCGCGCCTGCCCCCGCCTGGTGGCCTGGCGAGAGGAGGTGGCCCGGACGAGGCGGGCGTCGTTCCGCGACGAGGAGTACTGGGGCCGCCCGGTGCCGGGGCTGGGCCCGGCCGACGCCCGGATCGCCGTCGTCGGGCTGGCGCCGGCCGCGCACGGCGGCAACCGCACCGGGCGGGTGTTCACCGGCGACCGCAGCGGGGACTGGATCTTCGCCGCGCTCTGGCGGGCCGGACTGGCCAACCAGCCGACGTCCACGCACATCGGTGACGGGCTCGAGCTCACCGGCGTCCGGGTGGCCGCGGCGGTGCGCTGCGCCCCACCGGCGAACGCGCCGACGCCGGAGGAACGCGACACCTGCTCACCGTGGCTGGCGCGGGAACTGGCGCTGCTGCCGGACCTGCGGGTGGTCGTCGTCCTGGGTGGGTTCGGCTGGACGGCGCTGTGGCCGGTGCTGGCCGAGGCCGGCTACCGGCTGCCCACGCCGCGGCCGGCGTTCGGGCACGGGGTCGAGGTGACCCTCGAGGGGCCGCGCGGGCCGCTCACCCTGCTGGGCAGCTACCACGTGAGCCAGCAGAACACCTTCACCGGCAAGCTGACCGAGCCGATGCTCGACGCCGTCCTCTCCCGGGCCACCGACCTCGCCGCGGCCGTGCCGCCACCGGGGGTGCGGCCCTAGGCTCGGCCCATGGCGCAGCGTCCGGTGGTCCTCGTCGTGGGCGGCGGTTACGTCGGCCTCTACACCGCCCTGCGGTTGCAGAAGCGGCTCTCCCGCGGGAGGGCGGAGATCGTCGTGGTCGACCCGCAACCGCACATGACCTACCAGCCCTTCCTCCCCGAGGCGGCGGCCGGCTCGGTGGAGCCGCGTCACGTGGTCGTCCCGCTGCGGCGCACGCTGCCGCGCTGCCGGATCATCACCGGCGCGGTCACCGGCCTCAGCCACGCCGAGCGCCGCGCCCGGATCGCCCCGCTGGAGGGGGAGCCGTTCGAGCTCTCCTACGACGTGCTCGTGATGGCCGCCGGGTCGGTGGCGCGCACCCTCCCCATCCCCGGACTGGCCGACCACGGCATCGGCTTCAAGAACGTCGGCGAGGCCATCTACCTGCGCAACCACGTGCTCGCCCGGCTCGACGCGGCCAGCTCCACCGACGACCCCGACGTCCGGCGCCGGGCGCTGACCTTCACCTTCGTGGGAGGCGGCTACGCGGGCGTGGAGGCGTTCGCCGAGCTGGAGGACATGGCCCGGTACGCCGTCGAGCACTACTACCCGCGCCTGTCGCCGTCGGACATGCGGTGGGTGCTGGTCGAGGCGATGGGGCGGATCCTGCCCGAGGTGGACCTCGACATGGCCGCGTGGACGGTCAAGCAGCTGACCGCCCGCGGCATGGACGTGCGGCTCAACACCCGCCTGGAGTCCGTCAGCGACTGCCACGTCCGGCTCAGCGACGGCGACGAGTTCGACAGCGACACCCTGGTCTGGACGGCGGGCACCAAGCCGAACCCGATGCTCGCCGAGACCGACCTGCCGCTGGACGGGCGCGGCCGGGTCGTCTGCGAGCCCACCCTCCAGGTGCAGGGGATGCCCGACGCCTGGTCCGCCGGTGACCTCGCCGCCGTCCCCGACCTCACCAAGGAGGAGCCGGACGCGACCACGGCGCCGAACGCGCAGCACGCCGTCCGGCAGGCCAAGCGGCTGGCCGACAACATCGTCGCCGTCCTCGGCGGCGAGCAGCCGCAGCCCTACCGGCACGCCTACGCCGGGTCGGTCGCCAGCCTCGGCCTGCACAAGGGGGTCGCCCAGGTCTACGGGGTGAAGCTCAAGGGCTGGCCCGCGTGGTTCATGCACCGCACCTACCACGTCAGCCGGGTGCCCACCTTCAACCGCAAGGCCCGGGTGGTGGCGGACTGGACGCTCGGCGCGGTCTTCCGCCGCGAGGTCATCTCCCTCGGCCAGCTCCAGGACCCGCGCCGGGAGTTCGTCGCCGCGGCCAACACCGGCCGGGCCGGGTCGGTGCCCCCGCCCTCGCCGGCCGATCGCGCGCAGTCCCGCCCGGCCCAGGCGAGCTGAGGGCGAGGCCCGGCCGGCCGCGGCCCACCGGCGGGCGCCCGCTCGCGGGAGCCGCGGTCCGCCACGGGTTAGCGTTCCGACGGCGCAGCCCCCGTAGCCCAATCGGCAGAGGCAGGCCCCTTAAAAGGGTTCCAGTGTCGGTTCGAACCCGACCGGGGGCACAGCGTGACGGCGTGCGCCGCCCGTGTTCCGGAACGCGGGCGTCGCGTGGTCAGCAGCCGGGTGACGGTTGACGCTGGCCGGACGGCGGGGCCACGTTCTCGCTGCTCCTGAGCTCCCGGGGCGGACGCCGAGCCGAGAGTGAGGCCAGGACGTGGCCCGACCGCGCACCCGCCGCCGGAGTCCGCCGATCAGCCGGCGACCTCCGAGCGGGTGCTCCGATCGCTGCGCAGCACCGGCTGACCCGGAGGGCAGGCATGACGCGGACTCCCCGACGACCGACGCAGGACGTCCTGCAGGTCGCCGGCGCGGGCGGGGTGTGGACCTTCCCCCGGTCCCAGCCGGTCGTCGTCGGCCGGGACCCGCGGTGCGACGTCCGCGTGGCCGACGAACGGGTCAGCAGCATGCACTTGGCACTGCGCGGGATCGCGGAGGGGTGGCTGCTGCGCGACCTCGGCAGCCGCAACGGCACGTGGATCGACGGCGTTCCGCAGCAGGCCGCGCGGATCGGTCCGGGACAGGAGGTCAGCGTCCGCATCGGCGGCGCGAACGGTCCCGAACTGCGGCTGCGCTACGTCCCGTCGGCCGCCGCTGACGCGGGAGGGGACGGTGCCGGCGAGCGGATCCTGGTCATCGGGCGCGAGCCGGGGTGTGACGTCGTCGTCCCGGACGACCCCGTGCTGTCTCGGCGGCACGCGGCGGTGGAGACGGGGGAGGACGGCACCACCGCCGTGCTGCGGGACGTCGGCAGCTTCAACGGCACCTATCTGAACGGCCGCCGGATCCACGGGTCGGAGCCGCTGCGTGCCGGGGACCGGATCGGCGCGGGCAGCAGCACGTTCGGCTGGGACGGGCGCACCATCACCCTGCCGGACGTGCGGCGCCCCTCCCTGGACGCCCGGCACCTGACCGTCACCACCGCGCGCGGCACCCGCCTGATGGACGACCTGAGCCTCACGGTGCGGGCGGGGGAGCTGGTGGCGGTGATCGGCCCGTCCGGTGCGGGCAAGTCCACCCTGCTGGGCGCCCTCACCGGGCTGCGCCCCGCCGGTTCCGGCCGGGTGACGTGGGACGGCCGGGACCTCTACGACGAGTACGAGCAGCTGCGCTTCCTCATCGGACTGGTGCCGCAGGAGGACATCCTGCACCGCCAGCTGACCGTGCGCCGGGCCCTCGACTTCGCTGCCCGGCTGCGCCTGCCGCCCGACACCACCGCCGAGGAGCGGGCCCAGCGGGTGGCGGAGGTGCTCGCCGAGGTCCGGCTCACTGCGCAGGTCGACCAGCGGATCGACTCGCTCTCCGGCGGTCAGCGCAAGCGCACGTCGATCGCCCTCGAGCTGCTGACCGCGCCACAGATGCTCTTCCTCGACGAACCCACCTCCGGCCTGGACCCGGGCCTGGACCGACAGGTGATGGACGGTCTGCGCACCCTCGCCGACGCCGGCCGGGTGGTGCTGGTCGTCACGCACAGCGTGCTGGCCCTCGACCGCTGCGACCGGGTCCTGCTGCTCGCGCCCGGGGGCCGGGTCGCGTTCTACGGGCCGCCCGACCGGCTGCTGCCGTTCTTCGGCGTCCAGGACCACCCCTCGGTCTTCGCCGCCCTGGAGGACCCCGGCTGGGTGGAGCGGTTCGCCCAGTCGACGCTCCAGCACCGCTACCTCCAGCCGACCGGCGACGGTGTGACGCCGTGCCCGGCTGGCCCCGCGCCCGTGCCGCCGCGGCCCGCCCCGCTGCGCCAGCTGGCGACCCTGGTCCGCCGCAACCTGGCGGTCGTCGCCGCGGACCGGCTGTTCCTCGCCCTGCTCGTCGGCATGCCCGTCGTGCTCGCGGTCATGGCGCACGCCTTCCCGGGGGAGGCGGGGCTGTCGATGTCGGCGGCCGGGGGGAACCCGGCCGAGGCACAGCAGCGGATCATCGTGCTGGTCGTCGGCGCCGCCCTCATGGGGGCGGCCCTGTCGGTCCGGGAGCTGGTGGGGGAGCGGCCCATCTACCGCCGCGAGCACGCCGTGGGGTTGTCGCCGTCGGTCTACCTCGTCGCCAAGGTGCTCGTCGTCGGTGGTTGCGTGACGTTCCAGTCGGTCGCGTTCTGCCTGCTCGCGCTGCTGGGCCTGCCCGGTCCGGACGACGGGCTGGTCCTGCCCTGGCCGCGCCTGGAGGTGGCCGCCGCCGTCGCCGCGGTCGGCATCACCATGACGATCGCCTCGCTGGCGGTGTCGGCGTTCGCACGGTCGGCCGACCAGACGATGCCGGCGCTGGTCGCCCTGGTCATGGGCCAGCTGGTGTTCTGCGGCGGCCTCTTCCCACTGGCGGGCCGGACCGGGCTGGAGCAGTTCTCGCTGGTCCTGCCCGCGCGGGCCGGGTACGCCGCGATGGCGGCCACGGTGGGGCTGCAGCCGGCGGAGGGCCCACAACCGGACCGGCTGTTCCGCCCGACCGCCGGGCAGTGGGGGCTGGACATGGGGCTGCTGGCCGCGCAGTCGGCGGTCTTCCTCGCCCTGGCCGCGTGGGGGCTGTCCTGGACGGTCAAGCACACCGGCGACGGGCGGTGAGGCCCGGACTCAGAGGCCGCGGCCCCGGACGACGCCGCTCTGCAGGGCCCGCTGGACCAGCCGCAGCCGCTTCTAGTTGTGCGGGAGTTCCTCGACGCCGAGCTCGGCGGACAACGTACGCAGGTGGGTCTTCACGGCGTCCACGCTGAGGAACAGCTCCGCGGCGATCTGCTGGTTGGCCGCCGGAACGGCGTAGGCGCTGCCGTGCTCGAACGGCCGGGCCAGCGCCAGCAGCACCCGGCGCTGGGTCTCCGACAGCGAGCCGGGGTGGGCAGGGCGGTGGCCGCCGTCCCGGCGCGCAACGTGCACCGTCCGGTCAGCCGCTCGCCGTTGACGTAGGTGCCGTCTCGGGCGCCCGGCCCACCGTCAACCGCCGCAGCCCGTCGGTCAGGAGCAACTCCCGCGTGCGGCCGTCGGCGTCCGTGTACCGCAGCAGCGGGCAGGCTTCGGGCCCCTCGGGCACCGGCACATCGTCTGGTGAGCCGCCCGGCGAAGCAAGGGCCCGCGGGTCGGCCGGAGGACGTCGGCGTCCTCCGGCCGACCCGCCCGGCAGCTGGGGGTCAGAGGGAGCACGCGGTGTCCTGGGAGTTGCCGAAGGCGCCCTCGGTCCAGTACTCGGTGACCCACTCGCCGACGACCAGCCAGCCGCCGGAGGCGTCCTGCCAGATGTACTCGACGTAGACCGCGTACCGCCCCGCCGGGAAGGCGGCCTGGTAGGTGGCGAAGCCGGAGGTCTGGTCGCCCACGACCAGTGGGTCGAGCAGCAGGTCGCTGGCCAGTTCCTGCCCGGTGGTGACGTCCCGGACATGGATCCGGCCGATGGCGCCCGGGACCGGGGACGCCTGCACCCGGACGTCGTGGAGGATCGGGTCGCAGATGGCCAGGGAGTGGATCTGGACGCCGTTGGGTGTCAGCACGTCCGCACTGGCCGGAGCCGCCACGCCCACGAGCCCGGCGGTGACGGTGGCAGCCGCCGCTGCGCCGGCCAGCAGGCGGGAGCGACGACGCGGCCGTCCGGCGCGGCGGGTGGTGGCCGCGTCGTCCGTCGTGGAACGGGAAGTGGTGGGGGTGCGGCGGAGGCTCATCGGGTTCTCCTCGGGTCGGGGCGATTGTTCGATCCGCTGCGACCAGCGTCGGGACCGCCGCGGTCCGCCACCAGCACCCCTAGGTGTGGAGTCCACCCACCCTGCGGTGCCGGCCGGGCATGCCCTGAGGGCCCGGGCGCCGGTGCTGCGCAGCCGCCGGATCCGCCCCGTTCCCCCCGTCCGGGTGCCCTGCCCGGGGTCAGGAACGCAACGAGCCCTCCAGGCGTTGACCTCGACGAGTGGGTGCAGGACCGTTGGGCCCACGAACCGCCAGGTCACCTCGAGGAGATGACGATGCCCAGCCACAACCCGGCCTTCGGCCGGGGCTTCGCGAACGCGGGCGCCGGCAACGGCCAGCAGTCCGCCCAGTGGGGCGCCCCGCAGTACGGCGCCCCGACGCAGGACCCGTACGCCGCCCCGTCGCCGTACGCCCGTTCCCCGTACGCGCCGCCGGCGACGCGCTACATGACGATGGACGACGTCGTCCAGAAGACCGGCCTGTCCTTCCTGGTGACCGTCCTGGCCGCCGCCGCCGTCTGGGCCATGCCCGGGCAGGCCGCGTGGGGCCTGGCGCTGCCGGCCGTCCTGGTCGCGTTCGTCCTCGGCCTGGTGATCGCGTTCAAGCAGATCGCCAACCCGGCCGCCACGCTGTCCTACGGCGCGCTCTACGGTGTCGCCCTCGGCGCCATCAGCGAGGCGTTCAACAACATCTACCCGGGCATCGTCGTCCAGGCGCTGATCGGGACCTTCGGTGTCTTCTTCGGCATGCTCGTCGTCTACAAGACCGGCGCCATCCGGGTCACCCCGAAGCTGACCCGCTGGATCGTCGGCGCGATGTTCGGTGTCCTGGCGCTCGTGCTGGTCAACCTGATCGCGGGCTTCTTCACCCCCGGTGGGCTGGGCCTGCGTGACGGCGGCCCGCTGGCCATCCTGTTCAGCGTCGTGGTGATCGGCGTCGCGGCCTTCACGCTGCTGCTGGACTTCGACATGGCCGACGAGGCGATCCGCCGTGGCGCCCCGGCGAAGTTCGCCTGGTACATCGCCTTCGGTCTGCTCGTGACCGTCGTCTGGCTGTACCTGGAGATCCTGCGGCTGCTGTCCTACCTCCAGGACAACTGAGCAAGGGCCCCGCTGCCCCGCGCTCGGCGCGGGCCCTGCAGCGGGGCCGCAACAGGTCAGTGGCCCGGTCCCCTCGCGGGGACCGGGCCACTGGCCGTTGTGGGGCTACCGGTGGTCGACCATCCGGTGGCCCCACTCTCAGCTGAGGCGCTCCAGCACCATCGCCATGCCCATGCCGCCGCCGACGCACATGGTCTCCAGGCCGAAGGTCTTGTCCCGGGTCTGCAGGCCGTTGATCAGCGTGCCGGTGATGCGGGCGCCGGTCATGCCGAAGGGGTGGCCGACGGCGATCGCCCCGCCGTGGACGTTGAGCCGGTCGATGTCGATGCCCAGGTCGCGGTAGCTGGGGATGACCTGGGCGGCGAACGCCTCGTTGATCTCGACCAGGTCGATGTCGCCGACGCTCATGCCGGCCCGCTGCAGCGCCAGCTTGGATGCGTCGACCGGGCCGTAGCCCATGATCTCGGGTGAGAGCCCGGTGACGGCGGTGGAGACGATCCGGGCCAGCGGGGTCAGCCCCAGGTCACGGGCCTTGGTGTCGCTCATGACCACGACCGCGGCGGCGCCGTCGTTGAGGGGGCAGGCGTTGCCGGCGGTCACCCGGCCGTCGGGGCGGAACACCGGCTTCAGCCCGGCGATGCCCTCCAGCGTCGTGCCCGGCCGGGGGCCGTCGTCGGTGCTGACGACGGTGCCGTCCGGCGCGGTCACCGGGGTGATCTCCCGCTCCCAGAAGCCGTTCGCGATCGACTGCTCGGCCAGGTTCTGGCTGCGGACGGCGAACTCGTCCATCTCCTGCCGGGAGACGTCCTTGAGCAGCGCCAGGTTCTCGGCGGTCTGGCCCATCGCGATGTAGATGTCCGGGATCTCGCCGGCCTCGCGGGGGTCGGTCCACGTGTCGGCGCCGCTCTCCGCCGTCTTGGCGACCCGCGCCTCGGCGTCGGTGAACAGCGGGTTCTTGGTGTCCGGGTGGGAGTCGCTGCTGCCCTTGGCGAAGCGGGACACCATCTCCACCCCGGCGGAGATGAAGACGTCGCCCTCGCCGGCCTTGATCGCGTGCATCGCCATGCGGGTGGTCTGCAGCGACGAGGAGCAGTAGCGGGTGACGGTGGTGCCGGGCAGGTGGTCCATGCCGAGCAGGACGCTCACCACCCGGCCCATGTTGTAGCCCTGCTCCCCGCCGGGCAGGCCGCAGCCGAGGATGAGGTCGTCGATGTCGGTCGGGTCGAGCGCGGGCACCTTGTCCAGCGCCGCGCGCACGATGGTGGCGGTGAGGTCGTCGGGGCGCAGGTCCTTGAGCGAGCCCTTGAACGCGCGGCCGATGGGGGAGCGCGTAGTCGCGACGATGACGGCTTCGGGCATGGGTCCTCCACGATGAGGCGGATCCGACGGGGGACGCCGGACGTCGGGTCGTCCCCGAACCTACTCCCCGGTAACGCCGCCTGACCGCACACGCGGGACCGCGCCCGGGGCGCTCAGCCGACGGGTGCCTGCTCGGCGCGCTCCGCCTGATCGGGGGTCGGGAGGTCCGGCGGACGGCGCCGGCGCAGCCGGGCCCAGGGCCCGCGCGGCCCGGTCTCGGAGCCGCGCACCTCGGTGGCCTGCACCTCGGTGCCGGTCCGGCCGGCGGCGTGCGCGGCGGCGCGGGCGACGGGGCGGACGGTGTCGCGGCGCAGGTTGCGCAGCCCGCGGTCGGCCGTGGCCGGCCACACGCCGAGCGCGTCGGCGACCGAGGGCAGCAGGACGGCGGCCGCGGCGGCGTACCCGGCCGCACTGGGGTGGAACTCGTCGACGCTGAACAGGCCGCGGTCCTTGGCGAACGTCGGCCCCAGGACCGACCCGAGCGACACGCTGCGACCGCCGGCCTCGACCACGGCGATGGTCTGGGCGGCGGCCAGCTGACGGCTCCAGCGGCGGGCGAGCAGGCGCAGCGGCTGCCCGATCGGCCGGATGGTGCCGAGGTCCGGGCACGTGCCGACGACGACCTCCGCGCCGCCGTCGACCAGCCGGCGGACGGCGTCACGCAGGTGACGCACCGACACCGTGGGCCGGGTGCGGCTGGTGACGTCGTTCGCGCCGATCATGATCATCACGACGTCGGGGTGCTCCACCAGCGCCTTGTCGACCTGCTCCTCGAGCTCGTAGGACTCGGCGCCGGAGACGGCCAGCCGGACCAGTCGCACCGGCCGCTCGGCCAGCTCGGCGAGGGCCGCGGCGAGCAGCACCCCGGGCGTCTCCGCGGACCGCTCGACACCCAGTCCCACGGCGCTGGAGTCGCCCAGCACGGTCAGCACGATCGGCTTGCCCCGGCCGCGGCCGTAGATGCCGTCGCCCGACGGCGGGTCGCTCTGGGTCGTCCTGGACTCCACCCGGCGCCGGGCCGACCGTGCCTGCGCGCGCAGGAGGGCGACCATCGCCGCCCCGGCGAGGCCCAGTCCACCGCCGCCGTAGGCAGCTCCGGTGGCCAGTCGCCATGCCGTGCTCGCTCGAGTCACCGCCGTCCGCCCTCCCCAGCTGCGTGGACCTCTGTCCCGCAGGTTAACCGCCGCCTACGGTCGCCCCGTGCCACATTCCCCCTCACGGGTCACGGGCGGACCAACGGACGGTGAACGCAGTCAGGTGATCGTCGACGTGCTGGTCGACGCCTTCTCCGAGCTGATGACCGCCGACGCCGACGCGTTCCGCACCAAGTTCCGCAAGATGGCTGCCGACCCCTTCGCGTTCTACCGGGGCAGCGCCTGCCTGTTCTACGCCGACATGGCGCAGCAGCAGGACGACTGGAGCGACGAGCGGACCAGCCGGGTGTGGATCCAGGGGGACCTGCACGCGGAGAACTTCGGCACGTACATGGACGGCAGCGGGCGGATCGTCTTCGACGTCAACGACTTCGACGAGGCCTACCTGGGCCACGTCAGCTGGGACCTGCGCCGTTTCGCGGCGAGCTTCGCGCTGCTGGCCTGGCGCAAGGCGCTCGGGGACGACGTCATCGCCGACCTGCTGCGCCGGTATCTCGATGCCTACCTGGACCAGGTCGCGGCCTTCACCCGGCTCGACGACGACAAGTCCTTCGCGCTGGTGCGGGAGAACACCGAGGGCGCGGTGCACGACGCGATCCTGCGGACCAGCGCGCGCAGCCGGCTCGCGCTGCTGGAGCGGATGACCGTCGTGGAGGGCTACGAGCGGCGCTTCGCGGAGGGGCCCCGCAACCGTCGGCTGGCCGGCGCCGAGCGCGAGCGGGTGCTCGCCGCGTTGGAGCGGTACCGCCGCACCGTCTTCCCACCGCGCCGGCGCCGGGACGTCGCCTTCGACGTGAAGGACGTGATCGCCACCGGCGGGTTCGGCATCGGGAGCGCGGGGCTGCCCGCCTACAACGTGCTCATCGAGGGCTACGACCAGGCGCTGGAGAACGACGTCGTCCTCTCGCTCAAGCAGGGCAACGTGCCGGCGCCCAGCCGGATCGTGCGGGACGCGGCGATCCGCGGGTTCTTCGAGCACGAGGGGCACCGGACGGCGATGTCGCAGCGCGCGTTGCAGGCCAACGCCTCCCAGTTCCTCGGTCACACCGAGATCGACGGCGTCGGCTTCGTCGTCCAGGAGCTCTCGCCCTACGAGGTGGACCTGGACTGGGACGAGCTCACCGAGCCCGAGGAGATCGCCCCGGTGATGGCGCAGCTGGGCCGGGCCACGGCGAAGATGCACTGCGTCGGCGACGCGGACAGCGACCACACGCTGGTGCCGTTCCAGACCGAGGACGCGATCACCGCCATGGTGGGCGACCGGCGTGCGCAGTTCACCGCCGACGTCGTCGACTTCGCGCACTCCTACGCCCGGGGGGCCCAGCGGGACCACCGGCTGTTCGTCGACGCCTTCCGCGCCGGGGCGATCCCCGGGATCAGCTCGAGCGGCTCCCACCCGGCGCCCGAGGCATAGGAGGCAATCCCCGTGTGCCCGGCGTCCTGACGCGGGTGGAGCTTCCTATGCCTCGCTCGGCGGCAGGTACCCGGCGAGGCGGTCGGCGAGGTCGGCGGCCGCCCAGCGGTGGCCGGCGCCGGGCAGCTCGGCCTTCTCGGCGCGGGGGAGGGACCGCACGATCGACTCGGCGGCGTCGGCCATGAACGGGAAGGTGCTGGTCCCCAGCAGCACCACGGCCGGCGCGGTGACCGGCGCCCACAGCTGCGCCCTCGGTGCCGACTGGGTCCAGGCGAGCGCCTCCGCGTCGGCCTCGAGGGTGGGTGCCATCCGCTCGAACAGTGGCCACTGCGGCCCGCGGCGCATGGCCTCGAACCAGTCCGGCGGCATGCCGTCGGTGTAGAGCCGCCAGATCCCCTCGGGATCGTCGGCCGCCACCCGCTCCCGGAGGGCGGCGAGGTACTCCGCGCCGTCGGAGCCCTGTTCCTCGCCGAGGGGCACCTCCCAGAGCACCAGGCGCTCGACACCCGGCAGCTCCGCCGCCGCGGCCAGCGCGATGGCGCCGCCCGAGGAGCTGCCGTACAGCCAGGCCCGCCCGCCGACCGCCTCCAGCAGCGCGCGGACCGCGGCCACCTCCCCGGCGAGCCGGAACGGCGGTTCGCCACCGCTGTCGCCCCGCCCGGGCCGGTCGTGGTGGACGACGTCGAACCCCCGCCGGGCCAGCTCGGTGGTCAGCTCGCGGGTGTCGGGGTCGACCGCGCGGAACTGCCCGGCTCCCCCGATGAGGATCAACGGCTGGCCGGACCCCTCCCGGTCATAGGCGATCGGCACGCCGTCGCGCGTGTGCACGTACTCGGTCATGCCGGTGCAGACCCGTCGCGGCGCGGGAAGTCAGCGGCCAGAGGCGTGCTCGGGAGCGAGCCGCCTCAACGGGCCCGGCGGCCCCGGCGGGTGCGCAGGTAGTCGGCCACCACGTACTCGCCGAGCCGCTCGCTGTCAGGGGTGAACACGCGGCCGCCGGCCCGCTGGGTGATGTCGTGGACGAAGTGGACCAGCCCCGGGTCGGGATCGAGGGCGAACACGTTCATCGTCGCGCCGGAGCGGGCCACCCGCTCCACCTCGGCGACGGTGCGGGCGATCGTCTCGGGCATCGGCGGCCAGCAGAAGAACGGCGTCCCGTCGTCCTCCAGGTGGGCGGTGGGCTCGCCGTCGGTGACGACGAGGACCACCGGCTCGGCGTCCCGGTGCCGGGCCAGGAAGCGCCGGGCCAGGATCAGCCCGTGCTGCAGGTTGGTGCCCTGCAGCGTGTCCACCGACAGCTCCGCGAGGGTCTCCGGGCGCAGTACCTGCGCGGTGGAGGAGAACCCGATGATCTGGATCGCGTCCTGAGGGAAGCGGGTGGTGACCAGCGAGTGCAGCGCCATCGCCGTCGACTTGGCCGCGCCCCACGTGCCGCGCAGCGCCATCGAGTAGGAGAGGTCGACCAGCAGGGCGACCGCCGCCCCGGTCCGCCGCTCGGTCTCCACGACCTCGAAGTCCTCGACGGCGATCCGCACGCGCCGGTGGCCCGTCGGGGTGGGCGGGTCGAGCAGCGGGCGCGGCTCGCCGGCGGTGCGCAGGACGGCGTTGCGCACCGTCCGGACGACGTCCAGCGGCTGCTCGTCGCCGAACCGCCACTCCCGCGCGCCACCGGTGAGCTCCCCGGCGGCGCCGGCGTCGGCGACGTCGTGCTCGCCCCGGCCGGTGGCGTCGAGCTGGGCGAACACCCGCCGCAGTGCGGTCGCCCCCAGCCGGCGGACCGCCTTGGGGGAGAGCTCCAGCTTGCCGTCGGTGCGGTTGAGGTAGCCCTGCCGCTCCAGTTCCCGCTCCATCTGGCGCAGCGCGGCGATGTCGTCGACGGCGGGCCGGCCCAGCGCCCGCGCCAGCAGCTCCTCGTCGACGTCGGCCAGGGAGGCGCCGGCGTAGCCCTGGGAGAGCTGGTTGGACAGCGCCTCCAGGTCGGCGAGCTCGGCCACCGCGCTGGTCGCGTCCCCGAGCCCGAGGGCCTGCTCGCCGTCGGGCACCTGGCCGCGCTGACCCCAGGGCAGGTCGGGACGGGCCTGGCGGAGGGCGTCCTGCAGGTGCGCCATCTCGCTGGCCAGCCCCAGGTCGTCCATGGTCTGGGCCATCAGGTCGGCCAGCTCGGCCCGCTGCTCGGGGGAGAGGCCGGCCATCATGCGCTCCTGCGCGGCGGCCCGGCGGGCGAGGGAGTCGATGAGCTCCTCGACGGACTGGGGGTCGTCCGGGAAGAACTGGCCGTGCTTCTCCATGAACTGCTCGAACTGCTCGTCGGTGTCCTCGCCGCGGTTGTGCGCGTCGATGAGCTGCGAGAGGTCGGCGACCATGTCCTTGACCGCCTGCATGTCCTGGTCGGTCGCGTTCTCCAGGGCCTGCTTCATCGACGCGAAGGAGCTGTCGAGGACCTCCCGGCGCAGGAGGTCCTGGATCTGCTCGTAGGCCTGCCGGGCCTCCGGCGAGCGCCAGTCGTAGTCCTTGAGCGCGCGGACGGCGCCGGCGGTGTCGTCCGGTAGCGCGTCGAGCTCGGACTCCTTGAGCCGGGCCATGTCGTCGGGGTCGGGGAACAGCTCCCGCCGCTCGGCCTCGACGGCCCGGTCCAGCAGCTCGCGGACCTCCTGCAGCGTGCCGTCCATGCGCCCGGCGGAGCGGGCCTGCCGCAGCCGCTCGCGCACCGACCGGCGCAGCTCGTCGAGACCGCGGCGGCCGTCCATGCCGCGGCGCAGCAGCTCCCGCAGCGCCTCGCGGACGCCGCTGCCGGACAGCACGGAGTCGCCGATCTCGTCGACGGCGCTGCCCAGGTCGTAGGGCGGGGCCAGCGGGTCGGGCCCGCCGTGCCATCTCGAGTAGCGGTGGCCGCGACCGCGCCGGGAGGGCATGGTCAGGCCCCGTAGACCGTGCGGGTGCCGTCGGTGTCCTTCGCCAGCCGGCGGGTGAGGTACAACCCCTCGAGGGCGAACTCGACCGCGGCGGCCGCCTGCTCGGCCGACTGCTCCCCCTCGGGCACGCCGAGCCGGCCCAGCAGCTCGGCGAGCTTCGGGATGGTGCCGAGCTGGCCCAGCAGCGCCGCGGCCGGCACCAGCTCCCCGGACTCGACGGTCTCCCCGCCGGTGAAGTGCTCCTGCAGGCCGGTGAGGTCCAGGCCGGCGCAGCGGGCGCGGTAGGTCTGTGCGGTCGCCTGGCGCAGCAGGTGCTCCAGGATCTCCAGCTCCCGCTCGTCGTCCGGGTCGGCGCCGGAGTCGGCGAACTCGACCTTGCCGCGGCTGGCCGGGACGACGGCGGGCAGGTCGACGACCCGGGCCACCGGCCGGGGCTCACCGGCGACCGCGGCCCGGCGGACGGCGGAGGCCGCGGCGGTCTCCAGGCCGGCGATGGCGAACCGGGCGCTGACGCCGGAGCGCTGGTCGACGTGGGTGGACTCGCGGACCAGCCGGGTGAACCGGGCGATGATCTCCACCAGGTGGTCGGGGATCAGGGGTGACTCGAGGTGCCCGTTCCCGTGTTGGCCGGCGGTGTCGAGCCAGCCGGTGTGCGCCTCCTGGCGCAGCAACCGGATCTCGTCGGCGAGCTCGATCGGGTAGTGGGTGCGCACCTCGGCGCCGAAGCGGTCCTTGAGCGGGGTGATGATCCGGCCGCGGTTGGTGTAGTCCTCGGGGTTGGCGCTGGCCACCAGCAGCAGGTCCAGCGGCAGGCGGACGCGGTACCCGCGGATCTGGATGTCGCGCTCCTCCAGGACGTTGAGCAGCGCGACCTGGATGCGCTCGGCGAGGTCGGGCAGCTCGTTGACGCTGAAGATGCCGCGGTTGGTGCGCGGGACGAGCCCGTAGTGCACCGTCTCCGGGTCGCCCAGGGTGCGGCCCTCGGCGACCTTGATCGGGTCGACGTCGCCGATGAGGTCGCCGACGCTGGTGTCGGGGGTGGCCAGCTTCTCGCCGAAACGATCGCTGCGGTGCAGCCAGCCGACCGGGGTGGCGTCGCCGTGCGCGGCGATCTGCCGGTGCGCCCACACGCTGATCGGGTGCAGGGGGTGCTCGTTGATCTCGCTGCCGGCCAGCACCGGCGTCCACTCGTCGAGCAGGCCGACCAGGGTGCGGATCAACCGGGTCTTGCCCTGGCCGCGCTCGCCGAGCAGGACGAGGTCGTGACCGGCGATGAGGGCCCGCTCGACCTCGGGGACGACGGTGTCGTCGAAGCCGACGATGCCCGGCAGGCTGGGCTCGCCGGCGCCGAGGCGGGCGAGCAGGTTGGCGCGGATCTCGGCCTTGACGGGCCGGAACGCGGCTCCGCTGTCGCGGAGCTCGCCGAGGGTCGTGGGAGCGGGGGGAGCGGAGGCAGAGACGCCGGGGTCCGTCACCCCAGCCACGGTACGACCAGGGTGCGACTGTGGGCACCCGTACGGGGGCTCCCACCTGCACTCCGGCCTGGGAGGATCACCGGCATGGTCGCGGACGAGGTGCTCCTGCTCGGTGCGGCGGAGGTCGACGCCGCGGCGGTGCTGCTCGACGGGGTCGTGCGGCACACGCCGCTGGAGCACTCCCGGGCCCTGGCCGAGCGGGTCGGCGGGCCGGTGTGGCTCAAGTGCGAGAACCTCCAGCGCACCGGCTCCTTCAAGATCCGCGGCGCCTACACCCGGCTGTCCCGCATGACCGCCGACGAGCGCGTCCGCGGGGTGGTCGCCGCCAGCGCCGGCAACCACGCCCAGGGCGTCGCGCTGGCCGCGCAGCTGCTCGGGATGAGCGCCACGGTGTTCATGCCGGAGTCCGCTCCGCTGCCCAAGGTCGCCGCCACCCGCGGGTACGGCGCCGACGCGCGCCTGGCCGGGCACGACCTCACCGAGGCCATGGCCGCGGCCGTCGAGCACGCCGAGCGCACCGGTGCGGTGTTCATCCACCCGTTCGACCACCCCGACGTCATCGCCGGGCAGGGGACGGTCGGGCTGGAGGTGCTCGAGCAGTGCCCTGACGTGGCCACCGTCGTCGTCTGCACGGGTGGGGGCGGGCTGGTCTCCGGGGTGGCCGCGGCGGTGAAGGCCCGCCGTCCCGACGTCCGCGTGGTCGCCGTGCAGGCCGCGGAGGCCGCGGCGTTCCCCGGGTCGCTGGCCGCCGGCCGCCCCGTCGCGCTGTCCGGGATGGCGACGATGGCCGACGGCATCGCCGTCGGGGCGCCGGGGGCGCTGACGTTCGCGCACGTCCGGGACCTCGTCGACGAGGTCCGCACGGTCACCGAGGAGGACCTCTCCCGCGCGCTGCTGTTCTGCCTGGAGCGGGCCAAGCTGGTCGTCGAACCGGCGGGTGCGGCGGCGGTGGCGGCGGTGCTGGCCGACCCCACGGCGTTCCGGCCCCCGGTGGTGGCCGTCGTCTCCGGCGGCAACATCGACCCGGTCCTGCTGCTCAAGGTCGTCCAGCACGGCATGGCCGCCGCGGGCCGCTACCTGCGGCTCCGGCTGCGGGTGCCCGACCGGCCCGGGTCGCTCGCGGCCGTGCTCACCGAGCTGGCCGACGCCGGCGCCAACGTGCTGGAGGTCGCGCACGAGCGGACGGCGACCCGCCTGGACCTCGGTGAGGTGGAGGTGTTCGTCGTCCTGGAGACCCGTGGCCCCGAGCACGCCAGGGACGTCCTCGCCCGGCTGGACCGTGCCGGCTACGCGGTGACCACCGGCTGAGGGAGGACTCCTCCGCACCTCTCGCAGTACGCGAGAGCCGACCGGGGTCACGGCCGGCTGACGGTGAGTTCCTGCACTCCGCGCCGTCTCCTCCCTGCGCCCTGCACCGCGCGGGGTGCGGCAGACGGAGGAGAGTCATGGACCAGCTCGTCGCGGACCCGGCCCGGGCGGGCCGAAAAGCAGTCGGAGAGTGTCGGCACCGGGCCCTAACGTGCCCCTCATGACCGACGCGATAGTCGTCGAGGGCCTGGTCAAGCGCTTCGGCGCGACGACGGCCCTCGACGGGGTGGACCTGACCGTGGCCGAGGGGTCCGTCCTCGGGCTCCTGGGTCCCAACGGCGCGGGCAAGACGACGGTGGTGCGGATCCTCACCACCCTCCTGCGCGCCGACGCCGGGCGGGCAGAGGTGGTGGGTCTGGACGTCGTGCGCGACGCCGACGCGGTGCGCTCGTCGATCGGGCTGACCGGTCAGTACGCCGCCGTCGACGAGTACCTCACCGGCTTCGAGAACCTGGAGATGGTCGGCCGGCTCTACCGGCTCACGCGCGCCGAGGCCCGGTCGCGGGCCGGTGAGCTGCTGGAGCGGTTCGACCTGACCGGCGCGGCGAACCGTCCGGCCAAGACCTACTCGGGCGGCATGCGCCGGCGGCTGGACATCGCCGCGTCGCTGATCGCCCGCCCCCGGGTGCTGTTCCTGGACGAGCCGACGACGGGCCTGGACCCCCGCAGCCGGCTGTCGATGTGGGAGTTCATCGCCGACCTCGCCGGCGGCGGGACGACGATCCTGCTGACCACCCAGTACCTGGAGGAGGCCGACCGGCTGGCCGACCGCATGGTGGTGATCGACCGGGGCCGGGTCATCGCCCGCGGCACCGCCGACGAGCTCAAGGCGCAGGTCGGCGGGCAGCGGCTGGAGCTGACCGTCGGCGATGCCGGCGACCTCAAGGAGGCGGCCGGCCGGCTGCGTCCCCTGGCGGTCGACGAGCCGCGGCTGGACGAGTCGACCCGCCGGCTCTCGCTGCCGGTCAGCGGCGGCACCGACGACCTCGCCACGGCCCTGCGGTTGCTCGAGGGCACCGCGGTCGAGGTGCTCGACATCGGGCTGCGCCGGCCCGACCTGGACGACGTGTTCCTGACCCTCACCGGTCACGTGGCGGAGGAGGCGACCGGCCCGGCCGACGACGCCGCGACCGGCGACCGGACGCCGGCGCCGGCCGGGGGAGGTGCCCGATGAGCAGCACGCTCGCGCAGACGCTGTCCGACAGCGCCGTCATCACCCGGCGCAACCTGATCAAGGTCAAGCGCGTCCCGGACCTGATCGTGTTCGCGACCCTGTCGCCGATCATGTTCGTGCTGCTGTTCCGCTACGTGTTCGGCGGCGCCATCCAGGTGCCCGGAGGGGTCAGCTACGCGGAGTTCCTGCTGCCGGGGATCTTCGCCCAGACGGTGGTGTTCGGCAGCACCATCACCGGGGCGAGCATCGCCGAGGACCTGCAGAAGGGGCTGATCGACCGGTTCCGGTCGCTGCCCATGTCCCGCTCCTCGGTGCTCGTGGGGCGGACGGTCGCCGATCTCGGCCTCAACGTCCTCTCGATCGCGGTGATGGCGCTGACCGGCCTGGTCGTCGGGTGGCGGATCCACACGTCCGTGCTGGAGGCGATCGGCGGCTTCCTGGTGCTCCTCGTGTTCGCCTTCGGCATCTCCTGGCTGATGGCGCTGGTGGGGCTGCTCGTCCGCACGCCGGAGGTGGTCAACAACGCCAGCTTCATCGTGATCTTCCCGCTGACGTTCGTGGCCAACACCTTCGTGCCGCTGGAGACCTTCCCGCCGGTGCTGCGCACCTTCGCGGAGTGGAACCCGGTGTCGGCGGTGGTGCAGGCCGCGCGGGAGCTGTTCGGCAACACCGTGCCGGGAGTCCCGGTGCCCGACGCGTGGTCGCTGCAGAACCCCGTGCTGTACACGGTGATCTGGACGGTGGTCATCCTGGCGGTGTTCGTGCCGCTGTCGGTCCGGGCCTACATGCGCACGGCCAGCCGCTGATCTCCGGCGGCTCGCGTCTGGGGATGGACGCGAGCCGCCGGCGGGCCCGCAGTGTGATGGCGGGGTAGACCGGTCGCGGGGCCCGGAGGGTCCCCGGCCGGGGCACGGGCAGCGGCTCCCCGCAGCGGGGGAACGGCACGTGGCCGCGGTGCGGTCCGGAGGACCGCAGTGTCATGGCGCAGGATGGGTGGCGATGAGCGCCGCCGAGACCACCTCCACCGCCGTCCTGTCCGCCGACAACCCGCTGCTCGAGCCCTCCGAGTTGCCGCTGCAGCTGCCGCCGTTCGCGGCGATCACCCTGGAGCACTGCCGCGAGGCGCTGCTCGCCGGGATGGCCGAGCAGCGGTCGGAGGTCGCCGCGATCGTGGGGTCGGCCGAGCCGCCGACCTTCGGCAACACCGTCGTGGCGCTGGAACGCTCCGGTCGGCTCTACCGGCGGGCAGGCGCGGTGTTCCACAACCTCGCCTCGTCGGTGTCGTCGGACCGGCTGCGGGAGATCGAGCGTGAGCTCGCGCCGCTGGAGTCCGCGCACTCCGACGCGCTGCGGCTGGACCCGGCGCTGTTCGCCCGCATCGACGCGGTCCACACCGGGCGGCACGAGGCCGGGCTCGACGCCGAGGCGGTGCGGCTCGTGGAGCGCTACCACCTGGACTTCGTCCTCTCCGGCGCCCGGCTCGACGACGCCGGCCGGGCGCGGCTGTCCGAGCTGAACCAGGAGTTGTCCGCCCTGTCGACGACGTTCGGGCAGAACCTGCAGCTGGCCACCGAGGCCGCCGCCGTGGTGGTGCACGATGCCGCGGAGCTCGACGGCCTCGGCGCGGAGGAGGTCGAGGCGGCGGCTCGGGCCGCCGCCGACCGCGGGGTCGACGGCTTCGTCCTCCCGCTGCTGCTGCCCACCGGTCAGCCGGTGCTGGCCAAGCTGCGGGACCGGACGGTGCGCCGGCGGGTCTTCGAGGCGTCGGTGACCCGTGCCTCGGCCGGCGAGCACGACAACGGCCCGGTCGCGGCACGGATCGCCCGGCTGCGGGCCGACCGGGCCCGCCTGCTGGGCTTCCCGACGCACGCCGACCTGGTGCTCGCCGACCAGACCGCCGGCAGCACCGCGGCGGTCGACGCCATGCTCGGCTCGATGGTGGGTCCGTCGCGGGCCAACGCGGAGGCCGAGGCGGCCGCGCTCGCCGAGGTCGCCGCCCGCGACGGGGTGACCGACCTCGCCCCGTGGGACTGGGCCTTCTACAGCGAGCGGGTGCGCGCGGAGCGCTACGCCGTCGACACCGCGGCTCTGCGGCCGTGGTTCGAGCTGGACCGGGTGCTGGTCGACGGCGTCTTCCGGGCCGCCGAGCTGCTCTACGGCTACCGGTTCAGCCCGCGCCCGGACCTCGCCGGATACCACCCGGACGTCCGGGTCTGGGAGGTCACCGACGCCGGCGGGGAGATCGTCGGCCTGTACCTCGGCGACTTCTACGCCCGCGAGGGCAAGCGCGGCGGGGCCTGGATGAGCTCCTTCGTCACCCAGTCCCGGCTGCTCGGCACCCGGCCAGTGGTGGTGAACAACCTCAACGTCACCCGGGCCGCCGACGGCCGGCCGACACTGCTGACCCTCGACGAGGTGAACACGCTGTTCCACGAGTTCGGGCACACCCTGCACGGGCTGAGCTCGTCGGTCACCTACCCCCGGTTCGCCGGCACCGCCGTCCCCCGGGACTTCGTGGAGTTCCCCAGCCAGGTCAACGAGATGTGGGCGCTGTGGCCCGAGGTGCTCAGCGGGTACGCCCGGCACGTCGAGACCGGTGAGGTCCTGCCGGCCGACGTCGTCGAGGCGATCGAGGCGGCCCGGCTGTGGGGCGAGGGGTTCGCGACCCTGGAGTACCTGGCGGCCACGCTGCTGGACCAGGCCTGGCACCGGATCACCCCGGAGACGGAGATCGGGGACCCGGCGGAGTTCGAACGCGCCGCGCTGGAGGCGGCCGGCGTCGCCTACGACCTGGTGCCGCCGCGGTACCGGACGACGTACTTCCAGCACGTGTTCGCCGGGGGGTACGCGGCCGGCTACTACTCCTACATCTGGTCGGAGGTGCTCGACGCCGACACCGTCGAGTGGTTCCGCGAGAACGGTGGCCTGCGCCGGGAGAACGGCGAGGTGTTCCGGGAGCGGCTGCTGTCGGTGGGTGGCTCGGTGGACCCGCTGGAGGCGTTCCGCGCCGTCCGTGGCAGGGACGCCGACCCGACGCCCCTGCTCCGCCGCCGAGGGCTACTCAGGGTCAGGTGATCATCGGCGGGTGGCTGCCGGACGCGCGGTCCGGGGCAGCCACCCGCCGATGATCACCTCTGGTGACGGCCGACGACGTCAGAGCCAGGGGAGCCCGAGGACGACGTCGAGGTCGTCGGGGGCGGCGCCGTCGCGGACCAGCCGGTTGGGCTGGCGGTGGCCACACGCCGTGCAGCGGTGGACCACCTGCCAGCCCTTGCCCGACTTCTCCACGAGGCCGATCGGCTCCATGGGTGCCCGGCACTCGCTCGCCCGGTCGCCGGGGAGGTCGTCGACGTGCAGCGACCACAGGCACACCGGGCAGTGGTTGCGGTAGTGCCCGTCGGTGTTGGCGGGGACCGGGGAACCGCAGTGCACGCACGCGAACCCGGTGTTCTCCGCCCGACGGGAGCGGGTCGGACGGGTCACGGTGGCGCCCCCGGTCAGGGGACGAAGGGCTCGACCGCGACGACGTCGACGGTGATGTCGCGGCCGTTGGGCGCCTGGTAGGTCACCGTCGCACCCGGCGCGGCGCCGAGGATGGCCGACCCGAGGGCCGACTCCGGCGAGTACACCGTGAGGCCGGTGGTGCCGGCGATCTCACGGGAGCCCAGCAGGAACTTCTCGGTGTCGTCGTCACCCTGGAAGCGGATGGTGATGACGGTGCCGGTGGCGGCGTGCGTGGCCGTCGTCGGGGCGTCGCCGACCTTGGCGGTGCGCAGCAGGTCGGTCAGCTGCCGGATGCGGGCCTCCTGCTTGCCCTGCTCGTCCTTGGCGGCGTGGTAGCCGCCGTTCTCCCGGAGGTCGCCCTCCTCGCGGCGGGCGTTGATCTCGGCGGCCATGGCCGGACGGCCCGCCACCAGCTGGTCGAGCTCGGCCTTCAGCCGGTCGTGGGCCTCCTGGGTCAGCCAGACGCCCTGGTTCTGCTCGTCAGTGGGGGTGGACACGGTTGTGCTCCTGAAATGTCGGTGGCCGCCCCCCAGCCCGGGGGACGGCCGCGTTCAGAACGGCCAACGTAACACCGTCGGACGGCGAGGTGTTCCACTCGTCACGCCCGACAGGAAGCGGAACGGTACCGTCTCGGCGCGTGACGAGCACCACGTCCACCCGATCGGTGGGTCCGGAGGCGGCGGGGCCCCGGTCGGACGGGGGATGATGTCCCGGTGACCGAAGCAGACCCGTTGCGCCTGCTCGCCGTGCACGCCCACCCCGACGACGAGTCGAGCAAGGGCGCCGCGACGATGGCGAAGTACGTCGCGGAAGGCGTCCGCGTGATGGTGGCGACCTGCACCGGAGGAGAGCGGGGGTCGGTGCTCAACCCGGCACTGGACCGGCCCGAGGTGTGGGAGCGCCTGCCGGAGATCCGCCGGGACGAGATGGCCCGGGCCCGGGAGATCCTCGGCATCGAGCAGGAGTTCCTCGGGTTCGTCGACTCCGGGCTGCCCGAGGGTGACCCGCTGCCGCCGCTGCCGGACGGCTGCTTCGCTGTGGTGCCGACCGAGGAGGCCGCCGCCCCGCTGGTGGAGCTCATCCGGCGGTTCAAGCCGCACGTCATCACGACCTACGACGAGCGCGGCGGTTACCCGCACCCGGACCACATCAAGACCCACGAGATCTCGGTGCACGCGTTCGACGCCGCCGGCGACCCGGACCGCTACCCCGAGCTCGGGGAGCCCTGGCAGCCGCTCAAGCTCTACTACCACATGAGTTTCACGCTGCCCCGCACGCGGGCGCTGCACGAGGCGATCATCGCCTCGGGCAACGAGTCGCCCTATGCGGAGTGGCTGGAGAACTGGGACCCGGACCGCGACATGTCCCACCGGGTCACCACGAAGGTGCACTGCGCCGACCACTTCGCCGTCCGGGACGCCGCGCTGATCGCGCACGCGACGCAGATCGACCCGAACGGCCGGTGGTTCGCCTGCCCGCTGGAGGTCCAGCAGCAGGTGTGGCCCACCGAGGACTACGAGCTCGCCCGGTCGGTCGTCGACTCGCCGGTGCCCGAGGACGACCTGTTCGCGGGCGTCCGCAGTGCGGTGACCGTCCGATGAGCCCCACCGTCGCCACCGTCCTGGCCGCCGTCAACGACGAGCAGCTGCCCGAGGACGTCGGCAAGGCCGGTCCGATCGGGCTGCTGCTCATCGTGCTGCTGCTGATCGCGACCGCGCTGCTGGTGAAGTCGATGAGCCGGCACCTCAAGCGGGTGCCGCGCAGCTTCGACGCCGAGGACGACGACCCGCGGGTCGTCGTCCCCGACACCCCCGCCGAGCTGCTCGAGGAGCGCCGGCAGCCGGGGCAGGACCTGCTGGACAACCTGCGCCGGGCGCCCCGCGCGATCGAGCCGCCACGCCGGGGCGACGACGGCCGGCCGGAGACCCCGAGGGGCTGACCGGCCGGCCGCGCGCCGGCTCACCAGCGGTGCGCGACGTCGATCACGAGCCGGTCGACGTGGCTGGAACCGCCCTCGACGACGAAGACGCGGAACGGCAGCCGCGCCCGCGTGCCGACGCCCATGCCCGACTGGCCCTCGAACGACCCCAGCCACGCGACCTGGCGCAGGGTCCGGAACCCGGACACGTCGACCGCCTCGAGCGGGTCGTCCGGCGAGTAGGTCGCCTTGCCCCGGTCGTCGTACCCGACGGCGCCGAGCGTGACCTGCAGTGCGGCCCCGCCCCGGAGCGGGACGGCCTCCCCGCTGCCGTCCCGTCGCACCTCGGGCACGTACCGGACGACGTAGGAGTCGAAGTCGTCGACCTCGGCGACGTCGACGACCACCCGGTCGTAGCAGTCGTGCTGCCCGGCGCGGACGTCGTGGACGAGGTCGGTGCCCGGGTCGTACGGGTTCAGTGACTTCGCCTGGGAGCCCCAGGTGATACCGCAGTACGGGGCGGCACTCGCCGACGCGGGCGCGACCACCCCCAGCGCCGCCACGGCGGCGACGAGGCTGACGAGGATCCGGGTGCGGTTCATGGTGGCCTCCTGGTGGATGTGGGTCCGGTCGTGAGAATCCGCCGACGCGCCGCACGTGCACCAGAGCCTGTGATGTCCGCAATTGACGAAGAACTCGGTCGGTCATCGGCACAATCCGGCTACGACCCGGCGCGCCTGATCGACTCGTCGAGCAAAGTGTGCTCTCCGTGACCGCTCGCTCGTCGGGGGAGGTCGGTGCGGCGGCCGAGGCGACCGTGAGCGGGTAGCGGGTAGCGGGCGGCCAGCGGCGAAGCGGTGATGCCGTGCACGAGGACGCTGAGGAACACGGTCGCCGCGATGACGGCCACGGCCTCGTTCGCGACAATTCCGAGTTCTTCGACGGCGAGCAGGGCGAACACCAGCGACGGCAGGCCGCGGGGACCGAACCGGCCGATGAACGCGATGGTGGCCCGGTCCAGGCCGGCGCCGAGCAAGGCCAGCGCCACCGGAAGCATCCGTACAACCGTCAGGCTGAGCAGGGCGTACAGCGCAACCCTCCAGTCCGCGCGGTCGGCCAGGATCGGTACCGCGATCGCGCCGAAGGCCAGCCACACCAGCAGCGAGACCAGGCCACCGACCTGCTCGGTGAAGACCAGCTCGGCGGGTCCGCGCCGACCGGCCGCAGCGCCGTAGGCCAGCCCACCGCAGAACGCGGCGACGAACCCATTGCCGTGCGCGATCAGAGCCGCGGCGTAGCTGGTCAGCGCCAGGGCCAGCACGGCGATGCCCGTGAAGTCCTCGGCGGCCCAGCCACGGCCGCGCGCCCAGCGCAGCAGCGCTCCGCCGCCTCCCCCGACGGCCGCTCCGATCGCCAACTCGAGCAGTGCCCCGGCCGGCCCGGGCGCCTCCGCGAGTTGCTCCGCCGACGCTGCGCCGGCGAGCGCCAGCAAGACCACCGGCGTGGCGATCCCGTCGTTCAGTCCGCTCTCCACGTTGATCAGCCTGCGCACCGGCGACGGCACCGCCGGGTTGGTCACCACCGGCACCCCCAGCGCGGCGGACGAACTCATCCATCCGAGGTGAGGCACGGCTGCCGGGAGATCGGGAGGGTCGCCAACTGACCGTCGTCGAGCTGGGGGCTTGTCATGGTGACCAGAGAGAGCCGGCCGGGCGACGTGACCGTGTCAGGGCCCGCGCGCCTCCGGGTGCCGCGTTCGGCAGGGGGCGCGGGGTGACCGGTGTCGGACTGGCCGTTGTCGGCCTGCTGCTGTGCTTCGTCGGTCTGCGCTCGATCCACCTGGCGCTGCTGGCGTGCGGCTTCGCCCTCGGTTGGCTGGTGGCGGAGGGACTCGGCGCATCGGTTGCGGTCGCGGCCATCGTCGCCGCCTGCGCCGCGGTGGTGGGCTGGGTTCTCGCGCGCGTGGTCTTGCGGGCGGCGCTGTTCGTCGTCGGGGGGCTCGCCGGTGGGGTGATCGGGGCGAAGCTGTTCGGGTTGCTGGAAGGGGACGACGGCAACGTCCTGCTCGCCGTCATCTTCGTGGTGGCGGTCGCCGTGCTCTCCGGCCTGGCGGCGCAGCGGTACCACGAGACCGCCGCCATCTGGGCCTGCGCGTTCGGTGGCGCCGGGCTCGCCCTCAGCGGCCTGGGTCGGATCTGGCCGGACACGCTGGGCTTCCTGCGCACGCCGGACACCACCGCCGAAGCGGTCCTCAGCGCCGCCGCATGGCTCGTGCTCGGCGCTCTCGGCTGGACGGTCCAGCGGCGACTGGTGCAGCAGTCCAGCCAGGCCCCGGTCTAGGCGGGGCTTGTCTCGCTACAAGCCGGGGATGATCGTCGACGGGCGCTGAAGTCGGCGTGGTTCCGGCGGGGCTTCCGGGTATGCGCCTCCGGGTTGCGCACCGCGCTGAAGAGACACCGCGGCTCTCACCCTGACCACGGATGATGGGTTCAGGCCTCATCGCGGGACGTTGCCGTGACGACGCCCGTCGGCCCGCGGCATGATCAGCGCGACCTCGGATGGCAGCTCGGTGCCGCGGACACCATCGCCGTCCTCGGCGCCAGTGCTCCCACCGGTCGGGACGAACGCCCCTGCTGCGCGTCTCGTGGCACGAGCAGCACCACTGTCGACCACCGGGCCCCGCCCCAGGGGGGCGGCGCGGACCTCACCCCTCCGCGGTCACACCCCCTCGACTGCTTGGAGCCGCCCGGATCGCACCGCCCGGACGAAGGCCTGGAAGTCCTGCTCGTTCTGGTCGGCGTAGCGGGCGGAGAAGTCGGTGATGGACCGGTCGAATGCGTCGCCGTCGCCCAAGTACTCGGCGAGCGCCACCGGGTCTCCCGAGCGGGCGTGCGCTCGGGCGAGCGTCCAGCCGCAGATCCCGGCGTAGAACCTGAGCCCGGTGGGGACCATCGCCTCGACCTCCGCCGAGCCCTTCATGTCACGCAGCTGACGCCAGTACAGGTGGCGGTCAGCCTGGGCACCGGCGGTCCAGCCGAGAAAGATGTCGCTGGCGGCCTGCATCATCCGCTGTCCCCGCACCACCCGTTCGCCGGGCTGCTTGTAGCGGCTCCGGGGCAGGTACTTCTCCAGCACGGATGCGGTGGCTTCCTTGATCTGCAGGAACAGCGGGTCGTGATCGTCGCGTCCCTGCAGCAGGACGATGAAGGCCCGGGTGCCGACGCTGCCGACGCCGACGACCTTGCGCGCCGCGTCGACGATCTGGAAGCGCTCCAGCAGGTGTCGTCGGTCGGCCTGAAGCGTGGCGCGGTAGGCGCGGAACTGATCCCGGATGATCTGGTCGGTCTCATCCGCGGAGAACCCGTAGGTCGCGGTGACCTCACGCAACGGCACCACGATCGGTGGGTCGCTGATGATCCGGTATGTGCCGTCGACCTGCTCGGCGAGCTTCGACAGCGCCTGCAGGCTGTCCCGGGAGTGCGCCTTCTTCAGCGTCTTCTCTGCGGTCTTCGCCGCCTTGTCCAGCTCGCGGTCGGTCTTCCCGTCCTTCCCGGACTTGTCCTTCAAGCTCTTTCGGGCGTTGCCCTTCGCGCCCTTCTTGCCTGTCTTGTCGTGGTGTCCGGTGGTGGCGACGGAGTCCCGAAGCGGGGCCATGATCTGGTCCTCGTCGAGATGGGCGTACCAGACGTCCAACGTGCCCATCTGCCCGAAGCCGGCCATCGCCTCGCGATAGGCGGTCACCGCGGCCATCGTCGCCTCGCGGGTGTCGGTCTTCGAGAAGCCGTTGTTGCGGGCCGCGATCGTGAAGCTGGCCGCCATGCGCTTCACGTCGTACTCGAACGGCCCGGGCAGCGTCTCGTCGAAGTCGTTGAGGTCGAAGAGCAGCTTGCGCTCGGGTGAGGCGAACGCACCGAAGTTGGACAGGTGCGCGTCACCGCACAGCTGGGCATCGAGCCCGGCGGTCGGGGTGTCCTTGAGGTCCGCCGCCATGACTGCGGCCGCACCACGGTAGAAGGTGAACGGCGAAGCCATCATCCGGCCGTGCCGGACCGGCACCAGGTCGGGCTCGCGTGTCCGGTTCTGTTCGTCCAGCAGGGCAACTGGATCGGGCCGGTCCGTTGCCGGTCGCCAGCCGATGTGACTGTCCAGCGGCGTCTGTTCCCGTGCCTCCCTGCCGTGCTGGGCCCGCTCGTCCAGGCTCGGATGTGCGATGTGCAGAACGGTCATCTCGACTGCGCCTTCCCGGGACCCGTCGGATCGAGCACGCGGTCACTTCCGCGTACCGGGCGGCAGCGGAGCTCGTGCTCGAAGCTCACGACCCGCGCGAGTGCCCGAAACGCAGCCTCGGACGCTGTCGCCTCACCGAGCCGGGCGCATCACCCCCTCTGTAGTACGCCGATACTCGACCGTGACTGGCGGGGCGCCGGTCACGCCGATCGGCCCGGGTCCCGTCGACCCGACCGCCTGCGCGCGGACATCGACGCCGTCGTCGACCAGCGCCTCCCCGGTGCAGAGGGGGTGCGAGGGGCGCCGTAGGGGGTCGGGTGCCGCGCGTACGGCGGCGGGTCGGGGCGCTCCACGGGGACGTCGTCCGTGATCGGGACGGCGCCGCCGGCCGGGGCGCCGGCTCGGGCTCCGGCGCCGTGACGGGGGCCGCGGCGTCGCCGGGCGACTTCGGCTCGTCCGGGCGGCCGGGCAGCTCGCCGGCCAGCACGGCCTGCTCCCACGCGATCAGGGTGTCGAGCCGGAAGCGGTCGCCGACCCGGCGGGGGAAGCCGCTGCTCCGCAGCATCAGGTAGCCGTAGGTGCGGCCCCACCCGTACCGGAGGATCACCTCCGTCGCAGTGAGGAAGACGTGGCGGGGTCGATGTGGCCCGGCGGCGCGGGCATCGCGTTCGTGGTCATGGCCCGGAACGTGTCGGGCCGGATCGGCGCGGCAATCGAGCCGACGGCATCCCCGGTGCGCTGCGTCACGCCGTGGCACGAATGCTCGACATGCCGCTGGATCCAGGGATTCCAGCATTCGTTCGCACGTGGACCAGTGAGGGAAGGTGAGGTGCATGCCGAACCGTCTTGCCGGCGCGACGAGCCCGTACCTGCTGCAACACGCGGAGAACCCGGTCGACTGGTGGGAGTGGGGACCCGACGCGTTCGAGGAGGCGCGGCGTCTCAGCAAACCCCTCTTGATCAGCATCGGGTATGCAGCGTGTCACTGGTGCCACGTGATGGCGCACGAGTCGTTCGAGGACGAGCCGACCGCGACGCAGATGAACGCGGACTTCGTCTGCGTGAAGGTCGACCGCGAGGAGCGGCCGGACGTCGACAGCGTCTACATGACCGCCACCCAGGCGCTCACCGGCTCCGGGGGCTGGCCGATGACGGTGTTCACCACCCCGGACGGGAGGCCGTTCTACTGCGGCACCTACTTCCCGCCGCGCCCGGCGCAGGGCATGCCCGCCTTCCGGCAGGTCCTGACGGCGGTCACCGACGCCTGGCGCACCCGCCGCGAGGAGCTCGAGTCGGCGAGCACCCGGATCGTCGAGGCCATCTCCTCGCGCCTGGAGCTCGGTGCCCCGACTCCGGTGTCGGCCGCCGACCTCGACGCCGCCGTCGCCGCGCTGTCGGGCAGCTACGACGAGCGGTGGGGCGGGTTCGGCGGTGCCCCGAAGTTCCCGCCGTCCATGCTGCTGGAGTTCCTGCTCCGCGCGCACGCCCGGACCGGGGACGCCGAGCCGCTGCGGATGGCCCGGGACACGGCGGAGGCCATGGCCCGTGGCGGCATCCACGACCAGCTTGCCGGTGGCTTCGCCCGCTACGCCGTCGACGAGCGGTGGGTCGTGCCGCACTTCGAGAAGATGCTGTACGACAACGCGCTGCTGCTGCGGGTGTACGCGCACCTGTGGCGGGCGACGGGCGAGCCATGGGCACGCCGGGTCGCCGACGACACCGCGGCCTTCCTCGTCCGTGACCTGGGCACGGCCGAGGGCGGCTTCGCCTCCGCGCTCGACGCGGACACCGAGGGCGTCGAGGGGCTCACCTACGTCTGGACCCCCGCCCAGCTGGCCGAGGTCCTGGGGGAGGACGACGGCCGGTGGGCCGCCGAGGTGTTCACGGTGACGGCGCACGGCACCTTCGAGCACGGGACGTCGACCCTCCAGCTGCTGCGGGACCCCGACGACCCGGCTCGGCTCGGCTCCGTCCGGGGGCGGCTGAGCGCGGCGCGTGCCCGCCGTCCGCAGCCGTCCCGCGACGACAAGGTGGTCACCGCGTGGAACGGGCTGGCGATCGCCGCGCTCGCCGACCACGGCGTCCTCACCGGCGACGAGCGGTCGGTCGCCGCCGCCCGCCGGGCGGCGCAGCTGCTGGCCGACGTGCACTGGGTGGACGGGCGGCTGCGGCGGGCCTCCCGCGACGGCGTGGTGGGGGTTCCGGCCGGCGTGCTCGAGGACTACGCGGACCTGGCCGAGGGGCTGCTCGCGCTGCACCAGGCCACGGCGGAGGGGCGCTGGCTGGAGCTCGCCGGTGACCTGCTCGACGTCGTCGCCGAGCAGTTCATCGACGCCGAGGGCTGGCACGACACCGCGGCCGACGCCGAGGCGCTGGTGCACCGCCCGTTCGACCCCACCGACGGCCCCACCCCCGCCGGGATCGCGGCCGCGGCCGGGGCCGCGGTCACCTACGGCGCGCTGGCCGGGTCGCCGCGGCACCGGGAGCTGGGCGAGGCGGCGATCGGCTCCCTGGCTCCCGTGGTGACCCGTGCGCCGCGAGCGGCCGGGTGGGCCGCGGCCGTGGGGGAGGCGCTGCTGGCCGGCCCGCTGGAGGTCGCGGTGAGCGGCCCGGCCGGTCCCGTCCGCGAGGCACTGGCGGCGGCCGCACGGGCGTCGACCAGTCCCGGTGCGGTGGTCGTCGTCGGCGGGCCGGACGCTCCCGGCGTCCCCCTGCTCGCCGGGCGGCCTCCGGTGGGTGGGCAGCCCGCCGCCTACGTGTGCCGGGGGTTCGTGTGCTCCGCGCCGGTGACCGACGTGTCCGCTCTGGGCGCAGCGATGACCCCTTCCTGACGACGAGCTCCGCGCTTACGGTGTAACCGTGTAATCAACACGATCCAGGAGGTCGTCGTGCACGGTTCCCACTCCCGTTTCTCCGACTCGCCGAACCCCTTCGCGCGCGGCTTCCGGGGGCGCGGCCCCGGCGGCCGGGGTCGCGCCCCCGAGGCGCCGCCGCCCGTGGAACGCGCCGAGGTGGCCGGGTGGTTCACCGGCCGCCTGCCTGACGCCTGGTTCACCGGGCCGGTCGAGCTGGCGATCGACCGCGACGAGATCACCGTCGTCGGCACGCTGCCCGAACCGGCTCCGGGCGAGGGCGACCCCGCGGCCGCGCGGGCCGGCCGCATCGCCCGCTTCCGCGAGGAGACCCGCGAGCAGCGGATGGCGATCGCCGACGCCGCGCAGGCCCGGTACGGCCGATCGGTGGCTTGGGGCGCGGCCTGCGGGGACGTCCGGGAGCTGTTCACCAACCTGTCCGTGCCCGTGATGACGCGGCTGCGGCAGCCCGAGCGGCTGGTGCTCGACACCCTCGTCGACGCCGGCGTCGCCCGCTCGCGGTCGGAGGCCCTGGTGTGGGCGGTCCGGCTGGTGGGCGAGCACGCCGAGGCGTGGCTGGCCGAGCTCCGCGACGCGATGGCGGCGGTGGAGGAGGTCCGCGCGCGCGGTCCCCGCGCCGAGTGACCGCTGCCGGGCTGGCCCGGTGGGCGGCCCCGCGAGCTGCTGCGCACCGCGTACGCCGACCTGGGACGACGCGACCGCGGCGCGGCACCGGTCGCGAGCCGCTGGACGGCGCCGACCGAGCGGTGCTGGGGGCGGCTGCCCAGCGCTTCCCGCTCTCCGGCTGAGCGGCGCGCCGGGTGCCCGGCCGGACCAGGGACACTGGGCCGGTGATCGCCGACGCCGCCGCCCCGACCACGACCGACGTCCTCGTCGTCGGAGCCGGCCCGGCGGGGGCCGCCGCCGCAGCGTGGGCGGCGCGCGCCGGGCACGACGTGGTGCTCGCCGACGCCGCGGTCTTCCCCCGGGACAAGACCTGCGGGGACGGCCTGACCCCGCGGGCGATGGCCGAGCTCGACCACCTGGGCCTCGGCGACTGGGCCCGCGGTCACGCCCGCAACCGGGGGCTGCGCGCGGCCGGTTTCGGTCGGGAGTGGCAGCTGCCCTGGCCGGGCGGGGAGTTCCCCGCCCACGGCAGCGCCGTGCCTCGCACGGAGCTCGACGCGCGGATCCGCGACGTGGCGCTCACCGACGGCGCGACACCGCTGGACGGGGCCCGCGCCGTCGACGTCGAGCGGAACGGCGACCGGGTGACCGGTGTGGTCTTCGAGGTCGGCGACGAGACGGTCACCGTGGGCTGCCGGCGGCTGGTCGTCGCCGACGGCGCCCGCTCGCCGCTGGGCCGGGTGCTCGGCCGCGAGTGGCACCGGGGCACCGCGTACGGCGTCGCGGCCCGTGGCTACGTGCGGTCGGGGCGGGCGGACGACGAGTGGATCTCCTCCCACCTGGAGTTGCGCGGGGCGGAGGGTGAGCTGCTGTCCGGCTACGGCTGGGTGTTCCCCCTCGGGGCGGCGTCCGGGCAGGTGAACATCGGCGTCGGCACGCTGGCCACGGCCCGCCGTCCGGCGGGCGTGCAGCTCAAGGCGCTGCTGGAGACGTATGCCGACGCCCGCCGCGCCGACTGGCGGCTCGACGGCCCGGTGGAGGCGCCGGCCTCGGCGCTGCTGCCGATGGGCGGCGCGGTGTCGAACGTCGCCGGGGGCAACTGGGCGCTGGTCGGTGACGCCGCCGGCTGCGTGAACCCGCTCAACGGTGAGGGCATCGACTACGGGCTGGAGACCGGCCGCAGCGTCGTCCAGCTGTTCGACGAGGACGACTGGTCGGCGGCCTGGCCCGCGGCCCTGCGCCGGCACTACGGCGAGGCGTTCTCCATCGCCCGCCGGCTGGCCGGGCTGCTCACCGTGCCGAGGTTCCTGCCCGCCGCCGGACCGGTGAGCATGCGGTCGCGGGCGCTCATGACCGTCGCACTGCGGGTGATGGGCAACCTCGTCACCGACGCCGACCGCGACCTGGTCGCCCGCCTCTGGCGAACCGCCGGCAGGCTGTCGGTGCGGGTGGATGAGCGCCCGCCGTTCAGCTGATCCGTCGGTTTCCGCGGAAACCGACGGGAGGTCGGGGTCAGACGAACGGGCTGTTGTACATGGCGAAGTAGACGGCGATGTAGTGGCAGATCGCGGCCACGATCGTCATCGCGTGGAAGACCTCGTGGTAGCCGAACACGCCGGGCCAGGGGTTCGGCTTCTTGATCGCGTACGCGATGCCGCCGACCGTGTAGAGCACGCCGCCGACCGCCAGGAGCACCAGTGAGGTGACGCCGGCGATGTGCAGGATGTCGGTCAGGATGAAGACGGCCACCCAGCCCAGGCCGATGTAGAGCGGCACCCCCACCCAGCGCGGCGCGGTCGGCCAGCTCAGCTTGAGGAAGACGCCGGCGAGCGCGCCGGCCCAGACGCCGGCGAGGATCCAGATCCCGGTCGGCTGGTCCACGGCCAGCAGGGCGAACGGCGTGTACGTGCCGGCGATGAACAGGAAGATCATCGAGTGGTCGAGCCGTTTCATGATCTTCCAGCCGCGGGGTGACCAGCGGCGGCGGTGGTACAGCGCGCTGATGCCGAACAGGCCGCAGATGGTCAGGCAGTAGACGGCCACCGAGAACCCGGAGCGGGCGCCGAGCACCGCGGCCAGCGGCACGAGCACCGCCCCGGCGACGATCGCGCCGAAGAAGGCGAACAGGTGCAGCCAGCCGCGCAGTCGCGGGCGGGTGTCGGGGTGGTCCCAGTCGTCGTCGGCGAAGTCGGCCGCCGTCCAGGCGTAGTCGACCTGCTCGCCCTCCTGGAGCACGGTCTGGACGGCCTCGTCGCGGGGCGCTTCCAGCTCGGCGCTGTCCGCCTCGATCCGCACGGGTTCACGGCCGTCGGGGCGTGCGCTCATGGACCGAGGTTACGCAGCCGTAGGTGCCGGTGCAGCGCGCTCCGGGAGTGAGCTGCCCGACGCCCCGGAGGGCCTTCGTGCAGGTCGGTGACGGGTGCCCGGGACGCGCGGCGAGGGGGCCTAGGGTGGCTGCCCGTGGGGGTTCGGCAGTGGGTCCGTGACGTCCTCACCGAGGTCTACGAGCGGCGCCTCGCGCGGGCCCTGGAGGGGGCCGACACCCCCCGCCACGTCGGCGTGATCGTCGACGGCAACCGGCGCTGGGCCCGCGCCATCGGGCTCGAGGACCCCAACGCCGGCCACCGCCGCGGGGCCGACCGGATCGCCGCCTTCCTGGGGTGGTGCGACGAGGCCGGGGTCGAGGTCGTCACGCTCTTCCTGCTCTCGACCGACAACCTGTCCCGGCCGGAGCCGGAGCTGGTCCCGCTGCTGCGGATCATCGAGGGTGTCGCCGAGGACCTCGCCGCGCCCGACCGGCGCTGGCAGCTGCACCCGGTCGGCGCGCTGGAGCTGCTCCCGGCCGAGACCGTCGCCGTCCTCAAGCAGGCGGAGGAGACGACCCGGGACCGGCCGGGCGCCACGGTCAACCTGGCGGTCGGCTACGGCGGACGGCGGGAGATCGCCGACGCCGTCCGCTCGCTGCTGGCCGAGCACGCCGAGCGGGGGACGACGCTGGACGAGCTGGTCGGTGCCCTCGACGTCGAGCACATCGCCGAGCACCTCTACACGCGGGGACAGCCCGACCCGGACCTGGTGATCCGCACCAGCGGCGAGCAGCGGCTCTCCGGCTTCCTCCTCTGGCAGACCGCGCACTCGGAGTTCCACTTCACCGACGTCTACTGGCCGGACTTCCGGCGGGTCGACTTCCTCCGCGCCCTGCGGGCCTACGCCGCGCGGCACCGCCGCTTCGGCAGCTGAGAAACTGCTGGTCATGGCGGCCCGACCTCTCGACGTCCCCCTCGAGTACGTGAAGCTGGGGTTGCGGTTCGACCGGCTGGAGTCCGGGTTCGTCGACGCCTACACCGGCGACCCGCGGATCCGGGCCGCCGTCGAGGCCGAGCCGGCACCCAGCCCGCAGGGGCTGCGCGACCAGGCCCGGGCACTGCTGGGGGAGCTGCCGGCCGCCGGCCTGCCGGCCGAGCGGACCGACTTCCTCCGCGGCCAGCTCGTCGGGCTGGAGTGCACCGCCCGGAAGATGAGCGGCGAGCCGGTGGCCTTCCTCGACGAGGTCGCCAGCTACTTCCAGGTCGAGGTGACCCTCGGCGACGAGGCGGACTACGCCGCGGCGCACGCCGAGCTGGACGGGCTGCTGCCCGGCAGCGGCACGCTCGCGGAGCGGTACGCGGAGCACCGCCGTCGCGAGGAGTGCCCGCCGCAGCGGCTGGCCGAGGCGGTGCACGCCCTCTCCAGCGCGCTGCGCGACGAGGTCCGCGGGGAGTACGGGCTCCCGGAGGCCGAAGTGGTGCGGTACGAGGTGGTCACGGACAGGCCGTGGTCGGGCTTCAACTACTACGAGGGCAACTACCGCTCCCGCGTGGCCATCAACGCCGACCTGCCGCACCGCCTCGGGCAGCTGCCGCACCTGGTCGCGCACGAGTCCTACCCCGGCCACCACACCGAGCACTGCCGCAAGGAGCTCGGACTGGTCGAGCGCGCCGCGCGGGTCGAGCACACCGTCTTCCTGGTCAACACCCCGGAGTGCCTGATGGCCGAGGGGCTGGCCGACCTCGGCGTGCAGGCGTCGATCGGCGACGGGTGGGGACCGTGGGCCGCCGAGGTGCTGGGCGACCTGGGACTGCGCTTCGACGGACACCTCGCCGAGCGGGTCGCGGCCGCGACGGCGCCGCTGAACCGGGTGCGCCAGGACGCCGCCGTCCTGCTGCACGACCGGGGTGCCGACGCCGACGACGTTGCGGCGTACCTGCAGCGCTGGTCCCTGGTGAACACCGACCGGGCGCGCCAGCAGCTCCGCTTCCTCACCCACCCGCTGTGGCGGGCCTACATCACGACCTACGTCGAGGGATTCGACCTGCTCTCGGCGTGGCTGGACGCGCGACCGGCGGGCCAGCGCGTCGCCGACCGGTTCGTCCGGCTGCTCGACGAGCCGCTGACCCCGGCCGCCGTCGCCGGCGAGCTGCGCGCCGCCTGAGGCGCGCGTGGGACACGGCATGGCGCGGCGCGACCCGGAGGAGGCCCGGGACCTGGGCCTGTGGACGGCGGGCTGGCTGTCCGTGCTCCTCGTCGGCGGCCTGTGGTGGGTCGGCGACCTGCGGCTGCAGTGGCCGGTGCTCCTCGTGCCGCTGGTCTGGGTGCTGGTCGCCGCCCGGCCGCGACGCCGCTGAGACGCCTGGGGCGCGTGGTGCCCCGACAGGGTGACACGACGCCGTTCGGACACGTTCCTGTCACCTCCCGGGCCTACCGTCCGCGGTGGAGGGCGAGCTCACCTCGCCGTCCACGGGAGGCCCGGTTGGTGCGACTCAGTTCGTCGACCAGGGGGCCGGTGCCCGGCCCCTGTGCCGGGGCCCGGCCGCCTTCGAGCCGGGGCGCGCAGCGCCCCACGGGAGTCGACTCGTGACCACTCGCCGTCGCACGTTCGTCCTCGACACCTCCGTCCTGCTCTCCGACCCCGGTGCGCTGCTGCGCCTCGGGAACTCCGACGTGGTGCTCCCGCTCGTCGTGATCGGGGAACTGGAGGACAAGCGCAACCACCCCGAGCTCGGCTGGTTCGCCCGCCAGGCGCTGCGCCTGCTCGACGACCTGCGGGTGCAGCACGGCCGCCTCGACGCGCCGGTCCCGGTCGGCGAGGAGGGCGGCACCCTGCACGTGGAGCTCAACCACAGCGACCCCTCGGTGCTGCCGGCCGGGTTCCGCAACGACAGCAACGACAGCCGGATCATGGTGGTCGCGCTGAACCTGCGCGCGGAGGGCCGGGACGTCTGTCTGGTCACCAAGGACGTCCCGCTCCGGGTGAAGGGCGCGGCCGTCGGCCTGGAGACCGACGACTACCGGGCCCTGGACGCCGTCGACGCCGGCTGGACCGGGATGGCCGAGCTGTCGCTGGACGACGCCGAGCTGTCCGCGCTCTACGACGACGGCGAGGTGTACGTGCCGGCGGCGGCCGAGCTGCCGCCGCACACCGGGCTGGTGCTGCTCTCCTCGCGCGGGTCGGCGCTGGGCCGGGTGACGCCGGACAAGCAGGTGCGGCTCGTGCGGGGCGACCGCGAGGCGTTCGGCCTGCACGGTCGCTCGGCGGAGCAGCGGGTCGCGCTGGACCTGCTGCTCGACCCGGAGATCGGGATCGTCTCGCTCGGCGGGCGGGCCGGCACCGGCAAGTCCGCGCTGGCGCTGTGCGCGGGCCTGGAGTCGGTCATGGAGCGGCGGGCGCACAGGAAGGTGGTCATCTTCCGCCCGCTGTACGCCGTCGGCGGCCAGGAGCTGGGCTACCTGCCCGGCAGCGAGGGCGACAAGATGTCGCCCTGGGCCCAGGCCGTCTACGACACCCTCGGGGCGCTGGTCTCCAAGGAGGTCCTCGAGGAGATCGCCGGACGCGACCTCATCGAGGTGCTGCCGCTGACCCACATCCGGGGCCGGTCACTGCACGACTCCTTCGTGATCGTCGACGAGGCGCAGTCGCTCGAGCGGGGCGTGCTGCTCACCGTGCTGTCGCGGCTGGGCTCGGGGTCGCGGGTCGTGCTCACCCACGACGTCGCCCAGCGGGACAACCTGCGGGTGGGCCGGCACGACGGCATCGCGGCCGTGGTCGAGCAGCTGAAGGGGCACCCGCTGTTCGCGCACGTCACCCTGACCCGCTCCGAGCGCTCGCCGATCGCCGCGCTGGTGACCGAGATGCTGGAGGACATCCCGCTCTGAGTCGCGCCCCGGCCGGTGCCGACTCGCGCGGCGCCGGCCGGGGCCGGTCCGCGGGTCCCAGCCCGTGCGGGTCAGCGCTCTTGCGGCATCCCGTGCCCTGTTGCGCTGTCGCAACACCGCAACAGGGAGTGGAACACCGCAGGAGTGAGGTCAGGCGGCGCGGGCGCCTCGGGCGAAGGCCCGACGCAGGCGAGCTGCGACGACCTGAGGCCGGTCCAGGTCGGCCCACGTCCAGCGGACCATCTCCCAGCCGGCGTCGCGCAGTTCGTCCTCGCGCAGCTTCTCCTCGAACACCGCATCGCCGGGTGCCTGCCCCGGCCGCAGCAGCCGCCCGTACTTCACCCTGCCGTCGAACTCGCCCAGCGTCCGTGCGCCCTCCCAACCGAAGTCGCAACGGCCGACCACGCTCCCGTCGGCCCGGTGCACGCGCAACTGCACCTCCGGGGCGGGGAGCCCCACGCGGTGGATGAGCACTCGGCTCCGGCTCTCGCCGACGCTCTCGCTGCGTTCATCCGCGAAGTCGAGCGCCCGGGCGGCACGCCGTGCCCCGGGAACCGGCCCCATGCCCGCGAGGCATGCGGTCAGGGCCGCCCGCGTGGTCAGTCGAGCGGCGAGCGCGGCGTCCGCGGTGACCACCGCGGGTTCGAACGGCAGGGTCCGGGCCAGATCGACGACCGTGCGCGTCGCATCGGTGACGCGGAGGCCGTCGACCACGGTCACCTGGTCCTCGGGGAGCCGGGCGACGTGTAGGTGCACCCGGGCGCTGCCGCTGCCCGCCGCCGGCGGCCGGCGGATCAGGTGGACGCGCGCGGTCGGGACGCGCCAGAGCGGCAATCCGTGGAGCACGGCCGCCGAGGCATGGCTGACCACTCCGGGACGGCGAAGGCCTGCCACCGTGGCCTCGATCACCGCACGGTGGCGGTGGACCGTCGTTCCCGTGTCGAGGTAGGCCCCGCGCTGGAGGCGTTCGAGCTCACCACGGCGAACGAACCGAGCGAGTTCGCCGTCGGACAGCCCCGCGGCGAGGGCATCGACCCGTCGCAGCAGCCCGGACCACGGTGGGAGTTGGCTCACGCCCGGAGCCTGACGCAGGAGTGGGGCGGGACGGCCCCGGGCGGCGGCTCCTGTGGACAGCGGTCTCCGCTTCTGCGGTGCCTCACACGGTCCTGCGGCATCGCCGTACCGCAAGAGCGGGCAGGACACCGCAAGAGCAGCGGCGTTGCCCCAGCGCGAGCACGTCCCAGCGCAGCGGGCTCATCTCCCCGACGTCTCCAGCCGCTCGCACAGCAGGGAGGCCCACCGGTGCGCGGTGGCGCGGGCGCCGTCGAGGAGGGCCACGGGCGTCGCGGTGCGGGACAGGACGGCCGCCGGGTCGGCGGTGAGGTCGGTGTCCTGCACCATCAGCGCGTCGACGCGGGGGAGCCCGTCGAGCCAGGGCCCGACGTCCTCGGGCTTGCGGGTGGCCTCGACGACAGCCCACACCCCGGCGGGCGCGAAGACGGCGATCACCTGCTCCAGCCAAGTGCTGGCGGCGGCGCGCAGCGGGGCGTCGACGGCGACGATCGTCAGGGTGCCCGACCGGTCGGTCTCCTGCTTGCGCTCGAGGGCGGCGTCGATGCTGGTGATCCGGTTGCCCTGGGGCGCGAGCGCGGCGAGGTCCCCGCGGGAGGCCCACTGCAGCCGCTCGGCGTCCAGTCGCAGCCAAGCGGCCAGCGAGCGCGCCGCGGCGAGGGTCTCCACGCCCGGGCCCACGACGAGCAGCACCTCACCGGGGCCGGTGGGCAGCGCGGGCGGCGTCGGCAGGCCGGCGGCCAGCGACCGGGTGAGCGCTGCGTAGGTGCCGCGCTGGGCGACCTCGGAGGCGAAGTCGGGACCGAGGAGTCGCTCCGGCACGCCGAGCTCCAGCAGCCGGCGGACGACGGCCTGCTCGGCCGCACCCGGGCCCGGGGGAACCGGCGCACCGCCCTGGGGCTGCTCGCGGACCGACGTCACGATCATCGGCGCACTGCGGCGCCACGAGGCGGCCCGCTTGTCCACCGGCAGGCGGTGGACGGTGGCCAGCCCGGGGGCAGACCGCGGGCCGGACGTGCGGGCCACCTGGCCGGCGCTCGGAGGGCGGATCGCCGGCGGCACCGGCGGGCGGGACAGCAGCGGCGGGACGGCGAGGGCGGTGCCGGGCGCCGGCGGCGGCAGCAGCGACAGCGGGGGCAGGACGGTGGTGGCGTCCAGCGGCAGGGGAGCGGGGTCGCTCGCGGTCGGGGCGAGCACCTCGGCGACCACCTCCCACTCGTCGGCCTCGGCCTCGGCGTCCACGTAGATGGGGATCTCGGCGGTGTGCGCCTCGGCGAACGCGTAGTCGTCGAGGTGCCCGTCGGCGTAGGCGTACGCACCGGGATCCTGCGCGGTGGCCTCCTCCTGCGCCGCCGAGCCGGCCAGCACGCCGCGCAGCAGCTGGGTGAGCGCGGCGTCGGAGGTGTCGTGGGCGAGCGCGGCGCGCAGCACCTCGGCGATCGCCTCCTCGCGGGAGGTGGCCGGGCCGGTGGTGAAGTCGGGCTCGTGCACCCAGTCCGGCACCCGGGTGGGCTGCGGGACGGCGGGCGCGGCGACCACGGGCACGGGGGCCATGTCGGCGGCGACCGGGGACGCGGGCTCGGCCACCGGCGGGACCTGCGCGGCGACCGGGGGCACCGGGACCTGTGCGGCGACCGGGGGCGCGGACGCCACCTCGGCGGCCACCTCCGCCGGGGCCGGGGTGGCGGCCGGTGCGGGAGCAGGGGTCGGCGTCGGGGTGGCAGTCGGCGCGGGACCCCAGAGCGTGGCGGACGAGGGGGCCTCGGCGGGCACCGGGGCGACCGGGACCGGAGCCGGCGCGACGGGCACCTCGACGGCGGGCTGCCGCACCGGAGCCGCCTCGACGGCGGGCTCCCACGCGGGAGCGTCCTCGGCGGCGGGCTCCCAGGCGGGGAGGTCCTCGGCCACCGGCTCCCACACCGGAGCACCCGGCGCGGGCGCGGCGGCGGCGACCGCAGCGATCGCCTCGTCGACGGCCTCACGCACGTCGACGTCCCCGGCCACCATCTGGGCCAGGGCCGCAGTGAACGGGGAGAGCGCCGGCGCGGCGTCCACCGGAGCGGCAGCCGCGGCCGGGGCGGCGCGGCGGGACGACCCACCGGCACGGGAGGGGGCGGCCGCGCGCGGCGCGGCGGCGGCACGGACCGGTTCCGGCGCGGCGGCGCGCGGGGGGGTGGCGGCGGGCCGGCTCCCGGCCCGCGGGGCGCGGCGGTCCGCGGCCGGGTGACCGGAGCGGGCCGCGCTGCGCGAGTACAGGCCGACGGCCGGCTCGTCGTCCCCGGCGAGCAGCCCGGCGACCTCGTCGACCGGGTCGGGCAGCACGGGAGCGCGACGGAGCGCGGCCTCGATGCGGGCCGCGGACTCGGCGCGGGAGGCCGGCCGGCGCTCGACGGGGGCGGGGGCGATCTCCTCCACCTCGACGACGTACCGCTCGGTGGTGAAGAAGCCCATGACCCCGCCGGTGCGGACCCGGCGGATCCCGACGATCCGCACGGACGCGCCGTACTTCTCGCGGGCGGCGGCGATGGCGGCCTCGCGCGAGGCGGCCTCAACGGACGGCAACGGCACCGTTCACCACTCCCAGTGACTCGATCTGGGCCGTCCGGGAGACCTCCGTGTAGGAGATCACCGGCAGGCGGGGGAGGATCTGACGCATCAGGCGGGACAGCGCGGCCCGGACCTGCGGGGAGCACACGAGCACGGGGGCCAGGCCCAGGCGTTCGGCGTCGCTCAGCAGGCCGGTGCACCCGTTGACGAGCGCGTCCACCGTGCCGGCGTCTAGCGCGAGCACCTGACCGCCGTCGCTCTGCCGGACCGCCTCCAGGAGCCGCTGCTCGAAGGCGGGCTCGAGGGTCAGCACGTGCAGCCGCTCGTCAGGGGTGACGTACGGGTGGCTGATCGCCGCGCCGAGCGCGGAGCGGGCGGCCTCGACCAGTCCGTCGACGTCGGTGGAGACCTTCGCCCGCACCGAGAGCGCCTCGAAGATGCGCACGAGGTCGCGGATGGAGACGTTCTCGTCGAGCAGGCCGTGCAGCACGCGCTGGATCTCGCCCAGGGTGAGCAGCGTCGGCGTGAGCTCCTCGACCACGACGGGGTGGGTGCGGCGGACGGTCTCCACCAGCAGCCGCACGTCCTCCCGGCCGAGCAGCTCGGCCGCGTGCTGCCGGACGACCTCGGCCAGGTGGGTGGTGATGACCGAGGAGCGGTCGACGACGGTGGCGCCGGCCATCTCGGCCTGCCGCTGCAGCTCGACCGGCACCCACTTGGCGGCCAGCCCGAACACCGGCTCGCGGGTGGGCTTGCCGGGCAGCCCGTCCAGGGCGTCGCCGATGGCGAGCACGGTGCCCGCCGGCGAGAGGCCCTTGGCGGCCGGGACGCCGTTGAGCCAGATGACGTACTCCGAGGAGGGGAGGTCCAGGTTGTCGCGGGTGCGCACCAGCGGGATGACCAGGCCGCTGTCCATCGCGACCTTCCGGCGCAGCGCCTTGACGCGGTCCAGCAGGTCCCCGCCGCGCGCGGTATCGACGAGGTCGACCAGGTCGAAGGCCACCTCGAGCTCGAGCGGGTCGACCCGCATCTTCTCGGCGATCGCCTCGGGGGAGTCCGGGCGGGGCTCCTCGGCTGCGCCGGCCTGCGTGGTGGCGTCCTCGTCCTCGACCGGCGCCTCCTCCATGCGGGCGGCCATGAGGAGGAACAGGCCGCCGATGATGAGGAACGGCAGCTTGGGCAGGCCGGGGATGAGGCACAGGGCGATGGCCGCGCCGCCGGCGATCCGCACCGGCTGCTTGAAGCGGCCGAGCTGGGCGAGCAGGTCGCTGCCCATGTCGCCCTCGGAGGCCGAGCGGGTGACGATGATGCCGGTCGCGGTGGACAGCAGCAGCGCCGGGATCTGGGACACCAGGCCGTCGCCGACGGTCAGCAGGGAGTAGGTGGAGACGGCGTCGCCGGGGGCCATGCCCAGCTGCATGACGCCGATCGCGAACCCGCCGACCAGGTTGATCAGCGTGATGATGATGGCGGCGATCGCGTCGCCCTTGACGAACTTCGAGGCGCCGTCCATCGAGCCGTAGAAGTCCGCCTCGGCGGTGACCTCGAAGCGCCGCCGGCGGGCCTGCTCCTCGTTGATGAGCCCGGCGTTGAGGTCGGCGTCGATGGCCATCTGCTTGCCGGGCATCGCGTCGAGGGTGAAGCGGGCGCCGACCTCGGCGACGCGGCCGGCACCGTTGGTGATGACGACGAACTGGATGATCGTGAGGATCACGAAGATCACCAGGCCGACGATCAGCGATCCGCCGATGACGAAGTGGCCGAAGGCCTCGATGACCTTGCCGGCGTAGCCGTCGGAGAGCACCAGCCGGGTCGAGGAGACGTTCAGCGCCAGCCGGAACAGCGTCGCGATGAGGATCAGCGACGGGAAGACGGCGAAGTCCAGCGGCCGCTTGATCTGCATCGAGACGAGCAGGATCAGCAGCGCGGCGGTGATGTTGAAGCCCAGCAGCAGGTCCAGCACCGCCGACGGCAGCGGGACCACCAGCATGAGGACGATGGCCACCACGCCGATCGGGACGGCGGCCTTCGTCAGCTTCTGCACGGAGGAACTCATCGGCAGTTCGGCTCAACCGGGGCACCGGGCCGGCGCCGCCCGACCCACCCGTCACACCCGCCCCATGCGTGCGCGTCCGCGGAGGTGCTCAGCGGCTCCCGGTCGCGGTCGCCGTCGCGGAGGGGGCGCGGCGGCGGCCGGCCCGGGGGAGCCCCTCGACGTCGGGGGCCTGGAAGCCGGGCCGGTGCAGCCCGCCCCGGACGCCGCGGGCCGACAGCTGCATCACGAAGGCGAGCACCCGGGCGACCGCGGTGAACAGCTGCGCGGGCACCTCCTGGCCGAGTTCGCAGGAGGCGTGCAGGGCACGGGCCAGCGGGATGTCCTGGACCATCGGCACGCGGGCCTCCTGGGCCCGCTCGCGCAGCTTCGCGGCGAGCTCGTCGGCGCCCTTGGCGACCACCCGGGGGGCGCCGCGGTCGGCCTCGTACTTCAGCGCGACGGCGACGTGGGTCGGGTTGACCAGCAGGACGTCGGCGGTGGCGACCTCGGACATCATCCGGTTGCGCGACATGGCCATCTGCACCGCGCGGCGCTGCCCCTTGACGTGCGGGTCGCCCTCGGACTGCTTGTGCTCCTGCTGGATCTCGTACTTGCTCATCTTGAGCTTCGTCATCGTCTGCTTGCGCACGACGACGTAGTCCGCGACCGCGATCGCCAGCCCGGTGGCGGCCACGACCCGGAACATGAGGACGGCGGAGTCGGTGAACGTGGCCGCGATCGCCGAGAGGGGCAGCGCACCCGAGGCCGACACCAGCTCCTGCGCGCGACTGCTGGTGAGGATCACGACGGCCAGCAGCGCGCCGGTCTTGATCACCGCCTTGGTCGCCTCCCACAACCCGTGGCTGCCGAACATCCGCTTGATGCCGGGGAACGGGTTCAGCTTCTTCAGGGTCGGTTTCATCGACTTGGTGGAGAGCGCGACACCGCCCTGGGCGGCCGTGGCGAGGACGCCGATGACCATCAGCGCCAGCGCCATCGGCAGCACCGTGGACATGAAGGTGGTCAGCGCCTCCCCGAGCAGGGCGGACACCGCGCTGGCCTCGGGGTGCACGGCGATCCCGCGGATCTGCACGAACAGGCTCGCCACGCCGTCGAAGGCGTTCCCCACGAGCATCGGCAGCAGCACGCTCGCGGCCGCCGCCCCGATCCAGGTGCCCAGTTCCTGGGTCCGGGGGATCTGCCCGTCCTTGCGCGACTCCTTGAGGCGTTTCGGAGTCGGGGCCTCGGTCTTCTCACCGCCGGGTCCGTCCTTGGCCACGGGTCACCCACTCCGCAGGGAGACCATGGCCCGCGCCGCGGCGTCCAGGAGGGCGTCGAGGGCCGAGGGCAGGAGCGGGAAGGTCAGCCCGAGCAGGGCGAGCGTGAGCATGATCTTCACCGGGAACCCGAAGGCGAAGATGTTCAGCGCCGGCGCGGCCCGGGACAGCAGCGCGAGGGCGACGTCGGCGAGCAGGAGCACCGCGACCAGTGGCCCGGCGATCTGCAACGCGGCCAGGAACATCATCGACAGCGCGGTGATCAGCACCTGGGCGAGCTGGTCGGTGGGCACGCCGCCGCCGACCGGCAGCCCCTCGTAGGAGGTGGCGAACCCCCGCACGATGAGCAGGTGCCCGCCGCTGGTGAACAACAGCGTCAGCGCCAGGAGGTGGTGGAGGCGGCCGACCGCCCCGCTCGTCGTCATCGACAGCGGGTCGTAGGACGGCTGCATCGTGAAGCCGCCGGTGATGTCGATGAGGTCGCCGGCGTACTGGACGGCGGCGAACAGCAGCTGGACGACGAAGCCCAGGGCCGCGCCGATCACCACCTCGGTGATGGCGCCGACGACGAGGAAGCCCGCCGTCGGCTCGGGCAGCTCGGGGGCGATCCGGCTCAGCAGCGCCACCGACAGCGCCAGCGCCAGCGCGCCCTTGACGGGGGCCGGGATGGAACGGGACATGAACGGGGGCGACAGCAGCACGAAGCCGGCGGCCCGGGCGGTGCCGAGCAGCAGCGCCGCCAGGGTCGTCGCCGGGACCTCGAGGTCCATGGCCGCCTCAGGTCCGGTCGAGCAGACGCGGGAGCATCTCGAACAGGCCCTGGGTGAAGCTGGTCAGCTCCGACAGCACCCAGTTGCCGGTGACCAGCAGCGCGATGGCGACCGCGATGATCTTCGGCACGAACGAGAGGGTGGGCTCCTGGATCTGCGTCGCGGCCTGGAACAGGGAGATCAGGAACCCGACCAGCAGGGCGGTCAGCAGGATCGGCGCGGCGACCTTCGCGGCGACCAGCATCGTGTGCACCGCGATCTCGGTGACGTCGGCGTCAGACATGCCCGACCCCACGCGTCGTCCTCAGGCCGGTCACCCGTAGCTCCCGACCAGCGCGGTGGTGATCAGCGCCCAGCCGTCGACCACCACGAACAGCAGCAGCTTGAACGGCAGGGACACGATCACCGGCGGGACCATCATCATGCCCATCGACATCAGCGCGGCGCTGACCAGCATGTCGAGCACCAGGAACGGGATGAAGACGACCAGCCCGATGATGAAGGCGCTCTTGAGCTCGGAGAGCACGAAGGCCGGCACCAGCGTGGTCATGCTGACCGCCTCGCGGTCGGCCGGGGCCTCCTCGCCGGAGAGCCCCACCATCAGCTTCAACTCGTCCTCGCGGGTGTTCTCGAGGAGGAACTCCTTGAGCGGCACCACGCCGACGTCGTAGGCCTGGGTGACGGTCATCTGCCCGTCCAGGTAGGGCTGCACCGCCACCTCGTTGACGTCGCCGAGGACCGGCCCCATCACGAACAGCGTCAGGAACAGCGCGAGCCCGGTGAGCACCTGGTTCGGCGGCGCCTGCTGCATGCCCAGCGCGTTGCGGGTCAGCGACAGGACCACGACGATCTTGGTGAACGAGGTGACCAGCAGGAGCGCCGACGGCGCGACCGCCAGCACGGTGAGCGCCAGGATGAGCGTGACCGTGCTGCTCGGGCTGCCGCCCCCGACGGAGATGTCCACGCCGCCGTCGACGGCGGGGACGACCGGGGCGGTCGGGTCGACGGGGGCCGTGGGCGCGGTGGGCGCGGCCGAGGCCGGGCCGGACAGCAGCGCCAGCACGACGCCGACCAGTGCCGCCAGGAGCAGGACCAGGCCCGCTCGCCGGGCGAACGGGGCGCCCCGCGCCGGGACGGGGGAGGAGGTCATCAGCGGCGGACCGTCCGCTCCCGGAGCTGCTGCACCAGCGTCGTCCAGCCGCCGCGGTCGAACACCGAGCCCGACAGCGCTCCGGTCGACGACGCGGCCACCGGCCGGGCGGGAACGAGCGCCTGGCGCGCGGCGATGGCCTCCTCGACGGTGTCGCCGTCGACCTCGGCCAGCAGCGTGACCTGCTCCTCGGTGGCGCCCACGACCAGCACGCGACCGGCGATGCGGACGACGTTGACCGAGCTGGCGCGGCCCATGCGCTGCCGGGCCACGACCTCGATGAGCCCGTTGCCCTGGCCCAGGCCGCGCTTCTTGGCCAACCGGGAGGCGAACCAGAGCACGCCGCCGATGAAGGCCAGCGAGAGCACCAGCCGGATCACCATCCAGGTCATGGAGTGACCTGCCCGATCTCGGAGCGGGCGTCGGTGACGATCTCGCTGATCCGCAGGCCGAAGTCCTCGTCCACGACGACGACCTCGCCGCGCGCGATGAGGGTGCCGTTGACCAGCAGGTCGGCCGGGGCGCTGGCCGCGCGGTCCAGCTCGATGACCTCGCCCGGGTGCAGGGAGAGCAGCTCGCCGACGGTCATGCGGGTGCGGCCGATCTCGACGGTGACCTCCATGGCCACGTGCCGCAGCAGGTCGAGGCTGCCGCGCTGCGTGCGCGGCTGGGGGAGGGTCACCTGCAGGGCGAAGGTCGCCTCGACGGTGCCGTTGCCGGCCAGCAGCGGGACCGCGACGAACATCCCCTTGTCGCGCAACCCGTCCATCGCGGTGTCGGGGTCCTCGGTGCGCTCGGAGTCCACGCGCACCCGGCCCAGCGTGCCGGCAGCCGCCTCGAGCGCCGGGCGCAGCGCGGCGGCGACGTCCATCGGGCCGACGGGGGAGTTGGCCAGGGCGTCGACGATCTGGGCGGAGACGACGAGGACGACGTCCCCGCTGACCTCCCCGGAGAGGCGGGCGAGGACGGCGCCGGCGGCCTCGGCCGGCAGCAGCACGGCGTCGGGGTCGCTGACCGGCGCGCCGGGCGTCAGCTCGACGGTGGCCGGCACGTGGACCGCGGCCGCGCGGGCGGCGGAGGCGACGACGGCGATCACGGTCTCGGAGGCCTGCGAGTGCTCCACGGAGGCGGTCATGCGGTGTCCTTCTGGGCAGCGAGGGGGGTGGGCACGATGGCGGCGGCGAGCCGGCGTCGGTGGTTGCTGGCGATCGCGTAGGCGAACGTCACGTCGTTGGTCGTGACCTCCAGCGGCGCGTCCTGCGGGTGGCGCAGCAGGAGGACGTCGCCGACGGCGAGGGAGAGCAGGTCCTCGGAGGAGACCTCGAGCGGGGTGAACCGCACGCCCACCTCGACCGGCACCTGGGTGAGCCGCTCGGAGAGCGCCTCGAACGCCCTCCGGCGCTTGGCCTGCGCCGACTCCGACAGGTGCGGGGACGCGGCGTTGTTCAGCGCGGTGGCGAAGGAGGAGAACGGCAGGACGAGGGTGGCCTCACCGGAGCGGCTCCCGACCGCCATCGCGAAGGAGGCGACCATGACCGTGTCCGAACCGGACGCGGCCTGGGCGAGCTGGGGGTTGTACTCGACCTCGCTGAGCTCCGGCTGCAGATGCGCGATGTGCGCGAAGGCCGCGACCCACTCCTGCAGGAGCCGGTTGAGCAGGTGGTTGGTGATGGTCGTCTCCATCACCGTCATGGGCCGGTCCGGCTGGTCGGAGGTGCCGGAGCCGCCGAGCATGTGGTCGACGGCGGCCATCGCGATGTCCAGCGGGTAGGCCAGCAATCCCTTGCCGGCCAGTGGCTCCAGGGTGAACGTCGCGATGAACGACGGGTTGGGGAGCGTGGCGACGTAGTCGTCGTAGGAGTGCTGCTCGATGCCCCGCAGCTCCATCCGCGCTCCGGCGCGCAGCATCGTGGTCAGGACCGTCGTCGCCTGGCGGGCGAAGGCCTCCTGGCCGATCTGCAGGACGCGGACGTGCTCGCGGGAGAGCTTGGTCGGGCGGCGGAAGTCGTAGGTCCGGGGCTCTCCGCGCCGGCTGGCGCGGGCGGGACCCGATGACGCTGCTGACAGCGGCCCCTGGGCGGGTCCGTTCTCGGGGCGGGTCACCCTCCCCTCATCGGCTGGGAACGCCGCCGCCCTGACCGGTGCGCGCAGGCGCGACCGATCAGGGCGGGCGGGTGTGACTGGTGGTGTCGCTGGGGCGGTGCGCCCCTCCGGTCACGGGGTCACTGCGTGACGGGGTGAGCGGGTCACTGCGTGACGGTGTGAGTGGGTCACTGCGTGACGGCGTGAGCGGGTCACTGCGTGACGTACTCCGTCAGGTACACGTCCATGACCATCTCGTGGCCGTCCTCGGTGTAGGCCTCGACGATCTTCTGCTCGAGGGCCTCCTTGAGCGCGTCGCGGGCGCCGACGACGTCGCCCGGCTGCGCCTGCGAGTACGTGGAGATGACCAGGTCGAGGGCCTTGGACCCGTCGACGCCGCCGCCCCCGTGGCCGCCGCCGGCTGCCGCCTCGGTCAGCTGCAGGGCGATGCCGACCTTGAGGTAGCCGCCGCCGGCGAGGTTCACCGCGATCGACTCCAGGGGCAGGACCTCCCCGGCCACCGGCTCCTCGGCGGAGGCCTCACCGCTGCCGGCGAACAGGAAGAAGTAGGCGGCACCGGCGAGGGCGAGCACGGCGGCCAGGCCGACGACCAGGATCTTCTTCCTGCCGCCGCCCGCGGCCTCGTCGTCCGCGGGGGTCTCGTCCTTCTTGTTCCTAGCCATGGGTGCCTTCCTGGGGAGTGCCGGCGTCCAGGCCGGGCAACAGGTCGTTCGCCTCAGCGGAGGCGGTGGACAGGACGACGACGTCGACCCGCCGGTTCACGGTGATGGCGTTCGGGTCCGACGGCGGCACCAGCGGCCGGGTGTCGGAGTAGCCGTTGGCCACCATCCGCTGCTGCGGCACCCCGTCACCGGCGAGGTGCCGGACGACGGTGGTCGCGCGGTAGGCCGACAGCTCCCAGTTCGACGGCCACGGCCCGCCGGCGGTCACCGGCAGGTGGTTGGCGTGGCCCTCGACCCCGAGCTGGTTGGGCAGGTCACGGAGGGTGGGGGCGACGGCGTCGAGGATCTGTCGGCCCTCGGGGCGCAGCACCGCCTCCTCGGCGTCGAAGAGCACCTCGTCGGCGACGATGTGCACCACCAGGCCGCGCTCGTCGATCTCGAAGCGGGCGGCGCCGGCGTGGCCGGCGGCCTCCAGCGCGGTCTCGATCCGCTCGCGGGCGGCGGCCAGCTCGTCGTACTGCGCCTGCGCCTCGGCGGCGACCCGCTGCGCGTCGGCCAGGGCGGCCTGCGCCGCCGCGGCGTCGATCTCGGCCTGCTGGACGGTCTGCTCCGGCGGGATGGCCGAGGCGATGTCGATCGCGCCGGGCAGCCCGTCGAGCACCGAACCCTCCGGCGTCGGGCCGGTCAGCGCGGTGACCGGGCCGCCGAAGCTGGCCGCCAGGCCCTTGGCGAGCGCGGCGAACTTCTGCTGGTCGACCTGGCTCATCGCGAAGAGCACGATGAAGAGGACGAGGAGCAGCGTCATCATGTCCGCGTAGGACACCATCCACCGCTCGTGGTTCTCGTGCTCCTCCTCCTCGTGCTTCTTGCCGCGGCGGCGGCGGTGGCCGCCGGCGCTCACTGCGCCCCCCCGGCGGAACTCGCGAGCTCGCTCACGCGGCCTCCCTGGCGACCTCGCTGGGGGGCACGAGGGAGATGAGCTTCTGGCGGACGGCGCGCGGGCTCGTGCCGGCCTGGATCTCGGCGATGCCCTCGACGAGCAGTTCCATCTGCGCGGCCTGCAGCTCGCTGACGCGCAGGATCTTGGCGCCCATCGGGAGGAACCAGAAGTTCGCGGACATGACGCCCCAGAGGGTCGCGACGAACGCCGAGGCGATCATCGGGCCGAGGGACGCCGGGTCCTCGAGGTTGCCCATCACGTTCATCAGGCCGACGACGCAGCCGATGATGCCGATCGTGGGCGCGTAGCCGCCCATGGCGTTGAAGAACTTGGCGGCGACCTTGTCCTCCGCCTTCTTGGCGGAGATCTCGCCCTCCAGGACCCCGCGCAGCTGCTCGGGGTCGGTGCCGTCGATGCCCATCTGCAGCCCGCGCTTGAGAAACGGGTCCTCGATCAGCTTGACCTGGGCTTCCAGCGCCAGCAGGCCCTCCTTGCGGGCCTTCTCCGCGAGGCTCACCAGGGTCTGGATCTGCTCGGACGCCGGCGGCACCTTCGCCGGGAGCACGGCCATCTTGAACCAGGCCGGCATCTTCTTGAGGTCGGCCATCGTCTGGCTGGACATCGCCGCGCCGAAGGTGGCGACGATGACGAGGATGATCGCCGGCAGGAAGATCAGGGAGCTCGGGTCGGCGCCCTCCAGGACCATGAAGACCAGGAGGGCGACCATCGAGACGACGATGCCGATGAGGGTGGCCGGGTCCATGGGTCAGCGCTCCTCGCGCGCCGGGAAGGGGACGACGGCGGCGCGACCGTCGTCGTCGGCGGCGCGCACCGGGGAGCGGTAGGTGCCGCGGTCCATCTCGTAGGCGGTGGCGAGGATGCTGGCCCGGTACTCGCGGATCTCCACGAGCACCTCCTCGACGCTCTCCGTCACGACGTACTTGGTGCCGTCCACGAGGAACACGACGGTGTCGGGGTGGCCCTCGACCCGTTCGACCAGGTCGGGGTTGAGCGCGAACCGCTCTCCGTTCAGGCGCGTCACACGGATCACGGGTGGGGTCCTCTTGCTCGATCGGAGGGGGCGGGTGTGTCGCCGGAGCGTCACCGGTCTGTGGTGGTACATCGGCCCCGCGGGCGGGTGCCTTGAGCCGAACGGGTGGCCTCACCCCGTGGGGTGACCTGCGGGAACGTCGTCCGGACGCGCGACGGCCCGGCCCCTCGCAGGAGGGACCGGGCCGGGTGGCCTCCCCCGGGGGGCCGGCCACGAGCGTGCGAGTGGTGGACCCCTGGGGGAGGTCCTCCATCAGCGCTTGAGGTTCACCAGGTCCTGCAGGATCTCGTCGGAGCTGGTGATGACGCGGCTGTTGGCCTGGAAGCCACGCTGGGCGACGATCAGCCCGGTGAACTCCTCGGAGAGGTCGACGTTCGACATCTCCAGGGCGCCCGCGGCGAGCAGGCCCCGGCCGCCGGCGCCGGCCTGCCCGATGGCGGCGAGCCCGGAGTTGTTGGCGGCGCGGAACGTGCTGCTGCCGGCCTTCTCCAGGCCGCTGGGGTTGTCGAAGGAGGCGAGGGCGAGCTGGCCGAGGGTCTTCCGCTCGCCGTTGGAGAAGATGCCGGTGATCGTGCCGTCGCTGCCGAGGCTGAAGGACTGCAGGGTGCCGGCGCTGTAGCCGTCCTGGTCCGACGCGGTGGCGGTGGAGGCGCTGCCGTACTGGGTCAACCCGGTGAGGTCGACCGTCACGTCGGCCGCGAAGTCGATCCCGGCTGCAGCGGCGGTGCCCAGGGTGAGGCTCCCGCCGGTGAGCAGGGCGCCTGTCCCGTCGAAGGTCACCGCCGTGGCGGGGGCGAGACTGATCGGCGTGGTCGGGTCAGCGGGGTCCGGGGTCGTCGCCTCCACCGTCCAGGCGTTCTCGCCGGTCTGGATGAACGTGTAGGTGACCGGGATCGCGACGCCCAGGTCGTCGTACATGGTGATGCTGGTCTCCACCGTCGTCGGGGGAGCGGTGAGCGGACCGGCCTTCAGGTTCCCCTCCACGGCGCCGGCCCCGGTGGGCCTGGGCGCGGTGCCCTGGCCGTAGGGGATCGACAGGTTCCTGATCGGGCCGTTGGCGTTCACCGTGCCGTCGTTCTCCGCGGTCCAGCCCTGCAGGATCGCGCCGCTGTTGGTGACCAGGTTGCCCGCCGCGTCGAAGCTGAAGGACCCGGCGCGGGTGAACAGCTGCTCGTTGCCCGCCTGCACGACGAAGAAGCCGTCGCCCTCGATCATGAAGTCGGTGGAGCGACCGGTGTTCTGCGTGGCGCCCTGGGTCCAGTTGGTGGTGATGCCACCGAGCTTGACGCCGAGACCGACCTGCGCGGGGTTCGTGCCACCGCGGTCCTGGTTCGCCGACCCGCCGGACCGCAGGACCTGCGACAGGGTGTCCTCGAAGACCGTCTGCTGGCTCTTGTAGCCGACGGTGTTGACGTTGGCGATGTTGTTGCCGGTGACGTCCATCTTGGTCTGGTGCGCGCGGAGGCCGGAGATGGCCGAGAACATGGAGCGAAGCATCGGGAGGGACTCCTCAGGGACGACGGTTTCCGCGGAAACCGACCGGGCGGGTCAGGACGTGGTGGTCTGGGCGATCTCGGTGATGCGGCCCATCTCGACGGGAGTCGAGCCGATCATCGCGACGGCGTCGGCGCTGTCGGTGCCGAGCCGGACGGAGGTGACGACCCCGGACGCGCTGGCACCGGTCGTGTCGGTGTAGGTGATGGTCCGGCCGACCAGCGCGCCGGCGCTGCTGGACCGCTGCAGCGCGAGCAGTGAGGCGTTCTGCTCGACCATCTGCTCGAGCTTCTCGACCTGGCTGAAGGTCGCGGTCTGCGACATCATCTGGCTGCTGTCGGCCGGGTTGGACGGGTCCTGGTAGCGCAGCTGGGCCACCAGGAGCTTGAGGAAGGTGTCCTTCCCCATCTGGTCGGGCCGGTCCACCGTCGTCGAGGGCGGGGTGTGAGCCGCCCCGGCGCTGCTGACTGCGTCGGGCATGGTCGCCGTTCTCCGTTCTCAGACGCGGACGTCCACGCCGGTGGACGTGGAGGGAAGGGCGGTGGGGGCCGGGCGGCCCCCACCGGGGTCGCCGGCCCGTGACCACGGCCGGGGGCGGCCGTCGCCGCGGTCCTGACCCCCGTTGCGGTCGCCGAAGGCGTGCTGCTGGGCGGCGGCCCAGCCGTTGCCCGGTCCGCGGTCGACCGAGGCGTTGGTGCAGTTCAGGCCGGCGTTCTGCAGGTCCCGGCGCAGTTCCGGGAGGGCGTCGAGGAGGGCGTTCCGCCCCGCCTCGGTGGCGCCGCGCAGGGTGAGGTCGACCGCGCCGTGCTGGAGGGTCACCTGCACCTCGACCTGACCGAGGGTCTCCGGCGTCAGGACGACGGTCATCGTGTGCACGCCGTCGGGTGCGGTGCGCAGGACGGCGACGTGCGAGGCGACCTGGGTGGCGACAGGCGGTACGGCGCCGGCCGGGGCGGCCGCCGCCTGCGGCGCAACGATCGTCGGGACCGGCACGGGACCGGGAGGCGTCGGGCTCGTGGGCGTCGGTGCGGCCGGCGCGGGGGAGTCCTGCCCGGGATCCGCGCCGGCGCCGGTGCCCGTGCCGGTCGACGCGGTGTCGGCCGGCGGTGGGCCGGGTGCGGTGGCGCCGGGGCCCGTCGTGGCCGACGTGGGGGTCGGCGCGCCGTCGGTGGCGGCGGGGGGCGCGGGGACAACGGTGAGCCCCGGCAGTGGGCCGGTCCCGTCCGCCGGGATCGCGGGGATCGGCGTGGCGACGGTGGTGGACCGCGCCGCGGGCTCCGGGACAGCGGGGCTGCCGGTCGGAGCCGGGCCGGGCAGCACCGGGGCGCCGCCGAGGGACTCCGCCGGGACGGCGGCACCGGGGACTCCAGCAGCCGGGACGGCCGGGACGGCCGGGGCGCCGGGCGCAGTCGAGCTGGTGGCCGACACCGCGGTGCCGTCGGCCGCGCCAGAGGCGGTCCCCTCCGCGGGGGTGGTCGCCCCGCCGTGCAGCAGCAGCCACAGGGCTGGGGGCATCCCCGTCACCGCGGGCACCGTGGCGTCGGCCGGAGGCGCGTCGGTGGGGGCGGTGGTCGTCTCGTCGTCGGGAGTGGCCTCGGCCGCGGGCGCGTCGTCCCGGCCGCGGCCCGGGTTGCCGGCGACCGCGTCGTCCAGGGCGGAGGCGAACTCCTGCCCGGCGGCCGGGTCGGCCGCTGCGGTGCCGGCGCCGGGGACGGCCGGAGGCGCCGCCGGCATCACGGGAACTGTCATCGGTACGTCGCCGCCTTGCTCATCACGGACCGGACGTAGTCCTGGGTCTCCGGGTAGGGCGGGATGCCGCCGTGGCGGCTCACCGTTCCCGGCCCGGCGTTGTAGGCGGCCAGCCCCAGCTCGGTCGAGCCGAACCGGCCGGTCAGCTGGCTCAGGTAGCGGGCCGCGCCGTCGACCGCAGAGGCCGGGTCGAACGGGTCCACCCCGAGCCCGGCCGCGGTGGCCGGCATGAACTGCATGAGGCCCTGGGCGCCGGCCGGCGAGACCGCCGAGGCGTTGAAGCCGGACTCCTTCGAGGCCACCGCCGCGAGCAGCGCCGGGTCGACGCCGTGCCGGTTGCCGGCCCGCGTGAACAGGTCGGCGTAGGGGACGCCGGACAGCGCGGCGCCGGGGGACACCGAGACCGCCGCCACGGCCTGCTCCGGCAGGACCCGGCGGATGACGGTGGGGTTCCCCACCGACTGCACCTTGACCGTCTCGCCCTCCTGCGGCGCGGCGATCATCTTCCCGTCGCCGATGTAGACGCCCACGTGGTCGATGCCGGGACGGGAGGAGTGGTCGAAGAACACCAGGTCGCCGGGGCGGGCGTCGGTCAGCGAGGCCACGGCGGTGCCGGCGGTGGCCTGCTGGGAGGAGGTGCGGGGCAGGTCGATCCCGAGGTTGCCGAAGACGAGCTTGGTGAAGCCGGAGCAGTCCAGGCCCTTCGCCGGGTCCGTCCCGCCCCACAGGTAGGGGACACCCAGGTACTTCTGCGCCTCCGCGACCACCGCCTGCTCCGAGGCGGCGCCGGCCGAGCCAGTGGCGGCGGCCGACGTCGAGCCGGTGCCGCTGAGCCCGGCGGCCGAGGCCGCCGCCGCCCACGCGCTGCCGGTCGAGACCTGCACGGGGACGGCGAACCGCGTCTGGATCTCGCTGATCCGGGCCTGTACGGCCATCAGCCCGTCCACGGCACCTCCCCGGCGGGGGTGCGGCGGCCCGATCGGCCGGTCACGAGGTCGTCCACGGTCCTCTCCTCGGCAGCCTGCTCGGCCAGTCGGACCGCCTGGAGGTGACGTTCGCGCAACCGCTCCAGTCCCTTGGTCCGCTGCGCCGCCGCCGTCCAGGCAGCGCGCACCAGCTCGGCCTGCTCGGCGGAGGCGGTCGCCAGCGCGCGGGCGGCCGCGGCGTCCTCGGCCGCCACCCGGGCGAGCACCATCCCGGCGCGGAAGACGCCGGAGCTCACGGCCCCGGTCGGCACGGTGGCGGCGACGGCGCGTTCGGCCTCGGCGGCCCGGCGGTCGGCGTCGGCGGCCGCGCGGGCCGCCTCGGCGGCGGCCAGGGCAGCGGCGCGCTCCTCGACCCGCCGGACCTCGAGCACCGGCTGCAGGCGGAACCGTCCCCGTTTCACCGGGTGGACCGGGGGAGCGTCACGCCGCGCTCACGATCCGGTTGAGCCACGCCCACGACTCCGGGGCCGGGGTCAGCTCGCCGGTCGGCTGCTGCAGGAACGCCTCGATCGCCGGGGCCAGCTGCCGGGCACGGTCGACCAGCGGGTCGCTGCCGGCCTGGTAGGCGCCGATCTCGATGAGCTCCTTGACGTCGCGCAGCGCGCCCATCAGCCGCCGGACCTCGCGGGCGTCGGTCATCTGCGGTGGCGGGACGACGGCGCCGGCCACGCGAGAGATCGACTCCAGGACGTCGATGGCCGGGAAGTGCCCCGCGGTGGCGAGCTTGCGGGTCAGCACGATGTGGCCGTCGAGGATGGAACGGGCGGTGTCGGCGATCGGCTCGTTGTGGTCGTCGCCGTCGACGAGCACCGTGTACAGGCCGGTGATCGACCCGGTGGCGGCGGTGCCGGCCTTCTCCAGCAGCCTGGGCATCATCGCGAAGACGCTCGGCGGGTAGCCGCGGGTGGCGGGCGGCTCCCCGGCGGAGAGGCCCACCTCGCGCTGGGCCATCGCCGTCCGGGTGATGGAGTCCATGAGCAGCAGTACGTCGCGGCCCTGGTCCCGGAAGCCCTCCGCGATCCGGGTGGCGACGAACGCCGCCTTGAGCCGCACCAGCGGCGGCTCGTCGGAGGTGGCGACGACGACGACGGTGCGCGCCATGCCCTCGGGGCCGAGGTTCTCCTCGAGGAACTCCTTGACCTCGCGGCCACGCTCACCGATCAGACCGATGACCCGGATGTCGGCGTCGGTCCCGCGGGTGATCTGGGACAGCAGCGTCGACTTGCCCACGCCGGAGCCGGCGAAGATGCCCAGCCGCTGACCCTTGCCGCAGGGGACGAGCGTGTCCAGGGCGCGGACGCCGAAGGTGAGCGGCTCCTGCACGCGGCTGCGCGCCAGCGGGTGCGGGGTCTCGCTGACCAGGTCGACGAACTCCAGCCCGCCCTCCAGGGGCGGGCCGCCGTCCACCGGCCGGCCCAGGCCGTCGAGGACGCGGCCGAGCAGCGCCTCGCCGACCGGGACCTGCAGCGGCATGCCGGTGGCGCGCACCCGGGCGCCGGCGTGCACGCCGGAGAGCTCGCCGAGCGGCATGCAGGTCAGCCGGTCGCGGGTGACCGCCACCACCTCCGCGAGCAACCCGCGGGGGCCGGGGTTGACCTCCACCAGGTCGCCGACGGAGGCGACGATGCCCTCGACGGAGAGGGTGAGGCCCATCGCCCCCACCACCTGGCCGGTGACCTGCGGCCGGGCGGCGGCCCGGGCGCGGTCGAGCAGCCCGAGCCCGCTCACGGGGCGAGCACCGCCCGGACCCGCTCGAGCGCGCTGCCCAGCTGGGCGTCGACGCGGGAGGGGCCGGTCTCGGCGACCGCGCCGGCCCGCTCCACCGAGAGGTCACCGACGACCCGCACGGTGTCGGGCAGTGCGACGAGCGCCTCCTCGGGGATCTCGGCGAGGTCGTCCGGGTGCAGCCGGACGACGGTCGGCGCCTCGGCGGGACACAGGGTCAGCGCCCGCCGGAGCGCGTCGAGCGCGGGGGAGTCGGCGATGGCCAGCTCCCGGCAGAGCAGGTCCTCGACGAGGGTCAGCACGATGGAGATGACCGAGTCGCGCACGTCCTCGGCCACCGGGACGGCGGCCTCCTCCAGCTGGTCGACCGCCGCGCCCAGGGCTGCCGTGGCCGACACCAGGCGGCGCTCCCAGCGGGCCTGGACCTCGGCCAGGCGCGCCTCGGCGGCCCGCTCGGCCTCGGCGACGACCGCGCCGGCCGCCTGGACACCCTCGGCGTGGCCGGCGGCGTACCCCTCGCGGCGGGCGTGCTCGCGCAGCCGGGCGAGCTCCTCGGCATAGACGTCGCCCAGCCGGAAGGAGGGGCGGTTGGCCGGCACCGGCATGTCGGCGGCCCGGCGGATCGTCGTCCGTCGCTCGACCGGGGGCGGGGCCTCGCGCGGCGGGGGCACGGTGCCGCGGTACGGCGCCGCCGCCGCGGCGGAGGCCCCCCGCAGCAGCGCGCTCTCCCGCGGGCTGCCGTCGTCACGCGACGAACTCATCGTCCCCGCCACGCGAGATGGTCAGCACGCCCTGCTCCTCGAGGGTGCGGATGATCCCGACGACCTTGGCCTGGGACTCCTCGACGGTGCGGGTCCGGACCGGGCCGAGCAGCTCGATCTCCTCGGCGAGGTTCTCCGCGGCCCGCTCGGAGAGGTTGCGGACCACCTTGTCCCGGACGTCGGGCCGGACGCCCTTGAGCGCGGTGGCCAGGTCGTTGGCCTCCACCTCGCGCAGCACCAGCTGCAGCGACCGGTCGTCGATGGTGACGATGTCCTCGAAGACGAACATCTGGGACCGGACCTGGTCGGCCAGGTCCGGGTCGGTGGCGTCCAGCCACTCGAGGATCGACCGCTCGGTCGGGCGCGGGGAGCGGTTGATGATCTCCACGAGGGTCTCGACGCCACCCACGGTGCTCATGTCCTGGTGCGCGAGCAGCGACCCCATGCGGCGGCCGAGCTCCTCCTCGACCAGCCGCACCATCTCCGGGGAGGTGCGGTCCATGGTCGCGATGCGGTGCGCGACCGCGGCCTGCTGCTCCGGGGCGAACCCGGACAGCACCTCGGCCGACTGCGCCGCGGTCAGGTGCGCCAGCACCAGCGCGATCGTCTGCGGGTGCTCGTCCTTCAGGAAGGTCACCAGCTGACGGACGTCGGCGTTGCGCAGCGAGGAGAACGGCACCTCGGAGTAGACGACGTTCAACCGGGACAGGATGCCCTCCGCCTTGTCCTCCCCGAGGCCGGCGGCGAGGACCTCGCGGGCGAAGTCCAGCCCGCCCCGGCCCACGAAGCGCTGGGCGGTCATGAGGTGGTGGAACTCGTCGAGGACCCCGTCGACGTCGTCGGGCTCCACCGTGCCCAGCTTCATGAGCTCGCGGGTGATCTGCTCGACCTCGCGCGGGCGCATCTTGGCCAGCAGGTTGCCGGCCTCCTCCTTGCTCAGCTGCGCGATGAACACCGCGGCCTTGCGGATCCCCGGCATGTCCGGGGCCTGCCGCACCGCCGGCAGGGCGGCGGTCTGGGCGGCCGGGGAGATCCCGACCATCTGCTCCACGCTGGCCAGCGTCACGACCTGCTCCCCTCGCTCAACCAGCCGCGGAGCATCGCCGCGACCTCGTCGGGCTTCTCACTGACCATGGTGGCGATCTCGCCGCGCACCCGTTGCCGCTCCGCGGCCTCGAGCTCGGCCCGGGCGTTGTCGACCGGGATCTCGCGGGTGCTCTCGATGCGGATCCGGTCCAGCTCGGCGAGCACGTCGTCGGGCAGCCCGAGCTCCTCGTAGTCCTCGTCGTCCTCCCGGTTGCGGCGCGAGCGCAGCCAGACGATGAGCACCAGCAGGGCGATGCCCAGCGCGATGCCGCCGGTCTTGATCATCGACCAGAGCTGGGCCTGCCTCTCCGCCTCCTCGGCGGCCTCCAGCTCGGCGGCGGCCCGGTCGGCAGCGGTCGTGTCGAAGGCCATCGAGGCGACGGTGATGTCGTCCCCGCGGGCCTCGTTCAGGCCGACGGCGTTGCCGATGAGGTCCTGGACCTGGTTCTGGTTGAGGTTGCCCGCGACCGCCTGGTCCATGACCACCGAGACGGTCAGCCGGTTGATCGCCCCCGGTGCGCCCTGGACGGTCTCGACGGTCTCGCCGACGGCGTTGTTGGACGTCGTCGACTCCTTGTTGTAGGTCGACTCGCCGTTCCCGCCGGCGTCGGCGGTGTTCTCCGGACCGAGCACGCCACCGACGGTGGCGCCGGTGCCGGTGTACTCCTCGGTGCTGGTGCTCTCCGAGACCGGTGGCGTGCCCTCCTCGTACGTGTAGGTCTTCGAGGTGGTGTCGCGCTGGTTGAGGTCCAGGTCGGCGCGCACCGACACCTGGGCGTTGCCCGGGCCGAGCACCCGGTCGAGGATCACCTGGGCGTTGCTGGCCAGCCGGTCCTCGTACTCCTGCTCCAGCTGCGAGCGGGCGTCACCGGCGGCCGAGGTCACGCCCTGGCCCGGCGCCGAGAGCACCGTGCCGGTGGAGTCGGCGACGGTGACCTGGTCGGGCTCCATCCCCTCGATGCTCGAGGAGACGAGATTGGTGACCGCCTGGACCTGCCCGCCGGACAGCGACGTGCCCGGGGCCAGGTCCAGCAGCACCGAGGCGGTGGGCTCCTGCTCGTCGGAGACGAAGACCTCGTCCTCGGGCAGGGCCACGTGCACGACCGCCGACCGGACGCCGTCCAGCGCCTCCAGCGTCTTGGCCAGCTCGCCCTCGAGGGCACGCTGGTAGGACACCTGCTGCTGGAACTCGCTGGTGGTGATGCCCTGCTCCTCGAGCAGCGCGTACCCGGTGTCGGAGCCGGCGGGCAGGCCCTTGCCGCTCATCGACAGCCGCAGGTCGTAGACGGCGTCGTTGGCGACCATGATCGTGCCGCCGCCGTCGGCGAGCTCGTAGGCGACGCCGGCGGCGTTGAGCTCGTCGACGATCGCCGACGCGTCGGTCGAGGCCAGGTTGGAGAACAGCGGAGCCATCGTCGGGGCGGTCGTCCACCGGACGAAGAAGAACCCACCGAGGAGCAGCCCCGCGGCCAGGAGGCCGATGACGACCTTCTGGCCGAGGCTGATCGTGGACAGCGCGGAGCGGATGCGCTCCAGCGGCCCGGCGAGGGCGGCAGGCATCAGACCGGCATCCTCATGATCTCGTTGAAGGCCTCAACTGCCTTGTTCTTGACGGTCACGACCATCTCGGTGGCGAGCTTCGCCTCGTTGGCCGCGATCATGTAGTCGTGCACGTCCCGCAGGTCGCCGGTGGCGGCCTGGGTGGCCAGGTCGTTGGTCGCCGACTGCGTCGTCTGCAGCTGGTCCAGCGCGGTGGCCAGGACGCCGGCGAAGCCGGACCCCGTGGCCGACTGCGTGCCGGCGGCCGCCTCGGTGGTGGCGGCGACGTCACCGATCGCACCGATCGACGGCATGGACATCGACGGCATGGACATCGACGGCATGGACATCGTGGGGAACGCGACGCCCCCGATCGGCGACGTCACGCGTTCTTCCCGAGCTGCAGGGCGGCCTGGTACGCGTTCGTGGCGCGCTCGACGGTCGCGATGTTCGCCTGGTAACCGCGCTGGGCCATGACCATCTGGGTCATCTGCTCACCGAGGTCGATGTCGGGGTACTTCACGTAGCCCTCGGCGTCGGCCAGCGGGTGGTCGGGCGCGTAGACCGGCCGGCCCTCGCCGCTGCCGAACTCGGCACTGGCGACGCGCACCCCGCCCTCACCGGAGCCGTAGTCCACGGCCTGGGCGACGACGAAGCGCTCGCGGAACGCCTCCTCGTCGGTGCTGGTGACGGTGTTGAGGTTGGAGACGTTGTCGGACACGGCGTCGAGCCACTTCCGGTGGGCGAGGAGGCCGGAGCCGGCGACGTTCAGGCTGTCGAACACGCCGGTCACGCCGTCCGCAGGGCCGTGCGCAGGACGCTGTACTTGCCGTCGAGCGCGTTGAGGGCCAGCTGGTAGCGGAGACCGGTCTCGGTGGCGATGATCGTCTCGCTGTCGAGGTTGACGTTGTTGCCGTTGGTGTTCGTCGGCTCCAGCGACCGTGCGACGGTGCCGCCGCTGACGGTCGGCGTCTGCCCGTTGCGCAGCTGGCTGCGGAGGTCGGACTCGAAGGCGACGCGGCCGGCGAGGAAGCCCGGGGTGTTGACGTTCGCGATGTTGTCGGAGGTGACGCGCTGCCGCTGGGCCAGCCCGCTCAGGGCGGCGTGCAGCACTGTCGAGGTGACGTCGCCGATCATCGGGCGCTCGCCAGGTGGGCAGGGCAGGACACGATCGACCTCCGGGTACGCGGAAAGACACTCGCGAGCGAGTGAGGGGTCCGCCGATCCGTGGCGAGGGGCTGTGCTGTCCGTGCTCCTGCTCCATCGGCATCCCGAGTCCCAGGCATGACCAGATGTCGCCCACGGGAGTGGCCGGAGTTGGCAGATGGTGTGAACGAGGCGGGTGTGACTGCTGGGAGTGAGCAGGTCCGGGGAACGACCACGCCCCCCGCGGCACCGGGGGACCGGTGACCGCGGGGGGCGGGGAGTGCGGGTGGGGTTCGGGCGGGCCGGGCGTCAGAGGGCCTGGTCGATGTAGGAGGCTGCGGGCCGCGGCGCGGCGTAGGTCATGCGGGCGGCGACGTCGCGCTGCCGGCGGGACTGGATGATCGCCTCGACCAGTGCCTCGGCGACGGCGAGCTGGTGCTGGAGCAGGCGGGCGGCGCGCTCCCGCAGGTCGGCCGGGACGGGGCCGAGACCGGTGGGCGGCACCCAGTCCGCGGACCGGCGTCCCCAGGCCTCGACCTCCTCGTTCCGCTCGGCGTCCATGCTCGCCTCGGCGGCGAGGACCTCGCCCTCCAGTTCGTCGAGGACGGTCGCCCACTCCGCGTGGGGATCGCCGTCCCGACCGGGGGAGGGGCGGTCGGCGGTCATGCGGGCGCGGCGGCCAGCGAGACGGCGGCCTGCCGCCACGCGTCGCGGAGCGGCTCGACGACCTGGCGGCAGGAGACGACCCGGTTGCGATCGGCCTTGACGTTGGCCTGGATGAGCTCGCCGATCAGCCAGGTGTAGAGCGCAGCCAGGCGTGGGCCGCCCTCCCAGACGTCGACCTGCAGGCTGCTGCGCAGCTCGAAGACGATCTCCTGGGCGTGCTGCAGTTGGGCGCTGGCCTCTTCGCGGTCGCGGGCGGCCAGCGCGGTCTCTGCCCGCTCGAGGTCGAGAGCCAGGCGGTCGTAGAGCATGACGAGGAGCTGCTGCGGCGAGGCGGTGGCGACCGTGTCGCCCAGGTAACGGGCGCGCAGGGCGGCGGCACTCATGGGGTACTCCTGGGTCAGGGGTGGATCAGGGGTGGTGCGGGGTCCTTGGACGTCAGCTCTTGGAGTTGGTGTTCCACGACGGCAGGCTGCTGATCTGCGACGACAGCCAGGACGACTGGTTCTGCAGGGAGCTCAGCGCGACCTCCATGGCGGTGAACTGCCGGGTCAGCGTGGTGCGCCGCAACTCGAGGCGGATGTCCCAGGCGTCGATGCGGTCCTGGAGGTCCTCGGCGGTCGAGTCCTTGCCCTTGGCGAGCAGCGTCAGCGTGCCGGTGGTGTCATCCGAGGCCGTCTTGGCCAGCGCCGCGAGACGGGCGGCGAGACCGGTGGGTGTGGTCACGTCGTCCGTGGTGCCGGCGGTTCCGTCCGGGCCGTTCGTCCTGCTCGTCCCGGTGAAGAGACCCTGCACGAGAGCCGGTTCGGCGGTCAGCTTGCTGACGAACGTGGCCTTGTCGAAGTCCAGGTGCTGGCCGTCCTTGCTGAGCTCCACCCCTGCGACGGACAACGACCCGTTCGACCCCAGTGCCCGCGCGACCGTGTCGAGGATCTGCCCCGACAGTTGACGCAGGGTCGCGTCCCCCTTGAGCGCCGCCGACGTGCTCTCGTAGTCGGTGTAGGAGCTGATCGAGTCCAGCAGGCCGTTCGCCGCGTTGACCAGGGCCGCGACCTTGGTCGCGAGGGCCTCGGGATCGGCGGCCACCTTGAGGGTGACGGCCGCTGCGGGCTCACTGACGGTGATCACGGTGCCGTCCAGCAGCCCGGTGAAGGTGTTGGTGGACGAGGTCATGGTGAACGCGCCGGGCCCGGTGCCCACGGTCAGCTTGGCGTCGGCCCCCTGGGTGACGGGGTCGAAGGTGCCGGCCGCACCGACCGTGAACTCGGAGCTCGCCCCGGTCTTGCTGGTCGCGACCTGCAGCCGGTACTCGGTGGGGGAGACCCTGACCGCTGTCGCGGTCAGCCCGAGCTCCGTCTTGGCGTTGATGGCGGCAGCGGCCTCGGCGAGCGTGGCGGTGCCGTTTCCGTCGCGATCGAGGTCCAGGGTGGTCGTCGTGCCACCCATGGTGATGTCGAGGGTCGTCGCGCCGTAGTCGAGGTCGGCCGCGGTCTGGGTGCCGGTGACCGTCCAGATCTTGTCGCTGCGCACCGAGTGGGAGGTGGCGACGTTGTTCACGGTGAAGGTCACCGACCCCGGCGCGGCGCCCGCGGAGGCGCTCGCGGTGACGGTGGTCGAAGAGGCGGTGGCCTTCGCGGGCTTCCAGGCGTTGGCGTCGGTGGTCAGCGCCTCGGCGGCGCTGCGCAACGCGTCGAAACGCGTGTTGAGGGCGCGGTAGGCGGTGGCCTGGGACTGCGTGGCCGAGAGGCGCTGCTTGAGCAGCGTCTGCGGATTGGCCTCGATCTGCATCAGCTGGCTGATGATCGTCTGGGTGTCCATGCCGGACACCAGTCCGCCGACGCTCATGCCTGCCAAGACAGCTCCTCGGGGCTCGGGTGGTGCGGTGGGGGGAGAGCGCAGTGAGGGGGGAGGCCGGGGCCTCCCCCCTCACCGGGTGGTGCTAGGTCCTGCTCAGGTGGTGCTCCTCGATCAGCCCAGCAGCTTGAGGATGCTCTGCGAGGCCTGGTTGGCCTGCGCCAGCATCGAGGTGCCGGCCTGCGACAGGATCTGGGTGCGGGAGAAGTTGGTCATCTCCTTGGCCATGTCCGTGTCGCGGATCCGCGACTCCGAGGCGGTCAGGTTCTCGGCGGTCACGTTGAGGTTGTTGATGGTGTGCTCGAACCGGTTCTGCAGCGCACCCAGGTTGGCCCGCGAGGTCGAGACGGCCTTGATCGCGGTGTCCAGGGCGGTGATCGCGGCGTTGGCGCCGGCCTTGGTCGACAGGTTGACGTCGACGCCCAGGGCGGTGGCGGAGAAGCCGCCGGTGCCCGTGGCGTTGGCCGTGTCCGTCTTGGCGCCGGCGAGGCCGGTGCCCGTGATGGTGATGGCGGTGTCGGCCAGGCTGGCGTCGTTGGCACGGATCTCGAGGCCACCCGCAGAGGTGACCGAAGCGGTGAAGACCGCCGAGAACGCGCCGTCGTTGTTCAGCTGGTCGGCGATGTTGTTGGCGTCCGTGCTGACCGACAGGGTGCCGGTGGTGACGGAGACCCCGCCGACCTCGAGCGTGGCGACCGCGGCCGCGGTGCTGGCGGCACCGTTGGCCCAGGTCGCCTTCACGCCCTGCGCGCCGGTGGAGACGATGTCGACGCTGATGGTGTCCCCGGCTGCGTACCCGACCTGGAAGGACTTGGCCGTGTAGTTGCCGTCGAGCAGCTTGACGTTGTTGAAGGTCGTCTTCTCGGCGATGCGGGTCAGCTCGGCCTCGAGCGCGGTGGCCTCCGCGTTGATGGCGTCACGAGAGGCGTTGTCGTTCGTGTCGTTGGCGCTCTGCACGGCCAGGTCGCGCATGCGCTGGAGGATGCTGTGCGTCTCGGTGAGCGCACCTTCAGCGGTCTGCACGACCGAGATGCCGTCCTGGGTGTTGCGGACGGCGACCTTGAGGCCACCGATCTGTGAGCGCAGGCCCTCGGAGATGGCCAGGCCGGCCGCGTCGTCGGCGGCGCGGTTGATGCGGAACCCGCTGGACAGGCGCTCCAGCGACTTGTTCATCTGGCCGTCGGTGACCGACAGGTTGCGGTACGAGTTGAGTGCCGCGACGTTGGTGTTGACGCTGAGACCCACTGTGTTCCTCCTTGGAATCGGGTCGTTCTCCCGTTGCCCGCTGCATCCGTGCTGCGGGTGGTGCATGAGTGGTTACGGCCGGTTGGAGCCGGCTCTTGAGGCGAGTGCCGGATCTTTTTCGTGCAACCTCACTCAGGCGGGTCGGGCGCTGCTCCGAGCGACGTCCGCCCATGGGTTCCGCTGCCGGGGGAGCGGCGGCGCCGTGTGCGGGACGGGGGGTGCCGCCGATGGCGGGGCATTGCGGCCCGCGACCCGGTCGACGTAGGAGCGCTGCTGGTTGCGTGCCCGCACACCGCCGTCCGCCGGGACGGCCTTGCCCTCCCACACCTCGCTCATCGCCGCGTGCAGCAGGGTGAGGGCGCGGGCACGCATCTGGGAGACGCGGGAGAGGGTGACGCCCAGGTCCGCGGCGATGTCGGTCAGCGACTCGCCGCCGAAGAAGTTGCGCTCGACGACCTCGTCCAGCCGGTCCGGTAGAGCCTGGATCGCCTCGTGCAGGTAGCGGCTGCGCTCGCTGCGCAGCAGGGCCCGCTCGGGGGACTCCCCGGTGTCGGGCAGGTCGAGGGAGGAGCCGTCCGGCCCGGACTCGGCGTCGATGCTCACCATGACCGCCCGGTGCACGTCGACCTGGAGCGACTCCAGGTCGCTCCGGGCGATGCCCAGGCTGGCGGCGAGCTCCTCGCGCGTCGGCGGCCGGCCCAGGGACATCGCGAGGGCGTCCGCGGCGGCGTCCGTGCGTCGCGCCGCGGCCCGGACGCTGCGGCTCGCCCAGTCCCCGGACCGCAGCTCGTCCAGGACCGCGCCCTGCAGCCGCGCCAGTGCGTACGTGGCGAACGAGGCACCCGCCGACGGGTCGAAGCGCCGCGCCACCTCGACCAGCGCCACGCGAGCGCAGGAGAGGAGGTCCTCGCGGCTGACGTGACCGGGGAGGGAGATGCGGGAGGCCACGGCGTTGACGGCGAACGCGGCGAGGGGGAGGTGCTCGGTCACCAGGGCGTCGACGTCCTGACCCGGTGCGCCGGAGGAGGCGCCGCCCCGCGCGAGGGTGGGGGGCCGGGAGGCAGGGGTCCGCTCGGTCACCGGGGCACGCGATGCTCTCACGTCCCCTTCCTCGGCAGGTGCGAGCGCGGACGGGACCTCCTGGTCGGACGGGATCCCGACGGACTTGAGCACCTCGGCTTGACCTCGCCCGCGCCCGTGCCGATGGCTGGAGCGAGAACCCGCTGGCGGCACCGACGTCTGGCACGCGGGGCGAGGACGGAAGGACGGTGGCGGGAATGGACTACCAGCACCTGTCGACGTTGCTCTGGCGCGAGCAGGAGCTGCTGGACCTGCTGCTGTTCAAGGCCGAGGAGAAGCAGTACCTGATCGTCACGGGGAAGACCCGCTGGCTGGCGCGTATCGCGCACGAGATCGAGGTCGTCCTCGACCAGCTGCGCACGCTGGAGGTGGAGCGCGCTGCGACCACCGAGGCGATCGCCGCCCGCCTGGGGGTGGACGCCAATCCGTCACTGCGGAAGCTGGCCGAGGCGGCTCCCGCGCCGTGGAACGACCTGTTCGCCAAGCACCACGAGGCGCTGCTGGTCCTCGTCACCGAACTGCGGAGCCTCTCCGACGCCAACCGTGAGCTGATCGAGGGTGGCCTGGCCGCTCTCGGCGACGCGCTGCTGTCGGTCAAGACCCCGTCGGCCGGCACGTACGGCTCGACCGGCCGGTCGACGACACAGTCGACCCGCGCCGTCACGCTGGACGGTGCCCTGTGAGCACCTTCTCGGGCCTCAACACGGCGACCACCGCCCTCTGGGCGCAGCGTCGCGGACTCGACGTCACCGGGCAGAACATCGCCAACGTCAACACCGAGGGCTACTCCCGGCAGCGGGCGGAACTGCGCGCCGAGGGTGGCAACGCGGTCGCGGCCTTCTACTCGGTCAGCAACAGCGTCGGCTCAGGGGTCAGTGCCGACGAGGTGCTGCGCATCCGCGACACCTTCCTCGAGGGCCGGGCGCACGTGGAGCGCGCGAGCAGCCAGCTGCTCACCGCCCAGAACGACGCCTACAAGGCGATCGAGCAGGCGTTCCGGGAACCCGGCGACACCGGCCTGCAGAGCGTCATGTCGGAGATGTGGGCCGGCTGGGACGACGTCGTGAACGCGCCGGACGACCTCGCCGCCCGCAGTCAGCTGCTGCAGCGCCTGGACACGCTCGCCGGGGGGCTGCGCAGCACCCACGCCGCGCTCGACAAGCAGTGGGGGCAGACCCAGGAGAACCTCGACGCGCTGGTGGAGGATGTCAACAGCGCCACCACCGCCATCGCCAAGCTCAACCAGTCGGTGCGGCTGGCCGAGTTGTCCGGGCTCCCCTCCAACGAGCTGGCCGACCAGCGCGACCTGCTGATCGTCGGCCTGGCCGAGAAGATCGGCGCCACGACCATGCCCACGAAGGACGGCGGGCTGAACGTCGTCGTCGGTGGACTGACGCTCGTGGCAGGCGACTCGGCCATGCGACTCACGCTCGCCAAGGCCGCCACCGCTGACGACGCCTCCGCCACGTCGCCGTCCATCGTCACCGATCCCGGTGGCGTGACCGTCCAGGTGGGCGGGAAGGCCGGAGGCCAGCTGTCGGCGCTGCGCGAGATCCTGCCGGGATACCGCGACGAGCTCGACGGCATCGCCGTGCAGCTGGCCACCGAGCTCAACACGGCCCACGCCCTGGGGGTGGACCTGGCCGGCGTCGCCGGGAAGTCTCTCCTCGGGCACCCGACGGAACCGCTGAGCGCAGGCAACATCCGACTGATGATCAGCGACCCCAGGGAGATCGCCGCCTCGGCCGCGGCAGTGGGGACGACGACCTTCGACGGCGGCAACGCCGACAGGATCTCCCAGATCCGGCTCGGGGCCGAAGGCCCGGACGCCAACTACCGGGCGGCGATCGTCGAGCTCGGTGTGCAGTCCGCCGTCGCCGGACGCCGCCTGGAGATCCAGGCGGTGGTGACCAACCAGGTGGACTCCGCGCGGGAGTCGGTCGCCGGGGTGAACCTCGACGAGGAGATGTCCAACATGCTGCAGTTCCAGCACGCCTACTCGGCGGCGGCCCGAATGGTGACGGCGATCGACGAGGCGCTCGACGTGCTGATCAACCGCACCGGCGTCGTGGGGCGGTGACCTGATGCGCATCACCCAGCGCGCGGTCGCGCTCACCAGCCTCCAGGGCCTCAACCGCAACCTCGACGCGGTCGGGCACCTCCAGCAGCAGCTCACCTCCGGCCGGGCCATCAGCGCCCCCTCGGACTCGCCGACGGGTGCCAACCGGGCGATGCAGACCCGTGGCGACCAGGCCGCCGTCGCGCAGCAGGCCCGCAACCTGTCCGACGGCAGGAGCTGGGTCGAGGCGACCGACACGGCCCTCACCAGCATGACGGACATGACCCGCCGCATCCGCGACCTCACCGTGCAGGCGCAGAACACCGGCGCGCTGTCGGCAGCCAGCAAGGAGGCGCTCGCCGCCGAGGTCAAGACGCTGCGGGAGGGACTGCTCGCCGTGGCGAACCAGACCATCCAGGGGCGTCCGCTGTTCGGCGGGGTCACGAACGGCGGCAAGGCCTACAACGACGCGGGGGAGTTCATCGGCGATGCCAGCAACCAGGTGAAGCGCCGGATCTCCGACACCGAGGTCGTACGGATCGACGTCACGGGACCTGAGGTGTTCGGCGCCGACGACGAGAACCTGTTCGCGGTCATCGAGCGCATCGGCCGGGACATCACCGCGGACCCGGCCCGGCTGGCCGGCCACCTGACCGAGCTCGACGCGGTGACGGAGCAGATGCTGACCGCCATGGCCGGCGTCGGGGCCCGCGCGCTGCGCATCGAGAAGGCGGAGCAGGTCAATGCCGACCGCGGCCTCGACCTGACGACCCAGCTCTCCGCCGTCGAGGGCATCGACCTGCCGAAGACGATCATGGAGCTCGAGATGCAGAAGGTCGGTTACGAGGCCGCCCTCTCCGCAACCGCCAAGGCCCTGCAGCCGACGCTCGTGGACTTCCTGCGATGACGCTGTCGGCCGTCGCGACGCTGCCCCTGCTGTCGCTCACCGAGGCCCTGCCCGGTTTCCCCGGGCACCGCGACTACGTGCTCGTCACGGCCGACGGCGACGGCCGGCTCTTCTGGCTGCAGTCCATGGCGCCGGAGGGGCCGCGGTTCCTCGCCGTCGACCCGGGCATGTACTTCCCGGGGTACGCGCCCGTGCTGCCCCCGTCGGTGCGGGCCGACCTGGCGCTCACCGGGTCGACGGAGGCCCGCCTGTACTGCCTGGTGACGGTGCCGCCGGAGGGGCCAGCGGCGGCCACCGCGAACCTGCGGGCGCCGATCGTGGTCAACCCGGAGAACTGGCGGGCCACCCAGGTGGTCCTGCCGGACAGCACCCATCCCATCCGGCGTCCCCTGCGCCGATAACTGCACGGGGCGCGATCCGCGCCCCCGGGCGCACACGGCGCCCGGCGGATCCCGCCAGCACCACCGCCACGGACGGCTCCCACACAACCCATGGAGGGGTACCCATGCTCACTCTCACCCGCAGCGTCGGCGAGACCATCCGCATCGGCGACGACATCGAGGTGCACGTCGTCGAGGTCCGCGGCGGCACCGTCCGCCTCGGCTTCAAGGCCCCGCGAGAGGTGACCATCCACCGCGAGGAGGTGTACCGGCAGATCGCCGAGGCCAACCTGCTGGCGGCGCAGGTCACCGCGGACACCCTCAGCGCCCTGGCAGCGTTCGTCCCCGCGGCGGCGGGCGGACCGGAGGCCGCTCCCGAGCCAGAGCCGGCAGGTCACGAACAGGTCACGAAGGACACCGCGGGCTGACAGAACTGGCCGGGGGAGCACCCCCTGCTGTTGGCGGATCCTGCTGACCACCTCAGCGGGTCAGCAGGTTCCGCTATCGACACGGGCAAGAACTGCCGAAGTGACTGCCCGACTACTGCGATCTGCACAGCGAGTGTTGTGCTGTTTCCGCACCGTGCATGCGCGAGAGTTGCCCCAAGCACGTCACAGGGGGCGATCACCATGCAACAGAGCGCAGTCACTGAGTCCGGTACCGCAGCGTTCGACGCGGAGTCCGACACCGTGGTCGTGCACGTCCAGTTGCGGCCGCGCCGCGGGTCGACCCGGCGCTGCCTCGCCGCGCTGGCCGAGCTGGCCGGGGAGCACCCCGACGTCTCCTTCGACCTCACGGGGCTGAGCAAGGACGACCGCGTCGTCCGCGTCACCGTCGGGGTCGAGCTCGGCCCGCGGGCGGCCGTCGCGCGGTTCTCGCCCGAGGCGCAGGCCGCGTACGCCTTCGTCAGCGCGGTGTTCACGACGCTGTACGACCACATGCCGGTCTACACGGTCGAGCCGAGCGGGGCCGAGCGTGCCGCCGCGGTCGACCTGGTGGCCCGCCTGGAGTCGGCTGCCGAGGTCGCCGTCCCCGCGCCGCGCCAGCCCCTGCCGGCCGAGCAGTTCGCCGGCTGACCTCCTCCCCGGCGCCGTCCTGGTGCCCGACGCGGCCTCGTCTTCCCCACACAGTCGCCAGGAGCTCTCCGTGTCCGACCGCATCCCCACCTCTCCCGCCGTCTCCGCCGACCGGTCCGCCGCCGCGCGCGGCCGGGGACCCCTGGTCTTCGGCGGCATCCCCGAGGCCGAGGGGTGGACCCTCGCCCCCATCACGCCCCGCGACCGGGTGCACTTCCGCGTCGACCGGGAGCTCCCGCTCGACGAGTTCCGCCGGGAGCTGCCCGACGGCGTCACGGTCACCTACGACCAGGGCGACGGCCTGTACCGGGTGGACGGCGCGTGCGGGTCGGGGCCGGTGCTCGCCGACTGGGTGCGGGCGTGGTGCGCCGGGCGCGGGATCGGCACGGTGGGCCTGCGCGCGGAGGCCGGCGTGCGCCGCCGGGCGCCCCGGGACCTGCCGCCGGCCTACCTCGATGCGCTGTGCCGCCACTACCTGCCGGTGAGCCTGAAGCGGCTGCAGCGGAACATGAGCACGCTGCGGCTGCACCTGCCGGACCCGGACGACCTCACCCAGCAGGTGAGCGAGTGGATCCTCAAGGCGGTCGGGCAGTACGACGAGACCAAGGGTGTGCCGTTCGGCGCGTTCCTCGCCACGCAGCTGTCCAAGTGGGTGCACGACCTGGGGCGCAACGCCCACGGGCGTACCGCCGCCGACACGGAGAACAAGCAGCAGAAGGCGATCGCGGCCTTCCTCGCCGAGCACCAGCGCAAGCCGAGCGAGAAGGAACTGGCCGCCTACATGGGGCAGAGCGTGGCGACGCTGCGGCGCAACTCGCAGACGGTGGCGACGCTCAACGGCCTGCGCAACCTGCAGTCCCTGGACGGCGGACCCGAGGGCGCCGAGATCATGCTCCCGGACACGCACGAGGCGCCGGACGAGATCATGGGGGAGGCGGAGCAGACGCTGCTGTCGCACGCGCTGACCGCCGCCTGCGCCCCCGACCCGGCCGCGCGGGCGGACCAGAGGGCCGGGCAGCCCAACGTGCTGGGCTGGGCGACCTGGTACCTCACCACCTGGGGCGGGCGGACCAAGACGCAGTTGTCGGCGGACCTGGGCACCTCGGTGCGCAACATGAACGTGCACGCCGACCGGGTGGAGCGCAGCCTCAAGCAACGTCTGGTCGAGCTCGCGGACTGATCTGTTCCGTCTGCGGAAATGGGCCGTTCTCCGGGTCGAATACCGCCTCGGCCTGCCGATATCTCCATCGTGATGGAACGCACGGGACCCCGCCGCACCAGCGGGCCCGTGCCGGGGCAGGGCGCCCGGTGAGCGCCCTCGCGGCGGACGAGCCGACCCCCGACGTCCTGCTGCCGCACTGGCTGGCCGCCGTCGACCGCGAGCAGCTGGCGACCGTCGTCCGCGGTGCACTGGCCGACTCCAGCGTGCACCCGGTGGCCGCCGTGCACCTGGCCGACGTCCTGACCGAACTGCACGTCGCAGCTGCCCGCGACGCGGTGTGGCCGGCCCCGGCCGCCCGGGTGCGGCGGGTGACGGGCTGGGGTGCCGACGTGCTGCCGGTCCGGCTGTCCGCGCGGGAGCTGGCCAGCGTCCTGGACCTGCCCGCCCTGCCGGCACCGGTGCGCACCGCGCTCGGCCGGGGACGCGCGTGAACGCCCGACCGGGCGGTGGCCCCGGCCTGCTGCAGCGGCTGCGCCCCGCACCGGTCACCGTGGCCGACCTGCGCGACGCCGTGTCCGGGGTGCTGCCCCGGCTGACGACCCCGCGGCTGCGGATCGCCGTCGTCGAGGACCGGATCGACGGTCCGGTCCTCGTCGTCGAGGAGGGGGAGCGGCGGCAACGGGTGCCGCTCCAGGACCTCGCCGAGGACATGACCGACGCCCGTGTCGCGCCCGGCCCGGACGCGGTGGGCGCCGCCCTCGTGGCCTGGGTGCAGGCCCGCCCGGTACCGGACGCGACCGCGGCGGAGACCGGCGTCGCCGTCCTCGACTGGACCGATCGGACCCGGACCGCGATCGGCTGGCGCGTCGTCGTCCGCCGGGGGCGGACCGCCCTGCCCTGGACGCCGTCAGCCGACCTCGGCCGGGAACAGCTGCGCCGGGTCCGCGAGGCGGCCGCCGCCCGGTCCGCGGACGTCCCCGGGGAACTCCGCGTCGAGGGCCCGGTGGCCCTGTGGTCACACCCCCAGGTGCCGCTGCTGGCCTCGGCGGTGCTGGTGCGGCCGGATCGGCTGCTCGACCGGATCGCCGCGGCGGGCCTGGCGGTGAGCGACCCGCACGTGGTCGTGACCCCGAGCTCGGCGCTGGCGTGTGCCGGAGCGGGTGTCGCCGCCCGCCTCGCCGGTGAGACCGGTGAAGCCTGCGTGCGCCTGCCGTGGCAGCACCTCGCCCGACTGCGCTGGATCTGAACAAGGACCCCGCTGCCCCCCACCACTCGCAGGCTCGCGGGTGGGGCCTTGCACCAGGGCCGCTCGCCCGGACTCTGTACAGCGGCTGCCGCTCAGCTGAGCAGACCGAACTCCCAGTGCCAGGGCTCCGGCTTCTCGCCGCCGGGGCGGGCCCAGTCCGGCTGGACGAACCCGAAGCGGCCCGCGTTCTCGGCCATCCAGGCGTTCTGCGCGGTCCCGGCCACGTTGATGCCGCCGCAGAGGTCCACCGCCAGGGCCCAGCCGTGGTTCGACGTCCCGGGCACGGCGGCGAGTGCCGGCTTGGCCCGGAACGCCGTCACCTGGGTGGCGTGGGGCCGGTAGGAGTCGGTGATGCACAACGGGCGGCCGAAGGCCGTCTCGAAGGCGGTGGCCAGCGCCGTGTAACCGGCGGCGGCGTCGCACCGCAGGGCGTGCCCGCGGGCGATGGAGCACAGCGTCCCGGAGGGGATCCGCCCGTTCGACCAGCCGCCCCACGCGGGGCTGACCGGGCCCACCGGCGCCGGCGGGGCACCGCACGCGCCCCGGCCCGCGGTGCCGGCGGGGAGCGCCGGGTTGGTCTGGGCCGGTGCGGGCAGGGTCACCCGCACCGCCGCAGCGCCGTCGGGCAGCGCGCGCACGCCCACCTGGTAGGTGGCGGCCGAGGCGGCGACGACCTGGCCCTCACCGAGGTAGACGCCGACGTCGGCCCCGCCGTCGGCGAAGACGAGGTCCCCGACCTGGAGCTGCGCCAGGGGGACCGCGGCGCCTCCGGCCCACTGGTCGCTCGAGCCGGTGGGCAGCGCGTACCCGGCCAGCAGCCAGGCGCCGGCGGCCAGCCCGCCGCAGTCGTAGACGTCGGGACCGGCGCCACCGGGGACGTACGGCTTGCCGACCTGCGCCAGTGCGCTGCTGACCGCGGCCACCGTCTCGGCCGGCAGCACGGTCACCGGCTGGCTGCCGACGACGGCCCACGCCACGCCCGGCACCGGCTGGCCGGCCCCGTCGAGGGCGGGGGAGAGCCCCGGCGGGAGCGCCGCCGGGTCGGCCAGGGCGGCCGCGGGCGGCGGCGTGATGCCGGCGACCGTGAGCCCGCCCAGGTAGTCCTGCCAGCGGCGCAGCGCCTGCTGGTTGGTGGTCTGCTGCGGACCCGCGGACGGGCCGGTGCCGAGTGCCGCCAGCTGCGCGGTGACGTCGGTCCGGAGCCCGTCGGCGTGCTCCCGCACGCCCTCGAGGACGGCGGCGGCCTGCCGTTCCACGGCCGCCACGGCCGCCTGCGCGGTGGCCGTCCGCCGAGTGGCGAGCGCCAGGTCCGCCTGGGCGCGGTCGGCCCGGACGACGGTCCGCTCGAGGTCGCGTCCGGCCTGCTCGGCCAGCGCCTCGCTGTGCAGGACGTCCGGGGTGGCGGCCGGCCGCTGCACGCTGAGCGACAGGAGGGGGTACCGCGACTCCGGGGAGCTCCGGTACAGCGCCGCGGCGTGCGTCCCGACGGCGGCCCGCGAGGTGGCCAGCCGGTCACGGGCGACGCGCTCGGCGTCCTGCGCCTGCTGGAACTCGGCCCGCCGCGCGGCGAGGTCGGCCTGCAGCGCGCGGTACCGGACGGCACCGTCGAGCATCGTGCCCTGGGCAGCGAGCGCCAGGCTGGTGCTGTCGGTGGGCTCGGCGGCGGTCCCGGTGGCCTGCGTGCCCGGCGCCAGCAGGCCGGCGAGCACCGGCAGGACGAGGCCGAGGGCGGCCAGGGTGAGCCGCACCTGCCAGCGGCGGCGGCCGACCGGGGGGACGCCGGGCCGGGCCGTCCGCGAGCGCTTGGTCCGGCGCCGGGACCGCTGGGCGGTGCGGGAGCGGCTCGTGCCGGCCGTCGGACGCCGGGGAGCCGTCCCGGTGCGGGTGCCCCGACCCGCGGTGGCCGACCCGGCGGCGCGGGCGGCGAGGGCGGCCCGCAGCGCCTGGGCCTGCTCGGGGGTCAGCCGGGGGCGGGCCGCGGCCGCCGATGCGGTGGTGCCCGGGGAACGGGTGGAGGCCGCGCGCGGGGTCGCCGCGCGGGCGGGAGTGCGGGGAGTGCTGGCCCGGCCGGCCGGGGTGCGCGGCGTCGTGGCGCGGACGGCAGGCCCGGCGGCCCGGCGGGCGGCGGCCTGCCGTGCGGCCGCGATCAGCGCGGCCTGGCGGTCGGCCGGCGCAGAGCCGCCCCGGGGTCCTCCCGTGCGTGGTGCGGGCACTGCGGATCCCCCGGCGGTCTCGTCGTACGTGGCCGGCTCCGCGGTGTGCAGCGGAGCTCTCGGCCGTCGTATCGACGGGCGGGGCGGTCCCCCGGAGGGACTCGGGGATCGGGGTCACCCCTCCGGGGGAGGGTGGAACGCGGGTGGCACCCGATCGGGCGTACGGGTCAGGGACCGGCGGGGGTGCGGTCGGCGGGGGGCCACCAGCCGCCGTGGTGGTGCTCGAGCGGGATGCGCAGCTCGCCGCCGTCCTCGGTCGAGACGACGAGCTCGACCAGCGTCACGCGGCGGTCGGCACCGCCCAGGCGGACCACCGCGCCGGTGGCCAGCGGGACGGGAGGGAGGGTCAGGTCGTCCCCGGTGGAGGACTCGGCCATGGGGCTCCTCCCCGGTGGACGGCTGGACGGACCTCATGCTGCCCGAGACGCCGAGGTCCCGTCGTCCGGGCGGACGACGGGACCTCGGCGGGCCGGGCTCAGCGGTCGGCGATCTCCACGAAGGACCGCTCGGGGGCGCCGGTGTAGACCTGCCGCGGGCGACCGATCTTGGTCGACGGGTCGGCGATCATCTCGCGCCACTGGGCGATCCAGCCGGGCAGCCGGCCCAGGGCGAACAGCACGGTGAACATCCGCGTCGGGAAGCCCATCGCCCGGTAGATCAGCCCGGTGTAGAAGTCGACGTTCGGGTAGAGCTTGCGCTGGACGAAGTAGTCGTCGCTGAGCGCGATCTCCTCCAGCTGGCGGGCCAGGTCGAGCAGCTGGTTGTCCCCGCCGAGCTTGTCGAGCACGGAGTCGGCGGTCTGCTTCACGATCGCCGCGCGCGGGTCGTAGTTCTTGTAGACCCGGTGCCCGAAGCCCATGAGCTTGACGCCGGGCTCCCTGTTCTTGACCCGCTCGACGAAGCGGTTGATGTCGCCGCCGTCGCGCTGGATGGACTCCAGCATCTCCAGCACCGACTGGTTGGCGCCGCCGTGCAGCGGTCCGAACAGCGCGTTGATGCCCGCCGAGACCGAGGCGAAGAGGTTGGCGTGGGAGGAGCCCACCAGTCGCACCGTCGAGGTCGAGCAGTTCTGCTCGTGGTCGGCGTGGAGCACGAAGAGCATGTCCAGCGCCGCGGCCAGCTCGGGGTCGACCTCGTAGGGCTCCGCGGGGAACCCGAAGGTCATCCGCAGGAAGTTCTCGGTCAGCCCCAGCGAGTTGTCGGGGTAGAGGAACGGCTGCCCGACCGACTTCTTGTACGCGTAGGCGGCGATCGTCGGCAGCTTGGCCAGCAGCCGATGTGTGGAGATCTCGACCTGCTCGGCGTCGAACGGGTCCAGCGAGTCCTGGTAGAAGGTCGACAGGGCGCTGACCGCCGACGACAGCACCGGCATCGGGTGCGCGTCGCGAGGGAAGCCCTTGAAGAACTGCTTGAGGTCCTCGTGCAGCAGCGTGTGCCGCCGCAGCCGGGAGTCGAAGTCGGCCAGCTGCTGCGCCGTGGGCAGCTCGCCGTAGATCAGCAGGTAGCTGACCTCGGCGAAGCTGGCCTTGCCGGCGAGCTGGTCGATCGGGTAGCCGCGGTACCGCAGGATCCCGGCGTCACCGTCGATGTAGGTGATCGCCGAGGTGCAGGCCGCTGTGTTGACGAAACCGATGTCGAGCGCGACCTGGCCGGTCGTGGCCAGCAGCTTGCTCGTGTCGATGCCGTCCGCGCCCTCCGTCGCGGGGACGACGGGAAGGGGCAGGTCTCCACCGGGATAGCGCAGGGATACGTCGGCGGTGCCGGCGGGTGCGCTCGCTGTCTCGCTCATCAGGTGCGCACGCTACTCAGCTTCTGGCTGGTGTGCGCCCTCACCCCCGCCTCGACGGAGTGGGACGGGGCTGTGCACCCGCCCACTCCGTCGAGCGGGGGTCACGGGTGGGTCATGGAGAGGACGTCGAGTGCCTCGTCGAGCTGGGCCTCGGTGAGCTTGCCCTGCTCGACGTAACCGCGCTCGACGACGACCTGGCGGATCGTCTTCTGCTCGGCCAGCGACTGCTTGGCGACCTTGGCGGCCTCCTCGTAGCCGATGTACTTGTTCAGCGGCGTCACGATCGACGGCGAGGACTCCGCGTACTCCCGGCACTGCTCGACGTTGGCGACGATCCCGTCCACGCAGCGGTCGGCGAGCAGCCGGCTGACGTTGGCCAGCAAGCGGATCGACTCCAGCACGTTGCGGGCCATCAGCGGCAGGGTCACGTTGAGCTCGAAGACGCCGGTGGTGCCGGCGTAGGTCACCGCGGCGTCGTTCCCGATCACCTGCGCGCCCACCTGGATCACCGCCTCGGGGATCACCGGGTTGACCTTGCCCGGCATGATCGAGCTGCCCGGCTGGAGATCCGGCAGCTGGATCTCGCCGAGGCCGGTGCGCGGGCCGGAGCCCATCCAGCGCAGGTCGTTGGCGATCTTGATCAGCCCGACGGCGATGGTCTTCAGCTGACCGGAGCCCTCGACCAGCGCGTCCCGGGAGCTCTGCGCCTCGAAGTGGTCGCGGGCCTCGGTCAACGGGAGGTCCAGCTCGCCGGCGAGCTTGTCGATGATGGCCGCGGCGAACCCGGGCGGGGTGTTGATCCCGGTGCCGACGGCGGTGCCGCCCAGCGGCAGCTCGCCGATGCGCGGCAGGGAGGCCTGCAGCCGCTCGATGCCGTAGCGCACGGCCGCGGCGTAGCCGCCGAACTCCTGGCCGAGGGTGACCGGGGTGGCGTCCATCAGGTGGGTGCGCCCGCTCTTGACGACCTGGGCGAACTCCTCGGCCTTGCGGGCGAGCGAGGCCTCCAGGTGCTGCAGCGCCGGCACGAGGTCGCGGACGATCGCACCGGTCGCGGCGACGTGGATCGCCGACGGGAAGACGTCGTTGGACGACTGCGAGGCGTTGACGTGGTCGTTGGGGTGCACCGGCGACCCCAGCGCCTCGGTGGCGAGGGTGGCGACGACCTCGTTGGTGTTCATGTTGCTCGAGGTCCCCGAGCCGGTCTGGAAGACGTCGATGGGGAAGTGCTGGTCCCAGTCGCCGCGCGCGACGGCGCCGGCCGCGGTGCCGATCGCATCGGCGACCTCCTCCGGCAGCACCCCGAGGGAGGCGTTGACCGCGGCGGCCGCGCCCTTGATGGCGGCCAGCGCGCCGATCAGCTCGCGCTCGATCGGCGTGCCCGAGATCGGGAAGTTCTCGACGGCGCGCTGCGTCTGCGCCCGCCACTTCGCCCAGGCGGGGACCCGCACCTCGCCCATGGAGTCGTGCTCGATGCGGTACTCGTCCTGCCCTGCGCCGTCCTGCTGTGGGGCCACGCTGCGCTCCCGGTGTGGTGTGTCGGTCCAGTGCTCCGCCCGCGACCCTAGAGGGCTCTCCGGACGGCCGTTCCGCGCGGAGCCGACAGCCCTGGTCGGGACGGCGGGCGGGCCCTAGCATCCCGACCGCCGTCCGGCCCGTCCCACGGACCCGAGGAGCGCACCGACCATGTCGCAGCCGCCGAACCCGCCCCAGGGCGGCCACGACCCCTCGGGCGAGCAGCCCGGCCGGAAGGGCTGGGGGCAGCCGGCTCCCGAGGACGACGAGACCCAGCAGCTGGGTTCCCCGGCCGCCCAGGACGACGTGACGACGCAGGAGCTGGGCCCCTCGGGCGGGACGACGCGGCAGATCCGGCCGGGCGACCGCCTCCCGCCGCCGCCCCCGGGCGCGGAGCGGCACGACACGCGGCAGTTCCACCCGCCGCAGACCGGCCAGCAGCCCCCGGGGTACGGCCCGCCGCCGGGGTACGGGCAGCACCCGCCCGGCCAGCCGCCGTACGGTCAGCAGCAGCCCGGCTACGGGCAGCTCCCCGGCTACGGGCAGCCCACCTACGGGCAGCAGCCACAGGGGTACGGCCCGCCCCCGGGGTACGGCCCGCCCTCCTACGGCCAGTCCTACGGGCAGCAGCCGCCCTACGGCCAGCCGCCGTACGGGCAACCCGGCCCTGGGCAGGGCCCCCCGGGCGCTCCCGGGGGTGCGGGCTCCGGCAGGCGCAACAAGGTGATCGCCCTGGTCGTGGCGGGCGTCGTGGTGCTCGCGGCCGTCGCCGTGGGACTGTTCTTCCTCCTGCAGGACGAGGGCCGGGACCCCGCGTCGACCGCCACGGAGACGTCCGCCTCGGAGTCGGGCCCCGCGACGTCGGGACCTCCGCGCCGGTCCTCGACGCCCAGCCCGACGCCCAGCCCGACGCCCGAGCCCTCCGGCGGGGAGGACGTGCCGGCCGGCCGGCCGCCGGGGACGCTCGGCGACGACCCCACGCTCGACGCGCTGGCCGGGTCCTGCTTCGAGGGTGACTGGGCCGCCTGCGACACCCTCTACTTCGACAGCGAGATCGGGTCGGAGTACGAGACGTACGGCGAGACCTGCGGTGGGCGCAACGACCCCGACGGCGGCAACTGCGTGGGCCGCTACACCGGCGGGGGCGCCAGCGGTCAGCCCGGCGGGATCCCGGCCGACCTGCCGCCGGCCCAGCCCGCGCCCACCGGGATCGCCGACGCCGACGTGCAGGAGGTGGCCGACGGCTGCGAGCAGGGCGTCATGGCGTACTGCGACATCCTCCGCCTGGCCGCGCTCAACCAGAGCGACCCGGCGCTGCAGCCCTACGGCGACTACGGGCTCACCTGCGGCGGCCGCAACGAGCCGACCGAGACCGCCTGCAGCGAGCTCTACCCGGCGTGAGCCGCGTGGGTCCCGCCCGCCCGCCGAGGGTGGGGCCGACGACGGCCCTCCGCCCGGGGACGGTCCACTAGCGTCGGGCCCCGTGAGCACCAGTCCGGACGCCGTCCCCGAGCCCGACCAACCCGCCGCCGTGCGGGCCTCCGACGCCGACCGCGAGGTCCTCGTCACCCGGCTGCAGAAGGCGCTCGCCGAGGGCCGCATCGACCTGCACGAGTTCGGCGAGCGGGTGGAGGGCGTCTACGCGGCCGTCACCACCGCGGAGCTGGGGACGTTCGTCGCCGACCTGCCCGCCGACGGCCCGCCGCCGGTGGAGATCGTCGGCAGCCGCGTACCGGAGACGATGACGTCGGTGTTCGGCGACATCCGCATGGAGGGGACCGCCGACGTCCCCCGGAACGCCTCCACCGTCTTCGGCGACATCCGGCTGGACCTGCGCAACCTGCGCACCGACGCCGACCGGGTGGAGCTGGTGCTGGGCACCGTCTTCGGCGACGTCGACGTGATCGTCGCCGAGGGGGTCGACGGGGAGCTGTCCGGGTGGACCCTGTTCGGCGACAAGAAGACCCAGCTGGCGCCGGTGCCCCGGGTGGCCGGCACCCCGCGGGTCGTCGTCCGCGCGCGGGCGGTGTTCGGCGACCTCCGGCTGCGCAGCCTGGCGCCGGGGGAGTCGCCGAGCCGCTGGCGGGCGGTCATGGACCGGCTCGCCCAGCGGCACCTGCCGCCGCCTCCGCCCGCGCCACCGGCCCCGGGGCGGCTGGGCTAGTTCGACCGGTCGAACGGGACCGCCGAGTAGGCACGCAGCTTGGCCAGCGAGTGCAGGCTGTCGATCGAGCGGATGGTGCCCGACCGGGAGCGCATCACCAGCGACTGCGTGGTGCAGCCCCCGGCCCGGTACTGGACGCCGCGCAGCAGCTCGCCGTCGGTGATGCCGGTCGCGACGAAGAAGACGTCGCCGCGGACCAGGTCGTCGATGTGCAGCACCCGGTCGAGGTCATGCCCGGCGTCGATGGCCTTCTGCCGCTCGTCGTCGTCCTTGGGCCACAGTCGGCCCTGCAGCGCACCGCCCATGCACTTGAGCGCGCAGGCGGCGATGATGCCCTCCGGGGTGCCGCCGATGCCCAGCAGCAGGTCGACGCCGGTGCCCTCCCGGGCGGCGGCGATGGCACCGGCCACGTCGCCGTCGGTGATGAACTTGATGCGGGCGCCGGCCTCGCGCACCTCGTGCACCAGCTGCTCGTGCCGGGGGCGGTCGAGGATGCAGACGGTGACGTCCTCGGTCGAGCAGTGCTTGGCCCCGGCCACCCGGCGGATGTTCTCCGCCACCGGGACGGTGATGTCGACGACGTCCGCGGCGGCGGGACCGGTGGCCAGCTTCTCCATGTAGAAGACGGCCGAGGGGTCGTACATGGCCCCGCGGTCGGCGACCGCCATGACGGCGATGGCGTTCGGCATGCCCTTGGCCATGAGGGTCGTGCCGTCGATCGGGTCGACCGCCACGTCGCACTCCGGGCCGTTGCCGTCACCGACCGCCTCGCCGTTGTAGAGCATCGGGGCCTCGTCCTTCTCGCCCTCCCCGATGACGACGACGCCCTTCATGCTCACCGTGCCGATCAGTGCGCGCATCGCGTCGACCGCGGCGCCGTCCCCGCCGTTCTTGTCCCCCCGGCCGACCCACCGGCCCGCGGCCATCGCCGCCGCCTCGGTGACGCGCACGAGCTCCATCGCCAGGTTGCGGTCGGGGGCGGGACGGTCGGCACGGAAGGTGCTGCCACGCGAGATCAGGGGGCCATCGGGGAGCGGCAAGGACACGGGACCTCCTGGGAAGGGACCCCGTCCTCCCCACCCCTCGCAAGTTCAGGGTGGGGCCCGGGACGGGGCCACGGACGCATGGCGACAGGGTGCAGGCGCAGTGCTGCGATCCTAGGGGAATGACCGGAGTCGGCCCGACGAGCCAGCCCCCCGCGGGCGCACCGCCCACCCCCTCGCCCGCGATCCAGCGGGCCAACCGGATGAGCGCGGCCAACATGATCCGGTCGCTCGCGCCGCTGGTGGTCATCTGCCTGGTGCTCGTCGGCTGGGCGACCTTCCGGCAGGCGGAGGTGGACCCGGTCCGCGAGGTCGACCCCGCCGGCACGTTGCAGCTGGCCGCCGCCCGCGCGGGCTACCCCGTGGTCGCCCCGGCCGGGCTGCCCGACGGTTACCGGGTCACCAGCGCCCGCACCGACGCCGGCGGCGCGGATCCCGGCGACCCGGTGACCGTCGAGGTGGGGTACCTGACGCCGTCGGCGGAGTTCGCCGGTTTCGTCGTCAGCGACGACGCCCGCGCCGACGCCCTCACCGACGTCCTCGACGACGCGGAGACCGAGGGCACCGTCGAGCTGGGCGGGCAGGACTGGACCCGGTCGACCACGGGACGCGGGGAGACGGCGCTGTGGCGGGAGGACGCCGGGGTCACGGTGCTCGTCACCGGCTCCGCGGACGACGACGAGCTGGCGGCCGTGGCGACGGCGGTGCGGCCCTACACGGGCTGACCCGGCGACGGTGCGGCCGGCCCCGCCCAGGTCGCCGACCGGCTGCCCGCGGCGGCCGGGCTGTCGGTGGCTCCGGGGCACGGGGCGCGGCTGCCCGCCTGAGCCCGGTCGGGCCCGCGGGCCCCGCCGGGCGTTCAGCCCCGCTCGGAGGACTCCGCCGGAGCCGGGGCCGACAGCCGCTCGCGGGCGCGGTCCAGCCAGTGCTGGCACAGCTCGGCCAGCTGCTCGCCGCGCTCCCACAGGGCCAGCGACTCCTCGAGGGTGAGCCCGCCGGCCTCCAGCTTCCGGACGACGTCCGCGAGCTCTTCGCGGGCCTGCTCGTAGGTCGTCGTCGGCTCGTTCGAGGGCTCGGTCGAGGGCTCGCTCATGACCCCGCATCCTGCCGGTCGACGCGGACGGGCAGCCGGCCGCCCGCCACCCGCACGGTGAGCCGCTCGTCGTCGGCCACCTCGACGGGGTCGCGGACGAGCGCGCCGTCGGCCCGCTGGAGCACCGCGTACCCGCGCTGCAGCGTGGCCGCGGGGGAGAGGGCGGCCACCCGGGCGCGGGCGTGCTCCAGGTCGCGCTCGGCACCCTCCACCCGGTGGGTGAGCGTGCGGCGGGCCCGGGTGCGCAGCGCCAGCACGTCCTCCGCGCGGCCGTCGAGCAGCCGCTCGGGCGCAGCCAGCGCCGGACGGCTGCGCACGCTCTCCAGCCACCGCTGCTGCTGGTCCAGGCGGCCGGTCAGCAGGTGCCGGGCGCGGGCCCGCAGACCGTCGACCAGCCGGCGCTGCTCACCGATCTCGGGGACCACCCGGTGCGCCGCGTCGGTGGGCGTGGCCGCCCGGACGTCGGCGACGTGGTCGACCAGCGTGGTGTCGGTCTCGTGCCCGACTGCGGTGACCACCGGCGTGCGGCAGGCGGCGATCGCGCGGACCAGGCCCTCGTCGGAGAAGGGCAGGAGGTCCTCGACCGAGCCGCCGCCACGGGCGATCACGATGACCTCGACGGCCGGGTCGGCGTCCAGCCGGCGCAATCCGTCGATGACCGAGGCGGCGGCGCTCGGTCCCTGCACCAGACTGTGGTGGACGGCGAAGCGCACGGCCGGCCAGCGTCGCCGGGCGGTGACCAGCACGTCGCGCTCGGCGGCACTGTCCCGGCCGGTGACCACCCCGACCACGGCGGGTGCGAACGGCAGCGGGCGCTTGCGGGCGGCGTCGAACAGGCCCTCCGCCGCCAGCAGCCGGCGGATCCGGTCGATCCGGGCCAGCAGCTCACCCAGCCCGACGGCGCGGATCTCGGTGGCCCGCAGCGAGAAGGAGCCGCGGGCGATGTAGTAGTCGGGCCGGGCCCGCACGATGACCCGCGCGCCCTCGGTCAGCTCCAGCCCGGGACGGTCGGCGACCTCCCGGGAGCAGGTCACCGGCACGGAGAGGTCGGCGGCCGGGTCGCGCAGGGTGAGGAAGACCGTGGCCGCCCCGCGCCGGGACAGCTGGGCGATCTGGCCCTCGACCCACACCTCACCCAGCCGGCCGATCCACTCGGCGACCTTCCGGGCCACCGTGCGGACCGGCCAGGGCGCTTCCGGGGAGGACGGTGAGGTCACGCCCCAAGCGTGTCAGACGAGTCCGACACCCCCGCCCCGGCCCCGTGCAGGGACCCGCCGCGAGCGTGCGAGCGGGTGGGGCAGGGGTCCTCCCTCAGACGCCCCGCGGGGCGAGCGGGCTGCTCTCCACGGCCAGCCGGTCCAGCTTCTCCAGCCGGTTGCGCAGCATGCGCAGGTAGGGCTCCCGGGCCTGGTTCGCCTCCTCGTAGTCGAGGAGCTCGCGCACGGTCACGGCCTGGTACCCGCGCAGCCGCCCCCGCAGCTGGGCGACGGTGAAGTCCTCGTACCCCTCGACCGGCGCGGCGGGCCGATCACCGGCGGCCCCGTCACCGGCGGCCTCGCCTCCGGTGGGCTCGCCTCCGGTGGGCTCGCCTCCGGTGGGCTGGTCCCCGCCGGTCGCCGCGGCCACCGGCGTGCCGCCCTCGTCGGTGGCCACCAGCGTGTCCGCGGGTGCCCCAGGCGGGGCCTCGGGCGCCTCCGGGGCGGCGTCGTCCCCGCCGCCGAGGGCGTCGTCCACCCGGGCGCCCTCGCTGGTCACGACCTCGTCCCCGCGGCCGGTGGCGTCGGTGTCGGCCCCGGTGGTCCCGGTGGTCCCGGTGGTCCCGGTGGTCCCGGTGTCCTCCGTCGCCGTCGCGCGGCTCTCCTCGGCGCTCTCCTCGCTGCCGAGAGCCTCGTCGACCCGCGCCTCCTGGTCGGTGACCGCGCCCTCGGGGGCGGCCGGCGTCGCCGCGCCGGTCACCTCGGGCGCCTCGGGGGCGGCGACGCCCTCGTCGGTCACGGTGCCCTCGACGGTCGCGATCCCCCCGTCGGCCGTGAGCACGTCGACGTCGGTGGCGACGTCCGGCGTCTCCTCGGGCAGCGCCGTGTCGAGCGCCGGGCCGGACGTGTCGTCCGCCGTGAGGGGGGCCGGGGGCGTCGTCGGGCTCTCGGCGATCAGGTCGGCGTCGACCAGCGCGGCCTCGGTGGTGCCGCCGTCGACCAGTGCGCTGTCGGGTGCGCCGTCGGCCTCCAGGAGGGCGGTCTCCAGGGCGTCCTCGGCGGTGAGCCCGGGCTGGGGCAGCTGCAGGCCCGCCGCCTGCACCTCCTCGGTGATGTCCTGGAGGGCCTCGACGACCTCCTCGGGCGCCGGCTCGGGGGGCAGCCCGGACACCTCGTCGTCGATCAGCGTGGTGACCTGCGCGGCGATCGCCGAGTCGTCGCCGGCGGCGTCACCGGCGCGGTCGAAGGCCGACGTGTGGACGCGGGTGTCCGGCGTGGCCTCGGGCAGGTCCTCGTCGAAGGTGGCCAGCCCGGGCTCGTCCTCCCCGCGGAGCCCGGTCAGCACCTCGTCGCCGCGGGCGACCAGACCGGAGTAGTGCTGCTGCAGTTTCATCGTGGCCTGCATCGCCAGGCCGATCACGCGGATCGGCAGCCCCGGCAGCGTCTGCGGGAGCCGGCGGGCCTCGTCGAGGACGGTGGCGGCCAGGCCGGCGACGGCGCGGACGGCCTGGGGGATCTCACGCGACATGCGCCCACCCTGCCCCAGAACGCCCGCCTCGACACACCCGGCCGGTGCCTCTCCACCCGGACGTGGCCTTCGTCTCGTTCCTGGGGGCGGCCCGCTGCAGGGACCCGGTGTGAGCGTGCGAACACCTGGGGGCAGCGGGTCCCTTCTCTACCATGGGGGCATGGCTGACCCGCGCGGACGCGTCCTGCTGGCCGACCCCCGGGGCTACTGCGCCGGCGTGGACCGGGCGGTGGTCGCGGTCGAGCGGGCCCTGGAGATCCACGGCGCTCCTGTCTACGTCCGCAAGCAGATCGTCCACAACAAGCACGTCGTGGCCACGCTCGAGCGGCGCGGCGCGGTCTTCGTCGACGAGACCGACGAGGTCCCCGAGGGGTCCGTGGTCGTCTTCAGCGCCCACGGCGTCTCCCCGGCGGTGCACCAGGAGGCCGCCGACCGCCGGCTGAAGACCATCGACGCCACCTGCCCGCTGGTGAGCAAGGTGCACCAGGAGGCCAAGCGGTTCGCCAAGGAGGACTACGACATCCTCCTGATCGGCCACCGCGGCCACGAGGAGGTCGAGGGCACCTCCGGCGAGGCGCCGGCGCACATCCAGCTGGTGGACGGCGCCGACGACGTCGCGAACGTGCAGGTGCGCGACCCGGAGAAGGTCGTGTGGCTGTCGCAGACCACGCTGTCGGTGGACGAGACGCTGGCCACGGTCGACCGGCTGAAGTCGCGCTTCCCCGGTCTGCAGTCCCCGCCCAGCGACGACATCTGCTACGCCACGCAGAACCGTCAGCAGGCGGTCAAGCAGATGGCAGGCGAGTGCGACCTGGTGGTGGTCGTGGGGTCGACGAACTCGTCGAACTCCGTCCGGCTGGTCGAGGTCGCGCTGGAGGCCGGCGCCCGGGCCGCCCACCTGGTCGACTACGCAGCCGAGATCGACCCGGCCTGGCTCGACGGTGTCACCACCGTCGGCGTCACCAGCGGCGCCTCGGTGCCGGAGGTGCTCGTCAGCGAGGTGCTCGACCTCCTCGCCGAGCGGGGCTACCCGGACGTCGAGACGGTGAAGGCGGCCGAGGAGAAGCTGGTCTTCGCGCTGCCGCACGAACTGCGGGTCCGCCGGGCCGAGCCGGCGGCCGACCCGGCCTGAGCTCGAGGACGGCGGTGGCCCCCTCCCGCACGGGAGGGGGCCACCGTCGTCCTCGAGGCTGTGCGGCTCAGCGGCCGGCGGCCCAGCGGACGAGGGCGAGCACCAGGGCGACCCCGGTGGCGACCGCCATGGTCGGGAAGCCGCGGACGAGCAGGGTGGCCAGCCCGGCGAGGTTGACCGAGGCGAACACGGCGTTGACGGCGACGGCGGCGACGATGAACACCAGCGGCGGGGTCACCACCATCGTCGTCAGGTCGCGACGGCGGACGAGCAGCGTGCCCAGCCCGGCGGCCGCGGTGAGCGTGCCCAGCGTGATGATGCCGAGCCCGGGGCCGAGGTAGGAGTCCGCAGCGGCGCCGGCGAGGGTGATCACGAGGACGGCGAGGGCGGCCGCCCAGCCGCGCAGCCGGCTGCCGCGCTCCGGCTCGTCGACGACCCGACCCGCGGCCCGCGGCTCGGCCGGACGGGGAGCGCGGCGCGGGGCGTCGCGCTCGTCGCGCTGCGGGTGACGGGCACGCTCGGAGCGGCCCGGCCTGACCGGCGGGACGGCGGCCGAGCGGTGCGGCACCGGCGGCCGGGTGTGGCCGGAGCGGTCGTCGTCGGAACGCCGGCGCTCGAGTCGGGCCAGGTGCTCGGGCATCGGGGGGATGTCGGTGGAGCGCATGGGTCCGGCCGGCCGCGCCCGCGGGGGCACCGGCGGCCGGGGGATGCGGGACACGTACTCCGCGGCCTCGGGGCGGGGCGCCCGGGGACCGGTGCGGATGCCGGACTCCCGCCAGGTGTCGGCCGTGCTCACCGAGGCCATGGCGCACCTCCCGTTGCTCGTGGCGGAGCCCCGACGTGGGGCTCTGCGTCTGCGGCAACGGTAGCGACGGGAGCCTGCGGCCGCCGGGAGGACCACCCGCCCGCACGCTGTGCAGACCTGCCAAAACGACGGCGCTGAGCGCACATCCGGTGGGGGTGCAGGGGCGGGTGTGACGGACCGGTGCTGGCGCGGCGGCTGTGACGCCGCCGGGATGTCAGCCCGTGGTGCCGTCGCGGTCGGCGTCGACGCCGTCCGGGCGCTGCCCGGGGAGGGGCAGCTCGGTCGGCCGCAGCGTCCGGATCGTGGCCTCCACCGGCGGCGGGGTCGGCACCGGCATCTCGGACACGCCCAGGTCGTCGAAGCGGCGGGCGGCGACCAGCACCGACCCCTCGTAGGACCCGACCGTCTCGTTGTAGCGGGTCATCGTCGAGCTGAGTGCCGAGCCCAGCCGGATCAGGTGACCCGACAGCGTGGTCAGCCGGGCGTGCAGCCGGCGGCCCACCTCGAGCACCTGGTCGGCGTCGCGGGCCAGTCGCTCCTGCCGCCAGGAGTAGGCCACCGTGCGCAGCAGGGCCAGCAGCGTGCTCGGCGTGGCCAGCACGACGTCGCGGGCGAAGCCGTACTCGAGCAGCCCGGGCTCGGCCTCCAGGGCGGTCGTGAGGAACCCGTCGGAGGGGACGAACAGCACGGTGAAGGGGGCGGCCGGACGGAACGCCGTGGGGTAGCGCCGGGCGGACAGCGCGTCGACGTGGGCCCGCAGCTGGCGGGCGTGCGCGGCGATCCGCTCGGCGCGGACGGCGACGTCCTCCGCCTGCACCGCCTCGATGTAGCCGGTGAACGGCACCTTCGCGTCGACCACCACCTGCCGGCCGTCGGAGAGGGTGACCACGAGGTCGGGCCGGACGCCGGCGCCGGCGTCGTTGGTGCCGCTGGGCTGCTCGACGAAGTCGCAGTGCTCGAGCAGGCCGGCCACCTCGACCACCCGGCGCAGCTGCACCTCCCCCCAGCGCCCGCGCACGTGGGGCGTGCGCAGGGCCGTCACCAGCGCCGCCGTCTCCTGCCGCAGCAGCGACGACGCCTGCCCGACGGTGCCCATCTGCTCGCGCAGCTCCCCGTGCGCGGTGGCGCGGGCCCGTTCCATGCCGGCCAGCAGCCGGTGCAGGTGGTCCAGCGACTCGTGCAACGGGTCCAGCCCCTCCTCGGCCGGCCGGCGCCGGGAGAGCAGCGCGACGACGCCGAGGGTGGCCGCGGTGGCGAGCAGCGCGCCGATGAGGAGACCGGTGAGCAGAGAGGCGGCGTCCATGAGCGCCGAGCCTGCCGGACGGGTCCGACAGTTCCGGGGAGGCGGCTCAGACCAGGGTGAGGTGGCGGCGGGGCGTGGCGGCCGCCTCATGGTCGAGCAGCCACCGCTTCACCGGCGTCCCCCAGCGGAAGCCGCCGAGGCCGCCGTCGGAACCGAGCACCCGGTGGCAGGGCACGAACAGCGCGGCCGCGTTGCGGGCGCAGGCGTTCGCCGCCGCTCGTACCGCCGACGGCCGGCCGCAGCGCGCCGCGAAGGCGGCGTAGGTGTCCGGCTCACCGGCCGGGACCGTGCGCAGCACCTCCCAGGCGTCCTCGAGGAAGGGGCCCGAGCGCTGCCGCACGGGGACGTCGTCGATCGCGGTGACGTCCCCGTCGACGAAGGCGCTCACCGTGTCCAGGACGGGCAGGTGCTCGGCCTGCTCGACCCAGGTGGGTCGCAGCGACCGGTGCACCACCGGCAGCAGGTCGGCGACGTCGTCGGTCCAGCCGCTGGCGAGCACGACGTCGGGGCCGTCGGGCGCTGAGGTGACCACCACGGTGAACGGTCCGGGTGGGGTGCCGACGGTGGCGAACCTGGCGGGCTGGGCGGTCATGAGGCGCTCCGTTCAGGGAGGGACGGCGGGCGGTGGGGGAACAGGTCGGGGACGGCGAGAGCCCACAGGTGCATGACCGCGTACGAACGCCACGGGCGCCAGCGGGTGGCCGCATCGGAGTCGGAGCTGCCGAGCTGTACCAGCGAGCGCCGCAACGCGAGGTCACCGGGCAACCACACGTCGGGGTCGGCCAGGCCGCGCAGGGCGACGAGGGCCGCGGTCCACGGACCGATGCCGGGCACCGCGCGCAGCGCCCCGGTCGCCTCGTCGCGGTCCGCGCCGGCGTCGAGGGGCACCGCGCCGTCGGCGACGGCGGCGGCCAGCGCGTGCACGGTGCCCCGGCGTGCCCCGGTGAGCCCCACCGCGGTCAGGTCGGCCTCGGCGAGCGCGGCGGCGCGCGGGAAGGCGTGCGTGAGGGTGCCGACGGGTTCCGGCAGCGGCGTCCCGGCCGCCGTCAGCAGCCGGGCGGTGAGGGTGCGGGCGCCGGCGACGGAGACCTGCTGGCCGAGGACGGCGCGCACGGCGAGCTCGGCGGCGTCGGGGGAGGCGGGCACCCGGCGGCCGGGCGCCGTCGCGACCAGCGCGGAGAGGGCGGGGTCGGCACCGAGGACGTCGTCGACCGCGGCGGGGTCCGCGTCGAGGTCGAGCAGCCGCCGGCAGCGGGCCACCGCCACCCCGAGGTCGCGCAGCTCGGTCAGCCGCAGCCGCGCGGTCACCCCGGGGGCGCCGGCGGCGGGGGAGAGCCGGACGACGGCGGGTCCGTGCGGCAGGTCCAGGACGCGGGAGAACGTCGTCCCGTCCCACTCCTCGAGGCCGGGGACGGCGTGCGCGCCGAGGAAGTGCAGGACCTCGTCGACGGCGTACGGGGCGCGGGCGGCCAGGCGGAGGACGAGTTCCCCGGGCGTGCCGGACGGGGTGCGGGGCGCGGTGCGCCGCAGCCCGGTCGGGGTGGTCGCGAACACCTCCCGGACGGTGTCGTTGAACTGGCGGATGCTGGCGAACCCGGCGGCGAAGGCGACGTCGGCCACGGGCAGGCCGGTCGTCTCGAGGAGCACCCGGGCGGTCTGGGCGCGCTGTGCGCGGGCCAGGGCCAGCGGCCCGACGCCGAGTTCGGCGACGAGCAGCCGGTGCAGCTGACGCTCGGAGTAGCCGAGCCGCGCGGCCAGCCCGGGGACGCCGGAGCGCTCCACCTCGCCGTCCCCGATCAGCCGCATGGCACGGGCGACGACGTCGGCGCGGACGTCCCACTCGGGTGAGCCCGGGACCGCGTCGGGACGGCACCGGCGGCAGGCCCGGTAGCCGGCGGACTGTGCCGCGGCCGCGGTGGAGAAGAAGCTGACGTTGCGGGCCAGCGGGGTGCGTGCCGGGCAGGACGGCCGGCAGTAGATGCCGGTGGTGGCGACGGCGGTGAAGAACCAGCCGTCGAACCGGGCGTCGCGGCTGGCCACCGCCCGGTAGCAGCGCTCGGCGTCGAGGGACTGCGTCATGCACCGAGCATGGCAGCCGGGCGACTGGTGGACTGGCGGTTTTCGGACGGAGCCGTCAGCCCCTCGAGGGGCGCTCGACCAGCACACCGATGCCGTCGAGGAGCCGGACCAGGCCGAACTCGAAGGACCGCTCCGGGTCGTAGGCGCCGAGCTCCTCGCCCGCGACCGGGCCCACCCGCGCGGCGGTCGGGTAGCGCTCGGCGTCGAAGACCTGCGCGACGTAGGGCTCGGTCGCCGCCCACCACTGGTCCTCGGTGATGCCGGTGACCCGCTCGGCGTCGGCCTTCTCCTGCACGCCGCCGACGGTGCCGCGTACGAAGCCGGTGACGACCGTGACGAGCAGGTCCATCTGCACCTCGGGCAGGCCGAGCCCGTCGACGGCGCGCAGCTCCAGCTCGTACTTGCGCATGAGGCCCGGACCCAGGGGCGGCCGGCCGGTGGCGACGTGCAACGCCCAGGGGTGGCGGAGGAAGAGGTCCCAGTTGGCGCGGGCGACGGCCTCCAGGCGCGCCCGCCAGCCGCCGGTGACGACCGACCGCTCGTCCGGGTACATCTCGGCGAGGGCGGAGTCGAGCATGAGGTCGACGAGCTCCCCCTTGCCGGGCACGTGCGTGTAGAGCGTCATCGCGCCGACGCCCAGCTCCGCGGCCACCCGGCGCATCGACAGGGCCACCAGCCCCTCGGCGTCGGCGAGGCGCACGGCCGCGGACACGATCCGGTCGACGTCCAGGCCGGGCCGGGGGCCGGGGCGCGGGCCCGGCTCGGCGGCACCGCGCCACAGCAGGGCCATGCTGCGCGCCGGGTCGCCGGTGCCGGTGAACTCGCTTGCCATGTCGCCAGCCTCTCGCAGCCCATCTCCGTACGGCGTACCGTGTCCCTCGGACTCGATGTCGTACAGCGTACGGAGGTGGCGGTGGCGGCGATCCGGACCCTGGGTCTGCGCAAGGTCTACGGCGGGACGGCGGTGCTCGACGGCGTCGACCTGGAGGTGGCGCGCGGCTCGGTGTGCGCCCTCCTCGGTCCGAACGGGGCGGGCAAGACGACGGCGGTGCGGATCATGACGACGCTGCTACGCCCGGACGGCGGCACGGTCGAGGTGGCCGGTCTCGACGTCGTACGCCGGCCACGGGCGGTCCGCCGTCGCCTCGGCATGGTGGGCCAGCAGCCGGCGGTGGACGAGGTCCTCGGCGGCCGGCAGAACCTGGTGCTGTTCGCCCGGCTGCACCACCTGGACCGGCGGGCGGCCAGGCGCCGGGCCGGCGAGCTGCTGGCGCAGGTGGGCCTCGGCGACGTCGACGACCGCCCGGTGCGGCAGTTCTCCGGCGGGATGCGCCGCCGGCTCGACATCGCCGCCGCCCTGGTCCTCGCCCCCGAGGTGCTGTTCCTCGACGAGCCCACCACCGGGCTCGACCCGGCCGGCCGGCGCGACGTCTGGGACGCCGTGCGGACCCTGGTCGCCGGCGGCACCACCGTGCTGCTCACCACCCAGTACCTCGAGGAGGCCGAGCACCTGGCCGACGACGTCTGCGTGCTCGACCGCGGTCGCGTCGCCGCCCGCGGCACCCCACGCGAGCTCACCGCCGCCATCGGGGGCGACCGGCTGGAGCTCGTGGTGAGCGACCCCGCGCGGGCGGCCGAGGCCGCCGCGCTGGCCGAGCGGGCCGCGGCCGGGCCGGCCGGCGGCCGTCCGAGGGGCGGGGCTCGGCAGGCTGCGCCGGGTCGCAGCGTCGTCGTGCCGGTCGATCGGCGCCCCGGCGTCGTCGGCGATGTCGTGCGGGCGCTGGACGGGGCGGGCATCGACGTGGACGACCTGGTGCTGCGCCCGACCACGCTGGACGAGGCCTACCTGCGGATCACCGGCCACGCGCGGGCGGAGGTGCCGGCATGAGCGCGGTCCTGCCCCCCGTCGCCGAGGACGACCTCGTCGAGCGGCTGCGCTGGGCGGTCACCGACGCGGTCACCGTCGCCGGCCGGGACGTCGCGCACTGGCGCCGGCAGCCCGCGGTGGTGCTGGTCGGGGCGCTGTTCCCGGTCCTGCTGCTGCTGATGTTCGTGTACCTGTTCGGCGGGGCGATGGTGGTGCCCGGCGGCGACTACCGGGACTTCCTCGTCCCCGGGCTGTTCGGCCTGGCGATGGTCTTCGGCCTCGAGGCGACCATGACCTCGGTGGTCACTGACGCGACCCGGGGGATCACCGACCGCTTCCGGTCGTTGCCGATGGCGCCGTCCGCCGTCGTCGCGGGTCGCTGCCTGGCCGACCTGGGTTCCTCGGTGCTCGGCCTCGCCGTGCTGGTGGCGGCAGCGTTCGCGGTGGGCTGGCGGCCCGGTGGTGCGGCGGAGGTGCTGGCCGCGGTCGGCCTGCTCCTGCTCCTGCGGTCGGCGTTCCTGTGGATGGGGGTCTTCCTCGGCCTGCTGACCCGGGATCCCGCGACGGTGACCGCGGTGCAGGTCCTGGTGTGGCCGTTCGCGTTCCTCTCCAACGCCTTCGTACCGGCGTCCACGATGCCCGGCTGGCTGGCCACGATCGCCGAGTGGAACCCGCTGGCGGCCACGGTCACGGCCGTCCGAGGGCTGTTCGGTCAGCCGGTGGACGCCGGGGGCGGCTGGGCGACCGAGCACGCGCTCGTGCTCGCCGTCGCCTGGCCGGTGGTGCTGACCGTGCTGTTCGCGGCGCTCAGTGTCCGGCGGTGGCAGGGGTTGAGCCGCTGAGCTCCCGAGCTCCGGAGCTCCCCGTTGATCATCGGATGGTGGCTGCCCGGCGCGCCGACGGGAGCAGCCGGACGACGATGATCAACGGGGCAACGAGGCGGAGCGGAGGAACCGGAACGCCAGCTGCACCATGTGGGGGTTCTGCCCTGAAGGCGAACCCACCAGGTCACAGACTCGCAGTCGATCTTCCTGGACCGGTTGTCACGTCAACGTCGCGACCTGTTCACACCGTGCCTCCGGCCGTTCCCCCGAGACCCGCTCGGGGACAGCAGCCGAGCCGTCAGGCCGTGTGATCCTCGCTGGTCCAGTCGTAGGCGGTCGTCTGCTCGGGCGAGGTGGCCCAGCTGGCGAGGAAGGTCAGCGCCTGCTGGGACGGCGAGCCGGGCTCGGCGGTGAAGGTGATGAGGGTCTGGCCGGGGTCAGCGGTCAGACCCAGCCCCTCGTAGGCCAGTGACAGGTCGCCGACCACGGGGTGGTGGAAGAGCTTGGTGCCGGTGGTGTGCCAGCGGACGTTGTAGGTGGCCCACAGGGCGCTGAACCGCTCGCTGCGGGTGGTCAGGTCCCCGATGAGCTCGGTGAGTTCCCGGTCGTCGGGGCTGCGGCCGACCTCGGCCCGCAGGAGCGACACGCTGTCGGCGGCGGCGCGGTTCCAGTCGGGATAGAAGTCGGCGGCCCGCGGGTCGAGGAAGGTGTAGTGGGCGTGGTTGGGCGCCCGTCCGGTACCCCGGCCGGATCCGGCGTCGTCGAACAGGTCGGTGTAGAGCGCGCGGGCAAGGGCGTTGGCGGCCAGGACGTCCAGCCGCCCGTTCTGGACGAACGCCGGGACGCTGGTCATCGCGTCGAGCAACCGCTGGATCCCCGGACGGACGCGCTGCTGCGGCGGCCGGCGACGGCTGCGGGCCGTTGCGTCGGCCGTACGGGCCAGGTCGTACAGGTGCGCGCGCTCGGCCTCGTCCAGCTGCAGCGCCCGGACGAGGGCCTCGAGCACGCTGTCGGAGACGCCGTGCGCGTTGCCGCGCTCCAACCGGGTGTAGTACTCCACGCTGACTCCAGCCAGCAGCGCCAGCTCCTCCCGGCGCAGGCCCTTCACGCGCCGGTGCCCGCCGTAGGTCGGCAGGCCGGCCTGCTGCGGGGTGATCCTGGCCCGTCGAGTGGCCAGGAACTCGCGCAGGTCCTTCCGGGTGTCCACGACACCGAGGCTAGGTCCGCTCGCAGCGGTGAGGGGGTCCCTGCCAGTACCCCCTCACGTCAGGCTCTGCCACACGGCCGACGACCGGCGTTCCCTCGACTCCAGCGAGTTCGCACAGCCGCTCGCCCCCTGCAGGCGCCGCCTCGCCTCCCGGACACCGAAGGACAACGACATGACTGACAAGAAGGTCTGGCTCGTCACCGGCGCCGGCCGCGGCATGGGCACCGAGATCACCCGCGCCGCCCTGGCCGCCGGCCACGCCGTCGTCGCCACCGGCCGCAACGCCGAGCGGGTGACCACCGCGGTCGGCGCGCACGACGACCTGTTGACCGCGGCGCTCGACGTCACCGACCCGGCCGGCGTGCAGACGGCGGTCGACGCCGCCGTCGCGCGGTTCGGCCGGATCGACGTGCTGGTCAACAACGCCGGGAACTTCTACGCCGGCTTCTTCGAGGAGATCACCCCCGAGGACTACCAGGCGCAGATGGAGACCAACCTGTTCGGCCCGCTGAACGTCACCCGCGCCGTGCTGCCGGTCATGCGCGCCCAGCGCTCCGGTCTCGTGGTGACCATCAGCTCCACCGCCGGCATCGTCGGACAGGAGTTCTGCACCGCCTACGCCGCCAGCAAGTTCGCCCTCGAGGGGTGGAGCGAGTCGCTGACCCCCGAGGTCGCCCCCTTCGGCATCCGCACGATGCTCGTCGAGCCCGGTTTCTTCCGCACCGAACTGCTCACCCAGGACTCCACCCGCTACGCCGAGCCCACGATCGCCGACTACGCCGAGCGCACCCGACAGACGGTCACCGCCTGGACCGGGATGAACGGCCGGCAGGGTGGCGACCCGGCCAAGCTCGCCCGCGCGCTGGTCCAGCTCGCCGGCTCCGCCGAGCCGCCGCTGCGCTGGGCCGCCGGCGTCGACGCCGTCGGGGCGTTCGAGCAGAAGGCCCAGCAGCTGCTCGCCCAGGCCGACGCCCACCGCGAGCTGTCCAGCTCCCTAGCCCACGACGACACCCCGGCCAACGCCTGACGCCACCATCGCCGGCAGCCACAGACCCATGTAGGGCCCGGTCGGCTGACCAGGCCCTACATGGGGAGCTGGGGCTCACTTGCGGGTTCTTCCGCCCAGTCTGCTCGCGGCCGGCAGACCCACCGTGGCCGCGAGCCGGCCGTCGGAGGGCATCAGTAGTTGCGGCCGTTGATCGCCCAACCGCCGTCGACCGGCAGGGTCTGGCCGGTCACGAACGAGGCGTCGTCCGACATCAGGAACGCGATCGCGGCAGCGACCTCCTCGGGCCGGCCGAGCCGCTTGATGAGGTGTGCGTTGGCGTTGATCTGCTTCTGCTCCGGCGTGATGTCCTGCAGGATCGGGGTGTCGATGGTCCCGGGCGCCACGGCGTTCACGCGGATGTTCGCCTCGGCGTAGCTGTAGGCGACCTGCTGGGTGAGGCCGATGACCCCGGCCTTCGCCGCGGAGTACGAGGCGAGGTTGAGCATCCCCTTCAGCGCCGCGAGCGAGGAGACGTTGACGATGCTGCCGCCACCGGCCTCGATCATCGACGGGATGACGTGCTTCATCCCGAGCCAGACGCCCTTGAGATCGGTGTCCAGGACGGTGTCCCAGGCTTCCTCGGTCAGGTCGACGACCTCGTCGGGGGACTGCGTGTTCACCACTCCCGCGACGTTGGCGAGGAGGTCCACCTTGCCGTGGGTGGCGACGGCGTGCTCGACCAGCTCTCGCCAGTCCGCGGCCCGCCGGGTGTCCACCACGTGGTGCTCGGCCTGCCCGCCGTCGTCGAGGATGGACTTGACGGTGGTCTCGTCGCTCTTGAGGTCGGCGACGAGCACCACGGCTCCGTCTCCAGCGATCCGCCGGGCCGTCGCCTGACCGATCCCCTGCGCGCCGCCGGTGACGATGGCCACGCGCCCTGTCAGTGCGCCCATGCCGGTCTCCTTCTCCCTCGGACCTGGTGTCGCCCCGGACGCTAGGGAAGGGGGCGTGGCCTGGCACCACCTTCGTGGAGCCGGTGTTGGAGGTGTCACCAAGGCGGGGACGAGGGCCGGGCGGCTACCCGCCGGCCAGGTCGAGCACCTGGAAGGCCAGCCGGGCGGTCAGGAGCGTGTCGAGGCTCGCGGGGTCCTGGCCGGTGATCTCCCGGATCCGGCTCAACCGGTACCGGACGGTGTTCTCGTGCACCCCCAGCGCGGCGCTGGTCGGCTGGACGCGGCCCTCGGCGGCGAGGAACGCCCGCCAGGTCGCCAGCAGGGCCCCGTCGTCGCCGTCGTGCTCGCGCAGCGGACGGACGAGATCGTGGGCGAAGCGCAGGGCCTCCTTGACGCGGCCGGTGCTCAGGACGACCCGGAACAGCCCGAGCTCGTCGACGGTGAGCACCCCCTGGGTCCAGCCGAAGGCCCGCGCGAGGTCGTCGACGTCGCGCAGCTCGCGGTGGGCGACGGTGAAGTCGGTGGCGCTGCGGCAGACGCTGGAGATGACGGCGCTGCGGATGCCGGACGCCGGGGCGAGGGTGGCCACGACGGACTCGACCGCGGGCCGCAGCCCCTCCGGCCCGGCGTGGGGCGCGCTCCGGTCCAGCCGGACCAGGACGATGACCGCACCGGGGAGGCTGACCGCGGGTGGTTCGCCGCCGCGCAGCGACGTGGCGAACTGCCGCACCACGAGGTTCCGGACCGCCGAGGCGCTGGGCTGCTGCCCGCCGCTGGCCAGACAGACCCGGACCAGCGCGTGCGGCTCGGAGAGGTCCACGCCGAACTGGAGGCCGCGCCGGGTCATCTGGTCCTCGTCGCGGGAGCCGCGCAGCAGGTCGGAGAGGTAGTCGTCGCGGGCCTGGCCCTCGGCCTCCACCTGCCGGCGCTCGGACAGCACCTGCAGGGACAGGACGGTCGCGCCGCGCTCGGCCAGCTTGGTGTCCAGGTCACTGAGGCTGCGGCCGACCTCGACGATGCTGAGGTAGCCGCTCGGCGCCCCCTCGATGACCAGCCGGCACACGAGGTTGCGCGGGCCGAGCCCCAGCGTCCGGGTGGGCGGGACCACCGCGGAGGGGCGGCCCGTGCGGAGGGCGGACAGTGCGGCGCGCACCGAGGGGACGGCGAGGGTCTCGGGCGCGAGCACCGGCGGGGCCGCCATCCTGAGCCCGGGGGGCGCCGCCCAGGTGACGACCTGGAAGTCCTCGTCGTAGAGCACCACCGGCTTGGCCGACAGCTGGCTGAGCGAGCTCACCACGGCGCGGATGTCGGCGCCCTGGAGGACGGCGTTGGTCAGCTCCCGGTGGACGTCGGCCAGGTACTCCAGCACGTTGCGCTGCCGTACCGCCTCAGCGACCTTGTCCTTGAGCCGTGCGTTGAGCATCGCCTGCCGGATGAACAGGGCAGCCAACCGGGCGAAGAGCGTGGTGAGGGCGATGTCCTCGTCGCTGTAGGCGTGCTCCCGGTCGACGTCGTCGACGAAGACCAGGCCGATGACCTCGTCGTCGAAGACGAGCGGCACGCCGAGCATGGCGCGCACGCCCCACCGCTCCATCGTGCGGCGGTGCGGGCGCGGGTCGCGGGTGACGTCGCTGATCAGCACCGGGGTCATGCTGGTGATGACCTCACGACTGAAGTCGTCGTCCGGGATGCCGGCCTCCTGCGCCTTGACCGCCTCGGTGATGTCGCCCTCGCGCTCGCAGTGACCGGCGGCACCGAAGAAGCGGCCGTCGTCGCGGCGCAGGTACAGCGAGCACCGGCTGACGCCGAGGAGGTGGCACAGCTGCTTGCCGACCAGTTTGAGGAGGTCCTCCTGCGAGGCGGCGGTGATCGCCTCGGTGGTGATCTCGCTGAAGGCGGCGATCACCTCCCGCTCGCGGCGGGCCGCCTGCGCGCCGTCCCCCTGCGGGGCGGACCGTCCGGTCTCCCGGGGGGCGGGCAGGGTCGACGACACGGCAACGTGCACGGGCCACCACCTCGTTGTGCGAGCCTCTGCTGCGTCGCAGTGTGCCCGCTCGCCGGCCGCGGTGGGGCTTGCGCGGAGGCTCCCGGCCGGGGTCCGGGCCGGCGTTCCCGACCCGGACCCGGACCCGGTCAGACGCCGACCGGGGTCTTGGCCTTCATCTTGTGCAGCTCGGGGACCACCTTCTCGCCGAAGAGCTTCATGCTGGCCTCGACCTTGTCGTAGGGCAGCCCCGCGTAGGAGAAGGCCGCGTTGGCCAGGAAGTCACCCGCGACCTCGCGGCGGTGGGCGTACTTCTCGACGATCTGCTCCGGCGTCCCGTAGACGTTGGCCTCCACGTAGGCGGCCGCGGCGGTCTCCATGCCGGCTTCCCGGATCATGTCGGCGCCGGCCTGGTAGGCCTCGTAGCCCTTCGTCTCCCGCCAGTGCTTGCCGGCGAAGTCGTAGTGCTTGATGACCGACAGGAAGTACTTGGAGATGTACTCCTGCGCGACGCGGCGGGCCTCCTCCTCGTCCTCGTGGCAGTAGGTGAAGTCCTGCAGGAGGGGAGGGCCGGGCAGCCGTCCGTGCTTCTCGAGGTGGAGGTCCCGCCAGCGGGTCAGCGCCTCGGCGTGGGTCTCGATGTCGTACTGCATGAACGTCATGAGCTGGACGCCGAGGTCGGCGATCGGCGGGATCGAGTCCGGGGACATCGCCACGCCGAACAGCCGGCCGTCCCACGTCCGGCTGCTGCCCGGCCCGGGGCGCACGGCGACACGGGGCTGCGGGTAGAGCGGGCCGTCGTTCTGCACGAAGCCGTCGTTCAGGCCGCGGATCACCATCGCCGCGGCCTCGTCGAAGCGCTCGCGCGCCTGGTTCATGTCGGTGTGGAAGCCCTCGTACTCCATCTTCGCCAGCCCCCGGCCCATGCCCAGCAGCACCCGGCCCTGGGACATGTGGTCGAGCATGATCGCCTTCTCGACGACGCGGAGCGGGTCGTTCCACGGCAGGATCACCGCTCCGGTGCCCAGCTTGATCCGCGAGGTGCGCGCGGCGAGGTAGGACATGATCTGCAGGTTGTCCGGGCACATCGAGTAGTCGTCGAAGTGGTGCTCGGCCGACCACACCGAGTCGAACCCGTACTCCTCGGCGAGCACGCCGAGGTTGAGGTCTCGGGTGAAGACCTCCTCGTCACTCATGTCCTCGAACCAGTTCTGGAAGACGAGCAGCACACCGACGTCCATGGACGATCTCCTCTGATGCGGTTCCGGATGTGGCGGGGGCAGGGCGGGACGGTCAGGGAGTGACGAACACCGCGCGGGTGTGCTCGGTGTCCAGGTACTCCTTGACGCTCTGGATGCGGCCGTCCCGGACGGTGAAGAGGAAGTGGTAGGCGTTGTTGTAGACGCGGCCGTTGCGCAACTCGCAGTAGGACTCGGTCTCCACGGCCACCCGGTCGCCCTCGGCGGTCCAGGCGTGCGGCGTGAGGCGGATGGCCCCGGTGGTGGCGAGGCCGGACAGCGACGCGAGCATCTCGCCGAACGCGGCCTTGTCCTTGGTGCCGGAGATGCCCTCGATGGTCCCGGCGACCCACCACGTGGCCGAGTCCGACAGGAAGGACAGGATCCCCTCGACGTCGCCGGCGGAGAACACCTCCATGAACTCCGCCACCAGCGCCTTGTTCGCCTCCTCGCGGCTGCGGGTCTCCTCCTGGGTGCTGCTCATGTGCGGCTCCTCGTCTCGGTGCGCGGGTCATCGGCGTCTCCGGCGGGCCGGACCTCCAGCGGTGTCCCGACGCTAGGGACGGCGGTACGGGGCGGCCATCCCCGCGCGGTGCGGCGGTTGGAGGTCCGCACAACCGCCTACCGGGCCGTGCCGCCGAAGGAGGCCAGCAGCCCGCCGTCCACCGGCACGGTCGCCCCCGTCATGTAGCCGGCGCCGGCCACGGCGACGACGACGTCGGCGATCTCCTCGGCCGTGCCGACCCGCCCGGCGGGGATGGCGGCGAGGATCCTCTCCCGCGCCCGGCCGCTGAGGCCGGCGGTCATCTCGGTGTCCACGAACCCCGGGATGACGAGGTTCACCCGGATGCCGCGCGGCGCGAGTTCGACGGCGAGGACCTGGGTCAGCCCGCTGAGCCCGGCCTTGGCCGAGCCGTAGGCCACGTCGCCGGGGAAGCCGCGGAAGCCCACGACCGCGCCGACGTTGACCACCGCCGACCCCGGGCCGAGCAGGGGGACGGCGGCGCGGCAGATCTCGAAGGCGCCGCTGAGGTTGGTGCCGAGGACCTCGTCCCAGGCCTCGCGGGTGAGGTTCTCCACCCGGCCGCCCCGGTGGACGCCGGCGCAGTTGACCACGACGTCGAGGGACCCGAACCGCTCGAGCACGGCGTCGAGGCCGGCCCGCACCGAGGCCGCGTCGGTGACGTCGGCGGTGACCTCCAGCCGGTCGGCGCCCCCGGCCGGGGACCGGGCGAACGTCGCCACCCGGTCCCCGAGCGCGGCGGCCCGGTCCGCGACGGCGCGACCGATGCCGCGGGAGCCGCCGGTGACCAGCCAGGTGCGCGCCCGTTCCGCCGGCGTGCTCACCGGTTGAGGAAGCCGACCAGCTCCGCGAGGTACTTGTCGCGCTCCTCGATGAAGGGGGCGTGGCCGCTGTGCTCGAACTCGACCAGCCGGGCATCCGGCCACAGGCCCACGGCGGCCTCGGCGCCGGAGAACGGCACGAAGGCGTCCTGCCGGCCGTGCAGCACCAAGACGGGCGCCTCGATCGTCGCGAGGGTCTTGCGCTGGTCCAGCTCGGCGAGGTCCCGCAGCGAGTCGGTGCCGCGGGGGCCCATCTCCAGGAACATCGCCCACATCCAGTCGATGACCTCGGGGCTGACCGGGGCGGCGCACACGGCGGAGGCGACGCCCTTGAACGTGGTGGCCGGGTCGCTCTCCACGCCGGCGAGCACGCCCTCGACGTCGGCCACACCGCCGCCGTGCGGCCAGTCCGGGGCGGCGGTGTAGCGCGGGGTGGCCCCGCCGGTCAGGACGAGGCCGGAGATCCTCGAGCCGAGCCGGGCCGCGGCCTCGACGGCCACCGCCCCGCCGAAGGACCACCCGTTGAGCACGGGGGAGTCCAGGGACAGCTCCTCGCACAGCCGGACCACGTCGGCGCCGATGGCCGCGGTGCTGACGTCGTCGAAGTCCTTGTCCGAGCGGCCGCAGGCGCGGTGGTCGAGGGTGACCACCGCGTTGCCGTTGGCCCGCAGGGCGGGCAGGACGCCGTCCCAGCAGCGGGTGGCCATGCCCCAGCCGTGGATCAGCACGATCGGCCGGCCGGACCCCTTGTGGTGCTCGAAGTAGATGCGTCGAGTCCCCTCGACCTCCAGGAATGCCATGGTGTCTCCTCCAGGCTCGCAGCGGTGCGGCGGACGCTAGGGCGCCGGCCGCCGCGGGGCACCGGTTCCTCGGCAGCGGCCTTGGAGGCCCCTACAACGGCGGGCCCGGCCGGTCGACCGGCACGGTCGCGCGGAGCCGCTTCTTGTCGATCTTCCCGACGCTGGTCCGCGGCAGCTCCGGCACGACGAGCACGCGTTCGGGCAACCACCAGCCGGGCACGCGCTCGCGGAGGTGGTCGAGCAGCTCCGCCGGGCCGGCCGGGGCGCCGTCGTCCAGGACCACCATGGCCACCGGTCGCTCCTGCCAGCGCTCGTGCGGCACGGCGACCACGGCCGCCTCCCGGACGGCGGGATGGGCGAGCAGCGCCTGCTCCAGCTCGACGGAGCTGATCCACTCGCCGCCGCTCTTGATCAGGTCCTTGCTCCGGTCGACGATCTCCAGGCACCCCTCAGGGTCGATGGTGGCGATGTCGCCGGTGCGCAGCCAGCCCTCGTGGAAGGACTCGGGGTGCTCGTCGCGGAAGTACCGGGTCGCCACCCACGGCCCGCGCATCAGCAGCTCTCCGCGGTGCACGCCGTCGTGGGGCACGTCGCGGAGGTCGTCGTCGACCAGCCGCCACTCCAGGCCCGGCAGCAGCCGGCCCTGCGTGCGGACGTAGGCGTGCCGGGCGGCCGGGTCGCCGTCGGTGCGCGCCGGGGGCCGGGCGAACGTGCCCATGGGGGAGATCTCGGTCATGCCCCAGCCCTGGTACACCGGGACACCGAGGTCGCACTCCAGGGTGCGGATCAGCTCCAGGCTCGGGGTGGAGCCGCCCAGGACGAGCGCCCGGAGGCTGCTGAGGTCGGCACCGGTGGCCTTCGCGTGGCGGGCCAGGTCCACGGCGACCGTGGGGACCATGCCGACGTAGGTGACGCGCTCGGCCTCGATGACCCGCGCGATGTCCGCCGGCGTGGGGTGCGGGCCGGGGAGGACCTGGCGCGCGCCGGACATCAGCGCCGCGAACGGGATGCCCCAGGCGTTGGCGTGGAACATCGGCACGACGTGCAGCACCGTGTCCCGCTCGGAGATCGCGTGCCCGTCGGCGAGGCAGGCGGCGAAGGTGTGCAGGTAGAGGGCGCGGTGGGAGTAGCCGACGCCCTTGGGCAGGCCGGTGGTGCCCGAGGTGTAGCAGAGCGCGGCGAGGTCGTCCTCGTCGACCGCGGGCGGGGCGTCCAGGTCCGGGCCGGCGGCCACCAGGTCCTCGTGGTCCAGCACCCCCGGCTCGCCGCCCCCACCGTCGGTGACGACGACGAGCAGGTCCGGGCGCCGGGCCCGGACCTGCTCGAGCAGCGGCAGGAGGGACCGGTCGACGAAGACCACCCGGTCCTCGGCGTGCTCGACGATGTAGGTGATCTCGCCGGGCTCCAAGCGCAGGTTCACCGTGTGCAGCACCCCGCCGGCCAGCGGGACGGCCGAGTAGAGCTCGAGGTGCCGGTGGTGGTTCCAGGCCAGGGTGGCGACCCGGTCGCCGGGGCGGACCCCGAGGCGCACCAGCGCCCCGGCCAGCCGGACGACGCGGGCGTGGTGCTCGCGGTGGGTACAGCGGTGCACCTCGGTGCCCGCGCGGTACTCGACGACCTCGCGGTCGCCGAAGAACTCGCCGGCCCGCCGGACGAAACCGGTGATCAGGAGCGGGCTGCTCATCCGGCCACCACGGCCACGGCCTCCGCCTCGGCCGCCAGTCGCTGCCGCACCTGCGGCACGACCTTCGTCGCGAGGACCTCGATCCGTTCCGATCCGCTGTCGACGGACTCGCCGGGCAGCTGCGCCCAGAAGTGGACGTCCTTGATCTGGGGGCGGTCGCGCAGCAGGGCGGTGAGCTCGTCGACCGCCGTGGCCGGGTCCCACAGCGTGAACGCGCCGCCGGCGACCAGCTGGTCGGGGTCGGCGAACTGGGGCACCTGGTCGGCGGGGCCGAAGGCTCCCCACGCGACGTAGTTGTTGATCTGGTAGAGCGCGTGCTCCCCGATGCGGGCCCAGGTGCGCTCCGGGTCGTCGGCGATCACGGCCCACTGGCCGGCGTAGATGCGCCCCTCGTCGACCGGCTTGCCGAGCCGCTCCAGGGCGTCCAGGTAGGACTGCTGGTGGGCGTTCTGCGTGCTCAGGAACCCGTCACCGATCCGCGCGGCGCGCTCGATGGCAGGGTCGGCCATCGCCCCGACGAGCAGGCTGGGGGTCTGCTCGGGGACCGGGGTGACCGGGACGCCGGGGAGGGTGAACCGCTTGCCCTCGTAGGGCTCCCGCGATCCGGACCAGGCCCGCCGGATCAGCTCGACGCTCTCCTCCAGCAGGCTGGGGCGCTGCTTGAGCTCGCGGCCGAACGCGGCGAACTCCGGCGCCCAGTAGCCCTGGCCGAGGCCCAGGTCGAAGCGCCCGCCGGTGAGCAGCGAGACGGTCGCCGCGTCCTCGGCCAGCCGGACGGGGTTGTGCAGCGGGGCGACGATGAGGTTGGTCCCGATCCGCATGGTGCTCGTGCGCTGGCCGATCGCGGAGGCCAGGACGAAGGGGGAGGGCGTGTAGCCGTCCTCGACGAAGTGGTGCTCGGTGAGCCACACCGAGCCCAGCCCGAGTGACTCGGCCCAGGCGATCTGGTCCAGCGCCTCGGCGTAGAGGGTGCTGAAGGAGCGCGGCCAGCGCGCGGGGTTCCGGAAGTCGTACCAGAGGCCGAAGGTGCAGTCGCGCTCGCTCACGGGCGTCTCCCTCGAGGTGCTCGCCGGACCCGCCCGGGGGCGGGGATCGTCGCGGCACAGCCTGGAGCGGGACACCGGGAGCCGTCACCGGTCGGGTGGGCGCCCGGTTGTAGCGCCCTCCAACCGTCCGGCCTCAGCGGGCGACGCCGAGACCCACGGTCGCGGCCGCCTCCTCCAGCAGCGCGGGGACGTCGTCCTCCAGCGCGGCGGCGTACTCGGTCCGCAGCTGCCCGTCCAGGTGCTGGGTGTACGCGGCCTCGACGATGGCGGCGAGCTTGAAGAAGGCCAGGCCCTGGTAGTACGGCAGGTCCGGGACGGCGGCCCCGGTGGTCTCCTCGTACCGGGCCAGCAGGTGCTCGCGGGGCGGGGCGCCCGGTGCCCGGGAGACCGCCTGGATCCGCGGCATCGCGCAGGGGGCCACCGGCCGCTCGCCCCAGAACGCCAGCAGCAGCCCGAGGTCCAGCAGCGGGGCGCCGATCGTCGCCATCTCCCAGTCGATGACGGCGAGCAGCCGCGGGCTCGCCGTCGAGAACAGGCAGTTGTCGAGGTGGAAGTCGCCGTGGACCAGCGCCGGCGGCGGGTCGGTGGGGCGGTGGTCCTCCAGCCACCTGGCCAGCGCCTCCATGCGGGGCAGCGGCCGGCGGGCGACGGACTGCCACTGCCCGTACCAGCGCGGCACCTGGCGGGCGAGGAACTCCTCCGGCCGGCCGAACCCCTCCAGCCCGACCGCGCGCCAGTCCACCCGGTGGACGGCGGCCAGCGCGTCGACCACGGCGTCGGCGAGCGCGGCCGGTGCGGCAGGGTCGTCGGCGTAGGCGGGGGGCAGCGCGTCGGTGATCGACACGGCGTCGGGGACGCGGTCCATGACCAGGAAGGGGGCGAGGGGGACGGCGGGGTCCTCGCACAGCGCCACCGGTGCCGGGGTCGGGACGGCGGTGCCGGCGAGCGCGGTGAGCAGCCGGTGCTCGCGCGCGACGCTGTGCGCCGACGTCGACAGGGCGTGCTGCGGTGGCCGGCGCAGCACGTACTCGACGCCGTCGCCGCGCACCAGGCAGGTCTCGTTGGAGTTGCCGCCGGTCAGGCGGGCCAGCTCCCACGGGCCGGGGGAGCCGGTGTGCCGGGTGAGCCACCCGGCGAGCGCGTCGGCCACCCGGGTGCCGGTCGTCGTGCCGGTCACTGGGCGGCCACGGCGACCTCGAGGTGGTCGCGGAAGCGGGCGAGGGCCTCGGCCCGCCTTGTGGGGACGTGCTCGGTGGGCACCGCGCGCGGCGTGTAGTCGCGCAGTACCCGCCGGGCGACGGTCACCCGGTGCACCTCGTCGGGGCCGTCGTAGATGCGGGCGGCCCGGGCCCACCGGTACATCTGCTCCAGCGGCATGTCGGTGGAGAAGCCGAGGGAGCCGTGCACCTGGATCGCCCGGTCGATGACGTCGTGCAGCACGGTCGCGCCGTGGTACTTGATCATCGCGATCTCGGTGCGGGCCGCCGACGCGCCGACCTGGTCGATCTTCCAGGCGGCCTGCAGGGTGAGCAGGCGGGCCGCCTCGATGGCCGCCTTGGAGTCGGCGACCCAGTTCTGCACCGTCTGCTTCTCCGACAGCAGGCTGCCGTGGACGTCGATGCTGACCGCGCGCTCGCAGAGCATGTCGAACGCGCGCCGGCAGACGCCGACCCAGCGCATGCAGTGGTGGATGCGCCCGGGCCCGAGCCGTTTCTGCGCCAGCGTGAAGGCCTGCCCGCGCTCGCCCAGCAGGTTCTCGGCGGGCACGCGGACGTCGTCGTAGGTGACCTCGCAGTGCGACCACACGGGGTGCCGGCCGTCGGTGTCGTTCATCAGGCCGAGCTCCCGGATCCCGATGCCCGGCGTCGACCGCGGGACGATCAGCATCGACATCCGCTGGTGCGGCGGGGCGTCGGGCTCGGTGACCGCCATGACGATGTGGAAGTCGGCGCGGCCGGCGTTGCCGACGAACCACTTCCGCCCGTTGAGCACCCACTCGCCGTCGACCAGCCGGGCGTTGCTGGTGAACTGGCGCGGGTCCGAGCCGGTGCCCTGCTCGGTCATCGAGAAGGCGCTGAGCAGCCGGCCGTCGAGCAGCGGGTGCATCCACTGCTGCTTCTGCTCCTCGGTGCCGGCCAGGGCGAGCAGCTCGGCGTTGCCGGAGTCCGGCGCCTGGCACCCGAAGACGTAGGGCGCGAGCTCCGTCGTCCCGAGGATCTCGTGGAGCAGGCCGAGGTGCAGCTGCCCGTACCCCTGACCGCCGAGGGCGGGGTCGAGGTGGGCGGCCCAGAGCTGCTGCTCCTTCACCTGCTCCTGCAGGGGGGCGGCCAGCCGGCGGAACTGGTGGTGGTCGAGGTCCAGGGTCTCCAGCGGGTAGATCTCGGTGCGGACGAACTCGCGGGCCCAGTCGAGCTTCGCGGCGAAGTCCGGTTCGGTGGAGAAGTCCCAGGCCATGCGGCCTCCTCGATCAGCTTCGCGCGGGGGGATGTCGACGGTCGGGTGCCGCGACTCGGCGACCCCGACGGGGACGACGCTAGGAAGCGACCGCGGGAGGGGCCAGTGGCCCGCGGGGGGCCGGTTGTAGGAAGGTACAAGGCCCGGGCGGCCCGGCGGGCGAGCCCCGGTCGGGGCCGTACCCTCGATCCCCGTGAGTCTCACCATCGGCATCGTCGGGCTGCCCAATGTCGGCAAGTCGACGCTGTTCAACGCGTTGACCAAGAACGACGTCCTGGCGGCGAACTACCCGTTCGCCACCATCGAGCCCAACGTCGGCGTGGTCGGCGTCCCGGACCCGCGGATCGGCACGCTCGCGGAGGTCTTCGGCTCGCAGAAGACCATCCCGGCCACGGTGTCGTTCGTGGACATCGCCGGCATCGTCCGCGGCGCGTCGGAGGGCGCGGGGCTGGGGAACAAGTTCCTGGCCAACATCCGCGAGAGCGACGCGATCTGCCAGGTGATCCGGGTGTTCACCGACCCGGACGTGGTGCACGTGGAGGGCAAGGTCAACCCGGCCGACGACATCGAGACGATCAACACCGAGCTCGTCCTCGCCGACATGCAGACGCTGGAGAAGGCGATCCCGCGGCTGGAGAAGGAGGCGAGGAAGGACAAGGAGCGCGCGGCGCTGCTGTCCGCCGCCCTCGACGCGCAGAAGGTGCTCGACGAGGGGAAGACGCTCTTCGCCGCCGGGGTCGACCCCGAGCCGCTGCAGGAGCTGACCCTGCTCACGACCAAGCCGTTCCTCTACGTCTTCAACGTGGACGAGGAGGAGCTGGCCAACGAGGAGCTGATCTCGTCGCTGCGGGCGATGGTCGCGCCGGCCGAGGCGATCCTCATGGACGCCAAGATCGAGGCCGAGCTCGCCGAGCTGCCCGAGGAGGAGGCCGCCGAGCTGCTCGCCGGCATCGGCCAGGACGAGCCCGGCCTGCACCAGCTGGCCCGCATCGGCTTCGCCACCCTCGGCCTGCAGACCTACCTGACCGCCGGGCCCAAGGAGGCCCGCGCCTGGACCATCCCGATCGGCGCCACCGCGCCCCAGGCGGCCGGTGTCATCCACACCGACTTCCAGCGTGGCTTCATCAAGGCCGAGATCGTCTCCTTCGACCAGCTCGTCGAGGCCGGGTCGATGCCGGAGGCGAAGTCCCGCGGCTGGGTGCGCATGGAGGGCAAGGAGTACGTCATGCAGGACGGCGACGTCGTGGAGTTCCGCTTCAACGTGTAGCAGGCGGCATCTCCGCAGTTCAGCGACTCGTCGAGGTGGCCGAGTCCGCACCCAGTCCGCAACTGTCCGCGAACAGCTCCTCGGCGGCGCGCCTCGTGCGTCCTCCGCAGTGGGCCAGAGGTGGCTGTAGGTGTTCAGCGCCGTGGTGGCGCTGGCGTGCCCGAGAGCCCGCTGGACGGTGACCACGTCGCAGCCGGAGGCGATCAGCCCGGAGGCGTAGAAGTGCCGCAGGTTGTCGCGCGCGACCTGCTGCAGTACGGCGGGGAGGCCGCTGGACCTCACGCAGCGCTGCTCTACGAAGGACGGGCTGGAGGAGAACCGGAGACGCGTCGGGAGTATCGGAGCCGGGGACGGGTGTACTCAGCGAAGCCACCGCCAAGGAGCACCAGCGAGTCATTGACCGAGCGTTAAACAAGAAGGCGACCTCTCATCTCCCAAAGAATAGCGTTGCCGACGCTTTGCTTATTGAGCTGTATGCGGCGGCGCAGCAGCAGGGAAGCGGTTTGGAACCCGCGATGGGCGTCACCCCATGGCGGCTTTCAAGCCTGGCACAGGGACTTCTCCAACCAACACCGACCAACTGTTTGCGCAGTTCAACAGCGGTATCGCTCAGATCGGCGGGTGCCGCCAGTAGCCGCTGCGTGCCCGTACTACGGGCACGCGGAGGGCACGGCCGTCCGGGCCTCAGAACGCTTGCTCACCATGGATTGACGAGTCGGCCGCCGGCGCTGCTCTCCGCGCCGCTCGGAGTCGGCTGGGTGATGCGGCACCTGATGACGGACACCGTGTACGCGCTGCCGGTGCCCCTGTCGCCGACGCTGACTGCAGCGGCAGGAGACGAGGGCCGTACGGTCCGTCGCTGCCATTCCGTAGACCTGCGCTCGGCCCTCTTGCACGCCATCGCCGTCGGCGCCCTCACCGGTCGCAAGGTCGAGCGCGGCTCAGAGTGTCGGGGTGCCTGGCCCCGGCGTTTCCCGTTCGACGGGCGGGATGGTTCCAGCTGCGATTTCAGCACGCTTTCAGGGCCGCATCAGCGCCCCCTGTCACGGTTACCGGCACCAGGCACACCGAACCGGCGGCGGTGCCGATACCAGAGGGATCACCATGCCCATCATCGATTTCCCCGCGACGGACGTCCGACCCCGCGGCCGCACCAAGCGCCGACTGCTGCAGCTGCCGATCGCTGCCACGGCGGTTCTCGGCGCCGTCGCACTGACGGCGGCACCGGCGTCCGCGGCGCAGACGTGCAAGCCCGTGACGGGCAGCAACCTGTGCCTGTCGATCAACCAGCGTGCTGACGGGAACTTCGACGTCCACGTCGGCATCGACGTGCACATGCCCCTGGACAAGGCCCAGGAGTACGTCGACGACGAAGGTGACCCGTTCACCGTCTGGATCCGCGGTGAGGACGGCAAGCACGACGAGAACCTCTTCTCGGTGCCGATGACCCCCGGCACCCTGGTCGCGACCCCCGAGTCCGGACTCAGCGCCGATTTCGACACGGTCGTGGCCGGCAGGGATCTCGACGAGGACCGCGGCGGCAGGGACGAGATCTTCGCCCAGGTCCAGCTGATCGACACCGACAACGGCGAAGAGGACAAGGGTGAGGGGAGCCCCTTCATCTCGCACCAGATCTTCGGCAACTGGCCCTTCTAGGCCGGCGACGCCCTGGGCCGGTCCCTCGTCACGGCGGGGCGACCGGTTCGGACGCGTCCCCTGCTCCGCCCTCGGCAGAGTCTCTGGGGGCCGGCGGTTCTGGGCTCTCGCTGACCCCAACGTCGACGGACGAGCCCGAGGACGGGCCCGTGACGGACCCAGTACTGCCGGGCTCGCGTCCCTCCGTACGAGTCGGTCCGGCTCACGACCACGCCACCGATGCACTCCGTGTCCCCGACAGATCGAGGTCGCCGTCCTGGCGGAGGACGGCGGCCTCCAGATCTCGCAGGGGCTGGCTCGGCTCGACACCGAGGTTGTCGCGCAGCGCTGCCCGCAGCCGCTGGTAGGCCCCGAGCGAGTCCCCCTGGCGACCGCATCGGTAGAGGGCGAGCATCAGCGTCCCGTGGGTCTGCTCGTGCAGGGGGTGCTCGCGCACCAGCGCCTCGAGGTCTCCGAGCGCCTGCACGTGCTGGCCGAGGTCCAGCCGTGCCCGAGCCAGCGCCTGGCGCGCGTGCACCAGCAGCTGGTCCAGGCGTTCCGCTTCTCCCTCCAGCCACCTCGACCCTGACAGACCCATCAGGGTCCGCCCCCGCCACAGCCGGACGGCGGCCTGGAGGTGCCTGGCGCGCTCGGCGGGATCGGCAGCGGTTGTTCCCAGGTCGATGAGCCGCTCGGCCACGGTGACGTCCGTGGCATCGACATCCAGGTTCAGTGCGTAGCCGGGTGCGCGCGCGAGGATGGCCACCCTGGTGCCGAACAGCCGCCGGAGGTGCGAGACGTGGCTCTGCAAGGTGTTCGTGGCCGTGACCGGTGGGTGATCGCCCCAGACGATGTCGATGATCTGGTCCGTGCCGATCACGTCACCGCCATGCAGCGCCAGGACCGCGAGGACCGCCTGACGCCGCCGTCCCGACACCTCGCGAACGCTGCCGTCGACGGTCAGGTCGACCGGGCCGAGGACCCTGACCTGCGACTCTGGCGCGTCGGTGGCCGGGCGCGCCGGGGTGGCGGCCGTAACGATGACGTGCGGCCGTGTCCGGGGCGACCTCATGCCGAGCTGGGCACGCTCGCAGTCCGCCGTGGCCAGTTCCGCGGCCGCCTCGCGCTCGTCTCCCGGCTGACCGCGCAGCGTGAGCGCCTGGACGAGTCGGTGCCGGGACAGGCACGCGGCGGGCCAGTGGCCGAGGGCCAGGTTCTCGCGGACCGCCGACCGAAGGTGCGCGACGGCGCGGTCGGCGTTGCCGAGGGTCAGGGATGCCAGACCCAGAGCGTGCTCCACGGAGCCGAAGCACACGACGCCGAGGCCTGCGACGACGGGCAGCCGGGCGTGAGGGCGCAGCAAGCGGTACGCCGTGGCGGCCGTCTCGGCGTCCCCTAGTTCTGCGGCGGCCTCGACGGCGCCGTACAAGGTGACCAGCCAGGAACTGGAGGACGGGATCCGCGTCAGGTCGCCTCGGCCCAGGCGAGCCAGCGCGCCGGCGGCCAGCCGGTGGTCCCCCTCGCCGGCGGCGATGGTCGCCATCGCCGCGAAGTGCGAGTCGTCGATGGGCCCCAGGCCCGGTGAGTGTGCCTCCTGCTGCACCGTCGGGAGCAGCTCGCCGACCCGTCCCTGGAACCACCGGATGGCGAAGAGATGGCCGCGGTACCAGATCGGCGCGTCGGCGTCCCCGCATGCCTCGCCGCGGCGTGCGCAGTCCGCCGCCATGACCTCCGCCCGATCGAAGTCGCCCGCACGGATCGCGAGCATGACGCGCATGGCCTCGGTGGCGAAGCCGACGGCCTGGTGGCGCTGTTGCCGAAGGGTGTCCGAGAGCTCGGAGAGGGACCGTTCGGCGTGCGGATCGCCGTCCAGGAAGCGGTCGACGGTGCGCCACAGCATGCCCATGAGCTGATCGATGGGTCGCCCCGTGCGGACGGCCGTGAGCAACAGCTCCTCCGTGAGGTCGTGGCGCAGGCTCCCGTGCTCGGGACCCAGCAGGCAGTGGTGCGCCAGGCTGAGCGCCGACGCGACGGCCTGCGCGTCACCGTGTTGCCGTGCCTCGGCGAGGCTCTCGAGCACGCGCGAGTGCTCGCCGACGTGGTAGTCGGCCTCCGCCGCCAGCCGGGCCCGCAGCCGGACGGCGAGGACCGAATCAGCCCGGACCGCGGCCAGGGCCTGGCGCTGCATCGACAGTATCCCGGCCACGATCCCCACGCCGCGTTGCTCGTACAGCCACACTCCGCCGACGCCCAGCGCGGCCTCCGCCATGCCCTCGTGGTCGCCGTCGCGCTGCGCCGTGCGAAATGCCAGCTCGAAGCAGGCGCGAGCAGCGCGCAGGTTGCCGACCACGTCCAGCGCGTACCTCCCACGCCGGATCAGCGCGCCGGGGTCGTCCTGCAATGCCTGCGGGGCGCCGCGCCGGGCCGATGCTCTCACCTCGCTCCCGGGGTCCCGGGCCTCGGCCGCGCGCCCGGCGTCCTGCCGGAGCGAGAACCGGCCATGCCCTTGCCTTCTGCACCCACGGTCGCGGCACCGCGTGGCATCGTGCACCGTCGCTCGTCCACCGATGTCGCCTCATCCTCCAGAGCGGTTGCCTGGGAGAGGGATGTCACGGATCAGGTGATACGTCCCGCATGTCACATCGACCCGCTCGATCGGAGAGACACGTCGTGCCGCGGCCGCGCTGAGGCTCGGTCCACCGATCTCCGGGGCCGTGTCAGTGAGCGGACGGCTGGCGGGCTGGGGCGACACGTCGAGGGTGACGGTGGTGGCCTTGGCGTGGAAGGTCGAGGCCAGCCCGCAGCGGTAGGCGGCGAACAGCTCCCCCTGCGCGGCGGGCACGGCCGCATGGGGTCGGCGGAGGAGTGAGCCGAGCCATGGGCAGTCCGCGCACAATCCGCAAAACGGTCTCGGGGCCCATCACTGCCGATCTTGCTCAACGGTATATGCGCAGCTCAGAGACCATGTCCGTCGCTTGTCAACGTCCGGCGACCCCGGATTCGTTCCGCTTCAACGTCTGACCGAGGGCTCCGCACCGGTCACCGGAGGGCACCTGGGTCGAGGCCGTTCGACGCTGATCCTCGCCGGCTGACGTGAGGTCGCCGACCGGTGCTCCGCCGAGGCCTTGCACGCCCGTGCGCGACCGGAGCACCATGCTCGCGGCGGGGATGACCCGACACGTCGCACGGGCACCCGCGGGTGGTCACCCGTCGCAGTTGCGGGTGCCTGCGGCCGCAACGGCCGCCTGCCTCACGCGTCTTCCGTGGCCAGGTGCGGGAGAGGACCTCGCATCGATGGACCACATCACCGCAAGCGACCTCGAGCGGATCTTCGCCGGCGTGGCGGACGCCGGGCCCTACGGCTGCTTCGAGTACCAGGGCGTCTCCCTCGGGCTGTACAGCGATGAGCCGGACCTGCTGGACTGGTTCGGCACGTTCTTCGGCGGCTACTTCACCGTGACGGCGAACGAGCAGACCGATGCGGCGGTGTACAGCACCCAGGACCCCGCCGTCTTCCAGCGCTTGAAGGAGTGGGCGACGTCCCGCGGACGACCTCGCTCCGAGTACGAGACCGAGTGGGCCGTCGATGGTCGACACCGCATCGTCCACAGCCGTGAGGTCGACGACGCGAAGGGTGAGGTCGAGGAGAACTGCTTCGTGCTCTCGCAGCCGGGCAGGAACGTGCTGGTTGCGTCCCCCGGCACGGCCAAGGACCGCCGGAGGACCGTCAAGCGTTCCCTTCGCAACCTGATGAAGCTGCTCTTCATGGAGAGGGGCTGGTTCCCGTTCCACGCGGCCGCGTGCGTCTGGAACGACACCGGCATCTGCATCCTCGGAGGGAAGTTCGCCGGCAAGACCAGCACGCTCGTCAACCTGCTCGCCCGGCCCGGCGCCCGACTGGTCAGCAACGACACGGTGTTCCTGCGCGATGGGGGCGCGTGCATCGAGGGATGCGGCTTCCCCAACAAGGCCGGATTGCGCATCGGTGCCCTCGCGGCCTATCCCCGGCTGGTGGACTGGATCGGGAGGACCACCGACTCGTTCTACCCGCAGATGGACGCCCAGACGTACCGCGATGTCGTCGCCACCACGCCCGCCGACGAACTGGGCAGCAGGCCCGAGAAGATCGTGCTGCTCGCCACGGAACTCGCCGCGCAGCTCGGCGTGCCCATCCAGCACGTCGCGGCCATCGACCTCTTCCTCGTCGCCCGGTTCGATCCCTCGGTCGAGCGATCGCGCCTGGTGCCCGTCACGGATCCGCAGCAGATCAAGGAGTGCCTAGCAGTCAACGCCCGCAGCCTGGGCAAGGAGAAGCAGGACTTCCTCCAGTCCTTCTTCGACGTCGACGACCAGGCGCTACGAGCTGCCTTCGACACGCTGCTGGAGGAGTTCGCCTCGAGGGTGGTCGTCCAGGAGCTGTGGCAGAACGCGAACACGAACGAGCACTCCGCGGAGCTGGTGGAGAGGTTGACGCGACAGCTGCACGAGCACGCCTGAACGTCGTGACGCACCCCGGGCGCCGACACAGCCGCGGCCGGGTGCGCGCGGGGGGCGAGGACCACGTCGGGCAGGACGGCGACGTCTGACGGCGGTCACACCCTGCCCCGCAGGATCCGGCGGAAGTAGATCCTCGGCAGCACGTACCGGTCGACGAACCAGGTCGTGCGGCGGGGCTTGACCGGATCGAGGAACGGCACCGACGGGGACGGCCGCCCGTCGCGGTCGACCTCGACGAGCATCAACTCCCGGCGGTTCAGCGTGATCGGCATGACCGTGTACCCGTCGTACCGCTGCATCGCCCCGCCGTCCCGCGCGGCCGCGATGTTCCGCGCCAGGACGTCGACCTGGCGTCGCAGTGCCCCGCCCGAGGGCCGGGTGGCCACGGCGGCTGCGTCGCCGATCGCCCAGATCGACTCGTGCCGACGGGACCGCAGCGTGTACGGGTCGACGTCGACCAGGCCTGGGGCCGGGTCCACGGCAAGTCCCCCGTCCGCGATCCACCGCGGCGCCCGGTAGTGCGGGACGGCGTGCGCGAAGGCGACGTCCTCCAGCACCCGCCGCCCGGCGGCTGTCGCGAGGGTGACCGTGTGGGCGTCCCCGTCCACCCGCTCCATGCGGGCCTCACGCAGCACCTCGACGCCGTGGTCGGCGAAGGCGCGGTCGAGGACCTCGTCGGCTGCCGGGACGCCGGTCGCGGTCGGGGCGGGCAGTGCCAGCCGGACCTCCAGGTCCCGCAGCACGCCGGCGCGCCGCCAGTGGTCGCAGGCCATGAGCAGCGGCTTGAGCGCGGTCGGACCGCAGGACGCGGGCTCCGGTGGCACGGTGAACAGCACCGAACCGGCACGCAGCGAGGTCAGTCTCGGCCACACCTGCGGCGCACTGCCCGGGACGTACGAGGAGGCGGCCCACCCGTCGGCGTACGCCGACTGCAGCCCCGGCGTGGCCTCCCAGTCCTCGACCAGGCCGGGGCAGAGGACGAGGGTCGAGCAGCGCAGGGTGCGCCCTCCGCGCGTGCGCACGGTCATGGCGTCCGGGTCGACCGTCTCGACGCTGTCGCGGACCCACCCGCACCCGTCGGGGACGACGTCCCCCATCGGGCGCTCCAGGTCCGCCATCGTGGCCTGCCCGCCGGCGACGTAGTTGAGCAGCGGCTTGTAGCGGTGCACCGGCTGCGGGACCACGACGGTGACGTCGCGGACGCCGTCGCGCAGCAACCGCGCCGCCAGCGAGATGCCGGCGTTGCCGCCACCGACGATCAGTACCTCGGAGTGCTCCACGTCCGCTCCCGGAGAAGGGCCACGGACTCCGTCGGCGCCGCGGCTCGGCCATCCTGGCGAGCCTGCCCGCCTCGTGCGGATCGCGCAGGGCGTACTCGACGACGGAGGACGACGCCGAGGCGGCGAGCGACGGCGGGACCTATGCCGGCGGCAGCTCGCCGGTGCGCACGAGGGCGTCCGCGACCTGCCTGACCTTGGCGCCGGTCTCGCGGGCCACCCGGGTCAGGGCCTGCAGCGCCTGGTCGGCGGTGAAGTCGTGGCGCTCCATGAGGATGCCCGTCGCCCGTTCGACGACCGCCCGGGACTCCACCCTGCGTTCCAGGTGGTCGACCAGGTCGCGGGCCTCCTCGTAGGCGTACATGTTCGCCGCGACGACGGCGGCGTGGGCGGCGAACCGGGTGGCCACGGACCGGCTGTCCTCGTCGAAGGCGTTCGGCTTGCGGGCGTAGACGTTCAGCGCCCCGGCGATGCCCTCGTTGATCGGCAGCGGGACCGCCAGCGAGCTGAGGGCGCCGCACTCGACCGCGTGCTCCATGTAGTCCCGCCATCGGGTCTCGGTCTGCGCATCGGCGACCTCGACCAGCTCGCCGGTGCCGGCCGCGTGCAGGCAGGGTCCGTAGCCGCGACCGTACTGGCTCTCGTCGCAGTCGCGGGCCAGCTGGCCGGTGAACACCGCGGTACTGGCCTTGTCGTTGATCAGCAGGGACACCGAGGCCTCGGGGTTGCCCGGCATGACCTCCTTGGCCAGGTCGGCCACCGCTTGCAAGAGGGACCGCATGCAGTTCTCGCGGAGGGCGAGGCGGCCCAGCCGTTCCAGGGCCTCGACGGGGTCCAGGGCGCCCGATGGGTCGGTACTCGACATGACGTCGACCTCCGGTCACCCGCCGGGGGCGGCTGGACGACCTCGGCTCCAGGACCCCGCGAGCCGGGGCCGGTGCTCGGGTACGCCGCCGAGGTGACGCACGAGGAACCCGGGGCCTGCCCGGCGCTCGGACCCACGCTACCGCCCCTGGAGGGAGGGGGGCGCTCGACGAGATGCGGGGACGGCAGCCACCCGCCCCGGCCGGGGTCACCGGCCGGAGGGCGGAGGGCTACGCGCCGTCCAGGAAACGGGAGACGATCGATGCCCACCGCTCCCGGGCCTCGTCGTTCGACTCGAGCGTCTGCAGACCGACCTGGGTCACCACGAGCGATGCCGTCCCGTTCTTCTTCGGTTCGCTGGTGACGACGACGGAGGAACCGTCCGCAGCCTTCGTCCGCCAGGTGATGCGCCGCTCGGTGCCGCTGACCCGGAGGTCGCCGTCGACGATGCCCTGCACGGCCTCGTCCCCGGTGGCGAACTCCTGCCACCGGTCCATGAGCTCCTGCATGCCGAACGACGTCGACCGGCTCACGCTCGTCTGGAAGGTGCCGTCGGAGCGCTGCCCGGGGATCCGCCGGCCGATGTGCTGCTCGTACGCGACCGTCACCGACTGGGCCCACCACCCGGGCTGCTCGACGGTGCCCTCGAGCTCCTCGTAGACCCGGAGGGCGATCGCCTTGTGGTCGAGGTCCCGAGCGCCGATGCCGTCCATGAAGCGCATCCAGTCGGCCCAGGTCCGGCCGGTGGCCCGCTCCACGGGCCCGATCCGGGGGTTCGTCGTCATGCTCGTGGGGTCCTCTCGTGCGTCGCGGGCGAGCCGATCCTCGCCGGTCGCCCACGGTGCACTCGGCCCGGGCCGGAGCGCGCGGGAGGAGAGTGGCGCGTCAGCCGGCCGGCTGGCTGATGTTGACCATCCAGGCGATGCCGAACCGGTCGACGCACATCCCGAACTCATCGCCCCACATCTGCTTCTCCAGCGGCACGCTGACCGATCCGCCGTCGGCGAGCTTCGAGAAGTAGCCGCGCAACTCGTCGCCGTCGTCCCCGCTGAGGCTGATCGAGATGTTCGTGCCGGTGTCGAGGTCCATGCCGGTGGGCGCGTCGGACACCATCAGCGTGTACCCCGCCGGCGTCTCCAGCTGGCCGTGCATGACCTTGTCGGCGTCGGGGCCGTCGGCGCCACCGGCCTCGCCGAAGGTGCTGATCGCGAGCTCCCCGCCGAACACCTCCCGGTAGAACTCCAGGGCCGGCCGGGCCGTGTCGGAGAAGTTGATGTACGGGTTGAGGCGAGAGGTCACGGACGGTCCTTCCGGAAGGGGTGCGCGGACCGCGTCAACGTAGCGACGGCGACGGCCGGGGAGGGCGCCGTCGCGCACGCCGAGCGCTGACGCCGGACCGCGGGCGGGTGCCAGACTCGGCGGGTGTCGCCGCACCGGCTCGTCCTGATCCGCCACGCCCAGGCCGGTTCCGCCCCGGTCGACGTGGACCGGCCGCTGACCGAGCACGGCCTGCGGCAGGCCGCGGCGATCGGCTCCTGGCTGGGGCGGGCCGGGCTGGTGCCCGACGCCGTGCTGGTGTCACCGGCCCGCCGGGCGGTGCAGACCTGGGAGCGGGCGGGCGTCGTCCTGGTGCCGGGACTCCAGCCGGTCCTCGACGCGCGGATCCACGACAACACCGTCGGGGCGGTGCTCGCGGCCGTCCGCGAGACCCCCGACGAGGTCCACACCCTGGCCGTGGTCGGGCACAACCCGGCGGTCGGGCAGCTCGTGACGGTGCTCGACGACGGCCAGGGCACCCCGGTGGCCCGGCAGGACGCCCGGAACGGGGTCCCGGCCGGCGGGGTCGCGGTGTTCGACCTGGCCGGGCCGTTCGCCGACCTCGCGCCCGGCGGAGCGACGCTGACCGAGTTCACGGTTCCGGAGGTCTGACCGGCAGCCGGCGCCGGGTGGCGCGGGCCGGCCGGACGGCTCGGCTCGGCTTCGAGGAGAGCTACCTCAAGGAGGTCGACGACAACCTCACCGAGCTGCTCACCTCGCCGGTCTGACCCGCGCGCGGAACGGCCGTGGGACCCGCGGCCGTTCCACCCGCGCGGCCGGTCCCGCGTGCACCACACGACCCACTGCGCGCTCCGGCCGTGCTCGGTCTCGAGGAGTCGGTGGCGGCCGATCCGGTTAGCGTGCGACCGTGACCAGCGACGACGACGGCATGTGGGTCTCGATCGACTACACGGTGGCCTGGGCGCCCACGACGACCTTCAGCCGCGTCTACCACCTCGAGAAGCAGGAGCCCCGCGAGATCACCCGGTGGGTGAGCGACGGGCTCGCACGGGTCCGCGAGTCCGGGCACCCGTGGCTGCTGGTCGACGCCTGGCGCATGATCCGCGTCGACCAGGTGGTCGCCTTCGGGGTGCGGCAGCTGCCCGGGGAGCCGTCGGAGCAGCCGCCGTTCGGCTTCGGTGGTCCCGAGTTCGACAGCTGACAGCGCCGCCGGACGACTCATCCGGGGTCGGTCACCGTGAGCCGCCCGGGCACGCCGTCGCCGAGGAAGGCGGCCAGCTGCTGACCCTCGTCCGCGACGTCGGCACGCTCGTGCGTGGTCAGCGGACGCAGCGGCTGGACGGTCACCTCCACCCGACCGTCGTCGTCGGCAGTCGTCGTCCAGACGCCGGACACGTGGCCGTCGACCAGCACGAACCGCGCGCCGGTCACGCTGAGACCCTGGTGCTCGTCGCTGATCAGCCGGGACCGGTCGTCGTACCCGAGGACGGCGTTGTCGAAGGCCGGGAGGAACCGGACGGGCGCCGGCTGTTCGCCGTCCGGCAGCGAGCCGTCGGACACGTCCAGCAGCTCGCGGCCGCGTGCGTCCCGGAACGTCCGCAGCCGTGGCCGCAGGCGCGTGACCACCGCCGGCAGGCCGGTGAGCCCGCACCACGCGCGCAGGTCCGACGTCGTGGCCGGGCCGTGGGCCCGCAGGTAGCGCAGCACCAGGCTCTCGAGCACCTCGTCCGGTGCGCGCGACACGTCGACGTCGCGCCCGAGCCAGGCCCCGACCGTCGTGTTGCGGGCCGGCGCCTGCCGGCGCCACAGCCCGCGGGGCGGCGTCTGCACGAGTGGGACCAGGCTGGAGAGGACGTCGCCGAGGTCCCGCGCGGTGGCCCCCGGCGACCGGTCGGCCAGCATGCGGCCGACCTCCGGCAACGTCCGCGGCACCTCGGCGAACAGCGGCTCCCCGGCGGCGGCGAGCTCGTCGAGGTCGACCCCGGGGAGCCGGCGCCCCAGCGTGCCGACCGCGCGGGCGACCAGCATGGACTGGTGCACCGGTCGCAGGGCCACGCAGTCCTCCGCGGTGACCAGGTGCAGCGTGCGGCGCATGAGCAGCGTCCGCACGGCGCGCCGGCTCTCGAGCAGGTCGACCAGCTCGGCCGGCCGGAAGCCGGCCAGCCGCGACCACAGCCCCGCATACGGTTCCTGAGGCTCCTGCGCCTGCACGCCGATCAGGTGCTCGAGGGCGCGGAGCGCCCCGCGTGGGTCGCGGCGCAGCAGCAACTGCCGCTCGAGCGTCGCGCGGTTCAGCGTGCGCCGGTCGAGGACCTCAGGCACGGGGGCCACCCACCGGCTCCGCCGGCCGCGCGGCCGCGACGTGCGGGACGAACCGGGTGACGTGCCTCCGCTCGGCGCCCACCCCCGCTGTCTACCGCAGCGGGGGAGCCACCCGAGCGCCGGCGCTCACGCGGCCAGGGGGTGGTGGTGGCAGCGGCCACCGCGGGTGGCCCGGGCCGCGCACGGCGCACCGGCCTTCGTCCGACCGCCACTGTCCCCGCACCGGGCAGGCGCGGCCGGCTGCTCGGATGCCGGGGCAGGGGCGGCCGGGCGGACGAAGGGCAGCACGACGCCGTCGTCGTCCTGCACCGGGGGGACCGCCAGCTGGGGCGCGACGGTCGCGGACGTGGCCGCGGTGGCGGGGCGGGCAGCGGTGGAGCGGCGACGCAGGGTCTCCGCGGCGGTCACGCCGGCGGTGAAGGCGGCGAGGGCGGTGGCGACGTGGCTGAGGCGCATGCCCAGTTCATCGGCGGTCCGAGCGCGCTTCGGGACGGCCGACACGCCCGGGGCGCCGCCTGCGTGCGGACCAGGACGCCGACCGCGGGTGGTCGTGGCGTGCGTCACGAGCGCCTGTCGCGGGTAGCGCCGTTGCTGCGTAGTCCAGCGGGGACCACCGACGGAGGAGTACGAGCGATGAGCACCAAGGTCGAGAAGTCGATCCAGGTCGACGTACCGGTGACCACGGCTTACAACCAGTGGACCCAGTTCGAGGACTTCCCCCACTTCATGGGCGGGGTCAAGGAGGTCCGCCAGCTCGACGACCAGCGGCTGCACTGGGTCGCCGAGATCGCGGGCGTCCGGCGGCAGTGGGAGGCCGCGATCCTGGAGCAGGTGCCTGACCAGAAGGTCGCCTGGGCCGCCACGAGCGGCGCGACGAACGCCGGCGCGGTCCGCTTCGAGCCCGCCGGGGCCGGCTCGACGATCGTCTACCTGGAGCTCGAGTACGAGCCCGAGGGCGTCGTGGAACAGGTCGGCGACAAGCTCGGCATCGTGGAGCGACAGGTGAAGTCCGACCTGGAGCGGTTCAAGGCGCTGATCGAGGACCAGGGCTATGAGAGCGGAGCGTGGCGTGGCTCGGTGAACGAGCACCTCGACGTCGGCACCCCCGGCGCGGGCGCCGCCTTCGGTTCCGAGGGCGACAGCGGCAAGGCGGGGGTCTCGGCGAAAGCCGTCGCCGGTGCGGCAGCGGTGGCCGGTGCCGCGGTGGCAGGCGTCGCCGCGGCCACGTCGAAGAGCGGCCGGAGCACGGAGCGGCCGGACGAGGTGGGGCAGCCGCAGGAGGTCGCCGTCGTCCCGCAGCCGCCGCCGGATGCCGTCCGGGACGACGTGCTCGTCGAGGAGTCCGACGCGGAGGGCTACACCACCCGCTCGTCGACGGAAGGCGTCGAGAAGACCGCGCGGGACGTCGACGAGGGCCCCGCGATCGGGGGCGGAGCCCGCTGACCCCTCGGCCGGTGGAGGAGGCACGGCCTCCTCCACCGGCCGGGTGGCCTCAGGTGCCGCAGAAGGTGCGGTAGGTGCCGAAGTCCTGCGGGGCCGGGGCGGCGTAGCGCTCCAGCCCGGGACGCTCCTCGTAGGGCCGGCTCACCGCATCCAGCAGCCGCTCCAGCGGGTCCAGGTCGCCGTCCGTAGCCGCGGTGAGCGCCTCCTCGACCAGGTGATTGCGTGGGATGTAGACCGGGTTGACCCGGTTCATCGTGTCGGCGTCCGGACCGAGGGCGCGCCACCGCTCCAGCCAGCCGTCGATCCCGGCGAGGTCCAGGAACAGCAACCGGGTGGGCTCGGCGTCGCCGTGGGCGGCCGTCCCGAGCCGCCGGAAGAACGACGTGTGGTCGACGTGCCCCGCCTGCAACAGAGGGAGCAGTTCGTCGAGCAGCGCCGTGGCCACCTCGTCGTCCAGGCCCTCGGGCAGGCCGAGCTTGGCGCGCATCCCGGCCAACCAGGCCGCGTTGTACTCACGCCGGAAGGTGCCGAGGGACTCCGTCGCGATCGCGACCGCCTGCTCCTGCTCGTCGGCCAGCAGGGGGAGGAGGGCCTCGGCGAACCGGGCCAGGTTCCACTCGGCCGCCAGCGGCTGGTTGCCGTAGGCGTAGCGGCCGCCGTGGTCGATCGAGCTGTAGACCGTCGCCGGGTCGAACGCCTCCATGAAGGCGCACGGCCCGTAGTCGATGGTCTCGCCGGAGATCGTCATGTTGTCGGTGTTCATCACACCGTGGATGAAGCCCAGCAGCATCCACTGGCCCACCAGTGACGCCTGGGCGGCGGCGACGGCCTCGAACAGCGCACGGTGGGGGTGCTGGGCATCCGCGGCGGCGGGGTGGTGACGGGCGATGGCGGAGCCGGCGAGCCGGCGCAGCAGGTCGACGTCGCCCGTGGCCCGGGCGTACTGGAAGCTGCCCACGCGCAGGTGGCTGCTCGCCACCCGGGCCAGCACGGCTCCGGGCAGCACCGTCTCCCGGCGCACCGGGCGCCCCGTCGCCACCACGGCGAGGGAGCGGGTGGTGGGGACGCCGAGGGCCTGCATCGCCTCACTGACGACGTACTCCCGCAGCATCGGGCCCACCACGGCCAGGCCGTCGGCGCCGCCCCGCGCGAACGGCGTGCGGCCGGAGCCCTTCAGGTGCAGGTCGCGCAGGCGCCCCTCGGCGTCCACGAACTCGCCCATCAGGAGGGCGCGCCCGTCACCGAGCCGGGGGTTGAACCCGCCGAACTGGTGCCCGGCGTACGCCTGCGCCACCGGTGTGGCGCCGTCGGGCACCAGGTCGCCGACCAGCAGCCGCACGCCCTCGGGCGTGCGCAGCCAGGCCGGGTCGAGGCCGAGGTCTGCGGCCAGCGCCTCGTTGAGCACCAGCAGCTGCGGGTCGCGGGCCTGGTCGGCCTGCCACGGGACGGCCATCTCGGGGAACTCGCGGGCGAAGCGGTTGTCGAGGGTGACCGTCGGCGTCGGGGCGATGCTCACCTCGTCGACGGTACGTCGGACCGGGGGACCGGGCCGGGCCAGACGGGGACGGCGCACGTCACCGGCGGGACGCGGCCCCCCTCCCGGTGATGACCGAGACGAGCAGCAGCTTGACCAGCCAGTCGCCGGCGTGGATCGCCGCCTGCTGCCACGGCACCTTCTCGTGGACCACCGAACCGGTGAGCAGGACGGCGGGGAAGCCCGCCCACAGCGCCAGCCCGAGCGCGGCGGCGTCCGCGGGACCGCGGACGCCGGCGCGCGCGGTGAGGGTCGCGACGGTCGCCGCCACCGTGGCGCTCCGCGCGAACTCCACGGGCAGCAGCCAGGGCGGCGGCGCGGGGTCGGCGTAGGCCGCGTCCAGCCGGGCCAGGCGCGTGCCGAAGGCGGCGTACCAGGCTCCGCTGGCGGCGACGGACGCCGCGGCGGCGACGCCGACGGCGCTGAGGTCTCGGACGGTGGGCACGGCTGCTCCCGGGGCTGGAGGGGACCCGACGCACGTCAGACCGCGGGCCACCGCAGGAGTCATCGATCCGGGGGACGCGTGGTCGCGGCGCGCTCCGCGCCGGAAGCGCGCGTCGGCGCGGTGGGACGTACGGTTCAGCGGCGCGCCTCGGAGGGGGAGCAGCCGTACTTCCGCCGGTAGGCGGCGGCGAACCGGCTCGCGCTGGAGAAGCCCCAGCGGGCGGCGACGTCGCTCACGGTGACCGTCCGGTCGGCCAGCAGGTCGGCGTGGCCGCGCTGGAGCCGGATGTCGACGAGGTACTCGGTCGGCGTGCAGTCGAGCCACTCGCGGAAGCCCTCCTGCAGGCGCCGCACGCTGGTGCCGGCGAGCTCCGCCATCTCCCCGGCGGTCCACGGCCGGCCCGGGTCGTCGCGCACGGCGTCCACGACCCGCTTGACGGTGCGCGGCTGCGGCGTCGCACCCCGCCCGCCGGGCGGGCAACCGGTGAGCAGGAAGCCGGCGGTGAGGGCCCCGGCGAGCTGGTCGCGCACCAGGGTGCTGTCCCCGAACAGGTCAGGGGCGCGCAGGTGCGCCGCGAGGCCCGCGACGAGCTGCCGCCAGGCCAGTCCCTGGCCGGAGTTCAGGTCGAGCTGGTCGGGGAGGGTGACGCGCGTGGTCGCCCGGTCGGCGCCGAGGACCCGTTCGGCCTCCCGTTCCAGCCACGCGCTGGAGAACTTGACCCCGAGGACGGTGCAGGTCGCGTCCCAGTGGCTGATCAACGACGGGGTGTCGGCCCGGAACACCGTCGCCTGCCCCGGCACCGACGTGACCGGACTGTGCCGCCCGCGGCTCTCCAGGTGGCCGGTCAGCGGCATGTTGACCTCGTAGGCGCCCGGGTAGTCGCACTCGACCGCGACGTCGGCACCCCATCCGACGTGCCCGATCAGCACGGGGCCGAGGTCCAGCGTGCGCAGCGTCAGCCGGGGCTGCGAGGCACCACCCACGAGGTGCAGCTCGTGCGGGAAGTAGGCCTCGGCGACGACGCGGGAGGCCTGGCCCCAGTCCGAGGGCCCGCGGCGCCGCCGTCCGGACATGCGTCGCAGGTTACCTGCGACGCGCGTTACACAGCCGCCGCGCGATCGGTACCGGGACCGCGCTTCCTGTGTCGCAGCTCACCGGCGCGCTCCCTACCTTTCCCGTCGACCACGGCCGCCCGTGGAGCAGACGAGAGCACGGAGGGGACCTGATGACGATCACCGAACAGCCCGCCACCGCGACGGAGCAGCGCGACCTGTCCTGGCTGGACGAGGTCACCATGACCCAGCTCGAGCGCAACCCGTACCCCGTCTACGAGCGGCTCCGGGCCGAGGCGCCGCTGGCGTTCGTGCCGGTGCTCGGCTCGTACGTCGCCAGCACCGCGGAGGTGTGCCGCGAGGTCGCGACCAGCCCCGACTTCGACGGCGTCATCACGCCGGCCGGCGGCCGCACCTTCGGCCACCCGGCGATCATCGGCGTCAACGGCGAGGTCCACGCCGATCTGCGCTCCATGGTCGAGCCGGGTCTGCAGCCGGTCGAGGTGGACCGCTGGGTGGAGGACCTCGTGCGGCCGATCGCCCGCAACTTCCTCGAGCACTTCGAGGACGACGGCCGCGCCGAGCTGGTCTCGCAGTACTGCGAGCCGGTCAGCGTGCGCGCACTCGGCGACCTGCTGGGGCTCCAGGACGTGTCGTCGGACCAGCTCCGCGACTGGTTCCACAAGCTCAACCGCTCGTTCACCAACGCCGCGATGGACGACGACGGTGAGTTCGCCAACCCCGAGGGCTTCGCCGAGGGGGACGCCGCCAAGGCGGAGATCCGCGCGACGGTGGACCCGCTGATCGACCGGTGGATCGCCGAGCCCGACGACAGCGCCATCTCCCACTGGCTGCACGACGGCATGCCGCCCGGCCAGACCCGCGACCGGGAGTACATCTACCCGACGATCTACGTGTACCTGCTGGGTGCGATGCAGGAGCCGGGCCACGGCATGGCCTCCACCCTGGTGGGGCTGTTCAGCCGGCCCGAGCAGATGGAGGAGGTCGTCGACGACCCGACCCTGATCCCGCGGGCGATCTCCGAGGGCATGCGGTGGACCTCGCCGATCTGGTCGGCCACCGCCCGCATCTCTACCCGGCCGGTCACCGTCGCCGGCGTCGACCTCCCGGCCGGTACCCCCGTGATCCTGTCCTACGGGTCGGCCAACCACGACACCGGTGTCTACGAGGCCCCGACCGCCTACGACCTGCACCGCCCGCCGCTGCCGCACCTGGCCTTCGGCGCCGGGAGCCACGCCTGCGCCGGCATCTACTTCGCCAACCACGTCATGCGCATCGGCCTGGAGGAGCTGTTCGAGTCCATCCCCGTCCTGGAGCGCGACACCGGTGCGGGCGTCGAGTTCTGGGGCTGGGGCTTCCGCGGACCGACGAGCCTGCACGTCACCTGGGAGGTCTGATGACCACGACGGAGATGACCTCGACCGGGATGACCTCGACCGGGATGGCCTCGGCTGGGACCCCCCGGTCGCTGACCGTCGGGGACCGGCGGGTCGAGTGCGCGCCCGGGCAGTCGCTGCTCGACGCCTTCCTGCGGGCCGGGGTGTGGATGCCCAACTCCTGCAACCAGGGCACCTGCGGTACCTGCAAGCTCCGGGTCCTGCGGGGCGAGGTCGACCACCGCGGCTCGCCGCCGGACACCCTCACCGACGAGGAGCGACGGGCGGGCCTGGCACTGGCCTGCCAGGCCACCCCGTGCGGGGACGCCGTCGTCAGCTCGCCGGCGGCCGGCTCCGGCGACGTCCGGGGCACGCACGCCCTGCGCGACCTCGTCGGCACCGTCCGGGAGGTGGCGGACGTCGCCCGCGACACCCGCCGCCTGCTGCTCGACCTGGACGAGCCGCTGGCGTTCTCCGCCGGCCAGTACGTCGAGCTGGTGGTCCCGGGCAGCGGCGTGCGCCGTCAGTACTCACTGGCGAACACCCCCGAGGAGGACACGACCCTCGAGCTGCACGTCCGCCGCGTGCCGGGCGGCGTGGCCAGCGACGCCTGGCTGTTCGGGTCGGTGCTGGCCGGCGACCGGGTCGAGCTGACCGGGCCGCTCGGGGACTTCTCCCTCCCCGACGCGGCCGACGACGAGGGCGAGCCCATGGTCTGCATCGCCGGCGGGACGGGCCTGGCCCCGTTCGTCGGCATGGTGCGGACCGCCCTGCAGCGCACCCCCCACCGCGAGATCGTGCTGTACCACGGCGTGCGCGCCGCCGAGGACCTCTACGACGTCGACCGGCTCACCGAGCTCGCGGCCCGGCACCACGGGTTCCGCTTCGTGCCGGTGCTCTCCGACGAGGTCGACGGCGGCTCCGGCCATCGGACCGGCTTCCCGACTGACGCCTTCCTCGACGACGTCGCCAGCGCGCGGGGCTGGTCGGGGTGGCTGTGTGGCCCGCCGGCCATGGTCGAGGCCGGGGTCAAGGCGTTCAAGCGGCGCCGCCTGGCCCCGCGCCAGATCCACCGCGAGAAGTTCACCCCGGCCGACGCGCTGGGCGGGGAGGCGTCCGCGGCCTGACCACGGCGACCGTGTGCGCCGGGGCCCGGTCTCCCCAGCCGGGACCCGGCCCCGGCGCACACCGTGGCCCGTCGCCACGACCCCGCGGGACCTCGGGGCCGTCGGACGGACGTCGACCGTTCGGCGCGAGGACGGGCTGCCCTCTGCCGATACGGCCGTCACCCGGTGCCCTGCCGGGGATGCCGCCCGGCCGGCGGTCCTGCACGCGCGCCGGCCTGCGGCCGCCGGTCAGTTCTGCGGAGAGCCGACCAGAACGCCGACCCGGCCGCTCGTCGCCGCTCCCGCGCCTCCGACGTGCCGCACCGTGCGCCACTGCCCCGGCGCCCAGGCCCGCACCATCAGCCCCTCCTCCGACAGCGCGACCAGCGCCCCGCCCTCGGTGGCCAGCAGGCCCGCCTCGACCCGCTCGTCGTCCCCGTTCGTGGTCTGCACCGTCCACACCGGCATGTCGTGCCCATCCTCTCCGGAGTGCTCTGCAGGCACCCACTGCACGATGAACCGAACCCATGAACCGGGACGGTCGTCAACACCGGTTGGGCGCGTCGTCGTGCCCGGGCGTGTCGTGCGCGGACGTGCAGCCCGACCTGACGGGTCCCCACGTCGCCCCGCGGCGGCCGCAGGCGCGGCCGGGGTGCCGACGGCCCCGCCACCGTGGCGATGACCCCGTCGGCGGCCACGGGTACCGCCACCCGGCGGCTGGCGAGGAACGCCCACCGGGCCGGACCCCGGAGTCCGCACGCTACGACCGGGGCCGGCCGCCGGACGGGAACGCCCGGGAGGCGCGCCCGCGGACCCCGCCGGCCGGCTCCAGGCGCACCTCGCGGCCAACCCGTCCCACGGCGGGCGACGGCGCCGCGATCGCTGCGCATCGGGCACGCTCCCCGTCATGAGCGACACCGCGCGCACCGCGTTGACCGTCCTCTGCTACGCCGTGGCGGCCCTCGCTCAGCTGGCCGCGCTCGGGGTCCTCGTCGCGGAGGGGCGGCGGACCGGCGCCGCACTCCGTCACTGGCGCGATGCCGAGCCGGGGCCGATCGGGCCGGGGACGCCCGGCCCCGGGGGGTCAAGTGCCGGGATCGCGCCGCGGACCGACCGGCCCCACGGGGGTCGGGCCGGGCTCGTGGACGCGCTCCTGGGCAGCCGGTTCGACCGTGGGGTCGTCGTCGTCCTCCTGACCGTCGGGGTCGTCGTCGGCGGGATCGGCCACCTCCTCGGCCTCTGAGGCTGAGGGCGTCCCCCGAGGCCGGGAACCAGGGACGGATCGGGGCGATCCCCGATGGTCCCGAGCAGCCCGGACGGCGAGGCTCGTGCCATGACATCAGCCGTTCCCCCCACCCCGCCGGCCGACGCGCAGGCCTGGGGCCCGCCGCCCGTCCGCACCCTGCGCCGCAGCAGCACCGACCGGATGGTCGGCGGCGTCAGCGGTGGCCTCGCCGAGTACACCGGCATCGACGCGGTGCTGTGGCGGGTCGCGTTCGTCCTCGTGACGCTGGCCGGTGGTGCCGGCGTCCTGGTCTACCTGGTGCTGTGGGTGCTCATGCCGGCGGCGCCGCTGCCGGCGGGTCAGGTGCCCGGCCCGCTCGACCAGTTCGCGCAGCGCATCCACGACGCCGTCACCAGCCGGACGGACGCCCCGCGCGGCTGACCGGCCGGCCGCCGGGTGCGCCGGCGCCTGGTCCGGCGGCCCCGGACCGGGCGCCGGCGCACGGGTGCCGGCGACAGCGACCGCCGGCGGTGGGACGCTTCCCGTGCAGACGGGGCACCGGCATCGAGGAGCGTCGGAGGTCATGACCGAGGAGGCCGTGCGGGCGGCGCTGTTGCACTACCTGGACCGCAGCGCCGCCGGGGACGAGGAGACCGCGAGCACCATCTACCACGCGGACGCCGTCCTGGAGTTCCCGCAGTCCGGAGAGCGGTTCGAGGGCGTCGACCACTTCCTGCCCTGGCGCCGGGAGTACCCGGCCGCCACGATCGAGTACGCGCTGGACCGCCTCCGCGGCTCCGGCGACGTCTGGGTCGCCGAGCTGCGCATCCGCTACGACGGCGGGCCGTGGCAGTACGCCGTCGACGTCCTCGAGTTCGACGGCGACCGGGTGAGCCGGGAGTCGATCTACGTCGCCGAGGGGTGGGCGGCGCCGGACTGGCGCGCCCCGTGGCGCGCGGCGCCACCCCCCGAGGCACGGGCCTGAGGCGCCACCGCCGATGGCGCGGGCGGTGGTCCTGCAGGACCGCCCCGCGTGCGGTGATCGCCGCGAATCGCCATCCGGGCGGCGCCTCGCTACGGTTGCCGGTAGCCACGTCCCCATCACCGGTTGTAGGGCACGGCGAGCGAGAGTGCGCAGGCCGGGGCGGGGGTCGTGGTCGCCGGAGCAGGGGAGGCGGTGTCCGGTTGCGAGGAGGTCGGGCACGACGCCGCAGACGGGATCCGACCAGCACGGGGGAGCGGAGGTGCTGATGTCCGTCCACGAACGTCGCCGCCGGGGACCTGCCATCGGCACGGCGGGTACGAGAACCGTCGCCAGACCTCCCGCGGCCGGCTGACCGGCCGCGGCACCACCTGTCGAGGAAGCGCGCATGGACATCCCCGCGATGCGGGCCAGCTTCGCCAAGGCGACGGCGACCGGCGACGAGGCCCCCCTGTACTTCTACTCCCACCTGTTCCTGAGTCACCCCGAGACGCGGAAGATGTTCCCCGTCTCCATGGCGCACCAGCGGGACCGCTTCTTCCACGCCCTGGGCGAGGTCGTGGCCCACGTCGACGACCTCGACCGGGTCGTGCCGATGCTGCAGGCGCTGGGTCGCGACCACCGCAAGTTCGGGATCGTCCCCGCGCACTACCCGGCGGCCGGGGCGAGCCTCCTCGCGACGCTGCGGCACTTCGACGACGAGTGGAACCCCGCGCTCGAGAAGGACTGGTCCGACGCCTACGGGCTGGTCGCGAAGGTCATGATGGAGGCGGCCGAGGCGGCTTCGGACCAGCCCCCGTGGTGGGACGCCGAGGTCGTGTCCCACGAGCGGCGCACGATCGACACGGCGATCATGTGGCTGCGCCCGGAACCGGGGTTCAGTTACCAGGCCGGCCAGTCGATCTCGCTGGAGTCCGACGTCCGGCCGAAGCTGTGGCGCTACTACTCGCCGGCCAACGCGCCGCGCCCGGACGGCCTGCTGGAGATCCACGTCCGCGCCTACGACGGCGGTCCGGTCAGCACCGCGCTGGTCCGCCGGGTCGGGCCCGGCGACGTGCTGCGGCTGGGCCCGCCGATGGGGCACATCGCCTTCGACCAGGAGTCCGACCGGGACCTGCTGCTGGTCGCCGGCGGCACCGGGCTGGCGCCGCTCAAGGCGGTCGTCGACCAGGTCGCCCGGTACGGCCCGGCACGCCGCGTGGACCTCTACGTCGGGTCCCGCACCGAGGAACGCATCTACGACCGGGCCGCCCTGGAGGAGCTCGGTCAGGAGCACCCCTGGCTGACGGTCACCTTCGCCGTCTCCCACGACGACCTCTCCACCCTGGAGCAGGGCGACATCGGCGAGGTCGTGGCCCGGCACGGCCCGTGGAACAGTCGGGACGTCTACGTCGCCGGACCGCCCGCGATGGTGGAGGACACGACGACCCGGCTGCTCAAGGACGGCCTCCGCCCAGAACGCCTCCGCAGCGAGGTGTTCGCCCCCAGCCGCCTGGGGCCCAGTCTCGACGGAGAGGTGACCCAATGACCACCGACGACCACGGGTCCGGGGCCGGCGAACGGCGGCTGACCCCGGCCGACGTCCAGAACGTCCGCTTCTCGCGGGCGCCGATGCTGCACCCTGGCTACAACGACGCGGAGGTCGACCGCTTCCTCGTCCGGATGGCGGGGGAGCTGGCCCGCCTGCACGCGGAGGAGGCCCAGCTGCGCGACCAGGTGCTCGCCCTGCAGGACCAGGTGGTCGCGCTGCAGGAACAGGTCGCCGGCGCGACCGCCGTGGAGCCGCCCAGCGAGCAGGCGGTGCGCATCCTCGCCACCGCGCAGCAGACGGCCGACAGCTACGTGGCCGAGGCCGAGGACTTCAGCCGGCAGATGACCGCCGACGCCCGCGCCCAGTACGAGGAGCAGGTGCGCCGGGCCCGGGAGAACGCCGGCGCGACCATCCAGGCGGCACAGGAGGCCGCGGCGCGGATGGTGGCCGGCGGCGGGCAGCCGGCCCCCGCCGGGGACGGCGGCGAGCGCGGCACCACCCAGGACCTCGAGGAGCAGGTCGCCTACCTCAAGGCCTTCGCGCAGGCCTGCCGCGTGCAGTTGCGCTCCTACCTGGAGGCGCTGCTCACCGACGTCGAGACCGAGTGGGGCCGGGCGGATCCCGCGACCCTGCAGCAGCTGCCGTTGCGGACGCCCGCCCAGCGACCGGCCGTGACCGCGGCGCCCGGCACGCCGAACGTCGCGCGCGAGGTGCCGCTGGACGACAGCACCAGCGAGCAGCCGGCGGTCGGCGGGAACGCCGAGGTGCCCGCGCGCCGCCGCAACTGAGCCGGGTCAGGCGGCGGGGGAGGGCTGCTCCTCCGTCTCGGTGAGCTGCCAGGGGCGCACGACGGTGATCAGCACGGCGATCGCGACGAGCAGTGCCCCGACGACGACCGTCCCCATCGCGGCGGCGTCGTTGCCCAGCACGCCCACCAGCGGGGCGACCGAGGCGCCGACGCCGAACTGGACCGCGCCCAGCAGCGCCGCCGCGGACCCCGCCGCCTCGCCGTGGCGGGACAGCGCGAGCGCGGGGGCGTTGGGCAGGGCCAGGCCGCAGGCGAAGAGCACGGCCCACAGCGGGACCACCACGCCGGGGAGCCCGCCGGTGCCGGTGGTGGCCAGCACGAGGAGGACGGCGCCGGCGACGGTCCCGGCCACGATGCCGGCGACCAGGATCTGCGCCGACGACCAGCGGCGCAGCGCCACGGGGTTGAGCTGGGTGGCCGCGATGAGCCAGAACGCCCCCGCACCGAACAGCAGCCCGAACTGCTGCTCGTCGAGGCCGAACTCCCGCTGGAAGACGAACGAGGAGCCGGACACGTAGCTGAACAGCCCGGCCATCGTCAGCCCGGCGACCAGCACGAGCCCCACGTAGACGCGGTCGCGCAACAGCCCGCGGTAGGTGCGCAGCGTGCCGCGGACGCCGTCGCTGCTGCGCCGCTCGACCGGGAGGGTCTCCCGCAGCACGACCGCCCCGACGGCGAGCAGCAGCACGCCGTAGACGGCGAGCAGCAGGAAGATGCCCCGCCACGAGGTGAACCGCAGGACCTCGCCGCCGATGGTCGGCGCCAGGACCGGAGCGGCACCCAGGACGAGGAACAGTCGGGAGAGCATCGTGGCGGCGGCCCGCCCGGTGAGCAGGTCCCGGACGACGGCCATCGCGATCACCGCGCCGGCTGCGCTGCCCACGCCCTGCAGCACCCGCAGCACCCCGAGCACGCCGACGCCCGGGGCCACGAGCACCAGCAGGGAGGCCACGACGTACAGGGCGGTGCCGGCCAGCAGCGGGCGGCGCCGGCCCAGCGCGTCCGACAGTGGCCCGAGGACCAGCTGCCCGAGCGCGAGGCCGACCAGGGTGCCGGTCAGCGTGAGCTGGATCGTCGCCGACGTCGTCCCCAGGTCGGCGGTGATCGTCGGCAGCGCCGGCAGGTACATGTCGATGGTCAGCGGTCCGACGGCGACGAACGCCCCGAGGACGAGTGTGAACAGCGCCTGGCGGCGGCCGCCCACGGGCGGCGCGTCGGCTGTGGTGGCCGATGGCGCGGTGGTGGTGGCGGACAACGGGCCCCCCGGCTCGGACGATCGCGGACGAGGCCCTCGTCGGCCACGTACGTCGGCTGCCAAGCCGGCCCGCACGCCGTTCATTCCGCCTGGCGCGGACGCCGGTGTGTCGCGACTGCGGGGTGCGCGACGATGGGCCGCCACCACCGCCGACGTCCGAGGAGACGCCCGTGACGATGCCCCCTGGAGCCGTGCCGCCCGGAACGCGCCCGCCGGCCGCGATGGTCGTACCGCAGTTCCTCGTCAAGCAGCGGATCACGATGATGGTCAACCGCTACGAGGTGGTCGCGGCGAACCCCGACGGCTCCGAGGGGCAGCTGCTGGCCTTCGCCGAGCAGAAGCGGATGAAGCTCAAGGAGGAGGTCGTCTTCTACGCCGACGCGGGCAAGAGCCGCGCGGTGTTCTCCTTCAAGGCCCGGCAGCGGCTCGACGTCCACGCCGAGCACGACGTCTTCGACGAGCACGGCCGGGCGCTGGGCACGTTCAGCAAGCAGTTCGGCGCCAGTCTGCTCCGCTCCACCTGGACCCTGATGGCGCCCGGCATCCAGGCGGTCGGACAGGAGCGGCGGCTGAGCGTCGCGATCCTGCGCCGGGTGTGGGACCTGATCCCGTACGTCGGCGACGTGTGGGTGCCGTTCGTCTTCCACTTCGACTTCGTCGACACCGCCACCGGCGCCCCGGTCATGGTCAGCGAGCGGCAGAGGGCCGTTCGTGACCGCTACACCGTGACCGTCCCCGACCCGCGGCTGGACTTCCGGGTCGCGGCCTCCATGGCGGTCGCCCTGGACGCGCTGCAGAGCCGGTGACGGGCCGGGGCGGACAGTTGACCGTGTGATGGTCATCACCTAGGTTCCGCTGCGGACTACCTGTCCGCAAACCGCACCGGCGTACGGATGCCGCACGCCACGCGTCCTCGCCGGTGCGCCGCTCTCCTTGGAGGACCGTTGCGCACATCGACCAGGGCCCGCGCCACCTCCCTCGCGGCCGCGCTCGCGCTGCTGCTGACCGCCTGTGGCGGGGACTCCGGTGGGGAGGAGGCCGGAGACGGGGGCGACTCCGCGTCCGGCACCCGCACCGTCCAGGTCGGGATCATCCCGGTGAGCGACGTCGCGATCCTGCACCTCGGTCAGGAGCAGGGCTTCTTCGCCGAGCGCGGCATCGAGCTGGAGTTCAACCTCGGTCAGGGCGGCGCGGCGCTGGTGCCCGCGGTGGTCACCGGGGACTACCAGTTCGGGTTCAGCGGCATCGTCTCGATCCTGCAGGCCCGCGAGCAGGGGCTCCCGGTCACCGCGATCGCGCCCACCTCGTGGAGCAACGGCGAGGAGGGCCAGCACATCAACGCCCTCATGGCCAGCGACCCGGCCATCCAGGACGCCGGCGACCTCGAGGGCAAGACCGTCGCCCTCAACATCCTCAACAGCCAGGTCGAGACCCTGGCTCGCAACTCGGTCGAGGTCGCGGGCGGCAACCCCGACAACGTCAACTTCGTCGAGATGTCCCTGCCCGACGCCGTCACGGCGCTCGGCAGCAACCAGATCCAGTCCTTCGTCTGCGGCGAGCCGTTCTGCACACTCGCCCAGGACGCCGGGGCCCGGGTCGTCGCCGACAACTGGCTCGACCTCGTGCCCGAGGGCATCGGCCTGTCCGGGGTCTACTTCTCCACGACCGACCAGATCGAGGCCGACCCGGCCCTGTTCGCCGACATCCAGGCCGCCATCTACGAGTCCCTGGACTACTCGGCCGCGCACCCCGACGAGTGGCGGGCGCAGATCCCCGAGTACACCGAGATCGACCCGGCCCTGGTGGAGCGGCTGACCATGCCGCTGTTCAAGTCCGACCTCGAGCCCGAGGAGTACGAGGCCGCGCCGACCAAGGCGGTCGAGTACGAGATCCTCGGCGAGGTGCCCACCGTCGAGGAGTTCTTCTGGGAGCCGGAGAGCTGACCGGTACTTGACGATTTGAGGTCCGCCCGTCGAAGGGGTGCCGGGCGGCGCTCCGGCGGCCTAGATTGCGGGCAGCGGGGGCGGTCGCGAGCGGACCCGTGCAGCACGGGCCCGGCCGCGCTCACGGGTGGGCAGAGACGATGCTCGACGGAACCGATCGCTGGGCCCCGGGACGCCGATGGGCCGCGGGCTGCGGCGCGGCCCTCCTCCTCCTCGCCGGGTGCACCTCCTCCCCGGAGGAGCGCGCGGAGGAGGCCGGCCCGGCCGCCGACTGCGCGACGGCCGAGCGGGCGGCGCCCGACCCGGACCGGCCGCGGGTCGTCCTCGACTTCCGCCTCGAGGATGACCTGCGGACGGTGACGGGCACGGAGACCCTCGCCTTCACCCCCGACCGGCAGGTCGGCGAGCTGTGGTTCCGGCTCATCCCCAACGCGCCGCAGTCGGCCGGGCACGAGTTGCGCGTCGATGCCGTGCGCGGCGACCTCGTCGCCGGCGGCCGGCACGTGGACGCCGAGGCCGCATCCGGCACCCCGGGCGGCCTCTACCGCGTCGGCCTCCGGGAGCCGGTCCAGGCCGGGGAGACCGTCTCCGTGGAGCTGGACTTCACCCTGCGGCTGACCACCGGGGGCACCCCCGCGGGCTTCGACCGGCTCGGCGTCGCCGAGGGCGTCACCTGGTGGGCCGGCGGCTTCCCGCTGCTGACGTGGGAGCCCGGCCACGGTTGGGCGCGGGACCCGTTCAGCGACATCAGCGGCGAGACGACCGCGGCCACGGTGGCCGACACGACGATCCGCGTCTCGGCACCCGGGGACCTCACCGTGCTGATGACCGGCGCCCAGGAGGAGGCGCGCGCGGAGGCCGGCGGGCGCCGGCTGTGGGAGTCCCACGAGCCGGTGGCCCGGGACGTCAACGTCGCGGTGGGGGAGTTCGAGACCGCGCAGGTGCAGGCCGGGGACACCGCGGTGACCGCCGGCGTGCTGCCGGGGGCGGACACCTCCGCCGAGGAGCTGGCCGAGGACACCGCCGCGGCCATCGCCCTCCTGGAGGCGCGCTTCGGCCCCTTCCCGTACCCGACCCTCACCGTTCCGCTGGTGGCCGACGACGGTGGCGGCGAGGAGTACCCGTCGTCGATCCTGCTGGGCAACGAGGACTTCGGCCTGGTGGTCCACGAGGTCGCGCACATGTGGTTCTACGGGATGGTCGGCAACTCCCAGTTCCGCGACCCGTGGCTGGACGAGGCCTTCGCCACCTACGCCGAGAGCATCGCCGCCGACGAGGACCGCGGCCACGACGACGACCTGGACCGCGGAGGCCCCGTCGCCGGCACGATGGCCGAGTTCACCGACCAGGACGACTACGAGTGGCGCGCCTACTCCAAGGGTGCCGCCGCCCTCCACGCCGCCCGGGACGCGGCCGGGCCGGAGGCCTTCGACGAGGCGATCCGGTGCTACGTCGAGACCCAGGCGTGGACGATCGCCCGGCCGGAGGACCTCGCCCGCGCCCTGGCCGGCCTCCAGCCCGCGCTCGACGTGCTCGTCGGGGCCGGCGCGCTCGACCGCAGCCACGTCGAGGCCGCCGGGGAGTGAGCGGTCTTCCGCCTGACCGAACCGGGTGGTGCCGACCGCCCGGGCGCCGCCCAGACTCGTCGACGCCCGGCCCCCGAGAGAAGACGGACGACGATGACGCCGACCCCCGTGCCCGACCAGGACACCGCCGTCCAGGCCGAGTTGAGCTACCTCGCCGAGGGGTCGACCGTGCTGCGCCGGTTCACCGCCCCCGGGCACAGCATCAACACCGGGCGGTACGAGACCCACGTCGTCCCGATCCGCAACGGCCGTCCCGTGCAGGACCAGTTCACCGTCGAGACCAACGGCTTCCGCATCGTCCGGCACGAGAGCGCCGTCCGGGACTTCACCGACAAGGCGGAGGTCGACGCCGTCTACGTCCCCGAGGTCCTCGACTTCGTCGAGCAGCAACTGGGCGCCGACCGGGTCGTCTCCCGCGGCTGGGTGCTGCGCCGCTCGGCCGCCCCCGGGGAGAACGCCTCCCAGCCGCAGGCCGGGCTGGTGCACATCGACTACGCACCCGAGGGCGCCGAGGAGATGGCGGCGGCGGTCTACGCCGAGCACTGCCCCGACGGCCCGGGCTTCACCCGGGCGGTGGCCACCAGCACCTGGCGGGTCTTCAGCCCGCCCCCGCAGGACTGGCCGCTCGCGCTGTGCGACTTCCGCAGCGTCGCGCCCGAGGACGGCCTGCCCAACACGCTGTACTTCGTCGACCGTGTCCCCGACGACCCGCTCGGCCCGGTCGACGGCATGCGGCGGATCACCAGCGGCTCGGAGTTCCACCACGACCCCGACCACCGGTGGTGGTACTTCCCGGACATGACCCGCGACGAGGTTCTCTTCTTCGTCTTCCACGACTCCGACCACAGCCGGGCCTGGCGGGTGCCGCACTCGGCGTTCCTCGACCCCACCGCGCAGGCCACCGTGCCTCGGCACAGCATCGAGTTCCGCACCTTCGCCTTCTTCGAGTAGCCGCGCACCTCAGACCGGGGCGGGGGCCGAGAGGTCCAGCGGCGGGGTGTGCCGGTAGCGGACGGTGAACCGGCCGGCCGCCCGCTCCCCGCCCCGGTGACCGCGGTAGGCCGGCGCCGGCCCCACCGGCCGGCCCGCCGGCAGCACGCTGCGGTGGTCCAGGAAGTCGAACACCGCCACCGGGGCCGGGGACACCTCCAGCGCGCGCAGCGAGTCGGCCACCGCGTGCTCGCCCAGCCGCAGCGTGCCCGCACCCCCGCCGAAGGCCACCCGCAGCCGGCCGGCCATCGGGACCACCGTCTCCAGCAGCTCCCCGCCGAGTGTCGTGTACATGACCGCCGGCCGCCGGTCGGCGAGCACCGGTCCGCCGCCGCGGACGGCGAGTTCCAGCACCGTCGCGCCGCCCTCGGTCACGGTGACCCGGCGGGCCGGCCGCTCCTCGACGAAGTCCATGTCGGCGACGAACTTCGGGAAACCCCACAGCGTGGCACCGACGTCCCGCGCCTCGGCGGTCGTGACCGGCAGGTGCAGCACGAACAGGGACAGCCGGCGGCGCAGCAGCGGCAGCACCGGCGGGGCCGGCCCGCGGGTCACCACGACGGCGACCGACACCTCCCCGTACGGCGCCAGCCGTCCCGCGGGGGAGTCGGCGGTGGTCACCGCGCGGTAGCGGAAGGCGGCGACCGACAGCAGCGCCCGCCCGTCGACCCACCGCACCGGCTTCAGCGCGTCCCCGGGGAGGGCGGCGGCGACGGCCGGGTGGGAGGCGGGGTGCACCGCGGCGAAGCAGGCGCTGTCGGGATAGCGCAGGGGCAGCGCCAGCGCGCGGTCACCGACGCGCACCCGCCGCGCCGGACCGGCCCAGTCGTCGGGGTCGGGGTGTCGCACGGTGCCTCCTCGGGCCGGCCGGTCCCAGGCTCGCCGTCGGCAGGGCCGCCGTCCAGGGGTGTCGCACACCGCCCCCTGGGCGTGTCGCGGACAGCGCGGGCATGCTCACCGCGAGTGGCCGCGGGGGCGGCCGGCGACCGGCCAGGAGGCGGCCCGTGCCCGACAGCGTGTTCTACGTCAGCGCCCACGCCGACGATGCCCTGCTGTTCCGCGGGGAGGGGCTGTTCACCGACCTGCACACGCCGGACGTCAAGACCGTCCAGATCCTGGTGACGGCCGGGGACGCCGGGCGCACCGACGGCTGGTGGGAGGCGCGCGAGACCGCCTGCCTGGAGGCCATGGCCGGGACACTCACCCCTGGACCGGTGACCTCGGCGAAGGTCACCGTCAACGGGCATCGGATGCAGCGCTACACCGCGCCGACCTGGGTGGTCTTCGCCCTCCGCCTGCCCGACGGCAACCTGGACGGCAACGGCTTCCCTGCCACGGGCAACCGTTCCCTGACCAAGTTGCGGAACGGGTCGATCGGCTCGATGTCGGCCGTGGACGGCTCGACCACCTACACCGGGTGGGCAGACCTGGTGGCCACCCTCCGTGCCATCGTCGCCTCCCAGCGGGGGACGACGGTTCGCCCGTGGGTCAACACGGCCGACCACGACCGTGGCGCCAACCCGGGGGACCACCCCGACCACTGGGCCACCGGTGAGGCGGTCCTCGCCTTCGCCGCGGCCGCGGGGCTCAACCGGCTGTGGTGGGTCTCCTACGACACCCGGAACCGGCCGCCGAACCTCGCCGGGTACGCCCTGGACATCAAGTGGTTGCCGTTCCGGCTGCACGGCTGGACGATCGACGACCTGATGAGCGTCCTGCCCAACGCGCAGGAGTGGGCCTGGTGGGGGGAACGCAGCTACGCGCGGGAGGAGACCGGCTGATCCGTGTGTGCCCGCGCGAGCCAGGCGGTGAGCTCCGCGGCGGGCACCGGGTGCTGGTGCAGGTACCCCTGGACGGCCGTGATCCCGGCCCGCTCGACGAACCGCTGCTGGTCGAGGTCCTCCACGCCCTCGGCCACCGTCTCCAGGCCGAGCCGGGCGGCCATCTGCGCGATGGCCTCCAGCACCGCCTGGTCGGCGACCTCGGTGGCGGCGCCCGCCACGAACGACTTGTCGATCTTCACGATGTCCACCGGCAGGGTGCGCAGGGTGGTCAGCGCCGAGTAGCCGGTGCCGAAGTCGTCGACCGCGAGGCCGACCCCGAGCCCGGCGAGCACGTCGAGGGTCGCCTGGACCGAGGGCGAGTCGAGCACCGTGGACTCGGTGATCTCGATGATCAGCTGCTTGGGCGCCAGCGCGTGCTCGGTGAGGCACTCCCGGACGACGGTGACGAAGCGGGGGTGCGCCAGCTGCGACGGGGACGCGTTGACGTGCAGCGCCACGGGCCGGCCGCCGTCCTCCCAGGACGCCGCGGCCGCGCACGCCTGGCGGAGCACCTGCTCGCCGATCCGGTTGATGACGCCGGTGCGCTCCGCGGCGTCGAGGAAGGCGTCCGGCCCGAGCAGCCCGTGGGTCGGGTGCGCCCAGCGGACCAGCGCCTCCACCGCGGTGCACCGGCCGTCGCGGGTGGCGACGATCGGCTGGTAGTGCACGACGAACTCGCCGCGGCTGGCCGCCGTGCGCAGCTCGGTCTCCAGGGCGGTCGTCTGGTCCCCGTCCAGCAGGGCGGGGGAGAAGACCTGCACGCGGTTCTTGCCCGCCGCCTTCGCCGCGTACATCGCGGTGTCGGCCTGCTGCACGACCTCGGTCTCGGAGATCCCCGGGCGCAGCACGGCCATGCCGATGCTGGTACCCACCTGGGTGGGCCGCCCGTCCAGGCGCAACGGGGCCGACAGCAGCTCCACCAGGCGACGGCCGATCTGCTCGGCCTCGTGCTGGCCGGCGCCGCGCAGCAGGACGCCGAACTCGTCACCGCCGAGGCGCGCGCACAGGTCCTGGCCGCGCAGGGCGCCCGACACCCGGGTGGCCACGTGCTGCAGCAGCCGGTCCCCGGCGGCGTGCCCGAGGCCGTCGTTGACGACCTTGAAGTCGTCGAGGTCCAGGAACAGCACCCAGGTGTCGCCGGCGGCGTCGCCCGTGGCGGCCTGGAGGGCGGCGGTGAAGGCCGCCCGGTTGGCCAGCCCGGTGAGGGCGTCGGTGCGGGCCTGCACCTCGAGGTCGCGGTGCGCCTGGGTGGTGCGCATGGCCAGGGCCACCTGGTTGTTCAGGGACTGGATCGCGGTGACCGCGTCGGCGGGGACGCCGTCGGGCGCACCCAGCAGCATGTAGCGCGCCGGGGAGGCCGGCAGCGGCATGCAGACCCACTGCCGGGTGAAGCCGGCGGCCGCGGTGAGCACCGCGGGTGGGGCGAACCCGTAGATCTCGTTGGGCACGTCGCCGGCGGGCAGCAACGCCCGGGGCAGGTCGAGCAACGGCCGCGCGAAGCCCCCGGTCTGCGCCGCGACCCGCAGCGGCCGGCCGGCGCCCTCGTCGGCCACGACCATCCCGCGCAGCCCGGGGGTCATCCGGCAGATCTCCTGGACGGCGGCCCAGCCCTGCAGGCGGATCTCCATGAGGTCGACGACGCCGAGCAGGCTGGTCCCGAGGGCGAACAGCGCCTCGTCGCGGGCGCGGGTCTGCTCCCGCGCGAACAGGACGAGGGCCAGGTGCCGCGCGCCGAGGCCGCTGAGGAGCAGGACCGAGATCGCGGTCAGCACGAATCGCGGGTCGGCCGCGGTGAAGTGCCCCGGCAGGGCCCGGGCGACCGAGGTGACGCCCAGCAGCGCGGCGCTCAACGCCGCCGCGTACGTGACGACGTGCCGGGTGCGGCCGTACATCACGCGGAACCACACGGCGGGGAAGGTGGCACCGAAGCCCACCACGGGCGCCGGGCAGGCCAGGGTGAAGGCGACCAGTGCCAGCACCTCGACGACGTCGAGCGCCGGCGCGGCCGCCTCGGCGCGGCAGCGGTGCACCCACGACAGCAGCAGCACCGGCCCGCTGACGGCCACCAGCAGCACCCGCGAGGGTCCGGCGCCGGCGAGAGCCGCGGGGGTGGTCAGCAGCAGCGAGCACACCGCGATGGCGCAGAACAGCCAGCGCGTGCGCTGCACCAGCTCGGCGGGAGGGACCACCAGCCATCGCAGGCGACGCCACAGCGACGGTGCTGCGGTGCTGGTCATCGGGGTCCCTCGGATCGCGGTGCGGTGTCCGTCCCCTCATCGGCCCGCGAGCCGCCGGTCTGGAGAGGGGTGGTGGAGGACCTCCCCCGCGGGGGTGGGTGCGCCGGTGCCCGGCAGGCGTGTCCGCCGCGGGGGGAGGGGTAGGCGTGCACCGTGACCTACTCGATCGTCGCCCGGGACACGCAGACCGGAGAGATGGGCGTCGCCACCCAGTCGCAGGCCTTCGCCGTCGGCAACAGCGTGCCGTTCGCCCTGCCCGGCCAGGGCGTCATCGCCACCCAGTCGATGGCCGAACCCATGTACGGGCAGATCGGCCTGGACCTCATGCGCGGCGGCTTCACCGCCAACGAGGCCCTCACCGCGCTGCGCAGCGTCGACCCCCACCCCGAGCGCCGGCAGGTGGCGGTCCTCGACGTCTCCGGTGACCTGGCCGTCTACACCGGCGGGAACTGCGTCGCCGCCGCCGGCCACCTCGTGGGGGAGGGGTGCGTGGCGCTGGCGAACATGGTCACCTCACCGCAGGTGTGGGAGTCGATGGTGGCGACGTTCGAGACCTCCGACGGCCCGATGGCGCGCCGGCTGCTCAGCGCGCTGCGCGCGGCCGAGGACGCCGGCGGCGACCTCCGCGGCCGGCGGTCGGCCGCGGTCATGGTGGTGCGGTCGGTCACCACCGGTCGCCCGTGGCACGACACCGTCGTCGACCTGCGCGTCGACGACTCGCCGGACCCGGTCACCGAGCTCGGCGACCTCGTCGCGCGGCTGGCCCGCTACCACGACGTCGTCCGCGCCTTCCAGCAGGCGATCGGCGGGGACCCGGTCACCGCAGACCTCGTCCTCGAGGACCTGCGCCTGCCCGACCCGCACACCGAGCCCGACCACGTGCTGTGGCGCGCCGTCGTCGCCGGCCTGGCCGGGAGGGAGGACACCGCGCGGACCCTGCTGACCGAGCTGGCCGAGGTCGCGCCCCAGTTCGTGGAGGTGGGCCGCCGCTTCGGCGCCGCCGGGCTGGTGCCGGCCGACCTGCTCGAGCGGATCATGCCGCCGGTGCCGTCCGTGCCGCGGACGCACGTCGCCGACGGGGCGGCTGGCCCCTCCGGCGACGGCACCGCGGCGGTCGTCCCCTCCGCCGACGGCACCGCGGCGGTCGTCCCCTCCGCCGACCCGTCGGCGGCCGCCGTCTGAGCCGGGTCGCGCGCCGTGCCCCCTTCGGATGAGCCGGTGGGCTCGGCGCCCGGCTGGGGTGGAGGGTGACCGCCGCGCGGCCGATGTCCCATCCGTGGTCGAACTGGCGCAGCGGGGCGAACGGGCGGGGCACGCGCCCCGGCCGGCCGGTCGGTGGCTGCGGGTGGTGCGCGTCGTCGCGGCCGTCCTCGGCGGGGCGTACGTGGCCTCCCTCGTCGCCCTCGGCCTGGAGGCCACCGGTGTCCTGGGGGTGCTGGCCGGCGGCGGCAAGCTGCTGTTCCTCGCCGGCCTCGTCGCCCTCCTCGTCACCCGGGCACTGGTCTCACCGCACGACCGCGCCGCCTGGCTCTGCTTCGCCGCCGCGGTCGCCTCCTATCTCGCCGGCGCACTGCTCCAGCAGTTCCACTACGCCGGCCTGGCGGTGGTGCCCCGGCCGTCGTGGGCCGACCTGGGCTGGATGGGCCTGTACCCGTTGGCCTGCGCGGGCCTGCTCCTGCTGTTCCGCGCCCGCGTCCAGCGGCTCACACCCAGCATGTGGCTCGACGGGGTGGTCGGCGGCTGCACCGCCGCCGCGCTCGCGTCCGCCTCGGGCCTCGGCGCCCTGCTGCGGGCCGACGACGGCTCGGTCGGGACGTCCCTCACGGCCGCCGCCTACCCGGTCGCCGACCTGCTCCTCCTGGCGCTGATCGCCGGCGCCATCACGGTCATCGGCCGCGGCGCCGGCGGCGTCTGGTGGTGGCTGAGCGGCGGCATGGGGCTGTTCGTCGTGACCGACGTCGTCTACGCACACCAGGTCGTGACCGGTTCCTTCACCTCCGGCGGCCCGCTGGACCTCGGCTGGGGGCTGGCCTTCGCCTCCCTGGGGATGGCCGCCTGCCAGGCCCCCCGCTCCGGCTCCACCCGCCGGCTGCGGGGCGTGGGCTCCCTGGCCATCCCGGGCGCGTGCTCGCTGGCGGCGCTGGTGCTGCTGTTCCTGGGCTACCTCGACGAGGGCGACCCGCTGGCCGGCGTCCTCGCGCTCTGCGCCGTGCTGGCCGCGCTGGCCCGCACGGGGCTGACCTTCCGGGACGTGCGGGCGCTGGCCGACAGCCGGCGTCAGGCGCGGACCGACGACCTCACCGGGCTGCCCAACCGCCGCCGGGTGTTCGAAGCGCTGGCCACCGTCGAGCAGCAGCTCGCCGCGGGCGGGGCCGCCGCGGTGCTGGTCATCGACCTCGACCGGTTCAAGGAGATCAACGACTCGCTCGGGCACTCCGTCGGGGACGCGCTGCTGCGCCAGGTCGGACCGCGCCTGCAGACCCAACTGCGCCGCGGGGACCTCTTGGCCCGGCTCGCAGGCGACGAGTTCGTCGTGCTCGCCGCGGAGCTCGACGACACCGGCGCGCTCGCCCTCGCCGAGCGGCTGTGCGCCGCCCTGCGGCAGCCGTTCCGGCTGGGTGGCATGTCGCTGAGCGTGGACGCGAGCATCGGCATCGCCGTCGGACCCCAGCACTCGACGTCGGCCGAGGAGCTGATGCAGATGGCGGACCTGGCGATGTACTGCGCCAAGTCCGCCCGGCAGGGCGCCGTCGTCTACGACGAGCACCGCGACGGGTCGGGTCGGTACCGGTTGGAGGCCGTCGACCAGCTGCGCCGGGCCATCAGCGACGGTGAGCTGGTGCTGCACTTCCAGCCCAAGGTCGCGCTGGCCACCGGACGGATCGACGGCGTGGAGGCGCTGGTGCGCTGGCAGCACCCCACGCGCGGACTGCTCTTCCCCGACGCGTTCATCGACCTCGCCGAGTCCGTCGGCCTCATGTCCGCGCTCACCTCACGGGTCGTGGGCCTGGCCCTGGCCCAGCGCCGGGCGTGGGCCGACGCGGGCCGCGAGCTGGTCGTCGCGGTCAACGTCAGCCCGTCGAACCTGGTCGACGAGCACTTCCCCGACGAGGTGGCCCAGCTGCTGGACCAGCACGGGGTGCCGGCCGGCGCGCTGGTGCTCGAGGTGACCGAGAGCCTGCTCATGGAGGACCGGGAGCGCGCCGTCCGCGTCCTCGCCCGCCTCCGGGACGCCGGGGTCGGGGTCTCCATCGACGACTACGGCACCGGCTACTCCAGCCTGGCCTACCTCGCCGAGCTGCCGGTGACCGAGCTCAAGCTCGACCGCACCTTCGTCGCCGACCTGACCGCCAGCCCCCGCGCGGCGGCGATCGTCACCTCCACGCTGCGACTGGCGCACGCCCTCGGGCTCACGCTGGTGGCCGAGGGCGCCGAGGACCAGGCCACCGTCGACGCGCTGGCCGCCCTCGGCTGCGACGTCGTGCAGGGCTACCACCTGAGCCGCCCGCTGCCGCCGGAGCAGCTGGCCGCCTGGGCGGACCGCTGGGACGTCCCGGCCGGCACCACCGGCCGGGGTGCGGCCGGCTGAGGCCCGGTCAGCCGGGGATGGGGAAGACCAGCAGCGAGCTGGACGCCGTCGCCACCGTCGCCCCGCCGGCGTCCCGCACCTCACCCTCGGCGAACGCCACCCGCCGTCCCGGCTTGACCACCGTCCCGATCGCGGTGAGCGGCCCGCTGCCGGCTTGGACCGGTCGCAGGTAGTTCACCTTCAGCTCGATGGAGGTGTAGCCGGTACCGCGGGGGAGGGTGGAGTGCACCGCGCACCCGGCGACGGTGTCGAGCAGCGTGCAGACCAGCCCGCCGTGGACGGCGCCGATCGGGTTGTAGGCCGACTCGTCGACCTCGCAGCGGAACTCGACCCGGCCCTCGCTCACCGCGACGACGTCCATGGCGAACAGCCGGGCCATCGGCGGCGGCGGGAGGACGCCGTCGCGCAGCGCCTCGAGGGTCTCCAGGCCGCTGCGCTCCAGCGCCCCGGCCGCCACGATGAACGGGTCGTGCCAGGTCACGGTGCGGGAGCGGGGCTCGCCCCACGCGGCGGTGGAGGTCGGGGAGTCGGTCTGCTCTCTCGTCACCCCGCTAGGTTCGCACACTGAACCGAGACTGTGTCGGCCGGGTGAGGTGACGCAGGCGACGCATCCCGGCCCGACGTCTTGACTCAGGGAAAGGTCGGGCGCTTGTATACATGGAATTCGTGGAAATCGGCGCCAAGGAGTCGGCATGAGCGATGTGGCAGTGCGGTCCCGCGACGAATCCGACCTCGGCGGGGCCTTCCGCCACTCGATGAGCCTGCTGACCGCCGGGGTGGCGGTCGTGACCACCCACGTGGCCGGCCGGCCCTGGGGGATGACCATCACCGCCACCTGCTCGGTCTCCGCCGACCCGCCCATGGTCCTGGTCTCCCTCGCGCGGACCTGCGTGCCGGCGCGGGCGATCGCCGAGCTCGGTGAGTACGGGCTGTGCCTGCTGGGGGCGCACGGCATCGAGACGGCCAAGTTCGGCGCCGCGCCGGGGGTCCCGAAGTTCCTGGACGAGGTGGGTCGCGTCATCCCCGGTGCGGGCGGCACGCCGTGTGTCAGTGGTTCCATCGCCCACCTGGACTGTGCCGTGGTCGAGCAGGTCGAGGCCGGCGACCACGTCATCTACCTCGGGCGCGTCCGAGGCATCTCCTTCCCCGCGACCGGAGCCCCGCTCCTGTACGGCTCGCGGCAGTACCAGCGCACCGTGCCGGCGCTCCAGTTGGCGACGTCGGATGAGGACCACGCTCTGGCCTACTCCGCCTGGTGAGGCGCGTCCCCTGAGGTGAGGCCGGGGTCCCCGGCCTCACCTCAGGGGCAGGAGGCCCTCGGCCGAGACCTGCAGGATCTCGGACAGCTTGCGGCGCGTGGTCGCCAGGTGCTCCTCGACGATGGCCGCTGCCATGTCCGGGTCATGCGCCCGGACGGCATCGACGAGGGAGTGGTGCTGCACCCGGGAGTTGTCCCGGAACTCCTGGTCGACGGTCACTGCCAGGCGGACGTAGGGCTCGGACTGGGCCCGCAGTGACTGGATCAGCGAGGTGAGCCGCGGCATGCGGCTGCCCTCGAACAGCCGCATGTGGAAGGCCTCGTGGTCTGCGTACCAGCCGGAGTCCACGCGGTGCTCTTGGATCTTCGCGAAGCGCGCTTCCAGATCCCTCACCAGGGCGTCGTCGGCGACGGTGGCGCACCGGGATGCGGCGAGCTGCTCCATCGGCAGCCGGATGTCGTAGATCTCGAGCAGTTCGCCGAGCGAGGGGCGGAACACGTAGGCGGTGCGTCCGCGGCGGGACAGCAGGCCACGTGCGACCAGCTCCTGGATCGCCTCGCGCACCGGCGTGCGGCTGATCTCCAGGCGAGCCGCCCACTCCTCCTCGTACACGGGCTCGTCGGGCTTGAGTGCACCCGTGATCACCGCCTCCCGGATGGCGGCGGTCGCCAGTTCCGCCGCCGTCGCCTGGCCCGGGGCTCGCAGGATCATGGCCACCTCGCTGTGCGGTCGTCGTCGTTCCGGGGGCTGGGCGTCGGTGGATCACGATCGCCGGCTGTCGCAGAGTAGCGGGTCGCCGACACGGGTGGCCGTGCACCGACGTGCAGTGCATACAGGCAACAGATTTTGTGTATGCAGCGACCGCTTGACTTGTATGCATCGCTGAGTACGTTCAGCGCCACGCCAACCCCGGGAAGCCACGGCGCCCGCCGGCTCAGGCAGGTCACTCTGCCGTCGATCCGGCGGTCTGCCAAGGCTCCCCACGGGGCTTCCCGTCTCGCCCACCGGACCGTCCAGCCCGAGCCCACGACCGGCTACACCTGAGGAGCAGACATGACCGAGCAACTGTTGTCCGAGCCCACGACCATGCCCGAGCCCGTCACCACCCGGCCCCAGACGGGGGACGAGTACCTCGAGAGCCTGCGCGACGGCCGCGAGGTGTGGTTCCGCGGTGAGCGGGTCGAGGACGTCACGGCCCACCCGGCGTTCCGCAACAGCACGCGGATGATCGCCCGCCTCTACGACGCACTGCACGACGAGAGCCGCAACCAGAAGCTGATCGTGCCGACCGACACGGGCAACGGCGGGTTCACCCACGCCTTCTTCAAGGCGCCCTACTCCATCGCGGAGCTGCAGGCGGGCGCCGATGCCTGCGCCGAGTGGGCCCGGCAGACCTACGGCTTCATGGGCCGCACGCCGGACTACAAGGCCGGCTTCCTCTCCACCCTCGGCTCCAACACCGAGTACTACGCGCCGTTCCAGGACAACGCGCGCCGTTTGTACAAGGAGGGCCAGGAGAAGGTCCTCTACTTCAACCACGCGATCGTCAACCCGCCCGTCGACCGCAACAAGGCGATGGAGCAGGTCAAGGACGTGTACATGCACGTCGAGAAGGAGACCGACGCGGGTCTCTTCGTCTCCGGCGCCAAGGTCGTGGCCACCGGCTCCGTCCTGTGCCAGTACAACTTCATCGGCAACTACTCGCCCACCCCGATCAAGACCAAGGAGTTCTCGGCGATGTTCGCCGTCCCCATGGCGACGCCGGGAGTGAAGCTGATCAGCCGGCCCTCCTACGAGTACGCCGCCGGGCGGACCGGCAGCCCGTTCGACAACCCCCTGTCCAGCCGCCTGGACGAGAACGACTCGGTCTTCATCTTCGACAACGTCTTCGTCCCGTGGGAGAACGTCTTCTGCTACGACCCGGACAAGGCCTCGGAGTTCTACATGGGCTCCGGGTTCATCTGGCGCGGACTCCTGCAGGGCTGCATCCGCTACGCGGTGAAGCTGGACTTCCTCTGCGGCGTGCTGCTCAAGAGCCTGGAGATGACCGGGACCCGCGACTTCCGCGGGGTGCAGACCCGGATCGGCGAGCTGATCACCTACCGGCACCTGTTCTGGTCGCTGGTCACCGCGATGGTGCAGGGGGCCACCAAGTGGTCGGACGGCACGTACGTGCCCAACGTCGAGGCCGTCACCGTCTACCGGATCATGGGCGGGCAGCTGTACCCCCGCATCCGGGACATCTTCCAGAAGGACATCGCCAGCGCGCTGATCTACACCAACTCCTCCGCCATGGACTGGGGCGTGGAGGAGCTGCGTCCCTACCTCGACAAGTACGTCCGCGGGTCGAACGGCTTCTCCGCGGAGGAGCGGGTCAAGGTCCTCAAGCTCGCCTGGGATGCCATCGGCACCGACTTCGGCAGCCGGCACGAGCTCTACGAGCGGAACTACGCCGGCAACCACGAGCAGGTCCAGGTCGACGCCTACCTCGGAGCCACCGCCGCCGGCCGCGTCGACGAGTTCGTCTCGTTCGTCGACCAGTGCATGTCCGAGTACGACACCGAGGGCTGGACGGTCCCGGACCTGATCGACCCCCGCAGCGGGCTGTGACCGACAGCCACCGCTGCGAGGCGCTCCGCGGGCGGGGAGCACCCGGCCCGCGGAGCGCCTCCGGCCCACTCTCGTATCCCCTGACCGTCCCCTCGGGGAAGACGAGGGTCATCGAGGCCGGGGAGGGAGAGCACGCCGTGGTCCTCCTCCACGGTGTGGGCGCACGGGCCGACCGCTGGCGCGACAACCTCGCCGCCCTGGTGGATGCCGGCTTCCACGTCTTCGCGCTCGACTTCCCCGGTCACGGGTTCGCGCAGAAGGGGAGCGGGCTCGACCACTCCGTCCCCGGTTTCGCGCAGTTCGTCCGGGAGGTCCTCGACGCCCTCGGCATCGCGTCGGTGGCGATCGTCGGCACCTCCCTCGGCGGCCACGTCGCCGCCCGCCTGGCCGTCGACGAGCCGGATCGCGTCACCGCCGTCGTCCTGGTCGGTCCCATGGGCCTGGTCCCGGTCGGCGCCGGCGCCCGGCAGGCCCTCGCCGACGCCGTCGTGGAAACCAGCCGCGAGGCCATCGCACGGAAGCTGCGGGTGCTCGTCCACGACGAGGACCTCGTGACCGAGTCCTGGGTCGAGGAGGAGTGGCGGATCAACAACTCGGGAGGTGCCGTCGAGTCGATGTCCTCGCTGGCGGCCTACTTCGCCGAACGCATCGACGACGACCTGGTCGGCGGCGAACTCGCCCGCTCGGTCCCCACAGTCCGGTGCCTGCTGGTCTGGGGCAGCGACGACCTGCTCGTGCCGACCGAGCTGGCACAGCCGGCGTTGGCAGTCCTGCCGGCCGGCACGCAGTTGGTTTTGGTCGAGGGCGCCGGGCACGCCCCGTACCTGGAGCGCCCAGGTGCGTTCAACCGCGCGGTCGTCGACTTCCTGACGGACGCAGCGGCGCGCCCGTCCTCCACCCCAGGCCGTGAGGAGATCCAGGTGAGCAGTGGCGACAGACGCGAGGTCCGCGTTCACGGCTTGGCAGAACCGCTCAGCCACTACACCGACATCGTCGTCCACCAGGGGGTCGCCTACGTCTCCGGTTGCATCTCCGTCGACGAGGCGGGGCAGCTGGTGGGGGAAGGGGACGTCGTGGCGCAGACCCGGCAGAGCCTGTGCAACATGCAGCTCGCGCTCCGCTCGGTCGGCTCCTCGCTGGCCGACGTCCTGAAGGTGACGGTGTTCCTGACCGACATCTCCGACCGCACGCGGATCAACCCGGTACGCCAGGAGTTCTTCGGCGAGTTCCGGCCGGCGAGCACGCTGGTGCAGGTCTCCGCACTCGCCGTTCCCGGCGCGGCCGTCGAGATCGAGGCCGTCGCGGCGGTGCACTCGTGATCGCGGCGACGAACCGGGTCACGGGGGTGTGCTGACGTGCGCCTCTACAACGTGGCCGGAAGGGCTCTCATCGCCTCGGCCGACCGGCTCGTCGACGTGGCCGAGGCGAGCACCGGGCGCTTCACCTCCGACCCACAGGCCCTCTACGAGCGCTGGGACGAGTTCCGGGACTGGGCGGCCGGGCTCCCGGCGGACGGCGGTCTCGTGGTGGACCCGGCGTGTCTCTCCGCTCCGACCCCGCGGCCGCGGCAGGTCTTCGCCATCGGGCTGAACTACGTGGACCACGCCGGCGAGTCCGGGTTCGCCGTCCCCAGCGAGCCGGTGGTCTTCACCAAGTTCCTCAGCTCGTTCACCGGCCCTGCCGGCTGGATCGGTCTGCCGCCCGGCAACGTCGACTGGGAGGTGGAGCTGGTGGCGGTGATCGGCCGGACCGCCAGTGGGGTCTCCGAGGACCGGGCGTGGTCGCACGTCGCCGGCCTCACGGTCGGTCAGGACCTCTCCGAACGGGCCAGCCAGCTGAGCGGGCCGGCGCCGCAGTTCAGCCTGGCCAAGTCCTTCCCCGGCTTCACCCCGCTGGGGCCCGCGGTCGTCTCCCTGGACGAGGTGGGGGACCCGGACGACCTGGCCATCGAGTGCCGGGTCAACGGGGAGACCGTCCAGAGCGGCCGGACCTCCGACATGGTCTTCCCCGTGCCGGAGCTCATCGCCCGCCTCTCCCGGGTGGTCACCCTCCTGCCTGGGGACGTGATCCTCACCGGGACTCCGCCGGGCGTCGGGATGGGCCGGACGCCCGCCCGCTACCTGCAGCCGGGCGACGTCGTCGAGAGCCGCATCGAGGGTGTGGGGCAGATGCGTCACTGCATGGTCGAGTCGGCGCCGCCGGTACAGGACGCGGCGGGTGTCCGAGGCGACGACGAGGTCGCGGTCATCGGCTGACACCCGGTCTGCCGGGCCGGCCCGGAAGGGCCTTCCGCGGGCGTGCCCGCTCCTGAACTGCTCCTGCCTGGGTGAGGGCTGCCCGCCAGCCGGAGGAGTGCACGTCGCAGTCCGTCCCCGGGGTGCCCGGGGACGCACCAGTCCACCCCCGGGTCGGCCGGGGCGGTTTGGGAGGGATCGGAACATGTTCGAAGAACAGGCAACGTTCGAGTTCATGACGCTGGCCTTCGTGTACGTGCTCGGCGTCGTGGCGATCATCATGGTCGTCCTGGGGCTGGGGCTGGTCGACGCGGGTCTGGTCCGCCGCCAGAACGTCGTGAACACGTGGGTGCAGAAGCTGGTGGCCGTCATGATCGCCGGCGCTGGGCTCATGCTCGGCGGCTACGCCCTCTGGCAGTGGCAGTTCAACCAGGCCTTCGGCGTCCCGGACCCGCTGAGTCGAGCGGTCAGCGACTGGTGGCTGTTCGGCGCGTTCATGAACACGCCGGGCAACCGCATCGACCCGGCCGTGCTGCCCGAGGCCGACGTCCTGCAGGTCTTCGTGCCGTTCTTCGCGACCTTCGGCATGGCCACCATGGCGCTGATCCACTCCGGCGTGGTGGAGCGCATCCGGTCCGGCCCGCTCTACGTCATGTCCTTCGTGGTGGGAGCCGTCCTGTCGCCCCTGGCCGGGTACCTCTGCTGGGGCAGCCTGTCGCCGCTCACGAACCGTGGCGTGCACGACTACGACGGCGTGTTCCCGCTGTACATCTTCGCCGGGACATTCGCGCTCGTGCTGGCCTGGCGGCTGCGCCCCCGCCTCGGGGCGTTCACCCCGCACCCCAGCGGCGCGCGGCCCATGGCCCAGGCTCCCGGCCTGGTCGCGGTGGGCGTGCTGCTGATCCTCTTCGCGAAGCCCATCATCTCGATCGGCAGCGGCTACATCATCCCCGGGCAGGGGTACTTCGGCATCTCCATGACGTCGTCCGGCATCGGCCTGGTGATGCTGAACTGGTCGTGTGCGGTGTTCGCCGGGGGCGTCGTCGGCGGCATCATCGCCCACCGTCAGAAGAACCCGACCTATGCCTTCCTCGGCCCGGTCTGCGGTCTGGTCATCTGCGGGGCCCTGTTCGACGTCGGTCGGCCGTGGGAGTGCCTCGTGCTGGGGGCGGCCGGCCCGCTGGTCGCGCTCGGGACGGCCGCTCTGATGCGCCGGCTGCGGATCGACGAGAGCAAGGTCGTCCCGCTCGCGCTCGGCCCGGGCATCGTCGGCGCCATCGCGACCGGCTTCTTCGCCTGGGGGGAGAAGACCGGCGGGTACTTCGGCCTGGAGGGTGAGTTCGGTTTCCAGCACGCGGAGATCACGCCCTGGTGGCAGCTCGTCGGCGTCGTGACGATCGTCCTGCTCGCCGGCGTCCCGGCACTGGTGATGGCGCTGTTCTTCGAGCGCATCGGTGGCCTCCGGGTGGACGAGCGCGTGGAGATCGCAGGCCAGGACCCCACCCTCTGGGGTCTGGAACCGGAGGCGGGGAGGACTGCGCCGGTGCCGGCGCAGCGGACTGCCGACCAGGCTCCCGCTGAGGTCTGATCCCCCGAGTGCACCGACGCCAGCGGGCGGGGACCCCGAGAGGGATCCCCGCCCGCAATGGCCCTTCTGCAGGGGCCCGCCGCGAGCTTGCGAGCGGTGGGGGGCAGAAGGGTCCTTTCTTCAGCTCTTCGGACGGGCGCCGGCGCGCAGGGCGCCGAGCAGGTCGTGGTTGAGCCGGGAGATGGTCTCCATCGAGATGCCCTTGGGGCACGACGCCGAGCACTCACCGATGTTGGTGCAGCCGCCGAAGCCCTCGCGGTCCTGCTGCGCGACCATGTTGACGACGCGGTCGTTGCGCTCGGGCTGGCCCTGCGGGAGCAGCCCGAGGTGGGTGACCTTGGCCGCGGTGAACAGCATCGACGACGCGTTCGGGCAGGCCGCCACGCAGGCGCCGCACCCGATGCAGGTGGCGGCGTCGAAAGCGGAGTCGGCGTCCTTCTTCGGCACCGGCACGGAGTGCGCCTCGGGGGCGGTGCCGGTCGGGACGCTGATGTACCCGCCGGCCTGGATGATCCGGTCGAACGCCCGCCGGTCGACGGCGAGGTCCTTGATCACCGGGAAAGCGGTCGCGCGCCACGGCTCGATGTCGATCGTGTCGCCGTCCTTGAACGACCGCATGTGCAGCTGGCACGTGGTGGTCTGCTGCGGACCGTGCGCCATGCCGTTGATCATGACGCCGCACATGCCGCAGATGCCCTCGCGGCAGTCGTGGTCGAAGGCGACCGGGTCGTCGCCGGCCTGGATCAGCTGCTCGTTGAGCACGTCCAGCATCTCCAGGAACGACATGTCCGGGGAGATGTCGGCGACCTTGTAGGTCACCATCTTGCCCTTGGCCGACGGCCCGTTCTGCCGCCAGATCCGCAGGTTCAGGGTCATGCCGCGCTTCTCGGCGGGCGTGTCGGTCGCGTCTCCGACGCGGATCGCGCCCTCACGTGTGGCTGTCACTTGTAGCTCCGCTGGGCGAGGTGGACGTACTCGTACTCGAGGGCTTCGCGGTGCAGGACCGGCGGAGCGCCTTCCGGCGTCCACTCCCACGCGGCGACGTAGGCGAAGTTCTCGTCGTCACGCAGCGCCTCCCCCTCGGGGGTCTGGCTCTCGGCCCGGAAGTGCCCACCGCAGCTCTCGTTGCGGTGGAGGGCGTCGACGCACATCAGCTCGGCGAGCTCGATGAAGTCGGCCACCCGGCCGGCGTGCTCGAGGGTCTGGTTGAAGGAGCCCTCGGTCCCGGTCACCTTCAGGTTGGTCCAGAACTCCTGGCGGATCTCGGGGATCCGGTCCAGGGCCTTGCGCAGGCTCTCCTCGGAGCGCTCCATGCCGCAGAGGTCCCACATCAGCTTGCCCAGCTCCCGGTGGAACGAGGCGGGGGAGCGGGTGCCGTTGATGCTGAGCAACCGCTGCACCTGGTCGCGCACGCCGGCGATGGCCTCGGCGGCGGCCGGGTGGCTGTCGTCGACCTTCTCGAACGGGCCGTCGGCCAGGTACTCGGTGATCGTCGACGGCAGGACGAAGTAGCCGTCGGCCAGGCCCTGCATGAGGGCGCTGGCGCCGAGCCGGTTGGCGCCGTGGTCGGAGAAGTTGGCCTCACCGATCACGAACATGCCGGGGATCGTCGACTGCAGGTCGTAGTCGACCCACAGCCCGCCCATCGTGTAGTGGACGGCCGGGTAGATCCGCATCGGCGTCTCGTACGGGTTCTCGCCCGTGATCTGGGCGTACATGTCGAACAGGTTCCCGTACTTGGCCTCCACCGCCGGGCGGCCCATCCGCTGGATGGCCTCGGCGAAGTCCAGGTAGACGCCGAGCCCGCCGGGGCCGACGCCGCGGCCCTCGTCGCAGACGTTCTTGGCCTGCCGCGAGGCGATGTCGCGGGGGACCAGGTTGCCGAACGCGGGGTAGATGCGCTCGAGGTAGTAGTCACGCTCGTCCTCGGGGATCTGCCGCGCGTCGCGGGTGTCGCCGCGCTCCTTGGGCACCCACACGCGGCCGTCGTTGCGCAGCGACTCACTCATCAGCGTGAGCTTGGACTGGTAGTCGCCCTTGACCGGGATGCAGGTCGGGTGGATCTGCGTGTAGCAGGGGTTGGCGAAGTACGCGCCCCGCTTGTGCGCCCGCCAGATCGCCGTGGTGTTGGAGCCCTTGGCGTTGGTCGACAGGTAGAAGACGTTGCCGTAGCCGCCGCTGGCGAGCACGACCGCGTCGGCGTAGTGGGTGCTGATCTCACCGGTGACCAGGTCGCGGGCGACGATGCCGCGGGCCCGGCCGTCGACGACGATCAGGTCCAGCATCTCGGTGCGGGCGTGCTGCTCGACGTTGCCGGCCGCGATCTGCCGCTCCAGGGCCTGGTAGGCGCCATAGAGCAGCTGCTGCCCCGTCTGGCCGCGGGCGTAGAAGGTCCGCGACACCTGGGTGCCACCGAAGGAGCGGTTGTCCAGCAGGCCGCCGTACTCGCGGGCGAACGGCACGCCCTGGGCCACCGCCTGGTCGATGATGTTGACGCTGACCTCGGCGAGGCGGTGCACGTTGTTCTCGCGCGCGCGGAAGTCACCGCCCTTGACGGTGTCGTAGAACAGCCGGTGCACGCTGTCGCCGTCGTTGCGGTAGTTCTTGGCGGCGTTGATCCCGCCCTGCGCGGCGACGCTGTGCGCGCGGCGCGGGCTGTCCTGGTACCAGAAGGACTTCACCTTGTAGCCGGCCTCGCCGAGCGTGGCGGCGGCCGAGCCGCCGGCCAGGCCGGTGCCGACGACGATGATCGTCATCTTGCGGCGGTTGGCCGGGTTGACCAGCCGACCGCGGAAGCGGCGGGTGCTCCAGCGCTCGCCGATCGGCACGTCCATGGGTGCCTTGGTGTCGGCGATGGGGTCGCCGACGGTGAAGAGGTCGAGAGGCATCGCGGAGGAGCTCCTTAGTCGATGAGCCCGAAGAGGACGGAGAACGGCACGAGCAGGAAGCCGAGCGTCAGCAACGAGGCGAAGACGATCGCGAAGGCGTTGACCGTCACCTCGCGGCGCCGGTTGCTCTGGCCGAGCGTCTGGGTGGCGCTCCAGATGCCGTGCCGCAGGTGCATGCCCAGCAGCAACAGGGCGATCACGTAGAAGGCGGTGACGAAGGGGTTGGAGAAGCCGGCGACCAGCCGGTCGTAGGGCGTGCTGCCGGTGCCGTCCGGGTTCACCGCCCCGACCGTGAGGTCGAGGATGTGGTAGATCACGAAGAAGAAGATGATGACGCCGCCCCAGCGCATGGTGCGCGAGGCGTAGCTCTGCGCCACGGCCTTCTTGGTGACGTACCCCTGCGGGCGGGCTCGCTTGGCCTGGCGCCACAGCGTGACGGCCGCCCAGATGTGGGCCACCACGGCGGCGAGCAGGACGACCCGGATGATCCACAGCGTCGTCTGCGCGGGGACCGCCGGCTCACCGATAGTCCGGATCCACTCCGAGTAGTGGTTGAACGACTCGCGACCGGTGAAGGCCTTGAGGTTCCCGATCATGTGGGCGATCAGGTACAGCACCAGGATGATGCCGCTGACCGCCATCACCACCTTCTTGAAGACCGAACTGGTCTTCGCGGCCTTGGGGGTCCTGCGCTGGGCCGAGTCTGTCACCGTCACCACGAGCACCAACGCTAGGTCTTTGCCGTCTTGACGGCCAAGTTAACGCGTGGTGACACAGCTCTCGTAAGGCTTGCCTAACCGCCCGATCCCGCTAGGGTGCCAGCGCCGGAGGCCCCGCGGAGGGTTGCCGGACACCCCGGAGGGGGAGGAGCACCCCGTGCCTGGACCGACCCGCGGCTTCCTGGGCCGCCGCCGCGAGCGGGACACCCGTCTCCCGCCTGGCCAGTACGACGCCGGGCGCGAGTGGCCGGTGCTGACCGCCGAGCCCACGCCGCGGATCTCCCCGGAGACGTGGAGCATCACCGTCGACGGGCGGGTCGAGACGCCGACGACCTGGAGCTGGGACGAGGCGCACCGGCTGCCGCGGTCGGAGTACCGCGGGGCCATCCACTGCGTCACGACCTGGTCGAAGTTCGACACCTGGTTCGCCGGGGTCAGCGTCGACACGCTCCTGGAGGCGGCCCGGCCGACACCCGACGCGCACTTCGTCATGGCGACGTCGAAGACCGGGTACACGACCAACCTGCCGCTGGAGGACGTCACCGGCGGCAAGGCGTGGGTCGTCTGGGAGTACGACGGCGGGCCGCTGCCGGTCGAGCACGGTGGGCCGGTGCGGCTGCTCGTGCCCCACCTGTACTTCTGGAAGAGCGCGAAGTGGGTCAGCCGGCTCACCCTCATGCAGCGGGACCAGCCCGGCTTCTGGGAGCAGAACGGCTACCACGACCGCGGCGACCCCTGGCGTGAGCAGCGGTACCAGGGTGACTGAACTGCCGGCCGGCCCGCGCGCCCCGAGCGGCGGCTGGCGCACGGCCACGGTCGCCGGCGTCCGTCACCCCCTCGAGGGGGCGGTCGAGCTCCGGCTCGACGTCCACGACCGGGTCGACCACCTGCCCGGGCAGCACTACGTCGTCCGGCTCACCGCCCCCGACGGCTACACCGCCCAGCGGTCCTACTCGGTGGCCTCGGCGCCCGGGGACCCGCTGGTGGAGCTGTTCGTCGAGCGTCTCGAGGACGGCGAGGTGTCCACCTTCCTGGCCGACGTGGTGGAGCCCGGCGACGAGCTGGAGGTCCGCGGCCCGATCGGGGGCTGGTTCGTCTGGGAGGGGGAGTGCCCCGCGCTGCTGGTCGGCGGCGGCACCGGGGTGGTGCCGTTCGTCGCGATGCTGCGCACCGCCCGCGCGCTGGGCCGCACCGACCTGCTGCGGGTGGCCGCCGCCACCCGCACCCTGGCCGGGCTGCCCTACGCCGACGAGCTGGTCGACGCCGGTGCGCTGGTCGTGAGCAGCCGGGAGGCGCACGGCATCCGGCCCGCCGGCCGGCTCACCGCCGCCGACCTCGTGCCGCTGTGGGAACCCGAGCAGACCGCCTACGTGTGCGGGTCGGAGTCCTTCGCGGAGGCGGCCAGCCAGCTGCTGGTGGGCATGGGCGTGCCGGCGCCGGACATCCGGGTGGAGCGCTTCGGTCCCAGCGGCTGACCGGGGAGGCGTCGCGGACCGCCCGTGTCCGGAGGCGACCGGGGGCACCCGGAGAATCGGCGCCATGCCGCACGCCGAGGTGACCGCGCAGTCGCACGTCGACCAGGGACTGCGCGCCCAGCTGCTCGCCTGCTGGACCGACGTGGCCAACGCCGGCGGCGCCGTCGGGTTCGTCGCGCCGGTGACGGCCGCGGACGTCGAGCCGCTCCTCGCCGCCGTGGTCGACCGGGTGCACGAGGGGCGTGCGCTCATCGCCCTGCTGCGGGTGGACGGCGAGGTCGCGGGGTTCGCCGTCCTGTCGCTGTCGCTGAGCCCGCTCCGGCGGCACTGGGCCACCGTGCTGCGGGTGCAGGTGCACCCGAGCCGGCAGCGGCAGGGGCTGGGGCGGGTCCTCATGAGCGGCGTCCACGACATCGCGCGGGCGCGGGGCATGGAGTTCCTGCACCTCACCGTGCGGGGCGGCACCGGTCTCGAGGCGTTCTACCAGGGGTTCGGCTACCAGGAGTTCGGCCGGATGCCCGGCGCCATCCGGGTCGCGCCGGGCGACGACCGCGACGAGCTCCACCTGACCTGCCGGCTCTAGCGGCGCCTCATCGCGTACCGAGACGGATGGCGAGGTCACCGGCTGCGGCGACGGCCCGGAGCGGGACCCGCCCGTCCGGTCCGCGGGCGCCGGGGCCTGTGCCGGCCGTCGTCCGCGCTGGACCCTGTGCCGCACGGGGATCCCAGGCAGGAGGGGACCGGCATGAGTCTCGACGAGCGCGGCTACGTCCTGGGCGAGGGCGAGGGGACGGCCGTCTGGTTCCTCGACACGCGGATGACGGTCAAGGCCGGCGGCGCCGAGACCGGCGGGGCGTTCACGCTCCTCGAGTGGTCCGCGCCCCTCGGTTTCGGGCCGCCGCGCCACCTGCACCAGGTGGAGGACGAGTGCTTCTACGTCCTCGACGGCGAGCTGGTCGTGGAGTGCGGCGACCACCGGTGGACCGCCGGGCCCGGCGCCTTCGTCTTCCTCCCGCACGGCGTCCCGCACGTCTTCGTGGTCTCCCAGGGGCCGGTCCGCGGGCTCCAGATCACCGCTCCGGCCGGCTTCGAGGACTTCGTCGCCGAGCTCGGCCGGCCGGCGACGGGCCCGGGCCTGCCGGAGCCCAGCGCGCCGGACGTCCCGCGTCTGCTGGAGGCACAGGGCCGCTACCGCAACGAGATCGTCGGGCCGCCGCTCACCCTGGCCGACGTCGCGACGCCGGGCTGACGGCGGGCCCTCCGCCGGCTCAGCCGATCGGGTCGCGGCCGCCGACCGTCCCCGCCGCCGACAGCAGCCCGAAGCGGGCGAACAGCTCCTCTGCGTACCAGCCCTCCTGCGCGGTCCGCCGGATGACGGCGGCGTGCGGGGCGCGGTCGTAGGCGAAGGCGTTCAGCGCCGCCGAGGAGTCCCAGACGCTGAAGGTGCCCTGCAGGCCCAGCGGCGCCTCCCCGATGCCCAGGGCGAACCGCAGGCCGGGGCCGGTGTGCAGGTCGGCCGAGACCGGGGGGACGGCGCGCCAGAAGGTCAGCGCCTTGCGGGGGGTGAGCCGGGCGCGGGTGACCGCCGCGACCGGGCCGTCCCACCGCTGCGGCCACGGCCGGCCGAACGGCTCCTCGCCCGACCAGCGGCCGCGGGCGGCCAGCGGGCGCAGCCGGGCGCTCCACTGCTCGTCGGCGATCCGCCGCCACCGGGCCACCACCGGGCCGGCCTCGAACGCGTCGGCCGCGCGGGCGTCGTCCCACACGGCGAGCAGGGCCCAGTGGCGGGTGTCGGCGTCCCGGACGGTGAAGGTCCGCCCGCTGCCGGTGCCCAGCAGCTTGGCGAAGCGCAGGCCGGGCGTGCGGCGCAGCGGACGCCGGTCGGCGGCCATCCGGAGCAGCGCCGCGGGCACGGCGCGGCCGGGCACGCCCCACACGTGCAGGGAGGTCACCCGTCGGCTCGTCACCGGGCCATCCTCCCCGGACCCGGCGTGCCGTGGCGCGGCGCCGGGTAGAGGCGCACCCGCCGGTCCCGCCGTGGGCCACCGGCGGAGGGAGCACCGTGGCCGACACCGCACGCGAGGAGCTGGGCGAGACCGACGCCCCGGTCGAGGACCAGGTGGTCGAGGCCTTCGACCGGATCGTCGACGAGGGCGCGCAGCGACTGCACCGCTCCTGGCGGGAGGTGCTCACCACCGGCCTCGCCGGCGGCCTGGAGGTGGCCACCGGGGTGGTGGCGCTGCTGGCCGTGTACGCCGAGACCGGCAGCCACCTGCTGGCCGGGCTGGCGTTCGGCATCGGTTTCATCGCGCTCATGCTGGCCAAGAGCGAGCTGTTCACCGAGGGCTTCCTCGTGCCGGTGACCGCGGTGGTCGCCGGCCGGGCCAGCGCCGCGCAGCTGGGGAAGTTGTGGGCCGGCACGCTGGTCGCCAACCTCGTCGGCGGGTGGGTGGTCATGTGGCTGGTCGTCCACGCGCTCCCCGGGGTCGGGGCCACCGCAATCGAGTCGGGGCGGACCTTCGTCGACGCGCCGCTGGACCTCGAGGCGGTGTGCCTGTCGCTGCTGGCCGGCGCCTTCATCACCCTGATGACCCGGATGCAGCACGGCGCGGACTCCGAGGCCGGCAAGCTCGCCGCGGCGGTGGCCGGGGGGTTCCTCCTCGCCGGGCTGGTGCTGTTCCACTCGATCCTCGACTCGCTGATCCTCTTCGGCGCCATCCACGCCGGTGCGCCCTACGGCTACGGCGAGTGGCTGGCCTGGTTCTGGTACACCACACTGCTCAACGTCGCCGGCGGCCTGCTCGTGGTCACCTTCCTGCGGCTGGTGCGCAGCAAGGAGCTGATCCAGCGGGAACGGGCCGCCGCCGGGGCCTGAGGCGCGTGGGGGAGCCGGGGCCTGAGGACGCCGTTCCGCCGAGCCTCCCGCGCGGGTGGCCCGGCGCTCGCCATGCTGGCGCGCGTGATCGAGCTCGACGGCCTGACCAAGCAGTACCGCGACCGGGTCGCCGTCGACGGTCTCACCGTCCACATCCGTCCGGGGAGGGTCACCGGCTTCCTCGGGCCCAACGGCTCGGGCAAGACGACGACCATGCGCTGCGTGCTGGGCCTGACCCGCCCGACCGCCGGCTCGGCCACCGTGCTCGGCGTCCCCTACCGGCAGCTGGACCACCCGATGCGGCGGGTCGGCGCGTTGGTCGACCCCCGGGCCCGGCACCCGGGCCGCACCGCCTACCAGCACCTCGCCGTGCTCGCGCAGAGCAACGCGCTGCCGATGCGGCGGGTCGACGAGGTGGTGGAGCTGGTCGGGCTCGACAGTGTGGCGCACGAACGGGTGCGGGGCTTCTCCCTCGGCATGGGGCAGCGGCTGGGCATCGCCGCGGCGCTGCTCGGCGACCCGGAGGTGCTGCTGCTCGACGAGCCGGTCAACGGGCTGGACCCCGAGGGCATCCGCTGGGTGCGGGAGTTGCTGCGCACCCTGGCCGCCGAGGGGCGCACGGTGCTGGTCTCCAGCCACCTGATGAGCGAGATGGAGGACACCGCCGACCACCTCGTCGTCCTCGGCCGCGGGCGGCTGCTGGCCGACGTCTCGATCGCCGACCTCCTGGGTGCGCACGCCGCCGTCCGGGTGCGCAGCCCGGAGGCGCCGATGCTGTCGGCGGCCCTGCGGGACGCCGGCGCCCACGTGACGCTGGAGGTCGACGGCGCGCTGCGCGTGGAGCGGCTCGACGCCGCCCGGGTGGGGGACGTCGCCTTCGCCGCGCGGGTCCGGGTGCACGAGCTCACCCGGGTCGTGGCCTCACTGGAGGCGGCTTACCTGGAGCTGACCGGTGAGGACGTCGAGTACCGGGCCGGTGCCCGGTGAGCGGGACGGGGGGCTCCCGCACCGGCCGGTCACGGGCCGGCGTGCCGGCGTGGGCGGTGCTGCGCAGCGAGTGGACCAAGCTGCGCTCGGTGCGCTCCACCTGGTGGTGCACCGTCGTGTACCTCGTCGTCGTGGTGGCGTTCGGCTGGCTGGCCGCGGCCAGCACGCCGGCGGCGGTGCGCGCCGACCTCGCCGTGGGCGTGGCGATGACCGGCTTCGGCTTCGGCCAGCTGGTGCTGGTGGTGCTCGGCGTCCTGGCGGTGTCGGCCGAGTTCGCGACCGGGTCGGCCCTGGTCTCGCTCACCGTCGTCCCGCGGCGGACCCGGCTGCTGGCCGCCAAGACCGTCGTCGTCGCGGGGTGGGCGGCGCTGCTCACCACGGTGCTCGCCCTGTCCTGCTGGCTGGCCGCCCGCACGCTGACCGCCGTCCCGGGCGGGGTGCCGCTCGGCGATCCGGACGTGCTGCGCGAATTGGGGCTGCAGGTGGCCTCCGCCGTCCTGGTCACCGTGCTCGCCGTCGGCCTCGGGACGGTGCTGCGGTCGACGGCCGGCGGCGTCGGGCTCGGGGTCGCCCTGGTGTTCGTGCTGCCGCCGGTCCTGGCGCTGGCCGGCGGCGAGCCGGCCTCCCGAGTGTCCCAGGGGCTGCCGGCGCTGCGGGTGGGGGAGGACGCGTTCCTCGCCGTCCCCACGGCCTGGCCGGTGGGCCTGGTCGTCTGCGGCGCCTGGGCGCTGGGCGCGTGGGCGATCGGCTCGGTCCTGCTCGAACGGCGCGACGTCTAGCCGCGCGCCGCCGCCCGGATGGCCGCGAGGTACCGCGCCGTCGCCAGGCGCTGCACCACCGTGCTGACCGGCCCACCGAGCCGGGCCAGCGGTGAGGCCAGCCGGGCGAAGACCCGCAGGGCGAAGACGACGTCGCCGCCGGGCTCGCGCCGGACGATGAACGCCTCCTCGCCGCTCTCCGGGTGGCCGGGCAGGGTGCCGTAGCCGAAGCCCCGCTCGTCACCGGACGTCTGCGCCCACACCACCCGGCAGGGGATGTCGTAGCCGAACCGCGGCAGGCCGGCGGTGAGGACGACGACGGTGCCCGGCTCGGACGCCGGTCCGGTGGCCCGCACCCGCAGCCCGACGCCGCGCTGCGCCCGCCAGCCGAACACCGCGGCGACGGCCCGCTCGAAGGCCTCGTCGCCCCGGCCGACCACCACCGACCGCTCGACGTGGTCGTAGCCGGCCGGCAGCTCGGCGTCGCGCGTGGCGCCCACCTCGGGGTAGGTGAACGGCGCGGCGGCGAGGTCGGCGGGGGAGGTCGCGCGGAGGAGGCCCACGCCGGCAGTCTCCCCGGTGGCGGCGCCGGTAGGGTCGCGGCCACTGTGCTGCCCGCCGTCACCGCCACTCGCTACGTCACCCCGCTGCGCGAGGGTGGCTCGCTGCCGGGGCTCATGGAGGCCGACGACCTCGGCACCTACGTGGTCAAGTGGCGGGCTGCGGGGCAGGGCGTGAAGGTCCTCGTCGCCGAGGTCGTGTGCGGCGAGCTGGCCCGGGCGCTGTCGCTGCCGGTGCCCGCCCTGGTCACGGTCGACGTCGCGCCCGAGCTCGCGGTGGGGGAACCGGACCCCGAGGTCCAGGAGCTCTTGCAGCGCTCCGCCGGGCGCAACCTCGGCCTGGACTACCTGCCGGGTGCGCTGGACTTCGAGGCCGGCGTCGCGTCGGTGGAGCCGGAGCCGGCCGGCCGGGTGCTGTGGTTCGACGCGCTGATCGGCAACGTGGACCGCTCCTGGCGCAACCCCGAACATGCTGTTCTGGCACGGCCGGCTGCAGCTGATCGACCACGGCGCGGCGCTGACGTTCCACCACCACTGGCCCGGCGCCGCCGCCTCGGTCGCCCGGCCCTACGACGCCGCCCAGCACGCGCTGGTCGACTGCCACCCCGACGTGCGGGCTGCCGACGCCGCGCTCGGTCCCCGGGTGACCGCCGAGCTGCTGGCGGGCGTGCTGGCCCAGGTGCCCGACGACTGGCTGGAGGGTCCCTCGCTCGACGACGCCCCGGACGAGGTCCGTGCCCGCTACGTCGACCAGCTGCTGGCCCGGCTCGCCGCCCGGGACGCCTGGCTGCCGCCGTTGCTCGCCACGGCGGCCGCCGGCGGGTCGCGGCGGCGGCGCACGGTCGGGGAGAACCGGCCGTCGTGGCTGGGGCCCCCGCCACCCGAGGGGATCACCCAGCGATGAGCCGGGACACCTTCGAGTACGCCGTGCTGCGGGTGGTGCCGCGCGTGGAGCGGGGCGAGACGCTGAACGCCGGCGTCCTGGTCTACTGCCGGCAGCGGGACTACCTCGGCTCGCGGGTGCACCTCGACGTCGACCGGCTGCACGCGCTGGACCCGACCGCCGACGCCGAGGCGATCCGGCGCGCGCTGCAGGTGGCCGCCGACGTCTGCGCCGCCGACCCGGGCGTCGGTGCGGCCGGGCGGGAGGCGCTCGGGGCGCGGTTCCGCTGGCTGACCGCGCCGCGCAGCACGGTCGTGCAGGCGGGTCCGGTGCACACCGGGCTCACCGATGACCCGGACGCCGAGGCCGACCGGCTGCTGCGCCTGCTGGTGCTGCCCGTCGAGGGCTGATCGCCCCGCCCCGGCGATCATGGCGCCGGAACCCGCTGGACCACCCGGCCAGTGGTCACGGTGGCATGATCACGACAGGTGAACGGCGGGTGACCGCGGCGTTCACCGGCCGGCCCCGTGACGGTCACGGTCGCGTCGATCCGGCTCCCTAGCGTCCGCGGCGGTCCACCGCCGAGAAACAGGAGCCCCCTCCGTGACGTTGACGTCCGACCCCGCCCGCGCCGGCGCCGTCGATCCCGACGACCTCGCGTCCAACACGACCGGCAGCACCCCGCTGTCGGACCTGGTGGGCGCGCGGCTGTCCCGCCGCTCCGTGCTGGCGGGCGGCATGCTGGCCGCCGCCGGGTTCCTCACGACGAGCCTGGTCTCGCCACCGGCCGCACAGGCCGCCCCGGGCGGCGGCCGAGGGGGTGGCGGCGCCCGGGGGCTGCTCGGCTTCCCGGCCGTCGGACCGAGCACCGACGACGTCGTGCACGTGCCCGCGGGCTACACCGCCCGCGTGCTGATCCCGTGGGGCACGCCCATCACCGGCTCGTACCCGGCGTTCGTGCCCGGCACCCCCGGCGAGCCGGGTGGCGACGCCGGGGGCAACACCGCGGCGCAGCAGGCCGAGCAGGTCGGCATGCACCACGACGGCATGACCTACTTCCCCCTGGGGAACGGGCGGCAGGTGAGTGAGCGCGGCCTGCTCGTCCTCAACCACGAGTACACCGACGAGTTCTACCTGCACACCGGGGGCCACACCGCCGGCTACAGGCCGACCACCGCCGAGGGCGTGCGCAAGTCGCAGGCCGCGCACGGCGTCTCCGTCGTGGAGATCGAGCGCCGGCGCTCGGGGGAGTGGGTGCCCGTGCGCTCCCGGCGCAACCGCCGCATCACCGCCACGACCGATATGGCCTTCTCCGGGCCGGCCGCGGGCCACCCGCTCGTGCGTACCGCGGCCGACCCCGGGGGCCGCACCCCGCTGGGCACGATCAACAACTGCGGCAACGGCGAGACCCCGTGGGGCACCTACCTGACCTGCGAGGAGAACTTCAACGGCTACTTCCGGGTCGACGGCACGCTGGCACCGGCCGACGCCGCGCTGGTCGAGCGCTACGGCGTGGGCGGGGACCGCAACGGGTGGGCGGCGCACGACTCCCGGTTCGTCGTCACCCCGGACGACCCGAACGAGCCCAACCGCTTCGGCTGGGTCGTCGAGATCGACCCCTTCGACCCGCGGTCCACGCCGGTCAAGCGCACCGCGCTGGGCCGACTCAAGCACGAGGACGCCACCGTCCACGTGACGAAGGGCGGCCGTGTCGTCGTCTACATGGGTGACGACCAGGTCTTCGAGTACCTGTACAAGTTCGTCAGCCGGGACAACTGGCGGTCGATGGAGGCCCGCGGCCGCAGCCCGCTGGACGAGGGCACCCTCTACGTCGCCCGCTTCGAGGCCGACGGGCGCGGCACCTGGATCCCGCTCGTGCACGGCCAGGGTCCCCTGACGGCGGCCAACGGCTTCGCCGACCAGGGTGCGGTGCTGGTCAACACCCGGCAGGCGGCGACGCTGGTCGGGGCCACGCCGATGGACCGGCCCGAGTGGACCGCCGTCGACCCCCGCACCGGGACGGCGTACCTGACGCTGACGAACAACACCGAGCGCACCGCGCCGGACGCGGCCAACCCGCGCGCGGCCAACCCGTGGGGTCACATCATCCGCTGGGACGAGCAGGACGGTGACCACACCGCCACCCGTTTCACCTGGGACGTCTTCCTGCTCGCCGGCCCCGGCGGTGGGGTGGACGGCTCCACCGTCGCGGCCGACGACGCCTTCGGCTCACCCGACGGACTGTGGCTGGACCCCGACGGCCGGGCCTGGATCCAGACCGACGGCACCCAGCCGGGGGCGGCGAACAACCAGATGCTGGCGGCCGACCCCACCCGCACCGGCGCCGACGGCGCACCGGAGGTCCGCCGGTTCCTCACCGGGCCGCGCCAGAGCGAGATCACCGGCATCGCGATGACCCCCGACCAGCGCACGCTGTTCGTCAACGTGCAGCACCCGGGGGAGGACGGGCGGAGCGTCTGGCCGGCGGAGGACGGCCTGGCCACGCCCCGCTCGGCCACCGTCGTCATCACCAAGGACGACGGCGGGGTGATCGGCACCTGACCGCTCCGGCGCCGCGGTCCGGGCCGCGGCGCCCGATCGGTGTCGGTGGCCGGGTGTAGGCCTGCGCCGTGGAGATCGCCGCCGTGGCCGTGAGCGCCACCGACCTGTCCCGGGCCATCGCCTTCTACGAGGTCCTCGGCTTCCGGTTCCCGCCCCTGGAGCCCGATGCGCTGCACGTGGAGGCCGAGGCCGGCATCCGGCTGATGATCGACGCCGCCTCGCTGATCGAGCAGCTGACCGGCGAGCCCCCGACGCCCGGCGGGGCGCCCGGCTTCGCCCTGCTGTACGACTCCCCGGCCGAGGTGGACGAGGTGGCCGGCCGGGTCGCCGCGGCCGGGTACGGGGTGGCCACCCCGCCGTGGGATGCGCCCTGGGGCCAGCGGTACGCGACGGTGGTCGACCCCGACGGGTACTCGGTGGACCTGTTCTGCCCCCTGCCGTGAGGGTCAGCCGGGCAGGTGCGGTCTCCGGAGGGACAGCAGCGGGACGGCGATCCAGACGAGGCAGCCGAGGAGCTTGGTGCCGTCCTCGATGAGGAACCGTCCGCGCACGAACTCGTCCGTGAAGACGGAGATCGCGAGGAGGGTGCCACCGGTGAGGAAGGCCAGTGACCGGCCGGTCCGCGGCGCGCGGGCGAAGCCGACGAGGAGGGCGGCTCCCATGAGGCCGTACAACCCGAGGAACAGCACCTGCGGGATCCCGTTCTCCGGCCCGACCGCCTCGTGCAGCAGGAAGGCGTCGTCGACGAGGAGGAGCAGCGTGAAGGCACCGAACACGATCAGCCGGCGCCGGTCGGTTCGCTCCAGCCACGCGACCGTCAGGTTCAGCGTGGTCAAGACGGTCCAGGCCATGATGTTGAAGGTGTTGACCGCGCCGGCGTACCAGGGGACACCGGCGTAGTCCTGGACGTCTCGGGTGAACGTGGCGATGGGCTCGTCGAACCACCGCGCGGCCAGCACGGTGGCGGCGAGCACGACGACCCCGACGGACAGGGTCGCGACCATCGGCAGCCACGTCGCCAGGCGCGCCGCCTCCGGTCGTGCCGTGGCGGACGCCCGCCGGTCCGGCGCCGTCCCGTTCCCGACCGGGCTCTCGGTGGTCGGAACCGTCGCGGGCTGCTGGCTCCGGCGTAGGGCGCGGGACATGTTGCTGACCATAGGCAATCGGCCGCGCTGCGGCCACGGAGCGTTCACCTGTTGTGGCTCAGAGTTCGCCGTGGCAGGTGGTGCTCGTCCGTCGATCGGGTGACGACCCCTCCTGGCGGCGCCGGCAGGATCAGCCGGGGAAGAGGGCGTCCACCCGCCGGGCGAGGTCCACGTCGAGCCCGGTGACCCCACCCGCGGAATGGGTGACCAACGTCACGTGCAGCGTGCGCCAGCGGAGGTCGACGTCGGGGTGGTGGTCCAGCTCCTCGGCGACGAAGCCGATCCGGACGAGCGCCGCTACGGCGTCCGGGAAGCCGGGCAGCTCGATGCTGCGGTGCAACCCCGTGCCGTCCCCCGACCACAGCGGCAGCCCGGAGAGGGCGGCGGTGAGCTCGTCGGGGGACAGGCGTGGCGGTCGGGGCACGACGTCAGTGTCCCGCGCCCGACGGCCTCGTCCCAGGGGCCCGCGGCGCGCGGAGCGCGTCGTGGGGTGGGACGAGGTCCTTCATCAGAGGTGCAGACCGCACTCGGTCTTCCCGCGCCCGGCCCAGCGACCGGCGCGCGGGTCCTCGCCCGGGGCCACCGGACGGGTGCACGGCGCGCAGCCGATCGAGGCGTAGCCGATCTCCTGCAGCGGGTTGACCGGCACCTGGTGCTCGGCGATGTAGGCGTCGACGTCGTCCTGGGTCCAGGCGGCGAGCGGGTTGACCTTGACCATGCCGCGCTTGGCGTCCCAGTCGACGACCCTCGTGCCGGCGCGGGTGACCGCCTCGTCCCGCCGCACGCCAGAGCCCCACGCGGTGTAGCCGGCCAGCGCCTGCGCCAGCGGCTGCACCTTGCGCAGCGAGCAGCACAGGTCGGGGTCGCGCTGGTGCAGCTCGGGGCCGTGCTCGGCGTCCTGCTCGGCCACCGTCTGGACGGGACGCACGTTGACCAGCGTGATCGGCAGTACGCCGCTGATCCAGTCGCGCGTGCCGATGGTCTCGGCGAAGTGGTACCCGGTGTCGAGGAAGACCACGTTCACGCCCGGGATGGCCCGGCTGGCCAGGTGGGCCAGCAGCCCGTCGGCCATGGACGACGTGATCGCGAAGTCGTCCCCGAAGGTCTCGCCGGCCCAGCGCAGGACGGCGAGGGCCTGCTCGACCGGGTCCGCGATGCCCTCGAAACGGGCGTCGGCCTCCGCGGCGAGCTCGGGGGTGGCGGCGATCGCGGTCGTCATGGGTGCTGCACTCCTGTCCCGGTCAGCCGGACCGTGAAGGTCCGCAGGCAGGCGGCGCAGTGCCACGCGCCGTCCTCCCCGTGCGGGGTCAGTTCCTCGTCCCCGCAGTACGGGCAGAAGAACACCGGCAGGTTCCGGGTCCTTCCCCCCGTCGGCTCCTCGTCCATGTCAGAGCAGCCAGGCTTCCTCGGCGCGGGCGACGTAGGCGGCGAACCGCTCACCGGGCTCGCGCCGCTCGAGGTAGCCGCGCAGGACCCGCTCGCAGTAGTCGGCGGTCTCGGCCTTGGTCACCTTGTGGCCGCGGAACTTGCGGCCGAAGGTGGCCTCGACGCCGAGGTGGCCGCCCAGGTGCACCTGGAAGCCCTCGACCATCTCGCCGGAGTCATCGCGGACCATGGAGCCCTTGAACCCGATGTCGGCGGTCTGGAAGCGGGCGCAGCTGTTCGGGCAGCCGTTGACGTTGATGCCGATCGGCTCGTCGAAGTCGGGCAGCCGCTTCTCGAGCTCGGCGTAGAGGTCCTGGGCGTGCTGCTTGGTCTCGACGATCGCGAGCTTGCAGAACTCCAGGCCGGTGCACGCCATGGTGCCGCGGCGGAACGCGCTGGGGCGCACCAGCAGGTCGTGCTCGGCCAGCGCGGAGACGAGGTCCTCGACCCGCTCGTCCGGGACGTCGAGGATGACCATCTTCTGCTGCGTGGTCGTGCGGGTCCGGCCCTGGCCGTACTCGTCGGCGAGGTCGGCGATCCGGGTCAGCAGGGTGCCGGCGATCCGGCCGGTGCGCAGGGCGAAGCCGACGGCGTTGGCGCCGTCCTTCTGCCGGGCGACGCCGACGTGGTCGCGCTGCTCGTGCTTCGGCGGCGCGGCCGCGGGGCCGTCGGGCAGCGGGTGGTGGAGGTACTCCTCCTCGAGGACCTGGCGGAACCTCTCCGGGCCCCAGTCGGCCATCAGGAACTTGATGCGGGCGCGGTTGCGCTGCCGGCGGTAGCCGTAGTCGCGGAAGATCGAGGTGCAGGCCGCCCACACGTCGGTGACCTGCTCGGGGCGGACGAAGACGCCGACGCGCTGGGCGAACATCGGGTTGGTCGACAGCCCGCCACCGATCCACAGGTCGTAGCCGGCCTCCCCGGCCTCGTTGCGCACGCCGACGAAGGAGACGTCGTCGATCTCCGGCTCGGTGCAGTGGTCGACGCACCCGGACATCGAGGTCTTCCACTTGCGCGGCAGGTTGCTGAACTCGGGGCTGCCGACGTACTTGGCCACCGTCTGCGCCATCACGTCGGTGGCATCGAGGACCTCGTCCTCGAGGACGCCGGCCAGCGGGCAGTTGAGCATGCCGCGCGGGGTGTCGCCGCAGGCCTCGGTGGTCGTGAGGCCGACCTCCTCGAGCCGCCGCCAGATCTCCGGCACGTCCTCGATGCGGATCCAGTGGTACTGGATGTTCTGCCGGTCGGTGACGTCGGCGACGTCACGACCGAACTCCGTGCTGATGCCGCCGATGGTCCGCAGCTGGGCGCTGGTCAGCGACCCGCCGTCGGTGCGCACCCGCATCATGAAGTAGGAGTCCTCGAGCTCCTCGGGCTCCAGGACGGCGGTCTTGCCGCCGGGGATGCCCTGGGCCCGCTGGGTGTAGAGACCCATCCAGCGCATCCGGCCGCGCAGGTCGCCGGCGTCGATGCCGTCGAAGCCGGTCGACGCGTAGATGTCGAGGATCCGCTGGCGGACCTCGAGCCCGTCGGAGTCCCGCTTCATCCGCTCGTTCGGGTTCAGCGGCTCCCGGTAGCCCAGCGCCCACTGGCCCTGGGCACGCTGGGGCCGGTTGCTGGTGCGGGTCGGGCTGGTGCCTGGGGAGGCGGTCACGAGGGCACTTCCTTCTGCGCCGTCCGTCCGGCACCGAGACCAGGACGGGGTGGGCGCTGCCAGATCGGAGGGCGCAGCGAGGGCTGCGCGGGGAACCGGGGTGTCAGCGCGCGGAGCGACAGACCGCGCTGCTCACCAGCGCCAGATCGATGTGACGGCGCGCGACGAGGAGCAGGCCGCGGGAGGTCACGTCCTCCATGGTCCCACATCCCGGGCGCGCGGCGGAGTGTGACTCAGGATACGGTCGCCGGCTGCCCGTCCATGGCGGCGCGGATCCGCGCGACCGACTCCTCCAGCGGGGTGACCGACGTGTCGATGACCAGCTCGGCACGCACCGGCGGCTCGTAGGGGTCGTCGATCCCGGTGAAGCCAGGGATCTCGCCGGCCCGCGCCCGGGCGTAGAGGCCCTTCACGTCGCGACCCTCGCAGACCTCCAGCGGCGTCGACAGGTGCACCAGCAGGAACCGGCCGTGCTGTTCGACGAGGGCGCGGGCGTCCTCGCGGGCCTGCTCGTAGGGCGCGATCGCCGCGACGACGACCGTGCCGCCGTGCTTGACCACCTCGCCGGCGACGAACCCGATGCGGCGGATGTTCAGGTCGCGGTCCGCGCGGGAGAAGGAGAGCTCGCTGGACAGGTGGGTGCGCACCACGTCGCCGTCCAGGACGGTGACCGGCTGCCCGTCGGCCTCCAGGGAGGCGACGAGGGCGTCGGCGATCGTGGACTTCCCCGCGCCGGACAGGCCGGTCAGGAACACGGTGACGCCCCGGCGGTGCGCAGCTGACATGTCGCCAGTCTCCCGCAGGCGCACTCCCGGCCGGGAACCCGCCCGGGTGTCAGTCGCCCGGCGGCTCGCTGAAGGAGCGCCAGGCCTCCTCCAGGGCGGTGAGCTCGGCGACCGGCCCGGGCAGCTTCCCCGCGACGACGTCGGCGAGCGTGACCTCCTCCAGCACCCGGCGGTACGCCTCGCGCGCGGCCACCCAGACGGCCGCCAGGCACTCGGCCGCACCCGGGTACTCGACGTCCTCGGGGCGCTGGCCGTGGACCTCGGCGAGGAACCCCTGCTCGATCCGCATGACCCGTGCGATCGACACCTCCTCGGGGGGCAGCGCCAGCCGGTAGCCGCCCTCCCGGCCCCGCTGGCTGGTGACCAGCCGGGCGTGCTGGAGGTCGCCGAGGATCGACTGCAGGAAGCGCGAGGGGATGTTCTGGGCCGTGGCGATGCGGTCGCACGTCAGCGCGCCCGGCGCGACCGCGGCCAACTCGACGGCGGCACGGACGGCGTAGTCGACCCGGGCGGTGATGCGCACAGTGTTCCCTTCTGCCGAGTCCTGCAGGGTCACCCTGCCGAGTCCTGCAGGGTCATCCTGCCGGGTCTGGGAAGGTGGGGGCGTGTTCCAGCTGCGTTTCACCACTGTGGTGGAGGCGCCGCTGACCGTGGCGTTCGACGTCGCACGCTCCCTGGGCCGCCCCTGGCCGGTCCCGCTGGAGGAGGTCGTCTCGGTCCGCCCGGTGCGCGACGTGTACGCCGTCGGCCCCGGCCGGGGATGGCGCTGGCTCACCCACTCCCGCCGGTTCTCGGCCACCGGCGCCGGCACCCTGGTCGACGAACAGGTCGACTGGGCCACCTCGCTGCCCGGCGTGCTCGGGTGGGTCCTCGACCGCGTGCTGCGCCGACGGGTGCAGCGCGCGATGCAGGCCCACCTCGACGCCTACGCGGCCGCGGCCGCCCGGCGGGCGCTCGACGTCGTGCAGGTGGTGGGGGCTGCGCTCGTCGACGGCGACCGGGTGCTGGTGGCCCAGCGCTCGGGCGGCCCCTACGACGGGTGCTGGGAGTTCCCCGGCGGCAAGGTCGAGCCGGGGGAGGACGACCTCGCGGCGCTGGTGCGGGAGATCCGCGAGGAACTCGGCGCGGTCGTCGTCCCGCAGGCGTTCCTCGGGGAGGTGGTGCTCGACGGCGTCGTCGCCGGTGGCCTGCCCGGCGCCTCGACGCTGCGGGTGTGGTGGGCCCGGATCGCCGACGGTGGGGAGCTCACGGCGCACGAGCACGCCGAGCTGCGGTGGCTGCGCGCCGACGAGCTCGAGGCGCTGGAGTGGATCCCCGCCGACCGGCCCCTGCTGCCCGCCGTCCAGGACCTGCTCACCCGGCTCTGACCGCATCCCTCGTCCGGGTACTCCACGGGGTCTACGCAGACCCCTCCATCCCCCGGGACCACGTGCTGCATTGCCGCGCGGCCGCACTGCTGATGCCGCGGGGCGCCGTACTGGGCGGGCGATCAGCGGCGGCGGTCCTCGGCGCACCGGCGCCGTCCTACGGCGATCCGGTCACCGTGGTGCTCGCCGCGCCGCTCACGTGGAGGGGGCCGAAGGGCGTGCGCGTCCACCGCACGGACCTCGACGGGTCGGACGCCCCGTGGGAGGTGGACGGTCCACCGGTCACGCCGGCCCTCCGCACCACCTGGGACGTCGCAGTGCTGGAGCCGACTCCCACGGCTGTGGGCGTGCTCGACGGGATGGTGCGCGGCCGCCTCACGACGAAGGGACGACTCGTCTCTCTCCTGGATCGGCGTGCCGGCCGATGGGGCCTGCGGCGTGCGGAGAAGGCGTTCGACCTCGTGGACGGGCCCAGCGAGTCCCCACCCGAGTCGTGGGTGCGGGTGGCCTGCGTGCTCGGAGGGCTGCCGACCCCGGTGCCGCAGTACGAGGTCGTGCACGAGGGCGCGTGGCTCGCCCGGGTCGACCTCGCCTGGCCCGATCACCGCGTGATCGTCGAGTACGACGGGGAGTACCACTTCGAGGGAGTGCAGATCGTCCGCGACGACGCGCGGCTGCAACGGCTCGTAGCCGCCGGGTGGACCGTCATCCGGTTGGCGGCCGCTGACCTGCGCGCCATGGACGACGTCGTCCAGCGGATCGGCGAGGCGCTGCGCACGGCCACCGCCGTGGGTTGGTGAGGCCCGTCGGTTTCCGCGGAAACCGACGCAGACGGCGACGGACGCCGTCCCGGAGGTCCGGGGCGGCGTCCGCGACGGTGTGCTGGACGGTTACTTGAACGCGTCCTTGACCTTCTCGCCGGCCTGCTTGATGCTGCCGGCCGCCTGGTCCTTCTTGCCCTCGGCCTGCAGGTCGCGGTCGTCGGTCGCCTCGCCCACTGCCTGCTTGCCCTGGCCGGACAGCTCCTGGGCCTTGTCCTTCATCTTGTCCACGCCGCTCATGCCGGACTCCTCTCGTCGGTTCCGGCCGAGACCTACCCAGCCCGGTTGATCCCGACACCCGTGCCGGGAGACGGCGGAACACTTGCGGTGTGATGCGACTTGCGCCGCAACTCCTCAAGGAGCCTGGACCGGGCGTCGCAGGCAAGCGAGATTCCATCCTGTGAGATCCTGAGCCGAGGTCACAAGTCGGTGTCAGTCGTGGACGCTCTCCGCGGGGCCCGCCTAGGGTCGCCCGTCGTACCGGCGAGACTCGGTACCTGTCCGCAGGTCCTCCAGCTGGCGCGCTGACGGCGCCGGCGACCTGGGAGAACCAGTCCGTTCCCCCCGCACCGCGGGACGAGGGAGGCATTGCACGTGAAGTTGAGCAAGCGCACTGCTGCGCTCATCGCGACCGGCCTGTCCGGCGTGATGGTGCTGTCGGCCTGTGGTGGAGGTGACGACGAAGGAAGCTCGAGCGCCGACGGCGGCAGCTTCAGCATCTACATCGGCGAGCCCGAGAACCCGCTGATGCCGGGGAACACCAACGAGACCGAGGGCGGCCAGGTCCTCGACTCGCTGTTCACCGGCCTGGTGCAGTACGACCCGGAGACCAACGAGGCCGCCTTCACCGGTGTCGCCGAGTCCATCGAGAGCGACGACCAGACCACCTGGACCGTCAAGCTCAACGACGGCTGGACCTTCCACGACGGCTCGCCGGTCAACGCGCAGTCCTTCGTCGACGCGTGGAACTACACCGCGTACAGCCCGAACGCGCAGGGCAACTCGTACTTCTTCGCCAACATCGTGGGCTACGGCGACCTGCAGGCCCCCGAGGCCGGCGGCGACCCCGTGGCCACCGAGATGAGCGGCCTGCGCGTCGTCGACGACCTGACCTTCGAGGTCACGCTCTCCTCGCCGTACGCCCAGTGGCCGACCACCGTGGGCTACACCGCCTTCTTCCCGCTGCCGCCGGCGTTCTTCGACGACCCCGCGGCCTTCGGTGAGCAGCCCATCGGCAACGGCCCGTTCCAGGCCGTGGAGCCCTTCGTCCCGGGCCAGGGCGTCACCCTGACCCGCTACGAGGACTTCGCCGGTGACGAGCCGGCCAAGGCCGAGTCCGTCGAGTACCGCGTCTACGTCGAGCAGGACACCGCCTACACCGACCTGCAGGGCGGCTCGCTCGACATCATGGACACCCTCCCGCCGGACGCCATCGCGTCCGCCGAGTCGGAGTTCGGGGACCGGTACATCGAGACCGCTCAGGGTGACATCACCTCGCTGGGCTTCCCGACCTACGACCAGCGCTTCGCCGACCCGAACGTTCGCAAGGCCTTCTCGATGGCGATCGACCGCCAGGCGATCAGCGACGCGATCTTCAACGGCACCCGCACCCCGGCGACGTCCTTCATCAGCCCCGTCGTCCCCGGCTACCGCGAGGGCGCCTGTGAGGCCTGCGAGCTGAACGTCGAGGAGGCCAACAGCCTGCTCGACGCCGCCGGCTTCGACCGCAGCCAGCCGGTGGACCTCTGGTTCAACGCCGGTGCCGGCCACGACGCCTGGATGGAGGCCGTCGGCAACCAGCTGCGCGAGAACCTGGGCGTCGAGTACCAGCTGCGCGGCGACCTGCCCCAGGCGGAGTTCCTGCCGCTGAAGGACGCGAAGGGCATGACCGGCCCGTTCCGCGACGCGTGGATCATGGACTACCCGGTCGCCGAGAACTTCCTCGGCCCGCTGTACTCCTCGGTCGCGCTGCCGCCGGCCGGCTCCAACTACACCTTCTACAGCAACCCGCAGTTCGACCAGCTGCTGCAGCAGGGCAACGCGGCCGCTTCGGACGACGAGGCCGTCGCCGCCTACCAGGCGGCGGAGGACGTCCTCATCGCCGACCTGCCCTCGGCTCCGCTGTTCTACCGGCTCAACCAGGGCGCGCACTCGGAGAACGTCGACAACGTGATCATCGACGCCTTCGGTCGGATCGACGCCGCCGCCGTCGAGGTCGTCTCCTGACGACCCCCTAGCAGGACCCGCACCACCCGCCGGGGGCGCTGTCCGATCCTGGACAGCCGCCCCCGGCGGCGCACGTGCCCCGTACCGGGCACGATGGAACCGGCGCCGACCGCACCTGCGCCCGGCGCTCACAACCGAGGGGGAACATGGGCCGCTACGTCGCGCGCCGACTGTTGCTCACCATCCCGGTCCTGATCGGGGCCTCGTTCCTGATCTTCGCGATGGTGTACGCCCTCCCGGGCGACCCGATCCGGGCTCTCGGCGGTGACCGCCCGCTGGCCCCCGCCGTCGTCGCCCAGCTGCGGGACGAGTACAACCTGGACGACCCCCTGGTCGTCCAGTACGCCAAGTACGTCGGCGACCTGCTGCAAGGGGACTTCGGCACCGACTTCCGCGGCCGCGAGGTGCTCGACACGATCGAGCAGCGGCTGCCGGTGACCATCCAGCTGGCCGTGGTCGCGATCCTGTTCGAGGCCGTCATCGGCATCATCGCGGGCGTCCTCGCCGGTATCCGGCGCAACGGCTTCCTGGACAACGTCGTGCTGGTCTCGAGCACGATCGTCGTGTCCGTCCCGATCCTCGTGCTCGCCTTCGTGGCCCAGTTCGTCTTCGGCCTGCAACTGGGCTGGTTCCCGATCTCCGGCATCGGAGAGGGCTGGTACAGCTTCGTGCTCCCTGGCCTGGTGCTGGCCGCGGGCTCGCTGGCCTACGTGGCTCGGCTGACCCGCACCAGCGTCGCCGAGAACATGCGCGCCGACTACGTGCGGACGGCGAAGGCCAAGGGGCTGCCCAGGCGGACGGTCATCGTCCGGCACACCCTGCGCAACAGCCTGATCCCGGTCGTCACCTTCATCGGCGCCGACATCGGCACCTTGATGGGCGGGGCGATCGTCACCGAGTCAGTGTTCAACCTGCCCGGGATCGGCCGCGCCATCTTCGACGCGGTGCGCGCCCAGGAGGGCGCCGTCGTCGTCGGGATCGTCACGCTGATGGTGTTCTTCTTCATCTTCTTCAACCTGGTCGTCGACGTGCTCTACGCCGTCCTCGACCCGAGGATCCGTTATGACTGACCAGCAGCAGGCCGACCTGCGGCACGACGAGGTGGAGGCCGGCACCACCACCGGCCTGGCCAGCCCGTCGGTCGACGCCACCGACGCACGTCAGAACAGTCTGTGGAGCGACGCCTGGAAGGACCTCAAGCGCAACCCGCTGTTCTGGATCGGCGGCCTGCTGATGCTGGTCTTCCTGGCGATGGCCCTCCTGCCGCAGGTGTTCGCGCGCGGCGTGGACCCGCGCGAGTGCAGCCTGTCCAACAGCCAGCAGAAGCCGTCGGCCGGCCACTGGTTCGGCTTCGATCAGCAGGGCTGCGACTACCTGGCCAACGTCGTCTACGGCGCCCGCAACTCGCTCATCATCGGTGTGCTCGCCGTCCTCGTGGTGCTGCTGCTGGGCGTCGTCGTGGGGGCGATCGCCGGGTTCTACGGCGGGCTCACCGACAGCCTGCTGTCCCGGATCACCGACATCTTCTACGCGCTGCCGCTGGTGCTCGGCGCCCTCGTCGTCCTCCGGACCGGGACCCTGGGCCGGGGTGTGACCGCCGTGGCCATCGCGCTGGCCCTGTTCGGGTGGATGACGGCGATGCGGCTGGTGCGCTCGCAGGTGATCGCCGTGAAGAGCTCGGACTACGTCGCCGCGGCCCGCGCGATGGGGGCGTCCAACGGGCGCATCCTGGTGCGGCACATCCTCCCCAACGCGATCGCGCCGGTGCTGGTCTACACGACCATCACCATCGGCGTGCTCATCGCCGCGGAGGCGACGCTGACCTTCCTGGGGGTCGGCCTGCAGCGGCCGGCCATCTCCTGGGGGCTGCAGATCGAGGCGGGTCAGTCCCTGCTGCGCACCGCGCCGCACCTGGTGCTGTTCCCCAGCATCGTCCTGACCCTGACCGTGATGGCGTTCATCATGATGGGCGACGCCCTGCGCGACGCCCTCGACCCGAGGCAGCGCGCATGACCCGACCCGACCTCTCCCAGCCCAGGGCCGCGGCGCCCGGCACCGGCGGCACCGTCCTCGAGGTCGACGACCTGCACGTCGAGTTCCGCACGCGCTCCGGCGTCGTCAACGCGGTCAACGGCGTCAGCTACCGCCTCGCGGAGCGCGAGACCCTCGCCATCCTCGGGGAGTCCGGCTCCGGCAAGTCGGTGTCCGCCCAGGCGATCATGGGCATCCTCGACACCCCACCCGCGGTCATCACCGGCGGTGGCATCTGGTTCGAGGGCCGCGACCTGCTCCAGCAGTCGGAGGAGGAGCAGCGCAAGGTCCGCGGCCCGGGGATCTCGATGATCTTCCAGGACGCACTGTCGTCGCTGAACCCCGTGTACAGCGTCGGGTACCAGATCGGTGAGATGTTCCGCGCCCACCGGGGGATGTCGAAGAAGGACGCCAAGAAGCGCGCGGTCGAGCTCATGGACCGCGTGCGCATCCCGGGAGCGGGCGCGCGGGTCAACGACTACCCGCACCAGTTCTCCGGCGGCATGCGCCAGCGCGTGATGATCGCGATGGCCATCGCCCTCGACCCCAGGGTGCTCATCGCAGACGAGCCGACCACCGCGCTCGACGTCACGGTGCAGGCGCAGGTCATGGACCTGCTCAAGGACCTGCAGCGGGAGACCGGGATGGGGCTCATCCTCATCACCCACGACCTCGGCGTGGTCAACGAGGTCGCCGACAACGTCGCGGTCATGTACGCCGGGCGGATCGTCGAGCGCGGCACCGTGGACGACGTCTTCGCCAACCCGGCGCACCCCTACACCGACGGCCTGATGAGCTCGGTGCCGCAGGTGGAGGCCAAGGGCGGCCGGCTGCTGCCGATCGCCGGCCAGCCGCCGAACCTCGCCGCGATCCCCAGCGGCTGCCCGTTCCACCCACGCTGCTCCCGGCGCCGGCTGGGGGCCGCCGCCACGCCCGGCCGGGAGTGCGCCACCGACCTGCCACCGCTGCGCCTGGTCGTCCCGGGCCGCGAGGCGGCGTGCCACTACAGCGAGGAGGTCCTCGGTGTCTGAGTCCACGACCGGCGCCACGGCCGCGAGCGGCGCCCTGCGCGGTGCCATCGGCGAGACGCTGCTGGAGGTCCGTGACCTGCAGAAGCACTTCCCGCTCACCCAGGGCGTCCTGTTCAAGCGGACCGTCGGCCACGTCCGTGCCGTGGACGGCGTCAACCTGACGATGCACCGCGGGGAGACCGTCGGCCTGGTCGGCGAGTCCGGCTGCGGCAAGTCGACGGTGTCCAAGCTGCTGGTCGCCCTGGAGAAGCCGACCGCGGGGTCGATCCTCTACAAGGGCCGGGACGTCGCGAAGATGGGCGGCCGCGCGCTGAAGGAGTACCGCCGCGAGGTGCAGATCATCTTCCAGGACCCGTACGCGTCGCTGAACCCGCGGATGACCGTGGGTGACATCGTCGCCGAGGGCTGGTCCGTGCACGCCGACGTCGCCCCGAAGAAGGGCCGGCTGCAGCGCACCCAGGAGCTGCTCGACCGGGTCGGCCTCAACCCCGACTACGTCAACCGCTACCCGCACCAGTTCTCCGGTGGCCAGCGGCAGCGCATCGGCATCGCCCGGGCCCTGGCGCTGCGGCCGGAGATCATCGTCTGCGACGAGCCGGTGTCGGCCCTCGACGTCTCGGTGCAGGCGCAGGTGGTCAACCTGCTCGAGGACCTGCAGGACGAGTTCGGCCTCTCCTACCTGTTCATCGCCCACGACCTGTCGGTGGTGCGGCACATCTCCGACCGCGTCGCGGTCATGTACCTCGGCAGCATCGTCGAGGAGGGCACCGACGAGCAGGTCTACACCGCGCCGTCGCACCCGTACACGCAGGCGCTGCTGTCCTCGGTGCCGTTGCACGAGCCGCACCTGCGGGGCCAGAAGGACCGCATCCTGCTGCAGGGCGACGTCCCCAGCCCGGCGGACCCACCCTCGGGCTGCCGGTTCCGCACCCGGTGCTGGAAGGCGCAGGACATCTGCGCCCAGGAGGCGCCCGCGCTGGTGGACCGCGGCCAGGGGCACCCGTCGGCGTGCCACTTCGCCGAGGCCCGCACGGTCGTCCCGGTGGACGTGGAGTGAGGCGATGACACCGTCGTCCTACCGGACGACACCGCGGCCACGTGCCGTCCCCGGCTCGCGCTGAGCCCGGCCGCCGCACCCTTCGCGGACCCCTCCGGGGCCCACTCGGGCACGACACCGCGGCCACGTGCCGTCCCCGGCTCGCGCTGAGCCCGGCCGCCGCACCCTTCGCGGACCCCTCCGGGGCCCACTCGGGCACGACACCGCGGCCACGTGCCGTCCCCGGCTCGCGCTGAGCCCGGCCGCCGCACCCTTCGCGGACCCCTCCGGGGCCCACTCGGGCACGACACCGCGGCCACGTGCCGTCCCCGGCTCGCGCTGAGCCCGGCCGCCGCACCCTTCGCGGACCCCTCCGGGGCCCACTCGGGCACGACACCGCAGGTGCGCGTCCCCGGCTCGTGTGCTCCGGGGAGAATGCCCTCTCGTGACCGCTGACCGCCGCATGCTGCTCGTGCACGCCCACCCCGACGACGAGACGATCAACAACGGCGCCACCATGGCGCGGTACGTCGCCGAGGGGGTTGGCGTCACCCTGCTCACCTGCACGCTGGGCGAGGAGGGCGAGGTGCTCGTCCCCGAGCTGGAGCTGTTGGCCCCCGACCACGCCGACCAGCTGGGCGGCTTCCGGATCGGTGAACTGGGCGCGGCGATGGCGGCCCTCGGCGTCACCGACTGGCGGTTCCTGGGCGGGCCGGGGCGCTACCGCGACTCCGGGATGATGGGCACCCCCGCCAACCAGAAGCCGCGGGCGTTCTGGAACGCCGACCTCGGCGAGGCCGTGGCGCACGCGGTCGCCGTCGTCCGGGAGGTCCGGCCGCAGGTGGTCGTCACCTACGACGAGAACGGCGGCTACGGCCACCCCGACCACATCCAGGCGCACCGGGTCGCGATGGGCGCGGTGGAGCGGGCCGCCGACCCCTCCTACCGGCCCGACCTCGGCGCGGCCTGGGACGTCGCCAAGGTCTACTGGTGCTGCATGCCGCGGTCGGTGCTGCGGAAGGGCGTGGAGGCGATGGCCGCGCTGGGGGAGGACTCCCCGTTCCAGGCGCTGGGCGACCTCGACGAGGTGCCGTTCGCGGTCCCCGACGACGTGGTCACCGCCGCGGTCGACGGCCGTCCGCACGCCGGCCGCAAGGACGCCGCGATGCGCGCGCACGCCACCCAGATCACCGTCGACGGCCCCTTCTTCGCGTTGTCGAACAACCTGGGTCTGGAGGTGCTGGGCACCGAGTACTACCGCCTGGTGCGGGGCGAGCGCGGGCCGGCCGGCGATGCCCCCCACGGCTGGGAGGACGACCTGTTCGCCGGTCTGCCGGGATGAGCCGGCGCCTCGGGGCGCGCGCCGGGGCGGGGCTGCTGGTCGTCGCGGCCGCGGCGTGGCTGGCGCTGGTCGAGGTGTTCTGGCTGCCGCTGCGCGTGGCCGGCGTCCTCGTGCCGGTGTCGGTGGTGGCGGCCGTGACCGGCAACCTGCTGCTGGTGCCGCTGGCCCACCGGCTCACCGGCTCGCGGCTGGTAGCGGCGCTGCCGGCGCTGGTGTGGCTCACCGTCGCGGTGGCCGGCAGCATCCGCCGTCCGGAGGGGGACCTGCTGGTGACCGGCGGCGGCGCGACCGGGCTGGTCAACCTGGCGTTCCTGCTCTGCGGCGTGGTCGCCGCGGCGTTCGCCGTCGGCCGCGTGCTGGCCGCAGCGTCGCTCAGTCCGAGGCGTACCGGTAGTGGTACCGGTGGTGCTCGATGAAGCCGGCGCTGCGGTAGAGCGCGCGGGCGGGGGCGTTGGACGACGTGACCTGCAGGTAGACCCAGGTGGCGCCGCGCTCGGCCCCCCAGCGCTGCAGCGCCGCCATGACCGCGGTGGCCAGGCCACGCCGGCGGTGCTCCTCGGCGACGGTGACCGCGGCGACGCCCAGCCAGTCGTCGGTGACCACGCCCCGGGCGACGGCGGCCAGCGGGCCCTCGTCGAGGCGGACCGAGGCGAAGACGACGTCCTCGGCGTTGGTCAGCACCGCGCGGGCCGTGGGCGGCAGGGGACGCCCGCGGTGGTGGTAGCCGGCCAGCCAGGCGTCGTCCGGGGTGGGGGAGAGGTCGACCGGCACCCCGCCGTCCGGCCCGGAGGTCAGCGGGGCGGTGAGCACCAGGACGTCCTCGTCGCGCTCCCAGCCGGCGGCGGCGAAGGCGGCGTCGGCCGGCCGCGCCTGACGGCCCGGCAGCTGGGCACAGGGGCGCAGGCCGCGCTCGCGGTACCAGGCGGTGACGGCGTCGACCGCGTTCGGCAGGGCGCGGCCCGGGTCCCCCGCGACCAGCACCGAGTTGGCCCGCCCCGTGAAGCCGCCACCGGCGCGCAGCAGCCACTCGCCGAGCGCCGCCTCCTCGGAGCCCCGCCAGCCGCGGGCGGCGACACGTTCCAGGCCGACGACGTCCAGGGGTGAGCGGCTCTGTCCCATGCCGCGATCCTGCGGTGCCCGGCCCGGCGTCGTCCTCCCGGGTCCCCGGCGCGCACCCGTCGCGCCCCGACCGGGCACCACGCGCCATACTGAGCAGCGATACAACCGGCCTGGCCCGCGAGCCAGTGCCCTGCTGCGCATCCCCGGGAGGGATCCCCCGTGACCTACGTCATCACCCAGGCCTGCGTCGACGTCCTGGACAAGGCGTGCATCGACGAGTGTCCGGTGGACTGCATCTACGAGGGCGACCGGATGCTCTACATCCACCCCGACGAGTGCGTGGACTGCGGGGCGTGCGAGCCGGTCTGCCCGGTGGAGGCCATCTACTACGAGGACGACGTCCCGGACAAGTGGAAGGACTTCTACAACGCCAACGTGGAGTTCTTCTCCGACCTGGGCAGCCCCGGCGGTGCCGCGAAGACCGGCAGGATCGGGAAGGACCACCCGCTCGTGGCCGCGCTGCCGCCCCAGGCGGAAGGGCACTGACGACCACCGTCACGGGGACGCCGGCCGGCCGGCTGCCGGACTTCCCCTGGGACTCCCTCGTCGCCGCGCGGGCCAAGGCCGCGAAACACCCCGGGGGCGTCGTCGACCTCTCCATCGGGACGCCGGTCGACGACACCCCTGAGGTGCTGGCCACCGCGCTCGCCGGCGCGGGCAACGCCCCCGGCTACCCGACGGCCCTGGGCACCGCCGCCCTGCGCACGGCGGCGGCGGCGTGGTTGCGGCGTCGGCTCGGCGTGCAGGTGGCCGACCCGCTCGGCACCGACCCGTCCGTCATCCCCACCGTGGGCTCGAAGGAACTGGTCGCGCTGCTGCCCACGATGCTGGGCCTGCGGGGTGGCGGCACGGTGCTGGTACCCGAGGTGGCCTACCCCACCTACGAGGTCGGTGCGGTCCTGGCCGGGCTCGCGGTGCGGCGCACCGACACGCCGCCGGCCGACGCGACCGGCGTCGTCCTGGCCTGGCTGAACTCCCCGGGCAACCCGCACGGCCGGGTCCTGACCGACGACCAGCTGCGGGCCTGGGTGGAGTGGGGCCGGGCGCACGGCATCCCCGTGATCGCCGACGAGTGCTACATCACCCTGGGCTGGGACGTCGAGCCCCGCTCGCTGCTGCACCCCGACGTGGCCGGCGCCGACCACAGCGGCCTGCTCGCGGTGCACTCGCTGTCCAAGCAGTCGACGGCCGCGGGCTACCGCGCCGGGCTGCTGTCGGGCGACCCGGCGCTGGTCCGCACCGTGTGGGAGGTCCGCCGCCACCTGGGCCTGCTGGTGCCCACGCCGGTGCAGGTGGCCATGACCGCGGGCCTCGCCGACGACGCGCACGTCGACGCCCAGCGGGAGCGCTACCGGGCCCGCCGCGAGCAGCTGGCCGCCGCCGTCCGGGGCGCCGGGGCGCGCATCGACCACTCCGAGGCCGGGCTCTACCTGTGGGTCACCCGCGACGAGGACTGCTGGACGACGATCGACTGGCTGGCCGGGCTCGGGATCGTGGCTGCGCCGGGGTCCTTCTACGGCCCGGCCGGTGCGCAGCACGTCCGCATGGCGCTCACCGCCATCGACGAGCGGATCGCCACGGCCGTCGAGCGCCTGGCGGGCTGAGCCCCTCGGGATGCCGCCGGTCGTGGTCCCGCCCGCGCTGGTCGCAGCGATGGGCGACCTCCACGGCGACGCGGGACGGGCCTGGTGCGCCACCCTGCCTGCGGCGGTCGAGAGGGCCGCGGCCCGGTGGGGCCTCGACGTGGGGCCGCCGTACCCGGCCTCGTACCACTGGGTGGCGCCGGCGGTGCGGGTCGACGGGGCCGTCGTCGTCCTCAAACTGGGGCTGTCCGGGGCCCTGGCGCAGGAGGCGGTGACGCTGGCCGCCTGGCAGGGGCAGGGGGCGGTCGACCTGCTCGCGGCCGAGCCCGACCACGGGGGCACGATGGCGCTGCTGGTGCGCGCCGCACGCCCGGGCACGGATCTCTGCACCCTGCCCGACGAACGGGCGTTCCCGGTGCTGGCGGCGGTGGCGCGGCGGCTGCACGGAACTCGCGCCGCGCGACCGGACGGTGTGCCCGACAGCCGCCGCCGCGTCGCCCTCCTCCGCGCCGGCTCACCGCTCGTGCCTGCCGCGCTCACCGACCGTGCGGCCGGGGTGCTGGAGCGACTGCTCGACAGCGCCGCCGCTCCGGTCCTCTGCCACGGTGACCTCCACGCGGCCAACGTGCTGCGGGACGTCGGCGGCTGGGTGGCCATCGACCCGCACGGCGTGTGGGGAGAGCCCGCGCTCGACGCCGGGACGGCCCTGCTGAACCCGCCGCGGGCCTGGGCCACCGTCCCCGGCCTCCGGGACCTGCTGGACCGCCGGGTGGCGCTGCTCGCTGCCGGTCTCCGGGTGCCGGCGGCCCGGGTGCGGGCATGGGGGTTCGTCAGCGCGACGGTCGCGGCGGTGTGGACGGCGCAGGACCACGGCCGGCGCGATGACGACGTCCTGGCGCTGGCGGAGGCGCTCAGCGACACGGGCGGATGAGGCCGTCGTCACCGCGGGCCCGCCGGGTGCCCGGGTCGCCCGGCCGGGTCAGGAGCAGGCGAAGTCGCCGCTCGCCGTGACGGCGGCCAGCTCGACGGCCAGGCCCTCGTGCTTCTGGTAGGCCTCGGGGAAGCCGCTGCGCTGCACGAGCTGGCTGGCGTCGGTCAGCCGCATGCCGTCCCAGTTCGGCACCCGCACGAGGCGGTCGTAGAAGATGCCGGCCGAGTAGACGGGGTCCTGCACCTGTGCGGGAGTGCCCCACCCCTGGGAGGGACGCTGCTGGAACAGACCCAGGGAGTCGCGGTCGCCGTAGTCGAGGTTGCGCAGGGTCGACTCCTGCATCGCGGTGGCCAGCGCGATGACGACGGCCCGCTCCGGCAGCCCGCGGTCGCGGCCGACCTGCGCGATGGTGTGGGCGTTGGCGAGTTGCTCGCGGGTGAGCTCGACGCCGGTGGCGGGCAGCCGGCACTCCGCCGTCGCCATGCCGGTCTCCTCCCGCGAGGCGGTCCAGGACAGCGCCACGAGGAGCGCCACGGCCACCACGACCGCCAGCCACGCCCAGGCCGCGACGTCCCGCCGGGCGGGCGCCCGCCGACCTCCGCGGGACCGCGGCGCGGGCCGGCGTGCGCCGGACCGCCGCCGGGACGGTCGCCGCGCCGGGCGGCGGCTGCCGGATCGGGCGGGGGAGGGCCGCCGGACCGCGGTTCCGCCACCGGTGCGGGCACTCATCGGCTCGACTCTAGGTCGGTTCCCTGGGCGTCTCCGGAATCTGTGGCGATGTCGGGACGGGGTGTCGACCACTACGGTGTGCCCGCCGCCCACCCCGCGAGGAGATCCGATGAGTGACGTCCTGCTGCCCGGCATCACCGCCACCCGGGTGACCACCCCGCGCCTGACGCAGAACGTGCTGCATCCCGACGGCGTGGACCCGGCCGGGGTCGGCGAGGTGGTGCTGTTCGTGCACGGCAACGTCAGCTCGTCGCTGTTCTGGCAGCAGCCGCTACTGGCCCTCGCCGAGGCCGGGCGGGTCCGGCCGCTCGCCGTGGACCTGCGCGGCTACGGCGACACCGACCCCCTGCCGATCGACGCCCGGCGCGGCGTCCGGGACTGGGCCGACGACCTCGCCGCACTGGTCGAGACGCTCGGTCTCCAGGGGGTGCACCTGGTCGGCTGGAGCATGGGCGCGGGCGTCGTCCTGCAGTACCTGCTCGACCACCCCGGTCGGGTCGCCTCGGTCGTCCTCGTGGCGCCGGTCTCCCCGTACGGCTTCGGCGGCACGGCGGGGGTGGAGGGCCGGCGGCTGTCCGACGACGGCGCCGGGTCGGGCGCGGGTGCAGCCAACCCGGCCTTCGTGGCGGCCCTGGCCGCCGGCGACACGACGGCCGAGCAGCCGACCAGCCCGCGGTCGATCCTGCGCGCGTTCTACGTCGCCCCCGGCTCCCTGCCACTGGACCCGCGCCTGGAGGACGTCTTCGTGGCGGCGATGCTCAGCACCCGCACCGGCGAGGACCACTACCCGGGCGAGGCCGCCACGACGGCCACCTGGCCGGGAGTTGCCCCCGGCGCGCGCGGCGTGCTCAACACGATGGCGCCGACGGTCCTCGACCTGACGGGGATCGTCGACCTGCCCGTGAAGCCCCCGGTCCTGTGGGTCCGCGGGGACGCCGACGCCATCGTGTCGGACGCGTCGGTGTTCGACCTGGCCCAGCTCGGGGCGCTGGGCGCGCTGCCCGGCTGGCCGGGGGAGGAGGTCTGCCCGCCGCAGCCGATGGTGACCCAGACCCGCGCCGTCCTCGACCGGTACGCGGCCACCGGGGGCTCCTACCGGGAGGTCGTGCTGCCCGGGGTCGGGCACTCGCCGCACGTCGAGCGCCCGCAGGAGTTCGTCGTCGCGCTGCTCGAGCACCTGGACCACCCGGCGGCGGCGCCGTCGAACACCCCGGAGACCCCGGGGCCCGGCGACATCGACTGAACCCGGCCGTGTCGGTCCCCGCGGAAACCGACACGGCCCGACGGGCCCTCGGCCGCGAGCCGGCGAGCGGTGAGGAGGACGGGGTCCTTCTTCTTCAGTTCTTGTGCAGCTCGGCGTTCAGCGCACCCCAGTCGCCGTCCCGGGGCAGGGCCTCCAGCGCACCGGAGACGGAGTTGCGCCGGAACAGCAGCCCGTCGCGCCCGGACAGCTCCGCGGCCTTCACCGTCGAGCCGTCGGGCAGGGTGACGCGGGCACCGGCGGTCACGTAGCAGCCGGCCTCGACGACGCACCTGTCCCCGAGGGAGATCCCGATGCCGGCGTTGGCGCCGAGCAGGCAGCCCGCGCCGATCGAGATGACCTGCTTCCCGCCGCCGGAGAGGGTGCCCATGATCGAGGCGCCGCCCCCGACGTCGCTGTCGGCCCCGACGACCACACCGGCGCTGATCCGGCCCTCGACCATCGACGGGCCGAGCGTGCCGGCGTTGAAGTTCACGAAACCCTCGTGCATGACCGTCGTCCCCTCGGCCAGGTGCGCGCCCAGCCGCACCCGGTCACCGTCGGCGATCCGCACCCCGGAGGGGATGACGTAGTCGACCATCCGGGGGAACTTGTCGACGCCGAACACGGTGACGTGGCCCAGGGCGGCGCGCAGCCGGTGCACGTTGAAGGTCGCGGCCTCCACCGGACCGGCGCTGGTCCAGGCCACGTTGGTGAGCAGCCCGAAGACGCCGGTCATGTCCGCGCCGTGCGGGCGGATCAGCCGGGAGGACAGCAGGTGCAGCCGCAGCCAGACGTCGTGGGTGTCGACCGGGGGTGCGGCGAGGTCCGGGATGACCGTGCGGACGGCGATCACCTCGACGCCGCGCGCCTCGTCGCGGCGCACCAGGCCGCCGTAGTCGGGGCCCAGCTCACCGGAGAGCTCCAGCGCGCCCAGGCGGGTCGTCCCGGCGGCGGCACCCTCGGGCGCGCCCAGGCGCGGCTCGGGGTACCAGGTGTCGAGGACCGTCCCCGAGGGGGTCACGGTGGCCAGACCGGCGGCGACGGCGGAGAGCGGGGCGGCGTGGGTCACGGGGAGGACGCTACCGAGCGCCGGCGCGGGCCCGGCCGGCGAGGCGGTCCCTCCGGCGGGTGAACGCGAGACGGCGAACCGGTGCCCTGGCGCGGTGCCGCGGCCGGACCGCGACGGCGCCCGTAGGGTCGTCCACCGTGAGTTCCGCACCGAGCCTGGACCTCTCCGCCGACGTCCTCACCCTCACCCGCGCGCTGGTCGACACCCCGTCGGTGTCGGGCGCCGAAACGGCGCTGGCCGATGCGGTGGAGGCGGCGCTGCGCGGCTTGGGCGGGCTGGAGGTCGAGCGGGTCGGCGACGCGGTCCTGGCCCGCACCAACCTGGGCCGGCCCAGCCGGGTGGTGCTCGCCGGCCACCTGGACACCGTGCCGATCGCCGACAACCTCCCCAGCCGGGTGGAGGACGGCCGGCTCTACGGCTGCGGCACCAGCGACATGAAGGCCGGCGACGCGGTGATGCTGCGGCTGGCCGGCCGCTTCGGCGTCCCGGGGGCCGAGCCCGGGCACGACCTCACCTTCGTCTTCTACGACAACGAGGAGGTCGAGGCGGTCAAGAACGGTCTCGGCCGGGTGGCCCGGGAGCGCCGGGGCTGGCTCTACGGCGACCTCGCGGTCCTGCTCGAGCCGACCGGTGGTGAGATCGAGGCCGGCTGCCAGGGCACCCTGCGGGCGGTGCTGGAGGTCCCCGGGCGCCGGGCGCACAGCGCGCGCAGCTGGCTGGGCGTCAACGCGATCCACGGGGCGGCCGGGATCCTCGCCACGCTGGCCGCCTACGCGGCGCGCGAGGTGGAGATCGACGGCTGCACGTACCGCGAGGGGCTCAACGCCGTCCGCATCGAGGGCGGGGTCGCCGGCAACGTCATCCCCGACGCCTGCTCGGTGACGGTGAACTTCCGCTACGCCCCCGACCGGGACGAGGACGCCGCCGAAGCCCACGTCCGCGAGGTGTTCGCGGACGCGGTCGCGGCCGGCGCCACGCTGACCGTCGTCGACAACGCCGGCGGCGCGCTGCCCGGGCTGGCCGAGCCGGCGGCCTCAGCGTTCGTGGCCGCCGTCGGCCGCCCGGCCCGGGCCAAGCTCGGTTGGACCGACGTGGCCCGCTTCGCCGCCTTCGGCATCCCGGCGGTCAACTACGGCCCCGGTGACCCGCAACTGGCGCACACCCGCGAGGAGCACGTCGTCGTCGAGCGGCTGCAGCCGGCCGAGGACGCGCTCGTCGCCTACCTGTCGACCCCCTCCGCCTGAGGAGCCGCGCATGACGACCACCCCCCAGCCCGCCGACGGCCGCAGGCCGCGCCCCACCCGTCACCGCGGGCCGGTGATGCTGCGCGGTGGCGAGCCGGACCCGCGGACCCAGGGGACGACGACCGACGCCCGGCTGCTCGACCGGCGTGGACCGACCGACTGGGTGCACACCGACCCCTGGCGGGTGCTGCGCATCCAGAGCGAGTTCGTCGAGGGCTTCGGGCTGCTGTCGGAGCTGCCACGCGCGGTCAGCGTGTTCGGCAGCGCCCGCACCCCGCGGGGCTCCGCGCACTACGCCTCCGGCGTCGAGATCGGGGCGGCGCTGGCCCGCGCCGGCTATGCGGTGATCACCGGCGGCGGCCCGGGGGCGATGGAGGCGGCGAACCGGGGGGCGTCGGAGTCCGGTGGCCTGTCGGTCGGCCTCGGCATCGAGCTGCCGTTCGAGCAGGAGCTCAACGAGTGGGTCGACGTCGGCATCGCGTTCCGCTACTTCTTCGTCCGCAAGACGATGTTCGTGAAGTACGCGCAGGCCTTCGTCATCCTCCCCGGCGGCTTCGGCACCCTCGACGAGTTGTTCGAGGCGCTCACCCTGGTGCAGACCCGCAAGGTCACCCGCTTCCCGGTGGTGCTGTTCGGCTCGGAGTACTGGTCCGGGCTGGTCGACTGGATCCGCAGCACGATGGTCCCCGCGGCCACCGTCAAGGAGTCCGACCTGGACCTGTTCACCGTCACCGACGACGTCGAGGAGGTCGTGCGGGTGATCCAGGAGGCCGAGGCGGCCCGTCAGGCCGGTGACAACGGCGGGGGCATGCGGTCGGTGCCGGCCGACAGCGGTCCGAGCGACGCCTGAGGTCCACCCGAGGTGCTCTCCGCCGTCGTCTTCGTCGTCACCGTCCTGGTGGTCGGCGCGCTGGTGTTCCTCGGCGGCTCGCTGCTGCTCGGCCGCGGGGAGACCCAGCCGCCGGCCGACGCGGACCGCTCGCCCCTGCAGCTGCCGGAGGACCGGCCGGTGACCGCCGAGGACCTCCGCGCGGTGCGGATGTCGGTCACCGTCCGGGGGTACCGCATGACGGAGGTCGACTGGCTGGTCGAGCAGCTGGCCCAGACCCTGGAGGAACGGGACGCGCAGCTGGCCGAGCTGCGCGGCCGGCTGACGGACGGCGCGGCCCCGGCGCGGGACGACGTCCCGCCCGCGGCGCCCGCCACCGGGAACGGGACGCATGCCGATGCCTGAGCTCGTCGAGACGATCGAGGTCGACGCCCCGCCGGAGCGGGTCTGGGCCGCGCTCACGGACTGGACCCGGCAGGGGGAGTGGATGCTCCTCACCGACGTGGAGACCGTCGGCGGGGACGCGCAGGGGTTCGGTGGCCGGCTGGCCGCCCGCACCGGCATCCCGTGGCGGCGCGGGCGGCACCTCGGCGTCCTCGACACGATGGTGATCACCGAGTGGGACCCGCCGCGGCGCGTCGTCGTCCAGCACACCGGCCGCGTCGTGCGCGGCCCGGGCATCTTCGAGCTGGTGCCCGACGGGGAACGGACGACGTTCACCTGGACCGAGCGGCTGTACCTGCCCCTCGGCCTGCTGGGCGTGGTGGGCTGGCCGCTGGTGCGCCCCTTCATGGTGGCCGGGGTGCGGCGGTCGCTGCGGCGGTTCGCCGCCTTCGCCGCCAGGCACCCCGGTCGGTGACCGCAGCGGCGATCAGGGCCGACCTCGCGGTGGCCGCCGACCCCGAGCGGGCGGCCGGGATGGCGCGCTACTTCCAGGTCCGCCCGGGCGGCTACGGGGAAGGCGACCGGTTCCTCGGCATCGCCGTGCCGGAGCTGCGCCGGATCGCCCGCCGGCACGCGGCGGCGACGTCCCTGGCCGAGGCGGAGGACCTGCTCACCAGTCCGCTGCACGAGGAGCGGCTGGCCGCGCTGTTCGTGCTGGTGCGGCGGTTCGAGGCCGCCGGGGACGACGAGCGGGCGCGGATCGTCGAGCTCTACCTGCGCTGCCGGGCGCACGTGTCGAACTGGGACCTGGTCGACGCCTCGGCGCCGTGCCTGCTGGGCGACGTCGATCCCGCGGTGCTGGACCAGCTCGCCGGATCCGCGTCGGTCTGGGACCGCCGGATCGCGGTGATGGCCACCTTCGCCGCCGTCCGGGCGGGCCGGTTCGAGCCGACGCTGCGCCTCGCCGACCGGCTGCTGGCCGACCCGCACGACCTCGTGCAGAAGGCGGTCGGCTGGATGCTGCGCGAGGTGGGCAACCGCGACCGTGCCCTGGCCGAGGAGTTCCTCGGCCCCCGCTACCGGCGGATGCCGCGGACGATGCTGCGCTACGCGATCGAGAGGTACCCGTCCGACCGGCGGCGCGCCTACCTCGCCGGGGACGTCTGACCGGGTGCGTCCCATGGGTGGGGGCGCTTCTCGATCGACGGCACGTGCCGCTGTCAGCGCGCCTGTGTGATGGGGGGTGCTCGCCAGCGAGACGACGGTCCCGACCACCAGGGCTGCCGCAACGGCCGGCATGAACCAACCAGGGCGTGTCCGGGCGCGCCACAGCGACCAGATGGCGACCATCGCGAGCAGGATGCCGAACACGATGCTGCCGACGTGGCCGAGGTCGGTCAGCGGCCGCGCCTCTTCGCACACGGGCGGGCAGTAGACGATCGGGAAGCCGTTGGTCAGCGCCGCCCAGCCGGCGCCGAGGATCCCGGCGCTGGCAACGCCGCCGCCGTTGCCCAGAGCGCCCGCCATGAAGGAGATCGCCCACCAGACCTGGATGAGCGCAACGCCGACGAGCGTCGCCGCCTCGGTCGGACTCAGCGTCCCGTGCAGGTCGAACAGGCCGACACCGAAGTCGATGACGATGTGCAGCACGCTGACGAACATCGTCGCCAGGCCGACCCAGAGCCATGCCGGCATCCGCCAGTCGCGACCGGACCACGCGAGTCGTTCGCCCCCCACGGACCGTCCATCGACCATGCGAGGAGTCTTCCGGGTGGAAGGGCGGGTGACCCGGGCGTCCGGCCCGAGCGGGGCAGAGCCACGGGTTCACCCGCGCGGGGCGACGATCGCTGCGGTCGGCGCCGCTACCGACGCCGGCGCCACCCGGCCAGCAGCTGCTCGGGGCCGAGGACGGTCGGACCGCTGACGGCGCTGCCGTTGCGGGAGACGACCAGCAGCGGCGTGTCGGCAGCGGCGCCGGGCAGCCGGCCGCGGTGGGTCACCAGCGCGCCGAGGTCGCTGCTGTCGAACGGCTCGTCCTCCAGCCACTTGATGGACCCGACGGCGTCGATGCGCTTGGCCACGGGCTCGCGGTCGGCGATCACCAGGTCGATCTCCGGGTCGTTGGTGCGGGTCCAGTACCCCCCGACGACGCCGTCGGCGCCGCCGCGGTCTTCGGCGGGCAGGCGCACGAGGCTCTCGCGGATGACCGGTTCGATGGCCCGGCCGCGCCAGGAGGTCCACGACGCCTGGATGCGGGCCAGTACCCGGTCACCCCGCCCGCGTTCGACCTCGGCCAGGTGGGGGCCGAGGAAGCTCAGCCAGAACCGCAGGTAGGGGTCGGCGACCCGGTAGCGGGTCTCCCGGGACGGTCTGGTCGACAGCGGCGTGTCTGCGGCGACGACGCGCTTGTCCTTCAGCTGGGTCAGCGAGCGGTTCAGCGACGCCTGCTGCAGCCCGCCGGCCCTCTGCCCGATCGTGCTGAACGTGCGTTCTCCGGCGCCGATCGTCGACAGGACGCGGCGGGCCTGGGCCTCGGTGGGGAACTCAGCAGCCAGTGCGCGCTCCGCGCTCACCAGCAGTGCCGAGGTGGAGTGCGCGAGCGCCTCCTCCAGGTACTCCCACAGTGACAGGCCGCGAGGCCACTCGTCGCAGATCAGCGGGAGCCCCCCGGTCACCAGGTAGGCGTCGAAGGCGTCCGCGGGCTCCAGGTCGAGCATCGCCTGCACTTCCAGCGGACTCAGCGGGGGAACGACCATCTCCCCGGCGCGCTGGTGGAAGGGGCGGCCGTAGGCGTTGAGCGCCTCCATCATCGCCAGGTCCGACCCCACACCGATGAGCAGCACCGGGTGCCTGGCCAGCACCCGGTCGAACACCTTCTGCAGCGTCCCCTCGAACGCATCGTCGTCGCCGGTCAGGTACGGCAGCTCGTCGATGACCAGGATGCTGGGCGCATCCGGTGGGATCGCGGTGGCGAGCAGGTTCAGCGCCGCCTCCCACGTGGAGGGGGTGACTGCGGCGAACGTCGCCGCGCCGGGCAGGTCGGAGGCGGCGACCTCTGCGGCGAACAGGCGCAGCTCCTCAGCGGGCGGCTGCTTGGAGGCGGTGAAGTACACGTGCGGCACGCCCGCGCGCTCGATGAACTCCTCGATCAGTCGCGACTTGCCCACCCGCCGCCGGCCACGGACCAACAGCGCGCGACCGGGCCGGGCACCTCCGGTGCGGACCACGTCGAGCTGACGGTCCAGCAGGCGGAGCTGCTCGTCGCGCCCGATGAAGACGACCACGAGGCCTCCATGTCACTGTCATCGACGATACTATCATGCAGGATAGTGTCCTGTCCGGTGTTCCCGTCCACGGTCACCACGCCCGTTCGAGCTGGCGTCCTCGTCCCGGTGGACCGGCCCGCGCGGTGACCCGGAGCTCAGCGGCGGCGGGAGCGGACGAACGCCAGTGCCTCACGGGCCAGCGCCAGGTCGGTCGCCGGGTCCCCGTCCGGGAGGGCCACCCACTCCCGGTACGGCTGCCCCTTCCCGCTGCTGAACGGTCGCCCGGCGCCGTCGGCCAGCAGCGCAGCCACCCGGTCGCTCGGCAGCTTGAGCACCACCGCGTCCACGGCGAGCATCGCGAAGATCGACCCGCCCGCGCGCAGGGTGCCCGAGCCGAACCGGCGTGCGCCGTCGGCGTCGGGCGGGGTCACCCCGGGGTCTGTGGCGAGGGCGTCGACGAGCGCGGCGAAGCGGTCCGGGGCGTCCACGCCGCCCATGGTCGGGCAGGCGCTGCGGCCGCGGGCCGGACCACGGCGCGGCTGACGTACCAGCGCCGCCACAGCACCGCGGCGGTGAGCAGGGAGACGACGGTGCCCCCGTCGTACATGAGCCGCGCCCCCTCCTCGGCGGCGAGGACCCCGGCCGGCGGTGCGGCGTAGAGCCACTTCGCCAGGACGTCGTGCGCCGCCGTGCCCGCGGCGAGCGCCCCGGCCCGCACCCCGACCCCGCGCCGGTGCGGCGCCGGGTCGACGGCCAGTACCGACGCGGTCGCCAGGTACCCGCTGACGAGCACGTGCAGGGAGACCAGCGCGGCCAGCGCCGGTCGGTGCGCGGCCGCGGCGTGCAGTCCGGTGCCGTACAGCACCCACAGGCCGGCGGCGTTGAGCGGGACGGCGACCAGCGGGTCGGTCGCCCAGCGGACCGGCGGCGTCCGCAGCGCCCGGGCCAGCCGCCGCGCCACGGTCACCGGCAGCGCCCGCAGCGCGAGGGTCGCCGGTGCGGCGAGGACCAGCAGCAGCGGTCCGAGCATGCCGAGCAGCAGGTGGCCGGCCATGTGCGTCCGCAGGTCGCCGTGCGCGCCGGCCAGGGCCCACCCCGCGCCGGCCGCGGCCAGGCCGGCCAGGCAGCACGCCGTCCGCCGCAGGGGCCACGGCGCCCGGCACCGCCAGGTCGCCGCGACGTAGAGCACCGCGGCCGTCAGCAGGCCGGCGAGCGCCGTCACCGGCGGCGGGTCCGCAGCGTGAGCAGCGCGCCGGCGATGACCAGCACCGCCGCCGCACCGATCCACGCGGCGTCGTACGGGGCGAGGTCCACGCCGTAGCGGACCTGGTGCACCCGTAGCAGCTTGTGGTCCACGACGCCGTCCCACAGCTGGAAGGCGCCGGCGCCGAGCAGCACTGCTCCCCACCAGCGCAGCCGGTCGAACTCCCCGCGGCGCCGGACGTCGGCCAGCAGCGCCAGCCCGGCCACCACCGCGGAGAGCGTGGCCGCGTGCAGCACCCCGTCGGAGACCAGGCCGGCCGCACCACTGGCCCGGTCGTAGAAGTGGTGCCAGTGCAGCAGCTGGTGGAAGACGATCTCGTCGACCGCCCCCATGAGGCCGGCGCCCGACAGCAACCCGGAGAGCAGCAGCCGGCCGGGCACGACGCGGGCATCGGTCACGGCCGACCGGTGCCCCCGCGGGACGGCCGGAAACGGGCCGGCCTCCCCGGCCGTCGCATGTCGCGGCCGGAAACCGCCGGGGGGACGTCGGTGGGGTCGTGCAGGATGTCCGCCGTGGAGTCGTGCAGCGCTGCGCGCGGGCAGCGATGAGCCGCCGGGGCTGGGCGCTGTTCCTGGCGATGGCGCTCATCTGGGGTGTGCCGTACCTGCTCATCAAGGTGGCCGTCGGCGAGCTCTCCCCGGTGATGGTGGTCTTCGCCCGCTGCGTCCTCGGCGCGGCCCTGCTGCTGCCCTGGACGGTGGCCCGCGGCCAGCTGCGCCCGGCGCTGCGGCACTGGAAGCCGCTGCTGGCGTTCACCGTCCTGGAGATGACCGGCCCCTGGCTGCTGCTCTCCTACGCTGAGCAGACGCTGTCCAGCTCGCTCACCGGCCTGCTGGTCGCCGGCGTCCCCTTCGTCGCCGCCCTGGCCGCCCGCCTGGCGGGGGAGGAGGAGCGGCTCACACCGGTGCGGCTGGCCGGCATGGGGCTGGGCGTGGTCGGGATCGCCGTCCTGCTCGGCCTCGACGTCGAGGGTCTGGCGCTGCCGCCGCTGCTGGCCGTGGCGCTCGTGGTCGTCGGCTACGCCACCGCGCCGATGATCGTCAGCCGCAAGCTGCCCGACGTCCCGGGCGTGGCCGCCAGCGCGATCGCGCTCACCGTCACCGCCGTCGTCTACGCACCGTTCGCCGCCCCGCAGCTGGACGAGGCGGTCTGGGCCCCGGCCGACGCGCTGCTGTCGGTGCTGGCCCTCGGCGTGCTGTGCACCGCGGTCGCCCTGGCGCTGTTCTTCGCGCTCATCCGCGAGGTGGGCCCGCAGCGCGCGCTGGTGATCACCTTCCTCAACCCGGCGGTCGCGGTGCTGCTCGGCGTGCTGCTGCTCGACGAGCCGTTCACCCTCGGCCTGGCCGTCGGGCTGCCGCTCATCGTGCTCGGCTGCGTGCTCGCCACCCGCCGCAGCCCCGTGCGCAGCGCCCGCTGCGAACTGTCCGACGTCGACGCCGCCGTCCCCTGAGCAACGGAGGAACTCCTTGACCGAACAGCCGGTCGTCCGCACCCGCGCGGGCGCCGTCCGCGGCCGCACCGAGCACGGGACCGCGGTGTTCCGCGGCATCCCGTTCGCCGCGCCCCCCGTGGGTGGGCAGCGGTTCCAGGCGCCGCGGCCGCCGCAGCCGTGGGACGGCGTCCGGGAGGCCGACGTCTTCGGGCCGCCCCCACCCCAGGCGTGGATGGGCCCGCCGCCCCCGGCTCCCGCCGCGACGGGGCCGGTGCGCCACGACCCGACCGACTGGCTCACCCTCAACGTCTGGACGCCGGACCCGGGAGCCGCCGGGCTGCCCGTCCTGGTCTGGGTGTACGGCGGCGCCTACCGGATGGGGTCGTCGGCGGAACCGGGCTACGACGGCTCGGCGCTGGCCCGCTCCGGGGCCGTCGTGGTCACCGCGAACCACCGGGTCGGCGTCGAGGGCTACGCCGAGCTGGAGGGTGCGCCGGCCAACCGGGGGCTGCTCGACGTCGTGGCCACCCTGCGCTGGGTGCAGGAGGAGATCGCCGCGTTCGGCGGGGACCCCGCCCGGGTGACCCTGTTCGGCGAGTCCGCCGGCGCCGGGGCGATCGCCTCGCTCCTGGTCATGCCGGCGGCGGCCGGCCTGTTCGCCCACGCGGTCGCGCAGAGCGTGCCCGGCACGTACTTCACCCCGGCGCTCGCCCGGGACGTCAGCGCCGAGCTGACCGCGCCGCTCGGACTGGCCCCGTCGGCGGCCGCGCTCGCCGACGTCCCGCCGGAGCGGCTCGTGGCCGCGCTGTCGGAGCTGGACCGGCGGATGGCCTCCCTCGACCGCTGGGGCCTCGTGGCGCACACGCCCACGCCCTACTCGCCGGTGGTGGACGGCGAGGTGCTGCCCACCGATCCCTGGACCGGGCTGGCCGCCGGTGCCGCGCGCGACGTCCCCCTGGTGGTCGGGCACAACCGGGACGAGTGGCGGCTCTTCCTCGCCCTCGGCGGCCTCGTCGGGCAGGTCACCGACGAGCTGGCGGACGAGGCGGCCGCCGTCTTCGGCCCCGGCCCGGACGCTCCGGCGCGGATGCGGGCGGCGTTCCCCGGCGCCGGGGCCGAGGAGCGGTACGTGCTGGTCCACTCCGACCGGATGTTCCGGATGCCGAGCCTGCAGCTGGTCCGCGCGCACAGCGCCGGCGGTGGGCGCAGCCACCTCTACGAGCTGACCTGGCCGGCCCCGGGGGCGGGCGGTGTCCTGGGCGCCTGCCACGTGCTCGACGTCCCGCTGGTGTTCGGGGTCCTCGACCAGGGGATCGCCCTGCAGCTGCTGGGCCCCACGCCCCCGCCCGAGGCGGCCGAGGTGTCCGCGCAGCTGCGTGCGGCCTGGACGGCGTTCGCCCGCGACGGGGAGCCCGGCTGGCCCGCGCACGACGACGACCGGCAGTTGACCCGGGTGTTCGACGTCGGCGAGCGCGGCGGGGTGCGCCGCTACCCGGAGCAGGTGTCCCGGGAGCTGTGGGCCGACGTCCCGATCGGCGTGCTCGACCTGCGGAGCTGAGCGGCCCGGGCCGCGGCCGGCTCAGCCGAGCCGGCGCAGCTGCGGCCAGAGCTGCGACCAGGGCACCAGCCGGTCGGCGGCCACCCACACCGGCACGCCCTGCTCGTCGTTGTCCAACCCCACGCCGTTGTCCACCCGGCCGGCGGGCTCGACGCGGCCGAACCAGCGCCGCAGCTGCTCCTCCGGGAACCCGACGGCGACGACGGCCGTGACCTCTTCACCCGGCGGCCCCCACGACCAGTAGGCGTTGTGCCCGCTGTACGCGGGGGCCAGCCGGGGGGCGAAGCGGTCGACCGCGCCGGCCTCGCCGTAGTTGCGGGTGAGGACGGCGACCGGCTCGCCGGCCGGCAGCCGGTCGCGGGCGCTCTCGACGGTGGCGGCGAACGCCGGCCACCCGACGGTCTCGCCGGCGTCGTAGTTGACCGCCGGGACCGGGCTGCCCGCCAGCGCCCCGACCGGCAGCAGCGGCAGCATCAGCAGCGCGTCGATCGCCAGGCTCAGCACCAGCGCGGCCGCCACCAGCCCGGCCCGGAGGCGGCCGGCGCCCCGCCGGACCCACCGGAGCACCGGGTCCGCCCCGGCTGCCAGCAGCACCGGGTACAGCCCGGCCAGGTAGTAGGGCTTGCCGCCGGTCAGCAGGAACACCGCCGCCAGGGCGATGTAGGCGACCGCGAACGCCCGCCAGGGCCGCAGCCCCGGGTCGCGGGCCAGGCGAACCCAGCCGGCTCCCCACACCGGCACCAGCAGCGGGCTGACCAGCACCAGCTGGAAGGGCAGGAACAGGTACCAGGGCTCGCTGGTACCCGAGCTGCCGGCGGCGATCGCCTCGGCCAGGGCCAGCTGCGGCCAGCCGTTCGTCGCCTGCCAGGCCAGGTTCGGCGCCCACAGCAGCAGCGCCAGCGCGCCGCCCAGCCACGGCCAGGGTGAGCGGAACACCACGCGTGGTCCGGCGACCAGGACGCCGAGGAGCACCGCGGCCACGAGGAAGGCCGGCTGCACCTTGTTCTGCAGGGCCACCCCGGCCACCGCCCCCGCGGCCAGCCACACCGCGCCGCCGTCGCGCAAGGCCCGCACCAGCAGCCAGGACAGCGCCGTCCACGCCAGCAGGTCGAACGTCGACGTCGACAGCAGGTGGCCGACCGCCAGCAGGAAGGCGGAGACGCCGATGGCGGCGGCGGCCAGCAGCTGTGCCGCCCGCCCGCCGCCGAACTCCCGCGCGAGCAGCCCGGTCAGCACCACCACCAGCCCGGCGGCCAGGGCCGACGGCACCCGCAGCGCCACCAGCGACCCCGGCGCCAGCGCGTCGACCGTCGCGGCCAGCAGCGGGGTGAGCGGCGGCTGGTCGACGTAGCCGAACGCCGCCTCCCGCCCGGCGCGCAGGAAGTACAGCTCGTCGCGGTGGTACCCGTAGCGGCCCGACACGGCGAGGAGCAGCAGCGCGACGGCGGCGGCCAGCCCGGTCAGCGGGAGCCGGGCCACGGCCGGCCGCTCCGGAGCGGCCGGCCGCGGGGGTGCCGCCGTCCCGGTCATCCCGGGGACCGTAACCGGCCCGGACCGTCGGTGGCCGCGGCTAGCGTCCCGGGCGTGGAACGGACCCGTGGTGCAGACCTCGTCAGGTGCGCATGGGGCGAGAGCGCGCCCGAGTACGTCGTCTACCACGACGAGGAGTGGGGGACGCCGCTGCACGGCGACGACGCCCTGTTCGAGCGGCTCTGCCTGGAGGCGTTCCAGTCCGGGCTGTCCTGGATCACCATCCTGCGCAAGCGGCCGGCGTTCCGGGCCTCGTTCGCCGGGTTCGCCATCGACGCGGTCGCGGCGTTCACCGAGGACGACGAGGCCCGGCTGATGGCCGACGCCGGCATCGTGCGCAACCGCGCCAAGATCCGGGCGGCGATCGCCAACGCGCGGGCGGCGCAGCAGGTCCCCGGGGGTCTGGACGCGCTGCTGTGGTCCTTCGCGCCGGCCGGGCCGCGTCCCCGCCCGGCCACGCTCGCGGACGTCCCGGCCACCAGCCCGGAGTCGGTGGCGATGGCCAAGGAGCTCAAGCGGCGGGGGTTCGCCTTCGTCGGCCCGACCACCGCCTACGCCCTCATGCAGGCGACCGGCATGGTCGACGACCACGTCGCCGACTGCTTCCGCGCCGCCCCCGCCTGACGACAGCCGCGGGAGCATCGCAGCGAGGAACGAGCGAGGAGCGGACCGGGGCGCGGAGTCAGGCCGGGAGGCATCGCCTGAGGACAGCCGCGGGAGCATCGCAGCGAGGAACGGTGTCACCCCGTCGCGGCACGCAGGGGGGCTCGTGTTGGTCCTGAGCGCCGGATACGGGATCATGGGCAGTGGAGCTCACAGCATCGACGAGCAGCCGCACCGCAGCTCACCAGGCTTGCGGGTGGCCGATGAAGGAGGCACGCATGGCGGCCATGAAGCCGCGCACGGGTGAAGGTCCCCTGGAAGTCACCAAGGAGGGGCGCGGCCTGGTCATGCGCGTACCGCTCGAAGGCGGCGGTCGCCTGGTCGTCGAGCTGTCGCCCGACGAGGCCGCGGCGCTGTCCGAGGCACTGAAGGGCGCGACCAGCTGAACACCCCTGCGAGCCTGCCCCCGGGCAGCCCCGCGCAGGACGACACGGCCCCGGCCGCCGGCAGCACGCCGGCGACCGGGGCCGCGCCGTTGCCGCGGGTCGAGGTCCTGACCACCCTCCCCGAGCTCGGGGAGGACGACGTCCTGGCCGTGCCGGTCGGCTCCGGCGCCGCTCTGCCGGCCTGGCTGACCGGGCCGGGCGCGCCGGTGGACGCCGCACTGCTCGCCGGCGCCCTGCGCGACACCGGCAACACCGGCCGGCCGGGCGCTGTCACCAACGTGCCGGTCCCCGGCCGGCGCCCGCGCAGCGTGGTCGCGGTGGGGGTCGGCGACGCCACCCTGCCCGAGTTGCGCCACTGCGTCGGCGTCGCCGTCCGCCGCGCGCAGACCCTCGCCGAGCACGGCGCCCGCCGCCTGGTGCTGCCGGTCGACGACGCCGCCGCGCCCGCCGGTGCCGAGGAGGTCCGCGTCGCCGTCGAGACCGCGCTGCTGGCCGGGTACCGCTTCCGTGACACGTCGGCGCCGCACCCGCCGCGGCTGGCCACCGTCACCGTCGTCGCCACCGACGCCGGCGACCCGGCCGCGGTCGCCGCCGCCCGCGCGGGCGAGGTCGCCGGCCGGTCGGTCGCCTGGGCCCGCGACCTGGTCAACACGCCGAGCAACACCAAGGACCCCGCCTGGCTCGCCGCCGAGGCAGGGGAGCGGCTCGCCGGCCTCGACCACGTCACCGTGCACGTGCTCGACGCCGACGACCTGCGGGCCGGCGGCTTCGGCGGCGTCCTCGCCGTCGGTGGCGGCTCGGCCACCCCGCCCTGCGTGATCGTGGCGAGCTATCGCCCGCCGGGCGCCGCCGCGGGCCACCACCCGGTCCTGGTCGGCAAGGGCATCACCTTCGACACCGGCGGCATCTCGATCAAGCCCACCGCCGGTATGCGCGAGATGAAGACCGACATGGCCGGCGGCGCCGCCGTCCTGGCCGCCGTCGACGCCGCCGCCCGGCTGGCGCTGCCGGTCGCCGTCACCGCCGTCGTCCCCGCCGCGGAGAACGCCGTCTCCGGCTCCTCGTACCGGCCGTCCGACGTCGTCCGGCACGTCGGCGGCCGGACGACGGAGGTGCTCAACACCGATGCCGAGGGGCGCATGGTGCTCGCCGACGGCCTGGCGCACGCGCGCCTGCACCTGGGCGCCACCGTGCTGGTCGACGTCGCCACGCTGACCGGTGCGATGAAGGTGGCGCTGGGCACCCGCACGGCCGGTCTGTACGCCACCTCCGACGGGCTGGCCGACGCGCTGCGCGCCGCCGCCGGGCACGCCGGCGAGCCGGTCTGGCGGATGCCGCTGGCCGAGGAGCACGCCGACCTGCTGGAGAGCGCGGTCGCCGACGCCAACAACGCGCCGGGCAACCCCGGCGGCACGACCGCCGCGCTGTTCCTCCGCCCGTTCGCCGGCGAGCTGCCGTGGGCCCACCTCGACGTCGCCGGCCCGGCCCGCGCCGGCTCCGACGACGCGGAGGTCGTCAAGGGCGGCACCGGCTACGGCGCCCGCACCCTGCTGCGGTGGCTGGAGGCCGGCGCGCCGGTCGACGCCCCGATGACCGTCGACTGATGGCCGGGGAGGAGCGCGGGGTCGTCTTCCCGGCCGGCCCGGACGGGCGGCGCAGCACCGCGGCGCTGGGCCGGGCCGTCGTCGCCGACGCGCTGCGCCCGGTGGACCCGACCGGGGCGGCCGCCGCCGAGCGCGAGACCAACTGGCGGGCCGGCTACCTGACCCACTTCCGCCGGCTGGTGGAGGCCGGGCTCTCCTCGCGCGCCGCGGCGCTGTCCGTCGCCGACGCCGGGCTGGCCGCCGTGCACGCGCGGATGCGGGTGGCCGGCGCGGACGGGGAGGCCGGGCTCGACGTCCTGGGGTCTGGGCCCGCCGGCCGCGCCCTGGGCACGGCCGAGGTGCGCGGCACCGCCGAGCCGGAGCGGGAGCTGACGCTGCCCTTCCACGGCCGACGACTGCAGGGCGACGCGCTGCTGCGGCAACTGGACGCCTGGGTCGCCGCCGGCGTGGTGGAGCCGTCGTGCGCGGAGGCGGTGCGCACGGTGGCCGCGCACCCGGAGTGGCTGGCGCTGCCGGACACCACCGTCGTCGTGCTCGGTGCCGGCGCGGAGATGGGGCCGCTGACCGCGCTGCTGCGCTGGGGTGCCCGCGTGGCCGGCGTCGACCTGCCGCGCGCACCGCTGTGGGAGCGGGTGCTCGACACCGCCCGCCGCGGGGCCGGGACGCTGTTGCTGCCGGTGGGCGACCCCGCCGCCGGGGTCGGGGCGGGGGACGTCACGGCCGCGGCCGGCGCCGACCTCATCGCCGAGGTGCCCGCGGTCGCCGAGTGGGTCACCGGGTTGCCCGGCCGGCTGGTGCTGGGCAACTACGTCTACGCGGACGGCGCCACCAACGTGCGGGTGTCGGTGGCCGTCGACGCCCTCACCGCGCGGCTGGCCGCAGCTCGCGAGGACCTCGCGCTGGCCTTCCTCGCCACGCCGACCGACGTCTTCGCCGTCCCGGCGGAGGCGGTGGAGCAGTCGGTGCGCGCCTACGCCGCCCGGTCGCGGGTGGGCAAGCTGGTCGGCCGGCCGCTGCGCACCCTCTCGGCCGGCCGGCTGCTGCAGCGGGCCTACGTGCCGGGCTCCGACCCGGGCGTCGCCGACAGCCTGGTGGCGCAGCAGGGCCCCAACTACGCGCTGGCCAAGCGGCTGCAGCGGTGGCGGGCCACGACCGCGCGGGCGGCCGGGACGACGGTGTCGATGAACGTGGCACCCCCGACCCGCACCCGTTCGGTGGTGAAGAACCGGGCGCTGGCCGCGGCCTACGCCGGCGCCCACCGGTTCGGCGTCGAGGTGTTCGAGCCGGCCACCTCGAACGTGCTCATGGCAGCCCTCCTGGTGCACGACCTGCACACCGGCGGCGGCCCCGCGTGCGAGCACCCGTGGCAGGACGAGGCGCACGCCGCGGCCCACGGCGGGCTCTGGCGCAGCGCCTACGCGCCACGCAGCGCGCTGGGCCTGGCCGCTCTGCTCGGGTACGGCGCCGCCCGCAGCTGACATCGCCCACCGGCGGGTCGAGATCGCCGATCTCGGCGGCATCGGACGCCCATGGCGCCGAGATCGCCGATCTCGGCGCCGGGTCGGCGCCCGGGCCGGTGCTGCCGATCCGCTCAGGCGGGGCCGACGAGGCGGGCGACGATCTCGGCCGACAGCGCCACCAACGGCAGCCCGCCGCCGGGGTGGGCGGAGCCGCCGACGAGGAACAGCCCGGGTACCGGCCCCACGTTGCCGGGGCGCAGGAACGCCGCGCGGGCGCCGTTGCTCGACGTCCCGTAGATGGAGCCACCGACGCTGCGGGTGTCGCGCTCCAGGTCCGCCGGTGTGCGGGCGACGCACCAGCGGACCCGGTCCCGGACGTCGAGGCCGCGCGCCGCCAGCACGTCCAGCACCCGCTGCGCGTAGCGGTCGGCGAGCCCGGGGGCGTCCCAGTCGACGCCGCCGTCCGGGTCGTGCCGGGGGGCGTTGACCAGCACGAACCACGACTCGGCGCCGGCGTCGGGCCGGGTCGCGGGGTCGTCGGGGGCGCTGACGTAGACGGTCGGGTCGTCGACCGGCCGCGGCGCGCCGCGGTACCGCCCGGTGCCGAAGACCGCGTCGAACTCGGCGTCGTAGTCGGCGGGGAAGAGCACGGTGTGGTGGGCCAGCCCCGGCGTCCGCCCCCGCAGGGCCAGCAGCAGCACGAAGCCCGACAGCGAGGGCGTGCTGCGGGCCAGGTCGCGGCGCACCCGCCGGGTCGCCCGGGACGGCGGCAGCAGGTCGGCGTAGAGCGCGGCGGCGTCGGCCCCGGAGACGACGGCGTCGGCCGGCAGCACCTCGCCGCCGGCCAGCCGCACCCCGCAGACCCGCCCGCCCTCGACCAGCACCCGCTCCACCGCGCACCCGGTACGCACGACGGCGCCCCGGTCGACCGCCCGCGCCGCGACGGCCTCGCCCAGCCGGCGCAGGCCGCCGCGCACGTACCAGGAACCGAACTCCTGCTCGACGTAGGGCACCGTGGCCAGCACGGCCGGGGCCCGCCGCGGGTCCGAGCCGGAGTAGGTGGCGTACCGGTCGAGCAGCGTCCGCAGGTGGGGATGCCGCAGGTACGCCGTCCCGACGCCGCGCAGCGTCTGCCACGGCGCGACCGTGGCGACGTCGGAGGCGCGGCGGGCCAGCCGCGCGAGGGTGGCCGCGCCGGCCAGCGGCGAGCGCAGGAACGGCTGCTCGGTGACCTGCCACATCGCCTCGGCGCGGGCGGTCAGCGCGGCCCACTGCCCGCCCGTCCCCGGGCCGAGGACGGCGTCGACGGCGTCCGGGACATCCGCGCGGCGTCCGGGCACGGCCAGCGGCGTCCCGTCGGCGAACCGGTAGGTGACGGCGGGGTCGAGGCGGACGAGGTCGACGACGTCCTCCAGCGCGACGCCGGTCGCGGCGAACAGGTCGCGGTGGACCTGCGGGAGGGTGATGAGGCTCGGCCCGGTGTCGAAGGCGTGGCCGTCGCGGGCGAACCAGCCGAGCTTGCCGCCGATCCCGGGGGCCTGCTCCAGCACGGTCACCCGGTGGCCGAGGGCCGCCAGCCGGGCCGCCGCCGCGAGGCCGCCCATCCCGGCGCCGACGACCACCACCCGCGCCACACTGCGACGGTAGCCGCACCCGGCACGGCACCCGGTTTCGCCCGGCCGGGTGAAGATCGTTTCAGGTCGGGCCGGGGCCGGGTAGGCGGTCGGTCCGGCCAGCACCGCCGGCACCCGGCTGAGGAGCGGGAGGGCACGTGAGGACCTCGACGAGGAGGTGCCGTGCCGCCGCCGGCGCGCTGGCGGCCGTGGCACTGCTGACCGGCTGCGCGGGCCAGGGGGCGGACGACGCCGGTGCGGTGGCGGCCGCGTTCGAGGACGACGCCGCCGACCCGGCCGACCGGTGCGCGCTGCTGACTCCGGCCACCTTGACGGCGCTGGAGTCGGAGGAGTCGGCCTCGTGCGCCGACGCGATCGGCCAGATCCCCCTGCAGGGCGGTGCGGTGGAGGGGGTGGAGGTCTGGGGCGGCAACGCGCAGGTCCGGCTGAGCGGGGACACCGTGTTCCTCACCGAGACCGCCGCGGGGTGGCGGGTCGTCGCGGCCGCCTGCCAGGCCCGGGGCGAGGCCCCCTACGACTGCGAGGTGGAGTCGTGAACGGCGTCCGTGCGGTGTTCGTCGGGTTCCTGCTGGTCGTCCTGCTGGGCGTCGTCTACGTGACCGCGCTGGGACTGATGGGCCGATGAGCGAGGCCCGGTACGGCTTCCTCCGCGCCAACGCGCTCAGCCTCGCGTTCGGGGCTCTGTTCCTCGTCACGCTGGTGGGACAGGCGATCTCCGGCGCCGCGGACGTCAACGCGCAGCAGGTCGCCAACGGGCTGCCGCCGGTGTCGCTGCTCGACTACGTCACCTCGTCGTCGTTCGGCGTGGACGTCATGGAGAACTGGCAGTCGGAGTACCTGCAGTTCTTCCTGTACACCTTCGCCACGGTGTGGCTGGTGCAGCGGGGCTCCTCGGAGTCGAAGGAGCCGGGCAAGGAGGGCACCGAGTCGGCGCGGGAGCAGCGGATGGGCCCGCACGCGCAGCACGACTCCCCGGCGTGGGCGCGCACCGGCGGGTGGCGGACGGCGCTGTTCTCCCGCTCCCTCGGGCTGGTCATGGGCGGGCTCTTCCTGCTGACCTGGGTCGCCTCGTCGATCGCCGGCTGGGCGGCGTTCAACTCCGAGCAGCTCGCCGACCGGCAGGACCCGGTCGGCTGGGTCGGCTACCTCGGGGAGGCAGACTTCTGGAACCGGTCCTTCCAGAACTGGCAGTCGGAGATGCTGGCCGTGGGGTCGATGGCGGTGTTCTCGGTGTACCTGCGCCAGCGCGGGTCGCCGGAGTCCAAGCCGGTGGGGACGGCGCACGCCGACACCGGCCAGACCGGATGAGGCACGGGAGGCTGTTCCCACGTCCGAGGCGTCGAGACGTGGGGAACGGCTTCCTGTGCCTCGAGCAGCGCCGCGTTCAGGTGGGGACGGCGAGGGCCAGGACGGCGAGGTCGTCGGCCTCGTGCCGGGAACGGTGCAACTGCTCGTCGACGGCGCTGTTCACGGCCGCGACGGTGGCCTCGGCGCCGGCCGGTGCGCTGCTGACCACCCGCGCCAGCCCCTCCTCACCGAACTGGGCGCCCACGTCGTCGCGGGCCTCGGTCACCCCGTCGGTGTAGAGCACCAGCGTCGACCCCGGTGGTACCTCGACGTCCACCACGTCGAGGTGCAGGTCCGCGTCGACTCCCAGCGGCCGCCCGACGACGCCCACCTCCGTGGTGCCGGCCGGGGTGGTGAGCAGCGGCAGCGGGTGGCCGGCGACGCCGACCGTCGCCCGCACGCCGTCCGGGCCGGGGGAGAGGACCAGGCAGCAGGCGGTGACGAAGCGCAGCGGACCGTCGGCCTGCTCGTGCAGCAGGGCGGCGTTGACGGCACGGAGCACCTCCGCCGGGTCGCCGGAGGCCACCGCCGCCCGGGCGGTGTGCCGGGTGAGGGCGGTGACTGCCGCGGCCTCGGCGCCGGTGCCGCAGACGTCGGCCATCAGCACCATCCACCGGCCGTCCGGCAGGGGCATGACGTCGTAGGTGTCGCCGCCGACCAGTGCCGAACCCCCGCTCGGGCGGTAGCGGGCGGCCAGCTCCACGCCCGGGATGGCGGGCAGGTGGGAGGGCAGCAGACTGCGCTGGAGGGTGTCGGCGAGCTCGCGCACGTCGGACTCCGCGCGCAGCCGGCCCAGGAACTGACCGATCTGCCGGCCGGCGTGGGCCAGCACCTCCACCAGCTCCGGCGGCACCGACCGCTGCCCGCGGGAGAACAGCTCGCAGACGGCGAGGACGGTGTCGCCGGTGAGCACCGGGAAGGCAACCGCGCTGCGCAGCCCGTCGGAGTGGGCGGCCGCGGCGCGCGTGAAGCGGGGGTCGCTGCACACGTCCTCGACGCCCACCGGCAACCGCTGCGCCCAGGCCAGCCCCGGAAGCCCCTCCCCGCGCCGGAACCGCCGGGTCCGGGACTCCGCGTGCAGGGCGCCGGGCTGCTCTCCGGGCGCGGTCCAGGTGCGCGCGTGGAGCAGCCGGCCGGTCGCGGCGTCCGGCTGCCACAGGGTGGCGGTGTCCCAGTCGAGCTCGGTGCACAGCGTCGGCAACAGGTCCCGGAAGGCGACGTCGGCGTCGGGCGCCTCGGTGAGTGCCTCGGTCACCCGCAGCGTCGCGGTGAGGTAGCGGCCGACCAGCAGCTGGCGCTCCAGCAGGATCGTCGTGCTGGCGTCACGGAGGACGGCGACGACGCCGGCCTGCTCCGCCCCGCCGCCCGGGGGCGGCGGCAGCATCGCCAGGGTGACGTCGACGGCGACCTCGTGCCCGCTGGCGTGCAGCGCCGGCAGCTGGGTGGTGCGCCCGGCCAGCTCGCCGTGCCCCGTGGTCAGGAAACGGGCGAAGTCGGCACCGTGCCTTCCGCGGACGCGCTCGGGCACGAGCGCCTCCAGCGGCAGCCCCAGGACCGCCGAGGGCTCGTACCCGAGCAGCACCCGAACCGCGGGGTTCACGTAGGAGATGTGGCCGGTGGCGTCGGCCACGACCACCGTGTCCGGGAGGGCGGTGAGCAGGAAGGGTGCAGCGACGGCGGAGTCGAACTCGGACGCCATCGCCTCGGTGTTCCTCTTCTCCTCGAGCTGGGAGCTCAACGATCCCACACGGTCGGTCATCCTCCCAGCACTCTTCGTCGACAAGTGGTCATGTCGACAGGGAGACGAGCTCAGAACGCGTACCGGACGCGCAGCCACGGCGTCCATCGCGCGATCAGCGTCTGGAGACGGTCGAGGCCGGCGCGCTTCACGTCGTTGCGGTAACGCACGTTCCACTGGCCGTTCTGGCTGCGCTTGGGCTGCTGAAGGTCCGGCCGCCACAGCAGCTCCTCGGCCCTCGGGTGCCAGCCCAGGTTGACCTCGTGCAGCTCGCGGTTGTGGGTCAGCATGATCACCTCGGCGGCGGCCTGCGCCTTGGCCTCCGGGGACAGCTCGTCGTCCAGCCGTTGCAGCAGCTGGGTCCAGTCCACCTCCCAGCCGTCCCGCAGCACGACGGGGGAGAGGTTGAGGTGCACCTCGTACCCGGCGGCGACGAAGTCGTCGACCGCGGCGATCCGCTCGCCCACCCGGCTGGTGCGCACGTCGAGCACCCTGGCGTCGGCCTCCGGCATCACCGAGAAGCGGATGCGGGTGCGCCCCTGCGGGTCGAGGTCGAGCAGCTGCCGGTTCACGAACTTGGTGGCGAAGGACGCCTTCGCGGCCGGCAGGTCGCGGAAGGTGGCGACCAGGTCGGCCACGTTGTCGCTGACGAGGGCGTCGACCGAGCAGTCGCTGTTCTCGCCGATGTCGTAGACCCAGCTCCCCGGGTCGCACTCGTCGGCCTGCGGCTTCGGGCCCTGCCGGGCGGCGTGCCGGCGCAGGTAGCCGGTGATCTGCTCGATGTTGGTGAAGACCGTGATCGGGTTGGCGTAGCCCTTGCGCCGCGGCACGTAGCAGTAGGCGCAGGCCATCGCGCACCCGTTGGCGGTCGAGGGCGCGATCCAGTTCGCCGAGCGGCCGTTGGGCCGCGCCGACAGCGACTTCTTGACGCCGAGCACCAGCGTCTCGGACTTCACCCGGACCCAGCGGTCGACGTTGCCGGCGTTGCCGTGCAGCGTGGGGATCTGCCAGTGCGAGGCCACCTCGACCACCTCGGCGCCCGGGAACCGGGCGAGGACCGCCTGACCCCGGGGGGAGGCGAGGGCGGCCGGCTCGGCGTGGATCTCGCGCACCGGCAGCAGCCGGGAGAGGTCGGGGTGGACGGCGGTCGGGGTCGGGTCGGCTCCCACACCCGGTACAGCGGCCCCACGCGAACGGCTGTTCCGGCGGGAGGTGCGCTCCGGCCCACAGTCAGGCGAGGTCTCTCCTCGGTGCTCGCCGGCATTCGCCGCCGCACTGCCGCTGGGCATCGTCCCCTCGGCGCACCTCACCGTCCCGCGCGACATCCGGGAGGCACTCTGACCCGCCACCGGGCGCTGATGGCCACGAGTACGCAGGTCCCGACGCGGGCGCGCAACGGAGCAGGACGGGTGCGGTCAGCAGCCGGCGGACGGCGAGGGCAGCGCCCCCGGGTGCGGCCACGCGCGGCCCACGACCGAGCCCACCAGGCCGTCGGTGGGCACCGGCCCGAACGCGCGGGAGTCGATCGACCCGTCGCGGTTGTCGCTGAGCAGGAACAGGGCGTCCTCGGGCACGGTCACCGGCCCGAACCAGACGCCGTCCATCAGGGCGGGGTCGATGGCCGGCTCGCACACCGGCTCGCCGTTGACCACCAGGACGCCGTCCTCGAGGCCCACCTGGTCACCGCCGACGGCGACGGCCCGCTTGACCAGCAGCCCGTCCTCCAGCGGGTGGTGCACGGCGACGACGTCCCCGCGCTGCACCGGGCCGTGCCCGTGCCGGACCACCAGCAGGTCCCCGGAGGCGATGGTGGGGATCATGCTGCCGGAGTCGACCCGCATGAGCTGCAGCGGGAGCAGGCCGGCCATCGACGCCACGAGCAGCAGGGCCGTCCCGGCCGCCGCCCACACCGCCAGGTTGCCGAGCCGCCGCCGCAGCGCGCCGCCGCGGCTCAGGGGTGCACCGGGAGTCGCGGCAGGTGACCGGGGGGCGCCGTCCCCGACGTCGGGCACGGCACCGCCGTGGTCACCGGTGCGGGGGTCACCGGTGACCACGGCGGCCGATCGGGCGGCGGTACCCGGGCGGGGAGCCCGGTGCCGCCCACCGCTGCGGTCACTGGTGCGGGGGTCACCAGCGACCGCAGCGGTTGTCCGAGGGGCGCTCCTCACCCGAGGACGCCGGTGAACCAGAGCACCCAGGCGAGCCCGCCCAGGGCCAGCAGTCCGTTGGTGGCCCGGCCGCGCCAGGTGGCCGGCAGGAGCGCCGTGAGTGCGGTGAGGGCCAGCAGCTCGGCGCCGACCGTGGCCGTGCCCACCGACTCCGGCCCGTGCCCGGCCGCGGCGACCGGCTCGCCGTCCATGGCCACCGGCCCGTCGACGGCGACCGGCATGCCCTGGGTGAAGTCGACGCCCGTGACCGGGTCGACGGTCAGCATCTCCCGCCCGGGGACGTCGTGCGCGTGGCCCCCGGTGCCCGGGTCGGTCACCGCGAAGGCGTCGAGCAGGGCGGTCGTGTGGGCGACGACGTAGAGCGCGAGCAGGCCCACGGTGCCCAGCACGGAGAGAGCGGTCAGCTCCGGGCTGGGCCGCCGGCCGGTGAGGGCGCTGAGCGCCAGCCAGGCGGCCAGGCCCACCTGGGCCAGCGCGGTCAGGAGGAAGAAGCCGACGGCCAGCTCACCGGACTCCAGGTGGTCCACCGCGGCGGCCACGTGCAGCCCGCCGGCGGCGGCCAGCCCCAGCGCCGCCACCAGCTGCCAGCGGGAGACGCGGCGGGCCGGCGCGGCCGCCCGGTCGGTTCCCGCCGGGGCGGCGTGGACGGCGGTCACCGCGTACGCCGTGTGGGCGTGGTCGGCGCGGCCGACGTGGTGGGGGCCGGTGCCGGTGCCGGGGTGGTCGGTGCCGGGGTGGTGGGCGCCGGGGTGGTGGGCGCCGTCGTGGGCGCCGTGCCCCGCCGGGGCGGCGTGGACGGTGTGGTCGGCGCCGGGGTCTCCGGCACCTCCGGCGTCTCCGGCACCTCCGGCACCTCCGGCGTCTCCGGCGTCTCCGGCGTCTCCGGCACCTCCCCGTCGCCCGGCAGCTCGCTGCCCCCACCGGGGGCCTCGGGTTCGGCCGGCGGCGTCCGCGGCGTCAGCTCCGGCGGTTCACCGCCCTGCGGCGGGCAGGTGTTGATCGAGTCGCAGTCGATGTCGTGATGACCCACCTGGTACTGGATCATCATGTCGTGGTCCTCGTGCGAGAGGTTGTGGCAGTGGATCATGTACCGCCCCTCCTCGTGCTCGAAGCGCATGAGGACGCGGATGGTCTCGTTCTCGCCGACGTAGACGACGTCCTTGGGGCCGCGCTCCTCGGGGCGGGGCGGCTGGCCGTTGCGGTCCAGCACCTGGAAGTCGACGAGGTGCACGTGCAGCGGGTGGAACCAGCCGCCTGAGGAGTTCTCGATCTCCCAGATCTCGACCGAGTTGGGCGCCGGGTTGGCGAAGACCTTGGAGTAGTTGGACCGGACGACGTCGTCCCAGGTCTGGTCGTTGATCACCCACAGGCCGTTGGTGCGTTCCAGCCGCATGTGCCGGGTGGCGGTGGACTCGCCGGTGGTCAGCTTCATCGCCGGGTGCTCCAGGGCGGCGAACGCCGCCGTGTCGAGCGGGCCGTTGCCCTCCAGGCTGGTGGGCGCCGCGGTGCCGACCTCGAACTGCATGACCTTGCCGGTGTGGGCGAAGTCCCGGGCGTTCTTGACGCCGCTGTTCAGCAGCTGGACCTTCGAGCCCTTCATGCTGGTGAAGTCGATGACGATCTCGTAGCGCTCGGCCATGCCGATGGTGAACGAGGTGACCGTCTGCGGCTCGTGCACGAAGCCGCCGTCGGTGGCGATGACCGTGAAGGGCCTGCCGTTGCTCAGCCGCAGCTTGTAGCCGCGGGCCAGGGAGCCGTTGAGCACCCGGAAGCGGTACGAGCGCGGCTCGACCTTCATGTTCGGCCACGGCACGCCGTTGACGAGGATGACGTCGCCGTAGAGGCCGGACTCCCCGTCGGCGTCGAACATCAGCTGCCCGTTGCTGGCGAACATGACGTCGCTGATGATCAGCGGGAACTCGTACTGGGGGTGACCGGCCGGCCAGTCGCGCCGGTGCCGCGGGATGCCGAGCTGCTGCTCGAGCGCCTCGTCGACGATGTGGTACTGCGCGGCCAGGCCCATGTAGACGTTCTGGGCGGTGTGGTGCACGCCGTGGTCGTGGTACCAGGCCGTCCGCGGGGTGCAGTTGTTCGGGTACTCGTAGTTCTTCCACTCACCGGGCTGGGTGAGGTCGCCGGCGTACCCGTCGAACTGCGGCTTGGACGGCGAGCCGTGCAGGTGCGTGGAGGTCCACGGGACGTAGCCCAGCGTCGGGTGCTTGGCCGGCAGCCGGTTGATCTGCTGCATGACCACCCGGCGCGCCTGGCCGTTCTGGACGTACGTGCGGATGGTGGGGCCGGGGACCTCCCCGTTGTAGCCCCACATCGTGGTCTTGATGCCCTTGATGAACTCGACCGTCGTGGGCTTCTGCTCGATGCGGTAGTAGTCGGTGCCGCTGTACGCGCCACCGGGGATGACGGCGCCGGTGTCGGGCCGGGTTCCGTAGTCGTTGCCCGGGACGTCGTCCGTGGCGACCGGCGTGGCGACCCGGGGCGCGCGGAACGCGGCGGCGTACGGCTTCGGCAGCTTCGACTCGTCGAGCTCGGAGGCGCTCTTCGCCGACAGCACGGCCTGAAAGGGCAGTGCCATCACTGCGGTGCCGGCCAGCGACACCTTCAGGACGTCACGGCGGTTCAGGCTGGGCAGGTCCATCGGGAAGGCTCCTTCACTGCCGCGGGCTCGGACGCGGTAGTGGAACTCTCCCGTTCAGGCCCCCCTCGTCACAGCCCGTTCCGAGGGGATGCGGGGCTCCCGCAAATGGGGGGTCTGTGCAGGTCAGACGGCCGTTTGCGTCACTGACCGTGACTCGGCGGTACCACTGCGGTCAGCAGGGCGCCGCCGCCGCTGCGCTCGCCGAGGGTCATCGTGCCGCCCAGGTCGACGATGCGGTCGCGCAGCAGGGACAGGCCCAGGTGCCCCTCGTGGCGCCGGTCCGTCCCGCCGGCGGGGAACCCGACCCCGTCGTCGGCGATCTCCAGCCGCACCGCCGGGCCGCTGTCGAGCAGGTCGGTGCCCTCGAGGGTGATCCAGGTGTGCGTGGCACCCGCGTGCTGCGCCACGTTGGCCAGCGCCTCCTTGGCCGTGCGGTAGAGCGTCGCGGCAGCGTCCGGCGTCATGTCCGGCAACGGCGCGGCGTCCATGAGCACCGTCACGCCCTCGGTCCGCAGCGGCTCGGCGGCGTCGGAGATCGCCGCACCCAGGCCGGGGCCGCTGAGGTCGGGCGGGTAGATGTCGACCATCAGCCGGCGCAGCGACTGCACGGCGTGCCGGACGGCACCCACCAGCTTGTCGACCGTCGGCTGGCGGTCCTCGGGCAGGGCGCCGCGCAGGGCGGAGAGGGCGTAGCTGACGCCGGCGAGGTCCTGCACCGGACCGTCGTGCACGTCGGCGGCGATCGCCCGGCGCTCGCGCTCGGAGGCCTCGACGGTGCGCTGCATGAGCGCGGCGCGCTCGGCCTGTTGCCGGCGCACCCGCCGGGCCAGGGAGACGGCGATGGGGATCTGCACCACCTGGAGCAGGACGAGCGCCCCGATCGCCATCGGGATGATCTCGCCGCGCAGCAGCGCGGCCTGCCGGTCGATGCCCGCGTAGGCGAAGTACGCCTCGAAGGCGAGCTCCTCGCCGGGCACCCGCAGGGGGGCGTACACCTCCAGCAGCGCGCCATCCGCGCCCGTCGCGGTCTCGGGGGCCTCGTCGACGGAGGACACCGTCTCCCCGGCGATGGCCGCGCGCAGCTCGTCGGACGGGGGGAGGACCTGCCCGATGAGCTGGGGGTCGCTGGCGTAGAGGATCCGGCCGTCGGCGCGCCAGACGACCATCTTGGTCACCGAGCCGTCGCTCATCCGGTTCCGGACGTCGCGGTCGAGCTCCTCCCACCGATCCGGCACCCCGGCCAGCGCCTCGGTCAGCACCGGCGTCACCAGCATCTCGCCGAGCCGTTCGGCGGCGCGCTCGGCCTCGGCGAGCGCGTTGGTCCGGGCGATGCGCTCACTGAGCCAGATGGTGCCCGCCGACACGACGAGCAGCGTCAGCAGCGCCGTCAGGCAGAAGGCCGCCAGCTCCCGCCGGACGCCCGGGGCGCGGCGTCGCGAACGACCCGTGGTGCCGGCGGGAGCGGCGGTAGCGGGCGCAGAGGGCGTCTCAGTGCTCATTCAGGGAGCCGAGGAGCCCCAACTGCTGCGCCTTGACGACGGCCTCGAGCTGGGAACGGGCACCGAGCTTCGCGTGCAGCGACTTCACGTAACCGCGGCAGGTCTCCAGGGTGATCCCGAGGACCCGGGCGATGGCCTTCACCTGCATGCCGCGCCCGAGGCAGTCGAGCACCTCCTGCTCGCGGCGGGTCAGCTGCGGCGGGGCCATGCGGTCGGGCGAGGCGGCCGGCGCGCACGTCGGGCCACCGGCGAAGGTGGAGGGGGCGACGAGCATCTGCCCGGCCTGCACCCGGGACAGGACGTCGATCATCTCGGCCAGCGAGCCGTCCTTGGGGATGAACGCCGAGGCGCCGGCCTGCGCGGCCCGGACCACCCAGTCGGGGTCGCGATGGGCGGTCACCACGGCGACGACGGCGTTCGGGGCGACCTCACGCAGCCGGCGGGTGGCGGCCAGCCCGTCCTGGCGCGGCATCTCGATGTCCATGACCACGACGTCGGGCTGGAGGTCCTGGGCCATCGCCACGGCCTGGGCCGCGGAGTGCGCCGTCCCGACCGCCTGCATGCCCGCGGACGCGAGCGCGCCGGAGAGCAGCTCGGCGAAGGTGCGGTGGTCGTCGACGACCAGGACCCGGATCTGGTCGATGCGGGTGCTGCCGTCGAGCTGGGCGAGCGTCATGTCCTACCCCCGTAGTCGTACCCCGTCTCCCGGCCGCCGCGCGGGGGGAGCCCGCACACAGCACCTGGGTGACGAGCACCTGACCAGGGGTCACGAGACAGGTCAGGACCTGGATCCCGGTGGGTGCACCGTGCCATGAGCGGATCGACACACAGAGTGCACGAGACTGTGCCGTTCAGTTCCTCTCATCACAGCCGGTTCCACCCGTCCGGGGGGTGGCCGCTGACGCTGCGGCGTCGCTCCACGCCGTGCCACCGGCGGCCACCGCCCGCACGTGTCCGGGCAGGGCGCCCGGGTCGTCGTCCTTGAGCAGGTAGCCCACGACGCCGATCTCCTGGGCCTCGGCCACCAGCGCCGGGGTGAGAGAGCCGGTCAGGACGACGACGCGGGTGTCCGGGTGGGCGGCCAGCAGTTCGCGCGCTGCCTGCAACCCGGTGACCCGGGGCATGGCCAGGTCCAGGAGGACGACGTCGGGGTGGGTGCGCCGGGCGGCGTCGAGGACCTGCTCGCCGTCCTCGCACTGGGCGACGACGTCGACGTCCCCGCTCGCCGAGAGCAACTCGGTCAGCGAGTCGCGGACGAACGCGTGGTCGTCGGCCAGCAGGACCTTGATCACGCGCCACCTCCTCCATCGTCTCCGGGGACCGAGCGGTGGGCACCGTACCCACGCCACTGTCCGGCCAGTCGCACGGGGGTTGCGCCCGTGTACGCACAGTGTCGTCGCCGTCCCGGCGCGCCGCGACAGCCGAACGGCGGGGGTGGCCGACCCCCAATCGCGGGGAGCACCGCCGTCGCCGGTGCCCGAGGGGCGGGCCGGGGCCTCACCGAGGGGGGTCGGCGGCCCCCGGGTGCAGTGTCGTGGGGTCCAGCCGGCCGGACACCACGTCGGACGCGAGGTCATCGACCGACCGGTCCGCCGACCAGGCCGCGGCGCGCAGCAGGTCCAGAGCCGCAGCCGCCCCGGTGTCCAGGGCCAGGCTCAGCCGGCCGATCGCCTCCCAGACCGCTGACCGGCGCCGGGAGACCGGGCCGTGCAACCAGGCCGGCCCGCCGTCGGGTGACCACGGCGACCACACGGCGGCCTCGCCGAGCGCGGAGGTGACCAGGTCGCCGACGGCCATGGCCTCGAACACGTCCAGCCCGGTCACCGCCGTCTCGTCCGCGAAGAAGAGGTCCAGGGCACCCCGGCCGGCGAGCGTCTCGCCGAGGGGGAGGGCCACCACCGCGCGGAAGGGGGTGCGCTCGGCGAGCAGGGACGCGAACGTCGGCCACCGGCGGTGCAGGTCGGCGGAGACGGCGAACACCGGCTCCCGGTGCTCCTGCGCGGTCTGGCACGGGCCGCTGCCGGCGGTGAACTGCAGCCGCTCGGCGACCTCGGCCGCGTCCGAGCTGGCCCCCAGCGGAACGCGCCGGCCGGAGCTGTCGAGGACGCTCAGCCCGGCGGCGTCGACGCCCAGCATCCGGGCGCACGCGCGGGACAGCCGGACGGGCAGCAGCTCCGGCCCGGCCAGGTCGGCGTCGGAGACGTCGCCCACCGCGGCGGAGAAGCGCTCGGCGATGGACACGGGCCGATCATCCGTCATCGCCGCGCCGGGCACTCGACGAAACGGACCCGGCCGTTCCCGCTTCCTCCACGACCTGGCCGGACCGGTAGGTGTAGGCGGCCTCGCACCGCCTCGTCGGACTCCAGCCCGGCACCGAGGGCGCCGCCGACGGTGGCCAGCGAGCAGGTCAGCCAGGCCAGCTCCAGCGACCGCGGTGAGCCGGACCCAGTTCGGTGAGCGCGACGGCGAGGTCCCAGTCCTCGGCCAGCCGCCGGCGCCGGGTGGCCACCACGATCTCCGTCGTCGTCCGCGGGGGGCTGCACCAGCCCGTCCTCCACGGCCCGCAGCTCCCACCGGACCTCGGGGTGCGCCGCCGTCAGCTCGGTGGTGAGCTCGGTGGCCAGCCACCCGGCCGGCTCGGCGGGGGCGCCTGGGGCGGCGAGCAGGCCGACCTGCAGCACCGGCGCGGCGGCCTGCGACACGCGGTTCCTCCTCGGGGGTCCGGGCCGCCCGGCCGGCCCGCCGCGCGTGGCCGGCCCCGGGCAGCGGTCCGGCCGACGATCATCCCCGGTCGCCGTCGGGCGCGCGCAGCGGCAGGACCGCGGGGCCGTGCGGGCCGGCGACCACCTCCGCGCGGGCGCCGTAGTGGCTGGCCAGCGCGTCGGCGGTCAGGACGTCGGCCGGGCGCCCCTCGGCCACGACGCGGCCGGCGGACAGCAGCGCCAGCCGGTCGGCGTACTGCCCGGCCAGGCTGAGGTCGTGCAGGGTGCTGAGGACGGTGAGGCCGTCCTGGCGGCGCAGCCGGTCGACGAGGTCGAGCACCTGCTGCGCGTGGCCGAGGTCGAGCGCCGCCGTGGGCTCGTCCAGCAGCAGCACCCGTGGCTGCTGGGCCAGCGCCCGGGCGAGGACGGCGCGCTGCTGCTCACCACCGGAGAGCGTGGTCACCAGCCGGTCGGCCAGCCCGGTCAGCTCCAGGCGGCCCATCACCTCGGCCACGACCCGGTGGTCGCCCGGCCGGGGCGCGGCCAGCAGGGAGCGGTGCGGCGTCCGGCCCAGCGCCACGTAGTCGGCGGTGCTCACGCCCTCGGGGACGACGGGGCGCTGCGGGGCGTAGGCGAGCTGGCGGGCGCGCTCGCGACGGGGCATCCCGGTGGTCGGCACGCCGTCGACGCGGACCATCCCCTCGTGCGGGTGGAACCCGAGCACCGAGCGCAGCAGGGTGGACTTGCCCGACCCGTTGGGGCCGATGACCGCCGTCCACCCGCCGGGCTCCACCGCCAGCCGGACGTCCTCGAGCACGCGCGTGCGGCCGAACGCGGCGCTCAGTCCCAGGACCTCCACGCGGGCGCCGCCGGCACCGGGGGTGCTCACCGCCGCCTCGCCCCCAGCCACAGCAGCCCGGCGAAGAAGGGGGCGCCGACGAAGGCGGTGACGACGCCGATCGGCAGCTCGGCCGGCGCGAGCACCACCCGGGCCACCAGGTCGGCGACCACGAGGAAGGCGCCGCCGGTGAGCAGGGCCGCGGGCAGGACCCGGGCGTTGGAGCCGCCGACCAGCCGGCGGGCGATGTGCGGCACCACCAGCCCGACGAACCCGATCAGCCCGCTCACCGCGACCGCCGACGCGGTGGCCAGGGACGCCGCGACGATGACCAGCAGCCGCATCCGGCCCGGGTGGACGCCGAGGGAGCGGGCCTCGTCGTCGCCGACGGCCAGCACGTCGAGGGCCCGCCCGCACAGCAGCAGCACCACGCACGCGACGCCGAGGTAGGGGAGCACCAGCAGCACGTCGGACCACTGGGCGCGGCCCAGCTGCCCGAGCAGCCAGCCGTAGACCTCGCGCAGGTCATCGGTGTTCTGCTGCTGGACCAGGGTCTGCGCGGCGGCCAGGAAGGAGGCGACGGCGACGCCGGCCAGCAGCAGCGTCGGGCCGTGCGAGCCGCCGGCCGCGGTGCCCAGCGCCAGCGCGGAGCCGACGCCGAGCAGGGCGCCGGCGAACGCCGCCAGCGGGACGACGCCGACCGGGCCGAGCGAGGTCCCGGGCGCGTAGGCGATGACGAGGGTGGCGCCGAGGCCGGCCCCGGCGGCCGCGCCCAGCAGGTACGGGTCGGCCAGCGGGTTCCGGAAGACCCCCTGGTAGGCGGCGCCGGCGACGGCCAGCCCCGCGCCGACGAGGGCGGCGAGGACCACCCGCGGCAGCCGCAGCTGCAGCAGCACCGCGGCTCCCGTGCCCTCCAGCCCCCCGCCCACGTCGACGCCCAGGGGCGCCAGGGCGCGGTCGGCGAGGGTGGCGACGACCGCGCCGGGGGGCAGCGGCAGCGCGCCGACCCACACCCCGGCCAGCATCGCGAGCACCAGCGCCACCCCGGCGGCCCACAGCACCAGCGCCGCCCGGTGGCGGGTCCGGGCAGCGGGGGGTGCGGCGGGGCTGCGGGTGCCGTCCGCGGTGGCCGTCATCGGCTCCGCTCAGCCCCGCAGGACGGCGGCCAGCGACTCGGCGAAGTCGGCCACCCGCGGGCCCCACCGGGAGGCGATGTCGTCGTCGGCCTCGAACACCCGGCCCTCCCGCACGGCCGGCACGGTGTCGAAGGCGGGCCGTTCCGCCAGCGCGGCGGCGGTCTGCCCGCAGCAGACGGTGTCGGCGAGCACCACGAGGCCCGGCGCCTGACCCACGACGTACTCCGCGGACAGCTGCGGGTAGCCGCCGGAGGCATCAGCCGCGCCGTCCGCGACGTTCTCCAGGCCGAAGGCGGAGTAGACGCTGCCGATGAAGGTCTCGCTGGTCGCGGAGTAGAAGCTCGGGTCGAGCTCGTGGTAGACGCGCATGCCCTGCACCTCGGCCGGCACGGACTCGACGGCGGCGGCGATCCGGTCCTGCACGTCGGCGACGACGTCGGCGGCCTCGTCGGGGTGGCCGGTGGCCGCACCGAGGGTCTGCACCTGGGCGTAGCTCTCCTCGAGGGTGTCGGGAGCGCCGAGCAGCAGGGTGGGCACCTCGAGCGCGTCGAGGGCGTCCACGATGCCGTTGAGGTCGTCGCTGAGGACCACGAGGTCGGGCGCGTGGGCGGCGATCGCCTCGGCGTTGGGCGTGAAGGCCGACAGGTCGGTGGTCGGTGCCTCGGCCGGGAAGTCCGACGTGGTGTCGACCGCCTCGACCTGGTCGCCGGCGCCGATGGCGAAGAGCATCTCGGTGGCCGAGGCCGACATCGAGACGATGGCCTCCGGGCGCTCGTCGATCGTGAGCTCGCCGGCGTCGCCGGAGACGGTGACCGGGAAGGCCCCGGTGGCGGTGGTCGCGGCACCGGCGTCCCCGGTGGCGGCGTCGTCACCGGCGCACGCGGACACGGCGAGGAGCAGGGGGAGCAGCAGCGCGGCGGGGGTGGACCGGCGCGGAGTCGTTCGGGGCAAGGGAGGTCTCTCTGGGAGGCAGCGCGTGCCGCCCACGGGCACCCGACGCCCGATGCGCGACCCTTGCCGCGAGGGTCGGTACAGGACGCGCGGCAGGCGATCTGGCTCAGGCCACGAGGACCCTCACAGTTGCGGGACAGCGCCGGGTTCCCACCGGACTTCGCTGCACGGGCGTCGCCGGCACGAGCCGGCGCAGCGACGGTACCCCAGCGGCGCGGTCAGCTCCGCGCGCCGAGGACGGCGGAGTAGACGTCGACCGTCCGCCGCGCCACGGCCGGCCAGCCGAACTCGGCGAGCACCCGCTCCCGGCCGGCCGCGCCCATCGCCGCGGCGCGGTCCGGATCGGCGAGCAGCTCGGCGACGCGGGTGGCGAGCCCGGCCTCGAAGGTGGTGGGGTCGTCGGGGGGGGGCAGCTGCTCGGCGGCGGCCAGCAGGTGCGGCACGCCCTTCTGCCGGGTGATCCGCCCGACGAACAGCGCGTAGGGCCGGGCCGGGTCGACCCCCAGCCTCCGGACGACGTCCGGCGCCTCGACCGGCCGGTAGGCCTCGGCGTCGACACCGTTGTGCACCACGTGCACCCGGGCGGGGTCCAGCTCCGGGTAGACGGCGAGCACGTCGTCGCGCATACCGGCGCTGACCGCCACCACCGCGTCGGCGGTGAGGTGGGCGGTGCGCTCCACCCACGAGGAGAGCCGGTAGCCGCCGCCGAGCTGGTCGGCCTTCCACGGCCGGCGCGGCTCGGGAAAGTGGGCGGTCACCACGTGCGGCACCCCGTGCACCAGGGCGGCTAACAGGCCCGCGGCGTTGGCGTACCAGGTGTGGCTGTGCACCAGGTCGACGCCGGCCAGCGCTCCCGCGATCTCGACGTCGACCCCCAGGGCCTGCAGCGCGCCGTTGGCACCGGACAGGCCGGCCGGGACGGCGTGCCCGGTGGCGTCCTCCCGGGGCCCGCCGAAGCAGTGGACGTCGAGCTCGGGCCCGTCCGGGAGCGCCCGCAGGGCCGCCGCGAGGTGCTCCACGTGCACCCCGGCGCCGCCGTAGACGTCCGGCGGCCACTCGCGGGTCACCATGCCGATGCGCACGCGCCGCACCCTAGGAGGACCTCCTGCCCCCACCGCTCGCAGGCTCGCGGCGGTACCCCGCGGGGGGCGGCTCCGTCCGGCACCAGGCAGCCGTCTCCTACTCGGGATGACCGCCATGCGCCGTGAGGCGGCGACAGCCCCGCCCAGCGGCTACGTTGCGTGACATGCGTGGCGGTCCTCGGGTTCTCGGCATCGTCCTGGCCGGCGGTGAGGGCAAGCGGCTGGCCCCCCTGACCGCGGACCGGGCCAAACCGGCGGTGCCGTTCGGCGGCAACTACCGGCTCATCGACTTCGTGCTGTCCAACCTCGTCAACGCCGAGGTCCGGCAGATCGCCGTCCTCACCCAGTACAAGAGCCACAGCCTCGACCGGCACATCACCACCACGTGGCGGCTGTCGCAGATGCTGGGGAACTTCATCACCCCGGTGCCGGCCCAGCAGCGGCTCGGGCCGCGCTGGTACACCGGCAGCGCCGACGCGATCTTCCAGAGCCTGAACCTCATCTACGACGCGCGGCCCGACATCGTCATGGTCTTCGGCGCCGACCACGTCTACCGCATGGACCCGGCGCAGATGATCGACCAGCACGTGCAGACCGGGGCGGGGGTCACCATCGCGGGCCTGCGCGTGCCGCGGGCCGAGGCGACCGAGTTCGGGGTCATCGACGCCGACGCCGAGGGGAAGGTGCGTGGGTTCCTGGAGAAGCCCGCCGACCCGCCGGCCCTGCCGGACTCGCCCGAGGAGAGCTTCGCCTCCATGGGCAACTACGTGTTCACCACCGACGCGCTGCTGGAGGCGCTGCGGGCCGACGCGGAGGACGAGGACTCCGCCCACGACATGGGCGGCTCGATCATGCCGATGCTGGCCGAGGCCGGCGACGCGTGGGTCTACGACTTCTCCACCAACATCGTCCCGGGTGCCAGCGAGCGGGACCACGGCTACTGGCGGGACGTCGGGACGATCGACTCCTACTTCGACGCGCACATGGACCTCGTGTCGGTCACCCCGATCTTCAACCTCTACAACGACCGCTGGCCGATCCTCACCCTCCCGCCGCAACTGCCCCCGGCGAAGTTCGTGCTCGGCGGCCGGGCCGAGGAGTCGATGGTCAGTGCGGGCGCGATCATCGGTGGCGGGTCGGTGCACAACTCGGTGATCTCCCCGGGCGTGCGGGTCGAGCGGGGGGCGCGGGTCGAGGACAGCGTGCTCATGGACGGCGTGTTCGTCGGTGAGGGCGCCTACGTCCGGCGGGCCATCCTCGACAAGAACGTCGTCGTCCCGCCGTGGGCGCGCCTCGGCGTCGACCTCTCCAGCGACCGCGAGCGCTACCACGTGAGCGCCGGCGGGGTGACCGTCCTCGGCAAGGGGGCCCGCGCCCTGGTGTAGGCCGCCGGGGTGGGCGCGCCCCCCCGCCTGTGCATGATCATGCAGCGGCGTGCATACTTCTTCTCGTGTCCAAGGTCCTCACCTCACTCCCGGTCGGCGAGCGCGTCGGCATCGCCTTCTCCGGCGGACTCGACACCTCGGTGGCGGTCGCGTGGATGCGCGACAAGGGTGCGGTGCCCTGCACCTACACCGCGGACATCGGGCAGTACGACGAGCCGGACATCGCCTCGGTGCCGGGGCGGGCCACGGCGTACGGCGCGGAGATCGCCCGCCTGGTCGACTGCCGGGCGGCGCTGGTGGAGGAGGGCCTCGCGGCCCTGACCTGCGGCGCGTTCCACATCCGCTCCGGCGGCCGCAGCTACTTCAACACCACCCCGCTCGGCCGGGCGGTCACCGGCACCCTGCTGGTGCGCACCATGCTCGAGGACGACGTCCAGATCTGGGGCGACGGCTCGACCTACAAGGGCAACGACATCGAGCGGTTCTACCGGTACGGCCTGCTCGCCAACCCCTCCCTGCGGATCTACAAGCCGTGGCTGGACGCTCACTTCGTCACCGAGCTCGGCGGCCGCAAGGAGATGTCGGAGTGGCTGCTCGCCCACGACCTGCCCTACCGGGACAGCGCCGAGAAGGCCTACTCCACCGACGCCAACATCTGGGGCGCGACCCACGAGGCCAAGTCGCTGGAGCACCTGGACGCCGGGATCGAGGTCGTCGAGCCGATCATGGGCGTGCGGTTCTGGGACCCCGCCGTCGAGATCGCCCCCGAGGACGTCACGATCGGGTTCGCCCAGGGGCGGCCGGTCAGCATCAACGGCAAGGAGTTCGACTCCGCCGTCGACCTGGTGCTGGAGGCCAACGCCATCGGCGGCCGGCACGGCCTGGGCATGTCCGACCAGATCGAGAACCGCATCATCGAGGCCAAGAGCCGGGGCATCTACGAGGCACCCGGGATGGCCCTGCTGCACATCGTCTACGAGCGGCTGGTCAACGCGATCCACAACGAGGACACCCTCGCCACGTACCACAGCGAGGGGCGGCGCCTCGGCCGGCTGATGTACGAGGGGCGCTGGCTGGACCCGCAGTCGCTGATGCTGCGGGAGTCGCTGCAGCGGTGGGTCGGCATGGCCGTCACCGGCGAGGTGGCCCTGCGGCTGCGGCGCGGCGAGGACTACTCGGTCCTCGACACCGCCGGCCCCGCGTTCAGCTACCACCCGGACAAGCTGTCCATGGAGCGCACCGAGGACTCCGCGTTCGGCCCGGTGGACCGCATCGGCCAGCTCACCATGCGCAACCTGGACATCGCCGACTCGCGGGCCAAGCTCGAGCAGTACGCGGCGATCGGCATGGTCGGCGGCGTCGCCCCGGCATCGATCGGGGCCGCGCAGGCGGCCAAGACCGGGCTGATCGGCGCCATGGCCGCGGGCGGGGCGCAGGCGATCGCCTCGCGCGGAGCGGTCTCCGAGGAGGACGAGCTGCTCGACCGCGCCGCGATGGAGTCCGGCACCGACTGACCCGGTAGCCGCCCCGGCGCCGGGGACCGCCTCAGCGGCGGCGGGTCGCCACCAGCAGGCCCGCCCCGATGGGCAGGACGGCGGACGTCAGGGACTCGTGTTCCCGCACGCTGCGGGCCAGCTCCCGCCAGGTGACGGTCTGCTCGTCCCGGGCCGTGCGGTCGGCGATCCGGTCGTCCTCGAGCAGCCCGTGGCAGGTCAGCGTGCCGCCCACCCGCACCAGCTCCAGCAGCGAGTCCAGGTGGCGGGCGTAGTCGGTGGGGCGCCCGGCGCAGACGACCATGTCGTAGGCGCCGGGGGACAGCCGGGGCAGCACCTCGCCCGGCGTCCCGAAGATCATCCGGGTGCGGCCGGCCGGGTGCCCGGCCTCGGCGAAGGCGACGCGGGCCGCGCGCAGCTGCTCGGGGTCGCCGTCCAGGGCGGTGAGGACGCCGTCGGGCCGCATGCCCTCCAGCAGCCACAACCCGACCACGCCGGCGCCGCTGCCGATCGAGACGACCGCGCGGGCGCCGCCGGTGGCGGCCAGGACGGCCAGGGCGGCGCCGACCGCGGGCTCCACCGGCGCCGGGCCGCCGAGCCGTGCCGCCCGCGCCCGGGCCGTGGCCAGGGCCGGCGTCTCGGCCGCGAAGCGGTCGGCGTAGGCGGCGCCGTCCCTCCCGGACCGCGGTCCCGGGGCGCTCACCGCCCGGCTCCGGACCGGTTCCGCTCCTCGCTCGCCGGCGCGCGCCGCGGTGCCCGCTGCCCTGTCGTCGTCGCGGCGCTCATCACGGGCGAGGGTAGTGGCCCGCCGGCCGGTGACCGCCCACGACCGGCTGGGCTGTGAGCTTGCTGTGAACGGGAACACGGGGCGGCGAACCGCCCGTTGAGCAAGACGTGCGCCCCGAGCGAGCTGCCCCGCCCCGCCCCGCCGACGTGGGCGGGCAGGCAACGGCCCCCGTCTGCGATCCTGGAGCCGTGTCCGACCCCGCCGTCCCCGCGCAGCCGGCCGCCGTGTCCGGCGTCGAGGTGTGGGTCGCGCCCACCTGGGAGCAGGTCGTGCGCGATCACTCCGCCCGCGTGTACCGGCTGGCCTACCGGCTGTCGGGCAACCCGCAGGACGCCGAGGACCTCACCCAGGAGACGTTCGTCCGGGTGTTCCGCTCGCTGGCCGACTTCTCCCCCGGCACCTTCGAGGGCTGGCTGCACCGGATCACGACCAACCTGTTCCTCGACATGGTGCGGCGCCGGCAGCGGATCCGCTTCGACGCGCTGCCCGAGGACACCGAGCGCCTGCCCGGCACCGCGCCGAGCCCCGAGCAGGTCTACTCCGACACCCACCTCGACCCGCAGGTGCAGGCGGCGCTGGACGCGCTGTCACCGGAGTTCCGCGTCGCCGTCGTCCTCTGTGACATCGAGGGGCTGACCTACGAGGAGATCGCGGCCACCCTCGGCATCAAGCTCGGCACGGTCCGCAGCCGCATCCACCGCGGCCGGGTCCAGCTGCGCGAGGCCCTGGCGCACCTGGCACCGCGCCGCCCGGTGGTCGCGGAGGGGAGCGCGGGGTGAACATCCCCGAGAGCCACCTGGCCCAGGAGGCCATCGCCGCCCTGGTGGACGGCGAGCTGGCCGGCGGTCCCGCTGCCCGCGCCGCCCGGCACCTGGCCGGCTGCGCCCAGTGCCGGATGGCCGTACAGGCCCAGCGGGAGGCCAAGGACGCCCTGCACACCTGCTCCGAGGTCGCGGTGCCCGGTGACCTGCTCTCCCGGCTGTGCGCGATCCCCTTCACCGCAGACGTCCCCGGTGCCGGCGGCGGGCTGAGCGCCGGGCCCGGGCAGTTGACCGTCTCCGGCCCCACCGGCTCGTGGTCGGTGCCTCTGACGCCGCCCCCGCCGGCCGCCGAGCGCCCCGGCCATGCCCGGTGGCTGCGGCGCGGGGTCGCCGGCACGATCGCCGGGCTCGGCCTCGGTGTCACCGTGTTGGCCCTGGGGCTCCCCGCCGACGTCCCGGACACCGATCCCCGGGAGCCGGCCTCGGTGGCCGGTTCCTCCTCGGAGCAGCGCACCGAGATCGCCCCGCCGGTGGTGCGCTCCATCATCCTGGACACCACCGTCGGTCGCCCCGGCGGAACACCCTGAACAGCCGCACCGACACCGCGTCCGGGGAGGACCCGCTGCCCGAGAACCCGGAGGCCCCCGACCAGTCGCGGCCGGCCGACGAGGCACCGGTCCCCGACGAGGTCTTCGCGCGCCCGGGGGCCGGCGTCGGCGGCTTCGACCCCCCGCCCGGCGGCACCCGCCCCGCCGTCCTGCGCCCTCCGGCGCCCGATCCCTCCCAGCGAGCCGCCTTCGGGCGGCCGGCCGCCGTCCAGGGCAGCTTCGCCGGCGACCGACCGGCCCCGCCGGCGCGCCCGCTCCCGCCGCCGCCGCCCGAGGCGGTGCTGCGCGCGTTCGCGCCGCCCGGACCGGATCGGCGCGGGCTCCAAGAGCCGCCGGGCGGCCGGCCGGGACGCCGCCGCACCGCCACCGGGCCGTGGTGGAAGCCCGACGCCCGCTCCGACCCCTGGCGGGACCCGCACGCCCCGGCCGGCCTCACCGGTCCGGCGGTCTTCGAGGAGCCGGAGGACCAGCCCGGCCCCGTCGTCGTCGACGCGAGGGGCCGCCGGAAGCTGCGGCTGCGCGACCTGTCGATCCGGCTGTCGGTCCTGGTCCTGCTCGCCGTCGTGCTGGTCGGTGCCATCGGCGGCGCCGCCGGTTACCTGCTGACCCGCACCGCGAGCGAGACCCCGCTGCTGGCGCCCGGCGCCCAGCTCAACGAGACCAGCGAGGGCGTCTCCCGCGAACCGGGTTCCGTCTCCGACATCGCCGAGCGGGTCACCCCGACGGTGGTCTCCGTCGAGGTCCGCCTCGGCGAGGCCGGCGCCACCGGCTCCGGGGTGGTCGTCGACGGCGAGAACGGCTACATCGTCACCAACAACCACGTCATCTCCGGTGCCGACGGCGTCGAGGGTGCGGAGATCCGCGCGGTCTTCTCCGACGGCAGCGGCTCCGCGGCCCGCATCGTGGGCCGCGACCCGGCCAGCGACATCGCCGTCCTCAAGGTCGAGAAGCCCGGCCTGCTCACCGCGGCGCTGGGCGAGTCCGGCGACGTCGTCGTCGGCGACCCCGTCGTCGCGATCGGCTCCCCGCTGGGCCTGGCCAGCACGGTCACCAGCGGCATCGTCAGCGCGCTGGACCGGCCGGTGCGGCTGTCGGGGGAGGGCAGTGACACCAACGCCGTCATCAGCGCCGTCCAGACCGACGCCCCCATCAACCCCGGCAACTCCGGCGGCGCGCTGGTCAACGGCTCCGGGGAGGTCATCGGCATCAACACCGCCATCGCCTCCCTCGGCGGCGGCAGCGTCGGCCTCGGCTTCGCCATCCCCATCGACACCGTCCGGGACATCGCCGAGCAGCTGATCAGCACCGGCCGTGCCGTGCACGCCGCACTGGGTGTCAACGCCCGCTCGGTCACCGACGGCACCCGGGACGGCGCGCTCGTCGTCAACGTCGAGCCCGGCAGCGGCGCGGCGGAGGCCGGCATCCGGGAGCAGGACGTGATCATCGCGGTGGACGACGACGCGGTCGGCAGCTCCGAGGAGCTCGTCGTCGCCGTCGACGCCCACGAACCGGGCGAGACGGTCCGCATCGAGCTCATCCGCGGCGGGGCCTCCACGACCGTCGAGGCCACGCTCGACGAGGCCTGAGACCCCGGCCACCCCCCGGATCGGGGCACTGACCCGGCGCTCTCGCGCGCCTAGGCTGGAGGACCGCGGCGGCAGGTGGTCCGCGGGACGACGGGAGCGGTTTCGTGTTCGACTCGATCGGCTGGGGCGAGATCATCGTCCTCGCGCTCGCCGCGCTGTTCATCTTCGGGCCCGAACGGCTGCCGGACCTGGCCAAGGACGCCGCGACGGGGCTGAGGAAGGTGCGCGAGGCGATCACCGGCGTCCGCGCCCAGATGGACGAGTCCCTGGGCGACGACCTCGCCAGGCTGCGCGACCTCGACCTGCGCCAGTACCACCCCAAGACGTTCATCCGGAACCAGCTGCTCGCCGACGACGGGGCCCCCGCGGTGCGCCGCGGCAGCGCCACCGGGTCGGCCGGGCTGGCGACGGCCGGCGCGGGCGCGACCGTGGCCGGCCGTGACGCCGTCCGCTCCCGCGACGCGGCCACCCCGCCGCCGTTCGACCCCGACGCGACGTAGTCCACCCATTGCCGGCGTTCCTCGCAGATCGCCGGTCCTGCAGCCCCGGCTGGGCACGAGGAACGCCGGCGATGCGGGCGGTCCGGCGACCGCGAAGAGGCCGGCTCCCGGGTGGGGAGCCGGCCTCTCGAGGCGTCGGTCAGGTCAGCGGCGGACCGGGGTGAGCCCCAGCGACATGCCGGACAGCCCGCGCTGACGGCTGGCCAGCCCGTCGGCGATCGCGGTCAGCGCCTGGGCGGCGGGGGACTCGGGGTCGGCCAGCACGACCGGGGCACCGGCGTCGCCGGCCTCGCGCACCCGGGTGTCGAGCGGGATCTGGCCGAGCAGCGGGACCCGCGCACCGAGGGTGCGGGTCAGCGCGTCGGAGACGGTCTGGCCGCCCCCGGACCCGAAGACCTCCACGCGGGAGCCGTCGGGGAGGTCCATCCAGGACATGTTCTCGATGACGCCGACCACCTGCTGGTGGGTCTGGGTGGCGATCGCGCCGGCCCGCTCGGCCACCTCGGCCGCGGCCAGCTGCGGCGTCGTCACGACGAGGATCTCGGCGTTGGGCAGCAGCTGGGCGATGGAGATGGCGACGTCGCCGGTGCCGGGCGGGAGGTCCAGCAGGAGGACGTCGAGGTCGCCCCACCACACGTCGGCGAGGAACTGCTGCAGCGCACGGTGCAGCATCGGCCCGCGCCACACGACCGGGGTGTTGCCGGGGGTGAACATGCCGATCGAGATGACCCTCACGCCGTAGGCCTGCGGCGGCATGATCATGTTGTCGACCTGGGTCGGCTTGTCGTCGACGCCCAGCATCCGCGGCACCGAGTGGCCGTAGATGTCGGCGTCCACCACGCCGACCGACAGCCCGCGCCTGGACAGCGCCGCGGCGAGGTTGACGGTCACCGACGACTTGCCGACGCCGCCCTTGCCGGAGGCGACGGCGTACACGCGGGTCAGCGAACCCGGCTGGGCGAACGGGATCACCGGGTCGGCGGCGTCGGTGCCACGGACGGTGCGGCGCAGCTCGGCGCGCTGCTCGTCGTCCATCACGTCGAGGCCGACCTGCACCGAGGTCACCCCGGGGACGGCCGAGACGGCCTGGGTGACCCGGTTGGTGATGGTGTCGCGCATCGGGCAGCCCGACACGGTGAGGTACACCTCGACCCGGACGGCGCCGTCCTCGGCGATCTGGACGTCCTTGACCATGCCCAGCTCGGTGAGCGGGCGGTTGATCTCCGGGTCCTGCACGGTGGCCAGAGCGGCGGTGACGGCGTCGAGCGCCGGCGTGCCGGTCAGCGGGGCGGACATCGTTGCGTCTGTCTCCTTCGACGGGGGACCCGGGCCGGCCCGCCGAGAGGCGGCGGCGACCTGCGCGCACGGGTCACCTGCCACTGTACGGCGGCGCGCGGGGGCTGCCGCGCCGCCGACGGAGTGATCCGGTACGCACCGAGGGGGTCGGCAGGACCGTCGGCCGGCGGTCCTAACCTCGACGCCGTGTCCGCCGAGCGCTCCGCCACCCTCCGCGACGCGGTCGGCCTGGGGCTGGCGGTCGGTCTCTACGGCGTGGCCTTCGGCGCGGCCGCCGACGCCGCGGGTCTGGATCTGTGGCAGGCCGTGACGATGTCGCTGCTCATGTTCACCGGCGCCAGCCAGTTCGCCCTCGTCGGCGTGCTCGGCGCGGGCGGCAGCGCGCTGGCCGCCGTCGGCAGTGCACTGCTGCTCGGCTCCCGCAACACCGTCTACGGCGTCCGGCTGGTCCCGCTGCTGCGTCTGCGGGGCGTCGTGCCCCGGCTCGGGACGGCGCACTGGATCATCGACGAGACGACGGCGCTGGCCATCGCCGCGCCCGACCGGAAGCTGGCGCGGCTGGCCTTCCTCGCCGGCGGGGCGACGATCTTCGTCGTCTGGAACCTCACCACCGTGGTCGGCTCGCTCGGCGCGGCCGCGCTCAGCGGTGCCGCGCTGGCCGCGCTGGACGCCGTCGTCCCGGCCGCGTTCCTCGCCCTGCTCTGGCCGCGGCTGCGGCGGTCGTACCCCGAGGCGGCGGTGCAGCGGCGGGTCGCCGTGGGCGGGGCGGTGGTGGCGCTGGCGCTGACGCCGTTCGTGCCGGTAGGGGTGCAGGTCATCGCCGCGGTGGTGGCCGTGGCCCTCGCCGGACGGCCCCGGAGGACGGCGGCGGCGGAGGGGGCGGCGTGACCGGCACCGCGTTGTGGGTGGCGGTCGTCGCGGGGTCGGTGGGCTGCTACCTGCTCAAGCTGGCCGGCCTGTCGGTGCCCGCCGCCTGGGTCGAGCAGCCGTGGGTGGCGCGGGTCGTGGACTTCGTCCCGGCCGCACTGCTGGCCGCGCTGGTCGCCGTCCAGGCGGCCACGACCGACGGCGCGATCGTCGTCGACGGTCGGCTGGCCGGGCTCGCCGTGGCCGCGGTCGCGCTGGCGTTGCGGGCGCCGTTCATCGTCGTCCTGGTGCTCGCCGGGGCTGCCGGCGCGCTGGTGCACGTCCTCGCCGGCTGATCCGGCGTCAGAACAGCCGCTGGGCGCGCTGCTCCAGGTCGAGCAGGAACCGCTTGCGGGGCAGCCCGCCACCGAAGCCGACCAGGCTCCCGTCGGCACCGACCACCCGGTGGCACGGGACGACGACCGGCAGCGGGTTGCGCCCGCACGCCGCGCCCACGGCCTGGGCGAGGGTCCGGTCGCCGAGCTGCCGGGCGAGGGCGCCGTACGAGCGGGTCTCGCCGTAGGGGATCTCCGCCATGAGCCGCCAGACGGCCAGCTGCAGCTCGTTCCCGGACGGCCGCAGGAGGAGGTCGAACGCCGTCCGCTCGCCGGAGAAGTACTCGCCGAGCTGGCGGACGACGTCGGCGGACGAGGCGTCGTCCCGTTGCCCGAGCACGGCCGCGTCGGGAGTGCGGCCGGGCAGCTCCATGAACAGCGCGACCAGCGCGCCGTCCTCGGTCACCGGCGTCAGCGGGCCGATCGGCGACCCGGTGACGGTGTGCGTGCGCGTCACGGGCCGATCGTGCCGCGGGGGTACGACGCAACCGGCCCCGCACGCGGAACCGCCGTGGCCCTCCGCGGGGAGGACCACGGCAGCTCGCCGATCAGGGTGCGTCAGTGCGCGAGGGGCAGCTGGGCCTGCTCCTCGGCCAGCCGCTCCGCGCCCGAGGTCGTCTTCAGCGGCTTCTCCTTGATGAAGAGGACGACGAGGAGCGCCAGGGCGGCCAGCGGGGTGGCGATGAGGAACAGCTCCGCGGTCGCGTTGCCGTAGGCGTCCTGGACCAGGCCGGCGATCTCCGGCGGCAGGCTGGAGACGTCGGGGACCGTCGTCCCACCCTCGGCCGCACCGCCACCGAGGACGCTCAGGTCGCCGGCGACCCGGCTGGCCAGCACCGCGCCGAGCACGCTGACCCCGACCGTGCCGCCGAGGCTGCGGAAGAACGACAGCACCGAGGTGGCCGACCCCAGCTCACGGGCCGGGACGTCGTTCTGCGCCGCGAGGACGAGGTTCTGCATGAGCAGGCCGACGCCGACGCCGAGCACCACCATGTACGCGCCGAGCACCCAGATCGAGGTCTGCGCGTCGATCGTGGCCAGCAGCCCGAAGCCGACGGTCATCAGGACGCCGCCGGCGACGAGGAACCGCTTCCAGGTGCCGGTCTTGGTGATCAGTGCACCGGCCACCGTCGAGGAGACGAGCAGGCCGGCGATCATCGGGAGCGAGAGCAGCCCGGCCTCGGTGGGGGAGTAGCCCAGCGAGATCTGGAAGTACTGCGACAGGAACACCGTGCCGCCGAACATCGCGATGCCGACGAGGGCGCTGGCCAGCGTGGTGAGGGTGACCGTGCGGTTGCGGAAGATGTCCAGCGGGATGACCGGCTCGGGCGACCGGGACTCGACCAGCACGGCCAGCGCCAGCAGCACGACCGCGCCGCCGACCATGAGTGCCGTCGTGCCGGACGCCCAGTCGAACTCGTTGCCGGCCAGGGTGACCCAGATCAGCAGGGTGCTCACCCCGGCGGTGATCAGCAGCGCGCCCAGCCAGTCGATGTGCACGCCGCCGCGGCGGACCTGCGTGAGCTTCAGCGTCTTCTGCAGCAGCACGATCGCGACCAGGGCGAACGGGGCGCCCATGAAGAAGCACCAGCGCCAGCCGAGCCAGGAGGTGTCCACGATGACGCCGCCGATCAGCGGCCCGGCGACCGTGGCGACGGCGAAGACGGCGCCGAAGACGCCGGCGTACCGGCCCAGCTCGCGCGGCGGGATCATCGCCGCCATCACGATCTGGACCAGCGCGGTGAGGCCACCGGCGCCCAGGCCCTGGATGACCCGGGCCACGATCAGCGTGCCGGTGTCCTGCGAGAACCCGGCCAGCAGCGAGCCGGCGACGAAGAGCGCCAGGGACAGCTGGACCAGGAGCTTCTGGCTCACCAGGTCGGCGAGCTTGCCCCACAGCGGGACCGAGGCGGTCATGGCCAGGAGCTCGGCGGTGACCACCCAGGTGTAGATGGACTGGCTGCCGTTCAGGTCGGCGATGATCACCGGGAGGGCGTTGGAGACGACGGTCGCCGCCAGGATGGACACGAAGATGCCCAGCATCAGGCCGGACAGCGCCTGGAGGACCTCCCGTCGGCTCATCCTGGCCTGCGTGGTGGCCGCCCCGGCGGTGCCGGACTCGGCGGTCGTGGACATGCTGCTCCTGTCGGTGGGGGTGTCGGGGGAGAGGCGTGCGGGAGGGGTCAGGCGACCGGTGGAGGGGGCGGGAGCCCGCCGGCGAGGGCGTCCAGCGCCTCGTCGACCACCGTCACCAGCCCGGTCGCGCCGCCGAGCTGCTGCCAGCGCCACAGGGTCACCCGCACGGCGGCGGAGACGACGGCGGCGAGCAGGGCGGGGTAGAGGTCGGCCTCGACGTCCTGGCCGGTGCGCTCGGCGATGGCCTGGGCCGTCTCCCGCTCGTCGGCCGAGCCCATCTCGACCAGCCGGGGGATGAGCGAGGGGGTGGCCAGGACGACGGTCATCCGGTCCCGCAGGGCAGCGGGGTCGCGCTCGAGCTCGGCCAGCTCCTCGTGCAGCGCGGCCCGGACGGCGTCGAGCACCGCGGTGCCGGGCGGCTGGGCGCGCAGCCGGGCCGACAGGCGGGGCTGGTCCGGGCCGGCGGGGACCAGCAGCGCCTCCTCCTTGGCGGAGAAGTGGTTGAAGAACGTCCGGTAGGACACGTCCGCCGCGGCGGTGATCGCCTCGACGGTCACGTGCTCCCAGCCGCGTTCCACGGCCAGCTGCAGCGTGGCGGCGGCCAGCGCCTCGCGGGTGCCGGCCTTCTTCCGCTCGCGCAGACCCCGTTCAGCCACGGCGACGATCATGCACCCGGGCTGCACAGTGTGCAACGTTGCAGGGAGTGCAGCGTGTCACGTCGGGTCGGGCCCGCCCGTCGCGGGCCCGGGGTGGTCACACGGTCGGGTCCACGACCTCCCGGCGCTTCTTGCCGCCGCCCTTCTTCTTCCGGTCGCCGTGCTCGTCGTCCTCGTCGTGGACCAGCCGGTTCAGCTCGCCACGGATGAAGTCGCGGGTGGCCAGCTCACCGACGGCGACCCGCAGCGAGGCCAGCTCCCGGGCCAGGTACTCGGTGTCGGCGCGGGTGGACGCCGCGCGGGCGCGGTCCTCCTCGGCCTGCACCCGGTCGCGGTCGGCCTGCCGGTTCTGGGCCAGCAGGATCAGCGGCGCCGCATAGGCGGCCTGGGTGGAGAACGCCAGGTTGAGCAGGATGAAGGGATAGGGGTCCCACTGCAGGCGGATCGCGAAGACGTTGAGGACGATCCAGACGATGACGATCACCGTCTGGACGGCGAGGAACCGGCCGGTGCCGAGGAACCTGGCGATGCCCTCGGCGAACCGGCCGACCGCGTCGGGGTCCAGCCGCAGGAAGCTGCCGAACCCGCGCGCACCCCGGGGGACGTCGAGGCGGCGGCCCTCAGCCACGGCGGGCCCGCTCGCGCCAGTTCTCGGGCAGCAGGTGGTCGAGCACGTCGTCGACGCTGACCGCGCCCACCAGCCGGCCCTGGGTGTCCACGACCGGGGCGGCGACCAGGTTGTAGGTGGCGAAGTAGCGGGTCACCTCGGCCAGCGGGGCCTCCGGACGCAGCGGCTCCAGGTCGTCGAGAACCCCGCTGACCAGCGTGGACGGCGGTTCGCGCAGCAGCCGCTGGATGTGGGCCAGCCCGAGGTAGCGGCCGGTGGGCGTGGCCGAGGGCGGCCGGCACACGTACACCTGGCTGGCCAGCGCCGGGGTCAGCTCCGGCTCGCGCACCCGGGCCAGCGCCTCGGCGATGGTGGCGTCGGGGGAGAGGATCACCGGCTCGCTGGTCATGATCCCGCCGGCGGTGTCCTCGGAGTACTGCAGCAGCTGGCGCACCGGCTCGGCCTCGTCGGGCTCCATGAGCTCCAGCAGCCGGTTGCGGTCCACGTTGGACAGCTCGGCGAGCAGGTCGGCGGCGTCGTCGGGGTCCATCACCTCCAGGACGTCGGCGGCGCGCGACTCGGCGAGGGTGCCGAGGATGGTGATCTGGTCGGCCTCCGGCAGCTCCCCGAGGACGTCGGCCAGCCGCTCGTCGTCCAGCGCCTCGGCGACCTCGTGCCGGCGCTTGATCGGCAGGTCCTGCAGCGCGTGGGCGAGGTCGGCGGCGTTGAGCTCGCGGTAGGTGGCGATCAGCGTCTCGGCGCCCTGGCCGGTCTGCGGCAGCGCCAGGCCGGTGACCTCGTCCCAGGCCAGCGTGTGCAGCTGCCCGCGGCGGCCCAGCCGGCCGGGTTCCTGGACGGCGAGCCGGGACAGCACCCAGTCGCCGGTGCGGGTCTGCTCCATCCCGGCGTCGACCACGTGCGCCGGGCGGTCGGACTCCGCGATGCGCACCGAGCGGTCCAGCAGCTCGCCGAGGACCAGGGTCTCGCCGGCCCGCTGCTCGAAGCGCTTGAGGTTCAGCGTGCCCGAGGCCAGCACGACCGCGCCGGTGTCGACCGCGGTCACCCGGCCCATCGGCACGAAGATGCGCCGGCGGGCGGCGACCTCGACCACCAGCCCCAGCACCCGGGGAGCCGCCGTCCCCACGCGCAGCGCGACGACGGCGTCGCGGACCTTGCCGACGCGGTCGCCGTTGGGGTCGAACACCGGCAGCCCGGCCAGCCGGGACACGTAGGCCCTCGTCACCGTCGTCACGGAACCTCCTCGATGGCGCTCGTCGGCTCCGTGCCGAGGGTGCGGTAGCTGGATGCGCGTGACCTCACGAGGCCAGGTCGCCGGCGCTGAGGCTACCGTCGGCGGCGTGTCGTCCCCTGGACCCGAACTCGAGTACGAGGTCGTCGACGTCTTCGCCCCGCGCGCGTTCGCGGGCAACCCGCTGGCCGTCGTCTTCGACGCCGACGGGCTGACCACCGAGCAGTGCCAGGCGCTGGCCTTCGAGTTCCACCTGTCGGAGACCTCGTTCCTGTGCGCGCCGACCGAGGGCTCCGGCGCCACGTACCGGGTGCGCATCTTCACGCCGTTCGCCGAGCTGCCCTTCGCCGGCCACCCGAGCGTCGGCGCGGCACACACGCTGGTCCGGGCCGGACGGTCACCGGCGGGCACCGTGCGCCAGGAGTGCGGCGCCGGCGTCCTCGACGTCGTGGTGGACGACGACGGCGCCACCCTCTCCGGCGGGCGGCCCACGCTCGAGGACGGCCCGGAGCCGGGGGTGCTGGCCGAGGCCATGGGCCTGTCGGCCGCCGACGTCGTCGGCCTGCCCGCGCACGTCGCCGGGTGCGGGCTGCCGTTCGGCTTCCTGGCGGTCCGGCCCGAGGTGGTCGACGACGCGGCGCCGGTCCCCGCGCTCCTCGGCGAGCTCGGCGTGGGGGAAGGGGTCTCGGTGCTGTCGTGGGACGCCGCGACCTCCACCGCCTACGCGCGGGTGTTCGCGAACGACCTGGCGTGGGGCGAGGACCCCGCCACCGGCTCGGCCGCCCTGGGCGCGGGCGTCTGGCTGGTCGCCGCCGGGCTGCTCGCCCCCGACGGCACGTCGTCCTACGTCGTCCGCCAGGGTGAGGCGCTGGGCCGCCCGTCGGTGCTGACCTGCACCGTCACCGCCGCCGGGGGGCGGGCCACCGCGGCCACCGTGCAGGGGGCGGTGGTGCCGGTCGCCCGGGGCCGGATCCGGGTGCCGCGCTGAGCACTCCCGCCGCGTCCACCGCTTCCGCCGCGTGGGCGGTGCACCGGCCCGGCGGCCGGGACGTCGGGATCATCGCGCTGGCCGTCCTCGGCATCTCGCTGTCGGCGCCGCTGACCACCCTGGTGACCGCGCCGATGCTGGCGCTGGCCTTCTGGCGCAACGTGGGCGGGGCGGCGGTGCTGCTCCCGGTGCTGCTGCTCCGGGACCGGTCGACCCTGGCCGGCCTGCGCCCGCGCCACCTCGGCAGCTCGGTGGTGGCCGGGCTGTTCCTCGCCGCGCACTTCGCCGCCTGGCTGCCCAGCCTGTCGATGACGACGGTCGCCGCCTCGACCGCCCTGGTCACGACGACCCCCGTCTGGACGGCGCTGGCCACCCGGCTCAGCGGCGTGCGGCTGCCCGCGGCGATCTGGTGGGGGCTGGTGCTCGCGGTGGTCGGCGTCGCCCTCATCGCCGGGGTGGACGTCAGCGTCAGCGTGCGGGCGCTGGCCGGGGACGCCCTGGCGCTGCTCGGGGCCATCTGCGCCGGCGGGTACGTGCTGGCCGGCGCGCGGGCCCGGCAGCGGCTGACCACCTCGGCGTACGCGGTGGTCTGCTACTCCGTCTGCGCGCTGGCCATCGCCGTCGGCGCGGTCGTGGTCGACGCCCCGCTGGCCGGCTTCAGCGGGAGGGACTGGCTGCTCATCGCGGCGATCACGGTCTGCGCGCAGCTGCTCGGCCACACGCTGCTCAACCTGGTGCTCTCCTCGGTCGGCCCGACGGTCGTCTCCCTCGTCGTCCTGCTCGAGGTGCCCGGGGCGCTGCTGTTCGCGGTGGTACTGCTCGGGCAGGTGCCGCCGCTGCTCGCGCTGCCCGGCGTGCTGCTCGTCGTCGTCGGTGTCGCGCTCGTGGTGCGGGCCAGCCGGCCCTCGACCCTGGTGGAACCGGCCACCTGAGGGGCGGAAATGGCCATTTCTGCCCTCCTGGCTAGTCTCCGGTGACGACCTGATCCCTTGAAGCGGAGGCACCGTGGCCGAGCTCCGATCCCGCCGTTCCAACCTCGCCGTCCCGGGCAGCAACCCGCGGTTCCTGGAGAAGGCGAAGGGCCTGCCGGCCGACCAGGTGTTCCTCGACCTGGAGGACGCCTGCGCGCCACTGGCCAAGCCGGGTGCGCGCAAGAACATCGTCGCGGCGCTGAACGAGGGCGGGTGGGGGGAGAAGATCCGCACCGTCCGGGTCAACGACTGGACGACGGAGTGGACCTATTCCGACGTGATCGAGGTCGTGGCGGGCGCCGGGGCGAACCTGGACTGCCTGATGCTGCCCAAGGTGGTCGACGCCGCCCAGGTGCAGGCGCTGGACCTGCTGCTCACCCAGATCGAGAAGTCCACCGGCCTGGAGGTGGGCCGGATCGGCATCGAGGCGCAGATCGAGAACGCGCAGGGCCTGATCAACGTCAACGCGATCGCGTTCGCCAGCCCGCGGATCGAGACGATCATCTTCGGCCCGGCCGACTTCATGGCCAGCATCAACATGAAGTCACTCGTGGTGGGCGCGCTGCATCCGGACTACGCCGGCGACCCGTTCCACTACATCCTCATGCAGATCCTGATGGCCGCCCGCGCCCGCGGGGTGCAGGCCATCGACGGGCCGTTCCTGCAGGTCCGCGACGTGGAGGCGTTCCGCGAGGTGGCCAAGCGCTCGGCGGTGCTCGGCTTCGACGGCAAGTGGGTGCTGCACCCGGGCCAGATCGACGCGGCGAACGAGATCTACGCGCCGTCCCAGGCCGACTACGACCACGCCGAGCTGATCCTCGACGCCTACCAGTGGTCCACCTCGGAGGCCGGCGGCGCCAAGGGCTCGGCGATGCTGGGCGACGAGATGATCGACGAGGCCAGCCGCAAGATGGCCCTGGTCATCGCCGGCAAGGGCCGCGCCGCCGGCATGCAGCGCACCACGTCCTTCACCCCGCCGGAGTCCTGACGGAGCCTCCTCAGGGGCCGAAGGAGACGCTCGACAGCGAGGCGAGCGCGACGAACCACAGCACCAACGCGAGGACGACGAGCGCGCAGGCGATCGCCCCGATGATGATCCCGGCCAGGGCTAGGCCGTCGCCCTCCTCGCCGGTCTCCCGGATCTGCCGGCGGGCCACGACCCCGAGGACCAGGCCGGCCGGGGCGAAGACGAAGGCCATCACCAGGGCGAGGATGGCCATCGTGTTGGTGGGCCGGCGGAAGTGGCCGGGGTAGCCGGGCGGGGGCCCGTAGCCGGGAGGCGGGCCGTAGCCGGGAGGTAGGCCGTAGCCGGGAGGCGGGCCGTAGCCGGCGCCGTGTCCGGGCGGCGGGGCGTACCCGAGGGGCGGGCCGTAGCCGGGCGGTGCGCCGTGGCCCGGCGCGGCGCCGACGGCCGGCTGGTGCGGCGGCGGGGAGCTCGGGGCATCGCCCCGGTACAGGCCGTCGTCGCTGCTCATGCGGGTCCTCTCGTCGTGGGGCGGCTCAGCCGCCGATCGCCGGCGCGGGCAGGGCCGCCATCCGGGTGGCGATGCTCCCGGCCGCCGCTGCGCCCGCCGCAGGATCCTCCGCGATGAGCACCGACACCACCGCGCCACGCCCCTGGGCGACGACGTCCTGGGTCGTGCCGTCCGCCAGCCGGTAGCGGACGGCGACGACGGTGCCGGCGAGCCCCTCGACGGCCGGGGGCTCGACGAGGGTCCGGTCGCCGGCCGGGCAGGACTCGAAGGCGTCACGCAGCTCGGTCAGCGCGAGTGCGCCGGCGTCGGCGGAGTCGTAGGCGATCGCCTCGGAGACCACCGTCGCGGTGCCCTCGGGGTCCAGCCCGACGACGGGGTGCTTCGCCGTCCGGTGTGCCTCCGAGGGAAAGGAGACACCGCAGATGCCCTCGAGGCTCGGGTCGTCGGACAGGTCGCCGTCGGCCACCGGGTTGGCCTGCACCGTCCAGCCGGCGGGGAGGTCCTCGGCGCGCAGCGCCACGGCCAGCGCGGCCTCCGCGGGGGTGGTCGCCGTCGCCGGGTCGGCGGTCGACGCCGCCGACTGCCCGGCCTCGGCGGGGGCCGGCTCCGCACGCGGTTCCGGGTCAGCGGCCTCGCCGCCGCAGCCGGCCAGCAGGAGGCAGGCGGTGAGGACGGCGGCGCGCCGGGCGGTCACCCGCACGACGCCGACCGTCCGGCCGGACGTGACGAGGGCCACGACGGGCGCCGGAGGGAGTGCTCCATACTCACCGGTAACCACGGACACCGGAGTCCCGGAGGAGCGACGCGATGACCCGTCTGGCGCAGACCGCTGACCTGACCGACGTCCAGCAGGAGATCCTGGCGACGGTCCGGAGCTTCGTGGACAAGGAGATCATCCCGAACGCCCAGGAGCTCGAGCACGGCGACGTCTACCCGACCGAGATCGTCGAGGGCCTGAAGGAGCTCGGCATCTTCGGCCTCACGATCCCCGAGGAGTACGGCGGGCTGGGGGAGTCGCTGCTGACGTACGCGCTGGTGGTCGAGGAGATCGCCCGCGGCTGGATGAGCGTCTCCGGCGTCATCAACACCCACTTCATCGTCGCCTACATGCTCGTCCAGCACGGTACCGAGGAGCAGAAGCAGCGGCTGCTGCCGCGGATGGCCGCCGGTGAGGTGCGCGGGGCGTTCTCGATGTCCGAGCCGGGGCTGGGGTCCGACGTGGCGGGCATCCGCACCAAGGCGGTGCGCGACGGCGACTCCTACGTCATCGACGGCCAGAAGATGTGGCTGACCAACGGCGGGTCCTCCACCCTGGTCGCGGCGCTGGTGCGCACCGAGGAGGGCGCGGCGAAGGCGCACCAGAACCTGACGACCTTCCTCATCGAGAAGCCGGCCGGCTTCGGCGAGGTGCTGCCCGGGCTCACCATCCCCGGGAAGATCGACAAGATGGGCTACAAGGGCGTGGACACCACCGAGCTGGTGTTCGACGGCTTCCGCGCCTCGGCCGCCGACGTCCTCGGCGGGACGCCGGGCCGGGGCTTCACGCAGATGATGGACGGCGTCGAGGTGGGCCGGGTCAACGTCGCCGCCCGCGCCTGCGGCATCTCGATCCGGGCCTTCGAGCTGGCGGTGGCCTACGCCCAGCAGCGGGAGACCTTCGGCAAGCCGATCGCCCAGCACCAGGCGATCGCCTTCCAGCTGGCCGAGATGGCGACCAAGGTCGAGGCCGCGCACCTGATGATGGTCCACGCCGCCCGCGGCAAGGACTCCGGCGAGCGCAACGACGTCCAGGCCGGCATGGCGAAGCTGCTGGCGAGTGAGTACTGCGCCGAGGTGACCACGCAGTCCTTCCGGATCCACGGCGGGTACGGCTACTCCAAGGAGTACGAGATCGAGCGGCTGATGCGCGAGGCGCCGTTCCTGCTCATCGGCGAGGGCACCAGCGAGATCCAGAAGACCATCATCAGCCGGGGCCTGCTGAAGGAGTACGCGCTCAAGCGCTGACGCCGGCGGCTCCGCCCCCTTCTCGGAGGGGTGTTCCGCGGACAGTCGTGCCCTGCCACGCCGGCGGGCAGGGCACGACAGTCCGCGAACGGGCCTCAGCCATCGGTGCCGGGGGCCGCCTCGAACCGGACCGCCACCTCGTCGACGCCCAGCGACCGCGCCAGCGTCGTCAGCATCGTGCGGGTGTTGTCCTCCGCACGGGCCAGGAGGTCGCTCTCGGCGGCCGCGGCGGCGAGGCGGCGCTCGGCCAGGACGAACAGCTCGGGGTCGTCGGCGGCCGGGTCGTCACCCACGGCGTCGCCGAGCCGCTCGACCAGCCCGCGGTCGCGGTCGAGCACGCGGCTCTCCGCGGGATCGATCCGCACCTCGCCGATCCGCGGGGCCGGCAGCACGATCGTGGCCGTCCGCCCGTCGTCGGACAGGCTCACCCGCCCGTCGTCCAGACCCTCGAAGTCGACCGAGGCGTCGGCGGTGCCGGTGGCCAGGTAGGTGACCCGCTCACCGCTGATCACCGAGGGGACGTAGCGGGTGTCCACCTCGCGGTCGACGACGACCTGGAAGGTGCCGGTGGCCGCGTGGTACTCGTGCAGGTCGTCGAGGGCCAGCAGCAGCGGCGTCGTGCTGCGGTCCACGACCTCCTGCCCGAACGGGTTGTCGGGCAGCCAGTCCCGCAGCTGCGCGGACACGGGCACGAGCACGGCCAGGCCGATGCCGGCGGCGACCAGCCGGCGGCGCAGGCGCCGGCGGCGCCGCGACGACCGTGCGGGGGAGCCGTCGGTGGACCGGTCCTGCAGGAGTGCGGGCATGCGGCACCTCTCGCGGGTCGTGCGGGCGGTCGAGGTGTTCAGCGACGGACGAGGGCCCGCCATTCCCCGTCCGCCGGCGCGTCGCGTTCTGCGGTGCGGAAGCCCCGGAACACCAGCGGCCGCCACCGACTTGGCTGCGGGCATGAGAGCTGTCGGAGTGACCGAGTTCGGTGGGCCGGAGGCCCTGCACGTCATCGACGTCCCCGCGGAGCCGCTGGGCCCGGGGCAGGTGCGGCTGCAGGTGACCGCGGCGACGGTGAACCCCACCGACACCCACGCCCGCAACGGCGCCTACGCCCAGCGCGACCCGGTCAAGCAGTTCCCCTACGTGCCCGGGATGGACGCCGCCGGCGAGCTGGTCGAGATCGGCCCGGACGTCGACACCGACCTGCAGGTGGGGGAGCGGGTCATGGCGATCGTGCTGCCCTCGGGTGCGCACGGCGGCTACCGGGAGGACCTCGTCGTCCCGGCCGCGTCGGTGGCCCGCTCGCCGAAGGGCGCCAGCGACGCCGAGGCGGCGACCCTGCCGATGAACGGCCTCACCGCCCGGCTGGCGCTGGACCTCATGGCGCTCGAGCCCGGTCAGGTGCTCGCCGTGACCGGCGCCGCCGGCGCGTTCGGCGGCTACGTCGTCCAGCTGGCCAAGCAGGAAGGCCTGACCGTCGTCGCCGACGCCTCGGAGGCCGACGAGCAGCTGGTCCGCGACCTCGGCGCCGACGTCGTCGTCCGGCGCGGGGACGACGTCGCCGCCCGCATCCGCGAGCTGTACCCCGACGGCGTCGACGGGCTGGCCGACGGCTCGGTGCAGGACGAGCTCGTGCTCCCCGCGGTCAAGGACGGCGGCACCGTGACGACCGTCCGCGGCTACCGGGGCGACGGACAGCGCGGGCTGCGGGTGCACCCGGTCCTGGTGCGCAGCTACGGCGAGGAGCAGCAGAAACTCGACCAGCTGCGGCAGCTGGTGGAGGACGGCGTCGTGACCCTCCGCGTGGCGCGCACGTTCCCGGCCGAGCAGGGTGCCGAGGCGCACCGCGTACTCGAGGCCGGCGGCGTCCGCGGGCGCCTGGTCATCACCTTCTAGCGGTCGCGGGAGTGGCCCCCGACCTGCCAAGGTGGGGCCACTCCCGGGCAGCGAGGCCCGGCCGATGCGGAGGTGCACACATGGTCCACCGGCTCGTGGTCAGCTACGGACAGCCCACCGACCCCGGCGCGTTCGACGAGTACTACCGGGACACCCACGCGCCGCTGGCGATGGAGATGCCCGGCGTAATCGGGTTCACCGTGGGCCACGGCAAGTCGCTGGACCCCTCCCAGCCGGCGCCCTACTTCGTCGCCGAGATCGACTTCGAGTCCGAGGAGGCGATGGGCAAGGCCTTCGCGTCCCCGGAGGGGCAGTCGGCCGCTGCCGACGTCGCGAACTTCGCGACCGGCGGGGCGACGATGGCGCACTTCGAGGTGCGCGAGATCAAGGTCGGGATGCCCAACCTCCCGTGACGGCGATCCAGCGGCGGCGGCCGGGCGGTCGCGGGTGAACGGGGCCCAGGCGCTCATCCGCACCCTGGTCGCCGCCGGCGTCGACGTCTGCTTTGCCAACCCCGGCACCTCCGAGATGCACTTCGTCGCCGCGCTGGACGACGTCCCGGAGATGCGGGGGGTGCTGACCCTCTTCGAGGGGGTGGCCACCGGCGCGGCCGACGGGTACGCCCGGATGGCCGGCCGTCCCGCGGCGACCCTGCTGCACCTCGGGCCGGGGTTGGGCAACGGGCTGGCGAACCTGCACAACGCCCGGCGCGGTGGGGCACCGGTCGTCAACGTGGTCGGCGACCACGCGCGGTCGCACAAGCGGCTGGACGCTCCGCTGGAGTCCGACATCGACGCGCTCGCCGGTGCGGTGTCGGCCTGGGTACGGCGCTCGCTGGCGCCCGCCGACGTCGCCGCCGACGCCGCGGAGGCGGTGGCGCAGGCCGCCCGCGGCGCGGTCGCCACCCTCGTCCTGCCGGCGGACGTCTCGTGGGAGGAGGGTGCGGAGCCGGCCGACCCGGTCCCGGTGCGCCCGGCGCCGCGGGTGCCCGAGCAGGTGGTCGCCGACGTCGCGGCCGCGCTGTCGTCCGGGGAGCCGGCCGTGCTGCTCCTGGGCGGCGACGTCGTCGCCTGCGAGGAGGGGCTGCTCGCCGCCGGCCGGGTCGCGGCCGGCACCGGCGCCCGGCTGATGAGCGAGACCTTCCCCGCCCGGATGGTGCGCGGAGCGGGGCTGCCCGACGTCGCGAAGGTGCCCTACCCGCCGGAGATGGCGATGGCCTCCCTCGCCGGGACGGCGCACCTGGTGCTGGCCGGGGCGACCGCGCCGGTGCACTTCTTCGGCTACCCCGACGTCCCGGGGACGCCGGTGCCCGAGGGGTGCACCGTGCACGTGCTGTCGGCACCGGGGGAGGACGGCGTCGCCGCGGCCCAGGCGCTCGCCACGCTGGCCGCCCCCGACGCGGAGCCGCGGCTGCTGGAGGCGGCCCGCCCGGAGCTGCCCACCGGCGACCTGGACCCGCGGGCCCTGGCGGCGGTGGTCGGCGCGCTGCTGCCGGAGGGGGCGATCGTCGTCGACGAGGCGCTCACCTCGGGGGTGGGGCTGGCCGAGCTGACCTCGGGCGCACCGCGGCACGACTGGCTGTCGCTGACCGGCGGGGCCATCGGCGACGGGCTGCCGATGTCGGTCGGGGCGGCGGTCGCCTGCCCGGACCGGCCGGTCATCGCCCTCCAGGCCGACGGCAGCGCCATGTACACCGTCCAGGCGCTGTGGACCCAGGCCCGCGAGCAGCTCGACGTCACCACGATCGTCTGCGACAACGGCTCCTACGCCATCCTCGAGCACGAGCTGTCGCGGGTGGGTGCGCAGGGCGACGGCGAGCGCGCCGGGCAGCTGCTGCACCTGGGCGGGCCGGGGCTGGACTTCGTGGCGCTCGCCACCGGGATGGGCGTGCCGGCGACCCGGGCCACGACCGCCGAGGAGCTGGCCGACCAGGTGCGCGCGGCGCTGGCCGAGCCGGGCCCGCACCTGATCGACGCGGTGCTGCCCGGCCGCCGGTGAGATGGTCGCGCCGCGCGGGCTCCGGCGTGCGGTGCGTGCGGGGGCGGTCCTCGCGGTGGTGCTGGTCGTGCTGACCGGGCTGCTGTGGGGGCTGCAGCGCCGGCTGGTGTACCTGCCCGACCAGGGGCCGGTGCCGCCGGCGGCGTCGGTGCTGCCCGGCGGGCGCGACGTCGTCCTCGAGACCTCCGACGGGCTGCGGCTGGGGGCGTGGTTCGTGCCCGGGGCCGGCCCCGACGCGCCCGCCGTCCTGGTGGCCAACGGCAACGGTGGGCACCGCGGGGTGCGGGCGCCGCTCGCCGATGCCCTCGCCCGGCACGGCCTGGCGGTGCTGCTGTTCGACTACCGCGGCTACGGCGGGAACCCGGGCAGCCCCAGCGAGGCCGGCCTGGCGAGGGACGTGCGCGCGGCCCGCGCCCACCTGGTCGAGGACGCCGGGGTGCCGCCGGGCCGGCTGCTGTACCTGGGGGAGAGCCTCGGCGCGGCGGTCGTGACGGAGCTGGCGACCGAGCACCCGCCCGCGGGGCTGGTGCTGCGCTCGCCGTTCGTCGACCTGGCCGCCGTGGGGAGCGTGCACTACCCATTCCTGCCGGTCCGCGCCCTGCTGCGGGACCGCTTCCCGGTGGCCGAGCGGATCGCGACGGTGCGCGTGCCGACGACGGTCGTGCTGGGCGGTGCCGACTCGATCGTGCCGCCGGCGCAGAGCCGCGCCGTCGCCGGGGCGGCCGCGCGGCTGCACCGGCTGGTCGAGGTGCCGGGAGCAGACCACAATGACCGCGCGCTGCTCGACGGCGACGTGTTCGTCGACGCGGTGGTGGAGCTGGCGCGGCACGTCGCGGGATGAGCCGGTCGTGCCGGCCGCGGCCTAGTCGACCTCGTCCGGCGGGCCGTCGAGGTACTGCCGGGCCAGCCGCTTCGGTGCGCGGGCCAGCCACGCCTCGGTGACCAGCTCGGCGAGCTCGCCGGCGTCGATCTCCGCCAGGCGCACCAGCACGATGGGGTAGCCGTCGAAGTGCGGGGTCGTGAAGTAGACGCCCGCGTCGTCGGCGAGCAGGGCCTCCTTGGCGCCGAGGTCGGGCACCCACGCGGCGAGGACCGGCCCGTCGGGCGCGGTGTCGCCGAGGGCGGCGAGGTCGGCCTTGCGCAGCGGGCGTTCCCACACGAAGCCCTTGTCGCGGACCCGCCACTGGAGCGTCTCCTGCCCGGGCCGCTCGGCCACCTCCGGCAGGGCCAGCGCCGCGTCCCGGACGTCGGACCAGGTGGCCATGCGCGGCAGGGTAGCGGCGCCGCGGGCCCTGGCGGGGGCTGTGCCGCCGGGCCAGCATGGGAGCCCCGGCGAGGAGGAGACCCCGTGGACGCCGCTGCGCTCCGAGACCTGCAGGCGCCGCTCAAGCAGCGCTACCGCGACGACCCGGAGCACGCCCGGGTGCCGATGCACGCCGAGGCGGAGTTCTCCGACCCCGGCATCACGTGCACGGTGCAGACCTGGGCCGGGCCGGTCCGCGCCGGGCTGCACCCCGCCACCGGCGGCGACGGCAGCGACGCCTGCTCCGGCGACATGCTGCTGCAGGCCCTGGTGGCCTGCGCGGGGGTCACGATGCGCAGCGTCGCCACCGCGATGGGCGTGGAGATCCGCTCCGCCCGGCTGTCCGCCCGCGGCGACATGGACGCCCGCGGCACGCTCGGCGTCTCCCGCGACGCGCCGGTCGGGTTGGCGCAGATCACCGTGGACGCCGAGCTCGACACCGACGCCGACGACGCCACCCTGGCCAAACTCGGGCAGCTGACCGAGCGGTACTGCGTGGTCGCCCAGACCCTGGCCCGCCCGCCGCACCTGGTGGTCCGACGGGCAGTGGCGGCTCAGGGGGTCGCGCGGAGGTAGCTGAACCGGCCGACCCAGCGGTGCGTGCCGGAGCCGGTCTCGGTCACCTCGCCGAATCCGGCGCGGCGCAGCAGGTCGGGCAGGCTCGCCACGACGTGCCGGGCGAGGCTGTGCTGGTGGCCGCGGTGGCCCCGGTGCGCGTGGTCGTGGCCGTGCTCGTCGCCGGCGATGTCGACCAGGTGCAGCGCGCCCCCGGGCCGCAGCACCCGCACCACCTCGCGCACCGCCGCCTCCTGCTGGTCGGCGGGCACGTGGTGGAGCATGAAGGAGGACAGCACGACGTCGACGCTGTCGTCGGCGTAGGGCAGCTCCTCGGCGTGCCCGCGGTCCAGCTGGACGGCGAGGCCGCGGCGGCGCGCCTTGCGGTCGGCGCGGGCCAGCGCGGCGAGGTCCGGGTCCACGCCGACAGCGGTGGCCGCGGGCTGGGTCTCCTTGGCGGCGAGCAGCAGGTTGCCGGTGCCGCAGCCGATCTCCAGGACGGTCTGCCCGGGGCGCAGCGCGGCCTGGTCGAGCAGCCGCCGGTGGATGCGCTCGACACCCATCAGCCGGGTCATGGGGTCGTAGAGGGGCAGCAGCCAGGCCCGGCTCATCCCGGGGAGGTACTCGCGCCCGGCGCCGCTCACCGTCGTCCGCGGCCGGGGGCCGGTGGTCGTCTCGCCCATGTCGTCTCCTGTCCGATCTTCCTGTGGTCCCACTACCCTCGGCCCCGTCCCCCCGGGCGACAAGGGCGGTGCTTCGGACGCGATGGGACGTTCTTCGGGTGCTCTGCCGACCTCCGTGCCGACCTCTGTGCCGACCGGCCGGACGGTCCACGGGGCACCGGTCTACGGCTACGCACGGGTGCCCGGGCTGCCCCCGGTGACGGTCTCCCGGTTCGAGGGCGACCACGAGCCGCCCGGGTTCCCGAACCGGGCGCACGCGCACGACTTCCTCTCGCTCAGCTACGTCGAGCGGGGCTCGGGCGTCCTCGTGCTGGACGGCCGGACGTGGCAGCTCTCGGCGGGGGACGTCGTCGTGGTCGCCCCCGGGGAGGTGGTGGACCCCGAGTTTTCGACGTCGCACGAGGACGCGGCGGTGTGGACGGCGTCCTTCCCGCCGGACGCCGTGGAGCGGCGCAGCCCCGGTTCGCTCGGGTCGTGGCGGGCGCACCCGCTGCTGTTCCCGTTCGTCGGGCACCGGGCGGGCGGCGTGCAGCGGCTGTCGGTGGCCGAGGCCGACCGCGCGGCGTGGGTGCGGCGCTTCGCCGACCTGGAGCGGGAGCTGCGGGAGCGCCGCGAGGGCCACGTCGAGGCCGCGCTCGCGCAGCTGACGCTGCTGCTGGTCGAGCTCGCGCGGGCGGCCGCCGACGTCCCAGGACACCTGCGGCTGCGGGACGAGCCGCTGCTGGCCGCCGTCTTCGACGTGGTCGAGCGGCGGTATCCCCAGCCCATCTCGCTGCGGGACGTGGCCGCGGAGGTGGGGCTGTCGGCGGGCCACCTGACGACGGTGGTCGGGCAGCGCACCGGGCGGACAGTGCAGCAGTGGATCACCGAGCGCCGGCTGGCCGAGGTGCGCCGGCTGCTGACCGAGACGGACCTGACCGTGCAGGCGATCGCCGGCCGGGTGGGCTACGCCGACGCCGGCTACCTGATCCGCCGGTTCCGGGCCGCGCACGGGACGTCGCCGCAGGAGTGGCGCCGGGCCGGCGCCGTCCCGCGGTGATCAACATGATGGCCGCCGTTCTTGTGGCGTGGCTCACAGTCGACCGGGGTATCCGGGGCGCGTCCTCACCGGCGCCGGGCGGGAGTCCGGCCGTCGTCGCTCAGCCCATCGGAGTCCCCGCATGCGCGTGTTGTCCCGTCTCGCCCTCGTCCCGGCGGCCGTCATCGGTGCCGTCGTCCTGACCTCCAGCCCGGCGCTGGCGGCGCCGTCCGACCAGGACGTGACCTGGATGCAGGCCGCCCACCAGAGCAACCTCGCCGAGATCGCCGCCGGCAACGCCGCCCAGCAGGCGGCCACCACGCCGGAGGTGCGTGAGCTCGGCGCGATGTTCATCGAGATGCACACCCAGCTCGACACCCAGCTCACCCAGGCGGCCCAGCAGCTCGGCGTCGAGCTGCCGGCCGAGCCGAGCGCCACCCAGCAGCAGCAGCTGGCCGAGGTGCAGCAGAACAGCGGCCAGGAGTTCGACACCGCCTGGATCGCCCAGCAGATCGGGTCGCACTCCACGACGCTGGCCGCGACGCAGCGGGAGCTGCAGGGCGGCTCGGACCCGACGGTGCTGGAGCTGGCCCGCACGGCGACCCCGGTCGTCGAGCAGCACCTGGCCCAGTTGCGTGACGCGGCCCGGACGTACGGCGTCCCGACGTCGGTGCCCGGTGGCACCGGCGGCCAGGCGGCCACCGACGGGCTCGGTACGACCGGGTGGGTGCTGACCGGGATCGGCGCGCTGGCGCTCGTGGCCGGGACGGCGGGGCTGGTCCGCCGGCGCGCGACCGTCGAGTGAGCCGGCCGCGCGCCCGGCACCTGGTGCTGGTCGTCGCGGGCACGGTGCTGGTCGGCTCGGGGCTCGCGCTCACCCAGGCGCCGCCCCGGGCCGACGCGCCGGAGATCGGGGAGCCGGTGGCGGCGGTGGCGCCGTCACCGGCTCCACCGGTCGTCCCGGCTGCTCCGGTCGAGGCACCGCTCCCGCCCCCGCCGGTCGCTGCGGCGCCGACGGCCGTCGTCCTGCCGGCCACGGCCGATCCGGTGCCGCTGGTGCCGGTCGGGGTCCTGGCATCCGGGTCGCTGCAGCTGCCGGAGCGGCCGACGGTGCTCGGCTGGTACGCCGGGGGAGCGGTGCCCGGGAACGCCGTGGGCACGGCGGTGGTCGCCGGGCACGTCGACTCGGCGCGCTACGGGTCCGGCCCGCTGGAGGGACTGCTGTCCCTGCGCGAGGGGGACGTCGTGGAGGTGACCGACGCCGGGGGCGCCGTGCACCGGTTCGCCGTCGTCTCGCGGACCTCGTTCCCGAAGTCGGCGCTGCCGCCGGAGCTGTTCCGCACCGACGGGCCGCCGCAGCTGGCGTTGATCACCTGCGGCGGGGCGTTCGACGAGCGGACCGGGAACTACGCCGACAACGTCGTGGTGATGGCCGCGCCGGTGGGCTGAACCGCCCTGCGCAGTCTGCCAGGCGCAGGCTCGTGCCCTGCGCGCCCCCGGCACGCAGGGCACGAGTGCCCGCGATCACACCCGGTCGCCGTCCCGCCGTCGAGGCCCGGCGTGGGTGACACCCGACCGGGTGGCCGTTCCGCGTGGCCGTCCACAGACCGTCAGCAGCGGGCCCTGCGGACGGTCCCGTTCTCTTACAGTCCGTCGGTCTTGCAAGGAACTCGAGGGCCGACGGGGGTGGGCGTGCCGACTGCGACCAGTGCGCTGGAGGTGGTCGACGGTGAGGTGCGCGAGCTGATCCGCCGCCGTGGGCTGGACCCGTTCACCGACCCGGCGCCGGTGCGGCTGCTCGTGCGCGACGTCGTCGCCGACTACTCCGAGCGGTCACTGACCTCGGCGCTGCCGCCGATCACGAACGCCGACTCCGTGGTCCGCGACGTGCTGGACCGGGTGGCCGGGTTCGGGCCGCTGCAGCGGCACCTCGACGACCCGGAGGTCGAGGAGATCTGGGTCAACGAGCCGGGCCGGGTCTTCGTCGCGCGGCGGGGCCGCAGCGAGCTGACGACGACCATCCTGGGCGCCGGCGAGCTGGCGGACCTGGTGGAGCGGATGCTGCGCACCTCGGGACGGCGGGTCGACATGTCGACGCCGTTCGTGGACGCCACCCTGCCGGACGGGTCGCGGCTGCACGTGGTGATCCCGGACATCACCCGCCGGCACATGGCGGTCAACATCCGGAAGTTCGTGCTGCAGGCGCACTCGCTGGACGAGCTGGTCGCGCTCGGCACGCTGACGGCGCACGCGGCCCGGTTCCTGGAGGCCGCGGTCGCGGCCGGGCTGAACATCCTCGTCGCCGGCGGCACCCAGGCCGGCAAGACGACGCTCCTGAACTGCTTGTGTGCCGCGATCCCGGCGCGGGAGCGGGTGGTCACCTGCGAGGAGGTCTTCGAGCTGCGGAACACCGTAACGTTGCGCATGTGGGACTTGACGATCCATACCTGCGCGCTGCTGTCTACCTACGCCAGTCGCTCGACAGAGACGGCACCGGTCTGGCCATCGCCCGTCAGCGCGAGGACTGCCTAAAGCTTTGTGCTGATCGCGGCTGGGAGCCGGGTGAGTACGTGGACAACGACACCAGCGCCTCCAGTGGCAAGGCGCGACCTGCCTACACACGGATGCTGGCTGACGTGGAGGCTGGCCGGGTCGGCGCGGTCGTGGCATGGGACCTCGACCGGCTGCACCGACGGCCCGTGGAGCTCGAACACTTCATCGATCTGGCCGACCGCCACCGGCTCGCGCTGGCCACCGTGGGTGGGAACGCTGACCTGTCCACCGACAATGGCCGTCTGTTTGCCCGGATCAAAGGGGCCGTGGCTCGGGGCGAGATCGAGCGGAAGTCGGCCCGGCAGAAGCGGGCCAACCTCCAGCGCGCCGAGCTCGGCAAGCCGCCGGCGGGCGGCCGCCGCGCGGTCGGTTACGAGCCCGGTGGCATGGAGCTGCGCGAGTTCGAGGCGGCGCTGATCCGGGACGGGTACCGGCACCTGCTGGCGGGGGCCAGCCTGCGAGGCATCGCGGCGCAGTGGAACGCCGCTGGGTTCACCACGGCAGTCGGGGGAGCTTGGCGGCCGGACGGGGTGCGCTACACGCTGCGCAACCCGCGGAATGCCGCCATCGTCGTGCACTGCGGGCAGGAGTACGGCGCGGGCGCCTGGCCCGCCATCGTCCCGGAACACACCTACCGGGCCGCCGTGGCGCTGTTGGACGAGCCGTCGCGCCGCACCACCCCCACCACCGCCCGCCGCTACCTGCTGGCTGGGCTGGCTCGCTGCCACTGCGGGGCCGTGGTCATCACCGGGCGCACGCAGCACGGGCAGCGCACCTACCGGTGCGGGCGTTCCCGCGGGCATCTCTCCCGAGGGGCCGTGCCGATTGACGAGCTAGTGGCCGCACTGGTGGTCGCTCGGCTGTCCCGGCCGGACGCGGCCGAGTTGTTGACGGTGCCGGGGGAGGGGCCGGACGTGGGGGTGCTGCGTGAGGAAGCCAGCGCGTTGCGGGCTCGGCTCGGGGAGCTGTCAGACCTGTTCGCCGACGGTGCCATCACGGCGGCGCAGCTGGCTCGGGGTACCGAGCGGGCGCGCACCCGCCTGGATGCCATCGAGAGGCAGATGGCCGATGCCGGCCGCATACCGGTGCTCGGCGAGCTGGTCACCGCGGACGATGTGCGCGCTACGTGGGACGCACTGGACCTGGACCGGCGCCGCGCGGCCATCGACACCCTCATGGCGGTCTCCCTATTGCCGCCAGGACGCGGTGCCCGCCGGTTCGACCCCGAGACGGTGCGGATTAACTGGAGGACCCCGGAGTGACGGACCTGAACAGGTGGCTGGCTGAGGGCCTGAGCCACCGTCCCCCCGAGTGGCGCGAACCGATGGCCAGGGACATCGCGAGCGCACCACGGGGTCTGATCCCGGCCGACCTGACCGCCGTGCTTGAGCAGGTTGGTCCCAAGACAGACGGCCCTCTCCCCGCCCTCATCGACGTGCACTGCACCGGCGTGGGAACCCACAAGCACCTCCACATCGCCGACCTGTGGACCCTGGATCATGCAGCGGAAGCCGACGCACCTGGCGGGCCCTGGGTTATCGCCTCTGGCGGGCGGTGGGTGACCGCCCCTGACCCGGCTGCCGGAAAGGGCTCTGGCACCTCGCGGACCTCCTGGCGGTTCCAGTGCCCGCGCTGCCCAGGTCCTGTGCCGGGCCAGTGCCGCACGGTTGACTTCCGGGCGGAGAAGCTCGACGCGCTCCTGACCTGGTTGCACACGCGAGGGGTGGCGCACCTGGACATCAGCGTCTTGATCCCGACCCCGTTCTAGAGCGTCTAGTAAGCTCTCGACTACTCGCAGTGATGCGAGCCCTGTGCGGCGACGGGGACGTTCGCCGAGCCAGGCCCGCTCACCCGGTGGGCGCTACAAGCGCGCCCACCGGAGGACCGAGGGTTGTCCGCAACCACTTGGCAGCGGGAACGAGCCCGCCTAGCCGTCCACACCCGACACCACGGGGCCGACGCTCAGCAGACGCAAGAAGCGCGCCGCGACCTCGCGGTCGCCCGCGTGGAGCACTACATCCGGCGCACCGTCGCCCAGGCCCCTGAGCTGTCCGGCGAGCAGCGTGACCGTCTGGCGCTGCTGCTGCGAGGTGCGTCCGCCTCACCGACCCGTTCCACCACCCAGCCCGCTGCCTGACCCGGCCGCGGGCCCATGGTGCGCCCGCGAAACGGGTCGGCGCCGCGTCCCCGTGGATGGGAACGCGGCGCCGCAGCTGACCACCGGCCAAGGAGTCAGTAACCGTGACAGTACGACCGACCATCGACCCGGGCCAGCACGACGCCCTGCCTGAGCACGCCGTCTACGGCGACCCGTGGCCGCTGCTGTCGGCCCGCTGCCGCCTGCTGGACGCCCTGGACCTCGCCGAACACGCGGCATCCGTCGTGGCGACCAGGCGGGGAGAGCTGTCCGCACCGTTGCGCGAGGCGCTGCGGTTCCACAGCATCCACCTGAGCCTGACCGCGGACGCCCTGAGCGCGACGCTCGCCAATGAGCCGGGAGCCGACCGATGAGCGGCCCGACCAGTGAGCGCGAGGCACACCTTGCGGAACTGGCCGACGCGGAGGACGTGGCTCCAGCAGAGCCCGCGGACGAGCACCAGCCGGTGAACTACCTGGCCGCCTGGCGGGAGCGCCGTGCCGGCCAGCGGCCGACAAGCACTCCGGAGCAGCCACGCGGTACCTACCCCGCGTGGGACGCCAAGCGGGCTGGCGACCCGGGAGCTGCGGACGACGAGGGCCGGGGGATCGACTTCCTCCGCGCCTGGGATGAGCGGCGCGCCTACGGCGGCCGCCACGCCCCTGAGGCGCCCGCGGTGGGCTTCCCCAGCGACTTGACGTCATCCCAACTGGAGCGGCGCTGGGGTGAGGCGGTGCTGACCGGGGAGGCGGAGACCGTGGCCAGCACCCCGGAGGGGGCGCGCAACGGTGCGCTGAACAGCGCCGGCCTGCGCTGCTACCGGGTGGCGCTGGCCCGTGCAGTGCTAGCGAAGGACGTCACCGAGCGACTGGTGGCCGCCGGGATGCGAGCCGGGCTGGCGGAGGGGGAGTGCCGCAAGACCCTGCGGTCCGCCCGCGACGGGGCGCTGCGTCGCGGGCCAGCCACCGACCTGCCGAACGGAGACGACGACGTGGCCCCGACCCCGCTGACCGACTTGACCGATCGCCTGGCCGCTGCCCGCCTACCTGAGGCGGACCGGCCTGCGGGGTCGTCCAGGCTGAGGGAGCGCCTGTTGAGTCGGGGCGCCCTTGCCAGCCTCCCCAAGCCTCAGCCGCTGATTGCCGACACAATCGACCGTCGCACCGTCACCGTGGTCGCAGGGCACTTCGGCTCGCTGAAGTCGTTTGTGCTGCAGGACTGGGCCGCCTGCGTCGCCACCGGCAGGCCGTGGATAAGCCGACCTGTCGAGCAGGGCCGTGTTCTGTACGTGGCGGCCGAGGGAGCCCACGGCCTGCACGCGCGCTGGGCGGCCTGGGAGTACGGATGGCGGCGCACCATCCCTGACGACGCCCTCTCTGTCCTACCCGAGCCGGTGAACCTGCTGGACGAAGGCGCCGTCGCCGAGCTGTGTGCCTTGGCCGCCGGCCACAGCCTCGTCGTCCTGGACACCCTGGCTCGTTGCATCGTTGGCGCTGACGAGAACAGCGCCCGCGACATGGGCATGGCCGTTGACGCCCTCTATCGACTTCGAACGGCCACCGGGGATGGCACGGTCGTCCTTGCCCACCACACGGGCAAGGACAGGTCAACGATCCGGGGCAGCAGCGCCCTGGAGGCCGGCGTGGACACCGTCTACACCACCGACGGCGATCCGCGGCTGATGAAGATGAGCCGCACCAAGCGCAAGGACGGGCCGCGCGAGGACACCCTGCAGCTCAAGCTCAGCCCCGTCCTAGACAGTGGGGTCGTCGTGTCCGCGCTGGCCGCGGACATGAAGCCCAACGCGCAGGCCCTCATGTCCGTGTTCATGTCCGCGTTCGGGGCGACCGGGGCCTCGAAGGCCGACTTGCGAAACGTCGCCGACCTACCGCCCGCCAGCTTCCACCGATCGCTGAACGAGCTGGTCAGCGCAGGTGCCCTGGTCAACGAGGGCAGTGACTCGCGGCCCTTTTACCGCAAGGGCGAGGGCCTCTGATGTCCGAGCGTCCGCGAGTGTCCGCCCGTCCGCGGACATGTCCTCCGTCTGTCCGTCCTTTAGGACGGACAGACGGGCAGTCCGGGCATGGACAGCCACAGCCAGCCACAGGGGGCAGCGGCCACTCCGAGCGCCGAAGAGTCGCCGCGGACGTTTTGAACGCCCTACTGGCGTGGCCAGCCGGACAGCCGCCCGGGTCCACCCGGGGGTGCGGTTATGCGCGCCATGCCCCGTGAACCTTCCGAGCGCAGCACCGACCCGGACGCCCTGCTGCGCGCCGTGAGCACCGAGCTGGACGCGTTGACCGCGGTCGTAAGCCTGACCGCGGAGACGGACTGGCTGCTGGCACGGGCGTTCTGGCACCTCAAGAGCGGCCCCGAGGACGCGGCAGCGATGGCTGCGGCTCACCGGGACCTGACCACGGCCACGAACGTGCTGACGGCCGCCTGTGGCCACCTGGATGCGGCCCGGCGCTGCGCCCGCTGGCCGATGGACCACCCCCACGACGACTGGCCGAACCATCCGGCCAGCCACCCGAAACGACCGCAGGAGCCAGGGCAATGATTCGTTACGACGACACCCCGCCGATGCCGCTGGAGCTGCACACCCTGGCGATGGAGCTGGAGCAGACCCGGGGCTACACGTTCGCCCGCCAGGCCCGCGCGCTGGATCTGCTCGAGCGCAGCGGCGTGGACCGCTGGGACGTGTGGGACAAGCTGCGCGCGCTGACTGCCCACGACCACTGGGACGACCGGCGGGTGCAGTCCCCGGACCTGCGGCTGGCCAACGCCCTGAGCCGGTCGCGCGCCGTGCGCGGCCGCACTGAACCGGCAGGGCGCATCCTGCTCGTCTCCTACGACCTGCGCCGTCCCGAGCTGGTCCCGTTCGGGGACACCTGGCTGCATGAGGTGATCGGCGACCAGGCGCTGACCTTTGCACGCGGCGCGGTACCCGTGGTGGACGAGCACGACGGTCCGCAGATTGGCACCGTGGTCGCAGCCGAGCTGAGGCCGATGGACCTGGACATGTGGGTTGAACTCGACGAGGGGGAGCGGCAGGACGAGCTGCTTGCCCGTGCCTACTTCCAGGACAAGCCGCTGGGAACCTCCATCCAGTTCCGCGACGACCTCCGGATGCTGCGCTACAGCCCTGGTCAATTGGTCCGGCAGGGCGTGGAGGTGCAGCACCTGGCGTTCTGCGACGACCCGGTTCGGGTCAGTACTGTCCGCCGCGCCAGTCTGCCCCCACCGCACCCGCGTAGCCGCAACGCCCGGGCGCTGCTTGGTCCGCACGTCGAGCCCGAGTCGGCCGTGTCCGCCTGGCCGGCGACCGCGGGACGCGACGGAACCGTGATCCGGGGCACGGTCACGTCCGATGGACGACAAACCCGCCTCATGGGCCGGGTCATGTGCATCGACGGCCGCCCCGTGCCCTAACCACCGCGGACTGCGGCTGTCCCATGCCGGCCACCGCGGCTGGCATGGGACAGGTCTGCCGCACGCAATTCCTTGGCAGTGGCACCTTCCGGGTGGTGGACCAAAGCGGCGTCCGGGTCTAGGCGAGGGCCACGACATTCAGGACGGACGTCGCTTCATCCCGCTACGAGGAAGTCATGAGCCGATGGGGTGGGACATCACGATGCGGCAACGATGCCTAGGGGCAAATCGTTCAGAACCGGCTGATCTGTCCCAACGGTCCCTAGCGTGTCAAACCCGCCCACTACCGTCCTCGTAGCGCTGCTGTCACACCGCTCGGCACGGGGGGAACGCTTGGGGACTATCGAGGCCATCGTGGGCCTTGCTGTGCTGGTCGGCACTCCGCTCCTCACCTGGCTCGGCGTGAGACACACCAACAAGACCACCGTCTATGCAGCGGTCCAGTCGGCCCAGGCAAACGTGGCGGCCGCGATACAGGCGGCCGAAGCACAGGTGACCGCCGCCATCCGAGCCGCGGACGCGCAGGTGGCAGCCGCGGTGGAAGCCGCCAACGCCAGCCGCGACACCGCAGCGCTCGCCGCACAGACCAGCGCGCAGGCCGAGTTCCTCAGCCACTTCCACTGGGCCTGTGAGATGGTCGCCTCGGAGGACGCCAGAAAGCGCCTGGTTGGCATCAAGGTCCTCGAGTCGATGCTTGAAGATCCCGACATCCACCCGACGCACCTCGCAGCAGCCGCCGGCGTTGTGCGGTCGGCAACCGCTGCCGCCCTCGATCGCCTGGGTGACGCTGCGGATGAGAACGTTGCACAACTCCCTCTTCCCATGGAGGCTGAGGGTTCGGACTAGCCGAGGAAGGTGGTGTGACCGTGGCCGACAACGTCAGGCACGTGCGCGTCACCGAGGACGAGGTTGCGGCCGCCAAGTTGGAGATCCAGCTGCTTGAGCGCCTCGGCCGGCCAGTAGACGAGCGGCTCAGAGTGATCGCGGACGCCAAGCCAGCCGAGCGCCAGTCGACGATTGCAACGTCGGAAGACGCGTCCCTACGCGCTAGCAAACTCCTTGCAACACTACGCGATGCCATGCGGGAGGCGCGGGAGGGCCGTGAGAAGGGCAACGTGCTGCCCTCTGTGCGTCGCCACCACCGAGAGCGGTACCCCACGGGCGGTTACGCGGGCCCCGATGTGATAGTCAGCTCTTGGTGGAGTGGCATTCCGATACTGATTGACGCCAATGAAGGCGTGGGGGCAGCGCCAGCCGTTGGGAGCAAGCTGCTTCCGACGCAGGAGAGCGCGAACATAAGGGCGGAGCACGTGCGGATCTTCCATGCTCTTGCTCTTGCGCGCATCCAGGATGCCGAACGAGGGATCGAAGAACTCCGGACCTCGGAGCGGGATGGCTTGAGCCTGTAGTCCCGGCGCTGCAGTTCGGCAAAGCTGGTGAAGCTGTCACAGGCGCTCGCTGCTCGTGTTTCTTGCTAGGGGCTGGAAACCCTGACCCCGGGATGAAACATCTCTCTCCCCCCGGGGCCCGCCCGCTGTCGGACAGTCCAGAGCCGCTCAGCCTTGGGAGCAGCGGCGACCCGTCCCGACCAGCGTGTCGGCTGCCGTCACGTCGGAGGGAGACGGAAGAGTGCTCCTCTGTGGCGGAAAGCAGAGAGAAGCGCATCACGATCGAGTTGCTGGTTGAGGTAACGAATCAGCTGGAGCTGCGGGACGCGGGCTTCATCGCGGCGCGACAGGGGCAGGGAGCGGCCGTCGAGCTTGGAGAGGAAGCCCAATCTGCGGTGAACACGGCGCTACTGACGTTGTTGCGATACGAGCCGAAGGAGTTGCCGGGGGCGCGCATCACGAACGTCAGCATCAGCATCGCGGACGACAACCGCCGAGAGCGCTGGGGATGGCCTCCCCTTGAGCCCGACCCGTCGGCCCCCTGAGGGCAGTCAACTGCTGGGCCACCCACGGTAAGCGAGAGGTGTTCCTGGAGGTGGCCGCACCCGACCGGTATGTGGGCAAGGTCGACATGTCCACCTTGCCCGCCCTGGGATCGGTATGGGGTTCAGGCTGTGCGCGCTGCCAGGAACTCCTGGAGTCCCGGGACCCCAGTGCGGGCCGAGGCGTAACGCCCATCGCTAGCGGGCCTATCCCGACCCCAAAACAAGGAGGCTGCGCCCTCCCGGACTGTCCGGGAGGGCGCAGCCTCGTTGTAAGTGCCCCGCGGCTAGACGATGACGAAGGTCTCCGTCTTCCCCCGCACGGGATCCTCGATCGTCACGCTGCCGCCGTGATGCTGCGCTTCCATCACGCGACGCAGGACCTGCACGGCGCGATTGACGACTGTCGTCTTGTTGAGGTTGTCGGCCTCGACCAACCAGGCCAGGTCCTCGGCCGTCTTGCGGCCTAGTTCGACCACGAGTCGGCGAGGCGCCTCAGGGGCGGGCGAGCTGTCAACCACCCGCACCGACCTCCCTCTCCGCTCTGCCATTAGGACTCCCTAACTGGTTGCGCTTCTGCAACCGCTTGTGTGTCGGGTGGACCATCGCCACTGACACAACACTGTATGCCCCAGGTCTACGGTTGTCACTTGCTTGTGCAGCAGGCGTGGAAGTTCCCCCCACCCTCACCCTGCCAAGCACCCCCGTCGGACCTGCTGGTTCTCGGCGTCGGCATGCCCTCGATCGAGCTCGGCCCTCCCGCTGTAGACGCACTCTCCTCGCGCTGCTGACGATCAGATGACTGCATGCCGAACCTAGAAGGTGGCAGAAAACTAACACCCTGGGTACAGTCAGGCATGCGTACCGGAGCCGAGCGAGCTCCGGTACGCACGACCTCGGGCATCCGGCCCGAGGAACCCCACAGGAGGAGGAACCCGTGAGAAACCGAGCGATGTGTCCTTGGTCAGGTGAGCGGCACGTGATCGATCCCTGACCGATCAGACCAAGCACGCGGTCCCACGTCGGGGGACGAACCCCTGATACCGCGTGAGTTGGAGGACGGAGGCGCTGGTGTCAGCCAGTCCACCAGAATCCCTGTCGGCCGACGAGCCCGAGGAGGAGGGCGCCGAGTACGGCGGTCAGCTCATCGAGGATAAGGCCGAGGTCCGCTGGGCCCTTGTGCTGGAGGGTCGGCTCCGGTCGGAGTTCCGGGGCTCGCAGCGGGCGCTGACCATAGTGGTCGGCCTCCTGGGCATCGTCGCCGGTGTCCTGGGGTGGCAGGCCAGTGGGTCAGCGTGCGGGTTGGCCACGATGGTGGCGACCCTGTTGTTGGTGAGCATCTACATGCTGCTGGGGAAGGGCGGCAGGCGGTCGGCTTAGGCCGGGCATAGACCAGGCGAACGCAAATCAGGGCGGACGCACCGGTAATCGGCGTACCGGAAGGGCTTCGGTGGGCCCCCACCCCTATGGGTGGGGGCCCACCGCACGTTTAGCCCGTTTCATCGCTGACGGATTACCTAAGTGCCGCTCGCGGCGATGGATCCGTCAACCGCATGACAAGTTCCCCGGATTGGCTATCAGCCAACTGCACGCTGCTCGGACGTTACGTTGTGCAGACGCGGGCTTGTGGGACCGGCAGGGACCCTTGGCGATGAGGGCCGGCCGAGAGCAGTCGGTGGCCGTGCAGCCTTAGAGATACACGACGTCTTCGAAGAACAGGGGGCAGTAGGCATACGTCGCCAGCGCAGCAACGAACGAGGCGTCGGCGCCCGAGAGTCCGCGGTCGAGGAGGTCCGCTGCGACGTCTTCGCCGGTTCCGCCGGTCACGAAGCCCCTGCAGGTCACATCCGCCAGGTCAAAAAGTCTGGTGGCATCTGTGCTCAGGTTTGGTCGCTGAGCAAGGATGCGCAGGTAGGCCTCGTCTCGAGCCTCCGCCTCGGTCTGGCCCGGTGCTGGGATGGGCATCAATACCTCAGCCATCTCGCCAACCGTCGGAGCGTTGCTTTCGCTTGAGCAGCCCGTGAGTCCTAGTCCTGCCACGGTCGTGAGTGCCGTCAACATGAACGCGACCGGCAAGGATGGTCGGACAGGCATGACAGGACTTCCTCGCGGCTCGTAGCTGTAACTCGGTGATCTTGTACTGCGATACCACAGGGCTACGAGCCCCCAAATGGGTGAAGATCAGTCCGGCCTGTGTAGTTGGCTTGTCTTCGAGCTCCACGTGCCCCGACCTAATGTGCTCGCCATGCACATCGCGCCCGGCCTAGGAGCGCCCAGTGGGGTGGCCCGCCGGGATGCGGGGCCTTGGCAAGTCGAGGGACGGTACGGCAGAGAAGACCCGAGCTGACCATGAGTCAGTCTTTCGAGGGACGACATGGCAGCGGCTCATCAGGATGCTGAGACGGTGCACCAGCCTCCGCCGCCGCCTGGATACTGGCCGCCTCCTCCGCCGCCGGGGCACTGGTCTCCTCCACGACGGGTGGCCAGTGGCCAGGCTATCGCCGGCTTCATTTGTGGCTTGCTGGGCGCAGTGCTGTTCTGGCTACCGGTCATCGGCCTGGTCCTCGGCGTGCTCGGCACCGTGTTCGGTGCCCTTGGCATAGGTGCCGCCCGGGCGGTACGCGCGCCGACCGGGATGGCCTGGGCCGGGTTGTTCCTCGGCATGTGCGCCGTCGGCTGGTCCGTCATGTTCATGGTGATCCTTGTAACTCCGTGAGCGTCGGGACCCCGCGGACCCACCGGGCCTCCTCCGCGGCCCTGCGTAAGGGTCATTCGAGGTGGTTCCGGTGGGCGCCCCGGCTTCGCATGCCGGCCTCTCCTTAGGTCAGGTCTGCGGGAACCTGTGCAGCGGGACTAGCTTCCGGCTGCGGGTGCCGCTGCCCGACGTGGTGGCGATGCAGACCCGCCAGCCCAACCTCGAGGGTGCCGGGGAGATCCCGCTGCGCCGGCTGGTGAAGGAGGCGCTGCGGATGCGGCCCTCCCGGATCGTCGTCGGCGAGGTGCGCCAGGAGGAATGCCTCGACCTGCTCATCGCGCTCAACTCCGGCTTGCCGGGCATGTGCACGCTGCACGCCAACAGCGCGCGTGAGGCCGTGGTGAAGATGTGCACGCTGCCACTGCTGGCCGGCGAGAACATCGGGCACGCCTTCGTCGTCCCGACGGTGGCGGCCAGCGTCGACCTCGTGGTGCACGTCGGCAGCGACCCCGACGGGCGGCGGCGCGTGCGCGAGATCGCCGCGCTCCCGGGCCGAGCCGAGGACGGCGTCATCGAACTCGCCGACGTCTTCACCACCCGGGAGGGCCGGCTGGTGCGGGCCGACGGCTACCCGCCGCACCCGGAGCGCTTCGCCGCCCACGGCTTCGACCTGCCGGCGCTGCTCGACGACGCCCGGTGGAGGTCGTGACCCCGACCGGGCCACTGCTGGGGTTGCTGCTGGGCGTCGGCCTGCTGCTGGTCTGGCGCAGCGGTCCCCGCGCGCCGCAGCGCCGAACCGGTCCCCGCAGCCCGTCACGTCGCCAGCAGCGGCTCGCGGCCGCCGGCCTGACCGGCATCAACGCCGCCCAGCTGACGGCGCTGCAGGTGGGGCTCGGCATGCTGGTGCTGGTGGTCGTCCTGCTCACCACCGGCACGGTGACGGTCAGCCTGGTGTTCGCGGCGTTCGGCTCCGCGCTGCCGGCGGTCCAGGTGCGGCGGCTGGCGGTCAAGCGGCAGGCGGACCTGCGCGAGGTGTGGCCGGAGGCCGTGGACAACCTGGCCTCCGCCGTCCGTGCGGGGCTGTCGCTGCCCGAGGCGCTCGCGGCGCTGGGCACCCGCGGCCCGGAGGCGCTGCGCACGCCGTTCGCCCGCTTCGCCGCCGAGTACCGCTCCAGCGGCCGGTTCGGCGAGTGCCTGGACCGGCTGAAGGAGAACCTGGCCGACCCGGTGGGTGACCGCATCGTCGAGACGCTGCGCGTGGCCCGGGAGGTGGGCGGCAGCGACCTGGGCCGGGTGCTGCGGACGCTGGCCACCTTCCTCCGCGAGGACGCCCGCGCCCGCGCCGAGCTGGAGACGCGCCAGGGGTGGGTGGTCCAGGCGGCCCGGCTGGCGGTCGCCGCGCCCTGGGTGGTGCTCCTGCTGCTCGCGACCCAGTCGACGACCCTGGACGCCTACGACTCGCCGCTCGGCACCGCGCTGCTGATCGGCGGCGCGGCGGTCTGCCTGGTCGCCTACCGGGTGATGCTGCAGATCGGCCGGTTGCCGCAGGACGTGCGGGTGCTCCAGTGAGCGTCGACGGGCAGCGCCGCGGGAACGGGGCGAAGGGGCCGCGGAGCGGCGGGGTGACGCAGTGAGTGCGGCTCTCGCCGGGATGCTGCTCGGCCTCGCGGTGGCTGCCGGCGTCCTTCTGGTGGTCACGTTCGCCCCGCCGTTCCGGTCGGTGCGACTGGTCGACCGGCTCGCGCCGTACGTGCACGACACCCCACCGCCGTCCCGGCTGCTGGGGACGGCCACCGAGACCGGGCTGCTCAACGCCGCCCGGCGGGTGTTCGGGCCGGTGATCGCAGACGGCGCCCGGCTGGTCGACCGTGTGCTGGGCGGCCGGACGGCGGTCCGCCGCCGCCTCGAGGCGCTCGGCGGCGACACCACCGTCGAGGACCTCCGGATCGAGCAGGTGGTCTGGGGCGGACTCGGGTTGCTCGGCGCCGCGCTGGTCGCCGGGGTCGGCTCGCTGCTGGCCGGCAACCTCAACGTGCTCTCGGCGGCGCTGCTCTGTGTCGCCGGCCTGGTCGGTGGGGTGCTCGGCCGGGACTGGTGGCTGACCCAGCAGGTGCGCCGGCGGGAGGAGCTGCTGCTGGCGGAGTTCCCGGTGGTGGCCGAGCTGCTGGCGCTGGCGGTGACGGCGGGGGAGAGCCCGACGGCGGCGATCGCCCGGGTCACCCGTCTCTCCGGCGGCGAGCTGGCCCGCGAGCTCGGCTCCGCGCTCGGCCGGGCGCGGGCCGGGGTGCCCCTGGTCGACGCGCTGCAGCAGGTCGCCGACCGCACCTCGGTCGACGCGCTCGCCCGCTTCATCGACGGCCTGCTGGTGGCCATCGAGCGCGGCACCCCGCTGGCTGAGGTGCTGCGTGCGCAGGCGGCCGACGTGCGCGAGGCCGGCAAGCGCCGGCTGCTGGAGGCCGGCGGCCGGAAGGAGATCGCGATGATGGTCCCGGTCGTCTTCCTGGTGCTCCCGGTCACCGTTCTCTTCGCCCTGTTCCCGGGGTTGATCAGCATCGTCTCGCTGGCGCGATGAGCCGGCGGACTCGACAGGAAGGACGACATCTGATGCCGCAGTTCACGGGGGTCTTGGCCGTGCTGGCCGCGTTGGGCGACCGGCTCAGGGGGGAGGACCCCGAGCGGGGTGACGTCCCGGGCTGGGTGATGATCACGGTGATGACGGCCGCGCTGGTGCTGGCCATCCTCATCCCGTTCCGGGAGGCGATCGTCTCCGCGGTGACCAACGCGCTGGACTCCGTCACGACGGGTGGCTGAGAAGCGACCCCTCTGCCCCCGGCCACTCGCAGGTTCGCGGCGCGACCCTGCAGAGGGGCCGCCCGGGGACGACGGCGAGCGGGGCGGCGCCGTCGTGGAGTTCGTGTTCGTGTCGGTGCTGGTCGTGGTGCTGCTGCTGGCGGTGTTGCAGGTGGCGGTCTACGTGCACGTACGCAACGTGGTGACGGCGAGCGCGCAGGAGGGCGCCCGGTACGCGGCGCTGGCCGACGTCGCCTCGTCGACGGGCGCGGACCGCACGGTGGCGACGGTGGCTCGGGCGACGTCGGTGCAGACGGCCGAGGGGCTGGTCTGCAGCTCGCTCGAGGAGACCGACGGATCCGGGCTGACGTTGGTGGTGGTCCGCTGCTCGGGGTCGGTGCCGACGCTGCTGGCCGGGCTGGGCAACCTGCTGCCGGTCGAGGTGACCGGGCGGGCGGTCAAGGAGGCCGCGGCGTGAGGTGGCTGCGCGCCCGGCTGGGCCGGCTCGAGGGGGAGCGCGGCTCGGCGCTGGTCGAGTTCGTGTTCATCGCGATCGTGGTGTTCGTGCCGCTGGTCTACATCGTGGCCGGGTTCTCGGCCGTGCAGCGCGGGGTGTTCGCCTCGACCGCGGCGGCGCGGGAGGCCGGCCGGGCGATGGGCACCGCGCCCGATCCGGTCAGTGGTGCGACGCGGGCGGAGCTGGCGGCGCGGCTCGCGGTGGAGGACCAGGCGGTCGACGCCACCGACGTCCGGCTGGCCTACGCGCCATCGGGTGCGGACTGCGCCGCCGCGGGCAGCTACACGCCGTCGTTGACGCCGGGGGAGGAGTTCTCCGTCTGCGTCACCGTGACCGTGCGGATCCCGCTGCTGCCGGAGTTCATCGACGCCAACACCGCGACCGGTCAGTTCGTCGTCGAGCGCGACCGCTACGTCGACCCCTGAGCGGCCGGTGCATTGCCGGCGTTCCTCGCGCACTGCCGGTCCTGCAGCACCGGCAACCCACGAGGAACGCCGGCAAAAGGAGGCTCGGACGGACTTCGCGACCACGGTCTGGTTCTCCCGCGCTCGGCGGTCGTGCAAGGAGCTCGACGGGCCGACGGCGAGGTGCGTGAGCCGATCCGCCACCGTGGGCTGGACCCGTTCACCGACCCGGCGCCGGTGCGGCTGCTCGTGCGCGACGTCGTCGCCGACTACTCCGAGCGGTCGCTGACCTCGGCGCTGCCGCCGATCGGGAACGCCGACTCCGTGGTCCGCGACGTGCTGGACCGGGTGGCCGGGTTCGGGCCGCTGCAGCGGCACCTCGACGACCCGGAGGTCGAGACACTTCATGGTGAACCGGGTATGACCTTGGTCCGAGATCGGCGACCAAGGGCAGGGCGGGCGCTGAGCACACCACAGGTGGGCTGAGCCTCCATCGGCGATACCAACAGTCCGGATGGCCTCGAGTCAGGGATCCGTGGCTGTCCTCGCGTCCAATCCGGCTATCCCGCTTCTGACGTGCTCGCTGACCCCGACCGCTGAAACGGGTCGAGGGACGGCGGCGGTTGGCCTTGGAGGCTTGGGACCCTGACCGGGGGGCTAATCGAGAAGGACCTGCAGCAGGACGCTCAGCGCTGCGAGGAGAGCGGCCACCACCGCTAGGGCCGTCGAAGCCTTCTGCCATTTCAGCGTTGTCCGTTGTTCCTTGAGGGTGTCGAGTTGCGCCTGGGCGACCGCCCCCTCCTTGATCTTCATGAGCCAGGTGTCGAAGCGATCATTGTTGCCCTGGTAGTTGAGGATGAATTCCGCGATGTTGGGATCGGTGACCCACTCGGGCACCGGATCTCCGGGGAACGGCTCTCGAACCTGGCTCATGGCGTAGACATCGGCGGAGGAGTCGACAGATGTGACGCCTCGCCCCTCGTGCGTTCGCGACAGCAGTCGCAGTGGCAGGGCCTCTGATGGACGGCCCACGAGGGAGCACGAGCCCGGGCAGCGGCGCCCAGGCTCGACCACCGTCGTTGGGGCCGCGACGGAAGGGCTGGGAGAGATCACGGTGGTAGAAGCAGTCCCCGCGGCCCGGGCGGCGGGGACCTTTCGCTCTGTTCGTGGGTGCTGTGCTGTTGGTTGAGTGTCCTGCCGCCGAGCCGGAGCGGCCGGGCGAAACGGCGGCGGAGGCAACCGCGCCGCTACGCGGATCCGAGACACGTGACCGCGGGTGAGGTCAACCCCGCGGTGGCAGGCACCGGTGCTCAACGCCCGCGCCGAGGGGAGGGCGACGCGATCTGCGCCCGGGCGGTGGCACTGCGGTCCGGCGCCTTCTCCGGCGTGACAGCGGCAGCGAGCGCTGCAGCGGAGGTGGTTGGGATGGCCGGAACGGCAACACGCGGTCGTGCGGGTCGGAGACGTGGGCTGTTCGCGGCGTTCACGGCACTCGCGTGCTCGATCGGAATGGGGGCGCTCCCTGCTACGGCGAGCGCACAGGCGGCACCTGCGCCGCCGAGCGGGTTCACGGTCGGTGCGATCAGCACGACTGCCATCCGGGTTGCCTGGACGCAGTCACCGACCGAGGGCGTGCGGTACGAGGTCAACAACGGCGAAGAAAGCCGGATTCGGGGCCTGCAGGTCACCAGTGCCGAGGACGGCGCCGGCTGGCTGGCATTCTTCGGGACCTGACCGCCCGCGGCCTGACCGGAGTTGAGCTGGTCACCAGCGACGCGCACTCCTCGTGCCGGCTTCGTCGTCGAGCGCGACTGTCACGTCGATCTCGGTGCCGCCGTGCACGGTGAGGTGCAGGAGCAGATCCGCATGGTCCCTGGCGCGCTCGTCACGAGAGCGTCGTTGAGTGGGGGCCTGCGGCAGTCACTTGAACAGGGCGATGATGGCCACCACGAGGCCACTGGCGGTCATGAGGCCGTTGAACCGGGCATCGGCGAGGAACATGCCGCGGGGCTTCCGATCGCCCGCCGAAGCGCTGCCGGGAGGACGTGCCCCAGGCGTCGCAGCCTGCTCGGCCGGCCCTGTCCCGGCAGTCGGCGCCCCGGTTCGGGTACCGGGCGAGGTGGGCCGTGTGGGGGGTGGTGGCACGGTGTACCCCGGTTGCTGCGCCGGAGCAGGGCCTGGGCGGGGCGGGCGCGGAGCTCCCTGGCCTCTCGCCGGCTGCGTCTGCATCAGCGATGAGCCGAGCCCCAGTGCCACTCCGACGACCGCGCAGCCGATCACGAAGGCCCACGGGAAGGTCGGCTTCGGGGGGCACGTCGCGGATCCTTCGTTGAAGCAACGCACCAGGCCGAACACGAGGTCTCCCGGGAACAGGTTCCACCAGAAGGTGGCCAGGAAGACGCCGCCGACAGCTGAGGACGCGAAGTACAGCACTCGACCGAGCGGCGATGCAGGTGCCTTCTCCATGGCGTCCCCAGTCCGTGGGTCACTGTCCGACCATCCGGTCGTCTCCGGGCATGCGGCTGCAGTTCGAGCAGTGAACGCCATCTCCACCCGAGTGGTCGGCACGTGCTGACGTGCCGAGCCACGACTCGCCAGCGAGCGTCACCTGCTGTGACGGCACCGCTCGGTCTCGTCGGCCTCCCGTGACCTCGTGCCGTTGCCGGTGGCCGGGCCGGTCGGGCGGCGCCGGCCACGTGAAGCGGCACGGCTTTTCACCTGCTGAGAACCCCACTGCCCGCCCACCCTGCCGCGCTGGTTCCGTGATCGCGCTCACCCGCCCCTGAACGCGATCTGGAGGTGCCCGGGACATGACAGCCACGGCCACACTGGCGCCGCTCGTCGACCCGACCGGCCGGCGGAACAAGGCCGCCGACAGCACGCTCGCCCCGCGACCGACGAGCCTGCGCGGCCTGACCGTCGGCCTGCTGGACAACACCAAGCCCAACGCGACAGCGCTGCTCACGGCGATCGCCGGCGAGTTGCGGCAGCGCTACGACGTCGCCGAGCCCCGCTCCTACGTCAAGGACTACTTCGGGACCCCCGCCGAGCCGGAACTGATCGAGCGGATCGTCCGCGAGTGCGACGTCGTCATCACCGCGATCGGGGACTGCGGCTCGTGCAGCGCGGCCACCGTGGCCGACGGCGTCCTGTTCGAGCGGGCCGGGCTGCCCGCCGTGAGCATCTGCTCGGACTCCTTCCTGATGTCGGCTCGCGCCATGGCCGGGCTGGAGGGCTTCCCCGGCTTCGAGTTCATCGCCGTGCAGCACCCGGTGGCCAGCCTCGACGGCGAGCAGATCGCCCAGCGCGCCCGCGGGGCGATGCCCGAGGTGCTGCGGATCCTCGGGGTGGAGGCCTGAGATGACCGCTCTCGACGACGCCCCCGGCACGCCGCTCGCCGACGCTCCGCTGGTCGACGCGGCGCAGATCCGCGCGGCCATGGACCACTACACCCGCCAGGGCCTCTCCGACGGCCTGCCCGTGGTGCCGGTGACCGAGGAGTACCTGCAGGAGTTCCTCGCCGTCACCACGCGGGACCCCGACGAGGTGCTGTTGACCATGGCGCACCTGAACCGCCAGCTCACCGTCCGCCTCGCCGCGGTCAACGCCGCCCTGGCCGGGTGCCGGCCGGACTTCTTCCCGGTCGTCCTCGCCGCCTGGGACGCCCTCGCCACCGAGCCGTACCCCGTCCGCGGGATCTGGCAGAGCACGACCGGCACGGCCCCGTTCCTGATCGTCAACGGGCCGGTGCGTGACCGGATCGGCCTCAACAGCCGCGGCAACGTGTTCGGCTCCGGCTTCCCGGCCAACGCCACCATCGGGCGGGCGATCCGGCTCGCGGCGATCAACGTCTTCGGCCTGCAGCCGCACCAGCTCGACCAGGCGACCCAGGCGACGCCGGCCAAGTACACGGCGTGCATCGCCGCGAACGAGGAGGACAGCCCGTGGGAGCCGCTGCACGTCGAGCGCGGCCTGGCCGCGGGCGACAGCACGGTGACGGCGACGGTCATCCGCTCGGTGGTGCACGTCGAGGCCCGCCACACGCACTCGCCCGAGCAGCTGGCCCGCGACGTCGTCGACACCATCACCCGCACCGGCGCGCTGCTGCACGAGTACACCAGCGCCTTCGTCGTCCTCGGCCCCGAGCACGCCCGGGTGTTCGCCGACGCCGGCTGGAGCAAGGAGGACACCCGGCGGTTCCTCCTCACCCACGCCGTCCGGCCGAGGGCCGAGCTCGCCGCGGTCGGCAAGGACGCCATCTCCCGGCACACCCGCTGGCGGCTGCCCGCCGACCACCCGGACGCCGTGCCGGACCAGGCCGGCCGCGGGACCGACCCCGACCTCGTGCCGGTGCTGGGCTCGCCCGGCTCGGTGCAGGTCGTGGTGGCCGGCGCGGACAACGCCGGGGTGTCGGCCGTGGTCGAGGTCTTCGGCCACCCCCGCGAGTGGCCCGCGTCGATCGCGCGGGTGGAGGCCCCGCCGATCGGCGGGTGACCCGCGGCCCGCACGGAGGAGAGGATGGCGAGGTGACGGCGCAGGAGCTGGACGGCGCGGGCGAGGCCGGCTCGTCCCGGTCGGTGGTCGACCGCGCCCTCGCCATCCTCGGCACCTTCCAGGGCGGGCGGGTGCGGCAGTCCCTGTCGGAGCTCAGCCGCCGCTCGGGGATCCCGGTGGCCACGGCCTACCGGATCGTGCGGCGGCTGAGCGACTGGGGCGCGCTGGAACGCGACGACGACGGCAGGTACCGGATCGGCCTGCGGCTGTGGGAGGTCGCCTCCCTGGCGCCGCGGTCGATGGGGCTGCAGCGCGTCGCGCGCCCGTACATGCAGGACCTCTACGAGACGACGCACTGCAGCGTGCAGCTGGCGATCCGCGAGGGCTCCGAGCTGGTGTCGATCGAGCGGTTCCAGCACCCGCGGCAGGCCCGCCACCGCCCCCGCGTCGGCGGGCGCTACGCGCTGCACGCGACGGCGATCGGGCTGGTGCTGCTCGCGCACGCGCCGGAGGACGTCCGCCAGGAGGTGCTGGCGGGGGAGTTGCGGCGGTACACCCGCCACACCTGCGTCGACCCCGCCGAGCTGGTGCGCGTGCTGGCCGACGTCCGGCAGAGGGGCTACGCGCTCGCCGACCGGACGGTCGACCTGGACTACGTGAGCGTGGCCGCGCCCGTCGTCGGGCCGGACGGGTCGGTCGTGGCGGCGCTGTCGCTGGTCGTGAAGCACGCGGAGGGCAGCGCGCCCCTGCTCGTCCACCCCGTCCGCGTCACCGCGATGGCGATCGGCCGGGCGCTCCGGGACCCCGGCCTCCTCACCCCCGACGTCTGGTCCTGACCGGCCGCCGCGGCGCCGCGAGGACCGGGGGCGTCACCGGCTCCGGTCGGGAACGGCGTGGCGCAGCCGGGCGAGCAGCAACAGGGGCGTGGGGATCCGCGCGGGGGCGAGCCGTCCGCTGTCCTCGTCGAGGAGCCAGCCGAGGTCGTCGGACTCCTGGTGCTGCCCCTCCCGCCGCTCGACACGTTGAGCCAGGACGACGGCGAGCCAGGCCGCCCCCGCCGTCGCTCCCATCGCCCACAGGACCAGAGCCCAGTTCCACCACGCCATCGCCACCACGTCCCCCAAGTCGGCTCGAAGGGGGAGCGTTCGGCGTCGGTGAGCCACATCACAACGGTGGGAGCCCTCGGGTCACCCCAACGAAGCACGGCCCGCCCCGGTCGGGGCAACGGCGAGGGGGCTGCGGACGCAGCGCTCGGCACGGGCGCAGGGTCGAAGGACCCTCCCGCCCGAGGCCGGCACCTCCTTCCTGCTGGCCCCCGCCCAGGACCAGCGGGTCGGCATCGTCGGCGGCGGCCCGGTCGGCGACAGCGAGGAGTCCACGGCAACCTCCGACGTCGCGGACCTGACCGACCCCGCCCCGCGGTACGAGCCGGCCGGGCAGTACCCGAGCCCCGTCCGCTCCATCAACGCCGTCACGCTGCCCGACGACCGCACCCTGCTCACCGCGGGGGCCGGTGGGCTACCGCGGCAACGGCCAGAGCGGCCTGCACCGGACGACGTCGCGGCGGCCCACCCGCCGGTCAGCGGTGGCGGGAGGCGGCCGCCGACCTGGTGGGCGGCTGATCCCGGAACGGACCGGGGGGTGTCGGAAACGGGCCGGACGGAGGAGCCTGCCGGGGGCAGGCACCCGATCCGTCCGCGTCCTCGCCGGGGGAGCCCCGATGACCGAACAGCGAGCCCGATCCCTGTCCGCGCCCGCGCAGGCGGCCCGCGCCGTCCTCGCCGTGCTGGTGGTGCTCGCGGGGCTGGTCGCCCCGCAGGTCGGGGTGCTCCCCGCCGCCGCGACGCCCCCGGGGGGTGACGCCCTCCGGGCGGACCTGCGGGCCGACCTCGAGACGTACCTCCGCGACCGCGGCGCGGCCGAGCACGTCTCGGCCGTGGGGCTGACCGTGAGCCTGCCCGGCGGTCCGCGCGTCGACGTGGCCGCGGGGACGACGACCGTCGACGGTGACGAGCCGGTGCCCGAGGACGGCCTGTGGCAGATCGGCAGCAACACCAAGGCGTTCACCTCGGTGCTGCTGCTCCAGCTCGAGGCGGAGGGCCGGCTGTCCATCGACGACCCGCTCGGCGCCTTCCTGCCGGAGTACCCGGAGTGGGCCGACGTCCCGATCCGGCGGCTGCTCAACATGACCAGCGGCATCCCCGACTACGACGAGCGGCCCGCGTTCTGGACCGACTACCTCGCCGATCCGATGCGGTACTTCTCCGCGGAGCAGCTGGTCGGCTACGCGGTCGGCGCACCGGCCACCTCCGGCTACCGCTACTCGAACACCAACTACGTGCTCGCCGAGATGGTCGTCGAGCGGGTCACCGGCGAGAGCTACGAGGACGAGCTCTACGAACGCCTCCTTGACCCGCTGGACCTCGACGACCTGCACTACCGCCCGCACCTCTACCCACCCGGGCTGGCCGAACGGCAACCGGCCGGGTACTTCGCCCGCGACGACATCCCGGAGCTGGCCCCGCTGCTGGGGCGCGACGTCAGCCGGGACACGCTGTCCTGGGGCCGGGGGGCCGGCGGCATGATCGGGACGACGGGTGACCTGACCCGCTGGGAGCGGGCGCTCTACTCCGGCCGCCTGCTGCCCGCCGAGCAGCAGGCGGAGCTGACCAGCCTGGTGTCGACGGCGACCGGGGAGCCGATCGCGTCGACGTCACCGGCCGACCCGAGCGGGTTCGGCCTGGGCGTCGTCCAGCTCACCGCCGAGGGCTTCGGCACCTTCTGGATGTACGAGGGCGGCACGCTGGGCTTCCGGACGCTGCACATCTTCCTGCCGGAGTCCGGGCTGATCATGGCGGTGGGGCTCAACAGCGCGTCGGTCGAGGACCAGATCGCCGTGCTCGCGGTGGCCGTCCACGACACGCTGGTCGAGCACGGCCTCGTCGCTGCGCCCGCCGCCGCCTGACCCGGCACGGCGCCGCACGTCGAGAGCGGCGCCGCGGCACCCGGCTGCATGCCGGGCGCCGCGGCACCGGGCTCACTTGTAGACCAGCGTCCCGTCGTCGAGGTCGGCGACGGGGAGGATGTCCTTCTCCTCGTAGTACTCGTGCAGGTGCATCCAGGGCTCGCGGTCGCCCTGCTTGGGCATGAGGTGCATCGAGCGCGCGAGGTAGCCGGGGTTGAAGTTCTCCGGGTCCACCCACGGGCGGCGGGGCATGTCGACCTCGTCCTCCCGCAGCGTCGGGACGACCATCGTCGACCCCTTCTCCTCCATGTGCTGCAGCAGCCGGCACACGAAGTCGGCGATGAGGTCGGCGCGCAGCGTCCAGCTGTGCCGGAAGTAGCCGAAGACGTAGGCCATGTTGGGCACGCCGCTGAACATCAGCCCGCGGTAGGTGACGGTGTCCGGGAAGTCGACCGGCTCGTCGTCCACGGTGAACGCGATGCCGCCGAAGACGCTGAGGTCGAAGCCGGTCGCCGTGACGACGACGTCGGCCTCGAGCACCTCGCCCGAGGAGACCTGGACGCCGTTCTCGGTGAACGTCTCGATGGTGTCGGTGACCAC
>NZ_OBDO01000007.1 GCF_900215145.1 Geodermatophilus sabuli | reverse complement strand
AAGCGCCTCCTGCAGCAAGCCCACGACAACCTCCCGTCCACTGCGGAAACGTCGTCAGGACGTTCCCGCGGAAACGGGGTCAACGGCTATCAGCTGTACGTGCCGCGTACCTCGTCCGCCTCGATCGTGGCCGCGTGACGATCGGCGTCGTCCTTCCTGGCGGACGGCTTGCCGGGCACACCTGGGGCCATGTCCCAGACCCGTCCCCGTCACAGGGGCCGCGGCGCAGCCCTCCAGCGAGGGGTCATTCACAGCGCCCGGTGAACGTGCTGGAGAAGTTGGACAGGGCAGGGTTGGGGTCACTTCCCCGATCGATGTCGAAGTCGACTATCCGCGACGAGGAGTTGTTCGTGATCCGCAGTCCCCAGACGCCGGTCGACGTCGAGTCCTGGCTCGTCGACTGGTATGAGAAGTCCACCTTCTGCCCATTGGGCACATTGGCGTGACTGGAGAGCCCGGTCTCGCTGGCCGCGACCGTTCCATCAGGGCGTAGTAGTGCGACGGTGAGCGGTCGGAATGCCCCAAAATTGAGGATGTCGGCCGGATCGGTATGCCACTTCGCCTTGATCCGGAACGATCCGGTGCCGATGAATCCCGTTGCGTTCCCAGCCGCGTCCCTGCCCCTGAGTGTGCGGGCTGCAGTGACGTTCGTATCGAGGTTCTGAGTGTCGGAACCGGTCATCTCGAGTCTCACCGAGTCGGGCGGGTCGGCATCGAAGATGATGGTGCCGGAGACTCTGGCGGGCACGGCCTGTTGGGTGGAACGGACACGGACGCGCCAGCTGCTGGGGCATCCGAAGTCACTGGTGAAGCTCTGGTTCGCGAACGCGATGACCCCCGAGTTGTTGGCGTTCGCAAACCGCGTGGCGAGAAGTGGCCCGTCGGGCCCGCTCGAGCCGATGCTCGTGGCGGTTGCGGACCGCACCTCGATCACCACCGGTATCCCGCCCGGCGTCGGCGCGGAGATGGACATGTCGTCGACCGCGACGCTGACCCTGGACCTGGCCGGCACGCTGAACGTCCTGAAATGGCTACGCGCCTGCGGTGTTCCCGGTCCGAATTCGAAGGACTTCTTGATGAGCATTTCTGCCCCCTCGGGCTCGGTCTCAGCGCAGCAGCCCTGGGCGCCCGGATGGCGCGGCGCACCGCCAAGACCGTGTCAGTAGACACCTCCGACGGTCTCGGACGGGTGTCCGTCGCGATGGGGCCTCATCAGAGGCCGATATCGTGTTCACGAGCGCTCCACGGGCCGACAGCATGACCGCGATGGGCATCGAGCAGCACGCTGGGGCAACGCCGCCCGGACCGGCGATCGATGGTCGTCGGCCTGCACGAGTCCAGCCCGGGAGTGCGCTGCGCCACCTCCTGAGCGAGGTCCGAGCGCCTGGCGAGCAGGGCCATGGAGTTCTCGGAGGTAGCGGCGGTCGCAGACCCGCCATTCGTCGTGCAGTTCGACCCGGACCGCCCCGGCGAGGCGGAGCAGGGCTTCGGAGCGGCGGACGACGCCGACGACGCCGGTGCGGCGCTTGATCTCCTTTCCCAGCCGCTCCAGTGGGTTGGTCCGCCACGAGCCTGCGAGCGGTGGGGGCAGGGGGTCCTTAGGCTGGGTCCCCGTGCTCGTGCTGCTGCCGCCGTCGGAGACCAAGGCCCCCGGCGGGGACGGCGCCCCGCTGGACCTCGAGGCGCTCTCCTCCCCCGAGCTGACGCCGGTCCGCACCGAACTGACGAAGACGCTGGCCGACCTGGCCGCCGACGTTCCCGCCTCCCGCGCCGCGCTCGGCCTGTCCCGCAAGCAGGACGACGAGATCGGGCGCAACGCCGCGCTGTTCACCAGCCCGACGATGCCGGCGCTGGAGCGCTACACCGGTGTCCTCTACGACGCCCTCGACGTGCGCTCCCTGACCCGCGGACAGCGGGCCCGCGCCGACCGGCGGCTGGCGGTGGGCTCGGCGCTGTTCGGGCTGGTCCGCGGCACCGACGCGATCCCGGCCTACCGGCTCTCGGCCGGTTCGGCGCTGCCGGGACAGCCCACCCTGCGGGCGCTGTGGAAGCCGGTGCTGGGACCGGTGCTGGCCGCCGTCGACGAGCTCGTCGTCGACCTGCGCAGCGGCTCCTACGCCGCGCTGGCCCCGGTGCCGGGCGCGGTCACGGTCGACGTGCTCAGCGAGCGTCCCGACGGGAGCCGCTCTGTGGTCAGCCACTTCAACAAGGCGCACAAGGGCCGGATCGCCCGGTTGCTGGCCACCACCACGGCCGAGCCGGGGGACGTCGTCCGGCTCCGGGCACTGCTGCGGCGGGCGGGGTTGCACGTGGAACACGACGGCGGGACGGCGCTGACGCTGGTCGTCCCGGCCGAGCACGCCACGCGCTGAGCCGTCCCGAGGGCCGCGGGCGGTGATCTGGGTCCGGTTTCCTTGCCCGGAGCCGTTCCGGGTGGCATAACTGCGGAGACGCGTGGTGCTCCAACAGCCGGGCCAGCGTGCTGCACTGCCGGCTCGTGTGCCGGATGAGAAGGGTTGCGGTGGAGCAGATCCGGCGGCGCGACGGCGTCGTGCGCGCGTTCGACGCCACCCGGGCCGCGGGCGAGCTGCGCAGCGACCCCGCGCGCGTCCGCGCGGCGCGGCGGCTGCGCATCGCGGACGGCGGCACCGCTGCCCTCGACCGGATCGTCGAGCTGGCCACGCGGCTGCTCGGCGTCCGGTCCGCGCAGATCTCCATCCTCGACGACGCCCACACCATCGCCGGCATCGCCGGGGTCCCGCCGGGCGGTCGCGGACAGGTGTCACCGCTGGACCAGTCACCGTGCGCCCTCGCCGCGGCACTGGGCGCCCCCTTGGCCATCCCCGACGCGCACGCCGACTCCCGGGTCCGGGACCTGGACCCGGTCACCTCGCGGGTGGTGGGCTCCTACCTCGGCGTGCCGCTGACCGACGAGGCCGGCCTGGTGGTCGGCGTGCTGTGCGTCTTCGACGCGGAGCCGCACGCGTGGTCGGACGCCGACGTGGCCACCCTGTACCACCTCGCCGACCTCACGATGACCGAGCTGCAGTACGCGGCCCTGGTGGGCGAGCAGGAGCGCCAGCGGGCGCGCTGGTCCCTGGCCCTGGACGCCGGTCGGGTCGCCACCTTCGACTGGGACCTGCGCACCGGCGAGCTCCTCTGGGACGAGCCGCTGCTGGCCACCTTCGGCTACACCGCCGAGGAGTTCGACGGCACGATCCAGGCGTTCAACCGCCGCCTGCACCCCGACGACCTGCCGCGGGTCACCGAGGCGCTGCGCACGTCCATCGCGACCCTCGGGGAGTACGAGGCCGAGTACCGGGTGGTCCGCCCGGACGGCGAGACCCGCTGGGTCCAGGCACGCGGGCGGACGCTGGCGGGCCCGGACGGGCGCGCCGCCCGCTTGCTGGGGGCCGCCTACGACACGACCGGGGACCGCGGCGCCCAGGCCCGGCTGACCCGGCTGCTCGAGGCGATGCCGGCCGGCTTCTACTCCCTCGACCGCGAGTGGCGCTTCACGCACGTGAACGCCGAGGCCGAGCGGCTGCTGGGGCGCGGCCGCGAGGAGTTGCTCGGCGAGGTGCTGTGGGAGGCCTTCCCCGCGGCCCTGGGCAGCGTCTTCGAGGAGAGCTACCGCACCGCTGTCGACTCCGGGCAGCCGGTCACCTTCGACGCCCACTACCCCGCCCCGTTGGACGGCTGGTACGAGCTGCGCGTGTGGCCGAGCCCCGAGGGGCTGTCGGTGTACTTCACGGAGGTCACCGAGCGGCGGCAGGTGCGCGAGCGCGCCGAGCGGTCGGCCGAGCGGCTGGCCCTGCTCGCGCAGGTCAGCGCCGAGCTCGCCGGCACCCTGGACGTGACGGCGGCGACCACCCGCCTGCCCCGGCTCGTGGTCCCGGCGCTGAGCGACTTCTGCGTCCTCACCGTCATCGACGCCACCGGCCGGCCCCGGGACGTCGGGCACTGGCACGTCGACCCGGCCAGCCGGCCGGTCCTGGAGCGGTACGCGGCGGTCCGGCTCGACGTCATGCCGGTCACCGCGCCGGTCGCGCGGGCTCTGCACACCGGGGAGGCGGTCACCTTCGCCGGGGAGGACGTCCTCGACGTCCTGCCCCCCGGCGAGGCCAAGGACCTGCTGACCGTCCTCGCGCCGGCCACCGAGGTCGCGCTGCCGCTGCGCGCCCGCGGCCGGACCGTCGGGCTGCTCACCCTCTTCTACGCCGACGGGCACGCGCCGAGCCCGGACGACGTCGCCGTCGCCCAGGACGTCGCCGCCCGCGCCGGACTGGCCCTGGACAACGCCCGGCTCTACGCCCAGCAGGAACAGCTGGCGGAGGGGTTGCAGCGCAGCCTGCTCACCGATCCGCCGGCGTCCGACCACGCGGAGATCGCCGTCCGCTACCAGCCGGCCGTCCAGGCGGCACGGGTCGGCGGGGACTGGTACGACGCGTTCCTGCAGCCGGGCGGCGCGACGATGCTGGTCATCGGCGACGTCGTCGGCCACGACACCGAGGCCGCCGCGGCCATGGGACAGCTGCGCGGCCTCCTGCGGGGTATCGCCACCTACAGCGACGCCCCGCCGGCGGAGGTGCTGCGCGGCCTCGACGCCTCGATGGCGCTGCTGCAGACGCGGGTGCTGGCGACCGCCGCGGTGGCCCGGTTCGAGCAGACCCTGGACGAGACGGAGCGCGGCGTCACCCGGATGCGCTGGGCCAACGCCGGACACCTGCCGCCGCTGGTGATCAACCCCGACGGCAGCGTCGCGGAGCTGGCGTCCTGGCGCGGCGACCTGCTGCTCGGTGTCGACCCCGAGGCCCGGCGCCAGGAGTCCGTGGTCACCCTCGACCGCGGCGCGACCGTGCTCCTCTACACCGACGGCCTGGTCGAGCGCCGCGACGCCGACCTCGACGCCGGGATGGTCCGGCTGCGGGAGGCGCTCATCGAGCTGGCCGACCTGCCGTTGGAGCAACTGCTCGACCAGGTGGTCCAACGGCTGGTGGGCGGCCGCCCAGAGGACGACGTCGCGCTGGTCGCCGTCCGGCTGCAGCCGCAGGACCGACCGCGTCCGCCGGAGCCGGGCAGCGCCGTCGTGCCTGGCGTCGTGCCCGGCGTCGTCCCCGGCGACCCGGCGAGCTGACCGGGTCGGCACCTGGCCGCGGTGTCGGTCCCTGGGAGCGGGGGCCGGAGGCTCCCCGAGCAGGGACGGGTGTCCGGTGCTCCACGCCGGCCGGGACGGCACCTGGCCGCGGTGTCGGTCCCTGGGAGCGGGGGCCGGAGGCTCCCCGAGCAGGGACCGGTGTCCGGTGCTCCACGCCGGCCGGGACGGCACCGGGCCGCGGTGTCGGCCGGTAGGCCGACGATGGTCGTTGTGGCAACCTCGTCCGGTGACCGCCACCACTGACGAGCTGTGCCTGCGCCCCGCGACGGAACTGGCCGCACTGATCCGCTCCCGGCAGCTGTCGTCCCGGGAACTGACCGACGCCTGCCTGGACCGCATCGAGCGGCTCGACCCGCGGGTCAACGCGATCGTCACCCTCGACACCGAGGGTGCCCGCACCGCGGCCGACGCCGCCGACGCCGCCCTGGCCGCCGGGGCGGAGGTCGGTCCGCTGCACGGGCTGCCGGTCGCGCACAAGGACACCCACGCCACGGGCGGCATGCGCACCACGTGGGGGTCGCCGCTGCACGCCGACACCGTCCCGGCCGACGACGAGCTGGTTGTCGCCCGGCTGCGGGCGGCGGGCGCGATCCGCGTGGGCAAGACCAACACCCCGGAGTTCGCTGCCGGCTCGCACACGTTCAACACGCTCTTCGGCGTGACCCACAACCCGTACCGGCACGGCCTGTCGGCCGGGGGGTCCAGCGGCGGCGCGGCGGCAGCCCTGGCGGCGGGGTTCGTACCGCTGGCCGAGGGCAGCGACATGGGTGGCTCGCTGCGCAACCCGGCGGCGTTCTGCAACGTCGTGGGGCTGCGGCCCACGCCGGGCCGGGTGCCGACGTGGCCGGCGCCGATCGGCTGGTCGCAGATGTCGGTCCAGGGTCCGATGGGGCGCACGGTGGCCGACGTCGCGCTGGCGCTGTCCGCGGTGGCCGGGCCGGACCCGCGGGTGCCGATCGCGCTCGGCGACCCCGGTGCTCCCTTCGCCGCGCCGCTGCCCGAGCGGCTGGACGGCCTGCGGGTGGCCTGGGCGCCCGACCTCGGTGGCCGGATCACCGTCGACCCGGCGGTCACCGCGGTGCTGGCCGACTCCGTCCGGGTCTTCGAGGAGCTCGGCGCCACGGTGGAGGCGGACTGCCCCGACCTCTCCGGCGCCGACGACGTCTTCGGCACGCTGCGCGCCTGGCTGTTCGACGCCTCCTTCTCCGACCTGGCCCGGCAGCACCCGGACCAGGTGAAGGAGTCGATCCGCTGGAACGCGGAGAGGGGCGCGAAGCTGTCGGGCTCCGACGTCGCGCGGGCGGAGATGGTGCACACCGCCCTCTACGAGCGGGTGGTCGCCTTCTTCGACCGCTACGACGTCCTGCTCGCGCCGACGACGCAGGTGCTGCCCTTCCCGGTCGAGCAGGAGTACCCCACGGAGATAAACGGTGTGAAGCTGGACGACTACCTGGAGTGGATGCGCGCCTGCACGCTCATCACGCCCACCGGCTGCCCGGCGCTGTCGGTGCCGGGCGGTTTCACCCCGGACGGGCTGCCGATCGGTTTGCAGGTCATCGCCTCACCGCGGGCCGACCGCCGGGTGCTCGAAGTGGGTCACGCCTTCGAGCAGGCGACCCTCTTCGGCCGGCGGCACCCCGCCCTCTGACGTCGTCTACCGCTCTCTCGCGCACACGCTAGACGCGGGCAGACGCTCCTCGAGGCCGTCCTCACCGCGAGGCGGGACACGCGGGCACGGCGCGGCGGTCAACCGGGGACGGCCCCTCCGATCCGGCCGGGTACTCCAGCAACGGCACCTCGCCCGCGTCCCAGGCGGCGAGGATGGGCTCGACGATGCGCCACGACTGCTCGGCCTCCACGTCGCTGATGGACAACGCCGCGCTGCCGGAGAGCAGCTCCTCGAGCAGCAGCCCGTACGCCGACAGCCTCGGCGGGGGCAGCTCGATGTCCAGGGACCGGCGCTCCAGGTCGAAGGGGTCGCCGGCGCCGTTGAGGTTGAGCTCCAGGGAGATGCGGTCGGGGTCCAGGAGCAGCCGCAGCAGGTCCGGCTCCGGATCGGGCGACGCAGCGTCCGGACCACCGAAGGCGAGGTGCGGCACGGGCCGGAACCGCAGCACGATCTCGTGCCGGTCGTGCCCCAGCGCCTTGCCCGAGCGCAGCCGGAACGGCACGCCGGCCCACCGCCAGTTGTGCACGGTGACCGTGTACTCCGCGTAGGTCTCGGTGCCGCGGTCGGGCTCGACCCCCTCCTCGGCGACGTAGTCGGGCAGCTCCCGGCCCTCGACCGTCCCGGCGGTGTACCGGGCCCGCACCGTGTCGCGGGCCATGTCGGCCGGAGGCCGGACGGCGCGCAGGACGTCGGCCTTGCGGGCGGACAGGCCGGCCGCGTCGATCGCGGTCGGCGGCTCCATGGCCACGACGGCCAGCATCTGCAGCAGGTGGTTCTGCAGCATGTCGCGCAGCGCGCCCGCGGTGTCGTAGTAACCGGCCCGGCCCTCCAGCGCGAGGGTCTCGTCGAAGACGATGTCGACCCGCTCGACGTGCTGGCCGTTCCACACCGGCTCGAACACCCGGTTGGCGAAGCGCAGGCCGAGGATGTTGAGCACCGTCTGCATCGCCAGGAAGTGGTCCGTGCGGAACACCCGCTCCTCCGGCACCAGCCGGTGCAGGACGGCGTTGAGCTGCTCGGCGTCGGCGCGGTTGCGGCCGAACGGCTTCTCGACGGCGACCACCGCGCCGTCGGGCAGCCCCGCCTGCTCCATCGCCTCGAGCGTCGGCAGGAACACCGTGTTGGGCAACGCGAGGTAGACCACCGGCGCCTCCCCGGCCCGGTCGAGCGCGCGGCGCAGGTCGGCGGCGAGGGTCACGTCCCCACGCTCGTAGCCGAGCCGGGCGACCAGCCGGTCCCGCGCCGGTGCGGGCACGTGCGCGGCGTGCTCGGCCAGCCGGTCGCGGGCCCAGTCGCGGTACTCCTCGTCGGACCAGTCCAGCCGGCTGACGGCGACGACCATCTCGTCGCCGAGCACGCCGGTGTCCTCCAGCTCGGCGAGCCCGGGCAGCAGCAGCCGGCCGGTGAGGTCCCCCGACCCGCCGAGCACGACGAGGGTCCTGCTCATCCGTGGTCCTCGACGGGCCGGTGGCCGTCGGTGCCGATCGGCGGTCGTCGGGGCACGGTCGGGTCCTCCCGCTCGGGGCCGGGTCCTCGCCCCCTGCCCATGCGCCGTGCCCCCGAACCCTCTGCCGTCGTCTCTACCTCTCTAGCGCTGACCCTAGACGACCACAGACGGTGCCATGATCAGCCTGGCTCACCGTCGAGCGTCCTGGCTCGTCGTCGGCGGTGAGCCAGGACGCGGCACGATCAGCCAAGCTGATCGTGCCGCCACCACCGAGCGGGGGTCAGGTGCGGCGGCGGAGGCCGCGCAGGGTCCGGACGGCGACGAGCAGCTCGGCCAGCTCCTGCCGGTCCCCCGAGGCGATGTCGACCAGCTGGGCCGCGGCGCGCTGCTGGCTGCCGTCCCAGCCGCCCACCCAGCGGGACACCAGCTCGTCGGCGGACTCGGTGTCGCTGCGCCGCCCGGCCAGCACCTCGGCGGTGAGTGCGGCCTGCTCGCCGGTCAGGTCGTCCCGCAGCGAGGCGCGGGCCATCGAGGGCCAGCGCCGGTCGCGGGGCAGCGCGATGACCAGCTCGCGCAGGGGCACCAGGGCCAGCCGCTCGGCGAGGCACTGCTGCACCCGCCCGGCCAGGGCGATCGGCGCGCCGGTGCGCTCGGCCACGACGGCGAGGTCCAGCGCGGCCGGCAGCAGTGGCGCCGCCGCCACCTCGGCGGCCAGCCGCCCGGGCACCCCCGCCTCCTGCAGCCGCGCGGCGCGCTCGGCGTAGGCGGCGGCCTCGGCGCCCAGCAGCCAGGACGGGAGGCCGGCGCGCACGGCGGCCACGGGCGCGGCGAACCGCTCGGTGACCTCGCCGATCGGCGCGCCGTCCTCCGCGGCGAGCTCGCCGAGTCCGAGCAGCCAGCGGGTGGCCCGCTCGGCCAGCCGGGTCGCCTCGGTGCGCAGCTCGACCTGGGTGGTCGCCGACACCTGGTTGTCCAGCGGCCGGACGGCGTCCCACAGCCGGTCGACCTCGAAGACCGCGCGGGCCACGGCGTGCGCCCGCACGACGCCGGCCAGCGGCACCCCCGTCTCCTCGACCAGGCGGAACAGCCCGGTGACCCCGGCGACGTTGACCGCCCGGTTGGTGAGCGCGGTCGCCACGATCTCCCGGCGCAGCGGGTGCCGGGTGACCGCCTCGGGGAAGCGGCGGCGCAGCTCGGCCGGGAAGTACTCGACCAGCAGGTGCTCGAGCGCCGCGTCGTCGGGCAGGCCGGAGGCGAGGACGACGTCCCCGGCCTCGAGCTTGGCGTAGGCCAGCAGCACGGAGAGCTCGGGACCGGTCAGCGCGTGCCCGTCGCGGCGCCGCTCGGTGATGGCGCGGTCGTCGGGCAGCGCCTCCACGGTGCGCACCAGCCGACCGGACCGCTCCAGCGCCCGCAGGTAGCGCTGGTGGGCGTCGAGCAGACTGCGGGCGTTGGTGGTCTCGGTCGCCAGCGTCGCGTTCTGGGCGTGGTTGTCGGTGAGGACGTCGACGGCCACCTCGTCGGTCATCTCGCCGAGGAGCGCGGCCCGGCCGGGGGCGTCCAGCTCACCGGACTCCACCACCCGGTCCAGAGCGATCTTGATGTTGACCTCGTGGTCGGAGGTGTCCACGCCGGCGGAGTTGTCGATCGCGTCGGTGTTGATCCGGCCGCCGGTCAGGGCGTACTCGACCCGGCCACGCTGGGTGAGGCCGAGGTTGCCGCCCTCCCCCACCACCCGCACCCGCAGGTCCCGGCCGTCGACGCGGACGGCGTCGTTGGCCTTGTCGCCGGCGTCCAGGGCGCTCTCGGTGGAGGCCTTGACGTAGGTGCCGATGCCGCCGTTGAACAGCAGGTCCGCCGGCGCGAGCAGGACCGCGCGGATCAGCTCGACCGGCGACAACGACGTCACGTCCCCGGGCAGCCCGAGCGCGGTCCGCACCGGGTCGCTGACCGGGATCGACTTCGCCGTCCGCGGCCAGACCCCGCCCCCGGGGCTGATCAGCGACGGGTCGTAGTCGGCCCACGAGGAGCGCGGGAGCTCGAACAACCGGCGCCGCTCGGCGAACGACGTCGCGGCGTCGGGGGTGGGGTCGACGAAGACGTGCCGGTGGTCGAACGCGGCCACCAGGCGGATGTGCTCCGACAGCAGCATCCCGTTGCCGAACACGTCGCCGGACATGTCGCCGATGCCCACGACGGTGAAGTCCTGGCTCTGCACGTCCAGGTCGAGCTCGCGGAAGTGGCGGGTCACCGACTCCCAGGCGCCGCGGGCGGTGATGCCCATGGCCTTGTGGTCGTAGCCGACGGACCCGCCGGAGGCGAAGGCGTCACCCAGCCAGAAGCCGCGCTCGACCGCGACGGCGTTGGCCAGGTCGGAGAAGGTGGCGGTGCCCTTGTCGGCGGCGACCACCAGGTAGGTGTCGTCGCCGTCGTGGCGCACCACCCGCTCGGGCGGGACGACCCGGCCCTCCACCAGGTTGTCGGTCAGCGCCAGCAGCGCGCCGATGAACAGCCGGTAGCAGGCCTGCCCCTCGGCGAGCCAGGCGTCGCGGCCGGCACTGTCCGGCGGCGGCCGCCGGACGACGAACCCGCCCTTGGCGCCGGTGGGCACGATGACGGTGTTCTTCACCATCTGCGCCTTCACCAGGCCCAGCACCTCGGTGCGGAGGTCCTCGTGCCGGTCGGACCAGCGCAACCCGCCCCGCGCGACCGCGCCGAAGCGCAGGTGCACGCCCATCACCCGCGGCGAGCTCACCCACACCTCGCGGGCCGGCCGCGGCTCGGGCAGGTCCGGCACCGAGCCCGGGTGCAGCTTCAGCGCCAGGGGACCGAGGGCCGCTCCCCGGGAGACGTAGTAGGTGGTCCGCTGGGTGGCCGTGACGGCGGCCAGCAGCGAGCTGAGCACCCGGTCGGCGTCGAGGGACTCGACCTCGCCGATCGCCTCCCGCAGCGACCGGACCAGCTCGTCGGTCCGGTCGGCGCGACCGGCGTCGCGGCCGGGTGAGAAGCGGGTCTCGAACAGCGCGACCAGCCGGGCGACGACGTCGGGGTGGGCGGCCAGCGTCGTCTCCACGTACCGCTGGCCGAAGGGCAGGCCCGCCTGGCGCAGCCACTGCACGTAGGCACGGACGACGGACACCTGCCGCCAGTTCAGGCCGGCCAGCAGCACCAGCGCGCCCAGGCCGTCGTCCTCGGCGTCCCCCCGCCAGACGGCCGACAGCGCGTCGGTGAAGCGCTCCGGCAGCGAGCCGGGGAAGGGCAGCTCCGCGGCCGGGGCGGTGAGGCCGAACTCGTAGATCCAGGCCAGGGGTGCGCCGATGCGGTCGATCTCGTACGGCCGCTCGTCGACGACGTCCACGCCCATGTGCTGCAGCATCGGCAGCACGTCGGAGAGCAGCAGGCGCTCCCCCACCCGGTACACGGCCAGCCGCGGCTCGCCGGTCGTCCCCGCGGCGGGGCGGCGCAGCACCAGGCCGATCTCGCCCGCGGCCAGGGCGTCGAGCCGCTCGACGTCCTCGACCGCGACCGAGGCGGGGAAGTCCTCCTGGTAGGCGGCGGGGAAGGCGTCGGCGATCCGGGCCAGCCGCCGCTCCGCGTCCGCGCCGTAGCGGGCGGTGAGGGCGTCGGAGAGGTCGTCGGTCCAGCTGCGGGCCACCGCGGCGAGCGCGGACTGCAGCGACGCGACGTCGACGTCGGGCAGCGCCGTGCGGCCGTTGCGGGCGACCGGCGGGCGGACGACGAAGTGCAACCGCGCCAGGACCGACTCGGTGACCCACGCCGTGTACTCGATGCTGGTGCCGCCGAGCCGCTCGAGCAGCAGCTGCTGGACGGCCAGCCGCACCTCGGTCGTGTACCGGTCGCGCGGCAGGTAGACGATCGCCGACCAGAACCGGCCGGCCGGGTCGCGGCGCAGGAACAGCCGGGTCTGGCGGCGCTCCTGCAGCTGCAGCACGGCCAGCGCGGCGGGCAGCAGCTGGTCGGTGCCGACCTGGAACAGCTCGTCGCGGGGGTAGGTCTCGAGGACGTCGAGCAGCTGCTTGCCGGTGTGGCTGTCCGCCGGCACGCCGGAGCCCTCGATCACCCCGGCCACCCGGCGGCGGACCAGCGGCACGTCCCGGACGTCGTGGGCGGCCGCCGTGGTGGGGAACAGCCCCACGAGCCGGTGCTGGCGGGCGGGGCTGCCGTCCCCCGCGGGGAAGGTGACCGTGACGACGTCCAGCCACGCCCGGCGGTGCACCGTGGAGCGGGCGTCGGCCTTGGTGACCGCGAGCAGGGCGTCGCCGGGTGCGGTCTCGGGCGTCGCGGCCATGTCGGTGTCGCTGCGGAGCACGCCGAGCCCGCTGCCCGGGACCGCGCGCACCGACGTCCGCCCCTGGGTTCGGGTCAGCTCGACGTCCCGCGCCCCGAGGAGGACGAAGTTGTCGTCGGTCAGCCAGCGCAGCAGGGCCGCGGCCTCGGCGGGGTCGTCGGCCGGGTCGCCGTCGGGCGCCGGGGGCAGCTCGGCCAGCCGCCCGGCCAGCTCCAGCGCGCGGGCCCGCATGCGGCCGTCGTCCTCGTCGACGGCCCGGACGTCGGCGAGGACCGTGCGCAGCCCGGCGACGAGGTCACCGGCCGCCTCGTCGTCCAGGGGGCCGTCGAGCACCACGGCCATCCAGGACTCGGCGAGCGCGTCGGGGCCGCACTGCTCGGGGTCGGCGCTGTCGCAGAAGGCGAGAACCCGCCCGGTCACGTCCCGGCGGAGCACCAGCACCGGGTGGACGACGTGCTCGAGCCGGAACCCCTGCCGGACCACCTCGGCGGTGACCGAGTCGACGAGGAACGGCATGTCGTCGGTGACGACGAGGACGACGGAGCGCGCCGCCGGCCCCTCCCGGCCGGGCAGCCGCTGGACGGAGACGGTGGCCGAGCCCTGCGGCCGCACCTCGGCCAGCCCCAGGTGGCCCAGCGCCAGCGCGGCGAGGTCGGCCGGGTCCTGGTCGAGCACCTCGGCGGCGGGCTCGCTCCAGTAGTAGCGCTGCAGCAGCGCCGGGACGTCGGCGGCGGCACAGCCGGCCGGCAGCGCCGTCCCGGAGTCGACGGCGGCGCGCGCGGCCCGTTCCAGCAGCCGGCGCTTCTCGTCGCGCGCCGCCTCGAGGGCGGCCAGGTCTGTGGCGGCGGCCAGGGCTGGGGCGCCGTCGAGGGGGCCGGTTCCCGGGATCGCCGGGATGGTGCCGGTGGAGCTGGCCATGCCGACTGACGCTAGCCCCGGAAGTGCCCGCCGTCACAACGGGCGTGGACCAGTCGTCAGCGCTTCTCGGTCAGCTGGTCGACGATCCAGGCGCCGACCGCCAGCAGCAGCCCGCCGAGGATGGCCGTGCCGATGCCGTCGACCTGCAGCCGGTCGGTGAGCGCCGCGGTGATGCCCAGGAGCGCGGCGTTCACGACGAGCAGGAACAACCCCAGGGTGAGCAGCACGAACGGCAGCGAGAGCAGCCGCAGGACCGGCCCCACGACGGCGTTGACCAGCGCGAAGATCAGCGCGATCCAGAGCCACGTGCCGGGTTCGCCCAGCGGCCCGTCGGGGTTCGGCACCACCTGGACGCCGTCCAGGAGGTAGGCGACGCCGTAGAAGACGCCGGCCATCAGAACGACCTTGACCAGGAACCTCAGCACGCGGCCCACGCTAGCGGCCGGTGATCACGGACCGGACCGTGTCGGGGGTTCTACGCTCGTCTAGTCGTGGGGCTAGAGGGCGACAGAGGGCGGTCGACGCCCGCGCTCACGACGGCAGCGCACCCGCCTGCGCGCGCCCGGCAGGTGCTCGCCGCGCTGTGCGACACGCTCCACGTGCTTCTACCGATCTCTAGGTACGGGACTAGACGGCCCCATACGGTGGTCGACATGGACCCCGTGCGGAACCCGTACGCCCCCGGCGCCGGTCAGCGCCCGCCCGAGCTGGCCGGACGGGACGCCGAGCTGTCGGCCTTCGACGTCGTCCTCGAGCGGATCGCGCACGGCCGTCCCGAACGCTCGCTGGTCCTCACCGGGCTGCGCGGCGTCGGCAAGACGGTGCTGCTCAACCAGCTGCGCTCGGCGGCGATCAGCCGCGGGTGGGGCACCGGCAAGATCGAGGCCCGGCCGGACCAGTCGCTGCGCCGCCCCGTCTCCTCCGCGCTGCACATGGCGCTGCGGGAGCTGCGGCACCCTGACCAGGACTCGATGGACGCCGTCCTGGGCGTGCTCAAGGCGTTCGCGCTGCGACAGGTGCCGGACGCGAAGGTGCGCGACCGCTGGCAGCCGGGCATCGACGTGGTGGCCACCAGCGGGCGCGCCGACTCCGGCGACATGGAGATCGACCTCGTCGAGCTGCTCAGCGACGCCGCCGGGCTGGCCGCCGACGTCGGCCGGGGCATCGCGCTGTTCATCGACGAGATGCAGGACGTCCAGGCCGACGACGTCTCGGCGATCTGCGCCGCCTGTCACGAGCTGTCCCAGCAGGGCGCCCCGCTGATCGTCCTCGGCGCCGGGCTGCCGCACCTGCCGGCGGTGCTGTCGGCGTCCAAGAGCTACTCGGAGCGGCTGTTCCGCTACCTGCGCATCGACCGGCTGGACCGGCCCGCCGCCGACCGCGCGCTGCTCGCCCCGGCCGAGCGCGAGGACGTCACCTTCGAGTCCGGGGCCCTCGACGCCCTCTACGCCGCCGCCGACGGCTACCCGTACTTCGTGCAGGCCTACGGCAAGGTCACCTGGGACGTCGCCGCGGCCTCCCCCGTCACGGCCGCGGACGTCGCGATGGCCGCACCGGTCGCCGAGGCCGAGCTGGCGGTCGGGTTCTTCGGCTCCCGCTACGACCGGGCCACCCCGGCCGAGCGGGAGTACATGCACGCGATGGCCGAGCTCGGCGGGCCGGCCGGCACCGCCGTCGCGACGTCGGAGGTGGCGATGTCGCTGGGCCGCAAGCCGGCGTCCCTCTCCCCCGCTCGTGACTCGTTGATCAAGAAGGGCCTCGTCTACTCCGCCGAGCGCGGCCAGATCGCCTTCACCGTCCCGCACTTCGGCCGCTACCTGCTCAGCCACCCGGACTGAGTCGGGCCCCGGCCTGCCCTCACGCCACTCTCGCGACCGGTCCGGGCTGCGGCGCGCGGGCCGTCCCGGCAGGGTGGGAGCGTGACCCGAGCCACCCGCACGCCTCAGGAGATCAGCGTCCCGGTCGACGGCGGGGAGCTCGCCGCCCTGCGCTGGCCGGCCGACGCCCCCGGCGCGCCGATCGCCGTCCTCCTGCACGGAATCACCGCCAACGCGATGGCGTGGGCCGCCGTGGCACCCGCGCTGGCCGGGGAGTTCGAGGTGGTCGCCCCGGACCTGCGCGGCCGGGCGGGCTCCGCGGGCCTGCCCGGCCCGTACGGCATCGAGGCGCACGCCGCCGACGTCGCCACGCTGCTGGACCGCCTCGGGGGCGACGGCCGGGCCGGCGCGGACGCCGCCGTCCTGGTGGGCCACTCGATGGGGGCGTTCGTCGCCGTGATGGCCGCGGCGGGGACCGCTCGAGACCGGGTGCACGGGCTCGTCCTGGTCGACGGCGGCCTCGCCCTCCCGCAGCCGCCCGGGGCCGACGTGGACGCGATGCTGGCCGCCGTCCTCGGCCCGTCACTGGAGCGACTGTCGATGACGTTCCCCGACCAGGCCGCCGTGCGCGCCTTCTGGGCGCGGCACCCGGCGGTCGGCCCGTGGGTCGACGACCCGGCGGTGGCCGCCTACCTCGCGAGGGACATGGCGCACGGGCGCATGGCGCAGGACCCGGCGCACGGGCGCATGGCGCAGGACCCGGCGCACGGAGGCATGGCGCAGGACGGCACAGCCGGGCAGCCGCCGGCGCTGCGGAGCACCTGCGTGCCCGAGGCCGTGCGGGTGGACGGCGGCGACCTGCTGCTCAACGAGCGGGTGCTGGAGGCCACCACCGACCTGCCGGTGCCGGCCACCCTGCTGTGGGCGCCCCGCGGGCTGTTCGACCAGACCCCCGGCCTCTACGACGAGGTCCGGCTGGCCGGGCTGGGGCTGGAGCCGAGCGGGATCACCGCCCGCGAGGTGCCCGACACCAACCACTACTCGGTCCTGTGGGCGCCGCAGGGCGTGGCCGCCATCGCCGACGCCACCCGGGCGGCCGCCGCCCGGGGCTGAGTCAGGGCCGGCGGGCCACCGGCTGCACCAGGACCGGCCCGGACGGCGACGGCCGCTCGCCGTCCACCGGGTGGAGGCGGACGGCCAGGAGCGCGACGTCGTCCTCGGCGCCCTCCCCGACCATCTCGGCGAGCAGCCGGTCGCAGAGCTGGTCGAGGGTCGCCTCCTCCCGGGCGGCGACCCGCAGGCAGCCGCGCAGCTGGTCGCGGCCCTCGTCGAGGGGGACGCTGCGCCGCTCGAAGAGCCCGTCGGTGAACAGCAGCAGGGTCGCGCCCTCGGGGAGGACGACCTCGCCGTCGGCGCGGGGCCCGCGCCAGCCGATGCCGAGGGGCGGGCCGACCGGCGCGGACAGGTCCGTCACCGTGCCGTCCGGTCCGAGCAGCATCGGCTCGGGGTGACCGGCCGTGGACCAGCGCAGCCGGCGCAGTCCCGCCGTCCGCTCCGTGGGCGTCTGCTCGAGCCGGCACACCAGGGCGGTGGCCATCGCCGGCACGGCCAGGCCGACCAGCGCGTGGTCCACCCGGCGCAGGAGGCCGGCCGGCTCCTCCAGCCGGTCGAAGGCAATCGCCCGGACCAGGGTCTTGACCTGGCCCATGGCCGCGGCCGCCTCGATGTCGTGACCCATGACGTCGCCGATGACGACCACCGTGTCGCCGTCCGGCTGCAGAAACGAGTCGTACCAGTCCCCGCCGATGGAGACCCCCCGGGTGGCGGCCCGGTAGCGGACGGCCAGCTCCAGGTCGTCCGGCTGCACCGGCGGGGAGAGCAGGCTGACCTGCAGCCGCTCGGCGACCTGCTGGTTGGCCCTGGCCAGCCGGGCGTTGTCCAGGGCCAGCGCGGCCCGGCGGGAGGCGATCTCGGCCGTCCGGAGCTCGGCCGGCGTGTGCGCGCCGCGCTCGGGGCCGTTGACCAGGGTGAAGGCGCCGATGACCTCGCCGCGGGCCACCAGGGGGAAGGCGGCGACCGCCGCGGGCCGCAGCACCCCCAGCACCTGGCGGGCGGCCGGGTCGCTGACCATCGCGCCGACGTCGGCGGCGGTGAGCGCCTCGATGACCACGGACCGCCCGCTGCGCAGCGACTGCGGCACCGGGGCGCTGGGGGCGTTGGTGCGTACCCGCGAGTCGGCGTAGCGGTGCATGGCCTCGACCATCGCGGGGTCGCTGTGCGCGCGACCGACGTCGCGGCGGGTGCCGTCGGGGTCGATGACGCTGACCAGGCACCAGTCGGCCAGCACGGGCACCACCAGGTGGGCGAACCGGTCGACGGCCTCGTCCGCGTCGACGGTGGAGGTCATGGCCAGGTTGATGTCCCCGAGCAGCATCAGGTGCCGGCCGGCCCGCTCGGCCTCCGCGGCGGCCCGGGCGCGCTCCTCCTCGGTGCGCCGTCGCTCGGTGACGTCGTCGTAGGTGACCACCAGGCCGGCGTCGGTGCGGAACGCGTCCGCGCGGAACCACCGGCCCAGCGGCTCGAACCACGCCTCGACGCTGCCCGACACCCCGGTGGCCCGGACCCGCCGGTAGAGCTCCTCGAACGGCCCTCCCACGGCCTCGGGGAACGCGGCCCAGACGTCCTGGCCGACCAGCTCGTCCACCGTGCGGGCGAGCACCCGCGCGCCCGCGGGGTTGATGTAGCGGAACCGCCAGTCCTCGTCCAGCACGAACAGCGGACGCTCCATCCCCTCGACGGCCTGCACGAGCAGGCCGGGGTCGTGCGCCGCCGGGTCCATGGTGATCACTCTGCCGCATCGCCCGGTCCGTTCCGCACGGCGTCGCCCGGATGGGGGGCGCCGCGCCGCGCCCAGGACGCTTGGCAGCCGGTCCGCGCGCTGCCACGATCCGGGAGCCCGCCACGGCGGGCCGGTGCGGGGGGAACGCGCCGGGCAGCGGGGCCCGGAGCGCGCAGCGGAGGAGGGGTGAGCGGCGTGGACGACCGGTGCCCGCCCGCTGTGGCGCCGACCGTCGTCCCGTTGGCCGCCGTCCTGACACCGCCGGAACCGGCGCTGTCCACCGCCCTGCTCGCCACGGCCCCCGTCGCCCTGTGCTGCCTGGACGCCACCCAACGGATCCGCTACGCCAACCGGGCCGCCGAGCGGCTCCTGGGTCGCCCCGCGACCGGGCTCCTCGGCCGGCCGGTGGACGCCGTCCTGCCGTCGGACGTCGCCGCCGCCGTCCTGACCGCCTGCGCCGAGGCGATGAGCTCCGCCGGGCCGGTCGCCGTCGAGCTGCCGACCCCGGGTGCCGGGGCGCGCTGGGTGGAGCTGCACGCCTGGCCCACGCCGGTCGGGCCGGCCTTCGCCTTCATCGACATCACCATCCGGCGGCGCGCCCAGGAGGCCGGCGAACGGGCCCGGCAGGCGGCGGAGCGGGCCGGCGCCCGCCTGGCGCTGCTCGCCGCGGTCAGCGCCGAGCTGGCCGGGGCCCGGGACGTCGAGTCGGCGCTGGGCAGCCTGGCGCGGCTGGTGGTGCCCGATCTGGCCGACGGCTGCATCGTGACGGTCATCGACCGCGACGGCCGGGCCCGCGACGTGGGCTCCTGGCACGCCGACCCGGACCGCCGCGAGGTGGTGGCGCGCTACGCCGCGGTGCGCATGGACACCCTCCCGGAGACCTCGCCGGTCGCCCGGGCGCTGCGGGCGGGCACGGAGGCCCGGGAGTCGGTGGACAGCGTCCTCGGCCTGATGCCCCCGGGACCGGCGCGGGACCTGCTGCTGGCCCTCCGGCCGGAGTCGGCCGTCGTCCTCCCGCTCCCCGCCGGGGACCGCCCCGTCGGCGTGTTGACCCTGTACCTCGACCCGGGCCGCACCCCGGACGCCGACGACCTCGCCGCCGCCCGCGAGGTGGCCGACCGGGCCGGCCGCGCCGTGGACCGGGTGCACCGGGCGAGCCGCCAGGCCCAGCTGGCCGAGGCGCTGCAGCGCAGCCTGCTCACCGAACCCCTCAGCGTGGACGGCGCCCAGCTGGAGGTGCGGTACGTGCCGGCCGCCGAGGCGGCCCAGGTCGGCGGCGACTGGTACGACGCGTTCCTGCACCCCGCCGGCGACCCGGTGCTGGTGATCGGTGACGTCGCGGGGCACGACACCGCCGCCGCGGCGGAGATGGGCCAGCTGCGGGGCCTGCTCCGCGGCATCGCGCACTACAGCGGGGCCGGGCCGGCCGAGGTGCTGCGCGGGCTGGACGCCGCGATGGGCCACATGTACCCGGGCACCCTGGCCACCGCGGCCATCGCGCGGGTGGAGCGGGACGGCACGGAGCTGCGGTGGGCCAGCGCCGGGCACCCGCCGCCCCTGGTCGCCGATCCGGACGGCACGGTGAGCGTGCTGTCCCGGGGCTTCGGCGACCTGCTGCTCGGCGTCGACCCCACCACCGCCCGGCGTGAGTTCACGGCCCCGCTGCCGCTCGGGGCCACCGTGCTGCTCTACACCGACGGGCTGGTCGAGCGGCGCGACCGCAGCGTCGACGCGGGGGTCGCCCATCTGCAGCGGCAGCTCGCCGAGCTGGTGGGGCTGCCGCTGGACCGGCTGTGCGACGAGCTGCTGGCCCGCATGCTGGCCGGCGTCCCCCAGGACGACGTCGCCCTCGTCGCGCTCCGCCTGCAGCCGGCCGGCCGGTTCGCGGGCGCCGCGGGGTGAGACGCCTCACCCCGGAGGGTCGGAAACGCCCCGGCAACGGTTGAGCCCCGGAGCGGGTGGGCACCCCTGTGCCGTCGGAGCCGACGACGGTGGGAGAGGGCAGTGGGTCGACTCGCGTGGCCGGTGCGCCCGCTCCCGGACGGTCGGGGCGAGGTGTGGCGGTGGGACCTGCAGACGGTGGCCGAGCTCCCGGCGGCCCGCGCCGGTCTGCGGGGCCGGCTCGAGGACGTCGGCTTCCCGCGGGCGGAGGAGGACCTCGCCGCCGAGCAGCTGGTGCTGGCCTTCGACGAGCTGGCCTCCAACGCCCTGCGGCACGGGCTCTCCCCGGTGGTGGCGACCGTCGTCGCCGGCAGCGGGGGCTGGCTGCTCGACGTGAGCGACCACGACCCGGAGACGATGCCGACGCCCGCCGTCGACCGTGACCCCGCGCAGGGCGGGCTGGGCCTGCACCTGGTCGCGCGGCTCGCGGTCGCGCACGGCTGGTACGTCGACGACGGGCGCAAGCACGTGTGGGCGTGCATGCCCGCCACGCACCAGGACCGCCACCCCGTCTACAGCTGACGTGGCACGTGCGACGGCCCCGGGGCGAGCGCCCCGGGGCCGTCGTCACGAGATGCGCCCGGGACGGCGGGAACCTGCGTTCCGGCGCCGTCCCGGGGCAGTCGGATCCGCGGCCGGCCGCGGGGTGGGCCGGCCGCGGGGCCCGGAGGGTCCCCGACCGGGACACGGGCAGCGGCTCAGCGCCGGTCGGGGACGGCTCCTGGCGGCGGGTGGGCCGGTCGCGGGGCCCGGAGGGTCCCCGACCGGGACATGGGCAGCGGCTCAGCGCCGGTCGGGGACGGCTCCTGGCGGCGGTGTCGTCCGGTAGGACGACGGTGTCACGGGATGACCAGCGACAGCGCGCCCTTGCCGTAGCCGGGCACGTCGACGGCGAGGTCGATCCGGTTGAACGCGGCGGCCATCTCCGCGAGGTCGGCCGGCAGGTCGTCCCCGGGGGCGTACAGCTTGTACAGCTTGGAGTGCGGCGCGCCCGGCACGTTGAACAGCGCCGACAGCACGTTGACGACCTCGTGCAGCGCCTCGGTGAGCATCGTGGTGAGCTCGCCGTCCTCCTCGACGGCGTCCTGGACGCCGCCGGGCGGCAGCATGGCCAGCGCGCCGCCGGTGTAGGCCGACAGCGGCAGGTCCATGAGGCACAGCGCGTTGACCGCCAGCTGCGGGTCGACGTAGACGGCGAGGGACACCGGGCGCTTCTCCCCCGGGGTCACCGGCGCGCCCGGTGCCACCGCGACCGGCTTGCCGAGCAGGCCCACGAGCATGTCGCGGACGTCCTTGGCGGCCGGCAGGACGAGCGTCGTCACACGATCACCCCGTCCAGGGCGTCCTTGAAGGTGTCCTCGTTGAACGGCTTGGCGATGAGGAACAGCGCCCCGGCATCGGCCGCCTTCTCGCGCATCTCCACCGAGCCCTCGGAGGTCACGAAGCCGAACGGCACGCCGGAGCCGGAGGAGCGCAGGGCCTGCAGGCACTCCAGCCCCGTCATGTTCGGCATGTTCCAGTCAGACAGGACCAGGTCCGGGTCCTCGGCCTTGACCTTGTCGAAGGCGTCACGGCCGTCCTCGGCCTCGACGATGTCGTGGTCGTCGTAGCCGGCCTGCCGCAGGGTCCGGATGACGATCTGCCGCATGACGCGGCTGTCGTCGGCGATCAGGATCTTCACAGGGGCACTCCGTTCTCGTACGAGGGGGCTGGGTCGGCGTCCGGGGCGGGGGTGCCCTGGACGGAGATGGTCAGGGGACGGCCGCGCCACAGGGCGTCGACGCGGCAGGTGTCGGCCGGCGAGGTCACCCGCGGGGCGGGGCCGACCTCGGGCAGGCCGAGGAACGAGGGGCCGGGGAGGACGGCCTTGACGTTGCCGCCGACCACGTTGGCCAGCTCGCCCAAGGCGTCGTCGACGTCCTCGGGCTCCAGCTCCGCCGGGGCGTGCTCGCGCAGCAGCGCGCGGGTCAGCTCCTCGGCGGTGTCCCGGTCGCAGGTGAGGACGACGGTGCCGGACCACGGGCCGACGATCTCGACCCAGGAGCTCCGGGTGTCGGGACCGAGCTCCCCCGGCACGGGCACCAGGACCTCGTCCTCGCCCACGAGGGCGCTCCACGCCTGGTCGGCGATCTCCTGGACCGTCGCCTCGTCGAGCAGCTGGGTGATGACCGGCGCCGTCACAGGGCCACCTCCTGCGGGAGCAGGCCGAGCAGCGCGAGCTTGTCGCGGATCGCGTCGGCGGTGAACGGCTTGAGGACGTACTCGTGGGCGCCGGCGGCCAGGGCGCGGACGATCTGGGACTGCTCGCCCTCGGAGGTGACCATCATCAGCGTCACCGCCCGCCAGCCCGGGTTGGCCCGGACGGCGGAGACGAACTGCAGCCCGTCCATCACCGGCATGTTCCAGTCGATGGTGCACAGCTCGGGCAGCCAGCCCTCGTGCAGGACGTCTAGCGCCTCCTGCCCGTGGCCGGCCTGGCGGGTCTCGTAGCCGAAGCCCTCGAGGGTCCCGCTCACGATCCGCCGCATCGCGCGGGAGTCGTCGATCACCAGAGCACGCACGTCAGGCCCCCTTCAACGGGCGGTAGGCGGAGCTGCGGCCGATGACGACCCGCTCCCAGCAGTCGTCGACGCCGAGGGTGGTCTCCGCGGCACCGAGGAAGAGCCAGCCGTCGGGACGCATCAGGGCACGCACCCGCCGGAGGATCGCCTGCTTGGTGGGCAGGTCGAAGTAGATGAGCACGTTGCGCAGGTAGACCACGTCGAACGGGCCCATCCGCGGCAGCGGCGCCGCCAGGTTGCACTCGCTGGCGGTGACCATGCGGCGCAGGGTGGGGGTCACCTCCCACTCCGTGCCGACCCGGGAGAAGTGCCGGACCAGCATCGGCGCGGGCAGGCCGCGGTTCACCTCGAGCTGGCTGAACCGGCCGGCGCGGGTGCGCTCGACCATCTCGCGGGAGATGTCGGTCGCGGTGATGGAGACGCGGGAGCCCGCGTCGGGCATGGCGTCCTGGAGCAGCATCGCGATCGTGTAGGCCTCCTGCCCGCTGGAGCAGGCCGCGGACCAGATCTGCAGCCGCTCGCCCGGGTTGCGGGCGGCCAGCAGCGCCGGCAGCACCGTCGAGGTGAGCGCGGTGAACGGGTCGCCGTCCCGGAACCACGACGTCTCGTTCGTGGTGAGCGCCTCGACGATCCTCCGGGTGGACTCGGGGCTCGGCCGGGTGCGGACGGAGTCGACGAACCGGCCCACGTCGGGCAGGCCCAGCTGGCGGGCGATCGGCAGCAGCCGGGCCTCCACCAGGTACTCCTTGCCGGGGGCGAGCACGATCGCGCTCTCCCGGTGCACCAGTTGACGGACCCAGTCGAAACCGGTGGCAGTGAGGGTCATCGCCGTCCTCCGGCGGTCGCGGGGACGGGGGCGGGAACGCGCGGCGGGGCCAGCCGCCGGTGGATCGACTCGGCGATCCGGTCGAGCGGGAGCACCTCGTCGGCGAAGCCGGCCGCCGCCACCGCACCCGGCATCCCCCACACCACCGAGGTGGCCTGGTCCTGGACGACGACGGCGCCGCCCGCCTCGCGGATGCGGCCGGCGCCGATCCGGCCGTCGGAGCCCATGCCGGTGAGCACCACGCCGAGGACCGCGCCGTCGTAGGTGTCGACGGCCGAGCGGAACAGCGGGTCGACGGCCGGGCGGCAGAAGTTCTCCGGCGGCCCCTGGCTGAGCACGGTGTGCTGCCCGCGGCCGGTGCTGCGGATGGTCAGGTGGTGGTCGCCGGGGGCGAGGTGGACCGTGCCGGGCAGCAGCGGGCTGCCGTCGACGGCCTCGACGACGCGGAGGGCGCAGAGCCGGTCCAGCCGCTGGGCGAACTGCCGGGTGAACACCGGTGGCATGTGCTGCACCAGCAGCACGGGCACGGGCAGGTTCGCGGGCAGGACGGGCAGCAGCTTGGCCAGCGCCTCGGGACCACCGGTGGAGGAGCCGATCACCAGGACGGCGGGCTGCTTGACCGCGCCCTGCCGCGGTGCCGGCGGGCGGACCCGGGCCGGGACGGGCGCGGCGGCGGGGGCCGGGCCCGGCGTGACGGGGCGGCCGGTGAGGGCCTTGATCTTGGGGATGAGCTGCTCGCGCACGCTCTCCATCGACTGCGCGACGCTGCCGACGTTGGCCGGCTTGGTGACGTACTCGTTGGCGCCCGCCGACAGCGCGTCCAGGGTGGCCGCAGCGCCGCGCTCGGTCAGCGTGCTGAACATGATGATCGGCACCCGGCTGTGCCCTCGGCCCGCCCCACCACCCCCGGCACCGGCGCGGATGGCGCGGACCGCCTCGATGCCGTTCATCTCCGGCATCTCGATGTCCATGGTGACCAGATCCGGCTTCAGCTGCTCGAGCTTGCCCACCGCGATCCGGCCGTTGACCGCGGTGCCGACCACCTCGATGGCCGGGTCCTCGGACAGGACGTCGGTCACGATCTTGCGGACGACCACCGAGTCGTCGACGACCATCACCCGGATCGGGTCCATGCGTCCTCCGTCTCCCCTGGGCGGGCCAGCGGGGCTGAGCAGTGCTGTTCTGGTTCGGCAGTCGCCCGGAGGCCGCGCGGCGCGCGGGGGCGCACCGCTCCGGTGCGGTGCGGTGCGTCCGAAGACGGTGCCTGTCCCCGGAGTTGTCGGCCCGGTCGCGCTCGTCCTTGAGCCGATCTGGCGAATTCTCGGCGCATTTTTCCTGACCTGCGAAAATGCGGTCACCGACCATTTCGCGTCATGTGTCGACTCGTCTCCGACGCAACCCGGGGTGACCTCTCCCCGCACGATCAGCCCGGCTGGTCGTAGGGCGTCCTGGCTCGTCCCCGGCGCCGAGCCAGGACGCTCCGCGGTGAGCCAGGACGCTCCGCGCCGAGCCAGGACGCTCCGCGGTGAGCCAGGACGCTCCGCGGTGGGCCAGGCCGCCGGCGCGCCGTGCGCCGTCCTGCGCTCGCGGCGTCAGAGCCGAGCAGCCGGGGTAGGCGGGATGTCATGGCGCTCCCCCGTGTCCTCGTCCTCGTCCTCGCCGGTGGCGCGGGCGGCCGCCTGGAGCTGCTGACCGATCAGCGCGCCAAGCCCGCCGTCCCGTTCGCCGGCGTCTACCGGCTCATCGACTTCCCGCTGAGCAACTGCCAGCACTCGCACGTCTCCGACGTCTGGGTGTCGGTGCAGTTCCACCCGACCTCGCTGGCCCAGCACCTGGCCAACGGCCGGCCGTGGGACCTCGACCGGACCGCCGGCGGCCTGCTCACCCTGCCGCCGTACCGGGGCACCGAGCGGGGCGGCTGGGTGTCGGGCACGGCGGACTCGCTGTGGCGCTACGCGCCCCTGATCCGGGACTTCGCCGCCGACGCGCTGGTCGTGGTCAGCGCCGACGCCGTCTACAAGCTGGACTACCGGGAGGTCGTCGACGGGCACCTGGAGTCCGGCGCCGAGGTGACGATGGTGACCACCGAGGTGGCCGCGGACGACGCCGCCCGCTACGGCATCGTCGAGGTGGGCGACGGCGACCGGGTCCGGGACTACGCCTACAAGCCCGACCAGCCGCGCACGACCACCGCGACCAACGAGGTGTTCGTCTTCTCCCCCGGCCCGACGCTGGACCGGCTGGAGACGCTGAGCACGGAGGTCGGCGAGGAGGGTCTGGAGGACCTCGGCAGCCACCTGCTGCCCGCGCAGACCCGCGACGGGCGGGCCCGCGCGCACGCTCTGGACTCCTACTGGCGGGACGTCGGGACCATCCCGGCGTACTGGGCGGCGCACCAGGACTTCCTCTCCCCCGAACCGCCGCTGGACCTCGACGACCCGGCCTGGGCGGTGCACACCCGCGGGGGACGGCACAGCGCCGCCCGGGTGCTGCGTGGCGCGGAGATCGAGGGCAGCCTGGTGTCCGGCGGCACGCGGGTCGCCGGGCGGGTGATCGGCTCGGTGCTCTCCCCCGGCGTCGTCGTGGAAGCCGGCGCCACCGTCGTGGACTCGGTGCTGCTGCCGGGCGCCCGGGTGCGCACCGGCGCCACGGTCACCCGCGCGGTCCTCGACGACCGGGTCGAGATCGGCGAGGGCGCCTCGGTCGGCGGGGACGGCGAGATCACGCTGGTCGGCCGCGAGGCCACCGTCGGGGCCGGTACCGAGCTCACCGCCGGCGCACGCCACCCCGACCCCGACGAGGACGAGGCATAGGAAGCGATTCCACGTCCACCCGCTCAGGACGTGGGAACCGCCTCCTATGCCTGGTGGGGGGCGAGCAGCACCGCGAGGGCGTCGGCGCCGAGCAGGTCGCCCATGACGATCCCCTGCACGCAGCCGGCCACGGCGTTCCAGGTGCCGGCGGCGGCGGTCGCGGCGTCGAATCCGCCGTCGAGGAACGCCTGGACGGCGAGCAGCTGGGCGGTGGCGAGGGTGCGCGTGCGGCCGGAAACGTGCGCGGCCCACGACGCCTCGTGCATGGCCGTCGCCCACGGCCGGCGCTCGGCGCGGGCGGCGTCGACCGCGGCCTGCCAGCGCGCCCGGCCGGCGGCGTCCAGTGTGCGCAGCCCGGCCAGCAGGTCGGTGAGCTCGGCGGTGGCGGGGCCGAGGCCGAGCTCCGGCGTCCCGACCATGCCGGCCGCGGTCGCGACGGCGAACGGCCCGGTCAGCTGGCGGTGCACCAGCGGCGGCAGCACGGCGGCGGCCCAGGCGCCGACGGCGGCGTCGGCGAGGACGTCGGCGGCCGCGGCGAGGACGTCGGCGTCGACCAGCGCCACGGCCGGGTGCTCGGGTCCGAGGACGTCCTCGCGGAGCACCCGCTCCAGGGCGACGACGTCCCCGATGGTGCTGCGCTCCAGCTGGGCCACGAGGGCGGCGGTGCGGTCGGTGCCGGGCAGGTCGGCCGCGGCGGTGCGCACGTGCGGCACGGAGACGGCGAGCTCGCGGGCCTTGCGCGACCGGACGGCGAGCACCGTGCGGAACTCGCGGTCGCGGCCCGTGGCCGGGTGGACCGAACCGAGCTGCTCCAGCGTCGCGGCGTCGGCCGCGAGCCCGGCCAGCAGGGCGTCGGCGACGGCCCGTCCGGCGGGCAACCGGACCAGGTCGAAGCCGAGAGTGGCGGCACTGACCAGCGAGTAGGGCACGACAGCGCCTCCCGATCCACGTCCCCCGAGGTGAGGTCAGCCCATGCTGACCGTGATCACCGGGAAGCGCCACGTCACCGTCACCCGATCGCCGGACCCCCGCAGGCCGCTCCCTGCGCGTCCCCTGCGTTCCCGTCAGCGATCGATCACCGAACGTGCTCACCTCGGGTGGTCGGCGTCCTCGTCGGCGGCGTCCTCCACCTCGCTCGCGAGGACGCTCGCGTCGCCGGCGCCGAGCGACTCGACCGCGGCCGCGTTCGCGGCCGCCTCGTCACCCGGGAACGCCGCGACCCCGGCCGGGCGGCCCTCCGGAGCGAGGGACCGCCCGACCGGGGTCGGGGAGGCGGGGCGTCGGCCGTCGGGGAAGTCCGGCCGCGCCCGGGTCCGATAGCGGTTCCCGTGAAACCGGCGACGGCTAGGCGCTGACGGCCTTCTGGACGTCGAGGGCCAGCAGCAGCTGCCCGTCGAGCTTGAACGCCCCACGGATCAGCTCGCGGGCCGAGCCGTCCAGGGTGTCCGGCGGCGCCTCGAAGTCGGCCGGGTCGACGTCGACGACGTCGGCGATCGCGTCGACGAGCAGGCTGACCGCCTCCCCGTGCAGCCGGACGACGATCACCACCGCGTCGATGCCCTCGGGGCGCGGCGGGCGGCCCAGCCGCTCCCGCAGCTCGATCGCGGTCACCACCTGCCCGCGCAGGTTGATCAGGCCGGCCACGGCGGCGGGCGCGAGCGGCACCCGGGTCAGCCCCTGGCTGCGCAGCACCTCCTGCACGTGCGCCACCTCGACGCCGTAGAGGTCGCCGTCCAGCCAGAAGGTGGCCAGCTGGCCGCCGACGGCCGGCGCCTGCGGTTCGGTCACGGCAGTCATCTCAGGCCTCCAGGAGGGACGCCGGGACGCCGGCCGGCGTCACGGGAGCGGAGTAGAAGGCGGGGTCGGCGGCCAGGATCGCCGCGCGGACGTCGAGCAGCTCGGTCACCTTGTCGCCGAGCACCGCCGACCCGAGCAGGCCCATGTCGTCGATGTCGCTGCGGACGGCCGCCTCGCCGTCGACGATGTCGAGGATCTCCTCGACCACGATGGCGACGCTGCGCCCGTGGTCGCTGTAGACGATGACCTCGAGCACCTCGTGGTCGCTCTCGCCGTAGGCGCCCAGGTGCCGGTCCAGCCGGACGATCGGCAGGATCGCGCCGCGGTACTGCACGACCTCGCGGTTGCCGACCCGCTCCACCGACTCGGTGCGCACCTGCTCCAGGCGGGTCACCGTGTCGAGCGGGATGGCGACCCGGCGGCCGCCGCCGATGGCGGCCAGCAGCATCCGCTGCCGCTCGGTGTCGGTGGCCGCGGCGCTCAGGGCCGCCAGGCGGGACTCCTGGCGCTCGTTGGTCTCGGCGCGCAGCGCCCGGCGGGCGAGGGCCTGGACATCGAGGATCAGCGCCACGGTGCCGTCGCCGAGGACGGTGGCCCCGGAGTACAGACCGATCGCCTTGAGCTGGCCGCCGACGGCCTTGACGACGATCTCCTCGGTGTTGATCACCCGGTCGACGACGAGGCCGAAGCGGCGTCCCTCGGAGCGGAGGACGGCGATGACGACGTGGCCGTCGTGCCGGTCGGAGGTCAGCCCGAGGACGTCGGTGAGCCGGACCAGGGGCAGCAGCTCGCCGCGCAGGCGGTAGACCGGCGCGCCACCGACCTCCTCGACCGCGGTGGCCGCCTTCTCCGCGTCCAGCGACACGAGCTCCTGGAGGCTGATCTGCGGGATCGCGTAGCGGTCGCCGGCGCACTCGACGGTCAGCGCGGGGACGATCGCCAGCGTCAGCGGGATCCGCAGCCGGCAGACGGTGCCCTCACCGGGCACCGACTCGACCTCGATGGTGCCGCCGATGGACTCGATGTTGGTCTTGACGACGTCCATGCCGACACCGCGGCCGGAGACGTTGGTGACGGCGGCGGCGGTGGAGAAGCCCGGCAGGAAGATCATCTGCAGGACGTCGGCCGGGCTGGTCCGCGCGAGGGCGTCGGCGGTGATGAGGCCGCGCTCGACGGCCTTGGCGCCCACCTTGGCCGGGTCGATGCCGGCACCGTCGTCGGCGACCTCGACCACGACCTGGCCGCTCTCGTGCTTGGCGCGCAGGGTCAGCACGCCCTCGGTGGGCTTGCCGGCCGCGCGGCGGTCCTCGGGGGCCTCGATGCCGTGGTCGACGGAGTTGCGGACCAGGTGGGTCAGCGGGTCCTTGACCGCCTCGAGCAGCGTCTTGTCCAGCTCGGTGTCGCGGCCCTCCATCTCCAGGCGGACGCTCTTGCCGCACTGCAGGCCCAGGTCGCGGACGACGCGCGGCAGCTTGGACCAGATGTGGTCGATCGGCTGCATGCGCGTCTTCATGACGCCCTCCTGCAGCTCGCTGGCGATCAGGTTCAGCCGCTGCGAGGCGCGCACCAGGTCGGTGTCGTTGGAGCGGCCGACGTACTGGACGATCTGGTTGCGGGTCAGCACCAGCTCGCCGACCAGCAGCATCAGCTCGTCGAGCAGGTCGACGTCCACCCGGATCGTGCTGTCGGCGACGGCCCGGCGGGCCTGGCCGCCGGCGGCGTCGGCGGCCGGGGTGTCGGCCTCGGCGTGCTCGGGCGCCTCGAGCACCGGCTCACGCCGGGACGCGGGGACGCGGGTCTCGGACACGGGCGAGGGCACCTCCACGGCGGGGGCCGGAGCGGGGACGAGGGACTGGGCGGCCTCGGGAGCGGCGGCGACCGGCGCCTCCTCGAGCGCGGGCTCCTCCGCAGCCGGCTGCTCGGCGGGAACCGGGGCCGCGGGGACCGGAGCGTCCTCCATCGCCGCGCTGATCGCCGCCACGACGGCGGAGACGTCGACCGAGCCCTCGCCGCCGGTGGCCTCGATGGAGGCCAGCAGCGAGCGCACCGTGTCGACCATCTGGAGCAGCACGCTGGTCCGGGTGGGGGTCAGCGCGAGGGCGCCGTCCCGCAGCCGGGAGAGCATGTTCTCCCCGACGTGGGTGACCTCCTCCAGGCGGTGGAAGGCCAGGAAGCCGCTGGTGCCCTTGATCGTGTGGATCGTGCGGAAGATGCTCGACAGCCGCTCCCGCGAGTCGGGCTCCTGCTCCAGGGCGACCAGGTCGGTGTCCAGCTGGTCGAGGTTCTCGTGGCTCTCGACCAGGAACTCCTCGACGATGTCGTCCAGACCGTCCACGTTGCTCTTCTCTCTCGACCCCGGCGCTGCACACGCTTCGGGGAGGTCATCGGCGGGGGGTGCCCGCGGGTCAAGCCCAACAGCTGGGCCTGACCCGCGGGACGGGACGGGCACGTGGGGCCGGTGCCCCCACCCCCGTCAGTAGGTGAAGCGCGAGACCCCGTTCCGCAGTTCGGCGGCCATGCGGGACAGCTCGTCGACGGCGCTGCGGGTCTGGGACAACGCCTGGGTGGTCGCATCGGCGGCGCCGGAGACGCCGGTGATGTTCTCGGCGATCTGGCCGGTGCCCTGTGCGGCCTCCTGCACCGAGCGGGACATCTCGCCGGTGGTGGCGGTCTGCTCCTCCACCGCGCTGGCGATGGTGGTCTGCCGGTCGGAGATCTGCGCCACGATCTGCGAGATCTCGTCGATCGCGGTCACCGCCGCGGTCGTGTCGTGCTGGATGGCCTCGACCCGGCGGGCGATGTCCTCGGTGGCCTTGGCCGTCTCCTGGGCGAGCTCCTTGACCTCGTTGGCCACGACCGCGAAGCCCTTGCCGGCCTCACCGGCGCGCGCGGCCTCGATGGTGGCGTTCAGCGCCAGCAGGTTGGTCTGCTCGGCGATGCTGGTGATGACCTTGACGACGTTGCCGATCTCGGCCGAGGAGTCACCCAGCTTGGCGACGGTGGCGGTCGTGGTCGCGGCGGCGGTGACGGCGCGGGTGGCGACGTCGGAGGCCTCGGCGGCGTTGGTCGCGATCTCCCGGATCGACGCCCCCATCTGCTCGGCTCCCGCGGCGACGGTCTGCACGTTGCGGGAGACCTCCTCGGCGGCGCCGGCGACCACGCCGGACTGGGCCGAGGTCTCCTCCGCCGACGCCGAGATCTGCGCCGACGACGCCGACAGCTCCTCCGACGAGGCTGCCACCGCGTCCGCCGAGGCCGCCACCGACGACAGCACGTCCCGCAGGTTCTCCTGCGCGGTGCCCAGCGCGTCGGCCATGCGGCCCAGCTCGTCGCGGCCGGTCACCTCGGGGGCCACCGTCAGGTCCCCGCGGGCCAGCGCCTCCACCGAGGCCTGCACCGACCGCACCGTACCGACGATCCGGCGGATGACGTAGACGGTGAGTCCACCGGAGACGGCGATGCCCGCCGCGAGCGCCAGCCACAGGGTGAGGACGGCGGACGACGCGATCGCCCCGGCGTCGTCGGTGTCGGCCTGCCCGGCCGCGACGCGGCGGTCCTGCATGGCCTGGTACTCGTCCATGATCAGGTCCGAGGAGGCCTGCAGCGGGCCGGTGATGAGCTGGCCGGCGGTGGCCAGGTCGCCCCGGTCGGCCGCGGGGAGCAGCTGCCCGTCGGCGACCCCGTAGTAGTCGTCCACGTGCCCGCGGAAGACCTCGAAGGCCTCGCGGTTGACCGTCACCTCCGCGTACTCGTCCAGCTGCTCCTCGATGGTCTCCCGGCGCTCGGCGAGGTCGGCCCGCATGGCCACCCGGCCCTGCGCGTCCGTCAGGGCGTAGGCGTTGTAGCGGGAGCGGTCGCCCTGCCAGGAGCGCTGGATGTTGGACAGGTCGGCGAGGGTGACCACGTTCTCGTTGATGCGCCCGGAGGCGTCGTCCAGCGCGGTGATCCGGGACACCGCGAGGACGGTCATGGTCAGCGCCACGATCGCGAGCACCGCGACGGCCGCACCGATCTTCATCCCGACCGGGCGGTCGGCGAACCACCCGCCCGAACGTCCGCGACGTGCAGGGACGGCAGCAGTGGTCATGGTGGTGCTCCTCGCATAAGGCAGTTCAGGAATGGTGGTGGGGCGCACCGGACCGTCTGACGTCGCTGTCGTCGGTGCGTGGAGGAATGGTGAACGCCGCCGGACGCGGCCGTCGCACATTCGCGGACGTGTCGCGGAGCGCGTTCCAGAAATGTCGGTGACCGCATCGCCGCGGTCACCATGTCGACAGCGCCACCATTCCTGGAATGGCGAGAGGGGCGCCCGGCCGCATCGGCCGGGCGCCCCTCTCGCGGTGTTGTCAGTAGGTGAACCGGGCGACCCCGGCGCGCAGGTCGACCGCCATGCGGGACAGCTCGTCGACGGCGGTGCGGGTCTGGGTCAGCGCCTGGGTGGTCGCGTCGGCCGCGCCGGAGACACCCGTGATGTTGGCGGCGATCTCCCCCGAACCGCTCGCGGCCTCGGCCACCGACCGGGACATCTCACTGGTCGTGGCGGTCTGCTCCTCCACCGCGCTGGCGATGGTGAGCTGGAAGTCGTTGATCCGGCCGATGACCTCGCTGATGCGGCCGATCGCGGTCACCGCGCCGGTCGTGTCGCCCTGGATGGCCTCGACCCGGCGGGCGATGTCCTCGGTGGCCTTGGCCGTCTCCTGGGCGAGCTCCTTGACCTCGTTGGCCACGACCGCGAAGCCCTTGCCGGCCTCACCGGCCCGCGCCGCCTCGATGGTGGCGTTCAACGCCAGCAGGTTGGTCTGCTCGGCGATCGAGGTGATCACCTTCACCACGTCACCGATCTCCCTCGAGGAGTCCCCGAGCCTGGTGATGGTCGCCGTCGTCGACTCCGCCTCGGCCACCGCCGCGGCCGCCACGCGCGCCGCCTCGTTCGCGTTCTGGGCGATCTCCCGGATCGACGCCCCCATCTGCTCCGCACCCGCGGCCACCGTCTCCACGCCCCGGGTGACCTCCTCGGCGGCCGAGGCCACGACGCCGGACTGCGCGCTGGTCTCCTCCGCCGACGCCGCGATCTGCGCCGAGGACGCCGACAGCTCCTCCGAGGCCGCGGCCACCGCGCCGGCGGACGCGACGATCTCGCCGACCGTCGTGGCCATCGCCTCCGCGGCCGTGTTGAGGGCGGCGGCCATCTGCCCCAGCTCGTCGTTCCCGCGCACCGGCAGGGAGACGGTGAGGTCCCGGGCGGCCAGCCGCTCCAGGCCGGCCTTGACGTCCCGGACGCCGCGGACGACACCCCGCGAGACGACGAGGGCGAGCCCGCCGCCGAGCAGGAAGGCCAGCACGGCCACCAGGACGGAGACGACGACGGTCTCGGTCTCGGCCGCGGCGGCGTCCTCGGCCGTCCGGGCGACGCGGGCGTCCACGGAGTCGACCAGCTCGGTCATCGCCTGGTCGAGCACGTAGAAGACGTCCCACTTGTCGCCGGTGGACAGGGCGTCGCCCTCGTCGAGCCGGCCCTGCGCCCACAGCGCGAAGATCTGGTCGTTGTAGTCGCTCATCGCCGACCAGTTCTGCTCGATCGCGTCGAGGCTGTCCCGGCCCTGCTGGTCGAGCAGCGACCGGTCGAGGGCGAACAGCTCCTCGAAGCCGCTCGCGCCGTCCCGGTAGGCGGCGATGTTGTCGCCGTTCGGGTCGGCGGCCACGGGGCCACCGTCGACCCGGGCCTTCCAGGCGGTGATGTTCTGCCAGTTGGCGGCCCAGAGCAGGTCGTAGCGGGCGGCCTCGACCGTGCGCTGGACCCCCACGGCCGCCGTCGCCTCGGCGTTGAGGTCGCTGATCCGGCTCGTGCCCACGACGCCGGAGACCGTCGCCGCCGCCATCCCCAGGACGAGGGCGGAACAGAGGGCGAAGATCCGCGTGGCGATGCCACGGTCGCGATACCAGTGCCGAGCCGGGGCTCCGGCAGACGAGACAGCCATTTTCTCGATGTCCTCGATCCGGGTGATGGGGTGTTCTCACCGGCATCGTCGGCATCCCGGCCAGGTCTCTCAACGCTAAGACACCAGCGTGTCCTGGATCGGCGGACAAAGATCGGTCAGCGCATTCCATGCAGCGTCTTGTCGACTTCTCCCAGAATGGCGCGCGAACGCGTCGGAGCGCCCGACCGGTTCCCCGGTCGGGCGCTCCGTCGTGGGTGGGTCAGTAGGTGAAGCGGGCGACCCCGGCGCGCAGGTCGGCGGCCATCCGGGACAGCTCGCCCACCGCGGTGCGGGTCTGGGTCAGCGCCTGGGTGGTGGAGTCCGCGGCGGTGGAGACGCTCACGATGTTCTCCGCGATCTGCCCGGAGCCGCCGGCGGCCTCGGCCACCGACCGCGACATCTCGCTGGTGGTCGCCGTCTGCTCCTCCACCGCGGAGGCGATGGTGGTCTGCCGGTCGGAGATCTGCGCCACGATCGTGCTGATCTCGTCGATCGCGGTCACCGCGGCGGTCGTGTCGCCCTGGATGGCCTGCACCCGCCGCGCGATGTCCTCCGTCGCCTTCGCCGTCTCCTGGGCCAGCTCCTTGACCTCGTTGGCGACCACCGCGAAGCCCTTGCCCGCCTCGCCGGCGCGCGCGGCCTCGATGGTGGCGTTCAGCGCCAGCAGGTTGGTCTGCTCGGCGATGCTGGTGATGACCTTGACGACGTTGCCGATCTCGGCCGAGGAGTCCCCGAGCCGGGCCACCGTCGCCGTCGTCGCGGCCGCCGCGCTCACCGCCCGCGAGGCGACCTCGCTGGCCTCGGCGGCATTGGAAGCGATCTCCCGGATGGACGCCCCCATCTGCTCCGCCCCCGCCGCCACCGTCTCCACGCTCCGGGAGACCTCCTCCGCCGCGCCGGCTACCACGCCGGACTGCGCGGAGGTCTCCTCCGCCGACGCGGCGATCTGCGCCGAGGACGCCGACAGCTCCTCCGACGACGCCGCCACCGCGTCCGCCGAGGCCACCACCGCCGCCATCACCGCCCGCAGGTTCTCCTGCGCCGCGTCCAGGGCCGCGGCCATCCGGCCCAGCTCGTCAGCGGAGTGGACGCCGGTGCTGCGCCGCAGGTCGCCGGCGGCCATCGCCTCGGCCACCCCCTGCACCGCCCGCACGGTGCGGGTGATCCGGCGGACGACGACCACGGTGAGCCCGGTGGCGAGCGCGGTGGCGACCAGGGCGCTGGCCAGCAGGGTCGTGATCGCGGAGTCGGCCCGCTCGGCGGCGGCCGCGTTCCGGGCCGCGGCCTGCGCGGACTGGGCCACGCCCTCCTCCTCGAGCCCGTCGGCGATCCGGGTGAGCAGCGGGCTGGAGACGTCGCGGTAGACCTGCGCGTACGTCGCGAGGTCGCCGCGGTCGGCGGCGGGGAACAGCTGGGTCTCGTTCGTGCCGAGGAACTGCCGGCGGGCGTCGAGGTAGGCGTCCATCGCCGCCCCGTCGATGACGAACGGCTCGTACTCGGCGAGGGCCGCGTCGACGTCGGCCTGCTTCTCGTCCATCTCCCCGCGCAGCTCCTGTCGGCGGGCCGGGTCGGAGACGGCGTACTCCAGCACGCGGGCCCGGTGCGCAGCGGTCGCGCGCTGCACGGCCGACAGGGCGTTCAGCGGCGCCAGGTTCTCGGCGTAGATCGTCTCCTGGTGCGTGCGCATCTCCGAGATCCGGACGACGGCGAGGACGTTGGTCGCGAGCACCACGACGGCCAGCAGCGCGACGACTGCGCCGATCCGCATGCCGAGGGGCCGGTCGGCGAACCAACCGGAGGAACGGCCAGGGGGAGTGGGGGAGTACACGGGAGAGCCTCTCCAGGAACGGCGGTGACCGGCGGCGCGGGATGTGCGCCCCACCACAGTGTGGAACCGTTCCAGACGATTTCGGTGCACATTCCCGGGCGGATGCGGAATCGTTCTCGGGAGCTGCGGCGACCGTCCACCGGTGCGCGCTTTGTCGACACCACCGGAACGGTCGAACACCATTTCGACCGTTGCCGTACGACCGTTTCGTGGGCCGATGCCGGCGGAGTCGACACCGGTCGTCGGGACGGCTCCGCGACCGGTGCCGGTGACCGCTCGCCCGCCCGGGGCACGCCGGGCGTCAGGCGAGCAGCGCGGCGAGCTCCTCGAGCAGCGGGACGACGGCGGGGTCGGCGACCCGGAACCGGGCCGCGGTCTCTCCCTCGCCGACCTTGACGGTCACGTCGTCCGGAGGGAGCGCACGGAAGGCGTCCTCGTCGGTGCGGTCGTCCCCGAGGTACACCGCCGCCGCGGCGCCCAGCTCGTCGCGCAGCCGGAGCATCGCCCGGCCCTTGTCGGCGTCGGTGACGGCGAGCTCCAGCACCTCCTTGCCGGGCTTCTTCGTCAGTGACGGATCGGCCACGCGGTCGGCAGTGGCGAGGAGCTCGTCAGCCGCGGCCCGGTCGGTCACCTGCCGCACGTGCACCGCCACACTGGCCGGCTTGACCTCCAGCAGCGCACCGGGCACCGCGGCCACGAGCGGGGCCAGCTGCTCCGAGAGGGCGTCCCGGCGGGCGGCGAGCTCCCCGGTGAGCGGCCCGTCGAACTCCGCCCCGTGGCTGCCCACCCACCGGTAGGGGCCCGACAGCCCGCTGACCGTCCGGAGGTCGGCCACCCCGCGACCGCTCACCAGGGCGACGACGACGCCGGGGCGAGCGGCCAGCCGGGCCAGGGCCTCGGCGACACCGGGGGAAGGGACCGCCGCCGACGGGTCTCCCACGAGGGGTGCCAGGACGCCGTCGTAGTCGCTGGCCACCAGCACCGGCCGTCGTCCGGCGAGCTCCCGGAGCGCGGCGACCAGCTCGGCGGGGAGCTCGGCCGCGCTGCTCATCGGGGACCTCCCCGGACCGGTCACTGCTGGGCGCGCAGGGCGTCGAAGAAGGACGTCGCCCAGTGCTCGAGGTCGTTTCTCGCCAGGTGCCGGCGCATCCCGCGCATCCGCTTGGCCAGCTCGGCCGGCTCGGCCCGCAGCGCCCGCACCAGCTGGTTCTTGACGCCGGCGATGTCGTGCGGGTTCACCAGGAAGGCCTGCTTCAGCTCGGCCGCGGCGCCGGCGAACTCCGACAGCACCAGCGCGCCGCCGAGGTCGCTGCGCGCCGCGACGTACTCCTTGGCGACCAGGTTCATCCCGTCGCGGTACGGCGTCACGAGCATGACGTCGGCGGCTCGGTAGAGGGCGGCCAGCTCCTCGCGGGGCACCGACTGGTTGATGTAGTGCACGGCCGGGCCGCCGAGCGTGCCGAAGATGCCGTTGATGTGCCCGACCTGCTGCTCGATGGTCTCGCGCATGTGCACGTAGTGCTCGACCCGCTCGCGGCTGGGGGTGGCCACCTGGACCAGCACCGTCCCCGGGGCCTCCAGGACGCCGTCCTCGAGCAGTTCCTGGAAGGCGTTGAGCCGGACGGCGATGCCCTTGGTGTAGTCCAGCCGGTCGACGCCGAGGATGATCCGCTCGGGGTTGCCCAGCTCGGCGCGGATCTCCGCCGCCCGCTTGACCACGTCCGGGGAGCTCGCCAGCTCGTCGAACGCAGCGACGTCGATGGAGATGGGGAAGGCGCGGGCGGTGACCGTCCGGCCGTCGTACTCGATGGTCGTGCCACGGGCCGGCAGCTCGTGCAGCCGCCGGGCGAGCTGGACGAAGTTCGCCGCCGCGCTGGGCCGCTGGAAGCCCACCAGGTCCGCGCCGAGCAGGCCCTCCACGACCGCCGAGCGCCAGGGCAGCTGGGTGAACAGCTCGTAGGGCGGGAACGGGATGTGCAGGAAGAACCCGATGGTCAGATCGGGACGGCGCTGGCGCAGCATCGCCGGCACCAGCTGCAGCTGGTAGTCGTGCACCCACACGATCGCGCCCTCGGCGGCGACCTCGGCCGCACGGTCGGCGAAGCGCTTGTTGACCTGGACGTAGGCGTCCCACCAGGTCCGGTGGTACTCGGGCTTCTCGACGACGTCGTGGTACAGCGGCCACAACGAGGCGTTGGACATGCCCTCGTAGTAGCGGTCGACCTCCTCCTCCGACAGCGACACCGGGATCAGCTGCATCCCGCCGGACTCGAAGGGCTCCGGCGCCTCCCCGGCCGAGCCGGACCAGCCGACCCACGCCCCTCCGCGGCCGGCCACGAACGGCTCCAGGGCCGTCACCAGCCCCCCGGGGCTGCGCTGCCAGCGTGTCGTGCCGTCCGGGTCGGTCACCTGGTCGACGGGCAGCCGGTTGGCCACCACGACGACGGGGCTGTCCGCCCGCTCGTCTCCTCCGGATGCTCCACCCATGCCGTCCTCGACCCTACTGATGCCGCGCCCCCGGGGCACCGCGAGCCCTCACCACGCGGCCAGGACGTAGCCCAGCGCGGCCGCACCGATGCCCAGCACCACGGTCGCGGCCGCGTGCGCCAGAGCCCGGCGCAGCGCCCGCGCCTCGACCAGGCGCAGCACGTCGGCACCGAACGTCGAGAAGGTGGTCAGCGCCCCGCAGAACCCCGTGCCCACCAGGGCGAGCACCGCGGCCGGGACCGCGGTCAGGCCGAGCAGGACCCCGAGGACGGCGCTGCCGGCGACGTTGACCGCCAGGGTCCCGACGGCGGGATCCCACCCGGCGCGGACCGCCAGGCGGATCGTGAGCAGCCGCAGCGGCGCCCCCACCAGCGCACCGGCGGCCACCAGCAGCGGCGTCACGAGCCCGGGCGGTCCCGGGCCGCCCGCACCAGCCGGGCGCCGGCGGCCACCGCCAGGACGCTGCCGACGACGGAGGCGGCGACGTAGCCGGCGGCCGCGCCCAGCCGCCCGGCGTCCCCGAGCCCGACGGCCTCGACGGCGAACGCCGAGTAGGTGGTGTAGCCGCCGAGCACACCGACGGCGAGGAACGGGCGGACCCACGCGGGCTCGGGGGAGTGGGCGGCGAGGAGGGCCAGCAGGACCCCCATCGCCAGGCAGCCACTGAGGTTCACCAGCAGCGTGGCCCAGGGCCACTCGGCGGGGGAGTGCGGCAGCGCCGTCCCCACGCCCCAGCGGGCGAGCGCGCCCAGCACGCCGCCGACCGCCGCGAGCAGGTAGGCCACGCGCACATCCTCACCCACGAACTGCCTCTCACCAGGCCCCGTCCCGGTCCCGCCCCGAGCGCGCGAAGGGTGGGCAGGACCGGGTCCTTCCTCAGCGGCGGCGGGTCTCGGGGAACAGCAGGTCGACGAAGCGCTCCGCCGTGGGCTGCGGCTCGTGGTTGGCCAGCCCGGGCCGCTCGTTGGCCTCGATGAACACGTGCTCCTCGCCCACCACGTCGGGCACCAGGAAGTCCAGCCCGGTCACCGGGATGCCGATGGCCCGGCTGGCCCGGACGGCGGCCTGCGCGATCGCCGGGTGCAGCCGGTCGGTGACGTCCTCGATGGTCCCGCCGGTGTGCAGGTTCGCCGTCCGCCGGACCCGGATGCGCTCACCCGCCGGCGGGACGTCGTCCATCCCGTACCCGGCCTCGGCGACCACCTCCGTGGTGGTGTCGTCCACCGGGATCGTCGACTCCCCGCCGGTGGCCCGCTCCCGGCGCCGGCTGGTGGCGCGCACCAGCTCGGTGACCGGGTTGCGGCCGTCGCCGACCACCTCGGCCGGACGGCGCACCGCGGCGGCCACCACCTCGTGGTCGATGACCACCACCCGCAGGTCGTCACCGGCGACCAGCTCCTCGACGAGCACCTCGGGGCAGAAGTGCAGCGCCAGGTCGACCGCCCGCTCCAGCGCCTCCGGGGACCTCACGCCCACGGTGATACCCCGCCCCTGCTCGCCGCGGGCCGGCTTCACCACCACCTCGCCGCGCTCCCGGAGCAGAGCCAGCCCGTCGTCGAGCCGGCCCTCGGTGACCAGCGCACCCGCGGGCACGCGGACCCCGGCGCGCTCCATGATCCGGCGGGTGACCCGCTTGTCGTCACACCGGCTCATCGCGACCGCGCTGGTGAACTCCGACAGCGACTCACGGGTGAGCACCGTGCGGCCGGCGAGGGACAGCCGGATCTCCCCCCACTCGGCGTCGGTGACCTCCACGCGGATGCCGCGCCTGAGGGCCTCCTCGGCGATGATCCGGGCGTAGGGGTTGAGGTCCTCCAGGCCCGGGGGGCGGGAGGCGAACAGCGGGGAGTTGATCGGGTTCTTGCGCTTGACGCACACCGCGGGGGTGCGCTGGAACCCGAGCTTGCGGTACAGCGCGATGGCTCCGCTGTTGTCGTGCAAGACCGACAGGTCCAGGTAGGCGCGGCCGCGGCCGACGTAGCGCTCGGCGAGCACCCGCGCCAGCGCCTCCCCGGTGCCGGGCGGGGCGTCCTGGGCGTGCACCGCGAGGCACCACAGGCTGGTGCCGTTCTCGGGGTCCCCGAAGGCCAGCACGTGGTCGACGCCGGTGACGGTGCCGACGATGCGCCCGGTGCGGCGGTCCTCGGCCACCAGGTAGGTGAACGTGCGGGTGCGGTGGTTGGCCCACATGGTCGCGGCGTCCCCGGTCACCATCCCGTTGCGGGCGTAGATGCCGTTGATCTCCTCCATGTCGGCCAGCGAGGTGACCGTGCGCACGAAGACCCCCCGGATCAGCTCGTGCCGGGGCCGGTAGCGGTACAGGTCCAGCCGGTAGGTGTAGCTGGGGTCGATGAACAGCTCGTCGGGTGCCAGGCCGACGAGCACGTGCGCGTCCCGCGGGTAGATGCAGATGTCGCGGCGGTCGCTCTCCTCGGCGCGCAGCGCGTCGACGATCCCGCGCAGGTCGTCGAAGGTCTGGCCGAACACCAGCCGGCCCCAGCCCAGGTCGAGGACGACGTCGGACTCCATGCCCTGGCGCTGGTGCTCCGAGGGCTGCTGCCACGAGCGGTTCGTGAAGGACGGGGTCTCGGGCACCGCCGTACGGCGACGGTGCCCGGCGAGCCGGGGCACCGTCAGACCCCGTGCGTCTGCAGCCACAGCTCCAGCAGGCCGAGTTGCCACAGCTTGTTGCCGCGCAGCGGGGTCAGTTCACCGTTGGGGTCGGCGAGGAGCTCGCGGACGTACTCGGGGCGGAACAGCCCGCGCTCGCGGGCGGCCTCGCTGGACAGCGCGTCGCGCACCAGGCCGAGCACCTTGCCCTCGAGGTGGGTGATCGCCGGCACCGGGAAGTAGCCCTTGGGCCGGTCGATGACCTCCGGCGGGATGATCCGCCGGCCGATCGCCTTGAGCACCCCCTTGCCGCCGTCGGCGAGCTTGAGCTCCGGCGGGCACATCGCGGCCAGCTCGACGAGGTCGTGGTCGAGGAAGGGCACGCGGGCCTCCAGGCCCCACGCCATGGACATGTTGTCCACCCGCTTGACCGGGTCGTCGACGAGCATGACCTGGCTGTCCAGCCGCAGGGCGGCGTCCACCGCCGTCTCGGCCCCCGGCATGGACATGTGCTCCCGGACGAAGGCCAGGCTCGGGTCGTCGGTCAGGGCGTAGCGGTTGGAGACGACCGACCGCATCTGGGCGTGGTCGCGGTCGAAGAAGGCCGCGGCGTAGCGCTCGACGGCCTCCTCCCGGCCGACGTCGGCCAGCGGCGGGTACCAGTGGTAGCCGGCGAAGACCTCGTCGGCGCCCTGGCCGGACTGCACCACCCGGATGGACTGGCTGACCCGCTCCGACAGCAGGTCGAAGGCGACGACGTCGTGGCTGACCATCGGCTCGGCCATCGCCCCGATCGCGTGCCCCAGCGCCGCGGCGAGTTCGTCGGAGGCCACCCGGATCCGGTGGTGGTCCGTCGCGAACCGCTCGGCGATCACGTCGGAGTACTGGAACTCGTCGCCCTCGCGCCCGCCCACGGCCTCGAAACCGATCGAGTAGGTGGCCAGGCCGGTCTGCCCCTCCTGGGCCAGCAGGCCGACGATGAGGCTGGAGTCCAGCCCGCCCGACAGCAGCACGCCCACCGGGATGTCGGCGACCAGCCGGCGGCGGACGGCGACCCGCAACGCCTCCTCGATCGCGTCCTCCCAGTCCCGGGCGGACCAGGACGCGTGCTCGGGGCGCCGCTCGTAGGTCGCGTTCCAGTACCGCTCCTCGCGCGAGGTGCCGTCGGCCTCGATCACCCGCAGGGTGGCCGGCGGCAGCTTGCGGACGCCGGTGAGGATCGTCCGCGGCGCCGGGACGACGGCGTGCCAGGTGAGGTAGTGGTGCAGCGCGACCGGGTCGATCGAGGTGTCGATGTCTCCCGCGTGGCCCCTCGCCCGGAGCAGCGCCGGCAGGGTGGAGGCGAACCGCAGCCGGCCGGGGGTCTCGGAGAGGTACAGCGGCTTGATGCCCAGCCGGTCGCGGGCCAGGACGACCCGGCCACTGTCCCGCTCGTGGATGACGAAGGCGAACATCCCGTGCAGGTGCGAGACGACGTCGGTGCCCCAGTGGTGGTAGCCCTTGAGGATCACCTCGGTGTCGCTGTGCGAGAAGAAGCGGTAGCCGTGGCCCTCGAGCTCGGCGCGGAGTTCCTGGTAGTCGTAGATGCAGCCGTTGAAGACCGCGGTCAGCCCGAGGTCGTTGTCGATCATCGGCTGGGAGCCGCAGGTGGACAGGTCGATGACCGACAGCCGACGGTGCCCGAACGCCACCCGCCCGTTGCTCCAGGACCCCTGACCGTCCGGGCCGCGGGGGACGAGCGCGTCCACCATCCGCGCGACGGCGGTGGTGTCGGCCATGGAGCCGTCGAACCTGATCTCGCCGGAGAGGCCGCACATGCCCTTGATCCAACTCGCCATGGTTCCGAGGCGCGACTCGGTCGCGGGAACGTCACACCGCCGCAACGCGGCCCTCGTTCCACGTGGAACCGCCCGGAGACGAGCGGCACCTAGCCGTAGTACAGGGCGACGGGCCGGCCGTCGATCTCCCGGACGTCGACGGTCGTGTCGTAGACGGCGGCCAGCACCTCGGGGCGCATGATCTCGCGCGCGGACGCGTCCGCCACGACGCGACCGTCGCGCATCGCGACGATGCGGTCGGACCAGGTCGCCGCGAAGTTGATGTCGTGCAGCACGGTGACCACCCGCTTGCCGAGCTCGTCGGCCATCGTCCGGACCAGCCGCATGATCTCCGTCATGTGCCGCAGGTCCAGGTTGTTGAGCGGCTCGTCGAGCAGGACGTACTCCGTGTCCTGCGCGAGCACCATCGCGATGAAGGCCCGCTGGCGCTGCCCGCCCGAGAGCTCGTCGAGGAACCGGTTCCGGTACGCCTCGAGGTCGAGGTAGGTGATCGCGCGCTCGATGTGCTCCCGGTCGTGCACCGTCAGCCGCCCCCGGGAGTGCGGGAAGCGACCGAACTCCACGAGGTCGTGCACGGTCAGGCGCGCCGCGACGTGGTTGTCCTGGCGCAGCACCGCGAGGACCTTGGCCAGCTCGTTCGACGGCGTCCGCTCGACGTCCGTCCCGTCCACCGTGACCCGGCCGGCGTCGGGCCGGACGAGGCGGCCCACGAGGCCGAACAGCGTCGACTTGCCGGCGCCGTTCGGGCCGATGAGCGCCGTCACGCCCTCCTCGCCGAACCGGACCGAGACGTCGTCGACGACCGTCTGGGCGCCGTAGCGCTTGGTGACGTTCTCGAGCGCGATCACCGCGCCCCCTTCCGCAGCACGAGGTACAGGAAGAACAGGCCGCCGGCGAAGTCGATGACCGTGGACAGGGTGCCGCCGAAGCCGAGCACCCGTTCGAGGACCAGCTGGCCGCCCAGCAGGCAGATCACGCCGATGAGGACGGCGGTGGGCAGCGTCCACACGTGGCGGAAGGACCCCGCGTACGAGTAGGCGAGGTTGGCGACGACGAGGCCGAGGAACAGGATGGGCCCCACCAGCGCCGTCGACGCGGCCACCATCACCGAGACGCTCGCGAACAGGACCATCACGACCCGCCGGTGGTCGACCCCCAGGCCCACGGCCGCCGGCTCACCCAGCGTCAGCACGTCGAGGGTGCGCAGCAGCGGCACGACCGCGGCGCACCCCAGGACGACGAGGACGGCGGTGAGCAGCAGCAGCGTCTCGTCGGGCCGGGTGAGGGACGCGAACATCGCGTCGGAGAGCACCTGGAAGTCCAGCGGGTCGAGCATCCGCTGCATCCACTCGGTGGAGCTGCGGAAGAACGTGCCCAGCACGATGCCCACCAACAGCATCAGGTGGATCGACCGTCGCCTGCCGCCGAAGAGCCAGGTGAACAGCAGCACGCTGAAGGCGACCATCACCACGACCTGGACCAGCCAGAGGGTGAGCTGGTCGAAGCCCAGGAACGACGCGGACCCGGAGGAGAACACGATCACGGTCGAGACGAGCACGTAGAAGGCGTCGAACCCCATGATCGAGGGGGTCAGGATGCGGTTCTGCGTGATGGTGTGGAACACCACCGTCGACACCCCGACCGCCGCCGCGACGACGAGCATCGCGAGCACGCTGAGGCTGCGGATCTCCAGCGCGAAGGCGAGCGAGCCGGGGACGTCGGTGCAGCAGTAGACGGCGGCCAGGACCAGGACGGCGGCGCCGAGCGCGGCCAGTCGGACCCCGGGCTGCGCCCAGCGCGTGGCGATCCGGGTGCGGCGGGTGGCCGGGGGAGCTGACGTCGTGGTGGCGGGGTCAGTGAGCACGGCCCCGCCTCCGCAGGAGCAGCCAGAGGAACACCGCCGCACCGAGGACGCCGACGATGACCGACAGCGGGATCTCGTAGGGGAAGCGGACGACGCGCGCGAGCACGTCGCAGCCGAGCACGAACACCGCCCCGAGGCCCGCGACCCAGGGGATCGCGCGGCGCACGTTGTCGCCGATGACCAGGCTGACGATGTTCGGCACGACCAGCCCCAGGAAGGGGATCAGCCCCGCCGTGACGAGGACCGCCGCCGTGATCACCGCGATGACCACCATGCCGACGGCGACCACGCGCCGGTAGTCCAGCCCCAGGTTGGTGGCGAACTCCTCGCCGAGGCCGATCACGCTGAAGCGGTCGGCGGCCAGCCAGGCGACCCCGACCATGAGGCCGGCGATCCAGACGAACTCGTAGCGGCCCTGCATGACCGTGGCGAAGCTGCCCTGCGACCACTGCCCGAGGGACTGCAGGAGGTCCAGGCGGTAGGCGACGAAGGTCGTCACGGCGCCCACGACGCCGCCGAGCATGATGCCGACCAGCGGGACCAGCACGAGCTGGCGGACGGGCACGACCCGCACCACCCGCAGGAAGACCCAGGTGCCGGCGAGGCCGAAGACGGCGGCGACGGCCATCTTCCCGACGACGGCCATGCCCGGGGCGAACACGATCGCGACCAGCATGCCGAGCGTCGCGAACTCGCTGACGCCCGTGGTGCTCGGTTCGACGAACTTGTTGCGCACGAGCATCTGCATGATGAGACCGGCGATGCCCAGGGAGGCGCCGACGAGGACGACCGCGACCGTGCGCGGGATCCGGCTCACCACGAGCAGGGAGGCCGCGGAGCTGTCGGGGCCCCCCGCGAGGACCGAGGCCGGGGACACGTCGGACACGCCGACGAACAGGCTCAGCCCCGCGAGGACGACGAGGAGGATGCCGACGAGCACCCCCACCCAGGCGCGGCGGGGCCGCACGCGGGCAGGGGCGCTCGTCGAGGTGGAGTCGAGCGCCGTCACGGAGAGGAGGGGAGGCGCTCCGCCGGTGCCATCGCGGTCACCCGGCGATCTGCATGACGTCGTCGATCATGATCTTGGTGGTGTCGATGCCCCCGAACACGACGTACCAGGCGGTGGGGTCGAGGTAGACGACGTGGTCGTCCTGGTGGGCCTTGGTCTGCTCGACGATGTCGTTGTCGAGCACCGCCGCGGCGGCCTGCGCACCCTCGGCACCGGTGGCGGCGTCCCGGTCGACGACCCACAGGTAGTCGGGGTTCGTCTCGAGCAGGTACTCGAAGGAGACCGGCTCGCCGTGCGTGGCGGCGGCGATGTCCTCCACCACGGGCTGGACGCCGAAGGCGTCGTAGATGAGGCCGCCCCGCGCGCCACGGCCGGTGTCACCCTCGGCGGCCGGGGCCATCGCGCTGAGCTCGCCACCGGAGACCATGAGGCCCAGGCCCGTGCCCGCGTCGGCGGTGACGGCCCGCGCCTCCTCGATGCCCGCCTCGATCGCGGCGATCGCCGCGGCCGCCTCGTCCTCGGCACCGAGCACCTCGCCGAGGAAGGTGGCGTTGCGCTCGAGGGTCTCGGTGTACGAGCCCCGCAGGCTGAGGTCGACGGTCGGTGCGATCTCGCTGAGGTCCTCGTACAGCGCCGACGAGCGGCCGCCGATGATGATGAGGTCGGGCTGCTGCGACTCGATCTCGATGATGTCCGCCTCGAACAGCGTGCCCGCGTTGAAGGCGTCGTCGGCGAGGTACTGCTGCAGGTAGTCCGGCACCGAGTCGAGCGGGGCCCCCGCGACCTCGCCGCCCAGCGCGCCGATGGTGTCGAGGCTGGCCATGTCGAGGACGACGATGTCCTCGGGGTTCTTCGGGACCTCGACCGAGGTCTCCTCGAACCGGGGGTCCTGGTCCTCCGCGGCGACGTTCCGGTCCCAGGTGAAGGAGACGGTCTCGGCCCCGGCAGTGCCGGCCGCGGCTTCGGTGGCGTCCTCGCCCTCGCCGCAGGCCGACAGGGCCAGGGTGGTGGCCACGGTGAGGGAGAGGGCGGCCAGCGGCCGGGCGGCGGTACGCATCGTGCTCCTGGAAGAAGGGAAGGCTTGGCTTACTGAGGCTGGCCTAACCTGTCACACCGCCCGTCGCTGCTGTCAACCGGGTCCCCCGGGTTGAGACGTGGGTCACGAGGGCAGGGGAGGGGCATGGAGAAGCGCACCCTCGGAGACCTCGTGGTGTCCGCCCAGGGGCTCGGCTGCATGGGGATGAGCGAGTTCTACGGCACCGGTGACCAGGCCGAGGCCGAGGCCACCATCCGCCGCGCGCTCGACCTCGGCGTCACGTTCCTCGACACCGCGGACATGTACGGGCCGTTCACCAACGAGCGACTGGTCGGCCGCGCGATCGCCGGCCGCCGCGGCGAGGTGGTGCTGGCCACCAAGTTCGGCAACGAGCGCGGCGAGGACGGCTCCTTCCGCGGCATCAACGGCCGGCCCGACTACGTGCGCCGGGCCTGCGACGCCTCGCTGCAGCGGCTCGGCGTCGACGTCATCGACCTCTACTACCAGCACCGGGTGGACACCGCGGTGCCGGTCGAGGACACCTGGGGCGCGCTGCGCGAACTGGTCGAGGCCGGCAAGGTCCGGCACGTCGGCATCTCCGAGGCCGCGCCGGAGACCATCCGCCGCGCGCACGCCGTCACCCCGGTGACGGCCGTGCAGACCGAGTACTCGCTGTGGACCCGCGACCCCGAGGACGACGGCGTGCTGGCCACCTGCGCCGAGCTCGGCATCGGGTTCGTCGCCTACTCCCCGCTCGGCCGCGGCTTCCTCTCCGGGCAGATCCGCAGCCTCGACGACCTCGCGCCCGACGACTTCCGCCGGCGCAACCCGCGGTTCCAGGGCGAGGCCTTCGCCCGGAACCTCGAGCTGGTCGACCGGGTCCGCGAGATCGCCGACGAGAAGGGCGTGACCGGCGGCCAGCTGGCGCTGGCGTGGGTCATGGCGCAGAGCGGCCGCGATCGGGGCGACGGCGCGAACCCCACGATCGTGCCCATCCCCGGTACCAAGCGGGTGGGCTACCTGGAGGAGAACGCCGCAGCCGCCGACGTCCGGCTGTCCGACGACGACCTGCGCCGCATCGACGAGGCCGCACCTGCCGGCGCCACCGCCGGGGACCGCTACCCGGACATGTCCTCCGTGCACCGCTGAGCCGGCTCCGGCCGTGCGAGGACCGCGGCGACGTGCTCGCGGGCCGGGCCGAGCAGCCGCTCGCACACCTCCGACCAGGCCTCCCGCATCTCCGCACCGGGCCACCCCGCCGGCCGCAGCGCGTCGGGCAGCACCGGGTCGGCGGTGCTGGTGCGGCGCACCGAGGCGAGCGCGCGCAGGTGGGTGACCAGTGCCTGCGGGCCGTCGGGGGTCGGCCCGGCCAGCACGGCGCGCAGCCGGGCGATCTCCTGGCGGTAGGCCGCAGCGACGCCCTGCAGGTCCCAGCAGCGGGCGGCGAGATCGGTGTCGGAACAACCGGTCTCCTCGGTGACCTGGGCGGTGAGGAGGTCCAGCCGGCTGATCGGCTCCCCGGCCAGCTCGATGCGGACGTCGTCGAGGGCCACCCGGTGCGGCGAGAGCCAGGTGGCCGGGGCCAGGGGCCCGAACCCGTGCCGGGCGAGCGTGCGCCGCACCCGCTCCCGCGCCGACCGGTCGGTCTCGGGCACGGTGTAGATGACCATGCGCCAGCGGCCGTCCCACGGGCCGAGCCGCTCGTCCAGGCGGGTCCAGCGCGTCCTGACCGAGCTCCGCAGCACCTCCGTGGGGGTGTAGAGGGTCTCCCGGCCGCGGCGTGAGGCGGCCAGCCACCCGTACCGGCGGAGGGTGGCCATGGTCATGCGCGACGTCGGTTCGGCGACGTGGAAGTGCTCCAGCAGCGCCACCAGGGCCTGCAGCCGTACCGGCTCGTCGGTGACGGCGTCGATGTGGTGGGAGAAGAGGTCGACCACGAGGTCGCGGACGGTCATGACGATCCTTTCGGCGCAGCCCCTGCTGAGCGCGCCCGCGTGGTGTTCGGTCCGGGGCAGGGCGGCGCCCGGGTCGTCTCCCCCACGCGGGAGGATGACATCCGTGTCCACCGCCGTTCCCGCGAGGTCCCCCCGGTGAACCCGGTGCTCGTGGGAGCGGTGACCGTCGTCGCCGCCGCGGTGGCCCTGGCCGGCCTGGCCTCGACCGCGGCGCGGCGCCGGATCGGCCTGCTGCACCTGTGGGGGACGGCGGTGCTGGAGCTGTTGCTGCTGGTCCAGGCGGTGCTCGCCATCGCCCTGCTGGTGGGCGGGGAGCGCCTGGCGGACACCCCGACGTTCCTCGGCTACCTGGGTGGCATCGTGCTGCTGCCGGTCGCCGGCGGGCTGTGGGCGCGGTCGGAGCCGACCCGCTGGGCGGGCACCGTGCTGGCCGTCGCGGCCGGGGCGGTGGGGGTCATGATCTGGCGGCTGGTGCAGCTGTGGGAGGCGACGGGTGGCTGAGGTGGAACGGGCGGACGGCGCGACCGCGGGCGGGCCGGGGCGGGTGCTGGTCGCCGTCTACGGCGTCTTCGCCCTGGCCGCGGGCGCGCGGGCGGCCGTCCAGCTGGCCACCCGGTTCGACGAGGCGCCGGTGGCCTATCTGCTGTCGGCGCTGGCCGCCGTCGTCTACGTGGTGGCCACGGTCGCCCTCGCCCGCGGCGGGCGGCGCACCGCCCTGGTCGCGTGCTCGGTGGAGCTGGCGGGGGTGCTGGTCGTGGGCACCCTGTCGCTGCTGGACCCGGCCGCCTTCCCCGACGAGACGGTGTGGTCGGCCTACGGTCGCGGCTACCTGTTCATCCCGCTGGTGCTGCCGGTGCTCGGCCTGCTGTGGCTGCGCCGGCAGGCCCCCGCCCGCGCCGTCCCGCGCTGAGGGCCGGGGCTCCACCGCCGTGGGACCCCGGCCGGGTCAGAAGTCGCCGCCGCCGAAGTCCCCGAAGTCGCCGCCGAAGTCCCCACCGCCGCCGTCCCAGCCGCCGGCCTCGGCACCGCCGGCGAAGTCGCCGCCCGGATCGCCCTCGCCGCCGCCGCCGTCGGCGAGACCCGCGGCGTAGGCCTCCTCGTCGCCGCCGCCGAACAGGCCACCGTCCCCGAGGCCGGTGTCGAACAGCGCGTCGGCGACCGCCGTCCCGACCACCAGGCCGCCGACGGTCCCGAGCAGGCTGGCGCCCATCATGCTGCCGAAGCCGGGGCCGTACCCACCGCCGTAGCCGCGCCCGTACCCGCCCGGGCCGCCGCCCGGCCCGTAGCCGCCGAAGGCCCGCTCCAGCGTGCCCGGGTGGCGCACCTCGGCCCGCGTCGCGGCGCGGGCCAGGCTGCGGGGGTCGTCGCCCGGAGCGCGCTCACCCGCGGCGCTGAGCTGGTCGAGGACCTGCCGCCGCTGCTCGGGGGTGAGCTTCGCGAACGCCTCCGCGTGGGCCTCCTCGATCTGGTCCGGTGGTGCGGTGCGCAGCAGGTACCGGTAGCGCTCGATGGCCCGCTCGTCCTCCGAGCGGGCGGGCGGTGCCGGCGTCGCCCGGTACCCGTCGTAGCCGCCGGTGCTGTCGTAGCCGCCGGAGCTGTCGTAGCCGCCGGAGCGGTCATAGCCGGCGTAGCCGGGCGCGTAGCCCTCGTCGTCCCGCCGGTGGCGGCGGCCGAAGAGCCGGTCGAGCAGTCCCATGGCGATCGTCTCCCTCCAGGCGCTGCACGACGTGGGTTCCCGCCCGCGCCGTCCCCACACCTGCCGAGGGCCCCGGGTCAGCCGCGCGGGCCCTCCAGCAGGCTGTAGGAACCGCGGTGGAACAGCAGCGGACGGCGGTGGCCGTCGGCGCCGAGGTCCAGCACCCGGGCGGCGACGAGCGTGTGGTCACCGCCGTCGTACTCCGCCCACAGCTCGCAGTCGATCCAGGCGACGACGTCGTCGAGGACCGGCCGGCCGAGCCGGCTGGGCCGCCAGTGGACGCCGGCGAACTTGTCGCCGCCGGAGCGGGCGAACGCGGCGGACAGGCCGTCCTGGTCCTCGGCGAGCACGTTCACGCAGAACCGGCCGAGCTCACGCAGCCGGGGCCAGGTGCGCGAGGTCCGCGCGGGGGCGAAGACGACCAGCGGCGGGTCCAGCGACAAGGAGCTGAACGACTGGCAGGTGAAGCCGATGGGCTCGTCGTCGTCCAGTGCGGTGACCACGGTGACCCCGGAGGCGAAGTGCCCGAGCACCTCGCGCATGAGGGCCGGGTCGACGACCTCGACGACGCCGTCGGGCGGGGAACCCGGCTCGTTCATGGCCTCCAGCCAACCACGGGCCGCGATCAGCCGACGGCCGCGGTGCGGGGCACCGACCGGCCACCGGCCCGGTACAGGGAGCTCGGCAGGTCGTGCCCGACCGCCTGCTCGGTGACGCGGGCCGCAGCGAGGACGGCGTCGAGGTCCAGGCCGGTCCGCACGCCGGACTCCTCCAGCATGTAGACCAGCTCCTCGGTGGCGATGTTGCCGCTCGCGCCGGGGGCGAAGGGGCAGCCGCCGAGGCCGCCGACCGAGGAGTCGAGCTGGGTGACGCCGGCCTGGACGGCGGCCAGCGCGTTGGCCTGCCCGGTACCGCGGGTGTCGTGGAAGTGCACACCGACCGGCACACCCGGGCAGGCGCGGCGGACCGCGTCGAGCAGCTGGACCACCCGCAGCGGTGTCGTCGTCCCGATCGTGTCGCCGAGGCAGAGCGCGTCGGCGCCGGCAGTGACCGCGGCCCGGGCGACGTCGACGGTGCGGGGGATCGGGGTGCGGCCGTCGAACGGGCAGTCCCAGGCGGTGGCGATGACGACCTCGAGCGAGCCCCCGGCGCCGTGGGCCAGGCCGGCGACCTCGCCGACCGCGCCGAGCGCCTCCGCGGTGGAGCGCCCGGCGTTGGCCCGGCTGTGGCCGTCGGAGGCGGAGACGACGTACTCCAGGTCCGCCACGCCGGCGTCCACGGCGCGGGTCGCGCCGCGCGGGTTCGCCACGAGGGCCGACCAGTGCACGTCGCCCCACCGGGACAGCTCGGCGGCCACCTCGTCGGCGTCGGCCAGCGCGGGCACAGCCTTGGGGGAGACGAAGGACGTCGCCTCGATCCGCCGGACTCCGGTGGCCACGAGCGCCTCCAGCATCTCCAGCTTGGCCTCGAGGGGCACCGGCGCCTCAAGTTGGAGGCCGTCGCGCATGCCCACCTCGCGGATGTCCACAGCGGCCGGCAGGACCAGATCGAACTCGTTCACGGCACACCTCTCACACGCCCGGGACTCCATCCTGCCCCGTCTGGAGGTTCCACGTGGAACGGTGCGGGGAACAGCAGCACGTCGAGGACCTGCAGCAACGGGCGGGTGCACCCGCAGGATGTCCGGTACGGAGGTGGGATGTGACGAACATGGTGGGCACGCTGCCCCCGGCGGACCGCGGCAGCGCGTTCGCCAACGCCCCCATGGGCATCGTGCTCGCCACCCCGTCCGGTCTCCTCGTCGACGCCAACCCGGCCTTCACGACGATGCTCGACCGGAGCGCGGAGGACCTCTACGGCGGCTCGGTGCTCGACCTCGTCCACCCCGATGACCGGACGGCGGCCCAGGAGGCCTACGGCGAGCTGATCTCCAAGCACCGGACGATGCGGCACGAGACCCGGCTGCTCCGGGCCGACGGCCGGGTGGTGCCCGTACAGCTCACGTCCTCGTGGGTCGAGGGGACCCCCGACGGGGACCCGCCGCACCTGGTGGCCGTCGTCGAGGACATCACCGAGCGCAAGGCCCTGGAGGCGGCGCTGGTGCACCGGTCGCTGCACGACCCGCTCACCGGGCTGCCCAACCGCATCCTGTTCGGCGACCGCCTCCGGCACGCCCTGGAGCGCGGCCACCGCGAGCGCACCCCCACCTGCCTGCTGGGCATCGACCTCGACGGCTTCAAGGAGATCAACGACCGGTACGGCCACCCGGTCGGCGACGCGGTGCTGGTCGGCTTCGCCGAGCGGCTGACCTCGGTGCTGCGCGCCAGCGACACCGCCGCGCGCGTCGGCGGCGACGAGTTCAGCATCGTGTGCGAGAACAGCGAGCGGGCCGACGCCGAGGCGCTGGTCGACCGGCTGCGACACACCCTCACCGAGCCGTTGACCGTCGACACCGTCACCATCCCGCTGGGCATGAGCATCGGCATCGGCACGGTCGCGGGGGGCACCGACCCGGAGCTGGGCTACGAGCTGCTGATCCGGGCGGCCGACGACGCCATGTACGCCGACAAGGGCGCCCGACGGCACTGAACGGTCACGGTCCCCCTGCCGCTCAGTGTGCCGCCGGCTGCGGCTCCCGCGGCGCAGGCGCGGTCGACACGGGGCTCAGCTGGGCTCCCTCGACGTCGAGGTCGGGGAGGACGCGGTCCAGCCACCGCGGCAGCCACCAGGCCGACCGCCCGAGCAGGGCCAGGACGGCGGGGACGAGCGTCATCCGCACCACGAAGGCGTCCAGCAGGATGCCCACGGCCAGGCCGAAGGCGATGGCCTTGACGATGACGTCGTCGATGGTGACGAAGCTGGCGAACACCGAGAACATGATCAGCGCGGCAGCGACCACCACTCGCGAGGCGTGGCGTGCGCCGGCGAGGACGGCCGCCCGTGGAGCGGCGCCGTGCACGTACTCCTCGCGCATCCGGGAGACGAGGAAGACCTCGTAGTCCATGGCCAGACCGAACAGCACCGCCATGAGGATGACGGGCATGAAGCTGATGATCGGCCCCGTCGTCGGGACGCCGAAGACGTCGGCCAGCCAGCCCCACTGGAAGACCGCCACGACCGCGCCGAACGAGGCGCCCACCGACAGCAGGAACCCGACGGCGGCCTTGATCGGCACGAGCACCGAGCGGAAGACCAGCAGCAGGAGCACGACCGCCAGGCCGACGACGACCAGCGCGAAGGGCAGCAGCGCGTCGTCCAGCCTGTCGGAGACGTCGATGGCGATGGCGGTCTGGCCGGTGACGGCGACGTCGGCACCCGTCTGCTGCTCCAGCTGCGGCGCGAGGTCGCGCAGTGCGGTGACGAGGTCACTGGTCGCCTCGTCCTGCGGCCCGCTCTCCGGGATGACGGTGACCAGGGCCGCCGTGCCGTCGGGCAGGACGTTCGGGACGGCGTAGGCGACGTCGTCCAGGCCGCCCTCGAACTGCCCGGGCGTCTGCGTGGGGGTGCCGCCGACGGCGAGGGCGACCTGCCCGGCGGCCTGCTGGGCGGTGGCCGGGTCGAGGCCGTCGACGAGGACGACCAGCGGGCCGTTGAGGCCGGGGCCGAAGGTCTCGCTGATCAGGTCGTAGGCCTGCCGCTGGGTGGTGTCCTCGGCGGCGGCGCCGTTGTCGGGGAGGGCGAGCTGCAGCTGCGCGGCGGGGAGCGCCAGCACGCCGAGGCCGATGACGCTCAGCAGCACGGTGACCAGCGGGCGGCGGGTGACCAGGGCGGCCCAGCGCTCGCCCATCGACCGGCGGCCGCCGTCACCGGCCGCGAGGGCGGCCTCGCGCAGCGCGGCCCGCGAGCCCGGCTTCGGCGCCAGCCGGCGTCCGGCGAAGCCCATGAGGGCCGGCAGCAGGGTCAGCGCGACGGCGACGGCGACCAGCACGGTCGCGGCCGCGGCCAGGCCCATGACGCTGAGGAAGGGGATGCCCACGACCGAGAGCCCGGCGAGGGCGATGACCACGGTGAGGCCGGCGAAGACGACCGCCGTCCCGGCCGTGCCGGTGGCCCGCGCGGCGGACTCCTCCGGGTGCATGCCCGCCGCCAGCTGGCCGCGGTGCCGGGAGAGGATGAACAGCGCGTAGTCGATGCCGACGGCCAGTCCGATCATCAGCGCCAGCGTCGGGGCGGTGGACGACAGCGAGATCAGGCTGGAGACGCCGAGCAGCCCGCCGAGGCCGACGCCGATGCCGACGATCGCCGTCAGCAGGTTCATGCCGGCGGCCAGCAGCGATCCGAAGGTGAGCACGAGCACCAGCACGGCGACGGCGACACCGACGAACTCCGTCGGGCCGATCTGGACGCCGGTGGTGCCGAAGGCGTTGCCGCCGACGGCGACCTCCAGGCCCGCGTCCTCGGCCGCGCCGGTGGTCTGCTCGAGCGCGTCGAGGCTGCCGGCGTCCAGGTTCTCGCGCGGGACCTCGTACTCGACGGTGGCCAGCGCGGCCCGGCCGTCGGGGGTGATCGCCTGGCTGGTGAACGGGTCGGCGACCGCGGCGACCTGCGGCGCCTGCGCGGCCTCGGCCACGACCTCGGCGATCGCCGACTGGTAGCGCGGGTCGGCGAGGGTGGCCCCCTCGGGCACGGCGAAGACGATCTGCGCGCTCGCCCCGGCTGCCTCCGGCTGCAGCTCGGCCAGCCGGTCCAGTGCGGCCTGGGACTCCGACCCGGGGATGGTGAAGGTGTCGTCGAACTCGCCGCCGGCGGTGACCAGGACGGCGACGACGCCCGCGAGCACCGCGACCCAGATGGCGGCGACGAGCCGGCGGGAGCGGTAGGCGGCCCGGCCGAGCCGGGCGAGGAGTGTTGCCATGGGTGTCGGGTCTCTCCGGATCAGTCGGATACGGCCGCGCGCAGCAGGAGCAGCAGCGCGGTGTGCTCGAGGTCGGGGGCGCCGTCGAGGTCACCGTCGGTGATCGACCGGAGGACGGTGCCCTCGTGCAGGGCGAGCAGGATGCGGGCGAGCTGGTCCGCGGGCACCGCGAGGCGCAGCCCGGTGCGGGCGGCTGCCCCCTCCACCAGCGCGGTGACCTGCGCGTGCATGGCGGCGGCGTGCTCGCGGAGAGCGGCAGCGGCCTCAGGGTGCCGGGCGGCGTGCAGGGCGTACTCGGTGTGCACGAGCACCCAGGTGCGGTCGGCGCGGAAGGTGTTCAGGCAGCGCTCGACGGCCGCCGCGACCGGGTCGTCCTCGGACTCGATGCCGGCGAGCTGCTCCTCGACCCGGGCCAGCTCCCGGCTGGTCTCCCGCGTGTAGAGGGCGGCGAACAGCTCGTCCTTGGTGCGGAAGCTGGAGTAGAACGCGCCCCGCGTGAAGCCGCCGCGGCGGCAGATGTCCTCGACGCTGGCGGCGGCGAAACCCACCTCGGCGAAGGTCTCCAGCGCCGCGTCGAGCAGCCGCTCCACGGTGACCGCCCGCCGGCGCTTGGGCCGGTCGAGGTCGGGTCCGCGCACGATGCACGACTGTATCGGATACGTCCGTGTATCGAACTGTGGCGTCGGTCGCCCCGCGTGTCAGGGGCCGGTCGGCCGCCCTCCACCGTGCGGAGTGCGGCGGGGGCTCAGCCGCGCCAGGCGGTGACGACGTCGGTGAAGGCGGCCGCGGCCTGCTCGAGCTCGGCGAGCTCCACGTACTCGTCGACGGCGTGCATGACCGCCGGCGTGCCCGGCCCCCAGACCACGATCGGGGCGCCGCCGACGACCTGCCCGAGCACCGAGGCGTCGGTGAAGTACGTGGCGGGGGTCGGCAGCACGGGCGCCGCCAGCGAGGTGACCCACGGGTCGTCGGCGGGCGTGCCGACCGGCGGGAGGTCGACCCGCACGTCGACGTCCGCCACCTCCGGCTGGCTGCGCCACCAGGTCAGCAGCTCGTCGCCGTCGGCGACGGTGCGCATGTCGACGACCACCTCGGCTCGGTCGGGGACGACGTTGGGCACCGTTCCGCCGGCGACGACGCCCGGGTTCCACGTCTCGGTGCCCAGGAACGGGTCGGTGCGGAACGGCAGCGCGCCCCCGGCCCGGCCCAGCAGCGTCGCGAGGTCGAGGACGGCGTTGTGCCCGCGCTCGGGGGTGCTGCCGTGCGCGGCCCGGCCCGCGGTGCGGACGGCGAGCCACAGCGCGCCCTTGTGCCCGAGGACCACCTGGTTGCCGGTCGCCTCGGGCACGATCACCGCCCCCACCGACTGCTCGGCGACCGCGGCGGCCGCGGCCTCGGCTCCCTTGGAGCCGATCTCCTCGTCGCTGGTGAGCAGCAGCGCGACCGGGGTCCGGGGGTCGGCGGTGGCGAGCGCGGCGGCCGACGCGACCACCCCGGCCTTCATGTCGCTGCCGCCGCGGCCCCACACCCGGCCGCCGTCGAGCTCCGCGCCGAACGGGTCGCGGGACCAGGCACCCGGGTCCGGCACGGGGACGGTGTCGACGTGGCAGGCCAGCAGCAGCTGCCGGCGGCCGGGGTCGGTGGGGGTGCGCAGCAGGGTCCACGGGTGGTCGGGGTCGCGGCCCTCGGTCACGTCCAGGTGCGGCGCCCGCTCCCGCAGCACCTCGGTCAGCGCGCCGAGGGTGTCGCGCTGGGCGGCAGCGTCCCCGGAGACCGTCGTCCGGCCGACCAGCTCCCGTACCAGCGCCGTCAGGTCCAGCCCACCGCCCGTCGCCGTCGTCATGGCCCGATCGTCGCCGGATCTCCGGGGAACCGCTGGGTCAGCCGCCGTGTCACCTCCCGCCCAGCGCCGCGGTGACGACGGTGCGGGCCTCCTCCTGCACGCGGGCGAGGTGGTCGGGGCCCCGGAAGGACTCCGCGTAGACCTTGTAGACGTCCTCGGTGCCCGAGGGTCGGGCGGCGAACCAGGCGTTCTCCGTGGTGACCTTGAGGCCGCCGATCGGGGCGTCGTTGCCGGGCGCGCGGGTGAGCTTGGCGGTGATCGGCTCCCCGGCCAGCTCGGTCGCCGTCACGTCCTCGGGGGAGAGCTTCCCCAGCGCGGCCTTCTGCTCCCGGGTGGCCGGCGCGTCGACCCGGGCGTACGCGGACTCCCCGTACCGGGCGGTCAGCTCCGCGTGCAGCTGGGACGGCGAGCTGCCGGTCACCGCCTGGATCTCGCTGGCCAGCAGGGCGAGCAGGATGCCGTCCTTGTCGGTCGTCCAGACGCTGCCGTCCCGCCGGAGGAACGACGCCCCCGCGGACTCCTCGCCGCCGAAGCCGACCGACCCGTCGAGCAGCCCGGGCACGAACCACTTGAAGCCGACCGGCACCTCCACCAGACGCCGGCCGAGGCCGGCGACCACCCGGTCGATGAGGGACGACGACACGAGCGTCTTGCCGACGGCGGTGTCGGGCGACCACCCGTCGCGGTGGGCGAACAGGTACGAGATGGCGACGGCGAGGAAGTGGTTGGGGTTCATCAGCCCGCCGTCGGGGGTGACGATGCCGTGCCGGTCGGCGTCGGCGTCGTTGCCCGTGGCGATGGCGTAGTCGGCACGCTTGCCGATGAGCGAGGCCATGGCGCTGGGGGAGGAGCAGTCCATGCGGATCTTGCCGTCCCAGTCCAGCGTCATGAACCGCCAGGTGGGGTCGACGAGCGGGTTGACCACGGTGAGGTCGAGGCGGTGCCGCTCGGCTATCGCGCCCCAATAGTCGACGCTGGCGCCGCCGAGGGGGTCCGCGCCGATCCGGACCCCGGCCTCCCGGACGGCGTCGAGGTCCAGCACGCCCGGCAGGTCGCCGACGTAGTCGCCGAGGAAGTCGTGGGCCTGCGCCGCGGCCCGCGCGCGGGAGAACGGGATCCGCTCGACGCCGTCCAGTCCGGCGCGCAGCAGTTCGTTGGCGCGGTCGGCGATGGTCTTCGTCGCGTCGGTGTCGGCCGGGCCGCCGGACGGCGGGTTGTACTTGAAGCCGCCGTCGCGGGGCGGGTTGTGCGACGGGGTGACGACGATGCCGTCGGCCAGGCCGGTGGTCTTCCCCCGATTGGCCCGCAGGATGGCGTGGCTGACCGCCGGTGTCGGGGTGTAACGGTCGGCGGCGTCGACCAGCACGGTGACGTCGTTGGCGGCGAGCACCTCCAGCGCGCTGGCCCACGCCGGCTCGGACAGCGCGTGGGTGTCGCGGCCGACGAACAGCGGCCCGTCGTACCCCTGAGTCGCCCGGTACTCGCAGATCGCCTGGGTGGTGGCGAGGATGTGCGCCTCGTTGAAGGCCGCGTCGAACGCCGACCCACGGTGCCCGCTGGTGCCGAACGCCACCTGCTGCGCCGGGTCCGTCGGGTCGGGCTCCAGCGTGTAGTACGCGGTCACCAGCGAGGCGACGTCGATCAGGTCGCTGGAGGCGGCGGTCTGTCCGGCACGGGGGTCGGTCATGGCGCTGATCGTGACGTGTCCCGGCCCCGGTGGCGAGCCCGGCGCCCACCCTCGGCGGTGAGGAGTGCTCAGAACCGGCCCGGGCGGCGGCCCGGGAGGCTCAGCCGGTCCGCGGGGCGTACATGATCACCGCGACGCCCAGCAGGCATATCAGGGCGCCGACGACGTCGTACCGGTCGGGACGGAAGCCGTCGGCGACCATGCCCCAGGCCAGCGAACCGGCGATGAAGACGCCGCCGTAGGCGGCCAGGATGCGACCGAACTGCGCGTCCGGCTGCAGCGTGGCCACGAACCCGTACAGACCGAGCGCGATCACGCCTGCGCCGATCCACAGCCATCCGCGGGACTCCCGCACGCCCTGCCACACCAGCCAGGCGCCGCCGATCTCGGCGACCGCGGCCAGCACGAACAGGAGCACCGACCGCGTGACCGTCACGACCCCACCGACTCCCGGTCGTCCCGCTGCTCCACCGTGGCCAGGAACCGCTTCACCGTCTCCAGGAAGACCGCCGGCTGCTCGGAGTGCACCCAGTGACCGGCGTTCTTGACCCGCACCAGCCGGGTGTTCGGGCACAACTCGTCCATGCGCTCACGGTCCTCGGGCAGCACGTAGTGCGAGTTGGCGCCGGCGATCCACAGCACCGGCCCGTCGTACTGCGCGCCGGGCGGCGGCTCGGGGAACCCCCGCAGCTCACCCAGGTCGCGCTCCAGCAGCTCCAGGTTCAGCCGCCACCGCCAGCCGCCCCCCTCGCCCAGCCCCTCCCGGACCAGGCTCTGCAGCAGGAACGAGCGGACCATCCGGCTCGGGACGGCGGACCGCAGCGCGGCGTCGGCGTCCTCGCGGCTGGTCAGGGAGTCGAGGTCCAGGGCGCGCATCGCGGCGATGTAGGCCCCGAACGGGGAGGCCTCCTCGTCCTCGTCGTCGGTGCGGCCGCCGGACACGGGGTACTCGGTGGGCGCGATGTCGACCACGACCAGCGCGCGCAGCAGCTCCGGGTGGCGCAGTGCGAGCTGCAGCGCGACCTTGCCGCCCATCGAGTGCCCCACGAGGGTCACCGGCTCGCCAAACGACTCCAGCTCGGCGGCGACCATCTCGGTCATGTCCACGTAGTCGACCCGGTCGGTCCACGGCGAGTGCCCGTGGTTGGGCAGGTCGAGCAGGGTGACCCGGTGGTCGGCCGACAGGCCCCTGGCGATCGTCGTCCAGTTCTTGCCCTGGCCGAACAGCCCGTGCACGAACACGACGCGCGGGCCGGCGTCCCCCAGCGTCCGGGCGTGCAACCGCTCGTCGGAGTTCGTCGTCACCCGGCGATTCCACCACCTCCGCACGCCGTCCCGACCTACCGTCACGCCTGACCAAGCCACTGGTCGGCTTCCGCGCCCCGGTCCGCTCCTCGCTCGTGCCTCGCTGCGATGCTCCCGGGGCCGTCAGCCGACGAAGCCACTGGTCGGCTTCCGCGCCCCGGTCCGCTCCTCGCTCGTGCCTCGCTGCGATGCTCCCGGGGCCGTCAGCCGACGAAGGGGGAGCACACCCATGCCCGGACGGCGCCGCCGGACGACCACCCGGTCCACCAGCACCACTCGCAGCAGCACCACCCGCACGAGCACTCCCGCGCGGCGCAAGCCGGCGACCCGCCGCGCCGCGAAGCCGGCTCCGGAGCGGCCGGTCGCCGGGCCGGGGGAGCGGGTGTGGGTGCTCGCCGTCCCGTTCCGGGCCCCGGCACCGGGCGCGCAGTGGCGCGCGGACCTGCAGGCACACGTGTGGGTCGGCCGCGAGCTGCCGCCGGAGCTGGCGCCCTACGACCCGGCCCCGTACACCTTCGAGCGGTTCCTCGAGGACGAGCTCAACCCGACGCCGCGCCCGGTCCCCGCCGGCCGGCCGATGACCCCGCGGGACGAGCAGCTGACCGGCGCCGCGGCGGTCACCGCCTCCGCGAAGGCCGGGCACCGGGTCTTCCTGCTCGGCGACGACCCCGGCGTCGGCAAGACCGGCACGGCGGTCCTGGCCGCCCGGGAGGTCGCCGCCCAGCGCGGCGGGCGCACCGTCCTGGTCGTGGCCGACCGTCCGGCCGCGATCACCATCCCGCACTGGACCCGCTCGATCGCCGGCTTCGGGGACGGCGGGCTGCGCTGGTGCGTCACCACGTGGGACCGCCTCGCCAAGGTGGGCAAGCTGCGGTTCGACGTCGTCATCGCCGACGAGGCGCACATGGTCCGGCACACCACCACGCAACGGTGGCGGGACTGGAAGGCGGTCTCCGGCGCCGGCCGGGTCAAGGACGCGCCGTTCGTCATCGCGGCCACTGCCACCCCGGCGCACACGCCCCTCGAGCTGCCCTACCTCGCGCCGCAGTTCGCCCAGCGGCACGGCGAGCCACTGCGCGCCTGGTCCGACCTGCCCGGCCGGCTCGCCGAGCACGGGTTCCACGTGGAACGCGGACGCTACGGCTGGGCCTGGACCGAGGACGCCGACGAGCGCCGCGCCGACCTCACCCGGCTGCAGAGCTGGCTGGCCGACGGCACGCCGCCGGCGACCCTGCACCGTCCGGCGCCGTGGGGGCCGGTCTCGGTGACCGGGACGCCGGTCGCCCTGACCCCGGCCGAGCGGGCCGCCTACGACTCCGAGTGGCAGGAGTTCCGGGCCGAGATGCAGCTGGCCCGGCGTGCCCGGCAGAGCGCCCGGGGCCGGGCCGCGCTGCTGCGCTTCCGGCAGAAGGCCGGCCTGATCCGGGCGCAGGCGACCGTCGACTGGGTGAAGGCCCAGGTGGAGGCCGAGCGACAGGTGGCGGTGTCGGTGGAGTTCGTCGAGACGGCGGCCGACCCGATCCGCGAGGCCCTGCTCGACTCCGGCATCGCGGTGGCCGGCATCTACGGCCGCGACCGGTTCGACGTCGAGGCCGAGCGACTGCGCTTCCAGACCGGCGCCGCGCCGGTGTGCGTGTTCACCGTGACCGCGTCGATCAGCCTGCACGCCGGGGAGCTGCTGCCCTCGGGCGCCGCGGCGTCGCCCACCCCGCGGGTCGGCCTGTTCCACCAGCCCCGGTTCTCCGGCATCCAGGCCCGGCAGGTCACCGGCCGCACCCACCGCGACGGGCAGGTCTCCCCGTGGCGGGTGGCCTTCGCCGAGGACACCGTGGAGGAGCAGGTGGCGCGGGTGATGGTGGAGCGGCTGGCGGTCAGCGGCTCCACCGCCGGCGCGGACACGTCGTCCCTACGGGAGATCGCCGAGCTGCTGGACGCCGACTGGCTGCCGGCCACGGCCCTGACCGACGCCTGAGGTGACCGGGCCGCGTCAGCCCGGCGCGACGGCGGACCGCGCCGCGCGCGAGGTCCAGCCCTGCTCCCGGAGCCGGTCGACCCCGTCGAGGAGCAGGTCGAGCGCGAACTCGAACTCGAACTGCTCGTCGCAGCCGCCACCGACGCCGGAGAGGTCCCCCTGGGTCGCGGCGACGGCGATCTCCAGGACGTGCGGGTACCGCTGCGCGAACTCCGCCTCCCTGGCCTGCTGCTCCTCCGGGCTCGGCGCCGGCGACTCCGCGCCGCGCGGCTCGTCGAACAGCTCCGGGCTGAAGCCCCAGATGCGGTTGCCCAGCGCGTGCATCACGTGGTGGGTCAGGTCGGCGGAGAAGCCACCGGCGCGGAACGTGCCGGCCACGGCGTCCATGTAGCCCAGCACCGCAGGGGTACGGCGGGTGCGCGACTCGATCGCCTGCCGCGCCCAGGGGTGCCGGAGCACCGCGCGGCGCGCCGAGAGCACCCGCCGGCGGACGGCGGCCTTCCAGTCGAGATCCGGGTCCGGGGGCTCGAACTCGCCGATGACGACGTCGACCATGCCGTCGAGCAGCTCGTCCTTATTCGCCACGTGCTTGTAGAGGGCCATCGGGACCACCCCGAGTTCCTGGGCGAGCCGCCGCATGCTCACCGCGGCGATGCCCACCTCGTCGGCGAGCGCCACCCCGGCGCGCAGCACCCGCTCCCGGCTGAGCGGAGCGCGCCGCACGCCATCTCCCTGCTGAGCCATCCGCCACCTCCGTCCTCCCCGAGGGTAGGCCTTGACGGGTGTACGCCGTACACCTAGCGTCTCCGCAGGGGGTGTACGCCGTACACCCCGCCGAGAGGAGCCCGTCATGAGCCCACAGAGGAGGTCCGCGGTCGTCGCGGGGACGTTCTTCGTCGTCGCGGCGGTGACCGCGGTGGTCGCGCTGGCGCTCTACCAACCACTGCTGGGCGATCCGGCCTACGTCCTCGGCGCCGGGGCCGACACCCGCGTGCTCTGGGGCGCCCTGCTCGAGGTCGTCCTCGCCGCCTGCTGCATCGGCACCGCGGTCACGCTGTACCCGGTGGTGAAGCGGCAGGACGAGGGTGTCGCGCTGGGCTACGTCTGCGGTCGCCTGCTCGAGGCGGCCGTCATCGTCGTCGGGGTCGTCAGCGTCCTGGCGGTGGTGTCCCTGCGCCGGGGGACGACAGCCGGGGGAGTGCCCGGAGGGGCGGACGACGGGGCGCGGGTCGCCGTCGCCGAGGCGCTCGTCGCCCTGCACGACTGGACGTTCCTGATCGGTCCCGGCCTGGTGATCGGCGTCAACAGCCTGCTGCTGGCCCACCTGGTGTACCGGTCGCGGCTGGTGCCGCGGTGGATCGCCGTCCTCGGTCTCGTCGGCGGCCCGGTCGTCCTCGCGTCCTCGACCGCCGTGCTGTTCGGCCTCTACGAGCAGGTCTCCACGGTCGCCGGGCTCGCCGCGCTGCCCGTCACCGCCTGGGAGATGAGCCTGGCCGTGTACCTCGTCGCGAAGGGCTTCCGGCCGTCCCCCGTCCTCGTGCCCGGCCCGGTCCCGCCGGTCGCGCGGTCCGCGGTGACCGCCGCCGCCTGAGCGTCCAGCTGTTAGGTTCGACGGCGGAAGTGACACGGGGTGTCCCCCGCGGGGGGCTGAGAGCACACCCGTCGAACCTGCTCCAGTTCGTACTGGCGAAGGGATGTCACGGCGTGGATGCCGACGACCTGCGCGCGGCCCGGGCGGCCCTGCGCGCCACCACCCCCCTGGTGCACTGCCTGACCAACACCGTCGTGCAGACGATCACCGCGAACGCGCTGCTGGCCGCCGGCGCGGCACCGGCCATGGTCGACGCCCCGGAGGAGGCCGCCGACTTCGCGGCCGTCGCGTCCGCGGTGCTGGTCAACGTGGGCACCGTGCACGCCCGCACCGCCGAGGCCATGCGCCGGGCGGCGCGGTCGGCGGTCGCGGCCGGCACCCCGTGGGTGCTGGACCCGGTCGCCGTCGGCGGCCTCGTCTACCGCACCGAGCTGGCCACCGAGCTGCTCGAGCACCGGCCCGCGGTGGTGCGCGGCAACGCCTCGGAGGTCATGGCGCTGGCCGGTGCGGGCGGCGGTGGCCGCGGGGTGGACAGCACCGCCGGCGCCGACGCCGCCGCGCCGGCCGCCGCCGAGCTGGCCCGCCGGACCGGCGGTGTGGTGGCCGTCAGCGGCGAGGTGGACCTGGTCACCGACGGACGGCGGACGGTGCGCGTGGGCGGCGGCTCGGCGCTGCTGACCCGCACCACCGGCGCCGGCTGCGCCCTCGGCGCGTTGGTGGCGGCCTACGTCGCGGCCACCGGGAACGCCTTCACCGGCGCCGTCGCCGCGCACGCCCACGTCGCGCTGGCCGCCGAGGTCGCCGCCGACCTCGCCGACGGCCCGGGCACCTTCGCCCCGGCCTGGCTGGACGCGCTCGACGCCCTCGACGGCGACTCGCTGGCCCGCGCCGACCTCCGGGAACACCGGTGAGCCGGTTCGACCCCACCCTCTACCTGGTCACCGACACCGCGCTGTGCTCCCCGCGACCGGTCGCCGACGTCGTCCGCGCCGCGGTGGCCGGCGGCGTCACCGCCGTCCAGGTACGCGACAAGACGGCATCCCGCCGGGACCTGCTGGCGCTCACCCGGGCGGTGCAGGCGGCACTCTCCGACCGGCCGGACGTGCCGGTCGTGGTCAACGACGCCGTGGACGTCGCCCTGGTCGCCGGCGCCGACGGCGTGCACGTGGGCCAGGACGACCTGCCGCCGGGGGAGACCCGCGCACTGCTGGGTCCGGGTCCACTGCTGGGGGTGAGCGTCTCGTCGGCGGCGGAGCTGGACGCGGCGCTGGCCCTGCCCACCGGCACCGTCGACGTCGTCGGCCTCAGCCCGGTGTGGGCCACGCCGACGAAGCCGGACGCCGCACCGGGGCTCGGCCTCGAGGGTGCCTCCGCGCTGGCGGCCGCGGCCCACGCCGGGGGCCTGGTCGCGGTGGCGATCGGTGGGATCGACGCCGCGCGCGCGGCCGACGTGGCACGCACCGGGGTCGACGGGATCTGCGTGGTCTCGGCGGTCTGCGCCGCGGCCGACCCCGAGGCGGCTGCCCGCGCCCTGCGTGCCGGGATCGCGGCCGGCCGGCTCGCGGAGGCGCACCGGTGAACCGGCCGGGCGTGCCGGTCGCGCTCACGGTGGCGGGCAGCGACCCCAGCGGCGGCGCCGGCATCCAGGCCGATCTCAAGACGTTCAGCGCCCTCGGCGCCTACGGGACGGCGGTGCTGACCGCCCTCACCGCGCAGAACACCCGCGGGGTGACCGGCGTCCACCCCGTCCCGGCGGAGTTCGTCGCCCAGCAGCTGCACACGCTGCTCGACGACGTCCCGGTGGACGCCACGAAGCTCGGCATGCTGGGGACGGCGGAGGTGGTGGCCGCGGTCGCCGAGGTCCTCGCCGCCCGCCCGGTCGGCCCGGTGGTCTGCGACCCGGTCATGGTCTCGACCAGCGGTCACCGGCTGATCGACGAGGCCGCGGTGGACGCCGTCCGCAGCACGCTGCTGCCGCTGGCCGACCTCGTCACCCCCAACGTGCCCGAGGCCGCGGCCCTGCTCGACACCGCGCCCGCCACCGACGTCGACGGGCTGGTCGCCCAGGGCGAGGCACTGCTGGCGCTCGGGCCGCGGGCGGTGCTGCTCAAGGGCGGTCACCTGGGCGGGCAGGAGAGCGTCGACGTCCTGGTCACCGCGCGCGGCGCCACGCCCACGCGGCGGCCCCGGGTGGCGACGACGGCCACCCACGGCACCGGCTGCACGCTGTCCTCGGCGCTAACCGCCCTCGCCGCGGCGCGCGGCGCCGACGACTGGCTGCCCCTGGTGGAGCGGGCGCGGGACTACCTGCAGGCGGCGCTGGGCGGCGGGGCCGAGCTGGAGATCGGCTCCGGCGCGGGGCCGGTCCACCACTTCGCCGGCATCTGGCCGCCGTGAGCTCGTTCGGCGAGCGGGCCTGGGCGGCGACCGCCGGGCTGCGGGCGGCGATCGACGACCTGCCGTTCCTGGCGGAGCTGGGATCGGGCACCCTCGCCCCGGCCGCCTTCCGGTACTACCTGGAGCAGGACAGCCTCTACCTGGCCGACTACGCGCGGGCGCTGGCGCTGCTCGGTGCGCGCGCCCCGGACTCCGCCGCCGCGTCCTTCTGGGCGACGTCCGCGGCCACGACCGCGACGGTGGAGCGCCAGCTGCACGCCGACCTCCTCGGGGCCGAGCTGCCGCCCGCCGACCGCCCGGCCGGCGAGCCGGTGCACTCGCCGACCTGCCTGGCCTACGTCTCCTACCTGGTGGCGACGGCGGCGACGGCTCCGTACGCGGTGGGCGCCGCCGCCGTGCTGCCCTGCTACTGGGTGTACGCCGAGGTCGGCGCGCGGCTCGCGCGGACCGCCGCGCTCGTGCCCGGGCACCCGTACCGCCGCTGGGTGGCCGCCTACGACACCCCGGAGTTCCAGGCGGCCGCCCGGGGGGCCCGGGCGCTCGTCGACGCGGCCGCGCGCGCCACACCCGGTACCGAGGCGGCGATGCAGCGCGCGTTCGTCGTCGCCACCCGGTACGAGCTGGAGTTCTGGCGCTCGGCGCACGAGCGGGAGACCTGGCCGGATCCGCTCCTCTGACCGCCGCTCAGCGCTCGGCGGGGTCGCCGTCCGCCGGGACGATCGGCACGCGGGTGACGCCGTCGGCCGAGCCCGTGCCCGCCCCGCCCAGCCGGCGAAGCAGCGCCGCCACGTCGACGCCGGCGAGGTCGCCGATCTCGCCGATGACCAGGGACAGCAGGAGGACGCCGAGAGCGACCGCGCCCACGACGAGGAGAGCGACCTCCACGCTGCCCTCTCCGTCGGTGTGGGGATCGACACTCCCAGGCCGGGACGTCGGTGATCACGCCGATCCGGCGCCGGGGCGTCCGCGTCGCCCGGACGGTCGACGGGCGACGATGGAGGCCGGCCGGCGACAGCGAGGAGGTGGGGCGTGCGGCGGGAGGCGAGCATCCTCCACCTGGACCTGGACGCGTTCTTCGCCGCCGTCGAGCAGCGCGACAAGCCGTCCCTGCGCGGGCGGCCGGTGGTCGTCGGCGGGGTGGGCGGCCGCGGGGTGGTGGCGACGGCGTCCTACGAGGCGCGGGCGTACGGGGCCCGCTCGGCGATGTCGACCGCGGAGGCGCGGCGGCGCTGCCCGGCAGGGACGGCGTTCCTGGGCGGCCGGTTCGCCGCCTACCGCCGCACCTCCGACGTCGTCATGGAGCTGCTGCGCGAGCTCTCCCCGCTGATGGAGCCGGCCTCCCTGGACGAGGCGTACGTGGACCTGGCTGCCGGCTCGCCCGGCCGCGACCTGTCGGTGGACGGCGTGACCGCGCTCGGGCGCCGGTTGAAGGAGCGGATCGCGGCGGCGACCGGCGGGGTGACCGGCTCGGTGGGGATCGGCTCGTCGAAGCTCATGGCGAAGATCGCCTCCGACCTCGACAAGCCCGACGGGCTGGTCGTCGTCCCCCCGGGCAGCGAGCTGGACGTGCTCCACCCGCTGCCGGTGACCCGCCTGGGCGGCGTCGGTCCGGCCACCGCCGAGCGGCTGCACCAGATCGGGGTGAAGACGGTCGCCGACCTCGCGGCCCGGTCGCTGCCCGACCTGGTCGCCCTGGCCGGCCGGGCGCACGGGGGCGGGCTGTACGCGCTGGCCCGCGCCGAGGACGACCGGCCGGTGGTGGCCGAGCGCGGCGCCAAGTCGGTGTCGCAGGAGTCGACGTTCGAGCGCGACCTGACCGACCTCGCCGTCCTCACCCGGGAGATCGACACGATGGCCGCGCGGGTCGCGAGCCGGCTGCGTGACGCCGCGCTGTCCGGGCGGACGGTGACGCTCAAGCTGCGCCGCTACGACTTCACCACGCTCACCCGGTCGCAGACGCTGCCGCAACCCACGGACGACCCGCGGACGATCGCCTCGATCGCCCGGCGGCTGCTCACCGAGGCGGGCACGGCCGGTGGGCTGCGGCTGCTCGGGGTCGGCGTCTCCGGGTTGTCCCCCTACGCGCAGGGGGACCTGTTCGCGGCCGACGACGACCTGCCGGCCGAGGAGGACCCGCTGCCCGCCGACGACGTCCCCGAGGCGCCGGAGGGCCCGCTGCCCGCGGAGCACCGGTGGTGGCCCGGCCAGGACGTCCGGCACGACGAGCTCGGCGCCGGCTGGGTGTGGGGCCGCGGCCTGGGGCGGGTCACGGTGCGCTTCGAGGGGCCGGGGACGCCGCCCGGGCCGGTGCGAACGCTGCCCGCCGACGACCCGGCGCTGCACGCCGCCGAGCCGCCGGACTGGCGGGTCGGCGCGGGAACACCAGCCGGCCCAGAACCGTGAGGCCGGCGCCGGCCTGGACGACGCCTCGGCCGGCCGGCTGGGCGTGGGCGGGGAGTCGGATGGCGGTTGCGTCGGCGCCGGGGGCGATCATGGGGCGCATGGTCGACCAGAGCGCGTGGGTGCAGATGACGCAGGACAACCCCGGGCACTCGGCGGCCTACGTGCAGCGGTTCCGCACGATGGCCAGGCAGGGCGCCGACCTCGGCGGGGAGGCGCGGTTGGTCGACGCGCTGCTGCCGCGCCGCGCACGGGTGCTCGACGCCGGCTGCGGTCCGGGCCGGGTGGGCGGCCGGCTGGCCGCGGCGGGGCACGACGTCGTCGGGGTGGACGTCGACCCGGTGCTGATCGCCGCCGCCGAGGAGGACCACCCCGGCCCGCGCTGGCTGGTCGGCGACCTCGCCGAGCTCGACCTGCCGGCGGGGGGCGTGGCGGCGGGCTTCGACGCGATCGTCTGCGCGGGCAACGTGATGACGTTCCTGGCGCCGTCCACCCGCGTCCCGGTGCTCGAGCGGCTGCGGGCACACGTCGCCCCGGACGGCCGCGCGGCCATCGGGTTCGGCGCCGGGCGGGGGTACGTCTTCGACGACTTCCTGGCCGACGCCCGCACCGGCGGGTGGACGCCGGACCTGCTGCTGGCCACCTGGGACCTGCGGCCGTTCACCCCGTCGTCGGACTTCCTGGTCGCCGTGCTCCGCCCCGCGTGAGCGGGTCGGCTCCACGTGGAACACGCGCCCCGCTACGGCCGGGGCAGCCAGGTGGGTCGCTGACCCGCCGGACCCGCCGCCGCGGTGCGCCAGGGCGGTGACCCCGGCGGCGCGACGACCGTGACCGGGCCGCCGGGCGCCGGCAGCGAGAGCAGGTACGGCGCGGGGTCCACCGGCTCCTCCGTGGCTCCGGCCGGCCGCCGCGGGGCGCCCAGCAGCCAGTGCGCCGTCCGGGCCAGGGACAGTGCGCCGTGCCAGCCGCCGCCCTCCTCGCGGCGGCGGGCCAGCGCGGCGAGCACCGTCGCGGCGGCCAGGTGACCGGTGGCGTGGTCCAGCGCCTGCACCGGCAGCGCGCCCGGAGCGTCGTCCGACCCGCACACCACCGCGATCCCGGTCGCCGCCTGCACCAACGAGTCGAAGCCGCGCCGCCGGCCCCACGGCCCCGCCGTCCCCCAGGCCGACAGGCTCACCAGGACCAGGTGCGGCCACCGGGCCGCCAGCGACGCCGGGTCCAGGCCGAACCCGGTCAGCGCGCCGGGCCGGTACCCCTGGACGACGACGTCCGCGGCGGCCAGCAGGTCCTCGACCGTCCGGCAGTCCGCGGCGGAGGCGAGGTCCAGCAGCACGTGCCGCTTGCCGGGCCCCGTGTCGACGAGCTGACCCGGGTCCTCGGGCAGGCGGGGGCTGTCGACCCGCAGGACGTCGGCGCCGTGCGAGGCCAGCGTGCGGGTCGCGACCGGACCGGCGATGACCCGCGTCAGGTCCAGCACCCGCACCCCGTCGGGGGACGCCGTCCGCGCCGGCCCGTCCACGACCCGGCGCAGCCCCACCAGCGGGGTCCCCGCCACGGCGCGCCCCTGCGGTGTGCCCGCCCAGGCGGCCGGCCGGCGCACCGCGGCGGCCGCACCCCCGGCGGCGACGACGGCGGCCTCCAGCTCCTCGGCCCGCCACCGCTGCGCCGCCGGGCCCCCCTCGGCGCCGAGCACCCGCAGCGCGGCGTCCCGGTGGTGCGGGTAGTTGCCGTGCAACCGCAGCCACCCGTCGGCGGTCGGCCAGAACCGCGACAGCGGCGCGAAGCCGGGTGCGACCGGCCGCCCGGCCACGGCCGCGTACCGCTCGCTGCGGAACGCCAGCCCGACGTGCGCGGCGTCCACGGCGACCTCGGCCGCTCCCCCGCCCAGCAGCCGGGCCGCGAGCAGCTGCGCGGCGACGGCGCCCACCGCGAGGTCGGGGACGGGCAGCGGCCCGTCGAGCCCGGTGCCGCCGGAGACCCGCACCGCCGGTGCCGGCAGCCCGGTCAGCAGCGGCCACACCTCGTCCAGCAGACCGGTCCCGAGCGCGGTCATCGGGCTCACGGGGGCGATCGTAGGAGTGCCGCCGTCCGCTCAGGGCTCGGCGGTGCCCAGCGCGATGGTGAGCTCGAGCATGGTGCGCGGGTCGTCGAGGCGCTGCCCGAACAGCTCGCGGAGCTGCCCCATCCGGTAGCGCACCGTCTGCGGGTGGACGAACAGGTCCGCGGCGATCTTCTCGCGCCGTCCGTGGTGCAGCAGCCACGACCGCAGCGTCTCGACCAGCTTCTCCCGCGGCCCGGGGCCCAGCCCGTCCAGCGGCGCGAGGACCTGGGCGCGCAGGTCGGCCAGGGCCTCGCCGTCGGCCCGGAGGACCAGCTCGGCCAGCCGCTGCTCGGTGTCCACCGGCGCGTCGTCCTCCGGCCGCAGGCCCAGCTGCAGCGCCCGCAGGGCCCGGGAGTAGGACGAGCGGGCGTCCTGCCAGGGCCGGGGGGGCCCGACGACGGCCTCGCGCCCGGTCAGCGCCTTCAGCAACCCGGCCCGGGCGAACCCCTCCGCGTCGGGCACGAGCAGCACGGCCCGCTCGGTGGACGGCTCCGCCCCGGGCAGGTCGGCGCCGGCCTGCAGCGTGCGCGCGTCGAGCTGGGCGAGCGCCCCCAGGGCCCGCGCCTCTGGCAGGAGCACCGCGGTGAGGGTCCGCGGCGGCGTCCAGTCGGCCCGCTCGGCGGCGGCCGCCAGGTCGAAGGCGGGGCTCCCGGTGAGGAGCAGCTCGGCCAGCCGCTCCAGGTGGCGACGGCGCTCCCGGCCGCTGGTGGCGAGGTGGTCGGCGTGCCCGGCGACGCTGGAGGCCGACAGGGCGTCGATGTAGGCGAACACCAGCTCGGCGAAGCGGGCCAGGGACGCCGCCGGCATCCCGGCGGCCACCGCCGTCTCGCTCATGTGCCGCCAGGCCACGCGGGCGCCGACCCGGTAGGCGGCCAGCAGCGCGTCCATCGACCGCCCGTTCTTCGCCTCGCCGCGGCCCAGGGCGTAGGCCCCCTCGAGCGCGGGCCCGATCGGCCGGCTGGCGTCGCCGCCGCCCGTCGTCGTCGCCAGCTGGAGGAAGCCGCCGAGCGCGAGCTGGACGGCGTTCTCGATCGCCCGGCCCATGTCGCCCCGGAAAGCCTCGGCGTAGCTGGGCACGGTCACGACGATCGCGGCCACGGTGCGCTCGGCGACGGCGGGCAGCTCGGCCCGCATCGCCGCCGCCACCGCAGGGGTGAAGGGGTTCTGCTCCGGCGTCACGCCCACCTCCCCGGCACCCGTGTCTTGTTCGCTGGGAACAGTATCCGGCCCGACGTTCACGTCGAGGGCACAGGTGTCTGCGCGCCAGGCTGGGAAGTATCAATGGCATGACCTCGACCGTCCCGCGCCCTTCCCCGGCCCGGCCGGCCCTCACCGCCCTCCGCAACCGGGCGCTGCGCCTCGCCGAGCTGGTGACGACGCCACTGCTGCCCGACGACTACCTCGACCTGGTCAACCCGCTGCGCTCCGGCGCCGCCCTCCGCGGGCGCGTCGAGGCGGTGCACCGGGAGACCCGCGACGCCGCCACCCTGGTGATCCGCCCCGGGGCCGACTGGCGGCCGCACGTGCCCGGGCAGTGGATCCGCATCGGCGTCGACGTCGACGGCGTCCGCCAGTGGCGCGCCTACTCGCTGACCTCCTATCTGACCCGCGCCGACGGCTGCATCAGCATCACGGTCAAGGCGATCCCCGGCGGGAAGGTCAGCAACCACCTGGTGCACCGCACCGAGCCGGGCACGATCGTGCAGCTCGACCAGGCCGCGGGGGAGTTCGTCCTGCCCACGCCCGCCCCGGCCAAGGCGCTGTTCGTCACCGCCGGCTCCGGGATCACCCCGGTGATGGGGATCCTGCGCAACCACCCCGAGCTCACCGACGTCGTCCTGGTGCACTCCGCACCCACCGCCGAGGACGTCGTCTTCGGCGCCGAGCTGCGGGCGATGGCCGCCACCGGCCGGATCCGGCTCGTCGAGCAGCACACCGAGACCGCCGGCCTGCTGGACCCCGCCGCCATCTGTGCGCTGGTCCCCGACCACGCCGAGCGCGCCACCTGGGCCTGCGGCCCCGTCGGGCTGCTCGAGGCGCTGGAGGAGCACTGGGCGGCGGCCGGCCTGACCGACCGGCTGTTCACCGAGCGCTTCCGCCCGGCGATCGTCGTCGCCGGCGAGGGGGGCACCGTCTCCTTCGCCCGGTCCGGGACCACGCTGGAGGCCGACGGCGCGACGCCGATCCTGGACGCCGCCGAGGAGGCCGGCGTCCTCATGCCCAGCGGCTGCCGGATGGGCATCTGCTTCGGCTGCGTGCTCCCGCTGCGCGAGGGCGCGGTCCGCGACCTGCGCAACGGCGAGGTCACCACCGCCGCCCCCGGGGACGGCGTCCTCATCCAGACCTGCGTGAGCGCCGCCGCCGGCGCCTGCGACATCGACCACTGATCCCCGCCCCCGAGACCACGGAGGACCCCTCATGACCGTCCTGCAGAAGAAGCCCGACAACCCGATCGCCCACCTCACCGCCGAGGACATCGAGCTCATCGGCAAGGAGCTCGACGAGATCCGCCAGGAGGTCATCGACACCCGGGGTGAGGCCGACGCGGCCTACATCCGGAAGGTCATCGACGTCCACCGCAAGGTCGAGCTGGGCAGCCGCGCGGTGCTGCTGGCCTCCGGGTTCCCGCCCGCCTGGATCCTGGGGACGGTCGGCCTCTCGGTCGCCAAGATCCTCGAGAACATGGAGATCGGGCACAACATCCTGCACGGGCAGTGGGACTGGATGCGCGACCCGAAGATCCACTCCACGACGTGGGAGTGGGACATGGCCAGCCCGGCCGACCAGTGGAAGCACTCGCACAACGAGCTGCACCACACGTACACGAACGTGATCGGCAAGGACAACGACCTCGGCTACGGCATCATGCGCGTCGACGAGGACCAGAAGTGGCAGCCGTTCCACCTCGGTCAGCCGCTGTGGAGCTTCATCAACGCCTGCTTCTTCGAGTACGGGATCGCCGCCTACGACCTGGAACTGGGCGCGGTGATCGCCAAGAAGCAGACCGGGGACCCGGAGTTCCGGGCGCGCGCGAAGGCGGTGCTGCGCAAGATCGGCCGCCAGGTGCGCAAGGACTACGTCATCCACCCGCTGCTGTCGGGGCCCAACTTCGTCTCCACGCTCACCGCAAACGTCGTCGCCAACATCGTGCGCAACCTGTGGTCGAACTCGGTGATCCTCTGTGGGCACTTCCCCGAGGGCGTGGAGACCTTCGAGAAGAAGTCGATCGACGGCGAGACCCGCGGCGAGTGGTACCTGCGCCAGATGCTGGGCTCGGCGAACATCTCCGGGTCCAAGGCCATGCACGTCATGACCGGGAACCTCTCGCACCAGATCGAGCACCACCTGTTCCCGGACCTGCCGAGCAACCGGTACGCCGAGATCGCGCCGAAGGTCCGTGACCTGTTCGACCGCTACGGGCTCAACTACCACTCGGCGCCGCTGCCGAAGCAGGTCGCGTCGGCCTGGCACAAGATCTTCCGGCTCTCGCTGCCGAACGGCTGGCTGGAGCAGACGACGGTGCGCAACCTGCCGTCGCAGCTGGGCAAGCTCTACACGATGGCCACCGGGTCGCCGAAGGTGCGTCGCCGCCTGCAGGCCGAGATGGCCGCCGCCTGACCCCGTACCACCGCACCGCCGCACCACCGCACCACCGCACCACCGCACCACCGCCGCGTCCCCGGTGCCCGACCTAGGGCCCGGGGACCGCGCCGTCGGGCCCGGGGACCGCGCCGTCGGGCCGGAGGACGCCGTCCTCGTCAGAGGACGCCGTTGGCGCGCAGGATGCCCAGCGCCTCGACGGTGCGGTGCCCGCGCCACTCGAGACCCGCCGCGGGTGAGTAGCTGTCGAAGTCGACCCGCCAGCCGCCGTCGTCCTGCTGCTGGGCGGCCAGCCGCTCGAGCTCCCGCTCGACCGCCTCCGCGGTCACCAGGGCACGCGCGGGGCTCCCCGGGTGGGGGGCGAAATCCAGCGCGCGCATGAACTCCTCCTCGGCGCCGCCGGCCACGTGCACGAGCCCGTCGGCCGGGACGTGCTGCCCGAGGCGGTCGAGCAGCTCGGCGGCCTCGGGGTGGGTGGCGTGTGCCGCGTCGAGGAGCCGCACGGCGAAGGCGAGTTCCAGCGCGTGCGGTTCGGGACCCAGTTGCCGGACGGCGTCCAGGCAGTACCCCGTCGCCCGCGCCAGCCAGGGGTGCCCGGCGACGGCGGGGTCGTGCTCGGCGACCTGGTGGGCCGCGGCGGCGACGATCGCGGTGATCTGCAGGGAGGACGACGTGGCGTCGGCGGACGCCCAGAACGGCGCGCACCCGGCGGGGTCGGGCACCGCGAGGGCGAACGGCAACCCACCGTCGGGCAGCGCGACCGTGGCACACCAGTCGCACAGCGCCCGCGCCCGCTCGGTCGTCGCGGGAGCGGCGTCGGCGAAGGCCTCGAAGGCGTGCAGTGCGCCGCCGGGCTGGCTGGTGCGCGAGCGCAGGTCGGGCTCCAGGCCCCAGCCGTAGCCGCCGTCGGGGTTGCGGTACGCCTCGACGGCGACGAGGACGGCGTCACCGTCCCCGTCCGTGAAGAGCCGTTCGAACCGCCGGCGGTCGAGCAGCCGGGCATGGCCCGCCATGAAGTCGGCGGCGGCGGAGAGGTCGACGCTCATGTGCCCAGCCTGGCGCAGACCACCGACAGCGGGCCCTACCGCGCTGCGGTGTCGGCCGGGGCACTGGCACACCGACCGCCCCTGACCGAGACCGACGAGGACTCTTTCGAGTAACCGCTGGTCAGAGGCGCGGAACTGTCAGACCCTCGCCGTAGCGTCGTCCATGTGTTCGACGGCGGCGCGTTCGGGGTGGGGGTGACCGCCACCGACCTGTGCCCGTGGCCGGGCGATCCGTCCCCGCCGGCGATCGACCCCACCGGGCTCGTGCCGCCGGGGGCGACCGCCCGCCCGGCCCGGCTGGGCGAGATGCTGCCGGTGGGCTCGCGCTGCGACGCCGACCTCGCGGCGGAGCTGCAGCGGGTGGTGCAGGTCGAGGGTCAGCTGGCCGCATACAAGGCCGAGCTCGTGGCCGAGTTCGCGTCCCGCCGGCCCGACCGCCTCGACGTGCCGCGCGGCCACCCCGGTGCCGCTGCGCCGCAGGAGACGGATGGGCACGGCCGGCCCGAGTTCGTCGGGACGTCGGAGTTCTTCGCCGACGAGCTGGCCTTGGTGCTCAACTGCTCCCGCTCGGCGGCGACCACGCTCATCGGTCAGGCGTTCGCCCTGCTCCACCAGCTCCCGGCCACCTGGGCGGCACTGGCCGACGGGGAGCTGGACTGGCCGCGCGCCCGTGGCCTGGCCGCCGAGCTCGGGGAGCCGGCGCAGGACAGCGACCCGGCGGTCCTCGCACAGGTGGAGGCGGCGCTGCTGCCGACCGCCGGCGACCTGTCGGTGCGTGCCCTGCGGGCGGCGGCGCGGCGGGCGCTGTTCGGCCTGCACCCTGACGCGGCAGAACGGCGGCGGGCCCGGGCGGAGCGCGCCGCGGACGTCAGGTCACGCCCTCTGGGTGACGGGATGGGCGAGCTCACGGCCTTCATGCCGCATCCGCTGGTCACCGCGCTGCAGGAGACGATCGACGGCTACGCGCGGATGGCGAGGGCCGACGGTGACCCGCGCCCCCTCGGCCAGTTGCGCGTCGCCGTGCTGTCCGACCTGGTGCTGCGGCCATGGGACACCAGCCGCGAGCCGTTCACCGCACACCTCACCGTCGTCGTCCCGGTTGGCGGCTCGAGCTCTGCGCCGTCCCCCGACCCGGCGGCCCAGCACGGCCGACTCGGTGGGTCGGCTCCGGCGGAGGTGAACGGTCAGCCGATCACTGCCGCCCAGTTGCGCGCCCTGCTCGAGCAGCTCGATGCGCTCTGCCCCGGCGGGCTCCAGGCCCCGGCTGCGGGCAGCATGGACATCGCACTCGTCGACCCGGACACCGGCGCCCTCCGCGCCACCGTCAGCCGGCGCGAGCTCGAGCGGACCGCCCGCCGCGGGTGTCCGGTGCACCCGCCCTCGGATCCCGCACGCTCGACGGCCATGCGTGGCCCGGCTCCCCACGACGTTTCACGTGAGACATGTCAGTGCCCCGTGGTGGATCGCCCGCCGCCGATCGATCGCTACCAACCCACCCCGGCCCAGCACCGCTTCGTGAGAACCCGCGACCGCACGTGCCGACATCCGGGGTGCCACAACAGAGCAGGCTGGGCCGATCTCGACCACGTCACCGCGCATGCCGACGGGGGCGAGACCGCGTGCGAGAACCTCTGCTGCCTGTGCCGTCGGCATCACCGGCTCAAGACGCACGCCCGCGGCTGGCGCTTCGTGATGACCGACGACGGCGTCCTGTCGGTGACCACACCCAGCGGCATCACGCGGATCACGCGACCACCGGGGCTCCGTCGGAGTCCCGACCACGGGCAGCCCGACGTCATCGAGCTCGACGACGATCCGCCGCCCTTCTGACCCAGGGCCGGGCTCCACTGGCTCGACTGGGGCGACCCTGACCACCAACCAGCACGACCTGGGGCAGCTGCTCGTGGCCGGACGGGCGCGCACGGCGCCACGTCCTCGATCACCCCCGGCGGAGGCCCCGATCGACCGACCACCACTCCGGCGGCGCGCCCTGGGGCCAGGTCCGACCCTTCCGTGACACCTCCCGAGAACGCCGGGAGGCCCGGAGAGCAGGTCGCTCCGGGCCTCCCGTGGTCCCTGGGGGGGTTTCGTCAGTTCGCCATGTCCACGAAGCGGCTGTAGTGGCCCTGGAAGGCGACGGTGACGTTCGCGGTCGGGCCGTTGCGGTGCTTGACCAGCATGATGTCGGCCTCCCCGGCCCGCGGGCTCTCCTTCTCGTACATGTCCTCGCGGTGGATCATCATCACCATGTCGGCGTCCTGCTCGATCGAGCCGGACTCGCGGAGGTCCGACAGCATCGGCTTCTTGTCCTGACGCTGCTCCGACCCACGGTTCAGCTGGCTCATCGCGATGACCGGGACCTCGAGCTCCTTGGCCAGCAGCTTCAGCGCACGGGAGAACTCCGAGACCTCCTGCTGGCGGCTCTCCACCCGCTTGCCCGACGTCATCAGCTGGAGGTAGTCGATGACGACGAGCTTGAGGTCATTGCGCTGCTTGAGCCGCCGTGCCTTGGCCCGGATCTCCATCATCGTCATGTTCGGTGAGTCGTCGATGTAGAGCGGGGCGTCGGCGATCTCGCCCATGCGGCGGGCGAGCTTGGACCAGTCCTCGTCCGAGAGCGTGCCGGCACGCATGTGGTGCAGCGGCACCTTCGCCTCGGCCGAGAGCAGACGCATGGTGATCTCGTGCTTGCTCATCTCCAGCGAGAAGATGACCGCCGGCAGGTGGTGCTTGACCGTCGCCGAGCGGGCGATGTCCAGACCCAGGGTCGAGTTGTGGGTCGGGATGAAGCTGCGGCCGGCCAGGAAGAGGTGGTCCGCGGCGTCGACCTGGATGCACCGGACGGGCACGCTGGCGATCGGCCGCACGTCAGTGATGAAACGGACCCCCCGAGCCGTGAACGTGCGCGACCCCCGCTCCTTGTGGAGCAGCTTCTTCCGCTCCAACCGGAAGACCTCGTCGTCCGTGCTGAAGGTGAGCGTGTAGCACGTCGACGACTCCTCGGTGCGCCCCTTCACCCGCTTGCGGGTCAGGCGCACGCGGTGGCCGAGGCCGGCGATCAGCTCCCGCGCGTCCTCGGCCAGGCGGCGGCTGGTGACCCCGAACTGCACGGCGCCGCTCGGGGTCACCGTGCCGTCGGTGTCCAGGAGCCCCGCCAGCAACGCCCGCCGCTGGGCCACGGAGCCGCGCAGGTAGGACAGGGGGATGTGCTTGTCGCCGAAGACCCCGAGTGAGCGCAGGAGGCCCTGCACGGTGCCGTGGTCGTCGCGGCACGCCTGGCACTGGGTCGGACCGGAGGACGGGCCAGCACAGTCGGGGCACGTCGCCTTCCGGCCGACGCTCCCGCTGGCCCGCAGCCGCCCGCCGCAGGTCTTGCCGCACGTCTGCACCTGGGACGTCTGGGGCACGAACCCCTCGCCGCACATCGGGCACGGCCGGGCAGCCACCCCGGGACGCGCGGGGAGCTTGAGCGCGTAGCGACGGTCGGCACCGGTGGGCTCGACGACCAGGCCCTCCGACTCGATGTAGACGGCGATCTCCGGGTCGTTGCTCGTGAAGTGCGCCGCGCGGGAGGTGCCGTCGCCCAGCCACACGCCGAGCGCGTACGGCGGCAGGGGCAGGTCCGCGTCGGGCAGCTCCAGGGGAGCAGCGTTCGTGACGGAGTGGTTGAGCCGGGCGTCCTTGGTGGCACAGCGGAGGCTACGGGCCAGCTCTTCCGTCGTCCGGACAGCAGCGAACGTCCGCTGGTTGCGGTAGCGGTTGTCGCCGGTGCGGGCCGCCTGAGCGGACCTGCGACTCGCCCGGTCGTCGGTGAGCCACTGGTGCTGCGCATCCGCGACGATCACCGAGCCGTCGGAGAAGTGCACCTCGTAGCAGGGACGCCCGGTCATCACATCGGTCGCCGCCACCACCGTGGTGGGCTGGCCGTCGGAGCCGATGACCTGCTCGCCGACGCGGATCTCGCCCATCGTCGTCCAGCCCGTGGGCGTGGCGACCGGGGTGTCGAGGGCCAGGGCCTTGCCCACACCGGGACGCGCCGCGATGACGACCATCTGGCCGGCCTGCAGGCCGTTGGTGAGCTCGTCGAGGTCGCGGATGCCGGTGGGGACGCCGCGCGCGGTACCGCCGCGGGAGGCGATGGCGTCCAGCTCGTCCATGGTCGGCTGCAGGACGTCCTCGAGTCGCGAGTAGTCCTCGCTCATGCGCTTCTCGGTGACGTCGTAGATCTCCTGCTGGGCGCGGTCGACGATGTCGTCGACGTCGCCCTTGCCGCCCGCGGCGCCGTAGCCCAGCTGGACGACGCGGGTGCCGGCCTCCACCAGCCGGCGCAGCACGGCCTGCTCGGCGACGATCGCCGCGTAGTAGCCGGCGTTGGCGGCCGTCGGCGTGGCCTGGATGAGCGTGTGCAGGTAGACCGCGCCGCCCATCTTCGACAGCTGGTCGGTGCGGTTGAGTTCGGCGGCGACGGTGATGGCGTCGGCCGGCTCGCCGCGGCCGTACAGGTCGAGGATGCAGTCGAAGATCACCTGGTGCGCGGGGCGGTAGAAGTCCGGACCGGCCAGCACCTCGACGACGTCGGCGATCGCGTCCTTGCTCAGCAGCATCCCGCCGAGCACCGACTGCTCGGCGGCGACGTCCTGCGGCGGCTGCCGGTCGTACTCCGGCGCCGTCGGCGTCGGTCGGCTGAACTCGTCGGCCACCGCCACGGAGGGTCCTCCATCCACTCACCGGCGCACCCGCGAACAGACCCCGGCCGCCGGCCGGGGCCTGGTGGGGGAAGCACCAGAAACGTCGTACACCTGACTCGAACAAGCGTTCGGGTCATTGCTACCGCAGGGCGCCGACAGTTCACGCCGGCCGCGGTTCGGAGAGGACGTTAGGAAGCGCGGACCGGGCAGTCCAACACCGCTGTGCACCCCGTTCTGCACAACTTGTGGACAAGTCGGTGGACACAGACGTGTCGACATGTGGAGACAGCGGGGGACTGGTGTGCGGGCGTCTCCGTATCCCGGCACTGACCTGCGCGAAGACCACACACCGGGTGTGGACGGGAGAAATCACGGAGAAATCCGGGTGTCGTCCCCCGGCGTGTCGCGGGCACCCGCCCACCAGCCCCACCGGTCACAGGTCCACAGGCGCCCCGCAGTCGTCGGGGCGGCGCCGACGACCGCGGGGACACGGCGCTGCCCTGCCGGGTCACGGCGCTGCCCTGCCGGGCCCACGGCGGGCCCGGCAGGGCAGCGCGGAGCGGTCAGCGGCTCCGGTCAGGCCGCGTCGGCGACGCCCGCCGCCGTGAGCGTGGTGCGCAGCCGGGTCAGGAGGCGGGCCCGGGTCGGGCCGATGCTGCCCACCGGCATCCCCAGGCGCGTCCCGATCTCCTCGTAGCTCATCGGCGGGGAGGCCACGAGCAGTTCGAGCAGCTGCTGGGAGCGCTCGGGCAGCTGCTGGAGGGCCGAGCGGACCTGGGTCACCCGCTCCTGTCGCAGGAGCTGCTCCTCCGGGTCGCCGTCCGGCCGGTCCGCGGCCGGCTCGGGAGCGGCGCCGGACTCGTGGGCGTGCGGGTCGGAGGGCAGCTCGCGCCCGGTCCGGCGGATCGTCTCCAGGCACGTCCGCCGGGCGGTGGTCCGCAGCCACCCGGCCAGCCGCTCCGGCTCCCGGATCGCGTCGATCTCCTCCAGCAACCGCAACCAGGTCGTCTGGACGGCGTCCGCGGCCTGGGCGTCGGACAGCCGGAAGCTGCGGGTGACCGACCACACCAGCGAGCCGTACTCCTCGACGACGGCGGTCCAGGCGGCCTCGTCGCCGTCGGCGGCCCGTCGGACCAGCTGCGCGGTGATCTCGTGCGCCCACCGGCGGGGGTGGAAGACGGTGACCGTCGCCTCGCCGCCGTGCACGGGTACCGGGCGGGTGGGCTGTCGCAGGCTGGCGGCCATGTCGGGCCTCTCCTCGGCGCCGGTGCGGCGCGCTGTGCGATGGGACGTCGACGAGCCTGCTGGCCACGCCGACGGGGGACGATCGAGCTGACCCCACTCCGGGGGCGGAACGCCCTAGTTCCTGAGGTGGGGTGGTCCCCACCCCGGAAGCGGGGCCAGCACCCTCGCGGCGCAGGGGACCGGGGTGGGCGCCGCGTCTGCGGCCGGCCCGTCCGGGCGGGGTGGGCTCAGGCGGCGATCGGGACGACGACGGGGCGTCGGCTGCCCGTGGGCACGAGGGTCAGGACCGACGCGGTGGCGGTGGACGAGGCGGCGTCCCGGGCGGCGACCGCGCGAGCGAGGTGCCAGGTGGTGCAGTCCTCGCAGTGGACCAGCCACGTGCGGTGGCGGTAGCACGGGGTCGGAGCGGACATCGTGGTCTCCTCTCGGTGACCCGGGAACTGGCTCTCGCCGGAACTGGTCGGTGAGGAGAGCCTGGCGCCGGGGGCAGCGCCGGACCATCGAGCGCACCCCCGTGTCCCGCGGGCCGTTCCCCCGTTCTCCGCGTGGGGTCCACCCCCCTCCCCCCGCCCGGGACACGGCCGCCGGGGGCAGGTCACCCGGCTCGGGTGACCGAGGACAGCAGCCGCTCGCAGGTGCGGACCAGGCAGCCGGCCACGTGCCGGGTCGTCGCGGAGGACGCGGGGTGGGCGGCGGTCCGCTGCCACTCGGCCATCTGCTCCTGCGCGGCCCGGACCAGCTCGGCCGGACCGGCACCGGGCGCACACCCCAGCCGGGCCCAGTCGTGCACGCCGTCGGCTCCGAGCAACCGCTGGGCCGACCGCCGCTGGGCGTCCGTGACCGCGAGGTCCCCGGCGCACATCGCGTCGAGCAGGTCGAGCTCGGCCAGCTCGTGGGCGCCGGACCGGATCTCCTCGAGCCGGTAGAGCAACGGCCGGACGTCCACCCCGGAGGACGCCCCGCCCACGAGGGTCTCCAGCGCCGACAGGACCGTCCGCGCCTTCAGCGCACCGGCGCGTGCCACCAGCCGGCTGCCGACCAGGTGCCGCACCGCTGCCAGGTCGACGCCCTCACCCGGACGGTGGCCCGTGGCGACGCCGGGGCGGACGCCCGCGACCGCCTGGCAGAGTCGGTGCAGCTCCGGGGCGGGCCCGTCGCCGACGAGCACGCCGACGGCGTGGGTGGGGCGCACCCGCCCCCGGAGGCCCGAGAAGCAGTCGCCGTCCCGAGGCCGGGCGCCGTCGGCCACCACCACGTAGGCGTCGGCCGCGGCCTCGGGCGTGCGCCCCGGCGCCTCCGGCCCCTCCACGGCCAGGAAGCGGACGCCGGGCCACGGCACGGCGGCCAGCGCCGCGGCCAGCTCCGCGGCCGGGGCGCCAACCGAGCCGATCACCGCGATCCGCAGCGGTTCCTCGAGGAAGCGGGCGAACGCGTGCAGCCGGTCGGCGTACGGAGTGCCGTGGTAGGTCTCCCGGGCGGACCGCAGGACGGCGCGCACCTGGTCGAGCAGCTCGGGCCTCGCCGGCACCCCCACCGCCGCGGGAGCGGGTGCCGGCTCGGGGAGCGGGACGACGCCCTCCATGGTGGTGCCGTGCCCTGGTGCGGATCGGACGGTCACCTCCCCGCCGACGGCGGCCATCCGGGAGCTCACGTTGCGCAGGCCGCGACCGGGTGAGGTGGCGGCCGCCTCGGGGTACCAGCCCGGGCCGTCGTCCTGCACGGCGAACGACAGCCGGTCCCGCTCGACGGCCAGCCGCACCCGCACCGCCGCGCCGGGCGCGTGCTTGCGGGCGTTGTTGACCGCCTCCAGCACGCAGAAGTAGACGGCTGCCGCGACCTCGGGGGGCAGCTCCCCGACCGCGCAGGCCTGCAGGTCGACCGGTGGGTCGTCCTGGGCGAACTCGGCCCGCAGGGCGGCGACGAGACCGTCGTCGGTCAGCGCCTGCGACGTCATGCCCCTCGTGGTGCGGCTCAGGAGCTCCTCGACCGCGTCGGTCTGCGCGGCGAGCCGGGCCAGCCCCACGCGGGCCTCGTCCAGCCGGCCGGTGCCCACCTCGTGCTCGACCAGGCCGAGGGAGAGGCTGAGGGTGACGAGGTGGTGCTGCGCGCCGTCGTGCAGGTCCCGCTCGATCCGGCGACGCTCGCTGTCGGCCTCTGCGACGCCTCGGCGGCGCGCCGTGGCGATCTCGGCGGCGTGCGCCAGCGCCGCCCGCAGCTGCCGCTCGAGCTCGGTCCTCGAGCGGGTCGCCTGCAGCACGACGCCGAGGCTGTCCGCGACGACGTCGAGCAGCTTCCGGCGTTCCGCCTGCGTGCCGGCCACGGTGACCCGGTCGACGGCGAGCGTGCCGACGACCTCCCCGCCGTACCGGAGCGGGACCTCCAGGCGGGTCTCCGTCACGTCCGCACCCGGCCGGGTCCAGGTCTGGACCCGGTCGCGCAGGCCCGGCCGCCGGAGGGTGAGGGTGCACACGCCGGCGCCCAGGCCCCGGCCGACGGCGGTCACGATCGTCTCGAGGTCGGTGACACCGCGGGTCGGTGGGGGCGGCAGTGCGGCGAGCTGGGCGAGCAGCCGGTAGTCGGCGCCCCGGCCGCCGTCCAGCCGCTCGGCGATCCGCCGTCCCCACCCGTAGGTGGGCAGTGCGAGCGCCGAGGCCACGACCGTGGCCACCGCCGCCGCCCCGCCGGCACCGCCGACACGGCCGGGGCCGGCGTCCACGACCAGGTAGGTGGCGCCCACGACGAGGGTGACCAGGCCCGGGGGGAGCAGGCGTATCGCCACCCCGGCCCACCTCGGTCGGCCCGTGGTCACCGGACCGCGGCCTCGGTCCGGTCGGCGTCGATGACGACCGGCTCCACCCGGTCCGGCAGCCACGCCATGAGGTGGAGTCCGGTCGGGGCGGCGACCAGGTCCATCCCCCCGCCGAGCGCGGCCAGCCGGTCGACGTCGGCGGTGAGCAGGGCCGCCAGGCGATCGGGCGGGACCGGGGGGGCCGCGTCCTCGACGTGCACGGTGATCCGGTCCGCACAGTGCTCCAGCCGCACCACCAGCGGGCTCTCGGCGGGCTGGCCCCCGAGCGCCCTGGCCGCGGCGGCGGCCGCGTAGTAGATGCCGGACTCCAGCTCCCACGGCAGGCGCTCCTCCAGGCCGCCGGTGAGCCGGACGGCGCGCGGCAGGTCGGCGACCACCTCGTCCAGCGCCGCCGCCGGGCCTCGATCGCGCAGCACCGCCGGGTACACCCCCCGGGCGACGGCACGGAACCGCTCGAGCAGGTCGTCGAGCTGGTCACGGGCGCGGGCCAGCGCGGCCTGGGCCCGTGCCGGGTCGGGCCCGCCGGACGACGCACCGCCGGGGGACAGGGCGGCGGAGGCGGCGGCGATCTCGGCGCGCAGGACGTCCAGCCGGTCGCTGGTGGCGTGGGCCAGCTCGGCGACCAGCCGCCGCCGCTCGGAGTCGCGGACGGTGGCCAGCCGTTGCCGCGACGCCTGCAGCTCCTCGGCGAGGTCGGCGGCCCGCCGCATCCGCTCGGCGAGCTCGGCGTTGAGCGCGACGACCCGCAGCAGCAGTCCCGCGGCGTTGGCGGCGTCGTGCATGAGCCGCCGATCGGCGGCGGTGACCGCGACGTCCTTGCGGATCGTGAGCGCCGCGCGCAGGACGGGCCCGTCCAGCACCGGGACGACGTGGGCGGTGTCCGGGCGGGCGAGCAGGGCGGTGAGGTCGGCCACGGAGTCCTCACCGGCACCGGGCGCCGACGGGTGCCACGCGGCGGCCACCAGGCGGCCGCCGACCGCCAGCCACACCACGGCACGCGCGGCCCGCGTGCCGTCGGCCACCACCTGCGCCAGGGCCGGCAACGCCTGCTCCAGGGAGCCGGACTGCATCCGCCGAACGGCCTCGGCCAGCGTGGCGTAGGGGATCGCCGCGCCGTACCGGGTCGGCGTGCGCGGCACCAGCAGGTGCAGGGCGGCAGCTGCGATCGCAGCCGCCGCGAACGGCAGGAGGACCCGGGCCACCACCGACCCCGTGGCCCCGGCGCCCCCGCGCACGACGACGACCAGGACGACGGCCACGACGACGGTCACGAGCAGACCGCGGACGAGACCGATCGTGGTCGCCTGTGGCATGCCCACCACCGACCCCTCGGCCTGCGAAACGGACGGTCGCGTGCGGCAACGCTAGGCCGACCACCAGCCCCGGCCAACCCCCGGAGGCGCGCCTCGGTTAGGACTCGGCCCGCTGCGAGCGCAGGTAGGTCAGGACGGCGAGGACCCGTCGGTGGTGCTCGCTGCCCTCCTCCTGGAGGCCGAGCTTGCTGAAGATGTTGGCGATGTGCTTCTCGACCGCCTTCGGCGTGACGAACAGCTGCCCGGCGATGCCGTTGTTGGACCGGCCCTCGGCCATCAACTTCAGCACGTCGAGCTCCCGGGGCGTGAGGGAGTCCACGATCTCCTTGCGGTCCCCACGCGGGCGCTCGACCAGCCGCTTGGCCAGCACCGGCTCGATGACGATCTCCCCGTCGGCGATCCGGTCGAGGGTGTCGGTGAGGACGTCGACGCTGCCGACCTTCTCCTTGAGCCGGTAGCCGATCGCCTCGGTGCCGATCTCGAGGATCCGCATCAGGTAGTGGGACTCGGCGTAGTGGGACAGGAACAGCAGCCCCATGCCGGGGTGCGCGGCCCGCAGTCGCTCGGCCGTCACCAGCCCGCCGTCCGGTTCCGGGGGCATCCGGATGTCCAGGATCGCCACGTCCGCCGGCTGCCGGGTGAGCAGCTCGACGAGCGCGTCGCCGTCCGCGGTACAGCCCACCACCTCGTGGCCGGCTGCGCGCAGGAGCATGAGCAGCCCCTCGCGGAACAGGGCGCCGTCCTCGGCCAGGGCTACGCGCACGGGATCCGCGCCTCGATCGTCCCGTCCTCGGGGTCACCGCTGGTGCGGACCTGCCCTCCGAGGCCGTGCACCTGGTCGAGCACCCCGACGGCGAGCCGCGGGGGGACGCCGGTCAGGGTCACCACGAGCTCCGCACCCGCCCGCCGGGCCACCACGTCGACCGGCGGGCCGCCCGGGCGGAGGTCACCGAGGCAGCCGGTCACCGCGAAGTAGGCCGCTCCCTCGACGGCGGCACCGAGACGCTCCTCGGCAACCTCCACGCGGACCGGCACCGGGACGCGGTCGGCGAACTCCTTGAGCGCCGGCGCCAGCCCGGCCAGGTCCAGCAGCGGCGGGTAGATCACCCGTGCGATCTCGCGGAGCTCCTGGAGGACCGTGTGCAACTGGTCCTGCAACTCCTCGATGGACGCATCCAGGTCGGGGCGCGCCTCCGGCACACGGTTGCGCACCACGCCCAGCTGGGGCACGAGCGCGGAGATGCGCAGCGATGCGCCGTCGTGCAGCCGCCGCTGCAGCCGTAGGCGGCGCTGCCACTGCTCGTGCTCGGCCCGGCAGTCGCCTGCTCCGGCGGTGCCCGGCGTCCGGAGGCAGGGGGTCGTGTCCGCCGGGACGTCGGCCGCGGGCGGATCGCCCTCGGTGGAGGCAGGCATCGACGTCACCTCTGGATCGTGGCGGTCGCCGGGGAACTCCTGAAGGGTGCCGCCCCTACCGGCAGGGGGGGTTGTCCCCCCTGCCGCGCCCGCCGCACCGGACCGGGTGCTCCTGCGGGCCCGTGCCACCGGCGGCCGCGCCGACGTGGGCACCCCCGGCTCCGGCGCCCGGGCGCTCCTGGACCTCACGGGGTGACGCGGGCGGCCCGCGCGGCGAGGTACATGTCCAGGACGGCGTCGACCCGGGCGGTGCACTCGGCGACGGTGGCGCGGTGGCGCGGGGTGTCCTTGCCGGCCTGCTCCCGGCGGGCCTCGGCGAGGGCGGCGCGGGCCCGGGCGAAGTCGGCCTCCAGCACGTCCTGGATGCCGGCGGTGGTCGCGGGGCCGGTCGCCGTCAGTATCAGGCTCATGGTGCGCTCCTCAGCTGGGTGCGGCCCGGGAGTGGGTCCCCCCTTCGCCTGCGTCGAGGGTGACCGCCGGCTCCCACGCCGGACCAGCGCGCTGACCCCCGGACACGCCGGCCGACTCCCCCACCCCTGACCGGGGGCCCACCCCACCGTCCCGGGGCCGGCCCACCTGGTCGAGGACCCAGCGCCCACAGACGCCGCGAGGGGCGCCGGACCGGAGTCCGACGCCCCTCACGGGCTGGTGCTGCGGCCCCGTCCTCAGGACGGGCCCTGCGTCAGCTGGGGACGACCTCGATCGTCAGCTGGGTGCTCACCTCGGGGTGCACCCGCACGGTGACGGTGTGCTGACCCGTGGTCTTGATGCTGCTCGGCAGCTCCACGCGCCGACGGTCCAGCGCGGGGCCACCGGCGGCGGTGACGGCGTTGACGACGTCGGCGGTGGTGACGCGACCGAACAGGCGGCCACCGTCACCGGCGCGGGCCGGCACGCGGACGGTCAGGCCGGACAGGCCGCCCGCCACGGTCTGCGCCTCCTCGAGCGACCGCACCTCGCGGGCGGCCCGCGCCCGGCGCAGCGACTCGACCTGCTTCTCGGCACCGCGGGTGGCGACGATCGCCAGGCCGCGGGGCAGGAGGTAGTTGCGGGCGTACCCGCCCTTGACCTCCACGGTGTCACCGGAGGACCCGAGACCGGTGACCTCCTGCGTCAGGATCAGCTTCTGGGTGCTCATGGTCAGCGCGCCGTCGAGGTGTAGGGCAGCAGGGCCATCTCACGGCTGTTCTTCACGGCCACGGCGACGTCCCGCTGGTGCTGGCTGCAGTTGCCGCTGACGCGGCGGGCACGGATCTTGCCGCGGTCGGAGATGAACTTCCGCAGCAGGGTCGTGTCCTTGTAGTCGATGTAGGTCGCCTTGTCCTTGCAGAACTGGCAGACCTTCTTCTTCGGCTTGCGGATGGGGGGCTTGGCCACCGGGGTTCTCCAGTTACGAAGAGGGTTTCAGGGACGGCCCCGTCCGGAGGCCCACCCCGGACGTGCGAAGGGATGGGGAGGACGGGGTCCTTGTTCAGAAGGGCGGTTCGTCGGACGGCGGGGCCGGGGTCGACCACGGGTCGCTGGACCCGCCGCCGCCACCGCCGAAGCCGCCACCGCCACCGCTGCCGCCGAAGCCGCCGCCACCCTCACCGCGGGAGGCCTTGGTGACCTTCGCGGTGGCGTAGCGGAGCGAGGGGCCGATCTCGTCGACCTCGAGCTCGACGACGGTGCGCTTCTCGCCTTCCTTGGTCTCGAACGACCGCTGCTTGAGCCGGCCGGAGACGATCACCCGCGAGCCGCGGGTCAGCGACTCGGCGACGTTCTCCGCCGCCTGCCGCCACACGTTGCAGCGCAGGAACAGCGCCTCGCCGTCCTTCCACTCCTGCGACTGGCGGTCGAAGGTCCGCGGGGTCGAGGCGACGGTGAAGTTGGCGACCGCGGCACCGGACGGCGTGAACCGCAGCTCCGGGTCCGACGTCAGGTTGCCGATGACGGTGATGACGGTCTCGCCGGCCATCGTCAGTGGGCCTCGGGCCGCATCAGCTTCGTGCGCAGGACCGACTCGTTCAGGTTGAGCTGCCGGTCCAGCTCGGCGACCGCGGCGGGCTCGGCCTGGATGTCGATGACGGCGTAGATGCCCTCGGCCTGCTTCTTGATCTCGTAGGCCATGCGGCGACGGCCCCAGATCTCGGTCTTGTACGTGCCGCCGGCGTTGCTGACGACGGTCAGGAACCGGTCGAGGGACGGCGCGATGGTCCGCTCCTCGAGATCGGGGTCGAGGATGACCATCAGTTCGTAGTGACGCACGGAGAACCCCACCTCCTCTGGTCTGGGCGGCTGCAGTAGGTCTGCAGCAGGAGGGTCGTACACGCGTCGCGCGCCCCCTCGGTGACAGCCACCGCTGGAACGCGCTCCGGCGAGACTACCAGCAACGGCGCCTGCAGCCGGCTGTCGCCGGCGAGCCGGGATCGTCAGCACGCAGAACTATGGTCGGCGCCGTGGCAGCTCACCCGATCGGCGTACACGTCGGCCCCGGCCTCACCGAGGACAACGAGCTCGACGCCGGCGGTCCGCTGGCGCGGGCGGCGGAGATGGACGCCGACGGCGTGCAGGTCTTCCTCGCCGACCCGCAGGGCTGGACCGCTCCGAGGCCCCGCCCGGACGCCGAGGCGCTGCAGGCCGGCGACGTCATGGTCGTCGTCCACGCGCCGTACGTGCTCAACGTGGCGACGACCAACAACCGCATCCGGATCCCGAGCCGCAAGCTGCTGGACAAGCACGCCCAGGCCGCCGCGGCGATCGGCGCCCGCGGCATGGTGGTGCACGGCGGCCACGTGCTGGCCAAGGACGACCCGGCGGCCGGGGTCGACAACTGGCGCAAGACCTTCGCCCGGCAGGCCGAGAGCGGTGGCTTCGCCGTCCCGCTGCTCATCGAGAACACCGCCGGCGGCGGCAACGCCATGGCGCGCGACCTCGAGGCGATCGCACGGTTGTGGGAGGTGGTGGGCGAGTTCGGCGCCGGCTTCGTGCTCGACACCTGCCACGCCTGGGCCGCCGGCTGGGACCTCGGCACCGCGGTGGACGACGTCCGCGCGATCACCGGCCGCGTCGACCTGGTGCACCTCAACAACAGCCGGGACCCGGCCGGCTCCAGCCGCGACCGGCACGCTCCGCTGGGCGACGGCGAGATCCCGACCGAGCTGCTCGTCGAGGTCGCTCGGGCGGCGGACTGCCCCGTCGTCCTGGAGACGCCCGGCGACGCCGCGTCGCACGCCGCCGAGATCGAGTTGCTCAGGAGCGCGCTGACCTGACCGGTTCCCCGGCGGGACCAGGTTCCCCGGTCATCGGGTGTCCTCCCTCGCGTTCTGCGGTGAGGGTGGACGCGCCCCGACCAGGTCGCCTGATCCCGGACGACGGCGCGGCGACGTCAGCCGGCGGACGTCGGGAGCGTGGTCGAGCACCCCACCGGCGGGGTCGTCGACGCCGGGCCAGCTCGACCGGACGACGTCGCCGTCGGGGTACCAGACGTCCCGCACGACCAGCGCCATGAGGACGACGACAGCCAGGTCACGCAGCGTCACGGCGAGGAAGAACCACTGCACCTCGACGCCGCGGTTGTCGGTGCCGAGGTACCAGAGCAGCCGGGGCACCCACAGCACCGCCTCGGTGGCCTGCCACAGCAGCAGCGCCCGCCACCGCGGCCGGGCCAGCACCGCCAGTGGCAGCAACCAGAGGGAGAACTGCGGGCTCCACACCTTGTTCAGCAGCAGGAAGCCGGCGACCAGCAGGAACGCCACCTGGGCGAGGCGGGGCCGCACCGGGGCGGCCAGGGTCAGCCAGGCCACCCCCGCTACCAGGGCCAGCACCGCTCCCGCCACGACCGCGTTGAGCACGGCCGGCGCCTCGCCGTCGGCGAGCGGGCCGTCGAACAGCCGCCCGTCGGACACGGTGATCGCGATGTTCCACAGGGTGTCCGGATCGGCCGGCCGCTCGCCGTTGAGCCGGAAGAAGCGCGACCAGTTCTCCGGGGCGAGGACGGCCACCGGCACGTTCACCGCCAGCCAGGAGACGCCAGCGGCGACCGCCGTCCGCAGCCAGGTGCGCAGCCGACCGGCGCGCAGGCACAGCAGGAACAGCGCCGCCAGCAGCAGCACCGGGTACAGCTTCGCGGCGACGCCGAGCCCCAGCAGCGCCCCGGCCAGGACCGGGCGGCGCCGCGCCCAGGCCCACAGCCCGAGCGAGGCCAGCGCGACGGCCAGCAGGTCCCAGTTCGTGAACGCGTGCACGAACAGCAGCGGGGACAAGCCGATCATCGCCGCGTCCCACGGCCGCCGTCCGGAGGCGCCGAGCACCGCGCGGGTGACCAGCAGGGCGCACAGCGACAGCAGCAGGCAGGTGGCGACGTAGTAGGACTGCACCGCCGGGACGGCGGGCAGCACGCCGGTCGCCGACGCCAGGGCGTCGTAGGCCCGGCCCAGACCGGCCGCGGTGAGCATCAGCAGGCCGGTGAGCACCGGGTACTCGACGGCGGAGTCGAGGTAGGGGATCGCGCCGCCGTCCAGCCCGTGCAGGCCGTACAGCGGGACGGTGTCGGAGTAGCAGAAGTGCGTGTACTGGACCCAGCCCGCCCAGTTGCCGTCGGAGCACGGCGCCTGCTTGACCCACGCGAGCGCGAGCACGGTCGTGGTGAACAGCAGGCAGACCCGCAGCGGCGTCCAGAACAGCGCGCGGCCGGTCACCGCGTGCCGCCCCCAGGGGCCGCCCACCGCCTCGCTGGCCTGGATGGCGACCGGGTCGGTCCAGGTGGGGACGACGCGGTCCGGCTCCCCACCCGGCGACGGCCGCACGGCGGTCCCCGGAGACGCCGAGGGCCCGCCCGCCGGCTGGTCAGCCGGATCGGACGGGCCCTGCGGGGGAGTGCTCACTCGGACAGTCTGCCCGCGCGGGTCAGCCGGTCGGCTGGGCCTGGGGGACGGGTTCGACGGGTTGCCCCGGCTCGACGGGGGCGGGGCTTCCCCCGCCCGTGCCGGGGGGGTTCGGCTGCGGCCCGGGGTTGGTCCCACCGGGGCCGGGGGGGTTCGGCTGCGGCACGGGGTTGTTCCCACCGGTGCCCGGATCGGTCCCCGTCCCGTCGTCCGGGGTCACCTCCTCGACGACCGGCGGGGTGGACGGCTGCGACGGCTGGGTGGGCTGCGACGGCTGGGTGGACGGCGCGCTCGGCCGCGACTCGGTGGTCCGGGGGGCCGGCTCCGGCACGCCCTGGCCGGTGTCGCCGCGGATGACCGCCCGGTCGGGCAGGTCCTCCTTCGGCGTCCCCTCGAGGACGTCGTTCATGAACTCCTGCCAGATCGCACCCGGCAGGCCCGAGCCGTAGATGATCGCGCCGTTGGCATTGACGATCGGGTCGCTGGGCGAGTCGTTGCCCATCCACACCGCCGTCGACAGCGACGGGGTGTAGCCGACCATCCAGGCGTCGGAGTTGTCCTCGCCCTGGCCCTGGGTACCGGTCTTGCTGGCCACCTCGCGGCCGCCGTCCAGCGCCCGCTTGGAGTAGGACGCCACGCCCTTGAGCGCGAACGTGACGTCGTTGGCGACGTCGGCGCTGATCGCCTGGTCGCCGGCGTCACCGGAGTACTCCAGCAGCGGCGCGCCCTGGCTGTCGGTCACGCGGGTGACGAAGAACGGCTCGTGCTCGACCCCGCCGTTGGCCAGGGTGGCGAAGCCGTGCGCCTGGTCGATCGGGCGCATCTCGTACTCACCGATGCCGATCGCCGAGCCGGTGAAGCCATCGGCGTTGGCCAGCGTGGTGTTGCCCTCCAGCGTGCCGCCCTGCCAGGTCTCGGGCAGCCCGGTCGCGGACAGCGCCGTCTCACGCACCTGCTCCGGGCCGACCTCGTGGGCCAGGCCGTAGAAGGTGGTGTTCAGCGACCGGGTCATGGCCTCGACCAGCGTGCACGCCCCGCAGGAGGCGCCGCCGGAGTTGCGCACCGGCGCCTCGCGGTCCGGGAACTTCTGCGGCGAGCTGCCATCGCGGCGGGCGTTGACGCTGATGCCCTGCTCCAGCGCGGTGGCCAGGGCGTAGGGCTTCATCGACGAGCCGGGCTGGCGCTGGGCCTGGGCGTAGTCCGTGCCCGTGCCGTTCGACCCGCCGTGGTAGGCGCGCACCCCCCCGTTGTGCGGGTCGACGGCGACCAGCGCCTGTCGCAGGCCGTCGGGCTGGCCCTCCATCACCTCGGCTACGGCGGCGCCCGCGGCGTCCTGCGCGCGCTTCTCCACCGTGGTGGTGATCCGCAGGCCGCCGGCCCGGACCTGCTGCTCGGTGTACCCCTTGGCCTCGAGCTCGGCCATGGCCTGCTGCACGACCAGCCCCTCCGGCCCGCTGGGGATGCCGAGGTTCGAGGGGGTCTTGGGCCGCACCGGCGGGTAGACCGAGGCGTCCCGCTCCTGCTGGGTCAGCCAGCCCTCGTCGACCATCGCGTCGAGCACCAGACCCCAGCGGTGCTGCGCACCCTCCGGGTTCACCTCGGGGTCGTTGTTGCTGGGGCTGCGGATCAGGACGGCGAGGACGGCGCCCTGCTGCGGGGTGAGCTCGGCGGCCGGCACGTCGAAGTAGGTGTCGGCCGCGGCCTCGATGCCGTAGGCGTTGCGGCCGAAGTAGATGGTGTTCAGGTAGTTCTCGAGGATCTCGTCCTTCTCGTACTGGTTGTCCAGCTTGATGGCGAGGAAGAGCTCCTGGAACTTGCGGCTGAACGTCTGCTCCTGGGTCAGGAAGGCGTTCTTGACGTACTGCTGGGTGATCGTCGAGCCACCCTGGGTCGAGCCGCCGGTGAGGTTGTTCCACGCGGCCCGCACGATCCCGGTGAAGGAGATGCCCGGGTCGGAGTAGAAGCTGCGGTTCTCGGCGGCGAGGATGGCCTCCTGCGCCGGCTTCGAGACCTGGTCCAGGTTGACGTTGGTGCGGTTGCCACCGTCCACGCCGAGCCGGGCCATCTCGGTGGTGCCGTCGGCGTAGTAGACGACGGTCGTCTGGGCGTTCTGCACCGAGTCGGGGTCGGGTACCTCGGTGGTGGCGTAGACCACGCCGACGAACACGCCGAGCAGCACGAGCATGCCGGCGAACGCCGCACCGACGATCTTCAGCCGGCGACGGCGCTTCTGCTTCCTCGAGCGGGCCGCCTTGGTCGTCGGCCGGCCGGTGGGCCGGCCCGACCGGGCGACGGCGGACCCGGGGCGTGCGCCGCCGGACCGCGACGCCGACGTCCGGCCCCCACGGCCGGCCTGTGGCCTCCGGTTGCCGCCGTTCCCGCCGCCGGTGCGACCCGATGGCGGACGGCGGTTCGAGCCGCCGTGCGGCCCGACCGGGGAGGTCTCGTCGTGGGGAGGCACGAAGGGGCCCCTCTCTGACTCGTTCGGTGGGCGGGACGAGGGCGTCCCGCGCTCAGGGTGTCGTCTTCAGCTGTGGGAGCGGGGGAGGACCCGCGGCAGCGCCGTCCCACAGCGGTCCCATGAGACGGAAGGGTCAACCGGGGTGACTTGTTCCCCGGCGCGGCGACTACTCCGTCGCCGCGCGCCGGCGGGTGCGGCGGGGCGAGCGCCCCGGCTCCGGCTCGTTCCCGAGGACGTACGAGCAGTCCAGGTGGTTCCACCCGCAGCCGCGGCACACCTGGACGGCGTAGACGGAGAACTCCTCCTGCGCCGCGTCCATGCGGGCGAGTTCGGTCTGGGTCTTGGCCTGCCCGGCCGTCGGCCCGAGGTGCTCACCGTAGACGTAGCTGACCAGGGTCAGCCGCTCCTTGCGGCACACCGGGCACGGCACGTCGGTCGGCTCACCGTGGTACTTGGCCGCCCGGGACAGGTACGGACTGGCGTCGCAGACCTCGAAGAGCCCCGTGCGGCCGGCGTACACGTCGGCGAGGACCGACCGCCGCTGCAGCGAGTAGTCCACGACGGAACGTCGTCCGGGCACGGCGCCAATGTACGCACCGGGGTCGACGCCGTCAGGGCTCCCGGAGCCGCCGGCGCGGTCACCCGCCGCCGCGCCGCGGGCCGTCCGCGATCCCCGCCGGTGTCGTCCCGGCCACCCGTCGATGTATCGTCTCGATACATCGAACCGTGGGCGAAGGGGAGGCGACGTGCTCGAGCTCGCCATCCTCGGTCTGCTGCACCAGTCGCCGATGCACGGCTACGAGCTGCGCAAACAGCTCGCACAGGTGCTCGGCGGGCTGCGCAGCATCTCCTACGGCTCGCTGTACCCCGCGCTCAAGCGTCTGCACGCGGCCGGCTACGTCGTCACCGACGAGCCGGACCCGCGGGCACCGCTGCCGGCCGACGCTCCGGCGCTCACCGGCCGGCGCGGGAAGGTGGTCTACACGATCACCGCGGAGGGGAAGGAGCGCTTCCACGAGCTGGTCAGCCAGGCCGGCCCCGAGGCGTACGACGACGGCGGTCTCTTCGGCGTCCGCCTGGCGTTCTTCCGGCACACCGCCGCTGACGTGCGGCTGCGGATCCTCGAGGGCCGCCGCCGCACCGTGGAGCAGCAGCGGGAGGGTCTGCGGGCCTCACTGGCGAGGACCCGCGAGCGTCTCGACCGCTACACCCTCGAGCTGCAGCGCCACGGCCTGGAGTCGGTGGACCGGGAGGTCCGCTGGCTCGCCGAGCTGATCGACCAGGAGCTGACCGACAGCGGACAGCGGCGGACCGACGGCCCCAGCAGCGGGGACGCCGACCCACCCCCCGCGACGACGCCACCGCCCCCGGGTTGAGCCCGGGCGGAGCGCCGCCACCTCTCGAACACCGCAGGACCGCCCCCGGTCCGCTCATCGACCGTTCGCGGTCCGACAAGAAGGAGACCCCTGTGGGATCTGTCAAGGTCGCCATCGTCGGCGTCGGCAACTGCGCCGCGTCGCTCGTCCAGGGCGTGCACTACTACCGGGACGCCGACGAGACCGCTTCGGTGCCCGGGCTCATGCACGTGCGCTTCGGCGAGTACCACGTCTCCGACGTGCAGTTCGTGGCCGCGTTCGACGTCGACGCGAAGAAGGTCGGCCGCGACCTGTCCGAGGCCATCGTCGCCAGCGAGAACAACACCATCACGATCTGCGACGTCCCCCCGCTGGGTGTGACCGTGCAGCGTGGCACCACGCTCGACGGTCTCGGCAAGTACTACCGCGAGACGATCGAGGAGTCCGACGAGCAGCCCGTCGACATCGTCGCCGCGCTGCGCGACTCCGGCGCCGACGTCCTCGTCTGCTACCTGCCCGTCGGCTCCCAGCACGCCGCCGAGTTCTACGCCCAGGCCGCCCTCGACGCCGGCGTCGCGTTCGTCAACGCCCTGCCGGTCTTCATCGCCGGCACCCAGGAGTGGGCCGACAAGTTCACCGCCGCCGGCGTGCCGATCGTCGGTGACGACATCAAGAGCCAGGTCGGCGCCACCATCACCCACCGCGTGCTGGCCAAGCTGTTCGAGGACCGCGGCGTCCAGCTGGACCGCACCATGCAGCTCAACGTCGGCGGCAACATGGACTTCAAGAACATGCTCGAGCGCGAGCGCCTGGAGTCCAAGAAGATCTCCAAGACCCAGTCGGTCACCAGCCAGGTCGACCGCGACATGGGCGCCGGCAACGTGCACATCGGCCCGTCGGACCACGTGCCGTGGCTGTCCGACCGCAAGTGGGCCTACGTCCGCCTGGAGGGCCGCGCCTTCGGCGACGTCCCGCTGAACCTGGAGTACAAGCTCGAGGTCTGGGACTCGCCGAACTCCGCCGGCATCATCATCGACGCCGTCCGCGCCGCGAAGATCGCCAAGGACCGGGGCATCGGCGGACCGATCCTCTCGGCGTCCTCCTACTTCATGAAGAGCCCGCCCGTGCAGTACGACGACAGCGAGGCCCGCGACGCCGTCGAGGCCTTCATCCGCGGCGACATCGAGAGGTAACGGCCGTCCTGCAGAGGGCCGCACACACACCGCACCCCCGTCCCCTCCCGTGCCGAGCACGGGGGAGGCGGGGGTGCGGCACGTCAGGCGGCGACCGTCTCCCGGACAGCCGCCGCCCGGTCCAGCTCCCTCCGCGCGGTGACGACGTCGTCGGTGATGACGGCGTCCACGCCGAGCCCGGCGACCCACCGCAGCGCGGGTCGGGCGTTGACCGTCCACACCGTCACGGACAGGCCGAGGTCGCGCGCCCGCGCCACGACCTCGGGCATGCGCAGGACGCCGGCCAGGGGGAGGTGCACCTCGTCGTGCCCGTCCTCGTGCGCGCGCTGCACGACCACGGCGGCCGGAGCCGACCGGTCGCCGAGCAGCGCGGTGCGCACGGGCAGGTCGGCGCAGGCCGCGCGGACCCTCGCGAGCAGGGCGGGGTCGAAGGACGAGAGGGTGAGGGCGGCGCCACCGGCGGAGGCACTCAGGTCGTCGGCCAGGGCGGTCGCGGTCCGCGCCGCGACGACCGGGTCGGACACCGGCTTGGCCTCGACGACCAGCCGGACGCCGGCGGGCTGCTGCGCGGCGGCGAGCAGTTCGGGCAGCGTCGCGAGGGCGCTGCGGCCGGGCCCGGCGACGACCGGGTCGTGTGAGCACACCAGCGTGCCGTCGGCGGTCAGCCAGACGTCGACCTCGGCGCCGTCCGCGCCCCGGAGCAGGGCCTCGGTCACCGCCGCGACGGAGTTGTCCGGACGGCCCGGCCCGGGTGCCCCGCGGTGCCCGAGCACGCGGACCCGGTCGTCGCGCCCCGACGGCAGGAAGGGGTCCTGCGGGAGGGCGGCCACCTGGCGGCCGGAGCCGTTGCTCTCGTCCATGGACTGACCTCTTCTGCGGATCCGCGGGATGCGTCGACCGAAGGGTCAGCCGCGGCGAGGTGCCCGGGTAGCGACCGCAGGGGTGGTCGGGAACCGCTCGAGGTGTCGTCCCTGGCCACCTTGGTGGCCACCGCCCGGCGCGAACACCGGCAGACCCCACCTTGGTGGGGGAGGTCCACACCCCGAGCGGCGCCGCACCACCCCTGGGATGCCTGTGTCCCGCTCCCTCCCGGATCGAGAGTCGTGTCACGCCGATCGGCGGCCGGGACACACCGAGGGTGGCGAGTCAGATGACCAGCACGGGCCAGCAGCGCAAGGTGACGCGGACCGGCATCTCCTCGGTCCACCGCACGGTCGACGGGTCCGTGCTCACCGCGCCGGCGCGGCTGTGCTTCATCGTCGAGGAGCGCTACGAGAACGACGTGATGCCGGGTGCCGTCGTGGACGTGCTGCGGTCGTGGGGACACGAGGTCGACGTGCTGCGACCCCACGGCACGGTGGCCGACCTCTGGGACCTGCTCTTCACGGACTCGACGCGGTACGACGCCTTCGTGCTCAAGACCGTCTCCGACGGCCCGGGCCAGACCCTGCTCGACGCCGCCGCTGCCGCCGGTCTCACGACGGTGAACGACTCCCGTGCGATCCGCCTGGCGCGGGACAAGGCCGTCGCCGCCGTCCGGGCCCGGGCCGCCGGCATCCCCTTCCCGAAGACCTGGTTCGCGTCTCGCACCGCGCTGCTCGACCAGATCCCGGCCGACGCCTACCCGCTGGTGGTCAAGCCCAACAACGGCAGCTCCCTGAAGGACGTCCACCGGGTGGACAGCCCCGAGGAGCTCGCCCGGCTGGACGTCGACGACAGCACCCGCATGCTCGCCCAGCCCTACCTGCCGAACCCGGGCTACGACCTGAAGGTCTACAACACCGGCGACGAGGTGTTCGCCACGGTGAAGCGCTCGCCGCTGCACCCGGGCGCCGCGGTCGTCGAGGAGCAGATCCCGGTCCCCCCCGAGCTGGGCGAGCTGGCGCTCGCCGTGGGCCGCGCGTTCGGCCTCGACATCTACGGCATCGACGTCGTCGAGACCCCGGACGGCTACGTCGTCCTGGACGTCAACGACTTCCCCAGCTTCGGCCGGGTCCCCCGGGCCGCCGAACAGCTCGCCCGCACGGTGCTGCGCGTCACCCGGCGCTCCGCCCTCGCCGCCACCACGGCTCCCGCTGTCACCATCGACCCCACCTCCGCTCCCGCCGCCATGGAGGCCACGGCATGAGGATCCACCTGCTCGCCGAGTCGTCCCCGAACCCCGTCCTGACCGCCGTGATGGAGGAGCTCGCCCGCGAGCACGAGGTCGCGGTCCACGACACCCGGACCCTGCCCGCGGGCTACGGCCGGGGACCCGGCCTGCAGGAGCCGCCGGACGTCGTCCTGCTCAAGTCCCGCACCCCGCAGGCCAGGCGGGTCGCGCGGACGGCGGAGCGCGCCGGCAGCCTGGTCGTGAACCCGCCGGCCGCGACCACCACGGCGCTGGACCGCGCCGCCACCGCCGACGCCCTCGACCGCGCCGGCGTCCCGGCCCCACGCAGCTGGTCCGTCCCCGCCCTGCGCGACCTGGGCGCGGACGGTGCGGCGCTGCCGTGGCCCCTCGTCGTCAAGAGCCGCACCAGCTCCCGCCGCGACCTCGTGCGCCTGGTGACCGGCCGTGCCGAGCTCGACGAACTGCTCGCCGAGTGGGGCGACGAACCGGTCGTCGCCCAGGAGTTCGCGGCCAACGACGGTTTCGACATCAAGGTGTGGGTGATCGGCTCGGACCTGTCCGCCGCCCGGCGACGCAGCGCCCTGGAGCCGATCGACAAGAGCGCCGACCAGCACCTGGACCCGGCCGACCTCCCCGCGGACTGGACCCGGACAGCACGGGACGCCGGAGCGGCCCTGGGCCTGCAGCTGTACGGCGTCGACCTGCTGATCACCGGGGGACACCCCGTGGTGGTGGACGTCAACCCCTTCCCCGGCTTCCGCGGCGCCCGCGGGCCCGCGGAGTCCCTGCTCCGCTTCCTGTCGCCGATCATGGCTCCGGGGATGGTGGCGGCATGAGCGCTCCGGCAGGACCGGCGAGGACCGGTCCGGCGAGGCCGCGGGTGACCGGCGCGACCGAGGCCCTCGACGCGTACCTCGCCCGGCAGGGCACCGACCGGGTCCGCCCCCCGCTGCGCTACCTGCGGCGCAAGCCCGGACGCGGGCTGGTCGCGGTCTTCGGCCCGGGCCGGTCCGGCGACGTCTACACCGTCACCGTCGACGAGCGGTCCCTGCTCGAGGGTTCCGACGGCGCCACGCTGTCCGGCTCCACCGTCCAGGCGTTCCCGGACGACCCGGAGCTACCGCACCTGGACGCCGTGATGACGCCGTCCGAGCACGCCGACCTCGCCGCCGCTCTCGAGTCGGCCGCGCGAGCGGCCCACCACGTGCTCCCCGACTGGCAGCTGCTGGACGTCGCCGCCGAGCCCGTCCGGTACAAGCCGGGCAACCGGTGCGTGCTCCGCTACCGGCTGCGCTTCGGCGGACCGGGGACCGGCGACGCCACGCGGACCTGCACCCTCGTCGCGAAGCTGTACCAGGACCTCCAGGAGGCGCAGGCCGCCGACGACCTCCTGACCCGGCTGCGCGACCAGGCCGCGGTCCCCTGGACCGCCCGGCCCCTGGGCGTGGTGCCGGGGTTGCCGCTGGCCCTGACCGAGGACCTCGGCAGCCGCCGCGACCGCGTGCCCGCGCACTCCGGACCGGACGTCGTGCACCCCGGGTCCGACGACGCGTTCGAGGTGGTCCGCCGGGCCGCCCGGGCCCTCGCCGAGCTGCACACCAGCGGCGTCGACACCGGTGGCCTCAGCCGGCGGACGGGGGTCGAGGAGGCCGGGAAGGCCGGCAAGCGCGCCCGGCTGCTCGAGCAGTACGTCCCCGACCTGGTCCCGGTGGCCCGGCCGGTCACCGACGCGGTGTGCGCCGCCCTGGCGGCGTTGCCGACGGACACCCTCCGGCCGGGACACGGGAGCTACAAGCCCAGCCAGCTGATGGTCCGGGACGGCTCGGTGTTCCTCGTGGACTTCGACCAGTTCTGCCTGGCCGACCCCGCCCTCGACGTCGGGTACTTCCTCGCCTACCTGCGGCCGGCGGGCCTCTGGTACCACCGGGCCGGGCGGCGCGCGTGGTTCGAGGCGGCCGCCGGGGCGTTCCTCTCGGCGTACGCCGAGCGCCTCGCCGAGCGCGGCGAGTCCGCGGCCACCTGTGCGGGCATCGCCCGCCGCGCCCCCGTGTTCGAGGCCGCGCTGCTCCTCAAGATCGCGGTGCGCCGGGCCAACCGGCTGCACAGCCCCCGCCCGGGAGAGGTCGCCGCGGTGCTCGACGAGGCCTCCCGCTGCCTCGCCGTCGCCGGGCCTCCCGGGTCGCCGGCCGAGGCCCGACCCGCCAGGTCGAGGGAGGCCTAACCGGCCAGGTTGAGGACGGTCAGCGTGCCGTCGCGGAGGTTGCTGACGTAGCCCCGGCTGCCGTCCGCCAGGACGGCGAAGGACGTGGGGGACTCGCCGGTGGGGATGGTGGCCGTGACCGCGAACGTCTCACCGTTGATGACCGAGATGCTGTTGCCCTCGTTGTTCGTGACGTAGGCGAACCGGCCGTCGGCCGACCACGCGGCGTGCTGCGGGAACGCGCCGACCGGGATCGTCGTGAGCACCTGGTCCGTCTCGGTGTCGATCACGGACGCCGAGTCGGCGTCGTAGGTCGCCACGATGAGGATCGGCCGGGTGGGGTGCACGGCGATGCTGTGCGGGCTCGTCGGCACCGGGATCTCGGCGGTGACCGTGTTGTCGGCGGGGTCGATCGCCGAGACGACGTTCGAGTCGTGGTTGGCGGTGTAGACCTTGGACCCGTCGGGCGTGAAGGCCACCCAGTGCGGGTTCGGCGCCACCTGGAAGTTGGTGACCAGGTCGTCGGTGGCGGTGTCGATCACCGACACGCTGTCGGTGTCGTGGTTGGGCACGTAGATCGACGCGCCGTCGGGGGACACCGCCGAGAGGAACGGCCGGGTGTCCACGGGGATGGTCTCGACCACCGAGTTCGTCGTCGTGTCCAGCACGCTGACCGCCGCGATGGTGCGCTCGTCGTCCCACACGCTCACGTACGCCCGGCGGCCGTCGGGGCTGAAGGCGATGAACTGCGGGGGACCGGCGTCGATCGGGATGGTCCCCGTCACCGTGTCCACGGCCGTGTCGACGACGGTGACCACCCCGGCCGTCCGGTTGGCGACGTAGAGGTGCCGGCCGTTCGGTGCCGCGGCGACGAAGCCCGGGGTCTCCCCGACGGGGATGGTGGCACCGATCGACGGGATCGGGACGGCCGTGGCCGGCGGGCTCTCGGGCGCCGGCGCCTCCGCCGAGGCCGTCGGCGACTGGTCCGCCGCGGTCTGGTCGTCGGGTTGCCGGTTCAGGTAGACGAACACGCCGGCCGCGACGACGACCAGCAGGCCGACGACGAGCGCGACCCACTTCTTCCCCGCCCGTCGAGGTGCCGTCGGCGGGGGACCGATCGGGGCGGGCCCCTGTGGCGGTGGACCGCCGGAGGGGCCGCCGGCCCGGGGGCCGGGGGCCTGGACCGGTGGACCGCCGGTGGCCGCCTCGGTCAGGGCCGGGGCGGCGGCTGCGGTGACCGCCGGGGCCGCGCCCGCCTCGACCGGAGCGGGAGCCCGTGCGGCCGGGCTCGGCGACCACTGCGGCGTTCCACGTGGAACCAGTTCGACCGGCCGGTAGTCGCTGACCACCGATCCGGTCGCCGTCCGCCGCGTAGCGGCGCCGACCACGAGCGCGGTGGGCACCTTCCGTCTGCGAGCCTCGGCGAGCAGGGCGGCGCCGAGTGCCACGGTGTGCTTGGGGTGCGCGCCGACGACCGTCGGCCGCCCGAAGGCCTCCGCGACCATCTGGGCGACCAGCGGGATCCGGGAGGAGCCGCCCACGAGCAGGACGGCAGCCATCGTCGTCCGGTCGATCTGCGCCGCCCGGAGCACCCGGTCGAGGGTCCCGATCGTCGACTCGATCGGGGCGCGGATCATGCCCTCCAGGTCGCTGCGCGTGAGCGTGACGTCGAAGTGGCGGTGCGGCAGGAACACCGGGATGGTCGCCTCGACGTCGACCGACAGGGCCTCCTTGGCCAGGGTGCAGTCCTGGCGGAGCCGGGCCAGGGCGACGACCGTCTTCGGGTCGCTCAGGTCCAGTTCGGTCAGCGCCCCGCGGGCCAGGTAGTTGACGTGGGCGAAGATCGCGTCGTCGAAGTCCGCGCCCCCGAGTCGCTCGATGCCCTCGGGCGTCCCCACGATCTCGAAGCCGTGCTGCGTGCGGCGGAGGACCGTCGCGTCGAAGGTGCCGCCACCAAGGTCGTAGACCGCGAGGACGTCGCCCTCGTCGAGCGGACGGGTGGAGGCGTAGTGCGCGGCCGCAGCCTCCGGCTCGGTGGTGTACAGGAGATCGGTGAGGCCCGCGGACTGGGCCACGTCCTCGAACAGGCCCCTCCGGAACGGGCCCCAGTTGGCCGGGTGGGTCAGCGCGACGACCTCGGGCTTGGCGCCCTGTCGATCGGCCGCGCGCACCAGCACGTCCTGCAGGAGTGCGCCGAGCAGGTCGGTGACGCCGTACGGGGCGCCCCCGAGCATGACCGGCGTCGGGTTGCCGAGGTTCCGTTTGATCTCTCGGGCGACGCGGTCGGGCCGGCTCACGGCGCGACGGGCCGCGGCGTCACCGGTCACGAGGCTGCCGTCCTCGCGGACGTAGACGGCGGCGGGCGCCACGAGAGAGCCGTCACCGAGCCCGAACATCTCCAGGCCGCGGTCGTCGGCGACCGCGGCGGCGATGAAGCTCGTCCCGAGGTCGATCGCGAGGCTGTAGCCCATGCTCCCCTGCGCGCGTCCCGGGAGGTCGGTGACCGTCGCGGTGGTCCGGCGGCCCCGGTCGGCCGGCGCATACGGGGGTGCCGGCGGCGGCGGTGGCGGCGGCGGCGGGGGTGCCGACGTCCGGAGGGCCCCCTCGAGCGCCTGCAGGAGCTCCTCGCACGACTCGAACCGGTCCTCCGGGGCCTTCGCCATGGCACGCGCCACCACGGCGTCGACGGCGGCGGGGACCTCGGGACGGATCGCCGAGACCGGGGCCGGTGTCTCGACCAGGTGCGCCCACAGCAGCGCGGCGTCGTCGTCCCGGCGGAAGGGCAGCTGCCCCGTCAGGCACTCGTAGAGCACGCAGCCCAGCGCGTACATGTCCGTGCCGGAACCCACCGGCCGGCCCTGGATCTGCTCGGGGGAGACGTAGTCCACGGTGCCGAGGAAGTGGCCGGTGCCGGTCAGTCCCCCGGACAGCTCCGTTGCCCGCTTCGTGAGCCCGAAGTCCGTGAGGTAGACGTGGTCGTCGTGGGGGGGACGGGCGCGCTCCGCGGCGGTGACGAGGATGTTGCCCGGCTTGACGTCGCGGTGCACGAGCCCCGCCCGGTGGGCGGCGTCCAGCGCGCTCCCGACCTGGCTGAACAGCCGCAGCGCACGTTCCAGGGGCAGTTGGCCGCCCTGCTCGGCCAGCAGGGCCTTCAGATCGGCACCGAGGACGTACCGCATCGCGATGAACAGCTGTCCGTCGGCCTCTCCGGCCTCGTAGATCGGGATGATGTTCGGGTGGTCCAGCGACGCCGCGAGCCGTGACTCCCGGATGAAGCGCTGCCGGAACTGCTCGCTGTCGGCGAGTTGCGGCGTGGGGAGCTTCAACGCGACCTTGCGGCCGAGGCGCGTGTCCTCCGCTCGGTACACCACCGCCATGCCACCGTGACCGATGACGGACTCGATCCGGTAGCCGGCGATCTCCGTGCCCGGTTGGTGGGTGTTCATCGATCCCCCAGCGCTCGGCCGCACCAGTCGCGGTCGCGGTTCCGGTGACGGGCCACAACGGTGCTCGCAGTGGGCGCCGCCCACCAGGGGATTCGGCGGCGGTGACCGGTCATGTGCACTCCGTGTGGACCACGGCACGCGGGGGAGCCGCGGCGGTCGGCTCTGTCACGTTCATAGGACTCCGTCACCCGGCGTGTCAATCTAAGCAGTGCTCCCGTCCGTCCAGAGTCAGGGAACGCCGCTCCGGATACGTGGCGGGTCCCGGAGAAGAGCCATCACGGGCCGCAGCCGCTGCGGCTTGAGCTGGCACCAGCTCCGGACGGCCAGACGCGCCAGCGACACCGTCCGGTACGCAGCGACCCGGGCGACGAGGGCGTCGGGCTCGGTGTCGTCGTCCAGCCGCGTGTACTCGCGGAGGAAGGCGGACTCGAGCTCTCGGCCGTCGTCCCCGGTCGGCCCCGCTCCGCCCGGGGTCGTGCGGAGCGCCACGGCGAGCCGCCCGGTGAACTCACCGAGGTCCAGCGCGGGCTCGGCGAGGCAGACCGCGTCGAAGCTGGTCAGGCCGGTGGTGGCACCGTCGAAGAGGACTCGCGAGGGCCGGAGGTCCCCATGTGCGACGGCCGGCCGCCCCGGTGCGTCGCGGGCGAGGTCAGCGATGCCGGCGAGGTGGCGGTGCAGTGACGCGGCCATCGCCGGGGCCAGCGGGGCGAGGTCGTCGACGGCGGCCCGCACGCCGTCGATCTCCTCGGCGAGGGGGCGAGGGGGACCCACGGGGATCGACGACCGGTGCAGGCCGGCGGCGACCCGGGCGCACGCCACCACCGCCTCCTCGGGAGTCGGTCCCCGGAACGCCGGCTCGCCGGCCACGCCCGACGGAGCGTGGAGCACCGACGGCAGCAGCGGGGACCCGGGCATCGCCTCGAGCAACGCGATCCGGAGGTCCGGCAGGTAGCCCTGGAACCGGGGCACCTGGAACCGCAGGGGGGACGGCGCCCCCTCCAGGCGGTCCCGGAGCGCGGTCACGGCCGGACCGACGAGGTGCCCTCGCCCGTCCGCGTACACCGTGCCGTAGACGACCTGCTTCAGGCTGCGCCCGCTGGGTCGGAGGTGCCACGCCAGCTCGTACCGCAGCACACAGGCGTGCCGCCGGTAGCGCACGACGTCGGCATGGACGCCCTCGAGCCGGAGCCCGGGCACCGAGCTCTCGAGCAGCGGCCCGAGCCGCGCCACGAGCTGGGCCGGGTCGGTGGCGGGACCCAGGCCCGGCAGCGCGGGGTCCACGGGGAACGCGTGCAGGACCAGGCGCAGCTCCCGGACCAGGAGCGTGGGGCAGGTGAAGGCGCTCAGGTCGCCCCGGCCGGCCAGGCGCCCGGCCAGGGGGTCGAGCTGCGCCCGCCACTCCTCGGCGGCCTCCACCGTGGGGAACAGCCGTCCCGCGACGAGGTGCTCGACGGTCTCGGCCGTACCCCGCCGTCGCACGTCCAGGCGGTACCGCAGCGTGGCGCCCTGCCCCGGTTCCACGAAGGGCTTCCCGGGGGAACAGGTGAGCAGTTCCCAGTCGTCGGCGAGCACGCGCTGCAGGCGCGCAGCCATCGCCGGACCGCTCAGTGCCTCGGCCAGCCCGGGGAGTGCCCGCGTCAGGCGAGGGGAGCGGAGCGGGTCCAGGTCGACCTCGCCGGGAACGGGGACCCCGACCGTGCTGGGCCAGCCGGTGGCGGCGAGGAACTGCTCCCGGGTCGCCGGTCGTGGCACCGCCTCGGCCAGGACGGTGTCGAACCTCCGCACGTCCACCCGTTCCGCCCCGGACACCTCCTCCTCGGCCTCGGACAGGGCGGCGGCCCGCTCCGCGGCCACGAGCTCACCGGTCCCGTCGCCCGCCGAGCCCGCGACGGCCGCGGCCGTCGCCTCGCCGAACTGGTGGGCGTACAGCTCCGCGTACAGGCCGCCGCTCGCGAGCAGGTCCTCGGGGCTGCCCTCCTCGAAGACCCGGCCGGCCGAGATGACCAGGACGCGGTCCACCCCGCGGATCAGGTTGAGGTCGTGCGACACGATGAGCGTGGTCCGATTGCGGGACAGCAGCTGCAGGGACTCGGCCACGAGCGCGGCCGAGGCCGCGTCCAGTCCCGTCGTGGGCTCGTCCAGGATCAGGATCGGGGTGTCCCGGATGAACGCGCGCGCGATGGACAGCCGCTGGCGTTGCCCCCCGGAGAGGGTCGCGGCGCGCTCGCCGAGGACGGTGTCGTAGCCGTCGGGCAGGGCCGTGATGAAGTCGTGGGCGTTGGCCCGCTGGGCGGCGCCGACGACCTCCTCGCGGGTGGCCCCCTCGCGACCGTAGGCGATGTTCTCGGCGACGGTGCCGCGGAGCAGCAGCGTCTCCTGGAGCACCATGCTGATCTGCGCCCGCAGGGAGTCGAGGGTGAACTGCCGGATGTCGTGGCCGTCGATGAGGACGGCGCCGACGTGCGGGTCGTAGAGCCGGGGGACCAGCTGGGCGATCGTGCTCTTGCCCGCCCCGCTGTGCCCCACGAGGGCCACGGACTCGCCCTCGACCACCTGGAAGTGGACGCCCTGCAGTGCCAGCCGGCCCGTGGACCCGTCGGGTCCGTCGGACGGGGACTGGTAGGCGAAGCTGACGTCCCGGAACGCGAGCTGCCCGCGCAGCGGCGGCGCCGGCCGCGCGTCCGGGGAGTCGAACACCGTGGGCCGGAGGTCGAGCAGCTCGTTGACCCGCTCCACGCTGGCGTAGACCCCGGCCACCCGGTTCCACTGCTTGATGATCCGGCGGATCGGCTTGAACATGTTCTGGATCAGCAGGATGAACGCGACCAGTTCCCCGGCGGTGAGCGAGTCGTCTGCCACCAGGCCGGCACCGACCAGGATGACGATCGCGATGCCGACGGACTCGATGAAGGCGACGGTGAAGCCGAAGACGGCCTCCAGCCGCGCCGTGCGCAGGATGGCGTCCCGCGCCACGCCGCTCTGCCGGGCGAACTTCCGCTGCTCGGTCTCACCCCGGCCGTAGACCTGGACGAGGCTGATCGCGGACAGCATCTCCTGCGCCGTGGAGGCCAGCTCGCCCTCGCTGGCCCGCTGCTGCTTGGAGGCGGCCTTGATCCGCCGGGCGAACAGGTTCGAGACCAGCGTGAGCAGCGGCACGATGACGAGCGCGAGGAGCCCGATCTCCCAGGACTGGCCGAACAGGTAGTACAGCGTCGCCGAGAGGACCAGCACGCTGCCCACGATGTCCCCGACCGAGTCCTCGACGAAGTCCTCCATGGCCTTGACGTCGCCGGTGAGGCGGGTGAGGACGTCCCCGGTGCTGCGCTGGAGGTGGAAGGCCAGGGGCAGCCGCTGCAGGTGGGCGAAGAGCGTGCCGCGGAGGTTGAACCCGAGCGTCCGCCCGGCGTTGGCCAGGTGGATCTCCGCCAGCGACGACGAGGAGCTGTTCACCGCGGTCGCCACGACGATCCCCGCCGCGATCACGTAGACCGCGGCATCGGTCGGGGCCGTGAACCCGAACCAGCTCGGCTCCTCGTCGTCGACGAGGAAGTCGGTCAGCTTGCTGATCAGGTCGGGGACCGCGACGGCGGTGACCGCCTCGAGCGCCAGCAGCAGGGTGGCGTACAGGAAGACCCGCCGCTGCCCGGCGGTGAAGCGCGCGAACAGCCGCAGGGTGCGACGGAGATCGCCGCTGCCCCTCATGACGGGCCGGATCTGGCCACGCGTTCCTCCAGTGGGAACCGGTCGCGCGGCGCCAGGCTAGCGGCCCGGCCGCGTGTTCTGGACCGGATCGGGTGCCCCGCCCCTCCCGGTCAGCCGCCGGGACGCCGGGCCACGTCCTCGACCGCGTCGGCGAGGTCTCCGGCGGTGCGGTAGCGGCGGGCCGGGTCCGGGTGCACCGCCGTGACCACGACCGCCCGCTCGCCGTCGGTCAGGTCCTCACCCGGCTCCGGATGGCTCCGCAGGTAGATCCGGACCGCCGTGAACGGGTCCGCGGACACCAGCGCGGGGAACAGCCCGTGCCCGGTCAGGACGAGGTGCAGGGTCACCCCGAGCGACCAGATGTCGCTGGCCCGGCCCGCCGGACGCCCCTGCATGAGCAGGGGGTCGACGAGTTCCAGGCCACCGGCCTGCGCCCGCGGGCCCAGACCGCTGAGCGTGTGCCCGTGGGTGAGCAGGTGCCCGACGGCCGGCTCGGCCAGGACGGCGCCGGCCCGGTCGAGCAGGACGTTCGCGGGTCCGATGCCGCGGTGCGCGAGGCCCGCCTCGTGGAGTTCGTGCGCGCCGCGGGCCGCGGCGGCGACGGCCCGGAGCTGCTCCCGACGCGTCAGCTCCTGCGCAGGGGCCGACAGCGAACCCAGCGGCTGGTACCGCATCGCGTAGAACACCACCCCGGCGTCCGTCCCGACGTCGTACAGCGGGAGCAGGTGGGGTGAGCCCAGCCCCGCGAAGAGGGTCAGGTCGTCGACCACGGCGTCGAACCCGTCGGTCCCCGGCAGGGACAGGACCTTGACCGCGACGGCGTCCGTCGCGATCCCGAGGCGCCGCGGTGTCCGGGCGAGGTAGACGTGGCTGTGCTCGCCCCGTCCGAGTTCCCGGAGGAACACGTAGTCCCCGACCCTGTCCACGACCCGACCCTCCCGTGCCCGACCCTCCCGTGCCCGTCCTCCAGTGCCCGACCCTCCCGTGCCCGTCCTCCAGTGCCTCAGCGGAAGGCCTGGGGCACGACCGCCTCCCGCCAGGTGTCGAACAGGAGCTGCCGCTTGCCCAGCCGCACGCGGTCCCCGTGCACCAGGACGAGCGGGGCGTGCGGCGTCACCGGCAGCCAGGGGCCGGCCGCGCCGGAACGGCTGACGAGGGTGCCGTTGGCGGACCGCTCGTCGCTGAGCAGGACCTGCCACCCCCGGACGGTCAGCCGGGCGTGGACCCGGGAGGTGCTGCGCGCCGCGTCGCGCAGCGGCAGGGGACGGGCCCACCCGGCGAGCACGTCCGGTGCCTGCTCCGCCTCCCGGCCGATGACGAGGTCCCCGGTCACCGTGTAGATCGTCCCCCCGTCGGTGACGACGACGCCCAACGGAGGTCTCGGCAGGCTCACCCGCTGCCCGCCGGCCGGCAGCGGTGTCCCGCACCGGAGACACGTCGAGCGCTCCGGGTCCGTGAAGTGCCCGGCGGGACAGCGCACGCCCTCCACGACGACCTCGGGGCCCGTCGTCCCGGAGCCGGCCGCGTCCTCGCCCGGCGTGCCGACGACCGGCAGCGGCGGGCGTCGCCGTCCTGCGGGCCGTCCGGCGGACGCGCGGGCGGCGCACTCGCCGAGCAGCACGGTGCGGAACTGCACGGCCGGCCGCAGCTGGGTCGTGGACGTCGGGAGCCCGGAGGCGGCCGACACCGCGACCGGCACGGCGGGCGGCCGCTGCGCCGACCCCTCCGGGGCGCGCCGCAGGGTGGCCCCGGAGCCCAGCACGGTGCCGGCCTCCAGGTCGAGCGGCAGGACGTCGACGACGTCCTGCGGCGGGGCGCCCCCGTCCCCCGCGATCGTCACCTCGTGCCACGCGCCGTCCTCGAGGACCTGCTCGGCCACCCCCGCGCCCCTGCCTCCCGGCTGCTCGACCGGCCGGCCGTCGACGAGGACCGGCACCGGACCGTGGACGAGGACCCGCAGCGCGGCACCGGTACGGAGCAGCAGCGCGAAGCCGGGCACCTCCGCCGCGGGCCACAGGCCGACCAGGGCCCGCAGCGCGTCGACCCGGGCACGGCCGGTCGGGTCCGGACGGTGGCAGAGATCGAGCAGTTCACGGACACGGTGGCCGGCCGCCACCGGTACCGCCGGCACCACGAGCAGGGTGTCGCCGTGCCGGTCGACGACACCCGTCCCCGGGTGCACCAGAACCCGCGGCCAGTCCCTCCCGGACATGCTCACCTGCCAGTGTCGAGGTGTCCTGGGTCTGCTCCCCGGGGCGGGTCCGTCGGTCTCACCGACCGGCGGCGGCCAGCGCCCGGTCCAGCTTCACCGCCGCGCGGATGAGGCCGAGGTGCGTGAACGCCTGCGGGAAGTTGCCCAGCGCCTCACCGGACGGGCCGATCTCCTCCGCGTACAGCCCGAGGTGGTTGGCGTAGGTCAGCATCTTCTCGAGGGTGTGCCGGGCCAGGTCCAGGCGTCCCGCCCGGGTGAGGGCCTCGACGTACCAGAACGAGCACAGGTTGAAGGTGCCCTCGGGCTCGTCGAAACCGTCGCTGCCGTCGGTGTGGTACCGGTGCACCAGGCTGTCGGTCACCAGCTCGGCCTCGATCCGCTCCAGGGTCGACAGGAAGCGCGGGTCCTCGGCACCGGTGAAGCCCACCAGCGGGATCATCAGGGCCCCGGCATCCAGCGTCCGCGAGTGCGGGTACTGCACGTACGCGCCCACGTCCGGGTTCCAGCAGTGCTCCTGGACCTGCAGGTAGGCGCGGTCGGCCGCCTGGCGCCAGGGGGTCCGCGGCGCGGGCAACCCGCGCCGGTGGGCGAGCCGGCCGGCCCGCTCGAAGGCCACCCAGGTCATCAGCGTGGAGTACGTGAAGCGCTGCTGGGGACCGCGGACCTCCCAGACCCCGCAGTCGGGTTCCTCCCAGTGCGCCTCGAGCCAGTCGAGCTGGCGGCACATCGCCGTCCACAGCTCGTAGGAGACCGGTCGGCCGCTCCGGTCGTACAGGTGGAGCGAGTCCATGACCTCGCCGAGGATGTCGAGCTGGAGCTGGTGGGCAGCGCCGTTGCCGATCCGCACCGGTCTCGAGTCCCGGTACCCGCGGAGGTGGTCCAGCGTCGACTCGGAGCCCACGACGTCCCCGTCGATGCCGTAGAGGATGTGCAGGCCCTTCTCCGCGCTGGCCTCGATGCACCTTGCCTCGAGCCAGGTCATGAAGGCGCCGGCCTCCTCGGTGAAGCCGAGCCGCATCAGCGCGTACACCGTGAACGAGGCGTCGCGGACCCAGGTGAAGCGGTAGTCCCAGTTGCGGGTGCCGCCGAGCGCCTCGGGCAGCGAGGTGGTCGGTGCGGCCACCAGCGCTCCGGTGGGCTGGTAGACCAGCAGCTTCAAGGTCAGCGCGGACCGTTCCACCATCTCCCGGTACCGGCCCCGGTACCGGGACCTGCGGATCCACCGCTGCCAGTACCCGAGCGTGGCGTCGAGCAGGTCCTGGACCTCTGCCATCTCCAGCGGCCGTGGCGAGCCCCAGCGGGACAGCGCCAGTGCGAGGCTCTCGCCCTCCTCGAGCACCACGTGACCCACGGCCGCCGACCCGTCGGCGGTCAGCGCGACGGTGGACCGGAGGACGAGCTGGGCCAGGGGGGAGAAGAAGAAGGCACCGGCGCCCTCGACGATGTCCACCTCGGTGCGCGCCCGGGCGTAGTCGAAGGCGGGGGCGCACCGGATGTCGACGTCGACCCGGCCGCGGACGGCGCGCACGAGCCGCACGAGCTGGCTGGCGCCGCGCCTGGTCGCCCCCTGCTCGTGGGGCACCATGAAGTCGACGACCTCGCCGACGAACTGCTCGCCCAGGAAGCGGGTGACGAGCACGTTCGAGTCCGGCAGGTACATCTGCTTGACCCGCGTGGCGCCGGCGCACCGCACGGTGAACCGGCCGCCCCGTTCGTCGTCGAGGATCGAGGCGAACACCGACGGGGAGTCGAACCGGGGCAGGCAGAGCCAGTCGATGTCGCCCTCGGTGGAGACGAGGGCGGCCGTGTGGAGGTCGCCGATGATGCCGTGGTCCTCGATGAGAGCAGCCATCCGCGCCTCGCGTCGTCCCGTGGAGCACTCCCGGCGGTGGGCCAGGGCAGGCGACGGGATCCGACCGGGACGGTCAGCCTAGTGCCGTCGGGGGGCCGCGAGAGGCCCTGGCGACCGCCGTGGCCACTACCGTGAGGTCCATGGGTGGGCGATGACCGGCCCGGGCGACGGTGGCGGGCCGCGGCAGTGGGCCGGCGCCGACGGGGCGGTCCTGGTGTACCGGGACGACACCGGGGCGCAGCAGTTCGTCCCCCTCGAGGGCCGGTCGTCGCTGACGATCGGGCGCGGCTCCGGGTGTGACGTCCGGCTGGCCTGGGACGAGCGGGTCTCACGGGTGCACGCCGGTCTCGACCGCGTCGGTTCCGACTGGGCGCTCGTCGACGACGGACTGTCCCGGAACGGCACCTACCTCAACGGGGACCGGATCAACGGCCGCCGCAGGCTGCACGACGGCGACACGTTCGTGCTCGGCTCGACGTCCTTCCGCTTCCGCGACACCCACCGCGGGTCGACCCAGCTCACCAAGGTGGGGGAGCAGCTGGTCACCGCGGCGTCCCTGTCCCCGACCCAGCGACAGATCGTCATCGCGCTGTGCCGGCCGTACAAGCACGAGGAGCCCTACGCCACCCCGGCGTCCAACCAGCAGATCGCCGATGAGCTGTTCCTCAGCGTCGACGCGGTGAAGACCCACCTGCGCACGCTGTTCCAGAAGTTCCAGATCGAGGACCTGCCGCAGAACCAGAAGCGGGTCAAGCTGGTCGAGCGGGTCCTCGGCCTCGGCCTCGTCAACCGCCGGGACCTGTAGCCCCTCCTCGCCGCGCCGTCCCCCGCTGCCGAGGCGCGCCCGCAGGTGTGCACCGACGACGCCCAGGTGGGGTCATCCGCCACCCAGGGTGGCTACTGACGGCGCTCGCCGGCCCCGACAGTTCTGGGCAGGACATCGCGCGGGTCGCCAGGACCCGGGCAGCCTGACCAGGAAGGACCTCCTCATGCGTCGTCCATCTGCACCCTCCCGCCGGGTCATCGGGTTCGCTGCCGCCATCGCCGTCTGCGCCGGCATCGGGTTCGGCGCGTACACGCTCGGCTCCGCGGGCGCGGACTCGTCGTACCTGCCCCGCGTCGCGAGTGTCACGACCACGCCGGTCGCCCCCGCCGACCCGGCCGCCCCGGCCGGGCCCGAGGTGCCGGGCGGGCCGGGCACCACCCCGCCGGCCGGGACGCCCCTGACCACCCCGCTGACCCTGGAGCAGGCCAAGGAGGTCGCCCTGCAGGTCGCGCCGCCCGGCCGCGTCGTCGAGGTGGACGAGGACCTCGAGCCGACCGGATCCCGCTACGACGTGACCGTGCTGCACGACAACTACACGGCCACCGAGGTCGAGGTGGACACCGTGACCGGACAGGTCACCAGCATCGCGACCGACGACGACTGGGACGGCAGCTGAGCCCGGCGGCGACACCGGGCGCCGGCCGCCCGCCGACAGGGCCCGTCCCCCGAGGTGGGGGACGGGCCCTGTCGCGTTGCGCGGAGGGTGCCGCCCCGGCCGGCTGCCTACGCTGGGCCGCATGCCGCCGCGCCGCCGTCCGCAGCTCCCGGCCCTGGCGCTGGTCCTCGCCCTGCTCACCGGGTGCTCCGGCGGCGACGGCGAACGGCAGGCCGGGGACGCCGTGACCGCGGCCGAGGCCGACGTCCTGGCGCAGCTGCTGGCGCGCAACCAGGAGGAGGGCGGCGCGGACGTGGTCGTGACCGCGCCGTACGGCGAGGACACCGTCCTGACGCTGACCGGCGAGGTCGACTTCACCGGCGAGGTCGGCCGGGCCCAGGCGGTGACCGCCTACGGTGACGGCCGGCCCGACGACACCCGCACGCTGTTCTTCACGCCCGAGGCGGTCTGGTTCGGCGACGTGCCCGGGCTCGGTGCGGCCCTGACGGCGGCGGGGCTGCCGGAGGCCCCGTACGTGCGCCGGCCCCTGGCCACCGGCGAGGAGTCCCCGCTCACCGACGTGCTGGTGCGGCTGGTGCTCAACCTCTCCGCCGAGGAGGCCGACGACCCGGGGGCGTTCCGGGGCGAGGACTACACCTGGCAGGGCGAGCGCTCGGTCGACGGCGACCTGACGGCGGTCTACGCGTCGGACTCCGGCTGGTCGGTGGCCGTGGACAGCTCCAGCGACCTGCTCGTGCAGTTCCTCACCCGGCTCCCCGGCCAGGACCACGACGTGACGGTGACGCTGTCCGACCACGGCCCGCGGCAGATCGAGGTGCCGGTGGCGGAGCAGACCGTCGACGCGGCGGCCCACCCGGAGATCACGGAGACGATCGGCCTCTGAGCGGCCCCGCCCGGGGCACCCGGCCCCGGACATGCGGGAAGGGGCGGCCTCTTCCCCAGACCGCCCCTTCCCGAGGTCTTCCTACCAGACGCCGCCCGGCGGCGCCGACCCCGGCGGCGAAATCGTGACCGTCAGTTGACCGACGGGTCGGCCGGTGCCGTGGACAGCACCGCCAGCCGGCCGGTCTGCCGGCCCATGACCCGACGCCACAGGTCGGGGCCGGCCAGCTCGCTGAGCACGTCGTCCGGGGTGCCGGGCACGCACGCCCACGCGCCCTCGGCGACCTCACCGGCCAGCTGCCCCGGCGACCAGCCCGCGTAGCCGGCGAAGACCCGCAGGCCGCGCACCTGCCCGTCGAGCTCGTCGGGCTCGGCGTCGAGGTCGACCAGGTGGACGTCGCCGGCCACCTGGCGCAGACCGCTGTCGGGCGCCGGGGTGATCCCGGGACAGACCGCCAGGCACAGCGCGGTGTCGGTCTCGCAGGGACCGCCCACGTGGAACACCCCCGGTTCGACGGCGAGGTCGCACCAGCCGGGCAGGACGTCGCGGATCTCCACCTGGCTGGGCCGGCCCAGGACGACGCCCAGCGTGCCGGTGTCGCTGTGGTCGAGCACGAACACCACCGTCCCGGCGAAGGTCGGGTCGGTCAGCGCGGGCATCGCCACGAGCAGGGAGCCCGGATGGACGTCGTCCAGGCTGCCGATCGACAGCGCCGGGACCGCGTGCGCCCGGCGTCGCCCCGTCGCCGGGCGCGTCGGACGCCCGGGTTCGGGTTCGGACGAGGGCGGGGGAGTCATCGCACCCAGTGTGCCTCACCCGGCGGCACCGGGGTGGGCGCGGCGGCCCCCCTGGGATCGGCCGTCGCGGCCCGTCGTCCACCCTGTGGCAGGGCACGGCCACCGTAGGGTGACGGCGTGCGCGACGCGGGGACCACCGTGCGCCACCTGCTGGTGCGATCCGACTTCCGCCGGCTGCTCCTCACGCGCCTCACGGCGCAGTCCGGGGACGGCGTGCTGCAGGCCGCCCTCGCCGGGACGCTGCTGTTCAACCCGCAGCGCGCGGCCGATCCGCTCGACGTCGCCGCCGGGTTCGCCGTCCTCCTCCTGCCCTACTCCCTCGTCGGCCCGTTCGCGGGTGTCTGGCTGGACCGTTGGAGCCGCCGCCAGGTGCTGCTGCGGGCCAACCTCGTCCGATCCGCCCTGGTCGGGCTGCTGGCGGTGCTGGTCTGGGGTGGCGTCTCCGGGCTGCCGTTCCTCCTCATCGGCCTGGCGGTCTTCTCGGTCAGCCGGTTCCTCCTCTCCGCCCTGTCGGCGTCCCTGCCGCACACGACCGACGAGCCGTCCCTGGTGCCGGCCAACGCCCTGTCGACGACGTCCGGCGCGGTGGCCACCGTCGTGGGGGGCGCGGTCGCCGTCGCGTTGCTGCCTCTCGCCGGCGCGGGCGACGGCGCGTACGCGGTGATGACGCTGGCGGCGGCCCTGCCGTACCTGGCCTCGGCGCGCGCGGCCGGCGGCTTCGACCGCCGGTACCTCGGCCCGGACTCCGCGACCCGGGCGGCGTCCCTGTCGATGCGCGCGGTCGGCGCCGGGATGGTGGCCGGCGCGCGGCACGCGTGGGCCCGCCCGCCCGCCGTCGTCGCGCTCGCGGTGATCACCGCCCACCGGCTGTGCTTCGGCCTGGTCACGCTGATGACGCTGCTGCTGTTCCGCAACACCCTCGACGCCTGGGGGCCGGTGCCGGGTGGGCTCGGCGGGCTGGGCGTCGTGGTGGCCGCGGGCGCGGGCGGCACCCTGCTCGCCGCCGCGGTCACCCCCGCGGCCGTGCGCCGGCTCGGCCGCTCCCGCTGGGTGACCCTGCTGCTGGCCGTCGCCGGGCCGCTGCTGGTCGCTCTCGGGCTGCCCGCCCTCGCACCGACCGTCGTCCTGGCGGGTCTCGTGCTCGGGTTCGTGGGCCAGGGGGTCAAGATCTGCGTCGACGCGACCCTGCAGGAGTCGGTGGAGGACGACTTCCGCGGCCGGGTGTTCTCCGTCTACGACACACTGGTCAACGTCAGCTACGTGGTCGCGCTCGTGGCAGCGGCGTTCCTGCTGCCCGCATCGGGCGTCTCGGCCGCACTGGTCGTCACCGTCGGCGCCGTCTACGCCCTGACCGCCGTCCTCAGCGGAGTGCCACAGGCGAAGTTTCCTGCACGCTGAGCCTCCGGTCAGGCGACGAGGGGCGCCAGTTCGAGCCCGCATGACTCATGCCCCGCCGTGCATCCGCGATCGCCGCCTGCAGCCAGGGCGTCAGTCGGCGGGCGAGCGCGGCCGCCTCGTCCTCGAGCTGCCGCACCGTGCACAGCCCACGCTGCAGGACGTCAGCGACGACGTGATCGGTGTCGGCCCGGCGGCGGGAGGTGATGGCGACGTCCACCGCTGCTCGGGCCGGTGGGCGCGACCTGGAGACCTCTGTGGTCGATCGGCTGCAGGTGCACCGGAGAAGGCTGGACCACCCGCGGGCGACCTCGCTGGCGTCATCCACAGCGGAGGCTGAGGAGCGAGGTTTCCTGCGCGCTCGCACTCCGCGGGTCAGGGGCGGGCGGCCCACCAGGCGCGGAGCTCGGCCTCGGCCTCGTCGCGGTCGAGGGGGCCACGCTCCAGCCGCAGCTCCTTCAGGTGCTTCCAGGCCTCGCCGACCTCCCGGCCCGGCGGGATCCCGAGGATCTCCATGATGGCGTTGCCGTCGAGGTCCGGGCGCACGCGGGCGAGGTCCTCGGCCGCCGTCAGCTCGGCGATCCGCTGCTCCAGCGAGTCGTAGGTGGCCGACAGCGCCGCCGCCCGCCGCTTGTTGCGGGTCGTGCAGTCCGAGCGAACCAGCTTGTGCAGGCGGGGCAGGAGGTCCCCGGCGTCGGTGACGTACCGGCGGACGGCGGAGTCGGTCCACTCGCCCCGGCCGTAGCCGTGGAAGCGCAGGTGCAGGAAGGTGAGCCGGGCGACGGCCTCGGTGACGTCCTTGGGATACCGCAGCGCGGCCAGCCGCTTGCGTACCAGCTTCGCGCCGACCACCTCGTGGTGGTGGAACGACACCCGCCCCCGGGGTTCGTGACGACGCGTGGCGGGCTTGCCGATGTCGTGCAGCAGCGCCGCCAGCCGCAGCACCAGGTCCGGCTCGGTGACGGTGCCGTCGGCCCGCTCCAGCTCGATCGCCTGGTCCAGCACCGTCAGGGAGTGGCTGTAGACGTCCTTGTGCTGGTGGTGCTCGTCGATCTCCATCCGCAGCGCCGCGAGCTCCGGCAGGACGACGTCGGCCAGCCCGGTGGAGACGAACAGCTCCAGCGCCGCCCGCGGGGAGTCCTGCAGCAGCGTCTTGGACAGCTCGACCTGCACCCGCTCCGGCGTGATCCGGGCCAGCTCGCCGGCGAGGGAGGTCATCGCCTCCACCACGTCGTCGTCCGGCGTCAGCCCGAGCTGGGCGACGAACCGGACGGCGCGCAGCATCCGCAGCGGGTCGTCGGCGAAGGAGTCGACGGCGGCACCGGGGGTGCGCAGCCGCCGGGCGAGCAGGTCGCCCAGCCCGCCGTAGGGGTCGGTCACGGTGCGGTCCGGCCCGAGGGAGACCGCCATGGCGTTGACGGTGAAGTCGCGCCGGGAGAGGTCGTCGACCAGCGAGCTGCCCCAGGCGACCTCCGGGTTGCGCGACTCCCGGTCGTAGCGGTCGGCGCGGAACGTGGTGATCTCCAGCCGGACGCCGGAGACCTCCGCACCCACCGTGCCGAACGCGATGCCGGTGTTCCACGTGGAACTGGCGACGCCGCGCAGCAGGTCCAGCACCTGCTCCGGGTGGGCGTCGGTGGTGAGGTCGAGGTCGCCCGGGGTGCGCGGCGCGTCGGACCCGGCGGCCAGCAGCGCGTCACGGACCGAGCCGCCGACCAGGTGCACCTCGAAACCGGCCCGGGTGAAGTGCTCGCCGACCCGCGTCAGCACGGGGGAGACGTCGACCAGCTCCCGCACGGTCTCCTGGACGGCGGGCGGCACCGGCTCGGCGACCGGGGGACGACTTGGCGGCTGACCGGACACGACGACCCAGGGTAGTGCCGTGCCGCGCGCTACCCTCCTGGCATGGCTGGGACGGGTGGTCGAGGGCGCCCCGGCCGTCGGTTGCGCCGGGTCGACGAGACCTCTGCCGGGGGCCTGGTGGTCGCTGACGACCCCGTCACCGGGCCGCGCGCGGCCCTGATCGGCCGCACCGACCGCCGCGGCCGGCTGCTGTGGTCCCTGCCCAAGGGGCACATCGAGGAGGGCGAGACCCCCGAGGACACCGCCGTCCGTGAGGTGGCCGAGGAGACCGGCATCATCGGTGAGGTCGTCGCCCCGCTGGGCATCATCGACTTCTGGTTCGTCGCCGACGGCCGCCGGGTGCACAAGACCGTGCACCACTTCCTGCTCCGCGCCATCGGAGGAGCCCTGTCCGACGCCGACATCGAGGTGACCGAGGTCGCCTGGGTACCCCTCGACGAGCTCAGCGACCGGCTCGCCTACGCCGACGAGCGCGCCCTCGTCGAGCGGGCACCGGCGCTCCTCGCCGACAGCGCGTGAGCGGGTCGCGACCCTTCCGCACGGGGCACGACGCCGGGGCCGAAGCGATGACGGGCGCCGGCGAGGAGCTGTCGTGACCCGGCCGGCTGCCGGGAGCACCGGCGGCCGGGGCGCGCCGCTGTGCGCCGTCCTGGCCGGGTTGCTGGCCGCTCCCCTCGTGGGCCTGGCCCCGGTGCCCGCAGCCGCGGCCGCGCCGGGTGACCCGGCGCCGGTGAGCGAGGACGACGCCACCGTCCGGCCGGTGCAGGTGGAGGTGACCCGCATCGACCCGCGGGCGCTGACCCCCGACGCCGTCGTCACCATCGGCGGCACGCTGACCAACACCGGGTCCGAGGCGCTCACCGGGCTCGAGGTCCGGCTCCAGCGGGGCGAGGTGCTCCAGAGCCGGGCCGCGCTGCAGGCCACCGACGCCGACCGCGACCCCGTCACCGGCGTCGCGACACCGTTCCAGCCCGTCCCCGGGGAGCTGCGCCCGGGTGGGTCGCTCGCGTTCGCGCTCACGACCACCGTCGCCGAGCTGCAGATCGACCGGGACGGCGTCTACCCGGTGCTGCTCAACCTCAACGGCATGGCATCCGACGGGGAGCGCCGCCGGGTGGGCGAGCTGTCCACGTTCCTGGTGCAGCCCCCGGCGCAGCCGACCGCGACGACCGGCGTCGCCTGGCTGTGGCCACTGGTGGAGCGCACCCACCGGGACGCCGCCGGCCGGTTCGCCGACGACGGCCTGGCCGACGCCGTGGAGGACGGCGGCCGGCTGGACCGGGTCCTGGCCGCCGTCGAGCGGCTGCCGGAGACCGCTCCGCCCGAGGGCGGGGAACCGTCCCCGGCCGTGCGGGTGACCCTCGCCGTCGACCCCGCCCTGGTCGAGGAGCTGGAGCTGATGGCCGCCGGCCCCTACGACGTCGGCGAGCAGGACGACGCCGGGCAGGGCACCGAGGAGGCCGCGGAGTTCCTCGACCGGTTGCGGGCCGTCGCCGCCGACCACCCGGTGGCCGCCCTGCCCTACGGCGACGTGGACGCCGACGCCCTGACCGCCGCGGGCCTCTCCGACGTGGTCACGCGCAGCCTGCCGGGCACCCCGGACGGGACGGCTCAGGACGACCCGGACGCGCCCGCGCCCGCCACCGCGACCGGGGAGGTACCGCCCCCGGCGGAGGCCGGCGACGGCACCGGCGCCGGCGCGCAGATCCTGCGCGACACCCTCGGGATCGAGCCACGCACCGACCTGGCGTGGGCCGTGGGCGGCTCGGTGCGCCCCGACACCCTGGCCACCCTGCAGGCCGGCGGGGTCCGGGAGCTGGTGCTCTCGCCCGACGGCCTCACCGACGGCACCGCGGCGCTCGGTCTCGACGGCGGTGGCGCCGCGGCCCGGACGACGGTCCCGGTCGAGAGCGGTGAGGTCGAGGCGCTGGTGGCCGACAGCGGCCTCAGCGGGCTGGCCGGCGCGGCGCCTCCGGCCGCGGGTGGCGCGCGGGTCGCCGAGCAGCGGTACCTGGCCGAGCTGTCCCTGCTCGCCCTGAGCGCCTCCGGTGACCCTGCCGGGCAGACGGTCCTCGTCGCCCCCACCCGCGAGGTGGACCCCGATCCCGGCGGCGTCGCGGCCATGATGGCCGCCGCCGCCCAGCTGCCGTGGCTGCGCCCGGCGACGGTCTCCCAGCTCGGCGACGGCCCCACGGCGGCCACCGGCGAGCTCGGCTCACCGGACGCGCCCGGCGGGCTGGAGGCCGCGGGGCTGGCCGACGTCGTGACGGCGGTCGGCGTCCGCGACGACCTGGCCGGCGCGGTGGTGGAGGACCCCGGCACCACGCTGGCGCCGTACGACGCCGCGGTCGCCCGGGCCGTGTCCGCCGCGTGGCGGGACGACCCGGCGGCCTTCGACACCGGCGCGGCGGAGCTGCTGACCACGCTCGGGCAGCTCCGGGAGCGGGTCACGCTGTTGTCCCCGGCCGACGGCACCTACAGCCTCGGCTCGGGGGACGCCCCGCTGGTGCTCACCGTCCGCAACGACCTGCCGTTCGCCGTCCGGGTGTTGCTGCGCGTGCAGCCGAGGGGGAACGCCGCCATCACCATCGACGACATCGGCGCGCAGGTGCTCGCCCCCGGGCAGCGGACGACGCTGCAGGTGCCGGCCGCGGTGAGCCAGTCCGGCCGCTTCGGCGTCGTCGCCACGCTGACCACCCCCGACGGCGGTCCGCTCGGCGACCCGGTGGAACTGCAGGTCAAGAGCACCGCGTACGGGTCGATCTCCCTGATCATCACGATCGGCGCGGCGGCGTTGCTCGGGCTGCTGTTCCTCCGCCGCCTGGTGCGGTTCCTGCTGCGCCGCCGGCGTGGCCCCGAGGCTGCGGCCGAGCAGCCGCAGCCGCAGCCGCTGCCGCCGACGCGGAGCCCGGTGTGACCCCGGCCGGCCGGGGTGACGGGCCCGTGGACGAGCGGCAGCGCCGGATCCCGCTGCCTCCGGTCCCCCCGGCCTCCCGCCCGACGGCCGACCGGTCCGCCACCGACCGGTCGAACGCCGACCGCCCCACGACCGGCCACCCGGCAGCCGACCGCCCGGCGGGTCCGCCGCCGGTACCCGGTCCGGGGACGCCGCCAGCCCTGCCGCTGCCCCCGCCGCCGTACCCGCGGGTGCCCGACCCGCAGCGGCCGGCACCGGGCCCGGCCCAGCCGCCCGTCCCGCCGCCGGCGTCCCGGGCCCGGCCGCTGCCCCCGGTGCCGCCGCCGCGGCCGCGTGCCGCGCGCTGGGTGCCCGGGCCCGACGACACCCAGCTCATCCCGGTGCTGCCGGCGGTGCCGCGCCCGGTCGACGAGAGCGACGAGGACCTCGATGCCAGGGAGGGCGCGCCCGGTGCCAGCCGCGGCATCCTCCGCGCGGCCGGCACCATGGCCGTGGCCACGCTCGTCTCCCGGGTCACCGGTCTGCTGCGCACCATGGTGCTCGCCGCGGCGCTGGGTGTGGGGCTGGTCAACGACGCCTACAACACCGCCAACACGCTCCCCAACATCGTCTACGAGCTGCTGCTCGGCGGAGTCCTGACCTCGGTGATCGTGCCGCTGCTGGTGCACGCCCAGGAACGGGACCGCGACGGCGGCACCGCCTACGCCCAGCGGTTGTCGACGATCGCCGTCGCCGGGCTGGTCGTGGTGACGGCGATCGCGGTCGCGATCGCGCCGGCCCTCACCGCGCTGTACGGCATCCAGGGCGACCCCGAGCAGGTCCGGCTGGCCAACTGGCTGGCCCGGATCCTGCTGGTCGAGATCGTGTTCTACGGCGTCGGCGCCCTGGCCCAGGCGATCCTCAACTCGCGCGGGGTCTTCGGGCCACCGGCCTGGGCGCCGGTCCTCAACAACGTCGTCGTCATCACCACCGGCGTGCTGTTCGTCGCCGCCACCGGACCCGGCGACCTCACCCCGGCCACGATCACCCCGGCCCAGGTGTGGTTGCTCGGCGGCGGCACCACCCTGGGCATCGCGGCGCAGGCGCTCGTGCTCCTGCCGCTGCTGGGCCGGGCCGGGGTTCCGGTGCGGCCGCGCTGGGGCCTGCGGAACACCGGCCTGCGCGAAGCCGGCACCCTCGGCCTGTGGGTGATCGGGTACAGCGCGGTGAGCGCGGTCGGCGTCGTCGTCGCCACCCGGATCGCCAACGCGGCCGGCCGCGCCGGCGGGCTGGGCTCCAGCGCCTTCGCCATCGCCAGCCTGCTGTTCCACATGCCCTACGGGATCATCGGCGTGGCGTTGCTGACGGCGCTGCTACCGCGGATGAGCCGGGCGGCCGCGCGGTCCGACGTCCCCGGGGTGGTGCAGGACCTCGCCCTCGGGACCCGGCTGTCGGCCCTCGGCCTGCTGCCGGTCACCGCTGCCCTCACGGTGCTGGGTCCCGCCCTGGCGACGGTGGCCTTCGCCCGCGGCAACACCAGCGTCGAGGAGGCGCAGGCCATCGGGGCGGCGCTGGCCGTCGGCGCCTTCGGCCTGCTGCCCATGGCCGTCACGCTGCTCCAGTTGCGCGTCTTCTATGCCATGAAGGACGCCCGCACCCCGACGCTCATCCAGCTCGGCATGGTCGCCGTCCGGGTGCCGCTGCTCCTGCTGGTGCCGGTCGTCGTCGGCCCCGAGCACGTGGTGGCCGGGCTGATGCTGGTCACCAGCGTCACGTACGTGGTCGGGTGGGTGCTGGGCCACCTGGCCCTGAGCCGGCGGATCGGCGCCCTGCGCGGACGGGAGACGCTGGGGCCGGTACTGCGCATCGCCGCCGCCTCCGCCGTCGCCGCCCTGCTGGGCTGGGTGACGGTCCTGGTGACGGAGGACGCTCTCGGCTCGTCGGTCGCGGGCTCGCTCGGCACCCTGCTGATCGGTACCGTGGTGATCGGCGTCGTGGCCCTGGCAGGGCTGGTGCTCGCTCGAGTTCCCGAGGTCCGTGAGCCCCTGGCCGCCGTCAGGGCCCGGTTGGGGCGCGGGTGAGCACCCCGGCGACGCCCTCGCCGGGGCAACCCAGCCGCCGGCCGGGACTGGACTGGGGGTCGGCCGCGTCGATGACGTCCACGACCACCGGTCTCCCCGACCGGTACCGCCCGCTGGACGAGGTGGGCCCGGCGGAGAACACCGCCACCGGCGTCATCCGCTGCTGGCGCGCCAAGGACCGCATCCTCAACCGCGACGTCGCGATCCGGGTGCACACCCCCGGCGGCGCGGCGGCCCGCGACTGGATCACCCGGGCGCTCACCGCGGGCGGGCTGGCCACGCCCGCCCTGGCCATGGTGTACGACGCGGCGGAGGGCAGCGGGGGCACCGCTCCCGGTGGCGCGGCCTACGTCGTCAACGAGTGGATCGAGGGGCAGACCCTCGCCGAGCGGCTGGCCGACGGCCCGATGCCCGACCGCGAGGCGCGCACCGTCCTGCGCCGGCTGGCCGAGGGCGTGGCCGAGGCGCACCGCGTCGGGCTGGCCGTCGGTGGGCTCACCCCCGAGACCGTCGTCCTGCGGCCCAACGGCCTGGTCGGCCTGCGTGCCGTGCCCGCCGCCAGCGGCACGATGCAGGGCGACATCACCGCGCTCGCCGAGCTGCTCGAGTACTGCCTCACCGGCCGCCGTCCCGGCGAGCCGCCTCCTCCCGGGCGGAGCCCGGCCATGGCCCCCGACCTCGCCGCCCTGGTGCGGCGCGCCCGCTCCACCGAGCCCGGCGCGGGCCTGTCCAGCGTCGCGGCGATGGCCGCGCTGCTGGCCGAGCGGCCGCGCGGCGGGCACGTCTCCGAGCCGATCCGCGGAAGCGACGAGACCGACAGCGGCTGGCTGCGCCGGCTGCGGGAGCGCCGGGACGACGACGGCGCCGACGACTCCGCGCCGACCATGAACGCCGCCGGGCCCGGAGCGCCGCGGCGGCTCGACGCCCGGGGCCGCCCGCCGGTGCCCGCTCCGCGCGGCGACGACGCCGAGGAGGACCTGCTGCCGCTGGCCGGTGCCTTCGAAAGCGACGACGACTACGACGACTACGACGACCCGGGCTACGACGAGGACGCCGCTGTCGAGCCCGGGGACGGCGACGGGCCGTCGCCCGCGCGGCGGCGGCTGCTGGTCATCGGCCTGCCGCTGGCCGCTCTCGCGATCGTCGTGGCCCTCGCCTGGTGGTTCGGCTCCAGCGTGCTGTCGGTGGCCGACTCCGTGGAAGGAGGGAGTGGCGCGACGTCGGCACCGCCGGCCAGCAGCGCCCCCGCCGAGGACGACACGCCCGCCCCCGCCGGGCCGCCCGCGACGATCGTCTCCGGCACCGTGCTGGACCCCGGCGGCGACGGCGAGCCGGAGAACGTCGACGACATCCCGCTGTCCTTCGACGGCGACCCCGCGACCACCTGGTCGACGCTGACCTACCGCGGCTCGCCGGCCTTCGGCAACCTCAAGGACGGCGTCGGCATCGTCTACGACCTCGGCAGCGAGCAGGCCCTGGCCGGCGTCGCCCTCACCACGACCACCCCCGGGGCGACCGTCGAGGTGCGGGTCGGCGAGGAGCCCGACGCCGGGCTCGAGGGCTTCGACGTGGTCGCCTCCGGCGAGCTGGACGAGACCACCGACCTCGCCTTCGACGAGCCGGTCACCACCCGGTACGTGCTGGTGTGGGTCACCGGCCTGGTGCCCTCCGACGACGGTTTCTCCGCCGACATCGCCGAGGTCGCCCCCCAGCCCGCGGGCTGATCGCAGCGCCTCGGGTGCGGCGCAGAACCTTCCGTCCGTTGGAATGCGGCGCTGCTCACAGGGGAATGCGGCTCCTACCATCCACGTTGTGCCGCCCGTGACCTCAGACCACCCGACCCCCGGCCCCGCCGTGACGACCGGCGGGAACCCCGCGATCCCGCCGGCCGAGCACGACGGCATCCGCGACCTGATCATCATCGGGTCGGGCCCGGCGGGCTACACCGCCGCCGTCTACGCCGCCCGCGCCAACCTCCACCCGCTGGTGTTCGAGGGTTCGCAGTTCGGCGGCGCGCTGATGACCACCACCGAGGTCGAGAACTTCCCGGGCTTCGCCGAGGGCATCCAGGGCCCGCAGCTGATGATGGACATGCGCCAGCAGGCCGAGCGCTTCGGCGCCGAGCTGGTGGCCCGCGACGTCAGCGAGGTCGACCTCACGGCCGAGCCGAAGATCGTCAAGGTCGGCGACGAGGTCCACCGCGCCCACGCCGTCATCGTGGCCACCGGCTCGAAGTACCGGTACCTGGGCCTGGACAACGAGGCCCGGCTGCTGGGCCGCGGCGTGTCCGCCTGTGCCACCTGTGACGGGTTCTTCTTCCGCGACCAGGACATCGTCGTGGTCGGCGGCGGCGACTCCGCGATGGAGGAGGCGACCTTCCTCACCCGCTTCGCCAAGACGGTGACCGTGGTGCACCGCCGGCAGGAGCTGCGCGCCTCGAAGATCATGCAGAAGCGCGCCCAGGACAACGAGAAGATCCGCTGGGCCCTCGGCAAGCAGGTCACCGACGTCCTCGGCGAGGAGACCGTCGCCGGCGTCCAGCTCACCGACGTGGAGAGCGGCGACACCGAGACCATGCCGGTCAGCGGCGTCTTCGTGGCGATCGGCCACGACCCGCGCAGCGAGATCTTCGCCGGTCAGCTCAAGCTGGACGACGAGGGCTACATCCAGGTGGAGCACCCCACCACCCGCACCAACATCGACGGGGTCTTCGCCTGTGGCGACGTCGTCGACCACATCTACCGGCAGGCCATCACCTCCGCCGGCACCGGCGCCGCCGCGGCGATCGACGCCGAGCGGTACCTGGCCGAGTCCTTCGGCGAGCGCTGAGCGCGTTCGCCGCCGGGTGATCCGGGGCACCCACCCCGCTGGGGCATAGACGGCCGCTCCGGGGGGTTACCCCTGCCGGGCCACATCCCAGCCACGAACCACGAGGAGAACGACCATGGCAGGCAACACCGTGACCGTCACCGACGCCAGCTTCGCCGACGACGTCCTGGGCAGCGACAAGCCCGTGCTCGTCGACTTCTGGGCGGAGTGGTGCGGTCCGTGCAAGATGGTCGCTCCCGTCCTCGAGGAGATCGCCGCCGAGCACGGCGACAAGCTCACGATCGCGAAGCTGAACATCGACGAGAACCCGCAGATCGCCCGTGACTACCAGGTCATGTCGATCCCCACGATGACCGTCTTCCAGGGTGGCAAGCCGGTGAAGAGCATCATCGGCGCCAAGCCCAAGGGTGCGATCCTCTCGGACCTCTCCGACTACATCTGAGCCGCACCCCCTCCAGGGGGCAGCACGTGCGTTCCCAGGGCCTCCCCGGCCGCCCGGCCGGGGAGGTCCTGTCGCGTCCGGGTGCCCCCCGGGAGGCCACGGCGGCGGGCGGGGACGACAATCGACCCACGATGGGAACCGACAGCCGCATGCACCCCCTGGGCCCCGGTGACCGCGGCCCCGCCGTGGCCGACGTGCACGCCGCTCTGCGCGCGCTCGGCCTGCTGCCCTCCGCGAACGGCGGTCCCGGCGACGAGGCACTGGAGGACACGGTCTACGACCCGTCCACCGAGCTCGCCGTCCGGTACTTCCAGCAGGTGCGTGGCCTCTCCGTCGACGGCCGGGTCGGGGAGGAGACCTACCGGGCACTGTCGGAGGCCCGCTGGTCGCTGGGTGACCGGCTGCTGCACCACGACCCCGAGCGGCCCATCCGCGGGGACGACGTCACCAACCTGCAGGACCGGCTGCACGAGCTCGGCTACGACGCCGGCCCGGTCGACGGCGTCTTCGGCTACGAGACCGAACTCGGTCTGCGGGCCTTCCAGCGTGACTACGGGCTGACCTCCGACGGCACCTGCGGGCCGGCGACGCTGCGTGCGCTGCGCCAGCTGGGACGCAAGGTGACCGGCGGCCGGCCGCAGCTGCTGCGACAGAGTGCGAGCTTCGTGGAGAGCGGCCCGCACCTCATCGGCCGGCGGATCGTCATCGATCCCGGGCACGGCGGGGCCGACACCGGCTTCACCGCCGGTGAGACGACCGAGGCCGACCTCGTCCTCGACCTCGCCTCCCGCATCGAGGGCCGGCTGGCCGCCGCCGGGGCCACCGTCTACCTGACCCGCGGCCGGGAGCAGAACCCGGAGCCGGCCGAGCGCACGGCGTTCGCCAACGACGCCCACGCCGACCTGTTCCTCTCCCTGCACATCGACGCGCACAGCTCCGAGCACGCCCGCGGCGTGGCCAGCTACTACTACGGCACCGGCTCCGGGGCGTCGTCCACCGTGGGGGAGCAGTTCGCCAACCTGGTGCGCCGTGAGGTGGTGGCCCGCACCGGCCTGCTCGACCTGGGGTCGCACCCCAAGACCTGGGACCTGCTGCGGATGAGCCGCATGCCCGCGGTGCGGATCGACTGCGGCTACCTGTCCCACCCGGTGGACCGGTTGCTGCTGCTCGACGCACGCCTGCGCAGCACCGTCGCCAGCGCCGTCCTGGCCGCCGTCCAGCGGCTGTTCCTGCCCGCCGAGGCCGATCCGCCCACCGGCACCTTCGTCCTCCCCGGCCGCGTCTGAGCGGACTGGTCCGTCCGGTCGCCGTGTCCCTGTCCGGTGACCCTGTGTGCCTCCCTACACTCGACAGGTGGCCATCCTCCCGCCCGGCACGCCTCCGGGCCCCGGCGTGAACCCCCACCCGGCTCCGCGTCACCCGCGGCTGGACCCGCTGGCGGACCGCTACGCGGCCCGTACCCACGGGATGAAGACCTCGGAGATCCGAGCACTGTTCTCGGTCGTCAGCCGGCCCGAGGTCGTCTCGCTGGCCGGCGGCATGCCCGCGGTGACCGCGCTGCCCCTGGACGCGGTCGGCTCCATGATCGGCGAGCTCGTCTCCGGCATGGGGGCCCAGACCCTGCAGTACGGCTCAGGTCAGGGCGACCCGCGACTGCGGGAGCGGATCTGCGACGTCATGGCGCTGGAGGGCATCACCGACGCCTCGCCCAGCGAGGTCGTCGTCACCGTGGGCTCCCAGCAGGGGCTGGACCTGGTCACCCGCGTCTTCGTCGACCCCGGTGACGTCATCCTCGCCGAGGCGCCCTCGTACGTCGGTGCGCTGGGCGTCTTCCAGTCCGCCGAGGCCCGCGTCCGGCACGTCCCGATGGACGACGACGGGCTGATCCCCGAGGCCCTGGAGCAGGCGCTCATCGAGTGCCGCGCCAACGGGGACCGGGTGAAGTTCCTCTACACGGTGCCGAACTACCACAACCCGGCCGGTGTGACGCTGACCGAGCCCCGCCGCCAGGCGGTCATGGAGATCGCCGACCGCTACGACCTCCTGGTCGTCGAGGACAACCCCTACGGGCTGCTCGGCTTCGACCGGGAGCCGATGCGGGCGCTGCGGGCGCGCGACGACCGGCGGGTCATCTACCTGGGCTCGTTCTCCAAGACGTTCTCGCCCGGGCTGCGGGTCGGCTGGGTGCTCGCGCCGCTCGCCGTCCGCGAGAAGCTGGTGCTCGCCACCGAGGCGCAGGTGCTCTGCCCGCCGTCGCTCACCCAGTACGCCGTCGCCCGGTACCTGGACACCCAGCCGTGGCGGGAGCAGATCAAGCACTTCGTCGAGCTGTACCGGGAGCGCCGCGACGCCACCCTGGAGTCCCTGGAGCAGCTGATGCCCGCGGGCACCACCTGGACCAAGCCGGACGGCGGGTTCTACGTGTGGCTCAAGCTGCCGCACGGCCTGGACGCCAAGCTCATGCAGCCGCGCGCGGTCAACGCGCACGTCGCCTACGTACCGGGCATCGGGTTCTACGCCGACGGCGGCGGCCGGGAGTACATGCGGCTGTCCTACTGCTACCCGGAGCCGGACGAGATCCGTGAGGGCGTCCGCCGGCTGGCCCGCGTCATCGAGGCCGAACTGGACCTGCACTCCACCTTCGACGCGGTGGACACCGGCACCTTCCGCGCCGCGGCGCGGCCCACCCCCGGGCACGAGGCCGAGAACATGGTCGGGCCGGCCAACAGCGACACCTACGAGGACGGTCGGGCATGAGCGACTCCGCAACCGCACCCGCCGCCGAGTCGACGTCGGCCCCGCACCCCCTGCGGGCCGTCGTCCTGGCCGGTGGGCTGAACTTCGAGCGGGAGGTGAGCCTCTCGTCCGGCACCCAGGTGTGGGAGGAGCTCACCCGCGCCGGCGTGGACGCCGAGATCCGCGACGCCGACGCCGAGCTGCTGCCCGGCCTGGCCGTCGCGCCCGCCGACGCGGTCTTCATCGCGCTGCACGGCGCCACAGGGGAGGACGGCGCGCTGCGCGCGGTGCTCGACCTCGCCGGCGTCCCGTACGTGGGCTCTCCCGCCTCGGCCTGCCGGCTGGCGTGGGACAAGCCCGCCGCGAAGTCGGTGGTGCGCTCCGCGGGCGTCACGACGCCGGACTGGGTGGCGCTCCCGCACAGCACCTTCCGCGAGCTGGGTGCCGGCGCGGTCCTCGACCTCATCGTGGCCCGACTCGGCCTGCCGCTGATGGTCAAGCCCGCGTCGGGCGGCTCGGCGCTGGGTGCGCAGAAGGTGGCCCGCGTCGAGGACCTCCCCGCCGCGATGGTCAGCTGCTTCGCCTACGGGGACACCGTGCTCGTCGAGCGTTTCGTCGACGGCGTCGAGCTGGCCCTGTCGGTCGTCGACCTGGGGGAGGGGCCGCAGGCGCTGCCGGCGGTGGAGATCGTCCCCGAGTCCGGGGTCTTCGACTACACCGCCCGGTACACCCCTGGCCTCACCGAGTACCACGCGCCGGCCCGGGTGACGGAGGATGTGGCGGCCAAGGCCGCGGAGCTCGCCGTCCAGGTGCACCGCGTGCTCGGGCTGGCCGACCTGTCCCGGACCGACGCGATCGTCAGCCCGGACGGCGAGGTGCACTTCCTCGAGGTGAACGTGTCCCCGGGGCTGACCGAGACGTCGATGTTCCCGATGGCGGTGGAGGCGGCCGGTCACTCGCTCGGCGACGTCCTCTCCCGGCTGCTGAACCGCCGGGCGACGTCGACCCGCTGAACCACGAGCGAGGCCGGGTTACGTCTGTGACGTAACCCGGCCTCGGGTCCCTGCCGGGTCCCACCACGAGCCTCCGAGTGGCGAGGGGCAAGGGGATCCTTGATCAGTCCTCGTCGCGGCGGCCGGCGATGTCCGGGGCCATCTGGCCGATGATGCGCTGCAGGTCGTCGACGGAGCCGAACTCCACGACGATGCGGCCCTTCGCCCGGCCGATCTGGATCTTCACCTTGGTCTCGAAGGCGTCGGAGAGCCGGCCGGCGAGGTCCTCGACGCCGGGCGCGCTGAACCGCCGGGTGCGCCGCTTCGCCGAGGGCTGCTCGGCCGCGGCCATCGCGACGGCCTCCTCCGTGGCCCGAACCGAGAGACCCTCCGCGACGATCCTGGTGGCCAGCGCGTCCTGCGCCTCGGCGTCGGCCAGACCCAGCAGCGCCCGGGCGTGACCGGCGGAGATGACCCCGGCCGCGACCCGCGTCTGCACCTTCACCGGCAGCTTCAGCAGGCGGATGGTGTTGGTGACCTGCGACCGGCTGCGACCGATGCGCTGCGCCAGCTCCTCGTGGGTGGCGCCGAACTCCTCCAGCAGCTGCTGGTAGGCCGCCGCCTCCTCCAGCGGGTTCAGCTGGACGCGGTGGATGTTCTCCAGGAGGGCGTCGCGGAGCAGGGCGTCGTCGGTGGTGTCCCGGACGATCGCCGGCACGGTGTCCAGCCCGGCGGCGCGGGCGGCGCGCAGCCGGCGCTCGCCCATGATGAGCTCGTAGCCGCCGTTGGCGTCGCCGTCCCGCTCGCGCACGACGATCGGCTGCAGCAGGCCGAACTCACGCACCGAGTGGGTGAGCTCCTCCAGCGCCTCGTCGTCGAAGACCTGACGGGGCTGCTTGGGGTTGGGCGCGACGTCGGTGACGACGACCTCGCGCAGCTGGGCACCGGGGACGCCGACCGCGGTCTCCTCACGCTGCCGGGCCACCGTCTCGGCCGCCTGGGCCGCCGGCGGCAGCAGGTGCACCGGGGGAACGGCCGGCGCCTCGGGCGGCGAGGGCGCCGCGGCCGCCGGGCGCTCGCCGAGCTCGGTGTCCGGCAGCGTCGGCTGCTCGACGGGTGGAGCGCTGGTGGGGATCAGTGCCGCGAGCCCCCGGCCCAGGCCGCCGCGCTTGGTCATGCTCTCTCCTCAGTGGACGGGGGGACGGGCACGGCGGCCGCGTCGGTGTCGGGGAAGGCCGCGCCCAGTGGCGCCGGGGGAGCGGCGGGCATCCCGGGGCCCGAGCGGGAGGCGAGGGGCGGCAGGGAGACGCCCCGCTCGGCCAGTTCGCGGGCGGCGTCGACATAACTCGTCGAGCCGCGGGAGCCGGGGTCGTAGGTGAGCACCGACTGTCCGTAGCCCGGCGCCTCGGACACCCGCACGTTGCGCGGGATGACGGCGTCGAGCACGAGGTCCCCGAAGTGGTTGCGGACCTCCTCCGCCACCTGGTCGGCGAGCTTGGTGCGGCCGTCGTACATGGTCAGCAGGATGGTGCGGACGGCGATGCCCGGGTTGAGGTGCTGGCGGACCAGGTCGATGTTGTTGAGCAGCTGGCCCAGTCCCTCCAGCGCGTAGTACTCGCACTGGATGGGGATGAGCACCTCGTCCCCGGCGACCAGCGCGTTCAGCGTGAGCAGGCCGAGGGACGGCGGGCAGTCCACCAGGACGTAGTGCGGCCGCTGCTCGGCCGGGAGCGCGGTGAGGTAGGCCTCGATCGCTCGGCGCAGCCGGTACTCACGGGCGACGACGGACACCAGCTCGATCTCCGCGCCGGCGAGGTCGATCGTCGCCGGGACGCAGAGCAGCAGCGGGCTCGCCGTGGTCGGGTGCACGACCTCCGACAGCGAGCTGTCACCGACGAGGGCGTCGTACACCGACGGCGTCCCGACGCTGTGGTCGACGCCGAGCGCGGTGCTGGTGTTGCCCTGCGGGTCGAGGTCGATGACCAGCGTCCGTAGCCCGTACAGCGACAGTGCCACCCCCAGGTTGACCGCCGAGGTGGTCTTGCCGACGCCGCCCTTCTGGTTGGCGATGGTGATGACCCGGATGCGCCCCGGGCGGGGGAACGGCTCCTGGTTGGCCGCGTGCAGCACCCGCGTGGCGCGCATCGCCTCCATGGCGATGGGGCTGTCGAAGTCCGCACCGGAACTGACCGCCTGATCGGCGGCGAGGCTGCTCCGCAGCCGCTGGCCCGGGTCGGTCATCTCGGGTCCTTCCTGCCGAACCGTTTCACGTGGAACGGGCTCGGGAAGATGTACGGGTTCCACGTGGAACAGCGAGGGGAGGTCACCGCTGTCCACGCGTCATGACCACCACGGTAGTGGCAGCGTCGCCGAGCTCCGCGCCGACAGCCCGCGCGTGGACGTCCCGCATCCCCGCCGCCTCGAGCTCGGGAACCAGTGCGGGCAGTTCCTCGACGGCCCGGGCCCCGACGAGGGCGACCAGCAGCGTGCCCGGGCGCATCAACCCGCGGCACCACGAGGCCAGCCGGGGCAACGCCGCCACCGCGCGGGCGGTGACGACGTCGACCGGCCCCACGGCGGTGCGCACCGAGCGCTCCTCGGCCCGCCCGCGCACCACCCGCCACGGCGCCCCGAGCTCGGTGACGACCTCCTCCAGGAACTCCACGCGGCGGGCCATCGGCTCCACCAGGGCGATCCGGAGGTCCGGCCGCGCCAGCGCCAGCGGGATCCCGGGCAGGCCGGCGCCGCTGCCGACGTCCACGACACGGGCACCCTCCGGCACCGCCTCCGCCACGGCGGCGCTGTTCAGCACGTGCCGCTCCCACAGCCGCGGCACCTCGCGCGGCCCGATCAGCCCGCGGGTGACGCCGTCGGTGGCGAGCCGGGCCACGTACCGCTCGGCGCTGGGGAGGGCGTCCCCGAACACCTGCCGCGCGACGGGTGGGGCCGGTGGGGCGGCCGGGACGTCGGCGGAGGCGCTCACCTGTCCGGCAGGACCACGACGCGGCGGTTGGGCTCCTCGCCCTCCGACTCGCTGTGCACGCCGGCGACGTCGGCGATCACGTCGTGGACGACCTTGCGCTCGAACGGGTTCATCGCGGCCAGCCGCTCGGGCTGTCGGCTCTGGGCCACCCGGCGGGCAGCCTCCGCGGCCAGCGCGGTGAGGTCCGCGCGGCGCTTGGCGCGGAACCCGCTGATGTCGAGCATCAGCCGGCTGCGGACACCGGTCGACTGCGCAACGGCCAGCCGGGTCAGCTCCTGGAGGGCTTCCAGGACCGAGCCGTCCGGTCCGACGAGGTCCTGCAGCTCGCCGCCGACGATGGCGACCGAGGCGCGGTCACCCTCGACGTCGAGGTCGATGTCGCCGTCCACGTCGAGGATGTCCAGCAGCCGCTCGAGGTAGTCCCCGGCCACGTCGCCCTCGCGGACGAGCAGGTCGTCGCCGTCCTCGTCGGTGTCGGCCGGGTCGACCACCGCGTCGGCGCTGTCGACGTCCGGGTCGGGCAGGTCGGGCTGAGCCGGGCCGGCGTCGCCGGGCACGGGGCTGAGGACCGCACCCGACGTCGCCTCGGCGGTCGCGGCCGTGTCTGTGGGGTGCTGCGGGGCGCTCATGGCGTTTCCTCCCAGTCGGTACGGGCGTCCGGGCTTCCCCGGTGGTCGGGAGCCGGCGGCGAGCCGGCGGGCGTCCGAGGGACGCCGGTGGGCGCCGTCAGCGGCGCTTGCGCTTGCCCCTGTTCGCCGGGCCCGGACTGCCGCCACGGCCGGCGTTCCCCCGCGGCCGGTTGGTCGAGCCCTTGGCACCCGGCGCCTGGCCGTTGGACCCGGCGGCGGACGCCCCGCTCGCGCCGTTCGCGCCGGTCGCGCCGTCGGACGGCGCGGTGTCCCCGGTGGGGTTGGCGGGGTCGACCGTGGACGACGGCGCCGCGGGGCGGCCGGGCTTCGGCCGGACCGGCTTGGCGCCGGGCTTGGGCGCGAGGGTCTTCGGGTCGATCGCCGGCTTGTCCTCCGCCGCCTTGGCGAGGGCCGCGGGTGACCCGGGCGGCGGCATCTTGCGCAGGATGAAGAACTGCTGGCCCAGCGTCCACAGGTTGTTGGTGAACCAGTACAGGAGGACGCCGATGGGGAAGAAGAACCCCGTGACGAAGAGGCTGATCGGCATGCCGTAGAGCAGCAGCTTCTGCACCGTGGCGGCCTGGCCCTCGACCGGCCCCGAGCGCTTCATCGTCTGCTTCTGCGTCACGTACGTCGTCGCACACATGATGACGATGAGGACGAAGGCGACGATCCGGATGCTGGTGTAGGTGACCCCCGGCAGCGCGAGGATCGCCGCCTCCTTCTCCCCGGTCATGTTGAACGAGGAGGAGATGGGCGCCCCGAAGAACGGTGCGCGCGCCGCCTCGTCGGTGAGCTCGTCGCTCCAGCCGTAGAGGCCAGGCGCCCCGGGCGCGAGCCGGCGCAGGACGTGGAACAGCGAGAGGAAGACCGGGATCTGCGGCAGGATCGGCAGGCAGCCGGCCAGCGGGTTGACCCCCCGCTCCTTCTGCAGCGCCATCATCGCCTGGCTGAAGCCCTGCTTGTCGCTGCCGTACTGCTTGCGGAGCTTCTGGATCTCCGGCTGGATCTCCTGCATCGCCCGCTGCGACTTGATCTGTTTGACGAACAGCGGGAAGAGGATCAGCCGGATCGTGACGACGAGGAAGACGATCGACAGCGCCCACGTGAGGCCCGACAGGCCCGTCCCGGGCTCGGGGTCACCGAAGACCACGTCCCACAGCGAGTGCCACCGGGCCATGACCCACGAGATGGCGGTGTACAGCCAGTCAAGCAAGGGAGGACTCCTCCTGCGGGGCCCGGGCGGGGGCCGGCGGGGTGGCTCGGTCGGTTCCGGGTGGTGCGGTGCTCGCTGAGGGAACGGGGTCGAAGCCCCCGGGGTGCCAGGGCGCGCACTTGAGCAGGCGGAGCAGCGCCAGCCAGCTGCCCCGGGCGGCGCCGTGCACCTCGATCGCCTCGACGGCGTAGGCGCTGCAGGTGGGCGCGAACCGGCACCGCGGTGGCAGGGCCGGGCTGATCGCCCGCTGGTAGAAGCGCACCGTCCCCAGCAGGGCACGGCCGGCGGAGCCCCGCCCGCGTGCGGCGGGAGCGGCGCCGGAGGTGGCCGAGGTGCCGGTCACGGGGTGCGGGCCCTCGAGCCGAGGACCCGGTCCAGACCGGCGGCGAGGTCGCGGCGCAGGTCGACCGAGCTGGCGGTCGCCGCCTCGGGCCGCGCTCGGACGACGAGGTCGGCCGAGGGGGGTAGCCGGTGCAGCTCGCCGAGGACGACCGCCCGCAGCCGACGCGTCACCCGGTGCCGCACCACGGAGTTCCCCACGGCCTTGCCCACCACGAAGCCGGCCCGTGGACTGCCGGTCCCGCCGGCGGTGCCGGCGGCCGGAGTCACGGGCCGTTCGGGGAGGTAGTGGAGCACCATGGTCGGCCGTCCGGCACGCCGACCGGACCGGACGACCGCGGTGAACTCCGGACGCCGGCGCAGGCGTGCCTGCGCGGGCAGCACCTCAGGCGGAGAGCTTCTCGCGACCCTTGCGCCGACGGCCGGCGATGATCGCCCGGCCCGCGCGGGTGCGCATCCGCAGCCGGAAGCCGTGGGTCTTGGACCGGCGGCGGTTGTTCGGCTGGAACGTGCGCTTGCTCACGAGGTACTCCCACTACACGACATCGACGGTGCGCACCGGCCGGGGGGCAGGCACGCGCGGAGGGACGGTTGGAGCTCGGCAGGAACCGGCACCCCGTCCACAGACTCCGACCAGCATAGCCGAGGAATCGCGAGGGCCGGAGAGGCCGTCCGCACACCGACCACTCCGGTCCCCCGACCCCCGGGAACGGAGGAGGACGGTGCGCCGGTGCCCGGCGACGACGGTTCCCGCGGCGCGCCGGGCGACCGCGCCGGTCTCGTTGCCGGGCTGTGGACGAGGCTGTTAGCGTCGCCGTCGCTCCACACCGGACATCCGCGTCCGGCGCAGGGGCCGCCCCGCTGGGTCGACCGACCACCGCGTTCACCGAACAACCTCTCGACCACCTCCCTGACCAGCGACGACGTCCCTGCCCGGTCCGCACGAGCGGCTGCCGGACCAGCGCGTCGCCGACCGTGCACAGCCTGTGGACGACGGTGTGGACACCGTGTGCCCGCCTGTCCACAGCAGGGAACTGTCGAAGGGGGGCCGGTCGCGGCGGTGCGCACCCTGGCGGCAGTGGCGACGAACACACGGTTTGGGGAGGACACGGTCATGGCCGATGCCACGGTGGACCTGGCGACGGTCTGGGACCAGATCCGCGAACGGCTGGCGACGAGTCTGTCCCCACAGCAGAACGCGATGCTGAACCTGACCCGTCCGGTCGGGGTGTTCGAGGACACCGCGGTGCTGTCGGCGCCCAACGAGTTCACCCAGACGGTGCTCGAGTCGCGCATGCGCCGGGTGCTGGCCGAGGCGCTGTCCGAGCAGCTCGGCCGGGACATCCGGGTCGCCGTCCAGGTGGAGGACACCCCGGCGCGGCCCGAGGAGGAGCCGCGGGTGGAGGTCCCCACCCGGCGCCCGTGGTCCGCGGTGGAGGCGCAGCGCGCCGAGGAGGACCGCGCGACGCAGGACCGTGCCGACGACGGGCGCAGTGCCTTCGGCGTCCGTGCCGACGTCACCCGGCCGCTGACCTGGGAGCGCGACGTCACCGGCCGCCCCGGTCCCCCGGAGCGGCCGGCGCCGGCCGGGGACGACGAGGACCGGCCGGCCACCGACTGGAGCCCGCCGACGCGGCGGGCCACCGGCCGGGGCACCCGCGGAGCCGACCGTGACTGGGGCGGTGGCGACGTGGACGAGGACGGTGCCGCCGTCCTCCCCTTCGACCTGGAACCGGGTGGGCACGCTGACGACCGGCCGCCGGCCGGCGGCCGGGGCCGCCGGGGTGAGGGCCGCGGGTCGGGCGGTCGCGGCGGCGACGCCGTCCCGCTGTTCGGCGACCGCCGGGCGCCGGCCGGTGCGCAGGACCCGGGGCTGAACCCGAAGTACGTCTTCGACAGCTTCGTCATCGGCAACAGCAACCGGTTCGCCCACGCCGCGGCGGTCGCCGTGGCCGAGGCGCCGGCACGGGCCTACAACCCGCTGTTCATCTACGGCGACTCCGGGCTGGGCAAGACGCACCTGCTGCACGCCATCGGGCACTACGCGGCGCGGATGTTTCCCAACGTGCGGGTCCGCTACGTGAGCACCGAGGAGTTCACCAACGAGTTCATCAACCTGGTGCACTCCGGCCGGGCCGAGGACTTCCGCCGTCGCTACCGCGACATCGACTTCCTGCTGATCGACGACATCCAGTTCCTGGAGCGCGCCGAGCGGACGCAGGAGGAGTTCTTCCACACCTTCAACACGCTGCACAACGCCAGCAAGCAGATCGTCATCACCTCCGATCGCGCGCCGAAGAAGCTGACGACGCTGGAGGACCGGCTGCGCACCCGCTTCGAGTGGGGCCTCATCACCGACGTCCAGGCGCCGGACCTGGAGACCCGCATCGCGATCCTGCGGAAGAAGGCCTACGGCGAGCGGCTGCAGGTGCCCGACGCGGTGCTGGAGTTCATCGCCAGCAAGGTGCAGACCAACATCCGCGAGCTCGAGGGCGCCCTGATCCGGGTGACCGCGTTCGCCAGCCTCAACAAGCAGCAGGTCGACCTGCCGCTGGCCGAGCTGGTGCTCAAGGACCTGATCAGCGACGAGCAGGGCCCCCAGATCACCGCGGCGATCATCATGGCGGCCACGGCCGAGTACTTCTCCGTGACGATGGAGGAGCTGCAGGGCGCCAACCGCAGCCGCACGCTGGTGAACGCCCGGCAGATCGCGATGTACCTGTGCCGCGAGCTGACCGAGCTGTCGCTGCCGCGGATCGGGGCCTCCTTCGGCGGCAAGGACCACACCACGGTCATGCACGCCGTCAAGAAGATCACCAACCTGATGAGCGAGCGCCGGGCCACGTACACGCAGGTCACGGAGCTGACCGCCCGCATCAAGAGCCGCGCCCGCCAGTAGCCCGGGACGCCTCGGTCGACGGCGACGCCGGCCGACGGGGCGGGCCAGGACACCCGGACGACGACGGTCCGCTGCGGTGGCGGCCGGTGGGCCGCCGGTGGAGACTGTCGACTTCTCCACACCTGTGGGCAACCGTGTGCATGGCGTCATGCCGTGCCTCGTCCGGGGAAGGCCGCGCTGGCCGTCCGGCCTGCGGTCGACTCGTCGACGAGTTGTCCCCAGGGATGTGCACAGTCTGGGGGTATCTCGTACCGACCACCTCACGCGTCGTGACGCCTCTCCGTGGGAGTGCCGTCGTCCCCTGGCCACCTCCCCGTCGTCCGCACGTCGTTGACCTGCTGGTATGCGTTCCGTGCCGGCCGAGCCCCCGTCCGGTCGCGCCATCGGCGCCGCCGTCGTGCACAGGACCTGGGGACGGGTACTGGGGGAACCAGGGGACAGCAGGTGGAGAGACGGCGGTCGGTGTGCACGGACGTCGAGATGTCCACGTGTCGACAACAGGGACGGTCGCTGCACCCACAGTCGGCCAACATGTCGACTTCGGGGCTGGCCTGCGCAAAGGGCCTCGATCCCCAGCTTCCACACCAGTGATGACGAGGATGAGGGAGTTGTCTCGATGAGTTCTCGAACCACATTCAGGGTGGGGAAGCAGGGTCTCGAGGGGCTCCAGCACACCTGATCGGGGCCGCAGTTACCCGCATGTCCCTGTCACACGGCACCATGAGCACCGCAACGAAGCGGTACGACAGAGCTGGGGTGGATCGGGTCATGAAGTTCCGGGTGGCACGTGAGGTGCTCGCCGATGCCGTTGCGTGGACGGCGCGCAGCCTGCCGCCCCGGCCGTCGGTGCCGGTCCTGGCCGGCATCCTGCTCGAGGTGGACGGCAGTCAGCTGTCGGTGAGCGGGTTCGACTACGAGGTCTCCGCCCGCGCGGAGGTCGACGTGCAGGCCACGGAGAGTGGTCGCACGCTCGTGCCCGGCCGGCTGCTGGCCGAGATCACGCGGGCGCTGCCGCCGCACCCGGTCGACGTCACCGCGGAGGGCCCGCGGCTGTCCATTGCCTGTGGCAACGCCCGGTTCAGCCTGCCGACGCTGCCGGTGGAGGACTACCCCTCCCTGCCGTCGATGCCGTCCTCGGCCGGGGTGGTGGACAGTGACGTCTTCGCCGAGGCGGTCGGCCAGGTGGCCGTCGCCGCGGGCCGTGACGACACCCTGCCCATGCTCACCGGTGTCCGGCTGGAGATCGAGGACGACCTCGTCACCCTCGCGGCCACCGACCGCTACCGGTTGGCGGTGCGGGAGTTCGCCTGGCGTCCGGAGACGCCCGGGCTGTCGGCGGCGGTCCTCGTCCCGGCCCGCACGCTGGCCGACGCGGCCAAGACGCTGACCAGCGGGCCGGAGATCACCCTGTCGCTGTCCTCCGGCACCTCCGGGGAGGGCATCCTCGGGTTGTCGGGCAAGGACCGGCAGACCACCACCCGGCTGCTGGACGCCGAGTTCGTCAAGTACCGCGCGATCATGCCCAGCGAGTCGCACGCCAACGCGGTGCTGCCGGTCGGGCTGTTCACCGACGCCGCCAAGCGCGTCGCCCTCGTCGCCGAGCGCGGTACGCCGCTGCGTTGTGAGTTCACGCCGGGGCAGGTCACCCTGCGGGCCGGTGGCAGCGACGACGAGGGGCAGGCGGAGGAGCGCTGCGACGTCGAGTTCGACGGGGAGCCGCTGACCATCGGCTTCAACCCGACGTTCCTGCTCGACGGGCTGGCCGCGGTGCACACGCCCCGGGCGCGCATGGACTTCACCAGCCCGCTGAAGCCGGCCGTCCTGTCCGGTGTGGAGGAGCCGGCCGCCGACGACGACGCCCCCGCCAAGCCGGCCGAGCGGCCCGGCAGCTACCGCTACCTGATCATGCCGGTGCGCCTGCCTGGGTGAACCAACCGGTCGCGCCTCGGCCCGTGCCGAGGCAGGCTCTCCTGCAGGGTCCCGCCGCGAGCCTGCGAGTGGTGGGGGGCAGGAGGGTCCTTCTACTGCGAGGAGAGGACGTCGTCGTGCAGCTGGGGCTGATCGGGCTGGGCAAGATGGGCGGCAACATGGCCGAGCGGCTGCGCCGTGCCGGTCACGAGGTCGTCGGCTTCGACCACCACCCCGACAAGCGGGACGTCGACAGCCTGCCCGCGCTGGTCGAGGCGCTCTCCGCCCCGCGGGTGGTGTGGGTGATGGTGCCCGCCGGGGAGCCGACGCGGGCGACGGTCAAGGAGCTGGCCGAGCTGCTCAGCCCCGGCGACGTCATCGTCGACGGCGGCAACTCCAAGTACACCGACGACCAGGTCCACGACGTGCTGTGCCGGGAGAAGGGCGTGGGCTACGTCGACGCCGGCGTCTCCGGCGGGGTGTGGGGCCTGGAGAACGGCTACGCGCTGATGGTCGGCGGCACGAAGGACGACGTCGCCAAGGTGCAGCCGGCCTTCGACGCCCTCAAGCCGCCGGCGCCGGTCGACGCCTCGGGCCAGGAGATGCCGGGTGCGGGCTTCGTGCACGCCGGGCCGGTGGGCGCCGGGCACTTCTCGAAGATGGTCCACAACGGCATCGAGTACGCGATGATGCAGGCCTACGGCGAGGGCTATGAGCTGCTCGCCGCCGTCAACCTGATCGAGGACGTCCCCGGGGTGGTCAAGTCCTGGACCCAGGGCACCGTCATCCGCTCGTGGCTGCTGGACCTGCTGGTCCGCGCGCTGGAGGAGGACCCGGACCTCGACCGCATCCGCGGGTACGCCGAGGACTCCGGTGAGGGGCGATGGACCGTCGAGCAGGCCATCGAGAACGCCGTCCCGATGCCGACGATCGCCGCCTCGCTGTTCGCCCGGTTCTCCTCGCGGCAGGAGGACTCGCCGACGATGAAGGCCGTCGCCGCGCTGCGCCAGCAGTTCGGCGGGCACGCGGTGCAGGCGGTCCGGGAGCAGGAGGCCGAGCGCCCCGCGTGAGCACGCTCCTCCCGACCTCTCGGAGGGGCAGAAATGGCCATTTCTGCCCCTCAGGGGCCTGACACGTGTACGTCCGGCACCTGCAGCTCGGCTCGTTCCGCAACTGGGACCGGGTGGACCTGGCCCTCCGCCCCGGACCGACCGTCTTCGTCGGCCGCAACGGCGAGGGCAAGACCAACCTCGTCGAGGCCGTCGGCTACCTGGCCACGATGAGCAGCCACCGGGTCGCCAGCGACACCCCGCTGGTCCGCCAGGGTGCGGGGCAGGCGGTGGTCCGTGCGGCGCTGCGCCGCGAGGACCGCGAGCTGCTCGTCGAGATCGAGATCAACCCGGGCAGGGCCAACCGGGTGCGGGTCAACCGGGCTCAGCTGCCGCGGCCGCGGGAGCTGCTCGGGCTGGTGAAGTCGGTGCTGTTCGCGCCGGAGGACCTCGTCCTGGTGCGGGGGGACCCCGCCGAGCGGCGCCGGTTCCTCGACGACCTCCTGGTCAGCCGGACGCCGCGGCTGGCCGGTGTGCGCAGCGACTACGACCGGGTGCTCAAGCAGCGCAACGCCCTGCTCAAGACCGCCCGGCTGGCCCGCGGCAACGCCCTGGCCACCCTCGACGTCTGGGACGGGCACCTGATCGACCTGGGCGGGCAGCTGCTCGCCGCCCGCCTGCGGCTGCTCGCCGACCTCGGTCCGCACGTCGCCCGCGCCTACGCAGGGGTCGCGGGGGCCGACGCCGCGGTGGCGGCGCTGGGCTACGCCAGCACCGTCCCCCTGGCCGGGGACGGGACGCCGCTGGTCGAGGGGGCCCGGCTGCCGGACGCCGCCGAGCTCAGCACGGCGCTGCGGGACCGCGTCGCCGAGCGCCGGGCCGAGGAGGTGGACCGGGGGATGACCCTGGTCGGGCCGCACCGCGACGACCTGGTCATCTCGCTGGGCACCATGCCGGCCAAGGGGTTCGCCAGCCACGGGGAGTCCTGGTCGCTGGCGCTCGCCCTCAAGCTCGGCTGCTTCGAGCTCCTGCGGGCCGACGGCGAGGAGCCGCTGCTGGTGCTCGACGACGTCTTCGCCACGCTGGACGCCGACCGGCGCGCGGCCCTGGTCGCGGTGGCCCGATCGGCCGAGCAGACGCTGATCACCGCCGCGGTGCTCGACGACGTCCCGGCGGAGCTGCGCGGCACGGTCGTGCAGGTCGCCGGTGGGCAGGCGGTTCCACTGGCCCCCGCGGCAGCCGAGGATGGTCCGGTGGACGCTGCGGTGCTCGAGGAGGAGGTCCGGTGAGCGCTGACCCGCCCGCCCGGCCCAGCGACATCGCGCGGGCGGCGCTGGAGGCCGCCCGCGCCGCGTCGGCGGCCCGGCCGCGCCCGACCCGGCGGCGGATCGCCGGTCCGCGGCGGACCTGGACCGGCGCCCGGCCCGGGGACGACGACCCACAGCCGCTGGGCCGGCTGGTCGACTCTCTGGTCACCGCGCAGGACTGGAGCACGCACACCAAGGTGGGCGCGGTCTTCGGGCGCTGGTCGGCGCTGGTCGGCCCGGACATCGCCGCACACTGCACCCCGCAGACCCTCACCGAGGGCGAGCTGCTGGTCGTCGCGGAGTCCACCGCGTGGGCGACGCAGTTGCGGCTGCTCGCCCCGACCATCCTCGGCCGGCTGCGCGCGCAGGTCGGCGGGGACGTCGTGACCCGCCTGCGCGTTGTCGGACCGACGGCCCCCAGCTGGAAGAAGGGCCCGCGCTCGGTCCGCGGGCGGGGGCCACGGGACACGTACGGATAGGAGCGGTCCGCGTCGGACCGCTCCGGGAGGACGATGCAGCGATGAGCAGCCCCCGCGACCGCGACGGCTTCGACGACCGGCCCGACGACGGCAGCGGCTGGCGGGAGCCCGCCCACCTGGGGGACGACGACGCGCAGCCGGCGCCCGGCTCGGCCCCGGGACGGTTCCCCGAGGACGGTCCCGCCGGTGCGCAGCCGCCGTCCGACGCCGGCGCCTCCTGGCAGCCGCCGGGCTGGGACCTGCCGGCCGCCGAGCCCGTCCGACCGGTTCCACCGCCCGCCGGGACCGGCTCCCCGGCGCCGGCCGAGGCCTGGGACAACCGGACGTCGTCCGACGAGCCGTGGGACCGGCCCTCGCCGGAGCCGGCACCCCCACCGGCCGAGCAGCCGGTGCGCGGGGGCCTGTTCGGCGGTCGCCGTCCACGCCAGCCGGGTGAGGTGGAGCGGGTCTTCGCCTACCAGGGCGACGTGGTCGGCGCGCAGGGCTGGGCGGTCCAGCACGGCTGGGCGATCTCCGACGGCACCGGCCCGGAGGACGCCCCGCTCGCCGAGCTGGTCGCCTCCGCGCCGGTCCGCGCGACGAAGGACCACCGGCCGGCCGGGGTGATGCGCGGCCGCTACGGCTCCACCGAGCTCGTCGCCTTCGACGTCCTCTACGCCTCCGGGCGCTACGCGGTGCCGGAGTACGCGATCACCGCGGCGCCGGTGCTGATCCCCGTCCCGTCGCTGCGGCTGTCGCCGGCCCGGTTCTGGAAGCACCGCACCGGCGGGCTGGTGCAGGTGCCCAGCGGGGACCCGGAGTTCGACGCCCGCTGGGTGCTGCTGGCCGCCGAGGACGGCCCGGTGACGCGGCGGCTGGTGGCGGACGCGACGGTGCGCGGGCTGCTGCTGGGCACCGACGACGGCGACGAGTTCTGGACGTCGGCCAGTCAGGGGAGCAGCTGGGCGGGCGGCTTCGTCGCCGCGATCCGGCCCGACGGCCACCGCCCCGAGCTCATCGAGCACCACGCCCGGCTGCTGACCGCGATCGTCGGCGCCCTCGCCGCGTCCTCGTGACCGCGGCCGACGGCGCGCCGTCGGCCGGGCTGCGGGAGCTGCTCCCGCTGCTGCGCCCGCACCGCCGGCCGTTGCTGGGCGCCGCCGGGCTGTCCCTGGTGGCCGCCGCGGGCGCGCTGGCCCAGCCGGCGCTGGTGGCCCGCGCGATCGAGGCGGTCGGGGAGGGCCAGCTCCTGCTGCCGGCGGTGGTGGCGCTCGTCGTCGTCGTGGTCGCCGCCTCGGCGGTGTCGGCCTTCCAGCAGTACCTGCTGCAGCGCACCGCTGAGGGGGTGGTGCTCTCCACCCGCCGGACGGTGGCCGACCGGCTGTTGCGCCTGCCGATCGCCGAGTACGACCGGCGGCGCACCGGGGACCTGATGTCCCGGGTGGGCGCGGACACCACGCTGCTGCGGGCCACCGTCACCTCCGGCGTCGTCGACATCGTCGGCTCGGTGGTCGTCGGCGTCGGCGCGCTCGTCGCGATGGCCCTGGTGGACGCGTGGCTGCTGCTGGTCACCGTCGTCGCGGTCGCCATCGGCGTGGCCGTCGTCGCCTCCGTGTCCCGGGGTGTGCGCCGGTTGTCGCGGCAGGCCCAGGAGGAGGTCGGCGCCATGAGCGCCGCGGTGGAGCGGGCGCTGTCGGCGGTGCGCACCATCCGCGCCAGCGGCGCCACCGCCCGCGAGGTCGACGTCGTCGGCGCCAGCGCGGGGCGGGCCTACGCGGCCGGCGTCCGGGTGGCGCGGCTGGAGGCGCTGGTCTCCCCCGCCGGCTCGATCGCCGTCCAGGGGGCCTTCCTCGCCGTCCTCGGGCTGGGCGGGTACCGGGTGGCGGCCGGCACGATCTCCGTCGCCGACCTGGTCGCCTTCATCCTGTACCTGTTCCTGCTGGTCATGCCGCTGGGACAGGCGATCGGCGCCTGGACCCAGCTGCAGACCGGGCTGGGGGCACTGGCCCGCATCCAGGAGGTGCTCGGGCTGGCGCCGGAGGAGGACGCCCGGCCCGAGCGCGGCAGCGCCGCCGTCGCCGTCCCGCCGGCGCCGCCGTCCCGCGAGGTCCCGCTGCTCGAACTGGACGACGTCTCCTTCGCCTATCCGGACGGCACCGAGGTGCTGCGCGGGGTGTCCCTGGCGGTGCCGGCCGGCAGCCGGGTGGCGCTGGTGGGGCCGTCGGGTGCGGGCAAGTCGACGGTGCTGGCGCTGGTCGAGGGCTTCTACCCGCTGACCGGCGGGGCGATCCGGTGGGCCGGCACCGACGTGCGCGACCTGCCGCGGGCCGGGCTGCGAGCGCGACTGGGGTACGTCGAGCAGGAGGCCCCCGTGCTCGCGGGCTCGGTGCGGGACAACCTGCTACTGGCGGCGCCGGACGCCACCGACCCCCAGCTGTGGGCGGTGCTCGCCGACGTCGGCCTCACCGAGGTGGTGCAGCGCTCCCCGCGAGGGCTCGACGTGCCGGTGGGGGACGAGGGCGTGTTGCTGTCCGGTGGGGAGCGGCAGCGGCTGGCGATCGCCCGCTCGCTGCTGTCCCGCCCGGCGCTGCTGCTGCTCGACGAGCCCACCGCCAGCCTGGACGCCCGCAACGAGCAACTGCTCCGGCAGACCCTCGCCGCGGCCGCCGAGGACCGCGCCCTGCTCGTGGTGGCCCACCGGCTGTCCACGGTGCTCGACAGCGACCAGATCGTGGTGCTCGACGGCGGGCGGGTGGTCGCCCGCGGCACCCACGCCGAGCTGGTCGAGTCCAGCCCCCTGTACCGCGAGCTCGCCGCCGCCCAGCTGCTGGTGTGACCGGTCGCCGCACGATCAGCCTGGCTGATCCTGCGGCGTCCTGGCTCACTGTCGGCGCTGAACCAGGACGCGCTCCGGTGAGCCAGGCTGATCATGCGTCTCCGCGGCGCGGCAGGTGTTGCGGAGCATCCCGCCGAACACGAACCCGTGGAACGGCACGAGCGCCCACCAGTAGACGTGGCCGAACAGCCCGTGCGGCCGGAAGGTCGCCTTCTGCCGCAGCCGGGTGCGCCCGCCCTCCTGTTCCACGTGGAACTCCAGCCAGGCCAGCCCGGGTACCCGCATCTCGGCGCGCAGCCGCAGCAGCCGGCCGGGCTCGATCTCCTCCACGCGCCAGAAGTCGAGGGCGTCGCCGACGTAGAGCTGCGACGGCGAGCGCCGTCCCCGCCGCAGGCCCACGCCGCCGACCGCGCGGTCCAGCCAGCCGCGCACCTCCCAGGCGAGCCGGAAGGAGTACCAGCCGTTCTCCCCGCCGATGCCCTCGACCACCCGCCACAGTGCGGACGGCGTCGCGGTGGTCTCTTGGGTGCGCTCGTCGACGTACAGGCTGCCGCCGGCCCAGTCCGGGTCGGTCGGCAGCGGGTCCGACGGCGCACCGGGCACGGAGGCCGAGGACCACCGGGTGGCCACCGTGGCGTTCGAGACGCGCTGGATCGCCAGCCGCACCGCCTCGTCGAAGCCGAGCAGCCCGCCGGGCGGGTCGGGCACGTACCGGGCGATGTCGTGCTCGCCGCAGACCACGGTGTTGCGCAGCGACTCCACCAGCGGCCGCGCGATCCCGGCCGGTACGGGGGTGATGAGACCGACCCAGTGGCTGGACAGCGACGGCGTGAACAGCGGCACCGGCAGGATCCGCCGCCGCGGCAGCCCGGCCACGGTCGCGAACCGCTGCATCATCTCGGCGTAGTCCATGACGTCGGGGCCGCCGATGTCGAAGCAGCGGGAGACGTCGGCCGGCAGGGTGGCGCAGCCGACCAGGTAGCGCAGCACGTCGCGGATCGCGATCGGCTGGATGCGGCTGTGCACCCACCGCGGCGTCACCATCACCGGCAGCCGCTCGGTCAGGTACCGCAGCATCTCGAACGACGCCGACCCCGACCCCAGCACCACCGCCGCCCGCAGGACGACGGCCGGCACGCCGGACGCCAGCAGGATCTGCGCCACCTCCGCGCGCGAGCGCAGGTGCGGGGAGAGCTCCTCGTCGGCCGGCTCGAGCCCGCCGAGGTAGACCAGCCGCCCCACCCCGGCGTCCCGGGCGGCGCCGGCCACGACCCGCGCCGTCCGCCGGTCGGTCTCCTCGAACTCCGGGCCGGTGCCCAGGGCGTGGACCAGGTAGTAGACGACGTCGACCCCGGCGCAGGCGGCCGCGACCGCCTCGGCGTCCCCGGCGTCGGCGCGGGCCACCTCGACCCGGCCGGCCCACGGGTGGTCGCGCAGCCGTTCCGGGGTGCGGGTCATGACCCGCACCCGGTGACCGGCGGCGAGCAGTTCGGGCACCAGCCGCCCGCCGATGTAGCCGGTGGCCCCGGTGACGAGGCAGGTCTTCGGGGGGGCGACGGGTTCGGCCATGGCCCGAGTGTCGGCCGTCGGAAGGTGTCGCGCTCGGGTCGCGCGCGACGGGCACGAGGACCACGATCGGGCACCACGGCACGGCCAACGGGGTCGGACAGGGACGTGACCCGGCACGAGCTCAGCAGGAGGCAGCCATGGCCGACACCACCGAGGCACCGGAACGGACCGAGGACGGTCAACCCACCCTCAAGCGGGTCATGGGGCCCGGGCTCCTCCTGCTGTTCATCGTCGGCGACATCCTCGGCACCGGGATCTACGCGCTGACCGGCCAGGTCGCCGCCCAGGTCGGCGGGGTCGTGTGGCTGCCGTTCCTGGTCGCGTTCCTGGTCGCGCTGGTCACCGCGTTCAGCTACCTGGAGCTGGTGACGAAGTACCCGCAGGCGGCCGGCGCGGCGCTGTACACGCACAAGGCGTTCGGCATCCACTTCGTCACCTTCCTCGTCGCCTTCGCGGTGATGAGCTCCGGCATCACCTCGGCGTCCACCGCGGCCCGGGCGTTCAGCGCCAATGCGGCCAGCGTGTTCGGGCTCGGCATCGAGGACGGCATCGGGATCACCCTCATCGGCCTGGGCTTCATGTCACTGGTCGCGCTGGTCAACCACCGCGGGGTGGGGGAGAGCGTCAAGACCAACGTGGTGCTCACCTGCGTGGAGCTCTCGGGCCTGCTCATCGTCATCGGGGTCGGCGTCTGGGCCCTGGGGCTGGGCGAGGGCGACTTCTCCCGCGTGACGGAGTTCGACACCGGCGACCGGTCGGTGGTCGGCGGGGTGATCGCGGCGACCGGGCTGGCCTTCTTCGCGATGGTCGGCTTCGAGGACTCGGTGAACATGGCCGAGGAGTGCAAGGAGCCGCGGCGGATCTTCCCGAAGGTGCTGCTCGCCGGGTTGCTGGCCACCGGGCTCATCTACGTGCTCGTCTCGATCTCGGCGATCGCGCTGGTGCCGGCCGAGGCCCTCAGCCAGGGCGACACCCCGCTGCTGCAGGTCGTCGAGGCCGGCGCGCCCGGCTTCCCCATCGGCATCTTCGGCGTCATCACGATGTTCGCCGTCGCCAACTCGGCGCTGATCAACATGCTGATGGCCAGCCGGTTGGTCTACGGGATGAGCCGCCAGCACGTGCTCCCGCCGCTGCTGGGCCGGGTGCACGCCAAGCGGCGCACCCCCACCACCGCGATCCTCTTCACCACCGCGCTGGCGTTCGGGCTGATCACGTTCGTGGGCGCGGTGCCGGCCCTGGGCGGCACGACGGCGCTGCTCCTGCTGATCGTCTTCACCGTCGTCAACGTCGCGGTCCTGGTGCTGCGCAAGGACGAGATCGACGCCGACCACTTCCGCACCCCCACCGTGCTGCCCGTCATCGGGGCCCTGGCCTGCGCGTTCCTGGCCACGCCGTGGGCCGGCCGGCCCACGGAGCAGTACCGGATCGCCGGGGTGCTGCTGGTGATCGGCGTCGTCCTGTGGGGCGTCACGGTGCTCATCAACCGCCGCACCGGGCCCGCCGTCCCGCCCCTGGACCCCGACCGGTTCACCAAGGGCGGCCCCGTCAACTGACGGCGGACCCCTGCCCCCGCTGGGGCCGCCCGTCGACCGGGCCGCCAGGCGAGCCCGGGACGGCATGTCGACCCGGGGGCCGCCACAGGGGGTGGCGAGCGAGCCCGGAGTGGCGCAGGAACGCCCTGAGGGCGTGGACGGCGGCATTCCTGTCGTACCACCCGGTATCCTGGGAGACGAGAAACCGCCAGCAACCGGCTCAGCGTCGTTCTGCGCCCTCGAAGGTGCAACGCCGTCCCGCGTCCTGCCCTCCCCGCCCTGCGGGGGAGCCGTGCGTCGGTTGCGCGACAGAAGGGCCCCACGTGGTCGCTCGACCCCAGACTGACAACGCGTACTCCGGCAGCTCGATCACGGTCCTCGAGGGCCTCGAGGCCGTGCGCAAGCGTCCCGGCATGTACATCGGCTCCACCGGTGAGCGGGGTCTGCACCACATGGTGTGGGAGGTCGTCGACAACTCCGTCGACGAGGCCCTCGCCGGCCACTGCGACACCGTGCGGGTGACCCTCCTGGCCGACGGCGGGGTCCGGGTCGAGGACAACGGCCGTGGCATCCCCGTCGACATGCACCCGGTGGAGAAGCGGCCCACCGTCGAGGTGGTCATGACCATCCTCCACGCGGGCGGCAAGTTCGACGGCAAGAGCTACGCGGTCTCCGGCGGCCTGCACGGCGTCGGCGTCACGGTCGTCAACGCGCTGTCCACCCGGCTGGACGTGCGCATCTGGCGCGACGGCACCGAGTGGCACCAGTCCTACGACATGGCCAAGCCCGGTCCGCTGGAGGAGGTCGGCCCGACGACCAAGACCGGCACCCAGATCACCTTCTGGGCCGACAGCGACATCTTCGAGACGACGAGCTACTCGTTCGACACCATCAGCCGCCGGCTGCAGGAGATGGCCTTCCTCAACAAGGGCCTGACCATCGTGCTGCGCGACGAGCGGCCCGGTCAGAGCAAGGCCGAGACCGGCCTGGCCGAGGAGGTCACGCTCGCCGAGATCGCCCCCCAGCCGGGTGCCGAGGCCCGCGCGTTCGAGCCGACCGAGATCACCTACCGCTACGACGGCGGGCTCGAGGACTACGTCAAGCACATCAACGTCAAGAAGACGCCGATCCACCGCTCGATCATCAGCTTCGGGGCCGAGGGCACCGGCAAGAACGACATGCGGATGAGCGTCGAGGTGGCCATGCAGTGGTCCGATGCGTACTCCGAGTCGGTCTACTCGTTCGCCAACACGATCAACACGCACGAGGGCGGCACCCACGAGGAGGGCTTCCGCACCGCGCTGACCTCGATCGTGAACCGCTACGCCGAGGAGAAGAAGCTCTTCAAGGCCAAGGACGAGAAGCTCACGGGTGAGGACATCCGCGAGGGCCTGGCCGCGATCGTCTCCGTCAAGCTCGGCGACCCGCAGTTCGAGGGCCAGACCAAGACCAAGCTCGGCAACACCGAGGTCAAGGGCTTCGTCCAGAAGATCTGCAACGAGCAGATCGCGCACTGGTTCGAGGCCAACCCGACCGAGGCCAAGACGATCATCAACAAGGCCTCGTCGGCGGCCCGGGCGCGGCGCGCGGCGCAGGACGCCCGCAAGCTGGCCCGGAAGAACCTGCTGAGCAACAACTCGCTGCCCGGCAAGCTGGCCGACTGCCGCTCCACCGACCCGCGCGCCTCGGAGATCTACATCGTCGAGGGCGACTCGGCCGGCGGCTCGGCCAAGTCCGGTCGCGACTCGATGTTCCAGGCGATCCTGCCGATCCGCGGGAAGATCATCAACGTCGAGAAGGCGCGCATCGACCGGGTCCTCAAGAACGCCGAGGTCCAGTCGATGATCACTGCCTTCGGCACCGGCATCCACGACGAGTTCGACGTCTCCAAGCTGCGGTACCACAAGATCGTGCTGATGGCCGACGCCGACGTCGACGGCCAGCACATCCGCACCCTGCTGCTGACGCTGCTCTTCCGCTTCATGCGGCCGCTGGTCGAAGCCGGCTACGTCTACCTCGCGCAGCCGCCGCTGTACAAGATCAAGTGGGGCGGCAAGTTCGGTGACGAGTACGTCTACACCGACAAGGAGCGCGACGCCGTCCTCAAGGCCGGCGCCGAGTCCGGCCGCAAGCTGCCCAAGGACGACGCGATCCAGCGCTTCAAGGGTCTCGGTGAGATGAACGCCACCGAGCTGTGGGAGACCACGATGAACCCCGAGACGCGGATCCTGCTGCAGGTCACGCTCGAGGACGCCGCGACCGCCGACGAGCTGTTCAGCATCCTCATGGGCGAGGACGTCGAGGCCCGCCGCAGCTTCATCACCCGCAACGCCAAGGACGTCCGCTTCCTCGACGTCTGAGGAACGGCCCCCTCGCTCCCCACTGCTCGTACAAGGACCCCGTCCTCCCCGCCCTTCGCAAGCTCAGGGCGGGACCCGGGACGGGGCCGACCGAACCATGAGGACCTGAAACGTGACCGAGACCCCTGCCCGCGACCGCGTCGAACCGGTCGACCTCCAGCAGGAGATGCAGCGCAGCTACATCGACTACGCGATGTCGGTCATCGTCGGCCGCGCCCTGCCCGAGGTCCGTGACGGCCTCAAGCCGGTGCACCGACGCGTCCTGTTCGCCATGTTCGACCAGGGCTTCCGCCCTGACCGCGGCTACGTCAAGTGCGCCCGCGTCGTCGGTGAGGTGATGGGTAACTACCACCCGCACGGCGACAGCTCGATCTATGACGCCCTCGTCCGGCTGGCCCAGCCCTGGGCCATGCGCTACCCGTTGGTGGACGGGCAGGGCAACTTCGGCTCGCCGGGCAACGACCCGGCCGCGGCCATGCGGTACACCGAGGCCCGGCTCACCCCGCTGGCCATGGAGATGCTGGCCAACATCGACGAGGACACCGTCGACTTCCAGCCCAACTACGACGGCAAGAACCAGGAGCCCCTGGTCCTGCCGGGGCGCATCCCGAACCTGCTGATCAACGGTTCGGCCGGCATCGCGGTCGGCATGGCCACCAACATGCCGCCGCACAACCTCCGCGAGGTGGCGGAGGCGGTGTTCTGGATGCTCGAGCACCCGGACGCCGAGCCGGAGGAGGCGCTCACCGCCTGCATGCAGCGCATCCCCGGCCCCGACTTCCCCACCCACGGCCTGATCGTCGGCCGGGAGGGCATCGAGGACGCCTACCGCACCGGCCGCGGCTCGGTGCGCATGCGGGCGGTCGTCACCGTCGAGGAGGACGCCCGCGGGCGCGTCCAGCTGGTCTGCACCGAGCTGCCCTACCAGGTCAACCCGGACAACCTGGCCGAGGCGATCGCCGAGGGGGTCAAGGACGGCCGGCTCCAGGGCATCAGCGAGATCGCCGACGAGTCCTCCGACCGCGTCGGCCGCCGGCTGGTCATCACCCTGCGCCGGGACGCCGTGGCCAAGGTCGTCCTGAACAACCTCTACAAGCACACCCAGCTGCAGACGACGTTCGGCTGCAACATGCTGTCCATCGTCGACGGCGTCCCGCGGACGCTGCGCCTGGACGAGCTCATCCGCTACTACGTCGCCCACCAGGTCGACGTCATCCAGCGGCGGACCCGCTACCGGCTGAGGAAGGCCGAGGAGCGCGCGCACATCCTGCGCGGCTACGCCAAGGCCCTCGACCACCTCGACGACGTCATCGCGCTGATCCGCAACAGCGAGTCGGCCGAGGCGGCGCGCAGCGGCCTCATGGAGCTGCTCGACGTCGACGAGATCCAGGCGACGGCCATCCTCGACCTGCAGCTGCGCCGGCTGGCCGCCCTCGAGCGGCAGCGGATCATGGACGAGCTGGCCGAGATCGAGGCCCGCATCGCCGACCTGCAGGCCATCCTCGACTCCCCCGAGCGGCAGCGGCAGATCATCCACGACGAGCTCGCCGAGATCGTGGAGAAGTACGGCGACGACCGGCGCACGAAGTTCGTGGCCAACGACGGCGACGTCTCCATGGAGGACCTCATCGCCGAGGAGGAGGTCGTCGTCACCATCACCCGCACCGGCTACGCCAAGCGGACCAAGAGCGACCTCTACCGGTCGCAGCGGCGCGGTGGCAAGGGCGTCATGGGTGCGGCGCTGAAGCAGGACGACCTCGTCGACCACTTCTTCGTGGGCTCCACCCACGACTGGATCCTGTTCTTCACCAACAAGGGCCGGGTCTACCGCGCCAAGGCCTACGAGCTGCCCGAGGCCAACCGCACCGCCCGGGGCGCGCACGTGGCGAACATCCTGGCGTTCCAGCCGGACGAGCGGATCGCCCAGGTCATGCAGATCAAGGACTACTCGGTCGCCCCGTACCTGGTCCTCGCCACCGCGAACGGCCAGGTCAAGAAGACCCGCCTGACCGACTTCGACTCCCCGCGCAGCGGCGGCGTGATCGCCATCAACCTGCGCGACGGTGACGAGCTGGTGGGTGCCGCGCTCATCGACCCCGAGCAGGACCTGCTGCTGGTCACCCGCAAGGCGATGTCGATCCGGTTCAAGGCCGACGACGCCGCCCTGCGGCCGATGGGTCGGGCGACCGAGGGCGTCCGCGGCATCTCGCTGACCTCCGACGACCGGCTGCTGTCGATGATCGTGGTCGAGGAGGGCGTCGACGTCCTCGTCGCCACCGAGCGCGGTTTCGCCAAGCGGACCGGGATCGAGAACTACCCGAACCAGGGCCGCGGCGGGAAGGGCGTGCTCACCGCCGACCCCAAGGCGCGCAAGGGCTCGCTCGTCGGCGCCCTGGCGGTGCGGCTCGGCGACGAGCTCTACGCGATCACCTCCGGCGGCGGCGTCATCCGGACGCCGGTCAACGGCGTCCGCCACAACAAGGACCGCGCCACCATGGGTGTCAAGCTCATGAACTTGCCGGAAGACGTGTCGATCGTGGCAATCGCGCGGACGACGGACAACGACGAGCCTGCCGCCTAGTCTGGGCACGATGACGGAGGAGGTGCGGCGGCCGGGCCCCCGGGTCGCGGTGCCGCACCTCCTCCGGTCATGCCAGCACAGATCTGACCGGCGCCCGGGCGCCCCCGGCCGCGAGCCGGGACACCCGGGTACGAGGGAGCGGCGAGGGCCGCTGGGGAACGGGAGACTCGCATGAGCGACCGGACGCAGGGTTCGGTGCGCACCGGGTCCCGGCCTGGGGGCGCCACCACCTCGGAGGGGACGCCGACCGGCCAGCAGCCCGCCGCCGACGGGGAGGGCGCCGCCGCAGCCGGGCCGTCCACGCCGGCCACGGGTACCCAGCGGGTGACCCCGGCCGACACCACGGTGCCGGTCGCGCCCGAGTCGCCGGCCGCCGGTCCCGCCACGCCGGCAACCGGTCCCGCCACGCCGGCAACCGGTCCCGCCACGCCGGCCAGGACGGGTCCGGCGACCGGAGCCGTCGCGACCACGGCCGCTCCGGCGTCGGGGACCGGCGGCCCGTCCGCGTCCGGCGGCAAGCCCGGTAAGCAGAAGGCCGCTCGCGGCCCCCGTCGGGCCCGCCTGCAGCTGCGGCACATCGACACCTGGTCGGCGCTGAAGATCTCCCTGGTGCTGTCCATCGCGATGTTCTTCATCTGGATGGTCGCCGTCGGCGTCCTCTACGGGGTGCTCTCCGGCCTCGGCGTCTTCGAGACCCTCAACGACCTGTTCGGTCAGCTCGGCACCGCCTCCGGTGCCGACGGCAGCAGCGAGGTCATCACCCCGGGCATCGTGTTCGGCGGGGCGGCGGTCATCGGCGCGATCAACATCGTGCTCATGACCGCGCTGTGCACCGTCGCCGCGTTCATCTACAACATGTGCTCCGACCTGGTCGGCGGCCTCGAGGTGACCCTCTCCGAGCGGGACTAGGAGGAGGGGGGACACCCCCCTCCGATCGCCTCGGACGAGCCAGGTACGCTGTTCGAGGTTCACGGGCCTGTAGCTCAGGCGGTTAGAGCGCATCCCTGATAAGGATGAGGCCGGAGGTTCAAGTCCTCCCAGGCCCACCCGTGCCCGGCGCCCCACGCGCCACCCGGCCCGTCCTCCCGACGGGCCGGCCGGCCCCGCCAGGGAGCCGGGAACTCCCGTCGAGGAGGTACACCGCGTGCTGAAGAAGCTGGCTCTGGCGGCAGCCGGGGCAGCGGCCCTGGCCCTCGTCCGCAAGCGGTCCGCCGGGAAGGCCGAGGCCGACCTGTGGGCCGAGGCGACCCGAGGTCCACAGGCGGTCAGCACCCCCACCGCACGCTGACCCACCGGGGCACCCGCCCCGCACCGGGGACGTAGCTCAATTGGCAGAGCACCGCCTTTGCAAGGCGGGGGTTAGGGGTTCGATTCCCCTCGTCTCCACTCCTTCTCCACCATGGTTGACCTGCGGTTTCGCCGATTCTCCAGTCCCGTCGGGGCGGTCCGGATCGGGCGCAGTCCGCAAAAAGTCCGCAAAAGTCCGCAAGGTTGCGGACCGCAGGACGTCCAGCCGGTTGGCCACGTCGTCCAGGTCGTCGTCGAACAGGTCGGCGTAGCGGTCCAGGGTCATTGCCGCCGAGGCGTGCCCGAGCATCCGCTGCACGGCCTTGACGTTGGCGCCGGCCTTGATCGCCAGCGAGGCCGCGGTGTGCCGCAGCTCGTGCGGCGTGAGCCCGGGCTCCCCGATGGCCGCGGCGGCGGCGTCGAACCAGGCCGAGCGGGCGTTGCGGTTGCGCAGCACCGCCCCCTGCGGTGACGGGAAGGCCAGCTCGTCCGGGGGACGGGTCACCACCGTGCGGGCGAGCTCGTCGACGAGGAACCGCGGCAGCGGGACCGAGCGGCGGGCATGGGTCTTCGGGGTGCCCCAGGCAAGGGTCTTGCCATCAACCTCGGTGACCGCCTCCTCGATCAGGACCCGGCGGCGCAGCAGGTCGAAGTTCCGCACCCGCAGGGCGGCCAGCTCCGACCAGCTCAGGCCGCAGTAGCCCAACACCAGGACGGCGACGCGGCCGGGGCCGGCTGCGTCGGCGAGCGCCTCGAGCTGCTCGGCGGTGAGATACCGGCGGCGCTGCTGCTCCAGCGGGGGCAGGGCAACCCCCAGCGCGGGGTTGACCGCGAGCCGCCGGTCCTTGACGGCGAGCCCGCGGATGCCGGATAGGACGCCCTGCGCCTTGCGGACCGAGGCGCCGGCCAGGCCGGCGGCGGAGAGTTCGGACAGCCAGGCCTGGACGTCGCCGTGGGTGACCCGGATCAGCGGCACGTCTCGCCAGCGCGGTATCACGTGGGTCTTGAGGACGTCGGCGTATCGGGCGCGCGAGGTGGGCTTGAGGTTGATCTTCCCGGCCAACCAGACGGGGGCCAGCTCGCCGACCGTCAGCCGGGCCGGCTTGGGGTCGACGTAGCTGCCGGTCTGCACCGCGGCGGTGACCTCGTCGAGCCATCGCTGGGCGTCGACCTTGCGCTTGAAGTGGCGGGCGTGCTCCTTGCCCTGCGCGTCGCGGTATCGCGGCCGGTAGGTGCCGTCAGGCCGCCTGGCGATCGACCCCATCGTCGATCACCCGCCTCTCTCGAGCCCCGGCCGGGCCCCACGCCGGCGGAGGTCTACCACCGGCGCGCTCATCTCGGGAGAGAGCCTGCCGTCGATCCCCGCCTCTCTGGACGGCCGCGGCACGATCTGTGGACGGCGGTGTGCGCCGTGGGTCGGGGCGGTCACCGCCGGACGCCCGCTGCGGCGGAGGCCTGGTCGTCGCGCTGGGCGTCGATCCAGCTGCGCAGGTCGTCGGAGCGGTAGAGGACGCGGCGGCCGAGGCGGAAGCTGCGCGGACCGGTGCCCAGGTGGCGCCAGTACCGAAGGGTGGCCACCGGAGCGCGGAGCAGCTCGGCGGCCTCGGTGATGGTGAGCAGTTCGGGCTCGCGGCTGGCGGGATCGTCGGACATGGCTGGCTCCGGTGGGCTGTGCTCCGTCACGGGAGAAGGCGCCTCTTGGGCGCGATGGGTGGCAGCCGACCACCGACGGCTTCCGAAATGCTCCAGTTCTCCTCCTGCTGCTGGTGTCCGGGCCCGCGGCCCGCCGGTGGAGGCGGCCCTGCTCATCGACCGATGCCCGGTGCGGCACCTGCAGGGGCGAGGGATGCTCCCCGCTGCTCCGCCTCGGGCCGGGGGACGCTCGGTCCCGGTGCGACCGGCCGCGGGGGAGCGGCTGCCGTCCGGTCGGGCGACCGCTCCTGGCGGTCGCGGGCGGCCTCTCGAGCGGCCAGCTCGGCAGCGTGGCCGGGGCCGAGGTCGGCCCGGTCGCGGCCGAAGACGGCGATCCACTGCTCCCGTGCCTCAGCCACGTCGGCCGCGACGAGGTGAGCGGTGTTCGACGACCGGCCGCGGGTCATGCCGACGTAGGCCGAAGCGGCGCCGGTGTGCTCACCGATCACCACGTGCGCAGCGGGAACGGTGTCACCCTGCACGCCATGCACGGTGCTGGCGTAGGCCAGCTCCACCTGCTCGGCGACGTAGTCGGCGGGCAGCACCCGGACTCCTGCTCCGGCCGGGGTGACATCGCCGGAGACACCCCCGGCAGCCGTGCCGGCAGTGACGAGCAGACCACCGCGCCGGCCGACCGCGGTGACGGTCCACGTGTCCCGGTTGGCCACGTCCAGGTTGCGGTCGTTGCGGCGGGTGGCGACCCGGTCGCCGGCGCCGATCCGCTGCCCCGCCCGCGTGGTCACGACGTGGACGTCATCGACGCGCCCGTCGGCGACCAGCCGGTCCCGGATCGCGGCGTTGAGCTCGCTGACCTGCTCGCGGGTGTCCACCACCACCACCGCGGCGTCGGCTGCCCGGCCGTCGGCGGCGACGATGGCGGCCAGCGCGTCCCGGAGCGCTCCGGGGCCGGGATGCAGGCGGATCCGGCCGCCGGCGAGCAGAGCGTCGAACACCGCGCCCGGGGTGTCACACCGCCGCATCACCAGCGTCAGCTGGGCGTACTGGCTGTCCAGGACTGCCTGGCCGATGGTGTTCGTCCGGGTGAAGCGGTGCACCGACTCCAGTGTTAGGCAGGCAGCCGGATCGACGGCGCCGGCAGCCAGGTCCAGGACCCCGCCGCGGCCGACCGCGGCGAGCTGGTGGCGGTCCCCCAGCAGTGCCAGCCGCGCCCCGGCCTCGTCGGCGACGGTGAGCAGAGCGCGGGCGGTGTCCTGGTCGAGCATCCCGGCCTCATCGACGACCAGCAGATCCCCGGGCCGCAGCCGGGCTTGGTCCTGAGGCGCCGAGTGAACGCGGCCGGTGACCGGATCGACCTCGCCGACGGCGAGTCGGGTCCAGGCGCCGTGCTCGTCCCAGCGCCAGCCGTGGACGAAGACGAGGGACGCCGCCGATCCGGCGGGTGCACCGGTCTCGGCGCGCGCGACCTGGGCGGCCTTCAGCGTCGGGGTGACCACCATCAGCCGCCGCCCCTGCCGTTCGAGCAGGTCGCGGGCCGCGGCCAGCATCGTGGTCCTGCCCGCACCGGCCGCACCCTCCACCACTAGCAGCCCCCGATCGCCGGCCAGGACGGCGACCGCCGCGGCCTGACCGCCATCCAGCTCCCGCGCAACCCCGGTGGGCAGCAGGTCCGATCTGGGTCCGGCCAGGGGCGGCTGGCCGGCCCGGGCGGCAAACCGGGTGCGCAGGCCGGCCTCTACCTCGAGCACCGGCCTCGAGCTCCAGGACCGGATGTGCTCCGCCACTTCCTTACCGTCCACCAGGCGAACGCATCGGCCAAGGGGACGGGCGGTGAGGTCCTCGGCCAGCTCGAGGCGCACCGCCGCGTCGGCGACGATGCCCTCGGCTGCGACCAGATGCTCGACCTCGCCACGAACATCGGCGACGTTCCACGCCGACCGGCCGGCGGCCGGCCGGCTCAGTACCCGGTCGACGAGACCCTCTTGGTCCAGCGCGCCCACTGGGGTCGGGACCAGGTCCACGGGTCGCTGGGGATCGCGATGGCCAAGGGCGTTCAGCTCTGCCAACCAGCGGGCGGTGAGGTCCTCGCCCGGGTGAGGGGTGATCTTGTCCGGGCGGCCCTCGGCCCAGGCTCTGACGTCCCAGGCCCGCCGCAGCGTCGGCCCGGGGACCTCACCCGGGTGCGCTTGAGTCCATTCCCGTTCGTAGCGATCCAGATGCCGGTTGATCTGCACCGCCCGAGCGCTGAAAGCGCCCACGTAGTCGGCAAGCTCCAGTATTTCTCCAGTCGCGTCGAGGGTGTAGCCGTGTGCGGCCAGTGCGCTCCGAAACTGTGGGTCGGTGACGACCGCCGCGTGTCCAATCCCGTTGATCGCGGCGAGGAAGTCACGCACGCCGACCGTGTGCAGTCCTCGCCATGCACCGGCGGCGAACACGCGGGCGTTGATCTGCAGATGCACATGTCGATGCGGATCGCCGGCGCGTGAGGTGTAGTGCCGCACGGTCACCGCCTCCAGCACCTCGACCGGGAGCTGCACTTGCCCACCGCGCGGCCCGACCCGAGTCGTCGCGTGCCCGGCGAGCCAGTGGAGGATCTGGCCGGCGGCGCGGTCTTGTGCCGCGTCGTAGGCGGCAGCGATGTCCGGGTGCCGCGCCGAGGCCAGCGACCATGACTTGGGTCCGTTGACCACGACCTCGACGAACCGAACGGCGCGGTCATCGGTGCGCAACCGCCCCCGTGCCATCCCGGTCTCCGGGTCCACGCCGGCCACCCAGGCCTCATAGGCGTCGCCGGTCAGTGCCGCCATCTCCTGCACTCCACCGCCACCGGCGGCGTAGCGGCGGGCGATCCCGGCCCCCTCCGCCAGGTAGTAGTCATCCACCCGGCCCCGGCCAGCCTCCAGGTAGTTCCGGGCAGCCGTCGGCGCGCCAGCATAGATCTTCATCCCGCCACGCATTCGTCAACGCCACCCGATAATGGCCAACAGGTCACCTCCAGAAACGCCGAAAGGCCCCGCTAAGCGGGGCCCCGAGCTACCTCTACTGGTAGCATGCGTGCCGTTCTTCAGTAAATAATTGGGCGTTGGGTGTAAGTGCTGGTGGATATTCGAGATAGGGACGATAGCGGCTTACGACTGTTGGAAGTCCTCGCCGTGGCGCGCGTCGGTACAGCGCCGGAACCCGGGCCCTCTACTACGAGGCACCTTGTCAGTCGCGCCAACCACGCGACCGAGGCGTCGCTTGCCCGGCCCCACACCGGGCGGAGGTCGACACGCCCTCCATGCAGCCCCGCACGGAAGGTGCGAGGGTGTCCAGAAGGCGGCCTTAGGGACACTCCGTGTCGCGAGCAACGCGGCCCGACGGTGTGGCCGACCGGTTCCGTGGGCTAGGAGCGCATGGCTACGCATGGGGCCGTGGAGATGATCCGTTGCTTCAGCCGGGGCGCTATGTGGGGCCGACGCGCGCGGGGCTACCGAGTCCGGCCCCCAGGACGCGGGACGTCAGCAGTCTCGTCCGCGCCGGCGGCCCGTCGCGAGGTTCACTCCTTGCCCGGGTAGTGGATGCCGAACGGCTTGTTGGTGATGAACAGGAACACGCAGTCGGCGTCGTCGGTGGCGCCGTGCTCCATGACTCCGCCTTCGGGGAACCAAACGAAGCTGCCGGGCCCGAAGGTGCCCTGGTGGGTCTTCAGCGTGCCCTCGAGGACGTACATTCCGTGAGCGCAGGGATGGGTGTGCCAGACGTTGATGAAGCCGGCCCGGTAGACCACCTTCATGGCCTGCATGCCGGTGTCCGGATCGTCGATGAGCGGGATGAGCTCAAGGTCGACACCGAGCTGCGGGATGGGAAAGTCCACCCACTCGGCCGTGCTCGTGTCAACGACGGTCACTTCGACCGGCTGTAGGTCCTGGGTCATCGTTGAGCCCCTCTGTCGGGCCCGCCGACGGACGACGGGGCCGCCGATGATGTCGGCGGCGGCCTGCCCGAGCAAGGGTTGCAGGCGTGAACCGAAGGTTGGGCTGCCAATGCTTTGCGTGCCACAGGTCTAGGCTGAACCGGTGACGACCAGCCAGATGCCCGAGTTGCCACCCGCTTCCGAGGACATGCTCGCCCTGGACCGGCAGGTCTGCTTCGCCCTGGCGGTGGCCGCCCGCAACGTGATCGCCGTCTACCGGCCGGTGCTCGAGCCGCTCGGCCTGACTCACCCCCAGTACCTGGTGATGCTGGCCCTATGGCAGCACGGTCCGCTGTCGGTCAAGGCGCTGTCCGGTCTGCTGCAGCTGGACCCCGGCACGCTGTCGCCGCTACTCAAGCGGCTGGAGGCCGCCGGACTGCTGCGTCGCGAGCGGGACCCGAAGGACCAGCGCAACCTCGCCCTCGCACTGACCGATCGCGGGATGGCGTTGCGCGAGCAGGCCGAGAAGATCCCGGCCGGCATCGTCGAGCGCCTGGGCATGCCGGTCGAGCAGCTGATGCACCTGCACGAGGTGCTCACCCAGGTGATCGCCGCGTCCCAACAGGCCCTCGCCAGTCCTACGACGAGCGATGAAGCGGGACCGAAAACCACGGTGGCCTGAGTACGGCAGGTGACCCTTATCCCTCTTGGTAGGCCAAGAATTGGTACCCCAACTCTTGGCCTACCTAGCGTCCTGAGGCACCATAGAGGCGTGACCGTTGTCGATCAGGAGCGCAGAGGCGTCATGACAGACCCCGTGCAGCACGACACGTCCGAGCCGATCGTGCGGCCGGCTCCGCACCGGTGGGTCCGGTACGCCTTCGGCGGCGCACTGCCCGCCCGCCACCGCGGCTGGGTGCTGTACGACACCACCACCCGGACCTGGGCGCTGCGCCACGTCGTCCGCATGCTCGTACAGCTGGCCGTTCCGATCGCGTTACTGCTGGCATTCCTGCCGGCCGGCTGGGGGCTGCGCCTGGCCTGCGCCGGCGGTGGCCTGGCCCTGGCGCTGTTCTACTCCCTGGCCTACATGCCCGAGGCAGTCGAGAACCGCGTCGTCAAAGCCGGCTACCCGGCCGGCACCGCAACCAAGGTCCGGGACCGCGCGAGCCTCGCCCGACAGCAGCAGGAGACGGAACGCAAGCGCGCCGCCAACGCCAAGCGCGCCGCCCGCTACCGCGACCGCATGGGGCGCTGAGCCCCCAGCTTCGATCGGACCGGCGCGGCCGCAGTCACCGGGGCCGCCTCGGTCACGCTCATCCGCTCCTGCCACCTGTACCGCCCTGACCGGCCCAGACGGCGCCCTCCCGCGCGCGTCATCCCCGCGCGTCAGCCCCACCCAAGGAGAAATCGTGGCCCGAAACGATGTGCTGGTCGACGGCGACTGGCTCGAGAAGCACCTGAACGCCCCGGCCGTAGTGGTTATCCGTAGTGGTTATCGAGGTCGACGAGGACAGCGACGCCTACTACACCAGCCACATCCCTGGCGCCATCGCCCTGGACTGGCGGGCCGATCTGCAGGATCCACTGCGCCGGGACTTCGTCGACCGGGCCGGCTTCGAGGCCTGCTCTCGGAGAGGGGCGTCACCGCCGAGGACACGGTGATCCTCTACGGCGGCAACAACAACTGGTTCGCCGCCTACGCCTACTGGTATTTCAAGGTCTACGGCCACCGCGACGTCCGCCTGCTCGACGGCGGCCGCAAGCGCTGGGAGCTCGACGGCCGCCCACTGGTCGCCGACCCGGTCCAGCGCCCGGCGGCCACCTACGTCGCCCAGGACGCCGACCCGTCCATCCGCGCGTTCCGCGACGAGGTCATCGCCTCCATCGGCGTGAAGAACATCCTCGACGTCCGCTCCCCGGCGGAGTTCAGCGGTGAGATCCTCGCGCCGGCGTCCTTCCCCCAGGAGCAGCCGCAGAAGGGCGGGCACGTGCCGACCGCGGTCAACGTGCCCTGGTCGAAGGCCGCCGCCGAGGACGGCACCTTCCGCTCCGACGAGGAGCTGCGCGCCCTCTACGCCGACGCTGGCCTCGACCTGTCCGGAGAGCGAGACACGGTCGTGTACTGCCGGATCGGCGAGCGGAGCGCACACACGTGGTTCGTGCTGCGCGAGCTCCTCGGCCAGCCACAGGTGAAGAACTACGACGGCTCCTGGGTCGAGTACGGCTCCCTGGTCGGCGCCCCGATCGAGAAGTGACTGACCGGAGGTCATTCCTCTTGAGCACGGCCGGCGAGCCGGACACATTCGTCCGGGTCGCCGACCGCTTCCCCTCCGGCGTTGCCACCGATCCGGTGCTGCGCGCCATGTACCTGGCCGACCTGGGCCCCGCCCGGCAGCGCAGGACCGCCTTCCGTCCTACCTCGAGCGGGCTGGCTTCAGCCTCGCCCCCACCCTCCTGACGCTCCGCCGAGTCCGAGGACATTCACCCGCTGCACCGATCCTGGCCTCAGGATCCGCCACCGCCGACAGCGGAACGGTGACGCCGGGCCCTACCGCGCGAGACAGGACCCGGCGGTCAACCGAGGGTCCATCCCGCTTCCCGTAACCCGCTCCCCTCCGACTGCGCAGCGCCGGGGGAAGGGTGGGCCGCAGGCCCATCCCGCAGGGACGCGCAGCGCCCTTCCGGCGGCCGGCGCAGTCGGAGAGGCTCCCGCGGGTGTGGGGACGGGTGCTGTCATCAGGGGAGTGGCCGAGGCGACTGCTGCGGCGGCCCCAGTCCGCAGATGGTCCGCAAAACGCCCAGAAACGGCCAACACGGCCCGACAGGCACCAACGATAAATGCCCTGGTCAGCCGCCGTCTTCAGTGACAGCCCACTGCGCCAAACCACCCCTCGGTCGATTGTGCAAGGCGGGGGTTAGGGGTTCGATTCCCCTCGTCTCCACCAGACGCGATGTCGCGGGACACCGTTCACAGGTGTCCGCGACATCGTTCACGTTCGGGCCTGTGGCTGGTGGTCCCGGGTGGGGTCGAGGGTCGGGTCTCGGAGCAGTCCGCGTCGGAGTGCAGGCGATGAGTCTCCGCGCCGCGACCGGTCACCCCTGTCGAGTCCATGGACCCACGCGGGTCCACCGGCGCGACCACGGCGCCAGCCGCGTGCCGACGGGAGGCAACCCGATGTCCGACCTGATGGTGGACTTCATCGTCTCGCTCGACGGTTACGGAGCCGCGGAGGGCTGGCCCGGCTACTGGGGCCTGGAGGGGCCCGAGTACCTCGCCTGGATCGAGGAGGACGCCGAACGGGAGCACGTCGCCCTCATGGGCGCGACGACGTACCGACTGATGTCGGGATTCGCCGTCGAGCTGCCCGACGACCCCGGTGTGGCGGCACTCACCGCGCTGCCCAAGGTGGTCTTCTCCTCGACCCTGGAGCCGCCCCTGTCATGGGGCAACACCGAGCTGGTCGGCGGGGACGCGGTCGAGGCCGTGCGCGACATGAAGCGGCGCGACCCGCGACCGCTGCGCACCGTCGGCAGTCTCAGCCTCAGCCGGTCGCTGCTCCGAGCCGGTCTGGTGGACCGCTTCCGCGTGGTCGTCTTCCCGGTCATCACCGGCGCCACCGGACGGGAGCGCATCTTCGACGGGTATCCCGACATCGCGCTCGACCTGGTCGACGGCCGCACGTTCGACGGTCGGCTCCAGCTGCTCGAGTACGTGCCGACGGTGCTCGACGGACCACCCGGGGTCGGCGACCACGCGCCCTCCTGACAGCCGGTCCACCGCGCGCACCGACCCCACCCGCACGCAGCGCCCAGGGACCTCCGTCACTGGACGCGGCGCCCCTGGAGGGTGACCGTCGGGGCCGCCGCGGGCCCACCGGCCGGGCGGGGCACGGCTCTCTGACGAGGAGGAGCCATGGCGCGGAAGACCATGGACTGCCGGACCATGCCGAGCGACAGCAACTGCACCGTCCAGATCTCCGGCGAGGAGGACGAGGTCCTCGAGACCGCGGCGGCACACGCGGTCGCCGCACACGGGCACACCGACGGCCCGGAGCTGCGCGACGGGCTGCGGGCCGCCCTGCGGGACGAGGAGGTGCTCCTCGTCGACGACGGCTCGTTCGTCCAGCTGATCGAGTTCCACGCCCGCGACCTGAGCGGCTTCCGGGCGACCGCCGAGCAGTGGCGCGAACGCATGGGCAAGGAGACGACGGCCCGCTGGGGGGTGGTCGCCGCCGACCGCGACCGTCCGGACACCTACGTCGAGCTGGTCGGCTTCCCCGACCACGACGCGGCGATGCGCAACTCCGAGCACCCGGTGACCACCGACTTCGCCAAGCGCATGCATGAGGTCACCGAGGGCGAGGCGTCGTTCCGCAACCTCGACGTCGTGGAGGTCCTGCGCATGTAGGAGGACCCCCTTGCCCCCCGCCACTCGCAGGCTCGCGGCGGGACCCTGCAAGGGGGCCGTGTCCGCTCCCCGCGGTTCGCGGGGAGCGGACCAGTGGGAGAGTGGGCGGCGTGACCGAATCGACTCCCGCACGCCGCGCCGTGCTGCACACCAACCACGGCGACATCACCGTGGACCTGTTCCCCGACCACGCCCCGAAGACGGTCGCCAACTTCGCCGACCTCGCCGAGGGCCGCCGGGAGTGGACCCACCCGCAGACCCGCGAGAAGACCACCGACCGCCTCTACGACGGCACGGTCTTCCACCGGATCATCGACGGCTTCATGATCCAGGGCGGCGACCCGCTCGGTCAGGGCATCGGCGGCCCCGGCTACAAGTTCGGCGACGAGATCCACCCCGAACTGGCCTTCACCAAGCCGTACCTGCTGGCCATGGCCAACGCCGGCCCCGGCACCAACGGCTCGCAGTTCTTCATCACGGTCGCCGCGACCACGTGGCTGACCGGAAAGCACACGATCTTCGGCGAGGTGGCCGACCAGGCCAGCCGCGACGTCGTCGACCGCATCGCCAAGGTGCCCACCGCCCGCGGTGACCGGCCGGTGGAGGACGTCGTCCTGCAGTCGGTCGAGGTGCAGCGCAGCTGACCACCGGCCCCGACGACGGGGGCGCCGGCCCTGGCCAGCCGCAGCCGGCGCCCCCGACGACCACCTGCTACCGGCACCCCGACCGGCCCACCCGCATCTCCTGCACGCGGTGCGGGCGGCCGATCTGCCCGGAGTGCATGACCCCCGCCTCGGTGGGGTTCCAGTGCCCCGCGTGCGTCCGCGAAGGGCAGGCCGGCGTACGCCGGCCGCGCCGGCCGTCCGCGCTGCGCCGGGCGAGCGGCCGCTTCGGCGCGGTCACGGTGAGCCTCATCGGGCTCAACGTCGCCATGTTCGTCGCGACGGCGGTCTCCGCGGGTCTGGTCGGGGCCAACCCCCTGGACAACCAGTTCTCACCGCTGTTCGCCCGCCTGGCGCAGATCCCGATCCTCGTGGAGCTGGGCGAGGACTGGCGGCTGCTCACCGCCGCCTTCCTGCACATCGGGCTCGTCCACCTGGTGCTGAACATGCTCGCGCTGCTCGTGTTCGGCTCCGAGCTGGAACGGCAGCTGGGCCGCTGGCGCTACCTCGTCGTCTACCTGGTCTCCCTGCTGGGCGGGGCGGTGGCGCTGCAGTTGTTCGGCGACCCGGGCCGCGCGGTCGCCGGCGCGTCCGCGGCCATCTACGGCCTCCTGGGCGGCCTGGCGGTCGTGATGATCGCCCGGAAGCAGGACCTGCGCGGCCTGCTCACCCTGCTGGCGATCAACGTCGTCATCAGCTTCCTGCCCGGCGTCTCCCTGCTCGGCCACCTCGGCGGGCTGGTCGCCGGGTTCGCCGCCACCGCGGTGGTGGTCCTGGCCCGCCGGCGCACGGAGCTGCAGGTGCTCGGCCTCATGCTGCTGGCCGCGGCGCTGGCCGTCGTCGCGCTGACCGTGCCGACGCTCGTCGTCCTCGGTTAGCGCGGCGACCAGGCCAGCAGGGCCCGGGCGACGTCCTCGGGGTCGGTGCCCAGGTCGCGGCGACCGAGCAGGAGCAGGACGCCGTCGTCGTCCCCATCCGGGGCGGCGTCGAGCTCCAGCAGCCGGGACCGGACGCCGAGCCGCCGCGTCTCCCGCAGCCGGATCCGCAGCCCGGTCCAGGGCAGCGCCACCGTGCCGGTCAGCGTGCGGACGGCGACCCCGGCCGGACCCGCGGTGAGGCGCGGGCGCAGCACGAGGTCCCGCGTGGCCAGCGCCATCAGGAGCAGGGCGGCCCCGCCCACGAGGACCCGCCCGGCGGGGTCGAGCAGGACCGCGACCAGCGCGAGGACGACGCCCCCGGCTCCCAGGGCCCAGGTCTCCGCCCGGCGCGCCGACCACTCCACCCGTCCAGCCTCCCAGGCGCCTCTGGGGCGCGGATGCTCGGACGTCCTACCATTCGGCCAGGGACGGCGGGAAGCCGCCGACGTGGACGAGGAGTGGTCATGCGAGATGCCGTTATCTGTGCCGCCGTGCGGACCCCGGTGGGCAAGCGGGGCGGGGGGTTGTCCGGTGTGCACGCCGTCGACCTCTCCGCACACGTGCTGGAGGCGCTGGTCGAGCGCAGCGGCATCGACCCCGCGGTGGTCGACGACGTGATCTGGGGCTGCGTCAGCCAGATCGGGGAGCAGACGTACAACGTGGCCCGCAACGCGGCGCTGGCGGCCGGCTGGCCCGAGACGGTCCCGGGGACGACGATCGACCGGCAGTGCGGCTCCTCGCAGCAGGCGGTCGCCTTCGCGGCGGCCTCGGTCATCAGCGGTCAGGCCGACGTCGTCGTCGCCGGTGGCGTCGAGTCGATGAGCCGGGTGCCGATGGGCTCCTCGATCGGGGACGGCTCGGCCGGGCGCCCCCTCGGCCCGCGCTTCATGGAGCGCTATGGAGTGGCCCCCAACCAGGGCGTCGGCGCCGAGATGATCGCCGAGCGGTGGGGCTTCTCCCGCACCCAGCTCGACGAGTTCTCCCTCGCCTCGCACGAGAAGGCGGCCAAGGCGCAGGCCGACGGCGCCTTCGACGAGGAGATCGCGCCGGTCACCACCCCCGAGGGCACGGTGGTCCGGGCCGACGAGGGCGTCCGCCCCGGCGGCACGCTGGAGAAGCTGGCGTCCCTGAAGACCCCGTTCAAGGCCGACGGCGTCATCAGCGCCGGCAACGCCAGCCAGATCTCCGACGGCTCGGCCGCGCTGCTGGTGACCACCTCGGAGAAGGCCCGCGAGCTCGGCCTGCGCCCGCTGGTGCGCATCCACACCACGGTCATGGCCGGCGACGACCCGGTCATCATGCTCACCGCGCCGATCCCGGCGACCCACAAGGTGTTGCAGCGCTCCGGCCTGTCGGTCGACGAGATCGGCATCTTCGAGGTGAACGAGGCGTTCGCGCCGGTGCCGCTGGCCTGGCAGGTCGAGACCGGCGCGGCCCTGGACCGGGTCAACCCCCGCGGCGGGGCGATCGCGCTGGGCCACCCGCTGGGCGGCTCCGGGGCCCGGATCATGACCACCCTCGTCCACAGCATGCTCGCCACGGGCACCCGCTACGGCCTGCAGACGATGTGCGAGGGCGGGGGGATGGCGAACGCGACCATCCTCGAGCTGATCGCCGCCTGACGCCGGCCCGTGCACATCCGCGGATGTGCACGGGACCTCGCTGGATGTGCACAGACGGCCCCCGGTCCTCTGCGGACCGGGGGCCGTCGTCGTCCCTGGGGAGGGACGGTCCGCCCCGGGACATCTGCCGTGGTCAGGTCGCGTGTCGCGGGGCAGCCGGCGGGGTAGGGGCTGGCTCCGGTCGCCGTCCCGCGCCTGCCGCCATGTCGATTCGTCCACAGCTGTGTGCACAACTGGGGATGGAGTCACAGGCATGTAGTTACTCGGGTGCCCTTCCCGTCACACCTGCCTCACTCGTGGGAAAAGCGCAGGTCAGCGGAGTCTGGTCGAACACCCGTTCTCCACACTCGGTGGACAACTCTGGGGGTATCGCGCTTTGTCGACCTGTGGACGCAGCGATCCGCTGTGCACAGCGTCGCTTGTGGACAACACGGTGGGTATCCGGACGCTCACACCAAAACGGCCCTCGTCTCCGGGTGGGGACGAGGGCCGTGAAGCACGCCCTCCTGCAGGTGGGACCCGGCCCCGTCCCAGGTGCCACCTCGAGCCTGCGAGGGGTGGGGAGGACGGGGTCCTCCAACGAGCAGTGAGGGGCAGGAGCGTCCTCTTCTTCAGCGCCAGCGCATCGACATGACCAGGCCGGCCACCATGAGGCCGAAGCCGACGGCGAAGTTCCACGGACCGATGCTGCTCATGAAGCCGATCCGGTCACCGGCCACGTAGAAGACCACGATCCACAGCAGCCCGAGCACCATGAGGGCGACCATCAGCGGCGCGTACCAGCGCGGGCTGGGCTGGGCGACGCGGGCCGCCGGCGTGCCGGCCTGCAGCGTGCCCTGCGGCGGCGTGTAGACCGACTTCTTGCGCACCTTGGACTTGGGCACCGTACGAACTCCCTCCGGGGCCGGTTCGTCGCTGCCGGCCGTGACAGAACTCCAGCCTAAGCTGCGGACGTGGCCGGAGCCCGCACCCTGACCCGTCGGGGGAGCCGCCGTGGCGCCGCGTGGGCCGCCCTGGTGCCCGTCGTGGCCCTGTCGGCCGGCCTGCTGTTCGCCACGTCCAGCCAGACCGCCGACGGCATGGACCTGCGCGGTGGTGAGGTCACCGAGCTGTCGGCCCTCATCGCGGACCGCGAGGAGGTCGTGCGTGGCCAGCAGGACCAGCTGGCCGCCCTGCGCGAGCAGACGCAGGCCCTGACCGAGCAGGCGGCCTCCCGGGACGGCGCGGTGGCCGCGGCCCAGGTGCAGGACGACGGTGCCGAGCTCTCGGCCGGCCTGGTGGGACTCAGCGGACGCGGTGTGGAGATCGTCCTGGACGACGCGCCGCGCCGTCCGGACGGCTCGCTGCCGATCGGGGCCCGCCCGGACGACGTCGTCATCCACCAGTCGGACGTGCAGGCGGTGGTGAACGCGGTGTGGGCGGCCGGCGCGGACGGCGTCGCGATCATGGACCGGCGGCTGATCGCCACCAGCGCCGTCCGCTGCGTCGGCAACGTGCTGCTCCTGGAGGGGCGCACCTACTCGCCGCCGTTCGTCGTCACCGCGGTCGGCGACACCACCGCCATCCGCGCCCAGCTGGCCGCCTCCCCGCAGGTCGCGGTGTTCCAGCAGGCGGTGGAGGACTTCGGGCTGGGCTTCGCCGTCCGCGACCGTCCGTCGGTGACCCTGCCGGCCCACGAGGGCACGCTCGACATGGAGTACACCACCGTCGCTGACGAGTGAGGCCCCCGTGCCGGGTCCCGCTGCGAGCGCGCGAGCCGGAGGCACGAGGTTCTTTGGTACACAGGGAACGTGAACCGGCCCGTCCTCGTCGTCGACAACTTCGACAGCTTCGTCTACAACCTGGTCCAGTACCTGGGGCAGCTGGGCGTGCACTGCATCGTCCGCCGCAACGACGCCGTGACCGTCGACGAGCTCGCCGACCTCGACGTCGCGGGCGTGCTCCTCTCGCCCGGTCCCGGGACGCCGTCCGGCGCCGGGGTGACCGTGCCGATGGTGCGAGCCGCCGCGGACGCCGGGACGCCGGTCCTCGGGGTGTGCCTGGGCCACCAGGCGATCGCCGAGGCGTTCGGCGCCGAGGTGGTGCGAGCGCCGGAGCTGCTGCACGGTAAGACCAGCCAGGTGGTGCACACGGGCGCCGGCGTCCTCGCCGGGCTGCCGTCGCCGTTCACCGCCACCCGGTACCACTCGCTGGCCGTGGAGCGCTCCACCGTGCCGGCCGAGCTGGAGGTGACCGGCGAGACGCCGTCGGGGATCGTCATGGCGCTGCGGCACCGGGAGCTGCCCATCGAGGGCGTGCAGTTCCACCCCGAGTCCGTGCTCACCGAGGGCGGGCACCGGATGCTGGCCACGTGGCTGGAGTCCTGCGGTCTCGCACCCGACCCCGCGGCCGTCGAGGCGGCCACCGCGGCCGCGCACCGGCTCACGACGGTCGCCACGCCCGTCTGAGCCCCCCAGGAACGACGCAGGGCCCCTCCCGGTGCGGGGGAGGGGCCCTGCGTCGTCTCGGGCCGATCAGGGCGGGCCGCTGTCACCGCCGGTCTGGGGCGCCCGGCCGACGGTGATGGTCACCGTCGAGCCCGGCTGCACCTCGGCGTTCGCCGACGGGCTCTGCGCGATCACCAGGCCGACGTCGGCCTGGTCGGCGGCGTCCTGCTGGACCACGTCCACGGTCAGATCCAGCCCCTGCAGCGTGCTGGTCGCCGCGGCCTGCGGCTGGTCGACGACGTTCGGCACGCGCACGGTCTCCGGCTCCGCGGGGCCGCCGGAGACCTGCAGGGTGATCTGCGTGTCGGCGGTGGCCTGGCTGCCGCCGGCGGGGGACATGGCGACGACGGTGCCCGGGGGCTGCTCGTCCTCGACCGGCTCCACCCGGACGTCGGTGAACCCGTCGTCACGCAGGGCCTGGGTCGCGGTGTCCTGCTGCTGGCCGACGACGTCGCGCACCTGCGCGTCCCCGTCGGACACCGACAGCGTGATCGTCGTGTCCAGGGGGACCTGGGTGCCCTCCTCCGGGTCGACGGCGACGACGGTCCCCTCCGGCTCGAGGGAGTCGACGCTGTCCCGGTTGATGTTCCCCGTGAGACCCGCGTTCTCCAGCGCGGTCCGCGCGTCGTCCTCGTCGAGGTTGACCACCGGCGGGACGGTGGTGCTGTCCGGCGCCGTGCCGACCACGAGGTCGACCGCGGTGCCCTCCTCGCGTGGCACGCCGCTGGCGGGGTCGCTGGACAGGACGTTGCCGACCTGGGCGTCGTCGGTCGTGACCTCGGTGGTCACGTCGCCCACCACCAGTCCGGCGCCGGTGATCGCGGCCTCCGCCTCGGCCTGCGGGAGACCCACCAGCGTCGGCACCGCGACCTCGCGGGCGGCCGGCGGTGCGTCGTCGCCGGAGTCGAGCAGCAGCGCTGCGGCGATCACGCCACCGATCACCAGGACGGCGGCGACGACGGCGATGACCACCCGGGTGCGCTTGCGCCTGCGGGCCGCCTCGTCGTCCTCGTCCCAGTCCTCGTCGCCGTAGCCCGGCGTCGCGCCGAGGATCGTGGTCTTCTCGGCGTCGTTCATGACCGGCGTGGCCTCGACCCGCTGCCCGGCCAGCGCCCGCAGCAGGTCGTTGCGCATGTCGGCGGCCGACTGGTAGCGGTTGGCCGGGTTCTTGCTCATCGCCTTGAGCAGGATCGCGTCGAGCTCCGGCGGGATCACCGGGTTGATCGACGACGGCAGCCGGGGGTCCTCGCGCACGTGCTGGTAGGCGACCGCCACCGGGGAGTCACCGGTGAACGGCGGCGCGCCGGTGACGAGCTCGTAGAGCAGGCAGCCGACCGAGTAGACGTCGGAGCGGGCGTCGACGCCCTCACCGCGGGCCTGCTCGGGGGAGAGGTACTGGGCGGTGCCGATGACCGCAGCGGTGGAGGTCATCGTCGCCGCGGAGTCGGAGACCGCGCGGGCGATGCCGAAGTCCATGACCTTGACGGAGCCCTGCGGCGTGATCATCACGTTCCCGGGCTTCACGTCGCGGTGCACGATGCCGTTGCGGTGGCTGAAGTCCAGCGCCCCGCAGATGTCGGCGGCCAGGCTCATGGCCCGCTCGGGGGAGAGCACGCCCTCGCCGCGCAGCACGTCACGCAGGGTCTGGCCCTCGACGTACTCCATGACGATGTACGGGGTGGCCCCGCTGGCCGAGCGGTCCTCGCCGGTGTCGTAGACCGCGACGATCGCGGGGTGGTTCAGCGAGGCCGCGGCCTGGGCTTCGCGCCGGAACCGCACCTGGAAGGACGGGTCGCGGGCCAGGTCGCTGCGCAGCACCTTGACCGCCACCTCACGGCCGAGCCGGAGGTCGCGGCCCCGGTGCACCTCGGCCATGCCTCCACGGCCGAGCACCCCGCCGATCTCGTAGCGCTCTCCGAGCACCTGCGGCGTGGTCATCAGGGGTCCTCTCGGGCGGTGCGGTCCCGCGTCCGGACGGGGGCGGGGCACGGGCAACAGCGGCGGACGGACGGGCCGGCGGGGAGCCTAACCGCTGGGACGGCGCCGACCCGGGTGGCGCGGGGGTGCGCCGTCACTCCGCCGCACCCGGTGCCTGCTGACCCGCCTGCGGCTCCTCGGGGGCGGGTTCCCCGGGCTGCGGGGCCGGGGGTTCCGGCGCCGGCGCCCCCGGGGCCGGGGAGGTCGTGGCCTGCGTCGGCTGGGGCGGCTGCGTCTCCGCCGTCGTGGTCGCGGTGGCGGTCGTCGTGTTGCCCCCGCCGGGGCGGCCGGTGGGACGCCCGTCGTCGTCGTCGCCGCCGTCGTCGTCCCCGCCCTGGGTCGGGGTGGGCGTCGCCGACGTCGGCTGGGGCTGGGTGTCGCCGCCGGTGTCGCCGCTGGTGTCGTCGCCGGTGTCCGGGGCGTAGTCGTCGGGTGCGTAGTAGAGGGTGACGACGGTGCCCAGGGGCACGGCCTCGTTGGCGGGGTCGGAGGTGACGACGTCCCCCGCGTCGAACGCCCGACCGGGTGCGGTCACCTGCGCGGCGTCGGCCTCGCGCTTGCTGACCTGCAGGCCGTTGCCGACCAGGTACTCCTCGACGGTGTCGACGTTCTGCCCGATGAACTCGTCGGTGTTGACGGTGAACGTGCCGGCCGCCGTGCTCACGCTCGTGGATGATGCGCTGGTCGGCTGCCTGTTCCCGGCCGGGGAGTCGTTGTCGCCGGCCAACAGGAACCACGTGCCCCCGCCCACCAGGGCGAGCAGCAGCAGGCCCGCGACCAGCCACACCCACCGGTTGCCGCCGCGCGGCCGCTCGGCGTGCCGGGGGCCGCCGGCGGGCTCGTCGTCCTCGGGGGGCCGGCGCAGCGGGGGCATGGCGCCGGGCGCCGTCCCCGGACCGCCGGTGCCGCCGGCGGAGGCGGCACCGAGCACCTGGGTCCGGCTGTCGGAGATGTCGGTGACGAGCTCGGTCCGGGCCCGCGCCGGCGTGGGTGCCGGGGCCGGACCGGGGCGGGCCGGGAGCGTGCCCCCGGTCAGCGGGGCGGCCGACAGCCCGTTCCCGGCGGCCACCGAACGGATCGCGGCGGCGAAGGCCGCGCCGTCGGCGAAGCGGTCGGCGGGGTCCTTGGCCAGGGCGCGCTCGATGAGCAGCCGCACCGCGGCCGGCACGTTGCCCGGCAGCGGGGGCGGCGGCCGGTTGATGTGCGCCAGGGCCACCGCCACCTGGGAGGTGCCGTCGAACGGGCGCCCGCCGGTCAGGCACTCGTAGCCGACCACGCCCAGGGAGTAGACGTCGGAGGCGGCGGTGACCTCGAAGCCCTGGGCCTGCTCGGGCGAGAGGTACTGGGCGGTGCCGACGACCATGCCGGTGCGGGTCAGGGGTGTGGCGTCGCGAGCGCGGGCGATGCCGAAGTCGGTCAGCTTCACCACGCCGTCGGGCCGGACGATGAGGTTGCCCGGCTTGATGTCGCGGTGCACGACGCCGGCCTTGTGGGCTGCCGACAGTCCGTCGGCGGACTGGCTCAGCACGTGCAGGGTCCAGTCGACCGGGAGCTTGCCCTCCTCGTGGAGGATGGTCACCAGCGGCTTGCCCTCGACCAGCTCCATGACGAGGAACGCCAGCTGGCCGCCGCGCTCGTCGTCGGTCTCGCCGTAGTCGTAGACCGAGGCGATGTTGGGGTGGCTGAGCGCCGCGGTGTGCCGCGCCTCGTTGCGGAACCGGGCGACGAAGCTGGGGTCGCCGGTGAACTCGCTGCGCAGCACCTTGGCGGCGACGACGCGGTCGAGCACGCGGTCGCGGGCGCGCCACACCTCACCCATCCCGCCGGTGGCGATCGGGGCGGTGATCTCGTAGCGGCCGGCGAGGATCGTGCCGGTGGACAGGGCCATCAGCCGCCCTCCCCGTCCAGGTGGGCCTGCATGACCTCACGGGCGATGGGGGCGGACACGTCCCCGCCCGTACCCCCGCCGTTGGCCACGAAGACCGCGACCGCGATCTGGGGGTCGTCGGCGGGGGCGAACCCGATGAACCAGTTGTGGTCGGGCACGTCCTCGGACACCTCCGCAGTACCGGTCTTGCCGGCCACCGGGACGCCGGGGATGCGTGCGGCGCGGCCGGAGCCGTTGGCGACGACGCTGGTCATCATCTCGGTCAGCTGGTCGGCGACCTCCGGGATGATCGGCTCGCTGAGCCCCTCCGGGTCGGTCTCGTCGACGACCGACAGGTCGGGGGCGCGCAGCTGATCGACCAGGTAGGGCGCCATCAGGGTGCCGTCGTTGGCGACCGCGGCGGCGATCATCGCAGCCTGCAGCGGGGTCATCCGGACGTCCTGCTGACCGATCGAGCTCACCCCGAGCTGGGCGTCGTTCTCCGGGTCGCCCATCGTGCTGGCCTCCACGGTCAGCGGGATCTCCCGCTTCTCGCCGTCCATGCCGAAGGCCTCGGCCATCTCCCGCACGCGGTCCTCGCCGAGGTCGATGCCGAGCTGGGCGAAGGCGGTGTTGCAGGAGACGGTCAGCGCGTCGATCAACGACTGCTCACCGGTGCTGCTGCAGCTCGAGCCGCCGAAGTTCTCCAGCTCGGTGTTGGTGCCGGGGAGGGTCAGCGTGTCCGGCGCCGGGATCACCGTGTCCGGCGTGTACTCCCCGGTCGACAGCGCGGCCGCCGACACGACGACCTTGAACACCGATCCCGGCGGGTAGTTGTCGCCGATCCCCCGGTTCAGCCGCGGGTCACGGTCGGCGCCGTTGAGCTGATCCCAGTAGTCGCGGATGCCCTGCGGATCGTGGCTGGACAGCAGGTTGGGGTCGTACGTGGGGGTGCTGGCCATGCCCAGCACCGCACCACTGCTGGGGTCGAGGGCCACCACGGCGCCGGTGACGCCCTCCAGGCCGGCCATCGCGGCCTCCTGGACGGCGGGGTCGAGGGTGAGGACGACATCGCCGCCGGAGGGGTCGCGGCCGGTGAACAGGTCGGCGATCCGCCGGGCGAACAGCCGGGCGTCGTTGCCGGCGAGGAACTCGTTCATCGACCTCTCGGTCTGCGCGTTGCCGTAGACCAGCGAGTAGTAGCCGGTCACCGGCGCGTACAGCTCGGCCTGCGGGTACTGCCGCAGGTAGGTCAGCCGGTCGTCGGTGGCCACCGACGTGGCGATCTCGGTGCCCGCGACGACGATCGAGCCGCGCTCGCGGTCGTACTCCTCGGAGAGCACGCGGGTGTTGCCCGGGTCGTTGCGCAGCTCGTCGGAGCGGACCACCTGGATGTAGTTGACGTTGATGATCAGCAGCGTGAACAGCACGAGCACGCTGATGGCGACGCGGCGCAGGGGTGCGTTCACGGCGTCACCACCTCGGTGGGCGCGTCACCCAGCGCCGGCTTCGGTGGTCCGACCGGGGCGGCCGGGCGGCGGGCGGCGTCACTGATCCGCACCAGGACGGCGACCAGCACGAAGTTGGCCACCAGGGAGGACCCGCCGTAGGCGAGGAACGGTGTGGTGAGGCCGGTCAGCGGCAGCAGGCCGGTGACCCCGCCGAGGACGACGAACACCTGCCAGGCGATGGCGAAGGACAGGCCGGCGGCGAGCAGCTTGCCGAAGGCGTCGCGGACGATCAGCGACGTCCGCAGACCGCGCTCGACGAGGACCAGGTACACGATGATCACCGCGACGAGGCCGAACAGCCCGAGCTCCTCGCCGATGGCCGCGGCGATGAAGTCGCTCTTGGCGACCGGCACCTGATCCGGGCGGCCACCGCCGAGGCCGGCGCCGAACAGGCCGCCGGTGCCGAGCCCGAACAGCGACTGCACCAGTTGGTACCCCGCGCCGTCCCGGTAGTCGAAGGGGCTCAGCCAGACGTCGACGCGGTCCCGCACGTGGCCGAACACCTGGTAGGCGATGAACGCGGCGCCGGCGAACAGACCGAGGCCGATGAGCAGCCAGCTCGCCCGTTCCGTGGCGACGTAGAGCATCACCACGAAGATGCCGAACAGCAGCAGGGAGCTGCCGAGGTCCCGCTCGAAGACCAGCACGAGGATCGACATCGCCCAGGCGACCAGCACCGGGCCGAGGTCACGGGCGCGCGGCAGCTCCAGGCCGGCGACGCGGCGGCTGGCCAGCGCGAGCACGTCGCGCTTGTCCACCAGGTAGGCGGCGAAGAAGACGATCAGGCAGATCTTGGCGAACTCACCGGGCTGGATGCTGAAGCCCGCCAGCCGGATCCAGATCTTCGCGCCGTTGACCTCCGACAGCGACGACGGCAGCACCGCGGGGATCGCCAGGAGCACCAGGCCGACCAGGGCGAGCGTGTAGGCGAATCGGGCGAGCACCCGGTGGTCGCGCAGCACCACGAGGACGGCGACGAACAGGACGACCCCGAGCGTCGCCCACACCAACTGGACCGGGGCGTCCTCGCGGGAGACGGTGCTGTCGACCTGTTCGGCGGCGAGGTCGAGCCGGTGGATCACCGACAGCCCCAGCCCGGTCAGCAGCGCCACCGCCGGCAGCAGGAGCGGGTCGGCGTAGGGCGCCAGCTTGCGGACGACGAGGTGCACGACGGCCCACAGGCCCGCGAACCAGCCGCCGAACGTGACCAATTCCGGGCGCAGGGACCCGGTCATGGTCAGGTCGACGATGCTCTGCGCGACGAGCGTGATGAGGACGGCGAAGACCAGCAGCGCAAGCTCGGTGTTCCGCCGCTTCGGCGGGGCGGCACCTGCCGCGTTCGCACGCGGATCCGTGGACGGGCCGGCGGTCACTTCGCCTCCCGGCAGTCCACTCCGGGCTCGGGCGCCGGCGTCGACCGCTCGGCCGCGGTGGCCTCGGAGGTGGGTTCCGCCGGCACGACCGGCGGGGTGGGCTCGCCGGGCGCCGGGAGGGCGCCGCCGTCCGGCGCCGGCGCCGGGGCGGGCGTGGGGGACGACGACAGCGTCTGCCCGCCGTCGGCCTGCTCGGCGGGGCAGGTGGGCAGGCGCTGGTCGCGCAGCATCGCGACGATCCGGTCGGCGTGGTCGCCGTCGTTGGCCTCGATGCCCCGGCGCACCTTGCTCGCGTCGGCCTGGGTGAGGTCGTCGACGCCGAGGTCGGTCACGTCGGCCACCCGGTTGAGGTCGACGCCCAGCAGTGCGGTGTCGATGCCGCGGAAGACGGTCACCCGCTCGCCGCTGGCGGTGTCCTGGACGCCGACGAACCAGTTGGACAGCACCCACACGTAGGCGCCGGCGACGACCGCCAGGACCAGCAGCAGCGCACCGAGGCCCCACAGCAGGCGGCGCCGGCGGCGTCCCGGCGGCGGGGCGGAGGCCATCCCGGCCCCCGGAGCTGCCGGTGGGGTCGGCGGCGGGTCGGCGAGGGCGGCGCGGCCGGCCGCCGACCGGGGGTCCACCGCGCGCTGGCCGACGTTGTCACCGGCCGCGCCGTCGACGACGGGGTCCAGCGGCGCGGTGCCGTGCCCGCCGTCCTCGACGACGTCGGCCACGATGACGGTGATGTTGTCCGGGCCGCCGCTGCGCAGCGCCAGCTCGATGAGCCGGTCGGCGGTCGCCTGCGGGTCCGGGTCCTCCAGCGCCGAGGCGAGGGTCTCCTCGCTGACCACGCCGGACAGGCCGTCGGAGCACAGCAGGTAGCGGTCGCCGGCGCGCGCCTCCCGCATCGACAGGTAGGGGTCGACCTCCTGCCCGTTCAGCGCGCGCAGCAGCAGCGAGCGCTGGGGGTGGTGGTTGGCCTCCTCCGGGGTGATCCGCCCGTCGTCGATCAGCGTCTGCACGAACGTGTCGTCGTGGGTGATCTGGGTGAGCACGCCGTCGCGCAGCAGGTAGGCGCGGGAGTCCCCGATGTGGCACAGGGCCAGGCGACCCCCGGCGAACAGGACGGCGGTCAGCGTCGTCCCCATGCCCTCCAGTTGCGGCGACTCGCGGATCACCTCGCGCAGGTGCTCGCTGCCGTCGAAGACCGCCTCGCGCAGGGCCTGCAGCATGTCGCCGGACGGCGCGTCGTCGTCCAGGTGCTCGAGCGCGGCGATGACCACCTTGCTGGCGACGTCACCAGCAGCGTGGCCTCCCATGCCGTCGGCGACAGCGAGCAGCCGCGGCCCGGCGTACACCGAGTCCTGGTTGTTGCCGCGGACCAGGCCGCGGTCGGACCGGGCCGCGTAGCGCAGCACGAGGGTCATCGGATCCGGCTTCCGGGAGTGCGGCCGCTCCCCGCGACGATGGTGGGCGCGATGGTCATGAACGCAGCTCCAGGGCCGTCTGCCCGATGCGGATCGGCTGGCCCGGGGACACCAGCAGCGGGCCCTGCACGCGCTGCTGGTCGAGGTAGGTGCCGTTGGTCGAGCCGAGGTCCTCGACGTACCACTGACCGCCGCGGTTGGTCAGCCGGGCGTGGCGGGAGCTGGCGAAGTCGTCGGTGAGCACGAGGGTGGAGTCGTCGGCCCGGCCGATGAGGATCGGCTGGTCGCCGAGCGTGATCTTGGTGCCGGTGAGCGGCCCGGCGGTGACGACGAGCGTCTTCAGGCCGCGGTTCTTCTTCTGCTTGCCGGCGGCCGCCGCCCGCGGGGGCACGGACGACACGCGCCCGGCCCGGCCGCCGAACAGGTCGGCGCGCACCACGCGGAACGCGGCGAAGATGAACAGCCACAACAGCAGGAGGAAGCCGAAGCGGAAGACCTGCAGCACGATCTCGGCGGTCACGACGCCGCCTCACCGGCGCTCGTCGCCGCGGTGCCGGGCCGTCCTGTGCTCCCGCACGGCCCCGCGAGCCCGGTCACTGACGCGACCCGCCTCACGCGCCGTCCTGTCGGTAGACCAGCACCGAGTGGCCGATGCGGATGACGTCGCCGTCCGACAGCGGCTGCCGGGTGATCCGGCGGCCGTTGACGAGGGTGCCGTTGGTCGAGCCGAGGTCCTCGGCGATCGCGGTGCCCCCGTCGAGGACGACGTCGACGTGCTTGCGGCTCACCCCGGTGTCCGGCAGCCGGATGTCGGCGTCGGTGCCGCGGCCGATGACGTTGCGGCCGGTGGTCAGCTCGTGGCGGGTGCCCGGGCCGTCGACCAGCAGGACGTGGGTGACGCCGGGCTTGGTGCCCGCCCGTCCGACGACCGACGGCTGCTGCCGGCCGGTGTCGGTGGCCATGCGGCCCTGCAACGGGGGCAGCGGCGGCACGCCACCGGTGGCCAGCGGGGCCGGGGCATCGTCGGCGCGGCTGCCCGGGCGTGCCGGGTCGGCGACGTGCGAGCTCACCTCGAAGACACCGGTGGGCAGGGCGTCGTCGCGCTCGAGGCGCACCTGGACGGCGTCGAAGACCTGGTAGCCCTCGCCCTCGATGTGCTCGGACACCATGTCGGCGAGCTGCGCGGCGAGCTGCTCGGACCACTCGGCGAGGTGGTCGTAGTCGGTGGGGCCGAGGCGGACGTCGTAGACGTTGGGCGCCAGGACCCGCCCCTCACCCATCACCGAGCGCTGCTCGTCGGCCTCGCGGGTCAGTGCCTTGGCGATCTCGGCGGGGTGCACCTTGCCCTTGAAGAGGCGGGCGAAGGCCAGTCCGACCATGCCCTCCAGCCGCCGCTCGAAGCGCTGCAGCACACCCACAGTCGCTCCTCTGCGCTCGTCCGGACGTCCCGATCTGCCACCGTTGATCGTAGCCGGGTGTGGCCCGCGTGCCCGGCCGGTGACCACCCGACGCCCCGGGCGCGCCGACTCTGCCGCCCGCGCCGGCGCCCCCCGTGCCGGGCTCCGCGAGGCGGCTGCTAGGGTTCTTCCTCGCCAGGGCAAGTGGCGGAATGGCAGACGCGCACGGTTCAGGTCCGTGTGTCCGAGAGGACGTGGGGGTTCAACTCCCCCCTTGCCCACTCCGCACTGGGGGATCCCCCAGTGCTCGCAGGCCGGTGGTCACCGGCCCCGTAGTCACCTGAGGTGACGCACCCACCCGCGGTGACGGCCGTCCGCGGCCTGGGTCAGTCGTATCGGGCGGCCCGCCGCGCCACCCGACGACGATGCCGGCGCAGCACACCGCGACCGATCCACACGACCGCTCCCAGCGTCGCGTCCACCAGGGCGAACCACCACAGTGGTCAGGCGGAGCTCCAGACCAGGAACTGCAGGGTGACGTCCTGGGTGTTCTGCAGCATGAACACCAGCAGCAGACCGCCGCCGGCGAGCGTCGCGATGGCCCCACCGTTGAGACGCGCGGCGCTGGACGCGGGACCTGTCCCGGTGGTTGTGCCCGGGCCGGGGCTCTGCTGGGCCATGACCGCCTCCTACGCCGTTGCCGGACCGTGGGGCCGCCGGCTCCGGGGGGCGTCACTCCGCGAGGACGAGCCGGCGCACCACCCTGTTCCTCGCGGTTGCCGGAGTCCCGGTCCGGCCGCTGACCCTCGTCGCCGTCGTGGCTGTCCAGGTCGTGGGCGGAGCAGCGCGCCGCGGAGGCTCCGTCGGCCGAACCGGGATCGGCCGAGGATCGAGGTGCTCACGGGGTGACGATGGCGAAGTCGGGGTCGGGTTCGTCGAGGGCGGCGAGCAGTCGACTCACGGCCGCCACGTCGCCGTCGACCTGCACGCCGGCCGCAGCGAGCTGCTCGGGACCCACCCCGCGGGCGAGGAGGCCGGAGAGGGCCGTGGAGGGCAGGTGCAGGACCGCGTCCGCCGCGGCGGTCTGCAGCGCACCGGTGTAGGTCAGGGCGCCGTTGCGCAGCGCCAGCCGGTAGCGCGTGCCGGTGTCGCTGAGGTCGACGTCGATGGCCACCTTCTCGTCGCCGCAGCGCGGGCCGTCGATCCGGATGGCCAGGGCGTCGAAGAGCTGCTCGGGCGTGAGCTGGGCCAGCACGTCCGGGGAAGCCGCGACGGTGGGGGTGCCGAAGTTGCCGTGCCGCAGCTCGTGGGCACCGGAGAGGTAGACGCAGCGCCAGGTGCCGTTCTCCGCGCCGTAGCCGAGCTGCTCGTAGGTGTCGGCCAGCAGCTCCCGGGCGGCCTGGTGGTCCGGATCGGCGAAGACCACGTGGTTGAGGACCTCGGCGGCCCAGCGGAAGTCCCCGGCGTCGAAGGAGTCCCGGGCCTTGGCGACCACGGTGTCCGCGCCGCCCATGAGCTCGACGTACCGGCGCCCGGCCTCGGCCGGGGGGTGCGGCCACAGGTGCGCGGGGTTGCCGTCGTACCAGCCCATGTAGCGCTGGTAGATCGCCTTGACGTTGTGGCTCACCGAGCCGTAGTAGCCGCGCGCGCACCAGGCGCGCTCCAGCGCCGGCGGCAGCACCATCGCCTCGGCGATCTCCGCCCCGGTCAGCCCCTGGTTGAGCATGCGCAGGGTCTGGTCGTGCAGGTAGGCGTACAGGTCGCGCTGCAGGGCGAGGAACTCCACGGCGCGCTCGGAACCCCAGGTGGGCCAGTGGTGGGAGGCGAAGACCACCTCCAGCTCGGCGCCGAACAGGTCGATGGCCTCGGTCAGGTAGCCGGCCCAGGCGTGCGGATCGCGTACCACCGCGCCACGCAGGGTGAGGATGTTGTGCAGGTTGTGCGTGGCGTTCTCCGCGGCGCAGAAGGCCCGGTGCTGCGGGAAGTAGATGTGCAGCTCCGCCGGCGCCTCGGCGCCCGGAGCCATCTGGAAGACCATCCGGATGCCGTCGATCGTCTCCTGCTGGCCGGTGGTCGTGATCGCCACCGTCGGCGGCACGAGGCCGATCGTGCCGGTCGACGCGGTCTGCCCGAGGCCGGCACCGACCTGTCCACGCGGCCCGCGGTCCAGCGCCGCGCCGTACATGTAGCCGGCCCGGCGGGCCATCGCCGTTCCGGCGTAGACGTTCTCGCTCACCGCGTGCTCGGTGAATCCCTCCGGGGCGAGGATCGGCACCAGTCCGGCCTGGATCTCCTCGGCGGAGAGCACCCCGTGGACGCCGCCGAAGTGATCGACGTGGCTGTGCGTGTACAGCAGCCCGGACACCGGGCGGTTCCCGCGGTGCTGCCGGTAGAGGCCGAGTGCGGCCGCGGCGGTCTCGGCCGAGACCAGCGGGTCGATGACGAGGACGCCGCGCTCGCCCTCCACGATGGTCATGTTCGACAGGTCCAGCCCACGGACCTGGTAGATCCCGGGCACCACCTCGAACAAGCCCTGGACCGCGCTGAGGGCGGACTGACGCCACAGGCTCGGATTGACCGTCGGTGGGGCCTCGCCGGTGAGGAACCCGTAGGAGTCGTTGTCCCACACGACGCGACCGTCCGAGCGCACCACGCCCGGCTCGAGGGCGGCGACGAAGCCACGGCGGGCGTCCTCGAAGTCCTGCCGATCCTCGAACGGCAGCGTGGCCAGCACCTGCTCGTGCTGCGCGACGATCGGCCCGGTCGCCGGCTTCTGGGCCGTGTCCGTCAACTGCGCGGAAGTCATCGCGTGCTCCTCGGGTCAAGCCGGATCAGCGTGCGTCCCCGACCCGGTTGCGCCGCGGGAGCCGGCGGTCAGGGGACGCCCATCACGGCCGATGGGGTGGGTGGACAGTGCAGGAGAAGCCGGCGACGGCACGGTGTCCGTGTCGCTGGCCGCCGCCCGACTCCAGCAGCCCTGGCCGCCCGGAACGTCATCCCGCGCGGGTGAGCTCTCGATGCCGCCGGCCACCGCGGCTCGCTGCGCCTGCGGGTCGGCCCGGCCGGAGGCCCGAAGTCTCCCCAGGTCGGGACCTTCGAAGGGTGCGCCGGCCCGTCGGCTCGGCGACGGTCGGGTACTCGGACGCGGCCCGTGGTGCCTCGTCCCGTGCCCGACCGGAGGGTGTGAGCGCCATGTACTGGCCCGACCACATGAACGGCTGGGGCTGGATGGCGACGACCGTCGCCATGGTCCTGTTCTGGGGCCTGATCGTCGCCGGGGGTGTCCTGCTCGTGCGTGCGCTCAACCGCCGGACGGTGGGCCCGGTCGCGTCACCCGACCGGCCCACCCCGCAGCAGATCCTGGCCGAGCGGCTCGCCCGCGGGGACATCGACGAGGAGGAGTACCGGCGGCGGCTGGCGGCCCTGAGCTCCACCGAGCACCCGACGACCGCCCCCTGACCCGGTCAGGTCAGCCGGCGGTGCTCGTCGTCGTCCCGGCGGTTGCTGGCGATCGTCTGGGCCAGCAGGACCGCGCCCCAGGGGCCGATGACCCAGATCGGCCAGGGGTAGAGCAGCTCCCCGGAGCCGATCGAGGTGGCGATCCACACGGTCAGCACGATGACGGCGGTGGCCAGCCAGTTGCGCCAGGCCGCGTACCGCGAGGGCCCGCCGGACCAGCCGCCCCAGGACCCGGCGTGGGCGATCCCGTGGTGCGCCCACGGGGCGGGCGTGCTGGCGGCCGGTCCCGTCTGGCGGGCGACCGGCCTCGGCAGGTCGGCGGTGAGCTCGGCCAGCTCGCCGTAGGTGCGGGCGGCGTAGGCGCGGGCCAGCCGGTCGTCGTACTCGTCCACGCGCAGCCGCCCGGCGGCCATGTGCTCGCCCAGTTGGGCGGCGACAGCCGCGCGGTCGGCGTCGGCGGCACGCAGGTGCGGGTCGGGCATCGGGGACCTTCCTGTTCCGGGGGCTCCAGTCTCGTCCGTGATCACCCGCGGGGTCCACTGACGTCCGTCACGGGTTCCACGTGGAACCCGTCAGGTCCGCTGGGTGTGGGTGAGCCCCTGGCCCGGGTGCCACGAGGAGATGACCAGCGCCGTCTTGTCGTCGTTCAGCGCGGTGAGCACCACCTGGTCGATCTCCACGCGGAACAGGTCGAACGCCGCGGGGTCGTCGGGCACCTCGGCCGCCTCGGAGAACCGGCGCCGTTCGCCCGCGTCGGTCACCTCGGTGGCCCGGCCGGAGAGCTTCGCGTCGGCGGTGAAGTCGTCCGGGTCGGCGCTGCCGCCGTGCAGGGCGAAGCGGGGGTCGCGGCGTAGATCGGCGAACTTCACCGACCCCGGCATCCCCGCCAGCCACGGCTCGCCCCGCACGAACTGCATCTCGATGCCGCTGACCCGCGGCGAGCCGTCGGCCCGCAGTGTGGCCAGGACCTTGTGCCGGTGGGCGTCGAAGGCCGCGCGCACCTGGGCGGCGAACTCCGGTTCGGCGGTTTCCAGGTCGGCGAACGAGGCCATGCGCGCGATGGTGCACCCGGGTGCCGACGGGTGGGGCCGCCGCGTCGCCGAGATCCCGTGATCCCGCACCTCCCCGCGGTGCCGGACGTGCGAGACCCCGTGATCTCGCCGGGGGAGGGACGGGGTCAGCCGGCGGGGGGCACGGCCTCCGCGGCCAGGTGCCGGCCGATCACCATGCGCTGGATCTGGTTGGTGCCCTCGAAGATCTGCATGACCTTGGCCTCGCGCATGTAGCGCTCGGCGGGGAACTCGCGGGTGTACCCGGCCCCGCCGAGCACCTGGACGGCGTCGGTGGTCACCTTCATGGCGGCGTCGGTGGCCACGAGCTTGGCGATGCTGGCCTGGCGGGCGTAGGGCTTGCCGGCGTCCCTGCGCCGGGCCGCGACCAGGTACGTGGCGCGGGCGGACTCGACGGCGGCGGCCATGTCGGCCAGCAGGAACGCCACGCCCTGGTGGTCGACGATCCGCTTGCCGAACGCCTCGCGGTCCCGTGCGTAGGCGACCGCGACGTCGAGGGCGGACTGGGCCAGACCCACGGCCACCGCGCTGACCCCCAGGCGCCCGGAGTCCAGCGCCGCGAGCGCGATGCCGAGGCCACGGCCACGCTCGCCGACCAGCCGGTCGGCGGGGATCGGGACGTCGTCCAGCCGGATGGCGGCGGTCGTGGAACCGGTCAGGCCCATCTTCTCCTCCGGCCTCGCGGCGGAGAACCCGGCGAGGTCGGGGGTGAGGTGGAGACAGGAGATGGCGCGTTCGCCGTCGTCCGGCGTCCGGAGGAACGTCGAGTAGAAGTCCGCGTGCCCGCCGTGGGTGACCCACGCCTTCTCGCCGCTGGCCACCCACCCGTCGTCCGTGGCCCGCGCGGCGGCCCGCATGGCCGCCGGGTCGGAGCCGGCGTGCGCCTCGGACAGGCAGTAGGCGCCGAGCAGCCGCCCGCCGACCATCTCCGGCAGCAGGTCCCGGCGCTGGGCGTCGGTGCCGAACCGGTCGATGGGGAAGCAGGACAGCGTGTGCACGCTGACGCCGAGGGCCACGCTGGCCCAGCGGGCCGCGAGCTCCTCCACCACCTGCAGGTACACCTCGTAGGGCTGCCCGCCGCCGCCGACGTCCTCCCCGAACGGCAGCCCGAGCAGGCCGGCGTCGCCGAGCAGCCGGAAGACCTCGCGCGGGAAGCGCTCCTCGCGCTCGTACTGCGCTGCCTTCGGCGCGAGTTCGGCGTCGGCGATCTCACGGGTGAGGGCGAGGAGGTCGGCGGCCTCCTGGGTGGGCAGTTCGCGGTCGACCGGCACGGCATCTCCTCGGGCGCAGCTGTACTGGGATCGGTACGACAGTACTGTCGCGCGTCCAGGTGGAAGCTGGCCCGCGGGAGGTGCCATGACGGCGGAGATCGCGGGCGCGCCGGCCGGCCGGCTGACCCGCCGGCAGGCCGAGCTGCTCGACCAGCTGGAGCAGCTGTTCCTCGCCGAGGGCTTCGCGGGGTTCACCCTGGAGGACCTCGCCCTCCGGCTGCACTGCTCCAAGAGCACGCTCTACGCGCTGGCCGGCAGCAAGGAGCAGCTGGCCTCTCGGGTGGTCCGGCACTTCTTCCGCAAGGCCACGGCCGCGGTGGAAGCCGGGACGGCGACCGAGGAGGACCCCGCGCTGCGGGTCACCGCGTACCTGACCGCCGTCGCGCGGGCCCTGGCCCCGGCTTCGCCGGCCTTCTACCGGGACCTGGACGCCTTCGCGCCCGGGCGGGCGGTCTACGAGCAGAACACCGCGCGGGCGGCGGAGCGGGTGCGGGAGCTCATCGCCGACGGCGTGGCCCAGGGACGGTTCCGCGAGGTGCACCCCGCGCTGGTCGCCGACACCGTCTCCACGCTGGTGTTCCGCATCGGCCGCGGCGACACCGCCCGCGCCACCGGGCTGGACGACGCCGCTGCCTACCGGGAGCTGGCCGCCCTGCTGCTGCACGGGATCAGCCTGTGATCAGGTGGAGGTGACCACCTCCACCTGGTCCGTCACCGCCGCGGCCTGGGACGACCCCGACGTCCGACGGCTCATGGTGGCGCAGCAGGTCGAGCTCCGGGCGCGGTACGGCAGTGCGGGCGAGCCGGGCACCCCGCCGTCGGCCGCGGACGTCGGCGTCGTGCTGGTCGCCACGTCCAGGAGCCCGACGCCGGCTGCTCCCTGTACTACGAGCGCGATCTGTCCTGAGGCGTCCGCGGGCGCCGGTGTCGGTGGACTGTGGTGGGGTGGCGGCCATGAGCGGGACGTGGCCGGTGGCCGAGCCGGGTGGGGTCGAGGTGGTGGCGGGTGCCGCGCGGCTGGCGGTCGACCTGCGCGGTGGGGGCGTCCGGGCGCTGACGGTGGGCGGCCGCGAGGTGCTCGACGGCTACCCGGCGGGCACGATCCCGTCGGGACGGCGGGGCGGCGTGCTGCTGCCCTGGCCCAACCGACTGCGCGGTGGGCGCTGGTCCTGGGCCGGCCGCGACCTGCAGCTCGACGTCGCCTCGCCGGACACGCCCAACGCGGCGCACGGGCTGCTCTCCTGGCAGCCGTGGACGGTGCTCGACCGGTCCGACGACGCGGTCACCGTCGGCACCGTCGTCGAGCCGCGCCCCGGGTACCCCTTCCGGCTGCTGGTGGCCATCGACCACGCGCTGGCGCCCACGGGGCTGCGGGTCACCGTCCGCGTCCGCAACGCCGGTGCCGAGCCGGCTCCGTTCGGGGCCGGGATGCACCCCTACCTCGCCGTCGGCGCGCGGGACGACGGCGGCGTCGGGGACGCCGAGCTCCACCTGCCCGCGCGCACCGAGCTCGTCGTCGACGACGGCGGCCTACCCACCGGGGAGCGGCGGCCCTTCGACGGCGCCGTCGGCCGGATCGGTGACCGCGCCCTCGACACCCCGCTCACCGACCTGGACCGGGACGCCGACGGCTGGGCGCGCGTCCGGTTGACCGGGCCGGCCGGGGCGCTGGAGCTCGCCGTCGACCGCTCCTGGCCCTGGCTGCAGGTGTTCACCGGTGACACGCTGCCCGCGGGCCAGCGGCGGCGCAGCGTCGCTGTGGAGCCGATGACCTGCCCGCCCAACGCCCTGGCCGATGGCGTCGATCTCGTCGTCCTGGCGCCCGGCGCGGAGTGGGCCGGCACGTGGACCCTGAGCTGGGAGGCCTGACGTGCGCGTCGCGGAGCTGTGGCGGTACCCGGTCAAGTCGCTGCAGGGAGAGCGCCTGACCGCCGTCGAGGTGGGCCCGGAGGGGCTGACCGGGGACCGGCAGTGGGCCCTCTTCGACGTCGACACGGGGTTCGGCCTGACCGCCCGCCGCGTGTCCGACCTGCTGTTCGCCGCCGCCCGGCTGCGCCCCGACGGCGAGGTCGAGGTGGTGCTGCCCGACGGCACCGTCACCGCCGACGACGCCGTCCTGTCGGTGTGGCTGGGCCGGCCGGTCACGCTGCGGGCCGCGGCCGACGCGCCCGGCGACCGGCAGTACGAGAACCCGTTCGAGGTGGAGGACGACGACGAGTACGCCTGGGACGCCTTCACCGGGGCGCGCGGGGCCTTCCACGACAGCTCCCGCATCCGCGTCTCGCTGGTCTCGACCGGCACGCTGGGCACCTGGGACCGGCGGCGGTTCCGCGCCAACGTGCTGCTGGACGGGTCCGGCGAGGACGCGCTGGTCGGCACGCGGGTGCGTGTGGGCGGCGTCGGGCTGGACGTCGTCGCGCCGATCCCCCGCTGCGTCATGGTGACCCGCCCGCAGCCCGGCGGCATCGGCCGGGACACGTCGGTGCTCAGGACGGTGCACCGCGAGCGTGGCGGCATGCTGGCGATCGGGGCGCTGGTGGCGCACCCGGGCGCCGTTGCGGTGGGCGACGAGCTCGTGGACCTCGGGGAGGCGGACAGCCGCGGGAGCATCGCAGCGAGCGCCGGCGAGCGAGGAGCGGACCGGGGCGCGGAAGCCGACGGTGACACTGCAGGATGACCGCCGTGCGCACCGTCGACCTCCGGCCGGGCGAGGAGACCATCCGGCTCGGCCAGCTGCTGAAGCTGGTCGACGCCGTCCCGACCGGTGCCCAGGTGAAGGACGTCCTGCTCACCGGCGCCGTCCGGGTCAACGGCGAGCCGGAGGAGCGCCGCGGCCGCCAGGTCCGCCGGGGCGACGTGGTGAGCGTCGAGGGCATGGAGGACGTGCGCATCGCGTGATGCGGGTTCCACGTGGAACGGGGTCTGCCAGGCTGGGGGCATGACCCGCGCGCCGTACCTGTCGGCCCGCCTGCAGGGCTTCGGGACGACGGTCTTCGCCGAGATGAGTGCGCTCGCCGTCACCACGGGCGCGATCAACCTCGGCCAGGGCTTCCCGGACTACCCCGGCCCACCCGAGGTCCTCGACGTCGCCCGCGCGGCCATCGGCACCGCGCACGACCAGTACCCGCCGGGGCCGGGCATCCCGGAGCTGCGGGCGGCGATCGCCGAGCACGTCCAGCGCTTCGGCGGGCACGGCTACGCCCCGGCCGACGAGGTCCTCGTGACGGCCGGTGCCACGGAGGCGCTGTCGGCGTCGCTGCTGGCCCTGCTCGAGCCCGGTGACGAGGTGGTGCTGTTCGAGCCGATGTACGACTGCTACGCGGCGGGCATCGCGATGGCCGGCGGCGTCGCCCGGCCGGTGCCGCTGCGGCCCCCGGCGTCCGGTGCCGGCCAGTGGACCTTCGACGTCGCCGAGCTGCGTGCCGCGGTCACCCCGCGGGCGCGGCTGCTGCTGCTCAACAGCCCGCACAACCCGACCGGCAAGGTCTTCACCCGCGCCGAGCTCGGCACGCTGGCGGCGCTGGCCATGGAGCACGAGCTGCTCGTGCTCACCGACGAGGTGTACGAGCACCTGGTCTTCACCGGCGCCCAGCACACCTCGATCGCGACGTTCCCCGGCATGCGCGAGCGCACCCTGGTGGTCAGCAGCGCGGGGAAGACGTTCAACGTGACCGGCTGGAAGGTCGGCTGGATCTGCGGCCCGGCCGAGCTGGTGGCCGCCGTCCGCACCGCCAAGCAGTTCCTCACCTACGTCAACGCGGGCCCGTTCCAGCCGGCGGTCGCGGCCGGCCTGCGGCTGCCCGACGAGTACTTCGACGCGATCGCCGGGGACCTCGAGTACCGCCGCGACGTCCTGGTGCAGGGCCTGACGGAGGCCGGGCTGCCCGTGATCAGCCCGCAGGCGACGTACTTCGCGACCGTCGACGTCCGGCCGGTGCAGCCCGACGGCGACGGCGTGGCCTTCTGCCGGGCGCTCCCCGAGCGGGCGGGTGTCGTCGCCATCCCGACCGTGGTCTTCTACGACCCGGCGCACGCGCACCTGGGCCGTCACCTCGTGCGCTTCGCCTTCTGCAAGGGCGACGCCGTGCTCGGCGAGGCGGTGGAGCGACTGGGGAGGATGAGGTCGTGAGGATCGCAGCGGTACAGCACGACATCGTCTGGGAGGACCGGACGGCGAACTTCGCGCGGCTGGCCCCCCAGGTGGCCCGCGCGGTCGGCGCGGGGGCGGAGTTCGTCCTGCTGAGCGAGACGTTCTCGACCGGGTTCACGATGACCCCCGGAATCGGTGAGCCGGAGGGCGGGCCGTCGTCGCAGTTCCTGCAGGCGCAGGCGGCCGAGCACGGGGTGTGGGTGGCCGGCAGCTGCCCGGAGGTGGCCCCCGACGGCCAGTTGCCCTACAACTCGCTGGTCATGGCCGGTCCGGACGGCACCGTGCACCGCTACCGGAAGCTGCACCCGTTCACCCACGGCGGCGAGCACGAGCGGTTCCGCGCCGGCGAGAAGCCGTTGACGGTGGAGATCGGCGGTCTGCGGGTCACCCCGTTCATCTGCTACGACCTGCGCTTCGCCGACGTCTTCTGGTCCGCGGCGCTGGACACCGACGTCTACCTGGTGACGGCGAACTGGCCGGCTCGCCGCCGGCACCACTGGCAGACGCTGCTGCGGGCCCGGGCCATCGAGAACCAGGCCTACGTGGTCGGCTGCAACCGGGTCGGCGCCGCCGGCGACGGCACCGAGCACGCCGGCGACAGCATGGTGGTCGACCCGATGGGGGAGCTGCTCGCCACCGCGGCCGGGAGCGAGACGTTCGTGCTGGCCGACGTCGATCCGGCCGCGGTGACCGCCACCCGCGATCAGCTGCGCTTCCTCCCCGACCGCCGCTGACGGAGGGGACCCGTGGGCGGAACCCCGACGGGTCTCCTCGGTGGCCGGTCGTCGGTCAGTAGCTGAAGGTGCCGGCGTCGTCCTCGCCGATCCACTGCCACATCGGGACGGTCCCGGCCAGCTCCGCTCCGGCGATGAGGTCGCCCTCGTCCAGGCCCTTGGCGTCGAAGCAGATCGGGCAGACGAAGTAGCGCCCGCCGCCGACGGCGTAGCGCTCCGGCAGCGACCGCAGCGGCGGTGGTGGGTGGACACGGCGCGACACCGCGCGCGGGTCGCCGCGCCACCGTGGGGCCCCCGCCGGCGGCGGCTCGGATCAGCGGAGGCGGTCCTCGTCGACGACGATCTGCTCGCGCTGCACCTGCTCGGTGACCTGTTCCTGACCGGTGACGACGTCGGTGCGCAGCCGCACCCGCTCCACCGGCACCACCTCGACGGTGACGACCGGCCGCTCGGCGTGCAGGACGATCTCCTCGGGCAGCCCCGCGGGGCCGCCGGACGACGCGGACCCGACAGGGGCCCCGGTGGAGGTGCCGGCGGTGTCGGGGGCCAGGGACTCCCCGGGGCCGGCGTCGGGGGCGTCGACCGGCACCTGCTCCACGCGGATCTCCTCGCGGCGGATCGGGACGGTGATCGTCACCTCCTCGGTGACCACGTACTTCACCAGCCGGGCGCGGGTGGTCGCCACGCGCTCGGTGCCCACCCGCAGCTGCTCCTCGCTGCGGGTCATCGCCCCGCCGGCGTCCGGCGCCGGGGTCGCCGCGGCGCCCGCGCCGGCACCCGCCGCGCCGCCGGCACCGGCCGCGACGTCGCCGGCGGGGCCCCTGGTCCCGACCGCGGGGCCGCTGCTCCGGACCGCGGGGCCGCTGCTCCCGACCGCGGGGCCGTGGAGGGCGCCACCGTCGGTGGAGCCGCCGGCGGCGTCTCCACCGGCGGCCCCGGTCGTCGTCCCGTCCCCGGGTGCTGCCCCGCCGACGGTCTCGTCCCTGGTCGCCGCCCCGCCACCGGCGGCCTCGGCCTCGTAGTGCCGGCGCAACAGCGCCTCGGCGTCCGGGTCGAGGCGCTCATCGGAGACGTGCGGCGCGCTGCGGACGGCGTCCCGCGTCACCGGCAGCTGCAGGGCGCCGTCGACGAAGGCGGCCTCCGCCGCGGGGACCACGGAGCGGCGGGTGCCGAGCAGGCCGGTGGAGACGGCGACCCAGGTGGGCGCGCCCGTCCGGTCGTCGGTGAAGAAGTGCTCGACCGTGCCGATCTTGTGCCCGTCGGAATCGTAGGCGGTGCTGCCGATCGCCGCGGACAGTTCTCGCTCGCTCAACATCGGTCGGCTCCCCTCGCCGGAGGCCCCGCGCTGGGCGCTCCCTGCCGTCAGCGTGCCCAGCCGGGGCGCTCGGTGAACATCGCCCGGCCGGGCGGGTGGCGGGTGCGGTGACGTGCTGGCCAGGCGCGACCTGGCCTACCGTGGATCGTCGTGACCACCGAGCACCTGGAGATCGAGCGCAAGTTCGAGGCCGAGGAGTCCTTCGCGCTCCCGGACCTGGCCGGCGTCGGCGAGGTCGCGTCGATGGGGGAGCCGCAGACCCACGAGCTCGAGGCGACGTACTACGACACGGCCGACCTGCGCCTGCTGCGGTCCCGCGTGACGCTCCGCCGCCGCACCGGCGGCCCGGACGCCGGCTGGCACGTGAAGCTCCCCGCGGGAGCCGGCGCCCGGCGGGAGCTGCACCAGCCGCTGGGCCGCGCCTCCCGCACCGTGCCCAAGGCCGTCCTCGCCCCCGTCCTGGGCCAGCTCGGGACGGCGGCCCCGGCGCCGGTCGCCACCCTGAGCACCCGCCGCGTGGTGCACCCCCTGCTCGACGGCGAGGGCCGGGTGCTGGCCGAGGTGGCCGAGGACGTCGTCCACGGGACCGCGCTGGCCGCCGTTCCGGGCGAGCCGGCCACCGTCACGATCTGGCGCGAGGTGGAGGTCGAGCTTGTCGACGGCGACGCGGCGCTGCTCGACGCCGTCACCGAGCGGCTGGTCGACGCCGGCGCCCGGGTGTCGGCGTCGCCGTCGAAGGTGGGCCGGGTACTCGACGGCCGCCTCCCGGCTCCGGCGACCGCGCCCGGGGCCGGGGCCGACGGTGGGCCGGCCGGCAACGGGAAGAAGGGCAAGCGGCGCGAGAAGAAGGGCGGCGCGGGCGCGAAGGCGGATCCAGCATCTGGAGCCGGCGCCGTCGTCGTCGCCGCTCTGGCCGGCCAGCTGACGGCACTGAGGGCAGCCGATCTCGCCGTCCGCACGGGCCAGGAGGACGGCGTGCACGACGTCCGCGTCGCGTGCCGGCGGCTGCGGAGCATCCTCGCCGCCTTCCGCCCCGTCCTGGACCGCGAGCAGACCGACCCGCTGCGTGAGGAGCTGCGGTGGGTGGGGGAGCAGCTGTCCGGCGCGCGCGACGGCGAGGTGGCGCTGGCACACCTGCGGGCCCTGGTCGCCGAGCAGCCGCCCGAGCTGGTGCTCGGCCCGGTCGCGGCCCGCCTGCAGCAGACGGCGGTCTCCGACCACGAGGCGGGCGCGCGGGCGGTGACCCGCGCCCTCGCCGACCGCCGCTACCTGCGCCTGCTCGACGCCCTGGACGCGCTGCTGGCCGACCCGCCGCTCACCGCCGCCGCGGGCGACCCGGCACCGGCCGTGGTCGCCGACGCGGTGCGGCGCGCGGGCAGGCGGCTGCGGCGTGCGGTCGCGGCGGCGCAGGCCGCCGAGGGGGAGGAGCGCGAGCACGCCCTGCACGCGGTCCGCAAGGCCGCCAAGCGGGTCCGGTACACCGCCGAGGTCGCCGCCGGCCTGCTCGGGACGCCGGCGGAGGACCTCGTCGCGGACATGCAGCGGGTCCAGGACGCACTCGGCACCGTCCAGGACACCGTCATCACCCGGGCGTACTGCACCCGCCTCGGGCTGCTCGCCTTCGCCGCGGGCGAGAACGCCTGGTCCTTCGGCCGGCTGCACGGTCTGGAGGAGGCCCGCGCGGCCCGTGCCACGGACGCCTTCTGGGCGCTGGAGCCCTCGCTGCGGAAGGCCGTCCGCGCGGCCTCCCGCGCCGGCTGACCGGGCTCACGCAGGATCGCGGCACCACCCCCGGCGAAGCGAGGTCCGCCCTGTCCATCCTCGGTCTGCTCGGCTTCGGCACGATCGTGCTGTCCGCCTTGCTGATCCTCCACGGCTACCTGTGGTGGCGGCTGGTGCGCAGCACCACGCGGCGTGGCCGGGTCCGGCGGTGGCTCACCCTCGGCCTGCTGGTCCTCGCTGCGTTGCCGGTGCTGGCCGTCTTCCTCGACGGGGACGGCGCCGGTGCGGTCGCCGCCGACTGGGTGGGCTTCACCTGGCTGGGCGTCGCCTTCTACACGTTCCTGACGCTGCTGGTGCTCGAGCCGGTCCGGCTGCTCCTGCGACCCTGGGCCCGGAGCCGGCGTGCGGAGGTCGTCGGGGCACCGGTCGCGGTGCTGCCGAGCGGCGCGGCCCCCGAGCGGGAGGCGGTCCAGCCGGAGCACGAGGTCATCGACCCCTCCCGGCGGCTGTTCGTCGCCCGCGGACTGGCGCTCACGGCCGGCGTGGTCGCGCTGGGCACCGCGGGCACCGGCGCCCACCTGGCGAACTCGGCCCCCGTCGTCCGCCGGGTGCCGGTGACCCTGGCGGGTCTGGACCCGGCCCTCGACGGCCTGCGCATCGTCACCTTCTCCGACGGCCACCTCTCCACCACGTACGGCGGGCGGCGCTTCGAGCGGCTGGTGGAGATCGTCAACGCCCAGCGGCCCGACGTCGTGGCCATCGTCGGTGACCTGGTCGACGGCGAGGTCGCCGACCTGCGGGACGACGTCGCCCCGCTGGCCGACCTGGTGAGCGACCAGGGCGTCTACTTCGTGACCGGCAACCACGAGTACTTCGTCGACACGACCGCCTGGCTGCGGCACCTGCCCACCCTCGGGGTGCAGGTGCTGCGCAACGAGCGGGTGGCGATCCGCCGCGGCGGCGCGTCGTTCGACCTGGCCGGCATCGACGACCGGACGGCCGACCGCTCCGGCCTGCCCGGCCATGGTGCCGACCTCGACGCCGCACTCGACGGCCGGGACGACGCCACGCCCGTCGTGCTGCTGGCCCACCAGCCGGTGATGGTGGAGCAGGCCCGGGCCGCCGGGGTGGACCTGCAGGTGTCCGGGCACACCCACGGCGGTCAGCTCTGGCCCTTCGACTACGCGATCCGCCTGGACCAGCCGGCCGTGCAGGGCCGGTCGCGGGTGGGCGACACCCAGCTCTACGTCACCCCGGGCGCGGGGTTCTGGGGACCGCCGATGCGGATCGGCGCCCGCCCGGAGGTCTCGGTGATCGAGCTGCGGGCGCCGTAGGTCAGAGCTGCCGGAGCGCCGCCAGGACCTGCTCGGCGACGTCCTCCAGCGGCACCTTGCCCTCGCCCTCCGCCCAGCGCACCAGGATCTGGGTGTAGGCCGACAGGCTGGCGTTCACGACGACGTCGGGGACGACGGCCCGGTCGTCGGGCTGGACGACGTCCAGCACCATCTCCGCGGTGGCCCGCTCGAACGTGGCCGCCCGGGTGCGCAGTCCCGGGGTGGTGACCACGATCCGCCAGCGCTCGAGCAGCTCGTCCCGGTCGGGTCCCTGGAAGCTGCCCAGCCAGGCGAGGATCCCCACGCGCATCCGTTCGGCGATGCTCAGCCCCTCGGGCTGCGCGGCCAGGGCCTGCTGGACCTCGCCGGGCTCCGGCATCGGCAGGACGATGTGTTCCTTGCTCGGGAAGTGGTCGTAGAACGTCGGCACCGAGACCTTCGAGGCCGCGGCGATGTGGCCGACGGTCACCGCGTCGTAGCCGTGCTCGGTGAACAGCCGCATGGCGGTGGTGTAGATGCGCCGGTGGGTGGCCTGTCGTCGGCGGGCGCGGTGGTCATGCGGCTCGGTCACAAGCGACCATCCTCCGGCCACGTCGATGCGGGATGCGCACGTACCCGCGTGGTTTCGATCTCAACCTCCTCGTCGGCACCGGAGTGGACACTGGCCGGGTGCGCGTGACCATCCTGGTGTGGCCCGGCGCCGGCCGCACCGTGGTCGGCGGCAGCCACGACGGCGCGCTCGTCGTCCGGGTGGCCGCCCGGCCCGTCGATGGTCGGGCCACCGAGGCGGCGTTGGCCGCCGTGGCGGCGGCGCTGGGCGTGCGGCGCCGGCAGGTGACCCTGGTCAGCGGCCCCACCAGCCGCACCAAGGTGGTGGAGGTCGACGGGGCCGACCCCGCCCGGCTGACGGCCCTCCTGGGCCACCCGACCGGCTGAGACAGACGTCTCAGACGACCAGACGTCTACTGGTCCAGTACCTTTGCGGCGTGACGAGCGCCGTGCAGGGACCGAAGTACCTCGCGGTCCGCGAGCACCTGCGCCGCCGGGTGTCCGCGCTGCCCGAGCACACCCTGCTCCCCCCGGAGCCGGTGCTGTGTGCCGAGTACGGGGTCAGCCGGATCACGCTGCGCCGGGCCGTCGACGGGCTCGTGGCCGACGGGCACCTGGTGCGCGAGCAGGGCCGCGGGACCTACGTGACCCGCCCGCCGATCCGCCACGAGTACCGCGAGAGCTTCGTGCACCGCATCGCCGGGTTCAACTCGGTGATGACCGAGCAGGGCGCCCAGGTGGGCACCGCCGTGCTCACCCAGCGGATCGTGCCCGTCCAGCCCCCGATCGCCGCTGAGCTGGGCCTGGAGACGGCGACCGACGTCATCGAGCTGGTCCGGCTGCGCAGCGTGGACGGCACCCCCAACCACGTCGCGCACAGCTTCATGGCGGCCTCGGCCTACCCGCGGGCCGCCGAGGAGGACTTCAGCGAGGGTTCCCTCTACGACTTCCTCCGGAGGGAGTACTCCGCCGACCTCGCCCACGCCCGGATCGTGGTCGACGTGGGCACCGCGGCGCCGGACGAGGCCGAGGTGCTCGGCGTGATCGCCGGCTCGCCGCTGCTCGTCGTCCGGACGACGGTCCGTGACAGCGCCGGCCGGCCCCAGGTGCACAGCTACTCCCGGCTGCGCCCCGACGTCAGCCAGGTCGAGTTCGAGGTCTCCGTCGGTGGCCGCTGAGGGTCACACGGGCAGGACCGCCGGGAGGTCGAGGACCATCCGCACGAAGGCGGCGCGCTCCCGGGCACGGGTGACGGCGGCGTCGGTCACCGGCTCCATGGTCAGTGTCAGCGGCATGGTGGTGCACGGGTAGCGGAGCTGAGCCGCCGTGCGAACCCCGGCCGCCAGGTCGGCGAGCGGGACGTCGACCCCCTCGGCCGCCAGCCCCGCGCGGTACGCCGGGACGGCGATGTCGAGCAGCGCCGGCACCTCCTCGGGGGGGCCGACCCCGGACTCCGCCCGGCCGAACACCAGCGGCAGCAGGTCGAAGCCGGCGGGTGCGGACCCGGTCATCCCCCAGTCCACGAGCACGAACCCCTGGGGATCGCGCCGGGGACGCAGCAGGTTCATCGGGGTGGGGTCGCCGTGGGCCGGCAGCAGCGGCAGGTCCGCCAGCCGCGCGTGGACGTCGGCCACCCGGCCGGCCAGCGTGCAGACCTCCTCCCGGAGCGCCGCGACCTCGGGCAGCCGGAACAGCGGGTGTGCCCAGGTGGCGTCGTCCAGCAGCCAGGGCACCGCCCAGGCGCCCAGCTGCTCGTCCCGGTACGAGGTGAGCAGGTCCCCGCCCGGCGTCGGCGGCATCGACCGGCCCACCCGCCGCGCGGTGAGCCGCCCCAGGCGGCTCGCCGCGCGGGCGGTGTCGGCGCTCGTCCAGGGGGCGTCGACCGGGTCGGCGTCCTCCAGCCACAGGGTCAGGCGGTCGCCGTCCTGCTCGTGCACGGCGACGACGTCCGGCGTCCGCAGGCCCGGCGGCATCAGCGTGGCCACGTCGCCGGTGAGGACGTCGGCCTCCAGGCGCCACGGGATGAGGGCGTCGAGGTGGGCCCGGGTGTCGTCGGGCATCTGCGGTGGCAGGCCGTGGCGCGCGGCCTGCAGCTCCTTGGCGACCAGGCGCAGGGGGAGGGCGCCGTCGGCGGTCGCGACCGTGACCCGCGTGAGCGCGCGGGTGGTGGGGGCGGAGATGCGGTGCGGGATCGGCGTGCAGGTCACCGCGTCGACGACGAGCCCGGCGCGGCCGGTCCAGCGGCGGAGGTGCCCGCCCAGTTCGTCGACGGCGAGGCCGCCGGGCAGCGCGGTCACCGGGCCGCGGAGGGCGCGGGCGGGGGTGGCGGGGCCGGGTGCCAGGGGTGTCGCGGGCGCGGGAGCAGCAGGGACCAGCGGTACATGGCGGGGAGGGTCGTCATGGCGGACCTCGTGGGATGATGGTCAAGCACCTTGTCTGACACGGAGATGGTGAAGCAGCTTGTCCACTGCTGTCAACGGCCGGCCGGAGCCGCTGGTCTCGACCCTGTTCGAGCTCATGATGCTGCGGTTGCGCGACGAGCTCTACGCCCTCAGCGACGCCCGCTTCCCCGGGCTGCGGGCGCGCCACTACCGGCTGCTGTCGTTCCTGCCGCCGGAGGGGGAGCGGCTGAGCCGGCTCACCGAGGACAGCGGGCTGACCAAGCAGGCGCTGGCCCAGGCCCTGGCGCCGCTGGAGGTCGGCGGCTACGTCGAGGTGGGTCCCGACCCCTCCGACCGGCGGGCCCGGCTGGTCCGGCTCAGCCCGCGGGGCCGGGAGGTCAACGAGGCGGTGCGCGCCCGGCTGGCCGGCGTCGAGCGGGAGTGGGCGGCCCGGGTGGGCGACGACCGGTGGGCCTGCGCCCGCACCGTCCTGACCGACCTCGCCGTCGGCGGGACGCGCACCGGCGCCGACTAACGTCGGGCGGGCGACCGGAGCCGTCGGCCGTCGGCCGTCGCTCCCCCACGTCCCCGGAGGTCCCATGCCCCAGCCGGTCACCGCCAGCGGCGCCCGCGAGGTGCCCTACGACCGGAGCCGGGTGTGGCGGGCGCTCGCCGTCCTCTCGCCCTACTGTTCCGTCTGCGACGTCTCCTACGTCGTCGACGGCTCCGGGTCACCGGGCCGTGGGACGACGTTCGTCTGCGTTCCCGGCACGCTGGAGGACGGCGCGGAGCCGCCGGCCGGCGCGCCCCGCGGCGAGATCGTCGACTGGGAGCCGAAGCGGGCCGTCACCACCCGGCTGGAGCTCACGCCCGAGACGTGGACCACCCGCATCGAGCTCGCCGACGCCGGACCGGGCGCCACCCGGGTCACGATCACCGTCAGCCACGAGCCCCGGGGCGGCAACCGGCTCGTCCACCGGCTGATGCGCAGCGGCGTCCGGCAGATGGTCCAGCGCACCGTCGACGGCGAGCTGGAGAAGCTCCCCGCGCACGTGGACCTGTTGTCCGCGGGCGGCGGCAGGTCCACGATCGGGTGACCAGCAGGTGTGCGGCAGTGATCTTGGGGTAGCCATCTCGCCGAATGGGTCCGCCCACCGGGGCGGGTCCGCGAGCGCAAGGGAGAACACCGTGATCTGGGACATCCTCGGGCTCATCGTCGTCGGTCTGATCATCGGAGCGCTGGCCCGCCTGCTCAAGCCGGGCAAGCAGCAGATGAGCATCCTCGCCACGATGGTGCTCGGCGTCCTCGGGGCTCTGATCGGCGGGTTCATCGCCAGCCTGATCGGGACCGGGGACATCTTCGAGCTGAACATCCTCGGCTTCATCCTCGCCGTGGTGGCCGCCGTCATCCTGGTCGGCCTGTACGTCGGCATGTCGGGGCGCAGCAACCGCGCCGTCCGGTGAGCCCCGCCCCGGGGGCCCGGTCGACCTCTCAGAGGTCGACCGAGTCCCCGGGGGCCAGGCGGCTGTAGGGGGTCGGCGTGCCAGGACCCCGCTCACCCAGCATCCCGCCGATGACGCCCAGCCCGGTGTCGTTGAGCAGCCCGTCGTGCACCGCGAACGCCTGGTCGGCGTCGACCGCCCGCACGTAGTCGATGACCTCCGAGACCTTCGACCAGGGCGCGTGCACCGGCAGCAGCAGCGTCGAGACCGGCTCACCGGGGACGGTCAGCGCGTCCCCGGGGTGGAACACCTGCCCACCCACGAGGAACCCCACATTGAGGATCCGGGGGATGTCGGGGTGGATCACCGCGTGCAGCTCACCGTGCACGGTCACGTCGAAGCCGGCCACCGTGACCGCGTCCCCGTCGCCGACGACGTGCACCCGTGAGCCCAGGCCCTCCAGCTGACCGGCCACCGACCGGTTCGTCCACAGCTCCAGCCCCGGGTCGGCGTCCATCGCCGAGCGGATCACGTCCGGGCTGAAGTGGTCGAAGTGCTCGTGGGTCACCAGGACGGCGCTGGCCCCGTCGAGGACCGCCGGATCGGTGAAGGCCCCCGGGTCGATGACCACCCGCCGGTCGCCCTCGCTGAGGACGACGCAGGCGTGGCCGTGCTTGGTCAGCTCCATGTCACCACCTCCAGGACCGCATCCTGCCTGCCCCGCGGCAGGTCGGCGATCGGGTCCCCCGTGTCACCCCTCCGAGGGAGATCGGACGCCGGGCCGTGTCCCGTGCCGGCCGGCGTGCCGACGCACTGGTCATGAGCACCCACACCCTCGCCTCCACCGTCGTCGCCGCCCGCAGCCGGGCGCACGGGCCCACGGCCGCGCTGTGGCACGCGGTCGAGGTGCACCGCCCCACCGCCGAGCTCGACGGTGCCTGCGAGCTGACCCTGTGCGGGTCGCTGGCCCGTGTCCAGGTCGAGCAGCCCTGGCCGGCGACCTCCCGCGACGTCTGCCCCACCTGCGTCGTCCTCTCCCGGTGAAGAAGGCCCTCCCTGCCCCCCACCACTCGCATGCTCGCGGTGGGACCTTGCAGGAGGGCCGTCAGGCGCCGTCGGCGAGCTCCGCCCGCAGCCGGGCCAGCAGGTCCGAACGGTTGCTCGCGCCCAGCCGCTGCCGCATCCGCGACACGTGGTGCTCGACCGTCTTGGCCGAGATGTAGAGCCGGCTCCCGATCTCCCGGTAGGTCTGCCCCTCCACGACCAGCCGCGCCACCTCCCGCTCCCGCTCGCTGAGCACCCCGCTGGCCGCGGGCGCGGACGCCGGGGCAGGGCCGGGCGCCGCGTCGCCCGACTGCCGGGGCGCGGACAGCGACGGGGCGCTCTCGCACCCCGTGCTGTCGGCCAGCGCGCGGGCGCAGCCCAGCAGCACGGCGCGGGCCTTCTGGTCCACGGCCCGTGCCGCGGCCTGCCCGGCCAGCCGTGAGCCGTCCCAGCCCAGCCCGACCGCGGTGAGCTCCTCGGCCGCGGTCACCACGCTCGCCGCGTCGACGTCGCCGGTCAGCACCCGCATCCACGACCGCCCCGCCCGCGCCAGCGTCGCCGCGTAGGGGCTGGTCCGCGCCGCGGCGACCAGCGCCGCCGCGTGCGGCCGCAGCCCGTCCGGGTCGTCGGCGAGGATCGCCGCCTGCGCGCCGCTCCAGTGCAGCGACGTCGCCCACAGCTGGGGCTCCCCCAGCCGTGTCAGCAGCGCCTGCGCCTCGGCCAGGTGCGGCCGCAGCCGGTCGCCGTCCCGCAACCGGGCCGCGGCCACCACCAGCTCGCCCAGCGGAAGCAGCGTGAACAGGTCCACCGGGTGGCGGACCACCGCCTCGCGCGCCCTCACCCACGCCCGCACCAGCGCCGGCACGTCGCTGCTGCGGCGGGCCAGCCCCACCTCCAGCGCCCGCAGGAAGACGTCGTCGCGCGGCTCGAGCTGCCCGCCACCCTCCTGCGCTGGGCCTGAGCGCGCCGAGTCCTGCGCTGGGCCCGAGCGCGCCGAAGCCTGCGCTGGGCCCGATCGCGCCGAGTCCTGCGCTGGGCCCGATCGCGCCGAGTCCTGCGCCATCGCCATGTACTCGCGGGCCCGCGTCATCCGGCCGGCCAGCATCGCGATCCAGGCCAGCAGCAACCGGTGCCGCGGCCGGCACGGCGCACCCCCGAGGTCGGCGTCCACGGCCCGCTGCAGCACGGACTCCGCCACCCCCAGCTCCCCGCTGTGCAGGGCGACCAGGGCGGCGAGCGCCGCCGGGGTGTCGACCAGCAGCGCGGTACGCCCCACCGGCTCCAGCAGCGCCGCAGCCCGGGTCAGCGTGGACAGCGCCGCGGCGATGTCCTCCGCCGCGTCCGCCCCGGCCCGCAGCGACTGCAGCACACCCTGGGCGGTGAGCTCCTCACTCACCGACAGCATGGTCGGCAGCCCACCGGCCGCCCGCGCGCCGTCCAGGACGGCGGCCGCCTCCTCGGGTGCCCCGGTGGCGATCAGGGCCAGCGCGGCCGACCCCGCCCGCTCCGGGCCGGCCAGCCGGCACAGGGCGGCGGCCCGGCCCAGCAGCCCCCGCTGGGCCAGCACCGCGGCGGTCACCCCCGCCGCGCGGGCCCGGTCGGGCGCCGCCGGGTCGGCGAGGGCGGTGTCGGCCCACTGCAGGGCGCCGTCCAGGTCCCCGGCCAGCGCGGCCGCCTGCGCCCGCCGCGCCGCCAGCCCCGCCACCGGTGCGCCGCTGAGCGCGGCCGCGCCGAGCAGCTCGCCGGCCAGGGCGGGGTCGTCGGCCAGCGCCGCCTCGCCGCGCCGCTCCAGCAGCCGGGCGGCCAGCGGGTCGCGCACCCGCTCGGCGGCCAGCCGTCGGGCCAGGTCCAGGGGCTCCTCGCCCCGCTCGACCAGCAGCCCCAGGAGCCGCCGGCGGGTGCGGCGGGTGACGTCCGGTGGCGTGGCACCCAGCAGCAGCTGGGCCACCAGCGGGACGACCGCGCCGCTGGGCAGCAGCAGGCCACTGGCCCGCGCGGCGGTGACCAGCTCCGCCGCGTGGCCGGGCAGCACGTCGAGCACCCCGCCGAGCACCTCGTCCTCCAGGGGCGCGCCGGCGGCCACGGCGTGCAGCAGCGCGCGGGTCTCCTCGTCGACCGTGGCGAGCTGGGCGCTGACCCGGTCGGCGACCTCCTCCGGGACGGCGGAGCCCGCCGCCCCGCCGCGGGGGATGCCGCGGCGGGCGAGGGCGCGCAGCACCGGGTGGACCAGGGCGGGCAGCCCGCCGGTATGACCCAGGACGGTGTCGACCAGGTCCGGCGTCGCCGCCTCGCCGAGCTGCTCGCGCGCCCAGCCCCGGACCACGGCGCGGTCGGCGTGACCGAGCACGACGGTGCGTCGTTCGGCCCCGAGCTCCGGGAGCAGGGCGGTCAGCGGCGCCGGGCGGGGCCACGGCCGGTAGGCGAGCGCGATCCGTGCGCCGGGAGCGCCCACCAGCGCGGCGAGCCCGGCCGCGGCGGGCCCGGACAGCCGGTGCGCGTCGTCGACGACCACGGCGAACTCCGCGGGCAGGGCGGTGGGATCCGCGGGGACGCCGTCGAGGACGACCAGCCCGGCCCGCCGCCAGGCCGTGGTCAGTTCACCCAGCAGGTGGGTCTTCCCCGTGCCGCCGGGTCCCTGCACGGTCACCGCGGCCGGGCACTCCCCGGGGGCACCGGCGAGCTCCCGCACGGTCGTGGTCGCGGCGGGCAGGGTGCCCGTCGCGCAGATGTCGGCGATCACAGCAGTTCCGTGGCGGACGCCGGCCCGGGGAGGGGCTCGGGCTCCGGCGCGGGGGCCGGCGGCGTCGTGGGGGGCGGTGCCGGGGTCGTCTGCTCGGGCTCCGCCGCCGGGGTCGTCGGGTCCGGGGAGGTGGTCGGGTCGGCCGGGGGAGTCGTCGGCTCCGACGGGGGGGTGGTTGGGTCCGGCGGAGTGGTGACCGGGGGGGTCGTGGGCTCCGGGGCGGGGGTGGTCGGCTGCGGCGCCGTCGTCCCGGGGGGCGTGCTGCCGGGCGCGGGGGTGCCCGGGGCCGTGGTGCCGGGACGTGTCGTGCCCGGGGCCGCGCTGCCGGAACTCGTCGTGCCGGAACTCGTCGTGCCGGGGTCCGTCGTGCCGGGGACCGTCCCCGGCGGGACGACGCCGCTCGCCGGCCGGGAACCGGTGGTCCCCGGGGCGGAGGAGGTGGCGCCGGCGGACACCCCGCCGCTGCGGGCCGCGGTGGTGATCGCCGCGGCCAGGCTGGTCCGGGGCTGGGTGCCTGCGGCACCCCCACCGGTGCCGCCTCCCGCTGTCCCGGCGCGGCTGCCGGGCGTGGTCGCCGGCTGTGCCGCGGTGCCGGCCGGGGCCGTGCCGCCGACTCCGGCGGTGCCGGTGGCGATCACCTGGCCGCCGTCGCGCCCGGCGGTCTGCTCGGCGCCCTGGGTGGCAGCGGGGTCGGAGGCCAGGACGGCGGCGAGGGTCGGCGGTACGACGAGCAGCCCGAGGAGGGCGCCGCCCACCACGGCTCCGCGGCGCGCCCGCGAGCTCCGGCGCGGCCGGGTGGTCCCGCCGGGCCGGCGGGACGACGAGCCCCGCTCGGCCGGTGGCCGGCGGTCGGCCCGGGGAGCCGGGACGTCCCCCGAGGGGGCGGTACCCGCGGGGACCACTCCGGTGGAGGCCGGCGCGGCCGGCGGGGGGACGGCGGCCAGCAACTCCTCGGCCACGAGCGCGTCGGCGGCGAGGGCGGCCGCGCCGAGCGCCGCGGTGAGCGCCGGCTCGGGGCAGACGACCAGCGGCCGGTCCAGCTCGCCGGAGAGGATCTCCGCGACCAGCGGGACCCGCACGCCACCCCCGGCCAGCACGACGGCGTCGAGGTCGGCCGGCTCGAGGCCCGCGGCGGCGACGGCGTCCGCGACGGCGGTCAGCGACTCCTGCACGGGACCGGTGAGGGCCTCGTCGAGCTCCTCGCGGGTGAGCCGGACCGGTCCGTCCGGCAGCCCCGCGGCCACGTCGACGGTGGTCCGCGCCGACAGCGCCTCCTTGGCCGCGGTGCAGGCGGCGCGCAGCGCGTGCCCGCCGGCGATCGGCGTCGCGCCGGAGGCGAGCACGTGGGCGAGGACCACGTCGTCGACGTCGCGCCCGCCCCAGGCCCGGGGCTCCGGGGGGAGGCCCCGGTGGCCCAGGGGCTCCTCGGCCGTGGGGCCGACGACGGCGGTGTCCAGGGTGCTCGCGCCGAGGTCGTACACGGCGACGGTGGGCTCCGGCGCGAGGTCGCCGGTGACCACGTGGTGGTGGACGGCGGCCACCGCGCTGGAGACGAGGGAGAAGCGGGGGACACCGGCTGCCTCCAGCGCGCGGGCGAACACCGCGCGGCGGTGCCGGCCCCAGGACGGCGGCACGGTGACGACCGTCCACGCGTCCGGCCGCCCCTCCTGCCGGGCGGCCGCCTCCCGGACCCGCTGCACGGCCCCGGCGGCGAGGTCGGCGGCGGCCACGGGCCGCTGACCGGCGTAGACGGGTTCCGGCGCGCCGACCCGGGCCATGACGTGGGACACGGTCACCGCCTCGGGGGTCGGCGTCAGCGTGACCCCGCCGTCCGGCCCGACGGCCACGCCGGCGGGCAGGGTCGGTCCCTGACCACCGAAGCGCACCGGCTCCGCCGCCGCCTGCCCCGTCCCGTCCTTGGCACACACCGCCGCCGAGATCGTCCCGTCGCCGATGTCGATGCCCAGCCCGTACTCGTCGTCGCGCACAGGTGCCCCCTGGTTCGCCATCACCTTCCCGGGTTCCCGCATCGGGGCCACCCGGTCAGCCGAACGTATGACCCGGTCACCCCATCTGTCCCACGCGAACCGCCTGTCGGACGGCTGCGGACGGTAAGTGGAGGGCGACACCCCGCAGCCCCTAACGCGGAGTCAGCACGCACCCCCCAATCGGGTGATGTGACCTGGGGGAGAACCCCCGATGCCGGGGGTGGCGGGCGGCGGTTGGACTGCGGTCGCCAGCCGGCCGAGAACGCGGACGGCTCGAGACCCAGGAGTGCCAGCCATGTCGACTCTCGCGAGCACGCTGCTCGACTTCATCCTCGACCTCTTCCGCGACCCGGAGAAGGCCGCCGCCTACGAGGCCGACCCGCAGTCCGCGCTCGACGAGGCCGGCCTCACCGACGTCTCCCCCGCCGACGTCGCGGACCTGATGCCGATGGTCGCCGACTACTCCACCGTGGGCGGCTGGAGCGGCGGGCGCGGCGACTCCTGCGACGACGACGACCGTTCCTCCCTGGTCGCCGGCGCATCCCACCGGCCGTCGCGGGACGGGGACGACGACGACCGCGGCTCCCACCGCCCGGTGCACGACCGGGACGACGACCGCGACGACGACCGGGACGACGACGGTCCGGGCCACGGCGGGCACCACGGCGGCCACCACGCGCCGGCCGCGGGTCAGGAGACGGTGGTCATCACCCACCTGCAGAGCATCCAGTACACCAACCACGAGACCCACGTGTCGGTCGATGCCTCGCACAGCATCTGGGTGAGCGGCGACGCGCAGGCCATCTTCGGCGACGTCGAGGGCGACGTCTCGCAGATCGACAACTCCGGCGGGGTCTACGTCGGCGACGACCTCGAGCTCGAGGACTCCGAGCTCGTGGTCGACCACAGCGACAACTCGGTGGAGGACTCCTACAACGAGAGCACCGACGTCTCCGGCAACGGCAACGCGGTGGGCACGGGCAACGACGTCGACACCGAGATCGAGACCGACATCGACGTCGAGAACTCGGGCAACACCCAGCACGGCGACGGCAACGTCTCCGGCAACGGCAGCCACGCCGACAACTCCACGAACACCGACGTGGACGTCGAGGACTCGTTCAACGAGGACAACTCGGACAACTCCACGAACACCGACGTGGCCGTCGAGGACTCGTTCAACGAGGACAACTCGGACAACTCGGACAACTCCACGAACACCGACGTGGACGTCGAGATCGAGGACTCCTTCCAGGACAACTCGGACAACTCGACCAACACCGACCTGGACGTCGAGATCGAGGACTCCTTCCAGGACAACTCCGACGACGACGGCTTCGACGTCGACGACTCGGGCAACGACAACTCCTCCACCGACAACTCGGTCTCGGTCGAGGACTCGTTCACCGTGGAGGACTCCTTCCAGGACAACTCCAGCTCCGAGGACGAGCTGGTCGTCGTCGACGACTCCTCCGTCGACGACGTGACGGTCTGAGCTCCACTCCCCGCAACCGGCCCGGGTGTCCCACGGGGGACACCCGGGCCGGGTCGCGCCCGCACACCGCCCCGGGTGGTAAGACCGGGACCCAGGAGGTGGCCGTGGTCACGTCAGCACACGTGGTCGACCGGGCGATGGCGCTCGCAGAGGTCTGCGAGCGGCCGGACCTGCACCGGCGGCTGATCCAGGCGCGGGCGCGCTCCGCGGCCCCGGGCGTGCGCGTCCTGGTCGTGGGCGAGCCCAAGCAGGGCAAGAGCTCGCTGGTCAACGCCCTGGTCGGGGCGCCGGTCTGCCCGGTGGCCGACGACGTCGCCACCGTCGTCCCCACCGTGGTGCGGGCGGGGGAGCAGCCGAGCGCGACGCTCGTCGTCACGACCGGGGGCGAGCCGGGCGGGCCGGCTGCCGACGACGTGCCCACCGAGCGGGTGCCGGTGCCGATCGAGCAGGTGGCGGCGCGGGTGACCGGAGCGGGCGCCGAGCGACTGGTGCAGGCCGAGGTCGAGCTGCCGCGGCAGCTGCTCGCCGGCGGCCTGGAGCTGGTCGACACCGCGGGGGTCGGCGGCGTGGGCGCGGCCCGCGCGCTGCGCACGGTCGACCTGCTGCCCAGCGCGGACGCCGTCGTGCTCGTCACCGACGCCAGCCAGGAGTTCACCGCCCCGGAGATGGCCTTCCTGGAGCAGGCGCGGGCGCTGTGCCCGACGGTCATCTGCGTCCTCACCAAGACCGACGCCTGCCCCGACTGGCGGACGATCGCCGACCTCGACCGCGCCCACCTCGCCGGCCGCGGCATCGAGGCGCCGCTGTTCTGCGTCTCCTCCGCGCTGGCCCAGCTCGCCGTGCAGCACCGCGACCGCGAGCTGCACGAGGAGTCGGGGATCGCCGAGCTGGTCACGCACCTGCGCCGCGAGGTGGTCGACCGCGCCGAGACGCTGGCCCGGCGGTCGCTGGTGCACGACCTGGCGGCGGTCACCGAGCACCTGTCCCTCGCCGTGCGCTCGGAGCTGGCCGGCCTGCAGGACCCGGCCGGCCGCGAGGAGCTGGTGCGGGGCCTGGAGGAGGCCAAGGCGGCCGCCGACGACCTGCGCCGGCGCTCCGCCCGGTGGCAGCAGGTGCTCGGCGACGGCGTCACCGACCTGCTCAGCGACATCGACTTCGACCTGCGCGACCGCTCCCGGGTGGTCACGCGGGAGGCCGAGGAGGCGATCGACGCCCGGGACCCCGGCCCGGTGTGGGGCGAGCTGGCCGAGTGGCTGGACCGCCGGATCGCCGCCGCGGTCGCCGACAGCTACGTCTGGGCCGAGCAGCGTTCGGAGTGGCTGGCCGAGCGGGTGATCGAGCAGTTCGCCCGGGACGGCGGCGCCGCCGTCCCGGCCCTCTCCGTCGGTGCCGCCGGTGACGCCCTGGAGAGCCTGGTCGACCTGCCGGAGATCGACGACGGCGCCATGACCCTGCGGGAGCGGACCCTCATCGGCCTGCGCGGCTCCTACACCGGCGTGCTGATGACCGGCCTGGTGACCAGCCTGGCCGGGATGGCGATCATCAACCCGGTGTCGCTCGCCGCCGGCGTCCTGCTGGGCCGCAAGGCCTACAACGACGACAAGAAGCAGCGCATCGCGCGCCGGCAGTCCGAGGCGAAGGCGGTGGTCCGCCGGCACCTCGACGAGGTGGTCTTCCAGGTGGGCAAGCAGCTCAAGGACCGACTGCGCACCGTCCAGCGCACGCTGCGCGACCTCATCACCGACACCGCGGAGGAGATGTCGCGCTCGCTGGCCGACGCCGTGGCCGCCGCCCAGCGGTCGACCAAGGAGGCCACCGCCGAGCGGGACGCCCGCATCCGGTCGCTGCGGCTGCGGCTGGAGCAGCTGGACCGCCTCGCCGCCGACGTCCGGCAGCTGAGCCGGGTCGCGGTGCCGTCGGCATGAGCCCGGTCGAGACGGCCGGCAGCGGCACCGTCCTGGACGACGTCCGCGGGCTGCTGGACGACGCGGTCGAGCGGTACCGCGACCTCCCGGCGGTGGCCGCGCGGCTGGCCGCCCAGCGCCGGCGGCTGGACGAGCCGCTGCGGCTGGCGCTGGTCGGGCGGGTCAAGTCGGGGAAGTCCACGCTGCTCAACGCCCTGGTGGGGGCACGGATCGCACCCACCGACGCCGGCGAGTGCACCCGGGTCGTCACCCTCTACCGGCACGGCGCCACACCCCGGGTGCAGCTGCACGGCACCGACGGCGGGGGGCGGGCCCTGCCGGTCCGACGGGCCGACGGCGGCCTGCACCTCGACCTCGGGGGCACCCCGCCGGAGGAGGTCGAGCACCTGGTCGTGGAGTGGCCGGCCACCGACCTGCTGCCGGCGACGGTGGTCGACACCCCGGGGATCTCCTCGCTGTCGACCGGCACCAGCGCGCGCACCCGCACCTTCCTGGAGGGGGAGGAGGGGCGCTCGGGCGCGGACGCCGTCGTCTTCCTCACCCGGCAGCTCCAGCCGGAGGACGTCGCCGTCCTCGCCGGCTTCCAGGCCGACTCCGGCGCCGGGGGCGCGCACACCACCACGATCACCGTGCTCTCCCGCGCCGACGAGGTGGGCTCGGGCCGGCTGGACGCCCTGCACGCCGCGGGCGCGGTGGCCCGGCGGATGTCGCAGGACCCCGCGGTGCAGGCGGTCAGCTCGGCCGTGGTGCCGGTCGCCGGGCTGCTGGCGCTGGCCGGGCGCACGCTGCGCCACGGGGACTTCGTCGCGCTGCGCACCCTGGCCGGCGCCGACCAGCAGCAGGTCGCGGGGATGCTGCTGACCGCCGACCGGTTCACCCGGCCCGAGGTACCGGTGCCGCTCGCGCGCGACGTCCGGGTCTCGCTGCTGGAGCGGCTCGGCCTGTTCGGGATCCGGCTCTCGCTGACCCTCATCCGGGCCGGTGTCGCCGACGCCTCCACCCTCGCCGACGAGCTGCTCCGCCGCAGCGGGCTCACCGAGCTGCAGCGGCTGCTGCGCGTGCACTTCACGGCCCGGGGCGACCAGCTCAAGGCCGGGACGGCGCTGCGCCTGCTGGCCGGGGTGCTGGCCGAGCACCCGGTCGAGGGGGCCGAGGAGCTGCGCGCCGGTGTCGAGCGGGCCCGGCTGGCCGCGCGGGAGCTGGACGAGCTGGAGCTGCTGGCCCGGTCCCGGGCGGCCGGCAGCCCCCTGCCGGAACCCCTGCGCCCCGACGCGGAGCGGCTGCTCGGTGCCGAGGGCACCACCCCGGCGGCGCGGCTGGGGCTGCCGGAGGACGCCGACGCCGCCGAACTGCGCGGTGCGGCCCGGGCGGCGCTGGACCGGTGGCGGGCGGCCGCCGACGCCCCCCTCGCGACCCGGGCGACCGCCGATGCGGCCGCGGTCGTCGTCCGCTCCTGCGAGGCGCTGCTCGCCGAGTCGGACGGCTGGCGCGCCGGGTCGCCGGCGGGCGGGGCAGGCGGGTGCTCGGGCGCCGGTGACCCGGCGGCCGGCGGCTCAGCGGCCGGCGGTGCCCACGGTCCCGGCGGTCCCGGCGCGGTCGCTGCGGGAGGAGGCGCGGGACGAGCGGGTGAGCAGCGGCAGCAGGGCGAGGACGAACAGGCCGCCGGCGGCCAGTAGGGCCATCCGGTCCACGTCGGCGTCCCCGGCGACCAGGCTCTGTGCCACGTCCAGGACGACCAGCGCCGGCAGGATCGTCGCCAGCAGCGCCCAGCGCGCCCAGGAGCGGCCCCGCAGCAGCAGGAGGACCCACACCAGGGACAGCAGGACCACGAGCGTCACGCCGCCGGTGACCACGGCGATCGTGGCGCTCACCCCGTCGGCGACGACCCCGGCCGGGGCCGCCGGGTCGTCGGCGGTCGCGGTGGCCACCAGCCGGTTCCGCAGAGCGGTGGAGTCCAGCAGCGCGGCCACCACGCCGGTGAGGGCCGCCAGGCAGCCGGCGCACCACAGCGCCACGGTGGCCTGCACGCCGGCGGGGCGGGGCGGGGTCCGGCGGCCGAGCGGCGGCGGCGCGATGTCGCTGGTGGTCGCGGGGCGCGGCGGCGGGGACTGCTGGACGACGTTGCCGGTCATCACCACGCGCCGTGGCGAGGGGAGGCGGGTCTCCGCCGTCCCGGCCGGGGCGGTCCACCGGCTGCCGACACCTCCTGCGGTGCCCTGCTCCCCGTGTGGCCGCGCCAGCTCCGTCACGTGTCCCCCTACCGACGACGATGTCTGGCGGAGCCTGTCATCGTCGTCGTCACGGACCGCAGCGTTCCGCGCCGCAGCGGTACGGACGCTCTCGTGTCGACACCTGGAGCAGCGTCGCCACTGCGGTCAGTGAGCAAGGACAGCGCTGCCCTCACGACTCGCGAGCTCGCGGGAGGACGCCTCAGCGGGCCCGCCGGCGCGCGAGCCGGGTCACCGCCCGGTGAAGTGGGGCGCGCGCTTCTCCAGGAACGCCTCGACCGCCTCGCGGTGGTCGGTGGTCTGCCCCAGCTCCTTCTGCAGCCGGGCCTCCAGCGCGAGGGTGTCCTCGAGGGAGTCGGTGGCCGCGGTGGCGAGCACGGTCTTCAGCGCCCGGTAGGCGGCGGTGGGGCCGGCGGCCAGCCGGGTGGCCAGCGCCTGCGCCTCGGGCAGCACCTGCTCCGGCGCGACGACGCGGTGCACGAGGCCCCACATCGCGGCGGTCTCGGCGGGGAAGGCGTCCGGGAGCAGCAGGATCTCCGCCGCCCGCGACCCGCCGACGCAGTGCACCAGCCGTGAGGCCAGAGCGGAGTCGCTGGACAGTCCGATGCCGGCGAAGGCGGTGGTGAACTTGGCGCCGGCGGCGGCGATCCGCAGGTCCCCGGCGAGCGCGATGCCCAGGCCTGCCCCGGCGCAGGCCCCGTTGACGGCGGCCACGACCGGCACCCGCAGCGCCGCCAGCGCCAGGATCAGCGGGTTGTACTCCTCCTCGACCACCGACAGCGACTCGGCGGCGTCCCCCCGGAGGGCCTCGACGTGCTGGGCGAGGTCCTGTCCGACGCAGAACGCCCGGCCGGTGCCGGTGAGCACGACCGCCCGCACCGTCTCGTCGGCGCCCACCTCGCGGACGACGTCGAGCAGCTCACGGCGGGACTGGTGCGTGAGCCCGGCCCGCAGCATGGTGATCGTGGCGACGCCGCCGGCGTCCTCGCGGGTCACGGTCTCGGGCATCGGCGCCCCACCTCGTCTCTGGTCGATGAGCCTGCACGGCGTGGCACGGCACGGCACGGCGAGATCGGCGATCTCGGCGGCTCCCGGGGTCGGAAGCGTACGAGATCGCCGATCTCGCCGAGGGTGGATCAGGTCGGCCGGGTGGTGGCCTCCCGGTCGCGCAGCTCGCGGCGGAGGATCTTCCCGGTGACCGTCTTGGGCAGCTCGTCGATGATCTCGACCTGCCTCGGGTACTTGTAGGCGGCCATGCGTTCCTTGCAGTGCGCGATGAGCTCCTCCGCCGTCACCGCGGAGCCCGCCTTGACGCTGACGAACGCCTTGACGGTCTCCCCGCGCTTCTCGTCGGCCACGCCGACGACCGCGGACTCGCGTACCGCCGGGTGCTCGGCCAGGACGTCCTCGACCTCCCGGGGCCAGACCTTGTACCCGGAGGCGTTGATCATGTCCTTCTTGCGGTCGACGATGAAGACCCAGCCCTCGGGGCTCATGAAGCCGACGTCGCCGCTCTTGAGCGCTCCTCCGGGCAGGTTGGCCGCCGTCTCCTCCGGTTTGCCCCAGTAGCCGGCGACGACCTGCGGCCCCTCGGCGACGATCTCGCCGACCTCGCCCAGCGGCACGTCCCGCCCGTCGTCGTCCTGGATGCGCACGATGGTGTTCGGCGCCGGCACCCCGACCGACAGCGCCCCGGACGTCGGGTCTACCGGCGACGGGGCGCCGAACGGGGTGACCGTCATCGGCGAGGTGGTCTCGGTCAGCCCGTAGGCGTTGTGCACCGGGGTGCCCGTGGCCGTCAGGAACGCCTTCGCGGCCGTCGGTGAGATCGCCGCGCCCCCGGAGTACACGGACGTGAACGAGGCGAAGTGGTCCCGGGTGAAGCCCGGCGCGTTGAGCAGCGCGTTCAGCGCGGTGATGGCGCCGATGGTGAACGTCGGCCGGTGCTCGAGGAGGGCGTCGAGGACCACCTGCGGCTCGAACCGGTAGGCGAGGACGAGGGGCGCCGGGACGAGCATGCTCACCGCGATGTGCCCGATGAGCCCCGTGATGTGGAACAGCGGGGCGATGCCGAAGATCGCGCCGTCCCGCCCGGCCCGCGTCCAGTCCCGGTACACCTGCGCGGTGAACACCACGTTCCGGTGGGTGTTCATCGCGCCCTTCGGCACGCCGGTCGTCCCGGAGGTGTAGGTCAGGAACGCGACGTCGTCCGGCCGGAGCCGGACCGGCGGCGGGGTCTGCCCGCGGTGCTGATCGACGAACTCCAGGAGGTCGGTCGTGCCCTCGTGGCGCTGCCGACGGGACCCGGCGAAGAGCCGCTGGTCGTCGCGGGTCTGGAAGTCCAGCTCGCTGGTGGTGAGGACCAGGCGCACGTCCGTGTCGGGGACCACCTCCCGCGCGACCTCGTCGTAGAGCCCCTCCAGCGAGACCAGCACCGTGGCCCCGGAGTCCGCCAGCAGGTAGGACAGCTCCCGCTTCCGGCTCATCGGGTTGATCGAGACCATGACGCCGCCGGCCTTCCAGGTCGCCACCATCGCGATGACGAACTGGGGCACGTTCTGCAGGTAGACGGCCAGGCGGTCGCCGGCGGCGAACCCGTTGGCCAGCAGCCCGGCGGCCAGCGCGTCGCTGAGCTCGTCGAGTTCCTGGCGGGAGACGGTCCCGTCGAAGTACTTCAGCGCGTCGCCGCCGGGGTCCCGGGCGAGCCCGGCGCGGAACATCTCGAGTGCGTTGTCGAACTCGATCTCGTAGTCGGCCGGCTGACCCTCCTCGTAGAGGGCCAGCCAGGGTCGGTCGGTGTAGCCGCTCATCGGGGGCTCACTTGATGGCGAGCGGGTTGACCGGGGAGCCGGTCGCCCGGTGCACCTTCAGGGGGGCGGCCGCGTACAGGAACGTGTACTGCCGGTCCGCCGCGCAGTCCTCACCCAGCTGCTCCAGGTCGCAGATCTCGGTGAGGGTGACCCCGAGGTTGCGCATGAGGGCGCAGTGCAGCGGCAGGGCGGTGCCGTTGTTGGGGTCGTAGGTGACCTCGTTGGCGATGGTGTCGGTGACCAGGTTGGGGATCTCCATGTCCTGGAACCACTGCACCAGCTCGCGGCTGTAGACCAGGCCGGGCTCGTTGAAGCCCTCGTAGAACGCGTCGCCCTGCTCGTGGAACAGCTGCAGGAAGTTCGTCCGGATGACGAGGATGTCGTGCTTCTCGATCCGGGTGCCCTGGGCCTCGGCGCAGGCCATGAGGTCCTCGTGGCTGAACGTCTCGCCCTTGTCCAGGGTCGGCTTCCCGCGGAAGCGGGCCATGTCGAGCAGGATGCCGCGGCCGACGACGCCACGCTGGGCGATCGCCTCGACGCTGGCCTTCTCCAGGCCGCCGACCGTCGTCCGGGCGTCATAGCCGTTCCAGATCTGTCCGCCGTACCAGACGTGGCCCAGGGCGTCGTACTGCGTGGAGCCCTGCAGGAAGGCGTTGATCTTGTCGTCGGCGTAGTGCAGGCCGCCGGGGAACTGCGGGGCGTCGGGGGAGTCCCACGAGGACTCGTCGAGGATCATCGTCCGCTCGGCCGGTGAGCGCCCCGGCCACACCGGGTCGCCCTTCGGGTCCCCGATCAGCCGCTGCAGGGGGAAGACCTTGCCCTGCTTGACGTGCCCGATGCCCCGCATGACCTCCTCGGCCGTGAGGTAGTTCAGCGAGCCGACCTCGTCGTCCGGGCCCCACTTGCCCCAGTTGGTGGGTGCGTCGGCCAGGACCTCGGTCATGTCCGGGGCGGTGGCGGGTGGGGTGGGGGCCTTCTCCTCGGCCTGTTCCGCGGCGTTGGTCATGGGGACCGTCCTCTCGTCGATGAGCGGTGTCCGGCGGCCCGGGGCGAGCGCCGGGGAGTGTCCACCGTCACAGTCGGCCGTTGCGTCTGGCAAGCACCCGGCGCACCGGAGTGGTCCGGGTGCAACGTCGGCGCAACGCGACGGCGGTCCCGGGGCGGGGGACCTCCGGGCCGCGACGCCGGGACCGATGCCCGATCCGGTCGCCGCACCCATGGGTAAGGTGAGCCTCACCTACGGCGCCGCCGGAGGGACGTCCGCTCAGCAGATGGGTCCCCGCATGGGCCAGGCATTCCTCGCCAGCTACCTGATCGGCCTCCGCGAGGGGCTGGAGGCCACCCTCGTGGTGAGCATCCTCGTCGCCTACCTCGTCCGGTCCGGACGCCGCCGCCAGCTGCTGCCGCTGTGGGCCGGCGTCGCCGTCGCCGTCGCGCTGTCGGTGCTCTTCGGTGCGCTGCTCACCTACACCGGGACCACGCTGCTGGCCGACTATCGCAGCCGGGAGCTGTTCGAGGCGATCACCTCCGTGCTGGCCGTCGCGCTGGTCACCTGGATGGTGTTCTGGATGCGGCGGACCGCCCGCCGGCTCGAGGGTGAGCTGACCGGCCAGCTGGAGCACGCCCTGGGCCTGGGCGCGCTGGCCGTCGCCGGCGTCGCGTTCCTGTCCGTCGTCCGCGAGGGCCTGGAGACGACGCTGCTCTTCTACGCCGCGGCCCAGGGCGCCACGACCACCGCGACGCCGCTGGTCGCGATCACCGCCGGCGTGCTCACCGCCGTCCTCGTCGGGGTCGGGCTGTACGCCGGCGCGATCCGGGTGGACCTGTCCCGGTTCTTCACCATCAGCGGCGTCCTGCTGGTCTTCGTGGCCGCCGGCATCCTCAAGTACGGCGTCCACGACTTCCAGGAAGCCGGCGTGCTGCCGGGGTTGGACGTGCTCACCTTCGACGTCTCCGGCGTGCTGGACCCGAACAGCTGGTACGGCGCCGCGCTGGCCGGGATGTTCAACATCACCGCGGCGCCCACCGTCCTGGAGACGGTCGCCTACGTCGCCTACCTCGTGCCGGTGCTGGTCGCCTTCCTGTGGCCGGCCCGCCGGCAGCACACCCCGTCGTCCACCGGCGCCGTGCCGGCGGAGGCCCGCCCGACCCCGTCGTCGAACCCGGAGGACGCCCAGCATGTCCGCGCGTAGCCGCCGCACCCCCGTCCTCGCCGCCGGCCTCCTCGCGGCCCTGACCACCGCCGCCTGTGGTGGTGACCCCGGCACGGGCGAGGGGGCCTCGGGCGGCGCGGCCGCCGACACGGTCACCGTCGCCGCCTCCGACGACGCCTGCCAGGTGGCCGAGTCCGAGCTGGCTGCGGGCACGCACTCGTTCGCCGTCACCAACGACGGGAGCCAGGTCACCGAGTTCTACGTCTACGCCGAGGGCGACCGCGTGATGGGCGAGGTGGAGAACATCGCGCCCGGGGTGACCCGCGAGCTGCTCGTCGAGCTGCCGGCCGGGGACTACGAGACCGCCTGCAAGCCCGGCATGGTCGGCGACGGCCTCCGCAACGCGCTCACCGTCACCGGTGAGGCCGCGCAGCTGTCGGAGGACGAGACCCTCGCCCAGGCGGCCACCGACTACCAGCGGTACGTGCGCAGCCAGACCGCCGCCCTCACCGAGCAGACCGCCGCGTTCGTCGACGCCGTCAAGGCCGGCGACGTCGAGGGGGCCAAGGCGCTGTTCCCCGTCGCCCGCACCTACTGGGAGCGCATCGAGCCGGTCGCGGAGGTCTTCGGGGACCTCGACCCGCGCATCGACGGCCGCGAGGGTGACCAGGCCGAGGGGGAGGACTTCACCGGCTACCACCGCATCGAGCAGGCGCTGTGGGTCGGCGGGACCACCGCGGACATGGCGCCCTACGCCGACCAGCTGCTGGCCGACGTCCAGGAGGTGGTGAGCCTGGCCGACCAGACCACCCTCGACCCGCTGCAGCTGGCCAACGGGGCCAAGGCGCTGCTCGACGAGATCGCCACCGGCAAGATCACCGGCGAGGAGGACCGCTACTCGCACACCGACCTGTGGGACTTCGCCGCCAACCTGGAGGGTTCCGAGGCCGCCGTCCAGGCCCTGCGCCCGTACCTGGAGGAGGCCGACCCGGAGCTGGTCGCCGAGATCGACGAGCGCTTCGCGGCCACCGAGGCGGAGCTGGAACAGTACCGATCGGGTGACGGTTGGCTCCTCTACGACCAGCTCACCCAGGAGCAGCTGCGCGGCCTCAGCGACAGCGTGACCGCGCTCACCGAGTCCGTCAGCCGGGTCGCCGCGGTCGTCGCCGACCGCTGACCGGCACCCGCGGTCGTGCCCGACCGCCCACCCGCAGTGAGAGGGACATGAGCGAACCGACCTCCCCCGCCGGGGGCCTGTCCCGGCGCCGCCTGTTCGGCCTGGTGGGGGCCGGCACGGCGGGGGTCCTCGCGGCCGGCGCCGCCGGCGGCGCGCTCGGCCGGGCGACGGTCGCGGGGGCACCCGCCTCCGACCCGGCGGACGACGTCGTCGAGTTCACCGGTCGGCACCAGGCCGGGATCGTCACGCCGGCGCAGGACCGCCTGCACTTCGTCGCGCTCGACGTCACCACCGACTCCCGGGAGGAGCTGGTCGCGATGCTCCAGGCGTGGACCGCGGCCGCCCGCCGGATGACCGCTGGGCAGGACGCCGGGCCGCTGGGTGCCGTGGGCGGGGAGCAGTTCGCCCCGCCGGACGACACGGGGGAGGCGCTGGGCCTGTCCGCCTCGCGGCTCACGCTCACGGTCGGGTTCGGTCCGACGCTGTTCACCGCCGACGGTCGCGACCGGTTCGGCCTGGCCGACCGCCGTCCCGAGCCGCTGGCCGAGCTGCCGTCCTTCGCCAACGAGACGATCGACCCGGCGATCAGCGGCGGCGACCTGTGCATCCAGGCCTGCGCCGACGACCCGCAGGTGGCCGTGCACGCGGTGCGCAACCTGGTCCGCATCGGCGCCGGGGTGGTGACCGTCCGCTGGTCGCAGCTCGGGTTCGGCCGGACGTCGTCCACCACGACCGCGCAGGCGACCCCGCGCAACCTGATGGGGTTCAAGGACGGCACCGACAACCTCAAGGCCGAGAACGCCGGCGCGCTCGACCGGTTCGTGTGGGTGGCCGACGGCGACAGCGGGTCCGACTGGCTGGCCGGGGGCTCGTACCTGGTCACCCGGCGGATCCGGATGCACATCGAGGTGTGGGACAGCTCGACGCTCGACGAGCAGGAGCAGACCATCGGTCGCACCAAGGGGGCCGGGGCCCCGCTGGGGCAGCGGGAGGAGTTCGACCCGGTCGGCTTCACCGCCCGGGTGGACGGCGGCTTCGCGATCCCCGAGACCTCGCACGTCTTCCTCGCCCATCCCACCAACTCCGGGACGGCGATCCTGCGTCGCGGCTACAGCTTCGTGGACGGCTCCGACGGCCTCGGCCGCCTCGACGCCGGGCTGTTCTTCATCGCCTTCCAGCGGGATCCCGAGACCGGGTTCGTGCAGATCCAGCGCAACCTGCGGCTGGACACCCTCAACGAGTACATCCGGCACACCTCCTCGGCGGTCTTCGCCTGCCCGCCGGGGGTCCGGGACGACGCCGACTGGTGGGGGCGCGCCCTGTTCGAGGTGTGACCACACCGTGACGAACCGTCCCCACCAGTTCCCCGCTGACCTGGGATGATGGACCCCGGACGGCTCGCGCCCAGACCGTTCGGCAGCCCCCGTCCTCGGCCGACAGCGACACGCCCGGGATGCGGTCGGCGGCCGGACGCATGTGTAGTCGCAGGCGGCGCGGGACATCCAGACCTGGGGGACGCCGGCGCCCCCGGGCCGAGGACCGGCAGTCGGGCAGGCGAGGGGTGAGCCACGGTGGTGGAGCCGGGTCGGCGGGCTCTCGGGGACCGCTACGAGCTCGCCCAGCTGATCGCGGCCGGTGGCATGGGCCAGGTGTGGCGGGGCGTGGACGCCCTGCTGGGTCGCCCGGTCGCGGTGAAGGTGCTGCGCAGCGAGTACACCGGCGACCCCACCTTCCGGGCCCGGTTCCGCGCCGAGGCCCAGCACGCCGCCGCGCTGAGCCACCCCCACATCGCCGCCGTCTTCGACTACGGCGAGGCTGAGGCCGCCGACGGCAGCGGCGAGACCCTGGCGTTCCTCGTCATGGAGCTGGTGGAGGGCGAGCCGCTGTCGGCGGTGCTGCGGCGGGAGGGCCGCCTCGACGCGGCGGTCACGCTGTCGGTGCTGCAGCAGACCGCCTCCGCGCTGGCCGAGGCGCACCGGGTCGGCCTCGTGCACCGCGACGTCAAGCCGGGCAACATCCTCGTCCGCGACGACGGCAGCGTGAAGATCACCGACTTCGGCATCGCCTGGTCGGCCGGGAGCGTGCCGCTCACCCGCACCGGCCAGGTCATCGGCACGCCCCAGTACCTCTCGCCCGAGGTCGCCGAGGGCCACCACGCCACCCCCGCCAGCGACGTCTACGCGCTCGGCCTGGTCGGCTACGAGTGCCTCACCGGCCATCCGGCCTTCGACGGCGACAACGCCGTCACCATCGCCCTCAAGCAGGTGCGGGAGGACCCCGCACCGCTGTCCGAGGACCTCCCCGGCGGGATCCGCACGCTCATCCGGCGCTCGCTGTGCAAGAACCCGTCCGCTCGCATCCCCGACGGCGCCGCGTTCGTCGCCGCCGTCGAAGACGTCCGCGCCGGCCGCCCGCAGCCCGAGCCTCCGCCCACGTGCGCCCTCCCCATCCCGCCGCCGCCCCCGTCCACCGGTGAGCGGCCGGCCGTGCCCGCCGGGCTGCCGTCCCCGCGCGACGGCAGCCCCGCGGTGCCCCGGACCAGCAGTCCGGCGGCGCCGCGGCGGCGCGGGGCGGCCGCCTTGCTCGTGCCGCTGCTGACCCTGCTGCTGGGGGCCGGCACCGCGGGCGCGGTCTTCGTCGCCGTCTCCGAGGACGACAGCCGGACGCCGGTCGTGGCCGCGCAGACCGACGACGCCGGGATCGTGCTCGACGCCGCGGACTACGTGGGCCGCCGCGTCGACGAGGTGGCGCTCAACCTCTCCGCGCTGGGGCTGCTCGTCTCGCGCCAGGAGGAGGTCACCGCCGACGCCGTCCCGGGCCTGGTCACCGCGCTGGACCCCGCCGGGGTGCCGCTGTCGGCGGGTGACGAGGTCGTCGTCGTCTTCGCCGTCGCGCCCCAGACCTCACGGGCGCCGGGCCGCGGGTCGGCGGTCGTCAACAGTGGTGGGGGCGAGCGCGCCGCCGCGCCGCCGGTCCAGCCGGAGCCGGCGGAGGTCCCGACGACGACCGCGCCCACCACGACCCCGGCGCCGGAGCCGACGAGCCCCTCGCAGTTGCCGGGGGGCACCCCGACGCCGACGCCCACCCCGACGACGACCGCACCCACCACCACCGCGCCGTCGACGGCCACCGGCTCACCGTCCACCTCCACCTCCACCTCCACCTCCACCTCCACCGTGTCCGCGTCGACGTCCCCCTCCTCCCCCCACCACGACGACGACTGACCGCCTGCGCCGCGGACCGGAGGTCGTGACCTGGGCCGGAGGTCCGAGGCCCGCCGGGATGTCCGCCTCCGCAGCCGGTGGCAGGCTGGCCCGGGGGCGCGGACGACAGGGGGTACGGGTGGTCGAGCCGGAGCGGCGCACGCTCGGCGGCCGCTACGTGCTCGAGGGCCTGCTGGCCACCGGTGGTATGGGCCAGGTCTGGCGGGCCCGCGACCTGCTGCTGGACCGCGCCGTGGCGGTCAAGGTGCTGCGCAGCGAGTACACCGGCGACCCCACCTTCCTCGCCCGCTTCCGGGCGGAGGCGCAGCTCACCGCCCGGCTCGTGCACCCGCACATCGCCGCGCTGCACGACTACGGCGAGGGCACGGCGACCGACGGCGAGCCGCTGGCCTACCTGGTCATGGAACTGGTCGAGGGTGAGTCGCTGGCGGCGCTGCTGGCCCGGGAGGGCCGGCTGACCGCGGAGCGCACGCTCGACGTCGTCGGCCGGACCGCCGACGCCCTCGCCGCGGCGCATGCCGCCGGGGTCGTGCACCGCGACGTCAAGCCGGGCAACGTGCTGCTGGGCGAGGACGGGGCGGTGAAGATCACCGACTTCGGCGTCGCGTGGTCGGCCTCCAGCGTCCCGCTCACCCGCACCGGCCAGGTGGTCGGCACCGCCCACTACCTCGCCCCGGAGCAGGCCGCCGGCGGCCGGGCCTGCCCCGCCAGCGACGTCTACGCGCTGGGCATGATCGCCTACGAGTGCCTCGCCGGCCGTCGCGCCTTCGACGGCGACAACCCGGTGCAGATCGCCGTGGCCCAGCTGCGCGACGAGCCCGACCCGCTGCCCGACGACGTCCCGGCGCCGGTGCGCACGCTCGTCGCCCACGCGCTGGTCAAGGAGCCGGAGCGGCGCTTCCCGGACGGCGCCGCGTTCCGGGCCGCGGTCGACGACGTCCTGGCCGGCCGGCCGCTGCCCCCCGCCCCGCCACCCAGCGCGACGCTCCCGCCCACCACGGCGTTCCGGGGGGCCGCCGGCGCGGCCTCCCGCCGGCGCCGGTTCCTGGTCCCGGTGGCCGCGCGGCGCCGGCGCCGGGGCCGCGGTCGGGTTGCTCGAGGTCACCGGCGGGAACGCCGGGGTGCCGGTCGCCGTCGTCGACGAGGGGACCGGTTCCAGCGCGCCGCCGGGCGACGACGTCGTCGTGGTGACCGCCGCGCCGTACCTGGGCCGGCCGGTGGACGAGGTGGAGCGGGAGCTCGCGGCGCTGGGGCTGCGCCTGCAGCGGGCGCCGCTCGAGCGGGCCGACGTCCCGGCCGGGCTGGTCACCGGGGTCGGGCCGGTGGGGGCGCTGGCGCGCGGCGACCTCGTGACGCTCACCGTGGCGACGGCCCCACCGGTGGTGGCCGTGCCCCCCTCCCCGGAGCCGGCCGCGCCCGCGGCGCCGGCCGAGGGCGGTGGTGCCGGGCCGGTCGAGGAGGCGCCGGCCGCGACGGCGGGTCCGGGATCCGGGGCTCCGTCCCGCGGGGACCCCGGTGCCCCGAGCGCCGGTGATGTCGCCGCGGGGGCCGCCGCGGACGGGGACGGCGGGGACGGCGGGGACGGCGGCAGCGGGGACGGCGGGGACTCCGGCGGTGGGGCCGCGGAGGACGACCCCGACGACGCCGACAGGGGCGGGACGGCCCCGGGCAAAGGCCACGGGCGCGGCGACGGCGGCGGCGGGAACGGCGACGGCGACAACGGGAAGGGCAACGGGAAGGGCAACGGGAACGGCAACGGCGGGAACGGGAACGGTCGCGGGAACCGCTGACGCCGCCGGCACCAGCGGGGACCGGCGGCGCCCGGGCGGACGGGCGGGAGGTGCCGTCAGTCGCGACGGGTGGGGGCGGCGGTCCAGAGCGCCGCGCCGAGGGCGGCCAGCGCGGCGGTGAGCAGGAACCCGCGGTCGCTGTCGGCCCGCGGGAGCACCACGAGCACCCAGAAGACCGCCAGCCCGGTCAGCCCGCCCGCGGCCGCCCGCCACGCGGTGCCAGGACGCAGCCGGGTGCCCAGCAGGCGGGCGGCCGACGGCAGCAGCCCGAGCAGGGTGGCGAGCGTCGCGAAGACCGACCAGAGCGGCACCGTCGTCCAGAAGGACTCCGCGCCGAACGGCAGGGCCAGGCCCAGCTCGAGCAGCAGCAGGCTCACGACGGTCAGGCCGGCGCCGGCGAGCGCGGCCCGCTGCGCGGCGGTGCGCGGCGTCCGCGGCGCCTTGGTCGGTGCGGGCGGCGGGGGTGTCCCCACGCCGGGCAGGCCGGGGACGAAGTCGACCGGGCCGGTCGGCTGCACGGGCGGCTCGCTCCCCGGTCCGGGCGCGGTGGGCTGGTCCTCGATCCGGGGCAGGTGCTGCGTGCCGGTCGCCGTGGCGCCGGCCACCGGGATCTCCTGCGTGCCGGGGACGTCCGGCGTGGCGACGGGCTGGGGGCTGGTCGTCGGGTGGCTCACGGTTCTCCTCGCTCGCGGGCCGGTCGCGCGGGGGCGGACCAGTTCGTCCTCGGACGGTAACGGCGGCCACGGCGCGTCCCGGGGAGCGACGCGGCGGTCCGGCGCACCGGGCGCGGCGGGTCGGGAGCGTCACTAGGGTCGGCCGGGTGGGTGTGCGCGCAGGGATCGTCGTGACCGGCACCGAGGTGCTCACCGGCCGGGTGACCGACCGCAACGGCCCCTGGCTGGCCGAGCAGTTGCGGCTCCTGGGCGTGGACGTCGGCGGTGTCCTCGTGGTGGGCGACCGCCCCGACGACCTGCGGGCCGCCCTGCGCTTCCTGTCCACCGAGGACGTCGTCATCACCACCGGCGGGCTCGGGCCCACGGCCGACGACCTGACCGCGGAGATCGTGGGCGACGTCCAGGGCCGGCCGGTCGAGCTCGATGCCGAGCTGGAGCGGCACGTCGCCGGCATCATCGAGCGCCTCATGCGCGGGCGCGGGTTGCGCGCCGACCCGGAGGCCACCGCCGCCGGCGTCCGGAAGCAGGCGATGGTCCCGGCCGGTGCGACGGTGCTGCCCCCGGTGGGGACGGCGCCCGGCCTCGTCGTCCCGCCGCCTGAAGGGGGCACCGGGCCGGTCGTCGTCGTCCTGCCCGGGCCGCCGTCCGAGCTGCAGGGCATGTGGCCGGCCGCCCTCGCCGACGAGCAGGTGCAGCGGGCGCTGGCCGGGCGCAGCGAGCTCCGGCAGGAGACGGTGCGGCTGTGGGGGACGCTGGAGTCGGAGCTGGCCGCCACGCTCCGCGGGTACGAGCTGCCCGGGCTGGAGGTCACCACCTGCCTGCGGGACGGCGAGCTGGAGATCGTCACGCGGTACGGGCCGGAGGCCCAGCCGGAGTACGACCGGCTGCTGGGCGTGCTCCGGGAGGCGCACGGAGAGCACCTGTTCTCGACCGGGCCGACGGTGGACGACCTGGTCGCAGGGGCGCTCGCCGACCACGGGCTGACCGTCGCCACCGCCGAGTCGTGCACCAGTGGGCTGCTCGTGGCGCGGCTGACCGAGCGGCCGGGGTCCTCGGCGTGGGTCCTCGGCGGGGTGGCGTCCTACGCGAACTCGGCGAAGGAGGCGCTGGTCGGCGTCCCGGGGGAGGTGCTCGCCGAGTTCGGCGCGGTCAGCACCCAGGTGGCGGCCGCGCTGGCCGAGGGGGCGCGGGAGCGCTTCGGTGCTGACGTCGGCATCGGCATCACCGGGATCGCCGGCCCGGGTGGCGGGACGCCGGACAAACCGGTCGGCACCGTGCACCTGTGCGTGGTCGGGCCGGACGGGCGGCAGCCGCGGTCGGTGGTGCTGCCCGGCTCCCGGTCGGCGGTGCGCCAGCGCTCGGTCACCCTCGCGATGCACATGCTCCGGCAGTTGCTGCTCGGGGGCCCGCCCGCGTGACCACGCTGACCCTGCACGCGACGGGGCCGGAGCCGCCCGGCGAGGTGTGGGAGCGCTACGCCGTGCCGGCGCGCTGGCCGGAGTGGGCACCGCAGATCACCGGCGTCGACCTGCCTGTCGGGCGGCTGGCGGCGGGCGTGCGGGGCCGGGTGCACGCGCCCCTGGGAGTGGCGCTGCCCTTCGTCGTCGACTCGGTCGACGAGGCGGCCCGCCGGTGGTCGTGGACGGTGGCGGCGGGTCCGGTGCGGCTACGGCTCCTGCACTGGGTGGCCGACGGTCCAGACGGCGGCAGCACCACCGGGCTGCGGGTCCGCGGTCCGGCGCCCCTGGTGCTGGGCTACGCGCCCCTGGCGCGGTGGGCGCTCGGCCGGCTGGTCCACCCGCTGCGCTGAGGCCTGCCGCGGTCCGGGCCGTGCGGCGGCATGTGCCCACCGGGGACGCGACGCTCGCCGCGCGGCCGGCCCCGGCTGTGTCTCGTGTCCCGTGATGACCGCGCGGCCCGACCCGGCCGGTTCAGTGGCTCGGTGCTCGACGGTCGCCAGAGCCCACGTCGGACGGTGCCCATCTGGAACGGCATCAACTGCGCTGTGTGCCGTCCTTGCCGTACCGCGGCCGGCCTCGCGGTGTACCGCGTGCCCGGCGACGGCGGAGCGGGTCCGGTCGGGGGGTGCCGGACCGAGACGTTCGGTGGCCGAGCGGGCGCAGGCGACCGTTCCGGAGCGCGTGGCGTCGACCGCGTTCCACGTGGAACCGAGCCGTCGTACGGTCCGCGCATGGGCGTCACGCACGAGGTCACGAACCAGGTCCCTCCACTGGCCGGGCACGACCCGATCGCCGGGGACGCAGCCCTGGCCGAGGCCTGCCGGCGGCACGCCGGCCAGGACGCGCTCGACTCGCTCAAGGCCATCGGTGCGCTGGCCGGCAGCGAGCAGGCCCAGGACTGGGGGCGGCTGGCCAACGAGAACCCACCCCGCCTCCGGTCCCACGACCGCTACGGCCACCGTGTCGACGAGGTCGAGTTCCACCCCGCCTGGCACGAGCTCATGCGCACCGCGTTCGAGCACGGCCTCGGCGGCGCTCCGTGGGCCGCTGCGCCGTCCGACCACCCCACCGCTGTGTCGTCCGCCCACCCCACCGCTGCGCCGTCCGCCCACCCCGCCGCTGCGCCGTCCGCCCACCCCACCGCCCCGGCGGCGGCGGGGGAGCACCCGCACGTCCGCCGTGCCGTCGGATACCTCGGCTGGACGCAGGTCGAGATGGGCCACGCCTGCCCGGTGACGATGACCTACGCCGTCGTCCCGGCCCTGCGGGCCGCCCCGGAGCTGGCCGCCCGATACGAGCCGGGCCTGACCGCACCGGCCTACGAGTTCGGCCTCGTCGACCCGGCCGGCAAGCGTGGCCTCGTCGCCGGCATGGGCATGACCGAGAAGCAGGGCGGCTCCGACGTCCGGACCAACACCACGCGCGCCGTCCCCCAGCCGGACGGGACGTACGCGCTGACCGGCCACAAGTGGTTCACCTCCGCCCCGATGAGCGACCTGTTCCTCGTGCTCGCCCAGCTCGACGAGGGCGTCTCCTGCTTCCTGGTCCCGCGGGTCCTGCCCGACGGCACCCGCAACGTCTTCCGGCTGCAGCGCCTCAAGGACAAGCTGGGCGACCGCTCCAACGCCTCGAGCGAGGTCGAGTTCGAGGGGACGACGGCGGAGCTGGTGGGGGAGCCCGGTCGCGGCGTCCCCACGATCATCGAGATGGTCAACATGACGCGGCTGGACTGCACCCTCGGGTCGGCCGCCACGGTGCGGGCCGCGCTCACCCAGGCGATCCACCACGCACGCCACCGGCGCGCGTTCGGCGCCCTCCTGGCCGACCAGCCGCTGATGCAGAACGTGCTCGCCGACCTCGCCGTGGAGAGTGAGGCCGCCACCGCGCTCGCCGTCCGGCTCGCCGCCGCCGTCGACGCGGGGGAGTCCGCGTTCCTCCGGCTGGCCGGCGCGGCCGCCAAGTACTGGGTCTGCAAGCGCACCCCGGCTGCGGTCGCCGAGGCGCTGGAGGTGCTCGGCGGCAACGGCTACGTCGAGGAGTCCGGGCTGCCCCGGCTCTACCGCCAGGCGCCGCTGAACTCCATCTGGGAGGGCTCCGGCAACGTCATCGCCCTCGACGTCCTCCGGGCCCTCGGCCGCTCCTCGGAGGCCCTCGCCGCGGTCCGCGCGGAGCTGGACCTCGCTCGCGGAGCCGACCGCCGGTACGACGCCGCGGTGGCCCGACTCTCGGCGGAGCTCGCCGATCCGGCGGACCTCCCGGTGCGCGCCCGCCGCGTCGCCGGCCTGCTGGCGCTGTGCCTGCAGGGCTCGCTGCTGCTCCGCTGGGCCCCGCCGGAGACCGCCGACGCCTTCTGCGCCACGCGCCTGGGCGGGAACTGGAGCCCGGTGCTCGGCACGCTGCCCGCCGGGACCCCGCTGGCCGCGATCGTGGATCGCGCCGCCGTCTCACCTGTCTGAATCCCAACCGTGTGGTTACCCTCGGTGTTGCGTCGGCCGACGCTGAGCTGTCGGGGATGGTGGGCGGCGTGGTCCTGGAGGAGAAGGGCCGACGTGTGCCCCAGGGGGAAGAGGAAGCGGGCAGGGTGCACCGACACGTCCACGCGGGGCCGGTGGCCGACCCCCTGTCCACCGTGCCCGACGCCGTCTACCGCCTCGACGCCGAGGGCCGCTTCACCTACGTGAACGCCGCCGCCGCGGCGCTGCTCGACCGGCCGGTGCACGACCTGGTCGGCCAGGACTCCCTCGAGTGCTTCCCCGAGGCGCGCGGCACCGTCCTCGAGGAGCGGTACCGGGCGGCGCTGGCCGACGGCGGAACCCGAACCGTGACGTTCTTCTACCGCCCGCGCGACCGCTGGTACGAAGCCCGGGTGTTCCCCGGGTCCGCCGGCCTCACCGTCTTCCTGCGGGACGTCGACGAGGAACACCGCGCGCAGGCGGCGCGCACCGAGGAGATCGCGCAGCTGACCGCCGTCCTCGACGGGCTGCCCTCGCCCACGGTGCTGCTCGACGCCAACGGGCGGATCGTGTCGGCCAACCGGCGGTGGCTGGCGGCGTCGGAGATCGTGCGGCGCGCCGGCTACCGGGCGGCCGCGGTCGGCGACGACTACCTCGAGGTCTTCGCGCTGAGCGTCGAGGGCGAGGACCGGGAGGCGATCGTCCGCGGCGTCGGCGAGCTGCTCGCCGGCGGTCCCGGCGTGGCCGACCGGGCGTTCACCCGCGACTACGCGCACGCCCTGGGGTCCGAGCACTCCTGGTTCCGGATCCAGGCGGCGCGGGTGGAGCCCTCCGGGCGCGTGGTCGTCACACACATCGACATCACCGAGCGGGTCCGGAACCAGCAGGCCCTGGCGTGGCAGGCCAACCACGACGACCTCACCGGGCTGCCGAACCGCTCGCGCCTGCTGGAGCTGATCGGCGATGCGCTGGCCGAGCCGGACGGCCGGGCCGCGCTGCTCTTCCTCGACCTCGACGGGTTCAAGACCGTCAACGACTCCCTCGGTCACGCGGTCGGCGACGAGCTGCTGCGGCAGGTCGGCGCCCGCCTGGCCGAGCAGGTGCGCCCGGGCGACAGCGTGGGCCGGCTCGGCGGCGACCAGTTCCTGGTGCTCGCCCGCGACTGCGACACCTCCGAGGCCGCCGCGTTGGCCTTCCGGCTCCAGACGTCGTTCACCCGGCCGTTCCAGGCCGCCGGCATCTCGGTGCCGCTGTCGGTCAGCATCGGCGTCGCCGCCGCCCAGCCCGGAGTCCGGCAGGCCCACCAGTTGCTCAGCGACGCCGACACGGCGGCCTACGCCGCGAAGGGCGCCGGCCGCGACCGCATCCACCTGTTCTCCCCCGGGCTGCGGGACGCCGCCCGGTGGCGGCTGGAGGTGGCCAACCGGCTCCGGGACGGCGCGGTGGACCAGTTCGTCGTCCACTACCAACCCGTGGTCCGGGTCGACACCGGCGAGGTCGACGGGGTGGAGGCGCTGCTGCGCTGGCAGCACCCCGACCGGGGCCTGCTGTCCCCGGACGCCTTCCTCTCCGTCGCCGAGGAGACCGGCCAGCTCATCCCGATCACCCGCTGGCTGCTGGGGGAGACCACCCGGCAGGCCGCGCAGTGGGCCGCCGACGGGCTGCCGCTGCGCATGTCGGTGAACATCAGCGCCCGGCACTTCTCCGCGGAGACGCTGGTCCGCGACGTCCGCGTGGCGCTGCACGACTCCGGGCTCCCGGCGGAGTGGCTCGTGCTCGAGCTCACCGAGACCAGCGTCGCGGAGGACCCGACCCGCGCCGAGGACCAGCTGTCGGTGCTGCGCAACTCCGGCGTCCGGGTGGCCATCGACGACTTCGGGACCGGCTGGTCGTCCCTCGCCCAGCTGCTGGCCCTGCCGATCGGCACGCTCAAGATCGACCGTTCGCTGCTCACCGCCGCCGCGCGGCTGGCCGCCGGCGGCTCGGGACCCGTGCTCGCCGCGATCGTCTCCCTCGCCCGCACCCTCGGCATCCGGTCGGTGGCCGAGGGCGTGGAGACCGCCGAGCACCTGCAGATGGTCCGCGACGCAGGCTGCGACCTCGCCCAGGGCTACCTCCTGGGCCGCCCGATGCCGGCCGGTGAGGTCCCGCGCTGGGCGTCCCGGGTGCGGGCCGCCGGCGGTGACTCGTGCGCCCTGGCCCTGCAGGGCCAGAGCTGCTGAGCCGCCCCGTGCCAGCACCGAGGGGAGCCGGGGACGGCCGGCCGGGGACCGGTCCCCGGCTGCGTCGCCGCGGACGCCGGGCCACCGCCCCGGCCGGACCCCCGCGCCCGGTGGCACCCCCGCCGGAGACGCCGCCCCGCCCGGGAACCGGGCCGCTGACCGACGTCCCGCCGCCGGACGCGGTCTCCCCCGATGGGGCACCGCCGTCGGACGCCCCGTCGCCGGTGCCGTCCGTGACCCGGCAGACTGCCCCCGTGACCGACCTGGACCTCGCGGACGACCCGGCAGCCGACGCCGCCCCGTCGCAGGGGCGCTCCCGCCCGGCGCTGGACCTGCTCATCTGGGACGCGCCCAACATCGACATGACCCTGTCGACGGTGATCGGCGCCCGTCCCACCGCGGCGTCCCGGCCCCGGTTCGACGCCATCGCGGCGTGGTTCGTCGAGGGCGCCGGTGATCCGGGTGCGCCCGACGCCCCCGAGGTCGAGGCCTGCGTCTTCGCCAACATCCCGCCGGTCGTGGGCTCGCTGCAGCGCTGGGTGGAGGCGCTGCGCAACTTCGGGTTCGCCGTCTTCGCCCGGCCCAAGACCCAGCCCGACGACGACATCGACCAGGACATGCTCGACCACATCGCGGTCCGGCAGCACAGCCACCGGCTGCGCCGGCTCGTGGTCTTCTCCGGCGACGGCCGCAACTTCGCCGAGCCGCTGGAGGAGCTGGCGCGGACCGGCACCCAGGTCGTCGTGGTCGCGTTCAGCGAGGTCGCCGGCTACGCCATCGGGTCGGACCTGCTGGAGTTCATCGACATCGAGGACGTGCCGGGGGCGTTCACCGAGCCGCTGGACCGCGTGCGCCTCGACGCGCTGCCGCCCGACGGCGCCTGGCTGCGGCCCACCCGCAGCCTGCGCGAGTTCGTCGCCGGCTTCCTGCGCCGCAACGGCTGACCGGTGCAGGACGAGGAGTCCGGGCCGGTCCTCGCCGAGGAGCTGCTCGTCCCCGGCGAGACCTGCTGGCGGGTCGAGCGTGCCGACCGGTACGCGGTGTTCGTCGACGCCGCCGACTACTTCGCCGCGCTCAAGGGTGCGGTGTTGCGCGCCGAGCGGCGGGTGCTGTTCATCGGCTGGGACTTCGACCCGCGGATCCGCCTGGACCCCCGCCGCACCGGCCGCCGGAGCCGCGACCGGCTGGACCAGGTGCTGGCCGACGCCGTGCGGGGCAACCCGGAGCTGGAGATCGGCGTCCTGCAGTGGGACCTGGGCATGTTCGTGGCCCTCGCCCGGGGTCTGGCGCCCATCGTGCTGCTCAACCGGCGCACCCCCGATCGGCTGACGATGACCGTCGACACCCACCACCCGGTCGGCGGCGCCCACCACCAGAAGATCGTCGTCATCGACGACTGTCTGGCCTTCGCCGGCGGCATCGACGTCACCGCCGACCGGTGGGACACCCCTGAGCACCGCGACCGGCACCGGCACCGGCGCCGTCCCCGCACGCACCAGGACCGCGGCCCCTGGCACGACGTGACGAGCCTGGTGTCCGGTCCGGCGGCGCAGGCCATCGGCGACCTCGCCCGCGAGCGGTGGGAGAGCGGCACGGGACGAGCCCTGGAGCCGGTGACCGACGCCCAGCTGTGCTGGCCGCCGGAGGTGGAGCCGTTCCTGACCGACGTCGACATCGCCATCTCCCGGACCCGCCCCGAGCACGGCGGGAAGTCCCTGGTGCACGAGATCGAGCTGCTGTGGCTGGCGGCTGTCGCGGCGGCCCGGCGGACGGTCTACATCGAGAGCCAGTACTTCGCCAACCGCCGTATCGCCGAGGCGATCGCCGACCGGCTGCGGGAGGACGACGGCCCGGAGGTCGTCGTCGTCAACCCGCAGTCGGCCTGGGGGTGGCTGGAGACCAAGGCTATGGACACCGCCCGCGCCAAGCTGCTCGCCCTCGTCCAGGACGCCGACGTCCACGGCCGGTTCCGGATCTACTTCCCCGTCACCGCGGGTCGGCGTCCGATCTACGTGCACGCGAAGGTGCTCGTCGTCGACGACCGGCTGCTGCGGATCGGTTCCGCGAACCTGAACAACCGCTCGATGGGCCTGGACACCGAGTGCGACCTGTCGATCGAGGCCCCCGCCGGGGACCCGCGGCGCGAGGAGCTGGCCGCGGCCGTGACCAGCCTCCGCGACCGCCTGCTCGGCGAGCACCTGGACGTGCCCCCGGAGGCCGTGGCGGCGGAGGTGGCCCGGTGCGGCGGCTCGCTGTTGCAGGCGGTGGAACGGCTGCGCCGGCCGCAGGGACGCTCGCTGGCGCCGGTGGTGCCACCGGAGCTGAGCCCGCTGGACCGGGTGCTCGCCGACACCGAGCTGCTGGACGCCGAGCGGACGCCGAACCGGTGGCGCCGGGTCCGCCGCAGCGCCCGGGCGACCCGGCGCCGCTGAGGCGCCCACGGGCCTCCCCCCGAGGGGGTGCGACCCCGCCGGCCGCGGCATGGTCCCGTGTCGGGGCGGTTACCGTCTGTCGGCGGGTCCGTGGGACGGGACCGCCGCGAAACGGCAGTGGAAGGGAACCATGAGCACCCCCGGTGTGGACCACCCGATGCAGGACGGCGAGGCCGAGATCAGCACGGCCGCGCGGAGCCTGTCGGTCAGCGCCCGGGTCGAGGTCGCCGGCTCCACCCTCGTGGTGGTCCGCCCGTCCGCGAGCGAGTTCGTCGAGCAGTGCGTGGTCCGGGTCGGCGAGCAGGTGTCCCTGTTCTGGATGGGCCCCGAGGGCGGCCGGTCCTTCCTGGCCGACGTCACGACCGTCGAGCGCGGCGCGGTCCCGCGCTGGCACCTGCAGGTCACCACGCCGGCCGAGGAGTCCCAGCGCCGGGCGGCGGTGCGCGCCCGCGTCCCGATCCCGGTCCTCGCCGCCGTCAACGGGGTGGACCTCGAGGGCGAGACGCTGGACCTCAGCGAGGCCGGGTGTCGCGTCGTGCTGGACGTCTACGGCAACCCGCCCCTGCCCGGCAGCCGCATCCGCGTGTCGCTGGAGCTGGAGGACGGGGCGCTCGTCACCACGGCCGAGGTCGCGCGCCAGCAGACCCGGGCCTCCTGCTGGCAGCTCTCGCTGCGCTTCCTCGACCTCCCCGAGAAGGAGCAGGACCGGCTGCGCCGGCGGGTGTTCCGGGCGCTGCGCGAGGAACGCGCCCGCCAGTCGCAGGCGCTCTTCGACTAACAACCGCCCCGCCGGGATAGACCCGGGGGGTGACCCTCCCCGCGCGGCTGCCCGAGGCCCTCGCCGCCCTGCGGGACGCCGTTGCCGCCGCTCCCCTCGGGCTGGCCACCCCCGCCGCCGGACCCGCGCGCCGCGCCGCGCGCAGCGTGGTCGAGCAGGTCGACGACTACCTGCTCCCGCGGCTGCGCGACCTCGACGCCCCGCTGCTGACCGTGGTCGGCGGCTCCACCGGCGCCGGCAAGTCCACCCTGGTCAACAGCCTGGTCGGCGCCCCGGTCACCACCGCCGGCGTCCTGCGACCCACCACGCGGGCTCCCGTGCTCGTCTGCGCCCGTGCCGACACCGCCGCGTTCTCCGGCGACCGGGTGCTGCCCGGCCTGGCCCGGGTGACCGGCGGTGCCGGCGGTCCCGGCACCCTGCAGCTCGTGCCGAGCGACGACGTCCCGCCCGGCCTGGCCGTGCTCGACGCCCCGGACGTCGACTCGGTGGTGGAGTCCAACCGGGAGCTCGCCGCGCAGCTGCTGGCCGCCGCGGACCTGTGGGTCTTCGTGACCACCGCCGCCCGCTACGCCGACGCGGTCCCCTGGGACCTGCTGCGGACGGCGCAGGAACGCGGCACCGCGCTGGCCGTCGTGCTCGACCGGGTGCCGCCGGAGGCGGCCCGGGAGGTCGCCGACGACCTCGCCGGGATGCTGCAGCGAGCCGGCCTCGCGAGCGCCCGGCTGTTCGTCGTGGAGGAGCGTCCGCTGACCGCCGGCCTCCTGCCCGAGGACCAGGTGGCGCCGCTGCGGCAGTGGCTGCACACCCTCGCCGCCGACCAGGAGGAGCGGGCCGCCGTCGTCCGGCAGACCCTCACCGGCGCGCTGGCCAGCCTGGCCGACCGGGTGGCCGGCGTCGCGGCCGCGATCGAGGAGCAGGCAACCACGGCGGCCGCCCTGCGCGGCGCCGCGGCGGCCGCCTACACCGCCGCCTACGACGGCATCGACGAGGGGGTGCGCAGCGGCAGCCTGCTGCGCGGCGAGGTCCTGGCCCGCTGGCAGGAGTTCATCGGCACCGGGGAGTGGATGCGCTCCCTGCAGAGCTCCATCGGCCGGCTCCGTGACCGGGTGACCGCCGCGCTGACCGGGCGGCCCACGCCGGCCGACGACCTCGCCGGCGCCCTGGAGTCCAGCGTGGAGACGTTGCTGCGCACGGAAGCCGACCGCGCCGCCGAGCGCACGGTCACCGCCTGGCGCGCGCTCCCGGGCGGGCCGGCCCTGCTGGCGGCCACCGACGAGGACCTCGAGCGGGCGTCGGCGGACTTCACGGAGGCCGCCGCGGCGCAGGTCCGGGACTGGCAGGGCCACGTCCTGGACCTGGTACGCGACGAGGGCGCCGACAAGCGCACGCGGGCCCGGGTGCTCTCGTGGGGTGTCAACGGCGCCGGCGCCGTCGTCATGGTCGCGGTGTTCGCGCAGACCGGCGGGCTCACCGGCGGCGAGGTCGCTGTCGCCGGGGGGACGACGGCCCTCGGGCAGCGGTTGTTGGAGGCCGTCTTCGGCGACGCCGCCGTCCGCTCGCTGGCCGCTCGGGCCCGCGAGGACCTCCAGGGCCGCGCCGACGCGCTCCTCCGCTACGAGCAGGGCCGCTTCGACGAGCTGGTGGACGCCGTGGCCCCGGGGCCGGACGACGCCGAGCGGTTGCGGGCGGCGGCCGCCGCCCTCCCCGCGGCGCGGGCGCAGGCATGAGAGCGAGCGTGCGAGCTCTCCAGGGGCACAGCCCGGTGCGGCGGATGCGCCCGGCGAGCATCAGCGAGGCGGGGGCATGAGCCGACGGACGCCGCCGCTGGCCGACCGGCTGGCGGCCCTCCGGGAGGCGGTCGAGGTGGCCGAGGACCGGCTCGACGTGCTCGAGGTGGGGGAGGCCCGGACGCTGCTGGCCAAGGCCGGGGCCCGCGAGGCGCTCGGGGACGCCACCGTCGTCGCGTTGGCCGGGGCCACCGGCAGCGGCAAGTCCACGCTGTTCAACGCGCTGTCGGGCAGCGAGGTGAGCAAGCCGGGGGTCCGGCGGCCCACGACGGGGGTCGCGCACGCCACGGTGTGGGGGGCGGACGACTCCCCCGCCCACTCGGCCGACCGGCTGCTCGACTGGCTGGAGGTGCCCCGCCGGCACCGGCACCCCCCCGAGCCGGCGCTGGACGGCCTCGTGCTGCTCGACCTGCCCGACCACGACAGCATCAAGCTGGAGCACCGGCTGGAGGTCGACCGGCTGGTGCAGCTGGTGGACGTCCTGGTGTGGGTGCTCGATCCCGAGAAGTACGCCGACGCCGCCGTCCACGAGCGGTACCTGGTGCCGCTGGCCGGTCACGCCGGCGTCCTGCTGGTCGTGCTGAACCAGGTCGACCGACTCGACCCGGCGTCCGCCCGGGCCTGCCTGGCCGACCTGCGGGCCCTGCTCGACCGGGAGGGCCTGGCCGCGACGCCGCTGCTCGCCGTCTCCGCCCGCACCGGCACCGGCCTGGGGGAGCTGCGCGCCGACCTGGCCGACCGGGTGGCGGCGCGCCGGGCGGCGACCGACCGGCTCACCGCGGACGTCCGCGCCACGGCGGCCGCGCTGTCGGCGCACTGCGCTCCCGGCTCCGCCGACCCCGCGGGCGGGTCGGGGGTCGGCCGGCAGGACCGGGAGCAGGTCACCGCGGCGCTGGCCGAGGCGGCCGGGGTGCCGGCCGTGGCCGCCGCCGTGGAGCGGTCGGTCCGGCGCAGCGGGACGGCGGCCACCGGCTGGTCCCTGGTGCGCTGGACCCGGAAGCTGCGCGCCGACCCGCTCGACCGGCTGCACCTCGGCGGCGCGAAGGACTCCGAGCAGGGCGACACAGTCGTGGCCCGCACGTCGCTGCCGGCCGCGGGCGCGGTGCAGCGGGCGGCGGTCACCGGGGCGGTGCGGCAGGCCCGTGCGGCCGCCGGCGAGGGGCTGCCGCAGGCGTGGCGGGACGAGCTGCGGCGCACGGTGGAGGTCTCCGAGGAGCGGCTGGCCGACGAGTTGGACCGCGCCGTCGCCGGCACCGACCTCGGTCCGCAGCGCACGCCGCTGTGGCAGCGGGGCGTCGGCGGCCTGCAGTGGCTGCTCATGCTGGTGGCTCTGGCCGGGGCGCTGTGGCTGCTGGCGCTGGTGGCCCTGGGGTTGCTCCAGCTCGACGACGTCGTCCCGCTGCCCCGGGTCGAGGGGCTGCCGCTGCCCACCCTGCTGCTGGTCGGTGGGCTGCTGGCGGGGGCGTTGCTGGCGCTGGTGGCCCGGCCGTTCGTGCGGGCCCGTGCCCGCCACCGGGCGCGGCGGGCGCGGCTGCGGCTGGAGGCCGCGGTCGACGTGGTGGCCCAGCAGGAGGTGCTGGCCCCGATGGCGGAGGTGCGGGAGGACCACGCCCGTTTCTGCGCCGCCGTCACCCGTGCGGGCAGGTGAGGCCGGGTTCACGGGGTGGGCTCAGCGGTCCTGGGGGACGGCACCTGGCCGCGGGTGGGCCGGTCGCGGAGGCCCGGAGGGTCTCCCGATCGGGACACGGGGTGGGCTCAGCGGTCCTGGGGGACGGCACCTGGCCGCGGGTGGGCCGGTCGCGGAGGCCCGGAGGGTCTCCCGATCGGGACACGGGGTGGGCTCAGCGGTCCTGGGGGACGGCACCTGGCCGCGGTGTCGGCCGGTAGGCCGACGATGTCATCAGTCGCGGGGGAACTCCGGGGCGCGCGGCTCGGGCACCCGGTCCTGCGCCGCCTCGACGGGCTGGCGGCCGTTGGGCAGCCGGGCCCAGACGTGCTTGCGCCCCGGGCGGCCCTCCCAGCCGTAGTCGCTGGACAGCTGGGCCACCAGGTGCAGTCCCATGCCGCCGAGGGCGGGGTCCCGGTCGATCGCGGGCACGGGCGGCCGGTCCGGCGCCTCGTCGCTGAGGTCGAGCAGCCAGCCCTCGGGGCCGGCGACCACCAGGGCGCGGACCGCGCCGCCGCCGTGGCGTAGCGCGTTGGAGGCCAGTTCCTCGAAGACGAGCAGCAGACCGTCGCGGGCGTCCTCGGTGGAGGAGGAGCACACCGACGGGTGCGCGATGCGGGCGCGCAGGTCCGACCGGACGCGGGAGACGACGTGCATCGCCTCCAGCTGCCAGTGCCAGACGTCGCCGGGCACGGAGGGGACCGGTGCGTGCGGCCACGTCTCCTGCCCCATCCCGCCCCCTCCGCCGGTGCTGAGCGTCCGCTGGCCGTCGACACGCGGCCGCCCCCATCCTGGCCGAAGCGACGCCGTCCCGCAGCGGCGGGGCCCGGAGAGCCGGTCGGGCGTTCCGCGGTGCAGCGCCGGGGCGGCAGACTGACCCCATGGAGCAGCTCTGGCGCGACCTCAGCCAGGTGGTGCTGGCCGACCGCACGCTCGCCGACGTCCTCGCCGAGGTGACCACCCTGGCGGCCCGCAGCATCCCCGGCGCCGAGTCGACGTCGATCACCCTGATCCGCGATGACAAGGCCTTCACCGCCGCCCACCACGGCGAGATGGCGCTGGCGGCCGACGAGATGCAGTACGAGCAGGGCTACGGCCCGTGCATGGACGCCGGCCGGGGCGGCGTGGTGCTGCGCGTCGACGACATGGAGACCGAGCAGCGCTGGCCGGACTACACGGCCCGGGTGCAGGGCATCGGGGTCCGCAGCTCGCTCTCCATCCCGCTGCCGTACCAGGGCAACGCCATCGGGGCGCTGAACAACTACTCCTCCGAGCCGGCCGCGTTCGCCACCCCGGAGTCGCTCGCGGTGGCCCTGGAGGTGGCCGAGGCCGTGGCGGTCGCAGTGGCCAACGCCGACGCGCACGACCGGCTCGGCGAGCAGGCCATGAACATGCGCCGGGCGATGGAGTCGCGGGCGGTGATCGAGCAGGCCAAGGGCGTGCTCATGGCGCAGCGCCACATCGACGCGGAGCAGGCCTTCGACGTCCTGCGGGAGGCCTCGCAGCGCTACAACCGCAAGCTGCGCGACATCGCCACCGGCATCGTGCAGTCGACGTCCGGCGGCGGGGCGGCTACCCGGCCGCGCGGCTGAGCGCCTCCAGCCGGCTGACGAGGAACTCCACCGCGGCCGGGCCGTCCACGGTCTCGGCGACGTCGACGGCGGTGGGGGAGTCCGACACGCGGCGGCGGTCGACCAGCGTCTGACCGCGCCCGGCGCCGAGGGTCGTGTCGACGACGACGTCCCGCCGCACCGTGCCGAGCGTGCCCGGTGCGATCGCCTCGGTGAGCGCCAGCGCGTCGTGGACGACGACGCCGGTGGTCCCGTAGGCGGACCGGGCGTGGTCGAGGTACTGCTGCAGGACCGCCGCCGCGGTGGCGCCCACCGGGCCGGCGGCGGCGAAGCGCGCGATCCCGTCGGCGTCGAGGACCGTCGGCAGGGTGACGTCCAGCCCGACGAGGACGGTGGGGACGCCGGAGCCGAGCACCCGCTGGGCGGCCTCCGGGTCGGCCCACACGTTGAACTCGGCGGCGGCGGTGACGTTCCCGCCGCGTGCCGCCGAGCCGCCCATGAGCACCAGCCGGCCGATCCGCTCGGCGACCTCGGGGTGGACGGCCAGCAGCAGCGCGATGTTGGTCCACGGCCCGATGGCGGCCACGGTGACCGGTTCCTCCGCCGCCAGCAGCAGCTCGGCGAGCGCGGTGACGGCCGGCCGCGGGTCCGCGGCGGCCGGTGAGGGCGGCAGCTGCACCCCGCCCAGCCCGGCCTCGCCGTGCACGTGGCCGGCCCGCTCCGGCTGGCGGTACACGAGGGAGTCCCGCGCGCCGGCCGCCACCGGGACGTCGGAGCGGCCGGCCAGGTGCAGCACGCGCAGCGCGTTCTCGGTGGTCCGTCCCAGGTCGACGTTGCCGTGCACTGTGGTGACCAGCCGCAGGTCCACCTCCGGGCTGGCCAGCGCCAGCAGGATGGCCAGCGCGTCGTCGATGCCGGGGTCGGTGTCGATCACCAGGGGGGTGCGGTCGGCCACCGCGCCATCCTGTCAGCCGGGAACGGCGGTCTCGTCGGCGTGCACGAGGTCCTGGCGGCGACGGGTGGCCTGGGTGCCGACGTGCAGCAGCACGCCGACGGCCAGCAGGACGCCGGCCCGCAGCCAGGTGCCGCCTCCTGCTGCGAGAGCAGCAGCAGACACGAGGCGATGGCGAGCACCGGCAGCACCACCGGCGCGCGGAAGTGCGGTGCGTCCACCCGGTCCCGGCGCAGCACCAGCACCGCGGTGTTCGTGCTCAGGAAGACCAGCAGCAGCAGCAAGACGACGGTGTTGGCCAGCGCGGCCAGCGTGCCGGTCGCGGTCAGCACCATCGCCACCGCCGTCGTCACCACGATCGCCACCCACGGCGTGCGCCGGTGCGGCAGGACCCGGTCCAGGGCGCGCGGCAGCAGGCCCTGGTCGGCCATCCCGAACGCCATCCGGCTGGCCATGATCATCGTCAGCAGGGCACCGTTGGCGACGGCGACCAGGGCGATCGCGCTGAACAGCCGGTCGGGGATGCCGGCGTCGGCGGCCCGGACGACCTCGAGCAGCGGGCCGCTGGAACCGGCCAGCACGTCGGGCGGGACCACCGCCGTCGCCGCCAGGCCGACCAGCACGTAGACCACGCCGGCGGTGAGCAGCGCGCCGAACAGCGCCCGCGGGTAGACGCGGCGCACGTCGCGGACCTCCTCGGCGATGTTCGCCGACGTCTCGAAGCCGACGAAGGAGTAGTAGGCCAGCAGCGCCGCGGCCAGGACGGCGGACCCGGCCGACACCCCGGGCGGGAACTCCACGGTGCGCCCGAGGTCGCCGTCGCCCCGCCCCAGGACGACGGCGCCGAGGACCACCACCAGGACCAGGCCGGAGGCCTCCACGAGCGTCATCACCGTGTTGGCGCGCAGCGACTCCTGGATCCCGCGCGCGTTGAGCAGCGCCACCAGCGCGAGGAACACCAGGGCCGCCGGGGTGGCGGGCACGTCGAGGAAGACGCCCAGGTAGTCACCTGCGAAGGCCAGCGCGAGGCCGGCGGCGCTGGTGACCCCGGCGGCGAGCATGCAGAACCCGACGAGGAACGCGATCACCGGGCGCCGGAACGCCCGTTCGGCGAACACCGCCGAGCCGCCGGCCTGCGGGTACTTGGTGACCAGCTCGGCGTAGGAGGCGGCGGTCAGCAGCGCCAGCACCAGCGCCAGGGCCAGCGGCACCCACACCGCGCCACCGACCTCGGCGGCCACCTCGCCCACCAGCGCGTAGACGCCGGCGCCGAGGACGTCCCCGAGGACGAAGAGGTAGAGGAGCCTGCCGCTGACGGCTCGGCGGAGCTTCGTGGCGGGGTCGGCCCGGTCGGTCACCGGTCGAGTCTGGGCAGGGCGGAGGTGCCCGGCAAGCCGAGCCGCGGGCCGCCGCGACACGCGGGGCGCCGGGCGTGTCCCGGGACGACCGACGCGCTGACCAGCGGGTTCCACGCTCAGGACGGCACGGCTTGTCGACAAGTGATCGCCGCGGGCGGGGGGTCACCAGCCGCCGCGGGGCGGCCCCGCAACGGTTGGGTCACGCGCGCTCCGGAACGTGTCCCGGAACGCCGTCCGCGAGCCCCGCCGTCCCTACCTTTCTGCTTGTCCGCGACACCTTCCCCGGTCGCGGCGACTACCTGCAGGAGGCGGCATGGCGATCGATCGGGCACCGGTGCTCCGCTCGTCGCGCGCCGCCGACGACCTGACCCTGCTCGACCTGCTCGACGTGCTGGACCGGGCCGACGACCGGCCGCTGCGCGCCCGACCCCGCCCGGCGCGGTCCACGGGGCAGCGCCACGGACAGGCCCGCTCGGTCCGCCCGCTCCCGCTCGCCCGCCCCGTGCCCGTCCCCCGGCCCCGCCCGGCTGCCGCGCCGGTGCCGGCGGTCGCCCTGGAGCGCGTCGCCCCGGCCGGGACCCGCCCGGCGCTGCGGGCAGGGGTGCGCCGGGTGGTCCGTCGCCTGGCGTCGTGGGACGCCGGTCCCGACGGCGCGTACCTCGCCTGGGGCCGCCCGGTGGCTCCGTCCGCTGCACCGGGGCCGTCGGCCCGCTCCGCGGTCCGGGTGCCGGCGACGTGGCCGGAGCGGGTCGCCCCCGCGGAGCGGCGCCCGGCGCTGCTGGCCCGGGTGCGCGGGGTCGTCCGCCGCCTGGCGCTGTGGGGCGCCGGCCCCGACGGCGCCCACCTCGCCTGGGGCCACCCGGTCGCCCCGGCTCCGCGTGCCGACGGCCCGGTGCTCCTCACCGAGCTGCCCAGCACGCCCACCTACCAGCCCGCGGCGCCTTCCCCCGCCGCGGCGCTCGTTCCGGCCCGGACTGCCCGGCCGGTCGCCCCGCCCCGCGTCCCGGTGGTCCCCCCGCTCGCCCGGCAGGTGCCGGCACCGCGGCCCACCCCCTCCCCGGGAACCGCGTCGGCCGGGCACCGCCCGCGGAGCGCACGGGCCACCGGCCCGGCCCGGGCGCGCGGTGACCCGCGGCCACCCCCGGCCCGGGGACAGCCACCCGGCTGATCCCAGCGCGACCACGGCCCCCGCCGCGGACGCCGTCCTCCGCACCGCCTGCCAGCCGCCGGCTGCCGTTCCCGTTCCCCCGGGAACCGCATCCCGTCGCCCCGGCACCGGTCCTCCGTACTCCTGGCCGACCTCGTACCGCCCCGGTCGTCCCCCTCCGACGCAGCACCCGCGCCGGCCCCGCCGTCCCGCACCACCGGTACCCGCCTCGCCCTCCCGCCGACTGCGCCCCGACGCAGCGCGCGGACCCTCCTGGGAGGCGCGGACCGCTGGTCGGCCGGCCGCCGGCACCCGGGTCCTCCGCCGGACCGGGACGCCCCGTCCCGCCGCACCCGCGCCCCCGGGTCCGCCGGCCGGACGGAGGCGCTGTGAGGGACCGAGCCGCCGGGACCGCCCCGGCGACCGGGAGTCGACGGAGGAGCGGTCCGGTCGCACGGAGCCCGGCCGGTCAGGCACCGCGACGCTGGACGCCCGCGACCGCAGGACGTGTCCCTCGTGCCGGTGGACGATGCCTCGTCCGCCTCCCGCCGAACGGCGGGCGCCCCTCCTGGACCGAGGGCGCCCGCCGTTTCGTCGTCCCGGGGGCGTATCCATGTGGTCACCGGCTCGTTGCCCACGGTGGAGATCACCTCCACGGACGCGGCGGTCCTCCGCCCGCCCGCCCTCCCTGACCCCGGGGGCGGGGCCGCGGGGTGTCGGTCACGACACAGCGGGTGGCGGTGACGCCGACGCCATGAGAGAAAGGGGGGCCGGCCCGTGCGTCCGGAGAACCCCCGGGTGGTGCAGACGACGCCGCTTCGCGTCGGTCCCCCCGTCGTCCGGCCCAGGAATGCGAGTGAGGCGACCGTGAGCCCGGACCGGCTGGACGACGGCCTCCCCGACCGGGAGTCCGCGGCTGTCCGGCTGCGGCAGGAGCTCGCCATCGAGGCCGCCGGGATCGGCAGCTTCGACTGGGACCTCGTCACCGGCCGGCTGGTCTGGGACGACCGCCTCCTGGAGATCTTCGGCTACGACCGGGCCGCGTTCGGCGACAGCCTGGAGGCCTTCGCCGCCCGCCTGCACCCCGACGACGCCGCGCGGACGCTCGAGGCGCTGCAGCGGGCCATCGAGACCTGTGGCGAGTACGAGGCGGAGTTCCGGATCGTCCTGCCCTCCGGCGAGACCCGCTGGGTACAGGGCCGCGGCCGGGCCCTGGCCGACGAGCGCGGGACCGCCGTCCGCCTGCTGGGCGCGGGGTACGACACCACCGCCCAGCGGCACGCCGACGTCCGGGTCGCGCGGGTGCTGGAGGCGATGAACGCCGCCTTCTTCGCCCTCGACCGCGAGTGGCGGTTCACCTACGTCAACGCCGAGGCCGAGCGGGTGCTCGGCCGGCCGCGCGAGGAGCTGCTCGGCGGGGTCATGTGGGAGCTGTACCCCGCGGCGCCCGGCAGCGACTTCGAGGAGAACTACCGGAGCGCGGCGGCCACCGGTGAGGAGCGGGTCTTCGAGGCGCACTACCCGGCACCGCTGGACGCCTGGTACGAGGTGCGGGCATGGCCTGGCCCCGACGGCCTCTCGGTCTACTTCCTCGACGTCACCGCGCGCCGGGCCGCCCAGGACCGGGCGCAGAGCAGTGCCGAGCGCCTGGCCGTCATCGCCGAGGTGAGCGCGATGACCAGCGAGACGCTCACCGCCGGGCAGGGTGAGGAGGCCGCCCTCCAGCGGCTGGCCGAGGCGGTCGTGCCGGTCCTGGGGGACTGGGTCATCGTCAGCCTCGCGGGCGAGGACGGCCGCATGCGGGACGTGGCGGCCTGGCACCGGGAGCCGGCCGCGCGTCCGCTGGTCGCCCGCTACGCCGACCTGCGGCTGGCCTCCATCCAGGCCGACGCGCCCGTGCTGCGCGCCCTGGCCTCCGGCCGCACCCTCACCGTCGACGACGTCGGCGCCACCGTCGGCCGCACCCTCCCGCCCGGCGAGGTCAGCGACGTGTTCTGGGCGCTGGACCCGCGGTCGGCGGTGACCCTGCCGCTGTCGGCGCGCGGCCGCACGCTGGGCGCGCTGAGCATCTACCGCGGAGCCGAGCGGCCGATGGCCGACGCCGACGACGTGGCCGCCGCCCAGGAGGTGGCCTCCCGGGTCGCCCTGGCGATGGACAACGCCCGCCTCTACGAGCAGCAGCGCGGGCTGGCCGAGGGGTTGCAGCGGAGCCTGCTGACCGATCCGCCCGCGCCGGACTCCGCCGAGATCGTGGTGCGCTACCGGCCCGCGGTGGAGGTCGCCGAGGTGGGCGGCGACTGGTACGACGCCTTCCTGCAGCCCGGCGGCGCGGCGGTGCTGGTCATCGGGGACGTCGTCGGCCACGACACCGCGGCCGCGGCCGCCATGGGGCAGCTGCGGGGACTGCTGCGCGGCATCGCCTACCGGGCCGGGATCGGGCCGGCGCAGGTGCTCAGCGACCTCGACGCCGCCGTGGAGGGCCTGGGCATCCCCACGATGGCCACCGCGGCGGTGGCCCGGGTCGAGCAGACCCCGGAGCAGCGCGCGGCCGGCCTGACCAGCCTGCGCTGGTCCAACGCCGGGCACCCGCCGCCGCTGCTGCTGCACCCCGACGGGCGGGTGGAGGAGCTCCTGGCCGACCGCCCCGAGCTCATGCTCGGCGTCGACCCCACCGCCCGGCGCACCGAGAGCGTGGTGACCTTCCGGCGGGGAGCCACCGTGCTCCTGTACACCGACGGGCTCGTCGAGGGCCGCGACCTGCCCCTGGACGACGGCATCGCCCGCCTGCGGTCGGCGCTGGCGGAGCTGGGGAGCCTGCCGCTCGAGGAGTTCTGCGACGCGGTGATCGGGCGGCTGCGCCCCTCGGGACCGCAGGACGACATCGCCCTGGTGGCGATCCGCCTCCACCCGCAGGGGCAGCGGCTCCGGGCGAGCGGGGGACGGCACCGGGCCGCGGGTGGACCGGTCGCGGGGCCCGGAGGGTCCCCGACCGGGACACGGGCGGCGGCTCAGCGCGAGCGGGGGACGGCACCTGGCCGGGGTGTCGGCCGGTAGGCCGACGACGTCACTCCGCGAGCACGGCCCAGACGTGCTTGGCGTCGCCGGCGGTGTACCACCCGTGCGCCGTCGCCAGCTCGGCGATGAGGTAGAGGCCCAGCCCGCCCTCGCTCGGGTCCCGCCCGACCGCGGGCGCGGGGGGCGTACCGGCCGCGCTGTCGGAGACCTCGATGAGCCAGCCGTCGCCGGTGGTGCGCACCGCCGCCCGGACCCGGCCGCCCCCGTGCCGCAGCGCGTTGGACGCCATCTCGTCGAGGGCGAGGACCAGCCGGTCGCGGAGGTCGGCCAGCCGGGGGCCGGCCGCGGCGAGGTGACTCCGCAGGTCGGCGCGGACGCCGGGCAGCTCGGCGACGGTGAGGAGTTCCCAGCTCAGGGCCTCGCGGGCGGGCGGTGGGGGAGCGGACGGCCAGAGCGGCCCGGCCGTCTCCCACGTCACGCCGATGGTCCCCTCACGTGCTCGACATCGCCCGGAGGGCGCCGCGGTGCCGGCCAGCGCGCCGGACGAACACCTGCGTATGCGCCCGCCGGAGCGGCGCTAAACCTGCCTGTCACCGATGTCACAGACCCGCCATCCCGGCCAACGTCGAGACGGTGTTCCAGTTCCGCGCGGTCCCCGGGACACCGAGCAGCGTGTCCCACTTCCAGGCGCCCAGCGGGGTGCTGCTGACGCCGTCGGGCAGCCACAGGTACAGCTCCCGGCCGGCCACGCGGTACTCGCCGCCGTCGGCCGGCGGCAGGGCGGCGACCCGCTCGGGGTCCGGGGCCCGCGGCAGGAAGGTCACCAGGTACCGGGCCGGGTCGGTGGCGACGGCGCCGAGCGGGTCGGCGGCCACGACGGCGGCCATCTCCTCCCCAGTCCGGACGACGACGGGTACCTGCGCGCCGAACCGCTCGCGCACCGCCGTCTCGACGTCCTCCACCAGCTCGGCCTCGCCCAGGGGGCTGTCCAGGACGACGTTGCCGCTGCGCAGGTGGGTGCGCACGGCACCGTGACCGCGGGCGGTGAGGGTCTCGCGGAGCTCGGCCATCCCGATCTGCCGTGCCCGGCCGACGTTGATGCCGCGCAGCAGGACGACGTAGCGGGTGCTCACGACCGGCACCGTAGCGACCCGGGGCCGGCCCGGCCGGGCTCAGCCGAGGAGCGGGTCCCAGGCGCCCAGCGCGACGCTCGTGCCCACCGCTGCGGCGCAGACCGCGACCGCACCGGCGACGAACCAGCCGTCCCGCCGGCGGAACACCGAGCCTCGGGCGTTGGTGCGTGGCACCCCCGAGTCGAAGCCGCGGGCGTCCATGGCGGTGGCCAGCCGGGTGCCCCGCCGGATCGCGGCCACCAGCAGGGCGAAGGCCGTGCCGGCCACCAGCCGGGCCGCGGCGACCGGGTTGGCTCCGGCGTCCACCCCGCGGGCGCGACGGGCCGAGCGGATCGTCTCCCACTCGGCGGCCAGCAGCGGCACCAGCCGCAGTGCGGCCAGGGCGCCGTAGGCGAACCGCGTGGACACCCGCCAGTGCACGGTGAGGGCGTCGGCCAGCCGCACCGGGTCGGTGGCGGCCACCAGCAGGACGCCCGGCAGCGCCAGCGCCACCACCCGCAGCCCCCAGGTGGCGCCGCTGAGCCACGCGGCCGTGCCGTCCAGGGCGCCGAACGCGACGTTGACCCACGCCACGCCGGCCGCGCTCAGCAGCAGCGGCCAGGTGCGTCGCAGCACCTCGCGCGGGCGGGTGAGCCCGGCGGCGGGGAAGAGCGCCAGCTCCGCGGCGAGCACCACCGCGGGGGTCACCAGGTCGCCGCTGACCAGCAGCACGACGGTCAGGACGGCGATCGCGGACAGCTGGGCGACCGGGTTCACCGCCGACAGCGGGACCGCCCGGGCCGGACCGAGGGCGAGCGGCGCGGTCACGGCACGGCCACCGGTGCGCCGAGGGTCAGGACGTCGTCGGCGAGCGCGGCCACCACCGCGGCGTCGTGGGTGACCAGGCACAGCGCGCGGTCGCCGTCCTGTTGCTCGGCCAGCAGCGCCACCAGCTCGGCCCAGGTGTCGCGGTCCTGCCCGAAGGTCGGCTCGTCCAGGACGAGCACCCGCGGGCGGGTGGCCAGCGCGGTCGCCACCGACAACCGCCGCTGCTGGCCGCCGGAGAGGGTGAACGGGTTGGCCTCCGCGAGCGGGGCCAGCCCGAGCCGCTCGAGCAGCTCCTCGGCGGTGGCGCGGGCCTGCGCGGCGCCCGCCCCCGACCGCAGCGGGCCGAGGGAGAGCTCGTCACGGACCCGGCCGGTGAGGAACTGGTGCTCGGGCTGCTGGAACACCGTGCCGATCCGGTCCACCAGCTCGGCGGCCCGCCACCGCGCCGGCGGCCGGTCGGGCCGGCGCAACCCGGCGGTGAGCGGCGGCGCGGCGGTGACCCGGCCGGTGGTGGGCGCCCGCAGTCCGGCCAGCAGCAGGGCCAGCGTGGACTTGCCGGTGCCGTTGGGACCGGTCACCGCCAGCGTCCGCCCGGCCCGCAGGACGACGTCGGTGGGCGGCAGCGCGGGGACGGCGGAGCCGCGGTGGGTGTACCCGACGGCGTCCGCGGTGAGCAGCGGCTCCCCGGGCGGGTGCGGGTGCCGGCCGGGGAACCGCAGCGGCGGCGGCGTCCACCCGGGCCCGTGCTCGACGGCGCCCCCGCCCGGTAGCAGCTCCACGACGCGGTCGACCAGCGGCAGCCAAGCCGGGGCGTCGTGGTCGACGACGACCAGCGTGGCCCCGCGCCCGGCGACGGCGCGGCCGACCGCGTCGCGGACCAGGGCGGCGCCCGCGGGGTCGAGCTGGGCGGTGGGCTCGTCGAGCAGCAGCAGGCCCGGGCGCGGCGCGAGGGCGCCGGCCAGCACCAGCCGCTGCTTCTGCCCGCCGGACAGCGCCCCGGTCGGCCGGTCGCGGCCGAGGTCGAAGCCGACGGCGTCCAGGGCGGCGTCGACGGCGGGCCAGATGCGCTCCGGTGGCGTGCCGACGTTCTCCAGCCCGAACGCGACGTCGTCCCCGGCGCGGGTCATGACCAGCTGGGAGTCGGGGTCCTGGAAGACCGTGCCGACGCGCTGACGGCACCGGTCCGGCGCGACGCCGTCGACGGTCAGCTCCCCGGTGGCGTCGCCGCCCTCCGGGTCCAGCAGCCCGCCCAGCGCCCGCAGCAGCGTGGACTTGCCCGATCCGGAGGCGCCGGTGAGCAGCACCCGCTCACCCGGGGCGATCCGCAGGTCGACGTCGCGCACGGCCCAGCCCTGCCGGGTGGCGTGCCGGAACCCCCACCCGGCCAGCGCGACGGCGGCCGGGGCGGCACCGGTCAGTGCCGGGTGCGGCCGGAGGCGAACGACGACAGGGCGCCGCTGGCCGCCAGGGCCCGGGTGAGCAGCACGCTGCCGACGCCGGCGACGACAGCGGTGCTGGCCACGACCAGCGCGATGTAGGTCGTCTTCCAGCCCGCCGTCCAGTCCGGGTAGTAGTAGAGGAGGTCGAGGACGGCGGCCATGGCCCCGGCCAGCACCGCGGCCAGTGCCGCGGGCACCCAGCCGAACCAGCGGTACCGGAACGCGGCGAACCCGGCCTCGCCGGCCAGGCCCTGCAGGATGCCGTAGACGATCGTCGTCGTCCCCCAGGCGGAGCCGAGCAGCGCCGAGACGGTCGCCGCGACGAGCTCGGCGAACAGGCCGGCGCCCGGCTTGCGCACCACCAGTGGAGCGAGCACCGCCGGGATCAGCCAGACGCCGTACATGAACGCCTGCGCGGGCGGGAAGGCGGCGAAGGCCGTCCCCGTCCCGGCCCAGAGCAGGCCCCAGGCCCAGAAGACGACGCCGAAGGCGACGCCGAGGACGGCGGTGACGACGATGTCGACGGTGCGCCAGCGGGCGCGCCGCTGGGTGGGCGCAGCCGACGACGGACGGACGGCCTGGTTGGCCATGGTGTTCCTCCAGACTCCCTGCGCCGGCATGACCCGGATCAGGTTCGAGGGTCTGCGGTCTCCCGCACTCTCAGCGCCGAAGCGCTCCCCTGCTGTGTGTTCGGTTGTGCCGCCCAGCGTAGTCCGTCGCGCGCTCGCACGATCAGCCTGGCTCACGGTGCGGCGTCCCGGCTCACCGCCGTGGGTGAGCCAGGACGCCGCACGATCAGCCTCCCTGATCGTGGGGGCAGCGCCCTCTCAGCTGAGGACGAAGCCCAGGAGCAGGTGGCCGTTGAGCCCGATGATCAGGGCGGCGACCACCGCGCCGGCGACCGTGGTGGCCGGCCGGTTCACCCAGCTGTCCATCACCGTGCGACGGGAGGTGAGCCACAGCAGCGGCACGAGGGCGAACGGGATGCCGAAGGAGAGCACGACCTGTGACCAGACCAGCGCGGTCGTGGGGTCCCCGCCCAGCACGAGCACCGCGAGCGCGGGGGCGAGGGTGATCAGCCGGCGGGTCAGCACCGGGATGGAGCGGCGCAGGAAGCCGGCCATGACCACCTGGCCGGCGTGGGTGCCGACCGAGGACGAGGCGAAACCGGAGGCCAGCAGCGCGACCGCGAAGGCGAGCGCGGCACCGGTGCCCAGCTGGTCGCCGAGCCCGGCGTGCACGCTCTCCAGCGACTCGATGCCGTCGTCGGCGGTGAACAGCTGCGCGGCGATCACCAGCATCGCGGCGTTCACCAGCCCGGCCAGCCCCATCGCGACCAGGACGTCGATCCGCTGGGCCTTGAGCAGCCGGCGGCGGCCGCCCTCGGTGCGCCCGGCGGTGACGACGTCGCCGTAGCGGCCGGGCGTGAGGGCGGAGTGCACGTAGATGACGTGCGGCATGACGGTGGCGCCCAGGATGCCGGTGGCCAGCAGCAGGCTCTCCGAGCCGGAGAACGACGGCACCATCCCCGACGCCACGCCGCCGGCGTCGACGCCGGAGCTGACCAGCGTGTAGCCGAAGCCCAGGCCGATGACCAGCAGCAGCCCGGCGATGACCCGCTCGAACGGCCGGTGGCCCCGCGACTGCGCGGCCAGCAGCACGAAGGCGACGACGGCGGTGATGATGCCGCCGATCGGCAGCGGCACCCCGAAGAGCAGGTTCAGCGCCACGGCGCCGCCGACGATCTCGGCCAGGTCGGTGGCGATGGCGACCGCCTCGGCCTGCAGCCACAGCCCCCGCGTGACCGGCCGGGGGAGGTTCTCCCGGCAGAGGGTGGCGAGATCGCGGCCGGTGGCCAGCCCGAGCTTCGCGGTCAGCGACTGGATGAGCATCGCCATGAGGTTGGCCGCGACGATGACCCACAGCAGCGTGTAGCCGAAGGAGGCCCCGCCGGAGAAGTTGGTCGCGAAGTTGCCCGGGTCGACGTAGGCCACCGCGGCCACGAACGCCGGCCCCAGCATGGGCCAGATCCGGCGGCGGCTGCCCGGGGCCGGCCTCCGTTCGGGCGAGCCGACCAGGGTGGTCGGCAGGACGGCGGCCTCGGTCTTCGACAGGTACACGGCGGCCTCACAGCGGTGGAGCGGGTGGGTAGGCGCTCCTCCCTGTGCCCGGACCGTCTGACACGCCGGGGCCAACGTGTGGCCCCCGGGGGCCGAGGTGAGGCTTCCCTACCCGCCGCCGCCGCCGCCGCCGCCGCCGCTGCCGCTGCCGTGCCGCTCGGCCGCCGCGACCACCGCGTCGATCCGGCGGGCGTGCGCGCCGCGCCAGTAGAGCCGGTCGCAGGCCGGGCAGCGGGAGAACTCGTCGTGGGTCCGCCGGGTGCCGGCCGGCAGGCGGTCGGCGACCTCGGCCTTGGGCACCGGCGTCAGCCGCGCGCCGCAGGCGGTGCACCGGGTCAGCGGCGCCAGCGGGGGAGCGAACCGGTCGAGGACGTCGGCCAGCTGGTCGTCGGGCCGGCTGCCGCGGACCAGCGCGCCCCGGGCCAGGGCCCGGCGCATGAGCAGCCCGCGGTCCTGGGTGAGCAGGGTGCGGTCCTCGGCGTTGGCCCGCTCGACCAGCTCGGGGTCGTCGGCGTCGTTGGACCACGCGGCGTCCAGTCCGAGCAGCCGGAGCCGGCGGGCCAGGGTGCCCAGGCCGACGTCGAGCAGGAAACCGCCCGGCGGCGCCGGCTGCGGCCGGCTCACCGGGAGGACGTCGACCAGGCCGCCCGGGTCGGCGCGGGCGGCGAGTCCGGCCGGGACGCCGTCCAGCAGCAGCCCGCCCACCTCGGTCGGGGGTACTCCCGCCGCGCGCAGCACGTGGCCGAGCGTCGCGTCCGGGTGGAAGGGCAGCCGCCGCTGCCGGGCCGCGCGGTCCCGGCCGGGCAGCAGGAAGGCCAGCTCCACCGGCACCCGGACGACGACGCTCACGCCGGCCCCTCCGTCACGCGACGACGCGGAGGGTCTCCATCGACGGGTCGGCGGCGTCCGGGACGAGCATCCCGGCCCGCACCCCGGTGACCAGGTAGTCGACCGCGTCCTGGCTGATCCGCTCGCCCGGCGCCAGCACCGGCACCCCGGGCGGGTAGGGGCTGACCAGCTCCGCGGCGACCCGGCCGACCGCCGCGGCGGCGGGGACGTGCTCGGCCCGGGCGAAGAAGGCCTCCCGCGGGGTCATCGCCTGCTCCAGCTCCAGCGCGCGCGGCTCCGGCAGGTCCACCCGGGGTGAGCGCTCCATCGACGAGGCGCCGTCCACCAGGGCAGCCAGCGCGTCGACCAGCACCGCCTCCGTCTCGTCGTCGTCGGCGTGGGTGAGCCGGACGTTGACGCGGAGGGTGTCGGCGGAGCCGACGTCCACGTGGCGCGCGGTGCGCAGCCAGTCCCCGGCCTGGAAGCCGGTGATGCCCAGCCCCCGGACGTCGACGGTGATCGCCAGCGGGTCGAGGTCGAAGGCGCCCCCGGTGCCGATCACCTCCCGGCCCATGACGTCGAGACCGGGCACCGCGGCGATCGCGGCGCGGACCCGCTCTGCCCGCGCGATCGCCGTCCCCAGCAGGTCGTGGCCCTGCTCGACCATGTGCCGTCGCCAGCCGTCGAGGGTGAGGTAGACCAGGGCGGAGGAGCTGGTGGTGCCGAGCAGGTCCTCCCGCTGCCTGAGCACCTCGGGGCTCACCCGGTCGCCCTTCAGGTGGAAGACCGAGCTCTGCTCGATCGCCCCGCCCATCTTGTGCACGCTGGTCACGACGACGTCCGCCCCGGCGTCCATGCCCCAGGCCGGCAGGTCGGGGTGGAACGGCAGGTGCGCGCCCCACGCCTCGTCGACGATCAGCGGCAGGTCCCGCTCGTGGACGACGTCCGCGACCCCGGCGATGTCGGCGCAGGTGCCCCAGTCGGTCGGGGTGATCAGCAGCATCCCCGTGGCGCCGGGGTGCGCGTCCAGCGCGCGGCGGACGTCCTCGGGCTCCGGCGGGTGGGCCAGGTGCCGGTCGGCGTCGAAGTGCGGGTGCACCCACACCGGGCGGATGCCGCTGATGATCAGCCCGGCCACCACGGACTTGTGCGCGTTGCGGCTGACCAGCAGCTCCTCGTCCGGGCCGGCGACGGAGATCATCGCGCTCTTCACCGACAGCGAGCTGCCGCAGGTCGAGAAGAACGCCTCGTCGGCGTCGACGGCGTCGGCCATGAGGTCCTCGGCCTGGCTGGTGACGCCCTGGGACTCGCGCCGGTCGTCGAGGCCGTTGAGCGAGAGGACGTCGGAGGCGAACACGCCCTCCCCGACGACCTCGACCACCCGGGGGTCCGCGCCCCTGCCCTGCTTGTGGCCGGGCGGGCCGAAGACGACGTCGCCGCGGCGGCGGAACTCCTGGAGGGCCTCGAGGACTGGGGCACGGGAGTGGTCCATGGAGCCCCCTCTACCCGCGAGCGCCCGCTCGATACTTGAACCATCAACAAAATGGGGGCACACTGGAGGCAGTCGTCCGAAGGAGTGCAGCCATGCCGGTCCAGCGCCTCAACCACGCCGTCCTGTACGTCCGGGACGTCGACCGCAGCCATGCCTTCTACCGCGACGTGCTCGGCTTCCGCGCCAAGATGGAGATCCCCGGCGCGGCCGTGTTCCTGCAGGCGGAGGGGTCGAGCAACGACCACGACCTCGGCCTGTTCCAGATCGGTGCGGGCGCCGGGGCCTCGGAGGCAGGCCGGCGCACCGTCGGGCTCTACCACCTGGCCTGGGAGGTGGACACCCTCGCCGAGCTGGCCCGCATCCGCGACGCGTTGCTGCAGGCCGGGGCGCTGGTCGGCATGTCCGACCACGTGACCACCAAGGCCCTCTACGCGCACGACCCGGACGGCCTGGAGTTCGAGGTGTCCTGGCTGCTGCCGGCGGAGTTCGTCACGCCGCAGCTCCTGGAGGGCGCGGCGATGACCTCGCCGCTGGACCTGGACCGGGAGATCGCCCGCTACGGCGCCCACACACGCGGCGGCGTCGGGGTCTCCGTCCCGGCCTGACGGGTCTCCGCCGCTGCCGGACGGCAGCCGCCGACGCCGGACCGGTAGGAGGCGCCTCGACGCCGATGAGTCCGCGACCGCGGTGGGGTCGTACTGGGTGAGCGCACTCCGGTCGACGCGGTGGAGCACCGGTCGACCGTCCGGGACCCGGCCCGTCCCCTCCCGCCCACCGGCTCGACGCGGAGGACCACGACCATGACCACCACGACCCACCGCACCGCGCTCGCCCCGCACGGCACGCTCGCCCTGGCCGCCCGCGACGTCGTCCTGCTCGTCGCCCGGATCGGCCTCGGCGTGCTCATGCTGGCGCACGCGAAGCTGGAGTACGACTTCGGCGGCAGCCTCGCCGGGGTCGGGCGGATGTTCGAGCAGGCGGGCGTCCCCCTGGGCGCCCTCACCGGTCCGGCCAACGTGCTGTTCGAGCTGGTCGGCGGGGTGGCGATGATCCTCGGCGCCGCGGTCCCGCTCGTCGGGGTGCTGATGGCGCTGAACATGGTCGGCGCCTGGGTCTTCGTGCACACCAGCGGGCTGTTCGCCATGGACCACAACGGCCCCGAGCTGGTCATCGCGCTCGGGCTGCTCGGACTCGTCCTCGCCGTGACCGGCTCGGGCCGGCTCGGGCTCGACCACCTGGTCCTCCGGCGTCTCCGCCGATCGCGCCCCGCACCCTGACGACCCGCCCCCCGGCGTCCCCGTCGCCCCCGCCGGGCGGCGGGGTTGACAGGGACACAACTGACATCTGAGATGTCAGTTGTGTCCCTCGCTCCGGTCGGTCGCGTGCTGCTGCGGGACGTCGCCCTGGCCCGCATCCGGGAGGCGATCATCTCCGGTGACCTCGAGCCCGGCTCCGTCGTGAAGGACGCCGAGCTGGCCACGCGCCTGGGGTTGTCCGTCGCGCCGGTGCGGGCGGCGCTGGCGCGGCTGGCCGACGAGGGGCTGGTCGAGGCCAAGCCGCAGAGCCACACCCGGGTGACCCCGCTGCGGGTGCGCGAGGTCCGCGACGCCGCCGTCGTCGTCCGGGCCATGCACGAGCTGGCCACCCGCGAGGCGGTGCCACTGACCACCGCGGACGACGTCGCCGCCATGCGCGCGGCCAACGAGCGGTTCGCCGCCGCGCTCGCCGCGGGCGACGCCGATGCGGCCCTCGCCGCGGACGACGACCTGCACGCCGTCCTGCTCGCCCGCTGTGGCAACGGCGCGCTCACCGCGACCGTCGCGCGGCTCACCCCCGCCGTCCGCCGGCTGGAGCGGCAGCGCTTCGCCACCGCGCACGGCCGGGAGTCCATCGTCCTCCACGACCGCCTGATCGACGCCTGCACGCGTTCCGACGTCGGCGCCGCCGTCGCCGCCACCACCGAGATCTGGACGGCGCTGCTGTCCGAGCTGGAAGGGCACTCCGATGAGCCTGACTGACCTGCCCCGCTACCCCCTGCTGTTCGGCCCCTCGCCGGTGCACCGGCTGGACCGGCTGACCGAGCACCTCGGCGGCGCCGCCGTCTGGGCGAAGCGGGAGGACGTGAACTCCGGCATCGCCTTCGGCGGCAACAAGACCCGTAAGCTGGAGTACCTCGTCGCCGACGCGCTGGCCCAGGGCTGCGACACGCTGGTGAGCATCGGTGGCGTGCAGAGCAACCACACCCGCCAGGTCGCCGCCGTCGCCGCGCGGGTGGGCCTGCGGTGCGTGCTCGTGCAGGAGAGCTGGGTCGACTGGCCCGACGCCGTCTACGACAAGGTCGGCAACATCCTCATCAGCCGGCTGGCCGGGGCCGACGTCCGGCTGGTGAAGGCCGGCTTCGGCATCGGGTTCAAGGAGAGCTGGGAGGCGGCGCTGGCCGAGATCGAGGCCCGCGGCGGCAAGCCCTACGCCATCCCGGCCGGGGCGAGCGACCACCCGCTGGGCGGGCTCGGCTTCGCCGGCTGGGCGGAGGAGGTCGCGGCGCAGGAGGCCGAGCTCGGCGTCTTCTTCGACACCGTCGTCGTCTGCTCGGTGACCGGCTCCACCCAGGCGGGCATGGTCGCCGGCTTCGCCAAGCTGGAGGAGGACGGCGCCCGGCCGCGGCGGGTGCTGGGCGTCGACGCGAGCGCCAAGCCGGCCGAGACCCGCGACCAGGTGCTGCGGATCGCCCAGCGCACCGGGCGCCTCGTCGACCTGCGGCGCGAGCTCACCCTGGACGACGTCGAGCTCGACGAGCGTTACCACGCCGGCGTCTACGGCATCCCCGACGAGACGACGATCCGCGCCATGGAGCTGGCCGCCCGCACCGAGGGCATGGTCACCGACCCCGTGTACGAGGGGAAGTCGATGGCGGCGCTGGTCGACCTCGTGGGGCGCCGCGAGATCGACCCGTCGTCCACGGTGCTCTACGCCCACCTCGGCGGGCAGCCCGCGCTCAACGGCTACAGCGCACTCTTCTCCTGAGCAGCGGAGGCTGGGGCGCGAGGGACTCTCACCCCTCAGCCTCCGCTCAGGCGCCGAGGAGATCGGCCGCCGAGCCGCCGAGGGCGTCGAGCGCCGCGCGGATCCGGCGCTCCTCGAACGAGAAGTGCGACTCCATGATCGCGGCGAGGCCGTCCAGCTCCCCGGCCAGCCGGAGCCCGTCGCCGCCGACGGCCAGCTCGCCGGCGATCTGCTCGACCCGCAGCGCGATGCCGGAGATCATCGCGTGGTCCTCGGCCATCTTCCCCAGTACCGGCCGCAGCTCGGGGAACGCCGCGACCAGCGCGGGGAAGGCGCCGGCGTCCTCCCCGGTGTGGTGCCGGGTGAGGGCCGCGCAGAACGCGAGGCAGTGCACCGGCAGCGGACGCCGGGCGTCCGGCGCGGCTCCCGCGGCGGCCGCGGCCTGCAGCCGGCGCAACTGCGCGCGCAGGCCGTCGTGGATGCGGACCAGCTCCGCCCCGAGCGCTGCGGCGCGGGACCGGTCGAGGACGTGCTCGTCGAAGGGGTTCGGCATGGGGCCCTGTCCGGGAGAGGGGCTCTCGGCGGCGGTCGCCGCCGGAGGGCGGGGACAGGACGGCAGGTGGGCCGCGGGCCCGCCCGGCGCTCAGCCGTCTGCCGGGAACCCGTCTCGTGCACGGCGCGAGGCCGACCCGGCAGTCACGGGCGGCACGCTAGCGCCCCGGGCGCGACGTCGTCACGAGCCGCCCAGCGGGGCGGCGAGCTCCCGGCGGTCCAGGGCCGCCCGGAGATCGGGCCGCCACGGTGCCAGCCCGGCCCCGGACAGGACGACGTCCCGGACGAAGGCGTGCCACACCGGCGCGCTGCGCACCATGCTGTGCCCGCCGGCGATGGTGAACCGGGCGATGCGGGCCCCCGCATCCGACGCCCGTTCGGCGAAGTCGGCCGACAGCGCGGCCGGCACCCAGCGGTCGCCCCGGCCGTGCAGGACCACCACCGTGCGGTCGCGCAGGTGCTCCACCGGCTCGCCCGGCGGCGTCCAGGGGGCCAGGGCACAGACGGCGCGCACCGAGGCGTCCCCGCCGGCCCGCAGCACCGCCCGCCCACCCATGGAGTGGCCCACCAGCACGATGGGGACGTCGGCGCCGTGGCGGGCCCGCAGCTCGGCCAGCGTCCACCGGACGTCGGCGTACGCGTCGGCCGCGGGGCCGTTCCACCCGGCGACCCGGTAGCGCACCAGATAGGTGCCGAGCCCCCGCCCGGCGCCCGCGGCACGGACGAACTGCTCGATCGCCCGCATCCGCAGCAGCGACAGGGCCCGCTCGCGCGGCGGCTCCACGCTGGCCACCGTGCCCCCGTGGCAGAAGACCGCCAGCGCCCGCAGCGAGCCGGACGACGGGACGTGCTCCAGTCGCGGGTCGGTCACCGCCGCCGGCGCCCGCCGCGGAGGGTCGCGCGGGCCCGGTCGCCGAGGTCCCCGGCCCGGCCCAGGCCGCGGGTGAGCGCCGTCGGCCCGGTGCGGCGCTCCAGCGACCTGCCGATCCGGCGGAGCAGGCCCGTGGCCAGCGGGACGACGACGGTGAGCACCAGCCACGTGCGCAGGCGACGGGTCAGGAAGAGCCACATGGGCACAGACTGCCCCGGACGGGGCGCGCTCAGTCGGGATCGGAGGTGAGACGGACCACCATCTTCCCGGTGTTGACGCCGCGCATCAGGTCGAGGAAGGCCGGCACCGCGTTCTCGATGCCCTGGTACTCCGTCTCCCGGACGACCAGGTCGCCGGAGCGCAGCCAGCCGCTGACCGTGTCGGTGAACTCCGCGCGCAGGTCGGTGTGGTCCCCGACGAGGAAGCCGCGGAGGGTGAGTCGCTTGCCCACCATCAGCGACATGTTGCGTGGGCCGGGTGGCGGCTCGACCGCGTTGTAGCCGGAGATCGACCCGCAGAGTGCCGCCCGCCCGTGCACCCGCAGCGCCCCGATCGCCGCCTCCAGGTGTGCTCCGCCGACGTTGTCGAAGAAGACGTCGACGCCGTCCGGTGCGGCGGCGGCCACGCCCTCCGCCACCCCGGAGTGGTAGTCGAAGGCGGTGGTGAAGCCGAGCTCGCCGGTGAGCCAGGCGACCTTCTCCGGGCTGCCGGCGCTGCCGACCACCGACCCCGCGCCGCGCAGCCGGGCGAACTGCCCGGCCAGGCTGCCGACGGCGCCCGCGGCCCCGGAGACGAGGACGTCGTCGCCCGGGGTGAACGCGGCGACCCGGAACAGCCCGGCGTAGGCGGTCAGCCCGGGCATCCCGAGCACGCCCAGGAACCACGACGGCGGGACGTCGGTCGGCGACGGCAGCCGGCGTACGGCACCGGCGTCCAGCACCGCGATCTCCCGCCAGGCCGCGTCGGTGAGGACCAGCGTCCCCTCGGGCAGGTCCGGCGCCCGCGAGGCGACCACCCGGCCGACGGCGCCGCCCGACATCACCGCGCCGACCTCCCACGGTGGGGCGTAGGAGGGGCCGGACCGCATCCGGCCGCGCATGTACGGATCCACCGACATCGCCACCATGCGGACGACGACCTGCCCCTCGCCCGGCTCGGGGACCGGCACCTCGACCAGCCGGAAGTCCTCCGGCGTCGGCTCGCCGTGCGGGCGGGCCGCCAGGTGCCACTCCCGGGTCGTCGTGCTCACGGGTCCTCCTGCGGTCGACGGCGTCGTCCGCCCGATCCTGCTCCTGCCGCCCCGGACCCGCCGGTCGATGGCGCACAACCGACCGTTGATCCGCGGGCCTACGCTCGGGGCATGCTGTTCTCCCGGGCCAAGACCCAGCCGGTCTCCCCTGACGACGCCCTCCCCGGGCGTCCGGACCCCCTGCCGCACGTGCCGGAGGTGCACGCGGTCAACGGCAACCGCATCCAGCCGCCGTTCCCCGAGGGCATGCAGACCGCCGTCTTCGGCGCGGGCTGCTTCTGGGGCGTGGAGAAGGTCTTCTGGCAGACGCCGGGGGTCTACTCGACCGCGGCCGGGTACGCCGGCGGCTACACGCCGAACCCGACCTACGAGGAGGTCTGCTCGGCGCGGACCGGCCACACCGAGGTCGTCCTGGTCGTCTTCGACCCCGCCGTCATCTCCTACGACCAGCTGCTCAAGGTGTTCTGGGAGGACCACGACCCGACCCAGGGGATGCGCCAGGGCAACGACATCGGGACGCAGTACCGCTCGGCGGTCTACACCGCCACCCCCGAGCAGGAGGCCGCCGCCCTGGCCAGCCGGGCGGCGTTCCAGGAGCGCCTGACCGCGGCCGGCTACGGCGAGATCACCACCGAGATCGCGCCGCTGGGGGAGTTCTTCTACGCCGAGGACTACCACCAGCAGTACCTGCACAAGGTGCCCAACGGGTACTGCCCGATCCACTCGACCGGCGTCTCCTGCCCCGTCGGCCTCCCCGGCGTCTGAGCCGTGCCGGCAGAAATGGCCATTTCTGCCGCTCGGGAGGAGCTGTTCGCGCACTTGCGGCGGGAGCCGGACGTCGAGGCGGCGGACCTGGTCGCCGTCGACGCCACCGACCGGCTGCTGCTCGACGAGGCGGCCGCGGCGATCGCGGTGGCCGGGCCCGGCGAGGTGGTCGTCGTCGACGACTCCTACGGGGCGCTCACCCTGGGCGTCGTGGTGGCCGGCGCCCGCGACGTCCGGGTCTGCCAAGACCTGCTGGTCGGGGAGCTGGCGCTGGCCCGCAATGCCGAGCGCACCGGCCTGACCGGCTCGCACCGTTCCCTGCCGCTGACGCCGGAGCTGTTCGCCGGCGCCCGCCTCGTGCTGGCCAAGGCGCCGCGGTCGCTGGACGCGCTGCGCGAGATCGCCGAACTCGCGGCCACCGCCGCCCCGGACGTCACCGTCCTCGTCGGCGGGCGGGTCAAGCACATGACGCTCGCGATGAACGACGTCCTGCGGGCCTCGTTCACCGACGTGTCGGCCACGCTGGCGCGGCAGAAGTCCCGCGTGCTGGTCGCGCGCGGGCCCCGGGCCGGTGTGCAGCCGTCCTTCCCGCGCCGTCAGGTGCACCCCGACCTCGGCCTCACCGTCTGCGCGCACGGCGCGGCGTTCGCCGGCACGCGGGTCGACGTCGGGACGCGCGCGCTGCTGGCCACCCTCGACCGGATGGCGCCGGACGCCGCGACCGCGCTGGACCTCGGCTGCGGCACCGGCGTCCTCGCCACCGCCCTGGCCCTCGCCCGGCCGGCGGTCCGCGTCACCGCCGGCGACCAGTCCGCGGCCGCGGTCGCCTCCGCACGGGCCACCGCCGAGGCCAACGGGGTGGCCGGCCGGGTGCGGGTGACCCGGGACGACGCGGCGGCCGGCGTCGCCGACGCGAGCACGGACCTCGTCGTCTGCAACCCGCCGTTCCACGTGGGTGCGGCGGTCGTGACCGGCGCCGCGGACCGGCTGTTCGCCGCCGCCGGCCGGGTGCTGCGCCCCGGCGGCGAGCTGTGGACGGTCTACAACAACCAGCTGCCGCACCGGGCGGCGCTACGACGGCTGGTCGGGCCGACGCGCGTGGCGGCGGCCGACCGCCGGTTCACCGTCACCGTCTCCACCCGCCGCTGAGGCAGGGGCGGAGGGCCCTGGCCACGGCCCCGTGGTCCGGGCCACGGTGCGGGAGCATGACGACGACCGAGACCCAGGCGGGCACCGCCGACGCACTCGCCGGACGCATCCTCGCGGGGGTGACCGCCACCCTCGAGCTCGCCGCCGTCGACCTGGGCGCACAGCTGGGCTGGTACCGCGCCCTGGCCGACGCCCCGGCCACGGCACCCGAGCTCGCCGACCGCACGGGGACCGCCCCGCGCTACGCCCGCGAGTGGCTCGAGCAGCAGGCGGTGGCCGGGATCCTGACCGTCGACGACGTCCGGGCCGAGTCGGACGCGCGGCGCTACACGCTGCCGGCGGAGTACCGCGGCGTGCTGGTCGACGAGCTGGACCCCGCCCACATGGCGCCGTTCGCCCGCGTGGCCATGGCGTTCGTGCGCAACCTGCCCCGGCTGCGCGAGGCGTACCGCACCGGCGACGGGCTGGGCTGGGCGGAGATGGGCCCCGACGCCCGTGAGGCGCAGGGGGACGCCAACCGCCCCTACTTCCTCGGGGCGATGGCGACCGAGGACCTCCCGCGGGTGCCCGGTGTGGACACCGTCCTGCGGGGCGGCGGCCGGGTCGCCGACGTCGGCTGCGGCATGGGCTGGTCGGCGATCGGGATGGCGCGGGCGTACCCGCGGGCCCGGATCGACGGCTTCGACGTCGACGCGCCCTCCGTCGAGCAGGCACGGCGCAACGCCGAGCAGGCCGGCGTGGCCGACCGGGTCCGGTTCACCCTCGTGGACGCGGCGTCGGCGGACGGCGAGCCGGGCGGCTACGACCTGGTGACGGCGTTCGAGTGCGTCCACGACATGGCCGACCCGGTGGCCGTGCTGGCGGCGATGCGGGGGATGGCCCGCCCGGACGGCACGGTGCTGGTGGTCGACGAGAAGGTGGCCGAGCAGTTCACCGCGCCCGGCGACGAGGTCGAGCGGCTGATGTACGGCTACAGCCTCACCTGCTGCCTGCCCGACGGGCTGTCCACGCGGCCCTCGGTGGCCACCGGCACCGTCATGCGCCCGGCCACCCTGGAGCGGTACGCCCGCGAGGCCGGCTTCACCGGGGTGGAGACCCTGCCGATCGACAACGACTTCTTCCGCTTCTACCGGCTGGTCCGCTGAGGCCGGTCCGGCACACCGGAACGAGGAGGTCCACGAGGATCGGAGCAGTTCCGCTGTAGTCACTCCACCGTCGTGCCGATCGAGGTGCCAACGGTGCGCACCTCCGCGCCGACCACCCGCGACGCAGGAGTGCCCCATGGCGCGCAACCTCTGGTCGGACCGTCCGCTCGGCGTCAAGCTCGCCGCCCTCGTCGCCGCGGGAGCCGTGGTCCTCGCGGTCTTCGCCGTCCTGACCGTGCAGGCCCTGCACGGGACGGGCGAGCGCACCGACGAGCTGCTCGCCACCACCCGCGCGACCGCCGCCGCGCTGGAGGCGGACATGATGCACGACGCCGTCCGGGGCGACGTCCTCCAGGCGCTGCTGGACGGCTCCGGCGGCGGGACGACGGCAGACCTCGCCGCGCACGACGCGACCTTCCGCGAGGTGCTCGCGGCGGTGGCCGACGCCGGGCTGGACCCCGAGGTGGGCGCGGCCGTCGCCGAGGTCACCCCCGAGGTCGAGGCCTACCTCGCCGCGGCCGACCGCATCGTCGCCCGAACCGCGACCGACCCCGCCGCCGCCCGGGCCGGCTACCCGGCGTTCGCCGAGGCCTTCGCCGTCCTCGAGGACGAGCTGCCCGCCGTCGGTGCCGCCGTCGACGGGGCGGCCGTGGCCGCGGCCGCCGCCAGCACCGACCAGCGGGGGACGGCGATCACCCTGGCGGTGCTCGTGGCCGCCGGTGGGGTGCTGGTGCTGGCCGGGATCGGCTGGGTCGTGACGCGGTCAGTGGTCGGGCCGCTGCGCCGGGTGGGCGCGGTGCTGGCCGGTCTCGCCGAGGGCGACCTGCGTGGGGTCACCGGCGTCACCAGCCGGGACGAGATCGGCCGGATGGCGGCGGCGCTGGAGACCTCACTGGGCAGCCTCCGCGGGGTGGTGACCACCATCGGCGACACCACGACGACGCTCGCCTCGGCGACCGAGGAGCTCACCGTGACCGCGCGGGACATGACCCGGCTGGCCGACGAGTCCGCGGAGCAGAGCGGGGTGGTCGCCGCGGCGGCCGGCCAGGTGTCGCGCAACGTGCAGACGGTCGCCGCGGGCTCGGAGGAGATGGGGGCCTCCATCGGTGAGATCGCGCGCAACGCCGGCGAGGTGGCCCGGGTGGCCGCCCAGGCGGTCACCGTCGCCGACGCCACCACCGCGACCGTCGCCAAGCTGGGCGACTCCTCGCGCGAGATCGCCGGCGTGGTCCAGGTGATCACCGCCATCGCCGAGCAGACCAACCTGCTGGCGCTCAACGCGACCATCGAGGCGGCCCGCGCCGGAGAGGCGGGCAAGGGGTTCGCCGTCGTCGCCAACGAGGTCAAGGAGCTGGCCCAGGAGACGGCGAAGGCCACCCACACCATCACCGCCCGGGTCGAGGCGATCCAGGCCGACACCGGCGGCGCGGTGCGGGCCATCGGCGAGATCGGCCGGATCATCGGGCTGATCAACGACTCGCAGGGCACGATCGCCGCCGCCGTCGAGGAGCAGACGGCGACCACCACGGAGATGAACCGCAACGTCGCCGAGGCCGCGGTGTCGGCCGGCCGGATCGCGGAGAACATCACCGCCGTCGCTGGTGCGGCCGGGGCCACGACCCGCGCGATGACCGACGCCCGGACGGCGATGGACGAGGTCGCCCGGATGGCGTCGGCGCTCAGCTCGGCAGTGGGCCGCTTCCGGTACTGAACGCGCTGACCGGATGCCGCTCGACGGTGCCGGGAGCACCCCCCTGGGCCTGGGGCGGGACGGCGGGCAGGCTGGGCCCATGACGACGTCGCGACCACTGCCTCCCGCCGTCCGGAGGGTCCTGCCCTGGCTGCTGGGCTGGTGGGCCCTGCAGGGGGCGGTCGCGCTGACCGGCCGGCTGGTCGCCCGCCGCAAGAACGAGGGCGACGAGAGCACCGCCGGCATCCGACGGGTGGTCGCGGTCGGTGGCGTCCAGCTGCGGCCGACGAACCCGGAGCTGGCGCGGGTGCGCGTGGACCTGGTCATGGGCGGCGCGGAACTCGACCTCACCGCGCTGCCGCGGGTGCCCGGCGGCGTCGATCTCACCGTGCGGGCGCTGATGGGGGGCATGGGCGTCCGGGTGCCGGCCGGCTGGCGGGTGTGGTGGGCCTTCCGCGGCGTGGGCGGCATCGGCATCGAGAAGGGCGCCGACGTCATGCGGACCGAGGACGAGCGCGGCGCCGACCTCCGCGTCCACGCCGACGTCCTGTTCGGCGGGATCGGCGTGGAGGGCCCGCGGTAGGACCGGCCGGCGGGCTGGTCCCGCCGGGCGGCGTCCCAGGCGGTGTTGCACGTGGAACGTCGCCGCGGCGGCGCCCGGCACCGTGGCGGCGTCCGCCCCCGTGGCGGCGGAGCGGACGTGCAGCGCCCTACCATCCCCTCGTGAGCTCACGGTGACCGAGCACGCGCCCGGGCGCTCGATCTTCTCCGGTGGCGGCGAGGTGGGCCGCGCGATGGCCGACCGCGACTGGACGCAGACCCCGCTCGGCCCGCCCCGGGGGTGGCCGTCCGAGCTGCGCAACGTCGTCCGGATCATGCTGACGTCGCGGTTCCCCATGTGGGCGGCCTGGGGGTCGGAGCTCACCTTCTTCTACAACGACGCCTACCGGCGGGACACCCTCCGGGCCAAGCACCCCTGGGCGCTGGGCCGGCCCGCGTCGGAGGTGTGGGCCGAGATCTGGCACGACATCGGCCCGCGGGTGCGGTCCGTCCTCGACACCGGGGTGGCCACCTGGGACGAGGACCTGCTGCTCTTCCTCGAGCGCAGCGACTACCAGGAGGAGACCTACCACACCTTCTCCTACAGCCCGCTGGGCGACGACGACGGCCGCGCCCCGGGCATGCTCTGCGTGGTCACCGAGAACACCGAGCGTGTCGTCGGCGAGCGCCGGGTGGCCGTCCTCCGGGACCTCGCCGCCGCTGTCGCGACGACCCGCACCCGGGCCGACGTCCTGACCGCCGTCGACGAGCAGCTCGGCCGCGACCTCGCCGACCTGCCGTTCAGCCTCACCTACCTGTTCGACGCGACCGGCACCGCGCGGCTGAGCGTCGCATCCGGGATCGAGCCCGGCTCGGCCGCCGCCCCCGCCGTCCTCACCCCGGCCGACGACGTCTGGCCGCTGGACCGCGTGCTGGCCGGCGAGCAGGTGCTGGTCGATCGCCTCGACGACCGCTTCCCCGACCTGCCCACCGGGGCCTGGCAGCTGCCCCCGACGGAGGCGGTCGTCGTGCCGATCGCCTCCTCCGCGCAGGAGGGGGAGCCGGTCTCGGGCTTCCTCGTGGCCGGGCTCAACCCGCACCGCCGTTACGACGACCGCTACCGCGGGTTCATCGAGCTGATCGGCAACCAGATCGCCTCGGGGCTGCTCAACGCCGGCAGCTACGAGGCCGAGCGCAGCCGGGCGGAGGCGCTGGCCGAGCTCGACCGGGCGAAGACCGACTTCTTCAGCAACGTCAGCCACGAGTTCCGCACCCCGCTGACGCTCATCGCCGGGCCGGTCGCCGAGCTGCGCGGCAACCCGACCGTGCAGGCCGACCCCCGGGTCCGCGAGGAGCTGGAGGTCATCGAGCGCAACGCGCTGCGGCTGGGGAAGCTGGTCAACACCCTCCTGGACTTCTCCCGCATCCAGGCCGGCCGCATCGACGCCCGCTTCGAGCCGGTCGACCTCGCGGCCACGACCGCCGAGCTGGCCAGCGTCTTCCGCTCGGCGGTCACCCGCGCCGGGCTGGAGTTCACCGTCGACTGCCCGCCCCTGGACGAGCCGGTGCACGTCGACCGGGACATGTGGGAGAAGGTCGTCCTCAACCTGCTCTCCAACGCGCTGAAGTTCACCTTCTCCGGCGGCATCAGCGTGCGGCTCCGGCGGGACGGCGGAGCCGCACAGCTCACCGTGAGCGACACCGGCACCGGCATCCCGCCCGGGGAGCTGCCGCGCCTGTTCGAGCGCTTCCACCGGGTCGCCGACGCGCGCGGCCGCTCGGGCGAGGGCAGCGGCATCGGCCTGGCCATGGTCCGCGAGCTGGTCGGGCTGCACGGCGGGAGCGTCGACGTCGACAGCACCGTCGGCGTCGGGACGACGTTCACCGTCACCGTGCCGTTCGGCGCCGCGCACCTGCCCACCGAGCGGCTGGCCGAGCCGTCCGTCGAGTCGTCCGCCGAGGCCGCCGAGCCGACCGCCGAGGTGCCCGCCGTGTCACCGGCCGCGGCGCCGTTCGTCACCGAGGCCCTGCGCTGGCTGCCCGACCGGGACGGCGCACCCGTCGAGGGCGCCGGGTCCCCCGGCACCCAGGCCGGCCGGGTGCTGGTCGCCGACGACAACGCGGACATGCGCGCCTACCTGGTGCGGTTGCTGGCCCCGCGCTACGCCGTCCGGGCGGTCGCCGACGGCCGCCAGGCCCTGGAGGCCGCCCTCGCCGACCCGCCGGACCTCGTGGTCAGCGACGTGATGATGCCCGAGCTGGACGGGATGGAGCTGCTGGCCGCCCTGCGCGCCGACGCCCGGACCGCGCGGACGCCGGTGGTGCTGCTGTCCGCGCGCGCCGGGGAGGAGGCCGCGGTCGAGGGCATGGCCGCGGGCGCCGATGACTACCTCGTCAAGCCGTTCTCCGCGCAGGAGCTGGTGGCCCGCGTCGACGCCCACCTCCACCTGGGCCGGGTCCGGCGGGCCGCTGAGGAGCGCTTCACCGCGATGGCCGACCTCGCGCCCGCGCTCATCTGGGTGGCCGACCCCGACGGCCGGCGGGTGTTCGTCAACCGGGGCTGGACGCAGTTCACCGGCCGCCCGGCCGGGGAGGAGCTCGGCGAGGGCTGGGCCGACCTGCTGCACCCGGAGGACCGCGACCGGTACGCGGCCGTGGTCGCCGCCGCGCGCGGGCGGCGGGAGGGCTGGGAGGTCGAGTTCCGGCTGCGGCGCGACGACGGCGCCTACCACTGGTTGCTGGAGCGGGCGGTACCGATCGGCGCGGGCGACACTCCCGCCGGCCACGTCGGCAGCTGCACCGACGTCAACGCGCGCATCCGGGAGACCGAGCGGCAGACGCTGCTGGCCGAGGTCGGTGCACTCCTGGACCACGAGAGCACCATCGACGGGCAGCTGGCCGCGCTCGCGCGGCTCCTGGTGAGCCGCCGGCTGGCCGAGTTGTGCACCGTGCGCCTGGTCCGGGACGACGGCACGCTGCGCTGGGCCGGCATCGCCGGCGTGGACGGCCCCACCGAGGCGGCGCTCGCCGAGCTGGACCCGGACGTCGGGGTGGGGCCGGAGGTGGTGCGGACCGGGCGGGTGGTCGTGCACGCGACGCTGGCCGAGGCGAGCGCCCTCGGCACCGACCACCCGGCCCTCGCCGCGCCGCTCGCCGTCGCCTCCGTGCTCGCGCTCCCGCTGACCGTGCGCGGGCGGGTGCTGGCCGTCCTCGTGCTGGGCCGGCGGGGGGACGCGCCGCCCTACACCCAGGACGACCGGGCGCTGGCCGAGGAGATCGCCGTCCGCGCCGCCCTGGCCGTCGACAACGCGCTGCTGCTGGCCGACGAGCGCGCCGCCGCGCACCGGCTGGCGCTGCTGCAACGGGCCACGGCGGAGCTGTCGGCCGCGACGACCCCGGTGGAGGTCGCCACCGCGGCCGCCGGACACCTCCGGTCGCTGACCGGGCCCGAGAGCCGGGTCGCCGTCTACGAGATCGACGCCTCCCACCGCGCGCTGTCCGCCCTGGCCATCAGCGGGGGCAGCGACGCCGGCCGCCGCCTGTGGAGCAGCCTGCCGCTGTCGGCACCGCTGGTCGCCACGACCGCGGTCACGCAGCGCCGCCCGATCTGGGTCGAGGACGTCTCCGCGGACCCCGTGGCCGGCCGCCCGCTGCCCGCCGAGTTCGCCGAGGCGCTGCGGGCGTACGGGCTGGCCGCGAACGTGGCCGTCCCGCTCGTGGTCGCCGGCCGGGTCGTCGGAGTCCTGGCCGTCGGCTGGCCCACGGTGCAGCGGTTCTCCGAGGTGGACCGCGCGATGCTGCTCGCCGTCGCCGAGCAGTGCGCCCAGGCGCTCGACCGCGCCCGGCTCTTCCGGGCCGAGCAGGGCATCGCCGAGACGCTGCAGCTGAGCCTCCTGCCGGCCCAGCTCCCGCGGTTGGACCGGCTGGCGCTGGCCGCGCACTACCTGCCCGGCGCCGAGGGGGCCCAGGCCGGCGGTGACTGGTACGACGTCGTCGAGCTCCCGGACGGCCGGGTGGCGATCGCCGTCGGCGACGTCGTCGGCCAGGGGCCGTCCGCGGCCGCGGTGATGGGGCAGCTGCGCAGCGCGCTGTCGGCGGCCCTGCTGCAGGGCTGCGAGCCGGCCGAGGCGCTGGAGCTGCTGGACCGCTTCGCCGCGCGCCTGCCCGGCGCGCTGGGCTCGACCGCCGCCTGCCTCGTCGTCGACGGGGTCGCCGGCACCGTGCGCTGGGCGCGGGCCGGCCACCCGCCGCCACTGGTGGTCGGCCCCGGCGGCAGCCGCTTCCTGGACGGTGCCGGCTCCGGCGCGGTGCTCGGCGCCCCCGACCGCCCGCCCTACCGGGAGGGGGTCACCGAGGTCGCGCCGGGCACGACGCTGCTGCTCTACACCGACGGCCTCGTGGAGCGGCGCGGTGAGGTGCTCGACGAGGGGCTGGCCCGGGTGTGCGACGCCGCCACCCTGCACGTGGCGGCCGATCCCGCACGGCTCACCGCCCGGTTGCTGGCCGACGTGCTCGCCGACACCGACCAGCCCGACGACGTCGCGGTGATCGCGGCCCGGGTGCTGCCCGGTCCGCTGGCCGTGCGGTTGCCGGCCGATCCGGCGCGGCTGTCGGCCGCCCGCCGGGCCGTGGCCGCGTGGCTGGCGACCGTCGGGGTGCCCGAGGAGACCGCCGAGGACCTCCACCTGGCCCTGGGTGAGGCGCTGGCCAACGCCGTCGAGCACGCCTACGCCGCGGCGCCCGGCGCGGGGGAGTGCTCGTACCGGCTGGACCGGGATCTCGACGGCGGCATCCGGGTGGAGGTCCGCGACACCGGCGTCTGGCGGCCGCCGCCCGCGGACAGGGGCTTTCGGGGGCGCGGGCTGGACCTCATCCACGCCCTCGGCTCCGACGTCGAGATCGGCCGGGGGGCGGACGGCGTCGGCACCACCGTCCGGTTCCGGGTGGCCGCGGACGGGGTCGCCGGTGGGCGCGGGACCGTGCCCCCGCGGACCCGCCCGGCAGTGCACAGCGGGATCCCGGCCCGCCTGCGGGTCTCCGACGGACCGGACGAGGTCCGCCTGGAGGTGGTGGGCGAGCTCGACATCGCCACCGCCGGTCCCGTGCGGGACGAGCTGCTGCGGTACCTGGACCGGCTGCCGCCCGGCTCGGTGGCGGTGCTCGACCTGCGGCCGACGAGCTATCTCGCCAGCGCGGGCGTGGGCCTGGTGCTGGAGGCCCTCGCCCGTGCAGGTGATGTCGGCGTCGCCCTCCACCTGCGGACGGAGCGGGGATCGCCACCGGCGCGCATACTCGCTCTGGCCGGTGTGGTGGCCGACGACGCCACGGTCCCGTCCGCGTGACGGCGCGCCCGGTCTCGTCGGACCGCGGCGACCGGCGCGGGCTGTACCAGGATGTTGTCGGCCGGGGCGACCCGGTCACGAAGGGGACGGGGACCGTGGACGAGGAGGCGGACGGGCGGACTGCCGGCGGCGTCGGTCTCGACGCGGGCTTCCGGCACGGCACCGCCGTCGTGGGCAGTGACGACGACCTGCTCCTCGACGCCCTGCCCTTCGTCGAGGACGGTCTGCGCGCCGGTGACCTGGTCGCGATGGCCTGCCCGCCGGAGACCGCCACGCTGGTGTGCGACGCGCTGGGCGAGGTCGGCGTGGGGCTGGAGAACGACCCCGGGCTCACCCTCCTGGGCGCTCGCGCCCCCGACGCGATCGGCCGCGCCCGCGGCTACGTGGAACGGGCGGCGGAGCACCCGTCGGGCCGGCTGCGGATCCTCTCCGAGGTGGACTTCGGGGACCACCCCACCGGCTGGCGGGAGGGGCAGCGGTTCGAGTCGGCGTGCAGCCGGTTGATGGCCGGCACCGCCATCTCGGCCCTGTGCGTCTACGACCGGCGACGGCTGCCCGCCGAGGTGCTCGCCACCGCCACCGCCACCCACCCCCACGTGGTCCGCGGGGGGGCGTGGGCGACCAACCCGGCCTTCCAGGACCCGGCGCGGTACATCCGGAGCCTGCCGGCGCCGCACGAGCCGGTCGAGGACACCGTGCCCGTGCTCACCGTGGACGACGCCCCCACCCTCGCCGGGCTCCGCCACCAGATCGGCGCGGTCCTCACCGCCCACGTGCCCGACGCCGAGCAGCGGGCGGACCTCCACCTGGCCACCAGCGAGGTCGCCGCGAACGCGTTCCGGCACGGCCGGCGGCCGATCTCGGCCCGGGTCTGGACCGACGGCGACCGCATGGTCTGCGCGATCACCGACAGCGGGCACCGGTTCGACGACCCGCTGGCCGGCTTCCGGCCCGCGCACGGGGACGACCTCAGCCGCGGCGGCATGGGGCTGTGGCTGGCCCGCAAGCTCTGGGACAGCGTGGACCTGCTGCGGGGGCCGGCGGGCCTCACCGTCCGGCTCAGCACCTGGCTGCACTGAGGGTGGCCGGGGCTTGACGGGGGGATACCTCACTGCTGAGGTACCTGTGTGATCGTGGTGACGGCAGCGGGCGGACAGACCGGCACCGCGATCGTGCGGGCCCTGCGCGAGCGGGGCGAGCAGGTGCGCGCGGTCGTGTCCCGGCCGCGCCCGCGCCCCGAGCTCGACGCCCTGGGGGCCGAGGTGGTCGTCGCCGAGCTGACCCAGCCGCAGCCGTGGTCCGACGTCCTCGCCGGGGCCGACGCGTTCTACCTCATCTGGCCCAACTTCGACCCCGACGAGGACGAGGGCGCCACGGCGCTGTTCGGCGAGGCGCGGCGGGCCGGCGTCCCGCGGGTCGTCTACCACTCGGTGCTGCGACCGCAGGCGCGGACGATGCCGCACCACGCCGCGAAGGACCGCGCAGAGCAGGCCCTCGACACCTCCGGCCTGGCCTGGCGGGTCCTCCAGCCGTGCGCCTACGCGCAGAACCTCGACGAGCAGGTGGCCGAGGCGGTCCGCACCGGTCGGCTGCGCAGCACCTGGGGCCTGCGAACCGGGCAGTCGCTGGTCGACCTGGCCGACGTCGCCCAGGCCGCCGCCGTGCTGCTCACCGAGGACGGCCTGGACGGCGGCACCTTCGAGGCGGTCGGGCCCGAGGCGCTGACCGCCCCCCGGATCGCCGAGCTCATCGGCGAGCGGCTCGGGCGCGAGGTGGTCGCCGAGGACGTCGTCCCCCGCGGCGACGGGGTGGGTGGGCGGGACATGGCCTACGCCGGGCGCTGCCGCCGGCTGATGTTCGACCACTACCGGGCCCACGGCTTCGTGGGCAGCCCGCGGGTGCTGACCGCGCTGCTCGGCCGTCCGCCGCGCAGCTACGCCGACCACCTGGCTGACGTGGCCCTCGCGGCATGAGCACGACCGAGCGGCGTGCCGAGGACGCCGTCGACCTGATCCTCACGCAGTGGGCGCGGGAGCGCCCCGACCTCGACTGCACACCGATGGGCGTGATCGGCCGGATCAGCCAGCTGCAGCGGGAGGTCTTCCTCGCCCAGCGGGCCACCTTCGCCCGGTACGGCCTCGACGCGCCGTCGTTCGACGTGCTGGCCGCGTTGCGCCGCGCCGGCGCGCCCTACCAGCTGACCCCCACCGCGCTCATGCGCACCGCGCTGGTCACCTCCGGGGCGATCACGCAACGGCTGGACCGGCTGGAGGAGAAGGGGCTGATCACCCGGGAGCGCAGCGAGGCCGACGGGCGGGCCGTCGTCGTCACGCTCACCGACGCCGGCCGCGCCGCGCTGGACGCCGCCCTGCCCGACCACCTGGAGACCGAGCGCCGGTTGCTCGCGGGGCTCTCCGACGCCGACCGGGACCAGCTCGCCGACCTGCTGCGCCGTCTCCTGGTCGCCCTGGGCCGGACGCCGCAGAACCCCTAGACGCCGGTTTCCGCGGAAACCGACGTCAGATGCCGGGCACGTCCTCCGGGTGGAGGTCGGCCCGCACCCGGACGAAGCGCAGCGGGTGGCGGAAGACGCCGGCCTGCAGCGCGGCGTCGGCGCTCACCTCGACGACGACGTCGGGGTGCACCCGGGTGAGGGGCACCGACAGCCGGCCGCCGCCGAACCGTCCGGTGCCGATCCGCTCCGGCCAGGGGTGGTCGTCGCCGGCCGGGCGCAGGACGGCGGCCAGCTCGGCGGCGGAGGTCGGCGAGAGCGGGCTGGTGCGCCCCACCACGACCAGCTCGCCGTCGCGGTAGCGGCCGGCCACGAGCTGGCTGGGCCGCTCGAGGGGGCCGATGACGCCGCCGGCGAGCACCTCGGTGGTCTCCCAGGACTTGACCTTGAGCCACTCGCGGCGGCCCGGCGCGTACCGGGTCCCGGCGCCCTTGGCGACCAGGCCCTCGACGCCGGCGGCGCGCCAGTCGCTCGACCACTGGCGCGCCTCCGCGGGGTCGGTGGTGACCGGTGAGAGCTGCATCGGCGGCGCCCAGCGCGCGGCCAGCTCCTCCAGGGCGGCCCGCCGCTCGCGCAGCCGGCGCACCCGCAGGTCGGCCCCGCCGAGGGCGAGCAGGTCGAAGGCGACGTAGGAGGCCGGGGCGGACGCGACCAGGGCGCCGATCCGGCCCGGTGGCGTGACCATCCGGCGCTGCAGCAGGCCGAAGTCCAGGCGGGTGCCGTTCCAGACGACGACCTCGCCGTCGACCACCGTGCCGGGCGGCACCTGGGCGACGGCGGCGGCCGCGACGTCCGGGAAGCGGTCGGTGAGGTCGCGGCCCTGCTTGGACCAGACCCTGGTGGAGCCGCCGGTGCGGACGACGACCAGCCGGTAGCCGTCCCACTTGGGCTCGTAGAGGACGCCGCCGGGCAGCGCGTCGGCGTGCGGGAGGTCCCGGACCGGCTTGGCCAGCTGCACCGCGACCGGCCCGGCCAGCTCGGGGGGCACGTCGGGCAACCCGGGCACGGACAGCGGCACGACGGCCAGCGTGGGGGGTCCGGGGCCGGTGCGCAGCGCGCTGAGCTGCTCTCTCACCCGTTCGTGGCGGGTCGCCACGCTCCGCGAGGAACCCCGGAACGGGGTGGGTCATCTCGAGGCAGCCGGGTGCGGGAGTTCCTCAGTGCGCCCCGCTCAGCCGACCGGTGTGCCGCTCGAAGCGGGTGGCCGAGTGGGGGTCGAGGCCGACGATCGTCGCCGTCTTCCCGCGGGTCCCGTACTTGTGGGTGATCGCGTCGAGCGCGGCCACGGTCGAGGCGTCCCAGATCTGGGCGTCCGACAGGTCGATGACGACCTCCGCCGGGTCTCCGGCGTAGTCGAACTGGTGGACGAGGTCGTTGCTGGAGGCGAAGAACATCGCGCCGTGCACGGCGTAGTGCCGCCGGCCCTGCTCATCGGTCCTGGCGGTGACCTCGACGAGGTGGGCGACGCGGCGGGCGAACAGCACGCAGGCCACGAGGACGCCGACCCCGACCCCGATGGCCAGGTTCGAGGTGGCGACGACGACGGCGACGGTCGAGACCATGACGGCGGTCTCGCTCAGCGGCATCGACCGCAGGGTGCGCAGGCTGTGCCAGTCGAAGGTCGCGATGGACACGAAGACCATCACGGCGACCAGCGCCGCCATGGGGATGGTCGCGACGACGTCGCCGAGCGCGACCACCAGGACCAGCAGGAAGACGCCGGCCAGGAAGGTGGACAACCGCGTGCGGGCGCCGGCCGACTTCACGTTGATCATCGTCTGGCCGATCATGGCGCAGCCGCCCATGCCGCCGAAGAAGCCGGTGACGACGTTGGCGACGCCCTGGCCCCACGACTCGCGGGTCTTGTCCGAGCGGATGTCGGTGATGTCGTCGACGAGCTTCGCCGTCATCAGCGACTCCATGAGCCCGACGAAGGCGATGCCGAGGGCGTAGGGGGCGATGACCCGGAGCGTCTCCCAGGTCAGCGGGACGTCGGGGACCACCAGCGACGGCAGGCTGTCGGGCAGCCGGCCCTCGTCGCCGACGTCGGGCAGGTCCAGGCCCGCGGCCACGGTGAGCACCGTGAGCACGACGATCGCCACCAGCGGCGCCGGGACGGCAGTGGTGAGCCGCGGGAACAGGAAGATGATCGCCAGCCCGGCGGCGACCATCGGGTAGACCAGCCACGGCACGTCGACCAGGTGCGTGATCTGCGCGCCGAAGATCAGGATGGCCAGGGCGTTGACGAAGCCGACCATCACGCTGCGCGGGATGAACCGCATCAGCCGGGCGACGCCGGCCGCGGCCAGCAGGATCTGCAGGAGCCCGCCCAGGATCACCGCGGCGACCAGGTACTGCAGGCCGTGCGACGCGACCAGCGGCGCGATCACCAGGGCGATCGCGCCGGTGGCGGCGCTGATCATCGCCGGGCGGCCGCCGGTGAACGCGATGACGACGGCCATCGTGAAGGAGGCGAACAGGCCCACCCGCGGGTCGACGCCGGCGAGGATCGAGAAGCTGATCGCCTCGGGGATCAGCGCCAACGCGACGACCAGGCCGGCCAGCACCTCGGTGCGGGCGACGGCCGGTGACAGCCAGGACGGGCGGGTGCGCGCAGCAGTGAGGGAGGGCATGCCACCGGTTCTCGGGAGGACGCCCCGTCCCGGGACGAGCGGAACGGGGCGGGGGAGCGGGCGCGCCGCGGGCAGCGGTGCCCGGTGCGGAGTCGCCGCCCAGTCTGCCGCGGACCCGACACCTCACGTGAGGGGAGGGTCTGCGTCCTCCGTCACGCCGGCGCGGCGCCGGAGCCGGCCCGCTCACCCCGGTGGACGGTTCTCACCCCAGGTGGGGGAGACGGCCAGGGCTGCGGCGGTGAGCCGGGCCGCGCCGGTGTGACCATGGAGGAGATGACCGAGCGCAAGCCGACCGGGATGTCGTTCGAGACCTGGGTGGAGTCGCAGATCAGCCGCGGTCTGGCCCGGGGGGACTTCGACGGCCTGCGGGGCGCCGGGAAGCCGCTGCCCCGCCGGGCCGCCGAGGAGACCGCCTACGACTGGGCGGTGGACAAGGCGCGCCGCGAGGGCGTGGACACCGCGGCGATGCTGCCGCCCGGGCTGGCGCTGCGCAGGGAGCGCGACGGGCTGCCGGCGCGGGCGGACCGCCTGGAGTCGGAGGACGCCGTCCGCGCGCTGGCCGAGGACTACAACACCCAGGTCGAGGCGTTCTGGCGCCGCCCGCAGGAGAGCCGCTGGGCCCCCGTCCCCGGCCTGGCCGACGTCGACGCGCTCGTGGACCACTGGCGGGCGACCCGTCCGCCGCCGGCGCCGCCCGCACCGCCGCCGCCCCCGGTCCGCCGCCGGCGGTGGTGGCAGCGGCGGGGCGTCGACCGGTCATGATCTGCGGCATGCGATTCGTCCTCGAGGTGGACCTGGACGCCGGTGCCCTGGCCGGGGAGCGCCGGGGCGACGAACTGGGCCGGATCCTGCGCTACTGGGGCGGGAGCATGAAGCAGGTGGAGCTGGCGCCCGGAGCCCGGCAGGACCTCTACGACAGCGACTACACCGCCGTGGGGTCCTGGCGGGTCGAGCCCGACTGAGACGCCGAGATCGGCGACCTCGTCGGCTCCCGGGCGGGAACGGGACGAGATCGCCGATCTCGGTGGCGGTCAGACCGCGGCGGGCACCCGGTCGAGGAAGCCGAGCACGGTACGGATCCGCCCGTCGCCGTCGGTCATCGCGACGTCGAACCCGGCGATCGGCGCCTCCTGCCCCTCGGGGCCGAGGATCCACGTGAAACGCAACTGGTCGTGGTGGGCGTCGACCGGCCCGGCCAGCCGGAACACGAAGCCGGGGAACTGCCCCTGGACGGCGGCGATGGTCGCCTCGAGCGCCGCGCGACCGGTCACGTCGGCCAGCGGGTCGGTGTAGCGGACGTCCTCGGCGAACACGTCGATGACCGCGGCGCGGCGGGCGGCGGGGTCGGTGGCGTTCCAGGCGGCGAGGTAGCGCTCGGCGAGCTGCGGGGTGGCGGTCATGTCGGTCTCCTCCTCGGATCGGGCGGTCAGGAACGGCGCAGGCCGGCGGCCTGCAGCACGGCGAAGGCGGCGACTACGGCGGCCTGCAGGACCAGCCAGACGGCACCGGGCGTGGTGGGCGTGCCGATGCCGGCGAGCACGACGGCGATCGAGCCGGCAGCCCACAGGGCGTTGGCCGCGACGACCGCCCGGACGGCGGACGGCACCGGGCGGGCCGCGACGGACCCCACGGCGGCGGTGAACACCAGCAGGAAGACGCCGGTGCCGCGCAGCCAGGCGGCGGGCAGGCCGAGCAGGTCGGCGAGCGGGCCGGCGGCCAGCAGGTACGCCGCGCCGTTGACCCCGGTCACGGCGGCGTCGAGGGCCAGGGCGCGGTGGAGCAGTGTCGGGGGAGCGGTGGTGGTCGTGGTCATGGCGACCACGCTGGCCCCTGGTCGGGCGGCCCGTCGATTACCTGCGAGGTAAGCGACGCGGCGGCCGTCCGTCGCTAGCGTCGCCGTCATGACCGCCGCCATGACCGCCGTCGAGACGCGACCGTCCGTGGGGGAGCTGCTGCGGAACTGGCGGCAGCGACGCCGGCTGTCCCAGCTGGACCTGGCCAGCGACGCGGGCGTCTCGACCCGGCACCTGAGCTTCGTGGAGACGGGGCGGGCACGGCCGAGCCGGGAGATGGTGCTGCACCTCGCCGAACAGCTGGAGGTGCCGCTGCGCGAGCGCAACGAGCTGCTACTGGCCGCCGGCTACGCGCCGGTCTACGGGCGCCGCCGGCTGGAGGACCCCGACATGTCCGCCGTCCGCAGCGCGCTGGACCTCGTGCTGACCGCCTACGAGCCGTCTCCCGCGGTCGTCGTGGACCGGTTCTGGGAGCTGGTGGCCGGCAACCGGAGCATCGCGCTGCTCACCGAGGGCGTGGACCCGGCGCTGCTCGAGCCGCCGGTGAACGTGCTGCGGCTGGGCCTGCACCCCCGCGGCCTGGCCCCGCGGATCCTCGACCTGCCGCAGTGGCGCACCGCGCTGCTCACCCGGCTGGCCCGCGAGGCGCACCTGACCGCCGATCCCGGGCTGGCCGCACTGCACCGGGAGCTGGCGGCGCTGCCCGGCGGGTTCGACCGGCGCCCGCCGGACGGGATCGCCGTCCCGCTGCGGATCCGGCACGGGGACGACGTCCTGTCCTTCCTCAGCACCGTGACGACGTTCGGCACCGCGGTCGACCTCACCGCGGCGGAGCTGTCCGTCGAGGCGTTCCTGCCCGCCGACGCGCACACCGCCGAGGTGCTGCGCCGCTCCCGGCTCCCCGCCCCCGCCCCTGCCCCTGTCCCGCGATCATGAAGTTGCGGAAGGGGCACGCCCGTGCGGTGCGGCGTGCCCCTTCCCAGACTTCATGATCGCGGAGGAGTCGGGATCAGAGGACGTCGAACTCGTTGAACGCCGCGCCGCCGGAGAGGGTGGCGTAGCCGGGGCCGCGGTCGAAGAACGGCTCCTCGCCGCTGCGGGCCGCCCGCAGCTCGTCCCGCAGCGCCGTCGTCGCCGCCTCGTCGGCGGTGCCGTCCTCGCGGACGACCACGCCGTAGTCCTCGCGGGCGCCGGTCACCGACACCTTGCGCCAGGCGATGTCCCGCAGGACCTCCGCCACCGGGCGCTCCAGCGGGTCGCCCCAGCCGCCGCCGCCGGTCGTCCGGATGCGGACGACGGTGCCGGCCTTCAGCGGCTCGGCGTCGGCCAGCGCGTCGACCTCGTGCTCGTCCGGGCCGCCCGGGTCGACGGTGATCTGGAACGGCCGGCCGGCCTTGCCGCCCTTCACGCCCCAGCAGGCGAGGATCGAGCGGTCGGCGATCGACATGAAGTGCGCGTCGCGCAGCACCCGGATGTGCTTCTCGTAGCCGCAGCCGCCTCGGTAGCGGCCGGGCCCGCCGGAGTCCATCGCCAGCCCGAGCCGCTCCACCCGGAGCGGGAAGCGGCCCTCGGTGAACTCCGTGGGCAGGTTCCGGGAGTCCGGGACGACGTGGATGGTGTCCTCGCCGTCGGCGTAGTACCGACCGCCCGAGCCGCCGCCGAGCACCTCGCGCATGAGGTAGGGCTGGCCCTCGAAGTCGGTGCCGTAGACGCCGGTGTAGCGGATCGTCTCCTGGTCGGCGGGCATCCGGCCGCCGGTGGCCTTGGCCAGCACGCCGGCGAGGACGCCGAGCAGCCGCAGGATGACGAAGGTCCGGGCGTTGGTCGGCGCCGGGAAGATCGGCGTGAGCAGCGTGCCCTTCTCCGGGAACCGCATCTCGATCAGCGGGACGACGCCCTCGTTGACGTCGAGCTCGGCCATGCGCTCCGGCGTCTCGGCCAGGTTGCGCAGGATCGGCGCGAGCCACTTCTTGAGGAAGTTGCCGTCGGCGTAGTCACCGCAGTGGTTGATCGGGCCCTTGGCCTGCGGACCTGTGCCGGTGAAGTCGATGACCAGCGGCGTCTCCCGGGTGGAGTCCATGATCAGCGTGATCCGCTGGCGGTGCAGCTGGGGCTGCTCCACGCCGTCGTGCTCGGCGTAGTCCTCCCACACGTAGGTGCCGTCAGGGATCTGCGACAGGATCTCCCGCCGGTAGACCTCGGTGGAGTTGGCCAGGATCGCGTCGAAGCACGCCTCGACCGCCTCGACCCCGTACCGGTCGAACAGCTCACCCAGTCGGCGGGCGCCGGCCAGGCAGGCCGAGCACTCGGCGTCGAGGTCGGCGGCCAGCGAGTCGGGCATCCGCGAGTTGCGGGTCATGATCTTCAGTGCGGACTCGTTGGGCACGCCGCGGTCCCACAGCTTGATCGGGGGGACCATCAGGCCCTCCTCGTACACGCTGGTCGCCGCCGACGGCATGGAGCCGGGCACCGCGCCGCCGATGTCGTCGTGGTGGCCGAACGCCTGGATGAACGCGACCACCCGCTCCGCGCCGTCCACGTGCGCGAACACCGGCACGGTGACGCACAGGTCCGGCAGGTGGCCGATGCCGCCTTCGGACAGGTAGACGTCGTTGTGGAAGAAGACGTCGCCGACGTTCATCTCCTCGATCGGGTAGTCGCGCACCACGGGGTGCACGAGCGCCGAGTAGGAGCGGCCGGTGAGCTTGCGCAGCTGGCGGTCGTGGATGCCGGCGCGGAAGTCGTGGGCGTCGCGGATCATCGGCGAGCGCGAGGTGCGGCCGATGGAGGTCTCGACCTCCTTCTCGATCGCCGCCAGCGTGCCGGCGACGATCTCCACGAGCACCGGGTCGGCGGCGACCTTCGGCTGGGTGGGGGACGACTCCGTCAGGGTCACTTGTCCGACTCCTTCGTCAGCAGCAGGTTCCCGTGGGCGTCCACGGTGGCGAGGAAGCCGGGGTGCACCGGCACCGTCGAGCCGAACTCCTCGATGATCGCCGGGCCCGCGACGACGTCGCCGGGGCCGAGGTCGGGGCGGTTGTAGGTCGGGGTGTCCACCCAGTCGTCGAAGAACACCCGGCGCGAGCCGGTGACGGCCCGCTCGGGCCCGCCGTTCTCCGGTGCCAGCTCGACCATGTCGGGACGGCGGATCGGGCCGATCCCGCTGACCCGCAGGTTGACCCACTCCACGGCCTGGCGCGGGTCGTCGGCGAAGTCGTAGCCGTAGAGCTGCCGGTGCGCGGCGTGGAAGGCCTGCGCGACGGCCTCGGCCGCCGCGGCGTCCAGCACGCCCTCGGCGACCGGCACCCGCACCTCGAACGCCTGGCCCACGTAGCGCAGGTCGGCGGTGCGCTGCATGCGCTGCTGGTCGCGGCCGAAGCCCTCGCCGTCCAGGGCCACCTGGGCCTGGGCCTCGAGGTCGGCGTAGACCGCCTGCACGCGCGCCAGGTCCAGGTCGGTGTGCTTGGACACCACCGTCTGCACGTAGTCGTTGCGGACGTCGACGGTGAGCAGACCGAACGCGCTGACGTTGCCCGGGTTCGGCGGCACCAGCGTGCGCGGCAGGTTGAGGATGTCCATGAGCCGGCAGGCCAGCAGCGAGCCGGAGCCGCCGAACGTGGTGAGCGTGAAGTCCCGGACGTCGAGGCCGCGGGCGACGGTCACCTGGCGCAGCGCGTTGGCCTGGTTCCAGGCGGAGATCTCGAGGATGCCGGTGGCCGTCTTCTCCAGTGACAGGTCCAGCTTGCCGCCGAGCTGCTCGAGGCCGCCGCCCGCCGCCTCGACCGACAGCGGGATCTCCCCGCCCAGCAGGTGCGGGGGGATCCGGCCGAGGACGACGTGCGCGTCGGTGACGGTCGGCTGGTCGCCGCCGTTCGGGTAGCACATGGGGCCCGGGTCGGCGCCGGCCGACTTGGGGCCGACCTTGAGCGTGCCCTCCGGGGACAGCCAGGCGATGGAGCCGCCGCCCGCGCCGACGGTGACGACGTCGATCATCGGGATCTTGGAGGGGTACTCACCGACCGAGCCCTCGGTGGTGAGGGTCGGCTCGCCGTCGATGACGACGGTGACGTCGGTCGAGGTACCGCCGCCGTCGCAGGTGAGCACCCGGTCGAAGCCGGCGGTGCCCGCGATGAGGGCGGCGCCCAGCGCGCCGGCCGCGGGGCCGGACAGCATGGTGGTGATCGGCTGGTGCACGACCTCGCCGGCGCTGAGCACGCCGCCGTTGCTCTTCATCACGTAGAACGGCACGCCCGGGGCGATCTCGTCCAGGCGGGTGCGGATGTTGGTGACGTACGCGCCGACCTTGGGCTTCACCGCGGCGTCGACCAGCGTGGTGACCGAGCGCTCGTACTCGCGGTACTCGCGCAGCACCTCGCTGGACAGCGAGACGACGGCGCCGGGGTGCTCCTCACGGATGACCTCGAGCATGCGGCGCTCGTGCGCGTCGTTGGCGTAGGCGTGCAGGAAGCAGACGCCGAGGGTGGTGATGCCGGCGTCCTTGAAGAACCGGGCCGCCGCGCGGGCGTCGTCCTCGTCGAAGGGCCGGACCTCCTCGCCCTTGTGGTCCAGGCGCCCGCGCACGGTCTGCACCAGGTCGGCGGGGACGATGCGCGGCGGCTTGACCCAGAAGTAGCTGTTGCCGTAGCCGTCGGGCACCGACTGGCGGGCGATCTCCAGGACCGACTCGTAGCCCTCGGTGGTGATGAACCCGATCCGGTCGAGCTTGCCCTCGAGCAGCTGGTTGGTCGCGACCGTCGTCCCGTGGCTGACGGCGGTGACCGCCTCACCGGACAGGTCCATCAGGTCCAGCACCTTGCGGACGCCGGTGAGGAAGCCCTCGGCGGGGTCGGCGGGCGTGGACGGCGTCTTGGTCGTGGTGGTCTGACCGGTCTCCTCGTCCACCGCGACGACGTCGGTGAACGTCCCCCCGGTGTCGATGCCGATGCGGACCCGGCGAGGCGGGGCACTCATGGCAGATACCTTAGCGTTGAGATACCGCCGGGCGGAAGGTGCGCCGGCGACCTCACCCGGCGGTCGCCCGCATGCCGGTGGCCGCCGTCACCCGCGCTCGGGCCCGCTCCCGGTCTCGTGCTCCACCGAGCCGCTCGCGCGGTCGGCGTCCTCGATCCCGTCCTCGCGGGGAGCGACGGTCTCCGGCGGCCGTTCGACGTCGTCCGCGCCGGGTCGGGTGTCCTCGTCGCCGTCGTACAACGCGTCGTCCGGAGCCAGGAAGGCGTCGTCGGGGCCGGTCATGGCTGCTCCCTCGGTCGGGGTCGGCGTGCGTGTACCCAGTCCCATCGCGATCCGTGCACGGATCTGCCGCACGGGGGCCGAGTCGACGTCGTGCGTGCGGACGGTGGAGGGGCGCTGCTCACCCGGCGATCTCCACCGCCTTCAGCGTCACCTGGCGGAAGGCGGCCAGCCGCTCGGCCCCGGCGGTCACCGCCGCCCGCTCGGCCCCGGCCAGCTCCCGCCACGGCTCCACGGCGACGGTGAGCGACCGCCCGGCCTTCCGCGGTCGCCAGACGCCGGCCACCTCGCCGTCGACGAGCACCGCGCCGGGCCGGCCGAGCACCGGCCACAGGGCCTTGGCGTGCGCGCGGTCCGGCGCCAGCAGGTCACGGTCGCGGGCCTGCAGGAACAGGTCGAACGGGCCGAGCAGCGCCGTGCCCGACGCCGGTGGGACCCCGTCGAGCCGGTCGGCGTCCGCGGCGAGCAGCCAGCGCCGCTCGCCGTCCACGTCGACGTCGACGGCGTCCTCCGGCCAGTGCGCCTGCACGTCCTTGACCGGTGCGTCCAGGTAGCCGGCGACCAGCTGGGGTGTCGCCGGACCGAGCAGCCGCAGGTACCCGCGGACGACGTCGAACCGCGGCGCGACGTCCGCGCTGGGCACCAGCCCCGGTACCGGGCGCAGCACCGGTGGTGAGGTGCCCGGCTCCAGCTCCAGACCGGCGCGCAGGGCGGCCAGCCGGAACGGCTGCTCCCAGGGGTGGACGGCGTCGCACGGGCGGCAGTACCGCAGGTGTGGGTCGTCGAGCAGCTGGGTCAGCCGGGCGGAGACCTCGCCCTTGACCATCGGGGCCGTGACCACCGAGCGCATGGTCGCGGCGATGCTGTCGAGCCCGGCCAGCACCGGGATGCCGGCGGCCCGCAGCGGCCGGGCGGCGTCGTAGACCCGCTTGCCCGCGTCGGCCTCGGAGAACGGGGCGGTGGCCGCCGCGACCTCGGGCAGGTCGGCCCGGCGGTACAGGTGCGGCGCGCCGCGGATCGTCCACACCGTGCTCAGCGCGCCGTCGGGCAGTGCCGCCACGTCGACGCCGCGCAGCGCCAGTGCCCACAGCCCGCCGTCCGGACCGGTGTCCTGGACGCCGAGGTCGAGCACGGCGGTGTCGTCGAGCCCGCCGGAGGTCCGGTCGAGCTGCTGGGCGTGCACCCGCAGGTCGAGCACCTGACGGCGGGTCAGGGAGCCGGTCACGCCCGCAGGCTAGCGGCGATCGCGGCCGTGCTGGCGTGCCGAGTGTGACCGTGGTCTCATGCCGGGGCGGCGTGCCGGAGGGCGCGCCACGAGGAGGCGGTCGGGTGGAGTCCTCCCTCCCCGAGGCGTTCATCGCCGCGACGGGCGCGCTGCTGGCCGTGATCGCCGCCGACGGCCGGATCCTGCTCGCCAACCCGGCGGTCCAGCGGTTCACCGGCCGGTCGCCCGAGGAGCTGCTGGGCCGCTTCTTCTGGGAGGTGTGGGTCCTGCCCGAGCACGTCGAGCTGGCCAAGGACGCCGTCGCCCGGGCGATCGCCACCGGCACGGCCCACCCCCAGGAGGCCGACTGGATCACCGGGGACGGCGGTCGGCGGCGGGTGGCCATGCACAACGACGTGCTCTGCGACTGCTCCGGCCGCCCCTACGCGGTCGCCACCCTCGGCATCGACGTCACCGACCAGCGGCAGCGGGAGGCCCGGCTGCACCAGCGGGCCGAGACCGACCGGCTGACCGGCATCCCGCACCGCGGCACCCTCTTCGACGCCCTGCGCCGGCACCTGGACCCGGTCGACGGCGCCGGCTGCGCGGTGCTCTTCTGCGACCTGGACAGGTTCAAGCTGGTCAACGACGACCACGGGCACGGGGTCGGCGACCACCTCCTCAGCGAGGTCGCCGTCCGGCTCGGCGCGCTCGCCCGCCCCGGCGAGATCGTGGCCCGCTTCGGCGGCGACGAGTTCGTGCTGCTCGTCCCGGGCGATGACGCCGGACGGGTGTCGACCCTGTCCGTGCTCGTCACGGCGGCGCTGGCCACGCCGTTCGAGACCTCGTGCGGCGCGCTGTCGATCGGGGTGAGCGTCGGTGCGGCGGTGGGCCGGCCCGGTGAGACGCCCGACGACCTCATCGCGCGCGCCGACCGCGCCATGTACGGCAGCAAGACCCACCGTCGCCGGCGCACGGCCGGCGACCGCGGCGATCGGCGCTGAGAGCGGCCGATCCCCACCATGGAGGCGCGCTCCACCCGTGTTGATCATGGGCTTGGTGTAGGCGACACGCGCCGACGTGCCGAGGGAGCCCGCCACAACCCCCATGATCGACATCAGGACCCGGTCGCTCGCGCGCAGCCGCACCGATGAGTCGGCAGCGCTGCGCCGGTCTGTTCGTCGTGATCATCGTGGCGGGGACCCTGACCGTGCGGCCCGACGACCGGGACGCCTATGTCGAGGGGTGCCGGATCGTCGTCGAGCAGGCGCGGGCCGCCGCTGGCTGCCTGGACTTCGCGATCACCGCCGACCCGCTCGAGCCGGGGCGGATCCGGGTGTTCGAGCGGTGGGGAACCCGGGCCGAGCTGGAGGCCTTCCGTGGCTCCGGTCCCGCCGCTGAGCAGGCCGCCGTCCTGCTCGCCGTGGACGTGGCCGAGTACGACGCCGTCCGCACCCACGAGGGGACGCCGCTGCCGCTACCGGCGTCCATCGGCGCACCCGCCAGCAGCGCGCTCCTGGGACGCGGCATCCGGGACCTGCGTGACCTCACGCAGGTCACCGAGCGGGAGCTGCGCTCCTGGCACGGTGTCGGCCCGAAGGCGACCTCGCGCCTCCGCGACGCGCTGGCCGAGCACGACCTCGCCTTCGCCCCGACCCAGCCCTGACCGGGCAGCGGTTCAGTGGCGGTCGGGGACGGCACCTGGCGGCGGGTAGTCCGGTCGCGGGGCCCGGAGGGTCCCCGGCCGGGACGCGGGCAGCGGCTCAGCGGCGGTCGGGGACGGCACCTGGCCGTGGGTGGTCCGGTCGCGGGGCCCGGAGGGTCCCCGGCCGGGACGCGGGCAGCGGCTCAGCGGCGGCCGGGGACGGCACCTGGCCGCGGTGTCGGCCGGTAGGCCGACAGATCAATCAGCGTCGGCCTGCCACAGGTCGGGGCCGAAGACCTCGTACTGGATGTCGCGGGTGGGGACGCCGCGGTCGATGAGCGCGCTGCGCACCGCCTTCATGAACGGCAGCGGGCCGCAGAGGTAGTAGACGGCGTCATCGGGGAGGTCGACCTCGGTGAGGTCCATGATCCCCTCGTGGACGCCGTCCACCGGGAGGCTGCACTGCGCGCCCCGCTCGAACCAGACGTGCAGCTTGCCGTCGGCCAGGGCCTTGACGTCGTCGGCAACCTGCTGGCGCAGCGCCCACGAGGACTCGTCGAGGTCGGCGTGCAGCAGGGTGACGTCGAGGTGGGAGCCGGCCGTGACCAGGTGGGAGAGCATCCCGGCCATCGGGGTGATGCCGATGCCCGCGCTGGCGAACACCGCCGGGCGGGAGTCGTCGAGGACGACGTCGCCGAACGGCAGCGACATGGTGACCGTGTCGCCGATGTCGACCCGCTCGTGCAGCAGGTTGGAGACCTCGCCGTCGGGCTTGCCGTTGCCGTGGACCCGCTTCACCGCGAACGAGCGGTGCTCGCCGTCGTCGGCGCGGGTGAGGCTGTACTGGCGGGGCTGCCGGATGCCGTCGGGCATCGGCATCCGCACGGTGACGTACTGACCGGGCAGCGAGGTCTTCACCAGCCGGTCGTCGATACGCTTGCAGGTGAAGACGACGACGTCGTCGGTCTCCCGCCGCTTCTCGATGACCTCCCAGTCGCGCCACACGATCTCTGGCCGCACGCCACGCGCGCTGTACAGGCCGCGCTCCTGGTTGATCAAGGCCCGGGCCATCAGCCAGTAGACCTCCTCCCAGGCCTCGGCGACCTCGGGGGTGACGGCGTCGCCGAGGACGTCGGCAATCGCCCAGAAGAGGTTGTCGTGCACGACCTGGTACTGGTCGGGGCGGATGCCGAGCGACGCGTGCTTGTGGGCGACGCGGTTGAGCAGGTGCTCCGGCAGCTGGTCGGGGTGGTTGACCAGTGCGCTGGCGAACATGGCGACCGAGCCGGCCAGTGCCTGCTGCTGGGTGCCCTCGGCCTGGTTGCCGCGGTTGAAGACGCCGTCCATCAGCTCGGGGTGCTCGCCGAACATGTGCTGGTAGAAGCGTTCGGCGATCTTCCCGATGTTCTCGCCGACCACGGGCAGGGTGGCCTCGATGACGGGCCGGGACTTCTCGGACAGCACGACGGCTACCTCCCCCTCTGCTGGCGTGTGACGGTGCTCGCCACCTCTGCCACCCCGTAACCCCCCGTGGCAGGTCCTACCCATCGATTCGCCCGGGGATGCCCTCAGTCGTCGGTCAGGGTGCGCAGGATCCGGGCCAGGGCGGCCCGGTCGGCGGGGTCGATCCGGGCGAACAGGTCGCGGGTGTCGGCCGCCCGCGCGGCGGCGACCTCGCCCTGCACCTGCCGGCCGGCGGGGGTGGGCGTCAGGACGACGGCCCGCCGGTCGGTGGGATCGGGGCTGCGCTCGACCAGGCCGCGGGCCTGCAGGGCGTCGGCGACCTCGGTGGCCGAGCGGGGTGCGATGTGCAGGGCCTCGGCCAGGTCGGAGAGTCGCACGCCGTCCCGCTCGCAGACGACGCGGAGTGCGCGGGCGTGGTGGGGGAGCAGCTCCCACGGCGCCAGGACCTCGCGCCAGCGCCGCCGCTGGGTGCGGGCGGCCCGCATGAGCAGCTCGCCCAGCGAGGCGTCGTCGTCCGGCACGCGGGAATCGTACCCAATGCCGTACGGTTACCTCATCGTGAGGCAACCTCAGTAATCATCGAGGGCCTGGGACGCCATGGAGGTGGTCGTCGTCGACGACGTGACGAGAGGGCCGGGCGGCGGGGGTGGGCGCTCGGGGCGCACCGTCGACCCCGCCGACCGGGCCCAGCTGGAGCGCTCCCCGGTGCCACTGCGCCGGGTGACCGCGCTGTTCGCGCCGTACCGCTGGCCGGTGGCCACGGTGGTGGTGCTGATCGTGGCCGCATCGGCCGTGGCACTGGCCTCGCCGTTCCTGGTCCGCCTGGTGATCGACGAGGCGTTGCCCCGCCAGGACGTGCGCCTGCTGGCCTGGGCGGTGGCCGCGATGGTCGCGGTCGCCGCCACCACCGCCGTCCTCGGGGTGGTGCAGACGTGGCTGTCGACGACCGTCGGGCAGCGGGTCATGCACGGTCTGCGGACGGCGGTCTTCACCCACCTGCAGCGGCAGTCGCTGGGCTTCTTCACGCGCACCCGGGGCGGGGAGGTGCAGTCCCGGCTGACCAACGACATCGCCGGCATGCAGTCCGTCGTCACCTCGACCGCCACCTCGCTGGCCTCCAGCGCGACCACCGTCGTCGGGACGGTCGTGGCGATGGTGGCGCTGTCGTGGCGGCTGTCGCTGCTGTCCCTCGTCGTCCTCCCGCCGGCGGTGCTGCTCACCCGCCGGGTGGCGCGGATGCGCCGGAGGGTCACCGCGCAGCGGCAGCGGCGCCTGGCCGATCTGCACGCGCAGGTGGAGGAGGGGCTGTCGATCAGCGGCGTGCTGCTGGGCAAGACCCTCGGCGCCGGCCCGGCCCAGTCGCGGCGGTTCGCCGACACCTCGGAGGACCTCGTCGGTCTCGAGGTGCGCTCGCAGCTGGCCGGCCGGTGGCGGATGGCCACGATGAGCATCGTCTTCGCCGGCATCCCGGCGCTGATCTACCTGGCGGCGGGCCTGCCGGCCACCTCCGGCGGGATGACGATCGGCACGCTGGTCGCCTTCACCACCCTGCAGGGGGCGCTGTTCCGGCCGCTCATGCAGCTGCTCGACGTCGGCGTCACGGTGACCAGCTCGATGGCGCTGTTCAGCCGGGTCTTCGAGTACCTGGACCTGCCGGTGGAGATCGACGACCCGGCCGACCCCGTGCCGCTGGACCCGGCGACGGTGCGCGGCGAGGTGCGCTTCGAGGGCGTCTCGTTCACCTACCCCGACGGGCACCGGCCGGCCCTGGACGGCATCGACCTCGCCGTCCCCGCCGGGTCGACGCTGGCGCTGGTGGGGGAGACCGGCTCGGGCAAGAGCACGCTGGCCTCGCTGGTCGCGCGGCTGGCCGACCCGACCAGCGGCCGGGTGACGATCGACGGCGTCGACCTGCGCGACCTGAGCCTGGCCACGCTGGCGCGGGTCGTCGGCGTCGTCGCGCAGGAGACCTACCTGCTGCACACGACGGTGCGGGAGAACCTGCGGCACGCTCGGCCCGGCGCCACCGACCGCGAGATCGAGGACGCCGCCCGCCGCGCCCAGGTGCATGACGTCATCGCCGCCCTGCCCGACGGCTACGACACCGTCGTCGGTGCGCGCGGGCACCGGTTCTCCGGCGGGGAGAAGCAGCGCCTCGCGATCGCCCGGACGCTGCTGCGCGACCCCTGGGTGCTGGTGCTCGACGAGGCGACCAGCGCGCTGGACACCGCGACCGAGCGGGCCGTCCAGGCCGCCCTCGACGAGGCCAGCCGCGGCCGGACGACGATCACCATCGCCCACCGGCTGTCCACGATCCGCGATGCCGACCGGATCGCCGTGCTCGCCGCGGGCCGCCTCGAGGAGTCCGGCAGCCACGCGGAGCTGCTCGCCGCCGGCGGGCGCTACGCCGGGCTGGTCGCGGCCGCCGACCGGGACGTCGCCCTGGCCGCCTGAGCCCGGCCGCCTGAGCCCGGCCGGCCTGAGCCCGACCGCCTGGGCCCGACCGCCTGGGCCCGACCGCCCGGACCCCTGGCCGCCCGACCGGGTCACACGTCGGTGATCGCGTAGCTCCGGATCTTCCGGTAGAGCGAGCTGCGGGCCATCCCGAGCGCGGCCGCCGCGTGCACCCGGTTGCCGCCGCACCGCTGCAGGGCCCGCACGATCGTGTCGCGCTCGACCGCCTCCAGCGGGGTCAGCGTGCGGCCGCCCGTGGTGCGGCAGTAGGCCGGCAGGTCCTCCGGCTGGACCTCCCCGACCGGGCGGGCGGCCAGTGCGGCCCGCAGCGCCTCGCGTAGCTGCGGGAGGTTGCCCGGCCACGCGTAGCGGGCGATCAGCCGGCTCGCCTCGGGATGCAGCCGGACCCTCCGGTGAGGGGCGAGCTCGGCGAGCAGGCGCGCGACGACCAGGGGGAGGTCCTCGCCGCGGAAGCGCAGCGGCGGCACGGTCACCGCCTGGTCGAAGTGCCCGAGCAGTGCCTGGAACGGCAGACCGGCGCCGACGTGCTCCTCGGCCAGCGTGGCCGCGACGAGGACCCGGCCGCGGTCGACGGAGGCGAGGAGCCCGCGCAGGCGCTCGACCGCGTCGGCGTCCAGCCGGTCGACGTCCCCGAGGACGACGAGGGTGGCGGTCCCCGCGCCGTCGAGCGGTGGTCCTGGCGTCCGCGCGGCCCCGTCGGCGACCACCTGCCCCGACGGGTGGGCCCGGCGGAACAGCTCGGTGACGAGGGTGCGCCGACCGGTGCCCGGCTCGCCCATCACCAGCACGGAGTCGCCCCGGTCGATGGCGGCGGCGGCCTGCTCGCACGCCGTCACCCACCCCGGTGAGCGGCCGCCCAGCGGGTGCGGGTCCTGCGGGCGTCCCCCGCTGCCCGCGTGCGGGGCGCTCCGAGGGACCGGGACGGGAGGAGGCCGTCGGCCGGGGTCCTCGTCCAGCAGCAGCACCATGCCGGCCACCTCGTCGCCGACGACGACGCGCCGCGCCCGCATCCGCACCCGGCGGCCGGTGTCGAGGGGAATCGTCTCGGCGACCCGATCTCGGCGGCTCATCAGGAACAGCGCGTGCTGGTGGATCGTGGCCTGCTCGGCGACGGTGAACAGCTGCTGGGCCCGCTGGTTGACCATGAGCGACGCACCCACCGCCATGACCGCCTGCCGGGGCCGGGCGTCGGCCCGGGCGAAGACCTCGTACAGCGCCCGCTGGGCGTGCCCGCGGTCCAGCAGCAGGTTCTGGCCGATGTCGGCGGCGGCCCGCCGGACCAGCGTGTGCATCAGGGGCGTCCAGCTCTCGGCCAGCGAGCTGACGTCGAGCACGCCCGCCACCCGCCCGGTGAGCGGGTCGAGGACCGGTGCGCCGGTGCAGGCGAACGCCACCAGGGCCTCGGTGAAGTGCTCCGCGCCCACCACAGCCACCGACGACCCGGCCTCGAAGACCGTGCCGATGCCGTTGGTGCCCACGCCGCCCTCGGCGAAGCTGAACCCGGCGGTGAAGTCCACCCGGTCCAGCAGTCGGCCCACCGACGTCGAGCAGTCCAGCCGGTGCACGATGCGCGCCTCGGCGTCGGAGAGCGCGATCGCGACCGGGACGTCGACCATCTCCTCCGCCAGCCGCTCGATGACCGGCCGGGCGCACCGCACCAGCCGGGAGTCCAGGTCGACGTCCTCGTGGAAGGTGATCCGGTACTCGTCGGCGTCCACACCGGCCGACCGGCTGCGCCGCCACGACGCCGCCACCAGGTCCCGGACGCCGGCAGCCGCCGCCGGACCGCGCTCGAGGAACTCCGCACGGGCCGCCGCCACGCGCCGCCGGTCCTCCTGACCCTGGTGCATCGCCACCTCCACGCCAGGCGCCCACCCGCCGCGCCACCGGCGGGTGCAGCGGCAGGGACGCCGGGCCGGCGCCCCTCGTCACCGGTCCGCGGTGCTCCGTCCGGCCGTCGCACCGCGCCGGACTGTCCCAACCTGGGACGGCTCGACCGGGCGGGACGCCGCTGGACTGTGCAGCGCGGCAGTGATCCAGACCACAGGCAGGAAGGTAGTTCACAGATGAGCGTCGATACAGCGACGACTGCGCAGGTCGACGGGGCGTCGGGGGCCCGCGAGCTCGATGCGGTGGTCATCGGCGCCGGGGTGGCCGGCCTCTACCAGCTGCACCAGCTCCGCGAGCAGGGCCTGCGGGTGCGGGCCTACGACGCGGCCGGCGACGTGGGCGGGACCTGGTACTGGAACCGCTACCCCGGGGCGCGGTTCGACTCCGAGGCCTACATCTACCAGTACCTGTTCGACGAGGACCTCTACAAGGACTGGAGCTGGAGTCAGCGGTTCCCCGACCAGCCCGAGATCGAGCGGTGGATGCACTACGTCACCGACCGGCTCGACCTGCGCCGGGACATCCAGTTCTCCACCACGGTCACCGGCGCACGCTTCGACGAGGACCGGGGCCGCTGGACCGTCGAGACCGACCGCGGCGAGACGATCGACACCCAGTTCCTCGTCACCTGCGCCGGCATGTTGTCCGCGCCCATGGCCGACCTCTTCCCCGGGCAGGCCGACTTCCGGGGCACGATCGTGCACACCTCGCGCTACCCGGCCGAGGGCCTGGAGCTGGAGGGCAAGCGGGTCGGTGTCGTCGGCATCGGTGCGACCGGCATCCAGGTCATCCAGACCATCGCCGGCCAGGTCGGGCACCTGACCGTCTTCGCCCGGACGCCGCAGTACGCCCTGCCGATGAAGAACCCGCACTTCGGGCCCGAGGACGTCGCCGCGTACAAGGCGCGCTTCCCCGAGCTGCGCACGACCCTCCCGCGCACCTTCACCGGCTTCGAGTACGACTTCGAGCACTCCTACGCCGACCTCACCCCCGAGCAGCGCCGCGAGATCCTCGAGGAGATCTACGAGAACGGCTCGCTGAAGCTGTGGCTCGCCTCGTTCCCCGAGATCTTCTTCGACGAGGCGGCCAGCGAGGAGGTCTCGGAGTTCGTCCGGGAGAAGATGCGGGCGCGCCTGCGCCACGACCCCCACCTGTGCGACGTGCTGATCCCCACCGACTACGGCTTCGGCACCCACCGGGTCCCGCTGGAGACGAACTACCTGGAGGTCTACCTCCGGCCGGACGTGGAACTGGTCGGCGTCCGCGACAACCCGATCGTCCGCGTCGTCCCCCAGGGGCTGCAGCTGGAGGACGGCACCGTCCACGAGCTCGACGTCATCATCCTGGCGACCGGGTTCGACGCCGGCACCGGTGCGCTCACCCGGATCGACATCCGCGGCCGCGGGGGGCGGGCCCTCACCGAGGACTGGGGCCGCGACATCCGCACCACGATGGGCCTGATGGTGCACGGCTACCCCAACCTGCTCACCACGGCCGTGCCACTGGCGCCGTCGGCCGCCCTGTGCAACATGACGACCTGCCTGCAGCAGCAGACCGAGTGGATCAGTGACCTCGTCCGCTCGATGCGGTCCCAGGGCAAGAGCGTCATCGAGCCGACGCAGGAGGGCGAGGACGCGTGGGTGGCCCACCACGACGAGACGGCGTCGGCCAACCTCATCTCGAGGACGACGTCCTGGTACGTCGGCTCGAACGTCCCGGGCAAGCCCCGGCGGGTGCTGTCCTACACCGGCGGCGTCGGCACCTACCGGGAGAAGTGCGACGAGGTGGCCGCCGCCGGCTACCCGGGCTTCGACATCCGCTGACACCCCCGGTGCGCCGGGCCCCCCGGCGCACCGCCCCGTCAACCCCCCGGAGGACTGCCATGACGCAGACGACGCAGACAGAGAGCTTCACCTCGGAGGCCGACGCGATCCTCGACCGCGCCGTACGGGCCGCCGCCCCGGTCGCGGGGGTGGTCGCCATGGCCACCGACCGGGACGGGAACGTCTACGAGGGGGCGGCCGGCGCCCGCCGCCTCGGCGGCGACGTCGCCATGACCACCGACACCGTGTTCGCCCTGTTCTCGACCACCAAGGCCATCACGGCGACGGCGGCCCTGCAGCTGGTCGAGGAGGGTCGGCTGGACCTGGACGCGCCTGCCCGCACGTACGCCACCGGGATCGGCGAGCTGCAGGTGCTGGACGGCTTCGACGACGACGGCTCGCCGCGGACCCGACCGCCGAAGCGGGAGATCACCACGAAGCACCTGCTGACCCACACGGCCGGTTTCGGCTACGACTTCTTCAACGAGCACTACAACCGGCTGGCCACCGAGCACGGGCAGCCCAGCATCATCACCGCGACCAGGGCCTGCCTGCAGACCCCGCTGCTGTTCGACCCGGGCGAGCGCTGGGAGTACGGCAGCAACCTGGACTGGGCCGGCCAGGTGGTGGAGGGCATCACCGGGGAGCGGCTCGGCGACGTGTTCGCCGCGCGCGTCTTCGCGCCGCTCGGCATGACCGACACGACCTTCGAGCCGGACGATCGGCTACGGCAGCGGACGGCGACGATGCACGCCCGCGGCGAGGACGGGTCGCTCACGCCGATGGACGACTTCGCGCTGCCCCAGCCGCCCGAGGCGCACATGGGCGGCCACGGGCTCTACGGCACGGTCGGGGACTACATGCGCTTCATCCGCATGTGGCTCAACGACGGCCGGGGCGAGGGCAGCGCCGTCCTGTCGCCGGAGACGGTGCGCATGGCCGTGCAGAACCACCTCGGCGACCTCAAGGTCACCGCGCTCCCCGGCGTCATCCCGTCGCTGTCCAACGACGCGGAGTTCTTCCCCGGGCTGTCGAAGTCCTGGTCCCTGCCGTTCATGGTCAACGACGAGACGGCGCCGACCGGCCGTCCCGCCGGCGCCCTGGGCTGGGCCGGGCTGGCCAACCTCTTCTACTGGGTGGACCGGGAGAACGGCGTCGGCGGCTTCTGGGCCACCCAGGTGCTGCCGTTCGGGGACGCCACCTCCTTCGGCGGCTACCTGGAGTTCGAGACGGCCCTCTACTCGTCGCTGCAGCGCTGATCCGATCCGACGGAGCGGGGCCGGGCCCTCCCGGTCCCGCCCCGTCGTCGGGTGCGCTGCTCAGAGCGCTGGCGTCCAGAGCTCCACGCGCGCGGACACCTCCGGGAAGACGACGAACAGCAGCAGCACGGCCGCGGCCAGCACGAGGAGCGCGGCCTGGACGGCCCGCGCGCCGGTGCCGCCGGGCAGGTGGCGCCAGATCCACGTGTACACGGCTCAGACCTCCTCGAGTGCCGCCGGCCCGTCCGGCGAGTCCGCCTTGGCCACCGAGCCCTCCAGCGTCGCGTGCACGACCAGGCGCTCGCGGGTGGAGAACTTGGGGTGGCAGGTGGTCATGGTGAGGACCGCGCCGGTCGCCTCCCCGTTCATGGGGCCGCCCGGTGTGGGGGCGACGACGCTGCTCTCGCTCGGGTCCACGACCCGCGTCGCGGTGACCCGGTAGACGTGCCAGGTGTCCACCGTCTCCACGACGACGGGGTCACCGGGCTGCAGGACGTCGAGGGCGATGAACGGGCTGCCCCGGCCGACGCGGTGGCCGGCCATGGCGAAGTTCCCCAGCTCCCCGGGCATCGCCGAGCCGACGTAGTGGCCGGGGCCGTCCTCGAGCTCGTCGGGGTCGGTGCCCTCGACGATCGCCCGCTCCCAGTCGGCGCCGAAGCGCGGGATGTGCAGGAAGGCGAAGGCCTCACCGAAGTCGGGCTCCGGCTCGGGTGCCGGCGTCGACCACTCCTCACGGAGCTCCTCGGACACCTGGTCCTGGGCCTGGTCGCTGAAGAGGTCGGTGATCCAGATCTCGTACGCGACGTAGAGCAGCATCACCGCGCCGGCGGTGATCGCGAGCTGCGAGAGCCCGCGGAAGAGCGTGCGGATCATCGGTCCCCCTGTCCCGATGGGTGCGTCCCGCCCGCCGGGTGCCGGCGGGCGGGACGCGGGTGGTGTCGGTCAGGAGGCCGAGCCGGCCTTGCGGCGACGGCTGGCGACCAGGCCGGCGCCACCGCCGGCGAGGACCAGGCCGCCGATCGCGGCCATGCCGAGGACGTTCGCGCCGGTGTTGGGCAGCGGCGTGCCGTACTCGGTCGGCTCCGGGTCGGTCGGGTCGGTCGGGTCGCCCCCGCCGCCCAGGACGACGGTGATGGGCAGCTCGGTGGTGAACGCGGCGCCGTCGTCGTCGACGACGGTCAGCGTCACGGTGTAGTCGCCCGCCGTGGTGTAGGTGTGCTGCGCCTCGGTGCCGCCGACGAACGGCGCGGTGCCGTCACCGAAGTCCCAGGTGTGGGTGACGATCTCGCCGTCGGGGTCCGAGGCCGTGGCGGAGAAGGTGTAGGCCCCGCCCTCGTTGGTGCTGGTGAACGACGCGGTCGGCGCCTGGTTCTCCGGGTCCGTGGTCCCCTCACCGGCGAACACGAAGTCGTTGCAGCCGAAGGTCATGCCGTGCACGACGGCGTCCGCGTCGGGCGAGTAGACGAGCTGGAAGCCCATCGTGTGGATGACGGCGTTGGGGTAGGCGGCGCTGATCTCGACGAGCGTCGCCTCCTCGATGGCCTCGGAGGCCTGCGGGTCGACCTCGGTCAGCGGCACCTCGCTCCACCAGGTGTCGGCCGGGTCACCCGTGGCGGGCTGGAAGTACACCAGCCAGGAGGGCAGCGCGCCCGTCCCGTCGAGGTCGACCCACATCTCGTAGGTCGGGTGGTTCGACAGGGGCTGGCCGGCAGCCTGGGTGACGTCGAGGGCGTAGTTCGACGGCGCGGTGGCCTGCGCCAGCGGGATGCCGAGCCCGTCCATGAAGTAGCCGGCGTAGGCGGAGTCCGACGCGTCGGTCGTCATGTGCAGGCCCTCGGGCAGCAGCTCGGCGTTGCCGCCGTCGCCGAAGCCGGAGAGGGCGCCGTCGAAGACCGTGGTCAGCTGCTCCATGCTGCTGATCTCCGTGACGCCGCAGCCGTTGGCCGAGGCGATGCTCGGTGCGACCGCGCTGACGAGTGCGAACGTGCCGAGGCCCATGGCCCCTGCGGTGACCAAGCTGGTGGTGCGCTTCATCGTGACCCCCGTGATCGGATGGTTGGGTTCCCCGGGAGCGGACCCCTCCGCTCCTCCTGCACCCCGACTCTCACGGCCACGCCGACGTGGGGACACCCCCCGTTTCCCCCGCGGCCGCTCCCCATCCTGTGGGGGCGTTCGGCCGTGTCATCACCGTCCGTGAGGGCCTGCCGGACCGGCTGCGACGGCCGTTCCCCCGTTCGTGTCCGGGCGATGAGTGGGGGCTCCTCCGGCCGTCCGACCTGCAGGAGGTCGCCTCCCGGGCGACCGACGACCCCCTGGAGGCCCCGTGCGACCGCTCGTCGTCATCGCGTTCCTGACCATGGACGGTGTCGTGCAGGCCCCAGGCGGGCCGGGCGAGGACCGCTCCGGCGGGTTCACCCACGAGGGCTGGCTGGTGCCCCACTTCGACGACGACCTGGGCGCCCAGATGGTGCGGTGGATCTCCCCCGCCCAGGACTTCCTCATCGGTCGCGGGACCTACGAGATCTTCGCCGCCTCCTGGCCGCTGATCCCGACCGACGACCCGATCTCGGCCGCGCTCAACGGCAGGCCCAAGCACGTCGCCTCCCGCACCCTGGGGTCGGTCGAGTGGAGCGGCGCACGGCTGATCGAGGGCGACGTGCCGGAGGCGGTGCGGGCGCTCCGGGCCGAGGACGGCGGAGAGCTGCAGGTGCACGGCTCGCCCGGGCTGGTGCAGACGCTGCTGCGGGAGGACCTCGTCGACGAGCTGCGGCTGGTCGTCGCCCCGGTGACGCTGGGCTCGGGGAAGCGGCTGTTCGAGGAGGGCACCGTCCCGCGGACCTGGCGGCTGACGTCGTCGACGGCCACCGGCAGCGGCGTGCTGATCACCACCTACCAGCGGGCCGGCGAGGTCGAGACCGGCTCGATGGGGCCCGAGTACGAGGAGTGAGGGGCACGGGAAGGTCAGCGCGGCCCGGTTGGTTGCTCGGGGCAACACCGAGTGAGAGGCCGTGCCATGAGCATCCCCCTGTCCATCCTCGACCTGGCGCCGATCGCCAGGGGCGCGACCGCGTCCGACAGCATCGCGGCCAGCGTCGCGCTCGCCCAGCGCGCGGAGGAGGCCGGTTACCGGCGGGTCTGGTACGCCGAGCACCACAACATGCCGACGATCGCCTCCTCGGCGACCAGCGTCCTCATCGCGCACGTCGGCGCGCAGACGTCGTCCATCCGGCTCGGCGCCGGCGGGGTCATGCTGCCGAACCACTCGCCCCTGACCATCGCCGAGCAGTTCGGCACCCTTGACGCGATGTACCCGGGCCGGATCGACCTCGGCCTGGGCCGCGCCCCCGGGTCGGACCAGAACACGATGTACGCCCTGCGCCGCGACCCGCGCTCTGCCGACCGGTTCCCGCAGGACGTGCTGGAGCTCCAGGCCTACCTGGCCGGGGAGACCCGCGTGCCCGGCGTCGACGCGATCCCGGGCAAGGGGTCGAACGTGCCGCTGTACGTCCTGGGCTCGTCGATGTTCGGCGCCACCCTGGCCGCGGCGCTCGGGCTGCCCTACGCGTTCGCCTCGCACTTCGCGCCCGCCATGCTCGCGCCGGCGGTGGAGGCCTACCGGCGGGAGTTCAAGCCCTCGGCCCAGCTCGACGCCCCGTACGTGATCGCCGGGGTCAACGCCGTCGCCGCCGACACCCGTGAGGCCGCCGAGGCCGCCTACGCCGCCGTCCGCCGGACGCTGGCCGTCGGTCTGTTCGGCCGCGGCCGGTCGCTGTCGGAGGAGGAGGCCCAGCTGCTGCTCGACGGCGGCGCGGGCCTGCACGTCGACACGATGCTCACGCACACCGCCGTCGGCACCCCGGCCGAGGTGCGCGGGTACCTCACCGGCTTCGCGCGCGAGGCCGACGCCGACGAGCTGATCGTCGCCCACCAGTTCCCGGGCACCGAGGGCCGGCTGCGCTCCGTCGAGCTGACCGCCGAGGCGATGGCCACCGTCCCCGCCTGACCCCGCCTCCTGTCGGTTTCCGCGGAACCGACGCCGCTCTGCCGGAGGGCTCTCTCCCGTCGCGGAAGGGGACGCCGGCCATGACTCTCGGCGTGATGACCGTCGCGTTCCGGAATGGCCGGCCGGAGCGGCTCCCTTGCACCCCGTGTGGATCTGTTCTCACCTGTCACCCTGGGCGACCTCGAGCTCGCCAACCGTGTCGTGATGGCCCCGCTGACGCGCCTGCGCTCCGGTGCGTCCGGCGTCCCCGGGTACCTCGTCGTCGAGCACTACCGCCAGCGCGCCGGCGTCGGCCTGATCATCGCCGAGGGCACGTACCCCAGCCCCGAGTCGCAGGCGTACGTCGGCCAGCCCGGCATCGTCACCGACGAGCAGGTCGAGGGCTGGCGCCGCGTCGCGGAGGCCGTGCACGCCCGCGGCGGCCGGATCGTCCTGCAGGTCATGCACGGCGGCCGGGTCACCCACCCCGACGTCAACGGCGGACGCCGCGTCGTCGCCCCCAGCGCCATCGCCATCAACGGCCAGGTGCACACGGAGAAGGGCAAGCAGCCCTACCCGGTGCCCCACGCGCTGACCGTCGAGGAGGCCCGCGCGACGGTGCAGGACATCGTCACCGCCTCCCGCCGGGCGATCGAGGCCGGTCTGGACGGCGTGGAGGTCCACGGCGCCAACGGCTACCTGCTGCACGAGTTCCTCTCGCCGGCGTCGAACGAGCGCACCGACGAGTACGGCGGCTCGCCCGCGAACCGGGCGCGCTTCGTCGTCCAGGTGGTGACGGCGGTGGCCGCGGCGATCGGCGCCGGCAGGGTCGGGCTGCGCATCTCGCCGGAGCACGACATCCAGGACGCCTTCGAGACCGACCGGGCCGACGTCCTCGCCACCTACGGCGCGCTGGTCGACCAGCTGGCCCCGCTCGGCCTGGCCTACCTGTCGGTGCTGCACCGCGAACCCGCCGGTGACCTGGTGCAGGAGCTGCGCCGGCGCTTCGGCGGCCCCCTGATCGCCAACAGCGGCTTCGGGACGGTCACCACCCGCGACGAGGCGGTGCAGCTGATCGAGGCCGCGCACGCCGACGCCGTCGCCGTGGGCCGCCCGGTCCTCGCCAACCCCGACCTCGTCGAGCGCTGGGCCGGCGAGCACCCCGAGAACGAGCCGAAGCCGCACCTCTTCTATGCCAGCGGCGCCGAGGGCTACACCGACTACCCGGCCCTCAAGGCCGGCTGACCCACCCCACCGCAAACGCGCGGGAGCCGGGGCACCGTCCCCACGACGCGCCGAGGGCCCTCTCGATCGGATCGAGAGGGCCCTCGGCGTGTACGCGCGGGGGCTCAGCTCCTGCGGCGGCCCAGGAGCCAGCCGACGAGGACGCCGAGCAGGGTGAGCCCCGCGCCGCCGAGCGCGCCGGTCACCAGCGTCCGGACGTCGGACGGCGCGCCGACGGCGGGCGCGGCCGCGGCCCGGCCGGCGAACACCTGCGGCTGGGCAGCGGGGGCACCGGCGGCCGGAGCCGGCGCGGGCACCGCCGTCTCGCTCACCGCGGCGGCCGACGGGCGCGCCTCGGTGGCCACCGGCACGGCGGCACCGGTCAGCTCGTCGTCGATCGCCTTGAAGAACTGCCCGGCCATCCGCTTGGCGACGCCGGTGATCATCCGCTGGCCCACACCGGCGACCGGCCCGCCGATGACGGCGTCGGCCGAGTAGGTCAGGGTCGTCGTCCCGGAGTCGGCGGGCGAGAGGTTGATCGTCACCGTCGCCCGCGCGTTGCCGGGCGCGCCGGCACCGGAGGCGTGCATCACGTAGGACGACGGCCGCTGCTGGTCGGTCAGCCGCACCTCACCGGCGTAGGTGCCCTTGATCGCGCCGACCCCGACCGAGACGTTCATCCTGTACTCGTCCTGACCGACGAGCTCGAGCGACTCGCAGCCCGGGATCGTGCGGGCCAGCACCGCGGGGTCGGTGATGACCGACCACACCTTCTCCGGGTCGGCGTGCAGCACCGCAGAGCCGTCGAGGTTCACGCACTCACTCCTGTCCTCGCCCGGCGTGCGGCCGCGGCGGTCTGTTCGGAATCGGGGGATCGCATCAGGTCGTACAGCTCGGTGGGGGAGATGGGCATCGAGGCGATGCGCCGCCCGGTGGCGTCCTCGATGGCCGAGGCGATCGCCGCCGTCCCCGGGATGACCCCGGCCTCGCCGGCACCCTTGAGGCCCAGCGGGTTCAGCGGCGAGGGCGTCTGCTGGTGGTCGATCACCACGTCCGGGATCTCCGACGCGTACGGCATCAGGAAGTCCATGAACGAGGCGTTCTGCAGCTGCCCGGAGTCGTCGTAGGCCATCCGCTCGTACAGCGCGCCGCCGATGCCCTGCGCGACGCCGCCGTGGACCTGGCCCTCGACGATCATCGGGTTCACGACGTTGCCGCAGTCGTGGACGACCGCGTACTTCACGACGTCGATCTCCCACGTCGTCGGGTCGATCTCCACGATCGCCGCATGCGCGCCCGAGGCGAAGGTCGACCGGATCGGCGAGTAGTAGTCGCGGTGCTCCAGGCCCGGGGCGTCGCCCTCGGCCACGGGCGGCTTGGAGTCGTCGCCCGGCCCGGCGAACTGGGTGGCCTGCTTCGCCGCCTCGTCGAAGGCGTACCGCAGCGGGTTGGACAGGACGGCGACCGTCCGCAGCGGGATCGAGGCGCCCGGCGTCCCCTTCACCTGGACGACGCCCTCCTCGATCTCCAGGTCGCCGGGGTCGGCCTCCAGGACGTCGGCGGCGATCCGCAGCGCCTTCTCCCGCACGCCGCGCGCGGCCAGGGCGATCGCGTTGCCGCTCATCACCGCCGCGCGCGAGGCGAACGTGCCCACGGCATAGCCGAACCGCCGGGTGTCGCCGGTGGTCACCTCGACGTCCTCGATCGGCACCCCGAGCTCCGAGGCGACGATCTGCGCGAACGCCGTCTCGTGGCCCTGGCCCTGCGACGTCAGCCCGGTCGACACCAGCACCTTGCCGCTGCCGAGGACCTGCACGTGCCCGCCCTCGTAGGGGCCGGGCCCGGTGCCCTCCACGTACAGCGCCATCCCGACGCCGAGCAGCCGGCCCCGCGCCTCGGCGTCGGCCCGCAGGGTCTCGGCCTGTTCCCAGCCGACCAGGGTGCGCAGCTTGTCGAGCAGGCCCGGGTAGTCGCCGGAGTCGTAGATGACCGGCCGGCCGTCCTGGAAGGTCAGCCGGTGGTCGTAGGGGAACTGGTCGGGCTGGATGAGGTTCCGCTCCCGGACGAGGGCCCGGTCCAGGCCGAGCGCGTCGGCGATGCGGTCCATCGTCCGCTCCATCGCATAGCAGCCCTGCGGCCGCCCGGCGCCGCGGTACGGCGTCACGATGACGGTGTTGGTGTAGACGCTCTCCACGACCACCCGGTACACCGGGATCGCGTACGGACCGACCAGCTGGGTCGCGGTGATGATCGGCACGATGATCCCGTAGGGCGTGTACGCGCCGTTGTCGTGCCAGATGTGGACGTCGAGCGCGGTGATCCGGCCGTCGTCGTCGTACCCGACGGTGACCTCCTGGCGCTGCTGGCGCTCGTGGGCGCTGGAGATGAAGTGCTCGCGGCGGTCCTCGGCCCACTTCACCTCCTGGCCCAGCGCGATCGCGGCCATCGGCACCAGCAGCTCCTCCGGCCACGGGTGCACGATCTTCACGCCGAACCCGCCGCCGACGTCCGGCGCGATGACCTCGACCGCGTCCAGCGACAGCTCCAGCTTCGCGGCGATCGCCGCGCGCACCGACGTCGAGGCCTGGGTGCTGGTGTAGACCCGCAGCGAGGAGTCGTCGGCGTCCCACCGGGCGTGCACGCCCTTGCCCTCCATCGGCGTGCAGGCGCTGCGCTCGATGTACTGGGTGAACGACAGCGTGTGCGGCGCGGATGCCAGGGCCGGCTCGACGTCGCCGGTCTCCTGGTGGTGCCGGGCGGCGACGTTGTCCGGGATCTCCTCGTGCACGGTGTGCTCGGCGGCGCGGGCCGCGTCGACGCCGACGACGACCGGGAGCTCCTCGTAGGTGACGACGATCCGCTCGGCGGCGTCCTCGGCCAGGTACCGGTCGGTCGCCACCACCATGACGATCGGCTCGCCGACGTGGTTGACCTCGCCGTTGGCCAGCGGGTAGCCGGTGCGCGGCGCGGTCAGCTGCGGGTGCGGGATGAGGACGGGCAGCGGCTCGGCCAGCGGGCCGGTGAGGTCCTCGTAGGTGTAGATCGCGACCAGGCCCTCGACGTCCAGGGCCGGCTCGACGTCGATGTCGACGATCCGGGCGTGCGCGTGCGGGCTGCGCACGAAGGCGGCGGCCAGGGCGCGGTGCCCGATGTCGTCGAGGTAGCGGCCCTTGCCGGTGATCAGGCGGGCGTCCTCGCGCCGGCGGACCGGCTCACCGAACAGCTTGGTCGTCATCGCGGTCCCCCTCTCCGTCGGTTTCCGCGGAAACCGACGGCCGGTCCGTGTCGGTTTCCGCGGAGACCGACATCACTGGGCGTCCTTCATGGCCGCGGCGGCGTGGTGGACGGCCTTCTTGATGTTGGCGTAGCCGGTGCACCGGCAGAGGTTGCCGCCGACCATCTCGTCGACCTCCTCCTCGGTGAGGTCGGCCGACGCGTCGCGGTTCTCCAGGCCGGCCTTGATGGTCATGAGGAAGCCCGGGGTGCAGAAGCCGCACTGCAGCGCGTGGCACTCGCGGAAGGCCTCCTGCACCGGGTGCAGCACCTGCCCGCCCTGGTGGTCCACGCGGGCCAGGCCCTCGACGGTCTCCACCGACGCACCGTCGACCTGGACGGCGAGCACCAGGCAGGAGCGCATCGGGGCGCCGTCCACCAGCACCGTGCAGGCGCCACAGACGCCGTGCTCGCAGCCGACGTGGGTGCCGGTCAGCCCTAGGTCGTGGCGCAGCGCGTCCGACAGCAGCCGGCGCACCGGCACGGTGGTCTCACGAGGAACACCGTTCACGGTGACGGTGATGGTCCGCTCGGTGTCGACCGAGGTCATGCGATCCCCCCAGCGGCTTCGGCCAGCGTTCGTTCGGTCAGGACGCCGACCAGCAGGCGGCGGTAGTCGGCGCTGGCGTGGATGTCGCCGTCCGGGTCGACCAGCGTGCGGGCCAGCTCGCCGGCGGCGGCCCAGTCGGCCTCCTCCACCGGCTGGCCGGCGACGGCGTCGCTGAGGTCGTGCACCTCGGGCACCAGGCCGACGGAGATGTAGGCGGCGCGCGCGGCCGACACGCGACGGGACTCGTCGAGCGTGACGACGACGCCGGCGCCGCAGACCGCGTAGTCGCCCTTGCGGCGGGCGACCTCGGCGAAGGCGGTGCCCGAGCGCGCGGGCAGGGCCGGGAAGAAGGCGGAGGTGACGAGGGCCGGCCCGGACAGCGAGGTCTCGAGCGGGCCGACGAACAACTCGTCCCAGGGGACGGTCTCGACGCCGCCGGGCGTGGCCACGGTGACCGAGCCGCCGGTGAGGGCGAGGACGGAGGTCATCTCACCCGAGGGGTCGGCGTGCGCGATCGAGCCGACCGTGGTCCCGCGGTTGCGGATGGCCGGGTGGGCGACGTTCGCCGTCGCCCGGGTCAGCAGCGGCTGGACCCGCGCCGCGGCGGCGTCGTGCAGCAGGGTGGCGTGCCGGACGAGGGCCCCGACACGCACGCCGTCGCCGGTGACGTCGACGGCGTCGAGGCCGGGCACCTTGTTGATGTCGACGAGCGTGGCCGGGGCCGCGAGCCGCATCGACAGCAGCGGGAGCAGGGACTGCCCGCCGGCGAGGACCTTGGCGCCCTCCTCCGTGGCGAGGAGCTCCAGGGCCTCCTCCAGCGAACGGGGGTCGGCGTAACGGAACGGGGCGGGCTTCACCGGGCGCCGGCTCCCTGGCCGCCACCGGGGTGCGAGTTCTGGCGCAACGCCACGAGTGCCTCCTTGTCGCGCGGATCCGGGCGGGACCTCGGGGAGCGCGTCCCGGACCGGAGTTGCGAGAGTTTCACGTGCTCAGCCGGGACGGAAGTACCTCAGCGCTAAATTGTCTGGCCCGTCGGGGCCGTGTCGGCGCGCGCCCGGAGGGGCTCCGACGCGCGCCCGCGGAGGGGCGGATCGGGTGGCGGCGCGCGGGGTGCGGACGTCCCGGCCGGACCGCAGAGGGGACCCCGCCACGAGCCGGCGGGGTCCCCTCTGTCGGATGCTGGCGGCGGGCCCTGGGGTCAGGGCCGGACGCCGTCGGTCACCGCCGGATCGGGCCCTCGCCCGGCGAGCCGGGGACCCCGGGCCGGCCGACCTCGTCGACCGAGGAGGGGTCCGGGGTGACCTCGTCGCCGTGCACGTGCCCGAACGTCGAGGCGGCAGCCGGGACGGCGCCCTCCCGGAGCAGCGCCTCCTTCATCTCGACCGGCGCGATGGCGCGGGCGACGTGCCAGCCGACGACGGCGACGATGGTGCCGAGCGCGATCCCGCCCAGCGAGAAGTTCTCGCTGAACACCAGCGTGACGTTGCCGATCGCGATGATGATGCCCGCGGCCAGCGGCACGAGGTTGATCGGGTTGGCGAAGTCGACCCGGTTCTCCTTCCAGATCTTCGCGCCGAGCAGGCCGATCATCCCGTAGAGGACGACGGTGATGCCGCCGAGCACGCCACCGGGGATGGCGTTGATCAGGGCGCCGAACTTCGGGCAGAGGCCGAGCAGGATCGCCACGATCGCGGCCACGTAGTACGCCGCGGTGGAGTAGACGCGGGTGGCGGCCATGACGCCGATGTTCTCGGCGTACGTGGTCGTCGGCGAACCGCCCACGGCCGAGGCGATGACGGTGCCGACACCGTCCGCGGCGATGGCGCGGCCCATGACCGGGTCGAGGTCGCGCTTGGTCATCGCGGCGACCGCCTTGACGTGACCGGTGTTCTCGGCGACCAGGGCGATGACGGCGGGCAGCACCAGCAGGCTGAAGTTCAGTGAGAAGCTCGGTGCGGTGAAGTCCGGCAGCCCGATCCACGGTGCGTCGCCGACCCCGGTGATGTTGACGAGGCGGTCGTGCTCGGTCGCCTCGGTCGCGCCGCCGAGCACCGAGGTGATCGGGCCGGTGGTGGCGTCGAGCAGCCAGGAGAGCAGGTAGCCGAAGATCAGCCCCAGCAGGATGGAGATGCGGGCCCAGAAGCCGCGCAGCGCCAGCGAGGCGACGATGACGAAGGCCATCGTGGCCAGGGCGACCCACTGGTCCTGCGGCCAGTAGATGCCGGCGACGACCGGCGCCAGGTTGAAGCCGATCAGCAGCACCACGGCGCCGGTGACGGCGGGCGGCAGGATGGCGTGGAGGAACCGCACGCCGGCGAAGTGGATGAGCACACCCACCAGCGCCAGGACGACGCCGGACACCAGGATCGCGCCCACGACGTCCGACGAGTCGCCGCCGGCCGCACGGACGGCGACGACGCCGCCGACGAACGAGGCACTGGTGCCGAGGTAACTCGGCACCTTCCCGCTGACCATGAGCAGGAAGACGATCGTCGCGACGCCGCTCATCATGATGGCGAGGTTCGCGTCCAGACCCATGACGAGCGGGAAGACGAAGGTCGCGCCGAACATCGCGACGACGTGCTGGGCGCCGATGCCGATGGTGAGCGGCCAGGACAACCGCTCGTCCGGGGCGACGGCCTCGCCCAGCGGCGGGGTCCTGCCGTCCCCGTAGAGCTTCCAACTGAACGCCATGAGTGCCTCCTCGACGTGCACCACAGACCAGGCCGGCAACCGGATGATGGCGTGTCCCGGCACCAGATGAGGCGCCAATCTGTCACCGCGACGAGGTGAGCGGAAGTACCTCAGTGCTAAATCGTTATGGCGGGAGATGTCTTAACGCTGAGGCAACATGCGAGTACGGTTCCCGGCGTGACCGCCCCATCCGACGCCGGAGCCCGGCACGTCTCCCTCCGCAGCGGCGTCTACGCCGACTCGGTCAAGTTGATGCAGGTCAGCCGTGACATCGGCGCCCGCGACGGCGTCACCGCCGTCCTGGTCGCGATGGCCACGCCGCTGAACCTGGAACTGGCCCGGAACATGGGCCTCGCGCCCGACGGCGACGTCTCGCCCGACCAGCTGCTCATCGCCGTCAAGGCGGCCGACGACGACGTCCTCGCCGCCGCGGTGGCCGCCGTCGACGCCGCTCTCTCCGCGCGGGAGCGCTCGAGCACGACGGCCGACGCCATCCCGGCGCGCACCATCGGCGCCGGCCTCGACGCGCTGCCCACCGATGGCTCGGCCCTGGCCATCGTCAGCGTCCCCGGGCAGTACGCCGTCGCCGAGGCCGCCGACGCGATCGCCGCGGGCCGCAGCGTGCTGGTCTTCTCCGACGGCGTCCCCGTCGAGCACGAGGTCGCCCTCAAGCGCGCTGCGCACGACGCCGGCGTCCTCGTGATGGGCCCCGACTGCGGAACGGCGATCGTCTCCGGGGTCGCCCTGGGCTTCGCCAACGTCGTCCGGCCCGGGCCCGTCGGGCTCGTGGCGGCCAGCGGCACCGGCGCCCAGCAGGTCTCCTGCCTGCTCGACATGGCCGGCGTCGGCGTCAGCCACGTGCTCGGCGTCGGCGGCCGTGACCTGTCCGAGGCCGTCGGTGGCCTGGCCACGCTCGACGCGCTCGCCGCCCTGGACGCCGACGCGGCCACCGAGCGGGTGCTGCTGGTCTCCAAGCCGCCGGCGCCGTCGGTGGCCGCCGCGGTGTCGGAGGCGGCCGCGCAGCTGTCGGTCCCCGTCCGCTCCGCCGCCCTCTCGCCGCAGACCCCCGACCTCACCGCCGCGGTCGAGGCGCTGCTCGACGACATGGGCGTCGCGGTGCCGGAGTGGCCGTCCCGCCCCGGGGACGGCGTCGCCGCGGCGCCGGGCGCGGTGCTCAAGGGCCTCTACTCCGGCGGCACCCTCGCCGACGAGACGATGCTGCTCGCGGCTCCCGCGCTCGGGGACATCCGCTCCAACACCCCGCTGCGGCCGGAGCTCCACCTCGGGACGGACCTGTCCGCCGCGGGCCACGTCGTCATCGACTTCGGCGACGACGCGCTGACCGTCGGCCGCGCGCATCCGATGATCGACCCGACCCTGCGGCTCGAGGCCCTCGAGGGGGTCGCCGCCGGGAACGAGCCGGCGGTGCTGCTCATGGACGTCGTCCTCGGGTACGGGGCCGACGCCGACCCCGCCGCCTCCCTGGTGCCCGCGCTGGCCGCCGCCCGGGCGGCCTCGGCCACCCCGCTGCCGGTCGTGGTCGCGCTCGTCGGTACCGAGAACGACCCGCAGGGCTGGTCCCGGCAGGCCGACGCCCTCGCCGCCGCCGGTGCCGCCGTCTTCTCCTCCAACGCCGCGGCCACGCGGTACGCCCTCGACCTGCTGGGAGCCGTCCGATGACCCTCGCTGACCTGCTCTCCGCCCCGCCGGCCATCGTCGCCGCCGGCGTCGACGTCTTCTCCGACGCGCTGCGCGCCCAGGGCGCCGAGGTGTACGACGTCGACTGGCGTCCCCCGGGCTTCGGTGATCCGGCCGAGCTGGCCGCCCTCGCCCTGGATCCCCGCCGGGCCGCGGCCAACCGGACCGCGGTGGAGCGGATCATGGCCGCCGGCTCGCAGCTGGTCGACGTCCGCCCGGCCCGCGAGGTGCTCGGCCTGCCCGACCGCATGCTGCTGCACGCCGGCCCGCCGATCGCCTGGGCCGACGCCAGCGGCCCGTTGCGCGGCGCGCTGATCGGCGCCTGTCTGTTCGAGGGGTGGGCCGACACCGCCGAGGAGGCGGAGCGGATCCTCGCCGCCGGCGAGATCACCCTCGACCCGTGTCACCACCACCGCGCCGTCGGGCCCATGGCCGGGGTGACCAGCCCGTCGATGTGGATGTGGTGCCTGCAGGACCCGGTGCACGGCGGGCAGGCGTTCTCCAACCTCAACGAGGGCCTCGGCAAGGTGCTGCGGATGGGCGCCTACAACGACGAGGTGATCACCCGGCTGCGCTGGATGCGCGACGTGCTGGGCCCGGTGCTGGCCAAGGCCGTGCGCGGCCCCGTCGACGCCGGCGCCGACCCGGTCGACGTGAAGTCGATCCTCGCGCAGATGCTGCAGATGGGCGACGAGGGGCACAACCGCAACCGCGCCGGGTCCCTGATGGCGTTGCGCGAGCTCTCCCCGGCCATCGTCGCGGTGGAGGGCGTGCCGTCGTCCGACATCGCCGCGGTGCTCGAGTTCGCCGGTGGCAACGAGCACTTCTTCCTCAACCTCGGCATGCCGACGGCGAAGCTGGCCATGGACTCCGCCCGGGGCATCCCCGGCTCGTCGATGGTCACCGTGATGGCCCGCAACGGCACGGAGTTCGGCATCCAGACCGCCGGCACCGGCGACCGCTGGTTCACCGGTCCGGCCAACACCCCCGTCGGCCTGTTCCTCGGCGACTACGGCCCCGAGGACGCCAACCCCGACATCGGTGACTCCGCGATCATGGAGACCTACGGCGTCGGCGGGTTCACCATGGCCGCCGCGCCCGCGATCGTCCGGTTCGTCGGCGGCTCCGTGCCCGACGCGCTGGCCACGACCGAGCGGATGTACCAGCTCACCCTCGCGGAGAACCCCGCGATGCAGGTGCCGATCCTCGGCTTCCGCGGCTCGCCGACCGGGATCGATGTCCTGAAGGTGGCGCGCTCGGGGTGGCTGCCGCAGATCAACACCGGGATGGCCGGCCGTGTCGCCGGCACCGGTCAGGTCGGCGCCGGCCTGGTCCAGCCGCCGCAGCAGTGCTTCGAGCAGGCCCTGCGGGCCCTGGCCGAGGAGACCCGCGCCGCCTGAGCGGGGACCCCGTCCTCCGCGGCTCAGCGCGGGGCCCGGGACGGGGCCCACTCCCAGGCGCCGCGGCGCGCCCGGCCGACCTCGTCCGACCGGGCGCGCCGCCTCGGCGGTTGCCCCGGTGTCGTCGTCGCGCGCACGCTCGGGCCATGCACCAGACCAACTGGCCTCCGGACGTGTCGGACGACGAGATCCGGCGGATGGGACCGCCGGAGAACGAGATCCCGGTCGCGCTGCAGCGCAACGTGGTGATGGCCCGGACGGACGACGTCGGGCTCGCCCTGCTCGGGTTGCGGGTGCACTCCACCGGGGTCCTGTTCGACCTCATCGTCAGGGTGCGCCCCTCCTCGTCCCTCGTCCGCGGTCGCGGGCTGGGCGAGCTGACGTGGGAGTACGGCCCCGGTGGCGCGCGCTTCCTGGTCGGGGTCGAGCTGGCCGACGGTCGGCGGGCGAGCAGCGTCCCCGGTGTCGGCAGCGAGGACGTGTCCTTCGACCTCGTCGCCGGCTCGAGCGCGGACCTGACGATCGACCAGTCGTGGTGGCTCCATCCGCTCCCGCCCGAGGGGTCGTTGCACCTCGTCGTCCGCTGCCCCGACCTGGGCATCCCCGAGACGGTCACCGAGGTCGACGCGACGGCGATCCGGCAGGCCGCCGGACGGGTCGTCGAGCTGTGGCCCTGGGAGCGGCCCGGGTGGGAGGAGCCGGAGGCGGCGGCGCCGGCGGACCTCCCTGGCGACAGCTGGTTCGCCCGTCGCTGACGGTCAGCCGCGGGAGCAGGCCAGCAGGCCGTCGACGGCGGCGGCGAACTCGGCGGGACCGGCCAGCGGCGTGGGGAACGGCGTCCGCAGGTCGTAGCAGCCGCGCCGGTGCTCGACGCGGAAGACGACGCCGAAGCGGTCGACGCCGAGCAGGTGGACGTCGTCGTCGCCGGTCCGCGCCCGCACCCGCGCGCACAGCTCGGCGAGCGGGCCGGCGCAGTCGGCGAGCAGGTCGGTCTCCGCCGTCCACAGCGGGTCGGGCCGCGCCGCGGCGTACTCCTCCGGCGTGAGCTCGGTGCAGCCGCCACCCTCGTGCAGGAGGACCTCGGCGAGGTCCAGGCGCAGCAGGATCGCGGTGAGCCCGACGTCGAGCAGCACGTCGGCGGCGTGCGCGGCGGCGAAGGCCAGCACCCGCTCGGGTTCGTCGCGGGCCGGCACGGGCGTCAGCCAGCCGGCCAGCTCCAGCCGCGCCCGCAGCGGGTTGCGCAGGGGGAGCGGGGACCGGGAGGTGACCGTCACGCGCGCGGGCAGGTCGCCCTCGGGGGCGGCCGCGACCGCGGCGGCCAGTCCGCCCGAGCGCGGGACGACGACGAGCACGTCGCCGTCCTCGGTGGTCGTGGCGGCCAGCAGGTGACTGGTGCCGAGCCCGAGGGCGGTGACGGAGGCGGCCTGCCGGGTGGCGACGGTGCGGGCCCGCTCGGCGGCGGAGGCCACGGACGAGCGATCGTCGTCGGCGGCGGGCGTCCGGGGTGCGGGGCGGGGACCAGCGGTCATGACTTCCCTCGGGGTAGACGTCGGGGTGTCGAGCGAGAGTAAGGTGAGCCTAACCAAACCAGGAGGTCCCGTGAACACCCCGCGCCCCAAGGTCCGGATCAGTCGCGCGCTCGGCATCCCGCTCACGCCGAAGGCCGTGCAGTACTTCGAGCGCCGTCCCTACCCGCCGGGCGAGCACGGCCGCAAGCGCCGCAAGGACAGCGACTACTCCACCCGTCTCAAGGAGAAGCAGCGGCTGCGGGCGCAGTACGACATCAGCGAGAGCCAGCTGCGGGCGGCCTTCGACCGGGCCAAGCGGACCGGCGGCAAGACGGGCGAGGCGCTCATCCAGGACCTCGAGTCGCGGCTGGACGCCACCGTGCTGCGGGCCGGCTTCGCGCGGACCATCTACCAGGCCCGTCAGTTCGTCACCCACCAGCACGTGCTGGTCAACGGCAAGCGGGTGGACCGCCCCTCCTACCGGCTGCGGCCGGGTGACTTCGTGCAGATCGCCGAGCGGTCGCGGCGCAAGGACCCGTTCGTCGTGGCCGCCTCCGGTGCGCACGCCACCGCCCCGGCCTACCTCGAGGTGCGGCTGGCCGACCTGCTCGCCCGCTACGAGCGGACGCCGGACCGCGACGAGGTGCCGGTGATCTGCGAGGAGCAGCTGGTCGTGGAGTACTACTCCCGCTGACCCGGACGCCCGTGAACCGCCGAGATCGGCGATCTCGGCGCCATCAGCTGCTGATGCTGCCCAGATCGCCGATCTCGGCGGCGGACCGGCTCAGGCCAGGTGGCCGCGCAGCGCGGCGTTGACCGTCTCCGGGTCGGTCGTGTTGGGCAGGTGCCCCGCCCCGGTGACCACGAGGAACTGCGCACCCGGGATGCCGTCGGCGATCAGCCGCACCATGTCCGGCGGCGTCGCCGGGTCCTCCGCGCCGGCCACGACCAGCGTCGGCATGGTGATCTGACCCAACCGGTCGCGGACGTCGAAGTCGCCGATGGCCTCGCAGCAGGCGGCGTAGCCCTCGTCGGGGGTGTCCCGCAGCATCTGCAGCAGCCGCAGCGCCTCATCGGGGTGCTGCTCGGCCCAGGCCGCGGTGAACCACGTGCCGGTGCGGGAGCCGACCAGCGTCTCGGTGCCCTGCTCGCGCACCTGCTGGGCCCGCGCCGTCCACGACGGCGGGTCGGCGAACTGCGCGGCCGAGGCGATGATCGCCAGCTTCTCCAGCCGCTCCGGCACGGTCAGCGCCAGCTGCTGCCCGATCGCCCCGCCGATGGAGACCCCGGCGTAGGAGAACCGGTCCACGCCGAGCCGGTCGAGCAGGGCCACCACGTCGGCGGCGAGGTCGGCCATCGTGCACGGGCCCGGGACGACCTCCGAGCCGCCGTGCCCGCGCAGGTCGTAGCGCACCACGCGGAAGTCGCCGGCGAACTCCGCGGCCTGGGCATCGAACAGCCCGGTGTCGGTGCCCAGCGACGGGCCGAGCACGAGGACGGGGGCGTCGTCCGGGCCGTCGACGACGGCGGACAGGCGTGCGGTCATGGGTGGACTCCCCTGGGTACGGCGGCGGCGCGAGCCGCCTCGAGGCTGAACCGGTGCTGGTCCCATCCAACCGTCAGGGGTGCCCAGTAGGAGAACCGGACCCGCTTGACGCGGTACCGCCACCCCGCCGCGGTGCGGACGAGCTCGTCGGCGTACCGCCCGGCCGCGACGTGCGGCACGCCCTCGACGACGCACGGCTGCCACAGCAGGGAGCGCACTGTCGCCGCGTCTCCGGACACCTCCACCTCCAGGTTGGAGACGTGGTGCCAGAAGGCGGTCAGCCCGCCGGTGGCCAGGCCGGAGAAGAAGGTCAGCAGGTCGGCCCGGCCCGCCACCCGGGACAGTCCGTCGAAGACGCCGTCCGCGGTGAACAGGTCGACCAGGGCCGGCCAGTCCCCGTCGTCGAGCAGCCGGCAGTAGACGGCGTCGAGACGGCGGATCTCCTCGACGTCCTCCAGTCGCCGCAGCCGCTCCTCGACCGGGCCCGCACCGGTCGCGGGGGTCACGGGTTCGCCGAGAGGGCCGACGGGTGCTCGGTCAGCGGGGTCACCGTGATCGTCATGAACGGGAACAGCGGCAGGTTCCACAGGATGTCGTGCAGCTCGTCGGTACCGTCGACGTCGAAGACACTGACGTTGCTGTAGGCGCCGACCACCCGCCACAGGTGCACCCACTTGCCGCTGCGCTGCAGGTCCAGTGCGCGGGCCTTCTCGGTGGTCACCAGCCGGGTGCGCTCCTCGGGGTCGAGGTCGCGGGGGATGGCGACGTCCATGCGCACGTGGAAGAGCATGTCCGGGAACTCCTTGCTGGTGGTGGTCGGTGGGCGGTGTCCACCCTGCCGGACGGGGACGATCCCGTCCGCCCCGGGGCGCGTCAGGCGGCCGCCGTCTCCTCCGGCTCCAGGGCGAAGTCGTAGGTGACCGCCCGGGTGCCGTCGTCCTGCTCCTGGGGGTCGAGGACGAGTTCGGGCTTGGTGGCCTCGGCGACGTCGCTGTCGAGCCACTCGCCACCGGCGAAGTACAGCTGCGTGGTGATGGTGCGGTGGCCGGGGGCGCGGACGAGCAGGTGCAGGTGGACGGAGTAGTAGCCCTCGGATTCGGCCTGCCAGAGGTCGACCTCGGCGCCGGCCAGCGGGGTGCCGTCGACGTCGCGCACCTGGCCGGCGAGGACCAGCGGCGTGCCCTGCTCGTCGTGCTCGACGAAGACGTCGAGGAACGGCGGCCACTCCCCGCCCTCGCCGACCTCGATCATCCAGGCCTTGGCGGCCTGGAACTCCGGATGGGTGACGTCCTGGTCGCGGATGGCCTGGTGGACGCCGGCCAGGGCGGCGCTGACGACGGCGCTGACCCGCTCGGGGGAGACGGCTGAGGCGCCCCGGTACTGCTCGTTGCTGCGGAAGGACTCGGTGGCGTTCGCGCCCGAGCCGGCGGCGGTGGGGCCGACGTGTCCAGTGGTGGTCACGGTGCGGCTCCTCGTGCTGGGTGCGCCGGTCACCCGGCGCCGGGTGCACGGGGTCAGCGGGTGCGGGAACGCGACGTCGTGGCCGCTGGGATACCCCGGGCCGACCCACGCCGAACTCGCGCACCGTGACGGGCCCGTCCCGCCGGAGCGGCTCAGGGTGCCGGGACGAGCAGGTCCTCGACGGCCGGGCGGAGGGTGTCGGCGGCGGTGTCGAGGACTTCGTGTACTCGCACGACGAGATCGGCGATCTCGTATGCCACAGGTCGTGCAGGCGTACGAGATCGCCGATCTCGTCGAGGTGGTGCTGTCGTCAGGCCCTGACGATGGCGGCCACCGGGCCACCACCCGAGGGGCCCTGGTGCACCGCGGCGACCGAGACGAACACGGCCGGGTCGCCGGTCACCGACGCCGTCACGCCGCCGACGCAGGCCTTGATCTGGCGGTGCCAGGAGACGTCGGAGTCGTCGAGCATGGCGTTGCGACGGCCGCGCACCTTGCCGTCGGGGGAGGCCTCGCACTTGAGGAACACGTTGACCAGGCGGTCGCCGAGGTCGGTGTGGTGGGGGCGCTCGGGCAGGTCGATGCCGGCGTCGCGGATCGCGGCCCAGATGCCGTCCTGGTCCAGGGCGTCCTCCATCACCGAGTGGCCGACGCGGTAGGTGCCGCCGTGCCCACGGGCGTTGCCGACGACGACGATCTGCGCACGGTCCAGCTCCACGCCCGAGGAGCAGGAGGCGACCGCGCTGTAGAGGGAGAGGTCGCGCATGATCTGCTCCTGCGTCGGCATCTCGATCTCGCCGAGCGCCACCGCGATGCCCAGCGCCGTCGTCCCGTTGGAGATGTCCATCGAGCCGTGCGGCTCTTCCAGGATCGTGGTCTGTCCACGCTCGTGGGCGTCGCGGATCGTGTCGATGGTCAGCAGCGGCGTCTTGGTCTGCACGTAGTGCACGTCGGCCGGGTCGGTGATGCCCGCAGCCTCCATCGCCTTCTTCACGCCCTCGGCGACCTTCGCCACCATCGCGACGCGGCCGATGTCCTCGGGCAGCAGGACGTCGCTCATCGCGTAGCCGACGGTCAGGCGCGGCTCGTCGGTCTTCTCGACGGAGTCCTCCGGCAGCGTGGCGAAGACCGTGGCGTGCGGGCTGATGACGCCGTCGGTGCCACCGGACCACACGATCGGGATCTGCTTGACCTCCTCCAGCGGCCGGCTGCCCTTCTCCAGCAGCACCTCGCGGAAGGCACGGTCGGCGATGATGCGGGTGTAGTCGTTGATCCCGCCGTTGCCCTCCGTCTTGCCGATGACGGCGATGACCCGGTCGGCCTCCATCACGCCGTCATCGATGAGCTTGGCCAGCTCGGAGGCGTCACTGACGTTGTGCAGCGGGACCTTGCGGACCTCGATCGGTGCGGGCACGGCGTTCCTCTCGGTCGGTGGGACGGATCAGGCGGTGAGGACGGTGCCGACGGCGTCCTCGCGGACGGCGTCGGAGATGTGCTCGAGGCTGGTGATGACGGCGCGGCGGCCCGGGGTGTCGCCCCCGACGAACCGCAGCGCGGCGTCGACCTTGGGCCCCATGCTGCCGCGGGCGAACTGACCGGCGGCGGCGTGTGCGCGCAGCTCCGCGGCGGTCACCCGCTCCAGCGGCCGGGCGGACGGCGTGCCGAAGTCGACCATCACGTTCGGGACGTCGGTGGCGATCACCAGCGTGTCGGCGCCCAGCTCGGCGGCCAGCAGCGCGGCGGTGAGGTCCTTGTCGATGACCGCCTCGACACCACGCAGCGCGCTGCCGGTGCCGTCGTCCACCACCGGGATGCCGCCACCGCCGGCGCAGGCGACGACGAAGCCGGCGCCGGCCAGCGCCGAGATCGCCGGGACGTCGACCACCGAGCGCGGCTCCGGCGAGGCGACGACGCGACGCCAGCCGCGCGGACCGCGGTCCTCCCAGATCTGGCCGTGCCCGATGAAGGTCTCCGCCTTCTCGCGCGGCAGGAACCGGCCGACGGGCTTCGACGGCTCGCGGAAGTTCGGGTCGTCGGCGTCGACGAGGGTGCGGGTGATCAGGCTGGCGGTGCGCTGGGGGAGTCCGCGCGCCGCGAGGGCGGCGTCCAGCTCGTCGGCGAGCGTGAAACCGATCGTCGCCTGGGTCTGGGCCACACACCAGTCCAGCGGGACCGGGGGCACCTCGTGCGCCGCGAGCTCGTTCTTGACCAGCAGGTTCCCGACCTGGGGACCGTTTCCGTGGGTGAGGACGACCTCCACCCCGGTGGAGACGACCTCCGCCACGTGCGCGCAGGCTCCGGCGATCGCGGCCTGCTGTGCGCCCGGGGTGGCCGAGCCGTCGGGGCCGGTCATCGCGTTGCCGCCGAGGGCGATCACGACGCGGCGGGAGGAGGTCACCAGGAGACCCTAGCCGCAAAGTGCCTTAGCGGTGAAGTACTTCTTCCGGCGGGGACGGGTCAGCGGCGCCAGAAGTCGAAGGCGTCGCGGCCGGGGCGGAAGCCGGCGGACTCGACGACGTCCACGGCCAGGTCGAAGTACTGGCCGACGGCGGCCGGCTGGTGGGCGTCACTGCCGAAGCTGATCGCCTCGCCGCCCTCCTCGAAGAACCACCGCACCTGGTCCACCGAGGCCAGCGGGCTGGAGGTGTTGACCTCCAGCGCCCGCCCCGTGTCGGCCAGCGCGCGGAACACCGCCCGGTACTCCTCCTCGTAGTCCTTCTCCGCGTACCGGTCGCTGCCGCCGGGCCAGTAGCGCCGGGGGAAGTCGACGTGCGCCAGCACCTGGAAGACGTCGCTGTTCTCCACCATGTCCACGACCTCGGCGAGGTAGCGCCGCATCGTCGAGTCGGGGTCCGGGTAGAGCAGCCGGCCGACGCCGTAGAGCCGGCCGTCCTGGCTCAGCGAGTGCAGCGAGCCGAGCACCCGGTCCACCGGAGCGTCGCTCAGGTGCCGGGCCACGCTCGCGGCGAACAGGTGCGGCTCGCCGGTCTCGACCCCCGACCAGATCCGCAGCTCGGGGAAGCGCTCCCGGCACTCCTCCAGCTCGGCGGAGTAGCCCTCGATGTCGATGGGCAGGTGCCGGGAGGCGTGCCGGTCGACCAGCCCGTCGGCGGTCGCGCGGTCCTCCGGGGACCACGTGGTGAAGTCGAGGTGCTCGGTGAAGGCGATGGCCGGCAGGCCGCGGGCGACCGCCCGCTCGCAGGCGCGCACCATCGTCGAGGTCTCGGAGGTGTCCCAGGACCACCTGGTGTGCACGTGGTTGTCCGGCGGTCGCATCGTCTGTGGATTGTCCCCCTCCGTCCCCAGGCTGCGCGCGGCGGCCGGTTCCGTCGCCCGCGCTGCCTACTGTCGGGACCCATGAGCACCGCCGCGCCGCCCTCTCCGCTGACGTCGGAGGCCCTCGAGGTCCTCCGCGAGCTGACCGGCCGTCCCGACGCCGAGTTCCGCGAGGGGCAGGACGCCGCCGTCGCCGCGCTGGTCGAGCGCTCCGAACGGGCCCTGGTGGTGCAGCGCACCGGCTGGGGGAAGTCGGCGGTCTACTTCGTCTCCACCGCCCTGCTGCGCCGCCGCGGCGCCGGCCCGACCCTGCTGGTCAGCCCGCTGCTCGCGCTGATGCGCGACCAGGTCGCCGCCGCGTCCCGCGCCGGCATCCGCGCGGTGGAGATCTCCAGCGCCAACGCCACCGAGTGGGACGACGTCGCGGCCCGCCTCGCCGCCGACGACGTCGACGTCCTGTTGGTCTCGCCCGAGCGGCTCACCAACCCGAGGTTCCGCGAGGAGCAGCTGCCGGGGCTGGTCGCCCGGTGCGGCCTGCTCGTGGTCGACGAGGCCCACTGCGTCTCCGACTGGGGCCACGACTTCCGCCCCGACTACCGCCGCATCCGCGACCTGCTCGGCACGCTGCCCGCCGGTACCCCGGTGCTGGCCACCACCGCGACGGCGAACGAGCGCGTGGTCGCCGACGTCGCCGAGCAGTTGGGCGCCGGCGGTGTCTCGGTGACCACGGTCCGCGGCCCCCTGGCCCGCGACTCGCTGCGCCTCGGGGTGCTGCGGCTGCCCACCGACCGCGCCCGGCTGGCCTGGCTCGCCGCCCACCTCGGGGACCTGCCGGGCAGCGGCATCGTCTACACGCTCACCGTCGCCGCGGCGGAGGAGACCGCCGCGCTGCTGCGCGACGCCGGCCACGAGGTGCGCGCGTACACCGGCCGGCTGGACGACGCTGACCGCAAGGACGCCGAGGAGGCGCTGCGGGCCAACGAGGTGAAGGCGCTGGTCGCCACCTCCGCCCTCGGGATGGGCTTCGACAAGCCGGACCTCGGCTTCGTCGTCCACCTGGGCGCCCCGTCCTCGCCGGTCAGCTACTACCAGCAGGTGGGCCGCGCCGGTCGCGCCGTGGAGCACGCCGACGTGCTGCTCCTCCCCGGCCCGGAGGACCTCGCGATCTGGCAGTGGTTCGCCACCTCGTCCATGCCCCGGGAGGACCACGCCGCGGCCGTGCTCGGCGCGATGGCCGACGGCAAGGCGTGGTCGGTGGCCCGGCTCGAGACGGTGGCCGACGTGCGCCGCTCCCGCCTGGAGCTGCTGCTCAAGGTGCTGGCCGTCGACGGTGCCGTCGAGCGGGTCCAGGGCGGCTGGCGGTCCACCGGCCGCCCCTGGATCTACGACGCCGACCGCTACGCCCGGGTCTCCCGGACCCGCGAGGCCGAGCAGCGAGCGATGCTCGCCTACGCCAAGCCGGTCGACGCGGCCGAGTGCCGGATGGCGTTCCTCCAGGAGGCGCTCGACGATCCGACCGCCGCACCGTGCGGGCGTTGCGACGTGTGCGCCGGACCCTGGTACTCGACGGACGTGCCCGCCGCGGCCGCCGAGGCGGCGTCGGCCGCCCTCGACCGCCCCGGCGTCGAGTTGGCCCCCCGCGCCCAGTGGCCGACCGGTGCCGACCGCCTGGGGGTGGAGGTCAAGGGGAAGATCGCGGCCGGGGAGCAGCTGGACCCGGGCCGGGCGGTCGCCCGGCTGACCGACCTCGGCTGGGGGCAGCGGCTGCGCACCCTGCTCGGTGACGACGGCGTCGGCGGCACCGTGACCCTCGACCTGGAGGCCCCCGGCCTCGAGGAGGACCCCGACGCCGCGTTCGACGTCCCCGTGCAGCGCTCGGTGTCCGACGTCCCGCCGGACGACGAGCTCCTCCGCGCGTGCGCGCGCGTGCTCGGCGCCTGGGACTGGGCCGAGCGGCCGGCGGCCGTGGTGGCGGTGCCGTCGCGGCGCCGCCCCCGCCTGGTCACCGGCCTGGCGCAGGGGTTGGCCACCCTCGGGCGGCTGCCCTACCTCGGTGAACTGTCGCTGGCGCACGGCGGCCCGACCGGGCAGCCTGGGGGGAACAGCGCCTTCCGGCTGGCCGGGGTGTGGCAGCGCGTCGTCGTGGGCCCGGAGCTGCGGGAGCGGTTGTCCTCACTGGGCGCCGTCCCGGTCCTGCTCGTCGACGACCTCGCCGACTCGCGGTGGACCATGACCGTCGCCGGCCGGGAGCTGCGACTGGCCGGCGCCTCCCGGGTGCTGCCGTTCGCGCTCGCCCTGACGGCCTGAGGAGCCCCCGGCGTGACCCTGCCGGAGGCGCCGGGGGAGTACGCGGGTGATCCCTCGCCCCGTCCAGTACTCGTACACCTGTTCGATTCGACGTAGCCTGCGCCCATGTCGCTCGCGCACCAGCCGTCGATGTGGGACCTCGCCGAGGAGGCGACGCTCGGTCCGCTCGCCGTCACCCGGCACCCCCTGAGCCGTGGCGCCTGGGTCGACCACCTCCCGGGCTGGGTGGCCGGATCCGATGCGGTGCTCGAGGTGCTGCTCGGGGACATCGGCTGGCGGGCGGACCGGCGCCAGATGTACGAGCGGGAGGTCGCCGTCCCGCGCTTGCTGCGGTGGTACGGCGGCGAGGAGACGCTGCCGCACCCGCTGCTCACCGAGGCGCGCACAGCACTGAACGCCCACTACGGGCCCGAACTCGGCGAGCCGTTCGTGAGTGCCGGCATGTGCCTGTACCGGGACGGGCGGGACAGCGTCGCCTGGCACGGCGACCGCATCGGGCGCGGGCGCAGCGCGGAGACGATGGTCGCCATCGTCTCCTTCGGTTCACCACGGCCGCTGCTGCTCCGTCCGGTGGGTGGCGGCAAGGCCCTGCGGTTCCCGCTGGGGCACGGCGACCTCGTGGTGATGGGCGGCAGCTGTCAGCGCACCTGGGAGCACTGCATCCCCAAGACGGCGAAGGCGGTCGGCCCGAGGGTCAGCGTCCAGTTCCGTCCGCGCGGCGTGGCCTGACCTGCAGGTGTCGGCACGTTCCGCGGCACTCCCGTCGGACGCCGTCCGGGTGCTGCACGGGCCCGCGAAAGCGGGGCCAACGGCTGTGAGGGCCCCCACCCGAACCCCCCGTGCACGACCCCTCCGAGGGCGTGTACTGTCCTCTCTGCACCGAGCGAGAACGGACCGGGCCGCCAGCCTGGTCAACCGCCAGCCGAACCCCTGCGGTTTGACTGATGCGGAGCCCGGGGTACAGTGGACATACCGCCTCGAACACCAGCCCACAAAGGCTCGAGTTCTTGTGCGTCCGTTCCTTGAGAACTCAACAGCGTGCCGAAAGTCAGTGCCAAGTTTTATACCCCCGGCGCTGCACACGGTTTGTGTGTG
>NZ_OBDO01000013.1 GCF_900215145.1 Geodermatophilus sabuli | reverse complement strand
CCACACACAAACCGTGTGCAGCGCCGGGGGTATAAAACTTGGCACTGACTTTCGGCACGCTGTTGAGTTCTCAAGGAACGGACGCACAAGAACTCATCCCTCGCGGGCTTCGTCCCTGGCGGCTTGTCCTACCGTACGCCGTGCACGGCTCGCTGTCACACCCGGAGGTCTGACCCGCGGCTCCCGGGTCTCGGACCCAGTCTCGCTCGGCGCAGAGAGAAAGTTACGCGGCGGGAAGAGACTCGTCAAACCGGCCGGGGCGCCACCAGGGTCGGAAGGCCCTGTCGGTGCCGGCCCACGAGGCAAACGTCCAGGTCAGGAGGTTGGAACGAGTGCTGGGATGCGACCGAGGTCACGTCCGGCATCGCCTCACCAGTCCCATTGGCGCCTCCCCAAGCCGCGTCAGAGGCCCAGGAGGCTCTCGATGCCGACGGTCAGACCGGGACGCCGCGCGATCTCCCGCACCGCGAGCAGGACGCCGGGCATGAAGGAGGCGCGGTCGTAGGAGTCGTGTCGCAACGTGAGGGTCTCCCCCGGGGCGCCCATGAGCACCTCCTGGTGGGCGACGAGGCCGCTGAGGCGCACGGCGTGCACCGCCACCCCGTCGACGTCCGCGCCGCGCGCTCCGGGGAGGGAGTCGGTGGTGGCGTCGGGCGAGGGCGGCAGTCCGGCGGCCCGGCGGGCCTCGGCGACCAGGCGAGCGGTGCGGACGGCCGTCCCCGAGGGGGCGTCCACCTTGTTCGGGTGGTGCAGCTCGACGATCTCGGTCGAGGGGAAGAAGCGCGCCGCCTCCTGGGCGAAGCGCATGAGCAGGATCGCCCCGATGCCGAAGTTGGGAGCGATGACCACACCGACCCCGGGCTTGGCTTCCAGCCACTCCGCGACGGTGGCGAGCCGGGCCTCGTCGAAGCCGGTCGTGCCGACGACGCAGTGGATGTTGTGGTCGATGCAGAAGCGGATGTTGTCCATCACGACGTCCGGCCGGGTGAAGTCCACGACGACCTGGGCCCCGGTGTTGGCGAGGTCGAACAGCCACTCCCCCGAGTCCACCATCGCCACGAGCTCGAGGTCCTCGGCGGCGTTGACCGCCTTGACCACCTCCGTGCCCATCCGCCCGCGTGCTCCGAGCACCCCGACCGGGATGAGCGGGGTCTCCCCCGTAGCCGAGGGCGATCCGTGCTGGTCGGAGGCGGGGGTACCGGTGGTCACGCGGTCAGGCTTCCCGCCGGGCGCCGGTGATGCAAGGCGGCCGCGCCGTCAGCCGGGGGTCCTCCGGAGCAGGCCGGCCGCCAGCGCCAGACCGACGAGGACACCGGCCACGTCGGCCAGCCAGTCGGCCACCGACGCCGAGCGCGCCAGCGGCGAGAGGCCCTGCGCCACCTCGCTGGCAGCCGCGTAGGACACCAGGGCCACCCCCAGCACGCCCGCCCGGATCCCGGCCCACCGCCCGCTCAGCGCCAGGGCCGCGAACAGCAGCAGGTGCACGAGCTTGTCGACACCCGGCGGGGCGGACGGCACGTCGTCCCCGGGCGCGAACAGCACCGCCAGGGAGACCAGGACCGTCACGGCGAAGACGCCCCGTGACAGCGCACCGTGGACGGCGAGGGCGGGGTGCCGGGCGCTCATCAGAGCCGGTCGAGGTCCGACTCACGGTAGGGCCCGACGACGGCCAGGCAGGTCTCGCGCGTCAGCAGCTCTGCCGCCACCGCGCGGACGTCGTCCTCACCGACGCCGTCCAGGCGGGCCAGCACCTCCCGCACCGGTAGGTACTCCCCGTAGGACAACTCGCTCTTGCCCAGGCGGCTCATCCGGGAGCCGGTGTCCTCGAGCCCCAGGACGAGCCCGCCCTTGAGCTGCCCCCGCCCGCGGGCCACCTCCTCGGGTCGCAGCCCCTCGGCGGCCACCCGGGCCAGCTCCTCGCGGACCAGGCGCAGGACCTCCGGCACCCGCTTGGGCGAGCAGCCGGCGTAGACCGAGAACGCCCCGGTGCCGGCGTAGTGGGTGAGCGCGGTCCCGACGCTGTAGACGAGCCCGCGCTGCTCCCGGATCTCCTGGAACAGCCGCGAGCTCATGCCCCCGCCGACGGCGGCCTCCAGCACCGCGGCGGCGTAGCGCCGGTCGTCGAGCCGACCCATGCCCACCGACCCCAGCAGGAGGTGGGCCTGCTCGGTGCGGCGGTGGATCAGCCCGGTCGGGCGCGCGGGCCTCGTGGCGGTCCCCTCCTCGCCGCGGCGCAGCGGAGCGGGCCGGGCCGGACCCGCCAGGCGGGAGCCGAACACGGCGGTGACCAGGTCGAGCACCTCGCGGTGGTCCACCCGGCCGGCCGCGGTCACCACGATCGAGGGCGGGACGTACCGCTGCCGGTACCAGCCGTCCACGTCGTCCCGGGTCAGCGCCTCGATGGAGTCGACCGTGCCCAGCACCGAGCGTCCGAGCGCCGTGCCACCGAAGAGCGTCTCGGCGAACAGGTCGTGCACGGCGTCGGCGGGTTCGTCGTCGCGCATGGCGATCTCCTCGAGCACGACCGTGCGCTCGGACTCCAGGTCCGCCGCGGTGTTCAGCGCGTCGGTGACGAGGTCACCGAGGAGCGTGACGGCCAGCGGGAGGTCGCTGGCGAGCACGTTGGCGTAGTAGCAGGTGTGCTCCTTGGCGGTGAAGGCGTTCATCTCACCGCCCACGGCGTCCATGGCCGTCGCGATCTCCAGCGCGCCGCGGCTGCCGGTGCCCTTGAACAGCAGGTGCTCGAGGAAGTGCGAGGAGCCGGCGACGTCGTCGGTCTCGTCCCGGGACCCGACGCCGACCCAGATGCCGACCGTCGCCGACAGCACGCCGGGCATGGTCTCGGTCAGCACCCGCAGGCCGCCAGGCAGCTCGGTGCGCTCGACCCGGCCGCCGAACTCGTCGACGTCGAGGACGACGGTCTCCCCGACACCGGCCGGGGCCGGGACGGGCGTTCCTGCGCCCGTGCCGGCCCCGGTCGTGATCTGCGTGGTGTCCGTGGTCACGCCTCCGCAGGCGCGGCCGCGTCGGCCGGGGCGTCGGAGGTGGCGGCCTCGCCCTCGGCGGCGACCGGCACGAGGCTGATCTTGCCGCGGGCGTCGATGTCGGTGATCTCCACCTGCAGCTTGTCGCCGACGTTCACGACGTCCTCGACCTTGGCGATCCGCTTGCCACCGCCGAGCTTGCTGATGTGCACCAGGCCGTCCTTGCCCGGGAGCAGGGAGACGAAGGCACCGAACGGCGTGGTCTTGACGACCGTGCCGAGGAAGCGCTCGCCGACCTTCGGCATCTGCGGGTTGGCGATGGCGTTGATCCGGTCCACCGCGGCCTGGGCCGAGGGGCCGTCGGAGGCGCCGACGTAGATCGTGCCGTCGTCCTCGATGGTGATGTCCGCGCCGGTCTCGTCCTGGATCGCGTTGATCATCTGGCCCTTGGGGCCGATGACCGCGCCGATCTTGTCGACCGGGATGCGCACCGTGGTCACCCGCGGGGCGTACGGGCTCATCTCGTCGGGGGCGTCGATGGCCTCGCCCATGACGTCGAGGATGTGCAGCCGGGCCGCGCGGGCCTGGGTCAGCGCCTGCGCGAGGACGTCGGAGGGGATGCCGTCGAGCTTCGTGTCCAACTGGAGGGCCGTGACGAAGTCCTTGGTGCCGGCAACCTTGAAGTCCATGTCACCGAAGGCGTCCTCGGCCCCGAGGATGTCGGTGAGCGCGACGTACTCGGTCTTGCCGTCGACCTCGTCGGACACCAGGCCCATCGCGATGCCGGCGACGGGGGCCTTCAGCGGCACGCCGGCGTTGAGCAGGGCCAGCGTCGAGGCGCAGACCGAGCCCATGGACGTGGAGCCGTTGGAACCCAGCGCCTCCGACACCTGCCGGATGGCGTAGGGGAACTCCTCGCGGTCGGGCAGGACCGGCAGGAGCGCCCGCTCGGCGAGCGCGCCGTGGCCGATCTCGCGGCGCTTGGGCGAACCCACGCGGCCGGTCTCACCGGTCGAGTACGGCGGGAAGTTGTAGTTGTGCATGTACCGCTTGCGCGTCTCGGGCGAGAGCGTGTCCAGCTGCTGCTCCATGCGGAGCATGTTCAGCGTGGTGATGCCCAGGATCTGGGTCTCGCCGCGCTCGAACAGCGCCGAACCGTGGACACGCGGGACGACCTCGACCTCGGCCGACAGCGGCCGGATGTCGGTGAGACCGCGGCCGTCGATGCGGACCTTGTCGCGCAGGATGCGCTGACGCACGACCTTCTTGGTGACCGCCCGGAACGCTCCGGAGATCTCCTTCTCCCGGCCCTCGAACTGGCCGGCCAGGGCGGCCTTGACCTCGTCCTTGAGGGCGTCGGTGGCGGCCTCGCGCTCCTGCTTGCCGGCGATGGCCTGGACCTCGGCGAGCTTGGCGGCGGCCTGGGCCTCGACGGCGGCGTAGACGTCGTCCTGGTAGTCCAGGAAGCGGGGGAACTCCGCGACCGGCTTGGCGGCCTTGGCGGCCAGCGCGCTCTGGGCCTCGCACAGCGCCTTGATGAACGGCTTGGCGGCCTCGAGGCCCTGCGCGACGACCTCCTCGGTCGGGGCGGGGGCGCCGCCGGCGACCAGCTGGATCGTCTTCTCGGTGGCCTCGGCCTCGACCATCATGATCGCGACGTCGCCGTCCGGGAGCACGCGACCGGCCACGACCATGTCGAAGACGGCGTCCTCGAGCTCCTTGTGCGTCGGGAAACCGACCCACTGGCCGTTGATCAGCGCCACGCGGGTGCCGCCGACCGGGCCGGAGAACGGCAGGCCCGACAGCTGGGTGGAGGCCGAGGCCCCGTTGATCGCCAGCACGTCGTAGAGGTGGTCGGGGTCCAGCGACATGACCGTGATGACGACCTGGACCTCGTTTCGCAGGCCCTTGGCGAAGGTCGGGCGCAGCGGGCGGTCGATCAGCCGGCAGGTGAGGATCGCGTCCTCGGACGGCCGGCCCTCACGCCGGAAGAACGAGCCGGGGATCCGCCCGGCGGCGTACATGCGCTCCTCGACGTCGACCGTCAGCGGGAAGAAGTCGAACTGCTCCTTCGGCTGGCGGCCGGCCGTGGTGGCCGACAGCAGCATGGTGTCGCCCATGGTGACGACGACCGAGCCGGCGGCCTGACGGGCCAGGCGCCCGGTCTCGAAGGTGACGCTGCGGCTGCCGAAGCTGCCGTTGTCGATGACCGCGGTGGCGGTGGTGACCCCGTCCTCGGGGTCGAACTCTGCAGCGGTGCTGCTGTTCTGGGTGGTGGGTGCGGACACGTCGTCCTCTTCCTACGTCGCATGCGGCGACGTCCTCTTGTGGCGCCCTGCGCCGAACTGCGCCCGGGTGACCGGTCTTCGATCGAAGCCCTCGGGAGGGTTTCCCCCGTCGGGGGACGACCATGCCCGGGGGCCACTACCGAGGACCGACCAGCGTGGGGGTCCGGCAAGGGGGCCGGGGTCTCGTGGGGCGGGTGCCGCACGAGAGAGGGGACCGTCCCGGTGGGACGGCCCCCTCGTGGCTCAGCGGCGCAGACCGAGCCGCTCGATGAGCGAGCGGTAGCGGTTGATGTCCGTCTTGGCCAGGTAGTTCAGCAGCCGGCGACGCCGGCCGACCAGCAGGAGCAGGCCCCGCCGGCTGTGGTGGTCGTGCTTGTGCTGCTTGAGGTGCTCGGTCAGGTCGCTGATCCGGCGGGTCAGCATCGCGACCTGCACCTCGGGCGAGCCGGTGTCCTTCTCGACCGTCGCGTACTCGGTCATGATCTGCTGCTTCGTCGCGCTGTCGAGCGCCATGGACGGCCTCCTGGCCAGGTCACGTGTGGCCCCCGGTCTCGGTCACGGGGGCAGGCTGCACACACGTCGGGGTTCCCGACGCCGTCGCCAAGGTTACACACCGGGCGACGACGGCCGTCGGCGCGTCAGTCCAGGCCCAGCACCGCGCGGGTGTCGGCGACGTCACGGTCCATCGCCGCGACCAGCTCCCCGACGCCGGCGAAGGCGAGCATCGGGCGCAGCCGCTGCACGAACTCGACCCCGACGTGCTCGCCGTAGAGGTCGCCCTCGAAGTCGAGCAGGAACGCCTCGACGGTCCGCCGGCTGCCCTGGAAGGTGGGGTTGGTGCCGACCGAGATCGCCGCCGGCGCGCTGCTCACCGTGGCGCCGCTGCGCGGGTCGCGGATGACCAGGGACCCGGCGTAGACGCCGTCGGCCGGGACGGCGGTGTAGGGCGGGGACTCCACGTTCGCCGTGGGGTACCCCAGCTCACGGCCCCGCCGGTCCCCCCGGACGACGATCCCCTCGATGCGGTGCGGCCGGCCCAGCGCGCGGGCGGCCGGGGCCATGTCCCCGGCCGCGACGCAGGCCCGGATGTAGGTCGAGGAGATGGTGATCTCCCCGGTCGTGAGGGTGTCCGGGCCCGTCGTGAGGTTGGCCAGCGGCACCCCCTCGACCGTGAAGCCGAAGCGCCGCCCCTCCTGGGTGAGCGTCGCGACGGTGCCCGCGGCCCGGTGGCCGTAGGTGAAGTTCTCCCCCACCACCACCGACGCCACGTGCAGGTGCTCGACCAGCACCGTGTGCGTGAAGGTCTCCGGCGACATGCGCATGAACTCCGGGGTGAACGGGAGCACGCACATGGCGTCGACGCCGAGCCCGGCCACCAGCTCGGCCTTGCGGTCCATCGAGGTGAGGATCGCCGGGTGCGAGCCAGGGCGCACCACCTCCGACGGGTGCGGGTCGAACGTCAGCAGCAGGCAGGGCCGCCCCGTCGAGCGCGCCCGCGCCACCGCGGTGCCGATCAGCTCCTGGTGCCCCCGGTGGACGCCGTCGTACATGCCGACCGTGACCACCGTGCGCCCGAGGTCACCCGGGGTGGCCTCCAGCCCCCGCCAGCGGAGCACCGGCTCAGGAGACCCGGTGCAGCCAGCCGTGGGTGTCGGGCACCCGGCCGTGCTGGATGTCGAGCAGGTGCTCGCGCAGCTTCATCGTGACCGGGCCGGGCTCGCCGTCGCCGACGGTGAAGTCGCCGGTGCGGGCCTTCACCTCACCCACCGGCGTGATCACCGCCGCGGTGCCGCACGCGAAGGTCTCGGTGACGGTGCCGTCGGCGACACCGGCGCGCCACTCCTCCACACTGAACCGCCGCTCGGTGACGGTGTGGCCCATCTCCCGGGCCACGGTGATGAGGGAGTCACGGGTGATGCCCGGCAGCAGGGTGCCGGTCAGCTCGGGGGTGACCAGCTGGGCGTCGTCGCCGGAACCGAGGACGAAGAACAGGTTCATCCCGCCCATCTCCTCGACGTAGCGCTTCTCGACCGCGTCGAGCCAGACGACCTGGTCGCAGCCGGCCTCGATCGCCTGCTCCTGGGCCAGCAGGCTGGCGGCGTAGTTGCCGGCGCACTTGACGTCGCCGGTGCCCCCGGGGGCGGCCCGGATGTAGTCCTCCGACAGGTACACCGACACCGGGTGCACCCCGCGGGGGAAGTATGCGCCGGCCGGGCTGGCGATGACGAGGAACAGGTACTCGTGGGCCGGCCGGACGCCGAGGAAGGGCTCCGTCGCCAGCTGGTAGGGGCGCAGGTAGAGGGTCTGGTCCGGGCCGGTGGGCACCCAGTCACGGTCGGCGTCGACCAGCGCGTCGACGGCGGCGAGGAACGCCTCCTCCGGGACCGGCGGCATGGCCAGCCGCTTGGCGCCACGGACGAAACGGGCGGCGTTGGCCTCGGGCCGGAAGGTCGCGACACTGCCGTCGGGCTGGTGGTAGGCCTTGAGGCCCTCGAAGATCGACTGCGCGTAGTGCAGCGCGGCCGTGGCCGGGTCGACCTGCAGCGGGGCGTAGGCGGTGAGCCGGGCGTCGTACCAGCCCTCCTCCGCGCGGTACCGGGCCACGAACATCGAGTCGGTGAAGTACCGGCCGAAGCCGGGGTCGGCGAGCAGCTCGTCCCGCTCGGCCGCGGAGCGCCGGTGCACGTCCTCCACGACCACCGGCACGCCCTCGGTGAACATCCGGGAGGAGGTGCGGCTGTCGGCGAGCGTGTCGGTCATGGCTCCCACCTTGCGGCGTGCAGGGGTCAACGAGCGGCACCCGGCGGACTGCCGGGCCGCCCGACCACCCTAGCCCGCCGCAGCGGGGGGCCGACGACGACCGCCACCGGCCCCTCCGCCGGTCAGACCTGGTTCTCCTGGTTCGCCCTCGGCCCGGCCGACTCGAGGACCTGGTAGCTCCACAGGTGCGCGGAGTGCGCGGCCGCCGGGGCCAGGGTGTCGCCGCCGCCGTCGTGGGCGCGGTCGAAGTCCTGGCTGGACTGCCAGGCCTCGTAGGCCTCCTCGCTGCTCCAGCGGGTGTAGACCAGGTACTGGTCGGTGCCCTCCGTGGGGCGCAGCAGCTCGAACCACTCGAAGCCAGGGGTCTGCTCCACCGCGCCCGCGCGGCCGCGGAAGCGCTCCTCGAAGCGCTCCTGCTTGTCCGGCGGGACGGTGATCGCGTTGATCTTCACGACGCTCATGACCCTCCCCTTCCCGGGCCCGGCGACGGTCAATCCCGCGTGGGGCACGCTGACCGGGTGACTCCCGAGCGCACCGCCGACCTCGGCTTCGCCCGCCTGGACCTGGACCGGGAACGACGCACCGGGACCCCCGAGGTGGTCTACGCCGCCGGGAAGACGCCGGAACAGACGGTCGCCTGCCTGGCCGGGCTGCTCGACGGCGGTGCGGCGTTCGCCTGGGCGACCCGCGCCGACAGCGAGACCGTCGCCGCGGTCCGCCGTCGCTGGCCGGGGGCCACCGTGGACGAGCAGGCCCGCTGCGTGGCCGTCGGCGAGCTCCCCCCACGCTCCGGCGAGGTGGTCGTGCTCACCGCGGGGACGTCGGACGGGCCGGTGGCCGCCGAGGTGGCGTTCACGCTGGCCGCGAGCGGCGTGGGCTGCCGCCGGGTGGACGACGTCGGCGTCGCCGGGGTGCACCGGGTGCTGGCCGTGGCGTCCGACCTCGCCGCGGCCGACGCGGTCGTCGTCGTCGCCGGCATGGACGGTGCGCTGCCCAGCGTCGTCGCCGGTCTCACCGACCGGCTGGTGGTGGCCGTGCCGACCTCGGTGGGCTACGGCGCGGCCTTCGAGGGCCTGGCCGCGCTGCTGACGATGCTCACCGCCTGCGCGCCCGGGGTCCTGGTGGTCAACATCGACAACGGGTTCGGCGCCGGGGTGGCCGCCGCCCGGATCGTGCGGTCGGTTCAGCGGTAGCGGACGGGGTCGGGCAGCAGCTCGTTCATCGACCCGGAGCGGAAGCCCCGCGGATCGACGTCGACCCGGTCGAAGCCGGCCACTGCGGCGAGCAGGTCCGGCCGCCCGGCCAGCGCGGGGACGACGGCCGCGTCGACCTCCACCCGGGCGGTGTCGTGGCCCGCCACCGTGCCGAGGTCACGCACCCGCAGGTTGCGCACGGGCAGGCCGGCGGCCTGCAGGGCGGTGCGCAGCGCGGCCTCGGCCGCCTCGACGCGGGCCAGTCGCCGCGCCGACACCGGCACGCCGTAGGCGATCCGGCTGGCCAGACATGCCGCGGCCGGCTTGTCGGCCAGCGCGAGCCCCCACCGGCGGGCGGCGGCGCGGACGTCGTCCTTGGTCAGCCCGGCCCGGGCCAGCGGCGCCCAGGCGCCCCGTTCCGCGGCGGCGCGGATCCCGGGCCGGAACCCGGCCCGCAGGTCGTCGGCGTTGGTGCCGGTGACCACGTCGGCGATGCCCAGCCGGGTGGCCAGGGGGACCAGGACGTCGACGAGCTCGGTCTTGCAGAAGGCGCAGCGGTCCCCGGCGTTGGCGACGTAGCCCTCCCGGGACAGCTCGTCGGTGCGCGGCAGCTCGTGGCGCACACCGAGCGTGGCGGCGAAGGCGACCGCGTCCGCCCGCTCGGCGGCCGGGAGGCTCGGCGAGACGGCGGTGGCGGCCACCACCCGCTCGGCACCGAGGGCGCGGACCGCCGCGGCCAGCAGGAGGCCGGAGTCGACCCCGCCGGAGAAGGCCACGAGCACCCCTGGGAGCGGGGCGAGCTGGGCCTGCAGGGCCTCCAGCCGGGCGTCGAGCACGTCAGCAGGCTGCCACAGCTCAGCCGGGCGGGAAGCCGACCACGACACGGGCGGTGGACCCCGCGTCCTCGACCAGGGCCACCAGCCGTCCCGCGCCGTCGACCGCGGCGTGCAGGCCGGGCGCCCCGGTCGCGGGGACGCGCTGGCCGTACCCGAGCGCCGTCGCCTCGGCCTCGGCGAGGACCCGCTCGGGGAAGACGGCGCGAGCGGCGTCGGTCAGGCCGAGCACGCCCGCTCCCCCACCGGCGGCCAGCGCGGCGCCGGCGTCCTCCACGGCGGCGGCGTCGGCGACGGAGAAGGGCCCCGAGGCGGTCCGGCGCAGGGCGGTGAGGTGGCCGCCCACGCCCAGGGCCGCCCCGGCGTCGCGGGCGATGGCGCGGATGTAGGTGCCGGCGGTGCAGCGCACGGTCACCTCGACGTCCACCACGTCCGGCCTCGGCCGGGTGGTGCGGTGCACGTCGATGCCGTGGACGGTCACCGCCCGCGGCTCCAGGACGACCTCCTCACCGGCGCGCACCCGGTCGTAGGAGCGGCGGCCGGCGACCTTGACCGCGCTCACCGAGGAGGGCACCTGCAGGAGCGGTCCGGTTTGGGCGGCCAGCGCTGCGGCGACCGCGGCGTCGTCGAGGTGGCCCGCGGAGGTGGTGGTGAGGACCTCGCCCTCGCGGTCGTCGGTGACCGTGGACTGCCCGAGCCGGATCGTCGCCTCGTAGGTCTTGTCGTGCCCGCCCACGTACCCGAGCAGCCGGGTGGCTGCGCCCACGCCGAGGACCAGCAGGCCGGTCGCCATCGGGTCGAGGGTGCCGGCGTGGCCGACCCGGCGGACCGAGAGCACCCGCCGGGCGCGGGCGACGACGTCGTGGGAGGTCATGCCGCCGGGCTTGTCGACCAGGAGGAGACCGGGGGGGACGTCGGCATCGGGGCGGCGGCGTCCCTGGGCTCCGCTCCGCGCTCGCTCCGTTCCTCGGTCGCCGGCGCTCCCTGCGGTGCTCACTCGGGCGTCGTCGTCGCGTGGACTCACGCCGTCACCGTCTCAGGCGCGGTCAGCCATCGGTCCCCCGCCACCCGGACCAGGACGGCGACGAGCCGCAGGGCGATGAAGAGCACGAGGCCGGTCCACACGCCGGCCAGCCCCCACCCGAGCGGGACGGCCAGCAGCGACAGCGGCACGAACCCCACCAGCGCGGCGCCGATGGTCACGGTGCGGAGGTAGCCGACGTCGCCGGCGCCCATGAGCACGCCGTCCAGCGCGAACACCACCCCTGCCAGCGGCTGCATGCCGGCGAGGAACCACCAGGCGACGCCGGCCTGCGCGACGACCGCGGGGTCGTCGGTGAACAACGGCAGTACCACCGGGCGGACGATGAGCAGCACCGCGGCGACCAGCACGCCGGTGGCCAGGCCCCATCCGGTGACCCGCCGCGCGGTGGCGCGGGCGTCGTCGGGCCGGCCGGCGCCCAGGGCCTGGCCGACGAGCGTCTGCGCGGCGATCGCGTAGGCGTCCAGCACGAGGGCGAGGAAGAAGAACAGCTGGATCGCGATCTGGTGGGCGCCGAGCTCCGCGGTGCCGGCCCGCGCCACCACGCCGGTCGCGACGAGGAAGGCGAGCTGGAGGACGGCCGCGCGCAGGAGCAGGTCGCGCCCGATGACCAGCTGCGCCCGGATGGCCGCCGGGCGAGGACGCCAGCCGACCTCCTCCCGCAGGATCGCGCGGACGAAGAGCGCCGCCGAGACCGCCTGCCCGGCGACGTTCGCGACGGCCGAGCCGGGCAGCCCCAGGCCGGCCGCGTGCACCAGGAGCGGACACAGCACCAGGCTGACCAGGCTGCCGGCGAGCACGTAGCGCATGGGCCGCCGCAGCTCCTGCACACCGCGCAGCCAGCCGTTGCCGGCCAGCGACACCAGCAGCAACGGCGCGCCCAGGCCGGCGATGCGCAACCACGTCTCACCCGCGGCCGCGACGGGACCGGCACCGCCGGCGAGCGTGCGGGTCAGCGGTCCGGCCAGCGCCTGGAAGACGACCAGCACCAGCAGCCCGAGACCGAGGGCCAGCCACGTGGCCTGCACGCCCTCGGCGACCGCACCCGCCCGGTCCCCGGCGCCGGCGCGGCGGGCGGCACGGGCGGTGGTGCCGTAGGCGAGGAAGTTCAGCAGCGCCACCGCCCAGGCCAGCAGCCCGCCGCCGATGGCCAGACCACCGAGCGCCACGGTGCCCAGGTTGCCGACGACGGCGGTGTCGACCAGCAGGTACAGCGGCTCGGCGGCCAGCACGACCAGCGCCGGCGCCGCCAGCGCGAGGACCCCGGGCCCCCGTCGCCCCTCGACGATCATGGCGCCGGGACCACCGGATGAGCCGGCGAGGTGGTCACACGGCCATGATCGTGGGTCAGGCCTGGCACAGCTGCGCGCGGACCGCCGCCATGGTGCCCTCCCGGTCCTGGTGGGAGGTGAAGCCGGCCGCGGCACGGTGACCTCCGCCGCCCAGAGCCATGGCCACCCGGGCGACGTCGGTCGCGCCGCGGGAGCGCAGGGACACCGACCACGACCCGTCGTCCTGCCCCTTGAGCACGCACGCCACGTCCGCCTCCTCGGTGGAGCGCACGACGTCGACCAGCGCCTCCAGCTGCTCGCCGGGCAGGCCGTGCTCGGCGGCCTCGGCGGTGCTCGACCAGGTCCAGACCAGGCCGGCGCCGACGCCGCGCTCCAGCACGGCCCGGCCCGCGACCACCGACAGCAGCCCCAGCCAGCCGAACGGCGCGGTGTCGAACAGCCGCTGGCTGATGGCGGCGTGGTCGATGCCGGTGGCCAGCAGGCGGGCAGCGAGATCGTGGGTGTCCGGCCGGGTGTTGCCGAACCGGAAGGACCCGGTGTCGGCGGCCAGGCCCGCGTAGAGGCAGGTGGCCAGCCGCTGGTCGAGCGTCACCCCGAGCCCGTCGAGCAGGTCGGCGACGAGCGCCACCGTCGCGGGCGCGGCCGGGTCGACCACGCGGACCGCCCCGAACCCGGGGTTGCTGGCGTGGTGGTCGACGACGACGGAGGTGGCCGCACGCTCCAGCAGCACCGCCAGCTCCCCGAGCCGGCCCGGCGAGGCGGCGTCGAGGCTGACGAAGACGTCCGGGGAGCCGGGGACGGCGGTGGAGGGCACCAGCCCCTCGGCACCGGGCAACCAGGCCAGGGACGCGGGCAGCACGAAGGGCTCCGGGAAGGTCGCCAGCACGCGGGCCCCACGACGGCGCAGCCCCTCGGCCAGGGCGAGCGTGCTGCCGAGGGCGTCGGCGTCGGGCTGGACGTGCCCGGACAGGACGACGGTCGCCCGGAGCTCGGCGGCCTCGGCGAGGACGGCGGCGGCGCGCGCGGTGATGTCGGTGCCGGGCGGGAGCGCGACGCTCACGCGCCCGGGCCGGGGTCGGCGACCGGCGGCGCGTCCTGTTCCTCGGTCACGTCGCCGCCGCCGACGGGGAAGCCCGGTCCGCCGTCGTCCGGCTCGTCGGAGGTGATGCTCGGGGCATCGCCGATCTCCCCGGTCTTCCCGCCGTCGGTGGGGTCACCGGCGGTGGGCTCGGGGCGGCCGCCCAGCTCGTTGCGGTCCGCGTCGGCCGGCGCCGGGTCGACTTCGCTCACGATGCGCTCCTGCTCTCGGTCGGGACCTCGACCCCGTCGTCGGCCGTGCCGGCGCCCAGGGTGTCGGCACGGCCCTCGCCGTCCTCGTCGTCCTCCGCCGGACGGCGGTAGGGGTCGGGCTCCCCGGCGTACGCCGCGCCCTCGCGCAGGCGGGCGAGCTCGGCGTCCGCGTGCCGCACCCGCTCGAGCGCCTCGTCGAGCTCGCGGGCGGTGTCGGGCACGTGGTCGGCGATGAACGTGAGGGTCGGGACGAACTTGATCCCGGTCTGCTTGCCCACGGTGGAGCGGAGCACGCCGGTCGCCGACGACAGCGCCCTGGCGGAGTCCTCGACCTGGGTGGCGTCGCCGTACACCGTGTAGAAGACCGTGGCCTCACGCAGGTCGCTGGTCACGCGGGCGTCGGTGACGGTCACCATGCCGAGTCGGGGGTCCTTGATCTGCGTCTCGATGGCGGCGGAGACGATCTGGCGGATGCGCACCGCCAGCTTGCGGGCGCGGGCCGGGTCGGCCATCACGGCCCTCCTCGGTCAGGGCGTCGGGCGACGCCGGATCAGCGGGGGTCACGGCCCCCCTGCAGGGCCCGCCGCGAGCCTGCGGGTGGTGGGGCAGGGGGTCCTTCTACGAGCGGTGGGGCACGGGTCCTCAGTCGGTGTCGGAGAGCAGTTGCCGGTGCGTCGACAGCAGCGTCACCTCCGGCCGCTCGGCCAGCAACCGCTCGCAGGCGTCGAGCACGTCGGTGACCTGACCGGCGTCGGCCGCCACCGTGGCCACCGCGACCTGGACCCGGCGGTGCAGGTCCTGGTCGCCGACCTCGGCGGCGGCGACGGCGAAGCGGCGCCGCAGCTCGGCCACGATGGGCCGGACCACGGCACGCTTGCCCTTGAGCGAGTGGACGTCGCCCAGCAGCAGGTCGGCGGTCAGCGACCCGGTGAACACCGGATCACCTCCCGTCCCACCGCTGGGCGACGTCAGCCCCGCCCGGCCCCGTCCCGAGCTCGCGTGGGGCGAGGCTCGGGACGGGGTCCTCCGTCACACGCGCGGCTTCTCGCGCATCTCGAAGGTCTCGATCACGTCGTCGACCTTGATGTCGTTGAACGACCCCAGGCCGATACCGCACTCGTACCCCTCGCGGACCTCGGTCGCGTCGTCCTTGAACCGGCGGAGGGACTCCACCGACAGGTTGTCGGCGACCACGGCACCGTCACGGATGAGCCGGGCCTTCGAGTTGCGGACGATCGTGCCGCTGCGGACCAGCGAACCGGCGACGTTGCCGATCCTCGGCACCCGGAAGACCTCGCGGACCTCCGCGGTACCGAGCTGGACCTCCTCGTACTCGGGCTTGAGCATGCCCTTGAGGGCGGCCTCGATCTCGTCGATGGCCTGGTAGATGACCGTGTAGTACCGGACGTCCACACCCTCGCGGTTGGCCAGCTCGGTGGCCTGGCCCTCGGCCCGGACGTTGAAGCCCAGGACGATGACGTCGTCGGCCAGCGCGAGGTCGATGTCGCTCTTGGTGATGCCACCGACGCCGCGGTGGATGACCCGCAGCGAGATGTCGTCGCTCACCTCGATCTTCATCAGCGCCTCTTCGAGCGCCTCGACGGTGCCCGAGTTGTCGCCCTTGATGATCAGGTTGAGCTGACGCGTCTCCTTGAGAGCGGCGTCGAGGTCCTCGAGGCTGATCCGCTTGCGCATGGAGGCGTTCTGCGCGTTGCGGATGCGGGCCTGGCGGCGGTCGGCGATCTGCCGGGCCACCCGGTCCTCCTCGACCACGAGGAAGGTGTCACCGGCACGCGGCACCGAGGTGAGGCCGACGACCTGCACGGGCCGGGCCGGCAGGGCCTCCTTCAGCTTGTTGCCGTGCTCGTCGAGCAGCGACCGGACGCGGCCGTAGGCATCGCCGGCCACGATCGAGTCGCCCTGACGCAGCGTGCCGCGCTGGACCAGCACCGTGGCGACGGGACCACGGCCCTTGTCCAGCTTGCCCTCGATGACCACACCCTGCGGGTCCTGCTCGGTGTTGGCGCGCAGGTCCAGCGAGGCGTCCGCGGTGAGCAGGATCGCCGCGAGCAGGTCGTCGATGCCCTGACGGGTGGTCGCGGAGACGTCGACGAACATCGTGTCGCCGCCGTACTCCTCGGCCACCAGCCCGTACTCGGTGAGCTGCTGGCGGATCTTGGCGGGGTTGGCCCCCTCCTTGTCGATCTTGTTGACCGCGACCACGATCGGCACGTCGGCGGCCTGGGCGTGGTTGAGCGCCTCGACCGTCTGCGGCATGACGCCGTCGTCGGCCGCGACGACCAGCACGACGATGTCGGTGACCTTCGCACCACGGGCACGCATCGCGGTGAACGACTCGTGACCGGGGGTGTCGATGAAGGTGATCGGGCGCTCCTCGCCCTCCAGCTCGCTGACGATCTGGTAGGCGCCGATGTGCTGGGTGATGCCACCGGCCTCCCGGGCCACCACGTTGGCGTTCCGGATGGCGTCGAGGAGCTTGGTCTTGCCGTGGTCGACGTGACCCATGACGGTCACGACCGGGGGACGGGCGGACCAGTCCTCCTCGTCACCCTCCTCGTCACCGAAGGTGAGGTCGAAGGTCTCGAGGAGCTCGCGGTCCTCGTCCTCCGGGCTGACGACCTGGATGACCCAGCCGATCTCGGCACCGAGCAGCTGGAGCGTCTCGTCGTTGACCGACTGCGTCGCGGTGACCATCTCGCCCAGGTGGAACAAGGCGGTGACCAGCGCGGCCGGCTGGGCGCCGATGCGCTCGGCCAGGTCGGTCAGCGAGGCGCCACGGGGCAGCCGGACGGTCTGTCCGTTGCCACGGGGCAACTGGACGCCGCCCATGCTGGGCGCCGCCATCGAGTCGAACTCCTGACGCCGCTGCTTCTTGCTCTTGCGGCCACGGACCGGACCCCGACCACCGGGACGGCCGAAGGCACCGGCGGTACCGGCACCCGAGCCACCACGGCCACGGCCGCGGCCACCGCCGCCACCACGGAAGCCACCACCGGCGGGGGCACCGCCACCGCCGCCGCCACCGCCACCGCCACCGGGACGGAAGCCGCCGCCACCGCCACCGGGCGCACCGCCGGGACGGCCACGGCCGCCGCCGCCCGGCGCACCGGGACGGCCGGCACCGGCCGGCCGCGGCGGCATCATGCCGGGGCTCGGGCGCTGGGGCATCATGCCCGGGTTCGGGCGCGGGCCGCCGGGACCGGCGGCCGGACGCGGGCCACCCGCACCGGGAGCCGGACGGGGACCACCCGCACCCGGAGCCGGACGCGCGCCGCCGGGCGCCGGACGGGGACCGCCCGGGCCGGGCCGGGGGCCCGCGCCGGGGCCGGGACGCGGCCCACCGGCGGGTGCCGGACGCGGCGCGCTGCTGAAGGGGTTGTTACCCGGCCGCGGAGCCGGCCGGGGGCCGGGACGCGGACCGCCGGGGGCGCCGCCGGCGGGGCGCTGCGCACCCGGGGTGGCACCGCCGGCCGGACGCGGCGTGGCCGGGCCGGGACGCGGACCGCTCGGCGCCGCCGGCGGCTGCTGCGCCGGAGCGCTGGCCGCGGGGGTCTGGGGCGCCGGCGCCGGCCGGGGGCCGGGCGTCGGGGCACCGGGGACCGGAGCACCGGGACGGACCGCACCGGGGCGCGGGGCGGGAGCGGGTGCACCAGGAGCGCCCGCCACCGGGGCGGAGGGCGTCTGCGGTGCGGGGGTCGCCGCCAGGGCGGGAGCCGCGGGGGCGGAGGGGGCCGGGGCGGGAGCCGGAGCAGCCGGCACCGAGGCCGCCGGCGCCTGCGGGGCAGGCGCGGCCGGACGCGGAGCGGGCCGGGGACCCGGCTTCGGAACGGCGGCCGAGCCGCCACGGTTGCCGCCACCGGAACCGGCGACGAAGGCCTCCCGGAGCCGACGGGCCACGGGGGCCTCGACGGTGGAGGACGCGGACTTCACGAACTCGCCCTGCTCCTTGAGCTTGGCGAGCACGGTCTTGCTGTCGACACCGAACTCCTTGGCGAGTTCGTGTACGCGGGCTTTGCCTGGCACGGATCTCCTCTTTGTGAGGCCGGCGGCTGGCCCGCTCGACCTCGTTGTTAGTCCTGCATGGTCATCGTGGGGACTTCACGGCTTGCTCATCCGACGACGTCCTGCCCTCGACTGCGGACCGGCCCGATGCCGATCCGTCTGTGTTGCTGCGGTCTGTCGTTCGTCCATCGCCCGCCCCGGGCCCCGCTCCCCCGGCCGCCGTGGACGGCGTGCCGAGCAGGTGGGCCCGCAGCGGACCGGCCTCGACCGGGGCACTGCTGCGCAGCGCCCGGACGAAGGCCCGGCGTCGCTCCGCTGCGTGCAGGCACTCCGGGTTGGGGTGCAACGACGCCCCCCGGCCGGGGAGCGTCCGCCGCGGATCGGGGACGAGAGTCCCGTTCCGGGCGACGACACGCAGCAGATCGGTGACCGGAGCGCGTTTCCGGCAGCCCACACACGTGCGCACCGGGACAGACGATTCGGCCACCTTGCACTCTAGCGCGCGGAGCGCCCAGGGTGTTCCGCACTCCGGCCACCGGCCACCCGACCGGGACGTGATCCTCCACCCGGTCCGCCGCGCCGCGCGCTCGGACCACCGGTCCCGGCGGCCTGCGCGCCGGAGCGCAGCGGCGCCCGGCCCTCCCCCGGGGACGGCGACGCGTCGTCGGCCTGGGCGTCACTGCGGATGTCGATGCGGCAGCCGGTCAGCCGCGCGGCCAGCCGCGCGTTCTGCCCCTCCTTGCCGATCGCCAGCGACAACTGGTAGTCGGGGACGACGACGCGCACGGCCTTGGCCTGGGGATCGACGACGTGGGCGCTGCTCACCCGTGCCGGGCTCAGGGCCGAGGCGACGAAGGTGGCCGGGTCGTCCGACCAGTCGACGATGTCGATCTTCTCGCCGTGCAGCTCGCTCATGACGTTGCGCACCCGCTGGCCCATGGGGCCGATGCAGGATCCCTTGGCGTTGAGCCCGGGCACCTTGGTGCGGACGGCGATCTTCGACCGGTGTCCGGCCTCGCGGGCCACGGCCACGATCTCGACGCTGCCGTCGGCGATCTCGGGCACCTCCAGCGCGAACAGCTTCCGCACGAGGTTGGGGTGGGTGCGCGAGACGGTGACCTGCGGGCCGCGGAAGGTGCGGGCCACCGACACCACGTAGGCCTTGATCCGGCTGCCGTGCGTGTAGGTCTCGCCGGGCACCTGCTCGGTGGGCGGGAGCACCGCCTCCACCTTGCCGATGTCGATCAGCACGGTGCCCTGGACGTTGCGGCGGTCGTGCGCCTGCACGATGCCGCTGACGATGTCGCCCTCCTTGCCGACGTACTCGCCGAAGGTCTGCTCGTGCTCGGCGTCGCGCAGCCGCTGCACAATCACCTGCTTGGCGGTGCTGGCCGCGATCCGGCCGAAGTCGCCGGGGGTGTCGTCCCACTCGCGCACGACCTCGCCGTCAGGGCCCAGTTCCTGGGCCAGGACGGCGACCTCGCCGCTCTTGCGGTCCACGTGCACCCGGACGTGCTTGGCCGCGCCGTCCGCGTGCCGGTAGGCCGTCACCAGCGCGGTCTCGATCGCCTCGATGACCGTGTCGGCCGGGATGCCCTTCTCCCGCTCGACCGCCTTGAGGGCGGTCACGTCGATGTTCACTGTCCTCCTCCGTCGTCGTCGTCCGCGGGATCCGGCTGGGCTCCCGGGTCGGGCCGGCTGAACTCCACCTGCACCCGGCCGGTGCCGAGCTCCGGCCACGACACGTGCCGCTGCGTCGGGGGGCGCTTCCTCGCCCCCGGCTTGCCCTTGGCCTCCACCGCGAGGGAGACCCCGGTGTCGTCCACCTCGAGGACCCGCGCGGTCACCTGCTCGACCGCACCCTGCGGACCCACGCCCACGCTGACCAGGCGACCGGTGTTGCGGCGCCAGTGCCGGGGCTCGGTCAGCGGCCGGTCCACCCCGGGACTGGTGACCTCCAGCACGTAGGACAGCCCGCCGAACTCGGCGTCGTCCTCGTCGAGGGCCGCGGAGACCGCCCGGCTCACCTCGGCGACGTCGTCGAGGGTGACCCCCTCGTCGCGGTCGAGCACCACCCGGACGACGCTGCGCCGGCCGGCCGGGGTGACGACGAGCTCCTCCAGGTCGTACCCGGCGGCGTCGACGACCGGCCCGATCAGGCCGGCCAGCCGGGTGGCCACGGGGTCGGTGCGGGAAGCGGCGGACACGGGCTCCCTCTCCCTCCTGGGCTCGGTCGGGCACGCGCGGGGCGGCTGCCGCCCCGGGGGCGCCCCCGCGGGCGACGGCGGACCAGCCGCCGGGCCCGGTACCGGGCGAAGAGCCAGGCTACCGCCCGGCGGTCACCCCCGAGACCCGGCGCCGAGGACCGGTCCCCCTGCCGTGTGCTGCCGCACCGGCGGGGTCGCGGCTGCGAGGATGGGGGTGATGCTCCCCCCCACCGCCCCCGCACCCCGGGGGTTCTCGCGACGCGCGCTGCTGGCGGCCTCGGCCGGGCTGGCCCTCGCCGCCACCGGCTGCACGTCCGGCTCCACCGGTGCGCCGGAGGTCAGCACCGCGGAGACCGACCAGCTGGCCGGCCAGGTCGCCGTGCAGGAGACCGTGGTCGCCGCCTACGCGTCGGCGGCGGCCGCCGACCCGACGCTCGGCGCCGAGGTGGGCGAGCTCGCGACGCAGGCCGGCACCCAGTTGGAGCGGCTGCGGGCGGCGGCTCCGTCGGCCGGCCCGTCCACCGTCTCCTCCTCACCGTCGGGGACCGCTCCCCCGGCCGGAGCCGACGTGCGGGGCTGGCTGCGCAGTCAGGTCGGTGCCGCGGCCCGCTCGCACGCCGACGCCGGCGTGGACCAGACCGGTGCCCGCGCCGCCCTGCTGGGGTCGCTGGCCGCCGGGCTGCGGGGGCACGAGGCGGCGCTGGCATGACCGGTCGATCCGCGCGGAAGGGGACACGTGACTGACGACGGCGTCCGGGACGAGGGGACCGAGACGACCGCGCTGCGCGAGGCGCTGGCCGCCGAGCACGCCGCCGTCTGGGGCTACGGCACGGTCGGCGCGGCACTGACGGCGGGCTCCCGCCCGCAGGTGTCCGCGGCCGAGAACGCCCACCGCGACGTCCGCGACCGGCTGGCCGAGCTGCTGCAGCAGCGCGGCGACGACCCGGTGCCGGCCGAGGCCGGCTACGCGCTCCCGTTCCCGGTCCTGTCGGCCGTGGACGCCGCGGCGCTGGCGGTCGTGCTAGAGGACGGCGTCGCGGCGGCCTGGGTGCGGGTGCTGGACCAGGCCGTGCAGTCCACGGTCCGCCGGATGGCCGTCGACGAGCTGGCCGGCGCCGAGGTGCGGGCGGTGGGCTGGCGCGGTGCCGCCGTGCGGACGCCGGTCACCACGCCCTTCCCCGGGCTGCCCCAGGGTTGACCGCGGGCGCGACCAGCCGGCTGCAAGCGGCCTGCAAGTCCGGGCCCCGAGGGTGGCGGTCGCCGGAGCGAGGACGCCCGGCTCCGTCGCCCCCGGGAGAGACCCGCGATGAGCACGCCCACCGACGTCCGCCGCCAGCTGCACCTGCCCGGTCAGGCCGCCGTGGCCGAGGGCCCGCACGACCTGAGCGGCATGTACGTGATGCACCACGCCTTCCGCCGCGACCTGGGCCGCTTCGCCACCGCCGTCCGGCGGACCCCGCTGGACGACGTCGCGGCCTGGCGGGCCCTGTCGGCCCGCTGGCACCGCTTCGCCTCGGTGCTGCACCACCACCACACCATCGAGGACACCGCCCTCTGGCCGGTACTCCTCGCCTCCGTCGACGCCGCCGGGGACCCGGCCGCCCGCGCGACGCTCGAGGCGATGGCGGCCGAGCACGAGCTGATCGACCCGCTGCTGGAGTCCTGCGCAACCGGCTTCACCGCCATGGCGTACGCCCCGGACGCCGCCGCGCGGGACCGGCTCGCCGGGCGGGTGGACGCCGCCTTCGGGGAGGGCGGGCGGGCCTTCCGCGTGCTGCTCCGCCTGACGCGCGGCCGCTTCGAGCGCGCCGAGCGGGCCGCCTTCCGCCACGCATGAGCCCTGCCGCGGGGGCTACCCCAGCCCGCCGAGGAAGGCGTCGGTCACCCCGACGGCCAGGCTGCTGGACTGCCCGCCCTCGACGAGCACGGCGAAGGCGAGGTCGCCCTGCGGGCCGGCCAACTGGTAGCCCATGAACCAGCCGTGGGCGTCCGGCGGGGTGTTGCTGCCGTACTCAGCCGTGCCGGTCTTCCCGTAGACCTCGCCGCGGTCGGCCAGGGCGGTGGCCGTCCCGGAGAGCACCACCTGGCGCATCATCGGCCGGAGCGCGTCGAGCACGGCGGGATCCGGACCCGTCGGCACCGCCCCCGCGGGCTCGGCACCGACGACCTCCACCGGCACCGCCGGGGTGCCGCCGGCCACGCCCGCGGCGACCAGGGCCATCTGGGCCGGGCTCATCAGCACCTGCCCCTGGCCGATGGCGTTGGCCGCCTTCGTCGTCCCGGTGCTGTCGGCGGGGACGCTGCCCCCGAACACGTCGACCGGCAGCTGCCAGTCGGTGCCCACCCCGTAGGTCGCGGCCGCGGCGGCGAGGGCGTCGTCGGGCAGTTGCAGCGCCTGCTGCATGAAGGTGGTGTTGCAGGACTGCGCGAACGCCTCGGTGAACGGCACCGTGCCCAGGTCGAACTGGTCCTGGTTCTCGAACTCGCGGCCGTCGACGACGAACGTGCCGGGGCACGGCACCGGCGTCTGCGGCGTCAGTGTGCCGGTGGCCAGCAGGGCGGTCGCGCTGATGGTCTTCATGCTCGACCCCGGCGGGTACTGGCCGGCCAGCGCGTTGCCGGCGACGGCGGCCTCGTTCGAGGCGACGGCGAGGACCTCGCCGCTGCCGGGCCGGACGACCACCAGGTGCGCGGGCAGCGGCTGGCCGGCGACGGCGGCATCCGCGGCGTTCTGGACCGCCGGGACCAGCGGCGTCTGCACCGGCTCGCCGGGGGCCGGGGCCACCGCGTCGATCTCGCGGCCGGTGTCGCCGGTGCTCCCGTCGGTGCTGGCCACGCTGACCGTGAACCCGGCGGTGCCGGTCAGCTGCTCCTGCAGGGCCCGCTGCAGGCCGGAGAGGCCCAGCTGGTCGCCGGCGGCGTAGGCCGGCCGGCCGTCCACGGCCGCCTCCTCCAGCACCTCGGCCGTCGCGGGTCCGACCCGGCCGAGCAGCGCCGCGGCGAACCGGGAGGTGGGGGCGAGCAGACGGGTGCCGGTGGGGAACACCGCGCCGGGCAGGTCGAACACCTGGGCGCGGATCGCCTCGAAGTCCGGGCGGCGCAGCGTGATCACCGGCACGAACTGGCCGGCGGGGGCGGCCTGGACGTCGGCGGTGATCTCCTCGGCGGCGACCCCGGTGGCTGCCGACAGCGCCTGGGCCAGGGCCGGCAGGTCGGTGACCTGCGCCGGGTCGACCCCGACGTCGACCACCTCGGTGGGCGAGAACAGCGGCTGCCCGGTCGCGTCGGTGATCGCCGCCCGGTCGGGCAGCTCGCGGGTGAGCACCAGGTGCTGGCCCTCGCCGAGCTCGGGGTGCACGAGGGCCGGCTCGGCGACGACGTCCCAGCCCTCCTCGGCCGCGCGCAGCTGCAGTGTGGCCGGGTAGCTCCACTCGGGGGCGGCGGCGAGGTCCCAGGTGGCGGTCCACGCCACGGTGGCGGTGCCGTCCTCGACCGCGACGGTGCCGAGCTCCGGTGTCAGGGCGGCGTCGGGGAGGTCGGCGGCCGCCTGGTCCAGCAGCGCGCCGGCGGCCTCCGGGTCCGTGGTCGCGGCGGCGGCGGCCTCGACGTCGCCGGCGGCCCAGTCCTCGAGGAACCCCTCCGCCGCGGCGCGCACCTCCTCGGACGGGTCCCCCGAGCAGGCGGCCAGTGCCGGCGCGGCGATCAGTACGAGCGTGGTTCCCAGGACCGTCCCCCGACGTGTGCACACGGGGAGACAGCGTTCCAGAGGGATCACCGATCCCCTGGAGGCAGCCCCCTGCAGGGGGTCCTTCTCCGAGGCATGGGGAGAGGGTCGTCCTCCATCAGAACAGGACGCTGGCGAACCGCCCGACCTCGCGGAACCCGACGCGGGCGTACGAGGCCCGGGCCGGTGCGTTGAAGTCGTTGACGTAGAGGCTCACCACCGGCGCGATCGCGACGCGGGCGTACTCGACGACGGCCGCGGTGCCGGCGGTGCCGATGCCCCGGCCACGGTGCGCGGGGGCGACCCAGACACCCTGCACCTGGCAGACGGAGCGGGAGACCGCGCCGATCTCCGCCTTGAACAGGACCTCGCCGTCCTCGATCCAGGCCAGGGACTGGCCGGCGCGCACCAGGTCGGCGACCCGTGCGCGGTAGCCCGCGCCGCCGTCCACCCGCAACGGGCTGACGCCGACCTCCTCGGTGAACATCGCCACCGCCGCCGGCATCAGGACCTCCAGCTCGGCGGGGCGCACCGGCCGCACCCGCGGCTCGGGGGCCACCGCCGGCGGGCCCTCGATGGCCAGCAGCGGCTGGCGGGGACGGTGGTCGCGGGCGGGACCCCACGACGGCTCCAGCAGCTCCCACAGCGGCGCGACGGCGGCCGCGGGGCCGACGATGGTCGAGCAGCGCCGCCCGGCCCGCCGCGCCCGCTCGGCGAACGCGGCGGCCGCGGTGCGCTCACTGCCGGGGACGGCGAAGGGGATGAGGTTCGCCCCGGCCAGGCAGATCGCGTCGAGGGAACGGCCCGTGCCGACGCCCCACAGCGGGGCGCCGAGGGCCCGCGCCGCGGTGCCCGCGGCCTCCACCCGACCGGCGATCACGCAGGCAGCCACGGGATCGGTGCCCAGCAGGCGGCGGACGGCCGGCTCGTCGGTCTCGTCGAGGACCCGGGCGGTCGGCGTACGGAGCACCGGCCGGATCAGCCGACGGTGACGACCGGCGCCCCGGAGGGGGCCCCGGCGTCGATCTGCTCACCGGCCAGGCGCATGGCCTCCTCGATGAGGGTCTCGACGATCTGCGACTCGGGCACGGTCTTGATCACCTCGCCCCGCACGAAGATCTGTCCCTTGCCGTTGCCGGACGCGACGCCGAGGTCGGCCTCGCGGGCCTCCCCCGGGCCGTTGACGACGCAGCCCATGACGGCCACCCGCAGCGGCACCTCCATCCCCTCCAGCCCGGCGGTGACCTCGTTGGCGAGGGTGTAGACGTCGACCTGGGCGCGGCCGCAGGAGGGGCAGCTGACGATCTCCAGGCCGCGCTGGCGCAGGTTCAGCGACTCCAGGATCTGGGTGCCGACCTTGACCTCCTCCACCGGCGGGGCGGAGAGGGAGACGCGGATCGTGTCGCCGATGCCCTGGGAGAGCAACGCGCCGAAGGCGACCGCGGACTTGATCGTGCCCTGGAAGGCGGGACCGGCCTCGGTGACGCCCAGGTGCAGCGGGTAGTCGCACTGCGCGGCGAGCAGCTCGTAGGCCCGCACCATGACCACCGGGTCGTTGTGCTTGACCGAGATCTTGATGTCGCGGAAGCCGTGCTCCTCGAACAGCGAGCACTCCCACAGCGCCGACTCGACCAGCGCCTCGGGGGTCGCCCTGCCGTACTTGGCCAGCAGTCGCTTGTCGAGGGAACCGGCGTTCACGCCGATCCGGATCGGGATGCCGGCGTCCCCCGCCGCCTTGGCGATCTCACCGACCTTGTCGTCGAACTTCTTGATGTTGCCCGGGTTGACCCGGACGGCGGCGCAGCCGGCGTCGATGGCCGCGAAGACGTAGCGGGGCTGGAAGTGGATGTCGGCGATCACCGGGATCTGGGACTTCGCCGCGATCGCCGGCAGCGCCTCGGCGTCGTCGGTGTCGGGGACCGCGACCCGCACGATCTGGCAGCCGGCGGCGGTGAGCTCGGCGATCTGCTGGAGGGTCGCGTTGATGTCGGCGGTCTTGGTCGTCGTCATCGACTGCACGCTGACCGGGGAGTCGCTGCCCACCCCGACACCGCCGACGTCGAGCTGACGGGTCCTCCGGCGCGGGGCCAGGACGGGCGGGGGCGCAGCGGGCATGCCGAGACTGACGGGGGTCGCCATGACACCCAGTATCGCCCGGTGTGCACCGTGGTGCCGCCGCCGCGGCTGTGACCCCTGCCGGGGCGGCGGCGACCGCGGCTACTGCAGCGTGATCGGGTTGACGATGTCGGCGACGAGCAACAACCCGGACAGCACGATGAACAACCCGGCGACGACGTAGGCCACCGGCATCAGCCGGGCGATGTCGAACGGCCCCGGGTCGGGACGCCCGCGCAGCCGGGCGACGACCGCGCGCGCCTTCTCGTACAGCGCCCCGGCGACGTGCCCGCCGTCGAGCGGGTAGATCGGCAGCAGGTTGAACAGGAACAGCACCAGGTTGACGCTGGCCAGCAGGCTCAGGAAGAAGCTGACCTTCTGCGCGCCGGTGAACTCCGGGATGGCGAACACCTCGCCGGAGATGCGGCCGACGCCGACCACCCCGATCGGCCCGTTCTCGTCCCGCTCCTCACCGAGGAACGCAGCACGGAACAGCTGCGGGACCTTCTCGGGGATCTCGACCAGGCGCTCGACGGAGTTCGCGACGACCATCCCGAAGTAGCCGGGCAGGTCGGCCAGCGACTGGCGGGCCAGCTCTGGCGTCGGGGCGACGCCCAGGTAGCCGGCGGTGGTGGTCTCGTCGCTGCCGGCCTCGACGTACACGGTGTTGGCGATGGGCGTGACGGTGAGGTCCCGCTGCTGCCCGTCGCGCTCGATGGTCAGCGACAGCGGTTCCCCGGGGCTGGTGCGGATCGCCTCCTGCACCGCCGTCCAGCTGTCGTACGCGGTGCGGTCCACCGGCGTCCCGCCGATGGCCACGATCGTGTCGCCGGGGCGCAGCCCGGCGGCCGCGGCGGGGCTCTGCTGCGGGAGACCGCAGCCGGCCGCGCCGGCCTCGCACAGCTGGCCGTCGGCCGTGATCGGCACCGAGCACGGCTCCTCGGCGGTGGCGCTGGCGGCCCCGGCCGGCAGCACGCACGCGGGCACGTCCCGCACCGTGGTGGTGAAGACGCTGGTGCCGACGGCGGTCAGCGTGATCGCGAAGAAGAGGACCGCCAGCACCAGGTTGTGGAATGGACCGGCGAACATCACGATGACGCGCTGCCACCAGGGCTTGGCGTAGAACACCCGCCCGGCGTCGCTGGGCCGGACGTCGTTGAGCGCCTGCCCGCGGACCTCGGCGATGAAGCTGCGCATCCGGGTGGCGCGCTTGCTCTCGCCCTCCTCGGCCGGCGGGATCATGCCGACGATGCGGATGTAGCCACCCAGCGGCACGGCCTTGATGCCGTACTCGGTCTCCCCCTTGGTGCGCGACCACACCGTCGGCCCGAAGCCGACCATGAACTGGGGGACCCGCATGCCGTACTTCCGGGCCCAGTAGAAGTGGCCGGCCTCGTGGAAGCCGATGGAGAACAGCAGGCCGACCGCGAAGGCGACGATCCCGAGGACGGTCAGGAGGATCCCGCTCAGCTCAGCCTCCGGCGATGACACCCCGGGCGTGCTCCCGGGCCCACTTCTCCGCCGCCAGGACGTCCTCGACGCAGGTGGGGGCGCCGAGGTCCGGCGCGTCGTCGAGGGTACGCGCGACGAGGTCGACGATGCCCCGGAACGGCAGCCGACCCGCCACGAACGCGGCCACCGCCTCCTCGTTGGCGGCGTTGAACACCGCCGGTGCCACACCCCCGGTCTCGCCGGCGGATCGCGCCAGCCGGACGGCGGGGAACGCCTCGGAGTCCAGCGGCACGAACTCCCACGTGCTCGCCGTGGACCAGTCCAGCGCCGGCTGGACGTGCGGCAGCCGGTCGGGCCAGGCGAGCGCCAGGGCGATCGGCAGCCGCATGTCCGGCGGGCTGGCCTGGGCGATGGTGGCACCGTCGGTGAAGGTGACCATCGAGTGCACGATCGACTGCGGGTGCACCACGACGTCGATGTCGGCGTACGGCACGCCGAAGAGCAGATGCGCCTCGATGAGTTCCAGCCCCTTGTTGACCAGGGTGGCGGAGTTGATCGTCACCACCGGCCCCATGGCCCAGGTGGGGTGGGCCAGCGCCTGCTCGACGGTGACGTCGGCCAGCTCGTCGGCGCTGCGGCCGCGGAAGGGCCCGCCGCTGGCGGTGAGCACCAGCCGGGCCACCTCGCCCCCGGCGCCGCCGCGCAGGCACTGGGCCAGCGCCGAGTGCTCGGAGTCGACCGGCACCAGCTGCCCGGGCGCGGCCGCCGCGGTGACCAGGTCACCGCCGGCCACCAGCGACTCCTTGTTCGCCAGGGCGACGGTGCGCCCGGCACCGAGCGCGGCCAGCGTGGGCCCCAGCCCGATCGAGCCGGTGATGCCGTTGAGGACGACGTCGGCGGGGCGGGTGGCCAGCTCCTCGGCCGCTCGGGGGCCGGCGAGGATCTCCGGCAGGGCGTACTCGCCCTGCGCCCAGCCGCGCTTCGACGCGGCCGCGTAGAACGCCAGCTGGAGGTCCTGCGCCGCGGTGGCCCGGGCCACGGCGACGGTCCGGACACCGAGGGACAGCGCCTGCTCGGCCAGCAGCCCGATGTCGCCGCCCCCCGCGGCCAGGGCGGTGATCCGCAGCCGGTCGGGGTTCTGCTCGGCCACCGCGATCGCCTGCCTGCCGATCGAGCCGGTGGACCCGAGCACCGTCACCTCGCGCAGGTCGCTCACCGTGCCCTCCGTTCGCTCCCGCGGCGCGCTCCGCTCCTCGGTCGCTGGCGCTCCCTGCGATGCTCACGCGCCTGTCCGCTCACCGTGCCCCCCGTTCGCTCCCGCGGCGCGCTCCGCTCCTCGGTCGCTGGCGCTCCCTGCGATGCTCACGCGCCTGTTCGCTCACCGTGCCCCCCGTTCGCTCCCGCGGCGCGCTCCGCTCCTCGGTCGCTGGCGCTCCCTGCGATGCTCACGCGCCTGTCCGCTCACGGGGCCATCCTCCCCGATGCCCGCAGCTCCCCAGCGGCGCGCCGTCCCACCTCGGGCGGTGCCCTCCCCGGGCTCCTGCCAGAATGGGTCCGCGGGCACGCGTGCGAGTGAGCCCGCGGACACAGCCGCGCCGCGAACGCGGACGTCGAGCGCCAGCGAGGAGAGCGCGTGAGCGAGCAGACCCACCGCGAGCGGATCGCGACGGACCACCCCGCGACCGAACGGGTCAACCAGCCCGGTCGCGAGGAGGCCGTCGTCCGTGCCGACGCCCATCCCGTGGAGCACGAGCGCCCGGAGGAATGGGGCTGGCACGGCGAGACCGGCCGGGCCGGCCGGATCGCCTCCTGGATCGCGATCCTCTTCATGGCCGCCTACTGGGTCGGCAACCACGAAGGCCGCGTCGAGGACTTCTGGCTCGGCGCCATCATCGCGCTGATGATCCTGCTGAAGGTCTACGACTACTTCCGGCGGAAGAACGCCTGGCGCAGCCAGTGACCACCCGCTGACCGTGACGAGGCCCGCTCCCCCTCAGGGGACGGGCCTCGTCGCACGTGTGTCGCGGTGTGTCAGGTGACGCTGACGCCGATCGCCAACCCGATCAGGTAGGTGATGCCCGCCGCCATCCCGCCGAACAGCAGCTGCCGCAGCGCGGCCGACCACCAGGACCGCGGCGTGAACCGCGACGACACCGCACCCGCGGCGGCCAGCCCCACCCCGCCGCACAGCAGCGCCACCCACAGCAGCGAGGCGCCGAACAGGTACGGCAGCAGCGGGACCACCGCGCCCGTGGCGAACGTCAGGAACGACGACACCGCCGCGGTCACCGGCGACGGCTTGTCCTCGGGGTTGAGCCCCAGCTCGGCGACGACGTGCAGCCGCAGCGCGGTGTCCGGGTCGCGGGACAGCTGCCGGGCCACCACCGGGGCCAGCTCGTCGTCCACCCCTCGGACGCGCAGCATCTCGACCAGCTCGGCCAGCTCGCCGTGCGGGTTGCGCTCCAGCTCCCGGCGCTCCTTGGCCACCTCGAGGTCGAGCTGCTCGTTCTGCGTCTTCACCGAGGTGTACTCGCCCAGCGCCATCGAGATCGCGCCGGCGACCAGGCTGGCCACACCGGACAGGACGATCGCCCGCGGTGCGGCGCCACCGCCACCCACGCCGGCCACCAGCGCGGTGTTGGTGACCAGCCCGTCCATGGCCCCGAAGACGGCGGCCCGCAGCCACCCACCGGAGACGTCGGCGTGGGTGTGCTCGTGCGCCTCCGCCGCCGGCGACTCGCCGGCGGCGCTCACTCCTCCGCCTCGGCGCCCAGCTCCACCGACGGCTCGAGGGACGGCGTCGGCACGGCCACGCTCGGGACGCCCAGGAGCACCCCGTCCTCCTCAGCCCTCGCACGCTCGGGGCGAGCCTCGGGACGCGGCCCCAGGTCGGCCGCGGCCAGCTGACCGCAGGCGCCGTCGATGTCCTGACCGCGGGTGTCGCGGACCGTCGTCGGCACCCCGCCTGCGCGCAGCCGCGCCACGAACTCCCGCTGGGCCGGCAGCGGGCTGGCGTCCCAGGGGCTGCCCGGCGTCGGGTTGAGCGGGATGAGGTTGACGTGCGCCCGGCGCCCGGCCAGCAGCCGGCCGAGCAGGTCGGCCCGCCCCGGCTGGTCGTTGACGTCGCGGATGAGGGCGTACTCCACCGAGTAGCGGCGCCCGGTGCGCTCGGCGTACGCGTCGGCGGCGGCGACGACCTCGGCGACCTTCCAGCGGGTGTTGATCGGCACGAGGGTGTCGCGCAGCTCGTCGTCGGGCGCGTGCAGGCTGACCGCGAGCGTGACGTTGAGGCCCTCGTCGGTGAGCCGCCGGATCGCCGGGACCACGCCGACCGTGGACACGGTGATCGACCGCTGGGACAGACCCAGCCCGTGCGGGGTCGGTGTCACCAGGGCGTCGAGGGTCTTGCGGACGCGCGCGTAGTTCGCCAGCGGCTCACCCATGCCCATGAAGACGACGTTGGACAGCCGCCCGGGCCCGCCGGGGATCTCCCCGTCCGCCATCGCCGCCGCGGCCGCGACCGCCTGGCCGATGATCTCCGCGGCCGACAGGTTGCGGGTCAGGCCGCTCTGCCCGGTCGCGCAGAAGGGGCAGGCCATGCCGCAGCCGGCCTGACTGGAGATGCACACCGTGGCGCGGTCCGGGTAGCGCATGAGCACGCTCTCGACCAGCGCGCCGTCGTGCAGCCGCCACAGCGTCTTGCGGGTGCGCCCGCCGTCGGCGGACTGGTGCCGCACCGGCGTCAGCAGACCGGGGAGCAGCGCGCCGGTCAGCGCCTCGCGGACGGCGGCCGGCAGGTCGGTCATCCGCGCCGGGTCGGTGACGCCGCGGTAGAAGTGCCGGGCGAGCTGGTCGGCGCGGAACGCCGGCTGGCCGAGCTCGGCCACCACAGCACGGGCCTCCTCGCGGGTGAGGTCGGCCAGGTGGCGCGGGGGCTTGCCCCGGCGGGGGGCGTCGAAGACCAGGGGCAGGGCAGTCATGGCGCCTCCCATGCTCCCACTAGCCTCCGGCGGGTGACGGACGCCGAGAGGGATCTCACCCTCCCCGAGCCCGTGCTCGACACCGTGGGCGTCGGCCCGTGGGAGGGGACGTGGCCCGAGGACCCCCGCTACGACCCCGAGCTGCTGGCAGCCGGCGACCGCCGCAACGTCGTCGACCGGTACCGGTACTGGACCGTCGAGGCCATCGTCGCCGACCTCGACGCCCGCCGGCACCCGTTCCACGTCGCCATCGAGAACTGGCGGCACGACCTCAACATCGGCACGGTCGTGCGCACCGCCAACGCGTTCCTGGCCTCCGCCGTCCACGTGGTGGGGCGCCGGCGCTGGAACCGGCGCGGCGCGATGGTCACCGACCGCTACCAGCACGTGCGTCACCACCCCGACGTCGGCACGCTGGTCGCCTGGGCGCGGTCCGAGGGGCTGCCGCTGCTCGCCGTCGACAACCTGCCCGGCGCCCGGCCACTGGAGACCGAGCCCCTCCCTCGCGCCTGCGTGCTGGTCTTCGGCCAGGAGGGCAGCGGGCTCACCGACGAGGCGCGGGAGGCCGCCGACGGGGTCCTCTCGATCGCCCAGTTCGGCTCCACCCGGTCGATCAACGCCGGGGTGGCCGCCGGCATCGCCATGCACGCGTGGATCCGCCAGCACGGGATGTGAGGTCGGGCGACGCCGGGCGCCGGTGAGCAGTTCCGGGTATCGGTGCTGCTCATCCGCGCACACCGGCCTGGGTCATGCCACCCTCTCCCGTCATGAGCCGTCTGTCCGAGATCGACCTCGACGCGCGCCTGTCCAAGTCCGACGCCACGAAGCAGCTCGCCGCGGCGCAGCGGCGACTGGTGCACCTGCGTCTGCTCCTCGGCGGGCAGCTCGGCACCGGCGAGCTCGGTCCCCCGCTGTGCGTGCTGTTCGAGGGCTGGGACGCCTCCGGCAAGGGCGGGGCGATCAAGCGGCTGGTCGAGGAGATCGACCCGCGGCACGTGCGGGTCGCCCAGTTCGCCGCGCCCACCCACGACGAGAAGCGGCACCACTTCCTGTGGCGGTTCTGGCCGGTCCTGCCCGGGTGGGGAGGCATGGCCGTCCTCGACCGCACCTGGTACGGCCGGGTGCTCGTCGAGCGGGTTGAGGGCTTCGCCCCCGAGGACGCCTGGCAACGGGCCTACGCCGAGATCGTCGACCTGGAGACCACCCTCGCCGCCGAGGGGATGATCATCGTCAAGTTCTGGATGCACGTCTCCCCCGACGAGCAGCTGCGCCGCTTCGAGTCCCGACGCCAGGACCCCTACCGCGCGTGGAAGCTCACCGACGAGGACTGGCGCAACCGCGAGAAGCGGGACGCCTACGAGGCCGCCGTCGAGGAGATGCTCGACCGCACCGATCACGAGGGCGGGCGCTGGCACGTGGTCGCCGGCGACGACAAGCGGTCGGCGCGCGTGCAGGTCGTGCGCACCGTCTGCGACGAGGTCGAGGCGGCCCTCGCCGCGGCCGGCATCGACCCCGACCCGCCCCTCCCCGGGGCCGCCGCATGACGACGCCGCCGGTGCTGGTGCACCTGGTGGAGCCGGCCGCCTGGCGTGCCGCGCTCACCGAGGGCGCGCTGCGGCCGCCGTCGCTGGCCGACGCCGGCTTCGTGCACCTCTCCGCTCCCGAGCACGTGCACCGGCCGGCCGGCCGGCTGTTCCCGGGACGTCGCGACCTCGTGCTGCTCGTCGTCGACCCCGCCCGGCTGGAGGCCCCGGTGCGGTGGGAGCCGGGCACCGCGGAAGACCCGCCGGACCTGCGCTTCCCCCACCTGTACGGCCCACTGCCCACGTCCGCCGTCGTCGCGGTGGTGCCGTGGCGGCCGCCCGTCCCACCGGTCCTCCCGGCGCCGGACGACGCGTTCGGCCGGGCGCAGGCGCTGCAGACGTCGCTGCAGGTGCGGCGGGCCGCCGAGGTCCGGGACGTGCCCGGTGGCGTGGCGGTCGCCGACCCGCGGTTCTCCCACTCCCGCGACGACAACACGGTCGTGCTCACCACCCAGGTCGACGCCGCCACCGTCGCCCGGACGACGGCCGCCGTGGCCGCCGAGCTGGACTGGCCGGTGGCCGCGGCCGCGCTGCGCTGGCCCGGCGCGGGACCGGTCGCCGCCGAGCTGGCCGCGGACGGCTGGGAGGCCACCGAACTGGTCGTGATGGCCCGCGAGGCGGCGCCGCTGCCCGGTGGGGACGCGGCGGAGGTGGTCGACCAGCGGGCGCTGCACGCGCTGTGGGACCGCTCCTGGCGCCGCGGGCTGCCGCCCCTGCCCGAACTCGACGAGGTGGTGGCCCAGCTGATCGGCCGGGAACACCGCACCGGCACCGTGGTCGCCGTCCACGACGTGGCCGTCCGCGCGGCGGGGCGTCCGGTCGCCGCGGGTCAGCTCCGGGTCGACGGCGCCACGGCGGCCGTGGAGGCGATGATGACCGAACCGGCCGCCCGCGGCCGCGGGCACGCCGACGCCGTCCTGGCGCGGCTGGTCTCCCTGGCCGCCGGGGCCGGTTGCGACCTGGTGGTGCTGGAGGCGGACGCGGAGGACTGGCCGCGGCACTGGTACGCCTGCCGCGGCTTCCGGGTGGTCGGGTCGGTCTGGGAGGTCGTCGCCACCCGCTGACCTGCGCTCAGACCGGGGCGACCCAGGCCAGCAGCAGGTACGCGACGGCCGCCGAGGGCAGCAGTGAGTCCAGCCGGTCCATGATCCCGCCGTGGCCGGGCAGCAGGTTGCCCATGTCCTTGATCCCGAGGTCCCGCTTGATCAGGGACTCCCCCAGGTCGCCGATGGTCGCGGTGACCGCGAGAGCGGCGCCGAAGAGCACCCCACCCCACCAGGGCGCGTCGAGGGCCAGGGTGACGACCGGGGTCGCGATGAGGACACAGGCCAGCACCGAGCCGGCCATGCCCTCCCACGACTTCTTCGGGCTGACCGACGGCGCCATGGGGTGCTTGCCGAACAGGACGCCCGCGGCGAAGCCCCCGACGTCGTTGCCGACGACCGTGGCGATGAACAGCAGCACCCGGGCCGCGCCGTCGTCGGGGACGAGCAGCAGGACGGCGAAGCCGGCCAGCAGCGGCACGTACGCCGCCACGAGGACGCCGGCCGAGGCGTCGCGCAGGTAGCCCTCCGGGCCGTCACCGAGCCGCCACAGCAGGACCGCCAGCACGGTGAGCAGGAAGCCGACGACCAGGCCGGAGGTGCCCCGGGTCCAGGCCAGGCCCAGCATCGCCACCGCGCCGACCAGCACCGGGGCCAGCGGGGCGCGGGCGCCGCCCGCCTCGAGGGCCCGGCCGAGCTCGACGATCCCGACGAGGATCGCCGCCCCGAGGACCAGCAGGAACGCCGGACGGTAGACCAGCAGCGAGACGAGGATGACCGCGCCGAGGCCGACGCCGACACCGATGGCCGCGACCATGTCGCGGCCGGCGCGACCGGACTTCCTCGCCCCGGGGACGAGCACCGCTCCGATCGACTCGGTGGTCGACGTGGGCACCGGCGCCTCGACCGTGGCCGGTGCGCCGGTGGTCGGGGCCTCCCCGGTCGCCGGCGCGACAGCGGCCGGGGCCTCGACGGTGGCCGGGTCGTCCGCCGGCTCCGCGGTGGGCGGCGCGGGCACCGGCGGCCGGGCCGTGCGCACGTCGGCGCCCCGCCGGGACGACGGCGGGGCGGGCTGCCGGCCGACCAGCGGGATCGGCCCGGTATCGGGATCGGGTGTCATGGGTGGTGGAGCGACGGTGCGGCTCAGACCTCGAGCAGCTCCGTCTCCTTGTTCTTGACCGCCTCGTCGATGCCGTGGACGTGCTTGGCGGTGAGGTCGTCGAGCTCCTTCTCCGCGCGGCGCACGTCGTCCTCGCCGGCCTCGCCGTCCTTGGCGATGCGGTCCAGCTCCTCCTTGGCCCGGCGCCGCACGTTGCGGATCGCGACCTTGGCGTCCTCGCCCTTGGACCGGGCCATCTTCACGAGGTCCCGGCGGCGCTCCTCGGTCAGCTGCGGGAACACCACGCGGATGATCTGGCCGTCGTTGGTCGGGTTGACCCCGAGGTCGCTGTCGCGGATGGCCTTCTCGATGGCCGACAGCTGGCCGTTGTCGTAGGGCTTGATGACCGCCATGCGCGCCTCGGGCACCGTGATCGACGTCATCTGCGGCACGGGTGTGGGGGTGCCGTAGTAGTCGACCAGGATCTTGTTGAACATCGAGGGGGCGGCGCGCCCGGTGCGCACCGAGCCGAGGTCCTCCCGCGCGACCGACAGGGCCTTGTCCATCCGCTCCTCGGCGTCGAGCAGGGTGTCGTCGATCACGGGTCTCTCCTCCTGGGGCGGCGGAGGATCTCCGCCGCGGGTGTCGCGGGTCTGCGGGGTGCGCCCGCCGGGTCAGGCCGGGTCGCTGATCAGCGTCCCGATCTTCTCACCTGCCACGGCGCGGGCGATGTTGCCGTCGCGCAGCAGGTTGAAGACCACGATCGGCATCCGGTTGTCCATGCAGAGGCTGATCGCCGTCGCGTCGGCCACCTTGAGCTGCTTGGCCAGCACGGTGGCGTAGTCCAGGTCGTCGTACATGACGGCGTCGGGGTTGTGGCGGGGGTCGTCGTCGTAGACGCCGTCCACACCGTTCTTGCCCATGAGGAGCACCTGGCACTCGATCTCCAGGGCCCGCTGGGCGGCCACCGTGTCGGTGGAGAAGTACGGCATGCCGGCACCTGCTCCGAAGATGACCAGGCGGCCCTTCTCCAGGTGCCGGATGGCCTTGCGCGGGATGTAGGGCTCGGCGACCTGGCCCATGGTGATCGCCGACTGCACGCGGGTCTCCAGACCCGCCTTCTCGCAGAAGTCCTGCAGGGCCAGGCAGTTCATCACCGTGCCGAGCATGCCCATGTAGTCGGCCTTCGTGCGGTCCATGCCGGCCTGGGACAACTCGGCCCCACGGAAGAAGTTGCCCCCGCCCATGACGACGGCGACCTGGGCGCCCTTGCCCACGACCTCGGCCAGCTGCGTGGCGATCCCGCGGACGATGTCGGCGTCGACGCCCACTCTCCCGCCGCCGAACGTCTCGCCCGACAGCTTGAGCAGGACCCGCTTGTACCCGGCCCGGTCGGCCGGCTGGAAGGCGGTGGGTGCCGACAGCGGCACGGCGGCGGTGGTGGTGTCGGTCAAGGTCCATCCCTCGCTCGGTGGCGGTTCACCTGATCCTGCCGCATCGGTGCGCGACACATCCCCGCGGGCGGGTACCCACGGCAGACGCCGGACAGACCACCGGCCCCGTCCCGGGATGCGGGACGGGGCCGGTGGTGGTCCCGCCGCGAGCGTGCGAGCGGTGGGGCCGGCAGCGGGGTCGTTCCTCAGGCCTGGCCGACCTCGAAGCGGACGAACCGCTCCACCGTCAGGCCGGCCTCGTCGACGATCTGCTTGACCGTGCGCTTGGGCTCGGTGATCGACGGCTGCTCGAGCAGGACGAAGTCCTTGTAGTAGGAGTTGACCCGGCCCTCGACGATCTTCACGATCGCCTGCTCGGGCTTGCCCTCCTCCTTCGCCGTCTGCTCGGCCACGCGACGCTCGGTCTCGACGGCCTCCGCCGGGACCTCGTCACGGGTGAGGTACCGCGGGCGGGCGGCGGCGATGTGCATCGCCAGGCTGCGCGCGGCGTCCTCGCTGCCACCGCTGTACTGCACGGCGACACCGATGGCCGGCGGCAGGTCGGTGGCCCGCTTGTGCAGGTAGGTGGCGGTGGTGCCCTCGAAGACGGCGAACCGGGAGATCACGAGCTTCTCGCCGATGCGGGCCGACTCGGCCTCGATCAGCGAGGCGACGGTCTGGCCGTCGACCTCGGTGGCCAGCAGCGCCTCGACGTCGGCCGGCTTCTGCGCCAGGACGACGTCGAGCAGCCGCTCGGCCAGCGTGACGAAGTCGGCGTTCTTGGCGACGAAGTCGGTCTCGCAGTCGAGCTCGAGCAGCGCGCCGTCCTTGTTGACGACGACGCCGTTGGTCGTCGAGCGCTCGAGGCGCTTGCCGACGTCCTTCGCGCCCTTGATGCGCAGCAGCTCGACGGCCTTCTCGTAGTCGCCGTCGGCCTCGGTGAGGGCCTTCTTGCAGTCCATCATCCCGGCGCCGGTGGCGTCGCGGAGACGCTTGACGTCGGCAGCGGTGAAGCCAGCCATGTCACTTCCCTCTGTGTCTGGGGTGGGGTGTGCTGAGCGTGTCTGGGGTGGGGTGTGCTGAGTCGGTGAGGACCCGGGCGACCGGGCCCGGACGTGCCGGGGCGCCGTCCCCCGCTGCTCGCGGGGGACGGCGCCGCGCGATCAGCCGTTCTGGGCGCCCTGGGTGCCGGTGGTGGTGTCGCCCGTGGCGGGGACGCCCTCGACGGGGGCGACCTCGGTCGCGGCGACCTGCGGCCGCTCGGCCGGGGTCTCCGGGAGCGGGGTGGCCTCGGCGGCCGGCGCCTCGGTGGCCGGCGCCTCGGTGGCCGGCGCCTCGGTGGCCGGAGCCGCGGCGGCGTCGCCACCGGTGAGCAGCTCGCGCTCCCAGTCGGCCAGCGGCTCGTCGCCGCCGATGGCCGGCTGCTCGCCGGCCTCACGACCGGCGTTGGCCTGCGCGGCCGAGCGGGCCATGAGGCCCTCGGCGACGGCGTCGGCGATCACACGGGTCAGCAGGGCGGCGCTGCGGATGGCGTCGTCGTTGCCCGGGATCTTGTAGTCGACCTCGTCGGGGTCGCAGTTGGTGTCGAGGATCGCGACGACCGGGATGCCCAGCTTGCGGGCCTCACCGACGGCGATGTGCTCCTTCTTGGTGTCCACGATCCAGACGGCGCTGGGCACCTTCTGCATGTCGCGGATACCGCCCAGGCTGCGCTCGAGCTTGGCCTTCTCGCGGCTGAGGACCAGCTGCTCCTTCTTGGACAGGCTGACCAGCACGCCGGTCTGCTCCATGTCCTCGAGCTCCTTGAGCCGCTGGAGGCGCTTGTGCACGGTCTGGAAGTTGGTGAGCATGCCGCCCAGCCACCGCTGGTTGACGTAGGGCATGCCGACGCGCTGTGCCTGCTCGGCGATGACCTCCTGCGCCTGGCGCTTGGTCCCGATGAACAGGATCGAGCCGCCGTGGGCGACGGTCTGCTTGACGAACTCGTAGGCGTTGTCGATGTACCCGAGCGTCTGCTGCAGGTCGATGATGTAGATGCCGTTGCGCTCGGTGAAGATGAAGCGCTTCATCTTCGGGTTCCAGCGACGGGTCTGGTGCCCGAAGTGCACGCCGCTGTCGAGCAGCTGCTTCATGCTGACGACTGCCATGGTCGCAGCCTTCCTGTGTGCGCGCGGCCGCCGGGCGGCCACGCTCCTCGGTTGTCGCGGGCACCGGGTGGTGCACCGCCCTGGCGTCCGGGCGCCACACCACCCCGCGGGAGGACCGTGGGGACCGAGGTGGCGACCGCCCCGTCGTCGGGCGACGGGGATGAGGACGCGCGAAGTCGACCCGCACGAGACGGGTCGCACCGAGCAGCATACGCCCCGTCCGCGGTGGCCCTCCCCAGCCGCCGGGCCTGTCCACAGCCCGGCGATCCCGGCCCGTTGCCGCCCCGGTCCGCGGCAGGGTCGCCCCCGTGCGCGTCCTGACCGTCGTCCTCCTGGTCACCGCCTGGCTGCTGGCCCCGGCGGCCGCTCTCGCCGAGCCGGTACCGCGAGCTCCCGCGCACCTGTGGGTGCGGCCGGTCGAGGGAGCGGTGACGCGGCCGTTCGACCCGCCGCCGGACCGCTACGGCTCCGGCCACCGCGGCGTGGACCTGGCCGGCTCCCCCGGCGTGCCGGTGCTGGCCGCCGGCGACGGCGTCGTCGCCTTCGCGGGCACGGTGGCCGGCCGGCCGGTGGTCAGCGTCGACCACGCCGGGGGCCTGCGCACCACCTACGAGCCGGTCACGCCGGGCGTGGGCGCGGGTCAGGCCGTGCCGCGGGGCTCCCCCATCGGCGCGCTGGCCGAGGGGCACGCCGGGTGCCCGGCCGCCGCGTGTCTGCACTGGGGGCTGCGGCGCGGCGAGACCTACCTCGACCCGCTGTCGCTGCTGCGCCCGCCGGAGGTGCGGCTGTTGCCGATGGGCGCAGCGGCGTCGTCAGCCGGGGTCGACCCGTGACGTGGCCACTGCGACCGGTGCGGCCCGAGCACCTCGCGGGCCAGCTCGGCCAGGGCGGCCCGGTCCTCGGCCAGGGCGGCGCGGCCGGCGTCGGTGGCGCGGTACAGCCGTCGGGTCCGGCCGTCGACGACCACCTGCCGAGAGGTGAGCAGCCCGTCGGCCTCCAGCCGGTGCAGGGTCGGGTAGAGCGTGCCGGGGCTGATGCGGTAGCCGTGGCGCGCCAGCTCCTCGGTCATCCAGGCGCCGTGGATCTCCTCCTCCTCGGCGTGGTGGAGGACGTGCACCCGGATCACACCCCGCTGGAACTCGCGCACGCCCGTCTCCTGTCCCCGCCGTGGAGTGACGACGCCGATGTCGGTTCCGCGAGCCTAGGACGGCGCGGGCACGCAGTGGTGGGGCGGCGCGAGCTCCCGGCGAGGTCACCTGGCGGCGAGGCGCAACCGCGTGGCGCGGTGGACGATGCCCACGGCGAAGACGGTGACGCCGGCGATCACGGCCTGCCACGGCAGGGTGGCGACCAGGACCACGCAACCGAGCCCGCCGATGACCTGCAGCACCCGGGGGAAGCGACGGTGTTCCCGGTCCTGGGTGAACGCGGCCGCGTTGGCGACGCAGTAGTAGAGCAGCACACCGAAGGAGGAGAAGCCGATCGCGCCGCGCAGGTCCACGGTCAGCACCAGCAGGCACACGACCGCGGCCAGGACGAGTCCGGCGCGGTGCGGCACGTGGAAGCGGGGGTGCACCGCCGCCAGGTAGCCCGGCAGGTCCCCCTGGCGGCCCATCGCGAGGGCGGTCCGCCCCACGCCCGCGATGAGCGCGAGCAGTGCGCCGAGGGCCGCCGCTGCCGCGCCGACGCGGACGACCGGCGCGGCCCACCCCCAACCGCTCCCGTCGACGGCGTCGACGAGCGGCCGGGACGTGCCGGCGACCCCCTCCGGGCCCAGCGCCGCCAGGACCGTCACCGCCACCATCCCGTAGACGACGACGACGATGCCCAGAGCCACCGAGATCGCGCGCGGGATGGTCCGCGCGGGATCGCGGACCTCCTCGCCCATCGTGGCGATCCGTGCATAGCCGGCGAAGGCGAAGAAGAGCAGGCCGGCCGACTGCAGCACCCCGTGGGCACCGCCGTCCGGCGACGTCCAGGTCGCCACCCGGTCGATGTCGGCCCCACCACCGAGCAGCGTCGCCGTCACCGCGACCGCCAGCGCGGCCAGGACGACGGTGAGCACGATGCGGGTCAGCCCCGCCGTGCGGGTCACCCCCCGGTGGTCGACCGCGGTCAGGCCCATCACCGCGGCCACCGCCACCGGCCGCCGCCAGGCCTCCGGGGCGGTGTACGCGGCGAAGGTGAGCGCCATCGCCGCACAGCTCGCCGTCTTGCCGACCACGAACCCCCAGCCGGCGAGGAAGCCCCACCAGTCCCCGAGCCGTTCCCGCCCGTAGACGTAGGTGCCCCCGGAGGTGGGGTACTGCGCCGCCAACTGCGCAGACGCCGTCGCGTTGCAGTAGGCCACCACCGCTGCGACCACCAGTCCGATGAGCAGGCCGGCACCGGCAGCCTCCGCCGCCGGGGCGAACGCGGTGAACACGCCGGCCCCGAGCATCGACCCCAGACCGATGACGACGGCATCCGCGGTGCCCAGTCGGCGGGGCAGGCCGGGTGGAGTGGTCACGGCGGAACTCCTCACCGACGGTCGTCACCGCCATCCCCACCGACACGGTGGTCGGCGCGGCGATGTCGGTTCCCGATGTCGGACAACGATACCGGGGTCGCGGCGCGAGGAGGCGCTCCACACTGCTGCCATCGACACCACCACTCACCGACAGGAGGACGAGCCGTGACCGCATCCGACGAGTACGCGAGCGTCCGGTACCTCGTCACCGACGTGCAGGCAGCGATCGACTTCTACACGAGCCACCTGGGCTTCCGGCTGAACACGAGCGCGGCTCCGGCCTTCGCCGACGTGGTCCGGGGTCCGCTGCGGCTGCTGCTCTCCGGGCCGGCCAGCTCCGGCGCCCGCGCCACCCCGGCCGATGCAGGGACCGCGGGCCGCAACCGCATCCACCTCGTCGTCGGGGACCTCGACGCCGAGATGGCCCGGCTCCGTGACCAGAGCCTGACCTTCCGCAGCGACGTGGTCGCAGGACCCGGCGGACGCCAGGTCCTGCTCGCCGACCCCGACGGGAACCTGATCGAGCTGTTCCAGGCGGCTCGCCGGCCGGAGGCCGCCCCCCTGACGGCCTGAGCGGTGCCGTCAGGCGATGTCGGCGAGCTTGGTCCGCAGGTGCAGGACGGCCTTGGTGTGCAGCTGGCAGATCCGGCTCTCGGTCACGCCGAGCACGCGGCCGATGTCGGCGAGGGTGAGGCCCTCGAAGTAGTAGAGGCTGACGACGACCTTCTCGCGCTCGGGCAGCTGCTCGACCGCGCGGGCCAGCAGCTGGCGGGCCTCCCCGTGCTCGGCCATCGCCTGCGGGTCCAGGGCGCTGGTGTCCTGCAGGGTGTCCACCAGCCGGGGCGCGCCGCCCTCGTCGTCGGAGAGCAGCTCGTCGAGGGCGACGACGTTGACCAGGGAGAGCTGGCCGAGGAACTTGCGGACGTCCTCGACGTCCATGTCCATCTCCGCGGCCACCTCCTCGTCGGTCGGGCTGCGCCGCAGCCGGCTCTCGAGGGTGGCGACGGTCCGCTCGAACTGGCGGGCCTTCATCCGCACCGAGCGCGGGATCCAGTCGGTGCTGCGCAGCTCGTCGATGATCGCGCCACGGATCCGCGACATCGCGTAGCTCTCGAACTTCACCTCGCGGGACGGCTGGTACCGGGTGATCGCGTCGATGAGCCCGAACGTCCCGTAGGAGACGAGGTCGGCCTGCTCGACGTGCGCGGGCAGGCCGCTGCCCACGCGGCCGGCGACGTACTTCACCAGCGGCGCGTAGTGCAGGATCAGCCGGTCCCGGAGCCCGGGGTCGCGGTCGGCGACGTAGTCCGCCCACAGCTCGGCCAGCGCTGCGGCGGCGTCGCCGTGGGTCTCGTCACGCCGGTGGACGGTGGCCTCGGGCACGGTCGCTCTCCCGACTGGTCGGAGGCCTGCCGTCGGCGGCCTCGGGGTGGGCACTGCGGTGTGGGGCGACTCGGTCGAGCGCACCACAACTGTGTCAGACACGGGGAGCACTCCGCTCAGGCGCGCGGGTGCGCCTGAGCGTGGACGGCACGCAGGCGCTCGACCGTCACGTGCGTGTAGATCTGCGTGGTCGCGAGGCTGGCATGACCCAGCAGCTCCTGCACCGAGCGCAGGTCCGCACCGCCCTCGAGCACGTGGGTGGCCGCGGAGTGCCGCAGGCCGTGCGGCCCGATGTCGGGCGCGCCCGGGGACGCGGCCACGGCGGCGTGCACGACGCGGCGTGCCTCCCGGGGGTCCAGCCGCCGTCCGCGCCGGCCGAGGAGCAGGGCGGGGCCGGACTCGGCGGTGGCGAGGGCGGGGCGCCCGCGGGTGAGCCAGGCGTCGAGAGCACGCTCGGCGGGGACGCCGTAGGGGACGCTGCGCTCCTTGCGCCCCTTGCCCAGCACCCGCAGCAGGCGGCGCCCGCGGTCGACGTCGTCGACGTCCAGCCCGACCAGCTCGCTGACCCGGATCCCGCTGGCGTAGAGCAGCTCGACCACCAGGGCGTCCCGCAACCCGACCGGTTCCTCGGCGCCCTCGGCGGACTCCAGGACGGTCCGCGCCTGGTCGGGCGCCAGCACGTCGGGGAGCGTCCGGCGGGCCTTGGGGCTGACCAGCCGCAGGCCGACGTCCTCCGGGGTCAGGCCGGCGCGGCGCAGCCAGCCGGTGAAGGACCGGGCGGCCGCCGCCCGCCGGGCGGTCGTGGCGCGGCCGGCCCCCCGGGTGCGGCCCTGGGCCAGCCAGCTGCGCAGCGTGGCGAGGTCGAGGTCGTCGACGCGGGTGCCACCGCGACGGGCGAGGTGGTCCAGCAGCCAGACAGCGTCACCGACGTAGCCGCGGATGGTGTGCTCGGAGAGGTCCCGCTGCGTGCACAGGTGGTCCTCGTACCCGGCCAGGGCCTCGGCGAGCGCGGGCGGCAGGGCGGCACGCGCGTCGATGGTCCGGGCGGTCACCCCGGAACCGTCCGTCGCCGCCCGCCGGGGGTCAAGCCGCCGCGCCGCCTCGCGGTCCGGGCACCCCGCTCCGCCTCCTCCCCCGGTCCGTCACCGGGCGCCCCGCTGCTCCGGCCGGGCCAGCCGCCAGCCCGTGCCGGTCCACTCCACCAGGTCGGCCAGTTCCAGTGCGGGCAGCACCCTCAGGACGTCGAGGACGTCGCAGCCGGCGACCGCGGCCAGCCGTTCCGGGCTGACGCCCGCGCGGACCGGACAGGCGTCCAGCACCCGGACCGCCACGTCCGACAGCCCGTCGCGCGCGTCGGTCGGCCGCGGGGGCCGGTCGGCGAGGTCCTCCCCCAACCGGCCCACCGCCTCGATCACGTGGCCGGCATCGGCCACCAGCACCGCCCCCAGCTCGATGTCCCGCAGCAGCTCGTGGCACCCCACCGACGTCGCCGAGGTGACCGGCCCGGGCACCACCATCACCGGCCGACCGAGCCGGTCGGCCCGCCGCGCGGTCGCCTGGGCGCCGGACCGGGCCGCCGCCTCGACGACGACGGTGCCTCGGGTGAGCCCGGCGATGAGCCGGTTGCGCACCAGGAAGCGGTGTCTGTGCGGAGCCGCGCCCGGCGGCCACTCGCTGACCAGCAGGCCGTCCTCCGTGATGCGGTGGAACAGGGCACCGTGCGCAGCCGGGTAGACCCGGTCGATCCCGCAGGCGAGGACCGCGATCGTCGGCGCTCCGGCGGCCATGGCTCCCCGGTGGGCCGCGGCGTCGACCCCGAAGGCGCCGCCGGAGACGACCGTCCACCCGCGCTCCCCCAGCTGGTGCCCGAGCTCCCCAGCCACGTGCTCGCCGTAGGCGGTCGAGGCCCGCGACCCGACGATCGCCACCGACCGGTCGACCAGCTCGTCGAGCCGGGCCTGCCCGCGGACCCACAGGGCCATCGGCGGGACCGGGGCGGTGGTGCGCGGCGACTGGTGGCGAGCGTCGTCGGGCTCCTCGCTGGTGGCCACGGTCAGCGCGTGAAGCAGGAGGCCGGGCCACTCGTCGTCCTCCGGGACGACGAGGCGGGCTCCGCAGCGCTGCGCCCGCAGCAGGTCCGCCGCGGTCGCGTCCTGGTCCACCCGCGCACCCCCGAGGGACCGGACGGCGTCGGGCGCGCGCCCGGAGCGCAGCCGGCGCACCGCCTCCACCGGCCCGGTGTCCTCGACGAACCGCCAGAAGGGGATGCTCCCCGGCTCCGCCACGCGGCTGAGCCAGGCCCGGGCCCGCCGCACGGCCGGGGTCGGGCCCCCGCCTGTCCCGCCTGACTCCAGGAGCCCCTGCTCCATCTCCTCGTCCAGCTCGGGCAGGGCGCTCATGCCGCCACCCGCTGCAGCCGCATGCCCAGGGCCTCGGCGACGTCGTCCGCGCCGGGCACCGTCCGGCCGGCGAGGTCGGCGAGGGTCCAGGCCACCCGCAGCACCCGGTCGTACCCGCGCACCGAGAGCGCCCCGCGTTCCAGCGCCCGCTCGACCAGGGCCAGCGCCGGGCGCGGTGGGGACCAGCGGTCGCGCAGCAGCCGGCCCGGCACGTGGCTGTTCAGGGTCAGGCCCGTGCCGTGCAGCCGGGCGGCGGCCGCCGCCCGCGCCTGGTGCACCCGCCCGGCCACGACGGCGGTCGGCTCCGGCACCGAACCGGCCTCCAACCACGCCGCGCGGGTGACCGCCGGCAGGTCGACCCGCAGGTCGATGCGGTCCAGCAGCGGGCCCGACAGACGGGACCGGTACCTCCGGCGCTCCAGGGCGCTGCACGTGCAGGCGGCGTCACCGGCGGCGCTCGCGCAGGGACAGGGATTGGCGGCGAGCACCAGCTGCGTGCGGCACGGGAAGGTCGCCGCGCCGCTGGCCCGGGAGATGGTGACCTGGCCCCGCTCGAGCGGCTGGCGCAGCGTGTCCAGCACGGCCCGCGGGAACTCCGGTGCCTCGTCCAGGAAGAGGACACCGCGATGGGCCCGGCACAGCGCTCCCGGCCGGATGACCCCGGAACCGCCCCCGACCAGCGACGCCATCGTCGCCGAGTGGTGCGGCGCCTCGAACGTCGGCCGGGTGACCAGCGGCGCGTCCGGTGGCAGTGTGCCCGCCACCGAGTGGATGGCGGTGACCTCCAGGGCTGCCTGCTCGTCCAGCTCCGGCAGCAGTCCGGGGAGCCGCTCGGCGAGCATCGTCTTCCCCGCGCCCGGCGGTCCGGTCAGGAACAGGTGGTGCCCGCCGGCGGCCGCCACCTCCACCGCGCGGCGGCCGACGGTCTGGCCGACGACGTCCCCGAGGTCGGGCCCCGGCGCGGCCGGAGGGAGCGGACGGCGGGTGTGGCGGGGCAGCGCGGCGACGCCTCCCACGTGGGCGACGAGCTCGGCGAGGGTGCCGGCCGCGAGCACCTCCACGCCGTCGACCAGGGCGGCCTCCTCGGCGTTGCCCGTGGGCACCACGACCGTCCGGTGCCCGGCCCTCGCTGCGGCGAGGACGGCCGGCAGCACGCCCCGGACGGCGCGGACCGAGCCGTCCAGGCCGAGCTCGCCGAGCAGCACCAGCCGGCCGACCGCCTCCGCCGGCACCGCGCCGTCGGCGGCGAGCACCGCCATGGCGAGGGCGAGGTCGAAGCCGCTGCCCTGCTTGGGCATCGACGCCGGGGACAGGCCGATGGTGATCCGGCGCAGCGGCCACCGCCCGCCGGTGTTCACCACCGCCGCCCGCACGCGGTCGACCGACTGGCGCACCACGGCGTCGGGCAGGCCGACGAGGACCACCCCGGGGACACCGGCCGACATGTCGACCTCCACCTCGACCACGGCCCCGTGCACGCCGGCCAGGCCGACCGACCACGTGCGCGCCAGCGTCATGAGAAGGCCGCCCGCAGGTGCGTGACCAGCGCCGGGCCCTCGGGCCGGACCAGCACCCCGACCACGTCGAAGCGCAGGTCGCGCGCGTGCTCGTCGTGCGCGGCCAGCCAGCGCTGGGCGAGGGTCCGGAGCCGGCGCTGCTTGACCGGCCCCACCGCCTCCACGGGGTGACCGAACCCGACCTCCCGGCGGGTCTTCACCTCGCAGAAGACGAGCGCGTCCCCCTCGCGGGCGACGATGTCGAGCTCGCCGTCCCGGCAACGCCAGTTCCGGTCGAGGACCCGCAGGCCCTTGTCGGTCAGGAAGGCGGCGGCGATGCGCTCGCCGTGGGCGCCGAGGTCCGATGTCGTTCGCACCCGCCGACCGTCCGGCGCGCGGAGGCCGTCCTCCAGCGCCGCGGCCGGTCTGTGGACAGCCCGCGGCCCTGTGGACGCGCGGCGGCCCCGCGGCCTCGTGTTCAGGCAGCCTGCAGGGGTGTCAGGTGAGGCGGGGCCCCTCGGGCAGCTCGAGGTCGGGCTTGTCCAGCTCCTCGACATTGACGTCCTTGAACGTCAGCACCCGCACGTTGCGCACGAACCGGGCCGGTCGGTACATGTCCCAGACCCAGGCGTCGGAGAGCTTCAGCTCGAAGTACACCTCACCACCGGCCTCCCGGACCTGCAGGTCGACGGCGTTGGCCAGGTAGAAGCGCCGCTCGGTCTCCACCACGTAGGTGAACTGCCGGACGATGTCCCGATACTCGCGATAGAGCTGCAGCTCCATCTCGGTCTCGTACTTCTCCAGGTCCTCGGTGCTCATCGTGGCTCTCCGGACACATGGCGCATGGGCCCATCATCGACCATGGCGGCGGAGCCGGTCAGCTGGGATGCCCGCTCGGCGTGTGCGGCCCTGGCCCGGGCCACGTTCACGAAGCGCATCCTGTGCTCCGGGCAGGGGCCGTGACGGTCGAGTGCGGCGCTGTGCACGTCGGTGATGTAGCCCTTGTGCCCGGCGAAGTCGTACTCGGGCCAGCGCTCGTGGAGCTCGAGCATGATCCGGTCCCGGGTGACCTTCGCCAGCACCGACGCCGCCGCGATGCAGGCGGCCACCCGGTCGCCCTTCCACACCGCCAGCGTCGGTCGGGCCAGCCCGGGCACGGGGAAGCCGTCGGTCAGCACGTAGTCCGCGCCGGGGTCGAGGTTCCACACGGCCCGGCGCAGCGCCTCGATGTTGGTGACGTGCATGCCCCGGGCGTCCAGGTCGGCCACCGGGATGACGACGACGGACCACGCGACGGCGCGGTCGAGGATCTCGTCGTGGACCCGGTCGCGGGTCGCCGGCGAGAGGAGCTTGGAGTCGGCCAGGCCGGGCACCCGCCCGCGGCGTCCGGGTGGGAGCACGCACGCGGCGGCGACCAGCGGCCCGGCGCAGGCCCCGCGACCGGCCTCGTCCGCCCCGGCGACGGAGGCGAAGCCACGGCGGCGCAGCGACCGCTCCATCACCCACAGGGCGTCGGGGCGGTCGTCGACCGGCGCGGCGCTCCGGACGTGCGCGCCGGGGGCGGCGGGGGTGGGACGCAGGACCATCGCGGTCCGACAGTACGACGCGGGAGCGACACGACCGCGCGCTGCCTCGGAGACGCCACGGGCCGGCCCCCGGGGTCAGAGGGGGCCGGCCGTGGAGGTCGGGCCGCGAGGCGGCCCGGTCGGCGCCCGGCGGACCGCCGAGGAGGCGGACGGTCCGGACGGGCCTCCCGGGTGTCCGCGCCAGGCGTCGCCGGCGAGGACCCGGAGTCGGGGATCAGACCTCGGCGGGCGCGGCCGGCGCGAGGCTGTGGACGCCGCAGGTGCACCCGCCGTTGCGCGAGGAGAGCACCAGGGACACCGCGTGCGCCCGGTCCCGGGCACCCAGCTTGCGCAGGATGGCCTTGACGTGTGACTTGACGGTGTCCTCGCTGATGAACAGGTTGCGGCCGATCTGGCGGTTGGACTGGCCCTGGATCAGCTCGTCGAGGACGTCGGACTCGCGCCGGGTGAGCGGCACCTCCGGCGTGAACGGCTTGGCCGCCGGGGTGGCGGAGGGCTCGACGCGGCGGATCTGCGGGTCGACGACGGTGCGGCCGGCGCGTGCGGCCAGGATCGCCCAGCCCAGCAGGGTCGGTGAGGTGTTGATCATGAGGTAGCCGCGGACGCCGGCGGCGAGCGCCTCGTTCACCACGGCGGGGTCCTCGGAGGTGCCGACGGCGACGATCGTCACCCGCGGGTTCCGGCGGCGCAGGTCCCGGCAGGCGTTGAGGGTGGCGGCACGTCCCTGCCCCAGCTCGACCACGACGGCGTCGGGGCGGGCGGTCTCGAAGAGGGTCAGCGCCCGGCGCAGCTCGCCCGGCGTACCGACCGACTGCATGCCGGCGGTCTCGTTGATCATGCTCACCAGGCCCCTGCGCAGGACGGGGGCGTCGGCGAGGATGAGCACGCGGGCGACGCCGCGGGCGGTGCTACCCAGGGGTGCAGACACAACTGACTCCGTTTCACGCATTCGGGAACTCTCACCACATCCATCGGACGGGTGAGACCGTTGCTTGAACCCTTTTCGAAGAATTCTCCGCAGAATCTCGGGAGCCGTTTTTGGCGCAGTCTCCGTCACACCGATAACACCGGTAAAGGCAATCGATGAGTGCTTGTCGACATGGCGACGCCATTCCGGCTGGCCATTCAGCGGACGCCGCGGACGACGAGACCCGCCGTCCCGGGTTCGGGAGGGCGGGTCTCGGGGGTGTGGGCGGGGTCAGTCGCGGCGGGCGCGAGGGGGCCGCCGACGTCGTCGCCAGGCGGTGAGGGGCACCGCACCGACCAGACCCAGCGCGTAGGGAGCGGCCAGCGCGGCCGCCCCGGACTCCGGCACCACACGGCCCCCGGCGGACGCCGCGGCCTCGAGGCCCTGGATGTCGGGTGAGTCGAGGGTGTCGAACCGCTCCAGGGGCCAGACGATCAGTGCGGCCTTGCCGATGACGTCGTCCACCCCGATGGTGCCGGCGTACTGGTCCCCGACGTGGACGCGGGAGTCCGCCGACGCCGATCGGTGGTCCCCCATGACCCACAGCCGGCCCTCCGGCACGGTGACCGGGCCGAACGCCCGGCTCTCCGGTGGGGAGTCCTGGAAGACGTAGGGCTCGTCGAGCGGCTCGCCGTCGACGGTGACCCGCCCCTCGGCGTCGCAGCACTGCACGGTCTGGCCCTCGGTCGCGATCACCCGCTTGACGAAGTCGTCCTCGCTCGGCGGCGCCACACCGACCGCCCGCCCCAGCCACAGCAGCGCACCGGTGAGCCAGTTGCTCGGCTCGGCGACGTCCACCTCCGGCGACCAGGTGTCGGGGCCCTCGAAGACGACGATGTCGCCGGGCTCGGGCTCACCGAACCAGTAGGGCACCTTGTTGACCAGCACCCGGTCACCGGTGCAGCCGGGACACCCGTGCAGCGTCTGCTCCATCGACCCCGAGGGGATGAAGAAGGCCTGCACGAGGAAGGTCTTCACCAGCAGCGCGAGCACGAAGGCCACGAGCAGCAGCACGGGCAGCTCGCGCAGCAGCGAGCCCTTCTTCGGTTCCTGCGGGCGGTCCCGTCGCCGCAGCCGACCGGAGACCCGCCCGACCGGCCGGGTGTCGTCGGCGAGCCGGCCCTCACCGGCCGCCTCGGCGCCTCCGGCCCCGCGGGGCTCCTCGCCCTCCGGAACGACGTCGGCGGGCCTCCCGGGCCGGTCACTGCTCATCGGGAGCCAGCGTACGGCCGCGGGAGACCCGCCGCGGTCAGGCCGGGGTGCCCGGCCCGGAGCGTGTCAGCGAGAGACGGTCTCGCGCTTCTCCTTGATCTTGGCGGCCTTGCCGCGCAGCTCGCGGAGGTAGTACAGCTTCGCGCGGCGCACGTCACCGCGGGTGAGGACCTCGATCTTCTCGACGACCGGGGTGTGCACCGGGAAGGTCCGCTCCACGCCGACGCCGAAGCTGACCTTGCGGACGGTGAAGGTCTCGCGGATGCCCCCGCCCTGACGGCGGATGACCACACCCTGGAAGACCTGGATGCGCGACCGGTTGCCCTCGATGACGCGCACGTGCACCTTGACGGTGTCGCCCGGGCGGAACTCGGGGATGTCGTCGCGCAGCGAGTCGGCGTCGAGTACGTCCAGGGTGTTCATCGCGGCAGTCCTGTCCTAGCGGTTACGTCGTTCACGGTGCGGACAGCGAGCGGCCCCGGCTGTCCGATCCGGGGAGCTGCGCTCCGGGAGGAGCTCCCGTCGGGTAGCCGACGGTCCGCAGCAGCTCTCTACTGTGCCACATCTTCACGCCACGAAGCGCGGCGGCCCCGTCCACGGCCCCTCCAGCAGCTCCGGGAGCAGGGTCGCCAGCTCGCGCGGGGCCATGGGCACCGGGCTCGCCGCGACCTCCTCGGCGGTCCACCACCGGTGCGGTTCCTCCCCCAGCAGCTCCAACTCGGTGCGCCCGCTGGGGTCGACGTCGTGGACGACGTCGCGCAGGACGAAGAACGTCTCACGCGAGTCGATCTGCACGCCGGCGAACGGGCCGACGTGTCGCCGGAACCACACCGGGCCCTCCAGGTCGCCGGGTTCGACGACCAGCCCGATCTCCTCGGCGAGCTCGCGGACGGCGGCCCCGCGCACGCTCTCGCCGTCCTCCACGCCCCCGCCGGGGGTGTACCAGAACAGCACGTCCCCGGGGGGGACGGCGGGGTCGGTGAGCCGGGCACCGAGCAGCAGCACCCGACCGGCGGGGTCCAGGACGACGGCCCGCGCCGTCGGGCGCACCCACGGGCGGTCGCTCACGGCCCCTCCAGCGCCGCCCGGTCCGCGGGCGCGAGCGCGTCCTCGGGCAGGGCGGCCAGCAGGTCGGGGCGACGCGCCGCCGTCCGGCGCAGGGACTCCGCGCGCCGCCAGCGGGCGATCGCGGCGTGGTCCCCGGAGAGGAGCACCGGCGGGACGTCGTGGCCCCGCCACGAGGCCGGGCGGGTGTAGGACGGCCCCTCGAGCAGGCCGTCGGCGTGCGAGTCGTACTCGACCGACTCGCGGTTGCCGACCACGCCGGGGATCAGGCGGGTGACCGCCTCGACCATGACGAGCACGGCGGACTCGCCCCCGGCGAGCACGTAGTCGCCGATGGAGACCTCCGACACCGGGCCGGCGTCCGCGGCCCACTCGGCGACGCGCTGGTCGATGCCCTCGTAGCGGCCACAGGCGAAGACCAGGCCGGGCTCGGTGGCCCACTGCGCGGCCGTGGCCTGGGTGAAGGGGCGCCCGGCGGGGGTCGGCACGACCAGCCGGGTGCCGGGCGGGCGGACGGCGTCCAGCGCGCGCCCCCACGGCTCGGGGCGCATCACCATGCCGGGGCCGCCGCCGTAGGGGGCGTCGTCGACGGTGCGGTGGACGTCGTCGGTCCACTGCCGCAGGTCGTGCACGCCGATGCTGACCAGCCCACGCTCGGCGGCCTTGCCCAGCAGCGACTGGCGCAGCGGCGCCAGGTACTCGGGGAAGATCGTGACGACGTCGACCCGGAAGGCGTCGCGCGGCTCGTGTGCCTGTCCGCTCACAGGTCCAGCAGGCCCTCGGGCGGGTCCACCACGACGACGCCCACGGTCAGGTCGACGGTGGGCACGATCGCGGCCACGAACGGGATGAGCAGCTCGCCGTCCTCGACCCGGCGGACGACGAGCAGGTCCGCGCCCTCGTGGCGCACGGCGGTCACCTCGCCGAGCACGGTGCCGTCGGGCAGGCGGGCCGAGAGGCCGACCAGCTGGTGGTCGTAGAAGGCGTCCGGGTCGTCGAGCTCGGGGAGGTCGGTGATCGGGACGTGCAGTTCGGTGTCGCGGTACTCCTCGGCGGCCTCCCGGCTGTCGACCACCCGGCCCCCCGGGCCCTCGAACTGCAGGAGGAGCACGTCGCGGTGCCAGCGTCGTCCGGTGACGGTCACGGGACCGCGGTCGACGGGGTCGGTCCGCAGGACCGCCCCGAGGACGAAGCGGAGGTCGGGGTCGTCGGTGCGGACCTCGACGGTGACCTCACCACGGACACCGTGGGGCCGGCCGATCCGGCCGACCACCACGGTGTCGGTGGTGTTGCTCGCGTCTGCGCTCAACGCGGGAGAGGGCTCAGCGCCCGTCGGTGTCGACGACGTCGACCCGCAGGCCGCGCCCCCCGACGCCGGTCATCACGGTGCGCAGCGCCTTGGCGGTCCGGCCGCCCCGACCGATGACCTTGCCGAGGTCGTCGGGGTGCACCCGGACCTCGAGGGTCTTGCCGCGACGGTTGCTGAGCAGGTCGACCGTGACGTCCTCGGGGTGGTCGACGATGCCCTTGACCAGGTGCTCGAGCGCCTCTTCGAGCACGTCTTACTCGGCGGGCGTCTCGGCGGCGGGAGCCGCGTCGTCGGCCTTGGGCGCGGCCTTCTTCTTCGGCGTGGTGGCGCCGGCGGCCGACTCCTCACCCCCGGCGTTGCGGACGGCCTCCTCGTAGAGGGCCTTCTTGTCCGGCTTCGGAGCGGCGACCTTCATGGGCGGCGGAGCCGGCTCGCCCTTGAACTTCTGCCAGTCACCGGTGACCCGGAAGATGGCGGCGACGGCCTCGGTCGGCTGCGCGCCGACACCCAGCCAGTACTGCGCGCGCTCGGAGTCGACCTCGATGTAGGAGGGGTCCTCCTTCGGGTGGTACTTGCCGATCGTCTCGATGGAGCGGCCGTCCCGCTTGGTGCGGGCGTCGGCGACGACGATGCGGTAGTACGGCGCGCGCATCTTGCCCAGGCGCATGAGCTTGATCTTGGTGGCCACGGTGTGTGGTGTTCTCCTCGAACGCAGGTCGTGTGCCCGCCCGTGCGGCGCGTGGGGGTACGCCGGGGGCGGTGCGGCTGGACACGGCCGGCAACGGTGAGAGGGCCGCCCACCGCCGTGTTCGACCCACCATCATGCCAGATCGCGCGGGAGCGGCTCCCCGGCCGGTCGGGCTCAGGCCGGCCGCACCTCCACGAGGTTGTCGGAGAACGTCGGGGCCCGGCCCAGGTCGGCGAACACCGACGGGCTCAACGTGTTCACGGTGGCGCCTCCGGCGTGCTTGCGCCAGCCGCCCATCGGGGACACCACCACGCCCGGCGCGACGTCGTCGGTGACCTGCAGGCGGGCGGCGAACCGGCCCCGGTCGTTCACGACGCAGACCGGTGCACCGTCGACCAGGCCGCGGGCAGCGGCGTCGACCGGGTGCATGTGGACGACGGTGTCGTCGCCCTGCACCCGCTGCTGCCCCGGTCGGTCGGCGAAGCTGGAGTTGAGGTAGGCGTGCGACTTCGGTGACAGCAGGGTGAGCGGGAACGGCCCGGTGCCGGGCGCCTCACGGGGCGGGACGTAGTGCGGCAACGGGTCGACCGGCTCGCCGGACTGGTGCTCGGTGGAGCCCTGCCGGAACAGCGGGAGGACGAAGTTCCCGCCCGCGGCGGCCGAGGAGAGGAACTCCACCTTCCCGGACGGCGTCGGGAAGCCACCCTCGGCGTGCGGCGCGTACTCGTCCGGGCCGGGCAGCCGCAGCCGGGCCCAGCCGTCGCGCTCGAGCGTCTCGGGCGTGATGCCCTCCAGCACCGGGGAGGACCAGTCGAACGCCGCCTCGATCATCTCCTCGTCGGTGCGGGTGAAGACCGGCTCGGTGAACCCCATCCGGGCGGCCAGGCGGCGGAACAGCTCGGTGTTGGGCACCGCCTCCCCCAGCGGCGCGATCGCCGGGGTGTTCATGGTCACGTAGAAGTGGCCCCACGAGAACATCAGGTCACGCTGTTCGAGCTGGGTGGTGGCCGGCAGCACGATGTCGGCGTAGTCGGCGGTGTCGGTCATGAAGTGCTCACTGACGACGGTGAAGAGGTCCTCCCGCGACAACCCGGCGACCATCTCCTCCTGCTCCGGGCAGACCACCACCGGGTTGCTGTTGTAGACCATCAGCCCCCGGATCGGCGGGTCGAGCTCGAGCCTCCCCGTCAGCGCGCGGCCGAGCAGCCACTGGTTCACCACCCGGGTGCCGGGCCGGATGAACTCCGCGCCGAGGAAGGCCGGGAAGTCGACGGGGAACGCCCACAGCGGCAGCTGCAGCAGACCGCCGCCGGGCCGGCGCCACGCACCGGTGAGCGCCGGCAGGCAGGAGATCGCGCGCACGGTCTGCCCGCCGCCGGCGTGCCGCTCGATGGCCACCCCGATGCGGATCACCGACGGGCTGGCCGCCGCGTACTCGCGGGCCAGCGTCCGGATGTCGTCGGCCGGGATGCCGGTCTCTCCGCTGGCCCACTCCGGCGTGTACTGCCGGACCCGCTCGGCGAGCTCCGCGGCGCCCACCGTGTACCGGGCCACGTAGTCCTCGTCGGTCAGCCCCTCACCGATGATCACGTGCATCATCGCCAGCGCCAGCGCTCCGTCGGTGCCGGGCCGGATGGGGATGTACCAGTCCGCGTGCCGCGCCGTCCGGTGCCGGACCGGGTCGATGACGACGACCTTGGCGCCCCGGCGCTGCGCCTCGGCCACGAACGGCCACAGGTGCAGGTTGGTGCTGAGCATGTTGTTCGCCCAGATGACGATGTAGCGGGCGTGGACGAACGACTCGGGGTCGACTCCGGCGGTCGGTCCCACCGTCATCGCGTACGCGGTGCACGAGCCGGAGTCGCAGTAGGTGCGCTCGCTGATCGTGGCGCCCAGCCGGTTGAAGAACGGGTCGCCGACGTTGAGCCCGTTGAGGATGCCCTGCGTGCCCAGGTAGCTGACCGGCATGATCGCCTCGGGGCCGAAGGTCTCCGCGATCTCGGTGAAGCGGGCGGCGATCTCGTCCAGCGCGGCGTCCCAGGAGATCCGCTCGAACTGCCCGCTGCCCTTGGGGCCGGTCCGCCGCATCGGGTACAGCACACGGTCGGGGCTGTACACGGTGCGCTCGTAGTCGTTCATCTTCACGCAGAGCCCGCCGCGGGTGAACGGGTGCGACCGGTCGCCCCGCACCCGCGTGGCGACGCCGTCCTCGACGGTCACCTCCAGCGCGCAGGTGTCCGGGCAGTCGCACGGGCAGGCGCCGCGCACCGTCGCCGTCCCGGGCATGGGCAGGTCGGTCAGCGTCATGGGAGCCCTCCTCGCCGGGCCGGTCCGCGCCGGCCCCGGTCGGCCGATCGTGGCGCGCCGGCGGGGCACGGACCCGACGCTGCGCGCCAGGATCCCGACGTCCAGCGCCGGATCCGGACGCGGGCCGGTCGCTCTCACTCCTTCCCCCGTACCGCCGGGCGTGGCAGCCTCGCCCCCGGACCGTCGCCCGCCCGGTCCGCACCGGTGCCGCGCGGGCCCGCGCGGCCGACCCTCAGCGAGGCCCCATGCCGACACCGACGACCACCCGTGCCGCCGGGGACCGGTCCTGGCGGGACCTGCTGGGCGAGCACTTCGTGGACCTCGACGTCTCCCCCGCCGCCGGCGGCCCCCTCGTCGGCGAGGTGTGCAGCCGGGCCGTGGGGTCGCTGCAGCTGTCGTCGGTGCGGTCGGTGGACCAGCTGGCCCGCCGGACCGCGGGCCTGGCGCGGACCGACCGGCGGCACTTCGTGCAGGTGGGGATCGTCGAGCAGGGCGTGGCCCGGCTGCAGCAGGACGGGCGCGACTGCCGGCTGGGCCCCGGCGACTACGCCGTCTACGTCACCGACCGCCCGTTCTCCTGGGAGCTGCGGGCCGCGCCCGGGTCCCCGGCCTGGTCACTGCTGGTCCTCACGTGGTGCCGGCCGGACCCGGCGGCACCCGCGGACGCGCTGACGGCCCGGCGACTGGACGGCCGGCACGGGCTGACCGGCGTGCTCGGCCGCATGCTGACCGACCTGGTGCGCAGCGACGACGCCGGAGGACCCGACCCGGGCGACCGGCTCGCCGGGGAGCTCCTCGGCCTGGTCACCACGGCCGCCGGCGGGCAGCCGACGCCGGCCGCGACGACGCGATCGGACCGGGACCTGCTCGCGGCCGTCCGGGCGCACGTGGAGGAGCACCTGGCCGATCCCGGCCTCGACCCGCGGTCGATCGCGGCGGCCCACTTCGTCTCGGTCCGTCAACTGCACCGCCTGTTCGCCGGCCAGCAGGACACCGTGGCCCGTTACGTCCGGCGACGGCGCCTGGAACGGGCCCAGGAGGAACTGGCCCGCAGCGGTGCGTGGGAGCTGTCACTCACCGCACTCGCGCACCGCTGCGGCTTCGCCGACCCCTCGGTCTTCGCGCGCGCCTTCCGGGCCGCCTACGGGGTGCCGCCGTCCCGGTACCGGGCGCGCGCCCCTGGCGGCTGAGCGGTCAGGCGCGGACGGCGGCCAGCACGCGGGCGGGCGCGTCGGCGACCGGGACCTCCTCGCGCTCGCCGGTCGCCCGGTCGCGCAGCTCCACCACGCCGTCGGCCAGCCCCCGTCCGACGGTGACGATCATCGGCATCCCGAGCAGCTCGGCGTCCTTGAACTTCACCCCGGGTGACACCTTCGGCCGGTCGTCGTAGAGCACGGTCAGCCCGGCCTCGACCAGCGAGGTGGCCAGTGCCTCGGCCGCCTCGAACACCGCGGCGTCCTTGCCGGTGGCCACGACGTGCACGTCAGCCGGGGCGATCTCCCGCGGCCAGACCAGACCCAGCTCGTCGTGGGTGGACTCGGCGATCGCGGCCACCGCCCGGGAGACGCCGATGCCGTAGGAGCCCATCGTGACGGTGACGAGCTTGCCGTTCTCGTCGAGCACCTTGAGGTCCAGCGCCTCGGCGTACTTGCGGCCGAGCTGGAAGATGTGGCCGATCTCCACGCCGCGGGCCAGTTCCAGGGGCCCGGAGCCGTCCGGTGCGGGATCCCCGGGCAGGACCTCCGCGGCCTCGACGACGCCGTCCCAGGTGAAGTCGCGGCCGGCGACGAGGTCGAACACGTGCTTGCCGGCCTCGTTGGCGCCGGTGATCCAGCGGGAGCCCGGGACCACGCGCGGGTCGACGAGGTAGCGGATGCCGGACTCGCTGTCCGCGCCCAGCACCTGCGGGCCGATGTAGCCCTTGACCAGCAGCGGGTGACGCTCGAAGTCGGTGAACGGCTCCACCTCGGCCGGGGCGACCTGCGCCTCGAGCCGCTTGGCGTCGACCTCGCGGTCGCCGGGGATGCCGATCACCAGCGGCTCGCGCGTCCCGTCGGGGTGCACGAGCGTGACGACGACGTTCTTCAGCGTCGCAGCGGCCGTGTACCCGGCGTCGGGGAACAGTTGCTGCGCCACCGCCACGAGCGTCTCGATGGTCGGGGTGTCCGGGGTGTCCTCGACGTGGGCCGCCGGCAGCCCGTCCAGCGGGATGGCGTCGGGGACGACGGTGGAGACCGCCTCGACGTTGGCGGCGTAGCCACCGGCCGAGCGGACGAAGGTGTCCTCACCGATCTCGGCCGGGTGGAGGAACTCCTCGCTCTTCGAGCCGCCCATCGCCCCCGACATCGCGGAGACGATCACGTACTCCAGCCCCAGCCGGTCGAAGATCCTGATGTAGGCGTCGCGGTGGGCGGCGTAGGACTTGTCCAGGCCGGCGTCGTCGACGTCGAAGGAGTAGCTGTCCTTCATCGTGAACTCGCGGCCGCGCAGCAGCCCCGCCCGCGGCCGCGCCTCGTCCCGGTACTTGGTCTGGATCTGGTACAGCGACAGCGGGAGGTCCTTGTAGGACGAGTACAGGTCCTTCACCAGGAGCGTGAACATCTCCTCGTGCGTCGGGCCGAGCAGGTGGTCGACGCCGCGGCGGTCCTTGAGCCGGAACAGGTTGTCGCCGTACTCCGTCCAGCGGCCCGTGGCCTCGTAGGGCTCACGCGGCAGCAGCGCCGGGAAGTGCACCTCCTGCCCGCCCATCGCGTCCATCTCCTCGCGGACGACGCGCTCGACGTTGCGGAAGACCCGGTAGCCCAGCGGCAGCCAGGTGAAGCCGCCGGGGGCCGCGCGCCGGATGTAGCCGGCCCGCACCAGGAGGCGGTGGCTCGGCACCTCCGCGTCGGCCGGGTCGTCGCGCAGGGTGCGCAGGAACAGGGAGGACATCCGCAACAGCACTCCGACATTGTCGGCCTACCGGCCGACACCGCGGCCAGGCGCCCTCCCGCGGCCCCGTCGAGCCCCCACCACCCGTCCCTGCTCGGGGAGCCTCCGGCCCCCGCTCACAGCGACCCGCACCGCCGCCAGGTGCCCTCCCGGAGTGGTGTCGAGCCCCCACCACCACCGCCGGGCGCCCTCCCGTGGCCCCGTTGAGCCGTCCCCGAGGACGACGGGAACAGAGCACCGCCGGGCTCGGCACGGGGGGACCGAGCCCGGCGGTGGGCCAGGGGGATGCAGGGTGGTCAGTCGTCGCTGCCGCGGCCCCGACCGCGGTCGTCTCCGGGGCCGTCGTCGGAGCCGTGACCGCCGCCGACGCGACCGGCGGAGTCGTCACCGGGCGGGTCGTCGGAGCCGTGACCGCCGCCGACGCGACCGGCGGAGTCGTCCACCCCCGCACCGGGGATGACCGGATCAGGGACGCCGGGGGTGACCGACGCCGGCGCCGCGGAGCTGGAGTCCTCCGGCTTGTTCTCGTCGGCCCGCACGCCCTCGTCGAAGAACGACGGGGTGCCGTCGGCGCACCCGACGTGCACCTCCACCTTCTGGCTGGGGCTCTCGAACTCCACCTCACCGCCGTGGTCCTGGTCGTCGAGCCACCACCCCGCGGCCGGCGCGGCGGCGATCTGCAGCACCCCTCCCTCGCAGGAGGCGTAGATCGTGCCGCCGACGGTGACGTACTCCCCGGACGCCGGTGCCGTGACCGGCGGTTCGGGGACGGGGACCGGGACGGTCGAGGTGTCGCCCTCCGTGCTGGGCGCGGAGGGGGTGGTCGCCGCCGACCCGGTGGCGGCGACCGGCTGGGTGAGCGGTGTCCGGTCGGCGTCCACGAAGGAGACGGCGAGGAAGCCCAGCCCGACGGCCGCAGCCGCCGACGCGGTCCAGAGTGCTCCGAATGCCACAGTTCGCTTCATGGCGAGGACTCTGTCGCCGGGTCGGTTAAGGCCACCCCAAGAGCGTGACAAGGGCGGCACCGGATCTCATCCCCCTGGGTTGGGGAGGCATCGGAACCCGCCCGAGGGGCGTTAGCGTCCCGCCGTGGCCCAGCTCCTGGTCGTGGAGGACGACGAGCGGATCCGCACCGCCCTGATCCGGGCGCTGCGCGAGCGCGGTCATGCCGTCACCTCCGCCGCCACCGCGCTGGCCGGGCTGCAGCTGGCCGTCGACGAGCGCCCTGACCTCGTCGTCCTCGACCTCGGCCTCCCCGACCTCGACGGCGGTGAGCTGCTGCGCATGCTGCGCGCGGTGTCCGCCGTGCCGGTCATCGTCGCCACCGCTCGCGACGACGACGGCAGCGTGGTGGCCGCCCTGGACACCGGCGCCGACGACTACGTGGTCAAGCCGTTCTCCGCCGGCCAGCTCGAGGCTCGCATCCGCGCGGTGCTGCGGCGCGCCTCGGGAGCCGACGCCGGCCCGGAGCCGGTGACGGTCGCCGACCTCACCGTCGACCCACGCAGCCGCCGGGTCACGCGCGCCGGCGCACCGGTGGACCTCGCCCCCAAGGAGTTCGACCTGCTGGCCTACCTGGCCGTCCGCGCCGGCACCGTGGTGTCCAAGCGGGAGCTGCTCACCGAGGTGTGGCAGCTGCCCTACGGCGGATCGGACAAGACCGTCGACGTCCACCTGTCGTGGCTGCGCCGCAAACTCGGTGAGTCCGCAGCCGAGCCGCGCCTGCTGCAGACCGTCCGCGGGGTCGGTGTCCGTCTGGCCGAGCCCGAGCCGTGAGGCGCCGGATCACCCTGCTGGTGGCGGCGACGACGTCGGTCGTCCTCCTGGCGTTCCTCCTGCCCGCGGCCGCCCTGGTCGCGCGGGCCGCCGAGTCGCGGGCCCTGGACCGCGCTCAGGCCCAGCTGCAGGCGCTCATCCCGGCGGTGGGTCTCGACGAGCGCGAGGAGGTGGCCGCCGGGCTCGCGGTCACCGACGGCCGCGCGGTGACGGTGCGCTGGAGCGACGGCACCTGGGTGGGGCCGGAGGGGGTGCTGGGCGACGACCCGGCACCGGCGGGCGCCGAGCTGCGCGAGACCGGTGACGGCGTCCACCTGCTGCAGCCGGTGCGCCGGCAGGGTGGGACCGCCGTGGTCGAGGTGTTCGTCCCGGAGGCCGAGCTGCGTGCCGACGTCCCCCGGACCTGGCTGGTGCTGGGCGGTCTGGGCGTCGTCCTGCTGGTGCTGGCCCTCGTGGTCGCCGACCTGCTGGCCCGCTCGCTCACCCGTCCGGTCACGGACCTGGCGACGACGGCGCACCGGCTCGGCAGCGGCGACCTGTCGGCCCGCGTCACCCCGGCCGGACCCGACGAGGTGCGCGAGGTCGGGGTCGCGGTGAACCGGCTGGCCGGCCGGATCGGTGAGCTGCTGGTCGCCGAACGGGAGGCCGCCGCCGACCTCGCGCACCGGCTGCGCACGCCCCTCACCGCGCTCCGGCTGGACGTCGAGGCGTTGCCCCCGGCCGACCGCGAACGGCTGCTCGGCGACGTCGACGCGCTGACCCGCGGGATCGACGAGGTGATCTCCGAGGCCCGGCGCCCCGTGCGGGAGGGCCTGGGCGCGGGCTGCGACGCCGCGGCCGTCGTGGGCGAGCGGGTGCGGTTCTGGTCGGTGCTGGTTGAGGAGGAGCGCCGCCCGCTCGCGGTGCGGCTCCCGGCGGAGCCGGTGCTCGTGCGGGTGGCGCCGGCGGACCTGGGCGCCGCCGTCGACGCGCTGCTCGGCAACGTCTTCGCGCACACCCCCGACGGCACCGGCCTGGAGGTCGCCGTCCGCGCGCGGGACGGCGGCGGCGCGGTGGTGACGGTCGCCGACGACGGCCCGGGCTTGGCACCGTCCGCGCTCGAACGGGGGCACAGCGGCGCCGGGTCGACCGGGCTGGGTCTGGACATCGCCCGCCGCACCGCCGAGGGCTCGGGCGGCGCGATGCGGGTGAGCTCCTCCCCCGCGGGCACGACGGTCGGCCTGGAGCTGGGCCCGCCGGGTTAGGACACCACCCTGCCCCGCAGGAGGACCAGCTGCGGGCGGGCCAGGGTGTCGAGATCCACCCGCGGGTCGGCCTCGTACACGACCAGGTCGGCCGGGACCCCCTCCTCGATGCACGGCAGCCCCAGCCAGTCACGCGCCGCCCAGGAGGCCGCGGCCAGCGCCGCCTCGGCCGGGAGCCCGGCGTCGGCCAGGGCGCGGACCTCCTCCGCGATCCGGCCGTGCTCGATGCCACCCCCGGCGTCGGTGCCGGCGAACACCGGTACACCGGCCTCGAACGCCGCACGGACGACGGCGCCGGAGGAGGCGTACAGCCGCCGCATGGTGCTCGCGTACGAGGGGAACCTGGCCTCCCCCGCCCGGGCGAACTCCGGGAAGTTCTCGACGTTGACCAGCGTCGGGACGACGGCGGTGCCGCGGGCGGCCATCTCCCCGATGAGCTCCTCGGTCAACCCGGTGCCGTGCTCGATGCAGTCGATGCCGGCCCGGATGAGGTCGGGCAGCGCGTCGGTGCCGAACGTGTGCGCGGTGACCCGCGCCCCCTCCTCGTGCGCCGCGGCGATCGCGGCGGCGACCGCGTCGGCCGGCCACTCGGGGGCGAGGTCGCCCACGCCCCGGTCGATCCAGTCGCCGACCAGCTTCACCCACCCGTCGCCGCGGCGGGCCTGCACCCGCACCTCGGCGGCGAGGTCCTCCGGCGCCAGCTCGATCGCCAGCCCGGGGATGTACCGGCGCGGCGCGGCCAGGTGCCGGCCGGCGCGGACGATGTGCGGCAGGTCGGGCTCGCCGTCCAGGGCCCGGGTGTCGACCGGGGAGCCGCAGTCGCGCAGCGCCAGCACGCCCGCCGCCCGCTCGGCCAGCGCCTGCTCGCGCAGCCCGGCGAGGTCCTCGACGAGCACCCCGCCGCGGCCGATGCCGACGTGGCAGTGCGCGTCCACCAGCCCCGGCAGCAGCCAGCCGCCGCGGCAGACGGTCTCGGCGCCTGGCACCGGCTCGGTGCTGATCCGGCCGTCGCGCACCCACAGGTCGCGGTGCTCCCCCTCGGGGAGCACGACACCGGACAGGTGCAGGGCCGGCGCACTCATCGAGCCGGCGTCACTTCCGGTCGTCCCCGGGCTGGTCGAAGTTGAGCTTGGTGAGGTCGGGCAGCCCCTGACCGTTGGCCAGGCCGGGCGGCAGGGACGGCATCCCGCCCGGGAAACCACCGGGCAGCCCGCCGGGGAGGCCGGCGCCGGGCGGCAGGCCGGGAGCGCCCGTCGGCCGGCGGGCCGGGCCGCCCTTCCCCTTGCCCTTGCCCTTCTTGCCCTTGCCGCGGGACTGGGCCTGCATCTGGCGGCCGCGGGCCTTCTTCGACATGGGCCCCATGCCGGGCAGGCCCATGCTGCCGGCCATCTGCCCCATCATCTTCTGGGCCTGGGCGAAGCGCTCCAGCAGCTGGTTGACCTGGGTGACCGTCACGCCGGAGCCGTTGGCGATGCGGACCCGCCGCGACGCGTTGATGATCTTGGAGTTGACCCGCTCCTCCGGCGTCATCGAGCGGATGATCGCCGCGGTGCGGTCCAGGTCACGGTCGTCGACCTGCGCGAGCTGCTCCTTCATCGCCCCGGCACCGGGGAGCATGCCGAGCAGGTTGGCGATCGGGCCCATCTTGCGGATCGCCATCATCTGCTCGAGGAAGTCCTCCAGCGTGAAGCCCTCGCGCGAGGCGAGCTTGCCGGCCATCCGCTCGGCCTGCTCGGCGTCGAACGCCTGCTCGGCCTGCTCGATGAGGGTGAGCACGTCGCCCATGCCGAGGATGCGCGAGGCCATCCGCTCGGGGTGGAAGACGTCGAAGTCGGTCAGCTTCTCGCCGGTGGAGGCGAACATGATCGGCTGACCTGTGACGTACCGGACCGACAGCGCCGCACCACCGCGGGCGTCGCCGTCGAGCTTGGTGAGGACGACGCCGGAGAAGCCCACCCCGTCGCGGAAGGCCTCGGCCGTGGTGACGGCGTCCTGACCGATCATCGCGTCGACGACGAACAGCGTCTCGTCCGGCTGGACGGCGTCGCGGATGCCGGCGGCCTGTGCCATCAGCTCCGCGTCGATGCCGAGCCGGCCGGCGGTGTCGACCACGACGACGTCGTGCAGCGTGCGGCGGGCGTGCTCGATGGAGTCCGCGGCCACCCGGATCGGGTCGCCGATGCCGTTGCCCGGCTCGGGCGCGAAGACGTCCACGCCGGCCTGGCCGGCGACGATCGACAGCTGGTTGACCGCGTTGGGTCGCTGCAGGTCGGCGGCGACGAGCAGCGGCGTGTGCCCCTGCGACTTCAGCCAGCGGCCGAGCTTGCCGGCCAGCGTCGTCTTACCGGAACCCTGCAGGCCGGCGAGCATGATGACCGTCGGCGACTGCTTGGCGAAGCGCAGCCGCCTGGTCTCCCCGCCGAGGATCTCGATGAGCTCCTCGTTGACGATCTTGATGACCTGCTGGGCGGGGTTGAGCGCCTGGGAGACGTCCGACCCGCGAGCCCGCTCCTTGACGGCGTTGATGAACGCCCGCACGACCGGCAGCGCGACGTCGGCCTCCAGCAGCGCGATGCGGATCTCGCGCGCGGTCGCGTCGATGTCGGCATCGGTCAGCCGACCCTTGCCACGCAGACCGCTGAAGACCTTGTCCAGGCGGTCGGAGAGGGTCTCGAACACAGCACGTCCTCGGGTACGTCGCGGGCGCGGCCCGCCGGTCGGACCGACCGGCTGCTCGGCTGCCGGTGCCGGGAGACCCCGGCACCGTCGCGCCACCTCCGGACCAGCCTAACGAGCGCGCCGCCGAGGGCGGTGCCACGAGCGGGCGCTCCCCGGCGCGAGCCCGCGGGCGGTGGAGGAAGGACCTCCTTCCTCAGCCCTCGCAGGCCCGGCTCGAGCCTCTGGAGGGGGCCGCGCTCAGGCGGCCTGGGCCACGGACACGGCCACCGCGGTGACGCCGGCACCGGAGACGATCGCGGCCCCGCAGTCGGCGCAGGCCCACTCCGGGCACTCCCCGCCGTCGTCGGTGTGGCCGTCGACGCACGGCGGCTGCACGAACTCCCGGTCGTCGCCGCAGGCCGGGCAGCGCCACACGCGCCCCTCGGCCGCCGCGACCTCGAAGGACCGGTTGCTCATCGGCGGACTCCCTCCACGGTCGGTGGGACCGTTCCGTCCCGCTCGCCCGCGACGGTGACACGGGGTACCGACAGAACCACGGACCTCAGCCCGGCGTGTCCCCCCGGTCCGGCACCGGCTCGGCCACCCCGCCGCGGACGGCGGCAGCGAGCGCGGCCTCCACCCGGGCCCGCTGGCCGTCGTCGATCGGCTCCCCCGACGAGTTGCTGACGTAGAAGTGGTCCGCGGCGTCGGCGCCCAGCGTCTCGATGCGGGCCGACGTCACGTCCAGCCCCTCGGCGGCCAGGGCGGCGGTGAGCCGGTACAGCAGTCCGGCCCGGTCGCCGGCCCGCACCTCCACGATGCCGGTGGCGGCGCCGGTCACCTCCCCGTTGTGCCACGAGATCCGCGGCGGGGCTGCCCGGACGCCGTCCTGCCGGTAGTCGGCCTCCCGCTGCCGCAGCCGGTCGGCCAGGGGCAGCGTCCCCTCCAGGGCCGCCCGGACCGCGTCGGCGAGGATGGTCGGCACCGGCACCCGCCCGAAACGGGGCCGGACGGCGAACACGGCGGTGGCCCGGCTGTCGACGACGTTGACCTTCGCCGCCCGAACGTCGAGCTGGTTGAGGGCGAGCACCCCGGCGAGCGAGCTGAACAGGCCGGGCCGGTCGAAGGCGCCGATCGTGACCTGCTGACCGTCGGCGACGTCCTCGACCCCCACGGCCACTTCCCCCGCGCCGCCGGGCAGGTCCACCGGCGCCGAGCTGACCTGGGGCTCGACCGGGTGCAGCACCGGCTCCGGGTCCCGGGTGGGGGCACCGGTCAGCCGCCCCTGCACCCGCGCGACCAGCGCCGCGACCAGGTGGGCCTTCCACGGGCTCCAGGCCGAGGTGCTCGTCGCGGCGCCATCGGCCTGCGCCAGGGCGTGCAGCAGGTGCAGCAGGGCAGGGTCGGAGTCGATCGTCACCGCCACCCGATCGATCGTCGCGGGGTCGTCGATGTCGCGGCGGGTGGCGGTGTCGGGCAGCAGCAGGTGGTGGCGCACCATCGCGGAGACCGTGGCGACGTCGGCCTCGGAGAAGCCCATCCGGGTCGCGATGGCCGCCGCGATCGGCGCCCCGACGACGCTGTGGTCGCCCGGCCAGCCCTTGCCGATGTCGTGCAGCAGCGAACCGACGAGGAGCAGATCGGGCCGGTCGACGTCGTGGGTCAGCTCGGAGGCCGCCGCGGCGGCCTCCACCAGGTGCCGGTCGACGGTGAACCGGTGCCAGGGGTGCCGCTGCGGCAGCGAGCGCACCCGGTCCCACTCCGGCAGCAGCCGGGACAGCAGCCCCTCCTGGTCCAGCTGCTCGAGCACCGCGACCGCCGAGCGGCCGCTGGCCAGCAACCGCAGGAACGACCAGCGCACCTCCGACGGCCACGGCTCGGGCATCGGCGGGGCGTGCACCGCGAGCACCTTGAGCGTGTACGGCGACAGCAGCAGGTCGGCGCGGGCGGCAGCGGCGGCGCCCCGCAGCACCAGCCCCGGGTCCGCGGCGGGCCGGGCGTCCCGGGCGAGCACGACCTCGTCGCCCTGCCGGACCACGCCCTCGGCCAGCGGCTCCCGCCGCACCCGCCGGTAGCGGCCGCGGGGACGGCGCACGAGGGCCGCCTCCACCCGCCGCCAGGTCTCGTCGGCGACGAAGGCCAGCCGCCGCCCGGCCAGGCTCACCTCGCGCAGCAGCGCGTCCTCGTCGGGCAGTCCGAGGGCCACCGCGACCGGCCGCTGCTCCTGGCGGACCAGCACGTCGGTCGCCCGGCCGGAGCGCCGGCGCAGCTCGTCGCGGACGTCGAGCAGGAACGCGTAGGCCGCCTCGGCCTCGGCCGTGGGCTCGTCGGCCAGCTGGGCGGCGGCCACCGCGCGCAGCACCTGGCCCTCGCGCAGCCCGCCGTAGGCCTCCTTGAGGTCCGGCTCGAGCAGGAAGGCCAGCTCGCCGACCTGCCGGACCCGGCCACGGCGCAGGTCCCGCAACTGGGGCAGCAGCCGGGACGCCGACTGGCGCCAGCTGGCCCGGGTGGCGGTGCGCAGCGCGCCGGCCAGGTCGGCGTCGCCGGCCACCAGCCGGGCGTCGAGCAGCCCCAGGCCGGCCTTGACGTCGGTGGAGGCCACCCCGACCGCCTCGGCGACGGTGCGCACGGAGTGGTCCAGTCGCAGCCCGGCGTCCCAGATGGGGTACCAGACGGCGTCGGCGAGGGCGGCGATCTCCGGCCGGCCGTCGTGGACCAGCACGAGGTCCAGGTCGCCGTGCGGCGGCAGCTCTCGGCGGCCGAGACTGCCGACTGCGACCAGGGCGATCCCCTCGGTGCCCGTCCGCGGGGGCGGCCCGCCGCGCCTCGGCCGGGACGGTGGCGTGCCCGCGACTGCGTCGGCCAGCAGCCCGGCCAGCCAGGAGTCCAGTTCCTCGCCCCGCCGCGTCCGCGGCAGTGCGGGCAGCGACCCGGTGTCGAGCACGTCTCCCCCTCCGGTTGGTCCTGACCGAGAAACGGCGTCGGCCGGGGTGGCGGATCGTCCCCCACCCCGGCCGACGCCTCGTGCTGTCGTGCCGCCGTGCGCCCTACAGGGCGTCGGCGCCGCGCTCGCCGGTGCGGACCCGGACGATCTCGTCGATCGTGGTCACCCACACCTTCCCGTCGCCGATCTGGCCCGTGGAGGCCGCCTCGACGATCGCGTCGACGACGCGAGCGGCGTCGATCTCGCCGACGACGACCTCGATGCGGACCTTGGGGACGAAGTCCACCTGGTACTCCGCGCCCCGGTACACCTCGGTGTGGCCGCGCTGGCGGCCGAAGCCCTGGACCTCGCTGACGGTCAGCCCGGCGATGCCGATCAGCTCGAGGGCGTTCTTGACGTCGTCCAGCTTGAACGGCTTGACGATGGCGGTGACGAGCTTCACGCCCGGACTCCTTCCGTGTTACGGGCCTCGGCTCGCGCCTGCCCGGCCAGTGGTGCAGTGGAACCGCCGCTGCCCAGGGAGGTGAAGTCGTACCCCGACTCGGCGTGCACGACGTTGTCGATGCCGGTCACCTCGTCCTCCTCGGTGAGGCGGAAGCCCATGGTCCTCTGGATGACCGTCCCGATGATCCAGGTGGCCCCGAACGAGACGACCATGACCACGAGGGCGCCGACGACCTGGCGCCACAGCTGGTCGACCCCGCCGCCGTAGAAGAGGCCGTCGACACCGGCCGGGGCCTCGGCGGTGGCGAGGAAGCCGACCGCGATGGTGCCCCAGAGCCCACCGACCAGGTGCACGCCGACGACGTCGAGCGAGTCGTCGTAACCCAGCTTGTACTTCAGGCCCACGGCCAGGGCACAGACGGCGCCGGCCAGCAGGCCGACGATGATCGCGCCGACCGGCGAGACCGACGAGCAGGACGGCGTGATCGCGACCAGGCCGGCGACGGCGCCGGAGGCGGCGCCCAGCGACGTGGCGTGCCCGTCGCGCAGCTTCTCGGTGGCCAGCCAGCCGAGGATGGCGGCGCAGGTGGCCACCAGGGTGTTGACCCAGACGACGGCCGCGGAGTTGTTGGCCGCCAGGGCGGAGCCGGCGTTGAAGCCGAACCAGCCGAACCACAGCAGGCCGGCGCCGAGCATCACCAGCGGCAGGTTGTGCGGGCGCATCGCCTCACGGCCGAACCCGCGCCGCCTGCCGAGCACGAGCGCGAGCGCCAGCGCCGCCGCACCGGCGTTGATGTGCACCGCGGTGCCACCGGCGAAGTCGATGGCCAGCAGGTCGTTGGCGATCCAGCCGCCGATGTGGCCGTCGGCGTCGAAGTCGAACACCCAGTGGGCGATCGGGAAGTAGACGACGGTGGCCCAGACGCCGGCGAAGACCATCCAGGCGCCGAACTTGGCCCGGTCGGCGATGGCGCCGGAGATCAGCGCGACGGTGATGATGGCGAAGACGGCCTGGAAGCCGACGAAGGCCATCGTGGGCAGGCCGCCGGCCTCGGAGGTGAGGTCCTCCATCAGCCCGTTGAGACCCAGGAACTCCGTGGGGTTGCCCAGCAGGCCCCCGCCGACGTCGTTGCCGAAGGCGATCGAGTAGCCGTAGAGCACCCAGAGGACGCCGATCAGGGCCAGGGCCCCAAAGCTCATCATCATCATGTTGAGGACGCTCTTCGCGCGGACCATGCCGCCGTAGAAGAGCGCCAGACCAGGGGTCATCAACAGCACGAGCGCCGCGCTGGTGAGGATCCAGGCGGTGTCGCCGGTGTTGACCACGGCAACCTCCTGTGGTGGGTCGAGGGCCGGATCGGCCGCGGGGTCGGCCCGGCACGCTGGTGTGCCGGGGCGGGGCTGGTGGCGCCGGCGCTCCCGGCGGCGGACCGGCGGGGCGACGTGGCGTTCACCGTGCCGCCCTCCTGTTTCACCTGGGTGCGCGCCACTGTTTCCGCACGGTGAACTCCCGTCCGCGTGTCCGGACCCGGTGTTCCAGTCGTGTTGCCGGCCCCCGTGGAGTGGCCGGGAGCACACCGGGACCGACCTTGTTGCGACTGGTGTGCAATTGCGAAGGCCCTGCAATAAGGTCGCCGACGGCGCATGCCGCGTCCCGCACCGACGACGTCCCCGAGGAGGCAGCGTGCACGTTCCCGACGGGTTCCTGGACGCCCCGACATCCGTGGCCACCGGCGTCGTGGCCGCCGGCACCGTGGCGCTGGCCCTGCGCGGCGCGCGCCGCGAGCTCGACGAGCGCACCGCTCCCCTGGCCGGCCTCACCGCCGCCTTCGTCTTCGCGGTGCAGATGATGAACTTCCCGGTCGGTGCGGGCACCAGTGGTCACCTGATCGGCGGCGCGCTCACCGCCGTCCTGGTCGGGCCGTGGACGGCGGTGTTGTGCATGACGGTGGTCCTGCTCGTCCAAGCCCTCCTGTTCGCCGACGGCGGGCTCACCGCCCTCGGCACCAACGTCTCGCTCATGGGGCTGGTCGCCGTCGGCGTGGGCTACGGCGCCTTCCGGCTCCTGCGGGCCGTGCTGCCGCGCACCCGGACCGGCGTGCTGACGGCGGCCGGCATCGGCGCCTTCCTCTCCGTGCCCGCCTCCGCGCTGACCTTCGTGGGCCTGTTCGCGCTCGGCGGGGTCGCCGACGTCCCGCTCGGCACGGTGGCCACGGCGATGGGCGGCATCCACGTGCTCATCGGCCTGGGTGAGGCGGCGATCAGCGTGGCGGTGCTCGGCGCGGTCCTCGCCGTCCGGCCCGACCTCGTGCACGGCGCGGCCGCGCTGCGCCGGCCGGCCGACCTCGCCCGCCGGTCGGCACCGGCCGAGGTGGGCGTCCGATGAGCGCCTCCCGCCGCAGCCGGGGCCTGTGGGTCGCCGGCCTGCTGGTCGCCCTCCTCGTCGCCGGGGTGGGCAGCTGGTACGCCAGCGGCTCCCCCGACGGCCTGGAGTGGGCCGCCGAGGAGACCGGGTTCGCGCACACCGCCGAGGACGGCGCCGCCGCCGACTCCCCGCTCGCCGACTACGCCGTGGCCGGCGTCGGGTCCGAGCGGCTCTCCGGCGGGCTGGCCGGCGTGCTCGGTGTCGCGGTCACCCTGCTGCTCGCCGGTGGCGTCACCCTCCTGGTCCGCCGGCGCGGCCGGGAACCCGCCGGCGCCGGCGACTGACGTGGGCGCCGGGCACGGCGGCGTCCTGGGCGCCGCCTACGTCGCCGGGGACAGCCCGGCGCACCGGCTGGAGCCACACCTCAAGCTCGTCGCCGTCCTCGGGTTCGCCCTCGTCGTGGTGGCCACCCCGGTGCACGCGCCGTGGGCGTGGGCCGCCTACGGCGGGTACCTCGCGCTCGTGCTCGGCGTCGCCGCGGTCGCGGGGGTGCGGCCCGGACGGCTGGCGCGCGGGCTGGTCGTCGAGGTGCCGTTCGTCGTCTTCGCGCTGCTGCTGCCGGTCGTCGCGCGCGGGCCGCGGGTCGACGTCCTCGGTTTGTCCCTCTCCGAGAGCGGGCTGGCCGCCGCCGGCGGCCTGCTGGCCAAGGCGACCCTGTCGGTGCTGGCCGCCACCGTGCTGGCCGCCACCACGCAGCCGCGGGAGCTGGTGCGCGGGCTGGAACGGCTGCGGCTGCCGTCGGTGCTCGTGCAGATCCTCATGTTCATGTTCCGCTACGCCGACGTCGTGGGCGGTGAGCTGCGGCGCATGCGCGTGGCCCGGGAGTCACGCGGCTTCCGTGGCCGCCACGTCGGCGCGCTGCGGGTGCTCGGCCCCGCGGCCGGCTCGCTGTTCATCCGCTCCTACGAGCGCGGCGAGCGGGTGCACCTGGCGATGCTGTCGCGCGGCTACACCGGGCGGATGCCCAGCGGCCCGGCCGCCGTCGTCCCCGCGCAGGCCTGGCTGACCGCGCTCGCCCTGCCACTGGCCGCGGGCGCCGTCCTGGCGTCTGGTCTGCTGCTCGGGTGAACGCCCCACCCTCGTCCGCGGGCTCGTCGCGCCCGGAGCCCTCCCTGCGGGTCGAGGACCTCGCCTTCGCCTACCCCGACGGGCACCAGGCCCTCTTCGGTGTCGACCTGCGCATCGAGCAGGGTGAGCGGGTGGCGCTGCTCGGGCCCAACGGCGCGGGCAAGACCACGCTGGTGCTGCACCTCAACGGCATCCTCCGCGCCGGCCGGGGCTCGGTGACGGTGGCCGGGCTGCCGGTGGACCGGGCGCACCTGCAGGAGGTGCGGCGGCGGGTCGGCATCGTCTTCCAGGACCCCGACGACCAGCTGTTCATGCCGACCGTCGGCGAGGACGTCGCCTTCGGTCCGCGCAACCTGGGCCTGCCCGAGGCCGAGGTCGCCGCCCGGGTCGCCGCGGCGCTGGACCAGGTGGGCATGACCGGCTCCGCCGACCGCCCGCCGCACCACCTGTCCTTCGGCCAGCGCCGGCGGGTCGCGGTGGCCACCGTCCTGTCGATGCACCCGGAGGTCCTGGTGCTCGACGAACCGTCGTCCAACCTCGACCCGGCCGGCCGCCGGGAGCTCGCCGAGGTGCTGCAGGCGCTGCCGGTGACCATGCTGATGGTCACCCACGACCTGCCCTACGCCCTGCAGCTGTGCCCGCGGTCGGTGGTCCTGGACGGCGGCATCGTGGTCGCCGACGGGCCGACCCGCGAGCTGCTGGCCGACACCGAGCTGCTCGCCCGCCACCGGCTCGAACTGCCCTACGGGTTCGACCCGGCGAACGTCCCGTGATCGCCTGCCCCGTCCCGGGTCCCGCCCCGAGCCTGCGAGGGGTGGGGAGGACGGGGTCCTTTCTCAGTCGGCGCCGCCGACCAGGGCCTCGGCGAAGGCCTCCGGCTCGAAGGGCGCGAGGTCGTCGGCCCCCTCCCCCAGCCCGACCAGCTTCACCGGGATGCCGAGCTCCCGCTGCACCGAGACGACGATGCCGCCCTTGGCGGTGCCGTCGAGCTTGGTGAGGACGACGCCGGTGACGGTCACCGCCTCGGTGAACACCCGCGCCTGGACGACGCCGTTCTGCCCGGTCGTCGCGTCGAGGACCAGCAGCACCTCGGTGACCGGCGACTGCTTCTCCACGACCCGCTTGATCTTGCCCAGCTCGTCCATGAGGCCGCCCTTGGTGTGCAGCCGCCCGGCGGTGTCGACGACGACGGTGTCCACCTCGGCCTCGACGCCGGTGCGGACCGCCTCGAAGGCGACCGACGCCGGGTCCGCCCCCTCGCGACCGCGGACGGTGAGGACGCCGACCCGCTCGCCCCACGTCTCCAGCTGGTCGGCGGCGGCGGCCCGGAAGGTGTCGGCCGCCCCCAGGACGACGCTCCTGCCGTCCCCGACGAGCACGCGGGCGATCTTGCCGACGGTCGTCGTCTTGCCGGCGCCGTTGACGCCCACCACCAGGACCACGCCCGGCCGACCCTCGCGGCGGTCGACGCCCAGGGTGCGGTCGAGGTCCGGCCCCAGGACGGCGGTCAGCTCGCGGACCAGCAACTGGCGCAGCTCCACGCCGGAGGCGGTGGCCAGCACCAACGACTGGGTACGCAGCCGCTCGACGATCTGCGTGGTGGCCGCGATGCCGACGTCGGCGGCCAGGAGCGTCTCCTCGACCTCCTCCCAGTCGTCCTCGGTGAGCCGCTCGCGGGCGAGCACGGTCAGCAGGCCGCGCCCCAGCGAGGACTGTGACCGGGCCAGCCGGGAGCGCAGCCGCACCAGCCGGCCGGCCGAGGGCGGCGGTGTCTCGAAGACCAGGCCCGGCTCGGGCTCGGCCGGCGGCAGCGGTGCGGTCGGCGCGGGGGCCTCCGCGGTCTCCGGTGGCAGACCGAGGCCGCTCGCGGTCGCCCCGGAGGGCGGGGCCTCCTCCGTGGGCGCTGGTGGGCGCGGGCGGGTCAGCGTCGTGCCGGCCACGGCATCGTCGTCCAGGCGGGTGGTGCGGCGGCCGCGGCCGACGAGCAAGCTGACCCCGAGGACCAGCGCGACGACGAGGATCGCGACCGCGATCAGCACGAACTCCATGCCGTCAGTCTCCCAGCCCCCGTACAGCTGGCTATGGGCGGAATCCAGGTCGGTGGGCCACTCTGTCGGCATGCCGCTGCCCGGCCGGGAGTCCCCGGTCCTCCTCCTCGGTCCACTCCTGCGGCACGTCGACCCGGTCTCGGCCACCGTCTGGGTGGAGACCGACCGGCCGTGCGAGGTGACGGTGCTGGACCGCAGCGCCCGGACCTTCACCGTCGGCGGGCACCACTTCGCCCTCGTCGTCGTCGAGGGGCTGGAGCCGGGGAGCACCACGCCCTACGACGTCCGCCTCGACGGCGAGCGCGTGTGGCCCGAGGCCGCCTCCCCGTTCCCGCAGAGCCGCATCCGGACGCCGGGTCGGCCCGGGCCCTTCCGGATCGCGTTCGGCTCCTGCCGCTACGCCACGCCCAGCAGCGTCGACCTCACCGAGGGCATCCCGCCCGACGCGCTGGACACCTACGCCGCCCGGCTGGCCGAGCGGCCGGAGGCCGAGTGGCCGGACGCGCTGGTCCTGCTCGGGGACCAGGTCTACGCCGACGAGCTGACGACGGCGACGCGGAAGTGGCTGTCGCTGCGGCGTGGCGAGCACACGCCGGCCGGCGCCCAGGTGGCGGAGTTCGACGAGTACACCCGCCTCTACGCGGAGTCCTGGAGCGACCCCCAGGTGCGCTGGCTGCTGTCGACGATCCCGTCGTCGATGATCTTCGACGACCACGAGATGATCGACGACTGGAACACCTCGGCCGCCTGGCGCCGGAAGGTGACGGGGCAGGACTGGTGGAAGCACCGGATCTGCGGCGGGCTGGTCAGCTACTGGGTCTACCAGCACCTGGGCAACCTCAGCCCCCAGGAGCTGGCGGAGAACGCCACGTGGCAGGCGGTGCGCGAGCACTCCGACGACGCCGAGCCGGTGCTGCAGGCCATGGCCGAGGCCGCCGACGCCGACCCGCGCTCGGTCCGCTGGAGCTACGTGCGGCACTGGGGCGACGCCCGGATGGTCATGATCGACAGCCGGGCGGGGCGGGTCCTCGACGAGCACCAGCGGCGGATGCTCGACGACGACGAGTTCGCCTGGGTCGAGGCGGCCCTGCGCCGCGCCGTCGACGAGGGGGTCGAGCACCTGGTCCTCGGCACCTCGCTGCCGTGGCTGTTGCCGCACGCCATCCACGAGATCGAGCGGTGGAGCGAGACGCTGAACGGCCGCCACCTCGGGGGGCCGATCGGGTGGCTCTCGGAGCAGCTGCGCCAGGCCGCCGACCTCGAGCACTGGGCCGCCTTCAACGACTCCTTCGAGCGCCTGGGCCGGGTCCTGGTCTCGCTGGCCCGAGGTGAGCACGGCCGGGCGCCGGCGACCGCACTCGTGCTCTCCGGCGACGTCCACCACGCCTACGCGGCCGAACTGGTCTCACCTGGCGGGCTCGCCACCCGGGTGTACCAGCTGACCGTCTCCCCGCTGCACAACGAGGCACCGCACCCGATCAAGATCGGCTTCCGCATGGGCTGGAGCCGTTGGGCGCGACGGCTGACCACCGGCATGGCTCGGCTCGCCCGAGTGGGCCCCTCCGAGCTGGACTGGGCGAAGGCGGCCGGCCCGTTCTTCGGCAACCAGCTCGGCGAGCTGGTGCTCGAGGGCCGCGAGGTGCGCTTCCGGTTGTTCGTCTGCGAGCGCGCAGGCACGGACGGGGCCGTGCTGCGCGAGGTCGCCGACCTGCCGCTGTCCGACCCCGTGGCCGCGGAGGTGACAGGCTGAGGCGGTGACCGACGCGACCGGGACGAAGCCCGCACCGGGCCCCGACCAGCCGCCCATCCCCGTCCGGCTGGTCACCTTCAACACCCACCACGGGGTGGGCGACGACGGCCGGCACGACCTGCCGCGCCTGGCGAAGGTGCTGGCCGCGGCCGACGCCGACCTCGTCTGCCTGCAGGAGGTCGACCGCTACTTCGGCGACCGCAGCGAGGACGTCGACCAGGCGCTGCTGCTGTCCCGGGCCCTGGACATGCAGCTGGCGTGGGGGCCGGCGATCGACGAGCCACGCCGCGACGACCGCGAGCGCCGCCAGTACGGCAACGCCCTGCTGTCGCGGCTGCCGATCCTCGTCAGCGACGTCCACCCGCTGCCGGGCAGCGGCGAGCCGCGCAGCGCCCTGCGGACCATGGTGGAGCTCGACGGCGGCACGCTCTGGGTGACGACGACGCACCTGTCCACGCGCGCGGACCAGGAGCGGGCCGCGCAGGCCGCGCTGCTGGCGGAGCTGCACACCGAACCGATGGCCGCCGGCGTCCTCGTCGGCGACTTCAACACCGCCCCGGACGCCCCGGAGCTGGGGTCCTTGCGCGAGCGCTTCACCGACGCCTGGGAGCTGGCCCGCGACCGCGACGACCAGGCCCGGTGGCGGTTCTGGCGCCAGGACGAGGGCCACACCCACCCGGCGCGGCGTCCGCACCGGCGGATCGACCACGTGTGGGTGTCCTCGGGCGTCGCGGTCGCCGGCGCCCACGTGCTCGACAGCGCCGGGGCGTCGGACCACCTCCCGGTCGTCGTCGACCTCGAGGTCCCCTCCGGCGTCTAGCCCGCCGCACGATCCGGCCCCTTCCAGGGCACCGCCCCGAGCGGGCGAGGGGTGGGGAGGAGGGGGTCCTTCAGGCCGGTTCTGCCTCGCGCAGGCGCTGGCTGATGACGCCGGTGATGCCGTCGCCGCGCATGCTCACGCCGTACAGGGCGTCGGCGATCTCCATCGTCCGCTTCTGGTGCGTGATGATGATCAACTGCGAGGTCGACCGCAGCTGCTCGACCAGGGTCAGCAGCCGGCCCAGGTTGACGTCGTCCAGCGCCGCCTCGACCTCGTCGAGCACGTAGAACGGCGAGGGCCGGGCCCGGAAGATCGCCACCAGCAGCGCGACAGCGGTCAGCGAGCGCTCGCCGCCGGACAGCAGCGACAGCCGCTTCACCTTCTTGCCCGGCGGCCGCGCCTCGACCTCGACGCCGGTGGTGAGCATGTCCTCGGGGTCGGTGAGGGTGAGCCGGCCCGAGCCGCCGGGGAACAGCGTGGCGAAGACCTGCTCGAACTCCCGCTGCACGTCGGCGAAGGCCGAGGCGAAGACGGTGTGGATGCGCTCGTCGACCTCCCGGACGACGGTGAGCAGGTCGCGGCGGGTGGCCTTGAGGTCCTCGAGCTGGGTCGCGAGGAACGAGTGCCGCTCCTCCAGCGCCGCGAACTCCTCCAGGGCCAGCGGGTTGACCTTCCCCAGCGTGGCGAGGTCGCGCTCGGCCTTGGCGGCCCGCCGCTCCTGCGCGGCGCGGTCGTAGGGCTGCGCCTCCGGCTCGGGCTCCCCAGCGGCCTGCGCCGCGGCGACCTGGGCGGGCGTGGGGGGCACGGGGGCGGCCGGCCCGTACTCGGCCAGCAGGGTGGGCAGGTCCACGCCGTACTCCTCGGCGGCGCGGCCCTCCAGCGTCTCGATCCGGTACCGCTGCTCGGTCCGGGCCACCTCGTCGCGGTGCACCTCGTCGGTCAGCCGCTCCAGCTCCGCGGTGGCCGCCCGCACCGCCGCCCGCACCTCGAGCAGCTCGGCCTCCCGTGCGGTGCGCACGCGGGCCAGCTCGTCGCGCTCGGTGGCGGCGCGGGCCAGCGACGTGGCCAGCGCGGTGAGCGCGGCGTCCGCCCCCGTCCGCACGCGGGCGGCGACCAGCGCGCCCCGCTCCCGGGCGACCCGGGCGACGGCGGCCCGCTCCCGCGCCGCGCGTTCCTGGCGGGCCTGCCGGCGCAGCGACTCGGCGCGGCCGGCGAGTGCCCGGGCACGCTCCTCGGCGGTGCGCACGGCCAGCCGGGCCTCGGTCTCGGCCTGCCGGGCGGCCGCGGCCTCCAGCCGCAGCCGGTCGCGGACAGCGGGGTCCGGCTCCTCCTCCACCGGCGCGGCCTCCGCGTCGGCCAGCCGCTGCTCCAGCCCCGTCAGCGTCGCCTGTGCCTGCTCGAGGGCCTGCTCGGCGCGCACCCGGGCGGCGGCGGAGCGCTCGGCCTCCGCGGCGGCGGAGCGGGCGGCGGCACCGAGCTCGGCCAGCTGGGCGGCGGCCGCCGAGCGGGTGCGGTCCGCCGCCTGGCGCGCGGCGAGGGTGGCGTCGACGTCGGCGGAGCGGTCCCGGGCGGTCTGCCGGACGGCGGCCAGCCGGTCGGCGAGGTCCGTGGCCCGCGCGGCGGCGGCGGCGAGCTCGCGGTCGGCCTCGTCGACCCGGGCGCGCACCTCCAGGCCGGAGGGCGCGTTGGCGGAGCCACCGACCGACCAGTCGGCACCGACCACGTCGCCGTCCGCGGTGACCGCCCGCACCCGCGGGTGGGTGCGCACGAGGGCGACGGCGGCGTCGAGGTCCCCGACGACGGCGACCCGGTCCAGCGCGCGGGCCAGTGCCGGGCGCAGCTCCTCGGGCGCGGTCACCAGGTCCAGGGCCCACCGGACGCCGTCGGGGAGCCCCGGCCAGCCCTCCCGGGGCAGCGGCGGCAGGCCGCCCGTGACGAGCAGCCCCGCCCGGCCGCCGTCGACGTCCCGCAGGTGGGCCAGCACGCCCGCGGCCCCGGCGACGCCGTCGACGACGAGCGCGTCGGCCAGGCCGGCCAGCGCCGCGGTCAGCGGCACCTCCGCACCGGGCTCGACGGTGATCCGCTCGGCCACCGGGCCGAGGACGCCGGGCAGGCCGGCGGCCAGCGCCGCCGCGGTGCCGTCAGCGGGGGCCAGGCCCAGGGCCAGGGCGTCCCGCCGGGCCTGCCACGAGGCGCGGTCGCGCTCGGCGGCACGCTCGGCGGCGGCCAGTTCCGTGACGGCCGCGGCCGCGGCGGTGTGCGCGGCGACGGCGTCCTGGTGCGCGGTGACCAGCTCGACGTCGGAGTCCTCCTGGCCGGACACCTCCTCGCGTCGCTCGGCGAGCCGCTCGGCGGCGACCTCGGCGCGGTCGGCGGCCTCACCGGCGGCCAGCGCCAGCCGCTCGATCTCCGACTCCCCCGCCGCCACGCGGGAGCGCGCGGCGGCGACCTGGCCGGACAGCCGGGCCAGGCCCTCGCGCCGGTCGGCCAGCGCGCGGGCCGCGGCGACCCAGGCCTTCTCGGCGTCGGCGAGCGCGGACTCCACGTCGGCGCGGGCGGCGACGGCGGCGGCCAGCCGGCCGCGCTCGGCCGTCAACCCCGCGGCGAGCTCCGTCTCGGTGGCCGCGACCCGGTCGGCCTCGGCGTCCAACTGGTCGGGGTCGCGACCGCCGGCCGCGGCGGGGAGGGCCGCGGACAGGTGCCGGTGCCGCTCCGCGGCCAGCTGGGCGACGCCGCGGAAGCGCTCGGTGAGCGCTGACAGCCGGTACCAGGTGTCCTGCGCCCCGCCCAGCAGCGGCGCGTTGGCGGCCAGCTCGGCCTCCAGCGCCGCCTCCCGGGTCGAGGTCCGCGCGAGGTCGGCCTCGACGGCGGTGCGGCGCTGCCGGGCGGCCGTCTCGTCGGCGACGTCCTTCTCCAGGGCGTCACGCAGCTGCACCAGGTCGTCGGCGAGCAGCCGCAGCCGGGCGTCGCGCAGGTCGGCCTGGACGCCGGCGGCGCGGCGGGCGACCTCGGCCTGCCGGCCCAGCGGCTTCAGCTGGCGGCGCAGCTCGGCGGTGAGGTCCCCGAGGCGGTCCAGGTTGGCCTGCATCGCGTCGAGCTTCCGGAGCGCCTTCTCCTTGCGCTTGCGGTGCTTGAGGACGCCGGCGGCCTCCTCGACGAAGGCGCGCCGGTCCTCGGGACGACCGGAGAGAACGGCGTCGAGCTGCCCCTGACCGACGATGACGTGCATCTCCCGGCCGATGCCGGAGTCGCTGAGCAGCTCCTGGACGTCGAGCAGCCGGACCTTGTCGCCGTTGATCTCGTACTCGCTCTCACCGGAGCGGTACATGCGGCGGGTGATCGAGACCTCGGTGTACTCGATCGGGAGGGCGCCGTCGGCGTTGTCGATGGTCAGGGTCACCTCGGCGCGGCCCAGGGCCGGGCGGCCGGCGGTGCCGGCGAAGATGACGTCCTCCATCTTGCCGCCGCGCAGGCTCTTGGCCCCCTGCTCGCCGAGGACCCAGGCGATCGCGTCGACGACGTTGGACTTCCCGGAGCCGTTGGGGCCGACGACGGCGGTGATCCCCGGCTCGAGACGGAGGGTCGTCGCGGACGCGAAGGACTTGAAGCCCTTCAGCGTCAGGCTCGACAGGTGCACGGGGAGACGACCCTAGCCCGGCGGGCGCCCGCGCCGGGGACGCGCGGCGCGGGCGGGGCGGGTGGTGCCGGTGGGGCGGAAGCGGTTCAGGCGAGCGCCGGCTCGGCGTTGTCGCCGGCCATGCTCAGCAGCTCGTGGGCGATGGCGGCGTCCCGCTGGGCGCGCAGTTCCTGCAGTTCCTGCTCCAGCCGGCGCACCTTCGCCCTGAGGACGGCGTTCTCGTCGCCTACTCGGAGCTCAGCGGGGGTGACGACGTGACCGAACAGGGCCTTGGCCATGGCGAATGCGGCCTTTCGACTGCGTGAGTGAGTGACCTGCGCCCCGTCGGACGGTCGGCGCGGTCCGTGTGTTCCCAGGGTGACAGGCCCTGACACGCAGGTCAACGGCCACCCTGCACACCAATCGTGTCGGGGGGATGTCGCGTTCGTCACCCCGTGGTGAACCCGGTCATCCCCTGTGCCGCGTCGTCCCGGACGTCGACGTCCGTGACGCGGCCGGGGGCGTCCGCGCCGTCCAGCCCGGCCAGGACGGCGGCCACGGCGTCGGCGTCGCCCTCGAGGACGACCTCGACCCGGCCGTCGGCGAGGTTGGTCGCCGACCCGGCGACGCCGGCCGTTTCCGCCCGGCTGCGGACGAACCAGCGGTAGCCGACGCCCTGCACCGCGCCGGACACGACGGCGACCACGCGACGCGTCATGAGCGGCGGGGTCGGGTGGGCGAGGAGCGAGGCCGCGGCTGGCAGCGCGGGCAGCTGTAGCTGGACCGGTTCATGAACGACTCCCGCACGATCGCCGTCCCGCACCGGGGACAGGGCCGGTCGGCCTGGCCGTAGACGGCGAGGAACCGCGAGAAGTAGCCGCTCTGGCCGTTGACGTCGACGTAGAGGGAGTCGAAGGAGGTGCCGCCCTGGGCGAGGGCCTCCCCCAGCACGTCGCGGACACCGTCGAGCAGGTCGCTCACCTGCGTCCGGGTGAGCTTGTCGGTGGGACGGTTGCCGTGCAGCCGCGCCCGCCACAGCGCCTCGTCGGCGTAGATGTTGCCGACGCCGCCGATCAGCGTCTGGTCCAGGAGCGCGCGTTTGACCTCGGTGTGCCGACGGCGCAGGGCCGCGTTGAAGGCGTCGGCGTCGAAGGAGTCGTCGAGCGGGTCGATCGCGATGTGCGCCAGGCGCGGCGGGAGCCCGGCAGCGTCGCCACCCGCCCCGTCCCCTCCTGCCGGCCCCGCCTCCTCGACGACCAGACCCCCGAACGTGCGCTGGTCGACGAAGCGCAGCTCGCGGCCGCCGTCGGTGAAGGTGAACCGGGCCCGCAGGTGCGTCTCGTCCGGCGCGGACGGCTTCTCCACCAGCAGCTGCCCGCTCATGCCCAGGTGGGCGACGAGCGCCCGGTCCGACGGCGCGCCGTCGGGCTCGGCCAGTGGCAGCCACAGGTACTTGCCGCGGCGGTGGGCGGCGGTGAACGTGCGGCCGGTCAGCGCGGCCACGAAGTGCTCGGTGCCCTCGAGGTGGCGGCGGACGGCGCGCGGGTGGTGGACCTCGACGGTGGCCACGGTGCGCCCGGCGACCCACTGCTCCAGGCCGCGCCGGACCACCTCGACCTCGGGGAGCTCGGGCACGGCCGGTCAGCTCCCGTCGGCGTCCGGGGACGCCGCGGACTCCGTCGCCGACAGCGTCCGGTAGGCGGTCTCGGCGGCCTCCTGCTCGGCGGCCTTCTTGGTGCGGCCGGCTCCCCAGCCGTACACGGTGTCGGCGAGGACGACGGCGGCGGTGAAGGTCTTGGCGTGGTCGGGGCCCTCGTCCTCGACCAGGTAGGTCGGGGCCCCCAGGCCCCTCGCGGCGCCGAGCTCCTGCAGGCTGGTCTTCCAGTCCAGGCCGGCACCGCGGGTGGCGGCCTGGTCCAGCAGGGGGTCGAACAACCGGTGCACGACCACCGACGCGGCATCCAGGCCCAGCCCGACGTGCACCGCTCCGATCAGCGCCTCCAGCGCGTCGGCGAGGATGGAGTCCTTCTCCCGGCCGCCGGTGGTCTCCTCCCCGCGGCCGAGCAGGAGATGCGGGCCCAGCCCACCGGCGCCCAGCCGGCGCGCCACCCCCGCCAGGGACGTCATGTTGACCACCGACGCGCGCAGCTTGGCCAGCCGTCCCTCGGGCAGGTCCGGGTGGCGGCGGTAGAGCTCGTCGGTGACCACCAGCCCGAGGACGGAGTCACCGAGGAACTCCAGGCGCTCGTTGGTCGGCAGCCCGCCGTGCTCGTAGGCGTAGGAGCGGTGGGTCAGCGCCAACGCCAGCAGGCCGCCGGGCAACTCGACGTCGAGGGCGTCGAGGAGCCAGGCGGCCGAGCGCTCGGCGTGGGCCATGCCGGCCGGGGAACGACCGGCGGTCCCGCCCACAGCGGTCTGGGTGCCGGTGGCAGAGGTCGCCACGGCTGGATCCACCCGCGACGGATCAGACGGAGAGGACCTGACGGCCCTCGTACTGCCCGCAGGTCGGGCAGGCCTGGTGCGGCGGCTTGAGCTCGCCACAGGCCCGGTTCGGGCACGGCGACAGCGTGGGAGCGGACGCCTTCCACTGCGAGCGACGCATGCGGGTGTTGGCGCGGGACATCTTCCGCTTCGGGACGGCCACGGTCAGTTCTCCTCTGGGTTGTCCGTACCGGGGGTGCCCGGTTCGGAGGCGGGACGATCGGTCTGCGAGGCACCGAAGCGCTGGGCCAGCCCGGCCCAGCGCGGGTCGAGCACCTCGTGGGTGTGGTCGGCCGGCAGGTCGTCCAGACGCTGCCCGCAGTCGACGCACAGCCCCGCGCAGTCCTCGGTGCAGGTCGGGGCCAGCGGCAGGCTGAGGACGACGAGGTCGCGGACCATCGGCTCGAGGTCGATGACCTCGCCCTCGACGCGTCGGACCTCGTCCTCTTCGCTGGTGGCCTCGGTGGTGCTGCCCTCGTAGGCGAACAGCTCCTGGACGTCCAGCTCGAGGATGTCCTCGATCGGCTCCAAGCAGCGCGCGCACGAGCCGGTGACGGGGGCCTCGACCTCGCCCGAGACCAGCACACCCTCCATCACCGACTCCAGCCGCAGCCGCAGGCTGACCGGGGCGCCCTCGGGCACGCCGATCAGCTCGACCCGCCAGTCGGCGGGCGCCGGGACCGTGCGCTCGAGCTCGTGCATCGAGCCGGCGCGGCGACCGAGCTCCCGCAGCTCCACGCGCCAGGGGTTGCCGGCGGGACGCCGGGCGTCGGTGGACGCGGCACCTGAGCGGGGCGGCTGAACGGCAGGCATGTGAGTACTCACGGTAGGCAGCGGGGAGGAGGCCGGCCGGGGTGCGAGACCTCCGGCGGTCGAACCGGAGGACCAGACTACCCGATGCCCGGACGACGCCGACCGGGCCGGAGGTGACTCCCTCGTCAGGGCTCGCGCAGGGTGGAGCGGGCCTTCTCGACCGAGCGCAGCATCCGCTCCAGCGTGGTGCCGAAGTCCGCGAGCCGGGTGTCGACGTACTCATCCACCTCGGCCCGCATCCGGTTGACGTCGGCGATGGTCTGCGCGCCGAGCTCGTCGGCGCGGACGACCGCACCGCGGTAGACCTCGGTCTCGCCGACCAGCCGCTCGTGCTCGGCGTGCGCGGCGGCCACGATCTCGGCGTGCTGGACCTGCGCGTCGGCCAGCACCGCCTCGTGGTGGCCGCGGGCCTCCTCGACGATGCGCGCGGCCTCCTCCTCGGCCCGGGCCAGCAGGTCCTCGGCCTCGCCCTGCGCCTGGGCGAGCAGCTCGTCGCGCTGCCGGCGGGCGGTGCCGAGGATCTCCTCCCGCTGCCGTCGGGCCGCTCCGACGACCTGCTCGCTCTCGCTGCGGGTGCGCCCGGTGAGCCGCTCGGCCTCGGCCTGGGCCTGCTGCAGGATCTCGGTGCGCTGCTCGACGATCGCGCCGGCCTTGTGGACGTCGTCGGGGAGGTTCTCCCGCAGGTCGTCGAGCAGGTCGAGCAGGATGTCGCGGGGCACCATGCAGGAGCCGCCGGACATGGGGACGTTGCGCGCGTTCTCGATGACGCGGCTCAGCTCGTCGACGGTCTCGTAGAGCCGGTACACGACCTCGGTCACAGGTCCTCCTCGCTGGTGCTCGTCGGACCTGCGACCGGCGGTGCTGCGTTCCTGCGTGACCTCGCACGCTCGGTCACGTGCCCTGCTCCCGGTGGGCGAGCAGCCGCTCGTGGACCGCCTCGGGCACGAGGCTGGAGACGTCCCCGCCGAAGGTGGCGATCTGCTTGACCAGGCTCGAGGACAGGTGCCCGACCTGCGGGGCGGTGGGCACGAACAGCGTCTCGATGCCGGCCAGCTCGCGGTTCATCTGCGCCATCTGCAGCTCGTACTCGAAGTCACTGACCGCACGCAGGCCCTTCACGATGACCGGGATGCCGTTGGTGCGGCAGTAGTCGACCAGCAGGCCCTGGAAGCTGTCGACGGTCACCGAGGGCAGGCCCGACAGCGCGTCGCGGAGCAGCTCCATGCGCTCCTCGACGGTGAACAGGCCGGCCTTGCCGGGGTTGACCAGCACGGCGACGACGAGCTCGTCGTAGAGGGCCGCCGCACGGGTGATGACGTCGACATGGCCGTTGGTGACCGGGTCGAACGAACCGGGGCAGACCGCTCGCCTCACGGAGAGCGACCGTACCGGAGCACGGCCTCGCCGTAGCGCCGGTCGCGCACTCCGTACAGCGGTGTCGGCCACTCCCAGGGCTCCTCGCGGCTGGAGCGCTCGACCACGACCACGGCGTCCTCGGCCAGCCAGCCCCCCGTCACCAGCGCCCCGAGGACGCCCAGGACCTCCGTCAGCGGCGTGGCGTACGGCGGGTCGGCGAGGACGAGGTCGAACCGCGCGGGCGGGGGCCCGGCGACGACCGTCGGCACCGAGCCGGCCACCACCCGCCCCCCGGGCAGGCCGACGGTGGCCAGGTTGGCGCGGAGCACGGGGAGCACGCGGGGGCCGGACTCCACGAAGACGACCGTCTCCGCGCCGCGGCTGAGCGCCTCCAGGCCCAGGGCGCCGGAGCCCGCGTAGAGGTCCAGCACGGTCGCGCCGTCGAGGTCCAGCAGCGTCCCCAGGCTGTTGAACAGCCCCTCCCGGGCCTTGTCGCCGGTGGGGCGGACACCGGCGGGCGGGACCTTCAGCCGCCGTCCGCCGGCCAGGCCGGAGATGAGTCGCGTCATGCCTTCTCGAGGTACTCGGCGCGTTCGTCGGTCGCCAGGGCCGCGACCTCCATGGCCAGGCCCGGGTGGTCGGCCAGGCCGCGCTCGGTGGCGAGCAGGGCCGTCGCCTCGGCCCGGGCCTCCGCGATGAGCTCCTCGTCCTCGAGGAGGGACAGCATCCTGATCGTCGAGCGCCGGCCGGACTGCGCGGCGCCGAGCACGTCGCCCTCGCGGCGGGTCTCGAGGTCCAGGCGGGCCAGCTCGAAGCCGTCGGAGGTGGAGGCGACCGCGGCCAGCCGCTGACCGGTGGCCGAGGCGGTGGACGCCTCGCTGACCAGCAGGCACAGCCCCTGGTGCTTGCCGCGGGCGACGCGTCCGCGCAGCTGGTGCAGCTGGCTGACGCCGAACCGGTCGGCGTCCATGACCACCATCACCGTGGCGTTGGGTACGTCGACGCCGACCTCGACGACGGTGGTGGCCACCAGCACGTCGACGTCGCCGGCGGCGAAGGCGCGCATCCGCGCCTCCTTGTCCTCCGGCGTCATCCGGCCGTGCAGGACCTCCAGGCGCAGCCCGGCCAGCGGGCCGTCGCGCAGCGCCTCGGCGACGTCGAGCACGGCCAGCGGCGGCCGGCGGTCGGATGCCGCCGCCTCCTCGGCGGGGGCGCCGTCGTCGTCGTCCGGCTCCTCCTCGGCGCCGGCGTCCTCGCCGATCCGCGGACAGACGACGTAGGCCTGCCGGCCGGCGGCGATCTCCTCGCGCATCCGCTCCCAGGCGCGGTCGACCCAGCCCGGCTTCTCCCGGGCCGGCACCACGGAGCTGGCCACCCCGCCGCGGCCGCTGGGCAGCTGGCGCAGCGTGGAGGTCTCCAGGTCGCCGTAGACGGTCATCGCGACGGTGCGCGGGATGGGCGTGGCGGTCATGACCAACACGTGCGGCGGCCGGTTGCCCTTGGCCCGCAGCGCGTCGCGCTGCTCGACACCGAAGCGGTGCTGCTCGTCGACGACGACCAGGCCGAGGTCGGCGAAGTCCACGCCCTCCTGCAGCAGCGCGTGGGTGCCGACCACGATGCCGGCGCTGCCGTCGGCGACCGCGGCCCGGGCCTCCCGCCGGACGGCGGACTTCTGCGAGCCGGTGAGCAGCACCACCCGGGTGCCCTCGAGGGCGCCGTCGAGCTCGCCGGCCCGGCCCAGCGGCCCGAGCAGCGCGCGGATGCTGCGCGCGTGCTGGGCGGCCAGCACCTCCGTCGGCGCCAGCAGCGCCGCCTGGCCCCCGGCGTCGACCACCTGCGCCATGGCGCGCAGCGCGACGACGGTCTTGCCGGAACCCACCTCGCCCTGCAGCAGCCGGTGCATCGGCTGTTCCCGGGACAGCTCGGCCGCCAGCTCCTCCCCCACCTCGTGCTGCCCCTCGGTGAGCGCGAAGGGCAGCGCGGCGTCGACGGCGTCGAGCAGGCCGCCGGCCCGTCGCGGGCGGGCGATGCCCGGCTCGAGCGCGGCGGCCCTCCGGCGGGCGGCGAGGGTGAGCTGGAGGGTGAGCGCCTCGTCCCACTTGAGCCGGTGGGCGGCGCGCTCGACGTCCTCCATCGAGGTGGGGCGGTGGATGTCGAGCAGCGCCGCGGGCAGGCCGGACAGGCCGTGCCGGGCGCGGATCTCCTCCGGGAGGGGGTCCTCGACCAGGCCGGCGAGGTCGCCGGTGTGGTTGAGCAGCAGCTTCACCGACCGCTGGATGACCCAGCTGGAGACGTCCTTGGAGGCGGGGTACAGCGGGATGAGGGCGCGGGCCCAGTCCTCGTCGTCGTCGCCGGTCATGAGGTGGCAGTCGGGGTGGGCGAACTGCTTGCTGTTGCGCCACTCGCCGACGGTGCCGGCGAACAACCCCCAGGCGCCCTCGCGCAGGTCGGCGTGCCTGCGGTTGAAGAAGACCAGCTGCATGGAGTTGGCGCCGTCGCCGACGGTGACCTCGGTGAGCGTGCCGGGCCGGTTGCGCATCTTCCGCGTGGACACCTTGCGCACCTGGGCGAGGACGGTGACGCGGTCCCCGACCTGGAGGTCCTCCAGCTTGGTCATCTCCCCGCGGCGCGCGTACTTCCGCGGGTAGTGCCGCAGCAGGTCGCGGACGGTGTGCAGGGACAACTGCTCGGCCATGGCCTTGGCCGTCTTGGCACCCAGGACCCGGTCGAGCCGGGTCGACATGTCGACCGCCATCACTCCACCCCGACCTGGAGCGGCACGTGCGCAGGGCCGTCGTCGTAGCGGGTGACCTCGACCATGGGGTGGGCCGTGGCGAGGTGCCGGCAGACGGCGTCACCGAGCGCGGCGTCGGGGCCGACGACCAGCGTGACCAGCTCGCCCCCGGCCGAAAGCATCCGGTCCAGCAGCTCGCAGCAGACCCCGGGGAGGTCGTCGCCGACCAGCACGACGTCGCCCTCCGCGGACCCGAGGACGTCGCCGGGCCGGCAGGGACCGGCACTGGTGAGCGCCGCCTGCTCCGCGCGGGTGACCTCGGCCCAGCGGGTCGCCGCCGCGGCCTCGGCCATGGTGATGACGTCGTCGTGGAAGCGGCGGCCCGGGTCGGCGACGGCCAGGGCGGCCAGCCCCTGCACCGGCGACCGGGTGGGCACCACGACGACGTCGCGGTCCTCCTCCCGGGCGCGGTCGGCGGCGCGACCGGCCAGCGCGGTGAGGGCGGGGGCGTTGGGGAGGACGACGACGGAGGCGGCGGCCGACGCGACGACCTCGGCCAGGACGTCGTCCTCCGTGACGCCGTCCGGGCCGCAGGTCAGCACCCGCGCCCCCTCGCCCGCGAACAGCCCGGCGAGCCCGTCGCCGGGGACGATCGCCACGACCGCGCGCGTCCCGGCGGCCGGCGCCGGCGGGCGCACCGGTGCCAGCGGCGTGACCGAGATGCGGTACGGGCGCCCGGCCTCGATGCCGGCCTCGATGGCCGCGCCGACGTCCGAGGTGTGCACGTGCACGTTCCACTCCCGGCCACCGGGGGTGTCGACGCCGACCACGACCAGGCTGTCGCCGAGCGCGGCCAACTGGTCGCGCAGCCGGGCGACCGCCGCGTCGTCGCTGCCGGCCAGCAGGTACTGGACCTCGCTGCCCGGCCCGGCCGGCGGCTGGTGCGGCAGGTCCGCGGGGTGCTCGTGGGGCCGCGTGGGACGGCGGACCAGCGGCGGGCGGGCCGGCTCGACCCCGGTCACGGTGGTGACCAGGGCGTCGAGGACCAGGCACAGGCCGGCCCCCCCGGCGTCGACCACCCCGGCGTCCCGGAGCGCGGCGAGCTGGCCCGGCGTGGCCTCCAGCGCCTTCCGGGCGCCGTCGGCCGCCGCGCGCACCACGTCGGCCAGCCCGGTCCGCCCGGCGGCGACCGCGGTCCCCGCCGCCTCACCGCCGGCCCGGGCGACCGTGAGGAAGGTCCCCTCCTCGGGGTCGGCGACCGCGGCGTAGGCGGCGTCGGCGGCCTTCTGCAGGGCGGCGGCGAACGACGGCCCGTCGGCCGGGGCCACGCCGGCCAGCTGGTCGGAGAGGCCGCGGAGGAGCTGGGCGAGGATCGTCCCGGAGTTGCCGCGGGCGCCCAGCACCGCGCCGCGGGCCAGCGCCGCCCACGCGGACTCGCCCGGGCCGGCGCCGGTCAGCGCCGCCAGGGCCGCCTCGGCGGTGAGCAGGAGGTTGGTGCCGGTGTCCCCGTCGGGGACCGGGAAGACGTTGAGGTCGTCGAGCCGACCCCGGGAGTCGGACAGGGCCGAGACCGCGGCCCGGCACCACTGTCCGACCGCGGCGTCGTCGAGCGCCGGCAGCACGGGCGGAGGGTACCCACGGACGGCGACGGGACCACCGGGAACGACTGCCCGCGGCCGGGTGGACGACGTCACCCCCGGGGCCCGCGACGATGTCGGCGAGGAGCGGCTAGACTGTTGGACGGTCTGTATGCGGTCGCACCTGCGCACCGCCGTCTGTGAACGATTCTTCCTGGGAGTGATCCGCCGTGGCTGCCGTGTGCGATGTCTGTGGCAAGGGGCCCGGTTTCGGTATGTCGGTGTCGCACTCGCACCGCCGCACGCCGCGCCGTTGGAACCCGAACATCCAGTCCGTGCGGGCGCTCGTCGCCCCCGGCAACCGTCGCCGGATCAACGCCTGCACCTCGTGCATCCGCGCCGGCAAGGTCGTCCGCGGCTGATCCCCGCGGGCTGGTCCCACCTCCCGGCTCCGGCCGGGCAGAACCCCGGAGGTCCTCGACCTCCGGGGTTCTTCGCTGTGCACATCGCTGTCCTCCGGACAGCACCGCGGCCAGGTGCCGTCCCCCGGTACCGCTGAGCCCCACCCGTGCACCGGTCGGGGACCCTCCGGGCCCCGCGCCCGGTCCACCCGCGGACACGTGCCGTCCCCCGATACCGCTGAGCCCCACCCGTGCACCGGTCGGGGACCCTCCGGGCCCCGCGCCCGGTCCACCCGCGGACACGTGCCGTCCCCCGATACCGCTGAGCCCCACCCGTGCACCGGTCGGGGACCCTCCGGGCCCCGCGCCCGGTCCACCCGCGGACACGTGCCGTCCCCACTCCGCGACCGGGTCCCGGTCACCGGCCGTAGGAACGACGCCGGCGACAGTGACCTCCCCGCACGTCACACCCCGCGGGCGCGCGCCGCGGTGACGACGAGGTCGACGACCGTGTCCAGCGGCAGCGCGGTGGAGTCGACCACCAGGTGGTAGAGGCGGGCCGCGGCCGGGTCGCACCGGTAGAAGTGGCGCACGTAGCCCTCCCGGGCGGCGTCGTTGGCCTGCAGTTCCCGCTTCACCTCCTCGACCGGCCGCCCGCTGCGCGCCACCGCGGCGGCCAGGCGGCGCTCGGGCGGGCCGTCCAGCCGCACGTGCAGCGACCGCGGCCGGTCCCGGAGGACCAGCGCGGCCGCCCGGCCGAGCACCACGCCTCCCGGGCCGTCGGCGATCTCGCACACGACCCGCTCGGTCTGTAGACGGAAGGCCCGCTCGTCGGGCTGCGGCGTCATCGGCACGACGCCGCCGACCGGGTCGGGCATGGTGCCCAGCGAGGCGACGATCCGCCACAGCCCGCGGGCGACCTTCTCGTCGTTGGCCTCCGCGTCGCTCAGCGGCACCCCGAGCCGTCCGGCCACCTGGACCGGGATGGCGCGGTCGTGGAACGCCAGTCCCAGGCGGGCCGCCACGGCCGGCCCCACGTCCGCTCCCCCGGCCCCGTAGGAGGCCGAGATCGTCACGACCCCCGCGTCGCCGTCGCCCATGCCGGTTCCTCCCCGTCCGCCCTCGTCAGTCCCTTGCCCAGGAACACCGCCCCGGGTGCGTCGGCGTAGACGCCGTACCCGGCCACGGGGGTGTACCCCAGTGCCGCGTAGAGAGCCAGTGCCTCGGGCTGCCGGTTGCCCGAGTTGAGCACGACGGCGCGATGACCGGCGGCCGCCGCGCTGCGCTCGAGCTCCGCCATGAGCAGCTGCGCCAGCCCGCGGCGACGGAACGCGGGGTCCACGTACACCCGCTTGACCTCGACGACGCCGTCGGCGTGCACCCGCCAGGCACCGCAGCCGGCCGGGACCCCGCCCACCTCGGCGACGAGGAACAGCCCCGCGGGCGGCCGGAACTCGGCCGGGTCCACCACGGCCTCGTCCGGCCCGCCGTACCGGGCCACGTACTCCTGCTGGACGCGGCCGACGAGCGTGCGGGCGACGGGGTGGTCGTAGGGCACCGCGCGCAGCCGCACCGGTCCAGGGTCAGCGGAAGTGGACATGGCCCGTCCCCTCCGCACCGAGCGCCTCGGCGACGATCTCCCCCGGCTCGCCCTCGACCAGCACGGCCGGGCCCTCCGGCGCCTCCCGCACCGCGCCGATCGTCGTCCAGCCGTCGGGCAGCGCCGCGTCCGGGGGGAAGGTGGCGATCAGGGCGTGGTCCTCCCCGCCGGTCAGCACCCACGCCAGCGGGTCGCCGCCGAGGGCCGCGGCGACCTGCTGCAGCGGCCCCGGGGGTTCCAGCGTGGCCTGGACCAGGGCCGTGCGGTCCAGGTCGACGACCACCCCGCTGTCGTGCGCCAGGTGGCCGGCGTCGGCGAGCAGGCCGTCGCTGACGTCGCACATGGCCGTCGCGCCGGCGTCGGCGGCGGCCGGCCCCGCCGCGTACGGCGGCGCGGGGCGCCGGTGGGCGGCCACCGCCGCCACCGGGCTGGTGAAGCCACGCCGGAGGACGGCCAGGCCGCAGGCCGACCACCCCAGCCGCCCGGCCAGCGCCAGGACGTCGCCCGGCCGCGCGCCCGAGCGCAGCACCGGCACCCGTCCCCCGAGGTCGCCCAGGGCGGTCACCGACAGGACGACGGCGCCGCTGTCCGGGGCGGCCGAGACGGTGTCCCCACCGACGACCGCCGCACCCAGCGGGGCGCACTCCTCGGCGAGGCCGGTGGCGACCCCCTCCAGCCACGCGGTCGAGGTGTCCGGGGGGCAGGCCAGCCCGACCAGCAGCGCGGTCGTCACCCCGCCCATCGCCGCGACGTCGGCCAGGTTGGCCGCCGCCGCCTTGTGCCCGATGTCCTCAGCCGAGGACCAGTCCCGGCGGAAGTGCCGGCCCTCCACGAGCACGTCGGTGGTCGCCACGACCCGTCCGTCCGGGGTCCGCAGCACCGCCGCGTCGTCCCCGGGGCCGACCTCGGCGGCCGGCGCCGCCCCGGCGCGGGCGAGCACGCGGGCGATGACGCCGAACTCGCCGACCACCCGCACGCTGTCGGCGGGGTCCTCCCGGGGCACCAGTGGACGGGGGCGAGTCACCGGTCACCTCCCACGGCTGAGGTAGGTTGCCGAACTGTCCGCCCACCGGTGCGGACGCCGCACCGGCAGCGCTGCCCGAGGAAAGGTCTCCCGTGGTCCACGCCTACATCCTCATCCAGACCGAAGTCGGCAAGGCCGCCCAGGTCGCGTCGACGATCAGCCAGATCTCGGGCGTGACCAAGGCCGAGGACGTCACGGGCCCCTACGACGTGATCGTGCGCGCCGAGGCCGAGACCGTCGACGACCTCGGCCGCCTCGTGGTGGCGCGCGTGCAGTCGGTCGACGGGATCACCCGCACCCTGACCTGCCCCGTCGTCAACATCTGAGCACCCTGACCGAGAACCCCCCACCCCCGGAGGCCGTTCCGCCAGGGACGGCGACCGAGGGGACCCCCGCCGCGGGCCGGCCCCGCCCCGACGACCCGCTGCGGCGGATCGCGCTGCTGGTCACCGCCGTGGTCGTGCCACTGGTCCTCGTGCTGCTGGTGCTGGTCCGCGTCCTGGACGACGGCAGCGGGGGCGACGGCGACCAGGGCGTCGCCGAGGTCGAGGGCACCCCGGCGCCGGGCCGCGCCGACCTGGCGCCCCTGCCGGTCGAGGTACCGCCGGTGACGCCGGAGGCCGACGCGTCCTGCCCGGCCCTGATGGCCGCGCTGCCGCTGGAGCTGGCCGGCGAGCCGTCCCGGCCGGTGCAGTCGGACTCCCCGTACGCCTACGCCTGGGGCCAGCCCCCGATCGTGCTGGTGTGCGGCGTCGACCGCCCCGCCGGGCTGGAGCCGACGTCCCCGCTGATCCAGATCAACGGGGTGAACTGGTTCGTGGACACCAGCGACCCGGACTCCGTCGTCTGGACCGCCGTCGACCGCCCCGTGCACCTGCAGGTGACCGTCAGCGCCGACACCGACAGCGCGCCGGTCACCGCCCTGGGCCCGGTCATCGGCGACACCCTGCCGATCCGCCAGCCCTGACCGGTCAGGACGGCGGCAGGCGCTCCAGCTGTGCCGCCAGCACGGCGTGCACCTCGTCGGAGGCCGCCGTGACCGACTCCGCCACCGCACTCACCCCGACGCTGAACACCCCGTGCCCGCACCAGGCGAACGCGGCGGGCCCGGACAGCCCCGTGTGCGGGTCGGCCTCCTCCACCGTGAGCAGCCGGCAACCGCCGGGCAGGTGGGGAGGGTCCTCCCGCAGCACGCTGCCGTAGAGGGCCGCCTCGTTCTCCGCGAGGTCCCGGGCGTAGGCTCCCGCGCCGGCGCGGGAGTCGAACTGGTCGACGAACACGCTGGTGACGGGCCCGGAGCCGGCGCTCCAGAAGCGCTCCCAGCCGTAGCGGTAGCCGTACTCCTCGAGCACCTCGGCCTCCCGGCCCGGGTCGAGGGAGTACGCGGCGACGTCGCCGGCGGACTTCTCCCCCGCGGGCGGGGTGAGGTCCTCGTCGGGCACCCGGGGCAGACCCGAGGGCACCGCCGCGACGACGAGCTCCTCGAGCTCCTCCGGATCGACCGGGGTGGGGTCCGCGGGCGCCGCGGTGGCCGCGCCCTCGACGGTGGTCGTGCAGGCGGCGAGGACCGCGGGCAGCAGCCCCAGCAGCAGCGCCGTCCCGCCCAGCCGGGCCGGCACCGGGAGGGTCACGCCCGCGCGCCGCCGTCCAGCGCCGGGACCACCGCCGGGCGGGCCGGGGCCAGCGCCGCCTCGACCAGGCGGTCCACCAGCCCGGCGAAGTCCACGCCGCTCGCCGCCCACATCCGCGGGAACATCGAGATCGGGGTGAACCCCGGCATCGTGTTCACCTCGTTGATGACCAGCCGCTCGGCGCCGTCGGGGCCGGCTCCGAGGAAGAAGTCGACGCGAGCGAGACCCTGGCAGTCCATCGCGAGGTAGGCCCGGCAGGCGGCCGCCTGCACCGCGCGGGTCTGCTCCAACGTCAGGCCGGCCGGGACGTCGAACTCGGCGGCGTCGGCCAGGTACTTGGCCGTGAAGTCGTACCAGTCGGTGCCCGGCCGCAGCCGGATCTCGGCCGGCAGGCTCGCCTCGGGTGGCCCGCCACCGGGACCGGCCAGGACGCCGCACTCGATCTCCCGGCCGGGGACGGCGGCCTCCACGACCACCTTGGGGTCGACCGCGGCCGCGGCGGCCACGGCCTCGGGGAACTGCGCCCAGTCGGTGACCCGGCTGATCCCGATGCTCGAGCCGGCGCGGGACGGCTTCACGAACACCGGCAGGCCCAGCCGCTCGCGGGCGGCCTCGTCGAGCAGGGACGGATCGGCCGACAGCGCGCCGGCGGCGTCCCGGAGCACCACGTGGTCACCCTGGGGCAGCCCGGCGGCGGCCAGCAGCTTCTTGGTGAACTCCTTGTCCATCGACGCGGCGCTGGCGAAGACGCCGGAGCCCACGTAGGGCAGGCCGCTCATCTCCAGCAGCCCCTGGATGGTGCCGTCCTCGCCGTAGGCGCCGTGCAGCACGGGGAAGACGACGTCGAGCTCGATGCGGGGGCCGGCCCCGTCCAGTCGCACCAGGCCCCGGCCGGCGGGGTCGCCCACCAGGGTCACCGCCGTCCCGCCGGTGACCTCCGGCAGCACGCCGTCGACGATCGCCAGCCGCAGCGCCGGGTCGGGCAGCACCCACCCGCCGTCGCGGGTGATCCCCACGGGGACCACCTCGTACCGGTCGGGGTCCAGCGCCGCGAGGGCGCTCCCGGCGGAGACGCAGGAGATGGGGTGTTCCGCGCTGCGGCCCCCGAAGACGACCCCGACGCGCAGCTTGCCTGCCTGTCCGCTCATCGCGGCCGACACTAGTGGAGCCGCCCGGGCCCGCCCCGGCGACCGGCGGCGTCCGCCGTCCCGCGGCGCTGCGGGGCGGGTGGTGTGGGAGCCTCGACACACGATGGGCGAGAACGTGGCTGCGGCCTCCGGCGGGGAACCGAGCGGGACGACGACCGGCGACGGTGGGCACTCGCGGGCACTGCGCCTGGCCGGCGCCGCCGTGCACCTGTACACCGCGAGCGGCACGGTGCTGGCCCTGCTCATCGTGCTCGCCGCGTTCGACGGCGACGCCGTCACCGCGCTGTGGCTGGGCCTGGCCGCCCTCGTCATCGACGGCACCGACGGGATGCTCGCCCGGCGGATGCGGGTCAAGGAGACGATCCCCTGGTTCGACGGGGCGCGGCTGGACGACATCGTCGACTACCTCACCTACGCGTTCGCGCCCGTCGTCCTGCTGTGGACCACCGGCTCGCTGCCCGGCGGGGCCCTCGGGTGGGTGGTCGCCGCGCTGCCGCTGCTGGCGTCGAGCTACCAGTTCTGCCGGGTCGACGCGAAGCCCGACGACCACACCTTCCTGGGCTTCCCCAGCTACTGGAACGTGGTGGCCTTCTACGCGGTCGTGCTGGATCTCGGGCCGGCCACGATCGCCGCGGTCCTGGTGATCTGCTCGGTGCTGGTGTTCGTCCCGGTGCGGTACCTGTACCCGTCGCGCACCCCCGCGCTGCAGGGGCTGAGCCTGGCGCTGACCGCCGTCTGGCTGGCCACCTACGCCGTCCTGCTGCTGCAGGTGCCCGACCCGCACCCGGTGGTCGTCGTCCTCTCGCTGGCCTACCTCGTCTACTACGTGGCCGTGAGCGGCTGGCTGACCGCGCGGGCGGCCCACCGCCGGCGCCGCGACGACCGCGCGGCGGGCCTGGCACCCGTCGGCTGACGGCCCGCGTCAGCGCCGCAGTGGCGAGCGCAGCACCAGTTCCACGTTGCGGTCCTGCGGCCGCCCGGCGAGCCCGGCGGACAGGCCCGCCCACGGCACGTTGGCCGACAGCTCCCGGTGCAGCGAGGCCAGCGCCGCCGGCTCCCGCGCCGCCGGGTCCCGGGGGTCCGGCGGCCGGGCGGGGCTGTCGTGGTCGACCATGGTGCAGACCATCGACAGCGTGCCGTCCCCGTTGTCGACGAACTCCACCAGCCGGGCCTGGCCGGGCCAGTCGACGACGGCGCAGGTGGTGACCTCCCAGAACCCGCGGCCGGCCTCCTCCGGGTGCGCCCACGGCCGCACCTCGCTGACGTGGGTGTGCCCGTTGAGCCACAGCACCACGTTCGGGAACCGGTGCAGCAGGGCCACCAGCTCCGACCCCCCGAGGACGTCCGCCCCCGTGCCCCGCCGAGGGTGCAGCGGGTCCTCGCGCATCAGCGTCGAGAAGCCGTGGTGGGAGATGACGACGACCAGCCGGTCGTCGTTCCCGGTCGTCACCCGCGTGCCGTCGGGCTCGACGACGACGGAGGAGACCTCGCGCAGCCGCTCGGCCAGCCAGCGGCCCTGGACGGCGTCGATCGAGCCGTCGCCACCGCCGGTGACCCGGGTGGTGTCCAGGCAGACGACGCGGATCCCGGGCAGCCCGTCCCAGGCGTAGTACGCCGTTCCGTCCCGCAGGTTGGCCTCGGTGAACCCGTGCCCGGCCGGCTCGCCGCCGTCGGCGAGGTGGGCGGCGACGAAGTCCGCCCGGTCGATGAACCGCCGGGCGGCCAGCGGTGTGACGGTGCGGGCGCCGGCGGTGGTGAAGACCTCCGAGGAGTGGGTGAACAGCCGCAGCGCGTCGTCCAGCGGCACGTCCGAGGAGAACTCGACGGGCTTCCGGTCGGCGAGCAGGAGGCCCTGCAGCGCCGGGGTGGGCACCCCGACGCCCTGGATCAGCGCCTCGTGGTTGCCGTGACAGGCCAGCCACGGCAGCCGGAGCCCCTCCGCCCGGAAGGCCGCGAACGCCGCGGCGAGCAGCCCGGGGCGGTCGGGGAAGCCGTGCCGGGACCGGTAGAGGTCCGGCTCTCCCCCGCCGTCGCACTCGGGCCGCCAGAACAGGTCGTGCGGCCAGCCCGAGGCCTGCACCCCGTCGTAGGCGGTCAGCCCCGCGCCCGGGGACACCACGCCGCCGTTCATGATGTCCAGCAGCAGTTCGAGCTCGTTCCACTGCGCGTTGTCGATGGCGTCGCCTGTGGTGACCACGACCTGCACCGGGTGCCCCGTGCGGGGCCCGCCGGCGACCCCGTTGAGCGTGCGGACCAGCGCGTCGATCGCGTGCGCGGTGATCGCCTCCTGCGGCCGGTGCATCGGCACCAGGGCGCGCATCCGCGGGTCGGTGAAGTGGCCGTTGAAGAACTCGAACCGGGCCGGGGAGCAGACGTCGGCCAGCTGCATGTCGGTGACGTGGGCCAGGCACGCCACCGGCCGGACGCCGGTCCGCGGGCGCTCCCAGGTGCGGTCGACGAGCTCACGCCGGACCTGGTGGGGTTCACCCGGGTGCCAGGCCAGGCCGAGGTAGTCGGTGTCCCGGCCGCGCCGCAGCACCGGGCCCGCGCCGAGGACGCGCTCGAGGGTCGTGCGGCTCATGCAGGGACGGGCAGGGGTGCGGACATGCTCTCCGGGTGCCCAGCGCACCGGCGGGCCGAACGCGGCGTCACAGCGCGTCGAGGGCCGCGGCGAGGTCGGCGACGAGGTCGTCGGTGTCCTCGATGCCGCAGGAGAACCGGACGAAGCCCGCCGGCACCGCGTCGCCGCCCCACTGCGCCCGCCGGTCGATCGTGCTGTGCACCCCGCCGAAGCTGGTCGCCGCCGTCCACAGCCGCGTGGCCGCCAGCAGCCGGCCGACGGCGGCCTCGTCGGCGAGCTCGGCGGAGACCACGCCGTTGGGGCGCAGCATCTGCCGGGCGGCGAGCTCGTACGACGGGTCGCCGGGCCGCCACGGCCAGCGGACGCCGGACACCGCGGGCGCGTCCGCGAGGAGGTCGGCGACCGCGGCGGCGGTCTGGGCCTGGCGGTCCAGGCGCAGGTCGAGGGTGCTCATCGAGCGGTGCCCGAGCCACGCCTCGAACGGGCCGGGGACGCCGCCGGTGTGGTCGCGGAAGGCCTTGATGCGGGCGTACAGCTCGTCGTCGGTGGTGCTGACGTGCCCGAGCAGCAGGTCGCTGTGGCCGGTCAGCGCCTTGGTGTCGCTGCCCACGGTGAGGTCGGCGCCGAGCGCCAGGGGCCGCTGCCCCAGCGGCGTCGCGGTGGTGTTGTCGACGGCGAGCACCGCGCCGGCCGCCCGGGTGGCGCGGGCGACGGCGGCGATGTCGCAGACGTCCAGCTGCGGGTTGCTGGGGGTCTCCAGCAGCACCAGCCGGGCGCCGTCGAGGTCGCCCCGGGCGGCGACCCCCTCGATCTCCGGCGTGGCCACGTACTCCACCCGGACGCCGAAGCGCTCCAGCTCCTCGCGGGCCAGCATGCGGGTCGCGTAGTAGCCGTCCGAGGGCAGCACGACGCGGTCGCCGGCGCGGGCCACGGCGAGCACCGCGGCGCCGATCGCGGCCATGCCGGTGGCGAAGGACAGGCACCGTCCGCCGTCCAGCTCGCCGACCGCCGTCTCGAACACCCGGAACGTCGGCTGCTCGGTGCGGGCGTAGGCGTCGGCACCGCCGGCGCGGGGCGGCTGGTCGCCCAGGTGGTACGGCGCGGCGAAGACCGGGGAGGGCCGCAGCGGGGCACCGGGCACGGGGACCGGCTCCCCCGCGCGCACGGACCGGGTGCCGTCCCCCCAGGAGGAGTCGCTCACTCGGGCTTGGCCTCTCGGGACATGATCTCCTTGACCATCTGCGCCGCCGGGACGCCCTCGTGGCAGACCCGGACGACGGCCTCGGTGAGCGGCATGTCCACCCCGTGCGCGCTGGCGAGGTCGAGCACCGGCCGGCAGCTCTTGACGCCCTCGGCGACCTGCCGGGTGGTCTGCTGGACCTCCTCCAGCGTCATGCCGCGGCCCAGCTTCTCCCCGAAGGTGCGGTTGCGTGACAGCGGCGAGCTGCAGGTCGCCACCAGGTCGCCCAGGCCGGCCAGCCCGGCGAAGGTGGTCAGCTCCGCGCCGAGGGCCATGCCGAGCCGGGCGGTCTCGGCCAGACCGCGGGTGATCAGCGAGGCCCTGGTGTTGTCCCCGAACCCCATGCCCTCGGTGATGCCACAGGCCAGCGCGATGACGTTCTTCACCGCACCGCCGAGCTCGCAGCCGACGAGGTCGCGGTTGGTGTAGGGCCGGAAGTAGGAGGTGTGGCAGGCGGCCTGCACCTGCGCCGCCCGGTCCTGGTCCGTGCAGGCGATGACGGTGGCCGCGGGCTGCTCCTCGGCGATCTCCCGCGCCAGGTTCGGGCCGGACAGCGCCGCCACCCGCTCGGCGCCGGCACCGGTGATCTCGCAGATCACCTGGCTCATCCGCTTGGTGCTGCCGAGCTCGATCCCCTTCATCAGCGACAGCAGCACCGCGTCGGCCGGCAGCAGCGGCGCCCACTCGACGAGGTTGTCGCGCAGCGACTGGGAGGGGACGGCGAGGACGACGATCTCCGCGTCCCGCAGCGCCTCCGCCGGGTCGGTCGTGGCCCGCAGCCGGTCGGGGAGCGCGATGCCGGGCAGGTAGTCGGGGTTCTCCCGGGTCTCGCCGATCGCTCGGGCCAGCTCGGGGCGCCGGGCGTGCAGCGTCACCGCGCAGCCGGCGTCGGCCAGCACCTTGGCGAACGTGGTCCCCCACGAGCCGGCACCCAGGACCGCGGCGCGGGGGCCGTGCTGCCCCGGCACGGACCCGGTCACGCGGCGCTCCCCGGCAGGTCGCCGGGCAGGGTGCGCAGGGGGTGCGGCGCGAACACCGCGGGTGCCGGCTCCCCGCGCACCTCGGCGAGCTGGTCGCGCACGGCGCCCATCATCCGGTCGGTGACCTCGCGCAGCAGCTCGGCCGTCATCGGACGGCCGGCGCGCAGCTCCGCCCGCAGCGCGGCGAGGTCGACGGGCTCACCGACGAGGTACTCGGTCGGCACCCGCAGCCGCAGGTGCAGCTTCTTGGCGTGGTAGTCGTGCAGCCGGTGCGCGCCCCACTGCGCGACCGGGAGCACGACGGCGTCGGTGGTCAGCGCCAGCCGGGCGACCCCGGTACGGGCCTCCATCGGCCACCAGTCCGGATCGCGCGTGACCGAGCCCTCCGGGTAGATGACGACGACGTTGCCCGCGGCGAGGTCGGCCTCCGCCGCCGCCAGCGACGAGCGCGCCTCCGCCGAGCCGCGCGCCACCGGGATCTGGCCGGCGGCGCGCAGGATCCGCCCGGCGGTCCCCTTGAACACCGACGCCTTCGCCAGGAAGTGCGGCACCCGGCCGCAGTCCCAGACCAGCCGCGCGCAGGCGAGGGGGTCGAGGATCGAGATGTGGTTGGCCACCACGATCACCGGACCCGTCCGCGGGAAGCGCTCGGCGAACCGGTAGCGCAGCCGGAACAGCAGCGAGGCGACCGGGTAGACCACGACGACGCAGAACCACAACGCCGGCGGGAGGGGCTTGCGGGTCCGCCACCGGGACGGCGCTCGTCCGGACCGGCGCGCGACCCCGGCCTCCGGGAACCGGTCGTGGCTCACCGCGCCCTCCCTCCTGCTGGTCCCGCGCTCCTGCCGCACGGGTGTGATCCGCGTACATGATCGGGCCTGCACCCGCTCCCGCGCTCCACCGGGGTGCGGCCGGTCCCTCCGTGCCCGCGCCGGGCCGCCGCCGCACCGTGCGCGGTGTGCTCACATTGTGGGCGTGTCCTCCTGGTCGGTCGTCGTCCCGGCGAAGCGGCTGGCCGTCGCCAAGACCCGGCTGACCCCCCTCACCGGCGGCCCCGCCGGGCCGCCGGGCACGGCGCACGCCCGCCTGGTGCTGGCCCTGCTCGCCGACACCGTCGCGGCCGCGCTCGCCTCGACCGCGGTCTCCGACGTCCTGGTGGTCACCGACGACCCGGACGCCGCGGCCGTCGTCACCTCCCTGGGCGCCCGCACCGTGCCCGACGAGCCCGACCGCGGGCTGAACCCGGCGCTGGCCCACGGCGCGCGCGCCACGGGCGCCGTGGCCGTCGCCGCGCTCTCCTCCGACCTGCCGGCGCTGCGGCCCGAGGAGCTCACCGCCGCGCTGACCACCGCCGCGACGACGGCGCCGCGCTGCTTCGTCCCGGACGCCCAGGGCACCGGGACGACGCTGCTGACCGCGGCCGGGGTGGAGCTCGCCCCCGCGTTCGGCGCCGGGTCCGCGGCCCGGCACCGGGACGGCGGCGCCGTGCGGCTGACCGGCGCCTGGCCGGGCCTGGCCCGCGACGTCGACACGGCCGGTGACCTGCGCGCCGCCGTGGCCCTCGGCGTCGGCCGACACACCGCGGCGCTGGTGGCCGCGGGCGGTCTCCTGCCCTGCTGACCGGCACCCGTTGTTCACCCGACTGCGGCACGATGACCACGTGGCGACTCCGCGACCAGCACTGCCGGCCGACCGCTTCCTCAACCGCGAGCTGTCCTGGCTGGACTTCAACGCCCGGGTGCTCGAGCTGGCCGAGGACGACTCCCTCCCGCTGCTGGAGCGGGTGAAGTTCCTGGCGATCTTCGCCGGCAACCTCGACGAGTTCTACATGGTGCGGATCGCCGGGCTGAAGCGCCGGCAGAGCACCGGGCTCACGGTCCGCTCGCCCGACGGGCTGACCATCCGCGAGCAGCTGGCCCTCGTCACCGCGCGCACCCGCGAGCTGGTCCACCGGCACGGCGACGTCTTCACCAAGGACATCACCCCGCGACTGGAGGAGGCGGGCATCCGGATCGTGCACTGGGGGGAGCTGGCCGAGACCGAGGTCACCCGCCTGCGCGACTACTTCCGCGACCAGGTCTTCCCGGTGCTCACCCCGCTGGCGGTCGACCCGGCCCACCCGTTCCCCTACATCAGCGGTCTCTCGCTCAACCTCGCCGTCTCCGTGCGCGACCCCGAGACCGGCGCCCCGCGCTTCGCGCGGCTGAAGGTGCCCAACAACGTGCCGCGGTTCGTGCCGGTGGGCACGGGCGCGGCGCACGGCACCGCCGCCGAGGCGACCTTCCTCCCGCTCGAGGACCTCATCGCCGCCCACCTCCCCCAGCTGTTCCCGGGCCTCGACGTGCTCGACCACCACCTGTTCCGCGTCACCCGCAACGCCGACCTCGAGGTCGAGGAGGACCGCGACGAGGACCTCCTGCAGGCCCTGGAGCGCGAGCTCGCCCGCCGCCGGTTCGGCCCGGCGGTGCGCCTGGAGGTCGCCGAGTCGATGGACCCGCGGATCCTGCAGGTCCTCATCAACGAGCTGGAGGTCGACAAGGAGGACGTCGTCCAGGTGCCCGGCCTGCTCGACCTCGCGGCACTGTGGGCCCTCTACGACCTGGACCGGCCCGAGCTCAAGGACGAGCCGTTCGTGCCGGCCACCCACCCGCGGCTGTCCGAGGGAGAGACGCCGAAGAGCGTCTTCGCCACGCTGCGCGAGGGCGACGTCCTGGTCCACCACCCGTACCACTCGTTCGCCACCAGCGTGCAGCGCTTCATCGAGCAGGCCGCCGCGGACCCGGACGTGCTGGCGATCAAGCAGACGCTGTACCGCACCTCCGGCGACTCCCCCATCGTCACCGCCCTCATCGAGGCCGCCGAGGCCGGCAAGCAGGTCGTCGTCCTGGTGGAGGTCAAGGCCCGTTTCGACGAGGAGGCCAACATCACCTGGGCCCGGTCGCTGGAGCGGGCCGGCTGCCACGTCGTCTACGGGCTGGTGGGCCTCAAGACCCACTGCAAGACGGCGCTCGTCGTCCGCCGGGAGGGCGGCGTCATCCGCCGGTACTGCCACATCGGCACCGGCAACTACAACCCGAAGACCGCGCGCACCTACGAGGACCTCGGCATCCTGACCGCCGACCCACGGGTGGGCGCCGACCTCACCGACCTGTTCAACACCCTCACCGGCTACTCGCGGCAGACGACCTACCGCCGGCTGATGGTCGCTCCGCACGGGGTGCGCAACGGCCTGATCGAACGGATCCGCCGGGAGGCGCGCAACGCCGCCGACGGCCGGCCGGCCGGCATCCGGTTCAAGATGAACTCGCTGGTCGACGAGCGGATCATCGACGCGCTCTACGAGGCCTCGGACGCGGGCGTCCCCGTGGAGCTGTTCATCCGCGGCATCTGCTCGCTGCGCCCGGGCGTCCCGGGGCTGTCGGAGAACATCCGGGTGCGCTCCATCGTCGGCCGCTTCCTCGAGCACTCGCGGGTCTTGAACTTCCGCAACGGCGGTGAGGGCGAGTGGTGGATCGGCAGCGCCGACCTCATGCACCGCAACCTCGACCGCCGCGTGGAGGTGCTGCTGCAGGTGTGCGACGAGCAGGCGCAGCGGCTGCTGGAGAACGTGTTCGACCAGGCGATGGCCGACGACGTCCGCTGCTGGGAGCTCGCGCCCGACGCCACGTGGACCCGGCTGGAGGGCCGGGACTACCAGGCCGGGCTCATGCGCCTGACCGTCGCGCACACGAACGGCGACGCCTGATGGTCGTCCGCGCCGCGGGCGGCGCGCTGTGGCGCACGGCTGGGGACGGCGGCATCGAGACGGCGGTGGTGCACCGGCCGCGGTACGACGACTGGTCGCTGCCCAAGGGCAAGCTGGGCGCCGGGGAACACCCGCTGATCGCCGCCGTGCGGGAGGTGGTCGAGGAGACCGGGCTCGACGTCATCGCCGGACGGCGCAGCGTGCGCACCGAGTACGAGGTCGCCGAGGGCCCCAAGCGGGTCGACTACTGGCTGATGCGGGTGGTCGGCGGGGAGTTCAGCGCGAACGACGAGGTCGACGAACTGCGCTGGCTGTCCCTGGACGGCGCTGCCGCGCTGGTCAGCCACGAACCCGACCGGGCGGTCCTGGCCGACCTCGGCCGCAGCGGCGTCCCGCGCGAGCCGAGCCTGCTGCTGGTCCGGCACGGCCGGGCCGGGAACAAGTCCGACTGGCACGGGGCCGACGACGAGCGGCCGTTGGACAGCAAGGGTCGCCGGCAGGCGCGGCGGCTGGCGGAGGTGCTGCCGCTGTTCGCCCCGACGGCGGTGCTGAGCGCGCGGCGCACCCGCTGCCGGGAGACGGTGGAGCCGCTGGCCGAGCACCTGGGCCTCGCGGTGGAGGACTGCCCGGAGCTCGGCGAGGAGGAGTTCGCCGCCGATCCGCAGGCCGGGCTGGCGGTCGTCGAGCGGCTGCTGGCGCCGCGCGGGGAACCGTGCGTCACCGTCGTCTGCAGTCAGGGCGGGGCGATCCCGTCGGTCCTCCTGAGCCTCGGCGTGCGCTGGCCCGGCGTCGCCGGGCGGCTGGACCCGCCGGCGGCGAAGGGCAGCACGTGGGCGCTGGGCGGTCGGCCCGGCGAGCTGGCGGCCGACTACTACCGGGACTTCGACCCCGACTCCGAGGACGGCGGCGCGGTCGGCCCCCGCTGAGGCGCAGGAGGCTCTCCCCACGGATCGAGCGACGGAACCGTGGGGAGAGCCTCTGGTGCCTCGCTCAGGCGGGGAGGGCGGGCAGCGCCTTCGGCAGCCAGGGCTTCCGGGTGGCCTCGTAGGCCTCGATGTCGGCCAGGTGCCGCTCGGTGAGGCCGACGTCGTCGAGGCCCTCCAGCAGCCGCCATCGGGTGTAGTCGTCGATGTCGAACGGCATCCTGACGACGTCGCCGCCGAGCTCGTGTGTGACCTCCTTGGCCTGCAGGTCGACGGTCACCTCGGTGGTGGGGTCGGCCTCGATCGCCGTCCACAGCGCCTCGACGTCGGCCTGCGGCAGCAGCACGGTGAGCAGCCCGGCCTTGGTCGAGTTGTTGCGGAAGATGTCGGCGAACCGGGAGCTGATGACCACCCGGAAGCCGCCGTCCATCAGCGCCCAGACGGCGTGCTCCCGGGAGGAGCCGGTGCCGAAGTCCGGGCCGGCGACCAGGATCGACGCGTCGGCGTACTCGGGCCGGTTGAGCACGAAGTCCGGCTCGTTGGTGCGCCAGGAGACGAACAGGCCGTCCTCGAAGCCGGTGCGGGTGATCCGCTTGAGGTACTCGGCCGGGATGATCTGGTCGGTGTCGACGTTGGTCCGCCGCAACGGGGCGGCGGTGCCGGTGTGGGTGGTGAAGGCGTCCATCGGGGTCAGACTCCAGTGCTCGTCAGCTCGGCCGGCTCCAGGTCGGCGGGTGCGGTCAACTTCCCGGTCAGTGCGGTCGCGGCGGCCACGGCCGGGCTCACCAGGTGGGTGCGCCCGCCCTTGCCCTGCCGGCCCTGGAAGTTGCGGTTGCTGGTGGACGCCGAGCGCTCCCCCGGCTTGAGCTGGTCGGGGTTCATGCCCAGGCACATCGAGCACCCCGCACCCCGCCACTCGGCGCCGGCCTCGGTGAACACCCGGTCCAGGCCCTCGGCCTCGGCCTGCGCCTTGACCCCCACCGACCCCGGGACGACGAGCATCCGGGTGTCGGGGTCGATGTGCTTGCCGCGCAGCAGCTCGGCGGCGACCCGGAGGTCCTCGATCCGGCCGTTGGTGCAGGAGCCGAGGAAGACGGTGTCGACCTCGATGTCGCGCAGCGGCGTCCCCGGCGTCAGCCCCATGTAGGCCAGCGCGCCCTCCGCGTCGCGGCGGTCGTTCTCGTCGGCGATCTGGGCCGGGTCCGGCACGCTGGCCGAGATCGGCAGGCCCTGCCCGGGGTTGGTGCCCCAGGTGACGAACGGCGTCAGCGACGCCGCGTCGATGCGCACCTCGCGGTCGAAGACGGCGCCCTCGTCGGTGCGCAGGGTCTGCCAGTACTCGACGGCGGCGTCCCAGTCGGCACCCTGCGGGGCGTGCGGCCGCCCCCGCAGGAAGTCGAAGGTGGTCTGGTCGGGGGCGATCAGACCAGCCTTGGCGCCGGCCTCGATCGACATGTTGCAGATCGTCATCCGGGCCTCCATCGACAGCTTCTCGATGGCGCTGCCGCGGTACTCGATGACGTGGCCCTGGCCACCGCCGGTGCCGATTTGGGCGATGACGGCGAGGATGACGTCCTTCGCCGAGACGCCGGGGGGCAGCTCGCCGTCGACGGTGACCGCCATCTGCTTGGGCCGGTACTGCGGCAGCGTCTGGGTGGCCAGCACGTGCTCCACCTCGCTGGTGCCGATCCCGAAGGCCAGCGCGCCGAACGCCCCGTGCGTGGAGGTGTGGCTGTCGCCGCAGACGATCGTCATGCCGGGCTGGGTCAGCCCCAGCTGCGGGCCGATGACGTGCACGATGCCCTGGTCGCGGTCGCCCATCGGGGCCAGCCGGATGCCGAACTCCTCGGCGTTGCGGCGCAGCGCCTCCACCTGTGCCCGGCTGACCGGGTCGGCGATCGGCTTGAGGATGTCCAGCGTCGGGACGTTGTGGTCCTCGGTGGCCATCGTGAGGTCCGGACGGCGGACCGTGCGCCCGGCGGCCCGCAGCCCGTCGAAGGCCTGAGGGCTGGTGACCTCGTGGACGAGGTGCAGGTCGATGAAGAGCAGGTCCGGCTCGCCCGCGGCACTGCGCACGACGTGGGCGTCGTAGACCTTCTCCGCCAGGGTCTTCGGCACGGCTGGTCCCTCCTGGTTCGCGGCTCGCTCCCATGGTGCGCCCTGCTGGCCATCTCATGGTGTGGGATGCAAGTATTGCTCTGTGGGACAGCCTAACCCCGTCGCCGTGCTCGACAAAGCAGTGGCCATCCTCCGCGCCGTCGCGGCGGAGCCCGCGACCCTCGCCGAGCTGGTCGAGCGCACGGGCCTGCCCCGGGCCACCGCCCACCGGCTGGCCGTCGCCCTGGAGGGCCACCGCCTGGTGCGTCGTACCTCGGTCGGGGCGTGGGCGCCCGGGCCCGGGCTGGCCGAACTGGGCCGAGGCACCGCCGACCTCGCCGAGGTCGCCGGCCGGCACCTGGTGACGCTGCGCGACGCCACCGGGGAGAGCGCCCAGTTCTACGTGCGCGACGGCACCTCACGGGTGTGCCTGGCCGCCGCCGAGCGCGCCCACGGCCTGCGCGACACGGTGCCGGTCGGGGCGCGGCTGCCGATGACCGCCGGCTCGGCCGCGCACGCGCTGCTCGCCTTCGCGCCGGCCGACGAGGTCACCCCGCTGCTCCCGTCGTCCAGTTTCACCGCCCGCACGCTGCTCGACGTCCGCCGGCGGGGGTGGGCGCACAGCGTGGCCGAACGCGAGCCGGGGGTGGCCTCGCTGTCGGCGCCGGTGCGTGACGCCGCCGGCGGGGTGCTGGGGGCGGTGTCCATCTCGGGTCCGGTGGAGCGGCTGGGCCGGCGTCCCGCTCCGGAGATCGTCGGTGCGGTCCTCGAGGCGGCCGGCGCGATCTCCCGCGCCGCCCGGTAGCCGCCCGCTGGGGAGCCTCCTCCGGGTCTCGCAGTCAGCCGAGCCGATGGGCCCCCGGAGCAGGGGTGACGGCGAAGGTCCGCGGCGCTCGGTACCCCTCCACGGCGAAGCGATCGGTGATCGCCGTCACCGTAGCGGCGGTCCGCTCGGCGTCCACCAGCACGATCGCGCTGCCGCCGAACCCGCCACCCACCATCCGGGCACCCGCGGCGCCGACCTCCAGCGCGGTGGCGACGGCGGTGTCGAGCTCGACGGTGGAGATCTCGAAGTCGTCACGCAGCGAGGCGTGGCCGGCGGTGAGCACCGGGCCGATCGCCGCCGGCCCGTCGTCCCCGCGCAGGGTGCGCACCACCTCGAGCACCCGCGCGTTCTCGGTGACGATGTGCCGCGCCCGGCGCAGCAGCAGCGCCCCCTCGGCCGTGCCGTCGTCCAGCGGCGCCAGCCCCGCCAGGTCGGGGACGTCGCGCAGCGCCACCACCCCGAGCCGCTCGGCGGCCTGCTCGCACTCGCGGCGCCGGTCGCCGTAGCCGCCGGTGGCGTGGTCGTGCGTCGTCCCGGTGTCGACGACGAGCAGCTCGAGCCCGGCGGCCGTGAGATCCAGCGGGACCTGCTCGCTGCTGCGGTCGCGGGTGTCGAGGAACAGCGCGTTCCCCGCTGTGCACAGCAGCGACGCGGACTGGTCGAGGATGCCCGTGGGCGCCCCCACGAAGTCGTTCTCCGCCCGGCGGGCGACGTCGACCAGGTCGGCGACGGCCAGCTCCGGTGCGGCGAGGTCGCGCAGCGCGAGGGCGACCGAGCAGGACAGCGCGGCCGACGACGACAGCCCCATGCCGGACGGGACGTCGCCGTCGACCAGCACGCTGAGGCCGCCGGGCACGCGGTCGCGCAGCGCGTCCACGACGCCTGCCGGATACCCGGCCCAGCCGCCGGGGCGGCCGGGGGCCAGGTCGGCGACGGCGACCTCGACCCGCTCCCCCGGGTGCTGCAGGGAGACGAGGGCGACCACGCCGTCGTCGCGCCGGGCGACGGCGGCGCGGGTGGTCTGCGGCAGCGCGACCGGCAGCACGAAGCCCTCGTTGTAGTCGGTGTGCTCGCCGATGACGTTGACCCGGCCCGGGGCGGCCCACACCCCCTCGGGCTGCCCGCCGAACGCCTCCGCGAAGGCCTGGCGTGCCCGGTCCGCCTGCCTCACGGGAGGACCACGGCCCGCAGCTGCTCGGCCACGTCCTCCGGCGTCGTGTCGCTGATGAACGCGCCCATCCCCGACTCCGAGCCGGCGAGGTACTTGAGCTTGCCGGGGGCCCGGCGGAGCGAGAACAGCTGCAGGTGCAGCCACCAGTCCTCGCGGCCGCGGTGCACCGGCGCCTGGTTCCAGGAGGCGATGTAGGGCATCGGGGTGTCGAAGCGGTGCGCGAACCGCCCGAGGACGTCGAGGTAGACCTCGGCCAGCGCGTCGCGCTCCTCGCCGGCGAGGGCGGGCAGGTCGGGGACCTGCCGGTGCGGGAACAGCTGCAGCTCGTAGGGCCAGCGCGCCGCGGCGGGGACGAACGCCGTCCAGTGCTCGTTGGCGGCCACCACGCGGGGTCCGCTGCGCTCGGCGGCCAGGACGTCGGCGAACAGGCCCCCGCCGGCCTGCACCCGGTGCCGCTCCACGGAGGCCAGCACCTTCTCCACCCGTGGCGTCACGAAGGGGTAGGCGTAGATCTGCCCGTGCGGGTGGGACAGCGTCACCCCGATCTCCTCGCCGGAGTTCTCGAAGACGAAGACCTGCGCCACGCCCTCGATACCCGACAGCTCCGCGGTCCGCTCGGCCCACACGTCGACGACCAGCCGGGCCCGTGCGGCGTCCAGCGTCGCGAACGAGCGGTCGTGCTCGCTGGTGAAGACGACCACCTCGCAGCGGCCGAAACCCGGCCGCAGCTCGGTCAGCGGCGCCCCCGCTGCCGACGCCGGCACGTCCCGCTCGACGGCCGTCGCCAGCGACGGGAAGCGGTTCTCGAAGACCACGACCTGGTAGTCGGCCTCGGGCACCTCCGTCGGCGGGCGGCCGGGGCGGGTCGGGCACAGCGGGCACTGGTCGGCCGGCGGCAGGAAGGTGCGGGTCTGCCGGTGCGAGGCGAGCACCACCCACTCACCGAGCAGCGGGTCCCACCGCAGCTGGGAGCGGGTGCTCACGGGTGGGAGGTCACGCGGGTCCTCGGCCGTCCGCGCGGCCGTCGTACCGTCCGCGTCGAAGTAGAGGACCTCGCGGCCGTCGGCCAGCCGACGACTCGTCCGGATCACGTGCACTCCCGCCTTCCTGCCGCCCGTCACTGTGCGTGAGCGGCGTCCAGACGCTAGTCCTGCCCCTGATCGGCCGGCCACCCGGTGCCGGGACGACGAGAGCCCCCGGCCGGATGGCCGGGGGCTCTCCCCTGCTGTAGCCCCGAAGGGATTCGAACCCTCGCTACCGCCGTGAGAGGGCGGCGTCCTGGGCCGCTAGACGACGGGGCCGTGTGCGCGCAGACATCCTGCCATGCCGCCGATCCGGGCCGACGAGGGGCCCCCGCACCCGGGGTCAGGAACGACGAGAGCCCCCGGCCGGATGGCCGGGGGCTCTCCCCTGCTGTAGCCCCGAAGGGATTCGAACCCTCGCTACCGCCGTGAGAGGGCGGCGTCCTGGGCCGCTAGACGACGGGGCCGTGCGGTACTGCGGTGGTGCAAGAGGAACAGGAATTCCTCGCTGGGGTACCAGGACTCGAACCTAGACTAACGGAACCAGAAACCGTCGGGCTGCCAATTACCCCATACCCCAAGGGCCGTGCTGCGCCTCCCGGCGCCGGGTAAGAGCATACCCGATGGTCCGGGGCGGTTCCGGCACCCCCCGGGGTGACGGTCGTCGCAGGTCCTCCGCGCCCGTGACCGTCTCCGGTCGCAGCCGCTCCCGCGAGCGGGCGACGAGCGCCACGTAGGCCGCCATCGCCAGCAGGTCCACGGCGACCACGAGGACCCCGGTGCCGGCCGGCACCGCGTCGGAGGTCACGTCGTCGCCCAGCCCGCCGACCAGCAGGAACACGAGCACGTTGTTGACCGCGTGCAGGACGATCGCCGCCTCCAGCCCGCCGGTCAGCCAGACGACCGCGGAGGCGGCGAGGCCGAACGCGAACCGGTCGAGGAAGGTCCACGCGTCCGGTGGGGCGTGCGCCGCGGAGAACAACGCCGCGGTGAGCACCCCGGCGACGACCGCACCGACCCGCGGGCTGCGGATCCAGCCGGCGATCGCCTGACTCAGGTAGCCCCGGAACACGTACTCCTCGGCCGCCGACTGCAGCGGCGTGGTGAGCAGCACCACCAGGACCAGCCACACGTAGGACGACGAGGGGCCGGTGACGTCGCCGTCCTCCAGCAGGAAGCCCAGCAGGAGGGTGAGCAGGATCCCGGCGCCGAGGGTGGGCAGCGACAGGAGCGTGAACGGCAGGAACAGCCGCCACCGCAGCCGCGCCAGCACCGACGACGACCACCCCCTCGCCATGCCGTGCGCCGCCACCCAGGCCAGCCACACGATCGGGATCGCGACGATCAGCGACAGGTTGGTGATCAGCAGGACGCCGGGGTCGACCAGGTCGAGCAACTGCAGGTCGGGGAACGCCCCGGTGATGAACGCGGCGACGACCACCACCGTGGCCGCCACCGTGTAGACGACGGCGATGAGCAGCAGCCCCAGCAGCGGCCGCCACCAGCGCCAGTCCCGCGCGCGCATGGCGTGCAGGAACGGCACGGGCACGTCGTGCGGCGGTGTCCCCGGCGGCGGCGCGAGCCGCACGCCCGGGGGCGGGACCGAGTGCGGCCCGGACTGCAGCGGCACCGGGCCCAGCGGCCAGGCCACCGGACCGGCCCACGCACCCGTCGCCGGCAGCGAGTGCACGCCGTGCAGCGCACCCGGCACGTAGGGCGGGGCCCCGTAGGGCCCGGTCGGCGGCGGCCCGGTGTAGGGCTCGTCGTCGACCGGACCCGGGTCTCCGGGCGGCACCCACGCCGTCACGGGGCGACGATCAGCCGGGGACGGCGGCTCGGGCCGCCGCGAGGCGGGCCAGGGTCCGGTCGCGGCCGAGCAGCTCGATCGACTCGTACAGCGGCGGCGAGACGGTGCGGCCGCTGACCGCGACCCGCACCGGCCCGAAGGCCTGCCGCGGCTTGCGGCCCAGTCCCTCCACGAGGGCACTCTTCAGCGCGGTCTCGATGTCGGCCGTGGTCCAGTCGGGCAGCTCCCGCAGCGCGGTCGCCGCGGCGTCGAGCACCTCGGCCGCCTCCGGGCCGGCGAGCTGCTTCGCTGCGGCGGCCGGCTCGAGCTCCACCTCGTCGACGAACAGGAACCGCAGCAGGCCGACCGCCTCGGAGAGCACGACCATGCGCTCCTGGGCCATGGGCGCGATCGCCCGTAGCACGCGGTCCTGCTCGGCGGTCAGCGGGTCGCTGACCAGCCCGGCGCCGGCGAGGAACGGCACGACGCGGCCCACGAAGTCCTCGACCGGGAGCGCACGCAGGTGCGTGGCGTTGATCGCCTCGGCCTTCTTCACGTCGAAGCGGGCGGGGTTGGCGCTCACCCGGGTCACGTCGAAGGCCTCGACCAGCTCGGCCATGGAGAAGATGTCGCGGTCCTCGGCGATGGACCAGCCCAGCAGCGCCAGGTAGTTGGCGAACCCCTCCGGGATGAAGCCGCGCTCCCGGTAGACGTCCACGTTGGACTGCGGGTCGCGCTTGGACAGCTTCTTGCTGCCCTCCCCCGTCACGTACGGGAGGTGACCGAAGCGCGGGGTCCCCGAGGCGACCCCGATCTCGGTGAGCGCCGCGTAGAGGGCGAGCTGGCGCGGGGTGGAGGGCAGCAGGTCCTCCCCGCGCAGGACGTCGGTGATGCCCATGAGCGCGTCGTCGACCGGGTTCACGAACGGGTAGAGCGGCACGCCGTTGCCGCGGACGATGACGAAGTCCGGGACCGACCCGGCGGCGAAGCGCACCTCGCCGCGCACCAGGTCGGTCCAGACGAGGTCCTCGTCGGGCATCTTCAGCCGCAGCACCGGCTCGCGGCCCTCCGCCCGGAACGCGGCCTTCTGCGCGTCGGTCAGGAACCGGTCGGCGTTGTCGTAACCGAGCTTGGGGTCCTGCCCGGCAGCCCGGCGTCGCGCGTCGACCTCCTCGTTGGTGGAGAAGGACTCGTAGGCGTACCCGGCCGCCAGCAGCTTCGCGGCGACCTCCCGGTAGACGTCGTGGCGCTGCGACTGCCGGTACGGGCCGTGCGGGCCGCCGACCTCCGGGCCCTCGTCCCAGTCCAGGCCGAGCCAGCGCAGGCTGTCGAGCAGGTGCCGGTAGGACTCCTCCGAGTCCCGGGCGGCGTCGGTGTCCTCGATGCGGAAGACGAACGTCCCACCGGTGTGCCGGGCGTGCGCCCAGTTGAACAGCGCCGTCCGCAGCAGACCGACGTGCACCGTGCCGGTCGGCGACGGGCAGAACCGGGTGCGGACGCCGCCGGACGCCGTCACCGTGCGCCGCCGGCGGTGGAGACGGTGTCCGCGCCCGACACCGTGTTGGCCAGCGTGCCCAGCCCCTCCACGGTGACCTCGACCCGCTGCCCGGGGCGGATCGGCCCCACACCCGACGGCGTGCCGGTGAGGACGACGTCGCCGGGCAGCAGGGTCATCACCTGCGAGATGTAGGAGACCAGCGTCGGGACGTCGAACAGCAGCTGGCTGGTCCGCCCCTGCTGGCGCAGCTCGCCGTCCACGGTGCAGGTGACCTCGAGGTCGGCGGGGTCCTTGCCCAGGCCGGGCAGGTCGGTCTCGATCCACGGGCCCAGCGGGCAGAAGGAGTCGAAGCCCTTCGCGCGGGTCCACTGCCCGTCGCTGCGCTGCATGTCCCGCTCGGTGACGTCGTTGCCGATCGTGTAGCCGAAGATGCTGGCCGCCGCCTGCTCCGGGCTGACGTGCCGGGCGCCGCGGGCGCCGATGACGACGCCGAGCTCCGCCTCGTGGTGGACGTTGGTGCTGCCCGGCGGGATGCGGATGGCGTCACCGGGGCCGATGACCGACGTCGAGGGCTTGAGGAACAGCAGCGGCTCCTCCGGGGCGTCCCCCGTCTTCATCTCCTGGACGTGCGCGGCGTAGTTCTTGCCGACGCACACGACCTTGCTCGGCAGGATCGGCGACAGCAGCCGGACGTCGGCCTGCGCGAAACGCTGGCCGGTGAAGGAGATGGTCCCGAAGGGGTGGCCCTCGATCTGGGCGACCTGGCCGTCCCCGTCGAGGACGCCGAAGGACATGCCCGAGGGCGAGGCGAAGCGGACGATGCGCACGGGTCGAGGCTACTGACCCGCGGCGACCCCGGTTCGCCCCTACGGTCGACGCATGGCCTGCCGCCTCAGCGAACTCGTCGTCGACTGCCGGGACCCCGAGGAGCTGGCCGCGTGGTGGGCGGAGGTCCTGGGGTACCGGGTGCTGTCCCGCGACGAGGACGGCGCGGTGGAGATCGGTCCGGAGACCGGCTTCGGCGGGCCGGCGCCCACCCTGGTGTTCGCCCCGGTGGCCGACCCGTCGCCGGGCAAGCCGCGGCTGCACGTCGACGTGTCGCCCAGCGACCGGGACCAGGACGCCGAGCTCGATCGGCTGCTGGCCCTCGGGGCGACCCCCGCCGACGTCGGCCAGACTGGCGAGGAGAACTGGCACGTGCTGGCCGATCCCGAGGGCAACCCGTTCTGCCTGCTGCGCCGCCGGCTCGAGCCGCCGCCGACCCCCGAGAGGCCGACATGATCCTCATCGTCGTGAAGTTCCCGGTCCGTCCCGAGCGCGCCGAGGAGTGGGCGTCGCTGGCCGCCGAGTACGCCCGCGCGGTGAACGCGGAGGAGGGCTGCCTGTTCTTCGAGTGGTCGAGGAGCATCGAGGAGCCCGACACCTGGGTGTGCGTCGAGGGCTTCCGGGACGCCGCGGCCGGCGGCGCGCACACGAGCACCGACGCCTTCCGGCAGTTCGTGGAGCAGGCGCCGGACCTCGTCGCCCGGCAGCCGCAGATCATCTACGTCGACGCGCCCGACGTCAGCGGCTGGGGCCCGATGGGTGAGATCTCCCCGCGGTCGTAGCCTCCGCCACGATCAGGCGTGCGCCGCGGGCACCGGTGACCGGTGGCGGACGGCGTAGGTGAGGGCGTCGACCAGCGCGTGCCAGGAGGCCTCGACGATGTTGGCGTGCACCCCGACGGTGGTCCACTCCCCCACGCCGTCGGTGGTGTCGATGAGCACCCGCGTGGTGGCGCCGGTGCCGCCCTTCCAGCCGAGGATGCGCACCTTGTAGTCGGCCAGCGAGACGCCGGCCAGGTGCGGGTACCGGCCGACCAGCGCCTGCCGGAGCGCGTTGTCCAGCGCGTTGACCGGGCCGTTGCCCTCCGCGGTGCAGATGACCCGCTCGGCCGTTCCGTCGCCGTTGGGCAGGTGCACCTTCACGGTAGCCTCGCTGACCACGACACCGTTGCCCCAGTGCTCGACGGAGGTCTTGTAGCTCTCCAGCTCGAACAGCGCCGGCGGGGCGTCGGGCAGCTGGGCACGCAGCAGCAGTTCGAAGGAGGCGTCGGCCGCCTCGAACGACCAGCCGTCGGCCTCGAGCACCTTGACCTGGTCGACGACCCGGCCGATCGCGTCCGCGTGACCCGCGAGGTCGACGCCGAGCTCGCGGCCCTTGAGCTCGACCGAGGCGCGGCCGGCCATCTCGGTGACCAGGATGCGCATGTCGTTGCCGACGACGGCCGGCTCCAGGTGGTTGTACAGCTCCGGGCTCACCTTGATCGCGCTGGCGTGCAGCCCGGCCTTGTGCGCGAACGCCGAGGCGCCGACGAAGGGCTGGTGGTCGTCCGGGGCGATGTTGGCCAGCTCCGCGATGGCGTGGCTGACCCGCTGCAGCTCCGCCAGGCACCCCGGCGGCACGACCGGCAGGTCCATCTTGGTGACCAGGTTGGCGATCAGCGCGAACGTGTCGGCGTTGCCCGCCCGCTCGCCGTAGCCGTTCGCCGTCCCCTGCACGTGGGTGACGCCGGCCTCGACCGCGGCGAGGGTGTTGGCGACGGCGCAGCCGGTGTCGTCCTGGCAGTGGATGCCCAGCCGGCCGCCGACCCGGGCCCGGACGTCGGCGACGACCCGGCCCACACCCATGGGCAGCATGCCGCCGTTGGTGTCGCAGAGGACGCCGACCTCGGCGCCGGCGGCGAAGGCGGCCTCGAGCACGCGCACGCCGTAGTCCGGGTCGGCCTTGTACCCGTCGAAGAAGTGCTCGCAGTCGAGGAACACCCGCCGCCCGTGCCGGACGAGGTGGGCGACGGTGTCGGACACCATCGCGACGTTCTCCTCCAGCGTCGTCCGCAGCGCCTGGCTCACGTGCCGGACGTCGGACTTCGCGACCAGGCAGACGACCGGCGTCTCGGCGTCGAGCAGGGCGCGCACCTGGGGGTCGTCCTCGACGCGCACGCCGGCCTTGCGGGTGGCACCGAACGCCACCAGCACGGCGTTGCGCAGCTTGAGCTCGGTGCGGGCCCGCGCGAAGAACTCGGTGTCCTTGGGGAGGGCGCCGGGCCACCCGCCCTCGATGTAGCCCACCCCGATCTCGTCGAGCAGCCGCGCCACGGCCAGCTTGTCGGCGACGGAGTAGCTGACGCCCTCGCGCTGGGCGCCGTCGCGCAGGGTGGTGTCGAAGACGTGGAAGTCGGTGGCCACGGGAGCTCCTGGTGAGGGTGAACCACCCCGAACACGAAGAAGACCTCCCGGGTATGGGAGGTCTGCGCGCAGTCGGGGAGGTGACTGCGCGCTAGTCGATGATGATCGTGCCGGTGCGGTGCATCACGTCGAGTAAAGCACACGCGGGTCCGCGTCCCGGCCCGCGGACCGCCACGCGCCCCGGACCACCGTCGACGGTGGTCCGGGGCGCGTGAGGGAGCGGACGGGGCCCCTGTTCAGCCGCTGGCGAGCGCGGCGAGGCGGTCGCCGACCTCCGCGGTCCGGACCTGCGCCTGCGGGTCGCGGGTGGACAGGTCGAAGGCCACCGCGGCGTTGACCTTCTTCGCCTGCTCGGTGCGGCCCAGGTGCTCCAGCAGCAGCCCCACCGACAGCACCGTGGCCGTCGGGTCCGCCTTGCCCTGGCCGGCGATGTCCGGCGCCGAGCCGTGCACCGGCTCGAACATGCTCGGGTTGGTGCCCGACGCGTCGAGGTTGCCGCTCGCGGCCAGCCCGATGCCGCCGGTCACGGCCGCGGCGATGTCGGTGACGATGTCGCCGAACAGGTTGTCGGTGACGATGACGTCGTAGCGGCCCGGGTCGGTGATGAAGAACATCGAGGCGGCGTCGACGTGCTGGTAGGCGACGGTGACCTCCGGGAACTCCGCGGAGACCTCCTCCACCGTGCGCGACCACAGCGACCCGGCGTGGGTGAGCACGTTGGTCTTGTGGACGAGGGTGAGGTGCTTGCGCGGTCGCGCGACAGCGCGCTCGAAGGCGTACCGGACGACCCGCTCGACCCCGAAGGCGGTGTTGAGGCTGACCTCGGTGGCCACCTCCTGCGGGGTGTCCTTGCGCAGGACCCCGCCGTTGCCCACGTACGGGCCCTCGGTGCCCTCGCGGATGCACAGCATGTCGATGGGGCCGGGCGCCGCCAGCGGGCTGGCCACCCCGTCGAACAGCCTGGCCGGGCGCAGGTTCACGTGGTGGTCGAGCTCGAAGCGCAGCCGCAGCAGCAGGCCGCGCTCGAGGATGCCCGGCGGCACCCCGGGGTCGCCGACGGCCCCGAGCAGGATCGCGTCGTGCTGGCGCAGCTCGTCGAGCACCGTGTCGGGGAGCAGCTCCCCGGTCCGCTGCCACCGGGTGGCCCCCAGGTCGTAGGGGGTGCCCTCCACGTCGGGAGCCACCTCACGGAGGACCTTGAGGCCCTCGGCCACCACCTCCGGACCGATGCCGTCTCCAGGGATCACTGCCAGGCGCATGGGAACAGACCCTAGGTCAGCGCGGGGTGAGGTCCGCCGAGCGGGCCTCACGTGCACCGATCCGGCTGGCGATGTCGCCGAGCAGCTCCGCGGGCACCGGGCTGTCCACGATCACCGCCATCAGCGCCTCGCCGCCGCGGTTGGTGCGGCTGACCTGGGCGCCGGCGATGTTGATGCCGGCCTCTCCCAGCGCCGCTCCGACGGCGCCCACCACGCCGGGCCGGTCGGTGTAGACGAAGAAGAGCAGGTAGCCCGACATGTCCAGGTCCATGTCGAAGCCGCCGACCTCGACCAGCTTGGGCACCTGGTTCTTGCCGAACAGGGTGCCGGAGACGGCGACCTCGGTGCCGTCGGCCATGGCGCCGCGCACGCTGATGAGGTTGCGGTAGTCGGGGCTCTCCACGTCGCTGGTCATCGCGACGTCCAGGCCGCGCTGCTCGGCGAACAGCGGGGCGTTGACGTAGGTGACCTGCTCCTCGACGACGTCGGAGAAGACGCCCCTGAGCACGGCCAGCTGCACGACGGCGACGTCGAACTCGGCGATCTTGCCGCGGACCTCGACGTTGACCGACTGGGCCAGGCCACCGGCGACCGCGGTGAAGACCCGGCCGAGCTTCTCGGCCAGCGGCAGGCCCGGGCGGACGTCCTCGGCGACGATGCCGCCGGCCTGGACGTTGACCGCGTCGGGCACGAACTCGCCCTGCAGGGCCAGCCGCACCGAGTGGGCCACGGCCGTGCCCGCCTTGTCCTGCGCCTCGGTGGTCGAGGCGCCCAGGTGCGGGGTGACGACGGTGTTGGGCAGCCCGAACAGCGGGCTGTCGGTGCAGGGCTCCGTGGCGTACACGTCGATCCCCGCCGCGCCGACCTGACCCGAGCGCAGCGCGTCGGCCAGCGCCGCCTCGTCCACCAGCCCGCCACGGGCGGCGTTGACGACGATCACGCCGCGCTTGGTGGTGGCCAGCTCCGCGGCCCCGATCAGCCCGAGGGTCTCCGGCGTCTTCGGGAGGTGGATGGTGATGAAGTCCGCCTCGCGGAGCAGCTCCTCCAGCGACACCGTCCGGACGCCGAGCTGCGCCGCCCGGCCCGGCTGGATGTAGGGGTCGTAGGCGATGAGGGTGACGCCGAACGCGGCCAGCCGCTGGGCGACCAGCTGGCCGATCCGGCCCAGGCCGACGACGCCCACGACCTTGTCGGTGACCTCGACGCCGGTGAACCTCGACCGCTTCCAGGTGCCCGCGCGCAGGGACGCGTCCGCGGCCGGGATGTGCCGGGCGGCGGCCAGCAGCAGCGCCACCGCGTGCTCCGCGGCGCTGACGATGTTCGACGTCGGGGCGTTGACCACCATGACGCCGCGCTCGGTGGCCGCGTTCACGTCGACGTTGTCCAGCCCGATCCCGGCCCGGGCCACGACCTTGAGGGCCGGGGCGGCCGCCAGCGCCTCCGCGTCGATCTGCGTGGCGCTGCGGATCATCACCGCGGCCGCGTCGGCCAGGGCCGGCAGCAGCGCCGCGCGGTCGGCGCCGTCGACGTGGCGGATCTCGACCTCCCCCCCGAGCACATCCAGCACGCTGGGCGCGAGTTCTTCGGCGATCAGGACGACGGGCGCGGTCGTGGTCACGGGTCCACAGCCTAGGGACGGCGGCCCGCGCTCCCCCGGCCAGCCCCTCCGCGCGACGGCGACACCTCCCGCATGAGGGGTGGGTGTGCTTGCCCACCGTGTGAGGCGCCGACATCCTGACCGCGCAGAGTCGGCACAGCCGGCGCCGACGGAGGAGACCATGAGCACCCACGACAACGAGCCCGGCACCAGCGGCGGCTCGCCCCAGTACGGCCAGACCCCGCAGTACGGGCAGGGCCAGCAGCCCGGGCAGGAGCACACGCAGTACGGCCAGCCGGGCTACGGCCAGCAGGGCCAGCAGGGCCAGCCCTACGGGCAGCAGTACGGTCAGCCCTCGAGCCAGCAGTACCAGCCGTCGCCGTACGGCCAGGGCCAGGCCTACCCGCAGCAGTACGGCCAGGGCGGCCATCCCCAGCAGTACGGCGAGTACGGGCAGTACGGGCAGTACGGGCAGTCGGCGGTCCCGGCCAAGCCCGGCGGCGTCGTCACCGCCGCGGTGCTCGGCTTCGTCTTCGGCGCGATCGGGGTCATCGTGACCCTGTTCGCCGTCGTCGCCGGTGCCGCGGCCAGCGGCAGCGCCAACGACTTCGACGACATCCCCGGCTTCGAGGGGGTCGCGGGAGCCATCGGTGGCGTCCTGCTGGTCTTCGGGCTGGCCGCGCTGGCATGGACCGTGGTGATGATCTGGGGCGCGGCGTGGGCCCTCACCGGCCGCAGCCGCGTGATGCTGTTGGTGGGCGGCTCCATCGCGCTGGCGTTCACCGCGCTGACGTTCATCAGCAGCCTGGCCGACGCCGACAACAGCGGCGCCGGAGGGATCATCATGAGCCTGCTGTTCTTCCTGGCGGCCCTGGCGATCGTCGTCCTGCTGGCGATGAAGCCGGCGGCGTCCTTCTTCGCCGCCCACCGCGCCCGGCGCGGGCGCTGACCTGCGGCTCCGGGGGCGGGAAGCCCCCGGAGCCGGTCTGGAGGATCCCTCGATGACCATCCCCAGTGGCTCTGAGCCCGAGTCCGCCCAGCACCGTGCCGCGGCGGGTGGGCCGTCGCCGTTCGTGCCATCGGAGCGGCGCCCGGGCCAGGTGCTCGCGGCGGCCGCCGTCGGGTTCGTCGTCGGCTTCTTCGTGCTGATGAACGCCTTGGTGCTGGTGGGCGCCGTCCGCCTGCTCGGGCCGGTGAGCGCTGTTTTCGGGGCCGTCTACCTCGCCCTGGCGGGGGCCTGCGTCTGGGGTTCAGTGAAGGCGGTGACCGGTCGCGGCGGCAGACTGCTCACCGTGGCCGGTGCGCTCACCGGTGGCCTGGGCGTCCTCGGGCTGGGGACATCGCTGGCCCAGGGCGCAGTCAACATCTGGTCGGTCCTGCTCGCCGCCGCCGGCACCGGGATCGTCCTGCTGCTTCTCCAGTCATCGTCCAGGGAGTACTTCGCCGCCCGCGGCGCGAAGTGAGCACGGCCGACGGACGACGACAGAGGCCCCCGCTGCCGAACCGGCAGCGGGGGCCTCGTCATGTCGCGCGTCAGTTGCGGGCGGCGGTCCCGGTGTAGTCGTCGGACGCCGACACCCAGCTCATGAGGCCCCGCAGCCTGCGGCCGGTCTCCTCGATCGGGTGCGCCTCGGCCTCGGCCCGGCGGCGCTTGAAGTCCGGCGCCCCGGCGTCCTGGTCGGCGATGAACTCCGCGGCCCAGGAACCGTCCTTGATGCGCGCCAGGACGTCCTTCATCGTGTCCTTGACGTGCTGGTCGACGATCTTCGGGCCGGTGGTGTAGTCGCCGTACTCAGCGGTGTCGGAGACCGACCAGCGCTGCTTGGCGATGCCGCCCTCGTACATGAGGTCGACGATCAGCTTCAGCTCGTGCAGGCACTCGAAGTAGGCGATCTCCGGCTGGTAGCCGGCCTCGGTGAGGGTCTCGAAGCCCGCGGCCACCAGCGCCGACATGCCGCCGCAGAGCACGGCCTGCTCGCCGAACAGGTCGGTCTCGGTCTCCTCGGCGAAGGTCGTCTTGATGACGCCGGCGCGGGTGCCACCGATGGCCTTGGCGTAGGCCAGCGCCAGGGCCTGGGCGCTGCCGCTGGCGTCCTGCTCGACGGCCACGAGGCAGGGCACGCCCTTGCCGTTCTCGAACTCGCGGCGCACCAGGTGACCCGGACCCTTGGGGGCGACCATGGCGACGTCGACGCCGGCCGGGGGCTTGATGTAGCCGAAGCGGATGTTGAAGCCGTGGCCGAAGAACAGCGCGTCGCCGTCCTGCAGGTTGGGCTCGACCGACTCCTTGTACAGGTTCCGCTGCACGTGGTCGGGCGCGAGGATCATGATCAGGTCGGCCTCGGCGGCGGCCTCGGCCGGCGTCACGACGCGCAGCCCCTCGGCCTCGGCCTTGGGCCGGCTCTTGCTGCCCTCGGGCAGACCGACGCGGACGTCGACGCCCGAGTCGCGCAGCGACAGCGCGTGCGCGTGCCCCTGGCTGCCGTAGCCCAGGACGGCGACGGTGCGCCCCTGGATGATCGACAGGTCGGCGTCGTCGTCGTAGAAGATCTCGGCGGCCATGCTGTGGTTGTTCCCTTCGGTTCGGTACGGAGGTCGTGGGCGGCCCCTCTCCGGAGGCGCGCCTCGAGCTTGCGAGGGGGCCCTCGTTCAGGCGGTGCGCTCGACCGGGCGCAACGTACCGGCGCCCGACATCGACCGTGGCCCCCGCCCCAGCGCGACGGTGCCCGACTGCGCCATCTCCTTGATCCCCAGCGGGGCGAGGACGGCGAGCAGGGCCTGGAGCTTCTCCGGCGTGCCGGTGGCCTCCAGGGTCACGGTGTCGGTGTTGACGTCGATGACGTGGGCGCGGAACAGCTCGGCGGTCTGCAGCACCTGGGTGCGGTCGGCCATGGGGGCGCGGACCTTGACCAGCAGCAGCTCCCGCTGGACGGCGCCGGCCGACTCCAACTCGACGATCTTGATGACCTCGATGAGTTTGTTCAGCTGCTTGGTGATCTGCTCCAGCGGCTGCGTCTCGGCGTCGACCACGATCGTCATCCGGGACAGGTCCGGGTTCTCCGTCGGCCCGACGGCCAGCGACTCGATGTTGAACGCGCGCCGGCTGAACAGCGCCGAGACCCGGGCGAGGACGCCGGACTTGTTCTCGACCAGGACCGACAGGGTGTGGCGGGTCATGTGGGTGGTGCCTCTCCGTGTGGGCTTGCTGTTCGCGGCCCCGTCCGGAGGCTCGCCCCGAGCCTGCGAGGGGTGAGAGGGACGGGGTCCTGCCGCTACACCTGGCCGTCGCCGAAGACCGGGCGGATCCCGCGCGCGGCCATGATGTCGTCGTTGCTGGCACCCGCGGCCACCATCGGCCACACCTGGGCGTCGGAGCCGACGACGAAGTCGATGACAACCGGGGCGTCGTCGATCGCCATGGCCTTCTCGATCACCGCGTCGACGTCGTCCTTGCTCTCGCAGCGCAGGCCCACGCAACCAAGCGCCTCGGCCAGCGCGACGAAGTCCGGGATGCGCACCGGCTTGGGCGTGCCGTCCGCGTTGCGCGCGTGCAGCCTCGTGTTGGAGTAGCGGCCCTCGTAGAACAGGGTCTGCCACTGCCGCACCATGCCGAGGTTGCCGTTGTTGATGACGGCGACCTTGATCGGGATGCCCTCGATGGCGCAGGTGGCCAGCTCCTGGTTGGTCATCTGGAAGCAGCCGTCGCCGTCGATGGCCCAGACGGTGGTGTCGGGGCGGCCGTACTTGGCGCCCATCGCCGCCGGGACGGCGTAGCCCATCGTGCCCAGGCCGCCGCTGTTGAGCCAGGTGCCGGGCTTCTCGTACTTGATGAACTGGGCGGCCCACATCTGGTGCTGACCGACGCCCGCGGCGTAGATCGCGTCCGGGCCGGCGATGGCGCCCAGCCGCTCGATCACGTACTGCGGGGACAGCGCGCCGTCCTCCGGCCAGTCGTAGCCCAGGGGGTAGGTCTGCCGCCACGAGTCCAGCTGGGTCCACCACGCGGCGAGGTCCGGGGTGCGCCCGGCCTCGTGCTCGGCGCGCAGCGCGGTGACCAGCTCGGCGATCGTCTCCCGGGCGTCGCCGACGATCGGCACGTCGGCCCGGCGGTTCTTGCCGATCTCCGCGGGGTCGATGTCGGCGTGCACGACCTGGGCCTCGGGCGCGAACGAGGACAGCTGGCCGGTGACCCGGTCGTCGAAGCGGGCGCCGAGGGCGACGAGCACGTCGGCCTTCTGCAGCGCGGTGACCGCCGCGACGGTGCCGTGCATGCCCGGCATGCCCAGGTGCTGCGGGTTGCTGTCGGGGAACGCGCCCCGGGCCATCAGGGTGGTCACGACGGGGGCACCGGTGAGCTCGGCCAGCTCGGCCAGCTCGGCGGTCGCCTGCGCCTTGAGCACGCCGCCGCCGACGTAGAGCACCGGCCGGCGGGCACCGGCGATGAGCGCGGCAGCCTCGCGCACCTGCTTGCCGTGCGGGCGGGTGGTCGGCTTGTAGCCGGGCAGGTCCAGCCGCGGCGGCCAGGAGAAGTCGGTGGTGGCCTGCAGGACGTCCTTGGGGATGTCGACCAGGACCGGGCCGGGTCGGCCGGTGGCGGCGAGGTGGAACGCCTCGGCGATCCGCTGCGGGATCTCGCGGGCGTCGGTGACCAGGAAGTTGTGCTTGGTGACCGGCATCGTGATGCCGCGGATGTCGGCCTCCTGGAAGGCGTCGGTGCCGATCGCGCTGCTGGGCACCTGACCGGTGATCGCGACGATCGGGACCGAGTCCATGTACGCGTCGGCCAGCGGCGTCACCAGGTTGGTCGCGCCGGGCCCGGAGGTGGCCATGCAGACGCCGACCCGCCCGGTGGCCTGCGCGTAGCCGGTGGCCGCGTGGCCCGCACCCTGCTCGTGCCGGACCAGCACGTGCCGCACCTGCGAGTCGAACAGCGGGTCGTAGGCGGGCAGGATCGCCCCGCCGGGGATCCCGAAGACCACCTCGACGCCGACCGCCTCGAGCGAGCGGACGAGGCTCTGCGCCCCGGTGCAGCCGATGAGCGGCTCGGCGGCGGCCTCTGTCACCGACCGGGCGGTGGTCTCGACGCCGGTGAGGGCCGCGGCGGCTTCGCGCGTCGCGGACTCGCCGGGGGTGGTGCTGTTCATGGCGTCTCCTGGCAGTGCCCCGGGTCGGGGGCGTCGGTTCGGGGGCCGTGCGGTGTGCACCGCGGGTGCCTGCGGCGCGGGCCGGCCACCGTCCGGAGTCCAGGGGGCCCGCAAACGAAAAACCCCTCGTGCCTGCGGGCACAGAGGGGTCAGCGCGTCGGTCGGGCGACCGACGCGCTAGGCGACTACGAGGAGCAGGCAGGCTGGGCGCACCCGCCCACTCTGCGCCTCGCCGTGGCCGCGCGTCAACCACCCCGTCCCACACAGTGGAATCCCGGGGTTTCAGACGTGGGACGACACCTCGACGGCGTCGAGCACCGCGGGGTCGAACCGGGCCAGCATCGCCGGCAGCTGCCCCGCGGCCACCGGGCGGCCGAGCAGGAAGCCCTGCAGGTAGCGGCAGCCGAGGCTGCGCAGGGCGGCCAGCTGACCGGTGGTCTCGACGCCCTCGGCGACGACGTCCATGCCCAGCGTGCGGCCGAGCTGCACGACGCTGTCGACGAGCGCGGCGGTGCGCGGGTCGGCCTCGATGTGGGCCACGAACGCCCGGTCCATCTTCAGCACCTGGACCGGCAGGCGGGCCAGCCGCGCGAGGCTGGAGTGGCCCTTGCCGAAGTCGTCCAGCGACAGCACACAGCCCAGGTCCCGCAGCGTGGCGAGATCGCCGTCCATCCGCTCCCCCGCGCCCATGAGCACCGACTCGGTGAGCTCGAGCATCAGCCGGTGCGGGGGCACCCCGGAGCCGGCCAGGGCCGTCGCCACGTCGGCCGCCAGGCACCCGGACTGCAGGTGCCGGATCGAGACGTTGACCCCGAGCTGCAGGTCGTGGCCGGCGGCCAGCAGCGGGGCCAGCGTGGCCGTCGCCTCCGCGAGGACCCACCGCTGCAACGGCACGACCAGGCCGTCGTCCTCGGCGAGGGGGACGAACTCCTCGGGCGGCACGGCGCCGAGCTCCGGGTGGTCCCACCGGACGAGGGCTTCCAGGCCCAGCACGCGACGTTCCGGGACGCCGACGACCGGCTGGTAGACCACCGACAGCTGGCCGCCGGCGATCGCCGCCGGCAGGTCGCGGGCCAGCCGGGCCCGGCGGTCGACCACCCGGTCCAGGGCCGCACCCGAGGAGCGGACGCAGTTCTTGCCGGCGGCCTTGGCCGCCCGCAGAGCGACGTCCGCCCGGCGCACCGCCTCGGCCGGCTCCTCGCCGGGGCGCAGGGCGGTGACGCCCACGCTGCCCGACACCCGGAACACCGGGCCGCCGTCGGGGCTCCCGGCGGGGGTGAGCGGGCGGTGGTCCCGGTCGAGCAGGACGACCAGCCGCTCGGCGAGCGTCGTCGCCTCCTCGCGCCCGCCGTGCACCAGGACGGCGAACTCGTCACCGCCCAACCGCGCCACGACGTCGCCGTCCCGGGCCGCCGCGCGCAGCCGGTCGGCGACCTCGCACAGCAACCGGTCACCGGCGTCGTGCCCCGCGACGTCGTTGACCGCCTTGAACCCGTCGAGGTCGACCAGCAGCAGGCACCCGGGGTCGGGGCCGGCGAGCCCGGTGCGCAGCGCGGCGATGAAGCGCGCCCGGTTCGGCAGGCCGGTGAGGAAGTCGGTGTAGGCCAGGCGCTCGAGCTCGCGCTGGCTGCTGGTGCGGGCGGTGACGTCCCGCAGGTGGAGGACGAGCCCGCCGTCGTCGCCGGTGCGGGCGGCTCCGGAGACCTCCACCGTCCGCCAGTCGCCGTCGGCGGTGCCCAGCCGGACCGTCGCGGGCAGCTCGGCCGGCTGCTCCCCCGCGCGCACGGCGATCGCCACCCGCGCGAGGAACTCCCGGTCCCCGGCGTGCACGAGGGCGAGCAGCACGCGGCCGGAGAGGTCGCGGTGGGTCCAGCCCAGCTGGTCGCGCACCGGCCCGGTGGCCCAGACCACCCGGCCGGCACGGTCGAGCAGGACGGTGACGGCCTCGCCGCTGTCCAGCAGGGCACGCAGCCAGCCCTCGGTGCGGCGGACGCGGCGGGTCAGCCGCTCCCCGTCCGCCGCCCAGAGCAGGCAACGCACGAACGTCAGCAGCATCAGCACGGTGATGCCCGCGCCCTCCAGTGGCGAGACGGTGCGGCCCGCGGTGACCCCGACCGCGAGGAACAGCGCGACGCCGAAGGCCGCGCAGGTGCTGAACACGACCGGGGCCAGCGGCAACCCGGCCGGCGGGTCGTCGTCCTCCCGGTCCCGGCCGGGGTCGACGTCGACCGACCGCATGACGGCCGCCAGCATCGCCAGCCACGCCACGCCGGTCAGGACGTCGAGGCCGGTGTCGTGCGCGCTGATCGCGAGGGCGCCACTGACCACCACGACGGCGAGCGCTCCGCAGGCCGCCAGCAGCCAGCCGGCCGCCCGGCGCCGTGCGTCGTCCACCACGCTCACCGCGACCAGCCCGAGGCCGCACAGCAGCGCACCCACGGCCGGGTAGCCGACGGCGACGAGCGCGTCTACCTCGTCGCCGGAGCGGGTGGCGACGTCGACCAGGAGCGCCTCGCCCAGCAGGCTGACCGCCACCAGCACGATCCCGCCGTCCAGCAGCGCCCGGGAACCGACGAGCCGGTCGCCGGCCGCGGGCAGCAGCCGGGCGCCGGCGACGATCGCCACGGGCACGGCGGCGAGCAGGGGCAGGTCGTGCCAGCCCGCCTCGCTGGTGTTGACCCCCACGCCGGCCAGTGCGCTGGCCGCCTGGCCGAGCCCCAGCAGCGCGGCGGTCAGGGACAGCGCCCGCCACGGGCGGGCGGAGCGCCCGGACAGCCGGCCTCCGCGTCGGGCGACGACCACCGCGGTGACCCACGAGCCGGCCGCGAGCAGGGCGGGGCCGACCCACAGCGCGGCGTCCGCCGCCGTGGTCTCGACCGCCGCGAGCGCCGCGCCGAGGACGGCCAGCAGGCCCAGCGCGGCGGAGGGGTCGCGGGGGCGTCCCGCGGCGCGCCCGCCCCCCCGACGGTCGGAGGCGCGCCGGCCGGCCGGCGCGCCGGCCATCAGCGCGAACCGACGAGACCCGGCCACAGCACGCCGGCCCCGTCGGAGAGCAGCTCGGTGAGCTCGGCCAGGCGCATCGGGCGAGCCAGCAGGAACCCCTGGGCGAAGCCGCAACCCAGGCCCCGCAGGGCGCCCAGCTGGGCCGGGGTCTCCACGCCCTCGGCGACCACGTCGAGGCCGAGGGCCCGCCCGATGGTCACCACCGACTCGCACAGCGCGCGGCTCTTCGGGTCGCGGTCGACCCGGGCGACGAAGGACCGGTCCAGCTTGAGGACGTCGATCGGCAGCCGGGTCAGGTCGGCCAGCGAGGAGCGGCCGGCCCCGAAGTCGTCGAGCGCCACGTGCACGCCCATGAGCCGCAGCGCCTCGATGTCGACGCCCACGTGGTCGCCGTCGGCCATCACGGTGGCCTCCGTGATCTCCAGGACCAGCCGCTCGGGCGCCAGGCCGGTGGCGTGCAGCACGGCGGCGACGTCCCCGACGAGGGTCCGGGCCGCGACGTGGGAGGAGGAGATGTTGACGCCCAGGTGCAGCGGCGTGCACGGGCTCGGCAGCGTGACGGCGGCGCGCGCCGCCTGCTCGAGGGCCCACCGCTGCAGCTCGTCCATGACGCCGGCGCGCTCGGCGACGGGCACGAACTCCGCCGGCGGCACCTCACCGAGTTCCGGGTGGCGCCAGCGCAGGAGCGCCTCGATCCCGGTGACCCGCTGCTCCTCGAGGGAGACCACGGGCTGGAACAGCACCGCGAACTCACCCCGGGTCCAGGCGCCGGGCAGGTCGTCGCGCAGCCGGTCCCGCCGGGCCGCGGCGTTGCCGAGGGCCGGCCGGTAGCGCACCGCCGTCCCCGGGCCGGACCCGGCCGCGGCGCGGACGGCCAGCTCGGCCCGGCTCATGAGGTCCGGGACGGTCGCTCCGGGGAGCAGTTCCACCACGCCGACGCTGGCGGCGAGGTCGAAGATGCCCGCCGCGGTGTCCACGGGCTGCTCGATCAGCGACAGGCAGCGGTCGGCGAGCTGGTCGACGGCGTGCGCCGGCCCCTCCACGAGGACGGCGAAGGCGCCGCCGCCTAGCCGGGCCACGACCTCGGGGGCGCGGACGGTGGCCCGGAGCCGCCGGCCGACCTCGACCAGGACGGCGTTGAGGACATCGGCTCCGGCGTGGTCGCGCACCTCGTCGAGGCCCTGGAGCTCGAGCAGCAGCAGGCTGGTGAAGGGCGCCCCGGCGGTGCCGGCACGGGCCAGCGCCTCCTCGGCGGCCCGGGCACAGCCGGCGCGGTTGGGCAGCCCGGTGACCGGGTCGGTGAACGCGACCTGCTCCAGGGCGCGTTCCCGCTCCACCCGCTCGGTGGTGTCGCGACAGTGCAGGACGACCGCGCCGGCGCCGGCATCGGTGCGGATGTCGGAGACGCTGGCCTCCAGGTGCCGCCAGGAACCGTCCGCGTGCGCCATCCGCAGCGGGAGGGGCTCGCGCGAGCGGGCGCCGTCGGCGTCCCGGTGCAGCGCCCGGGCCACCGGGAGGGCGTCCTCCGGGTGCACCAGCTGGAGCAGGTCCCGGCCGACGACGGGCCGGGCCGGGTCCCCGAGCGTCGTGCCCAGGGTCGGCGAGGCCCAGGTGACCCGCAGGTCGTCGTCGAGGATGAGCACCGCGTCGCCGCTGGACGCGACCAGGGAACGGAAGTAGGACTCGCTGCGGCGCAGCCGGGCCCCGAGGCGCTGCTCGTCGCGAGCGGTGACCCAGCGGTGCACGGTGGCCAGGACCGCGCACAGCAGCACGCCGGTGACCATGACCGGGTCGATCCGCCCGGTGAGCACCTCGGTGCCCGCCGCACCGAGCAGGGCGACGACCATCGCGAGGTGCGGCAGCACCTGCCCGAGCTGCGTGGAGCGGCCGCTGCGCGGCAGCGGCCGGTCGTTCCCGGTGCACGGGCCGGGGTCGGCCAGCGCGGCCGCGGCGAACAGGGCCAGGCCGCCGGCGACGAGGAAGCGGCTGAGACCGGTGGTGGCCGGGGCATCGGAGAGCAGGGCGGAGGTGGCCAGCGCCCGGCCGGTGGTCGTCAGGACCGTGCCGGCCAGCAGGGCCAGCGCCATCGGCTGGCGGTGGCCCTCGATGACGCCGAGCAGCACCAGCGCGGAGGTGACCGTGGCGGAGGTGACCAGCACCGCGGCGACCAGGACGAGCGCCTCGGACGGGCGCAGGTCCAGCCAGCTGCGGTCCGGGCCGAGCACGAGCAGTTGCACCACGAGCACGCAGGCGGTCCCGAACAGGGCGACCTCGACGGCGGAGCGCAGGCCCCGCCGGCGGCGCGCGCGGTCGACCAGGGTCAGCGCGCCGAGCGCCACCAGCAGGTAGCCGGGCACGGTCGGGAGCCAGCGCAGCAGCACCCGCTGCATCGGGTCCCCCGGCGCGAGGGCGACGTCCGCGACGAAGCCGAGGACCGGCAGCAGCGGGGCGACCGCGATCAGCCGCCACCCGCGCGCACCTCCCTGACGGGAGCTGCCCGCGCACCACATCACCACCGCCGCGACCACGCCCATCACGGCGACCGCGAGGTCGCCGGCGACGCCGGAGCCGGACGTGGCGGCGGACACCGCGCAGGTGCCCGCCACGAGCACGGCACTCCCCAGGAGCACCCACCTCAGCCTGTCCACACGGTGCATCTCGGCACGTCGGGCCGCGCACCACAGCGGATCGCGGAGGGGCTCACCCCTCGGGGTGAGCGCCGCGGCCCGCTCGGCCCCCTCGCAGGACCCCGCCGCGAGCCCGCGAGGGGCGGGGTCCTGCGCGGGGGTCCCCCATGGCACCTGGCCCCGTCCAGAGGCTCGCCGCGAGCCTGCGAGCGGTGAGGAGGACGGGGTCCTCCGTCAGCCGCAGATGGCACCCTGGGCGGCCGACCCGACGAGCTTGGCGTACTTCCCGAGGACGCCGGTGGTGTAGCGCGGGGGCAGCGGCTGCCACGTCTGCCGGCGGCGGTCCAGCTCCTCGGCGTCCACCAGCAGGTCGAGGGTGCGGGCGGCGAGGTCCAGCCGGATCGGGTCGCCGTCCTGGACGAGGGCGATCGGGCCGCCGTCCGTGGCCTCGGGCGCGACGTGGCCGACGCACAGTCCCGTCGTCCCGCCGGAGAACCGGCCGTCGGTCAGCAGCAGGACGTCCTTGCCCAGGCCCGCGCCCTTGATGGCGCCGGTGACGGCGAGCATCTCGCGCATGCCCGGGCCGCCCTTGGGCCCCTCGTAGCGGATCACCACGACGTCGCCGGCCTTCAGCGTGCCCTCGGTGACCGCGTCCATCGCGCCCTGCTCACCGTCGAAGACACGCGCGGTGCCCTCGAAGACGTCGGCGTCGAAGCCCGCGGACTTCACGACCGCCCCCTCCGGGGACAGCGAGCCGCGGAGGATGGTCAGCCCGCCGGTCCGGTGGATCGGGTTGTCCATCGCGTGGACGATCGTGCCGTCCAGGTCCGGCGGGGCGATCTCCGCGAGGTTCTCGGCCATGGTCCTACCGGTGACCGTGAGGACGTCGCCGTGCAGGAGCCCGGCGTCGAGCAGCGCGCGCAACACGACCGGGACGCCGCCGACGCGGTCGATGTCGGTCATCACGAAGCGACCGAACGGCTTGACGTCGGCCAGGTGCGGCGTGCGGTCACCGATCCGGTTGAAGTCGTCGAGGGTGAGCTCGACCTGCGCCTCGTGCGCGATGGCGAGCAGGTGCAGGACGGCGTTGGTCGAGCCGCCGAGCGCCATGACCACGGTGATGGCGTTCTCGAACGCCTTCCTGGTCATGATCTGGCGGGCGGTGATGCCATGGCGCAGCAGGTTGACCACGGCCTCGCCGGAGGCGACGGCGAAGGCGTCGCGGCGGCTGTCGGGGGCCGGCGGGGCGGCGCTGCCCGGCAGGGCCATGCCCAACGCCTCGGCCACGCTGGCCATGGTGTTGGCCGTGTACATGCCGCCGCAGGAGCCCATGCCGGGGCAGGCGGCCTTCTCGATGGCGTCGAGGTCCTCGCGGGTGATCAGCCCGCGAGCGCAGGCACCGACCCCCTCGAAGACGTCGATGATCGTGAGGTCGTCGCGGTCGCCGAGCTTCCCGGGCAACGTCGAGCCCGAGTAGAGGAAGACGCTGGCCAGGTCGAGCCGGGCGGCGGCCATGAGCATGCCGGGCAGGGACTTGTCGCAGCCGGCCAGCAGGACCGAGCCGTCGAGCCGCTCGGCGAACATGACCGTCTCCACCGAGTCGGCGATGACCTCGCGGGAGACCAGCGAGGCACGCATGCCCTCGTGCCCCATGGAGATGCCGTCGGAGACCGAGATCGTGCCGAACTCCAGCGGGTAGCCACCGGCGGCGTGCACGCCCTCCTTGGCCCGCTTGGCCAGCCGGTCCAGGGAGAGGTTGCAGGGGGTGATCTCGTTCCACGACGACGCGACGCCGATCTGCGGCTTGTCCCAGTCGTCGTCACCCATGCCGACCGCGCGCAGCATGGCGCGGGCGGGGGCCTTGGTGATCCCGTCGGTCACCTCACGGCTGCGGGGCTTGACGTCTGCGGTGGTCGTACGGGGTTCCTCCACGGTGGTCACGTCCGCCGAGGGTAGGCCGGTGGCCCGGACCGACAAGGAGAGCGTCGATACTGGTACCGACACCACCACCGTCCCGGAGGGCCCGTGCCACCGTCCGCGCGCCGTGAGCTGGCCGAGTTCCTCCGCTCACGCCGTCGCCAGGTCGACCCCCGCCAGGCCGGGCTGCCCACCGGGGGCGCCCGTCGCACTCCGGGGCTGCGCCGCGAGGAGGTCGCGCTGCTGTCCGGGGTCAGCCACACCTGGTACACGTGGCTGGAGCAGGGCCGCGAGATCCGGCCGTCCCGCCAGGTGGTCGAGGCGCTGGCCCGCACGCTGCGGATGTCGCCGGCCGAGCGCGAGTACGTGCTCCGGCTGGCCGGGCACGCCGGGACGACGCCGGAGGCAGCGGCGCACGGCATGCCCGCCCACGTGCAGCGGCTGGTGGACGCGCTCGGCTCCTCCCCTGCCTACGTCATCACCGCGAGCTGGTCGATCGTCGGCTGGAACGCCGCCTACGAGCGGCTCTACCCGGGCGTGGCCGCCGCGCCGGCGGTCGACCGGAACCTCCTGTGGCTGGTGTTCACCGACCCCGCGGTCCGCGCGCTGCTCGGCGACTGGAGCACCGACAGCCGGCGCTTCCTCACCCAGTTCCGTGCCGAGATGGGCCCCCGCCTCGCCGACCCCGACGTCGTCGACCTGGTGTCGCGGCTGGAGGCGGCCAGCCCGCACTTCCGGGCCGGGTGGGCCAGCCACGACGTCGACCGGTTCAGCTCCGGCGAGCGGCGCTTCGAGCACCCGGAGGTCGGGACGCTGCTGCTGGAGCACCACCAGCTCACCCCCGCCGACGCCCCCGGGCTGCAGCTGGTCGTCTACACGGCGGCCGAGGGCAGTGACGCGGCAGACAAGCTGGCGCGGCTGACCGGCTGACCCGGTCTGGGAGACTCGGCAGACGTGGCTGCTCCCGTCCGCATGCGGATGAGCCGGACGGCGTTGCTCCCGGTCGCCCTGCTCCTCCTCTGCGCCATCCCCCTGGCCTCCGCCGCGACCTGGGCGCTCGTCGTCCTGCTCGTGCCCGTGCTCGTCGCGGCCTGGGTGCTCACGGTCGGCGTGGACGTCGACGACGACGCCATCACCGTGCGCTCCCTCATCGGCCGGCGCCGGGTGCCCTGGTCCCACCTCGCCGGCATCCGGGTCGCCCCGCGCGGCGACCTCTGGCTGGTCACCACCGAGGCCACGGAGGTGCGGCTGCCCGTGCTGCGGGTCCGCGACCTCCCCCGGCTGGCCGCCGTCTCCGGTGGCCGGATCCCCTCCCCCGGCCCGGCGGACTGAGCCTCAGTAGGCGCCGACGACGTTGACCAGCGGTTCCCCGGCGAGCACGCGGGTGAGCTGGTCGACCACCGCGGCCGCCGCCCGCTCGTTGGTCTCCGGCACGTTGCCCGCGACGTGCGGGGTGAGCAGCAGCCCGGGGGCCGACCACAGCGGGTGGCCCTCCGGCAGCGGCTCGGGCTCGGTGACGTCGAGCGCCGCCCGCAGCCGGCCCGACCGCAGCTCGGCGAGCAGCGCGTCGGTGTCGACGACGACCCCGCGGGCGGCGTTGACCAGCAGCGCGCCGTCGGCCATCGCGGCGAGGAACCCCGCGTCGACCAGCCCGGTGGTCTCGGGGGTGACCGGCACGATCACCACCACGACGTCCGCCTGCGGCAGGAGGCGGGGCAGCTCGTCGGTGCCGTGGACGCCGTCCCGGGCGGTGCGGGCCACACAGGTCAGCTCGACGTCGAACCCGGCGAGCATCCGCCCCACGGCCCGACCGATGTCGCCGGCGCCGACCACGAGCACGCGGGAGCCCGCCAGGGACGCGAACGCCGCCGGCGACCAACGGCCGGCGTCCTGCTCGCGGACGAAGTACGGGAGCCCGCGCTGGGCGGCGAGGACCGCGGCCACGACCCACTCGGCCGTCGACGGCGTGTGCGCACCGCGGGCGTTGCACAGCACGACCCCCTCCGGCAGCCGGCCGGCGAACTTCTCCGCTCCCGCGCTGAGCAACTGCACCAGCCGCAGCCGGGGCAGGGCCGCGGCCAGCCCCAGGTCCGCTCCCCCGCCTCCGCGTGGCACCCACACCTGGGCCTGAGCGGCCTCCCCGGCGGGCACGTCACCCGGGTCCAGCCGGTGGGCGCGCACGCGCGGCGACACCGCCTCGACGGCAGCGGCCAGCGCCCGGGAGGGGACGACCACGTGCAGGGTCTCGTCCGGGCCGACGACGGCAGAACCGGTGATCTGGGGAGCCACGTGCACCGACACTAGGAGGACCCCGTCCCGCCCACCCTCGCGGGCCCGGGACGGGACCCCGACGAGGCCGCTCGGCGCACGTACTGTGGCGAACGTGAGCCGGTGGCGCGGGAGACGGGGGCCGGGGCTGGCCGGGGCCCTGTTGCTGACCGTCGTCCTGGCCGGGTGCGGCGGCGACGGCTACGAGCCGGCGGGCCCGTTCCGCCCGCTGCCGGAGGACCCGCCGCCGCAGGTCGGACCGCCCACGGAGTCCACGCCGCCGGCTCCGGGTGACCCGGCCGATCCGGGCTCCGGCGAGCGAGACGGCGACCCGAACGTCGTCGCCTCCGGCCTCACCGTGCCGACGGGGCTCGTCGTGCTCCCCGACGGCTCGGCGGTCGTCGGCGAGCGGGACAGCGGCCGGCTGTTCCAGGTCTTCCCCGACCGCTCCCCCGCGAAGGAGCTGATGACCGTCGCCGGCGTCGACCCGGCGGGGGACGGCGGCCTGCTGGGCCTGGCGCTGTCACCCACGTTCGGCGAGGACGGCCTGCTCTACGCCTACGTCTCCACCGCCACCGACAACCGGGTGGTCCGCTTCCCGCTCGGGGGGACGCCGAACCCGGTGCTCACCGGCCTGCCCCGCGGCGAGACCCGCAACGGCGGCGGGCTGCTGTTCGGCGCCGACGGCACCCTCTTCGTCGGCACCGGCGACACCGGCAACGCGGCACTCGCCCAGGACCCGGCGTCGCTGGGCGGCAAGGTCCTGCACGTCGACGTCTTCGGCCAGCCGGTCGGCGCCGGTCCGGTGTACAGCAGCGGGCACGGCAACGTCACCGCGCTGTGCACCGGCGGCCCCGGGACGCTGTTCGCGACCGACGACGCGGTGGAGGGACCCGACGCCCTCGACCGCGTCGTCGAGGGCAGCGACGCCGGCTGGCCCCAGCCGGGCCCCGCCAGCCAGGCGCCGGTGGTCGAGGTGCCGGCTCCCGAGGGCGGGCTGGGCGGCTGCGCGGTCTCCGGGCGCTCGGTCTTCCTCGGCGCCCTCGACGGGAAGCGCGTGCACGCGGTCCAGCTCGACGGCGGCGGCGCCCCCGTGGACGAGCCGACCGACTTCCTCGCCGAGCGCTACGGCCGGCTGCGCACCGTCGTCATCGACGCCGACGGCGCGCTGTGGATCACCACGTCCAACCGCGACGGCATCGGCACCCCGGTCGAGGAGGACGACCGGGTGCTGCGGGTGGTCCCGCCCGGCGGAGCGGACGACTCCCCGCTGTGACACGGCGACACTGTCGGCCTACCGGCCGACACCGCGGCCAGGTGCCGTCCCCCCGCTGAGGAGAGCCCCAGACACCCGCCCCCGCTCGGGAGGGCCTCCGGCCCCCCACTCCCAGGGACCACACCGCGGCCAGGTGCCGTCCCCCCGCTGAGGAGAGCCCCAGACCCCCGCCCCCGCTCGGGAGGGCCTCCGGCCCCCCACTCCCAGGGACCACA
>NZ_OBDO01000010.1 GCF_900215145.1 Geodermatophilus sabuli | reverse complement strand
CACGCCACACAACCCGAACCCGCCCACCCCCAGCACCGCGCCATCGGGCACGTCGGCCACCGCCGCGGCAGCACTGTCCACCACCTTGTCCATGCAGCAACCACCGTCCGTTCCGGGCGGCTGGGTGCTCCTGTGTCAGGCGGGGCGGCCCAGCTCGCGGATGCCCTCGATCGTGCAGCCGAGCGTAGCCGTCACCCGTTCGGCGGCCGCACGGGCGGGCAGCGTCCCGGCCACGGGGGAGTGGACCAGCACGATCGAGGCGCCAGCGGCCAGGGGGGTGAGCAGCCAGGCCACCGGGCCGGCCTCCTCGGCGGTGCGCTCGTCGACGAGCACGCGGTCACCGGCGGCGAGCTCCAGGCGACCGGCTAGCTCCCGCGCGGTGTCGACGAGGCCGCCGAGGGTGAGCTCGAGCCCGCCGAGGGCCAGCCCCGGTGCGCCCGGGTCGGGCTGCTGCCAGGGCGAGAAGACGTCGCCGTGCGCGCGCACCTCGAGCGCGAAGTCGCGGGCCGGCCCGGAGTAGCCGGTCATGCCGAGGCCCAGCGGGTGCAGCGACAGGCCCAGCAGCTCCGGGAGGTCCTGCTCCTCGAGCGGCGCCAGCCGGTCCTGCGCGGCCAGGACGACGTCGGCGCCGTCCAGCCGGCCGTCGTCCTCGGCCGCGGTGTCGAGCACCGTGGCACCGCAGCTCCACACCGCCAGCAGCGCCGCCGCGGTCTGCCAGTGCACCGGCAGCGCGAGCGCCACCGTGCTGCCGGCGGTGACGTCGAACTCGTCCTGCAGCAGGTTCGCCGTCTTGGCCACCCAGTTGGCCAGCGTCGCGCCGGAGAGCTCCACCCGCTCGCCGGTGGTGTCGTCGTAGTACGTGACCAGCGGCGCGGCCGCGTCCCGTCGCAGCCGGGCGGCCAGCAGGTCGGCGGGGGTGTCGGCCATCAGTTGATGCAGCCGGTGTCCGCGGCGGTGCGGGCGTCCTCGCCCTCCACCGGCGCAGCGGGCGCGGCGGGGTCGACGGCCTGGCCCACGCCGTTGAAGTCGGCGCCGAGGACTAGCTGGACGGTCCCGGAGACGGCGTCCTCGCCGACCTCGGTGACCGCGCCGGGGATGGCGGCGGCGACCGTGGCGGCGAGACCCTCGTCGCCGGAGGCGTACCGGACGACGGTCCGGTCGTGGTCCGCGGAGTCGGCGTTGCCCGTGCTGCCCACGACGAACCCGCCGGCGGTCAGCTCGGCCGCCGCGTCGGCGGCCAGCCCGGGCACGCCGGAGCCGTTGAGGACGCTGACCGTGACGGCCGACGGGGCGACCGGCTGCGGCGCCGCGGGCTCGTCCCCGGGAGCGGCGGGCTCGGCCGACAGCTGGACGAAGAAGTCCTGGAGGGTGTCCTCGTCGGCCAGCCGGATGATCGACCGGCCCTGGTCGTCCCGGTCGTCTCCGACGTACGGGACGGTCTGGAACTGGATGCTGCCGGCGGTGACCGACTGCAGCTGCGTGGCCAGGCCGAACAGGTCCAGGCTCTCGTCGACGGTCAGCGAGCCGGCGGCCGCCTCCACGAGCTGCCGCTGCTTGCCCAGGTCGAGGAGCACGTTGTCCGACAGCATCTTGCGGATCATCCCGGCGATGAACGTCTGCTGGCGGACGATCCGGTCGAAGTCGCCGCGGGGGAGGCCGTGCCGCTGACGGACGAAGGCCAGGGCCTGCTCACCGCTGATCGTCTGGACGCCCGCGGGCAGGTTGACGCCCGAGTAGCTGTCCCGCACGGGGGTGCACAGGTTGACCTCCACGCCGCCGATCACGCTGGACAGCTGGAAGAAGCCGAGCAGGTCCACCTCGGCGTAGTGGTCGATCTGCAGACCGCTGACGCCGCTGACGGTCTGGATGAGCAACTGGGCGCCGGCGGCCTGCCGGGCGGCCTCGTCGGTGCCGTCGGGCAGCCCGTAGTAGCCGACGGCGTATGCGGCGTTGAGCTTGTCCCAGCCGTGGCCGGGGATCTGCACGTAGGAGTCGCGGGGGAAGGAGACGAACGACGCCTTGGAGCCGTCGGCCGGGACGTGCACCAGGATCATCGTGTCGGTGTTGAGGCCGGCGTCCTCACCGGCGGTGAGCTGCCCGAGCTGCTCCGGGGTCAGCCGGCTGCGGCTGTCGCTGCCGACCAGCAGGAGGTTCATGGCCTCGTGGACATCGGCGCTGTCGGAGTTGCCGTCGCTGGGGATGGCGTCGGTGCGGTTGACGCTGGCGTCGGCCACCTGGCCGAGGTACCAGCCCCACCCGCTGGCCGCGAGGATGACGACCGCGAGCACGGCGGCGACCACGCGGGTGGCGACGACCAGGCGGCTTCGTCCGCGCGCCGCGCCGGACCGGGGGGCCGGACCCTGTTCGGCCGCCGCATCCGAGACCGGGGGAGGGGTCGCCCTCGTGCGCGGCGGGCGTCCGCTGCGCGGATCGAGTCGCGCGGGTAGCGGACGGCCACCCCGGCCGGCGTCCTTGTTCCGCTCGTCGCTCACGGGATTCGATCCTCACATCGGTGCGGGGACGGGAGCCCGGCCTCGACCGGGTGCGCCGACGGGCGCCGGCGTCCGCTGGCCGGACGTCCGTGGCGGCGATGCTAGTTGCGCCGGGAGAGCTGCGGAGCCCTCCGACACGGACCCGTCCGCCCACCTGGCCCCTCCCGGGCTCACCGGGCGCACGGGTCACACGCTGCACTCCGGGGTGCGATCCCGATGCGGGAGACTGGAGCCGAGTGCCGGGGTCTGCCCGGCGGGAACGAGGGGTCAACGCGTGCGCATCTTGGTCACTGGCGGTGCCGGGTTCATCGGCTCCCACTACGTCCGGACCATGCTGAGCGGCGGGTACCCCGGGTTCGAGGACGCCGAGGTCGTCGTCTTCGACAAGCTGACGTACGCCGGGAACCTGGCGAACCTCGCCCCGGTCGCCGACGATCCGCGGTACCGCTTCGTCCGGGGTGACATCTGCGTCCCGGCGGACCTGGACGCCGCGCTCCCCGGCGTCGACGTCGTCGTGAACTTCGCCGCCGAGTCCCACGTCGACCGCTCCATCACCGGCGCGGCCGACTTCGTCCTCACCAACGTGCTGGGTGCCCAGCAGGTGTTCGAGGCGTGCCTGCGGCACGGCGTGGGCCGCGTGCTGCACGTCTCCACCGACGAGGTGTACGGCTCGATCGACGAGGGCTCCTGGACGGAGGACCACATCCTCGAGCCGAACTCGCCCTACTCGGCGGCCAAGGCCGGCAGTGACCTCATCGCCCGGGCGTACGCCAAGACCTACGGGCTGAACATCTCCATCACCCGGTGCAGCAACAACTACGGGCCGTACCACTTCCCGGAGAAGGTCATCCCGCTGTTCGTGACCAACCTGCTCGACGGGGAGAAGGTGCCGCTGTACGGGGAGGGCGCCAACGTCCGCGACTGGCTGTTCGTCGACGACCACTGCCGCGGGATCCAGCTGGTGGTGGAGAAGGGGCTGCCCGGCGAGTTCTACAACATCGGGGGCGGCCGCGAGCTGTCCAACCGGGAGCTGACCGAGAAGCTGCTGGAGGCGACGGGCCGCGACTGGAGCTCCGTGCAACACATCGTCGACCCGCGCGGCGGCGGCCACGACCTGCGCTACTCCGTCGACTACTCCAAGACCGCCGCGCTCGGCTACGCGCCCCGCATGACCTTCGAGGACGGGCTGGCCCTCACCGTGCAGTGGTACCGGGACAACCGGGCCTGGTGGGGGCCGCTCAAGGCCGCGGCGGCCACGGCCCGGGCATGACGACCTCCTGGCTGGTGACCGGCGCCCGCGGCCAGGTGGGGCACGACCTGCTCGACGTCCTGGCCGGCCGGCCGGGGGACCGGGTCACCGCCGTCGGCCGCGCGGAGGTCGACCTCACCGACGAGGGGGCGGTGCGCGGCTGCCTCCGCGACTGGCTCGCCGGTGTGCGGGACCGCGGGGAGCGCGCCGTCCTGCTCAACGCCGCCGCCTACACCGCGGTCGACGACGCCGAGACCGACGAGGGCACGGCCCAGCGGGTGAACGGCGACGCGCCGGGGTGGCTCGCCCAGGAGATGGCCGGTGCCGGGCGCCTGGTGCACGTCTCCACCGACTACGTCTTCGACGGTTCGGCCACCGAGCCCTATCCGGTCGACGCGCCCACCGCCCCCCGCTCGGTGTACGGCCGCACCAAGGCCGCCGGCGAGCGGGCGGTCGCCGCGGCCGGTGGGGACGCCACGACGGTGCGCACCGCCTGGGTCTACGGGGAGCACGGCGGCAACTTCGTCCGCACGATGCTCCGCCTGGAGCGCGAGCGGCCGACGGTGTCGGTCGTGACCGACCAGGTGGGCTCCCCGACCTGGTCCCTGGACCTGGCCCGTGGCCTGGTGGCACTCGGTTCCCGGGAGGAGCCGGCGCCACCGGTCCTGCACTACACCAACACCGGCGCCGCGAGCTGGTGGGAGGTGGCGCGGGCGGTCTTCGAGGAGCGGGGGGCTGATCCCGACCGGGTCCTGCCCACCACCACCGACGCCTTCCCGCGGCCGGCCCCCCGGCCGGCGTACTCGGTGCTCGACACCGGCGCCTGGAGCGCCGCGGGGCTGCCGGCGCCGCGGGCGTGGCGGACGGCGCTGGCGGAGGCCCTGCGCTCCTGGTGACGCCGGGGCGTGCCCCTCCGGTGACTGCTGGTGCACGGGTGACCCGAGGGGCGGATCGAGCGTCCGAAGGTCACAGAGGCTGGTGAAGCCGCCGAGAGCGGTGGTTTCCTCTTCGCGACAATCACCGTCGGTGAGCGGCGCGCCTCAAGCTGTAGTCCCCTCCTGACGATGAAGCTGCGGTACGGGTCCGTCTCGCCGTGTCACCGGGCTCCCGCTCGCCCAACGGAGGAACCAGTTCGTGCGCCGCACACTCATCGCCTCGTCCGCCTTCCTCGTCCTCACCGGGACCGTCCTCGTCCTGCCCGTCTACGCAGCTCCCGCGCCTGACGCCGAGCCGGTCGCGCCCTCCATCGAGGCGGTTGACCTGGGGTCGGTCGAGGCGCCCGCGGACGCCGCCGTCGTGACCGCCGACGGTGCTGTCGTCGACGCGGGCCCCGCGGCACCGGTCGACGCCCCGTCCGCCGGGCTGCCGCCCGAGCCGGCGACGACGGCCGCCGGTGACGAGGTCGCCAGCTCCGGCAAGGAGATCGACGGCGTGCCCGCGCTCACCGTCGCCCAGCCGGACACCGAGCCGTTCTCGGCGGTCGGTGTCACGTGGGCCGAGGACGAGTCGGTGACCGGGGTGACCGTCCAGCTCCGGGTGAGGAAGGCCTCGGGTGGTTGGGGGGCGTGGACCACCGTCGAGGAGGACGACGTCGAGCAGGAGGCGGGGACCGCGCCCGCCGGGGCCGACGTCCGCGGAGGCACCGCCCCGGTGTGGACCGGCTCCGCGCGCGGCGTCGAGGTCGTGGTCCAGGCGGCGGACGGCAGCACGCCGCAGGACGTCCAGATGCAGCTGATCGACCCCGGCAAGAGCGCGGCCGACGCCACCCCGGGCAAGCCCGAGATCACCGACCAGGCGAACGCGGCCGCGACGATGCCGGCCATCTTCTCCCGCGCGCAGTGGGGCGCCGACGAGGGTCTGATGGGTTGGGACCCGGAGTACGCCCCGACGATCAAGGCCGCGACCATCCACCACACGGCCGACGGCAACAACTACGCCGCCGCCGACGTCCCGCAGATCATGCGCTCGATGTACGCCTACCACGCGGTCAGCCGCGGGTGGGGCGACATCGGCTACAACGTCGTCGTCGACAAGTTCGGCCGCGCCTGGGAGGGCCGGGCCGGTGGCCTGGCGAGCACCGTCGTCGGCGCGCACGCCGGTGGGTTCAACACCGGCACCTTCGGTGTCTCGATGCTCGGCAACTACGACGTCGTCGCGCCGCCGACGGTGATGCTCGAGATGGTCTCCGCCGTCGTCGCCTGGAAGCTGTCCCTGTACGGCGTCGACCCGCGCGGGACCACCACCCTCACCTCGGGCGGCGGTGGCACGGCCAAGTACGCCGCCGGCGTGGCGGTGAAGCTGCCGACGGTCTTCGCCCACCGCGACGTCGGGGCCACCGCCTGCCCCGGCCAGTACGCCTACAGCCGGATGAACGACATCCGCTCCATGGTCGCCGCCAAGTGGGTGCCCGGCGGTGGGCCGATCGCCGCGCAGAGCCTCCTGCGCAACACCAACACCCCCGGGCCGGCGGACGTCCAGCTGACCCGTGGCGACCGCGGCGACAAGCCGCTGGCCTGCGACTGGAACGGCGACGGCACCACGACCGTCGGGGTCTTCCGCAAGGGCCGCTTCTTCCTGTTCGACTCCAACGCCCAGGACGCCGCGCCGGTGGCCGACTTCTGGTTCGGCAACCCGAACGACAAGCCGCTCTGCGGTGACTGGGACGGCGACGGCAGGGACAGCATCGGTGTGTGGCGCGCCGGCTGGTTCTACCTGCGCAACGCCAACTCGACGGGCCCGGCGCAGGGCGCCTTCGCGTTCGGCAACGTCGACGCGCAGCCGGTCGTGGGCAACTGGGACGGTGACCCCTTCGACACCGTCGGCGTCTACCAGCGCAACGTCTTCTTCTGGACCAACAGCAACCTGCGGCCGGTGGCCAACGGACAGGTGCCCTTCGGCGCCGGCACCGACCGCATCGTCAGCGGCGACTGGAGCGGCACCGGCCGCGACTCCATCGGGGTCCACCGCGGCACGACGTTCTACCTGACCAACAGCCTCACCCGCGGCTCGACCGACGTGACGGTCCTGTACGGCGACGTCGCTGACGTGGCACTGCTCGGCGACTGGGACGGCAACGGCACCGACACCCTGGGGGTCTCCCGTGGGTACTGACCTGCGCGGGCGCGCCCGTCGGTGGGCGACGGCCGCCCTGGCCGGTGCCGGCCTGGTGGCCGCCGGTCTGCTGGTCGCTCCGGCACCGGCTGCCGATGCGGCCATCACCGGCGACGTCCAGTTCACCGGCCACGGCTGGGGGCACGGCCGTGGCCTGGGGCAGTGGGGCGCCTACGGCTACGCGACCCAGCACGGCTGGCCCTACACGCAGATCCTGTCGCACTACTACGGCGGGACGACGCAGTCCGGGCAGGCCAACGGCGTCATCACCGTCCAGCTCATGGACCAGGAGGGGGACGACCTGGTCGTGACCTCCGGTCGTGACTTCACCGTGGGTGGCATCCCGGTGAGCGCCGGCTCGGCGGCCCGGGTACGGGCCCAGGCGGACGGCTCCTTCGTGCTCTCCACCAGCTACGGCTGCGCCAGCCCCGCGGTCTGGACGACGACGATCCCCCACTCGCGCGTCGTCTCCTCGGTGGAGCCGGGCAACGACCTGCGCGCGATGTTGAGCCTCTGCACGCCGGCGGGCACCAAGCAGTACCGGGGGGAGCTGTCGGTGCTCTGGGCCACGAACGCCCAGCACACCGTCAACAGCATCTGGATGGAGGACTACCTGCGCGGCGTGGTCCCGCGGGAGTCCCCGGCGTCCTGGGGCGACGCCGCCGGCGGCAAGGGCCTGGAGGCGCTCAAGGCGCAGTCCGTGGCGGCTCGCTCCTACGCCTGGGCCGAGGGCCGCTCCACGTGGGCGAAGACATGTGACACCACGTCGTGCCAGGTCTACCTGGGGGCCGGGACCAACTACAACACCCTCGAGGACCGGCGGACGGATGCCGCGATCGCCGCCACCGCCGGGGTGGTGCTCCGCAACGGGGCCGGGAGCATCGTCCGCGCCGAGTTCAGCTCCTCCACCGGTGGCTGGACGGCGGGGGGTGTGTTCCCGGCGATCCGGGACGACGGCGACGTCGCCTCTCCGCACCACAACTGGGCGCAGGCCGTTCCCGCCACGACGATCGCCGACGCCTTCGGCGTGGGCACGCTGACCGACATCCGGGTCAGTGCGCGCAACGGCCTGGGGGCCGACGGCGGGCGGGTCACCCAGGTCCAGATCATCGGTACCGCGAAGACGGTGACCGCGACCGGCGCCACGGTCCGTACCAAGCTGGGCCTGAAGTCGGACTGGTTCACCATCACCGGCGTGGCGGCGCCCGTGCCGGTGCCCGTGCAGCCCGTCGTCTACCGCGGGTCGGGCAACGTCGTCGGGGCGTCGGCCCAGGAGGTCCTGTTCGGCCAGCCCGGCGACGTCCCGGTGTCCTGCGACTGGGACGGCGACGGGGTCGACACGCTGGGCATCTTCCGGACCGGTGTCTTCCACATCACCAACGCGGCCGGATCCGGTCGGGCCGAGGCCACGTTCGGCTTCGGGCAGGCAGGGGACCAGCCGGTCTGCGGCGACTGGGACGGCAACGGCACGGACACCGTCGGGGTGTACCGATCGGGCCTGGTGTTCCTCCGCAACAGCAACACCACCGGGGTGGCCGACGGGTCGTTCTGGTTCGGTGAGCGGGGCGACGTGCTGGTGGTCGGCAACTGGGACGGCGATCCGTTCGACACCGTCGGGGTGTGGCGGCGGGGCACCTACTACCTGGCCAACAGCAACCTGCGGCCGGTGGCGGACGCGGTGGTGCCCTACGGGGCGGCGACCGACCAGCCGACGGTGGGGGACTGGGACGCCGACGGCACCGACACCATCGGGGTCTACCGGACGGACGCCTTCTACCTGCGCAACAGCAACCGGGTGGGCGCGGCCGACGCCGTCGTCCCGTTCGGGGCCGTCGGGGACCGGCCGTTGCCCGGCCGCTGGACGGCGCGCGCCGGTGACGTGGTGGGGGTCGCCCGGGCGTACTGAGGGCGGGAGGACAGCGGGGCGGGGGAGCCGATCGGCGCCCCGCCCCGCTCGCGTCCCCGGCCGGGGCGACTGGTGGTCGTGGGACCGCTGGGCAGGGTGTGCCCGTCGTGCCGGGTTCTCCCTTCCTCGTCCCGAAGCGCAGCGCCGGGACGGGTACCGTTCTCCCACGTGTCAACTGCACCGCCCCGCTCGGACCCCCGCTCGTGGTCCCGGACCGCCGAGGACCTCGCCGGCGGCTGGGGGCAGCGGCAGCTGTGGGGGCACCTCGGCTGGCAGGACATCAAGCAGCGGTACCGACGCTCGGTGCTCGGCCCCATCTGGATCACCATCAGCATGGCGGTCACCGCCATCGCTCTGGGGATCCTCTACGCCGGGCTGTTCGGCAACGACCTGGCGGTCCAGTTGCCCTACATCCTGGTCGGCTTCATCGTCTGGGGCTTCATCAGCGGCTGCATCCTCGAGGGCGCCGACGTCTTCATCGCCAACGAGGGGCTGATCAAGCACCTGCCGTCGCCGCTGAGCGTGCACGTCTACCGACTGGTCTGGCGGCAGACGCTGCTGTTCGCGCACAACATGATCGTCTACCTGATCATGCTGGTGATCTTCCCCCAGCCGCTGCACTGGACGGTGGTGTACGTCGTCCCGGCCGTCGCGCTGCTGATGGTCAACGGCGTCTGGGTCGCGTTGCTCCTGGGCATCATCACGACGCGGTTCCGCGACCTGAACCCGATCACCCAGAGCATCGTGCAGTTGATGTTCTTCCTGACGCCGATCGTCTGGATCTACGAGGACTTCCTGAACTCGGCCAACCCCACGATCGCCGAGCGTGCGCGGCTGGCGGAGCTGAACCCGTTCCTGCACTTCGTCGAGATCGTCCGGCGCCCGCTGCTGGGCCAGGACCAGCAGCTGCGGTACTGGGTCGTCGTCCTCGCCATCACGGTGATCGGCTGGCTCGTGACGCTGTTCGTCGTCCGCCGGTACCGGTCCCGCGTCTCGTATTGGGTGTGAACGTGTCCGAACCGACCCGCCGCGTCAGCATCACGACCAAGGACGCCTGCGTCGACTTCCCGATCTTCGACGCCAAGAGCCGGTCGCTGAAGAAGACGGTCATAGGCCTCGTCGGGGGCAACATCGCCAGCACCAGCAAGGTGCCGATCATCGAGGCGCTGACCGACGTCACGCTGCACCTCGAGCACGGCGCCCGGGTGGCGCTGGTCGGGCACAACGGTGCCGGGAAGACGACGCTGCTGCGGCTGCTGTCCGGCATCTACGAGCCCACCCGCGGCGTCGCGGAGATCTCCGGCCGGGTGGCGCCGATCTTCGACCTCGGGGTCGGCATGGACCCGGAGATCTCGGGCCTGGACAACATCATGATCCGCGGGCTGTTCCTGGGCATGAGCCGCAAGCAGATGGAACAGCGGATCGACGACATCGCGGACTTCACCGAGCTCGGTGACTTCCTCCGGATGCCGCTGCGCACCTACTCGACGGGCATGCGGGTCCGCCTCGCGCTCGGGGTGGTCACCAGCATCGACCCGGAGATCCTGCTGCTCGACGAGGGCATCGGGGCGGTCGACGCCGCGTTCCTGGAGAAGTCCAAGAAGCGCCTGTCGGACCTGGTCGACCGGTCCGGCCTGCTGGTCTTCGCCTCGCACTCCGACGAGTTCCTCCGCGAGCTGTGCGACACCGCCATCTGGATGGAGCACGGGCGGGTGAAGATGCAGGGCGAGCTGGAGGAGGTCCTGCGGGCCTACAAGGGCCAGGCGGCGTGACCGGCAGTCCAGCGGACGTCCCGGACGGGGAGCGCGTCGTCGCGGTCGTCGTCACCCGGCACCGGCGGGAGCAGCTGGCGCAGAGCCTGGCCGCGATCGCGGGGCAGTCCCGCCCCGTGGACGCCGTCGTCGTGGTGGACAACGGCCCCGACCAGTCCGCCGAGGACGTCGTCCGGGGCAGCGGCCTGCCGGTGACGTACCTGCCGAGCGACCGCAACCTGGGCGGCGCCGGTGGCTTCGCGCTGGGCATGCTGACGGCGCTGGCGTCGGGCGCCGACTGGGTGTGGTGCGCCGACGACGACGGCCGTCCCGCCGACGAGCGCGTCCTGGAGACCCTCCTGGCCAGTGCCCGGCGGCACGGGCTGGCCGAGGTCTCCCCGCTGGTCACCGACATGGCCGACCCCGACCGGCTGGCCTTCCCGCTGCGCCGCGGGCTGCGCTGGCGGCGCCGGCGCAGCGACTTCGCGCACCTGGACCTGCTGCCCGGTTACGCGTCGCTGTTCAACGGCGCGCTGTTCCGCGCCGAGGCCCTCGACGTCGTCGGCGTGCCGGACTACCGGCTGTTCTTCCGGGGCGACGAGACCGAGATCCACCGCCGGCTGGTGCGGTCCGGGCTGCCGTTCGGCACCTGCCCCGGGGCGGCGTACCTGCACCCCGAGGGCACGACGGAGTTCGAGCCGATCCTCGGCGGGCGGCTGTCGGCGCAGTACCCGGCCAACGAGGTCAAGCGCTACTTCACCTACCGCAACCGCGGCTACCTCATGGCGCAGCCGGGCATGCGCTGGCTGCTCCCGCTGGAGTGGGTGCGCTTCGGCTACTTCTTCCTGGTCCACCGCCGCGACCCGGGTGCCTGGCGCGAGTGGCTGCGCCTCACCCGGGCCGGGCGGCGGGAGCGGTTCACTCGCCCCTGAGCTCCCCGTTGAAGGCCTGCCGCCAGCTCTCCGGCGAGGTGAGCTGCTGCATGTGCTCGCGGTACTGCTTCTTCAGCTTGGGGAACTCCCGCAGCAGCCGCACGTGCACCCGCGCCGAGTGGTTCAGCATCCGCCAGAAGGTGTCCGGCTCGCGCCGCCGGAAGGTGACCCCACGCCCGTCGGCGGTACCGACGGTGGCGCTGTCCAGCCGCGACAGCAGGAACCAGCGGGCGTCCTGAGCGCTGATGTTGATCTCCGGGCGCTCGGCGGTGTCCGCCTTCGGCGGACGCAGGTTGTGCACGAGGGCGGCGAGCAGCGTGCGGCCGATGGTGAGCGGCGTCGTCGGCGGCTTCATGAACTTCTCCGCCTTGATGGCCCCCATCGACGGCAGCGGCAGGTCCGACGAGGACCCCACGACCCGGCCGTCGGGGTAGTCGCCCTGGTGCTCCAGCGCCGTGGGCAGCGCGGTCGGCAGGATCGGGAACAGCCGCTCCGGCCCGGCGAGGAAGTCCTCGTAGGCGCGGTGGTGCAGCGCCGCCGTGGCGTACTGCAGCATGATCAGGAACTTCAGGTCGAACTTGAAGGTGTCCAGGAGCAGCCGGCCACCCCGCTTGTAAGGGGTGTGCAGCGCGGCCGCTACCAGCCGGTTGCGGGTGTGGAAGTACGCCTGCCACCCGGCCGTGTCGTCCTTGTCGCTCCACGACAGGTGCCAGACGGCGACGCCGGGCAGGGTCGCGGTGGGGAAGCCGTGCTCACCGGCGCGGATGCCGTACTCGGCGTCGTCCCACTTGATGAACAGCGGCAGCGCCAGTCCCAGCTGCTCGATCGCCTGGCGGGGGATGAGGCACATCCACCAGCCGGTGTAGTCGACGTCGATGCGGCGGTGCAGGTCCGGTGACTCGCGCAGGCTCTCCTTGGCGAAGTCGTGGGCGTACTCGGTGTTGGGGGCGGCCCGCCAGAAGAACTTCTCCCGCGCGACGACCTCGCCCATGGTGTGCAGAACCGAGCGATCCTGCAGGGCCAGCATCTGGCCGCCGACCAGCATCGGCGCCTTGGTGAAGCGGGCGAAGGCGTACGCCCGGGCGATGCTGTCGGGCTCCAGCTGGACGTCGTCGTCGAGCAGGATGTGGTGCGTCGCGTCGGTGTTCTCGAGCATCTCGTACATCGTCCGCGAGAAGCCGCCGCTGCCGCCGAGGTTGCCCTGCTCGACCAGCATCAGCTTGTCGCCCAGCCCGGCGGACGCCGCGGCGAAGCCGGCGTCGTCGCGCACCTTCTTGTTGCCCTGGTCGGCGACGATCACCTTCGAGATGACACCGGCGACGACGGGGTCGTCGGCGAGTGCGGCCAGCGCCGCGACGCAGTCGGTCGGCCGGTTGTAGGTGCAGATGCCGATCGACAGGCGGGTGTCCTGCTGCGGGGCCTGCGCGGCCGACCACGACGCCTCGTGCACGACGAGCGGGGCGTCGTCGGCGGTGACGTCGAACCAGTACCAGCCACCGTCCTCGAACGGGGTGAGGTCCAGCTCGAACTCCAGCACCCGCTCGTCGCCGGAGGTCGTGGCCCCGGTGACGTGGATGATGCTGCCGTCGGCCTTGGACCGGTAGACGTCGATCCGGCCCGGGCCGGAGACCCGCATGCCCAGCACCACCGTCTGCAGCACGGTCCACCGCCGCCAGTAGCTGGCCGGGAAGGCGTTGAAGTACGTGGCGAAGGAGACCTCGTTCCCGGGGGCGACGCTGGCCTCCGACCGGGAACGGGACGTGACCCGCTTGGTGCCGGCCCCGCTCTCGTCGACGTAGAGGGCGCGGACCTTCAACGGGTCGCCGGAGCGCGGGAGCAGCACCCGCTGCAGCAACGTCACGGCCTTGCCGGTCGCGAGGTCGGCGGCGGAGGCGTCGGTGACGCGCTCGGGTGACACCGGGGAGGTGATCGTGGTCATCGGTGCGTCAGTCCTCGCGGGGGGTCAGTCGTCGAGGCGGCCGTCGAGCGACTCGCCCTGGTCGAAGAAGGGGCGGATGCGGTTGTCGAACATGCTCAGCGCCGACCCGATCGCCATGTGCATGTCCAGGTACTTGTACGTGCCCAGCCGGCCGCCGAAGAGAACCCGCTTGTCCGCGGCCTCCTTCTTGGCCAGCTCGCGGTAGCGCTCCAGCTTGGCGCGGTCCTCGGGTGTGTTGATCGGGTAGTACGGCTCGTCGCCGGTCTGCGCGAAGCGGGAGTACTCGCGCACGACGACGGTCTTGTCCTGGGGGTAGTCGCGCTCGGGGTGGAAGTGCCGGAACTCGTGGATCCGGGTGAAGGGCACGTCCTCGTCGGCGTAGTTCATGACCGACGTCCCCTGGAAGTCGCCGATCGGCAGGACCTCGGTCTCGAAGTCCAGCGTCCGCCAGCCCAGCTCGCCGGCCTCGTAGTCGAAGTACTTGTCGATCGGGCCGGTGAAGACGGTAGGCACGTCCTGCGGCAGCTCGTCGCGCACCGCGAAGTAGTCGGTGTCCAGCCGCACCTCGATGTTCGGGTGCTCGGCCATCCGGGTCAGCCAGGCGGTGTAACCGTCCTTGGGCAGACCCTCGTAGGTGTCGTTGAAGTACCGGTTGTCGAAGGTGTAGCGCACCGGCAGGCGGGCGATGACCGCGGCGGGCAGCTCGGTCGGGTCGGTCTGCCACTGCTTCTTCGTGTACCCGCGGATGAACGCCTCGTAGAGCGGGCGGCCGATCAGCGAGATCGCCTTCTCCTCGAGGTTCGCGGCCTCGGCGGTGTCGAACTCGGCGGCCTGCTCCGCGACCAGGGCGCGGGCCTCCTCGGGGGAGAAGCTCTTGCCGAAGTACTGGCAGATGGTGGCCAGGTTCATCGGCAGCGAGTAGGTCTGCCCCTTGAAGATGCTGAACACGCGGTGCTGGTAGTTCGTGAACTCGGTGAACTGGTTCACGTACTCCCACACGCGCTCGTTCGAGGTGTGGAACAGGTGCGCGCCGTACACGTGCACCTCGATGCCGGTCTCGGGCTCGGGCGCGGAGTAGGCGTTGCCGCCGATGTGGTCGCGGCGGTCGATGACGAGCACGCGCTTGTCCAGCTGACTCGCCACCCGCTCGGCGACGGTCAGTCCGAAGAAGCCGGAGCCCACGACGACGAGGTCAGGTCTGGCTGAAGTCACGCCTCGCGACGATACCGTCCTGTGACCGACCGGCCCGTCGGCGGCGGCCATCCGGTCACCGGGGCACCACGCGCCCCAGGCGCCCGGGGAGACCGCGTCCGGACGCGACGTGCGGCGGCCCTGCGGCGGGCTCGGGCCCGGATCGGCCGGCGCTTAGGGTGGCCCCGTGCCGGAGCAGCGGGAGACGACGCCACTACGGGTGGTCGCCGTGACCTACTCACCCGGTGAGGCCCTCGACGGCTTCCTCGAGTCCCTGGCGCAGGCCACCACCCGGCCGGTCGAGGTCGTGCTGGCCGACAACGGCTCCACCGACGGCGTCCCCGAGCGGGCGGCGGCCCGGTACCCGCACGTCCGCCTGCTGCGCACCGGCGGGAACATCGGCTACGGCGCCGCGGTCAACGCCGGGCTGGCCGGACTGACCGAGGGGCACGCCGTGGTGGCCAACCCCGACCTCCGGTTCCACCCCGGCTCGATCGACGAGCTGCTCGCCGTGGCGGCCCGGTGGCCCCGCGCGGCGACGGTCGGCCCGGCGATCCGCACGCCGGAGGGCGAGCTCTACCCCTCGGCCCGCGACCTGCCGCAGCTGTCCACGGGTGCCGGGCACGCGCTGCTGGGCTGGGCCTGGCCGGCCAACCCCTGGACGGCGCGGTACCGCCGCGAGCGCGAGGCCCCGCGGGAGCGCCCGGCCGGCTGGCTGTCGGGCTCCTGCCTGCTGGTCGACCTCGCCGCCTTCTGGTCGGTCGGCGGCTTCGACCCCGGCTACTTCATGTACTTCGAGGACGTCGACCTCGCCGAGCGGCTGGGTCGCGCGGGCTGGCTGAACGTCTACGCGCCGTCGGCCGTGGTGGTGCACGAGGGCGGCCACTCCACCCGGCGGGAGCCGCATCGCATGCAGCGGGTGCACCACACCAGTGCCCTGCGCTACCTGTCCGGCCAGCACCCGGGACGGCGGAACGCGCCGCTGCGGCTGGCCCTGCGCGGCGGGCTGGGCGCCCGGATGCTGGTCTCCTACGTCAACGGCCGGGTGGCCGCCGGCGCCCGGTTCCAGCGGCGGGCCGACGACGTGGGTGGAACGGGGGAGAGCTGATGCGGCACGCGGTGATCATGGCGGGCGGTTCGGGGACGCGGCTGTGGCCGCTGTCGCGGGCCGCCCGCCCCAAGCAGCTGCTGGACGTCGTCGCCGACGCGGACGGCGGTGCGCACAGCCTGCTCGCCGAGGCGTTCACCCGGCTGCGTGCGGTGCTGCCGGCCGAGCGGATCTGGGTCTGCACCGCGGCCCGGTACGGCGAGCAGGTGCGGGCCGTGCTGCCCGAGCTGGGTGCCGACCGGCTGATCCTGGAGCCCACGGCGCGCGACACCGCCAACGCGGTGGGGCTGGCGGCCGCCCTCGTGGCCGACGTCGACCCCGACGCCGAGCTCGCCGTCGTGAGCGCCGACCACGTCATCCGCCCGGTCGAGCGGTTCGCGGCCGCGCTGGGCACCGCCTACGACGTCCTCGCCGCCCGGCCGCGCGCGCTGGTCACCCTGGGCATCACGCCCACGGCCCCGGCGACCGGCTTCGGGTACGTCCAGCGCGGCGCGCCGACCGAGGTGCCCGGCGCCGCCGAGGCGGCCTCGTTCCGGGAGAAGCCGGACCGCGCGACCGCCGAGGCGTACCTGGCGTCGGGGGAGTACCTCTGGAACTCGGGCATGTTCGTGTGGCGGGCGCAGACGGTGCTCGACGCGCTGGCCGAGCACCTGCCCGAGTCCGCGGCCGGGCTGGAGCGGGTGGTGGCCGTCCCGGTCGGACCGGAGCGGGACGCCGTCCTGGCCGAGGTCTTCCCCTCGCTGCCGAAGATCAGCGTCGACTACGCCGTGCTGGAACCGGCGGCCACCGAACCGGGCCGCGTGCTGGTCGTCGACCTCGACGTGGACTGGCTGGACGTCGGGTCGTGGCCGGCCCTGGCCGGCACGCTGGAGGGCGACGACGCGGGCAACGCGCTGCGCGGGCTGACCTTGCTCGCCGACAGCGCCGGCAACGTCGTGTTCAGCGACGACCCGGGCCACCTGGTCGCGCTGATCGGCGTCCGGGACAGCGTGGTCGTGCACACCGCCGACGTCACCATGGTCTGCCCCATGACGGACGCCGAGCGGGTCAAGCAGCTGCTCGCGGAGGTCGAGCGGCGGCACGGTCCGCGCTTCTCCTGACCCACGGGCGCGCCGCGGCGTCCCCGCCGGTGAGCGGGGGCGCGACCCGTGGGACGCGTGGGACTCGAGTTGCGGGACGGGGCGCTCCGCGCACCCGGCGCCGGTGCGTCGGGCCGACCGGACCGGTCCGTTACGCGAGGCTGTCCGGGACGGGGAGCCGCGATCGACGCGGCTCGACGGGAAGTGTGGCCGACGCCGCGGCGTTGACCCCCTGGTCGCGCGTCGCCCCGTCCGGCCGTCCCGCGTGCGCCTCCCGGTGAGCGCGCCGGAGCCGCGGTCGAGATGCCCTGGAGAGACGAAGACGATGACAGTGACGTACGACTCGGTTGCTCTCCGTGTGGACGGTCCGGTGGGTGCGCGCTTAGCATCCCAGGAGATGAACTCGTCCCTGGGCACCCAGACGGTGGCGGCGCCGAACCGGGCACACCCGTCGTGGGAGGACACCGTCGTCGTCGTCCGGGTCTACAACGAGGCCCCCGTCGTCGGCGGCGTCATCGCCGAACTGGTCGGTGCCGGGCTGTCGGTCATCGCCGTGGACGACGCGAGCACCGACGCCTCGGCCGCGGAGATCGACAAGGCCGGCGCCTTCCGGGTCAGCCACCCGATCAACCTGGGTGCCGGTGGCGCGCTGCAGACCGGCTTCGAGGCCGCGCTGATGCTCACCGACGCCCGCTACATCGCCTGCTTCGACGCCGACGGGCAGCACCAGCTCGCCGACCTGCTCAGCATGATCGAGAAGATCCGCGAGGGCTACGACGTCGTCATGGGCTCCCGGTTCCTCGAGGGGAACGGGCCGACCCAGATGAGCCCCCTGCGCCGGGTGATCCTGCGGACGGCGGCCAAGCTGCTCAATCGCGGTGGCGGCACCCGGCTGACCGACGCGCACAACGGGCTGCGCATCGTGGCCCGCCACGTCGCCGCCGACATCCGGCTCTCCTACGCCGGCATGGCCTACGCCTCGGAGCTCGAGCGGTACCTCACCCGCCCCGAGTACCGGATCGTCGAGCACCCCGTGCACATCCTGTACACGGACTACTCGCGGTCGAAGGGGCAGCCGCTGCTCAACAGCGTGAACATCCTCGCCGAGGTGGCCGCGCACCGCGTCACGAACTGGGGCCGCAAGTGATCATCCAGCTGCTGCTCGTCCCGGCGCTCGTGTTCGCCGTGGTGAGCTCGCTCCGCTCACGCACCTCGATCCGCGGGCAGGCCCGGCGGAAGATCCTCGCCGTCCTGACCATCGTCGCCGGCGTCCTCGCGGTCCTGTTCCCCGACACCCTGCAGGCGCTGGCGGACTGGACCGGCGTCACCCGTGGCACCGACCTGCTGCTCTACGCCCTCGCCCTGGTGATCATCTACCTGGTCGGGAGCACGAGCGTCCGGTTCCGCGAGCAGGAGGCACGGCTGGTCCAGCTGGCCCGCCAGGTCGCCCTCGCCGACGCCGCGCTGCGGCACGTCGAGGCGGTGCAGGCCCGCTCACAGCAGGCGGCGGACCAGGCCCCAGTAGCCGCTCATGACCGTGTTCAGGAAGCCGCCGCCACGCGGTAGTGGCAGGACGGACTGGTCGAAGCGTGCGGTGAGCAGCTCGGCCAGCTCCCGGTCCCGGCGCCGGCGGGCGCCCTGGACCGCCCGGCGGTGCTCGCCCAGCCAGCGCCGCTCGGTCAGCAGCCACCGGTAGCCCCGCAGCTTGGCCGGTAGCCAGCCGTTGACGACGGCGACCGCCAGCATCGCCAGCTCGAAGGCGAGCAGCGCGGGGGAGAGCAGCGCCAGGGTGCGGCCCTCGTAGACGGTCAGCACCATGGCCAGCCGGTTGCGCTCCAGCAGGTAGAACTTCGCCGTGTTGCGGCTGAACTCGTAGTGGTGGGCGACGACCGCCGCCGGCACGTAGCGCACGTCCCAGCCCTGCTGCCAGCAGCGCAGCGACAGGTCGGCGTCCTCGGAGTAGGCGAAGAACCGCTCGGTGAAGCCCCCGAGGGCCTTCCACACCTCCCGGCGCACCGCGAAGGCCGCGCCCGTGGCGCTGGTGACGGACCGCTCGACGGGGAACTGCGCGGCCGGCTCGCCGAGGTGCCCGGACCAGGACAGGCCGAGGACGTGCACCGGGTTGCCGGCGGAGTTGAGCAGCTCCGGCGTCTCGGCCAGGCGCAGGCTGGCGCTCGCGATGCCGACCTCCGGGCGGGCCGCGACCTTCGTGAGCTCGGCCAGGGCGTCGGGCTCGACCAGCGCGTCGGAGTTCACGAACGCCAGGTACTCCGAGTCGGTCGCGGCGGCGCCGAGGTTGCAGCCGCCCGTGAAGCCGGTGTTGGTACCCGGCTCGAGCAGGGTGACGCCGGGCCGCTCGCGCAGCGGCTCCAGCGAGGGGCTGGTGCAGCCGTTGTCGACGACGACCACGTGCACCGACACCCCGGTCGAGGCGAGGATCCGGTCGACGACGTCGTGGATGTAGGGCTGCTCGCCGTAGGCGAGCACCACCGCGGTCAGGTCCAGGGGATGTCCTCTCTTCGTACGGGCGCCGCTGGTGCCGGGACCAGCGGGGCGCGCAGGCGGTGGCGCATGGCGATCGCCAGGACGAGCGCGGCGACGGCGCTGCCGGCGAGGAAGGCGAACCCGACCCGCTGCTCCAGGCGGAACGGGACGAGCAGGCCGAGCAGGAAGGTCGCGGTGCCGGCGAGCCAGCCGAGGACCGAGGCGCGGTAGCCGCGCACGGAGACCAGCGCCTGGGCCAGCACCGAGGCGAGCATGAACAGGCCGCTGGCGGCGGCCAACGGCCACAGGTCGGTGCGGGTGGTGACGTACTCGGGGCCGTAGACCAACTGCACGAGCCAGGGGCCGACGGCGAGGATGACCAGCATGCCGGCGATCCCGAGGGCGGTCACCGCACCGGCGATGAGGTTCAGGCGGCGGCGGAACCCGGCGGTGTCCCCCTCGGCCGCGAGCGCCGCCATGCCGGGCAGGAACGACGCCTGGATGGCGGCGAAGAGGAACAGCGGCACGCGGGTCAGCACCAGGACGCTGATGAAGATGCCCGCGCGGGCCTGCTCGTCGGCCCCGGCGAGCAGGTTGGCCGCGACGGGGGCGGCGTTGATGACGAACTGGCTGGCCAGGGCACCGAGGGTCAGCCAGCCGACGGCGTGGGTGAGCTCGCCCCAGGAGTGGTGGGGCCCCGGCTGGTTGGCCGGCCCCAGCCAGCCGGCGGTCAGCAGGACGGCGGCGATCGGCGCGAGACCCAGGAAGACGCCGTACCAGCCGGCGGTGGTCACACCGACGACCGCGAGGACGGCGGCGCTGCCGATGCGCAGCACCCCGTCGATGCCCAGCTGTGCGCCGTAGCGGGGGAAGGCGCCGCCGCCGGCGAACGCACCGCGGGTGAGGTGCTCGGCCCCGAGGCCCAGCAGACCCAGGAAGAGGGCGAGGACGAGGACGTCCTGCCCGGCGAAGACCTCGTCCGCCAGCGGTTCCCGGGCGGCGAACAGGACGACGGCCGCCAGGACGATCAGCCCTCCCGCGAGCGCGCACGCGCGCAGGAAGACCGGACGCGCGCCCTGCCCGTGCGCGGCGCGGGAGGCGACGGCACGGCCCACCTCCTGCTCGAGGGGCTGGAAGAGCGCCGGGCCCAGGGCGTTGATGAGCACCCAGAGCGTGCCGAGTGGTGCCAGCTCGGCCGGCCCGAGCGCCCGGCCGCTGACGGAGAGGAAGGCGAAGGACGCCAGACCCAGCACGCCGAGACCGATCGCCACCGGACCGACCTGACGGGCGACGGCGGAGAGCTGGCTCGCCACCCGATTCCCCCTCTGCACGCGCCGGATGGCGCTCGGTGACCACCCTAGGGCGGGCGATCGGAGCTCGTCGGGCGGTCCTCGGGAACGGATGGGGCGCCTGTGACGACACACACGGGGTGGATGGGGCCGGGTGTGACTCATGTGACGACGGCGGGATTTTTCGGTCGGGTCGCCCGTCGGGGCCTCGGAAGGCCCCCGGGAGCCCTGTTAGGTCACTGGAGTGGTTTCGGATGTCGGAGAGTGACGAGGAGTCGACAGGCGCTCTGGCGAGTGTCACCCGTGTTGGTGCTTTCCGACTCGTGTCGGGCATCAAGTGCTCACGACGACATGGCGACATGACGCCGGAAATTGCCGTTCGACGTCCTTGCCAGCCGCTCGCCGACTGCTAACTTTCTGTCAGTCGCCCAACACGGGGCGCGACTGATGGAGGATCCATGAGCAAGCGTGCACTTTCGGTCGGCATCCTGACCGCGGGGCTGTCGGTCGGCCTGGCCGCTGCCGCGATCTCGCCGGCCGCCGCCCAGGGCCATGAGGTTGGCGGCAAGGGCAGCGTCTACTTCCTGAGCGGTGCGGTGAACCCGACCGGCCAGGCTGACAAGGTCTACGCCTTCGGCAACGCCGACGACGAGGTCTACTACGGTGACTGGTACGGCCACGGCGAGGACCAGCCGATGGTCCGGCGCGGCAACGCGTTCATCGTGCCGCAGGACGCCACGGACGGTAACCCGAACCTCACCAACAACACCTTCTACTACGGCAACCCGGGCGACGACGTCCTGATCGGCGACTGGGACGGTAACGGCGTCGACACCCTCGCCATCCGCCGCGGCAACCAGTTCCTCGTCAAGAACGACAACACGAAGAGCGGCAAGGCCGACGCCGAGTTCTACTTCGGCGACAAGGGCGACAAGGTCCACGTCGGCAACTGGGACGGCGTCGTCGACGACACCGAGTTCGACGGTGAGGACTACAACGACGACGGCGACTACGACGACCCGGGCGCCCCGGGCTTCGCGCCCGACATCTCCCGGGTTGACGACGAGGGCTTCGACGACGACGAGGACGGTGACTTCACCGACGCCGGCGACCGTCAGCCGGGTACCGGCGTGGACAACAACAAGGACGGCGACTTCGACGACATCGACGGTACGGACCCGGTCCCGGCCGACATCCCGCCGACGCCTGCCAAGGGTGACACGCTGATGATCCAGCGTGGCAACCACTTCTTCGTCAAGAACTCCCTGTCGACCGGCAAGGCCGACTACGAGTTCTACTTCGGCGACGCTCGCGACGCGGACAGCGTCCTGATCGGCAACTGGGCCACCCAGCCCAAGGCCGAGACCAAGGACGACTCGGCCAAGCCGGCCGCGTCGGCGACCGCCGGTGACCAGCTGGCCATCCGTCGCGGGCTCGAGTACCACCTGTCCAGCGAGATCTCGAAGACGGCGCTGGCCGGCAAGAACCCGAAGACCGAGTCGGTCATGTTCTACGGCGAGCCGACCGACACCGTCTTCGTCGCCCGACTGGCCGTCGAGCCGGTCGACGCCTACGGCAAGCCCGTGACCACGATCGTCGACGCCGACGGCGACCCGGTGGTCGACGACGCCGACACCCTGTGGGACGAGTCGACCGAGATCGGTGGCGACGGCTTCGGCGTCCGTCGCTGACTCCTCGCTGAGGAGGTCGGTCCCACCCCTCGGGGCTGAGGCCGGCACCGCACCACCGCACTGAACGACCGGACCCTCGTCCGGACCACTGGTCCGGACGAGGGTCCGGTCGTTTCTCGTGCCACACATCTTCCACGGGGTCACACGCGTACCGGGAGTCCGGTGCCGGATCCACCCCGGCTCCTACGATCAGGAACCGGCCGGGTTGCAGAACCGCTCCGGTTCGCACATGCACGTCGCGCGCCGCCATGGGTGGGCCAGCAAGGCCGGGCCGGGCGCGGACGCACAGCCACTCGGGGGACGAACAGTGACAGTCGGCGCCAAGACCATCGCTGCCTTCTTCGCGTTGATCGCACTGGCGGGTGGTCACGTGCGGGGGGACATCACTCCCCAGCCCGTGGCGTCCGTCGCCGTCATCGGCGACTCCTACGCCGCCGGCTTCGGTGCGAAGGCCAGTCACGCCTGGCAGCACTACACCGCGCTGGAGTTGGGCTGGACGCTCGCCACGGTGCGCTCTCATCCCGGAGCCGGCTACGTCAACCCGGGGGTCGGGGGACCGTACGAGGCGGCGCTCGCGGCACAGCCGCTCCCGTCCTGGGTCACCCAGGTGGTCGTACAGGGCGGCTTCAACGACATCGCCCACCAGCCGGTGGACGTGGCGGCGGCCGTGAGCCGCACCCTCGCCCTGATCCGGACGCAAGCCCCGCTGGCGACGATCACGGTCATCGGCACCTTCGACCCGGGACCCGGGGTCTTCGCGGCCGAGTACCCGAACCTCCGCGGCAACCAGCCGCTGGTGCGGCAGGCCGTGGAGGCCGCAGGGGCCCGGTATGTCGACGGGTCGCAGATCCGCTACGAGCTGAGCGCTGACCGGGTGCACCCCACGCCGACGGGTCAGCTGGAGATCGGCTACGCCATCGCGGCGGCGATCAGGCAGGCGGCTCCGGACGAGGTCGGACGGACGACCGGGAGGGTGGACTCCAGCGCTGCCGCCGTCATCGGGGTCTCCCGTGTGGGGCTGTACGGAGCTCGGTACTTCTACCTCGCCAGCACCCAAGGAGGGCGCATCGGACGGGTCACCGAGGTGGCCTTCGGCGACGCCGCCGACGTCCCCACGCTGATGCCGAACGCTGCGGGCGACTGCGTGCCAGCCGTCTACCGCCCCTCCACCGGAACGCTGTACGCAGCGTCGACTGCCGTCGACGGCGGCGGCCAGGTGGAGGCCATCCCGTTCGGCAACCCCGGGGACCAGCTGGTGCAGAACGCTCCTCGGGCCACCCCGGCGGGTCGGACCGTCTTCATCCACCGTCCGTCACAGGCCACGTTCTTCGAGCGGGTACCCAGTGCAGACGGGGCGCCGGACGTCGGTGCCCTCGTCTTCGGCGACCGCGGCGACCGCGGCCTCGTGTTCTCGGCGGCGGGTCACGGCACGACGCTGGCCGTCCACCGCCCCACCAACTCGACCTTCTATCTGGCCGACCCCGGGAGCTCTTCCGTCGCTCCGGTCACGTCGGTGCCCTTCGGGGATCCCGGGGACCAGGGGCTCGTCGGTGCGTGGGGGTGGTCCGACACCGACGGTTCAGACCGGCTCGGCGTCTTCCGCCCCGCCACGGCCCAGTGGTTCCTCGCCAACACGCCGACCCCACTCACGGGTGGTCCCGGGTTGCCGATCACGTCGGTGACGACGTTCCACTTCGGCAACCCCGGGGACACCGCACTGGCCTGCGACCCCGCGTAGCGCTCGCGGCACCCGGCGTCGTCCTCGAGTGCGGGCGCTCACCCGGCCGGCGTCCAGTTGCCGTTCTCGTTGGGGCGCAGCAGCTGGGCGTCCTCAGGGATGCGGAACTCACCTGGGCCCTCCAGCTCGCTGAACGAGCCGTCGGCCTCCAGCCGCCGGCCGTTGAGCACCGATCCCACCGCGAACGCGACATCGGCGTCCTTGACCCCCAGGCGCCCGTCGAGGATCCCGCGGAAGCGCAGCTGCCCGCCGCGGGCGTGCACGTCACCGTGCACGACGGCGGAGACGTCGGCCTGCCCGTCCAGGCGGACCTCGATCGGTCCGTTGCAGGTGCCCTTGAGCTCGAGCCGGCCGGTCACCACGGCACCGCCGTGCAGCGTGCCGTCGATCCTGACGAGGCCTGTCACGTCGAGCGGTCCCTGGACGTCACCGGTCAGCGTCTCGAACATGCCCTGCCTCTTCTCTCGGAGATACCTCCCGCAGGGTACGGGGACGCCCGCGGCCGGACCGGGCGCGCGGCAGACCGCAGGCGCTCCGCCCGGTTAGTGTCCGGGGCCATGAAGGACTTCGACGTCGCCGCTGTCGTCTCCGGAGGTGCCTCCGGGCTGGGGGAGGCCACCACCCGCGCGCTCGCCGCCCGCGGTGCGGCCGTGACCATCCTCGACATCCAGGAGGACCGCGGGAAGGAGCTGGCCGCCGAGCTGGGCGGGCACACCACCTACGTCCGCACCGACGTGACCGACCCGGCGTCGGTGGAGGCCGCCGTCGCCGAGGCGACGGGCAAGGACCGGCCACTGCGGATCGCGGTCAACTGTGCGGGCATCGGGTGGGCGCAGCGCACGGTCGGCAAGGGCAACGTGCCGCACGACTTCGACCCGTTCGTCCGCACCGTGATGGTCAACCTGGTCGGCACGTTCAACGTGCTGCGCCTGGCCGCCGCGGCGATGGCCGCCACGGAGCCGGGCGAGGACGGTGAGCGCGGGGTCGTGGTGAACACCGCCTCGATCGCTGCCTACGACGGGCAGATCGGGCAGATCGCGTACTCGGCGTCCAAGGGCGGCATCGTCGGCATGACGCTGCCGGCGGCCCGCGACCTCTCCGGCGTCGGCGTCCGGGTGTGCACCATCGCCCCCGGCCTGGTGGACACCCCGCTGCTCGGCAGCCTTCCCGAGGAGGCCCGCCAGAGCCTGTCGGCGGGCATACCCTTCCCCAAGCGCCTGGGCCGCCCGTCGGACTTCGCCGAGCTGGCCCTGGACATCGTCGAGCACGGTTACCTGAACGGCGAGGTCATCCGGATGGACGGCGCGCTCCGGATGGCCCCGCGCTGACCCGTCCGGCTGTCCTCGGGTAGCCGGTCCTCTTCCCCGGGAGCACCACCTGAGCACGACCCTCGAGGCGCCGGTCTTCGCCGACGTCTGGCGGCCGGACTGGCCGCTGGACGTCCGCCGGACCCTCTTCCCGCACCAGCGCAGCAGCGGGGACCCGGCGCTGCGGCACACCGACGACGGCACCTGGCGCACGGTCAGCACGCCGGACGGGCCGGCGACGGTGCGCATCGCGGTCCGCGCCGGGGAGGTGCGAGTGACCGCGTGGGGCCCGGGTGCCGAGCGGGCCGGCTCGGCGGTACCCGGCTGGCTCGGCGCCGACGACCGGCCCGGCGACCTCGACCCCGGCGGGCACCCGCTGGTCGCCCGGCTGCACCGCACGACGCCCTGGCTGCGGCTGAGCCGCACCGGCCGCACCTGGGACGCCCTGGTCCCCGCCGTCCTGGAGCAGAAGGTCACCGTCGTCGAGGCGCACCGGGTGTGGCGGGCGTTGCTGCGCCTCGCCGGTGACCCCGCGCAGGGGCCCGCGCCCGAGGGCATGCGGGTCATCCCGACCCCGGAGCGGGTGCTCGCCGTCACCGACTGGGAGTGGCACCGCTGCGGCCTCGACGGTGCCCGCCGCCGCGCTCTGCGCGCCGTCGCGAGCGTCGCCTCCCGACTGGAACCGGAGGCGGCGGTCGACTGCGCGGACCTGCAACGCCGGCTGCAGGTGGTGCCGGGCATCGGCGTCTGGACGGCGGCCGAGGTGGTGCAGCGGGCGTTCGGCTGTCCCGACACGGTCAGCTACGGCGACTACCACCTGAAGAACCAGGTGGGGTTCGCGCTCACCGGCGCCGCCCGCACCGACGACGACGCGATGATGGCGCTGCTCGAGCCGTGGCGCGGCCAGCGGCAGCGGGTGGTCCGGCTGCTGCTCGCCGGCGGCGTCGCTCGGGCGCCCCGGTTCGGCCCCCGCAACGCACCGACCAACCACCGCCGCCTCTGAGACGCCCTGCCCCGTGAGTGACCGGTGGGGCGGACGGGACGGTTTCGACGCCGTCCGGTTCGGTCCGGTCAGATCTCCGTGTCAGGGTGCCGGTCGACGCCATGGGGGCGTCCTGATCGGGGGCAGGGATGAGACGGGGAACACGCGCGGGCCTGGCGGCCGCGATCGTCGCGACGGGCGTGCTGGCGGGAGTCGGTCCGGCGTCGGCGCAGGGGACGACGGTCGGTGGCGCCGGGGTGCAGTACTACCTCAACGACTCCTTCTCGGGTAAGGCGAACATCGAGCTCGTCTACGGCGACCACGGGGACGAGGTCTACGTCGGCGACTGGGACGGCAACGGGACCGACACCCTCTTGGTGCGGCGGGGCAACACCTTCCACGTGCGCAACAGCGCGACCTCCGGCCCGGCCGACACCTCGTTCATGTACGGCGACCCGGGCGACACGGTGCTCATCGGGGACTGGGACGGCAACGGCACCGACACCCTGGCGGTGCGACGGGGCAACCGCTTCTTCGTCAAGAACAGCGTGACCACCGGCCGGGCGGACACCGAGTTCGTGTACGGCGACTGGGGGGACACGGTCCTCGTCGGCGACTGGGACGGCAACCGCAGTGACACCCTGGTGGTGCGCCGCGGGGGCCAGTACTTCGTGAAGAACGACCTGAACACCGGCGTGGCCAGCAGCGTCTTCTTCTACGGCGACCCCGGCGACGTCGTGCTCGTGGGGCGCTGGTCGAACGACCAGGCCGGCGACTCTCTGGGTGTCCGCCGCGGGAGCACCTACTTCCTGCGGCACTCGCTGACGTCGGGCCCGGCCGACCGGGTGTTCGGGTACGGCGAGCCCAGCGACACCGCGTTCACCGGGGACTGGAACGGTGACGGCATCGACACCCTCGGCGTCCGCCGCGTCCCGCCGCCGCCGCCGAACACCGCGTTCGGCGACGGCACCCACCGGACCGGCGGCGGAGGCATCGTCCCGGGGACCTACCGCTCCAGCCCGACCGACGAGTCCTGCTACTGGGAGCGGCTCTCCGGCTTCGGGGGCACCTTCGACGAGATCATCGCCAACAACTTCGGCGGACCCGACATCGTGACGATCGAGGCGACGGACGCCGGGTTCAAGTCGAGCCGCTGCGGCACCTGGCGGCCCGTCGCCGCCAGCTACCCGCCCGCGCCGGTGACGGTCTTCGGAGCCGGGATGTACCAGGTCGGGACGCACATCGCGCCCGGGACGTACCAGTCCAACGCGGACCCGGACTCGTGCTACTGGGAGCGCCTCCGCGGCTTCTCCGGGGAGTTCTCCGACCTCATCACCAACGACTTCTCGACGATCGTCACCATCGCGCCGTCCGACGCCGGCTTCTCCAGCGCCCGCTGTGGGACCTGGACCCGCATCGGGTAGCCGTCGGCCTCGTGCCACGAGGCTGTCCACCAGTGGCCACCGGGACCTCCGCGGTCCCGGTGGCCACTGCCGTCTTCCAGGGCTGTACGCGCATCGGCGGAGAGCCACCGCCGTAGAGGTTCCCAGGCGTCACAGTCGTCCCAACGTCGGCGGGCGGACGCGTGTCATGGCGCTCTGTGTTGAGTCGAGTTCCTAACGTTCGGGTATCGATGGCCGTCCGCGGTCCCTCGACGGCCGACCGGTCCGAGGGTGGGCAGCCGGAACCCGGGAGTACCTCCGTGTCACGCGCTGCGCTCCGCTCGACCCTGACCCTCGCCGCAGTCGGCGGCCTCGTCACCACCGGGCTGCTGAACGCCGCCGTCGCCGGCGCCACCGGGCCGTGCGCCCTGTCGGCCGACGCGACGACCATGACCTGCACGCATGCCGACGCCGGCGGCGAGCTGCTGTTCCACGTCCCCGAGGGCGTGACCGACGTGGACGTCGCGGTGCTCGCCGGTGAGGCCCCGGGCGCGGACGTCGGTCGCGTCCCCGTTCCCCCGGGTAGCACGCTCGTGATCGACCTGGGCACTGTCGAGGAGCTGACGGCGGCGACCGACCGCGAGACGTCGGCGACACACGTCGTGTCGGGGGACGGGGTGGCCGCCCGGGTCCGCGTACTGCAGGGCGAGGAGCCCACCGCCTCCGAGGGGGCGGGGATCGCTGTGCCCGCGGACGTTCCCGCGGGAACGCCGGCCGAGGCCGCGCGACGGGACGCCGACGCCTCAACCGTCTCGGGATCGCCTGCGCTCGCCGCCGACGTCCCTGTGGGAACGCCGGACGAGGACGTCGACCACGACGGTGGTGTCGCCGAGACGCCCGGTGCGAACGACGCCTCGATCCAGATCGTCCTGACCTTCGCGGCGCCCGACCCCGGGCTGCCGACCGGCCGGCTGCTGGAGCCCCACCGGCAGGCCGAGACCGTGCCGGCTACCGAGCCCGAGGACGCCACCGAGGACGCCTCGGACGAGGACGACAGCGGCACCGGCGACTCGGGCGCGTCCGCGTCGGGCGACACGGTCGAGGCAGACCCCGAGCCCGCGACGGAGACGTCGGCTCCCGCGGGTGAGTCGGCTCCGGCTTCGAACACCGCTCCTGACGACGCGGCGTCGGTCGACGACCCGGCCCAGGACGCGCCTGCGGAGCCCGCGGCCCCCGCGCCGACGGACGAGCCCGGTCCGGTCCCGAGCGAGACCACGGCCCCGAGCGAGACCACGGAGCCGGTCGAGAGCCCGGCCGCGGGGACGACCGAGTCCCTGCCAGCGCCCGCCGTCCAGACCCCCGATTCCGCGGAGCCGGCGGCGGTGCTCAAGCCCCCGGTCGTCGCGGCCGCCCCCGCTCCGGTGGAGGCCGCGGCCCCGGTGGAGGCCGTGGTCCCCATCGAGGTCCCGGCTGCGGCCGCGACGTCGTCCCCTGCTGAGGGTGCTCCCCTGGTGGAGTCGCCGGCTCCCGCGGTGACCTCGGCGCCGGCGGAGGTGACGCCCCCGGTGGTGGAGCCGGCCGCGGCCGGCGATCGACACGTGCCCTGGAACCAGGAGCGGCGCGCCGTCCCGACGCCGTCCGCCGGCACCGGTGCGCAGCGGCCCGCCGGAGCCGTCGACGAGCAGGTCGTCGTCGACGGCCTGCAGCCCGCGGCATCCGCCGTGCCCGCTGGTCTGTTGGATGCCGACGGTGTCGGCATCATCGCCGGGTCCCTGGCCGGGTTCGTCGGCCTCGGCCTCGCGGTGACCGTGGCCGTGGGCGCCCGCCGCCGCGACTGACCGGCGGCGTACGCCGCGGCCCTCGTGGCCTGTTCCGGGCACGGCACCGACAGGCTCATGGTGAGGCGTGGGATCGCCTTCCACGCCCGCAACGGCAACAGCTCGGGCCGAGCGGCCGTCAGCTTCGCCTACGGCAACCCGGGCGACGTCGTCCTGGTGGGGGACTGGGACGGCAACGGCACCCTCGGCGTCCGCCGTGATGCGGGCGGCGTGCCGCCGAACCCGGGTGACGCCGTCAACTGTCCGGACTTCGCGATGCAGGAGCAGGCCCAGGAGTGGTTCAACCGCTACCACCCCTACTACGGCGACGTGGCCGGGCTGGACGTGGACGGCGACCTCATCGCCTGCGAGACCCTTTCCTGAACACCTGCTGCCGAGCTGCCAGGAGCGGTGACCCGTGGCCCGGGGACCCGTCCGCCGCGGCAGGTCCAGGCGGGTCAGCGCCCTTCGACCAGCAGGTGCAGCAGGTAGTCGCCGTAACCGCTCTTGCCCAGCGGCTCGGCCGCCCGCCGGAGACCGTCGTCGTCCAGCCAGCCCTGCCGCCAGGCGACCTCCTCGATGCAGCCGATCTTCAGGCCCTGACGGTCCTCGACGACGGAGACGAACTCGGTGGCCTGGCGCAGGGACTGGAACGTCCCGGTGTCCAGCCAGGCGGTGCCCCGGTCCAGCGCGGTGACCGTGAGCCGGCCCTGCTGCAGGTAGTGGTCGTTGACCGCGGTGATCTCCAGTTCGCCGCGCGCGCTGGGCGTGATGCCGCGGGCGACGTCGACGACCGAGTTCTCGTAGAAGTACAGGCCCGGGACGGCGTAAGAGCTCTTCGGCCGCGCCGGCTTCTCCTCGATGGAGAGCACGCGCCCGGCGGCGTCGAACTCCACGACGCCGTAGTCCTGCGGGTTGGCCACGTGGTAGGCGAAGACGTGCCCGCCGTCGGGCTCGGGCTGGCGGGAGAGCGCGGTGCCGAGGCCGGCGCCGTAGAAGATGTTGTCGCCGAGGACGAGCGCCACCGACGACTCCCCGATGAAGTCCGCGCCGATCACGAAGGCCTGGGCGAGCCCCTCCGGCCGCGGCTGGGCGGCGTACTCGATGCTCATCCCGATCCGGCTGCCGTCGCCGAGCAGGTGCCGGAACGCCTCCTGGTCACCGGGCGTGGTGATCACCAGGACCTCGCGGACGCCGGCCATCATCAGCGTCGAGAGCGGGTAGTAGACCATCGGCTTGTCGTAGACGGGCATCAGTTGCTTGCTCACGGCCTGCGTGATGGGGAAGAGCCGACTCCCCGTACCGCCCGCCAGGATGATCCCGCGCATGGCGGACGACCCTACCGAGTGCGACGACGCCACCACGGCTCAGTCCGGAGGGCTCCCCAGCCACAGCCTCCCGACGAGAGAGGTGCCGCCGGGTGTCCCGACCGGCTCCCAGCGCGTCGTCCAGCCCTCGGCGTGCAGTTGGACGACGACCGCGCCGATGAGCGCCCCGAGGTTCAGCGCGGTCGTCGTGGTGGCCCGCTCGGGCAGGTGGATGTCGACCACGCCGTCGTCCTCCCCGCCGTAGCGCACCACGACGGGGAACTCCGGCAGCGCGGCGCCGGCGACGCGGAACGCCTCGGCGACGGCGTCCAGCTCGCCGGGGCGGGGCACGAGGTCCGCCGCCGGCGCGCGCGACCCCACGAGGTCACGGCTGCCGTAGCGGAAGAGGTCGCCGGGGCCCAGGCGGACCAGCGGCCGGGTGCCGGTGTCCTCCGCCGGCGCGGTCACGGTCAGGCCGCGGACGACGGCCACCGGGAGCCCGCCGAGCTTGCCCTTCACCAGGTCCGCGGCGGCCGCCAGCTCGTCGACGAGGGCCACCTGGGTGGTCTCCAGCCGGTTGCCGTGGACGTCGACGTCCCCGCGGTGGTCGATGAGCGCCGGCACCCCGGCCGAGCCCACCGCGACGTCGGTGAGCCCCTCCCGCCAGGTGCGCCCGAACGTGTCGCTGACCACCACGCCGACGGTGACGCCGAGCAGCTCCCGCAGCCGCGCCCGCAGGCCCCGCGCGGAGGCGTCCGCGTCGGCCGGGAGCAGGACGAGGGCGTCGCCGGGGACGTTCGAGGCGTCGATGCCGGCCGCGGCCACCACCCAGCCCTGCCGCGTCTCCACGATCTTCAGCGGTCCGCGCCGGGCGACCACCCGGACGGTCTCGGCGTCGATCGCCCGCTGCCGGGCGGCCTCCCGGTCGGTCCCGGGCTCCACGTGCACCAGCCGGCCCTCGACCTTGGAGACCACCTTGGAGGTGACGACGACGACGTCGCCGTCGGCCAGCCAGGGCGCGGCGCCGGCGATCGCGGCGGCGAGGTCGTCGCCCGGGGCGAACTCCGGCAGCCCGGCGACCGGGTGGATCGAGATGCCGGCCAGAGGCACGGATCCCTCTCGGGCGGCCCCGTCCCGGGCACCGCCGCGAGCGTGCGAGCGGTGGGGAGGACGGGGTCCTTCTTCAGACACCGGCGGCGTCCAGGGCGGCGCGCGCCATCGCGGCAGTGGCGTCGGGGTCGGTCATCAGCAGGGGGACGGCGCGGACGTCCACGCCGGGGACGTCGGCCCGGTCACCGGTGTGCACCAGCCAGGCGTCCAGCAGCCCGCCGGCGGAGCGGGCGCCGTAGTGCCGGCCGACGCCCTCCGCGCTGACCTCCACCCCGACCACCGGCAGGCAGCGGTCGGCCATCCCGCGGACCACGCTGCCCGCGACGACGGGGGAGACCCCGACGACCCGCCCCGGCGTGGCCAGCAGCGCCGCGCGCAGCCCGGGCACCCCGAGGATCGTCCCCACCGACACCACCGGGTTGGACGGCGCCAGCAGCACCGCGTCGGCGGCGGCGAACGCCTCGGTGACGCCCGCGGCGGGCCGGGCGGCGTCCACGCCCACCTGCACGAAGGCCGATGCCGGTGGCGCGGCCCGGTGGCGCACCCACCACTCCTGGAAGTGGATGGCCTGCTGCCGGCCGCTGTCGGGGTCGGTCACCACCACGTGGGTCTCGACCCGCTGGTCGCTCATCGGCAGCAGCTCGACGCCGGGCTGCCAGCGGTCGGCGAGCGCGGCGGTCACCTGGGACAGCGGATAGCCGGCGTCGAGCATCCGGGTGCGCACGAGGTGCGTGGCGAGGTCGCGGTCGCCGAGGCCGAACCAGGTGGGCTCGGCCCCGTAGGCGGCCAGCTCCTCCTTGACCGTCCAGGTCTCGCCGAGGCGACCCCAGCCCCGGTCGGGGTCGATGCCGCCGCCGAGGGTGTACATGACGGTGTCGAGGTCCGGGCAGATCCGCAGACCGTGCATCGTGACGTCGTCCCCGGTGTTGACGACGGCGGAGATCCGAGCACCCGGGACGGCGGCACGGAGACCGGCCAGGAAACGGGCGCCGCCGACCCCTCCGGCGAGCACGACGATCTGCACGAAAGTCATCGTGCCCGATGGGCAGTTGTCGACTGTTTGCCGGGCGTGTCGAGGGGTGGGACGAGAAGTGACGAACAGGGTGTGACGAGTGGGGCGTGTGTGGCGAGTCGCTTACACCGCGCGAAGTTGACGCCTACGCAACGACACGCGTGTAATTCCGGCGGTGTCAGCTAGTGCCGAGCGGCCCGGGATCGACCCGGAGGGCGCGCACCGGGGGAGCGAGAGGGGACGCATCGTCATGGCAGAGGTGTCGTGGTTGAGCGACTACGTGAGTGCGTCGGAGCGGAACGCCGACCGTGGCCGGGAGGCTGCCGGGCCGGCTTTCTCCGGGATCTGGAGCGTGGGCCTGGAGGCCGACGCCCAGTCGTGGCAGGAGCGGGCGCTGTGCGCCGAGACCGATCCCGAGGCGTTCTTCCCCGAGAAGGGCGGCTCGACCCGCGAGGCCAAGAAGATCTGCACCGGCTGCGAGGTCAAGGCCGAGTGCCTCGAGTACGCGCTGGCCAACGACGAGCGCTTCGGCATCTGGGGCGGGCTCTCCGAGCGGGAACGCCGCCGGCTGCGTCGCCGCGCCATCTGAGAGAGGACTCCCCAACCCTCCGCAGGCTCAGGGCGGCCCCGGGACGGGGCCTCGGCACACAGTGCAGCGTGACACCACCCGCGAGCAGTTCCACAGCCGCCGACGGACTCCCGTCGGCGGCTGTGGTGCCATTCGGGGTGTGACGACACGGGGGCCCCTCACGAGGACGGCGACCGGACGGGCCGAGGTGGTCCGCGAGCTGCGCGCCGCCGGCTCCCTGCAGGCCGCCGTGCGGGCCCCGGTCACCGCCCGCGGGCCCTGGCTGACCACCGTGCTCAACGTCGCCGCCGCCCGGCGCCGGCTGGGTGCGCGACCGGTGGCGGTGGTGGTCGACCGCGATCCCGATCGCGGCGGTGGGCCGGCCGCGCTGGCCGCCCTGGTCGTGGACGGCCGCGGCCTCCGGGTCGGCGTCACGCTCCTCGGCGACGGTGCGCCGGTGCCGCCCGGGGACGCGCCGGCCCGCCTCCCGGTCCGGGACGACACCGCGGCGACGCAGCTGGCCGCCGGCCTCCTGGACCGCCTGGACCGGCTCGGCCGACCGTGGACGCTGCGCCTGACGGGGCTGCCCCTGGGCGACCCCACGCTGCGCGCGCTGGGGCGGCTGCGGCCCGAGGCGGCCTTCTCCACCGCACGCAGCACCCGCCTGGTCGACGCGCTGGACGAGGCCGGCGCGGTGCGGCGCACCCGCGATCCCGCCGAGCTGGAGCGGTGGCTGCCGCAATTGCTGGCGCGGCAGCCCGACCGCCGGGCGCGTCTCCTGCTGCGGGCCGCCGCCCGGGTGCACGCCGCGATCGGACAGGTGGAGCTGGCCGTCCTGCCCGAAGGGGACCGGCTGCGGGCCGGGCTGCTCACCCTCGTCGACGGCGCGGACCGCAGGCCCTGGTGGGGCTTCTCCGAGGTGGGTGGGCTCTCGCGCGAGATGGGCGCGCCGGTCGTCTCGCTGACCCTTCCCGGCGGTCCGCTCAGCCGGCGTACCGGATCACGTTGAGCCCGTCCCGGGTCGTCGTCGTGCGGTCGGTGCCGAGGAACAGCGTCGCCTCCGCGACCGCGCGGCCGTCACGCACCGGGCCCGCCGGCGCGACGGTGACGGTCAGCTCGTACACCCGCCCCGTGTAGGCCGGGGCGGTGGTGATCGGGCGGGTGTAGCTGGGGAACCGTCCGGTCAGGCGGAGCGCATCGTCGTCCCGGGTGACGACGAGGGCGGGGGAGGGCAGGTCGGCGTACTCGGTCGTCGACCGCACGCAGCCGGCCCGCTCCGGGTCGGCGGGCGGTTCGTCGGCCAGGCAGTTCCAGGTGGGCAGCGCCACGTGGGCCAGCGCCGCGCCGTCACCCGCGGCGGCGTCCCCGGTTGCGGTCACGCTGACCACCGGCTCGGCCACGGTCACCCCCACGGCGTGCCGCTCGACGACGATCGCGCCGAAGCCCAGCGTGGCGGTGACGCCGTCCTCGCCGAGCGGCACGGACCGGTCGGCCAGCGCCCCGGCGCCGCTCTCGCCCGGCAGCGGCTCGGCCGGGACACCGGGCAGCTCCGGCAGCGGTGTGCCGGTGGGCGTCCCGGCGGTCGTGGGGGCGGCAGGGGGGCTCGCGGCCGGCGGCTCGGCGGCGGGGACGTCGTCGTCGCGGGTGCCCACGGCGACCGCGGCGAGGGCGCCGATCAGCAGCAGGGCGACGGCGGCCATCGCTGCCAGCGCCCGGCCGGCAGCGGACGCGTCGTCCCGGTCCCGGGTGTCATCGCCGTCGGGGCCGTCGGGGCCAACGAGGCCCGGGAGGGCCGGGGGCGGCGCGGCGGCGGGAGCGGGCGGCGTGCCCGGGGGTGCGTCGAGGAAGCCGGGCAGGTCGTCGTGCGGGAAGCGCGTCGCCGGCGTCACGGCCGGCTCCTCGCGGACCGGCCGGGGGGTCCGGGCACCGCTGCGGCGGCCGGTCAGCAGGAGCGGGACCAGCCCGGCCAGCGCCAGCACCGCCACGCCCAGCACGATCCAGGGCACGGCGGCCGGCGCGGAGGAGTCCATCCCGGCAAGCATCCCAGGGGCCGCGCGCCCGCCCGGACGCACTCCGTGCGGGGTCGGCGGCGGACTGGGAGGCTCCTCGGGTGAGCAGCAACGGGCCGACGACGGAGGGTGCGGCCGGGGAGCGGGTGGGGGCGCTGCTGGCCGAGCTCGGCGTCGAGCAGCCGCTCACCGGGGTCACGGACCTGTCCGCGTCCCTGGGTGTCGTGCAGGGCGTCCTCGCCGACCGGGTGGTCGACCTCGCCGTCACCGAGAGCGGGCGTCGCCGGCTGCGGGCGGAGCTGCGCGGCCGGCGCTGGGCCGAGGAGCGGCAGATCGGCGTCCCGGAGGTCGTCGCCGCCGCTGACGACGGGCGGTGGCTGCTGTCCCGCCGCGTCCACCCCGCGCCGGCCGGTGGTCCGCGCTGGACGGAGGCCGCCGTCGACGCCGCCATGCGCATCGCGCCACTGCCCGCGCCGCCGGGCAGTCCGTGGCAGCCGCCGGCCCGGTCGCCCCTGCGCCGGGCCCGGGCCTCCGTGGGTGACACCGGACGGCTGCTGCGCGGCGGCGTCCGGCTGGGCGAGCTGCGCGCGGTGCGGGCGGCGGCCGCCCAGCTGCCGCTGTCGGAGGTGACGCACGGGGACCTCCGCGCCGCCAACGCCGTCCTCGACGACGAGGGCCGGATGGTCGTGCTGGAGTGGACGGGCGTCCGCTCGGGGCCGCGGCACCGTGACCTGCTCACCCTCTGGGCCAGCACGCCCGGCGACGAGGACCGCGCCCGGATCGCCCGCGTCGTGCTGGACCGCACCGCCGGCTGGGAGGAGCCCGACGTCGGCCTGCTGTGGCACGCGGTCGCCCTCGAGCAGCTCGCCGGCCGGCTGGTCCGTGCCGACCGGGGTGACGGCCTGGACCTCGCCTTCTGCCGGGCGCGGCTGGCCGACGCGAGGGGCATCGCCGCCGAGCTCGGCAGCCCCGTGGTGACGTGATGGAACGGCCCCCTGCAGGGGCCCGCCGCGAGCTCGCGAGCGGTGGGGGCAGGGGGTCCTCCTTCACCCGGTGGGGTCGATCTCCTCGGGATCGCGGCCCAGCAGCACCGCCACCTGGTCGACGACGACGTCGCGCACCAGGTCGGCGAGGTCGTCGCGGTCGTGGGCGCGCAGCTCCAGCGGTCGCCGGTAGACGACGATCCGCGGCGGCACCTCGCGGCTGCCCTCCCGGTGGGCCGGCAACACGCGGGCCAGCGGGACGCTCCCGTCGTCGAGGACGTCGGCGTCGAGGACCACCTCGTCGGGGCTGGTGTGCTCCACCCAGGGGACGTCCTCGACGGCGAACTCCACGCCGGCCAGTTCCTTCTCCCACCGGCGCTCGAGGTCCTCGACCGCGTCGAGCACGAGGTCGTCGAACTGCTCGGCGCGGCTGCGGGCCAGCGGGACGCCGTCGGGCACCAGGCGCCCGCGCAGGCCGCGGCCGTGCCGGTCACGGCGGGAACGGGCGGATCGGCTCATGGCGAGTGCGAGCGTACGGCGGGCGCACGGAGAGCCGCCGGTCCTGCGCGTCGAGGCCGTCGTGGCGTCCTGGAGGGGTCCACGGGACCGTCGTGCAGCATGGGGCTGCTGCTGTTCGTCAGGGCCTGCGAATCGCGGTGTGCCTGATGCCAACGACCCCGGTACGCGTCTACTGTGCGGTGCGTGAGGAACCGGTGGTGAGGCAGTCACGTCGCTGCTCGCGCAGCGGCTGCGCGCAACCGGCGGCAGCGACTCTGACCTACGTGTACGCGGAGTCGACCGCTGTCGTCGGCCCGTTGGCGACCTTCTCGGAGCCGCACAGCTACGACCTCTGCGAGTTCCACGCCGAGCGGCTGACCGTGCCGCGCGGCTGGGAGGTCGTCCGGCACGAGATCGACGTCGAGGACTCCGGCCCGACCGGCGACGACCTGCTGGCCCTGGCCGACGCGGTCCGCGAGGCTGCCCGGCCCGAACCCCCGCGCAACCCGGCCGACGACGGCCGCGGCACGCGCCGGGGCCACCTGCGGGTCCTGCCCGACATCACCTGACGACCCCGCCCGGCCCGACCAGAGGCTCGCGCCGAGCCTGCGGCCGTGAGGAGGACGGGGTCCTCTAGGGTCGCTCGCGTGGCGGACCTCTCCTCGATCATCAAGGCCTACGACGTCCGTGGCGTCGTCCCCGACGAGTGGGACGAAGGTGTCGCCCGGCGCATCGGCGCCGCGTTCGCCGAGCTCATGGCGCAGGAGAGCGGCGCGACCGCCGTGGTCACCGCCCACGACATGCGCGAGTCGTCGGTGCCCCTGTCGCGGGCGTTCGCCGAGGGCGTGCTCAGCCGTGGTCTCGACGTCGTCGAGGCGGGGCTGGGCTCCACCGACCTGCTCTACTTCGCCGCCGGGTCCCTCGGCGTCCCCGGCGCGATGTTCACCGCCAGCCACAACCCGGCGCAGTACAACGGCATCAAGCTCTGCCGGGCCGGGGCCGCGCCGGTGGGCCAGGACTCCGGGCTGGCCACGGTCCGCGAGTGGGCCGAGCACGACACCTACGACCGCGTCCCGGACCGGACGGCGACGATCGCCCAGCGCGACCTGCTCGCCGGGTACGCCGCCCACCTGCGGTCGCTGGTCGACCTGTCGCAGATCCGGCAGCTGCGGGTCGTCGTCGACGCCGGCAACGGGATGGGTGGTCACACGGTGCCCGTCGTCCTGGCCGACCTGCCGCTGACCGTGCTGCCGATGTACTTCGAGCTCGACGGGTCCTTCCCCAACCACGAGGCGAACCCGCTGGACCCGGCCAACCTCGTCGACCTGCAGGCCGAGGTGCGCCGCACCGGTGCCGACATCGGCCTGGCCTTCGACGGCGACGCCGACCGGGTGTTCGTCGTCGACGAGCGCGGCGAGCCGGTGAGCCCCTCGGCGATCACCGCGCTAGTCGCGGTGCGCGAGCTGGCCAAGGGCCACGGGACGACGGTCATCCACAACCTGATCACCTCGCGGGCGGTCCCCGAGATCGTCCGCGAGCACGGTGGTGAGCCGGTGCGCACGCGCGTCGGGCACTCGTTCATCAAGGCGGAGATGGCCCGCACCGACGCCGTCTTCGGGGGCGAGCACTCCGCCCACTACTACTTCCGGGACTTCTGGCGGGCCGACACGGGCATGCTCGCCGCCATGCACGTGCTCGCCGCGCTGGGGGAGCAGAGCCGCCCGCTGTCGCAGTTGACCGCCGCCTACAGCCGGTACGCCGCCTCGGGTGAGATCAACTCCACCGTCGCCGACGCCGCCGGACGCGCGAAGGCCGTGCGGGCGGCCTTCGAGGACGAGGACGGCGTCACCGTCGACGAGCTCGACGGGCTGACGGTCGAACTGCCCGACGGCTCCTGGTTCAACCTGCGGGCCAGCAACACCGAACCCCTGCTGCGGCTCAACGTCGAGGCGCCCGACACGGCGCGGATGACCGAGCTGCGCGATCGAGTGCTGGAGATGGTGCGCGCATGACCACGCCCCCCACCGGTCCGCTGGGCCTGGACCCGGCCCTGCTGGAGATCCTCGCCTGCCCGGACACCCACCACAGCCCGCTGACGGTGGACGAGGCGGCCGGCGAGCTGCTGTGCACGACGTGCGACCGGGCCTTCCCCGTCCGCGACGGCATCCCGGTGCTCCTGCTCGACGAGGCGCGGCACCGCGCATGAGCTCGCCCGAGCTCGCGGAGGAGGTGTTCGACGACCTCGACCTGCTGCGCGCCCGTGACCCCCGCGGCCTCCTGCCGGCCGTCGCCGGGGCCGGCGCGCAGGTGCGGGAGACCGCCCGGCTGACCGAGGAGGCCGGTCTCGGGCGGGTCACCGCCGGGGGCCGTCCCCGCGGCCTGGTCATCGTCGCCCGGCGGGAGGGCGCGGTCGCCGCCTCGGTCCTGCGCGCCCTGCTCGGCCCGGCCAGCCCGGTCACGGTCGACGTCGTCCCCGGGCCGGACCTGCCGGTGTGGACCGGCCCCAGCGACATCGCCGTCGTCGCCACCCGGACCGGGGCGGGCCGATACGCGGTGACCCCGGCCTACGAGGCCGCCCGCCGCGGGGTGACGCTGCTGGGCATCGGTGCGGAGGACGCCCCGCTGCGCGCGGCGTGCTCTGCCGCCCGCGCCCCCTACGTCCCGCTGCCGCGGTCCCGGGTGCGGCACACCACGCTCTGGTCGCTGCTCACCCCGCTGCTCAAGCTCGCCGTCGACCTGGAGCTGCTGTCACCGGGCGCCGCCGACCTCGAGGCGATCGCGGCGGCACTCGACGAGGTCGCCGGCGAGTGCGGCCCCGCTCAGGACTCCTTCGTCAACCCGGCCAAGACCCTCGCGCTCGAGCTGCTCGACGCGCTGCCGGTGATCGCCGCCGAGGGGCCCCTCGCCGGCACCGCCGCCATCCGCATCGCCGACCAGCTGGCCACCCTCGCCGGCCTGCCCGCCACGACGTTCCGCATGCCCGACCAACGGGTGGCCGCCTGCTCCGTGTTGCGTGGCCCGCTGGCGCCCGAGGCGGGGGCCGACGACTTCTTCCGGGACCGCGCCGAGGACGCCGGCCGGCGCCTGCGGCTGATCACCATCCGCGACACCGACGCCGGCGAGCACGACGGCGCCGGTGAGCGTGAACCGCGGTCGGCGCGGGAGGCGCTGCAGGAGGCGCTGCGCACCGCGGCGGGCAACAACGTCCCGGTGAGTGGACTGGCCGAGCACGGGGAACCGGAGCGGTATGGCAGGTTGCCGCGGCTGGCCCGACAGCTGGCCGTGGCCGACTTCACCGCCGTCTACCTGGCGCTGGCACTGGACGCCGAGCGGGTGGCCCACGGCTGACCGTGCCGCCGCCGGGGGCGCGCTGCCCGTGCGGGTCGCGGCCGGACGGCCCACCATGACCGACACAGCACGCGCGTGCTGACCGACCGGAAGGACGCCCCGTGGCCGGTGGACTCGTAGCCCTGTTCGACGACGTGGCCCTGCTGGCACGCACGGCCGCCGCCTCGGTGGACGACATCGGCGCCGCCGCCGGGCGGGCCAGCGTGAAGGCGGCCGGTGTGGTCGTCGACGACACCGCCGTCACGCCGCAGTACGTGCACGGCCTGGCCGCGGAACGCGAGCTGCCGATCATCCGGCGCATCGCGGTGGGCTCGCTGCGCAACAAGCTGCTGATCATCCTCCCGGCGATCCTGCTGCTCAGCCAGTTCCTGCCGGTGCTGCTCACGCCGATCCTGATGATCGGTGGCGCCTACCTGTCCTACGAGGGCGCGGAGAAGGTCTGGCACAAGCTGCGCGGCCACTCCCACGCCCACGCGGAGGGGGAGGAGGCGGCCCCGGACGAGGACACCATCGTGTCCGGAGCCGTCCGCACCGACTTCATCCTGTCGGCCGAGATCATGGTCATCTCGCTCAACGAGGTCGTCGACCAGCCGTTCCTGTCCCGGACGGTGATCCTCGCGCTCGTCGCGCTCGGCATCACGGTCCTCGTGTACGGCGTCGTCGGTCTCATCGTGAAGATGGACGACGTCGGTCTGCACCTGTCCCAGCGCTCCGGCACGGGCGTGGCCCGGCTCGGCCGCGGGCTGGTGAAGGCGATGCCGCGGCTGCTGACCGCGCTCACCGTCGTCGGGACCGCCGCGATGCTGTGGGTCGGCGGGCACATCCTGCTGGTGGGCACCGACGAGCTCGGCCTGCACGTCCTGTACGAGACGGTGCACCACCTGGAGGAGGCCGCGCACGAGGCCACCGGCGCCGTCGGCGGGGTCGTGGGCTGGCTGGTCAACACCCTCGGCAGCGCGTTGCTCGGTCTCGTCGTCGGCCTGCTGATCGTGCTCGTCATGAACCTCACGGTGCACCGGTGGAAGGCCCGCTCCGGCGGCGGGGCCCACGCCTGACCGACCAGGGCACGCTGGGGGCATGAGCCGCACGCACCTGTCGCCGGAGCGCCGACGGGCCGACCGGGCGGCCCTGGCCGACGGCGTCGTCGACGTGCTCGTGGTCGGCGGGGGCGTGACCGGCGCCGGTGCCGCCCTGGACGCCGCCAGCCGGGGCCTGTCGGTGGGGCTGGTCGAGGCCCGCGACTGGGCGGCCGGCACCTCCAGCCGCTCCAGCAAGCTCATCCACGGCGGGTTGCGCTACCTGGAGCAACTGGCGTTCCCCCTGGTGCGGGAGGCGCTGCACGAGCGCGCGCGGCTGGTGCAGACGATCGCCCCGCACCTGGTCCGGCCGCTGTCGTTCCTGCTCCCGCTCACCGCCCCGGCCTGGCAACGCGCCTACTACGGCGCCGGGGTCGCGCTGTACGACGTCCTGAGCTCCGCGCTGGACGCCGAGCGGGTCGTCCCCTCCCACCGGCACCTGTCCCGGCGGGCGACGCTGGCGGCCTTCCCGGCGCTGCGCCCCGACGCGGTGGTCGGCGCCATCCGGTACTGGGACGCGCAGGTGGACGACGCCCGGCACACGCTCGCCGTCGTCCGGACGGCGGCCGGCTACGGGGCACGGGCGCTCTCCAGCGCCCGGGTGACCGGGCTGCTCCGGGACGGCGACGGCAGCAGCGCCCCGGTGGTCGGCGTGCGGGTGTCCGACCTGACCGACGGGTCGGCGTTCACCGTGCGGGCCCGCAGCGTGGTCGCCGCCACCGGCGTGTGGAGCGACGACATCGGCGCGATGCTCGGCGGGTCCGCACCCAGCCTGCGGGTGCGCGCGTCCAAGGGCGTGCACCTGGTCGTGCCCCGGTCGGCGATCGACGTCGGGGACGTCCCGGACGGCGAGCGGTCCGGGCTCATCCTGCGGACGCCGACCAGCGTGCTGTTCGTGATCCCGTGGGGCGCACAGTGGCTCATCGGCACCACCGACACCCCGTGGAAGCTCGACCGCGACCACCCGGCGGCCAGCAGCGCCGACATCGGCTACCTGCTCGACCAGGTCAACCGCGTGCTGTCGACACCGGTCACCGCCGACCAGGTCGTCGGGGTCTATGCCGGGCTGCGGCCGCTGCTGGCCGGTGAGGCCGACCAGACCAGCCGGCTGTCCCGCGAGCACGCCGTCGTCACGCCCGTTCCCGGGCTGGTGCTCGTGGCCGGCGGCAAGTACACGACCTACCGGGTGATGGCGGCCGACGCCGTCGACGCGGCGACCGCCGGGCTGCCCGGCGTCCCCCCGTCCCGGACCGCGCACCTGCCGCTCGTGGGCGCGCACCGCTGGGACGCCGTCGAGGGTCGCGCCGCCGAGCTCGCCGCCGCCAGCGGCCTGCCCGAGGACGCCGTCGACCGGTTGCTGCACCGCCACGGCGACCAGGTGACCGAGGTGCTGGCGCTGGTGCGCGCCGACCCGGCGCTGGGTCGGCCGCTACCCGGGGCGCCGGCCCACCTGGCCGCCGAGGTGGTGCACGCGGTCACCGCCGAGGGGGCTCTCCACCTGGACGACGTGCTCACCCGGCGCACCCGGGTGTCCATCGCCACCCCACACCGGGGCACCGAGTCGGCGCCGGCGGTCGCCGAGCTGATGGCCGGACCGCTGGGCTGGGACGCCGATCGCATCGAGCGTGAGATCGCGCACTACGGCGCCCGCGTGGCCGCCGAGCGCGAGTCCCAGCGGATGCCCGACGACCACACCGCCGACGCCGCGCGGCTGGGTGCGCCCGACGTGCGGTCCGCCGTGTGAGGAGGGATCCCCCCTGGGTCCCCTCGCAGGTCCGGGGACGCCCTGGAGGGGGCCGTCCGACGCTCGGAGTTCCTGGAGCCGACCGGATCGGGAGGTGGGACTGACCCGAACGGGGGAGCAATGCGGGTCGGGGCTCCATCCGGTACGTGATGGTTCCGACATACCCGGTGTGCTCGACTCACCACTAACCTCGTCACCGATGTGGCAGCTCACCAGTGCGGTCCGCTTCTACCCGTGGGGGAGTCGCACCGTCATCCCGGAGCTGCTCGGCCAGCCGAGCCCCTCCGAGCTCCCGCACGCCGAGCTGTGGATGGGGGCGCACCCGGACGAACCGAGCCTGCTGGCCGACGGGCGGTCCCTGGACCGGGCGATCGCCGAGGAGCCGGTGCGGCTGCTGAGCGCGCCGGTCGTCGAGCGGTTCGGCGCGCGGCTGCCGTTCCTCATGAAGGTGCTGGCCGCCGACGCCCCCCTGTCGCTGCAGGCGCACCCGACCATGGAGCAGGCTGCGGCCGGGTTCGCTGCCGAGGAGGCCGCCGGGGTCCCGCACGACGACCCGTCGCGGACGTTCAAGGACCCCTGGCACAAGCCCGAGCTCCTGCTCGCGCTCACCACCTTCGAGGCGCTGTGCGGGTTCCGGCCGGTCGAGGAGTCGCTGCACTGCCTGGCCAAGCTGCAGCTGCCCGAGCTCAAGCCGACGATCGCCGCCCTGGCGCGCGGCGGGCTGCGGGCGGCCATCCCGCAGCTGCTCGCCCTGTCCGGCCGGCGCCGGTCCTCCCTCGTGGCGGCGGTCGCCGAGGCGGCCGCCCGCTTCGTGACCGCCCACGACCCGGAGTTCATCAACACCTACCGCTGGGCCGCGACGCTGGCCGAGACCTACCCGGGTGACCCGGGCGTGGTCATCTCGCTGATGTGCAACCACCTCAAGCTGGCGCCGGGTGAGGCGGTGTTCCTCCCCGCGGGCAACCTGCACGCCTACCTCAGCGGTGCCGGGGTGGAGGTCATGGCCAGCTCGGACAACGTGCTGCGCGGCGGCCTGACCGCCAAGCACGTCGACCTCGCGGCGCTGATCGAGGTGCTCGACTTCAAGGACGGCCGGGTGCCGGTCATCCACCCCGTCCTCGGCCCCGGCGGGCTGCGCTACCCGGTGCCGGTGGAGGACTTCGACCTCACCCACGTCCAGCTCGACGAGCAGTCCGGCACGCTCACCACGCGCGGACCGCAGGTACTGCTGTGCACCGACGGGCGCGCCGTGCTGGCCGCGGCCGACGGCGAGCTGGTGCTCGAGAAGGGCCAGTCGGCGTTCGTCTCCGCCGGGGAGCCGATCAGCGCCCGCGGGCCGGCCGTGCTGTACCGCACCACCACACAGCTGCGCTGACGTCCGCGCCGGTGGACCCCACCGCGCAGGGGACGCCTGCATGTCGGCTCCCGTTCCGGGAGGATGGCGTCCATGTTGCTGTCCGTCGTCGTGCCCTGCCACAACGAGGAGCACGTGCTCTCGGAACTGGTGGACCGGGTCCGGGCGGCGGTGGAGCCCACCGGGGTCGACCTCGAGATCGTGCTGGTCGACGACGGCAGCAGCGACCGGACGGTCGAGGTCCTGCGGCAGCTCAGCGCCGAGGACCGCCGGGTGCGCTACGTGTCGCTGAGCCGGAACTTCGGCAAGGAGTCGGCGATGCTGGCCGGCCTCGCCTACGCACTGGGCGCCGCCGTCGTGATCATGGACGCCGACCTCCAGCACCCCCCGCGGCTGATCGCGGACATGCTCGAGCTGCACCGCCAGGGCCACGACCAGGTGGTGGCCCGCCGGACCCGCGACGGCGACGCGTTCGGCCGCACGCTGCTCTCGCGGACCTACTACCGGCTGGTGAACTCCCTCGTCGAGGTCCGGATCGAGGACGGCGTCGGCGACTTCCGGCTGCTCAGTCGACGCGCGGTGGACGCGCTGCTGCAGTTGGGCGAGTACAACCGCTTCTCCAAGGGCCTGTTCGCCTGGATCGGCTTCCCGACGGCCACGATCGACTACCGCAACGAGGCCCGGTACGGCGGGGACGCGAGCCGCTGGACGCTGCGCCGGCTGCTCAACTACGGCATCGACGGCGTGATGTCGTTCAACAACGCCCCGCTGCGGCTGGCGATCTACGTGGGCCTCGTGGTCACCGCGCTGGCGTTCGGCTACACCGCGTTCCTCGTGGTGGCGGCCATCGTCGACGGCGTCACCGTGCCCGGGTACATCACGCTCGTGGCCGCGGTCATCGGACTGGGCGGGCTGCAGTTGCTCTTCCTCGGGGTGATCGGCGAGTACGTCGGCCGCATCTACTACGAGTCCAAGCAGCGACCCCACTTCCTCGTCGCCGAGTCCAGCGACAACCACGAGCCGACCGTCCGGCCGCGGCGTACCCGGGCACCGGCACGCAGCACCGTCGTGGTCGGCAACTACGTCGCCACCGACGGCATCACCGACGGCATCACCGACGGCGCGGCGCGGCGCGCACCGGTGGGCACTCCGCGCGCGCCACTGCCGCCCCCGGGTGCGGGGAGCGCACGGCCCGCGCACCGGGTCGATGGGGGGAGCGGCACACGACCGGCCGTCGACGGGGGCGCGGCCCCCGGGGACACCGCGCCGTGGAGGTGATCCCGGCCCGCCTGCGTCCCGTCGTCCGTTTCGCCGCCGTCGGTGTCGTGAACACCGGGGTCTACTACGGCACCTACCTGCTGCTGCGCACGGTCATGCACTACCTGGCCGCCCACCTGAGCGCCATCGCGGTGGCGATGGTCGTGTCGTTCTTCCTCAACTGCTACTGGACCTTCCGCACCCGGCCGACCTGGCGGAAGTTCGCGCTCTGGCCGCTGACCAACGCGACGAACTACGTGATGACGACGGTGGGGGTGGTGGTGCTGGTCGAGTGGGTCGGCCTGGGTGAGCGCATCGCCCCGCTGGTGGCCGCGGCGGCCGCGATCCCGGTGACCTACCTGCTGTCCCGGCGGCTGCTGGCCGGCCGGCGGCCGGTGCCCGTGGCCGCCGGCGGCGAGGACGGCCGGTGACGGCCGGCACGCACGAGCAGCCGGCGTCCGTGGCGCCGCCCGGAGCCGCCGTCGACGCGGGAACCGGGCCGGCACCTCGGCGGCGCCGGCGGGTGCCGGAGTGGCTGGTCGCCTGGGGCGTCGGAGCGCTGGTGTGGGCGCTGGGCGTCATCCCGCAGTGGCGCGGCGACTTCTTCTACTACGTTGGCGACCAGCACGAGCAGTTCGCCCCGCTGTGGCACCTGTTCGGCCAGCAGCTTCGCGCCGGGCAGTGGCCGGCCATGGACCCGGCCGGCTGGGTGGGCGGCAACTACGCCGCCGAGGCGCTGACCGGCATCTGGAACCCCGTCGTCCTGCTCAACTCCCTGCTCGTCTCGACCTTCGACAACCTGTCGCTGGCCGCGTTCGTCGTGATGGTCGAGTTCCTCGGCGTGCTCGCCATGGGCGTGTTCCTGCTCGCCCGCGGTTACGGTGCCGCCCGGTGGCCGGCGGCCGTGGTGGCGACGGCCCTGCCGGTCGCCGGCTTCACCCTCTGGTACGAGGCCTCCGGGTGGCCGGCCGGGCTGATGGCCTTCACCTGGGTCACGCACTTCTGGTGGTCCGCACACCGGCTGACCCGGGGCCGGCTCAGCCCGGTGGTCCCGTTCCTCTTCGGGTTCCTCGCGGTCACCACCGGCAACCCCTACGGCCCCCTCGGGCTGGCGGTCGTGGTGGCTGCGCTCGGCATCGACCTGCTCGTCCGCCGCCAGTGGGGCCGGCTGGCTCACCTGGCCGTGGTGGGGGTCTGCGTCGGGACGGTGGCCCTGCTGGTCTTCCTGCCGCTGCTGGGTGCGACCCCGGTGTCCTCGCGGGAGCAGTTGGCCGACGTCGTCAACGACACGTTCCTCGTGCCCGACCTCGGCGACCTCGCCGCGGCCAGCTCCCCGAGCTACCTGCCCTCGATCACCAACTGGAACGGCGCGCTGCTGGAGAGCGTCCCCTCCACGTACCTCGCCTGGTTCGTCCTGCCGCTGCTGCCGTGGCTGCGCTGGGACCGGCTGCGCCGCCGCGCCCGCATGCTCGTCAGCGTGTTCGTCGTGCTCGGCTGGTACCTGCTGGCCACGCTGGGCCCGTCCAACCTCTGGCTGTTCCGCTGGCCGGTGCGCCTGGTCGAGTACCTGTGGCTGCCGGTCGCGGTCCTCGTGGCCGTCGTCCTGACCGCCGGGCTCGCGACGGATGGTGTGCGCCGCCGCGCGGTCCTCAGCGGAGCGGTCGTCGTCGGCGGGGCCTACCTGGCGTGGGCGGCGCAGCCGGCCGGTCTCGGCGGGGTCCACCTGGCCGGCGTGCTGCTCGTCGGTGTGTTCACCGCGCTCGCCGTGCTGGCCGGTCGCCGCCGCGGGCTGCCCGCGCTGGGTGCCGTGGTGGTCCTCGGCACCGCCGCCGTCCTGACCTTCCAGACGAGCGTGTTCCCGGCCCGTCCGGAGGGCAGCCCCCCGCCGGTCCTGCCCGCCTACGACCTGGCCGAGGCGGCGGAGGGCATGTCCGCGTACGAGGGCACGGTCCTGCAACTGGCCGCCCTGGCCGACGTCACCACCGAGCAGATGCGCGGCGGCGAGATCCTCTTCGGCAACCTGCCGCGGGCGGCCGGGGCGTCCACGGTGACCAGCTACAGCGGCATCGGGTTCCGCGAGTTCACCGCCGAGCTGTGCATGGACTACCGGGGGGCGGTCTGCCCGGAGGCGGTCGACCGCGTCTGGCAGCCGGCCGGCCCGGGCTACGACGTCCCGCTGGTCGACGCCATGGAGGTGTCGACGCTGGTCGTGCAGCGGTCACTTCGGCCGGACGTCGTGGAGGCCGGGCCGCCTCCGGGGTGGCGGGTGGCGCTCGAGACGCCGGCCCGCGTGGTGTGGGTGCGGGAGGAGCCCCTGGCGGACGACGGCCGCGTGTCGTGGGCGTCGCCGGGGACCGACGTCCTCGCCGACTCCGCCACCGCGCAGCGCGAGGAGGTCCGCTACCGCGCCGAGGACGCCGGCCGTCTGCTGTTCACCCGCCTGGCCTGGCCCGGCTACACCGCCACCGTCGACGGCCGGCCGACCACGGTGGTCGACGGCCCGGTGGGCCTGCTGGCGGTCGAGGTCCCGGCCGGCGAGCACACGCTCGTGGTGGAGTACCGGGCACCCGGACTGCGGGCCGGTGCCCTCGCCGCCGGGGCCGCCGCGCTGGTGGTGCTCGTCCAGTCCGCCGTCTGGTGGTGGGGCCGCCGTCGCCGTCGTCCCACCCGTCCGTGACGGTTCGCCGACGCAGCGCCACACCGGACCGGCACGGCAGCACACCCGCCGGTCAACTCACCGCGGACGTCGCCGAGTTGCGGTCCGGCGGCGACCGCCCCGGTTACGGTCGCGCGCAGTCCATCACCGCTCGACGGGAGTAAGCGCTCTCATGGTCCTTTCATCGCAGACGACCGTCTCCCAGACGCGTGCATCGGCGGCGACCCCGGTGGACGAACGGCTGCTGGTGCAGCGCACCCTCTTCGCCGGGCCCTTCCCGGAGGCTCCCGCCGAGCTGTACAGCCGGGCCGAGCGGGGTGCGGCGGTGCGCGAGCGCGACCGCGTCGTCCTGGACGGCTTCGCCGTCTTGTCCACCAACACCTACTTCGGCCGCTTCCCGGCGTCCTACTGGCAGCGCTGGACCTCCGCGGACCGCGTCGAGGTCACGCTGGTCGCCAGCGGATCCGGGCTGATCCGTCTGCTGGCCTCCGACAGCAAGGGCATCTCGCGGACGGTGTCCACCGCCCGGGTGACCGACGCGGAGGCCGAGCACGTGCGGCTGAGCGCGGCCATCGACCGGTTCGTCGACGGCGGCGCCCTGTGGCTGGAGTTCGAGACCGCAGATGCGCCGCTCACCGTCTCGCAGGCCCGGTGGACCGTCCCGGCAGTCCGGCGCCGGCGTGCCACGGTCGTGGTGATCTGCACCTACAACCGGGCCGACGACTGCATCGCCACCCTGCAGACCCTCGCGTCCGACGTCGAGGTCGCCTCGGGGCTGAGCGCGGTCTACGTCATCGACCAGGGCACCGACACGGTCGACTCGCGGGCGGCGTTCCCGCAGGTGCAGGAGGCACTCGGGTCGCTGCTGCGCTACGTGCAGCAGCCGAACCTCGGCGGCGCCGGCGGCTTCACCCGGGGCATCTTCGAGGCGATCCGCAACGAGACCGTCGACCGGGTCAACCTGCTGCTGATGGACGACGACATCCGGCTGGAGCCGGACACGGCGGTGCGCCTGACCGGCCTCGCCGACGCCGCCACGAAGCCGATCCTGGTCGGCGGCCAGATGCTGAACCTGTTCCACCCGGAGCGGCTGCACGTCGGCGCCGAGTCCGCGGACCTCGACATCCTGCGGGCGGGGCTGCCGGTCCCCGACGCGCTGACCAACGCCGATGTCACCGAGCAGCGGCAGGAGGTCCGGGTCGACGCGGCGTACAACGCCTGGTGGACCTGCCTGATCCCCTCCGAGGTGGTCTCGGCGGTCGGCTACCCGCTGCCGGTCTTCTTCCAGTGGGACGACATCGAGTTCGGCCTGCGCGCCCGGGAGGCAGGCTTCCCGACCGTGACCCTCCCGGGGGCGGGGGTGTGGCACGCGGACTTCGCGTGGAAGAACTGGGACGACTGGTCGCGCTACTTCAGCTTCCGCAACTCGCTGATCACCAGCGCCCTGCACGGCGACTTCGACCGTTCCCGCATCGTCGAGCACCTGGCCCGGCAGCTGGCCAACTACCTCGTCTCGATGCGCTACGGGCTCGCGGTGCTGATGCTCAAGGCCGTCGAGGACTTCCTGCGCGGGCCGGAGGTGCTCGCCGACGGCGGCGCCGCCGTGTCGCGGGAGATCCGCGCGCTGTGGTCCTCCCATCCCGAGACGAAGAACCACCCCGCGTCGGCGGTGCCCGGGGTGGACGCCGACACGGTGGAGCGCGCCGTTCCCGCGGGCACGCCGTCCATGCCGAAGTCGGTGCTGGCCAAGCGGGTGCTCTGGCAGCTGCTCGGGAAGGCGCGGGGCAAGGCCGCCGTCGCGGACGCCGACGCCTACTGGTGGCACGTGTCGCTGTTCGAGACCGCCGTGGTGACCGACCCCTCGCAGGAGGGCGTGCGGGTGCGTCGCTACGACCGACAGCTGATGCGCGAACTCGGCCGGCGGGGGGCCACGGTGCTGTGGCGGCTGACGCGCGAGGGCGAGCGGGCCCGGGACCAGTGGCGGGCCGGGGTCCCGGAACTGACCTCCCGCGCGGCGTGGAGCCGGTTGTTCGACAGCCAGTAGCGCGGACCGCGGCAGGCCGGCAACCGCTAGGTTCGCCGGGAGGTCCGGTGCCGACCCAGGGCGGCCGCCGGGCGGAGGAGGCGGACGCATGTCGCGAGCACGACGGCAGCAGGGACGGGGCAGGGTCGAGCAGGCGCTGCGACGGTGGCTGGTGCGGACGGTGGTGGCGCCCGCCGAGGCCCGGCTGGCGCGGGTGGTCCGCGAGGTCGTCGCCGCCGAGGTCGACCGGGCGATCGGCGCCGTCCACGAGATGGAGTTCCGTGCGCGCCGGGACCTGCTCGCCGCGGGGGAGCGGGACGCGGCCATCGGCTCGGCGCGGTTCGCCGCGCTGACGATGCCGACGGCCCGTGCCTTCCACGACCGGGAGAGCACCCTGGAGTACGGGGTGCAGATCGCCCCTCGCGGTGGGCTGGCGCTGGAGTTCGGGGTGTTCGAGGGGCGGTCGCTGGAGGTCATCGCGCGGGAGCGCGGCCGCCGGGAGGTCTACGGCTTCGACTCCTTCAAGGGTCTGCCGGAGGACTACCGGCCGCACGTCCGTGCGGGCGCCTTCGCCGTGGGTGGGCTGCCGGACGTGGCCGGTGCCGAGCTGGTGGTCGGCTGGTTCGAGGACACCCTGCCCGGGTTCCTGGACGGCCACCCCGGCACCGTCGACCTCGTGCACGTCGACGGCGACCTCTACTCCTCGGCGGTGACGGTCCTGGACCTCGTCGGTCCGCGGCTGGCCGCGGGGTCGGTGCTCGTCTTCGACGAGTTCTTCAACTTCCCGGGCTGGGAGCAGCACGAGTTCCGGGCCTGGCAGGAGTGGCTGGCGCGCACCGGCGCGCAGGTGGAGTACGAGGCCTACACCTCCAACAACGAGCAGGTCGTCGTCCGGATCACCGACCCCGGGAGGCCGTGAGCCGGGCGTGGCTCGCCCGCGCCCGCGGGACGGCGGCCTAGCGTCGAGGCCTGTCGTTCCGCGCCGGGGAGGCCCGTGACCGTCCGCACCACCGTTGCCGCGCGCCGGCTCCGTGCCGGCGTGCTGTCCACCCTGGCCGCACTCGCGCTCGCCGCCGGTCTCAGCGGCTGCGACCTGCTCGCGCCGGAGGACGGCGGCCCGCCCACCGGCGTCCTCTCCGACGTCGAGGCGCAGGCGGTGATCGCCGGGGCCCCGCCGGGGTCGGCGCTGGCGGTCCTCGGCGAGCTGGCGGTCAAGGGCCGGGCGCCGGGCACCGGGTACGAGCGCGACCGGTTCGGCGACGGCTGGGTCGACGTCGACCGCAACGGCTGCGACACGCGCAACGACGTGCTGGCCCGCGACCTGACCGGGGAGACGTTCCGGCCGGGCAGCGACTGCGTAGTCCTGACCGGCACCCTCGACGACCCCTACTCCGGGCGCACCATCGAGTTCCGTCGCGGTCAGGACACCAGCGACGACGTGCAGATCGACCACGTCGTCGCGCTGTCGGACGCCTGGCAGAAGGGCGCCCAGGGCTGGGACGCCCAGCGGCGCACCGAGTTCGCCAACGACCCGCTGAACCTGCTGGCCGTCGACGGGCCGCTCAACATGCAGAAGGGGGCGGGCGACGCCGCGACGTGGCTGCCGCCGAACCGCTCCGTCCGCTGCGCCTACGTGGCGCGGCAGGTCGCGGTGAAGTCCGGGTACGGGCTGTGGGTGACCCGCGCCGAGCACAACGCCGCGGCCACCGTGCTGTCCGGCTGCCCGGACCAGCCGCTGCCCGGCGACGGCGGGCCGGCGCCGGAGCCGGCGCCCTCCGCGGACGTCTCCTACGCCGACTGCGGCGCCGTCCGCGCGGCCGGCGCGGCCCCCATCCACCGCGGCGAGCCGGGCTGGCGTGACACCTTCGACGGCGACGGTGACGGCGTCGGCTGCGAGTAGCCGCGCAGGATCAGCTGGGCTGATCGTGGGGTGTCCTGGCTCAGGGCCGGAGCTGAGCCAGGACGCGGTTCGATCAGCTGGGCTGATCATCGGGGAACCCGCGTATCCTGGACGACGGCTCGAGCCCCGCCGAAGCCTCGGCATGCTCGCTCGCCCGGCCGCGACGGCCGGACCCACAGCGACCGACGAAGGCCCGCCCGTCAGGGCCCGGGCCGATCACTGGAGCGACATGACCGCCAGCACTGGCACCCGCGTACTGACCGACGGCGACTTCAAGGTCGCCGACCTCTCCCTGGCGCCGTTCGGCCGCAAGGAGATCCGGCTCGCCGAGCACGAGATGCCCGGCCTGATGGCGCTGCGCGCCGAGTACGGCGACCAGCAGCCGCTGGCCGGCGCCCGCATCGCCGGCTCACTGCACATGACCGTGCAGACCGCCGTCCTCATCGAGACGCTCACCGCGTTGGGCGCCGACGTCCGCTGGGTGAGCTGCAATATCTTCTCCACCCAGGACCACGCCGCCGCCGCGATCGTCGTCGGCGACGGCACCGCCGAGGAGCCCGCCGGCGTCCCGGTGTTCGCCTGGAAGGGCGAGACGCTGGAGGAGTACTGGTGGTGCACCCAGCGCCTGTTCGAGTTCCGCGACGAGTCCGGTGCGGTCGTCGGCCCGAACATGGTCCTCGACGACGGCGGTGACGCCACGCTGCTGGTGCACCTGGGCACCCGCTTCGAGGCCGACGGCGTCGTCCCGGACACCACGGAGGCCGACTCCGAGGAGTACGGCGTCATCCTCGACGTCCTCCGCGGCACGCTGGCCGAGGACGGGCAGTACTGGACACGCATCGGTCAGGGCATCGCCGGCGTCACCGAGGAGACGACCACCGGCGTCATGCGCCTGTACGAGCTGGCCCGCGACGGCCGGCTGCTGTTCCCGGCGATCAACGTCAACGACTCGGTCACCAAGAGCAAGTTCGACAACCTCTACGGCTGCCGGCACTCGCTGATCGACGGCATCAACCGTGCCACCGACGTCATGATCGGCGGCAAGGTCGCCGTGGTGTGCGGCTACGGTGACGTCGGCAAGGGCTGCGCGGAGTCGCTGCGCGGCCAGGGCGCCCGGGTGATCGTCACCGAGATCGACCCGATCTGCGCGCTCCAGGCGGCGATGCACGGCTACGAGGTGACCACCCTCGAGGAGGTCATCGGCAAGGCCGACATCATCATCACGGCCACCGGCAACAAGGACATCATCACGGCCGACCTGCTCTCGCAGACCAAGCACCAGGCGATCGTCGGCAACATCGGCCACTTCGACAACGAGATCGACGTGGCCGGGCTGGCCCGCACGCCGGGCATCACCCGGACGACGATCAAGCCGCAGGTCGACGAGTGGCGGTTCGCCGACGGCCACACGATCATCTTGCTCTCCGAGGGCCGGCTGCTGAACCTGGGCAACGCCACCGGGCACCCCAGCTTCGTGATGAGCGCGTCGTTCTCCAACCAGGTGCTCGCCCAGATCGAGCTGTGGAACAACCGCGCCGCCTACGAGGGCAAGACCCCGGGCGTCACCGTGCTCCCGAAGAAGCTCGACGAGCACGTGGCGCGGCTGCACCTCGACGCGCTCGGCGTGAAGCTGACCGAGCTGACCAAGGTGCAGGCCGACTACATCGGCGTGCCGGTCGAGGGCCCGTTCAAGTCCGACCACTACCGCTACTGAGCGGACCCCGCTGCCCCCCACCGCTCGCAGGCTCACGGTGGGCCCCGCTGCTCCCCACCGCTCGCAGGCTCACGGTGGGCCCCGCTGCTCCCCACCGCTCGCAGGCTCACGGTGGGGCCCTGCAGCGGGCCGTTCCGGTTCGTCGCCAGGGGCAGTACTACTGCGACTGGGTGACACCTGTGGGGCACCCGTCCGGTCGATGACCGGGCGGGTGCCCGACTTCTGCCCACGGACAGCGCAGAATGGTCGCCGTGCCACCCACCGCTCCCCAGAACGGCTCCAGCCGCGGCCGCGTCCTGGTCGTCGACGACGACGCCGCCCTCGCCGAGATGCTCGGCATCGTGCTGCGGCGCGAGGGCTATGAACCGGCGTTCGTCTCCGACGGCAACCGCGCGGTGGGCGTCTTCCAGCAGACCCGCCCCGACATCGTGCTGCTGGACCTGATGCTGCCCGGCCGCAACGGCCTGCAGATCTGCCAGGACATCCGCACCCAGTCGACGGTGCCGATCGTCATGCTGACCGCGAAGGGCGACACCATCGACGTCGTCCAGGGGCTCGAGGCCGGCGCGGACGACTACGTGACGAAGCCGTTCAAGCCCGTCGAGCTGGTCGCCCGGGTGCGCGCCCAGCTGCGCCGCGGCGAGACCGGTCAGGCGGAGAACCTGGCCATCGGCGACGTCCAGATCGACGTCCCGGCCCACCAGGTCACCCGGGACGGCGTCCCCATCGCCCTGACCCCGCTGGAGTTCGACCTGCTGGTGGCCCTGGCCCGCAAGCCGCGGCAGGTGTTCACCCGCGAGCTCCTGCTCGAGCAGGTGTGGGGCTACCGGCATGCGGCGGACACCCGCCTGGTGAACGTCCACGTGCAGCGGCTGCGCGCCAAGATCGAGCGCGACCCGGAGAAGCCGGAGATCGTGCTGACCGTGCGCGGGGTCGGTTACAAGGCCGGGCCGCCGTGAGCGGAGCGGTCCGCGCGAGCGAACCGGCAGGCGCCGCGACGGTGGTCCGGCCCGACCGACCGTGAGCACCGTCCGACCGACGGCGCCCGGCGCGGCGCCTGCGCCGCCGGCACCGGACGCGTCGTCGTCCTCCGCCGGGGTGGTGACCCCCTCCGCGGCCGCGCCGCGCCGGGGCCGCCCGGCGGACCTGTCCTCGCTGCGCCGGGCGCTGCGCCGCCGCGCCGTCCGGGCCCGCGTCCTGGCCCGCCGCACGGGCGGGCGTGCCGTGCACGCCTGGCGCTCGTCGCTGCACGTCCGGATCGGCGCCATCACGATGCTGGTCGCCGGCACGGTCGTGGTGATCGTGAGCCTGGTGCTGTTCAGCCAGATCCGCGACCAGTTGCTGTCGGTGAAGCGGCAGGCGGCGGTGGACCAGGCCCAGAACGGGGTTCTCTACGCGCAGACCGAGGTCGCCGGGATCGCGACCGGTGACGCCGCCAGCGTGCGCTCCACGCTGGACCGCACCGTCAAGCAGCTGATGGAGCGTGGCGGCCCGGCCGGCGACTTCGACGTCGTCATGGTGCACCGCAGCGGGGACACCGAGCGCAGCGCGACCAGCCGCCGCTACGTCTACCCGGCGATCCCGACGGAGCTGCGCGCCGACGTGGCCTCCGGCGGCCAGTTCTCCCAGTACGCCCTGGTGCCGGATGCCGCCAACGAGCCGCGCCCGACGCTGCTGATCGGCGCCCCCGTCTCCAGCGACGCCGCGGCCACCGAACGGATCGAGCTGTACTACGCCTTCCCCCTCAACCAGGAGGAGGAGAGCCTGTCGCTGATCCGCAGCACGGTCGTGATCAGCGGCATCGCGCTCACCCTGTTCGTCGTCGGGATCGGGGTGCTGGTCACCCGGCTGGTCGTGGACCCGGTGCGCCGCGCCGCGGGGACCGCCCAACGGCTGGCCGAGGGCCAGCTGGAGGAACGCATGACCGTGCGCGGCGAGGACGACCTGGCCCGCCTGGCCACCAGCTTCAACGCGATGGCTGACAGCCTGCAGCGGCAGATCACCCAGCTGGAGGGGCTGTCCCAGCTGCAGCAGCGGTTCACCTCCGACGTCTCCCACGAGCTGCGGACGCCGCTGACCACGGTGCAGATGGCCGCGGAGATCCTCTACGAGTCCCGCGGCGACTTCCCCGCCCACGTGGCCCGCTCCGCGGAACTGCTGCACACCGAACTGGACCGCTTCGAGGCCCTGCTCACCGACCTGCTCGAGATCAGCCGCTACGACGCGGGCGTCGCCGTCCTGGACTGGGAGCCGACGGACCTGGGCGCCCTCGTGCAGCGGGTGGCGTCCGGGATGTCGGCCCTGGCCCAGCGGCACGGCTGCGAGCTGACCGTCACCGGTCCCGGGCAGGAGGTCATCGCCGAGGTCGACGCCCGCCGGGTGGAGCGGATCCTGCGCAACCTGGTGGGCAACGCCATCGAGCACGGTGCCGGCAAGCCGGTGGAGATCACCTGGGCGGCCAACCGGACGGCGGCGGCGGTCACGGTCCGCGACCACGGGGTGGGGTTGTCCTCGGCGGAGACCCAGCACGTGTTCGACCGGTTCTGGCGGGCCGACCCGTCGCGGGTGCGCACCGTCGGCGGCAGCGGGCTGGGGTTGTCGATCAGCCTGGAGGACGCCCGGCTGCACGGCGGCTGGCTGCAGGTGTGGGGCCAGCCCGGCGCCGGCGCCCAGTTCCGGCTGACGCTGCCGCTGTCGGCCGGGTCGGACCTGACCAGCTCGCCGCTGCCGCTGCGTCCGGCGATCGCCCGCCGTCCGGGGGTGGCACGGTGACGCGCTCCGCGCCGTTCCGGGGCACGGGGCGGCGGCTCGCGGTCCTGGCCGCCGTCCTGCTGGCCCCGTTGACCGCGTGCTCGACGGTGCCGTCGAGCTCGCCCACGGTGCAGATCACCCAGGCCCCGACGCGTCAGGACGGCGCCGTCGGGATCGAGCCGCTGTCACCCGAGCCGGGCGCGACCCCGGAGGAGATCGTGCGCGGCTTCCTCGACGCCGGGGCCAGCACCGTCCGCGGCCACCCGGTGGCCCGGGAGCACCTCGCGCCGGAGGTGGCCAGCGCGTGGTCGGACGAGGCGGGCATCACCGTGCTGGGCCAGGACTACGCGACGGTCACCACCGACGCGGGCTCGGTCGTCGTCACCGCGAGCCTGGTCGGCACGATCGACCAGCGCGGGGTGTTCGCGGTGGGCGCGCAGGAGGTCTACAGCCTGGAGTTCACGCTCGCCGAGGTCGAGGGGGAGTGGCGGATCACCAACCCACCGGACGGCCTGCTCGTCCTCGAGCCGGACTTCGAGCGGCTCTACGAGCGGCGGGACCTCTACTTCCTGGACCCGACCGGGCAGCGGGTGGTGCCCGACCCGCGGTACCTGATCACCGGGGAGGCGCAGCCGACGGTGCTGGTCGAGCGGATGCTCGACGGGGCGTCCGCGGCGCTGGCGGCCGGCGTCCGCAACGAGCTGGCCGGCGTCTCGCTGCGCAGCACCGTCACCGTCTCGGCCCAGGCGGTCACCGTCGACCTGACGGGGGTGGGCGACGCGCCGCCGTCCCGGCTCGCCGAGCTCTCCGCCCAGCTGGTGTGGACCCTCGAGCAGCTGCCGGTCAGCTCGGTGGAGATCCTGGTGGACGGCGAGCCGCTGCGCATCGAGGACGGGACCCCGGTGCAGTCGACCGACACGTGGTCGGCGTTCGACCCCGACACCGTCCCGGTCGGCGCGGTGGGCCACTACGTCGACGCCGGCGCGCTCCGGACGGTGGAGAACGCCCCGGCGCCCGGCCCGGCCGGCACCGGCGCCTACGCCCTCACCAGCGCCGCGGTCGCCACCGACCGGCGCACCGGCGAGCCCTCGGCGATGGTCGGCACCACCGAGCGCGACGGGCAGGCGACCCTGCTGGCCGGCGGGTACGGCGGGGACCTCACGCCGGTGCTGTCGGGCGGCAGCCTCAGCGAGCCGACGGTGGCCGCGACCCGCGGGGAGTTCTGGCTGGTCCGGGACGGCGGGGCGGTGGTGCGGGTGCCGACCGGCGGCACCCCGCAGCCGGTCAACGCGCCCACGCTGCCCGGGCTGGGACGGGCCACCGTGCTGCAGCTGTCGCCGGACGGCGTCCGCGCGGCCGTGGTCGTCGACGACGGGCAGCGGGAGAGCGTCTACGTCGGCACCGTCGTGCGCTCCGACGAGGGTCCGGTGGCGCTGCGCGACCTGCGCGCGGTGGCGCCGACGCTGTCGTCGGTGGCCGACGTGGCGTGGCGGACGGCGGGCAGCCTGCTGGTGCTGGCCGGGGACGCCGGCGAGGACCGCATCGTCCCCTACACGGTCGGGGTGGACGGCTGGGGACTGGCCGCCGTGCCGACGTCCGGGCTGCCCAGCCAGCCCATGCGGGTGGCGGCGGCCCCGGGCCTGCCCCCGCTGGTGAGCGCCGGCGGCACGATCTGGCAGTGGCAGGTGGCCGGGGGCACCTGGGTCACGCTGATCCGCGGCGAGCAGCCGCTGCCGGGGAACGAGCCCTTCTACCCGGCATAGGAGGAGGACCCCGTCCCCCTCACCCCTCGACGGGGCCATCCACAAGCGGCTGGGAGTCCTGGCGGCCTCGGAGCGCGACCGGAACGCTGGAGCGGTGGACGGCGGCCTGCTCGCGGCGCTGGCCGACCTGCTGCTGCCGCGGCTGTGCGCCGGGTGCGAGCTGCCCGGAGCGGTGCTCTGCCGGCGGTGCGCGGCGCTGCTCGCCGCGCCGCGCCTGGCCCAGCCGCGGCGCTTTCCGGCGGGCTTCCCGCCGACGGTGGCCGCGGGCGCCTACGCCGGTCCGGTGCGCCCCGTGGTCAACGCGTTCAAGGAGCGGGGCCGCGCGGAGCTCGCCCGGCCGCTGGGTGCCGCGCTGGCGCTCGCGGTCGCGGGCGTCCTGGCCGGCCTGCCCGCCGTGCCGGGGCCGGTCTGGCTCGTCCCGGTGCCCAGCGCGCGGGCCGCACTGCGCGCCCGCGGCCGGGACCACGTCCGGGAGTTGACCGGCCGGGCGGTCACCGAGCTGCGCAGCGCCGGCCTGCCGGCGTCCGAGGCCCGGTTGCTGCAGCGCTCCGGTAGGGCTCGCGACTCCGCCGGCCTGTCGGCGACGCAGCGGCGGACGAACCTGGCGGGCACGTTCGCGATGCGCCGCGACCTGCCGCCGCGGCCTCCGGACGTCGTCCTGGTCCTGGTCGACGACGTCGTGACCAGCGGGGCGACGCTCACGGAGGCCGCGGCGCAGCTGGCCGACCTGACCCCTGCCTCCGGCCCGCCGGTGCTCGCCGCGGTGGTCGCCGCCACCCCACGCCCGGGCTCCCGGCGGGGCCGGGTCGCGGTCGCGCGGCCGGGTGCCCGTGGTTCCCGGGGCCGACTGTCGGGACCCGCGAACGGCGACTAGCGTGGAGCCGATCACAGCCCGTCCTACCGGGAGGTCTCATGGAGATCGTGGTCCGTGGCCGCAACGTCGAAGTCCCCGATCACTACCGACAGCACGTCGAGGACAAGGTCGGCTCGCTCGAACGTTTCGATGGCAAGCTGAAGATCCTCCGCGTCGACGTGGAGCTCTTCCACGAGAAGAACCCGCGCCAGTCCTCGCAGTGCCAGCGCGTGGAGATCACCCTCCGGGGCAAGGGCCCCGTCATCCGGGCCGAGGCCAGCGCCCCGGACTTCTACTCCGGGCTCGACCTGGCCGCCGGCAAGCTGGAACACCGGCTGCGCAAGGCGGCCGACCGCCGCCGGGTGCACCACGGCCGGCGCACCCCCGCCACGGTCCGCGTCGGCGGCGCCGACACCGACGTCCTGGGCGCGCTCGACCGCGAGCGCCAGCTCGCCGAGGGGCCGCACGTCACCGACCTCGACGAGCACCTGCCCGGCCGCGTCGTCCGGGAGAAGCACCACCCGGCGATCCCGATGACCGTCGACCAGGCCCTCCACGAGATGGAACTGGTCGGGCACGACTTCTTCCTCTTCCAGTGCGCCGACACCGGCAAGCCGACGGTCGTCTACCGCCGCCATGCCTACGACTACGGCCTGATCCGGCTCGTCGACGCACCCCTGGACGGCGAAGCCGTCCGGTCGCCCGCCCAGCCCGCGGCGGCGCCCCTCTGATCGTCCGGCGGGCGGGGCGCCGGTGGTGCCCCGCCCGCCGCCCGGGCCGTCGGCGGCCGGCCTCCGCCGCGCGGTCAGTCTCCGGCCACGCGGCCGAACAGCACCGCGTCCCCGCGGGTGCCGTCCCGCCGGTCCAGGCACGAACGCACCAGCCCCTCCCGCCGGAAGCCGGCCCGCACGGCGACGGCCTGCGACGCGGTGTTGTCCACGTCCGCGACCAGGTGCACCCGGGGTGCGCCCAGGCCCAGCGCCCATTCGGCCAGGGCATGCGCGGCCTCGGTGGCGTAGCCGTGGCCCCGGGCCCACGGCGCCGTCCAGTAACCGATCTCGGGTCCCAGACGCCCGTCCCGGAGGTGCACCCCCGCCGAGCCGACCAACCGACCACCGGCCTCGACCACCATCGGCATGCCGCGCTCCGCCGTGCGCTCGCCCGGCGCGACCTCCGACACCCAGACCCGCGCCTGCTCCCGCGTGTAGGGCAGCTGGATGGCGGTGATCCACCGCTGGATCTCCGGATCCTGGCAGGCGGCGAAGACGGCGTCCTCGTCGTCGGGCCGGTGGGGACGCAACACCAGCCGTTCGGTGCGCACCAGCTCGCGGGTCAGGTCGATGCCGGTGAGGTCGAGGCCGCTGGGAGGGAGGTCGCTCACCACCACATGGTCACGCGTTGCCCAGCACGCGGTCGACCGAGATCTCGATGACGACGCGGGCGGGGTTCTCCCGCGGTGTGCGGTAGCGGCGGGCGTAGCGGGCCTCGGCGTCGGCCACCGACGTGGGGTCCTCGCGCACCACAGCCATGCCCTCGAGGGTCACCCACCGGCGTCCGTCGACCTGGCAGACGGCGACCCGGGCCTGCCCGTCCCGTACGTGGCGGGCCTTGGCGGAGGTCCCCGAGGTGATGACCCGGGCGGTGCGGGTGGCGGCGTCGTAGGTCACCCCGACCGGGACGACGTGCGGACTGCCGTCGGCACGCAGCGTGGTGAGTGTGGCCAGGTGCCGTTCGGTGAGGAAGGTGAGCAGGCCGGGGCCCAGGTTGTCCACGTCGCGCGCCACCCGGGGATTGTCACCGTCAACCGCGGGTCCCGCCGCGGACGCCGCCTACTCTGGGATGCGTGGTGTTCTCGAAGATCCTCCGTGCCGGTGAGGGCAAGATCCTCCGACGACTGAACAAGATCGCTGACGCGGTCGAGTCGCTGGCGGACGACGTCGCCGACCTCACCGACGCGGAGCTGCGGGCCAAGACCGACGAGTTCAAGGAGCGCTTGACCGAGGGGGAGACCCTCGACCACCTCCTGCCGGAGGCCTTCGCCGTCGTCCGGGAGGCCGCCACCCGTACGCTCGGCCAGCGGCACTTCCGCGTCCAGGTCATGGGCGGTGCCGCGCTGCACCTGGGCAACATCGCCGAGATGCGCACCGGCGAGGGCAAGACGCTGACCGGCGTCCTGCCGGCCTACCTCAACGGGCTGACCGGCCAGGGCCTGCACATCGTCACGGTCAACGACTACCTGGCTCAGCGCGACGCCGAGCAGATGGGCCGCGTGCACCGCTTCCTCGGTCTGTCCGTGGGCACGATCCTCTCCGGGGAGCGCCCGGCGCACCGCCGCGAGCAGTACGCCTGCGACATCACCTACGGCACGAACAACGAGTTCGGCTTCGACTACCTGCGCGACAACATGGCCTGGAGCAAGGCCGACCTGGTGCAGCGCGGGCACCACTACGCGATCGTCGACGAGGTCGACTCGATCCTCATCGACGAGGCGCGCACCCCGCTGATCATCAGCGGTCCGGCCGAGTCCGCCGGCAAGTGGTACACCGAGTTCGCGCGGATCGTGCCACTGATGAAGCGCGACACCCACTACGAGGTGGAGGAGGCCAAGCGCACCGTCGCCGTCACCGAGGAGGGCGTCGAGTTCGTCGAGGACCAGCTGGGCATCGACAACCTCTACGAGGCGGTCAACTCCCCGCTGATCAGCTACCTCAACAACGCGCTGAAGGCCAAGGAGCTCTACCACCGCGACCAGCAGTACATCGTCAGCAACGGCGAGGTGCTCATCGTCGACGAGTTCACCGGCCGTGTCCTGTCCGGGCGCCGGTACAACGAGGGCATGCACCAGGCCATCGAGGCCAAGGAGAAGGTGCAGATCAAGGACGAGAACCAGACCCTCGCCACGATCACGCTGCAGAACTACTTCCGGCTCTACGAGAAGCTCTCCGGGATGACCGGCACCGCCCAGACCGAGGCGGCCGAGCTCTCCCAGACCTACAAGCTGGGCGTCGTCCCCATCCCGACGAACCGGCCGATGATCCGCGAGGACCGCTCCGACGTCATCTACAAGACCGAGCAGGCGAAGTTCGACTCCGTCATCGACGACATCGCCGACCGGCACGAGAAGGGCCAGCCGGTGCTGGTGGGCACGGCGAGCGTGGAGAAGTCCGAGGTGCTCGCCAAGCTGCTGCTGCGCCAGGGCATCCCGCACGAGGTCCTGAACGCGAAGAACCACGCGCGGGAGGCGCACATCGTCGCCCAGGCCGGGCGGCTGGGCGCTGTCACCGTGGCGACCAACATGGCCGGCCGTGGTACGGACATCCAGCTCGGCGGCAACCCCGAGTTCATCGCCGACGAGGCGCTGCGGGCCCGCGGCCTGTCACCGTCGGAGACGCCGGAGGAGTACGAGGCCGCCTGGGACGACGCGCTGGCCGAGGCCAAGGAGCAGGTGAGGGCCGAGCACGAGCAGGTCACCGAGGCCGGCGGGCTGTACGTGCTGGGCACCGAGCGGCACGAGAGCCGTCGCATCGACAACCAGCTGCGCGGCCGCTCCGGCCGGCAGGGCGACCCGGGTGAGTCGCGGTTCTACCTGTCCCTGGGCGACGACCTCATGCGCCGGTTCAACGGCCCGATGCTCGAGTCGATGATGACCACGTTGCGGGTCCCCGACGACCAGCCGATCGAGTCGAAGATGGTCACCCGGGCGATCCGCTCGGCGCAGACGCAGGTGGAGCAGCAGAACTTCGAGATCCGCAAGGACGTCCTCAAGTACGACGAGGTGCTCAACCGCCAGCGCACCGTCATCTACGACGAGCGGCGCAAGGTCCTCGACGGCCAGGACCTGCACGAGCAGGTGCAGGCGATGGTCGACGACGTCGTGAGTGCCTACGTCGACGGCGCGACCGAGACCGGGTACGCCGAGGACTGGGACCTCGAGCAGCTGTGGACCGGCCTCAAGGCCCTCTACCCGGTGGGCCTGGACCGCGACGACCTGATCGACCGCGTGGCCGACGGCGACCAGGCCGCGCTGACCGCCGACGTCCTGAAGCGGGAGCTGCTGGACGACGTCCACCGCGCCTACGAGGAGCGGGAGACCACGCTCGGCTCGGAGGTCATGCGCGAGCTCGAGCGGCGGGTGCTGCTGTCGGTACTGGACCGCAAGTGGCGCGAGCACCTGTACGAGATGGACTACCTGCGGGCCGGCATCCACCTGCGCGCGATGGCCAACCGCGACCCCGTCGTGGAGTACCAGCGCGAGGGCTACGACATGTTCAACCAGATGCTAGACGGCATCAAGGAGGAGTCGGTCGGCTTCCTGTTCAACCTGGAGGTCAAGACCAAGGAGCAGCAGGCGGCGGAGGCCGCGGCCAAGCAGGCGGAGGCCGAGGCGAAGGCGCTCGCCGCCGCCCAGCAGGGGACGGCGCGGGTGCTGGCCCGCCAGGCCGCGGCCGCCCGGGCGGCGCAGGCACCGGCCACCGCCGACGGCAACGGCGGCGCCGCGGCGGCGGCCACAGCCGGCCCGGTCGCGGCCCCCGCGCCGGCGGCCGCCCCCGCACCGGCTCCGGCTGCGGCGCCGATGCCCGCGGCTCGCCGGTCGTCGCCCGCGAAGGCGCAGCCGGCTGCCGCAGAGGCGGGGCCCGCGTCCGGAGCCGCCCCGGCCGTGGAAGGGCCGGCGTCGTCGGGTACCGGGCCGCAGCTGGCGGTCAAGGGCCTGGACGAGCCGCGCCGGTCCACGGAGAACCTGAGCTACTCCGCGCCCAGCCTGGACGCCTCGCCCAAGGAGAGCGGCCCGGCCAAGGCCGCCAAGACGGCGACGGTGACCGGCACCAAGGAGCCGGCGCGCAACGCGCCGTGCCCGTGCGGGTCGGGCAAGAAGTACAAGGCCTGCCACGGGGCGCCCTCCCGCGCCTGAGGAAGGACCCCGTCGTCCCCGCCGCTCGCAGGCTCGCGGTGGTGGTGCCCTGGACGGGGCCACGACGCCCCCGCCGGTCCTCCCGGTGGGGGCGTCGTCGTGTTCGGCTCCGGCGGGTCCCGCCCTCAGCCGATCTGCAGCGCCGTGCAGCGCCACCGGCCGTCGATGCCCTCCAGCCGGGCGGCCACGGCGTGCGCGCGGCCGGAGCGACGTGCCACGGCGGTGACCTCGGCGACTCCGTCGACCGGCTCGCACACGTGCACCCGGCCCAGCAGCACCGGGGCGGTGCCGCCGGAGCACCACCGGGGACGACGCCCGCTGCTCAACGCGGCGAACACCCCGACCGACGTCAGCGGCTGGACCTGCGTGAGCGGACGACGCCCGGCCAGCGCCTCCAAGGTGAGCACGAGCAGTCGCCGTCCGGCCACGTGCGGATCGGGCAGCTCGGCGCGCGCGGACCACGCGGGCCCGAAGCCGGCCGGGTACCCGGCCGGACGGCTCTCCGGGCGAGGGCGCGGACCGGGGCGGTGCGTCGGGCGCGGCCCCGCCACACCCGGCCGGACCAGCCGGCGGACCGGTTCGTCGTCCAGTGGCGGCTGCGGGGTCGGGACGACGACCAGGCGCAGCGTGGCGGCCGTCAGGGGCCGGGGCTCGGCGTCGGGCGACGTGGTGGGGGACAGGGACGCGGTCATCGTGGCTCCGGTGCTCGGGGTGCGGTCGGGGATGCAGGGGGCGGTCACGGCGCCGCGGGCGGCCGCAGGACCTGACCGGGCAGCAGGACGTCGGGGTCCGGACCGATGACCGCGGCGTTCGCCTGCCACCAGGCGTGGACGGCCGCCGCGACCTCGCTGCCGATCGGGCTGCGCCCGGTGCGCTGCCGCAGGTCGGCGGTCGCGATGTCCCAGAGGCACTCGCCGCGGAGGACCACGCGGGAACCGGGTGCCGGCATCGGCCAGTCGGGGACGGCCCCGGGTGCGGTCAGGGCGGCGACGTCCGGTGACGACGGCGGTGCCGCGGTCGGGGGCGCTGTGGTCGGCGGCGCTGTGGTTGGGAGCGCTGTGGTTGGGAGCGCTGTGGGGGGCGGCGTCGCCGCCGGTGCTCCGGCTGTGGGTGCGGGTGTGGATGCCGGCGCCGTGGGCCAGTCGGCGACCTGGCTGGGCCAGTCCGCGGCGGTCGGGGGGAGCGTCGGCCGGTCGACCGCCGCAGGCGTGGCTGCGGCCGGGCCGGCGTGTGCGGCGCCCGGGCCGCATGCGGTCAGCAGCGGCGCCCCGGCGACCAGCCCGACGCCGAGCGCCACGGCGGCGGCGCGTCGAGCGCCGGCGGGGAGCAGGCGGCGGGTGACCGCGCGGGCGACGGAGCCGGCCACGCCTGGCGCCGCGGATGCGGCGGTGAGCAGCAGGCCCAGGACCCCCCACGCCCAGACGCCCCAGGCGACCGCGGCGACGCCGGCGAGCAGGAGCGTCTCCGCCCCCCGGACGTCGATGTCCCGCTGCAGATCGAGGCCGTACGCGGCGATCGCGCCGAGGTCGGGCGTGACCGCGCCCAGCGCGACCGCGACGGCAGCCATCGCCACGGCCGTTCCCAGCAGGCGCCGGATCGACATGTCTCCTCCTCGTCAACGCGAACTAGAGCGAGACTAAAGCAAGCAAACGCAAGCAAACGCAAGGGTCAACATCGATCTACCCTGAGCGAAGGAGGTGCGGGGATGCGCTGGCAGCAGTTGTTCGCCGACCTGGCGGCCGAGTTCGAGGCGGCGGAGACGGCGGCCGAACGGGCCGAGGACGGATCCCGCCGTCGCGCGGAGCTCGGCGCGGTCCGATTCGCAGAGCGCGTGGCCGGATCGGCGGGCATGCGCATCGCGGTGCGCTGCCGCGGTGCCGGGGACGTGGCAGGGACGCTCGCGGACGTCGGCAGCGACTGGCTCCTGCTGGTCGACGACGGCCGGCGGGAGGTGCTCGTGGCGCTCGCGGCGGTGCGCTCGGTCGCCGGACTGGGACGGGCCACGGCGCTGCCGGAGCCGGAGAGGGCGGTGCGCGGCCGGCTCGACCTGCGGCGGGCGCTGCGCGGGCTGGCCCGCGACCGGGCCGTCGTCCAGGTGGTCCTCGACGACGGCTCCGTGTACGGCGGCACCGTCGACGGGGTGGGAGCGGACTACGTGGAACTGGCGGAGCACGACGTGGACCAGCCACGACGTGCCGGCGCGGTGCGGGGCGTACGGGCGGTGGTGCTCCCGGCGGTCGCGGTGGTGCGGACCCTGACCCCGGGCCTGGACTGACCGTGCTCAGCGCCGGCGGCGACCGCCCGTGGCCGACGGCGTGCTCGCGACGTCCTGCTCCGGGTGCTCGCCGGACCCGTCGGGGACGGCGGGCCGCTCGGGGACGGTGCCGGCGCGCGCCTCGGCGTACTTCTGCTGGATGAACCGCTCCAGCTCGTCGACCTCCACGCGCCACTGGCCGCGGCCGCCGATCTGGATGGCGATGAGCTCCTTGCGGCGGACGAGCGCGTAGGCCTGCGACCACGACACGTTGAGGATCTCGGCGACGTCGTCGAGGGTCAGGAAGCGCGGTGTGGGCATCGGGTCTCTCCGTCCGGTCCCGCACAGTCTGGCAGCCCCGTCCGGGTGGCATGCGCGTCGTCCACACCCGAACGTGTGGACGGCGACTGCGGCGATACGCGTCCGTGCCGCATCATCTGCGTCCGACCGTCACCCAACGAGGTCGTCGACGACGATCCGAGTCCGGAGGAACCACTGGCCGTGAGCTCGCCGAGCGCCGCCCCCACCTCACCGCACCCGGCCGATCCGGTCGCGGGCCCGGTGCCGCGGCGGGTCCGACCCCCGCGCTGGCTCGACCTCCGCCTGGTCCTCGGCGTCCTCCTCGTGCTCGGCTCGGTGCTGCTCGGTGCCCGGGTGGTCGCCGCCGCCGACGCCACCGTCCCGGTCTGGTCCGCCGCCGGGGACCTCGCCGCCGGGACCGTCCTCACCGCGGCGGACCTCGTCTCCGTCGACGTCCGGCTCGACGGCACGGCGGGCGCGTATCTGGCGGCCGGCACGAAGCCGGAGGGGCGCACGCTCGCGCGGGCCGTGCGCGCCGGGGAGCTGGTGCCCCGCGCGTCGCTCGAGGAGCCGGCCGAGCTCGTGCAGCTGGCGCTGCCGGTGCAGGCCGGGTACGTCCCGCCGGGCCTGGTCCGCGGTCAGGTCGTGGACGTCTACGCGGTGGCCGACCCGACGGTCGGCGCCGGCGGCCCCTCCGACGTGTCACTCGTCGTCGGCGCGGCCCCGGTCCAGGCGATCTCGGGCCGGGCCGAGGGCGTCCTGTCCACGGCCACGACGACGGTGCAGGTGGTGGTCTCGGTGCCGGTCGACCGCGCCCCCGCGGTGCTGGGAGCGATCGCCGGCCGACCGCTGGTGGTCGTCGTCCACGAGGCGGTGGAGGCGGCGCCTGCGGCCGGTTCGGCCGACGCCGCTGCCGGCTCCGGCGGGAGCCGGGACACCGGCACGGCGCGGGTCCCCGCAGCGGGGACGTCGGGGACCGCGCCGTCCGGGCCGGCGGCGCGGTCGGGGGCAGGTGCCGGGGACGACGCGCCGGAGCCGGCGGGTGCGGCGGCCGGGACCGGTGCCGCCACCGGGGCCGACGCCGGAGAGGTGGCTGCGGAGCCGGCGGGCCCGGGCTCTCCGGTGGGCGCGGTGTCCGGCGCCGGGGCGGAGTCGACGCCCTGATGGCCGTGCAGGTCTTCACGGCGGTCACCGGAGCCGGTTGGGAGTCGGCCCTGGTCGGGGCGCTGGATCGCACCGACCACGGGGTCACGGTCGTCCGGCGCTGCGTCGATGTCTCCGAACTGCTGGCGGCTGCCGCGACCGGGACCGGCCAGGCCGCGCTGCTCTCCGCGGACCTGCGGCGGCTGGACACCGACGCTGTCGCCCGCCTGGCGGCCGCCGGTGTCGCCGTGGTCGGGCTCGTGGACCCTGGCGACCACCAGGCGGCGGACCGGCTCCGCGCGCTGGGCGTCGTCCACGTGTTGCCCGCCGACACCGAGCCCGACGGCATCGCCCGCACCCTGCGGGACGCGGTCGCCGGTCGGCCGCCGGCCGGCCGGGGCATCGCTGATCCGCGGGCGGCCCTGCCGGATCCGGTGCCGGCCGCGGTGCCGGTGGAGCGGCAGCCCGGCGCAGGCCGGGTGGTCGCGGTGTGGGGGCCGACCGGCGCGCCCGGGCGGACGACGGTCTCGGTGGGCCTCGCGGACGAGGCGGCCCGGCTCGACGTCGGGACCCTGCTGATCGACGCCGACGTGTACGGCGGCGTGGTCGCGCAGGTCCTCGGTCTGCTGGACGAGTCGCCCGGCCTCGCCGGCGCGGCCCGCCAGGCGGCGGCCGGCACGCTCGACGAGGCGGCCCTGGCGCGGCTGGCGTGGGCGGTGCGGCCCCGGCTGGGTGTGCTCACCGGACTGGCCCGTGCCGACCGCTGGCCGGAGCTGAGACCGCACGGGGTCGCAGCGGTGCTCGAGGAGGCCCGGCGGGCCGCCGACCTGATCGTGGTCGACTGCTCGTTCAACCTGGAGGAGGACGAGGAACTGTCCTTCGACACCGCGGCGCCCCGGCGCAACGGGGTGACCCTGACCGTCCTGGAGGCGGCCGACACGGTCCTCTGCGTCAGCGGCGCCGACCCGGTGGCGCTGCAGCGCACCATCCGCGCACTGGGCGAGCTGCGGGACACCGTCCCGGGCGTCGAACCGGTGGTCGTGGTCAACCAGGTGCGGCGCGGACCGGTGCCCGGCGACCCGAGGCGGGAGATCGCGGAGGCCCTGGAGCGGTTCGCCGGACACGACGTGGCCGCGTTCTTGCCCGCGGACCGGCGCGCGACCGACGCCGCGCTCGCGGACGGCCGCACCCTCGCCGAGGTGGCTCCGTCCTCACCGCTGCGGACCCAGCTGCGGGAACTCGCCGCGGTGGTGGCGGGCGTCCCGCGACCGGACACCGGCCGTCGGCGGGTCGGGGCACGCCGGCGGGCCGGCTGAGGTGCGCCGGTGGCGGTCGGGACCCGGACCGCCGGGGGCGGCGGCGACGCCGACTCGGACAGCCGTGTGCCCGGCTCCCGGACGGGCAGGCTCCGGCTGCGCCGCGGGTGCCGGCCGGTCCGGCCGCGACGTAGCGTGAGCCCTCGATGGGGAGGAGACCGACCGTGGAGCGCCTGACGACCCTGGATGCGTCCTTCCTCTACCTGGAGAGGCCGGACAGCCCGATGCACGTGGCCGGAGTGCTGGTGCTCGAGCCGCCACCGGGTGGGCTGGAGGCCATCGCGGCGCTCGTCGAGGCCCGGTTGCCGCTGGTGCCGCGTTACCGGCAACGGGTGCTGGAGGTGCCCGGGCACCTGGCCGACCCGGTGTGGGCCGACGACCCCGACTTCGACGCCGACTACCACGTGCGGCGGTCGGCCGTGCCGCGCCCGGGCACCGAGGCGCAGTTGCTCGACCTGGTCTCCCGGGTGACCGCGCGACCGCTGGACCGCAGCCGCCCGCTGTGGGAGCTCTACCTCGTGGAGGGCCTGGCCGACGACCGGGTCGCTGTCGTCACCAAGACCCACCCGGCCCTCATCGACGGGCTCGGCGCCGTGGACATCGGGCAGGTGCTGCTCGACCCGTCCCCGGACGCCCCCCTCCCGGCGCCGGAGCCGTGGCGTCCGCACCGGCTGCCGACCGCCCTGCAGCTGGCCCTCGAGGCCGTGGGCGAGTACGTCGCTCGCCCCACGGCGGTCGTGGACACCGCCCGGCAGGCGGTCGCCGACCTGCGTGCCACGGGCGCCCGGCTGGGCAGTGCCGTCGGCGGCATGGTCCGCGCCACCCGGTCGGCGCTGTGGGCAGCGCCGCACAGCCCGCTGAACGCGACGAACGGCAGCCAGCGGCGGGTCGCGGTGGCACGCGCCGACCTCGACGACGTGAAGAAGGTGCGCAAGGCCCACGGCGGGACCGTCAACGACGTCCTGCTGGCCGTGGTCGCCGGAGCGCTCCGCGACTGGTTGCTGTCGCGCGGGCAGGCCGTGCTCGGGTCCACCTCGATCCGTGCGATGGTCCCCGTGTCCGTCCAGGGCGAGGAGGAGGAGGCGCCCGGCACGCGGGTCTCCAGCTACCTCGTCGACCTCCCGGTCGGGGAAGCCAACCCCCGGATGCGGCTGGCGCGGATCAGCTATGCCATGCGCGGGGTCGACCAGCACGGCCGGTCGGTCGGTGCCGAGACACTCATCGCGTTGACCGGCTTCGCGCCCCCCACCCTGCACGCGCTCGGCGCCCGGGCGGCGCGTGGGCTGTCCCGTCGCATGTCGAACCTGGTGATCACCAACGTGCCCGGCCCGCAGCTCCCGCTGTACGCGGCCGGCAGCCGGATGCTGGAGGTCTTCCCGGTGGTGCCGCTGGCGCCGGGGCAGGGGCTCTCGGTGGGCATCACCAGCTACGACGGCCGCATCTTCTTCGGGTTGAATGCCGACCGCGACAGCGTGGGGGACGTGGACGTGCTGGCCGACCTGCTCGAGCAGGAGCTCGGGACGCTGGTCGAGACCGCCGGCTGAGCCGCGCGCGGGGGGCGTCACCGGCCGCCGGGATACCGTCGCGCTGACCACCAGCGACAAGGAGCCTCCCCGGTGCGTGTGTATCTGCCTGCGACGACGAGCGTCCTGCGGACCCTCGTGGACGACGGTCGCCTGGCCGGCCCGCACACCGCCTTCGCGGTGACCCCGCGGCTGCGCGAGTTCTACGCGGTGAGCGACGCGGAGGCCGACGTCGAGGAGCTGGAGTACGCGGCCCTGCTCGGCGCGGGCCGGGCCAGCCTGCGACTGCTCGACATCGACCCGACCGCGGTGCGCCGGCGTGTGGTGCTCGCCGCCGACGTCTCGGACTCCGAGGTCTCCGAGATCGACGACGCCGACACCGAGCACGGCGCGGTGCGGGTCACCGCGGACATCGCCCTGCGTGATGTCGCCAGCGCGCACATCGATGGCGCCGACGCGGAGGAGGACGTGCGGGCCGCGGTCAACGTCGTGCTCGAGGCGGACCTGGGCAGCGAGGACGCGCAGTTCGTCGTCGACCAGGCCGAGGGCCACGAGCTGGCCTGGTACGCCAGCCAGGAGATCGGCACGGTGCTCGAACTGCTCTGACCCGAGGCCGCGCACCAGGTTCACCGGTTCGCCGTCGCCCGCTCGTGGGCGGAGGGGACGGCCGGGCCGGCGGGCCGGCGTCGGGCGACCTGCACGCGTTGCGGGGTCCCGGCCGTGACCAGCCACCCGGAACCGGGACGGCGGGGCACCGCTGTGCGCGGGAGCCGGATGCCCAGCAGATCGGCGTCGCCGGGGGCCGGGCACAGCAGCAGCCCGCTCCGGCGCCGCCGCAGCGCGGTGACCGGGCCCCGGTACACGGCGGCCAGCTCCTGAGCCGATCCCGCTGCCACGAGGACCACCCGGTCGGTGGGCTCAGCGCTACCGAGTGCGGTCACGACGGGGGACTCGGCGACCGTGCCGAGGTCGTCGACGACGACCGCCCCCTCGGTGCTCTGCAGGGACCCCAGCCAGGACCGCCACCCCTCCACGTCGGTGCAGTCCAGCCACGTCAGCCGGCCCCCCGCCGACGCGCGGACGGCTCCACGGCCGACACGCACGACCGGCACCCCGCCGGCCACCAGATGAGCGGTGAAGGCGTCGAGGGCGGTGCTGCGCCCGCTCCCCGGCGACCCGACGACCAGGAGCCCGCCGGCATCGACCAGGTCGACCTCCTGCACCGCGCCCTCGTCACCGCCCGGACCCACCGGCAGCCGCAGCGCCTCGGAGCCGGCGGTGCCCCCGGGCAGGGGCAGCAGGGGGTCGGCCGGCAGCTCCGGGATGGTGAGGGGGCGGCCTCCGGGTGCGGTGGGCCGCCACATCGCAGGGGAGAGCACCTGACGCGGTAGCGCCAGCTGACACGCGACGCCGTCCTCACCCAGCAGCGCCCGTCCTGCCGGCCGGTGCTCCGGGACGGATCGGGCGGGGACGCCCGCGATGGCGTAGTCGGCCCGGTCTGGGAGCGGCAGTACCAGCCGGGTGGTGACGGCACCGGCCAGTCGGCCCCCGGGAACGGCGCGTTCGGCCGTCAGCACGCAGGTGAGCCCGGCCGCCGCCCCGTCCCGCACGAGGCGGAGCAGGCCTGCTGACCCGCTGGTGGGATCCACCTCGTCGAGCAGGCTGCTCAGCTCCTCCACCCCGTCCACCAACAGGAGCAGGTGCGGTGTCGCGCCCGGCGGCGACTCGGCGCGCCGGACGGACACCTCCTGGGCGAGGCGGTCGAGCAGTCGCACGGTGCGCAGGAGGTCGCCGCGGCCCACCGCCGTGCCGGTGTGCGGCAGGTGCGCCGCGGCTCTGGCCAGCGCTCCGCCGCCGTGGTCGAGCACGTGGACGTGCAGTTCGCCGGGGGACAGGGCGGCGACCGCCTCGGCGAGCACGGTGCGCAGGAAGGTCGTCCGGCCGCTGCGTGCGCCGCCCACCGCGAGCCACCCGCCGCCCCGCTCGAGGTCGAGGCAGAGCGGCTGCTGCGACTGGGTGTCGGGCCGGTCGAGCAGCCCGATCCGCAGCCGGCGGCGTCCGGCTCCTGCTGCGCCAGCGCCTGCGCCGGCGGGCGGACCGGGTGAGTCCGGCGGCAGGTCCTCGGCGCGGATCACGTCGGGCAGCGGCGGGCACCACGGGCGGTGCGGCCGGCGGATCCCCGACGCCGACGCGTGCCGGTCCAGCGCCTGCGTCAGCCGGGCGAGGTCGGTCCTCCCGGCCGGCGGGGCGTCCTCGGCCCCCGGCGTGGTCAGCGGCCAGTTCCAGGGGCGGACCCGTGCACCGTCCTCGTCCAGGGACGGCGGTGCCCCGGCGACGCGTGCCGCCTGGAACAGGAGCGGTGTGCTGCCACCCACCCGCAGGTAGGCGCGACCCGGGACGTCGGTGGGCAGGTGTGCCGCCGACGGGCTGCCGAGCACGTCTCGGGAGTCGCCCTCGTCGGTGGTGCGCAAGCAGATCCGCAGCGTGCAGTTGGCCCGGATCTCCGGTGACACGACCCCGCCCGGTCGCTGGGTGGCCAGGACCAGGTGCACGCCCAGGGAGCGCCCGCGCTGGGCGATCCCGACCAGGCCGGTCACGAAGGTGGGCAGCTCCTCGGCCAGGCCGGCGAACTCGTCCACGACGATGACCAGGCGCGCCAGGTCCTCGTCATCCGGCAGCGCCGCGATGTCCCGGGCCCCGCGCGCCGCCAGCAGCGCCTCGCGCCGAGTCAGCTCGGCGCCGAGCGAGCGCAGGGCCCGGGCCGTCGTGGTGCCGTCGAGGTCGGTGAGGAGGCCCACGGTGTGGGGCAGCGCGGCGGCCTCGGCGAAGGCGGCGCCCCCCTTGTAGTCGACCAGCAGGAACGAGCAGCGATCCGGCGGGTGCCCGAGCGCCAGGCCGGCGATCAGCGTCTGCAGCAGTTCGGACTTGCCGGAGCCGGTCGTCCCCGCGACGAGGACATGCGGCCCCTGGCGGCAGAGGTCGATGACGATCTCACCCTCCGCCGTGCGTCCGAGGGCGGTGACGAGCCGGTCGCGGGAGCGGGGCCACGTGCCGGTCGCCGTACCGTCGGCGTCGATCCGCAGACCGTGGCCCGGGTGGTCGAGGAGCCGGACCCGGCGGGGGACCACGCGCGCGGGAATCGGGGGAGCAAGCGGGGCGAGGTCGCGAGCGAGCGCCTCGGCCACCCGTGCCGGCAGGCGGTCGACGGTGATCCCTGCCTGCTCGACCGTTCCCGCGCGGTGCAAGGTGGCGGCGTCCCCCGTCTCCCCGGCCAACTCCAGGACCGCGTCGGGCGCGGCGGGCAGGCGCGGCAGCGACGAACCGCAGGTGAGGGTCACGACGCCGGCGTCGCGGGCGGCACGCAGTGCGGCCGACAGGCGCGGACCGGCCGGACGGTCGACGAGGGCGACGAGCCACCCCGGCCCCGCGCCGGTCGCCCCGCTCGGCCCCGAGGACCCGCCCTCGTGCGCTCCGGCTCGCCGGCGTGCGGCCGTCGTGGTCACCCAGGCGGCCAGCGCGGCGTCACCGCCGTCGTCCCCGCCGGCGGGGGCGCTGTGCACGGAACCGGGGCCGACGTGCGGGAGCCAGCGGAGCCAGGACCAGTCGGGGAGGCGCTCGTTGTCGGTGAGCAGGACCAGCTCGACCTCGCCGGGCGCGTGCAGCGCGACCAGCTGCGCGACGACGCCGGACAGCACGCCGACGACATGGGAGCGCGGACCGGTGACGGCGAGCCCGCCGGTGACCCCCAGCGCCACGACGACCGGCAGGCGTGTCGCGGTCTGCCGTTCGCGTGTGCCGTCGACCTGCACGCACGTGACGGCGGACCGGCCCGGGCCGCTGCCGAGGCGCACCGTCAGCGCGTCGCCGTCTCCCTGCTGGCGCTGCCAGAGGACGGCGGAACGACGCCGCGCGGCCCCGGCCAGACGGGCCAGGTCGGGATGCGCGGCCCGTGCCGCCTGGACGTCGGCGCGCAGGGCCTCCTGCAGACGGGCCTGGGCCGTCGCCACCTCCGCGGCGTGGGCTGCCGCCGTGCGGCGACCGCTGCGGCGGCCCGTCCACCGGTCGGAGAGCCAGGTGCCCACGGCGACGACCGGGCTGAGCAGGGCGAAGAAGAGGAAGTGCGGAACTCCCAGCACCCAGGCGAGGACCACCCCGCCGAGGGCGGGCAGGACCACGGCGACCCACGCCAGCCTGCGCCGCGGAACCGCGGTGGGTGCGGCGGGGAAGGTCACGTCGACCTCCGGGCGGAGTGGCTCCATGCGCGGTGGGGGACGGAGGCGGACGCGGCCGCCGGGAGCCGGCTGCACGGATGCGCGGGGGTCCGCAGGCCCGGCCGTGGCCAGCGTGCTGGCGCCCACATGCAGGACGGAGCCGGCCGGCCAGGTACGGGGTCGCTCGTCCAGCGGGTCGTCGTCGAGCCGGCTGCCGTTCGTCGAGCCCAGGTCGCACACGGTCAGCTCGCCGGCGCCGACCTCGACGAGCAGGTGCCGGCGGGAGACGTCCGGATCGGCCAGGTCGACGTCGGCGGCCGCACCTCGTCCCACCACGTGCCGTCCGCGGGGGAGGGGGAGGGCGCTGCCCGCCTCCGGTCCACCGACGACGTGGAGTTCCAGCGCGCTGGACCGCTCGCCGTCCGCGGGACGGGGACCGGGGCGCCCGAGGCCGAGTACCGCGCCGTGGGCCAACGCGGGATCGGTCAGCGGCAGCCCCTCCGGCAGGCGGGTCGACCCCGACCACAGGCCCGCGGGCGGCAGGCGCAGCGCGCGGACCAGCCGGGGCGCCACCGCATCCAGGTGTTCGTCGTCGGCAGCCATGACCTCCACGTCGACCGGACCGCCGGGGGTGACGACGGTCCAGCACCGGGCGGTACGCGGTGCGGCAGGGGAGGGGGCGGGCACGCCACCACCGTGCGGTGCCGTCGCCCGCCGCGGCGGCCGCTGCCGGGATCTGTGGACGGCGCGAGCGCCTGTGGACGCCCGGGCCGTCGTGGCCCCCGCTCCCTCCTAGCGTGCGCAGCGACCGGGAGAGGCCCGGACCGAGGAGGGACCGTGAAGGTCGACATCGCCACCCTGCAGTCGATGGCCGGGCAGTGCCGGGCCGAGGCGTCCGACACCGCCACACGGCACGTCACCCTGTCCAGCAGCGTCAACGCGTCGGTGCTGGAGGGGTGGACCGACAGCCAGGCGGCGGTGCGGTTCACCGAGCTCTACGAGCAGTGGCGGCTCAGCGCCCAGGGGGTGAGTGACGCGCTCACCGGCATGGGCACCCTGCTCGACGGTGTGGCGGCTTCCTACCAGCAGCACGAGGCGGACATGGCGGCCCGGATCAGCGCGCTGCTGTGAGGAGGCCCCGACGGGGGAGTGCTCAGCCCGGTGGCGCGGCGCCGGCCGACTGCTGCGCCAGCGCCGGGCGACCACGGGCGGTCCGCTCGCGCAGCTGCCGGACCGCGTCGGGCACCCGCTCCCAGGGCAGGATCGACAGGATCGCCACGCAGTGCGGCAGGAAGATGATCCCCACGCTGGCGAAGACCGCCAGGTGGAAGCCGAGCAGGAACACCACCAGTGCGACCCGGGCGCGGTTGGACCACACGAGCAGCATCAGCGGTGCGGCGAACTCGAGCACGAGCATCGCCCACTGGGCGGCCACTAGCAGACCGGGGACCTCGAGGGTCCAGTCCGACAGCACCGTGCCCCGGCGCACGATGGCCCGGGCCAGCGTCGACCCGGTGGCCCAGTCCCAGCCGCCGAAGCGCATCTTGGCCCAGGCGGCGAGGAAGTAGGTGAGCATGACGGTGACGAACACCGCCGCCATGGCCCAGCCGGCGGCCTCGGAGGTGCGCCGGTCCCGCCACCGCACCCGTCCGATGGTGGGCAGCACGGCCAGCGCGACGAGGTAGGCGATCCGGTCGTGATCCACCTTCCCGTAGCTCATGGCGATGACCATCCACTCGGAGTAGAGGAGGAACACCGCGGTGCCGAGGAGGCGGGGCGCCCGGCCGGTGGCCGCCAGCAGCGCCGCCACCACCAGGGCCCACTGGACGACGTGCACCACGGTGGACGTCGGTGTGGGCAGCGGCAGGAGCCGGCCGATGGTGAGGGGCTGGTAGTACTCGGTCGGGACGCCGGCGTGCGCCCGTACCCACGCCGTGGTCAGGAAGACGTCGACCGGGACGAACAGGTAGGCGATGGTCCGGAAGACCGCGATCCGGGCCAGCGGGACCGGCCGGAACCACCAGCCGGAGGCCCGTCCGGGTGCCTCGCCGGTCGAGGAGCGGGTCCGCTCGGGCCGGGCTCCGGTCGACGGCGTGCGGCTCACGGAGCGCCCTCCAGCTCCTGGGCCACGAGGACGCTGTCGGTGGCCTCACCGGTCTGCCGGCCGTCCACGAGCTCGTACCGGCGCTGCACGACCTGCACCTCCACGAGCGGTTCGGCGGCGGGGTGGTGGTCGGCGTAGGTCTCGGCGAGCAGGGTCAGCAGCTCCGGCTGGTCCACCAGGCGGGGCAGTTGCCCCTCGAACTCCGCGCGGCGCAGGCCGACCTCCCCGCCGGAGAGGCGGACCTCCGCGCCGTCGGCGGTCAGACCGACCACGCGGGTGGAGACCACCGGGCGGTCGGGGTCGGCCCGCGTCGAGTACATGCGGAACGGGCCGAACGGGAAGTCCGAGTCGGTGCCCCACAGGGTGCCGCCGAGCAGCACCGCCAGGACGACGGCCGTAGCGGCCAGCCGGGCGGCCCGGCCGGTGGGGGAGAGGTGCGCGACGCCGGCCTCCCCGGGTTCACGAACGGGGAGAACCGGTGGCACCGGGGCATCGTAGGATCGGCGCCCGTCCAGATGGGGCACCGACGCCGCGTGGTGGGCAACTGGCCCGCCGGGTCGTGTGGGCTCGCCCGCCGGTCGTCCGCGCCCCGCCGTCAGCGTCGACACCGGGAGCCAGCAGATGCAGTTCGGTCGGTACTACGAGGAGTTCGAGGTCGGGGCCGTCTACAAGCACTGGCCCGGCAAGACCGTCACCGAGTACGACGACCACCTGTTCTGCCTCCTCACGATGAACCACCACCCGCTGCACCTGGACTCCCATTACGCGGCGGAGACCACCGACTTCGGCAGGAACGTCGTCGTCGGCAACTACATCTACTCATTGCTGCTGGGTATGAGCGTCCCGGACGTCTCGGGCAAGGCGATCGCCAACCTCGAGGTCGAGTCGCTGCGGCACGTGGCGCCGACCTTCCACGGCGACACGATCTACGGCGAGACGACGGTGCTGGACAAGACCGAGTCGAAGTCGAAGGACGACCGTGGCGTCGTGCACGTCGAGACCATCGGGTACAAGCAGGACGGCACCGTGGTCTGTGTCTTCCGGCGCAAGGTCATGGTGCCCAAGCGGTCCTACGGCGAGGCCCGGGGCGGCGAGCAGCCCGGTCGCCCCGGACCGCTGCCCCGCTGACCACGGGTCGCTGCGCTCAGGCCGGGAGCACGCCCCAGCCGCGCAGGGTCTCGAGCAGGCGCGGGGTGCAGGCCAGGCGCTCCAGGTCGGCCGCGGTGACGAAGGCCACCGCGTCCGCGTCGTCCCCGGCCACGGGGACGGCGTCCGGGTCCAGCAGGGTGCAGGCGAGGTCGACGACGTCGTAGACGACGCCGGGCCCCGGGACCTCGATCCGGCCGACCGGAGCCCCGGCCCGCACCCGCAGGCCGGTCTCCTCGAGGACCTCCCGCTGCACCGCGGCCTCGAGGGACTCGCCGGGCTCGACCCGTCCGCCGGGCACCGACCACAGGCCGCGGCCGGGCTCGTGACCGCGGCGGATCAGCAGCAACCGGCCCCGCGGGTCGTGCACCACCGCGCCTACGCAGGCGACCACCGGTGTCGTCGGCCGGGCGGCGGGGTCGGGCGGCATGCCCGGCACGGTACGCAGCTCAGAGCCGGCAGCCGGGCGCTGCGCTTGACGAACCCCTCCGGTCACAGGACGGTGATGCCCGATGACTGCCACCACGGTCTGTCCCCGCTGCGGCGAACGCCTGGTCGTCCGCCCGGGGAACTCCGGTCAGGCCTGGTGCCACGTGCACGGTGCGGTGACGCCGCTGCACCACACGCTGCTGATCGCGCACGACGCGATCTCGGCCGTCACCGCCGACGCCCGCGTGCCGGCGTGGGTGCCGGACCCCATGCCGACGGGCTGGTCGGTCACCGGCCTGGCCTGGGGTGGGGAACCGGGGGCCCGCGCGATCGTCGTCGACTGCGCCGGGCCGGCGCCGCTGGGCGGGTCGGCGGAGCTGGTGCTCGTGGCCGAGGAGCCGGGCACCGGGGTGGGTTGCGGCTATGCCGGGCTGCCCGGCCTCGACCCGGGCGACGTCATCTCCGGGCCGTCCTCCGCCGACGTCGAGGCCGCCGGGCAGCGGGCGCCGCTGTGGGCGGTGCCGACCTCCGACGACCGTGCCGCCTTCGTGGGGGAGGCGTACGGCGTGTGGTTGTGGCTGGTCATGTGGCCGATGTCGGCGGCCTGGCTGCTCGCCGAGCAGCTCACCCTGCTCGACCTCCGGGAGCGGCTCTACCCGGACCTGCCCCTGGGACCACCGAGCGAGCACCTCCTGCCGGGGACGTGACGGAACGGACCGGATCGGCCTGCAACCCCGGCGGCGTGTCCCGGGAGGGACCCCTGGGACCTGTGTTACCCATGGTGCTCGCCGTGGGGACCCCTGTCCCCTCGGCCCGACACGCACTCGCGGAGGTGGTGGTGACCCTGAAGAAGGTCCTCACCTGGCTGGTCGTCGCCTTCGTGATCTTCTACATCATCCAGGCGCCGGAGAGCTCCGCCGAGATCGTCCGGACGGTCGGAGAGGCTCTCGGCGACGCGGCGTCGTCCTTCGCGGCCTTCGTCGGGTCGCTGGTCTAGCCGCGCGCCGTGTCCGGCCCGGCAGGTCCCCGGCCACCGTCCGACGGCCGGCGGCCACGGTGGAGCAAGGACGCCGAGAAGTACCTGCTGCCGCTCGAGCAGCCGCCGGTCATCGCCACCCGCCGGCACTGGGCGGTGCTGATCGGACCGGGGCTGAAGTCCCTCCCGTTCCTCGCCCTGGGCCTGTGGCTCCTGCTGCTCGACCGGGACAACCGGGTCTCCACGACTGCCGGCTTCCTCGTGCTCGTGGGTGTCGTGGTGTACCTGGGCCTGCGGATCGGGGAGTGGTGGAAGCGGCACTTCATCGTCACCAACCGTCGCGTGCTGCTGACCAGCGGCCTGGTCGTGCGCACGGTCGCCCTGCTGCCGCTGCGCCGCATCACCGACCTGACGTACAAGGAGACGCTGTTCGGCCAGCTGCTCGGGTACGGCACCTTCCGATTCGAGTCCGCCGGCCAGCAACAGGCGCTGTCGGAGATCACCTACCTGCCTCGCGCCGACCTCCTCTACCGCAAGGTCAGCGACCTGCTGTTCGGTAGCAACGGCGCGGACTCCGGGGACGACGAGGGCAACGCCGAGCCACGTCGGCGCTCCCGGCTGCGTCCGGGGTCCGCGGGCGGACGACGGGACACCCAGCCGATCCAGCGGCGTCCGCGGGCCCCACGGGTGGCCGGACGCCGACGCTGAGCGCGGGGCCTCCCGGCGGGAACGGCCCCGGTACGGCAGGCTGGCCGGTGATGCGGATCGACCTCCACACCCACTCGTCGGTCTCCGATGGCACCCAGACCCCCGCTGAGCTGCTCGCCACGGCCTCCGCCGCCGGCCTCGACGTCGTCGCGCTCACCGACCACGACACCACCGGCGGGTGGGCGGAGGCGGAGGCGGCGCGACCCGGGGGGCTGACCGTCGTCCCGGGCATGGAGCTGTCCTGCCGCTGGTTCCCGGCCGGCGCGCCGCCGATCAGCGTGCACCTGCTGGCCTACCTGTTCGACCCCGCGCACCCGGGGCTGGCCGAGGAGCGCGCGCGGCTGCGCACGGAGCGGCTCGGCCGGGGAGAGCGCATCGTGACCGCCCTCGCCGAGGCCGGCTACCCGGTGGCGTGGGCGGAGATCGTGGAGCGGTCGGCCGGCGGCGTGGTCGGCCGGCCGCACGTCGCGCGGGCCCTCGTCGAGGCGGGCGTGGTCGAGTCCGTCGACCACGCCTTCGCCAGCCTGTTGCACCACCGCAGCCCCTACTACGTCGCCAAGGCCGACACCGACGTGCTGGACGGCATCGCGCTGATCCGGGCCGCCGGCGGTGTGCCGGTCTTCGCGCACGGCCTGGCCACCAAGCGCGGCCGGGTGGTCGGTGACGAGGCGATCGCGGCGATGGTCGCCGCCGGACTGCTCGGCCTGGAGGTCGACCACCCCGACCACGACCCGGAGGAGCGAGCGCACCTGCGCGGGCTGGCCGACGACCTCGGCCTGCTGGTGACCGGTTCCAGCGACTACCACGGCGCCAACAAGGCGACGCCGATCGCGGCCTGCACCACCGCGCCCGACCAGTGGGAGGCACTCCTCGCCGCCGGCACGGGCGCCGCGCCGTACCGCGACTGACGCGGGACCGTCGGTCCGCGCGGTTAGCGTGGCGGACATGGGGAGCGCGCAGCTGGAGATGCCCGGCATGCCGCGGCGGCTGTTCCCGGCCACGCCGAGCAAGCTGGCCGCGTTCGCCGACTGCCCGCGCCGGTACCGGCACGGGTACGTCGACCGGCCGACCCCGCCCAAGGGGCCGGCGTGGGCGCACAACAGCGTCGGGTCGGGGGTGCACGCCGCGCTGCGTTCCTGGTGGGAGCTGCCGGTGCCCAAGCGGACGCCCGCGGCGGCCCGGCAACTGCTCTACTCGGTCTGGTCGTCGGCCGGCTTCCGCGACGCCGAGCAGGCCGACCGGTGGCGGGCCCGCGCGGCCGGCTGGCTCACCGACTACGTGGCCGGGCTCGACCCCACCGACGAGCCGGTCGGCACCGAGCGCCAGGTGGCCGCCACCACCGAGCGCCTGGCCCTGTCGGGCCGGGTGGACCGCATCGACCAGCGCGGCGACGAACTGGTGGTCGTGGACTACAAGACGGGCCGGGCGGTCTGTACCGACGACGAGGCCCGCGGGTCACCCGCCCTGGCCGCCTACGTGCTCGGGGTGCGGCGCACGCTGCGCCGGCCCTGCAACCGCGTGGAGCTGCACCACCTGCCCAGCGGGACGGTGGCCGCCTTCGAGCACACCGACCGGTCGCTGGCCAACCACGTCCGCCGCGCCGAGGACATCGCCGCCGACATCGCCACGGCCACCGCCGCGGTCGACGCCGGGGAGGACCCGGACGTCGCCTTCCCGGCGGTGCCCGGGCGGCAGTGCAGCTGGTGCGACTTCCGGCCCAGCTGCCCCACCGGCCAGGCGGCGACCCCGCCGCGGGAGACGTGGAGCTTCCTCCCCGAGGACGACGCGCCCGCACCCTGACGGCCCGCGCCCGCGAGGCTCAGGCGGAGACGGGGACCGCCTGCCCGACCCGCGCCATGCCGGCCCACACGATCGGGGAGCGCCGGGCCCGTTGCGGCAGCCGCAGCATCGCCTGCCGGTACGCGCGCAGTCCCGCCGTCGCCGCCGCATCGGTCACCCCGAACCCCGGCAGCGAGTACATCCTCCGGGCCCACTGCGGCAGCGTGGCAACCGCCAGCGTCGCCAGCGTGCCCCACGCCGGTCGTGCCGGGGTCAGCCACCGCACCCACGCCGGCATCGGCGGCGTCACCACCAGCCGCAGCGCGTCGCGGGCCGCCGGCGTCAGCGCCAGCGACGGGCGCACGCCGTCGAGGTAGTGGCGCAGCTCCGCGACGGTCCGCGGGACGTCGGCCTCGGAACACCCGACGAGGACGGCCGCGGTCACCTGCTCGGCGACGTAGCGGTCGGCGTCGGCGATCCGCACCACCCCGCCGCGCAGGCCGACGTCGAGCAGCGAGTCGACCTCGCAGCAGTGCACCCACAACAGCAGGTCCGGGTCGTCCACGCGGTAGGCGCGACCGCTGGTCGGCTCCACGCCGGCCAGTCGCCGGTGGAGGCCACGCACCCGCCGCACGGCGCGCACCGCCTCCCGGCGCGTCCCGAAGGTCAGGGTGTCGACGTAGGCGGCGGTGCGCACCAGCCGCGGCCACGGGTCGCTGCGGAACCCCTCCGAGAAGGTGGCGACGCCGTCCATCGCGACGGGGTGCAGGGCCTGCAGCAGCAGGGCGCGCAGGCCACCGACGGAGAAGACGGGGTCGGCGTGCACCCGCCAGGTGACGCTGTCGGGGCCGAAGAACCCGAGCAGGTCCTCCTCGGGCGTCCAGTCGCGCACGGAGGCGGTCACAACGACACCGAGGCCCCTCGGCTCCCGTCGGCGCGGGCGGCGACCGCGGCCCAGAACTCCTGCAGCACCTCCAGCGTCCGCGCGGGGTTCTCGATGGCGGGGGAGTGGATCGACCCGGGGATCACCTCGTACCGGGCACCCAGCCGCCGCGCCATGTCCGCCTGCGCGGCCGGGGTCCACGCATCGTCGGCGACGCCGTGCGCGACCAGGACCGGGACACCGCTGCCGGCGAGCTCGGCGACCCGGTCCGGTTCGGTGGTCATCGCGTCGGCCATGCCCCGCAGACCCGCGGCGCTGTTGGCCAGGAACCGGCGGTCGAGGAACGCGCGGGTGGGTGCCGGCACCTCCTGCGCCTTCGGATCGGTCATCGCCAGATGCTCCAGCGTCTGCTGCACCAGCGGCACCCCACCGGCGTCCAGCAGCGGGGAGAGGTGGTCGAGCAGCTCGGCGCGCGGCCCCACCAGCCGCGACGGTCCGGAGCCGAGCAGGGTCAGGGAGGCGAAGACCGTCCGGTCGGCGAGGACGGCCGCCCGGCTGACCAGCCCGCCGAAGCTGTGCCCCAGCAGGTGCACCGGGCGGTCGCTCCCGATACGCAGCTCCCGCCCGACGGCGACCAGGTCGGCCGCGAGCTCCGCGACGGTGTAGCGGGCGGGGTCGTCCGGCCCGGGCGACTCGAACTGACCCCGCTGGTCCAGCGCGACGACCCGGTGGCCGGCGGCGCACAGCGGCCGCAGCAGCGGCGCGAAGTCCTCCTTGCTGCCCGTGTAGCCGGCGACCATGAGGACGGTCCCGCGCTCGCCGTCCCCTCCGGTGTCGAGGGCGGTGAGCGGCCCGGCTCCGCCGGTGAAGGTGCGGTGCCGCGCGTCGTGCTCGGCCAGCTGCCGCAGGTCGTCGGGGGCGATGGCGAAGGGGGCGCTGGAGTCGGGGCCGCCGGGCATGACCATGGCCCCAGTCAACCCCGGCCCGGACCGGCGTGTCGCCCTGGGTCAGCGGAAGGCGATCACACGGTCCGGCAGCTGCAGGACCACCACGGGCCCGATCACGGTGGTCAGCCCTCCCCCTCGCAGCCCGGCCACGTCCGAGCGGCCCAGCTCCGTGCCGGTGGCCAGATCGCGGACGACGACGGCGCCGTGATCCGCGACGGGCACCGCGGTCCCGGGCGCGGCCGCCCCCGTCGGCAGCCCGGTCGCCGGAGTCTCCCAGCGCGGCTCGCCGGTCTCCTGGTCGAGGGCGGTGAGCGTGCCGCCGGCCAGCACGAGGACGGCGTCCCCGACCCCCTGGGCCAGCACCGTCCCCTCGGCCGCGTCGCGCACCGGCGCGCCAAGCGGGGTGCCGTCGGCAGCGGCGTACAGGTGCACGCCGTCGTCCTCCGCGACGACGACCGCCCGGTCCACCCCGGCCAGCGTTGCGGTCTCCCCGGCCAGGTCACGGGTCCACGTGGCGCTGCCCGCGTACCCGTCGAACAGGCGCAGCTGCAGTGCGTCCGCGCACCGCTGCACGACGACGACCCCGGCCGCTCCGACGTCGGCGTCGAGCAGCCGGCAGTCCTCGGTCGGGGCCTGCCGCCAGCGGGTGTTGTCGCCGACCGGGTCGAGGGTGACGACGCCGGTGGGGCTCGAGGCCAGCACGATCCCGTCGGTGCCGTGCAGGGTCATGTCCGCACGCAGGTCCACGTTGCGAGTCCAGGCGCGCACCCCGGTGTCCGCGACCAGGGCCACCGCCTCGTCGCAGCGGTCCTCGGTGCGGAAGGCGGCGACCACCCGGCCGCTGGCGAGCGTCCAGTCGCACAGGACGGCGTTGGCGCGGTGGTAGCGCCAGGCCTCCTCGCCGGTGCCGGCGTCGAGCGCCCGCACCCCGTGCTCGTCGCCGACCACCACCCGGCCGCCGTGCACGGACACCCGCGCGGCGCCGTCCGCGGTCGTCGTCGCGGAGGTCCAGGCGGCGGAGACGGCGCCGGCCGGCGTCCCCGGGGGGACGCCGGCCGGTCCAGCCGTGGTGCTCTCGGTGGCCGCCGCGTCGGAACCCCGCCACAGCAGGGCGGCCACGACGACGAGCGCCAGCGTGGCCGCCGTCCACAGCCACACCCGCAACGGCGGACGCCGGCCGGCCCCCTTGCAGGGTCCCGCCGCGAGCCTGCGAGCGGTGGGGGGCAAGGGGGTCCTCTCTCAGGCGGCGGGCTCGGCGGAGCCGCGGTTGGCGCCGCCACGGCGACGCCGGCGACGGCGCGGCGCGGCCGCTGCGTCGGAGGCGCCGGCCTCACCGGCCGGGGCGTCGGTCGCCGCGGGCGTCTCGCCCCCAACGGTGGCGGCACCGCCACTGCGGGTGCGGCGGCGCGGACGGCCCGAGCGGGTCGCGGCCGGCCTCGGCTCGTCCGCGCGCGCCGGCCCGGAGCCGCCGGAGCGGGTGCGCTTGCCGGTCTCGCCGAGGTCCTCGAGGGTCTCGGCACCCAGGCCCTCGCGGGTCCGCTGCGCCCGGGGCAGCCGGCCCGAGGAACCCTCGGGCACGTCGAGGTCGGTGTAGACCCACGGGGACGTGGAGTAGGTCTCCGGCGGGTCGGTGAAGTCGAGGTCCAGCGCCTTGTTGATCAACTGCCAGCGCGGGATGTCGTCCCAGTCGACGAGCGTGACGGCGACACCGGTCTGGCCGGCGCGGCCGGTGCGGCCGATCCGGTGCACGTAGGTCTTCTCGTCCTCGGGGCACTGGTAGTTCACGACGTGGCTGACGCCGGTCACGTCGATGCCGCGCGCGGCGACGTCGGTGGCGACGAGGACGTCGACCTTGCCGCTCCGGAAGGCCCGCAGGGCCTGCTCGCGGGCGCCCTGGCCGAGGTCGCCGTGCACGGCCGCGGCGGCGAAGCCGCGCTCCACCAGCTCGTCGGCGACCTTCTGCGCGGTGCGCTTGGTCCGGCAGAAGACCATGACCAGACCGCGGCCGCGGGCCTGCAGCACGCGGGCCAGCAGCTCGGGCTTGTCGAGGTTGTGCGCCCGGTAGATGAACTGGGTCGTCTGCGGGACGGTCGAGCCCTCGTCGTTGCCGTGGGCGCGGATGTGCGTCGGCTGGGTCATGAACTGGCGGGCCAGGTTCACGATCGGGCCGGGCATCGTCGCGGAGAACAGCATCGTCTGCCGCTTGTCCGGGACCATCCCGAGGATCCGCTCGATGTCGGGCAGGAAGCCGAGGTCGAGCATCTCGTCGGCCTCGTCCAGGACCAGGACGCGGACCTTGCCGAGGATCAGGTGGCCCTGCTGCGCGAGGTCCAGCAGCCGGCCGGGGGTGCCGACGACGACCTCGACGCCGGCCTGCAGCGCCTGGACCTGGGGCTCGTAGGCGCGCCCGCCGTAGATGGCCTGCACGCGGATGCCACGCTTGGCGCCGGCGGTGCCGAGGTCGCGTGCGACCTGCACGCACAGCTCACGGGTGGGGACGACGACCAGCGCCTGCGGGACGCCGTCGCCGCCCTCGGCCGCCGGGACGACGCGCTGCAGCATCGGGACGCCGAAGCCGAGGGTCTTGCCGGTGCCGGTGCGCGCCTGACCGATGAGGTCGTTGCCCGCCAGCGCGAGCGGGAGGGTCAGCTCCTGGATGGCGAACGTGCGGGTGATGCCGACCTCGGCCAGCGCCGCGACGACGTCGGGGTGGACGTCGAAGTCGCTGAACAGCGGGGCGTCCTCGGCGACGGGGGCGCCGCCGAGCTCCTCGGCGGCCTGCTCGAGCTGCTCCGGGTCGGGCGCGCCCGTCTCGGCGCGCTCCAGCTCCGGGGCTGCGATGGGGGTGGTGTTGTCGATGGAGGTCAGTGCTCTCGCCTCTGGTCTGCTCGGGGACCGGCTCCGGCGGCGGGGACCCGTCGCGCCACACCTGTCCCGGTCGGTTGTCGCGGGATCAGTTCCAGCGCCGACGCGGCCAGCAGACCGGGCGACGGATCGGCCCGGGAGACAGCCCCAGAGGGCGTCGTCCAGCGGTCGTCAGCGCACAGATACACAAGCGAACCAGATGGCTCGCCGATTCCCATCCTAGCGTGCGCACCGGTTAGCCTCTCCGCGCCGCGCTGCCGGGAGTCCCCGGGTACCCCGTCCGGGGCAGGCGCGTCCCGTGCCGTCGAACCCTGGAGCTGCCCGTGACGTCGGTCGACAAGCGCGCCGTCGTGGACCTGCTGGGCGTGCTCGCCTACGCGGAGCTGACGGCGTTCGACCGGCTGGCCGAGGACGCCCGGCTGGCGCCCACCCTCGCCGGCCGGGCCGCGCTCGCGCAGATGGCCGCCGCAGAGATCGGCCACCACAGGCGGCTCACCGCCCGTCTCACCGAGCTGGGGGCCGACCCGACCACGGCGATGACGCCGTTCGTCGCGGCGCTGGACGCCTTCCACGAGAGCACCCGTCCGCGGACCTGGCTGGAGGGACTGGTGAAGGCCTACGTCGGGGACGGGCTGGCCGCGGACTTCTACCGCGAGATCGCGACGTTCCTGCCCGATCCGGACCGGGCGCTCATCCTCGACGTGCTCGCCGACACCGGTCACGCCGACTTCGCCGTCCGCGAGGTCCGCGCGGCGATCGCCGCGCACCGCACCGTCGCCGGCCGGCTGGCGCTGTGGGGACGGCGCCTCGTGGGTGAGGCGATCACGCAGTCCCAGGCGGTCATCGCCGAACGCGACGACCTCGCCCGGCTGATCCTGGCGGGCACCGGGGACCTCGCCGGGCTGGGCCGGCTCATCGACCGGATCACCGCCGCCCACACCGAGCGGATGAAGACCCTCGGGCTGAACCCCTGATGCCGACAGGGCGCCTCCGCGGTGCGGAGACGCCCCGTCGGACGCGCTGGGGGAACGCCGGTTCAGCTGCCGGCGATGAAGCCCACCCGGCGCTGGTCGGCCTGGGCGATCTCCACGTAGGCGATGCGGTCGACGGGCACGAGCACCCTGCGGCCACGGTCGTCGACCAGCGTCAGCAGGCCGTCCTTCGTGGCGCCGGACATGGCCCTGGCCACCTCGGCAGCGATCTCGTCGGGGGTCTGGGGGCTGTCGATGACCAGCTCCCGGGGGGAGTGTTGGACACCGATCTTGACTTCCACGGGGGGATGCCTCCTCGAGTTGCGGGCTGTCCACCACGCTAGTGCAGCCGACGAACCGCCGACCTGCGGCGCAGGTGCGCCGACAGCGAACGCGGCGCACTCAGTGCGCGGGTGCCTCCCCGCCCTCGAGCCGCGGGAAGCGGGAGATGCCGCGCCACGACAGCGCCGTCATCAACGCCACCGCCTCGTCGCGGGACACGGTCCCCTTGCGGTCCAGCCACCACCGGGCGCTGGTCTCGGCCAGCCCGGTCATCCCCGATGCCAGCAGCAGCGAGCGCTCCCGGTCCAGCCCGGTGTCGGCCTCGATCACCTCGGCGATCGCCTCGACGCAGGCGTGGTGGCCGCGGTCGGCCAGCTCCCGGACCTCGTCGTCGTTGCGCAGGTCGGACTCGAACACCAACCGGAAGGCGGCGCCCTCGTCGTTGATGAAGTCGAAGTAGGCGCCGACCGCGCCGTCGACCCGGGTGCGGTTGTCGTCGGTGCCGGACATCGCCTGCCGCACGCGCTCGGTGAGCGCCGTGACCTGCTGCTCGAGCAGGGCCAGGTACAGCTCCCGCTTGCCGGGGAAGTGCTGGTAGAGCACGGGCTTGCTGACGCCGGCCCGGTCGGCGATGTCGTCCATCGCCGCGGCGTGGAAACCCTGGGCGACGAACACCTCCTGCGCGGCCTGCAGCAGCTGCAGTCGTCGCGCTCCGCGGGGGAGCCGGGACGAGCGGCGGGCGGTCGAGGCGGCAGGCCGGGGCAGTGACATGGCGTCCGGATGTTACCGGCGGGTCACCGGCTCGCGCGCCGTGGACCAGGCTGACCTACCGTCGGCGGGTGACCCAGGCGCCCGACACCACCACCGCAGCGGTCGGCGTCCGCACCGCCCGGATGTCCAGCGCACCGCTGCCCTCCGTCGCCGACGTGCCGCCGCCGTGGCCCGGGGGGCCGGTGCTCGTGCGCGGCGGTGAGGTCTTCGTGCGCCGCACGCCGTGGACCGGCCCGGCCGACGGCGCCGGGGACGGCGCGGCGCGGGAACGGGCCCTCTACGTCCACGGCCTCGGTGGCGCGTCGACCAACTGGACGGACCTGGCCGCGCTGCTCGCCGTCCGGTTCGACGGGTGGGCGCTCGACCTCCCCGGCTTCGGCCGGTCCCACCCCCGGGCCCGGGGCTCCTACTCCATGCGCGGGCACGTGGCCGCCGTCGTCGACGTGCTCGAGCGGATCGTCGCCGAGCCGGGCGAGGCGGCCGGACGGCCGGTGCACCTCGTGGGCAACTCGCTCGGCGGCCTCGCGGCGCTGGTCGTCAGCGCCCGCCGGCCCGACCTGGTCGCCTCCCTCACGCTGATCTCCCCGGCGATGCCGGTCTACCGGGTGCCGCCGGCGTTCAGCCGGACCCTGATGCTCCTGCTGCTCCCGGGGGTCCCGACGATCGCCGACCGCCGGATGGCCGCCGTTCCGCCGGAGCAGCAGGTGCGGGGCATGGTGCAGATGTGCTTCGGCGACCCGCGCCGGATCCCGCGGGCGCGGCTGCAGCAGGCGCTGGAGGAGATGCGGGAACGCGCCGGTCAGCCGTGGGCGGTGCGCGCGCTGACCCGCAGCATGCGCGGGCTGATCACCTCCTACCTGCGGGTGGGCCCGGCCAACGCGTGGCGCGCCGCCCACTCCCTGCGCCCGCCGACGCTCGTCGTCTGGGGCGACCGTGACCGCCTCGTCGACCCGGCGCTCGCACCGCGGCTGACCGCGGCCGTCCCCGACGGTCGGCTGCTGCTCCTGGAGGGCGTCGGGCACGTGGCGATGATGGAGGCCCCGGAGCCGACGGCGCGGGCGGTCCTTGCCCTGGCGGAGGACGTCGCGGCCACCTCCGCCCGAGAGCCGCTGGCGGACTGACGGGACGTCCCGGGCGCGCGTCGGTCCGGCACACGCCGTCCCCGGCGAGGTCTGCCGCGGTACCCACGGGCCGTGAGAACCTGGCCGGGTGAGCCCCGCGGACGCACCTCCCGGCCGCGGGCCGGGCGGGCGCCCACGACCGCACCCGCCGGTCTCCGGGGCCCGGCGTCGCCCTCCCGGGACCGATGCCGCGCACCGCGGCCTGCCCCGGGTGCCGCCCAGCACCCTGCGCGCCGCCCCGAGCGCCGTCCCCCGGTCGCCCCGCGGCGCCGAGCATGCCGGGTCGTCCCGTGGGGGCGAGGAGGCCCGGACGCTCCGCGACGCCCCCGGGCCCCGGATCGCCCGCCCGCTGCCGCCTGGACGGGACCTGGGGGATCGGCCGCCGGCGCGCCACCCCCACGGGCGGGTGCGCCGCTTCGTGACCCGCTGGGGCTGGCGGGCCTACGCCATCCCGATCCTCGCCGTCGCCACCGTCATCACGCTGGCCGACCTGTTCCTCGGCGGGACGACGACCGCGCGCACCGACGCCGGGACCGCGGCGTCGGACACCCCGGCCACGGCCGCGCCCGGGCCGACCGGCGGCCCGGAGTCCACCGCGCCGCCGGCGCCGGCCCAGGGCGACGCCGACCCCACCGAGACCGCGTCGGCGCCGCCGGAGTCGGCCGGCTTCGTCCAGCAGGGCGCGGGCACGGTCACCGTCGTCGACGGGACCTCCCCGGTGTACGGCACCGGACCGCTGCAGCGGTTCGTCGTCGAGGTGGAGGACGGCATCGGGATCGACGGCGCCGAGTTCGCGGCCGCCGTCGAGAGCACGCTCGGTGACCCGCGTTCGTGGGGCAACGGTGGGCGGATGTCCTTCCAGCGGGTCGGGCCGGGAGAGGCCGCCGCCGGCGCCTTCGACTTCAAGGTGACCCTCATCAGCCCCGGGAACATGGAGGCCTACTGCCCCGGGGTGGGCACCGGTGGCTACACCTCCTGCCGCTACGGCGACCGCGCGGTCATCAACCTCGCCCGCTGGGAGACCGCCGTCCCGGACTACCAGGGTGACGTGGCCACCTACCGGCTGTACGTCGTCAACCACGAGGTCGGCCACGCCCTCGGCAACGGGCACCAGCAGTGCACAGGACCCGGCCGGCCCGCGCCGGTCATGCAGCAGCAGACCCTCGGCCTGGACGGCTGCACCAAGAACGCCTGGCCCCACCCCTGACACCGCGGTGCGCCGGACCGCGCCCCCGGGTGGGATTAGCAGCGCGTGTCAGGCTGTTGTCCCGACGAACGCCGGCCCCCGCGGGGCCGCTGTCGAGTGACTGAGGAGCAACCCGTGTCCCTGCCACCCCTGGTGGAGCCCGCCGCCGACCTGTCGATCGACGAGGTCCGCCGGTACAGCCGGCACCTGATCATCCCGGACGTCGGCATGGACGGACAGAAGCGGCTGAAGAACGCCAAGGTGCTGGCCGTCGGCGCCGGTGGCCTCGGCTCGCCCGTGCTGATGTACCTGGCCGCGGCCGGTGTCGGCACCCTGGGCATCGTCGAGTTCGACGTCGTCGACGAGTCCAACCTGCAGCGGCAGATCATCCACGGGCAGTCCGACGTGGGCCGCTCCAAGGCCGAGAGCGCCCGGGACTCCATCAAGGAGATCAACCCGCTGATCGACGTCCGGCTGCACGAGACGCGGCTGGACAGCGACAACGTGATGGAGATCTTCAGCCAGTACGACCTCATCGTCGACGGCACCGACAACTTCGCCACGCGCTACCTGGTCAACGACGCCTGCGTGCTGCTGGGCAAGCCGTACGTGTGGGGCTCGATCTACCGCTTCGACGGCCAGGTCTCGGTCTTCTGGAACGAGCACGGCCCGAACTACCGCGACCTCTACCCGGTGCCGCCGCCGCCCGGCATGGTCCCCAGCTGCGCCGAGGGCGGCGTGCTCGGCGTGCTGTGCGCGACCATCGGCGCCATCCAGGCCACCGAGGCGGTCAAGCTCATCACCGGGATCGGCGAGACGCTGCTCGGCCGGCTCATGGTCTACGACGCCCTGGAGATGACCTTCCGCACCATCAAGGTGCGCAAGGACCCGGAGGGCGAGCCGATCACCGGCCTCATCGACTACGAGACCTTCTGCGGTGTCGTCTCCGTCGAGGCCCAGGAGGCGGCCGCCGGCTCGACCATCACCGTCGACGAGCTCAAGGACATGATGGACGCCGGCAAGGACTTCGAACTGATCGACGTCCGTGAGCCCAACGAGTACGAGATCGTCTCGATCCCGGGCGCGAAGCTGATCCCCAAGGACGAGATCCTCTCCGGCCGGGCGCTGTCGCAGCTGCCGCAGGACAAGCCGATCGTGCTGCACTGCAAGACCGGCGTCCGCTCGGCCGAGGTGCTCGCCGCCATCAAGAACGCCGGCTTCGCCGACGCCGTCCACGTGCAGGGTGGCGTGACGGCGTGGGCCACGCGCATCGACAAGGCGCTGCCCACCTACTGAGGGCACCCCGTCCTCCCGCCTCCGCGAGCTCGGGGCGGGGCCCCGGACGGGGGCCGTTCCAGTGCGTCATGAGGGCCCGGATCGCTCCCCGTGGGGGCGGTCCGGGCCCTCGTGGCGTCTACTGACGACGTGTCCGAATTCTCTCCCGCCGAACTGCTCGAGCTCTTCCAGCGGGCGCAGGCGTCGTTCACCGACCGGGTCGACGCGGTGAAGCCCGACCAGTGGGAGGACCCGGCGCTGCCGGGGTGGACGGTCGCCGATCTCGTGGCCCACCTGGTGGACGAGGCGCTGTGGGCGCCTCCGCTGCTCGCCGGCGAGCCGTTCGACCTCGTTGACGGACGGTTCCCCGACGCGACGGAGGACCTGCTCGGCGCCGACCCGCTCACCGGCTGGGAGAGCGCGGCCGACGCGGCCCTGGCCGCGTTCGCCGAGGACCACGCGCTCCTGCGCACGGTGCACCTCGCGCGCGGCCCCCTGCTCGCGGCGCACTACATCGAGGAGATGACCGCCGACCTGACGGTCCACTCCTGGGATCTCGCGCGGGCCACCGGCGGGGACACCGAGCTCGACCCGGTGCTGGTCACCGCCGGCCTCGTGGTCGCCGACCGGCTCCCGGAGGACGGCGTGCCGGGGCTGATCGACCCGCCGCTGGACGTCGCGGCCACCGCCGATCCGCAGAGCCGGCTGCTGGCGCGGTACGGCCGGCGCGGCTGAGCGGCGACACCGGGTCGCGCGGATACGTCGTGCGGAACCGCCTCTAGGCTGCGTCGGAGACGATCACCTGGAGGTACCGCACATGAGTCAGCCCCCTTCGGGCCAGGGTCCCTACGGCCCGCCCGGCTCCGAGCCACCCGGTCAGGGTGGGTGGGGCCAGCCGCAGGGTCAGGGCGGCGGCTGGGGGCCGCCCCAGGGTGGCCCGGGTGGCGCTCCCCAGGGCCCGCAACCCGGCCAGCCCGGTCAGCCGGGGCCGTACGGCCAGCCCGGTCAGCCGCCGTACGGCCAGCCGGGGCAGCCGGGCCAGCCGCCGTACGGCCAGCCGGGGCAGCCGCCGTACGGGCAGCCGGGGCAGCCGGGCCCGTACGGGCAGCCCGGCCCCTACGGGCAGCCCGGCCAGCCCCCCTATGGTCAGCCCGGGCAGTTCGGCCAGCCCGGCCCCTACGGGCAGCCGGGCCAGCCGGCGCCGCGCAAGGACAAGCGCGGCCTGGTGATCGGCATCGTGGCGGCGGTGGTCGTGGTCGTGGGCCTCGCCGCCACCCTCTTCCTCACCCTCGGCGGGGACGACGACGAGCCGACGCCGGCCGCCCAGAGCACCAGCGCCTCGTCGAGCTCCTCCTCGCGGCCCTCGACCAGCAGCAGCGCACCGTCGTCGAGCGCGCCGCAGTCCGGGAACGGCAACGACCTGCTCGCGATCCTGCCGCCGGACTTCACCGGCTGCGAGGAGGCACCGCTGGCCGGCGACGGCGACATCGCGGCGGCTGCCTGCCCCTCCATCAGCTCGCTGCCGGGAGCGCAGGCGGAGTTCTACGCCTACGAGGACGTCGCCGCGCTCGACCAGGTCTTCGAACAGGACGTCGCCGGGCTGGGGCTCGCCCCGCTACCCGAGGAGGAGACCTGCCTGACCTCCCAGGGCGTCCAGGACTGGGACGTCGGCGGTGTCGTGGGTGGTCAGGTCGCCTGTGCCATCACCGACACCAACCTCATCATCGCCTGGACCGACAACGAGCACGGTGTCGAGGGCGTCGTGTACGCCCCGGGCAGCACGCAGGAGGAGCTGGCCGCGCTCACCGACTGGTGGCAGAAGAACAGCACCTACCAGGGCTGACCGTGGTGTCGGGGCCGCCCGGAGGACCGTCGTCCCCGGGCGGCCGCGCGTCCGCGCACGACGTCGACGAGGCCGTGTTCGACGCCGTCGAGGCGATCCCGCCCGGTCGGGTGAGCACCTACGGCGCGATCGGCCGGATGGTCGGCGTCGGGCCGCGGCGGGTGGCGCGGGCCCTGTCCCAGGGCGGGGGCGCCGTCCCCTGGTACCGCGTGGTCCGGGCCGACGGCACGGTCGCGGAGCCGGTGCGCGTGCGCCAGCTGGAGCTGCTGGCCGCCGAGGGCGTCCCGATGCGCGACGGCCGGGTGGACCTCGCCGCCGTCGGCTGGCCCTGACGTCCCGTCGGCCGGCCGGACCCGGTCGTGTCGTTGCGGCATGGTGTCATCGAGGGGTGGCACAACGGGGGATGGAGGGCGCGCCGGTCTACCGGCTGGTGCAGGGTGACCCGGTGCCGGTGGCACGGCCCCGGCTGGACCCGACGCAGCAGGCGGTGGTCGACCACCCCGGCGGCCCGCTGCTGGTGCTCGCCGGCCCCGGCACCGGCAAGACGACCACGATCGTCGAGGCGGTCGCCGCTCGGATCGACCGCGGGGTCGACCCCGAGCAGATCCTCGTCCTGACCTTCAGCCGCAAGGCCGCCGCGGAGCTGCGCACCCGCATCACCACCCGGGTGGCCCGCACCATCCGCGAGCCGCTGGCCCGCACCTTCCACTCCTACGCCTACGGCGTCCTGCGCCGGGCCGCGCTGCTGCGCGGGGAGACCCCGCCCCGGCTGCTCACCGCCGCCGAGCAGGATGCCGTCGTCGCCCAGCTGCTGCGCGGCGACGTCGAGGAAGAGGGCGCGGTCCGCTGGCCGGAGTCGCTGTCCCCCGCGCTGGCCACCGCCGGGTTCCGCTCCGAGCTGCGGGAGCTGCTGCTGCGTGCCACCGAACGCGGCGTGGGTCCCGAGCAGCTCGCCGCCTGGGGGCGCGAGCTCGGCCACGAGGAGTGGGTGCACGCCGCCGCGTTCCAGGCCCAGTACGAGGCCGTCACCGCCTTCGCCACCGCCGGTCGTGGTGACGCCTCCGGCTTCGACCCCGCCGAGCTGGTCCGTGAGGCCATCGCGGAGCTCGCCAGCGACCCCGAGCTGCTGCGTCAGGAACGCGAACGTGCCCGCTGGCTGTTCGTCGACGAGTACCAGGACACCGACCCCGCCCAGGTGGAGCTGCTGGAGCTGCTCGCCGGCGGCGGCGGGGACCTCGTGGCCGTCGGCGACCCCGACCAGGCGATCTACGCCTTCCGCGGCGCCGAGCCGCGCGGCATCGTCGAGTTCCCCGAGCGCTTCCGGCACGTCGACGGCCGCCGCGCCGACCGGCTCTCCCTGGGCGTGTGCCGCCGGTCGGGCGCGGAGCTGCTGCGGGTCAGCCGCCGGGTCGCCGACGGCCTGCCGGGGCCCTGGGAGCACCGCCGCCTCGAGCCGGTGGAGGGCGTCGACGAGGGCACCGCGGAGGTACACGTCTTCGGGTCGGCCGCCGTGGAGGCCGCTCACGTCGCCGACGTGCTGCGCCGAGCGCACCTGCTCGACCGGGTGCCGTGGTCACAGATGGCCGTCGTCGTCCGGACGGCGAGCGCGCTCGGGCCGCTGCGCCGCGCGCTGACCTCCGCCGGTGTCCCGGCGGCCATCTCCGCCGACGACCTGCCGCTGGCCGCCCAGCCGGCGGTCGCCCCCTTCCTCTCCGCACTCGACGCCCTGCTCCCGGGCGACGACGGCACCCCGGCCGGCCTCGACGAGCCGGCGGCCGAGGCGCTGCTGTCCTCCCCGCTGGGCGGCGCCACGGTGCTCGACCTGCGCCGGTTGCGGCGGGCGGTCCGCATCGCGCTGGCCCAGCAGGGCATCGACGCCGCCGAACGCGGCACCCCGCTCGCGATGGCCCTGCTCGACGAGCTGCTGCTCGAGATGCTTCCGGAGCACATCGCCCGGCCGGCCCACCGGGTCGCCGGCGTCCTGGCCGCCGGGAGGGTCGCCCTGGCCGCCGACGGCTCCGCGGAGGACGTGCTGTGGGCCATGTGGCAGCGCAGCGGGCTGGCCGGGCGGTGGGCGCGGGCCAGCGCCGCGGGCGGTGCCACCGGCGCCGTCGCCGACCGTGACCTCGACGCCGTCGTCGCCCTCTTCGACGCCGCCGCCGGCTTCGTCGACCGGCTGCCGTCGGCCGACGTCCGGGCGTTCGTCGAACACCTCGCGGCCCAGGAGCTGCCCGGCGACACCGGCGCGGCCCGCGCGGCCACCGACGAGACCGTCCGGCTGCTCACCGCCCACGCCGCCAAGGGCCTGGAGTGGGACGTCGTGTGCGTGGCCGGTGTGCAGGAGGGCGTGTGGCCGGACCTCCGCGAGCGCGGCTCCCTCCTTGGCACCGAGGTCCTGGTCGAGCGCGCGGCCGGCATCGACGGCGCCGCGGTCGACCGGCGCGCCCTCACCCTGGCCGAGGAGCGGCGGCTGTTCTACGTCGCCTGCACCCGCGCCCGGCGGCGGCTGGTGGTCACCGCGGTGCAGGGCGCCGTCGACGGCGCCGACGCCGGTGCGACCGCCTCCCGGTTCCTCGACCTGGTCGCCCCGCCGCCCGACGAGGGGCGGCCGCTCACCGAACTCCCGCGCTCGCTGACCCTTCCCGCGCTCGTCGCCGACCTGCGCCGCGCGGTCGCCGACCCGCACACCCCGGCCGGCCGGCGGTCGGCGGCGGCGGCGGTGCTGCGACGGCTGGCCGAGGAGGGTGTGCCGGGAGCCGCCCCGGCGCACTGGTGGGGCCTGGCCCCGCTGTCCGACGACGCGCCGCTGGTGCCGCCGGAGGCCCCCGTGCGGGTGCGGCCCTCGGCCATCGAGACCTTCCAGCGCTGCCCGTTGCGATGGGTGCTCGGCGCGGTGGGCGCGGAGGCCTCGCCCGACGCCACCCGCACCGTCGGCTCCGCCGTGCACGCCGTCGCGCAGCGCGTCGCCGACGGACTGCCCCCCGCCGAGGCGCCCGACGCACTGGCCGTCGAACTGGACCAGCTCGACCTCGGGCCCGGCTGGTCCGACCAGCGGCAGCGCGCCACGGCCCAGCAGATGTTGGAGCGGTTCCTGCGCTGGCACGCCGCCAACCGCCGGGAGCTCGTCGCCGCGGAGGAGGACTTCGACGTCGTCGTGGGCCGGGCCCGCCTGCGCGGGCAGGTCGACCGGCTGGAGCGCGACGCCGAGGGGCGGCTGGTCGTCGTCGACCTCAAGACCGGCAGGACGGCGGCGAGGAACGTCGAGGAGCACGGACAGCTGGCCGCCTACCAGGTGGCCGTCGCCGCCGGGGCCTTCGCCGCGCACGGCACCGTCCCCGGTGGCGCGGCCCTGCTGCAGGTGGGCACCGGCGCGAAGGCCAAGGAGCAGCACCAGGAGCCGCTGCCCGCCGACGTCCCCCTCGAGCAGACCGCCGCCGGGGAACTGATCTCCGCGGTGGGGGAGGGCATGGGGGCCGGCGCCTTCGAGGTGCGCACCGGCACCCACTGCCAGCGCTGCCCGGCCCGCCGCACCTGCCCGCTGCACGAGCGCGGCCGGCAGGTGACCGCGTGAGCGAGCTCGCGAGCTCACCGATGGGCACAGCACCGCCGGGAGCGCGACCGACGAGTGTCGGCGAGGAGGTCGCGTGACCGAGCAGCTCAGCCTCGACGACCTGTTCGGCGAGGAGCAGGCGGCCGCGCCCGCACCCCGGCGGGTGCTGACCCCGGCCGAGGTGGCCGCCCGCTGCGGGCTGTCCTACGCGCCGTCGGAGGAGCAGGCCCGGGTGGTGGCCGCCCCGGCCGACCGGCCACTGGTCGTCGTCGCCGGAGCGGGCTCGGGCAAGACCGAGACCATGGCGGCCCGCGTCTCCTGGCTGGTGGCCAACCGGGTCGTGGAGCCCGACGCCGTGCTCGGGCTGACCTTCACGCGCAAGGCGGCCAGCGAGCTGAACGAGCGGATCCGGCTGCGGCTGGGCGCCCTGGCCCGCCACCCGGAGACCGAGCCGGAGCTGCGCGAGCGGCTGGACATCGCCCAGCCCACGGTCTCCACCTACCACGGGTACGCGGCCGCGCTGGTCGCCGAGCACGGGCTGCGGATCGGCGTCGAGCCCGGCGCCGGCGTGCTCGGGCCGGCCATGTGCTGGGGGCAGGCCGCCCAGGTGGTGGCCGCCTACACCGGCGACATGGACGACGTCCCGCTGTCGTTGCTCACGACGATCGAGGACGTCCTCGCCCTCGCCGCGGAGATGGGCGAGCACGACGTCATCCCCGCCGCGCTGCGGGCCTGGACCACCCGGCTGGAGACGCAGATCGCCGGTTACCCGGACGCGCCCCGCAAGAAGGGGCCCTACGCGCCGGTCCTGGAGCTGCTGGCCCGCCAGCGGGCCCGCGTGGCGCTGCTGCCCCTGGTCGAGGCGTTCGAGGCGCGCAAGCGGGCGATGGGCTCGATCGACTACGCCGACCAGGTCGCCCACGCCGCCCGCATCGCGGTCACCTCGGCCGAGGTCGGCCGTCGCGAGCGGGCGCGCTGGCGGGTCGTGCTGCTCGACGAGTACCAGGACACCAGCGTCGGGCAGCTGCGCATGCTGGAGGCGCTGTTCGGCCGGGCGACCGGGCACCCGGTGCTGGCCGTCGGCGACCCCCGCCAGTCCATCTACGGCTGGCGGGGTGCCTCAGCGGGCACCATCGAGCGGTTCGCCCGCACCTTCCCCGGCGTCCGCGACCGGCCGGCGCAGCGGCTCACGCTCGCGACCAGCTGGCGCAACGACGAGGCGGTCCTCGCCGTCGCCAATGCGGTCTCGGCGATGCTGCCGCCGCCCGACGTCCCGCTGCCCGACCTCGCGCCGGCACCCACCGCCGGCCGCGGCGCGGTCACCGTCGGCCTGTACGCGACCGTCGCCGACGAGACCGCCGCCCTGGCCGACCGGCTGGCCGCCTGCTGGCACGGCACCGACCCGGTCGGTCCCCGCGGCACCGGCGACCGGCGGCCGACCGTCGCCGTGCTGGTCCGAACCCGCAAGCAGCTGCCCGGCATCGCCGCCGCGCTGCGCGAGCGCGGCCTGCCGGTGGAGGTCGTCGGCCTGGGTGGCCTGCTGGAGGTGCCCGAGGTCTCCGACGTCGTCGCCACCCTGACCGTGCTCGTCGACCCGACCGCCGGTGACGCCCTGGGGCGGCTGCTGGCCGGTGCCCGGTGGCGGATCGGCCCCCGCGACCTCGCCGCCCTGGAGGCCCGTGCCCGCGCTCTCGTGCACTCCCGCCGCCCGGCGCGCGAGGGTGCGGAGGGCGCGGCCGAGGCGCCGCAGGAGCGCGGCAGCATCGTGGAGGCCCTCGACGACCTCGGCGACGCCGACGCCTACTCGGCCGAGGGGTACCGCCGGCTGCGGCGGCTCGGCGCCGAGCTGGCCTCCCTGCGCGGCCGGCTGGGGGAGTCGCTGCCCGACCTGGTCGACGAGGTGGCCCGCACCCTGGGCCTGGAGACCGAGCTGGCCAGCGCCCCGGAGGTCAGCCCGGCCGGTGCCCGCGCGCACCTCGACGCCCTGCACGGTGTCGCCGCCGAGTTCACCGAGCTCGCCGAGCTGCCGTCGCTGCCGGCCTTCCTCGGGTACCTGCGTGACGCCGAGGAGCGGGAGCGTGGCCTGGAACCGGGGGAGGTGGCGGTCAACCCGGAGGCGGTGCAGCTGCTCACCGGTCACTCGGCCAAGGGCCTGGAGTGGGACGTCGTCGCCGTGCCGGGCATGACCGTCGACCAGTTCCCCGCCAAGCCCGGCGCCAGCGACTCCTGGATCAAGGACCCCGGCGCGGTCCCGGTCGACCTGCGCACCGTCGACCGGGACGAGCTGCCCCGGCTGCGGCTGCCCGTACCGGGTTCCGGCGACCAGGCGGTCGTGAAGCAGGCCCTCGAGCAGTACGTCGAGGACTGGAAGGCGTTCGGCACCGGCGAGGAGATCCGGCTGGGCTACGTCGCGGTCACCCGCGCCCGGCACCTGCTGCTGTGCTCGGGCAGCTGGTGGCGCGACGGGGTGAACCCCTGCGGGCCGTCGTCCCTGCTGCACGCCGTGCGCGAGGCATGCGAGGAGGGTGCGGGCACCGTCGTCTCCTGGGCGCCCGCTCCGGAGGACGGCGCGGAGAACCCGGCGCTGGCGGAGTGGCCGATCGGGGTGTGGCCGGCCGATCCGCTCTCGCCCGGACGGCGGCGTGCGCTGACCGCGGCCGCGGAGCTGGTCACCGGGTCCGCGGCGCACCCGCTCGACCCCGACCTGCGGCTGGGCCGGTCCGACCCCGTGGTCGACCAGTGGGTGCGCGACGCCGACCTCCTGCTGCGCGAGCGCGCGGCCTGGTCCCGCCCCACCGTCGACGTCCCGCTGCCGTCCCACCTGTCGGTGTCGGCGCTGGTCACCCTGCGCCGGGACCCGGGTGAGCTCGCCCGCCGGCTGCGCCGGCCGATGCCGGCCGCCCCCGCGCCCCTGGCCCGCCGCGGCACCGCGTTCCACGCCTGGCTGGAGGAGCGCTTCGGCGCCGCCCGGCTGCTCGACCTCGACGAGCTGCCCGGCTCCGGCGACGAGTTCGCCGTCCCCGACAGCGCCCTGGCCGACCTCCAGGCGGCGTTCCTGGCCAGCGAGTGGGCCGACCGGCAGCCGGTCGAGGTCGAGGTGCCGTTCGAGACGCCGCTGGGGCCGCTCACGCTGCGCGGGCGGATCGACGCCGTCTTCGCCGACGGTGCGGGCGGTTTCGAGGTCATCGACTGGAAGACCGGCCCACCGCCCTCCGGCGGGGAGCTCGCCGCGGCCGGCGTGCAGCTGGCGGCCTACCGGCTGGGCTGGTCCCGGCTGACCGGCGTCCCGGTGGAGCGGGTCAGCGCGGGCTTCCACCACGTCGCCGCCGGGGTGACCGTCCGCCCGGTCGACCTGCTCGACGAGCCCGGCCTGCTGGCGCTGGTGACCGGCTGACCGGGGCCGACCGGTCGTCGATCATGGGCACGTGGTCGCGGGACGCGCCGCGGCCGGCGTGTCCACCGGCAACAACCCCATGATCAACGCCGAGGAGCCTGCTCAGCTCGACGCGACCCGGTCCAGGACCGCGGCCGCCAGCGCCTCCGGGGCCTGCTCGGGGATCCAGTGGCTGACCCCGGCCAGCTCGACGAACCGGTAGTCGCCGCGCACGCAGTCGGTGCAGCCGTCGGCGGCGGTCCGGCCGATGGCCACGTCGCCGTCGCTCCACACGTACGTCGTCGGCACGTCCACCGGGTCGACCGGGGTGCTCGAGTTCATGGCCCGGTACCAGTTGAGCGCGGCGGTCAGCGCCCCCGGCGCGGACAGCACCGAGACGTACTCGTCGACCGCCTCGGCGGGGACGGCGTCGCCGAACATGCGGCGCAGCCGCCGGGCGCCGTCGGCCAGCAGCACCTCCTCGGCCTTGCCCTCCTGCCAGAACAGCCGGATGTAACCCGAACGCTCCTGCTGCTCGGGGTCCGACCGCCAGGCCGTGGTGAACGCCGTCGGGTGCGGCACCGACACGGCGGTCAGCGACCGCACCCGGTCGGGGTGCCACGCGGCCAGCGCCCACGCCACGTTCGCGCCCCAGTCGTGCCCGACGACGTCGGCGCGCGGGACGTCGATCGCCGTCATCAGGTCCGCGGTCACCTGCGCGAGGTTCGGCAGCGCGTAGGCGCCGACCTCGGCCGGGCGGGCGCCGGGGGAGTACCCGAGCTGGTCGACGGCGAAGGTGCGCAGCCCCGCCTCGGTCAGCCGCGGGGTGACCGCCGCCCAGGACGCCGACGTCTCCGGGAAGCCGTGCAGCAGGAGCACCGGCCGCCCGTCGTCCGGACCGTCGGCCCGGACGTCGAAGGTGAGATCGCCGACGTCCACCCGCAGCAGCTGTCCAGGCATGCCACCGACGCTAGCCGGGGACGAGCCGCGGCGCGCCCGGCGTTAGCGTTCGGAGCCGTGAGCAGCCCCGAACGCGACTTCGTCACCGCGCACCTCGACGACCTGCACGCCGACCTCGACGCCTGGCTGCGCATCCCCTCGATCTCCGCGGACCCCGCGCACGCCGCCGACGTCGCGGCCAGCGCCGGGTGGCTCGCCGACGCCCTGCGGCGCACCGGCTTCCCGACCGTGGAGATCTGGCCGACCCCCGGCGCCCCGGCCGTCTTCGCGGAGTGGCCCTGCGCCGACCCGGGCGCCCCGGTGGCCCTGGTCTACGGCCACCACGACGTCCAGCCGGTCGACCCGGTCGGGTTGTGGGTACATCCCCCGTTCGAGCCGACCCGGGTCGAGACGCCGGACGGCCCCGAGCTGCACGCCCGCGGCGCCATCGACGACAAGGGCAACGTCGCCTTCCACCTGCTCGGTGTGCGCGCCCACCTGGCCGCGACCGGCCGCGACACCCCCGCGGTCACCGTCAAGCTGCTCGTCGAGGGCGAGGAGGAGTCCGGGTCACCGCACTTCGCCGACCTGCTGCGCGAGCACGCCGACCGGTTGCGCTGCGACGTCGTCGTGGTCAGCGACACCGGGATGGCCGCACCCGACGTCCCCAGCGCCGTCGTGGCGATGCGCGGGCTGGCCGACGCCGAGATCACCCTGCGCGGGCCCGCCGTCGACCTGCACTCGGGCTCCTTCGGCGGTGGTGTCCCCAACCCGCTGCACGCCATGGCCACGCTGCTCGCCGCCCTGCACGACGAGCAGGGCCGGGTCACCCTGCCCGACTTCTACGAGGCGGTGCGGCCGCTCACCGACCGCGAACGCGACCTCATGGCCCGGGTGCCGTTCGACGAGCAGGCCTGGCTGGCGGGGCCGGCGGCTTCGCGAGCGGCCACGGGCGAGGCCGGTTTCACCACCCTCGAGCGGATCGGCGCCCGGCCCACCGCCGAGGTCAACGGCATGTGGGGCGGCTACACCGGCCCCGGCCACAAGACGATCATCCCGGCCGAGGCGCACGCCAAGCTGACCTTCCGGCTGGTCGCCGACCAGCGCCCCGAGGACGTCGGCCCGATGCTGCGCACCTGGGTCGAGGCGCGCCTGCCCGAGGGCATCGAAGCCGAGGTGCACACCCCGCCCGGCGGCGTCTCCCCGTGCGCGAGCGACCTGGACTCCCCGGCGATGGCCGCCCTGCTCGCCGCGATCGGGCGGGCGTTCGACCGCGACCCCGCCGACGTGCTGTTCACCCGCGAGGGCGGCAGTGGGCCGGAGGCCGACCTGGTCGACGTGCTGGGCGCACCGCTGCTGTTCCTCGGCGCGGGGCTGCCCACCGACCGCATCCACTCGCCGAACGAGCGGGTGCTGCTGCCGATGCTGTACCGCGGTGCCGAGGCCGCCGCCCACCTCTGGCGTGAGCTGGCGGCGATGGCGTTCCCTCCCCGATGACGGGGCGGCCGGAACCTAGGGTGGCGCCGTGACGGCAACAGGGCAGGGGAGCGCGCCCCCGGGCTGGTACCCCGATCCCGACGGCGCCCCCGGGATGGCGCGCTGGTGGAACGGCGCGGCATGGTCGGACGTGACCACGCCCGCCGGCCCCGGCGTGCAGGTCCAGGCAGCCCCGGGTCAGGCCCCGGCGCCGGCGCCCTCCGTCGTCCCGCCGCCCACCCCGTCACCGGGACGCGGCGGCGGACGCGCGGCCTGGGCGGTCGGGCTGTCGGTGCTCGGGGTGGTGCTGGTCGTCCTGATCGGGTTCCTGGTGGGTCGCCCGTCGGACCTCTCCGACGACGACGGCGCCACCTCCGGCCCGCCGGTCGCGGCCGGCCCCACCTTCCCGCCCGGCACCGTGCGGATCGTGGACGAGGCCGCCGGCATCGCCTACCCGTTCCTCGGCGGCGGCTGGTACGAGTACGACCTCGGCGTCGTCGTGGAGACCACGTCGGTCGCCGGCCAGTTCTTCACGACCCAGGACCTCACGCCCGACGGCGGCACGTTCATCGCCCAGTGCACCTCCGGGCCGCTGGCACCGGAGTTCGGCTACGCCGGCCCCGGCAGCCTGCAGGGCACCGTCGCCCAGGTCGCCGACAGCGTGCGCGGCAACTACTACCCGGCACCCAACGAGCGGCGCATCCTCCGCGACGAGGCGCGCACCGTCGACGGCGCGGCGGCCCACCTCATCGAGTTCGACCTGAAGTGGGACGTCGAGGGCTACGACGCGACGGGGGAGCGGGCGGCGCTGCTGCTCGTCGACGTCGGACGCCCCGCACCGGCACTGCTCTACGTCTCCATCCCCAACACCCACGCGGAGCTGTACGGCGTCATCGACCGGCTCGTCGGCGCCGTCGAGGTGCTCTGAGACCGCTCCGCCGGGATCTGCACCAGTCCGTGGTGGTGCTCCGGGGTGGGCTCGACCGGCGCGGCGAGACGGTCTGCGCCATGACACGACTCTCGCACCCCGCATCCTCTGGACCGCCTCTGCAGCCGCCGTCGGGCTCGGCGTCCTCGCGGTCTCCGCGACCTGCGACGGCGGCGCGCCTCTTCGTCGAGGGCCCGCGGGCCGACGACTCCGGCGGTCGGCGCGTCGTAGCGGAGCCGGACTCGCGCCCCGGTGGTCCACCGCGCGGCGGCCCGTCGCCCATCCCGGTTAGTGTCGGGACGTGACAGCAGCTGGGGCCGACCTCACCCTCCGGCACCCGGTGGAGCGTTTCCGACTGGAGAACGGGCTGCGGGTCGTGCTCGCACCCGACCGCAGCGTGCCGGTGGTCGCCGTGACCGTCTTCTACGACGTCGGGATGCGCAACGAGCCCCAGGGCCGCACCGGATTCGCCCACCTCTTCGAGCACCTGATGTTCCAGGGTTCGGCCAACGTGCCGAAGATGGAACACGCCCGCCTGGTCCAGGCCGCCGGGGGTTCCTTCAACGGCTCGACCCACCAGGACTACACCAACTACTACGAGGCGCTGCCCGCCGAGGCGCTGGAGCGCGCGCTGTTCCTCGAGGCCGACCGCATGGCGGCGCCGGCCATCACCGAGGAGAACCTCCGCAACCAGATCGACGTGGTGAAGGAGGAGATCCGGGTCAACGTGCTCAACCGGCCCTACGGCGCCTTCCCCTGGCTGCAACTGCCGCAGATCGCGTTCGAGAGCTTCGCCAACACCCACGACGGCTACGGCTCCTTCGTCGACCTCGAGTCCTCCACCGTCGAGGACGCGACGGACTTCTTCCACCGCTACTACGCCCCGGGCAATGCCGTCCTGTGCCTGGGCGGTGACCTCGACGTCGAGGAGACCGAGCGCCTGGTCCGCCGGTGGTTCGGTCCCATCGAGGCCCGCGAGGTGCCGTCGACGCCGAACACCGGGGAGCCGTCGCCGACCACCGTGCGCTCCGGCGTCGTCGAGGACCGCCTGGCCCCCGCTCCCGCCGTCGCGATCGGCTGGCGGGTCCCCGACCCGGTCGGCGACCTCGACACCTACCTCGGCACGGTGCTGCTGGCCGAGCTGCTCAGTGAGAGCGACGCCTCGCGGCTCGAGCGCCGGCTGGTGCACGACGACCAGCTGGCCGTGGCGCAGAGCAGCTACGTCGGCATGTTCGGCGACCCGTTCGACGTCCGCGACGCCACCCTGCTCACCACGCAGGTCCACCACCCGGCGTCGGTCACCGTCGAGAAGGTGCTCACCGCGGTGCACGAGGAGATCGGTCGGATCGCCACCGACGGCGTCGGTGCCGACGAGCTCGCCCGGGTGCAGGCCCGCGCGGAGGCCCAGCTGCTGCGCCAGGCCGACTCGGTGCTCGGTCGCACGCTGGCCTTCGCCTCCGCCGAGCTCATCCACGGCCGCGCCGAGCTGGCCGGGGAGCTTGCCGCCCGGCTGTCGGCGGTCACCCCCGAGCAGGTGCGGTCCGCCGCCCTCGGGTTGGACCCCGGCACCGCCGCGGTCCTCGAGCTGCGCGCGACAGGAGGACGACGGTGACCAGCGCCCCTGACCTCGGCCTCGTGCCCCCGCTGGGCGAGCCCCGGCCCCAGCCGGAGCTGGCCGTCACCGAGACGACCCTGCCCAGCGGGCTGCGGCTGGTCGTCGTGCCACGCCCGGGTGTCCCGCTGGTCGAGCTGCGGCTGCGGGTGCCGTTCGCCGCCGCGACGGCCCGGACCGCAGCCGTGCACGGCGCCCGGACGGCGGTCCTCTCCGGCGCCGTCCTGCTCGGCACCACCGACCACGACGCGACCGGCATCGCCCAGCTGATGCAGGCCCACGGCGGCGAGCTGTCGGTCTCCACCGACCCCGATCGGCTGCTGTTCTCCACCACCCTGCTGGCGGAGGGCCTGGCCCCCGTCCTGGACGTGCTGGCCGAGGTGCTCACCAGCGCGACCTACCCCGGCGAGCTGGTGGAGGCCGAGCGCGCCCGCGTCGCCGAGCGCATCTCCATCGCACGCTCGCAGCCCGGGGTCATCGCACGCACCGCGCTGGCCGCCCGCCGCTACGGCACCCACCCCTACGCCGAGCAGCTGCCGACCCCCGAACTGGTCGAGGCCGTGCGCGGCCCCGCCCTGCGCAAGCTGCACCGCGAGCGGGTGCTGCCCGCCGGCAGCACGCTGGTCCTCGTCGGTGACCTGGACCCCGCCGCGGCCGTCGACGCCGCCGGGGAGGCGCTGGCCGGCTGGAACGGCGAGGGGACGGCGGTCACCGCCCCGCCCGCCCCGCAGCTGGCGCCCGGTCACCTCGAGGTGGTCGACCGGCCCGGCGCGGTGCAGTCCAACATCCGGCTGGGCGGTCCCGCGCCCAGCCGCACCGACCCCGACCTGCCCGCCGTCCGGCTGGCCAACATGGTCTACGGCGGGTACTTCTCGTCCCGGCTGGTCGAGAACATCCGCGAGCGGCGGGGGTACAGCTACAGCCCGCGCAGCGCGGTCGACCACCTGGCCGGCGCCTCCTCGTTCCTCGTGGAGGCCGACGTCGCCACCGAGGTGACCGGCCCGGCCATGCTGGAGATCGGGTACGAGCTCGGCCGGATGGCGCTGACCCCCGTCGGTGCCGACGAGCTCGACGACGCCCGGCGCTACGTGCTGGGCACCATGGCGCTGTCCACGGCCACGCATGCCGGGCTGGCCAGCACGGTCTCGGCGCTCGTCGGCGCCGGCCTGCCCCCCAACTGGCTGACCGAGCACGGGCGTGCGCTGGCGGAGGTCACCGTCGACGACGTGCAGGCCGCCGCCCACCGGTACCTCCAGCCGGCGGGGCTGACCGCGGTCGTGGTGGGCGACGCCGAGCGGGTGGCCACCCCGCTGCGGACCCTCGGCCCGGTGGACGTCAGTGCCAGCGCCGCGGCGGTCCCGGAGCCCGGGGCGTGACGGAGCCGACCCGGACGACGGCCGCATCGCGCCGCCGGCCGACAGGTGACAGCGAGGAGACCCCGTGAGCGTCCCTGCCGGCGGCAGCACACCTGCCGACAACCCGGCGCCGGGTGAGCGGCCCGCGGGGGAGCCGCCCGCCGACCGGGCGGCCGTCGCGTGGCCGGAGAGCACGCCGTCCCCGGCCGGCCCGGTGCCGGTGCTGTCCCGATCGGCGCACGACCGCAGCCACCTGGCGCGGTCGCTGCCCGACCCCACCGGCGGTCGCTCTGTCCGGGTGCTGGTGGTCGACGAGCGCCGGGCCGTGCCCGTGCAGGAGGCCGAGGGTGGGCCCCGGCTGCTGTGGGAAGAGCAGCCCGAGCTGCCCGCGGGGGCGGTGTACCTCGGCGAGGCCGACGGGGTGCCCTACGCCGCGGTGCGGGCGGAGCGGCGGCTGACCGTCGGCGGCCGCCCGGTCGACACCTGGGCCGGCCTGCGCGAGGTGGGCGCCGACCTCGGGGACCTCGACGCCGGACTGCTCGCCGAGGCCATCGGCATCCTGGAGTGGCACGAGCGCAACCGGTTCAGCCCGCTGTCGGGCGCCGCGACGACGATCGAGCGGGCCGGCTGGGTGCAGCGGGACCCGCAGACCGGCGCGGAGATCTTCCCGCGCACCGATCCCGCCGTGATCATGCTGGTCCACGACGGTGGCGACCGGTGCATCCTCGGCCGGCAGGCGGTCTGGCCGCCCGGCCGGTTCTCCATCCTCGCCGGGTTCGTCGAGCCGGGGGAGTCCGCCGAGGGCGCCGTGGCCCGCGAGGTGGCGGAGGAGGTCGGCGTCGCGGTGACCGACATCCGTTACGTGGGCAGCCAGCCGTGGCCGTTCCCGCAGTCGCTGATGCTCGGGTTCACCGCCCGCGTCGTCGGCGACCCCACGCTGCGGCTGGACCCCACCGAGATCGAGGAGGCCCGCTGGTTCACGCGGGACGAACTGCGCTCGGGCGAGGGCCCGCAGGCGCTCCCGCCGGCGGTCTCCATCGCCCGGCACATCATCGACCGGTGGGTCGACGGCGAGCTCAGCTGAAGCGGCCCTGCAGCACCAGCGCGGGGTGGTCGGGGGAGTCGGCCAGCACGACGGCGTCGGCGAGGGCGACCGGGTCCACCTCGTCGTCGTAGCGGTCGAAGGCGGGCAGCTCCCAGGCCCGCTCCGCCGGGGTGCGCCGCCGCCGGGCGGCCGGCGCCACCCGCAGGTGGACGACGACGTCGAAGGCCAGCCCGAGGCCCTGCAGCAGCGCTCCGGGGACGAGCAGCACACCACCGGGCGGCATCGGCTCGGGGCGGGCCCGGGCGGCGCGGTCCCGCTCCACGTCCCACAGCACGGGCAGGTAGGAACCGTCGCCCCCGGGGCCGACCGGGCCCAGGACCTCCCGGGCCAGTGCCGCCGCGTCCAGCCAGTCGGTGTACCGGGCATCCGGGTCGGTCCGGCCGTGCTCCAGCCGCAGCGACGCCGGTCGCAGGAAGCCGCCCGCGGGGACGACGACGGCGGGCCGGCCCAGGGCCGGCAGGCGCCCGGCCACCGCCCGGGCGAGCTCGTCCGGTGCCGCGACGTCGGGACCGTCCACGGCCACCCGCAGCGCGGCGGCGCCGGGCTCCGGGTCGAGGTCGGCCAGCAGGGCGGCCAGCCGGTCGCCCAGCGCTGCCGGGGTGAGCGGTTCCGGACGGGTCAGGACCGGCCCTCCGCCGGCAGCCGGCCGCCGTCCGCGGGGCGGGTCCGGGAGGGCTCGCCGGTGGCGGGCGCCAGCGCGTCGAGCACCTCGCGGGCGAGCTCCGCCACCGGTCGCCCCTGGGCGCGGGCGTCGCCCCGCAGCAGTTCGAAGGCCTGCCGCGGCGTCGAGCCGTGCCGCTCGGCCAGCACCCCGATGGCCCGCTCGGTGGACACCCGGGCAGCCAGGGCGTGCTCCAGCTGGGCCACCGTGCGCTCCAGCACCGCGAGGCGGGCGTCGCGCGGATCGGCGTCGGCCGCGACGTCCGTGGTCGTGCCACGCGCGGCCCGCCGGGTGGTGCGGTCGGGCTCCGCGAGCCCGCCCAGTTCCTCGGCCACCAGGTCGGCGAGGGACATGCCCTCGACGAGGTCGGCGACGTCCTCGGCGCGACCGGGGGAGAGCACGGACCAGCCACGCCCGGTGCGGACGACCATGACCGCCAGCTCCTCCGCCGGGAGTGCGTCGTCCGGGCAGGCGGCCGCGGCGGCAGCGTGCTCGACGCTCGAACTCACGACGGCGTCCTCCCAGGGGCGTGGCCCGGCCGGTCGGCCGGGACGTCCAGGGCCACGGTTGCGACCCTCAGGCGACGATGATGCCCGCTGGCGCAACGCCACGGGGGGATCACTCGCCGTCAGGCGCTGGTGACCTCCGCCAGCTGCGACTTCACCTGGTCGATGCTGGGGTTGGTCAGCGCGGTGCCGTCGGCGAAGACGAGCGTCGGCACGGTCTGGTTGCCGCCGTTGGCCTTCATGACGATCTCCGCGGCAGCGGGGTCGCGCTCGATGTCGACCTCGGCGTACTCGATCCCCTCGAGCTGCATCATCTTCTTCAGCCGCACGCAGTAGCCGCACCACGGGGTGGTGTACATGGTCACGGCGGCCGGAGCTGCGCTCATCGAAGGGGTCCTCCTGGTCGATCGGGTCCGTGGCTCGGGGTCCGCGCCACCAGTGGGCCCAACGCCGCGCCCCTGGGGATGCTTCCCCGCAGCGTCGGCGCCGGCTGGGAGGATGGGGCGCCGTCGAGGAAGGCGGATCGAGGGAGGAGTCCGGATGTCGCAGCTCGCCGGAGCGCCCGACGTCGTCCAGGGTGCCGAGGCCGTGCTCGCGCAGCTGGACGACGAGCAGCGCGCGGCCGCACAGGCGGTGACCGGGCCGGTCTGCATCCTCGCCGGTGCCGGCACCGGCAAGACGCGCACCATCACGCACCGCATCGCCTACGGCGTCCACACCGGGGTCTTCGTGCCCGAGCAGGTCCTGGCGGTGACCTTCACCGCCCGGGCGGCGGGGGAGCTGCGGGCCCGCCTGGCCGGGCTCGGGGTGGGCGGCGTGCAGGCGCGCACCTTCCACGCCGCCGCGATGCGGCAGCTGCGCTACTTCGCGCCCCGGGTGCTCGGCGGGCCGATGCCCGGGCTGGTCGAGAACAAGCTGCGGCTGGTCGCCTCGGCCGCCTCCCGCTCCCGGCTGTCCACCGACCGCACCAGCCTGCGCGACCTCGCCAGCGAGATCGAGTGGGCCAAGACGACGCTGGCCACGCCCGACGACTACCCGGTCCGCGCCCAGGCCGCTGGCCGGGAGCCGCCGTTCGAGCCGGCCGCCGTCGCGCAGGTGTACGCGGGGTACGAGTCGGCCAAGCAGCGCGACGGCGTGCTCGACTTCGAGGACCTCCTGCTCGTCACCGCCTATGCGCTGGAGGAGCACCGCGAGGTCGCCCGTGAGGTCCGGGCGCAGTACCGGCACTTCGTCGTCGACGAGTACCAGGACGTCAACCCGCTGCAGCAGCGGCTGCTGGACGCGTGGCTCGGCGGGCGCGCCAGCGTCTGCGTCGTGGGCGACCCGAACCAGACGATCTACTCCTTCACCGGCGCCGACCCCGACTACCTGCTGGGCTTCGCCGACCGCTATCCCGACGCCGAGGTGGTCAAGCTCGAGCGCGACTACCGGTCGACGCCGCAGGTCGTGGCGCTGGCCAACAAGCTGATCGGTCAGGCGCCGCGGCGCAAGGGGCTGCCCGGCCTGCGGCTGCTCGGCCAGCGCGCCGAGGGTCCGGCGCCACGGTTCTTCGAGCACGCCGACGAGCCCACCGAGGCCGCCGCGGTCGCCCAGGCGTGCCGGGCGTTCATCGAGGCGGGCACGCCGGCCGCGGAGATCGCGGTGCTGTTCCGCATCAACGCCCAGTCGGAGGTCTACGAGAACGCGCTCACCGACGCGGGCGTCCCGTACGTGCTCAAGGGCGGTGAGCGGTTCTTCGAGCGGCCCGAGGTGCGCGAGGCGGTGCTGCTGCTGCGCGGTGCCGCCGCCGGCGGCTCGGAGCCCGGAGCGCTGGTGCCCACGGTGCGCGATGTGCTGGCCTCCACCGGCTGGGTCGAGCACCGCCCGCCGCCCGGTGGCGCCGCGCGCGACCGGTGGCAGTCACTGGCCGCACTCGTCGACCTCGCCGTCGACCTGGTGGCCGAGACCCCCACGCTCGACCTCGCCGGCTTCGTGGCCCACCTCGCCGCCCGGGCCGATGCCCAGCACGCCCCGACGGTGCAGGGCGTCACGCTGGCGTCGATGCACGCCGCGAAGGGCCTGGAGTGGGACGTGGTCTTCGTCGTCGGGCTGGTCGACGGCGTCCTGCCCATCGCCCAGTCGCTGTCCCGCCCCGAGGCGGTGGAGGAGGAGCGGCGGCTGCTCTACGTGGCGGTCACCCGCGCCCGGGAGCAGCTGACGCTGTCGTGGTCGCTGACCCGCAACCCCGGCGGTCGCCGCTCCCGACCGCGCAGCCGCTTCCTCACCGGTCTGGTGCCGGAGTCGGCGCCCACGGCCGCACCGGCGCCACGCAAGCAGAAGCGCGCCAAGGTGGTGCTCGAGGGAGCCGCGGGCGAGCTGTTCGAGCGGCTGCGGACATGGCGCAGCGAGGCAGCGGCCTCCGCGTCGGTCCCCGCCTACGTCGTCTTCACCGACGCGACCCTGCAGGCGATCGCCGAGAGCCGGCCGACCACCCTGCGCGAGCTGGCCGCCCTGCCCGGCGTCGGTGCCCGCAAGCTGGAGCTCTACGGCGAGGACGTGCTCGCGACCGTCAGCGCCTGAGCCCTCACCGCGCGCAACGGCCGACGGGTGTCCTGGGTCACGCCGACACCGCCGGATCAATTGCGTTGACCGTCTCTGCGACGGTCTCCTACTGTCCTTCTCGCGCTCGGGGTACCGCCCCGAGCCGCACCAAGCCAGAGGCCGGCCGCGAGGCTGGGCTCCGACCCCGGGAGGAGGGGACACGATGATCAGCACCATGTGGTTCAGCGCCCCCGCCGGGGTCTCCGGCTCGGGCGGCCTCGTCGCGCGTCCGGCCACGTGGGTGTGCCTGCCCGCGGCCTCACGCCTGCGCGCCCTCCCGCTGTCCGCCGCCGTCCGCATCGCTGCGCCTGGAGCTCCGTTCCAGGGCACCGCTGTGCCCGGCGCGTCGCAGGTCGACCTCGTGCCCACGGGCCGTGGCGGCGACGCCGCCCGCGGGGCCGATGACTTCCCGGCCCCCACCGGCGTCTACCTGCAGGACGAGCGCACCGACGACGACACCACCCTCGGGATCCACTCCCCGGGGAGACCGCTGAGCTAGCGCTCGACCGGTCCTCCTCGAGGCCGCGGAACCCGAAACCCCCGGGATCCGCGGCCTCTGTCATCTCATCCGCGGCACCCCGGCCCCGACTCCGGTCGGCGGGCCCCCGCCGGCTGCAGACGACGAGTACGAGGAGGAGCGGCAGTGCCGCAGACGATCGCCCGACCGACGTCCCACCGCCGACCCGGGCTCCCCTGGACCGGTGGCTCCCTTCCCCGGCGGCCCGCCGCCCCCGCGGCGCCGGCTCCGGTGCGGCGCCCGCTGCCGTGCCGGGACGACCCGGACCTGTGGTTCGCCGAGAGCCCGGCGCAGCTGGAACAGGCCAAGACGCTCTGCGCGGAGTGCCCGGTCCGCGACGCGTGCCTCGCCGGCGCGCTGGACCGCGGCGAGCCGTGGGGCGTCTGGGGCGGCGAGATCTTCGAGCGGGGCGTGGTGATCCCACGCAAGCGCCCGCGCGGACGCCCGCGCAAGGTCGCCGCCGCATGAGCGGCGCGACCGGCACCGATCCGATCACGAGGACCCATCGACCCGCGTCCCACCGCGGGTCACAGCGAGAGATCCGAGGACCTGCCGTGCACAGCTTCGAGTACGACCTGGCCGTCGACCGGTTGCGCGAACTGCGTGCCGAGGCCGACACCGCCGCGCGCGCCCGCCGGTTGCGCGCCGCCCGCCGCTGGGCCCGTCGCGCCGAGTACGCGACGCGGCGCGCCGCGCGGGCCAGCGCCGCCGTCCGCTGACGGCGGCACCGCCGCGGAGGTGCGACGCCTCCGCCCGACCGCGGCCGGGCCGGACGCTCCCGGTGCGTCCGGCCCGGCCGCCAGCTCTGTGCAGGCCGCGTTCCACCGGGCAGGCTGGAGGCGTGGACCCCGGACGCCTGGTCTGCGCCGGCTGCGGCCGGACCGGTGGTGCGCGCGACGTCGCCACCGGCTGGGCGATGAGCACCCCGCTCCGGCCGACCGGGGCGACCTCGGCGCGGGAGCCGGGACCGCTGACGGCGTTGTGCCCCTCCTGCGCCCGGGAGCGCGTCCGGGACCTCGAAGCGCGTCTCGACCCCTGAGGTGGCCCTCTGCCCGGCGTCCCGAGTGAGTGCGGGGGCCGTCCCTCAGCCGGTGAAGCCGGGCAGCCACTCCTCGACCACGCCGCGGTAGTCCCCCGCCGAGTCGAGCTGGCACAGCACCCCGATCGACCCGATCGTCACCCGGTGGATGAGCAGGTACGCCGGCGGGAGGTTCAGCATCCGGCCCAGCCGGTTGGCCTCGCTGCGCGGGTCGGCGATGCGGGCGGCCTGCTCCTGCATCCAGGCGCGGGTGAAGTGGAAGTGCGAGGACTCCACCGGCTCCAGGAGCGGGCGCAGGTAGTCCAGCACGCCCTGGGCGTCCACCTCCACGCCCGGCAGGATGAAGCCCTCGGTCCGCAGGTCGGCCAGGACGTCCTCCGCCCGGCCCTCGAGGGCCCAGCGCACCAGCCGGCCGATCGGTTCCGGGTGCCCGTCGGGCAGCCGCGCGGTGGCACCGAAGTCGATGACGCCGAGCCGGCCGTCGGCCCGCAGCCGGAAGTTGCCGGGGTGCGGGTCGGCGTGCAGGAGGCCGGCCCGCTGCGGTCCGGAGAAGTGCAGCACGGCCATGAGGTGGCCGGCGCGGTCGCGCTGTTCCCGCGTGCCGGAGACGATGATCCGCGACAGCGGCGTCCCCTCCAGCCACTCCGAGACGATCACCTTCGGCGCGCTGGCCACCACGCGGGGGACGACGATCTCCGGGTCGTCGACGTACGCGGCGGCGAAGGCCCGCTGGGCGTCGGCCTCCAGCCCGTAGTCGAGCTCCTCGACCACACGGGCCTTGAGCTCGGCGATGAGCGGTTTGACGTCCATGCCCGGGAACAGGGCGGAGAACAGGCGGGCGAAGCGGGCCAACTGGTTGAGGTCGGCCATCAGGGCGGTCGCCGCACCGGGGTACTGGATCTTGACCGCCACGTCGCGGCCGTCCCGCCAGGTCGCCCGGTGCACCTGCCCGATGCTGGCGGCGGCCGCGGGGGCGTCGTCGAAGTGGCGGAAGCGCTCCCGCCACCTGCCCCCGAGCTGTTGCGACAGCACCGCGTGGACGGTCCGCGCCGCCATCGGCGGCGCCTCCTCCTGCAGCTTCACCAGCGCCTCACGGTAGGGCGCCGCGACCTCGTCGGGGACGGCGGCCTCGAAGACCGAGAGCGCCTGCCCCAGCTTCATCGCGCCGCCCTTGAGCTGGCCGAGGACGGCGAACAACTGCTCGGCGGTGCGCTGCTGCAGCTCGGCGTTGACGGCATCGGCGGGGCGGCCGGAGAGCCGCTTGCCGATGCCGAGGGTCGCGCGGCCGGCCGCGCCGAGCGGCAGCGAGGCCAGTCGGGCCGTGCGCGCCACCGAGCCCCTCGGCATGCTCTCGCCGGTCTCGCTCACGCGGCCTCCCCCGAGACGCTCGTCGGTCGCGGCAGCGGCGGTGCCGTGCGCTCGCGGGACCCCGCCCGCTCGGATCCGCCGGGCTCCTCGCTGGCGCTCGGCGGCCGCGGAAGCGGCGGTGCCGTGCGCTCGCGTGACCTCGCCCCCTCGGTCACGTGTCCTCCTCGCTGGCGCTGCTCGGCCGCGGTCGCGGTCGCCCCCGGTGTGGGGCCGCGGGCGCACTCTGCCGCCATTGTCCCCCGAGGGGCGGGTTCAGCGCCGCCGGAGGCGCCGTCGTCACCCTGCCGGGGGCGCCGTCGTCACCCCCGCCGGAGGCGAGCCACCGGGCAGACAGCCGCACTCCGGGTGGGCCGGCCAGTGACGGGTGCGGGGGAGGAGGTCGGGCGGACGCAGCTCCAGCGTCGCGCCGAGGGTGACCGGCGCGGCCCGCCCGTCGAGGTGGGCGAGCACCTGCACGGCCGTGACCACCGCCGTCATCAGACAGGTGGCGGTGGCGCCGCCCAGGACTCCGCCGCCCGCGGTGAGCTGCGCGGCCAGCACCGGCCACCGCGGGTCGAGGTCCCGGCGGTGCAGTTCGGCGCACCGCAGGCAGCTGCTCGCCCCGGGGACCACCAGCGGCCCGACCACCCCGGTCTCCCCGCGGACCGTGGCGACCAGGTGCGGCACGCCGCGGGCCTGCAGGTCGGCGACGGCCGGGTCGGAGGCGGCCCACGGCGCGGTGAGGACGACCAGGTCGGGGGACGTGCCGGCCGGTGCCCGCAGGTCGGTCAGCGGGTTGACCCGGCGGACGGCGTCGGCCGCCGCGACGGCGCGGGGGCGGCCCTCATCGGCCGCGTCGAACCCGCCGACGACGGCCTCCCCGGCCGTGACCAGGCCGGTGTCGCGCACGCTGACCCGTCCCACGCCACTGGCGGCCAGGACGGCGGCGAGCGGCACGCCCACGCGGGTGGCTCCCTCCACGACCACCGACGCCGCTCGGCGGGCCTGCCAGGAGGACCCCGCCGGCGTCCGGTCCGACCCGGTCGCCGCGGGTAGTTCCGCACGCGTGCGCGCGGTGGCGGCCGGCCCGGCATCGGCGGCGAGGAGGTCGGCCGCGTCGAGGTCGACCAGCAGTCCGGTGGCGCGCAGACCGTCGAGCAGGGCGGTCACCGCCGCCGGGTCGTGCCCGACGGAGGCGGCCTCGGCCACCACGGTGCGCTGGGCCCGGCGGCCGTCGAGCCCGCGCAGCAGCGCGGTGAGGCCGGTCCCGGGTGTGACGAGCAGGCCGTCGGCCGTGTCGACCCCGCCGACCTGGACCGCGACCTCGCCGCCGGGGGTGGCCGACCGCAACAGGGGGACGGACGGGGGCAGCAGCGGGTGCGCGGTCTCACTCACGCCGGCAGGGTGCCAGCGGGGCGGCCGGCCCGCTGGCGTCGTCCACAGGCCGGGGACGACGACGGCGGCGCCCGCAGTGCGCGACGCCGCCGTCCGGGGCCGGGGCGTTCAGGCCTTGCCGAGGATCCGGTTCATCTTGGTGCCGCACACGGGGCAGGTGCCCTGCGCCATGCGGCGGCCGGACTCGCTGACCTTGACCTCGCCGTCGAAGTCGCGCTTCTCCTTGCACTTCACGCAGTAGCCGTTGTAGCTCTCCGCCACGGTGCCTCCTCGTCGTCCGGACCTCTCGGCGCCCGTCTCGGGCACCGTTCCCCGGAACGCTACCCGGCGGCGGGCGCGGCCCCCGGCCGACGGGGAGACGCGACCCCACCGTCGGCCCACAGCCTGTGGACAGACCTGTGGAGCACGTGGGGACGCCGGGGCGTGTCGCTGTGCGCAGGCCGGGGACGGGCGCCGCCGCCGGCCGCCGGTGCGCGGACCGGAGTCCACGCCGACCTGCGCGAACACCAACCTGGGGGCTGTGGACGGCGGCGGATCGGGCGCGTCCCCGGTACGGGCGCCGTCGTGTCCACCGTCCGTGCGACAAACCACCGGGCGGGTGTGGGGGTGGGCGCGGACCGGCGGCCCGGGCAACTACGGTTCCCCCGTGCCCGGAACGACCCCCGACGCCCCGCACAGCCCCGTCCCCGCCGCCGCCCCGCGCGAGGGGTCCCGGGCTGCCCGCGCCGTCCCCGCGCGGGGGCCGGACCGCGGCGGGTCGGCGACCGTGCTGCCGGAGGACGTGGAGGTCCGGCGCAGCGCCCGTCGACGCCGGACGGTGACCGCCTACCGCGAGTCCGGGCGCACCGTGGTCCTCATCCCGGCGGCCTTCAGCCCCGCGGAGGAACGCCGGTGGGTGGCCCAGATGGTCGCCAAGCTGCAGACGCGGGAGGAGCGGCGCCGGCGGTCCCTGGGCGGGGACGACGAGCTGATGGCCCGCGCCCGGGCGCTGTCGGAGGCGCACTTCGACGGCGTGCCACAGCCCGCGAGCGTCCGCTGGGTCGACAACCAGCAGCGCCGCTGGGGTTCCTGCACCCCGGCCGACCGCACCATCCGGCTGTCGAGCCGGCTGCGGAGGATGCCCGAGTACGTCGTCGACTACGTGCTGGTGCACGAACTGGCGCACCTGATCGAGCCCAGCCACGACGCGCGCTTCTGGGCGCTCGTGGCCCGCTACCCCCGCGCCGAGCGCGCCCGCGGGTTCCTCGAGGGCGTCGAGGTCGGGCACGGCGACGGAGCGAGCCCACCGTCCGGGGACGACCCGGTGGACTGAGCGCGGTCGCGCTCAGCTCTGGGCGCCGCCCTCGGGGTCGTCGCGGCGCTCGTCCCGGTCCTGGGCGTCGTCCGCGGTCAGGGCACGGAGCTCGTCGTCCGCCCCCTGACGGGCCACGAAGTCCAGCGGCTCGTCGAGGTCGTCGGAGGTGGGCAGCAGGTCGGGGTGGGACCACAGCCGGTCCCGCTCGGCGCTGCCGTACCGCTGGGCCATGGCACCCCAGACGGTCGCCGCGTCGCGCAGCCGACGCGGGCGCAGCTGCAGACCGACCAGGGTGGCGAAGGTCTGCTCGGCCGGCCCGCCGGAGGCCCGGCGTCGGCGCATCGTCTCGGCCAGCGCCCCGTGGCCGGGGAGCCGCTCGCCGGCGGCCGCGGCGACGACGGCGTCGATCCAGCCCTCGACCAGGGCCAGCAGGGTCTCCAGCCGGCGCAGCGCCATCTGCTGCTCCGGGGTCTCCTCGGGCTCGAGCAGACCGCTGCCGAGCAGCTCCTGGATCTTCTCCGGGTCGGTCGGGTCGATGCCGCCCATGGAGCCCATCGCCTCGGTGACGCCACGCTCGATGGCCTCGCGGTCGACGGTGATGCCTCGCGCGTAGGCGTGCACGGCGTCGTGCAGCTGCTGGCGCAGCCACGGCACGTGCGCGAACAGCCGCTGCGAGGCGGCCTCGCGCAGTGCCAGGAACAGCCGGACCTCGTCGAGGGGGCGGTCCAGCCCGGCCGCGAACTCGGCGACGTTCTGCGGCAAGAGGACGCCGGCGCCGGCCGGGGCCAGCGGCAGGCCGACCTCGGTGCTGGTGAGCACCTCGCCGGACAGCCGGCCGAGGGCCTGACCGACCTGGGCGCCGAACAGCACACCGCCCATGCGGCCCATGAGCCCGCCCAGCGGCCCGGCCATGGCGGCGGCCTCGGCCGGCAGCGCGCTGGTCATCGCGGCGACGACCCGCTCGGCGAGCGGGTCGATGAGGCTGCTCCACGCGGGGAGGGTCTGCTCGACCCACTCGACCCGGGACCACGCCAGGGGCCGCTCGACCCCGGAGGGGAGCTCGGTCGCCTGGTCCAGCCACAGGTCGGCCAGCCGCAGCGCGTCGGCGACGGCGGTGCGCTCGGCGTCGGACGTCGGCTGGGAGCCCGCGGCCAGCGAGCTGATCGCGCCCTGGCGGGCGAGGTCCCAGTTCACGGGGCCGCCGGACCAGTTCATCAACTTCTGCAGCTCGGCGAACAGGGGCATCTTGGCGAGCAGCTCCTCGGGGGTGCCCGCGCCCGCGCCGCCGCCGCCGCCGAACAGGGCGCCCAGGCCGAACGGGTCGTTGCCGGCGCCCGATCCGGACTCGCCGCGGCGCTCGGGGTCGCGGTCGGGGACGCCGAAGCCGAACGGGAGATCGCTCATGCCCCCACGGTAGACGCGTGATCTTCCCCCGGCGTCGTCGTCCGCCCGGAGCGCAACGGGGAACCGTCGAAGCGGCGGCCGGGCCCAGGCAGGCGACCTAAGCTGGCCCGTCGTGACCCGTCGGATGGCCGTCCTCAGCGTCGGTGTCGTGCTGCTGGTGGTCTTCGGCGTGCTCGGCGCCGCGGTCCCGGTGCCCTACGTCGCACAGGTGCCCGGGCCGACGTTCGACACGCTGGGGGAGATCGACGGCGAGCCGGTGATCGACCTCCAGGGGCGCGAGCGCAACGAGGTCGAGGGGCAGCTGACGCTGACCACCGTCGGGGTCAGCCGCGCCGGACTGAGCCTCGTCGAGGCCGTGCGGGGATGGTTCGACGACGAGGTCAGCGTCGTGCCGGAGGAGGCCGTCTACCCCTCCGGACGCTCCGAGGAGGAGACCCGGGAGGCCAACCGGCAGGCCTTCCTCAGCTCCGAGGAGGCCGCCGAGGCCGCGGCCCTGGGGCAGCTCGGCTACCCGGTCAAGGTGGTCGTCCGCGGGCTGTCGGAGGAGTCGCCGTCCGAGGGGCTGCTGGAGGAGGGCGACGCGATCGACAGCGTCGACGGGCGGCCCACGCCGGATGCGGAGGCGCTCGACCAGGTGCTGGGGTCGATCCCCGGCGGCTCGGCGGTCGTCGTCGGGTACACCCGCCTGGGCGAGCCGGGGACGGCGACGGTGACCACCGGCGCCGCCGAGGACGGCGAGGGGTCGCTGCTGGGCGTGCTGATCCGCGAGCAGCCCTCGGCGCCGTTCGACGTCGACATCCGGGTGTCCGACGTCGGTGGCCCGTCGGCGGGGCTGATGCTCAGCCTGGGCATCCTCGACCTGGTCGGCGACACCGACCTGACCGGCGGCGCGCAGGTGGCCGGGACCGGGACGATCGACGCCGAGGGGAACGTCGGCCCGATCGGTGGCATCCAGCTGAAGATGGTCGCCGCCGCCGACATCGGCGCCGAGCTGTTCCTCGTCCCGGCGGACAACTGCGCCGACGCGCTGGCCGCGCCCCAGCCCGGGCTCACCACGGCCCGCGTCGCCACGCTCGACGACGCCCTCGACGCCCTCGCTGACTTCCGCGCGGACCGGGCGCCGGACCCCTGCTGAGGACGCCCCTGCCCCACGGCGCCGCCGTCGTGGGGGAAGCTGTCGGCCGGAGCGGGTGATCGGGGAACCCGGGGCGGTCCCGCGCGTTGGTCTGGGTTGACCGGACGTACGCCGGAGGCGCATCGGCCGGTCCGGCCGTCCGCGGCCGGCAACTCCGTGGCGACCCGCCACGACCGCAACTGAAGGAGACCGCTCGTGGCCATGCGGCCCCCCGTGTCCGTGCCGACGCTGTCGCGGCGCGCCAAGGTGGTCATCGGGGCCATCGGCGTGCTGCTGGTGGTCTTCACGGCCATCGGGACACTCACCAACGTCTACGTCGACTACCTCTGGTTCGACGAGACCGGCTACACCGAGGTCTTCTGGACCGAGCTGCAGACCCGTGCGCTGCTGTTCGCCATCGCGGGGGTGGCCACCGGCGGCCTCACGTCGCTGTCCATCTACCTCGCCTACCGTTTCCGGCCCACCTTCCGGCCGATGTCGCTGGAGCAGCAGAACCTCGAGCGCTACCGCCAGTCGCTGGAGCCGCGCCGCACCCTCGTGCTCACCGCCGTCGCCGTCGTCCTGGGGCTGTTCGCCGGGTTCACGGCCCAGAGCAACTGGGAGACGTGGCTGACCTTCCGGAACGCCACGGACTTCGGCCAGACCGACCCGCAGTTCGGCCTCGACGTCTCCTTCTTCGTCTTCGACTACCCGTTCTACCGGCTGCTGCTGGGCTTCGGCTTCGCGATCGTGCTGCTGTCGCTGATCGGGGCGCTGCTGACGCACTACGTCTTCGGCGGGCTGCGGCTGCAGACGCCGGGCCAGAAACTCACCTCGGCGGCGATGGTGCAGCTGTCGGTCCTGCTCGGGCTGTTCGTCGCCCTCAAGGCGGTGGCCTACTGGCTGGACCGCTACGGGCTGGTCTACTCCGACCGGGGCGAGCTGTTCAGCGGCGCGAGCTACACCGACGTCAACGCGCTGCTGCCGGCCAAGACGATCCTGGTGTTCGCCGCGGCCGTCTGCGCGATCGCCTTCTTCGCCAACATCGTCGTCCGCAACTTCCGGCTGCCGGCCGCCGCGCTGGTGCTGCTGCTGCTGTCCAGCCTGGTCATCGGGGTCGCCTACCCGGCGATCGTGCAGCAGTTCGTGGTGCGGCCCAGCGCCGACCAGCGGGAGGCGGACTACATCGAGCGGGCCATCGCCTCGACCCGGCAGGCCTACGACCTCGCCGACGTCGAGTACATCGACTACGCGCAGGAGAGCACCGGCGACGAGGTCGACACCCAGGCGGCGCTGGCCGAACTGCGCAACGACACCGAGACGATCCCCAACGCCCGGCTGCTGGACCCCAACGTCCTGTCCGACACGTTCACCGCGCGCCAGCAGATCCGCAACGTGTACGGCTTCCCGGAGAAGCTGGACATCGACCGGTACACGATCGACGGCCAGACCCGCGACTACGTCGTCGCCGTCCGCGAGCTGGACAGCCTGGGCCTGTCGGAGAACCAGGACACCTGGATCAACCGGCACACCGTCTACACGCACGGCAACGGCTTCGTCGCGGCCCCGGCCCGCGAGGTGGTGGCCGGGCAGGAGGGCGGCGAGCCCAACTTCACCACCCGCGACCTCCCGACGATCGGCAACATCGACGTCGAGCAGCCGCGGATCTACTACGGCGAGCTGATCGAGGACTACTCGGTCGTGGGCGCGCCCGAGGGGGCGACCCCGCGGGAGTTCGACCAGCCCGAGGACGGCTCCGACGAAGGTCAGATCAACAACACCTACGACGGCGAGGGCGGCGTCGCGATCGGGAACTTCTTCCGGCAGCTGACCTTCACGATCTACTACCGGGAGCGCAACTTCCTGCTCTCCAGCGCGGTCAACGACTCCTCGCGGGTGCTCTACGTGCGTGACCCGCGGGAGCGGGTGGAGAAGGCCGCGCCCTTCCTCGAGGTGGACGGCGACCCGTACCCAGCGGTCATCGACGGCCGGGTGACCTGGGTCCTCGACGGCTACACCACGTCGGACTCGTACCCGTACTCGGAGTCGATGGAGCTGGGGGAGGCCGCCTCCGATGCGCTGACCGGCACCGGGACGACGGCGCTGCCGAACGAGCAGTTCAACTACATCCGCAACTCGGTGAAGGCCACCGTGGACGCCTACGACGGCACGGTGACCCTCTACGCGTGGGACGAGGACGACCCGGTCCTCGAGACGTTCATGAAGTCGTTCCCCGGGGTGATCCAGCCGCGCGAGGAGATGTCCGACGAGCTGGTCGGGCACGTCCGGTACCCGGAGGACCTGTTCAAGCTGCAGCGGGACGTCCTGACCCGCTACCACGTCAGCGACCCGGTCGACTTCTACAACCAGAACGACCGCTGGCAGGTGCCGGCCGACCCCACCCAGGACACCCAGGAGGCGCAGCCGCCGTACTACATCCTGGCGCAGCGGCCCGGTGACGAGCAGGCCAGCTTCCAGCTGACCAGCGCACTCAACGCCTTCCGCCGCGAGAACCTCTCGTCGTTCATCTCTGCGTCCAGCGACCCGGAGACCTACGGGGAGATCCAGGTGCTGCGGCTGCCGGGCAACACGCCGTTCCGCGGTCCGCAGCAGGTGCAGCAGTCGTTCATCACGAACAACCAGGTGCGCCCGGACCTCACGCTGTACAACAGCCAGGAGTCCCGGGCGGTGTTCGGCAACCTGCTGACCCTGCCGATCGGTGGGAACGGGCTGCTGTACGTGGAGCCGCTGTACGTGGAGGGCACGGGAGAGAACTCCTTCCCGCTGCTGCAGAAGGTGCTGGTCAACTACGGCGACCGGGTCGGCTACGCCAACACCCTCTCCGAGGCGCTGGACCAGGTGTTCGGCGCCGGGGCGGGGGAGTCGGCCACCGACAGCGACGGGACGCCGGCGGAGCCGACCCCGAGCGAGCCCACGACCCCGGCGGAACCCACCACGCCCGCGGAACCGGCTCCGGACGCCGGCGGGACGGGGGACGCCCCGGCGCTGGAGCAGGCGGTCACCGACATCAACTCCGCCCTGCAGGCCCTGGAGAACGCGCAGCGCAACGGTGACTTCGCCGCCCAGGGGCAGGCGCTGGCCGACCTGCAGGCCGCCGTCGAGGCATACCAGGCCGCGCAGGGGGCCGCGGCGACGCCGGGCGGCTGACCACCGTCGCAGCCGGGAGCGGGCACCAGGGCCCGCTCCCGTCCGCGTGTGGTGCGGCCCACCCCCGGGCCGGGTGCGCGAGCCCTCGGCAGGGAGGTAAGCTGATCCTACCGACGCGGGGTGGAGCAGCTCGGTAGCTCGCTGGGCTCATAACCCAGAGGTCGCAGGTTCGAATCCTGCCCCCGCTACTACGCGGACTTGCGATTCCGCTGTTTCGGACCGGCCCCTACCGCTTGGCGGAGGGGCCGGTGCCGTTTCCGGCCCCGGTGCGGGGCAGCCGGTGCTCAGGCGATGCTCCGGCATCGGCGTGGGCGCTGCCCGGGCAGCCTCCGCGCGTCGCCCCACTGCGCCCCCGACTGGAGCAGGGGTTCTCCGCTGGCCGCCCCTACACGCGGGTGTGCACCGGCCGGGCATCGCGGCCGGAGCCCGCCGCGGAGGGCGATTCCGGCCGGAGCGTGCGATCCCGTAGTTGCGTTGGGTCGGCAGGTTGCGGCTCGGCCTCGGAGCCCGGTGCATCCCGTTCGGCTGCCGCCGGCGGGGCCGCCGCAGCCACGGCCGGCACAGCTGGGGCCGACCTCGGCCCCGTCGTCACCGGTCCGTTCGCAGCCGGCCCGGCGCCGCGGCCGTGGGCCGCCGGGGCGCTCCCCGGCCCCGCTGGGACTGCCGGCGTGGCCGTCGGTGGTCTGCGCGCCGGGCAGCGGCGCCGGTGGTGCGGTGGTCCGGATCGCGGGTCGTCGAGGGGCGATTGCCGACCGATCCGAGCGACGAACGGTGCCCGTCCGCGTCCACCCATCCGGGGTGGCGCGGAAAGGAGACCGACCCCCGAACCGCGTCACTCGTGTCAGCGCGCGGCTGGGGTCTGCCCGATGTCGGGCAGCCGCCACGTGTGGTCGTAGAGAGACGATGTCGGGCCGTAGAAGCGGAAGAGGGCCTCGAAACGGCCGCCAGGGTCGGTGGGCACCCAGTTGGGCCCGGAACCAGCCGGGGCTGTCGGGCCGAAGTAGATGTCGGTGGAGCCGTCGTCGTTGACGGTCAAGTTCTCGGCCTGTGACGAGCAGCCTGCTCGCGGAGCGTCGCGGATCAGGGTGTGGGTGGCGCGGTCGTAGACGGTCACCGACCAGTACTGGGTGACCGGTGCGTCGGCGGGCACGGTGAGCCGGTAGGTGTTGGCGCCGTCCAGGGCCTTTCCGTCCTCGTCGGCAATGGTCATCAGATAGAATTGCCCCTTGCCGAGGTGCTTGGAGCTGAAGAACGCGAAGCTGTAGGCGACGCCGCGGGCATCGACGGGGTAGGCATCGGGCTGCTCGAAGTTGGCCTCGGTGGCGGTGATCAGCTCGGGCAGGGCCGGCAGCGCCCAGCGGGCCGTGGGCGTGAAGGGGTGGAAGACCTTCTCGTACTCGGCATCGATCCATGCCTGCGCGTCGGCAGCGGCGGCGGTCAGGATCTCCGCCAGTTCCGGGCCGGGCGCGAAAGGCGTGCCCCGCTGGATGCCGATGCTGCGGAGCTGGTTGATCATCACCCGGTCACGGTGCAGGAACGGCTCGGCCTGCACGGTCCGGTCCAGGGCCTGGAAGAACCGCAGGTCGTACGGGATGGCCGCGTCGAACAGGGAGCCGGATGCGTCGACCCAGTCCGTCTCCGGGGGGTCGTCAACCTCGGCCAGGGGGTAGAGCTTGATCTGGTGGGCGTAGGCGATGGCCTGGTCGATGTCGGCAGCGCTGCCGCTGCGCAGGACTGAGCGGATCAGCCCGTATCCCTGGTAGGTGTCCGAGCGCAGCGGGAGGTAGCCCGCGGGCACCTCACCGTCGAAGTCGGGCGGCAGGATGAGGCACCGCCCGCCTGTGCCCTCGTCGACGCCGGCCGGGCCGATGTCCTCGAGGGCGACCTGCCAGTAGTTCATGATGCTGCCGTTGAGCGAGCCTTCGTCCCCGGCGGGCGGCACCTCCAGCACGATCGGCCCGACCTGCTTGGTGGTGAAGAACGGCATCAGGTAGATGACGTCGGGGTTGGGCGTGAGGGTCTGGTTGTGCCCGTCCAGCAGGCCTGGCCAGAAGACGATCTGGTTGTCCCCGGGCCCACCGGTCCGCGCCGAGGCCTCGTACATCATCTGGTAGTTCACGGCAGGCATCCCCCACATCACCGCCTCGACCGCCCGTCGGTGCGTCGCGGCGCGCTCCGGTGATCCCGAGTCCACTGATGACATGGGCGTCCCTTCCTGGGTGGTGGCCGGCCGGTGCCGCGCCGATCCTCACGGCTCCGTGCGGCGAGGCGCCTCGCCCGCCCTGGGTGAGCTCGCCGGCGGAGCGGGGTCACCTGGCGGGGACGTCGGCTCGTCCTGACGGCTCCGGGTGTCCATGACGGCTGCGTCGACGTCGGGGTAGACGCTGAGTGTGACTCCGCTGCTCGCGGCTGCGCGGCGGAGGACGTCGCGGGTCTGGCCGATGGGATGGGCGAAAGCCAGCGTCACGTGCCGGCGGGTGAGGTCGTGGGCGAGCTGGGTGAGCATGCCGGTGGCGGTGACGTCGATGAACGGGGCGGTCTGAGCGTCGAGGACGACGGCGCAGGTGCTCTCGGTCAGAAGGCCGCGGACGTGGTCCCGGACGTGGTCGGCGTTGGCGAAGAACAGGCCGGACTCCACCCGCAGCACCAGTACCGCGGGGTCGGGCGTCAGGTCGGGATGGCGGTCGAGGTCGAGCCACATGCCGGGCTCGGTGCCGCGGGCCAGGCGGGCGATGTGCGGCCGTGAGGCCCGGTAGAGCAACAACACCAGTGAGACCGCGATGCCGATGAACAGGCCGGGCAGGGTGTCGAAGACCAGCACGCCGAGCAACGCGGCGATGGCCGCCAAGAAGTCCGCCCGGGCCGCCCAGCCGTAGATGCCGCCCAGGTGCGGCGTCCACACCCGGTACAGCCGTCGCAGCGCCGGGACGTCGACGAGCTCGAGAACCGCGGCGATGACGACGGCGGCGAGGGTGGCCTCGGGCAGCTGCTCGAACAGCCCGGTCAGGAACAGCAACGTGATCACGGTTAGCGCGGCCACGGTCAGGCCCGACAGCTGGCTCTTGGCTCCGGCGCCGCCGTTGACGGCGGTCTTGGACAGGCTGCCGTTGACCACCATTCCCGAGGCGAGTCCCGCGCCGAGGTTGGCCGCGCCGAGGCCGAGGAGTTCCCGGTTGGGGTCGACGTCGTAGCCGGCCTTCGCCGCGTAGGTCTTGGCCGCGCCCAGGCCCTCGGCGTAGCCGATGAGCAGCACCCCGACCGAGGCGCCGATCAGGGTGAGGTAGTCGCCGGCCTGGGCGTGTGGCAGGCCGAGTCGGGGGAGACCGGCGTCGATCTGGCCGACGATCGCCACGCCCTCCTGGTCGAGGTCGAGCAGGGCCACCGCGGCGATGCCCAGCAGTACGGCCACCAGTGCCCCGGGGACCAGCGGCAGCCACCGGCGCAGCAGAAGGACCAGCAGCAGGCTGGCTCCGCCGACGATCAGCGTCGGGACGATGGTGTCGCCGAGGTTGGCAATCACGAACACGAGCTGCTCGAAGAAGTCGCCGTCCCCTTTCGGGACGCCGAACAGCTTGGGCAGCTGCCCCACGATGATCGTCAGCGCGAGCCCGATGATGAAGCCCTTGAGCACCGGCTCGGAGATGAACGACGCGAGGAAGCCCATCCGGGCCAGCCCCGCGGCGAGGCCGACGAGACCGACGACGACTGCCAGCGCGGTGGTGAGTGCCACGTACCGGTCGCTGCCACCATCGGCCAGGTCGCCGACGATCCCCGCGGACAGCGCCGCGGTCGCCGACATGGACGCCACAACCAGGTGCCGGGACGAGCCGAGTAGGCCGTAGAGCAGCAGCGCCGGCACCGCGGCGTACAGCCCGACCACTGGCGGGACCCCGGCGATGGTCGCGTAGGCCAGCGACTCCGGCACGAGCACCGCCCAGACCGTCAGCCCGGCCACCAGGTCGGCGCGCAGCCAACCCGCGCGGTAGCCCCGCAACGAGCCGAACAGCAGCGGGGTGCTCGACCTCCCGCTCACAGCAGCCCGCCCAGCCCCTTGCCCAGGAGGACGACGCCGATGACCAGCAGCAGCGTCGCCATGACGGCCGCGCTGTGCGTCGTCAGCCAGCCGCGCAACGACTCCAGGGGCCCGGCCATGCGCTTGCGGCCGACGGCGTAGCCGACTACCGGAACAGCGACGGTGCTGGCCGCGAGCACCGTGAACATCACGACCGACCAGACGTCCTGGCCGGTGGAGAGGCTCCCGCCGGCGATGGTCGTGCCGGCGGCCACGCACATCAGCAGGTTCTTGGGGTTCACGGCCGACAGCAGCACGCCGAGGCCAGCTGCCTTGACAGCGGTGAACTTGTCGATAGCCGACATCCACTTCGGCATCGCCGGCTGCTGACCGGGCTGCGGCCGTCCGCGCCACTGCCCGACGGCCAGCCCGAGCAGCAACACACCGAGGACGAGCTTGACCCAGGACGAGGCCGTCGACGGCTCGCTGCTGCCCAGGTCCTGGGTGCCGGCCAGCAGCAGGAACGCCGTGGTCGCACCGGCGATCCCGACCAGCCAGCCGAGCAGGAACCCGGCGCTGGTGCCCCCGGCCTTCGGGGCGAGCAGCATCAGGATGACGGCGATGATCGGGATGGGGGAGATCGCCACCCCGACCGCCAGCGGCAGCAGGTCACCGATCACCTGTCCCATGCGCCACCTCCCGGCGTTCGGGCTGAAACACGCCCCCTGCACCCGCGAATGAGCACCGAATACCTCGCACGGTCTCCAGGAGGTGTATCAGCGGGGAGCACCGCCTCCAGGGGCGTCGTGCCGCCGGAGCCCTGTCTCACGGCAGGACGATCGCGAACCCGGGGTCGGGGTTGTCGAGCACGCCGGCCAGCCGGTCGAGGGTCTCGGCGTCGCCGTCCACCGCAAAGTCACCGGCCGCGGCGAGCTCGGCGGGGGACGCCCCGCTGACGAGCGCGAGGAAGGAGGCGCGGGTGGCGCGGACGCGGGTCTCTGCCCCGTCACGGTTGGGTACGGGGCCGTGGGTGAGCACCCCGTTGGCGAGCGTCGTGCGGTGGTGGTCGCCGGTGTCGGTGAACTCCCAGTCGATGGTCAGGCGCAGATCCCACGCGCGCGGCCCGTCGACGCGGATGGCGAGGCTGTCGAAGAGCTGAGGCAGGGACAGGGCCGCCATGAGGTCGGGCGAGGCCGTCTCGGTCGGCGTGCCCGCGGCCGCCCCGCGCAGCTCCGCGGCGCCGGTGAGGAAGAAGTTGCGCCACGTCCCGTTCTCGGCGCCGAACCCGAGCTGCTCGAGCGCTGCCGCCCCCAGGTCGCGGGCTTCCCCGTGCGCGGGGTCGGCGAAGATCAGGTGGCTGACGACCTCGGCGGCCCAGCGGAGGTCGCCGTCGTCGTAGGCGTGCCGCGCGTTCTCCAGCAGCCGCTCCGGCCCGCCAGCCAGGTCGACGTAGCGGCGTCCGGCCTCCTCCGGGGGATGGGGCCACAGGTGGGCGGGGTTGCCGTCAAACCAGCCCATGTAGCGCTGGTAGACGGCCTTGACGTTGTGGCTCACCGACCCGTAGTAGCCGCGGGCGTGCCAGGCCTGCTCCAGCGCCGGGGGCATCTCGAGCATCTCGGCGATCTCATTGCCGGTGAAGCCGCGGTTGATCAGGCGCAGCGTCTGGTCGTGCTGGTAGGCGTAGAGGTCGCGTTGCAGGGAGAGCAGTTCAACGATGCGGTCCCGTCCCCAGGTCGGCCAGTGGTGGGAGGCGAACTCGACCTCCGCGCGGTCGGTGAACAGGTCGATCGCCTCGGTGAGGTACCGCGCCCAGATCCGCGGGTCGCGGACGAGCGCGCCGCGCAGCGTGAGCAGGTTGTGCAGGGTGTGGGTGGCGTTCTCGGCCATGCACAGCGCGCCGGTGTCCGGGAAGAGGAAGTTCATCTCCGCGGGTGCCTCGGTGCCGGGGGTGACCTGGAAGACCAGCCGGACGCCGTCGAGCACCTCCTCCTGGCCGGTGGCGGTGATCTCCCGGGTCGGGGGGATCAAGGTGACCGTGCCCGTGGAGGTGGTCATGCCCAAGCCGGCACCGAGCTGGCCGTCCGGTCCCGGGGGCAGGGCCGCGCCGTACATGTAGGCGGCCCTGCGGGCCATCGCCGTCCCGGCGTAGACGTTCTCGGCGACGGCGTGCTCGAGGAAGCCTTCCGGTGCGAGGACGGGGACCCGGCCGCTGGCGACGTCGTCACCGGAGACCACGCCGCGGACTCCGCCGAAGTGGTCGACGTGGCAGTGCGTGTAGATGACGGCGGTCACCGGCCGGTTCCCGCGTTCGGAGCGGTAGAGGTTCAGCGCTGCGGCGGCGCACTCGCTGGAGATCAGCGGGTCGATCACGATCACGCCGTCCTGGCCCTCGACCAGGGTCATGTTCGACAGGTCCAGCCCCCGCACCTGGTACGTGCCTGGAAGCACCTCGTAGAGACCCTGCAGCGCCACCAGTTGGGCTTGCCGCCAGAGGCTGGGGTTCACCGACGGCGGCCGCGGCCCGCTCAGCACCGGCTTCCACGCGTCGGCGTCCCAGACGACCCGCCCGCCAGCGGCGTGGACCTGGCCGGGAGTAAGAGCCCTGATGAATCCGCGGCGGGCGTCCTGGAGGTCGGCCGGGTCGTCGAACGGCAGCACGGCCTCCATCGCCGCTCCCGCAGCGGCGATCGAGGGGGCTACGGGGCGCAGTTCGGTGTCGGTCATCGGTCCTCGATTCGTGTCGCGGAGGTGCCGGGGTGTAGGTGGTCCGTCGGAGCGAGGGCGGCCGCTGCTGGATTTGGCCCTGCCGGGCGGGAGGGAGCGGACAGGCGTAGTCCACCCGTCAGGGCGGGCAGGCACGTGCGTGGTTCCGACGAACGCGTGGCCGCCGCCGCGGAGACCACCGGCGCGTTCCCGGGCAGCGCCTGCACGAGCTATCTCCCGACGTCGCGCCCGTAGCGGTCCGGTGGACTCTGGTCGGCCGCTGTGGTGGTCATGGCGACGATGGCGGCCCGGCAGCGTCGGGGACATCCCCCGAACCGGATGAACGACAGGCCGGGGCAGTCCTCGCTCGTCGTCGCCGCGAGACGAGTCGCCCCGCACGGTGATGCTCCGTGTGGCGTCGGCGGTCCTGTTCACGAGCACCGGCCCCACACGGGCCACCGGGCCGATGCCTCCTGGTGCGACAGCCGGTGTGTAGTCACCCGGCGCGGACGGCGACGGACGCCGCGGTGGTTCCCATGCTGTCAGCGTGGCCGCCGACCCGTCGCGCGGCCGCTGCCCGACTCCCGCCCCTCGACGACCTCCCCGCCATGTTCCACAGTCCAAGCGGGTGTCCTAAAGCGGCCCCCTATGGGACACCGGTGAGGACATCCCCCAAAGTGACGCGAGATGGTGGGATCTGCGGAGAAGAGCTTGTCGCTCCGGTAGGTGTCTTCTAGCGCCCGGAGCAGATTTGCTCGGCTGAACAGCCTGCGTCGTCCGCGCGTCGTCACTGTTACGTCTCGCTGACGCCCGTGGCGGCATTTGGTTGCGTGCCGTTAGCTTGGCCAGGCTGACCCGTCGCGGGGCGGCACCGACGCCCCGCACGGAGGAACGATGACGTCCACTGTTGACCCTGCTCGGGAGCGGGTGCCGGTCGAGCACCGGGTGCTTGGCCTGGACAGGCGCTCGTTTCCCTACGCCTTCGCCGTTCTCGCGGTGTTCCTGGTGCTGACGGTGGTCCTTCCGCGGATCGACGACGCCGTGGACTGGGACGACCCCGTGCGCGCCGGCGAGCGGCTCGCGCTGACGGACACGGTCGTCTTCACCCCCACGCCGGGGTGGGAGGTCGAGGAGGGCTTCCGCGCAGCTGCCGATGGCACCGTCGACGAGAGCGGCCGGGCCACCGTCGCCGGGGACGGGGTGATCTTCTCCGCCGCGACCGGCGACTTCGACGGCACACCGGCGGAACTGATCGAGCAGATCCAGAAGGTGACCAGCTCGACGGAGGACCCGTCGTTCCAGGTCGCCGACGAGCCGGACACCGTGACGACGGCGAGCGGTGAGGTCGGCGTCATCCAGTCCTACAGCAGCATCCGGGGCGACGGCGTGATCGCCGCGCTCGTGCTGGACGGCACAGGCGTGGAGATCACCGCCTACGGCCCCCCGGCCCAGCTCCGGGCGGCCGCCGCCGACATCACCGACATGATCACCAGCATCGACAGCGACGGGGACGACGCATGAGCACCGGAACCGCGCATCCCGTGACGGAGTCGGGCGCAGAGGACCCGGCCCGGCGTCAGGCGGAGGCGCTCGAGATCTCGGGGTGGGGGCAACGCTTCACCTTCGTCCAGCCGCACAACCCGTGCTTCTGGGTGTTCGTGGTGCTGACCGGCATCGGAGTTTTCCAGACCTGGTCCTACTTCGCCCCGGATGTCGGCTTCTACGCCGAGGGGTTCGCGATCGCGGCCGTGCTGTGCAGCCTCTGCGGCCTGGCCTGGTGGGCCTGGTTCCGGCACATCGACCGCTGGGAACGCCAGCCCGGGGGTCTCATCCTGGCCGCACTGGTCTGGGGTGCTGTCCCGGCGACCTTCGCGTTCGCGTTGACCGCCAACACGGCGCTGCTCGGGATCTACCCGAAGCTCTTCGGGCAGGACTGGACGTCGGACTGGGCGGCCGGCGCGACCGCGCCGTTCACCGAGGAGGCGGCCAAGCTCTGCGGCTTCGTGCTCCTCATGGGCCTGGCGCCGAAGTTGGTCCGGACCGCCAACGACGGTCTGATCCTCGGTGCGTTCATCGGGCTGGGCTTCGCGGTCTTCGAGGACTTCCTCTACTCGGCCAACGCTGCCTTCGGCGACTTCGGCACCGACGCGGTCGGCAACGCCGTCCAGATGTCCGTGACGCGCATCGCCACCAGCGCCGTCTCGCACCCGCTGTTCAGCGCCCTGGTCTGCTGCGGGTTCGTCTACCTGCTCGGCACCGCGGCCCAGCCCCGGCGGATCGGGCGCGGCATCGGCTTCGTGCTCGCCGGCATGTTTCTGCACTTCACCTGGGACGACTCGGGAGGCCTCGGCTTCGGCAGCGATGTGCTGTCCTTCTTCGTGCTCGTCGGATCGGTCGTCCTCGGGTTCACGCTGTTGAGCATCGCCTTCCGCCGTGCCGCACCGCGGGAGCACCAGTTCGTGCGCGACATCCTCGCTCCCGAGGTCGCGTCGGGCACCGTGACGGCCGAGGAGGTCGAGGGCGTGCTGGACCGGAAGGCGCGCAAGGCGTTCCGGAGATCGGCCTCGAGCCGGCAGGCGCGCCGGGCACGGAAGCACCTGCGGCGTGCCGTGCTCGACCTGACCCACGACATCGCCCAAGCGCGAGGTGCCGACACCGACACCGTCGCTAACGCCCGAGGAGAAGTGGCGCGCGTCCGGGCGACGGCGGAACCGGACCTCAAGGTCTAAGCGGAGACTCGCCCGCTGGTGGACAGCACCGATCAGGACCGGTGTCCCTGAAGCCGCCTTCAGGGCCACCTCGCCGACCGGTGCCAGATGGCAGCTTCGACGTTCCCCGCCATGTTCTTGTAGGCGCCGATCCGGATCTGCGCCCCTGTCCCGGGGACCGGTGCGGCGGGATACTGGAGCTCCGGCCGGGGCAGAGAGGAGCGCCCAACCGGCCGCAGGCCGCCCGATGCCCCAGCGTGCTGCCCGGTCAGGCATGGCCCCTCGACCGTCGCGGCCGCACCGAGCGGCGGCCAACCCCCGTAAGCGATGGAACAGACCGTCCTGCGAGGGCTCATCGTTCGAAGAGGACGCAGTCATGCAGCGACTGCCAATGATCACCGAGGACATCGCCACCTGGATTGCCGTGACCCCCGCGCTCACCGCTCGCGACCGCGAACTGTTCGGTCACCTCACCGACGGGCGGTCCCAGCGCCAGATCTCCGTGGCAATGGGCATCTCGATCAACACCGTCCGCGGCCGCATCCGCCGGCTCCTGCGCAAGCTCGACGTCGCCACTGACGATGACGACCTCGTCGCGTAGGCAGCGGTAGCAGCACGGGCTGGGGCGGACTGGAGCGGGACTCGTCTGGGCCGGTGGACCTGCTCCCGCGTCGAAGGGGACATCCACCGCTTCGGCGCGCCGTTCGGGTGCGTTCGTCGTCATGCTGTGGATGGCCACCCGGGGGAAACAGAGGCATCCCTTCGGGGTCCAGGGCGTTCCGTCGGGAGGTCCTTGCGCTGCGCGCCCGGCGGCTGACGGTCGGCCGGTGAAGAGGCCAGCTCGCCGAATCGGCACGGGTGGGGGATGGACATTCCCTGCCATGTCACCGAGGTCGCAGGCGATGGCCGACGTCCGCCGGCACGGAGCTTGGCCCGCCGGGCGCTGCTGTCACACAGCAGCGCGAACACGATCGAGGCCAGGTTCCCGGGCCCGGGTGGGTCATCACCGCCAGGTGATGGCGCAAACCAGGGGAGCGGCCAGCCTGTGTTCCCGGACGTCCACGGAGGTGGCGGCGATGGCACGGTGGGCACTGCCCGCGGCCGGCCGGCTCGACGCTGTTCCGGTCGGACGGCGCTGACATGCGATGGCGGCGGATCCGTCTCGCGGTAGCACTCGCCCTGGCCGTGGGCAGCGCGTCGCCCGTCCCATCCGCCGCCGCCTTCGGGACGATCGACAGCGGGGGCCAGCACCGCGAGCACGAACGGATCACCCGCGCCTCCCTGGCCTGCGCCGGGGATGCCGGCTCGGACGACTACTGCTTCGAGCCGGCATCCGTGGACTTCCTCGCGGGGCACGACCGCGATTTCGGGGGAGTGGGGGCGCCGGACAGCGACGAGATCTCCGACCCGGCCGCGCATTGCGACGGTGCCGACTTTCTCGAAGGCAGCTATCCGCAGACCCGTGGACAGGCCACGGCGGCACTGCTGAACTGCGTCGACCACCTGCGCGTGCGTCTCGGCGAAGCGGTGGACCGTGCCGGAGACCTCCTCGACGGCGACGGTCAGGTCGTCGCGGAGGAGGTGGACTTCGCGTCGGACTGCCGGATGGTCGAGGCCGCGGAGAGCCGCGCCAAGTGCGGCACCCTGGAAGCACTCGGCCGGGTCCTGCACGGGGTGCAGGACTTCTACTCGCACAGCAACTGGGCCGACGAGGCCGATCCGACCCGCGCGACCGGGGACGACAACCCGCCGGGTCTGGGCCTCCCAGGGCCGAGTCCGGTGCTCGACCTCCGGAGTGAGACGCCTCCTGTCGTGCCGCCCGGGCTCTCGACCGGCTGCTACGGGCTCCGGGACGAGGTGCCCGGTGTCGGCGAATGCGCGGAACGGGTCACCCATGCGGCGCTCAACAAGGACACCGGCCTGATCGACCCCGACACGGGCGAGGCAACGGATCCGACGAAGCCGCGCGGCATGGTCGGGCAGAACTTCGCCGCAGCGGTGGCGGGCGCCATCGAGGAGTCCCGCCGGCAGTGGCAGGACCTCCGAGCGGAGCTGGTCGGCCGCTACGGGGAGCACGACGCGGCGGTCATGGTCTGCGCACTCACGCATGACGACCCCGTGGACGACTGTCGGGACCGCGGATGGGAGCGCGTCCTCGCCGGCCTCCTGGCCGGCGCCGTCGTTCTCGCCGGCCTCCTGGCCGGCGCCGTCGTTCTCGCGGTCGCAGTGGTGCTGTTCCGCGCGCGGCGCCGCCGCGCTCGGATGTCCGGTTCCTGACCGGCTCAGTCCCGCTCGTGGCGGCACCGACGCTCACGCGTCCGGGATGGCGACACCGCGCAGCTCTGCGTCTCAACGGCGCCGTCCTCGTGCCGGGCGGGGCGTTCCGATGGGCAGCGACCGGTTCTACCCGGAGGAGACGCCCGTCCGGACGGCGGTGGTGCCCGACCTGTGGGTGGACCCCGGTCCCCAACGCGCGTGACCGGCCATCGGCGGCGATGCCGCCCGTTCGTCGCCTCGCTGCCGACGCCCGGCCGCGACCGACCAGCGCCAGCCGAACCGAGCGGCCAGGGCGCCGCCGAGCGCGACGCCGACCACCGCACCGAACGCGCCGCCGGCGCTGAACGCGCCGGCGAGCGAGGCGCGGCGATGGGCGGGGAACACGGTGAACACCACCGCCAGTCCGACGCTGGCGTAGGCCGCCTCGCCGACTCCGACGAGCACCCGGGCGGCGAGCAGCTGCCCGTAGTCGGCGGCGAGGGCGGCCCCGAGGGTCACCAGGCTCCACACCGCGGCCATGACCACAATCGCCCGGCGCCGGCCGAACCGGTCGACCAGCACCGACAGGGCACCGTCAGCACGCCCACCGTCAACGCGACCACGCTGCTCAGCGCGCCCAGCTGGGCGTCCGACAGCGCCCACTCAGCGCGGAGCTGGAAAGACGGCGGCCAGGACCTGCCGGCACATGTAGGCCGACAGCAGTGCGAAGGACAGGGCGAAGATGATGCACGGGAACACCTGACGTGCCGGGGCCGCTGCCGGGCCGAGGGGCGCGGCCGGCACCGGCTCGCGGTCAAGCACGAGCGCCGATCCCGTTCCCGACCTGGGCACGGCTGCGCCACTCGCTCGCCGTGGTGCCGAACTGCTGGCGGAACCAGTTGGAGAAGGTGCTGGGGGCGGCGAAGCCGAGCAGTTGGGAGACGTCGGTGAGCGTGTAGCGGTCGTTGGACAGGTACCGCACGGCGAGCCGGGCACGGGTGCCGTGCACGATCGTGGTGAAGCTCTCGCCGCCCCCGGCCAGGTGTCGGTGCAGGGTGCGCGGCTGCTCGCCCAGGGTGTGGCTGATCCGTGCCATCGAGCACTGCCCCAGCGGCAGGGCGAGCTCGACCAGTGCCCGGACCTGGTCGGCTGTGGTCTGGGGGCGGGGGGAGGCGATCGACTGCAGCAGCATCTCGCGGTACGGCTGCAGCCCCGGATCGGGGGTCACCGTCGGGCGGTCCAGGTCGGCGGCCGGGAACACCACACCGGTGCACTCGTGCTCGAAGCGCAGGCCGGGCCCGAAGACCCGGTGAAACGTGCGCGCGTCGGCCGGGGGGCGGTGGGCGAAGCAGACCGACAGCGGCTGCCAGTCGGCGCCGACCAGCATCCGGATGATCCCGACCAGGCTGGCCGCGGTCAGATCCAGGGACTGGCGGAGGAGGACGGGCTCGCCGAAGTCCAGCCAAGCCTGCACCGTGGCCAGGCCGTCGGCCTCGGCCATGCGCAGGTCGAGGACGCCGATGAAGACGTGCTCGTAGCGGGTCAGCAGCTCCAGGGCGCTGCGCAGGTCGGGCTCCTCGCGCAGCACGACACTCAACGGGCCCACCGTCGACAAGGTCCGCATCGCCGCCATCCGGACGGCGAAGTCCTCGCAGCCGGACTCGCGCGCCGACAGCTCCAACAGCCGGGCGACCGGCGCACCGGGAATCCACTTGTCCGTGGCGGCCAGGTCGGCGATGTCCAGGCCCACACTGGCCATCAGCCGTGCCGGGTCCAGACCGCACGCCCGGGCCACGTCTGCGTACCCGGTCAGGGTCGCGTAGCGGACGAGGCGCTTCATCGGGCTCCCGGGGCGATGTCCGAAAGGCGTAAGTACACCGTCCGCATCGCTGAAGCGGGGAGATGGGCGGCCTCCTACGTTGTGTCGCACCGGCGTCGGTGACGAGCCGCATCGCGGGGGTCACCGAGAGGGACCGGCCGCAGACGTCGGACCGGGGGCCGCAGCGCCTCGACGGCACCACAGGAATGGGTACAGCCATGCCACAGCCATCGGACGAGATCTGTCGGGTCCGCCCCGACGGGGCGCCTGCACTGACCGCGCGCGACCTCGAGGCGCTGCGGCACCTCGCCGTCGGCAGGTCCACGGCGCAGATCGCCGCGGCCATGTCGATCTCGACCAACACCGTCCGCACCCGCATCCGCAGCATCCTGCGCAAGCTGGCGGTCGGCCGTCGCGGCGAAGCGGTCCGCCGGGGGCGGGAGCTGGGACTCCTGCCGCAAGGCAGGCGGCCCGCAACGGTGACCGATACGGAGCCCCTGAACTGTCGCACCGGCACGGCGGGCTGAGTCTCGATGCCCGCCCCTGCCGGTCGGCGCGCCCGACAACATTCCATGACGGCGCTGGCTGTTCATGCCGCCGCTGTGGGGAGCTTCGCCCACGCCCCGGTGGTGGCGAGCGCCGGCGGGGCGATTCACGCATTCCGGATGAACCTGCCGTCGCGCTGACAGACGACGGTAGGCGCACGACAGCAGGGAACGGTGTCCGGCAGTTCTGGGTCGGGGCCCCCGGGTGGCTCGAGATGTGGTGGGAGGGTTCCGATGAGCGTTGCGCAGCGCGGCGTGTCGGCCGAGGTGCTGGCCTCGATCTCGACGCCGGACACGGTGGAGAGCCGTCTGGGGGTGTTGGAGTTCGACGACGGCGCGCCGACGGCCGCGACTGCAGCACTGCTGTACGACCACCTCGACTTCGTGCACGGGGTGGAGGCGTTCATCCGGGCCTATCCCGGTGCCTCGATGACCGCGATGCGCGACGGCTTCAGGTCGATCGGCGTCGAGGACAACTCGGTGCTGCTGTTCTCGGACCTGATGGACTCGGATTCGCTCTTCCTCACCGCCAACTGCGACACGGTGTACTTCCTCAGCTTCGTCGACCTGTCGGCAGGTCCGATGGTCATGGACGTCCCCGCGATGGGACCGCCGTCGGGGATCCTGGGCACCGTCGACGACATGTGGTTCGGCTGGGTCACCGACTTCGGCGTGCCCGGCCCCGACCGCGGGCTGGGCGGCCGGTACCTGATCGTGGGACCCGGCTACGACGGCCCGCTCCCCGACGGCGGCTTCCACGTCGCGCACGCCAAGACCGCGCACGTGGGCGTGCTGGGCCGAGCGTTCATGGTGGACAACGACCCGGCGCCGGCCGTCGAGGCGCTCAGGGCGGGCTTCCGGATCTCCCCGTACGTGCCCGGCGGTCACGGCACCGCCGTCGCCACCTTCCTGTCCGGCGCGGTGTCGCACCTGGCGCCGGCGACCGCGGTGCCCGAGACGCGGTTCGTCGAGGGCTCCGGGGTGGCGTTCAACACCGTCCCGCCCAACGACTACACCTTCTGGGAGGTCGTCGACCGCCTGGTGCAGGACGAGCCGGCGTCCGGCGGCGAATCGGAGCTGATGGGTCTGCTCGCCTCGGTGGGGATCGTGAAAGGCCGGCCGTTCGCGCCCGACGAGCGGATGCGGACGATCCTCGAGGACGCCGTCGCGGTGGGCAACGCCACCGCCCGCACCATCGCGTTCGCGCCCCGACCGGAGGAAGGCTTCGCGTTCTACCCCGGCTCGGCGTGGTTCAACATGCTGTTCGTCGGGGGCTACGAGTTCCTCGACCCGCCCCCGCAGATCACGCCGGACGGGGCCGTCCGCGGGTCGAGCGACGGCGCGCGCAAGCTGAACTCCCGGATCGCCTTCCTCTATCCCTACACGGGCATCACCCCGGCCATGTGCATGCGGCTGACCGGTCTGGGATCGCAGTACCTGATCGCGATGCGGGACGCCGAAGGCGCCTTCCTCGACGGCGCCCGCAGCTACCGGCTGACGTTGCCGCCGGACATCCCGGAGAGCCGGTTCTGGTCGGTCATGCTCTACGACCGGCAGACCCGCTCCATGCTGCAGACCGGCCAGCCCCGGCCGGATGTCGGCAGCCAGTCCGGCCGCGTCGCCGCCAACCCGGACGGCAGCACCGACGTCCACATCGGGCCCACGCCCCCGGACGGGAAACGGGACAACTGGCTGCAGACCGTGCCCGGCAAGGGATTCTTCGTGATCCTGCGGCTGTACAGCCCGCTGCAGCCCTTCTTCGACAAGACCTGGCGGCCGGGCGAGGTTGAGCCCGTCGCGGAGGCCTCGACATCCGCGGTGCCGAGGCAGGCCACGCGGTCCGAGCAGGTCCCTCAAGGGGCGCGGAGCCACCGATGAGGACCGACTTCCGAGAGCGGGCGCGGCGTCTGCGCAACGCAGTGGAGCCGGTCGCCGCCGGGGTCTACTTCGCGCCGGAGGCGCACGCGGCCTATCAGGCGCTCGGCTTCGACGGCAGTCCGGTGACCGTCGACGGCGTCGCCCGTCCGGAGCTGGCCTCCTACTTCACCAGCCGCGGGGCGTGCTTGGGCCAGGTCCCGGGGGAGGTGGTGAGCGCCGCGTTCGGCTGCTTCAACCCGAGGGTCGTGGTGGCCGCGGTCGCCGCCGGATGGCGGATCGCCGGCCGGGACGCCGTCCTGCGGGCGCGCGAGCGCGGTGCGACCGCGATGCTCGAGCGGGTCCTCGGCGACAAGCCCGACGGCCTGGACCGGGTCGCCGAACTGCTCCAGCGCGCCGCGGACGCGGCGCCGTGGGCGGGTCGGGCGGTGTTCGGCGGGTTGCGCTCGCTGGGCTTCCCCGGCCATCCGCTCGGCGACGTGTGGCACGCTGCGGATCTGGTGCGCGAGCACCGCGGGGACAGCCACGTCGTCACCTGGGTGGTCGGCGGCGCCGACGCGGTGGAGGTGCTGCTGCTCACCGAGCAGTGGTGGGGTCTGCCGGCCCGCTCGTACACCCCGAGTCGCGGGTGGACCGCCGCGGACATGGACGCCGGTTTCGCGCGGCTGCAGCGGCGCGGGCTGATGACCGACGACGAGAGGATCACCGAGGCCGGCCGGGCCTTCCGGGAGGAGATCGAGGTCCGCACCGACGAGCTCGAACGCCCGCTGATCGACGCCCTGGGCGACGACCTCGACGAGCTGCTCGACCACCTCGACGCATGGTCCGAGGCGATCATCGCCGCCGGCTCCTACCCGCAGCGGATCTCCGGTGTCTACAACGTCGGCGGCGGCCCGCACTTCGGCGCCGGGCTCACCCTCGACACCGCGGCCGAGCAGTACCGGCAGCGGACGTGACGTGCTGATCGCGCGGTGTCGCCACCTCGGCGAGGGAGCCCGAACGTGCTGATCGCGGTGCTTGCGCTGCTCGGCGTCGACCTGGTCGTCATCGTCGCTCTGCTGGCGTTCGTCCTCGGCCGCAAACGGTGGGTGGCGCGCCAGGCCGGCGCCTTCCGAGGTGCCATCCGGGTCAGCGCCGGCGAGGTCGACGGGATCGGCTCGACGTGGCGCCGCGGCTACGGGCGCTGGGTCCGGCACGTGCTGGTCTGGACGAAGAGCCCGTTCCTGTTCCGCAATGAGCTGGTGCCTGCCGACCGGATGGACGGGCCACGTTCGGCCCGCCCCGATGAGGTCAAGCGGCTCGGCGACCGTCCCGTCGTGGTGCGGTTCGCCTCGGGAAGCGCAGTGGTGGAGGTCGCCGCCGCGGCCACGTCCCGTGAGCTCCTTCGCGCTGTGGACGGTCAGCGTGCCGATGCCGCGCCCGCGGTGACGCCGCCGAGCGGCGGAGCCCGGTGAACGAGCCGTCGCGCACGGTCGCGGTGCCTTCCGGTTGAGGGGAGCGCGGACCTGGCTCCGCAGCCCGCTCTTCGGTTCGCACGCGTGCGGGATGGCGGGGCGGGGCAGCCACGCACGGGCAGATCGGGAACCTGCCCGCCGGGTTCGGGCTCCGCGCGTCGGCGGCCCGGCCGTAGCGGGCGGCCAGCGGGGTGGCACTGAACCCGTGGGCGAGCACGCTGAGGAACACGGTCACCGCGATGACGGCCACGGGGAGGGCCACCGCGACCGGGATCCTCCGCACGAGTGTGAGGCTGAGGACGGCGTACAGCACGACGGTCCAACTCGGGCGGTCCCACATGATCGGCACCGCGATCTCGCCGAACGTCGCCACACCAGCAGCGAGACCAGGTCGCCGGCCTGCTCGGTGAACACCAGCTCGGCCGGGCAGCGCCGACCGGCCGCGGCGCCGAAGGGGAGCCCGCCGTAGAAGGCGGCAACGAAGCCGTTGCCGTGCGCCACCAGCGCTGCGGCGTGGGCGGCGAGGGTCACGGCAGCACGGCGACGCCCGCGAAGTCCCCCGGGCCCCCGCCGGCTGGACGGTCGACGCGTCGAAGCTCGGGAACCCTGCTGCAGCGGACTCCTCGCAGGGTGTCGGAGCACACCGGTGTGGCCGCGACGACATGCGTGTCCCCGCGTCGATCGGCCGTGCGAGGTCAGGACGGGTGTCCCGCCACCGGACGCGGGAGGACAGTGCGCCTCGGATGAGCCGACCGTCGGCAGCCGGAGAGGCCAGACATGACGCGGACCGTGAGTGGCGGCATCGAGCGGTTGCGGTCCGAGGTGACCGGACCCGTTCACGGGCCGGCTGACGACGGCTACGACGACGCCCGCAGGGTGTGGAACGGGGCCGTCGATCGACGTCCGGCCGTCGTCGTCCAGTGCGCGTCGACCGCGGATGTCGCCGCCGCCGTTCGGTACGCCCGTTCTGAGGGGCTCGAGGTCGCGGTGCGCGGTGGCGCCCACAGCATCCCCGGCTTGTCCTCCGTCGATGGCGGGCTCGTCATCGACCTGCGCCTGCTCAACGCGGTGGGTGTCGACCCCGTCGCCCGGCGCGCCCGTGTGCAGGGCGGCGCGCTGATGGGCGATGTCGACGCCGCGACACAGGCTCACGGGCTCGCCGTGCCGATGGGGCTGATCAGTCACACCGGCGTGGGTGGACTCACCCTCGGCGGCGGGATGGGATGGCTCACCCGGCAAGGCGGCCTCACCGTCGACAACATCCTGTCGGCGGAGGTCGTCATCGCTGACGGCCGTGTGCTGCGCGCCGCCCCCGAGGAGAACGCCGACCTCTACTGGGCCATTCGTGGTGGCGGCGGCAACTTCGGCGTGGTCACGGAGTTCGAGTTCCGGCTGCTCGACGTCGGGCCGATCGTCCAGTTCGGCCTCTTCTTCTGGGAGCAGGCCCGGGGCGGTGAGGCACTGCGCTTGATGCGGGACATCGCCGCGGAGCTACCGCGCTCGATGAGCGCCGTTCCCGCTGCGGCGCTGACCGCTCCCGCCGCGCCGTTCGTGCCGGTCGAGCACCACGGGATCCCCGGGTACGGGCTGATGCTGGTCGGCTTCGGCGATCCCGCCGAGCACCAACAGGTCGCCGAGCGGATCAGACTGAGGCTGCCGCCGCTGTTCGACGTGGTCACCCCGATGCCGTTCACAGCCGTGCAACAGGTGGAGGACGAGGCCAACCCCTGGGGTGTCTGCTGCTACGGCAAGGGCGGTTACTTCGCCGAGCTCACCGACGAGGTGATCGACGTGCTCGTCGACCACGCCCCGCGCAAGACGTCACCCATGTCCGTGTTGCTGTTCTACCGGCTCGACGAGGCCTACTCCGAGATCGGCGAGGACGACACCGCCTTCGGCGGCGGGCGCTCCCCCCGTTGGAACGGCTTCTTCATCGGGCTCGCCCCGACGCCGGACACGCTGCCCGACGAACGGAGCTGGATCCGGTCGGTGGAGCAGGCGCTGCGACCGCACATGATCGGATCCGGCACCTACGTCAATGCCCTGGAGTCCCAGGACCTCGCCCAGGTCGAGGCCAGTTACGGCGCGAAGTACGGCCGCCTCGCCTCGGTGAAGGCCGCCTACGACCCGGGCAACGTCTTCCACCGAAACGCCAACATCCCGGGGGCGGTCGCCCCGTCACCGCGCGCCTGACGGGGCCGAGTCCAGACGGGCATCGGGTCCGGGCGGGTCCTGGAGGTCACTCACACGGCGGCGGTCAGCCACTCCACGAGCCCGGCGCGCGGCGGGGTCGCGGGACGGCGGCGGGTGCCGGACGCGGGTCGGTCGCCGGGAGCAGCGGGTGCCGGCCGGTGTCGCGGTCCGACGGGGACGGCGCCGGAGCGGCCGGCGCCGCGGGAGCCTCCGCGGCGCGGCGTGGGGCGACGGGCTGGGCGGGTGTGGGGTCGGCATGCCGCTCCGGAGCTCGGCCGGCGGCCACCGGCGTGCCGGTCGTGGTCGGCAGCCGAAGGTGCGCGAGGTCCGTCCAGGCGGTGTGGCGCAGCCCGCCCACGACACAGCGGACGCGGACGCGGCAGGTCCCCGTCTCGTCGAAGCGCCAGCCGAGCAGGTCACCGGGGAACCAGTCGCCGGCGTGGAAGGCCTCCACCGGCTGCGGGTCGCCGAGGAAGCTGCTGGTCGCCACCTCCGCCGTCACGGCCGCGACTGTAAGTTGCTGTCCGGCAGCTGAGCGTGAGGCGCGCTCGGCCCCGACGGGGGGTCCGACGTCGCCGGATCGGGCGTGTATGGTTGAGGCGCGACGCGGGGTGGAGCAGCTCGGTAGCTCGCTGGGCTCATAACCCAGAGGTCGCAGGTTCGAATCCTGCCCCCGCTACTCCTCGCAGAGGGCCCGGTCACCACGGTGACCGGGCCCTCTGTCGTTCCTCGGGCGCCATGCCGATCTGGTGTGTTGTGCGTCACCCCGCGTGCTCTCTAGCGTGACGGTCACCGCTGACCGTCCGCGAGGAGGCGCTCCGTGTCCGTCGAGGCCGCCACACCCGTTCCCGTCGACCTGGACGCCGTCGACCTGTCCGACCGGGACTGGTGGGCGGGGCCGCCGTCGGTCCGCCACGCGACGTTCGCCGCGCTGCGCCGGGAGCGGCCGTTCGCCTTCTACGCCGAGCCGGTCATGCCGATGCTGCCGGTGGGGCCGGGCTACCACGCGGTCACCCGCTACGCCGACGTCGAGGCGATCAGTTCACAGCCGGCGGTCTTCTGTTCCGGGCAGGGGGCGGTGTCGATCCAGGACATCCCGGCCGACCTCAACGAGTTCTACGGCTCGCTGATCAGCATGGACGACCCCCGGCACGCCAAGATCCGCCGAATCGTGTCGAAGACCTTCACCCCGCGGATGCTCGAGCGGGTGCTCGACTCCGTCCGCGCCGTGGCCGACGACGTCCTCGCGCAGGCCCGGCGGACGGCGGCGGCGAACGGCGGCGCGATCGACGTCGTCGCCGACATCGCCGCTCCGATCCCGCTGCGGGTCATCTGCGACATGATGGGCATCCCCGAGGAGCACCGGGCGATGGTGCTGGCGCAGTCGAACATCATCCTGTCCGGCGGCGACCCGGACCTCATCGAGGACCAGGACGACCCGCTCAACGCCTTCCTGCTGGCGGGCATGGAGCTGGCCGGGCTCATGGAGCGGCTGGCCGGCGAGCGGCTGGCGCACCCGCGCCAGGACCTCACCACGGCCCTGGTGACCACGGAGGTGGACGGCGAGCAGCTGTCGCACCAGGAGATCGCCTCGTTCTTCATCCTCCTGCTCGTCGCGGGGAACGAGACCACCCGCAACGCGATCTCGCAGGGCGTCCTCGCCCTGCACGAGCACCCCGAGCAGCGGGCGCGCTGGATGGCCGACCCCGGTCTGGACCGCACCGCGGTCGAGGAGGTCGTGCGCTGGACCAGCCCGGTCACCTGGATGCGGCGGACGGCCACCCGGGACGGCGAGGTCAACGGCCACCGGTTCTCCGCCGGGGACAAGTTCCTCCTCTTCTACGCCTCGGCCAACCGCGACCCAGAGGTGTTCCGCGACCCGGAGGTGTTCGACCTGGCCCGCGACCCCAACCCGCACGTCGGCTTCGGCTCGAAGGGACCGCACTTCTGCCTGGGCGCGCACCTGGCCCGGCGGGAGCTCGCGGTGACCTTCCGGGCGCTGTTCGACCAGCTGCCCGACCTGGAGGTGACCGGGGAGCCGGACCGGCTGCGCTCGTCCTTCGTCAACGGCATCAAGCGGCTGCCGGCCCGGCTGGCGGGGGCCGTCTGATGCGGGTCACGGCCGACCTCGAACGCTGCGTGGGCTCCGGCGCCTGCGAGGCGCTGGTCCCCGAGGTCTTCGAGGTCGGCGACGACGGCGTCGTCACGGTGCTGCGGCCCGAGCCCGCCCCGGAGGAGGAGTCCGACGTCCGGGAGGCCGTCGCCCAGTGCCCGACGCGGGCGCTGGCGCTCGCCGACTGAGCTGCGGAACAGCACCGGGCCGTGGCGGGTTGGCGCCACCATGGACCTCACCGTCCGGGACGTCCCGGGAGCCGACCGCTACGAGATCCGCGAGGGGGACCGCGTCCTCGGCCTGGCCGCCTACGAGCGTCAGGGGGACCAGGTGGTGTTCACCCACACCGAGGTCGACCCGGACCAGGAGGGCGACGGCGTGGGCAGCACCCTGGCCCGCGGCGCGCTGGACGACGTCCGGTCGCGCGGACTGCGCGTCGTGCCGCGCTGCTCGTTCATCCGCGGCTGGATCGAGCGGCACCCCGACTACGCCGACCTCGTCGACGCGGCGCGCTGACCCCGACGGGGGTTCCCCTCAGAGGACCGTGGACCCGTACATCTCGCCGAGTGGGTCGGCGATGAGCTCGATGCGGGCGCCGTCGGGGTCGCGGAAGTAGACCGAGACGCCGCTGTGCACCTCGTGGTCGACGCCGGCGTCGGTGAGCCGCTGCACGAGCTCCTGCCAGAGCTGCGGGTCCACGCTGATGGCCATGTGGTGCAGCCCGCCGAGGACCTCGGCGTACGGGCCGACGTCCAGGCCGGGGAAGTCGAAGAAGGCCAGCAGGTTGCCGTGGCCGATGTCGAAGAAGAAGTGGCTGGACCCCGGGTAGTCGCGGTTCTCGATCAGCTCGGTCAGCGGGAAGCCGAGGACGTCCTGGTAGAAGCGGACGGTCCGCTCGACGTCGCTGCTGATCAGCGCGGTGTGGTGCAGCCCGCGGGCGGTGGAGGCGGGGCGCTCGCCGGCCGGCCGCAGGTGGTCGGCGCGGATGCGGGCGCGCTCCCGCTCGAGGGCGGTCAGGTCGCGGGTGTCGTCCGTGGTGCTCACGCTCGGATCCTCCTGGGTCGGGCCGTCTGCCGGGCGGAACCGCGACGCGGCGGATCTGCTTCCCCGCCGGGGCTGCGGTCGCCGCGGGCGGCGCGGAGCAGGGCGCCGTCGGCCCGTCCAGGGGCTCGCCCCGAGGTCGCGGACGGTGAGGAGGATGGGGCCCTCGTACACCGGGAGAGCCATACCGGAAGGCGGCGACATGATCGAACTGCGGACACCCGGCGAGCTGGACGCGATGCGGGCGGCCGGTGCCGTCGTGGCCGACATGCTGGCCGCCGTGCGGGCGACCGCGGCGCCCGGCGTCCGGCTGAGCCAGCTCGACTCGGTGGCCCGGGACGTCCTCGCCGGCGCCGGTGCCACCTCACCCTTCCTGGGCTACGCGCCACTGTCGACCACGCCGCCCTTCCCGGGCGTCGTGTGCCTGTCGGTCAACGACGTCGCGCTGCACGGGATCCCCACCCCGCACGTCCTGGTCGACGGCGACCTGCTGAGCGTCGACGCGGGGGCGACCCTCGACGGCTGGGTCGGGGACGCCGCGATCACCTTCCCGGTCGGCAGGCCGCACCCGGAGGACCTGGCGCTGGTGGCGACGGCGGAGCGGGCACTGGAGGCCGGCATCTCCGCGGCCGTCGTCGGCAACCGGGTGGGTGACGTCTCCGCGGCCATCGGGGCGGTCGGCCGGGCCGACGGGTGCGGGATCAACACCGACCAGGGCGGACACGGCGTGGGGCGGGCGATGCACGAGGCGCCGAGCGTGCCCAACGAGGGCCGGCCCGGGCGGGGCGTCCCGCTGCGGGCCGGGCTGGTGATCGCGATCGAGCCGTGGTTCCTGGCCGGCGGCAGCGACGACTACCGCGTCGACGCCGACGGCTGGACGCTCCGCAGCGCCGATGGCAGCCGGGCGGCGCACGTCGAGCACACCGTCGCCGTCACCGACGACGGCCCGCGCATCCTCACCGCACCCAGGTGAGCCACCGGTCGCCGAGTGGGCCCGGAGGGGTCCGCGCAGGCGTGACGCAGCGGCTCGCCGGATCCGAGGACGGTCGTCGGTCGCGGTGTGATCCGGAGGATCACGAGGCCAGCGCCTGCTCCAGGTCGGCCAGCAGGTCCTCGACGTCCTCGATGCCCACGGAGAGCCGCACCAGGTCGCCCGGCACCTCCAGCGGCGAGCCGGCGGCGCTGGCGTGGGTCATCCGGCCCGGGTGCTCGATCAGCGACTCCACGCCGCCCAGGGACTCCGCCAGCGTGAACACCTGGGCGCGCTCGCACACCCGCAGCGCCGGCTCCTCGCCGCCGGTCAGCCGGAACGACAGCATCCCGCCGGAGCCGGACATCTGCTTCGCGGCGATCGCGTGGCCGGGGTGGTCGGGCAGGCCCGGGTAGAGCACGGACGCGACGGCGTCGTGCCCGAGCAGGAACTCGGCGATGCGGGCGGCGTTGGACTGGTGCCGGTCCATGCGGACGCCGAGGGTCTTGATGCCGCGCAGCACCAGCCAGGAGTCGAACGGCCCGGCGACCGCCCCCATCGCGTTCTGGTGGTAGGCCAGCTGCTCGGCGAGCTCGTCGTCGGAGACGACCAGCGCGCCTCCGACGACGTCGGAGTGCCCGCCCAGGTACTTCGTCGTGGAGTGCACGACGACGTCCGCGCCGAGGGCGAGCGGCTGCTGCAGGTAGGGGGAGGCGAAGGTGTTGTCGACGACGAGCAGCGCGCCGGCCTCGTGGGCGATCTCGGCCACCAGGGCGATGTCGGCGATGTTGAGCAGCGGGTTGGTCGGCGTCTCGCACCAGATGACCCGCGTCGTGGGGCGGATCGCGGCGCGCAGCGCGTCGACGTCGTTGAGGTCGGCGGGGGTGTGCTCGACTCCCCAGCGGGCGGCCACCTTCGACAGCAGCCGGAACGTCCCGCCGTAGGCGTCCCCGCCGAGCACGACGTGGCTGCCCGGCTCGCAGACCGTGCGCAGCAGGGTGTCCTCCGCGGCCAGGCCCGAGGCGAAGGCCATCCCGTGCGACCCCTGCTCGAGGGCGGCCAGCGCCTCCTGCAGGGCCGTCCGGGTCGGGTTGGCGCTGCGGCTGTACTCGTAGCCGCCCCGCAGCCCGCCCACGCCGTCCTGCTTGAAGGTGGTCGTCAGGTGGACGGGGACGATGACCGCGCCCGTGGCCGGGTCGGGCTCCTGGCCGGCGTGGATGGCGCGGGTGTTGAAGCCGGGCAGGCCGCGGGAGCTCATGCGCCGACCGTAGGCGCCAGCCCGGCCAGGTGTCCCAGCACGTCCTGCCGGGTGACCACGCCGGCCGGCTTCCCGTCGACGTGCACCAGCAGCGCGTCGGCGGAGCCCAGCGCGGCCACCGCCGCGTTGACCGCCTCGCCCGAGCCGATGATGGGCAGCGGCGCCGACATGTGCTTCTCGATCCGGTCGCCGAGCCGGGCCCGGCCCTCGAAGAGGGCGTCGAGCAGCGCCTTCTCGTCCACCGAGCCGACCACCTCGCCCGCGGTCACCGGCGGCTCGGCACGGACCACCGGCAACTGGCTGACGCCGTACTCGCGCAGGATGTCGATCGCCTCGCGGACGGTCTCGTTGGGGTGGGTGTGCACCAGCGTGGGCGTCTCGCCGGACTTGGTGCGCAGCAGCTCGCCCACGGTCTCCCCGGCCGTGGCGTCCAGGAAGCCGTAGTCCGCCATCCAGTCGTCGCTGAAGATCTTGCCGAGGTAGCCGCGGCCACCGTCGGGCAGCAGCACGACCAGGACGTCGTCCCTGGTCAGCTTCTCGGCGGCGCGCAGCGCGGCCACGACCGCCATCCCGCAGGAGCCGCCGACCAGCAGCCCCTCCTCGCGGGCCAGCCGTCGGGTCATGGCGAAGGAGTCGCCGTCGCTGACGGCGATCACCTCGTCGGCGATGCCGCGGTCGTAGGTCGAGGGCCAGAAGTCCTCGCCGACGCCCTCGACGAGGTAGGGCCGGCCGGTGCCGCCGGAGTAGACCGAGCCCTCCGGGTCGGCGCCGATGACGCGCACCTGCCCGCCGGAGACCTCCTTGAGGTAGCGCCCGGTCCCGCTGATCGTGCCGCCGGTGCCCATGCCGGTGACGAAGTGGGTGATCCGGCCCTCGGTCTGCGCCCAGATCTCCGGGCCGGTGGTCTCGTAGTGCGACTGGGGGTTGGCCGGGTTGGAGTACTGGTCGGGTTTCCAGCCACCGGGTGTCTCGCGGGTGAGCCGGTCGGAGACGGAGTAGTACGAGCGGGGGTCGGCCGGGTCGACGGCGGTGGGGCAGACGACGACCTCCGCGCCGTAGGCCTTGAGCACGTTGATCTTCTCCTGCCCGACCTTGTCGGGGCAGACGAAGACGCAGCGGTAGCCGCGCTGCTGGGCCACCAGCGCCAGCCCGATGCCGGTGTTGCCGCTGGTCGGCTCCACGATCGTGCCGCCCGGCCGCAGCGCGCCGCTGGCCTCGGCGGCGTCGACCATGCGCACGGCGATGCGGTCCTTCACCGAGCCGCCGGGGTTGAGGTACTCCACCTTGGCGAGCACGAGGGGCGCGTCGGGGCCCAGATCGCGGGTGACGGAGGTCAGCCGCACCAGCGGGGTGTTGCCGACCAGGTCGATCACGGACTCGGCGTACTGCACGGGAGGCCCTCCTCGGCGGCCGGCCGGTCGCCGGCCCGTCACCGTCCATCCCACCAGACGGGGGGTGCGGCCGGGCGGGGTGCGCACCAGGCGGACACCCACGACGCGCCGGTCCCGCCTTGCCGCACGGCCCGGTGGCCCCGAGGGTGGGCCGATGAGCCGGCGGGAACAGGGTGGGTCCGAGGTGACGGCGGCCGAGCACTCGGTCTTCGAGGGCGCCTTCTGGCGGGACCCCTACCCGGCCTACGAACGGCTGCGCGCGCAGGCGCCCGTCCGCGAGGTGGCGCTGCCCCGTGGCGGCACCACGTGGCTGATCACCCGGTACGACGACGTGCGCGCGGCCTTCACCGACCCCCGCCTGGTCAAGGACCACCGCGCGACCCTGCCGCCGGAGGTCCGCGAGCAGGCTCCGCGCCTGCCGGGCCCCTTCGGTTCGATGATGATCCTGCTCGACCCCCCGGACCACACCCGCCTGCGCCGGCTGGTCGCCCGGGCCTTCACCCCCCGGCGCACCGCCGAGCTGCGCCCGCGCATCGAGGCACTGGCCGCCGCCCTGCTCGACGCGCTGCCCGTCGACGAGCCGGTCGACCTGCTGGCCACCTACGCGGTGCCGCTGCCGATGGCCGTCATCTGCGAGCTGCTCGGCGTCCCGGACACCGACCGCGACGCCTTCGGCCCCTGGTCACGTGCACTGGTCGACGACCACGACGACGTCGACGAGCAGCAGGCCACCGCCGGGCTGGCGCAGTACCTCCACGCCCTCGTCGAGTCCAAGCGACGCGCTCCGGACGGCGCCCTGCTCTCGGCCCTGGTCGAGGTCTCCGAGGCCGGCGACCAGCTCAGCACCGAGGAGGTCGTCGCGATGGGCGTGCTCCTGCTCATCGCCGGCCACGAGACCACGGCCAACCTCATCGGCAACGCGGTGCTGGGCGTGGCCACCGACGCCGCGCTGCGCGAGCGCCTGCTCGCCGGGCCGGAGCAGGTCCCCGCGGCGGTCGAGGAGTTCCTGCGCTGGGACGGTCCGGTGCACAACGCCCCGCTGCGCTTCGCCGCCGAGGACGTCGAGTACTCGGGCACCACCATCCCCGCGGGGTCGGTGGTCACGCTCTCCGTGGGCGCGGCCAACCGCGACCCGGACCGCTTCGACCGGCCCGAACTGCTCGACCCCGACCGCGACACCGGAGGCCACCTCGCCTTCGGTCACGGGCTGCACTACTGCCTGGGAGCTCCGCTGGCGCGGCTCGAGGGCGAGGTGGCCCTCCGGTCACTGCTGGACCGGTTCCCCGGCCTGCGCCTGGCCGTGCCGCCGCAGGACCTCGCCCACCGGCGCAGCGTCATCGTCCACGGCCTGGAGCAGCTGCCGGTGGTCCTGGGTCCGCGGCCCGGGTAGGACGCCGGGGCGGTGCGGTGGCGGTGGCGGCACGGCGCGGAGCGGTACGAGGATGCGCGGGTGACCTCGAACCCGCCCCTCGGCACCCGCACACTGGGCCGCGCCGGCCTGCGCGTCGCCACCCTCGGCCTCGGCTGCATGGGGATGAGCCAGGGCTACGGCGCCGCCGACCGCGACGAGTCGATCGCGACGGTCCACCGCGCCCTCGACCTCGGCGTGACCTTCCTCGACACCTCCGACGTGTACGGCGACGGGCACAACGAGGAACTCGTGGGCGAGGCGATCGCCGGCCGGCGGGGCGAGGTCCAGCTGGCCACGAAGTTCTCGCTGTCCCGCGGTGACGCCGGGATGGTCCTCGACGGGCGCCCGGAGAACGTGCGGGCCTGCGCCGAGGCCAGCCTGCGCCGGCTGCGTGTCGACGTGATCGACCTGTACTACCAGCACCGGGTCGACCCGCGGGTGCCGATCGAGGACACGGTCGGCGCGATGGCGGAGCTGGTGCAGCAGGGCAAGGTCCGGTTCCTCGGCCTGTCGGAGGCCAGCGCCGCCTCGATCCGCCGCGCGGTCGCCGTCCACCCGATCGCCGCCCTGCAGAGCGAGTGGTCGTTGTGGACGCGGGACCTCGAGATGGCCGGGGGCGGTGCGGCGGGTGAGGACACCGTGCTCGGCGTGGCCCGCGAGCACGGCATCGGGATCGTGCCGTTCAGCCCGCTGGGGCGCGGCTTCCTCACCGGCGCCATCACCACCCCCGACGACTTCGCCGCCGACGACTTCCGGCGCGGCCACCCGCGCTTCACCGGGGACGCCTTCGCCGCCAACCTCCGCCTGGTCGACGCGGTCCGCGGCATGGCGGAGGAGAAGGGCTGCACGCCCGGCCAGCTCGCGCTGGCCTGGGTGCTGGCGCAGGGCGACGACGTCGTCCCCATCCCCGGCACGAAGCGGCGGGCGTACCTGGAGGAGAACGTCGGCGCGGCCGCCCTCGAGCTGTCCGCGGAGGACCTGGCACGGCTGGCCGCGATCGCGCCGCCGGGTGCGGCCGAGGGCGGCCGGTACGCCGACGCCGCCTACGCCTACGGCGACAGCCCCGAGCGGGGTGCGCGATGACGACGGTCGACCCGAACTGCGGGGTGGCCCACGGCGCGCCCGCCGCGGAGGCGACCGGGCGGGTCCTCGTCGCCGTGTTCGCCTCGCCGGTGGCCGAGGTCCTCTGCCGCTGGGCGCCCGAGCTGGGCTTCCGCACCGTGCTGCTCGACCCCGACCCCGCCCGCGGCGCCGAGGTGACCGGCTTCGCCGGCCCGGACGGTGACCTCGCCGACGCCGACGCCGACGTCGTCGTCACCGACCACCACCGGCCGGAGCTGGGCGAGGTGCTGCGCGACGCGCTGGCCCGCCCGGTGCGCTGGGTGGGGGTGATGGGCAACCCCCGGCACGAGGGGCCGCACGTCGCGGCGCTCGCCGCGCTGGGCGTGCCGCCGGAGGACGTGGCGCGGGTGCACCGGCCGATCGGGCTGGACATCGGCTCCCGCACACCGCCGGAGATCGCGGTCAGCACACTCGCCGGGCTGCTCGCCGACCGCGCCGGCCGCAGCGGCGGCTTCGCCCACGGGACCACGTGAACGGGCTCGGGTGACCGCCGTCCTGCTCGGCGCCGACGTCGGCACCAGCGGGCTCAAGCTGGTCGCGCTCGACGAGGCCGGGGCGGTGGTCGCCGAGGGGGAGTCCGGTTACCAGCTGGACCGCCCGCAGCCGGGGTGGGCCGAGATCGACGCGGCGGTCTGGCGGCGGGCCCTCGACGACGCGCTCGCGCAGGTGGCGCCCGTGCTGGCCGGTCACCGCGTGGCCGGGCTGGGCCTGTCGGGGCAGATGCACGGTGTCGTCCTAGTGGACGAGACCGGGGCCCCGCTGGCGCCGGCCATGCTGTGGCCGGACTCCCGGGCCACCGCCGAGGTGGCGCGCTGGCGGGCCCTGCCCGACGACGCCCGGGCCGCACTGGCCAACCCACTGGTGCCCGGGATGACCGGCCCGCTGCTCGCCTGGCTCTCGGTGCACCGGCCGGAGCTGGTGGCGCGGGCCGCGACGGTGTTGCTGCCCAAGGACGCCGTGCGCGCCACCCTGGTCCCCGGCGCCGACCCGCGGGTCACCGACCGCAGCGACGCCTCCGCCACGCTGCTGTGGGACGTCGTCGCCGACGGGTGGTCGCCGGCCGCGACCGACGCCGCCGGTCTCGCGCCCGGGCAGCTGCCCGCGGTCCGCTCCTCGTCGGAGGTGGTGGGCGTGGCCGACCTGCCGGTCGGGGAGGTGCCGGTCGTCGTCGGCGGCGCCGACACCCCGCTGGCGCTGCTCGCCACCGGGACCGGGACGGACCGGCAGGTCAACCTGGGCACCGGCGCCCAGGTGCTCGCCCCGGGGCGCACGCCCGCGCCGGCCGACGACCCGCTGCTGCACTGCTACGCCGACGCCGGCGACGGCTGGTACGCCATGGCCGCGCTGCAGAACGGCGGGCTGGCCTGGTCGTGGGCCGCCGGCGTGCTGGGCCTGACCGCCGCGGAGCTGCTCGAGGCGGCGGCCACCGCCCCCGCCGGCGCCGGAGGAGTCACCTTCCGGCCGTTCCTCACCGGGGAGCGCGGAGGCGTCGCCGGTCCGGCCGACCGCGGCAGCTGGACGGGGCTGTCGGCCGGCACCAGCCGCGCCGACCTCGCCCGGGCGGCGGTGGAGGGGGTCGTGTTCGCCGTCGGTGCGGCGGTCGAGCTGCTGGGCGGCGACGGGCCGGTCGTGCTCACCGGGGGTGGAGGACGCTCACCCCTGGTCTCCCGGATGGTCGCCGACGTCCTCGGGGTGCCGGTCCGGTACCTGCCGATCCGGAGCGCCTCGGCCGTGGGCGCCGCCCTGCTCGCGGCCCGAGGGGCGGGGGTCGACGTCGTCCCGCGGCGGGAGTCCGCCCGGCTGGTGGAGCCCCGGCCGGACCCGGGGCTGCGGGCGGCGGCCCGCCGCTGGCGGGGGGACTGAGCCGGAACGGCCCGCCCGGCCGGGGCGTTGGGAGGGTCAGCGGGACCGGTCGACGGTCCCGGCCGATCGAAGGAGGACCTGCTCCATGGCGTCGATGTTCACCAAGCTCACCGAGCTCGCCAACAGCCCCAAGGGCAAGGAGGCCATCCGGCAGGTGACCGAGCGGGCCCAGCAGATGGCGAAGGACCCGAAGACCCGGGCGAAGATCGACGAGGCCCGCCGGAAGTTCCAGGGCGGCCGCGGGTCCGGGACCGACCGCGGGTGGGGCACCGGTCACTGAGGAAGGGCCCCTGTCCCCCCGCTCGCAGGATCGCGGCGGGACCCTGCAGGGGGGCCACCGCCCGGCCGGCGCGCGCAGGGTCGGCCGGGGCCCGGTTCAAGCCGGGGCGGTCGGGCGGAGCAGGCCGAGGGCGGCGTCGTGCAGGGCACCGTTGGTGGCCAGCGCGCTGCCGCCGGCCGGCCCGGGCACCCCGGTCAGGTCGGTGAAGCGGCCGCCGGCCTCCCGCACGATGACGTCCAGCGCCGCGAGGTCCCAGAGCGACACCTCCGGCTCGCAGGCGACGTCGACCGCCCCCTCGGCCAGCAGCACGTAGCTCCAGAAGTCGCCGTAGGCGCGGGTGCGCCACACCGACCGGGTCAGGTCGAGGAAGCCGCCGAGTCGGCCGCGTTCCTCCCAGCCCGACAGGCTGGAGTACGACAGGCTCGCGTCGGCCAGCGAGGTCACCTGGGAGACGGTGCAGCGCGAGGCCGACTCCAGCCGGCGGCCGGTCCAGGCACCGACGCCCTTCGCCGCCCACCAGCGGCGGTTGAGCGCCGGTGCGGAGACCAGTCCGACGACCGCCTCGTCGCCGTCGAACAGCGCGATGAGCGTCGCCCACACCGGCACGCCGCGGACGAAGTTCTTCGTCCCGTCGATGGGGTCGAGGACCCAGCGCCGCGGCCCGTGGCCGGTCACGCCCATCTCCTCGCCGAGCACTGCGTCACGCGTGCGCGCGCGGGCGAGGGTGATCCGCAACTGCTCCTCGACCGCCCGATCGGCGTCGGTGACCGGCGTGAGGTCCGGCTTGGTGTCGACCTGGAGGTCCAGCGCGCGGAAGCGGTCGAGGCTGATCGAGTCCGCCTGGTCGGCGAGCACGTGCGCGAGGTGCATGTCCCCCGTGTAGTCCCGGCCCGGTGTCATGGGCACCGAACCTAGCGGGCGGTCAGTCGAACACCGCGGAGCTGACCCCGCTGGGCCCCTCGTACTCGCGGTCCTCGATGCCCTCGAGCGCCTCGAGCACCTCCTTGCTGCCGCCGTGCTTCTCGGCGTGCTCGACGATCTGCTGCTTGCGCGCGGGGTAGTCCATGCCCGACAGGGCCTTCTGCACGTCGATGGGGCTGACCATGTGTCGCCCCCTACCCGGGGTCCGGTCCGGGGATGCGCGGATACCGTCGGGGACGTGGACGCCGCGACGATCGTCGGCCTGCTGGCCGACCCGGCCCGCCTGAAGGTGGTCGCCGCCCTCGCCCTGGGCGCCGGCACCATCGAGGAGGTCGCGCAGGCCGCCGGGCTGCCCCTCAAGGACGTCGCCCTCGCCGCGCGCCGGCTGGCCCACGCGGGCCTGGTCCGCCGCGACCGGCACGACCTGGAGCTGCTGACCGAGCGCTTCGGGGCGGCCGCGCGGGCGGCCGCGGAGTCCGCGCCACCGCCGGAGCCGCTGTCGGACGATCCGGCGGAGGACGCCGTGCTGTCGGCGTTCGTGCGCGACGGGCGGCTGGTCTCGATCCCGGCCCAGCACAGCAAGCGCAGGGTGGTGCTCGAGCACCTGGTGCGGGTGTTCGACGTCGGCGTCCGCTACCCGGAGCGGGAGGTGAACGCGCTGCTGGCCGTGTGGCACCCGGACACCGCCGCGCTGCGCCGGTACCTCGTCGACGAGGGTCTGCTCACCCGGGAGGCCGGCCTCTACTGGCGCAGCGGCGGCTGGGTCGACGTCTAGGCCGGTCCCCTCCGCCCGACGATCATGGAGTTCGGGACGCGGCGCGCCGAGCTGGGACGGCGTGTCGCTTCCCGGACTCCATGATCGTCGGGGTAGCCGGGGCAGAGGCCCGGCCGCGGAGGGAACTCGGTGGCCCGGTGGGCCGGCCGGCGCCCACACTGCTCGCGTGCCCGACGCCGCCGACTTCCGCGCGCTCGCCCGGTCCTCGCCGTGGCGCTGGTCGACGCTGCGGTTCACGGTCCGCTGGCGCGGGGAGCGCGCCCTGGGACCGGTGCGGGCCTGGCTGCGCCGGCCGGACGTCGTCCGGGTGGAGACCCTCGACGGGCACCTGCTCCAGGTCGTCCGCGAGTCCCCGCAGCGGGTCGGCGTCCTGACCTCGGGCGGCGGGTACGACCGGAGGCTGCCCTGGCCGGAGGACGTGCCCGCGCCGCTGCTGCGCCCCGACGGCCTCGTCGCCGAGCGCCCGGACGGGCTCTCCTACGACGCGCCGATGTACCAGGACTACGCCTGGGTCGCGGTGCTGGACCCGGTGGAGCTCGCCGACGGCCGCGACCCCGAGACCGGCGAGCGCGCCGGCCCGGGGTTGACGATCGAGACCGTCACCGAGATCGAGCACGGGGGGCGGCCGGCGTGGGAGGCCGTCGTCCGCCCGACGCCGCTGTACGAGCCACGCTGCGGCTGCTGCTCGCTGGTGCGCTCGCGACTCGTCGACCGCTACGAGTGGGGCGAGGCCTCCTTCGCCGACGCCGAGTACCCGACGGAGTACCTGGTGCGGCTCGACGTGCAGACCGGCGTCTGCGTGTGGACCGAGGCACTGGACGGCACGTGGGTCGGCACCGGGCACGTCCTGCGCATCGAGGCGGTCGACGAGCCGATGGACGACGCCCTCTTCCCCTGACGGCCGCCCTGCAGGGCCCCGCCGCGAGCTCGCGAGCGGTGGGGGGCGGGAGGTCCTCTCAGTAGCCGGGGCCGAGCTGGCCGACGGCGTCCAGCAACCGGCGCAGGCTCTCCAGCCGTTCCCGCCGGGCCGGGGGGCCGGCGTCGGCCCAGGCGTCGAGGACGCAGTCGGGGTCCTCGGCGGTGTGCCCGCAGCCCGGCGGGCAGTCGACGGCGGCCTCGGCGACGTCGTCGAACGCGGCCACGACGTCCTCTGCGGTGACGTGCGCCAGCCCGAACGAGCGGATGCCGGGGGTGTCGATGACCGTGCCGCCGCCGGGCAGGTCCAGCAGCACCGCCGAGGACGACGTGTGCCGCCCCTTGCCCACCTTGGTCACCTCGCCGATGGCGCGGAACGCGCCGGGGACGAGCCGGTTCACCAGTGTCGACTTGCCGACACCGGACTGGCCGACCAGCACGCTCATCCGCCCGTCGAGGCGGGCCAGCAGCTCGTCCAGCGGCGTCTCCCGCGACATCGGGACGGCGTCGACGTCCAGGCCCGCGTACCGGTCCAGCAGTGGCTGGGGGCTGGCCAGGTCGGTCTTGGTCAGGCACAGCAGCGGTTCCAGCCCGCCCGCGTAGGCCGCCACCAGGCAGCGGTCGAGGAAGCCCAGCGCCGGCTCCGGGTCGGTGACCGAGGTGACGACGACGAGCTGGTCGGCGTTGGCCACCACGACCCGCTCGGTGGGGTCGGTGTCGTCGGCGGTGCGCCGCAGCGACGTCGTCCGCTCCTCGATGACGACGATCCGGGCCAGGGTGTCGGTCCGCCCGCTGGTGTCGCCGACCAGCCGCACCCGGTCGCCGACGACGACCCCGTGCCGCCCCAGCTCGCGGGCGCGCATCGCGGTGACCTCCAGCGGCGCACCGCCCGGCCCGTCCACGCGCACCGTCATCCGGCCCCGGTCGACGGCGACCACCAGCCCCGGGACGGCGTCCTCGTGGGTGGGGCGGGTGCGGGTGCGCGGACGGGAGCCGCGGCGACTGGGCCGGACCCGGATGTCGTCCTCGTCGGACCGGCGGTCGTGCCGGCGACTCAGCGGGGGCCCCCCAGCATCGCGGCCCACCGCTGCAGGAAGTCCGGCAGGGTCTTGCTGACCGCACCCGGGTCGGTGACCTCCACGCCGGCCACGGCCAGCCCCAGGACGGCGGCGGCGTGCACCATCCGGTGGTCGGCGTAGGAGTCCAGGCGGGCCGGCCGCCCCGGGCCCGGCGTGACGAGCAGCCCGTCCGGCAGCTGCCGCACCGTGGCACCGACGGCGGTCAGCACCTCGTCGAGGGCCTGCAGCCGGTCGGTCTCGTGCCCGCGCAGGTGCCCGATGCCGGTCAACCGGGACTCCCCGCCGGCCAGCGCGCACAAGGCCGCCAGCACGGGGGTGAGCTCACCGACCTCGCCGAGGTCGGCCACCAGCGGCCGGATGACGCCGGTGCCGGTCACCTGCAGCCCGCCGTCCACGTGGGTCACCTGCGCGCCCATCGCGCCCAGGAGGACGTCGAGCCGCCCGCCGGGCTGGGTGGTCGCCCGCGGCCAGTCGCGGACGGTGACCCGCCCGCCGGTCACCAGCGCGGCCGCGAGGAAGGGGGCGGCGTTGGACAGGTCCGGCTCGAGCACCTCGTCGCGGGCGGCGACCGGGCCGGGGGAGACCCGCCAGCCGCGCTCGGTGGCCGTCACCTCGACGCCGTGCTCGCGCAGGGCCGCCACGGTCATCTCGACGTGCGGCATCGACGGCAACCCGCCGGCCAGGGCGAGGTCGATCCCCTCGTCGAATCGGGCGGCGGCCAGCAGCAGCCCGGAGACGATCTGCGAGGACTCGCTCGCGTCCACCGTCACCGGGCCGCCGCGCACCCGGCCGGTGCCGTGCACGGTGAACGGCGCGCGGCCGCGGCCGTCGTCGTCGATGCGCACGCCCAGGTCGCGCAGTGCCGTGATCAGGCCGGCGTTGGGACGCTCGTGCAGCCGCGGGTCGCCGTCCAGCCGGACCGGGCCGGTGGCCAGGGCCGCGACCGGCGGGAGGAAGCGCAGCACGGTGCCGGCCAGGCCGGCGTCCACCTCGGCCGGTCCGCGCAGCTCGCCCGGGATCACCAGCCAGTCCTCGCCGTCCTCGGCGACCTGGGTGCCCATCGCCCGCAACCCGGCGGCCATGAGGTCGGTGTCGCGGGCCCGCAGCGGGCGCACCAGCCGGCTCGGCCCGTCGGACAGGGCGGCCAGCACCAGGGCCCGGGCGGTCAGCGACTTGGAGCCGGGCAGGGCCACGACGGCGTCCACCGGGGTCGCGCGGTGCGGCGTCGTCCAGACCTGCGTCACGGCTCCCAGTCTGCCCTGCGCGCTCAGCCCGCCAGCAGCACGGCGACGGCGGCGTCCACCCGGCGCCGGCGGGTGGCCTCGGCCTTGGCGCCCTCCACGGCGAGCACGTGCCGCCGCTGGTGGCTGTAGGAGAGAGCCTCGAAGCGGCGCCGCGCCTCGGGCTCGGCGTCCAGCGCGGCGGCGAGGTCCGCGGGCACCTCGACCACCCGCGGGGCGGTGTCCAGCTCGAGGTCCACCTCGACGGTGTCGCCGGCCGCGACCCCCGCCGCCTCGCGGTGCTCCGCCGCGAGCGGCACGAGGAACCGGCCGCCCATCGTCGCGACCGTGCTGCGGTAGGTGTGCCCGGCGATCGTGACGGTCACCGCCGGCCGGCGTCCCGACCCGAGGGCCTCGACCACGTCGGCCGGCACCTCGAACCCGGTGGCGGTCTTCCCGCCCAGCTCGATCGTGGTCGTGAACCTCATGGCCGGAGCCTGGCAGCCCGGGCCCCGTCGCGACAGGGCCCGGGCCGCCGAGGGGGTCAGCCGGCGGCCGCGGCGTCCGCCGGCTTGGCCTTCTTCGCCCCGGCGGTGCGGATCAGCCGCCGGTTGGCGAACTCGAACATGCCCAGCTCCGAGAGCTCGCGGCCGTAGCCGGACCGCTTGACCCCACCGAACGGCAGCTCCGCCGAGGTGCCCGACGGCGAGTTGATCCAGACCATGCCGGACTCCACCTGGTCGGCGACCTTGCGGGCCCGCTCGACGTCGCTGCTGAACACCGTCGCCGACAGGCCGTACGGGGTGTCGTTGGCCAGCTGTACGGCCTCCTCCTCGCTGGAGACGCGGTGGACCACGCCGACCGGGCCGAACAGCTCCTCGCGGTAGGCCCGCATCTCGGGGGTGACGTCGGCCAGCAGGGTGGCGTTGACGTAGGCGCCCTCGCGGTCGGGCCGGTCGCCGCCGGCGAGCACGGTGGCGCCCTTGTCGATCGCGTCCTTCACCTGGGCGGTGAGGTCGGCCGCGGCCCGCTCCGACGACAGCGGCCCCAGCCGCGTCGACGGGTCGCTCGGGTCACCGGGCTGGATCCCCTTGAAGACGTCGGCGAGGCCGGAGACGAACTCGTCGTAGACGTCGTCCATGACGATGAACCGCTTGGCCGCGATGCAGGCCTGACCGGCGTTCATGGTCCGCGACATGGCCGCGGCCTTCACCGTCTGCTGCACCTCGGGGGCGTCCAGCACGATGAACGGGTCGCTGCCACCGAGCTCCAGCACCGACTTCTTCAGGTACTTCCCGGCGAGCGAGGCCACGGCGCTGCCGGCCCGGTCGCTGCCGGTCAGCGTCACGCCGGCCACGTGCGGGTGCGCGATGACCTTCTCGACGTCGGAGATGCGCAGGAACAGGTTGGTGTAGACGCCCTCGGGGACGCCGGCGTCGGAGAACAGCTGCTCCAGCGCCAGGGCGGTCTGCGGGTTGTTCTCCGCGTGCTTGAGCAGGATGGCGTTGCCCAGCACGAGGTTCGGCGCCGCCACGCGGGCGACCTGGTACAGCGGGAAGTTCCACGGCTCGATGGCCAGCAGGACGCCGGTCGGCTCGTTGACGACGACCGCCTCGCCGTCCATGACGTCGATCGGCCGGGGCTCGAGGAAGCGCGGGCCGTTCTTCGCGTAGTAGTCGAAGATGCTGGCGACGAGCATGCACTCGCCGGCGGCCTCACGGATCGGCTTGCCCATCTCGGTGGTGATGAGGGCGGCGAGCTGGTCGCGGCGCTCCAGCATCAGCTCGCCGATGCGCGCCACGATGCCGGCGCGCTCCTCGACGGGACGGCGGCGCCACTCGAGGAACGCGGCGTGCGCGCGCTCCACGACGCCGTCGACCTCGCTGCTGTCGAGGAAGGGGAACTCCTTCTCCGTCTTCCCCGTGGCCGGGTTGATGGTCGCGTACGGCCGGTCGCCCGCGTCGCTGGCGGTCTTGCCGGCCGGGGCGGTCTCGGTGCTGGTCACTTCGGATGTCCTCCGTGCGCTGCTCGGTTGGGTCCGATCCATCCCTACCCCTGCTCACGCGGGGCACGCCAGGGGAGGACGGTGGACGGAAGGCGGATCTAGGCTCGCTGGCACCGGGTCGCCGGACCGGGGTCGTCCGTCGTCCCGACCCCGGGGAGGGAGTTCCGCCGTGTGTGGCCGCTACGCCGCCAGCCGTCGTCCCGAGGACCTCGTCCTCGAGTTCGAGGCCGTCCGCGCCGAGGGGCAGCCGGCGCTGCCGGCGGACTACAACGTCGCCCCGACCAAGGACGTCCACGTCGTCCGCTGGAAGAAGGAGCGCGACGCCGAGGGCCGCCCCACCGGCGGAGGACACCGGGAGCTGCGCGCCGTCCGCTGGGGGCTGGTGCCCTCGTGGGCCAAGGACGTCTCGATCGGCAACCGCATGCTCAACGCCCGGGTGGAGTCGCTCACCGAGAAACCGGCCTTCCGGACGGCGGCCCGCTCCCGGCGCTGCCTCGTCCCCGCCGACGGCTGGTACGAGTGGGCCAAGCGGCTCGACCGGCCGGGCAAGCAGCCGTACTTCATCACCCCGCAGGACGGTTCGGTGCTGGCCTTCGCCGGGCTGTGGGAGGTGTGGGGGCGCGGGGAGGACCGCCTCTACACCTGCACCGTCGTCACCGAGCCCGCCGTCGGTGCGCTCACCGAGATCCACGACCGGATGCCGCTGGTCCTGCCCCGGGAACGCTGGGCCGACTGGCTGGACCCCGAGCGGGACGACGTCGAGGCCCTCGCCGCGCCCACGCCGCCGGAGCTGGTGGAGCGGCTGGAGCTGCGCCCGGTGAGCACCGCGGTCAACAACGTCGGCAACAACGGCGCCGAGCTCACCGCCCGCGCCGAGTCGGTCAGCCCGCCGACCGACCAGCCCGCGCTGTTCTGAGGTGGCGGACACCGAGGAGGCGGTCGAGCGCACCGCCGGGTCGGCCGCGCTGCCCGGCTGGGTGGCCGCCGCCGTCACGTTCCTGAGCTCGGGCGCCGTGCTCGTGCTGGAGATCGCCGGCCTGCGCCTGATCGCCCCGTACGTCGGCATCACGCTGCAGACCAACACCGCGGTCATCGGCTTCGCGCTCGCCGCCATCGCGGTGGGCGCGTGGTCCGGCGGGGCGCTCGCCGACCGCACCGACCCGCGCCGGCTGATCGCGCCGCTCATGGTCGCCGGCGGCGCCCTGGTGGTCGCCGTCCTGCCCCTGGTGCGCTTCGCCGGCTCCTGGCTCACCGGCGCCGACGCCGGCAGCGTGCTGCTGCTCGCGGCGGTCGCCGTCGTCGTCCCGGCGGCGCTGCTGTCCGCGGTGCCCCCGATGGTGGTCAAGCTGCAGCTGGCCAGCCTCGCCGAGACCGGCGCGGTGGTCGGCCGCCTCTCGGGCATCGGCACGCTGGGCGGGATCGCGGCCACGTTCGTCACCGGGTTCCTGCTCATCGCCGTCTTCCCGACCAGCGGCATCCTCGTCGGCACCGGCGTCGTGACCGTGCTGGCCGGGGGAGCGGTGGGGCTGCTGCTGCGCCGGCAGGCCGGCGGTGGGGCCGGCCGGGTCCCGGCGGGCCTGTTCGTCCTCGCGCTGGCCGGCTCGCTGCTGGCCGCGATCGCCCCGACGCCGTGCGAGGCCGAGACCGCCTACCACTGCGCGCGGGTGGTGGCCGACCCCGAGCGGGACTCCGGCCGGGTGCTGCTGCTGGACACGCTGCGCCACTCCTACGTCGACCTCGACGACCCCACGCACCTGGAGTTCGAGTACGTCCGGGCGATCGCCGCGGTCACCGACGCCATGGCCCCGGACGGGCAGCCGCTGTCCGCGCTGCACCTCGGCGGCGGCGGGGTCACCGTGCCGCGCTACCTCGACGAGGTCCGCCCCGGCACCCGCAGCCTGGTGCTGGAGGTCGACCCGGGCGTGGTGGCGATGGACCGCGAGCAGCTCGCACTGGCCGAGTCCGACGACCTGCGGGTGCGCGTGGCCGACGCCCGGGTGGGCCTGGCCGACGAGCCGGCGGGGGAGCGCGACCTCGTGGTGGGCGACGCCTTCGGCGGCCTGTCGGTGCCGTGGCAGCTGACCACCGTGGAGGCGCTGGAACTGGTCGACCGGGCGCTCGCCGACGACGGCGTCTACGTCGCCAACCTCATCGACAACCCGCCGATGGGTTTCGTCCGCGCGGAGCTGGCGACCCTGCGCGCGGTCTTCGGATCCGTGCTGCTGCTGGGCCGGGAACCGGTCCTGGCGGGCGACGACGGAGGCAACGTCGTCGCGGTGGCCTCGCAGGGGCCCCTGCCGGTCGGTGCGATCGCCGGCGCGCTGCGCGGGCACGGCCTGACCTGGCAGGTCGCCGAGGGGGACCGGCTGACCGGCTTCGTCGGCGACGCCGAGGTGCTCACCGACGACCACGCGCCGGTCGACCAGCTGCTCACGCCCTACGCGGCCCCCGGTACCTGACGCCGCCTCCCTGGCGGTCTCCGCGGAAACCGACGGGTCGACGGCGGCGTCAGCGCGCGATGGGGGCGGTGCGGGCGCGCGTCAGCCGCACCAGGTCGGCCGGTGGCAGCTCCACCTGCAGCCCCCGCCGTCCCGCGCTCACCAGCACCGTGTCGAAGCCGAGCGCGGAGTCGTCGACCACGGTCGGCAGCGCCTTCCTCTGGCCCAGCGGGCTGATCCCGCCCAGCACGTAGCCCGTCGTCCGCTCGGCGTCGGCGGGGTCGGCCATCGCCGCCTTCCGGCCGCCCGCGGCGGCGGCCAGCGCCTTGAGGTCGAGGCTGCCGCTCACCGGGACGACGGCGACGGTGAGCGTGCCGTCGACCCGGGTCACCAGCGTCTTGAACACCTGGCGGGGGTCGGCGTCCAGTGCGGCCACCGCCGCCTCGCCGTGCCCCTGGTCAGAGGGGTGCTCGGGGTCGTAGGGGTGCAGGGTGTGCGCGACGCGGGCCCGCTCGAGGGCCCGCACCGCCGGGGTCGCCGCCACGGCGCGGCAGCCTAGCTCCGGCTCGCGGACGTGGATGACGGAGATCCGGGTCGCACGGGGAATGGCGGCCCGCCACGGTGGAGTTGGACTGCCCGTGAGCAGCACCCTGTCCTCCAGCGCCCGTCAGCGGGTCGCGCACCGGCGTCCCCCGGGCCGCCCCGACGCCGCGCGGCTAGGATCGACCGAGGCGGTACCCCGCGTCCGGGGGCCGCAGAGAGGACGGTCGGTGCCTGAGGAGTCCGCGGACCTGAACCCCGAGACGACGCCGGTGGAGGTGCCCGAGGCGCGCGCCGGTGGCAGCCGCACCGAGATCGCCGAGACGCGGGCCGAGCGCGACGCCCGCTTCGAGCGCGACGCGCTGCCGTTCCTCGACCAGCTCTACCCGGCGGCCCTGCGGATGACCCGCAACCCCGCCGACGCCGAGGACCTCGTCCAGGAGACGTTCGTCAAGGCCTACTCCGCGTTCCACCAGTTCGCCGAGGGCACCAACCTCAAGGCCTGGCTGTACCGGATCCTGACCAACACCTACATCAACAGCTACCGCAAGAAGCAGCGTCAGCCGCAGCAGTACCCCACCGACCAGGTGCAGGACTGGCAGCTGTACGCCGCCGAGGAGCACAGCTCCAGCGGCCTGCGGTCGGCCGAGATCGAGGCGCTGGACCACCTCCCGGACTCCGACATCAAGGAGGCCCTCCAGCAGCTGCCGGAGGACTTCCGGCTGGCGGTCTACCTCGCCGACGTCGAGGGGTTCGCCTACAAGGAGATCGCCGAGATCATGGGCACGCCCATCGGCACGGTGATGTCCCGGCTGCACCGCGGTCGTCGAGGGCTGCAGAAGCTGCTGGCCGACTACGCACGCGAGCGCGGATTCGTCCGCGCGGGGGCCGGGGAGGAGGCGACGCAGTCGTGAGCGAGGACCGTGGCGAGCCGATCGAGATCCACTCCTGCGACGACGTCCTGTCCCACGTCTTCGAGTTCCTCGACCACGAGACCGACGACGCCCGCCGCGACGTCATCGCCGAGCACCTCGAGGACTGCTCGCCCTGTCTGCGTCAGTTCGGCATCGAGCAGGAGTTCAAGGCGCTGGTGCGCCGCCGCTGCGGTGGTGACACCCCGCCGCCCGGTCTGCGCGACCGGATCAAGCTGCAGTTGACCACCGTCTCCTTCGAGGAGGACGGCACGCAGGTCAGCATCGAGAAGCTGACGGTGGAGCGGGCACAGGAGCGTCCCACCGCCTGAGCCCGCCGAACGCCAGAGGCCCAGGACCCCGATGGGTCCTGGGCCTCTCGCGTCGTCACGCGGTGCCTTCCGGCGGGACTCCGTGCCCCGGTCCGCTCCTCGCTCGCTGGCGCTCGCTCGATGCTCCCGGGGCTGTCGTCACGCGTTGGGCCGCTTGCCGTGGTTGGCCTTGTTCCCCTTGCGGGAGCGCCGCTTGCGTCCACGCTTGGACATCGCTGCCCTCCTCTCCTCATCGCCGGTGCGGGCCCGCGTCGGGCCCTTGGTGCCGCAGGCGCCCGGGACCCGCGTGTGCGCGGTACCGGGGAACCCGTCAAGCTGACGCCTCCCAGCTTCTCACGCCCGGACCTGGTGCCCGTTCCCCTGTGGCGGTCCGGCCCGGTGACGGGTCAGGCTGGGAGCGGCACATCGCACCACTGGGGAGGGCCGGCACGGTGGCACAGGTCGGGATCGAGAGCGTCCTCGTGGCGGGTCGGGGGCCCGCGGCCTGCGCGGTGATGGCGGCCTGTTCCCGCCTGGACGTGAAGACGGTCGCCGTCCACTCCGAGGCCGACCGCTCCGCCCGGCACGTCCGGCTCGCCGACGACGCGGTGCTGCTCGGGCCGGCGCCGGCCGCGGAGTCCTACCTGGCCGTCGACCGCATCGTCGAGGCCGCCCGGCGCAGCGGGGCCGCCGCCGTCCTCCCCGTCCCGCCGGCACTGGCCGGCAACGCCCGGCTGGCCGGGGCGGTCGTCGCCGCCGGTCTCACCTGGGTCGGGCCGTCCGCGGCGGTGCTCGAGCGGCTGGGCGGTGACGGGGTCGAGCCGGCCAGCGAACGCGGCTTCCTGGGATGGGTCACCGACTCCGGCCTGCACCACACCACGCCGGTCCGCCGTGACCGCGCCGCCGGCATCGCCCGGGTCTCCTGGACACCCGACGAGCCGGTCGAGCTGCCGGCGGCCGCCAAGCGGCTGGCCGAGGTGGGCTGGCGGGGGCTGGTCACGGTCGGTATCGCACCCGACGGCGCGCTGGCGGAGGTGGCGGCCGGCTTCTCCCTGGACATGGCGGTCCTGGAGCGCGCGCACGGGGTGGACGCGGTCGAACTGGCCCTGCGCAGCGCCGCCGGCGGCCGTGTCGCGGCGGAGCCGGGGCCCGGGCGGGCGCCGCGCAAGGCCGTCGTCGTCCAGCTGCGGTCGACGTTGCCGCCGGGGGAGGCCGGTCGGGTCACCGGCCGGTTGCCCGAGTCCGGTGGGCGGCGGGGCGGGGACGACGGCGTCGAGGTGGTGGCCGTGAGCGGCTACGAGCCCGGGGACCGGCTCGACGGCTGGTACGACGCCCTGCTGGCCACGGTGAGCGCCAACGGGCCCGACACCGCCACCGCCGCCCGCGCGGCCGGCAACGCGCTGACCGGCCTGCCCGAGACGGGGGTGCCCCACGACGGGCCCGAGGTCTGCCAGGTGCTCGAACGGCTGGCGGGGGGCACCGCGCCGGGCAGCTGACCGCGGCGACCTGCGTGCTTGGATGGACGCAGGTCAGCGAGGGAGGTGCCGGTGGCGGTCGAGGAGATCCACGCCGAGATGGTGTCGAGCGTCTGGAAGGTGCTCGTGCAACCGGGCAGCGAGGTGGCCGCCGGCGACACCCTGGTGATCCTCGAGTCCATGAAGATGGAGATCCCCGTCCTCACCGAGCGGGCCGGGACGGTGCGCGAGCTGCACGTCGTGGAGGGCGAGGTGCTCCAGGAGGGCGACCTCATCGCGACCGTCGACGACTGACGCCGGCCGGGGCCCGCCCGCGAGCCGGCTCACCGACGGTGCGGCAGACCGCGGACCAGGCGGATCTCCCGTACCCCGCTCTCGACCTGCGTCGTCCCGTCGGCAACGAAGCCGTGCTTGCGGTAGAACGCCTGGGCACGGGGGTTGGGGTCGGCCACCCACAGCGCCACCGACTCCTCCGGATCGACGACCGCCTCCATCAGTGCCGGCCCAGCACCCGTGCCGTGGTCGGCCGCATGCACGTAGAGCACGTACAGCTGCCGCGCCCACTCCGCCCCGGCGTCCAAGGGCGGCCCTGACATGGCGATCCCGACCAGCTCGCCGTCCCGCTCGGCGACGGCCACGCGGTTCTCGCGAAAGCGCTCGTCGGTCAACGCGGCCGTCCAGAACCGCTCCCGAGCGGCCACGAACCCCGGGTCGTCGAGCACCGCGTCCGGCACGAGTCCCCGGTACGTCTCTCGCCAGCACCGCACGTTCACGCGCGCCATCTGTGCGGCGTCCTCGACCCGAGCCGGCCGGACGGTCGGCGAGGACCCACCGCCGAACCGTAGACCGCGCCCGCAGAGGTGGGACACACCCGGTCAGAGGTCCAGGGCGTAGACCATCAGGCCGACCCCGGGCAGGGGAGACCAGTCCCGGGACGGCAGCCGGGTGAAGCCCAGGCGTTCGTAGAGCCGGTGGGCGGCGGTCATCCGTGGGTCGGTGGAGAGCACCATCCGCCGCTTCCCGGCCGCCCGGGCTCGGTGCAGGCAGCTCCGCACCAGCAGCTCGCCGATGCCCCGACCCCGCACCGCCGGGTCGACGACGAGCATGCGGAAGCCGGCCTCGTCGTCGGACTCGAGCACCTCGCCGAACTCGCCGTCGAGCACCAGCGCCACGCTGCCCACGACCTGCCCGCTGGCCGCCCGGGCCACGAGCAGCTCGGCGCGCGTCGCCCGGCCTCCGACGTCGGCCAGAACAGCGGTGTACTCGGGCGGGGCGAGCCCGCCGTCGGTGTACACGCGGACGGTCAGCTCGGCGATGTGGGCGAAGTCCCCGGGGCGGGCGTCCTCGACGGACACGGGCGGCTGGGCGGGGGAGGCCACCCCATCAGCCTAGGTGCGGCCCCGCCCCGGGGGCCGGAGCCTGCAGGGGCGGGGGAGGGGCGCCGACCTACGCTCGGATCACCATGAGCAGCCTCTCCGAACGCCTCACCCGGGGCGCGGCCTCCGCCCCCGCCCAGGTCGACCACGCCCGCCGGCTGGTGGCCGACTGGCAGCTGCTGGCCGACCTGTCCTTCGCCGACCTCACGCTGTGGGTGCCGTTGTCGTCGGGCGGGTGGTGGTGCGTGGCGCAGGTACGGCCGCTGACGGCGCCGACCAGCCAGCCGGAGGACCTCGTCGGCACGGAGGCGCAGGGCCTCCCCGCAGAGCCCTTCGACGTCGCCCACCGGGAGGGCCGTCCGGTCACGGAGGGGGAGCCGGACTGGTCGGGCGTGGCCCCGCGTCGCCGCGAGGTCATCCCCGTCCGCCACGACGGCGTGGTGGTCGCCGTCCTCGCCCGGGACACGAACCTGGCGGCGACCCGGTCGCCGTCGACGCTGGAGCTGACCTACCTCGACATCGCCGCCGACCTCTGCCTGATGGTCTCGGCGGGCACCTTCCCGCCGGAGAAGCTGCTGGACGCCGAGCTGAGCCCCCGCGTGGGTGACGGGCTGGTGCGCCTGGACGGGAGCGGCTGTGCCGCCTACGCCAGCCCCAACGCGCTGTCGGCCTACCGTCGCATGGGGGTGACCGGGGACGTCGTCGGCGCGGACCTGGCCCGCCTCACCCGCGACGCGGCGGCCGACCGGGTCGCGGGGGAGGCGGTCGCGGCGGGCATCCGGGCCGCCGTCGCCGGGCGCTTCCCGGATCCGATGGACGTCGAGGGCCCGGCCGCCACGATGCTGGTCCGGGCGCTCCCGCTGCAGGCGCCCGGCGGCGAGGAGGGGGCGCTGGTCCTGGTGCGCGACGTGACCGACGTCCGGAGCCGGGACCGCGCACTGCTCACCAAGGACGCCACCATCCGGGAGATCCACCACCGGGTGAAGAACAACCTGCAGACGGTGGCCGCCCTGCTGCGGCTGCAGGCGCGGCGCATGACCGAACCCGCCGCACGGGCGGCGCTGGAGGAGTCGGTTCGCCGGGTGTCGTCCATCGCGGTGGTGCACGAGACGCTGGCCGGCAGCCGGGAGGACGTCGTCGACGTCGACGCGGTGCTGGACCAGGTGCTGCCGATGCTGGGTGACCTGACGTCGATCGGCCCCGCCGCCTGTACCCGGCGCGTGGGCCAGTTCGGTGAACTGCCGGCCGTGGCGGCGACGCCGCTGGTGCTCGCCGTCACCGAGCTGCTGCACAACGCCGCCGAGCACGCGTTCCCCGAGGGGCAACCCGGCAGCATCGAGCTCGTGGCCGAGCGCGACGGCGACGACCTGGTCGTGCGGGTGCGCGACGACGGGCGCGGCCTGCCCGAGGGGTTCGACGTCGCTGCCAGTGACGGGCTGGGCCTGCAGATCGTGCGGACCCTCGTCACCAGCGAGCTCGGCGGCAGCCTCGGCATGGGTGGGTGGTCCAGCGGTAGTCCGGGGACCGAGGTGGTGCTGACGCTGCCCGGAGCCGGCCGGCTCCGGCGCTGAACGGCCGCGAGGCCGGCCCGGGGACCCGGACCGGCCTCGCGACCACTCAGTACTGCGGTGCCGAGCGGGGAGCCCGGACGCCGGCGTGCGGTGTGCTCAGGCGGTGCGGACCCTGGTGCGAGCCTGGCGCCGCTTGAGTGCGCGCCGCTCGTCCTCGGACAGTCCACCCCAGACGCCGGAGTCCTGACCCGAGCGCAGGGCCCAGTCCAGGCAGGACTCCACGACCGGGCAGCGCCGGCACACACCCTTGGCCTGCTCGATCTGGCCGAGAGCCGGGCCGGTCGTCCCGATGGGGAAGAACAGCTCCGGGTCCTCGTCGCGGCAGAGCGCGCGGTGGCGCCAGTCCATGGCGGTGTTCTCCTCGATGTCGTCTACGGTGTGGTGCATCAGTCGCCGGCCTCGGACCGCTCCGCAGGCCGGCACCGGGATTGACCAGCGCCATGGCACAGCGACTACGTGCATTTGTTACCGACAGGTTGCTTTCCGTCCGCGATGTTTTCACGGCGTGGAGGCCTGTCAAGCAGAACGAGGGCTTCGGTCGACCCCTCGTGAGCAAGCTCACCACGGGCATGCTAGGTACGCCACTCGACCTGACCATCCGACGGTCCCGGCGTTGACAACACTCGCCCGCCGTGAGCAAAGACGCAGGTCACACCACTGATTGCGAGAACGGCCGGTTCCCCGAGGGGGTCGACCGACGCCCCGCCGGCGGGCGCTCCGGACGACGTCCGGGGCACTCAGGCGACGACGCGCAGCGCGGCAGCGACGCTGCACAACCGCAGCCCCGTCGCGGTGCCCAGGTGGTCGCCGTCGACCTGCCATCCCTGGGGGCGCTGCGCGGTGATGGTCAGGCCGGCCAGGTCGTGTCGCCGGTGCACCCCGCGCCCGCGGGCGTCGGGTTCGGCGGCGAAGACCTGGCGCACGTGGTGCAGCATCCGGAACACCCCCACGCGCCCCATCGCGAAGACGTCCAGCCCGGCGTCGAAGGAGGCCTCCGGGCTCGGGTTGACCGGGCGGGCGCCGAGGTAGGTCCACGGCGAGACGTTGGAGACCAGGCAGAGGAACAGCCCGTCCAGGGGCGGCTCCCCGGGCAGGTCGAGGGTCATCGCCGGCTCCCGCCGCTCGCGTCCCAGGACGAACGCGCTGGTCGCCTGCACCACGTACAGCGCCCCGGTGGACCGCCGGCCGCGTGCCCGCTGCGCCTCCACCCGGCCGATCACGTCGGCGTCGAAGCCCAGCCCGGCGCTGAAGGCGAACCAGCGGGGCTCGGTCCACTCCGGGTGCGCCGCGGCTCCCGCGTCGGCGGCCTGCTGAGCCAGGGCGGGATCGGGCAGCACGGCCGGGGCGCGGGTCGCCCCGCGGGCGCTGGCCGTCCCGAGGGAGATACGCCGGGTGCGGCCGGCCCGCAGCGAGTCGGCGATCTCCCTGGCCGCCCGCACCGGGTCGCGGGACCGCCCCAGGGCGCGTGAGAAGACGTTGGTCGACCCGCCCGGGACGACGGCCAGCAGCGGCACGTCCTCACCCGGTCCCTGGCGCAGCAGCCCGTTGACCACCTCGTTGACCGTGCCGTCCCCGCCGAGGGCGATGACGACGTCGACGCCGTCATCGCGGGACTGACGGGCCAGCGCGGTCCCGTGGCCGCGGTGGGTCGTCTCGGCGAGGTCCACCTTCAGCTCGCCCGACAGGGCGGTGAGCACGTCGTCGCGGACGTCGCGGTTCGTCGTCGTCGCCGCGGGGTTGGCCACCACGAGCGCACGCATGCCGGTCAGGCTAACCAGCGCCGGGCCGGCTCCCCGGGAGGAGCGGGCGTGGCGTGGACGGCTCCCGGCGGCCGGGATCCGCCGCCGCGGCGGCGTACCCTCGCGGCCGTGACGGAGGAGGCGGGAGCACAGCCCCCGAGGCAGCGCCGGCTGGCCGAGCGGCTGCTCGGCGGCGCCGCGGAACCGGCCGCGCCACGTCCCGCGCGGCCGCGGACCGAGGCGCCGGTGGCCGTCCGCCGGGCCGCGCTCGTCGTCGCCGTCGAGGCCGCCGCGCTCGGCGTCGTCGCGCTGGTGCTGCTCTACCTGACCATCACCTCGACGCCCGACAGCATGGGCCGTGCCCTCGCCGAGGTCGTCTACGTCGGCTTCTTCGCCGTGCTGCTCGCCGCGGCGACGGTCGGGCTCTGGCGGGTGTCCGGCTGGGCCCGGGGGCCGGTCATCGTGCTGCAGGTCCTGCTCGGCCTGTTCGGCTACTTCTCGGCGTTCGAGTGGGGCGGTCCGCTGGTCGGCGTCCCGCTCCTGGTCCTCGTCGCCCTGGAGCTGTGGCTGCTGGCCACGCCCGAGGCGCGCCTCGCCTTCGCCGACCGCTGAGGGCCCCTCCGGGGGCCCGCCCCGAGCGAGCGCGGGGTGGGGGAGGGGTCCTGTCTCAGACCAGCTCGACGACGTCGGCGATCGAGTCCAGGACCCGCCCCGGGCGGAACGGGAAGCGCGCCACGTCGCCCGCCCGGGTCGAGCCGGTGAGCACGAGGACCGTGTCCAGCCCGGCCTCGATGCCCGCGACGACGTCGGTGTCCATCCGGTCGCCGATCATCACCGTCGACTCCGAGTGCGCCGCGATCCGGTTCATCGCGCTGCGGAACATCATCGGGTTGGGCTTGCCGACGAAGTAGGGCTCAGCGCCGGTCGCCTTGGTGATCATCGCCGCGACCGAGCCGGTGGCCGGCAGCGGGCCCTCGGGGGAGGGGCCGGTGACGTCGGGGTTCGTGGCGATGAAGCGCGCGCCCCTGCCCACCAGCCGGATGGCCCGCGTGATGGCCTCGAAGGAGTAGGTGCGGGTCTCCCCGAGGACGACGTAGTCGGGGTCGGTGTCGGTGAGGGTGTAGCCGACCTCGTACAGCGCCGTGGTCAGGCCCGCCTCACCGATGACGTAGGCCGAGCCCCCAGGCAGTTGCGTGGCCAGGAAGTCCGCCGTTGCCAGCGCCGAGGTCCAGATGGACTCCTCCGGCACGTGCAGTCCCGAGCGAGCCAGCCGGGCCGCGAGGTCCCGAGGGGTGAAGATCGAGTTGTTGGTCAGCACGAGGAACCGGCGCCCGCGCTCGACCAGGCGCTGCAGGAACTCCGCGGCGCCGGGCAGCGCGTGGCCCTCGTGCACCAGGACGCCGTCCATGTCGGTGAGCCAGCACTCGGCCGGCCGCCGCTCGGCGCGCACGTGGCCGCGGGTGTCCGCCGGGCCGCTCACCGCGACCGCCGGTCGGCGGCGAAACCACGCAGGGCGTCGTCGGTGAGCCGGAAGACGGTCCACTCGTCCATGGGGACGGCACCGGCGGCCCGGTAGAACTCGATCGAGGGGGCGTTCCAGTCCAGCACGGACCACTCCAGCCGGTCGTAGCCGCGCTCGACGCACAGTTCGGCGAGGCTGCGCAGCAGCTCGCGGCCCAGTCCGGTGCCGCGGTGCCCGGGCTGGACGTAGAGGTCCTCCAGGTACACGCCGTGGGTCCCGCGCCAGGTGGAGAAGTTGAGGAACCACAGCGCCGTGCCGACGACCTCGTCGCCGTCGGCCACCGCGACGTGACCGAACAGCTTGGGGGAGTCGCCGAAGAGCGCGGCGGTCAGCTGCTCCTCGGTCAACCGGACCTCGTGCGCCGCCTTCTCGTACTCGGCGAGCTCCCGGACCAGCCCGACCACGGCGGCGACGTCGTCGGGGCGGATGGGCCGCACACTCATGTGAGGAGCTCCTTGAGGCGGGTCGGCACGAGCCGGGACAGCGGGGACAGCAGCGGCACCAGGACGGGAGCCAGCAGGTAGCCGTAGGCCAGGACGCAGCCGGTGACGACCGGGGCCAGGGCGAAGCCCACCACGACCGCCAGCGCGGCGGCGATCAGCCCGTAGGGCTTGCCGCTCTTCGGGCTGACCAGCGAGCGGAACGAGCGGAACCGGACCGTGCTCACCATGAGCAGCGCCGGGACGGCGACGATCAGCAGGACCCACAGCCGGTCACGGCCGTGCATCTGGTCGCCGAAGGCGAAGACCGAGGCCAGGACGACGCCGGCCGCCCCGGGGCTGGGCATGCCGGTGAAGTACCGCTTGTCGGCGGTGGGGTCGATCGTCGTGTTGAAGCGGGCCAGGCGGATGGCGGCACAGGCCACCCACAGGAAGCAGACGACCCAGCCGAGGGGGTCCCACTCGTCGCGCCCCTCGGAGAACAGCGTGAACGCCAGCAACGCGGGGGCCAGACCGAAGGAGACGAGGTCGGCCAGGGAGTCGAACTGCAGGCCGAAGGGGGTGACCGCACCCACCAGCCGGGCGACCGCCCCGTCGGTGATGTCGAAGACGACCGACAGCCCGACCAGGACCGCCGCGAGGGTGTACTGCCCGCGGATCGAGACCAGGATCGCGGCGAAACCGCACATCATGTTGGCGAGGGTGAACAAGCTGGGCAGGGTGGCCAGCGCCCGGCGCCGGGTGCCGCGGACCGAGCCGCGGACGAACTCGACGGTGGCCGTGCGACGGGTCTGCGGAGGGCGTTGGCCGGACGCTGAGCTGGGCATGGGGGAACTCCTCAGCCGGCCGCGGGCCAGCGGGCGATGACGGTCTCGCCGCCCCGCACCCGCTGCCCCGTGCGAACGGTGATCGTGCACTCCCGCGGGACGAAGACGTCCATCCGGGACCCGAACTTCATCAGCCCCATCCGCTCACCGGTCTCCAGCCGCTGCCCGACCCCGGTGCGGGTGACGATGCGCCGGGCGAGGACCCCGACGATCTGCCGGAACACCACGGTGCGCGGGGTGGGGCTGTCGGTGTCGCGCAGCCACAGCTCGCTGCGCTCGTTGCGGTGCGCGGACTCCTTGCGGTAGGCGGCGAGGAAGCTGCCCTTGCGGTACGAGCTCTCGACGACCTCGCCGCGGTAGGGGGAGCGGTTGACGTGCACGTCGACGACGGAGAGGAAGACGCTGACCTGCTGCCACTCCCCCTCGGGTGCGACGCCCTCCTGCGGCTCGCCGGCGACCATCACCACGCCGTCGGCCGGTGAGACGACGTCGTCGGCGTCCGAGGGGTGGACGTCGCACCGGCGGTCGGGGTCGCGGAAGAACAGCGCCATGTAGGCGGCGAGGGCGGCGAACGGCCAGGCGGCGATCCGGAGACCGCGCCGTCCGGTGGCCCGCCCCGTGGCGGTGAGCAGGGCAGCGGGGGCGAGGGGCCCGGTGATGAAGGGCCACCCGGCCGGGTCGATGCGCATCGTGGTCAAACGGTACCGGGACGCACCCGGCGTCACCGGGGGGCGGCGGGTGGGGAGACGAGGGCGGGATCGGCGCCGTGCTCGCTGGCCCGGGCCCGTGGCGGCCCGCCGTACCAGTCGAGGCAGAGCATCGTCGCGTCGTCCCGCAGGTCCCCGCCGGTGGCGTGCAGGACCGCGGCACCGAGGGCGTGCACGACCTCGCGCGGGTGCAGGTCGGCGGTGTCGGCGAGCGCGGCGGCGACGTCGAGGGAGGCGGCGTTGCGCTCCTGCATGCCGTCGGTGAGGAACACGACGCGGTCGCCCGGCTCCAGGGCGAGCGGCTGCACCGTGAACGACCCGCCCGGCCGGACGCCGAACGGGGCGTCGATGGCCAGCTCGATCTCGCTGACCCGGCCGCCGCGGAGCCGCAGCGGGAACGGGTGGCCGGCGTTGACGAGGTGAGCCGTGGCGGTGCGCAGGTCGATGCGCACCAGCTGGCCGGTGACGAACTCTCCGGGGGCGGCGTTCTCGGCCAGTGCGTCGTTGGCGTACCGGGCCTGGCCGAGCAGGTCCAGACCCCGGCGCCGGCCGTTGCGCAGGCCGCCGACCAGCAGCGTGGCCAGCAGGGCCGCCGGGACCTGGTGCCCCACGGCGTCGGTGACCGACAGGTGCAGGACGTCGCGGTCGAGCGAGTAGTCGAAGGTGTCCCCGCCCACCTCGCTGGCCGGCTCCATCCAGCCGGCGAGGGTGAACTGGGCCGCCTCGCAGGCGTAGGCGGCGGGGAGCAGCCGGCGCTGGATCTCGGCGGCGAGGGTGAACGGGGTGGAGCGCATGCCCCACTCGAAGACGTCGGTGTGCCGGCGGGCGGCGATGACGACGTAGGCCAGTGCGTGTGCGGCGCTGCGGATCTCGTCGAGCTCCTGGGACGTGGGCACCCGCGGCAGGAGCATCTCGATCAGGCCGATCGCGTCCCCCCGGTCGGTCACGGGGGCCAGCACCCGGTGCAGGTCGCCCTCGGTCCGCAGATCGGGTTGCTGGGACCGCAGGACCTGGTCGTAGACGCTGCCGGCCAGCGGCACCGTCTGCGCCTGTTCGGCGTCGCGGGTGCGTGCGCCGGTGGCGGGGCCGGCGGAGGTGAGCCGGACGACGGCCCGGCCGCTGAAGTCGGCGATCAGGAAGCTGACCGCTCGGGCGTCGACCTGGTCGGCCAGCGCGGCGGCCACGGCCTCGACCGCCTCGATCGGTGCTGCGTTCTCGACCCGCCGGAGCAGCGCCGCGACGTCGATCTGGGACCTCCGGACGTGGACGTGGGGTGGACGAGCAGGTGCTGCCCATGAGGCGGCCGTGGCCGCTCCGGGGCTGGAGACGGCAACGGCGCCGGGGGGCGGGGGACCCCGCCGACCGGCGCCGCTGCTCGAGGGAACGGTCAGGCCGCGGCCTTCGTCTCCCAGAAGATCTTGTCGATCTCGGCGATGTAGTCGAGCAGCTTCTGGCCCTCGGCCGGGTCCATGCTGCCCTTGCCGCCGGCCGCGCCGGCCTGCTTGGTCGCCTTGTTGAACAGCTCGTGCAGCTGCGGGTACTTCTCGAAGTGCGGGGGCTTGAAGTAGTCGGTCCACAGCACCCACAGGTGGTGCTTGACCAGGTCCGACCGCTGCTCCTTGATCAGGATCGCGCGGGTGCGGAAGGCCGGGTCCTCGTTGGCCTGGTACTTCTCCTGGATCGCCTTGACGGACTCCGCCTCGATGCGGGCCTGGGCCGGGTCGTACACGCCGCAAGGGAGGTCGCAGTGAGCGGTGGCCTCCACGGCGGAGAACATGCGGAAACGCATGGACGTGACCTCCGGGTCTCGTGGGTCGTTTTCGTCTGGGACCCTACTCCCGGTGAACGCCGACCACAGGTCCGAGGACAAGACCTCCGGGGCGGTCCCGTCGCTGGTCACGCCCTGGGTCGTGGCCCGGGTCAGCGGCCCGTCGATGTCCCCGACGGTGCGGCACGGCGACCGGTTGCTGGTGCGCCGGGTGGACGGCGGGTCCCCGGTGGGCGCCGGTGCCGTCGTCCTCGCCCGCTTCCCCTCCCGCCCGGAGCTGCTCGTGGTCAAGCGGGTCCGCCGCCCAGTGCCCGGCGGGCACTGGGTGGAGGGGGACAACGCCCTCGTGACCGACGACAGCCGGGCGTTCGGGCCGGCCGTCGTGGTCGGCCGGGTGGTGGGCCGGCTGTGGCCGCGCCCGGGACGGCTGGGCGGGCAACCGCCGTAGCCCGGCGACCACGGACCCGGCTGACCGCCGTCAGCGCCCCAGGAGCCGCGCCATGACGTCGGTGAGCACGGCCCGCGGCCGGTCCGAGGAGCCAGTCGAGCGCCAGGCGACGACGCCGTCGGGCCGGAGGAGCGTGGCTCCTGCCGCGCCGATCCCGAAGGCCTCGCGGAAGCGTTCCCCGGGGTCCTGCACCGTTCCGCCGGGACCGACCCGGTGCGCGGTCAGCGGCGTGCCGTCCGCGCCGGTCAGCTCCTCGGCGGCGTCGCACCAGGGCTGTCCGTCCGCGCCGGCGAGCAGGACGAACTCCGACCCGACGAGGTCGTGCACCGACGCGGCTGCCCCGTCGACCTGGACCCAGACGTGCGGAGCCCTGGCGCCCGGCCGGCCGGAGGGCTTCCGGGGGTCGACCAGCAGCGCGCCGTCGTCCTCGCCCTCCGCGGCCAGGACCGCGCGGGAGCGGTAGAGGGTGCCCAGCTCGATGGAGGGGTCGTCGAGGGGGGCCGCCAGGTCACCCCGGGGGAGTGAGGGGTCAACCCGCATGACGTAGCGGGTGTAGGCCTGCTCGACCACCAGGGCACTGGCCGGCCGTCGCTCCTCGTCGTAGCTGTCCAGCAGCGCCGGCCCGGCGACCCCCCGGGAGACCAGCGCCAGCCGCCACGCGAGGTCGTGCGCGTCGGCGACCCCCGTGTTCCCGCCGAAGCCCCCGGTGGGCGGCATCACGTGAGCGGCGTCGCCGACCAGGAAGACCCGCCCGTCGCTGAACCTGGCCGCGTGTGACGCCTCGGCGGTCCACCGCTGCACGTCGTCGATGCGGACGGCGGTGTCCGGACGCCCCAGGGCCTTGCGGACGTACGCCACGCACTGGTCTTCGTCGAGGTCCTCGGCCACATGGGTGTCGCGCGTCCCGTCGGCGCCCGTCGCGGAGAAGACGGCCAGGAACCCCGAGTCGCCGGTGATGGAGAACCGGAAGAAGCCGAGCAGATCAGGCTGGTTGACGTAGACGACGCTGAGGTTCCGGTCGCCGATGAGCTCGCGCATGTCGGCCTGGAAGTAGATGGTGATGCACCGCGCGAACGCGCCCCGGCCCTGCATGTCGATGCCGCACCGCCCACGCACGGGGCTGTGGGCGCCGTCCGCCGCCACCAGGTACTCGGATCGAACGGTCGTCTCCTCACCGCTGTCCCGGGAGCGGACGACCGAGGTGACCCCGTCGTCGTCCTGCTGGAATCCGAGCAGTTCCGTCCCGTAGCGGTGCTCGCCGCCGAGGTCGCGGGCGCGGTCCCGCAGGATGGGTTCCAGGCCGATCTGGGTGATGAACAGCCGCCGGGTCGGACTCAGCTCCTCGACGCCGTCGTTGAACGACCGGAAGAAGAAGGTCATCTCGGGGCTGCTGAGGTCCGACACGGACACGATGGCGCCGTCCTGCAGGAACTCCTTCTGCGCAGCGGCCTCCACCGCTGCCTGCAGGCCCATCCCGCGGAAGATCTCCATCGTGCGCTGGTGGAAGGAGGCGGCCCGCGGGTGGACCGCCGTCCCGCGGTGTCGTTCGACGAGCAGGTGAGGAACGCCGTGGGTGGCGAGCTGGACCGAGGCGCTCAGCCCCACGAGGCTGCCACCTGCGATGAGGACGGGGACGTGGAGGTCGGCCATCAGGTGGTCCTTCCCGGCATGCAGCGGGCACCGGCACACGGACGTGCGTCCGCATGGCGGCAAGGCGTCCACCTTGAGGTCCGTCCGGTCGTGTGTCAAGGCTCACACACGTCGTTGCGGTCGAGTGCCGTCGCTTCTGACGGATCGGGCATCCGGCCGCAGTCCCAGCCGCCGTGCTGCCCGCCCGGACGGCCGCGGTCAGTCGGAGGCGCGTAGCTGGGCGTAACGCGCGGTGCACTGCTCCATCGTGGGCAGCAGGCCCTGCTCGCGGGCCTGCTCGAGGGTGGGCGCCTGGCGGTCCTTGGCCGAGAGCTCGAACTCGACGTCGGCCGGCCACGGCAGGCCCAGCGCCGGGTCCAGCGGGTCGATGCCGAACTCCCTGTCCGGGTCGTACCCGCTGGACACCAGGTAGGTCACCGAGCTGCCGTCGGCGAGGGAGACGAAGGCGTGCCCGAGCCCCTCGGCCAGGTGCACCGCCCGGGGCTGCTCGCTGTCGAGGACGACGGCGTCGTGCGCGCCGAAGGTCGGGGAGCCCACGCGGACGTCGACGACGACGTCGAGCACCCGGCCCGCCGGGCAGTACACGTACTTGGCCTGCCCGGGCGGCACCAGCGCGAAGTGGACCCCGCGCAGCACCCCGCGGGCGGACACGCTGTGGTTGGCCTGGGCGAGGGGCAGGCCGTACCCGACGGCCCGCGAGAGGACGTCGGCGCGGTACCACTCGGTGAACCGTCCCCGGGCGTCGCCGTGGGGGACCAGGTCCAGGACGTAGGCGTCGCGCACGGCGAGCTCGCGGATCTGCACGGGAGAACCGTAGCGAGGCACCGGTGGCGAACGGTCTACGCTGCCGTGTCCATGGGCGGTACCCAGCATCCCGAGGCCTCCGCTCCCCCGCCGGGGAGCCCCGACCGCTTCGCCGAGGACCCGGCGTTCGCGGTGCACGAGGGGGGCAAGCTGGTGGTACGCCCCACCCGCTCGATCGACTCCCTCGCCGACCTCGCCCTCACCTACACCCCGGGCGTCGCCCGGGTCTCCAGTGCCATCGCTGCCGAGCCGGGCCTCGCGCGGCGGTTCACCTGGGCCTCGCGGGTGGTCGCGGTCGTCTCCGACGGCACCGCCGTGCTGGGCCTGGGGGACATCGGGCCGGCCGCCGCGCTGCCGGTCATGGAGGGCAAGGCCTGCCTGTTCAGCGAGTTCTCCGGGCTGTCGTCGGTGCCGGTGGTGCTCTCCACCACCGACGTCGACACGATCGTGGAGACGGTGGCCGCGATCGCGCCGTCCTTCGGTGGGATCAACCTCGAGGACATCAGCGCCCCACGCTGCTTCGAGATCGAGGAGCGGCTGCGCGAGCGGCTGGACATCCCGGTCATGCACGACGACCAGCACGGGACGGCGATCGTCGTCCTGGCCGCGCTGCGCAACGCCGCGCGGGTGGTCGGCCGGGAGCTCGGCGACCTGCGGGTCGTCGTCGCCGGGGCCGGGGCGGCCGGGATCGCGTGCACCAAGATCCTGCTCGAGGCCGGCATCGGCGACATCGCCGTGGCCGACTCCCGGGGCGTCCTGCACCTCGGCCGCGACGACCTCACCCCGATCAAGCGGTGGGTCGCGGAGAACACCAACCGGGCCGGGTACGCGGGCACGATGACCGGCGCGCTGGAAGGGGCCGACGTCTACCTGGGCCTGTCCGGCGGGTCGGTGCCCGAGTCGGCGATCGCGACCATGGCCGGGGACTGCATCGTGTTCTCGCTGGCCAACCCGATCCCCGAGGTCGACCCGGAGATGGCGGGCCGGTACGCGGCGGTGGTCGCGACCGGGCGCAGCGGCGAGCCGAACCAGATCAACAACGTGCTCGCCTTCCCCGGCATCTTCCGCGGGGCGATCGACGCCGGTGCCACGGCCATCACCGAGGAGATGAAGCTCGCCGCGGCGACCGCGATCGCCGACGTGGTGGGCGACGATGTGCGCGCGGACTACGTCGTGCCGAGCCCGCTGGACCGGCGGGTGGCCGCGGCGGTGGCCGCTGCGGTGGCCAGCTGCGCGCGGGAGCAGGGCGTCACACGCTGACCGGGGTGGGAAGCGCAACTTGCCTGCGCTCCCCGCCCGGGTCAGGCGGGGGTCGTGGCCAGCTCGTCGAGTGCGGTTCGCCACAGCCGCGGGAACGCGACCGGACCCACGACCCGCTGCCCGAGGAGGATCACCCGGCCGCGCAGTCCCCGTGGGGCGCCGTGGTCGATCGTGGCGTCGACCCGGCTGCCGCCGTCCGGTCGAGCGGCGACGACCACCTCGCCGCGGCCCCGGCGACAGTGGTCGCTGTCGATCAGCGTCCACCGGATGGTCCCGGGCTCCGACCACTCGTAGCGCAGCAGGACCCAGATCCGGGTGCCCGCACTGCCCTCCCGGACGACGGCCCAGCGGTCGCCGGCCTCACGGACCTCGTACTTCGCCGGGTCGAGGGTGCGCCGCCACACCGTCAGCCGGCGGTCGCTGACATCGGTGAAGGCGCCCACCACCTGCTCCGGCGCCGCGCGGGTGTCGAACGTGAACCGGAAGAGCATCGGCCGACTCCTCCCACCGGGAAGCCGCCCGTGTACGGGCCACCGTCAGCGTCCTCGGCTCGGCCGCCGGCGTCCAGATCCGCGCTCCGGCGTCCGTCCATCGACCACGGTCAGAGCAGTCCGCGCAGGTCCTGCAGCCAGGGGTCGACCGCCGCCTGCACGCCGGTGTTCGTGTAGACGAACCAGAGCGTCACGACGACGAACGCGGGGGCGAGGACCGCCTTCTCCAGCGTCGTCCCGGTGCGCAGCGGGGTGAGGGCCAGCCGGCACCGTCTGAGGATCCAGACCAGCGGCACGGGCACCCCCTGCGTGGTGATCGCGTCACCGGCGATGTGGGTGAGCACCCCGAGCGCGACAGCCCACGGCAGCCAGGCCGGGGGCGGCATGTGCTCCAGCAGGAGCCAGGCCCCGCCCCAGGACAACACCAGGTTGCCGACGACGGTGTTCTCCGCGCGACCGGGGATGACGAAGTGCAGCGCCCGCAGCGCCAGCCCGATCGCCAGGGCCATGAGCAGCAGGCTGGACCAGAAGGCGTTCGCGGCGGCCAGCGCGAGCGCGCCGAACGCGATCGGGGCCAGCACGGCGTCGTGGGTGCCCCAGCGGTGCCCCTGAGCCAGTCGCCCGACCGCAGCCGAAGGCACGTCGGTGACCGGACCCCACATGTCGGAGACGGTGGAACCGCTGGCGTCCAGGTCGGGCAGCATCGACATCCCGCCGACGGCGGCGATCCACGCGACCTGGGAGACGGGGCCCTCGACCGGGGCCCACGGCAGCGTGGCTGCCCCGGCGGCGAGCCCGGACAGGGCGTGCGAGTGACCGAGCACGGACGCAGCGTCCCGTCGTCCCGCCCGTCAGCGGGGGATCCGGCCGCCCGGGCGTGTCGGTCCGGTCACGGCTTCCAGACCATCAGGACGGTCACGGCGAGCAGCAGCAGCGAGACGACGCCCGACCCGGCGGCGATCCGGCCGTACAGCGCCGTGGCGGACCGGCCCCCGGTCAGCTCCGCCGCCGCCCGGGTGAGCGAGGGGACGACCAGCACCAGGCTGAGCACCAGCGCGACCAGGTACAGCGCGATCGACAGCCACAGCCAGGTCCGCGACAGCGGGATCCCCTCGATGCCCGAGACGCCGAAACCGAAGACGGCGACCGCCAGCGAGGCCCACGTGAAGACCTTCGTCGAGCGGGTGAGCAGCTCGACCATCGGCCCGTTGCCCGCCCGCACCGCGCGCAGGGCGGTCTGCGGGAGCAGGGCCATAGGCCCGATGAGGAAGACGGCGGAGACGACGTGCAGGACGGCGAGAACGGTGCCCATGCCCCCACGCTATGCACTCCGTCGTCCTACCGAACGACACCGCCGCCAGGTGGCGTCCCCCGGCCGCGCTGAGCCCCCTCGTCGTTCGATCGCGGGAGCCTCCGGCCCCCACTCCTCACGACACCGCCGCCAGGTGGCGTCCCCCGGCCGCGCTGAGCCCCCTCGTCGTTCGATCGCGGGAGCCTCCGGCCCCCACTCCTCACGACACCGCCACCAGACGGGGCTCAGTCGTCGTCGTCCTCGGTGCCGCCGCGGGCCAGCCAGGTCGCCAGCCGCTCCACCGGCACCTCGAAGTCCGGGTGCTGGTCGACGAACGCCTGCATCTGGTCCGCGAGCCAGGCGAGGGTGACCTGCTCCTCGCCCCGCCGCTCGGCGAGCTCCTCGAGACCGCGGTCGGTGAAGTACACGCCCCAGAACCTACGACGCCCGGCCACCGACTGGGTCGGCGGCCGGGCGTCGGCAGGGAGCGCGGGGGGTCAGCGGGCGAAGGCCTCGGCGACCAGCTGCTTCTGCTCCATCTCGTGCACCTTGGCCGAACCGACGGCCGGGCTGGCCGAGGCGCGGCGGCTGATGCGCCGCAGGCTGCGGCCGGACGGCAGGTGCTCGGGCAGGTTGACCGCCATGAACTGCCAGGCGCCCATGTTCGCCGGCTCCTCCTGCACCCAGACCACGTCCGAGGCGTTCGGGTAGCGCTCCAGGGCCTCGCGGATCTGTTCGGCCGGCAGCGGGTAGAGCTGCTCCACCCGCACCACCGCGGTGTCCGCGGTGCCGTCGGTCTCCCGCTGGGCGAACAGGTCGTAGGTGACCTTGCCGCTGCACAGCAGCACCCGGCGCACCGCGGCGTCGTCGAGCGGCTCGCCCCCCACGCCCGGGTCGGGCAGGACCGGCCGGAAGGTCTCGTCGGTGAAGTCCGAGACCGGGCTGACGGCGGCCTTGGCCCGCAGCAGCGACTTCGGCGTGAACACGACCATCGGCCGGTGCACGTCCGACAGCGCCTGCCGGCGGAGCAGGTGGAAGTAGTTGCCCGGCGTCGAGCAGTTGGCGACGGTCATGTTGTTCTCCGCCGACAGCTGCAGGAACCGCTCGATGCGACCACTGGAGTGGTCCGGGCCCTGGCCCTCGAGGCCGTGGGGGAGCAGCAGGACGACACCGGAGCGCTGGCCCCACTTGGCCTCGCCGGAGCAGATGAACTCGTCGATGACCATCTGCGCGCCGTCGACGAAGTCGCCGAACTGCGCCTCCCAGAGCACCAGCGCCTTGGGGTTGGCGACCGAGTAGCCGTACTCGAAGCCCAGCGCGGCGTACTCGCTGAGCAGTGAGTCGTAGACGAAGAACTTGGCCTGGTCCTCGCTGAGGTTGGCCAGCGGCGTGTACTCCGCGGCGGTGTCGCGGTCGATGAGCACCGAGTGACGCTGCACGAAGGTGCCGCGGCGGGAGTCCTGGCCGGCGAGCCGGACCGGGACGCCCTGCATGAGCAGCGACCCGAAGGCCAGCAGCTCGCCCATCGCCCAGTCGATGCCGCCCTCGCTCACCATGGCCGCACGCCGCTCGAGCATCCGCTTGAGCTTCGGGTGGACGGTGAAGTACTCCGGCAGCGAGACGTGCGCGTCGCCGATGGCCTTGAGCACCTCGGTGGTGATGGCCGTCGCGACGGGCTTCTGCTGCGCCGGCTGGTCCATGACCGGCTGCTTCTGCGGGGTCTCCTGGGCGTCGTGGGTCTCGGCGAAGGCCCGCTCCAGCTGCCCGCGGTAGTCCTTCAGCGCCTCCTCGGCCTCGGCCAGCGTGATGTCCCCGCGACCGATGAGCGCCTCGGTGTAGAGCTTCCGGACCGAGCGCTTGCGGTCGATGATGTCGTACATCAGGGGCTGGGTCATCGAGGGGTCGTCGCCCTCGTTGTGGCCGCGGCGGCGGTAGCAGACCAGGTCGATGACGACGTCCTTCTTGAACGTCTGCCGGTACTCCACCGCCAGGCGGGCCACGCGCACGCAGGCCTCGGGGTCGTCGCCGTTCACGTGGAAGATCGGCGCGCCGATCATCCGCGCGACGTCGGTCGAGTAGAGGCTCGAGCGGGCCGCGGCCGGGCTGGTGGTGAAGCCGACCTGGTTGTTGATGACGACGTGCACGGTGCCGCCGGTGCGGTAGCCGCGCAGCTGGGAGAGGTTGAGCGTCTCGGCGACCACGCCCTGGCCGGCGAACGCGGAGTCCCCGTGCAGCAGCACGGGGAGGACGGTGAAGCCCTGCTCGCCCCGGTCGATCATGTCCTGCTTGGCGCGTGCGATGCCCTCCAGGACGGGGTTGACCGTCTCCAGGTGCGAGGGGTTGCTGGCCAGCGACACGGCGATCTCGGCGCCGTCGCGCAGCGGGTTCTTGAAGGTGCCCTCGGCGCCCAGGTGGTACTTCACGTCACCGGAGCCCTGGACCGTGCCGGGGTCGATGTTGCCCTCGAACTCGCCGAAGATCTTGGCGTAGCTCTTGCCCAGCACGTTGGCCAACACGTTGAGCCGGCCGCGGTGGGCCATGCCGATGGCGACCTCGTCGAGGTCGTGGTCGGTACCGGCGATCAGGACCTCGTCCAGCAGCGGGATGACCGACTCGCCGCCCTCGAGGCTGAACCGCTTCTGGCCGACGTACTTGGTCTGCAGGAAGGTCTCGAACGCCTCGGCGGCGTTCAGCCGGCCGAGGATGTGCTTCTGCTTGTCACGGTCGGGCTGGTCGGCCTTGACCTCGACGCGCTGCTGGATCCACTCGCGCTCTTCGGGGTCGGTGATGTGCATGTACTCCACGCCGACGGTGCGGCAGTAGGAGTTGCGCAGCACGCCGAGGACGTCGCGCAGGGCCATCAGCTTCTCGCCGGCGAACCCGCCGACGGGGAACTTGCGGTCGAGGTCCCACAGCGTCAGCCCGTGCTGGAGGATGTCGAGGTCGGGATGGCTGCGGACCTTGAACTCGAGCGGGTCGGTGTCGGCCATGAGGTGGCCGTTGCGCCGGTAGGACTCGATGACCTCGATGACCCGGGCTTCCTTGTCGATCTGCCCTTCGCGGCTGACCCGCACGTCGGGCATCCAGCGCACCGGCTCGTACGGGATGCGCAGCGAGCGGAAGACGCCGTCGTAGAAGCCGTCCTCACCGAGCAGGAGCTGGTGCAGCCGGCGCAGGAAGTCCCCGGACTGGGCGCCCTGGATGATCCGGTGGTCGTAGGTCGACGTCAGCGTGATGATCTTGCTGACCGCCATCTCCGTGAGCGCCTCGGGGCTCATCCCCTGGAACTCCGCCGGGTACTCCATGGCCCCGACGCCGACGATCGTGCCCTGGCCGGCGGTCAGCCGCGGCACCGAGTGGTTGGTCCCGATCGTGCCCGGGTTGGTCAGGCTGATCGTGGTGCCCGAGTAGTCCTCGAGGGTCAGCTTGCCGGCGCGGGCACGGCGGATGACGTCCTCGTAGGCGCCCCAGAATCGGGCGAAGTCCATCTCCTCGGCCGCCTTGATCGAGGCGACGACGAGGGAGCGGGACCCGTCGGGCTTGGGCAGGTCGATGGCCAGGCCGAAGTTGACGTGCTCGGGCTGCACCAGGGTCGGCTTGCCGTCGACCTCGGTGAAGGAGGCGTTCATCTCCGGGAAGTCGTCGAGCGCCCGGACCAGCGCGTAGCCGATCAGGTGGGTGAACGACACCTTCCCGCCGCGGGCGCGGGCCAGGTGGTTGTTGATGACGATGCGGTTGTCGACCAGGAGCTTCGCCGGCACCGCCCGCACGCTGGTCGCCGTCGGGACGGTCAGCGACGCGTTCATGTTCTTGACGATGCTGGCGGCCGCGCCGCGCAGCGGCGTGCGCTTGGGGCCCTCACCATCGGTGGACTTCGGCGCCGCCTTGGCGGCGGGCTTCGCGGCCTTGGCGGCCGGCTGCTGCTGGGCGGTCCGCTCCGCGGCGCGGTTCACGACGGTGTCCTCGGTCTTTGGCTCGACAGTCGTCGCTCGGGAGGACCCGTCGCCCGCGGCCGGCTGCTGCGGGGCGTCCTGCGCCGGCGCGGTCGGCTGCGGCGCGGCCGGCTGCGGGGCCGCCTGCTGCGCTGCGGATGCGGCGGGGGCGGTCACCTCCTGCGACGGCGAGGGGCTGGCGTAGGAGGTGGCCGGGGCAGCGGCGCCGTCGGAGGAGGTGGACGGCGCCTCACGGTCGTCGCTGGCGGCCACCGGGCTCCCGGGTCGGTAGTCGGCGAAGAACTCGTGCCACGCCTGGTCCACGCTGGACGGGTCGGCGAGGTACTGCTGGTACATCTCCTCGACCAGCCACTCGTTGGTACCGAACCCTGCCACCGCGGAGGAGGACGGGGTGGAGGACGGCCGGGATGAGCTCACGCTTGACACGGGGTCGAGTGCCTTCTTCGTCGTCGGTGGACGTCTCTGGACCGGGCGGTCAGTCTACGCCCGTCCCGGGGCCCTGACCGGCCGTGCAGCGGCGCGTCGGCGGGCCCGGGGCGGGTGGGGGGCATCGGGTGGGACTCTCAGTCGGTGGCACCGCGGGCCACGAGCAGGTCGGCCAGGGCATCGTGGGCGGTCGCCTGGCCTGCGTCGGTGCGCCTGGCCCTGGCCGCGGCCACCCGGCTCATGTCCAGGGCGCTGGCGCCGTCGTTCGTCGTCGCGTTGACGTCGGCCCCGGCGTCGAGCAGGGCGCGCACCACCTCGGGCGCGTCGCCGTCCACCCCCGCGGCCACCGCGGCGTGCAGCGGTGACCGGCCGGTGTCGGGGTCGCGCCGGTTGGCGTCGGCGCCGGCGTCCAGCAGCAGGCGGACCAGGGTCAGGCGCCGGCTGGTCGCCGCGGCGTGCAGCGCTCCGCCGTCGACGTCGGCGCCCCGGTCGAGCAGGAGCCGCGCCGCGCCGGCCGCGCCACCCGCGGCGGCCCACGTCAGCAGGTCCACACCGGTGACCGGGTCGGCGAGGGGCGCACCCCGGTCGAGCTCGGTGGTCAGCTGGTCGACGTCGTCGAGGTAGGCGGCGGTCGGGGCGTCCACCGGGGCACCCAGCTCGCGCAGCACCGCTACGAGGTCCGGTGCGAACTCCAGCGCGGTGTGCAGCGGTGTCCGGTCGTGCTCGGTGCGCGCGCCGAGGTCGGCGCCCGCGGCGACCAGTACCCGGACCACCTCCGCCTGCCCCTCGGCGACGGCGAGGTGCAGGGGCGTCCACCCGCCCTGGCCGCCGCGCTCGAGCGTGGTGGACAGCAGCCGTGGCGCCTCGGCGACGGCCGTGCGGACGGCGTCGGCGTCGCCGTCGGCGATCAGCCGGCCCAGCCGCTGCGCGGTCATGCGGACGGTCATCGGGGATCCCCGTTCCTGGTCTCGGGACGTGCGGGCGGGCTCAGGCGACGTCGCGCCGGACGGCCAGCAGAGTGCCCAACAGGGCGGCGACCAGACCGTAACCGAGCAGCAGGACGGCCCCCTGCCAGGGCTCGAGGAGGTCGGGGCCCTGGAAGGTCGCGGTCATGGCCTCCAGCCCGCCGCCGGGCAGCCACTTGTACGCCGGTGCCGTCGCGGGGATCGACCGGATGATCGGCTCGACGACGAACAGGTAGACCAGCCCGCCGACGATCGCGCCCACCTGGTTGCGTAGCAGGGCGCCCAGCCCGACGCCGATGACGGCGTAGATGACCAGTGCCAGGCCGCTGCTGGCCAGGATCCGCAGGTTGTCCCCGGTCAGGGACGGCGCCGCGCCCTTGGCCCCGGCGTAGACGAGCACGACCAGGTAGTTGACGGCCAGGACGGCCAGCGCGAACGGCACCGCGGCCAGCGCGTAGCCGACCAGCTTCGCGATCACGACGCGACCGCGGCGGGGGGTGGTGAGGAACGTCGGGGTGGCGGTGCGGTGCCGGTACTCCTGGGTCATCCCGATGATCCCGAGGATGAGGAACAGCACCGTGACGTTGGCCGCGGTGGCCAGGATGAGCTCCTCGTACGCCTCCGTGCCCACCCCCGGCAGGCCGCTCTGGGCGTCGCCGGCGAAGGAGGTGAAGAGCACGGCGAACCCGGCGACCATCACGCAGGCCCCGAGCAGCAGCCCGATCCAGACGCGGGTGGTGAACAGCTTGGTCCACTCGGCGCGGACGAGGGCGGTCATCGTGCGGCTCCCTGCGTCGTCGTGCCGGTGGTCGTCGTGTCGGTGGTGGAGGCGGCGTACTGCTCCTGGCCGGCGGTGAGCCGGAAGTACAGCTCCTCCAGCCCGCTGGACTCCGCCCGCAGCTCGTGCAGTTCGATGCCGGCCTGGAAGGCGCGGGCGCCGACGTCGGCCGGCGTCGAGCCGGTGACCGTCACCAGCCCGTCGCCGCCGGGGCGCACGCCGAGCCCGGCAGCGCCCAGGACCTCGGCCAGCCGGGTGGTCTCGGGGCTGCGGACGAGGACCGCGCCCTCACCCTGCGCGCCCGAGCGCAGCTCGGCGATCGAGCCCTCCCGGACCAGGCGCCCGGCGCCGACGATCACCACGCGGTCGGCGGTGTGCTCCATCTCCGACAGCAGGTGGCTGGAGACCAGGACCGTCCGGCCCTGGTCGTGGGCCAGGTGGCGGATGAAGCCGCGCAGCCACTGGATCCCCTCGGGGTCCAGACCGTTGGCCGGCTCGTCGAGGACGAGCACCGACGGGTCGCCCAGGAGCGCCGTGGCCAGGGCCAGGCGCTGGCGCATGCCGAGGGAGTAGCCGCCCGCCCGGCGCCCGCCCGCGTCGGCCAGGCCGACCTGGACCAGCACGTCGTCGGCCCGGGAGACCGGCAGCCCGGCGGCGCGGCAGTACACGCGCAGGTGGTTGCGGCCGGAGCGCGCCGGGTGGAAGGCCGTCTCGAGGACCGCCCCCACGGTGCGTACCGGGGCGGCGAGGGAGGCGTAGGTGGCGCCGTTGAACGTCGCCGTCCCGGAGTCCGGGCGCTCGAGGCCGAGCACCATGCGCATCGTCGTCGTCTTGCCGGCCCCGTTGGGGCCGAGGAAGCCGGTGACGGAGGCGGGTTCGACGGTGAAGGTGAGGTCGTCGACGGCACGGACGGGCCCGAAGTCCTTGGTGAGTCCGCGGACCTCGACCCGCACGGGTTCGAGGTGGGCGGTGGTACCGGTGGGGATGACGCGCTCCTCGTGTCGGGTGCCGACGGTACGACCATCCAAGCGCACCCCGCCGACGGGACGGGAGTCCCGCCGGGCGTGGCGGGCCGCTGCCCCGCGGGCGCCGTCGTGACCCTCCGCACACCGAGACGGTGCCGAGCAGGTAGGTTCCGTGCCCGTGAGCGCGTATCGCACGGTGGTCGTCGGGACCGACGGGTCGGAGTCGTCGCTGCGGGCGGTGCGCCGGGCCGGCGCGCTCGCCGGGGCCTGCGCCGCTCGCCTGGTCATCGTCTGCGCCTACCTGCCGCCGCGCGCCGACGACCGTGAGGTCCGCCGCGCACAGGAGGTGCTCGGCGACGACGCCTACCAGGTCATCGGTTCGCGCCCCGCCGAGGACACCGTGCGCACCGCCGCGGAGCGGGCCCGCGCCGGCGGGGCGACCGACGTCCACCCGATCGCCGTCGTCGGCTCTCCGGTCGAGGCCCTCCTCGACGTCGTCAAGCGGGAGCAGGCCGACCTGCTCGTCATCGGCAACCGGGGACTCAACAGCATCAAGGGCCGGCTGCTGGGGTCGGTCCCCTCCGACGTGACCCGCCGGTCCGACGTCGACGTGCTGGTCGTCCACACCACGGGCTGAGCCCTGCCCGAGACCGGCCCCGACGACGTCGCTCCGGGCGCACCCGACGCCCGCGAGGCGATGGAACGGCTGCTGCTCGGCGGGCCGCGTCGCTACACCCGGCTGCAGGTGGCGGAGCAGGCCGGCATGTCGGCCCACCGCACCCAGCGGCTGTGGCGAGCGCTGGGCTTCCCCGACGCGGCCGACGACGACCTCGTCTTCACCGACGCCGACGTCCAGGCCCTGGGACTGCTGTCGTCGCTGATCGACGCGGGCTTCGTCGACGAGGGCACCGAGGCCTCCATCGCGCGGGCCATGGCGCAGTCACTGGCCCGGCTGGCCGACTGGCAGACCGACATGCTCGCCGAGGCGCTGACCCGCGACGCCGACCAGCCGGGGGTGGTCGCCTGGGAGCGTGCCGCGGAGAGCACCCGGCGACTGCTGCCCCTGTTGCGGGCGGTGCAGGACTACGTGTGGCGGCGACACCTGGCGGCCAACGCCGAGCGGCTGCTGGCTGCCGCCGGCGCGGGGGACCGGCGTGAACTCTCCGTCGGCTTCGCCGACCTGGTCGGCTACACCTCCCGCAGCCAGGGCATGAGCGCGCGCGAGCTCGGCGAGATGGTCGAGGACTTCGAGGCCACGGCGGCCGAGGTGATCGCGCGCTCCCACGGCCGGGTGGTGAAGAGCGTCGGGGACGGCGTCCTCTACACCGCCTCCTCGGCCGTCGACGCGGTGGAGATCGGGCTGGAGCTGCCCCGGGTCTGGCGGGCGGAGGACCGGCCGCCGTTGCGGGTGGGCGCGGCCCACGGGACGGTGCTCACCCACCTCGGCGACGTCTACTCGCCGGTGGTCAACCTGGCCAGCCGGCTGACCTCCATCGCCCGCCCCGAGACACTGCTGGTCGACCGGGAGCTGGCGGGGCAGCTGCGAGGGCTGCCCCAGTACCGGGTGCGCCCGCTGCGCCGGGTCTCGGTGCGCGGGTACGAGGAGCTGCAGCCGTGGCTGGTCCGCCGCCGCCCGCCGGGGGAGGAGGACAGCTCCTTCGAGGCGATGCTCGACGAGATGGCCGACGACGTCCTGGGCGGCGGCCGGGAGGACGACGAGGGGCGCTGAGGTGCGGTGAGAGGGTGGGCGGTGTGAGTGCCACCCTCGTCGCCCGCGGGCTGGCCGCCGGCCACGGTGCCCGTGTCCTGTTCAGCGACCTCGACCTCGTCGTCGCGCCGGGGGACGTGGTCGGTCTCGTCGGCGTCAACGGCGCGGGGAAGTCGACGCTGCTGCGCACGCTCGCCGGTGAGCTGCCGGCCGAGTCCGGCAGCGTGACGGTCAGCCCGCCGACGGCCACCCTCGGGTACCTGCCCCAGGAGCACGAGCGCCGGCCGGGGGAGACGGTGCGCGCCGCGCTGGCCCGCCGCACCGGCGTGGGCGCCGCGCAGGCCGCCCTCGACGCCGCCACCGAGGCTCTCACCGCCGGTGGCGACGGCGCCGGGGACGCTTACGCCGAGGCGCTGGAGCGCTGGCTGGCGCTCGGCGGCGCGGATCTCGACGAGCGCGCCGAGCAGGTCGTCACCGAGGTGGCGCCGGGGGTGTCACTGGGAGCCCCGGTGGCCGGCCTCTCCGGCGGGCAGGCCGCCCGGGTGGGGCTGGCCGGTCTGCTCCTGTCGCGCTACGACGTCCTGCTGCTCGACGAGCCGACCAACGACCTGGACCTGGCGGGGCTGGAGCAGCTGGAGCGCTTCGTCACCTCCGCCCGAGGCGGGATCGTGGTGGTCAGCCACGACCGGGAGTTCCTCGCCCGCACCGTCACGCGGGTGGTCGAGCTCGACCTCGCCCAGCAGCTGGTGCGGGTCCACGACGGCGGCTACGAGGCCTACCTCGTCGAGCGGGAGGTGGCCCGCCGGCACGCGCGCGAGGAGTTCGAGGAGTACGCCGACACGAAGGCCGGGCTCGAGGGCCGGGCGCGCATGCAGCGCAACTGGATGGCGAAGGGCGTGCGCAACTCGGTGCGCAAGGGCGACCCGGACAAGAACATCCGGGCGCACCAGCGGGCGACGGCAGAGAAGCAGGCGGCCAAGGCGCGACAGACCGAGCGCCGCATCGAGCGGCTCGAGGTGGTTGAGGAGCCCCGCAAGGAGTGGGAGCTGCGGATGGAGATCGCCGCCGCACCGCGGGCGGGCGCGGTCGTCGCCACGCTGTCGGGGGCGGTCGTGCGGCGCGGCGCGTTCACCCTGGGACCGGTGGACCTGCAGGTCGACTGGGGCGACCGGGTGGCGATCACCGGGCCCAACGGCTCGGGCAAGTCCACGCTGCTGGCCGCCCTGCTGGGCCGGGTGCCCCTGCACGGAGGACGGGCCGCCCTGGGGCCGTCGGTGCGGATCGGTGAGATCGACCAGGCGCGCGGGGCGTTCCTCGGGTCGGAGACGCTGCTCGACGCGTTCTCGGCCGAGGTGCCCGACTGGCCGACGGCCGAGGTGCGCACCCTGCTGGCCAAGTTCGGGCTGACCGCCGAGCACGTGCTGCGTCCGGCCGACACGCTCTCGCCCGGGGAGCGGACCCGCGCCGGGCTGGCGCTCCTGCAGGCCCGGGGCGTGAACGTGCTGGTGCTCGACGAGCCGACCAACCACCTCGACTTGCCGGCGATCGAGCAGCTGGAGCAGGCGCTGGCCGGCTACGACGGCACCCTGCTGCTGGTGACCCACGACCGGCGGATGCTCGACGCGGTCGCGACCACCCGCCGGATCGCCGTCGAGGACGGGCGGGTCACCGAGTAGGGCGGCTTTGCTGCCCCACACGCCGCGCGGGCTCGGGGCGGGGCCCGGCAGCGAGGCCACCCGGGCGGGCGGGCAGCGGCGCCTCGAGGACGGCGGCCACCGCGTACTCGGCCAGCGCCGCCAGTTCGGTGGCGGTCGCACCGGACGAGCCGAGCGCCGGCAGCGGCCGGACCGCCACGACGACGTCCCGCGTGGCGCCGATCCAGCGCAGCGCCGCGAGCAGCGTGCGGCCGCCGGGAGCCGGGGGCGGGGCGCCACCGTCCCCGCCGTAGCGCAGCGCCACCGGGCACACCGGGGCGCCGGTGGCGAGGGCGGCGGCGAACAGCTCGGGGGAGAACCGGCCCAGCGCCGCCCGCCCGCCGGCCGGCTGCTCGGGCCGGATGACGACCGACGTCCCGCGGGCCAGGGCGGCGCGGACGCCGGCCACGGTGGCCGGGACGGTGGGGCAGGGCACCCCGGCGACGCGCTGGGGACCGGCCGTGGCGATGACGACCCCGGGGACGGCGGTGAGCAGCACCAGGGGGTCCAGCGGCGACACCGAGTTGGTCACCAGGAGGGCGCCGGGGCCGGGACCGGTACGGGGCCAGGGCACCGCCGGCGGCCGGACGTCGACCCGCAGCCCCAGGCCGGCGAGCAGCCGGGCCGCCCCGCAGACGGCCCGCCGCCGTGCACTGCCGACGGGGGGCCGCAGCCGCTGGGCGGCGAGGACCGCGCCGGCGCGCAGCCAGCGGGACGAGGTCGGTGGCAGCACGGACGGTGGCGGCACGGTGCCCTCCGGGGCTCGGGGCCCGGGGCGGACCCGCGTGCGCCAAGCGTCACGGGTCGAGGTGACCGGCCGATGACGGTCAGGGGACGGCGCCGGGACGGTCCGGGGACGGTCGGTCGCCGGCCCGCGGCCGCCCGGAGCGCCGGGTGAGGGCCAGCGTGGCGGCCGCGGCGACCGCCAGGCCGGCGAGCTGCACCGCGTACGGCACCACCGCCGCCAGCGTGGCGAGGACGACGGGGACGGCGAACCCGAGATAGGTGAGGGCGTAGTAGACGGCGGTGAGCCCGGCGAGCTCGCGTGGCGGCGCGATGCGCTGGGTGGCCAGCAGCCCGGCGACCAGGCAGAAGCCGTATCCGCAGCCCAGGACGACGGCGGTGACGAGCACGAGCAACGGCTGCGCGAGCGCCGCCGCGCCCGCCGCGCACGACAGGCCGACGACGATCGCGCCCATGCCGACCGCCGTCGCCCGCCGGGGGTCGACGGCAGCCATCCGGCGGGCGCGCGGCTGGACCGCGACGCCGGTGCCGAGGATGACGCCGGCGACGACGGCGTTGAACGCCACCGTCCAGCCGGGGGTCGAGGAGCGCACCAGCCCCGGCAGGACGGCGATGGTGGTCGTGGCCACGCCGAACACCCACGGCGCCACCGGCGCGACCTCCCGCCGGAACCGCGGGTCGGCGGCCGACCGCACCCGCAGCCGCGACCGCAGCGACCCGGTGTCGGGCCCGGCGTCGGTGACCGTCTCCGGCGCCCGCCACAGGGGCACCAGCACGGCCAGGGCGACGACGAGGTGGGGCAGGTAGGCCGTCACCAGCGGTGCGGGCGCCCACTGGGCCACGAGGCCGGCGACGACGGGGCCGAGCCCGAAGCCGGCGGTGAGCGACATGGCCGCCCGGCGCGCGCCGGCCCCCTCCGGCGCGGTGGGGTCCCACGGGGTGGAGGAGAGCTCCTCCACCCAGGCGCTGCCCGCGGCGAAGGCGGCGCCGCTGGCCAGCCCGGCGAGGAACCGGCCCAGGTAGAGGGCGGGCAGCCCGCCGAGCAGCAGGACCACCGTGGCGGCCAGGGAGACGAGCGCGGCCACCCGGAGCACCGGCGCACGCCCGTGCCGGTCGGACACCGGCCCGAGCACCAGCAGCGCCGGGATGAGTCCGAGGGCGTACACGCCGACCAGCGCGTCGACGGTGGTCACCGTCAGGCCACTGCGCTCGCGGTAGGCGACGAGCAGGCTCACGAACTGGTTGGCGCCCCAGCCGATGGCGAACAGCGTGGCCGCGACCGGCAGCCACCCGCGGGCCCGGCGACCGGATGTCTCACTCAGGGCGCGTCCTCCCCGAGCGTCTCGGTCAGGCCGACGGCGACCATCCCCGACCAGGTGTCGCGGACGTGGTGGGCGAGCACCAGCAGGTCGCGCAGCTGCCCGTCCCGGTCGCGGATGTGGTCGACCAGCAACGCCTCGCCGGTGAAGCCCAGGTCGGTGAAGAGCGCCAGGGCCGCGCCCTGCTCGGCGACGACCTCGACGACCAGCTTGGCGAGCCCGTCCTCGACCGCCTGCACGAGCGCGTGCCGGGCGAGCTCGCGACCCAGGCCCGCGCCGCGCGCGCACGGTGAGACCACGAGCCGCAGCTCGCCGACGTGGTCGGACCACCCGGGCAGCCGCAGCACGGCCACGTACCCCGTCACCGCCGCGTCGCCGTCCACGGCGACCCACCGCCGGACGCCGGGCGTGCCGCCGGCGGCCCAGCCGCGCACCACGTCGACGTCGGTGACGTCGTCGCGGATGAACGTGCGGTCGCCCTCGGGCAGGTCGGCGAAGAAGCGCACGAGCGCGTCGCAGTGGGCGTCGGTCAGCTCGACGACGTCGGTCATCGCGCGGTCTCCAGCGGCTCGCTGCGCCGGCGGAGGAAGTCGATGATCTGCGGCACGGTCGTCCGGGCCGCCGTCCGGCCGACGACCAGGCCCATGTGGCCCGCCGGGAGCGGCAGCTCGTGCTTGTCCGGGGAGCCGACGAGGTCGATCAACGGCGCGGACGCGGCGGCCGGGACGATGTGGTCGCGCTCGGCCCGGACGGTCAGGAAGGGCACCCGGACGTCGGACAGGTGCACCCGGTCGCCACCCACGGTCAGCCGGTCGGTGACCATCCCGTTGTCGCGCACGAGCATCCGCACCATCTCCTCCGCGGCGGCACCCGGGAGGGGCACGTGGTCGTCCGACCAGCCGGTCATGGCCTGGTAGCTGGCGACGTACTGGTCGTTCCAGAGCCGTTCCCACAGGGTCACGTAGCGGGTCACCTCCGCGGTCGGGGTCAGCGAGCGGAACCCCTGGACGACGATCCGCGGCGGCACGTTGCCGTCGGCGTCGAGCACCGAGGAGACCTCGAGCCCGCCCACGCGGAACAGGTCGACCAGCGGGCCCATGTGCTCGAAGTCGACGGGCGTGGCCATCACGGTGAGGCTGCGCAGCGGCGCCTCGGGGTGGTGGGCGGCGTAGAGCAGCGCCAGGTCGCCGCCGAAGCAGTAGCCGACGAGGTTGACCTCGTCGGCGCCGGACAGCTCGAGGACGCGGTCCACCCCGGCCGGGATGTAGTCGTCGACGTAGTCCTCGAGGGTGTTGGCGGCATCGCGCTGGTCCGGCTCGCCCCAGTCGAGCAGGTACACGTCGAAACCGGCCGTGAGCAGCTGCTCGACGAAGCTGTTGCCCGGCGTCAGGTCGAGGATGTAGCTGCGGCTGAACAGGCTGAACACGATGAGCAGCGGCGGGGAGTGCCGGACCCCGCCGTACGTGTCGGACTCGTTGCGGTAGTGCCACAGCTGCGTGCGGCCGCGCTGCCAGACGACGTCCTTCGGGGTCTGGCCGACGCCGGGCCGGTCGACGCCGGTGACCAGCTTGAGCCCGTTACGGGCGCGGAGGGCGTTGCGCTCGACGTCGCGCCGGACGCGGTCGAGGACCGTCTGCGGGCTGGGGACGGGCGGCGGCATCGGTCTCCTCCGGGATCTGCGGGGCGCTGCGGCGGCGCTCTGCCTCCAGCGCCAGGGTGAGCCGGCGGACCTCCCGGTCCAGCGCGCCGACCTGGGCGTTCAGCCGGCTGACGTCGGTGCCGGCGGGGAGGTTGAGCAGGTGCCACGCCCGGGTGGTCACGTCCCGGGCGGAGGCCCTCGCCAGCGTGGTGGCCCGGCGGAACAGGGCCGTGCCGATGGCGTAGGTGTCCGTGCGGACGAACTCCTCGGCGCGCGGTGTCACGCGCCGCTCGGCGGCGTCGAAGGCCTGCCGCCACAGCGGTGGTCGGACGTCGGCCACGGTCCCTCCCTCGGACTCCTCGGACGGCGGTCGGCTCAGGTGAAGGCGCCGACCCCGGTGATGTCGCGGCCGACGATGAGCGTCTGCACCGTCTCGGTGCCCTCGAACGTGTGGATGGCCTCGATGTCGGCCATGTGCCGGATGACGTGGTTCTGCAGCAGGATCCCGTTGCCGCCGAGCATGTCGCGGGCCGCGGCGAGGATCTCCCGGGCCGTGCTCGTGTTGTGCATCTTCGCCAGCCCGGCGACCGTGGGGGACAGCCGCCCGGCCTCGGCCAGCCGGCCGATCTGCATGCAGTACAGCTGCATCCCGGTGAGCGCGGCGAGCATCTTCACCAGCCGCTCCTGCACGATCTGGAAGCTGACCAGCGGCTTGCCGAACTGCTCCCGTTCCCGCGCGTAGGCCAGCGCCGTCTCGTACCCGGCGGTGGCGTGCCCGAGGGCCATCCACGCACAGGCGCCGCGGGTGGTGGCCAGCACCCGCCCGGTGTCGGCGAAGCTGTGCGCCTCCTGCAGCCGATTGGCCTCGGGCACGCGCACGCCCCGCAGTTCGATCTCGGCCTGCCACACCGAGCGCAGCGACAGCTTCCCGGTGATGACCGTCGCCTCGTAGCCCTCCGCCGGCGTCTCGACGATGAAGCCCTTGACCTTGCCGTCGGCCTCGTCTCGCGCCCACACGATCACGAGGTCGGCCATGCTGCCGTTGCCGATCCAGCGCTTGGAGCCGTCGAGCACCCACGTGTCGCCCTCGCGCCGCGCGGTGGTCTCGAGCGCGACGGAGTCCGACCCGTGGTGCGGCTCGGTCAGCGCGAAGGCGCCCAGCTTGTCCAGCGTCGCCATCTGCGGCAGCCAGCGGGCCTTCTGCTCCTCCGAGCCGCACATGTCGATCGACTGCATGGCCAGCCCGGCGTGCACGCCGAGGAAGGTGCCCAGGCTGCCGTCGCCCCGGTGCAGCTCCATCTGCACCAGCCCAGCGGTCATCGGGCTCAGCTCCGCCGACCCGTAGCCCTTGATGCTGCCCCCGACGATGCCCAGCTCCGGCAGCCGGCGGATCAGCGGCCACGGCACCTCGGCCCGCTCCCAGTACTCCCCGGCGACCGGCAGCACCTCGCGGTCGACGAACCGGCGGACGGCGATGAACTTCTCCCACATCTCGTCGGTGAACTGCTCGCGCACCGAGAAGAAGTCGGTGCCCAGGGCCTCGCCCAGGTGGCTGGTGTCCAGGTGCTGCGTCGTCACTGGGTGACCTCCGTGGGGATCTCGACGGCGCGGCGCAGGATCTTGCCGGTCGGCCCCTTGGGGAGGGCGTCGACCAGCCAGAGGTGCCGCGGGTACTTGTAGGCGGCGACGCGCTCCTTCACCCAGGCCTGCAGCTCGGCGGAGTCGGCCTGCGCACCGGGCTTGAGCGCGACGGCGGCGGCGACCTCCTCGCCGAGCTCGGGGTGGGGGACGCCGACGCAGGCGGCCTCGGCGACCGCCGGGTGCTCGTAGAGCGCCTCCTCGATCTCCCGCGGGTACACGTTGTAGCCGCCGCGGATGATCATCTCCTTCTTGCGGTCGACGATGGCGTAGTAGCCGTCGCCGTCCCGGCGGGCGAGGTCGCCGGTGCGGAACCACCCGTCGGGGATGGCCTTCGCCGTCTCCTCGGGCTTGCGCCAGTAGCCCTTCATGACGTTCTCGCCGCGGATCGCGATCTCGCCGACGTCACCCTCGCGGACGTCGCGGCCCTCGTCGTCGACCAGGCGCATCTCCACGCCGCGGATCGGCGTGCCGATCGTGCCGGGCTTGCGCTCCGCGTGCGGGTGGTTGAACGAGGCGACGGGGGAGGTCTCCGACAGCCCGTAGCCCTCGAGCACGATGCAGCCGAAGGTCTCCTCGAAGCTGCGCATCACCTCCACCGGCATCGCCGAGCCGCCGGAGATGCACAGCCGCAGGCTGGAGACGTCGGCGCGGTCGCGGTCGGGGGAGTGCAGCATCGCCGAGAACATCGTCGGCACGCCCTCGAACACCGTCACCCGGTCCCGCTCGATGATCTCCAGCGCCCGCGCGCCGTCGAACCGCGGCAGCAGGGTCAGGCACGACCCGGCCAGGACCGCGGCGTTCAGCGCGCAGGTCAGCCCGAAGACGTGGAACAGCGGCAGGCAGCCCATGACGACGTCGTCCGGGGTGGCCTCCAGCAGCGTCTCCTGCGTCGTCCGGGCGTTGCCGCGCAGGTTGGCGTGGGTGAGCTCGGCGCCCTTGGGCGGGCCGGTGGTCCCCGAGGTGTAGAGGATCACCGCCGCGTCCTCGTCGGCCCGGTCGACGACGCCCCCGTCGGGGGTGCCGCGCAGCGCGTCCCCGACTCCGGCCGGCCCGACGGTCAGCGCGTCCACGCCCACGACGCCGGCCGCCTCGACCGCGGCGTCGGCGACGGCGTCCAGCGCCACGACCAGGCGGGCGCCGGAGTCGCGGAGGTAGTACTCGACCTCCCGCGCCTTGAGCAGCGGGTTCATGGGGACGACGGCGGCCCCGGCCAGGAGTGCCCCGTAGAAGACGACCGGGAAGCTGAGCACGTTGGGGAGCACCATCCCGACCCGGTCGCCCGGCGTCACCCCGCGGGCGCGCAGCCCGGCGGCGACCGCGGCGGCGTCCTCGCGGAACTGCCCGTGGGTCAGGACGGCGTCGTCCATGCGGAGCGCCGGCCGATCACCGTGCGCCGAGGCGGTGTCGAGCAGGTGCTGCGCGAGGTTGGTCACGGCGCACTCCCTCTGCTGGGGCCGGCGGCTCGGCCAGAGGAGGGACCCCTACCCGACCTGAGGGTGATCTACCCCACACCGGTGCCGAGGTGGCGCTCCGGCCCACCGGACGACAGGCTCGCGACCGGACCGACATCGACGACAGGAGCGCACGTGAGCGGCAGGACGATCCTCGACATGTTCCGGCTGGACGGTCGGGTGGCGATCGTGACGGGAGCGTCCTCCGGGCTGGGCGCGGTCTTCGCCCGGGCCCTCGCCGAGGCCGGCTGCGACGTCGCCCTCGGGGCCCGGCGGGAGGACCGGCTGGCCGGCACCCGGGAGGCGGTGGTGGCGGCCGGCCGGCGGGCGATCACCGTGCGCACCGACGTCTCCCGTCCCGAGGACTGCCAGGGCCTGGTGGACGCCGCGATGGCGGAGTTCGGGAGGGTCGACGTGCTGGTGAACAACGCCGGCGTCGGCACCGCGGTCCCGGCCACCCGCGAGACGCCCGAGCAGTTCCGGTCGGTCATCGACGTGAACCTCAACGGCTGCTACTGGATGGCCCAGGCCTGCGCGCGGGTCATGCAGCCGGGCAGCTCCATCGTGAACGTCTCCAGCATCCTGGGGCTGACGACGGCGGGCCTGCCACAGGCGGCGTACGCGGCGAGCAAGGCCGGCCTGATCGGCCTGACCCGTGACCTCGCCCAGCAGTGGACCGGCCGCAAGGGCATCCGGGTCAACGCCCTGGCCCCCGGCTTCTTCGAGTCGGAGATGACCGACCAGTACCCGGAGGGCTACATCGACAGCCAACTGTCCCGCGTGCTCGTCGGCCGCAAGGGAGACCCCGACGAGCTCGCCGCGGCGCTGGTGTTCCTGGTCAGCGACGCCGGCGGCTACGTCACCGGGACGACCCTGCCGGTCGAGGGCGGCCTGCTGACCAGCTGAGACGGCGGAGCTCCTACCGGCGTCGGGTCCTCCCGGGCAGAGCAGAGGGCGGCGGCTACGGGAGGCGGAGCTCGCCGGTCCGGACCAGGTCGTCGGCGATGTCGCGCAGCTTCCGGTTGGTCGTCATCGAGACCCGCGCCAGCAGCTGGAAGGCCTGGTCGGCGGTCACCTTGTAGCGCTCGATCAGGATGCCCTTGGCCTGGTCGATGACCGCTCGTGACTCCAGCGCGGCCTGCAGGTTGTCCGCCGTGTTCCGGGCGGACCGGTAGGCGTACAGGTTGCCGGCGGCGACCGCGGCGTACGGGGCGAACCGGGTGGCCACCGACCGGGTTGCCTCGTCGAAGGCGTCGGCGCGGCGGGCGTAGACCTTCAGCGCGCCGGTGACCTGCGCATCCTGGTCGATGGCCAGCGGGACGGACAGGGAGCTGAGGTTGCCGTGCTCGACGGCGCGCGGCGTGTAGTCGGGCCACCTGTCATCGGCTCGGGTGTCGGGGATCTCGGTCAGTTCGCCGGTGCGGGCCGCGTGCAGACAGGGGCCGTGCCCCCGCTCGTACTGGGTCTCGTCCAGGTCGGTGGCGAGCTCGCCGGTGGAGACCACCGTGGTCGGTCGGTCCTCGACCAGCAGCAACACCGAGGCCTCGGGGTTGCCGGGCATCACGGTCTTGGTCACGTCGGCGACCGTCTGCAGCAGGCTGTCCATCGACAGCTCGCGCAGGGACAGTCTGCCCAGGCGCTCGAGCGCCTCGGTGGGGTCGGCTGGTCGCGGGTTCTCGGTGTCGGCCACGGCGGGGCCTCCGGTTCTGCTGGCACCCGGGGCCGGCGACCTCGGTCGCGGACCCTGCGGGCCCGCTCGGGTACGCCGCTGCCCGACGCACGGTCGACGCTCGGTCATCCCGACGTCCGAGGGGCAACGTACGCGGGTTCGGGAACTCGCGCGTCGAACGTGTCACCGTCTGCCGAGATCACCGTGGGGATTCCGGAAGGCGCGTAGCGTCGCTGCCAGCCAGTGACGTTCACCAACGAGCATCACAGGTCAGGTCTCACCGGCACGACGTCCGCTGCAGGTGAGACCGCCCTATGCCGGCTGCGAATCGCCGAGGTCCTCCCGCTCCTCGCGGTCGTAGCGGGACTCGTAGAACCGTTCGCGGTTCTCCTCGGTGGGCCAGCCGTGAGCCCGCCCGTACTTCTGCACCGTGTTCGCCGACAGCCCCAGCTCGGCGACCGACCGCACCGAGGCGCCGTTCTTCAGCGCCTGGGCGACGGCCGTCTCCAGCGTCTCCTGCGCCGTCCGTACGCCTGCCACAGCGGCGCGGACCCGCGCGGCGTCGACCTCGGTGGCCGGTCGCGGATCGGGCACGCCAGCAGACCAGGACCGCGGCGATCGTGTCACCACCCGGCACGATCGCCGACCCCCGTGACGGATGGCGTCCGCGGCTGCGACGAGGAGGGCCAGCACCTGGCCGACGACGCGCGTGGTCCGGACGGTGCGACGTCCCCCCAGACGGCGAGCACAGTGGCACCCTGAAAACAGCAGAAAGGCCCCGCCAGGACCCGTCGTCGGGGCCCGCGGGGCCTTTCTGCGTCGTGCCGGTGGCCAACGGTCAGGCCCCGGAGAGACCAACGGTCAGCACTGGTGGGTGCCCCCGGCAGGATTCGAACCTGCGCACCCGCCTCCGGAGGGCGGTGCTCTATCCCCTGAGCTACGGGGGCTCGCGGTGGGGCGAGGAAGAAGTTACCAGCCCCCGGCGGCGACCCCGACGGCGGCTCTCAGGGGGCCGGGAGCGGGGTGCCGCCGCGGGCGGTGAGCATCCGCGTCATCGTCGTCACCTCGGCGGCCTGCGTCTCCGCGATCGAACGGGCCAGCGTGGCGACGGCGGGCTCGGTGGCGTGCGCGGCGGTGTACTCCGCCATGTCCTCGCCGCCCTGGTGGTGGCGGATCATCAGCCGCAGGAACTGGACGTCGAACTCGGTGCCCGACAGCCTACGCAGCTCGGCCAGCTCCTCCTCCGTGGCCATCCCCGGCATGAGCCCGCCGGCCGTGTCGTGCCCGCCGTGCGCCATCGCGGGGTCGTCCATCCAGGCCATGGTCTCCCCGCCCGACGGCGGCAGGCCCCACAGCGACAGCCAGCCCTGCATGCGGCCGACCTGGTTGGTCTGGGTGGCGGAGATGTCGAAGGCCAGCTGGCGGACCTCGGGGTCGGTGCTGCGCTCGAGGGCCAGGTTGGCCATCTCCACGCCCTGCAGGTGGTGACGGGCCATGTCCCGGGAGAACCCGGCGTCCACCGAGTCGGCGGTGGGGGTGGCCGCGGCGTCGTCCCGGCCGATGCCCACGGCGACCGCGATGCCCCCGCCGAGCAGCACCAGGCCGACGGCGATCACCGCCAGGAGCGCCGTCCGCAGCCCGCGGGCGTGCCCGTCGGCGGTCACGGGGTGCCGGTCTCGGCCCCGGCGTCCGGCGTGGTCGGGGCGTCGGTGGTCATCGCGTCGCTGCCGCGGCTGCCGTCGTCCACGGTCAGGGGGTCGCTGATGAACTGGGGGTTCTCGCAGCTCGCGCCGACCTCCGGGTAGAACTCGGCGTTGAACGTCATGAAGTCGGCGAACTGCACGATCCGCTCGTCGGTCGCGGAGTCCACCTTCAGCTGGTGGTTCCAGGACTGCACGCTGACGGGGGAGTCCTGGCCGGCGTAGGGGGAGAGCATCCGGCCGGACTCCTCGGCGGCCTCGGCCAGCGTGGCGATGTCGTCTGCGGAGACGGCCTCGGGGTCGTAGGTGATCCAGACCGCGCCGTGCTCCATGCTGTGCACGGCGTTCTCGTGCCGGATGTCCACGTCGTAGACGGTGCCGGTGCAGTCGGCCCACTCGCCGTCGTGCGGCCCACCCACCGGCGGGGACTGCTCGTACTGCACGGGCGTGGTCACGTGCTCCTGCCCGGCGTCGTAGTCGAAGGTCTGCACGCCCGCGATCTCGTCGACCGAGTCGACCCGCGCCTCGTCGGCCTCGCGGACCTGCACCACCGCGTAGGTGATGACGGCGGCGGCGAACACCACGACGGCCACCGCGGCGGCGATCAGGCCCCAGGGGCGCTGTGGGCTCACCACGTTCGTGACCGGCGGCCGCGTGCGACCGCCCGCGCCCGGCCGCCCGCCGGCACCCGGCTTGCCGGACCCGCCGCGTGCGCGGCCGTCCTGGGGCTTACGGTCCTTGGCCACGGCCTGCTCCTCGTGCTCGGTCCTCGGGGACCGTGCGACGTGTCGGTCCGGGCGAGCGCCCGCGCCGGACACCGGCCCCGGGGGATCGGGCCGTGTGCCCCTCCCCGGGCGGCCAGTCTAGGGCGGCGGCCTGGCAGCCCCCTGGGGGGCGCGGCCCGTCCGGGGACGGCCCCTGGGCCCGGGATCCGCGGTCAGTACGCTCGTGCGGTGACACCGGAGCAGTTGCGCGACGTCGTCCGGACCGCCGTGGCCGCCGCCGTCGAGCGCGGCGTGCTGTCGGTCGAGGTCCCCGACGACGTCCTCGTCGAGCGGCCCAAGAACCCCGAGCACGGCGACTACGCCACCAACATCGCCCTGCGGCTGGCCAAGCCCGCCGGGCAGCCGCCGCGCGCGGTCGCCGAGGCCCTCGCGGAGCAGTTGCGCGCCCAGCCCGGCATCGCGTCGGTCGACGTGGCCGGCCCGGGCTTCCTCAACATCACCCTCGCCCAGGGTGCGCTCGGCCGGATCGCCGTCGACGCGGTGACCGCGGGGGAGGCCTACGGCCGCACCGACACCCTCGCCGGCCAGCGGCTGAACCTGGAGTTCGTCTCGGCCAACCCGACCGGCCCGGTCACCCTCGGCTCGACCCGCTGGGCCGCCGTCGGCGACGCGCTGGCCCGCCTGCTGGAGGCCAGCGGCGCGGAGGTGAGCCGGGAGTACTACGTCAACGACGCCGGGGCGCAGATCGTGCGGTTCGGGCGCAGTCTGCAGGCGACGGCGCTGGGCCGGCCGGTCCCGGAGGACGGCTACCAGGGCGACTACGTCGAGACGGTCGCCCAGCAGGTGGTCGCCGCCGAGCCGGGCCTGCTGGAGCGGCCCGAGGACGAGCAGCTGACCGTCTTCGCCGAGCGCGGCGTCGAGGCGATGGTCGCCGACATCCGCGCCACCCTCGACGGCTTCGGCGTCCACTTCGACACGTTCTTCTCCGAGCGGACGCTGCACACCTCCGGTGCGCTGGAGAAGGCCGTCGCCACGCTGCGCGAGCAGGGGCACGTCTACGAGGCCGACGACGCCATCTGGCTGCGGACGACGGACTTCGGCGACGACAAGGACCGCGTGCTGGTCAAGAACGACGGCGAGCCGACCTACTTCGCCGCCGACTGCGCCTACTACCTGGACAAGCGGGCGCGCGGGTTCGACCGGGTCGTGATCATGCTGGGCGCGGACCACTCCGGGTACGTCGGCCGGTACAAGGCGCTGGTGGCCGCCGCGGGCGACGACCCCGGCACCCACCTCGAGATCCTCATCGGCCAGCTGGTCAACCTCGTGCGCGACGGCGAGCCGGTGCGGATGAGCAAGCGCAAGGGCAACTTCGTGCTGCTCACCGACCTCGTCGACGCCGTCGGCACCGATGCCGCCCGCTACGCGCTCGCCCGCGCCTCGGTCGACCAGCAGATCGACATCGACGCCGACCTGTGGAGCCGGCAGACCAACGACAACCCGGTCTTCTACGTGCAGTACGCGCACGCCCGGATCTCCTCGGTGCTGCGCAACGCCGCCGACCTCGGTCTGGCTTCGAGCCTCGACCCGCCCACCCCGGCCGGCGCCGTCGACCCCGGCCAGCTGACCCACGAGCGGGAGAACGACCTGCTGCGGGCGATCGGCGAGTTCCCCCGGGTGGTGTCCTCGGCCGCGGAGCTGCGCGCCCCGCACCGGGTGGCCCGCTACCTCGAGGAGCTGGCCGGCACCTACCACCGGTTCTACGACTCCTGCCGGGTGCTGCCGCGCGGTGACGAGGAGCCCACCGCCCTGACCACCGCCCGGCTGTGGCTGTGCGCGGCGACCGCGGTGGTGCTCCGCAACGGCCTCGGTGTCCTCGGCGTGAGCGCCCCGGAGCGGATGTGAGGGCGCACCCGGCCGGCCCGCTGCACGGCGGGCTCACCCCGCCGTCGGCAGCTGGCGCCCCGCCGGAGGACCTCGGGACGCTCGACGCCGCGGTGTGGCCGCGCTCGGCGACGCGGGTCGACGGCGAGCTGCACCTCGGCGGCCGGCCGGTCACCGAGCTGGCCCGCGCGCACGGCACGCCGCTGTTCGTCCTCGACGAGGACGACTTCCGGGGCCGGGCGGCGGACTTCGCCGCGGCGTTCGAGGGCGCCGACGTGCACTACGCCTCCAAGGCGTTCCTCTGCGGGCAGGTGGCCCGCTGGATCGCCGAGGACGGCTTGCACCTGGACGCCTGCTCGGGCAACGAGCTGGCCCTCGCGCTGGCCGCCGGCTTCCCGGCCGAGCGGATCGCGCTGCACGGCAACAACAAGTCGCTGGTCGAGCTGCAGCTGGCCGTCGACGCCGGCATCGGCCACGTCGTCCTCGACTCCTTCGACGAGATCGAGCGGCTGGTGCCGCTGGCCGCCGCGCGGGTGGCCGCCGGAGGCACCGCGGTGCCGGTGCTGATCCGGGCCACCGTCGGGATCGAGGCGCACACCCACGAGTTCATCGCCACCGCGCACGAGGACCAGAAGTTCGGCTTCTCGCTGGCCACCGGGGACGCGCTGACCGCCGCGGTGCGGGTGATCCGCGAGCCGGCCCTGCGGCTGACCGGGCTGCACAGCCACATCGGTTCGCAGATCTTCGACACCGCCGGCTTCGAGGCCGCCGCCCACCGGGTGGTCGGGCTCATGGGGCAGATCGCGCAGGCGACGGGGGAGGTGCTGGCCGAGCTCAACCTCGGCGGCGGGTTCGGCATCGCCTACCTCGCCGAGGACGACCCGGTGACCCCGTCCGACGTCGCCGCGCGGCTGCGCGCGGTCGTCGCCGCGGAGTGCGCGGCGCTTGACCTGCCGGTGCCGCGGCTGGCCGTCGAGCCGGGACGGGCCATCGCCGGCCCCGGGACGGTCACGCTGTACGAGATCGGCACCATCAAGCCGGTGCGGCTGGGGGCCAGCGGCGCGCCGGGGACGCCCCTCGTGCGCAACTACGTCTCCGTCGACGGGGGGATGAGCGACAACATCCGCACCGCCCTCTACGACGCCGCCTACACGTGCGTGCTGGCCAACCGGGTCTCCACCGCGCCGCCGGCCCTGTGCCGGGTGGTGGGCAAGCACTGCGAGAGCGGGGACGTCCTGGTGCGTGACCTGTGGCTGCCGTCGGACGTGCAGGCCGGCGACCTGCTCGCCGTCGCCGCGACCGGCGCGTACTGCTGGTCGATGGCCAGCAACTACAACTACCTGCTCAAGCCCCCGGTGGTGGCGGTGCGGGAGGGCGTCGCCACGGAGGTCGTGCGACGTCAGACACTGTCGGACGTGTTCGCCCTCGATGCCGTCCTCGCTGACGTGCCCGCGCCCTCGCCGGCGATCGACCAGCCGGCCCCCGAGAACCCGGCCGGAGCCCGCTCGACGGGCGCCGGGGTCGGCGTGGAGGTCCGGTCGTGACGACGCCGCTGAAGGTCGCGCTGCTCGGCTGCGGAACCGTCGGCAGCGACGTGCTCCGCCTGCTCGAGGACCAGTCCGGGGACCTCGCCGCCCGCATCGGCCGGCCGGTCGAGGTCGCCGGGGTCGCCGTCCGCCGTCCCGACCGGCACCCCGACGTCCCCGCCGCCCTGCTGACCACCGACGCCGAGGCCCTGGTCACCCGCCCGGACGTCGACCTCGTCGTCGAGGTCATCGGCGGGATCGAGCCGGCGCGGTCGCTGTTGATGGCGGCCTTCGAGGCCGGCAAGTCGGTGGTGAGCGCGAACAAGGCGCTGCTCGCCGACGACGGCTCAGCCCTGCACGCCGCGGCCGCCAAGGCAGGCGTGGACCTCTACTACGAGGCCGCGGTCGCCGGGGCCATCCCGCTGCTGCGCCCGCTGCGCGAGTCGCTGGCCGGTGACCAGCTGCGCCGCGTCGTCGGCATCGTCAACGGGACGACGAACTACATCCTCTCCCGCATGGCCGAGACCGGGCACGGGTTCACCGAGGCACTGGCCGAGGCGACCGAGCTGGGCTACGCCGAGGCCGACCCGACCGCCGACGTCGACGGGTTCGACGCGGCGGCGAAGGCCGCGATCCTCGCGTCGCTGGCGTTCCACACCGAGGTCACCGCCGCCGACGTCTACCGCGAGGGCATCTCGGCGGTGACGGCGACCGACGTCGCCCGCGCCGCGGAGATCGGCTGCACGGTGAAGCTGCTGGCCATCTGCGAGCGGGTCACCGCCGACGACGGCGACGCCGCGTCGGACTCGGTCGCCGTCCGCGTGCACCCGGCGATGATCCCGACGACGCACCCGCTGGCCGCCGTCGGCGGCGCGTTCAACGCCGTCTTCGTCGAGGCCGAGGCGGCCGGGCAGCTGATGTTCTACGGCCAGGGCGCCGGCGGCCGGCCGACGGCCAGTGCCGTCCTCGGCGACCTGGTCGCCGTGGCGCGCAACCGCGTCGCCGGCGTGGCCGGGCCCGGGGTGACCACGTACGCGGGCCTGCCGGCCCGGCCCATCGCCGAGACCCCGACCCGCTACCACGTCAGCCTCGACGTCGCGGACAAGCCCGGCGTGCTGGCGACGGTGGCGCAGGAGTTCGCCCGCCACGGCGTCAGCATCGCCACCGTGCGCCAGGACGGGCACGGGGACGCCGCGACGCTGGTCATCGTGACCCACAGCGCCCCGGACGCCGCCCTGTCGGCGACCGTCGCCGCGCTGCGGGAGATGCCCGCCGTCCGTGGCGTGACCAGCATCCTGCGTGTGGAGGGACTCTCATGACCACCCAGCTGCCCGTGCGGGGCACCGTCTCGCCGTACTGGCCCGGGCTCATCGAGGCCTACCGCTCCCGGCTGCCGGTCAGCGACAGCACGCCCGTGGTGACGCTGCAGGAGGGCGCGACCCCCCTGGTGCCGGCGCAGGAGATCTCCCGGCGCACCGGCTGCGACGTCTACCTCAAGGTGGAGGGCGCCAACCCGACCGGGTCGTTCAAGGACCGCGGGATGACGATGGCCATCACCAAGGCCGTCGAGGAGGGCTCGCAGGCGGTCATCTGCGCCTCCACGGGCAACACCAGCGCCAGCGCCGCCGCCTACGCCGCCCGGGCCGGGCTGGTCTGCGCCGTCCTGGTGCCCCAGGGCAAGATCGCGCTCGGCAAGCTGGCCCAGGCCCTGGTGCACGGCGCGAAGCTGCTGCAGGTCGACGGCAACTTCGACGACTGCCTGGCGCTGGCCAGCAAGCTCGCGATCGACTACCCGGTCAGCCTGGTCAACAGCGTCAACCAGTTCCGCATCGAGGGGCAGAAGACGGCCTCGTTCGAGATCGTCGACGTCCTCGGCGACGCCCCGGACATCCACTGCCTGCCGGTCGGCAACGCCGGCAACATCACCGCCTACTGGCAGGGCTACCGTGAGTACGCCGACGACGGCACCGCCTCGCAGCGCCCCCGCATGTGGGGCTTCCAGGCGGCCGGCGCCGCACCGATCGTCACCGGCCAGGTCGTCGAGCACCCGCAGACGATCGCCACCGCGATCCGCATCGGGAACCCCGCGTCGTGGACGAAGGCCCTGGCCGCCCGCGACGAGTCCGGCGGCCTCATCGACAGCGTCACCGACCGCGAGATCCTCGCCGCCTACCGGCTGCTGGCGCGCAGCGAGGCGGTCTTCGTCGAGCCCGCGTCGGCCGCGTCGGTCGCCGGGCTGCTCAAGGTGGCGCAGGCCGGCGGGCTCGAGCCCGGGCAGCGCGTGGTCTGCACGGTGACCGGCAACGGCCTCAAGGACCCGGAGTGGGCCATCTCCGGTGCCCCCGCGCCGGTGACCGTCCCGGTCGACGCGGCCGTCGCCGCGGCGCAGCTGGGCCTGTGAGCGCACCGGCCGGCGATGCGGTGCGGGTGCGTGTCCCCGCCACCAGCGCGAACCTCGGCCCCGCGTTCGACTGCGCCGGCCTGGCCCTGGCCCGACACGACGTCCTGGAGTTCAGCACCGCCGCCGGCGGGCTGGAGGTCGTGATGACCGGCGAGGGCGCGCACAGCCTGCCCGCCGACGAGTCGCACCTGGTGGTCCGGGCATTCCGCGCGGCCTGTGACCGGCTGGGCTGGCGGCCGTCCGGGCTGCGGGTGGTCGCGGAGAACACCATCCCGCAGGGGCGGGGGATGGGCTCGTCCGCGGCCGCCGTCGTCGCCGGGATCGTCGGGGCGTGGGCCCTGTGCCCGGACGTCGAGGACGTCGACCTCGACGCCGCGCTCGGCCTGGCCACCGAGATGGAGGGGCACCCGGACAACGTCGCGCCGTGCCTCCTCGGCGGGGCGACCCTGTCGTGGACGACGCCCGGCGGGGCACGGGCCGAGCGGCTGGCGGTGCACCCCGACGTCGTCCCCGTCGTCCTCGTGCCGCCGGGGACGCTGTCGACGCACGTGGCCCGCAGCCTGCTGCCCGAGCTGGTGCCGCACGCGGACGCCGTGTTCAACGCCTCCCGGGCGGCGCTGCTCACGCACGCCCTGACCACCGCGCCGGCGCTGCTGCTCGACGCCACCGACGACCGGCTGCACCAGCGGCAGCGCGCCGCCGCGATGCCCGACACCCTGGCCGTGCTCGAGCGGCTGCGCGCCGCCGGCCACGCGGCCGTCGTCTCCGGTGCCGGGCCCAGCGTCCTGGTCCTGGCCCGCCGGCTCGACGGTGAGGTGGGGGAGGAGCCGGGCGCGGTGCGCACGGTGGCCGATCTCACCCCTCAGGGGTGGGCGGTGCTGCCACTCGACGTCGACGCCGGCGGTGCTGCCGTGCTGGACCGGGGCGTTCAGGTATCGTCTCGGTAACGAGGAACACACCGGTACTCACCAGTGTTGTCGTGTTCGTGAGCGCGGTTTAGGCTCACGGCGTAGCCGCCCCCAGGGGCGAGCCTCGCGCGGGGCGTTGCAGACGTATCCATTCCGTCGCCGCAGATTCCGCCCCGCACCTCATCGATCCCGTTCTCCCTGCTGTCCCGCTCCCGAGCCGGACCGAGGGAGGGCCGGCTCACCCCCTGCGCTGGTAGGCGCAGGTCTCCGCAGGGAAGGACCTGTACGTGAGCGAGACCACCGACCTCGTCGCCGCGCCGCAGAGCGCGGGGACCGACGAGGCATCTGCCGCTTCTGGGACGACGGGCCGCACCCGTCGCCGCGGCAGCGGGCTGTCCGGCATGTTGTTGCCCGAGTTGCAGCGGCTGGCGGCCGAGCTCGGCATCTCCGGCACCGGCCGGATGCGCAAGGGCGACCTCGTCGCCGCGATCTCCGCCCGCCAGGTCGGCGGCGAGGGCGCCGGCAACGCGCCAGCCGCCCCGGCCGAGGGCCGGACTCCCACCGGCACCCCGACGGCCCGCGCCGCGAGCACCGACAGCACCCAGGGCGCCGACGCCGCCCGCGGTGTCGCCGCCACGGCCGCGCCGCTCGAGGCGCCCGTCAGCGGTGGGGCCAACGGGGGCCCGGTGACCGCGCCGGCCGCTGCTCCCGAGACCCCCGCCGAGGCCGCTCCCCGTCGGCGTCGTGCCGCCAGCCGTCCCGCCGGCGCCCCCGCCGTGGACGGCGGAGCTGCGTCCCCGGCAGCCCCGGCCACGGACTCCCCGGCTCCCGCAGCCGCCGTGCCGGCCGCCGAGCCGCGCACCGAGGCGCCGGCCGCCGAGCCGCGCACCGAGCCGCCGGCCGCCGACAGCACCACCGCGCCGGAGAAGGCCGACGGCGACCGCGTGGACGGCGAACGTCCGCAGCGCAGCCGCGACCGTGGCGAGCGCGGCAACCGCACCCGCGGCGACCGCGACGGCAACCGCGAGAGCGGGAACCGGGACGGTGGCGACCGCGCCGAGCGGGGCGCCCGCGACAACCGCGAGAGCGGCAACCGGGACGGTGGCGACCGCGCCGAGCGGGGCAACCGCGAGAACCGCGACGGCCGGGACGGCACCCGTGACGGCAACCGCGGCCCGGACCGCAACGAGCGCAACGACCGCGGCGGGCGTCCGGAGAACCGGAACGACACCCGCAACGACCGGGGCGGGAACGACCGCAACGACGAGGACGACGACGACTTCGAGGGCGGTCGCGGCCGCCGCGGCCGCCGCTACCGGGACCGCAACCGCCGGGGCACCACGGGCCGCGAGCGTTTCGACCAGGGCGAGCCGACCGTCAGCGAGGACGACGTCCTGCTCCCGGTCGCCGGCATCCTCGACGTGCTGGACAACTACGCCTTCGTCCGGACGTCGGGGTACCTGACCGGCCCGAACGACGTGTACGTGTCGCTGTCACAGGTGCGCCGCTACGGCCTGCGCCGCGGTGACGCCATCACCGGCGCCGTCCGGCAGCCGCGCGAGGGCGAGCGCAAGGACAAGTACAACGCGCTGGTCCGGCTGGACACGGTCAACGGCCTGGACCCCGAGCAGGCCCGCCAGCGCCCGGAGTTCACCAAGCTGACCCCGCTCTACCCGCAGGAGCGCCTGCGGCTGGAGACCGAGCCGCACCAGCTGACCACCCGGGTCATCGACCTGGTCATGCCGATCGGCAAGGGGCAGCGCGCCCTCATCGTCAGCCCGCCCAAGGCCGGCAAGACGATGGTGCTGCAGGCGATCGCCAACGCGATCACCACGAACAACCCCGAGTGCCACCTCATGGTCGTCCTCGTCGACGAGCGGCCCGAGGAGGTCACCGACATGCAGCGCTCGGTGAAGGGCGAGGTCATCGCCTCGACCTTCGACCGGCCGCCGTCGGACCACACCACGGTCGCCGAGCTGTCCATCGAGCGGGCCAAGCGGCTGGTCGAGATGGGCCACGACGTCGTCGTCCTGCTGGACTCGATCACCCGCCTGGGCCGCGCCTACAACCTGGCGGCCCCGGCCAGCGGGCGCATCCTCTCCGGCGGTGTCGACTCCACGGCGCTCTACCCGCCCAAGCGCTTCCTCGGTGCCGCCCGCAACATCGAGAACGGCGGCTCGCTCACCATCATCGCCTCGGCGCTGGTGGAGACCGGGTCCACGATGGACACGGTCATCTTCGAGGAGTTCAAGGGCACCGGTAACGCGGAGATCAAGCTCGACCGCCGGCTGGCGGACAAGCGGGTCTTCCCGGCCGTGGACGTCAACGCGTCGGGCACGCGCAAGGAGGAGATCCTCATGTCGCCCGACGAGCTGGCCATCGTCATCAAGCTGCGCCGGGTGCTCGCCGCGCTCGAGCCCCAGCAGGCCCTCGAGCTGCTGCTGGACAAGCTCAAGAAGACGCGGAACAACATCGAGTTCCTCATGCAGATCCAGAAGACGACGCTCGGCCCCGGCAACGACTGAACGACCCCGCTGCCCCCCGCCGCTCCCGAGCTCGCCGCGGGACCCTGCAGCGGGGCCACTCGCCGGCGGGGCTCGCGCGTCAGGGATACTGAGCGACTGAGCCCCGCTGCGCGGCCGGAATGCCCGGCCGGCCGCCGGCGTTCGACCACCTGAACGACACAGACCCCGGAAGAGGCGACATGAAGCCCGGAATCCACCCCGACTACCACACCACCACGGTGACCTGTGGTTGCGGGAACACCTTCACCACCCGCAGCACGGCAGCCGGCGGCACGCTGACCGTCGAGACCTGCTCCGCCTGCCACCCCTTCTACACGGGCAAGCAGCGGATCCTGGACACCGGTGGCCGCGTCGCCCGCTTCGAGAAGCGGTTCGGCAAGCGCAACGCCGGCACCGGCGCCGAGAAGTAGCACTCCCGACGGCGCCCGCCCCACCACATGCGGTGGGGCGGGCGCCGTCGTCGTGTCCGCCCCCGTTCGTGCACCTCCGCGGATGTGCACGCGCACTGGAAGGCCCCAGCCGATGAGCAGCACCACCGAGGCCGGGTCGGGCGGGCAGCCCGATCGCCTGAGCGGGCTGCTGGCCGAGCACGCCGCCCTGGAGTCCGAGCTCGCCGACCCCGGCGTCCACGCCGATGCCGGCCGGGCCCGCCGGCTGGGCCGCCGCTACGCGCAGCTGGCGCCGCTGGTCGAGACCGCGCGCGCCCTGGACGCCGCCCGCGACGACCTCGCCGCCGCGCGCGAGCTGACCGTCGAGGACGACTCCTTCGCCGCGGAGGCCACGACGCTGGAGCAGCGGGTCGTCGAGCTCGAGGAGCGGCTGCGCGAACAGCTGCTCCCGAAGGACCCCGACGACGACAAGGACGTCATCCTCGAGATCAAGGCAGGGGAGGGCGGTGCGGAGTCGGCGCTGTTCGCCGGCGACCTGCTGCGCATGTACCTGCGCTACGCCGAGCGCCGCGGCTGGTCGGCGGAGGTCATCGACGCCGTCGACGCCGACCTCGGCGGGTACAAGGACGTCTCGGTCGCCATCAAGTCCCGCACTGACGAGGGCATCTGGTCGCGGCTGAAGTTCGAGGGCGGCGTGCACCGTGTGCAGCGCGTGCCGGTCACCGAGTCCCAGGGCCGCATCCACACCTCGGCGGCCGGGGTCCTGGTGCTGCCGGAGGCCGAGGAGGTCGACGTCACCGTGGACCCGGGCGACCTGCGCATCGACGTCTTCCGGTCGTCCGGCCCCGGCGGGCAGAGCGTGAACACCACCGACTCCGCCGTCCGGATCACCCACCTGCCGAGCGGCATCGTGGTCAGCTGCCAGAACGAGAAGAGTCAGCTGCAGAACCGCGAGTCCGCGCTGCGCATCCTGCGGTCGCGGCTGCTGGCCGCTGCCCGCGAGCAGGCCGCCGCCACGGCCAGCGACCAGCGGCGCAGCCAGGTCCGCACGGTCGACCGCAGCGAGCGGGTGCGCACCTACAACTTCCCGGAGAACCGGATCTCCGACCACCGGGTGGGCTTCAAGGCGCACAACCTGGACGCCGTGCTCGACGGTGAGCTCGACCCGGTCATCGACGCGCTGACCCGCGCGCACACCGCCGAGCTGCTGGCGGTCGGCTCCTGAACACCCGGGGGCTGCTCGCCGTCGCCGTCCGCCGGCTCACCGACGCCGGGGTCGAGTCCCCACGTGTGGACGCCGAGCTGCTGCTCGCCCACGTCCTCGACGTGCCCCGGACCCGGCTGCTGACCCTCGACGAGGTGGGCGACGAGGCCGCGGCCCGCTTCGCCGCGTTGCTGGACCTGCGGACCGGGCGGGTGCCGCTGCAGCACCTCACCGGCCGCGCTCCCTTCCGGCACCTGGAGCTCGCCGTCGGCCCGGGCGTGTTCGTGCCGCGGCCGGAGACCGAGCTGCTCGTCGAGTGGGCGCTCGAGCGGCTCGCGGGGCGGCCCGCACCTGTCGTCGTCGACCTGGGGGCCGGGTCCGGCGCCATCGCGCTGTCCATCGCGCACGAGCACCCCGGCGGCCGTGTGCTCGCCGTCGAGCGTGACGCCGGCGCGATCGAGTGGACCCGCCACAACGCGGCCTCGCGGGCCGCGGCGGGGGACCGCCCGGTCGAGGTCCTGGCCGGTGACATGACCTCGCCGCGGCTGCTGACCGAGCTCGACGGCGCCGTCGACCTCGTCGTCTCCAACCCGCCCTACGTGCCCGACGGCGCCCGGGTGCCGCGGGAGGTCGCCGACCACGACCCGCCGCTGGCGCTGTGGGGCGGCCCCGACGGCCTCGACGTCGTCCGGGGCCTGCTGCGCACCGCCGCGCGGCTGCTGCGCCCCGGCGGCCACCTCGGCATCGAGCACGCCGACCAGCAGGGCAGTGCGCTGCCCACGCTGGTGCGCGGGCACGGCGGCTTCGACGACGTCGCCGACCACCCCGACCTCGCCGGCCGGCCCCGCTTCACCACGGCCCGACGCGCGGCGGGATGACAGACTCCGGCCTCGTGGCCCCACCTCCGACCCCGGTGACCTACGACTGCTCCGACCCCGACGCCCGCGCCGCCGGGCTGGACGCCGCGACGGCGGCGATCGGCCGCGGCGAACTGGTGCTGCTGCCGACCGACACCGTCTACGGCGTCGCCGCCGACGCCTTCACCCCGGCGGCGGTGATGTCCCTGCTGGCCGCCAAGAACCGGGGGCGGACCATGCCGGTCCCGGTCCTCGTCGGTGAGGCCTCCACGCTGGCCGGGCTGGTGCGCACCGTGCCCGAGGCAGCCACCCGGCTCGCGGAGGCGTTCTGGCCCGGCGGCCTCACCCTCGTCCTCGAGCACGCGCCGTCCCTGGCCTGGGACCTCGGGGACGCCGAGGGCACCGTCGCGGTCCGCCTGCCCGACGACGGCGTCGCCCGCGACCTGCTGCGCCGCACCGGCCCGCTGGCGGTCTCCAGCGCCAACCGCTCCGGCCGCCCGGCCGCGACCACCGCTGACGAGGCGGTCGCGCAACTGGGCATGCACGCGGCCGTCGTCCTCGACGGCGGACCCCGGTCGCAGTCGGCTCCCAGCACCATCGTCGACTGCACCGGACCGGTGCCGCGGGTGCTCCGGATCGGCGCCGTCCCGGTCGACCGGCTGCGTGACCTCGTGCCGGAACTCACGGACTGACGGAGGCTCGCGCGGCCGCAGGACCCCGCGCCGTCGGGCTGATCGCTCGTCCGGAGAGATACCGTGGAGCGACCGTCCGACGCCGAAACCCGGGAGACCCGCCGCGATGAGCACGCCCTCCTCGGGTCCCTCCGCCGGCCGGACGGCCGCGAGCGGGAGCCGGACCGCCGCCGGTCTCGCCTGAACCATGCGCGAGTACGTCGTCGTCCTGCTCACCGCCGGGCTGGTCACCTTCCTGGCCACCCCGGTGGTGCGGATGGCGGCGATCCGGCTGCGGATGATGGCCGCGCCGCGCGAGCGCGACGTGCACGTGATCCCCACCCCGCGGGGCGGTGGCGTGGCCATGTACCTGGGCGTCGCCGCCGCGATCCTGGTGGCGACCCGGCTGCCGGCGCTGCAACGCACCTTCGAGGACTCGCAGACCTTCGCCGTGCTGGTCGCCGGCGGGCTGATCTGTGCCCTCGGTGTGCTCGACGACAAGTTCGGGCTCGACGCGCTCACCAAGCTGACCGGCCAGATCGCCGCGGCGGGCGTCATGGTCCTGCTCGGTGTGCAGCTCGCGTTCGTGTTCCTGCCGGTGGCCGACATCGGGACGCTGTCGCTGGGACCCGACATCGGCGTCCCGCTGACCATCCTGCTGACGGTGCTGACCGTCAACGCGCTCAACTTCATCGACGGCCTCGACGGGCTGGCCGCCGGCGTGTCCGCCGTCGCCGCCCTGGCCTTCTTCGCCTACAGCTACAACCTCGGCCTGGTCGGCTACGACGAGGTGGCCAGCGCTCCCGCCCTGATCACCGCCGTCCTCGCCGGCGCGTGCCTGGGGTTCCTCCCGCACAACTTCAGCCCGGCCCGCATCTTCATGGGCGACTCCGGGTCGATGCTCGTCGGGCTCATGCTCTCCGCCGCCGCGGTCACCGCGACCGGCCGGGTGGACCCGCAGTCGTTCGACTCCGCGGCCAACCTGCTGCCGCTGGCGCTGCCGCTGCTCGTGCCGATCGCCGTCCTCTCCATCCCGTTCATCGACCTGGTCCTCGCCGTGATCCGCCGCAGCCTGCGCGGCCAGTCGCCGTTCTCACCGGACAAGATGCACCTGCACCACCGGCTGCTGGCCATCGGCCACTCGCACCGGCGCGCGGTGCTCGTCATGTACTTCTGGGCGGCGCTGCTGTCCTTCGGGGCGGTCGCGCTGTCGATCACCGGGGGACAGGCGGAGCTGCTGGTCGCGATCGGCGTGCTGCTCGTGGTCGGCGTCGTCGTCGTCCTGAGCCCGCGGGCCCGCCGCGCGGCGCGGGAGGCGCGCGCTGCGGATCTCGCCGCGCAGCGCCGGCGCAGCCGGGCCGACCACCCCACGGCGCGGTCCCTCCGCGCCGCCTCGACCGTCCCCGACCGCACCGACGAGCCCTCCCCGCGCGCCGCGGGGGCGGGGCAGGGAGTCCGATGACCGGCACCGACACCTCCACCGAGGCCCCCTGGGACCTCTCCTTCCTCCGGGTGGGGGCCCTGGTCAGCGCAGCGCTCACCGCCGTGGCCGCCCCCGTCGCGGGGCTGCTGGCCGGATGGGACGACGCTGCCGGGGTCCTGGTCGGCGCCCTGGTGGTGACCGCCTTCTTCGTCGTCTCCGGCGTGGTCGTCGCCTGGGCGGGCAGGGTCAACGACGCGTTCACCCTGCCGGCGGCGCTGGGCGCCTTCTTCGTCAAGGCACTGGTGCTGTTCGCGGTGCTGAACGCGCTGCCCGAGGAGGGATGGCTGGACCGCCTGACGCTGGCCTGGACGGTCATCGTGGGGGCGCTGCTGTGGAGTGCCGTCCAACTGCGCTGGGTGTGGACCCGTCCGCTCTACTACGTGCAGCCGCCGGCGCCACCCGTGGCACGGACGGATTCCCCCGTAGGCGTGGACCCGGACGGGCCCGCGGAACGCGGCTGATAGTGTCCCCGCCGATGGCCGAGGACAACCCCGCACGTGGGGACGCTCGGCCCCGACCTGTGAGTCCGGCGCGGCAGGGCAGTGGTGCTGAGACGGGCTACGCGGTCATCGGGACGTTGATCTCCGGGATGGCCGTGTGGGGCGGGGCCGGGTGGCTGCTCGACCAGTGGCTGGACACGCGCGTGTTCTTCCCGGTCGGCATCATCTTCGGCATGGCAGTGGCCATCTACCTGGTGGTCGCTCGCTATGGCGCCGTCGACCCGCCATCGGGGGGACGGCGCACAGGAACGACCCCGGGCGGACGACGGAGCCGGCCCAGGACGGAGAAGGGACAACGGTGACCTCCAGCGCCCTCGCGCTAGGGAACGTGCTCGCCGCCGAGAGTGGCGGTGGCGACGGCTTCCAGGCCCCCGGACTGGGTGAGTTCTACCCCGAGGTGGTCGCCAGCTTCTCGCTGTTCGGCATCGCCTTCGAGATCACCCGGATCACGATCATCCTCTGGGTGGCCACCCTGGCGTTGATCGCCTTCCTCGTGGCGACGGTGCGCAAGCCGTCCATCGTGCCGGGGAAGCTCCAGTTCGTCGGTGAATCCGGCTACTCGCTGGTCCGCGACGGCATCGCCCGAGACGTCGTCGGGCCGAAGGGGCTGCCGTTCGCGCCGTTCCTCGCCTCGCTCTTCTTCTTCATCCTGGCGAACAACCTGATGGCGATCATCCCGTTCGCGCAGATCTCGCCGATGTCGAAGTTCGCCTTCCCGCTGGTGCTCGCCGCCATCTGCTGGGTGATGTACATCTGGATCGGCATCCGGGAGCAGGGCGCCGGGAAGTACTTCAAGGACATCCTGTTCCTGCCCGGCGTGCCGAAGCCCATGTACGTCCTGGTGACGCCCATCGAGATCCTGCAGAACTTCGTGGTCCGGCCGTTCACGCTCGCCGTCCGGCTCTTCGCGAACATGTTCGCCGGCCACATGCTGCTGGTGGTGTTCTCGCTCGGTGCGGTCTACCTGTTCCAGGTCGGCAACTACTCGATGATCTTCGGCCCGATCTCGGCCCTGATGGCGATCGTGATGACCTTCTTCGAACTGCTGGTCATCTTCCTGCAGGCCTACGTCTTCACCGTCCTGATGGGCACGTACCTAAACGGGTCGATCGAGGCCGAGCACTGACCCGGACCACCCCCTTGAACCGCACCACCCCGCACGACCCCGCCAGCCGCCCGGTACCCGCCGGGCGACGACGAAGGAGGAACACCCCGTAATGGACGCTCTGGCAGAACTGACCGGCAGCATCGGCTCGGTCGGCTACGGCCTCGCCGCGATCGGCCCCGGTATCGGTGTCGGTATCGTCTGGGCCGCCTACATCCAGGCGACCGCCCGGCAGCCCGAGTCGGCCGGCCTGACCCGCACCTACGCGTTCCTCGGGTTCGCCCTCTCGGAGGCGCTGGCGCTGATCGGCTTCGTCGTCCCCTTCGTCTTCGGTACCTGATCCGTACCGCCTGAGTACGGTCACCGACTCCAGACAGGGACATCGAGAGCATGAGCATCCTGGCTGCGGAGAGCGCGAACCCGCTCCTTCCGCCCTTGGGCGAGATCATCATCGGCCTGATCGCGTTCGCGATCGTGCTGTTCGTGATGTTCAAGTTCGTTGCACCGCGCTTCGAGCAGGTCTTCCGGGCCCGCCGTGAGGCGATCGAGGGGGGCATCGAGCGTGCGGAGGCGATGCAGGCCGAGGCGCAGGCATCGCTGGAGCAGTACCGGGCGCAGCTGGCCGAGGCCCGCACCGAGGCCGCGCAGATCCGCGACCAGGCGCGTGCCGAGGGCCAGCAGATCCTCGAGGAGCTGCGGGCCCAGGCCCAGCAGGAGTCCGCACGGATCGTCGCCCGTGGCGAGGAGCAGCTCGCGGCCTCCCGCCAGCAGGTCCTCAACGAGCTGCGCGGCCACATCGGCTCGCTCGCCGTCGATCTCGCCGGCCGCGTGGTCGGGGAGTCGCTGGAGGACGACGCGCGTCGTCGGGGCACCGTCGACCGATTCCTCGACCAGCTCGACGGCATGGCGGCCGGCTCGCCCGATGGGCGCACTGGCAGCTCGGTGTACGCCCCGGAGGGCAACCGCTGATGGACGCCTCCAGCCGGGCGGCGCTCGCGCAGTCGCGCGAGCGCCTGATCGATCGGACCAGCGGCGCCACCGGTGAGTCCCTCGTCGGCCTCGCCGAGGAGCTGTTCGCCGTGGCCCGTCTGCTCGACGGACACATCGCGCTGCGCCGCGCGATGTCGGACCCGTCCGGCTCGCCGGCCGAACGGGCGGCACTGGCCCGCCGGGTGCTCGGCGGCAAGGTCTCCGAGGCCGCCCTCGACCTGGTCGAGACGGTCGCCCGGCAGCGCTGGTCGCGGCCGCTGGACCTGGTCGAGGCCACCGAGACGCTCGCCACGGAGGCGGCGCTCGACGCCGCCTCCGCCCGCGGGGAGCTCGACGGCGTGGAGGACGAGCTCTTCCGCTTCGGGCGCATCGTCGCCGGGAACGCCGAGCTCTCGCGCATCCTCAGCGACCGTGCGGCTCCGGCCGAGGGGAAGACCGCCCTCATCGAGCGGCTGCTGACGGGGCGGGTCAGCCCGGTCACCGTCCTGCTGCTGCGCAGCCACCTCACCGGTCGCACCGTCGGCAACGCCGCGACGGTCGTCGAGCGGCTCTCCGAGGCGGCGTCCGGTCGTCGTGGCCACTCCGTGGCCCGCGTGACCACCGCCGTCCCGCTGACCGTCGCGCAGGAGCGCCGGCTGACCGACGTGCTCAGCCGCCTCTACGGCCGGGCGATGGGGCTGCAGGTGACCGTGGACCCCGACGTCCTCGGTGGCCTGGTGATCCGCGTCGGTGACGAGGTCATCGACGGCAGCATCGCCCACCGGCTCGAGGCCGCCGGCCGACGGCTGGTCGGCTGACACCCGCGCCGACCCGCCGCCCCCAGTCCAGCAGACATTCACGACCCCAGCAGGGAAGAGGACGCAGACCATGGCCGAGCTGACGATCTCCGCAGACGAGATCCGCAGTGCCATCCAGAACTACGTCACCGACTACACCCCGGACGTCTCCCGGGAAGAGGTCGGCATCGTCACCGAGGCCGGCGACGGCATCGCCCGGGTCGAGGGCCTGCCCTCGGTCATGACCAACGAGCTGCTCGAGTTCGAGAGCGGCGTCCGCGGCCTGGCCCTGAACCTGGACGTGCGCGAGGTCGGTGTGGTCGTCCTCGGCGACTTCGCCGGCATCGAGGAGGGGCAGCAGGTCCGCCGCACCGGCGAGGTGCTCTCGGTGCCCGTCGGCGACGGCTACCTCGGTCGCGTCGTGGACCCGCTGGGCAACCCGATCGACGGTGCCGGCCCGATCGCCACCACCGGCCGCCGCGCCCTGGAGCTGCAGGCGCCGACCGTGGTCCAGCGGCAGTCGGTGCACGAGCCGATGCAGACCGGCATCAAGGCCATCGACGCGATGACGCCGATCGGCCGTGGTCAGCGGCAGCTGGTGATCGGTGACCGCCAGACCGGCAAGACGGCGATCGTCACCGACACGATCATCAACCAGAAGCAGGCCTGGGCGACCGGTGACCCGTCGCAGCAGGTGCGCTGCATCTACGTCGCGGTGGGCCAGAAGGGCTCCACGATCGCCGCCATCCGCTCCGCCCTCGAGGAGGCCGGCGCGATGGAGTACACGACCATCGTCGCCGCCCCGGCGTCCGAGGCCGCTGGCTTCAAGTACATCGCCCCCTACACCGGCTCGGCGATCGGCCAGCACTGGATGTACGAGGGCAAGCACGTCCTGATCGTCTTCGACGACCTGTCCAAGCAGGCCGAGGCCTACCGCGCGGTCTCCCTCCTGCTGCGCCGCCCGCCGGGGCGCGAGGCCTACCCCGGCGACGTCTTCTACTTGCACTCCCGGCTCCTCGAGCGCTGCGCGAAGCTCTCCGACGAGCTCGGCGCCGGCTCGATGACCGGCCTGCCGCTGATCGAGACCAAGGGCAACGACGTGTCGGCGTACATCCCGACCAACGTCATCTCGATCACCGACGGGCAGATCTTCCTCGAGACCGGTCTGTTCAACTCCGGCGTCCGCCCGGCGATCAACGTCGGCATCTCGGTGTCCCGGGTCGGCGGCTCAGCGCAGATCAAGGCGATGAAGTCCGTCGCCGGGCGCCTGCGGCTGGACCTGGCGCAGTTCCGCGAGCTCGAGGCCTTCGCCTCCTTCTCCTCGGACCTGGACGCCTCCAGCCGGGCCACCCTGGAGCGCGGCCAGCGGCTGGTGGAGCTGCTCAAGCAGGGCCAGTACCAGCCGTACCCCGTCGAGCGCGAGGTCGTCTCCATCTGGCTGGGCACCACCGGCAAGCTGGACAAGGTGCCGGTGCCGGAGGTCCGTCGCTTCGAGGCCGAGTTCCTCGAGTACATCGGTCGCGGCGACAACGGCATCTACGACGAGATCCGCCAGACCAAGGCGCTGGGTGAGGACGCCGTCCGCAGCCTGGAGTCCGCGATCGAGGAGTTCTACCGCCAGTTCCAGACCTCCGACGGCGGGACGCTGCACATCAACGAGCCCGAGGCCGAGGCGATGGACGCGTCCGAGCGTGGCCAGGAGCGCGTCCAGGTCAAGCGGAGCGCCTGACCGTGGCCGGCAACCTCCGCGCGCTGCGGCGCCGCATCCGCTCCACGCAGTCGACGAAGAAGATCTTCTCGGCGCAGGAGCTGATCGCCGGTGCCCGCATCGTGCGCGCCCAGGCCCGGGTGGAGGCGTCCAAGCCCTACGCCCGGGAGATCACGCGGGTCCTGTCGGCGCTGGCGTCCTCGGCGTCCCTGGACCATCCGCTGCTGACTGAGCGGCAGAACCCCCGCCGGGCGGCGGTCCTCGTGATCACCTCCGACCGCGGGTTCGCCGGCTCGTACAACGTGAACGTGCTGCGCCGTACCGAGGAGCTGCTGTCGCTGCTCCGTCAGGAGGGCAAGGAGCCGGTCCTCTACGTGGTCGGCCGGAAGGGGGAGACCTACTACTCCTTCCGCAACCGCGAGATGGCCGAGACCTTCACCGGCTTCTCCGAGCAGCCCAACTACCCCGATGCCCAGCGCGTGGGGGAGGTCCTCATCGACGCCTTCACCGCCGGTGAGGACGACGACGAGACCGGTGCGGGCGCCGACGGCGTCATCGGTGTGGACGAGCTGCACATCGTCTACACCGAGTTCCGGTCGCTGCTCTCCCAGGTCCCGGTCGCCAAGCGGATGGCCCCGCTGGAGGTCGAGGAGGTCGAGGAGTTCGACTACGAGCGGGAGGACCGCGAGCACGGGGTCACCGGCGACAGCGGTGTGCCGACGTCCTACGAGTTCGAGCCGTCGGCCGAGGCCCTGCTCGACGCCCTGCTGCCGAAGTACGTGACCACCCGGATCTTCGCGGCGATGCTGGAGTCGGCGGCCTCGGAGTCGGCGTCGCGGCGGCGGGCGATGAAGTCGGCGTCGGACAACGCCGAGGAACTGGCGAAGAACCTCTCCCGGCAGGCCAACCAGGCCCGTCAGGCCGAGATCACCCAGGAGATCAGCGAGATCGTCGGCGGTGCCGACGCGCTCGTGTCGGCCGGCGCCGACGACTGACCCCCTCCCCGCCGCGGCGGGGACACTGAAGACGCGGAAGCAAGCGAGCCCGAGGGCAGGAGAGCAGTACAGATGACCGTCACCGAGGACCGTCCGACCACCCAGACGACCGGCCGTGTCGTCCGGGTCACCGGGCCGGTCGTCGACGTCGAGTTCCCGCGCGACGCGATGCCCGACCTGTTCAACGCCCTGAAGGTGGAGGTCACCCTCGCCGACCTGGGCAAGACGCTGACCCTCGAGGTCGCCCAGCACCTGGGTGACAACGTGGTCCGCACCATCTCGATGCAGCCGACCGACGGCCTGATCCGTGGGGCCGAGGTCCAGGACACCGGTGCGGCCATCTCGGTGCCCGTCGGCGACGTGACCACCGGCCACGTCTGGAACGCCCTGGGCGAGTGCCTGGACGAGCCGGGCTACGGCGCCGGCGCCGAGCGCTGGGGCATCCACCGGCACGCGCCGCGGTTCGACCAGCTCGAGGGCCGCACCGAGATGCTGGAGACCGGCATCAAGGTCATCGACCTGCTCACGCCCTACGTGGCCGGCGGGAAGATCGGCCTGTTCGGCGGTGCCGGTGTGGGCAAGACGGTGCTCATCCAGGAGATGATCCGCCGCGTCGCCCAGGAGTTCGGTGGTGTGTCGGTGTTCGCCGGGGTCGGCGAGCGCACCCGCGAGGGCAACGACCTGATCACGGAGATGACCGAGTCCGGCGTCATCAACTCGACCGCGCTGGTGTTCGGCCAGATGGACGAGCCGCCGGGCACGCGACTGCGGGTGGCGCTCTCGGCCCTGACGATGGCGGAGTACTTCCGCGACGAGAAGGGGCAGGACGTCCTGCTCTTCATCGACAACATCTTCCGGTTCACCCAGGCCGGCTCCGAGGTCTCCACGCTCCTCGGCCGCATGCCGTCCGCGGTGGGCTACCAGCCGACGCTGGCCGACGAGATGGGCGAGCTGCAGGAGCGGATCACCTCGACCCGCGGCCACTCGATCACCTCGATGCAGGCCATCTACGTGCCCGCCGACGACATCACCGACCCGGCGCCGCACACGACCTTCGCCCACCTCGACGCGACGACCGTGCTCTCGCGGCCGATCTCGGAGAAGGGCATCTACCCGGCCGTGGACCCGCTGGACTCCACCAGCCGGATCCTCGACCCGCAGTACGTGGGTCAGGAGCACTACTCGATCGCCCGCGAGGTGCAGCGGATCCTGCAGCGCTACCAGGAACTGCAGGACATCATCGCCATCCTCGGCATCGACGAGCTCGGTGAGGAGGACAAGGTCACCGTCAACCGGGCCCGGCGCATCGAGCGGTTCCTCTCGCAGAACATGTTCGTCGCCGAGGCGTTCACCGGTCAGCCGGGCTCGTTCGTCCCGCTGGCGGAGACCCTGCAGGCCTTCAAGGCGCTGACCGAGGGCGAGTACGACCACGTCCCCGAGCAGGCGTTCTTCATGTGCGGTGGCCTCGAGGACCTCGAGCGCAACGCCGACAAGCTGAAGAAGGGCTGACGAAGGACCCGTCCTCCCCACCCGGCGCAAGCGCGGGGCGGTGCGCGAGACGGGGCCGACACCGGACGGCCGGGTCCCCGCTGGGGCCCGGCCGTTCCGCGTCCCCGGACCGGGGTGGCCGCTCCGGTCCGCAGCACGTGACGGAAACCCTGGTGCGGGCGGGCTCGAGCGCGGGATGCTCCCTGCCGATCAGTGAGCGGGGAGGCCCGGACGGCCCGGGCGACGTGCGGGAGACGAGAGTGGACGGGACGACCAGCAGGCCGGACGGCGCCGACTGGAGCTGGCCCCCGTCTGCGGCGGTCCCGCACGCGGGTGCGCAGCAGTTCGTGACCGAGCGATGGGCCCCGGCGTCCACCGTCCGCCACCCCTGGGTCCGCGTCGGCCGCTGGACCCTGCTGTACCGGCGCGCCGCCTGAACGCGCCCCCCGTCCCACCCGCGGCGGTGCCCCCGCCGAGGCCGCAGCGGGGATCGCCCGATCGGGGTCCGGACCCCGGCCGTTAGAGTGGGACCGACCCGTCGCCGTGTCCAGTCGGACGTGGTGACCCCGCACCGCCCGGCGGTGGACCCCGAGGAGTGTCGTGGCGACCCTGCAGGTCGAGTTGGTGGCCGTAGAGCGGATGATCTGGTCCGGCGAGGCCAGCATGGTCATCGCCCGTACCACCGAGGGTGAGCTCGGCGTCCTCCCCGGTCATGCGCCCCTGCTGGGGGAGCTCGCGCCCGGTGGCGTGGTCCGCATCCGGACCACCGAGGGCGAGGACATGGTCGTGGCCGCGCACGGCGGCTTCCTCTCGGTCACCGACCGGGGTGTGTCGATCCTCGCCGAGACGGCCGAGATCTCCTCCGAGATCGACGTGGAGCGTGCTCGTGAGGCCCTGCGCCGCGCCGAGGACGCCGGTGACGACCCCGAGGCCCTGGCTGCCGCCCGTCGCGCCCAGTCGCGGCTGCGGGCAGCCGGTCAGGACGCCTGAGGCGCGGCTGAGCCGAACGTCGATGTGCCCGCCGGCCGGATGACCACCGCACTGCTGATCCTGGCCGGCGTGCTCGTCGTCGCGGTGGTGGTCGCCTTCCTGCTGCGGCGACGCTTCCTGCTCTCCGGTCTCGGCGCGGTCACCATGTGGCTGCGACCGGCCGGCTCGTCCCGCTGGTCGGTGGGCGTGGCCTGGTACGGCGGGGACGCCCTCCTCTGGTACCGGGCGCTGTCGTTGTCCGTGCGCCCGCAGCAGCGGCTGTGCCGCGCCGAGTTCCAGGTCGAGAGCCGCCGCACCGCCGGCCCCGAGGACGTCGCCCTGCCACCGGACGTCGTCGTCCTCGTCTGCGCCACCGCGGGGGGACGCCGGGAACTGGCGATGGATCCCTCGACCGTGACCGGCTTCCTCTCCTGGGTGGAGTCCGCGCCACCGGTGCGCTGAACGGCGGCGCCGTCGGCGGCCGGGTCAGTCGCCGGCCTGCTGCTGCGCGGCCGCCGCGGACCGTTGGGTGTGCGCCCCGCTGTGCGCCCCCGGCTCCCACAGCACGTCGCCGTCGGGGTTGGCCACCCGGGCGAGGATGAACAGCAGGTCCGACAGCCGGTTGAGGTAGCGCGCGGTCTCGGCGTTGGTGCGGTCGGCGTCCTCGGCCAGCAGCGCCCACACGCTGCGCTCCGCGCGGCGGGTGACGACCCGGGCCTGGTGCAGCAGGGCGGCGAGCGACGTCCCGCCGGGCAGGATGAAGCTGGCCAGCTTCGGCAGTGCCTCGTTGTACGCGTCGCAGGCGCCCTCGAGCCGCTCGGTGTAGGCGGCGGTGATCCGCAGCGGGGGGAACTCCGGGTCCGGGGTGATGGGCGTGCAGAGGTCGGCGCCGACGTCGAACAGGTCGTTCTGCACGCTGCGCAGCAGGTCCGCCAGCTCCGCCGGGGGTGCGCCCAGTGCCAGGGCGACACCGAGGACGCTGTTGGTCTCGTCCACGTCGGCGTAGGCGACCAGCCGGGGGTCGGTCTTCGCCACCCGGCTCATGTCGCCGAGGTGGGTCTGCCCGGCGTCGCCGGTCTTGGTGTAGATGCGCGTCAGCCGGACGGTCATGGTTGCCGAGCCTAGAAGCTAGAAGAAGGACCCTGCCGCCCCCCACCACTCGCCCGCTCGCGGTGGGACCCTGCTGCCTTCCCAGCACTCGCAAGCTCGCGGTGGGACCCTGCAGCCAGGGCCACCGTAGGGTGGCCCGGTGGAGTGCTTCGAGGTCACCGGCGGCACGGCGCTGCGGGGCCGGGTGCGGGTGACCGGCGCGAAGAACAGTGCCCTCAAGCTCATGGCCGCCGCCCTGCTGGCGTCCGGGCGGACCACCATCGAGGAGGTCCCGGACATCCTCGACGTGGCGATCATGAGCGAGGTGCTGCGACGCCTGGGTTGCGACGTCACGTACGACCGCCACGAGCACGGCGGGGGTGGCGGGCGGGTCGTCGTCGACGTGCCGGAGGAGCCGGCCACCGAGACCGACTACGACCTGGTGCGCAAGATGCGGGCCTCGATCAGTGTGCTCGGTCCGCTGGTCGCCCGGTGCGGGTCGGCCCGGGTCGCCCTGCCCGGTGGCGACGCGATCGGCTCACGCGGGCTCGACATGCACATCTCCGGCCTGGAGCGGCTGGGCGCCACGATCGAGAGCGAGCACGGGTTCCTCGTCGCGACCGCGCCGCGGCTGACCGGCACCAGCATCTGGCTGGACTTCCCCTCGGTGGGGGCGACGGAGAACCTGGTGATGGCCGCGGTGCTCGCCGAGGGCACCACGGTGATCGACAACGCCGCCCGCGAGCCGGAGATCGCCGACCTGTGCGCGATGCTCACCGCGATGGGCGCGGTCATCGACGGCGCCGGCACCTCCACCATCACCGTCGAGGGCGTCTCCACCCTCAAGCCGGTCACCTACACCACCGTGCCCGACCGGATCGTCGCCGGCACCTGGGCGATCGGTGCGGTCATGACCCGCGGGGACGTCGTCATCGAGCGGGCGGAGGCCGACCACCTCACCGTCGCGCTGGCCAAGCTCACCGACGCCGGCGCCCACGTCGAGCCGTTGGACGGCGGGCTGCGGGTCGCCATGGACGGGCGCCCGCGCTGCGTGGACGTCGTCACGCTGCCCTACCCGGGGTTCCCCACCGACCTGCAGCCGATGGCCGTCGCGCTGGCGTCGGTCTCCACCGGCACCGCCCTGATCACGGAGAACGTGTTCGAGGGCCGGTTCATGTTCGTCAACGAGCTGGTCCGGCTGGGCGCCTCCGTGCGCATCGACGGTCACCACGCCGTGATCCGCGGCCGGGAGCGGCTCTCCAGCGCGCCGGTCCTGGCCACCGACATCCGCGCCGGTGCCGGTCTGGTGCTGGCCGGGCTGGTCTCCGACGGCGTCACCGAGGTGCAGGACGTGCACCACGTCGACCGCGGCTACCCCGACTTCGTCGAGCAGTTGCGCGGGCTCGGGGTGCAGATCCAGCGGGTGCAGCGCCCGGACTGACAGAGGACCCTCGTGCCCCCGAACTTCGCTCCGCTCGGCTCGGGCCCCTGCACGAGGGCCGACCCGGTGGACAGGAATCGGGTCCTGCTTCACTCGGCGGGGAACGAGGCGGCCAGCTCCCGGGCCCGGGCGGCGTCCTCGGGGAAGACCAGCACCTCGACGCGGTGCGGCCCCGGGAAGCGGATCGTCGAGCGGATCTCGGCGTCGGAGAGCACGGCCCGCAGCGCCAGCGCGGCCTCGCGCGAGGACGTCGTCGCCACCCGGGCGAGCAGGCCGTCGTCCGACGGCGGGCGGGGGCGGTCGCCGGAGCCGAACGCCCAGCGCAGGAAGAGAGCCAGCCCCGCCAGGACGGCGAACACGATGACCGGGCCGACGAGGTACTGCAGACCGGCGACGGGTGCCATCGACGCACCTCCTCTCGGCTGCAGAGAGTGTGCCACCGGAGCGGCCCGGAGGCGGCGTTCCTACTCATTGGTAACCCCCTTACACTCCGCTGGCATGCCGTTCCCGCGCACGCCGGAGGAGCGTGACCGCCCCTGGGTCATGCGCACCTACGCCGGCCACTCCTCGCCGGCCGAGTCCAACGCCCTGTACCGGCGGAACCTCGCCAAGGGGCAGACCGGCCTGTCGGTGGCGTTCGACCTGCCGACGCAGACCGGCTACGACCCCGACGACGAGCTCGCGGTCGGCGAGGTCGGCAAGGTGGGTGTCCCGGTCACGCACATCGGGGACATGCGGGCGCTGTTCGACAGCATCCCGCTCGACGAGATGAACACCTCGATGACGATCAACGCCACGGCGATGTGGCTGCTGGCGCTCTACCAGGCAGTCGCCGAGGAGCACGGGCACGACGTCGCGGAGCTCGCCGGGACGACGCAGAACGACATCATCAAGGAGTACCTGTCGCGCGGGACGTACGTCTTCCCGCCCGGGCCGAGCATGCGGCTGACCACCGACATGGTGGCCTACACCGTCTCGGCGATGCCGCGGTGGAACCCGGTCAACATCTGCAGCTACCACCTGCAGGAGGCCGGGGCGACGCCGGTGCAGGAGATCGCCTACGCGATGAGCACCGCGATCGCCGTCCTGGACTCGGTGCGCGACTCGGGGCAGGTGCCGCCCGACCGCTTCGGCGAGGTGGTCGCGCGCATCTCCTTCTTCGTCAACGCGGGCATGCGCTTCGTCGAGGAGATGTGCAAGCTGCGCGCCTTCACCCAGCTCTGGGACGAGCTGACCCTCCAGCGGTACGGCGTCCGAGACTCCAGGCACCGCCGCTTCCGCTACGGGGTCCAGGTCAACTCCCTCGGCCTGACCGAGGCCCAGCCGGAGAACAACGTGCAGCGGATCGTGCTGGAGATGCTGGCGGTGACCCTCTCCCGCGACGCCCGGGCCCGCGCCGTCCAGCTGCCGGCGTGGAACGAGGCCCTCGGCCTGCCGCGGCCGTGGGACCAGCAGTGGTCGTTGCGGCTTCAGCAGGTGCTCGCCTACGAGACCGACCTCCTGGAGTACGAGGACCTGTTCACCGGGTCGGTCGTCGTCGAGCGGAAGGTCGCCGACCTCGTCGAGGGCGCGCGGGAGGAGATGGCCCGCGTCGCGGAGCTGGGCGGGGCGGTCGCGGCCGTCGAGTCCGGCTACATGAAGGGGCGGCTGGTCGCCTCGCTGGCCGAGCGGCGACGGCGGATCGAGAGCGGCGAGGACGTCGTGGTCGGGGTCAACCGGTTCGAGGGCACCGAGCCCAACCCGCTGCTGGCCGACCTCGACACCGCCATCCAGACCGTCGACCCGGCCGTGGAGGCCGCGGCCTGCGCGTCGGTGCAGCGGTGGCGCGCGGCCCGCGACCCCGAGCCGGTGCGCCGCGCGCTCGACGCGCTGCGCGCGGCGGCCGGTAGCGACGTCAACCTCGTGCCGGCCACCCTCGACTGCGCCCGCGCCGGCGTCACGACGGGGGAGTGGGCCGGGGTGCTGCGTGAGGTGTTCGGTGAGTACCGGGCGCCCACCGGCGTGGCCGCGGCCTCCGCGGGGACGGCGGACGCGACGCTGACCGGGGTTCGCGAGCGGGTCCGCGCGACGGGTGCGGAGCTGGGCGGCCGGTTGCGCTTCCTCGTCGGCAAGCCGGGGCTCGACGGGCACTCCAACGGCGCCGAGCAGATCGCCGTCCGCGCGCGGGACGCCGGCTTCGAGGTGGTCTACCAGGGCATCCGGCTCACCCCGGCGCAGATCGTCTCCGCGGCGGTCGAGGAGGACGTGCACGTGGTGGGCCTGTCGGTGCTCTCCGGCTCGCACCTGCAGGTCGTCCCCGCGGTGCTGGCCGGCCTTCGGGAGGCCGGCCTGGACGACGTCCCGGTCGTGGTCGGCGGGATCGTGCCCGACAGCGACGCGCGGCGGCTGCGGGAGCAGGGGGTGGCCCGCGTCTTCACGCCCAAAGACTTCGGCCTGACCGAGATCATGAGCCAGGTCGTCGACGTGGTCCGCGCCGCGAACGGCCTCGACGCCGGCGGGAGCGGAGGCTGAGAGCGCACGGAACCTGCGCCCCCGGCCTCCGCTACAGCTCGACGACGACGCCCTCGGTGGCGCTGCGGCGGGCGGCGTCCAGCACGGTGGCGGTGGCGACGGCGTCGCGCGGGTCGACCGGCACCGGGCCCCGCCCCCGGACGGCGGCGGCGAAGGCCGGGTAGAAGGTGTCCCAGCGCCCGCGCTCGGTGGGCACGGTCTCGCCGACGTCCCCCCGGCGCAGTCGACCCCAGCGCTCCGGAGGCTCGGCACCCCAGTCGTCGCGGCTCGCCGGCGTCTGCCCGGCCAGCAGCACGGCCTCCTGCCCGTCCATCGGGCCGTCGACGACGTAGCTGCCCTCGGTCCCGGTGACGCGGAACCGCAGACCCGGCGCGCCCTCGCTCCAGCTGCCCGCCAGGTGGGAGCGCGCGCCGTCGGCGTGGGTGAGGGCGACGAAGACGTCGTCGTCCAGGCCGCCGGCGCGCAGCCGCCACTCGGCGTAGACGCTCGTCACCGGCCCGAGCAGCACCAGGGCCTGGTCGACGAGGTGGCTGCCGAAGTCCAGCAGCGTGCCACCGCCCGAGGCGGGCGGCCCCGGTTCCGGGGTGAACCGCTCGAAGCGCGACTCGAAGCGGGTGACGGTGCCCAGCCGGCCGGTGTCGACCAGGGCGCGGACGGTGCGGAAGTCGGAGTCCCAGCGGCGGTTCTGGTACGGCGCCAGGGGCAGGCCCCGCTCCTCGGCCAGGTGCACCGACCGGCCGGCGGACGCCGCGTCGAGCGCGAATGGCTTGTCGCATACCACGGCCAGCCCCAGCCGCAGGGCCTGCTCGGTCAGCGGGGTGTGGGTGTCGGCCGGGGTGGAGATGGCGACCGCCTCGGCACCGGCCGCCGCGAGGTCTTCGAGCGAGGCGAACGCGCGCACGCCCGGGTGCTCGGCGGCCACTTGCGCGCGCCGCTCGGGCGAGGTGGTGACCACCCCCAGCAGGTCGCACTCGGGGGCCGCGGCCAGCAGCGGTGCGTGGAAGTACCGGCCGCCGAAGCCGTACCCGACCAGTCCGAAACGCACGGGGTCCATGCCGGGATCATGCCCCGGACCCGTCCCCACCCGACTTCCGAGACCAGCGGTACCGCGGTGACCACGATTCGTGACCGACACCCGCTACCGTGCCGCGCGTGCTGAGCCCTCGTCTCGCCGTCGCCGACCCCGCGCGGCTGTCCGCCCTCGCCAGCTACCGGCTGGGCGGCCACGCCGGCGACGCCGATCTCGACGCGGTCGTCGCCTACCTGGCCCGTGCGCTCGACGCGCCCATCGCGGTGATCAACCTCGTGGGACCGGACCTGCAGTGCTTCCCCGCGGAGATCGGCGTCGGCGCCCCGTTCTCGAACGTCCCGGACGAGCTGTCGTTCTGCGCGTACGTGGTCGCCACGCGCGAGCCGCTGGAGGTGCCGGACGCGCTCGCGCACCCCGTGTTCGCCGACAACCCGGCGGTGGCGGCCGGTGCCATCCGCTCCTACCTCGGCGTCCCCCTGATCGACGCGGACGGCTTCGTGCTCGGCTCGCTCGGCGTCTTCGACGACGACGTCCGTTCCTTCCCCGTGGACGGCCTCGACGTCCTGCAGATCCAGGTCCGGCTCGTGCGCAGCGTGCTGTCCCTGCGTCGCCAGGTGGCGGCGCACCGGTGGGACACCCGGCTGCTCGCCACGCAGGGACGGGTGCTCGAGGCCGTCGCCACGGGCGCGCCGCTCGCGGAGGTCCTCGACCTGCTCGCGACCGCGGTGCGCGAGCTGTCCCCGGACGCCGACGCCGACCAGCAGCGGCTCCTGACCGACACCGTGGACCGGCTGACGACGGTCGCCACCGACGCCGACGGGTGGCGCCGGACGATGACCCGGGTCGCGCGGCAGGACGCGCTGACCGGGCTGGCCAACCGCGGCCACCTCCTCGAGGCGGGGCGGATGGCGCTCGCCGGTGGCGGCGCCGTGCTGTTCGTCGACGTCGACCGCTTCAAGGAGGTCAACGACCGCGGCGGCCACGCTGTGGGGGACCAGTTGCTCGTCCGGCTCGCCGAGCGGCTGCGGGTCCACCTCGACGACGTACCGGGGGTGGTGGTGGGCCGGCTCGGCGGCGATGAGTTCGCCGCGGTCCTGCCCGGCCTGGACCGGCAGACGGCCGAGGCGATCGGCCGGCGCCTGGTCACCGCGCTGGTGGACGAGGTGCAGGTGGGACGCCGCACCGTGCGGGTCTCGGCCAGCATCGGGCTGGCGATGGCCGCGCCCGGGACGCCGTTCGAGGACGTGCTGCAGGACGCCGACCGGGCGATGTACGCGGCCAAGGACGCCGGCCGCGGGCGCCTGCGCGGGGCGGCACCGGCGGCACCGTCGGCACCGGCCCGCTAGCGTCGGGGCATGACTGCTGAGGGTGCGCCCCGGGTCGCCCGTGACGGCGACGTCGTCACCATCACGATGTGCCGGCCGGCCAAGCGCAACGCGCTCTCCCGGGAACACCTCGGCCAGCTGCTGGCCGCGGTCACCGAGGCGGGGGAGAGCGATGCGGCCGGCATCGTGCTGGCCGCCGAGGGGCCGGTGTTCAGCGCCGGCCACGACTTCGCCGACGTCGCCGGCCGGCCGGTGACCGAGGTGCGCAGCCTGCTGCAGCTGTGCACCGAGCTCATGCAGACCATCCAGGGCGTGCCGCAGGTCGTCCTCGCGCGGGTGCACGCCCTCGCCACCGCGGCCGGCTGCCAGCTGGTCGCCTCCTGCGATCTGGCCGTCGCCGCCGAGTCGGCCGGCTTCGCCGCCCCCGGGGGGAAGGGTGGCTGGTTCTGCCACACGCCGATGGTGGCGATCGCCCGCAACGTGGGCCGCAAGCGAGCCATGGAGCTGGCCCTCACCGGCGACGTCATCGACGCCCGGACGGCGCTGGACTGGGGTCTGGTCAACCGGGTGGTGCCCGACGACGAGCTCGACGTCGCCGTCGCCGACCTGATGAGCCGGGCCACCCGTGGGTCGCGGGCGAGCAAGGCGTGGGGCAAGCAGACGATGTACGCCCAGCTGGACCGGCCGGAGCGGGACGCCTACGCCACCGCCGTGGAGGTCATGGCCTCGGCCAGCCAGCTGCCCGGCGCCGTCGAGGGCATGACCTCCTTCCTGGAGAAGCGCCGGCCGGTCTGGCCGGACTGAGCAGTTCCGGGGGCGGGCGTGAGTCCGCCCACACCGGGATGGGACGACGTCGTCGCGGCATTGACCCTGGCGTGCATAACCTGTGGGGCCTGACGCGCCGCCGCACCGTCGACTTCGGGCGCGTGACCGCCGACCGCTGAGCGCTGCCCGCGCCCGGTCCGCCCCCTCCCGCCCCGATCTCCGGAAGGCACCTCATCGTGCTCGCTCGTCTCCGCCGCGTCCCGTTCGCGGCGCAGGTGCTCCTCGCCCTCGTGCTGGGCGTCGTCCTCGGGCTGGTCGCCCGCGAGATGGGTCCCGTCGCCGACGGCACCCCCAACTGGCTGACCAGCACCCTCCAGACCATCGGCGGCACCTTCGTGACGCTGCTGAAGGCACTCGTCCCGCCGCTGGTCGTCACCGCGGTGATCGTCAGCATCGCCAACCTCAAGCAGGTCTCCAACGCCGCCCGCCTGGCCGGCCAGACCCTGCTGTGGTTCGCGATCACGGCGCTGATCGCCGTCGCGATCGGGATCGGCCTCGGCCTGCTCACCGAGCCCGGCCGCAACAGTTCCGTCGACGCCGCCGCCCAGGAGGTGCCCGAGAGCACCGGCTCCTGGTTCGACTTCCTCACCGGCCTCGTGCCCGGCAACATCCTCGGCCTGGAGGGCTCGGCGGACGGCAGCCTGTCGTTCAACGTCCTGCAGCTGATCGTCATCGCCGTGGCCGTCGGCGTCGCCGCGCTCAAGGTCGGCGAGCCGGCCGAGCCCTTTCTCGGCTTCGTCCGTTCCGCGCTGGCGATCGTCCAGAAGGTGCTGTGGTGGGTCATCCTGCTGGCCCCGCTGGGCACCGTCGGCCTGATCGGCAACGCCGTCGCCAGCTACGGCTGGGAGTCCCTCGGCTCGCTCGGGGTGTTCGCCGGTGCCGTCTACGCCGGCCTCGCGCTGGTGCTGTTCGTCGTCTACCCGGTGCTGCTGCGGCTGCACGGGCTCTCGCCGCTGCGCTACTTCGCCGGCGCCTGGCCGGCCATCCAGCTGGCGTTCGTGTCGCGGTCCTCGATCGGCACCCTGCCGGTGACCGAGCGGGTGACCGAGCAGAACCTGGGTGTCCCGCGGTCCTACGCCTCCTTCGCCGTCCCGCTGGGCGCGACGACGAAGATGGACGGCTGCGCGGCGATCTACCCGGCGCTGGCGGCGATCTTCGTGGCCCAGTTCTTCGGGGTGGACCTGTCGATCACCGACTACCTGCTGATCGCGCTGGTCTCGGTCATCGGCTCGGCGGCCACCGCCGGGGTCACCGGCGCGGTCGTCATGCTGACGCTGACCCTCTCCACGCTGGGCCTACCGCTGGCCGGCGTCGGCCTGCTGCTGGCGATCGACCCGATCCTCGACATGGGCCGCACCGCGGTGAACGTGGCCGGGCAGGCGCTCGTGCCGACCGTCGTCGCCAAGCGCGAGGGCATCCTCGACGTCGAGCGCTACCGGTCGACGTCGACGATCGACCCGCTGGCCCGCGTCGACGAGCGCGGCGGGGTGGACGCCGACCTGCGGGAGCCCGCCACGGTGTGATCCCGTCGGTTTCCGCGGAAACCGACACGACCGGCCCGGTCCTCCCCGCGGAGGGCCGGGCCGGCGGCGTCACTGCCCCCGGAGGTCGCCGCAGCCGCTCTCGTGCGGCAGCAGCGGGCGCAGGGTGAGGGCCCAGCGGCTGCCGTCGGCGGCCAGCCACGGGGTGAGGGCGTTCGCCCGGCCGGCGGCGTCGAGGACGGCGTCGGCGTCCGCGCCGCGGGCCACCACGCAGGAGAGCCCGAGGCGCTCCTCCAGCGGCTCCCCCGGCAGTGCCGGCCCGGGCCAGGGGGAGTCCGGCTGGACGAGCTCGGGCTCCGGGGCCGCCGCGTACTCCGCGACCACCGCGGCGACCGCCGACGGCCGGTAGGACACCGGCCCGGCGGCGCGGAGCGAGGCGTCCGGTGAGCCGAGGACGTCGATCAGGCCCATCAGCTCCCCGCGGACGGCGCGCTGCTCCGGAGTCAGGCCGCCGTCGTCGGGCAGCTCGAGCAGGGACTGCACCTCACGCACCGACGTCCCCTCCTCGGTGACCAGCGTGAAGCGGGTGGCCGGCGCGTCCGCGAGCGGGGGGCTGCCCAGGTCGCCGGTGTCGGTCACCCCGGCGGCGACGGCACGGTCGACCACGGTCCGCACGCCGTCTGCGTCGAGCTGCCACACCTGCAGGTTCGGCAGAGCCGGCCCCGGGTAGATCGCCGGCACCGGGCCCTGGGCGATGACCCGCCCGTCGGCGTAGACGCCGACCAGCGGCAGCCGTGACGCCAGCATCTCCGGCGTCACGAACCCGCCGACGTGCTCGATCAGCAGCACCGGCCGGCCCGGGTCGCCGGGGGCCGGGGCCCGGGGGGCGCCGGCGTCGCCCCCGCGCTGGGCGCACGCGCACAGCAGGAGGAGCAGGGCCAGGGCGGCGGGGCGCAGGGCGCTGGTCACGCCCGCCAGGATGCCGTCCGGAGGCCCGCCCGCCCCGGTCCGGCGGCCGGTCGTTGCCGGACCGGTACCGTCGGACCCCGTGCGCCTGGTCATCGCCCGCTGCTCCGTGGACTACATCGGGCGGCTCACCGCCCACCTGCCGATGGCGCCCCGCCTCTTGCTGGTGAAGTCCGACGGCTCGGTGTCGGTCCACGCCGACGACCGCGCCTACAAGCCGCTGAACTGGATGAGCCCGCCCTGCTCCCTCAAGGACGAGCTGGTCGACGGGCAGGGCACCTGGACGGTCACCAACAAGGCCGGCGAGCAGCTGGTCATCACCATCGAGTCCGTCGAGCACGACTCCTCGCACGAGCTCGGCATCGACCCGGGCCTGCAGAAGGACGGCGTGGAGGCGGAGCTGCAGCGGCTGCTCGCCCTGCACGTGGAGACCTTCGGGGCCGGGTGGTCGCTGGTGCGTCGCGAGTACCCCACCGCGATCGGCCCGGTGGACCTGCTGTGCCGGGACGCCGACGGCGCCACCGTCGCGGTCGAGGTGAAGCGGCGCGGCGAGATCGACGGCGTCGAGCAGCTCACCCGCTACCTGGAGCTGCTCAACCGCGACCCGCTGCTCGCGCCGGTCCGCGGGGTGTTCGCCGCGCAGGAGATCAAGCCGCAGGCGCGGGTGCTCGCCGGTGACCGCGGCATCGACTGCCTCACCGTCGACTACGCCGTCCTCAAGGGCACCGACGACCCCTCCGAGCGACTGTTCTGAACGCAGGGCCCCGTCCCCACCGCGACCGGGCTCGCGGGGCTGCCGTGGACGGGGCCGTGTCCCCGAGGGTCCGGGTGGGAGACTGCCTGCGATCACCGGACGGCAGAGGGGATGGCAGCGTGGCCAGAGAACTGACCGAGGTCGGCGTCGTGGGGCTGGGCACCATGGGTGCCGGCATCGCCGAGGTGCTCGCCCGGGCGGGACTGTCGGTGACCGCCGTGGACGTCGACGACGTGGCGGTGGCCCGCGGCCGTGAGCACCTGGCGCACTCCACCGGGCGTGCCGTGCAGCGCGGGAAGCTCGACCCCGCCGACCGCGACGCCATCCTGGAGCGGATCCGGTTCAGCACCTCGCTGGAGGACCTCGCGCACACGGAGCTGGTGGTCGAGGCCGTGCCGGAGCGCTTGGAGCTCAAGTGCGACATCTTCGGCAGGCTGGACAAGATCTGCCCGCCGGACACCATCCTGGCGACCAACACCTCCAGCCTGTCGGTCACCGAGATCTCGGTGGCCACCGGGCGGCCGAGCAAGGTCATCGGCATGCACTTCTTCAACCCGGCCCCGGTCATGAAGCTGGTCGAGGTGGTGCGGACCGTCGTCACCGAGCCGTCGGTGGTGGAGGACGTCGAGGCGCTGGCCGCGCGGCTGGGCAAGGTCGACGTGACGATCGGCGACAAGGCCGGGTTCATCGCCAACGCGCTGCTGTTCGGCTACCTCAACCACGCGGTCTCGATGTACGAGAACCACTACGCCAGCCGCGAGGACATCGACGCGGCCATGCGCCTGGGGTGCGGCCTGCCGATGGGCCCGCTGGCCCTGATGGACCTCATCGGCATCGACACCGCCTACGAGATCCTCGACACGATGTACAAGCAGTCGCGCAACCGGCTGCACGCGCCCACCCCGATCATCAAGCAGATGATGACCGCGGGCCTGCTCGGCCGGAAGTCCGGCCGCGGCTTCTACACCTACGCCGACCGCGACTCCGCCGAGGTCGTCCCCGACGCCCTCACCCCGGCCGGCGACGCCGCCGCCGAGGGCGCCCGGCCGGTGCGCCGGATCGGCGTCGTCGGCTCGGGCACCATGGCGACCGGGATCATCGAGGTCGCGGCCAAGAGCGGCTACGAGGTCGCCTTCGTCGCCCGCACCCTCGACAAGGTCGAGGCGGTGCAGAGCGCGCTGACCCGGTCGCTGGACAAGCAGGTCGTCCGCGGCCGGCTGGACGAGGCCGCCCGCGACGAGGCCCTCGGCCGGGTCACCGGCAGCGCCTCGCTGGACGACCTCGCCGACGTCGACCTGGTCATCGAGGCCGTGGTGGAGCACCTCGGCGTCAAGCACGCGCTGTTCGCCAACCTCGGTGAGATCTGCAAGCCCGGCGCCGTGCTGGCCACCACGACCTCCAGCCTCCCGGTCATCGACTGCGCCCAGGCCAGCGGCCGCCCGGCCGACGTCGTCGGGCTGCACTTCTTCAACCCTGCCCCGGTCATGAAGCTGGTCGAGGTGGTCTCCACCATCGCCACCGCACCGGACGTCGCGGCCACGGCGCACGCGGTGTCGCGGCAGCTGGGCAAGCACCCGGTGGCGTGCACCGACCGCGCGGGGTTCATCGTGAACGCGCTGCTGTTCCCGTATCTCAACGACGCGGTGCGGATGCTGGAGGCGCACTACGCGACCGCCGACGACATCGACGCCGCGATGAAGGTGGGCTGCGGCTACCCCATGGGCCCGTTCGAGCTGCTCGACGTCGTGGGCCTGGACGTCGCCCTGGCCATCGAGCGGGAGCTCTACGTCGAGTTCCGCGAGCCCGGCTTCGCCCCCGCCCCGCTGCTGGAGCACCTGGTCACCGCCGGCTACGTCGGCCGCAAGACCGGCCGCGGGTTCCGGGACCACGCGCGCCGCTGAGCTCCCGTGCCCCGCCGCACCGGACGGAGCAGGTCGCGACCGGCAGGCCGCGACCTGCTCCGCCGTCCCGACCCCGTCGAGGAGGCCTCCGACGGCGACTGGGTGGTACGGGCGGTCACCGGGTCGGCGACCGGCAAGACCTACCGGTGCCCCGGCTGCGACCAGGAGATCCGCCCGGGGGTGCCGCACGTGGTGACGTGGCCGGCCTACGCCCGCGACTCCGACCTCGAGCCGTGGGACACCGGGTCGGCGGCCGACCGCCGCCGGCACTGGCACACCGCCTGCTGGCGGGCGCGCGAGCGGCGCCGCTAGCCGGCTCGGTCACGGCAGGGCGAGGACGGCCGTCACCACCACGTTGTCGGCGTAGCTGCGCGCCGAGCGGTCGAACTCCCCGCCGCAGGTGACCAGGCGCAGCTCCGCGCGTGGGGTGGGGCCGTAGACCGCCGCCGTCGGGAACTGCTCCTTGGGGTACGTCGCCACCGCGGTCACCACGAAGCGGACCGTCGTCCCGTCGCCGCGGTCGACCAGCACCTCGTCCCCGGCGGCGAGCTCCCGCAGTCGCCAGAAGACGGCCGGGCCGGCCCGGGAGTCCAGGTGTCCGGCGACCACCGCCGGGCCGACGTCGCCGGGTGCCGGACTGCCGGTGAACCACCCGGCCCGGTCGTACTCGGCCGGCGGGACCAGCGCCCCCGTGGCGTCCACCCCGAGGCGGGCCAGCGGGCTGTCCACGCCGATGGCCGGGACGCGCACCCGCAGCGGCGCGGCCGCGGCGGCGACCGCGCCGCTCTCGGCGAGGACCGGGACCGGCCGCGTCGGGGGGACGGTCGGGGCGGGGGCCACCAGCGCGACGGCCCCGGCGACCAGCGCGGTGGCCGCCAGCAGCCGCCGGACCGCGGCGAGGCCTCCGCTCACCGGGTCCGTGCCCGCAGCCGCAGCCGCAGCACCGCCAGCACCGCGGGAACCAGCACCGCCGCGGCCAGGACGGCGGGGAGCGCGGAGCCGCCCGCCGTCCCCCCGGCGCCGGTCTCGACCCCACCGGTGGGGACGACGGCGGCGCCGGCCGCGTCGAGCACGGTGCGGACGGTCAGGCCGCCGTCGGGCCCGTCCAGCACGAGCAGGTTGTAGACGGAGCCGGCGGCCAGCTCGACCGGCACCTCGGCCGGGGACTCCCCGGCCCGCAGCTGCAGCGTGGTGGCACCGGCGGGCACCGCGACGTACGGACCGACCTCGCCGGACCCCAGGTCCGTGGCCGCCGCGACCGCGCCCGCGGACACGTCCAGGGACGGCGTACGGGCGGCGGCGACGACGCGGACGCGGGCCGACCCGGTCGGGGGAGGGGTGAGGTCGTCGTCGAGGACCACCAGCCGGAGGCCGGCGAACGAACCCACCGCCGCCACGGTGCGCGCGGCGCCGGCCGGGGCGTCGACGGTCACCGACAACACCGGTGGACTGCCCGGGGCGGCGCCCACGGCGCGGACGCTGACCGCGTAGCCGCCCGGGGGCACCTCCTGGTACTCGGAGAGCGCGCCGTACCCCACCCCGGGCCGGGTGCTGAGCGGGTCCCCGCCACCGAGCGGGGTGACGGCGAGGTCGACGGCCGGGGTGTCCGGCGACAGGTGGGCGACGCGCAGCAGAGCCGTCTCCGCCGCCGACGCCGGGACACCGACCAGTACGGCGGCCGCCACGAGCAGCGCCACGGCGAGGGCGCGGGGAGCGGCGGGCCGGCCCCGCACCCCGCGCGCCGGGCCGTGGCGCAGCGGGCCGCTCAGCGGCGGCCGGGGACCACCGGACGGCTGCCGGTGTCGCTGTCGGGCTGGTCGGGCTTCACCGCGGGCTGGACCAGGGTCGGCGGGCCGGCGGCCGGCGGGGCGCCGGTGGCGGTGTCCCCGGCGGAGACGGGGGTCAGCTGCTGGGTCTGCTGCGCGGACAGCGCCGGGGCGTCGCCGGGGGACTCCTCCGACGGCTGGGCCGGAGCTCGGTTCGCCGCCTCCTGGGGCGCCGCGCCCTGCGGGGCGGGGCCCTGCGTGGCCGGCTGCACCGGGGGACGGGTGGGCTGGCGGGCCGCAGCGGCCTCGCCGGTGCCCGTGCGTGGCGCCTCGGCCGGGCGGGTCACCGCAGGCTGCGGCGCCGTGGCGGACCGGACCGCGGGCTGCTGGGCGGTCACCGGGCCCACGGGCTCCTGCGCCGCCGGCTTCGGGGCGGGGGACGGCTGCGGTGCGGCGGACGGCTGCGGCTGCCGGGGCGTGGGCGAGGGGCGGTCCTGCGCCGGGACGGGCGGCTTCGGGCCCGCGGTCGGCTCCGGGCGCCGGTCACCGAGGTCGGGCAGCCGGTCCAGCACGCGGCGGGCCTCGGTCAGCCGACCGGTCAGCTCGTCGCGCACCGCACGGATGGCCGCCGCGGCCGCCTCGGCCTCGCCGACCACCCGGGCGGCGTGCTGCTCGGCCGCCGCGATCCGCTGCCGGGCGGCCTCGGCCGAGGCGTGGTCGCGCTCCTGGTCCCGCTGGGCGGCCTCGTGCCGGCGGGCCCGCTGGGCGATCTCGAAGTCCTCCTCGACCTTCGTCCGCCGGGCCTGGGACTCGGCGTCGAGCCGGGCGACCTTCTCCTGCGCCTTGCTGACCAGCTCGTCGGCGCGGATCTGCGCCTTGCTGGCGATCTGCTCGGCGTTCTGCCGGGCCTCGGCGATCATCCGCTCGACCTCCGCGCGGCCGGCCGCGTGCCGCTCGTGCATCGCCCGTTCCTCGGCGGCGGTCTGCTCGCGCAGCGCCTGCGCCTCGGCCTGGGCCGCCTGCCGGATCTCGGCGGCCTCCTCCTCGGCGAGCCGCAACATGTGCGAGATGCGCTCGCTCATGTTCTCGAACGTGGCCGGCCCGGACGACGCGGCCTTGCGGCGCAGGGACTCGATCTCGCCGTGCATGGCCTGGAGCTGGCCGGCGAGGTCGGCGGACCGGGCCATCGCGGCGTCCCGGTCGGCGAACGCCACCCGGATGTCGGCCTCGAGCCGCTCGATCGTCTCGGCGACCTGGTGTCGGTCGAAACCCCGCAGCACCACGTCGAACGAGTGCTGGGCCTCACGCATGGGGAGCATGTCGCGGCGGGGGTCGCTCATACGTCCATCCTCGCAGAGTCGCGGAAGGGGGCGCGGCGTGTCGCCGCGATCCCCAGCAGACTGCCAGGAGAGGGCTGGGAGAGCAGCCCCTCGCGGGCTCGAGCCCCTCCCCGGGCCCCGAGGGGCTCGGAGAGGGGCCTCGTTCAGACGCCCCGGAAGCGGTTGATCGCGGAGAGGTGCCGTGCCCGCTTCTCGCTGTCGGTGACGCCGAGGCCCTCCTCGGGTGCGAGGGTGAGGACGCCGACCTTGCCCTGGTGGGCGTTGTTCTTCACGTCGCAGGCGGCCTGGCCGACCTGCTCCATCGGGTAGACCTTGGACAGGGTGGGGTGGACCAGGCCGCGGTCGATGAGCCGGTTGGCCTCCCACGCCTCCTTGTAGTTGGCGAAGTGGCTGCCGATGACCCGCTTGAGGTTCATCCACAGGTAGCGGTTGTCGTACTGGTGCAGGTAGCCGCTGGTGGAGGCGCAGGTGACGATCGTGCCGCCCTTCTTGGCGACGTAGACGCTGGCGCCGAAGGTCTCCCGGCCGGGGTGCTCGAAGACGATGTCGGGGTCGTCGCCGCCGGTCAGCTCGCGGATCCGCTTGCCCAGCCGCTGCCACTCCCGGGGGTCCTGGGTGTGCTCGTCCTTCCAGAACGTGTACTGCTCGGCGGAGCGGTCGATGACCAGCTCGGCGCCCATCTTCCGGACGATGTCGGCCTTCTCCGAGCTGGAGACGACGCAGACCGGGATCGCGCCGCCGTTGAGCGCCATCTGGGTGGCGTAGGAGCCCAGCCCGCCCGAGGCGCCCCAGATCAGCACGACGTCGCCCTGCTTCATGGCCGCGCCGTTGTGCGACACGAGCTGCCGGTAGGCGGTGGAGTTGACCAGCCCGGGCGCGGCGGCCTCCTCCCAGGTGAGGTGCGCCGGCTTGGGCATGAGCTGGTTGCTCTTGACCAGCGCCAGCTCCGCGAGGCCGCCGAAGTTGGTCTCGAAGCCCCAGATCCGCTGCTGCGGGTCGAGCATCGTGTCGTCGTGGCCGGCCGGGTCCTCCAGCTCGACCGACAGGCAGTGCGCGACGACCTCGTCGCCGGCCTTCCACTTGTGCACGCCGGGACCCACCCGCAGGACGACGCCGGCCAGGTCGGAGCCGACCACGTGGTAGGGCAGGTCGTGCCGGCGGGCGAGGTCGTGCAGCCGGCCGTAGCGCTCGAGGAAGCCGAAGGTGGAGACCGGCTCGAAGATCGACGTCCAGACGGTGTTGTAGTTCACCGACGATGCCATCACCGCCACGATCGCCTCGCCCGGGCCCAGTTCCGGGGTCGGCACCTCCTCCACGTGCAGGGACTTGCGGGGGTCCTTGTCCTTGGTGGGCAGGCCCGCGAACATGTCCTGCTCGTCCTTGCGCACCAGCACGGCGCGGTAGGACTCCGGCACCGGCAGCCCGGCGAGGGCGTCGGGCTGGTCGGCGAGGATGGCGTCCCTGATCTCGAACACGTGCGTCTCCCGGGTCTTCGTCGGCTGCGGTCGGAGGCGGCGCGGGTGGGGCAGTGCCAGCGGTGCGGTGACGCGAGACGTTACCGGCGAGTAGCCACGCCGTCAGGACACGACGGTCAGTGGCCGTCCGTCGCCGGCTCGACGAGCTCGACGAGGACGCCGCCGGCGTCCTTGGGGTGGACGAAGTTGATCCGGCTCCCGGCCGTGCCCCGCTTCGGGGTGTCGTAGAGCAGCCGCAGGCCCCGCGCCCGGAGGGTCGCGCTCGCCGCCTCGACGTCGGTCACCCGGAAGGCCAGCTGCTGCAGTCCGGGGCCGGAGCGGCCGATGAACTTCGCGATCGTCGACTCCGGGGTCAGGGGTGCCAGGAGCTGGATGCGCGTCTCCCCGTCACCGACGGCGAGCATCGCCTCGTGGACGCCCTGCTCCTCGTTCACCTCCTCGTGCACGGACGTGATGCCGAAGGCCAGCTCGTAGAAGGCGATCGCCTCGCGCAGGTCCGGGACGGCGATGCCCACGTGGTCGATGGTGGTGAGCAGGTCGGCGGGGAGGCCGGTGGGTGAGTCAGTGGTCACGGCGGCATCCTCCCGAACAGACGTCTGGGACGACAGCTCGGGGTGACGCGGGTCACGTCCGGCGTCGAGGCGGCCGCTCGGTGGCTCCGCCGTCCTATCCTCGGGGGAAGCACGAAGCCGCGCCGTCCGCGCGGCCCGCTCTGAGCACCCCGGCCGCCGTCGCGGCCCGGCACTGGAGGCCCCCATGCCCCGTTCGGTCATCGTCAGCGGCGCCCGCACCCCGATGGGTCGGCTGCTCGGCTCGCTCAAGGACTTCTCCGCCGCCGACCTCGGCGGCGTTGCGATCAAGGCCGCCCTGGAGCGCGCCGGCATCTCCGGCGACCAGGTCGACTACGTGATCATGGGCCAGGTGCTGCAGGCCGGCGCCGGCCAGAACCCGGCCCGTCCCGCGGCCGTGGCCGCCGGCATCCCCATGTCGGTGCCGTCGTTCACCCTCAACAAGGTGTGCCTGTCGGGCATCGACGCGATCGCGCTGGCCGACCAGCTGATCCGGGCCGGGGAGTTCGACGTCGTCGTCGCCGGCGGCATGGAGTCGATGACCCAGGCCCCGCACCTGCTGGCCAACTCCCGCACCGGCACCAAGTACGGCGACACGAAGCTGGTCGACTCGATGGCCCACGACGGCCTGTCGGACACCTTCGACCAGGTCGCGATGGGGGAGCTGACCGAGAAGGCCAACGACCGCTACGAGCTGACCCGCGAGGAGCAGGACGCCTTCGCCGCCGCCAGCCACCAGAAGGCCGCCGCGGCGGCCAAGAACGGCCTGTTCGACGACGAGATCACCCCCGTGCTGATCCCGCAGCGCAAGGGCGACCCGATCGAGTTCCGCGACGACGAGGGCATCCGCCCCGACACCACCGCCGACAGCCTGTCCAAGCTCAAGCCGGCCTTCGCCAAGGACGGCACGATCACCGCCGGGTCGGCCTCGCAGATCTCCGACGGCGCCTGCGCGGTCGTGGTCATGAGCGCGGCCAAGGCCGCCGAGCTGGGGCTCACGCCGATCGCGGAGATCGGCGCGCACGGCGTCGTCGCCGGCCCGGACGCCAGCCTGCAGAGCCAGCCGTCGCGGGCCATCGCCAAGGCCTGCGCCCGGGAGGGCATCGACCCGGCCGACCTGGACCTGGTCGAGCTCAACGAGGCCTTCGCCGCGGTCGGCATCGTCTCCACCCGCGAGCTGGGCATCGAGCCGGAGAAGGTCAACCCCAACGGCGGCGCGATCGCGCTGGGGCACCCGATCGGGATGAGCGGGGCGCGCATCGTGCTGCACCTGGCGCTCGAGCTCGGCCGCCGCGGCGGCGGCGTCGGTGCCGCGGCGCTGTGCGGCGGCGGTGGGCAGGGCGACGCGCTCGTCCTGCACGTACCCGCCAGGGCGTGAGCGGGTCGGGTCCCGGCCCGACCGCGGTCCCGACCGCCCGCCGGGGACGGCGGACGGTCGACCTCCCCGATCTCGTCGCCCGCGCGCGGGCCGGCGAGGCCCGCGCCGTGGCGCGGCTGATCTCTCTGGTGGAGGACGCCAGCCCGGCGGTGCGGGAGGTGGCCGCGGCGCTGGCCCCGCACACCGTGCGAGCCCGGGTGATCGGCCTGACCGGCGCGCCCGGCGTCGGCAAGTCGACGACGACGACCGCGCTGGTGCGCGCCTACCGGCAGGCCGGGCAGCGGGTCGGCGTGCTCGCCGTCGACCCGTCGTCCCCCTTCTCCGGCGGCGCGCTGCTCGGCGACCGGGTGCGCATGCAGGACCACGCCGGCGACGCCGGCGTGTACATCCGGTCCATGGCCTCCCGCGGGCACCTCGGGGGGCTGGCCTGGGCGACGCCGCAGGCGCTGCGCGTCCTCGACGCCGCCGGGTGCGACGTGGTGCTGGTCGAGACCGTCGGCGTCGGGCAGTCCGAACTGGAGATCGCCTCCCTCGCCGACACGACGCTGGTGCTGCTGGCGCCCGGCATGGGCGACGGGATCCAGGCGGCGAAGGCCGGGATCCTCGAGGTCGCCGACGTCCTCGTCGTCAACAAGGCCGACCGGGACGGCGCCGACCAGACGGTGCGCGACCTGCGCGCGATGCTCACGCTGGGCGAGCGCCGCGACGGCGCCTGGCGGCCGCCGGTCTGCCGCACGGTCGCCACCCGGGGTGGCGGCGAGGGCGTCGCGGCTCTGGTCGAGGCGATCGACGAGCACCGCCGCTGGCTGGACTCGTCGGGGGAACGCGCCCGCCGGCGGGTGGAGCGGGCGGCCCGCGAGATCGAGGCGATCGCCCTGGCCGGCCTGCGCGAGCGGATGGGCGAGGTGCGGGGCTCCGTGGCGCTCGGGGCTCTGGCCGAGGCGGTGGTCGCGGGGGAGACCGACCCCTTCCGGGCCGCCGACGTGCTCCTCGCGCAGTTGTGACCCGCTGAGGGCAGGATGGCGGGGTGAACGGGAAGCCGGACGCCGTCGTCGTCGGATCGGGGCCCAACGGGCTCGCCGCGGCCCTGCGGCTGGCCGCCGCCGGCCTGCGCGTGCAGGTCGTGGAGGCGGCCGAACGCCCCGGCGGTGGCATGCGCACCGAGGAGCTCATGCGGCCCGGGTACCGGCACGACGTCTGCTCGATCGTGCAGCCGATGGCCGCCGCGGCGCCGTTCTTCCGCGAGTTCGACCTGGCCAGCCGCGGCGTGCGGCTGGTCCAGCCGGAGATCAACTACGCGCACCCCCTGGACGGCGGACGCGCCTCGATCGCGCGCCGCTCGCTGGAGGAGACCGCCGCGGGTCTGGGGGCGGACGGGCCGGCCTACCGGCGGCTGTTCGAGCCGCTGGTCGAGCACGGCACCGACGTCATCGACTTCTTCCTGACCAGCCGGCTGCGGCGGCTGCCCACGCGCAGCGTCGGGCCGATCACCAAGTTCGGGCTCAACGGGCTGCCCAACGTGCGGTGGCTGGCCCACCGGTACTTCGAGACCGAGGAGGCCCGAGCCCTGCTGGGCGGGGCCGCGGCGCACGGCATGCTGGACCTGAGCCAGCCCCTGACCTCCGCGCTGGGCATGTTGCTGACGATGCTCGGCCACCACGTCGGCTGGCCGCTGGTCGAGGGCGGCTCGCAGAACCTGGCCGACGCGATGGTCACCGCGCTGGAACAGCAGGGCGGCGAGGTGGTGACCGGGCACCTGGTCACCGACCTGCGCGAGTTCGACGGCGTGCCGGCGGTGCTGCTGGACACCACGCCGGAGGCCTTCGTCGACATGGCCGGCGACCGGGTGCACGAGGGCTACCGCCGGTGGGTGCGTCGCTACGAGCACGGCGCCGGCGTCTTCAAGGTCGACTGGATCCTGTCCGAGCCGGTGCCCTGGACCAACCCCGACGTCCGCCGGGCCGGGACCATCCACATCGCCGGCACCCTGGAGGAGACCATCGCCGGCGAGCGGGCCCCCAACCAGGGGCGGCTCACCGACCGCCCGTACGTGCTCGCCGTCCAGCCGACCGTCCCGGACCCGACGCGGGCACCGGAGGGCGGGCACGTCTTCTGGGCGTACGTGCACGTGCCGCACGGCGCCGACGTCGACATGACCGAGGCCATCGAGAACCAGGTGGAGCGCTTCGCGCCGGGCTTCAAGGACACCGTCGTCGACCGGGTCACCAAGGACGCCGTCGCCATGGAGAAGTGGAACCCGGCCTACCTCGGTGGGGACATCTCCAACGGCCAGGCGACCCTGCGGCAGATGCTCGCCCGGCCGGTGCCGCGGTGGAACACGTACAAGACGCCGGTGCCGGGCGTCTACCTCGGCTCCTCGGCGACACCACCGGGGCCGGCCGTGCACGGCGCCTGCGGCGACAACGCGGCGCGGGTGGCGCTGCGCGAGGTCTTCGGCCTGCGGCACGTGCCCCCACTGCGCCCGGCCCCGCCCGCGAACTGACGTCGAGTGGCGAGCCGCCGTGGTCTCCACGGGGCCGAGGCCACGACGACTCGCCACTCGACGGGACCTCGCCGACGACCGGCCCCGGGAGCGCGGCCCGTAACCTCTGGAGCCATGGTCCGACCGCTGGGGTTGCCCTTCGATCCCATCGAGCGCGCCGGGGCGTCGTGGGAGGAGCACTTCGGCCCGGCCGCGACGATGCGCGCCGCGACGTCGGTGTTCCGGGTCCAGCAGATCCTGCTCGCCCGGTTCGACGAGGCGCTGCGGCCGCACGCGCTGACCTTCGCGCGCTACGAGGTCCTCGTGCTCCTCGTCTTCAGCCGCACCGGTGAGCTGCCGCTGAAGGTCATCGGCAGCCGGCTGATGGTCCACCCCACGAGCGTCACGAACGCGATCGACCGGCTGGTCGCCGCCGGCTACGTCCACCGACGGCCCAACCCGGCCGACGGCCGGGGCGTGCTGGCCGGCATCACCGAACGCGGGCGCGCCGTGGTCGAGGAGGCCACCAGCGCGCTCAACGCCCTCGACTTCGGGTTGGGGGACGTTCCCGAGGCGGAGCTGCAGACGTTGTTCGACATCCTCAAGCGGGTCCGGCTCGGCGCCGGCGACGTGGCCGACGCCGAGGCCGCCGTCGGCTGAGCACCCCGCGACGTCCCCGCGGCGGCGGTGGGATGATCGAGGTCATGCAGCCCTCCCGCCCCGGACGCCCCGACCCGCGCGCTCAGGCCCAGCAGGCGCATCTGGCCGCCTCCCTGGCCGGCGCGGTCGACCTCGCCGCCGTCAAGGCCCGCTCCGAGGCCGCGGCACGGGCCCAGGCCGCGCCGCCGCCCAGCCCGGCCGCCCCCGCCGGTGCGCCCGGCGCCGCGGTCGTCGACGTCACCGAGGACACCTTCCAGGCCGAGGTGCTCGACCGGTCCTTCCAGGTCCCGGTCGTGCTCGACCTGTGGGCCGAGTGGTGCGGGCCGTGCAAGCAGCTGTCCCCGGTGCTCGAGCGGCTGGCCGCGGAGGGTGGCGGGTCCTGGGTGCTGGCCAAGGTGGACGTCGACGCCAACCCGGCGCTCGCCCAGGGCCTGCGGGTGCAGGGCATCCCGGCGGTCAAGGCCGTCTGGCAGGGGCAGCTGGTCGCCGAGTTCACCGGCGCCATCCCCGAGGACCAGGCCCGCCAGTTCGTCGCCGAGCTGGTCCGCGCCACCACCGGCGGCGCCGTGCCCGACGCCGGAGACGGTGAGGCCGCGGACGACGACCCGCGTCTGGACGCCGCCGAGGCCGCCCTCGAGCGCGGCGACCTCGCCGCCGCGGAGGCCGCCTACCAGGCGATCGTCGACGCCGAGCCCGACCACCCGGTCGCCGGCCTCGCCCTGCGCCAGGTGCAGCTGTTCCGGCGCGCCGACGAGGCCGGGCCCGACGCGCTGGCCCTCGCCGACGCGGCACCCGACGACGTGACCGCGCAGACCCGCGCCGCCGACTTCCTGCTCGGCACCGGGGACGTCGAGGGTGCGTTCGCCCGCCTGCTCGACGTCGTCCGCCGGACCGCCGGCGAGGAGCGCGACCAGGTCCGCAAGCACCTCGTGGAGCTGTTCGGCGTCGTCGGGGACCAGGACCCGCGGGTGGGCGACGCCCGCCGCCAGCTCACTCTCGCCCTGTACTGAAGAAGGACCCCCGTGCCCCCCACCGCTCGCACGCTCGCGGCGGGACCCTGCACGGGGGCCTAGACGCCGACGTCGCAGGCGCGGGCGCCCTCGAGGAACCCGCCGCGGAAGAGGTCGACGAGCTGGAAGCCCGAGACGTCGGTCGCGCCGAGCACCTGCGGGTCGTTGCCGTACTCCAGCAGGAACTGCACGCTCTCGTCGAGGTCGCCGGGGGAGATGACGACGTTCGTCAGCTCGCCGTTGTAGACCTGCGCGCTGTACCAGCCGGCCAGGCACACCGCTGACCGCAGCGCCTCGTCACCCTCGGCGGACAGCCCCAGCTGGTCGCGGGCTGCCAGCGCGTAGGGGATGGCGACGGCGGTGGGGACGGCGTAGTCGCCCAGTGACTCGTAGGCCGGGCCGATCAGGTCCTGCTCGTCGTAGCCGACCAGCCCGGCGTCGCCGGTGCCGTCCCCGGGCGGGCAGTACACGAGGTCGACGTCGTCGGTGGCGCACCCGGGCGCCTGCCCGCGGAAGGGCTCGAGCTGCGGGGCGGTGAAGCGGTCGTCGAGGACCTCGGTGAACGCGCGGTCCCAGAACTCCGGCAGCGAGGTCTCGACGATCTGCTCGATCGTCCCGTAGGGCGCGTTGCCGCCGCTGAGGAAGTCCTCGTCGGTGGTGAACTCGCCCTGGGTGAACACGCGGTCGGGCCCGAACCGGTCGCGGCAGGCGACCGGGCCGTCGTCGAAGCCCTCCTGGAACGCGGAGACGCGGTCGAAGTAGGACCCGTGCGCCTGCTGCTCGTCGGTGCCCGTCCCGACCGGGTCCCGCAGCAGGAGGTAGCCGCGCAGCAGCTGGTCCAGCTCCGGCTCCCGGATCTGGGAGTGCGTGGCGCGGCCCTCGGCCACCCACGCCGTCCACGCGCCGGCGAAGCAGTCGGCCTGCGTCTCCGTGGCGATCGACGTCGGCGGGGAGCCGACCCGGGCCTGGACCGCGTGCCCGAACTCGTGCGCCATCACCAGTGCGGGGATGAACCGCCCGTACCCGTCGGCGAGCTCGGCGAGGAACGTCCGGTCGTAGCTGATCGAGTCGGAGTGGGGGGCCTGTGGCGCCGAGCAGTAGAACGCGTTGTCCTCGACCTCGCGCGGGTCGGTGCCGCACCCGACGCCCTGCGGGTACACCGCGGGGTCGACGTCGGCCGGGTCGACGCTGAAGTAGCCCCCCGCCAGCGGGTCGAAGCGGGCGCCGAACACGTCGGGGAACTGCTCGGCCCAGTAGTCCTCGAGGTCGGCGAGCGCGTTGCGGGCGAGCAGGTCGATCGGCCCGTCGACGGCGCCCACGACGTCCACGCGGCCGGGGTCGGCGTCGTCCGGGGGCGGGTCGGCGGCGCTGGGCCGGCCGAGGACGACGACCGAGCAGCCGGACACGACGAGCAGCGCGGCCACGGCCAGGAGGGCCAGGACCGCCCGGCGCAGCACGGCAGCAGGCATGTCCGGGGCATCGTCCCACCCCGGCGGCGGCCTCGCTGGGGGAGCGGGGCCCCGCCGGTGGCCTGCCTCAGATGCCCAGGTCGCAGGCGGTGCCGCCCTCCAGGAATCCGTCGCGGAAGGCCCCGACCAGCTCGAAGCCCCTGGTCCCGACGTCGGCCAGCACGCTGCCGGACCGGCCGTACGTGAGCAGGAAGACGATCGCCTCGTCGACGTCGCCGGGGGACAGCTCGGTGACCTCCTCGAAGTCGCCGTCGACGAAGCGGGCGGTGTACCAGCCGGTCAGGCACACCGTCGACACCGTCGCGGCGCTGTCGTCGGTGGACAGCCCCAGCTGGTCGCGGGCGGCCTCGGCGTAGGGCAGGGACACCGCGGTGGCGACGGCGAAGTCGCCGACGTCGGAGTAGGCGGGCTGGAGCAGGTCGGTCTCGTCGACGTAGACGGTGCCGTCGGCCGCGCAGTACCCGAGGTCGAGGTCCTCGGCACGCATGTCGCCGCAGTCCGGCGCGGTGCCGTCGAAGCCCGCGATGGCCGGCGCCTCGAAGGCGGTGCCGGCGACCTGCGGGAACCAGGAGTCGTAGAACAGCGGCAGCGAGTCGGCGACGAGGGTGCCGATGTCCTCGTAGGGCGCGTTGCCCTCGTTGGCCTCGTCGAGCCGGTCGTCGAACTCGCGGGCGGTGAAGACCCGGTCGGGGCCGAACTCGTCGCGGCAGGTGCCCACGCCGCCGGTGTAGCCGGAGTGGAAGCCCGACACCCGGTCGAACCCGGAGCCGTGCGCCCCCTCCACGTCCTCGTCGGTACCCACCGGGTCGCGGAGCTCGAGGAACCCCACGAGGACGTCGTCGAGCTCCGGAACGCGCAGGCTGACGTGCTCGGCGTTGCCGTCGGCCACCCAGCGGGTGAACGGACCGGCGAAGCAGTCGGCCTGCGTCTCGTCGCGGATCGTCACCTCGCTGAAGCCGAACCGGGCCTGCATGGCGTGGCCGAACTCGTGGGCCATGACGGCCGGGCCCAGGAAGCGGCCGTGCAGCTCGCCCAGCCCTCCAGGAGCGCACCGTCGTAGACGATGACGTCGCAGGTCTGCTCGTAGAAGGCGTTGCCCTCGACCTCGGACGGGTCGATCGGCAGCTGCTGGCAGCCCACCCCGGTGTCCGGGTACAGGCCCGGGTCGATGTCGTCGGCGTCCACCGAGGAGTAGCCGCCACGCAGCGGGGTCAGCTCCGCGTCGTAGAACTCGGGGTAGGCGCCGGTCCAGAAGGTGGTGAGGTCGGCCAGCGCGTTGCGGGCGGAGCGGTCGATGTCGTCGTCGGTGGCCCCGGTGACCGGGAAGGCCTCGGCCGACACGTCGGTCACCGGGTCGGCCGGCATCGCGGTACCGGGGACCGTGGTGGAGCAACCCGCGAGCAGCAGCACGCCGCCCACGGCAGCCGCGGTCGTCGCGCCGCGCAGGACCTGCCTCATGGAGCCGTGTTCCCTCGTCTGGGCGGGACCGCCGCGGCCAGACGGCGGGCGGGGAGCCGGCACATGATGCCCGGTCAGGGCCTCGTCAGGGGGTGTGTCCGGCGCACGCGCCGTCGAGCGGTCGGTCACCGGCGCGTGCGGCGTCGGGCCGGCGCCGGGGACGCGCTGCAGGCGGGTTCACTGCGCGGCCGGGGAGGTGCGCCGGCCGCGCAGGGGAGGCGCTCAGCCCTCGTGCAGGAACCAGACGGTGCCCAGCGGCGGAGCCGACAGTGTCGCCGAGCAGGGCTGGCCGTGCCACGGCTCCTCGACGGCCTCGATGCCACCCAGGTTGCCCACGCCCGAGCCGCCGTAGCCCTCCGCGTCGGTGTTGACCACCTCTCGCCAGGTGCCCGGACGCGGCAGCCCGATCCGGTAGCCGTGGTGCGGCGCGCCGGAGAAGTTGACGACGCAGGCCAGCGCCTGCCCACCGCCGGTCCCCGGCGCATCGGCCGACTCGCCGCCGGAGGAGGCGCTGGGGAGCCCGTACCGGAGGAACGACAGCACGTTGCCCGACGCGTCGTTGGCGTCGATCCACTGGAACCCGGCCGGGTCGACGTCCTGCGACCACAGCGCCGGCAGCTCCTTGTAGCGGGCGTTGAGATCGGTGACCAACGAGAGGATGCCGCGGTGGGCGGGGTCGTCGAGGTGCCACCAGTCCAGCGAGCGGCTCTCGGCCCACTCGGCGTCCTGTCCGAACTCCGAGCCCATGAACAGCAACTGCTTTCCCGGGTGCGCCCACATGTAGGCCAGGTAGGCGCGCAGGTTGGCCAGCTGCTGCCACCGGTCGCCAGGCATCTTCCGCAGCAGGGAGCCCTTGCCGTAGACGACCTCGTCGTGGCTGATCGGCAGCACGTAGTTCTCGGAGTACGCGTACATCATCGAGAACGTGAGCTGCCCGTGGTGGTAGCTGCGGTGCACCGGCTCGCGCTCGATGTAGGCCAGCGAGTCGTGCATCCAGCCCATGTTCCACTTGAAGCCGAAGCCGAGGCCGCCGAGGTGCGTGGGCCGGGTGACGCCGGGCCACGCGGTCGACTCCTCGGCGATGGTGACCACGCCCGGTACCTCGCGGTAGACCGTCGCGTTCATCTCCTGCAGGAACGCCACGGCTTCCAGGTTCTCCCGGCCGCCGTACTTGTTGGGCGCCCACTCCGAGCGGGAGTAGTCCAGGTAGAGCATCGAGGCCACCGCGTCGACCCGGACGCCGTCGACGTGGAACTCCTTGCACCAGTACAGGGCGTTGGCCACGAGGAAGTTGCGGACCTCGGACCGGCCGAAGTCGAAGACGTAGGTGCCCCAGTCCAGCTGCTCGCCCCGGCGCGGGTCACCGTGCTCGTAGAGCGGGGTGCCGTCGAAGCGGGCCAGCGCCCAGTCGTCCTTGGGGAAGTGTGCCGGGACCCAGTCGACGATGACGCCGATGCCGGCCTGGTGGGCCCGGTCCACCAGGTAACGGAAGTCGTCGGGGCTGCCGTAGCGCGCGGTCGGGGCGTAGTAGGAGGTGACCTGGTACCCCCACGAGCCGCCGAAGGGGTGCTCGGCGACCGGCATGAACTCGATGTGGGTGAACCCGGCCGACACGACGTAGTCGACCAGCTCGTCGGCGAGCTGCCGGTAGGACAGGCCCTGCCGCCACGAGCCGATGTGCACCTCGTAGACGCTCATCGGCCGCTGGTGCCAGCCGGCCTGCGCGCGGTCGGCGAGCCACGCGTCGTCCTGCCACTCGTGGGTGGACGCGGTGACGACCGAGGCGTTGAGTGGCGGCACCTCGGTGGCGAAGGCCAGCGGGTCGGACTTCTCCCGCCACACCCCGTCGCGACCGAGCACGTGGTACCGGTAGCGCGTCCCCACCTGGACGCCGGGGACGAAGATCTCCCAGACGCCCGAGGAGCCCAGCGACCGCATCGGATAGGCGCGGGCCTCCCAGTAGTCGAAGTCGCCGGTGACCTTCACCCCCTGGGCGTTGGGTGCCCAGACGGCGAAGGACACGCCCTCCACCGGGCCGCCCGGCGTCTCGTAGCGCCGCACGTGCGCGCCGAGAACGTCCCAGAGCCGCTCGTGCCGGCCCTCGCGGATGAGGTGCTGGTCCAGCTCACCCACGGTGGGCAGCCAGCGGTAGGGGTCGTCGACGGTGAAGGTGGTGGTGCCACCCTGGCCGTCGCCGTAGCTGACCTCGATCCGGTAGTCACCGGGCTGCTGGGGGAGCTGGGCCTCGTAGATCCCGCCGCCGTGCAGCTGACGCGCCTCGTGGCGGGAGCCGTCCTGGTCGACGACGGTGACCGAGACCGCGTCCGGCCGCAGCGTGCGCACCACCCAACCCCGCTCGGCCCGGTGCGCGCCGAGCACGCTGTGCGGCGAGTAGGACCAGCCCTCCACGATCGCCCGCAGCTGCTTGCCGGTGACCTCCTCGGCGGCGGGCTGCGCGTCCGGGGGCGTCCCGGTGCCGGCCGTGCCCGCGGGCCCCGCGCCCGCGGACGGGAGCCCGCCGGCGTCGCCGGCCGCGACCTCGGCGGTCTCGCCGGTCCCGACGCCGCCGGCGCCGTCCTCCGGCGCCTGTGGCGTGCTCGGCTCGGCCGGGTCCGGGCTCGGCGGCTCGGGCTGCGGAGCCGGTGCGCCGCTGGGACTGCCGGGCTCGGCGATCGGCGCCGGGGCGACCACCGGGGTGGCGGTGCCTCCCTGCTCGAGCACGACGTCGTCCTGCGGGGTGTCCACGTCGCCCGCCGCCCGGGCGGCAGCGGTCTTCTTCGCCGCCGCAGCGCGGGGGGTGGCCTTCTTCGCGGCGGCCCGCTTGGCGGTCTCCTTCGCCGGGGCGCCCTCGGCGTCCGTGGCAGCGGCCGTCGTCTTCTTCGCCGCGGTGGTCTTCTTCGCCGCCGGTGCCTTCCTGGCGGCCGGTGCCTTCTTCGCCGCGGCCCGCTTGCGCGGCGCGGTGGGGTTCACGACCGGCTCGCTCTCGGCGGCCTCGGCTCGCGCCGCCTTCTCCTCGACGGCGGCCTGCAGCTCCTCCTTGGTCGCCGGCGGGCGGCTCCCGGAGTCGATGGTGGGCTCGGTGGCGCCGGTGGTGCTGTCGGTCGTCCCCTCGGGGGTCGTCATCGCGTCGCCGTCCTCTTCGGTGCGGGTGGTCGGTGGTCGGGTGGGCCCGCGCGTCAGACCGCGGCGGTGAGCCGCGACAGCGACTGCAGCGGGATCATCAGCCAGTGTGGGCGGTTGCGCGCCTCGTAGACGCACTCGTACACGGCCTTGTCCGCCTCGAAGGCCCGCAGCAACGGGGAGTCACCGCACGGGTTCAGCCCGCTGGCGGCCGAGTACCCGGCGCAGAAGGCGCTGCGGTTGCGCTCTGCCCACTCCTGCGCCCGGTATGCGCGCTGGGAGTCGTCGGGTTGCTCGACGAGCATGTGACGTGCCGCGTAGTCGAAGCTGCGCAGCATGCCGGCGACGTCACGCATGGGGCTGTCGAGCTCGCGGCGGTCGGCCAGCGGACGGGCCGGCTCACCCTCGAAGTCCAGCACGATCCATCCGGTGGCGGTGCGCAGCACCTGGCCGAGGTGCAGGTCGCCGTGCACCCGCTGCCGGACGACGGTCTCCTGGGCGGAGGCCACGGCGGCGTACACGGCGCGCAGGCCGTCGGCGTGCTCGGCCAGCTGCGGGACGACGGCGATCGCGGCGTCGAGCCGGGCGGTCATCTGCTCGGCCACGGTGGCGAACCACGAGCGGTCGGCGGGCTCGGTGGGCAGGACCTTGGCCATGTCGGCGTGCACCGACGCGGTCGCCGCGCCCAGCCGCTCGCTCTCCGCGGCGAAGTCCCCGCCGACCTCGTCGGCGTGCAGGTCACCCTCGGCGTACAGGTCCCGGACGCTGGCGGTGGCCAGCCGCCAGCCGTCGCTGGCGTTGGGCACGAACGTCTGCAGCATCGCCACGGTGGCCGGCTCCGCCGACGGGTCGGGGTCGTCGATCTCGATGTGCCCGAGCAGCGAGGCGATGTGCGGGTTCTGCGTCTTGCGCAGCGCGTCGTGGACCTCCACGTCGGGGTTGAGCCCGGGCTCCAGCCGCCGGAACAGCTTGAAGATCGCCTCCTGGCCGTAGACCAGCGAGGTGTTGCTCTGCTCGGTGGAGAGGATGTCGCCGGGCACGCCCTCGGGGATGTAGGCCACCCCCGCCGGGTGGAAGTGCATGGGCCCGATCGTCGAGGCGTTGACCAGGTGGATCAGCCACGGCGTGGTGGCGTCCCGGTCGCGCATGGCGTCGTAGGCGTAGCTCTCCCGCTCCCCCGAGGGCACCGCGCCGATGAACGCGGAGTTGAGCTCCTCGACCGGGTGGTCCCGCCACGACAGCGGCACCAGGTACGTCTCGCTCACGCCGTCGGTGTAGGAGACGCGTACCCGGTGCACCGACAGCACCGGGTCGGCCTGGTCGAGCAGGAAGCCCTCCTCGGTGACGTCGCTCCACTCCCGGCCCTTGCTGCCGAACCAGCGCTGGTGGGGCATCCATTCGCGGAGCAGATCGGTCAGTGCGCTCATCGGTCGCCTCCGGGGCTGGGCGGGACGTCGTCTCCGGACCGGGTGTCGCTGTCGCCGGGGATCTCCGTCGCGGCGGAGACCACCCCCGCGGCCAACAGGGACTCCGCGACCGTGCTGGCCGCGGTGCTCTCCCAGTCCTCGGTCTCCTCGGCCTCGGGCGCGGCGGGCTTGCTCAGCTCGAACCAGTAGAAGCCGTGGCCGGCCAGCGTGAGCATGTAGGGCAGGACGCCGATCTGCGGGAACTCCACCCGGCCGGTGAGCTCGATCGGGGTGTAGCCCTCGAACCGGCGCAGGTCCAGCTCCACCGGCTGCGGGAAGCGGGACAGGTTGTTCACGCACAGCACGACGTCGTCGCCGAACTCGCGCACGAAGGAGAGCACGGTCGGGTTGCGCGAGCCGATCTCGGCGTAGGTGCCCAGCCCGAAGGTCGGGTGCTCCTTGCGGACGCGGATCATCTGCCGGATCCAGTGCAGCATCGAGGTGGTGTTGCGCAGCTGGGACTCGACGTTGGTCACCTGGTAGCCGTAGACCGGGTCCTGGTTCAGCGGCAGGTACATCCGCTGCGGGTCGGCGGTGGAGAAGCCGCCGTTGCGGTCCGGCGTCCACTGCATCGGCGTCCGGACGCCGTCGCGGTCACCGAGCCAGATGTTGTCGCCCATGCCGATCTCGTCCCCGTAGTAGAGGACCGGGGAGCCCGGCAGGGACAGCAGGAGCGCGTTGAACAGCTCCAGGGTGTCCATGTCGTTGTCCAGCAGCGGCGCCAGCCGGCGACGGATGCCGATGTTGGCCTTCATGCGGGGGTCCTTGGCGTACTCGGCCCACATGTAGTCGCGTTCCTCGTCGGTGACCATCTCGAGGGTCAGCTCGTCGTGGTTGCGCAGGAAGATGCCCCACTGGCAGTTGGCGGGGATGTCCGGGGTCTGCGCCATGATCTCCGAGATCGGGAAGCGCTGCTCCCGCCGCACGCCCATGAACAGGCGCGGCATCACCGGGAAGTGGAACGCCATCTGGCACTCGTCGCCGTCCTCACCGAAGTACTCGACGACGTCGGCCGGCCACTGGTTCGCCTCGCACAGCAGCACGCGGTCGGGGTAGTCGGCCTCGACGACCTTGCGGACGTGCTTGAGGAACTGGTGGGTCTTCGGGAGGTTCTCGCAGTTGGTCCCCTCCTCCTCGAACAGGTAGGGGACGGCGTCGAGCCGGAACCCGTCGATGCCCAGGTCCAGCCAGAAGCGCAGGGCATCGATGATCGCCTCCTGCACCCGCGGGTTCTCGAAGTTGAGGTCCGGCTGGTGGGAGAAGAAGCGGTGCCAGAAGTACTGCTTGCGCACCGGGTCGAAGGACCAGTTGGAGCTCTCGGTGTCGACGAAGATGATCCGCGCGTCCCGGTAGCCGGTGTCGTCGTCGGCCCACACGTAGAAGTCGCCGTAGGGGCCCTCGGGGTCGCTGCGGCTGGCCTGGAACCAGGGGTGCTGGTCCGAGGTGTGGTTCATGACGAAGTCGATGATCACGCGCATGCCGCGGGCGTGGGCGGCGTCGAGGAACTCCTTGAAGTCCTCGATGTCACCGAACTCCGGCAGCACCGCGGTGTAGTCGCTGACGTCGTAGCCGCCGTCGCGCAGCGGCGAGGCGAAGAACGGCGGGAGCCAGAGGCAGTCGACGCCCAGCCACTGCAGGTAGTCGAGCTTGTCCAACATGCCGCGCAGGTCGCCGACGCCGTCGGCGTTGCTGTCGGCGAAGCCACGGACGAGCACCTCGTAGAAGACGGCGCGCTTGTACCAGTCGGGGTCGGCGCCGGGGGCCGGCAGCGCCGACCTCGGGGAGTCGGTGCGGCCGGCGGGGAGGCCAGGGACGGGAACGGTCATCGCAGGAAGTCGCCCTCGGTTCAGCAGGGGAGCGGGTAGGGGAGTGGTCAGGCGACCGGCGGCGGTACCTGGACCACCCGGGGGCGGGTGACGGAGAAGACGTGCGCGGGCTCCCGGTAGGGGTCGAGCTCGACGTAGTTGAACTGGCCCCAGTCCCAGCTGGCGCCGGTCAGCTCATCGGTCACGGCGAACCGCTCGTACCACTCCAGGCCGAGCGTGGGCAGGTCCAGGGCGGTGGTGCCGATCTGGGTGTGGTGGCTGGAGAGGCTGACCACCACGATCACGGCGTCCTGGGAGCCCGGGTCGGTCTTCGAGAAGCAGATCAGGTTCGGGTTGTCCACCGAGTGGAACCGCAGCGTGCGCAGCTGCTGCAGGGCCGGGTGGGCCCGACGGATCTCGTTGAGCCTCCGCAGGTAGGGCGCGAGGCTGTGCCCGGAGGCCTCGGCCGCGGCCCAGTCCCGCGGTCGCAGCTGGTACTTCTCGCTGTCCAGGTACTCCTCGCTGCCCGGCCGCACGGCCACGTGCTCGAACAGCTCGAAGCCGGAGTAGACGCCCCACGTCGGGCTCATCATCGCGGCCAGGACAGCGCGGATCTTGAACATCGGCGGGCCGCCGAACTGCAGCGACTCGTGGAGGATGTCCGGGGTGTTGACGAAGAAGTTCGGCCGCATGTAGTGGCTGTTGCTGGCCAGCTCGCGGCCGTAGTCCTCGATCTCCCCGCGCGCGGTGCGCCAGGTGAAGTACGTGTAGGACTGCGTGAACCCGATCCGGGCGAGCTGGTGCATCATCGCCGGCCGGGTGAAGGCCTCGGCGAGGAACAGCACGTCGGGATCGGTCTTCTTGACCTCCCAGATCAGCCAGTGCCAGAAGTCCAGCGGCTTGGTGTGCGGGTTGTCGACCCGGAACACCCGTACTCCGGCGTCCATCCAGACCCGCACGACCCGCAGCACCTCGGCGTAGATGCCCTCGGGGTCGTTGTCGAAGTTGATCGGGTAGATGTCCTGGTACTTCTTCGGCGGGTTCTCCGCGTAGGCGATCGTCCCGTCGGGCTTGGTGGTGAACCACTCCGGGTGGCTGGTCACCCACGGGTGGTCCGGCGCGGCCTGCAGGGCGAGGTCGAGGGCGACCTCCATGCCCAGCTCCTGAGCGCGGGCGACGAAGGCGCGGAAGTCGTCCATCGTGCCCAACTGCGGGTGGACGGCGTCGTGCCCGCCCTCGGCGCTGCCGATCGCCCACGGCGAGCCGACGTCGTCCGGCCCGGGCGTGAGCGTGTTGTTCCGCCCCTTGCGGTTGACCTGCCCGATCGGGTGGATCGGCGGCAGGTACACGACGTCGAAGCCCATGTCGGCGATCGCCGGCAGCCGGTCGGCGGCGGTGGTGAAGGTGCCGTGGGTGGGCGTGCCCCCGACGACGGGGCCCTCCGAGCGCGGGAAGAACTCGTACCAGGAGCCGTAGAGGGCCCGGGGCCGGTCGACCCAGACCTCGTACCGCGGCCCGCCGGTGACCAGTTCCCGAACGGGGTGCTCGTGCAGGTACTCCTGGAGCCCAGCGGCCAGCGCCGGGGCGACCCGGGCGGTGAGCTCGCGGGAGGTGTCGCGCAGCGCGGCGGCGGCATCGGTGACCCGCTCGCGCCACTCGTCCGATGCCTCGCCGGCGACCCGGTCGAGCAGGCGGGCGCCCTCCTCGAGGTCGTTGGCGAGGTCCTCAGGGCCCTGACCGGCCTCGATCTTCACCTCGACCGCGTGGTGCCAGGTCGCCAGCGGGTCGCTCCACGCCTCCACCTGGTAGGTCCACAGCCCGTCCCGGTCGGGGACGACCGTGGCGATCCAGCGGTCCGGCTCCTGGCCGAACCGCGCCATGCGGCGCAGGGGCTGGGCCGCGCCGTCCTCGCCGGGCGGCGTCCACACCACGTTGGCCGCGACGGCGTCGTGGCCCTCGCGGAAGACGGTGGCGGTGATCGGCAGGTGCTCGCCGACCACGGCGCGGGCCGAGAAGGACCCGCAGGAGACGACGGGGGCGACATCGGTGATGCCGAGACGGAGGTCAGCGCGGCGAGTCATCCCGGCCACGCTATCGAGGTCCCGGTCTGCGGGCATGTCGGCGGGAGAGCGCCGTTCGCCGCGCTCGTGTGAGCAGGTCGGGCGGGCGTGGGGACACCCGTCGGCCGCCTGTGGCGGGCGCGGGGGGCTGGTTAGTCTCGGGCGGTGCGCGCTCTCCGAAGGTTCACCGTCCGGGCATCGCTCCCCGAGGAGCTGATGCCGCTGTCCCAGCTCGTGATGAACCTCCGCTGGTCGTGGCACCCCGAGACCCGCGACCTGTTCGAGGCCCTCGACCCGACCCTCTGGACCACCTGCAACGGGGACCCGGTGAAGGTGCTCGGTGAGGTCTCCGCGGAGCGGCTGGCGGCACTGGCCAGGGACCGCCGATTCGTCCGCCGCCTGCAGGACGTCGTCGACGACCTGCAGGACTACCTGTCGGGCCCGCACTGGTACCAGTCCCTCGGAGCCGACGCCCCGGCGTCCATCGCGTACTTCTCCGCGGAGTTCGGCATCACCGAGGTGCTCCCGCAGTACTCCGGGGGCCTGGGCATCCTCGCCGGCGACCACCTCAAGGCCGCCTCCGACCTCGGCGTCCCGCTGATCGGGGTGGGGCTGCTCTACCGCGCCGGGTACTTCGAGCAGGGCCTGTCGGCCGACGGCTGGCAGCTGGAGCACTACCCCTCGCTGGACCCGCACGGCCTGCCGGTCAAGCTGCTGCGCCAGCCCGACGGCTCGGCCGCGGTCATCACCGTGCCGCTGCCCGAGGGCCGCACCCTGCACGCGCACGTGTGGCGGGCCCAGGTCGGCCGGGTCTCGCTGCTGCTGCTCGACAGCGACATCGAGGAGAACGCGCCCGCCGAGCGTGGCGTCACCGACCGCCTCTACGGCGGCGACGAGGACCACCGGCTGCGCCAGGAGATGCTGCTGGGCATCGGCGGCGTCCGCGCGCTGCGCGCCTACTGCTCGCTCACCGGCACGCCGCAGCCGGAGGTCTTCCACGCCAACGAGGGCCACGCGGGCTTCCAGGGCGTGGAGCGGATCCGCGAGCTGACCGAGTCCCACGGGCTGTCCTTCGCCGAGGCGCTGCAGGCGGTGCGGGCCGGCACGGTGTTCACCACCCACACCCCGGTGCCCGCCGGCATCGACCGCTTCCCGCGGGCGCTCATCGAGCGCTACTTCGCCGGGTTCGGCGTCCCGCTGGACCAGCTCATCCCGCTGGGTGCCGAGGAGGACCCGACCAAGTTCAACATGGCGCACATGGGCCTGCGGCTGGGTCAGCGCGCCAACGGCGTCAGCCAGCTGCACGGGCACGTCAGCCGGCACATGTTCCGCGACCTGTGGGCCGGCTTCGACGAGGGCGACGTGCCGATCGGCTCCATCACCAACGGCGTGCACGCGCCCACCTGGACCGCCCGTGAGCTGGTCGACCTGGGCAGCCAGGCCGGCTCCCAGGGCGACCCGGTGGAGGTCGACGGCGACGTGCACTTCGACGGCGTCGACCACATCTCCGCCGGTGACCTGTGGAGCACCCGCCGGCTGCTGCGCGGCCGGCTGGTCGAGGAGGTGCGCCGCCGGCTCCGGGAGACGGCACTGTCCCGCGGGGCCGCGGAGTCCGAGGTGGGCTGGACCGCCACCGCGTTCGACCCCGACGTCCTCACCATCGGCTTCGCCCGCCGGGTGCCCTCCTACAAGCGGCTCACCCTGATGCTGCGTGACCCGCAGCGGCTCAAGGCGCTGCTGCTGGACCCTGAGCGGCCGGTCCAGCTGGTCATCGCCGGCAAGAGCCACCCGGCCGACGACGGCGGCAAACAGCTGATCCAGCAGATGGTGAAGTTCGCCGACGACCCCGAGATCCGACACCGGATCGCGTTCCTGCCCGGCTACGACATCGGCATGGCCCGCTACCTCTACTGGGGTTGCGACGTCTGGCTGAACAACCCGCTGCGCCCGCTGGAGGCCTGCGGCACCTCGGGCATGAAGGCCGCGCTGAACGGCGGGCTCAACCTCTCCATCCGCGACGGGTGGTGGGACGAGTGGTTCGACGGTCAGAACGGCTGGGCCATCCCCACCGCCGACGGCGTCACCGACGCCGACCGACGCGACGAGATCGAGGCGCGGGCGATCTACGACCTGCTCGGCAACCAGGTGCTGCCGCGCTTCTACGAGACCGACCGGGACGGCGTCCCGACCCGGTGGGTCGAGATGGTGCGCCACACCCTGCGCGAGACCGGTCCCAAGGTGCTGGCCACCCGCATGGTCCGCGACTACGTGCAGCAGCTGTACGTCCCGGCCGCCGGCTCCGCCCGCGCGATGGCCGACGGCGGTTACGGCCCGGCCCGGACCGAGGCCGACTGGCGGGCGCACCTGCTGGAGCACTGGAGCGCCGTCCGGGTCGCCCACGTCGAGGCCACCGGCGCCGGCGACACCCCCGAGATCGGGTCGACGCTGGCCCTGCGCGCGGAGGTGGAGCTGCCCGGCCTCACCCCCGTGGACGTCCAGGTGCAGGCGGCCTACGGGCGGGTCGACGACGCCGACGGGCTGCACGAGGTGACCACGCTGCCGATGGAGCACGAGCACACCGACGGCTCCCGCCACTGGTTCACCGCGACGCTGCCGCTGGAGCGCACCGGCGCCTTCGGCTACACGGTGCGCGTGCTGCCGTACTCGTCGCACATGGCCGACCCGGCGGAGCTGGGCGTGGTCGCCAGCGCCTAGCTCGCGACACATCCGCCACGCCGGTCGCACCCGTCCCGGGAGCCGTGCGGCGTGTCGGCGTGGCGCGTCGCCGGTCCGCCGCCGCGTGCCTGAGGTCATTAGGCTTGCGCCATGCCCGACCGCTGTGAAGTCCTGCCCGGAGACTCCGTCGTCGCCCGACGCGGAGGCGGTCTGCTGTGGGTCGACGCGCCGGGCTCTCCGGCCCTCGTCGCCGCCCTGCACGCCTGCCTGGGTGTCTCCGGCCCCGGCGCGGAACGGGTGCTCGGCGCGATCGCCGGTCAGGTCGCCACGCTGGGCGGCAGCTCGGCGTCCTTCGCGCTCGTGCTGGTCGACACCGCGGGCGGTACGGGCACCGGGGTGGCGCTGTGGTGCGGCAAGGGCCAGCCGGCGGTCGACGGCGTCCCGGTCTCCGGCGCGTCGGTCGACGGCTGCACCCTGGCCACCGGCTTCCAGCTCGGGCAGACCCTCTACGTGGGCCCCGGCCAGCCGGTGCCCTCCATGCCCCCGGGTGTCGCCTACGACCTGATCGAGGGCACCGTCCCCGGATCAGGGGCGATGCTGCAGCTCGCCGCTGCCGCACACGCCTCGTCGGCCGCCGTGCCGTCGTCGCCGGCGCCGTCGTCGTTCACCGCCGGCTCCGACGCCGGTTTCGGCAGCGCCGGCTCATCCGCCTACGAGACCCCCGCCCCCGCGGCGCAGGAGGCGGACGGCGGTGAGGCGACGGCCTTCTGGAAGCCGGAGCCGCCCGCGGCGCCGATCCTGCGCTTCGACGACGGCCTCGTCGTGACCGTCGACGAGGACCTCGTCCTCGGCCGGCGCCCGGACAACCACGAGCTGGTCACCGCCGGGACGGCCCGGCCGGTGCCGATCGCCGACACCCAGAACGTGCTCTCCTCGGCCCACGCGGCCATCCAGCGCAACGGCCGGGAGGTCTCCCTGGTCGACCTCGGCTCGCTCAACGGCACGCACGTCGCCGGGCCGGAGGCCACCGAGTGGACCCAGCTCGAGCCCGGCGTCGCGCACCCGCTCTCCGACGGTGACCGGCTGCTGCTCGGCTGGACCGTCATCACCTTCGAACAGGTCCAGGACTGAGTCACTGCGGTCCTCCGGACCGCACCGCCGTTCCCCTGCTGCGCTGAGCCGCTGCCCGTTCCCCGGTCAGGGGCGGCGCAGGACCCGGAGCAGCCAGAGGCTGCGCGGGGGCATCTCCAGCCGGCCCGGGGCGACGATGGCCGGCCGCGGCGGCGCCCCCGTCGGGAACTCCGTCGAGACGACGAACTCGTAGCCGTCCGACCACGGCGGCCCCGGCAGGTGCACGGTGACCGGCTCGGGGCCGGCGTGCAGCTGCAGCAGGTAGGAGTCGTCCTGCACCGGGCGGCCACGCTCGTCACGGTGCCGGATGCCGCGGCCGTCCAGGTACATGCCGACCGTCTGCAGCCCGGTGTCGAACCACTCCGCGGTGGTCAGCTGCTCACCACCCGGGGCGAACCAGGCGAGGTCCCGGGTCCCACCGGTGCCGGGGATCTCGTGGCCCTCGAAGAACGCCTCCTGGCGGAGTACGGGGGAGGACCTCCGCAGCCCGACGATGCGGGCGACGAAGGCGCGCAGGTCCTCGTCCACGGTGTCCCAGTCGATCCAGGAGATCTCGTTGTCCTGGCAGTAGGCGTTGTTGTTGCCCTGCTGGGTCCGCCCCAGTTCGTCGCCGGCCGTGAGCATCGGGACGCCGGTCGACAACAGCAGCGTGGCCAGGTGGTTGCGCACCTGCCGGGCGCGGAGCCCGCGCACCTCCGGGTCGTCGGTGGGCCCCTCGACGCCACAGTTCCAGTTCCGGTTGTGGCTCTCGCCGTCCCGGTTGTCCTCGCCGTTGGACTCGTTGCGCTTGCGCTCGTAGGTGACCAGGTCGGCCAGCGTGAAACCGTCGTGGGCGGTGACGAAGTTGATGCTGGCGAAGGGCCGGCGCCCGTCGGAGCGGTAGAGGTCGGAGGAGCCGGTCAGCCGGTAGGCGAGGTCCCGGACACCCACGTGTGCCCCGGACCACACGTCGCGCACGGTGTCGCGGTACTTGCCGTTCCACTCGGTCCACAGCGGCGGGAAGTTGCCGACCTGGTAGCCGCCCTCGCCGACGTCCCACGGCTCGGCGATGAGCTTCACCCGGCTGACCACCGGGTCCTGGTGGACGACGTCGAAGAACGCCGACAGCCGGTCGACGTCGTGCATCGAGCGGGCCAGCGCCGAGGCGAGGTCGAACCGGAAGCCGTCGACGTGCATCTCGGTGACCCAGTACCGCAGCGAGTCCATGAGCAGCCCGAGCACCGGGGGACGGCGGACGTCGAGGGTGTTCCCACAGCCGGTGTAGTCGGTGTAGCGGGACGGGTCGTCCCCGGCGAGCCGGTAGTAGCCGCCGTTGTCGATGCCCTTGAACGACAGGGTGGGGCCGGTGTGGTCGCCCTCGGCGGTGTGGTTGTAGACGACGTCGAGGACCACCTCGATGCCGGCGGCGTGCAGTGCCTTCACCATGGCCTTGAACTCGGTCACCTGCCGGCCACCCGAACCGGCCGAGCTGTAGGCCGCGTGCGGGGCGAAGTAGCCCAGGGTGTTGTAGCCCCAGTAGTTGGTCAGCCCGCGGCGCAGCAGGTGCGGCTCGCTGACGAAGTGGTGCACCGGCAGCAGCTCGACGGCGGTCACCCCGAGGGCCTGCAGGTGGGCGACGAACGCCGGGTGGGCCAGCCCCGCGTAGGTGCCGCGCAGTGCAGGCGGCACGTCGGGGTGGCGCATGGTCGCGCCCTTGACGTGCACCTCGTAGATGACGGTGTCCGACCACCTGGTCCCCGGTGGCCGGTCGCCGTCCCACGGGAAGGAGTCGTGGACGACCACGCCGCGGGGCACGTACGGGGCGGAGTCGTGCGGATCGGGGAGCGGGGTGTCGGGGGCGGACTCGAGGTAGCCGAACAGCGACGGGTGCAGGGTCAGCTCGCCGTCCACCGCACGGGCGTAGGGGTCCAGCAGCAGCTTGGCCGGGTTGTACCGCTGCCCGGAGGCGGGGTCGTAGCCGCCGTGCACCCGGTACCCGTAGCGGGTGCCGGGCCCGGCGCCGGGCAGCCGGCCGTGCCACACCTGGTGGGTGGTCTCCTGCAGCCGGTGGCGGTGCTCGGTGCCGTCGTCGTCGAACAGGCAGAGGTCCACGGCGTGCGCGCCGGCGGACCACAGCGCGACGTTGGTGCCGGTGCCGTCCCAGTGCGCGCCCAGGGGCGTGGGGGATCCGGGCCAGACCGAGGCGTCGTCCGGGCTGCTGTCCACAGGGGCATGGTGCCAACCCGGGGCGTCCGGCGGGTGGAGGGCGGGGGCACCGGGCGGGTTGGTTGGATGGGGGCGTGTCGAGCGAGCCGGTCGTCGAGATGCACGGTGTGGACGTCGTCCGAGGGCAGGCGTACCTGCTGCGCGGGGTCGACTGGACGGTCGAGGCCGACCAGCGGTGGGTGGTGCTGGGCCCCAACGGCGCGGGCAAGACGACGCTGCTGCAGCTGGCCGCCGCGCACCTGCACCCGACCCGGGGCACCGTGCGGCTGCTGGGGGAGACCCTCGGCGCGGTTGACGTCTTCGAGCTGCGCCCGCGGATCGGCCTGACCAGCGCCGCCCTGGCCCAGCGCATCTCGTCGTCGGAGCGGACCGGTGACGTCGTCCTCTCCGCCGGGTACGCGGTCCTCGGCCGGTGGCGGGAGCGCTACGACGTCCACGACCTCACCCGCGCGGCGATGCTGATGCAGCAGTGGGGCGTGTCCCCGATGGCGCACCGCCCGTTCGGCACCCTGAGCGAGGGTGAGCGCAAGCGCGTGCAGATCGCCCGCGCGCTGATGCCCGACCCCGAGCTGCTGCTGCTCGACGAGCCCGGCGCCGGCCTCGACCTCGGTGGCCGGGAGGACCTCGTCAGCCGGCTGGCCGACCTCGCCCGCTACCTGTACGCCCCGGCCCAGGTGCTGGTCACCCACCACGTCGAGGAGATCCCGCCCGGCTACACCCACGCCCTGCTGCTGCGTGCCGGCGAGGTGGTGGCCGGCGGGCCGGTCGAGCAGGTGCTGACCCAGCAGTCGCTGTCGGACACCTTCGGGCTGGCCCTGCAGGTGCAGCGTGCAGACGGACGCTGGACCGCCCGCCGCGCGGCCTGAAGCTAGGGTGCGGCGACGACGTCGTCCACCCCCGTTGGAGGCCTTCCATGGCAGCGCCGGAGTTCGTGACCTTGCAGGTGGAGGGCGGGGTGGGCACGATCCGCCTCGACCGTCCGAAGATGAACGCGATCAACGAGCAGCTGCACATGGAGGTGCGCGCCGCCGCGCTCGAGGCCGGTGAGCGCGAGGACGTCCGCGCTGTGGTGGTCTACGGCGGGGAGCGGGTCTTCGCCGCCGGAGCCGACATCAAGGCCATGTCCCAGCTCGACGGCCGCGGCATGGTCGCGTGGGGCCGGGAGCTGACGAACTCCTTCACCACCGTGCAGCGCATCCCGAAGCCGGTCATCGCCGCCATCACCGGGTACGCCCTCGGCGGCGGCTACGAGCTCGCCCTGTGCGCCGACTTCCGCGTCATGGGCGCCGGGGCGAAGATCGGCCAGCCGGAGATCCTGCTGGGCGTCATCCCCGGCGCGGGGGGCACCCAGCGGCTGTCCCGCCTGGTCGGCCCCGCCAAGGCCAAGGACCTCGTCTTCACCGGCCGGCACGTCGGCGCCGAGGAGGCCCTGGAGATCGGGCTGGCCGACGCCGTCGTCCCCGACGAGGAGGTGCACGCCACCGCGGTGGCGATGGCCCGCAAGTTCGCCGCCGGCCCGCCCTTGGCGCTGGCCGCCGCGAAGCGGGCCGTCGACGAGGGCCTGGACATGACGCTGCCCGACGGCCTCGCGCTGGAGAGCCAGCTGTTCGCCGAGCTGTTCGACACCGAGGACCAGAAGGCCGGCATGGCGTCGTTCCTGGAGAACGGGCCCGGCAAGGCCACGTTCACCGGCCGCTGACCAGGGCCGACAGCCGGGTGTTCCCCGGATGGACACCGGGCGTCGGTGTCCGCGCCCCGTCCGGAGCGGCCGCTCTCTGCCACCATCCCGGCAGCCACACGGACCCACCCTGGAGGACAGACGTGCAGTGCAGTGCCCCGAGCAGACGACCCACCGTGCGGGCGGCGGCCACCCTGGCCGCCGCCCTGGTCCTGGCCGCGTGCGGGGGCGGGGACGAGGGCTCCGGCGGCGGGGGATCGGACAGCGGGGCGGCGACCGCGACCTCCCTGCAGGACGTCGGTGACCTCGACGCGCTGGTCGAGGCCGCGCAGGCCGAGGGCACGCTGAACGTCATCGCGCTCCCGCCGGACTGGGCGAACTACGGCGAGATGATCGAGACCTTCACCGAGAAGTACGGCATCGAGGTCGTCAGCGCCCTGCCCGACGGGTCCAGCCAGGACGAGCTCAACGCAGTGACCAGCCAGCGCGGCCAGGACCGAGCCCCCGACGTGCTCGACCTCGGCACCCCGTTCCACCACCAGGCGAAGGCGCAGGACCTCCTCGCGCCGTACCAGGTGCAGACCTGGGACGAGATCCCCGAGGGCCAGAAGGACCCCGAGGGGTACTGGGTCAACGACTACGGCGGCTACGTGTCGATCGGGTGCAACGCGTCGGTCGTCGGGCAGTGCCCGACGACCTTCGCCGAGTTGCTGGACCCGCAGTACGCCGGCCTGGTGGCCCTCAACGGCAACCCGACGCAGGCGACGGCGGCGTTCTCGGGCGTCTGGGCCGCCTCGCTGGCCAACGGCGGGGACCTCGACGACATCGGCCCGGGCGTCGACTTCTTCCGTCAGGTGAAGGACGCCGGCAACTGGAACCCGGTGGAGATCACCCCGGCGACGATCCTCAGCGGCGAGACCCCCATCTCCATCGACTGGGACTACAACAACGCCGCCCTGACCGACGACCTCGTCGACCAGGGCGCCCAGTGGCAGGTCGCCGTCCCGTCCGACGGGCTGTTCGGTGGCTACTACAACCAGGCCATCAGTCGGTTCGCCCCGCACCCGGCCGCCGCCCGGCTGTGGCAGGAGTTCCTCTACAGCGACGAGGGCCAGAACATCTGGCTGCGCGGTGGCGCCCGCCCGGTGCGCCTGCCTGCGATGGAGGAGGCCGGCACGGCCGACGCCGACGCGCTGTCCGCGCTGCCGCCGGTCGAGGGCACCGCGGAGTTCCCGAGCCAGGAGCAGGAGACCGCTGCTCGCGACGTGGTCGCCGAGCGCTGGAACGCGGAGATGTCCGGCTGAGCACCGCAGCCGACACCCCGGTCCGGGACGGCGGCCCGCCGGCCGCCGCCCCGGACCGGACGCGCCCGCCTGCGCGCCGGGGCGGCCGCGGCCGGGTGCTGGTCTGGCTCGGCGCTGTCCCGTTCTTCCTCTACGTCGCGGTCTTCCTGGTGCTGCCGGTCGTCGTGCTCGGGGTGGAGGCCTTCCGGGTCACCGACCCGGTGACCTTCGAGGAGGGGTGGTCGGCGGCGAACCTGGCGACGATCACCGAGGGTGCCTACCGGCGGGCCTACGTCGGCAGCCTGCAGCTGTCGGCGCTCACCGCGGTGCTCGGCGCGGTGCTCGGGCTCGCGCTGGCGATCGCCGTGCTCCGGGCCCGCCGCGGCCGGCTGCTGCGCCGGCTGGTGCTCACCGCCTCCGGCGTCCTGGCCAACTTCGGCGGCATCCCCCTGGCCTTCGCCTTCATCGCGACCATCGGCAACGCCGGCGTGGTCACCGCGCTGGTCACCGACACCCTGGGACTGTCCGGCTTCTCGCTGTACTCGATGGCCGGTCTCGCACTGGTCTACCTGTACTTCCTGGTCCCGCTCATGGTCCTGACCATCACGCCGGCCCTGGAAGCCCTGCGTCCGCAGTGGCGGGAGGCCGCCGACAACCTCGGCGCCAGCGGGTGGCAGTACTGGCGGTACGTCGGCGGACCGGTGCTCGCCCCGCCGGTGATCGGCGCGACGATGCTGCTGTTCGCCTCGGCCTTCGCCGCCTACGCCACCGCCCGCGCGCTGGTGGGGAGCAGCATCCCGCTGGTCACCCTGCAGATCGCCGACGCCCTCTCCAGCAACGTCGTCGTCGGTGCGGAGAACCTCGGCAAGGCCCTCGCCCTCGGGATGGTCGTGCTCATCGGCCTGGTCATGGCCTTCTACGCCTGGGTGCAGCGCCGCACCCAGCGGTGGCTGACGTGACCATGGCGACCTCCGGCATCGCCGGCGCCGGCGGCGTCGCCCCCGACGCACCGGTGCGGCCGGGCCGGCGGGGGGCCGGCGCCTGGCGCTGGGTGGTGCTGGCGCTGTTCGGCCTGTACTTCCTGGTGCCCATCGCCGGGTCGGTGTGGTTCACCGTCCGCGACCGCGGCACCGGCGGACTGACGGCGGAGAACTACACGAGCATCCCGGGGGCCGAGGGCTTCGCGGAGACCTTCGCCCGCTCGCTGACGATCGCCGTGCTCACCGTGGTCATCGCGCTGGTGCTCATGGTGCCGACCGTCGTCCTGGTCGAGCTGCGGCTGCCCCGCCTGCGGACGACGGTGGAGCTGCTCACCCTGCTGCCGCTGGTGCTCCCGCCGATCGCGCTGGTCGTGGGGGTGCGCAGCGTGCTCGCCTGGGCCCCGGACCACTTCTTCGGGACCCCGTTGGCCGAGGCGTTCTTCGCCCTGCAGCGCCCCTCACTGCCGTGGATCCTCGTCCTCGTCTACGCCGTCCTCGCGCTGCCGTTCGTCTACCGGGCGCTGGACGCCGGCCTGCGCGGCACCGACCTGCGCACGCTGACCGAAGCGGCCCGCAACCTCGGCGCCTCGTGGCCGCGCGTGCTGGTCTCGGTCGTGCTGCCCGTGCTGCGCACGTCGGTGCTCAACGCCTCGTTCCTGACCCTCGCCCTGGTGCTGGGGGAGTTCACCATCGCCCAGATCCTGGGCTTCCGGACCTTCCCGACGTGGATCCTGGAGATCTCCGGGTCCCGGCCACAGCTGTCGGTGGCGGTCTCGGTGCTCTCCCTCGTGATGACCTGGGTGCTGTTGCTGCTGATCTCCGCGCTGGACCGCCGGCGGACGGGGAAGGAGTCCGCATGACCACGACCCCGGCCGCCACGCGCGCCGCCGCGGCGCCGGCCGACCTGCGCGAGCACCCCGGCGTCGCCGTCCGGCTGGCCGGCATCACCCGCCGGTACGGCTCGGTACTGGCCCTCGACGGGCTCGACCTCGACATCCGCGGTGGGGAGTTCCTCGCCCTGCTGGGTCCGTCGGGCTGCGGGAAGACGACGGCGCTGCGGGCGATCGCCGGCTTCGAGCGGCCCGATGCCGGGCAGGTGCTGCTGGACGGGCGGGACATCACCGGCGTCCCGGCCAGCAAGCGGGACATGGGGATGGTCTTCCAGGCCTACAGCCTGTTCCCCAACCTCACCGTCGCCGACAACGTGGGCTTCGGCCTGCGGGTGCGCCGGCGGGGGAGGGCCGAGCAGCGGCGGCGGGCCGTCGAACTGCTGGAGCTGGTGGGGCTCGCCGACCGCGGCGGTCACTACCCCCACCAGCTCTCCGGCGGCCAGCAGCAGCGGGTCGCCCTGGCCCGCGCGCTCGCCGTCGCCCCGCAGGTGCTGCTGCTCGACGAACCGCTGTCGGCGCTGGACGCCCAGGTGCGGGTCCAGCTGCGGGAGGAGATCCGCCGCATCCAGCTCGAGCTGGGCATCACCACCGTCTTCGTCACCCACGACCAGGCCGAGGCGCTGTCGGTGGCCGACCGCGTGGGCGTGCTGCGGCAGGGACGACTGGAGCAGGTCGCCTCCCCCGATGACCTCTACGAGCGGCCGGCGACGGCGTTCGTCGCCGAGTTCGTCGGCACGATGAACCGGCTGCCCGCGGAGCCGGTCGACGGGGGAGTGGGGCTGCTCGGCGTCCACCGGCCCGTCACGGGGGCGTTGCCGTCGGCCGGCCCGCTGGTCGCGCTGGTGCGGCCGGAGTCCCTCACCGTCCGCGCCGACCCGGCCGGTGCCGGCCGGGTCGTGACTCGCACCTTCTCCGGCGCCACCACCCGGCTGGCCGTTGCGCTGCCCGGGGACCTCGAGGTGGCGGTGGACGTGGCAAGTGCCGAGAGCGCCGATCTCGTCCCCGGCGCCGCGGTGACGGTCACCCCCGCCGAGCGCCCCGTGCTGGTGGCACCGGCCGAGTCCTCCCCGGAACTCCGCGACCCCGCCGGGACGGCGTGACGGGCGTCACCGGAGCCAGGGACGGCGTCTCCGTTACCCGGCGGTAACCTCCACTATCAGAGCGAGGCGGGCGCCGGCCCGCGACCCCCTGACCCAGCGCGGAGGTAGGTCTGACGATGAACATCGTCGTTCTGGTCAAGCAGGTCCCCGATTCCGGGAGTGAGCGCACTCTGGATCCGGCGGACAACACCGTCGCCCGGGGCAGTGCGGACAACGTGCTCAACGAGATCGACGAGTACGCCCTGGAGGAGGCCCTCCAGCTCAAGGAGGCGCAGGGCGGCGAGGTCACCATCCTCACCGTGGGGCCGGACTCGGCCGCCGACGCCATCCGCAAGGGGCTGTCGATGGGCGCCGACCGCGCGGTGCACGTCACCGACGAGGCGATCCACGGGTCGGACGCGGTGCAGACCTCCGCGGTGCTGGCCGCGGCGCTGGGCCAGCTGGAGTACGACCTGGTGCTGTGCGGTGCGGAGGCGACCGACTCGCAGATGTCGGTGATGCCGGCGCTGCTGGCCGAGCGGCTGGGCCTGCCGCAGCTGTCCGGGGCGCGCAAGCTCACCGTCGACGGGGGCGTGGCCAAGGTGGAGCGGCAGACCGACGGCGGCTACTGGGCGCTGGAGGCGCCGCTGCCGGCGATCGTGTCCACCTGGGACACCATCAACGAGCCGCGCTACCCCTCCTTCAAGGGGATCATGGCCGCCAAGAAGAAGCCGGTGGAGAAGAAGACGCTGGCCGACCTGGGCATCGACCCCGGCACGGTGGGTGCGGGCTCGGCGACGAGTGAGGTGCTCGACTTCACCGGCCGCCCGCCCAAGGGCGAGGGCGTGAAGGTCGTCGACGAGGGCGACGGCGGCGCCAAGCTGGTCGACTACCTCGCCGGCCAGAAGATCGTCTGACCCGACCCCGACCGACATCCGCACGAGGAGACGAGAGCAGTCATGGCAGAGGTCCTGGTCCTGGTCGAGGGCAACCCGGCCGGCGGCGGCGTCCGCAAGATCACCCTGGAGGCGCTGACCGCGGCCCGCGCGCTCGGCGAGCCGTCCGCGGTCGTCGCCGGCGCCCCCGGCTCGGCCGCCGAGGCGCGCGAGCAGCTGGCCGAGTACGGCGCGGCGAAGGTGTACGTCGCCGAGTCCGACGACATCGAGAACTTCCTGGTCGCCCCGAAGGCCGAGGTGCTGGCGCAGTTGGTGGCCGACAGGTCACCGGCGGCGGTGGTGATCCCCTCCTCTCCGGAGGGCAAGGAGGTCGCCGCCCGGCTGGCGGTCAAGACCGGCTCGGGGTTCCTCACCGACGTCACCGAGATCGCCCCCGACGGCACCGCGACCCAGACCGCGTTCGCCGGGGCGACGATCGTGCACTCGCGCGTGACCGCCGGCACCCCGATCTACACGGTGCGCGGCAACTCGGTCACCCCCACCCCGGCGCCGGCCGCGGCCGCGGAGGAGACCGTGACCGTGCAGCTGTCCGACGCCGCGAAGGCCGCCCGCGTGGTGGACCGGGTGGTGGAGCAGAAGTCCTCCCGCCCCGAGCTGACCGAGGCCGCGATCGTGGTCTCCGGCGGCCGGGGGGTCGCCTCGGCGGAGAACTTCTCGGTCATCGAGGGCCTGGCCGACTCCCTGGGTGCCGCGGTCGGTGCGTCCCGGGCGGCGGTGGACTCCGGCTTCTACCCGCACACCTTCCAGGTGGGGCAGACCGGCAAGACCGTCTCCCCGCAGCTGTACATCGCCGTCGGCATCTCCGGGGCCATCCAGCACCGGGCCGGCATGCAGACCAGCAAGACCATCGTCGCGGTCAACAAGGACCCCGAGGCCCCGATCTTCGAGCTGGCCGACTTCGGCATCGTCGGCGACCTGAACACCGTCGTCCCCGCAGCCACCGAGCTGATCACCGCCCGCAAGTAGAGGACCTCGCTGCCCCCCACGCCCCGCTGGCGTTCGGCGCGGGCCCCGGCAGCGAGCCACACCCAGCGCCGGTCCCGTCCGACGGGGCCGGCGCTCGGTGTGTCGGGGAAGCCGGAGCCGCGGGCGACGGTTGGCGGGGAGGTGGACGTGGAGGCACCCGCGGCGGGGCTGTTCGACCGTCGGCACCGGCTGCCGACGTCCGGTCTGCTCCTGCTGGTCACCCTGGTCGCGTTCGAGGCGATGGCCGTCGGGACGGCGATGCCGACGGTGGTCGCCGAGCTCGACGGGCTGGCCTGGTACGGCTGGCCGTTCAGTGCCTACCTGGTGGCCTCGGTCATCGGGATGGTCGTGGGCGGCGACCTCGGTGACCGGCGGGGCCCCCGGTCGGCGCTGGGTGCTGGTGTCGCGGTGTTCGGTGCCGGGCTGCTCGCCGCGGGTCTGGCCGGGTCGATGGCGCTGCTGGTGGCCGCCCGGGCCGTGCAGGGTCTCGGTGGCGGGCTGATCGCGGTCTCGCTGTACGTCGTCGCCGGGCAGGCCTACGGGGCGTCGCTGCGACCCCGCCTGTTCGGTGCGATCTCCGCGGCCTGGGTGCTCCCGGCGCTGGTGGGGCCGGTGCTCGCCGGGCTGGTCACCACGCACGCCAGCTGGCGCTGGGTGTTCCTCGGCCTGCTGCCCCTGGTCACGGTCAGCGTGCTGCTGGTGCTGCCGGCGCTGCGCGACCTCGCCGCGCCGACGTCGTCGGGGGCTCCCGGCGGGCGTGCCCGACCGGCCTGGGCGGCGCTCGCCGGGATCGGGATCGGCGCCCTGCAGGTCGCCGGCCAGCGGCTGGACCTGGCCGCACCGGCGCTGGCGGCTGGGGGCCTGGTCGCGCTCGCCCTCGGGCTGCGGCGGCTGCTGCCCGCCGGCGTCGTCCGCGCGCGGGCCGGGCTGCCGGCCGTCGTCGGCGCCCGCGGGCTGCTGGCCGGGGCGTTCTTCGGGATGGACGTGCTGCTGCCCCTGGCCCTGACCCAGCTGCACGGCTTCAGCCCGACCGCCGCCGGCCTCCCGCTGACCGCCGGCGCCGTCGGCTGGGCGACGGCGTCCCAGCTGCAGGGGCGACACCCCGCGGTGTCCCGGGCCCGGCTGCTGCGGGTCGGCTTCGTGCTGCTCGCCGTGGGCGTGGGCGCCAGCGCGCTGGTCGCCGTCCCGGGGGTGGGCGGCTGGCCGGCCTACGCGACGTGGGCGGTGGCCGGGCTCGGGATGGGGCTGGGCATGCCCAGCGTCGGCGTGCTGCTGCTCGCGCAGTCGCCGGAGCACCGCCGGGGCGCGGACTCCGCGGCGTTCCAGATCGCGGACGTCACCGGGGCGGCCCTCTGCGTCGGGCTGGTCGGGGTGCTCGTCGCCGCGGCCACCGCGGCGCTGCTGCCGCTGCCCGGCGCGGTCGCCGTCGCCGCGGCGGCGCTCACCGGCCTGGCCCTCGTCGGCGCGGTCGTGGCCCCGCGGGCCGCCGCCCCGGCCGAGGAGGGCGTCGCCGGGCCCACGACTACATTGGCGGCGTCATGACCTACCTGGACCACGCGGCGACCACGCCGATGCTGCCCGAGGTCCTGGCTGCGATGACCGAGCAGCTGGGCCGGGTCGGCAACGCCTCCTCGCTGCACGCCAGCGGCCGCGCCGCGCGTCGCTCCGCCGAGCAGGCCCGCGAGCGCCTGGCCGAGGCGCTGGGCGCGCGCCCATCCGAGGTCCTGTTCACCGGTGGGGGCACCGAGAGCGACAACCTCGCCGTCAAGGGCCTGTTCTGGGCCCGCCGCGACGCCGACTCCCGCCGCCGGCGGATCGTGGTGAGCCCCGCCGAGCACCACGCCGTCCTCGACAGCGTCGAGTGGCTGGCCAAGCACGACGGCGCCGACATCACCTGGCTCTCGGTGGAGCCGACGGGGCGGATCACCCCCGAGGCACTGCGTGCGGCGCTCGGCGACGGCGACGACGTCGCGTTGGCCAGCGTCATGTGGGCCAACAACGAGATCGGTACGGTCAGCGACCTCGCCGCGCTCGCCGAGGTCGCGCACGCGGTCGGGGTCCCCCTGCACACCGACGCGGTGCAGGCGGTCGGTCAGGTGCCGGTCGACTTCACCGCCAGCGGCGTCGACGCGCTCACCATGACCGGGCACAAGCTGGGTGGCCCCATGGGGGCTGGGGTGCTGCTGCTGCGCCGCGACGCGGAGTGCACGCCGTTGCTGCACGGCGGCGGCCAGGAGCGCGACGTGCGCTCCGGGACGCTCGACGTCGCCGCGATCGTCGGCCTGCAGGTGGCCACGTCGACGGCGGTGCGCACCCGCGAGGAGCGGGCGGTGCGCGTGTCCGCCCTGCGCGACCGGCTGGTCGCCGGGGTGATGGCGCAGGTGCCCGACGTCCAGCTCAACGGCGCCCCCCTCGACGACGTCGTCGCCGGCGGGCCGGGCCGGCTCCCCGGCAACGCGCACCTGTCCTTCCCCGGGGCCGAGGGCGACGCGCTGCTCATGCTGCTCGACGCGCGCGGCGTGGAGTGCTCCACCGGCTCGGCCTGCAGTGCCGGGGTCGCCCGCCCCAGCCACGTGCTGCTCGCCGTCGGTGCCGACGCCGACCGGGCGCGCAGCTCGCTGCGGTTCTCGTTCGGTCACACGTCGACCGACGCCGACGTCGACGCGGTGCTCGACGTGATCGGGCCGGTGGTGGAACGCGCCCGGCGGGCCGGACTGGGGCGGCGGTAGTGCGCCTGCTCGCGGCCATGAGCGGCGGCGTGGACTCGGCGGTCGCCGCGGCGCTGGCCGTGGACGCAGGCCACGACGTCACCGGAGTGCACCTGGCGCTCTCCCCGGACCGGCAGACGCTGCGCAGCGGCGCCCGGGGGTGCTGCAGCGTCGAGGACGCCCACGACGCCCGCCGGGTCGCCGACGAGCTGGGCATCCCGTTCTACGTCTGGGACCTCGCCGAGCGGTTCACCGAGGACGTCGTCGACGACTTCGTGGCCGAGTACGCGGCCGGACGCACGCCCAACCCGTGCCTGCGCTGCAACGAGAAGATCAAGTTCGCCGCGGTGCTGGACCGCGCGCAGGCGCTGGGCTTCGACGCCGTCGTCACCGGGCACCACGCGCGGCTGGCCGACGGTCAGCTGCGGCGCTCGGTCGACCCGGCCAAGGACCAGTCCTACGTGCTCGCGGTCCTCACCGCCGAGCAACTGGCCGGGGCGGTCTTCCCGCTGGGGTCGATGACCAAGCAGCGGGTCCGGGAGATCGCCGCCGAGCGGGGCTTCGCGGTGGCGACCAAGGCCGACTCGCACGACATCTGCTTCATCCCGGACGGCGACACCCGCGGCTTCCTGTCCCGGCGGCTGGGCGAGCAGCCCGGACCGGTCGTCGACGCCGCCACCGGCGCGACCGTGGGGGAACACGGCGGCACCTACGGCTTCACCGTGGGGCAGCGCCGCGGTCTCGGGGTCGCGGTCGGCGACTCCCGGCCCCGCTACGTGCTCGGCATCGAGCCGGTGACCCGCACGGTGACCATCGGCACCGCCGAGCAGGCGGGTGTGACCGAGGTGCGTACCGCCCGGCCCACCTGGACCGGCCCGGTCCCGCGGCTGCCGTTCCACGCCGAGGTGCAGCTGCGGGCGCACGGCACCCCGGTGCCCTGCACGGTCAGCGCGGCCGACGACGGCGGGCTGGTGCTGCGCCTGGGCAGCGAGCAGCGTGGCGTGGCCCCGGGGCAGTCGGCGGTGCTGTACGCCGCCGACGTCGAGCGGGGCGACCTCGTGCTGGGGCAGGGGACCGTGGTCTCCGCCGGCCACCCGGTCCCCGCCTAGGTCGACCGGGGCCGGGGAGCCGGCCGACTACGGTCGGACCCGTGGCCTCGCCGATCGATCCCGCCTCGCCGATCGAGCCGACCCCCGACGCCGGGCCCGGGCCTGCGTCCTGGGGGCCCGCGACCGGCGTGGGCTCGCTGCCCGGTACCGACGCCGCCGAGGCGCTGCGCACGGTGACCGGCGAGCTCCCCGACTTCCCGCACCTGCCCGAGCTGCCCGGTCGCGGAGCCGGCGCCGACCTCGTGGGCCGCGGCGCCGCACTGCTGGTCGAGATCGCCGTGGAGCTGACGCCCGCCGGCTGGCGGCTGGTCCCGCGCTCCGGCGTGGACCAGCGGCGGGCGCAGGAGTTCCTCGCCCGCGACCTCGACGCCCTGTACGAGGTCGCCGAGGCCTACGAGGGACCGTTCAAGGTGCAGGTGGCCGGGCCGTGGACACTGGCCGCCGGGTTGGAGCGCACCCGCGGTGACCGCGCCGTCGTCGACCCCGGCGCCCGTCGCGACCTCGGTCAGTCCCTCGCCGAGGGCGTCGCGCAGCACGTCGCCGCTGTCACCGCACGGGTGCCCGGCGCGCGGGTCGTGGTGCAGCTCGACGAGCCCTCGGTGCCCGCCGTCCTGCAGGGCGCGCTGCCCACGGTCAGCGGCTTCGGCAAGCTCGCCGCGGTCGAGGCGTCCGTCGTCGAGCAGGAGCTCGCCGCCGTCGTCGACGCGCTGGACGTGCCGGTGGTGGTGCACTGCTGCGCGAATCGGGCGCCGCTGGAGCTGTTCCGGGCCGCCGGTGCCGGCGCGGTCTCCTTCGACCTCGGGACGGTCCAGGACCTCGACGCGATCGGCACCGCGGTCGAGGCCGGCACCCACCTGCTGCCCGGTGTCGTCCCGGGCACCGACGCGACGCTGCCCGCGCCGAAGGCGACCGCCTCCCGGCTGCAGGCGTGGTGGAGTGAACTGGGCTTCCCGGCCGACCGGCTGCACACCGCGGTCACGCTGACGCCGTCCTGCGGGCTGGCCGGGGCGACACCCGGCTACGCGCGGACGGCGATGACCCACGTGCGCGAGGCGGCGCGGTACCTGCTGCCCGAGTGACGCACACGGCCGGGTGAGCGCCGGTTCGCCGTCGTACTCGCCGGATACCGTTTCGCCGTGACCACCGAAGCCGCGCTGGACGAGTCGCCGGTCGATGCCCCGCAGGTCGCTGCCGCGACCGACCGGGAGGACCTCACCGAGGTCCCCGACGAGGCGCGCACCCGCCACCGCGACCTCTCCGAGGAGCTGGATCGGTACGCGTTCGCCTACTACGTGCAGGACGCGCCACTGGTCAGCGACGCCCAGTACGACGAGCTGATGGGCGAGCTCAAGGCGATCGAGGCCGAGCACCCCGCGCTGGTCACCCCCGACTCGCCCAGTCAGAAGGTCAACGGCGGGTTCACCGCGACCTTCGCCCCGGTCCAGCACCGAGAGCGGATGCAGAGCCTGGACAACGCGTTCAGCAGCGACGAGCTCTCCGCCTGGGCCGCCCGCGTCGAGCGCGAGGTGGGTGCGGCGGCGGTCTACCTGTGCGAGCTCAAGGTGGACGGCGTCGCCGTGGCACTGCTCTACGAGCGCGGCCGGCTGGTGCGCGCGGCCACCCGCGGGGACGGCGTCACGGGGGAGGACGTCACCGCCAACGTGCGCACCATGGACGACGTGCCGCAGCAGCTCACCGGCGCCGACGTGCCCGCGCTGCTGGAGGTCCGCGGCGAGATCTACTTCCCGGTCGCCGCGTTCGCCGACGTCAACGCGGGCATGGTCGAGGCCGGCAAGGCGCCGTTCGCCAACCCGCGCAACGCCGCCGCCGGCTCGCTGCGGCAGAAGGACCCGCGGATCACCGCCTCCCGGCCGCTGCGGCTGGTCGTGCACGGGATGGGCGCGCGCGAGGGGTTCACCCTCGAGCGGCAGTCGGCCGCCTACGACCGGCTGCGCGAGCTGGGTCTGCCGGTCAGCAACCGGTACGAGGTGGTCGACGACCTCGAGGGCGTGTGGGCCTACATCGAGCGCTACCGGGAGCAGCGGCACTCCGTCGAGCACGAGATCGACGGCGTCGTCGTCAAGGTCGACCAGGTCGCGTTGCAGCGGCGGCTGGGTTCGACCTCGCGGGCGCCGCGGTGGGCGATCGCGTTCAAGTACCCGCCGGAGGAGGCGACCACCAAGCTCCTCGACATCCGGGTCAACGTCGGGCGCACCGGCCGGGTCACCCCGTTCGCCTTCATGGAGCCGGTCAAGGTGGCGGGGTCCACGGTGCAGCTGGCCACGTTGCACAACGCCAGCGAGGTCAAGCGCAAGGGCGTGCTCATCGGCGACACCGTCGTCATCCGCAAGGCCGGCGACGTGATCCCGGAGGTGCTCGGCCCGGTGGCGGCCGCCCGCACCGGCGAGGAGCGCGAGTTCGTCATGCCCACGCACTGTCCGGAGTGCGGCACCGAGCTGCGTCCGGAGAAGGAGGGCGACGCCGACATCCGCTGCCCCAACGCGCGGTCGTGTCCCGCTCAGCTGCGGGAGCGGGTGTTCCACGTCGCCGGGCGGGGTGCCTTCGACATCGAGGTGCTCGGCTACGAGGCGGCGATCGCGCTGCTGGAGAGCTCCCTCCTGCAGGACGAGGGTGACGTGTTCACCCTCGACGAGGAGGCGCTGTGCCGCACCGCCTTCTTCACCAAGAAGGACGGCACCCTCTCGGCCAACGGCCGCAAGCTGCTGTCGAACCTGCAGATGCGCAAGGACGTCCCGCTGTGGCGGGTGCTGGTCGCGCTGTCGATCCGGCACGTCGGCCCGACCGCCGCCCAGGCGCTGGCCCGCGACTTCCGCTCCCTGGACCGGATCGCCGAGGCCTCCGAGGAGGAGCTCGCCGCCGCCGACGGGGTGGGCCCGACCATCGCGGCGTCGGTCCGCGACTGGTTCGCCGTCGACTGGCACCGTGAGGTCGTCGAGAAGTGGCGCGCGGCGGGCGTGCGGATGGCCGACGAGGGCGAGGACGCCGGTCCGGGCCCGCTGACCGGGGTCACCGTCGTCGTCACCGGTTCGCTGCGTGACTTCAGCCGCGACCAGGCGACCGCGGCGATCCAGGAGCGCGGTGGCAAGGTGACCGGCTCGGTCAGCAAGAAGACCGGCTTCGTCGTCGTCGGCGCCGACCCGGGCAGCAAGTACGACAAGGCCGTCCAGGTGAAGGCGCCGGTCCTGGACGACGACGGCTTCCGCGTGCTGCTCGAGGACGGGCCCGAGGCGGCCCGCGCGGTGGCGACCATCGGCGACCGCACCGAGCCCGCGCCCACGCCCGCGGCTCCAGCCGAGGAGCCGGCGCCTGCGGCTCCGGCCGAGCAGCCCGTGGGGGACTGACCTCCCTGCGTGTGACCCGCAGTCAGTACGGCGGCGGGGTGGTGGTCGCGGTCAGGCCGGTGGGGGTGGTGGCGGTGAGGGTGCCGTCGGGGGCGAGGGTGTGTCGCCAGCCCGGTGCCTGGTGTCTGCCGCGGTGGTCGGTCGTGCAGTAGCCGGTGAGGTCGGTGGCGCTGGTGGGTCCGGCGGGCCAGGGCCGGGAGTGGTCCAGTTCGCCGCCGCGGGGGATGCGGCGGCGGCAGCCGGGAAAGCGGCAGCGGCGGTCGCGGGCGCGGACGAAGCGGTCCAGGGCGGCGCCGGGGCGGTGGCCGTCGGTGGGCCCGGGTGCGCTCAGGCCGGGGCGGCCGATGAGGTCGTGGGGGCAGGTGAGGGGCCGGCGGCGGCAGGTGGGGGCGCCGCAGTGCGCGGCGGCGCGCAGCCCGGGCAGGTCGGTGAGCGCCCTCAGGGCGCCGGTGAGCGCGTCGGTGAGTGTCTCGGCGGCCCGTGCCGTGATGTTCACGGCGATGGACAGTTCGGGTGCGGCCCACTCGCTCACCGCCCGCAGCACGTCGGGCCGGGCGGTCCACCGCTCGGCACTCATCGCCCCGCGCTCGCCCTGCTGCCGATCGGTGGTCGCCGGACGTGACGCGGCGAACTCCGCCACCACACGCGCGCGCAGCGCGGTCTGTCGGGCGATCTCGCGATCGGCGGCCTGGACCGCGCCGAGCGGCCCGGACGCCCATCCCACGGACGGCGAGGCGGAGTCGGATGCAGGACCACGGGAGGGCTCCGTCAGCTCAGTCGCTGCCCGCCTTCCCATTTCTCGATCATAGGTTCGAACGGTGGGGTCGGCAATGTGCCTCTGCCCGCATTCCTGCAGGTCACGACCGTGTAGCCCGGCAAGCGGTCGTGCGGCCGGTCGGGATGACGTGTGCAGGGGGACGGAGGCGCGCCACCCGCCGGTCGCCGTGGAGGGGCGCCCCGGCGGGCGACGTCGAGAGCTGCGGGAGGGTCGGGCAGCCCCGGCCGGCTCAGGCCGGCGGCAGGTGGGCGACGCTCGCGGCGATCCCGGCGAGGTGTACGAGCCGCAGCAGCTCCGACCGGCGGTAGGCCGGCCCCCCGGAGCGGCCCAGGACGACGGCCGTGCGTGGGCTGCCGAAGGGGGTCGCCATCATCTCGATGGCCATCTCCCGCCAGCGCTCGGGGAGCCAGTCCTCCTCGCTGGGCAGCAGTCGCGCGGCGGGCAGCGGCAGCCACGGGAGGGTCATGCCGTCGAAGCCGGGAGCCGCGTCGGAGGCGGCCAGGACCTCGCACGGCTGTCCGTCGGGCTCGCCGTGCAGCACCGCCGCCCACCCGCTGTGGAACACCCGCGGGAGCTCGGCGGCGAGCAGCTTGACGGCGGTGCCCTCGCCGGCGCGGGCCAGGGACTCCAGCAGTTCGAGCTCGCGGTGGGTGTCCAGCGGCCCGGCGAACGGCCGCAGCGATTCGACCTGGACGCCGTCGACCGCGTGGGCCAGCGTGATGAGGCTGTCGGGGAGCCGGTCGGAGGGCAGGTCCACGACGATGTCGTCGACGGCGACGCCTCCGCCGCGCTCGAGCACGTCCACCGAGACGATGTCGATGCCGGCGGTGCCCAGCGCCGTCGCCACGGCGCCGAGGATGCCGGGACGGTCAGGGACGACCAGACGCAGGAGATAGGACACAGGTCCTCCGGGTTCGAGGTACGGGCCGATCTCCGTCGATCGCGGTGCGACCAGCTTCCCCCATCGGTCCGGCGGCGGTCGAGGGACCTCCGGGGGCGCCGGGGTCGGACCTCGCCGCCCGGACGGCAGCGGAGGCGCCCCACGTACAGTGGCGGGGTTGGTTCCCTGGCCGTCCACGGCCTCGGAAGGCGCCCCCGAAGTGGAGTCCGCAGCGCAGTGAGCACCCCCTCCCCGAAGGAACCCCTCGGGCGGCAGGACCTCGCGCACCTGGCGCGCCTGGCCCGTCTGGCCCTCAGCGACGACGAGCTCGACCACTTCGCGGGCCAGCTGTCCGCGGTGCTCGACGCCGTGGCGCAGGTGGGCAAGGCCGACACCGCCGACGTCGCGCCGATGACGCATGCCGTGCCGCTGACCAACGTCACCCGGCCCGACGTGGTCACCCCGAGCCTGCCGCGCGACGTCGTCCTCGCCGGTGCGCCCGCCGCGGAGGACGACCGCTTCCGCGTCCCGCAGATCCTGGGCGACGAGGAGTGACCGGCGTGGCCGATCCCCAGGACCTGACCACCCTCGACGCCGCCGAGCTCGGCCGGCGGCTGGCCGGCGGGGAGCTCAGCTCGGTGGAGCTGACCCGTGCCTACCTCGACCGGATCGCCGCCGCCGACGGCGTGCTCGGCGCCTACCTGCACGTCGACGCCGACGCCGCGCTGGCCCGCGCCGGTGAGATCGACGCCGCCCGCGCCGCGGGAGAGGAGCTCGGGCCCCTGGCCGGCCTCCCGATCGCGCTCAAGGACGTCTTCGTCACCGAGGGGGTGCCCACCACCAGCGGTTCGAAGATCCTCGAGGGCTGGCGGCCGCCGTACGACGCGACCGTCGCCGCCCGGCTCAAGGACGCCGGCACCGTGCTGCTGGGCAAGACCAACATGGACGAGTTCGCGATGGGCTCCTCCACCGAGAACTCCGCCTACCGGCCGACCCGCAACCCGTGGGACCCCGAGCGCATCCCCGGCGGGTCCTCCGGCGGCTCGTCGGCCGCGGTCGCCGGTGGCCTGGCCCCGTGGGCGCTGGGCACCGACACCGGCGGCTCGATCCGCCAGCCGGCCGCCGTCACCGGGCTGGTCGGGCACAAGCCCACCTACGGCTCGGTGTCCCGCTACGGCCTCATCGCGTTCTCGTCCAGCCTCGACCAGGCCGGCCCGATGGCGCGCACCGTTCTCGACGCCGCCGTCCTGCACGAGGCGATCGGCGGGCACGACCCCCGCGACTCCACGAGCATCGACGCCCCGACCCTCGGTCTGGTGGAGGCCGCGCGCCGGGGCGCCGGTGGCGACCTGGCCGGCCTGCGCGTCGGTGTCGTCCGCGAACTCGGCGGCGACGGGCACACCGACGGCTACGAGGACGGGGTGCTGGCCCGCACGAGGGAGACGGTGGCGCTGCTGGAGAGCATGGGCGCCGACGTCCGCGAGGTCTCCTGCCCCTCGTTCGACCTCGCCCTGCCGGCGTACTACCTCATCGCCCCCAGCGAGGCCTCGTCCAACCTGGCGCGGTTCGAGGGCATGCGGTTCGGTCTCCGGGTCGGCGACGACGGCGCCCACCACCTCGACGAGGTCATGTCCCTGACCCGCGAGCAGGGGTTCGGGCCGGAGGTCAAGCGCCGCATCATCCTGGGCACCTACGCCTTGTCGGCGGGCTACTACGACGCCTACTACGGGCAGGCGCAGAAGGTCCGCACGCTGATCACCCGCGACTTCACGTCCGCCTACGACGACGTCGACGTGCTGGTCAGCCCGACCAGCCCGACCGTGGCCTGGCTGATCGGCGCCCGCGTCGACGACCCGCTGGCCATGTACGCCGCCGACCTGTGCACCCTGCCGGCCAGCCTCGCCGGGCTGCCGGCGATCTCGGTGCCGTGCGGGCTGTCCGACGGGCTGCCGGTCGGCTTCCAGGTCATGGCGCCGGCCCTGGCCGACGACCGCTGCTACCGGGTGGCCGCCGCCGTCGAGGCTGCGCTGGACTCCGCCCGCGGGCACCGACTGCTCGACGAGCTGGATCGGCGGGCGGCGACCGCGGGGGCCCAGGCGTGAACGGGCCGCTCAAGGCCGCCTGGGCCCTCACCGCGTTCGTCGTCATCGTGGGCCTGGTCGGCTGGGTCGTCTCCGGCGAGGCGTTCTTCGCCGTCTTCATCGTCCTGGGCCTGCTGACCGCGGTCGGTGCGTGGATGACCGGTCGCACCGGCCCGAAGGAGAACAACCCCTCATGACCGACACCCTGGTGGACTACGACGAGGTCCTCACCCGCTACGAGCCCGTGATCGGTCTGGAGACCCACGTCGAGCTGGGCACCGCGTCGAAGATGTTCTGCGGCTGCGCCACCACCTTCGGCGCCGAGCCCAACACCCAGACCTGCCCGGTGTGCCTCGGCATGCCCGGCTCGCTGCCGGTGGCCAATGAAGCGGCGATCGCCGCCACGATCCGCATCGGCCTGGCGCTGGGCTGCCGGATCGCCGGGTGGTGCCGGTTCGCGCGGAAGAACTACTTCTACCCGGACATCCCCAAGGGCTTCCAGACCAGCCAGTACGACGAGCCCCTGTGCACCGCCGGGCACCTGGACGTCGAGGTCGACGGCGAGACGTACCGGGTGGAGATCGAGCGGGTGCACCTGGAGGAGGACACCGGCAAGAACCTGCACGTCGGTGGCGCGACCGGGCGCATCCACGGTGCGGACTACTCGCTGGTCGACTTCAACCGCGCCGGGATCCCGCTCGTCGAGATCGTCACCCGGCCCATCCCCGGGGCGGGCGCCAAGGCCCCCGAGGTCGCCCGCGCCTACGTCACCGAGCTGCGCGACATCATCCAGACGCTCGGCGCCTCCGACGTCCGGATGGAGCAGGGCAGCCTGCGCTGCGACGTGAACACCTCGCTGGCGCCGATCGGCAGCCTGGAGTGGGGCACCCGCACCGAGACGAAGAACGTCAACTCGCTGCGCTCGGTGGAGCGGTCGGTGCGCTTCGAGATGCGCCGGCAGGCCGCGGTCCTCGACGGCGGCGGCCGCGTGCTGCAGGAGACCCGGCACTTCCACGAGGACACCGGCACCACCTCGCCGGGGCGGAGCAAGGAGGAGGCGACCGACTACCGGTACTTCCCCGAGCCCGACCTCGTCCCGGTCGCGCCGGACGCCGAGTGGGTGGAGAAGCTCGCCGCCGAGCTGCCCGAGCTCCCGGCTGCCCGCCGCGCGCGGCTGCAGGAGGAGTGGGGTCTGTCGGCCACCGAGATGGGCTGGCTGACCGGCGCCGGTGCGCTCGGTCTGGTCGACGCCACCGTCGCCGCCGGGGCCACCCCCGCCGACGCCCGCAAGTGGTGGCTCGGTGAGCTGGCCCGGCGGGCCAACGACGCCGGCGTCGAGTTGTCGGAGCTGACCATCACCCCGCGACAGGTGGCCGAGCTGACCGGCCTGGTGTCCGCCGGCACGATCAACGACCAGTTGGCCCGGCAGGCGCTCGACGGCGTGCTGGCCGGCGAGGGCGATCCGGGACAGGTGGTCGAGGCCCGCGGGCTGGCCGTCATGGGAGAGTCCGACGAGCTCGTCGCCGCGGTCGAGGCCGCGATCGCCGGGGCGCCCGACGTCGTCGCCAAGGTGCAGGGCGGCAAGGTGCAGGCCCTCGGTGCGCTGGTCGGCGCGGTCATGAAGGCCACCCGCGGCAAGGCCGACGCCGCCACCGTCAAGCGCATGCTCGAGGAGCGCGTCGTCGGGAGCTGAAGCCAGGCAGCGGCTTCTCCTCAGCGGGGGGACGGCACCTGGCCGCGGTGTGGTCCCTGGGAGTGGGGGGCCGGAGGCCCTCCCGAGCGGGGGCGGGGGTCTGGGGCTCTCCTCAGCGGGGGGACGGCACCTGGCCGCGGTGTGGTCCCTGGGAGTGGGGGGCCGGAGGCCCTCCCGAGCGGGGGCGGGGGTCTCCTCAGCGGGGGGACGGCACCTGGCCGCGGTGTGGTCCCTGGGAGTGGGGGGCCGGAGGCCCTCCCGAGCGGGGGCGGGGGTCTGGGGCTCT
>NZ_OBDO01000008.1 GCF_900215145.1 Geodermatophilus sabuli | reverse complement strand
GGTCTCATTCCGAACCCGGAAGCTAAGCCTCTCAGCGCCGATGGTACTGCCCCGGAGACGGGGTGGGAGAGTAGGACGCCGCCGGACAACCATTCCCGACAGGGCCCCAGCATCCGTGCTGGGGCCCTGCCGGCATCTCCGGATCCGGATGCGCGCACCGGCGCGCCCGTGTCCGGGAGCCGCCGCTCGGGAGGTGCCGTCAGCGCCGCGCGCGGGGCTCCTTCGTCGTCGCGCCCACGTTGTCGGCGAACCAGGCGTTGAGCGCCGTGAGCTCGCGCCAGGCCGCGCGGACCTCGTCCCGCGCTCGCTGGTCGTGCAGCCAGTCGGCGGGCTCCCAGCGCCGTGTGGCGTGCAGCGACTTGTGCCGGAGCAGGTCGGTGCGGTCCGCGTCGACGTCGAACCCACTGGGCACCCGGATCAGCCGCTCGCCCTCGATGTCCCAGCCCGCGGAGGCGAGCCGGTCCACCTCGGCGCGGAGGCGACCGCCCTGCACGTCGTCGGCCACGGCGCGGCGGTAGCGGGCCACCTGGTCGGACTCCAGGCGCCAGCACCCGCCGGAGACCATCAACCCGTCGGCGCTCACCTGCACGTACCAGGCGCCGGCGCCGCGACCCTCGGGGGTCACCACGGCGCCCTGGTGGGTCTTGTACGGCGTCTTGTCGTGGCTGAACCGGACGTCGCGGTACGGCCGGAACAGTTTGGCGCCGCCGAACTCCGGGGCGAGCTCGTCGACCAGTGCCTGCATCGGCACCCGGACGCAGCTGTCGTAGGTCTGCCGGTGCCGCGTCCAGTAGGTCTTGCTGTTGTCGGCCTCCAGCCCCTCGTAGAAGACCAGTCCCTCGTCGGGGAACCCGGCGAAGCTCACTCGCCCTCCTCCTGCAGCAGTGTGTGCCAGCGGACCTCGCGCAAGGGGGCCTCCCCGGTGTCGAGGGTGCGCACCCAGCCGTCCGGGGCCCAGCCGGCCGACTCGAAGAAGCCCGCCGACACCCGGTCCTGTTCCGGCAGCCAGACCTGCAGCCGCGCAGCTCCCGAGTCCCGAGCAGTGTCGGCCACGGCGGCCAGCAGCCGGCTGCCGTGGCCACGGCGTCCCCAGCGGGGTTCCACCAGCAGGGTGGCCACCTCCGTGGTCGGCCCCGCCGGGTGTGAGCGCTCGTCCGGGTCCACCTCCGGTGGCCCGAAAGCGGCGAAGCCGACCAGGGCGTCGCCCTCCAGGGCCACCAGCACCCCGTGCGCGGGCGTGGGCGGCGCGACGACGGCGGTGGACCACCGGGCCGTGGCCGCCTCCTCGTCCCAGTGGTCGAGGACCTCGGCCGGCAGCACCGAGCCGTAGGCCGTGCGCCACGTGACCTGCTGGACCCAGGCGATGCCGAGCGCGTCGCCGGGCCGGGCGCGGCGGACGGAGGCGTCGGCCGTCCCCGAGAACCGGGGGAACGGCGAGGTCGGGTCCACGCCGGGGAGCCTAGGACCCGCGCTGCTCCTGTCGGTCCCGCCGGGCAGGATCGGGCACCGTGACTGTCGCCGTCGTCGACCGGTTGCCCGCGGCGCTCGCCCGGCGCATCGCCCTGGCCGCACAGGGGCTCGCCGAGCCGCGGCCGCAGACCTCGGTCAACGGCGGGCACCTCCGCCGGCTGGCCGACCGCCTGGCCGTCGTCCAGATCGACTCGGTGAACGTCCTCTCCCGGTCGCACTACCTGCCGGCGTTCAGCCGGCTCGGCCCCTATCCCCGGGCGGCGTTCGACGAGCTGGCCGGTCGCCGGCGGGCCCTGTTCGAGTACTGGGCGCACGAGGCGTCCTTCCTGCCCGTCCGGCTGCACCCGCACCTGCGGTGGCGGATGGCGTCGGCCGAGGAGCACGCGTGGGGATCGATGGTGCGGATCCAGCGGGAGCGCCCGGACTTCGTGGCCGAGGTCCTCGACCGCGTCCGGGACGGCGGGCCGCTCAAGGCCAGCGAGCTCGCCGGACCGCGTCCGGACCGGCCCGGCAGCATGTGGAACTGGCACGACGGCAAGGTCGCGCTGGAGTGGCTCTTCTTCACCGGCGTCCTCACCACCCGCGGCCGGACGACGTCCTTCGAGCGGGTCTACGACCTGACCGAGCGGGTCCTGCCACCGGAGGTGCTGCGCGCCCCCACGCCGGACCCGGCGGAGGCGGTCCGCGAGCTCGTGCGGACGGCGTCCCGGGCGTTGGGCGTGGCCACCGAGCGGGATCTGCGCGACTACTTCCGCCTCCGGCCGGGGCCGTCGCGGGCCGCCATCGCGGAGCTGGCCGACGCCGGGGAGCTCCTGCCCGTCGAGGTGGCCGGGTGGGGTGTCCCCGCGTGGCTGCACCCCGAGGCCCGGCGTCCCCGGTGGGCCCGGGCCCGGGCGCTGCTGAGCCCCTTCGACTCGCTGGTCTGGGAACGGCCGCGGGTCGAGCGTCTCTTCGGGTTCCGCTACCGGCTGGAGATCTACACGCCCGCGGCGGAGCGGGTGCACGGCTACTACGTGCTGCCCTTCCTGCTCGGAGACCGGCTGGTCGCCCGGGTCGACCTCAAGGCCGACCGTCAGGCCGGTGTGCTGCGGGTGCAGTCGGCATTCGCGGAGGCAGACGTCGACCGCGCCGAGGTCGCCACCGAGCTGGCCGCGGAACTGCGGCTGATGGCCGGGTGGCTGGAGCTGGGCACGGTCGGGGTCGGCGACCGGGGCGACCTCGCCGCCGAGCTCGCCACCGCCGTCGGCATGCGCTGATCCGGCGTCAGGCCCCGGGCAGGCCGGACAACCGGCGCACGACCGCCAGGCCGGCCGGGCCCCCGGGCCAGGCCCGGTGCAGGGCCGCGGCCCCGGCGCCGCGCACCACCCAGCGCAGGGCGAGCGCGACCACGACGACGTCATCGGCGTAGCCGAGCACCGGCACCACGTCCGGCACGAGGTCGATCGGGGACAGCAGGTAGACCAGCAGGGCCCACAGCGGCCACCGGACCCTGTGCGCGAGGGAGCGGTCGGCCGCGAGCCGCCGCACCAGGCGGACGAGGTCGGGCAGCAGGCGCAGCGCCTCCCGCACGGTCAGCTCCGGTGGCCGGGCCCGCCACAGCAGCAGGAGGAGGGCGGCCCACAGCAGGAGGAGACCACCTGCCACCGACAGCACGAGCTCCAGCCACCCCATGCACCACAGTGTCGTCGGTGCGGCCGCCTACCCTGGCAGCGCAGGCGTGGACGGCGGAACTGGAGTGGTCGTGGTGGGTACGGGTCCGGGAGTGGTCGACACGCAGTACGAGGACCTGCTGCGCCGCGTGCTCGAGCAGGGCACTCCCAAGCAGGACCGCACGGGCACGGGCACCGTCAGCCTGTTCGGCGAGCGGCTCCGGTACGACCTGTCCGAGAGCTTCCCGCTCGTCACGACCAAGCGGGTGCACTTCCGGTCGGTCGCGATCGAGCTGTTGTGGTTCCTCCGCGGTGACAGCAACGTGCAGTGGCTGCGCGACAACAAGGTGACGATCTGGGACGAGTGGGCCGCACCCGACGGCGAGCTCGGCCCGGTGTACGGCGTCCAGTGGCGCTCGTGGCCCACGCCGGACGGCGAGCACATCGACCAGATCAGCGCCGTCCTGGACACCCTGCGGACCGACCCGGACTCGCGGCGGATGGTGGTCTCGGCGTGGAACGTCGCGGCGCTGCCGGACATGGCGCTGGCCCCCTGCCACGCGCTGTTCCAGTTCCACGTCGCCGGCGGACGGCTGTCCTGCCAGCTCTACCAGCGCAGCGCGGACCTGTTCCTGGGCGTGCCGTTCAACATCGCCAGCTACGCCCTGCTCACGCGGATGGTCGCCGACCAGGTCGGCCTGGCCCCGGGTGACCTCATCTGGGTGGGCGGGGACTGCCACGTCTACAGCAACCACGTCGAGCAGGTGACCGAGCAGCTCGCCCGCGAGGTCCTGCCGTTCCCGCGGCTGGAGCTGGCGCCCGCGCCGTCGCTGTTCGACTACACCTACGAGCACTTCACGCTCGACGACTACCGGCACCACCCGGCCATCAAGGCCCCGGTGGCCGTGTGACCGGGCGATGACGGTCGCGCTGATCTGGGCGCAGGCCCGGGACGCGGTGATCGGCTCCGGCGGCACGCTGCCGTGGCACCTGCCCGAGGACCTCAGGCTCTTCCGCGACCTCACCATGGGCGCCGCCGTCGTCATGGGCCGGCGCACCTGGGAGTCCCTGCCCGAGCGGTTCCGGCCGCTTCCCGGGCGGCGCAACGTCGTCCTGACGACCGACCCGTCCTGGGCGGCCGACGGCGCGCACCGGGCGGCGTCGGTGGCCCAGGTGCTCGCCGAGCGGGACGGCGACCTCTGGGTGATCGGCGGCGGGCAGGTCTACGCCGCCTTCCTGCCGTTCGCCGACCGGGTGGTCGTCACCGACGTCGACACCCGGGTGGACGGCGACACGTGGGCTCCGGAGCTGGGTGCCGAGTGGGTGCGGGTGTCCCGGCAGCCGGCGGACGGCTGGTCGGCGTCGGTCACGGGCCTGCGATACGCGGTCTCCGACCATCGCCGGTCCACGGCGGGGACCCGCTCCGCCCGGCTCGGTAGATTCTCCCCATGACCAGCGACCCGGCCCGGCCCTTCGGGCGCGTTCTGACGGCGATGGTCACCCCCCTGGCCGAGGACGGCTCGATCGACCTCGCCGGCGCCCAGGAACTGGCCGCGCACCTGGTCGACCGGGGTGGCCACGACGGCCTCGTCGTCACCGGGACGACGGGGGAGTCGCCGACACTCAGTGACGCGGAGCAGCGCGCCGTCCTCGAGGCGGTGCTGGACGCCGTCGGCGACCGCGCCACCGTCGTGGCCGGCGTCGGCACCAACGACACCGCCCACTCCATCGAGAAGGCGCGCGATGCCGAGCGGCTCGGCGCGCACGGCCTCATGGTCGTCACCCCGTACTACAACAAGCCCCCGCAGGCCGGCCTGCTGCGGCACTTCACCGCGGTCGCGGACTCCACCGACCTGCCGGTGATGCTCTACGACATCCCGCCGCGCACGGTGGTCCCCATCGAGGTGGAGACGCTGGTGCGGGCCGCGGAGCACCCGCGGATCGTGGCGGTGAAGGACGCCAAGGGCGACCTCGGCGCCGTGGCCTGGACCCTCGCCCGCACCGACCTCGCCTACTACAGCGGTGAGGACATGCTGAACCTGCCGCTGCTGGCGCTGGGCGCCGTCGGCGTGGTCAGCGTCGTGGGCCACCTGGTCGGGCCGCGCCTGGCCGAACTGGTCACGGCGGTGGAGTCCGGCGACCTGGTGAAGGCCCGTGCGGTCAACGAGAGCCTGCTGCCGGTGTACACCGGCATCTTCCGCACCCAGGGCGTCATCCTCGTCAAGGCCGCGCTGCGCGAGCTCGGCCTGCCCGCCGGCCCGGTCCGGCCGCCACTGGTCGACGCCACGCCCGAGCAGGTCGCCACGCTGCGCGAGGACCTCACCGCGGGCGGGGTGGTCCTGTGACGGCGGGCGCCGTCCAGCCCCATCTCGACCTGCAGGTCCCCCCGCCGCTGCCGGCCGGCGGCCTGCGCGTCATGGCGCTGGGCGGGCTCGGCGAGATCGGCCGCAACATGGCCGTCCTCGAGTACGACGGCGCGCTGCTCGTCATCGACTGCGGGGTCCTCTTCCCGGAGGCCGAGCAGCCCGGCGTCGACCTGATCCTCCCGGACTTCGGCGTCATCGAGCACCGGCTGGACGACGTCGCCGCGGTGGTGCTCACCCACGGGCACGAGGACCACATCGGCGCCATCCCCTACCTGCTGCGGATGCGCGAGGACATCCCGCTGGTCGGTTCCCGGTTCACCCTGGCGCTGGTCAGGGCCAAGCTGCGCGAGCACCGGCTCGACCCCGTGACCGTCGAGGTGGCGGCCGGGGACGACCACGTGGCCGGGCCGTTCCACTGCGAGTTCATCTCGGTCAACCACTCGATCCCCGACGCGCTCGCCGTCGCCGTCCACACGCCGGCCGGCGTGCTGGTGCACACCGGCGACTTCAAGATGGACCAGCTCCCGCTCGACGGCGTCCTGACCGACCTCGGCGCCTTCGCCCGCCTCGGGGACGAGGGCATCGACCTGCTGCTCGCCGACTCGACCAACGCCGAGGTGCCCGGATTCGTCACCTCCGAGCGGGCGATCGGCCCGGTGCTCGAGGACGTCTTCCGCCGCGCCACCCAGCGGCTGATCGTCTCCAGCTTCGCCAGCCACGTGCACCGCATCCAGCAGGTCCTCGACGCCGCGGAGACGCACGGCCGCAAGGTCGCCTTCGTCGGCCGGTCGATGGTCCGCAACATGGGCGTGGCCCGCGACCTCGGAGTGCTCCGCGTGGCGCCGGGGCTCATGGTGTCCCTCGACGAGGCGACCGCGATGCCACCCGAGCAGGTGGTGCTGGTGAGCACCGGCTCGCAGGGCGAGCCGCTGTCGGCGCTGGGGCGCATGGCCCGCGGTCAGCACCACCAGGTCACCATCGAGGCCGGTGACACCATCGTGCTGGCCTCCTCGCTCGTGCCCGGCAACGAGACCGCCGTCTACAAGGTCATCAACGGGCTGGCGCGGCTCGGCGCGACCGTCGTCCACAAGGAGACGGCGATGGTGCACGTCTCCGGGCACGCCCCGGCCGGTGAGCTGCGCACGCTGCTCAACGTCGCCAAGCCGCGGCACCTCATGCCGGTGCACGGGGAGTGGCGGCACCTGCGGGCGCACGCCGCGCTCGCGGAACAGACCGGCATGCCGGCCGATCGGGTGCTGCTGGCTGAGAACGGGGTCGTCGTCGACCTGGTCGACGGCAAGGCGTCGATCGTGGGCAGCGTCCCGGTCGGCGACGTCTACGTCGACGGGGTCAACGTCGGCGACGTGGGGGAGGAGTCGCTGCAGGAGCGGCGCATCCTCGGCGACGAGGGGTTCGTGGCGCTCACCGTCGTCATCGAGCCCTCGACCGGCACCATCGTGCGCCCCGTGCACCTGTCCGCCCGGGGCTTCGCCGACGACCCCACCGTCTTCGACCCCGTGCTCGAGCTGGTCGAGGACGCGCTGCGGCGCACCCTGGCAGACGGCGAGACCGACCCGCACCGGTTGTCCCAGGTGATCCGCCGGACGATCGGCAAGTGGGTGTCCGACACCCACCGCCGCCGCCCGATGATCATCCCCACCGTCCTCGAGGTGTAGCGGAGTCGATCCGTGGGCGTCACGCCGACGGAGCGCCTCCATGCACCTCGATCGCGGTGATGCCCTCGTCGGCGGGGAGGTCGATGCCCCACACCTGGGCGTAGAAGGACAGCTCCCCGTCCAGCGCCGCCCGGATGTTCTCGGCCCGCCGGAACCCGTGCTGCTCGCCGGGGAAGAGCAGGTAGGCGTGCGGGACCCCCTTGGCGCGCAGGGCGCCGACGATCGCCTCGGCCTGCTCGGGCGGGACCACGCGGTCCTCCTCGCCCTGGAACACCGCCAGCGGGGTGTCGAAGGCGTCCACGTGCGAGATCGGGGAGCGCTCGGCATAGACGTCGGCGCCCTCGGGCCACGGCGCCACCAGAGAGTCCAGGTAACGGGACTCGAACTTGTGGGTGTCGGCGGCCAGCGCGCCGAGGTCGGCGACGCCGAAGTGGCTCGCGCCCGCGGAGAAGACCCCCGGCCGCAGGCAGAGCGCCGCCAGGGTGGTGAAGCCGCCGGCCGAGCCGCCGCGGATGGCCATGCGGGTGGGGTCGACCCGGCCGCTGCCGGCGAGGAACCGGGCGCAGGCGACGACGTCGTCCAGATCGGCCACGCCCCACCTGCCGCGCAGCGCCTCCCGGTAACGCCGCCCGTAGCCCGTCGAGCCGCGGTAGTCGACGTCGGCGACGCAGAAGCCCCGGGAGGTCCAGTACTGGATCCCGAGGTCGAGCACCGCCGTGGTCGCCGACGTCGGGCCGCCGTGCACGACCACCAGCAGCGGCGGGAGCGTCCCGTCCGGTGCGGACACCCGCGGGTTGGTCGGCGGGTAGACCAGCGCGTGGGCGACGTCGATGCCGGTGCCGTCCTCGGGCGTGGGGAAGGAGACGTGCTCGGGCCGGGAGAACCAGGCCGCGTCCAGGCCGAGGTCGCGGGCCGGGCGCAGCACCTCCGCGGCCGGGTGGGTGGGGGAGTCGAGGTCCACGGTGACCCGCAGCACCACCGGCTCGCTCGCCGGGCCGCCGGCGACGCAGACGACCGACCCGCCGGACGCCGTCAGGTACCGGAAGGCGGCGTACGGCAGGTCCAGCTCCCGCAGCGTCCCGTCGGCCTCGAGCACCGTGAGCCGGTCGGCGCCTGCGCGGGCGCCGGCCGCCACCACCCGGTTGCCGGGCAGCAGCGCGAAGCGCCGCGCGCCGAACACCCACTGCGGGCCGGCGATGTCGACCCCCACGTCGAGGACCGGCTCCACATCCCCACCCGGCCGCCACCGGTACAGCGCCCACACGTCGGTGCGGTCGGCGCAGAACCACAGGGTGCCGTCGGCGGCCCAGACCGGCTGGACGACGGACTCGGTGGTCCCGTCGGGAGCGCGGCCACCGGCCACGACGGTCCGGGTGCCGTCGGCGTCGCGGACGACGAGCGTGGCCGCGTCCCACGGCATGTCGGGGTGGTCCCACTGCAGCCAGGCCAGGTGTCGCCCGTCGGGGGAGGGGCGGGGGTCGGAGACGAAGTCCGGGCCGGTGACCAGGACCTCGCTGGTGCCGTCCGCGCCGACGCGGACGACCTCGTTGACCACGTCGGCGGCGGCGCCGCCGGCGGTGTGCGTCTCCCGGACGGCGAGGACGCCTCCGGGGACGAGTTGCAGGTCCGCGTAGCGCACCCCGGCGGACCGGTCCGGCTCCGCGGTGACCGCGACGGGCTCGGCGGCGCCGGGGTCCAGCCGGTACAGCCGCTGGTCGGCGAAGTCCACGAACCACAGGACGCCGTCGGTGACCGTCCACGCGCCACCGCCGTACTCGTGCACCCGGGTGCGGGCGTTCCACGGCGGTGGGAGGGCGTCGGCGGTCCGGCCGTCGGCCCCGCGGCGCACCAGCGCCGAGCGCCCGCCCTCGCCGGGGCGCGACTCCGACCACCAGACGTCGTCCCCGTCCACGGCCACCTCGCCGAGCCGGGCGGCGGCGCGGACGACGAGTTCGGAGGTGATCGGGGTCGGCCAGCTCCCGTACGGGATCCCGGTGGACGTCGGCATGTCCTGACCGTAGGTGGCGGACACGTCCCTCCGCCTGCCGCCGGGGGGCAGCCGCGGCCACTACCGTTCGACGCATGCCTGCTCGCACGACGACGACCCGGCCGTCGGGTCGGTCGTCCGCGCGCGGCCGCTCCGGCTCCGGGTCGACCGCGTCCCGGAAACGACCGCCCGCGAAGCGGCCCGCCTCCGGCGGCCGCAAGCCCGCCGCCCGCAAGTCCGCGGCCAAGAAGTCCGGCCCCGGTCTCTGGGGCGTCATCAGCGGCGGCTGGTCGCTGCTGGCCCGCGGCGCCGGTGGTCTGGCTCGGTCGGTCGCCCGCCCGGAGGAGGCCGAGCCGCTCGCTCCCGAGCACCGTCGCGACGGCGTCGGGCTGGCGGTGCTGGGCCTGGCCGTCGTGCTCGGTGCGGCGGCCTGGACCAACGGCATCGGACCGGTCGGTGCCGCGCTGGCCGACGGCGTGCGCTGGGTCGTCGGCTCGCTGGTCATGGTGCTGCCGGTCGTGCTCTTCTTCGCCGCCCTCCGGCTGCTGCGCCGGGGGCCGCGCCCGGAGGCGCGCGGTCGCCTGGCGATCGGCTGGCTGTGCGCCGTCGCGTCGGTGCTGGGCATCGCGCAGGTCGTGGGGGAGGGAGCCGTCCCCGCCGAGGGGCGCCCGGGTTCCGGGGGCCTGATCGGCTGGGCCGCGGGCACCCCGCTGGTCGCCGGCGTCGGGAGCGTCGTCGCCGTCGTGCTGCTGGTCCTGCTGGCCTTCTTCGGGCTGCTCGTGCTCACCGCGACGCCGGTGCACCAGATCCCGGAGCGCCTGCGTGAGCTCGGTGACCGGCTGCTCGGCCAGGCGCACGACGACGAGTACGACGACTACGACGACGAGGACGACGACGAGCCGGTCGCCCCGCCGGCACCGCGCCGCGCCCGCCGCCGCTCGCTGTCGGACGACCTGATGGACACCGGCCCGGTGGAGACCCTGCCGGCCATCGACCACGCCGCCTTCGACGAGGCGCCGGAGGCCGTGCGCCGCGAGCCGCCGCCCGAGGCGCCGCCCGCGCCACGCCGGCCGGTCGTCGACCGCACCGCCCCGCAGGAGGCGCTCGAGCCGATCACCGAGCCCGAGCAGCTGCGCATCGAGCCGGTGGAGGGTGCGTACACGCTGCCCTCGGTCGGCGTGCTGCGCCCCGGTGACCCGCCGAAGAAGGGCTCCAAGGCCAACGACGCGGCGATCGAGGCGATCACCGGCGTGCTCGAGCAGTTCAACATCGACGCCGCCGTCACCAGCTTCACGCGCGGCCCGACGGTCACCCGCTACGAGATCGAGCTGGGCCCGGCGGTCAAGGTCGAGAAGATCACCGCGCTGACCAAGAACATGGCCTACGCCGTCGCCAACGACAACATCCGGATCCTCGCGCCGATCCCGGGCAAGTCGGCGGTCGGCGTCGAGGTGCCCAACGTCGACCGGGAGATGGTCAGCCTCGGCGACGTGCTCCGCTCCCAGGTGGCCAAGCAGGACCCGCACCCGATGCTGGTCGGCCTGGGCAAGGACATCGAGGGTGGGTTCGTCTGCGCGAACCTGGCGAAGATGCCGCACCTGCTGGTCGCCGGTGCCACCGGTGCGGGTAAGTCCAGCTGCGTCAACTCGCTGCTGACCTCGCTCCTGCTGCGGGCCACCCCCGAGCAGCTGCGGATGATCCTCATCGACCCGAAGATGGTCGAGCTCACGCCCTACGACGGCATCCCGCACCTGATCACGCCGATCATCACCGACCCCAAGAAGGCCGCCACCGCGCTGGCCTGGCTGGTGGAGGAGATGGAGCAGCGCTACCAGGACATGCGGGCCACCGGGGTGCGGCACATCGACGACTTCAACCGCAAGGTGGAGCGCGGCGAGATCGTGGCGCCGCCCGGCAGCGAGCGCGTCTACCGCCCCTACCCGTACATCCTCGCGATCGTCGACGAGCTGGCAGACCTGATGATGGTCGCCCCGCGTGACGTCGAGGAGTCGATCGTCCGGATCACCCAGAAGGCGCGTGCCGCGGGCATCCACCTGGTGCTGGCGACCCAGCGGCCGTCGGTCGACGTCGTCACCGGCCTGATCAAGGCCAACGTGCCGTCGCGGCTGGCGTTCTCCACCTCCAGCCTCACCGACAGCCGGGTCATCCTCGACCAGCCGGGCGCCGAGAAGCTGATCGGCATGGGTGACGCCCTGTTCCTGCCGATCGGCGCCGGCAAGCCCATGCGGGTGCAGGGCGCCTACGTGTCCGACGCCGAGATCGAGGCGGTCGTCGAGTTCACCAAGCGGCAGGCCGAGCCCGAGTACCGGGAAGAGGTCTTCACGGCCGCGGCCGGCGAGGCGAAGGAGATCGACGAGGACATCGGCGGGGACCTCGAGCTGCTGGTCCAGGCCGTCGAACTCGTCGTCACCAGTCAGTTCGGCTCGACGTCGATGCTGCAGCGCAAGCTCCGGGTCGGTTTCGCCAAGGCCGGGCGGCTCATGGACCTCATGGAGAGCCGCGGCATCGTCGGCCCGTCCGAGGGCTCCAAGGCCCGCGACGTGCTGATCAAGCCCGACGAGCTGGAGTCGGTGGTGTTCACGCTGCGCGGCGGGACGCTCGGGGAGGGCTGAGTCACTCGCTGGATCCGGGCGGGGCCCGGTGCGCCGACTACGATGGACCGGTGACAGCTCTGCCCGACCCTGCCCGCAAGGTGGCGGTCGTGACCCTCGGGTGCGCCCGCAACGAGGTCGACTCGGAGGAGCTGGCCGGCCGGCTGGCCGCCGGCGGCTACGAGCTGGTCGACGACGCCGACGACGCCGACGCGGTCCTGGTGAACACCTGCGGGTTCATCGAGTCGGCCAAGAAGGACTCCGTCGACGCGATCCTCGCCGCCACCGACTCCGGTGCGCAGGTGGTGGCCGTCGGGTGCATGGCCGAGCGGTACGGCTCCGAGCTGGCCGGCGCGCTCCCCGAGGCGACCGTGCTCGGCTTCGACGACTACGCGGCGATCGGTGACCGGCTCGACGACGTCCTCACCGGCCGCCCCCTGGTGCCGCACGACCCGCGGGACCGCCGCACGCTCCTGCCGATCAGCCCGGTGGCCCGGACCGCCGTGGTCGGTGCGGCCGACGCCCCCGCGATCCCCGGGCACGGCTGGCTGCAGCGCCGGCGCCTGGCGAGCGGCCCGTCGGCCGCGCTCAAGCTCGCGTCCGGCTGCGACCGGCGCTGCGCCTTCTGCGCCATCCCCACCTTCCGCGGCGCATTCGTCTCCCGTCCGCCCGCCGAGGTGCTCGGTGAGGCGCGGTGGCTCGCGGGCCAGGGCGTCACCGAGCTGGTGCTGGTGAGCGAGAACTCGACCTCCTACGGCAAGGACCTCGGCGACCTGCGGTCGCTGGAGCGGCTGCTGCCCCAGCTGGCCGCCGTCGAGGGCATCGTCCGGGTCCGGGTGGCCTACCTGCAGCCGGCCGAGATGCGGCCGGGCCTGCTCGAGGTCATCGCCGGTACGGAGGGGATCGCGCCGTACTTCGACCTGTCCTTCCAGCACTCGTCGCCGGGGTTGCTGCGTCGCATGCGCCGCTTCGGCGGCACCGACGACTTCCTCGGGCTGATCGAGCGGGCCCGGGTCCTCGCCCCGGCTGCCGGCTTCCGCACGAACGTCATCCTCGGCTTCCCGGGGGAGACCGAGGACGACGTCGCTGAACTCGAGCGCTTCCTCGTCGAGGGCCGGCTGGACGCGGTCGGCGTGTTCGGGTACTCCGACGAGGAGGGCACGGAGGCCGCAGGGCTGCCCGGCAAGCTGGATCAGGCCGAGATCGACGCCCGGGTCCGCCGGGTCACCGACCTGGTGGAGGAGCTGACCGCGCAGCGCGCCGAGGACCGGATCGGTGAGACGGTCCAGGTGCTGCTCACCGAGGACCTCGCCGGCACCGATGGCCCCGGCGCGTGGCTCGGGCACGCCGCCCACCAGGACCCGGACGCCGACGGGACGACGACGATCACCGGCGTCCCCGACGGCGCGGTCGCGGGTGAGATCGTGGCGGCGGAGGTCGTCGGCACCGAGGGCGTCGACCTCGTCGCGGCGGCGCTGGTACCCGCGGTGACCGCATGAGCGACGCACCCGCGGACCCGGCCGCGGCCCCGCCGCAGTCGGTGCGGGTGCTCAACCTGCCCAACGCGCTGACCGTGCTCCGGTTGGCCGTGGTGCCGGTCTTCGCCGTCCTGCTGCTCACCGACGGCGGCACGGACGAGGCCCAGCGCTACTGGGCGACGCTGTTCTTCGGACTGGCGATCATCACCGACCGCTACGACGGGATGATCGCCCGCCGCCGGGGACAGGTGACCGAGTTCGGCAAGCTGGCCGATCCGATCGCCGACAAGGCGCTGACCGGCACCGCGCTCATCGGCCTGTCGACCCTGTCGCTGGTGGCCTGGTGGGTGACGCTGGCGATCCTCGTCCGCGAGGTGGGCGTCACCCTGCTGCGGTTCTGGGTCATCCGGCACGGGGTGATCGCGGCCAGCCGGGGCGGCAAGGCCAAGACGGTCGTCCAGGCGCTGGCGATCGGGCTCTACATCCTCCCGCTCGAGGGCGCCCTGGCCAGTGTCCGCTGGTGGGTGATGGCGGTGGCGCTGCTGCTCACCATCGTGACCGGGCTGGACTACGTGTACCGGGCCCTCGCCCTCCGGCGCACGAGCGCCCGCGCCATGCGGGCGGCAGACGCCCGCCGGGCCGCCGGCTCGACCGGTGGCTCCCGGAGCGATGCGGCCGCCTGAGGGAGGACGTTGCCGATCAGGGCACGCACGGCTCCGAGCCCGGTCGCGGGGTCGACCGGTCCGGCTGCCGCGTGCCCGCTGACGTCCCCCCGGACGGGAAGGGGCCGACGACCTCCGGCGTTACGCTCAGAGCGGACGCGCCGGGGATGGCGCGGTGCCGGTCAGTGGCGCCGCGTACCGTGAGCGCACGGCGCCCCTGAGGGAGCCGCCGCTTCCGCACAGGCAGGACAGGAGACGGCCATGACGCTGCTGCGCACCCAGCTCGGCACTTCCCTGCGCGGCCACCGGCTGCGTCAGCGCCGGACGCTGCGGGACGTCTCCGGAGCCGCCCGGGTGAGTCTGGGCTACCTCTCCGAGGTCGAACGCGGCCAGAAGGAGGCCTCCTCCGAGCTGCTCGCCTCGATCTGCGAGGCGCTCGACCTCGAGCTCGCCGACCTCCTCGCCGAGGTCAGTCTCGAGCTGCGGCACGCCGATGGCGGCGTCCGTCCGCTGACCCCCGCGCCCGGCGCCGTCGCGGCCGGGCAGCCCGCCGCCGAGGAGGTCGCGGAGGCGCCAGCTGCCGAGCCGGCGCTGGCCCTGGTCGGTGCGCCGGCCCGCCCCGCGGCACGCACCGCGGTCTCGCTGGCGGCCTGAGGTCCGCGACACGGCCGGCACGGAGGGTCCCGCGTCCCCGGTGCGGACGGAGGCGGGCGGCGGGGCGGAGGCCCTGACGGCCGTCGGCCCGCTCGGCCCGGACGTCGTACCGCTCCCCGGCTGGGCGCCGCACGCCCCCGTGCACGCGCGGGGCGCGCACACGCGCGGCGGCAACGCCATGAACCGCACCCGCGCCGGACTCCTGGACGGAGCCGCGCGGGCCTTCGCCACCCGCGGACTGCGCCGCTGCACGATGCAGTCGATCGCCACGGCGGCGGGGGTGGCCAAGGCGACGCTCTACAACCACTTCCGCACCAAGGACGAGGTGGCCCGGGCGCTGCTCGCCGCCGAGCTGGAGCGGCTGAGCGGGCTGGTCGCGGTGTTGCCCCCGGTGGCGGCGCTGGCCGCCCTCGCCGACCAGGTGGCCGGGCACCCCGTGCTGCGCCGGCTGGCCGAGGACGAACCCGACGTGCTCGTCGGCCTGCTGACCGCCGCACCCGACCGCTGGACGGAACTGGTGACCCGGCTGGCGGGGGCTCTGCGTGCAGAACTCGACGCCGCGGAGCTGGTGGCCCGCTGGCTGGTCGGGGTGGCGCTCCAGCCCGGGGAGCCCGCCACCCGGCGGGCTGGGGCGGGCCGGCTCGCCGCGGTCGTCGTCCAGGACTGACCGCGCGGCCGGACCGACCGGCGTGGGATGGTGACGGTCCGACGCCGTCCCGTGCGGGCGGTCGGCTGCTGCTGCGACCAACGGAGTTCGCCGTGCGGTACCTCTTCCGGCCACCGGCCACCGACGGGGCGGGCCTGCTGACCCTGCCCTGGCACGTCCCACTCGAGGAGTGGGACCCCGAGCTGCTGCTCGAGGTGCCACAGCGCGGCATCTCGCGACACGTCGTGCGGTTCGTGGCCCAGGACGGGCACGTGTACGCGCTCAAGGAGATCGCCGAGACACTGGCCCGCCACGAGTACGCCCTGCTGGGGGAGTTCGAGGAGGAGGGCCTGCCGTCGGTCTCCGTGCTCGGCATCTGCGTGGACCGACCCCACGGGCAGGACGCCATCCTGGTCACCCGGTACCTGGAGTACTCGATGTCCTACCGGTACCTGTTCTCCCGGCCGCACGGCGAGCAGTCGGCCGAGCAGCTGCTCGACACGCTGGTGGTCCTGCTGGTCCGGCTGCACCTGGCCGGGGTGTTCTGGGGCGACTGCTCGCTGTCCAACACGCTCTTCCGGCTGGACGCCGGGACCTTCGCCGCCTACCTGGTCGACGCCGAGACCGCCGAGCGCCACCCCCGGCTCAGCGACGGCCAACGGCGGTACGACGTCGACCTCGCGCGGGAGCGGGTCGGGGCGGAGCTGCTGGACCTGCAGTTCGGCGGGTTGCTGCCGTCCGGGGTGGACCCGATCGAGGTCGCCGACAGCCTGCCGCCGCGCTACGAGGCGCTGTGGGAGGAGGTCAACCGGGAGGAGGTCTTCTCCCCGGACGAGCAGCGCTACCGGATGACCGACCGCCTCCAGCGACTCAACGACCTGGGCTTCGACGTCGGCGAGGTGGAGCTGGTCACCTCACCGGAGGGCGCCCGGCTGCGGGTGGAGACGCGGGTGGCGGAGCCGGGGGAGAACCGGCGCGAGCTGTTCCGGCTGACCGGCCTGGAGGTCCAGGAACGGCAGGCCCGCCGGCTGCTCAACGACCTGCGGGCGTTCCGGGTGCAGCTGGAGCAGAAGAGCGGGCGGCCGGTCCCGGAGACCGTCGCCGGCTACCGCTGGCTGGAGGAGGCCTACCAGCCCGTCGTCGACGCGATCCCGCCGGACCTCGTCGGTCGCCTGGCGCCGGCCGAGGTGTTCCACGAGGTCCTGGAGCACCGCTGGTTCCTGTCCGAGAAGGCCGGCCGGGACGTCGGGACGACGGCCGCGGCGCGGGCGTACTTCGACACGGTGCTGCCCCGCACACCCAAGGAGGTGACCACGCCGTCGGCCATCGTCGGCCCCTCCCGCTGACCCGTGGTGGCCGAGGTCAGACGCAGGTCACGGGCCGGTTTCCTTCGAGTTGACACCCATGGTGACCTGGGCCACGTTACGAGGACCGCAGTGACCGCCGGTCGCTGCTCGCCGAAAACGGAGGCGATGCCGGGTGTCGATCGAGGACAGGGACGGGTCGACCGGCAGCCGGCCGGGCTCCCGAGGGCGGCGAGCCCGGTCCCGACGGGCATGGGGGGGTTCCGCGGCCGCGCTCGTGCTCGCGTCGACCCTCGCGGCCTGCGGGGGGGACTCCGGCAACGCCAGTGTCCTCACCTGGTACATCAACCCGGACTCCGGTGGCCAGGCGGAGATCGCGCAGCGCTGCACCGAGGCCGCGAACGGGGCGTACACGATCGAGGTCTCGCAGCTCCCCCGCGAGTCGTCCCAGCAGCGTGAGCAGCTGATCCGCCGGCTCGCGGCGGAGGACTCCTCGATCGACATCATGAGCCTGGACCCGCCCTACATCCCGGAGTTCGCACAGGCCGGCTTCCTGGCGCCGGTGCCCGAGGACGTGGTGGCGCGGGTCACCGAGGACGTCGTCCAGAGCGCCGTGGACGGGGCCACCTGGGACGGGGAGGTCGTGAGTGTGCCGTTCTGGGCCAACACCCAGCTGCTCTGGTACAAGAAGTCCGTCGCCGAGGCGGCCGGGCTGGACATGACGCAGCCGGTCACCTGGGAGCAGCTGGTGCAGGCCGCCCAGGAGCAGGGCACGACGATCGCAGCGCAGGGCATCCGTGCCGAGGCGCTGACGGTCTGGCTCAACGCCCTCATCGAGTCCGCCGGCGGGTCGGTCATCGCCGAGGGCTCCGACGATCCCGCCGGCATCCAGCTCGGACTCGACTCCGAGGCCGGCGTCCGCGCCGCCGAGACGATGAAGCTGGTCAGCGGGGTCGGCGGCCCGGCCTTCTCCACGGCGGGCGAGGACGCCAACGCCACCGACTTCGAGCAGGGCGACGCCGCTTTCATGGTCAACTGGCCGTTCGTGTGGCCGCGGGCGCAGTCGGCGGTCGAGGCCGGCACCCTGGAGGCCTCCGTTCCGGCGGACTACGGCTGGACCCTGTATCCGAGCGTGGATACGGGCCAGCCGAGCGCGCCACCTTACGGCGGCATCAACCTCGGGATCGGCGCCTTCAGCACAAACGTCGACGGAGCATTCGAGGCGGCTGAGTGCATCGTCTCGGAGGAGAACCAGGCCTACTACTTCACCACCAACGGCAACCCCGCGGCCAAGGCGACGGTGTACGACGACCCGGCGGTGCTCGAGGAGTTCCCGATGGCACCGGTCATCCGGCAGTCGTTGGAGCAGGCAGCTCCGCGACCGCAGACGGTCTACTACAACGAGGTCTCCGGTGGCCTCCAGCGCACCTACCACCCGGCGAGCTCGATCGACCCCGCCCAGACGCCACAGGAGGCGACCGATCTGATCGAGGCCGTCCTCCGAGGGGAGCAGCTGCTGTGAGCACGACGACGCTTCCACCGACCGAGAAGACCCAACCGGTCTCCGCGCCCCCGGGCGGCCTGAGCGACAGGCTGAAGGCCGAACGCCGACTGGGCTGGTTGCTCGCCGGACCGGCGTTCTTCGTGATGTTGGCGGTCACCGCCTACCCGATCCTGCAGGCCACCTACGACTCCCTGTTCTCCTACCGGCTCACCGACCCGGCGAACCGCTCCTTCGTCGGGTTGTCCAACTACGGGGTCATCCTCACCGACCCGCTCTGGTGGCAGGCGCTGGGCGTCACGCTGTTGATCACCTTCGTGACGGTCGCCGTCGAGCTGCTCCTCGGCTTCGCCCTGGCACTCGTGATGGCCAAGGCGCTCAGTTCGATCCGGCCGGTGGTCCGTGCGGCGATCCTCATCCCCTACGCGGTGATCACCGTGGTGTCCGCGCTCGCCTGGCAGTTCGCGTTCGACATCAACACCGGTTTCGTGAACAGCTGGTTCGCCTGGCTGCCGGGCGTCGGCACGGACACCGACTGGTTCGGCGGATGGGGCTCGTCGATCTTCGTCATCTGCATCGCCGAGATCTGGAAGACGACCCCGTTCATCTCGCTGCTGCTGCTCGCCGGCCTGGCCCAGGTGCCGGAGGTCCTGCAGGAGGCCGCGAAGGTGGACGGCGCGACCTGGATGCAGCGGATGTTCCGGGTGACCATCCCGAACATGAAGGCGGCGATCATGGTGGCGCTGCTGTTCCGCACCCTGGACGCGTTCCGGATCTTCGACTCCATCTTCATCATGACCAACGGCGCCAACAACACGGAGTCCGTGTCGTTCCTCGCGTACCGGCAGACGATCGCGCGGCTGGAGATCGGCCTCGGCTCGGCCGTCTCGGTCCTGCTGTTCATCGCGGTCGTGCTGATCGCGGGCATCTTCATCAAGGGCTTCAAGGTGGACCTGTCTCAGGCCAGAGGGGATCGCTGATGTCGAGCCGAGAGAAGACCTGGTGGTGGATCGGCGGCCTGCTCATCGTCGTCTACTGCCTCTTCCCGATCGCCTGGATCGTCTCCTTGTCGTTCAAGGCGCCGTCGGACATCGCCAACGGTCAGTTCCTGCCCTCGCAGTTCACGTGGCGGAACTACAGCGACATCTTCACGGGCACCGCGAGTGACCTGTTCCTCCCCGCGCTGCGCAACTCCTTCGGCATCTGCCTCATCGCCACGGCGATCTCGTGCATCCTGGCGATGTTCGCCGCGTACGCCATCGCCCGGCTCGACTTCCCCGGCAAGACGCTCATCCTGTCGACCGCACTCGGCGTCGCGATCTTCCCGGTCATCTCGATCGTCACGCCGCTGTTCAACGTGTGGCGGCAGATCGGTCTCTACGACACGTGGCTGGGGCTGATCATCCCGTACCTCTCACTCACCCTGCCGATCTCCATCTGGACGATGTCGGCCTTCTTCCGGGAGATCCCCTGGGAGATGGAGCAGGCCGCGCAGGTCGACGGCGCCACCACGTGGCAGGCGTTCCGCAAGGTGATCGTCCCGCTCGCCGCCCCCGGGGTGTTCACCACCGCGATCATCGCCTTCTTCATCGCCTGGAACGACTTCGTCTACGGCATCTCGCTGACCTCCACCAGCGCGTCCCGCCCCGTTCCGGCGGCGCTGGGCCTGTTCTCCGGAGCCTCGCAGTTCGAGGACCCGACGACGGTCACGGCCGCGGCCGCTGTGGTCGTGACGATCCCCGTCGTCGTCCTCGTCCTGCTCTTCCAGCGGCGCATCGTCGCCGGCCTGACCAACGGCGCGGTCAAGGGCTGACCCGACCGCCGTGCACCTCCCACCGACCCACCGAGGGGACGAGATCTGATGGCCTCCATCGAGATGCGGAACATCGTCAAGAAGTACGGCGACGGGTTCCCCGCCGTGAACGACGTCAGCCTGGACATCGCCGACGGCGAGTTCATGATCCTGGTCGGTCCGTCGGGCTGCGGGAAGTCGACGCTGCTCCGCATGATCGTCGGGCTGGAGGACATCACCAGCGGCGACATGATCATCGGCGGCAAGCGGGTCAACGACCTGGCCCCACGAGACCGCAACCTGTCGATGGTCTTCCAGAACTACGCGCTGTACCCGCACATGACCGTGTACGAGAACATCGCCTTCCCGCTGCGGCTGTCCAAGACCCCGGACGACGAGGTGCGCCGCCGGGTGACCGAGGCCTCCGACGTGCTCGAGCTCAAGGAGCACCTCGAGCGCAAGCCGGCGAACCTCTCCGGTGGTCAGCGCCAGCGCGTCGCGATGGGCCGGGCGATCGTCCGTCAGGCCGAGGCGTTCCTCTTCGACGAGCCGCTGTCGAACCTCGACGCCAAGTTGCGCGGCCAGATGCGGACCGAGATCTCCCGCCTGCAGCGCCGCCTCGGCATCACGACCGTGTACGTCACCCACGACCAGACAGAGGCCATGACCCTCGGCGACCGGGTCTGCGTGCTCCGGAAGGGGCTCATCCAGCAGGTCGCCTCGCCGCGGGAGCTGTACGAGCAGCCGGTGAACCTGTTCGTCGCGGGCTTCATCGGCTCACCGCCGATGAACTTCCTGCCGGCCACGGTCGAGGGGGACCGGTTGCAGACGCCGTTCGGGCCGATCGTGCTCGACGAGCGCCGGGCGGCCGCCGTGCGCGGCCGGGAGCTCCTGCTGGTCGGTATCCGGCCGGAGTACTTCGAGGACGCGTCGCTGGTCGACGACGCCAAGCGGCCGCTGGGATCGCTCTTCCGGGCCCGGGTCGACGTCACGGAGTGGCTGGGCGACTCCCAGTACGCGTACATCCCCTACGAGGCGCCCGAGGCGATCACCAACCAGCTGCGGGAGCTGTCGCGCGAGCTGGACTCCGAGGAGCTGCGCACCCAGGCGATCGTCTCCATCGACGCGACCAGCCGCATCCGCGAGGGCCGGGAGGCGGAGTTCTGGCTCGACAGCCGCAAGGTGCACGTGTTCGATCCCCATTCCGGCGACAACCTCACGCGGGACGCCGAGGCCGGCGCCAGGCTCACCCAGATGGCCACCGAGGACCGCGTCGAGCAGGTGCAGGACGCACAGGCATCCGGACAGACGGTCGGGGGGGCGCACCGCGCCGGCGCAGCCTGAGCGGGGACACCCTGCCGGCGGCCGGCCCGGCCGCCGGCGGGGTGCGACCTCCCGTCCCACCTCGCGCACGACCGGCCCCGGGGCAGTTCCCGCCACCGGGGCCCGAGCACGTCTGGAGCCCGATGTCCTCCGCTGGGCGCCCGTGGTGGCGGACCGCTGTCGTCTACGAGGTGTACCTGCGCAGTTTCGCCGACTCCGACGGTGACGGCCTCGGGGACGTCACCGGCCTGCGCCGGCGGCTGCCCCACCTGGTCGAGCTCGGCGTCGACGCCCTCTGGATCACCCCGTGGTACCCGTCGCCGATGGCCGACGGCGGGTACGACGTCAGTGACCACCGGGCCATCGACCCGCGCTTGGGCACCCTCGCCGACGCCGACGCGCTGCTCGCCGAGGCGCACGCGGCGGGCCTGCGCGTCGTGATCGACCTGGTCGCCAACCACACGTCGGTCGAGCACCCGTGGTTCGCCGCCGCGCTCGCGGGCGGGCCGGGGGCGCCGGAGCGCAGCCGGTACTTCTTCAGGGACGGGCGGGCCGGCGGCACGGAGCCGCCCAACGACTGGATCAGCGCCTTCGGCGGCCCGGCCTGGACCCGCGTGGTCGAGCCCGACGGCCGGCCGGGCCAGTGGTACCTGCACCTGTTCGCGCCGCAGCAACCCGATCTGGACTGGGCCGACGCCGCGGTGCAGCAGGAGTTCGACGACGTCCTCCGCTTCTGGCTCGACCGCGGCGTCGACGGCATCCGCGTCGATGCCGCCCCGGCCATGGCCAAGGTGCCCACCCTGCCGGACGCCGGGCACGGGCCGGGCGCACTGTTCGAGTCCAGCGCCTGGGTGGACAACCCGCACTGGGACGTCGACGAGGTCCACGAGATCTTCCGGCGGTGGCGGCGCATCGGGGACACCTACGACGGGGACCGGCTGTTCGTCTCCGAGGCGGTGGTCAACGGCCCGGAGCGGCTGAGCCGGTACGTGCGCGCGGACGAGCTGCACACGACCTTCAACTTCGACTACCTCAAGGCCCCGTGGGACGCCGGCCGTATCCGCGCGGTCATCGACGGCACGCTGGCCGCGCTCGAACCGGTCGGGGCCCCGGCCACCTGGGTGCTGTCCAGTCACGACGAGACCCGGCACGTCACCCGGTTCGGGCGTGCCCGGAGCGGCGCGGCGACCATGGGCTTCGACGTGACGGCACCCGCCGACCTCCGGCTGGGCCTGCGCCGGGCCCGCGCGGCGGCGCTGCTCACGCTGGCCCTGCCTGGCGGGGCCTACCTCTACCAGGGGGAGGAGCTGGGTCTGCCCGAGGTGGAGGACCTCCCCGAGGAGGCGTTGCAGGACCCGACGTGGGAACGCTCGGGACACACGGCCCGCGGGCGTGACGGCTGCCGCGTGCCGCTGCCGTGGTCCGGGGACCGCCCGCCGTTCGGGTTCGCCCCCGACGGCGTCGTCCCGTGGCTCCCGCAGCCGGCGTCGTGGCGGGCCCTGACGGTGGCGGCCCAGCGCGACGACCCCGCCTCGACCCTGTCGCTCTACCGCTCCGCGCTGCGCCTGCGTCGCAGGCTGCCTGGTCTCGCCGACGACCGACCACTGACCTGGGTCGAAGCGGGGGAGGACGTGCTCGCCTTCGACCGCGGACCGGCCTTCCGGTGCCTGGTCAACCTGTCCGACCGGCCGGTGCCGCTGGCCAGGCACGGGCGTCCGGTGCTGACGAGCGAGTCCGTGGCGGAGACGCTGCGGCCGGACACCGCGGCCTGGCTGGGAACCGGCTAGCGCTGCAGGGAGCGGGTCAGCACCAGGCGGTCCTGCCCCGGCCCCGCGCGGTCGGGGGCGAGGTGGACGGTCGCGCCCAGTGCGGTGTGCAGGCCGATGGTGGCGGCGTCCTCGGGCCGGGCCACCGCCTGGACCACACGCGCCCCCGTGCTGATCGCGATGGCGTCGAACCGGCGCACCAGCCGGCGCCCGAGGCCGGTGCGCCGCCGGTCGTCGCGCACGGTCAGGAGGTGGACGTAGGCCAGCCGGTCGGCGGAGACGGTGCCGAGCAGGTACCCGACGTCCAGCCCGTCGCATGAGCGGGCGAGCACGCCGAAGCCGCCGAACTGGTCGAACCAGACGGGATCGTGCAGCGACCGCGTGTCGACGTCCCAGAACCGGTCGTGCTCGGCCAGCAGCCGCGCGCGGACGACGCCGGCGGACAGCTCGGCGAGGCCGACGAGGGTGACCTCGCGGCTCACCGGCGGGCCGCCGCGAGCTCCTCGCGGGTCGGCGGGCCCGCGCTCACGCGGGTGCAGTCGAGGACTGCGACGAGCGCAGAGTCGTCGACGATCGCCAGCAGCTGCTCGTCCGAGAGCTCCTGCAGCGCCGCGTGGGCCGCGTGGGTCGCGATCCCGGCGGCGAGCGAGTCGCCCGCGCCCACCGTGTCGACGACGTCCACCCGGGGGCCGGTGCCCAGCCGGGCGACCAGCCGCACCAGGGCGCCGAGCCGGCCCGGGGCGACGGCGACGGCGAGGGCGTCGCCCCCGGGGCGGGCGACGGGGTACGGGGCGGTGCCCTGCGCACCGGCGCTGACCTCGTGCACGGGGAGGAGCTCGACGACCAGTTCACCCAGGACGCTCGACACCGGGGGATCGGTGTACACCCGGAGACCCTAACGGGGGAACGTCCGGGGGCGTCCCTGGTGGCTCACCGACCGGCACACCTGGGACCATGGGGGTGACGACCATCGCTGCGGCCCACCGGCCGGGGATGACTGGTGGACGATCCGCGCCGAGCAGGAGGACCCATGCCCAACCCGTTCGTCAAGCTGTGGAGGTACCTCACGGCCTCCGCCAACGCGAAGATCGACGAGAAGGCCGACCCGAAGATCCAGATCGCGCAGGCGATCGAGGCCGAGCAGCAGCGGCACCAGGCCCTGGCCAACCAGGCGGCTGCCGTCCTGGGCAACCAGCGACAGCTGGAGATGCGGCTCAACCGGCAGCTCGGCGAGGTCGAGAAGCTGCAGGCCTCCGCGCGCCAGGCGCTGGTCCTCGCTGACAACAGCCGCGCGGGAGGTGACGCGGCCAAGGCCGGCGAGTACGAGAACGCCGCGCAGGCCTTCGCCACCCAGCTGGTCGCTGCCGAGCAGGCCATGGAGGACCTCAAGCGGAGCCACGACGAGGCCCTGCAGGCGGCCGAGCAGGCCCGCGGCGCGGTCGAGCAGAGCCGGATGCGCCTGCAGACGACCCTCGCCGAGCGCACCAAGCTGATGAGCCAGCTGGAGCAGGCGCGGATGCAGGAGCACGTCGCGTCGTCGCTCAAGCAGGTCAACGAACTGTCGGCGCCGGGGAACACGCCCAGCCTGTCGGAGGTCCGCGACAAGATCGAGGCACGCTACGCCAACGCGCTGGGCCAGGCCGAGCTGGCGCAGACCTCGGTCGAGGGCCGGATGCTCGAGGTGCAGAAGGCGACCCTCGACGTCGCCGGCGCCTCCCGGCTGGACCAGATCCGGGCATCACTGGGTGGCGACCAGACGGCGGTCACCGGGGGCGCCTCGAACCCGGCGCTGGAGCAGGGTGCGCCGTCGGTGCCGACGCCGGAGGCGCAGCCGGCGGCCCAGCCCGCGGACCGGCCCGAGACCACCGCCTGACCCACCTCCCGCTCCGTCACGACGGGCCGGCCGCCTGGCGCGGCCGGCCCGTCGTGCTGTCGCGACACTCGACGGATCCGCATCGCAGTTGAGTGGCTGCGGGAGTCCCGCGGCGGACCCGGCCGACACCGCGAGCCCGGAGGTCGCGGCCGCACCTGCCACCGCGGCGCCCTCGGCTGCCATCGTGTCTGGCCCGGCCCCGACGGCCGCCCCGACGACGGGCGATGTGATGACCCGCTGCTCCGACGACCTCGCCGGCGTCGCCGCACTCGATCTGGTCGGCGTGGTCCTCGCCCGGCAGGGCGACGTGCTCGTGGCGGCCTTCGCCCTCGGGTCGCCCAGGCTCCGCGGAGGGGTGCGCTCGGGGACGACGTCCCGTCCGTCGTGGTGCCGTGACGCGCGCCGGCCTCAGTACCGGGTTGCGACCGGCTGCGGCCGGCCGGGCTCGCCCGTCCGCGCGGCCGGGTCGACGGGAGAGTCGGCGGCCTGACACCTCGGGCACCACCACGTGACCCGCTCCTGCAGATCCGGCCCCTGGTCGCCCAGCAGGATCGACGTGCCGCAGCGCCGGCAGGGGCGGCCCTTGCGGCCGAAGACCCAGTGGTCCTCGCCGCGGCGCAGGCTCCCCGTGGTGCTCTGCTCCGGATGCTCCCGGTTGGCCAGCATGAGGGTGCGAGCCCGCTCGACCAGCCCCGGGAGGTCCGGGACGTCGGCCACCCGGATCCACGGGTGGACGCCGCAGACGAACAGCGTCTCGACCTTGTAGAGGTTGCCGATGCCGGCCAGGTTGCGCTGGTCGAGGAGTGCGACACCGATCTGCTCGTCGGGGTGCGACCGCAGCCGCCGCAGCGCCTCCTCCAGGTCCCAGTCGGGACCGAGGACGTCGGGGCCGAGGTGGCCGACCAGCTGGTCCTCGTGTGCCGTGCGCACCAGGGCGACGTCGTGCAGCCGGTACCCGACGCACTCCCACTGCTCGGTGCCCAGCACGGCCCGGACGTCGAACGCGGGGCCGCCACGCCATCGCGTGCCAGGGCGGTAGATGTGCCAGCTGCCGTCCATCCGGAAGTGCGTGCGCAGCGTCCACCCGTCGGCGAACCGGACGAGCAGGTGCTTGCCGCGGGGGACGACCTCGCTGACCGAACGCCCGGCGAGATCGGTCGCGGCCAGCTGGGGGACCCGCAGTTCCCCCCGCTGCAGCGTGGCGCCGGCGAGCGCGGAGTGCATGCGCTTGGCGGCCAGCCAGACGGTGTCTCCCTCGGGCACGTCGCCAGTGTGCCGCGCGACGGCGCCACCTGCTGTGAGACCGCCGACAACGGGGATGACGACGCGGTCTCTCAGCGCTGAGAGATCCGTGGCCGTCGTGACCCCGCTCCGTTCCCGCCTGACCCGACGCGAGGTGGCCGGGCGGACGCCCGAGCCGGTGACCGTCACGGTCGCGCGGGTGGTCCGACCGCACCGCCGGCAGGCGTTCGAGCGGTGGGCCGCCGACGTGCTCCGACTTGCCGCGACGTATCCCGGCAACCTCGGGGGCACCCTGCTCAAGCCGGGGCCGGGCAGCTCGGAGTACCACCTGGTCTACCGCTTCCGGGACGACGCCTCGCTGGCTGCCTGGGAGGCGTCCCCGCAGCGGCACCAGGCACTGGAGCGGATGCAGGAGATGATCGACGAGGAGCGGTACGCGCGGGTCGCCGGGCTGGACAGCTTCTTCACCCGGCCGGCCACGCCGGGGCCACGGTGGCGCTCGACCGTCCTGACCATCGCCGCGGTCTTCCTCATCACCTCGACGCTGCAACTGCTGGTCATGCCGTTCATCGACGGCTGGCCGTGGCCGCTGCGGCTGCTGCTGTCGGCCTGCATCGTCGTGGTGCTGCTCGGCTTCGTCGTCATGCCCACCCTGACCCGGCTGTTCGCCGGCTGGCTGCGTCCGGATCGCTGACCCAGGCGCCGTGACCCGAGCGCCCGGCCGTCATCCCGCCAGGGCTCAGGCCCGGAGGCGCAGACCGCGGGGGGTCGCCGCGAACCCGGCCGCCTGCAGCGCCGAGGACAGGGGCGTCGACTCGTGCACCGACGCCCCATCGGCCTTCTGCACGACCATCCGGCCGAGCGCCCCCGCGGCCGCGGCGCCGGAGAGCGCCGTCGCGGCCTCCTTGAGCACCGTCTCCTCCTCGGTCCACGACAGCAGCGTCCTGCCGCCGCGTTCGACGTAGAGCACCAGGTCGCCGTCGACCAGCACCACGAGCGCCCCGGCCTTGCGGCCGGCCCGGTGGCCGGCGCTGGGGCGTCGGGTACCGGTGCCCTCGCCGACGTCCACGCCCTCCTCGCTGCCACCGGCCGACCGCTCCGGCCAGGGGAGGGCGGCGCCGTAGACGTTCGCCGGGTCGGTGGCGGCCAGCACCACAGCGCCACTGGGCACCCGGTCGGGTGTGGCAAAGCTGCGCAGGCGGTCGACCGAGCCCGGGGTGCCGAACTGGGCGGCGCCCAGAGTCTCGACGAAGTAGCCGCGCCGGGCGCGGCCGTTCTCCTCGAAGGCCCGCAGGACGGGGTAGACCGCGGGGAACCCGCCCGGCACCTGCTCGGCCATCACCGCACCGCGGGTGAGCACGCCGTGCCGTTCGAGCAGCGCCTCCGCGCGGGCGGTCGTCCGCTTGGTCGGGTTGGTCTCGCGGTCGGGCAGCCGGGACCAGCGGCCGGCCACCGTGGGGGGGCCGGTGCGCGTGGGCATCGCCGGGCGCCCCAGACGCGTACGCCCGTAGCGGTTGCGGTCCAGGCGCGCTCGCGGGGCTGCCGGCTGCCGCTTGTGCGTGCCGCCGCCGCCCAGCCGGGTGCGCAGCGGGGCCAGGGTGTCGTTGGTCAGCAGCCCCGCCCAGACGAGGTCCCAGACCACGTCGGCCAGGGCGGTGTCGTCGGTGGAGCCGACGAGGTCGGACAGGCCGCGGAAGAACAGTGCCTGGCCGGCGGCCAACCCCTCCAGGACGGCGGAGCCGACGTCACCCTCGCTGCCGTCGCCCACCCCACCCGGCTCCAGCGGTTCGGGCAACAGCAGTGGCGCGAGGTCGACCGGGACGAGGCTGATCCACCCGTCACCGCCGGGCAGACCGCCGGCGCCGGCCCACAGCACCTCACCGGCGCTGGTGAGCTCGTCGAGCATCCCGGGGGAGTAGTCGCGCACCCGGGCCGGCAGCACCAGCGACTCCAGGGCACTGGCGGGTACCAGCGCACCGGCCAGCTGCTCGACGACGGCCAGCACGCCGTCCGGACCGCGCATCCGACTGCCCACCGACTGCCAGGACGGGGTGAACCGCGCGAGGGTGCCGATCGGCACCGGCTCGACCTCCTGGCGGAGTCGCGCCAGGCTGCGCCGGCGGATGGAACGCAGCACGTCGGCGTCGCACCACTCCTGGCCGGTGCCGCCCGGACGGAACTCGCCGGTGACCAGCCGGCCGTTGCCGACCAGACGCTGCACGGTCGCGGTGACGACGGCGACCCCCAGGCCCAGCCGCTCCGCGATCTCGCCGGGCTGGAAGGGACCGTGCGTACGGGCGTAGCGGCCCACCAGGTCGCCCAGTGGATCGGGTACCGGTTCGGTGAAGACCTCCGGCACGCCGACGGGGAGCGCGGTCCCCAGGGCGTCGCGGAGGCGGCCGGCGTCCTCGATCGCCACGTGCCGCTCCTCGCCGGCGATCCGGACCACGAGCGCGCGCCGGGCGGCGACGAGCTCCTCGAGCCACTCCCGGGGCACACCGCGGGCGGCGGCCTCGGCCGGGGTCAGGTCGCCGACGAGGCGCAACAGGTCCGACGCGCCGTCCAGGCCGCGGGGGTGCCGGTCGGCCGGCAGGCGCTGCAGCTCGGCCTCGACCTCGGCCAGCGCCTCGGCGTCGAGCAGCTCCCTGAGCTCCGAGCGGCCGAGCAGCTCGGCCAGCAGGCCGGTGTCGAGGGCGAGCGCCTGGGCCCGGCGCTCGGCCAGCGGTGCATCGCCCTCGTAGAGGAACTGGCCGACGTACCCGAACAGCAGGGACTGGGCGAACGGGGAGGCCGCCTGCGTCTGCACGTCGACCACCCGGACCCGGCGGGCGCGCACGTCGCTCATGAGCTCGACCAGCCCCGGGACGTCGTAGACGTCCTGCAGGACCTCGCGGGCGGCCTCCAGCGTGATCGGGAAGCTGGAGAACTCGCTGGCCACCGAGAGCAGTTGGGCCGCCCGCTGCCGCTGCTGCCACAGGGGCGTACGGCGGCGGGGGTCGCGGCGGGGGAGCAGGAGGGCCCGCGCGGCGCACTCGCGGAACCGGCTGGCGAACAGGGCGGAGTTGCCGACCTCGGCGGTGACCTGGCGCTCCACGTCGTCGGGGTCCAGGACGGCGAGGTCGGCCTCCGGGGGCTCGCCGGTCGTGTCGGGCAACCGCAGCACGATGCCGTCGTCGGAGTGCATCGACGCCACGTCCACGCCGTAGCGCTCCCGTAGTCGGGCGGCGAGCACCAGCGCCCAGGGGGCGTTGACCTGGGCGCCGAAGGGCGAGTGCACGACGAGCCGCCAGTCGCCCAGCTCGTCGCGGAAGCGCTCGACGAGGAGCGTCCGGTCGTCGGGGAGGTGGCCGGTGGCCTGCTTCTGCTCGGCGAGGTAGGTGAGCAGGTTGGCCGCGCCCCACTCGTCGAGGCCGGCGGCCCGGGCCCGCTCCAGGCCCGCCTCCGGGGTCGCGGAGCCGACCTCCCGCAGGAACGCCCCCAGCGCGCGGCCGAGCTCCAGGGGACGGCCGGGCGCGTCGCCGTGCCAGAACGGCATCTTCCCCGGCTGGCCGGGAGCCGGGCTCACCAGCACCCGGTCGTGGGTGATCTCCTCGATCCGCCACGAGGAGGAGCCGAGCAGGAAGACGTCCCCCACCCTCGACTCGTAGACCATCTCCTCGTCCAGCTCGCCGACCCGCCGGCCGCCGGACCCCTCCCCGCCGACGAGGAAGACGCCGAACAGGCCCCGGTCCGGGATGGTGCCGCCGCTGGTCACCGCCAGCCGCTGTGCGCTGCTGCGCGCGGTGAGGGTGTCGGTGACGCGGTCCCAGGTGAGGCGGGGACGCAGCTCGGCGAACGCGTCGGAGGGGTAGCGGCCGGCCAGCATGTCGAGGACGGCGTGCAGCGCGGACTCGGGGAGCGAGGCGAACGGCGCCGAGCGCCGGACCAGCGCGGCCACCTCGTCGACGGTGCGCGGGCGCTCGGAGACGATCGCCACGATCTGCTGGGCGAGGACGTCCAGCGGGTTGCGCAGGTAGCGGATGGACTCGATGGCGCCGGCCTTCATGCGCTCGGCGACCAGCGCGCACTGCACCAGGTCACCCCGGTACTTGGGGAACAGCACCCCGCGGCTGACCGCGCCCACCTGGTGCCCGGCCCGGCCCACCCGCTGCAGCCCCGAGGCCACGGTGGGCGGCGCCTCCACCTGGACGACGAGGTCGACCGCGCCCATGTCGATGCCGAGCTCGAGGCTGGAGGTGGCCACCACCGCCGGCAGCCGGCCGGACTTCAGCGCCTCCTCCACGACGGCCCGCTGCTCCCGGGACACCGAGCCGTGGTGGGCCGCGGCGACCGGCTGCACACCCTCGGGCACCCCGCCGCCGGAGCCGGCCTGGGCCATGAGCGCGGCGGCGGTGGTGCCCGCCGGCACCGTCTCGCCGGTGGCCCGCTCGTAGGCCAGTTCGTTGAGCCGGCTGGTCAGCCGTTCGGCCAGCCGCCGGGAGTTGGCGAACACGATGGTGCTGCGGTGGGCCTGCACCAGGTCGAGCACCCGTTCCTCGACCGCGGGCCAGATCGACGTCCGCGGCTGGTTGCCGGCCGCCGAGCCGTCCAGCTCGCCGGTGGGCTGGCCGAGGGTGCTCATGTCCTCGACCGGGACGACCACCGAGAGGTCCCACTCCTTGGCCGAGTTCGGGGCCACCACCTCCACCGGGCGGCCGCCGGCGAGGAAGGTCGCGACCTCCTCGATGGGGCGCACGGTGGCCGACAGGCCGATCCGCTGGGTGGGGCGCTCCAGGAGCTCGTCGAGCCGGTCGAGGGAGAGCGCCAGGTGTGCGCCCCGCTTGGTGTCGGCCACGGCGTGCACCTCGTCGACGATCACCGTCTCGACGCCGCGCAGCGCCTCACGCGCCGAGCTGGTGAGCAGCAGGAACAGGGACTCGGGCGTGGTGATCAGGATGTCGGTGGGGCGCCGGGTGAAGGCCCGCCGCTCATCGGCGGGCGTGTCGCCGGAGCGGATGGCCACCTCGATCTCGGGGCGGGGCAACCCCAGCCGGGCGGCGGCCTGCCCGATGCCGGCGAGCGGCGCCCGGAGGTTGCGCTCGACGTCCACGGCGAGCGCCTTGAGCGGAGAGACGTAGAGGACCCGGCAGCGGGCGCTGGGGTCGTCGGGAGGCGGTGTGCTGGCCAGCCGGTCCAGCGACCAGAGGAACGCCGCGAGCGTCTTGCCGGAGCCGGTGGGGGCGACCACGAGGGCGTGCCCACCGCTGCTGATCGCCTCCCAGGCCCCCGCCTGTGCGGGGGTGGGGTCGGCGAAGGCGCCGGTGAACCACGCCCGGGTGGGCTCGGAGAACCGGTCGAGAGCGGTCACGGCCCCAGTCTCCACAGGGGGACGACACTCCGCCGGGCCGTCGGGGCCGTGACCGGGACGAGCACCCGATCGGGGTGTGCGCGCGACGGTGGGCACCGTGCCCCCTCCCCCGGTGCGCGGGTGTCCCGGGCACGGCGCCGGTGTCGGGCAGACTGACGGGCATGCGCCGTTCCCTGTACGAGGCCGAGCACGAGGACTTCCGCGAGATGGTCCGGGCCTGGGCCGAGAAGACCGTCGTCCCCTTCCACGAGCAGTGGGAGAAGGCCGGCATCGTGCCGCGCGAGGTGTGGACGTCGGCCGGCGCGCAGGGGCTCTTCGGCATCGACATGGACGAGGAGTACGGCGGCGGGGGCGTCCGCGACTTCCGCTACCAGGCGGTGATCGACGAGGAGCTGATGCGGATCGGCGCCACCGGCGTCGGCTTCGCGCTGCACAACGACGTCGCCGGGCCGTACCTGCGGGACCTGGGCACCGAGGAGCAGAAGCGCCGCTGGCTGCCAGGCTTCTGCAGCGGCGAGCTCATCACCGCCATCGCGATGACCGAGCCGGCGGCGGGCAGCGACCTGCAGGGCATCCGGACGACCGCCCGCCGCGACGGGGACGCGTGGGTCCTCAACGGCTCCAAGACCTTCATCACCAACGGCATCAACGCCGACCTGGTGATCGTCGTGGCCCGCACCGACCCCGACGCCCCCGGCTCCAGGGGGCTCAGCCTGCTCGTCGTCGAGCGGGGCATGGCCGGTTTCACCCGCGGCCGGAACCTGGAGAAGGTGGGGCTCAAGGCCCAGGACACCGCCGAGCTGTTCTTCGACGACGTGCGGGTGCCGGCCGCCAACCTCCTCGGCACGGAGAACCGGGGCTTCTACCACCTGATGGAGAACCTGCCGCAGGAGCGGCTGTCGATCGCCGTCGGCGCCGTCGCCTCCGCCGAGACGGTGCTAGCGCACACCGTCGAGTACGTCACCAGCCGGACGGCGTTCGGCAAGCCGGTGAGCAGCTTCCAGAACACCCGATTCGTGCTGGCCGAGCTGCAGACCGAGGTCACCATCGCCCGGACCTTCGTCGACGAGTGCATGCGGCAGCTCAACAGCGGCGACCTCACGCCGGTCGACGCCGCCATGGCGAAGTACTGGACGACCGAGCTGCAGAACAAGGTCGCCGACCGCTGCCTGCAGCTGCACGGTGGCTACGGCTACATGGACGAGTACTTCGTCTCCAAGGCCTGGCGCGACGCCCGCATCCAGCCGATCTACGGGGGCACCAACGAGATCATGCGCGAGATCGTCGGCCGCGCCATGGGCCTGTAGGAGCGCGCAGCGGTGACCCGTGGGCTGCCGTCGACGCTCGACCCGGCGCGCGTCCAGCGCCGCACGCTCGCGGTGCTCAGCGGCGGCGTGGCGCTGGGCGGGCTGGGCGTCACCGTGGGCATCACCGTCGGCGGTCTGCTGGCCCGTGACGTGGCCGGCAGCGACACAGCGGCCGGGCTGGGGCAGACGGCGGGCGTGCTGGGAGCCGCGGTCGTCGCCGTCCCCCTGGCGCGGATCAGCGACCGGGCCGGCCGCCGCGCCGGTCTGGCCGCGGGCTACGCGGTCGCCGGACTCGGGGCGGTGGTCACGGTCGTCGCCGCGGTGCTCTCCTCGCTGCCGCTGCTGCTCGCCGGTCTCTTCGCGTGCGGCGCGGCGACCGCCTGTGGCCTGCAGGCCCGGTACGCGGCGGCCGACCTCGCCGCCCCCGAACACCGTGGGCGGGCGCTGTCGCTCGTGGTGTGGGCCACCACCGTCGGTTCCGTCCTCGGCCCGAACCTCGCCGGCCCGGGCGGCGACCTGGGCGCAGCCCTGGGGCTGCCCGCGCTCGGCGGCGCCTTCGTCATCTCCTTCGCGGTCTTCGTCGTGGTCGCGGCCGGCAACCTGTCCCTGCTGCGCCCGGACCCGCTGCTGCTGGCCCGGCGGCTGCGGGGCGGAGCCGCCGGTGGCGTACGTCCGCGACGGGCGACCAGCGCGGCGCTGCGCGCGGTGTGGGCCGATCCTGGCGGCCGGCTCGGCCTCACCGCGGTCGTGGTGTCCCACGCCGTCATGGTCGGCGTCATGGTGATGACCCCGGTCCACATGGGGCACGCCGGCGGGCCCGCTGGGACGACTCTCCGCGTGATCGGTGTGGTGATCAGCGTGCATGTCGCCGGCATGTACCTGTTCTCGCCGCTGGTCGGGCAGCTGGCCGACCGGGCCGGCCGACGGAGGACGGTCGTGATCGCGGCCGGGCTCCTGCTCGCCGCCGCTGCGCTGGCCGGCACCGCCGCACCGGGGGACGCCGTCCAGCTCGGCGCGGCCCTCCTGCTGCTGGGGCTCGGCTGGTCCTGCGGGCTGATCGCCGGCTCGACGCTGGTGACCGAGTCGGTGGGGGAGGACCTCCGGCCGACGGCGCAGGGTGGCACGGACCTGCTCATGGGGTTGGGCGCCGCCGTGGCGGGGGTCGTCGGCGGCCCGCTGCTCGCGCTGGGCGGGTACGGGCTGGTGGCCGCGGTGTCCGCGGCGCTGCTCCTCCCGCTCCTGGCGGTGTGGGCCCGCGCCGGCGGCGCCGGGGCAGTGGTTCAGCGGCCGCGGTAGTTGCGGTACAGCAGCACGAGCGACACCAGGAGACACAGGGCGATGCCGATCTCGAGGACCAGGTCCCAGGTCGCCGAGCCCGTGGTGGGGAACACAGCGCCAGCGTAGGAGCCGCCCGTCGGGACCGGGTGTCCGCGGGCGCGCGCTAGCGTCGGGGACGTGCGCCTGCAGGATTTCTGGTCCCGACTCGCCGAGCAGTTCGGCTCCATGCGTGCCGAGAGCGTGGCGCGGGACCACGTCTTCTCCGCTCTCGGTGGACGCACCGCGGTGGAGGCCCTGGAGGCCGGCCTGCCGGTGCGGCGCGTGTGGCTGGCGATCTGCGAGGAGTACGACGTGCCGCGCAAGGACCGTTGACTCCCGGGAGCGGCGTGTCATGGTGGCAGTCGAACACACGTTCGGGCTAGATTGGGCGGTGCAGTCCACAGGCCGGGCGTTCCTCCACAGGTCCGCCGGATCTCCCGGAAGTGTCAGCCCCCAGCTCTAGCGTCGGCACCGACCCGCTTCCACGCGACTTCCCGAAGGTGAACACCATGGCAACGCTCGACCGCGACAAAGCCCTCGACATGGCCCTCGCCCAGATCGACAAGCAGTTCGGCAAGGGCTCGGTCATGCGCCTGGGCGACAGCCCCGAGGTGGCCATGAAGGTCATCCCGACCGGCTCGATCGCCCTCGACATCGCCCTCGGCATCGGCGGCCTCCCGCGAGGCCGCGTCATCGAGGTGTACGGCCCCGAGGCCTCCGGTAAGACGACGGTCGCCCTGCACGCGGTGGCCAACGCCCAGGCCGCCGGCGGCATCGCGGCGTTCATCGACGCCGAGCACGCGCTCGACCCCGAGTACGCCCGCGCGATCGGGGTGGACACCGACGCGCTGCTGGTCAGCCAGCCCGACACCGGTGAGCAGGCGCTCGAGATCGCCGACATGCTGATCCGCTCCGGCGCGCTCGACGTCATCGTCATCGACTCGGTGGCGGCCCTCGTGCCCCGCGCCGAGATCGAGGGTGAGATGGGTGACAGCCACGTCGGCCTGCAGGCCCGGCTGATGAGCCAGGCGCTCCGCAAGATCACCGGTGCGCTGAACAACTCCGGCACCACCGCCATCTTCATCAACCAGCTGCGCGAGAAGGTCGGCGTCGTCTACGGCTCCCCGGAGGTCACCACCGGTGGTCGGGCGCTGAAGTTCTACTCGTCGGTCCGGCTCGACGTGCGCCGCATCGAGACCCTCAAGCAGGGCACCGAGGCCGTCGGCAGCCGGGTGCGCGTGAAGGTCGTCAAGAACAAGGTGGCGGCGCCGTTCAAGCAGGCCGAGCTCGACCTGCTCTGGGGCACCGGCTTCAGTCGCGAGGGCGGCCTGATCGACGTCGGTGTCGAGCAGGGCATCGTCCGCAAGTCCGGCGCCTGGTACACGTACGAGGGCGACCAGCTCGGCCAGGGCAAGGAGAACGTCCGCTCGTTCCTGCGCGACAACCCCGACCTCGCCGACGAGATCGAGAAGAAGGTCAAGGAGAAGCTCGGCATCGGTCCGCAGCTCGACGCGCCCGCCGTCGCTGCCGCCGAGACGCCCGACTTCTGAGCCGATGAGTGGCTGGCCCGAGGCGCGAGACCACTCCGGCTCCGATCGCCGGCGTGGGCGGCGTCCCCGTCTGTCCCCTGACCCGGACAGCGAGGGCGCCGCCGCGCGGGGCGGGACGGCGAGCGAGGACCAGCCCGGTGACCCCGAGCAGGTGGCCCGCTCCATCTGTCTGCGCGCCCTCACCGGCGCACCCAAGACCCGGCAGCAGTTGGCCGATCTGCTCGCCAAGCGAGGAGTCCCCGACGACGCCGCGGAGCGGGTGCTCGACCGGTTCGGCGAGGTGGGCCTCATCGACGACGCCGCGTTCGCCCGCGCGTGGGTGACCTCGCGCCAGGCCGGTCGTGGCCTGTCGCGCCGGGCGCTCAAGGCCGAACTGCGGGCCAAGGGGATCGACGGTGAGGTCGCCGCGGAGGCGGTCACCCTGGTCGACGACCAGCACGAGTGGGACGCCGCCCGGCGGCTGGTCGCCCGCCGAGTGGCCGGCCTGCGCCGCGTCGACCGGGTCACCGCCGAACGGCGTCTGATCGGCATGCTGGCCCGCAAGGGTTACGGCGGAGGACTGGCCTCGTGGGTCGTCCGCGAGGCGCTCGATGAGGACGCCGCCGCCCAGGACGCCGCGGCGGACGAGCCGTCCGACGACGGGCCGGTGGACGTCCGCGCGGGCTCGTCCGAGCGTCACCCCGAGCTCGGCCTGGATGCCTGGCTGCCCTGAACCACCCGTGCAACGCCGCCTGCGGCTCGGGTGCGCCACGGCGTCCTGACGGGCCGCCATGCCGGAGTGCCCAGGACGGCGATCGCCGCGTCCGCGGACCGCGCCGGCGGCTCAGTCGCGGTGGCGCACCACGTTGATCACCGTGCCGTCCGGTGCCCGGACGAAGAAGCGGCGCACGCCCCACGGCTCGTTGGTGAGCGGATGCACGATCTCGAAGCCACGTTGCTGCGCTTCGGCGTAGGCACCGTCCACGTCGTCCGTCAGCACGGAGATGGCCGGGTCCTCGGGTGCCGTCGCGTCGCGCGTCAGCAACTGGAGGTTCGCCCCGGTGTCCGGGGAGGTGTAGCGGGCCACCCAGCCCAGGGTGAACTCCTCGATGCTCAGGCCGAGGTAGTCGGTGTAGAAGCCCTTCGCCGTCTCGAGGTCCGCCACCCTGAGGTCGGTGATGATGCGTCTGGCGCGCATGCGGCCCTCCTGCCTGCGACGGGTGTGCGTGATGATCGCCCGCGGGCCGCAGCCCCGTCCACCCGCGGGCGACGGCGCTCGGTCGCGCCGCCCTGCCACAGGTGTCGTCCCCCGGACCGGCTGGGGGTACCGCTCCCCGGGGACGGCCGCTCGCGACGCGACAGCCCCCGGACGTCACGCTGCGTCGACCGAGCCGTCCCGAGGACGGCACCCGGGCTCAGGTGGGGTCGGGGTCGCGCGGACCCTGCCGGTGGCCGGCGGTCAGGCCGACCTCGCTGACCCCGGCGTAGGGCTCGTGCCGTGCGCCCGCGTGCTTCTCGGCGCTGAGGCGCTCGATCAGGTGCGGGTAGTGCGCCTCGAACGCGGGCCGCTCCGAGCGGATCCTCGGGATCTCGGTGAAGTTGTGCCGCGGCGGCGGGGACGACGTCGCCCACTCCAGCGAGTTGCCGTGACCCCAGGGGTCGTCGCGCAGGGCCAGTCGGCCGTGCCGCCACGAGTGCACCACGTTGTACAGGAACGGGATGATCGAGGCGCCGAGCACGAACGAGAAGATCGTCGAGATCGTGTTCAGCGTGGTGAACCCGTCGGTGGGCAGGTAGTTCACGTACCGGCGCGGCATGCCCTCGTTGCCCAGCCAGTGCTGGATCAGGAACGTGCCGTGGAAGCCGATGAAGGTCATCCAGAACTGCAGCTTGCCCAGCCGCTCGTCCATCATCCGGCCGCACATCTTCGGGAACCAGAACGCGATGCCGGCGTTGGCGGCGAACACCACGGTGCCGAAGACCACGTAGTGGAAGTGGGCCACGACGAAGTAGCTGTCGTGCACGTGCCAGTCCAGCGGCGGGCTGGCCAGCAGCACCCCGGTGAGGCCACCCAGCAGGAAGGTGACCACGAAGCCGATCGACCACAGCATCGGCGTCTCGAAGGTCAACTGCCCCCGCCACATCGTGCCGATCCAGTTGAAGAACTTCAGTCCGGTCGGCACCGCGATCAGATACGTGAGGAAGGCGAAGAACGGCAGCAGCACCGCGCCGGTGGCGAACATGTGGTGCGCCCAGACCACGAGGGAGAGGAAGCCGATGGCCAGCGTCGCGGCCACCATGCCCTTGTAGCCGAACAGCGGCTTGCGGCTGAAGACCGGGATGACCTCGGTCACGATGCCGAAGAACGGCAGCGCGATGATGTACACCTCGGGGTGGCCGAAGTACCAGAACAGGTGCTGCCACAGCATGGGGCCGCCCATCTCCTCGGAGTAGACGAGCGCACCGAGGTTCCGTTCGGCGAGCAGGCCGAACAGCGCGGCAGTGAGGATCGGGAAGACCAGGATCACCAGCAGGCTGGTGACCAGCGTGTTCCAGGTGAAGATCGGCAACCGGAACATCGTCATCCCGGGTGCGCGCAGGCAGACGATGGTCGTCATGAAGTTGACGCCACCGAGGATCGTCCCGAGGCCGCTCACCGCGAGACCGGTGATCCAGAGGCTCCCGCCGACGCCGGGCGCGTGCTCGATCGTCGACAGCGGGGTGTAGGCCGTCCAGCCGAAGTCCGGCGGGCCGCCCGGGGTGAGGAACCCGGAGACCGCGATGGTGCTGCCCAGGAGGAACAGCCAGTAGGAGAGGGCGTTCAGGCGCGGGAAGGCGACGTCAGGCGAGCCGATCTGCAGCGGCATGATCAGGTTGCCGAACGCGAAGAACAGCGGCGTCGCGAACATCAGCAGCATCACCGTGCCGTGCATGGTGAACAGCTGGTTGTACTGCTCGGGGGAGAGGAACTGCAGGCCCGGGCGGGCCAGCTCCCCGCGCATGAGCATCGCCATCAGGCCGCCGAGGATGAAGAACACGAACGAGGTCGTCAGGTACATGAGCCCGATGACCTTGTGGTCCGTCGTCCGCAGGAGGGCACTGAGCCGGGAGCCGCGCGTCGGGGGCGGTACCTCGTTCGGGCGACTGACGATCGGCTGCGGTGCGAGTGTGGTCATGCCGTGCTCCCCGGGCGGACGTGGCGTCCACGCGCGGCACCGGCCGTGGACGGACACCGCAGCGGTCCTCGGTCGCGGATGCGGTGGCAGCCGTCGGAGGTCGGCGTCGCTCGTGGCTGAGCGTCAGCACCATGGTGGACCCCCGGCCCGCACAAGGGAACTGCTGGGCGTCGCGGGACGACGCCGGGCAGGGGAAGCGGAGCACGAGCTCCGCACACGGAAGGCCAGGCGGGAGCGGTGCCGGTCGGTGGTCAGTGCGACTGACCGGCCTCCCGGCGGTGGATCAGGCGCTGGCCCGGACGGCGGTCGCCGACCAGGCCGAGACGTCGACGGCCACGCCGTCGGGTGCCTCGTCGTCCGGCACCAGCCAGTCGCCGGCGGAGCCGCGGCCGTGGGTCAGGTACGTCTGTATCTGCAGGTCGAAGGCCCGCTCGGACGACGCGGCGCGGCTGACCGGGCCCAGGAACGTCAGGTCGACCTCCTCGCCGCCGAGCAGGCGCAGCACCACCCGGCAGCGCGAGCGCCGGTGCCGGGCCGGCGGGACCACCTCGCGGACGACGGCGGTCACCGCGCCGCCAGCGGCGGCGAAGTCGGGCGCGGCCGCGCGCATCCGGGTGACGAACTCCTGGGCGGGGTCCGTCCGCCCGTCCGGTTGGCGCACCAGGGGCGGGAGCGGCGGCACGGCGGGGCGCAGGGCGGTGTCCACGCCGGAGATCTCGGCAGTTCCCCGGCCGGACGTGACCGTCGCGGGTCCCAGGCGTCCCACCCGCTCACCGGCGCATCGCACCACGGCCATCCGCCCCGGGTCACACCGGGACCATGCCGCCGCCCCGGGTCACACCGGGACCGCGCCGCCGCCCCCGCCCATCTGCACGTCGGCGGGGAGTTCGGCCTCGGCGGTGGCCGCGGTCTTCGCGCTGCGTCGCGTGCGCGCCTCGACGATCCGTGCCAGCTGCGACAGCAGCACGTTGACGACGATGTAGATGACCGCGGCGCCGACGTACAGCTGGAACGTGTAGGTGTTGCCGAACTGGAAGTTGAAGAACTCCACCAGGCTGCGCGCCTGCCGCAGCAGCTCGATGTAGCCGACGATGAAGCCCAGCGAGGAGTCCTTGAGCAGGACGACGAGCTGGGCGACGAGGACCGGCAGCATCCGCCGCACGGCCTGCGGGAGCAGGACGAGGGTCATCACCTGCGACTTGCGCATGCCGAGGGCCATGGCGGCCTCGCTCTGGCCGCGATCCACCGACAGGATCCCGGCCCGGAAGATCTCGGCCAGGACGGCCATGTTGTAGAGCGTCAGGCCCAGCGCCAGCGCCCGGAACGCCGTCATCGGAACGCCGACCGTCGGCAGGAACAGCAGGCAGAACAGGATCAGCACCAGCAGTGGCACGGCTCGGAAGAACTCGATGACGACCGCGACCGGCCCGCGTACCCACGCGTGCTCCGACAGCCGACCGACGGCCAGGAGCGCGCCCAGCACGGTGGCGGCGACCATGGCGACGGCGGCGACGGCGAGGGTGTTGACCAGGGCCTCACCCAGCGCCTGGGGCACACCGGACGCCGGGTCGAACAGGATCGCCCACCGCTGGGCCTCCAGCTGCCCGTTGATGCCCAGCCGCCACAGCGCCAGGGCGATCAGCCCGATGACGACCAGGACGCCGACGACGGTGCCGATGCGCTGCCGACGGCGGGCGCGCGGTCCGGGCAGGTCGAAGAGGACGCTGGTGGTGCTCATCGGACGATCGCCACCCGGTTCTCGACGACCCGGATCAGCCACGCCGAGGGCAGCGTGATGAGCAGGTAGGCGGCGACGATGGCGGCGAAGACCGCCAGCAGCTTGTCGGCGTTGGCGTTGGCCAGCCGCTGCAGCGCGGCGGTCAGGTCGGTCACGGCGAAGCCGGCGGCGATGGAGGTGTTCTTGGCCAGCGCGATCCAGACGTTGCCCAGCGGCGGGACGACGGTGCGGAACGCCTGCGGCAGCACGATCGAGCGCAGGGTCTGCCCGAAGTCCAGGCCGAGCGCCCGTGCCGCCTCCGCCTGTCCGGGCGGGACGGAGTTGATCCCCGATCGCAGCGCCTCGGCGACGAAGGCTGCGGTGTACAGCGACAGCGCCGTCACCGCGGTGACGAAGCGGCTGGGGAACTGCACGTCGATGTAGACCACGCCGAAGAAGAGGAAGAAGAACACCACCGTCAGCGGGGTGTTCCGGAAGACCTCGACGTAGAAGGTGGCCAGCCCGCGCAGCGGCGTCACCGGGCTCACCCGCATGCCGACGAGCACGGTGCCGAGGACCAGGGCGCAGATGCCGCTGGTGACCGCCAGGGAGAGCGTGGTCAGGAACGCCCGCCACATCAGGTCGAAGTTGTCGCTGAGGAACTGCACCGCGCCCTCTCTACGTCAGTGACGGGACGACGCCGCCGGGTGGTCGCCCACCCGGCGGCGTCGCGGGGACTCAGTAGCGGTCGAGCGTCGGCGGCTCCGGGGCCGGCTCACCGGTGATCGCACCGGCGGTGCGGTCCCAGGCCTCGGCCCAGCGGCCGTCCTCGAAGGACGCCTCGAGGACGTCGTTGATGAACGCGCGGAACTCGTCGTCACCCTTGGCCAGGCCGATGCCGTACGGCTCCTCGGTGAACGGGTTGCCGACCAGCTCGAAGCCCTCGGGGTTGCCGGCGACCAGGCCGGTGAGGATGACGTTGTCGGTCGTCACGGCCTGGACGTTGCCGTTGGCCAGGTCGTCGGCGCACTTGGAGTACACGTCGTAGGTGACCAGGTTGGCCTCGGGGTAGTTGTCCCGGATGTTCTGTGCCGGGGTCGAGCCCTCGACCGAGCAGACCGTCTTGCCCGCGAGGTCCTCGGGGCCGGCGATGCCCTCGGGGTTGCCCGCGGCCACCATGATGTCCTGGCCGGCCTCGTAGTAGGGCCCGGCGAAGTCGACGACCTGCTTGCGGGTGTCGTTGATCGTGTACGTGGCGACCACGATGTCGACCTGGCCGTTCTGGATGAACGGCTCACGGTTGGCCGACACCGTCTCCGTCCACTCGATGCCCTCGGCCGCGATGCCCAGCTCGCCGGCGATGATCTTGGCGATCTCGACGTCGAAGCCCTCGGGCGTGCCGTCGGGGTTGAGCAGACCGAACCCGGGCTGGTCGTACTTCGTCCCGACGGTGATCGAGCCGGCCTCGTTGAGCTCGGCCATCGTGGTGCCGGCGTCGAACGAGACGTCCTCGGCGACCTCGTTGCCGCCGCCGGCGGCGTCCTCGGCCTGGCTCCCGGCCTCGCTGCTGCAGCCGGCCAGCACGACGCCGGCTGCCGCGACCGCGGCGGCGTATCGGGTGATCCGCATGTGTGTTTCCTTTCCTCCGGGCTCAGTGGTTGAGGATCTTCGAGAGGAAGTCCTTGGCCCGGTCCGACTGGGGGCGGGTGAAGAAGGTCTCGGGGTCCGCGGACTCGACGATCCGGCCGCCGTCCATGAAGACCACCCGGTTGGCGGCCCGGCGGGCGAAGCCCATCTCGTGGGTGACGACGATCATCGTCATGCCGTCGCGGGCCAGCGAGATCATGACGTCGAGGACCTCGTTGATCATCTCGGGGTCCAGCGCCGAGGTCGGCTCGTCGAAGAGCATGACCTTGGGGTCCATCGCCAGCGCGCGGGCGATCGCGACACGCTGCTGCTGGCCGCCGGACAGCTGCGCGGGGTACTTGTCCGCCTGGGCGCTGACGCCCACCCGGTCGAGCAGCTCGCGGGCGCGCCGCTCGGCCTCGGCCTTCGACTTCCCGCGCACCTTGATCGGCCCCAGCGTGACGTTCTGCAGGATCGTCTTGTGGGCGAAGAGGTTGAAGCTCTGGAACACCATGCCGACGTCGCTGCGCAGGTGGGCGAGCTCCTTGCCCTCCTCGGGCAGACGCTGTCCGTCGATGCTGATCTCGCCCTGCTGGATGGACTCCAGCCGGTTGATCGTCCGGCACAGCGTCGACTTGCCCGAACCCGACGGCCCGATGACGACGACCACCTCGCCGCGGTCGATCGACAGGTCGATGTCCTGCAGGACGTGCAGCTCGCCGAACCACTTGTCGACGCCGGAGAGGCGGACGAGAGGTTCTCCCTTCGCAGCGCTGGTCACCCGAGCGACCCTAGGGCCGGGAGGCGACAGCGGCGGACCCAGGCGATCACGAAGCAGTAACGAACGCGCGGGGGTTGTGAGCGGCGGAACACCCGTTCGGGTCGCCGTACCCTCGCAGGCGACATGGGTACCGAGCTCCAGAGCGCCGGACGGACCTACCGGGTCCGCACGTACGGCTGCCAGATGAACGTGCACGACTCCGAGCGCCTGTCCGGGCTCCTCGAGGCCGCCGGTTACGCCGCCGCGCCCGAGGGGGAGGACGCCGACGTCGTCGTCCTGAACACCTGCGCGGTGCGGGAGAACGCCGACAACCGGCTCTACGGCAACCTCGGGCACCTGCGCCCGGTGAAGGACGCGCACCCGGGCATGCAGATCGCCGTCGGCGGTTGCCTGGCGCAGAAGGACCGCGGCGAGATCGTCCGCCGGGCGCCGTGGGTGGACGTCGTGTTCGGCACGCACAACGTCGGGTCCCTGCCGACGCTGCTGGAGCGGGCCCGGCACAACGCCGAGGCGCAGGTCGAGATCGCCGAGGCCCTGGAGGTCTTCCCCTCCACGCTGCCGGCCAAGCGGGACTCCGCCTACTCCGGCTGGGTGTCCATCAGCGTCGGGTGCAACAACACCTGCACGTTCTGCATCGTCCCGGCGCTGCGCGGCAAGGAGAAGGACCGCCGGCCCGGCGAGATCCTGGCCGAGGTGCAGGCACTGGTCGACCAGGGCGTGCTCGAGGTGACGCTGCTCGGCCAGAACGTGAACGCCTACGGGGTGGAGTTCCGCGACCGCGGCGCCTTCGCCGACCTGCTGCGCGCGACGGGGGCGATCGACGGCCTGGAGCGGGTGCGCTTCACCAGCCCGCACCCCCGCGAGTTCACCGACGACGTCATCGAGGCGATGGCCGCGACGCCCGCGGTCTGCCACCAGCTGCACATGCCGTTGCAGAGCGGGTCCGACGACGTGCTCCGCCGCATGCGCCGCGGCTACCGGCAGGACCGCTACCTCGGGATCATCGACCGGGTCCGGGCCGCCATGCCCGATGCGGCGATCACCACCGACGTCATCGTGGGCTTCCCGGGCGAGACCGAGGCCGACTTCGAGCAGACCCTCGAGGTCGTCCGCGCCGCCCGCTTCGCCGGCGCCTTCACCTTCCAGTACTCCAAGCGCCCGGGGACGCCGGCCGCGGAGATGGCCGACCAGCTGCCCAAGGAGGTCGTGCAGGAGCGCTACCTGCGGCTGACCGCCCTGCAGGACGAGATCAGCTGGACCGAGAACCGCAGGCTGATCGGCCGCACGGTCGAGCTGCTGGTCGCGGCGGGGGAGGGGAGCAAGGACGCGGCCCGTGGCCGGATGAGCGGCCGGGGCCGCGACGGCCGGCTGGTGCACTTCACGGCCGCCGAGGGCGTCCGCCCCGGCGACGTCGTCGAGACCGTGGTGACCCAGGCCGCGCCGCACCACCTGGTGGCCGACGGTGCGCTGGTGTCCCACCGGCGTACCCGCGCCGGGGACGCCTCCGAGGCCGGCACCCGGCCCACCACGCCCGGCGTCCTGCTGGGCATGCCACGGATCGGCGCCCCCGCCTGATCCGCGTCAGGTCGCGACCGGCGGCCGGCTGACCGGCGGCCGGCTGACCGGGGTCGCCGCCTCGAGCTCGTCGGCCAGCCGATCGGGCATCGTGGACTGGACGATGTGCGGCGCCGCGAGGCCCAGCCGGTCCATGAACGCCGTGCCTGCTCCGGGGACAGCTCGGGGCACGACGGAGGCGGCCCGGACCGGCGCGCTCAGGCGACGTCGAGCAGCAGGTCGGTCAGCTCGCGGGGGCGGTTCTGCGCCACCAGGTGGGTCGTGGCGATCTCGCGGTGGACCCACGCCTCCGACGCCCGCGCCCGCGCGGCCGCCGCCTCGAAGGCCGGGTTGGCCGGCACCCGCGGCTCCTCGGCGGTGGCCCGGACGTAGATGCGCCGGAACGGCCACTCCTCCAGCGGGCGGGACAGCCGCACCGGCTCGGTGAAGCAGCCCACCGGGTGCAGCGTGCGGCGCGGGGTGCTGAACGCCTCCTCGGCCGGGTCCTCGTACGCCCGCACCGGGCCCTCGACCAGCCACGGGGCGCCCAGGGTGCGCGGTGGGACCGGGACGCCGAGCAGCCCGTACAGGGAGTCGCCGTCGTCCGGCACGAAGGCGTCCAGGTAGACCAGCGAGCGCACCCGCTCCCCGATCGCGTCGAGCGCGCCGGTGACGACCATCCCGCCGTAGGAGAAGCCGACCAGCACGATTGGGTCGAGGTCCTCGTAGAGGACGAGGTTGACGACGTCGGTGACGTGGGTGGTCAGGTCCACCTGCGGGCTGGCCAGGTGCGACCGCTCGCCGATGCCGGTCAGCGCCGGGGTGAACACCTCGTGGCCGGCCCCGGACAGCAGCCGCCGCACGTGCCGGAACCCGTGGGCCCCGCCCCATGCGCCGTGCACGAGCACGAACGTCGTCACGGCGTCGCCGTCCCCGTCTCAGCGGCGCGAGGCCGCCCTCTCCGCCTCGGCCAACCACTCCCGGCGGGTCTCCAGGTTGGCCCGGGCCTGCTCGATCCGCCGCGCGTCGCCGGCGCTCTCCGCCTTGGCCAGCTGCTCCTCGGCCTTGCTGACCGCCTGCCGCATCGAGGTGACCATCGGGTTCTCCGGTGCCACGCGGGCCCGCGTGGAGTCGACCGCGCCCCGGACCCGCTGCTCGACGGCCTGCATCCGGTCCTCCAGCTGCCGCATGACGCCGCGCGGCACGTGGCCGATCGCGTCGTAGCGCTCCTGCAGCTTGCGCAGCGCGTTCTGCGCTCCCCGCAGGTCGGTGGACGGGTCGAGCTTCTCGGCCTCGGCGAGGATCTCCTCCTTGGCCTGCTGGTTGGCCACCTGCTCGGCGTTGCGCGCCTTGTCCTGCTCCGACCGGGCGGTGAAGAAGACGTCCTGGGCGGCGCGGAACTGCTTCCACAGGTCGTCGTCGCCGTCGCGGCCGGTGCGGGGGACGGCCTTCCAGCGGTCCATCAGCGAGCGCATCGCCGCGCTGGTGGCGCCCCAGTCGGTGGACGTCGACAGCCGCTGCGCCTCCGCGATGAGCTCCTGCTTGGCCGCGCGGGCCTCGCCGCGCTGGGCGTCGAGGGCGGCGAAGTGCGCGCCCCGGCGTCGACCGAACGCGTCCCGTGCCGCGGCGAAGCGCGACCACAGCGCCTCGTCGGTCTTGCGGTCGATGCCGCGGATGGTCTTCCACTCCTCGACGATGGCCTTGAGCCGGTCGCCGGCGGCCTTCCACGAGGTGGACTCCGCCGCGATCTGTTCGGCCTCGGCGGCCAGCGCCTCCTTGCGGGCGACCTGCGCGGCGCGCGCCGCGGCCTTCTCCGCGCGGGACTCGGCCGCCGCGGAGTCGGCGGTCTCGACCATCGCGCGGGCGCGGGCGGCCAGCCCGTCGAGGTCGCCGACGGCGGTGGCGGTCGGGATGGACTCGGCCAGGGCCTGCGCCTTGGCCTTGATCTCGCTCGGGTTGCCCGTGTGCGCCTTCAGCCGCGCCTCGAGCAGGGACACCTCGGTGGCGAGGTCGTCGTAGCGGCGGGCGTAGTGGGCCAGGCCCTCCGCCGGGGCGCCGGCCTGCCACGAGCCCACGGCGCGCTCGCCGTCGGCGGTGCGGACGTAGACGGTGCCCTCCTCGTCCACCCGGCCCCACTCGCTCGGGTCCGACGACGGGGCGGCGGGCTGCTCCGGCGTGGTCGGCGCCGGCGTCGCGGCTGCGGCGGGGGCGGGTGCCGGTGCCTCCGGCAGCGGCGCCACCACCTCGGGGGTGGTGGCCTCCGGCGGCACGACGTCCGGCTGGTCGGAGCCCTCGGGGGACCCCGCCGCCGGATCGGCCAGCGTGGCGTCACCAGGGGAGGGCGCGGCCGCCGTCCCGGCCTCGGGGGTGACCGCCTCCGACCCGGCCGTCTCCGGCGTGGGGTCCTGCTGGGAGGTGCTTGCGGCGTTCTCCGTGCTCGACACGCACCGCAGTGTCCCACGCCGCATCCGGGACACTGTCGTGGTGAGCACCTCCGCGGCCGGACCGCGCACCCCGGGGCCGGCCGGAGCGGTGTCGGTGGCCTTCTGCCCGTGCCCGCCACTGCTGGTCCCGGCGGTCGCCGGACGGGCCGCCGCGGACACCGTGGCGCTGCGCCGGGCCTGCGCGGAGGCGCTCGGCGCGGTCCTCGCGACGCGTCCGGAGGTGGTCGTGGTGGTCGGCGACGGGGCCGAGGGCCGCTTCGGGGCCGGTGACGTCGGCGACCTGCGGGGCCTCGGGGTGGACCTGGAGGTGCCCTTCGCCGGACCGGCGCGACCCGGCGGCCGGCGCACGCCGCTCGCGCACACGGTCGGTGCCTGGCTCCTGGACGAGGCGGGGTACGCCGGCCCTCGGCTCGGCGTGGCCCCCGGCGACCTCGCCGCGGCCCTCGCCGGCCGGTCCGGTCCGGTCGCCGTCCTCGCGATGGGGGACGGCTCGGCGCGGCGCACGGTGAAGGCTCCCGGGTACCTCGACGAGGCCGCCGCCCCCTTCGACGACGCCGTGGCCGCGGCACTGGCCGAGGGGGACGCGGCCGCGCTCGCCGCCCTGGACGCCGCGGAGGGGGCGCGGCTGCTGGCCGCCGGGGTGCCCACCTGGCGGGCGGTCGGTGCGGCGCTGGCCGGCCGAGCGGTCCGTGCCCGCCTGCACGTCCACGAGGCGCCGTTCGGCGTCGGCTACCTGGTCGCCGACTGGGTCGCGGCGTGACGTCGCCGCCCCCCGTCGTCGCGCTGGTGGGCCCGACCGCGACCGGGAAGACGGGCCTGGGCGTCGCGCTGGCCCACCGGCTGGGGGGCGAGGTCGTCAACGCCGACTCGATGCAGCTCTACCGCGGCATGGACGTCGGCACGGCCAAGCCCGACGCGGCCGAACGAGACGGCGTGCCGCACCACCTGCTCGACCTGTGGCACGTCCGGGACGCCGCGTCGGTGGCCGAGTACCGCCGGCTGGCCCGGGCCGAGATCGACCGGCTCCGGGCTGCCGGCACGGTGCCGCTGCTGGTCGGTGGCTCCGGGCTCTACGTGCGCGCCGTCCTCGACGACCTGGACTTCCCCCGGACCGATCCGGTGGTGCGGGCCCGGCTGGAGGCGGAGCTGGCCGACGCCGGACCGGGCGCCCTGCACGCCCGCCTCGCGACCGTCGACCCCGCCGCGGCCGCGGCCGTGCTGCCGAGCAACGGGCGGCGGATCGTGCGCGCCCTCGAGGTCGTCGAGATCACCGGCGGGCCGTTCCGCGCCACCCTGCCCGAGCCCCGGCCGCACTACCCGGCGGTGGTGGTCGGCCTGGACCGCGAGCCGGCCGAGCTGGACGAGCGGGTCGCCACGCGGGTCGACCGCATGTGGGTCGCCGGCTTCGTCGCCGAGGTCGAGGCGCTGGCCGCCGACGGCCTGAGGGAGGGCCCCACGGCCTCCCGGGCGCTCGGCTACGCGCAGGTGCTGGCCCAGTTCGACGGCGTGCTCACGCCCGAGGAGGCGCGCGAGCGCACGGTGAGCACCACCCGCCGCTTCGTCCGGCGGCAGCGCTCGTGGTTCCGCCGGGACGCCGCGACGACGTGGCTCGACGCCGCCCGCCCGGACCTGGTGGACGCGGCGGAGGCCCTGATCGGCGCACATACGATCGGCGGGTGAACGCAGACCGGGTGCTGATCGGCCACGGCACGGAGAACGACTTCGTCGTCCTGCCCGACCCCGACGGCGCCGTCTGGCCGGAGGATCGGCTGGACGCGGCGATGGTCCGCCGGCTCTGCGAGCGCCGCGCCGGCCTGGGTGGCGACGGCGTGCTGCGCGTCGTCCGCAGCGTGCACGTCTCCGACGCCCCCGCGGTGCTGGGCGAGGCGCTCGGCCGGTGCGAGTGGTTCATGGACCACCGCAACGCCGACGGGTCGCACGCCGAGATGTGCGGCAACGGGATCCGGCTGTTCCTGCACGTGCTGGTCACCGAGGGGCTGCTGGATCGTGCGGCCTGCACCGACGGCGTGTGGATCGGCACCCGGGGCGGGCCGCGGCGGGTCGGCGCCGCGCCGGACGGCGGCTACTGGGCGGACATGGGCCCCGCCCGGCCCCTCGGGCGCGGCGAGGCGCTGCTGGACGGCGTGGCGTACGCCGGTCGCGCGGTCTCCATGGGCAACCCGCACCTGGCCTGCCTGACCGACGTCGACGTCGACACCCTCGACCTCACGACCGCGCCGTCGGTCGACGCCGGACTGTTCCCCGAGGGCGTGAACGTCGAGTTCGTCAACGTGGTCGAGCCCGCCGCCCACGTCCGGCTGCGGGTGTCCGAGCGCGGGGTGGGGGAGACGAGGTCCTGCGGCACGGGCGCCTGCGCGGCGGCCTGGGCGGCGCTGGAGGCCGGCGGCGCGGCCACCGGGACCGTGACGGTGGACGTCCCCGGCGGCCGGCTCACCGTCGCCGTCGACGCGACGACGACGGTGCTGACCGGCCCCGCGGTGGTGGTGGCCGCCGGCGTGCTCACCCCCGAGTGGCTCGGGAGCTGAGCCGCTCGGAGGCCGACCTCGCGGGTCAGGGACGGTCGGGGGTGTCGGCCCTGGTCTCCGGGTCGTCCGTCGGCGGTTCGGGCTTGTCCGCCGGCCCGACGTTCCCGGTGCCCGCCGGCCGCCCCTGGCCGCTGTCCTGGTCGGCGCCGCCGCCGAACAGGTTGCGCGGCGGGTCGAGGCCCTTCGGGTCGCGGCCCGGGTCGTCGATCCCCTCGTCCGCGCCCAGGCTGCTGCTGCCGCTCTCGGTCATCTCTGGCCTCCTCGGGATGGTCGTCGTCCGCCCCTACCCGGCCGGGCCGCCGCCACGCGTACGCCCGCGGGATGGTCCCGGGCGTCCACGGTGTTGTACCGGGCGATGACAACTCAGGTGCCCAGTCTGCTGGGCCGTGCCACGCTGGAGACGATGACGACAGCACCCGACCGCGCCGAGTTCCCCGACACCGAGGAGCGCGACCTGCGGGCCGCCCCGGTCGACGAGACGACCCGTCCCGCCCCTGCCGGTCAGTGGGACGAGCCGGACGACACGACCGGCTCCTACGAGCTCGAGGCGCGCGGTGCGCTGCGCCGGGTCGCCGGCCTGTCCACCGAGCTCGCCGACGTCACCGAGGTCGAGTACCGACAGCTGCGCCTGGAGCGCGTGGTGCTCGTCGGTGTCTGGACCGAGGGGACGCAGGCCGACGCCGACCGCTCCCTCGCCGAGCTCGCCGCCCTGGCCGAGACCGCCGGGTCCCAGGTCCTGGAGGCGGTCAGCCAGCGACGCGACAAGCCGGACGCCGGGACCTACGTGGGTTCGGGCAAGGCGGCGGAGATCCGCGACATCGTGGCCGCCACCGGCGCGGACACGGTGATCTGCGACGGCGAGCTGACGCCGGGCCAGCTCAACCAGCTGGAGAAGATCCTCAAGGTCAAGGTGGTCGACCGGACCGCGCTGATCCTCGACATCTTCGCCCAGCACGCGTCCAGCCGGGAGGGCAAGGCGCAGGTCGAGCTAGCCCAGATGCAGTACATGCTGCCGCGGCTGCGCGGGTGGGGTGAGTCGCTGTCCCGCCAGGCCGGTGGTCGTGTCGCCGGCGGTGGCGGCATCGGCACCCGCGGTCCCGGTGAGACCAAGATCGAGACCGACCGGCGGCGGATCCGCGCGCGGGTGAGCAAACTGCGCCGCGAGATCGCCGGCATGGCGACCGCGCGGGCCACCCAGCGGTCCAGCCGGGGGCGCAACGCCGTCCCCAGCGTGGCGATCGCCGGGTACACCAACGCCGGCAAGTCCAGCCTGCTCAACCGGCTGACCGGTGCCGGCGTGCTGGTCGAGAACGCCCTGTTCGCCACCCTCGACCCGACGGTGCGGCGCGCGCAGTCGCCCGACGGTCGCGAGTACACGCTCACCGACACCGTGGGCTTCGTGCGGCACCTGCCGCACCAGCTGGTCGACGCCTTCCGCTCGACGCTGGAGGAGGTGGCCGCCGCCGACCTGCTGGTGCACGTCGTCGACGGCTCCGACCCGGACCCGCTGGGCCAGATCGACGCAGTTCACGTCGTCCTGCAGGAGATTGACGCGTCGGCGGTGCCGGAGCTCATCGTGGTCAACAAGGTGGACGCGATGACCGAGGAGGACATCCTCATGCTCCGCCGGGCGCTGCCGGGCGCGGTGTGGGTGTCGGCCCGCACCGGTCAGGGGATCGAGCAGCTCCGCGAGATCCTCGCGGCCCGGCTGCCGCACCCCGACGTCGACGTCGACGTGCTGGTCCCGTACGACCGCGGCGACCTGGTCGCCCGGATGCACCGGGACGGCGAGGTGCTCAGCGAGCAGCACGAGGCCGGGGGCACCCGGCTGACCGCCCGGGTCGACGGCGCGCTGGCCGCCGCCCTGGAGGAGTTCGCCGCTCCGGTCGCCTGACCCGGCGGCGATCGCCGTCTCCCGTCCCACGCGTCGCACCGGTCACCCGACCTGTGCGACGCGTGTCTCGCCCGACGCTGGGCAGGGGGTCTCGCCCGGTCGGGCGAGGTCACGAGCACGTCACGGGCCGGTACCGTGAGGCGCGTGACCAGCGGCGCGGTGCGGCGGCGTCCCGGCGGGCAACTGCCGGTGGACGCCGCTCCGGCGTCGCCCCCGCGGGTCGTCTCCTCCGGCCGGCCGGCGTGGTGGCTGCTGGTCGTCGCGCTGGTCGTGACCATCGGGGTCACCGTCGACCTGCTCAGCCGCGGCACGCTGGAGCGGATGGACCTGCGCGTCTCCGAGGTGGTGAGCGCCTGGGACCTGAAGGACTCCGCCGCCTACTGGCCGGTGTGGGCCGTCACCCAGCTCGGCGGGCGCGGCTTCATCCTCATCGTCCTGACCGGCCTCGTCGGTCACCTGGTCTGGCGGCGGCGCAGCGTCGTGCCGCTGCTGCGCGTGCTGGTCGCGCTCGCCCTGCTCACGGTCGTGGTCTACGGGTTCAAGTACGGGACCGGCCGCACCGCACCGGCCTACCCGGGGTCGTTCTTCTACCGCGACGGCGCCTCCTACCCCTCCGGGCACGTCGCCAACGCGGTCCTGATGTGGGGGGTGGCGCGCTGGCAGGCGGTCGAGTTCCGGCTGGCGCCCGCTGCCCAGCGCACCTTCGGGCTGCTCAGCGTGGCCGGCCCGGTGGCCACCGGGGTGGCGATGGTCTCGCTGGACTTCCACTGGGTCACCGACGCCGTCGTGGGTGCGGCGGTCGGCATCCTGCTCTTGGGCGTGGTTCACGCACTGGACGCAGCGGTGCTGTCACGCTGGGTCGGTGCCCGAGCTGGCCGGCCCTCCGCGTAGCGGCGTCGCAGGGCGACGTCTCGGTGCGGGGGCGGCCCTCGCGGTGACGCTCGTCCTCGCTGCCGCTCTCCCGGCGTCCGCCGAGGAGGCCGCGCCGGCCCCGACGACTCAGTGCTCGATCACCGACCCCCGACTGCCGGAGCTGTCCGGCCTGGTCGTGGTCGGTGACCGGATGCTGGCGATCAACGACGGCGGCGGGCAGATCGACGTCTTCGTCCTGGACGCCACCTGCCGGGTGCTCACCGTGCGCACCGCGCCGGTGGACCCCTTCGACCCCGAGGACCTGGCCGTCGGTGCCGACGGGACGGTGTGGCTCGCCGACACCGGGGACAACCAGGGGACGCGGGAGACGGTGGCGCTGCTGGCGCTGCGGCCCGACGGGAGCACCGGGGTGTACCGGCTCATCTACCCCGACGGGGCCCGGGACGTCGAGGCGCTCCTGCTGGCCCCCGACGGCGCGCCCTACCTGGTCTCCAAGGAGGTGCTGGGCGCGAGCGGGGTCTACCGCCCGGTGACGGCGCTGGTGGAGTCGGGCACCGTGGCCCTCACGGAGATCGCCGGCGTGGAGTTCACACTCACGGGCACCTCCGGTGGGCCCGTGGGGCGGGCCGGCCAGCTCATGGTCACCGGGGGAGCGGTGGCCGCCGACGGGAGCCGCCTGGCGCTGCGGACCTACACCGACGCCTACGTGTGGTCGCTGTCGGGCTCCGATGTCGCCGGTGCCCTCACCGCCGAGCCCGTGCGGATGGCGCTGCCCGATGCGCCACAGGGCGAGGCGATCAGCTTCACCGCGGACGGCAGTGGGGTCGTCGTCGCCGGCGAGGGGTTGCCGAGCGACGTGACCATCGTCCCGATCACCGGGACGGCAGCCGGGGCCGGGGCGGCGGCAACAGCGACGTCGTCGGACGGCGGGCTGCCGGGCCTGCTGACCGCCTCCGAGGGGGGCGTCCCGCTGACCCCGACCGCGGTCGTCGCGGCGGTGGTCGCCACGGCGCTGGTGTGGCTGACCGGGAAGTTCCGCCGCCGCACCTGAGCCGGCCCGCGCACGGTCGGGACGTGAGCCCGGTGGGCTCCGTCCATCCGGCCGCCGGCGCGGCTGTCGCCGGAGCCGGTGAGCCGCCGGACCCGCCCGGGTCCGGCGGCTCACCCTCTGGACCTCAGACCCGGCGGAGCACCGTGACGACGCGGCCGAGGATGGTGGCCTCGTCACCGGGGATGGGCTCGTAGGCCGGGTTGTGCGGCAGCAGCCAGACGTGCCCGTCCCGGCGCTTGTAGGTCTTCACCGTGGCCTCGCCGTCGAGCATCGCGGCGACGATCTCGCCGTTCTCGGCGGTCGGCTGCTGGCGGACGACGACCCAGTCGCCGTCGCAGATCGCGGCCTCCACCATCGAGTCGCCGGCGACCTTGAGCATGAACAGCGTGCCCTCGCCGACCAGTTCACGCGGCAGGGGGAAGACGTCCTCGACGGCCTGCTCCGCGAGGACCGGACCACCTGCGGCGATCCGCCCGACGAGGGGCACGTACGTGGGGGCCGGGGTCTCCTCCGACCCCGCCGCCGACGGCTGCACGGACTCGCCGGAGGTGTCCCCGGGCAGGCGGACGTCGAGCGCGCGCGGCCGGTTCGGGTCGCGGCGCAGCCAGCCCTTCTTCTGCAGCACCGTCAGCTGGTGGGCGACCGACGAGGCGGAGGAGAGCCCGACGGCCTCGCCGATCTCGCGCACCGACGGCGGGTAGCCGCGGCGCTCGATCGAGTCGCGGATGACCTCGAGCACCCGCCGCTGACGCTGGGTGAGGCCGTCGCCGGCCTCACCTCGGTCGGGGAACGTGCGCACGGCTGCCGTCTCGGTGGCCGCCGGCGGGCCCGCCGCCCTCCGGCGGCCCCCTGACGTCCCGCTCTTCTCCGCCACCGTCGCCTCCTCGCCGGCTGCCCGTGCAGCACGTCTCGACCTTCCAGGACGACCGTAGCGCGCCCGGCGTGCCGGATCAAACACGTGTTCGAAGTCGTCGGTGGGTGGTGTGGCTTTCGTCGGGGGCTTCCGGTAGACAACGCTCAGACGTCCTGGCCGAACAGGTGTTCGACATCTGGTGGGTCGGCGAGAGGAGTGGTCGTGGCGAGCGTGCAGCGGGCGGTGCTCGACTTCGACGACGCGGTGCAGGTGCCGTGGCGTCCCCGTCTCCGGGCGGTTCCTGCGCCCGGCGAGCCCGGGGCGCGGCGTGCGCTGCGGCAGGCAGTGGCGCGACCCACCTCGCCGGGTGCGCGTGCGGGAGGGCCGGAGCCGGCCGGGGGCGCCGGGCCGGGTGCGGGTCGGCCGGCCCCGACCGGGGGTGTCCGGTCCGGTGCGGGGAACGGGGCGCGCCCGGGGGTCCGGGGCCCGGTGCGTCCGGTGCCGGGCGTCGTGGTGCCCTCGTCGCCGGGGCGTGGGGTGCGGGGTGGCTGCGGCCGGGTGGGGCGGCGGACGAGCCCCGGGCTGCGGTTGACCCTGCGGGGCCGGCGCGTCTCAACTGTCCTGGCGCTCGCGGTCGGACTGGCCCTGGGGGCCTGGCTCGCCCCTCTGCTGGGCGGGGAGTCGAACGACCTCCGACTCGTGGGCGAGCGCAGCGTCGTCGTGCAGCCGGGGCAGACCGTGTGGTCCATCGCCGGTGACGCGGCCCGTGACGACCAGGACGTCCGCGCCGTGGTGGACGCGATCGAGGACCTGAACGACCTCGACGGCGCGGTCGTCATCCCCGGTCAGGTCCTGCGACTGCCCTGAGGAGGCCGCCCCGGGCGTGCTGCGGGCTGCCGACGCGGCGCTGAGCTGGGTCGACGCGGCCGTGTGGCCAGGGAGCGACAAGGCCGGCACCTCAGCTTCGTCAAGCCTGCGCGCCCGGTCGCTGACACCCGGTGCCCGGCTCGCGACCTACGGTCGGTGGCGTGTCTGGGATGTCGGCGAGCCGAGCAGCGGTCTTCACGGAGCAGTCCCCGGGTGTCGAGGTGCAGCTGGACGGCGCCTGGCGGCCCGGCGTCATCCTGGGGTGGCGTCACGATGCCCGGGGTGCCTGCGAGGTGCGGGTGCGTGTGACCGTCGGCGACGCCGCGCACGAGACGTGGACCGACCTGGCCGACCTCCGACTGCCGGAGCCCGGGGTCTCCGCCCCGGCGGTCCCGCGGTCCGAGGCGCCGGTCCTGGCGGCATCCCCGACCGTGTCCTGGAGCCGGGCGGCCGCCCGGGAGCGACTCGTCGCCGACATCGTCGCCAGCCCCCGACTGCCTGACGGTGCGGTCGGGGCGTCGGGTGCGGAGACTCCGCGCCGACGTCGGCGCCACGGCGTCGACGTGACCGCCGAGCAGCCCGCGGTCCGCGCCGACGTGACCGGTCGGCACCGCGCCCCCGCCGCCAGGGGCCGGCATCGGGCCGCCGACGAGGAGACGCGCACGGATGCCGAGACGGCGGCGACCGCTCCGCCTCGCGCCGAGGTGGACTGCCTGACCCGGCCACTGCGACTGGGCGACCGCCTGCCGCGCCCGCGTCTCGTGCGCCCTGACGGCTCGGTCCGCGCCTGAGAGCCGGCGTCACCCGGGGGCGGGGTCGGTCGGTCCGGTCCCGTCGTGGTCGGCTGCCCTGCGCCTCCTGAACCGACACGCCATACACCCGCCCTGCTCCACCGTGCGACTGCCGGGAGGCGTGTCGCGCGTGTCCCGGTGACGCGTGGGACAGGAGCGCCCTGCTGGTCACGGGCGGGTCACGACGGAACGAACCGCGCGTGTCCCGGCTTGCACATCTAGTGGGGACCGTCCTAGGGTTCCCCTACATCTAGTAGTTGCACGGATGTAAGCCCGTCCACAGGCCGGTCCTCAGGTTCTCCCCCCGACGTCCACCGGATGTCCCCAGGAGGGTCCACAGCCGGCCCGCGGAACCGGCGTCGGCGACCGCTCCCGCGGTCGTCGTCCGGGCCGGGTGGGTGTCGCGTCGGAGTGCGGAGAGGAGGGCAGAGCGATGCGCTGCCCCTTCTGTCACAACCCCGACAGCCGGGTCATCGACTCCCGCGAGGCCGACGAGGGCGCCACCACGCGCCGTCGGCGGTCCTGCCCCGCCTGTGGCCGGCGGTTCACCACGGTGGAGGAAGCCGTGCTCGCCGTGGTCAAGCGCAGCGGCGTGAGCGAGCCGTTCAACCGCACCAAGGTCGTCGCCGGCGTGCGTCGAGCCTGTCAGGGCCGACCCGTGGACGAGGACCAGTTGCAGAAGCTCGCCCAGCAGGTCGAGGACGCCATCCGGGCCACCGGGGCGGCCGAGGTGCCCAGCAACGAGGTCGGGCTGGCCATCCTGCGGCCACTGCGGGAGCTGGACGAGGTGGCGTACCTGCGGTTCGCCAGCGTGTACCGCGCCTTCACCTCGCTCGAGGACTTCGAGAAGGAGATCACCGAGCTGCGGGCCCGGCACATCGCGGCCGGGACCCTGCCGCTCCCTGGCATGCAGAACGACCCGCCCGCCGTCCGCCGGCGGGGTGCGGGGCGGAGCCAGGCCGCCCCCGACGGCAGCCCCGATCGATGACGACGCCTGCCGGCACCTGAGAACTGTCAGCACCACCCGTTAGAACAGAGCGCGGCTCTCTTCCCCAGCCGCCAGCAGTCCCACAACAGAGGGAGAGCTCCGTGACCGAGACCGAGGATCGCTTGTCGGGCCGCACGCGTCGCGCCACCAAGGCGCCGACCCGGGGGAAGGGCCTGAAGATCAAGCGGGTCTTCACCACCGCCGGGGTGCACCCGTACGACGAGGTGACCTGGGAGCGTCGTGACGTCGTCATGACCAACTGGCGCGACGGCTCGATCAACTTCGAGCAGCGCGGCGTGGAGTTCCCCGCCGAGTGGAGCATCAACGCCACCAACATCGTCACGACGAAGTACTTCCGCGGTGCCGTGGGCACCCCCCAGCGCGAGAGCAGCCTGCGTCAGCTCATCGACCGGGTCGTGCTCACCTACGGCCAGGCCGGCCGCGAGCACGGCTACTTCGCCACCGAGGGTGACGCGGAGATCTTCGAGCACGAGCTGACCTGGATGCTGCTGCACCAGTACTTCAGCTTCAACAGCCCCGTGTGGTTCAACGTCGGCACGAGCGCGCCGCAGCAGGTCAGCGCGTGCTTCATCCTCGCCGTCGACGACACGATGGACTCGATCCTGAACTGGTACCGGGAGGAGGGGCTGATCTTCAAGGGCGGCTCCGGCGCCGGGCTGAACCTCTCCCGCATCCGCTCCTCCAAGGAGCTGCTGTCCTCCGGCGGCACGGCGTCCGGCCCGGTCTCCTTCATGCGCGGCGCCGACGCCTCCGCCGGCACCATCAAGTCCGGTGGCGCCACGCGCCGTGCGGCCAAGATGGTCGTCCTCGACATCGACCACCCCGACATCGAGGAGTTCATCGAGACCAAGGCGCGCGAGGAGGACAAGATCCGCGCGCTGCGCGACGCCGGGTACGACATGGACCTCGGCGGCAAGGACATCACCAGCGTCCAGTACCAGAACGCCAACAACTCCGTCCGCGTCTCCGACGAGTTCATGCGCGCGGTGGAGGACGGCACCGAGTTCGGCCTGCGGGCCCGTCTCGATGGCACGGTCATCGAGACCGTCGACGCCAAGTCCCTGTTCCGCAAGGTCACCCAGGCCGCCTGGGAGTGCGCCGACCCGGGCATCCAGTACGACGACACCATCAACGACTGGCACACCAACCCCGAGACGGGGCGGATCAACGCGTCCAACCCGTGCTCGGAGTACATGAGCCTGGACAACAGCTCGTGCAACCTGGCATCGCTGAACCTCATGAAGTTCCTCAAGGACGACGGCACGTTCGACTCGAAGAACTTCGTCAAGGCCGTCGAGCTGGTCATCACCGCGATGGACATCTCGATCTGCTTCGCCGACTTCCCGACCGACCCGATCGGTGAGACCACCCGCGCCTACCGGCAGCTGGGCATCGGCTACGCCAACCTGGGTGCCCTGCTCATGGCGACCGGCCACGCCTACGACTCCCGCGGCGGCCAGACCCTCGCCGCGGCGATCACCTCCCTGATGACCGGCACGGCCTACCGCCGCTCGGCGGAGCTCGCCGGCATCGTCGGGGCCTACGAGGGCTACGCCCGCAACGCCGACGCCCACGCCCGGGTCATGCGCAAGCACGCCGCGGCCAACGACGCCATCCGCCCGGTCGGCGCCGATGACGCCGACGTGCTGAAGGCCGCGACCGCCCAGTGGCAGGAGTGCCTGGAGATCGGTTCGGACTCCGGCTGGCGCAACGCGCAGGCCTCGGTGCTCGCCCCCACCGGCACCATCGGCTTCATGATGGACTGCGACACGACCGGCATCGAGCCGGACTTCTCGCTGGTCAAGTTCAAGAAGCTGGTCGGCGGCGGGTCCATGCAGATCGTCAACCAGACGGTCCCGCGGGCGCTGAAGAGCCTGGGCTACCAGGACGAGCAGATCGAGGCGATCGTCGAGTACATCGCCGAGCACGGCCACGTCGTGGACGCGCCGAGCCTCCGCCCGGAGCACTACGAGGTCTTCGACTGCGCGATGGGCGAGCGGGCCATCTCCCCGATGGGCCACGTCCGGATGATGGCCGCGGTCCAGCCGTTCATCTCCGGGGCCATCAGCAAGACGGTCAACATGCCGGAGTCGGCGACCATCGAGGACGTCGAGAACATCTACTTCCAGGGCTGGAAGCTCGGCCTCAAGGCGCTGGCGATCTACCGCGACAACTGCAAGGTCGGCCAGCCGCTGTCCGGTGGCAAGGGCAAGAACGACGGCACCAAGGACGAGGCGAAGGTCGAGGCCGCCGCGCCCGCCGCGCTCGCGCACCCGGTCCGCAAGCGGCTGCCGAAGAAGCGGACCAGCGTCACCACCTCGTTCAGCGTCGCCGGCGCCGAGGGCTACATGACCGCAGGCATGTACGACGACGGCAGCCTCGGCGAGGTCTTCCTGAAGCTCGGCAAGCAGGGCTCGACCCTCGCCGGTGTCATGGACGCCTTCTCCATCTCGCTGTCGATCGCGCTGCAGCACGGTGTGCCGCTGGAGACCTACATCCAGAAGTTCACCAACATGCGGTTCGAACCGGCCGGCATGACCGACGACCCGGACATCCGGATCGCCCAGTCGGTGATGGACTACATCTTCCGTCGCCTGGCGCTGGACCACCTGCCGGTGGACAAGCGGGCCAACCTCGGCATCTTCAGCGCCGAGGAGCGGGCCGCTCAGGTCTCCGGCTACGACACCTCCGCCTCGACCGCCACGGTCGCCGAGGAGGACGAGGTGGATCTCGAGGCGCTGCGGGGCTCCGCGCCGACCGAGGCCCCGACCAAGCCGGAGGCCAAGGCGGAGAAGCCGGTCAAGGAGGCTCACTCCTCGGCGGAGCTGCTCGAGCTGGTCACCGGGACGGCCACCGACGCGCCGCTGTGCATGACCTGCGGCACGAAGATGCGTCCGGCCGGCAGCTGCTACGTCTGCGAGGGCTGCGGCTCCACCAGCGGCTGCAGCTGATGATGTGAACGACCAGGAATCGTCCCTGCTGGCGCGGTCAGCAATCTCCTGAGTTCGGGCAGAGATGTCCGGAACTTGGCCAGGACGACATCCCTGACCACTGAGGTCGTCACCGGCCCGGTCCCTTGCGGGGCCGGGCCGGTGGCGTCTTGCGGTGCATCCGTGACAGCTGTCCAGGGGTCGGTTTGAGCCACGCGAGTCCGGGCGCCGTGCTGGCTGACGTGTGAGCACCTGCTCATCTGCGTCGTGTCGGCGGGTGTCAGCGGGCGAAGAGGGAGATCAGCGCCCGTGCGACGTCGCGGTGGTCGCGCACCGGCCGCAGCCGTCCGCGGCCGAGTCGGGCCAGGTCCCGGGCGAGTTCGACGTCGTCCTCACCTGACGTGTCCAGCAGGACGTCGAGCCGCGGCAGGCGGGCAGCGGTCAGACGCGGGTCAGGACCGGCATTGTGCACGCAGTCGGACAGCAAAAGCACCCGCGCGTCCCGCGGGGATACGTTCGCCAGCTGGCGGCCTGCCACCTCCAGCGCGAACGCCACGTTGGTCAACCCGCGGGCGGGAACCCGCAGCAGCAGATCGAGCACCCGCAGGGGGGACACCGGCTCGCCGAGGCGCACCAGGACGGCGGCGTCGGACCAGAACGCCACGACGGCCAGCTGGTCGCGGTGCAGCTCACCGGCGAGCGCCCCGACGGTCGCCGCCGCCGTCCGGACGCGCTCACCCTTCATCGACCCGGAGACGTCCACGACCAGGACCACGGATCGGCGGGTCCGCTCCCGCTCGCGCACGGTGATGTCGTCGTCCTCCGGCATCGGGTTGCCGGCGAGGACGTCGAGGGTCCGGTCGAGGTCGATGTCGTCGGCGACCGCCCGGTACTGGACACTCTCCAGCTCGCCGATGCCGCGGCGGGCATGGGTGTCCCGCCGCGGGCGGGGCATGGCGAGCCGGGCCGCGATCTCCCGCGCGCGCTGCCGGGCCACCCGCTCGTCGACGTCCGTGACGTCCAGGTCGGCCAGTCCGATGACCCGCGCCGGCTCGTCGGTCGTTCCCGGCGCGCTGCCCCCGCGCTGCCGGGCCGGGGGCCCGCGCCGCCCGGGGTCGCGGGCGGAGAGCACCAGCCCGCCCCGACCGCTCGGGGCCGGGGTGAACAGCGAGGGCTCCTCGGTGAGCGGCTTGGGCTTGCGACGCAGCGGCCGCAGGGTCCGCGACCGGGACGTCCGCGAGTCGCGCGGCCGGCGCACCGGGGAGTCGGCCTCGATCTCCCTTCAACCGGGCTGGGCGGCCGCGGGGCTCAGCAGGAAGTGGTCGTCCCAGATCTGGCGGAGCACGTCCTCTGGCGTCTCCTCGATCGTCTCGTCGAGGTGGATCCTGCCGGACAGCGCCACGACCATCGCGTCGAGGACCAGGCCGGTGTACGCCTCGGGCAACCCGCGCGGAGGGTCGATCGACGAGTCGTCGGGCAGCTCGACGCCGCGCATCGTGGCCAGCTGTGCGGCGATGAGGGCCACGTCGATCGCGCCCCGTACGCTGCTGCCCTGCTGCACGTCCTCGCGCTCCCGGGTGGCCCGGGTGAGCGCGACCGCGTCCGCGACGAGGCGCGGCGACCGGATCCCCGTGCGCCGGACGACAATGCCGCGCTCGGCCTCGGCGTCCTGATAGTCGACCGACAGGCGGCACAGCCGGTCGTGCACGGACGTCGACAGCCGGGTCGTCCCGATGTTGTCGTAGGGGTTCATCGAGGCGATGACGCGGAACGTCGGCAGCGCCTCCACGGTGCCCACCCGCGGGACGGCGATCCGCCGCTCCGCCATCGCGGTGAGCAAGGTGTTCAGCGTGTCCTCGGGCGCCCGGTTGAACTCCTCGACGTACAGGAAGCCGCCGGACCGCATCGCCTTCACGAGCGGGCCCGCGACGAAGTTGTCCTCCGAGTAGTCCTCGCGCAGCACCCGCGCCGGGTTGTGGTGACCGACCAGACGGGACGGCGTCAGGTCGGCGTTGCCCTCGACGAACAGCAGCGGGATCCCCCACTCGGCGGTGATGGCGCGCAGCAGGGTCGACTTGGAGGTTCCCGGCGGCCCCTCGAGCAGCATGTCCCGGCCGGCCGCGACGGCGGCGAGCAACAGGTCGAGCTCGCGCCCCCGCCCGACCAGATGGCCGGCGATGCGCGCACGGGCGTCCCGGACGGAGTGTGCCTCGTCGCGGGTCACCCGGTTGCCGGAAAGTGCCGGGTCGGACAGCGGGGCGTCGGTGCTCAGGGCCGCCTCCCGGGGTGCGGCGGGTGAACGTGAACGGTCGCGGTCTGTCTACCGCCGGCGCGGGCCGTCCGCCACCACAGGGTTCACCCGCTGCGCACCCGGCACCCTTGACCCAGGATGTGACCCACGCCACTGTCGGGGGCCGGGCTCATCGAAGAGGCCGCCACCGAGGGGAGGCACGCGAAGTGGGACGAGTGCAGGGCAAGGTCGCTTTCATCACCGGAGCCGCACGCGGTCAGGGGCGTTCGCACGCAGTCCGCCTCGCCCAGGAGGGCGCCGACATCATCGCCGTCGACATCTGCGAGGACGTGCCCGGCGTCCCCTATCCGGGCGCCAGCCGGGCGGACCTGGACCAGACGGTGAAGGAGGTGGAGAGCCTCGACCGCCGGATCGTCGCCCAGCAGGCCGACGTCCGCGACCTCTCGGCGCTGCAGGCAGCCGTCGACGAGGGGATGTCCCAGTTCGGCCACATCGACATCGTCTGCGCGAACGCCGGCATCGCCACCTTCGGCGGTGCACTGGACCTCAGCGAGAACGACTGGCAGACGATGATCGACGTCAACCTCACCGGCGTGTGGAAGACGGTGAAGGCCGCCGCGCGCCCGATGGTGGAGCGCGGGGAAGGTGGCTCCATCATCCTGATCAGCTCCACCGCGGGTCTGGTGGCGTTCCCGAACCTGGCGCACTACGTCGCCGCCAAGCACGGCGTCACCGGGCTCATGCGGACGCTGGCGGTGGAGCTCGCGCCGGCACGGATCAGGGTGAACTCCGTGCACCCCACCACGGTGGACACCCCGATGGTGCAGAACCCGGCCATGTACGAGCTGTTCGGGATGCCGGGGGCCAGCCGCGACGAGGCCGCTCAGGGCTTCAAGGCGGTCAACGCGTTGCCTATCCCCTGGGTCGACGCCGTCGACATCAGCAACGCCGTCCTGTTCCTCGCTTCGGACGAGGCGCGCTATGTGACCGGCGTGACCCTCCAGGTCGACGCGGGAGGCACCGCGCCGTACAAGATCCCACCCGAGGCCTGACTCGCCCTGAGAGCTGCGCTCACCGGCTGGCCACGTGACCTATGGGCATCCGGATCGGCTCCCGGGACAATCCCTGGCCGTTGGACCGACATTGGATGGCCGTCGACAGCTGATGTAGTGGGCCAGGAGATGTCCGCGTGGCGCGGACAGCAATGTCCTGAGTTCGGACGGCAATGTCCCGGACTCGGCCAACAGGCACATTGACCGACTGACCTGGGGGCGGCGCTCGGCTCCATCAACGATGGGGGTCGAGTGCCGCCTCCCCAGGTGGCCAGGACGAGAACGTGCTGGCCGCGCTTCGCGCCGGCGCGGACGGCTTACTCAGCAAGGGAACCGGGCCGGCCGAGCTGACCGGCGCCATCACCCAGGTCGCCGTCGGTGCCCGCGCCCTGTCACCCGGCGCGGTCGCTGCGGTCGTCGACCATGTCGTGGATCAGCGGGTCATCGCCGTCGACCCGGCGCTGGCGGCCCGCTTCGCCGAGCTCACGCCCCGCGAGCGCGAGGTTGTCGGCGCAGTCGTCTACGGCCTGGACAACGCCCAGATCGCCGAGCGGTTCCACCTCTCCCCGCTCACCGTCAAGACCCACGCCAACCGGGCGATGAGCAAGGTCGGTGCCCGCGACCGCGCCCACCTGGTCACCCTCGCCATCCGCGCCGGTATCCACCCGCGGTAGCCGCCCGACCGGCCGCGTGGGACCCCTCAGCCCCGCCACGCACCCACGGCGCTCCGATGTGACGGCGCGGGCCACCGCTCACAGGGGCAGGGGCCGGTTCTCCACAACGCTCTTCATGATCAGCATCTGTCCGCAACTTCCCCTCGAATCGGCTCGGGGACACGCGCGCATGAAAACCCCGCGCCGCCGGAGCGGGCCTCGTCTGCTACCGCGACCGCCCCCGGGCAGACCGGCTTCGCAGGCGGTTGCCTCCGCCTCTTGACCCGGTGGGCAAACCGGCGAAACAGTCTCCTGAACCCGACGGGGCACTTCGCCAGGCGCTGCTGCATCCAGGAAGAGGCGCCCCTTCCCACCCCGGGCAGGTGCCCACGCGGCAGCACCTCATCCCCAGAGCCCGGAAGCCCCGTGGGATCACAAGGAGGTTCTGCCATGACCCTCGACGAGAACAAGCTCAACGAACTGCTCGGTCGCTTCGTCACCGACGTGGGTGGTAGCTATCACGCCTTGAATGCCGTCATAGGTGACCGGCTGGGCCTGTACCGGGCACTGCAGATGACCATGCCGGCCACCCCCGAGGAGGTGGCCGCCCACGCGCACGTCGCGGAGCGCTACGTGCGCGAGTGGCTGGCCGGCCAGGCTGCCGGCGGCTACGTCACCTACGACCCCACCAGCGACCGCTACTCGCTCACCGAGGAGCAGGCGTTCCTCCTCGCGGACACCAATGGGATGCAGGCGGCCTCGGCCTTCCACTGTCCGGTCGCGGTGGCCAAGAACATCGAGCGGATCACCGACGCGGTCCGCACCGGCGGCGGCTTCCCGTGGCACGAGCACGACCCTGCACTGTTCGAGGGCGTCGAGCGGTTCTTCCGCCCGGGCTACGCGATGTACCTGGTCTCCGCGTGGATCCCCGCCCTCGACGGCGTCGAGGGCAAGCTGACGGCCGGGGCCCGGGTGGCCGACGTCGGCTGCGGGCACGGGGCCTCGACCCTGCTCATGGGCGAGGCCTTCCCCGCCTCGGAGATCGTCGGCTTCGACTACCACCGCCCGTCGATCGACGTCGCTCGCAAGCGGGCCGTCGACGCCGGGCTCGCCAACCGGGTGTCCTTCGAGGTCGCCTCCGCTGCGGACTTCCCTGGCACGGACTACGACCTGGTGACGATCTTCGACGCTCTCCACGACATGCCCGACCCCCTGGGCGCGGCCAAGCACATCCGCGAGGTGCTCAAGGAGGACGGCACCTTCCTGCTCGTGGAGCCGATGGCCGGTGACCGGGTCGAGGACAACGTCAACCCGGTGGGACGGCTCTACTACGGGGCCTCCGTGGTCCTCTGCGTGGCGCACTCCATGTCGGCGGAGCCCCGGACCGCCCTCGGCGCGCAGGCTGGTGAGGCGAGGTTGACAGAACTCCTGCACGACGCCGGGTTCGGTGCTGTCCGGAGGGCCGCCGAGACGCCCTTCAACATCGTGCTCGAAGCCCGCATCTGACCCTGCCCGCCGAACGCGTACGTGTCAGTGAAGGCGTTCGTCCTGCCCCGCCCGGGCGCTCCCCTCTGGAGCCCCCAGGGGCGAATGGGGCGCCGGCGAGGCAGGCGGGACAGGATTGCGCCGCCGCCTCGCCGTCCTGCCCGTCATGGCCCGCACTTGGGATCGGCCGGCTGCGGATCCTCGCCGTCGACGTCGGTGAGCTCGGCTACATCGACTCCACCGGGCCGACCTTCCGGGTGCGGTGAGCTCAGGCGGCCCGGGCGGACGGGCGACCGGCCCGAATCCGGCGCATGACGTCCCGGTTTGAACGGGTCCTGGAGGTCACTGGACTGACTCCGCTGATCCAGCTGGACTGACCCCGCCGACCACCGAGCCTGGCCGGGCTCGGTGGTCGGTGGGGTCAGTCCTGCCGGCACTCGATCGCGTACATCGCGTCGTCGGCCTCGCGGATCACCCGCTCGTAGGCGTCCTCGGGGTCGGTGCCGCCGGGCCACGACCCCGATCGCGATTGCTCGCGCCCAGGCGAAGCTCGGGGCCGGAGGGGACACGCTGACCGGAGGCGCGGGCTGCGAGCAGTCGGTGGCGCTGATCGCCATACGGTTGCGTGCACAGGACGGCGCCGGCCGCCACAGGCAGCCCGGACCGGTCCTGTCGAACGTCCTGTCGGCCTGCTTCGTCCAGGAGCTGGTGGGCCCCCGACGGCGCCTTCAGCCGCTCTGCTTTCTCGGGTGCATCAGACGCTGCATCTGCGCCGCAGCCTGCCCCTTCTCCCTGCGTTCACTGCGCTTGGCCTTGAGCGCCTTCCCGGACTTCTTCGCGGAGTGAGCGTCGTGCGGTGACTTGTCGGTCATGGCGGTCTCCTCGGCAGGCAGCACACGCTACGCCGCGGGAGCCCTGAGCGAGCTCGTAGCGGTGGCGGCATGACCGCCGGCGCCGTCCGGGCCGTCGGCGCGGGCGTCACCGGCGTCCAGCCGGGTGACCGCGTGGTCACCGCTCTCCTGCCCGCGTGCGGGCATCGTCGCTGGTGCGCCTCCGACCGGTCCAACCTCCGCGACCTCGGCGCCACGATCGCCACCGGGCAGCTGCCCGACGGCAGCTACCCCCTTCACCCTGGACGGCGAGCCGCTGGGCGGCTTCTGCATCGTCGGGGCCTTCGCGGAGACCTCCCTGTTGTCCGAGCCCTCCTGCGTGGAGATCGACCCGCACCACCCGCTGGACGTCGCCGCCCTCATGGCCTGCAGCGTCCCGACCGGGTGGGGCTCGGCGGTCAACGCCGGCCCGGTGCGCCCCGGCGACGTCGTGGTGGTCGTGGGCACCGGCGGAGCGGGCTGCAACGCCGTGCAGGGCGCCGTGGGCGTCGGCGCCCAGCGCGTCATCGCCGTCGACCCTGTCGCCTACCGCCGCGAGCTCGCCCGAACCCTGGGCGCCACGCACGCCGTCGCGGGCAGCGGGGAGGCCGTGGCTCGGGCCGTAAGTCTCTCGCGGCACCGGCACCGGCACCGGCATCGACACGACCGGCATCACCGGCACCGAGATCATCGGCGGCGCCTACGCCTGTCTCGGCAAGGGCGGCACTCTCGTGCTCACCGGGCTGAGCGACCACACGACCGAGATGACGGTCGGCCTGCCCGGCACCATCACCACCCGGCGCGCCCGCCGGCCGGACGAGCCGGAGTGGTCAGAGGCGGTGCTTCTGCTTGCCCCAGCCGAGGGCCGCCGTGACCAGGAAGAAGACCAGGCCGACGACGGTGAGCCAGAACAGGCCCTCGACGACGGCGCCGAGGACGCTGATCGCCAGCCAGATCACCAGCAGGAGTCCGAGGAAGCGGAGCACGGTCATCTCCCGGGGTCATGGCGGACGCTGTCCACCCGACCCTAGGCCCTGACCCCGCCCGCGCCCACGGGCCCGACGACGGCGAGCCGGGCGACACCGCCGCTGGTTGGATCGGCGCCATGGCCTTCCGCGCGTCCGAGACCCGCTACGACTCCATGACCTACCGGCGCACCGGCCGCAGCGGCCTCGACCTGCCCGCGATCAGCCTGGGCCTCTGGCACAACTTCGGCGACGACGTCCCGTTCGACCGGCAGCGCGACATCCTGCGCCGCGCCTTCGACCTGGGCATCACGCACTTCGACCTGGCCAACAACTACGGGCCGCCCTACGGCGCGGCCGAGGCCAACTTCGGCCGGCACCTCGCCGACGACTTCGCGCCCTACCGCGACGAGCTGGTCATCTCCACCAAGGCCGGCTACGACATGTGGCCGGGGCCCTACGGCCAGGGCGGCGGATCACGCAAGTACCTGACGGCCAGCCTCGACCAGTCACTGCGCCGGATGGGCCTGGGCTACGTCGACGTCTTCTACTCGCACCGCCCCGACCCGACCACGCCGCTGGAGGAGACGATGGGCGCGCTGCACAGCGCCGTCCGCGCCGGCAAGGCGCTGTACGCCGGCATCTCCAGCTACGGGCCCGAGGACACTGCGCGGGCGGCGGAGATCCTCGCCGACCTCGGGACGCCGCTGCTGATCCACCAGCCCTCGTACTCGATGCTCAACCGCTGGATCGAGACCGAGGGCCTGCTCGACGTGCTCGAGGACGTCGGCGCCGGGTGCATCGCGTTCTCCCCGCTGGCCCAGGGGATGCTGACGACCAAGTACCTGGACGGGATCCCGGAGGGCTCCCGCGCCAGTCAGGGCAAGTCGCTGTCCACCGAGCTGCTCACCGACGAGGCGCTCGGCCACGTCCGCGCGCTGGACGACATCGCGCGGCAGCGGGGGCAGAGCCTGGCCCAGCTGGCGCTGTCCTGGGCGCTGCGCGACCAGCGGGTGACCACGGTGCTGATCGGCGCCAGCAGCGTCGGTCAGCTCGAGCAGAACGTCGCGGCCCTGGAGCACCTCACGTTCTCCGACGAGGAGCTCGCCGCCATCGACCGGCACGCCGTCGACGCCGGCATCGACATCTGGGCCGGACCCCGGAAGGGCTGAGCCGCGCCGGGGGTGCTGCGCTACGTCCAGCGGTTGACGAACTCGACCGTCGCGGCGTTGACCTCGCCGGGGTGGGAGGCGCTCAGGAAGTGCCGGCCGCCCTCGACGACGCGGAGCTCGGCGTGCTCGCTGTTGACGAAGCGCGTGATCTCGTCCTCGGCGTTGGCGACGGAGTAGACCGGGTCCGCGGTGCCGTGCATCCACAGCACCGGGCACCGCACGCCGTCCAGCCGGGCGTGCAGGCCGTCGCGGTCCCGCAGGTTGACGGTGCTGGTGCGCAGCCGCGCACGGCCGGCATCGCCGGTGTAGTTCTCCTGGTACGCCGCATGCCAGAACGAACGCTCCTCCGGCGGCACGTCGTCGCCGAAGCCCTCCGCCAGGACCGCGTCGACCAGCTCGGGCGGGATGACCCAGTCCTCGCCGACGCTCTCGGCGAGGGTGTCGATGGCCGGGGTGCAGAAGTCGATCCCGTCCCAGCACCCGAGGTCGCGGCTGCGCTGGCTCTCGGAGTCCATCGAGGTGCCGAGCGGGATGATGCCCGTGACGGTGCCCGGGGCGAGCATGGCCATGCGAGCGGCCACCCAGCCGCCCTGTGACGTGCCCAGGACGAAGGCCTCGCGGATGCCGAGCGCGTCGAGGACCTGCAGGTCGGCGACGGCCGAGTCCCAGTACGTGAACTGCTCGTACGTGGCGCGGGTCCGGCCGTGGCCGTACGGCTCGAGTGCGAGCAGGTTGACAGTGGCGGCGAGCGCCTCGTCCGCGAACTGGGGCCGGTACAGGTCGACGGAGGTGGTGAACGAGTTGACCATCACCACCGTCGGGAGCGAGGCGTCGTAGGGCCCGCCGAACCGGTACCCGATGGTCGAGGTGCCCAGGTGCGGCACCGTGATCGTCTCTGCGCTGCTCATGATCTCCCCTGGTGTCAGGGATCGGCCCACGGCAGGTGGGCAGGCCGGATGGCCCGGCCATCGTGGCCTCACGCTCCGGACCGGTCAACCGCCCCGTCGCGCCCGTGGAGGGGCGGGGTCAGTGGGGGCGGTCGGCGGTGCCGTCCGCGTCGCGGCCGACACCCGGGTCCAGCGTGCGTTGCGCGATCGGCTCGGGTCCCTCGTCGAGCACCTCCGACGGCACCCCGACCGCCGCGGTCGACGACTCGGGGGACGGCTCGGGTACCGGCTCCGACGTCCGGGCCGCGAGCCGCTCCGGCTCCGGGATCTCCACCGGGCCCGGTTTGTCGTCGGGCTCGTCGGCGCCGCGCGCGGCCACCGCCGCACCCACGGCCGCGGCGCCCGCGGCCACCGCCGCGACCCCGGCCGCGACCGCGGTGCCCGACACACCGGCCTTGCCGCTGTCCCCGCGCGAGGAGGTCGCGTCCTCCACACCCGGCGTCCCGACACCGGCGCCGGCGTTGATCGAGCCGCGCCACACTCCGGTGGGGTAGCCCTCGTCCTCGACCAGCGCCTTGAACCGCTCCAGGTCCGAGCGCACCTGCCGCTCGACGACGCCGAGCGCGTCCCCGACCCGCTCGACGACGCCCTCGGGCTCGTACTCCAGCGTCAGGTGGACCACCGTGGAGTTCGGCCCGGCCGCCTCGAAGCGGACGGCCCCGGCGTTGGTCGCGCCACTCGTCGCGGCCCAGGCGATCCGCGCGTCGGGTACCTGCTCGAGGATCCGGGCGTCCCACTCCCGCCGGACGCCGCCGATCTCCGCCACCCAGTGCAGCCGGCGGTCGTCGAGCTGGCGGACCTCGGCGACCCCGCCCATGAAGTGCGGGAAGTCCTCGAACTGCGTCCACTGCCCGTAGGCGGTGCGCAGCGGGACGTCCACCTGGATGGAGCGCTCGACCCTCGTCGTCACGGGACCCCCTCGTCGCAGACCTGGACGCTGGATACCCCGTCCGCTCGCGCTGATGCGCGGGTCAGCGGCGGCGGCCCACCACCACGGCCGCGACGACCACGCCACCGAGCACCGCCAGCTGCACGATCGGCGCCGTGAGCGGCGCGACCAGCAGCAGCCCGGCTCCCGCGGCGGCCCCGGCCACGAGGCCCACGATGATCTCCACGCTGGACCGCACCTCGCGCGCCCGTCCCGCCACGATCCGCATGACGACGGTGGTCAGGGTGCCGGTCAGGTAGGTCGTGGACATGCCCGAGATGCCGAACCGCTGCACGGTGCTGCTCTGCACGCCGAGCGCCGCGGCCATCGCGAAGAGCAGGACCTGGGTGACCACCGGCCCGGGCTCCGCGCCGGTGACCCACCAGCCGACCGCGTAGCCGGCGAGCAGGACGAACTCGACGGCCAGGCCGACGGTCACCGGCCGCGGCCACACCGCGTCGTCCGGCCGGGGGAGGCCGGCCAACCGGGCGCCGAGGGCGCAGCCGGCGCAGAACGCGAGGATCGCGCCGCCGGAGGCGATGGCGAGGGCGCCGTCGGCGGAGCTGGCCGAGACGCCGAGGATGACCAGGTTGCCGGTCATGACGCTGGTGAAGGCGCCGCCGAGGGCGAGCAGGCCGATCGCGTCGGTCGCGCCGCTGACGACGGCCAGCGCCACCACGAGGGCCTGGCGCAACCCGGGGCGGACACCCCCGGTCGGGCGGAGTGGCGGAGCGGACGACGTCGTGGTGACGGCAGCGGACACGACGCTTGAGTCTCCGGGCGGTCGCCGTCACTCGCCTTGGTCGAACTGCCCACGGAACCGTGGCATCCATGTGCACTGTGACCCTCATGCCGAGGGGTGTGTCGCTCCTAACTTCGTCCTCACACAGCCACCGCTGGAGACCGACCGGAGAAGGCGAATCCCATGACCCAGATGCTCGACCGCACCGAGCTGCTCAGCCCCGAGGACTTCCGCGTCGCCCTGCAGGACGCCATCAAGGGCCGCGAGGCCAAGAACGCCTCCTTCAGCAAGGCGTGGGCCGACGGAAAGCTGGAGCGCCACCACTTCGCCCGCTGGGCGGAGAACCACTACACCTACGTCGGGCCGTTCGCCGACTACCTCGGCTACATCTACGGCAACACCCCCGACCACATGACCGACGCCAAGGACTTCCTCCTCCAGAACATGTACGAGGAGGAGCTGGCCGACATCCGCCACACCGACCTGCTGATCCGCTTCGGGGAGGCCTGCGGCACCACCCGCGAGGCCATCGAGGACCCCAACACGGCCAACGCCGTCACCCGGGGCCTGCAGGCGTGGTGCTACGCCACCGCCATGCGTGAGCACTACGTCGTCGCCACCGCCGCGCTCGTCGTGGGCCTGAAGTCGCAGGTCCCGAGCATCTACAAGAAGCAGATCGTGCCGCTGCGCGAGGTCTACGGCTTCACCGAGGACGAGATCGAGTTCTTCGACCTCCACATCACCTCCGACGAGGTGCACGGTGAGCGCGGCTTCCAGATCGTGCTCGAGGGCGCGACCACCCCCGAGCTGCAGCAGCGCTGCCTGCAGTTCGTCCGGTGGGGCGCCGAGATGCGCTACGCGTACACCCGGTCCCTCTACGACACCTACGTCGCCGAGGACCTCGGCGCCGCCTGACCGGCTGCGCACAGGACCGGGGTGCGGGCGGTTCCCGCCGGCACCCCGGTCCCGCTCCCGGCGCCGTCCCGCGCCCGTCCCCAGAACGTCCCGCCGGCCCGTACCGGCGTCCCTGCACCACCTCGACCGGAGGCCCTCCCGTGAGCCAGCCCGCGAGCCCCGCGACCGTTCCCGCTCCCACTGCCGGTGAGTGGGTGCACGTGGCCGAGATGAAGGACCTCACCCGCCGCAAGCGCAAGCAGGTCACCGTCGGCGGCTGCCCGATCGCCCTGTTCCTCGTCGACGACGAGGTGTTCGCGATGGACGACGTGTGCGTCCACAAGGAGCGGTTCCTGACCAAGGGCACCGTCCTCAACGGCCAGGTCATCTGCCCCGGCCACCAGTGGCGGTTCGACCCGCGCACCGGTGAGGCCGAGGACCAGGAGGGTCGCCAGGCCACCTACGCCGTGCAGGTCACCGACGAGGGCGCGATCCTCCTCGACCCCGAGCCCGCCACCCCCCGGCGCGAGAGCGCGCCCGACGCTCCCGCCTGAGGTGCACCCCATGACTGCTGAACAGACCCTCGTCGTCGTCGGCGCCGGCCACGTCGCCGCCGCCACCGCCAAGGCGCTGCGCCGCCGCGGTTTCGCCGGCCCCGTCGTCGTCCTCGGCGAGGAGCCGGTCGGCCCCTACCAGCGCCCCATGCTCTCCAAGGAGCGGCTGACGAGCCCCGGCGACGCCGGCCTGTGGCTGCTCGACCCCGCCTGGTGCGCCGCCAACGACGTCGAGATCCGCACCGGCAGCCCGGTCGAGCGGATCAGCGCCGCCACCGGCGAGGTGCTGCTCACCGACGGCCGCGCCGTCCGCGCCGACCTGGTCGTGCTGGCCACCGGCGGCCGCCCGCGGCAGCTGCCCGGCCTCGACGGCGACCGCGTGCACACCCTGCGCTCGCTCGCCGACAGCGACCGGCTGCGCGACCGGCTCGTCCCGGGCCGCCGCATCGGCGTGCTGGGCGGCGGCTTCCTCGGCACCGAGGTCGCCGCGGCCGCCCGCAGCCGCGGCGCCGACGTGGTCGTCCTCGACCGCGACCCGGTGCTGCTCAGCCGCGTCCTCGGCGCCGGCATCGGCCGCGCGCTCACCGACCTGCACGCCCGGCGCGGGGTGGAGTTCCGGCTCGGGCAGCCGATCGAGGGCGTCACCGCCCGCCCCGACGGCGTCTCCCTCACCCTGCCGACCGGCACCGAGACCGTCGACGACCTCGTCGTCTGCATCGGCATCGACCCCAACATCGAGGTCGCGCTCGCCTCCGGCCTGGCCGTCGGCAACGGCGTCGAGGTCGACGCGCACGGCCGCACCAGCATCCCCACCGTCTTCGCCGCCGGTGACGTCGCCGCCCACGACCACCCCCGCTACGGCCGGGTCCGGGTCGAGCACGCCGACGTCGCCCAGCAGCAGGCCGCCGCGATCGGCTCCACCCTCGCCGGCCGGCCCAAGGTCTTCGCCGACCCGCACTGGTTCTGGACCGACCAGTACGACGTCAACGTGCAGGGCCTGGGCCTCGGCGGCATCCGCCCCGGCGACGAGGTCGTCGTCCGCGGCGACGTCGCCGGCCTCGACGGCAGCGTCTTCTGGCTGCGCGACGGCGTGGTCGTCGCCGCGGCCGCCGTCGAGCGCGGCGAGGACGTCTCCGTCGCCCGCGAGCTGGTCGACCTCGCCGTCCCCGTGGACGCCGAGCGGCTGGCCGACGAGTCCGTCGAGCTCGAGGAGCTCCTGGAGTTCGAGGAGGTGCCGGTCTGATGGACCCCCGCACCGTGCGCAACCTGATCGACGGCCAGTGGGTCGAGTCGGTCACCGGCCGGGCCCGCGAGCGCCGCGACCCCGGCGACGACCGCCAGGTGGTCAGCGTCCACCCCGAGTCCGACGCCAAGGACGCCGACGCCGCGGTCTCCGCGGTCCTCGCCGGCTGGTCGCAGTGGGCGGACACCGCCCCGGAGAAGCGCGGCCGGGCGCTGGAGAAGGCCGCCGACGTGCTGGAGTCCCAGCGCGACACCCTCGTCGAGGAGCTGGTCCGCGAGGAGGGCAAGACCCGCGCCGAGGCCACCATGGAGGTCTCCCGCACCCCGCTGAACCTGCGCTTCTACGCCGGGGAGGCGCTGCGGACCGCCGGGCAGACCCTGCCCACCGGCGACGGCAGCCTGGTGTTCACCAGCCGGTCCCCGGTGGGCGTGGTCGCCGCGATCACGCCGTGGAACTTCCCGCTCAACATCCCGTCCCGCAAGCTCGGCCCGGCCCTGGCCGCAGGCAACGGCGTCGTCTTCAAGCCCAGCGAGGTCACCCCGCTGCTCGGTCAGCGCCTGGTCGACGCGCTCCTCGAGGGCGGGGTGCCGGCCGGCGCGCTCGCCGTCCTCCACGGCGGGGCGGAGGTGTCGCAGGCGCTGGTCGCCGACGACCGGGTGGGCGCGATCACCTTCACCGGCTCGACCGCGGTGGGGGAGTCGATCCACCGGGTGGTGCGGGCCAGCCAGCGCACCCAGCTGGAGATGGGCGGCAAGAACCCCGTCGTCGTCCTGGAGGACGCCGACCTCGACCGCGCCGCGACCCTCATCGCCAAGGGCGCGTTCGGTCTGTCCGGCCAGGCCTGCACCGGCACCAGCCGGGTACTGGTCCACGATGCGGTGCACGACGCGCTGCTGGAGCGGGTCGCTGCCAAGGCGGCCGCGCTGCGGCTCGGGCACGGCCTGGAATCCGGCGTGGACGTCGGCCCGCAGGCCACCGCCCGGCAGAAGGAGTCGGTGCTGGGCCACGTCCGCCGGGCCCTGGACGACGGTGCCCGGCTGGTCGTCGGCGGCCCCGGCGACCCCGGCGAGGACGACCCCGCCCTCGCGCACGGCCACTTCGTGCGGCCCACGGTCTTCGCCGATGTCGACCCCGGCTCCGCGCTCGCCACCGAGGAGGTCTTCGGCCCGGTGCTGGCGTTCCTGCGGGTCGGCTCGTTCGACGAGGCGATCGAACTCGCCGGCGCCACCCGCTACGGGCTCTCGGCGGCGATCGTCACCGCCGACGTCGGCCGCGCCCTCCGGTTCGCCCGGGAGGTCCCCGCCGGCCTCGTGAAGATCAACCAGACCACCACCGGACAGGCCATGAACGCACCGTTCGGCGGCCTCAAGGACAGCAGCACGCAGACCTCGAAGGAACAGGCAGGAGAAGCGATGATGGCCTTCTACACGGTCGACAAGACCGTCTACCTGAGCGCATGACCGAGAACCGGCCCGTCGCGGCCACCGACGAGGAACTGGCGGCGGCCAGCACCGAGTGCGCCTTCGTGCGGATCTGTCGCGCCGGGCAGGTGCCCAACGGCTACGTGCGCCGCTTCTACGCCGAGACCGAGCACGGCCAGCTGGAGCTGGCGCTGGCCCGGCTGGACGGCAAGGCCTACGCGACCAGCAACTACTGCACCCACCTGGACTGCCTGCTCAGCTCCGGCAAGCTGCAGGACGACGGCATCCGCTGTTCCTGCCACAACAGCGTCTTCGAGCTGGAGACCGGCCAGCCGATCCAGCCCCCGGCCACCGAGCCCATCCGCACCTACCCGGTGCGCGAGGAGGACGGCCAGGTGCTCGTCGGCATCTCCGAGCGCGACGTCCTGGAGGGCGGCCCGCGGCGTCGCCGGCCACCGGCGGCGGACTAGTGGCCGGCGCGGGGGGCACCTGGTCGCCGGAGGACGAGGCCGGGCGCGGGCCGACGATCGCCGCGGGCGGCATGGTCACCAGCAGCTCGCCGGTGGCCAGCCAGCTCGGCGCCCGCGTCCTGGCCGACGGTGGCACGGCGGTGGACGCGGCGCTGGCGATGACCGCGATGGCCTGGCTGTCCCTGCCCGGGCAGTGCGGCATCGGGGGTGACGCCTTCGCCGTCGTTCGCGAGCCCGACGGCCGGGTGTGGACGGTCAACGGCAGCGGTTACGGCCCGGACGGCGCCACCGCCGAGGGCTACCTCGACGAGGGGCTGACCGCGCTGCCGATGGGCGGCGCCCGCGCCGTCTCCACCCCCGGCGCGATGGCCGCGCTGCACACCCTGCACGCCCGCGGCGGCACCCGGTCGCTGGCCGAGCTGTGGGCGCCGGTCGTCACCGCCGCCCGGGCCGGCCTGCCGTGCACGGTGAAGAACCGGGCCGACATCGCCGAGCACGCCGGCTCCCTGGCCGCCGACGAGGGGCTGGCCCGGTGGCTGCTCCCCTCGGGGCGGGTGCCGGAGGTCGGTGACCGGCTGCCGGCGTTCGAGCTCGCCGACAGCATCGAGGCGCTCGCCATCGACCCCCTCGCGCTGTACTCCGGATCGCTGGCGGAGCAGGCCGTCGCCCTGCTGCGCGCCGGCGGGGCGCCGTTCTCCGGCGACGAGTGGGCGCTGGGCGCGGACGCGCCGGCCGAGCCGTCGATCACCGCCCGCTACGGCGACCTCGTGCTCCACCAGACGCCACCGCCCTCCCCGGGCTGGATGGTGCTGCAGCAGGCCGGCCTGCTCGACGGACAGCTGCTCGACCTGCCCACCCTCGGCGCCGACGCCGTCCACCTGATGGCGCTGGCGGCCCGGCGGGCGTTCCGGGACCGCTACGAGTCCTGCGCCGCCGACACCGACACCTGGCGCACGCTGCTCACCGCCGACGCGCTCGCGGCCGCCCGCGCCGGACTGGAGCACCAGCCGCTGGTCGCCGGTGGCGTCGGCATGGCCGGGGACACCACCAGCTGCGTCGCCGTGGACGCCGAGGGGCGGGCGGTCAGCGCGATCTCGTCGCTGGCGTTCACCTTCGGCGCCCGCATCGCGATCCCGGGCACCGGCATCGCGCTCAACAACCGGCTCGGCCGCGGCGCTTACCTCGTGCCCGGGCACCCGAACGCGCTGGCCCCCCGGCGCAAGCCGCTGCACACCCTCAACGCCTGGGTGCTCACCGACGGGTCGGGCCGGCTGCGGCACGTGGGCAACACCCCGGGCGGCGACGGCCAGGTGCAGTGGAACACCCAGGTCATCTCGCACCTGGTCGACGGCGGCCTCGACCCGCAGGCCGCGGTCGCCGCGCCGCGGTTCACCGTGCACCCGGGCAGCGACGCCGATGCCCTCGGCGCCCCGGAGACGCTGCAGTGCGAGACCCGGCTGGGCGCGGACACGCTGGCCGGGCTGGCCGACCGCGGCCACGACGTCCGACCGTGCGGGGCGTGGGGCGCGGGTGGCAGCGCGCTGGTGGTCTCGGTCGACGAGTCCCGCGGCGTGCTGGCCGGCGGTGCCGACCCGCGGCAGGACGGGGTGGCGCTCGGTGTCTGACGACAGCCGCGGGAGCATCGCAGCGAGCGCCAGCGAGCGAGGAGCGGACCGGGGCGCGGAGGCAGACCGGCGGACACCGTCTGACCGGGCGCGCACGGCCGTCCCGCCGCAAGGGGACTACGTGCCGGCCGTCGTCCACGGCGACCTCGTGTGGACAGCCGGGATGACCCCCCGCCGCGCCGGCGAGCTGGTCGTGCGCGGCGTGGTCGGGGCCGACGTCGACCTCGCCACCGCCCGCGAGGCCGCGGGCCTGGCCATCGGCAACGCGCTGACCGCGATCGCCGAGACCGTCGGCGACCTCGGTGGGGTGCGGGCGCTCAAGCTCACCGTCTTCGTCGCCGCCGTCGACGGCTTCACCCAGCACCCGGCGGTCGCCGACGGTGCCTCGGCGGTGCTGCGGGAGCGGCTGGGGGAGCGGGGCATCGTGGCCCGCAGCGCGGTGGGCGTCCGCACGCTGCCCTCGGGCGCCCCCGTCGAGGTGGAGCTCGTCGCCGCCGTCGGCGCCTCGGCCTGACCCCAGCTCCGAGACGATGCACGGGAAATGCCCCATCCGGACGTCCGGATGGGGCGTTCCCCGTGCAACCGCCGCTCAGACCAGCGCCGGGTCCTGCGCTCCTCAGACGAGCGCCGGGTCCTGCGCTGTTCAGACGAGCGCCGAGTCCTGCGCTCCTCAGACGAGCGCCGAGTCCTGCGCTGTTCAGACCAGCGCCGGGTCCTGCGTCACGTGCTCGGCGAAGGCCTCCAGCGCCGCCGCGCCCACCGCCTTGTCCTGCTCGCCGTTACCGCCGCTCACGCCGACGCCGCCGACGATCTGGCCCTCGTGCACGATCGGGAAGCCGCCGACGAAGATCGCGAACTTGCCCGGGAGCATGTGCGCGATGCCGAAGGCCTCGTTGCCCGGCAGCGCCGGGCCGTTCGGGGGCTCGTTGAACAGGTGCGTGGCCCGCTCGTGGCCGGCGGCGGTGAACGCCTTGGCCATGGAGATCTCCACGCCCGTCAGGCGGGCACCGGGCAGCCGGTGCAGCGCCAGCACGTTGCCGCCGTCGTCGCAGACGCAGATCGTCTGCTTGACGCCGATCTCCTCGGCCTTCGCGCGGGCGGCGGCCAGCATCGGCAGGGCGTCATCGAGGGTGATGCGGAAGACCTGGTGCACGGGGTTCTCCTCCTCCGGCGCGGGGACCGGGTCGACGGCTGCCGTCCCCCGCGGAAGTGGGGGCGGCGTGGATCCACCCTCCGCGCTGGACGGACGCCCCGACAATGGTGAGACTGCCGTGACAACTCGGTGCGACCTTGTGCACTCTGACCGAAGGGATCCGTGGTGCCGCACCCCCACTCCGACGACGCGCTGACCCTCGCCCGGCTGCTGCAGGAGCCGGCGCTGCGCCGGGCGCGCATCCACGCCGGGCGCACGGGGGCGGTCACCCGGCTGGACTGGGTGACCCCCTGGGCGGTCGCGCTCAGCCAGGAGGAGCCGCTCACCGGGGTGCTCGTGCACGCCCACGCCGCGGACCTGGCCGCCTCCGGCTCGTCCCTGGCCGACGCCGCCGGGAGGCTGGCCGAGCTCGGGGCGGCGGCGCTGCTGGTCGACGGGCACGCCGCCGACCCGGGGGACGCGGCGGCCGCGGCCCGGCTGCCCCTGGCGACCATGGCCGACGCGGTGCCCTTCGCCGTCCTCAACCGACTGGTCGCCGACCTCACCCTGGCCCGCGAGACGCACGTCCTCCGGTACGGGCTGGCCGTGCACCGCGCGCTGGCCGAGCTGCTCTACCGCGGCGCGGAGCTGTCGGCGCTGTGCAGCCAGATGGCGCGGATGTCGCAGCGGCCGGTCGCCGTCTTCGACACCCAGGGCCACCTGGCCGCCCTGGAACAGCGGCAGCCCCGCACCGTGGAGGCCCCCGACCTCGTCGCGGCCTTCCGTGCGCAGGCCGAGGCGCTGGGTGCCACCGGCGAGCCGACCGAGCTGCACCCGAGGCTGGCGCCGTTCACCCTCGGCGCGCGTGAGCTGTCGTGCGTGCTGACCCCGATCGTGCTCGGTGGCCGGCACGACGGCTGGATCCTGCTGCTCGAGGAGACCGACGACCCGCACCCGCACGACCTCGCCGAGCACCGGGTCCTCGTCGAGCAGGCCGCGCCGATCATCGGCACCGAGATGCTGCGGCTGCGCAGCGTGCAGCGGGCCCAGGAGCAGGCCCGCGGCGACTTCGTCCACGGCCTGCTGCACGGCCGGTTCGGCACCGTCGAGGACATCAGCGCCCGCGCCACGCACTACGGCTTCCCGGTGCGGTCCTGGTTCGGTGTCATCGTGGCCTCGGGGGTCGCCACCCCGGCCGACGTCGACGCGCCGGGCCGGCTGCAGGCCCTGGCCACCCAGGCGGCGCGGTTGCTGCCCGAGCAGGAGCGGCACACGCAGGCGGCCATGGTCGGCGATGTGCTCGTGGTGGTCCGGGAGGCGGCCCGCCGCGGCTCCATGAGCACCCCCGACGCCGCGATGGACGTCGTCGCGGAGTACGCGACCGCGCTGCACCGGTGGCTCGGCGGCCGCAAGGACCAGGGCGGGCGCCCGGTGCGCGTGGCCTACGGGCGCCCGGTGGTCGGCGCGCTGGCCATCCCCGACAGCTACCGCGAGGCGCGGCTGGCCCACGGGCTGCAGGGACGGCTCGGGCTGCGGCCGGTCTGCGGCTACCAGGAGCTGCGGGTGCACGCCGTCCTGGAGGACGTCGCGGCCAGCCGCACCGGGCGCTCCTTCGCCTCCGACGTCCTGGCGCCGCTGCGGGACGCCAGCGCCGGTGAGCTGGAGGCGACCGTGCTGGCCTACGTCTCCGCCGGCGGGAACGTGAACGCCGCCTCGCGCGACCTGCACATCCACCGGAACACGATGCTCTACAAGCTCGACCGGGCCTCCCGGCTGCTCGGCATGGACCTGCGGCAGGCGGAGAACCAGTTCACCGTGTGGCTGGCGCACACCCTCGACCTGCTGGCCGACACCAGCGCCGAGGTCGACCGGGTGGTCGGCCCGGAGTGAGCGCCGCGCTCACCGGTCCTCGACGAGCGCGGCCAGCCGGTCCAGCGACAGCCGCCAGCCCGTCTCGTTGTCCTCGGGGGAGACGGCGTCGGGCAACCCCTCGTGGACGGCGACCAGCTCGGTGCCCCCGTCGGCGTCCCGCAGCGTGATCGTGATCGTCATCTCGCCCTGCAGTGCGGGGTCTGCCGTCTCGAACTCGTCGGCCTCGACGACGAGCTCGTCCGGCACCAGCCGCACGAACCGGCCGCGGTAGGTGTCGGTGTGCGCGGTCGTCTTGCCGACGGGCCCGGGTGCGTCGTAGGTGAGCGAGATGCGGAAGGTGCCGCCCTCGGCGCCGGTGAACTCGTGGACGGTGGAGGTCATGTCCGGGGGCACCTTCCACCGGGCGACGGCGTCGGCGTCGACGAGCGCGCGGTAGACGGCGGGACGCGGTGCGTGCAGGAGGCGGATGACCCGGGTCGTGCCCACGGCCGTCATCGTGCCCGTCCGGACCGACCGGTGGTGACCGATCTGACCGCCCGGCCCCGCGGGGCTGTGAGAACCTCGGGGTGGGTCCGCACCGGACTCCCGGACGAGCGACGCCGTACCCGGACAGCGACAAGACGGCGTTCCAGGAGTTGCCCCGTGTACTGGCTCGTCCTCGTCCTCTCCGGCGTCCTCGAAGCCGTCTGGGCCACCGCGCTCGGCCGGTCGGAGGGCTTCACCCGGCTGGTCCCCAGCGTCGTGTTCGTTGTCGCCCTGGCCGCCAGCATGGGCGGTCTGGCCTACGCGATGCGCGGCCTGCCGATCGGCACGGCGTACGCCGTCTGGGTGGGCATCGGCGCCGCCCTGACCGCGGGCTACGCCATGTGGTCGGGGCAGGAGCCCGTGTCGGTGGTCCGGGTGCTGCTCCTGGCGGGCGTCGTGGGCTGCGTGATCGGCCTCAAGGTCACCCACTAGCACCACGCCGGGCCGGCACCGTGCGGCGCCGGCCCGGGGATCCCCCGCTAGGGACCGCCCGCTCCTGCGGGCGCAGGGGCCGGTGAGGGAGTCCGCAGGTGGTGGTCGGTGCGTGCCTGGTACCGGGCGGCGACCCCCAGCACCGTCGGGACGTCGCGGCCGACGACCTGCACCCCGATCGGCCGGCCGTCGGCGGTGGCGCCGCACGGCACGCTCACGACGGCGAACCCGCACCAGCTGAACGGCCCGCACAGCCGCATGAGCGTGCCCACGACCGGCGAACGTCCGGCGTCGCCCGGCCGGAACGCGCACTCCTCGATCGTCGGCGCGGCGACGGCCGTGGTCGGCAGGACCAGCGCGTCGACGTCCTCGAGTGCCGCGCGCAGCAGGCCCTCCAGGCGTTCGAGCTCCCGGACGGCGGCCTCGCGCTCGTGCCGCGTGATCCGCTCCGCCAGGGTGAGGTAGGAGGCCACCTCCTCCCCGTAGTGCTCCCGGCGGGCGGGGTACCAGCCCGCACCGCGGTGGACGGCGAGGAAGTCCGACAGCACGTAGACGGTCCGGGGCGCACTCCACTCCGGGAACGGCGGGACGTCCACCGGCACGGGGACGGCGCCCTCCGCGACGAGGACCCCCACCGCCGACTCGACCGCCGCCAGGACCTCGGCGTCGACGTCCCCGAGCGCCGCGGGCGGCACGGTGCCCAGCCGCAGGCCGGCGACCGACGGGATCAGCGGGCAGGGGGCCTGCCCGAGCACCGCGAAGAGGAGGGCGAGGTCCTCGGCGTCCCCAGCGATCGGACCACAGGTGTCCAGCTTCGGGGAGAACGGCAGGCACCCGCCGGTGGGGACGTCGGCCGGCCGGGGCCGCAGGCCGGACACCCCGCACAGTGCCGCGGGGACGCGGATCGACCCCCCGGTGTCGCTGCCCAGCGCGGCCGGGACCTGCCCGGAGGCCACCGCCGCCGCGGAGCCGCCGCTGGAGCCGCCGGGGATCCGGGTGGGGTCCCACGGGTTGCGTGTGGGCGGGGTGGTGACACCGTGGGCGAACTCGTGGGTCGTCGTCTTGCCGAGCACGAGCGCGCCCGCCGCGCGCAGCCGGTGCACCGCCGGGGCGTCGCGCGTCGCCGGGGCGTCCTCGGTCACCAGCGAACCGCCGCGGGTGGGGTGGCCGCGCACGTCGATGAGGTCCTTGACCGCGATCGGCACGCCGTGCAGCGGCCCCCGGAACCGCCCGTGTGCCGCCTCCTCGGTGAGGGCCGCGGCCTCCGCCCGCACCTGGTCCCCGTCGATCGAGACGAACGCCCGGACGACCGGGTCGACGGCCCGGACCCGGTCCAGCGACGCCTCGAGCACCTCCAGCGGCGAGCGCCGCCCGGAACGGACGTCGGCGGCGGTGCCGCGCACCGTCGTCCGGCTCACCAGATCACCGCGGCGACGACGACGCTGAGGACCAGGCCGGTCACGACCGGGATGAAGAGCTTCCTCGCCAGCGTGGTGACCGGGACCCCGGTGAGGCCGGCGACGGCGATCAACGAGGACCAGATGATCAGCGTGCCGCCGCCGGTCCAGCCCGCCGCGTTCTGCGCGATGGCCGCGAGGGTCGCGGTGTCCCCACCGGAGGAGGAGGCGAACGCGTCGGCCATGGAACCGGTGAAGGGCAGCCCGGCCCAGCCGGAGCCGTCCAGGCCGATGAGCATGCCGGCGATCAGCATCGCGAACATGACGACCACGGAGTTGTCCGGGATGAACCGCTCTCCGCTGGAGATGACGTCGAACAGGAAGCCCGGCGCCGCGGCGTCCTCGGGCAGCAGCATGATGCGGCCGGCGAAGTCGGAGATGCCCACGAGCACGAACCCGGCCACCGGGATCACCACCCCCATGGCGCGGAAGGCGAAGACCAGGCCGTCGACGAAGTGCTCACCGGCCCGCTCGAGACCGTTGCCACCGGAGGAGGTCGTGACGCCCAGCATGAGCAGGAGGGCCAGTCCACCGACCAGGGCGGCGCCCCAGCCGGCCTCGACCTCGGGCACCAGATCGGTGGCCTTGCCGAGGAGCAGGTAGGCCACCAGCACGGCGAACGCGAGCGGGACGGCGATCGCGTAGAGGCGGGCGTGCCGGGTCCGCAGCGGCGCGGCGGTCCCGCCGTCGTCCCCGGTGGCGAGGGAGCCGCTGTCGCCGGTCGGCCCGTGCCCGTTGCCGACGTGCCCGTCGCCTCCGGCGGGGCCGTGCCCGTTGCCCGAGCCGTTCCCGCTGACCGGGCCGTGCCCGTTGCCCGAGCCGTTGCCCGTGCCGTTGCCGCCGACGACGTCGGTCGCGGTGGCCGTGCCGCCGGAGCGAACCCGCAGCGGCTCGCCCTTGGTCGTGAGCGCGGCCCCGACGGTCGCCGGGATGTCCGCGAGGCTGACCCGCCGGGCCGTCAGCGTCGCCAGGCCGCCGTCCCGCGCGGTACCGGAGCCGGGCAGCACGTCGCTGCGCGAGCCGCGACGCACGTGCATGAACCAGGTCATCGTGATGGCCACACCGCCGACGACCAGGCTCAGGACCAGCGCCCGGTCGGCGATCTCCCCGGCCGGGACCCCGGCGCCACCCGCCGAGAGGCTCGGGGCGACACCGATGACGTAGTCGGAGGCGAGCGCCATGCCCTGACCGGCGATGGCGATGGCCATGGCCGCGCCCAGCGGGGAGAGCCCGGCCGCGATCGCCGCAGGCAGGAGCGTGGCGGCGACCAGGGCGAGCGTCGGCGTGGGCCAGAAGACGAGCGAGAGCAGGTAGGTGACCACGAACAGGGCGATGTAGGAGACGGGCCCGTTCTTCATGAGCCGGGCCAGCGGCGCGATCATGCGCCGATCGGCTCCGACCGCCCGCAGGGCGCCCAGCAGGGCGGTGACGACGGTGAGCACCAGGAAGATGCTCAGCAGCTCGGTGGTCGCGACCATGCTCGCGCTGAAGACCGAGCCCAGGCCGTTGAGGAAGTCCCCGGTGAACAGCCAGGTCGTCACGAACGTCGCGATGATCGCCGGGACGACCACGTTCTTCCGCATCAGCATCACGGCGATCAGTGACGCGACTCCTGCCACGTAGACCCAGTGAGCGGCCGTCAACTGCATGGTGCCTCCCGATTCGTGCACGGGGCTCGGCCGCCGGAGCTGGTGGTCGACCGGGCCGGACAGTGGGACGGGCGGGCCCCCCGTGACCCCGGGTGGCCGTTCGCCGAAAGCTAGCGGTGACCGTGACCTAGATCACCAGCACGGTGCCCACTGCTCACCTCGCGATTTGTGCACGGTGCCCAACGAGGTGGGACGTCGCGGGCGTCAGCCGGCGGTGAGCTCCGGTGCCGGTTCGCCGGCGGGGGTGTCGGGTACCTCTCGTCCGGCGAAGCTGAGCGCCAACCCAGCCGCGGCGACCACCCCACACCCCCCGAACAGCCAGCCGAGCGCGTCGGGGTAGGCGGCGGCGACCCCGGCCGCGCCCACGGAGGCGCCGACGAACCGCATCATGTTGAACAGTCCCAGCCCGGCGCCCCGCTGACCGGCCGGCGAGCGGGTGGCCCCGCTGAGCGACGGCGTCTGCACCAGCGCGACCCCGAACCCGGCCACCACCAGGACGACCGCCATCGGCAGCACCGCCGTCGCTCCCGTGCCCAGGAGCACGCCGAGGACGACGGAGACGGTGAGCAGCACGCCGAGGCCGGTCCGCAGCACCGGCCGCGGGCCGATCCGGTCGGCGAGCAGGCCGACCACCGGGGCCGACGCCGCCCACACCACTGGCAGGAGGAAGACCAGCAGACCGGTCGCGGTGCCCGACAGCCCGGCGACGCCGGTCAGGTGCAGGGGCACGGCGACCAGGACGGAGAACAGCGTGACCTGCTGCACGAAGACGCCCGTGGCGCTGCGCAGCCAGCGGATCTCGATGAGCAGCCGCGGGTCGATGAAGGGCTGAGCGCGGCGCAGCCCGGAGACGACGAACGCGACCAGCGCCGCCACCCCGAGGACCACCCCGGCCAGGGGAACCCACCCCGGGACGCCGCCCTGCGGAGCCACGGTGATCGCCGCCATAAGCGCGGCGACGCCGAGGGTCAGCGAGCCCACCCCGGGGACGTCGATCGGGGTGCGCGACCCGCCGTCCCGAGGGACGACGCTCACGGCGAGGACCAGCACCGCCACGGTCACCGGCACCAGGACCCAGAAGATCGACCGCCACCCCCAGCCGTCGGCGAGCAGGCCGCCGACCGGTGGGCCCACGGCCTGGCCGATGCCGTTGGCCGTGCCCCACGCGCCCATGACCCGGTTGCGCCGGCTGGCCGGCCAGCACCGGGCGAGGGTGCCCATGACGGCGGTCGGGACCAGGGCGCAGCCCAGCCCCTGCACGGCACGGCTGACCACGAGGGTGGGCAGCGTGGGCGCGACCGCGGCGCCGACGGTGCCGACGAGGAGCACCACGAGGGCGAGCACGAGGGTGCGGCGGCGGCCGAGTCGGTCGCTGATCCAACCGGTGAGCGGCATGGCCACGGCCAGGACGAGCACCGACGCGGAGGCGACCAGCACGCCCTGGGTGACCGGGGCGCCGTAGTCGTCGGTGATCTGGCGCAGCGGCACGTTGACGACGTTGTTGCTGACCGTGCCGAGGAACGTGGCGCCGAGCAGGGCGGCGAGCAACCAGCCGGCCCGCGGGGGACCGGTCGGCTCAGCCTGGGGTCGGCCGTACTGCGTCGCGGTGCCGGTCACAGACGTCCTCCCCGTTCACTTCCCGGGAACAGACTGCCAACGTGCCGTGAACGGAGCCACGGCAGGCTGCACATTCGGAGATGGGGCGAGTGTGCACATCGTTCATGGACGGCGTCTGCCCGGTCAGGGAGCTTTCTGCACCAACACATTGGGCTCACCAGTAGGGGCGTCGATGCAACTCACAGCAGCGCACTGGGTCTTCCTGGCCGGGGTGGTCGTCATCCTCGCCACGATGATCATGCGCAAGAACATCGTGGTGCCGGCAGTGGTGGCCACGTTCCTCACCGCTCTCGTGTGGTCGGGGAGTCTCGCGACCGGTCTGTCGTCGGTCTTCAACGCCAGCCTGGTCGCCGCGACCAGCCTGTTCAACATCTTCCTGATCATCGCGATGGTCACCGCGATGCTGCGGTCGCTGGAGGGGCTGGGATCGGACAAGCGGATGGTGACCCCGTTCCGCCGGGTCATGCGCAACGCGCACCTGTCCTGGTGGACGCTCGTCATCGTCACGTACTTCATCTCGCTGTTCTTCTGGCCGACCCCGGCCGTCCCGCTGGTCGGTGCGGTGCTGGTGCCGGTCGCCATCCGCTCGGGCCTGCGCCCGCTGGCGGTGGGTTTCACCATCGCGATCGCCGGCCAGGGGATGGCACTGTCCGCCGACTACGTCATCGGGGTCGCGCCGCAGCTGTCGGCCACGGCGGCCAACGCGGACCCGGCGGTGGTGGCCGATCGGGGCCTGGTCCTGTCGCTCATCGTCGGCGGTGTCGCGCTGGCCATCGGCTACATCATGGAGATCCGCAAGATGCGGCGGCCCTCCGAGGACCTGCTCTCCGAGTGGGAGAACGCCGCCGACCGGCGCAGCGACAGCGCTGACGCCGAGGCGATCGAGGACGCGAGCGACCAGGGTGGGACCGGTGGCTCCGGCGGCGCCGGCCTGCCCGCGGACGGGACCGGTGGCGGTGGCCCGTCGGTCGGCGGGCAGCGCGAGCTGGTCGGGGTGGCCAGCGGCTCGGGGAGCCGGCCCCGTGACGAGGCGGAGACCATCGCGGCCCGCTTGAGCAAGGGGCGTGCGCTGATCGGCACCCCGGCCGGCGGGCCGGTCCCGCCGGAGGGGCACACCATCACCCCGGTGGAGAAGCCGCTGGCCTCCAAGGCGTTCGCGCTCCTGGTGCCGCTGGCCTACCTGGCGCTGATCGTCTACCTGGTCGTGGCCAGCGTCTCGGACTCGGTCCCCGATCTCCAGGGCGGCGACGCCGCGGCGCTCGTGGGCGGTATCGCGCTGCTGGTCACGTTCGGTGCGGCCTACGCCCGGGGCGGCAACAAGTTCCTGGAGACCTCGGCCGACCACATCGTCGACGGGCTGGTGTTCGCGTTCAAGGCGATGGGCGTCGTCCTCCCGATCGCCGGCTTCTTCTTCCTGGGCAACGAGGAGTTCGCCGCCACCATCCTCAGCATCCCCGAGGGCGAGCCGGCGCCGAACCTGCTGTTCGACCTGGTGGTGGCCGGCCAGGATCAGCTGCCGGCGAACGCCCTGCTGACCGCCTTCGGCGTGATGATCGTCGGCGTCGTCGCCGGTCTGGACGGGTCGGGCTTCTCCGGCCTGCCGCTCACCGGTGCGCTGGCCGGCTCGCTGTCCGAGGGGGCGGGCGTCAGCAGCCCGACGCTGGCGGCCATCGGTCAGATGGGCAACATCTGGTCCGGCGGCGGCACGCTCGTCGCCTGGTCCTCGCTGCTCGCCGTCGCCGGGTTCGTCCGGGTGCCCGCGGTCGAGCTGGCCCGCCGCTGCTTCCTGCCGGTCATGGCCGGTCTGGTGGTCGCGACGGTCCTCGGGGTGCTCATCTTCGGCTAGCACTCGCCGACGCACGGCAGCCCCGGACCGCCAGGCGGTCCGGGGCTGCCGTGCGTCCGCGTCAGACGTTCAGGTGGCGCGGGGAGGTGCTGAAGACCTGCTGCCACACCTGCTGCCCGGTGTGCACCAGCAGGGCGGCGGCGACGACCGGGCCGATGACCTTCCAGACCACGGAGGCGTCCAGGGCGAAGGGCAACAGGCCGAGGACGACGGCGACGAGCGCGGTGTTCCGGAGGGAGCGGGCGAGCTGTTCCTGCATGACGTCAGTGTTACTACGACGTTCCGTTCGGCCGCTCGGCGAAACGCCTGCTCAGGGCCGGGATGAGAGCACTCTCACGGTGACGTCCCCGACAGTTCGGTCAGCAGGCCGCGGACCCGGGCCTCGATCTCGTCGCGGATGGGCCGCACGGCGTCGACGCCCTTGCCGGCGGGGTCCTCCAGCTGCCAGTCCAGGTAGCGCTTCCCGGGGAAGACGGGGCAGGCGTCGCCGCAGCCCATGGTGATGACCACGTCGGAGGCCTCGACCGCCTCGCCGGTGAGCACCGTCGGCCGCCGGTCGGCGATGTCGATGCCGACCTCCGCCATCGCCTCGACCGCGGCAGGGTTGACCCGGTCGGCCGGCAGCGAGCCGGCCGACCGGACCTCGACGGCGTCCCCGGCCAGGTGCCGCAGCCAGGCGGCGGCCATCTGGGAGCGGCCGGCGTTGTGCACGCAGACGAACAGGACCGACGGCGTCATCGGGAACTCTTCCCGGGAGCGGGGACGGTGGGGTCGCCGGGGAACCAGTGGCGCGCGGCCCAGAGGGCCACGTAGACGAGGGCGACGAGCACCGGCACCTCGATGAGCGGCCCGACGACGCCGGCGAGTGCCTGGCCGCTGGTGACGCCGAAGGTGCCGATGGCGACGGCGATGGCGAGTTCGAAGTTGTTGCCGGCGGCGGTGAAGGCCAGCGTGGCGGTCTTCGCGTAGCCCAGCCGCAGCCGCATCCCGAGCAGGAAGGAGCCGCCGAACATCAGGGAGAAGTAGGCCAGCAATGGCAGCGCGATGCGAGCGACGTCCCAGGGCTGCGAGGTGATCGCCTCGCCCTGCAGCGCGAAGAGCATCACGATCGTGAACAGCAGTCCGTACAGGGCGATCGGGCCGATCCGCGGCAGGAAGCGGCCCTCGTACCAGTCGCGGCCCCTCCGGCGCTCGCCGACGGTCCGGGTGAGGAAGCCGGCCAGCAGCGGGATGCCGAGGAAGACCAGCACCGACAGCACGATGGCCCAGACGCTGAACTCCGCCGACGTCGTCGCCAGGCCCAGCCAGCCGGGCAGCGCCTGCAGGTAGAACCAGCCGAGCGCGGCGAAGGCGAGGATCTGGAACACCGAGTTGATCGCGACCAGCACCGCGGCGGCCTCCCGGTCGCCGCAGGACAGGTCGTTCCAGATGAGCACCATCGCGATGCACCGCGCCAGCCCGACGATGACCAGCCCGGCGCGGTACTCCGGCAGGTCCGGCAGCAGCAGCCAGGCGAGGGCGAACATGAGCGCCGGGCCGACCAGCCAGTTGAGCACCAGGCTCGCGCCCAGCAGCCGCCGGTCGCCGGTGACCCGGTCGAGCTCGGAGTAGCGGACCTTGGCCAGCACCGGGTACATCATCAGGAGGAGGCCGATGGCGATCGGCAGGCTGACGTTGCCGACCTCCACCGCCGACAGCGCGTCGTCCAGCCCCGGGACCGCCCGCCCCAGCAGCAGGCCGAGTGCCATCGCCGCGACGATCCAGACCGGCAGGAACCGGTCGAGGGCGGACAGCCGCTGCAGCACCGGCGCCTCCGCAGCCGGCGCCACCCCCGTCTCGCCGACCACGTCGCTCACGCGGGCACCGCGGCGGGATCGAACAGCCCGGCGACGGCGGCCAGCGCGTCGCGGCGCACCGCGTAGTACACCCACACGCCCCGCTTCTCGCGGTCGAGCAGCCCAGCCGAGTGCAGCACCTTGAGGTGGTGGCTGATCGTGGCCTGGGTCAGGTCGAACGCGTCGTTGAGGTCGCAGACGCAGGCCTCGCCGGTGGTGCTCGAGGCGATCAGGCTGACCAGGCGCAGCCGCACCGGGTCGGCCAGCGCCTTGAGCAGGGGGGCGACCCGCTCGGCCTGGTCGGCGGACATGGCGGTGCCGGTCAGCGGCGTGCAGCAGGCGAGGCCGGGGTCGCTCATCGGATCTCCTCCGGTCGGGACGTCGCCGCCATCATATCGACGCTCATCGTATTGACAAACGTCGATGGCCGGTGGTGGCCTGGTGTCAGACACCGACATCCGTCGATGTCCTGACCGATGGAGGTCCCGTCCAGACCACCTGCTGCTACGCCGTCCAGGACGAGGTGTGGGTGACCGGCCCCGGCGGCGAGCCGTGGGAGGTCTACACGGTCACCGGCGACGCCCGGCCGGACCTGGAGGGGAGTCGGCTCTCGAGCTCTCCGCCGTCGGTGGCGACGGCAGCTGCTGTGCCCGGGACGACGGGGGGCCCGCGTCGCCACCTGCTGCTGACCCACCGGGACGGGATTGGCCGTGGCAGGGTCGGTCCCGTGGACCTCGACGACGTCGCCGACGAGCTCTACGAGGTGCCGCCCGAGGAGTTCACGGCGCTGCGCAAGCAGCGCCAGGACGAGGCGAGGGGCGGCGGCGACCGCCCGTTGGCGAAGGCGATCGGTGCGCTGCCCAAGCCGTCGGCGGCCGCGTGGGTGTGCAACCTCCTCGTGCGCGAGCACCGGGAGGAGATCGAGGGCCTGGTCGAGCTCGGCGGCCTGCTGCGCGAGGCGCAGGAGAACCTCGCCGGCGACTCCCTCAAGGCGCTCAACCGGCAGCGCTCGCAACTGCTCACCGCCCTGACCCGGCAGGCCAGCGCGCTCGCGCGCGAGCGCGGCCACCGGGTGAGCAGCTCGGTGGAGGCGCAGGTCGAGGACACGCTGCGGGCCGCCATGGCCGACCCCGAGGCGGGGGAGGCGCTGCTGTCGGCCCGGCTCACCTCCCCGATGTCCTACAGCGGCCTGGGGACGACGGGGGTGCGCCCGGCGCTGCGACTGGTGCCCCCGTTCCGCCCGGTGGAGCCGGCCATGCCCGCCCGGCCGCGCGGCGGGAACGCCGCCGACCGCCGTCGGCAGCGCGAGGAGGAGGCCCGGCGCCGCGAGGAGGAGGCCCGCCGGGCGGAGGAGGAGCGGCGCCGGAAGCGGCTCGAGGCGGCCCGGCGGGTCGCGGAGGAGGCCACCGCGGTCGCTGCTGAGACGCGCGCCGCCGCCGAGGAGCAGCGGCACCGGGTCGACGACCTCGACGCCCGCCGGGCCGACCTGCAGGCGCGGGTCGAGGAGCTCTCCGACGAGCTGGCCCGCGCCGAACGGGAGGCGGCGCAGACCGCGGAGGAGCTGAAGGCGGCCGAGCGGCACCGCCGCACGGCCGAGCGGCAGGCGACCGAGGCCGCCGCGGCCCGCGACCGGGCGCTGGAGTCCCTCGCGGAGCTGGGCGGCGACGACTGAACCGCCCCTTGCCCCGCCGCGCCGGCGGGTCGAGACTGCGCCGCACCCAGCCGCGCTGACGGAGAGGTCCAGCCGTGAACCAGGAACCCGCCACCGAGGGCACCGCGCCCGACCCCTCCCGCAGCGGCGCCGACGTCGCCGAGGCCATCGAGGTCGCCGAGCGCGGCAGCTCGGTCCAGGAGGTGCACGACCGGCCCGCCGCGACGCGGTCCGGGGAGGCGCCGGTCGAGCGCAGCGCGGGCGACCCGGAGATGACCGAGGGGCAGGTCGTGCTGGGCGACGGCACCGCGAGCGGCGGCACCGGCTCCGGCCCGGCCGCGCCCGAGGGGGTCTCCGGCGGCGCCCAGTCGCAGCAGGGCGCCCGCGCGTCGGACCGGGTCGCCGCCGAGCCGGAGACCTGATCGGCGCGCGCCCGTACCGTGGACGGGGTGGGCGAGGTGGTGCTGGCACTGGAGGTCCTCGGCGTGCTGCTCCTCGTCCCCGCCGGCTACGCGTGGCTGGGCGCCCGGGCCCGTCGCCGCGGCATCGGCGGCTCGGTGATGGCCCCGTTCGAGGAGATCTGGGACCCGCGCGCCCACACCACGCACATCGAGGTCCAGGTGCAGGCCGAACGCGCGGCTCCGGCCGCGACCCCGGGTGACCGGCCGGCCCCTGACCCGCAGGGCGCCTAGGGCTGGCTCCACAGGCCGACGCGGACGGTCGGCCGGGCCCGTTCGCGGGGAGCCGGCCCGGCCAGCAGCGCGCTGGTGGCATCAGGGGTGGTGAGGAAGCGCTGCAGCGCGGTCGCCCCCGCGGCCGCGCGGCCCTCGCCGGGCACCCCCGCCCACCACATGCCCGTCACCGGTGTGCCCTCGACCGGCAGCCGCACCAGCCGGCCGGCCCGCAGGTCGTCCCGGACCGCGTGCCCGAGCGCGAGCAGCACGCCGGCGCCGTCCCGGGCGGCGTCCAGCGCCTCGGCCTCCCTGGCCAGGCGTCGCAGCGGCACCGGACCCGCCGGCTCCGCCCACCGGCGCTCCTCGGTGCCCGGCTCGAGGCCGGCCGGGCCCGCGAGCCACGCGTGCCGGCCCAGCTCGGCCACCGGGACCCGGCCCCGCCCGGTGGCCAGCGGGTGCCCCGGGGCGGCCACCACCACCCGCTGGTAGCGCAGGAACGGCACCGCGTCGACCGCCTGCCCCGGGGCGGGGAGGGGGCGGGCGCCCAGCACGATGTCGGCCTCGTCGTCGGCCAGGACCGCGGCGGTGCGCTCGGCCGGCACGACGTCGAGGTGCACCTCGGTGCGCGGCGAGCGCCGGGCGAAGGCGGCCACCAGCGGGCCGGCGACGTGCTCGGCGCAGGCCGCGGTGGCCAGTGCCCGCAGCCGGCCCGTCGTCCCGGCCTGGGTCACCTCCCGCCGGGTGCGCTCGGCCAGCCGGACCAGCTCGCGGGCCCGGACGGCGAGCGCGCGGCCGCCCGCGGTGAGCTCGATGCCACCGGCGGCACGGTGGAACAGCGGGTCACCGAGGTCCGCGCGCAGGGCCGCCACCGCGGCGGAGACCGCCGGCTCGCTCACGCCCAGTTCCGCCGCCGCGGCGCGCAGCGACCCCAGCTCGGCCACGAGCGCGAAGGTGCGGAGCTGGGTGAACGTCATGGACACGGGGCCTCTTAACCATTCGCTTGTCGCGATCTTGACAGCCTTGTGGGACAGGTCACAAGCTCCTGCGCCACCAGGGGTCCCACCGTCGAGACCCCTCCGCCGACGGGAGTCCCCGTGCAGGTACCGGCCCCCTTCGACTACGTGCGGGCGACCAGCGTCGCCGACGCCCTGGACCTCCTCGAACGCCACGGCCCCGAGTCCCGCGTCGTCGCCGGCGGGCACAGCCTGCTGCCGATGATGAAGCTGCGGCTGGCCCGGCCCGAGTGGCTCATCGACATCAACGACGTCGCCGAGCTCGACCACGTCACCCGGGACGGTGACTGGCTGCGCGTCGGGGCGCTCACCCGGCACGCCACGCTGCTGTCCTCGGCGCTGGTCGGGGAGCTGTTCCCGATCGTGCACGACGCCGAGCGGGTCATCGCCGACCCCGTGGTGCGCAACCGCGGCACGATCGGCGGGTCGCTGGGGCAGGCCGACCCGGCCGAGGACCTCACCACCGTCTGCGACGTGCTGCGCGCGCGGGTCGTCGTCACCGGCCGCGCCGGCGAGCGCGTCATCGGCATGGACGAGTTCCACCGTGGCCCCTACGAGACCGCCTGCGAGCAGTCCGAGCTGATCACCGAGGTGCGCTTCCCGATCCGGCCGCGTTCGGGCAGCGCCTACGAGAAGGTCGAGCGCCGGGTCGGCGACTGGGCGGTCGCCGCCGCCGGGGCGCTGCTCGTGCTCGCCGACGACGGCACCGTCGCCGACGCCACCATCGGCCTCACCGCGCTCGGCCTCGAGGGCTGCGCGGTCGACGCCGCCGCCGTCCTGCTGGGCGCGCACCCCAGCGAGGAGGTGTTCGCCGAGGCCGGTCGACTGGCCGCGGCCGCGAGCTCGCCGGTCGAGGACCAGCGCGGCCCCGTCGACTACAAGCGCCACCTCGCCGACGAGCTCACCCGCCGGGTGCTCCGCTCCGCCGCCACGCGCGCCGGAGCCGGCGTCCTGACCGCCACCACCGGAGGCTGACCATGCAGGTCACGATGACCGTCAACGGGGCCGAGGTCACCCGCGACGTCGAACCGCGCCAGCTGCTCGTGCACTTCCTGCGCGACACGCTCGGGCTCACCGGAACCCACTGGGGGTGCGACACCAGCAACTGCGGCACCTGCGTGGTCCTGGTCGACGGCGAGCCGGTGAAGTCGTGCACCGCGCTGGCGGCCATGACCGCGGGTCACGAGGTGCGCACCGTCGAGGGCCTGGCCGACGGCGCCACGCTGGACCCGGTGCAGCAGGGCTTCATGGAGGAGCACGGCCTGCAGTGCGGGTTCTGCACCCCCGGGATGATGCTCACCGCCCGCGCGCTGCTCGACCGCGATCCCGACCCGGACGAGCAGACGATCCGCGAGGCGATCTCCGGGCAGATCTGCCGGTGCACCGGCTACGCGACGATCGTCCGCTCGGTGCGCTGGGCCGCCCGGCACGGGGCCGGGGCCGCCGCCGAGGCCCCGGCGATCCCCGCGCCGGCCGCCCCGCCCGCCGCCGAGGAGGTGCCGGCATGACCGAGCTCGCGGAGCGGCCGGCCAACCCGGCCGCCACCGCCGCCGACCGGCCCATCGGGTTCGGGCGCATCCAGCGCAAGGAGGACCCGCGGTTCGTCCGGGGCCGGGGCCGGTACGTCGACGACATCGTGCTGCCCGGGATGCTGCACGGCGCGATCCTGCGCTCGCCGATGGCACACGCCCGGCTGGTCTCGATCGACACCACCGAGGCCCTCGCCCACCCGAAGGTGCACGCGGTCATCACCGGCCGGGACCTCGAGGGGCTCAACCTGGCCTGGGCACCGACCCTGTCGGCCGACGTCCAGGCCGTGCTGGCCACCGCCAAGGTGCGCTTCCAGGGCCAGGAGGTCGCCTTCGTCGTCGCCGACGACCGGTACGCCGCCCGCGACGCCCTCGAGCTCATCGACGTCGAGTACGAGGAGCTGCCGCCGGTCGTCGACGTCCGGCGGGCGCTGGACCCGGGCGCCCCGGTCATCCGGGACGACAAGGAGGGGCAGACCGACAACCACATCTTCGACTGGGAGGCCGGCGACCGGGCCGAGACCGACGCCGTCTTCGCCGCCGCCGAGGTCGTGGTCAGCGAGGAGGTCGTCTACCCGCGGGTGCACCCCGCGCCCATGGAGACCTGCGGCGCGGTGGCCGACTACGACCCGGTCGACGGCAAGCTCACGCTCTACGAGACCACCCAGGCCCCGCACGCCCACCGCACGCTGTTCGCGATGGTGGCCGGCATCCCCGAGCACAAGATCCGCGTGATCAGCCCGGACATCGGCGGCGGCTTCGGCAACAAGGTCGGGATCTACCCGGGCTACATCCTCGCCGTCGTCGGCTCCATCGTGACCGGCAGGCCGGTGAAGTGGATGGAGGACCGCTCGGAGAACCTGATGTCGACCTCGTTCGCCCGCGACTACGTCATGCGCGGCGAGGTGGCGGCGACCCGTGACGGGAAGATCCTCGCCGTCCGCACCCAGGTGCTGGCCGACCACGGGGCGTTCAACGCCACCGCCCAGCCGACCAAGTACCCGGCCGGCTTCTTCTCCATCTTCACCGGCAGCTACGACCTGCAGGCCGCGCACTGCTCGGTCACCGGCGTCTACACCAACAAGGCGCCCGGCGGGGTCGCCTACGCCTGCTCCTTCCGGGTCACCGAGGCGGTGTACCTGGTGGAGCGGATGGTCGACGTCCTCGCCGCGGAGCTGGAGATGGACCCGGCCGAGCTGCGGCTGCGCAACTTCATCCGCCCCGAGCAGTTCCCCTACAAGAACAAGACCGGCTGGGAGTACGACTCCGGCGACTACGAGCCCACGATGCAGCTGGCGCTGAGGATGGCCGGCTACGAGGAGCTGCGCCGGGAGCAGGCGGAGAAGCGGTCCCGCGGCGAGCTGATGGGCATCGGGCTGTCGTTCTTCACCGAGACCGTCGGCGCCGGCCCGCGCAAGCACATGGACATCGTCGGCCTGGGCATGGCCGACGGCGCCGAGGTGCGGGTGCACCCGACCGGCAAGGCCGTCGTCCGGCTGTCGGTGCAGAGCCAGGGCCAGGGCCACGAGACGACGTTCGCGCAGATCCTCGCCGAGGAGCTGGGCATCCCGCCGGAGGACATCGACGTCGTCCACGGCGACACCGACCAGACGCCGTTCGGGCTGGGCACCTACGGCAGCCGGTCCACGCCGGTCAGCGGGGGAGCGGTGGCCCTGGCCGCGCGCAAGGTCAAGGAGAAGGCGCGGGCGATCGCCGCGGCGATGCTGGAGACCCGCCCCGAGGACCTCGAGTGGGAGAAGGGCCGCTGGTACGTGAAGGGCGACCCGGGGGTCGGCAAGACGATCGCCGAGATCGCGCTCGGCGCGCACGGCACCGTCGAGCTGCCCGAGGGGATCGACGGCAACCTCGACGCCGAGGTGACCTACGACCCGCCGAACCTCACCTTCCCGTTCGGCGCGTACGTCTGCGTGGTGGACGTCGACCGCGGCACCGGCAAGGTGCACGTGCGCCGGTTCGTCGCCGTGGACGACTGCGGCACCCGGATCAACCCCATGATCATCGAGGGCCAGGTGCACGGCGGCCTGGCCGACGGCGTCGGCATGGCGCTCATGGAGTTCATCGGCTTCGACGAGCAGGGCAACAACCTCGGCGGGTCGTTCATGGACTACCTCATCCCCACCGCGATGGAGGTGCCGGACTGGGAGACCGGGCACACCGTCACCCCCTCGCCGCACCACCCGATCGGCGCCAAGGGGATCGGGGAGTCGGCGACCGTCGGCTCGCCGCCGGCGGTGGTCAACGCCGTCGTGGACGCGCTCGCGCCCTTCGGCGTCCGGCACATGGACATGCCGTGCACCCCGGCCCGCGTGTGGGAGGCCATGCAGGGCCGGCCGACCCCGCCGATCTGATGACGGTCACCGAGCGGGCGACGGAGCTGGTGCGCAGCCGGGTGCCGTTCGTGCAGGCCACCGTGGTGCGCGCGCAGCGACCGGCCAGCGCGCACGCCGGTGACACCGCGGTGATCCGGGCCGACGGCGTCATCGACGGGTTCGTCGGCGGCACCTGCGCGGAGTCCTCGGTGCGCGAGTACGGGTTGATGACCCTGTCGACCAACGAGCCGCTGCTGCTGCGGATCGTGCCCGGAGCCGAACCCGGCGCCGCCGAGGAGGGCGCGGTCACCGTCGCCAACCCGTGCCTGTCCGGTGGCTCGGTGGAGATCTTCCTCGAGCCGCGGGTGCCGGCCCCGCGGGTCCTGGTGGTCGGGGACAGCCCGGTCGCCGAGGCGCTGGCGTCCCTAGGGGGGCCGCTCGGGTTCGCCGTCGAGCGGGTGCCGGGGGAGGACGCCGCCCCCGCGGCGGACGACGCGGCGCTGGTGGTCGCCTCCCACGGCCGCGGCGAGGAGCCGGCGCTCACCGCGGCGCTGCGGCTCGGCGTCCCCTACGTCGGGCTGGTGGCCAGCCGGATCCGCGGCGCGGCGGTGCTCGCCTCCCTCGACGTGACCGACGAGCAGCGGTCGCGGGTGCGCAGCCCGGCCGGCCTGGACATCGGGGGCCGCACCGCCGCGGAGATCGCCCTGTCCATCTGGGCGCAGGTGGTCGCCGAGCGGCGGGCTGCGGAGGCACGCGCGCCCTCGCCCGGAACCCCGGCGACGGCCCGCGTGGTGGACCCGGTCTGCGGGATGAGCGTCGCCGCCGTCGACGCCAGCCCGCACGTGACCGTCGACGGGGCGACGACCTGGTTCTGCTGCGACGGGTGCCGCAGCACCTTCCTCACCGACCCGGCCCGGTATGCCCCCGCCTCCTGACGCCGGGCCGGGGACGGCACTCCCGGCCTCCCGGCCCGGGGCCGAGGAGGAGGTCCGGGACCGGGTGCCGGACGTCGGCGCGCTGGCGGCCGCGCTGGACGACGTCGACTACCTCGCCGACCCGGGCCTGGCCACCGCGCTGTTCCTCGCCGTCCGGTTGCCGCAACCACTGCTGCTCGAGGGTGAGCCCGGCGTGGGCAAGACCGAGGCGGCGAAGGCGCTGGCGCGGGTGCTGGGCACCCCCCTGTACCGGCTGCAGTGCTACGAGGGCATCGACGCCGCCGAGGCGCTCTACGAGTGGAACCACCCGCGGCAACTGCTGGGCATCCGGCTCGCGGAGGCGTCCGGGAAGCCGCTGGGGGAGGAGGACCTCTTCGGCCCCGAGTACCTGCTGCGGCGCCCGCTGCTGCAGGCGATCGAGCACCCCGGGCCCCGGCCGGCGGTGCTGCTGCTCGACGAGATCGACCGCGCGGACGCGGAGTTCGAGGCGTTCACCTTCGAGGTGCTGGCCGAGGCCGCGGTCACCGTGCCGGAGCTGGGCACCGTCCGCGCGGCCCACCCGCCGGTCGTCGTCCTCACCTCCAACCGGACGCGGGACCTGCACGACGCGCTCACCCGCCGCTGCCTCTACCACTGGATCGACTTCCCGGCGCCGGACCGGGTGGCCGAGATCGTCCGCCGGCGGGTCCCGGGCAGCAGCGAACCGCTCGCGGTCGCCGCCGCGGCCGCGGTCGGGCGGTTGCGCGGCCTGGACCTGGTCAAGCCACCCGGCATCGCCGAGGTCATCGACTGGGTGGCCGCCCTCGACCTGCTCGGCGTCGACCGGCTCGACCCGCCCGCGGTGGCGGCGACCTGGGGCTCGGTGCTCAAGAACCGCGACGACCAGGAGCTGGCCCGCACGCGGGGTGCGGCCTGGCTGGCCGGTGCCTGAGTCCGGCCGGCCGCCGTCCGGGCCACTGCCCGGGCCACTGCCCGGGCCGCCGCCCGTCGCGCCCGGCCCGCTGGCCGTCGGGTTGACCACCGCGCTGCACCGCGCGGGGTTGCCCACCACGCCGGAGCGGGCGGCCGGCCTGGCGCGGTCCCTGCAGCTGGTGCCCCCGGTGGACCGCGCCGCCCTGTACTGGACCTGCCGGGTCGCGCTGGTCACCGACCGCGCCCAGCTGCCGGTGTTCGACGCGGTCTTCTCCGCCGTCTTCGACGGCCGGCTCGACCCGGCCGACAGCCGCGGCGACCTCACCGCGCCACCGCCGGTGGGCAGCGAAGCCCGCACCCGGCCCACCCCGCCGGACCGCCGTCCTCCCGCGGCGGAGTCCCAGGGCGGGACGGCGCCGGCCGGGAGCGGGGACGACGGGAGCGGCGACGACGGGCGGGACGTCGTCCTGGCCGCGGCCTCGCCCGACGAGCGGCTGCGGCACACCTCCTTCGCCGACCTCACCCCCGACGAGCTGGCCGGGGTGCGCGAGCTGGTCCGCCGGATCGCGCTCAGCACACCGGACCGGCGCAGCCGGCGGGTGCGGCCCAGCCGGCGCCGGGCCGACCGGCTGGACCTGCGCCGCACGGTGCGGGCCGCGCAGCGCTCCGGCGGCGACCCGGTGCGGCTGGTGCACGCCGCCCGGCGGACGCAGCCGCGCCGGCTGGTGCTGCTGTGCGACGTCTCCGGGTCGATGGAGCCCTACACCCGCGTCTACCTCTCGCTGCTGCAGGGCGCGGTGGCCGGGGCGCGGGCGGAGGCGTTCGTGTTCTCCACCCGGCTGACCCGGCTCACCCGGCAGCTCGCCGTCCGCGACCCCGACCAGGCCCTCGCCCGGGCCGGGGCGACGGAGTCCGGCTGGGCCGGCGGCACCCGCCTGGCCGCCGGGATCGGCGGCTTCGTCGCCACGCACGGCCGCCGCGGGCTGGCCCGCGGGGCGGTCGTGGTGGTGCTGTCGGACGGCTGGGCCACCGACGACCCGGACGACGTCGCCGAGGCGATGCGGCGGTTGCGCCGGCTGGCGCACCGCATCGTGTGGGTGAACCCGCGCAAGGCCGCGCCGGGCTACGCCCCGCTGGTGGGCGGGATGGCGGCCGCGCTGCCGCTGTGCGACGCCTTCGTCAGCGGGCACAGCCTCGCCGCGCTGGAGCAGGTCGCCGCCGCCGTCCGCGGGTGAGCGGACCCCGTCCCCCTCACCCCTCGCAGGCTCGGGGCGAGCGTCTGGACGGGGCCTAACCCATCGTCTTCTGGCCGTCCAGGGACTCCCGCAGGATGTCGGCGTGCCCGGCGTGCTGGGCGGTCTCGGCGACGATGTGCAGGAACGCCCGGCGGGCCGAGCGGACGCCGTTCGGCGGGAACCACGGCGCCTGGGGCAGCGGCTGCGTGACGTCGAGGTCGGGCAGCGTGCGGACCAGCTCGTCGGTGCGCGCGGCCACCTCCTCGTAGGAGGCGAGGATGCTCTCGAGGGTCTCGTCGGGGCCCATGCTGAACTCCTGGGCCCACGCCGCCATCTGCTCGGAGTCGTCCGGCCCGCCCATGGCGGCGGGGCCCTCGACGATGAAGTCGGCCCAGCTCCGCTCGGTGTGGGCCACGTGCTTCACCAGCCCGCCGAGGGTCAGCTCGCTGGCCGTCGTCCGCTGCCGGGCCTGCTCGTCGGTCAGCCCCTGCACGGTGAACCGCAGGAAGTACCGGTGCGTGGCCAGGGCCTCCAGCAGGTCCGCCCGTTCGCCGGTGAGGGTGCTCGTCGCGCTCGTCATGGTATCCGCCTCTGCTGCTCGGGAGATCCGTCGAGGACGACGCTACGGAGAATCGGTGTCAGTTCCTGACCGCAATGGAGGAGAATCTGACTGCGTGACCGGCACCGGCAACCGCACGCTGCGACTGCTCTCCCTCCTGCAGAACCGGCGGCACTGGGCGGGGGCGGAGCTGGCCGAGCGGCTCGACGTCTCGCTGCGCACCCTCCGGCGCGACGTCGACCGGCTCCGCGACCTCGGCTACCCCGTCGAGGCGCAGCCGGGGGTGGACGGCGGTTACCGGCTGGCGCCGGGGGCGGTGCTGCCGCCGCTGGTCCTCGACGACGAGGAGGCCGTCGCGCTCGTCGTCGGCCTGCAGGCAGCGGCGCAGAGCGCGATCGCCGGGACGGCGGAGTCGTCGGTGCGTGCGCTGACCAAGGTGGTGCAGGTGCTGCCGCCCCGGCTGCGCCGCCGGGCCGACGCCCTGCGGACGGTGACCGAGCCGGCCTCGTGGCGCGACGGTGCGGCCGCCGTCGACCCGGAGGTGCTCACCACCGTCGCCCAGGCCTGCCGCGACACCGAGCGGCTGGCGTTCGGCTACACCGCGGCCGACGGCGCCCCCACCGAGCGCGAGGTCGAGCCGGCCCGGCTGGTCTCGCTCGGGCGGCGCTGGTACCTGGTCGCCTACGACCTCGGCCGCGGCGACTGGCGCAGCTTCCGGCTCGACCGGCTCACCGGTCCGCGGCCCACCGGGGCCCGCTTCGCCCCGCGGCGGCTGCCGGCCGAGGACGCCGCCGCCTTCGTGCGCGCCGGAACGGGACCGCGCGCCACGCCGGTCGCCGTCGAGGCGCTGGTGGCGGCGCCGGCCGACCGGGTGCGTGCCCGCATCGGCCGCTGGGCGCGGGTGATCGAGGAGAGGCCCGGACACAGCCGGGTGCACCTGGAGACCGACAGTCTCGACTGGCCCGCGTTCGCCCTCGGCTCGCTGGGCGCGGAGTTCACCGTCGTCACCCCGCCGGAGCTGCGTGAACTCCTGGGAGAGTGGGCGGGCCGGTTCGGCCGCGCGGCGGTCGGTATCGATTCGGTCTCGGCTGGTCCCGGTGTCGAGGGCACTGCGATGCCGGGCTGACAGGCTCCCTCATCCGACCGTGCGACCGAGGATGGTGCCCGTCCATGCGATCCGCCCGCGTGCTGCTCCGCTCCACCGCCCTGTGCTCCGCCCTGCTCCTGACCGCCACCGCCTGTGGCGGGGACAGCGGAGGTGGGGGTGGCGGGGGCGGAGGCGCCGCGGACGGCGAGGCCCCGCGGGTCGCCGCGGTCTTCTCCGGCACGACCACCGACGCCGACTACACTTTCCTGGGCCTGCAGGCGCTGGAGGCGGCCGAGGCGGAGTACGGCGCGGAGACCACCTATTCCGAGAGCGTGGCGGTGCCGGACGCGCAGCGGGTCCTGCGCGAGTACGTCGCCGACGGCTACACCGTCATCTGGACCCACGGCAGTCAGTTCTACGACGCCACGGTCGCGGTGGCGGAGGAGGCGCCGGACGTCGTCTTCATCGCCGAGCAGGACACCGAGCCGGCCGACGTGCCGGACAACGTCTGGGTCCTCGACCGCAACTTCCACCTGGCCTTCTACCCGCTGGGCGTGCTGGCCGCCGCCACCACGCAGAGCCAGCAGATCGCCTACCTCGGCGGGGCGACCCTGCCGTTCAGCTACTCCGAGGTGCACGCCGTCGAGCAGGCGCTGGAGGACGTCGGCTCCACCGCGACGCTCACCCCCGTGTGGACCGGCGACCTGAACGACCCCACCCGCGGCCAGCAGTTCACCAGCCAGCTGATCGCCGGCGGCGCCGACGTCGTCCTCGGCTCGCTGAACCTCGGCATGGTCGGCGCCTTCGAGGCGGTCAAGGCCGAGCCGGCCGGCGCGGTGCGGATCACCGCCAAGTACACCGACAAGTCCGACCTGGCCCCCGACCACTACCTGACCTCGGTGCTCTACGACTTCTCGGTCATGCTCGACGACATCCTCGGCCAGGTGCAGGGCGGCGAGACCGGCGGCTACCTGGGCATGACCTTCGAGCAGGGCATCTCGCTGCAGCCGCCGGTCGGCGTCGACCAGGCGGTCGTGGACCAGGTCGACGAGGTGATCGCGGGCCTGAGCAGCGGCGAGATCGAGGTCGAGCGCGACGTCACCCCGGTCGAGTGACGACGGCGGAGCAGCCGCGGGCCGGGGACGGGGCATCCGCGCCCGCGGGGCGGGTGCCGCTGTCGATGAGCGGCGTGACCAAGTCCTTCGGGGCCGTCAAGGCGCTCGTCGACGCCGACTTCGAGCTGGCCGCCGGTGAGGTGCACGGCCTCGTCGGCGGCAACGGCGCCGGCAAGACCACCCTGATGAACGTCCTGTACGGGCTCTACCGGCCCGACGCGGGGACCATCCGGGTCGACGGGCAGGAGGTGCACGTCCGCTCGCCGCGCGACGCCATCGGCCTGGGCATCGGCATGGTGCACCAGCACCTGCTCCAGGTGCCCGCGTACACGGTCGTGGAGAACGTGGTCGTCGGCACCAGCGGCGGCTCCGGCGGGCTGCGCGGCGCGAGCCGGCGGATCGCCGAGCTCTCCGACCGGTTCGGCCTGTCCGTCGACCCGCGGGCCCGCACCGACCGGCTGTCGGTGGGTGCCCGGCAGCGGGTGGAGATCCTCAAGGTGCTCTACCGCGGGGCGCGGATCGTCGTCCTCGACGAGCCGACGACCAACCTGACGCCCCAGGAGGTCGACGCGCTGTTCGCCTCCCTGCGCGAGATCGTCGCCGAGGGCACCAGCGTCGTGTTCATCTCGCACAAGGTGCGCGAGGTGCTGGCCATCTGCGACCGCATCTCCGTCATGCGCGACGGACGGCGGCTCACCACGGTCCGCCGGGAGGAGACCGATGCCGCGGGGGTGGCCGGCCTCATGGTGGGCGAGCTGGCCGCCGAGCAGTCCACCGAGGTCGCCGCCGCGCTCGGCCTCACCCCGGTGGGGGCCGCCGCGTCGGACGCCCCGGAGCACCCGGTTGCCGGCTCTGCGGTGCGGCTGACCGTCTCCGGGCTCGAGGTCGACAACGACCACGGGGTGCCGGCGCTCGACGGCCTGGAGATCGCCGTCCGGTCGGGGGAGGTCCTGGGGGTGGCCGGCGTCGCGGGCAACGGGCAGGTCGAGCTGGCCGAGGCGCTGGCCGGCGTCCGCCCGGTGCGGTCCGGCAGCGTGACCGTCGACGGCACCGAGCTGGCCGGCCGGCCGACGCAGCGGTGGCTGTCCGCCGGTGTCGCCTACGTCCCGGAGGACCGCCACCGTGACGGCATCCTCGGCGCGGCGTCGGTCACCGACAACCTGCTGCTCGGCTCCCAGCGCAGCAGCGCCTTCCGCCGGGCCGGGCTGATCGACTGGCGCGGGGTGCGCGAGCACGCGCGGCGCACCATCGACCGCTACTCCATCCGGACGCCGGGGCCCGACGCGCCCGCCGCGAACCTCTCCGGGGGCAACATCCAGCGGCTGGTGCTGGCCCGGGCGTTCGAGCGCGAGCCGTCGGTGCTCGTGCTGCAGAACCCCACCCGCGGGCTGGACCTGCGCTCCACCCGCTTCGTCTACGACCGTGTCGAGGAGGCCCGTGACCGCGGCTGCGCCGTCGTGCTCATCTCCGAGGACCTCGACGAGCTGAGCCTGCTCGCCGACCGCATGGTGGTCCTCTACTCCGGCCAGGTGGTCGGGGAGCGCGCCCGCGGGGACTTCGACGCCTACGCACTGGGCCGGCTGATGGCCGGCGTCCGGGAGGACGCATGAACCCGACCCACGATGACGCTCCGCCGGCACCCCACGTCTCCGCGGGGACCCCGGCATGAGCACCCCCACCGTGCCGGTGCAGACCGACGCGCCGCCGGTCCCGCTGCACGGCGGCCTGCGGCTGCTGCGGAACCTGGTGCCCTACGTGCTCGCCCTGGTGCTGGCCTTCCTGGTCTCCGGGGTGGTCATGGCGGTGCTCGGGTACGACGCGGTCGGTGCCTTCACCACGATCCTGTCCACGTCGTTCAAGACGACGTTCGGATTCACCGAGACCCTCACCAAGTGGGTCACCGTCGTCCTGCTCGCGCTGGCGTTCACCATCCCGCTGGCGGTGGGCCGGTTCAACATCGGCGGCGAGGGCCAGTTGCTGGTCGGCGGCACCGCCGCGGCGGGCGTCGGCATCGTCTACGCCGACCTGCCGGCGGCCCTGCTGCTGCCGATGGTGCTCCTGGCCGGCGTGCTCGCCGGGCTGGTGTGGGCGGGGATCGCCGCGCTGCTCATGAGCCGGTTCGGGGTGAACGAGATCCTCAGCACGGTGCTGCTGAACTTCGTCTCCTTCCAGGTGCTGGACTACGCCGCCACCGAGGTGTGGGCCGACCCTGCCGCCGGCGTCGCGGCCACCCAGACGGTGGGGGAGTCCGCCGAGCTGCCCGTGCTGGGCGGCCCGCCGGGCGTGCACGCCGGGATCCTGCTGGCGGTGGCGGTGAGCCTGGCCAGCATCGTCGTCACCCGCCGGACGGCGGCCGGCTTCGAGCTGCGGGCGGCCGGGACCAACCCGCGGGCCGCGGCCATCAACGGCATCCGCGTCGGCCGGGTGGCGGTGGTCGCCCTCGTGGTCGGTGGGGCGCTCGCGGGGCTGGCCGGGGCGATCGAGGTCTCCGGCGTGCACGGCCGGGCGATCGAGGGGATGCAGGCGAACTACCTGCTGCTCGGCATCATCGTCGGGCTCATCGCCCGCGGGAACGCGCTGTGGGTGCCGGTGGTGGCCTTCGGGATCTCGATCCTCGAGGTCGGTGCGAGCTCCATGCAGCGCACGGTCGGGGTGCCGGCCGAGATGGTCCTCATCATCGAGGCGCTGATCCTGATCTTCCTGCTCCTGTCCGACGTCATCGCCGGGCGAATCGCGCGGAGGGCCGTGGCATGACGGAGTTCGAGACCCTGGCGCAGCTCACCGTGATCGCCACGGTGCCCTACCTGCTCGCCTCGCTGGGCACGATGCTGGGCGGCCTGGCCGGCGTCTTCAGCGTGTCGCAGGAGGGCGTCATGGTGCTGGGCGCCTCGGTGGGCTTCCTGGTCAGCTACGGCGTCGGCAGCAACACGGTCGGGATCCTGTGCGCCGCCGGTGTGGGCGCGGTGTTCGGGCTCGTGCTCGGCTGGGCGACGACGTCCCTGAGACTGGACCAGTTCGTCATCGGCCTGGCGCTGTTCTTCGCCGCGACCGGGCTGGCCGGGCTCCTGTTCCGGGTGGTGGTCGGGCAGTCGGGGGCGCAGCCGCTGATCGAGACGCTGCCGCGGCTGGAGATCCCGCTGCTCAGCGAGATCCCGGTGCTCGGCACCGTGCTGTTCTCGAACAACCTGCTCGTCTACTTCGCCGCGCTGGTCGCCGTGGGGTTGTACTTCTTCCTGTACCGCACGCGGGCGGGCCTGGACCTGCGGGCGGTGGGGGAGAACCCGAAGGCGGCCGACAGCCTCGGCATCCCGGTCGCCCGCACACGGATCTGGACGGCGACCGCCGGCGGGGCGCTCATGGCCGTCGCCGGCGCCTACCTGCCGATGGTCTACACCGGCACCTTCACCGAGGGGATCGTCGGCGGCCGCGGCTGGCTGGCCATCGCGCTGACCTTCTTCGGCGGGTGGCGTCCGCAGTTCATCGCCGCCGGCGCGCTGTTCTTCGCCGCGATGGACGTCATCGCGCTGCGCGCCGAGGTCGGGAACGTGGCCATCCCGAGCCAGGTGCTGCTCGTGGTGCCCTACGTGGCCACCCTGCTGGTGATGATCTTCGCGTTCCGCTGGGCGCGGGTGCCGGCGTTCCTCGGCCGCAACTACGACCGGGAGAGCCGCACCGCGTGAGTCCCGGGGTCCGGTCGGCCGCCCGCTCCGGGTGCCGGCCGGACCCCCGGAACCGTCGTACCCCCGGCCTAGCGTGCGAGGTGTCCCAGCACGGGGAAGCGTCCCGGGGAGGCCGCCATGACCCGCACCGTCACCAGCCTCGACGACCTCGACCTGGAGATCGCCGTCGCCTACATCGCCCTCGGCGTGGCCCGCAGCGCGGAGGCGCACTGCCCGTCGGCGGAGAACGCCCGGCTGGTCGAGGAAGCCCGCGCGTCGGTGGATGCGCTGCTCGACGAGCGCCTCGCCACCGCCGCCTGACCCCCACCCGACGTCGACGGAGTCGGCGCACTCCCGTGGGGCCCGCGGCGACACGTGCCCACCGAGGACGGGACGCTCGCCGGGCGGTCCTCGCCTCGCGTCGGCCGTCCTCACGGTGCGTCGGCCGTCCTCACGGTGCGCCGTGAGGACAGCGATGGCGGTGCGCGTCCGGCCCCAGTTGTGTCTCGTGTCCCGCGATGACCGCGCGGCCGCCTGTGGCGGCTTGCCTGGCTAGGCTCTCCTCGGCGGCGCAAGCGCCTGCCGGGGCCTGTGGACAAGCCTTTGACCTGCGGATTCATGTGGTTCCAGCCCTCTCGTGGCGGTAGACTACGAACAGGTGATCGAAGGCTGCGGGAGGTGTCGTGGACGGCGTGGCGGTGGAGCTGGATGCCCTCGTCGGCGCCGAGCTGGCGCTACTGGCGGCTCCGCAGTTACTGGATCGGCTGCGTGGCCTGCTGAGCGCGCAGAACCGGATCGCCGCGGAGATCGCCCGCACGGTGCGGGAGTGCGAGGTGACCGGGGCCGCGGAGTACGACGGGTTGAAGTCGATGCAGTCGTGGCTGCGGGGTCACGGGCGGCTGTCGTCGGCGGCGGCCGGGCGGGTGGTGCGTGCCGGGCGGGTGTTGGCGCAGCTGCCGGCGGTCGCGGCCGCGTGCGCCGAGGGTGCGGTGAGCGCCGAGCGGGTCGCGGTGATCGCCCCGATCACGCGGGATGAGCATCTGACGGCCGCCGCGGCGCAGGGCGTGGAGCTCGCGGAGGTCGACGGTGTGCTCGCCGAGGTCGCCGCCACCGGCAGCTACGACGATCTGCGGCAGGTGGTGCAGCACTACCTGGACCGCCTGGACCCCGACGGGCGCGAACCCGATCCCACCGAGGGCCGGTCGGTGACGATCGCCCGGCACGCCGACGGCAGCCTCACCGCCCGAGTCGAGCTCGACGCCGTGGGTGGGGAGAAGTTCTGCACGGCCCTGGAGTCGCGGGTGCAGGCCGGCCGCGGCGCCGGCGACATCCGCACCCGCACCCAGCAGCTGGGCGATGCCCTGGTGCAGCTGTGCGACAACGCCCTGGCCGCCGGGGGCCTGCCGATCCTGCGCACGGTGAAGCCGCACGTGGTCGTCCGCGTCGACCTCGACGACCTGGCCGATCCCGCGCCCGGGCCGGGCGCGGCGGAGCTGGGCTTCGGGGCGCGGATCTCCGCCGCCCGCGCCCGCTGGCTGTCCTGCGACGCGAGCATCTCCCGGATCGTGATGACCCCCGAGGGCGTGCCGCTGGACCTGGGCCGGGACAAACGGGTGGTCACCCCACACCTGCGCCGGGCCGTGGAGCACCGCGACCGCGGCTGCGTCTTCACCGGCTGCGGCGCCCCGACCCACTGGTGCGACGCCCACCATCTGCTCGAGTGGATCAACGGCGGCGAGACGAACCCGGCCAACTCCGCCCTGTTGTGCGAGCGGCACCACACCAAGGTCCACCACGGCTTCCGCGTCGAACGCCAACCCGACGGGCGATGGCGCACCTGGCGCCCCGACGGCACCGAGATCCTCCTCGGCCCACCGCTCCACGCCGCCGCAGCCTGACCCGTCTCGCCTGACTGCACCCCGCACGCCCCACCTGGGTGGTCGGCCGCCGGGGCCCGTCCGCCTACATCCTCACTGTCAGCCGTCGTGACCGGCGCCGCGGTCGGGAGCGCCCATGTCGCCCGTCCGGGGCGTGCCGTCAGCGAGCCCGTAGCGCAGGTACACGGTGCCCTTCGGACCGGCTACCGGCGGCTCGAGCAGCGTGACGTTCGTGGGCACCGCGCCACCGTCGAACACCTTCTTCCCGACGCCGAGCACGACCGGGTGCACCCAGAGGTCCAGGCGGTCGAAGAGCTTCTCGCGCAGGAGGGTCTGCACCAGGCCCAGGCTCCCGACGACCTTCACGTGCTCGTGCCGGTCCCGGATCTCCCGGACCGCGCCGGCCAGGTCCGGGCCGAGCTGCGTGGACTCGGCCCACGAGAGGTCGGGTCTGCCGCGGGAGGCCACGTACTTCGGGACGCTGTTGAAGAGCGTGGCGATCTCGTCGTCCTCGCCGCCCTCCTGGTGCGGCCAGTAGGCGGCGAAGATGTCGTACGTCCGCCGGCCGAGCAGGAGGGCGTCCGTGCCCTCGTACGCGGCACCGATCTGCGCCCCGGTGACCTCGTCCAGCAGGGGCGCCTGCCACCCGCCGAACGTGAACCCCTCCGGGTCCTCGTCGGGGCCGCCGGGCGCCTGCCCGACGAGGTCGAGGGTGGCGAACAGCTCGATGTGGATGAGGCCCATGTCCTGCTCCCGATGAGTCGGTCGTCCCGGTCGGGAGGTAGACCTGCGGGCACCCGGCGAACTCATCGCTGCGACGGCACCCGGTTCCGTCCTCGTCGACCGCTCGCCTGGTGCACCGGTCACCACCCCACCCCGCCCCGCGGTCAGCGTCCTCGCGACGCCTGTCGTGGCGTTCACGAGACCGACCGGTGGCGGGTGCCGCTGCCGGCCTGCGGCGGGCGCCGACCCTTCCTAGCCTGACTGGCATGACCGAGCGCGCGGACGGGTCCCGGGTCGCCATCGTCACCGGGTCGGAGTCGGGCATCGGCCGCGCGACCGCCGTCGCACTCGCCGAGGCCGGCTGCGACCTCGGCATCACCTGGTACCGCGAGCAGGCCGCGGCCGAGGCCACCGCCGAGGAGGTCCGGACCCTGGGCCGGCGCGCGGAGGTGCGGCACCTCGACCTCACCCGCCTCCCCGCCGCCGCCGACGTCGTCGACGAGCTGGCCGACGCCCTCGGCGGGGTCGACGTCCTGGTCAACGACGCCGGCACCGGCCACATGAGCGCGATCCTCGACACCGATTTCGCGACCTGGCGCGAGGTGCTGGCCACCGACCTCGACGGCTCGTTCCTCTGCCTGCAGCGCGCCGCACGCCGCATGGTCGCGGCCGGTCGCGGGGGGCGGATCGTCAACATCACCAGCGTCCACGAACACCAGCCCCGGGTGGGGGCAGCCGCCTACTGCGCGGCCAAGGGCGGCCTCGGCCTGCTCACCCGGGTCGCCGCGATCGAGCTGGCCGAGCACGGCATCACCGTCAACGCCGTCGCCCCCGGGGAGATCGCCACCCCGATGACCGGCCAGGAGGACGAGGACCCCACCGCACCGGGGCACGAGCGGCCCGGCGTCCCCCTGCGCCGGCCGGGCGACGCGCGGGAGGTCGCCGCGGTCGTCGCCTTCCTCGCCTCCCCGGCGGCGGGGTACGTCACCGGCGCGTCCTGGGCGGTGGACGGCGGGATGCTGCAGATGGGCCCGATGGCCGGCTCCCACATGACCACCGACGACTGGCGCCGCCCCTGACGGTCAACCGGCCAGCAGGTCCAGCAGCCGGGCCCGGTCCGGCCCGGGCGTCGGAGGCGGAGCCGGTGCGCCGGCGAAGCGCGCGACCCGTTCCCGCATGCCCGGGCGGGACAGGACCTCCTGCGGGAGGGCCAGGCAGGTGACGATCTCCATCAGCGCGCGGAACACGTCGGGGTCGTACATGGCGGCGGTGAACAGCAGCACCTGCCCCGGGTCCGGAGGCGGCGGCTCCACGCCCGCGCGGAGCGCGTCCATCTCGGCGATGCGGGCCCGGTCGGCGGCGATCTGGTTGCGGTAGAACGGCATGACCCGCTGCTCGGTGGCCTCGTCGAAGGCGCGCACCAGCGCCCCGGGGTCGTCGGGGTGGTCACGGACCACGGCGCGGAGCAGCTGCGCGTGGACCAGCCCCACCGACAGCCCCCGGCCGGCGGAGGGGTTGGTGCAGGCCCACGCGTCGCCCACCGGGAGGAAGCCGGTCACCACCGGCTCGCCGTCGACGACGTGGCGGCGGTGGCAGTCGAGGACCCCGGCCATCGCCAGGACGTCGGTGATCGGCCGGCCGTCCAGCCAGTGGGCCTGCAGCGGGCAGGCGGCCACCACGCGGGTGAAGGTGGCGGGGTCGCGCAGCGCCTTCAGCGGGGCGTCGCGGGTCGGCCCGAAGACCGTCACCGACCAGGTGTCGTTGTCCCCGGGCAGGGTGAGGACGGAGATGCTGCCCAGCGGCACGAGCGCGGGGCCGATCCGCCGCGGTCGCTCGGGCCCGGCGAGGTACCGGGTGTAGTAGACGAAGCCGCTGTCCTCCCGCTCCAGGACCGGCTGGCGAGCGCCGAGTTCGGCCAGCCAGTCCCCGCTGGGCGTCCGGCGGCCCATCGCGTCGACGACCAGGTCGGCGGGGAGCACCTCGCCGTCCCCGGTGCGGACCCCGGCGACCTGCGGGACACCGGGTACGGCGGACGGCCCGGCCACCAACCCGGTGGCCCGCACGCCCCGGCGCAGAGCGAGCCGGGGGTGCTCCTGGGCGGCCGTCGCCACGACCGCCTCGGTCACCGGGCGGCGGCCGGTCACGAACCTGATCCGGTCGTCGTCGTCCCGCGGCGTGCGGTCCTCGATCGACGGCGGCAGCGCGTCGAGGTAGTCCACCCAGGTGCAGCCGGCCGCCAGCAGCCCGTCGGTCAGGCCGGGCAGCTCGGTGTCCGCGACCGCCCGGAAGCGGGCGAACAGGTTGTGCGGCTGGCGGAACTGGGCCACGCCGTCGCGCCGCCAGTCCTCCCATGCCTCGGCCGGTGTCGCCGGCGGGTCCCGGGGGTCGGCCTCGAGGACGGTCACGTCGTGCCCGTCCTCGGCCAGCATCATCCCCGTCGACAGTCCGATGACCCCGCCGCCACAGACCACGATCGCCACCATGCCGACCTCCCTGACCGATCCGGCCACCGTGCGCCGGGGGACTCCGCGGCGGACAGGGGCGTAGGACCCCGTCAGGCCACGTCGCGGGACCCCCGTCCGGCCCTGCGGGGGCGGTGCGGAGCGGAGGTCCGCCCTCAGGCGGTGCGGCCGCTGCGCCGCTTGTGCCGGTAGAGATCGGTGTCGGCGCGCAGGAGGAGGTGCTCGAGGGTGTCCCCGGGGTGGGCCGTGGCCGTACCCGCCGACCACGAGGCGGGGTGGCTGGCCCGCAGCCGGGTGAGCAGGTCCTCGGCGCGGGCGTCGTCGGTGCCGGGCAGGCACAGCACGAACTCGTCCCCGCCGTAGCGGCCGAGGTGGTCGGCCATCCGCAGCTCCGCGCTCCACGACCGCGCCAGCGCCTGCAGCAGGGCGTCGCCGGCGCCGTGCCCCTCCTCGTCGTTGACGATCTTGAAGCCGTCCAGGTCGATCAGCGCCACCGTCAGCGGCTCACCGGTGCGCCGGGCGTGCGCCAGGCTCCGGGATGCCTCCGCCTCCCACGCGCGCCGGTTGGCCAGCCCGGTGAGGGGGTCGGTGCCCGCGGCCCGGAGCAGCTGCCCGGCGATCCGCGCCTGGGCCTCGGCCACGACCGCGACCGTCACCGTCAGGGTCAGCCACGGCATGAGGAAGCCCGACGGCGTCGCGGCGAGCGCGCCGGCGCTCGAGGCGAGAAGGAGGAACGCCACGTGCACCCGGGCCGCGTTGCGGCTCAGGTGGTGGGCGGAGAACAACCCCACCGCGACCATGGAGGGGCCCAGCCCGACGATCCCGATGGCGGTGACCGACCGCCAGGCCAGGACGGCGATGAGCGCCGACATGACGGCGACGGCGACGTGCACGGCGCGGCAGCCCAGCCGGTCCCGGTGCACGTACAGCACCGCGGCGCCCACGCAGCCCACGGCCGACAGCGTCCAGATGAGCGGGACGGGGGTGTCGGGGGCCACCGGGTTCAGCGCGCCGAGGCCGCAGAGGACGCCACTGATGGCGTAGAGCAGCGCGAGCAGCGCGATGCCCCCCGGTCGGTCCCCGTGCATGTCACTCCCCGTCTCGTCCGGCACAGCATCGACCGGACCGGTGACGTTCTGGAGCGCACGGTCACGGCGGCCCCCGAACGGGGGAGACGGGCGTCACCCGCCGGTGAGCTCCGTGGGCACCGTGATGACGTCGACCATCGCCCCGCGCCGGGAGACGGTGACCGGCAGGGGCTGCCCGATGGCGTCCTCGAACAGCAGCCGCTGCAGGCTCTGCGCCTCCGCCACGGGGCGGCGGCCGGCCTCGAGCACGAGGTCGCCGGCCTTGAGCCCGGCCCGGTCGGCGGGGGAGCCGGGGACGACGTCGACGACCCGCAGGCCGCGCCGGCGTCCCGTCCGCTCGGCGAGCGGGGCGGGCAGCGGTGCGGGAGTGCTCACCAGTCCCAGGTAGGCGCGGCGCACCCGGCCGTCGTGGACCAGCGCGCCGACGATCCGCCGAGTCGTGTCGTTGACCGGGACCGCCAGCCCCAGCCCCCAGCCGGCGACCGCGGTGTTGATGCCCACCACCCGGCCTCCCGAGTCGGCCAGCGCGCCCCCGGAGTTGCCCGGGTTCAGCGCGGCGTCGGTCTGGATCACGTCCTCCACCACGCGCGCCGTCCGCCCGTCGCGGGTGGGCAGCGACCGGCCCAGCCCGCTGACCACTCCCGCGGTGACCGAGCCGGCGAGCCCGAGCGGGGTGCCGACGGCGACGACGAGCTGGCCCACGCGCAGCTCGGTGGCCTCGCCCAGCTCCGCCGGCGGCGGGGTCGCCGTCCGGGCGCGGACCACGGCGAGGTCGGACAGCGGGTCGGCGCCGACGACGTCGACGTCGGCCTCGCTGCCGTCGGAGAACACCGCCCGGCCGTGCCGCGCGCCGCCGACGACGTGGGCGTTGGTGAGCATGAGTCCGTCCCCGGGGACGACGACCGCCGAGCCGGCGCCGCCGCGCCCGTCGGGGCCGATGACCTGCAGGGCCGCCACGTGCGGCGTGAGCTCGGCCGCGACGGCGGTGACGACGCGGGAGTAGGCGTCCAGCGCCGCGGTGTCGGGATCGGGGGCCAGGGACATGGGGCCGCCTCCTTGCTTACACGATTACGCCTCCCAGTGAACGCCGGTCCGGGGCCCCTTCGCAGCGGTCATGCCGTGGGCGAACAGCGCCCCGATACTGGCCCGGTGACGGTCTCGGCGGCCGCGCGCCGGGAGGCGGCGGAACAGGCGTGGGCGCAGCTGCGGCCCCGGGTGCAGGAGCAGGCGGTCGCCGCGCTGGGGGAGGCCGAGGCCGACGCCTTCCTCGCCCGCGCCGACCTGGCGCCCTACGACGTCCACGAACCCCTCGCGATCCTCTACGGGGCGGCGGCCGACGAGCTGTTCGCCCGGTCGCTGGGCGTCGTCCTCGCCGCCGCGGCGGAGCGGCCCGAGCCGTTGCGCCGGCTGGACCGGCGGCGCGAGATCGACCCCGCGTGGTTCCAGCGGGCCAGCACGAAGGGCTACGTCGCCTACGTCGACCGCTTCTGCGGCACCCTCGACCGGCTGCCCGGACACCTCGACCACCTCGCCGAACTCGGCACCACCTACCTGCACCTCATGCCGCTGCTGCGGCCGCGCGAGGGCGAGAACGACGGCGGCTACGCGGTCGCCGACTACCGCGCCGTCGACCCGCGGCTGGGCACCATGGCCGACCTGGAGGCGGTGGCCGCGGCCCTGCACGAGCGGGACATGAGCCTGTGCATCGACCTCGTGCTCAACCACACCGCCCGCGAGCACCCGTGGGCGCGGGGCTGGCTGGCCGGCGACCCCGCGTACGCCGGGTTCTACACCGCCTTCCCCGACCGGACGCTGCCCGACGCCTACGACGCCACGATCCCGGCGGTCTTCCCCGACCGGGCGCCGGGGTCGTTCAGCTGGGTGCCCGAGGCCTGCGGCGGCGCCGGCGGCTGGGTGTGGACGACCTTCTGGCCGTACCAGTGGGACCTCGACTACGCCAACCCCGAGGTGACCCTGGCGATGCTGGGCGAGATCGTCTGGCTGGCCAACCGCGGCGTCGACGTCTTCCGCATGGACGCCGTGCCGTTCATGTGGAAGCGGCTGGGCACCAGCTGCCAGAACCAGCCGGAGGGGCACAGCCTCCTGCAGCTGCTGCACGCGCTGACCCGGCTGGCCGCGCCCGGCGTGGTGTTCAAGGCCGAGGCGATCGTCTCGCCCGACGACCTCGTGCCCTACCTCGGCGGCCACGACCGCTTCCGGCCCGAGTGCGAGCTGGCCTACCACAACCAGCTCATGGTGCTGCTGTGGAGCGGGCTGGCCACCCAGGACGCCCGGCTGGCCCGCACCGCGCTGCGCCGCATGCGGCCCATCCCGCCGTCGTCCTCCTGGTGCACGTACGTGCGCGGGCACGACGACATCGGCTGGGCGGTCGCCGACGAGGACGCCGCCGCCGTGGGCCTGGACGGCTTCGCCCACCGGCGCTTCCTCAACGACTTCTACTCCGGCCGCTTCCCCGGCTCGTTCGCCCGCGGCGCGCTGTTCCAGGAGAACGAGGCCACCGGCGACGCCCGCGTGTCCGGCTCGGCGGCCTCGCTGTGCGGCATCGAGGCCGCGCTGGCCGACGGCGACGCCGAGGCGCTGGAGCAGGGGATCCGGCGGCTGGTGCTGCTCTACTCGGTCGCCTACGGCTTCGGCGGGATCCCGCTGCTGTACATGGGCGACGAGCTGGCCCTGCGCAACGACACCGGCTACCTCGCCGACCCCGAGCGGGCGCCGGACAACCGCTGGATGCACCGGCCGCCCATGGACTGGGCCGCCGCCGCGCGCCGCGGCGACCCGGCCGGCCTCGAAGGCCGTGTCTTCGCGGCCCTGCGCCGGCTGGGGGAGGTCCGGCGGTCCCTGCTGGCGCTGCGCGGCGGCGTCGAGTCGGTCGTGCTGGACGTCGGGGACGACGCGGTCCTGGCCTGGTCGCGGCGCCACCCGCGCAGCGGCACGTTCGTGGGGCTGGCCAACTTCTCCCCGGAGCCGCGGGCCGTGGACGCCGACACCGTCACCGGGTTCGGCACCTTCGACCAGGTGCACGGCAGCGACGGTCGGCTCGAGGTGGTGGGGGGCCGGCTGGTGGTCCCCGGTCTCGGCTCCGCCTGGTTCGCCGAGCCGTGAGCGCCCCCTGGGGCGAGGAGGTCCCCGCGCCCGCCCACCCGGGCGCACCGGCGACCTGCGGGCGGTGGCCGCCCAGGCGGTGCGCGAGGGTACGGCGGTCGCTCCTGGTCCGAGGAGTGGCCCGCCGGCGCCCGGGTAGGGCACGCGCATGACCGAGCCACACCCCCTCGCCCTCGTGACCGGAGCCTCCAGCGGGATCGGCCTGGAGCTGGCCCGGCAGTTCGCCGGCGCCGGCTTCGACCTCATCGTCACCGCCGAGGACGCCGAGCTGACCACCGCCGCCGAGCAGCTCCGCGGCGACGGGAGGACGGTCCAGGCGGTGCAGGCCGACCTGCGCGGTGCCGCGGGCGTCGAGGCGCTCTGGGCCGCGGTGCAGGCCACCGGCCGCCCACTCGCCGCCGCCGCGCTCAACGCCGGCGTGGGCAAGGGCGGGGCGTTCGTCGACAACCCGCTCGAGGACGAGCTGGCCATCATCCACCTGAACGTCACCTCCACCGTCCGCCTGGCCAAGCTGGTCCTGCGGGACATGGCCGCCCGCGGCGGGGGACGGGTGCTGTTCACGTCGTCGATCGCCTCGACCATGCCCGGGCCCTACCAGGCCGTCTACAACGCCTCGAAGTCCTTCGTGCAGTCCTTCGCCGAGGCGCTGGCCACCGAGCTGCGCGACACCGGGGTCACGGTCACGTCGCTGATGCCGGGCCCCACGGACACCGAGTTCTTCGAGCGCGGTGATCTGCTGGACACCAAGCTCGGCCAGGGGCCCAAGGACGACCCGGCCCAGGTCGCGAAGCAGGGGTTCGAGGCGCTGATGGAGGGCGAGGACAAGGTGGTCGCCGGCTCGCTGATGACCAAGGCACAGGCCGCGGCGAACGCGGTGCTGCCGGACAAGCTGAAGTCCGCCGGCCACGCGAAGATGGCCGAGCCCGGCAGCGCGGGGTAGCCCGGTGGCCGCCGGCCTCCGCGAGCTGGCCCGCCCGCTGCGGGACCCCGCCGACCTCGACCCGCTGCTCGAGCGGGTCGGGGACGCGCGGGTCGTGGCCATCGGCGAGGCCAGCCACGGCACCCACGAGTACTACGCGTGGCGGGCGGCGCTGACCCGGCGGCTGCTCGAGGAACGCGGCTTCGGGCTGGTCGCCGTCGAGGGGGACTGGCCCGACTGCTACCGGGTCAACCGCAGCGTGAAGCTCCGTCACGGCGCCGACGACGACCCCCGCGACGCCCTCGACGCGTTCGCGCGCTGGCCCACCTGGATGTGGGCCAACGACGACGTCGTCGACTTCTGCCGCTGGCTGCGCGGGGTGAACGCGGCCCGCCCGGCGGACCGGCGGGTGGGCTTCTACGGCCTCGACGTCTACAGCCTCTGGGACTCGATGCACGAGCTGGTCGGCTGGCTGCGCGAGCACGAGCCCGAGCACGTCGCCAAGGCGACGCTGGCCCTGGCCTGCTTCGAGCCCTTCGGGGAGGACGGCGCCGAGTACGCCTTCGCCACCCGCTTCGCGCCGACCACCTGCGAGCAGACCGTGGTGGAGCTGCTGCGGCACCTGTGCGAGGAGCGCGGCCGGCGCGCGCCCGCCGACGACCCCGAGGCGCACCTGTCCGCCGAGATGAACGCCGCGGTCGTCGCCGGCGCCGAGCGGTACTACCGGGCGATGGTCGGCGGCTCGGCGGAGTCGTGGAACGTCCGCGACGTGCACATGGCCGACACCCTCGACCGGCTGCTGGAGCACAGCGGCGGGAAGGCGGTCGTCTGGGAGCACAACACCCACGTCGGCGACGCGCGGGCCACCGACATGGCGAGGTCCGGGATGGTCAACGTCGGGCAGTTGCTCCGGGAACGGCACGGCGCCGACGACGTCGTCCTCGTGGGGCTGGGGAGTCACCGCGGCGGGGTCATCGCCGGGTCGGAGTGGGGCGCGCAGATGCAGCGGATGGAGGTCCCCGCGGCGCGCCCCGGCAGCCTCGAGGCGCTGCTGCACGAGGAGGTGGGGGAGGACGCGCTGCTGGTCTGGTCCCCGCGCGGGCCGCGCCCCGCGGCCTTGGACCGGCGGCTGGACCACCGGGCGATCGGCGTGGTCTACCGGCCCCAGCGCGAGCGGTGGGGCAACTACGTGCCCACCGTGCTGGGGGAGCGCTACGACGCCTTCCTGTACCTGGAGCACAGCCGGCCGCTGCAGCCGCTGCACCTGGAGCGTGCCGACGAGCACGTGCCGCCGGCCGCCCACGCGGTCTGATGGGCGGTGCGCGCCGCCCCCCGGAGGGCAGGCTGGGCAGCAGGCCCCTGGCCGAGCCGGCCGCGGTGCCGTACCCGGAGGGTGTCCGCACGCTGCACCTGGGGCCGCACGCGGAGGCGCGGCTGGCCGTCCCCGGCGGGGCTCACCGCCCGAGACCGCTGCTGGTGTTCTTCCACGGGGCGGGTGGGACGTCGGCCCAGGGCCTCGCCGCCGTCGGAGACCTCGCGGCGGCCCGCGGCGCGCTGGTGCTGGCCCCGTCGTCGGTCGCCGCCACCTGGGACCTCGTCGCCGGGGGCCTCGGCCGGGACGTCGCCGTGCTCGACGCCGCGCTCGAGCAGGTCTTCGCGCGGCATCCGGTCACCCGGGTCGCGGTCGGCGGCTTCTCCGACGGCGCCTCCTACGCGCTGTCCCTCGGCCTGGCCAACGGCGACCTCGTCGACGCCGTCCTGGCCTTCTCCCCGGGGTTCGTCGCCGCCCCCGCGCACCGCGGGACGCCGCGCGTCTGGATCTCCCACGGCACCGGCGACCGCGTGCTCCCGGTCGACCGCTGCGGCCGGCGGGTGTCCCGGGACCTGGCCGCCGCCGGGTACGACGTCACCTACACGGAGTTCGACGGTGGCCACGTCATGACCCCCGACCTCGTGACCGCCGCGCTCGACAGCTGGCTCGGCGAGGCCCGGTGAGCCGGACCCGCTAGGCGGAGCGGCGCTCGGTGAGGTCCTCGGTGCTGTGCCGGCCGTCCTTGGGGCCGCCGCTCTTGGACACCGCGAAGTCCGCGCCGAGCTGCTCCAGCGCCAGCCGGCCGTAGACCTGCTGCTGGGTGGCGACCCGCTCGGCGCGGCCGCGGCCGAGGAAGCTCACGATCCAGTGCAGGACGGCGGTGAGGCGGCTCTTGAACCCGACGATGTAGGCCAGGTGGACCACCAGCCACATCATCCAGGCGAGGAAGCCCTCCATCTTGAGCTTGCCCACGTCCGCGACGGCGGAGAACCGGGAGATGGTGGCCATCGAGCCCTTGTCCTTGTAGCGGAAGGGGCCCTTGGGCTCGCGGCCCTCGAGTCGCCGCACGATGGCGTCGGCGGCGTACCGGCCGCCCTGGATGGCGACCTGGGCGACACCGGGCAGCCGGTCCAGGCTCATCATGTCGCCGACGACGTGCACCTCGGGGTGGCCAGGCAGGGTGAGGTCGGGCTGCACGGAGATCCGTCCCGCGCGGTCGACCTCGGCGCCGGACTGCTCGGCCAGCTGCCGGCCCAGCGGGCTGGCCTGCACCCCGGCGGCCCAGATCTTGGTGGCGGCGGAGATGCGGCGCACCTGCCCGTCGCCGTCCTTGACCTCGATGCCGTTGGCGTCGACGTCGGTGACCATGGCGCCCAGCTGCACCTCGACGCCGATCTTGTTCAGCTGGCGACGGGCCCGGTCGCCCAGCTTCTCGCCGAACGAGGGCAGCACGGCGGGGGCGGCGTCGAGCAGGATGACCCGTGCCTGGGTCGTATCGATGGTCCGGAAGTCGCGGCGCAGCGTGCGGTGGGCCAGCTCGGCGATCTGGCCGGCCATCTCGACCCCGGTGGGGCCGGCGCCGACGACGACGAAGGTCAGCAGCCGGTCGATCTCGGCCGGGTCGGTGGCCAGCTCGGCCAGCTCGAAGGCGCCGAAGATGCGGCCGCGCAGCTCCAGGGCGTCGTCGACGCTCTTCATGCCGGGGGCGAACTCGGCGAACCGGTCGTTGCCGAAGTAGGACTGCCCCGCACCCGCGGCCACGATCAGCTCGTCGTAGGGGTGCACCGTGGTGCGGCCCAGGATGGTGGAGGTGACCGTGCGGGCGGCCAGGTCGATGGCCGTGACCTCGCCGAGCACGACGCGGGCGTTCCGCTGGGTGCGCAGGACCTCGCGGGTGGGCGGGGCGATCTCACCCTCGCTGAGGATGCCGGTGGCCACCTGGTAGAGCAGCGGCTGGAACAGGTGGTGACTGGTCTTCGCCACCAGGGTGATCTCGACCGGGGCCTTCCTCAGCGCCTGGGCGGCGAACAGGCCCCCGAAGCCGGATCCGATGACGACGACCCTGGGCCGACCGGAGCGGGTGGTGCCGACGGGTGCGGTCTCAGGCGATGTCGTCATGATGAATCAGTCTCCCACTCCGGCGGCTCCCGACCGTGCGCGGCCCTCAGCGACTCGGGCCACAGTCTGGCCTCCTACCCGCTGGTCGGCGCGTCACGCCGCGGACCGGTAGACCGTTGCCGTGCCCCTCCCCGGTCCCCGGCTGGTGTTCGTCCCCGGTCTCGGGCTCGACGCCCGGTCGTCGGCAGGCCTCCGCGCCCGGCTGCCGGGCGACGTCGTGGTCCTCCCGGGCATGGGACGGCGCGGACCGGTGCCGCCCGTCGACGAGCTGGCCGGGGAGCTGCGGGCCCGGCTCGGGGCCGGTCCGGTCCTGCTGGTCGGCCACTCGCAGGGCTGCCAGGTGGTCGCCGCGGCGGCCGGGGACCCGCGGGTGACGGGGGTGGTGCTGCTCGGGCCCACGACCGACCCGCGCCTGCGGGCCTGGCCGGTGCTGGCCGGCCGTTGGCTGCGGACGGCGGCGCGCGAGCCCTGGTGGCAGGTGCCGCTGGTGCTCGCCCAGTGGCTGCGCACCGGTCCGCGCGCGATGTGGCAGCTGTGGCGGGTGGCCGCGCCGGACCGGATCGAGGCCCGGCTGCGCGCCGTGCGCATCCCGGTGACCGTCGTCCGCGGCACCCGCGACCGGCTGTGCCCGCACGACTGGGCGGTCGCCGTCGCCGCCGCCGCGCCGGCGGGCCGGCTCGTCGAGCTGCCCGGTGCCGCGCACATGACGGTGCAGACCCACTGGGAGGCGGTCGCCGCCGTCATCGAGGGGAAGAGTGGCGGGCACGTGTCACGATGACGGCGTGGCGCACACATCTGCATCCGCCGGGGCGCTGCTGCGCCACGTGCGGACGGGCCGTGCGCGGAGCCGGGCGGACCTCGTGGCCCTCACCGGCGCGTCACGCAACACCGTGAGCGCACGGGTGGACCAGCTGATCGCGGCCAACCTCCTGGAGGAGGGTGGCCCCGGGTGGAGCACCGGCGGGCGGCCCCCCACGCTGCTGCACTTCAACAGCCGGGCGGGGTGCGTGCTCGCCGTGGACCTGGGGGTGACCAGCGTCGACGTGGCGGTCACCGACCTGTCCGCGCAGGTCCTCGCCACCGCCGGCCACCCGATCGACATCGCCGAGGGGCCCGTCCCGGTGCTGGCCGAGGTCGACCGGCTCAGCCAGAAGGTGCTCGCCGAGGCCGGCCTCACCCCGGCCGACGTGTGCGCCGTCGGTGTGGGCGTGCCCGGGCCGGTCGAGTTCTCCAGCGGGCGCCCGTTCCACCCGCCGATCATGCCGGGCTGGCACGACCACCCGATCCCGGACTCGTTCCGCCGGTACGAGTGCCCCGTCTTCGTCGACAACGACGTCAACGTCATGGCCCTCGGTGAGATGGGGATCGGCGGGCCGGTCCAGGACGCGCTGGTCGTCAAGGTGGGCACGGGCATCGGCTGCGGCGTGATCGTCGACGGGCGCGTGTACCGCGGGGCGCAGGGCAGTGCCGGGGACATCGGTCACATCTACGTCGCCCAGCCCGACGGTCGCACGGTGGTCTGCCGGTGCGGCAACGAGAACTGCCTCGAGGCGATCGCCGGGGGCGGCGCGCTGCTCCGCGACGCCGTCGCGGCCGGCCTGCCGGTGCGCACCACACGGGAGGTCGTCGAGCGGGCGGCGCAGGGTGACGGCCCGGCGCTGGAGCTGGTCCGCGACGCCGGCCGGACGATCGGCACGGTGCTCGCCGCGCTGGTCAACTTCTTCAACCCGCACCGGATCGTCATGACCGGCGGGGTCGCGCAGGCCGGCGCCCCGCTGCTGGCCGGGATCCGGGAGGCGGTGTACCGCCGGTCGATGCCGCTGGCCGCCCGGAACCTGGAGATCACCGTCAGCGACGCGCCCGACCTCTCCGGACGCCTGGGCGCTGCGCTGATGGCGATCGAGGGCTTCCTGGACGAGGACGCCGTCCACCAGGTCCTGGCCCAGTAGTCCGGCGCCGGACCGCGCTCCCCGCCAGCCGCGTGGAGCCAGGGGCCCGCGCGGGCGTTGCCGCCGTGGCCGCACCGCACGCGCCGGGCTCCGATCGCACCGCGGTCCGGAGGAGGCCCTGGTTGCGGTTCGGTAACTCCGCACGGCGACCTTGACCGGACGTGACGCGCCTCATAAGTTCTCGCCTGACCCGACTAATGATCAATGGTGAGCAAAAGTCCGGAGGTGGCGTGGTGGCCGTCGTGCGCGCCGTGGCCCGTACCGCCGTGGGAGGCCCGTGGTGACCACCCCCCTGCTGGAGATGCACGGAATCGTCAAGAGCTTCCCGGGCGTGCGCGCCCTCGACGGCGTCGACCTCGACGTCCGGGCGGGGGAGGTGCACTGCCTGCTCGGCCAGAACGGCGCCGGGAAGTCGACCCTCATCAAGGTCCTCGCCGGCGCCCACCAGCCCGATGCAGGGCGCATCACCTGGCGGGGCGAGCCGGTCTCCCTGAGCACGCCGCAGGCGGCGATGTCGCTGGGCATCGCGACGATCTACCAGGAGCTTGACCTGGTGGCCGGCCTGACCGTCGCCGACAACATCTTCCTGGGCCGGGAGTTCTCCCGCCTGGGCCTGACCCGGCCCGCAGAGGGCAACCGGGCGGCCACCGCCCTGCTCACCCGGCTCGGGCACCCGGAGATCCGGCCCACCGCCGAGGTCGGCTCGCTGCCGGCGGCGGCCCAGCAGATGGTCAGCATCGCCCGGGCGCTGTCCCAGGACGCGAAGCTGATCATCATGGACGAGCCGTCCGCCGTCCTCGACAACGAGGAGGTGGAGCGGCTGTTCGCGGTCATGCGCGACCTCACCGCCGACGACGTCGCCGTCGTGTACATCTCCCACCGCCTGGAGGAGATCCGGCAGGTGGGCGACCGCATCACCGTCCTCAAGGACGGCCGCACCGTCGCGACCGGGCTGCCGGCGCGGGAGACGCCGACGCGCGAGGTCATCACGCTGATGACCGGCCGCGACATCGAGTACGTCTTCCCCGAGCGGCGGGCCCGGCCGGCGCAGGACGAGGCGCCGCTGCTGGAGGTCGAGGGGCTGGGCCTGCGCGGCTCCTTCGCCGACGTCACGTTCACCGTCCGCGCGGGCGAGGTCGTCGGGCTGGCCGGGCTGGTCGGCTCCGGGCGCTCGGAGATCCTCGAGACCGTCTACGGCGCCCGCCGCGCCGGTGCCGGCACCGTCCGCGTCGCCGGCCGCCGGCTGCGACCCGGGGACGTCGCCGCGGCGGTCGCCGCGGGCGTCGGCCTGGCGCCGGAGGAGCGCAAGAGCCAGGCGCTGCTGCTCGGCGAGTCGGTCTACCGCAACATCAGCATCTCCAGCCTGGCCCGGTTCGCCCGCGGCGGCTTCCTCTCCGGGGGCTCGGAGAAGGCGGCCGCGCGGGAGCAGGTGGCGGCCCTGGACGTCCGGCCCGCCGACGTCGACCGCGAGGTCCGCACGCTGTCCGGTGGCAACCAGCAGAAGGTCGTCCTGGCCCGCTGGCTGCTGCGCGACTGCCGGGTGCTCTTGCTCGACGAGCCCACCCGCGGCGTCGACGTCGGCGCGCGGTCGGAGATCTACGCACTCATCCGGGACCTGGCCGACCGCGGCGTGGCCGTGGTCGTGGTCTCCAGCGAGATCCCGGAGGTGCTGGGCCTGGCCGACCGGGTCCTGGTCATCGGCGACGGGCGGGTGCTCGCGGCGGAACCGGCCGGGGCGCTCGACGAGCACCGGGTGCTCGACCTGGTCATGGAGGACGCGGCTGCCCACGGTGGCGCCGCGCACGCACCGTACGAAGGGGACGTGGCATGAGCGGCAGCACGACGGCGGCCGGGGTCGGCGCCTCCCAGGAGCCGGCCGGCACGACGGCGGGCCGTGGCAGCAGTCGCGGCCCCGGTTTCCTCGCCGGTCCGGTGGGTCGCAACCTCGGCCTGGTGATCGCCCTGGCGGTGCTCTGCGTCGTCGGCGCGATCACCGCCCCCGACCAGTTCCTCGACGTCGACAACGTCCTGACGATCCTGCGGCTGGCCTCGGTGATCGGCGTGGTCAGCATCGGGATGACCTTCGTGATCATCGGCGGCGGCATCGACCTGTCCGTCGGCGCGCTGGTCGCGCTGTCCTCGGTGTGGGCCACGACGCTGGCGACCCAGCAGATGGCCGAGGACGTCCACTGGATCGTCATGGTCTTCACGGCGCTGGCCGTGGGTGCCGGGGCCGGCCTGGTCAACGGCGTCGTCATCGCCTACGGCAAGCTCGTCGCCTTCATCGCCACCCTGGCGATGCTGGCCGCGGCCCGCGGGCTGGCCGAGATCATCGCCAACCGGCGCACCCAGATCGTCCAGGACCGCGACTTCCTCGCGTTCTTCTCCGGCGACGTCCTCGGCGTCCCGACGCTCGTGATCATCTTCGCGCTCGTCGCGCTCGCCGGGTGGGTGCTGCTCAACCGGACGACGTTCGGCCGGCGCACCTTCGCCGTCGGCGGCAACGCCGAGGCCGCCCGCCTGGCCGGCATCCGCGTGCAGCGGCACACGATGTGGCTCTACGTCCTGTCCGGCCTCACCTGCGGCATCGCCGCGGTCATGCTGATGGCCCGGACGACGACCGGCAGCTCCACCCACGGCACGCTGTACGAGCTGGACGCGATCGCCGCGGTGGTCATCGGCGGCACGCTGCTCATCGGCGGCCGCGGCACGATCGTCGGCACCGTCCTCGGCGTGCTGATCTTCACCACGCTCGGCAACGTCTTCACGCTGAACAACCTGTCGAGTTCCGCGCAGGCGGTCGCCCGCGGCGTGATCATCGTCGTCGCCGTCCTGCTCCAGATGCGGCTGGCCACCGGGAACTTCAGCCTCGGCCGGCTGGGTCGCGGGCCAGGAGCCCCGGCCGCGACCGGGGCGCCCGCGGGGACGGTCTCCGGCGGCTCCGTGCCCGGCGGACCCGGCGGCACCCCGCCCGGCGGCGCTCCCGAGCGACCCCAGACCTGACCCGCGGACGGCGGCCCGCCCGCCGTCGTCGGATCAGCTTCACCCCTCCGGGTCGCCCGGCCCGGACGGCGCACCACCGACGCACCACCACCTGGCCGAGACCCTGCCAGGGAGGCGATCCCCGAGGAGAGAACATGTCTGCAGCGAGGCAGCGCCCCTACCGGCGCCTGACGTCCACCGCGGTGGCCCTCGTGGGTGCCGGCGCCCTGATCGCCGGCTGCACGAGCAACACCCCGGAGGAGAGCTCCGGCGGCGGCGGTGGCGGGGGCAACGCCGCCAGCTCGAACGACGAGACCGGCGACACCGTCCGCATCGGCTTCTCGGCCCCGGCCGCCGACCACGGCTGGATGGCCGGCATCACCGAGGCCGCCCGCGCGGCGGCCGAGGAGTACGAGGACATCGAGCTCACCGTCGCCGAGGGCACCAACGACGTCGGCACGCAGATCAGCCAGGTCGAGACGTTCATCAACGACGGCGTCGACGCCATCGTGCTGCTGCCCTTCGACGGCGCCGCGCTGACCCCGGTCGCGCTGCAGGCGATGGAGGCCGGGATCCCGGTCATCAACGTCGACCGCGAGTTCAACAGCCCGTTCGCCGCCCGCGCCACGATCCTCGGCGACAACTACGGCATGGGTGTCTCGGCCGGCACGTACATCTGTGAGCAGGTGGGGGACAACCCCAACGCGGTCGTCGCCGAGATCGCCGGCATCGACTCGCTGCCGCTGACCCAGGACCGCAGCCAGGGCTTCGCCGACGCGCTCGGCGAGTGCGGTCTGTCCGTCGACAACCGCGTCGCGGCGGACTTCACCGTCGAGGGCGGCGAGGAGGCGGCGGCCAACCTGCTCCAGGCCGCTCCGCAGATCGACGCCCTCTGGAACCACGACGACGACCAGGGCGTCGGCGTCCTGGCCGCGATCCAGAACGCCGGCCGCGACGAGTTCGTCATGGTCGGCGGTGCGGGCTCGGCCAACGCCATGCGCGAGATCGAGTCCGGCGACTCCGTCCTGCAGGCGACCGTCATCTACCCGCACACCCAGGCCGCCGACGGCATCCGGTTGGCCCGGCTGATCGCGCAGGGGAAGTCGCTCTCCGACCTGGTCTCCCCGGAGGTCCCGCGGCAGATCGTCCTCAACGCCCCGGTCGTCACCGCCGAGAACGTCGACCAGTACATCGACCGCGCCTTCGAGTCCTGACCGACGTGGGGTCGCCGGGTGGGCACCGAGCCCACCCGGCGGCTCCGCTCACCCGAGGAGCCTCCGGATGACCCCCACCCTCGGCGTCGGCCTCATCGGCTACGCCTTCATGGGCGCCGCGCACTCGCAGGCCTGGCGCACCGCCCCCCACTTCTTCGACCTGCCGCTCCACCCGGAGCTCTCCGTGCTGGCCGGCCGGGACCCCGCGCGCGTCGCCGCGGCCGCCGAGCGGCTCGGCTGGGCCGCCACCGAGACCGACTGGCGCCGGGTGCTGGAGCGGGCGGACGTCGACCTCGTCGACGTCTGCACCCCCGGCGACACGCACGCCGAGATCGCGATCGCCGCCCTCGAGGCCGGCAAGCACGTCCTCTGCGAGAAGCCGCTGGCCAACACCGTGGCCGAGGCCGAGGCGATGGCCGAGGCGGCCGCCCGCGCCGCCCAGCGCGGCGTGCGGTCGATGGTCGGCTTCACCTACCGGCGGGTTCCGGCGATCGGGCTGGCCAGGCAGCTGGTGGCCGAGGGCCGGCTCGGGCAGATCCGGCACGTCCGCGCGCAGTACCTGCAGGACTGGATCGCCGACCCCGCCGCGCCGATGTCCTGGCGGCTGGAGAAGGACAAGGCCGGCTCCGGAGCGCTGGGGGACATCGGCGCGCACGTCGTCGACCTGACCCAGTACATCACCGGCGAGAAGGTCACCGGCGTGAGCGCGCTGCTGGAGACCTTCGTCAAGGAGCGGCCGCTGCCGGCGGCCGCCGGATCGCTCACCGGCGTCGCCGGCGAGGGGATGGGCACGGTCACCGTCGACGACGCGGCGCTCTTCCTCGGCCGGTTCAGCGGCGGGGCCCTGGCCAGCTTCGAGGCCACCCGGTTCGCCCTCGGCCGCAAGAACGCCATCCGGATCGAGGTCAACGGGTCGGCCGGCAGCCTGGCCTTCGACTTCGAGGACATGAACGTCCTGGAGTTCTTCGACGGCACCGAGCCCGCCGAGGTCGCCGGCTTCCGCCGCATCCTCGTCACCGAGCCCGGCCACCCCTACGTCGGCGCGTGGTGGCCGGCCGGGCACGGCCTGGGCTACGAGCACGCCTTCACCCACCAGGTCGTCGACCTGGTCACCGCCATCGCGAAGGGGGAGGACCCGACGCCGTCCTTCGCCGACGGGCTGCAGGTGCAGCGGGTGCTCGACGGGGTCGAGCGCAGCGCCGCCGCGGGCTCCGCCTGGACCGAGATCGCCCAGTGAAGAAGGACCTCGTCCTCCCCGCCACTCGTGCGAGGACCCCCTGCCCCCCACGGCTCGCGAGCTCCCCGCGGGGCCCTGCAGGGGGCCGGGGGCCCGGGACGAGGCCGCCCGAGACCCCTGATGGAGGAGACACCTGATGCCCCGCCCTGTCACCCTGTTCACCGGCCAGTGGGCCGACCTGCCGTTCGAGGAGATGTGCCGGCTGGCCTCCGGCTGGGGCTACGACGGCCTGGAGATCGCCTGCTGGGGCGACCACCTCGACGTCGAGCGCGCCGCGAACGACGACTCCTACGTGCAGGAGCGCCTCGACATCCTGGAGCGGCACGGACTGCAGGTCTTCGCCATCTCCAACCACCTCAACGGCCAGGCCGTCTGTGACGACCCGATCGACGAGCGGCACCGCGGCATGGTCCACCCGCGCGTGTGGGGCGACGGCGACCCCGAGGGCGTGCGGCAGCGGGCGGCCGAGGAGATGAAGACGACCGCCCGCGCGGCGGCCCGCCTGGGTGTGAAGACGGTCGTCGGGTTCACCGGGTCCAAGATCTGGAAGACCGTGGCGATGTTCCCGCCGGTGCCCGAGTCGATGATCGAGGACGGCTACCGCGACTTCGCCGACCGCTGGAACCCGGTCCTCGACGTCTTCGACGAGGTCGGCGTCCGGTTCGCGCACGAGGTGCACCCGTCGGAGATCGCCTACGACTACTGGACGACGGTCCGCACGATGGAGGCCATCGGGCACCGCGAGGCCTTCGGGCTGAACTGGGACCCGTCGCACTTCGTGTGGCAGGACCTCGACCCGGTCAGCTTCATCTGGGACTTCAAGGACCGGATCTACCACGTCGACTGCAAGGACGCGAAGAAGCAGGTCGGCAACGGCCGCAACGGCCGGATGGGCTCCCACCTGCCCTGGGCCGACCCGCGACGCGGCTGGGACTTCGTCTCCACCGGCCACGGCGACGTCCCGTGGGAGGCGTGCTTCCGGATGCTCAACACCATCGGCTACGACGGGCCGATCTCGGTGGAGTGGGAGGACGCCGGCATGGACCGGCTGGTCGGGGCTCCGGAGGCAATGGAGTTCGTGCGGCGACTGGCGTTCGACCCGCCGGCGGCCGCGTTCGACGCGGCGTTCGCCAGCGGGAACTGAACGTCCGGGAGACGGACGGCGAGCGGGGGAACCGCCGTCCGTCCCCGGACCCTGACCTCCGGCCCGGCCGACGGGGGCGGCCGGGCCGGAGGCGGTCTGTCAGGCGGTGACCGTCACCGCCGTCTCCATGCCGTTGGCCCGGTGCTGGCCGACGCCGCAGTAGAAGGAGTAGTCGCCCTCCTCCAGGGTCACCTCGATGGTCTCCGAGGCGCCCGGCTCGAGGACCTGCGTGCCGGCGACGTCCGCGCCGTCCCGCTCGACGATGAAGTCGTGCGGCATGGTGCCGGTGTTGGTCACCTCGAAGGTGTACGTGCCGGCGGAGTAGGAGTCCTCCGACAGCTCGAAGTCGAAGTCGACCGCGGTCACCGTCACCGCCTCGGTCTCAGCCGGTGCCGAGGACCCCGGCGAGGCGGGGGCGCTGGAGCCGGTGTCGGCGGCGCTGCTGCTCGTGCTGTCGGTCGCGGTCGGGGTCTCGGTGCCGCCGTCGTCCCCGCCGCAGGCGGTGAGTCCGAGGCCGACGGCGAGCACGAGGGTGGCGGCGCGACGGCCGGAGCCGGTCATCAGGGGCACGGTGGTCTCCTCGGGGCCGGTGGCCCCGCTCCTTCGGCGGGGACCGCTGTGCCGGAGATGCTGCAACTTTGAAGGACCTGCGGGAACTCTCTCACAGGGGGTTCACAGGTGGCGCGGAGTCGGCCGTGACCCCGAGCGTCCGGGAGCACCAGTCCACGACGGTGCGCAGCACCTCCGGGTCGACGGGGGAGCGCAGCTCGGCGTGGTAGGCCCGCAGTGACGCCGGGCCCGCCTGTCGGCGCAGTGTGTGGGTCAGGTCGGGCACCCGGTGCACCTCCACAGGGCCGGGCACCGTCGCCGCGATGGCGTCGAGGTCGCCGGCCGGCACCTGGAGGTCCTTCTCCCCGGTCAACGCGAGGACCGGCAGGTGCAGCCGGGCGAGGTCGCCGCGCGGGTCGTGGGCGAGGAACTCGCGGTGCCAGCGGGCGTTGACGCGGGCGCCGCCGATCCGGGCGACGTCGGTCGTCGTCGCCTTGATGCGTGCGTGGTTGGCGGCCACCTTCGCCTCGAGGTCGATGCGGAACAGCCGCAGCAGCGCGCGGACCGGAGCGGGCAGCGTCGGCCCGATCTGGCGGGCCTGCCACCGCAGCAGCTGCTCGCCGGGGGTGGCGCTCATCGACAGCAGGACGACGCCCGCGATGCCGTTCCCCGCCCGCCCGCCGCGCGCCGCCAGCGCGGCGGCCAGCAGCGCTCCCTCGCTGTGGCCGGCGAGCGCGATGCGGGCCGGGTCGACCTCCGGCCGGGCGGCGAGGGTGTCGTGGGCCCGGCCCAGGTCGTCGACGTTGTCGGACAGGCCGGCCGCGCGCCAGTCGCCGGGGCTCGCGCCGACGCCGCGCTTGTCGTAGCGCAGCGAGGCGATCCCCGCGGCGGCGAGGGTGTGCGCCAGCTGCCGGGTGACGTCGAAGCGCATCCGCCGGTGGTTGGAGTCCCGGTCGATGGGGCCGGAGCCGGCGGCCAGCAGCACCGCCGGCAGGGGGGTGGGGGAGGCGTCGGGCAGGGTGAGTGTGCCGGCCAGCGGGGGCTCACCGGGGACCCGGAGCTCGAGTTCCCGCACGGTCAGCGCCCTGCGGTGAGCGCGTCGGCGAGCGTGGCGGCGTCGTCGGCTCCGACCAGCAGCGTGTCGAACCGCTGCCCGGTCAGTCGCACCCGCACGGCCGGCTGGCCGCGGCGCACGGACACCATCGACTTCTCGCCCCGCCGCCGCCACGTGCCGATCGCGCGGACACCGGGGAGGCCGAGGCCGGGGGCACGGATGCCGCGGACGGCGGTCAGCCCGTCGGGCACGACGTCCACCGACTCGACGGCGGAGCGGGGCACGTCGAGGTCGCGGAGCAGGCCGAGGAGCTTCTCGCCGCGGGTGAGGGTGAGGGTGAAGGTCTGCGGAGACGTCGTCACGGTTGCCATGGGGCTATCGTTATCAACGGCGAGACCAATGTCAAACATGAGAACGGTGAGCCCATGCCGACCGCGGACCTCCTTCTCCACCCCGTGCGGCTGCGCGTCGTCCAGGCGTTCCTCGGTGACCGCACCCTGACCACGAGCGAGGTGCGCGGGCTGCTGCCGGACGTCCCCGCGGCGACGCTGTACCGACATGTGGGCGTGCTCGCCGACGCCGGCGTCCTGGAGGTGGTGGGAGAGCGGAAGGTGCGCGGCGCCGCGGAGCGCAGCTACCGGCTGGTGACCGAGGCGGTCTCCGTGGACGCCGAGGCGGCCGCGCGGATGACCCCGGAGGACCACCGCCGCGCGTTCGCGACCTTCGTGGCGGCGCTGCTGGCCGACTTCGACCGGTATACCGGCGGGGCGGGGAGCCGGCCGCTCGACCTGGCCGCCGACGGGGTCGGCTACCGGCAGGTGGCGCTGTGGCTGAGTGACGAGGAGTTCGGGCAGCTGGTCGCCGACCTGCGCGCCGTCCTCGCCGCGCGCGTGGGACTGGAGCCCGACGGCGCGCGGCGTCGCCGGATCGTCAGCCAGGTGTTCCTGCCCGGGTGACCGGCGGGGGCGGCCGGCGTCCGCCGCCCCCGCGCAGGGTCACTCGGCGCGACGTGCGGCCCTGGTGGCCTTCCTGTTGGCCCTGGACAGCGTCTTGGCGGCCTTGCGCACGCGGCGCGGTTCCCGGTCGATCGTGCCGCGGGTCAGCAGGCCGACGCCGATGCCGAGCAGCCAGACGTCCTTGGCGACGGCCAGGCCCTCCTGGGTGGGGGCCAGGCTACCGGGCTTCCGCATGCCCGGTGTGTTCAGGTAGAGCCCCAGCAGGCCACCGGAGAACGCGGTGAGCGCGGCACCGGCGACCGCCGTGGGCACGAACGGCGCCAGCAGCAGGCCCCCGATCGCGATCTCGCTGTAGGCGAGCCCCGTGGCGAACTGCTGCGGGGGGATGTTCTTCAGGAACGGGTAGGTGCCCGACGCGAACCCGTGCAGGCCGGCCGCGGTCCCCTCGTCGGCACCGCGCTTGCCCAGGCCGCTGTTGAGGATGAAGGCGCCGGCCGAGAGGCGAGGGCCGATCTCGGACAGGGTGATGGGCAGACGCATGGTGCACCTCGCTGATCAGGGCGGACGGGGATCGGCTCCACTGTGGCCGACCTCCGCCGTCCCCACCACCTCGGGGCCCGGCCGTTCCGGGCCGCCCCCGAGGGAACGCGTCAGCGCCCGCCGCGGCGGCCGCGGCCGCTGAAGCCGGCGGCCGAGTGCGACCCGGCGCGGGCAGCGAGCTCGGCGCGGGTGCGCGCCGGGCCGGCCGGGCGGCCGGAGCCGCCGCGGCTCCCGGTGGACGCCGCACCCGAGGTCGTGATGCGCACCCCGGTGCTCGCGGCACCGGCGCTCCCGCCGCCCCGGCGACGTCGGCCACCGCCCTGACCCTGAGGCTGCGGAGCCGGCGCGGGGGCGGGCTCGACGTAGGGGGCGGCCGGCCCGGTCAGCGCCACGACCTCGCGCGCTCCCGGCTTGATGGCCGACACCTCGGGGGTGATCCCGGCCTGGCGGGCCAGCGTGCGCACCTCGCCGGCCTGGTCGGGCGTGGCGATGGTGACGACCGTGCCCCCGGCCCCCGCACGCGCGGTGCGGCCGGAGCGGTGCAGGTAGGCCTTGTGCTCGGCCGGCGGGTCGACGTGCACGACCAGCGAGACGTCGTCGACGTGGATGCCGCGCGCGGCGATGTCGGTCGCGCACAGCACCCGGGTCTCCCCGCTGCTGAAGGCCTCGAGGTTGCGCTCGCGGGCGTTCTGGCTGAGGTTGCCGTGCAGGTCGACGGCGGGCACGCCGGCCGCGGTGAGCTGCTTGGCCAGCTTCTTGGCCTGGTGCTTGGTGCGGGTGAACAGCACGCTGCGGCCCAGGCCGGAGGCCAGCTCCTTGACGACCTGCGCCTTGTCGGCCGCGTCCACCCGGAACACGTGGTGGGTCATCGTCGACACCGGCGCGACGGCGGGGTCCACCGAGTGCGTCGTCGGGTTGGACAGGTAGCGCTTGACCAGGACGTCGACGCCGTTGTCCAGGGTGGCGGAGAACAGCAGCCGCTGGCCGACCTTCGGGGTGCGGTCCAGCAGGCGCTTGACGCCGGGGAGGAAGCCGAGGTCGGCCATGTGGTCGGCCTCGTCGAGGATGGTGACCTCGACGGCCCCGAGGTCGGCGTGGCCCTGGCCGATGAGGTCCTCGAGCCGGCCGGGGCAGGCGATGAGCACGTCGATGCCACCGGCCAGTGCCTGTACCTGCGGGTTCTGGCCGACGCCACCGAAGACCGTCGTCGCCTTCATGCCCAGGGCGCGGGCCAGCGGGTCGACGACGGCGGCGACCTGGTTGGCCAGCTCGCGGGTCGGCACGAGGACGAGCGCCCGCGGCCGCCTGGGCTGCCGCTTGCTGCTGGAGGCGGCCAACCGGGCGACCAGCGGGAGGCTGAAGGCCAGGGTCTTGCCCGAGCCGGTGCGGCCCCGGCCCAGGACGTCGCGCCCGGCGAGGGTGTCCGGCAGCGTCGCCACCTGGATCGGGAAGGGGGCGGTGATGCCGCTGGCGGTGAGCACCTCGACCAGCGGGGCGGGCACGCCGAGCTCGGCGAAGGTGGTGTCGGTGGGGAGCACGGTGGCGTCGTCCCCGGCGGGGACGACGGCGGCGGGCACCGGGTCCGGCTGGGGGCGGGTTCGCGCACCGGCCGGCTGCGCGCCGGCCGGGCGGCCCCGGCCGCGGCTGCCGCGGCGGCGGGAGCGCGGTGCGGCGGTGTCGGCGGTGGGCGTGGCGGGGTCGTGCGAGGTCATCTGGGTGTCCTGACGCTCGGTGTGGCTCTCCGCGCGACCCGGCGACCGCGAGCTCCGGCGCACCTGCGCAGGCAGGGCGGGCTCACGTCGTCAGCGGGACGTCGGACAACCGGGCGCGCCTGGGTGGCGCAGCCTCGGCCCGACGTCGAGTCCTGCAGCTCCGGATGAGCGGAGGGCGGCGCCGGTACGTCGTACTCAACCAGACGCGGACGGTGTTTGTGCCCTCACCCCTGGGAGTGTCCGGTCACACCGTTGCCGCGGTAGGCGCGCCGGTAGGTGCCGGGGGCGACGCCGATGCTGGCCCGCAGGTGCTGCCGCAGCGAGGCCGGGGTGCCGAACCCGGCGTCGACGGCGACCCGGTCGATGGGGGCGTCGGTCGACTCGAGCAGCTGCCGGGCCAGGGCCAGCCGCTGCCCGGCCAGCCAGCGCAGCGGTGACAGTCCGGTCTCCTCGCGGAACCTGCGGGTGAAGGTGCGCACGCTCATCCGCGCGTGCGCGGCGAGGTCGGCGAGGGTGAGCGGGGTGGCCAGCCGGTCGGCGGCCCAGGCGCGGGTCGCCGCGGTGCCGCTCTCGCCGGTCTCCGGCAGCGCGCGCTCGACGAACTGCGACTGGCCGCCCTCCCGCCACGGGGCGACGACGTTGCGCCGGGCGGCCCGGTTGGCCACCTCGCTGCCGTGGTCGCGGCGGACCAGGTGCAGCAGCAGGTCGATGCCGGCCGCGTTGCCGGCGGAGGTGAGCACGTCGCCGTCGTCGACGAAGAGCACGCCGGGGTCCAGGCGCACGGCGGGGAAGAGGCGCCGGAACGCCGGGGCGTGCATCCAGTGCGTGGTGGCCGGCCGGTCGTCGAGCAGCCCGGCGGCGGCCAGGACGAAGGCGCCGGTGCAGATCGACAGCAGCCGGGCGTGCCCGGCGGCCGCCCGCAACGCCTCGGCGAGTTCGGCCGGCAGTGTCCCGTCGGTCATCGCCGGCCCGCCGTACACGCCGGGGACGACGACGGTGCCGGCCTCGGCCAGGAGTGAGACGTCGTGCTGCGGCAGGACGTCGAAGCCGGCCGAGGTGCGCACGGGGCCGCCGTCGAGGGTGGCCACCCGCACGCGGTAGAAGCGGTGGTCGTCGGCGTCGACGGCGGACTCGAGCAGCCGGTGGGGCAGGCCCAGCTCGAAGGCGATGGTGTTCGGCAGGGCGAGGACGGCGACCTCGTGACGCGGGCCCGGCGTCGTGCTGGCCGGACCCGGGCCACTGGTGCTGGCCGGACCCGGGCCACTGGTGATCGCCGGACCCGGGCCACCTGTCATGGCCGGATCGTTGCACATGTTGGCCTCCGGGCCACTGTCGACCGTGCGCGGCCGTCGGTCATGCTCGTCACCGTGACGACGACCGACCCTTCCCGCGCCGCCACCCGCTACCGCATCCACCCCGCGTGGTGGGTCGCCGCCGTGACCTTCTTGGCGCTGGTCGGCGCCGCGGCGTTCCGGGCGGTGCCGGGCGTGCTCATCGACCCGCTGCGCGCGGAGTTCGGCTGGTCGGTGTCGACCATCTCGGCCGCGGTCGCGGTGAACATGGCGCTGTACGGGCTGACCGCCCCGTTCGCCGCGGCGCTGATGGAGCGGTTCGGCATCCGCCGGGTGGTGGTGGGGGCGCTGCTGCTGACCGCCACCGGCAGCGGCCTGACGGTGTTCATGACGGCGAGCTGGCAGCTGGTCCTGCTGTGGGGCTTCCTCGTGGGCCTGGGCACCGGCTCGATGGCGCTGTCCCTGGTCGCGACGGTGACCGGCCGCTGGTTCGTCGCCCGCCGCGGGCTGGTGTCCGGGATCCTCACCGCCGGCGGCGCGACCGGTCAGCTGGTGTTCCTGCCGCTGGTGGCCTGGGCGGACCAGAACTGGGGCTGGCGCTCGGCGTCCCTGGGGACCACGGCCGCCGCGCTCGCCGTCGTCCCCCTGGTGGTGTGGCTGCTGCGCGACCGGCCGAGCGACCTCGGCGTCGCGCCCTACGGCGGGACGCCGGCCGACGAGGTGCCGCCGGTGCGGACCGGCGCGGCGCGCACGGCGGTGCGCGGCCTGACCGAGGCGGTGCGCTCGCGGCCGTTCTGGCTGCTCGCCGGCGGGTTCTTCATCTGCGGGCTGTCGACCAACGGGCTGGTGCAGCCGCACTTCATCCCCGCCGCCCACGACCACGGCATGCCGGTGACGACCGCGGCCGGGCTGCTGGCCGTCGTCGGCGTCTTCGACATCGCCGGGACGGTGTTCTCCGGCTGGCTCACCGACCGCGTCGACCCGCGGGTGCTGCTGCTGGCCTACTACGGGCTGCGTGGCTTCTCGCTGTTCCTGCTGCCGCCCCTCTTCGGGCCGGACCTGCACGTCAGCATGATCGCCTTCATCGTGTTCTACGGCCTGGACTGGGTGGCGACCGTGCCGCCGACGCTGGCGCTGTGCCGCGAGCACTTCGGAGCACGTGCGCCGGTGGTGTTCGGCTGGGTGTTCGCCTCCCACCAGGTCGGGTCGGCGTTCGCCGCGTATGGCGGTGGCGTGATCCGGGACGTGACCGGCTCCTACGACCTGGCCTGGTTCGCTGCCGGGGCGCTGTGCCTGCTGGCCGCGGTCCTGTCGATCTCGATCCGCCGCGCCCGCCCGGCGCCGGACGGTGAGGACGTCGGGCTGCCGCCGTCGCCGACGCAGGCCGCGGCCGGTCAGGCGCACGGCTGAGGCCACCCTTCCGGCCGCGCGATGATCAAGTCTCCTGACCCCGGCGGGCGCCGTCAGGGGGTTCGTTCGAGGGTGAGGCGCACGGTCTGCACCCGGATCGAGTTCCCGCTGAAGACGAAGGTGTCCACACCCTCGGCGCGGGCCTTCTCGGCGACCGCCGTCCACTCGACGAACAGGACGTCACCCTCGTAGACCTGGGTGGGCGCCGTCCACTGCGCGTCGGGCAGGTCGCCGAGCAGGGAGGTGAAGACCTGACGGATGCCGTCCCGGCCACGGGTCACGCCGTCCGGGGTGATGAGCACGGCGTCCTCGGCGTAGTCGGCGACGACCGCGTCGACGTCGCCGGCACCGATCGCGGTCACGTGGCTCTGGAAGATCTCCTGTGGGGTGCGGGCCATGGTTCCTCCTCGTCGCGGTTCCCCGTCGGGGGCGCCGAGCATCCTCCGCGGGCCTGGCGGCGCACAGCCCTTCCACTGCCCGGCTCTCGAGCCGGAGGTCAGGTGGCGCCGGCCGGCCTCGGGTCGCCGGTCAGCCGCGCCCACGACGTCGACGAGTTCACTCACCGGTGGCGACCGTGGACCAGTCCCATGACCCGCGCCAGGGTGTCCGCGGCGGCGGCCGGCCGCCGGAAGCTCATCAGGTCCACCGGCAACGGCAGGCGCTGGCGGGTGATCGCCTTGGCCCGGGTGAACTCCTTGAGCCCGTCCGCGCCGTGGATGCGGCCGAAGCCGCTCTCGCCCACGCCGCCGAAGGGCAGCGCCGGCACCGAGGCGAAGGTGAGCACCGAGTTCACCGACGTCATCCCGGTGCGCATCCGGCGGGCGAGGTCCATGGCGCGCGCCCTCGACCGGGAGAACACCGCGCCGGCCAGGCCGTGGGCGTTGGCGTTGGTGCGCTCCAGCGCCTCCTCGGCGTCGCGCACGCGGGTGATGGTGATCGTGGGTCCGAAGGTCTCCTCGCACACCGCGGCGGAGGTCTCGGGGACGTCGAGCAGGACGGTCGGTGTGACGTACCGGCCGTCCACGGTCCCGCCGGTGAGCACCCGTCCGCCCGCGGCGACGGCGTCGGCCACGTGCCGCCGCACCACGTCGGCCTGGGTGGGCATGGTCATCGGCCCGTAGGCGGCGGCGTCGTCCGAGCCCGGGCGCAGGTCCCGCACCTGCGCCTCCACCTGGGCGACGAACGCGTCGTACACGCGCTCGGTGGCGTAGACCCGCTCGATGCCGATGCAGGTCTGCCCGGCGTTGCTCATCGCGCCCCACACGGCGGCGTCCGCGGCGGCGGCCACGTCGGCGTCGTCGTCGACGATCATCGCGTCCTTGCCGCCGAGCTCCATGAGCACCGGGGTGAGGGTCTCGGCGCAGGCGGCCATGACCCTGCGGCCGGTGGGCGCGGAGCCGGTGAAGGCGAGCTTGCCGACCCCGGCCCGGCACAGCGCGGCCCCGGTCTCGCCGAACCCCGTGACCACCTGCACGACGTCGGCGACGTCCGGGACGGCCGCCCGCCACGCGGCGGCCAGCCAGGACCCGACGGCGGGGGTGTGCTCCGACGGCTTGAAGACGACCGCGTTGCCGGCGGCCAGCGCGTAGGCGATCGAGCCCATCGGGGTGAACACCGGGTAGTTCCACGGGCCGATGACCCCGACCACCCCGACCGGCTGGTACTCCACCGAGGCGGCGTGGTTGGCCGCCAGCAGACCGGGGCTGACCCGGCGCGGCCCGAGCACCTTCCGCGCGTGCGCGCCGGCCCAGGCCAGGTGGTCGACGGCGAGGGTGATCTCGAGGAGGGCGTCGGCGCGCGGCTTGCCGTTCTCCCGGTGCACCAGGTCGGCCAGCTCGTGCATCCTCCGGGCCAGGTGGCCGCGGTAGGCGGCCAGCCGTCGCCGGCGGCCGTCGAAGCCGAGGGCGGCCCACCGCGCGGCGGCCGTGCGGGCCCGCTCTACCGCGGCGCCCACCGCGGCGACGTCGTGGACGGGGAAGACGTCGACGACCGCACCCGTGGCGGGGTCGGTCGACTCGAACGTCGGGGCGGGCGGCGCGGGGTCGGCGTCCAGTGGCTGCGCGAGCGACATGGGAACGCAGGCTACCCACGGGTAACGCGGTCAGTCCTCGTTCAGCCCGCGTCCCCGGAGCGGCCGGCATCCGGTCATGACAGCCTGAGATGCAACCGACCTGTCGCCGTGAGGAGTTGCGTGTCCCTGGAGCGCTCGGCTGTGGAACTGGACCGGACCGTCCTCGAGTCGATCGAGTCGGCACTGCGGACCTGGGACCCGACTGAAAGCGGTCGTCTCGGGGAGACCGAGCAGCTCCGTGAGGACTTCACTCGTCGGTTCCACCTCGAGGCGTGGCCCACGCTCCCGATCGAGTCCTACGCCCTTGGACAGCAGACGCCGGGCGGAACCGTGTGCTGGTGGATGGAGTTCCACACCCGCTCGATCGCCAGCATGAGCGGTGGATCGTCCTACAAGCACCTGATCTTCCTGCGTTCCAGTGACCGACAGTGGCGGTTCCCTCGTGAGTACGACTCCGTGGGTGAGGCTTGGGAGGCGGTGCGCTCCGGCTTCGTGGAGGCCTTCCGACTGGCGTCCGCGGACCGCTTCGACGAGATCGATGACATCAGGGCACTGCGTGGAGCGCCGGCGCTGCTCTCGAAGTTGCTGTTCGTCTACTTCCCGGCGGAGCTGCTCCCCGTCTGCTCCAAGACCCACGTCGACCACTTCCTGAGGAGACTGGGCCAGCCGGCCTCCAATTGGTCGGCCATCCAGGCCAACCGGCAGCTCCTCGGCGTCCTCCGGGCAGTGCCTCAACTGCGTGGGCGGAGCACTCAGGAACTGGGTTTCTTCCTATACCACTGGGCCGATCCTCGGGCGGCCGTTGACGTCGTGAAGATCGCGCCGGGGGAGCGGGGCACGTACTGGCAGGAGTGCCTCGACGGCGGCTACATCTGCGTGGGCTGGGACGATGTCGGCGATCTGGCGCAGTACGAGTCCAAGGAAGCCTTCCGCGCCGCCTTCCGGGAGCACTACTCGTACGGCGGGAACGAGGCACAGGTGTCTCGCAAGTCGAACGAGCTGTGGACCCTGGTGCAGCTCCAGCCCGGCGACAAGGTCGTCGCCAACCGCGGCGTGTCCGAGGTCCTGGCCATCGGCACGGTGACCGAAGAGGGCTACTCGTGGCGGAAGGAGCGGCCGGAGTACCGGCACACGGTCGCCGTGGACTGGGACACGTCCTTTGCGCGGACCATCGAGCCAGTTCGCGGCTGGGCCACGACGACAGTGTCCAAGGTGTCCGCCGATCTGTTGCGACGGATCACCGCGGCGTCGCCCATCGCCGGCCCGAAGGCGGTGGCGGTCGACCCCCTGTACGTCGAGCTCGAGCAGGCGCTGCGCCGGCGGGGCCAGGTGGTCCTCTACGGGCCTCCGGGAACCGGTAAGACCTACACGGCCCGGCGAGCAGCGGTCTGGCTCCTGGAGGGAGGAACGGGTAGCGCAGCAGCGGAGGCAGTCCTCGTCGACGAGGCCCGCATGGCCGCTCGCGAGCGAGAGCTCGCGTCTGGCTCGCGTCCGGACCGGCAGGTCTGGGTCATGGTGGCCAACCCGGCACACGAGTGGTCCTGGAGCCGTCTGTTCGACGACGGAGTCGTGGAGTTCAGTGTGGGGCGGTTGAAGCGCAACTTCCCGCGAGTGCGAGCCGGAGACCTCGTCGTCGGCTACGAATCCACGCCGACCAAGGCGGTCGTGGCACTCGCCCGGGTGACCACCGAGTACGACCCGGACGCGCCGTGTGAGGCCGCCATCGCGCTGGAACCGGTCACCAGGATCGCCAGCGGACTCACCTACGAGGAGCTGCAGTCCGATCCGGTTCTCTCGGCGAGTGAGCCGGCGCGCTTCCGCTGCCAGGGCACGTTGTTCGAACTCACGCCCGTCGAGGCCGAGCGACTCCTCGGCCTGCTGGGGGAGCGTGACCCAGCGGTGGCGGTGCATGCCGGAGGAGGGGCGCGGCGACTGACCCGGGTGACCTTCCACCCCTCGTACGCGTACGAGGACTTCGTTGAGGGGTTCCGCCCTCGGGAATCGTCCGTGGCCGGCGCCCTGGACCTGACGCTGACCGACGGGATCTTCAAGGAGGTGTGCAGTACGGCGGCGGCGGACCCGTCCCGGCCCCACGTCCTCCTGATCGATGAGATCAACCGCGGCAACATCCCCAAGGTGTTCGGTGAGCTCATCACGCTCATCGAGAAGGACAAGCGGGGGCTGCCCGTCCGCCTGCCTCAGAGCGGTCAGGACTTCGCCGTCCCATCGAACCTCCACATCATCGGAACCATGAACACTGCCGACCGGAGCATTCATCTCCTCGACACGGCGCTGCGCCGGCGCTTCGCGTTCATCGAGCTGCTCCCCGACGCACAACTCCTCTCGGGTTCCACGGCGGGTGCGCTGGCGCTCGACCTGTTCCTCGAGAACCTGAACGAGCGTGTGAGGTCACGCCTCGGGCGCGAGAAGCAGGTCGGCCACGCACTGTTCTTCGACGGCCCCTCGGTGGTCGACAGCGCCGAGCAGTTCGCCGCGATCTTCAGGCACGAACTCCTGCCGCTCCTGCAGGAGTACCTCTACGAGGACTACGACGAGCTCGGGACAGTCCTGGGCTCGGTGATCGACGTGGCGGCACAGACGCCGTCGGCCGTCGTCGACGACCCCGAGGAGCTATGTGCTGCTCTGGCAGCGCACTTCAGCGCCCACGCCTCCGCATGACCGCGGCTGTGGTGCTCGAGTTGAGCGAGTACCAACGGGTCCTCGTCGGTCAGCAACCACGTCCCACCGACGCCGACCTGCGCCTGGCTGAACGCCTGACGCGCGGGGGAGAGCAGTCGGCTCGCCTCGACGTGCGCTGGCTGGCCAACGGCTCCGTCGAGGTCACGGCAAGCTCGTGGGTCGGCGTCGTTCGGTTCTCGTGTCTTGAGGTCGTCGTGGCACCCAAGCTCGCCGGGGGCACCCTCCGTGTCCTACGGATGTTCGAGTACGCACTGGGCATCCGGATGCTCAAGCGTCTGCCGACCGAGCGGACTCTCGCCCTCGACGGTTTGGACCTGTTGGACCTGCTCTGTCTGCTCCTGACCGAGGAGGCCGGTGCTCTGGTCAGGGACGGCTTGCTGCGGGACTACCAGGTGACGGATGGGGACCTGCCGGTCCTCCGGGGGCGGCTTCGCTACCGGGACCAGTACCTACGCCGCGCCGGCCGGGTGGACCGGCTGGAGTGCCACTTCGACGACTACCACGGTGACACCCCCGACAACCAACTGGTCGCTGCTGGGTTGTCCCTCGCGCGGCGACGAGCGAAGGACGCGGACATCCGCGCTGCCGCCTCCCGGCTCGGCAGCATCTACGCCGAGGTGTGCGAGCCCACGACGGTCGACGCTGGGTGGTTCGAACAGCGGATCCGTTACGACCGTCGGAATGCCCGGTACCGCCCGGCGCACGAACTCGCCAAGCTCGTCCTCCGCGGGCTGGCCTTCGACGACGCGACTACGCGGTCCAGCGTCAGCGTCGGGGCCTTCCTCGTCGACATGAACCGGGTCTTCGAGCGTTTCGTGATGCGGCTGGTCGATGAGGCATTGGCGAAGAGCAGCGCGTTGGCGGTCCTCCCGCGGCGGCGCTTTCCTGCGCTGATCCGCGACGAGGGAACCGGACGGACCTACACCGCGATCGAGCCGGACCTGATCGTGGAGGACCGGGCCAGCGGTCAGCGGGTTCCGGTCGACGTGAAGTACAAGCTGTACGAGGCGCGGAGGATCGCGGTCAGCGACATCTACCAGACCTTCTTGTACGCCTTTACGGTCGGATCGGCGGCCGAGGGGCGACGCGCCGGGATCGTCTTCCCCGCAGAGAGCTCGGTCCTGGGCCCGGCGCTCTCCATCGGGCCGACGAGCGGGCCGAGGGCAGCGACGATCGCCACGGCCGGCCTAGATGTGCCGGCGGCTCTGGACGCGCTGACTGGCGCTGGGCGTGAGGCCCTCATGGCGCAGGTGCGGGCTCTCGTCGAGCAGCTGACCGGCTTCCCGACATCGGTGGACGCGACCGTCGGCTGAGCCAGGGCTTGCGCCGTCACGTGCCGTCGCCCCAGAGCTGGGTCAGTCCTCGCCGCGCGCCACTCGCCCGGCCCAGCGCAGGTCGGCCTTGCCGGCGGGGGAGCGGTGCACCTCGTCGACGAAGACCACCTCCCGCGGCCGCTTGTAGTCGGCCAGCTCCGCCCCCACGGCGGCGCGCAGCTCCTCGACCGACAGCTCCCCGCCCGGCTCGAGCGCCACCACGGCGGTGATCCGCTGGCCGAAGCGCTCGTCGGGGACGCCCACGACGATCGCGTCCCGGACGGCGGGGTGGCGCAGGATGACCTGCTCCACCTCCTCCGGCTGCACCTTCTCGCCGCCGGTGTTCACCACCCGGCTGCCGCGGCCCTGGAAGACCAGCGAGCCGTCGCCCTCCAGGGTCGCCAGGTCGCCGGGCACGGAGTACCGGACGCCGTCGACGACGCGGAAGGTGCCGGTGCTGGCCGCGGTGTCGCCGGAGTAGTGGACCTCGGGCGGTGCCGGTGCGGCCAGCACCCCCACCTGACCGGAGCCGGGGACCACGTCGCGGCCGGAGTCGTCGAGCAGCCGGGCTCCGGGCGCGAAGACGAACCGCGACGTCGGGGTCACCTCGCCGCGGCGGGTCAGCGACATGGCGTAGGGACCGCCCTCGGAGGCCACGACGACGTCGGTGATGTCGACGTCGGCGTGCCGCAGCAGGGCCGCCTTGTTCTCGGCGCTGAACACCGCACCGACCGAGACCACGCGGCGCAGGCTGGACAGGTCGTACGGGCGCCCGGCGTCGGCGGCCGCGTCGAGGGCGGTGACCAGGGGCCTGGCGAAGACGTCGCCGACGAGGACGACGTCGGTGACCCGGTGCCGCGCGACGGCCGCCGCCAGCTCGTCCGGGTCGAAGGACCGCGACGCGGGGAAGATGATGCGGCCGCCGGCCACCAGCGTGCCCAGGGTCGTGTAGATCCCGGTGCCGTGCATCAGCGGCGTCGGCGTGTACGTGACCAGCCGGTCGGGCTCGGCGCGCGACTCGCGGGCGCGCCGGGCCAGCTCCTCGAGCGTCGTGGGCGCCGGGATGCCGAACTTCGCGAACCCGTTCGGCACGCAGCTGACGGAGAAGACGGTGGACTGCCGGGTCAGCACGCCCTTGGGCAGGCCGGTCGTCCCGCCGGTGTAGAGCAGCCAGTCGCCATCGGGCAGGACGGTGCGCGGCAGCGGGGCGGCGCCGGCGAGCAGCCGCTCGAGCTCCTCGCCCACCGGCTCGGCGCCCTCGGCGGCCGGGCCGATCCGGACCAGCGCGCCGACGCCGGTCGCCGCCTCGGCGACCACGGCCGCCATCGACCCGTCGAAGACCAGGGCGGCCGCGCCGGCGTCGGTGAGCACGTGCGCCAGCTCCGCGGCGCGGTAGCGGTAGTTGACGTTGAACGGGACGGCGCCGAGCTTGCAGGCGGCGAGGACCGCCTCGACGTACTCCGGGCTGCTCCACAGGGCGACGCCGACCCGGTCGCCGGCGGTCACGCCGCGGGCGACCAGCGCGGCGGCGAGCCGGGCGGCGCGGTCGTCGAGTTCGGCCCACGTCCGGACCCGGTCGCCCTGCACGACGGCGGCCGCATCCCCCAGCTCGTCGGCCACGGTCTCGAGGACAGCCGCCAGATTCTCCTCCACGAGAGGCAGACTACTGGCGATCGTCACGATCCTGCGTATGTTGTTTTTCCACCGTCGTGGAGGTGGGAGGTGGCCTGCCACCCTGCGGAAAGCGGGGTTGCCGCAGGCGTCGCCGCTCCTTCCGCGTCGATCGTCCCGCAACGGCAGGAGTGCACGATGAGGAGCGCGTCCGCACCGGCGCCGTGGAGCCCGGCGTCGTGCCGTCCGCACCCGGGGGGTCCGGCGTCGTGACCACCGTCGCGCACACCCCGTCCGGCGACGGCGGCCTGTCGCCCGATGACCTGGCACCGGACGAGCTCGCCCCCGACGCCGGCGAGGGCCTGCCGGCGGTGGGGGGCGGCGACCCGCTGGCCCCCGCCCCCGTGCGCCCGCAGACGCACGTCCTCATGTTCTGCGGCGTCCACCTCGAGAAGCCCGGGCTCGCCGTCCCGACCCCCGGCCTCATCGACGCCCTCGCCCGCGTGGGTGTCGGTGAGCACGCGGCACGGTCGACGGTCAGCCGCATGCTGCGCCGCGGCACGCTCGAGCGACACCGGCGAGGCAAGCGGATCTTCCTGTCGCCGACGCCGCGGGCCCGCGCCGAGCTGGCCGAGGGCGGCGAGCGGGCGTGGCGGTCGCCGGTCAACCGGACGTGGGACGGGCAGTGGACGCTGCTCGGGTTCTCCCTCCCGGAGAGTCGCCGCGCCGACCGCCACCTGCTGCGCTCCCGCCTGCAGTGGGCCGGGTTCGGCATGCTGCAGAACGGTCTGTGGGTCGCGCCGCGCGAGGTCGACGTGGAGGCGCTGGTGCGCAAGCTCGACGTCCTGGACCACCTCAAGGTGTTCCGCGCGTCGGTCGCCGCGCCGAGTCAGGTGCCCGACCTCATCGACGACGCCTGGGACGTCGCGACCATCGCCCGCGGCTACGAGCAGTTCCTCGCCCGGTGGGACCGGCCCGACCCCCTGCCCGACGCGCCCGACGACCTCGCCCGCCAGCTGTGGCTGCTGAGCGAGTGGACGCTGCTGGGCCGACACGACCCGGGGTTGCCGGTGGAGTACCTGCCGGCGGACTGGCCGGCGGTCCGTGCCGAGCACGTGGCATTGCGGCTGCGCACCCGCTACGACAGGGGCGCGGCGGCCATCGCCGTCGGGCTGGTGGAGCACCTCGGCGGCACCGAGGCCGACCGCGGCTGAGCGCCGCCGAGGGGGCGCCGGCGCCCCCCGGGCCACCCCGGGACGCCTTCCATCTCCTGCGACTGCGCGTTGACGTCCGCCACGAAAGTGAATAACTTGCCGGAGGCGGCAGGTACCGGGTGCGTGCCGCTCCGTACCCCGTGCGCCACCGTGCCACGCTCTCGAGAGGACTCCCATGCAGCTGAACGGCAAGGTCGCCGTTGTCACCGGGGCCGGTCGCGGCCTCGGCCAGGCCTACGCCAAGGCGCTCGCCGCGGCCGGCGCCGCCGTCGTGGTCAACGACCTCGACGTCGAGCTCGCCGAGGAGACGGTCCGGGCCATCCAGGACGCCGGCGGCTCCGCCGTCGCCGAGGGCTCGGCCATCGGCTCCACCGAGGCGGCCGACGCGCTCGTGGCCAAGGCGGTCGAGGAGTTCGGCCGGCTGGACGTCATGGTCACCAACGCCGGCGTCCTGCGGGACCGCACGCTGCTGAAGATGGCCGACGAGGACTTCGACCTCGTCGTCGAGACCCACCTGCGCGGCACCTTCACCTGTGGCCGGGCCGCCGGCAAGCAGTTCAAGGAGCAGGGCGGCAACGGCCGGCTCATCCTGATCGGCTCGCCGGCCGGCCAGCGCGCCAGCTTCGGCCAGACCGGCTACACCGCCTCCAAGGCCGGCATCGTCGGCCTGGTCCGCACCTGGGCCGCCGAGCTGGAGCGCAGCGGCACCACGGTCAACGCCGTCATCCCCGTCGCCCTGACCCGCATGGTCGCCACCATCCCCGGCATGGCCGAGCTGGTGGAGATGGCCGACCGCGGCGAGCAGCTGCCCGCCGACGTCCGGGCCAGCGGCCTGGGCACCCCCGACGACGTCGCCGGGCTCGTGGTCTTCCTCGCCTCCGACGAGGCCGCCGGGGTCACCGGGCAGGCCATCAGCGCCGGCGGCGACCGGATCGCGATCTGGTCGCACCCGACCGAGGTCGCCGTCGAGGTCCGCGAGGGCGGCTGGAGCGCCGACGCACTCGCCGAGGCGTTCCCGACCACCTTCGCGCCGCGCCTGCAGCCGTTCAAGCCGGACACCGTCCCCGGCCAGCCCGAGGGGAAGTGACCGGCATGGGGATCGACCTCGACGCGATCGTCGCCATCGACGTGCACACCCACGTGCACAAGTCGGTGAAGGGCACCGCGTACACCGCGGACGCCGAGGACATGGGCGAGTACTTCGGCATCGGCAAGATGCCGCAGTACTCGGTGCCGGAGGTGGCCGAGTACTACCGCGAGCGCAGGATGGCCGCGGTCGTCTTCGGCGTGGACAGCGTCTCGCAGACCGGCGAGGACCCGGTGCCCACCAACGAGGAGGTCGCCGAGCTCGCCGCCGAGCACAGCGACGTCCTCATCCCGTTCGGCAGCATCGACCCCGCCCGCGGCGCGGCCGGCGTCCGCGCGGCCCGGAAGCTGGTCACCGAGTACGGGGTGAAGGGCTTCAAGTTCCACCCGAACACCCAGGCGTTCTTCCCGAACGACCGGTCGGCGTACCCGCTCTACGAGGTCATCGCCGAGCACAACCTGGTGGCGCTGTTCCACACCGGCCAGACCGGGGTGGGCGCCGGCCAGCGCGCCGGCGGCGGCATCCGGTTGAAGTACTCCAACCCGATGCACGTCGACGACGTCGCCGTCGACTTCCCGGACATGAAGATCATCCTGGCGCACCCGTCCTTCCCGTGGCAGGACGAGGCGCTGTCGGTGGCGACCCACAAGCCGCAGGTCTACATCGACCTGTCGGGCTGGTCGCCGAAGTACTTCCCGCCGCAGCTGGTGCAGTACGCCAACTCGCTGCTGAAGAACAAGGTGCTCTTCGGCTCCGACTTCCCCGTCATCACGCCCGAGCGGTGGATGAAGGACTTCGACTCGATCTCCATCAAGGACGAGGTCCGGCCGAAGATCATGAAGGAGAACGCGGCTCGGTTGTTCGGACTCACCGGGAACGGGGCGTGAACGAGAGCTTCGCGACCGTCCTGGAGACGGTGGGAGACCTCCGGCGCGACCGGCTGGCGGTCAGCCACGGTGACCGGAGCCGCACCTGGGCCGAGCTGGACGAGCGCGCCGCCCGGCTCGCCGGGCACCTCGCCGCGCAGGGCATCGGCCCGGAGTCGCGGGTGGCGGTGGCGCTCTACAACGGCATCGAGTACCTGGAGAGCGTCTACGCGATCCTGAAGCTGCGCGCGGTGCCGCTGAACGTCAACTACCGGTACCGCCGCGACGAGATCGTCTCGCTGCTCGAAGACGCGCAGGCCGAGGCCGTCGTCTTCGACGCCTCCCTGGCCGAGCGCTTCGGCGAGGCCCTCCCGGCGCTGCCGCGGCTGCGCACCCTGGTGCAGGTCGGCGGCCCGGACGACGTCCCCGCGTGGGCCGCCGACTACGAGCAGGCGCTGGCTAGCACCGAGCCGGCGCCGCGCATCGAGCGCGGCAACGACCACTGGCTGATGTACACCGGCGGCACCACCGGCAGGCCCAAGGGCGTGCTGTCCCGGCACTCCGGGCTGTTCGCCACGTGCAGCGCCAACGGGCTGCTGCTGCTCGGGCAGTCGCTCCCGCAGACGCTCGAGGAGCTGCGGGCCACGCTGGAGCGGCTCGGTCTCGACCGGGACGCGATGGTGTGCCTGCCGGCGCCGCCGCTGATGCACGCGACCGGCATGTACACGACCTTCGGCGCCCTGCTGGCCGGCGGTCGGGTGGTCTATCTCCCGTCGAAGTCCTACGACCCCGACGAGCTCGCGGCCACGGTGCAGCGGGAGCAGGTGGACACCGTGTCGATCGTCGGCGACGTCTTCGCCCGGCCGCTGGCCGACGCGCTCGACGCCGCGGAGGCGGCCGGCCGTCCGTACGACCTGTCGAGCCTGCGCCTGATGATCAGCGTCGGCGTCACCTGGAGCGCCGACGTCAAGCAGCGGCTCCTCCGGCACGCCGACATGGTGTGCCGGGACCTCGTCGCCTCCTCGGAGGGCGGCCCGTACGCCGTCCAGGAGACCCGCCGGGGCGACCCGGCCGAGACCGCGCGCTTCCAGCTCTTCCCGGGCGCGCAGGTGGTCGACGACACCGGCCGGCCGATCCCGCCCGGCTCCGGTGAGATCGGGATGCTGGCCGCCCCGGTCGACGAGCACATCGCCTACCAGGGCGACGCCGAGGCGACCGCGGCGACCTTCCGCGAGTTCGGCGGGAAGCGGTGGGTCGTCCCCGGCGACATGGCCAGCATCGAGGCCGACGGCACCGTGGTCTTCCACGGCCGCGGCAGCCGGGTGATCAACACCGGCGGCGAGAAGGTCTACGCCGAGGAGGTCGAGCAGGTCCTGCTCACCCACCCGGCCGTCCGGGACGCCATGGTCGTCGGCGCCCCCGACCAGCGATGGGGGTCCCGGATCGTCGCCGTCGTCGCGCTGCGACCCGGCGCGCAGCTCACCGACCAGGAGGCGCGGTCCTACGTCGGCGAGCGGCTGGCCGACCACAAGCGCCCCCGCGAACTGGTCGTCGTCGACGAGCTCAAGCGCAGCCCGTCCGGCAAGGCCGACCTGTCCTGGGCTCGGCGCCTGGCCGAGTCCACCCAGTAGCAGTCCCCACCCAGCGAGGAGATCCCCATGACCACCCCCATCACCGCTGACGGCGTCGAGGGCGTCAAGAGCCTGGTCGGCCAGGAGGTCGGCCCCACCGACTGGGTCGAGGTCACCCAGGAGATGGTCAACCTCTTCGCCGACGCCACCGGTGACCACCAGTGGATCCACGTCGACGTCGAGCGCGCCAAGAAGGAGAGCCCCTTCGGCGGTCCGATCGCCCACGGCTTCCTCACCCTGTCGCTGATCCCGCGCTTCCTGCCGCAGCTGTACAGCTTCACCGGCTTCACCATGGGCGTGAACTACGGCCTGGAGAAGGTGCGCTTCCCCTCCCCGGTGCCGGTGGGCGCCAAGCTGCGCGCCAAGGCCGTCATCGACGAGGTCACCGACATCAAGGGCGGCATCCAGGTGCTGACCACGGTGACCTTCGAGGTCGAGGGCTCGCCGAAGCCCGCCTGCGTGGCGGCCAGCGTCGTGCGGCAGCTGGTCTGATGAGCGGCTCGCCGGCCGGGCCGGCCTCGCTGCTGGCCCGGCTGGCGGCCCTCGACACCTGCGCGCTGTCCGACGCCCTCGACGGCTACGGGCGCGCGGGGGTCCTCTCCGGGGTGCGGCCGCTGTGGCCGGTGCCCCGGGTGGTCGTCGGCCGGGTCCGCACGCTGCGGGTCGGCCCCAGGGAGCCCGGCTCCGGGCCCACGGTGCACCTGGGCACCCGGCTGATCGAGACCGCCGAGCCCGGGGATGTCGTCCTCGTCGACGCCGGCGGCCGCACCGACGTCTCCTCCTGGGGCGGCATCCTCAGCACCGCCGCCACCCAGGCGGGGATCACCGGCATCGTCATCGACGGCGCCTGCCGCGACATCGGGGAGAGCGAGCAGCTCGGCCTGCCCGTGTTCGGCCGGGCGGTCGTCCCCACCAGTGCCCGCGGTCGCATCGTGCAGCTCGGCATGGACGAGGAGATCACCGTCTGCGGCGTCCCGGCGCGCACCGGCGACCTGCTCGTCGCCGACGTCTGCGGGGCCGTGGTGGTCCCGGCCGACCTCGCCGAGCAGGTGGTCGAGCTCGCCGAGCGGATCGCCGCCCGCGAGCGGGACATGGTCGCCGCGGTGCGCTCCGGGCGCTCCGTCGTCGACGTCATGCACGACTCGCAGTTCCCCAGCCCCCACTGACCCGCCCCAGGAGCGCCCCACCCCATGAGCGAGCTGCTGCCCGCCTCCGAGTTCGCCGGGCTGCCCACCGCGGCGCTGTCCGACGCGATGGACCGCCTGGCCCTACCCGCCGCCTGCCAGGGCGTGAAGCCCCTCGCGGCCGGGCAGCGGCTGCTCGGCCGCGCGTTCACCGTCCGGTACGTGGCCACCGGTCGACCGCCGGGCACGGTCGGCGACTTCATCGACGACGTCCCGCCCGGCGACGTCGTGGTGATCGACAACGGCGGCCGCGAGGACTGCACCGTGTGGGGCGACATCCTCACCGCCGTCGCCTCCTCCCGCGGCGTGGCTGGCACGGTGATCGACGGCGTCTGCCGCGACGTGCACCGTGCCCGCGACATCGGTTACCCGGTCTACAGCCGCGGCTGGTTCATGCGCACCGGCAAGGACCGCGTGACCGTCTCCGACGTCGGGACGCCGGTCAGCGTGGCCGGCATCCGCGTGCGCGCCGGGGACCTGCTGGTCGGCGACGACGACGGCGTCGTGGTCGTCCCGGTCGAGTACGAGCAGGAGGTGCTCGCCATCGCCCGGGAGATCGAGGAGCGGGAGGGCGCCATCCTCGCCGCCGCGCTGTCCGGCAGCAGCCTGCGCGACGCTCGGGCGGCGCAGGGCTACCACGAGCTGCAGCGCGCGGGCGAGGGCCGGTGAGCGGCTGGAGCGCGGAGCTGGTCACCCGCGCCGCGCACCTGGGCGCGTCCACCGTGCACGAGGCCGCTGGCCGCATCGGCGCGCTGCCCTCGTCGATCAGCGCCCTGTACCGCGAGCAGCCCCCGATCGCCGGCCCGGCCGTGACGGTCCTGTGCCCCGACGGGGACAACCTCTGGCTGCACCGCGCCATCTACACCGCGGCCCCCGGCGACGTGCTGGTCGTCGAGGTCGGCACGGGGGAGGACTTCGGCTACTGGGGCGAGGTCATGGCGACCGCCGCCCAGGCGCGTGGCATCGCCGGCCTGGTGATCAGTGGCTGCGTCCGGGACGCGGTGCAGATGCAGGGGCTCGGCTTCCCGGTGTGGAGCACCGGCACCTGCATCCGCGGCACGGTGAAGGACCCGCTGCGCCCCGGCGCGATCGGCGGCCGGCTGCGGCTGGGCGACGTCCTGGTCGCACCCGGTGACCTCGTCGTCGCCGACGCCGACGGCGTGGTCGTCGTCCCCGCGGACGCCGCCGAGGCGGCCGTCGCGGCCGGCGAGGCGCGCGAGCGCAAGGAGGCCGGCGTGATGGAGCAGCTGCGCGCCGGCGCGACGACGCTGGAGCTGTTCGGCCTGCCCTCGGGAGTGGACCGGTGAGCGGACGACGGTCGATCGAGGTCGAGGGCCTGCACCACGGCGGCGTCCCGATCCCCATGGCGAGCCGGGTGGGGCCGCTGCTGGTCTCCAGCAGCATCCTCGGCCAGGACCCGGACACCGGGGAGCTGCCCGACGACGTCGCCGCCCAGGTGGCGCTGGTCTTCGCCAACGTGCGCCGCGTGCTGGAGGCCGGCGGTGCGCGGACCGACCACGTCGCCAAGCTGACCTTCCACGTGCGCGACCGCTCGGCGCGCGCCGCCATCGACGAGCACTGGCTCGCCATGTTCCCCGACCCGGCCGACCGACCGGCGCGGCACACCGTCCCCGGCGACCTGCCGCCGGCCTTCCACGTGCAGTGCGAGGTCATCGCCTACGTGACCGAGGAGATCCCGTGATCATCGACGCCCACGCCCACGTCGTCGCGCCCGAGGTGTTCTACGCCTACCGGGCCCAGCTGCTCGGCAGCGGCGGCTACCACCAGGACCCGCCGAAGACCACCGACGAGGCCCTCGCCGCGTCGGCGGCCGGCAACGTGGCGATCATGGACGGCGTCGGCACCGACGTGCAGTTCATCTCGCCGCGGCCCTTCCAGCAGATGCACTCGGCCAAGCCGGCCGAGATCGTGCACCGCTGGATCCGCGCCAACAACGACGTCATCGCCCGCTCGGTGGCGCTGCACCCCGACCGGCTGGCCGGGGTGGCCGGCCTGCCGCTGTGCGCCGGGGCGCCGGTGGAGTCCGTCTTCGACGAGCTGACCCGTGCCGTGGAGGACCTCGGCTTCATCGGGGTGAGCCTCAACCCGGACCCGTACGAGGGGACCGGCGGGCACACCCCGACCCTCGGCGACGAGTTCTGGTACCCGCTGTGGGAGAAGCTGGTCGAGCTCGACGTCCCGGCGCTGATCCACTCCGCGGGCTGCTACAACGGCCGCGAGGTCTACAGCGACCACTTCATCACCGAGGAGTCGATCGCCGTCCTCTCCCTGATGCGCTCCCGCACGCTCCTCGACTTCCCCGACCTGAAGATCATCGTCGGGCACGGCGGCGGGTCCATCCCGTACCAGATCGGCCGCTGGCAGTCCGCGCGTCTGGCGCCGGGGCTCGGCAAGGACGTCCTCGAGGAGCGGTTCGAGGTCTCCCTGCGGCGGCTGTGGTTCGACACCGTGCTCTACAACAAGGCGTCGCTGGCCTACCTGTTCGCCACCGTCGGCCCCGACCGCTGCCTGTTCGGCACCGAGCGGCCGGGCAGCGGCTCGGTGACCGACCCGGCCACCGGGCGGCCCTTCGACGACCTGAAGCCGGTCATCGAGGAGATCGACACGCTGACCGACGAGGACCGCACGGCCGTCTTCGAGCAGAACGCGCGGACGGTGTTCAGCCGCTGGAAGGGACCGCAGGGGGCATGACGGCGCTGGCCGTCGAGGAGCTCGCCGACCTGCGGGCCACGGTCGCCGGCGCGCTGCAGGCGGCCTGGGACGCCCCGCAGGTCGCGGGGCGCCCGGACGCCGGGGACGCCGCGCTGCGGGCCGCCTGGGAGGTCGCCGTCCGGCAGGGCTGGACCGAGCTGGGCGGCGAGGGGGCGCTCGACGCGCTGCTCGCGGTCACCGGTGAGCTCGGCCGGCTGGCCTGCCCGCTGCCCCTGGGCGACGTCTACGTCGCCACCCGGCTGCTGGACGGCCGGCTCGCGGCCGACGTCGCCGAGGGCCGGGTCCGCCCGGTGGTCGCGGCGGCCGAGTCGGCGGCGGGGACCGTCCGGTTCGTCGAGGCGGCCGCGGCCGCCACGCACGTCCTGCTCCTCCCCGCGGGGGACGGCGAGGCCCGGCTGGTGCCGATCGCCGCGGTCCGCCCCACCGGGGGGACGCCGGCGCCGGCCTGGTCCGACGTCGACCTGGCCGCCGGGGGCGGGGTGGTCGTGCCGGTCACCGCCGCGCACGCCGAGGAGGCCCGCGCGGTGCTGCGGCTCGCGCTGGCCACCCGCGCGTACGGCGCGGCCGGGCGGGCGGCGGAGCTGGCTCTGGCGCACGCGAGCCTGCGGCAGCAGTTCGGCAAGCCGATCGGCTCCTTCCAGGCGGTGTCGCACCGGTGTGTCGACGGCGCGATCGACGTCGCCGCCTTCGTCGCGCTGGCCGAGGAGGCGGCGCGGCTGGGTGTGGCGGGCGACCCCTCGTGGCTGCTGGCCGCCGAGCTCGCCGTCGCGCACGCCGCGGCCACCGCGGCCCGCGTGCAGTTCGGTGCCCACCACACCCTCGCCGCGATCGGCTACTTCGAGGAGCACGAGGCGCCCTGGCTGTTCCGCCGGGTCCACGCCGACGTCACCCGGCTCGCCGTCCTCCCGCCTCCCGCCGGGGAGCCGGCGGACGTCCTGCTGGAGACCGGGGCCGGGCTGCCGGCCCTGGACCTGGGTGAGCAGGCCGAGGCCGCCCGCGCCGAGGTGCGGGCCTTCCTCGCCGAGCGGGTGCCCGACGGGCTGACGGGGGAGGACCCGGCGCTGCTGGACCTGCTGGCCGACGCCGGCTACCTGGCCCCCGGCCTGCCCCGGGAGTTCGGCGGCCGCGCGGCCGGCCCGGCCGAGCAGGTGGCGATCGGCGAGGAGCTCACCCACGCCGGCCTGGCGCGGGGCGCGCGCGTGGCCGCGGCGATGCTCGGCCCGTCCATCGCCGCGCACGGGACGCCGGAGCAGAAGCAGCAGTTCCTGCCGCTGATCAGCCGCGGCCGGATGCCGTTCTACCTCGGCTACTCCGAGCCCGAGATCGGCTCCGACCTCGCCCACCTGCGCACCACCGCGCGCCGGGACGGCGACGACTGGGTCGTCAACGGTCAGAAGATGTGGGGGACCGGCGCCCACCGGGCCGAGTGGATCTGGCTGGCCGCGCGCACCGACCCCGAGGCGCGGGCCCACGCCGGGATCACCGTGTTCTGCTTCCCGGTCGGGCTGCCCGGCTGGAGCATCCAGGAGCACCGCTCGCTGGGCGGGGAGATCTCCTGCTCGTCGTTCTTCGACGACGTGCGGGTGCCGGACTCGGCCCGGGTCGGCGAGCCGGGCGGGGGCTGGCGGGTGCTCACCGAGGCGCTGGCGCACGAGCGGATCCACATCGCCTCGGGGACGGCCCGGCTGCTGCGGCTGTTCGACGACCTGCTCGGCGCCCTCCGGGCCGACCCCGCCGCGGCGGGGTCGCGGGGGTCGGCGGCCCGGGCCACCCTGACCGGGCTGGCCGTGCGGCTGCAGGCGGCGCGGGCGCTGGTGGCGTCCAGCACCCGCCGGGCGCTGCAGGCCGGCAGCGACCCCGCGGCCGCCGCCATGGCCAAGATCATCGGCAGCGAGCTCGAGGAGGACCTCGGCGAGGCCGTGCTCCGGCTGCTGGGCCCGGCCGCCGCGCTGGCCGACGGCCCGAACGCCGGGGCGCCGCAGACGTTCGAGGAGTCGCTGCGGCTGTCGATCATGATGGTCGTCTCCGGCGGGACCAACGACATCCAGCGGAACCTGGTGGCCCGCGCCCTCGGCCTGCCCCGCTGACCGGCCCCGGAGCGGCAGAAATGGCCATTTCTGCCCCTCCGGGTGCCGCGTCCCTCGCGGGGCGTCAGGCGGCGGAGTGCCCCGTGACGGTGGCGAGGAGCGCGTCGGCGTCGTCGCAGCGGTCCCCGGCCCAGGCGACGTACTGGTCGGGGCGGACCAGCACCAGGTCGGCGCCGTAGGCGGCACGGACGGCGTCGTCGACGTCCACGACCCGCAGCGGGACCGAGGCACGGGCCGCGGCCGCCACCAGCTCCTCGCCCGCCGTCCCGGAGCGGAGCAGGACGAACCCGCCGCCGGTCAGCTCGTCGAACAGGTCGACGCCGGTGCCCTCCGGCTGGGCCGCCAGGTGGTGCCCGGCCCGGGCCCGCGCCTCGTGCCGGCCGGAGGCGCTCGGGGTCCCCGACCCGCCGCCGGCGACCACGGGGGAGCCCTCGTAGTGCGGCTCGTACGCGTCGACCTCCGCGGGCGCGCCCGTCGCCCGCGCCGTCCAGGCGGCCTCGAAGCCGGGCCGGTCGGTGCCGGGGTCGTGGGAGGCGAGGAACTCCCGGTCGACCTCGATGGACCGGGCGATGAAGTCGTCGCGGGTCGAGGCGAAGACCGGCCGGCGCTCGGCGTCGTAGGAGTCCAGCAGGCCGTCGCCCGCCCACCCCTCGACGACGGCGCCCAGCTTCCAGGCGAGGTTCGCGGCGTCCTCGAACCCGGTGTTGATGCCGTAGCCGCCGTAGGGCGGGTGGCTGTGCGCGGCGTCGCCGGCGACGAACACGCGACCCGCCCGGTACCGGTCGGCGAGCGCGAACCGCATGTCCCAGAAGCCGACGTGCTGCACCTCGACGTCGAACTCCGTGCCGACCGTGCGCCACACCAGCGGCCGGAAGTCGGTGGAGGGCACGGCGGTGTCGTGGTCGACCGGCGCGTGGAAGAACCAGGTGTCCCGGGCGTCGACGCGCCCGAGGAACTGCCAGTAGCCCTCCAGCTCGGGGTTCAGCACGTTGAAGTACGACGTGCCGGGGAACCGCTCGAGCAGGTCGTGCAGCTGCGCCGACCGGAAGACCAGCAGCACCATCAGCTGCTCGTGGTCGGTGCGGGTCTGGGGGATGCCGGCGGCCTCGCGGACCCCCGACCGGCTGCCGTCGCAGCCGACGACGTACCGGGCGTCGACCTCGAGCACCTCGCCGGACGCGTCACGGGCGCTGACCCGGGCGCCCCGGTCGTCCTGGGTCACCTCCTCGGCTCGGGCGCCGTAGTGGACCGACACCGTCGGCAGCTCCGCGACGCGGGCCCGCAGCGCCCGCTCGGTGGCGTACTGCGGGAGACGCTCGTTGTCGGCGGCGTAGAACCGGCGCACGGCGGCGCGGCGGTGCCACTCGTAGGAGTACTCCCCGAGCAGCGAGCCGTAGGCGGTGATGCCCCCGATGGCCTGGCCCGCGGGGATCAGGCGGCCGGCGCGGACGCGCTCCTCGACGCCCCAGGCCCGCATGTGCTCCATCGTCCGCTGGGTGAGGTTCTGCCCCTTGGGCACCGGCTGCGGCTCGGGGCGGCGCTCGAGGACGACGCACCGGACGCCCCGCTGCCCCAGCGCGATCGCCAGCCCCGTCCCGACCGGCCCGCCGCCGACGACGGCGACCTGTGTCTCGATCCGACGTGTGCTCGTCACCGGTCAGCCGACCACGATCTCGTCGAGGTCGACCGGTTCCTCGACCAAGGCGTAGTCGACCATCAGGTCCTGGATCAGCTCCAGCGACTCCCGGTCGGTGCCGCCCTGCCACAGGTTGATCCGCACGTCCGCGGCCAGCTCGGGATCGAGGTCACCGAGTTCGGGGAGTGCGGCGCGGAAGGCCTCCGGGTCGGCCGCGATGTCGTCCGCGGTGGCCTGCACCCCCTCCAGGAACGCCTCGGCCACCTCCGGCCGCTCCTGCACCGCCTGCGCGCTCATCACGTAGGTGCCGATCTGCAGCCCCGGCTTGAGGTCGCTGTACGGGCGCCCGATGATCTTCAAGCCCTGCTGCTCGGCGGCGGTGACGAACGGCTCGATGATCATCGCGCCCGCCACGTCCCCGTTGGCGACGGCCGCGGCCATGTCGGGGAACGGCAGCTCGACGAACTCGACGCTGTCGTAGGCCAGCCCGGCCTCCTCCAGCATCGAGCCGAGCACGATGTCGTTGATGTTGCGCAGGGTGTTGACCGCGACCCGCTGACCCTGCAGGTCGGCGATGCCGGTCGCCGGGCTGTCGGCGGGGACCATGAGCGCCGAGAAGTCCTGGTCCGGGTCCTCCGAGGTGCTGGTGCCTCCGGCCACCATCCGCAACGGCAGGCCCTGCGCGGCGCCGATGAGGACCGAGACCACGTTCGAGCCGGCGACGTCGAGGTCGCCGCCCACCAGCTGCGGGATGACCGTGGCGCCACCGGTCGAGGCGGAGATGTCCAGGTCGAGGCCGGCGTCCTCGAAGTGGCCCTGTTCCTGGCCGTAGGTCAGGAAGTACAGCGGGGCGCCGGCGGTGTCGGCGACCGTGATCGGGGTCAGACCGCCCTCCTCGGTGCCTGCGGGGGCGGCGTCGTCGCCGCCCCCGCAGGAGGCGACGAGCAGGGCGACGCCGGTGAGGGCGGCGGTGGTGCGGAACGGGTGGGGCATCGGACGCGGGTCTCCTCTCGGCGGCCGTGGCGGACGACGGTGGAACCGTCACCACGAGCCGACCCCGACGGTAGCGAACGTCCCGCCCGCTGACTCGCTCAAGGGCGACGATTCCGCCATGCCGAACGCCGGTGCCCACCGCGTGACGACGGAGGGCCACGGCGGGAGCGGACTCCCACCGTGGCCCTCGGGGCGGTACGGCTCAGTGCAGGTAGCCGCCGCCGTCGCAGACGATGGTCTGGCCGGTGACCATGCGGGCATCGGGCCCGCAGAGGAACGACACCAGCCCGGCGAGGTCCTCCGGCTGGACCCGCCGCCGGATGGCTTGCTGGGCCATCGTGCGGTCGAAGTCCTCCTCGGAGTTGTACTGCTCGGTCCCCGGGGTGGCGACCTGCCCGGGCATGACGGCGTTGACGGTGACGCCGTGCGGTCCGAGCTCCTGGGCCAGCACCCGGGTCATGCCGAGGACGGCGCCCTTGCTCGCCACGTAGGCCAGCTGGCCGGGGCTGCCGGTGAAGAAGGTCCGCGAGGCGACGTTGACCACGCAGCCGCGGTCGCCGGCCACCAGGTACGGGTGCGCCGCCTGGGTGGCCAGCGCGTACCCGACGGCGTTGACCGTCAGGTACCGCAGCAGCTCCTCCTTGCCCGACTCCAGGTACGGGCGGCGGGGCGAGATCAGCCCGGCGTTGTTCACCAGGACGTCGATGCCGTCGCCGGCGTCGGCCACCTCGGTCATCGCGGCCTGCAGCTGGTCGGGCTCGGTCACGTCGCAGCGGATCCAGTCCGTCGTCGCGGCGTCGTCCGGCTCCACGACGTCGAGCACGGTGACCCGGTGCCCGTCGGCCCGCAGCCGCTCGGCCAGGGCCCGGCCGATGCCACGTGCGCCGCCGGTGACGACCGCGGTCGTGGCCCTCACCACGTCAGGCGCAGCGGCAGGGCCTGCGGCCCGCGGTTGACGAAGCTCGGCAGGTAGTCGATGGCGTCCGCGCCGACGGCCAGCTCGAAGCGGGAGATGCTGCCGAGCAGCGTCTCCAGGGCCACCTTGCTCTCCAGGCGGGCCAGGATGTTGCCCAGGCAGGAGTGCACGCCCTTGCCGAAGGCCAGGTGTGCCGACGGGGCGCGGCGGGCGAGGTCCAGCTCGTCGGGCCGCTCGACCAGCGCGGCGTCCCGGTTGCCCGAGCCGTACATGACCTGCACCCGCGAGCCGGCCGGGATCGGCACCCCGCCGACCTCGGTGTCGCGGGTGGTGATGCGGAACAGGCCCTGGATCGGCGACTCCAGGCGCAGCGACTCCTCGATGAAGTACGACAGCCGGCTGGGGTCGGCGCGCAGCCGGTCGGCCAGCTCCGGGTCACGGGCCAGCAGCACCATGCTGTTGCCGATGTGGTCGGTGGTGGTCACGTTGCCGGCGATCAGCAACTCCATGACGAACCGCGTGGAGTCGTGGCGGGGGAGCCCGGCGGTGCGCTCGGCGGCGGCGATGGTGTGCAGGATCGTGTCCTCCTGCTCGGCGGCCGCGGCGGCCTCCAGCGAGGGGGCCAGCAGCGCGGCGAACTCCTCGGCGATGCGCACGATGTCGGCCGGGTCGGCGGCGTGGTTGCCGACGGTGGCGGCCAGCTCCTCCGACAGCCGGCGGAACGAGGCGGTCTCCTCGCCCGGGACGCCGAGCACGGTGGTGATCACCGCGATGGGCAGCGGGACGGCGAACTCCTCCATGAACTCGACCTCGGTGCGCCCGCGCATCGCCTCCACCAGCTCGGTGCACAGCTCCCGGATGCGCGGCTCGAACCGCGCCAACCGGCTCGGGGTGAACGCGCGCTGCACGAGCTTGCGGCGCTCGGAGTGGTCCGGCTCGTCGGACAGCAGCAGGAACGGCACCCGCTTGGCCATCTCGCTGTCCGGCGGGATGGGCGGGGCGCCGATGGCGTTGAGCGAGGAGAACGTGCCGTGGTCCCGGAGCACGGCCTCGATGTCCTCGGCGCGGGTCACCAGGTAGGCGTTCGCCGCCTTGACGAAGGTGACCCCCGTGTCGCGCAACTCGGCGTAGGCGGGGAACGGGCACCGCAGCGCCTCCGGCTCCAGCTTCGCGGCGGCGTCGATGAGCATGCGCGTTCCCCTTCCTCGGCCGGGCCCCGGTGCCCAGCGGCCTGGTTCGGGCCCGGGTTCGAGCCCGGTGCCGGCCCGCGGGTGCGCCGACGGCGCACAGCCCAGCGGGCGGACCGGATGGAGGCTGGCACCGCGGTCGCCTCTCGTCAAGGAAGCGCATCAGATCGCCGTCGTCACCCGATCGGGTGGCACGCTCCGGTGTCTCGACTCGCTGACCTGGGCAAACGGCCCAAGAGGTGCTCGCACCGGATGGTCACGGTGCGGTCTCGGTCTTGCGCCTGACGGAAACGTTTGTCGAATCGTTGACGGTGACCAGCGTCACGCATACGTTGCCGCTTGCCCCTGCCGTGTCCGGCGGGTGCGGCAGAGGACGACGCGGAGGAGCGAGATGACTGACCAGGTGGCCGCCCTCGAGGCGCGGATCGCGGAACTGGAGAACCGGGTCACCCGGGCCGAGGACATCGAGGCGATCCGGCGGCTGCAGTACACGTACGGCTACTACCTCGACAAGACCTACTACGAGGAGGTCGTCGAGCTCTTCGCCGACGAGGGCGCCGAGGTGCGCTTCCTGCACGGCGTGTTCCGCGGCAAGGAGGGGGTCGCGCGCCTCTACACCGGCCGCTTCATGACGAAGTTCGCCGAGGGGCACAACGGCCCGCGCTACGGCCGGCTGCTCGACCACCCGCAGATGCAGGGGATCATCACGCTCTCCGAGGACGGCCAGTCGGCCGGGGCCCGGTTCCGCTCGGTCATGCAGGCCGGCACCCACGAGACCGTCCCCGGCTTCCGCCAGTGGTTCGAGGGCGGCATCTACGAGAACGAGTACGTCAAGCAGGACGGCCAGTGGCGGATCAAGCTGCTCAACATGCGGTCGTTCTGGCAGGGCGACTTCGACAAGGGCTGGGCGCGCTGCCCCGTCGAGTACGAGGGCTACCTCAGCGAGACCTATCCCGCCGACCCGCACGGCCCCGACGAGATCGTCCGCGACTGGAAGATGTTCCCGTACACCGAGACGATGCCGTTCCACTACGAGCACCCGGTGACCGGCAAGCAGGTCGAGTACTGATCTCCGCCCGGCCGGCCGCCTCCCGAGGCGGCCGGCCGGCGCGTGCCCGGAACCACTCCACCCGGCGCCGCCGGGTCCCTCGGACAACCAAGGAGCACTGATGGCCACCATCGTCGGGGCGATCGGCACCTCGCACAGCCCGATGCTGCTCACCAACCCGCGCCTGTGGCGGGAGCGGGCGGCGCAGGACCGCACCAACAAGGAGCTCCACGACAACGCCGGCCGGCACGTCACCTTCGACGAGCTGTCGGCCGCGGTGGGGGAGCGGTACGTCGCCGAGCTCACCGACGACGTGTGGGAGCAGCGCTACACCGCCTGCCTGCAGGGCATGGACCGGCTGGCCGCCGACCTCGCGGAGCTGCGGCCCGACGTGCTCGTGGTCGTCGGCGACGACCAGGAGGAGGTCTTCGACGCGACCAACCAGCCGTCCATGGCGATCTTCTGGGGAGACACCTGGGAGACCGGCACGATGGAGGGCGCGCCTCCCGGGGAGTTCTTCGAGGCGGTCAAGACCGGCTACGCGATGGACGCCGTCCACAAGTTCGACGGACACCCGCAGCTGGCCCTCGACGCCATCCGCGGCCTGGTGGCCCGCGAGTTCGACGTCGCCAGCATCGCCGCCACCCCGCCCGGCCACGGCTTCGGCCACGCCTACGGGTTCATCATCCAGCGGCTGCTGGGTGAGCGGACCGACGTCCCGGTCGTGCCGGTCATGCTGAACACCTACTACCCGCCGAACCAACCCTCGACGAAGCGCTGTTTCGACTTCGGCAGGGCGCTCGGTGCCGCCATCGAGGCGTCGCCGGTCGAGGCGCGGGTGGTGCTCGTGGCCTCCGGCGGGCTGTCGCACTTCGTCGTCGACGAGGAGCTGGACCGGCGCGTCCTCGACGGCATCGCCAACCGCGACGCCGAGTCGCTGCGCACCATCCCCGACGACCTGCTCAACGCCGGCTCCTCGGAGATCCGCAACTGGGTCGCCGTCGCCGGCGCCATGCACGACCGCGAGGTCGCGTGGTCGGAGTACGCCCCGTGCTACCGCACGGCGGCGGGCACCGGCTGCGGCATGGGCTTCCTCCGGTGGCAGTGACGCGATGACCGGTGCGACCACCGCCGCGGCGGCGCAGCGGCACGGCGAGGACGACGTGCCGCTGCTGCGGGTCGAGGACGTCAGCGTCCGCTTCGGCGGCGTGGTCGCCCTCGACGGCCTCTCCTTCGACGTCCCCCGCGGCGCCGTCTGCGGGCTGATCGGCCCCAACGGCGCCGGCAAGACGACGATGTTCAACGTCGTCAGCCGCGTCTACGAGGCCAGCAGCGGGCGGGTGCTGCTCGACGGCACCGACCTGCTGCGGCTGCCGGCCCACCGCATCGCGGAGGTGGGCGTGGCGCGCACGTTCCAGAACATCGCGCTGTTCCCGACCATGACGGTGCTCGACAACATCGTCGTCGGCGCGCACTCGCGGGGCCGGGGCGGCTGGATCCGGTCCGCCCTGCGGCTCGGCGCCCGGCGCGACGACTCCGCGGCGCGCGCGGAGGCGATGGGGCTGCTCGAGCGGCTCGACCTCGCCTCCCTCGCGCTGCGGCCGGTGGCCGGGCTGCCCTTCGGCACGATGAAGCGGATCGAGCTGGCCCGGGCCATGGCGGCCCGCCCCAAGCTGCTGCTGCTCGACGAGCCGGCCAACGGCCTCACCCACTCCGAGGTCGACGAGCTCGGTGCGGTGATCCGCGGCCTGCGTGACGACTTCGGGCTGTCGGTGCTGCTGGTCGAGCACCACATGAAGATGGTGATGAGCATCAGCGACCGGGTCACCGTCCTGGACTTCGGACGGCGGATCGCCGACGGCACCCCCGCCGAGGTGCAGCGGGACCCCGCGGTCATCGAGGCCTACCTGGGCAGCGACACCTCCACCGGGGAGGGGCACCGTGACTGAGCCGCTGCTGCAGTTGTCCGGCGTGCACGCCTCCTACGGCCAGGTGGAGGTCCTCCGGGGCGTCGACCTGAGCGTCGGCGAGGGCGAGGTCGTCGTCCTGCTCGGCGCCAACGGCGCGGGCAAGACCACCACGCTGCGTTCCATCTGCGGGATGGTCGGCACCCGCGGCTCGGTCCGCCTCGGCGGCACCGAGCTCACCGGGAAGCCGACCGAGTGGATCGTCCGGCAGGGTATCTCGCACGTGCCCCAGGGCCGCGGCGTCTTCGGCGTCCTGTCGGTCGAGGAGAACCTGCGCGTCGGAGCCTGGAACCGCAAGGACACCAAGGGCATCGACGCCGACATCGACCGCTGGTACGACGTCTTCCCCCGGCTCGCCGAGCGGCGCACCCAGCTGGCCGGCGGGATGAGCGGCGGCGAGCAGCAGATGCTCGCCATCGCCCGCGGGCTGATGGCCCGCCCCCGGCTGCTGCTGCTGGACGAGCCGTCCCTGGGCCTGGCCCAGATCATCACGCGCGGGCTGTTCGCCCAGCTCGAGGCCATCAACCGCGAGCAGTCGACGTCGATGCTCATCGTCGAGCAGAACGCCGAGCTCGCGCTCTCCTTCGCCGCCCGCGGCTACGTCCTGGAGTCCGGGTCGATCGTGCTGTCCGGCAGCGCCGACGAGGTCCGCGGCAACGAGGACATGCGCCGCGCCTACCTGGGCTACTGAGGGGATCCCCGACGTGTCACCCAACATCGACAACCCCGCCTACCTGCTCACCCTGCTCACCGGCGGGCTGACCAACGGCGCCCTCTACGCGCTCGTGGCCCTGGCGATCGTGCTGGTCTACAAGACGACCAGCCACATCAACCTGGCCCAGGGCGAGATGGCCACCCTCGGCGCGTTCGCGGTCTTCGCGCTGACCCGGCACGGCGTGAACGTGTGGCTGGCCATCGCCATCGCGCTGGTGCTCTCCTTCGCCGTCGGCGCCGGGCTGGAGCGGGGGCTGATCCGGCCGCTGGAGCGGCGGGGCATCTTCCCCGTCATCCTCGCGACGCTCGCGCTGTTCCTCATCATCAACGCCGGCGTGGCCATCATCTGGGGCACGTCCCCGGTGGCCCCGCCGCGGCCGTTCCCCGGCGGCATCGAGGACAAGGTCGACGTGATCGGCGGGGCCCCGCCGTTCTTCGTCACCCACGTCTCGATCGGCGTCCTCGCCGTGCTGGTCGTGCTCCTGCTGGGCCTGTGGCTGCTGCTGGAGAAGACCAAGCTCGGCCTGGGCTACCGGGCGGTCGCGGCCAACCGCGAGGCCGCCGAGGTCATGGGCATCCCGGTCGGGCGGATGTACATGTTCGGCTGGGGCATCGCCGCGGCCCTGGGCACCCTCGCGGCCGCCCTGGTCGCCGAGACCGCGGGCGCGCTCGACTTCAACTCGATGGGCGCCATCCTCATCTTCGGCCTGGCCGCGGCCACCCTCGGCGGGTTCGACAGCGTCCCGGGTGCCGCCGTCGGCGGGCTCGTGCTGGGCCTGGTGATGGCGTTCGTGCCGGGCCTGTTCACCGTCATCGAGGGCGACCTGAGCCTGGTCATCGCCCTGCTGGTGGTCCTCGTCGTCCTCCTGGTCCGGCCGCAGGGCCTGTTCGGGACCAAGACCCTGGAGCGGGTGTGATGGCCGCGCGTGTCGTCCTGGAGGGCTCGCGGGCTCACCGGCTCTGGCAGGGCAGCGGTCTGCTGCTGGCCGCGCTGGTGGTCCTGGCCCTGCCGCTGTTCGTCAGCGACTTCCGGATCGGCCAGTTCAGCCTGGTCATCGCCTACGCGGTCGCGGTGCTGGGACTGAACCTGGTCACCGGCTTCACCGGCCAGGTCTCGCTGGGCCACGGCGCCTTCTTCGGCATCGGCGCCTACACCACGGCCATCCTGGTGACCGACCACGGCTGGGCCTGGGCGGCGACGGTGCCGGTGGCCGCGCTCCTCGGCCTGGCGCTGGGCTTCATCGTGGGCGTGCCGGCGTTGCGGCTGCACGGGCTCTACCTCGCCGTCATCACCCTGGCCGTCGGCGTCGCCTTCCCGGTGGTGGTCAGCCAGCCGGTCGGCATCGCGCTGGGCACCGGCGGCGTCGCAGGCAAGACGGTGCAGATCGGCTGGGACAAGCCGGCCTGGTTCGGTCTGGACGTCTCCGACCGCGGCTGGATGTTCCTGGTCATGGCCGCCGTCGCCGGGCTGCTGTTCTGGCTGGCCACCGGGCTGGTCCGGAGCCGGGTCGGCCGGGCGATGGTGGCGCTGCGGGACAACGGCACCGCCGCGGCCATCTCCGGGGTCTGGCCGGCCGAGGTCAAGACGGTGGCGTTCGCCATCAGCGCGCTCTACGGCGCGGTCGGCGGCTCGCTGTACCTGCTGACCACGCCGATCGTCAGCCCGACGACGGTCGGGTTCACCATCACGCTGCTGTTCATCACCGCGATGGTGCTCGGCGGTGCGGCGACGGTCTCCGGCGCCTGGCTGGGCGGCCTGGCGATGGTGTTCCTGCCGTACTACACCGCCGAGTGGGCCGGGCAGATCCCGCTGCTGCGCAGCATCACCGACCAGCCAGGGCTGTTCGCCAACGTGATCTACGGCGTGGTCCTCATCGTCTTCATCTACTTCGTCCCGGCCGGGCTGGTGCCGCTGCTGACCCGGCTGCGCACCCGGTACCTGGTCATCGTGCCGCCGGAGGCGGCGGGTGTCGCGGTGCCGCCGGAGGCGGCGGGTGTCGCGGTGCCGCCGGAGGCGGCCGGTGTCGCGGTGCCGGCGGCGGACTGGGCGTCGTCCGGCAGCGACACCACGCCGGGCGCGCCCGACGGAGGACTGGCCGGCCCCACCCCGGCCATCGGCGGGCCCCTGTCGCCCGTCGGCGAGCACCACCCGTCCGACGACCCCGGGCAGCCTGCCCGGGGCCTGCCCTCAGCCCGTGGCGCGAGCCAGGAGGAGAGAACTCGATGACGAGAAGGTCCCGTTCGATGGCGGTGGCCAGTGCCGGCCTGCTGCTGCTCGGCGTCGCCGCCTGTGGTGACAGCCGCAGCGAGGGCAACGCCGGGGGTGGCGGCGGCGGGGAGACCAACGCCGCGGGCCAGTTCGTCGTGGACGCCTCCGCCTGCCCGGCGGAGGCCACGACCGAGCTCGCCGACGGCGAGCCGATCCGCATCGGCACCAGCCAGCCGCTCAGCGGCCCGCTGGCCTCCGGGGGCGCGGCGAACGTCGCCGGCATCACCGCCTACTTCGACAAGGTCAACAAGGCCGGCGGCATCGACGGCCACCAGCTGGAGCTGGTGGCCAAGGACGACGCCTACGACGCCGCCCGCGCGGTGTCCAACGCGCAGGCCTTCGTCGGCGCGGACCAGGTGTTCGCCAACCTGGCCCAGGTCGGCACCCCGCAGATCAGCGCGACCCAGCCGATCTACGAGGGCGCCTGCGTGCCGCAGCTGTGGACCATCACCACGGGCCCGGCGTTCACCAACCCGTCCGAGCACGAGTGGACGATCAACGGCATCCCGCCGGCGCCGGTGGAGGCCAAGGCGATCGTCGACTACATCGCCGAGCAGGTGCCCGGTGGCTCGGTCACCGAGATCAAGGGCTCCGACGCGCTGAGCGAGGACTTCCACGCCGCGCTGCCGGGCCTGGCCGAGGAGGCGGGGCTGACCGTGCAGCCCGACCAGACGATCCCGGCCGGCGCGACGAACATCGACGCGCAGATCTCCGCCGCCGTCGCGGGGCAGCCCGACGCGATCGTGCTGGAGGCCCTGCCGAACTACGCGCCCGGCTTCATCACCGGCCTGGCGCGGGCCGGCTACGAGGGCCTGATCGTGCTCAACTCCTCGGCGAACGGTGCCGCGCAGTGGATCACGCCGTCCGACCCGGCCGGCGAGGGCGTCGTCGCGCCGCTGTTCCGCAAGGACCCGTCGGACACCCGCTGGGACTCCGACCCGGCCATGCAGCAGTACCTGGCCGACATGGAGGCCGCCGGCGAGGCGGACCTCGCCCGGTTCGGCAACGCCCTGGACGGCTACGGCTGGGCCCAGCTGATCGTGCAGAACCTCGAGGACGCCGCGGCGATGGAGGGCGGGCTGACCCGCGCCAACCTGATGTCGGCGGCCTGGAACACCGACCTCGAGCGGCCGCTGATGCTCAACCCGCAGGCCAGCACCAGTGGCCCCGACGACCCGTTCATCGCCGAGTCCGGTGAGATGGCCGCCTACTCGACGGCGACCAAGGGCTGGGAGTCGCAGATGGAGTGGGACTACTCCGGGACCAGCGGGGAGATCGTCGGTCAGCGCTGACCGACCACCCCTGATGGGGCCGTCGCCGGACTCCTCTCCGGCGGCGGCCCCGTCGTCGTCCCGCCCGGCGCTCAGCGCGCCGGCAAGAGGTCCTCGCGCTCCAGGGCCTCCCGGTCGGACTCCAGAACGTCGGCCGCGGCGACGACGATGTTCGGGTCCGGCTGTCCGACGACGGACTCGTCCTTGCCGTCGTAGGGGAGCGAGCAGAGCACGAAGCGCAGCGCCTCCAGCCGGGCGCGCTTCTTGTCGTTGCTCTTGATGACCGTCCACGGCGCGTGCTCGGTGTCGGTGACGGCGAACATGGCCTCCTTGGCCGCGGTGTAGTCGTCCCACCGGTCCAGGGAGGCGAGGTCGGTGGGGGAGAGCTTCCACTGCCGCACGGGGTCGATCCGTCGCACGATGAACCGGGTGCGCTGCTCGCGCCGGGACACCGAGAACCAGAACTTGACCAGGTGGACGCCGCTGTCGACGAGCATCCGCTCGAAGTCCGGCGCCTGGCGCATGAACCGCTGGTACTGCTCGTCGGTGCAGTAGCCCATGACCCGCTCGACGCCGGCGCGGTTGTACCAGGAGCGGTCGAACAGCACGATCTCGCCGGCCGCCGGGAGGTGCTGCACGTAGCGCTGGAAGTACCACTGCGTCTGCTCGCGCTCCGACGGCTTGTCCAGCGCGACGACCGTGGCGCCGCGGGGGTTGAGGTGCTCGGTGAAGCGCTTGATCGTGCCGCCCTTGCCGGCCGCGTCCCGACCCTCGAAGAGGATCACCACCTGCTGCCCGGTGTCCTTCACCCAGCCCTGCAGCCGCAGCAGCTGGATCTGGAGCCGGCGCTTCTCCCGCTCGTACTCCCGCCGCTGCAGGCGCTCGGCGTACGGATAACCCTCGCGCCAGGTCTCGACCCGGTTGCCGTCGGGGCCGAACAGCTCGCCGTCGTCGTCCCAGTCCTCGTCGGTGTCGTCGTCCGGGAGGGCCTGCAGCCGGTACCGGGAGACGTCGATCTCGCTCACGCAGGCTCCTCGCTGGCGCTCGTCGCCGCGTTCGCGGCGCTGCTGTGTCCTCTGGCGAGCTCGCAAGCTCGCTCACCATGCTCCTCGCTGACGTTCGTCGCCGCGTTCGCGGCGCTGCTGTGTCCTCTGGTGAGCTCGCACGCTCGCTCACCATGCTCCTCGCTGGCGCTCGTCGCCGCGTTCGCGGCGCTGCTGTGTCCTCTGGTGAGCTCGCACGCTCGCTCACCATGCTCCTCGCTGGCGCTCGTCGCCGCGTTCGCGGCGCTGCTGTGTCCTCTGGTGAGCTCGCACGCTCGCTCACCGTCCTCCTCCTACCCGGTGCCGGGGCGGTGCCATGCCCCGCTGCCATGCTGACCGGCGTGTCCGACCCCTTCGCCACCGCCGGGCTCCGGCGGCGGGTGCTCGCCGCCTGGACCGACGCCCCGGCCCGCTTCCGTGAGGACGCCAACGCCGAGGAGGACCTCGTCCGCGGCGGCTACCGCGACCGCCTGGTCGTCGAGCTCGCCCAGAACGCCGCCGACGCCGCGCTCCGGGCCGGAGTCCCGGGCCGGTTGCGGCTGGAGCTCGCGGACGACGGCGCGGGCGGCGAGGTGCTGAGGGCGGCGAACACCGGTGCACCCCTGGATGCCGCCGGGGTGGAGGGGCTGGCCTCGCTGCGGGCCTCGGCGAAGCGGGACGACGTCCGGACGGTGGGCCGGTCCGTGGTCGCGGATGGGCCGACGATCCAGACCACCGGTCGTTTCGGGGTGGGCTTCGCCGCCGTGCTCGCGGTGTGCGACGAGCCGGAGGTGCACTCCACCACCGGCGGCGTGGCCTTCAATGCCGCGCGCACCCGGGCCGAGGTCGCCGGGGTGCCGGCACTGGCCGCGGAGGTGGCCCGCCGCGAGGGAGGCGTCCCGGTGCTGCGGCTGCCCTGGCCGGCGGCCGGCGCTCCGCCCGAGGGGTTCGCGACGGAGGTGGTGCTGCCGCTGCGGATGGGCTCCCGGGCCGCCGTCCGTGCCGCCCTGGAGGGGCTCGGACCGGAGCTGCTGCTCGCCCTGCCCGGGCTGGCCACCGTCGAGGTCGTCGTCGACGGGGCGCCCCGCGGCCTCGCAGTGCGAGAGCGCGGCGCGGACCCCTCCCACCTCGAGGCCGACCTCACCGACGGGGAGCGGACGACGACCTGGCGGCTGGTGCGGCGCACCGGCGAGCTCCCCGAGGAGCTGCTCGCCGACCGGCCGGTCGAGGAGCGGAGCCGCCGCGGCTACACGGTCACCTGGGCCGTCCCGCTGGACGACGACGGCTGGCCGTCGCCGCTGCCGCTGCCCCAGCGGGTGCACGCGCCCACTCCGAGCGACGAGCCGCTCACCCTCCCCGCCCGGCTGATCGCCCCCTTCCCGCTGGGCCCCGACCGGCGGCACGTGCTCCCCGGCCCGGTCACCGACGCCCTCGTCGACGTCGCCGCGGACGCCTACGCCGCACTGCTCGCCGGCCTGCCGCCCGAGGCCGGCGGGGACGCGTCGGTGCTCGCCCTGGTGCCGCGGGTCGGGCTGGCCGGCGCGGAGCTGGACGCGGCCCTGGGCACCGCGGTGCTGGACCGGCTGCGGGGAGCGGCGTGGCTGCCCGTGGCGGGGCGGGCGCGCGAGCGGCAGTCGCCCGACCGCGCGGCGGTGCTGGCCGAGGCGACCGACGCCCGGGTGGCCGTGCTCGCCGACGTCGTCCCCGGGCTGCTGCCCGCCGGCTGGTCCCGCCGCAGCGACGCCCCGGCGCTCGCGGCCCTGGGCGTGCGGCGGATCGGCACCGCCGAGGCGGTGGAGGCGGTGCGCGGCGTCACACGACCCGCGTCGTGGTGGGCGCGGCTGTACACCGCCCTGGACGGCGCCGACCGCGAGGAGCTGGCCGCCCTCCCGGTCCCGCTCGCCGACGGCCGCACCGCCCACGGCCCCGCCGGGGTGCTGCTGCCCGACGCCGGCCTCCCGGTGCAGGCGCTGGGGCCACTGGGGCTGCGGGTGGCCGACCCCGCCGCGGTGGAGCCGGCGTCGGCGCGCCGGCTCCTGGAACGGCTCGGCGCGCGGCCGGCGACCGCCGCGGGCGTGCTCGCCGACCCGGCGGTGCGGGCCGCGGTGGAGGCCTCGGTGGACGCCGTCGAGGACGGCTGGGACGCCGGCACCGACCCGGCCGCCCTCGCCACCGCGGTGCTCGCGCTCGTCGCGGCGGCCGGCACCGCGCCGGGGGAGCTGCCGTGGCTGGCCGAGCTCGCGCTGCCCGACGCCGACGGGGGCTGGGCGCCGGCGGGTGAGCTGGTGCTGCCCGCCTCGCCGTTCGCGGCCGTCCTCGCCGACGGGGCGCTGGGCACCCTGGACCCCGCCGTGGCGGCGGAGCCCGAGACGCTCCGGGCGGTCGGGGTGCTGGACGGCTTCGCGCTGGTGTCCGCCGAGGACCCCGACGACCTCGACGTCGACGGCGCACGGGAGTGGGCCGACGCCGCCCTGGACCGGCTGCCGCCAGGAGCGCCGCTGCCGTCGTGGCCGCCGGTGACCGCCGTCCGCGACCTGGAGCTGGTGGTCGACTGGCCGGGGGCGCTGCCGTTGCTGGCCGCGCTCCCGGCGCAGGCCTGGACCGACGTCGTGCTCGGCGGCGTGGCCGTGCCCGGGTACCTGCGCTGGTGGCTGTCCACCTCCCCGGTGTTGGACGGGCGCCGCCCGGACCGGGTGCGGCACCCGGACAGCACGGAGTTGCAGGGTCTGTACGGAGCGGCGCGTGCCGAGGCGGCCGTGCTGGCCCTGCTGCGGCCCCCCGCGACGGTGGACGACGTCCTCGCCGACGTCGACGGCGCGCTGGACCTCCTCGACCGCCTCGGTGATCCGCGCCGGACGGCGTCCCCCGCGGTGCTGCGCACGGTCTACGCCCGCCTCGCGCACGCGCTGGACGGGGTGGACGTCGACCCGCCGGACCGGGTCCGGGTGGCAGCGGACCGGGTGGTGCCGGCCGACGACGCGGTGGTGCTCGACGCGCCGTGGCTGCAGCCGCTGGTCGGTCGACCGCTGGTGCCGGCCGGCGGTGCGCCCGGGCCGGTGGCCGACCTGCTGGACCTGCCGCTGGCCGGTGAGGTGGTGCGCGCGACGGTGGAGAGTCACCCGGTCCGGCGCCTGGCCTGGGCGGACGTGCCGGGGGCCGGGCTGGCGGCCGCCCGCCTCGGCCGGGCTGCACTGGAGGGGTGGGTCGCGGTGCACGAGCCGCTGCGGGCGGGGGGCCGGGCGGTGCCGTGGTGGCCCGGCACGGACGTCGACCACGTGGACGGGACGCCGGCCGCGCTGGGCCGGGCGCTCGCCTGGCGGGCCGGTGCGTGGCCGCTGCGCCAGGCACTGGCGGAGGCGTTCGCCGATCCGGAGCGCACCGAGATGCTCGCCGCCGAGGACGGCATCGCGTCGTGAGGTCCGGGCCCGTACCGAGCACGCCGCCGGTCCGGGATCCGGACCGGCGGCGCGTCCCTCGGTAGCGGGTTCGTGGCCCCGGTCCCGGCCTGGGCGTGCGCCAGGTGGGGAGGACGGGGTCCTTCTACTGCCCCCAGCGCGGGACGGCCATCGCCCCGGGTGCGTGACCGTGCGCGGTGTTCGGCCGTCCCCCACCGCGGGCCGGCGCGCCCGCGGTGGGGGCGTGCCGGGTGCTGCACCAGCAGCGGTAGAGGGAGAGCCACTGGTCGACGGTGAGGGCCGAGACCCGCGCCGTCGGGGGCAGGCCCTCCTGGCGCAGCCAGCGGATGCCGGCCGTGCCGGGGAGCTGGGCGCGCAGGGTGCCGCCGAGCGCGGCCCCCGGGAGGGCGAGGACGGCGGAGGCGAGGCGGTCGAAGGCGGCGGCCTCAGGCTCCGGGAGGGTGGCGCGGGCGGTGGCGGCCGCGCCGTCGAGGGGGCGATGCGGACGTGACAAGGCAGACCTCCGGAGGAGGGCAGGGCGGCGCCGGTCAGGCGGCAGCCGTGTGCAGGGGGAGGAGGCGCCCGCCGACGGCGGGCGGGACGGCGGGGAGCCGGGGCTCGACCCGCGCTGCGTGTCGCTCGAGGGCTGGATCAGGACCGCATGGGGAGGACGCTAGGGGAGGGACGCCGGGCCGTCGAACGGTTTTCCCCTGTTCTCCGCGGGTTTCCCCGGAAACCGGCGGAGACGTGGTCAGCGGCGGGAGCGGCCGGCCTTGCGCTGCTGGTGGGCCTCCCACCGGGCGCGGTCGCGGGCCCGGGCGCCGGCGTTCTTCTCCCGCCGGGCCGCCCGCCGCCGGGCCCGTGCCAGCTCGCGTTCCTCGAAGGAGGAGTGCCGGTCCCAGTCGGCCGACAGCAGCGCGACCACCCAGGCGCACAGGCCGAGGATGGCGACGAACGCGGCGAGGACCGGGTCGAGGAGGAGGAACGCCGCCACCGAGACGGCCGCCCAGACCCCGCCCCAGACCACCAACCGCGTCGACACGACGTCCAGTATCCCCGTCGCCGGGCGGCTCCCGGTCGCGGTGCGGGCCCGGGGCAGCGGGCGTGGTCTTGATTCTGTGCGCCACGGTCCCTACGGTCGGGACAGCGGTTCAACAGTCAGCCGTCGCATCAGTGCCGGACTCCGCGCTGCGCCCCGGCTGATCCACCCGGGGTTCTCCGTACGGGTTCGCTCTCCCCGAGAGGCGTACCGTGACCGCTACCTCCATCTCGACCGGCGAGGACCTCGTCTCCATCGCCGTCTCCGCGTCTGCCGCCTCGCTCCGTCTCGTGGTCGCCGGTGAGGTCGACTCCTCGTCCGCGCCCGCTCTGCGGACCGCCGTCGACGACGCCTTCGCCGCCGGCGTCTCCGAACTGGTCGTCGACCTCGGCGCCGTGACCTTCCTCGACTCCGCGGGCCTGTGCGTCCTGGCCGGGGCGCACCGCCGGGCGGAGGAGGAGTGCGTCCGGTTGCGGGTACTCGCGTGCAACCGGGCCGTCATCCGCCCCCTGCAGATCACCGGGCTGTGGGAACTCCTCGCCGTCGAGCAGGTCGAGCCGGGGGCCGGCAGCGCCGCCTGACGACGGCTCCTCCCGCCGCCCCTGGCGGCGGTCTCTGCCGCCGCCTGACGGCGGCAGCTCCGCCACGGACCGGCGCGTTCCCGCCGTCACGTCCCCCGGACGGGGGACACAGGTCACCCGACGGTCACGACGGGCGCGATGTGCGCGGTTTCCGCCCGCCGTCCCCCTACAGTGACCGCCCATGTGCTCCAGATCACACCGCAACCTGGCGGCCGCCGTCGGTGAGCCCGCGCTCCCGTGCTGACGATCGACTCCCTCCGGGTGACGTACGGCGGCGCCGTCCAGGCGGTCCGCGGCATCTCCATGGAGGTCCCCGACGGCGCCGTCGTCGCGGTCCTGGGCAGCAACGGCGCCGGCAAGAGCACGCTGCTGCGGACCATCTCGGGCACCCTGCGGCTGCACCGGGGCCGGGTGGACGAGGGCGCCGTGCGCTTCGACGACGCCGACGTCACCCACCGGGACGCCGGGCAGATCGTGCGGCAGGGGATCGTCCAGGTCCCCGAGGGACGGCGGATCTTCGGCCGGCTCACCGTCGAGGAGAACCTGCGCGCCGGCGGGATGGGCAACCGGGACCGCGCCGCCAAGGCCGCGGCGCACGCACGGGTGCACGACCTGTTCCCCGTGCTGCGCGAGCGCGCCTCCCAGCGCGCCGGCCTGCTCTCCGGTGGGGAGCAGCAGATGCTCGCCATCGGCCGGGCGCTCATGGCCAGCCCCCGGCTCCTGCTGCTCGACGAGCCCTCGCTGGGCCTCGCCCCCCGCGTCATCGGGCAGATCGGTGAGGTCATCGCCGAGATCAACCGGCAGGGGACGTCGGTGCTGCTCGTCGAGCAGAACGCCACGATGGCGCTCGGCGTGGCCGACCGGGCCTACGTCCTCGACGTCGGACGCGTCTCCCTCTCCGGTGCGGCGGCGGAACTCGCCCGGACCGACGAGGTCCAGCGGCTCTACCTCGGTCACGGCAGCGCCGAGTCCGGGCAGCGGCCCGATCGCGGCCCGCGCCGCACCCTCTCCCGGTGGACCGCGTGACCGCCGCAGACGCCGACGGGACCCGGATCAGGTCCGACGTCCCGCCGGTGGAGGTGTCCCACGTCAGCGTCCGGTTCGGCGCGATCCGGGCGCTCAACGACGTGTCCTTCACGGTCGCCCCGGGTGCGATCCACGCGATCATCGGCCCGAACGGTGCGGGCAAGTCGACGCTGTTCAACGTGCTGTCGGGGGTCTACAAGGCCGCCGAGGGCGAGGTCCGGTTCGGCGACGCGCGACTGGACCGGATGCGGCCGTTCCAGATCGCCGGCGTCGGCGTGGCCCGGGCCTTCCAGAACATCGCCCTCTCCGGGGCGCAGACGGTGGCCGAGAACCTCATGCTGGGCCGGCACCACCTCACGAAGGCCGGGTTCCTGTCCTCGGGGCTGCGCCTGCCGCGAGCGACCGGTGAGGGGCGGCTGCACGGGGCGCGGATCCGGGAGATCGCCGAGTTCCTCGACCTCGGCGCCAAGCTGCACACCCCGGTCGGGGTGCTGTCCTACGGCGACCAGAAGCGGGTCGAGGTGGCGCGGGCGCTGTGCATCGAGCCGCGGCTGCTGCTGCTCGACGAGCCGGTCGCGGGCATGAACGCCGAGGAGACGTCCCGGATGGCCGAGGCGATCCGGGAGATCCGCTCGGCCCTGGGGATCTCGATCATCCTGGTCGAGCACGACATGGGCATGGTCATGTCCCTCGCGGACCGGGTCACCGTGCTCGACTTCGGCCGCCTCATCGCCGACGGCACCCCGGCCGAGGTCCAGCGCGACCCCGAGGTCATCCGCGCGTACCTGGGGTCCGGCGACGAGGACAACCCCGCCGACGCGGTCGCCCACCATCCCACCGAGGCCCCGGGGAGCCCGTCGTGACCCAGTTCCTGTCCCTGCTGCTCAACGGCATCTCGCTGGGCGCGATCTACGCGCTCATCGCGCTCGGCTTCGTGATCATCTTCAAGGCGAGCGAGGTGGTCAGCTTCACCCAGGGGTCGCTGCTGCTCCTCGGCGCCTACACGATCGCGCGGCTGTCCGGGCCGTACGGGTTCCTGGTCGCCGCCCTCGCCGGGATCCTGGTGACCGCGCTGGCCGCGCTCCTCATCGAGCGGCTGGTCATCAACCGGCTCCGCGGCGCCCCGGTGATCAGTCTCGCCATCGTCACGATCGGCGTCGACATCATCCTGCTGACCGAGCTGATCCGCCGGATCGGCCCCGACATCCTGAACGTCCCGCACCCGTGGGGCGGCGACTCGGTCCGCATCGGCGGCGTCGGCATCAGCCAGAACCGGTTGATCGCCATGCTCGTCGCCGGGGTGCTGATCGTCGTGTTCTTCCTGGCCTTCAAGTACTCGAGCTGGGGCGTGGCGATGCGTGCCTCCGCGGAGGACGGCGAGGCCGCGGCACTCATGGGCATCCGGCAGGGCCGGGTGTCGGCGCTGGCCTGGGTGGTCGCCGGTGTCCTCGCCGCGGTGGCCGCGCTCTTCCTGGTCGGCGCGCCCACCCCGGGGGTCAGCGCGGCCGTCTACACCGTGGCGCTGCGCGCCTTCCCGGCCGCGATCCTGGGCGGCCTGGACTCGACCGGTGGCGCCCTCGTCGGCGGGCTGCTGATCGGCATCGCCGAGGCGCTCGCGGCCGGCTACCAGGAGCAACTGTCGTTCCTGGGGCGGGGCTTCGGCGAGGTCGTGCCCTACGTCGTGATGATCATCGTCCTGCTGGTCCGCCCGTCGGGGCTGTTCGGGACCAAGGAGCTGACACGTGTCTGAGCAGACGATCCCGGACGTGCGGGGGCGGGGGAGCCGCGCCCCGGGCGGCCCCTCCTCTGCCGGGCGTCGCCGCTCGCTGCTGCGGCCGTTGCTGGTGGTCGCGCTCCTCGTCGTGCTCCTGGTGCTGCCGCTGTACGTGGAGGAGTTCTGGCTGCGCACCGGCTTCGCGGTCTTCGGGGCGATCGTGGGCGCGATCGGCCTGAACCTGCTGGTCGGGACCAGCGGGCAGCTGTCCCTGGCGCACGCGTTCTTCCTCGCGGTCGGGGCGGTCAGCTACACCTACGTCTCCGGTGAGTCCGGCGGCCTGGGCACGCGCGCCGCCCTGCGCGGGCTGGAACTGCCGCCGGTCGTCGGCCTGGTCGTCGGCGTCCTGCTCGCGGGCCTGGCCGGGCTGCTGTTCAGCCCGGTGGCGGCGCGGCTGCGCGGCATCTACCTGGGTGTGGCCTCGCTCGGGCTGGTCTTCATCGGCGTCCACCTGCTCAACACCTGGGAGCCGGTGACCGGGGGCTTCAACGGCCGGTCGGCGCCGGAGTTCTCCCTGTTCGGGTTCACCTTCGGCAACTCGGACCCGCAGCTGTTCGTCCTCGGCGTCCCCTTCCGCGAGGCCGAGCGGCTCTGGTACCTCGGGCTCGTCCTGGCTCTCGCGGCGTACGTGTTCGCCCGGAACCTGTTGCGCAGCCGACCGGGTCGGGCGCTGCAGACGCTGCGCGACAGCGAGGTGGCCGCGTCGGTCATGGGCGTCAACGTCCAGGCCTACAAGGCGCGGGTCTTCCTCGTCAGCTCGATGTACGCGGGGCTGTCCGGTGTCATGTACGCGCTGTCGATCGGCAGCATCGCGCCGGAGTCCTTCGGCCTGCTGCTGTCCATCCAGTTCCTGGCCATGATCGTCCTCGGCGGGCTCGGCTCGGTCGGCGGCGCAGCCCTGGGTGCGGTCTTCGTGACCTCGCTGCCCCTGGTCTTCCTGCAGTTCGCCGACGTCCTGCCGCTCGTCAGCGCCCCGGGCGAGGGTGGGATCGCGGCCGGCGTGGCCGCCCGCTTCCTCTACGGCCTGGCGATCGTGCTCGTCATCCTCTTCGAGCCCGGCGGCCTGGCCGGGCTCGCCCACCGCTTCCGACGACGGGGTCGCGATCCCGGCGGAGGAGATCGTCCGGGCCCGTCACCGGGCCCGGACGACAGTCCCACCAGCCCCGTCCCATCCGATCGACCGGCACGAGGGAGCAACAGCACATGAGAGCAGGCAAGCAGGTGCGCGGGGTGGCGGTCCTCGCCGCCGCCGTGGTCGTGACGGCCGCCGGCTGCAGCACGAAGGCGCCGGACAGCGGTGGCGGTGGTGGTGGCGGCGGCGAGGCGGGCGACGTCGCGACCGACATCGGCATCGAGGGCACGACCATCAGGCTGGGCGTCCTCACCGACCTGACCGGTGTCTTCGCCGCACTGGGCCAGGACATCACCAACGGCAACACCCTGTACTGGCAGGGCAACCAGGTCTGCGGCACCTATGACGTGGAACTCGACGTCCAGGACACCGGCTACGTGCCCCAGACCGGGGTGCAGCTGTACAGCGGGATGAAGGACAACGTGCTCGCGATGCAGCAGACGATCGGGTCGCCGATCAACACCGCACTCGCCCCCGAGTACGAGGCCGACACGATCGTCAACTTCCCGTCGGCGTGGGCCCGGACGCTCACCGAGATCCCCGGTACCGGGGTCCTCGGCGCGACCTACGACGTGGAGATCGCCAACGGCTACCAGTACCTCTTCGACCAGGGACTGCTGCAGGACGGGGCCACCGTCGGGCACATCTACTTCGAGGGTGAGTACGGGGAGAACGGCCTGGCCGGCAGCGAGGCGGTGGCGGAGGCGCGCAACCTCACGGTGATCCCCGCGCAGATCAAGTCCACCGACCAGGACATGTCCGCGCAGATCACCCAGTTCGCCGCGGCGGGCGTCGACGCCATCGTGCTGACCGTCGCCCCCGCGCAGACCGCCTCGGCGGCGGCAGTGGCCTCGGCCCAGGGGCTCAACGTGCCGATCCTGGGCAGCAACCCGGTCTTCGCGCCCGGCCTCCTGCAGGGCCCCTCGGCCCAGGCGCTGAGGGACAACCTGTACGTCTCCTCGCCGATCACGGCCTGGGACGCGCAGCCGGAGCTGCTGGAGCAGTACCAGCAGGCCTACCCGAACACCACGCCCAGCCTGGGCGCGATCTTCGGGTACGCCATGGGCGACGTGATGAACCAGGTGCTGGACGCCGCCTGCGAGAGCGGCGACCTGACCCGCGAGGGGGTGCTGGCCGCCTTCGGTGAGCTCACCGAGATCGACACCGAGGGGCTGCTCGTGCCGATCCAGGCCTTCGAGACCGGGGTGTCACCGAGCACGCAGAGCTTCATCCTGCGGCCGGCCGACGTCCCCGGCGGGGCCCAGGTCGTGGAGGACGCCTTCGAGGGGGAGATCGCGACCGAACTCGCCGGCTGACCGTGCCCTGACCCCGCACGACTCCGCGGCGGCCGGTCCCTCGCAGCGGCGAGGGGCCGGCCGCCGTCGTCGTGCAGTGCGTAGGCCCCTGCCCGGCGGGAGGCGGAGAGGAGGAGACTCGGGGCGCTGACGTGGCCTGACGACAGCCCCGGGAGCATCGCAGCGATCAACGAGCGAGGAGCTCACCGGGGCGCGGAGCAGGCCTGGTGGACACAGACCGACGAGGAGGACCCCGTGCGTGATGCGGTCATCTGCGAGCCCCTGCGGACCCCGGTGGGCGGCTTCGGCGGCTCACTCCGCGACGTACCCGTGCAGGAGCTGGCTGCCACGGTGATCCGCGCGGTCATGGAGCGCACCGGGCTGCCGCCGGAGTCGGTGGACGACGTCCTGCTGGGCCACTGCTACCCGACGATGGAGGCCCCGGCGCTGGGCCGGGTCGCCGCGCTGGACGCCGGCCTGCCGGTCACCGCCTCGGGCCTGCAGATCGACCGGCGCTGCGGCTCGGGCCTGCAGGCGGTCGTCTACGCCGCGATGCAGGTGCAGTCCGGCGCCGCCGACGTCGTGCTGGCCGGGGGTGCGGAGTCGATGAGCAACGCGCCGTTCTACTCGACCGCGATGCGCTGGGGGGTCAAGGCCGGGCCGGGTGTCCTGCTCAACGACGGCCTGGCCCGCGGCCGGGTGACCGCCGGCGGCCAGAACCACCCGGTGCCCGGCGGGATGCTGGAGACCGCGGAGAACCTGCGGCGCGAGTACGGGATCGGCCGCGCCGAGCAGGACGAGTACGCCGTTCGCAGCCACCAGCGCGCCGCCGCCGCCACCGAGGCCGGCCGGTTCGCCGACGAGATCGTGCCGGTGACGGTCAAGCAGCGGAAGGGCGAGGTGGTCGTCGACCGCGACGAGCACATCCGCCCGGACTCCTCGGTCGAGACGCTGGCCAGGCTGCGCCCGATCATGGGCAGGGACGACCCGGACGCCACCGTCACCGCCGGCAACGCCAGCGGTCAGAACGACGGCGCGGCGATCGCGATCGTCACCACCCCGGAGAAGGCCGCCGAGCTCGGCCTCCGCCCGCTGGCGAAGCTGGTGTCGTGGGGCGTCGGCGGCGTGCCGCCGAAGACGATGGGCATCGGCCCGGTGCCGGCCACGGCCAAGGCGCTGGCGCTGGCCGGCGTCAAGCTCGCCGACGTCGACCTGATCGAGCTCAACGAGGCGTTCGCCAGCCAGGTGCTCGCCGTCGCGCGCGAGTGGGGCTTCACCGACGCCGACTGGGAGCGCACCAACGTCAACGGCTCGGGCATCTCGCTGGGGCACCCGGTCGGCGCCACCGGCGGCCGCATCCTCGCCACCCTGCTGCGCGAGATGCAGCGCCGCGACGCCCGCTACGGCCTGGAGACGATGTGCATCGGCGGCGGGCAGGGCCTCGCCGCGCTCTTCGAGCGGGTGTAGCCGCTCCGGTTCCTCGCGCGCGGGTCGGGGCTCCGGGCAGGATGCGCCGGGAGCCCCGACCAGCCGAGGAGAGCCGACCATGAGCCAGTCCGGTCCCGTCGAGCAGTCCCGCGTCGCGATCGTCACCGGCGCCGCCCGCGGGATCGGCGCCGCCACCGCCCGGCGGCTGGCCGCCGACGGGTTCGCCGTCGCGGTGCTCGACCTGCGGGAGGACGACGCCGCCGAGACCGTGGCCGCGATCGAGGCCGCCGGCGGCCGGGCGCTGGCCGTCGGTGCCGACGTGGGCGATGCCGGGCAGGTGCGGGCCGCCGTCGACCGGGTCGCCACCGAGCTCGGCCCGCCCGTGGTGCTGGTGAACAACGCCGGCGTCACCCGGGACAACCTGCTGTTCAAGATGACCGACGCCGACTGGGATCTGGTCGTGCACGTGCACCTGCGCGGCTCGTTCCTCATGACCCGCGCGGTGCAGGAGCACATGGTCGACGCCGGGTGGGGCCGGATCGTGAACCTGTCCAGCACCTCGGCGCTGGGCAACCGGGGGCAGGCCAACTACTCGGCGGCCAAGGCCGGGCTGCAGGGCTTTACCAAGACCCTCGCCGTCGAGCTGGGGCGGTTCGGCGTCACGGCCAACGCCGTCGCGCCCGGGTTCATCGTCACCGAGATGACCCGCGCGACGGCCGCCCGCCTCGGCCGGGACTGGGACGAGTACGTCGCCGAGCGCGCCGCGGCGATCCCGGTCAACCGCGCCGGGGTGCCCGAGGACATCGCGCACACCGTCTCGTTCCTCGTCAGCGAGGGCGCCGGCTTCGTCTCCGGCCAGGTCGTCTACGTCGCCGGCGGCCCCCGGAACTGACGAGGCACCCCCCGTGTCGGTTTCCGCGGAAACCGACACGGAGGGGGCCTCAGGACGACGGGTCGCGGTCGGGGTAGCGGGCGCGGGCCAGCGCGTAGACGCCGAACGCGGCGAACCCGGCAGCCACACCGGTCAGCAGCCACGGCCCGGCGCCGACCCCGGCGATCGCGGTCATGGCGCCGTCCAGGCCGGTGGCGGTGGAGACGTCGGCGGAGGTCGCCGCCCGCCACAGCAGCACGCCGACCAGGCCGAAGGCGATCCCCTTCGCGGCGTAGCCGATCCGGCCGACGACCTCGATGACCGGCTCCCAGCGGTCGGGGGCGGCCGGCAGGTCGATGTCCTTCATGAAGCCGCCGGTGACGCCGCGGGCGACGCTGTAGAGCCCCACGGCGACCACGCCCGCCGCGACGCCGGCGACGAGCACGGGACCGGCGGGTACCTCCAGGGTCTCGCCGGTCAGCTCGCGCAGGCGTTCGTCGGCCTGGTAGTCCGCGCCCACCGCGAACAGCAGGGCGGTGACCCCGAGGACGGCGTAGACCGCGGCCTTGGTCAGGCAGCGTGCGCAGACCAGCGCCGTCCGGCGGCGGTGTGTGGCGTCGAGCAGGCCGTGCCACCACAGCAGCACCTCGCCGGCCTGCCACAGCGCCAGGGCTCCCAGCCCCAGCCCGATCAACCAGAGCAGGGCCAGCCCGCCGGGGGAGCCGGCGACCGTCTGCAGCGCACCGGTCTGGTCGGCGTCGGCACCGCCGGCGCCCCGGGCCAGCTGCAGCGCCAGCCAGCCGATGAGCAGGTGCACCACGCCGTAGGCGACGAGCCCGATCCGGGCCACCGCCTCCAGCACCGGGTGGTCGGTGACCTCCCGGGCGTGCGTGATGACCCGGTGGACGCGGTCGAGCAGTGAGCGGGCCGTCGGCACCGGTCGATCGTGCCCGAGGGCCCCGTCCAGGGCATCGCCGCGAGCTTGCGAGCGGTCGAACGGCCCCGTCCAGGGCACCGCCGCGAGCCTGCGAGCGGTCGAACGGCCCCGTCCAGGGCACCGCCGCGAGCCTGCGAGCGGTGGGGAGGACGGGGTCCTTCTGGGGGTCCTTCTGGGTCCTTCTCTGGGTCCTCCCTCAGGTCCGCTCGGGGAAGCGCGCACGGACGAAGCAGAAGGCCCCGAACGCGGCGATGCCGAGCGCGACGAGGGTCAGCAGCACCTGGCCGAACGGGGCGTCGAGGACGGTGCGCAGCGCGCCGTCCAGACCGGAGGCCTTGGCGGGGTCGTAGGTGACCGCCGCCCAGACCAGCAGCCCGCCGACCAGGCCGAGCGCCACCCCCTTGGCGGGGAAGCCGATCAGGCCCAGCTTCTCGACGAGCCGGCGGGTCCCGGCCGACGCCTGCGCGAGGTCGAGCTGCTTGAGGAAGCGCCTCGAGACGCCCTTGTAGACGTGGTAGACGCCGACGCCGATCACGACCAACCCCACCAGGCCGACCAGCCACCGGCCGGCGGGCCAGCTGAAGACGCCGGCGGTCTGCTGTTGCTGGGACTGTGCGCTGGACTGCCCGCTGCCCGAGGCGAAGCGGATGGCGAGCACGGCCAGCGCGGCGTAGACGATCGCCCTGGCCACCGACTTGACGATCTTGGTGACCGCCTTCTTGCGGGCGTCCCCGGACGCCGACAGCCGGCCGCGCCAGCGCAGCACCTCGGCGGCCTGCCAGACGGCGAGCGCGATCAACCCGATGGCGAGCACCCACAGCAGTGGCTTGCCCAGCGGCTGCTCGGCCAGCGTGGCCAACGCCCCGGACTGGTCGGCCGACTGGCCGCCGCCGCCCCAGGCCAGCTGCAGCGCCAGCCAGGCGAGCAGCAGGTGGACCACGCCGTAGGCGATGAGGCCCACCCGGGCCAGGTTCTCGAGGGCGTCGCTGTTGCCCGCCCGGTCGGCCGCGCCCGCGGCCGACCCCATCGTCCCGCGCCCGCTCATGGCCGGCTCCTTCCACCACCCGTGGGGGAGTCAGCGTGGCACAGGACGTGCTCCGCCGCTGGTCGGAGCGGTGTAGCGGTCAGGACCGGCACCGTGGCCGGTTCCCCGGGGGCGGACGGCCGGGCGTGGGGGACACTGGCACCCGTGGTGAACGGCGGATCGGTGTTGACAGCGGAGCGGACGACCCCCGAGGCGGCCCGCCGGACGTGGCCGCAGTGGCTGGCCGGAGGGCTCGCGCTGGTCGTCGTCGCGATGGTCTCGGTGTTCTGGGACGGTGGGGGTGCGCGCCTGCTGCTCGGCGTGACCGGGGTGCTGACCGCTGCCCGCGGCCTGCTGCTGGCCCGTGCCGCGGGGCGCAGCCGCGGCCTGGGTGCGGCGCTCGCCGTCGGAGGGCTGGCGGCCGTGGCCGTCGCCGTGCTGTCCGCGGGCGCGGCCGGCTGGGTGCTGCTGGGCGCGGTGCCGCTCGGGCTGCTGACGGGGGCGCTGGTGCTGCTGGCCCGCGGGGGCGCCGTCCGCCGCAACGCGCAGGCCGCGCTGGTGTGGGCCGCGCTGGTCACCGGCCTGCTGGTCGTCACCGGCGTCGCCACGACGTGGAGCCGCGCCGCCGACGGGGCCACGGTGGTGGCCGCGCTCGCCGTCGGCCTGCTCGGCGTGTTCCTGGTGGTCGGCGCGTTCCAGCTGCGGACCCTGGCCGCGCAGCCGCCGGCGCCGGTCCGGCCGGCCGGCTGCGCCAACTGTGCCTGTGGCGCGGGGGGATGCGGCACCGCCTGACCGGCCCGACCTGACCGGCCCGTCGGGACGTCCGGTCCCGTTCCGGTTACCGGGCGGGGGAGCGGGCAAGCCCCGATGCGTGAGTGGACACGTCTTCGTCGTCGGAGCGGACCTCCGCCGGCTGGTGTGTGACGACGTCCTGGTGCCGACCGACCGCTCGCTGCGGGTGAGCACGGGCTGGCGGGAGCTGCTGCCGGCCGACCTGGTGGTCAACGAGGACGACGCCGGCCTCTGCCTGGATCTGGGCTGGGACAGCGACGAGCGGGTGCGGGCGGTGCCCGGGGACGAGCCGCGCCGGCTGTGGCTGGTCGACACGGTGGACGACGGCGAGCGCGACTCCGACGACGCGCTGCCGTGGTTGCTGGACGGTGCCCGGGAGGCGCTGGCTGCGGTCGCCCGGCGGGAGGTGACCACGCCGGTGCACGGCCGGGCCCGCCGCCTGGTCGCCCTGCCCGCGCTCGGCACCGGCTGGGGGGCGGCCGCCGGCCGGCGCGGCACGCTGCTGCAGCAGCTACTGCCCGTGCTCCGCGTGGCCGCCGCGGAGCACGGGTTCGACGTGGCGCTGGTCCTGCACGGGCCCAGCGACCTCGCCGCCGCCCAGCGGGTGCGCCGCGGCGGGGAGGACACCTGGGACCTGCCGCAGCACCTGCGGGACCTCGCCGACGACCTCGGCGAGCGGGCCCGCCGCGGGCAGCTGGCCGCGTTCGTCGGCGCCGGGGTGAGCGCGGCGGCCGGCCTGCCCACCTGGGAGCAGCTGCTCACCGAGCTGGCCGAGCAGTCGGGCCTGGACGGCGGCCTGCGGAAGGGCCTGGCCCGCCTGCCCGCCCAGGACGCCGCGGCGCTGCTCGCCCGCGAGCTGGGGCGCGAGCAGCTGGAGTCCTACGTCGAGGAGCGGTTCGGCCCCACCCGGTACGCGCTGGCGCACGCGCTGATCGCCGACCTGCCGGTGCAGGAGTTCGTCACCACCAACTACGACCCGCTGGTGGAGCTCGCCGCCGCCGACATCGGCCGGGACCTCTCGGTGCTGCCCTTCGACGACGCCGAGCCCGGCCGCCCCTGGCTGCTCAAGTTGCACGGGGACGCGGCGCACCCGGAGAGCATCGTGCTGACCCGCGAGGAGTACCTGCAGTTCGGCGACTCGCGGGCCGCGCTGGCCGGGGTGCTGCACTCGCTGCTGCTCACCCGGCACGTGCTCTTCGTCGGCACCTCGATGCAGGACGACGACCTGATCCGCATCGCCCACCAGGTGCGCACCGCCATCCAGGCACCCGGAGCCGCGCCCCGCCGGCGCAGCGGCACGGTGCTCGCGCTGCGGGAGGACCCGGCGCGGGCCCGGCTGTGGGAGCAGGACGTCGAGACCGTCGCCATGTCGCCCGCGGACACCCCCGCGGCGGAGGCGGCCCGCCTGCTCGAGGTGCTGCTGGACCTGATCGGCTGCCTGTCGACCCCGCCGACCGGCTACCTGCTCGACCCCGCCTACCGCGGGCTGCTCAACGAGGAGGAGCGGGCGCTGGCCGAGGCGCTGGGTGCGGTGGAACAGGCGATGCCGGCGGAGACGGGCACGTCGGCGACGGGGGAGGTGGCCGCGCTGCTGCGCCGGCTCGGCTCACCGGCGTGCGGGGGCGGTCGCGAGCCGGCACCGGCGGACGGCGCGACCGACGTCGAGGACGACCGGCTCCAGCGGCAGCGCCCGGGGTGAGGGTTGAGGCGGGGCCCCGGCTGGGCACGGTCCCCGCCATGCGCCGTCCCCGCCTCGACAACAGCGTCCGGTTGTTCACCCAGGGCTACGCCTGGCTGCCCGACAAGCGGCGGGCGCTGGGGCGGCGCACCGTGCCCACCCGGCTGGGCGGCCTGCCGGTGTTCGGCATCGAGGGTCCGGAGGCGGCCCGGTTCCTCTACGACGAGGACCACGTCCGCCGGGCGCACGCCATCCCCGAACCGGTGCAGGGGACCCTGTTCGGCAAGGGGGCGGTGCACACCCTCGACGGGCACGAGCACCGGGTGCGCAAGGCGATGTTCGTGGCCCTGCTCATGGACGACGACCGCATCGCGCCGCTGGTCGAGGGGGTCACCGCCGCGTGGGACGCCGCGGTGCCCGGCTGGGTCCGGCGGGAACAGGTCGTGCTGTTCGAGGAGGCTCGGGTCGTGCTGACCCGGGCGGTCTGTGACTGGGCCGGCGTCCCGCTCCCCGAGGACGAGGCGCCCGCGGTGGCGCGTGACCTGACCGCGCTGGTCGACGGCTTCGCCACGGGCGGGCCGCGGCACTGGCGCGCCCGGCGGGCCCGCGGCCGGCGCGAGGCGTGGCTGGCCCGGCTGGTCGACGACGTGCGCAGCGGCGCGGCGACCACGCCCCAGGGTTCGGTGGTGGACGTCGTCGCGCGGCACCGGGACGCCGACGGCGAGCACCTCGACCCGCACGTGGCGGCGGTGGAGCTGCTCAACGTCATCCGCCCGACGGTCGCGATCAGCTGGTTCGTGGCGTTCTCCGGGCACGCGCTGGTCCGGTGGCCGCGGTACCGCAAGCAGCTGGCCGGGGGCGACCCGGCGTTCGCCGAGGCCTGGGCCCACGAGGTGCGGCGGTTCTACCCGTTCGCGCCGTTCATCGGCGGCCGGGCACCGCAGGCGGTCGAGTGGGACGGCGAGCGGATCCCGGCGGGCGCGATGGTGCTGCTCGACCTCTACGGGCAGGACCACGACGCCGACCTGTGGGGCGATCCCTACACCTTCCGGCCCGAGCGGTTCCTCGACCGGGAGCGGGAGATCGGCGCCTTCGAGCTGGTGCCCCAGGGCGCCGGTGACCCGCGCACCAACCACCGCTGCCCGGGTGAGCAGGTCACCGTGGCGGTGCTGTCGGCGCTGGCGGTCCGGCTGGCCCGTCTCGACGTGGAGGTGCCCGAGCAGGACCTCCGGATCTCACTGCGGCGGATCCCCGCCCTACCGGCCAGCGGCATGGTGCTCCGGGTGCACGGCACCTCCGGGTGACCGCCACCGGACGGTCACGCTGCGTGGTGGGCACGCCGCGGCCGGATCCGGGCCGGGTCGGTCCGTGGTCTGATCGGGCCGGTCGCGCTGGGGGAGAGCGCACCGCTGGGGGAGGTACGGCATGGGCAGGTGGCTGGCACCGCTGGTCGGCGTCGTCGGGTTGCTGATGCTCGTGGTCGGTCTGGTCTGGGCCGAGATCGACGTCGCCACCACCGGCGGCATGGGGCTGGTCGGTCTCGGCGTGCTCGTGCTGCTCGGCGCCGTCCTCATCGCCGGCGCGCACGAGGGCCTCACCCAGCTGGCCCGGCGCCGCCATCGCGCCGCCGGGCACCCGGCCCGCCGGTACTGACCCGCCCGCTCAGGCCAGGCGGGCCAGCTCCGCGGGCAGCGGGCCGGGGGAGAGCACCCCGAGCCGCTGCGTGGAGCGGGTGAGCGCGACGTAGAGGTCGTTGTGCCCGCGCACCCCCTCGTCGAGGACCGCCTGCGGGTCGACGACGAGCACCGCGTCGAACTCCAGCCCCTTGGCCTCGGTCGGGGTGATCACCACCGGACCTCGTGAGGAGTCGGCCTCGGGACCGGAGGAGACGCCGTCCACCCGCTGGGCGACCGCGGCGGCCACCTCCGCGACCCGGCTCGCCGGCACGACGACCGCGGTGGTGCCCTCGTGCGCCGTCCACCCCGCCACCACGTCGGCGACCCGGCCGGCCAGCGCGTCGGCGCCGATCACCTCGGCCCACGGCGTCTCGGTGCCGGGCCGGACCGACCGCGGGGCGGTCGCGCCGGTGCCGCCGGCGGCGAGGACGTCGCCGGCGACGGCCATGATCTCGGCCGGCGTGCGGTAGTTGACGGTCAGCTCCTCCAGCCGCCACGCGCTGCCGACGTGCGGTTCCAGCGTCTCCGCCCACGCCGACGCCCCGGCCAGCGTGCCGGTCTGTGCCAGGTCGCCGACGGCGGTCATCGAGCGGGTCGGGCAGCGGCGGACCAGCAGCCGCCAGGCCATGGGGGAGAGCTCCTGCGCCTCGTCGACGACGACGTGGCCGAAGGTCCAGGTGCGGTCGGCGGCGGCCCGCTCGGCGGTGGTGCGGGTGTCGACCGTCTGGTGCCGCTCGGCCAGCTCCTCGGCGCCGATGAGGTCGCCGGCGCTGAGCACCTCGGCCTCCAGGTGCTCGTCCTCGAGGTCGACCGACCGCGAGCCGTGCAGCACGTCGAGGGTCTCCTGGGCCTCGGCCAGCCGGCGGCGGCGGTCCCGCTCGGCGCGGGCGCGCTGGGCGCTGTCGTCGAAGCCGAGCAGCTCCTCGGCCTCCTCCAGCAGTGGGACGTCGGCCGGCGTCCACGGCGCGGACCGCGCCCGGTGCAGCAGCACCCGCGTGGCGGCGTCCCACCCCGGGGTGGCGCGCTCGATCCGGGCCGGGTCGGCGTAGAGGTCGCGCAGCAGCCGCTCGGGGGTGAGCACCGGCCACAGCTCCTCGACCAGCGCCCGGACGGCGTGGTCGTCGGCGACCTCCTTGCGCAGCGCGGCGACGTCCTCCCCGTCGAGCAGGTTGACCCCGCCGCGGACGTCGGCGCCGATCCGCTCCGCGTAGCGCTTGGCCAGGGTGTCGACGATGCGGCGGGCGAACTCGGGGCGGGCGAGGTTGTGCAGCCGGTCGGCCTTGCGGGCGGCGTTCTGGGCCCGCCGGACGTCGATCGGCCGCAGCCGCAGCGCGAAGCCGTCGATGGTGATCTCGCGGGGCCCGTCGGGCACGACCTGCCGGTCGGTGACGGCGGCCCGCAGCACGTCCACCATCTCCAGCCGGCCCTTGACCGCGGCCACCTCCGGTGCCTCGACCCCGCGGGCGTCCAGGCCGGGGCGCAGCTGGCCCAGCCCGGACAGCAGCACGCCGGTCTCGCCGAGGGAGGGCAGCACGTCGGCGATGTAGCGCAGGAACGTCGGCGTCGGGCCGACGACGAGCAGGCCGCGGCGGGCCAGCCGCTCGCGGTGGGTGTAGAGCAGGTAGGCCGCCCGGTGCAGGGCGACCGCGGTCTTGCCGGTGCCCGGCCCGCCCTGGACGACGAGGACGCCGCGGTCGTCGGCGCGGATGATGCGGTCCTGCTCGGCCTGGATGGTGCGGACGATGTCGGTCATCCGGCCGGTGCGGGCGGTGTCCAGCGCGGCCATGAGCGCGGCCTCGCCGGTGAGGCCGGAGGTCGCGACCCCGCCGGTGAGCACCTCGTCGTCGAGCCGGACGACGGTGCGCCCTCGGGTGCGGATGTGCCGCCGCCGGTCCACGCCCAGCGGGTGCACCGGGGTGGCGGTGTAGAAGGGGCGGGCCGCGGGTGCCCGCCAGTCGACCAGGGCGGGGTCGCCGCCGGCGTCGTCGGCGGCCAGGCCGATCCGGCCGATGTAGAGCGGGCCGTCCTCGCGGCGGTCGATCCGGCCCACGCACAGGCCGGCCTCCGCCGCGTCGAGGGCGGTGACCCGCTCGGTCTGGAACCGCACGGTGGCGTCGCGCTCCTGCAGGGCCTGCGGGTCGACCGCGGGCCAGGAGATGGCCTGCTTCAGCCGGTGCGCCGCCAGGTCACGGGCGGCGTCGAGTCGGCCGTAGAGCTCCTTCACGTACTGCTGTTCGGCGTCGATGTCCGGATGGGGAACGACCTCGGGCTGCGTCGTCGGCACTGCGCTCTCTCTGTCGGCGTCGTCCTGATCGGAGAACAGGCACGGGACAAGGCAAACGCCCATGGTGCCCCCGCATTCCCGTCCGTGGCGGCAGGCGCTCCCGCGCGACCTCGCGGAGCCAGGTCACAGCTCGTCCAGGTACGCCACCAGACGGCCGGCGAGCTCGGCCGGCCGGCTCAGCGCGACCAGGTGCCCGCCGGGGACCTCGTCGACCGGCAGCCCCAGCCGCTCGGCGGCCACCCGCCGCTGGAAGGCCACCGGGAAGAAGCGGTCGTCGCGGCCGGCCAGCACGCGGGTGGGGACGTCCGGCCACCGGTCCAGCGGCCAGGGGTCGGCGAACGGCGTCCCGGACTGGTCGGCCGGCGCCGGGCCGCCGGCCAGGACCTCGGCCGGGACGTCGTGGGTGAAGGCGGCGTCGAGGTCGTCGGGGTCGTACGGCCGGCCGTCGTCCCGGGCCGCCTGCGCCCGGGCCTCCGCCTGCCCGGTGGCCGCCCACCACTCCCCGCCGCTCTCACCCGGCCGCGGCACCATCGCGTTGAGCAGGACCAGCAGGTCGACCGGCACACGGGTGCAGACCAGGGGCGCGGTGAGCCCGCCCATCGACTGGGCGACGACGACCAGCGGCCGGGTGGGGGTGTCGCCGAGCGCGTCGAGGACCACCTGCGTGTACCGGGGGAGTCCGGCGGCGTCGTCCGCGGCGGGCAGCTCGACCGGTACGGCGGCACAGCCGCGCCGCTCCAGCTCGGGCACCAGCCGGTGCCAGTACCAGGCCTGCCCGCCGGCGCCGGGCACGAGGACGAAGGTGGCGCGCACGTCGTGGGGACTCCCCGCGCGGCCGGGACTCATCGCCGCCCGCCGGCCGCATCCGAGGTCACAGACGCCGATCAGGACGGCAACCGGGAGGTCACCTCCGTGACACGTCGGTTGCCTACCGTTCGATCGCGTACCCCGAGGAGGCAGCCATGACGACGCAGACCCTGTCCCGCCGAGACCTGCCCGCGCCCGGGACGCGCACCCGCCCGCGTCCGGACCGCAGCGCCTGGACCTGCCCGAACTGCCAGCGGGTCACCGACCCGCCGCGCAAGCGCTGCACCGACTGCGGCACGTCGCGCTACTGACCGACCGCCCCGCCCACGGGCCTCCCCGGTGCCGCACGCGCGGCACCGGGGATCCGGTGTCCGGCATCCGGCGCGGCGTAGGGGCAGGGGACGGGGAGGGGCCGGTCCGGCTACCGTCAGCCGGTGAGCGTGGTCATGCGGAACCGGGTCCGTGTCAGCGGTCTGCCCACAGGTCGCCCCATGCTCTTCGCCCACGGGTTCGGCTGCGACCAGTCGATGTGGCGCTTCGTCGCCCCGGAGTTCGAGGCCGACCACCGCGTCGTCCTCTTCGACCACGTGGGGTTCGGTCAGTCGGACCTGGCGGCCTACGACCCGCAGCGGTACGGCTCGCTGCGCGGGTACGCCGCCGACGTCGTGGAGCTGTGCCGGGAGCTGGAGCTGACCGACGTCGTCTTCGTCGGCCACTCGGTGAGCGCGATGATCGGCGTGCTGGCCGTGCAGCAGGCCCCCGAGCTGTTCGGGGCGCTGGTGATGGTCGGCCCCAGCCCCCGCTACGTCGACGACGGCGACTACACCGGCGGCTTCTCCCGTGCCGACATCGCCGGGCTGATCGAGAACCTGGACAGCAACCACCTCGGCTGGTCCGAGGCGATGGCGCCGGTGATCATGGGCAACCCCGGCCGCCCGGAGCTCGCCGCCGAGCTGACCAACAGCTTCTGCCGGACCGACCCCGACATCGCCCGCCGGTTCGCCCGGATCACCTTCCTCTCCGACAACCGCGCCGACCTGGCGGACGTGCACGTGCCCACGCTGGTGCTGCAGTGCAGCGACGACGTGATCGCGCCGGAGACGGTGGGCCGCTACGTGCACGAGCACGTGCCCGGCAGCGTGTTCACCCAGCTGTCAGCGACGGGGCACTGCCCGAACCTGTCCGCACCGGAGGAGACCACCGCGGCGATCCGGGCCTTCCTCGGCCGCTGAGCCCCGCCATGGACCACCGCGGCGACCCGCCCCCGACCGAGCTGTCCCGGCTGCTCGACGACGACCCGGCCGAGCTCTACGAGAGCGCGCCGTGCGGGTACGTCTCCACCCTCCCCGACGGTCGGGTGGTCAAGGTCAACCGCACCTTCTGCGAGTGGACCGGACGGGACGCCGGGGACCTCTTCGGCACGCGGTTCCAGGACCTGCTCAGCACGGGTGGCCGGGTGTTCTACGAGACCCACCTGGCGCCGCTGCTGCGGATGCAGGGCGCGGTGCGGGAGGTGGCGCTCGACGTCGTCCGGGGCGACGGGTCGCTGCTGCCGTGCCTGGTGAACGCGGTGGAGGTCCGCGACGACACCGGTGCGCCGGTGCTGCTGCGGACGACGGTGTTCGAGGCGACGTCGCGCCGCCGGTACGAGCGGGCGCTGCTGGCGGCCCAGCGTGCGGCCGCGGAGTCCGAGGCGCGGTCGCGCACGGTGCAGCAGGTCGTCTCCGAGCTGGCCGCGGCCACCAGCGCCCGCGAGGTGGCGGGCGTGGCCGTCTCCCGGGCCCGGGAGGCCGTCGGCGCCAGTGGGGCGGGGCTGTGGCTGGCCGCCGAGCGGCGGGCCACGACCCGGCCGGGGCCGTCGGTGCCGCCGATCGAGCTGGTGGCCAGCGACGGCATCCCGGCCGACCTGCTGGAGGCGATGGCGGCGGCCGCCGCGGGCGGCGCGGAGCTGGTGCGCGGTGGCGGGGCGCACACGGTGCCGCTCGGGGCGGGCATGCGGGCCGTGTGGCCGGAGCTCGCCCGGGCCCTGGCCGACGCCGGCCAGGAGGCGCTCGTCGTCGTCGCCGTGAACGCCGACAGCCGGCACCTGGGCGCGCTGGTGCTGCTGCTGGGCGCGGTGGGGGACAGCGAGCTGATCGACCTCACCGAGCCGGGGCACCGCGGGTCGCTGTCGCGGGCCGACACGGAGCTGCTCGAGACGGTGGGCCGGCAGGCCGGCCAGGCGCTGGAGCGCGTGCGGCTGTACGAGGAGACGGCGCAGCAGGCGGCGCGCTCGGCGTTCCTGCTCGACGCCGCCCGGCTGATGGCCTCGGCCGTCGGGGTGGCGGAGACCGCGGAGCTGCTGGCGGAGCTGGCCGTGCCCCGGCTGGCCGACCTCTGCGTCATCGACCTGGCCGGCGAGCAGGGGCTCACCCGGCCCGCGGCGCGGCACGGCGACCCGGCGCGGCAGGCGGTGGTCGCCGAGCTGCAGGAACGGCACCTGCCCAACCGGGGGACCCCGCACCCGAGCGTGCGCGCCATGGTGGAGGGGCGGACGGTGTGGGTCCGGCAGGTCACCGACCGGTTCCTCGCCGAGGTCACCAGCGACGAGCGGCACCTGGAGCTGGCCCGGTCGCTGCAGCTGGCCAGCCTGGTGTGCGTCCCCCTGGTGGCCGAGGGGCGCCCGCTCGGCGTCCTGACGCTGGCCGCCGACCGGTGGCGCCGGCCGTTCACCGCGGCCGACGTCGAGGTCGCCGAACAGCTGGCGCTGCAGGTCTCGCAGGTGGTCGACAAGGCGCAGCGGTTCGAGCGCGAGGAGCACACCTCCCACACGCTGCAGCGCAACCTGCTGCCCCCGGTGCCGCCGGAGGTGCCCGGGCTCGCGGTCGCGGTCCGGTACGTGGCGGCCAGCCTCGGCGCCGACGTCGGCGGGGACTTCTACGACGTCGTCCCGCTGCCCGGCGCGCAGGTGGCGCTGGCGGTCGGGGACGTGGTCGGGCACGACATCACCGCGGCCGCCGTCATGGGGCAGCTGCGCAGCGTGTACCGCTCGCTGCTGGTCGACCGGCCGCCGCCGAGCGCGGTCATCGACCGGCTGCAGGCCGGGTGGTCGCTGCTGGGCCTGCAGCGGATGGCCACCGCACTGTTCGTCTCCCTGGACCCGGCCACCGGGCAGCTGCGCATCGCCTCGGCCGGGCACCTGCCGCCGCTGCTGGTGTCGCGCGGGCACGCCGAGCTGCTCGACGTGCGGCCGAGCCGGATGCTGGGAGCGCCGCCGGCGCCGGCTCCCGCGGCGGAGTGGGCCGGGGTGCTGCCGCCGGGGGCCACGCTGGTGCTCTACACCGACGGCCTGGTCGAGAGCCGCGACGCCGACCTCGACGTCGGCCTCGAGGCCCTGCTGGCGGCCGCCGCCGGAGCCGGGACGGCCGACCCGGACGAGCTGTGCGACCGGCTGCTGGCCGACCTCGCCGGCGGGGTGCGGGCCGACGACGTGGCGCTGCTGGCCATCACACGGCTGCCCTGATCCCCGGGGCGTCGACGACGCCTCTGGCGCCGGGGCACCCGGCGCGCGACCATCGGCGGAGGCACTGCGGCGCGGGAGGCGGCCATGGAACGTTCCCAGGACCGGGGAGCGCCCAACCCGGTGGTCGAGTCGATCGACGGCGCCACCGGTGACATCACGATGTCCGGTGACGCGATGCGCTGGTCGCCGGAGCTGGCCGAGGCGCAGGCGCGTGAACCGGCGGCGGCCTTTCCCGGGGTGGACGTCGCCGCCGGGTTCGGCGCGCTGATCGGCCTGGACGGTGCCGGGGTGCGGCGGCTGGTGACCGGCGCGGTGACCTCGCTGGCCTCGGTGGCCGGGGACGTCGTGTCCGAGCTGCGCCAGATCACCCGCGGTCCCGACCAGGACGACGACGCGTGGACCAACTGACCCCCTTCTGCGCGGGCTCCGGACAGGCCGCCGTCGGCGGGGGCCTGTAGAACCGACGTCGGAGGAGCACCACACCGACGTGGGGGGATCGCACCGCATGAGCAGCTCGCTGGCCCTGGCGCCCGCGCCGCCGTCCGAAGCCGCCGAGCGGGTGCGCGCGGAGGTGCGGGAGTTCCTCGCCGCCGAGCTGGCCGCGGGCACGTTCACCACACACGTCGACACCTGGCTGTCCGGCGTGGACCCGGCGTTCTCCAGGAAGCTCGGACAGCGCGGCTGGCTCGGCATGACGTGGCCGCAGCGCTACGGCGGGCACGAGCGCTCGGCGATGGAGCGCTACGCGGTCACCGAGGAGCTGCTCGCCGCCGGGGCGCCGGTGGCCGCGCACTGGATCGCCGACCGGCAGTCGGGGCCGAACCTGCTGCGCTACGGCACCGAGGCGCAGCGGCAGGCGATCCTGCCGCGGATCGCCGCGGGTGAGTGCTACTTCGTCATCGGGATGAGCGAGCCGGACTCCGGCTCCGACCTCGCCTCCATCCGCACCCGCGCCACCCGCGACGCCGGCGGTGACTGGGTGGTGAACGGCGCCAAGGTGTGGACGTCCAACGCGCACGCCTCGCACTACGGGATCGTGCTGGTGCGCACCTCGCCGCTGGACCCGGCCGACCGGCACGCCGGCCTCTCCCAGCTGCTGGTGGACCTGTCGCTGCCGGGCATCACGGTGAACCCGATCCGGATCCTCGACGGCGGGCACCACTTCAACGAGGTGGTCTTCGACGACGTCGTCGTCCCCGGGGACATGCTGCTCGGCGAGGAGGGCGCGGGCTGGCACCAGGTGACCGCGGAGCTGGCGTTCGAGCGGTCCGGGCCCGAGCGGTTCCTGTCGACCTACCCGCTGCTCGCCGAGTTCGCCCGCCGCGCCTGCGACTCCGGCGACGCCGCGCAGCAGGCCACCCTCGGCCGGCTGTCGGCGCGGCTGCTGGCGCTGCGGCAGCTGTCCCTGCGGATCGCCGCCGCGCTGGACCGAGGAGAGGTACCCGACATCCCGGCTGCCCTCGTCAAGGACGTGGGGACGACGTTCGAGGCCGACGTCATCGACGAGATCCGGCGGGTGGTCGCGGTGGTCCCGTCGCTGGACTCGCCCGATCCGCTGGGCCGGGCGCTGGCCGAGGCGCAGCTGCACGCGCCGGGCTACACGCTGCGGGGCGGGACGAACGAGATCCTCCGGGGGATCGTGGCGCGCGGGCTGGGGCTGCGATGACGACGGCCGAGCGAGGAGCGGGACGAGGTCGGAGTCGAGCCGGGGGCTGCGATGAGTGAGCACGCCGACCTGGTGGTCGGGACCGTCCGGGACATCCTCGCCGCGCACGAGGCGTTCGCGCTGACGCCCGAGCGGCCGTGGGACGCCGGGCTGTGGGCCGACCTGGCCGACGCCGGGCTGACCGGGGTCGGGCTGCCCGAGGAGGCCGGCGGCTCCGGTGGTGAGCTGTCCGACGCGGTCGCGGTCGTGCGCACGCTGGCCGCCGGCGCGGCCGCGGTGCCGGTGGCCGAGCAGCTGCTGGTGGCCGGGCCCGCGCTGCTCGCCGCCGACCTGGACCTGCCCTCACCCGAGGAACCGCTGACCATCGCGACGGGTGGTGTGGTGCACGCCGAACCGGTCGACGACGGCGACGGGCCGGGGCGCTGGACGCTCACCGGCACCGCCACCGACGTCGCCTGGTCGGGGGTCGCGCGGCACGTCGCCGTCCTCGCCGCCGCGCCGGCGGGCATCGAGGGCGCCGTCCTGGCGCTGGTGGACGCCGAGGGGCTGGCGACCAGCGAGGCGCGCAACCTCGCCGGGGAGCCGCGCGGGTCGCTGGTGCTCGGGGGTGCGCCGGCCCGTGGTGCGCTGCTGAGCCCGGCGCGGGCGGCGGAGGTGCGGGCCCGGTACGCGCTGGCGCGGGCGGTGCAGCTGGCCGCGGCGCTGGAGCAGGTGCTCGACCTGACCGTGCGGTACGCGGGCGAGCGGGAGCAGTTCGGCCGGCCGATCGCGCGCTTCCAGGCGGTCCAGATGGAGCTGGCGGAGATGGCGGGGGAGGTCACCGCGGTCACGGCCCTGGTGGACGCCGCCGTCCAGACGCTGGCGCGCGGTGAGGACGTCGTCCTGGCCGCCGCCGCGGCGAAGGTGCGCGCCGGGGCCGCGGTCGAGGTGGTGGCGCGGCTGGCGCACCAGGTGCACGGGGCGATCGGTTTCACCCAGGAGCACCGGCTGCACCATCTCACCCGGCGGTGCTGGTCGTGGCGGGACGAGGCGGGGTCGGAGCTCACCTGGGCCACGGTGCTGGGCGTCGGGCTGCTGGCCGACGGGCCCGACGGGTTGTGGCCGGCGCTCACCCGCGTCGTCTGAACGCGCGGGGCGGGGACCGCCGGTCCCCGCCCCGCCATGGCCCGTCCAGAGGCTCGCCGCGAGCCTGCGAGCAGTGAGGAGGGGCCTCCTTCAGACGGTCTCGGGGACCCGCAGGTGGTGCAGGACCAGCTCGAACTCGGCGACCTCGAGGATCTGCGCTCCCATCGCCGCGGCGAACTCCTCCCGGACCGCCGTCGCGTTGGTGCGCGACTGCTCCATCGTGGCCCGGTCGGCGTAGGTGACCGCGCCGGCGCCGCGGCCCTCCCGCCGGTCCATCATCAGGCTGGCGCTGCAGAAACCGTCCATCTCCTCCAACCGGGGCAGCAGGCTCATCTTGTAGGCGTCGACGACCCGCTCGACGTTCGACGGGTCGGTGCGGCTCCAGGTCACCCGGGTGCAGGCCCCGTCAGGAGCCTGGTGCGCACGGTGCAGGACGGCGATCTCCCAGACCTGCACCTCGGGCTGCCCGCCGAGGATCCGGCTGGCCTCGTCCCGCATGGGCCCCACGCGGTCCATCGTGGCGCGCATCGCCTCCTCGGTCTCCCACGCCGACGTCACGATGCAGCGACCGGAATGGCGGTCGGCCAGCATCGACAGGCCGACGCAGCCCTCCATCTGCTGCACCTTCGGCATCACCTGGTCCCGCATGTAGGCGGTCGCCTCGTCGATCGCCCCGGGGTTGCCGCGGACGGTGGTCGTTCGGGCGTACATGCCACCACTCCTCTCCGGGAGGCGGCGAGGCCCCTGCGGCATCGCCGCGATTCGGAGCCTGCTCGCCTTCCGGGGGTGTGGCAATGGGCTGGGCCGGTGGAGGTGGCCCCCGACCGGTGCTCCGAGCGGTGCCCCGGCCGGTGCTCGCCGCGCCGCGGACACCGGCCGGTGCGCGATCAGACGGTCTCGGGCACCCGCAGGTGGGCGAGGACGAGCTCGAACTCGGCGATGTCGGTGATCGCGATGCCCATGGCCGGCGCGAACTCGTCACGCAGGCCACGCGCCTGCTCGCGGGTCTCCTCCATGTCGGTGCGGCTGTCGTAGGTGACGGCGGAGACGGCCATCCCCTCGGCGGGGTGCATCATCAGGCTGACGCTGCAGAACCCGGGGAGTTCCTCTATCCGGGGCATCAGGGACATGCGGAACGCGTCGAGCGTGCGGCCCATCGCGTCGGGATCGGCGCGGATCCAGGTGAGGCGGGTACAGGCGCCGTGGTGCGCCTCGTGGGTCCGGTGCATGACGGCGACCTCCCACTCGTGCACCTCCGGTTGACCACCGAAGATCTCCGCCGCCTTCTCGCGGGACGCCCGCACGCCCTCCGCGCTGGCGTGCATCGCCTCCATGTCCCGCCAGGACGTCGTGACGATGCAGTGGCCGGTCTGACGGTCGGCGAGCATCGACAGGCCGACGCAGCCGTCCATCTGGTGGACCATGGGCATCACCTCGTCACGGACGTAGGCGATCCCGTCGTCCATGGCCTGGGGGTTGCCGTGGATGGTGGTCGAACGGGCATACATGCCACCACTTCCTCTCCAGAGGGGACTCTCGAAGGAGACGGCGGTGCCCGTGCGGCAGCGCCGCGCCACTCAGCGTCCTCGGCAGGGCCCGGCCTGGCAACGGCCCGAGGTCCCTGGGGGCGCCGTTCTCCCGGCACCGGGGCGTCGTGGCCGACGGGCCGCCACGCGCCGCACTCCGGCGGCCACGCCCCGGACCCGCGTTCGACGCCCGGCCGGACGCTGCCGTGGCCCACACTCCCTGACCGCCTCCTCCGGCGGCCGTCGTGGTCAGTCGGTCCGGGGGTCGGGGGGTGCGGTCTCGTCGAGCCAGGGTGGGTCGGGTTCGGGCCAGGGGTGCCAGCCGGGTGGGGTGCTGATGCGGGTGGTGCCGGAGGGGGTGCGGACGAGCAGACGGCCGTCGGGGAAGAGGTGGAAGGCCCAGCCGGGGGCGAAGGTCGTGATGCGGTGGTGGGTGCGGCACAGGCAGCACAGGTTCCAGCACGTGGTCGGGCCGCCGTCGGCGTGCGGGGTGGCGTGGTCGAGGTCGTGGCGTGCGGGTGGGCGGCGGCAGCCGGGCCAGCGGCAGCGGCGGTCGCGGGCGCGGACGAACCGGCGCTGGGTGGCGGTCGGCCGGTAGCGGGAGGTCGGCGGTGGGGGCCGCAGGCCGGGGCCGTCGGCTAGGGGGCGCGTCGACTCGTCGCCTTGTCCGCATGTCGGCTTCTCGCTCCGTGCACGGGTCGACATGTCGGCGCGTCGACAGCGGGCCGCTGGGCCGGCGGGGCTGCTCCGTCCTCTCCGTCGGCGGCGGGTGTCTCCGGCGGCGCGGCGGAGTTCGGCGCGGGTGGCGACGGCGAGCAGGGCGCCGGTGGCGGGGGAGTGGACGGCCATGGTCGTGGACGTCGGAGGGTGCCGCTCGGCCGCCACACGCGGCAGCATGCGCGGGGTGACCAGCGCGACGGACCGACACGGCCACACCCACCGGCTCGACCTCGCCGACGCGACCGTCCGGGAGTGGGACGCGACCGTGGTGGCGGCCGACCCGGAGCAGGGGATCGTCCTCGACCGCAGCGCCTTCTACCCCGGAGGCGGCGGGCAGCCGCCGGACGAGGGCGTGTTGCTGTGGGGCGGCGTCCGCACCCGGATCGCCGGCACCCGCAAGGGCGACGAGCTGTACCTCGTCCCGGTGGAGGGGGACCCGGTGCCACCGCCCGGGACGGCGGTCCGCGGCGCGCTGGACGACGAGCGGCGCACGCAGCTGATGCGCACCCACTCCGGCCTGCACGTGCTCACCGGCGTCGTCTTCCGTGACTTCGGCGCGCTGGTCACCGGCGGCAACATGGAGCCGCTGACCGCGCGGATGGACTTCGACCTGGCCGAGGTGCCGGCCGACTTCAAGGAGCGGGTGGCTGAGGCGGTCAACGCCGAGATCGCCGCCGACCGCCGCATCGAGGTGACGACCCTGCCGCGGGAGGAGGCGTTCGCGATCCCCGACATCATCCGGACGGCCACCAACCTGCTCCCGCCCGACATCGAGGTGGTGCGGATCGTCGACATCGTCGGCCTCGACACCCAGGCCGACGGCGGCACGCACGTCGCGTCGACGGCGATGGTCGGCCGGGTCGAGGTCGCCAAGATGGAGAACAAGGGCCGCGGCTTCCGGCGGCTCCGGATCCGCATCGTGTGAGCGTCAGTCCCGGCCGGTCCACTCCGCGGTCGACCGGCCCAGCGCGACGGCGTGGGTCAGCCGCAGGCTGCCGCTGAGCCACACCAGGACGTCGTGCCACCGCAGCCGCCCGGGGCCCGGCGTCCCGAGCAGTGAGCGCAGCGCCGCCTCCAGCGCGGCGAACCCGTCGGCGTTGGCGACGAGCTCCCGGTGCACCACGGCCGCGACCCCGCTGTCGCCCTCCTCGACGTGCGGCCAGAACTGGCGCAGCGTCGTGCCGTCGAGCAGCGGGAACAGCTCCGGGCGCCGGTGGTGCAGTGCGGCCGCCACGTAGCTGGAGTCCCGCACCGAGCCGAGCCGGGACAGCGATCGCAGCGCGGCCCCCACGGTCCCCGGCTCACCGAGCACCGAGAACTCCTCGGTCGGCAGCTCCCAGAACGCCCGGCCGGCGGCCCGCTCCGTCGCGGCGTCGGCCAGGTCACGGACGTCGTCCAGCGCCCCGCGCACCGCCGTCCAGCCGTCGCGGGACAGCCGGCCGTGCAGGCACTCGGCGGCCAGCAGGTCGTCCTCGCCCAGCGGGCCCGTGGCGCGCGGCCGGCCGTCGAAGCGGACGTAGCCGAAGGCGGCGACCTGCAGCCACCGGCCCTGCGGCACGCTCGGCGACCGGAAGCGCAGCGGCCGCCGGCCGCGCACGTAGCCCAGGACGGCGGCGAGGGCGACGTCGAACGGGATCGGCTCCGGCCCCGCGCTCGGCAGGTCGAGGGGAGGGCCGGACGCCACCGTCCCAGCCTGGCCGATGGCGGCTCCGGAAGCGCCTCGACATGCGCGTGCGGCGAGGCCGTCCGGGCGGCAGGTCACCGCGGGGGCACCTACCGTGAGGGACAGCGTCGTCCCGACGAGAGGAGCGCCCCGTGCTCCCGTCCGCCAGCCGTGCCGCCCTGGGTGCCGGCGTCCTCGTCCTCGCCGGCCTCCCGGCCGCCGCGCACGCCGCCGTCGACTGCGCCGCCGCCCCGACGCACGAGATCGGCCAGGTGCAGGGCAGCGGTGACACCACCCCGCTCGTCGGGCAGCAGGTCACCGTCTCCGGCGTCGTCGTCGGGGACCTGCCCGGCCTGTCCGGCTTCGCCCTGCAGGACCCGGACGGCGACGGCGACGAGGCCACCTCCGACGGCGTCTTCGTGTTCAGCCCGGTCGACGTCGTGCTCGGCGACACCGTCACGGTCACCGGCGAGGCGCAGGAGTTCGGCGGCCAGACGCAGGTCAGCGCGCGTACCGACGTCGCCGTCTGCGCGGAGGGCGCCGACCTCCCGGACGCCGCCGTCCTCGACCTGCCCGCCGGCGACCCGACCCGCGAGCGCCTGGAGGGGATGCTCGTCGAGCCGGCCGACGTCCTGACGGTGAGCGACGTGTTCGACCTGGTCAGCTTCGGCGAGCTCACGCTGTCCGAGGGCGGGGTGCTGGTGCAGCCCACCGAGGTGGCCCGGCCCGGCCCGCCCGCGCAGGCGGTGGCCGCCTACGACGCGCGCCGGCGCCTCCTCCTCGACGACGGCCTCAGCGCCCGGGTGAGCCCCAGGACGCGCCCGTACCTGTCACCGGAGACGCCGGTGCGGGTGGGCGACGAGGTCCGGTTCGCCGAGCCGGTCGTCCTCGGTCAGGGGTTCGGCAGCTACCGGCTGCAGCCGGCCGACGGCACCGCCGAGGGCGTGTTCGCGCCGCAGGACACCCGCCCGGGCGCCCCGGACGACGTCGGCGGCGACCTGCGGATCGGCGCGTTCAACGTGCTCAACTACTTCCTGACCCGCAGCGGCCCCGATGCCCGCGGTGCCCGCACCGACGCGGAGTTCGAGGAGCAGGCCGCCAAGGTGGTCGCGGCGATCGACGGCCTGGACGCCGACGTCGTCGGCCTGCTGGAGATCGAGGACACCGACTCCACCGGCTACCGCCCCGGCGACGCCGACCGGGCGCTGGCCGACCTGGTCGACCGGCTCCGGCAGCGCACCGGGGAGCAGTGGGCGTACGTGCCGATGCCGGCCGAGCTGTACGGCGTGGACCGCGACGCGATCCGCAACGCGATCGTGTACCGCGCCGACGTCGTCACCCCCGTCGGCGACCCGGTGGGGCTGGTCGACGAGACGGTGTGGGGCAACGCCCGCGAGCCGATCGCGCAGACCTTCGCCCGGGACGGCGAGGCGGTCACCGTCGTCGCCAACCACTTCAAGTCCAAGGGCTCCGGTGACGCGGCCACCGGCGACAACGCCGACAGCGGCGACGGGCAGGGCGCCTGGAACGGGGACCGGGTCCGGCAGGCGCGCTCGCTGGCGGCGTTCGTCGAGCGGCTGAGCGCCACCGACCCGGACGTCGTCGTCCTCGGCGACCTCAACGCCTACTCCCAGGAGGACCCGGTCCGGGCGCTGCGGGACGCCGGCCTCACCGAGCTCGGCGAGCGCTTCGACCCCGGCCGGTACAGCTACGTGTTCGACGGCCGGTCCGGCTCCCTGGACCACGCGCTCGCCACGCCGTCCCTCACCGCGCAGGTGACCGGGCTGGCGCACTGGAACGTCAACGCGGTCGAGTCCGCGGCGTACCAGTACGACGGCGACCCCGCCCTCTACGCGCCCGACCCGTACCGCTCCAGCGACCACGACCCGCTCGTCCTCGGCGTCGACCTCGGAGGTCTCGGAGGCGTCGGCGGCGCAGCCGGCGCGCCGGGACCGGGACCGGTGGGCGGAGCCGCGGGGGGAGGGTGCTAGCCGAGCAGGGCGGCGCGCATGACCTCGTGCAGGTGGGTGTTGGGGTGGGTGCCGGTCAGCTGTTCGCTGCCCGGTCCCTCGGCGGTCACCGGGACCGGCTCCCCGGTGTGGCCGTCGGTGCTCCACCGCAGCCGGAAGGTGTCGTCGCTGCCGGCCACCGGGAACGGCCCCTCGCCGCCCCGGCCCGTCCCGCGGCCGCGGGAGGAGTCGTCCCCGCCGGTCGACGGTGTCCCGTCGTCGACGGTCAGCCCGCCGGTCTCGTGGTCGCCGGTGACGACCAGCAGCGTGTCGGGGTGGGTGGCGACGAAGTCCCGGGCGACCTGCACCGCGTCGTCCAGGGAGCGCATCGACTCCAGCAGCAACCCGCCGTCGTTGTCGTGGCCGGCGCTGTCGACGCCCTCCTCCTCGACGAACAGGAAGAACCCGTCCGCGTCCGCGGACAGCACCTGCAGGGCGGTGGCGGTCATGGTCGCCAGCGACACCTCCGGGCTGTCCTCGTCGTACAGCACCTCGTCGGCGAACAGGCCGAGCAGCCGGTCGCTGTCGGCGGCGGAGGCGAGCCCCCCGGCGGTGGCGACGTACTCGTAGCCGAGGTCCCGCGCCCGGTCGGTCAGACCCTCGTCCTCCCACACGTCGGCGCCGCCGCCGAGGACGACGGAGGGCCCGCCCTCCTCCAGGTACTGGCGGGCGATGGACTCCTGCTCGTCGCGGTCCTCGGCGTTGCTGAAGAACGCGGCGGGGGAGGCGTCGGTGACCTCGGCCGTCGTCACCAGGCCCGTGGCCTTCCCGGCGGCCGCCACCTCGGCGCCCAGCGTCGGCAGCGGCTCGCCGTCGAGATCCACGCTGATCGCGCCGTTGTAGGTCGTCTGGCCGGTGGCCCACGCCGTGGCGGCCGCGGCGGAGTCGGTGACGTCGGAGACGGCGGGATCGGTGGTCAGCCGGCCGCTGACCGGCAGGGCGTCCATGGCCAGCCGGCCGCCGGGTCCCTCCTGGTCCAGCCGCCCGGCCTCCCGGTGGGCGGCGGCCATGCCGTCCCCGCTGACCAGGATCACGCTGCGACCGGCCGTCGCGCCGCCCGGGGCAGCGGGTCCACTCGTCGAGCCGGCGTCCGGCGACCCGGTCTCGCAGGCCGGCAGGGTGAGCACGAGGAGAGTCAGGGCGGCGGTCACGCGGCGGCGCATGCCCCGATCGTGCCGCCCCCGGGGAGCGGATCGGCGCATCCGGTGCAGTCGGTCGGCCGCGCGCCGGCCGTCCTCGAGGTGCCGGCGCGCGGGCCCACGGGCAGAAAGGGCCATGTGTGCCCCCGGGGGCTCAGCGGTGGCCGAGGCCGCCCGGTCCGGAGTCGGCCGGGACCGTCTCGTCCGCCGACGGCGGCCCGGGCGGGGTGCCGTCGCCGAACGGGGCGCCGCCGAGCTCCTCGCGGCCGTGCGGGGTCAGCCAGTTCGCGGTGTCCGGACCCTGCGGGATCACCTGGGTCGGGTTGATGTCGGCGTGGACGACGTAGTAGTGCTCCTTGATCTGCGGGAAGTCGATCGTGTCGCCGAAGCCCGGGGTCTGGAACAGGTCGCGGGCGTAGGCCCACAGCACCGGCATCTCGCTCAGCTTCTGCCGGTTGCACTTGAAGTGGCCGTGGTAGACGGCGTCGAAGCGGACCAGCGTGGTGAACAGCCGGACGTCGGCCTCGGTGATCGAGCCGCCCATGAGGAACCGCCGGGTCGACAGGCGCTCGGTGAGCCAGTCCAGCGCGGTGAACAGCCGGGCGTAGGCCGTGTCGTAGGCGGCCTGGTCACCGGCGAACCCGCAGCGGTACACCCCGTTGTTGACCTCGGTGTAGACGCGCTGCATGACGTCGTCCATCTCCTCGCGCAGCGCCTCGGGGTAGAGGTCGGGGGCGCCGTCGCGGTGGAACGCCGTCCACTCGATGGAGAGGTCCAGCGTCATCTGCGCGAAGTCGTTGGTGACCACCTGCCCCGTGGGGACGTCGACGATCGTCGGCACGGTGATGCCGCGGTCGTAGTCGGGGAAGCGGGCGAGGAAGGCCTCCTGCAGCCGCTCGTAGCCCAGCACGGGGTCGCGGCCGCCGGGGTCGAGGTCGAAGGTCCAGCTGCGCTCGTCGTGGGTGGGCCCGCACATGCCCATCGAGATGACCTTCTCCAGGCCCAGCAGGCGACGCACGATGACCGCCCGGTTGGCCCACGGGCAGGCGCGCGCCACGACCAGCCGGTAGCGGCCGGCCTCCACCGGCCAGCCGCCGGAGCCGTCGGCGGTGATCCGGTCGGGGATGTAGTTCGAGTCGCGGTTGTACTCGCCGCCGGTGACGTAGCCGCTGTTTCCGTCGCTCACGTCCCCAGCTTGATCGACTGGACGGCGGTGCGCTCGTCAGGGGCGGCCGCGTCGCGGAGGCGAGCCGACCCCGGCGCGGCGGGCGCCCGGTCCGCGGGCGCGGGCGGCGACGGTCGGCGACGGGCCCGGCGGCCCAGGAGCACGACCGCGGCCAGGACGACCTGGCCGCCCACCAGGGCGACTCCCGCCCACATCAGCGCGCTCGGGGAACCGACGGCTGCGGGTCCCGGGTCTGCACCGTGGTGTCCGTGACCACCGAGCCCCTGGACGTGCAGCAGCAGCATCCCGCCGTCCACCGTGGCGGTCGTTCGCCACACCCCGGGGGTCGGCCGCCGCCACAGGTGCCATGCGCAGGGCAGGCAGGCCACGCCCATGACGGTCATGGCCAGTGACCCCAGCGAGGACGCGTCGAGAACCAGGACGTGGACGACGACCGACATCGACGCCATCGCGGCCGCGACCCGGCCCGGGCTCAGGGCCCGGGCCGGGGCGACGGCGGGCCCCGGCCCGGCCGCGATCATGGATCCGGCCTCACGTCCGCCTCCGCTCAGCCGGCGTCGACGGGTCGCGCCGGGTCGACGTCACCGACGTCGAGGGCTGACATCTCCTCGGTGAGACGGCGTCGCTCGACCATCCCGGTGGTCATCTCCAGCACGACCCGGTTGGCCAGCGCGGCGGTGATGTTCATGGGCTGGTCGTAGTGCGGCGCCACCTCGACGATGTCGGCGCCCACGACGTTGAGCTCCCGGGCCAGCCTCCGCACGGTGGGGAGGAACTCGCGGGCGAGGATCCCTCCGGGCTCGGGCGTTCCGGTGCCGGGCGCCATGCCGGGGTCGACGACGTCGATGTCCAGGGACAGGAACACCGCCTCCGCCCCACCCGTCAGGGCGTGGTCGACGGCCTCGTCGACCACCGGGTCCAGACCGCGCTCGTTGATCTCGTCCATGAAGAAGGTGCGCATCCGTTGCTCCTCCATCCACGCGACCACCTCGGGCGGTGGCCAGTAGCCCCGTAGCCCGATCTGGACGAACCGATGCCCGGGGACCGCGCCGGACTCGATCAGGCGGCGCATCGGGGTGCCGTGCCCGTAGAGGTGACCCCACTGGTGCGGAGCGGTGTCGGCGTGGGCGTCGAAGTGGATCAGCGCCACGTTGCCGAAGCCGTGGTGACGGGCGACCCCGGTCGCGTCGGGGTAGGTGATGGTGTGGTCACCGCCCAGCACGATCGGGATGGCGCCGGCCGCGGCCACGGTGTGGACCCAGCTCTCGATGAGCTCCAGGGACGGCTCGATGTGCCCGCCGACGACGGGGATGTCCCCGGCGTCGACGACGGGCAGTTCGAACAGCGGGTCGATGCCGGTGCTCAGGTGTGGCCGCCTGCCGTCCGGCGGCAGGTAGTCCGCCTCACGGATCGCTCGCGGACCGAAGCGGGCCCCGGGCCGGTAGCTCGCGCCCCAGTCGAACGGTGCCCCGAGCACCACGACCTCGCCCGGACGCGCCTCGTCGTGACGGCGGTGCGGGATGCCGCAGAAGGAGCCGCGGCTGCCGAAGGACTCGCCCGAACGGGTGCGAAGGGGTCCGGCGGGCGCGCGTCCGGGCTCGGGAGGTCCCAGCTCATCGCCCGTCCTCCCCGTGGCAGTGACCGTTCCCGCTGGTCCTGGGGAGGTCGAGCGTGGGATTGCGGTCGAAGAAGCCGAAGGGCTGGAGCATGAAACCAACGTGCTGGCGGGGCATGACCGGCCAGTCCTCGAGGCGCACCACGTGGTGCATGCCGAACGTGTACCAGACCACGATGTCCTCGTCGGTGATGCTGCGGTTGGCACTGGTCCAGGCGGGCAGGCCGTCACCGCCGCGGTGCTGGTTCGGGTACTCGCCCGCGGGGAACCGCTCAGCCGGGTCGTAGGGGGTGACCCACAGGTTGTTGGTGGCGAAGGCGGCCCGCTTGGCGACCGAGGCGTCGGGCCGGGCCGCCATCGTGATGGCGTCGGTCGGCACCAGGCGGTAGGCGACCGGCTCGTCGACGACGTTGCGGCGGTCGTGGTTGACGACCTTCCAGAAGCGGTGCCGGCCGGCGTCGGCGGTGCGGATGGCATCCTGCTCGCGCTCCAGCAGTCGCTCGACGGTGTAGAACGCGCTCCCGGTCGGGTTCACCTCGGGGATCTCGGTGTCGACCTCGTAGACGGCGTTGGCCGGACCGTCGAGGGCGACGTCCAGCCGCACGTTGAAGATGTGCTGGTGGATGGGGGCGTACAGGCCACCGTTGTTCAGGGTCTGGCCGTACCGCGACTTCTGCCCCGGCGGCTGCCCGGCCGTGGACAGGATCCCGGTCGCCTTGACCAGGAACTCGATGGTCCCGTCGAGGTAGAGGTGCCAGTAGAAGCCGTACTCGTAGTTGGCGACCGTGGCGATGAAGGACACCACCAGGCGGCGGGACCGGCGCACCTCGGCCTCGTCGACGCGGAAGTCGTAGTGCTTCCACGCGATGGAGTCGTCCTCCTCGTGCATGCACACGGCGTTCCTGATCGTCAGCGGGTTGCCGTGGCTGTCGTTGACCACCCCGTCGAAGTAGCGGATCTCACCGAGGCAGTCGCAGCCCAGTGACAGGCTGTTGGCCAGCGCCCCGATGTTGTACTCCCCGGCGTCGAAGGCGTTCTTCTTCGACTGCACAGCGGAGGGGTCCCCGTAGGGGACGACCATCTCCACCAGCGAGGCGCGGTGCAGCACCGAGCGGTCGACGTCGCCGTCGCGGTAGTGGACCTGGTGCAGCACCAGCCCCTCCCGGGGCGTGAAGCCGATCCGGAACGACCAGTTGGCCCACCGCACGTGGTTCCCGGTGACCTCGAACGACGGACCCTCGGGCTGGGTGATCTCGATCGGCCGCAGGTCGGTGCGGGCCGGCCCGACGTGCCGGGGCAGGTAGTTCCCGGATTCGCGCGGCACCGGGACGAACTCGCCGTCCTCGACCTCCACGACCTCGCCGGCGTTGAGGTCGTAGACGACCACGAGGTTCTCGGCGGGGTGTGCGTAGGGGTTGTCGTGCGGATCCAGCCGCGTGTACACCAGCGCGCGGATCAGTCGGCGCCCGTGGTCGTCCACGCCGTAGTAGCCGGCCGACCAGGGCTCGATGCAGACGAGGTCCAGGTCGGTGAGCCCTCGCTCGGCCAGTGCCGCCACCACCCGGGGATCGGCTTTGCAGCAGCGCTCGCACTCGTCGAACTCGTCCAGCATGATCGCCGGCTGCGTGCCCACCGGCAGGTCCACCCACCCGGTCACGACCCCGGCACCCAGATCGACGACCGCCTCGGACGCCCGTCCCGTGCCCCGGTCGACGAGGACCGCGAAGGCTTCACGGACCACCGACTCCGGGTCGACGGCCAGGGTGCGCTTGTCCGGCTCGCGGAGGGAGACGGACACGAACCGCACGCCCTCGCCCCGGGCCGGCCCCTGCCGGAGCACCTCGACCGCCCGGGTCACCTCCTCGGCCGAGAGCGGATCGAGGGGATGGCGGACGGAGGTGTGGACGTCGGCCGTTTCGAGGCTCATGGGGCTCCCTCTGTCGTGGGCGGGGCCGTCCCCGGCCGAGGTGGCGGGCGGGGGCGTCTGGAGACCGCGCGGGCGGCCGTGTCGGCCGCTGATGTGATCCAGGTCTCTCGGTGAGCGGGGACCCTAGCCACGACGGACTGTCGCTGCCAAGAGGCAACTCGATCCCCTTCCGCCCTGTGGCGTCGGATTTCGACACAGGAGGCAGGTCGGGGCTTGACAACGGTCGCGTGGCTGGCAGGCTGCGGCGAAATCCGATGGGAGTGACCTATGACACACGTCCACGAACTGCGCGACCGCCTGGTCGAGCGCGGCGTCAAGTACGTCTTCGGCTGGTACACCGACATCCACGGCGTGCCCAAGAGCAAGTGCGTCCCCGTCCGATCCCTCCCGTCGATGGCCGAGGGCTCCGAGCTCTACACCGTCGGTGCCTTGGAGGGGATGGGCGACCTCGGTCCGCACGAGGACGAGTGCGCGGGTCACCCCGACCTCGACCGGTTGGTGGTCCTGCCGTGGGACGAACGGTTCGCCCTGGTCCCGACCCGGCTGCACCTGGGCGGCGAGCCGTACGCGCAGGACGCCCGCAACGCGCTGGTCCGTCAGGTGGACGCCGCCGCGGTCGCCGGCTTCACGGCGAACGTCGGCATCGAGCCGGAGTTCTACGTCGTGCGGGAGACCCCTGAGGGGTGGCAGCCGCTGGTGCCCGGTGACCGGGTCAACGCGCCGACGCGCGGCTACGACCTGGAGGCCACGATCCTCGCCGAGCCCTTCCTCGGCCCCATGGTCGAGCACATGAACAGCCTCGGCTGGGGCGTCTACTCCTTCGACCACGAGGGCGGCGACGGCCAGTACGAGTTCAACTTCGACTACACCGACGCGCTCACCATGGCCGACCGGATGGTGCTCTTCCGGCTCATGGCCAAGCACGTGGCCCGGGAGCTGGGCTGCATCGCGACGTTCATGCCCAAGCCGTTCCAGGACGACTTCGGCTCGGCGGCGCACATCAACATCAGCCTCGCCGACGTCGACACCGGCGAGAACGTCTTCGCCGCCGGCGACGGCACCCGGGCCTACAGCGACCTCTCCCGCCACTTCGTCGCCGGGGTGCTGGCCCACGCCGGCGCGATCAACGCGGTCATCTGCCCCACGGTGAACTCCTACAAGCGGTTCACCAGCAAGGGCTTCATGGACGAGATCTCCTGGGCGCCGGTCCACCGGGCGTGGGGCGAGAACAACCGCACCCTGATGTGCCGGATGCCGGTCAACCGGCACTGCCTGGAGGTCCGCACCGCCGACAGCGCGGTGAACTACCACCTGGGCATCGCGATGGTGCTGGCTGCCGGACTCGACGGGATCAAGCGGCAGCTGGACCCGGGGCAGCCGATCAACCGGGACACCTACAAGCTCTCCCCGGAGGAGCTGGCCGGATACGGCGACCTGGCGCTGCCGGCCACCCTCGACGAGGCGCTCGACGCATTCGCCGCCGACGACGTCGCCCTGGAGGTCTTCGGCCCGGAGTTCCACGCCACGTACCTCGCCTACAAGCGGCAGGAGGCGCACGAGTACCGGTCGGTCGTCACCGACTGGGAGACCCGCACCTACCTGCAGCGGATCTGAGGCCGCCGGTGACCATCGACGCGCGGACCCTCGTCCTCGACCTGCCCGCCGAGGTGGAGCAGCGGCGTCGGACGGCCAACGCTGAGACGCTCTCCCGCCTGACCACGGCCGAGCCGCTCCTGGTCGACGTGGCACCGGCGGGAGACGTCGTCCCGGGCATGACCCCGACGACGATCCTGACCTCGGGGGCTCCGCTCGAGTGGGCGGAGTACACCGGGGGCCAGCGCCGGGCGGTCCTCCACGCGGCCGTCTACGAGGGGCTCGCCGGTGATCCGGCCGACGGAGGAGGCCATCGCCGCCGGCCGGGTCCGGGTGCGCAGCACGCAGCAGCACGCCTGCATCGGCTCGGTCGCCGGCATCTACACCGCCTCGATGCCGGTGCTCGTCGTCCGGGACGAGACCCACGGGAACACCGCCTTCTGCAACCTCTACGAGGGGGAGAGCCGGCACCGGCTCAACTACGGGTCCTACGACGACGAGGTCGTCCGCGGTCTGCGGTGGCTGGAGACCACGATGGGGCCGGTGCTCGCGGAGGCGCTGCGCCGCGGCGGTCCCATCCGGCTCAAGCCACTGATGACCCGCGCACTGCGGCTCGGCGACGAGCTGCACAGCCGCAACACCGCGGCGACCCTGCTGCTCACCCGGGAGCTCACCCCCACCTTCCTGGACCTGGACCGGACCGAGCACTCCGCGGCGGTGCGGCAGGTGCTGGCGTTCCTCGGCCGCAACGAGTACGCCTTCCTCCGGGTCGGCATGGCGGCGGCCAAGGCCACCGCCGACGCGGCACACGGGGTTCCCCACAGCAGCGTCCTCACCGGGATGGCGTTGAACTGCCGGGAGTTCGCCATCCGGGTCAGCGGTCTGGACGACGAGTGGTTCCGCGGGGTCCACCCCCGCCTCGAGGGCCGGTTCTTCGACGGGTTCACCGCGGCCGACACCGAGTGGATCGGTGGGGAGAGTTGCGTCACCGAGACGGTCGGACTCGGCGGCTTCGCGCAGGTGTGCGCGCCGACGTTGCAGGCCTACCAGGGGGGCACCGCCGACGCGATGCGGGCCAACAATGAGGCGATGTACGCCATCACGGTGGGGGAGCACCCCCACTTCCGGCTCCCACCGCTGGACTTCCGCGGCTCCCCGATCGGCATCGACGTCTTCGCGGTCCTGGGAAGCGGGGTCACCCCCGTCATCGACGGCGGCCTCGCCGGGAGGGACGGCGGCCAGATCGGGGCCGGCGTGCTGCGCCCGGATCTCGACTGCTTCGCCGACGCCGCCGACGCCTACCTCCGTCGGTACGCCGACGACTGAGCCTCCAGGGGCCGGTCCTCCCCGCCGGTCACACCGCACCGGCGAACGCCTCGCCGGGCGGCGCACCTGCTTCGTAACGACCCCGTCCGCAGCTCCGCTCCGACCTGCAGGGAGATCTCGTGGCAACCTCCGACCCCGTCCGGCCGGCACCCCCCGCCGCCGACGTCCCCGGCCCCACCCCCGCGGGCCCCCGCTCGCGTCTGTCCCGCGGCAGCATGGGCACGTTCGAGCTCACGTTCTTCGTCGTGGCGGCCGCCGGCCCGTTGCTCATCGTCGCGGGGTACGCGCCGCTGGCGTTCCTGATCGGCGGGCTGGGCGCGCCAGGTGCCCAACTCGTGGCGGCACTCGTCCTGCTGCTGTTCGCCGTGGGGTTCACCCGCATGGCGCTGCGCATCCGCAACCCCGGCGCCTTCTACTCCTACATCGGTCGCAGCCTGGGGCGCCCGATGGGCGGGGGCGCGGCGATGCTCGCCCTGGGTGCCTACTCCGTCATCGCGGTGGGACAACTCGGCGCGATCGGCGCGTTCGCCTCCAGCACGGTCACCGCGCTCACTGGTGCCGACGTCCCCTGGCCGGTGTTCTCCCTCGCGGCCATCCTGATCGTCGTCGTCCTCGGGCACCGGCAGATCTCACTGAGCGCCAAGGTGCTGGGGGGCGCGCTGCTGGCCGAGGTCGCCATCCTGTTGATCCTGGCCGTCCCGGTGCTCCTCCAGGGCGGCCCGGAGGGCTTCAGCTTCGGGTCGTTCGCCCCGTCGGCCGTCTTCGCCGGCGGGGGCACCGGTGCCATGTTCGCCATCGTGTTCGGTGCCTTCATCGGCTTCGAGTCGACGGCCATCTACGCCGAGGAGACCCGCGACCCGGCACGGACGGTGCCCCGGGCGACCTTCCTCGCGATCGGGTTCCTGGGCATCTTCTACACCTTCATGGCGTGGATCGCCGTCATCGCCTTCGGTCAGTCCGAGGTCGTGGCGGCGGCGTCCGCCGACCCCGTCGGACTCTTCTTCACCGCCACCGAGCAGTACGTCGGGCACTGGGCCACGGTGGTCATGGAGGTGCTGCTGGTCACCAGCGCCTTCGCCTCGACGCTGGCGTTCCACAACACGGCATCGCGGTATTTCTTCACCCTCGGGCGCGAGGGACTGCTGCCCCGCCGCCTCGCCGCGGTGCACCCGGTCCACGGCTCCCCGTACGTGGCCAGTGGCGTGCAGGCGACGATCGCCGTGCTGGTCGTGGTGGTCTTCGCGGCCTTCGGCGCCGACCCCTACCTGAGCCTGTTCCTGCTGATGGTGGCTCCCGGCGTCCTGGCCGTGATCGTCCTGCAGGCGCTGTGCGCGGTCGCGATCGTCGTGTACTTCCGTCGCCACGCCGGAGAGGGGGACATGTCGATCTGGGCGACGCTGGTGGCTCCGCTGGCGAGCCTCGTCGGCCTGCTGGTCGCCACCTGGCTGGTGGTGATCAACTTCGACCTCCTCACCGGGCGTACCGACTGGGTGAACGTGCTCCTGCTGGCCTGCCTGCCCGTCACCTTCGCGGCCGGGGTCGTCGTCACGCGGGCCATCCGCCGTCGCGATCCGGGGCGGTACCAGTTTCTGACGCAGACGCAGATCTACTGAGGCACGGGACATGAGCGCTCGCCGGTGCGCCGGCCGGTCGGCGCCGATCGGGCCGGCGCCGGCTCGTACTCTGCGCTCATGACCCGTCGCAGCACGCGAGTCGAGGAAGACGGCCAGACCGGTGAGCCCGGCGACCTCCGGGCCGCACCGCCGAAGACGGCGATCGACGACACCGACCGCGAGATCCTTCGCGTGCTCCAGGTCGACGGCCGCACCAGCAACTCCGAGGTGGCCCGGCGGCTCGGCGTCACCGAGACGACCGTCCGCAAGCGCCTGGCGGCCATGCTGGAGTCCGATCTGGTGTCCGTCGTGGCCGTGCCGACGCCGCGGCTCGCCGGCTACACCGTGTCGGCGATCATCGGCATCTCGGTCCAGCTGAAGTCACTCCAGTCGGTCGCCCAGGCGCTGGTGCAACGACGGGAGGTCCGTTACTGCGGGATCTCGGCCGGGCGCTACGACCTGATGGTGGAGGCCTTCTTCACCGACCAGGAACACCTGGTGACCTTCGCCACCGAGGTGCTCGGCACGCTGGAGGGGATCACCGACGTCGAGACCTCCCTCATCCTGAAGATCGAGAAGTTTTCCTACGAGTGGCAGATCCCGTGACGCGGCGGTCGACGACCGTCGCCGCACCGGCCCGAGGCCGCGCATCGATCACAGGCGGGTGAGTGTCGCCTCGTCGCGCTCGCCGTCGAACCAGCGGTCCAGCACCGCGCCGAACACCGCGGACTCCGGCTCGGCCCGCTCGAACAGCGTCAGGGACGAGCGCAGCTTGACCGCGTCGACCGGCCCGAGCACCCGGACGGCGTCGGCGGTGCCGAGGTCCAGCAGCGCCTGGGCGCACTCGACCAGCCGCGGGCCGAGCACCGGGTGGTCCAGGTAGGCCTGGGCCTCGGGCAGTCCGGAGATCGCGTAGTGCTGGGCGGTGGAGCTGCGGCCCAGCCCGGCGACCTGCGGGAAGACGAACCACATCCAGTGCCCGCGCTTGGCCCCGGCGCGCAGCTCGCCCAGGGCGGCCTCGTACACGCCGCCGTCCTGGGCCTGCACGAACCGGTCGAGGCCGAAGGGGTCGCTCACCCCTCCAGGCTGACCGGCGCGGTGCGGGCCGGCGACCCGGCGCGGGCCGGCTCCGCGTGGACCGGCGGCTCGTCGTGCGCCCCGGTGGCGGCCGGCCCGGTCTCCGCCGTCCCGGTGGCGGCCGGCGGGGTGCCCGGTGAGCGGGGCCGGTCGAGCGCCGCGGCGAGGAAGCCGACCGACGTGCGGATCAGCAGCTTGCGGGAGTCCGCGCGCCGGTAGTCGTGCCCCTCGCCGGCGAGCTCCAGGTACTCGACGGGCTTGTCCATCGCCCGCAGCGCCGCCACGACCTGCCGCGCCTCGTTCAGCGGCACGTTCGTGTCGTGCTCGCCGTGGACGACCAGCAGCGGCGCGTCGATCCGGTGCGCCGAGGCCAGCGGGGAGATGTCCTCGAGCAGCGCGCGGTCGCGCTCCGGGTGCCCGTACTTCGACACGGCGGCGGCGGCGATCCAGGGCTCGCTGTCCCGGTAGAAGGTGACCAGGTCCGACATGCCGCAGATGTCGACCCCGGCGGAGAAGACCCCGGGGGAGAAGGCCAGCGCGGCGAGGGTGAGGTACCCGCCGTAGGAGCGGCCGGTCACGGCGATCCGGTCGCGGTGGGCGATCCCGGCCTCCACGAGGTGGTCGGCGGCGGCGAGCACGTCGCCGAACGCGGCGTAGCGCAGGTGCACGTCGTCGGCGTGCACGAACTCCCGGCCGAACCCCGACGAGCCGCGGATGTTGGGCGCGAACACCGTGATCCCGGCCGCGGCCAGGGCCTGGTGCTCGGGGTGGAACGTCGGCCGCTCCTGCGCCTCCGGACCGCCGTGCAGGTACACCACCGCCGGCCCGGGGCGCTTGAGCTCCGAGGGGGCCCGGTACAACCAGCCGGTCAGCGGCAGCCCGTCCTGCCCGGCGAAGGTCTGCAGCGTGGGGACGACGAGCCGCCGCGCCGGCAGCGGGGGAGCCGAGGTCACCCGCGTCCACGCGTGGGTGGTGGTGTCGAGGTGCCACAGCTCCCGGGGGCGGGTCGGCCCCTGCACGCCGAGCACGACGCTGCTGCCGTCGCGGCTGAGCACCGGGTTCGCGGCGACCAGGCCGGGCAGCCCGGAGATCGAGGTGCGCCCGCCGGTGGCGGTGTCCATGAGCTCCAGCTCGCTGCGGCCGGCGACGTTCCACACCAGCAGCAGCAGCTTCCCGGCGTCGTCGGCGTCGATGAACTCCAGTTCCGCGTCGTCGCGGGCGGCCAGCGTGCGCGGCTCACCCCGCCAGCCGTTGGGCCCGAACGGCAGCCCGATCAGCTGGCGGCGGGGGAGGCCGACGTCGGAGGCGAGGTAGACGTACACGGGGCCGGAGTGGTCCTCCGGGGCGGGGCGGATCAGCGCGACGTCGGTGGAGCCGGTCGCGCCGTGGGGCAGCACGCTGAAGTCCTGGTCGGTGAGCCGGTCGACGACGACCACGTACTGCTGGCCGCGCTCGCCGTCGCGGACGACGATGAACCGTTCCTCCAGCGACACGTCCAGGACGTGGATCAGCACGCCCTCGGCCAGCGGGTCCAGCCGGCCGGTCGCCGGGTCGGCGAGGTAGGCGCGGGTCGGCTGGCCGGCCGCCGCGCCCGGGAGGGTGACCACGAAGCGGTGGCCGCTGCGGGTCCAGGGACCGAGCTCGGCGTGGGTCTCGGCGTCACCGGCGATGCGGCGGGCGTCGGTCCCGTCGGGGCGGACCACCCAGACGGCCGTCCGGACGCCGCCGTCGGTGGCCACCTCGCAGGTGAGCCAGCCGCTGTCGGCCGCCCACCGGACCGAGACCACCGGGTCGTCGGAGAGGTGGATGTGCCGTGCGGGCGGGATCGTGCCGTCGAGGACGACGTCCTGGATCCACAGCTGCGGGGTGCCGGAGCGGTCGCTGATGAACGCCACGCACCGGGCGTCCGGGGTCATGTTGGGGCCCCAGCTGCCCCAGGCGCCGACCAGCTGGTCGGCGAGCGTGGCCGCGGCCTCGACGGTCGTGGTCCGCCTGTCCAGGTCCGTCGTCACCCTGTCGTGCCCCCCTGCTGGTGGTCTCCCGTGCGGCGCCCACGGTACGGCGGCGGACGGAAGCGGATGGTCCGCCGTGCGGCGAGCTGCCACGCTGCCGCGATGACACGGGGATGGGCGGCCTACGAACCGGGCGCCGAGGGGCGCCGGTCGCCTCCGTACGCGCCCGCCGCAGTGGGCCCGCAGGCCCCGCGATCTGCGCGCCGGCTGATGATCGCCGCGCACGTCAGCCCGGGGGCGTCGTGGTCTCCAGCTCCACCGCGTACGACCTGATGGTGGTCACCACGCCGTCGGTGAAGGCGTAGACGTCGCAGGAGGACACCACGCTCACCGCGCCGTCGGCGTCGACGTAGCGCGTGACGGTGTCCACCGCGACGGCGTCCCCCTCCGCGATCACCACGAAGCGCTGGGACTTCGCCGAACCGGTCGACAGCTCGGTGAGCGTGTCCTCGCACGCGTCGACCACGGCCTGTCGCCCGACGAGCTCGCCCTCGCCGACGGCGGTCCACCGGACGTCGGGCGCGAGCCGGTCGTAGACGTCGCGGAAGCGGTGCCCGGAGAAGGCCTCGGCGACCTCGCGCGGCGAGGGCACGGCGGCGGTCACCGGGCGAGCACCGCCGGGCGGCGGTCGGCCCACGGCAGCGCCTCCTCCAGCAGGGCCGCGACGCCGAGCAGGGTCTCCTCACCGGCGTAGCGGCCGACCACCTGGACGCCGACCGGCCAGCCCTCGGGCGACGGCGTCCCCGGCACGGAGACCGCCGGCATGCCGGTGACGTTCGCCCAGGCGGTGAACGGCGCGAACGTGAAGATCCGGTCGTACCAGCCGCGGGCGTCCAGCGTGGGGTCGTTCGCGTCCAGGTGCCCGAGGACGGTGTTCGGCGCGGCGGTGGTCGGGGTGAGCCACACGTCGTAGCCGGTGAGGAAGCGGGCGAGCGTGCGGGTGGTGGCGTTGAAGACCCGGTCGACGGCGTACAGGTCGAGCGCGGTGAGGGTCGCGCCGTACTCCGCGCACGCCAGGGTCGTGTGCTCCAGGACGTCGGTGGACAGCTCGATGCCCAGGGCCGCGGCGGCCCCGTACGCGCCGTCGGCGAGGAAGCTGCACCAGGCCTTGAGGTTGGCGTCGTCGAACGCGGCGACGTCGAACTCCGGTGCGGCCTCCTCGACGGTGTGCCCGGCGCGCTCCAGCGCCTCGGCGGCGGCGGCGACCGCCGCGACGCACGCCGGGTCGACCGGCACGCCGCTGGCCGCCGTCGTGCAGACGGCGACCCGCAGTCGGCCCGCCGGCGGACGGGCGGCGTCGGCGAACGTGGTCGCCGGGGCGGGCAGCAGGTAGCGGTCGCCCGGCTCGGCCCCGTGGACGGCGTCGAGCAGGCCGGCCGCGTCGCGCACCGTGCGGGTGAGCGCGAACTCGATGCCGAGGCCGAGCAGCGGATCGGCGTAGTCGGGGGCGACGGTGGTCCGGCCGCGGCTGGGCTTGAGGCCGACCAGACCCGAGGCGGCGGCCGGGATGCGGATCGAGCCGCCGCCGTCGCTGGCGTGCGCGACCGGCAGCGCACGGGCGGCGACCAGCGCGGCCGACCCGCCGCTGGAGCCGCCGGGGGAGCGGGAGGTGTCCCACGGGTTGCGGGTCGGCCCGTTGGCGACGGACTCGGTGGTGGCGCTGAAGCCGAACTCCGGCGTCGCGGTCAGGCCGACGGCGGCCAGCCCCGCCTCGCGGAAGCGTCGCATCAGCGCGGTGTCGTACGGATACGGGATGCCGGGGCCGAGCATCCGGGTGCCGGCGCGCTGCGGGACGCCCTCGGCGTGCAGCACGAGGTCCTTGATCGCGAACGGCACGCCGCGGAACGGGCCGCGCTCGTCGGCCGCCAGCGGCCGCTCGAACAGCTCGCCGACCAGCGCGTTCAGCTCGCCGTTCACTGACTCGACGGCCTGCCGCGCCGCGGTCTGCACCTCGGCGGCGGAGACCTTGCCGGCGGCGATCAGCTCGGCCAGCCCGGTGGCGTCGTGCTCGGTGTACTCGGAGACCTCCACGGCCCGCTCCTCGTGGTTCGCGCGGGCTCCGCTGCCCGCGTCGACCGGGGATCCTCCGCACCCGGAGCGGCGCGCGCATCGGTCGAAGTACCGACCGCGGGGGTCCTTCCGGTGCCGGGCGGACCGTGCCACCCTGCCGCGCATGCGGTCTGCCGGGACCTCGGCTCGGCTGTCCGCCGCGCTCACCGTCCGGGCGGCCGCCGAGGCCGCGGCGGCGGGCGAGCCGCTGCCGGGTGCCGCGCGCGCCGAGGCGGTGCTGGCCGCGCTGGAGTCGCTGTCGGCCTGCGCGGCCGCGGTGGAGTCCTGGGACCCGGTGGGCGGCCGGCACCGCACGCTGGCGAGCTCCGGCTACGCCGCCGACGCGCTCGCCGCGATGGAGTCCGCCTTCCACGAGGACCCGCACTTCCCCGCCGTCCGGGACACCGGCCGCCCGCTGCGGGTGTGCGACATCCCGCCGGCCGACCGCCGCGGGCCGATGTTCGACCGGGTCATCCGGCCGGCGCGGTTCACCGACGGGGTGAGCGTCTGTCTGTCCACCGGAGGCCGGTACGTGGGAGTGCTGCACGCGAGCACGGCGTCCGGCGGGGTGGACGACGAGGCCGTCGCCTGGCTGCGGCTGCTCCGGGCGGACCTCGCCGGGCTGGTCGACCCGCTGGCCGGGCTGGCTCCGCCCGGGGTCACCGGCAACGGGGGCGTCCTGGCCTGGACGCCGGACGACGGGCGGGTGCTGGCGTTGACGCCGTCCGCCCGCCCGTCGCTGCTGGCCGGCGGACCGCTGGCCGCGCTGCTGCACCCCGCGGCCTGGCCGTCGCGGCTGGGCCGGCACCTGCTGGTGCTGCGCGGCGGCGAGTTGCTCGGCGTCGAGGCGCGACCGGCCGGGCCGTGGGTGGTGGTGGAGCACGGTCCGGGCGTGCCGCCGGCCGGGCTGTCCCTGCGCGAGCTGGAGGTGCTCTGCGGGCTCGCCGGAGGGGAGACCAACCGCATGGTCGCCCGGTCGCTGGGGGTCAGCGAGCGGACGGTGGCCACGCACGTCGAGCACCTGCTGGCCAAGCTCGGCGCGGGCAACCGGGCCGCGGCGGCGGCGTTCGCCGTCGGTGTCGGGCTCGTGCGCCTGCCGGGCTGAGCGTTGCGACGACCTCCCCCGGGGTCGGAGGTCCCTGTCGGCCGGCGTCGGACGGTTCGACGCTGGGCCCCACACCGTCGAGGAGGACGCCATGAGTCGCAGTGAGATCGACGCCCTGAACGCCACCTTCGTGCGGGGCATGGAGAAGGGGGACGCGGCGATGGTGGCGTCGGTCTACGCGCCCGACGGCCGGGTGCTGCCGCCCGGGGCGCCGGCGGTCCAGGGTTCGGCCGCGATCGAGCAGTTCTGGCGGGGCATGCTCGACCAGGGCGTCGAGGGCGGGGCGCTCAAGACGGTGTCCCTGGAGGAGCTGGGGGACGTCGCCGTCGAGGAGGGGCAGTACGAGATCCGCGCCGGCGGGGCGATCGTGGACACCGGGAAGTACGTCGTCGTCCACCGGCGGCAGCCCGACGGCTCCTGGAAGTTCGGGATCGACATCTTCAACTCCGACCAGGCGCCTCCCGAGGCGTGACGCCGCGGCCGCCTGCGCGCGAACCCCCGCTGCGGGGCAGCCGTCGGTCAGCGGCTCACCCCAGGTGCTGCTGGAACCAGCGCAGCTGCGCCGGCGCCGACCGCTGGAACGCCGCGCCGACGTAGGCGTCGAAGTGCCCGACCGGCAGCACCAGCAGCTCCTTGGGGTGCCGGGCCCGCTCGTAGTACTCCAGCGTCAGGTCGGCAACGGTCAGGTGGTCCTGCGCGGCGACCACCATCATCAGCGGGGTCGGCGCGATCTGGCCGATGTAGGCGCCCGGCTCGTACTCGGTGAACATCTCCACCGACCGCAGCGTGACCTCGTTCCGCCAGGTGGTGGCGCGGTCGAGGATGGGGCCGAGGAAGAAGTCGTGGCTGTCCTCGGTGGGCAGCGCGCACGGCTCGTCGGGCTGCTTCTCCCAGGCGACCTGGATCATCGCCGGGTCCTGGCCGGCGTAGCGGGCGGCGCGGTCGGCGTCGAACATCTGCCGCAGCCCGGCGAAGGCGTCGGCGCGGATCAGCCGGCGGGCGTTGGTGAGCCCGCTGACCAGGGGCACCTGGGAGACGACGGCCTTCACCCGCCGGTCCAGCGCGGCGACGACGAGCACGTGCCCGCCGCTGTAGCTCGACCCCCACACGCCGATGCGGTCGGGGTCGCACCACGGCTGGGTCTGCGCCCAGGTGATGGCCGTGCGGTAGTCGCGGATCTGCTGCCACGGGTCCAGCTCGCCGCGGGGCGTGCCGTCGCTGGCGCCGAGGTTGCGGTTGTCGTAGGCGAGCACGCCGAGACCGCCCGCGGCGAAGTGCTCGGCGAAGTCGTCCAGGTACATCTCCTTGGTGGCGGAGAAGCCGTGCGCCATGACGACCAGCGGTGCCCGGCCGTCGGTGCCCTCGGGGGAGTAGTGCCACCCGCGCAGGGTGACGCCGTCCTCGGTCGCGAACTCGATGTCCTCTCGCATGCCGCCGACCGTGCCGCGCGGCGCGGCCGCCGTCGCGACGATGCCTGCACTGTTCGCGGCGATGCGTGCAGGTCTTGCCGCACCGGGCGGGCCGGGGGTTGGCTGCCGGCACGGCAGCGTCGCCGGCGGGAGGCCCTGATGACCCTGGTCGCGGAACGGTGGGACGCCGCCGACGTGCCCGCCGCCGACCGGGACGACGCCTTCCGCGAGGTGGTCAGCGCCACCCACCTGCCGTGGTCGCTGACCCCGGGTGAGCTCGTGCCCGGCCCGGCCGGCCTCGTCCGCTACCGGGTTGGCGACCTGGCGCTGGTCGACTGCCGCTGCGGCCCGTGCTCGGGCTCGCGCGGGCGCTCGCAGCTGGCGGCGACGGACGACGACGTCGTCGGGGTGCTGTTCGTGCGGTCCGGACTGGAACAGGTGGAGGTCGGCGGCACGCGGGTGGTGCTCGGTCCCGGGGCGGCGCTGCTGTGGCGGGCCGACGAGCCCGCGCGCTTCCGGGTGCCGGGCCGCCTGCACAAGTGGACGCTGCTGGTGCCGTCGTCCCGGCTGCCCGGTGCGCGCAGCGGGCTGCTCGACCCGGCCGCCGCCGGCCTGCTCACCGCACTGCTCGGGTCGACGCTGGCCAGCGCGGCGTCTCTGGACGGGCGGCTCGGGCAGCCGGTCGCGGACGCCGCGGTGGACCTGCTGGCCGGTGCCCTCGCCCCGCCGGACGACGCAGCCCCGCCGCCGGACGACGCAGCCCCGCCGCCGGACGACGCAGCCCCGCCGCCGGACGACGCAGCCCCGCCGCCGGACGACGCGGCCTGGGCGCGGGTCACCGCCCACGTCGAGGCGCACCTGCGCGACCCGTCGCTCACCCCGGCGGCGATCGCGGCCGGCGCGTACGTCAGCGAGCGCTCGCTGTACGGGCTGTTCGCCGCGCGCGGGCTGACGCCGGCCGGTTACGTGCGCCGGCGCCGGTTGGAGGGCGCGGCGCGCGAGCTGGCCCGGCGGGGGACGGCGGTGACCGTGGCCGCGGTGGCGCACTGCTGGGGCTTCCGCGACCCGACCACCTTCGGCCGGGGGTTCCGGACCGCGTTCGGCCGGACCCCGGACGAGGTGCGGCGGGGCCGCTGAGGGCGGCGGCCGTCCGGGTCCGGCCTCCCGCGGCGGCCGTCAGATGGTCTCGGGCACCCGCAGGTGGGCGAGAGCGAGGTCCATCTCGGCGATGTCCACGATGTTGGCGCCCATGGCGCGGGCGAACTGCTCGCGCAGCGACCGCGCGTGCCGGCGCACCAGCCCGAGGGCCTCGCGGGTCTCGAAGCTGGTGACGCTGACCGTCCGGCCCTGGCGCCGGTCGACCAGCATGCTCACGCTGCAGAAGCCGGGGAGCTCCTGGAGCCTGGGCATCAGGTTGATCCGGTAGGCGTCGAGCAGCTCGTCCACGTGGTTGGTCGGTACGCGCGCCCAGGTGACCTGCGCGCCGGCGCCGTCCCCGGCCGGGCGGTCGCGGTGCAGGACGGCGATCTCCCACTGGTGGACGTCCGCGGAGTGGCCGCCGAGGGTCTGCACGAGGCGCTCCTGGACGGTGCGGTCCTCCTCGACGGTGGCGCGCATGGCCTGTTCGTCGGCCCACGCCGTCGCGACGATGCAGCGGCCGCCGTCGTGATCGGCGAGCACGGACATGCCGACGCAGCCATGGCTCTGCGAGACACGCGGCAGCACCTCCTCGCGCAGGTAGGTGACGCCCTTCCCGATGTCGTCCGGATTGCCTCGGATGCTCGTGGATCGCGCGTACAAGCGGTCGCTCCTCCGTCGGGCGGCTGTGACGCCGCTCACCCTCCCGCGCGCCGATCGGAGCGGCAAGCAGTCAGGTGGTGCCTCCGGTCCGGACTGCGACCGTGTCCGTCGAACCTCCTGGCCACGATGCGCGGGCACCCAGGGCGAAGACCCGTGACGGACCCGGGCCGATCGGGTCAGGTTCGCGGGCAGTGAGCGGTCAGGCGGTGCCCTCCGCGGCGATCAGGTCGGCGACCTCCTGCGGCCGGGTCGAGCAGTCGTCGTCCGAGGCCGGCTGGTCGGCGGCCAGACCGGTGACGCCGATGTCCTCGACCGGCTGGAAGCCCAGGCGCTCGATGTGCCGCGGCACCCGGTTCTGCGCGTTGACGACGTGCGAGCGGGAGAGCCAGCCGAGGCCGTCCTCGACGTCGAAGTCGAGGCCGCCGCCGGGTGCGCGCTGGACGTGCCCGGGGGAGGGGAGCAGGCCGACGAGCTGCACGGCCTGGGGAACGGGGAGGTCCTGCGGCGGGGAGTCGAAGTAGTACCAGCTGGCCGCGCAGACGCCGTAGATCGTCGGCCCGAACTGGGCGTAGTTGACGTAGAGCTCGAGCATCCGGCGGTCGTCGAGCGCCAGCGCGAGCTCGGCGGACAGCCCGGCCTCGACCACCTTGCGCCAGGCGCTCATCTCCTGGTTGAGGAAGAGGTTCTTGGCGACCTGCTGCGGGATGGTGGAGCCCGAGGGGTCCTCGTCGCCGGCCAGGTGCGCCTCGGCGCGGGCCATGAGGGCGCCCCAGGCGAAGGCGCCGGAGCGGTGGGGGAGCGCGGCGTCCTCGTGCGCGATGACCGCGGCGAGGAAGTTGCGGGAGACGTGCTCGATCGGCACGGACTGCTGGACGACGTCGCCGGGGTTGGCCGCCATGAAGGCGGTCGTGGGCGGGTCGATCCAGCGCAGCGACAGGATCACCAGCGCCTGGACGACGACGATCACGGCGAGCACGCGCGAGATGCGGCGCAGCAACCGGCGGCGGGGCCGGCCGGCCGCGGGTGTCGGGTCGGGGCGGGTGCGGGGCGCCGGCTGCGGCCCCGGCCGGTCGCGGCGCCACGACGGGCGGGCCGGCCGCTCGGGCTCGGGGGCCGGTGCGTACGGCCCGGACGCGTACGGGTCCGCCGCGTACGGGTCGTGGGCCGCGGCGTCGACGAACGGTTCGTGGGCGCGCCGGGACGGAGCGCGCCCGAGGCGCGGGAACCGTGCGGTGGGCCGGCGGTCCGGCGGGACGTGGGCCATGGGTCTGGAGCTCTCCCCGGTCGACGAACCGTCATGGTACGACTACCCAGAGTGTGGCCGGTGAGTATCGCGGCGGCGGGCGGTCTCCATCGCATGCAGACGACGCAGATCGATCTCGGCCCACAGGCAGAGGTGCTCAAGCGGGTGGTCGCCGGCGTCCGCGACGAGCAGCTCGGGCACCCGACGCCGTGCGCGGAGGCCTCGGTGGCCACCCTGCTCGACCACGTCGCAGGGCTGGCCGTGGGCCTGCGACTCTCCGCCGAGAAGACCCCGGACCCCTCGCCTCCGCAACCCTCCGCCGACCACCTCCCACCGCAGTGGCGCACGGTCATCCCGGCCGAGCTCGACGCGCTGGTCGCCGCGTGGCGGAAGCCGGAGGCCTGGGAGGGCGACACGGCGGCGGGCGGCGTGAGCATGCCCGCCGCCGGGATCGGGCTGGTCACCGTCGACGAGGTGCTCGTGCACGGCTGGGACCTCGCGGTGGCCACCGGTCAGGAGTTCGAGGCCGACCCGGCGACGGTGGAGGGGGCGACGGCGTTCGCGTCCCAGGTGGCTGCCGAGCCGCCGGTGCCGGGGCTGTTCGGCGCGCCGGTGCCCGTGCCCGACGACGCCCCGCCGCTGCACCGGCTGCTCGGTCTCACCGGTCGCGACCCGAACTGGCACCCGCCGTCGGGAACTCCCGGCTCACCTCAGTAGAGGCCACACACGCGGTACCCGTCCGACTCCTGGATGACGGTCAGCTCCACGGTGCGGGAGCGGTCGCCCCGGGACAGGACCAGCTCGACGGTGGAGCTGGTCGCGGCGTCGTCGGGTCGGACCTCGCGGACGGTCACCTCCACGTCGACGGTGACCGAGGCCATCGGACCGGCGGCCTCCGTGCGGTCCCGCACGAAGCTCTCGCGGGGACCCACGTGGGTCACAGGTCCGGTGGTACGGGGACCGGGCGGTTCGGCGCGGACGCGCGGGTGTCCCAACGGGTGCTCGCCAGTCGACGCTCGGCATGGGTGACCAGCGAGAAGATGTCGGTCGCGGTGTACCCGGTCGTCCCCCGCTCGACGGAGCGCCGGGCCAGGATGCCGGCGTCGGCCAGCTCCTCCAGAGCAGCCCGGGCGGCGGGGAAGGAGACTTCCAGCCGCCGCTGCGCGGTGCGGGTCGTCAGGATCGGGACCTCGGGCAGGCTGCGCAGGATGCGCGAGGTCGCCGAGTCCGCCCGCGGCGTCTCCCGCCGTCCCTGCGCTGCCCGGTGCTCGGCCAGCTTGGCTTCCCACTCGGCCCGGAGCTCGACGACCTGCCCGACGAACTGTCCGGCCTGCTCCGCGGCGACCGTCGCAGCCTGCAGGAAGACCTCCAACCAGCTCGTGACCGCAGCCGCTGCTGCAGAGCTGTCCGGTGACGCCGCATAGCGGTACGCGGTCAGCCCCTCCACGTACCGGTTCCGCGAGGTCGCGAGGACGAGGCTGACCGGGAGGATGGCCGACGGCGTCAGGCCGCGGCGGGTCAGCACGGTGTGGATCAGCGCTCGGCCCACCCGGCCGTTGCCGTCCGTGAACGGGTGGATGGTCTCGAACTGAGCGTGCACGATGCTGGCTTGCACGAGCGGCGCGTGCGCCGATCCATTCATGTACTCGACCAGGTCGGCCATCAGACTCGGGACCAGTTCAGGCGGCGGTGGCACGAAGTCCGCGGACAGCGGGTGCCAGTTCGAGCCGCCGATCCGGTTCTGGACCCGGCGCAGTCCGGAGTGGCTCTCGTCCGGGAGCAGGGCGCGGTGCAGGGCCTCGATGTCCTCCACGGTGATCGAGTCCGCCGACGCCAGGTCCTCGCCTGCTCGTCGCAGCACCGTGATGTTGTTGGCGACCAGTCGGGCCTGGTCGCTGAAGCCGCGCACGTCCTCGTCCTGGGCCAGTTCAGCGAGAGCGACCTGCTGCGGGGACGGCGCGATGCCTTCGATGAGGGAACTGGCGATGGCCTCCGAGCGGAGGAGGAACCGGGAGAGTCCTTCGAGTGCTTGGGCACCTGGACCGGTCGCCAGCTCGCGGACGGCCCGCTCGGCGACGGTCGCGGCCCGGTTCCCCTCGAGCGACGTGCTGAGGGGCCGGGACGTGATCAGATCGGGCTCGTACTGGCGGTAGGGACCGAAGAGCCGGTCGGCGCGGGGGACCATGCTGAGGTCCGAGTGTTCCCACACCGATTCCAGCCATCGCGCCACGGGCACAACCTTTCACGGCTGAGGCGGCTGTTAAAGCATCACCCGCGATCCTTTGACAGCGGAGCCGGTCTTGCAAGGTTGCGAGGGCCGGTCTCCATCGCGTTGAGCTCAGCGGATGGCGAAGTAGACCCGGTCCTCGTCGTCGAAGGACATCAGCGGTTCGATGAACAGCAGTCCGCCGTCGATGGCCGAAGGTGGCACATCCACACAGACTTGGAACGAGGCAGAGCCACCTGGGTTGAGTGTCGGTGCGTCGATGCCGTCGTTCGGCAACACAGCGCTGCAGTCACCGTCGGAGTACTGCCGCGCGTCCGTCCCGTTGAAGACGTAGGACAGATCCCAGAAGGCATTTCCCTCATCGTCGCCGACGTACTGCGCGTCGACCTCGACGATGACGTAGCGCCCGGACGGCGGGTCGTTGAACTGGTTCGCCTCCTCCACGATCGCGTCACCGTCGAGGTCCACGGCGGTCACCGAGACGAGGTAGTCGCCGACTTCCCCGCGCTGCCCCAGCGGTGTGGGCGCCGCCGGCGAACCGGGTTGGACGACAACCGCCGGCGGAGCAGGCGCGGAAGTGGAGGACCGCGGCGCCTCGGACGTCACCGCTGGCGCCCGAGACGCGAGGGGTGGCGACGACGTGTCAGCTCCGAGCTCGGGTGAACCGCTCGACCGGATCAGGACGATGACCGCAGCGAGCATGGCGACCAGGGCGACGATGCCACCGACCGCGGCCGCCACTGACACCCGCGATCCTGGCTGAGGAGCCCAGTGATGGCCCCCCGGTCCAGCGGCGGGGTACTGCTGCTGCGCATGGTGCAGCTCCGCCGGCGCGTTGCCGAACCAGGGCTGCGGCGAGACGTTGCCCGTCCAGGGCTGCGGCGGTCCGCCGCGCCAGGGGTCCGACTCGAATTCGGGCTGATCCGACACGCCACACTCCCGCTTGGTGGTTCTCGGTCTTGGACGCTGACGGCCGATTGCGCGGCTGTAGCGCTCAGCGAGGAGTCGTCTGCTCCGTTGGGGGGACCCGGCGACACCGGCCGTCGCGGCCGCTCATGGCAGATCGCGGCCGCCGTTCACCCGACGACGAAGGCGGTCGACTGGGGGCCGTCGGCGTCGATGCACGCGCCGGTGACGACGAAGCCCTCGCCCTCGCCGAGCGGCGCGACGGCTCCCAGCACGCCGGCGCCGTCGCACAGCTTCACCGCGCCCACCCGCTCGCCGGAGGTCAGGTCGACCGTGACCAGCTCCGCGGGGAACTGCAGGTCGGCCAGGGGCACGACGGCGGTGCGGCCGTCCGGGGCGACCGCGAGGTCGAGGGCGGAGTCCCCGGCGCCGTCGAGGTCGACCGAGGTCCGCAGCCCGCCGTCGACCACGGTGACCAGCCGCCCGACGGCGCGGGCCTCGCCGAGGTGGAGGGCGGCGACGGCGGTCCCGTCCGCGGTGACGTGCAGGGCGGTCCCGGTGCTGGGCCGCTCGGGCACCAGCTCGACCGGGTCGCCGACCGGTCGCAGGTCGCGGTCGAGGAGCACGAGGACCGCGCCGGTGCCGCCCGCCGGCCGGTCGGCGGTCACCAGGGCGGCCAGTCCGCCGTCCGGGGTCCCGGCGAGGTGGGTGACCGGTCCGGATGCCGTGCCGCTGCCGCGCACCGCGCCGGTGGCGACGTCGACGGCGGTGATCGTGGTGTCGCGGGCGGCGGAGAGGGTGCGGCCGTCGGGGGAGAGCGCGACGGCGGACGGCGGCCCGCCGAGGTCCCACGGGACGGCGCTGACCTCCGCGGCGTCGGGCGGGACGCGGGTGAGCTCGTCGTCGGCGACGAGGACGGTGCCGTCCGGCGCGACGGCGAGCTGGGCCGTGGAGGCGACGGCCGGGATCGCGCGGAGGTCGGTGGCCGCCCCGGCGTCGTCGAGGGCCAACCGGACCAGCCAGCTCTGCGGGGCGCCGTCCGCACCGACCAGCGCCACCGGCGTCCCGGTGGGGGAGGCGGCGAGGTCGTAGATGACGACGTCGGTGCCGACGGCGGCGTCCAGGTCGATCGTGTCGACGAGGGCCGTCTGCGGGGTGGGCTCGCCGCGCCGTTCGCCGGTGCAGCCGTCCGCGGCCAGGACCAGCGCGAGGAGCGCGGCGGTGCGGCGGGCGGCGGGCATGTCGGCTCCGGATCCGAGGGGCGCCGAGCGTCCGCCCGGGCGCCCCGCCGCGCAAGCCGACGGCGACCTCGCGACGGCGGTCACTGGCGAGACCGTTCCGTGACCGCCCAAGGCTGCCGATAGGGCAGGAGAGGCGGCGGTAGACCCACGACCCCCGTCGCCCGGGGAGTGCGTACGCATGGCACGACGGCGACAGCTGGGAGACGGCCTGGCGGCACTCGGTGGCGCTCGTCCCGACGTCCTGGAGGCGGCGCCCGGTGCGCGGCCGCGGTTCGTCGCGCTGGGCGGCGTCCTGCTCAGCACCGGGGGGCTCGCCGTCGTCTCGGCGGCGTTCGCCCTGCACATGGCGCTGGGCGTGTGGTGGCCGTTCGCGCTGATGCTCGGCATCGGCTGGGGCGCGGTCGTGGTCAACCTCGACCGGATGCTGCTGGTCGGGATGGCGCACGACGCGTCCCTGAAGCGGAACCTCGCCCTCGCCGTCCCGCGGGTGGGCCTGGCGCTGGTGCTCGGGATCGTGGTCGCGACGCCGCTGACGCTGCAGGTCTTCCACAAGGAGATCGACACCGAGATCGTGACGATGCAGGCCGAGGCGGGCGACGCCTACCGGACCGGCCTGGAGTCCGACGCGCGGTTCGCCGGCCTGCCGGCGCTGCAGGAGCGGATCGCCACGCAGGAGGCGATCGTGGCCAGCGGCGGGCTCAGCGACCCCGGCCTGGCCGGTGTGCACGACGAGGTCGCGGCGGCCCAGGCGGCCTACGACGCGGCGCTGGCCACCCAGCGGGAGCTGGAGGCCAAGGCGCAGTGCGAGCTCGACGGCACCTGCGGCACCGGGGACGCCGGGACGGGCACCGCGTACCTGCAGGCCCGGGCGGCCGCGGACGCGCAGGCCGGCGTCGTCGACTCGACCAGGTCCGAGCTGGACACCGCGCTCGCCGCCGCCTCGGCCGCGGAGTCGCGCAGCGCCGACCTGGCCGCCGCCGCGCTGGTCACCGACCGCGCCGAGCTGAAGCGGCTGACCGCCGAGCAGGACCGGCTGCAGGCGTCGTTCGACGGGACCAACGAGAGCTCCGGCGGCATCCTCCTGCGGCTGGAGGCGCTGGACCGGCTCAGCGACCGCAACACCACCCTGGCGGCGGCCAAGTTCATGCTGTCGCTGCTGTTCATGTGCGTGGAGATCCTGCCGGTGCTCATGAAGCTGCTGCTCAACTTCGGCCCGCCGTCGGCCTACGACCGGCTCGCTGCACTGCGTGACTCCGGGGACGTCGAGATCGAGGAGATGCAGCAGGAGTCGCGGCTGGTCGTCGCCCGGGCCCGCGAGGAGATGCTCGTGATGGCCGAGAAGGAGCGGATCGACCGGCAGAAGGAGTCGGTGCTGGCCCGCCGCCGGGCGGCCGTGGCGCTCGCCGAGGAGGCCGCCCGGGCGGCTGCCGCGCCGGTCCGGCCGGCCACCGCCGAGGCTCCCGCCGTGCCCGAGCCGCGGCAGCCGTGGGACACCGGTCCGATCCTCAACCTGGCCCGCAACGCCGCCGTCCGGACGGTGCGCTCGGTGCGCCGCCGTCCGTCCGACCGGGAGCCCGCCGGGGTCTGACCGCAGCCCGACGAGCGGTTCCGGTGGGCCAGGCCGGGCGCGGACCGCACCGCCGGACGGCGAGCCCGCCCGGCGTGGCGACGTGCGGACGACTGCACCGACGCGGTCAGTGGACGGCGCGCTCGTGGCCCTCCCAGTACGGCCTGCGGAGTTCGCGCTTGAGCACCTTCCCGGCGGCCGAGAGTGGCAGCGCGTCGACGAGCTCCATCGACCGCGGTGCCTTGTACCCGGCGATCCGGCCGGCGCAGGCAGCCCGTAGCTCGTCCAGGGTGACGGTGGCGCCGGCGACCGGGACGACGACGGCGTGCACCCGCTCACCCCACGTCAGGTCGGGCACGCCGATGACCGCCGCCGTGGCCACGGCCGGGTGCTGGGCGAGCACGCTCTCCACCTCGACGGAGTACACGTTCTCCCCGCCGGAGATGATCATGTCCTTGAGCCGGTCGGTGAGGTACACGTACCCGGCGTCGTCCATCCAGCCGGCGTCGCCGGTGTGCATCCAGCCGCCGCGCAGGGCCTCGGCGGTCGCCTCGGGCCGGTCCCAGTAGCCGAGCATGACGTTGCCGCCGCGGACGACGACCTCGCCGACTCCGCGGCGCGGCAGCTCGTCATCGTCCGGACCGACGATGCGGACCTCGGCGCAGGGAGCGGCGCGGCCGACCGAGCGCCGGCGCTCCGGGTCCTCGTGGTCGTCGGAGGTGAGCAGCGTGGCGATCGGCGCGAGCTCGGTCATCCCGTACGCCTGCAGGAAGCGGGCGTTGGGCAGGGCCTTCATCGCGCGGCCGAGCAGGGCGTCGGACATGGGGGAGGCGCCGTACAGCACCCGCCGGATGCTGGTCAGGTCGAACTGGTCGGCCCGTGGGGAGTCGACCGTCAGCTGGATCATCGTCGGGACCAGCAGCACGTCCGTGATCTCGTGCTCCTGGACCGCGGCCATCACGGCGACCGGGTCGAACGCCGGGATCATCACCTGCGTGCCGCCGACCACGCCGCCGGTGACCCACGCCGAGAAGTCGGCGAGGTGGAACATCGGGGCGGCGTGCAGGAAGACACGGTCCGGCGGCGAGTGCTCGGCGACGAGAACGGTGATGCACGACGTCAGCAGGTTGTCGTGGCTGAGCATCACGCCCTTGGCCCGGCCGGTGGTGCCGCCGGTGTAGAAGACGCCGGCGAGGTCGTTCCCGCCGCGGCGGGTGTCCTCCATCGGCGGCGAGCCGCTGATCAGCTCCTCGAAGGCGAGCATGCCGGCGGGGGTGGGTCCGTCGCCGGAGTGGACGACGTGGATGAGGCCCGGGTGCAGTTCCCTGAGGCCGTCGGCGCAGGCCGCGAAGGCGTCGTCCACCACGAGGACGCGGGCGTCCACCTCGCGCAGCGAGTCGGCGATCTCCGGCACGCTCCACCGGCAGTTGACCGGGACGACGACACCCCCGGCCCACAGTGTCGCGGCGAGGAACTCGGAGAAGCGGTCGGAGTTGAGGCTCAGGATCGCGGCCCGCGCGCCGTCCCGGACGCCGAGATCGGAGAGGGCCGCGGCGAGGCGGGCGATGCGGTCGACCGACTCGGCGTTCGTGCGGACGCGGCCGGCGCAGACGGTGGCGATCCCGTCCGGTTGCTGCTGGACGAGACGGTGCAGGCCCTGGGTGAGGTACACGGCGGCGACCTCCTTGCCGGTGGACGGACGTCCACGACCCTGACCGCGGCCAGGCGCGGGGCGCCAGAGGCGGACGCCCCTGCGAGGCCAGGCGGCGCTCCCGGTCTCGGGCGTGGTCTGATGCCGGGGGTCCGTGCGGCCGGCAGCGGGGCCGGTCGCGTCTCGGGAGGGTGGGCGCGTGACTGCTGGTTCCGGCTCCGGTGAGGTGCTGTTCGACGTCGACGGCGCGGTGGCGGTGGTGACGCTGAACGCGCCCGACCGCCGCAACGCGCTCACTCCCGACATGGCGCGCGAGCTGATCGGTCTGTTCGACGAGGTGGACGCGCGGCCGGAGATCGGCGCGCTGGTCGTGCGGGCGGTGGGGAAGTCGTTCTGCGCGGGCGGGGACATCGCGACGCTGACCTCCGCCGGCCGCGACCCGGCGGCGCCCGAGGCCTACGAGGGGATGTCGGCGATCTACGACTCCTTCTACCGGCTGGGGCAGGTCCGCGTGCCGACCGTCGCCGCCGTGCGGGGCTCGGCGGTCGGCGCCGGGATGAACATGCTGCTGGCGACCGACCTGCGGATCGTGGCCACGGACGCCCGGCTGCTGTGCGGTTTCCTCAAGCGCGGGATGCACCCGGGCGGCGGGCACTTCGTGATCCTGTCCCGGCTGATCGGCCGCGAGGCCGCGGCGGCGATGGCGCTGTTCGGCGAGGAGGTCGACGGTGCGCGCGCCGCTGAGCTGGGGCTGGCGTGGGAGGCGGTGGACGCCAACGCCGTCGAGTCCCGCGCGCTGGAGTTGGCCGCCCGGGTGGCCGCCGACCCGGAGCTGGCGCGGGTGGCGGTGGGCAACTTCCGCAAGGAGGTCGCGGGCGGGGCGGTGAGCTGGGAGGTCGCCACCCAGTTCGAGCGGCCGGCGCAGATGTGGTCGATGCGCCGGTCCGCCGCGGACTGAGATCCGCCGTCAGGCGCTCGTGCCGGCGTCCGGAGGCGCGGCGAGCGTCACCGTCTCGCTGACCGTGACGATGGGGCAGAGGTCCAGGACGCAGTACTGGGCGTTGGTCTCGATGTAGGTCGGCATCGGCAGGAACACCCGCAGGGCGCCGACGGAGGTCGTCGTCCAGGCCGTGGGTGTGCTGGAGCACGCCACGAGGACGCCGAAGAAGTCGCGCGCGATGTCCAGGCCCTGGACCTGGGCGACGTCCCCGAAGACGATCGCGTCGACCGGCACGTCGCAGGTCACCGTGCCGGTGAGCACCACGGTCCCTGGTTCGCTGCCGATCTCGGCCGAGTCGAGCGTCACCGTGATGGGGTCCACCTGTGCGGGCGCGGGCGGCGTGGGGACGGACGGCGCGGCGAGCGCGGACGGCGCGGCGAGCGCCGCCGTCGCGACGACGACGCCCAGCACCAGGGCGGCGCGGGCCAGGCGGCGGCGGGTCGTACCTGCGGACATCGTTGCCTCCGAGCGGACACGCGGGACGGGGAAGTGGCACGGCTCCGGCTCTGGGCGGCTCAGCGCTCGACGACCTCGTCGTGCCCGGGCACCGCGTCCGCGGACCCGGTGAGCCGGAGGTTCCTCGCGGCCGACTCGCCGCGTCAACCGCGCCGCTGACCGTGCGTCAGCCTCCGGTTGCGCCGTGACCCCCAGTCACGGCGCGACACACGCGTCCCCGTGGCGAGACGAGCGGGTCATGGTCTCGCCGCGTGCTCGTCGCGGCCCGCGCGGAGACGGCCATGTCGCCGGCTCGGCATGTCGACGGCAGTGCTCGTCCCAGGGGACGGACGGGCGGCGGATCAGCCCGTCACCGGCGCAGCGGATCGGGTGGCGCGAGGTCGTCGAGCCAGGGTGGGTCGGGTTCGGGGTCGTGGCACCAGCCGGGCGGGCGGGTGGTCCGGCAGACCCCGGACGGCGTGCGGACCACCAGCCGGCCATCGGAGAGCAGGGTGAACGACCAGCCGCGGGCGAAGGTCTTGATCCGGTGGTGCCGCCGGCACAGGCAGCAGAGGTTCCAGCAGGCGGTGGGCCCGCCGGCGGCGTACGCGTGCCCGTGGTCGACGTCGTGGCGGCCGGGCCGGCGGCGGCAGCCGGGCATGCGGCAGTGCCGGTCGCGGGCGGTGACGAGGCGGCGCTGCGCGGCGGTGGGCCGGTAGGCGCGGGTCGGCGGCGGGGGTCGCAGGCCGGGCCCGCGCTGCGGCCCACCCGCTGTCCCGCTGTCCAGCTCGGAGCCATCGGCGGTGCCGGTTCTCCCCTCGCGGCCGCGGCGCCGGATGCGTCGGCCCTGTCCGGCGGCGCGGCGGAGCTCGGCGCGACTGGCCACGGCGAGGGTCTCTCCGGTGACCGCGTCGTCGATCGCGACGTGGACGGCCCCGCCCGTCGGCGGTGACCCGAGGTCCAGCCCGTCCAGCGCGGCGAGCAGTTCGCGGCACTGGGCGGCGGAGATCAGCTACCCGTCCGGCTCCGCCGGGGCCGCGCCGGCCGGGGCATCGTGCCGCAGCGAGGAGATCGCGACGTGGAGGTGCAGCTGCGCGGTCACCGATGGGCGGCTGGTGTCCCACGGTCGCAGGATCAGGTCCAGCGCCGCGGCGGAGCGCAGCACGCCGATGGGCCGGGCGTCGCCGTCGGCGCGCATCCACCGCGCGTACTGGTCGACCGCGTCCCGGGCGGCGTGCACAGCCGGCAGCGGCCCCTCGACGACCAGCCGGCCGAGGTCGTCGGCGGTGCGCTCGACGTGCACGTCGGCCCGGCGCTCGGCCTCCCTCCGGCGGCGCTCCTTCGCGTCGGCGTCCAGCCGGTACAGGTGGTAGCGGGCCCGGTCGGCCAGCCGGCCAGGTGGGCACTCCTCGGCGTCCGGGAGCACCCGCATCTGGACCCCGGCGGCGACCTCGTCGTCGGCGTCGCCGAGCAGGTCGAGCAGGATCCGCGCCTTGTGGACCGTCAGCCGTCCGGCGTACAGCTCCGACCAGGTCGCCGCCAGCTTGGTGGTGAGCAGCAGCGACTCGGCCGCCAGCCGGCCGGCCTCGGCCTCCGAGCAGTGCCGGATCAGCGCCAGTTCGGTGACGAAGTCGTCGGACACGTCGGCGAGGGCGGCCGGGCGCATCCCGCGGGAGTCCGGCCCCGGCCCGCCCCGGGGGCCGAAGGCGGCATCCCGCGAGACGGAGCGCCGGCGGGCCAGCTCGGCGATGGTCGCGGCCTGCCGGGCGTGCTCGCGCGCCATGTGCGCGTCGGCCGACCAGATGTCGCATACCAGCTCCAGCTCGGCCGACTCCCGCGACACCACCTCCGAGGGCAGGACGGGCACCGGCGCGCCGTCGTCCGGCGGCCGCGGCACCCCTCCGTCCTCCATGGCTGCACGCTAGCCACGGGGTCTGACAATTCCCGCAGGTCAGTGAGCAGGGGAGGTCCTCACGTACGGCCGCGCGGAAGCCGCGAATCAGAGGCCCTTGTCGCGGTACTTGCGGCCCCAGATGCCGGACTTGCCCGGTGCCATGATCGAGTTGGGGTCGAGGGCGTCCTTGATGGTCTCGTGGAACCTCCGGAGCGCGCCGTCACCCCAGTCGTAGGTACCCATGACCTGGTCCATGAGGGCGTTGTGGGTGCGGTACTCCCCGTAGCCCTCGGCGGCGGCCTCGTCGATGAGCACCCGTGCGAGGTCGAGGGCGCGCTGGCGCTGCTCCGGCTTGGTGGTGTCGAACAGCAGCAGCGCGATGTGGTGCATCTCCCGCAGCCCGACGACGAACTGGGCGGCGTAGTCCTGGCGGTACTCGTCGGCCCGCTGCCGCACCATCTGCGCCTGCCGCAGCGCGTCCGCGCCGTCCGGCGCCGAGATGGGGGAGAAGCCGATGTGCCCGCCGTTGGGCACGAACTCCAGCAGCTTCATCTCGTCCAGGGACGGGATGCCGTTGTTGATGCGGTGCCGGTCGTGCAGCACGTGCGCGCCGCGGTCGGTGGCCTCGTCGCGGTCGTGGTGGGTGGAGAACCGCGAGCCCGGCACCTGGAGGAACGCGTCGCGGATCATGCCGAGGTACTGCTCGACGACCGGGGGCGGGCCGTAGACGGTGCCGTAGAGGTTCCAGTAGCCCAGGCCCAGCTCGGACTTCATCCGCTCGATCGCCTCGGCCGGCAGCGGGCCGTCCCCGTCGTGCCACTCGGTGCGCTTGGAGACGACGCCGGCGTCGAGGACGATGTTGCGCAGCACCGGCACGTTCTGCAGCGGCGCCATGTTCACGCGCAGCGGGAACATGATGTCGACGACCTGCGCCAGGTCCTCTTCCCGGTCGAACGTGATCAGGAACGTGGTGGACGACGGTGGGCGCTGCATGAGCTGGATGCCCATCTTCGTGACGATGCCCAGGTTGGACTGGGTGAACAGCCCGTCGGGGAACGGCCCGAAGCCGTACTGGAACAACTGCCAGGTGGTGCTGCCCGGCACCGCGCCCATGCCGGTGCGCATCACCTCACCGGTGGGCAGCACGACCTCCAGGCCGGTCTGCCACATGAGGTGGTCGCCGTAGGGCGTGTAGCCGACCCCGCGGTCGAGGGTGTTGCCGACCACCGAGCCCCACCCCAGGTCGGGGCAGTCGAGCATCAGGGACGGCGCGTTCGCCTCCAGGTACTCGTACAGGTCGAAGTAGGAGACCCCGGGCTCGAGAAGGGCGTAGCCGTACTTCTCGTTCACCTCGATGATGCGGTTCATCCGCTCGCCGGTGTTCACGACGACCGCGCCGGACAGCCGCGGCTGGCCGCCGCCGTAGCCGTTGTTCCTGCCGGTCGAGATGGGCGACAGCGGGACGCCGTACTCGTTGGCGATCCGGACGATCTCCTGCACCTGCTCGGTGGACTCCGGCGAGATCGCCGCGGAGGCACCGGTCGCCGGCTCGCTGCCGACCGGGTACGGGTCGCGGTAACGGGCCAGGTCGCCGTCCTCGGTGACGACGTACTTGTCGCCGACCACGTCCCGGAACCGGGCGATCGCGGCGTCGAAGTCGGACTCGGACAGCCCAGGGGGCAGCAGACGGGCCACGGGGGACTCCTTCGTCGGTGGCGGTCGGGACGGCGACCGACCCGGCGCGGCGTCAGCCGCGCGGTGGGCGGTGCCGGCACCCGGCCCGGCCGTCGGGGACACCCGGCGACCGGCGGCGCCCTCGTAGGAGACCGCGGTCGTGACCCCGACCACAACGGATCCCTGACAACTGGTCGCATACTGGCCCACGTCGCTCGTCGGGCGGACCAACCGGAGGGGGTGCCGTGGCCGCACTCCGCGAACCGGCTCGCCCTCGGCCGTTGCCGGAGGTGTCGGTCCGCAGCGGCGACCCCGACGAGGCGTGTGAGGTGGGCACGCGGGTGTTTCACAGCCACCGGGTCACCGTGCTCGGTGATGCCAGCCGCTTTGCGATGACCCTCGACGCCGCCGCGCTGGGCCCGCTCACCGTCGGCTGGCTCACATACGACACCGAGGTGCGCATCGCGAGCGCCCACGACGGCCACTACCAGGTCAACGTCCCCACCACCGGCACCCTGGCCGCGACCAGCGCCGGCCAGGAAGCCGTCGCCGGGCCGGGCTCCGCGGTGGTGCACGTTCCCGACCGTGCCGCCGTGTTCACCGGCTGGGCGACATCGGCCCCGGTCCTGGCGCTGCGCATCGCGCAACCGGCGCTCGAGCACGCGATGGAGCAGCTGCTCGACCGGCCGCTGCGCCGCCGGATCGATCTCGACCTCGGTATGGACGTCTCCACCGGCCGCGGCAGGCAGTGGCTGGCGCTGGTCCGGTCCATGGCCTCCGACCTCGCCGACGAGAACTCCCTCGTCCGCCAGCCGATGGTGGCCGCACCGTTCGCCCACAGCGTCATGACCGGTCTGCTGCTGACCGCCGTGCACGAGTACCGCGACGAGCTGGCCGCACCGGTGGCTGCCGCCGGGAGCTCGGTCGTGCGGCGGGGGCGCGACTACATCGAGGCCAATGCCGACCAGCCACTGACGGTCGCCGACATCGCTCGCGCCTGCGGCGTCGGCGTCCGCGGACTGCAACACGGCTTCCAGCGGGCCATGGACATCTCGCCGACGGAGTACCTGCACCACGTGCGGCTCCGGTACGCGCACCGGGATCTGGTCGTCGCCGACCCGGCGACCACCACCGTCGAGGCCATCGCGCACCACTGGGGGTTCACCCACCGCGGCCGGTTCGCGGCCCGGTACCGGGAGCGCTACGGCGTCCAGCCGGCCGAGACGCTCCGGCGGCGGCCGTGACCACCGCGTTGCAGGTGCTGCGACCGGTGGGCTAGGTCAGAGGCTCGTCGTCCAGCGCGCGCACGGCTGCGATGAAGGCGTCGGCGGACGCGTCGACCGCCGCCAGCGCGTCGTCCGTGAGTTCCTGCCGGAGGCCCCGCGCGGCGTGCCCGTGGCGGATCAGGTCGCGGAGCAGGTCCGGCGCGCGGTCGACGTGCGGCGTCGTGCTGTCGAGGTACGGCAGCCGCGGATCGAGCAGCCGGCCGACGTTCCACGGGCTCCAGACGAGCGGGTCCCCGATGCCGTTCGCGCTGCCGGCGGCCAGCACCTCGTCCACGAGTGGCCGCAGGTCGTCGTCCGACCACGAGGAACCCCAGGGACCGGCGAGGAAGCCGTCGGCGACCTCGTCGAGGTCGTCGGCCGACAGCTCCCGCAGCACGGAGCCCTGCCCGCCCTCGGGCAGCAGCGACAGCATCCACTCGACCAGCGGGCGCGACTCGACCAGCCTCTCGGACCCGACCCGCCCGGGGCCGAGGTCGAGCTCGGCGAGGGCCGCGGTGATGCGGGCGCGCGCGTCCGCGGGAGGGACGTCGCGCACCCGGACGTCCGGGTCGCCGTCCTCGATCAGCAGCGGGACGACCGACGCCAGCGGGGACTGCACGACGTACCCGTCGGTCGCCACTGCGCCGAGCTCGTTGTCGATGCGGACGACGGCGGTGAGGGAGTGGCCGCCGGGCACGGTGACGCCCACGAGCAGCTCGTCGGCGTCCCGGAACACCGTGCTGACCTCGACCGCCCGGTCGACCGGTTCGCTGCGGTCGAGCTCGACGAGCCAGCGGGGGAGCACGTGCCCGCGGTCGGCGATCTCGCGGCGCACCCGCCGGCGCAGCTCGGCGTCCACGGTGAGGGTCGCGATCGCGAGCAGGGCGGCCGACGTCTCGACCCGGTCGGCAGCGGAGAGGCTGCGGACGAGGTCGGCGAGCGTGGCCCCCGGGTCGTCGGCCCCGGCGGCCACGGACAGCAGCAGGCCGACGGCGCCGAGCAGCGGGCCGGGAGTGGGGGAGTCGACGCCGTCGCGCAGGGCGTCCAGCAGCGACGTCTCGGGCGACGCCCGTCGCTGCTGCGGACGGCGGGACTTCGCTCGCTTCTTGCTCTTCGGCATCGACGGCGGACGCTACTGCGGTCCGACGACGCGATGCACCAACGCGTCCGGACGGCTGTGGACGGACGGCTCCCGGAGCCTTGGCCGCCGTAGCCTCGGGCGCGTGCTGGAGGAGCTGCGGCCGAGGCTCACCGACTCCGTCATCCGCCGTTCGGTGAGCTCCGGCGCGTTCCAGCGCGGCGCGGCCTACGCGAGCGAGGGCAGGGTCGCCGAGCTCTCCTACTCGCGCGAGCTCGGCGAGTTCGACGCCACCGTGATCGGCAGCGGGGGACGCTGGTACGAGACCGTCGTCGCCTTCCACGCCGTGGGCGCTCGCTGGTGGGGCGAGTGCAGCTGCCCCGTCGGCGCGGACTGCAAGCACGTCGCCGCCGTGCTCATCGCCGGCCGGAGTTCCTGGACGCCCTGCCGGCGGCAGAAGCCGAGCGCGTACCGAGCTGGGAGACGGCGCTCGCCGACCTGGTGCGGCCTCCCGCGCCGTCGGGGCAGCGGGCGGGCACCCCGCTCGGCCTGCAGTTCGAGGTGGAGGCGGCGCCGGCCGCCGCCTCTCCCACGTCGGTCCGCCTGCGCCCGGTCGTACCGGGCGCCAAGGGACGTTGGATCCGCACGGGGGTGTCCTGGCGGGCCCTGCAGTACGACTACTACGCGCAGCGCGATCCCTCGCATGCCGCCGCGCTGCGCGCGCTGTACCGAGCCCACCGGGCGGCCGACGACGACGGCCCCGGGTACTACGGCTACGGCTACGGGGACGAGCCGGTGCGGCTCGAGGAGTTCGGCCCCTCGCTGTGGCCGGCCCTGCAGCAGGTCGTGGACGAGGGGGTGACCCTCGTGAGCGCTCGCGGCGGTCCCGTCCGGGTGGCCGGGACGCCGGCGTCGCTCGCCGTGGACCTGCGCGGGGACGCTGACCTGCGCGGGGACGCTGACCTGCGCATCGAGCCGGTGGTCGACCTGGGCTCCGGTGTCTGCCTCCCCGCTGAGGCGGTGCGGCTGCTCGGCAGCCCGCCGCACGGCGCCGTCCTCCTCCCCGGCGATCCGGCGCTGCCCCCGGACCTCGTGCCCGAGAAGGGCCTGCTTTTCGTGCCCGTGCAGCCGGTTCCGCGGCGCGCGGCGAAGCTGCTCGCCGCCGGTTCGCTGCGGGTGCCCGCGACCGACCGCGGCCGCTTCCTGACCGGGTTCTACCCCGCACTGCACCGCGCGCTGCCGGTCCGCTCGTCGGACGGGTCGGTGGAGCTGCCGGAGGTCCTGCCCCCGCAGGTGTGCCTCCAGGTCGACCACACCGGGAACCACCGGGTGCGACTGACCTGGTCGGTGCAGTACCGCACGGGCGAGGAGGTCCGCCGGCTGCCGCTGGCGGGGGAGGACGGCGCCGCCCCGGACCCCGGTCGAGACGTCGCCGGCGAGGAGCGGCTGGTGCGGTCCCTGCCGCTGCCGACGGACCGGTTGCCCGGGCTCTGGCGGGAAGGCCCGGAGCGGCGGCCGGCGCCGACCGCTGAGTTGGCCGGCATGGACACCGTCGTCCTCACGACCGAGGTGCTGCCGCGGCTGGCGGACGCCGGCGTGCTCGTCGAGGTGACCGGCGAGGCGCCGGACTACCGGCGGTCCGAGGCGGATCCGGTGGTGGAGGTGTCGGCCACCGACAGCGAGGACGGCGACTGGTTCAACCTCGGCGTCACGGTGAGCGTGGACGGCGAGGACATCCCGTTCACCCCGTTGTTCGCGGCACTGGCAGCGGGGGAGGAACACCTGCTGCTGCCCAGCGGGACGTGGTTCGACATCCGCCGTCCCGAGTTCGACCGCCTGCGGTCGCTGATCGACGAGGCGCGGGCACTGCAGGACGCCGAGCGGCCGGGCCTGCGGATCAGCCGGTACCAGGCCGGGCTGTGGGACGAGCTCGTGGAGCTCGGGGTGGTGGCCGAGCAGAGCGAGCGGTGGGCGCGGGACGTCCGGGCGCTGCTCGACGTCGACGACGCCGCACCGCCGGACCCGCCCGCCGGGCTGGCCGCGCGGCTGCGGCCCTACCAGCTGCAGGGCTACCAGTGGCTGTCCGTGCTGTGGGACGTCGGGCTCGGTGGTGTGCTGGCCGACGACATGGGGCTGGGCAAGACCGTCCAGGCCCTGGCGCTGGTGTGCCGGGCGAAGGAGATCGGGACGCTGACCGCTCCGGTGCTCGTGGTGGCCCCGACCAGCGTGGTGTCGAACTGGGCGCGTGAGGCGGCCCGCTTCGCGCCCGGCCTCGTCGTCCGGACCATCGAGGCCACCGGCCGCAAGCTCGGCATGCCGCTGGCAGCGGCGGTCGAGGGCGCCGACCTGGTCGTCACCTCGTACACGCTGCTGCGCCTCGGCGAGGACGACTACCGCGAGTTGCCCTGGAGCGGGCTGGTGCTCGACGAGGCGCAGTTTGTGAAGAACCACCAGGCGAAGACGTACGCCGCCGCACGCCGCCTGCCGGCCCGCTTCAAGCTGGCGATCACCGGCACCCCGGTGGAGAACAACCTGATGGACCTGTGGTCCATGCTCTCGATCGTGGCGCCCGGGCTCTTCCCGAGCCCACAGCGGTTCACCGAGCACTACCGGACGCCGATCGAGCGAGGGAGCGATCCGCAGGTGCTGGAGGCGCTGCGCCGCCGGATCCGGCCGCTGATGCGCCGACGGACCAAGGAGCAGGTCGCCGCCGAGCTGCCGCCCAAGCAGGAGCAGGTGCTCGAGGTGGTGCTCAACCCGAAGCACCGCAAGGTGTACGACACGCACCTGCAGCGGGAGCGGCGCAAGGTCCTCGGCCTCGTCGACGACCTGGACCGCAACCGGTTCACCATCTTCCGGTCGCTCACGCTGCTGCGGCAGCTGGCCCTCGATGCGTCACTGGTCGACGAGGCCTACGCCGGCATCCGCTCGAGCAAGGCCGACGCCTTCCTGGAGCACCTGCAGGAGGTCGTCGCCGAGGGCCACCGGGCGCTGGTGTTCAGCTCGTTCACGGGGTTCCTGGGCACGGTGCGCGCGCGGTTGGACGCTCACGGCCTGCCCTACGCGTACCTCGACGGGAGCACGCGGGACCGGCGGCGGGTGATCGACGAGTTCCGTTCTGGCCACGCCCCGGTGTTCCTGATCAGCCTCAAGGCCGGCGGGTTCGGGCTGAACCTCACCGAGGCCGACTACGTGTTCGTGCTCGACCCGTGGTGGAACCCCGCCGTGGAGGCGCAGGCGGTCGACCGGACGCACCGGATCGGCCAGGACAAGACGGTGATGGTGTACCGGCTGGTGGCCGCGGGGACCATCGAGGAGAAGGTGATGGCGCTCCAGGAGCGCAAGCGGGACCTGTCCGCCCGCGTGCTGGACGACGACGGCGCGCTGGCGGGCCCGTTGACGGCCGAGGACATCCGCGGCCTGTTCGCTTGACTGCCGCCCGGCCCTCGTCAGACATGGATGACGCGGAGCCCGGCGAGATCGGCGAGGACGTCGAAGTCGGCGTCCTGGGTGACGACCGGGACGTCGTGGGCGATCGCGGTGGCGGCGATCCACGTGTCGTTGACGTTCATCCGCCTGCCCGACTCGGCGATGCGCAGTCGGAGCTCCGCCCACGCGTCGGCGACGAGCGCGTCGATCGGTAGCGGGTTCAGGTCGGCAACGGTCTGCAGGGTGGTGAGCCGGCGGGAGCGCACCGACAGGTTCGAGGCGGCGAGCACGCCGGCGCGCAGCTCCGCATAGGTGATGACCGAGACGGCGACCTCGTCGGGCACCCGTGCAAGATCCAGTCCACGGCCTTCCCGGGCGATGAACACGCTCGTGTCCAGCAGGCCGCGGGTCACTCGATCGGCCCGAGCTCATCCGTTCCGCCGGAGAGGGCCCGCAGGTCGTCGTCGAGAGCTGGATCGGCCTGGATGTTCGTGAGCCGTTCGAGCAGGAACGAACGGCTCGTCCAGTGCGACCGGCGGGTGCGGAGCGGCCCGAGCTCTGCGACCGGCTCGCCGTTGACCGTGATCTGCACGGACTCGCCCGCGGCGGCGCGGCGCAGCACGCCGGCAGTGTCGTTCCGCAACTCCCGTGAGGCCACCTTCACGGCTACGACCGTAGCACTTCCGTAGCACAGTGCGCCGTGATCGAGACGTCCCGGGGGCCGCGCCGTCCGGGGTTTCACCCGTGAGGCGGTGCACCGGCCGGTGCGACGGGCCGATTGCTCGGCGCTCGGCTGCCTGGCGCTCAGACGGTCTCGGGCACCCGGAGGTGGGCGAGGACGAAGTCCATCTCCGCGACGTCGAGGATGTCCACGCCCATGGCCTGGACGCTCTCCTCCCGCAGCATGCGGGCCTGCTCCCGGGATGCCTCGAGGGCGGCACGGCTCTCGAACACGGCCGTGCCGACGGCGCGGCCGCTCTCGCGGTCGATCAGCATGCTGAGGCTGCAGAAGCCACGCATCTCCTGGATCCGCGGCATCACGCGGGTGCGGTACATGTCGAGCAGCTGGTCGGCCCGGCTCGGGTCGGTGCGCAGCCAGGTGACCCGGCAGCAGGCGCCGTCGCCGGAGGCGTGCTCGCGGTGCAGGACGGCGATCTCCCACTCCTGGATCTCCGGCTCGGCGACGCCGGCGCCGAAGCGGTCGACCATCTGCTCGCGCATGGGGTGGACGTGCTCGTCGCTGGCCTGCATGGCCTGGCGGTCCTCCCAGGCCGAGGTGGCGATGTACTTGCCGCTCTCGCGGTCGCACATCATCGACAGGCCGACGCAGCCGTCCATGTCGCGCATCGCCGGCCAGACCTCGTCGCCCATGTAGGCGATGGCCTCGTCCATCGACGCGGGGAAGATCATCATGGTGGTGGAACGGGCGTACATCTCCCGGCTCCTCTCGTGCCGTGCGGCGCCTTCCGTGGTGTCGCCGCACCGGCGAGCGTCCTCGCCCCCGGGACGGCGGACAACGGTGCCGAACGTCCCGCGCTACGTGCTCGTGGTGTCGTAGCCGGGCAGCCACCGGCGGACCTCGGCGTCGACGGCGACGGTGGCGCCGAGCGAGCAGAGGACGCCGACCAGTTCGGCGGCCACCCGCTGCAGCAGCAGGTACCGCGGGGGGATGGTCAGCCGGCGCTGGGTGCGGGCGGTGGTGCTGAGCGGGTCGGAGGCGCGCAGGGTCTGCTCCTGCATCCAGCGGCGGGTGAACCGGTATTCCGGACTGTGCAGCGGCTGGAAGTAGGGGTCGAGCAGGTCGAGCAGGGCCTCCGGCGTGACCTTGCCGGGTTGGACGAGGTGCCCGGAGGCGATGCGGTGGAGGGTCGCGGCGTCGCCGTCCCGGCCAGCGGCGAGCAGCGGGCCGAGCCGGCCGGGCCAGCCGTGCGGCATGGCCTGGGTGGAGCCGAAGTCGAGGACGCCGAGCCGCCGGTCGGGCAGGAGGCGGAAGTTGCCGGGGTGCGGGTCGCCGTGCACGCGGTGGGCTCTGGCGGGGCCGGAGGCGAGGAGGCGGACGAGGAGCTGACCGGCGCGGTCCCGGTCGTCCTGGGTGCCCTCGGTGATGACGCGGGAGAGGGCAGTGCCGCCGACCCACTCGCTGACCAGTACCTGGCGCTGGACTCTGAGCACGTTGGGGACGCAGATGTCGGGGTCGCCGCGGTAGGCGTCGGCGAAGTCTCGCTGTGCCTGGGCTTCTCTCTGGTAGTCGGCCTCCTCGCTCAGTCGTTCGCGCAGCTCGGCGAACAACTCGCGGGCGTCGAGGCCGGGTACGGCCGCCTTCATGACCGGCGTCAACATCTGCAGGTTGCCGAGGTCGGCGACGAGGGCCTCGGCGGCGCCGGGGTACTGGACCTTCACGGCGACCGGCGTGCCGTCGCGCCAGGTGGCGCGGTGCACCTGCCCGATGCTGGCGGCGGCGACGGGGTGGTCGTCGAAGTTCTTCAGGACCTGTCGCCAGTTCCGGCCGAGCGAGCGGTCCAGCTGCTCGTGGACCCGCGCGGTCGGCATGGCCGGCGCCGCTTCCTGCAGCCGGACGAGCGTGTCGCGGTAGGGGCCGGCCAGCTGCTCGGGCAGCGCGGACTCCATGGCCGACAACGCCTGGGCGACCTTCATGGCGCCGCCCTTGAGGTGGCCCAGGGTGGCGAACAGCTGCTCGGCGGTGCGCTGCTGCACCTGCGCGGCAACGACCTCCGCGGGGCGGCCGCCGATCCGCTTGCCGATCCCGACTGCGGTGCGCCCGGCGTACGCGGCCGGAAGTGCGGCGAGCCGCGCCGTCCGGGCGAGCCGTCCCCGCGTCGGTCGGCCGTCCTCCGCGGAACCCACCATCGGACGGTAGTCCCGGGTGGTCGGGACGCGAAGCCTCGGACCCCATCGGTCTTAGAGGCTGCGCGCCCACGGAAGGGCGAGCGCCCTGTCGGGCGAGCGAGCAGCCGCACACACGTCCGATGGGGGACCCGATGGTCGCCCGGACCGGTGGGAGTCGGGAGCCGACCGAACACGGGTTCGGGGCAACCGGTCAATTGACGAGTCGCTCGAGGAACTGTTGGGTCTCAGAATCCGTGGAATGCAGGTAGACGCCGCGAAGGCCGCGGGTCAGCAGCACTTTGTAGACGTTTCGCACTAGGAGATCGAACTCGGTGTCGCTCACCCGCTTGGTGCTGCGAAAGTCCGGGTCGCGGTTGGCGCTGCGGACCGCGACCCATCGGCCCCTGCGCCAGACCAGGTCCGGCCCCAAGAGGACGCCGTTCCACTCGTACTCGAAACCTTGCGCTGTGTACACGCAGCCCACCTGTCCAAAGCCACGCTCATCGCTAGCCCACAGAGAGGCCGGCGGTGCTCCACCGACGGAACGGTCGCCCTTGAGATTCCAGGGTCGCGACCAGTCACCTATCCGCACGTCCGGCACCAGCGAGCCGTCGGGGCGCGGGTCACTCCAGGTCCAGCAGTAACCGGCCGCGATGCGCGCGTTCTGTTGGGCGGTGAGCTTTTCGGCCAGTGCCTGTTCCATCGTGGAGGGGGATGAGGCCGTCCGGACCTCGAACCGCTCGTCTCCTTCCCACGGCACCGGTCCACCCGGAACGAGTTCAAGTAGTCGCTCGACCCACTCGACATACTCGGCGCTGCCGCCGCTGCGGTACTGCGCGTTCAAGTCAATCTGATGGACGTCGAGGCCCTTCTCTCGGGCGTGCTTCTCGATGTCTTCAACGGTGCCCATCTCGCCTGGCCGGACGACCTGATTCTGGTCCAACAGAAAGACTGGCACTCGAGCGGCGTCGATGAGTTCATCGACTTGGCGACGTGGGTTGGTGCGCAGTGCCGCGCGGGTGTAGCGGTCGACGGACGTGTCGCGTATGCGGTGCGCCTCGTCCGCGATGAGGACGTCGAGCCCATTTCGGTCGGCGTCCATGAATTGGTTGAAATATCGGAACAGCGCTCTCGTACGAGGAGCGCGGTGGCCGGCGATCTTGCGGAGCGTGTGGGTGAACGAACGGGACCCCGTGGCGTGCACGACGCGCACACCACGCCGACCCAACTCGCCCATCAACGACAGGGCGATCACGCTCTTCCCGCTACCGGGACCACCGGTTATGACGACGACGCTCTTGTGGTCGCCGTGCTGCGCTTTCTCGACTTCATGCAAGACGAGGTTGAAGGCCACTCTCTGCTCGTCGAGCAAGACGAATTGCTCGCGTGTGCGGAGTTCCTCCGCGGCGACCGCAAGGAGTTGCTTGCTTGGAGCGACCGACGAGCGGAGCAACCGGTCAGCATGGATGGGGGCGTTGACGGGTGAGAGGCGGCTGCGAAGGAACTCAAGGAAGTCGCCGCGATCCTCGCCGGTGAAAAAGCGGCTGTAGTCATCCTCTGGGTAGTCCCGCAGGGGAGCCACTCGGCTGTCAGTTGCGTTGTGCAGATAGGCGACACCGGTGAGGACGTCGCTGGTGCCGTGGAGGATCCCCAGGAAGTCCATGAGGTACTCGACGTATCCGCGGACCTGGGCTACCGGGTGGAGCACGGGGCGCGGTCCATACGAAGGCTGGATGACGAGTTCGGGCTCCCCCTCGTACAGCGAGGCCTGAGTCCACTGCTTGAGTTCGATGACGACGTAGGAGGGAGTGCCACGCCGGGGGTGCTCACCGGCGAGCACGACGTCGACTCGCTTGCTCGAGAGCGGAAGTTGGTACTCAACCAGGACTTCGACGCCGTCCAAGCCGGCCTGCATGAGGTCCGCAGCCAGCGCCGTCAGGCTGGCGTCCCATGAGCGCAGCTCAGATGGGGACGTCGCGCGACTCATGCGGTGAGCCATTTGAGTCGCCAGTGTGGTCCCGAGCCGTCCGGCCAGGGCAAGAGTGTGAAGGCCGGCGGCCGATGTACGAAGGAGTGGCAAAGGCGTGTCCCCGGGCAGCACGAATCAACGTGCGGGTGGGGGCATGTCCGTGCGACGGAAGCCAGTCGGGCCGCAGCAAGCAGCCTAGACGCGCCGGTCGGTGCAGTCGGTTACCCATACTCCACGCGTGGCGGATCTCGAGGAACTGATGAGGCAGATGCGGGCGTTCAGCGACGCGCGTGACTGGGGGCGATTTCACGACCTCAAGTCGCTGACGCTCGCGCTCGCGGGGGAGGTCGGCGAGGTTGCCGAGCTCGTGCAGTGGTTGCCAGCGGAGCGTGCGATGACAGCGGATCCACCGCTGCGGGAGCGGCTCGGGGACGAACTGGCCGACGTTCTACTGTACCTGCTGCGGTTGGCTGATGTGGCCGGCGTGGATCTGAGCGATGCCGTGCTGGGCAAGCTGGCGCGGAACGGAGAACGTTTTCCAGTTGCCTCGTTCCGGGGTGTCGCGCCCGAGCGCCAGTGAAGTGCTACCGACCTGGGGACGCTGTTCTCGATCTTCCGGAAGCTCGGCCGTCGAGCTCGTGCCTCAGGCGACCTTGGCGGCGTGGAAGACGTCAGCTGGTAGTGCGTGCTCCAGTCGCCAGAGGATCCGCATGGGGCGCTCGCCCGCGTGTGAGACATAGGACATCGGTCCCGCGTAGAGGTACGGCGGCGTCCCGAGCGTCCCGTCTGCCGTCTTGGACTCACGGACGAACAGGTGCACCGACGTGCCCATCCCCCGGTGGTTGATGTACCGCTGGCCTGTTGCCGACCGCTCAGCCGTCACGTTCTGCGACTCCCACTGGAACAGCGTCGGCGAGATGGCGTGGTCGGCGTACATCGTCGTGGGGGAGAAGTGCGCCTCGGTCTTCACCAGCGTCACGAAGAAGACGTCTGCCTGGTCGCCGGGCACCCAGCGCACCCCCGAGCCCCACGTGCCGTTCAGGTCCTCCATCCCGAACGCCGCCAGCGCCTCGTCGCGGCTGTACCGGGCGTGCACATGCAACGGACGGTCTCCGGCAACCTCCAGGGCCGGCGTCACTCGGTGAATGCGGTCGTGCAGGACGCCGCTCAACTCGGTCAGCTCTCGCGCTCGACCGGGGTTCGCCAGCAGACGCTCGAGACTCGTCTCCACGCTGCTGAACGGCGTCCGCGAACCCCACAGGGAGAAGTGCAGCATCGCCGCCAGCCGACGCATGCGCTCCGAGCCGTCGACCTCAGAACGGGCGCTCGCCGCATCGAGCAGCTCCCGCAGAGCCCTCAGTCGTTCCAGGTCGTCGATGTGCAGCATGCGACCGAACGCCGCCCGCAGTGTCGCGTCGTCCGGACCGGGCACCGAGTCGTCCCAGCCGGCGGCGCGCTTCAGATCCAGCCAGCTGCGGCCGCTGCCGCGGTAGAGGTCCTCGAGCTCAACCCCGGTCTCCTCCAGGAAGTCGGCGAGCGCAGGCGTCTGCGCGCCAGACGCCTCGGCGACCAGCCCCTTCCACGAGACGTTGAGGGACTGCTTGATGTTGTCGAGGACGATCCGCTGCGCCACCCGGTCCAGCTCGATGTGGCAGCCGGCCGGCAGGGTGGGGAAGCCCTGCTCGACCACCCGCTGCAGGCCGCGCCGTGAGGTGCCGGTCAGGGCCCGGAAACGGAGGTCGAAGCGGAACTCCTTGCGCTGCGCGCCGATGAAGTCGAGAACAGTCAGGCAGGCCTTGTCCTCCGACAGTCGCAGGCCGCGGCCCAGCTGCTGGAGGAAGACAGTTGCGCTCTCGGTCGGCCGGAGAAACAGCACGGTGTCGACCGCCGGGACGTCGAGCCCTTCATTGAAGAGATCGACCGCGAAGAGGACGTTCACGGTGCGGTCGCGGAGGGCGGTCAGTGCGGCGGCTCGCTCCTCGCGGGACGTCGTCGAGGTGACCGCCAGGCTGTGGATCCCCGCCGCGGTGAACCGCTCAGCCATGTACTGCGCGTGCTGGATGCTCACGCAGAAGCCCAGCGCTCGCATCTGCCGCGGGTCCGCCACCTTGTCATGGACCGCCTGCAGGACCAGCCTTACGCGCTTGTCGTTGCCGGTGTAGACGTCGGTCAGCTCCCCGACGTCATACCCCCGGCCGCGCCGCCACCGCAGCTGGTCGAGCGCCACGTCGTCGTGGATGCCGAAGTACTGGAACGGCGCGAGCAGGCCCTGCTCCAGCGCCTCCCACAGCCGCAGTTCGACCGCCGTCCGGCCGCCGAACCAGCCCCGGACGTCGGCGCCGTCGGTCCGCTCGGGTGTTGCCGTCAGGCCGAGGAGGACCTTGGGCTGCAGGTGCTCCAGGAGCCTGCGGTACGTCGCGGCCTCGGCGTGGTGGAACTCGTCGACGATGACCATGTCGAAGTGGCTCGGGTTGAGCTCGGCGAGGTCGAACTGGGTCAGTGACTGGACCGAGCCAAAGACGTGCCGCCACTCCCGAGGCCGCTGGCCGCCGACGAAGAGCTCGCCGAAGTCCCCCTGGCGGAGCACGTGCCGGAACGTCGACAGGCTCTGGACCAGCAGTTCCTCGCGGTGAGCGATGAACAGCACTCGCTCGACGGTTCCCGCCGTGCGCAGCCGCCGGTAGTCGAGGGCCGAGACGACCGTCTTCCCCGTTCCGGTCGCCATCACCACGAGGTTCCGCCAGCGATCGTGGACCTCTCGCTCGGCCTGGAGCTCGTCGAGGATCTCCTGCTGGTAGCCGAAGGGGCGGACGTCGAGCGTTGCGATCTCGATGGGCAGGTCGCTTGGCCCGCCGCGCTCAGCAGCGATGGCCTGCCGCAGCCGATCGCCGTCACGGCTCGGCTCGTAGGTCTCGAAGGACGGGTCTGCCCAGTAGCTGTCGAACGTCTCCGCGAACGTCGTCAGCAGGTGCGACTGCTCGACGTTGGACAGCCGCACGTTCCACTCGAGGCCGTCGATGAGCGCCGTCCGGGAGAGGTTCGAGCTGCCGACGTAGGCCGTCGACATGCCGGTGTCCCGGTGGAACAGCCACGCCTTGGCGTGCAGCCGCGTCGTCCGCGTCTCGTAGGAGACCTTGACGTCGGCGCCGAGTTCGACGAGCCGGTCGAGGGCGCGCTGGTCGGTCGCGCCCATGTAGGTGGTGGTGATGACGCGCAGCCGGACACTGCGCTCGCGGAGATCGGTGAGGGCGTCTTCCAGGACGCGCAGCCCGTGCCACTTGATGAAGGCGCACAGCAGGTCGACCCGGTCGGCCGACGCCAGTTCCCGGGTGACTTCGTAGCCGATCCGCGGCTGGCCGCGGCCGTTGACCAGCAGTGCGCTCGTGGAGAGCGGGACGGCCGGTCGCTCGGGGAACGACGCGGGCCCAGGTACCCCGCTCGGCGGGGCGATCGCCAGGAGGGTGCGGGCCGGATCCGCGACGGCGTCGTCCATGTCGGCTACGTCCGGCGACAGGTCGCCGATGGCCGCGACGATCCGGTTGGCCAGCTCGACCTGTCGACTGATGGCCGATGCGTCGCTTCCACCGCCGGCCCGTAGGGCCCGGCTCGCGAGCTCGGCGATGTGGCGGGTCAGCGTCTCGTGGGCGTCGGCCGGGTCGAGCGTGCCGAGTTGGACCAGGTCGGGAGCCGTCGCGGCCAGGTCCTTGTTGAGCCGATCGGTGACCAGGTGCTCGTACAGCCCAGTGGGCGCGTCCCCCATAAACTCAACGTAACTGTACAATCTCGATCTGCTGAGTTCGACGCTCGGGTGGGGGACAGGTGCCTTCGGTCTGGGGACCTGTCGCTCAAGCTCCCCGCCGCGCTGGTCGACAGCACCAACGTGCATCTGAGCCCGGACGCAGGTGACGCGGGAGTTGCAGGCCTCGAGCCATCCGACTTCTTCACGGGAGTGCTCGGCGACGTCCTCGAAGGACTGGTCGCGACTCCGTGGCTCCTCGGGCTTGTTGTGCTCTTGGCGCTCCGCGCCGCCATCCGTACTGCGCGTTCGGTGATCCACGGCGGCTGCCCGCGGGATCCGCAGCGCGGGTTTTCCCGGTCCGACAAAGCGGAGATCCTGGCGCGGGCTGGTCGTCGTTGCGAACGGCACTCCTGGCTGCTCGGGCGGTGCCGGGAGACCGAGGGACTGCAGGCGGACCACGTCCACCCGCACAGCCGTGGTGGGGTCACCGCGATCGAGAACGGGCAGGCTCTGTGCCGACGGCACAACGAGCAGAAGGCTGCCCGCGTGCCGTGGAACTGGGAGCTCGCCCGCCTGGCCAAGCGCCGGGAGACCTACTTCCCGTCCGACGCGCCGAGGATCGTCGTGCGTCACCGGATACCCGCCGATCAGACCGCTGGAGGATGAACAGGCACGCAGTCAGCTCAGCCGGCGAGCGCCACTCCCTGGAACACCTGCTCCCGGTGCCAGGCAACATGCCGGTCGGCAGGCAGGAGCGTGCCGGGACGTGGCTGCAACCGCTGGCCGTGCAGGTCGTACACGGTCCGGCCCTGGGGCGCCCGGGCGGAGAAGCGGCGGGACACGACGACGGCGAGGTCGTCGTCCAGGCCGAGCATCCCGCGGTCGAACAGCTTGTGGTGCAGGGAGCACAGGGCGAGCCCGTTGTCGAGGTCGTCCGGACCGCCCAGCTTGAACCAGCGGACTTGCGCCGCCTCGATCCCCACGACGCCTCCGCCGGCGGCGCCGTCGAAGCCGCAGAAGGCGCACTGCCGGTCCCACGCCTCGATGACGGCGGCCAGCCACGTGCTGCTCCGCCGTCGGTCAGCGGGGCTCGCACCGCGAGCGGGTCCGCTGCCCTCCAGCCAGTCCGGGTCCAGGCCAACGGCAACGAGGACGTCGGGTGCCACCGTGCCCGGGAAATGGCTCTCGACCAGGCCGCGCGCCGCCTCGGCGATGAGTTCCGGACGATTCCGCAGGGCCGCTTCCAGTGACGCCTCGAACCGCCCCGTCACGCCTTCGCGGAGCGGGCCGACGGTGTCCATGGGGACATCGCGGTCGAGCGTCCACACGCCGTCGGACCGCAGCCTCGTGAACGGAAAGGCGGCGCTCTGGGCGCGGCCCGTCTTCGACGTCGGTCCGAACTCCTCGATCAGGTCGGCGAGCTCCTGCTCCGCCTCCGACCAGGGCAGGCGGCTCGTCCCGGTGGCGGCCAGGCGCCCCAGCGCCAGGAGGACGAGCAGGGGCTTGTGCGGGGACCGCCGGCCGTCCTGCTGGTGCTGGCGGAGGGATGACAGCCGCTCGAACACCTGAGCGTCAGGGGTGCTGGGGGACACGGGGTCCCACTGTCCCCGAGGCAGCGGCGACAGCGTGGCAGGACACGGTGGGCGAGAGCCGGCGAGAGAACTCAGCGAGGAGCGGGCAGGTCCTCGAGGTCGAACGCGGCGTGCAGAGCCGCGGTGAAGGCCGGCTCCTGCTCGGGGAGCAGTCGGCCGATCTGCCGACCGAGCGCTGCCTTCGGCACCGTGACGACGTTGTCGCAGCTGATGACGCTCGGATAGTCCAGGCCGTTGTCCGGTCCGACGGGGACCTCTGTCGACAGCCCGCGGACCGTGCTCGTGATCGGGGCGACGGTGACCCGCGAGAGGTGCGGGCGCACGAGTTCCCGGGTCAGCACGAGAACGGGCCGGGTCTTGTCCAGGTGGGCGAGATGGATCGGACGCATCAGTCGAGGTCGTCGAGCGGCGTCCGGGCAGCGTGTTCGGCGAGGGCGTCCAGGTCGTCGTCCTCGGCGGCAGCGGCCAGGATGGCCGCGTCGCGAGCCGCGACCTCGCGACGCCGCTCCCGCCGGAGCGCCTGACTGACGACGGCGGCGCGGGATGGAGCGCGGCCCTCGGACACCAGCCGGTCGATGAACTCCACGAGCTCCTCGGGGAGCCGGACGGCGATCTGTGTGCTCACCCATCAATGGTACCGATCTGGGATGCGCGGTGATACCACGAAGCGTGGTCGCACGGGTCTGACGACCGTCCGGCCCGGAGCCGGATGAGGGGAGAGAACCCGGACGACCGGCGCTCCCACGGCCGCGGCCGTTGACCGGCGGGGGTGCAGCGAGCACAGTGCATGGCGCCGGACACCCTCGCCCGACGCGGCAGGGCATCTCAGTGCGCAGCGCGGGCGCGGCCCGGTCGTCTCAACTCCTCGAAGTCAGGAGGCGACCAGCGATGGCCAGCATCGAGTCGAAGAGCATGGATCACCCCGACGAGTCGCGGACCCCGGACAAGACGAGCGTGGGCGTCGTCCACCTGGGCGGCACCACCGTGGGTCGCTACACCCTCCAACCGGGTTGGAGGTGGTCGGACTGCATCAAGCCGGTGGCCGGTACGGACACCTGTCAGGCGGCGCACCTGGGGTACGTCGTCTCCGGCAAGATCCACGTCACCGCGAGCGACGGCGCTGAAGCCGACATCAGTGCGGGTGACGCCTACCGTCTCGAACCAGGCCACGACGCCTGGGTCGTGGGCGATGAACCGTTCGTGGCGTTGGAGTTCGAGAGCAAGACGGCCGACACGTACGCCAAGGCCTGACCTGACGGCTGGTCGTCGCGCGCTCCGATCCGCGGCGCTCGTCAGCCCGAGCAGGTCCAGGGGCTGTCCGGTGGCGAGCGCCCCGGCGACCTCGTCGATCAGGTCCGGGCTGCGTGATTCCGTGCGGCCGGTCGCACGCCGGGCGGCGGACCGGCGCCGCGGTCCTTCGAGGGCTTCCTGCCGTGGTGCTTCGACACCGGGGGACGACGCTAGAGGGGGACGGCCCTGTCGTGGGCGGCCGTGGCAGTCATGTGGAGCGGGCCCCGCGCAGCCGCACACCGGCACCCCAGAGCTGGGACGTCGGGGTCGTCGGCTCCATGGCAGCTCGCCGGCGTCCCCGCGGCCACCTGCTCCCAGCCGGGGCCGACGCCGAAGCGCACCACGTCGTCGAGGTCCCCGGTGAGCACGACCGTCCGCGTGGCCGTGAGCTCGCCGTCCGGGCCGGCTGCGTGGTGCGCCGACACGGTGGCGTCGATCCGGTCCCCGGGCGCGGTCCCGTGCAGGCGGTGCTCCTTGCCGAGCTTGCCTGCCTCCGCGTCGTCCAGGAGGGCACCGTCCTGACCCCGCACGTCCACCTGGCAGACCACGCCCTCGGTGCTCCCCATGTCCCGGCCGGGGCCGTGCAGCACCCGCATCGTGCCGCCGACGCCGCTGTCGGCGAATCGTGCGTCATCGCCCAGGGTGTAGTCGTACGGGTACTTCCCGGGCTTCCGGCGTCCCACGTCGGGCAGTGTGCCGCGGAACCGGGCCAGCCCGGTCGGCCGCCGGGCGCGAGGCGGACATATCTAGCCAGAATTACGGCTAGAATGTCTGCATGACGACCGTGCCGTTGAGCGAGGCCAAGGACAAGCTGTCGGCTCTCGTCGAAGCCGCTGAGACGACCCACGACATCGTGACGATCACCCGGCACGGACGTGAGGCGGCCGTGCTGATGGCCAAGTCAGACCTGGACTCGTTGCACGAGACGATCTTCTGGTTGTCCCAGCCCGGCGTCCGGGAGGACGTTGCGCAGGCGCGACGGGAGTTCGCCGAAGGGCAGACCGTGGCTGCTGCCGATCTTCGAACGCAGTACGGCCTGCCCGGGTGAGTTCCTCGTACGAGGTCCACATCGCGTCAGCGGCGCACCGGCAGCTGGGCCAGCTCCCGTCCCGGGTCGCCGTAGCCGTCGTCGAGTTCATCACTGCCGTCCTCCCGGAGAACCCGCAGCGCCTGAGCAAGCCGCTGACCGGTGAGTTCGAGGGTCTCCGCAGTGCTCGCCGCGGCGACTACCGGGTGCTCATCGACATCGACGAGAGCGCGCGCACGGTGCTCGTCGTCCGCATCGCCCACCGCGCTGAGGTCTACCGCCCTCCGCCGCCGACCCCCTGACCCGTTCACCGCGAGCCGTGCCGCTGGACCCCCGGCCCGATCACAGACCCGCGTCGGAGCAGCACCGCGACGGCGCGGGAAGTTCAGGGACGGCGCCGTCCGTGACAGCCTCCTGAGGTTCTGCATTCAGCACCACGGGGGAACGTTGCCGCACTCATCCCTGCCCGCCGTCGTCCGCACGACGGAGGGCTGACGCCGTGTACCGCGTCGACGGGCGGCTGGTCCTCAGCCCCAGTGACCTGACCCGGCACCAGGAGTGCCACCACCTCACCGCGCTCAACGTCGCGGTGGCCGGCGGTGACGTGCAGCCACTGGCCGAGGGCGTGAGCGACCAGACCGTGCTCGTCGCCGACCTCGGCATCGCCCACGAGCTCCGCTACCTGGAGTCGCTGGAGGAGCAGGGCCTCGACGTCGTCCGGTTGCGGGACAGCCGCAGCGAGGCAGCCACACGCCAGGCGATGCGCGCCGGCGTCGACGTCATCCACCAGGCGTACCTGTTCGACGGCACGTGGGGCGGGCAGGCCGACTTCCTCCTGAAGGCGGACACCCCGTCGGATCTCGGCGACTGGTCCTACGAGGTCGCCGACGCGAAGCTCGCCCGCCGCATCAAGGTGCCGGCGCTGCTGCAGATGGCCACCTACGCCGACCGGCTCGCCACCCTCCAGGGCCGCACGCCCGAGCGCATCTGCGTCGTCACCGGCGACGGCGAGTCCCGACCCTGGCGGCTGGTCGACGTCGCCGCCTACGCCCGCCGCGCCCGTGCCCGGCTGGAGGGCTTCGTCGCGGACCCGGGGGAGACCGCACCCGTCCCGGTCGCGCACTGCGGTCAGTGCAGCTGGAAGGCGCGGTGCGAGGACGAGCTGCGCACCAGCGACGACCTCAGCCTCGTCGCCGGCATGCGCCGCGACCACCGGGCGGCGCTCAACGGCGTCGGCGTCACCACCCTCGAGCAGCTCGCCGCGGCCGACGACGACACCCTCAGGGCCACCGGCATCACTCGGGGCACCCGCGAGCGGCTGCGCGACCAGGCCCGCGAGCAGCTCCGCGGCCGGCAGGCCGGAGCGCCCACCCGCACCCTGCTCACACCGCAGCAGGCCCAGGGACTGCTGCGACTCCCCGCGCCCAGCCCCGGCGACCTCTACCTCGACTTCGAGGGCGACCCGCTCTCCGGCGACGGCCAGGGCCTGGAGTACCTCGCCGGCCTCGGCGACCGGGAGGACCGCTTCACCGCCCTCTGGGCGCACGATGCCGCCGAGGAGCGCCGCATGGTCGAGGAGCTGATCGACCATATCGTCGACGCCTGGCGCGGCGATCCCAGCATGCACGTCTACCACTACGCCGCCTACGAGGTCAGCGCGCTCAAGCGGCTCACCGGCCGGTACGGCGTCCGCGAGGCCGAGCTCGACCAGCTGCTGCGCGCCGAGCGGTTCGTCGACCTGTATCCCGTCGTCCGCCAGTCGATGCGGATCAGCAAGGAATCCTACTCGATCAAGAAGGTCGAGGCCTTCTACGGGCGCGAGCACACCGGCGACGTCGCCGACGCGATGTCCAGCGTCGTCGAGTACGAGAAGTGGCTGATCGACCGCGACCCGGCCCGCCTGCAGGCCATCCACGACTACAACCGCGACGACGTCGACTCCACCCGCGAGCTGCACGACTGGCTGGAGAGCCAGCGGGCCGAGCTGGAGGCCGAGCACGGCGAGCTGCCGCGCCCGCTGCTGTCCGAGATCGACGCGCCGAAGCCGCGGTCGGACGCCGAGGTCGCGGAGCTGGCGCTGGTCGAGCAGCTGCAGACCAAGGGCCACGACCTGCTCGGCGACCTCGTGCAGTGGCACCGCCGCGAGGCCCGGCCCGGCTGGTGGGAGTTCTTCAGCCGCGGTGACCTGGAGGACGAGCAGCTCGTCGAGGACCGCACCGCGCTCGGCGGGCTCTCCGCCGCCGTCGAGATCGGCACCGAGAAGCGCAGCAAGCTCTACGAGCTCACCTTCCCGCCGCAGGACGCCAAGCTCTCGGTCGGCAAGCCGGCCTTCGACGTCGACACCCGGACGCGCATCGGCGAGGTGCGGGCGCTCGACGCCGTCGGCGGGCGGATCGTCGTCAAGAGCACGAAGCAGCCGGGCGCCGTCCGCGGGCTCGGCCCTGAGGGACCGCTCGACGACAAGCAGATGCGTGCGGCGATCGTCGCCACGGCGGACGCCGTCCTCGCCGGCCGGCCGTGTCTCGGACAGGCGCTGCTCGACCGCGTTGTCCCGGCCGACTGCCGGCGGCTGCCGGGGGAGGAGGCCGGGGACGCCGTCGTCCGGCTCGGGCTGGAGCTGGACGGGCAGGTGCTCGCCGTCCAGGGGCCGCCTGGCAGCGGCAAGACACGGGCGGCGTCGCGGCTGATCCGCGCGCTGCTCGACGCCGGCAAGAAGGTCGGCGTCACGGCGCAGTCCCACGCGGTGATCGGCAACGTGCTGCAGGCCGTGGGCCGGCCGGCGCTGCAGAAGTGCGAGGAGCACCAGGCCTGCGGGGCGCCGGGGGTCGAGTGGTCTCGCGATTCCGGCGAGGTGGCCGGCCGGCTGCTCGACGGGTCGGCGTCGCTGGTCGGCGGGACGTCGTGGTTCTGGTGCCGGGAGGACCTCGCCGAGGCGGTCGACGTGCTGGTGATCGACGAGGCGGGGCAGTTCTCGCTGGCCAACGCGGTCGCCGTCGCCCGGTCGGCTCGTTCACTGGTTCTCCTTGGCGACCCGCAGCAGCTGGCGCAGCCGACGCAGGCCGTACACCCGGGGGAGTCGGGGCTCTCGGCGCTGGAGCACCTGCTCGAGGGGCACCCGACCGTGCCGGAGGACCGCGGCGTCTTCCTGGACCGGACCTACCGGATGCACCCGGCGCTGACCGCGTTCGTGTCGGACCTCGCGTACGAGGGCCGGCTGGAGTCGGCGGCCGATCGCGAGCGGATCGCGGTGGACGGCTGGGCCAGTGGGCTGGCGGTCCGGTTCGTGGAGCACACTCGCGCGGCCGCCGCTGCGTCGGACGACGAGGCTCGTGCGGTGGCCGAGTTGTGGCGGTCGCTGCAGGGCGTCGGCTGGGTCGACGCGGCGGGGGAGCGGTCGGTCATCGGCGCGGACGACGTGCTGGTGGTGGCGCCGTACAACAACCAGGTCGCCCGTATCCGGAGCCTGCTGCCCGACGGCGCGCGGGTCGGCACCGTGGACAAGTTCCAGGGCCAGGAGGCGCCGGTCGTCGTGTATTCGATGACGTCGACGTCGGCCGAGGACGCGCCCCGGGGCGTCTCGTTCCTCTACGACCTGCACCGGCTCAACGTGGCGGTGTCCCGCGCCAAGGCGCTGGCCGTCGTCGTGATGAGCGAGCAGCTGCTGGACGCAGCCGTGCGGACGCCGGAGCAATTGCGTCAGGTCAACGCCCTCTGCCGGCTCGTCGAGATGGCGACCGTCATCCGATGACGAAGAGTCTTCGCTGCCCCATTCAGTCGCTGCCGGGGTACGGGAGGGTCCGTCGTTCCGGGTCGACGGCGTGTTGGAACTCCTCGCCGTCGGCCGCGGATCACAGTGTCCGCCGGCTGCGCTCCTGAACCACCGGCGACTCACGAAAGCGAACCGTGTCGACCGACGAACGAGGAGCACCATGCGCATCGGCACCTGAACCCTGAAGCTCTGCCCCACCTCGGCTTCCGAGAGGGGGCAGGCCATCGCCGCCTGGATGGATGCTCAGGACGTCGACATCTGGCTCCTCACCGAGGTGCGCCGGGACTGGGACCCTCGTGGTGGACGCCTCGTCGTCGCCCCGCCGCGCGGGATCGACAACAAGGAGAAGCGGTGGGCAGGTATCGAGACCGCACTGCCGCTGGGCGGACTGCGTGAGCGCCCGACCTTGGAGCACGCGGCTGAGGAGGGATTGGCCCTCACGCGCCTCGAGGTCGGCGGTGCTCGACCCTCGTCCGTCCTGGTGGCCTGCTCTGTCCTTCCGTGGCGGGGTGCCGGCGAGTACTGGCCTGGGCTGCCCGTCAGCCAGGCTGCACAGTTCCGCTACGTCCTCGATCACCATGTCGCCCGGATCGGAGCCGAACGGCTGCCCGGGGAGCCGCTGATCTGGGGCGGTGACTTCAACCAGCAGCTCACCCGACCCTTCTGGGGTGCGACCGTCGGTGGGGCGACCGCCTTGCGCTCGGCGTTCGACAGACTCGGTCTCGTGGCGATGACCGAGCAGGCGCAGCATCTCAACGCTGACTCACACGCGATCGACCATCTTGCCGTCAGCCGTGACCTCGTCGTCGTCGACTCGGTTGCTGCCGTCCATCGACCCGGCTGGGGCGGCGGGCAGCTCAGCGACCACGCGGCATACACCGCCGAGGTGCGGGTCACGATCCCAACGGGTTCGTGACAGCCCTCAACTCTGTCGGTGGCGTGCCCTGGCCGATCTGCTGGGCGTGCCGTACTCCGACGTCGTTCGCGCTCGGTACGAGGGGGCGCCGGGCAAGCGGTGTTGGCGAGGACTCGGTGCAGTGGTTCGTGGAGCAGCGCCGCGCCACCTCCTGTCCGGCCACTTACCGTGACCCGGAGCCCATGACAGCAACGGAGAACGTGGCATGACCCCGGAAGTACCCGACGCCGAGCTGGCGATGGTCAGTGACGACGACCAGCTGGTCGTGCTGGGCGAGCCCTCGGCCGTCGACGCCTTCACCGCGAGACTGCGGCAGACCTGCTCCGCTGTGGGCGTGGACCCGTCGATGCATCGGCAGCAGCTGAGCGATGCCGCCTCGGTCGCAGCGTCGTTGAGCGCCGTGGGAGCCACTGCGGGAGAGGCACTCCGGTTCTCCCCGGAGAGCCTCGATCTGCTGCGGCACCACGACCTGATCCCGGGCGACCCGGGCTTCTTCCGGATGGCGGTCCGGGGGGAAGGTGGGCAGTTCGCGGGGCAGCTGCAGTGGCAGAGCGTCTCGCTGGGACCCGAGCAGGCACTCGCGATCCAGAACCTCACGGCGAACCTGGCTCTCCGGGCAGCCATCGCCGATGTCGCGCGGGCGGTCGAGCGCGTCGAGGGCAAGGTCTCGCAGCTCCTTGCCCTGGCAGAGGCGCAGAACGCCGGCGACGTCATGGGTCGCCATCGCGCACTTCGTCGCATCGTCGACACGCTGGACGAGACTGGCCAGCTGAGCGCCGCCGATTGGGATGCTGTGGCGCCGCTCGGGCCGGAGCTGGAGGTGGCCACGGATCGGCTGCGCCGGTACGCCACGAAAACGCTCCAGGACTTCGATGTCTCGGCCAAGGCCTCCACACGGGCCCGCGATCTGGCGTCCGCGGTGGAACAGAACCGGCTGGGGGAGATCCTCCAGCTGCTCCTCGTGGCCGAGGACGCGTTGTACCTCTGGCAGCAGCTGCGGCTGGAGCGCATCCGGGTCACGGAGGCCGGGCTGCACCAGCAGGCGAGGCGGGACGCGCTCAAGCAACTCCGTGAGGACGCCGCCGCCGACCGGCAGCTGCTGGACGACCTGGCGGCAACGCTCTCGGACACCGCAGCGTTGAAGCCGCTCGAGACGCACCACCGCGTCACCGCGCGGCGGCTGCGTCGTCACGCCGCCTCGCTGCACGTGGACGTCACCGCCTTCGCAGAAGCGCGCCGCCTGCAGATCGAGGGATGGGCGGACCCCTCCGTCCCCACGGTCGTCGAGGCGGCCCGCGAGCTGGGCTCGCGGACGAAGGAGGTGGCGTCGAGCACCGCCACCCTCGGGCAGGACGCCCTGGTGGCCACCTTCACCGGTCTGCGCTCTGTCGGCGAGGCGACAAGAAGTGCGTTCACCGAGCGACGCGGGACGGCGAACCGACGTGAGACGGAGCCGGAGGAGAGCCGCCCCGTGGAGTGACTCGCGGGGTGGTCGGCGGCGCCCGCCGACCGCCCCGCGGCCCGATTCGTCAGTGGTCACGGCCCCGCTCCTGTGGGCAGCGACCTCAGGGCTCACTCCTCAGGCAGAGCGGCGCCGGGCTGCTCGTCGGGTTCGGTGGGCCGCAGGTTCCGCTGCTTGCCCTCCATCCAAGTGATGACGTCGTAGACGCGGATCGCCGAGATCCGCTCATCCAGGCCGACCTCGTCGCGGAGACGCAGCAGGCGCTCGTGCAGCGCACCGTCGCCGGCGCGCAGCTCGTTGCGGAGTGGCTCCCACTGGGCGAGCCGCGCGTCGGTCACGTCCCGCACGACCGAATCGTAGATCGGGATCATCCGCGGCCGCTTGCGGGCGCAGAGCTTGCTGGCGATGGTGGGGCCCACTCCCACGAGCCGATCCTGGAGCGCGCGGTTGAGTCGGCGCCCCGGCCAGTCGGGGTCGATGGTCTGGTCCTCGTCGACGAGGTCGCGGTCCGGTCCGAGCTCCTTGAGCAGTCCGGTGAACAGCTCCGCCTCCTCGACCAGCAGCCGGTGGGCGGCCATCGGTGGGACGACGACGGAGAGGAACGTGACCGCGACGACGTCCTCTGCGGTGAAGCGGTCCGGGTCCTGCTCGCCGCCCCAGTCGTCGAAGTAGGAGCCGGTGTAGGCGCGACCTCCGTTCCGCCCGTAGTACGTGCGCAGGTACTCCAGCGCCTGGGTGTCGTCGGGCGTCTGCAGGGCCTGGGGCAGGCGGTAGGTCATGCGGTCTCCTCGAGGGTGGGGGGCAGCGGGCTGCCCGTAGCGAGTGCAGTACTCGGTCGATGTGGTCGCCGGGTCGTCGAAGACGGTGCGGTGGAGGCGACGAACCGATCGGGGCCGCGACCCGGCTCAGGCCACGCCGTAGGCGAGAGCGAGTTCCGTGTGGCGCGTTCCTGCTCCCCGCCCACGATCAGCAGCGTCGTGTCATCGCCAAAGCAGGCAAAGCGATCGGATCGGCTCTTCTCGGGCGCGAGCCGATTGTCGATGGATGCGGCGATGGCAACCGCTGTTGTGTCGTTGAACGACTCGCGTGTCTCGGCGACGGAGGGCAAGGAGGACTCCCAGTGCAGGGGCGTCGGACGGTGGGAGGTCGCCGATGAACCGGAGTCGGGGCACCTGCCGCGCCGATGCGGAATCCCTGCGTCTTGTGCGCTCAGCGGAGGTGGGTGGCGCCCGCTGGGGCACGGGCAACCCCCTGTGGCGGGACGTGTCTACCGGGACGGTGTCGGATCCGGCCTGCCCAGTTTCGGGACGTCGGCGTGTCACGGTCCAGCAGCCAACCCGAGGAGCTCACGGAGGCATGACCGCTGCCGCGGTCACGGCACCGGCGCCTCGATCACCGCCCACTCCGGGGGAGTCCATGTCCCAGACCCACGCGCCCGCCGGTCCGCCGCAGATGCCCGAGGGCTACACCCCTCAGCAGCCGGCCCCGGCCAAGAAGCCCTTCTACAAGAAGGCCTGGTTCCTCATCCTCGCCGTCATCGTGGTCATCGTCATCGCCACCCAGTCGGGCGGCGGCGACTCGTCGACCGACAGCTCGTCCTCCACCGACGGTGCTGCCGGCGCCGGTGCGGCGGCCGACGCGCCCGCCGAGGCGTCGGCTGACGCGCCTGCCGAGGCGCCCGCCAACGTGCCGGGCATCGGCCAGCCCGCCGCCGACGGCGACTTCAACTTCGTCGTCAACGGCGTCGACTGCAGCACCACCCAGATCGGCAACGAGTTCCTGAACACCAAGGCCCAGGGCCAGTTCTGCGTCGTCGACCTGACCATCTCCAACATCGGCGACGAGGCGCAGAGCTTCTTCGGCGACAACGCCAAGCTGTTCAACGCACAGGGCCAGGAGTTCTCGGCCGACACCGAGGCCGCCATCTACCTGGAGGAGTCCTCGTCGCTGTACGAGGAGATCAACCCCGGCAACACGCTGAACAGCAAGGTCGTCTTCGACGTACCTGCGGGTACGACGCCGGCTTCGATCGAGCTGCACGACTCGATGTTCTCGGGCGGCGTGACCGTCAACCTGCAGTAAGCGCCACGCCTCACTGAGGGCCTTTCGCCGATCCCGGCGGGAGGCCCTCAGTCGTCCTTGAGGTCAACGGCCCCATCCTCGCCCCATCGGGTGAGGAGCCGTGTCGTCGGGGAGTCGCCCCCGGTAACAAGAGCGAGAGGACTGCGAGCCGATCGGGTTCCGTAGATCCCATCGGACAACGCGCACGGGCTGGACCCGTGCATCGGGGGAGACATGTTCCGGGAACCGCTGCGTCGTGATCCGCTCGTCGTCGGCTGGGTGCTGCTGATGCTGCTCGGCGCCTTCGCGGCGTTGAGCAACAACACGGAGTGGAGCGGACACCTTCAGGCCGACCGTGTCGCTGGGTTCCTGAGAGACCTCGCCGAGATCTTCCTCTGGTCCTTCTTTGTTCTCCTCCTCCTCGCATGGCTGCGAGCACGGGCTTGGCGGATGACCGGGGGTCCCTTCCGTCCCGCTCGCTCCGCAGGACGCGCGGAAACAAGAGGAAACGCCTCGCCCGAGCTGCCCTGGACCGACCGCTGGATCCGGGACTGGCGTGAGGCCGCCGCGCAGCAGCGGAACGCGACCGGGACGGAATCCGACGCCGAGCCGCAGTTGGTCAGCTGCAGGCACGGCGTGGCCGTGGACGTCGAGACGCCGGAGGAACGGGCACCGGTCCTGCGGGCTCTGTCGGGCAGCCACACCATCGTGCGTCCCGGTTCGAGCGTGAGTGTCACGTGGTGCTTCGAGCACGCTCGGGACGTCGTGGTCGACGGTCGCGGCGGGTACCCGGCCTGCGGCGAGGCGCTCGTCCGCATCGATGACAGCCGCAGAATCGAGCTCGTCGGCCGAAACCGGCATGGCGCCACGCCGGTGGCGACGGCGGCAATCGTGGCCATGGCGGTGCCGCAGTTGGACCTGCCGACCGTGGCTTCGCCGCCACCCGTTGCCCTGCGGACCGACGTCGCGGCGACGGTCGGGGCGACAACATCGATCAGCCAGCAGCTCGACGCCTTCTGGGCGACCCAGGAGGACCTGCGTCCACGCCTGAGCGCTCCACCGGGGCTCGTCGGCGTACCTACCACCGTGATCGAGGGTCTGCGGCGGACCCGCCGGACCCGGGACGGCGAAGCCCAGTGAGCCCATCGACGGTGCAGGCGAGCGCTCGCTCGTCAGTCGGTGCAGCACTCCGACGGCTCAACCGACGAGCGATCGCGGAGCAGCTCCTCACCGTCGCAGGGGCCAACCGCGACGTCTTGCAGGAAGCACCCAAGGAGCGCACCAAGCAGGTCGCCATGGGTGCCGTGCTCGTGTCCACCGCCGCGATCGCGGTCGTGTCGGCGACCTACGCACTTCATCTCGCGCTCCACCTCTGGTGGCCCTTCGCCGTCCTCGGTGGCCTCGCCTGGGGTCTGGTCATCCTCAACCTGGACCGCTGGCTCGTCGTCTCGTCCCCCCGCCTGAAGACCAAGGGGGGAACCCTGGCGATGGCACTGCCGCGCGTGCTCCTCGCGATCCTCATCGGCGCCGTGGTCTCGACACCTCTCACGCTCGCCGTGTTCAGCGCCGAGATCAACACTGAGGTGCGACAGATGGCGGCGGAGGACGAGGACCTCTTCAACGAGCAGCTCGCGGAAGACAGCCGCTACAAGGAGCTCCCGGCGAAGAAGCAGCAGATCGAGCAGCTGGAGGTCTCCGTCGCGGAGGGCATCACCCCGGCGGACGTCGCACAGGACCCAGCCGTCGCCGACCTGCAACAACGGTTGGACGAGGTCACCGCCCAGTACGACGCGGCGGTCGCGGCTCTCCTGTGCGAGGCGGACGGCACCTGTGGCACCGGAGACGCCGGCATGGGCCCCGCCACCGCGGCGAGGATGGCCGACCGTGACCGGCTCGAGGGCGAGCGGGATGCCTTGACGCAGCAGCTGGAAGCGACCAAGACCCGGGTGGAGGCGCAACTCACGTCGGAGGAGGCTCGGAAGGCGGCCGACGAGCAGGCACGGCTGAACGCCCTGGAGGCCGAGGTCGCTGACACCGAACGACAGCGGGCGGAGGAGATCGCCGCTCACCGGGAATCGGTCGGAAACAGCGACGGGATCCTCGCGCGGCTGACCGCGCTGGAGCGCCTGGGAGAGGACGACCCGGCGGCGGCTACGGCGCACTGGCTGCTCTTCGCCTTCATGACCGCACTGGAGTGCCTGCCCATCATCTTCAAGACGATGCTCGCGCTCGCCCCGCCCTCCCTGTACGAGCGGCTCGTCGCGCTCGAGGAGGAGAAGGCCGAGGCGCGGGTCCGTCTACGGATGCAGACGGAGTACGAGGAAGCCGAGACGCTGGCGCGCTCGGCGCTCGCTGCCGCTGAGGCGCGCGCAGCGCGGACGCTGGAGGCCGAGTCCCGGGCGACCGGGATGGTGCTCGACGCCCAGCTCGCGGTCACCCATGATGGCGTACGGCGCTGGCGGGATGAGCAGCTCGGACGCGTTCCCGGAGTGGCTCCCCCCGGGCAGGGCGCCGATCCCCACGGAAGCGCGTCCGCCGACGATCTGGACGCCTTGTACGAGCCCGACGCCCTCGAATCCGAGGACCCACGAGACGGCCGGCTGGCCGGCTCGTCACCGGCATCAATGTGAAGCGCACCAAGCGGCCGGACAGGGTGTCCACGCCGCGTCGGCATTCCGTCCGTCTGAGCACGGTCGCACGGCGTCGTCGAACCGCGACCGGATTCCGGCGGCACCCGAACTACCCTGGCCGTGCCAGGCCCGGGTGAGACGTACTCCGTCCCACCCGGCCCGCTGAGTCAGTGCTGTGCGTAGGGCGCCGGCGCGTGGCCCGCCATCGGCAGGCCGCCGACCTGCTGGACCGGGATGGCCTGGCGGACGTCGGTCAGCGGCAGCGGAGTGCGGCTGCGGTCGAAGTCGGTGTGCTCCCACTTCCACTGCGTGATCCGCGGGCCGACCCAGAACAGGTAGATGCCGAGCGTGATGATGCTGAGCAGGAACCACTTGATCCAGTTGCCGAACAGCCCGACGGCCGAGCCGGTGAAGACCAGCGGGAAGCCGTCGATGTAGCTGTGCTTCGCGCGCCACCGCTGGGTCAGGACCAGCGCGAACGGGTAGCAGATCCCGAGCGTGCAGACGGTGATGAGGACGCCGAGGAGGGCGGTCCCCACGTAGGTCGCGGCGCCGCCGTCGAAGCGGAACCGGCCGGACTTGGACATGACGTACCCCCGTGAAGAGACGGTGATGGACACCACGTCCATCGGCAGGACGCCGCCTCAACGGAACGGGGTCGTCCCGTTGGTGCCATCCGCCTCATCGGGCTCGTGCGAGTCGCTCGAGGGCGGCGGTGAAGCTGTCATTCCAGAGGCCGAGGTGCTCCCACCGCTCGGCGACGTAGGCGGTCGCCTCCTCGACCGACATGCCCTCCTCGCGCACCAGCCAGCCACGCAGGACCAGCCCGGTCCGCGAGGCGCCGCCGTGGCAGTGCACGAGCAGCCGGTGGCCCTCGGCGCGCAGCGCCGCCATGTCGTCGAGGACGTCGGCCAGCACGGCGTCCAACCCGCTGTTGTGCTCGTTGTCCGCGATGTAGGCCATCCGGTGCACGGGATGGGGGAACGGCTCGCCGAGCCGGCACAGCGAGATGACCGCGAAGTCGGACTCGCTGTACCGGGCGCCGTCCAGATTGCCCGCCCAGATGCCGGGGATGACCTCGCGCGGCCCGATCCGCGGGATGACGCCCGGGTCGTACGGCCGGCCGTCCTTGCCGTCGAGCGCCGCCGCCAACTCCTGCAGGTCGGCCAGCCGCCACAGCCGGTCCGAGTGGCCCGGCACCCGCCCGTGCACCACCGACGGCCACCGCATCGGGATGCCGCCCATCCCGTACACGGCACCGGCCAGACCACCGGCGACGGCGGCCACCGTGTCGGTGTCCCCACCTAGGTCGATGACCAGCCGCATCACCTCGGCGAAGTCCTTGCCGTGCCGCAGCGCCCACACCGCCTGGCCCAGCGTCGGCCACACCGCGCCGTTGGACTCGGTGGCCTGCTCCGGCGTCCAGTCCGGCGCGAGCACGGTCGTCCACCGTTCCCGGTGCTCGTCCGGCACGGCCATCAATGCGAAGGGGATGAACGCGAGCGGGTCGCCGCCGTCGAGCGCGACCCGCACCAGCTCGTGGAAGACCGCGCAACCCTCACCGGCGGACGGGTCGCCGTGGGTGAGGGCCGAGATCCGGCGAGCGGCGTCCATCGTGGCCTCGCGGCCCTCGCGGGCGAACCGGATCGCGGCCGGTGTGGTGCGCATCAGCGAGCCGTTGCCGGCGGCGTGCCCCGACCGCGCGAAGTGCTCGGCCGCGGCGACGTCCCACGGCCGGCCCGAGCCCAGGACGGCACGGGTCTGGTTGCCGACGTTCGGCGGGTTGCCGCCGAGCCACGCGCGGAAGCGGGCGAAGAGGTCGGCCTCGTCCAGGCCGCCGCGCTCGAGGAGGGACGTCGCGACGAGCAGCGCCATCTGCGTGTCGTCGGTGAACTCACCGGGCTCCCAGCCGAGGGCGCCGCCACCGCACATCTCGGTGTGCGCTCCACGGGCAGGCACGGGAAAGCGGGCGGAGAACTGCCCGGGCGGGCCGAACTCGAACGGGGCGCCGAGTGCGTCGCCGACCGCTGAGCCGACCAGCGCGCCGGCGACGCGGTGGGAGCGGTGCATGCGAGGGGACCTCCGCCTCCTGTTGGCGCCGGCGTGCCGACGGTGCGCTCCGACCTCCGGAGCATCGCGTCAGGACGGTGACGGCTCATCTTCAGCTCCGCCAGCTCGCTCGTCGCCAATCCGGTGCCGGGGGGAAGCCGGCGGCGCCAGCTGCGCAGTGCCTCTGACTCGGCCTCGCGCTTGACGAACTCCACCAGCGTGCTGGTGTCGACGTGGATCAACGTCCGCGCTCGCGGCGCCGGTCGGTGACCACCAGCTCCGTCAGGTTGTCGAGCTCGGGAGTGAGATCGGGGATCAACTCCGGCATGCCCTGGTCGACTGGTGCGGTCGCCTCCCCGGAGACCACGAGGTCGTGCAGCGAGCCCGGGCGCTCGACCTCGCGCACCATGCGCAGGATCGGGCGGCCGCGGTCGGTCACGACGACGGTGACGCCGGCCCGGACCCGCGCCACGACTCTGGACGGGTTCTGCTCCAGCTCCCGCAGATCGATCGTCTCCACATCGGCAACGTGCCTCCTTGAGCCAGCTGCCTCAAGAGCAGTGCAGCCAAGCCGTCCCGCTGCGTGGACGTGCCGGGCCCGGTCGAGCGTGCCGATGTAGAGGAGGTACCACCCCGCTGACCCAGGAGCTCCGACGTGCCCAGGTCCACCCCGGCCCGGTCGCGCTCCGGGTCGAGATCCGGCGCCCGCGCTCCACAGCGGACGCCGGCGAAGCGGACGCCAGCGAAACGAACACCGGCGAAGCGAGCACCGGCGAAGAGGCAGCCCCCGGCAAGGTCACGGCGAGGCCGCCGAGCCGCCCTGCTCGTCGTGCTGGTGGCGACCGGCGTCGTCGTCTGGCCGGCGCTCCGGGAGCAGCTGGCCGCGGTGCCGTTCCTCGACTCGATCGTCTCCGCGCTCCCGTCGTCGTCCGCGCCCGCCTGGCCGCTGACCGGGGTCCCGGTCGCCGTGGTCCCCGACCGGCCGGCGCTCGCCGTGAAGATCGAGAACTCCGTCGACGCCCGCCCGCAGACCGGGCTGGACGCCGCGGACGTGGTGTGGGAGCAGGTGGTCGAGGGCGGGATTACCCGGTTCGTCGCCGTCTACCACTCCACCCTCCCGCCCGAGGTCGGCCCGGTGCGCTCGATCCGGCCGATGGACCCCGCGATCGCCGCGCCGCTCGGCGGGCTGCTCGCGTTCTCCGGGGGCGTGCCGGCCTACGTCAGCGCGGCCCAGGACGCGGGACTGCAGGTGCTCAGCCAGGACACGGGCGCCGACGGCTTCTCCCGCACGTCGACCCGCACGGCGCCGCACAACGTCTACGCGGTGCCGCAGACCCTCGTCGACCAGGCCGACGCCGCCCATCGCGCCGCCCCCGCCGTCCAGTTCGACCACGCCGGGGACGGCCTCCCCACCGCCGCCGCCGAAGGACAGCCGGCGGAGAGGCTGGACCTCACGCTGTCCGGGGTCAGCCACCCCCGATGGGCGTGGAGCGCGGCGGACGGCCGCTGGCTGCGCAGCGAGGGGAGCGCTCCGGCCGTCGAGGCGGACGGCCGGCGGGTCGGCGCCGCCAACGTCGTCGTGCTGCGCGTCGACGTCGTCGCGACCGAGGCCCGGGACCCGGCCGGCAACCCCGTCCCGGAGACCATCCTGACCGGCACCGGCCGCGCCCTCGTCGCCTCCGGCGGGCACACCATCGAGGCCACCTGGTCCAAGCCGGACACCGGTGACCGGGTGACCCTGACCGGTGCGGACGGCGACCCGGTGGAGCTCGCGCCCGGGAGCACGTGGGTCGAGCTGGTCCCCAACGGCGGCGGCGCGGTCACCACCGGTTGACGTCCCGGCCGGGCGATCCGGGGGCTGGGCCGAGGGGGTGAGGAGTGGGACTCTGGGCTCCGGTTACTCCTCTCGTGTGCCGATGACGACCCGTATGCCACCGCTCGGTGGCCCTTAGGAGGGGGAGCAGATGCACGCCGGAACACCCACGCACGTCCTGTGTGAGAGCTGCGGGGAACGGGTGGAGGAGCGCCAGGCCGTGGCGACCGGTTCGGTCGGGAGCTACTGCGGCTCCTGCACGGAGGGCTACCTCGAGCAGGAGCGGGCCTTCCGTGGTTCGTGGCTCGGTGCGCCGTGGCGGGACGAGGACCGAGACGCGCGGGCCGGGGCTCCCCGGTGCGGAGAACCCCGGCCCGACCGCTGACCGGTCAGCAGCAGGTCACCCGCCCGTCTCGAGCGGCAGCTCGGGGTCAGCCGCCCACTCGGTCATCGAGCCGTCGTAGACGGCGACGTCGTCCCGGCCGAGGCGGGCCAGGTTGAACGCGCTGTAGGTCGCCGCGATGCCGCCGCCGCAGTAGGTGATGACCTGTTTGTCGCCGTCGAGCGCGCCGGTCCCGCCGAACGCCTGCTCGACCTGCTCGGTCGTCGCCACCTGCCCGGGACCGCCGTACAACGACATCACCGGGACGTTCTTCGACGTGGGGATGTGCCCGGGCCGCGCGTAGGTCACCTTCTCGCCGCGGAAGGACTCCGGGTCCAGCACGTACACCAGCAGGCTGCGCTCGTCCTCCGTGGCGGCGAGCACCCGGTCGACGTCGGCCCGGAGCTCGGGACGGCGGCGGGCGGTGAACGTCGTCGGTTCGCGGGTCTCGTCGCCGGTGGCCACCGGCAGGCCGGCGTCCCGCCAGGCGGGGAACCCGCCCTCGAGCACCGAGATGTCGTCGAAGCCCTCGAACCGCAGGTTCCACCACAGCCGGGTGGCCCACATGAGCTGCCCCTGGTCGTAGACGACCACGTGGGCGTCGTTGCCGATGCCGAGGGCGCCGATCCGCTGGGCGAACGTGTCGGAGTCCAGTGCGGTGAACTGGTACGGCGCATTCTCGTCGGCGAGGTCGTGGAGGAGGTCGGCGAACACGGCACCGGGGATGTGCCCCTTGCGGTACGCCTCGCGGCCGGACTCGACGTCGTAGTAGCCGTCGCCCTCCGGCAGCGTGAGGAACGTCGTCGTGTCGACGACGACGACGCCCGGGTCGTCCTCGTGCGCGGCCAGCCAGTCGACGTCGACGACGAGTGGTGTGGCGGTGGTGTCCTTCGTGGTCATCGGTGCTCCTCGATCGAAAGGGTGCTGACGTCGCGGTCCCGGGTGCGATCCGCCGGGCCCCTCGTGCGGCGATGAGTTCCCCGGTCCCGGACGGTCTGACCGTCGTCGACCCGGGAGGAACCACGTGGAGCAGTTGCTGAGAGTCCAGAACTTCACCGTCTCGAGTGACGGGTTCGGTGCGGGGGAGGGCCAGAGTCTGGAGCGACCGTTCGGCCACGCCAATCCGGCGGAGCTGATGTCCTGGGCCGGGGCCACGGCGAGCTGGCCCAACCGCACCGAGCCCGGGGGGAGCCGTGGTCTCGACGACTACTTCACGCGGGACTTCGCCCGCAACATCGGCGCCGAGATCATGGGCCGCAACAAGTTCGGGCCCCAGCGTGGCCCCTGGCAGGACCTCGAGTGGCAGGGGTGGTGGGGTGCCGAGCCGCCGTTCCACACCCCGGTGTTCGTCATGACCCACCACCCGAGGCCGTCGTTCACGCTCTCCGACACCACGTTCCACTTCGTCGACGCCGACCCGGCCACGGCCCTCGGGCAGGCGCGGGAGGCGGCCCAGGGCAAGGACGTCCGGCTCGGTGGCGGCGCCACCACCATCCGGGAGTTCCTCGACGCCGACCTCGTCGACACCCTGCACGTGGCGGTCTCGCCGGTGACCCTCGGCTCCGGGGTGCGGCTCTGGGAGTCGCCCGACGAGCTGCTCGACCGCTTCCACCTCGACGTCGTGCCCAGCCCGAGCGGCGTGACGCACCACCTCTTCTGGCGGAGGTGACACGAGTACCGAGCGGGACGCCCCACGCGGAGCAGGACGTCCGTGTCGGTGCGGCACGGTTCCGCCGTGTCGATCTCGTGGGTCAGGCGCTGATCTCCTCGTGGGTGTTCACGCCGGGGATGCGCCGCACCGACCCCCAGCCGAAGCGAGCCCACAGGACCAGCAGTCCGGCGCCGACGAGCGAGCCCAGGGTGTCGCGGAAGAGGTCGCCGTTGGTGTCGTCGTTGTCCACCGACAGCGCCGTCCCGAACCACGCGTCCGACCGCCACTCGAACAGCTCCCACAGTGCGCCGACGGCGATCCCCAGAGCTGCGGTGACCACGCCGATCCCGATGTAGTGCTGGAGGTGGGTCTCGTCGCGCGGGTCCGGGACGACCTCCAGCCGGGCCAGAGCGATGTAGATGACCGGGGCCGTGAGCATCGGCAGGGTGAAGTGCACCAGGTCGTCGAACCGGACCCACTCGTCGTACCAGCCGAGCGTCTCGCCGAAGCCCTGCAGCGCCATGCCGAGGGTCAGGGACAGGTCGTAGAGCCGCGGCATGTTCACCAGGCGCGCGACGAGCGTGATGCTCCCCAGGAAGGCCAGCAGCGCGGCCGACCCCCAGTCCCCGATGGCCGCGTAGACGACCGCTCCGCCCAGGATGACCAGCCGCAGGACGTCGATGCCGTCCCGCACGATCGGCGTCCAGTCGCCCAGCACCAGCGTCCGCCCGTCCACGGCGGCTGCGTACCCTCTGGTGGCCTGAGGGTGCACACACATCGGCAGGTCTGCCGATACGGCGCAACATGCTCGCCCGTGAGGCCCCGATCTCGCTGCTCGACGACTGGAACGACTCAGCCGATCACGGACACCGCGCACCGCAGGCCCGGCGTGCGGGACAGTCGGCGATCCCCGGTGACGAGGGGCGCCTCCAGGACCTCGGCGAGGGCGACGTAGACCCCGTCGTAGGCGGTGACGGAGTCGCGCAGCTCGAGTGACCGGTCGAGGAGCAGGTCGTGACCGTGTCGGGCGACCGGTAGCTCTCGCAGGGCCGCGACGGCGCCGTGTACGGCGGCACCGCTCAGCCGGCCGGACAGCGCGTGGCGACGGACGGCCGAGAGGACCTCCACGTCGAGGAGGTGAGGCGCATGGGCCTCGTTCGCCAGCATCACCTCGCGGGCGCTCTCCCCGTCGGAGCCCGCATCGAGCAGGGCCGCGACGACCGTCGAGGCGTCGACGACGATCACCGGTTGTCGCGGTCGGCCCGGACGGCCTCGACCACCTCGTCCATCGGCAGTGGGACCCGCAGGGACGCCGAACGGGCGAAGACCTCGGCCGCGGTCGAGCGTTCGGCGACCCGCTGCAGTTCACGCAGCACGTAGTCCGACAGCGACACCCCCGCCGCCGCCGCTCGGCGGCGGAGTTCGGCGTGCAGCTCGTCCGGCACGTTGCGGACCTGCAGCATCTTGCTCACCCACGGAAGGTACATGCGAATCCCATGCGGCATGATGGGGACGACGCCCGTGGTCCCCGAGTGGGCGAGCACGTCGGCGGAGCCAGGGCCCTAAGTACCTGGTGCCCGGATCGGGGCCGCTCCTACGGTCCGGGCATGGTCGCCGCGAGCGCGCCCCTGCTGGTCGCGGTCGACGACGACCCCGGCCTGCTGGCCGACGTCGAGCGGGAGCTGCGCAACCGGTACTCGGCCGACTACCGCGTCTGCTGCCTGCGCTCGCCGGACGAGGCTCGCCGGAGGTTCCAGGACGTGGCGGCCGACGGCGGGGAGGTCGCCCTGGTGCTCGCCGGCGAGGAGCTCGCGGGCAGACCCGGCGCCGACTTCCTGGCGGGCGTGCCGAGCCTGTTCCCGCACGCTCAGCGGGCGCTGCTCCTCCCGTGGGCGCACGTCGGGGACCCGCCCACCGGCGACACCGTCTTCGAGGCCATCGCCCGCGGCCGCATCGACCAGTGGGTGATGCGGCCGGCACCGCCGCCCGACGAGCAGTTCCACCAGGCGCTCTCGAGCTTCCTGCTCGCGTGGGCCGAGACGCGCCGCCGCGCGCCGCACACGATCGACGTCGTCGGTGAGACCTGGTCCGGCCGCGCCTACGAGCTGCGGGAGACGCTGGAGCGCTGCGCGATGCCGCACCGGTTCTGCCTGGCCGGCTCCGAGGAGGGCCGCGCCATCCTCACCGACGCCGGTCTGGACAGGCGGCTCCCGCTCCTGCGCATGCCCGACGGGCGGGTGATGGAGGACCCCACCGACATGGACATCGCCCGGTCGGCCGGGACGACGATCGACCCGTCGGGGGACGAGTACGACCTGGTGATCGTCGGCTGCGGACCCGCCGGCCTGTCCGCGGGCGTCTACGGCGCTTCCGAGGGCCTGCGCACCGTGGTGATCGACTCGGGCAGCATCGGCGGGCAGGCCACGGCGAGCTCGTCGATCCGCAACTACCTCGGTTTCCCGCGGGGGCTCAGCGGTGCGGACCTGGCCCGCCGCGCCTACCAGCAGGCGTGGGTCTTCGGCGCCCGCTTCGCCTTCATGCAGCAGGTCACGAACCTGGCGCGCGAGGACGGCGGCGTCGTCCTGAGCCTCGACACCGGTGGGGTCGTGGTGGCCCGCGCGGTGGTCCTGGCGACGGGCGCCAGTTACCGCCGCCTGGGCGTCGAGTCACTCGAGGAGCTGCGCGGTGCCGGTGTCTACTACGGCGCCGCCGCCGCCGAGGCGCCGCTCGTGGCGGGGGAGGAGGTCTTCATCGTCGGGGGCGCGAACTCCGCCGGGCAGGCCGCCCTGCACCTCGCCCACTACGCCAAGCGCGTCACGCTCGTCGTGCGGGCCGCGACGCTCGCCGCCGGCATGTCGCACTACCTGGTCCACCAGGTCGAGCAGACCCCGAACATCGAGGTCCGGACCGGCACCGAGGTCGTCGACGGTGGTGGCGACGGCCGGCTGGAGCACCTGGTGCTGCGTGACCGCACGACCGGGGGGCAGGAGACGGTCGACGCGTTCGCCCTCTTCCTGATGATCGGCGCGCGGCCGCACACCGAGTGGCTGCCGCCGACGGTGGAGCGCGACGACGCCGGCTTCGTGCTGACCGGGGCCGACCTCGGTGCCGAGGCGCTCCGGGCGTTCGGGCGTCCGCCGGTGCCGCTGGAGACCAGCGTGCCCGGGGTCCTCGCGGCCGGGGACGTCCGGCACGGGTCGGTCAAGCGGGTGGCGTCCGCCGTCGGCGAGGGCTCGATCGCCATCCAGTTCGTCCACCGCCTGCTCGCGGTGTGACTCCTCGCGGCCGATCCGCGATCACCGCCACGGAGCCGTACCGGACCGCAGGCGCAGGGCCACTGCCTTCTCGTGGATCGTCGGATAGGCGTCCTCGCCGAACGCGGTGGAGCGCGGTCGTGCCGAGGCAGACTCCAGCAGGCCGAGGTCCCGCAGCTCGATCTCTCCGACCGCTCGCCCGGCGACGTGCAGGAGGTCGTCGAGGTCCAGGAAGATCACTGCCCGAGACGTTCCAGCGCCTCGGCATATCGCGGGAGTTCCTCGTCGAGCACGCGATCGAGCAGTTCGCGCTTGCTGGTGCGCTCGATGTAGTCGCGGACCGCCTGCCGAGCGACGTCCTGCATCGACCGGCCCTCGAGTTCCGCTCGGCGGCGGAGGGCTTCGGTCTCCTGGTCGTCCAGACGCAGGGTCATGGCCATGCCCGGATGGTATCGCCGCTGATACCACGTCGCGGGGGGCAGGACGGCGGCTGGGCGCCGACCACCCCGGCGATCACCGCGGCCGTCGCTGCCCGCTGCGGACGGCGTCCAGGACCGGTGGCCCGGCGCGCCACCCGGCCAGCACGCCGGCGAGCAGCCCGACGTACGCGTCGATCCCGGCGCCGGCATCCGGGTCGTCGCCGCCACGTCGACGCTCACCGGTACCCCGGCGTCGTGCGCCAGGGCAGCTCCGGCGGCCAGCGCGTCCGGGAAGCGCAGCAGGTCGTAGCCGTCCAGGTGGACGACGGCCGCGCCGGCCACCCACTCGCGGCGGACGTCACCCGGTTCCAGCCCGCCAGCCGTGCCGGCACGTCCGGCCGCACCAGGTTCGCGGTCACGTTGGCCGGCGCACCACCCGCGGTCGTCGTCCGCGCGACCCGCTGCTGCCCGCCGGCCACCAGCGGCGCGGAGAGCACCAGCACCTGGTCGGCCACCAGCTTGCCGAGCGCCACCACCGGGCCCGCGCCCGCGGGGCGGGGCCAGTGCGGGAGGTCCACGGGGACAGACTGCCCCGATCCCCGTCGGAGGACCGCTCGCCGGCAGCCACCGACGGCGGCCGCATCGTGGGATCCTCCGTCTCCGGAGGGAGCTCCCCGCCCTCCCCGGCCGAGGTGATCGCCGATGTCCGTGTCGTGGACCGCGCCGGGACGGCTGCGGACAGCACCGCCCGCGCTGTCGGCCGTCGGCCTGGCGGCGTGCCTGCTGGCCGGGTGCGCCACCGCCGGCGGCAGTGGGGCCGCACCGGGTCCCTCCCCGGAACCGGAGCCCGACTGGCCCGAGGCCACGTACAGCGTGACCTGCGACGGGATCGTCCCGGGTGGCTTCGAGGCGGACCTCGACGGCGGGGCCGCGCGCGTGCCCGCCGACGCGAGCCGGAGCCCGTTCTACGAGTACTACGACGTCTGGTTCGAGGCCAGCGCCAGCGGTGACGTCGACGGAGACGGCGAGCCGGACACGGTCGTGCTGCTGCAGTGCTCCCCGCAGCCGTCCAACGGGATCCTCGAGGAGGTCCAGGTCTTCGCCGCCGACGGAACCTGGCTCGGGCTGCTGCCCAGCCCGCGCACGCTGCGGGAGTCGACGATCCTGTCGCCGCTCTACGACCCGACCGCGCTGTCGGTCCGGGACGGCGACATCGTCGCCGGGATGCGGGCCTACGCGCCGGAGGACAACCGCGCCGACGGCCCGTCGATCCCCGTCACCGTGCGCTGGCACTGGAACGGCCGCGACTTCGTGCGGGTCCCGTAGCCGAGCTCCACGACGACGGCATGGGGAGTCTGCTGCTCACCGGCGGGGACGTCGTCCCGCCCGGCGGCGTCCTCGCCGGTGGCTGGGTGCACGCGACCGGGCCGCGCCTGACGGCGGTCGGCACGGGCCCGGCACCGGCCGCCGACCGCGTCACCGACTGCACCGGGCGCACCCTGGTGCCCGGCTTCGTCGACGTCCACCAGCACGGCGGGGGCGGCGCCTCCTACGACGGTGGCCCCGACGCCGCCCGGCACGCGCTGGCCGTGCACCGCGCGGCCGGGACGACGACGGTCGTCGCCTCGCTGGTGTCGCTGCGGCGGGGCGCGCTGGATCGGGCGCTCGACGACCTGACCGGACTGGTCGCCGACGGCGAGCTGGCCGGGGTCCACCTGGAGGGCCCGTGGCTGGCGCCGTCCCGCTGCGGCGCGCACGACCCCGCAGCCCTGCGGCCGCCGACGCCGGCGGAGCTGGCGCGGGTGCTGGCGCCGGGGATCGTGCGCATGGTGACGCTCGCGCCCGAGCTCCCCGGTGCGCTGGAGGCGATCGCCGCGCTCGCCGGCGCAGGGGTCGTGCCCGCGGTCGGGCACACCGAGGCCGCGTACGGCGTCGTCCGGGCCGCGGTCGACGCCGGGGCGCGGGTCGCCACCCACCTGCTCAACGCGATGCCCGCACCGGCCGGCCGCGAACCGGGGCCGGTGCTGCCGCTGCTCGAGGACCCGCGAGTCACCGTCGAGCTGATCGCCGACGGCGTGCACCTGCACCCGGCCTGGGAGCGGCACGTGCTCGCGACGGCCGGGCCGGAGCGGGTCGCGCTGGTCACCGACGCGATGGCCGCTGCCGGGATGCCCGACGGCGCGTACGAGCTGGGCGGGCTGGCGGTGACGGTCGACGGCGGGGTGGCCCGGCTGACGGGGGGAGGCACGCTCGCCGGCGGGACCGCCACGTCGGCGCGGCTCTTCCGTCGCGCGGTGTCCGAGCTCGGGCTGTCGCTGGCCGACGCCGCCCGGGTCACCGCGACCACCCCGGCCGCGGCGCTCGGCCTGGCCGACGTCGGCGCCCTCACCGCCGGCCGGCGCGCCGACGTCGTCCTGCTCGACGGGAACTGGGACGTGCGCGGGGTGCTGCGGGCGGGGGAGTGGGTCGTCCCGCCGTCGTGACCGTGGCTGTCGGTGACCCCGCCGCGGAACAGCGGGACGCTGGTCGCCCACACGGGGGACTTCGCCGTCCCAGGTGTCCGCCGGGCTCCGCCAACGGGCCCTGTGCGTGCTGCACTGAGCGTCCATCGGTGATCCGGCGGAGCACGGAACCAGGGGGAGCCAGTGTCCGACCACCTCGAGCCGCAGCCGGGCCCGAGCCGTGTCGAGGCCCCGACCCCCTGCCGGCGTCCGGGCCGCGGCCACGCCCCACACCCGGCGCACGTCCAGCTCGCGCAGGGCGGCCCCGACGAGCTCTGGCGGCAGGTGGTCGTCATGGGCGCCGTGGACGACGTCGTGACCCTCGCCGTCGGCGACGAGCTGCAGCGGCACCGCAACCACGACACCGGGCGCATGGCGGCCCTGGTCCGCGAGGACGGCCCCGAGGCGTTCCTGCACACCCGCCTGGGCCTGCTGTTCCTGCGCTCCTGGCCGCGGGACGCCGGCTCGGTCTTCTCGCTGCAGCCGGCCGACCAGCCGCCGGTGCCCTGCCGCGACTAGCAGGGCACCGGCGGCGCTGGATCAGGCGACGCGGCGCGCGGTGTTGTAGCTGGGCATGTAGTCCAGGTTCACGACCTTCACCGGCTGGCCGGCGGTCGAGGCGTGCACCATCTGCCCGTTGCCGATGTACATCCCCACGTGCGAGACGGGGCTGTAGAAGAAGACCAGGTCACCGGGCTGCAGGGCGTCGCGCGCGACCGGGACACCGGCCGTCGCCTGCGCCCGGGACGTGCGCGGCAGCTCGATGCCCGCCGCCCGGTAGGCGAAGGTCGTCAGGCCGGAGCAGTCGAAGGCGTCCGGGCCGGTGGCGCCGTAGCGGTAGGCGTCACCCTGCTGCGCGAGCGCGGTGTCGACCGCAGCCTGCGCGACGGGGTTCGGGGCGGCCGCCGGCGTGGCGACCGGGGCGGGCGCGGCCGAGGCGGTGGCGGGAGCGAGGGCGATCCCGGCGCCGGCGACCGCGGCGACCGCGATCCCACGGAACGAGCGACGGGCGAGGGACGTGCGGGCAGTCGTCATCGACGACGGTTCTCCTGTTCCTTCCGTCCGCCTACCGGGTTAGCTGACGGGTTCGGGCGGGGAGGTCGCCCGGCACGGCGCGTGGCCGTGCTTCACCCCAGTGCTGCGGTGGGTCCCCGGTCCGGGCGCGACGCGTGGCCGCGCCCCGGTTCGGCGGGATCCGACGGGTGTCACCAGGTGCGGCGACGAGGGGCCCGTCAGGACCGCGGAGGACGTTAAGAGCGGACTCGTCGGTCCGCTGCCCGGTCGGCGGACATCGCGACACGCGCGCGACACGCCGTCCTGAGCACCACGGACGCCGGAAACCCCAGCCGACGCGAACTCGAAACACCGCAGGTCAGCGCGGTGACAGACAGACAGGTCACACTCGGGGAGTCGTTGCTCGGAGTAGTGGTAGGACAACGCGGAGCCGCGGGAACCTCCGGGGTTGGCCGGACCGTTGGGCGGGCACGACTACGGACAACCAACCCAGGGAGGCAACTCACATGGCCGGAATGATCCGGAAGCTCGTGGCATCGGGGATCGCGGCGAAGGTCATCCAGGAGGCCCGCAAGCCGGAGAACCAGGCGAAGCTCAAGAAGTTCATCGCCGACTACCAGGCGAAGCAGAAGGGCGGCGGCAAGGGACCGGGCCGCGGCTACTGATCCACCGCTCGGCAGCGGCCCCTCCCGGACGTCCGGGAGGGGCCGCTGCCGTGTGTTCCGGGCCGCGATGAGCGGCTACGGCCGGCCGGCGTGGGGGACGTCGACCTCGGTCGCCACCAGCACCGCCTCGCGCACCGGCGCGCGGTTGTGCTCGTAGAAGTCCGGCGCGCAGCACATCAGCAGCGTGCGGCCGTCGTCCCCGCCGAGCATGCAGGCGTACACGCCGAGCCCGGCCGGCGCGGCGACCTCGTCGACGATCTGGCCGCCCTCGGCCACGCGCACCACCCGGCCCCCGACCGCGTCGGCGGCCCAGATCCGGCCCTCGGCGTCCAGCGTGCACCCGTCCGGCGCAACCACCAGTTGGCCGAGCACCTCGTCGACCGTCGTCCCGGTGACCTCCGGGCCGAGCGCGGCCCACACCCGCCGGTTGGTCAGCGACCCGTCGGCACCCAGGTCGAACGCGGTGTACCGGTTGCCCAGCGTCTCGCCGACGACGAGGGTGCCGCCGTCCGGGGTGATCACCGCGCCGTTCGGGAACTGCAACTCCTCCGCGGCGACGGAGACCGAGCCGTCCGGACCGATCCGCTTCAGCGACGCCGTCGCAGCAGCGCCGCCGCCCATCAGGTCGAAGCCGAAGTCGCCGACGAACACGTGCCCCTGCGCATCCACGATCAGGTCGTTGAGGTGCCCGCCGCAGTGCTCGGTGACGTCGGCGTACGTGCTCACCGACCCGTCGGCGTGGCGGAGGACGCGGTGGTCCTTCATCGACACGACCACCAGCGAGCCGTCAGGTAGCCAGCCGAGCCCGGAGGGCTGCTGCTCCACCTCGACGACGACGGTCTCCGCGCCGTCCGGCGCCACCCGGCTGACCGTGTGCCGGTAGAAGTCCGACACCCACCAGGTGCCCTCGTGCCAGCGCGGGCCCTCGAAGAACCCGCCGCCCTCCAGAACCGTCCTGAGCTGCCGATCTGCCATGGCCGGGACCCTAGGGTGGGTGGGACCCCGCACACCCCTCGAGGAGCGCCGCGTGCCCGAACCCCTTCTCGCCGTCGTCGGAGCCACCGGTCAGCAGGGCGGTGCCACCGCCCGCGCACTGCTCGACGCCGGCGCCCGGGTCCGTGCGCTGGTCCGCGACCCCGCGAAGGCCGGCGACCTCGCCGGCCGCGGCGCCGAGCTCGTCCGCGCCGACCTGCAAGACCCCGACAGCCTGCGGACGGCGTTCCGCGGGGCGCAGCGGGTGTTCGCGATGACCACCCCGTTCGGCGAGGGCGGCCCGGAGGCGGAGGTCACGCAGGGGATCTCGCTGGCCGACGCGGCCGCCGACGCCGGCGTCGAGCATCTGGTGTTCAACTCGGTCGGCGGCGCGGAGCGGTCCACCGGCATCCCGCACTTCGAGAGCAAGCGCCGCGTCGAGGAGCACATCGCCTCCCTCGGCCTGCCCGCGACCATCGTCCGGCCGGTCTTCTTCATGGAGAACCTGCCGTGGATGGTGGCGACGGACGACGGCGAGGTCGTCGTCCGGATGCCGCTGCCGGCCGGCGTGCCGCTGCAGATGATCGCTGTGGCCGACATCGGCGCGGTCGCCGCCGCCGTCCTGCTGGACCCCTCGCGCGTGCCGAGCGGCAGCATCGAGATCGGCGGCGACGAGCGGACCGGCGAGCAGATCGCCGCGGCGTTCGGCGAGCGCGCCGGACGGCCCGGCCGCTACGAGGCGCAGCCGCTGGACGGCCTCGACGAGGACTCCCGGGCGATGTTCGCCTGGTTCGGGACGCCCCCGGCCTACCGCGCCGACTTCGCCGCCACCCGCGCACTGGCGCCCGGTCTGCAGGACCTCCCGACCTGGCTGGCGGGCACCGGCTGGAGCGGCTGAGAGCGCCCGGCATCCCGGGCGGTCCAGGGCGGCTCGGGACGCTGGGTCGAGGGCGTCGGCCCTCAGTGGCCCTCAGTGGCCCTCAGTGGCCCTCAGCGCCGGATGCCTTGCCTCCCGTGTGCTCGAGGGCGATGACGTCCATTCCGTCGAGTGTCAGCTTCGTGATGCGATCTGGCGCATTGGCACTCTTGGCGGCTTTCAGTCGCTTCTCTGCTGAAGCGTCGAATGCACGTTGGTCGGCTGTGAACGGGAGGTAGCGGCCCAAGGGGCCGCGTTGTGGAACTGGCCGCTTGGTCCACCACTCCAGGGCAATGTCTGCCTCTTCGGACTTCAACCTGAGCCAGGGGCGGATGTCTGTGAGCGCCTTGGCGCCTGCGCCGGCACTGACCTGCCAGTTCCATGCGGGACGCGCGTACGTGCGGTTCATCACGCAGAGAGAACCACCCCAGCGGGATTGGCACTCGAGAAGCAGCACGGTACTGCAGACCGTGGCATTCTGGGTCAACTGGACCCGCAGCGTCCGGCCACGTGAGCTTCCACTCTCATAGATGCCGATCGACCCCTCTCCGTCGAAGAAACCTGTACAGCAGGGGAGGACGAGGTCCGACTCAGTCACCTTTCACGTTGACGACCTGCCTGAGCGTGTGACGCACCTCCACCAGATCAGAAGCGTCTGACATCACTTGGTCTATGGGCTTGTAGGCGTCGGGGTGCTCGTCGAGGAACGCGTCGGAGCGGCCCCACGCGATGCCCTTCATGCGGCGGTCCAGGTCCGCGCGGGTGAACATCCGCCGCGCCTGCCCGCGCGAGTGGTTGCGCCCCGCCCCGTGCGGCGCCGACATCAGCGCCTCCGGGTTCCCCTTGCCGACGACGACGTAGGACGCCGCGCCCATCGACCCCGGGATCAGCCCCTCCTGCCCGCGCCGCGCCGAGATCGCTCCCTTCCGAGACAGCCACACCGAGCGGCCGTAGTGCTCCTCGCGCTCGGTGTAGTTGTGGTGGCAGGAGATCTCCACCTGCCGCTCGACCTCGGTGGTCAGGAACCGCGAGACCTGCTCGGCGACGCGGTCCATCATCTCCTCGCGGTTGAGGTAGGCGAACCGCTGCGCCCAGTGCAGCGCCTCGACGTAGGAGTCGAATTCCGGCGTCCCCTCCTCGAGGTAGGCCAGGTCCCGGTCGGGGAGGTCCAACTCGCGGGCCCGCGCGAGGTCCTGCGCGACCCGGATGTGCTTGGACGCCAGCCGGTTGCCCACTCCGCGCGAGCCCGAGTGCAGGAACAGCCACACCCGGTCGGCCTCGTCCAGCGACACCTCGATGAAGTGGTTGCCCGACCCGAGCGACCCCAGCTGCAGCGGCCAGTTGTGTGCGACGCCGTCCGCCTGCGCCGCACCGGGCAGGTCCCGCAGCTCGGCGACCCGCGCGGCCGCCGAGTCGCGCAGCTTCTTGTTGTAGCGCCCGGCCGACAGCGGGACGGCCCGGGAGATCTGCTCGTGCAGCGTCGACAGGTTCCGCCCGCGCAGGTCGTCCGCGGTGAACTGGGTGCGGACGGCGTTCATGCCGCAGCCGATGTCCACGCCCACCGCCGCCGGGATGATCGCCCCGTCGGTCGGGATCACCGAGCCGACGGTCGCGCCCTTGCCCAGGTGCGCGTCGGGCATCAGCGCCATGTGCGGGGCGATGAACGGCATCGACGCCGTCCGCTCGGCCTGCAGGCGGGTGGTCGGCTCCAGGATCGACGCCCAGTTGAGCAGGCGGTCGCTGATCTTCTCCACCATGGGGCCCTACCCCGGCCGGGGACGTCCGTCCCGTCCGCTGCGGACCTCCGGACGGCGCGCCGCCGCACCCGCTGGACCAGCATCGGGAGGACGACGACCCACGGAGGTGTGCCCGCCATGACCAAGGCGCTGGTGGTCTACGAGTCCCTGTTCGGCGACGGCCGGACCATCGCCCGCGCGATCGCCGACGGGCTGTCCGCGCGGCTGCCCGTGACGGTGACCGCCGCGTCGGACGCCCCGACGACGCTCGGCCCCGAGATCGGGCTGCTCGTGGTCGGCGCCCCCAACCACGTGACCGGCCTGCCGCGCCCCGCCACCCGCGAGGGGGCCAACCGCGACTACGGACTGTCCGTCGACCCGGCGGCCGGGCTGCGCGAGTGGCTGGACGAGGTGCGCATCGAGGGCCCCGCCATCGCCGCGGCGGCCTACGACACCCGCATGGACCACCCGAAGCTCGTCACCAAGCTAGACCACGCGTCGCGGACGGAGGAGAAGCTCCTCGGCCGCCTGCACTGCCGGCTGGTCGCCCCGGCCGAGCACTTCCTCGTCACCTCACCGGAGGGGCCGCTGGTCACGGGCGAGGAGGAGCGGGCCCGCGCGTGGGGCGCCACGCTCGGGGACCAGTGGGAGGCGCGCCTGGCCGCCGCCAACGGCTGACGGGGCCGGCGGCTCACCACGGCCGGCGGGCCGGATGCGGTCAGTCCCGCCCGCGGTTGCCGTTGTCGCCGCGGTCCCGGTCGCGGTCGCGGTCCCGCTCGCCGTCCTCGTCGTCGCCGTTCCCGTTGCCGTTCCCGCTGTCGGGAGGCGCCGGGGCCTCCGTCGTGGGCACGACCACCGGAGGCGGCGGGGGCGGCGCGACGGCGTGGGTGACCGCGATCGTCGTGCCCACCGGCACCTCGCCGGTCGGGTCGACCGCGATCACCTGACCGTCCGGGACGTCGGAGGTCTCGATCGGCCGCAGCGCCACCTGCAGGTCCAGCCCCGTGAGCTCCGCCTGCACCTGGCCGACCGGCCGGCCCACGTACTCCGCGGCCGCCAGCCGGACCCGCACGACCGGCGGAGCGGGCGGGGGAGTCGGCGTCGCGGACGTCGTCGGCGCGGCCGGCGGCGGGGTCGTCGCGCTCGCGGGCGCCGGGGCCTCCCCGCGTGTGCCGAGGAACACCGCACCCGCGACGGCGGCGACCACGACCAGCGCCACGAGCAGCGGGAGCAGCAGGCGCCGCCGCGACCGGCCGGCGCCGTCGTCATCGGCGGGCGCACCCGCATCGGCGTCGGTGCCGACCCCGGCGTCGTCCGGAGCGGCAGCAGCCGCCGCGGCCGCCGGAGCCGCGGCCGCCGGAGCGGCAGCGGCGGGGACGGCGGGCAGCACGCGCGTCGTCGGCTCCGGCCGCACCGCCGGCATCACGAGCGTGTCGGCCCGGTCCGCGTCCGGGGCCGGGTCCGCAGCCGCGGCCGGTGCGGGGGCCGGGTCCGGAGGGGCCGCGTGCCGCCCGGTGGACGGCGTCCGCCCGGTGACGACGTCGTCCACCGCGGCCAGCAGCGCCGCGCCGTCCGGGATGCGGTCCGCCGGCTCCTTCACCAGGGTCTGCTCGACCAGCCGGCGCACCGGTTCGGGGACGTCGTCCGGGAGCGGGTCGGGGGTCTCGCGCAGCTGCCGGAACGCGACGTCGACCGGGTCCGGCCCGTCCACCGCCCGGCGGCCGGCCAGGCACTCGTAGGCGACCATGCCCCACGAGTAGACGTCGCTGGCCGGGACCGCCTTGTCGCCGCGTACCTGCTCCGGCGCGAGGTACTGGGGGGTGCCGACGACGTGGCCGGTGCGCGTGACCGCCGCGTTCGCCGCCGACCACGCGATCCCGAAGTCGGTGATCTTCACCGTGCCGTCGGCGCCGACGATCACGTTGCCCGGCTTCACGTCCCGGTGCACCACACCGGCCGCGTGGGCGGCGGCCAGCCCGGCGGCCACCTGGCGCAGCACGGCCAGCGTCCGCTCCGGGGTCAGCCGGTGTTCCCGCTGCAGCAGCTCCACCAGCGGTTCGCCGTCCACCAGTTCCATGACCAGGTAGACCAGCCGGTCGCCGCCGGCCTGCGCGGGCTCGACCTCGCCGTAGTCGTGCAGGACGGCGATGTTCGGGTGCACCAGCCCCGCGGACAGCCGGGCCTCGGTGCGGAACCGGGTCAGGAAGACGTGGTCGCCGGTGTACTCGGCCCGCAGGACCTTGACCGCGACCGAGCGGCCCAGGACCAGGTCGCGGGCACACCAGACCCGCCCCATCCCCCCGGCCGCGATCGGGGAGAGGAGCTCGTAGCGGTCCTCGAGGACCGTGCCCGGCCGGTGCATGCGCCCAGTGCTCAGACCGGGTCCACCAGACGCAGCTGCGGAGGAGGGGAGGACAGCCGCTTGTCCAGCGTCACCCGGTGCCGGCCGTCGGACTCGTGCCGGAAGGACAGCCGGTCGACCAGCGCCTGCATGAGCCGCAGGCCACCGCCACCCAGCGGCGAGCGCCCGGTGGCGTCGGGCAGCGCCTCGGGCTCGAGACCGTCGCCGTCGTCGAACACGCTGATCCGGCACAGCGCGTCGCTGATCGCGACCTGCACCTCGTACTCCGCGTGCTCCCCGGCATGGTGGACGACGTTGGCGCACGCCTCGGTGAGCGCCAGCGTCACCTCGTCGACGGCCGTGCGCTCGACCCCGAGGTGCTCCAGCGCCTGCCGGCACAGCCCGCGCACGAACGGCACGCTGGTGCCGTCCACCGGGAGGCGGACGGTGAAGGCTATGTCCATGCTGGATCGTCCATCCCGAGTTCCCCCTCCATGCCCGATGGCCCTTACCCTGCGATGGGCAGGATGACAACGACGAGGGGGCCGAACCGTGCTGTTCGAGGTGGAACGGACCACGGTCCTCGGGCAACCGGCGCTGAGAGTACGCGGTGAGCTCGACCTCGCCACCGCTCCGCAGCTCAGCGAGGCCGTGGCGTCACTGCTGTCCCAGCAGCCCCGCTCGGTCGTCGTCGACCTGACCGAGACCGCCTTCCTGGACTCCTCCGGCGCCCGGCAGCTGGTCCTCCTCGCCCGCTCGGCGGAGGCCGCCGGTGTCGCGCTGCAGGTGGTCTGCCCCCGCGACAACCGGCCGGTGCGGCTGGTCGTGGACCTGCTGGACCTGCGGGCCCTGGTGCCGATCGTGGAGTCGGCCGGGCTGATCGAGGGAGAGGTCCGCCCGTAGGGTCGTGACGGTGACGTCGACCGTCCCCCGTCCCGAGATGCCCGGCGTCAGCAACGACGCCCTGGCCCGCTGCGCCGACGAGCCGATCGCCGTCCCGGGCGCGATCCAGCCGCACGGCGCGCTGCTGGCCGTGACCGAGCCCGACCTCGGCGTCGTCGTCGCCTCCGCCAACGCCGCCGAGCTGCTGGGTGTTGCGCCGGCGGCCCTGCCCGAGCTGCTCGCCGCCGACGACCTCGCCCGGCTGCGCGCCGGTCTGGCCGGGGACCTCGCCGAGCTCAACCCGCTGCGGGTGACCGTGGGCGGCGCCGAGGTCGACGTCGTCGTCTCCCGCGCCGACGGCCTGCTGCTCACCGAGTGGGAGCCGGTCGAGGGCGCCGGGCAGGCCGGGGCCGCGTGGCACCGCCGGCTGCCCGCGGTGCTGCAGCGGCTGTCGGCGACCACCGGCCTCGGCGAGCTGACCGCGGTGCTGGCCCGCGACGTCCGCGAGCTCACCGGCTTCGACCGCGTGATGGTCTACCGCTTCGACGCCGAGTGGAACGGCGAGGTGGTCGCCGAGGACCGGCGGGCCGACCTCGAGCCGTTTCTCGGCCTGCGCTACCCGGCCAGCGACATCCCCGCCCAGGCGCGCGCCCTCTACACGGTCAACTGGCAGCGGCTCATCCCCGACGCCCGGTACCGCCCGGTGCCGCTGGACCCGCCGGTGCACCCGGGCACCGGCCGCCCGCTGGACCTCTCCGGCTCGATCCTGCGCAGCGTCTCGCCGGTGCACCTGGAGTACCTGGCGAACATGGGCGTCGTCGCCTCCATGTCGGTGTCGCTGATCGACCGCGGCCGGCTGTGGGGCCTGATCTCCTGCCACCACTACGCCGGGCCGCACCGGCCGTCCTACGCCGACCGGGTCGCCGCGGAGTTCCTCGGCCGCACCGCGTCCCTGCTGCTGCACACCACCGCCGAGACCGCCGACCGGGGCGAGGTCGTCGGCGTCGCGCAGCGGCAGGCGCAGCTGGTCGCCGCGGTCGGCCGCACCCCGCGCGACCCCGGGGCGGCGCTCACCGGAGGCGACCGCACGGTGCTCGACCTGCTGCCCGCCGCCGGTTCCGCGGTGCGGCTGGACGGCCGGCTGCGGCTGCTCGGCAGCACCCCGCCGGCCGACCGGGTGGCCGGGCTGGTCGAGGCCCTGCGCGCCACCGGGCAGCCGGCCACCGACGCGCTGGGGCGCGTCGTCCCGGCCGCGGCCGACGTCGCGGACACCGCCAGCGGGCTGCTCGCCGTCGAGGTCGGCGGCGGGAACGGGGACTTCCTGGCCTGGTTCCGCCCCGAGACGCTGCGCGAGGTCACCTGGGGCGGCAACCCGCACACCCCCAAGACGGTCGAGACCGACGCCGGGCCGCGGCTGAGCCCGCGCCGCTCCTTCGCCGCCTGGAGCGAGACGGTGCGGGGGACGGCGGCCCCGTGGCGCGTGCACGAGGTCGCCGCCGCCCAGGCGCTGGCCGCCCACCTCACCGAGACGCGGCTGCAGCGGGCGGGGGAGGACAGCCGGTTGGCCGCCGTCCTGCAGCGCACGCTGCTGCTCGAGGAGCTGCCCAAGGTCCCCGGCCTGACGCTGGCCGCGCACTACCGGCCCATCGCCGCCGACGTCGTCGGCGGCGACTGGTACGACCTCGTGCCGCTGCCCAGCGGCCGGGTGTCGGTCGTGCTCGGGGACGTCGCCGGCCACGGCCTGGCCGCCGCGGCGATCACCGCCCAGCTGCGGCACGCGCTGCGCGCGCACCTGCTGCGCGACCTCGGCCCCGGGGTGGCGTTGTCGGGGCTCGGCGCCCTGGTCGCGGCACTGCTGCCCGGCGAGCTGGCCACCGTCGTCGTCGCCGAGGTCGACCCGGCCACCGGCGCGGTCGTCGTCGCCAGCGCCGGGCACCTGCCGGTGCTGCACGTCGGCGCCGGCGGAGCCACGCTGGTGACCGACGGCCGCGGCCCCGCGCTCGGCCTGCTCGACGCCGCGGACTACTCCGAGGTGCGGCTGCAGCTGGCCGGCGACGACCGGCTGCTGCTGTACAGCGACGGCCTGGTGGAGCGCCGTGACGTCCCGCTGCCCGAGCGGCTGGACACCCTGCGGGCCGCGGTGACCGCCGGCCGGCCCCTGGAGGTCCTGCTCGACGACGTCCTCACCGCGCTGGACCCGCCGGACGTCGACGACGTCACCCTCGTCGGCCTCGGCCGCACGTGACGGGGAGCGGCCGGCACCGGGTGCGGCGCCGGCCGCGGCGGCTCAGGCCGGCACCCGGTCCAGCACGTAGAGGCCCGGTGCCGCCTCCTGCGCCGGGTGGTCCTCGCTGCCCAGCTCCTGCGGGGCGGGCACCTCGTCGCCGGACCGGGCGACGGCCCACTCCGCCCAGTGCTCCCACCAGCTGCCGGTGTGCCGCTCGGCCTGCGCGCGCCACTCCTCGGGATCGGGGCCGGGGGTACCGCCGGTCCAGTAGCTCATCCTCGGGTTGCCCGGCGGGTTGACCAGGCTCTGGATGTGGCCGCTGGAGCTGAGCACGAACTCGGTGGGGCCCGACAGCAGGTGCGTGGTGCGGTAGGTGCCCTTCCACGGGGTGATGTGGTCGGTGAGGGCCCCGACGACGTACGTCGGCACGGTGATCCGGCCCAGGTCCACCGGGCTGCCGAGCACCGTCTCCTCGCCCGGCAGGGTCAGCGTGTTCTCCCGGAAGACGCGCAGGAAGTCCTCGTGCAGCGCGGCCGGCAGGTTGGTGCCGTCGGCGTTCCACTCCAGGACGTCGAACGCCGGCGGGGCCTCACCCATCAGCCACTGGTTGACGAGGTAGCCGAACACCAGGTCGTCGGGCCGCATCCAGGTGAAGACGCTGCCCATCGACCGGGCCGGGATGACCCCGCGGGTGCGCGACAGCCGCCGCGCCAGGCCCACCGTGGACCTCCCGGCGAAGGCGCCGATCGGTGCCGGGGCGTGGAAGTCCAGGAGCGTGACCCCGAAGGTGGCGCTGTGGACGCTCGGGTCCTCGACGGCGGCCAGGTGGTTGAGCAGCGTGCTCATGACGATGCCGCCGGCGCAGAACCCGACCGTGTTCACGTCGGGGGAGCCGGTGACCTGCCGGGCCACCGCGACCGCGCGGCGGACCCGCTCGGCGTAGGTGTCGAGGTCCCAGTGGGCCTGCTTCCGCGTCGGGTTCCGCCAGCTGATCATGAAGACCTGGAGCCCCTGGGCGACGGCGTGCTCGACGAAGCTGCGGCCGGGGCGGAGGTCCAGGAAGTAGAAGCGGCCGATCGGCGGCGGGACGACGAGCAACGGCCGCTCGCGGACCCGCTCGGTCGACGGCGAGTACTGGATGAGCTCGATGACGTCGTCGCGGTAGACCACCGCGCCCGGGGTCATGCCGAGGTTGCGGCCCACCTGGAAGGCCGAGCGGTCGGTCTGGGACGGCAGCCCGCCGTTGTGCAGGACGTCGTCCACCAGCGCCTTGGCCCCGCGGACGACGCTGCCGCCACCGGTCTCGAGCACCCGCTTGAGCGCGGCCGGGTTGCCCAGCAGCGTGTTGGTGGGCGCCGCCGCGCTGGTCAGGGCGTTGATGGTGAAGCGGGCGCGCTCGACGTCCCGCCAGTCCCCGCCGTCGGCCTCCAGCCGGTCGACGAGGCGCTGCAGCGCCGATGCCCAGGCGAGGTAGCCCTGGCCGAGCCGCCGGTAGCCGGGGTTGTCCGTCCACGCCGGGTCGGCGAACCGCCGGTCCCTCGGGGACGGCGTGATGCGGTCGGTCCCGCGGACGATCTCGACGAGGTCCCGGCCGAGTTGCACGGTCTCGGCCGCGATCGCCTGCGGCCTCCCCAGCAGCGCGGCGACCCCACCGAGCCGGCCGGCGGTCGCTCCCGCGGCGACGTCCTCACCGCCGTCGGCGGGCACGGAGTGGAGTGGACGGTCGTGCACGGCTTGGCTCACGTGCTCTCCTCGCTGTCGGTCCCCTTGACGGCCGACGTTAACGAGAAGAGACCGTCCACAACCGGGCCCAAGGTCCCGGTGGGGACGAGGGGTGGGACACACTCCGCGGACGCTCGACCGAGCTGGGCAGGGCGGTGTTCTCCTGCAGGAGGACACCGCCCTGCGGCGAGGTCCGGTCAGCCGTGCCGGCGGGGCGGTCCGGCTCAGTCGCGGCGGCGGCGCCGGCGGGGGACGTCGTCGGCGGCGCCGCGGCTGCGGGCGAAGGACTCCGCCAGGTCCGCGGGCCAGCCGTCGTCGACCAGCAGCAGCGCCAGCGAGCGGCCGAGGATCGCGTCGACGTCGCGCGCCGGCAGCTCCGAGCCGAACACGACCTCGCGCAGCGCCCACCCCTGCCCGGCGGTGGCCCCGACGGCGACCGCGGCGGCCAGCTTCTCCACCCCGGCGACGTCCATCCGCAGCGCGGCCCAGCGCAGCACCGGCGGCAGCCCGGACGCCGGCACCAGCGGCTCCAGCCGGGCCAGCCAGCCGACGTCGGCCACCAGCAGGTGCCCCAGCAGCGCCCGGTGCTCCTCCTCCCAGCCGCCGTCCGCGCGCCACTGCGCCTCCAGCGCGTCGCCGACCACCCGCCGCCGGGACGCCAGCAGGGCCAGCTCCCACCGGTCGTCGGTCAGCCGCAGCAGCGGCAGCCGGACCCCGAGGCTGAGCGCCTGCTCGACGAGCAGCCCGGCCGCGCGGTCGAGGTGGGCGATCCGCCGGCCACTCCGCACCTCCTCGGCGAGGGCCTCGCACAGGTCACCCTGGGTCAGCCCGGCGACCGCGACGGCCGCCTCGTCCGGCCCGTCGGCGCCGTCGAACACCTCGTCGAGCAGCCGGGCCAGCACCTCGGCCCGCACCCGCCGGGCGACCGCCGCCGACCGGCGCACCGACGTCCGCAGCGCGGTGGACACCTGCGGTTCGGCCGCGGCGAGGGTCAGCGCGTCGGCGGAGTTGCGCCCGCGGGTCAGCCAGCGCGCGGCGGCGTCGGACCCGAGCACGCAGGCCACCTGTTCCGCGGTCAGGTCGGCGGCGTCCTGCTCGGCCCACTCGTCGGCGAAGAGCCACGCGTCCAGCGCGCGCAGGTCGCCGATCGTGTCCGGCGGCAGGTAGCCCTTGCTGGCCGCGGCCAGCAGCGAGCCCGCCCGCTCGGTGTCGACCGGACCGGCGGCCGCCCCGGCCGGCCCGTCCCCGAGGGCGACCGCCACCGCGGCGGTGTCGCCGTCGTCGGCCTGCGGATCGGAGGTCAGCGAGACGTCGGCGGTCAGCCCCCGCGGCAGCACGGCGGCGACGACGTCGGCGACCTCCCGGCCCGACGGCGTCCGCCGCGGCAGGGTGCACGCCCCCGATCCGTCGGCGAGCGCGGCCAGCAGCAGCGCCAGGCACGGGGTGAGGGCGTCCACGTCGTCGGCGGTGAGGGCCGGCACGGTGCGCTCGGCCGGCGGCACCCGCAGCGGCGGCAGCTCCGCGGTCGGGGCGGCGTCCGCGTCGAGCCCGTCGAGGAAGCGGCCGGTGCGGCGCAGCGCCAGCAGGTCGCGCAGGCCCAGCCGGTCGCCGTCGTCCCACAGCAGGTGCACCAGGTAGTTGCCGGGCCGGCCGAAACCGTCGGTGCGGGCCGCCACCTTGCGGTAGAGCAGCCGGCCGGCGCCGCGCTGCACCAGGCCGAAGGCCTCGCCCGCGTCCGGGGTGAAGCCGACCAGCGCGCCGAGCGCCTTGCGCGTGCGGCCCACCTCCGCCGGCCAGTCGGGGGAGTGGGCGAAGACGCCGAAGCCCGGCCCCTCCAGGGTCCGCGGCGCGGAGGTGTAGACCGCCTGCGGGTACGCCCGGCCGCTCATCCGAACCACTCGCCGCGCAGAGCCGAGCCGGCCTCCTCCGGGTCCAGCCCCTCCTCGGACAGGAAGCCGTGCCGGGCCAGCAGCACCAGCAGCGGGTCCAGGCAGCCCACCGGGGAGATCTCCGGGTAGCCGCCGTCGCGCGCGTCGGCGCCGGTGGCCGACACCGCGTGCACGGTGGGCCGCGGCAGCCGGTTGAGCACCGCGGTCAGCAGGTTCGAGCCGCCGTTGACCTCGAGGAAGTCGACCAGTCGGGAGCTGGTGGACCGCACGTCGGCGAACCAGTGCGCCAGGGGCATCGCGGCCAGGTCGGTGTCGCGCAGCGCGCCGGCGGGGAAGTCGGGCAGGCCGCGCAGCTTGTCGGCCTTGGTGACGACGACCGACGCCGAGACGCCCGCCAGCGGGCTGTCCGGGTGCAGGTTGCGCGCGGTGCGCAGCAGGTTGGCCAGGTTCACCACCATCTGGGTGTGCCGGGCCAGACCCATCGACTCCTCGCCCGGGTCGGCCAGGTGCCGCAGCCGCGGGAAGACGCCGGGGGAGAGCAGCACCAGCACCGACGACGCCGCGTAGAGGAACTTCCCGTACTGGCCCATGTCCTCGGCGCGGTAGAGCTGCTCGCCGGAGGCGTCGAAGAAGACCAGGTTGACCGCCCGCTCGGCGCCGCCCCGCCCGGTGCCGCGTAGCACGAGCATGAACGGCTCCGGTGAGCTGCCCTCGCCCAGCAGCGGCAGGGTCAGCGGCAGCTGCCGGCGCTGCACCATGAGCCGGTAGCGGTAGTCGTCGAAGCGAGCCGCGCTCTCCTCGTCCATCTCCACGGAGATGCCGAGCGGCGCCAGCGCCCCCTCGTGCAGCAGGTCGATCAGGACGGTCAGGTACGTGCTCTTCGACGCGCCGGTCAGCCCGACCAGGCCCACGACGATCGTCGGGCGCTCCAGGTAGGCCGGCGGCAGCCGGTGCCCGTTCGGGCAGGTGGGGCTGACGCTGGCCGCGGCCGCGACGGCGGCGTCCCTGGGGGTGGGTGGCGGCGCCATCTCGGCGGTCCGCAGCGGCTCCAGCAGGCGCTGCCAGCGGCTGCGCCGCTCGACCGGCGGGCGCCGCGGCACCCCGGCGGCGTCCCGCCACACCGGGGTGACCAGCGGCTCCAGGCAGCGCGGGCAGACGCGACGCTTCATCGCCGGCTCAGCGGACGAAGAGGACGAAGAAGACGACGGCGGTCGCGCAGAACACCGCCAGCAGCACGCGCTGCCGCTCGCGGTAGCGGTGCCGTCGCGCGTCCAGGCGCTGCTGGGCGAGCGCCCGCTCGTACATGCCGGACACAGGCGGTGGCCTCCTCGGGGGACGGTGGGTGAGGGGACGTGGGTCAGAGGACGACGTGGGTCAGAGGACGACGTGGTAGAGGACCGCCAGGACGAGCCCGGCGATGATCCCGAGCAGGACGGCGACCGCGACGGCGGCGGCGAACCCGGTCCGGGTGTCGGCGATCGCCCGCTCCAGCCGGGCCAGTTCGTAGCGCGCGGCCTCGACCACCGCGCCCACCGACTGCAGGTCGCGCATCGTCGTCCGCGGGTCGGGGATCTGCGAGGTGCCGCCCAGCCAGCGGGTCTGCTGCTCGACCTGCCGGGCCAGCTGCGCCACCGACGGCCGCTTCTCCGGGGCGTACCGCAGCGCCTGGCTGACGCTGTCGAGCAGGTTGGGCGGCACCCGCGACAGGTTGAGCCGGCCGCCGCGCAGGGCGAGGAAGTAGTCGGAGTCGGACATGGTGTCGTCCGGGTCGACCGGGTGCTCCGCCCCCGCGGCGAAGGCGATCACCATGCCCCAGCTGTAGAGGTCGCTGGCCTCGGTGAGCGCGGCGCCCTGCAGCTGCTCGGGGCTGGCGAACAGCTTCGTGCCCAGCACCGCCATGCCGGTGGTCGCGGTGCCCGACGGCGGCTCGGGGCCGATGTACCGGCTGATCCCGAAGTCGACCAGCCACACGTCGCTGCCGGAGATGATGATGTTGCCTGGCTTGACGTCCCGGTGGACGACGCCGGCGGCGTGCACGTCTCGCAGCGCGCGGAGCAGGCCGATGGCGATGCGGCGCAGCTCCTCGGCGTTGAGCCCGGCCGAGCGGTGGGCCAGGAACTCGTCCAGCGGCGTGCCGGACACGTACTCCTGCACGTAGTAGGGCGCGCCGGCGGCGAGGTCCTGGTCGACGATCCGGGCCACCCGCGAGCTCTTCACCCGGGCGGCGTTCTCCACCTCGCGGGCCAGCCGCTTGCGGGCCAGCTCGGGTGCGGCCTCGGGCAGCCGCTTGATGACCACCAGCGGGCCGTCGTCCCCGGTGGAGCCCACGAAGACGTCGGCGCCCTGGCCGCCGCGGGGCAGCCGGCACATCAGCGTGTACGGCCCGATCCGCTCGGGGTCGCCGGGCTCCAGGAGGTGGACCTGGCGGGTGCCGGCCAGGTCGGCGACGGCTCCGGTGGGGTCGAGCGCCTCGTCCACGGTGCGCGGCCCTCCCGGGATCGACGACGACTGGACGACGACGGTAGAACGCGAACCTGGGAACGACCATCCACGCCCGCGTCACGGCACCGCATGCAGAGTGCATGCGACGCAGCTAGAGTGATGGCATGCCCGTCTCCATGACGATCCGCGACGTACCCGACGAGACGCGCGACGTCCTCGCGGCGCGTGCGGCGCGCGCCGGCCAGTCGCTGCAGGAGTACGTCCGGGCGCAGCTGAAGGCGCTGGCCGAGCGGCCGGCCCCGGACGAGCTCTGGGAGCGGGTGGAGCAGCGGGTGCGCGCCACGGGCACCCGGTTGTCCGCCGAGGAGATCCTGGAGGCCAGGGACGCCGGCCGGCCGTGACGCTCGTCGTCGACGCCTCCGCGGTGCTGGCCGCCCTGGTCGACAGCGGCGACGAGGGCACCTGGGTACGCCGACAGGTCCGCGGCGAGGCGCTCGCCGCTCCCGGCCACCTGCTGGTCGAGGTGTCCGGCGCCCTGCGCCGGGCGGTCCTCGGGGGGCGCCTGGGCCGCGATGTCGCCATCCTGGCCCACCACGACCTCGTGCAGCTCAGCGTGACGTCGTTCCCCTTCGAGCCGCTGGCGCCCCGCGTGTGGGCGCTCCACCCGACGGTCACCGCGTACGCCGCCGCCTACGTGGCGCTGGCCGAGGAGCTCGGAGCACCCCTCCTCACCCTCGACCGCCGCCTGGCCCGGGCGAGTGGCCCGGCCTGCGACTTCCTCCTCCCGGCGTGACCACACGGTGGGAGCCGGAGGGAGACGGTCCGGCGGGGAGCCGGCCGCCGGGTCAGACGAGGAAGCGGTAGGCCGTGGTGCCGGGAGCCAGGTGCTGGATGCGCAGCGGGCTGGCCTCGATCCGCGCCAGCAGGCCGGGGAGGTCGCCGGCCCGGCCGATCTCGATGCCGGTGAGCGCCGCGCCGGTCTCCCGGTTGTCCCTCTTCACGTACTCGAACAGCACGATGTCGTCGTCGGGGCCGAGCACCTCGTCGAGGAAACGGCGCAGCGCGCCGGGCTCCTGCGGGAACTCCACCAGGAAGTAGTGCTTCAGCCCGCGGTGGACCAGCGACCGCTCGACGACCTCGGCGTACCGGCTGACGTCGTTGTTGCCCCCGGAGAGCAGGCACACGACCGTCTGCCCCGGCTCGACCGCGACCAGCCCGCCGGTCAGGGCGGCCGGCGCCAGCGCACCGGCCGGCTCGGCGATGACGCCGTCCACCTGGTAGAGGTCGAGCATCTCGGTGCAGATCTGGCCCTCGGGGACGGCGACCAGGTCCGCGCCGCAGTCGCGGACCAGCGGCAGGGTGACGTCGCCGACCCGGCGGACGGCGGCGCCGTCGACGAACGTGTCCAGCTCCGCCAGCTCCACCGGGCGCCCGGCGGCCAGGGCGGCGGCCATGCTCGCCGCGCCCGCCGGTTCCACGCCGACGAGCCGGGTGCCGGGGCTGTGCGCCCGCAGCCACGTGCCGCAGCCGGCCAGCAGCCCGCCGCCGCCCACGGGCAGCACTACGACGTCCGGCGGGACGGGGAGCTGGTCGAGCACCTCGACGGCCACCGTGGCCTGGCCGACGACGGTCGAGGGGGCGTCGAAGGCGGGCACGAGGGTGGCACCGGTGCGCTCGGCGAACGCCGCCGCGGCGGCCGCCGCCTCGTCGTAGGAGTCACCGGCGACGACGAGTTCCACCGCGTCCCCACCCAGGGCGCGGATCCGCTCCCGCTTCTGTCGGGGCGTCGTTCCCGGCACGAACACCGAGCCGTGGACGTCCAGCGCCCGGCAGGCGTACGCGACGCCCTGGCCGTGGTTGCCGGCGCTGGCGCACACGACCCCGGCCGCGCGGGCGCCGGCGTCGAGTCCGGCGATCGTGTTGTAGGCGCCGCGGACCTTGTAGGAGCGCCCGATCTGCAGGTCCTCCCGCTTCACCCAGACGTCGGCGCCGGTGGCGGCGGAGAGGCGGGCGTTGCGCTGCAGCGGGGTCCGCTCGGCGACGCCGGTGAGGCGACCGACCGCCTCCCGCACCGCCGCCTCGAACGCGGCCGGGTCCAGCCTCGTGCCCACGAGGGAGGGAGAGCTCACCCCGCCATCGTCGCCGACGTCCGGCCGCCGCCCGCGCGCAGCCCGGTCACGCGGCCACGGTCAGCAGGCCGGAGTCCTGGCGGGAGAGCCGCCCGGCGTCCAGCACGCGGGCCAGCGCCGCCTCCAGCAGCGGCAGCAGGGACGGCGTCCGCCGGCGGTAGCCGAACACCTCCGCCGTCCGCAGGAACAGCTCGTCCGGCGTCATCCCGGCGCTGGCGCGGCACAGCGCGACCATCGCGTTGCCGACCTCCTCCGGCGCGACGTGCTCCAGCGGACGGTCCGCGCTGGCGGCCTGCCGGCGGAAGGCCGGCCACGTGTCGCGGTCCAGCGCCTCGGGCCAGACGAACTCGCCGACGAGGGTGGCCGGCGGCAGCAGCGCCAGCAGCGCGTCGCGCCGGGCCTCGCTGACCCGGGTCAGGCCGAACGCGCTCGCGGTCAGCCGGGCCAGCCGGTCCCGGTGCACCGGCCCCTCGGCCTTGAGTCCGGTGGTCAGCACCCGCTTCACCGTGCGCGCGATCCGGGCGTCGGACAGCGAGTCGAGCACCTTGCGGTCCCCGGCGGTCTTGGGCACCCACGGCACGAACGGCAGCTCGCCGTCCAGTGGTGACGCCGTCTTCCTCGGCGTCCGCCGGGCCGGCTTCGTCGGCGCCGTGTCGACGACCGGGGTGGGGACGGCGGGCTCGCCGTCGGTCGGCTCCACGACGACCGCCGCCTGCGGGACGTCGGCGACCGGTGCCGCCACCTCGACGACGACCGGCGTGGTGGCCCGGAGCGGGACCGCCGACTTCAGCTCGGTCGCGGGCGGCTCGGCCGGTGCGGGCACGGGCGGGACGACGTCCACCGGCGGCGCGACCACCGCGGCCTCCTCGATGTGCGCCGGGGCGGCAGAAATGGCCATTTCTGCCGCTCGGGCCGGGAGATCGGGCGCAGGTACGGCGGCGACCAGCCGGTCGAGGACGGCGGCGCGGTCGCGCAGCCAGGTCGGCAGCCACACCCGCTCGACCGCGGGCCAGCGCAGCATCCCGGCGAGCACGTCGACCGGCAGGCCGTCGCGGTCGCCGACCGTGCGCCGGCGGGCCCACGCGGGGCCGTCGAGCAGGACCGCCATCACCGGCGCGTCCGGGGCCTCGGCGCGGGCGACCGACAGGTCCACCCGGAACTCCGAGAGCCCGACGTCGGTGCGCACCACGAGCCCGCGGTCGCGCAGCGCGGCGGCGATCTCCTCGCGGTGCCGATCCGGGACGGCGACCGGCCGGGCGTCGCGGGGGAGCGCGTCGGTGCCCAGCGCGGCCAGGTCGAGGTAGGCGCGCAGGTGCTTGATGCCCACCGAGGAGGTCTGCTCCGCCCGCAGCTGCGACGGCTCGAAGGAGGAGAAGACGACGACCTGGCGCCGGGCGCGGGTGACCGCGACGTTGAGCCGCCGCTCGCCGCCCACCCGGTTGAGCGGGCCGAAGTTCAGCGGCAGGAACCCGCGGTCGTTGACGCTGAAGCCGGTGGAGAACAGCACGACGTCGCGCTCGTCGCCCTGCACGTTCTCCAGGTTCTTGACGAACAGCCCCTCGCCGTCGGTGCGGTCCAGCGCCTCGACCAGGCGGTCGTCGCCGGCGTCGCGCAGCAGGCCCTCGATGTAGGCCCGCTGCTGCACGTTGAACGTGATGACGCCGATCGAGGGCAGGCTGCCGTCCTCCCCGGCCTGCCAGGCGTCGAAGCGGCGGCGGATCTCCGCGACGACCGCCTTGGCCTCCATCGGGTTGGTGCGCAGCAGCCGCCCGGCGCCGGAGCGGTGGAAGGTGCCGTTGACCCGCACCAGCGAGATGCCGCGGCCGTCGACGTCCGCCGAGGGCCGGCCGTGGGTCGGCGCGGGGAACGACGACAGCCGGTTGTCGTAGTAGTTGGCGTTGCTGAACGCGATCAGCGACTCGTCCTGGCTGCGGTAGTGCCACGACAGCCACTGCCGCGGCACCCGGGCTTGCACGCACTCGGAGAGGATCGACTCCTCGTCCTCGACCGCGGTGCCCAGCAGCTCGATCGCGTCGTCCTCGGCCGATCCGGAGGACGGCTCGGCGAAGGACGTCGGCGGCATCTGCCGGCTGTCCCCGACGACGACCGCGGCCTTCGCCCGGCCCAGGGCGCCGACGGCGTCGGCCACCCGGATCTGCGAGGCCTCGTCGAACACCACCAGGTCGAACAGGCCGGCCTCGGCCGGGAAGAACCGCGCCACCGAGTCCGGGGAGACGAGCACGCACGGCATGACCGCGGTGACCAGCTCGCCGTACTGGGCCAGCAGCCCGCGCACGCCCAGCCCGCGGCGGGACTTGGCCAGCTCCCGCTGCAGCGCGCCGACCTGGCCGTTGCCGCTGGCGGCGTCGAACGGGCGGGCGGCGAGCACCGCGCCGGGCAGTGCCGAGCGCAGGTGCTCGCGCACCGCCTTGGACGCGGCGGTGAACCGGGTGATCGCCTTCTGGTGCACGTCGGCGTCGAACCCGTCCAGGCCGGAGGCGGCGCGCCGCTCGGTGACCGAGGCCAGGGCGACGCCGTGCTCGAAGGCCCGCACCGCGTCGTCGGCGAGCAGCTCGCCGCTGACCAGCAGCGCCCGCGCCTCGTGTAGGCCGGCGGTGCGCAGCGGCTCGAGGGTGTCGATGAAGTCCGCCCAGCGGCGCAGTGACATGAGCCCGGTGTGCTCCACGCCGCGCTCGGGGCGGGTCATGTGCCAGCGCAGCACCAGGCCGTCGTCCCCGGCCCAGCGGGCGAGCTGGCGGGAGCCGGTGGAGCACACCCGCAACAGGGCGGTCACGGCGTCGCGGAGCCGGGCGACGGCCGCGCCGGTCGCGGCGTCGGGGCCGGGGCCCTGGACGACCCAGCGGCGCAGCGCGGCGGCGAACTCGCCGTCGCGGTCCGCGGCGGCGCCGGCCGCGCGCAGCCAGGCCACCTGCCCGTCGAGCAGCGCCGGGTCGACCAGCGGGTTCCACCCGGCCGGCACGGCGAGCCCCGGGATGACCGAGGCGCGGGCGGCGATGCCCTGCGCCGCGGTCTGCACCCGCCACAGGGCGGCGGTCAGCTCGGGGACGTCCGCGAGCTTGACCTTCACCCCGGGGCGCAGCACGGGGGCGAGCTGGTCGCGGACCGCGCGCAACCCCTTCCGGCGCGCCATCCAGCGTCCGGCCTGGGCGGTCTGCGCGGCGACGTACAGCTCGGCCAGCGGCAGCTCCAGCGCGGCCGGGGTGGCCAGTTCCAGCCCGGGGTGGACGGCACCGGCGAACGCGGCGACCTCACCGAGGACGCTCGCCGTCGCCGTCGTCCAACGCTCGGTCGGCACCTCGTCGAGCACGTCGAGGGACGTCGCCGGGCCGGACAGCAGGTGCGCGAGGGCGCCGAGGTCCTCCGGCGTCCGCACCTCGCGCAGCGCGCGGGCGAGGTGCGCCTCGGCGGGCAGCTCGCGGATCGCGGCGTCGACGGCGGCGGCGGCCTGCTGGGCGGCGAGGAGGTCCACCTGCGCGGTGTCGACGAAGGCCCACGCGTGCTGCGGCGAGGGCCGGACCAGGTCGGCGATGTCGGGCAGCAGCGCCAGCGCGCGGCGCACCGCGGTCATCGTCTCGGCGGAGGCCCCGGCGACGAACGTCGCCGGCAGCGGCATCGCCGGGACGCCGTCGCGCACGGCCAGGACCGCCGTCCGCGCCGAGTAGTAGGACAGTCCGGTGGCGTTCTCGGCGTGCAGCCGGTCGGCGTAGCGGGCGAGGGTGCGGCGGGCGGAGCGCAGGTCCTCGCCGTCGGCGGCCAGACCCTGCTCGTCGACGACGACGGCGTGCTCCAGCGCCGCCTTGATCTGCGCCCGGACCACCGAGGTCTTGCTGCCCTTGTCGTGCAGGTCGAGGGCGAAGGGAGCCATGCCCACGGCCTCGAGCCGCCGCGCGACGACGTCCAGGGCCGCCCGCTTCTCGGCGACGAACAGCACCCGCTTGCCGTCGGCAACCGCGCGGGTGAGCAGGTTGGTGATGGTCTGCGACTTGCCGGTGCCGGGCGGGCCCTCGAGCACGAAGGTGCGGCCGGCGCCGGCCTCCGCGACCGCCCGCAGCTGCGAGGCGTCGGCGGGGACGGGGCACTGGGCGGCGAGCTCGTCGAGGTCCACCCGGCCGGCGGTGTCCGGCGCGGGGTCGGTGAACGCCTCGGTCGGCTCGTGGACGAGGTGGGCGACCAGCGGGTTGGCGGTGAAGTCGGCCCAGTGCTCGTCGAGGTCCTTCCACAGCCGGAACTTAGCGAACTGCAGGACCGCCAGGTCGGCGGTCGGCTCGACGCGGTAGGGGAGCGCGGCGTCGGCCAGCGCCTGGCGCATGGCCTGCAGCGCGCGGTCGAGGTCGATGCCGGCGCCGTCCTCGGCGGGCTCGGTCAGGCCGGGGACGGTCAGGCCGTGCACCTGGCGGAGCTTCTCCAGCAGGCAGTAGTTGGGGGTGCTCGTGCCGGTGTCGTCGAGGGTCAGCCGGTAGACGCCGTTGCGGCTGGTCGGGGTGAGGGTGACCGGCACCAGCACCAGCGGCGAGCGCAGCGGCCGGCCGTCGAGCTCCCAGGCCAGGCTGCCCAGCGCCAGGTACAGGTTGTTGGCGCCGGTCTCCTCGCGCACGGTCTTCGCCTTGTAGGCCAGGTTGCGCAGCCGGGGCAGGTAGCCGCCCTCGGTGACGTCGGCGTGCACGGACTTGCGCTCCACCAGCAGCTCGGCGAGTACGTCGGCGGGCAACTCGGCGGCCGAGCGCAGCCCGCGTTCGCGCTGGACGGCCGCGATCCGGTCGCTGGGCAGCAGCTGCACCGCGGTGCCGGCGTGCAGCAGGTCCTCCAGGGTGCCCAGGTGCGCGGCGGGCACGGCGAGCGGCAGCCCGGCGCGCTCGGAGTAGTTGATCAGCCGGTTGCGCAGCGAGAGGTCGAGCAGGCTGTTCTTCCACTGCTGCACCCGCGCGGGTGTCTCCGTGCGGCCCGGCTGGGCCGGCGCCGGCACCCGCTCGACCGGCCGGGCGGCGACGCTGTGCTGCGCCGGCCGGTACTCGAACACCTGCACCGCGCCGTCCGGGCCGCGGGTGCGGGCCGGCAGCGGCACGATGCCGTCGCGCCGGGCCCGGTGGACGTCGGTGACGCCCAGGACGCGGTCGAGGTCGCCGGTCAGCCAGGCGTCGTAGGCGGGGGAGTGCAGGTCCTGCGGCTCGTCGTCGCGGGCACGGCTGGTCAGCAGCGTCGTCTCGACCAGCCGGACCAGCCCGAGGTCGACCAGGTTGACCAGCGGGGCGACGTCGGTCGTGGCGGCGCTCTCCGCGCCGCGCTCCTCGCGCCAGTACCCGAGGAACGCGTGGCCCTCGGCCAGCCACAGCAGCGGCCGGATGCCGGCCTGCTCGAGGGCGGCGGCGAGGACGACGACGGTGTCCAGGCAGGTGCCGACGCGGCCGTCGAGGACGTCGCCGGGCGTGCGCACCTTCTGGCCGACGTCGGCCCAGCTGGCCGGCGGCTCGCTGTAGCGGATGCCGCGCCGGCGCATCGCTTCGGTGAGCGCGGCGACGATCTCGTCGACCCGCTCCGGGCCGGACTGGTAGCCCTGCACCGAGGCGCTGCCGGTGCGCTTCTCCAGCAGCGCGCTGGCCTCGTCGATCAGCGCGCTGACCGCCGGGTGGTTGGGCAGCACGTGCGCGGCCAGCATCTCCAGCGCCAGCGGCACCGGCGCGGCCAGCCACTGGTTGGCGGCCAGCACCTGCACCGGGACGGCGGTGCCCGCGACGTCCTCGCCGTCGACCAGCAGGTCGATCTCGATCGAGCCCGGGCGCTGCTCCTCGATCTGCAACATCGCGGCGGGGTCCATCACTAGGCCGACGTCGCTGAGGACCGTCGTCTGGCCGGCGTCGAGGTCGACCAGCAGCTCGACGGCGGTGCCGATCGGGCCCTCGGCGTCGCGGACCCCGAGCCGGACCGTCGCCGCGCGGACCGCGCCGCCGTGGTTGGTGAACGCCAGCCGGCTCACCACCGGCACCCGGTTGTGGGCCAGCGCGTAGCTGAGGACGGGGGTGGAGGTGGCCGAGATCGCCACGGCCGGCCGGGTGTTCGTGTCGGTCGACCGGAGGTCCGTGGCGCTCATGGTGCCTGTCTACCGGCCCGGACGGACCGGTCCGGTCAGGTGCGCGAGGCGTCTGTGGCGTCTGTGGCGGGTGCGTCCGGTCTGACCACGGAACACCTCCGGGACGCCTCCGGACGGTCACGGCGCCCGTTCCGCGTGCCGATGACGCGACGGCGATACGGGCCGGTCTCGTCCGATCGCCCGGTCGGCGTCCTGCCCTCCGTCTCCTCTCCTTCGTCGTCGGAGGTCATCCGTGTCGCAGCCGCAGGGCCCGCCGCCCTTCCCCCCGCCCGGTCCGCAGGGGTCGGATCCCTGGCCGCAGCAGGTCACCGCGCCGCTCCCTGCGGCGCCCGAGCAGAAGCCGTTCCTCAAACGTCCGTGGGTGTGGGGTGTGGCGGCCGCGCTCGTCATCGGCATCGGCATCGGGAACGCGAACGGCGGGTCGGAGGCGGCGGACTCGATCGAGGCGGCCAGTACGTCCTCGGCGGCCGGCTCGTCCTCCCCGACGGCCCCCGCCGAGTCGTCGTCCAGCCCCGCGACTGCTCCCACGACCGTGGTCCCGCCGGCTGCCGTGGCGCCCACCCAGCCGCCGACCACGCCGCCGCCGGCTCCGGCGACCCAGCCCGAGGTGGTCGTCGACTTCGCGATGCCGGACCTCGTCGGGGTCGACCTGCAGACCGCGCAGATCACCGTGCAGAGCAACGGCGTCTTCCTGAGCCGGTCGCACGACCTACTGGGGTCGCGCAACCAGCTGGTCGACTCGAACTGGATGGTCTGCACGCAGAACGTCCCGGCCGGTCAGCGCGTGACCGGTGAGGTCGAGGGGCTCATCGACCTCGGGGTCGTGAAGCGCGAGGAGACCTGCCCCTGACGGAGGCAGGTGTGGCGCCGGGGTCAGGTCCTCGTGGACCTGACCCCGGCGGGCATCACGCGACGTCGACGACGGCGCGGCCGAGCAGGGACGCGAGGGCGCGGCGGGTCTCCGACAGCGCGGTGTCGGGGACGTCCCAGAACACCATGTGGCCGGCGCCGGGCACCTCGACCAGCTCCGCGGCGGGGTTGGTCCGGGCGGCCTCGGCAGCACCGGCAGCGGTCACGACGGGGCTGTCGCCGCCGTGGACGAGCACGGTGGGCGCCGGGACGTGCGGCCACGTGGCGAAGAAGTCCTCGGTCTCGAACCCGCGGTGCGTCTCGGCGATCGCCCGCTCCGAGCAGCTCGCGAGCCACCGGGCGCGCAGCGCCTGCTCGCGCCGCGGCCAGCGCGGCCAGGACCGGGCCACCTCGTCGGCGGTCGTCCCGCGCTTCGCCTCCGCCAGCTGCCCGAGGAAGGCGGCGAGCGTCGTCGGGTAGGGACCGCGGCCGGGGCCGCTCATCGGCGGGTCGACCAGCACGGTGCCGCGGAGCGGGACCGCCCCCCGCGCCGCCACCACCGCCGCGATCCGGGCGCCCATCGAGTGGCCGAGCAGGACCGGTCGCTCCAGTCCCAGGCCGGTCACGACGGCTTCGGTGTCGTCCGCGTACGCGTCCAGGTCGTAGGTGTCCCCGTCGTCGGACAGGCCGCGGCCCCGGACGTCCACGACCAGCGGCCGGACCAGGTCGGTCAGTTCCCGGGCGACGAAGTCCATGGCGATCGCGGGGCTGGTGATCCCCGGCAGGACCACCAGCGGCACCCCGTCGCCCCCGTAGTCCAGGACGTGCAGGCGCACGCCGGCCGACCGCACCCACCGGCTGCCCGCCGGGACGTCGGCGAGGTCGGCCAGCGCGGCCTGGGTCACGCACCGGGGACCGGGGCCGTCGGTCATGCCGGCACCCCGACGGAGGCCAGGGCCGCCAGGTACGCGACGGCGTCGTCGAGGTCGACGACGTCCCCGTACTTGGCCTGGATGTCGAACAGGCTGGCCTCGTGCGGGCCGGGCGCCCGGTCGCCGACGCAGTCCCGGGGCACCAGGACCGGGAACCCGGACTGGACGGCGTCGACCGCGGTCGCGCGGACGCAGCCACTCGTCGTCGCCCCGCAGACCAGCACCGTGTCGCAGCCCAGCCCGGTGAGGGTCGCGGCCAGGGTCGTCCCGAAGAACGCCGAGGCGCCCTTCTTCACCAGGAGCACGTCCTCCGGGCGCATCGGCAGCCGCGGGTCGATGGCGACGGCCGGGCTGCCCTCCCGCAGCGTGCGCATCCCGGTCGCCTTCTGCAGCCAGGTCACCGCGGAACCCTCGGCCTCGGCCGGCGTGTACGCGATGGTCGTGAAGACCACCGGTGCGCCCGCCCGGCGGCCCGCCTCGATCAGCCGACCGGTCGCCGTCACCACGTCGGTGAGGTCGGCTCCGGCCGGGAACTCCGGTTCGGTGAACCCGCGGCTGAGGTCGACGACGACGATCGCCGGCCGCCGCCCACGGCGCACGGGCGCGCCGAAACCGGCCTGCTGGTACGTCCGGTCGGTGTCCTCGCCGTAGCCCGCGGTCACCGGGACGCCCCCGCCGGGGCCGGCTCACCGCTGAGCAGGCGCCCCGCGCCCGGTACCACCGTCGGCAGGCCGAGGCGGGTGAGGATCGACCAGGTGGTGGCGACGGCCGCGGTGAGCACCGGCAGCCCGGCCTCGTCCTCGACCGGCTGGACGGCGGCGAGCGAGGGCATCTGCACGCACGCCGACAGGACCAGCGCGTCGGCGTTCGTGAGGTCCAGCCGCTTGTAGTGGTCGCGCAGGTCCATGGGGTCCAGGCGGGCGACCGCGAGGTTGTCGGGCTCCTCGAGGCTGAGGGCGTCGACCACCTCCACCCCGGCGTCCTCGATGTAGTCCGCGACCAGCTTGGTGAGCGGCTTCAGGTACGGGGTGACGATCGCGACCCGGCGGGCCCCGAGGGCGGCGATGCCCTCCAGCAGTGCGCCCGCGCTGGACACCACCGGCGCGGTCGCCCCCTCGCTGCGCAGGGCCGCGGTGATCTGGTCCTCCGCGGTGCAGTGGGAGCCGGGTCCCTGGGCCATGATCGCGACCAGGCACGCGGTCGTCACGACGTCCGGACGGGCGTCGGCCAGCTCCAGCGCGGCCCGCTCGGTCTGCGCGTTCATGGCGCGCAGGCCCTCGGGGGTCACGTGCTTCATGCGCATCCGGCTGGCGTGGAAGACGAACTCGTCCACGGGGAGGACGGTTTGGCGGTCCCGCAGCATGCGGGGCAGTTCCGTCTCCATCGTCAGGTTGGAGCTCGGCACGATCATGCCGATGCGGTGGACGCTCATCGGCGGTTTCCCGGGCGCATCTCGGGGACGGTGAGCTCGCCGGCGTCGACGATGAGGGCGTCGTCGAGGTAGAGGCTGCAGCCGCGCAT
>NZ_OBDO01000023.1 GCF_900215145.1 Geodermatophilus sabuli | reverse complement strand
AGCTGATAGCCGTTGACCCCGTTTCCGCGGGAACGTCCTGACGACGTTTCCGCAGTGGACGGGAGGTTGTCGTGGGCTTGCTGCAGGAGGCGCTTCCGGCGTCGACGTTGGTGGTGGCGATCGATCCGGGGAAGGTCAGCAACCGGGTCTGGCTGAGCACCAGTGAGGCCGGTGAACTGGTGCCGCCGCTGTCTCTGCCGGTGCTACGCCCGGGGCTGGAGCAGCTGCACCGGTTGGTCGTCGACCACACCGGGCCTGCCCGTCCGGTCTTCGCCATCGAGGCGACCGGAGGCCTGCATCAGGCCTGGATGCGCGAGCTCAACCAGCGGTTTCCTGGATCGGTACGACTGTTCGCCCCCTCGGAGACCACCGCCGCACGGGCCCAGCTGGGCTCGCGGCGGTTCAAGACTGACGACCGTGACTGCGCCGCGCTGACCTATCTGGCCCGCCAGGGCCAGGGCCGGCCGGTGCCCGATCAGGGGCACGACGCGTTGGCCGCCGCGGTGCGCCACCGCCGCGGTCTGATCGGCGAGCACAAGGTGGCCCAGCAGCGCCTACACGACCAGTTGCACGCCCTCTGCCCCGGCCTGTCCGCTCCCGATGGGCACGGCCGGGCGTTGCAGGTCGACAGCGTCATCGGTCAGGCGGTGCTCGACTGCGCCGCCGCCTTCGCCGGCCGGCCACCCTCGCTGCGGTCGCTGCGGGCTCGAGCCCACGGCCGGATCCGCGATCGCGAAGCGGAGTTCTGGATTGACCGATGGCGGACCTGCCTGCCGCCGCCGGCCGACGCTTCGGCGCGGGCCGCCCGACTGGGCCGCAGCATGGCCCGCTGGCGCGCGCTGACCGCCGACATCGCCGCAGTCGACGGCGAGATCGCCGCCCTGCTGGCCGGCAGCGACGGGCAGGTGCTGACCACGCTGCCTGGAGTGGCCACCGCCCGAGCGGCGGCTTTCGCCGCCTTCAGCCTGCCCATCGACCGGTTCCCCGACGCCGAGCACCTCTACTCCGCAACCGGCCTGGCACCGGGCAGCTACCAGTCCTCGACGATCAACCGGCGCACCCCCATCTCCCGTCAAGGGCTGCCCGAACACCGCGATGCGCTGATGAACCTGGCCTGGGGCCTGTCCCAGCACTGCGGTCCCTTCATCGACCGCCACCGCGAGCTGCGTGCTCGAGGCCTGCGGCCCATCCCGGCGCGCATCGCACTGGCCCGCCACGCCTGCCGCCTGGCCTACACCCTGCTCAAGACCCAGCAACCCTTCGACGAACAGCGCTACCGTCGAGCCCGGCACCAGAGCGAGCGGTGACGGCTGCGATAGCTATGCCGCACGACGGCGCAACCTAGCTTGCCGCCCGCTCGCCCTGGGGCCGCCCACGGCGCACATGAAAGCCTGCCGCTCGACGGCGTCTCATCAGCCTGCCGACCAGGCCCCATCGCCGGACCGACCACCACGCTGCTGCCCGAGGCCGGACACCAAAGTGCCCGGTCCGCTCACGCCCGCCCGCACGAGACCCTTGACCTCAAGGGCGAAAGCTAG
>NZ_OBDO01000025.1 GCF_900215145.1 Geodermatophilus sabuli | reverse complement strand
GCTCATCGGCGGTTTCCCGGGCGCATCTCGGGGACGGTGAGCTCGCCGGCGTCGACGATGAGGGCGTCGTCGAGGTAGAGGCTGCAGCCGCGCATCGGGATGTCGAAGTGGCAGGGGGTGTCGTTGGGGCCGCCGAGTTCGTTGTTGGGGCCGATGGAGAACATCACGTTGCCGTAGAAGGAGCGCAGCTCCATGCCCATGCCGCCGCCGAACTGGGTCAGTCCGTGCCAGTGGGCGCGCTCGTCCAGGCCCCAGCCGACGTGGGACATGCCGTAGCCGCGGGGGTCGTCGAAGCTGCGGATGTAGGAGTCCAGCAGGTCCGCGTCCAGGCTGGGGGCGCCGCCCACGCCGCGGATGGCGCGGATGAAGCCGGCCTCGATGGTGAGCTCGACCGGGGTCTGCACGTAGGTGTTGAACGGCAGCAGCACGTCCCCGGGGGACAGCACGATGCGCCCGTCGACGCCGTCGTCGGCGCCGCCGGTGAACACGAACGCGGCCGGCCAGTGGTCCCAGCGGCCGGGGGTGTCGGTGAAGCCGTACTCGCTCAGGGTGGGGTAGACGCCCAGGCGGTAGGTGACGTCGGTGCCGGCCGGGCTGGTGATCCGCATCGTGGTGGCCCCGGCCAGCAGTTCGGCGCCGATCTCGACCCGCTCGCGCAGTTCGCGGGTGGGCATCAGGCGGGCCAGCAGCGGAGCGGGTTCCACGCAGGTGAGGATGCGGGTGCCGGCGTCCTGGATGGCGAACTGCTCCTTGGAGAACAGCAGGAAGGTCAGGTCGATGACCATGTCGGCGGCCTTGAGCGCCTCCACCGCGCGCGGGTTGGTGCCCAGGCCGGACTCGCCGACGGCCCAGGCGCCCTTGGCCGTGGCCGGTGCGGGCAGCCGCAGGTGGTAGGTGGCCGCGCCCAGCTGCTGGGCGGCCCACAGGAACGCGTCGGCGTACTCCGGGCGCTCGGCGCCGCGGGACAGGACCGCGACGGTCTCGCCCTCGTGCACCGCCGACAGCCGCAGCTGCTCCAGACAGATCGAGTTGAACAGGTTCTGGTCCA